>NZ_JBMDIH010000001.1:2500-5489467 GCF_051161885.1 Labrys methylaminiphilus subsp. lupini | reverse complement strand
AGGAACGAGATGAACCCGTTCAATCTTCCAGACGCCTCGCCGCCCCAGTTTTCACCAGGTTCAGAACCTTGCGATCTTAAGCAGAAGAGGCAACAAATCAGCCCCGCCGCTCATTCGCGGCAGCGCCGTCCGTCGATGGGTGCTGTATAGAGGGGCTCTTTCCGCCCGTCAACAGCCGATTTCATTTTTTTGACGGTTGCGTGACGCTTTTTTTGAAAGCCTGTGGAGGAATTCTCGGCGTCTTCAACTAACCCATTGCCCAAACATGGGTATTCGGGATGGCCATTTCAACCCCGCCGCCGCGCGCCCTGATCGGAGGCTGCTTACCTCCCTAACGCAGCCACCTCTGCCCTGCTTTCAGCAGAGGTATCGCCCCCCGCGCGCGATCTATATTCAGCCCATAAAATCTGGCCCATGAACCCGTCCCCAGCCCTCCCCTCCAGACGCAGCCCGATCAGGAATTCTGCCCCTGGATTCGTGGAATTGTCATACACCGCCCCAAATCGGCCCAATTGATCAGGGGTTAAGATGGATCTGGAATTGACCGGCGCGCCCGGCTAGGGCACGGTCCGCCCCCAAGGAAGGGGGCAAACTTCCTACCAACCATGCGCGCCGCCTCACGCTTTGGCGTTTTGGGTTCAGCGTATTTCTGGCGGAACTATCGAATTTGTCACCACGGACGACGTATAGAGACAGGCGGCAGGATCGGTACGGGATCGTGGATCCCGGAACGCAGGCGCCGCTTTCGGCGGATGGCGGGCGCGCGCCCGACCGGCGCAAGGTCTCGATCCGCTGGCTGACGGGTACGGTCCTCACCGGCCTGTGCGGCGCCGGCTTGATGGGTGGGGCGGTCTATGCCGCTCTGGACGGCGAATACAGCGTGGGCCATGCACCGCAGATCGCCCCCAGCGTCGTGCGCGACAGCGAGGCCCAAACCTCCACCCAAAAGACCGATCGCATCCTGATCCAGACCGATACGATGGAAGCCCATCAGGTCATTCGCGTCTCCACCACCACGAAAGTGGGTGACAAGGACGTCATCAAGGTCAAGCCCTTCGCGCGCGTACTCTCGAGCCTGCAGATTGCCTCCGGGCCGTTCTCTTCCCAGGTGCCGCCTTATAATCCCCAGGCTCTGTCCGCCGATCCGGACGCAGCCCTGGCGCCCGCCGCGCCCCATGTCGAGCAAGCGCCCGATGACGGCGAGGTCACCGTGGCCAGCCGCGACCTGGTCGGCGTGAACTTCCAACCGACCTCCGGTCCCCTGCTGCCGGACGAGCAGGTGCTCGCTCTGGTGCGGGCAAAGACCCAGGGCAGCGATCCCTCGGCCGCGATCATCCCGCCACAATTCGTAGCACTCGCCGCCGACGACGACCGCGCCGAAAGCGCGGACCTCACGGCACTGCGCGAGACCGACGTGCAGACCGACCCCGACTCGGCGCTCAAGATCACCATCGTGCCCGAGAACTTCACCAATATCGCCAAGACGACGCCCGAGGTCTCCTCCCGCGAACAGACCATCACGGTTGAAGATAAGGACACGCTCGCCGCCATTCTGGGGCGCCTGGGTGCAACGCCGCAGGAGGTCCAGGAAATCGCCAAGGCGCTCGGCGATGCCGGCAAGCTGCATGGCGGGCTGCGCCTGCGGGTTCTGGTGGCGCCAGGCGGGGATGAGGACGCCCACTCCCGGCCCGTACGCCTGTCGGTCTATAACGCCGACAAGCATCTTGGCACCGTGGTGCTCGCCGATACCGGCGGCTATGTCTCAGTGCAGGATCCGAGTTCGACCGACATCGCCGCCAACGCCCAGGACAATCAGGGTGGCGGCGACGAGGATGAAGGCGACAGCGGCACGGGTATCCGCCTCTATTACTCCATCTACGAGACGGCCCTGAAGCAGCAGGTGCCCAAGGAGATGATCGAAAGGCTGCTGCGCGTCTATGCCTATGACGTCGATCTCACCCGCCATACCCGACCGGGCGACAATTTCGAGCTGTTCTACGAGCAGGACGAGGCCGGCAACCCAGTCGGCGACATCCTCTATACGGCGCTGACCGTCAATGGCGAGCTCAAGCGCTACTATCATTTTGCCAGTCCCGACGATGGCCAGGTCGACTATTACGACGAGGACGGCAAGTCGGCGCGCAAGTTCCTGACGCGCAAGCCGATCAATGGCGGCGAGATGCGTTCCACCTTCGGCATGCGGCGCCACCCGATCCTCGGCTATTACAAGATGCATACCGGTGTCGACTGGGCCGACCGCGTCGGCACGCCGATCCTGGCCACCGGCAACGGCACCATCGTCAAATCCGGCTGGACCAATGGCTACGGCCGGCACATCGAGATCCAGCACGCCAACGGCTATCTCTCGACCTATTCGCACATGAACAGCTTCGCCTCAGGCACAGGAGTCGGAGCCAAGGTCAAGATGGGCCAAGTCATCGGCTATCTCGGCCAGTCGGGCCTGGCGACCGGCCCGCACATCCACTACGAAGTGAAGATCAACGGCAGCTTCGTCGACCCGATGCGCATCAAGCTACCGCAGGGACGTGAGCTCAATGGCGACCTGCTCGCCACCTTCAGGGCGGAGCGCGACCGCATCAACGCCCTGATGAGCAAGGCGCCCGTCGCCGAGATCGCGACCGGCATCAACAAGAGCTGAGGCCCGGCCCCCGCCATCGTTATGGGAACTGGGCCCCGCCGCCGGCATCTGGCGCCGGCGGATCCCTGTCTTGCGGCATTTTCGCCGACAGAGCTGCCACAGGACGGCGAGACGCTATAGTAAGGCATCATGACCGCCATCCGCGACACCACCGACCAGAAAAACCTCGCCTTGCTGATCCAGCTTCGCTGGCTGGCCGTTATCGGGCAGGTGATCACCATCCTGTTCGTCGATCTCGTGCTCAACATTCCCCTGCCGCTATTCGAGATGGCGGTCGTGATCGGTTTTCTGGTGGCGCTCAACGTCGTTGGTGTCCTCAGGCTGCGCAGCCAGGGCCTGGTGGGCAATACCGAGCTCTTCCTCGAGCTGATGCTCGATGTCGCCGCACTCACCGTGCAGCTCTATCTCAGCGGCGGCGCCTCCAACCCCTTCATCTATCTCTATCTCCTGCAGGTCATCATCGGCGGTGTCCTGCTGGAAGCCTGGTCGACCTGGACGCTGCTCGCGGCCACCAGCGCCTGTTTCGTCGGCTTGGCGACCTTCAACCGACCTTTGCCAATGCCGGCGGCGCCGAAGGGCACCGATCTGGCCGACCTGCATGTCCAGGGCACCTTCATCTGCTTCGTGCTGGCGGCAGTCCTGCTGGTATTCTTCGTCACCCGCATCAACCGCAACCTGCGCGCCCGCGACGCCCATCTGGCGAGCCTGCGTCAGCAATCGGCCGAGGAGGATCATATCGTCCGCATGGGCCTGCTCGCCTCGGGCGCCGCCCATGAACTCGGCACACCACTGGCAACCCTCTCGGTGATCCTGAGCGACTGGCAGCGCATGGAGATGTTCAGGCAGGACGAGGAGGTCGCGGCCGAGCTTGCCGAAATGCGCGGCCAGCTCGACCGCTGCAAGACGATCGTCACCGGTATCCTGATGTCATCGGGCGAAGTGCGCGGCGAAGGCACGCGGCGCACCAGCGTGCTCAGCTTCTTCGACGAACTCGTGGAGGAATGGCGCACCAGCCGTTCCCCTGCCCGCCTTGACTACAACAACACCTTCGGCACCGATGTCTCCATCGTCTCGGACGACGCCCTCAAGCAGGTGGTGTTCAACATCTTCGACAATGCGCTCGAAGCCTCGCCCAATTGGGTGGGCATCGCCCTGGAGCGGCGCGGCGACCGGCTCACGCTCTCTGTCACCGACGCAGGGCCGGGTTTCGGCAAGGACATACTGGATCAACTCGGCAAACCCTATAATTCCAGCAAGAATTGGCCGGGCGGCGGGCTCGGCCTGTTCCTGGTCGTCAACGTCGCCCGCAAACTCGGCGGCACCCTCACGGCCAAGAATCTGCTGAATGGCGGCGCACTGGTCGAGCTGACCCTGCCGATGGCGACACTGTCGCCCGAAGGAGTAACCGATGGCATCCTCCCCGGCTGAACGCCGCCTCATCATCGTCGAGGACGATGCGACCTTCGCCCGAACCTTGCGCAAATCCTTCGAGCGGCGAGACTATGTCGTCGAAGTCGCCGCCGGCCTCGAGCCGATGCAAGCCTTGCTCCAACACCACGCGCCGGATTTTGCCGTGGTCGACCTCAAGCTGGCCGGCGGCTCGGGCCTGGAATGCGTGAAGGCGCTGCATGGTCATGACCCCGCCATGAAGATCGTGGTGCTGACGGGGTTTGCCTCCATCGCCACCGCCGTCGAGGCAATCAAGCTCGGAGCCTGCCACTATCTGGCCAAGCCCTCCAACACCGACGATATCGAAGCAGCCTTCCAGCGCAGCGACGGCGACGCCAGCGTGCCGATGACACAGACCCCGACCTCCATCAAGAATCTTGAATGGGAACGCATCCATGAGACGCTGGTGGAGACGGAGTTCAACATTTCCGAAACCGCGCGCCGCCTCGGCATGCATCGACGCACCCTGGCGCGCAAGCTGGAGAAACGGCGGCTGAAGTGAGGGATTATCCTGCTCTCCTCTCACGCACGGTATAGGCCAGCCCGCCGAGTGCCATGAGGGCAAGGGCGAACCAGGTCAATGCGTAGACCAGATGGTTGTTGGGCAGGTCGACCACCGTCATGCCGCCGGTCGGAATTTCGCCGGCCTGCCGCCGCTCGGCGTCGATGAAATAGGGCGCCACCGTGCCGAGCCCACGGGCGACGGCGATTTCAGCCACGTCGCGCGAATACCAGCGATCGGCGCCCGGATCGTTGCTGCGCAGGAAGGCGCCCTTGGGCTCGCTGAGCCGCAGCAGCCCGGTTACCTCGGCCGGCCCAGCAGCATTGCCGGCCTTGGCGCGCTCCTCCGGCAGCACGAAGCCGCGATTGACGAGCACCAGGAAGCCCTGCTCGGTCTTCAGGGGCGACAACGTCCAGAAGCCGCCTCCCCGCGCGGTGGTGGCCTGCACGAAGACGGGTGGACGGTCCAGAAATTCGCCCACGAGGCGGATACGGCGATAGGCATCCTTGTCCGCCGCGATGGCGGGCCACGCTTCGGGTCCGGGCGGCGGCGCAGGCTCGGCATGGATACGGGCATCGATGCGGGCGATCAGGCCCTGCTTCCAGCCCAGGCGCTGGACCTGCCAGACGCCCAGCGCGCAAAAGCCCGCAAAGGCGACGACGAGCGCCGCCACCATGACGGTGAAACCACGTCGCGAACGTGGGGGCCGAGCCGGCCGGCCACCCTCTGGAGCAAAGTGCGATTTCTCTGAATCGCACTTTCTCTCCGACTCTTCGCTTTGACGCGTTTTCTTAATCGAAAAGTCTGCCAACTTTTCTGGAAAACGCTCAGCGGTCATCGCATCAGGCTCACGGCATGTTGCGCATGTCATGCGCCGAGATCGGCATCATGTTGTTGACGAGGTGATACATGACCCACAGCGAGCCCGTCAGCGTGATCACCACCAGCACGATGGTGAAGATCAGAGCCATCAGGTTCCAGCCGCCCTCGGACTTGGCATCCATGTGCAGGAAATAGATCATGTGCACGACGATCTGGATCACCGCCAGGGAGATCACGATCAGCGAGGTCGCGACCTTCGATTCGAGCGCGCCCGTCATCACCAGCCAGAACGGGATGAAGGTCAGCACTACCGAGAGGCCGAAGCCGATCAGATAGCTCTTGCGCGAGCCATGCGAGGAGCCATGCTCGTCATGATGGGCGTCTTGGTGCGAGTCTTGGTGGGTGTGGGCGCTCATCGCAGCATCCCCATCAGATAGACATAGGTGAAGACGCCGATCCAGATGACGTCCAGGAAGTGCCAGAACAGGCTCAGGCACATGAGGCGGCGGCGGTTCGCCGTGGTCAGGCCGTAGCGGGCGACCTGCACCATCAAAGTGAACAGCCAGAGAATGCCGGTCGAAACGTGCAGGCCGTGCGTAGAGACCAGCGTGTAGAAGGCGGACAGGAAGCCACTGCGCTGTGGCGTCGCCCCCTCATGGATCATATGCGAGAATTCGTAGAGCTCGATGCCGACGAAGGCCATGCCGAACAAAGCCGTAACCAAGAGCCAGGCCTGGGTCGAGCCGGCCTTGCTTTCCTGCATCGAGATCATGGCAAAGCCATAGGTGATGGAGGAGAGCAGCAGCATTGTAGTGTTCAACGCCACCAGTTGCAGGTCGAACAGGTCTTTGGGCGAGGGACCGGCAGCGTAATTGCCGCCGAGCACGCCATAGGTGGCGAACAGGATCGCAAAGATCAGGCAGTCGCTCATCAGATAGATCCAGAAGCCGAGCATGGTGCTCGACCCTTCCGGATGATGCGGTTCTTCCGGCAGATGGAAGACCGGCGCTCGGCTTTCCTCGGCCCCTGTCTGCGGCATCAGGATGGTCTGCGACATCAGCGTTCTCCTGCCGCCAGCAGATTTGTGCGGGCATTCTCGGCGGTGGCCACCTCCTCGGCGGGAATGTGGAAGTCGCGGTTGTAGTTGAAGGTGTGAATGATGACCGCAGCCAGCAGGGCAACGAAGCTGGCGATCGCGAGCCACCAGACATACCAGATCATGGCGACGGCGCAGACCGCGCTCAACCCGGCCAGGACGATGCCCGCGCCGGTGTTCTTGGGCATGTGGATGGGCTTGTAGCCTTCCAGTGGCCGCTTGTAGCCGCGGCGCTTCATGTCCTCCCAGGCATCGAGATCATGCACCACCGGCGTGAAGGCGAAATTGTAGGCCGGCGGCGGCGAAGAGGTCGACCATTCCAGCGTGCGCGCGTTCCAGGGGTCGCCGGTCGTATCCTTGAGAGACTCCCGCTTCTTGAAGCTGACATAGAACTGCATCAGCGAAGCGGCGATGCCGATGGCGATCAGGCCGGCGCCGCAAGCGGCGATCACGAACCAGATCTGCAGGGACGGATCCTCGAAATGACTGACGCGCCGGGTCACACCCATCAGGCCGAGGATGTAGAGCGGCATGAAGGCGACCCAGAAGCCGACGACCCAGCACCAGAACGAGACCTTGCCCCAGAACGGATCGAGCCGGAAGCCGAAGACCTTGGGGAACCAGTAGTTGATGCCGGCGAACATGCCGAACAGCACGCCGCCGATGATCACATTGTGGAAATGCGCGATCAGGAACAGCGAATTGTGCAGTACGAAGTCGGCCGGCGGCACCGCCAGCAGCACGCCCGTCATGCCGCCGATCACGAAGGTGAGCATGAAGGCCAGCGTCCACATCATCGGCAACTCGAAGCGGATGCGGCCGCGATACATGGTGAACAGCCAGTTGAAGATCTTCGCGCCGGTCGGGATCGAGATCACCATGGTGGTGATGCCGAAGAAGGAGTTCACGCTGGCGCCCGAGCCCATGGTGAAGAAGTGATGCAGCCAGACCAGATAGGACAGGATGGTGATCACCACCGTGGCGTAGACCATCGAGGTGTAACCGAACAGACGCTTGCCGCAGAAGGCCGCCGTCACTTCCGAGAAGATGCCGAAGGCCGGCAGGATAAGGATATAGACCTCCGGATGACCCCAGATCCAGATGAGGTTCACATACATCATCGGATTGCCGCCGAGGTCATTGGTGAAGAAGTTGGTGCCGACATAGCGGTCGAGCGACAACAAGGCGAGCACGGCCGTCAGCACCGGGAAGGCGGCGACGATGAGGACGTTGGTGCACAGCGCGGTCCAGGTGAAGACGGGCATGCGCATCATCGTCATGCCGGGCGCACGCAGCTTGACGATGGTGGCGATCAGGTTGACGCCCGATAACAGCGTCCCCACGCCCGCCACCTGCAGGCCCCAGATGTAATAGTCGACCCCGACATCCGGACTATAGGCGATACCCGACAGCGGCGGATAGGCGAGCCAGCCCGTCTTGGCGAATTCACCGACGAACAGCGACATCATGATGATGGCTGCGCCCGCCGCGGTCATCCAGAACGAGAAATTGTTGAGGAAGGGGAAGGAGACGTCGCGCGCGCCGATCTGCAGCGGCACCACGAAGTTCATGAAGCCGGTGACGAAGGGCATCGCCACGAAGAAGATCATGATGACGCCATGCGCCGTGAAGACCTGGTCGTAGTGATGCGGCGGCAGATAGCCCTGGGATCCGCCGAAGGCGATCGCCTGCTGCAGGCGCATCATGATCGCGTCGGAAAAACCGCGCAGCAGCATGACCAGCGCCAGCACGATATACATAACGCCGATGCGCTTGTGATCGACGCTGGTGAACCATTCGCGCCATAGATAGCCCCAGGCGCGGAAATAGGTCAGGACCCCGAGAAGGCCGAGGCCGCCGATGGCGACACCAATGAAGGTTACGACCAGTATCGGCTCGTGATAGGGGATGGCTTCCAGTGTAAACCGACCGAAGATCGGGCTGACTGCAACCGTTTCAGAAGACATGGGTATCCGCTCTTGAATGAGGTTGCACTTAACCGGGCTGGGCAGCGGAGAGCTGCGACGGCTGGCTGGAGGCAGACGGGATGGAAAGGCTGGCGCCGGTGAGGCCGGCGGGCTTGGGACTCAACGCCGGAACGCCGCGCTTCCAAGTATCGAGCGCACCGGACCGCGGCACCTCGCAATAGGAGGAAACGAAATAGGGTTCGGGGCCGAACACCGCGCCACGGCGGGCATATTTGTCGTAGAGCAGCGGGCGGACATTGTTGATGCCTTCCTTGCCGAGGCCCCCCTGAGCATCGACCGACATCATCTTGTCCATGCACATCTTGTTGGCGTCGACGCACATGTTCAGGATGGCGTGATAGAGGTCATCGGCGACGGAACTGTAATGGCGCACGGGCACGTTCTGGCTCGGCTTCTCCAGAGCGAGATAGGCCGGGCGGTCGAGGGCGCCGGCATCGCCGGCACGGACCTTGGCGACCCACTGGTCGAAGCCGGCCTGGTCGAGCCCATGGAAGCGGAAGCGCATGCCCGAGAAGCCCGCGCCGCTGTAATTGGACGAGATGCCTTCATATTCTCCGGGTGCGTTGATCACCGCGTGCAGCTTGGTCTCCATGCCCGGCATGGCATAGATCATGCCTGCCAGGGCCGGCACATAGAAGGAGTTCATCACGGCCGAGGCGGTGATCTTGAAATTGATCGGCCGGTCGACCGGCGCCGCCATCTCGTTGACGCTGGCCACGCCATATTCGGGGTAGATGAACAGCCATTTCCAGTCGAGCGCGACGACCTGGACCTCCAGAGGCTTGACCTCCTTGGTCACCGGCCTGCCCGCGGCCACGCGTTCGAGCGGCCTGTAAGGGTCGAGCAGATGCGTTCCGGTCCAGGTGATCGCCCCCAGAATGATGACGATCAGCAGCGGCGCCGCCCAGATCACCAGCTCAAGCTGGGTGGAATGGTCCCAATCGGGCTCATAGCGCGCCGCCTTGTTGGACTGGCGATAGCGCCAGGCGAACAGCACCGTCAGCGCCATCACCGGTATGATGATCACCAGCATCAGCACGGTAGAGAACACCAGCAGATCGCGTTGCTGGGCGGCGATGTCGCCTGACGGGCTGAGCACCACGGCATTGCAGCCCGCGAGCAGGCCCATAAGAGGCACGGCCAGGGCGAGGCGCGCAAGCTTGCGCAAGCGGACGGAGCTAAGGAACGGCATTCGGGATAGCATTCGCATGTCGTGCCGATACGCCTCCGGTTCCAGGCTGCCCATTGGACATTTTGTCCAATGACAATATCATCGTGAAGACGGCAATAGGTACGCAAGGGACCCCCATACTGCACGGCTTCCGTCGAGCGGGCTAGGGTCTTTGGACAGGTATGGGTTCGGACAGGGTGCGAGCGATCCTGGCAGATGATGTCCGCACTTGCCTAGCAAGTGCGTGGGAGCGCGGAGACGCAAGCTCGGTGGCTTGCTGCGATGCGCGCGCCCCTCGTCGGTCAAAAGTGCCCCGGAGGCGGTGAGGTGAACAAGGACCATCTGCAGTGTCGCAACATGCGCCAAAGGCAGATGTCTTGGAGACAGATGTCTTGGCGCCGCGCTGCTCCTCCCCTATGGTTCTTTTGACCTCATCCTGCTCCAAACCATATCTGTCCAAGGACCCCAGGGGTCTTTGGAGAAAGCCGAGGGACGATGAGCACCACGACTTCCATGCATCCGGCCGGGGCAGCGGACCAGCACGGCGCCAGGCGCCACACCATCACGCCGAGCGAGATCGCCATCGGCGTAATCATCGGTCGGACGTCGGAATATTTCGACTTCTTCGTCTATGCCATCGCCTCCGTGCTGGTGTTCCCCAAGCTTGCCTTCCCGCATCACGATGCGCTGACGGGCATGCTCTATTCCTTCGCGATCTTCGCTCTCGCCTTCATCGCGCGCCCCTTCGGGTCGGCGCTGTTCACCCTGTTCGACCGGCATTATGGCCGCGAGGTCAAGCTGACCATCGCGCTCTTCCTGCTGGGCGGCTCCACCGCGGCGATCGCCTTCCTGCCCAATCACGGCACTGTCGGCGCCTGGGCCGGCGTGCTGCTGGCGCTGCTGCGCATCGGCCAGGGCATCGCGCTCGGCGGCAGCTGGGACGGCCTGCCCGCCTTGCTCAGTTTGAACGCCCCCGAAGGCCAGCGTGGCTGGTGGGCCATGATCCCGCAGCTCGGCGCCCCGCTCGGCCTGATCGTCGCCAGCGGCCTGTTCGCCTTTTTCTACACCACGCTCGATGCGGCGGATTTCATCGACTGGGGCTGGCGCTATCCCTTCTTTGTGGCCTTCGCCATCAATGTGGTGGCGTTGTTCTCGCGGCTGCGCATCGTCGCCACACCCGAATACGGCGAGATGTTCCAGAGCCAGGAACTACAGCCCAAGCCGATCCTGGAGACGGTGGGCGCGCAGGGGCGCACCATCATCATCGGCTCCTTCGCGCCACTGGCGAGTTTTGCCGTGTTCCACATGGTGACGGTGTTCCCGCTCGCCTGGGTGGTGCTGGAAACCAACGAAAGCCCGGTCCAGTTCCTGGTGATCGAGATTTTCAGCGCCCTGTTCGGCCTCGCCGCCATCGTCGCCTCCGGCCCGATCGCCGACCGCTTCGGCCGGCGCAACCTCATCGCCGTCTGCGCCATGGCGATCGCCATCTATTCGGGCTATGCGCCGCAATTGCTGAACGGCGGCCAGACGGGCGAGCTCATCTACATGATCGGCGGCTTCATCCTGCTCGGCCTCACCTTCGGCCAGGTCTCGGGCGCGGTGAACATGAATTTCCCGATCCAGTATCGCTACACCGGTGCGGCCCTGACCTCGGATCTCGCCTGGTTGTTCGGCGCCGGCTTCGCACCCTTCGTCGCACTGGCGCTGGCGACATGGTTCGGCCTCGCCTCCGCCGGCGTCTACCTGCTCTCGGGTGCGGTCTGCACGCTGATGGCACTATGGATCAACCTCGAAAGCATCCGCCAGGGCACGCAGGATCCGAAGGATTGAGTTCTGATCCCGGCCTAGCTGAGATGGCCGTGCCTAGTTCGGTTCGAATCGACCAGCCCGGCCTTCTCAAAGGCATGTCAAAGACAAGATTGGCTCTGTAGGCGGGGTTCTCCCCGCCCAAATGCCGTGCAGCGTGATCTCTATCGGTCAATCATAATCCACCTTCGGATACCAATGGGCATCTCGTCCCTCCGGCGTGGTGTCCAACACATTCCAAAGCGGCGTCAGGTCGGGCGCGCCACGCGGGTCCTGGCCCGGATCGGCCGTCACGCCGCCCATCTCGCCGCCCCAGAAATGGCGAATGGAGCCGTCTCGCCGGGTAAAGACATTGTAGCCCGGATAGTCGCCATCCGAGCGCCAGGTCCCAAAATCGCGACCGAACTCGGCCGTTGTGTCGCTGTAGAACGGCAAATGCCGCCAGCCGCGCTCACGCTTGAAATCGAGCAACCGTTCGATCGGGGCGCGGGCGACGACCGCGAGCGCAGCCCGCTGCTGGATATCCTGCGCATTGCCCGCCAGCGCGCCGAGAAGCGCCGTGCACATCGGGCATGGGCGTTTGCGCTCGGGACCGAACATGTAGTTGTAGACGATCAAGCTTTCATGCTTGCCGAACAGATCGGCGAAGCGGACGGGGCCATTCTCTCCTTCGAACACATAGTTTTTTTCGACGGGAGCGCCCGGTGGCAATGCACGGCGCATCTCGGCCACGCGTTCAATGTGGCGGCGAAGTTCGATTTCCTCTGCAAGCAGAGCAGTTCGGGCACGGCGATACGCCTCGCTTTCATTCGGGATCCGGGCCTGGTTGAGAGCGGCCAGTTCGGCGGCGGGCTTCAGTCTGCCAACATCCGCAGTCATGCGATCCTCCTCGATTGCCGTCGATGACGCTACGCTCCAAGGACGTTTCTCAACGCGCAGACCCGACAACCCGGTTCCATTTTTAAAGCCAGCCACGCATTGGAGGGCCTGGTGGGTTATTCCAGTCGTGCGGCTACGGCCGTGGTGCCATTGGCGATCGAGGGCCGAGTTGCTGCAGTTCCGTTCCAGCGTGCGGCCCCAATGCAAAAGCGGGCCCGAAGGCCCGCTTTTTCGTTTCGGCTTGCTGTAATTCCTTACGCCGCCCTGGCATTTACCGCCTGACCGCCGATGACCAGGCCCGAGCCTGTAGCGCCGATCTCGATGGTCACGCCGTCCTTCACCTTGCCGGAGAGGATCATCTCGGCCAGCGGATCCTGCACCAGGCGCTGGATCGTGCGCTTGAGCGGACGGGCACCATAGGCCGGGTCGTAGCCCTTGTCGGCAAGATAGGTCCTGGCGGCATCGTCGAGATGCAGCGTGATCTTGCGTTCGTCGAGCAGCTTCTGCAGCCGGGCCATCTGGATATCGACGATCGCGCCCATCTGCGCCTTCTTCAGGCGGTGGAACAGAATGATCTCGTCGACACGGTTGAGGAACTCCGGCCGGAAGTGGCTGCGCACCACGCTCATCACCTCCTCGCGCACCTTGTCCGAATCCTCGCCCTCCTTCTGGCTGACCAGATATTCGGCGCCGAGATTGGAGGTCATGATGATCAAGGTGTTGCGGAAGTCGACCGTACGACCCTGCCCGTCCGTCAGGCGCCCGTCATCAAGCACCTGCAGGAGGACATTGAAGACATCGGGATGGGCCTTCTCTATCTCGTCGAACAGCACGACCTGATAGGGCCGGCGCCGCACGGCTTCGGTGAGGGCGCCGCCCTCGTCATAGCCGACATAGCCCGGAGGCGCGCCGATGAGCCTGCTCACCGAGTGCTTCTCCATATATTCGGACATGTCGAGGCGGATCATCGCCGTATCGTCATCAAACAGGAAGCTTGCCAAAGCCTTGGTCAGTTCGGTCTTGCCGACGCCCGTCGGGCCCAGGAAGATGAAGGAACCGATCGGTCGGTTAGGATCCTGCAGGCCGGCGCGGGCGCGCCGGACCGCGGTCGCGACCGCCTGCACGGCTTCGCCCTGGCCGATCACCCTGGCTCCCAGCACGTCCTCCATGCGCAGGAGCTTGTCCTTCTCGCCCTCCAGCATCCGGTCGACAGGCACGCCCGTCCAGCGCGAGACCACCTGCGCGACATGATCCGCCGTCACGGCCTCCTCGACCATGCTGACCTTGCCTTCGGACGCCTCGACCTCCGTCAGCTCCTTTTCGAGCTTGGGGATGATGCCATAGGTCAATTCGCCCGCGCGCTGGTACTCGCCGCGGCGCTGGGCCTCGGCCAGTTCGTTCTTGGCCTTGTCGAGCTGGCCCTTGAGATCGGCGGCAAGGCCGAGCTTGTCCTTCTCGGACTTCCAGCGCTGGGTGAGCTCGGACGAACGCTCTTCCAGATCGGCCAGCTCCTTTTCGAGCTTGGTGAGACGGTCCTTGGAGGCGTCGTCGTTCTCCCGCTTGAGGGCTTCCTGCTCGATCTTGAGCTGGACGATGCGCCGGTCGAGCTCGTCGAGCTCCTCGGGCTTGGAATCCACCTGCATGCGCAGCCGCGAGCCGGCCTCGTCGACAAGGTCGATGGCCTTGTCGGGCAGGAAGCGGTCGGTGATGTAGCGGTTGGAGAGCGTTGCCGCCGCCACGATGGCGCTGTCGGTGATGCGCACCTTGTGGTGCTGCTCATACTTCTCCTTCAGGCCGCGCAGGATGGAGATGGTGTCCTCCACCGTGGGCTCCTCGACGAAGACGGGCTGGAAACGCCGCGCCAAGGCCGGGTCCTTCTCGACATGCTTGCGATATTCGTCGAGCGTGGTGGCGCCGACGCAGTGCAGCTCACCGCGCGCCAGAGCGGGCTTGAGCAGGTTGGAGGCGTCCATCGCCCCCTCGCCCTTGCCTGCACCGACCAGCGTATGCATCTCGTCGATGAACAGGATGATCTCGCCATCGGCGGAGGTCACCTCGTTCAGGACAGCCTTCAAGCGCTCCTCGAACTCACCGCGATATTTGGCGCCGGCGATCAGCGCACCCATGTCGAGCGCCAGGAGAGCCTTGTCCTTCAGGCTTTCGGGCACGTCGCCATTGACGATGCGCAGCGCCAGGCCCTCGACGATCGCCGTCTTGCCGACGCCGGGCTCGCCGATCAGCACCGGGTTGTTCTTGGTGCGCCGCGACAGCACCTGGATGGTGCGGCGGATCTCCTCGTCGCGGCCGATCACCGGATCGAGCTTGCCCTCGCGGGCATCGATGGTGAGGTCGCGGGCATATTTCTTCAGGGCGTCATAGGCGTTCTCGGCCGTGGCGCTATCGGCGGTGCGGCCCTTGCGCAGGGCCTCGATCGCCTTGTTGAGGTTCTGCGGCGTCGCGCCGGCAGCCGCCAGTGCCTTGCCGGCCTCTGTATCCTTTTCGACGGCGAGCGCCAGCAACAGCCGCTCGACCGTGACGAAGCTGTCGGAGGCCTTGTCGGCCGCCTTCTCAGCAGCCTCGAACACGCGGGCAAGCCCCGGCGTCAGATAGACCTGGCCAGCGCCGGTCCCCTGCACCTTGGGCAGCTTCTTCAAGGCAGCCTCGACGGCGTTCAGTGCCTGGCGCGAATTGCCGCCTGAGCGGTCGATCAGGCCCGCCGCCAGTCCCTCGGGATCATCGAGCAGGACTTTCAGGAGATGTTCGGGAGCAAATTGCTGATGCCCCTCGCGCAGCGCCAACGATTGCGCCGACTGAACGAAGCCTCTGGCACGTTCGGTATAGCGTTCAAAATTCATTCTCTATCCCTTCCAGCACGCCCGAAGACCCGTAGCATCGTCCAGGCGCCATACAGATTTGCGAACCCCGAAAGCATTCGCTGAGAATGATGTGGGGAGCCGGGTCGAAGCTACAAGGGGTATGGAAACAAGAGTCTGAGCCAGATCAAGAAAGAAGCCAAGCGGGGCGTCTCACCCGCTCGCACTACCGCGCCGAACGACCGGGAAGCATGCGCGTCAGGACATCGTCACGCCGGACATAATGATGCCAGAGCGCTGCAACGGCGTGGAGGCCGGCCAAGACCAGGATCGCATCGGCGCATAGCTCATGCGCGTCCTTGACCAGAAGTGCCAGACCGCGATCGGGGACCACGGGCGCGGGTACGGTGAACAGGCCAAAAAAAGTAAGAGCATCTCCACGCAACCAGGTGAGAGTGATGCCGAGGCCGACGATACCGACCATCAGGAGATAAAGAAGGAGATGGGCACCCTTGGCCATTGCCATCTCGGCACCGGACATCGTCGAAGGCAGCGGGGGAGTGCCGAGCGCCAGGCGGGCGACGAGCCTGGCGGCAATCAGAGCGGTGAGCAGGAGGCCCAGCGAAATGTGGCTCCACCAGGCCAGGGCCCGGCCCGGATCGCCCTTCGCGAAGAACAAGCCGTTATAGGTAAGGCCATAGCAGGCCAGCACCAGTAGAAAGATCGCCCAATGCAGGGCCTTCTGGATGGGACGATATGATGAAGAAGGCATGGCTGGGCTCCAGATTAGATAAATTCTAATCTGTACAAGACTGCGGCGGCGATATGGCGCTGGTGGTTTCCGCCGATTAATTTTGCGTCGCGCAGTTTTTCTGTCGGCCCTTGATCATCCCATCGGTCTATGCCCCTATTCCCGTCTCGAACCGGTATGGGGCACGGCGATGGCGGCTTCAGGCAAGGACGGGCCTGGAGCGGCCCGCGGCGTAGCGCGCCGGCGCAGTGCAAAATCAATGGGAACGAGAACCTTGATCAAGAATTCCTCGCGTGTCGGCCCGGGAAAGCCGCAGGTGGTGGTGCTGGTGGGCGCCACGGGCGACCTCTCTCGCCGCAAGCTGCTGCCGGGCCTGTTCCATCTCGCCAGCGCCGGCTTCATTCCCGGCTGCCGCATCATCGGCGTCTCGCTCGACGAGATCGATGCCGACGGCTTTCGCGCCATCGCGCGCGACTCCCTAGACAAATTCTCCACCCGCAAGGTCAGCCAAGCTGATTGGGAAGCCTTCGCCGCCAGTCTCGATTATGTGCCGATCAGCGCCGGCGCGGGGCCGGTGAAGGAAGCGGTGGCACGGGCCGAGGCGGAACTCGGCCCCGAGGCCCGGCGCGTGCATTATCTTTCCGTGCCGCCCAACGCCGCGCTCTCGGCCGTGCAGATGCTCTCGGAGGCCGGTCTGGTCGATCGCTGCCGCATCATCATGGAAAAGCCGTTCGGCACCGATCTCGCCAGCGCCGTCGCCCTCAACGCCCGTCTGCACGAGGTCTTCCACGAGAGCCAGATCTTCCGCATCGACCACTTCCTCGGCAAGGAGCCGGCCCAGAACATCCTGGCCTTCCGCTTCGCCAACGGCCTGTTCGAGCCGATCTGGAACCGCAATTTCATCGACCACGTCCAGATCGACGTGCCCGAGACATTGGGACTTTCAACCCGCGCCGCCTTCTACGAATCCACCGGCGCCTATCGCGACATGGTGGTGACGCATCTGTTCCAGATCCTCGCCTTCATGGCGATGGAGCCGCCGACCGCTCTGGAGCCGCAGCCGATTTCGGAAGAGAAGAACAAGGTGTTCCGCTCCATGGTGCCGATCGACCCGCGTGACGTGGTGCGCGGGCAATATCTCGGCTATCGCGAGGAACCGGGCGTCGACCCCGAAAGCGACACCGAGACCTTCATCGCCCTCAAATGCGCCATCGACAATTGGCGCTGGGCCGGCGTGCCCTTCTACTTACGCACCGGCAAGCGCCTGGCCGAGGGCCAGCGCATCATCTCGATCGCCTTCCGCGAACCGCCCAAGAGCATGTTCCCGGCGGGCTCGGGCGTAGGCGCGCAAGGCCCTGACCACCTCACCTTCGACCTCGCCGACGCCTCCAAGGTTTCGCTCTCCTTCTACGGCAAGCGCCCCGGCCCGGGCTTTCGGCTCGACAAGCTCTCCCTGCAATTCGCCCTCAGCGAAACAGGCCTGATCGGCGACGTGCTGGAGGCCTATGAGCGCCTGATCCTCGACGCCATGCGCGGCGACCACACGCTGTTCACCACGGCCGAGGGCATCGAGCGCCTCTGGGAAGTCTCCCAGCCTTTGCTGGAGAACCCGCCGCCCGTGCGTCTCTACGACCAGGGGAGCTGGGGCCCGAAATCCATCCATCAGCTCATCGCCCCCAACGCCTGGCGCCTGCCCTTCGAACGGGTGTGGCGCAAGCCGGAGGGGAAGGGATGAGGCACTGGGCCAAACGTCCACCTTCATAACGCACGAAGCGCTCGACCGCCGGCAAACTGCCGGGTTGCACCGTCCTCCCGCCGATTGACCTGGTCGGACGAATAAGCTCTGTTGCCCGCGTGCCGGGGCCTGATCTCTCGGCCAAACCGTAACAAACGCCGACAGAGCGGGAACCGAGGGAGGACATTGGGTCCATGAAAATTGTCAATTTGAGCTTGCTGGCGGGCGCCGCCATTCTGGCGGGTCTGGCGACAGCGCAGGCCGCCCCCGTCAAGATCAGCGTCTCGGCCGAGCCGATCCCGCCCTTCTTCTCGCTGGACGGCCAGGGCAACTGGCAGGGCTTTCTGCCCGACTATGCCAAGGCTGTGTGCAAGCAAGCCAAGCTCGATTGCGTGGTGGTGGCCACCGCCTGGGACGGCATCATGCCGGCGCTCCTCGCCAAGAAGATCGACGTGATCTGGGCCGGCATGTCGATCACGCCCGAGCGGCAGAAGCAGATCGCCTTCACCATCCCGATCTACAACACGCCGGTGGAGTTCATCGGCAACAAGGACGACAAGTTCGAATTTGTGCCTGGTGGCCTCAAGGGCAAGGCGGTCGGCGTGCAGACCAGCACCATCCACGCCCAATATGTGCAGAAGGCCTATCCGGACGCCGAGATTCGCAACTACGCCACGCTCGATGCCGCCATGGCGGATTTGGCGGCCGGGCGCATCGAGCTGGTACTGGGCGATGCCGATTCCGTTGGCCCGTTCCTGGAAGGCAAGGACGGCGCCTGCTGCGATTCCAAGGGCTTCCCCAAGGATCCCCTGTTCGAAGGCGGTATCGGCGGCGGCCTCCGCAAGGAGGACACCGAGCTGAAGACCAAGCTCGATGCCGGCATCAAGGCGGTCTATGCCAGCGGCGAGTTCAAGCAGATCGCCGGGAAGTACTTCAAATACGATATCGGCATGCCGCCCAAGTGAGAAACATCGCCTTCTCCCCTTGCGGGAGAAGGTCCCGGCAGGGGGATGAGGAGTGTCAGCCCAAGCCTAGAATGGTTGCGTATCCCCCTCATCCGCCCCCACGTTCTTTACTTGAACGCGTGGTTCTTAAGGGACCACGCTACGGCACCTTCTCCCGCAAGGGGAGAAGGCAATTGCGCCGGCCTCACGCAAACGCGGCGGTAAAATTCTTCGCCACCAGATCGCGGTTGCGCAGCACCTTGCCGGCGCGGGGGCCGGTGGCCCTGCCCTCGCTCCAGGCCAGGCTCCCATTGACATAGACCGAGCGGATGCCGGCCGAGAGCTGGGTGGGATCGTCGAAGGTCGCCTTGTCGAGGATGGTTTCGGAATTGAACAGCACGAGGTCGGCGAAGGCCCCTTCCCTGATCACGCCACGCTGGGCGAGGCCGAAGCGCGCAGCAGGCAGCGCTGTCATCCGGCGCACCGCCTCCTCCATACCGAACAAGCCGATATCGCGGGCGTAATGGCCGAGCACGCGCGGAAAGGTACCCCAGAGCCGGGGATGCGGGCGCACATCGTGCGGCAGCCCGTCCGAACCCACCATGGTGAGCGGGAATTGCAGCACGCGCCGCACATCTTCCTCATCCATGGTGAAATAGACGGCGCCGGCCGGTTGCAGCTTCGCCACCGCCTCCTCCCTGGAGACGCCGAGCTCGCGGGCAATAACGTCGAGCGTCTTGCCGGCGAGGTCGGGCCGCGCCTTCGACCAGGTGATCAGGATGCGCTCGACCTGGGTCGCGCGCTTGGCCTCCAGCACGGTGGAGGAAGCGGCGTAGGGATAGACGTCGAGCGTGACGGGCTGCTCGCGCGCCCGCTTCTCGATGATCGGCAGCGACACGCGGGTGCGGCCATGGTTCTGCGGGTCGGTGGCCTTGTGATGCGACAGCACCACCGGCGCATCGGCCTCGCGCCCGATGGTGAAGGCCTCTTCCATCGCCTCCAGCAGGTGATCGGCTTCGTCGCGTAGATGGGTGGTGTAAATGGCGGAATATTTGGCCAGCGGCTCGGCGACGGCGATCACCTCCGCCGTCGAGGCAGCATTGGCCGGCTGGTAGTAGAGCCCGGTGGACAGGCCGATCGCCCCATCCGCCAGCGCCTGGTCGAGCAGGTCGCGCATGCGGACGCATTCAGCCCGGGTGGCCGGGCGGTCGAGCCGGTCCATGGTGGCGAGACGGAGCGTCGTGTGGCCGACGAGGCAGGTGACGTTCACCGTGGTTCCCGCCGTCTCCACCGCCTCGAAATAATCGGCGAAACGCTCGAACAATTCGTGCTCGCTCTTGGCGATCAGGTCGAGCGGCGGCACCACCTCTCCCTTGGCCCGCAGCGGTGCCAGGCTGATGCCGCAATTGCCAACCACCACCGTCGTCACGCCCTGGCTGAGCTTGGCCGCCATGTCGGTGGCGATCACGGCGCGGTCGTCATGGGTGTGCACGTCGATGAAGCCCGGCGCGAGGGCGAGCCCGGCGGCATCGATCTCGGTCCCGGCCTTGTGAGGCAAGCGCTCGCCGAGGGCGACGATGCGTTCGCCGGTGACGGCGACATCGGCCTGGCGCGGCTTGGCGCCAGTGCCGTCGAAGATCGTCGCCTGCCGGAAGATCAGGTCGCAGGGGAAAGTCATCGCATGATCCTTGGGTCGTTCCGGACCGGTATGCCGGCCTCTTCTTTGGTATAAGCCCGACCTTATGATTCGTGCCCGGCCAGCACTGCGACGGCCGGTCGCGCGGCGCCTTCGGCAAGCCCCTTCACGGGCTCGATGGAATTGTGCAGCAAGGCAAGGCCATAGCGCTTGTCCGGTGCGAGGATCAGGGCCTCGCCGCGATCATCCCGCTCGCGCACCCGCTCGCTGTCGGCGAGCCCGATGGCATCGCCGGTCACCGCGATCAGGCCGGCATCGACGCGTGGATTGGCCTCCATCACCCGCCGCACGGCCACGGCGGGATCGACACCCGCCTCGAGCAGCGCCAAGGCCTCCGCATTGACGGCAAGGCCGGATGTACCGACGGTATTCGGCAGCCTGTGGCCGGTGACGAAACCTTTCCGGCCGGCCAGGAGAAACTGGGTAAGAGGCTCGGGACGATCAGGCCCGCTGGTGATCACCGCCGCCAGCGGCGAAGCCATCATCCAGGCAAGATCCGGCCGGGCGGTCCATGTGGCGCGAATGGTCTCGAGCCCGCCGCGCTGGCACTCCAGCGCCGTCGCCTCGCCATTCGGCGCCAGGGCATAAAACACCGCAAAACCATGCAGGTCGCCCTTGCCGAGCTTCTCCGCCTCGGCCCAGCCGGCCCACACTGCCCTGCCCGCGCCAGTTCCAAAGGCGGCAATGCCGATCGTCACGTCTCGAACTCCTTGATTGCTACGAAAACCACGTTGCCCAAACGAATCCGGCCGCGAACCGGGCATCTTGCCCCGCTCGCGGCCGGTGATCTCGAACCGCCCGAAGGATCAGGCCTTGACCACGCTCGCCGTGTAGATCTCGCCGATGGTCTTGGCGAGCGCTGCATCGAACTCCGCATCGCTCATGGACACGCGCAGATCTTCCGTGAGGGCGCGCGAGAAGGAGGCGATCATGCCGTGATTGTGGCTGAGCTTCTCGCAGGCATCGGCGCGGGTGTAGCCGCCCGACAGGGCAACGACACGGGCAACGGCCTTATGGTCGACCAGCGGCTTGTAGAAATCGGCGACGGTGGGGATGGTGAGCTTGAGCATCACCTGCTCGCCCGCCGGCAGCGCGTCGAGTGCCGCAGCGATCTCATCGCGCAGAATAGCCTCGGCTTCCTGCTTGGTCGGGCTCTTGATCGAGACTTCCGGCTCGATGATCGGGATGAGGCCGTGGCCGAGAATCTGCCGGCCGACCTCGAACTGCTGCTTGACCACAGCAGCGACGCCGGTCTTGTCGGCATTGGCGATCACCGAGCGCATCTTGGTGCCGAAGATGCCCTTCTTCGCCGCGCGCGCGAGCAGGGCGTCGAGTTCGGGCATCGGTTTCATCACCTGGGCACCGTTCTCTTCCGTCGCCAGGCCCTTGTCGACCTTGAGGAAGGGCACCACGCTGCGGTCTTCCCACAGATAGGTCGGCACCGGCTTGCCCTTGGCCTCGCCATCCATGGTCTTCTCGAACAGGATGGCGCCGATCACCTTGTCGCCGGAGAAGGCGGGCGCCGTCATGATGCGCACGCGCATTTCGTGCATCAGGCGGAACATCGCCTCGTCGCCGCTATAGCTGGATTCGGCGATGCCATAGAGACGCAGCGCGCCGGGGGTGGAACCACCGCTCTGATCGAGGGCGGCGATGAAGCCATCCTTGCCGGTCATCTGTGACATCATCTTGGCGTCTGCCATATCGGTCTCCCTGTTGCGAGCCGGTGCGCCCCGCGCCCAGCCTCCACGGTTGCCTAGAACAAGCGCGTTTAGACGAAAACGCTCATTGGCTCTAGCTCATTGTTTCCAAGCCAATCCGATGGATCGGCTGGAGCGCCTTTGCGATTCCTGGCGATGCCGCCAAATTACAAAACGCTCTCGCGTCGAGTCGGCGCGAGTATCGGCATGCAAAGGGGGTGAGGCAAGGGGCAGAACTGCGAAAAGCTCTCGCAAAGACGTGGGAAAAAGACGTGGGAAATGGTGGCCAAACGCCCTTCGAGCCATAGGCGCGTATATGGCCTCAGCGCCCGAAGCTCAGGGCTTCTTCCGTCTTCCCGCTCCGTCAGCGCTTGCGTGGATCGGCCATATCGCGGATGGCGGCCTGATGATACCAGGCACCGTCGACATCGATGGGCGGCGAGGGCTGCGTATCGCGCGAGGAAAGCCGCGTCTCGTCACGTCCGAGGCTGCACCCCATGCGCGGACGCGTGGGGAAAAGGTAGATCTTGGCAGTTTCTTGCCGGGTACTCGCAGTCATGCTCGTCTCCCTTGTCTGGCGCGCCAAGGACGCTGCCAAACCAGGATCCAGTCTTAGCACAGCCTCGGGCGCCTTCCTATCATTTGCCTGCTTTGCAGGCAGCATTTGCCTAAACTATGTGCAACCAAAGCCCGCATTACGGCAATGCGCAGCAAGACAGCAGGCCGCGACAACGGCATCTGGGCCCGGCATGACTTGAAAACACCCCTTTTTCTCTTTCAGCCGACAAAAGGACACCGTTTCTTTTGCAGGCTCGCACCCTCGTTTCCAAAATATCTGCGACAAAAACACCGCACCCTGCCCCCTGGCACGCTTCCTGCTTATTGCACCGCAACCGGCGGCAACCCGGTGCGAACCGGCTGCCGCCATCCGCCTTCCAACCAGCGAGTATCCTGAGAATGACGAAGTACAAGCTCGAGTATATCTGGCTCGACGGCTACCGGCCGACCGCGAACCTGCGCGGCAAGACCATGGTCCGCGACTTCGATGCCTTCCCCACGCTCGAGCAACTGCCGCTTTGGGGCTTCGACGGTTCCTCGACCAAGCAGGCCGAGGGATCGAATTCGGATTGTGTACTCAAGCCGGTCCGCATCGTCCCCGATCCGGAGCGCCTGAACGGCGCCGTCGTGCTCTGCGAAGTGATGATGCCCGATGGCGTCACCCCGCACGCCTCCAACAGCCGTGCCACCATTCTCGATGATGACGGCGCCTGGTTCGGCTTCGAGCAGGAATATTTCTTCTACAAGGACGGCCGGCCGCTCGGCTTCCCAGAGCACGGCTTCCCCGCCCCGCAGGGGCCTTACTACACCGGCGTCGGCTACAAGAATGTCGGCAACATCGCCCGCGAGATCGTCGAGAAGCATCTCGACATCTGCCTGGCCGCCGGCATCAACCATGAAGGCATCAATGCCGAGGTCGCCAAGGGCCAGTGGGAATTCCAGATCTTCGGCAAGGGCTCCCGCGCCGCTGCCGACGAGATGTGGATCGCCCGCTATTTCCTGCTCCGCCTGACCGAGACCTATTCGATCGACATCGAATGGCACTGCAAGCCGCTCGGCGACACCGACTGGAACGGCTCGGGCATGCATTGCAACTTCTCGACCACCCACCTGCGCGAAGTGGGTGGCAAGGCCTATTTCGAAGCCCTGATGGCGGCGTTCGCGGCCAACAAGGACGCGCACATCGCCGTCTACGGCCCGGACAACCATCTGCGCCTCACCGGCAAGCACGAGACTGCCTCGATCGACACCTTCTCCTGGGGCGTGGCCGATCGCGGTGCCTCGATCCGCGTGCCGCACTCCTTTGTGCGCAACGACTACAAGGGCTATCTGGAGGACCGCCGTCCCAACTCCCAGGCCGATCCCTATGAGATCGCCTCCCAGGTGCTCAAGACCATCGCCTCCGTTTCGACCGCGGTGAAGGCCGCCGCCTGAGCCCGAGCGCTTCTCGACAAAACGGCGCGGGTCGCAAGATCCGCGCCGTTTTGTATTTGCTGTCTGAGAGTGCCGGAGCGCGCGGCCACCATGCATCTTTGCCGGTCGCCCTTTCGGCCGGGCTGTGCTATAGCGCCGACCAACATCAGGAATTTTGCATGTCGGCCCTTTCGCTCGAACAGGCAGCGAGCCCTCAGGCCATTCCCATGGGAATGGCCGATACCGTTGCCGCTCCACAAGCTCAGTCCGCCAAGCCTTCCCTCGCCGGGATGGACCGCACGGCCTTGAATGTAGCTCTCACCGCCGTGGGCGTGCCCGCCGGCGAAGTGAAGATGCGCGTCAACCAGCTTTCGCACTGGCTCTATGTGCGCGGCGCCAGCCGTTTCGATGCCATGACCAACGTGTCCAAGCATCTGCGCGCCCTTCTGGAGCAGTCCTATACGCTCGACCGCCCGGAGATCATCGCCGAGCAGATCTCGGCCGATGGCACGCGCAAATGGCTGATGCGCATGCCCTCCACCGGCCCCGCCGACAAGGGCGCCGAGATCGAGACCGTCTACATCCCCGACGAGAAGCGCGGCACGCTGTGCGTCTCCTCCCAGGTCGGCTGCACGCTCAACTGTTCCTTCTGCCACACCGGCACGCAGAAGCTGGTGCGCAACCTCACTGCGGCCGAGATCGTGGCGCAACTCCTGGTCGCACGCGACCGCCTCGGCGACTGGCCGGGCCAGGAAGCGCCGGAAGGAGCGATCGTGCCGCGTGACGGCGGGCGCTTCGTCTCCAATGTCGTGATGATGGGCATGGGCGAGCCGCTCTATAATTACGACAATGTCGCCATCGCCCTGAAGGTGATGTCGGACCAGGACGGCCTGTGCCTGTCGCGCCGCCGCATCACCCTATCGACCTCCGGCGTGGTGCCGATGCTCGGCCCGCTCGGCGAGGACATCAATCCGGCGCTCGCCATCTCGCTGCATGCCACCAACGACAATCTGCGCAACGAGCTGGTGCCGCTGAACAAGAAATATCCGATCGCCGAGCTCCTGGATGCCTGCCGCAACTATGCCGGCCTCTCCAACGCCCGCCGCATCACCTTCGAATATGTCATGCTCAAGGGCGTCAATGACAGCCCGGCCGAGGCGCGCGCCTTGGTGAAGCTGCTCAAGGGCATCCCGGCCAAGATCAACCTGATCCCCTTCAATCCCTGGCCCGGCACCTTCTATGAATGTTCGGACTGGGAGACGATCGAGGCCTTCTCCGACATCGTCTTCAATGCCGGCTACGCCTCGCCCATCCGCACGCCGCGCGGACGCGACATCCTCGCCGCCTGCGGCCAGCTCAAGAGCGAAAGCCAGAAGATGCGGGCGCGCGATCGCCTCGCTATCGAGGCCGATGCCATGAAGAAGCTGGCAGTCGAGGCCTTCTACGCCCATGGGACGGACGGGGACTAACGACAATGGTCGTGCGATGGCTGGGTTTTTTCCTTCTAGTCATCGGACGGATCCTCGAAATTGTCGCCTCGACAGGAGTGGCAGCCCTTTCCGCAATGATTGTCGGCAGCAGCGGACTGGTGAACACCAATCTCGCCTCGGCCGTATTCCGTTACAGCACAACATTGAATCGAGAGGCTTTTGCAGTTCTCGAACATCCGTTTCTCAATTTTGACCGATTGCAGGGTGCCATATGGCAGGTGTGGTTGATGCCTGCTGCAATATGGGTCGTGCCCATTGCAGGCATTGCCATCATTGGTGAACTCTTCGGACTGCAACGTTGGGCTTTCTACAGTATCGGCACTGCGGCGGCTTTGTGCAGCGTTCCCGGCCTTGTCGGTTTCATTCCTCCGACCCCTGGGGACGTTGTGCTGCTTTTTGTCGGTGTGGCCTGCACAGGAGCGATTGCCGGGCTGGTCTATTGGCTCATCACCGGCCGGCAAGCCGGCTTGATAGTGCGCTCACTCAAGCAATGATAAGCATGGCTTCCACCTTGGTTGGGTGGCACTGAGCGCGATTCATTCGAACACGCGTCGTCGCCACCCTATTGAATAATAGGTTTGCGTCCTGTGATGGTTACCCCCTCTCAGCCTCCTCGCCCCCGTGGCGTCATCAGCTTCGTCGACCGCCTGGTGCTGGTGGCCTTCGCTGCCGTCCTGGCCGCGATTGCAGCGCTGGTGGTCGGCGTGATGGGCCTCGCCAATCACGATTTCGGGCAGGAACTCGCCGGCACGGCAGAGCTGTTCGGCCTGAAGGCTCTGGCGACGCTGATCGATGGAACTCCCGTGGAAGACATCGGGGCCATGATCCAGCAAGCAGCAACCGCCGCCCTGGCCATCTGGCTGGCACCGATCGCCCTGGTCGCGGTGATCGGCGAGACCATGGGCAAAGCAAGCTGGATGTTCTACGCCATCGGCATGGCGCTCGCCTTCGCGGTGGCGCCGATGGTGATGAGCCTGAACATCCTCGCGATCATGCTGCTCTACCGCGCTTTGCTCGGCCTGACCGCCATCGGCATCGTCGCCGGCACGGTCTACTGGCTGGTAGCCGGACGGAGCGCGGCGGGTTGAGCGGAGCCAAGTTTGCACGCCATGGTAATTTCGGGACTATTTAACCATTTGCATACCGCGCCAGCGTAGGCTTCGACGCGTTCCGGTCGAACTTTCGCCGGAATCCCTGTCTTTCGTCGCAGTTGCGCGAGGCGCTCCGATTCACGATGATCGGCGCCACCGCTTTCTGCCCTCTTACTTCGGGATCGATCGAGCCAGCATGATGTCCTCAACCCTTCGCATCGCGCTCATCGCCACCGCCGTCGTCGCATTCACCGGTTCGGCTCTGGCAGCACCTCGCAAACCCAAGGCCGAAGCACCGGCTCCGGCAGCCGCCGGAGGCGCGCAGCCGACACCGCTCGGCCAGTTCGGCGATTGGCAAGCCTTCCAGAACGGCACGGCCAAGGGTAAGTCCTGCTTTGCCATCACCAGTCCGAAGGACCGCAAGCCCGCACGGCTGAAGCGCGATCCGGCCACGCTCTTCATCACCCGCCGCCCCGGCGAAGGCGTGAAGAACGAGCTGAGCATGATCACCGGTTTCACCATGAAGGATGGCGGCGACGCCACGCTGAAAGTCGGACGCTCCTCCTTCACGCTCTACACCAAGGGCAGCAATGCCTGGGTGAAGAACGCCGCCGAGGAAGGCACCGTGGTCAACACCTTGCGCAAGAGCCGCGACGCGGTCTTCACCGGCGCTTCCAAGCGCGGCAACAGGACCACCGACCGCTATTCCCTCGACGGGCTGCCGCAGGCCCTCGACGCCATCACCAAGGGCTGCCCATAAGGACTCTGAGCGCAGACATCTCAGCGACATGCTTGCATGTCGCGGTGTCTGCTCCTTGGAACGATCGCACGCAAAAGGGCGCCGCCTGACTTGGCCGCGCCCTTTTTGTAAGCTCTGTGTTTCCAAGAGCGGACAGTTGTCCGCGCTCCCGGGAACAGTGTGCCTGTTCCCGGAAACAGATATCGCTGTTCCCGGTTACACCGTCTTGGCAGAGAGCCTGTCGCGGAAGACGAGATAGCCGTAAACCGGCATCACCACGAAAACCATGGCGATCTTGATGGCATAGTCGGCAATGCCGAGGCTGACCCAGGGCACGTCCGTGCCGACGAAGGCGATCACCCAGAACAGCACGCTGTCGACCGTCGAGGCGAGGATGTTGGAGATGGAGGGTGGCACCCACCAGGCATGCTGGCGGAAGCGGTTGAAGACCTGAGCATCCACCATCTGGCCGGAAATGAAGGCGATGCCACTGGCGATGGCGATGCGCGGATCCGCGGCCACGAAGGAGACGATCACCGCGATGACGAAGGAGGCGATCACCACCTTGCGCGTCATCTCCACGCCGTGGCGGCGATTGCACAAATCCGTGATGAAGAAGGCGACCGGGAAGATGAAGGCGCCCCAGGTCAGGAAATCCGAGGATCCGGGCACGACATATTGCACGCCCCAGTTGGCGGAAGCGACAATCACGGCGTGAGCCAGCACATAGCGCCAGCGCAAATCGGCGAAATAGTTGAACACAGGGTTGGCGGTCACGACATACCTACGGGAAAGAGAAGATTTCTGGGGCGCTGCCTTACAGCAAAAACGGCCGTCGGTGTAGCCTCTCAATCGCAATTCCGCTTCCCCGGGCCGGCATGACCGCCTTTTTCCGCGCTTACGCCGTAGCCATTCCGCAGGCGGAGCAGAATTTCGCCCCCGGCGGCGCCCGGCCGCTGCTTGGTCGCGGCGCGGACTACGCCCCGGCCTTGCCCGTTTCCAGGAAACGCTCCACGCCTGCCAATCCGGTGTAGTGCATCTGGAGGGGCAGGCCGAGGCGAGCAGCCGCCTGCTCCGCCTTGCGCTCAAGCACCGGATCGGGGAATTGCACCAGGAACATCACCCGCTTGTAATGGCCGAAATACATCGGCAGCAATTGCGGATAGCGATCGAGCTTCAACCCCTTGATCACGAAGCGGTCGAAGTGCCGAACCAGGAAATCGGTGAGATAGAAGGTGCCGATCTCCTCCTCCTGCATGCGATCGAATATGTCGCCCCCGGCAAAGAAGGAATAGCAGTGCGGCCCGTCGATGCGCTCGACGCCCTCTTCGCGCAGGACGTCGTCGAGCAGGCCTCCGGTGCCGCAATCGCCGTAGAGCACCAGGATCTCGTCATATTTGGCGCGATTGTCGCGAATCTTGCGCCGGATGCCGTCGGGGATCTTCTGCGGATAATTGTGCCAGATCGCCGGCAGGCAGGTGACCTCCATATGGTCCCAGCCATTGGCGGCTTTCACCGCCAGGAATTCGCGCGCCAGCGCCCCGCAGGCGATCACCAGCGTCGAGCGGGGTTCATCTGGTTTTTTCGAAGGACTGGTCATCGCCCACTCCCCGAGATCGGGCCTCGCCCATCAGGCAGAACGGCGTCATGCCGCCCTGCGCAGATCCGCTGTCGGGCTCAGCCCGCCATGCCCTGACGCTTGCCGATCAGGGACTTGGCCATTTCCACCGCGATGGCAGCATCGCGGCAATAAGCATCGGCGCCCACGGCTTCCGAGAAGGCCTCGTTCAAAGGTGCGCCGCCGACCAGCACGATGTAGTCGGAGCGGATGCCCTTCTCCTTCATCGTGTCGATCACCACCTTCATATAGGGCATCGTGGTGGTGAGCAAAGCCGACATGCCGAGAATTTCGGGCTGGTGCTTCTCGAGCGCCTCGAGATAGTTCTCGACCGGGTTGTTGATGCCGAGGTCGATCACCTCGAAGCCGGCGCCTTCCATCATCATGGTGACGAGGTTCTTGCCGATGTCGTGAATGTCGCCCTTGACGGTGCCGATCACCATCTTACCGACCTTGGGAGCGCCGGTCTCGGCCAACAACGGGCGCAGCAGATGCATGCCGGCCTTCATCGAATTGGCGGACATCAGCACTTCCGGCACGAACAGGATACCGTCGCGGAAGTCGACGCCGACGATACGCATGCCTTCCACCAGCGCCTTGGTCAGCACGTCATAGGGCGTCCAGCCGCGCTTGAGCAGGACATTGACGCCCTCGACGATCTCGTCGGCCAGGCCGTCATAAAGGTCGTCGTGCATCTGCTCGACGAGCTCGTCATCGGGGAGCGTGTTGAGATCGAGATCGCCGTCGGACATGACTTGCTGTTCCTGCACTGGGTGAAGCACGGATTACTATAGAACGCTTCTTAATGCGAGGTAGCCTGACAGGGGCGCCTTGCGCTGTCGCACTGGGGACATCGTATATTCAAACTGCGACAACAGCCCAAAAGAGCGACGGCCTGTATCCGCTCAAATGTCCAACCATGTTCTTGCACGCGGGCAGGTTGTCGGCCCCTGGATGCCCGTCGCCCGGCTGCGGCACGGCGCGCTTCGACAAGAGCGCCGTTTTGCCCTACCTCTTGCCATCCCTGCGCCTTTGCGATTCCCGCCGAGTCCGGCTATTCGCAAAACCCGTCGGCAAAACGTTCGAGTTTGACAGGCGGTATTGGCTTGCGCGAACGTTGCATGAAATAGTAGGCCTACGTAACGGAATGTCGTGGCGCCGGCCTTTGGCGCGATTTCGATACTGATGGCTGTTTGGAAAAGGTTGTGATGCCCGATTTATCTCGTCGCGTTTTCGTTCTCGGTGCTCCATTGCTGCTTGCCGGCTGCGCCTCCTCACGTGCCACCGTCGGCTCCCTGTTCAACAGATCGAATGACAGCGGCTTCAACTATCGCGAGATCTATGCCGGCGGGATGGAGAACGGCCATGCCTATCCGCCCATCAATCTGAACGCGATCGATCCCAAATATCTGCGGCGCGTCGTGGCAGCCCCCGACGGCGAGACACCCGGCAGCATCGTCGTCGATCCCGACAACCGTTTTCTCTACCATGTCCATGACGACGGCACCGCCACTCGCTATGGCGTTGGTGTCGGCCGCGAAGGTTTTGGCTGGAACGGCAAGGCCACCATCAAGCGCAAGGCGGAATGGCCGCGCTGGACGCCGCCACCGAGAATGGTCAAGCGCGATCCGCTGGCCGCCAAATTCGCGGGCGGCATGCCCGGCGGCGTCGAAAACCCGCTCGGTGCCCGCGCCATGTATCTCTATCAGGGCGACCGCGATACGCTCTATCGCCTGCACGGCACCAACGATCCCACCTCGATCGGCAAGTCGATGTCTTCGGGCTGCATCCGCCTGCTCAACCAGGACATCATGGCCCTCTATCACAACACCCCCGTGGGCGTGCGGGTGGTGGTACGGCCTTCGCAGGGCGGTGCCGAGGAGAGCTAAGCATCACACCGAAAAGTGGATGCCGATTTTCAGAAAAAACGGTGCAACAACAATAGCATACCAGCACTAGACCCGATGCCGAAGTCGGGTCCGGTGCCGTAACCCGCCCTCCTCAGTCCGGCTTGCGCAGCCCGCTCGACACCGCCCCGATCAATGCGAGGCCGGCGCCAATCCAGGCGATCAGTTCCGTCTGCCCCTGCGCAACCTGGCTGAAGATGACGGCGGCGACCGCCGCCCCCATCGACTGGCCGAGCAGCCGCCCGGTCGATTGCAGGCCGCTGGCTCCGCCGCTGCGCTCGCGCGGCGCGCTGGTGATGATGATGCGGTTGTTGGGCGACTGGAACAGGCCGAAGCCGAAACCGCACAAGGCAAGCCGCCAGACGATGTCGAAGCTGTCGGGCCGCTCGCCCATGCTGGCGACCGCCGCCAGCCCTGCGGCCAGCAGGCAAAGCCCGGCAATGCCGAGTTTCTCGGGCGAGATCCTGTCGGAAAGCCGGCCCGAGATGGGGGCAATCAACGCCGTCATCAATGGCCAGGGCGTCATCAGGAATCCCGTCGCGGCCTCCGAATGGCCGAGCGAGCGCTGCAAGAAAAAGGGCAGTGCCACATAGGCCATGCTCTGTGAAGCGAAGGAGCAGATCGAGGTCGCCATCGACAGCGAGAATATCGGTCGCCGCAAGAGGTCGACCGGCAGCAGCGGCACCGGCAGTTTCAGCGAGCGCCGCACCAAGACGAGGGCCGCCACCGCCGCCCCGGCGATCATCGCCAGCGCCACCGGCATCGTTCCGGTATCGCCGAGACCATCGAGGCCGGCGATCAGAAGGCCGAAGGCGAAAGCGTTGAGGATGGCGCTGACCCAATCGAAGCGATGGCCGGAAGCCGGTGTCTGCGGCAGAGCCCCCGCCGCGACGAAGAGGGCGATGAGGCCGATGGGCACATTGACCAGGAACAGCCACTGCCAGTTCGCCACGGTCAGGATGGCCGAGGCGACGCTGGGCCCGGCGGCCGAGGACACCGCCACCACCAGAGCCGTGTAGCCGACCCCCGAGCCAAGGGAGGCCTTGGGGAAGATATAGCGCACCAGGGCGATATTGACGCTCATGATGCCGGCGCCCCCGAGCCCCTGCACGGCACGCGCCAGCGCCAGCACCGGCAGCGAGGAAGCCTGGGCACAGGCGAAGGAAGCCGCGGTGAACACAGCCAGCCCCGCCCAATAGACCCGCTTATAGCCGATGATGTCGCCGAGCGAGGACAGGGGCAGCAGCGCGATGGTGACCGCGAGTTGGTAGGCGGTGACCACCCAGATCGATTCTGCCGGGGAGACCGCGAGTTCGCCCGCGATCGAAGGCAGGGCGACATTGACGATGGCACTGTCGAGCACCGCCATGGTGAGCGCCATGGCGATGGTCAGAAAAGCCAGAAAGCGTTGGGGAATGGGCAGGCCATCCATGGTGGCGGCATTCATCAAATACTCACAGCGACAAGTGCCGATAGTATCGGCATCTTCGAGACAATGAATTGGAAAAATCACCCGAAACGGCAAACAGGGCGCCGCAACGGCACCCTGCTTCTACGCTTTCTGGATTGCCGGGGAAGTGCCAGCTTTATCCTAGTATTATAAGCAACAGGCTTTGCGATCCCGCAAAGCCGCAGCCTTGGGTGGACGGCCTCGGCAGGCTTGCCCGTCAATCCTGTCCGCCGACGATGTCGCGGGCGGCCTTTTCGATGATGGCGCGGATCCGCTCGGCCTCGGCCTGCGTCCAGGGACCACGATGCATCTGCAGGGCGTGCCGGAACGTATGCAGAGCTTCACGCACCATCTCCGGCGTGGAGCGGGCGGAGAAGGCGCTGGCGGCAAGATCCATTCGCGCCATCACGCCATCGACCGCGTCGCGGTTTTCGGCGAGGAAGGCCTCACCCTCCGGGGTGATGGTGTAGAGCTTCTTGGTGCCCTCCGTGACTTCGCCACGGATGTGGTCCTGCTCCTCCAGGAGCGTCAGCGTCGGATAGACCGCGCCGGGGCTCGGTGCATAGGCGCCGCCGAACTTCTCCTCGATGGCGCGGATCAGCTCATAGCCATGGCGCGGCTTCTCGGCGATCAGCGCCAGGATGACCAGGCGCAGATCGCCATGGCCGAAGACGCGGCTACGCCCGCCGAAGCCCCGACCGAAGAAATCGCCCGGGCCATCGCCCTCGAAACCGCCGCGTCCCCAACGCCCCCCACGACCCGGGGCACACTCCCGCTGTTCCTCGCGGCCCCAGCCGCGAAATCCGCCGCGGCCCGAGAACTCGCCGCGACCGCGGCCTTCATGATGTCGTCCAAACATTCGATATACCTTTCGTTCTATCTTTAAGATGAATCTTAAGATATATCGAAAGATAGATTACGCAAGAGCCTTTTGAAAATTTTGAGCCTTCGAAAATCTTGGCTACCGCACGCAAGCATGATCGCGCCACCTGTCCCCATCCCATCCCCCTTGGGTTCTCCTGACGACGATGGCGGGATGATTGACAGCCCAAACTTGCTGCGGCAGTCTCAAGGCGCTGCGTAGGGCGCACCGGTGCACCGTCGGAAGGGCAATGCCCGCCTACAATCGAAACCACGATTGCGCCTATGCCGAACCTCGAAAATCTCAAGAAGCAGGCCAAGCAATATCTGCGTTGGCATCGCGAGCATTATCATCCGGTCGCCGCCGAGATCAGGGCCGCCTTGCCGCGGTTCCGTCACCTCGACGACCACCAGATATTGGAGGCGAATTTCCAGCTCGCCGACGCTCTGGAACTCGTCGCTCGCCAATTGGGATTCGAGGGATGGGAGGCGCTCAAGACAGGAGCCCCTACCATGACGAACCTTCCGGAAAAGACCGCGCCGCAAGCCTTTTTGAGTTCGATTGCGGCGCAACTCTTCGTCGCCGACGTCACCGCCTCATGCGCGTTCTTTATCGGCAAGCTCGGTTTCGACCTGGATTTTGCCTATGGCGATCCGCCTTTCTACGCGCAGGTCATACGCGACAGAGCGCGGCTCGCCCTGAGGCTGGTGTGCGAACCGGTCTATGTCGGCGATGTCAGGCAGCGCGAGCATCTGCTCGCCGCCGCCATCACGGTCGACAGCACAGCCGAGATCAAGCAGCTCTTCCTGACTTTCCAGGCTGCGGGCGTGGCCTTCCATCAGCCGCTCAGAAAAGAGCCCTGGGGAGCCAGGACCCTCATCGTCCAGGATCCGGACGGTAACCTGATCTTGTTCGCCGGCCCGGCTAGCTGAGCCGTTCCGTCCAACCGGATGGCCGCGCTCACGCGGCCTTGGCGGCAAGCAATCTGGCGACGATGCGCTCCCGCTCTTCAACATAGCTGGAGGCGGAGGCGCGCGCCGCCTCGATCGCGCCTGCCGGCGCCGTCGCGGGGGATCCCGCATCGAAGGGTGGCGCCGGCGCATATTCGAGCTTGAGCTGCACGGCCTCGGCCTCCTCTCGGCCTCGCAGCCGGGCGATGATATCGAGTGCGAAGTCGATACCCGCCGTGACGCCACCACCGGTGATCAGCCGGCCATCGACGACGATACGCTCGGCCACCGGTACGGCGCCGAGTGGCTCTAGCAGATGATGCGAACCCCAATGCGTCGTCGCCCGCTTTCCCTCCAAAAGCCCCGCGGTTCCCAGGACGAGCGCGCCAGTGCACACAGAGGTAATGAAGCGGGCGCTCCAGGCCTGGCGGCGCAGAAAATCGAGGATCATTTCATCTTCCATCAAGGCATTGATGCCGGCCCCGCCCGGCACGCACAGCACGTCGAGGATCGGACAATCCTGCAGCGTCGTCGTGGGCTGGACGGGCCAGCCGCAGGTCGCCGTCACCGGATCGAGATCCTTCCAGATCAGATGCTGGACAACGCCCGGCATCGCGGCGAAGGCGTCGAAAGGCCCGGCTAGGTCAAGCAGCTGGACCTTGGGAAAGACGAGAAAGCCGATCTGCAGCATCATGGCGGTACTCCGTTCCAAATCTTGATATTGACAGAGCCATTGTAGAGCGGCAGATTTTGGCGCAAATGTCGCTTAAACCACATTTTACGCCAAATTCGATCGATGGGTCGCCGCATGGCCGGGCGCCGCGCGCGGTGGATCTGCTCGCCTTCCCGGGATTTCAGCTCCTCGATATCGCCGGCCCCATGCAGGTGTTCGCCTCGGCCAACCGCCTGCTGGAGGATGACGGACGGCTTCCGGCCTATCGCCTGCGTATCGTCGCCAAGCAGGGCCAGGTCCCTGCCTGGGCCGGGCTGACGCTGAAGGCCGAGCCCCTGCCGGAGGTCAGCGAAGCCTGCGACACGCTGGTGATCGCCGGTGGGCGCGCCGTACATCAGGCCGTCGAAGACGCCGAACTCGTCGCCTGGGTGGTGGCCAAGGCCACAACCGCCAGACGGGTCGCGGCTGTTTGCACCGGGGCGTTCCTGGCCGGCGCCGCCGGCCTGCTCGATGGCAAGCGCGCCGTGACCCATTGGGATTCCTGCGCCCTGCTCGCCGAGCGTTTTCCGGCAACACAGGTGGAAAGCGATCCGATCTTCATCGAGGACGGCAATCTGTGGACCTCAGCTGGCGTCACCGCCGGCATCGATCTCACTCTGGCCCTGGTCGAACGCGATCTTGGGCGCGCCATGGCGCTGGCGGTGGCGCGCGAACTCGTGGTCTTCCTCAAGCGGCCGGGCGGGCAGTCGCAATACAGCGCCGCCCTGGCGCTCCAGCATGGCACCTCCCGTTTCGAAGCCCTGCATGGCTGGATGCGGGAGAACCTCGACGCCGACCTGTCCGTCCCCACCCTCGCCGCGCAGGCCGGCATGAGCGAACGCAGCTTCCAGCGTCGCTACCGGGAGGCCACCGGCGTGCCGCCGGCCCGCGCCGTCGAAAGGCTGCGGGTCGAACAGGCACGCACGCTGCTCGCCGACACCGCCTTGCCTCTCAAGCAGATCGCCGCCCGCTGCGGCTTCGGCTGCGAGGAGACCATGCGGCGCGGTTTCGCCCGGCACCTGGCCACCACGCCGCAATCCTATCGCGAGCGATTTTCTGGCGGGCATGCGCTTGGAGCGCGGACATCTCAGTGACATGCTAGCATGTCGCGGCGTCCGCCTTTGCTTTCTTCCTAGATCGGTGTTTCCAAAAGCGGACAAGATGTCCGCGCTCCCGCAATGCCCGATTGACAGAACCCGCCGTCCAGTTAATCTGACAATTGCGAGGTACGTAACTCATTCGCCCGTGCAGATGGCGAAGGGGACGTTGGCGGGAAACGAAAACCAGGAACCGGATTTGTCTCAGGCGGAAGCGAGCAAGGCTGCCGCGCAGAACCAGACCGTCCCGGTGCTGGCTGCCAGTGGCCTGTCCAAGAGCTTTGGCGCCATCGAGGTGCTGAGCAACATCGCGCTCGACCTCAAGGCAGGCGAGGTTCACGCCATCATCGGCGAAAACGGTGCCGGCAAGTCTACCCTTATGAAGATCCTCGCCGGCCATCTGCAGCCGAGCCGGGGCACGCTCGCCATCGATGGCGAGCCGGTGCATTTTTCCGGCCCGGTCGATGCCGAGCATCGCGGCATCGTGCTGGTGCATCAGGAGATCCTGCTCGCGCCCCACCTCACCGTGGCCCAGAACATCTTCCTCGGTCGCGAGGTCCGCCGCGGCCTCATGGTCGACGACCGGGCCATGAACCAGGAAGCCGCGCGGGCAGTTCGCGAGCTCGGGGCTGAGATCGCGCCGACCAGGCTGGTCGAACGCCTCTCCATCGCCCAGCGCCAATTGGTCCAGATCGCCCGCGCCCTGGCGGTGCCGCACCGCGTGGTGATCTTCGATGAGCCCACGGCCTCCCTCACCGCAGTGGAGACGCAGGCCCTCTTGAAGGTGATCACCGCCATCCGTGCCAGGGGTGCGGCGGTTCTCTACATCTCGCACCGCCTCAACGAGGTGAAGGCCATCGCCGACCGCGTCACCGTGCTCCGCGACGGCAAATGGATCGCCACCAGGCCCACGACCGAGCTCCAGCCCATCGACATGGCGCAGTTGATGGTGGGGCGCGACATGGCCAATCTCTATCCGCCCAAGGATATCGCGGATGCGGACTTGACGGTCTCGAAGGAGCCCCTGCTCGCGGTCGAGCATTTCAGCGTGCCGGGCTTTGTTGCCGAAGCCAGCTTCAGCCTGCAGGCCGGCGAGATCCTCGGTTTTGCCGGCTTGGTCGGCGCTGGACGCACCGAGCTGTTCGAAGGGTTGCTGGGTCTGCGTTCCGCTACGGGCACCCTCAGGCTCGAGGGTCGACCTGTGCACTTCGGCGAGCCCCGCCAGGCCATGGAGGCCGGCATCGTCTACCTCTCGGAGGATCGCAAGGGCAAGGGCCTGTTGCTGGCGCAGGATCTGCGCACCAACCTCACCTTGGCCGCGCTCGATCGCTTCACCTCGGGCGCCTTCATCGACAAGGCGCGCGAATGGAGCGCGCTCAACCAGGCCTTCCAGGATTTTGATATCCGGGCCCGCTCCAAGACCCTGCTCGCCGGCCAGCTTTCTGGCGGCAACCAGCAGAAATTGCTGCTCGCCAAGATGATGCTGCTGGAGCCGAGGATCGTCATCATCGACGAACCCACTCGTGGCATCGACATCGGCACCAAGGAACAGATCTACCGTTTCATCGCCGCCCTCGCCGCCAGGGGCAAGGGTGTGATCGTGATCTCCTCCGAGATGCAGGAACTGATCGGCGTGTGCCATCGCATCCTGGTGATGCGCGGCGGGCATATTGCCGGCGAGGTCAAGGGTGAAACCATGACCGAGGCCGAAATCGTGGTGCATGCCACCGGCGTTTCCAGAGAAGAAGCGAGAGCACAGATATGAGCGGAGAGCTCGCCCCCACCAAGGCTGCAAGCCGCTTCCAGGATTTCGACCTGCGCGCCATCGCGCCCTTCGCGGCACTCGCCGTGCTGATGGTGCTCGGCTATTTCGTCAATGCCCGCTTCATCGACCTCGACAACCTCACCAATGTCCTGGCCCGCAGCGCCTTCATCGCCACCATCGCGGTCGGCGCCACCTTCGTGATCACCGCCGGCGGCCTCGACCTCTCGGTCGGCTCGATGGCGGCCCTGGTCTCGGGCGTGATGATCCTCTTCCTCAACAAGGCCTATATCGGCGACGGCTATGCCCTGCTCGCCATCGGCATGATCCTGGCCTTGCTGCTCGGCGCCCTGTGCGGCGCCGCCAACGGCCTGGGCGTCACCGCCGGGAGGCTCGAACCCTTCATCGTCACGCTCGGCACCATGGCGATCTTCCGTTCGCTGCTGATCTGGCTGGCCGATGGCGGCTCGATCGCCATGAAGTCGATGGAACTGCGGGCCGATTACCGCCCAGTCTATTTCGGCACCATTCTCGGCCTGCCCTTCCCGGTCTGGGTGATCATCGCGGTGGCGGTTATCGGTGCCTTCCTGCTCTACCGCACCACTTTCGGGCGGCACGTCATGGCCGTTGGATCCAACGAGGATGTCGCCCGCTATTCCGGCATCTCGGTCGGGCGCGTGCGCATGCTCACCTACATCATCCAGGGCCTGTGCGTCGCCATCGCCGTGCTGGTCTATGTGCCCAGGCTCGGCTCGACCACCTCCACCACCGGCCTTGGCTGGGAATTGCAGGCCATCACGGCGGTCGTGGTCGGCGGCACGGCGCTGCGCGGCGGTGTCGGGCGCATTTGGGGCACCATCTGCGGCGCGCTGATCCTGGAAGTGATTTCCAACATCATGGTGCTGTCGAATTTCGTGTCGGAATATCTGGTCGGCGCCGTGCAAGGCGCCATCATCATCATCGCCATGCTGGTGCAGCGCTCGCTCGCCCGGAGGAGTTGAGCCACCCCACCCACATGGAGTGGGCGGCACAAACCCGCGCCCAAATGCGTTTTGCGATTAGACGGACTCACTTCGAATCGCAAAGACGCTCTGGCCAATCCTTCGGATTGGCTTGGAAACAAAGAATTAGAGCAAAGAAGCGTTTCCGCTAAAACGCGCTTTGCTCTAGGGGAACGAAAAGCGCTAGGGAGGATATCATGCGCAAATTGCTGACTGGCCTGATGACGGCCGGTCTCTTCGCACTTGCCGGCACAGCGGTCCAGACGACGGATGTCAAAGCCGCCGACAGCAAGACCATCGCCGTCTCGATCCCAGCCGCCGATCATGGCTGGACGGGCGGCGTGGTCTATCACGCCCAGCAGGAGGCCAAGGCGCTGGAAGCGCGCTATCCAGGCCTCAAGGTCATCGTAAAGACCTCTCCCGACGGCGCGGCGCAGGCCAACGCCCTCGAGGACTTGACCACGCAGGGCATCAACGCCCTCGTCGTGCTGCCGCATAATTCCGACGAGCTGACCGACCCGATTCGCCAGGTCAAGGGCAAGGGCGTGTTCATCACCGTGGTGGACCGCGCCCTGCGCGATCCGATCCAGGATCTCTACGTCGCCGGCAACAATCCGGGCCTGGGCACCGTCTCGGCCGCCTACGTCAAGGAAAAGCTCGGTGGCAAGGGCGACGTCGTGGTGATCCGCGGCCTGCCCATCGTCATCGACGAGCAACGCGTCAATGCCTTCAACGAGGGCCTGAAGGGCTCCGAGGTCAAGGTGATCGACAGCCAGTTCGGCAATTGGAGCCGCGACGATGCCTTCAAGGTCATGCAGGACTTCCTGACCAAGCACCCCAAGATCGATGCGGTGTGGTGTCAGGACGACGACATGGCTGTGGGCGTGCTGGAGGCGATCAAGCAGGCCGGTCGCAGCGACATCAAATTCGTGCTCGGCGGTGCCGGCATGAAGGATATGATCAAGAAAGTCATGGATGGCGACGCCACCATCCCGGCGGACGTGTTGTATCCGCCTGCCATGGTCGCTGTCGCGATGGATCTCACCGCAGCCGGTCTCTACGACAAGCTGCCCGTACGCGGCTCCTATATTCTCGATGCCACGCTGGTGACCAAGGACAACGCCAAGGATTTCTACTACCCTGACTCGCCGTTCTGAGCGAGAATGACAAACGCGAATGCCGCCCTCCTGATGCAGGGCGGCTTTTTTATTGCGATGATTAAGGTACAATAATACCAAATTAAGCAATACCTATTAGGGATTGCAGTCATACCTCAATGCTACAATCTAATACTTAAGTATCATTGGAGAGGTAGAGTCCAGGCGCCCAATTTCGCCCCAGAAGTGTCACATTCTAGACGCAATTTGTCCATGACGACATTCGGCCACATCGCGCAGAAATAGCCGGAGACAGGAAGCATAATTATGCTTAAACTACCTTCATCAAGTGGCTAACTCACGGGAAATTACAAGTATATTTTGAAATACTCTATGTACAAAAAATGAAACGACGCACTTTATCGAGATAAATCGATTTATTATTTATGAATTTACGTTGCGATTTACTATTTTTTAGCATATTTTGTTAGCAACAGTCAGCTTCCGGCCGATCGAGAAAGCACCCAAGGCTCCTTTCCCCGGAGTTCTCAGCTGAATGTTTGAGTTTTCTCAGGTGGAGGTCGACATGCCCAAACAATTTCGGAAGGAATGCCGCAAGGTTGCAATGTTTGCTGGACTAGCGACTACTTTGTTTCTTGTCGCTCCGCAGACAGCCCTGAGCGGTGGTTTCGGCAATAACGGCGGAGGTCTCGGCAATGCAGTCGGCGGCCTCGGCAACGCTGTTGGCGGCGCCGTGGGTGCGGTCGGTGGTGCCGTCGGCGGTGTCAATGTCGGCGTCAGCGCCAAGGTGGGTCCGGTCAATGCCAACAGCAACACCAGCCTCAACAGCAACGGCTTGAATTCCAACACGACGGCCAGTGTCGGCAATGCCGCGACGGCTAATGTCAGTGCATCGGCAACGCCCAATAATGGCGTCAACGCCAATGTCGGCGTCAACTCCTCGGTCGCTGATGCCAATGTCAATGCCTCGCTCAACAACGCAACGGGTGTCAATGTCGGCGTCGGCGTGAACGTGCCCGGCACGAATCCCGGCATCCCGGGGACACCTGGCACGCCCGGAACGCCGGGCACTCCGGGAAATCCTGGTACCCCGGGCGTCCCCGGCACAGGTGTGAATATCGGCAATGTCTCCAATCAGTTCGCTTCGATGAGCAGCGCCCAGCGCATCGCCCTCAAGAAGCGCTGCAAGATGGTTCTCGGCGCCACCGACGAATATGACGCTCAGCTCATCAAGCTGTGCCAGATGCTGGCCAAGCTCTGAGCCCATCCAAGAGATCGAACCGAATTGAGCGCACGACGAGGGGCTGGCCTTCAGGGCCGGCCCCTCCTTTTGAGGGGCATGGGGAACCGGGGAAAGTGATGCATCAATCGATCGCCCTGCCGTTCCGACAGCCCCTCAGAACGATCCGGCAAAATTACCGCCATCCATCAGAATATTCTGGCGGGTGACATAGCCGGCCTGCGTTCCAGCCAGAAAGGCGCAGACCGCGCCCAGTTCGTCCGGATCACCGAACCGCCCGGAAACCTCACCGTCCTGCCATTCGGCGAGCACTTCCTCCGCCATCTGCCCAGGCCTGGCCGAGGCCGCGGCGTTGTCCCGCAGCCGATCGGTGCCGAAAGAGCCCGGCAGGATGTTGTTGATCGTCACATTATGGCGGGCGACGTCACGTGCGAGACCGGCGACGAAACCGGTCAGCCCACTGCGGGCACCGTTCGACAGGCCGAGATAGGAGATGGGAGCCTTCACCGTCACCGAGGTGATGTTGACGATGCGCCCGAAGCGGCGCGCGATCATGCCATCCAGCGTCGCCTTGATCAGCTCGATCGGTGCCAGCATGTTGGCATCGAGCGCCGCCAGCCATTGCTCGCGGCCGAACTGGCGGAAATCTCCCGGCGGCGGGCCGCCGGCATTGTTGATCAGGATGTCGGGCTGCGGACAGGCTTCCAGCAGCTTGCTTCGTCCCTCCACGCTGGCGACATCGGCAATCACAGGCGTGACCGTCGCGCCCGTCGCGGCGCGGATCTCGGTCGCGGTCCTTTCAAGCGTGGCAGGCGTGACGCCATTGATCACCACATTCACGCCCTCCCGCGCCAGGGCCAGCGCGCAGGCCTTGCCAAGGCCTCGACTGGAGGCGCAGACGATGGCGGATTTTCCTTCGATACCAAGCTTCATGATGTTTCCAGTGCTTCTTGATCCCCGGCCAGGACGGCGCCGGATAAAGGCAGGCTTTTTCGCAGGGGTAACGGCAGCCGACAAGCCCATGGGACGCGGCGGACACGCAAGGCTGCAGTTCTTGCCATGCTCCGCCTCGAACATGCGAACTCCTGCCGAGACAAGCCCTCGACAGACAAGGTGTCCCGCTTGACATCAAAAACATGAGGATTTATCACATTATAAAAGCGATAAATCCTCATGTTACGAGCACCACATGGCAACCCCTTTCGATTTTCCGCAAAACCAGCCGCGCTCCATATCGACCGCCGGCGCCAAACGGCTGCGGTCTCTCTTTCCAGGCCAGGCTCCGCCATGGCTTGGATGGCTTGCCTTGCTGGCCTCCCTGCTCCCCGTCGCCTCTCCGGCAGGGCAAGCCGGGTCGAGCGTCACCGGCAATCCCGCCCGTGGGCAAACCGTGTTCGAGCAGCATTGCAGCGGCTGCCATGCCCTGGGAGAAAATCGCTTCGGTCCCCGCCTCGGCGACGTCTACGGCCGGCGGGCCGGCAGCATCCCTGGCTTTCGCTACAGCCAGGCCTTGCAAAGACAACCCCTGACCTGGTCTGCAGCCACGCTCGACCACTGGCTCGCCGGGCCCGCACGCTTCCTGCCGGGGGCACGCATGACCATCTCGATCAACGATGCCGCCACCCGCGCCGACGTCATTGCCTATCTGTGCTCCCACCCCGCTTCCGACCAGGAATGAAAACCCGGGAGCGTTGCCCTGGGGGTGTCGCCCGAAGCGGAAGGCGCCTATAGCTGGCCCTTCGATACGCAGACGGTTCCAGGGAAATCAGAGATGGCATCGGATCCGGCCACAAGCGACAATCCGGCCCGCCCGGTCGCCGCCGTGCTCGCCGTGGTGCTGCGCGGCGAGGAATTCCTGCTGGTTCGCCGCGCCAATCCGCCCGACCAGGGCCTGTGGGGCTTTCCGGGCGGCAAGATCGAACCCGGCGAAGGCGTGCTGCAGGCGGCCCTGCGCGAACTCGGGGAGGAAACCGGCGTCAAGGCCCGCGCCGTAAAGGCCTTCGCAGCCCTCGATTCCATCGATCCTCGTCCGGCCCATGAAGGTGGCCACCACTATGTGCTGGTCGGCGTGCTCTGCCACTGGCAGGCCGGTGAGGCCGTCGCCGCCGACGATGCCCTGGAAGCGCGCTGGTTCGACCTGCCGGCCCTTCTGGCGAACCAGGCTTACGCGAGCACCGATGTCGATACGCTCGCCCAGGAGGCTTTGGTTCTGGCGAAAGCATCGACCTCGGGGCGCATCACGCCTTGACGCTCAGTCTGCCGCCCCCAGCAGCGCAGGCAGCCGCACCAGCACGATTTCGGCAGCCATCACCACCACGGCCCCGACCACAATGGAATGTGAGGTCATCTCGGCGAGGAGCGGCGGCAGCCCCTTGAACGAACTCGATAGCGCGGGAATGCCAAGACCGGCCATCAGGCCGAGCGGTGCCACCAGATTCTTGATGGCGCTGCCCCTTTCCTGGCTTGCAAGCTGGATGCCCGTCATGATCACCGTACCCGCCGCCGGCAGGAACAGGCCTCCGATGACGGCAGCCGGCGTCGCCACCAGCACGGCAGCCACCTTCGGCAGGAAAGCCAGCACGATGAAGATGATGCCGGCGATACGCACCACATGCCGGCTCGCCACACCGGTGATCTTCACCACGCCCAGGTTCTGGGCATAGGCCGTGGTGCCGAAGCCGCCGATCAAGGCGGCCAGCATGGAACCTCCCGCCTCGCCGGCAATGCCCATATTGACGCGCCGGTCATCCAGCGGCGTGCGGGTCAGCCGCGCCGTTGCTTCATACATGCCCATCGCCTCGACCACCGCGACCAGGAAGACGATGCTCATGGTCAGGGTGATGCCGAGGTCGAAATGGAGCGGGCCATAGGGGAGGAATTGCGGCAAGGCGAGCCAGGGTGCCGTCGCGACCGCTGAAAAATCCAGCAAGCCGAGAGCCAGGGCGGCGCAATCGCCCAGCACCAGCGCGATCAGAAAGCCGAACATGCGCAACCGGCCACCGAGCGCGGAACAGACCAGGACGGCAGCCGTGGTCAGGCAGCCCAACACCAGGCTCGGCAGCGTGCCGAAAGTCGGCATGCCCGGTCCGCCGAAGAACTCCTGGAAAGTGAACCCCGCCAGGGCGATGCCGACCAGCATGATGATGGTACCGGATACCGCCGGCGATAGCAGGCGGCGCAGCCTAGCGAGTTGGCCCCCGGCGGCTGCGAGAAAGACCAGGCCAGCACCGATCAGCAAGCCGAGGCTGGCCGAGGCGATGGTCCCGGCTTTGTAGTAACCGATGGCGAGCGGCGAAAAGGCCGATGACGGCCCCTGCACGATGGGCAGGCGCACCAGCTTGGTGCTCTGCACCACCGTCACGATCCCGGCAGCCAGGAAGGTCGCGGTGACCAGATTGGTGGCCAGACTCGCGGAAAAACCGCCGACGGAAGCGACGAAAATCGGGTCGAGCCAGGCATTGGAAACCAGGGCCTGCTGCAGGCCCAGCGCCACCCCGCGCCGGGCCGGCATCACTGCCTCGACATCGCCGATGGCGCAGTCATCGGCAGCCGGGTCCGCGTGTTCGCCAAGCCGATCTTTGATCAGACCTGTCATTGTAGTTGCTCCTCCCAAGAAGTGCACGGAGCGACGAGGCTGTATTGTTGTTTTAGGCAGCCAGTCGCTGGATCCGGCGGGCATGCTTTGCATGCTCACGCAGGACGTCCTCCAGACCGGTGAGCACCGGCTTGCCGGCCTCGACCAGGATCTCGCCATTGACGATGGTGGTGCCGGCGATGGCGGGGCCGCAGCGCAGCCAGGCCTCGACCGGATCGGTGTGGGCTCCGGCAAGTGCGACGTCCGACATCTCCCACACCACCAGATCGGCGCAGGCCCCCGGCCTCAGATGACCGATCTCATCATCCCAGCCCAGGCACGCCGCACCGCCGCGCGTGGCCATGTCGAGGGCATCGCGGGCCGACATCGAATGGGGTCCGTTGCGGAAACGGCCAAGCAGCAGGGCGGTGCGGACCTCCAGCCAAAGGGAAGCATGATCGGTCGAGGCCGAACCATCGCAGCCCAGGCCGACGCGCATGCCGCGCGCCCGCAGCCCCATGGCATCGGCAGCCCCGCCGCCGATCAGCATGTTGGAGCAGGGGCATTGGCAGGCGCACACCCCAGCTTTCGCCAGTCGCCCGATCTCGTCCTGCGAGGGGTAGATGTAGTGGGCGACCCAGGAACGCTTGCTGGCCCAGCCGACGCGCTCGAAATATTCCGTGGGCGTGCAGCCATAGACTTCCTGGCAGTACATGTCCTCCTGTGGGTCCTCGGCCAGATGCGTATGCAGGCGAAGATCATATTTTTCGGCGAGCCGGGCCGATTCCACCATGATCCGTTCAGTCACCGAGAACAGGGAGCACGGCGCCAGCGCCACCCGGTTCATCGCGCCGGCCGAGGCATCGTGATAGGCTTCCACCAGCCTCACGCTGTCTTCGAGAATGGCCTCCTCGCCCTGCACCACCGAGGCCGGCGGCAGGCCGCCCTGCTCGACCGAGCGGGTCATCGAGCCGCGCGTCGCATAAAAGCGGAAGCCGATGTCCCGGCTGGCCATCAATTGCGCGTCGATCAGGAAGGGCTTGGGATGGACATACATATGATCCATCGAGGTGGTGCAACCGCCCATCAGCAGTTCGGCCATGGCGATATAGGTCGACAGATAGACCGATTCCGCGTCGAGATCGGCCCAAAGCGGATAGAGGCCGGTCAGCCACTCGAACAGGGTGCCGTTGGTCACCGGCGCGTAGGAGCGGGTGAGGTTCTGATACATGTGGTGGTGAGCGTTGATGAGGCCGGGCGTCACCAGACGTCCGCGCGCCGACACCACTTTCGTCGCGGCCGGCTCCTCACCACTCTTGCCGATGGCCTGAACCCGTCTATCCTTGATCGCGATCCAGCCGCTGGCAATCTCCCAGCTTCGATCGACATAGATATAGGCGTCACGCACCAGTAGATCCGCAAGCATGCAGCTCCTCCCCGTCAGTTCCCATGCATATCCGAAGGCGCTTTCGCCACCTTCGCGCTATGAGCCCTGTCCCGGGAGGTGCGAACTCCGGATCGTCATCGAAAAGGCTGAGCGGGCTTGCTCGCAATGCTGTGCACGAATGCAAAGCTTCTTCCATGCTCACCAGTTTTTCACCTGTGTCAACTTTTTTTCTTGAGATTTGCTTTGACGAGGCGAACACCCCAACGCATTCGCCCGCCGCTTCCGAGGACTTCGAATCATGAAGATTGCAGTGATGGGGGCCGGCGCCGTCGGCTGCTTCTTCGGTGCCGTGCTGGCCCAGGCCGGCCATAACGTCACCCTGATCGGACGCCCGGCCCTGGTCGAGGCCGTCAGGGATGGCGGGCTGCTGCTCGAAAGTGGCGGCGAGCGCCGGCACGTGCCCGTTCTTGCCGATACCAGGCCCGAGGCGGTCGCAGGAGCGGAACTCGTATTGTTCTGCGTGAAATCCTTCGACACCGAAGCGGCGGCGGTCGCCATCGCTCCTCATATCGGTGCCGATTGCTCGGTCTGGAGCCTGCAGAACGGCATCGACAATGCCGACAGGCTCGCCCGTATCCTCGACAGGCCGGCCGTGCCCGTTGCCGTCTATGCTGCGCTCGAGGCGCCGGGCGCCGGCTATGTCCGCCACAAGGGCGGTGGCAAGATGGTGATCGGCCCCTCCCCGCGCAGCGAGGAGTTCGCAGCCCTGTTCGCCGCCGCCGGCATTGCGGCCCGTGTTGCGCCGGATGTCGCCAGCACGCTGTGGACCAAGCTCGCGGTCAATTGCGCACTCAATGCCATCTCGGCGCTCGCCGCCCTGCCCTATGGCGGGCTGATCGGGCGCGAAGGCGTGGATGTGCTGCTGAAGGGGATCCTGGCCGAGTGCCGTACCGTGGCCGGCGCCCATGGCATCACCCTGGCCCCGACGCTGGAGGACACCGTGTTCGGCCTCGGCACCAGCATGGCCGAGCAATATTCCTCCACCGCCCAGGATCTCGCCAGGGGCCGGCGCACGGAAATCGACGATCTGAACGGTGCCATCCTGCGCCGGGCCGCCACGCGCGGCCTCGAAGCGCCGCTGAACCAGGCGCTATGGACTCTGGTAAAACTGCGCGAGAGCGTTTCCAAGAAAGGTTGACCGTCTTTTCGATTGGGAAAACGCGTCAAAACATTTTGCGATTCGACGTGATTCCATGAAATCGCAGAATGCGTCGGGCCAATTGCGCTGTCGGCCCCGCGCGCGATCGACAAGGAAAACCCCGCCTCGTCGGCGGGGTCATGATGCTCGGGGATCTCTGGAAGCTGGTCTCTCCTGGGGTAGTGACCGGCTACGAGAATAGAATTGATCATCGGGTGTGATTTTATCGTGACCCCGATCTCCGGATCCAGGCCCCTCCGCCCGCCCCGAACAGACATACGTCCAGTTCCAGCCGCCGTCGATGATGAGACGCCTAGTGAAATCGGAATCCCGACGATCACGCGGCCGCTATTCCGATCCCGCTCGGCGCGTTTGCACACAAGTAAAAAGCCCGGCGCGTGCCGGGCTGTTCGTCTCCTGGGATTGCCTGATCAGAACTTGTAGTTCACGCCTAGGCGCACCGTATGGAAATCCGTGCGCAGCTTGGTGTGGATGGTGTACTGCGTCGGCTCACCATCATTGATCTCGGTCGCACTGATTTTCGATCGACCAAGGTCGATATATTGGTATTCGAGCTTGGCGGTCCAGTGTTCGTTGAAGGCGTATTCCACGCCGCCACCGACCGCGAAGCCAACTCTGGTCTTGTTGGTACGAGCGTGCGCGAGGTAATCGCCGTCGACGTAGTTCTGGGTGTATTTGACACCACCCACTGCCAAACCGCCGGTCGCATAAATCAAAATGTTGTCAAAGGCGTAGCCGATTCGCGGACGAACCGTGCCGAACCAGTTGACCTGGCTCTTGGTGCTCAGGAAATAATCCGTGGTGGCGCCGATGCGGCTAGTCTTGTCGCTGATACCGGCCCCCTGGATATCGCCTTCCAGGCCAAGGACGAAATTGCCCGTCTGCCAATTATAGCCGGCCTGTACGCCGCCGAAGCCACCCTTGGGTGAAAGGCTGCCATACTTGTCCGTATAGGGGTCGGATTCCGGAAAGAGTTCCGACATCGTCACATCGTGGCTGGATCCGAAGGCATAGCCGCCATTGATACCGGCATAGAAGCCTGTCCAGTTATAAGCGGCTGCAGGAGCCACCGGCTCTACTGCGGCGGGCGCCAGGTCAGCAGCCGAAGCACCGGCCGTGGCAAGAAGAAAGGCTATTGCCGAAATCCGAAACTTCATTTCTACAAACCCAGATCTAATAGGACGATAATTTTTCCTATCATGACCACGGCTGCAAGTATGTGATTTTAAAGCAACAGTTTTAATATATTTTGATAATTCAATATAAGAAAATTCATGTACTAAATTTACAACAAACATCATTCATATCGTATAAAATTTTCAAATAACCGTGAAATTTATTCGTCCCGTATATTTTTCGACTCCTCAAGGTCGGGAAACCACCCACTCGCCCTGGCCGCTGCTGCCTCAAATAGCCACGACTCCTGCCTTGGCAGTGTCGAACATCTGGTATTTGAACGCATGCGGGGTCTTGCCTTGGAAAGGCTGCGGCCGTCGGATACTCCTATAACGGCGCCACCTCCCGCCTGCCGTCGTGAAGGGAGTTTCATCGAAGACCGTCAGATGCTGCAGCGAAGAGCGGAGGCGCAGGCCGACATAAGGCTCCCGGCCTTTCGACAGAGTCGGGGAACGCTGCACCGGCGGGAGTCCTGGCAAAAACAAAAGGCACCGCGTTTGCGATGCCTTGGGTCTTCAGTTCTTTCTGGTAAGCGATGGTGGGCGCGACAGGGATTGAACCTGTGACCCCTACGATGTCAACGTAGTGCTCTCCCGCTGAGCTACGCGCCCATCGCTTGCGGAGGCCGGCCTGATAGCAGGTTGAATCAGGCCATGCAAGCCATTCGTCCCGCTATTTTGAAAAGAAGTTCAGGCGGCCTTCAGGAGCTTGTCGACTTCGTTGACCAGATCCTTGAGATGGAAGGGCTTGGACAACACCTTGGCGTCGCGAGGTGCCTGCGAATCGGGGTTGAGCGCCACGGCCGCGAAACCGGTGATGAACATCACCTTGATGTCGGGATCGAGTTCGGTGGCCCGGCGGGCCAGCTCGATGCCATCCATTTCCGGCATGACGATGTCGGTGAGCAGCAATTCGAACGGTTCTTCCCGCAGCCGATGATAGGCGGACAGGCCGTTATCGTAGGACATCACCTCATGTCCGGCATTCTGCAGGGCGCGCACCAGGAAGCGGCGCATATCATTGTCGTCTTCGGCAAGGAGAATCTTGTTCATGATGGCGTCCCGAATCCCCGGCAGGGCCGGAGCATGTTCGAACTCTATAAACCGTCGTCAGGGTAAACGCCCCGTTTACATCGCAATAGAGTTAATCCCGAATTCGTGATGCCGCCAGTGGCTGTTGTGCGGGACGGGTGAAGTAAAAATCATGCGGCGGGGCTTGTGATGCTTGCCCGCCCGTGATTTTGTCGAATGATGTCGGCATCGTTCGAACCGGCCGCACCCTCGAGGTGCCGCGGCCGACGAGGCCGCAACCCGCCGCTGGAGTATGTGCACGGCATGGACATCGAGCTCAGCCCTCCTTTCGACGTGGTCGAGCCTGCGGCCTATGCGGCGCCTTTGCTGTTCAACTCGCCCCATTCGGGACGGGTCTATCCGCGCGCCTTCCTGGAGGCATCCCGCCTCGATCCGCTGTCCCTGCGCCGCTCCGAGGATGCTTTCGTCGACCTCCTGCTCGCCGATGTCGCTGCCAGCGGCTCGGCGGTGATGAGCGCGCGCTTTCCCCGCGCCTTTCTGGACGTCAACCGCGAACCCTACGAACTCGACCCGCGCATGTTCGACGGCAGGCTGCCGAACTATGCCAATACCCGCTCCCTGCGCGTGGCCGGCGGCTTGGGCACACTGGCGCGCGTGGTCAGCGAGAACCAGGAGATCTACGCCCGCCGCCTGCCGGTGGACGAGGCACTGCGCCGGATCGAGGAGCTCTACAAGCCCTATCACCGCACGCTACGCCGCCTGCTCGGCCAGATCCACCGCGAATTCGGCGTGGCGCTGCTGGTCGACTGCCATTCCATGCCGTCCTGCGGCCTGGCACGCGAGGACAGGCCCCGCGCCGACATCGTGCTGGGCGATCGCTACGGCACGAGTTGCTCGCATCTGATCATGGATTGCGCCGACGAGGCCCTGCGCAACCTCGGTTATTCGGTGGCACGCAACAAGCCCTATGCCGGCGGCTACATCACCGAGCATTACGGCAATCCCGGCGCCGGCTTCCACGTCATCCAGATCGAGATCAACCGTTCGATCTACATGAACGAGCAGGATTTTTCCTTGGCTCCGGCCTTCGACCGCCTGAAGCAGGATCTCACCGTGCTGCGCGATACGCTCGCTGGCCTGCCCTTCCACTATCTCGATGCATTCCACCTGGCCGCCGAGTGAACCAACCCGTTTCGCCTGCCCCCGAAGCCAATTGGGTCTTCGGCTATGGTTCCCTGATGTGGAATCCCGGCTTTGCCTTTGAAGAGCGTCAGAATGCGCTGATTCGCGGCCTGCACCGGGCCCTGTGCATCTGGTCGCATGTCCATCGCGGCACACCCGAAAAGCCCGGCCTGGTGCTCGGCCTCGATCGAGGCGGCTCCTGCCGGGGGGTCGCCTTCCGCGTCGCTTCCGAGAACTGGGATGCGACGGTGGACTATCTGCGCCGGCGCGAGCAGGCTACCAGCGTCTATATCGAGATCCTGCACGAGGCCCGGCTCGAGGACGGGCGTCATGTCCGCGCCCTCGCCTACCGGGCCGACCGGGCGCACCATCAATATTGCGGCAAGCTGCCGGACCGCCAGCTCCTGGAGGTGGTGCGCGGCGGCGTCGGGCTTTCGGGCGCCAATCCCGATTATGTGCTGGCCACCCACGACCATCTCGACGAACTCGGCATTCCCGACCGCACCTTGGCCTGGCTCTCGCACCAATTGCGGGGGTGAGGCCGTCGCATCCGGGGAAGGTCGTTTTCCTTCACCTTTTGCCCCTAACAGCCTGGAAAAGAGTAAGGGCAAGGGGGCGGCCGGTGGCTATACCCCCTTCACAAGACCGACACGTTAATCCTACATTGTGTTGGACGAACAGCCGAATCGGCCTTTTCGGCTGGACTGATGGTGACGGGAGCGCTTCGTGACAGCGCATGTTTCGCCTGCTGTGTTTCATACGTCGGTCTCGCCCGAGGCGTGTCCCGCGCTCGTGCTGAACGCCGATTACCGGCCGCTGTCCTATTATCCGCTCTCGCTCTGGTCCTGGCAGGATACGGTGAAAGCGGTCTTCCTCGACAGGGTCAACATCATCTCCGAATATGACAAGGTGGTGCGAAGTCCCACCTTCGAGTTCCGATTACCTTCGGTGGTGTGTCTCAAGACCTACGTCAAACCCAGTCGAAACCCCGCCTTCACCCGCTTCAACGTCTTCCTGCGCGACTGCTTCACCTGTCAATATTGCGGCACACGGTCGGACCTGACCTTCGACCACGTCATCCCCCGCTCCCGGGGCGGACAGACCACCTGGGAAAACGTCGTCGCCGCCTGCTCGCCCTGCAATCTGAAAAAGGGCGGCGCCATGCCCGCCGAGGCTGGCATGCATCCCAACCAGAAGCCCTACGCCCCCTCCCTCAGCGACTTGCACCAGAACGGCCGGCATTTCCCGCCGAACTATCTGCATGAGAGCTGGCTCGATTACCTCTATTGGGATACCGAACTGGAGCCTTGATCGGCTTCATTCGCCGGGGCATGCTTTGCGCGTCGTGACTGCTTCGTTCCGCGCTTTTGGCGTGAATTGATCGCGACCTTTCCGATTGTTAACGAGCGCTCACTATGGAACTCTCCTATGGTGAAGCGGCCGCAAGGCAATCACCATATAAATGCGGGGCAAAGTGCGATTTCCTTAAATCGCCCTTTTCTCTAATTCTTTGTTTCAGCGCGTTTTCCTAATCGAAAAGTCGACCAACTTTTCTGGAAAGCGCTTCCGGTGCTGTAAGCACTCGAACGCTCGTTACGACCGCGAAGGGAGGTTCCATGCCGCACGAGACACCGTTGATTGCAACGATCGTGGCGGGCCTGGGACTGGCATTCATCTTTGCGCTTGTCGCACAGCGGTTACGACTGTCTCCGATCGTCGCCTATCTGCTTGGCGGCGTGGTGATCGGCCCCTTCACGCCCGGTTTCGTGGCGGACCAGAATCTCGCCAATGAGCTCGCCGAGCTCGGCGTGATCCTGCTGATGTTCGGTGTCGGCCTGCATTTTTCGCTGAAGGACCTGCTCTCCGTCCGCGCCATCGCCGTTCCCGGCGCGCTGGGCCAGATCGCGGTGGCGACCCTGCTCGGCATGGGTTTTTCCTGGGTCATGGGCTGGGGCCTCGGCACGGGCATCGTCTTCGGCCTCGCCCTCTCGGTCGCCAGTACCGTGGTGCTGCTGCGCGCCATGCAAGAGCGCAAGCTGATCGAGACCGAGCGTGGCCGTATCGCCGTCGGCTGGCTGATCGTCGAAGACCTGGTGATGGTGATCACCCTGGTGCTGATCCCTCCGCTGGCCGGACTTCTCGGCGGCCATGCGCCGGGCGAGGTCGCACCTTCAGGCCTCGCCGCCAATCTCGGCCTCAATTCGATCGCCGCGACCCTCCTGGTCACCGCCATCAAGGTCGCCGCCTTCGTGGCGCTGATGCTGGTGGTCGGGCGCAAGGTCATCCCCTGGGTCCTGCATTTCGTCGCCCATACCGGTTCGCGCGAGCTCTTCCGCCTGGCCGTGCTGGCGATTTCGCTCGGGGTCGCCTATGGCGCGGCCGTGCTCTTCGGCGTCTCCTTCGCGCTGGGCGCCTTTTTCGCCGGCATGGTGCTGGCCGAATCCCCGCTCAGCAAGCAGGCCGCCAATGAGACGCTGCCGCTGCGCGACGCCTTCGCCGTGCTGTTCTTCGTCTCGGTGGGCATGCTGTTCAACCCGGCGATCCTGATCCAGCATCCCCTCGGCGTGCTCGCGACCTTCGTGATTATCGTGATCGGCAAGTCGATTGCCGCCTTCCTGATCGTGCGCGGCTTCGGTTATTCCAAGGGCGTCGCGCTCACCATTTCGGCGAGTCTCGCCCAGATCGGCGAATTCTCGTTCATTCTGGCGGTGCTCGGTGTCAAGCTGCAGATCATCCCCGGCACGGCGCGCGATCTGGTGGTGGCGGGCGCCCTCATCTCAATCGTGATCAACCCGATCCTGTTCATGGCGCTGGACCGCTTCGTGCTGCGTCCCGAACGCCAGCCAACCGCCCCAGTCAAGCCGGAAGTCAAACCTGAGGCCGAGCCCGAGGCACAGCCTCAGCCGGAGGCCTCGCCGGGTGCGTCCGTCGCGGAAGCCGCGCCCGCTCCGGCGCCCCTGCCCAAGGATGATGACATCGAAGTGGTCCAGCCGACCAAACTCAGCCAGCACGCCATTTTGGTCGGCCATGGCCGCGTCGGCAGCCGGGTGGCCAAGGCCCTGCACCAGGCCGGCGTGCCGCTGGTGGTGATCGAGGAATCGCAGAGCGAGGTCGAGAAGCTGAAAGCCGAAGGCATCGAGGTCTATTCCGGACCGGCCGGCGACTACGAGACGCTGGAGCTGCAGAATCTGGCCGGCGCGAAATGGCTGGTCGTCGCCATCCCCGACGCCTTCGAAGCCGGCCATCTGGTGGAGCAGGCCCGCACGCTCAACCCGTCCATCCGCATTCTCGCCCGGGCGCATAGCGAGGAGGCGGTGGACTATCTCCGCGGGCTCGGGGCCGATGCGATCCTGATGGGCGAAGAGGAAATCGCCCGCGGCATGATCCGCGACCTGCTGCAGCCCGAGGAAAGCCAGCCCGGTCAGGCGGCCTGACTATGCCGGGACTCCGGATCCCCGGGTCAAGTCCGGGCACGACAGAACGACACTCGTTGCGGCAAATATCTATGCTTACCCCCGCTAAACACAGGCTACCCTCAGCGGTTACCTCCCCGTTAAGACCTCGATAACCGTACGAATTGTTAATGAGTTGATACCCTTTACCTGAATTTCCTGCGGCTTTATTGCTATTCCATGAATAGAATGAACCATTTTTAGACACCAACGCCCTTTTGGATAGCGGGCGACCTCCACGCGCCCCGTATCATCAACGTCAAATCAAGATGCGGCAGGAACCGCCGGGCGCGAGCCCGGCAGATGGCGGCTGCCTGCCAAAGCGTTTTGCGATTGGAGGCAAGAACGCTCTAGCCAATCCATCAGGTTGGCTTGGAAACAAGGAGCCAGAGCAAACAGGCGTTCGGCCATGGACGCGCTTTGCTCCGAGCAGGGTTTGAGATCCTGCGGATTCCTCCTGATCGATCCCTTGGCTCGATCAGGAGGAATCTGCATACGCATTGGGAAAAGCGACGATGCAGACCTCTTCCGTCGACGAGGCAGACCAAGGCCAGGAGGTCCTCACGGGCCAGCCGCCTTTCGAAGCTCCGACGGAGAACCACCCTGCTAGGCCGGCCGAAAGACGCAGGCGGCGTCCCCTAGTGCCCACCAAACTGCAGAAAAGCGCCGGCCGCATCATGCTGATCGTGGTGGGCTTCGTCTGCATCTATATGGCGATTCTGGCGCGGTTGGTGCAGTTCGGCACCGCGCCGGACGAGCAATATGACGCGCGCCGCTCGGCAGCCGACCAGTTGGCTGCGGCACGCCCGGATATCCTTGACCGCAATGGCCGGATCCTGGCCACCGACGTGCAGGTGCCTTCGCTCTACGCCGAACCGAGGAAGATCATCGATGTCGACGAGGCGACCGAGTTGCTCACCGCCCAGATGCCCGAATTTGATGCACGCGATCTAAGGGCCAAGCTTGCCTCGGGCAAGGGCTTTATCTGGCTCAAGCGCGAGATCACGCCCGAGCAGCGCAATCGCATCTATGCACTCGGCCTGCCGGGCATCGGCTTTCTCAACGAGGCCAAGCGCATCTATCCCAACGGGCCGACGGTGAGCCATGTGCTCGGGGCCGTGAACATCGACAACCAGGGCATTGCCGGCATCGAGCGATATATCGACCGCAAGCGCGGCCTCTCCGAGCTGCAGGCACTCGGCTACGCCTCCGACCCGCACGATCTCAAGCCTGTGCGCCTTTCGATCGATCTGCGAGCCCAGGCGGTGATGCGCGACGAACTCGTCGCGGGGATGGAGCACTACCAGGCCAAGGCGGCGGCCGGCGCCATCATGGACGTCAATACCGGCGAAATGATCTCGCTGGTGTCCTTGCCCGATTTCGATCCCAACAACCCGGCCGAGGCATTGGATCCCAACCGGATCAACCGCATCAATGTCGGCGTGTTCGAGATGGGCTCGACCTTCAAGGCCCTGACCACCGCCATGGCGATCGAATCGGGCAGATTCACCACCGCTTCCATGCTCGATGCCCGCACCACGCTCAAATATGGCCGCTTCACCATTCATGACGACCACGCCCGTCGGCGCATGCTGAGCCTGCCGGAGGTCTTCACCTTCTCCTCCAATATCGGCTCGGCCAAAATGGCCCTCGCCCTCGGCGTCGACGCCCACAAGGCCTTTCTGAGGATGATGGGCCAGACCACGCGACTGGTCACCGAACTGCCCGAGAACGCCATGCCGATCCTGCCCAGGCGCTGGAGCGAGATCAACACCATCACCATCGCCTTCGGTCATGGCATGGCCGTGGCGCCGCTGCAGGCGATGATGGCGGTGGGGGCGATGATGAATGGCGGCCATTTGATGAAGCCGACGTTCCTGGCGCGCAACGAAGGCGACGCCCTGGCGGGCTCCAAGCTGGTCCTGAAGAAGCACACCTCCGACGTGATGCGCTACATCATGCGCCTCAACGCCACCGACGGCTCCGGCAAGAAGGCCAATGTGCCCGGGCTCGGCATCGGCGCCAAGACCGGCACGGCCGAAAAGGTCATCAACGGGCGCTATTCGAAGAAGCTCAACTTCACCACCTTCATGGCGGTATTTCCCTTCGACAAGCCGAAATATCTGGTGCTCGTGCTCTATGACGAGCCCAAGGGCCTGCCCGAGACCTATGGCTACAGTTCCGCCGCCTGGAATGCCGGGGTTACCACCGGCAAGATCCTGGAGCGCATCGGCCCGCTGCTCGGCGTCAAGCCGCGCTTTACGGAGATTCCCAACCCCGTGCCGCCGCTCTACGCCCCTCGCGGCGAAGACCATCCGATGGAGTGGCTGGTCACGCATTGAGCGCAGAAAGGGTGTTCAGTCGCCACCGCAATCCTGCCAATGCCGCGCCGCCCCTCACCTCAATCCCAGTCCACTCCAAGTGGAGTGGACTGGGATTGAGGTGAGGGGCGGCACAGGACCGGCTTAAACATACGGAAGGCATGTTCCTGCCCGATCAACCTCTTCGTATCATTCTCAGGGAAAATGCGTGCCAGGCGGCGCCGGGATGGAGGCGAACACCTCGGCCACGTCATCCTCGAAGATCGCCGCCGTCAGCTTGCCGCCATAGCAGGCGCCGGTGTCGAGATTGATGCGGTTGGTGCGGAAATCCGGCTCCTCCACCGAGGTGTGGCCATGCACGATCTTCTTCTCGAAGAGCTGGCCCGAGGGCAGGAACTCGTCGCGGATCCAGATCAGGTCATATTCCTTCTGCTTGGCCAGCGGCACATCCGGCCGCACGCCGGCATGTACGAAGAAATAATCGCCGAAGGTGAGGCTCAGCGGCCGCGTGCGCATGAAGTCGAGATGGTCGGGCAGCATCCTGGCGCGGAACTCCGCCCTGAGACGCTCGACATCCCGCTTCGAATGCGGGTCGGCTCCCTTGATGTCGACGCCATAGCTGCCGACGGTGGCCATGCCGCCCCATTTGAGCCAGACGTCGGCATCCGGGTCGCCGGCGAGGAAGGACATCAGCAAGGTTTCGTGATTGCCCCTGAGCACATGGAGCTCGCAACCTGGCAGGTTGCCCATCAGCCGGGCCACGACACCGCGGGAATCGGGGCCGCGATCGACGAGATCGCCGAGGCTGATGACGATGTGGCGCCGGTCCGGCTTGGCCTGGGCCCGAGCTTGCGCCCTGGCCAGGATCTCCTCCATCAGCGCGAGATGGCCGTGGACGTCGCCGAAGGCAATGATGGTTGTCCCCGCCGGCACACGCGGCGGGATGGGAAAGGGTACGACACGATTCTGCATGAAGCCAGCATATCAGCCACGCTTGCCGCAGCAAGGGGATGCGGCAATGCCGCTCAGCCTCCACTGCAGTTCACCTCAGCGTCTTCGGGTTTGCTCGACCTTTGTCATTGCCGGGCTTGACCCGGCAATCCAGCCCCTTCGCGCTTATTCCGGATAGCCGGGTCAAGCCCAGCTATGACAAAACGGGGTGTTACCTCTTTAAGTGAACAGCATTCGGCCGCTCAGGCCCGATAATCCAGGCCAATGTCGAGGATCGGCGCGCTATGGGTGAGCCAGCCGATGGAGATGAGGTCGACGCCCGAGGCCGCGATTGCCGGCGCCGTCGCCGCCGTAACCCGGCCTGAGGCCTCGGTGAGCGCCCGTCCGCCGACCATGGCCACCGCCTCGCGTAATTCATCCGGTCCCATATTGTCGAGCAACACGGCATCGACGCCAACGGCCAGCGCCTCCTCGAGCTGGGCCAGCGTATCGACCTCCAGCTCGATCTTGACCATGTGGCCCGCCGCGGCCTTGGCCCGCTCGAGCGCCGGGCGGATGCCGCCGGCGATGGCGACATGGTTGTCCTTGATCAGGATGGCATCGTCGAGCCCGAAGCGGTGATTGCCGCCGCCGCCGGCCCTCACCGCATATTTCTCCAAAGCGCGCAGGCCGGGCGTGGTCTTGCGGGTGCAGACGATGGTGGCCTTGTGCCCCCTGATCGCCTCCACCACCGAGGCGGTGGCGCTGGCGATGCCGCTGAGACGGCAGAGGATGTTGAGCGCCGTGCGCTCGCCCGTCAGCAAGGCCCGGGCCGAACCGGTGACGGTGGCGATGATCGAGCCAGGCGATACGCTGGCGCCGTCGCCGCGTTCCACCGCGATCGCAGCAGAAGGATCGAGCAGGCGGAAGGCGGCGGCGGCAATGTCGAGGCCGGCGACCACGCCGTCCTGGCGTGCGGCCAGCACGGTGGTCGCCTTGAGACCGACAGGCACGATGGCATCGGTGGTGAGGTCGCCGGCACGGCCGAGATCCTCGACCAGGGCCGCGCGGACGACAGGCTCGAACAGCAGGTGGGACAGGGGAGAAAGGGACATGTCAGGCGCTTTCTGCGAAAGGAAGGGAGAGGGCGACCTCACGGGCTGTTGAGAGGGCCTGGTCGAGCGAGAGGAGAGACGGTGTCGCCTCCGGCAGGCTGCTGGGGAAATCCGTGCGGCAATGCGCGCCCCGGCTTTCCTGCCGGCATAGCGCGGAGACGGCCAGCATCAGGCTGACCAAGGCGGGCCCCGAGCCAGGGCGTGTGCTGGTGGCCAGCGGTAGGAGTTCGGCGATCGCCGCCTCTAGCCCGGCCCGGTCCCTCACCACGCCGAGCGCACGCGATAGAATCGGACGCGTTGACTCGGCATCCCCGGCGCGAAGGTCAGCAGCATTCGCGGCAATGGAAGTTCCCGCGAATCGGCGGCTGGCGGCCGGTGCGCTCCTCACGCTGTCGGCGACCCAGGCGGCGCAGACCGCAGCCTCGGCCAGGGAATTGCTGGCGAGGCGATTGGCGCCGTGCAGACCGGTGCAGGCCACTTCGCCACAAGCCCATAGACCCGGCAGGGAGCTTCGGCCCTGTCCATCCACCGCAATGCCGCCCATGTGATAGTGCTGGGCCGGACGCACCGGCAGAGGCTGCAAGGCGGGATTGAAGCCTGCGTCCCGGCAGAGCCGGTCGATACCCGGGAAGCGGCGTGCGAACCCCGCGCCGGGCCGTTGGCGGGCATCGAGGTAGACTTGGTGCCCGCCCGACAGATGCTGCCAGATGCCGCGGGCGACTTCGTCGCGCGGGGCCAGTTCGGCGCCTGGCAGATGGCGGAGAAAGCGCTCGCCGGTCTCGTCGATCAGCACGGCGCCCTCACCCCGCACGGCTTCGCTGACCAGTCCCATCGGCCGCGCCGCGGTATCGAGCGCGGTTGGATGGAACTGCACGAATTCGAGATTGGAGAGCAGCGCCCCGGCGCGAGCCGCCAGGGCGAGCCCCTGCCCCTGGCTGGTGCGAGGATTGGTGCTATCGCTGAAGAGGCCGCCGATGCCGCCGGTGGCCAGCACCACGCGTGCGGTGGGAATGGTCATCGCCTCGCTGTTCGGGCCGACGCAGACGACGCCGGCGATGGTGCCGTCCTCGACGATGAGGCGCCGTGCCTCGACGCCCTCCAGCACGGTGATCGAGGGCGTCTTACGCACTGCGGCGACCAAGGCGCGCACGATCTCTCGTCCCGTGGCGTCGCCATCGGCATGTACGATGCGGCGGCGGCCATGGGCGGCTTCGAGGCCGAGTTGGAAGTCCTCGCCGTTCCTGTCGAAATCGACACCGAGAGCGGCGAGCCGACGCACCGCATCCGGAGCAGCGTCGAGGATGGAGCGAGCCGCCACCGCCGCCACCAGGCCACCGCCGGCCGCCAGCGTATCCTCAAGGTGAAGTGCAGGTGTATCATCATCAGCCAGGCTTGCGGCGAGCCCGCCCTGCGCCCAGCCGGTCGAGGTTTCCGCGCCGAGCGACGCGCGGGAGAGCAGCACCGCCGGTTCGGGGGCGAGTGAGAGCGCCGTCATCAGCCCGGCGAGGCCGGCCCCGACCACCACCGGGCGGTCGCGATAGAGTTGGGGATGATCGCTCATAGCTCGAGCATCCTCTCGACGGCCCGGCGCGCGGCAACCGCAATGGCAGGATCGATGGTGACTTCGTGCCGGTTGGTCTCCAGCGCCTGGCGGATATTGGCGAGCGTAATGCGCTTCATATGCGGACAGAGATTGCAGGGGCGCACGAAATCGACGGTGGGGTGCTGCACGGCCACATTGTCGCTCATCGAGCATTCGGTCAGCAGCACCACGCGGGCAGGCTTGTGCTCGGCGACATAGTCGGACATCAGCGCGGTCGAGCCGGAGAAATCGGCTTCCGCCACCACCTCCGGCGGGCATTCGGGATGTGCGAGGACGATCACGCCGGGATGGTCTTCCCTGAGCTGGCGCACCTCGGCCGGCGAGAAGCGCTCATGCACCTCGCAATGGCCCTTCCAGGCGATGATCTCGACATCGGTCTCGGCCGCGATGTTGCGGGCGAGATATTCGTCGGGAAGCATGATCACCCGGGGCACGCCGAGCTTTTCGACGATCCTCTTGGCATTGCCCGAGGTGCAGCAGACATCGGACTCCGCCTTCACCGCCGCCGAGGTGTTGACATAGGTGACGATGGGCACGCCGGGATAGGTCTGGCGCATCAGGCGCACATCCTCCGGCTGGATCGAATCGGCCAGCGAGCAGCCGGCGCGAAGATCGGGGATCAGCACCGTCTTGTCCGGATTGAGCAGCTTGGCGGTCTCGGCCATGAAATGCACGCCCGCCAGCACGATGACATCGGCATCGGTATCGACAGCCCTGCGGGCCAGGGCCAGGCTGTCGCCGACCACGTCGGCGACGCAGTGGAAGATTTCCGGCGTCTGGTAGTTGTGCGCCAAGATGACGGCGTTGCGCTCGCGCTTGAGCGCCAGGATGGCGTCGACGTCATCGGCGAAGACAGGCCATTCCATGGCGGGAATGACGCGCTTGACCCGCTCATAGAGCGGCGCGGTGCGGGTGAGAACGGCAGCATCGGGGCTCATATTTATACTCCCATTGAGCATATGTTGGGCATATGCTCAATGGGAGTATAAGCAATGTCAAGCGAATTATGTTCACTTGGAGCATAAGAGATTGGAGCAAAACCGAGAGAGCGAACCGCGACTCCCCTTCTCCCCTGGTGGGGATCGTCCACTCCACTTGGAGTGGACTGGGAGCCCCGAAGCGGCGGATGAGGGGTCTAGCCCCCATCCAGAGATTACACCTTTGAGCGAGCACCAAGGCTGGCAAGGTCGCAAGACCCCTCATCCGTCATTGCTTCGCAATGCCACCTTCTCCCGCAAGGGGAGAAGGGGACCGCGCTAGACTCAGTGAGGGGACACTCCTACCCCCGCGCCAGCGGCAGCTTGGTGCCGGCGGCTACGCGCTCGGCCAGCACGGCCTGGCGGAAGCGGAACAGCTTGGCCGGGCGGCCGATGGTCTCGGCGGCGATCTCGCCGGTCTCCTCCACCAGTTCCTGCTGCTCGATCAGGCGGCGGAAATTCTGCTTGTGCACCAGGCGCCCAGCCAGGGCCTCGACGCTGCGCTGGAGCTGCAGCAAGGTGAAGGTGGCGGGCAGCAATTCGAACACCACTGGGCGGTATTTGATCTTGGCTCTCAGACGGGCAATGCCGGTGGCGAGGATGCGGCGATGGTCGGCATGCATCGGCCTGCCCGGCACCGCTTGCGAGGCCGGCACCGCTTGCGCGCCCACAACGCCGTTCGTGGCAGCTTCCGGTACCAGCCCGGCCTCGTAGAGCAGCTCGTAGCGCTGCAGCACGAGCTCCTCGTTCCAGGCAAAACCCTCAAGCCCGAAGGTGATATCGACCCGCTGGGACCTGATCTCCCGCATGGCCGCACTGTCGACCGCCCCGGCCCAGGCACGCAGGGGCGCGACGATTCCCGTCTGGAAGAAGGCCGGCAGACCGGCGCGATGGTCCTCCCAGGGGAAATACTCATACCAGTCGCGCCAACCGGTTTCCTCGCCTCCACCGGCATTTTCCCGCGTCAGGCCTAGATAGGAGATCGAGATCGCCCGCTGCATGTCCTGCGCCCCGCGATCGTTGTCGGCGAAGGTATAGAGCTGCTCGACATAGCCGAGGGGATGGCCGGTCTGGCGTTCCACCCAGGCACGCAGCCCGGTCTGCAGCGACCGGTGGCCGGCCTCGAAGGGACCGGAGGGCAGGCCCCTGCCCTCGCGCACCGTCATCACCCGCGGCCGCCCTGCGGTCACCGCCACGAGAACGGCGATCAGGTCGGCGGTGACGAGGTTGCCGGTCTCTGGCGGCACGATCGATTTCTCCTGGTGACAAAGCCGATATCTGGTGCGGAGACTCGCAGTTGCACCCGGCCGGGGCAAGCAATCGGCAGCTTTTGACCAAAGGTTTCAACAGGTGAAGCGACGGAGCGCCCTCAAAAAATCACCGCCTCCGTCCCTTCCAGCAGCACGGCGGTCAGAGGGCCGCCGAAACAGGCGCCGGTGTCGAGATTGATGCGGTTGGGCCTGAAGGTCGCGATATCGACCGGCGTGTGGCCATGCACGATGCGCTTGCCGAAATCGCCATCCCAGTCGAGGAACTCGTTGCGGATCCAGAGCAGGTCCTCCTCGTCCTGCCGGGCGGGCGGGCGGCCGGGGCGGACGCCGGCATGAACGAAGAAATAATCACCGCAGGCATAGCTGAGCGGCATTTTCGCCAGAAAGGCGAGGTGATGCTCCGGTATCGCGTCGAGAAAGGCGCGGCGCAGGTCGTGAAGCGTCGGGCCTGCGGCCAGGGCCCGCTCCAGATCGACGCCGTAGCTCGCCAGCGTGCGCAGGCCGCCATTGTGCAGCCAGGCCTCGGCATCCTCGCCGCCACGGATGAAGTCGAGCATCATGGCTTCGTGATTGCCCTTGAGCACCACGAGCTCGCAGCCCGGCAGTCCAGCCGCGAGGCGATCGACCACACGGGCCGAATCCGGGCCGCGATCGACGAGATCGCCGACAGAGACGACGATGTGCCGTCGCTCCGGCAAAGACGCCAGGCGCGCCTCGATCTGTTCGAGCAGGATCTCCAGCTTGTCGTAGCAGCCGTGCACGTCGCCGAAGGCGATGACGCTGACATCGTCGGGGATAGCGGGCAGATGGAATGACCCCATGATGCGCTCCCTCCATGCGACACCATAAGGGGCGTGCGGGCCGCGCGGCAAGGGGCGGCAATGCCCCGGGAGCGCGGGCCTCAGGGGCTCAGAATACCACGGCCTCGATGCCCTCGAACCGTACAGCCGTCAGGATGCCCGAGGCATAGGCCTTGGTGTCCAGATTGATGCGGTTGCGGTTGAAGTCCGGCTTGCGCACCGGTGTGTGGCCGTGGACGATCTTCTTCTCGAAGCGTTGCGTGGAATGCAGGAACTCCTCGCGAATCCAGACGAGGTCGCGATCGTCCTGCTCGGCCAGCGGCACGCCGGGACGCACGCCGGCATGGACGAAGAAATAGTCGCCGATACTGTAGGAGGTGGGCAGGCCACGCAGGAAATCGAGATGCGCCTGCGGTATGGCTGAAAGCATGTCCTGGCGCAGGCGGTCCGGCGTCTTCTCCACCTTGTAATTCTGCCGGCTGGCAATGCCATAGCTCTGCAGGAAGGCGTCGGCGCCGAAGAAGCTGCGCCAGGCATCGCCGATCGGCTTGTCGTCGAGAAAGCCGAGCAGCGCGTCCTCGTGGTTGCCCAGGAGCACCACCAGCTCACAGCCTCGCACGCCGTTCATCAGCCGCTCGATCACGCCGGCGGAATCGGGGCCGCGGTCGATGAGATCGCCGACGCTGACCACGACATGCTTGAGGCCCGGCAGCAGCGACGCCCGCCTTTCGATGCGCGTGAGCAGGGGTTCCAGCAAATCGAGCCGCCCGTGGATATCGCCGATGGCGATGACGGAGGTCTCAGGCGGCATGCTGGGCGGTTCGGGAAAGCGCTCGATCTTCTTCTTGGCTATCGGTTTGGCTATTGGTTTCTTGGGCATGGCGGGCTCCCTCTCCCACACCGGGAGAGGGCTGGGGATTGAGATCCCTTACTTCCGCGTGCCGGCCCCAAACGTCAACAAGAAGGGGCAATTGTGACGTGGAGAACTCGGAGTGGAGATGACCTTCCCAGGATGAGGAGGGTCAGGTTTCCCCTCAGCTTCGCGGCTTGGCGTTTGCGGGGTCGTAGAGCGGCTTATAGCCGACGCCGGCCACCTCGACCGGATAGGTCTCGCCGAAATACTCGACCTGGAACTTGCGACCCTCCTGCGCATAGGCATGCGGCAGATAGGCGAGCGCGATGTTCTTGCCGATGGTCGGGCCATAGGCGATCGAATAGGTGTAGGACCGGCGACCGAGTTCGTCGACCAGCGTCTCGCCGGTCTCAGGGTCCATCACCGGCAGGATGCCGACGGGGTAGCGAGCGACGCCCTTGGCATCGACATTGTCCGTGATCACCAGCGTACACAGCATGGCCGGCTGGTGGGCGCGGGCGCGGTGCTCCAAATGCCTGGCCTTGCCGCAGAAATCGGCCTCCTTGACCTTGGGGCGCTGGAGATCGGTTTCGATCAGGTTGTACTCGGTGTTGAGCTCGGCATTCTGCAAGCGCAGGCTCTTTTCCATGCGGCGGGAATTGGCATAGGTCTCCACGCCGACCGCCATCACCCCGGTGGTGCGCAACGCGTCCCAGACGGCAAGGCCGTCCTCGTAGCGCATGTGCAGTTCCCAGCCCTGCTCGCCGACATAGGAGATGCGGAAGGCGGAGACGTCCTTGCCCCCGATGTGGATCTGCTTGATGGCGGCAAAGGCGAAGTTCTCCGGATCGAGCCCGGTCGGGTCTTCCACTACCTTCTTCAGATTGACGCGGGCATTCGGGCCCCAGATGCCGATGGTGACGTATTTCTCCGAAGTATCGGTGACGGTCACGTCGAAGCCCTTGTCCTGGGCAACGCGGCGCAGATAGTTGAGATCGCGCGGGCCGGCATCGGCGCCGTCGACCACGCGGCAGCGGTCCGCCATGCGGAACACGGTGAGGTCGGCGCGCACCATGCCGTTTTCGTCGAGGAAATGGGTGTAGATGCCCTTGCCGATATTCGCTTCGCCGCCGATCTTGGCGGCGCAGACCCATTCCATCAGCGCGACATGGTCAGGCCCCTCGACATCGATCATGGCGAAATGCGAGAGGTTGATGATGCCGCAATCCTCGCTCATGGCGAGCTGTTCGGCATTGGAGACGCGCCAGAAATGGCGGTTGTCCCATTCGTTCGCGCGCACCGGCACGCGGTTTCCGTATTTCTCGAGCAAATGCTCGTTGGCGGCGTAGCCATGGGCGCGTTCCCAGCCGCCGAGCTCCATGAAGTAGCCGCCGAGCTCCTTCTCGCGCTCATAGAAGGGCGAGCGCCTGATATTGCGGCCGGTGTCATAGGGCTCGCGCGGATGCACGGCAGGGTTATAGATCTTGCGGGCCGCCTCGCCGCAACGCCCCTCGATGAAGCCTTCCTCCAGCATGTGCGGGGAGAAGCGAGCATAGTCGATCTTGTTGTGGTCGATCGGCGTACGCCCGTCGGTCATCCAGTCGGCGATGAGCTTGCCCATGCCGGGGCCATCCTTGACCCAGATAGCGACCGCATACCACAGGCCCCGCACCTTCTGGCTTTCGCCCATGGAGGGGCCGCCATCGGTGGTGACCTGCAGAAGGCCATTGAAGGAATGGCCCTCATTGTAACCCAGCTCGCCGAGAATCGGCGTCAGCTCCATGGCGCGTTCGAGTGGGCCGATGATCTGCTCCATGTCGAGGTCGCGCTGCGAGGGCGACAGGCGCGCCTCGTGCTTTTCGAGAAGGTCACGCGGATGGCACAGGCGCGGATTGGTCTCCTCGTAATAGCCCCACTCGATCTGGCCGCCTTCGGCGGTCGTCGGATCGCCGGTGTCGCGCATATAGGCGGAGTTGCCCTGGTCGCGCATCAGCGGCCAGCCGATCTCCTTGCCGGTGCCGGCGAACTCGTTATAGGGCCCGAAGAAGGTAAGCGGATGATCGACCGGCATCACCGGCAGGTCCTCGCCGGCCATCTCGGCGATCAGGCGGCCCCACAGGCCGGCACAAACAACGACATGATCGGCCTCGATAGTGCCGCGGCTGGTGACCACGCCCTTGATGCGGCCGTTCTCGATGATGAGCGACTGAGCCGCCGTGTTGGCGAAGACCTGGAGCTTGCCGGCGGCCTCGCCCTGGTCGACGAGCTTGCCCGCCACCGTCTGCGAGCGTGGGATGACAAGGCCGGCATCGGGATCCCACAGGCCGCCCTGCACAAGATGCTCCTCGATCAGCGGGAACTTCTCCTTGATCTCGGCCGGCTCGATCAGGCGGGCACGGGTGCCGAAGGCTTTGCCGGAGGCAACCTTGCGCTTGATCTCGTCCATGCGGGCATCGTCGCCCACGCGGGCCACCTCGATGCCGCCGACGCGGGCGTAGTGACCCATCTTCTCGTAGAAATCGATGGAATAGAGCGTGGTCCAGCAGGACAGGAAATCGTGGCTGGTGGCATAGCAGAAATCGGAGGCATGGGCGGTGGAGCCGATATCGGTCGGGATGCCCGACTTGTCGATGCCGACGATGTCGTCCCAGCCCCGCTCGATCAAATGATGGGCGATCGATGCGCCGACGATCCCGCCCAATCCGACGATGACGACCTTCGCCTTTTTTGGAAACACTGCCATTTGCCTGCGACTCCGGATGCGTTGCGGGAAACCCTAGCGCCTCAGCCGCCGCGGTTGCTGCCTCAGTGCGACCTTCTCCCAAGGCCACGCGACCACAACCGCAGGATGCAGCGCCGATGCCATCCCGTTGCCGATTAGCTCTATAGAAGACGCGCTGGAACGATGTCGCATATGGGCCGGGACATGGCCAGAAAACGACGCCGACGAGAATCCTGTCGCCGAGGTTGATCGCCAGCTGAACTATTCCCTTCTCCCCCTGCGGGAGAAGGCGCCGGCAGGCGGATGAGGGGTCTCGCAACTTGTTCAGGTCGTGCTTGCGAGTGAGCATCAGAAAAGTCAGGTCGCGAGCCCCCTCATCCGGCGCTTCGCGCCACCTTCTACCACAGGGGGGAGAAGGAGAGAACGCCCTGTGCGCACTGTCACGGCGGTATCCCGTTGCCTGTGGCTTGGTCGGGCATCCACGCACCGGGCCCTGCCATGAACCGCTCCCTTCGTCCTCCCTTGCTCGCCGTCTGCTTCGCTTGTCTCTGGCCCGCCGCAGGCTCCGCCATGGAGCTATGCCATCTGCGCAAGACACCGGATGGTTTTGTCGCCCTGCGCGCCGGTCCCGGCCCGCAGCACCGCCTGATCGCCCGTATGAAGCCCGAGGACGAAGTGCAATATGGCCAGGGGCGCACAGGCAAATGGGTCGAGGTCACCTGGTGGCGCGGCGATTCGCGCCTTGAGGAGGATGGCTTCAGCAAGGGCATCCATGGCTGGGCCTTCTCGCCGCTGATCGCCAAGGATTGCGGGTGAGCCCCAAGCGCGGCGCCGTGCCGTTATGCTTGAGATGACGGGGCGTTTGCGCCTAAGGGTGAACGTTCCAGCCTTCTTTCAGCCTACGGACGCCCACCATGCATGAGCCCCTCCCCGTCTCCGATACCATGAACGGCGCCGAAAGCCTGGTGCGCACGCTGGTCGATAGCGGCGTCGAGGTCTGCTTTGCCAATCCCGGCACTTCGGAAATGCATTTCGTCGGCGCGCTCGACCGCATCGAGGGCATGCGGCCGGTGCTCGGCCTGTTCGAGGGCGTGGTCACCGGCGCGGCGGATGGCTATGCCCGCATGACCTGCAAGCCGGCGGCGACGCTGCTGCATCTCGGCCCGGGCCTGGCCAATGGCCTCGCCAATCTCCACAATGCCCGCAAGGTGCCGGTGCCGATGGTCAACATCATCGGCGACCATGCCTCCGCGCATCAGCGTTTCGATGCGCCGCTGACCTCCGATGTCGCCGCCTTCGCCCGCCCGGTCTCGCATTGGGTGCATTCCTCCCCCAACGCCCGCAGCGTCGCCGCCGATGCCGCCCGCGCCGTGCAGGCGGCCCGCACCGCGCCCGGCCAGATCGCCAGCCTGATCCTGCCGGCCGATACCGCCTGGCTCGTTGCCGACAGGCCGGCCGCGCCGCTCCCTGTCCTCGGCCCCGCACCCGTTTCGGACACCGCCGTGGCGCAATCGGTGGCGGCGCTCGACGCGGGCGGTCCGGTTGCCTTCCTCTTACGCGGCGAGGCCCTGCGCGGCCGCGGGCTGGCGGCAGCGGGCCGCATCGCGGCCAAGACCGGGGCCCGGCTGATCTGCGACACCTTCGTGCCGCGGGTCGAACGCGGCGCGGGGCGCATCAAGGTGGAAAGGCTGCCCTACCGCCCCGGTCCCGCCCTCGATTTCCTCAAGGGCACGCAGACCCTCATCCTGGTCGGCTCACAGGCACCGATCGCCTTCTTCGCCTATCCGGGACAGCCGAGCGAGCTGACGCCGTCCGGCTGCCGGCCTCTCGTGCTCGCCTTTCCGCATGAGGACGGCACCGGCGCCCTCGAAGCCCTAGCCGAGGCGATCGGCGCGACTGCGCCCGGCAAAGCCTCCGCGCACGCCCCGCCTGCCCTGCCTGCGGATGGCCGCATCACCGCGGAGGGCATCATGCGCATCGCCGGGCATTTCCTGCCCGAGAACGCCATCATTTCCGACGAGACGATCTCTTCGGGCTTTCCCTTCTACCCGCTCAACGAAACGGCGGCGCCGCATGACAGCCTCCAGCTCTCGGGCGGGGCGATCGGCGACGGCCTGCCTGTCGCCACCGGCGCCGCTATCGCCTGCCCCGGCCGCAAGGTGGTGTCGCTGCAGGCGGACGGCAGCGCCATGTACACGCTGCAATCGCTATGGACGCAGGCGCGTGAGCGGCTCGACGTCACCACGGTCATCTATGCCAACCGGGCCTACAAGGTGCTGATGGACGAGGTCGCGGGCGTGGGCCTCGGCAGCATCGGCCCCAGGGGGCAATCCATGTTCGATATCGGCAATCCCGATCTCGATTGGGTGAAGCTCGCCGAGGGCATGGGCGTGGAGGCGGTGCGGGCGGAGAGCCATGCCGCCCTCGCCGACGCCTTCAAGGCCGCGATGGGACAGCGCGGGCCGAGGCTCATCGAGGCGGTGCTCTGAGCGGTTCTCATCGAAAGAAAGAGCAGCGAAGAAGCCCGGCAGACGTTCGTCTTGCGGAGCTGAACGCGGAATTTGGTGTGCCGATCTCCAGATCGGCATTCTTGGAAACAACGCGCTCCGGCAAGAAGATGCCGATCTCGCTCCATGACTTGATGGAGCTGAGAAGATCGGCACACGGTCTTACCCGCTACACCCGCCCGCTCAGGTGCCTTACCTTGCGCAGTTCGGGGAACCAGTACCACCACAGGCCGGCTACTGCGATCGTGGCGACACCCCCGAAGATCACGGCGGGCACGGCACCGATCAGCCCCGCCGAGATGCCGGCACGGAACTCGCCAAGTTCGTTGGAGGCACCGACGAAGACCTGGTTGACCGCGTTCACCCGGCCGCGCACCGCATCGGGTGTCCAAAGCTGGATCAGGGTCTCGCGCACATAGACGCTGACCATGTCGAGCCCACCGAAAAGCGCGAACGCCAGGATGGAAAGCCAGACTGCCGTCGAGGCGCCGAATAGAGCAATGGAGGCACCGACCAGCGCCACACAAACGAACATGATCACGCCGGCATGATCCCTGATCGGGTGGCGCAACAGGATCGCCGCCACCACGATGGCGCCGACGCCGGGCGCTGCCCTGAGCATGCCGAGCCCCCAGGGACCGACATCGAGGATGTCGCGGGCATAGACCGGCAGCAGCGCCGTGGCGCCGCCGAGGAGCATGGCGAAGAGATCGAGAGAGATGGCGCCGAGCACGATCTTCTCGCCCCAGATATAGCGAAAGCCGGCGACCAGCGTCTCGAAACTCGGCTTTTCCTTGGCCGCCTTCACTTGCGGCGGCGGCGCGATGGTGAAAGTCAGCAAGGCGGCGAAGCCGAGCAGCACCAGGGCCGTGCCATAGGCGGCATTGGCCGAGACGCCGTAGAGCAGGCCGCCGGCAACCGGACCGATCACCGTGGCGATCTGCCAGGACGAGGTGCTCCAGGCGATAGCGCTGGCGAGGTCCTCCTCCGGCACCAGATTGGGCATCAGCGACTGCTGCGCCGGGCCGAAAAAGGCCCTGAGCGTGCCGAATACCACCAGCGTGACGAAGATCGGCAGCGCCGTCTGGCTGCCCCATAGCCCGAACAGCATCAGCGCAAGGGCGCAGAGCGCTTCGCCGGCGAGGCAGATCGTCATGATGCGCACGCGGTTGAAACGATCCGCCACCGCACCCGTGACCAGCACCAGGAGGAAGGCCGGCAGGAACTGCACCAACCCGACAATGCCAAGATCAAAGGGATCGCGCGTGAGGTCGTAAACCTGCCAGCCGACCGAAACGCTCATGATCTGGGCGGAGAAACTACCGAGGAAACGCGCCAGCCAATACCGCGCAAAACCGCCGTGACGGAAGGCGCCTGCGCGCGAAAAAGAAAGATCTGGCATACCGGGAACCGAAAAAAGGAGGCCTCCTTGTAGAAAGACAGCGGGTTGGGGGCAAGATCCCGCGGACGAAACCTAGCCAAACCAGGCGCGCCCTTCCGGCCTCGCCGGTAACAAGCCGATCACCGTATGACGTTGATATCGCAGAGCAGATCCACCTTCGAATTTTCGGGATGGTTCCACGTCATCTGCCCGATCGTCTTCGCTGCGATGAAGGGAATCGAAAGCAGCGCACCGCGAGAATTGGCGACTCGCAACCCGTATCCACGGTGCTCCTGCACGACCTTGACCGTCCAATCCTCCTCGCGCAGATCCGGAAACAGCAGAAGGGTGGTGCCTGTGGTTCCTTTCAGTTTTGCGCCGCCTTTGCCATCAAGCACGAGCTCCATGGCATTGTCGCCCTCGCGGCAGATCATGGTTCTCTGGGGCGGTTGATCGGCGCAGACGGATTGAGCCCAGCATGCTCCGACGATCGCCAACGGGGCGGTTATCGACAAGAGCAGTCGCCGGCGGCTCAGGCTGGGATATTGCAGCTTTGCCGAATGCAGGAAGGCACCTAGCCGGATAGACGCTTTCACCGTGGGATTCGCCGCCTGCATCGCCAGTCCTTGAGCACCGTACCGAAAAGTGGGCGCCAGTTTTCGGCAAAAATGCTGCGGATGTCGATCCTGGTTTCGGACGCAGCGAGCCGAAACTCTCGCCACGTCCGTCTGTTTGCCTGCGCATCTAGGCGGCGGCCGCCTTGGCGGATTTCACCACCGCCGGATCGACCCAGCCGCCGAAACCGACGGCGATTCGGTTCCAGCCATTGATGACGTTGATCAGGAGGGTGAGTTTGACCCGCTCCTCCTCGCTGAAATGCGCCTTCAGGGCCTCATAGGCCACTTCATGCGCATGCCCCTCGGAAAGCCGCGTCAAGGCCTCGGTCCAGCCGAGCGCGGCCCGCTCGCGATCGGTGTAGCAGGGCGCCTCGCGCCAGGCCGGCAGCAAATAGATGCGCTGCTCGGTTTCGCCGTTTTCGCGGGCGAACACCGTGTGCATGTTGAGGCAGTTGGCGCAGCCATTGATCTGGGAGGCACGGATCTCCACGAGCTCGCACAGACCCGGATCGATATTGGCGGCGATGACGAACGAAACGCGCTGCCACTCCTTCATCAGGGTGGGGGCAGCGGCAAGGGGGTTCAGCTTGGCGGTCATGGTCGGTCTCCTTGTTGGTACCGAGGTCATGACGATCTGGGATTCGACTTTGTGACATTCCGGTGGGCTTTTCTGTCACCGACGCCGGTTCCGGCAGCCTTCACACAGTGGCCTCGCCTAACCTTTCCCGCAGGAAGCGGCGGGTGAGTTTCACGCCCGTCGGCGAGATGGTGTGGCCGACGCCCCGCAATATATGGCTTTCCACCGTCATGCCGGCCTCTTGCAGCATGGACCGCGCCCGCCGGGTTTCCTCGGATGGCACAGCGCCGTCGGCGCTGCCATGCACCAGCAGCACCGGCGTGACCCGGGCTGGCGTGAACGGCTCGGGAGCCACGAAGCGGCCGGAGAGCAGCACCATGGCCCCCACGGGCCAGCGGCCGCGGGCCAGGGCGTCGAAAGCCAGGGTTGCGCCCTGCGAGAAGCCGACCAGGGCGACGCACTCCAGCCGGTTCCCCAGGCCATGGGCGACAACGAGGGCGTCGATCAGTTCATCGAAGGCCGCCCGCGCTGCCATGATGCGCGCCAGCCGGTTTTCCGGCGTGACGCCCTCCAGGCTGTACCATTGCCGGCCCGGTCCCTGCTCATAGGCAAAAGGCGCGTCCGGGGCGATCACCGCCGTCTTGGGCAACGAGCGCCGCAGCACGGCCGCCAGCGGGTCGAGATCGTAGCCGAAGGCGGCGACGCCATGCAGAAGGATGACCAGACTGTCCGGCGTCGCCTCCATTGCAGCATTCCACCCGGCAATCTCAGCGGCTTCCGCCCACCCTGCTCCGCAGCGCCATGCCCGTCATCACCGAGGCGAAGCCGTAGAACAGAAGTTCGACGCCGAGAAGAATGCCGAGCAGCGAGGAGGCCGACTGCTGGAAGTCCGAGAAGATCAGAACCGCCAGCAGAATCGAAATCAGGCCAGACAGCAAAAGCCAGGTCCAATTGGCGGAGGAGCGGATGTTGAAGGCGATGATCACTTTGGCAAGCCCGTAGATCAGGAACATCGCCCCCAGCAGGGCCGTGAGGGAGACCACGCCGGCCAGGGGATTGAGCAACAGGGAAGCCCCGAGCAGCAGTGCGAGAATACCCATGAGCGCCGTCATCAGGAAGCCACCCCAGGCCCGGATCACGGTGGCATGCACCAATTGCCCGACGCCCAGCACGATGAAGGCCCACGCTGCCCACACCACCACCACCAGCGAGGCGAAGCCTGGATGGATCAGTGCCAGGATACCGCCGATCACCGCGATCAGGCCGAGAATGACGAACCAGGGCCAGGACCGCTGCAGAACTTCCATCGTCGTCTCCCCCTTTGCCGTTGAAGAACAATGGACAACATAGCATTGCCGCCGCAGGATTCGAGCTTTCGACGACAATATGGTTTCAGCGGCCCTTCACCCCGCCTCGAGCCTTTGCCGGTTCACCAGCAACCGCCTCCAATATCCTGCCTCCGCCGCACACGTCGCTTTCCGGCAATTCGGCGGCGTGCTTGAGCCGCAGGCGGGCGACGCATTCCCCTATTCAAGTCTCAGGTCCAGAATTCTCGGGAGAACACCATGACGGACGCAGCCGACAACGCCACGCATACCGAAGCTCCGTCCGCCTCGCGCCGCGGGCGCGACGCCCGCCGGGCCGCCCGCGTGCAGCGCGGCGGCGTCTCGGTGCCCTATATCACCCGCAATATCCCCCTCACGGAGGTGCTCTCCGAAGAGGCGATGCAGATCATCGAGCACAATGCCGAGACGCTGCTGGAGGAAGTCGGCATCGAGTTCCGCGAATATCCGCGCGCGCTCGAACTGCTCAAGGCAGCCGGCTGCGACATCAAGGGTGAGCGGGTGCGCTTTCCGCGCGGCCTTGCCCGCAAGCTGATCCAGACGGCGCCCTCGCAATACACCCAGCATGCGCGCAATTCGGAACGCAATGTCGTCATCGGCGGCAACAACACGGTGTTCGCACCCAATTACGGCTCCCCCTTCGTGCATGACCTCGACAAGGGCCGGCGCTACGGCACCATCGAGGACTTCCGCAATTTCGTGAAGCTGGCCTATGCCAATCCCTATGTGCACCATTCGGGCGGCACGGTGTGCGAGCCGGTCGACCTGCCAGTGAACAAGCGCCATCTCGAGATGATCTATGCGCATATGCGCCTCAGCGACAAGCCGTTCATGGGCTCGGTCACCGCACCCGAGCGTGCCCAGGACACGGTCGACATGGCCAAGATCCTGTTCGGTGAGGATTTCATCCAGCAGAACACGGTGTGCACCAGCCTGATCAACGCCAATTCGCCGATGGTATGGGACAACACCATGCTCGGCGCGGCCGACGTCTACGCCCAGAACAACCAGGCCTGCATCATCACGCCCTTCATCCTCTCCGGAGCCATGAGCCCGGTGACGGTGGCTGGCACCCTCACCCAGGTGCTGGCCGAGGTCCTGGCCGGCGTCTCCTTCCTGCAATTGGTACGCCCCGGCGCGCCGGCCATCTTCGGCACCTTCGTCTCCACGCTCTCGATGCAGTCGGGCGCGCCGACCTTCGGCACGCCGGAAGCCGCCCTCGCCATTTATGGTGCCGGCCAGCTCGCCCGCCGCATGAAGCTGCCCTTCCGCTCCGGCGGCTCGCTCTGCGCCTCCAAGGTCCCGGACGCCCAGGCCGCCTATGAAAGCGCCAATACGCTGCTGCCGGCCATGTTCGGCGGCGTGAACTTCATGCTGCATTCGGCCGGATGGCTGGAAGGCGGGCTCTCGGCCTCCTATGAGAAGTTCGTGATGGATTTCGACCAGCTCGGCGCCATGCACGTGCTGGCCAAGGGCGTCGACATGTCCGAGAACGGCCAGGCCATGGATGCCTTCCACCAGGTCGAGCCGGGTGGCCACTTCCTCGGCTGCGCCCACACCCAGGCCAATTTCGAGACCGCCTTCTACCGCTCCACCATCTCCGACAACAATTCGGTGGAACAGTGGGAAGCGGAGGGCAAGCAGGATGCTGCCCAGCGCGCCAACAAGATCTGGAAGAAGACGCTGGCCGACTACGAGGCTCCCGCCATCGACCCCGGCATCGACGAGGCCCTGCGCGACTTCATCGAGCGCAAGAAGGCTGCCGTTCCCGACGCGAATTACTGAGGGTGCCTCTCTCATCCCTCTCCCGGCCGGGAGAGGGATGAGAGATCACCGATCCGACTTCGCCTCCTACCCGCCGCAGCCTCCACCACCGCAACCACCACCGCAGGAGCCGCCGTCACTGCTGCCGCCGGTATCCGCGCTGACCTCGAAAGCTATGGTGGAAGGGCTGGCAAGATAGAGGGAAAACGACGTCAAGCCGAGGCCTGCCAAGCCGGCATCGCCATGAAGGGCAACCCAATCTGTTAAGGCAGGGCTGTCGGCTGCCGGTTTGCCGCGTGTCCGGTGGGCTCGTTCGGCCTCCTTCAGCGCACGCCGGCCGGCCCAAGTCCTCATCGGCTTGCGCTTTGCCGTGTTGACGGCCAGCATCGCCGTCACGACGAGGCAACACAAGAGGAAGCCGATGGGACGCCCGACGGCTATACCGTGCCAAAGTCGGGTCAGGCCGAGCAGAAACAGCGGCCCAATCACCAGATAAGGAAGCTGCCTCGCCCTAGCCAATTCCGCCTGGCCGGGGACGAAGCCGGCAGCGATCAGATCCCGCCGGATCGGTTCGGCCTCGCGCTCGATGGCAACGGACTCGACACGCCATGGGCCGTCGGCCAACCGCTCGCCGATCAGCCGCTCCAACGCCGGCGCTTGCGGCGAAACCGGGCGCAACAATACGGCATCTCCCGACTGAATAGCGACGGTGCCGTCGACATAGAGGCGGGTCATCGCAGTTTCGAAGACCCGTCTGGTACCGCCGGCAAGAAAGGCGAGGTGATAGAGTTCGAGTACCCTGCTGGAGGTTGCCGGAGGAGAAGAGCCTTTCAATGCGTCCTGCAGGGCGCGGCTGAGCAGGATGGCACCTGCCAGGAGCACGACATAAAGCGTCAGGAAGCCCGGCCCCTGCAGGGCACCGTGGCTCGAAGAGTTGTAGATGGCGGCACAGCCCGGCACCGCCAGAAGAAGGGCCAGGAAAGCCAGGGGCTTGACGGCGCGCTTCAGGAGCCCTCGCAGTCGCGGCAGCAAGGCCTGCCGGCCCGACCGTGCCGAATCCATGGGACCCGCCGCATCCGGTTCCGGCCAGATCTCGGCCGGCGGCTCCTCGCCGAAGAAACGGCGGTAATCGGCGAGCGTCTGCCGGTAGAGACGGTCGAAGTGCAGATCCTCCGCGATACCGCCGCGGCCCGGCTCGTGATGGAAATCGCGCTGCAGCACGTCGCGGCAGAACTCCCCCCAATAGCGCCTGGTATCGATCAGATGCAGGTGCCAGGCTTCATCCACCGCCCGCGAGGGACAGGCGCCCTGTCCGTTGGAAAGGGCGATGGCAACGAAGCGCTTATATTCGAAAGCGACGCGGCGGGCCTTGTCATGGCTCCAGCCGCACTCGGCCGCCAGCCTTGTCGTGAAGGGGATGGCATCGTCGGGCTTGTCGAGCGCATAAGCCTCGAGCCGTGCCCGCAGCACGGTGAAAGCCATCTGGTCCCCGGCTTCGGGGGACTTCAAGGTCGTTCTGGCTTCACCGGCATCCGACAAGAAGCACCGCAGCGGTTCTGGGGACGTCACAGTCATTATATCATAGGGCGCGGGCATAGCTATCCCGCTCGCCGAAATGCAATTCAAAATGAAGCAGAATGGACTGATCTTCCGGTCTCAGGCCGGCATTTCCATCCTCCCAACGCAGTGATTCCATGCCGGTCTGAAGACCGGCACACCGCAAGACGCGCTTCGGCTGTTCCTCAACACTCTCATTAAGAATTGCTGTGTCGGAACTTGTTGCCCTGCGGATAGTCCAAGCCTGTTCGCAATCGCCTCCGGTCAGTTGCCAAAGTCACTGCCCAACCTATGGTGGCCCAAGCCTCTTGCGATTTGACGACGTCACCGTGAAGCGCAGGAACGCCGGGAAACAAAGAGCCTGAGCAAAGCACCGCATGGGAGAATCGTCATGATTGGCCGCAGGGCATTCCTGGCGAGTATCGCCGCCAGCCTGGTGACATCCGCCCGTGCCCAGGAAGCGGCTGCGCCAGATTCGAGCGGCACCGTGCTCGGCTCCTTCCACGTAGAGCCCCTGTCCGGCCTGGCCGATATCCCCGCCCCTACGCTCGAAGCTCTGCAGGACCAGGTCACCGTCCTGAATTTCTGGGCCTCCTGGTGCGAGGCCTGTCGGGAGGAGCACCGCTATCTCGTCGACCTCCACCGCAAGGGCATCCGCATTGCCGGCGTCGCCGTCCAGGATCGAAACGAGGCGGTGCTGCACTATCTGGAGAAGGCAGGAAATCCCTACGGCCTCGTCGGCATCGACAACAAGCGCGAGCTCATCACCATGCTGTCCTTGCGTTCGATCCCTCAGACCTTCCTGATCGGCCAGCGTTGCGAGGTCGTCTGGCAGACGGATGAGGGTCTCGACAACGCGCTGGTGGCCGAGCTCCTCGGCAAGATCGAAGCCATCAATGGTTAGCCTTGCCGTTCTGAGGCCCTGTGGATTGCTTCGTCGCGATCAAGCCTGCGCCTTCCTCACAGAGCAGCCACCTTGCGCCGGATCTCGGTGATCTCGTCGGCATGATCGCCGCTCTCGGAGAGAAGGCCGATCAGCGCTTCATAGGCGTCGGCCTGGTGTTCGACCGTGGCCCCGCGCAGGTGTGCCAGCTTCTCCAAAAGCTCGATCTGGCGGCGGCGCGTGGCAATGGCAGGTTCGGTACGGCCCAAGCCCTGTTCGGCCCTGGCGACCTTGTCGAAGATGCGGGCACGCCGGCTCAGGAGGCTGTTGTTCTCAGGGTCGTCGGCGAGGCTCCTGTCGCTCGCTTCGAGCGCCTTGCCAAGATGGGTCAGCGCCGCCTGGTATTTGCCGGCCTCCAGATAGGTGTCGCCGATATTGATGCTCGATACTGCCAGGAAATCCTGGTCGAACCTCTTTTCGCCGAGCTTGTCGAGATGGGCGAGATTGGTCGCCTCCGCTCGCTTGTAATGGATCAGCTTCATCATGGTGGAGCGCGCCGCATGGCCCATCGCCACCTGGATCGCCGACATCGCCTCATAGGAGCCGCCCTTATCGGGGAAGCGTTCGAGCAGCGTCGCTCCAACCTCAGCCCCTTCCTGGTAGCTGGCCTGCGCGCCCTTGTCGTCACCGACATGGCGCTGCTCGTCGCCGAGGTCGCGCAGAGCCCAGACATAGTCGTCGAGTTCATCGAAGCCCGACGGTTTCTTGTCCTTCAACTCGCGCCGGATCTCCACGCGCTTGCGGGCCTGGTCGAGTGCTTCCTTTTCCCGGTTGGCCGTATCGAAGGCGTCGGAAAGGTCGCGATGGGCTCGTGCGAGATCGTCCAGCCGGCCGGCCCGCTCGGCGGGATCGCGCACCAACGGCTCGCGCAGGGTGACCTCGCGCTCCAACAGACCGATGCGCGGCGCCTCGATGCCAGCCTCCTCCAGACGCTTGGCCGTTGCATGCAGTGCATCGGCGATCTGCAGGCGCAGGCGTGCCCTCTCCTTCTCATCCAGCCCGTCGAGCGCCCGCAAGCGAGCCTCGTCGGCATAGCCGATCAACAGGCGCGCATGGGCGTCGACATCGAAGCTGCGGGCATCCCGCCGGCCGAGGTCGAACAGGTTTCGCGCCGTCGCGAAAAAGCGCCAACTCCGCTCCCCATCGAACGGCGCGTCCGCCAGTTCGGCCAGGGATTGACGATAGCGCCGCATCGCTGCCTCGATCTCCCCCTTCGCCTGGTAGCGGGCGGCGATCATGTCGCGCAACTGTGCCCGGCGCTCGGGCTCGGCAAGAACGGCGAGCAGCTTCGTCTCGATGGCTTCGGCCGCGGCCACCTCCTGTTTGTCGATGCGCTCGCCCGCCAGCGTCACGCCAGCCAGGATGAGTTCGTCGCCACTGCCCAGGGCCGGTTCGCCCTGCGTCCTCGAACGCAGCCGCGCCAGTCCCTCGACGAGAGTGACGGCGGCGCGGACCGGCTCGGTCTTGCCCTGCGCCGTCGCCCTGACCCGGTAGCTGGCGACGAGAGCCTGGACCTGAATGGCATCGGGGCGCGGCGAACCCGGCGCCGGCTCGGCCAGGGCGGCGAGAGCCCCAGCGTCGGCGAGGGCCAAGGCTGTCTTGTCGGTGAGGTTGCGTTCGTCGGCCCGGGTCGTCAAGGCGCTCACCAGGGACCTGCGCGCCTTCGGATCGGCGGGCGCGACGATGGTCCAGCGGCGGCAGATCTCGACGAGGCGGTCATACCGGCCCTTGTCATAGTAATTGTCGCGCAGTGCCTCGACCAGGAGCGGGAAGCGAGCCGGATCACGCGGAGCCCGCTCGAGTCGGGCGGAAAAGGCTTCAATCGCCGCCCGCAACATGGCGGCCTGGGCCTTGCCGACATCACGATCGTAGTCCTCGATCGCCTCGTCGAGATCGAAGACCGCCCGGCGGGCGATCAGGCCTGCCAGCAGGTCGGCGTCATCCACCGTCAGTCCGGCCTGTCCACCACGCGTGCCACCGCTGCGCAGGCTATGGATGTCGGCGAGCGCCGCCTCGACGAGTGCCGTGATCCTGGCGTCGGCCTCCTCCCCCTCGGCATCGATGGTGGGAATGCTGAGCAGGCGTGCCAGGGCCGCGACCATCGGATCGCCCGCCTTCCCGGCCTTGGCGAGGAGATCGGCCAGGGAGGCGGCGATGGCCGCCTGCTTGCGGTCATCGCCGCCCAGCACGATCAGTTCGAGCCTGGCAAGGTCATCCGCGGGATTGGCCTCGAGAACCTTGCCCAGGCGCTCGATTCGAGCCTGCCGATCCTTTTCGTCCATGTCCTGGAGGATGGTGAGCGCCGTCTGATAGGGCAGGCCCAGCGCGGTCTTGCTCGTCGCCGCACAGGCGGCCAGGCCCCCTGGACAGGGTGCAGCGACGGCCGGCGACGCCACGAAGGTCAAGCCCAGAACCAACCAGACGCCAACCCGCCACCCGGACCGCATGCCACCCCTCCGCAACTGCAAGACGTTACGTCATCCTGGCGGCGAAAGGAAACAGGAGCGTGACCCTGGTTCAGGGGGCAGCAAGCCGTATCTCCAAGCTGTGTTTTCTCGGTGTCGAATCGCACGGAAACGGCGATGTGGCAGTGGCATTGTCATCCCATCAGAGCAAGCGCAGCCCGCGCAAGAAGAGAGATGGGAACGAGACGATGTTGAAGAAGATCCTGACCGGAACCCTGGTTGCCGCCACGCTGGCCGGTACTGCCATTGCCACCACCGGTTCTGCCGAAGCCCGTTATGGCCGTGGTGGCGCCTTCGCCGCCGGCGCTGGCATCGGCCTGCTGGGCGGCCTGCTCGCCGGCTCCGCCTACAACAACAGCTATTATGGCGGCGGCTATTACGACGAATATCGCCCCGTCTACTATCGCCAGTATCGCCGCTGCACCATCCAGAAGCGCTGGGTCGAGGACTACTATGGCGGCCACTGGGCTCGCGTGAGGGTCTGCTACTGAGTTGCGTTGCGTTCGAGTTGCGTCAAGTCGCGTTGCGTCATGTTGAGTTGAGTTTTGGGGCCCCGCCACAGCGGGGCCTTTTGCTTGTTCGCCTCGGCATTCCCGGCCGGCGCGGCACGCTGCCCTCGCCGCCAGGCGACGGGGCTTACGCCGGTAAGGCGCAGGAATTCGCGGTTGAAATTGGACTTGCTGAGAAAGCCGGCCTCCATCATCACCTGGATGATGGAGGTATCGGTCGAAGCGAGCAGGCGGCAGGCCTCCTCGATCCGGTATTTGTTGACGTAATGCGACACGCTCATACCGTGAATGCGGTTGACGGCCGAGGAGACCCTGCGTGCCGGCAGGTTCAGGCGCCGGGCAAGCCGCCCGAGATTGAGATCGACATCCTTGTAGAGCTGACGTTCCGCCATCAGCGCGTCGAGCGCCTGGGCCACCGCCTTGTCCTCGTCGCTGCCCGGACGGACAAGCGGCTCAATCACCTGCGGCTCGGCCTCTTCGGCCGGCGCCGCCGATCCCGCCGAGGCGGCGGCCACTCCGAGCACAAGCAGCACCACGACATTGCCGCCGGACACCATGGCCTCGGAAATGGCGCCTCCCATCCAACGCATGTCGAGGCTGATGACGATATCCATCAGCCCGGAGAGAAGGCAGGCCACGGCGGTGATCTGCAGCGCGCGATAGGACCGCAGCACGCCGTCCAGCCGGGGCGCTATCAGCACGTCGGGGCCGGCCAGCGCCAGCCGGGACAAGGCGAGGCCATAGCCGAGAAAGGCCAGGATTACCACGAGGTCGATCGACATCGATGAGATCGTAAAGAGCAGTCCGACCAGGCCAGCGGGCATGAGATGGGGCCAGACCTTGGCCCAGCGCAGTATCGGACCTTCGCCGGTGAGACCGCGGAAGGCAAGCCAGGCCAAGGCAGGCGTCAGCGCGGCCAGCATGGCCTGCAGCGGGATGAAGATCCTGATCCCATAGCCCCAGCGCAGGCCGAGCAGCACGGAGAGCACGGTGAAGCCGAGCAGGAGCAGGAAGAAGGCATTGTCGCGCCAGGGACGATCGCCCTGCCGCGCCATCTGCACCAGCAGGATGGCAAAGAGCAGCGCGCTGACGAAAGGCAGGGGCACGAAGATCATGAGGTGCTTCCGGAACGGGACGAATCTACACCATTTCTGTCCTCGATCACGTTCGGATTCGTCCCCGATCGCAATCGAGGTCGCCGGATGAGGCGATTTCCGGCTCCGTCCTCCCTCGCGCCACACGGGAGACAGCCATGAGAGCACTATTGATCGCCGCCGCCCTGTTCATTACTGCCGGCTGGATGGCCCCGGACCGGACACGCACCAGCCTCGGTGAAGTGGATGCCGGCTCGGTGAGGTCGGTGGTCGTCACCGGCCCGGCGGGCCTGATCCAGCTGACCGCCAGCCGCGACGGCCCCTATCGGGCCGAGTTGCGCAGCCGACCGGATGGCTGGTTCGCCTTCTGGCGATCGAGTTGGAGTGCGGGTGGCTGCGAGAACGCCGGCTCGATCCGCCTGGTTGGCACCGAGCTGCGGGTCGACACCGGCAATCGCGCCTGGTTCGGCGCCTCCGATTGCCGTCTCGACCTTGACGCCACCCTGCCCGAGGGTGTCGCCGTCTCCATCGAGCAGAATGCCACCTCCAGCCGGCTGTCGGGCAACTTCGCCTCGCTCGACGTCGACAGCAGGGCCGGCGACATCGCGCTGGACGGCCATGCGCGCACTGTTTCGATCGAGGGCAATGCCATCCGAGCCCGCCTCTCCTATGCCCGCGTCGACCAGGACGAAAGCATAACCCTCGGCGGCAACGCCATCGATGCGGAGCTGCGCTTTGCCGGCGCGGCGGCGGTGAATTATGCGGTAAGCGGCCATAGCTCGCTGGTCGACAGCACCCTGCCGAACAGACCGGGCGTAAAGCCGGCCATCGCCATCAAGGGTGATTTCCTGCGGGTGCGCATCGCCGGAGGGTGAGTGCCGACAGGACAGGTTTTCGCCCTCTTCGGCGTCCCCGAGATGTAAGGGCGAAGCCCTCTACTTCCTTACGCCATAGGCGGCCATGAACACCCTCACGGCTGACTGTGCCACCTCACGGATGCGATCCTTGGTCGGCGGCGTGTTGTTGGCCATGAAAAACATCGGCTTCAGCAAGGGGCCGTGCGACATTTCCAGGAACTGGGCGGCGGCAAGCTCGGTATCCTCGATGGCGAGTTGGCCAGCGGCCACGCGCAGATCGAGATATTTAGCCAATTGCTTGCGCGAGTGGCCAGGCCCCGCATTGTAGAAATGGGCTCCGATATCGGGCATGCGTTCGGTGATGCCCATCACGGCGCGCATCGCCGAGATGATGCGCGGCTGGCAGATGAAGGCGGTGATCGCGGCGGAAAGCTCCAGCAGCGTGCCTTCGACGTCGGGGGAGTTGTAATCGAACTCGAAGATGCGCTCGACATGGGAGGAACGCTCCTCGTCGACGATCGCCGCGAACAGGCGCTCCTTGTTCTCGAAATAGACGTAGAGAGTGCCCTTGGAGACGCCAGCCTCCTTGGCGATGTCGTTCATGCTGGCGCCTTCGAAACCATGGGCCAGAAAGACGCGACGGGCGCCATCGACGATCTGGCGGCATTTGGCGTTGTCGGCGGCCGGTGGGTCGGTAGCCGGCTCTTTCGCGGGCACCGGGCTTTCGGCGAGCATGGCTGGAAGTCCCCAAAAAATGACTGAACCGTTCGGTTCGATTTTTATTGCGTATCGCAGCGCAACATGATAGTCAACGAAAACTGACTGAACCGTTCGGTTCGATCCTAACAGTCCCAGCCAGACGGTATTGATCTTGTCGACCGGAGCGAAACGCGTTTCCCTGGAAGCGAATTTTACTCTAAGCCTTTGTTTTAATGCATATTTGCGATCCTTGGCATAACCACCCAAATCGTAGAATGCTCCGGGGCAAGATCAACACGGTCTGGTTTTGCAGACAACTTATCCGAGTTGTCCAGGGGCGCCTCACCTTCCGGTTGGGAGATTATGATGGACGCAGCTCGCGACCACAATGCCGTGCCGGGTGGCCAGGGAGCCACCGGCTCTGCCGATGTTACCGACAACGTCGTGACCCTGGAGCGCCAGCGCACCGACGCGCCGGAAGCGCCCGAGACCAAGAAGACCGAGCCCCAGAAGACCGAGGCTCCTGCGGCTCCGGCGCAGACCAAGCCTGCCGCCGCTGCCGGCAAGAAGAAATCCAAGGCCCGCACCGTCCTGCCGATCCTGCTGGTCGTCGCCCTCGCGGCGGGCGGCTGGTACGGCTATGACTGGTGGACCAATGGCCGCTTCATGGTCGAGACCGACGACGCCTATGTGCAGGCCGACGTCTCGACCCTGGGCGTCAAGGTCTCGGGCTATGTCGACAGCGTGCCGGTGCAGAACGGCGACAGCGTCAAGGCCGGCGACGTCATCGTCAAGCTCGACGACACCGACTATCGCACCGCGCTCGAATCCGCCAAGGCCAAGCGCGTCACCCAGAACGCGACCATCGCCCGCATCGACCAGCAGGTCGTGGCCCAGCAGGCGGCGATCGAAACCGCCAATGCCGGGGTCGCTTCGGCCAAGGCCGGCATCGAATCGGCGCAGGCCGGCATCGACTCGGCCAAGGCCGAGATCGTGCGCGCCAATGCCGCCTTCGAACGGGCCGACACGCTGGCCGCCCAGAATTTCGGCTCCAAGGCCACACTCGACCAGGCCACTGCCGACCGTGACAAGGCTAATGCCGGTCTTGCCAGTGCCAATGCCACGCTCACCAATGCGCAGGCGAGCCTCAACAGCGCCCAGGCCAACGTGATCGCGGCCAAGGCCAATCTCGCCGTGACGCAGGCTCAGAAGGCCGAGGCCGAGCAGGGTGCCAAGGAGCTCGACGTCGCCATCGTCAAGGCGCAGAACGATCTCGACGCCACCGTGGTTCGCGCCCCCACCGACGGCGTGGTCGGCAACCGCGCCGCCCAGCCGGGCCAATATGTCTCCCCCGGCTCGCGCCTGATCGCGCTGGTGCCACTCAAGAGCATCTACATCGCGGCCAACTTCAAGGAAACGCAGCTCGGCCCGCTGGTATCAGGCCAGAAGGTGGAAGTCTCGGTCGACTCGATGGACGGCAATACCTTCGAAGGCGTCGTCGGCAAGTTCTCGCCGGCCTCCGGCTCGATCTTCAGCCTGCTGCCGCCCGAGAACGCCACCGGCAACTTCACCAAGATCACGCAGCGCGTGCCTGTTCGCATCGAGGTGCCCGCCGACCTCGCCCTCAGCGGCAAGCTGCGCCCCGGGCTGTCGGTGGTGGTGACGGTCGACAGCCGCACCGGCCCGAAGGGGTAGTGCCACGAGAAAGCCTTCTCCACGCAGTGGGGAAGGTGGCCCGGCGAGGCCGGGTCGGATGGGGTGTGGTCCGCTCGCACGCCCTATCCGGATAAGATCAACGAACGACCCGCACCCCATCCGGCATTTCTTCGAAATGCCACCTTCCCCATTGTGTGGAGAAGGCTTTCGCGCGCTTCGTCCGGCAAGGATGCGGCGAAAAGGACCAGGAGGCCGCCATGGCCACCGCAACCGCCACTGCCATTCCGGCACCCGCCGACGACAAGATCGACAAGCGCAAGCTGATCGCCTTCCTGGCGATGGTGTTCGGCATGTTCATGGCGATCCTTGACATCCAGGTCGTCTCCGCCTCCCTGCCCCAGATCCAGGCCGGCCTCGGCGCTTCCGGCGACGAGATCCCCTGGGTGCAGACGGCCTACCTGGTCGCCGAAGTGGTGATGATCCCGCTCTCGGGCTTCCTCTCCCGCGCCTTCTCGACGCGCTGGACCTTCGCGGTGTCCTGCGCAGGCTTCACCGTCATGAGCTTCATGTGCGGTACCGCGACCAACATCAACGAGATGATCATCTACCGCGCGCTGCAGGGCTTCATCGGCGGCGGCATGATCCCCACCGTGTTCGCGGCCGCCTTCACCATCTTCCCGCGCTCCAAGCAGGCCATCGTCTCGCCGATGATCGGCCTGGTGGCAACCCTCGCCCCCACCATCGGCCCGACGGTCGGCGGCATCCTCACCGATGCGATCTCCTGGCACTGGCTGTTCTTCATCAATGTGGTGCCGGGGGTGATCGTCACGCTGATGACCTTCTCCATGGTCGATTTCGACGAGCCGGACCTGTCGCTGCTCAGCAATTTCGACTGGACGGGCCTGATCTCGATGGCGGTGTTCCTCGGCGGCCTCGAATATGCGCTGGAAGAAGGGCCGGGACATGACTGGTTCGCCGAGACGCCCGTCCTGGTGATGTCGGTGCTCGCAGCCATCGGCGCCCTGGTGTTCTTCGCCCGCGTGCTGCTGGCAAGGCAACCCATCGTCGACCTCTACGCCTTCAAGGACGGGAACTTCGCCACCGGTTCGCTGCTTTCCTTCGTGCTGGGCGTGGGCCTCTACGGCCTTACCTATCTCTTCCCCGTCTATCTTTCCGCCGTGCGCGGCTATGATTCGCGCATGATCGGCGAGACCATGTTCGTCACCGGCCTGTGCATGTTCTTCACCGCGCCGATCGCGGGCAACCTCACCCGCTTCGTCGATCCGCGCCTGATGATCGCTGGCGGCTTTATCGGCTTTGCCGCCGGCACCTGGATCATGACCGGCATCACGCATGACTGGGATTTCTACGAGATCCTGCTGCCGCAGGTCCTGCGCGGCGTCTCCTTGATGATCTGCATGGTGCCGATCTCCAACATCGCCTTAGGCACCCTGCCCCCCGCCCGCATCAAGAACGCCTCCGGCCTGTTCAACCTGATGCGCAATCTCGGCGGCGCGGTGGGGCTTGCCATCATCAACACCTCGCTCAACAAGCGCCAGGACCTGCATCTGTCGCGCCTGGGCGAGGCGGTGAACTGGAGTCGCGACAACGTCCTGCAGGCCTATGACAACATGAAGGCGGGCTTTGCCGCCTTCGGCGCGGCCGCCGACCAGATGACTGTCGCCAGGCTGGTCAGCCTGATGCGGCGCGAGGCGTTGGTGATGGCGTTTTCGGATGTGTTCCTGCTGCTGACGCTGCTGTTCGGCCTGCTCAGCCTCTCCGTCTTCATGCTGAAGAAGCCGCAGATGGCGGGCGGCGGCGGTGGCGGCGGGCATTGAGGAATTGGGAGGCTGGTCCGAAGACAGGCCCCCCAACAGCCTTGCAACGAACCCCGATCCGGCCTAACCACGTCAACCTGATCTTTCCAAACTGACAGGGTGAACCATGCCCGACGAAAACCGGGGAATGGACGACGGCAACGTCATTGCCGTCATGCGCAAAGTGGGACAGGCGGCTCGATCGGCCGCGCGGATCCTGGCGCTCGCCCCGGCCCCAGCCAAGAATGCCGCGCTCGAGGCGATGGCCAGGGCGATCCTCGCCAATGAGGCCGCCATCCTGGCCGCCAATGCGTTGGATGTCGCCGATGCGCTCGCGCGCGGCCAGATCGCTTCCTATGTCGATCGCCTCACCCTCGACGAGAAGCGCATCGCCGGCATTGCCGCGGCCATCCGTGAAGTCGCTGCCCAGCCCGATCCCGTCGGCCATGTCCTGGCGAGTTGGACGCGGCCGAACGGTCTGGAATTTGAGCGTGTCTCGACGCCACTCGGCGTCGTCGGCGTGATCTTCGAGAGCCGTCCCAATGTGCTGGCCGATGCCGGAGCACTCTGCCTGAAGGCAGGCAATGCCTCGATCCTGCGCGGCGGCTCGGAAAGCTTCCGCACCTGCGCCGAGATTGCCAAGGCATTGAGAGCCGGCCTGCTGGCTGCCGGATTGCCCGAAGCCGCCATCCAGATGGTCCCCACGGCCGACCGCTCCGCCGTCGGCGCCATGCTGGCCGGGCTTGACGGCAATCTCGACGTGCTGGTGCCGCGCGGCGGCAAGAGCCTGGTTTCGCGCGTGCAGGCGGAAGCCCGCGTGCCGGTGTTCGCCCACCTGGAAGGCGTCAACCACACCTATGTTCATGCCGGCGCTTCGCTCGACATGGCCATCCAGGTCGTGCTCAACGCCAAGATGCGCCGCACCGGCGTGTGCGGTGCCACCGAGACGCTGCTGGTCGACCAGGCTGTAGCCCCCATCTTCCTCAAGCCACTGGTCAAGGCCCTGCTGGAGGCCGGCTGCGAGGTCCGCGGCGATTCGCGCACCCTCTCGGTCGATCCCCATGTGAAGCCGGCCGACGACACCGACTGGGCCACCGAATATCTCGACGCCATCATCTCGGTGAAGGTGGTTTCGGGCCTCGATGCGGCGCTCGCCCATATCGAGCGCTACGGCTCGCACCACACCGATGCCATCGTCACCGACGACGAGGCCGCCGCCCAGCGCTTCCTCACCGAGGTCGATTCGGCCATCGTGCTGCACAACGCCTCAACCCAGTTCGCCGATGGCGGCGAATTCGGTTTCGGCGGCGAGATCGGTATCGCCACCGGCCGCATGCATGCCCGCGGCCCTGTCGGCGCCGAGCAGCTCTGCTCGTTCAAATACCGTGTGCGCGGCCATGGCACTGTGAGGCCTTAGCCCGGGATCCCGGTATGCCTGCATTCCCGCGAATGCCCCATTCCCGGGAAAGCGCCCTTTCCCTTGAGAACTGGCATTGGCGCCCCGCCATTGCTACATAGGGCGGGAGAGGTTTCCATGGCACACAGCCACTCCCACGATCGCGACCATCGCGGACATAGCCATGATGGCCATGACCATGACGGCTCTACGCCCGTCTTCGCCGAGCCTGGCCATGATCACAGCCACTGCAGCTCGACCGTGCTCGCTCGCGCGGAAAGCCTCTCGGCCGAGCGCGGCGTCCGGCTGACCCAGATCCGCCGCCAGGTGCTGGAGGCGCTCGCCGCCACCCACCAGCCGATCGGGGCCTATGAGCTGATCGAGAAGCTGGAGGATGCCGAGGGCAAGCGCCCTGCCCCGATCACGGTCTACCGCGCGCTCGACTTTCTGCTCGAACAGGGCTTTGCCCATCGCATCGAAAGCCGCAACGCCTTCATCGCCTGCGCCCATGACCACAAGGACGGCAGCGTGGTGATGTTCCTGATCTGCGAGAGCTGCGGCACAGTTGGCGAGGCCGAGTCGGAAGCCGTCGGCAAGGCGCTCACCGCAGCCGCCGGCGCCATCGGCTTTCAGCCGCGCGGCCAGGTCATCGAACTCGCCGGCATCTGTCGCCACTGCCGAGCGAAGGCACAGGGTTAGCCCTCTTTGGGACCGCGAACGTCCGGCCCGCTCTTGGGAGCACTGGGCTCTAGGCAGAGGAAGAGCGGACGGGACGTCCGCGCACCCGGAAAGTTTCCGGAAACGGGCCGCTTGACTCTCCACTTGGTGGAGCCCGTAGAACCGCGCCATGAGCGACAGAACCTACACCATCGGCGAACTTTCCAAGCTGAGCGGCATCGCCGTCAGGCGCATCCGCTTCTATTCCGACAAGGGCCTCCTGCCGCCCACGGCACGGGCTGAAAGCGGCTACCGCGTCTATTCGGAGGCGGACCGGGCCCGGCTCGATCTCATCCTCGCTCTGCGCGATGCCGGCGTGAAGCTCGGCGACATCGCGCGCCTGCTCGCCCGCCGCCTCGGCCTCACCGACGTCCTGGCCCTGCGCCTGGAAGCCATCGAGGCCGAGCTGTCGGCCAAGCGCCGCATCGCTGCCGCCTTGCGCGCCACGCTGAAACTCGCCGATCCCACCCCGCAAGATTTGAGGAGACTGTGGACCGTGACCGCCCTTTCCCAGAACCAGTTCCGCACCACAATCGAGAATTTCTACGATGAGGTCGGCGCCGGCGCCAGGATGGACCCGGCCTGGCGTGCCAGGATGATCGAGGCCTCCACCCCGGACCTGCCCGACGATCCCAGCCCCGAACAGATCGACGCCTGGACGGAACTTACCGGCATCCTCAGCGACAAGGCCTATATCAGCGAGATGCAGGCCAGCATGCGGCAATTGTGGAATGACGGCTTCGACCCTGCCGCCTATCGCCAGGTCTCGGACCAGACTTTCGCCGAGGTGCGCGAGGCCATGGCCAAGGGAGTCGCGCCGAATTCGGACACCGGCCGGGCCATTGCCGAGACATGGCTGCAGAACTCGGCCCGAGCGATGAAGAAAGAGCCGGACCAAGCTTTTCTCGACTGGCAGCTCGAACAATATCGCAAGCACCATGCCCGTTCGCGGCGCTATCTGGAACTGATGGCGATCCTGCGCGGCGATCCTCCCAGCCAATTGGCGGCCAGCGAATGGGGCTGGATCGTCGAGGCCCTGTCGAGCCGGCTGTGAACCGAATGCGCCGTCATCCCGCGCGGATGGCCGCGATCAGCGCGCGCAACCCGGACGAGACGTGGCGGTGCCCAGGATAATAGAGGCAGAGGCCCGGAAAGGCCGGGCACCATTCGTCGAGAACACGTTCGAGACGCCCATCCGCCAGGGCGCCCATTACCAGATGATCGGGCACGAAGGCGATGCCGATGCCCTGGATCGCCGCCTCGACCATCAAGGGCTGGTCGGTCAACGTGAGGGGACCGGTGACGTTGATCGTCTCCGTCATGCCGTGACGCTCGAATTCCCAGCGATAGATCGCACCGCTTTCAAACCGGAAGCGGATGCAGGCGTGGCGATGCAAATCCTGCGGCACGGCCGGGCGGCCGTGGGCCGCGAAATAGTCCGGCGACGCCACCGCGGCGAAGCGTGCGGTCTCGGTGAGGCGAACCGCGATCATGTCCTGCGGCACCGCCTCGGCCAGCCTGATACCGGCATCGAAGCCATCGGCGACGACGTCGCTCAACCGGCCGTCGCTGACGATATCGAGATGGACCTGCGGATAGTCCCTGGCGAAGCGCGCCAGCACCGGCAGCAGCACGAGGCGGATCGCACCCTCGCTGGAATTGATCCGCACCGTCCCGCTGGGGAGCTCGCGATAATCGTCGACCACCTGCAGCGCCTCGGCGATCGAGGATACCGCCGGCCTGAGCGTGGCGGCCAGCCGCACGCCCGCATCGGTAAGGGAGACACTGCGGGTCGTACGGTTGAACAGGCGGACGTCGAGGCGCTGTTCCAGGCTCTTGATGGAATGGCTGACGGCCGAGGGGGTCACATCGAGTTCGATCGCTGCCGCCCGGAAGCTGCGATGGGCAGCAACCGAGAGGAACACGGTGAGCGCGAGGAGATCGCCGCTCTTCAATTGATGAATATTTCTCATCTCTACATCAAGAATTGGCGAGATTGTTGCAGCAGTCAAGCTTCCATAGGGTAGGCCCCGATCTCGGTCATCGAGAACGGAGGAAAGACCATGTCAAAGAAAATCCTGATCACCGGCGCCAGTTCCGGTTTCGGTCGCGGCGCTGCGATCGAGCTCGCCCGCCAGGGGTACCAAGTCGTCGCGACCGCCGAAACCTGGCCCCAAGTACGCGGCTTGCGCGCCGACGCCGAGGCCGCCGGCGTCAAGCTCGAAGTCATCAAGCTCAACCTTCTCGACGACATCGATATCGCGCATGCAGCCAGCTACGACCCCGACATCCTCGTCCTCAATGCCGGCGTGATGGAAAGCGGCTCCGTCGTCGACATCCCGATGGAACGCGTGCGAGAATCGTTCGAGATCAACGTTTTCGGCCATCTCAAGCTGGCTCAGGGCATCGTCCCGAAGATGGTGGCGCGCAAATCCGGCAAGGTGGTGTGGACCTCCTCGATGGGCGGCATCCTCGTCATTCCCTTCGTCGGCGTCTACTGCGCAACCAAGCACGCCATCGAGGCCATCGCCGGCTCGATGAGGGCCGAGCTGGCGCCCTACGGCGTCAAGGTCGCGACCGTGAACCCAGGCGTGTTCGGCACCGGTTTCAACGACACCGGCGCAGAGAGCCACACCCAGTGGTATCGCGCCGATAGCGCGGTCGTGCCCATGCCCGACTTTGCCGGCGCCCTCGCAGACCAGAACGATCCCCAGGAGATGATCGACGCGATGGTCGATATCATTCCGGCCGAGGATCATCTCTATCGCACCATGCGCCCGCTCGACACGATCAAGGCGGCCAAGCAGTGGCAGGAAACCGAGTGGAGTCAGAATGCCTGAGATCACGCTCAACCACGCGCAGTCTGTTGTGTCTCAAGGTCGCGCGGCCGCAGAGAAGGCCGGCATGAAGGCGGTCTTCGCAGTGCTCGACAGGGGCGCGAACCTGGTGGCGTTCTCCCGCATGGATGGCGCCTGGCTGGCATCGAACGAACTCGCCATTGCCAAGGCCCGCACCTCGGTCATGTTTCAGGCGCCCACCGAAGCCCTGAATGCGCCGCTGCAGATCGGCCAGCCAGTCCCGCATTTCGACCACATCCACCATGGCGGCCTGCTCCTCATGGGCGGTGGGATACCCCTGTTCGACTCTGAGGGGGCCTTGATCGGCGGGCTGGGAGTGTCGGGTGGCAGCCCCGAACAGGACGCCGCTCTCGCCCGATCGGCGGTCGAGCAACAGAGCTGACCCCAGAACATCGGGCCTGTTTGCTGAATCAGGCCCTGCGTTCTATTCCCGAGCCAGATCGCTGCTGCGCTCGACCAGGTCCTTGATGTCCTGGCCGAGTTGCTCGAAACCGAAGCGCAGGGCGTAGAGGCGGCCGACCTCCTCGCTCTGGAGCTCCCGCAGCACGCCGGCCGCCCGCAACTTGTCCATGGCGGCGACATAGGCGGTAAGGCTGGTGTCGAAGCCCACGGCATCCGGCCCGAGATAGCCGCGCCGCAGGGCTTCGGCGATTCCGCGCAGCAGGCCGACGGTCGCGTCCCTCATCGCCTCCAGGGGCTCGGTCAGGGTCGGCGCTACCCGTTCCGGCAGAGCGCGCACGCAGACCCGGGCGATGATGACGAGATCATGCCGGACGCGGTAGAGCGTGCGCGCCATGGGTTCGGGATCGATGGCGGCGCTGAGATGGGCGCTGCGCTCGCGCACCGTCTCCTCCACTGCCGCATCGATCTGGCGCAGGCCGGCGCGGATGCGCTTGTTGATGCCGGCGAGCTCGGGCCGGCCCTTGCCGTCGATGAGGCTGCCCGTCAGAGCGAGCAGAAGTTCGGCATTGAGATCGGCGACGCGCGCGGCCGCGGCGGCGAGCGCCCCCTGCGCCCGAGCGGGCAGCACGAAGAGGGCGACGCCGACACCGACGATAATGCCGAGCGCGATCTCCGCGACGCGCTCGGCCGCATAGGCATAGGGCGGCAGCAGCGTACCGCCCGCCGGAATCAGCACGATCAGCGCCGTGATGGGCGCCACCCGGAAGCTCGGCCTGAGGGCGGAGGCCACCGCCATCGGCGCCACGGCCATCAGCACCGCCAGGCCGAGTGCGACATTGCCCTCATGATGCGGCATCACCACCGACACCGCCGCGCCCCATAGAGCCCCGAGCAGCGTGCCGGCCATCCGGTCCATCGCCGCCTTGACCGAGCCGCCCAGGCTGGCTTGCATGACGATGATGGAGGTGATCACCGCCCAGCTCGACTGGGAAAGATCGACCAGCTTGACCGCCACGAAAGTCAGGCCCGCCGCCACCGTGACGCGCACGGCCAGGGCCAGTTCCATACGCTTGGCCGCGAACCATTTGAACAGGCGTGCCGTGGCACCAGCGCCGATCATCATCAACCCATCACATCATTTGCAAGATGCGATGGTAGAAAGGTTCGGGCGGAGCGCAACCTCTGCGTTTTCCAAACCACGGTGTGCCGAACCTTGACGCGCCTGCCGGTGAGGTCCATGTCATCCCCAAACGAAACCAGCGGTGCCCGATGATCCCGTCCTATGCGCGCTTTGGCCTGATGTCCCGTCGCCTTACCGTTCCCGTCGATGTCGGCGGCGTCACGGTCGGTGGCGGCGCACCTATCGTCGTGCAGTCGATGACCAATACCGACACGGCCGATATCGATGGCACCGTGCGGCAGGTCGCCGCCCTGGCTCGCGCCGGATCTGAACTGGTACGCATCACGGTGGATCGCGACGAGGCCGCCGCGGCTGTACCGCGCATCAAGGAGAGGCTGATGCGCATCGGCGTGACCACGCCGATCATCGGAGATTTCCACTATATCGGCCACAAGCTGCTGGCCGACCATCCCGCTTGTGCCGAGGCACTCGACAAATACCGCATCAACCCCGGCAATGTCGGCTTCAAGGACAAGCGCGACCGCCAGTTCGGTGCCATCATCGAGACGGCGATGCGCCATGACAAGCCGGTGCGCATTGGCGCGAACTGGGGCTCGCTCGACCAGGAACTGCTCACTCATCTGATGGACGAGAACGCCAGGAGCGAGGCGCCCGTCGATGCCCGCACCGTAACCTGGGAGGCACTGGTGCAGTCAGCCCTGCTCTCGGCCGATCGCGCGGTGGAAATGGGCCTGCCCAAGTCCCGCATCATCATCTCGGCCAAGGTCTCGGCGGTGCAGGATCTCATCGCCGTCTACAACGAGATGGCAAGCCGTTCCGACTATGCCCTGCATCTCGGCCTCACCGAGGCCGGCATGGGTTCGAAAGGCATCGTCGCCTCGGCCGCCGCCCTCTCGCCGCTGCTGCAGGCCGGCATCGGCGACACCATCCGCGTCTCGCTCACGCCGGAGCCCGGCGGCGACCGCACCCAGGAGGTCAAGGTCTCCCAGGAGATCCTGCAAGTGATGGGCATCCGCACCTTCGTGCCGCTGGTCGCCGCCTGCCCCGGCTGCGGTCGCACCACCTCGACGGTGTTCCAGGAGCTCGCCCAAAGCATCCAGGGCTTCATCGTCGATTCCATGCCCGACTGGAAGACGCGCTATCCCGGCGTCGAGACGCTGAAGGTCGCGGTGATGGGCTGCATCGTCAACGGCCCCGGTGAGAGCAAGCATGCCGATATCGGCATCTCCCTGCCCGGCACCGGCGAGACACCGACGGCGCCGGTATTCATCGACGGCCAGAAGGCCGCGACTCTGCGCGGCCCCGGCATCGCCGACGAATTCAAGCAGCTGGTGATCGACTATATCGAGAACCGCTACGGGGTTAGGCCCGCAGCGGAATAATCCCTGGGAACGCGGATGTCCTCCCCCGCCCCCTTGGAAACGTCACGACTGCAGGAAAAGAAAAGCGGGCGGGACGTCCGCGCTCCCAGGCTTAGCGATAGCGGTCCATCAGGTCGTAGGCGCTGGCGGCGGCCTCGGTCGGCCTGCCCCTCACTGGCTGGCCATCGAGCACGCCGATGTCGCGCAGCAGGTGATCCGAAAAGCCGAACAGGCCGACGAGGCGGCGCCGGACGGATGTCCGAGGAAGCCTGGCGCCCTGCCTGTCTTCCCGCGCGTTGCAATAAGATAGATCTATGTGGTGGAACTGAACGGCCGTCATGGCCAAATCTCCTGAGCGACAATTAACAATATCTGACAGGGATATTCCCATTTCCCGCGAGATGTGGCTAATTGAAGCTCGATTTGGAGCCATAAAATAGGCTTATAGCAAATGACGCTTCCGCTCCCTCCCCTCACCGCCATCCGGGTGTTCGAGGCCGTGGCCCGGCACCAGAGTTTCACGCGCGCGGCAAGCGAACTCGCCATGACCCAGGCCGCTGTCTCCTATCAGATCAAGCTGCTCGAGGAGCGCTTCGGCAGCCCGCTTTTCCTGCGCCGTCCGCGCCAGGTCGAACTGACCGAGGCCGGGCAACGCCTGGCGCCGGCCGTGAGCGAGGCCTTTTCCCTGCTCGCCCAGGCCTATGCCTCGGCGCGCGGCGATGCCGAGGGTGTGCTCACGGTCACGGCCTCGGTCACCTTCGCCACGACCTGGCTGGCCCGCCATGTCGGCGCCTTCCAGATCCGCCATCCGGCGCTTGCAGTGCGGATCGACGCCAATAATCAGCCGGTCGACTTCGCGCGCAACGATATCGATCTCGCGATCCGCCACGGCGACGGCGACTGGCCGGGCCTGTGCAGCCACCGCCTGCTTCCAGGCGAATATTCCCCCATGCTCAGCCCAAAGCTCGCCGCCACTATCGGCGGCGTGAAGCAGCCGGCCGACCTCCTGCGCCTGCCCTTGCTCGATCCTGGCGACACGTGGTGGGACGACTGGTTCGACAGGGTCAGGGTTGCCCGCCGGCCCACGAACTCGACGCACGGCCAGGCGCAAACGGCACCGGCGATCACACGCGGGCAGGACCGCTTCGGCAGCAACCATCGCGGCCCGGTGGAAATCCCCTGCATCGGTTCGCAGGCCTTCGTCGGAACCGCGGCGCTGGACGGCCAGGGTGTCGCCATCCTCTCGCGCGCACTATGGGCGAAGGACCTTGCTGAAGGGCGGCTGATCCAGCCCTTCGACGAAACGGCCGGCGAACAATCCTTCTATCTGGTCTATCCCGAAGCGCGCCGCAACCTGCCGAAGATCCGCGTCTTCCGCGACTGGATCCTGGACGAGGTCGGCAGGACCACCCATGTCGCCGGCCAGACCGAGGAGGCGATCGCCTCCTAGCGCGATCGGTGGTCCACGGTACCCGCTCAGCCGGCGACAATCGTGGCCGGTCAGCCAGTCCGCCTGCCTCTTACCTGTAACGATCGATCAGATCGCGGGCACTCGCGGCAGGCTCGCAGGGCCTGGCCTTTTCGCGGATGTCGACGGCCCCGATATCGCGCAGCAAATGGCAGGAGAGGCCAATCAAACCGCGCCTCCGCAGCCATGATCGCTGCCCCGGCCGTGATGCGGCCTGCTCCCGATCGCCAGTCTCGAAATAAGCTTGCCCTATGCGTACAACCTGCGCCATTGTCATGGCTAAATCTCCAATCCGGCCTTGATTTCGCCGTTTCACCCATGGTTCTTCCATGGAATCGCAGCGATGACGAATTGAAGCTCAAGCAAGGCCCATAAAGAGAGCTGATGCATCGTGAACACCGCTTTGCCGCCGCTGACCGCCATCCGGGTCTTCGAGGCCGTGGCGCGGCATTTGAGCTTCACCCGCGCGGCGGGCGAGCTCGGCATGACCCAGGCTGCCGTTTCCTATCAGATCAAGCTCCTGGAGGAGCGCTTCGGCGGCCCGCTCTTTCTGCGCAAGCCACGCCAGATCGAGCTCAGCGTGGCCGGCCAGCGCCTGGCCCCGGCGATCACGGACGCCTTCGCCCTGATCGGCGAGGCCTATGCGGCGGCGCGCGGCGGCATCGAGGGCGTACTGACCGTCTGCGCCAAGGTGAGTTTTGCCACCAGTTGGCTTGCCCGCCATATCGGCGCCTTCCAGCTCGCCCATCCCGCCTTGGCGGTTCGTATCGAGGCGACCGACCGAGCCATCGATTTCACCCGCGAGGAAACCGACCTCGCCATCTTTTTCGGCGCCGGGGACTGGCCCGGACTGCAGGCACACCGCCTGCTTGCCGGTGACTACACGCCCATGCTCAGCCGCGGCCTCGTCGCTCGTCTTGGCCCGCATTACACGCCGGCCGATCTTCTGCGCCTGCCCCTTCTCGATCCCGGCGATCACTGGTGGCGCGAATGGTTCGAAGCGGCCGGCGTCAGCTATGAGATGCCCAAGCTCGTCTACAATCTCAGCAGCCAGGCGGTGATCAACGCGGCGGCCAAGGCGGGACAGGGGGTCGCCATCCTGTCCACCGCCCTCTATGACGACGATCTCGCCGAAGGGCGCCTGATCCAGCCTTTCGAGCTGGTGCTGGAGAGCGAACGCTCTTTCTACCTGGTCTATCCCGAAGCCCGCCGCAACCAACCCAAGATCCGCGCCTTCCGGGACTGGATCCTGGCGGAGCTGGCGGGTGGGCAACCTATTTCGGCCTGAGCCCGCGGCGGCGCACCGGCTCGGCCGCCGGCTGCACCAGTTCGGGCGGCGTCGGGCTTACAGGCCCCTGATAGCCGAGGGTCGCAAGGTGCTCACCCATATGGTCGGGTGGCGCCGCCTCGGCGCTGACGGCGGGTTTCTTGGGCAGGATCGGCACACTCACGCCACGGGCATGCAGATGCAGCACCGGGCCGCCCTCGCGCGGCGCGCTGCCATAGATCGGATCGCCGACGATCGGAAAGCCGGAGGCGGCGCAATGCAGGCGCAGTTGATGGGTGCGCCCGGTGCGCGGCTTGAGTTCCAGCCAGGTAAGCCCCTCGGCCCGGCCTAGCACGCGAAAATCGGTCTGGGCCGGCAGTCCATCCTCGGCCGGCTTCATCCACCAGCCGCGTTCGGGCGAACGCCGGGCGATCGGCATGTCGATCAGGCCACTTTCTTCGGCGGGGCCGCCCTCGACCACGGCCCAATAGGTCTTCTCGATGCCGCCCTTGGCGAAGAGCTCGTTGAGGGTGCGCAGAGGCCGGGCATGCCGCCCGAGCACCAGGCAGCCGGACGTATCCTTGTCGAGCCGGTGCGCGAGTTCCGGATTGCGGGGCAGGCCGAAGCGCAACTGCTCGAGCATGGCGGTGAGGTTGGGCCCGCCTTTCGGGCCGGCGTGCACGGGCAGGCCGGCAGGCTTGTCGAGGATCAGGATCAGGGCGTCGCGGTGAACAAGCCGCGTGGTCAAATCGAGCGATATCATCGCTTAGCGCTATCGTGATCGGGCATTGTCGGCTAGAGGTTCCTTCAACATGAGACCATTTTTCGGTGGCAGGTTCGCCATCAAAGGATCCAGACCGTTTCGATGACTGAGAGCGACAAGCAAAAGCCCGGCTTCTTTTCACGGCTGTTCGGGCGAGGCGCTGCGGCGCCCGAGACCGAAACCAGGCCCGAGCAGACATCCGAGCAGGTGCTCCCGGCGCCCGTCGAAGAGCCACGCCCTGCGGAACCCGCGTCGGAACCGTTGCTCGAAGCGCTGACCGAGCCTGTTCCGCTGGCTGCGGCCGAGCTGGTCGTCCCCTCTGAACCCGAGCCTTCCGTCTCGCCTCCTCCTCCAGCACCGGAGCCGGCTCCCGCGAGCGAACCGGAGTCTGCTCCCGTTCCAGCTCCTGTTCCCGTCGAGAAAAAATCCTGGTGGCGCCGCCTGCGCGACGGCCTGTCGCGCTCGTCCAGCGCCATCTCGCGCGGCATCACCGACATCGTGCTCAAGCGCAAGCTCGATGCCACCACGATCGAGGAACTGGAGGATGTGCTGATCCAGGCCGATCTCGGCGTCGACGTCTCCACCCGCATCGCCGCCGCGATCGGCAAGGGACGCTTCGACCGCCAGATCTCGCCGGAGGAGGTTCACCAGGTGCTGGCCAGCGAGGTCGAGGCCATCCTCACGCCGGTGGCCAAGCCCTTGGAAATCGACCGCTCCCGCAAGCCTTTCGTGCTCTTGATGGTCGGCGTCAACGGCTCGGGCAAGACAACCACCATCGGCAAGCTCGCCGCCAAGTTCAGCGCCGACGGCCTCAAGGTGACGCTGGCCGCCGGTGACACCTTCCGCGCCGCCGCCATCGAGCAGCTCAAGGTCTGGGCCGAGCGCACCCACTCGCCCATCGTGGCCCGCGCGCAGGGTGCCGATTCCGCCGGCCTGGCCTTCGATGCCCTCAAAGCAGCCCAGGAAAACGGCTCGGACGTACTGCTGATCGATACCGCCGGGCGCCTGCAGAACAAGGCGCTGCTGATGGATGAGCTCGCCAAGGTGGTGCGCGTGATCAAGAAGATCGACGAGAGCGCCCCCCATGCCGTGCTGCTGGTACTCGATGCCACCGTGGGCCAGAACGCCATCTCGCAGACCGAAATCTTCGGCAAGACCGCCGGCGTCACCGGCCTCGTGATGACCAAGCTCGACGGTACGGCACGCGGTGGCATCCTGGTGGCGCTATCAGCCAAATTCGGCCTGCCGGTGCATTATATCGGCGTCGGCGAAGGCATCGACGATCTCGAACCCTTCTCTGCCCGGGACTTCTCCCGCGCCATTGCCGGGATGGAGTGAGCCATGACCATCGAAGCCACTGCCAAGCCGCGCCAGAAGGTCAACCCTCTGCTCAAGCTCGTGCTGGAAATGGGGCCGCTCGGCCTGTTCTTCCTGGCCAATGTCAGGCCGGAACTGTTCAATCCGCTGGTCGAGCACTTCATGGGACCGGCCCTGTTCGAGGGCCCGAGCGGCAACATCTTCACCGCCACCGCTGTCTTTATCCCGGCAACGCTGATCGCGCTCGTCGCCGGCTTCGTCCTTACCCGGCACATCCCTGTGATGCCGCTGGTCTCGGGCATCTTCGTGCTGGTCTTCGGCGTGTTGACGCTTTGGCTGCAGGACAAGACCTTCATCAAACTCAAGCCGACCATCGTCAACACGCTGTTCGGCCTGATCCTGCTGGGGGGCCTCGCCTTCGGCAAGCCCTTGATCCGCATCGTCCTCGACACCGCTTTCGACCTCAAGCCCGAAGGCTGGCGCAAGCTGACCTTGAACTGGGGCCTGTTCTTCCTGTTCCTGGCGGTGCTCAACGAGATCGTCTGGCGCAACTTCTCGGATAATTTCTGGACCAATTTCAAGGTCTTCGGCACCATGCCGATCACCCTGATCTTCGCGGCCACCCAGGTGCCGATCCTGATGAAATACGAAGTGAAGCCGGACAGCCAGGACGCCAACGGCCAAGGCGGCAGCCCGTGACCGGGCCGTTCGCCTATACGGTGTTTCAGGGGCGGGCCGGCGATCACAACGATCTGGCCATGCCCGGAGCCCAGGCGATCGGCGAGGCGCTGGCGCGCCGGACGGGGATTGCGCCCTTCGTGGTCGGCAGGCTGGAACCTGCGCTGAACAAGGGCTGGCGCGAAGAATTGGATGCGGCCCTGCCGGCGCTCAGACAATTGCAGGCCCGCTTCGACGACGTGCTGGCAAGCGGAGCCGTCTCCATCGCCGCCACCAGCCGCTGCGCGGTCTCGCTGGCGACGCTGCCGGCGGTCGCCAGGTATCATCCCGATGCCTGTATCGTCTGGTTCGACGCCCATGGCGATCTCAACACGCCGGAGGCCTCGGCTTCGGGCTATCTCGGCGGCCTTGCCATTTCCGGTCCTGCAGGATTGTGGGATTCAGGCCTCGGGTCCGGCCTGAACCTCGATCGGCTCGTCCTCGTCGGCCAGCGCGATCTCGATCCCTTCGAGCAGGACTTGATCGACAGGCACGCCATCCCGCATGTCAAAGCGCGCGGCGACGTGGCAGGCGAACTGCGCAAGGCACTCGCCGGCCGTCCGGTCTATGTACATCTGGATTGCGACGTGTTGAATCCGGGCGTCGTTCCCACCGACTATGCCTGCGAAGACGGGCTGTCGCTCGCCGAACTCCAGGCCTGCTGCGAGGTGATCGCGGAACAGGCTTTCGTCGGCATCGAGATCGCCGAGTTCCAATATGCCTGGGAGCCGGGAGGGGAAGCCTTTTCGCCTGACCCGCTGCTCGATGCTCTGGCGCCGATCCTGGCGCGGTAAGCGCTTTCCGGCTTATCGGCTCACTTGAACCACTTGTCGTAGATCTTCTGGTAGGCCCCCGTCTCGATCGACTGGTGCAGCCACTGATCGACGAAGCCCTTGAGGCCGATGTCGCGCTGTACCCAATAGGCCTTCTCGGCGAAGTTGAACGGCTTGTCCGGATGCACGGCGCACAATACGCCCGGATGCAGCTTTTCCTGATAGAGGGTCTCGGAAGCATCGGTCATCATCAGATCGGCCCGGCCCGCCGCCACCTCGTCGAAGATCTTGGTGTTGTCGGGAAAGATCACGATCTTCGCCTGTTTCAGGCTGGCACGGGCGAATTTCTCGTTGGTGCCACCGGGATTGGCGACGACCGTCACCTCGGGCTTGTCGATACCCTGAAGCGTCTCGAACTTGCCCTTGTCGGCGCAGCGGGCGATCGGCGTCTTGCCCTCGCGCATATAGGGACTGGAGAACAAGCCCTTCTTCTGGCGATCGAAAGTCACCGAGACGCCGCCCATGGCGACGTCGAACTTGCCGGCCTCGAAATCCGCCGAAAGGTTGGACCAGGTCGTCGGCACGATCTCAAGCTTCACCCCGAGTGTCTCGGCAAGGCTCCTGGCCTGATCGATATCGAAGCCGGAGAACTCGCCGCTGGCGGGGTCCTTGTAGCTGAAGGGACGGTAGTCACCGGTGGACCCCACCCGGAGCACACCGGAAGCCAGCACGGCATCGAGCCCCAGGGCCGATGGTGCCTCCCGTGCGATAGCGGCGGGCGCCAGGCAAAGCAGGCCGAGACAGACGAGAAGCGGACGGAGCATGTGATTCCCCCAAAGCGGATTGTTGCACGCAGCATAAAGCCGCGAGGCAGGCATTCAACCCATCAGGATGATCCGCGCCCCTCCTCCGCCGCAGGGGCAGCGCCGCTATTCCGGCAGGAACAGGCGTGGCAGCTTGAGGCCAGGCAGGAAGGCACCGGCGCGGACCTTGCCGTCGGCGATGGTCAGGGGCACTTCGACCGCTGCCTTGCCATCGATATTGGTGGGCTTGCCCAGCACGGGCAGGCCGACGGTGAGGGTCGTCGCCACCATATCAGGCACCCGGCCCGATTGCTTGAGCGTCTGGGCGAGTTCCGGCACGCCGGCGAGGGCCACAGTCACGTCTCCGGAGGCAAAGCCGCTGGTTTCCAGGCCAACCGTGCCGGTCGCCCTGACGACGCTGGGGCCACGTTCGACCTGGGCCTGGGTGATGGTCAGCGTGCCACCGGCGGCGGCCCAGTCCCGCAGGCGCTCCGGCATCGGCATCGGCCTGAGGTCGATCTTGGTGATCACACCACGGAAAGTCCCTTTCATCGGGGAGGGAGCGCCGAGGAAGTCGTCGAGCGGAGCAATCGCCTTGGCGTCGACATCGGCGGCGAGATCATAAGCGCCCGGCGCGGCATTGGTGCCCTCCGCCAGGCGGATATGGACCTCGACATTGCCCTCCTCGACGAGATTGACGGCCTGATCGCCACGCTTGACGTTGCCGCTGAGGCCCTTGATCACCACCGCGGCATTCTGCGGCCCGGAGGTCCAGATCGCCATGCTGGCCTCTGCGCTCTTCCAGTCTGCGGTGAGGGTCGCGCCGGCATCGTTCTTGTCGACCAGCACCACCGGCCCCTTGGCTTCGAGCAGCACCTTGTTGGGCTGATAGACCTGGGCTACCGCATTCACCTCGGTAAGCGCGGCGCTGAAGGGGCGCCCAGCCCGGACGCTCTCGACCGTCGCCTGGCCGCAATGCATTTCCAGGCGGAAGGGATAGCCACCGATCGTCTGCTCGCCGCATTTGATCTGGCGGCCGAGTTCTGCCTGCTTGGTCAGGAAGCGGCCCCACTCGGCTTCGAGCCTGGTGGATGCATACCACCAGAAGCCCGACCAGGCGATCGCGACCAAAGCGAACAGGAAGGTCGGCAGGAAGATGCGGCGGGAGGAACGGCGCGGCGCAGGATTGATCAGGTCAGTCGGCACGAAAGGGTCTCGCTATAGCGTTTTGTGATTTGACGGTGTCACCAAGAACCGCAAAGACGCGCTGAAACAAGGAGTTAGAGAAAATAAGCGTTCAGTCGTGAACGCGTTTTGCTCTAGGATTGGCCGTGTTGCGGGTCAACTCATCGGCCTCTTGAAACGGCGCGATTTTAGAGCAGGAATAGTGTGATTCGAGCCAGCCTCTCCTCTATCGCGGAGAATTGGGCCGAAGTCAGGGCAGCATAAGGACCGACGACGTGTCTTCATCCATTCAAGAACTGATCGAAACCAGCCTGAAGACAGCGCTGGTGCCAGAGCGTCTTATCGTGCTCGACGAATCGGCCGCTCATGCCGGCCATGCCGGTCATCGTGAGGGTGGCGAAAGTCATTTCCGGGTGCGGATTGTCTCGCCGCATTTCAGCGGGCGCAGCCGTGTCGATCGCCACCGCCTGGTCAACGAGGCCCTCAAGCCGGCCTTTGCGCGAGGCGTTCATGCCCTGGCAATCGAAGCCAGCGCACCGGGCGAACCGGTGCGCTGGTAAGACCTGTCGTCGATCGTCAGTTGGAGGCGATCGAGCCGGTGAAGATATCCGGCATCGGCGTGAAGCTAGCGACGCGTAGCGGCTTCACCGCGGCGCCGGTAAACTTGTCGGCCCGCAGATCCTGATAGGCCGCCACACCGAAGCGCACCACCACCGTCTTGGACGGCGCCGCAATCAGCGAAGCCGTGGCACGGAGGTCAGGCTTGACCAATGTCGCCTGCTGCTTGTTGCGGGCGGCGGAGACCGGCGCCGACAGCGAAGCGAAGTTCTGCTTCTCGAAGCGCGTCGCGATCAGGGCCGGCCGCGGCGGGCGGGCTGTGTTGGTCACGGGCGCCGGATCGGCAAAGCCGAGTGCGCGCTGCGACTGGCGGTTGGCGCTACGCTTCATAAAGCCTTCGCTGCCCTGCGAAAGGTCGGCGAAGATCGGCGGCTTGGGGTCGAGCACCGGCCGCGTCACCGGCACCGGTGGCGGGGTATCCAGGGATGCGAGCTGCACGGGGGCCGCCTGGCTCTCCTCGGCCGCTGTGCCCGGACGCAGAGGCGGCAGTGGTACATTGGCAGCCATTTCGCCACCCGCCCCATTCGGCCCGGTCTGCCACATCATGCGCGGACCGGTATCGGCCGAGGCAAGCTGCGCTGCCGCGGCATCTGCCCCCTGAGCGGCATTGATGTCGCTGGGACGGCGTTCGGGCAGCGGCACGGGCGCCATGCGGCGCGGCGAAATCGCCAGTTCATCAGCCATCGCCATCTGCTGCATTGCCGGCAGTTGCGCTGCCGGAGCGGGCTGAGGTGGCACGGCCGGTATACGGGCGCTGGCACGCGTGGTCGGCGCATAGGCTTGCGCCATCTGGGTCGGCGGTGGCGCACTGTTGCTGCGAGAACCGAACAGGGCCGCGAAGAAACCGCCGCCGCTGCTAGATCCGCCGGCATCATCCTCGCCGACGCTGCCACCGGCGGTACCGCCATTGCGGCGAATTTCGTTCATTGCCAGCTGATAGCCGGCCATCGGTCGGCCATCGGAAGGCACCAGCACCGTCTTGCCATCGGGGAAGACGGAAGCGAGTTCGCTGCGCGACATGCGCGGCCACATGCGCACGCCGCCCGAATCCATATGGACGAAGGGCGAACCGGAAGACGGATAGAAACCCACGCCGCCGCGCTGCAGGCGCAGACCGGCCACACGCAGCTTGGACAGGGACACGCCGGGGATGAAATAGTCGACGGCCTTGCCGAGCGTATGCTGGCTGAACTTGGCAACGCCGCGCGAACGCCGGCGCAGCATGTTGTTGGTGCCGGGCGATCGGTAGCCGCCGATGACGTTGATGGGCTGGCTGGCACCGACCTGGCGATAGACCAGCCAGAGCGTGTCCATCGTTCGAGGATCCATGCGCGTAGGCTGGTTCAGGCGCCAGTCGCGAAAGAACCAGTCGAGCTGCTTCAGCGCAGCGGAATCATAGGAGCCGTTGCGCTTGAAGGTGATGTTGATGGTCTCGCCCGTATGCACATGGCGCATATAGAGCGAGCGGGTATCGCCATTGGCAATCGCGTCCTGCGTCGGCCCGACCAGAACCGTCGCCATCACGGTGGATGCGAGGGTAATGGCCAGAATGCGACCGGTACGCGAAACTTTGATCCGGGGCAAAAGGCTGATTGGATTCTGCACGATTAACACTCTCGGCAAACAGGCGAGGGAACCAGCACGGAGCGTATTTCCACAAATGGGACGCTCAGCGCCAGGTCCGGATTGCCGGAGTCTTGCCGAGATTGGTTAAAGCACCGTTGATGCACCGTTCGACCCCTAATATCTAGCCGTTGAAACCGGCCTTGGGAGTGGCCTTTTGCTTGGGAAACGTGGCAAAAAGACGAACGCGGGCTGGCCTAAGCCAACCCTTACCAAACATGGTAAATCGTTGCATAACAGATTTCAGCCGGGAAGGCCAAGCGCCGAAATCACCTTCCGGTCATATCCGTAGATGTCATTGAGGCGCTGCAATTCACCATCACCGTCCACATAAGCGGTGAAATAAGCGATGTGGACCGGAATTTTCCTCTCCAAATCAATGCGCTGTTCGTCTCCGCCCTGCAGACCGCGGACGCGGTCCTCGGTCCAACCATTGCCCATTACCAGCTCGGCAAATTTATAGGGGTTATCCACACGCACGCAGCCATGGCTGAAGGCCCGTTCGTCGCGCGAGAACAGGGTGCGCTGCGGCGTGTCGTGCAGATAGACCGAGAAATTGTTCGGGAACATGAACTTGATGAAGCCGAGCGCGTTGCGCTCGCCCGGCGGCTGGCGCACCTGCATCTGACCGCCGACATAGCTCACCTCATAGCCACGGCGCTCGAGATAGCCGGGGTCCTGGGCGAGCTTGGGCATATATTCCTTCTTGATGATCGACTGCGGCACGTTCCAGGACGGATTGACCACCACGAAGCTCATCGTGTCCGAGAAGACCGGCGTCGGTGTATTGGCCTTGCCAACCACCACCCGCGCCTCGTAGCTCAGCACGCCGTCCTTGGTGAACCACACCTTGTATTCGGGAACGTTCACGAAGACGTTGGTCAGGCCCATGTCGTGAGGAAGCCAGCGCCAGCGCTCCATATTGGCGATGATCTCGCTTTCCGCATTGGTGCGCGGCTGGCGCAGCGCCGCGTTGAGGGCGACCACAGTGGCCGGCCCCAGCGTACCGCTGGCCTTGAGATTGCGGGCAGCCTGGAACTCGCGCACCGCCGCCTGCAGCGCGTCGTCATAGACGTCGCTGTCGGCATCGCTGGCCGTCAGGCCAAGGCGCGTACGCAGCACCGCCACGCGCGTGTCGGTCATGCCCACCTTGAGCGTAGGACCGGCGGGCACCATCGGCAGGACGGCTTCGGCAGCAGCGGCACTGGCGGCCCTGACATCGGCCAGCTTCTGCTTCAGCGCCAGATATTGCGGCGAGACCGGGTTGTACCCTTCGAGCACTGTAACCGGATCAGAGGCGATCGCCACCGATGCGAGCGCCGCAACCGGGTCGGGCATGTTGGGGGCCTTGGCGATGTCGCGGCTGATCTGCCTGGTGTCGACCCGGCCCGAGGAGGCCTGGCGGACATAAGTGAGGATGGCCGCGCTCAGCGCGATCTCAGCATCGGCCTGGGCATCGGCGCTCGCGCCGCTCAGGCTGTCGAGCCCGGAAACCCGGAAGGCCGCGGCGTCGAGACCGTCCTCGCTGGCGCGGTTCATGCGATCGACCAGCGCCTTGGCGGTGGGGGTGAGCACTCCATTGTCGATCCAGAGCGGCACAGCGCCGCGCAGAGCATAGAAATCGCTGATGGCCTGCGCATCGGCGCCGCGCTTGGCGGCGTAATCGGCCAGCCTGGCGGAAAGGTTGAGGGTAATCGCGGCAGGTGCGGCAGATGGCGCGGGGGCGGGCGCACTGGCCTCCGCCGGCGGCACGGGCTCGGCCTTCGGTTCGACCTTGGGCTTGGCCTGTGTCTCGGCCGGCACGGCAGCCGGGATTTCCGGCGTCGGAGCAGTTGCGGGCGCAGGCTGTCCGGCCGGTGAGGCTGTGGCCACGGACTGGGAGTCCCCCGGCGCGGCCGGGGCCGCCTCTTCCTTGGAAGGTGTTGCCGAGATCGAGGACGGCGTATCGGGAGCCACTGCCGTCTCGGCCGGTTTGGGTGCCATTTCGACAGGGGCCGGCACTGGCACCGGGCCGACCGGCGCGGGTGCAAGGGTCGCAGTGGAGGCCGGCGCACTCTCCGGCTTGACATGCTGCACGCTCATCCGCTCTTGCGGCGAAGCGGCGGCAGGCGCGGTCTGCGGCGTCGCCGGTGCGAAGGCGCTCTGCTTTTCACCGGCGCTCAGGCCGGGAACCACGGGCGTTTCGGCGGCGGACACAGGGCTATTAGGCGTATGGCTGTCTTGGGCATAGGCCGGGAGCAAAAGGGCGCTCAAGCTCAAAGCCAGAGCAACCGAACTCAACAAATTAGCGCGGTAACTCATAAGATTCCTCAATCCCGGCGCGAATTATCCGAACGCCGCCTGCAATAATGTGGATAGTGCCGAGTACCATGCCAGATTCAAGACAAATTCTGGTGTGCGAACAATCACGCGGCCTGGTGGGACTCGTTCAATTCACCGGCTCTCACGCCGATCGTGGCTTCGTCAAGCCCTAGTTCCTTGAGCTTGCGATAAAGCGTGGATCGCCCGATGCCGAGCTTGCGCGCGACCTCGGTCATCTGTCCGCGATGATGGCGGATGGCGAATTTCAGCATGTCCGTTTCCAGCGATTCCAGCGTGCGAACATCTCCCCGTGCATCGAGCATGGTCATGGTGTGGGGTTCGCGCACCGTGATGATCTCGCGCAACGGCGACCCGGTGATCATGGCCGGGCCGATATGAACCGGCTTGGGCGGCAGCAGCGGTGCAGAGGGGATGCGCACATCGAAGCCATCCACGCGGGCGGCGATCTGAGGCAGATCGGGCACGCCGATCTCGTCGCCCTCGGCGAGGATCACGGCGCGATACATCGCGTTTTCGAGCTGGCGCACATTGCCGGGCCAGTCATAGGCGGTGAGCAGCGCCACGGCCTCGGCGCTGATGCTGCGTACGGCCCTGCCCTCCTCGGCCCCGAAGCGGGCGAGAAAATGCCAGGCGAGATCGGCAACGTCCTCGCGCCTTACCCGCAGCGCCGGCAGCATGATCGGGAAGACATGGAGGCGGTAATAGAGATCTTCGCGGAACAGCCCCGCCTTGACCAGGTCGATCAGGTTGCGGCTGGTCGAGGAGATCAGCCGGAAATCCGTGCGCACCGCCCGCCGGGCCCCAAGCGGCTCGATCTCGCCGCTGCGCAGCGCGTCGAGCAGCTTGACCTGCAAAGCGAGCGACAATTCGCCGACATTGTCGAGGAAGAGTGTGCCGCCATGGGCCTCCGCCAGCTTGCCGGCCTGCTTGTCGACAGCGCCGGCTGCGTTCTTGTCCTGGCCGAACAGGATGCGCTCGGCCTCCTCCTCCGGCAGGGTACCGCAATTGACGGCCACGAAGGGCCGGCCGCGGCGCTCGCCGCCGCCATGGATCGCTTGGGCCACCATCTGCTTGCCGGTGCCGGCCTCGCCCTCGATAAGCACGGGAATGGTCGAGCCGGCGGCCTTTTCGGCAAGGCGCACCACCCGCTCCATCTCCGGGCCGCGCGCGACCAGATCCTTCAGGCCGAGCTGGCCCATGGCGCGCTTGGCGAGCACGCGCACTTCGCGTTCCAAGGCACGATGCTTGAGGGCATTGCGGATCGAGGCCTGCAGGCGCTCGGCGCCGACAGGCTTGACCACGAAATCGGCCGCACCCGCCTTCATCGCCGAGATCACGGCATCGATGGAGCCGTGGGCCGTCTGCACGATCACTGGAACCTGCAGGCCGCGGGCGCGCATGCGTCCGAGCACACCCATGCCGTCGAGATCGGGCATCACCAGATCCAGCACGAGGAGATCGATCTTGCCGCCTTCGAGTTCGCGCAACGCCGCTTCGCCGCTGTCGACAAGGCGGGCGTGATAGCCAAAACGCCTCACCATGGCCTCCAGAAGCCGGCATTGCACCGGATCATCGTCGGCGATCAGAACAGTCGAGCCCATCAATCCCCCGTCCCATTTCATTCGGTGCAGCGATCGGATGCCGATCCCTGCCGAAGCCCCGGCACCACCGCGTCAGCGCAAGGTACCCTGTGGCCAGGCCTCGCAATTTCACCCGGGCGAAGCGCCCTGTGTGCCGTTTCGGATCATCTAGGAGCAGAAGCGTGAAGGACTGCTTAACGACGTTGGATGAAAGTTACATTCCACTGAGACGGTTGAAACCGCGGCCGCGAACGGCGATATGTGGGACCATCACGGGGCCGCGTCGCCGGCCCGGCAATGGCGTTTGGCGACTTGGCGGCAACGACAGGAATCGCAAGGACGCGTCGAACCAAAGAGCCGGGGCACGCAAGCGTTCAGGCCTGAACGCGCCTTGCCCCAGGCAGTGTTTCCCGACGAGGCCCATGGATGGACCTCGTCGGGAAACACTGCAAATATTTGATATCTTGCGGTCTCAAGGAGTTTTCATGGCCGGCAAATCTTTTTCCGCATCCTCCGGTTCCGCCTCGTCGGAGACCGCCAGGGCCGATTCGCAGGAGACCAAGGCCGACCGGAAGGGCAGCGAGCTCGGCCGGTTGCCGGAATGGAATCTCGCCGATCTCTATCCGGGCATCGATTCGCCGGAAATCACCGCCGATCTCGACAAGGGCCTTGCCGACTGCCTGGCCTTCGAAGAGGGCAACAAGGGCAGGCTCGCCGAGATCCTGGCCGGCAAGGACGGCGCCATCAACCTCTCCGCCATCATCAAGACCTATGAGGGCATCGAGGACAGGCTCGGACGCATCGCCTCCTTCGCCGGCCTCGTCTACGCCGGCGACACCACAGACCCCGCCCGCGCCAAATTCTATGGCGACGTGCAGGACAAGCTGACCACGGCCTCCTCCCACCTGCTGTTCTTCACGCTGGAGCTCAACCGCATCGACGACGGTGCCTTGGCCGAGGCGGTCAAGGACGAGGCGCTCGCCCATTGGAAGCCCTGGCTGGACGATATCCGTATCGAGAAGCCCTATCAGCTCGAGGATCGCGTCGAGCAATTGTTCCACGACAAGTCGGTGACCGGTCGCGGGGCCTGGAACCGCCTGTTCGACGAAACGATCTCGGGCTTGCGCTTCAGGGTTGAGGACAGCCAAGAGCTGACGCTGGAGCCGACCCTGAACCTGCTCCAGGACCCCTCCCCCGCCAAGCGCGAGAAGGCGGCTCACGCCCTAGCCCGCACCTTCAAGGACAATCTCAGGCTGTTCACCCTGATCACCAACACCCTGGCCAAGGACAAGGAGATCTCGGACCGCTGGCGTGGCTTCGAGGATGTCGCCGATTCGCGCCATCTGTCGAACCGGGTCGAGCGCGAAGTGGTCGATGCCCTGGTCTCGGCGGTGCAGGAAGCCTATCCGCGCCTGTCGCATCGCTATTACCGCCTCAAGGCCAAATGGTTCGGGCTCGACCAGCTCAACCACTGGGACCGCAACGCGCCGCTGCCCAAGGTCGAGAGCACCCCGATCAAGTGGGAGGACGCGCGCGGCACCGTGCTCGAGGCCTATGCCGGTTTCTCGCCGCGTATGGCCGGCATCGCCCAGCGCTTCTTCGACGAATACTGGATCGACGCACCCGTCCGCCCCGGCAAGGCACCCGGCGCCTTCGCCCACCCGACCGTGCCCTCCGCCCATCCCTATGTACTGCTCAACTATCAGGGCAAGACGCGCGACGTGATGACGCTCGCCCATGAATTGGGCCATGGCGTCCATCAGGTGCTGGCGGGCCATAACGGCGCGCTGATGGCGCCGACGCCGCTGACTCTGGCCGAAACAGCCTCGGTGTTCGGCGAGATGCTGACCTTCCGCGCCTTGCTGGCCCAGGCCGCCACGCCCGCGCAGAAGAAGGCCATGCTCGCCGCCAAGGTGGAGGACATGATCAACACGGTGGTGCGCCAGATCGCCTTCTATTCCTTCGAGCGCAAGGTGCATGTCGAGCGCCGCCAGGGCGAGTTGACCGCCGACCGCCTCGGCGAGATCTGGCTGTCGGTTCAAGAGGAAAGCCTCGGATCCGCCATCAAGATCGGGCCGGGCTACGAGACCTTCTGGACCTACATCCCCCACTTCATTCATTCACCCTTCTACGTCTACGCCTACGCCTTCGGCGATTGCCTGGTGAACTCGCTCTACGCCGTCTACGAGAAGGCCCATGAGGGCTTTGCCGAACGCTATCTCGCCATGCTGGCGGCCGGCGGCACCAAGCACCATTCCGAACTGCTTGCCCCCTTCGGCCTCGATGCCCGCGATCCCGCTTTCTGGCAGATCGGGCTCAATCTGATCGAGAGCATGATCGTGGAGCTTGAAGGGATGGAATGAGGTTTTCGGCTGAGGCATGCCATTGGCATGCCTCAGCCGGCAGCAATAGCCTCCAGTTCCACCAGCCAGCCCGGCTCCAACGTGCCGACCACGATCGCCATGGTGGGGATGCTGCGGGCGCCCAGGGCTTTGAGCCGCGCCGCCTGATTGGCCTCGGCAAAGGCTGTGTCGGTGAGATAGCTGGTGACGCGCACGAGATTGTCGACCGTCATGCCGGCTTCGGCGAGGATGCACCGGATGTTGGACCACAGCCATTCGAGCTGTTCCTCCAGGCTGCCGGGCACCCGGCCATCTGGATCGAGGCCCATGGTTCCGCTGAAGAAAAGCAGACGCTGCATTCCCATCACTTCCATGGCGTGAACATAGTCAGGCGTTGCCCCATAGATGCCGTTATTGGGGTTTCGTACGATCATTTGCATGGTTTTTCTCCCTCGGCGAGCGTATGTTGAACAGAACGATCTTCGAGGAAAAGAGCTTTTTGCCGAATGAAATCAAAAACGAAGGATCTTCAGCCGAATGAACGGGCGGACCGTTCCCTCGATGATTTCGACCGAAAGATCTTAGGCGCCTTGAGCGTCGACGCGCGCCAGACCTATGCCGAGATCGGCCAGAGCGCCGGGCTTTCCGCACCGGCCGTGCACGAACGCGTCAAGCGCTTGCGCGAAGCCGGCGTGCTCAAGGGCTCGACGGCCGTGCTCGACGCCCAGGCCATCGGCAAGCCCTTCCTCGCCTTCGTGCATGTCGACACAGAAGGCTGGGGCAAGAGCGAGCGCATGATGACGCTGCGCCGCTTTCCCGAGGTGGAGGAAATGCATTCGGTGGCGGGCGATACCGGCGTGATCATGAAGGTGCGCACCCGAAACGCCCGGGCGATGGAGCATTTCCTCTCCCAGCTTTATGTCCTGCCTGGCGTCAGGGGGACCAAGAGCTATGTGGTGCTCTCCACCTATCTGGAACGAGCGATCCAGCCTCTGGCCACCGAGAATTGGCCCGAGATCCCGCTTCCGCCGGCCTAGGTCCGATCTCCGACGCTCCTGGGCAACGTCCGCCTGCCCGCAATGCCCGCGCAATCCGCCCCCCCTAGGTTGCGCCCGCATTCGGGAGCCGTTCGATGATCCGCAGGAAACAATGGACCGCAAGGGCAGCCGGTTACGGGCTGCATGCCTATATCAGCGGCGTGATGCGCACCACGCGCTTCGCCCCTCTGCCTAGCGAGCAGCGGCCCTGGGAGCGGACCGATGGTTCCTTCATCGCCCTGACCTGGCATGGCCAGCAGATGCTGAGCATCGCGGCCCTGCGAGGTGCGCCGCGCACCAGCGTGCTGGTCTCGCTGCATTTCGACGGTACGGTGATCGCCACGGCGCTGGCGCGCGCCGGCTATGGCACCATTCGCGGCTCCGGCACCCAGACCCGCGCCAAGATTCGGGGCAAATGTGGCATCCCGGCCTTCCTGGCGATGCGCCAGGCGCTGGAGACAGGCACCAACGTACTGATGACGGCCGACGTGCCCAAGGTCGCGCGGGTGGCCGGCAAGGGCGCGGTGCAACTGGCCCGGGCGACCGGGCGGCCGATCTTCCTCTTCGCGGCGGTGACCAGTGCGCGGATCGACCTCGACAATTGGGATAAGGCCAGCGTGGTGCTGCCTTTCGGGCGCGGCTGCGTGCTGTGGTCGGAAGCCCTCGCCGTACCCGGCGATGCTGATGCTGAGGAAATCGATGCGATCAGCCATCGCATCACCGCAGGGCTCGACAGCTTGCACGCAGAGGCGCATCGGCGACTGCGTTCAGGGACCTGACGGCTCCCCTTTCGCGTTTTGGCTGGATATTGACGCGCTTTGGCGCGGCTGTGCGTTCCGAGGAGGCAGGGGACGAAGATAAGAGGCGTGGAATCTGGGCGGAAGTACCGTTCCTCCCATGGCCGAACGGCGGACGCGCGCATGGCAATTCTTCTCGGTCTGGCGGCTGCCCTATGTTGGGGTGGCACAGATTTTCTCGGCGGCGCGGCTGCACGCACGCTCGGGGTGCGCCGATCCCTATTCTTCAGCCAGGCTATCGGCTTTGCCGGCCTGTCGCCGCTGGTTTTGTTCCTGCCCACCATCCGCGGCCAGATGGCGTCGGCGCCACCACCTATGGCGCGATCACCACCTTGCTGTCGCTGGCGACCGGTGAGGTGCTGCGCGGCGAAAGGCTGTCGCCGCTGCAATGGTTCGGCATCGCTGCCGCCCTCTTCGGCGTCGTCCTGCTCAGGATCGAGGGCTAGCCGGCGTCCCCGGTACCGCCGTCTCATTCCGGCGCAGGGGCGACCAGCCGAGCGTCATGCCCGCGGCCGCGACCAGGATGGCGCCGGCACCAACCATTTGCAGCCAGTCCAGGCGATGGCCGAAGGCGACGAAGTCGACCAGGATCGCCACCACGGGATAGATGAAGGAGAGCGCGCCGGTGAGGCTGGTCGGTAATTTCTGGATGGCACCATAGAGCAGGATATACATCAGCCCGGTATGGACGACGCCGAGCGTGCCCAAAATCGCCCAGGTCTGCTCCCCCGTGGGCGGATGGGCCAGGCTGGCGAGCGGAGCCAGCATCAGGGTGCCGACGATCACCTGGATGAGGGCTATCAGATGCGGCGGCACCCCCTTGAGTTTCTTGGCGACCAGGGCCGCGATCGCATAGAAGAAGGCGGCGCCGAGCGCCAGGCCGATGCCGACCAGGTAACCGGTCCCGGCGGCCCCGCTTTTGGCCTGCACGATGCCGAGCATGCCGGCAAAGGCGAGGCCGAGCCAGAACAGCTTGGACGCCGTCAGCTTCTCCGAGAAGAACAGCACGCCGAACCCCACCAGCATGAAAGGCTGGGTGTTGTAGACGGCGGTGGCAATCGAGATCGAGGCGCGCGGATAGGCGGCGAACAGCATCAGCCAATTCGCCACGATGGCGACGCCGCCGATCACGGCGAGCCCGATCTGCCGCACTGTGATGACATCGCGCCTGTAGAGGCCAAGCCCCAGGCAGATCAAGGCGAGCGTTCCTGCCCCGAACAGGCAGCGCCAGAACACTACGTCGATGACGGGCTGGCCCGACAGGATGACGAACCAACCGATCGTCCCCGATATGATCATGGCCGCCGTCATTTCGGCCGTTCCGCGGAGCTTGTCCATGGCATCTACCTCTCAATGGAGGCTCAATTCTATTCGGGCTCTTTGCGAATTTATATGGAACGGATAAGGTTGAATATGGCATCCTCCTAAATTACGAAGGAAAAATAACGGATCGACATCATGCTTGATGAAGTGGACAAACGCATCGTCGACATCCTGGTCGAGAATGCCCGTATCTCGCTGAAGGAATTGGCGGGCCGGGTGAACCTGTCCTCTCCCAGCACCTCCGAGCGTCTCAAGCGCCTGGAGGAGCGCGGCGTAATCCGGGCCTTTACCGTGGACGTCGATCCGCACGCCCTCGGCTATACACTACAGGCGATCGTGCGCATCCGCCCCCTGCCCGGCCAGTTGCAGCGGGTGCAGGGCCTGATCGAGGAGATCCCGGAATTCTCCGAATGCGACAAGGTCACCGGCGACGACTGCTTCGTCGCTCGGCTGCATCTGCGCTCGATCGAGCAGCTCGACGAGATCCTCGACCGCCTGATCGACAAGGCCGAGACCAACACCGCCATCGTCAAGGCGCAACCGGTGAAGCGGCGCCTGCCGCCGCTGTGAAGGACGCCTCATCGCGGCGAAATCACCGCAAGAACAGCAGCGTGCCGGTCGCCACCAGCAGCAGCCAGGCGACGCCGTCCCATTCCGTCAGCGAGGAGGATGGCGCTCGGCGGCGCGCGCCAAGAGCCGCCATCACCTGCAACAGCGCGAGGAAGGTGAGCAGAACGGCAAAGGTCGGCGCAAAGGCCTTCGAGCCGGAAGCCGCCAGCAAAGCCGCGAACAGGACTTCGGCGGCAAAGACGTGAATGGTTACTCTGGATACGAGGTCCAGTTTTCTCGAGACTGAATTCGACATGATAGGAGCAGTTCTGAAAATACCTTGTTCTCGCGCCGGCACGCAAAGCATTCGGCCGCGCGAAGGAAGAAACGGTGTCATCTTGCCCCGCGACGATTGTCCGACGAGGCTGACATCCAAGGCATTTTACGAAATATAGAGTATACTTCACAAATAAATATTGTGTATTGTTTTGAGTGCGACACGTAAACAAGGTATAAGGATGCAGACCTTGCTTCACGCGGGCGGCGCAATTCCTGGGGCCACAGGCGTCTCGCCCATAGGCACCAACTCAACGGTGGAGCGAGGAGGCGGGTGGTGTTGCACCTCTCGCCTTAAGTTACACCTATGGGCGTGACGCCCGCAGTCCCAAAGGCTCAATCGCAGCGAAGCAAGGACGGCGGCGTGCCGATCTCGGAAACCACCGGCTCGAAGCGGCGGGTTTTTGGGTCGCGTACCAGGAGATGGCCGGAAGCGATGCCGAAATAAGCACCGTGGAGCTGTAATTCCCCGGCATCCACGCGCCGGCGCACGCTGCCGAAGGTCGTCAGATTGGCAAGGCTCTGCTCCACTGCGGCAAGGCCAAGCCGAGTGATATAATCCTCGGACGGCGTCTCGCCAGGGTCCTCCAGCGTATCCACCGCCGGGGCGATGATCGACATCCATTTGCCGATGAAATCCCCCGAAGAAAGCGGCGCGCGCTTTTCGGCAAAGGAACGGATGCCGCCGCAACTGGCGTGGCCCATGATGACGATGTGCTTGACCTTGAGCGCCTCGACCGCAAATTCCAGCGCGGCGCTGGTGCCATGGAACTGGCCGCCCGCCTCATAAGGCGGCACGATATTGGCGACGTTGCGCACCACGAAGAGTTCGCCCGGCCCCGCATCGAAGATCACCTCCGGCGAGACACGCGAGTCGCAGCAGCCGATCACCAGGACTTCCGGGCTCTGCCCTGTGGCCGCCAGGGTCTCATAGCGTTGGCGTTCCCGGGAAAAGCGGTCGCCGAGGAAGGACTTGTAGCCGGCTATGAGACTGTCGGGGAACATGGAATCTCCTCGGAACGCGGACATCTCAGCGACATGTTCGCATGTCGCGATGTCCGCTCTTGGGCGTTGACGAATGCGGCAAGAGACGAGGACCGAAAGAGAGGCGAGACGGCCCTCTCTACGAGATGCCGCCATGCCCTCAATATCGGAAGAGCGGGCAGAGCCCGCACTCCCAGGGTTACGCCGCCAAATTGCGCAGCACGAACTGCAGGATGCCGCCGTTCTTGAAGTAGTCGAGCTCGTCCAGCGTATCGATGCGGCAGAGCAGCGGCACCTTGACGACCTTGCCGTCGGCGAAGCTGATCTCGGCCTCGATGGTGGCGCGCGGCTTGATCGTCTCGATCCCTTCGATCGTCACCATCTCGTCGCCCTTCAGGCCGAGCGTCTGCCAGGAGGTGCCTTCGGCGAAGGTGAAGGGCACCACGCCCATGCCGACCAGGTTGGAGCGATGGATGCGCTCGAAGCTTTGGGCGATCACGGCGCGCACGCCGAGCAACTTGGTGCCCTTGGCCGCCCAGTCACGCGATGAGCCGGTGCCATACTCCTTGCCGGCGAACACCACCAAGGGCACGCCCTCGGCCTTGTAGCGCATGGCGACGTCGTAGATCGGGGCTTCCACGCCATCGGGATAATGGATGGACAGGCCCCCTTCGATACCCGGCAGCATCTGGTTCTTGATGCGGATATTGGCAAAGGTGCCACGCATCATCACCTGGTGGTTGCCGCGGCGCGTGCCGTACTGGTTGAAGTCCACCGGGCGAACCTGGTGGTCGCGCAGATATTCGCCCGCTGGGCTCGCCGCCTTGATCGAACCGGCCGGGGAGATGTGGTCGGTGGTGATCGAGTCAAGGAAGAGGCCGAGGACACGGGCCTTGTGCACATCCGTCGGCGGCACAGGCGTCTTGGTCATGCCTTCGAAATAAGGCGGGTTCTGCACATAGGTCGAACGCTCGTCCCAGGCATAGGTCTGCCCTGCTGGTGCCGAGATCTTCTGCCAGTTCTCGTCGCCCTTGAAGACGTCGGCATATTTAGACTTGAACATCGCCTGGGTGACGTATTCGTCGATCACCGCCTGGATCTCGGCGCCATCGGGCCAGATGTCGGAGAGAAAGACGGGCTTGCCGTCGCTGCCAGTGCCGAGCGGCTCCAGCGTCACGTCGACCTGGAGGGAGCCGGCCAGCGCATAGGCGACGACCAGCGGCGGCGAGGCCAGGTAGTTGGCCTTGACGTCGGGATTGACGCGTCCCTCGAAGTTGCGGTTGCCCGAGAGCACGGCCGCGGCGACGATATCACCCTTGTTGACGGCCTCCGAGATCGGCTCGGGCAGCGGGCCTGAGTTGCCGATGCAAGTGGTGCAGCCAAAGCCGACCAGGTTGAAGCCGAGGGCGTCGAGATCCTTCTGCAGGCCGGACTGGCTGAGATAGGCTTCCACCACCTGCGATCCCGGTGCGAGCGAGGTCTTGACCCAGGGCTTGGACTTCAGGCCCTTGGCCGCCGCCTTGCGGGCGAGCAGGCCGGCCGCGACCAGCACGGAGGGATTGGAGGTGTTGGTGCAGGAGGTGATGGCGGCGATCGTCACGGCGCCATGGCCGATGGCATAGTCGGTGCCAGCGACGGCCTGCGCCTTGCCGGCTTCGCCCGGCTTCTTGAACTCACCTTCCAGTGCGGCGAGGAAGCCGGTCTTGGCGTCGGAGAGCAGCACGCGATCCTGCGGGCGCTTGGGGCCGGCGAGCGAGGGCAGCACAGTGGCGAGATCGAGCTCGAGAATGTCGGTGAACACCGGATCGAAGCTCGCCGAGGTCCGGAACATACCCTGTTCCTTGGAGTAGGCTTCGACCAAAGCGATGCGATCGGCATCGCGGCCCGACTTGTCGAGATAGCGCAGCGTCTCGGCATCGACTGGGAAGAAGCCGCAGGTCGCGCCATATTCCGGCGCCATGTTGGCGATGGTGGCCTTGTCCTCCAGCGTCATGGCGTCGAGGCCCTGGCCGAAGAACTCCACGAACTTGCCGACGACGCCCTTCTTGCGCAGCATCTGGGTGACGGTGAGCACGAGGTCGGTGGCGGTGACGCCTGCCGGCAGCTTGCCGTTGAGACGGAAGCCGATCACTTCGGGGATCAGCATCGAATTGGGCTGGCCGAGCATGGAAGCTTCCGCCTCGATGCCACCGACGCCCCAGCCGAGCACGCCCAGGCCGTTGACCATGGTGGTGTGGCTGTCGGTGCCCACCAGCGTGTCGGGATAGGCGACGGTGACGCCGTCTTCTTCCTTGGTCCAGACCGTCTGGGCCAGATATTCGAGATTGACCTGGTGGCAGATGCCGGTGCCCGGCGGCACCACGCGGAAATTGTCGAAGGCCGACTGGCCCCACTTCAGGAAGCGGTAGCGCTCCTGGTTCTGCTCATATTCGCGGGCAACGTTGTTCTTGAAGGCGTCGTTGTTGCCGAAATAGTCGACAACGACGGAGTGGTCGATGACCAGATCGACCGGCACCAGCGGGTTGATCAGGGTGGGATCGCCACCCAGGGCCTTCATGGCGTCGCGCATGGCGGCGAGATCGACTACGGCCGGCACGCCGGTGAAGTCCTGCATCAGCACGCGGGCGGGGCGGAAGGCGATTTCGCGCTCGGCTTTGCCGCGATTGGTGAGGAAGGCGGCGATGGCTTCGATATCACCCTTGGAAACGCTGCGGCCATCCTCGAAACGCAGGAGGTTCTCGAGCAGGACCTTCATGGAGACCGGCAGGGCGGAAATGCCGGGAAGACCGTTCGCTTCCGCTGCTTTCAAGGAATAATAGGTATAGGTCTTCGAGCCCACCTGAAGTGTCTTGCGGGCTTTGAAGCTATCGAGAGAGGCCATGGCAGGTTCCCTGAAAAAGGCCGGGGAACGCCCCCAAGCCTATGATACGTCAGCGGAATTCGCGCTCACGAGGCGGTTTGTGCGGCGCGGTATGGTGCGTTTATAGAAGGATTCCAGTCAGGCCGCTACTGCCTATTTGACGACGTCTGCCATGCCAGGAATGCGGGGTTTGCCGCCTAAAGCGTTTTGAGATTGGACGAAATCGTCAAGAATCGCAAAGACGCGTCGAAACAAAGAATTAGAGCAAGTGAGCGTTCACGCCTGAACGCCCTTTGCTCTAGCCGACGGGGTGTGGCAGCAACAGACAAATCGGTTCAATTTTTTACGCTTTGTTAAGGCTGATCCGGGATTCCCAGGCCTGACACCACGATTCCTCGCGATTTCCGCCGTGTGACCATCGGCACGGCACGCTCGCGCCGCAATCGGCATCTACTCCGCCAACTTCAATTTTCAGACCGCGGTCGGATTTTCGATCCCGAGGATATCATGCAGCCATTTGCTCCCTTGCTTGCCAAGCTTCGCACCGAATTCCGGCACGCCTGGTTCCCCACCTTGCTGATCTGCAGCATGGTGATCCTGCATGACCTCGCCACGGGCATCCAGCACAGCGGCCTGGTGGTCGCGCTCCTGATCGCCACCTTCATCCTCGCCCGCCCCGCCATGCTGCGCCGGCGCTCGCCACTGCAGAGCTGGCGCCACAGCCTGATCTATGCCGGAACCATCCTGGTTGCGACCCTGGTCTCCCTGGGCACGCTCGACTGGCTGAAGCTGTGAGGCCGATGACGATGACGATCATGCTGCGGTAACCAGCGTCACCGCAGCATGATCCAAAGCGGGCTCTTCCAGGCCTTCAGGGCGTCGAGGAAGACCTGCAGCTTGGCAGGAAGGAAGCGCCTAGTCTGGTAGACGGCGTGCACGAAGATCTCCGGCGAAGACCAAGCCGGCAGGAGGCGTACGAGGTCGCCGCTCTCGATGCGCTCGTCGCAATAGGTCGAGGGCAGGAGACCGATGCCATGGCCCTTATAGGTGAAGGCGCTCACGGCCTGGAAGTCGCGGCTGGCGATCGGCCCGGAGACCTGGACCTTCACCGCCTTGCGGCCGCTGACCAGATGCCATTCGGCTTCGTTGTTGCGCCCGTTCATCAGGACGCAGCGATGGCGCGCGAGATCCTCCGGCCTGTCCGGCACCTCTCGATCCCTCAGATAAGCCGGCGTCGCCACGACATAGCGCACGCTCTTGCCGATGCGCTGAGCGATGATGCTGGAATCCGGCAGTTCCCCGAAACGGATGGCGACATCGACATTCTCGGCGATCAGGTCGAGAAAGACATTGGTGACGACGAGGTCGACCTGGATGTGCGGATAGGCCGTCAGGAAGGACGAGATGAAGTCGTAGAAGGGCTCCTGCCCCATGATCACCGGCACCGAGACCCGGAGCAGGCCCTCCGGCCTTCTTTGTGCCTGGACGAGGACCCGCTCGGCATCCTGGAGCTGGCCGAGCGGCTCGCTGCATTGCTGGTAATAGGCGCGCCCCTGGGCCGTGAGGGTCAATTTGCGCGTCGTGCGCTGCAGCAGCGTCACGCCCAATTGCTCCTCGAGGGCGCTCACCTTGCGGCTGACGGTGGAGACTGGCATGCCGAGCGCATGGGCGGCCCGGCTGAAGCTGCCGAACTGCGCAACCTTCACGAAAACGGCGATGTCGTTGAGATCCGCCATGTCGTTATTTTTGCATGAGTGGAAAATTGATTCCAGATATTTCCATCTAATCAAAGAACTGGCAGCGACGCACATTCCTGCCACGAGAACAAACCAACTCGTGGAGAACGCAAATGACAAACAAGGTCGTCATCGTCACCGGCGCCTCGCAGGGCATCGGTGCAGGCCTCGCCGACGCCTTCCTCGAACGCGGCTACGACGTGGTCGCAACCTCGCGGCGGGTTTCGCAGACGAACGAGATCCGGGCCTCCGATCGGCTGGCCCGTGTCGACGGCGACATCGCCGATCCCGCCACCGCGCAGCGTGTGGTGGAAACCGCGCTGGCCCGCTTCGGGCGAATCGATGCTCTGGTCAATAATGCCGGCATCTTCTTCACCAAGCCGTTCGTCGACTACACGCTGGAGGATTACCGCAGGCTCGCCGCCACCAATGTGGAAGGCTTCCTGCATCTCACCCAGGCGGTGGTACGGCAGATGCTTATCCAGAAGAGCGGCGGCAGCATCGTCAGCATCACGACGCCCCTGGCCGGCCACCCGATCGCCGGTGTCAACGCCTCCGTCGCTATGGCCACCAAGGGCGGCATCGAGGCCCTCTCCAAGAACATCGCCATGGAATATTCGCATGAGGGCGTCCGCGTGAACACGGTCGCGCCCGGTGTGGTCGACACGCCGCTCCACAAGGACAGCCCAAGGGATTTCATCAATGCCTTGTCACCCATGCCCGGCATTTCCGGTGTCGGGGAAATCGTCCAGGCGGTTCTCTTCCTGACCGAGGCTCCGCGCGTAACCGGGGAGGTGCTGCACGTCGATGGCGGCGCACATCTGGGCAAATGGTAAACTTCAGCAACGTCCCCATTGGAAAAGGCGCCGGTGCGGAGCAGCGACTTCGGGAGTTCGGCATCACCCTTCCGCCACCACCGACCCCGTTCGGCGCCTATGTCGAGGCAGTCAGAATCGGGAGGCTCATGTTTCTCAGCGGCATGCTGCCGGTGATCGATCGCAAGCCGCAATTCCTCGGACGCCTCGGCGGCGAACTGACGGTCGAGGAAGGCTACAGGGCGGCTGAACTCGCCGCCCGCAGCGCCCTTGCCGCGATCAGGGAGGAACTCGGGTCGCTCGACAAGGTGACCGGCGTCGCCAAGCTCGGCGTCTACATCGCCACGCACGGTGATTTCCGGGACCACCCGGAGGTGGCGGATGGCGCCTCCGAGCTCCTTCTCAAGGTCTTCGGCGCGGACATGCTGTCGGGCCGGGTCGTGCTCGGCGTCGCCAGCCTGCCCCTAGGGTTGCCGGTCGAAATCGAGCTCGTGGTCGAGATCGCCGATTGAGCGGCTGCCCATCGGAGCGGCGCGCTTAGGTGCCGCTCACGCTGAAACTCGCATGTGCCATGTCGAGAAAGGCCGAGAGCGCGCTTGAGACATAACCGTCGGCCCGGCGCACGAACAGCGTGTCGACCTCCGCCCGCTCGGGCGGGAGTTTGTGGATGGCAATCCTGCCCTCCTGCCAGGCGCCGGCGACCACGCTTCCCGGCAGCAAGGTGACGCCGACGCCGGCCGACACGCAGCTGATGATTGCCTCCAGCGAGCCGAATTCCAGCGGCCTTGCGGTTACGATCCCCCTCTCGGCCAGCAAGGTTTCGAGCCGCTGGCGATAGGAGCAGCCGACCTGGAAAACGATCGTCTTCAACTCCGGGACCGAGGCCAACTCGTCGGGGCTCCGAAGGTTGCGGGCGGTGACGAGGACGAGTTCCTCCCGGAAGACGACCTGCTGGTGCAATTCGGGATGGCTGACGGGGCCGGCAACAAAGGCGCCTTCGAGGCGGCAGGCGATCACTTCGTCCAGGAGCTTGCGCGTAGTGCCGGTGGTGAGGACGAGCCGGACGGCGGGATAAGCCATGGCAAATCGGCTGAGCAGGCCGGACAGCCGCAGGGCCGCCGTCGTCTCCAGACTGCCGAGGGACAGAGCGCCGCTCGGCGCGCCCTCGTCCTGCGCGGCCGTTCGGGCATCCGCCAGCAGCCTGGCGATACGGCCGACAAAAGGCAGCACACGCTGCCCCGCGGGCGTGATCGACACACCGCGCGCATGGCGCTGGAACAGACTGACGCCAAGGTCCTGCTCGAGGGTACGGATACGGGTCGTCACATTGGATTGGACAGTGTTCAGCTCCTGGGCGGCCCGGTTCATGCTGCCGAGCCGGGATACAGCTTCGAACACCCTCAGATCGGATATATCCATGCCGGTCGCATCCACTGCAAACATAGATATCTCAAATAGAGATATCTCGTATTCTTTATATTCGTTTTTATAGATTGATACGGTCTCTTAAGTTCGTCAAGAACGACAATCGAGAGTCGACGAATGGCCGGTACCATCATCTTGGACCGTGACGGGAATTCCAGCGAGCGCAGCCCGAACATGTGGCGCGCGATCCTGTCCGCCTTCTGCGCCAGCCTGATCGGCATTGGCCTTGCCCGCTTCGCCTATACGCCGCTGCTGCCGGCGATCGTCGATGCCCGCTGGTTCGAAGCCTCGACGGCCGCCTATCTCAGCGCTGCCAACCTGGCAGGCTATCTTGCCGGTGCCCTTATCGGCCCTCCGCTGGCCGCGCGTTTCTCGACCATTGCCATTCTCAGGATCATGATGGCCCTGGCTACTTTTACCTTCTTCGCCTGCGCCTATCCGCTCGGCTTTGCCTGGTTCTTCGCGTGGCGCTTCGCCGCCGGCCTGGCGGGCGGCACGCTCATGGTCCTGGCGGCCCCGGCCGTACTCGCCCATGTCGCACCGGCAAGGCGGGGGCTTGCCGGCGGCGCCATCTTCATGGGGATCGGCGCGGGCATCGCCGCCTCCGGCACGCTGGCGCCGCTGTTGCTGCAACAGGGGCTGCGGCAGGCCTGGTTCGGTCTCGGCGCGCTCTCGCTATTGCTGACGGCGGCCGCCTGGACCGGCTGGCCGCGAGGCGAGAATGCCGTTGGCCAGCCCGCCCAATCCAGCCATGCCCCCAGGACGGCAAGCCTGCGCGCCCTCTATGCCGAATATGCCCTCAATGCCGCCGGCTGGGTGCCCCACATGATCTTCCTGGTCGATTTCGTCGCGCGGGGATTGGGTGAAGGCGTCGAGGTCGGCGCGCTTTATTGGGTCGTCTTCGGCATCGGCGCCACCATCGGCCCTCTCCTGGCCGGTCACCTCGCCGATCGCATCGGCTTCGGCGCTGCCTTGCGCACCGCCTTCCTGCTCGAAGCCGTCGCGGTAGCCCTGCCCGCCGGCGTCATGGGCCAGCCATGGCTGATCGCCTCCAGCCTCGTGGTCGGCGCCTTCGTCACCGGCACGGTGCCGCTGGTCATCGGCCGCATCCATGAACTCCTGCCGCACCATCCCGCCCAGCAAAAACGCGCCTGGAGCCTGGCGACAGTGTGGTTCGCTCTGTTCCAGGCCGGTGCTGCCTATGCCTTGTCCTTCCTCTTCGCGCAGAGCAGCGGCAATTACCGCCTGCTCTTTGTGATCGGTTCGGCCGCGATGATTCTGGCCCTGGCGATCGACCTTATCGCAAACAGAAGTGGTCCTCGCCGATAAGGGCGGAGGGAACAAACTAGCCGTTCACTCGCGGAGGCGGGCCGCTCGGGCTCACCGCGAGACGATGCAGGCCGGGTTCTTCCCCGACGGTACCTTTACCTCTCTGCCGCCGCATGGAACATGATCCCTGCGAGGGGAATCACACTGGGGGAAATTTGGCATGAGGAAGGTCGGTTTCGCGACCCTCGTCGCGGCTGCCGCCATGGCGGCCACGCCGACGCTGGCTGCGTCGGTCCTGATTGAAAATATCAGGGGTTATACCATCCGGGACGGCGAACTCGTCCGTTTCGACGCGCTCGTCTTCGGTGAGGACGGCAAGGTCATCGCCACCGGCGCGAGCAAGGAACTCGCCAAGGCCCATGCCGATGCGGCCAGGCGCGACGGTCGCGGCAAGGTGCTGCTGCCGGGCCTGATCGACGCCCATGGCCATGTCGGCGGCCTCGGCGAAACGCTGACGACGATCGACCTGTCCTCGACTGTCAGCCTCAAGGCCGGCCTCAAGCTGGTGAGCGCCTATGCGAGCGCCAATCCCAAGGCAGCCTGGATCCGCGGCGGAGGCTGGAACCAGGTGGTCTGGAAGCTCGGTCGCTTCCCCAACGCCGCCGAGCTCGACGCCGTGGTCAGGGATCGGCCGGTCTGGCTCGAACGGGTCGACGGCCATGCCGGCTGGGCCAACGGCAAGGCGCTCGCCCTCGCCGGCGTGACCAAGGATACCAAGGATCCCGATGGCGGGCGCATTGAGCGCGACGCCCAGGGCAATCCCACCGGGGTACTGGTCGACAAGGCCATGGACCTCGTCGTCAAGGTGCTGCCGGCTAAGACCGAAGCTGATCGTGCCGCCAATCTCACCGCCGCCCTCGCCCACATGGCCAAGCTCGGCCTGACTGGTGCGCATGACGCAGGCGTCGAGGCTGCCGACATTGCGGTGTACAAGCGCTTCGCCGACGAGGGCCGCCTCACCGCCCGCATCTATGCCATGGTCGGCGGCGTCGGTGAGGATTTCAAGACCGTCTCGGCTGGCGGACCGCTGCTCGGCTATGGGCAGGACCGGCTGACCGTGCGCAGCGTCAAGCTCTACGCCGATGGCGCGCTGGGCAGCCGCGGTGCCGCGCTGATCGAGCCCTATAGCGACGATCCCGGCAATCGTGGCCTGCTCTTCCGCAAGCCCGAGGAGATGCAGGCCGATATCGAGACGGCGCTGAAGGCCGGCTTCCAGACCAATGTCCATGCCATCGGCGACGCCGGTAACCGCGAAGTGCTCGATGCCTTCGAGGGCGCCTTCGCCAAGGTGGGCGGACGCGATTTGCGCAACCGCATCGAGCATGCCCAGGTGCTGGCGCTCACCGACCTGCCGCGCCTCAAGAGCCTCGGGCTCGTCGCCTCGATGCAGCCCACCCACGCCACCTCCGACATGAACATGGCTGAGGACAGGGTCGGTCACGAGCGTATCCGCGGCGCCTATGCCTGGCGTACCGTGCTCAACCAGGGCACGGTGATTGCAGGCGGTTCGGACTTTCCGGTGGAATCGGCCAATCCGTTCTTCGGCCTGCACGCGGCCGTCAACCGCACCGACCATCAGGGCAAGCCCGTCGCCGGCTGGCATGCCGAGCAGGCGATGACGCGGGTGGAGGCCTTCCGCGCCTTCACCCTGGACGCCGCCTATGCCGGACACCAGGAGAAGAGCCTCGGCAGCCTGGAACCGGGTAAATGGGCCGATTTCATCCTGGTCGACCAGGACATCTTCGCCGTCGATCCCCAGTTGATCTGGAAGACCAAGGTCGCGGAAACCTGGGTCGGCGGCAAGAAGGTATATCCCGCCGGGAAGTAAGGCGCCTGCGAGCCTGAAAGGCAGCTGAAGCGCCGCCCCTTGTCATCGCCGGGCTTGACCCGGCGATTCAGGGAAACGCAACAACTGCGATGCTGGCAAATAGATGCCCGGGACAAGCCCGGGCATGACAAAACCGGAGTCCCTCGCGGCGCCAAGGCCGCTTTTCGCGCAGAGGCTCAGGCCTGCCCCACGCTGCCATAGACCATGCGGCCCTGGTGGAAGGTGGCCGTGCGCGCCGGCATGCGGGCTACCGCTTCGGCCGAGCAACTGGCGGGAACAAGTGTGAAGGCCGCGTCGTCGCCGGCCTTCGGCCAGGCGCGCTTGCCGCTGTCATCCAGTGGCAGCACGCCACCGGTGGCGATCGACAGGGAGCGAGAGAGATGGAACTCGTCCGAGCCATGGTAGAGCTGCGCGTAGAGATTGGCCTTTTCGAGCATGTCGCCGCTGCCGAAAGGTGACCAATGATCGATCACGCTGTCGGTGCCGGTCATCACGAAGACGCCCTTCTCGCTGAGCTGCGGCAGCGGCATCACCAGGCTGCCGATCGGCACCGTCGAGGCAATGGTGATGCCCTGGGCGGCAAAGCGCGTGGCAATCTCGGACAACGCCTCCGGCGAGAGCGTGGTGAGGGCGAAGGCATGGCTGATGGTGACCTTGCCCTTGAGCGCCGGGTTCTTCTCCACCGTATCGACCATGTAGTTGATCGCGGCCACGCCGGCCGGGCTGGTCTCATGCAGATGGATGTCCACGCCCTTGCCGCTATCGAGCGCGATCTGGAACATGGCGTCGAGCGATTTTTCCATGGCGCCGTCGACATTGGTCGGGTCGAGCCCGCCGACATATTGCACGCCCATGCCCATGGCTTCGCGCATCAGGCCGTCAACCTTGGAATGCAGGAGGCCGTGCTGGGGGAAGGCGACGATCTCGCAGCTGAAGTCGCTTCGATGGTTCTCCAGCGCGCGCTGCAGATGTTCCAGGCTCTTGAGCCCGCTGACCGGATCGATGTTGCAATGGCTGCGCGCCACCGTGCTGCCCTTGGACTGCAACAAGGCAATCAGCCCTTCGGCGCGCTGCTGCGAGGTCGGCAGTAGCTTGGGCAGCAATTTCTGCTCCCGCGCGATCATGTCCATGATGGTCTTGCCTTGGCGCGGGCGCGGGGCCTGCCAGGGACCGCCATAGAAGGTCTTGTCGAGGTGGATGTGCATGTCGCGCATCGCCGGCAGCAGGAGTTGGCCATGCGCCTGGTAACGCGGCAGGCCGTCGTCCAGCTTGGCGCCGGCCGCATGCAGGGCAGCGATCTTGCCGTCCTTGATCTCCAGCGTATAGAGCGCCGTGCGGGTGCCGATCACCGTCTCGCCCTCATATTCGAAGCCTTCTTCGAGGCGCACGTCGCTGAGATAATAATGGCGATCGCTCAGCGTGCTGGCGCCTGCTTCACCGGCCGGACGGCTGGTGCCGGCTGTCGCGGCCATGGCGCTGCCGCCTGCCATGCCGACGACCGCCCAGGCCGTGGTGAGTTTTCCGGTCTGGCTGAGAAAGGCTCTGCGGCTCGGCTGCTGCTGGTTTTCCACGGTGTTTCCTGCCCTCGATTGGTTGCTTATGCTGCCAATTTACGAAAGGGCGGCTGCGGTTGGCAGCGACATTTGCCAATGCTGATCATTCGATTCGGCAATGATGGGACCTGAATGCAGAGCATGAATGAATGGCCAGGCCTTTCATGCCAAGAGGGCGGCGGAGATTTCCGCGCTTTATGCCTCCAACCCGCAGAAGGTGACCAGCCGCTCCGCCAGGGTCATGACAGCATCGGCAGCGCCGTCACGGAAATAGAGCGCCAGCTCGAAATCGGTCACCGGCTGCAGTCCTTCGGCCTCGCCCAATATGCGGTGACTCGGCAGCCGGCAGCCGGCGGGCAACAGGGTGACGCCGAGGCCGGCGGCGGATGCGGCGGTGAGCGCGGCCAGGCTGGCGCTGCTGTAGCCGACCCGCCAGCGCCGGCCGAGAGCGTCGAGTGCCTGGCATAATTCCTCGCGATAGAGCCCGTTGGGTGGGAAGACCGCCAGCGGCACCGGGGCCTGCTCGATGGCCGGGTGGGCCAGGCTATCCAGCCACAGCAGGGGTTCGGGCCTCGCGGCGCGCGGCGGCTGGCTGCGACGCTGCTTGACCAGGATGAGATCGAACTCCTCTCGCCCATAGGCGCCATGCAGATCCGCACTCAGCCCGCTGGTGACATCCAGCCGCAAATGCGGGTGCTCGCGGCTGAAGGCTGCCAGCAATTCGGCAGTGGGCACCGTATAGTCCTCGGGCATGCCCAGTCGCAGCACGCCATCGCGCCACAGGCCCGTCAGGGCGTCATGCGCCTCCTCGTTCAAGGCAATGATGCGCCGGGCATAGCCCAGCATCTTGATGCCCTCTTCGGTGAGTTGCACCTGATGCGAGGAGCGCTCGAACAGGGGCCTGCCCAGCATCTCCTCCAGCCGGCGGATCTGCTGGCTGACCGTGGACTGCGACAGCGACACGATCTCGGCCGCGCGGGTGAAGCTCACCGTGTCGCACACCGCCACGAAGCTGTTCAGGAGTTGCGGATTGAACATCGGATAGCGATTCATGCACCCACCGCCGGCACCCCTCCGTTCGATCGCTCACTTGTAGACGACAGTCGAGCTTGATTGCAGCGCAGCGACACCGTCAATTTGCCGAATGCACCGTTCAGAACGAAGATGTGCGATGACCAAAACATGCGCAAACGAAAACGGCGCGGCCAAGCCGCGCCGTTTTCATCAAAATCAAGGGATAATGCCTCAGTCCTTGCGGCGCAGGCGCACGATCACGTCGACGCGGGCGACCTCATAACCATCAGGCACCTTCGGCATCTCGGCCATGTTGACCTCGCCGGGAATGTCGAGCACCTCATTGTCGCCTTCGACATAGTAATGATGGTGCTCATGCACATTGGTGTCGAAATAGGTCTTCGAACCATCCACGGCGAATTCGCGCAGCAGACCGACTTCCGTGAACTGGTGCAGTGTGTTGTAGACGGTGGCCAGCGAAACCGGCACGCGGGCCTTGGAGGCCTCGTCATGCAATATTTCGGCCGTGATGTGCCGATCGCCCTTCTGGAACAGCAACCAGCCCAGCGCCAGGCGCTGGCGGGTGGGCCTCAGACCGACGTCACGCAGCATCGAACGCACGTCGTGGAACGGGCAGCCCGTGCGCTGGTGGTCGCGAGAGGGAAGCTCGCGCGAAGGCGCTGCATCCGGCGTGGCCGCCTTGGCGGAACGATCGAAGTGAATGACTGTGGTCGCTGACATGATGCGTTTCTACAACTTTTCTCGGCGACATTCTAGGGCAAGTGATGCCGCAGGCGCAATCATCATAATGGCTGATGGCAACTATGCCCTGGAAAAATAGCCCTTTTTGGCGATCAACCCCGTTTCAGGGCCGTCAGGACCTTCAGCCCAGGGTGGCCGGTGACCGGCAGGCCGAGCCGGCGCTGCACATCGCGTATCGCCTGGATGGTCTTGTTGCCGATCGAGCCGTCGGGCGTACCCACATCGTAGCCCTTGCGTGCCAGCAGGGCCTGAAGTTCCTTGCGTTGCGCCCGCGACAGGCCGGGATCATCGGTTGGCCATGGCGTTGCGAAGGGGCTTCCACCCCGGATACGGTCGGACAAATGGGCGATCGCCAGCGCGTAGGACTCGGCGGCGTTGTAGGAATAGATCGCATCGAAATTGCGGAACACCACGAAAGCCGGCCCTTCCGGTCCGGCCGGCAGCAGGATCGCAGCCCGGGCATTGCCGCCCTGCAGCGGAGCGCCATCGATACGGGTCACGCCCATCGCGGCCCAGGAGCCGAGCGGGCGCTTCTTGGTGCGTCCGGCCAGCCCCGCCTTGAAGCCAGGCGGCAGGCGCACCTCATAGCCCCAGCGCGTGCCGGAAGCCCAGCCAGACCGGGCCAGATAGTTGGCGGTGGAGGCGAGTGCATCGGGCACGGAATCGACCACATCGCGCCGTCCGTCGCCGTCTCCGTCCACGGCGAGGCGCAGGAAGGTCGAGGGCATGAACTGGGTATTGCCGAAGGCACCGGCCCAGGAGCCAACCAGATGATCGGGATTGACGTCGCCGCGCTGGATGATCTTCAGCGTGGCGATGAGCTCACCCTGGAAATAGGCCTGGCGGCGGCCGGCATAGCAGGAAAGCGTGGCCAGTGACTGCACCAGCGGGCGCGTGCCCTTGCTCTCGCCGTAGTTGGACTCGACGCCCCAAACCGCGACCACCACGGCCGGGTCGACGCCATAGCGCCGCTGCACGCCCGAAAGCACCGAACCATATTTGGCCAGCATCTGCTTGCCGTCGGCCACGCGTTGCGTATCGACCAGCGAGGCCATGTAGTCCCAGATCGGTGTCTTGAACTCGGGCTGCTTGTTCATCGCATCGATCACGGTCATGTCCGGCTGCAGGCCGCTGAACTGCCGGTTGATCACGGACGACGATACCCCCGCCGCACCAGCGCGCGCGCCGATGGCTGAAAAGCACTGTTGGAAGGAAGCTGATGACGCCGGCAGAGCCGAGAGGGCGAGCAGCGCAAGGGCGGGCAGGACTGACTTTTTCATGGCCTCGATCATGATTCATCAAGGTAAATGAAAGATGGCCAAACCGGCCGAAATGGGGTGGGGCCGGATTAATTACGCGCAATGATTGCGCGGACATGACGGAGGCGGGCGCAAATACCTTCTCCCCTTGCGGTAAAAGGGAGCTCACCCGTTTGCGCCGGGTACCCAGAGCACGTCGCCGCTTGCCTTGTGGTTGAGGTAGCGGCTGGCTACGAACAGATGGTCGGAGAGGCGGTTGACATAAGCGAGCGCCTCGGCGGAAACCAACTCGCCCACAGATTGCGACAGCGCCACCATCACGCGCTCGGCCCTGCGGCTGACGGTGCGGGCCATGTGCAGATAACTGGCGCAAGGCGTACCGCCCGGCAGCACGAAGCTTTTCAGCGGCGCAAGATCGGCATTCATGGCGTCGATCTCCTGCTCCAGCCGGTCGACCTGGGCCTGCACGATGCGCAGCGGCGCCCAGGTGATCTCCTTCTCGCCGCCCTCGGGCGTGCACAGATCTGCGCCAAGATCGAACAGATCGTTCTGGATGCGGGCGAGCATGGCATCGACATCGACATCCTCGCGGCCGGAATACTGGCGGGCAAGGCCGACCACGGCATTGGCCTCGTCAACCGTGCCGTAGGCCTCGACCCTCAGATCGGCCTTGGACCGGCGTTCGCCGGTACCGAGACCGGTGGAGCCGTCATCGCCGGTACGGGTGTAGATCTTGTTGAGACGAACCATTGCGCTTGCCTGACACTGTTTCGATTTCAGGGATCATTGTCATTGCGAGCGCGAGGAAGCAATCCAGGGACCGGGAAACGCAGGGGCTAAAATCGTCGCCCACTCGCCTGCCGTCCGGTTAGTGGCCCGGCCAGGAGAGCATCCGGCCGGGCCTTTTGCCAGCGCCACGTTATCCCCAACAGGCGCCAGCCGGGCGGACCGTAGGGGGCGGAAGTAACTCAAACGTAAACGCAGGAAGATTTACGGCGCCGACCGCGCAATGGATGGGATCCATTGCCGCGCGAAATCTCGGCCCCACTTCCTCTGCCCGGCGGGAAACCAAGCTCCCGACGCTATATATCGATTAGAGTGACGAAATATCGCGCTCTGATGGGGCGATTCCATTGGCCAATGCGGGTGACGCGACGAAGTCTCAGGCCGCCGGGTATCCCAGATATGATCATTGGCTCAGAGCACCGCCAAGAATGGCGCCAAGGGCGAACGCTGCCGCCGGGTACCACAAGCCGTCGCGGTTGCGACGATAACCGGGCCGGTAGTCACGATAGCCGCGATATCCGCGGTAATAGCCGGCGCCATCAGGCCTGCGATTTGGTCCCCAGCCCCTGGGATAACGGTCAGGCCCCCTGTGTTGTCCACCCCATGTGCCGGAACGATGATCTCTCCAGTCACGCTGCTGTTGTTCGCGTGGAAAGAAATTTTGCGCCTGGGCGCTTGCCAATGGAGCAGCAATTACCAATGAAGCTAACGCAATCTTCAAAAAATTCTTCATGAATCGTTCCTCGGTTAATACGCGAGCCGAGGTTACGTTACGAAATCTGAATGTAAGATGAAGCCTATATTCAGGACATCACAGGCCTGAGGAAAATTTCCGTCACTTATTTGTGAGCAAAATAGATCGCCGCCATGATGATGACGATCGCCACGGCCTGCAGCAGCACGCGCAGTTGCATCAGGCGCTGGGAACGCCAGCCATCGCCGCCCTTGAGCATGTTGTGCAGGCCGAGGCCGAGCACGATGGCAACCGCCAGGATGGCGAAGGGCACGAGAATATAGAAGAACTTGGCCATCTGGCGGTTCTATGCCCTCGTTTAGCCCACGTCGAGACCGATCTGGGGCACGGTCGAAAAAGTCGCGGGCCTGACTGTGCCCGATTACGTGCGTGGCCTTTCGTCCCGGGCCGGTGCAATGCTATGACAAATGCGATCATCAGCTCGAACACCGCGCCGCGGCCCCCTTCGTCCGATGACACAGCTTCATCGCGCAGGGAGACAAGGGTGCCCGATTCAGCCGGCAAGGTCGTGCATGTGGTGTGCTGCGGCGCCTCCTCCTTCGATTCGATCTTCCAGCTCGACACGCTGCCGACCGGTCCTGGCAAGGTCCTGCCCAGCCGGGTGACCGAGGTGGCCCACGGCATGGCCGCCAGCGCCGCCGCCGCGATCGCCAGGCTCGGTGGCCACAGCGCGCTGTTCTCGCGTGTCGGCGATGATGCCATCGGCGAGCGCATCGTCGCCGATCTCAGCGCAGCGGGCATCGACTGCCGCTTCATCCGTCGGGCGCAAGGCGCACGCTCGCCGATCTCGACCGTACTGGTCGACCGTCATGGTGAGAGGCTGGTGGTGCCCTATTATGATCCAGCGCTCGGCCAGGATCCGTCCTGGCTACCGCTCGAACTGGTCGCCCGCGCAGATGCCGCCCTCGTCGACATACGATGGCCCGAAGGCGCGGCCGCCGTGCTGAAGGCCGCACGCGCCGCAGGCCGCCCCGCCGTGCTCGATGCCGATACCGGCCCAGCCGTCGTGACGGTGGAACTTGCTGCGCTGGCGAGCCATGTCGTCTTCTCCGAACCGGCAGCGCTGGCGCTAAGTGGTGCTTCGAGCCCCAGTCAGGCCCTGCGCGCGCTGGCCGGACGTTTTGGCGGATTCCTCGCCGTCACCGCCGGCCCGGAGGGCTGCTTCTGGCTCGATCGCGAAAGTGACCGGATCGAGCGGTTGCGCCCACCTGCGGTTGATGCGGTTGACACGCTGGCGGCTGGCGACGTCTTCCACGGCGCCTTCACGCTCGCTATCGCCGAGGGCACCGACATCCCACGCGCCATCGCCTTCGCCAATGTCGCCGCCGCCCTGAAATGCCGGAGCTTCGGCGGGCGGCTGGGCACGCCCGACCGGGCCGAGGTGGAGGCGATGCTGTCGAGTTTAAAAAAAACAGGTCTGGAGGAAAGATGACGACCATTGCCGAATTGCGGGCCTGCCTCGCCGAAACCCCGATCCTGCCGGTGATGGCGATCAAGGATCCGGACGAGGGCCTCGCCGACATCGATGGCCTGGTGGCGGCGGGTGCGCCAGTGATCGAGATCCTTTTCCGGACGCCTGAGGCCCCGGCAGCGCTCAAGGCGGCCAAGGCACGCCATCCCCATTGCCTGTTCGGTGCCGGCACCATGCTGCTGGCGAGCCATGTGCGCCTCGCCCTCGACGCCGGCGCGGATTTCACGGTCAGCCCCGGCCTCACGCCCGCTCTGCAAGCGCTGGTGGCGGGCAGTGGCCTCCCGCATATCCCCGGCGTACAGACGGCCTCGGAGACGATGCAGGCCTACGAATATGGCTATACGCTGATGAAATATTATCCCTCGGAGGCCTCCAACGGCCCTGCCGTGCTGGCTGACTACGCCAACATCTTCGAGGGCGCCGGCTTCGTCACCACCGGCGGCATCGATACAACCCTGCTGCCGGCCTATGGCGCGGTGCGCAACATCGTCGCCGTCGGCGGCTCCTGGATGCTGCCCTCGCGCCACACGCCCGGCTCACCCTGCCTGCGACAGCAGGCCGCCATCTTCAAGGCGGCGCGCACTGCCGCCGAGGGATGAGAGGAAGGAAGATTCCCGGATGCGCGGACATCGCAGCACCATGCATGCCGTGACACCCGCGTATCCGGGAATAATGGTGTCTCTATTTCACTTCGGCGGCGTGCCAACCTCGAACTTGAAATATTTCTTGGCCATCGGTTCGAATTCGCCATTCTTGTAGATGGCGCGGATGGCGTCGTCGAAGGCCGCCTTCAGCTTGGTGTCGTCCTTGCGCATGCCGCCGCCGATGCCGGTATCGAAGCTCGGATCCTTGGGGAAATCCTTGACCTCGCAGCAGGCACCGTCAGAGCTTGTGAGGAAGCCCTGCATGCCCACGGCATCGCCGATGATCAGGTCGATGCGCCCGGCCGCCAGGTCCGAATTGGCGGTATCCTGCTGGCTGTAGACCTTCAGGGTCGCCTCCGGATGGGCTTTCTCGATATAGGCGGCATGGATGGTGCTCACCTGCGCGCCGATGCTCTTGCCGGCGAGGCCGCCGGAGCCGAAGTCGAACTTGTCGGCCTTGTTGCCGATGAACACGGATGGTGTGTTGTAGATCGGAAGGGTGAAGGCGATCTGCTTCTGACGCTCCGGGGTGATCGACATCGAGCCCCAGATCACATCGATCTTGCCGGCCTGCAGAGCCGGCATCATGCCGTCCCAGGCCATGGGCGTGATCTGGCAGTCGAGCTTCGCGGTCTTGCACACCGCCTTGGCATAGTCGAGCGCAAAGCCTTCCCACTCGCCCGAGGCATTCTTATAGGCGATCGGCGGGTAGGGTTCGGCAGCGATACCGACCTTCACGGGATCGGCCTGGGCCGTGGCGGTGACGGCGATCATAGCCGCGCCGGCGAGCAGTGTCGCGAGCGTCTTGGTCTTCATGGCAGGTATCCTCTCTCTGGTTTTTCCCGAATACATTCGAGGCATCCGGGTCGTCTTGGTGTCGGATAGCGGTTGACAAAAGCCTTCTCCCCTATCTCCGCGCCGCTACCTCCTCGAAGGTCTCTTCCAGGACCTCCATGAGCAGATCGGCATCGGCCTTGGCGAAGATCATTGGCGGGCGCAGCTTGAGGACGTTGTCATGCGGCCCCTCGGTGCCCATCAGCACGCCGCGCCGGCGCGCGCCGTTGTTGACAGCCCGTGCGAATTCGGTCGCCGGCTCCTTGGTTTTGCGGTCGGTGACCAGCTCGATGCCGAGGAAGAGCCCCTGCCCGCGCACGTCGCCGATGATCTCGTACCGCTCCTGCAGTTTGCGGAAACGGGCCAGGAGATAGTCGCCCATCCCGAGCGCATTGGCGCGCAGATCCTCACGCTCGATCACGTCGAGCACGGCAAGACCGACAGCACAGGAAACCGGATTGCCGCCGAAGGTGTTGAAATATTCCATGCCGTTGTTGAAGGAGGCGGCGACGTCCTTGGTCGTCACCACAGCGGCCATTGGGTGGCCGTTGCCGATCGGCTTACCCATGGTGACGATGTCGGGCACCACGTCCTGCAGCTCGAAGGCCCACCAATGGCTGCCGACGCGCCCGAAGCCGACCTGCACCTCGTCGGCGACGCACAGGCCTCCGGCCGCCCGCACCATGGCGTAGACCTGCTTCAGATAGCCCTCCGGCAGGAAGACCTGGCCGGCGACGCTGGGGATGGACTCGGCCATGAACAGGCCGGGCGCCTTGCCCTGCCGCTTCATCTCATCGATCTGCTCGGCCACGCTCTGCGCATAGCGGCTGGCGATCTCCTCCACCGGCCAGTCCGCCGGGGCACGATAGCTGTCGGGGATGGCCGCCTCGAAGACATGCGCCTTGCGGCCCTCGCCGCCCTTGCGCTTGTACTTGTAGGGGCTGAGGTCGATCAGGGCCTGGGTGGTCCCATGATAGGCCCAGTCCAGCACGATCGCCTCGTCCCGGCCGGTATGGGTGCGGGCCATGCGCAGCATCAGGCTGTTGGCCTCGCTGCCGGTGCAGGCAAAGCTCGCCACCGTCAGGTCGCCGGGCAAGGTGGCGGTGAGCCTTTCGGCATAAGCAACGATGTTGTCGTGCAGATAGCGCGTATTGGTGTTGAGGATTCCAGCCTGCCGCGCCAGAGCCTCCACCACCTCGGGATGGGCGTGGCCGAGATGGCAGACATTGTTGAAGCAGTCGAGATAGGCTCGGCCGCGATCGTCGATCAGCCAAACGCCCTCGCCGCGCACGAACTTGATCGGCTCCTGATAAGAGATCGAGAGGTTGGGCAGCAGCCCGCGCTTGCGCTCGGCCACGATCGCCTCGCGGCTGCGGCCGCTCTGGTGGAAGGTCTCGGGCGGTACGCCGGCGAAATCGGCCGGATCGGGGAAAAGCTCGGCCCATACAGGCAGATAGGGCGCTTCGCCGACGCCGAGGATCTCGGTGGCCGTGAGACCGGTCGCGGTTGAAAGCTGCAGGTGCAGATGCGGCGCCCAGCCGCCATTCTCGCTCGGTGCACCCATTTCACCGACGAGGTCGCCGGCTTCCAGGCGGTCGCCCGGCTCGAGGCGCCCGACCGCCTCATGGGCCAGATGACCCCAGAGGCTGACGAAGGGCGGGCAGCCCTCCGGCCGATGTTCGAGCTTGATCAGACAGCCATAGCCGAGCGCCTCGGTCTCGATCACGACTTCCTTCACCGTCGCGGCGAGGGGCGTGAACAGCTTGGTGGCGGCAGGCAGGAAGAGATCGAGGCCGAGATGGCGCGTGCGCCGCGTGCCCGCTATCAGGCGGGATTCGAACATCGGGCTGGTGTAGACGGTGCGTTCTTCGCCCCAGGGACCGATGCCGAGATCGATGCCCTCGCTCTGGCAATGTGCATCCCACCAGGCTGTCGCCTTCCCCGGCTCTTCGGCCGCCGAGGCCACGGTCATGGGATTGGCCGGGTCGCCATAAGGCACCAGCCCCTTACGCATCCGGGCCGGATGCTGCGACAGGACGGAGCGGAAGCGCTTGGCCTCGGCGCGGATCCAGCCGATCGCGGCCCTGGAGCCCGGCACGGCATCAAAGCCGCAGGCCTGGCGCAGGATCGCGGTCGCGAAGACCGGGTTGATGGCATCGAGCCGCTGCAGCAGCGCCCAGGCCGGGGCTTCGCTGACGGTGAGATAGGGATTGTCCGCGACCTTGTCGTGACGCTGGGCCGACATCGTCACACTGGTGGCGAGGCGCATGGCGATCAGGTCGAAGAGGACGTCGATCTCCTGCTCCTGCAACGGATAGGCGCCGTGGAAGCCGGCGACGATGGCGGCGGCGGCCCCGATCGGATCGGGAAGATCGAGGATCGAATAGGCGCAGGCGACGGCGACTTCCGCGATCAGCAGGGAATGCAGGGCATCACCGAAATCGATCAACCCGGCGACGCGGCCCGAGCCATCTGCATCGACAAGCACGTTCCAGTCATTGGCGTCGTTGTGGATGACGGCGGCGCGCAGGGCCGGCAGGCTCGGCGCCACCTTCGCGTCGAAACGGTCGAGGAAGCGGGTCAGCAGGGCCCGCTTTTCAGGATCGGTGACGAAATCGAGGCGCTGGCGCGACTGGCCCGCCGTACGGATGTCCCACTCGAAGGTCCGGAGCGCGCCAGGATGGATGAAGCCCTGCATGGCGCGGTCGAGCTCACCGAGCACGCGGCCGAGATCGGCGAGGGTCTCGAGCGTACGCTCCGCCTTGGCAAGCGGCTCGCCGAGCTGCCAATGCACCATGCGCGCCCGGAACGGACCACCTTCAGCCTCAATTTCGGCGAGGGCTTTTCCGTCACGCGTGCGCTTGAGCCGAGGCACGGAGAGACCCGGCGCATGCTCGGCGAGATGCTCGAGCAGGGCGGTCTGGAAGTCGCTCTGCTCCTGCGGCTCGCTCGCATTGACGATCTTGAGCACGAAGCCCGGCTCGCCCGGCACGACGATGCGGAAATTCTGGTCGCGCTCGCTGGCGAGAGGGCTGATGTCTCCCTCGACGCCAAAAATGTCCCGCGCGATCGCTTGCGCCTCGGCTGGAGACAGGGACGGCGCGGGATGAGTGAGATCGGTCATGGAAACAGCTTTTCGGCGAGGCTACGATGGCGCCAAGCTTCACCCGGACCGCCCGGCGAGGCATCCGTTTATCGGCCGGTTCGACCGGACGTTTGCCGGCTTTGACCGGCAAACCGTCGGCGGCTATGAAAGGCCGCGATGAAGGATCTCGACGACAAAGACCGCGCCATTCTCAGCATCCTGACGCGCGATGCCAAGATTCCGCTGAAAACCCTGGCGGGCCGCATCGGGCTGTCACGCAGCGCCACCAGCGAGCGCGTGCTGATGCTGGAAAAGGCCGGCATCATCCGCGGCTACCGCGCCGATGTCGGCTCGCTCGACGAGGGCACGGTCGGCGCCTTCCTGATGATCAACCTGGTGCGAACCCCCGCCCCCCGCGTGCTCGACCAGCTCGCCGCCTATCCGGAGGTCAGGCGCGTCTCCTCGATCGGCGGCCAGCTCGACCTCGTCGTCGAGGTCGAGGCCCCCTCGATCGGCCGCCTCAACACCATCCGCGACAGCGTCGCCTTGCTCGAGGAGGTCGACGACCTCACCACCGCGATCGTGCTGCGGCGCGACATCGACAGGACGGGGTGACGGCGTTTTCCGGGTGCCCGGGCATCCCTTCCCCTCAGGTGGGCGTATCCGTATCGTCCCAGGCCGTACCGGGCGGATTATGAAAGCCGGTCAGCCAATTGAGGGCGAAATGGCGTTCCATCACGATGTCGGCGTTGAGGCCCGCCACGGCGGTGCCGCTCTGCTGGGCCTGCCTGACGATCCAGTGCTGGCGCCAAGTCAGATCGAGTGCCTCGAGTATCGCTTCGGCCGGCCGCAGGCTGGCACGTCCAGGTAGGGCATCGTCATGCGCCGCCTCCAGCATCGTTTGCGACAGGGCAGCGGCATCAGCCGGCCGGTCGGCCGGGCCAAGTTCCGCGCCCTCGAGCGACAGGGCCCAGGCCAGCACGTTGAGGGCCTCGTAGCGCCAGCTCATGGCCATGGCCGCCTCACGGTCGGGCTCGGCAGCCTTGATGAAGGCCGTTTCCTTTGGGGTCAGTGCCGCGATGCCGGCGGGATTGCGCTCACGCAACTGGGCCAGCAAGCTCCCCTGGCCGGCGCCGACCGACTCGCCCTGTATCGCCACGCAGACCAAGGCAAGGGCGCGTTCCAGAACCTCGCTCGCCGGCCGCTGCGCATATTCCCCAACGCCGAGAGCGGGCGGCATGCCGCCGGGGGGCTTGGGGGTAAAGCCATCCAGTGCCGCAAGCGTGCGTGCCCGACGCTCCAACGCATCGGGTGGATAGGGCAAGGCAGCATTTACATCGGCGTCGCCATCGGCCGCCATCAGAACATCCATTTCGGGTGTACACACCGAGCCGTCGGGCAGGAACAGCACGGCATTGGCCCGACGCGCCCAGTTCCCCATCGCCGGCAAGTCGTCATCGGCAACGGTGAAGCTCGCCTGGTTGCGCACACGCTGGATATGGCGCCACAGGTGATAGCGTAGCGCCGTCATCCTGCCGTCGCCGCGGCCGAGGACATAGCCGGCAAAACCTTCGAGATGGCCGGCCATCTCGGGATCGGACAGGTCGCGCCGGTTGATCAGCTGATGCGGAAAGTCGAGCGGCGGCAATTCGCGCAAAGTGGCATAGGCATTGACGAGCCAAGGTTCGTCATCCGCCTCCGCCTCAACCTCCATGGCGGGTTTTGCCGCGCCGCGCCCGAAAATCCGAGAAAGAATGCCCAACCGCCGCGCCTCCCGCCGTCGAATGTCATATCGCGACGGCAGCAGGCCAATCGACTTAGGTCAAGCAGGATTTGGCGATTGCGCCATGCGCAGGTTCCCCGGGATACAGGGCGCCGTTCGATCTGGTGGCTAGCCTCCTCTGGGGGGCTTGCGATTTCAGGCCTGTCAGCCGAAACGAATAAGGCTGGTCGCGCCATCCCTCCCGGTGTACGGGCATCGTGCCCGTTCCTGGAATCGCTGCGTTGCGGATCGGAGGAACGGGCTTCGCCACATGCAATCCGGTCGCCGTGATACCCGTGCACCGGCTTCCTATTCCTCTTCCTCCCCGGCTTCCTCCTCGCCGTTCCGCACGTCACGGCTGTAGACCAGGATCTCGCGCTTGCCGGCGTGGTTGGCCGGGCCGACGATGCCTTCCTTCTCCATGCGTTCCACCAGCGAGGCGGCGCGGTTGTAGCCGATCTGCAGGCGGCGCTGGATGTAGGAGGTCGAGCACTTCTTGTCGCGCATCACCACCTTGAGCGCCTGGTCGTAGAGATCGCCGCCCTCTTCGGCACCCATCGCGGTCTTGTCGAACACGGCACCGTCGGCGGCATCGTCGTCGCCTGAATCGTCCTCGTCGGCGGTGACGGAGTCGAGATAGTCAGGCCGGCCCTGGGCCTTGAGATGGGTGACTACCTTCTCCACCTCCTCGTCGGAGACGAAGGGGCCGTGCACGCGCGAGATACGGCCGCCGCCGGCCATGTGCAGCATGTCTCCCTGGCCGAGGAGCTGCTCGGCGCCCTGCTCGCTTATGATGGTGCGGCTGTCGATCTTGCTGGCGAGCTGGAAGGAGATGCGGGTGGGGAAGTTGGCCTTGATCGTGCCGGTGATGACGTCGACCGACGGGCGCTGCGTCGCCATGATCAGATGGATGCCGGCGGCGCGCGCCATCTGGGCCAAACGCTGGATCGACCCTTCGACGTTCTTGCCCTCCTGGATCATCAGGTCGGCCATTTCGTCGACGATGATGACGATATAGGGCACCGGCGAGAGGTCCATCTCCTCCTGTTCGTAAAGGGCCTGGCCCGTCTCCTTGTCGAAGCCGGTCTGCACCGTGCGCAGCACCGTCTCGCCCTTGGCCTTGGCCTCGGCGGCACGCTGATTATAGCCGTCGATGTTGCGCACGCCGAGCTTGGCCATCTTCTTGTAGCGCTCTTCCATCTCGCGCACTGCCCATTTGAGCGCGAGCACCACCTTCTTCATGTCGGTGACGACGGGCGCCAGCAGATGGGGGATGCCGTCATAGATGGAGAGTTCGAGCATCTTGGGATCAACCATGATCATGCGGCACTCCTCCGGCTTCAGCCGGTAGAGCAGCGACAGGATCATGGTGTTGATGGCGACCGACTTGCCCGAGCCGGTGGTGCCGGCCACCAGCAGATGGGGCATCTTCTCGAGCTGAGCCATCACCGGCTCGCCGCCGATGGTCTTGCCCAGCGCCAGCGCCAGCTTGAACTTCGACCTCTCGAAGTCTTCCGAGGCCAGAAGCTCACGGAAATACACCATTTCGCGCTTTGAATTGGGCAGCTCGATGCCGATGACGTTGCGGCCAGGCACCACGGCGACGCGGGCCGACAGCGCCGACATCGAGCGGGCAATGTCGTCGGCGAGGCCGATCACGCGCGCAGCCTTGATGCCGGCGGCGGGCTCGAGCTCATAGAGCGTCACCACCGGCCCGGGGCGCACATTGATGATTTCGCCGCGTACGCCGAAATCCTCCAGCACGCCCTCGAGCAGGCGGGCATTCTGCTCCAACGCTTCCTGGGAGACGCCGACGCCGCTCTGCTTGCGCGGCTCGCTCAGCAGGGATAGCGGCGGCAGTTCGTAGCGATGCTCGAAAGGAAAGTCGGGCTCGCTCTCGCGCATCAGGCGCTTGCCCGGCTTCACCGCCGCGCTCGGCTGCGCTACCCGCGTCGTGGTGATCGCGGGCTCGATCCGGCGCGCGGCTTCCTCGGCGCTGATCAGGGGCCGGCGCTGCGGCTGCAACGGCGGCAGATCGTCGTCGTCGTCATAGGGCCGATAGTTCGGCTGGTTGCCGGAATATTGATCGATCGCCTCGGGCAATTCCTCGCCATCAAGCGAAACAGCCTCATGCGGGCGCCTGGCATCGGCGCGCGGGGCAGTGCGAGGCATAAAGGCCGGCTCGCGGCGCGCGGGCTCGGGTTCGGCCTGCGCGGAGACGGGACGGGCGATCAGATGGGCCGCGGCCTTCACACGCGCGAAAAGGTCGGAGATGCCGCCGGGGCGGTACATCGGCGGCTCGCGACCATTGCGATCCAGACGCTGGCGGTCGATCCGGCTGGGCGTGACCTTGACGCGCTTGCGGAAGAGCGCGCTCTTGGCCATCAGGCCCCAATGCATCAGGGCGCCGAGCACGGCGGAACGCTCGTCGTCCTCGTCCTCCTCCTCGCTCATGCGGCGCGGCTGGCCGCGGATGCGCATCGGCATTTCCGGCGCCGGACGCTCTTCTTCGCGATATTGGAAGAAGAAGCCGGCGGCGATGGCCAGGGTGAAGAAGGCCCCCAAGCCGAGCGCCAGCGTCAGCACGGCCTGGCCGATCACCGACTTGCCAGCGAAGAACAGCGGCGTGAACAGATAGAACACCCAGTCGCCGACGGCGCCACCCAGGCCCGTGGGCAACGGCCAGCGCGAGGTGACCGGCAGGCCCGAAAAAAAGCCGGCCGCCAAAAGAACGCCCCCCACCAGACAGATCAGACGCATGCGCTGGGAATCGAAGGCCTTGTGCGCCAGCAGGCGCCAGCCAAGGAAGGCGATCGGTGCCAGTAGCGCGATCGAGGCAATGCCGAACATCTGGGTGAGGAAATCGGCGGTGACGGCACCGGAAAAGCCGAGCCAGTTGCGGATCGGCAGGGCGCCGCCGACATGGTTGTAGCTGGCATCCTGCACCGACCAGGTCGCCAGCGCGATCGCGGCCAGACCCGACAGGCCGATCAGCGCCATGCCGAGCAGTTCGTTCAGCCTGCGCGTCAGCATGCTCTTCAGTTCGTCGGGAAGAGCGTAGCTTTGTGCAAAGCCGCGTCGCATGGTCCGCATTGCCGTAACCTCAAAGTTGCAAGGTGCGGCAATCCGGATCGGATCGAGATGTCCTCACGGAAATCTGACGGGAACGCAACACCACTAGCCCAGGCTCACGCTAGGCAAGGTGGGTTAAGGGCCGGTTTATGGCAAGGCAGCGCCTATTCGCGGTTGGGCGGCGGTCTTTTTGTGCCGTTTTCCTACCATGTGCAGCGTTTCCAAGAGGCGGATGAGACGTCCGCGCACCCGGGACATGAGCCTCCCCTTCCCCCAACGGAGCCGGAAGTTACGGGGATGGTTTATACGGCGTAAATTTGGTGCCCCTCGGAGCGCGGACATCTTGTCCGCCTCTTCTTCACCCGCGCAGCGCGTCCGCGCTCCACTCCATCACACAGGCTGCGCCGAATCGAGCCGGTAGGTCCAGGTTTCCGTCAGCGTCTCCGAGCCCAGACGCAGGAAGGCGCGCAGGTCGATATCTTCGCCGGGCGGCGGCTCGGCATCGAAGCTGGCGCGTACGCCGTTGATGGCGGGATTGGCCACCACCACCGGGTTCGACACCGTGCCGCTGGAGCCCCAGATCACCAGTTCGACCTTGCTGACGTCGAGGGCGACATCTCCAAGCCGGTCGCCGACGAAATCGATCAGGAAGCGGGTGACGTTGGGCTTGCCGACCGTGGTGGCGGCGGCATTGTGGGTCTCGAACGTGGCGTAGACCTGGCCGCCCTGGTGCAGCGGGCTCGAGACGGCATGGATAACATAGGAAATCTGCGTCTCGCTGCCGGCCTTGGGCTGGATATCAGGCACCCAGGAAGCCACGACATTGTCGTCGGTCTCGGCGTTCGAATGCAGTTCCACCAGCACCACGCGCCCCTGCCCGAGCCGGTTCTTCATCTCGACCCAATAGCCGGGGCGCTTGTCGTAGAGGGCCTCGAGATCCTGATAGTTGCCGAAGGCGCGGTCACGCTGGATCAGGCCGAAGCCCTTGATGTCCTTGGAAAAGAAATTGGCGACGGAATTGCGCGTGGGATTGCGCAGCGGGCGCCACAACCATTCCCCGCCCTCGGACTGGATGGCCAGGCCATCGGAATCATGCACTTCGGGGCGGAAATCCCGCGGGCGATTCAGGGTATTCTCGCCATAAAGGAACATTGAGGTCAGCGGCGCCAGGCCCATCTCCTTGAGGTCCTTGCGTGCGAAGAGCGTGGCCTGCACCGCAACGTCGTCGCCGGTACCCGGTTCGAAGGTGAAGCGATAGGCGCCGGTGACGGAGGGGCCGTCCAGCAGGGCATGCACGGCGATGCTGCCCTGCCCCGCTGCCGGAGTCTCGACCCAGAATTCGACGAAATCGGGAAATTCTTCCCCCGGTCCGCCCGAACCCAGCGAAAGACCGCGTGCAGACAGACCGTAATGCTGGCCCTTGCCGAGGAAGCGGAAATAGCTGGCGCCCAGGAAGGCGGCGAGTTCATCCATCTTGCCGCTGTGATTGAGCGGATAAAGCAGGCGGATGCCCGCAAAGCCCAGCGAGGTCGGCAGCCCCTGGGGTGGCCCCCTGTCGCCGAAATCGAACAGATCGGGCGAATAGAACAAGGGCGTGATCACGCCATTGGCCACCAGATTCACGCGGGCCTGATGCTTGAAGATGCTGCCGCGATGGAACAGCTGCAGGCCAAAATTCGAGCCACCATCCCGCAGCAGGGTGCGGTCGGTGCGAAAATTGATGCGGCGGAAATCGTCATAGCTCAGCCCCTTCAAGCTCTCCGGCAGGGCTTCGCCCGGGCCGACATAGGGCTTGCCCGCCAACTCCCTCGCCTTGGCGATCACCGTCTCCGGGCCAAAGGCATCCGTCGCCGCCAGGGCGCTGCCCCATCCGCTCGCCAGGCTCGCACAGGCCGTTCCGGCCAGTTGCAGGGTGGCACGTCTGGTGAGGTCCATTTCAAAGCATTCCCATTTCAAGGCCGAAACATCGATGAAGACAGTCACGGCTGCAATTTCACGTTGCAGGAATTGGGCCCTGCCAAAATGGCTGGATTTTGTTGCAAAAATGACGCGGCGGGGGTGCTGTTCCCTAAGGATCGCAGGCATTCTTCGCCGAATAGGGCATAGAAATGCAGTGGGCCGGTCTTTGGACCGGCATCGCGCGCACCAATGGACGCCCTGTGCGGGATATACGATTTGCAAATGCCGGTCTGAAGACCGTCACACCGAACCCTCCCGAAAACGCTGTCAATTGCGGCGGGTTTTTTCTACCCTTTCAGGATACTCCGACGATTCCTGGGAAATGCGCAGCCTGAGACGGGTTTCCCGAACTGTAAGGACCCTGATTCATGCCTCAGACCCGCCGCCCATCCTTTCTCAGGAGCTTCCTCGCCACCGAGGCGGCCGGCGGCATCATCCTGATGGCGGTGGCGGCGCTTGCCTTGATCGTGGCCAATTCACCGCTGGGCGAAGCCTATTTCCACACGCTCCATCGCTATGTCGGCGGCCTCAGCCTGCTGCACTGGATCAATGACGGACTGATGGCGCTGTTCTTCCTGCTGGTCGGGCTGGAGATCAAACGCGAAGTGCTGGACGGCCAATTATCGAGCTGGCCGCGACGGGCCCTGCCGGGCATCGCGGCGATCGGCGGCATGATGGTGCCGGCCCTGATCTTCGTGGCGGTCAACTGGCGGGCCGAAGGCACGCTGCAGGGCTGGGCCATCCCCTCGGCCACCGACATTGCCTTCGCCCTCGGCGTGCTCGCTTTGCTCGGCCCGCGCGTGCCGGCCTCGCTGAAGATCTTCCTGACCGCGCTGGCCATCATCGACGACCTCGGCGCGGTGGTGATCATCGCGGTGTTCTATACCGCCTCGCTCAACATCTGGATGCTCAACGGCGCATTCGCAATCTTGGTCGTGCTTGCCATCATGAACCGGCGCGGCGTCACCTTCCTGCCCGCCTATCTTGCGCTCGGCGCCGTGTTGTGGGTGTTGACCTATCTGTCGGGCGTGCACGCCACCTTGGCCGGCGTGGCCCTGGCCTTCACCATTCCCCTGCGCCGCAAGGGCGGGCATGAACACGACCACACCCCGCTGCACAAACTCGAGCACGGATTGCACCCCTGGGTGACCTATCTGATCGTACCGATCTTCGGCTTCGCCAATGCCGGTGTCGCCCTCGGCGGCCTGTCACTCGGCAGTCTCGCCGATCCGGTCACCCTCGGTGTCACGCTCGGTCTGTTCGTCGGCAAGCAGATCGGCGTCTTCCTCTTCGCAGCCTTCGCCATCCGGATGAACTGGGCCGAACTGCCGGCCAACGCCAATTGGCGCCATCTCTATGGCGTGGCACTGCTCTGCGGCATCGGTTTCACCATGAGCCTGTTCATCGGTGGCCTCGCCTACGCCAATGCGCCCACCCTGCTCGACGAAACCAAGATCGGCGTGCTGCTGGGCTCGATCCTCTCGGCCGTGTTTGGCGCAATCTTGCTGCGAACGACCAAGCCGGAACATTAAACGTTCAATTGCATGCGGCGGCGCACAATGATATTCCAGCGCGCCGTCCCCATATGGGATCGGTTGTACATCCGACAATTCACGGAGAAGGACTTAAGACAGTGGGTTACAAGGTCGCCGTCGTGGGCGCCACAGGCAATGTGGGCCGCGAAATGCTGAACATTCTGGCCGAGCGGGCATTCCCCGCCGATGAGGTGGTTGCACTGGCTTCGCGCCGCAGCCTGGGCACGGAAGTTTCGTATGGCGACAAAACGCTGAAAACGCGGGACCTTGCGACCTATGACTTCTCCGATACCGACATCGCCCTGATGTCGGCCGGCGGCGACGTCTCCAAGGAATGGTCGCCGAAGATCGGCGCGCAGGGCTGCGTCGTCATCGACAACTCCTCAGCCTGGCGCTACGACGCCGACGTGCCGCTGATCGTTCCGGAAGTGAATGCCGACGCCATCGTCGGCTTTACCAAGAAGAACATCATCGCCAATCCCAACTGCTCCACCGCCCAGCTCGTGGTGGCGCTGAAGCCCCTGCATGATCGCTTCGGTATCAAGCGCGTCGTCGTCGCCACCTACCAGTCGGTCTCCGGCGCGGGCAAGGAGGGTCTCGACGAGCTCTTCGCCCAGACCAAGGCTATTTATGTCAACGGTGCGATCGAAACCAAGAAGTTCCCCAAGCGCATCGCCTTCAACGTGATCCCGCATATCGATGTCTTCATGGAGGACGGGTACACGAAGGAAGAGTGGAAGATGGTGGCCGAGACCAAGAAGATCCTCGACCCCAAGATCAAGCTGACCGCGACCTGCGTGCGCGTGCCAGTGTTCATCTCCCATTCGGAAGCCGTGAACATCGAGTTCGAGAAGCCGGTGACGGCCGACGAAGCCCGCGACATCCTGCGTTCGGCGCCGGGCTGCCTGGTGATCGACAAGCGAGAGCCTGGCGGATACATCACGCCCTACGAGGCTTCCGGCGAGGATGCCACCTATATCTCGCGCATCCGCGAGGACATCACGGTGGAGAACGGCCTGGACATGTGGGTGGTCTCCGACAATCTGCGCAAGGGTGCCGCGCTCAACGCGATCCAGATCGCCGAGGTGCTAATCAACCGCAAGCTGCTCCGGGCCAAGAAGAAGGCGGCCTGAAGGTCTGAGGTTTGAAAGCCGCCGTTCGGGCAACCGGGCGGCGGCTTTTGTTTTTTCGAGAGCGATCATGTCCAGCGCCGATTCCGCCGCTCACCGCCCCGCTTTGCCCTCCTCCGTGCTGGCGGCCCTGTTCGTACCCCTATGGTCGACAGGCTTCGTCACGGCACGACTGGTAGCGCCACACGCCGAGCCCCTGACCTTTCTCGGTCTGCGCTTCGTGGCGGCGGGCTTGCTGCTCGGCCTCTATGCGTTGTGGAGCGGTGCCTCCTGGCCCCAGAGCGGCCGGGCCTGGCTGGATGCCCTCGTCGCTGGTTTCCTGATCCATGGCCTCTATCTCGGCGGCGTGTTCTGGTCGGTGTCGCACGGCTTGCCCTCGGGCATATCGGCCCTCATCGCCGGCCTGCAGCCGCTGCTCACCGGCCTGCTGTCCAAGCCCTTGCTTGGGGAAGAAGTCTCGGGCAGGCGCGCGCTCGGCATCGTCATCGGTGCTGTCGGCGCGGGACTGACCCTGGTTCCCAAGCTCGGGGCTGGTGGCGACGGCGGCATTCCGCTCCTGCCGCTCGCCGTCTGCACCCTCGGCATGGTGGCGATCACGCTCGGTACCATCTGGCAGAAACGCCGCGGGCGCGGGGCCGATCTCGCCACCAACACCGCCGTGCAATATGCCGGCGCCATGGTGCCGATCGTCATCGGTGGCCTGCTGACCGAGAGCGGTCATTTCGACTGGACCTCCGCCGCCGCCTGGACGGGCCTGATCTGGTCCGTCTTCGGCATGTCGATCGGCGCCATCCTGCTCCTGATGCTACTGATCAAGCGCGGCGCAGTCGCCCAGGTCGCGGCCCTGCTCTACCTCGTGCCCGGCGTCTCCGCCTTGATGGCCTGGGGCATGTTCTCAGAGGCGCTCACGCCCCTCCAGATCGCCGGCCTCGCCATCGCAGCGCTCGGCGTGGCGGTAGCCAACAAGGGATAAGAGGGCCGCGCCTCGCTCCCTCTACTGCCCATAGGTCGCCGTGAGCGTGGCCGAGGCCAGGGCATTGGCGTGGACCATGAAGCCGATCATGGCGCCACTGGCAGTGGCGGGCAGATCGAGCTTGGCCACTTTCAGCGCGGTGATCGTCAGGACATAACGATGTGCCGGGCCCGGCGGCGGGCAGGCCCCCATGAAGGCGGGCATGCCCGCATCATTGCGCCCCTGCACGGCGCCCGACGGCAGCGACTTGCCATCCCCAGCGCCAGACTGCAGGGATGTCGCCGAGGCCGGGATGTCGAACACGATCCAGTGCCACCAGCCCGACCCCGTCGGCGCGTCGGGATCGTAGAGCGTCACCGCATAGCTCTTGGTGCCTTCAGGCGGATCCTTCCAGCTCAAGGCGGGCGAGACGTTTCCGCCCGAACAGCCAAAGACATTGGACACCTGTGCCTTGGTGAGGGTAGCGCCCTCGCCAATGTCGGTGCTGGTCAGTTCAAAAGCTGAGGCCGGCTGGGTCGCGGCCAGTCCCAGCGCCAAGGCGCCGGCCAGGATGTGTTTCATGATCAAGCTTCCTTCGTTCAGGGAAGCCATCCTGTCATCCCGCTATGATCGCGGCAGCGCCGTCCAGCTCAAATTTCGTGCTGTTTCGCTCAAAGTCGCGATGATGCCCCCTGATCTCACTGGGCGCAAAACCAAAGCGATTGCGAAACCGCACGGAAAAGCGCGACGCCGACTCATAGCCGACATCGAGGGCAATCTGCGTGACCGGCTGGTCTGTCGACTGCAGCAGATAGAGCGCCGCCGTCATGCGGACATCGATGAGCAGGTCGGTGAAGCTGGTGCCTCGTTCCGCGAGATGGCGGCGCAGGCTCGGCTCGCTCATGCCGATCGAAGCGGCGACAGGGGCCGCGCGCCATGAACGGGCAGGCTCGGCCACCAGCATCCGGCGCAGACGCACCACGAGATCGTCGCCGCCAGGCTGCTCGAAGCGATAGCCGAAGCCGTCGAGCCAGAGCAGTATCTCGCGGACACGGGCAGCAGCCACCGGCTCAGGCAAGGCATCCCGATCCGCGATGGCCCGGATGGCTACGTCACAGGCCAGCCGGAACGCGGCCGGCGAATCAGTGAGAACCTCAATCCTGCGGAGGGGCGGTGCGCCGCCGGCCTGGAATTCACGAGCGAGACCGGGAGCGAAATTCAGGGCAAGGGCGCGATAGGGGCCATCGGCGGCCGGCTCGTTGATCACGTCGAAGTCGCAGCCATCCGGCACGAGCACCACCTGGCCGACGGATGCCGTCAGCTCCACATCACCGCTGCGGATGATCTTGCGGCCGCTCTCGACCAGCACCAGACCGGGACCGTCGGAGGCGAGCCTGCGGCATAAGAGAGAGGCATGCTGCACGACCTCCGCCACGCTGCCGATGCCGGACCGCGAACGGATCGTCCGACCCAGCGCCAGATCGTCCTGGGAGGTGTCGATGTTGCTCACGCTTCTCGCCCCGTATCAAAGCAGCGGCGGCCATCCGGGAATATGGCTTCAAAAGCTAAATACCGGTTCAGGCGAGCCGGGCGAACCAGATTGTCGACCCGCCGCAATCGGGATCCTCCACCATATGTGAGACGATATCAAAGCCATTGGTCTCCAGCAGCCCGCGATAGTCTCCCGGGTCCAGGCTGCCGTGATAGAGCGGCGCGCCCTGGAAGGCACCGATTGCCTCGCCATGCCCGGTGCCGCTGGTGAAGATCAGCGCCGCCTTCGGATTCGCATGGCGGCGGAAGATCGGGAACATGCCCCGCTGGTCTTCCGGAGGCAGATGGAAAAAGCTGTTCCAGGCGATGATGCCGTCGAAAGTCCGCCCGAGCGCCAATGTTCGCATGTCCCCAACCAGCCAATCATGGGCCGGGAAGCGCGCCTTGCAGAGTTCGACCAGGGACGGAGCGGCATCCAGGCCGGTGACCCGATGCCCCCGTTCGATACAATGGCGGGCGATCGGTTCACCGGCTCCACAGCCGATATCGAGGACCGAAGCTCTCTCGGCAGGCAGAAGCGCCAGAAAGCGATCGAGCCAGGCGATTTCGGGAAAATTGCGGCGCCGCAATTCGTCCCAGGCGCCGGCATGGGCTTCATAAAGGCTCACGACCTGGTCTGCGGGGCCGCCCATTGTTTTGCCTGATGGCGCAGACGGCAGCCTCAGCCGCCCTGGTAGATATAGTAGCGCACGCCGTTGCCCGGGTCGACGAAGCTGGTCTTGGTGCGGTCGCGCACCTTCTGCCCAGCCGTGAAGCGGCGGCAACGGCCATCGGCCATGTGGTTGTCGAACTCGCGCTGGAACTTCTCCCCGGAGGCATGCAGCGTGCCGACATGCTGCTGGGTGCGGCAGGCCACGAGAGGCCGCTCCAGCCCGCGCGTGACCGTCTCCACCTTTGGCGGCGTCGTGGAACAGGCGCCCAGCATGGCCAGGGGGGCGAAAAGCGTGCAGAGACGGAGCATGAACTGTCCTTGAACGAGGTGAGAGGCCTATTCTTCCACAACGGCGTCGTGGCAGCATACGCAGAGCTTGTTGCCGTCGAGATCGCGGAAATAGGCACCGTAATAATGGACATGATACTCGGGCCGCAGCCCGGGTGCACCCTCGCTCGTGCCGCCATGGTTAAGGGCTGCTTGCCAGGCCCGCTCAACCGCCGGCCGATCGGGAGCCAGCAGCGCGATCATCGGACCGTTACCAGGCGCCGGCGCCTGCCCATCGAAGGGCCGCCCGATCAGGAAGATCGGGCGCGAGGCGCCCGGCCTGATCCAGCCTGCCCAAGAGCGTTGATTGGAGCGTTGATTGGGAGGTTCGTCCTCGCGAAAGCGCAGCACCAGTCCGAGTTCCCCGAGCACCGCCTCGTAGAAGCGGAAGGCCGTGTCGAAATCACGGACGCCGAGGAAGGTGTGCGAGATCACCGCCCTACTCCACCGTCACGGTGCTGAGGTCCTCAAAGCGGCTGAACAGCGCCATGTCGTCGCGATGGATCATCTCGCTCGGGCCGGCCCAGCCGAGGATGTCCTCGATGCTGCGGCTCTTCTTGCCGGCGATCTGGGCGGCTTCGCCGATATCGTAGGCCACCAGGCCGCGGCCGACTTCGGCGCCGGAGGGATCGCGAATGATCACGGCATCGCCCTGCGAGAAGGTGCCTTCCACCCGCTTCACCCCGGCCGGCAGCAGGCTTGCGCCGCCCCGCAGCGCCTTGGCGGCGCCGGCATCCACATGCAGCGTGCCGCGCGGTTCGAGATGGCCGGCGATCCATTTCTTGCGAGCGGTAACGGGATTGGAGGGTGTCAGGAACCAGGTGCAGGGCCCGCCTTCCTCGATGCGCAGCAGGGGCGAATCAACCTTGCCCGAAGCGATCACCATGGTGGTGCCGCCGCCCACGGCGATCTTGGCCGCTTCCACCTTGGTGCGCATGCCCCCGCGCGAGAGCTCGGAGCCGGCATCCCCAGCCACGCCCTCGATCGCAGCAGTGATGCGCTGCACCACCGGGATCAGGGTGGCGGCGGGGTCCAGATGTGGCGGCGCGGTATAGAGGCCATCGATGTCGGAGAGCAGCACCAGGCAGTCTGCCCCCGCCATGGTGGCCACCCGGGCGGCCAGCCTGTCATTGTCTCCATAGCGGATCTCGGTGGTGGCGACGGTGTCGTTCTCGTTCACCACAGGCACGCAATGCATCTCCAGGAGCTTGTCGATGGTGCGGCGAGCGTTGAGATAGCGCTTGCGCTCCTCGGTATCGCCGAGCGTGACCAGGATCTGGGCTGCTGTCAGGCCTTGCGCCCCCAGGGTCTCGGCCCAGGCCTGCGCCAGGCCGACCTGGCCGACCGCTGCCGCTGCCTGGCTCGATTCCAGCGCGAGCGGCCCTTTCGGCAGTTGCAGCAGCGTGCGCCCCAGCGCGATGGCGCCCGAGGACACCACGATCACCTGAGCACCGCGCTCAGTGTGGCGGGCGAGATCGGCCACCAGGGACGCCAGCCATTCGCGGCGCAACTTCCCCTTGGCCTGGTCGACCAGCAGGGAGGAACCGATCTTGACGACGATGCGACGGAAGGAACTGAGTTCGGGCATGGCGGGACGGAGCTGAAGCGTGGCGGGAGGCGCGGTGGCAACGCCACCATGCCTGATAACACGGCCTAATGCGGCAATCGCCGTTCGACAAGCGCAAACACGATGCAGCGGACGAACAGGCAGGCGTGGGAACGCCCTCTCCCGTGCGCAGCATAGCCAGACCACTGTCTTATCTGCGCGAACACCGTGTTCGACCGGCCGACCTTCCGCGCTCCCGCGGGCCGTAGCTAGATATCCCGCAGGATAACCCGCCTCGCGGCGGGCAAACATCAAAAGGTACCCTGCAAATGTCCGCTACCGGTTCCACGGTTCATCTCGACGCAACACCGGCGCCGATTTCCTTCGACCCGACGAAAAGCGCCGTCATCGTCGTCGACATGCAGAATGACTTCTGCAGCAAGGGCGGCATGTTCGATCTGGCCGGCCATGACATCGGCTTGGCACGCGACACCATTCCCCCCATCGCAAGGCTGCTGGCCGGAGCCAGGCGCGCCGGAATGCATGTCGTCTATCTCGTCCATGGTTTTCTACCCGACCTGTCCGATGCCGGCGGCCCGCGCAGCAGGAACTGGCTGCTGAACAAGGATCTCAATATCGGCAAGGAGATCATTGCCCCGGACGGATCGAAGGGAAGGATTCACATCCGCAACACCTGGAATACCAAGGTCGTGGACGAATTGAAGCCCGAGCCTACCGACCTCATTGTCTACAAGAACCGTTTCAGCGGATTCTATGCCACTGACCTCGACGAACAATTGAGAGCGCTCGGCGTCGACACGCTCTTCCTTACAGGAACGACCACGAGCGTCTGCGTGGAATCCACGCTCCGGGATGCAAGTTTCAGGGATTATACCTCCGTATTGCTGGCCGATTGCATGGGTGAAGCCCTCGGCGAAGAATTTCATGCTGCGTCCCAGACGGTGATCGCGACCCGGTTCGGCTGGGTTTCGCAGTCGTCCGACCTGCTTCGGCAGCTCAGCGGCGCACGCTGAGCGAGCCTGAAGACCCGGTCGGTTCCCGGCCTTGCTTTGCAACATGAGTGGATCATCCGATATGGCGAGCTCCCGGATTTTGAGCCAGGCACCATTGCCCGTCGACGGGGGGATGCGGATAATCGACATCCACCGGCATCCGCTGCCGGAATGGTATCTTGCCAATCTGGCGCGGATTGGCGTTGCCCAGCTCGGCGGACAATCGCTCGCCGACCCGGCCCTGCGGTGGACGCCCGAAATAATGCTGGCGCAAATGGACGAGCACGCCATTGCCGCAAGCATGCTCTCCTTTGCCGGGCCCGGCGTTGCAATAGGGGATGAAGGCTTCCGGCGAGAACACATCCGGCAGTCCAACGAATATCTCGCCTCGCTCGTCGCCGAAATGAACGGGCGCGTGCGGGGCCTGGCGGTACTGCCGCTGCCAGCCATCGGCGATGCCCTTGCCGAGCTTCGCTATGCCATCGACGAACTCCGTCTCGACGGCGTAGCGATCCTGACCAATTACGATGACCTCTATCTAGGCGACCGGCACTTCGAGCCGCTCCTTGCCGAACTTTCACGCCGGCGGCTTCCGCTCTTCATCCACCCGACCAAGCCGGACTATGACGCGCCCCTGTCCTATCAGCCCTGGATTCTCGAATTTGCGGTGAACACGACCCGGGCCGTCATGCATCTCATCTACAGCGGCACGCTCGACCGATATCCCGGTATTCCCATCATCCTGGCCCATGGCGGCGGGGCGATACCCTTCCTCTCCTCCCGCCTCGACATCGGGCAGCGCAATTCCCGTATCGAGCTTGCCCATCCGGTTCGGCATTATCTCAGCCATTTCTATTACGAAACGGCCTTCACGGCGGCACCCGAACCCCTCGCGGCCTTGCTTGCCCTGGTGGAGCCTACGCAACTGCTGTTCGGTTCCGACCTCCCATGGGCGGGCATGGCCGCAGCCGAACTGTGCCTTGCCGGCGTCTCTGGTTCGCCGCTGCTGGGGCCGTCCGAACGGGAGGCCGTCCTGCATGGCTCGGCGCGCCTGCTGTTTCCAAAGTTCGGGCCCCCCGAAAAGGCATCGTGACGCGGCGCCCTCGTCGGGGCGTGCGGCGATACGCCGACGCCCGCACTTCCACTCGAAATATATTGAACCTCATTTGGAGCAATCATTATGAACGGACATTTCCGCACCCCGGCGCGACATTGGATTGACGGCGAGTGGGTTGCGACTGGCTCGGAGGCCGAGAGCATCGACCCGGCAACGGGCGATGTCATCGGCACCTATCTGGACGGTGGGCTGGAGGAGGCGGAGGCGGCCATCCGGGCTGCGGAAAAAGCACTTGGCGACCAGACCTGGACAGGCGATCCCAACCGGCGCGCCGCGGCCTTGTCTCACTTGGCCGATGCCTATGCCGCGCGGCTCGACGAGGTGATCGACACCCTCTGCCTGGAAAACGGCAAGGTCAGGGCCGAGGCAACATTCGAGGCGGAACTGATCGTGCGGGCCCTGCGCTTCGTGGCCGGCCTGGCGACCCAGAGCTTCGGCAGGGCGCTGGACCCGAGCCCGGGCAGAAGCGTCGTCAGCCTGCGTCAGCCGATCGGCGTGGCAGGGCTGATCATCCCGTGGAATTCACCCGCCTATCTCGCCATCCGCGCCCTGGGGCCAGCTTTGGCGGCCGGGTGCACAGCGGTCGTGAAGATGCCCCACAAGGCGGCACAGACCGCCGCCCTCATGGCTGACATCCTGGCGTCGATACCGGACCTTCCCCAAGGCAGCGTCAATATCTTCATCGAGTCGGGAGCGGCGGGCGCGAAGCTTCTGGTGGAATCCGCCAAGGTCCGCGCCATCAGCTATACCGGGAGCACCCATACGGGCCGAGCCATCGCCCAGACGGCTTCGGCGAGCTTGAAGCGGATCAATCTGGAGCTTGGGGGCAAGACGCCGCACCTCATCTTCGACGATGTCGATCTCGACAGGCTCCTGCCCATCCTCACCAAGTCGTCGACGGTGTTCGCCGGACAGTTCTGCATGACCGGCAGCCGGATTCTGGTCCAGCGCAACATTGCCGACCAGCTACGCGACAAGCTGGCCCGCAGCCTCGAGGCGGTAAGGCTGGGCCCCGCCGCCAGCGCCTCGAGCGACATGGGCCCGTTGATCGACAAGGCCTCGGTTTCACGCGTTGACAGGATCGTCAAGGAGGCGATCGCCGCGGGCGCAAAGGTCATCCTGAGAGGCGGCCCCGTCGCCGATGGGCCGCTCGCCAAGGGCGCGTTCTATCGCCCCTGCCTTCTCGAGGTTCCCAATTCCAGGCTCGAGATCGTGCAGATGGAAGTATTCGGGCCAGTGCAGACGCTCCAGCTTTTCGATAGCGAAGAAGAGGCCATCGAGCTTGCCAACGACACCGAATTCGGCCTGAGCGCCTGCGTCTGGAGCAGCAATGCGGACAGGTTGTTCCGTGTTTCGCGCAAGCTCGATGCCGGGCTCGTATCGATCAACAACTGGGCCAATCATGTCGTCGAATTCGAGGAAGGTGGCTTCAAGGCCAGCGGCCTTGGACGGCTGGGTGGAGTCGGCGCTATCGACGATTTCACCGAAATCAAGCAAATCGCCTACAACTACGCCACGACCACCTGAAACGGCCTGCCCGAGCCCGGTCCGATGGTTGCGACACCCTGTCTTTACCCTCTCCCCGCATATAGAGAGGAAAGGGTCAAGCTTGGTAAGGTGATCGTAGCCGGCGCCTCGCTTGGCGATATCACCTCATTTGTGCTCTTCGCTCACCAGGAGCAGCACCTTGATGTCGGTCTTGGGCACGTAATTCTTCACCACCATCTCGAACGTGGTCGGGCCGATCTTCTTCACGCCTTCGCCGCAGAAGGACACCAGCGTCTTGGGATCGCCCTTGTCGACCACCAAGCGAAAATCGCCGATCGGGCCGGCCCAGTTGCCGCCCGAGGTGATGACATAGGCCAGATATTGCTCATAGCTGGCGAAGGTCTTGCCCTCGTCGGCCAAGGCGCGCTTGCGCAGCGCTGCCGCCGCCTTGGTGAAAGCCGCATCGGTGCAGAAATCCTTCTGGTAGGACTTTCGCTGCTCGGCATCGAGATCGGGCGAGCCGAATACCAGGGACGACACGCCGCCATGGCTGGGCACGTAGTCCTGCTGGACGATCACGTCCTTGCCGGCCGGGAACACCTGCTTGCGCCAGAATTTCGAGCGCAGAGTCCAGGACGGATAATAGACCTGACGTTCGCCCTTGTCGTCATTGTAGCTGTCCTGATAGACGATACCGGCATCGACGAGCGCCTTGCGGTCGGCTTCGCTGAGGGCGTTGATGGCCTTCTCGGTCGCTTCCACGGTCGGCAGCAGCGGAAGCTTGAGTGCCTTCAGCCTGTCGGTGACTTCGACCTCGGGTTTGCCCTCCGATCCCAGCAGGAAGACGCGCTGCTCCACCTGGGAGTCGACCGCCTTGCCGTCGACCTTGGTGGTGAATTTCAGGAAATTGTCGCTGCTGGGATCTGGAATGTCGGTGATGCCGGCCGGTCCTTGCCCGGAAATGTCCGGCATCGGAAAGGCCACCAGGGCTTCGTAGTCGGCATTGGTGAGATTGCGGAAGCGATAGGAGATCTTCACCGCCTTGATCGAGAGGTAGAGATCTTCCGAGACCAGAGCGATCTTGTCGGTCTTGGTGAGCACCAGCCCGCCCGCATCGAGGGAGGCCATGGTGTCGTCGGCCCGCGCAGGCGAAGCCAGCAGGGCGGCAAGAACGGCAATGGCCGGAATGAAACGGGGCACGGTCGACTCCTTCGGCAATAATATCAAACAAGCGCGGCGAGCATATAGGCGTCACTACACCGGACACAACGTCACCTCACCGCGCCACGGACTGTTTACGCCCGGTAATCGTGATCACAGTCTTTCTAATCTTTGCGACTCTATCTTGTGGCTAAGCTCAGCGGAGCAATCTTAGGGCTTGGCTGTATGGTAGGAGGAATGCAACAAATAGATCGGGGAACATGAAACGTCGGGCTTCGGCGGATAATGATACCGACAAATCGGTCAAAGTCTGTTTCGAACAAAACAAGGGGTCGTCGATGGCACGCAGCGCAAGCCGCTCTCGCTCCGGTGCAACACAAACCCGCCACAGCCAGGCGGCCGCGCTGATCGGCCAGCGCATCGTTGCCGGAGAATGGGCGGTTGGCATGGCGCTGCCGACGGAGGCCGACCTCTCGCGCGAACTCGACGTCTCCCGCGCCTCGCTGCGCGAGGCCATCAAGCTCCTGGCCGGCAAGGGCCTGCTCTCCTCCACCCCGCGCCGTGGCACCATCGTGCAGCCCCACGCCAATTGGAACCGGCTCGATGTCGACGTGCTGGTCTGGCAGACCTCAGGCGGCGCCACCAAGAGCTTCGTCAAGGACCTGTTCGAGCTGCGCCGCATGATCGAGCCGGAGGCGGCGGCCCTCGCCGCTTTGCGTGCCTCGCCGGAGCAGCGGGTCGCCATCGCCCAAAGCTTCGAGGCGATGGCCAACGCTACCGACATCCAGCTTTCGATCGACGCGGACCTCGCCTTCCACCGCGCCATCATGCAGGCCACCAACAACATGCTGCTGGCCGCCTTCCAGCCGGCAATCGAGGCCTCGCTCGCGGTGTCCTTCAAGGTCTCGCGCGCCGGCAACGTGCTGCTGCCCTATACGGTGCCGATGCACCGGGCGGTGGCCGAACCTATTCTCGCCAGCGATGCCGACGGCGCCCGCAAGGCGATGATCGCCCTACTCGACCGCTCCGAGATGGACGCGGAAAGCGCCGCGGTGGATGACAAGAAGTAAGACGGTCTGGAAAAGACGCGACCCGCCTCCTCCACTGCAGGAGAAGGCGGGTCGCGTCTTTTCATTGATCCGGTGACCTGGCCGATCAGTAAGGATTGACCACCTGGGCATCGGCGATGCGCGAGGCCGAGCCGAAGTCGAGATTATAGATGTCCGGGCGGAAATGGGCGGTACCGTCAGGCGTGACATAGGCGGTCATGTAGACCCAATGCACCGGTACGCGGTCCGGAATGGCCTGGTCCTTGCGGGCTCCGGTGGCGATTTCCTGGCCGACGCGCTTGGCGTCCCAGCCCGAGCCGAGCAGCCAGGCGGCGAGATCGTTCACGCCCTGCACGCGCACGCAGCCATGCGAGAAGAAGCGATCGACCGAGCCGAACAGGCGCTTGGAGGGCGTGTCATGCATATAGACCGAATCCGAATTCGGCATCTGGATGCGCAGCTGGCCGAGCGAATTGCCGGCACCATAGGCCTGCCGGACAGTGTAGTTGGCGGCCTTGCCGCTCGACCAATCGATGGACTTGGGATCGACGGTGCGGCCTGAGCCATCGCTCACCGACATCCTCTGGCGCGCGAGATAGGAAGGATCGCGCACCATATGCGGGCCGATTTCCTTCTTGATGATGGATTGCGGCACGGTCCAGGTCGGGTTGAAATTGATGGCGCTGATGGTGGCGTCGACCTCGGGCGAGGGGTTCTGCGGGCGGCCGACCACGGCGATGTAGCGGCGCGCCACCTCGCCATTCTCGATGGCCTCGACCTGGGCGCTCGGGATGTTCACCACCACATAGCGGCGGTTGAAATCGATGAAGCGCGCGCCGACGCGTTCCATGTTGTGGCCGATCTGGACCAGGCGGTGCTGCACGGGAACCGCCATCTGGGCCCGGGTGCGCTCGTCGATCTTGCCGGTGGCCTGCAGGCCGTAGCGCTGCTGGAAGCGGTTGACGGCGGCGGTGAGCCCAGCGTCCCATTTGGGGTTGTCGCGCTCGGTTTCCGGCAGATCCTTCTCCATCACCAGGCGCTGGCGCAGCGCCTGCACGGCACTGCCCGTTGCGCCGGCGGAGAGACCGACGGGGGGGGCGGCCGGGAAGCCGCCATTGCGGGCAATCTGAGCATAATATTGCGACAGGCCGTTGAGACGGTCAAGCGAGCCGGCATCGAAGGTCGGCATCGAGGACCAGGGCGTGGCCGGAATCTTGATCGGAGTCGAGGCGGCGTAGGAAGGCCCGGCCGGGACCGGCTTCTTGGCGACCTTGGGCTTGGCGGGCGTGGCGGCGGGCACCGCGGGTGCGGCGTCGGCCGCAGCAGGGGCCGTCGGAGCCGCGGGAGCGGCAGCATCGGGGGCCGCAGCCGTCGCCGGTGCGGGAGCTGCCGGTTCGGGAGCAGCGTGCGCGGCCGGAGCCGGAGCGGGGCTGGCGGGCTGGGGTGCCTCGGGAGTAACAACTGGAGCTTCGGGAGCAGCAGGTGCCGCCGGCGCGGTAACCGGAATGTCGGCCGTGGGCGGGGTGGCGTCCTGTGCCAGTACTGGCGAGGCCAGAACCAGGGCCAAAACGGAAACGGCGGCCAGAACAAGGGGGGTAGGCTGCTTCATAGCAGGAACTTCCACGCTGGTTGCCGAAACGTAAGGTCCGGCACAAAAAGGGATCATAGGCAGCCCTCTATCACGCGGCCGGGCCGCGCGGTATGGCCGCCACAGTCTTGCCGCACGATTGTCGGACGGCGTGTCCGATTAACCACATCAGCACTATGCGCTCCGACCATAGTCCGAAGTTTTGGCCTCAAAAGGGCAGAGCGTCTTCATAGCCTGATCGAGTTAACAAGAAGATATGCCGATCGAAGGCCTCCTCCCCGCGATATTCCCCTGGCCGATTCCCTTGGCCATGACAAAAAAGGCTGCTTCCTCCCTTGGGAGAGAAGGCAGCCTTCTTTTGAATTGGGAAATGCGGGCGTGCAGTCAGCGGGTGGCGACCGGCTTTTCGCCACGATAATCGTAGAAGCCGCGCTTGACCTTGCGGCCAAGCCAGCCGGCTTCGACATATTTCACCAGCAACGGGCAAGGCCGGTATTTGGAATCGGCCAGCCCCTCATGCAGGACCTGCATGATCGACAGGCAGGTGTCGAGGCCGATGAAATCGGCAAGCTGCAGCGGGCCCATCGGATGATTGGCACCGAGCCGCATCGCCATGTCGATGGATTCGACCGTGCCGACGCCCTCATAGAGCGTGTAGATCGCCTCGTTGATCATCGGCAGCAGGATGCGGTTGACGATGAAGGCCGGGAAGTCCTCGGCCACCGCCACCTGGCGATCGAGCTTGGTGATGAAGGCCTTGGCGGATTCGAACGTGCCGTCATCCGTGGCGATGCCGCGGATGATCTCGACCAGTTGCATCACCGGCACCGGATTCATGAAATGAATGCCGATAAAGCGCTCCGGCCGGTCGGTGGCCGCCGCCAGCCGCGTGATCGAAATCGACGACGTGTTGGTGGCGAGGATCGCTTCCGGCTTCAGATGCGGGCAGACGCCGCCATAGATCTTGACCTTGACCGCCTCGTTCTCGGTGGCTGCTTCGATCACCAGATCGCAGACGCCGAGGCCCTCCACATTGGGTTCGGCCTTGATGCGGGAAAGTGCCTCGTCGTTCTGGGCCTGCGTGATGAAACCCTTGGAAACCTGACGCTTGAGATTGCCATTGACGGTGGCCAGGCCATTGTTGACCCGATCTTCCGATACGTCGTTGAGCACCACGTTCAACCCGGCCAGAGCGGCGACATGCGCGATGCCGCTGCCCATTTGCCCGGCGCCCACAATCCCAACCGTCCTGATATCCACCGTCATTTCAAGTTCCCTGCCATTTGCCCGATCTTATCGAGGCAATCGGCGCGTGGGAAGACCGCAGTCGCAGCTTTCATGCACGCCTGTCGGTCGAAATGGTCGCATTCGGGTGTTGGCACCTTGCGAGCAGGAGCGCCTCCCCATGCGGCCCGAACTGCCGGTAGAATACCACAAAACGAGGGGCCGGGAAAAAGGCAGCTCGATGGAACCGTGATTTTGTCTAGATCAGGCCCTGCCCGCCATCAATATGGATGGTCTCGCCCGTCGTGAAGGCGCTCTCCATCAAATAGAGATAAGCGGGGGCAATATCAGCGGGCTTCGCGATCCTGCCCACCGGCAGGCGGCCGGCCATGCCGGCGAAGAAGTCCGATTTGGCCTCCCCGACGATCTCGTCCCACATCGGCGTATCCACCCAGCCGGGCGAGACGATATTCACGCGTGTCGGCGCCAGTTCCAGCGCCAGGGCGCGGGCGAAAAAGCCGAAGGAGCCGGCGATCGCCGAAACGACCGCGCCGCCGGGAACCGGCGGCCGGTCCTTGTTGATTCCGGAGGTGAAGGTCATGGAACCGCCCCGCCTCAGGGTGGCCACGGCGTGCTTGGCCAGCATGACGGCGCCGATCAGCTTGTTGTCGACGAAACACCGCACCGTCTCCATGTCGGTGCGCCCGATGGGATCGCCCGGTGGCGGCGTTCCGGCCGTCGACACCAGGTGATCGAAAGCGCCGGCCTCCTGGAAGAGCCGGGCAAGACCGGCTTCGTCTGTCATGTCAGCGGCAAAGCTTCGCACGCGCCGGCCTGCATCGAGGCTTCGCTCCGCGGCCTGCAGCCTGCCGGGCGAGCGGCCGACGATCAACACCTCCGCACCGCTCTCGAGGGACGCCTTCGCGACGCCGAGGCCGATGCCGGAACTGCCGCCGACGACGATGATCTTCTGGCCCGTGAGCGCTGCCATGGGAAACCTCCGGTTCTCTACGGTCATGGGAATGAGTTAAGCCCGGCCGGCATAGGCCGCTTCGAGATCGGCGACGACGATCTTGGTCATCTTGTATAAGGCTTGCCTGACCCGATCCGCCTTCTCGCGGTCGGGATCGGCCATCAGCCGCAGCGTGACCTCGGGAATAACCTGCCAGTAGACGCCATATTTGTCCGTCAGCCAGCCGCAGGGCTTCTCGGAGCCGCCATCAGCCGTGAGCGCCCTGTAGTAATAGTCGGTCTCGGCTTGGTCGGAGGTCTGGATATAGAGCGAGAGCCTTTCATTGAAGGCAGGCATCCGCCCGGCATTCAGGGCCGTCAGGTGCAGCCCTTCGAGTTCGAAATCGAAGGTGGCGTGCGGAACCGTCTTGTTCGTGCCGGCGACCCAGTCGGTGAACTCGGTGTCCCTAAGCGCCTTGGCATTCTTGAAGACCGACAGATAGAAGTCCCGGGCCTCTCGAGCGTTCAGGTTGAACCAGAGAAAGGGATGGATCGTGGCCATGTTGTCCTCGTGAGGATTCATCACAAATCACAGCCATTTTGAGCAGTATACTATCGACACACAAACCAAAACTTGGCATATATCTGTGATCAAAACTCACACATGCCATGCCCCGCAAACTTCCACCCCTCCATGCCCTGCCGAGTTTCGAGGCCGCAGCCCGGCATCTGAGTTTCTCCAGGGCGGCGGAAGAGCTCAATGTCACCCATGGAGCCGTCAGCCGGGCGATCAAGCATCTCGAGGACCGGCTCGGCGTCCTCCTGTTCGAGCGCACGAGCCGTTCGGTGCGCCTGACCGCTGTCGGTGAACCCTATGCACGGGCGATTCGCGACATGCTCGACCAATTGGGGATGGCCACCGCTGCGGCGACGGCCCACCAGTCGAGCTCGACCCTGAACGTCAGCACCTCCGACGGCTTTGCGGGGCGATGGCTGGTGCCGCGCCTCTATCGTTTTCACTGCGCAAACGGCGATATCGACGTGCGGGTTTCGACCACCGGCAGGCTCACCAATTTCCTGGGCGACGGCATCGACATTGCCGTCCGCTATGGCAGCGGCACCTATCCGGGGCTCACTTCGGAATTCCTCACCGACGAGGAAGTCTTTCCCGTCTGCAGCCCGAGACTGCTGGAGGGGAAGCATCCGCTACGCCGCCCGGAGGACCTCAGGCACCACACGCTGATCCATGACGGTTTTCCGATCGATTGGGCAAGCTGGCTTTCCAGCGCCGGGATTGAGGGCGTGGACCCGCATGGCGGCCTCACCTTCGATTCCTATTCCTTTGCCGTCGAGTCTGCCGCGCAGGGCGAAGGCGTGGTGCTCGGCCGAACCATGCTGGTCGCCGCCGATCTCGCCGCCGGACGCCTGGTACGCCCGTTCACACACGCCCTCAGATCCCTCTCCAGTTTCTATGTCGTCTATCCCCCCGACGCCATCCGCCAGCACAAGGTGAAGGCCTTTCGCGACTGGCTCTTTGCGGAGATGGCGCCGCCGCCCGATTGATGAAGGCCTCGCCCCTTGCAGCCGAGGCCTTGCGTGCAATATTTACGGCTGAGAAGTCTCGGGACGGCGATGCGCGCGGAGCGAGCGGCGAAATAGGGAAGGCTAACGGCCCTCTGCCTGCCCTCGCTTTCCGGCGGAGGGAAGCGGGGACGCCGGTCCACCGCACTTCCTCTTGTTCAAATTCTTTGAGAACGCACGGCATATCATGACGATTTCGAACGAAGACGAATTGCTCAAGCTGAAGGAGATCGGCCGCATCGTCGCCAATACGCTGGCGGCGATGGGAGCGGCACTCGAACCGGGCATGACCACGGCGGAGCTCGACGTGATCGGCCGCAGGCTCCTCGAGCAGGAAGGCGCCCGCTCCGCACCCGAGCTCTGCTACGGCTTTCCCGGCGCGACCTGCATCAGCGTGAACGAGGAGATCGCCCACGGCATACCCGGCCAGCGCCGGATCGAGCCGGGCGATCTCGTCAATATCGATGTCTCCGCCGAGAAGGACGGCTTCTTCGCCGATACCGGCGCGTCCTTTGCGGTGGAGCCCGTTTCCAAGGCGGCCCAGCGTCTCCTCAGGGACGGCAAGCGGGCGATGTGGACGGGTATCCGCCAGGTGGGCGCCGGCCTGCCGCTCGCCAATATCGGCAATGCCATCGGCGAATTCGCCCGCAAGAACCGCTATACGCTGGTGCGCAATCTTGCCAGCCACGGCGTCGGCCGGTCCCTGCATGAGGAACCCAAGGAACTCGCAACCTGGCCCGACCGCTCCGAGCGCCGGAAGATGCAGGAAGGCCTGGTGTTCACGGTGGAGCCGTTCCTCTCTTTGGGCGCGGAATGGGCGGCGGATGGCGAGGATGCCTGGACACTGTTCAGCGACCCCCGCGCCCCAACCGTGCAATATGAACATACGGTGGTGGCGACCCGCACCGGGCCGCTCGTCCTCACGCTGCCGGCGTGACACCCCGGCGCCATGCGCGAGCAAGCACGATGGAATCTACAACTCTCGCCGACCTCTATCGCGCATATATCGCTTGCCTCAACCGGCAGGACTGGAGCGAGCTCGGACGCCATGTCGATGAGGAGGCCGTGCACAATGGCCGGCGGCTGGGGCTGTCAGGCTATCGCGGCATGCTCGTCAAGGATTTCGAGGACATTCCCGACCTCGCCTTCCACATCGAGTTCCTGGTCTGCGAACCACCCCTTGTGGCGGCCCGGCTCGCCTTCGACTGCACGCCGAAGCCGGGGTTCCTCGGCCTGAAGCTCGATGGACGCAAGGTCGCGTTCACGGAAAACGTATTCTACGCCTTCAAGGCCGAAAAGATCGTCTCGGTATGGTCTGTAATCGACAAAGCCGCGATCGAGGCCCAGCTGGGGCGCTGACGACAGGGCCGATATCGGGTGCTATGGTCGCCGCCAGATCCCGCAGCCGATGGAAGACCCCGATATGCCCTCCTTTGACGTGTTGCTCGCCTTCATCGTCACGACGGCCTTGTTTTCCGTGCTGCCGGGTCCCTCCATGCTCTATGCGGCGGCCAGGACCATGGCGGGTGGGCGGCAGGCCGGGCTGATGGCAGCGCTCGGCCTGCATCTGGGTGCCTATGCCCATGTCGCCGCAGCAGCCGCCGGCCTATCGGTGCTGTTCCATGCGGTGCCCATCGTCTATGCCGGCGTCAAGCTCGCCGGCGCCCTCTATCTGATCTGGCTCGGCATCACCTTGTTCCGGGCGCGGCAAAGCGCGGATGCCGGGACGATCGGCGGCACTCGCTCGGCCCGCCAGGCCTTCGCGCAGAGCATCACCGTCGAGGTGCTCAACCCGAAGACCGCGCTGTTTTTCCTGGCCTTCCTGCCGCAATTCGTCGACGGCGCCGCATCTTTCCCGCTCTGGCTGCAATTTGCCATCCTGGGCACGGTCGCCAATGTCCTGTTCGGGCTCGTCGATATCGTCGTCGTCATGCTGGCCGCAGTGATCATCGGCCGGCTCAAGCGCTCCTCCGGCGTGCAGCGGCTGATGCGCCGCGTGGGCGGGGCGATCCTGGTCGGGATGGGCGTCCATCTCGCCTTGCAGAGGGGCTAGCAAGGGCCGCGGCGTTGATCGCGCAAACCGGGCGGGCTCAGCCGCATTGCTGCGCGACGAGCCCCTGATAGAAGCCGAGTTCGGTCACCCGTGCCGACCAGTCGGCATCGGGATTCAGCTGAGCCGTCCCACACCGCCGCATCACGGGAGCCGCTGTTTTCAGCATCTCGACACGCCGCCGGTAGACTTGGCAGATAGCCCCTTTGTCATTCGCGCTGACGGCTCTCAACTCCCGATCCGAAGCATGCATGGCCTGTTCCGCCTCCACGACCTCAGTGGTGCAGGCGGATCTATAGGGCGAGAGGACGACCCACGAGGCCAGGAAGGCGGTCGAGACTGCCGTCACGAGAAGGGGTGTCTTCCACTTCGTGAGTAACGGCATGGAGATGACCTCCGGTTTTGCTTTTTCTCGTCAATCGGATTCGTAACGTTGTTACCCCTTGGATCAAGGACTTCCTCAATGGATGAAATTCCGCCACGCCCCCTATGATGGCAGCCAAGTAGCTTGCGGGCGCCGGCGTGCTCAGGGAGCCGCAGGGTCCCCTGACGCCGGCGCGGTATCGAAGATCCCTCACCCGGCAGGAGCCAATTGCTCCCTTGTCTTGGAGAAAGGCCGGAAGGTCAGGGCGATCAGCGTGGCCGCGATGCCCATGCCCCAGGAGCCGACATAGAGCCACATATAGGTATTGAAGTGGTCGTAGATCATACCGCCCAGCAGCGGGCCGAGTGACATGCCCAGGCTGCCGGCCATCGCCGTGCCGCCGATGATGGTGCCCATCATCTTGAGCGGGAAGTTCTCGCGCACGATCACGGCATAGAGCGGCATCACACCGGCATAGATGAAGCCTACCACCATGGCCACGGCGTAGAACTGGCCAAGCTGGTTGGCAAAGGCATAGAACAGCACGCCGAACGCCTGGGCGAACAGTCCGATCACCAGCATGCGCTGGGCGCCGAAACGATCGCCCATCAAGCCGAAGCCGATGCGCCCGAACATGCCTGCCAGGCCCTCGACACTGTAGATGGTGACGGCGGCGATCATCGGGATGCCGCAGGTCACCGCATAGCTCACCGTGTGGAAGATCGGCCCGGAATGCGTGGCGCAGCAGAAGAAATTGGCCAGCATCAGCACGATGAACTGCGGCGAGCGCACTGCCTGGCGCACAGTCATATCCGATTGCGGCTCGTCGGCCAGTGCCGCCTCATTGCCTTCGATGAGCGCAGGCGGCCGCCGTAGGAACAGGGAGGCAGGAATCATGGTGGCGGCGGCAATGCCGGCAAGAATCAGCATCGAGGTGCGCCAGTCATACTTCGTTACCAGCCATGCGGCGAGCGGCGCCATCGTCATCGGCGCCATGCCCATGCCGGCCGAGACCAGCGACACGGCGAGGCTGCGCTGCGTGTCGAACCAGCCGGTAACGCAGGCCATCATCGGCGCGAACATCGCAGCAGTCGCCGCCCCTACCAGTACGCCGAAGACGAGCTGGAATTCGATCAGCGATCCGGCCTGGCTGGCCAGCGCCAGGCTGGCAACGAGGCCGATCGAACCGGCCAGCACCACCGGACGCGGGCCAAAGCGGTCGGACAGGCCGCCCCAGACCATGCTGGCCAGCGCCATCGCCAGGAAGCCGAAGGTCATGGCAGTGGAAATGCCGGTCACCGACCAGCCCGTCTCCGCCGACATGGGTTTGAGGAAAACCGGCAGCGAAAACATCGCGCCGATCGCAACGCATCCAAGCAAGCCGCCCGCGGCGACGATCACCCAACGATAGGAATTCTTGTCCATCATGGTCCACCCGTTCCTGTGCCGCGGGCCATCGCGTCTCGCGCTCTGCCGCACGGCGGCAGGAAACGCAAAGACGTGGTGAAACGAGGTGCCGGAGCAAACGAGCATTCAAATCTGAACAAGGCCTGCTCCAGGCCACCGCGGCGATACCTCAAGGACGCACGAACAACTGAAAATCCGACATGCGGTTGCAAAAATATTCTGGTTGCAAGATGCTATCAGAATATTCGCCAAGCGCAAACCGGGCATGGCGAATGAAGAGCGAACTGGTCAGTCTCCCCCTGCCGCCACCTCAGACCGGATTCGTCGTCGCAAGCCTCCCATTCGACCGATCCTTGCCCTCGACCGGTGAGCGCGACCCTGCCATTGGCGATCAAGGAGGTGGGAGTAACAAATCCGGCGATATTCCAGGATGAGCGGGGAATAGTTCTAGGGACGGCGCAAGCCCGTCGCCAGGGCGCGGAAAGTCTCCACGGCCTTCGGCAAGACCTTCTCGGGCTCCTCGCTCGCCGCGATCCACAAGGCCGCATTGAGCGCGGACGCGCTCAAGAGCCGGGCCGCTGCCTCGGCATCCACCGGCTTCATGATCCCCTGCCCGATGAGGCGCTCGACGGTTCGTTTGGTCGCCTGCAGGCAATTGTTCTGGCTGGGCCATTGCGAGGGATCGCCGAGGACAGCCGGCCCGTCGCGCAGAACGATGCGCTGTACCTCGGAATCGAGCGCCATCTCGATATAGGCCACGCCCTCGATCAGAAGGCCTTCCCATTCGTCCTGGGCAAGGGCAGCGGCCTCATGCGCGCGCTCTGCCATCTCGGCGTCGATCTGATTGACCACGGCCGCCAGAAGCCCACGCTTGTCGCCGAAATTGTGGTAGAGCGCCCCACGCGTCAGTCCGACCTCGGCCGTCAGTTCATCCATCGAGGCCGCGGCATAGCCGGTTTTCGCGAAAGCCCTGCGCGCGGCCGTAATCAACTTGGCGCGATTCTTCTCCATCGTCTCGGCCCGGCTTCCGGCAACCATCTCAGTCCCCTTCATATACGCGACGTATTTGGATTGACATACAGCACGTATGTCCATAGATCCAAATACGGAACGTATATCAAATGCGACAGGGCCATGTGAAGCCCCTGCGGTTGTCAGCGGATCATGAAAAGAAGAGGACTGAAAAATGGCACAGCGTGAGGCAGTTTTCCCCGCGGATCGGCATGCGCTCTACGAGGCGCATGGCTATTCGGCGGCGATCCGATCGGGCGACCTTCTGTTCGTTTCGGGCCAGGTCGGCAGCCGTGCAGACGGTACGCCGGAGCCCGACTTCAAGCGCCAGGTGCAATTGGCCTTCGACAATCTGCAGGCAACGCTGAAGGTGGCGGGCTGCGGTTTCGACGACATCGTCGACGTGACCACCTTCCACACCGATCCCGAAAACCAGTTCGAAACCATCATGGCGGTCAAGAACCAGATCTTCGACCGGCCGCCCTACCCGAACTGGACGGCAATCGGCGTGAACTGGCTGGCGGGTTTCGACTTCGAGATCAAGGTCATCGCCCGCATTCCCGAAAGCGCAGACTGACTCGGGGGCAATACACGCGCGCGTCACGGCAGGAAGAGTATTCGCAGGATCTCGAAGTGGCTCCGACGCCTTGGGCTCAAGGGCCCAGGGCGTTGAGATGCGACCTCCCCTCACCAGCCAGGCTGCCGGGCGTTCATGAGCATCGCCAAACTCTTGAAATCCTTTTGGGGGCTTCCGGCAACCCTGGGGGCGGGAATCGTTGAAAGCGCAATGCAGCTTTCCAACCTCGGTTTGGAATGGCGGCTTATCCTGGTTGCCTTCATCGATGCCTGCCTGATCATAGCGGTCCTGCAACTGCTTTATCGATGGGCAAGACCAGCTGGAGCAGCCAGCCCTGCTCCAAATACTGCCTTCTTTGTCGTCGCCGCAGGCCTTCTCATGATCTTGGCCAGCACAGCGAGTTATTTTCTAGCCCACGCCGTGATCGCCCGGACGTCGGTGCGCATCATCGAGAGCCCCTCCGCCGTCGGCAATCACCTGGAGATCTTCGGCTCCAACAGCATCGTGCAGGCTTTCATCTCCGTGCCGCCCAACGTGGCCTGCCGCACCTATGACGTTACCGGCTGGGATCGGGCCGCCAGCCTGAAGGTCAACGCCGGCGGACCTGCTCCCGGCTATCAAATCCAGGGCCTGGTTCGTCCGCAGGCGATCATCGTCGACTGCGGGGCAAATACACTGACCGACCAAAGGGTGCAGGTGACACCGGCAGACGCCCAAGTTCTGCGGACTGCGTACGTTGATGGACTAGGCTGGACGATCTGGATGGTGGGAGGGATCATATGGTTTATCGGCATCTGCCTTTCTTGGCGATTTTTCCGATAGTGGCGTCACTGGCGATAGTCTCATCCGCCACGAGCGACGAAAATCAGCTCCCTCATCGGGGACGCGTCGTCGACCAGGACACCACACAGCCGCTGCGAGCCGAAGTGCGAGCCTGGGCCGCCGGGGTCCAGGTCGTGCCGGACGGCTCCTGCCAAAAGGAAGCGAGTGCGGACGCCAAGCGCCTGGACGTTGCCCGCACATCCGAACAGGGAAACTTCGACATCCGGCTCGGTTCCCAAACCCGCCTCTACACCGTCGTCGCCTGCGCCGACAACTATCAGCCTGCCCTCGAGGAGAACCTGCCGAACACCAAGAGCCGCAAGACCGTGGTGCCCTATCCGATCACCCTGGCGGCCCTCGGTACCGCCTATGCCAAGAGTGGTGAATTCCAGGACGACGTTCAGCTGACGGTGGCATCCACGCTCAACCGCCTGGCCAATCTGCGCAGACAGAACCCCGAGGGCTTCGATAGCGCCATGGCCGACTACACCAAGCAACTCTCCGAAATCAGGCCCGATTTGGCAAAACAGCTTTCAGTGCTCGGTGACATCGTGCGCAACTGGCGAGGCAAAGTCGAATAAACGCCAAGTGGAATCCCGGATCCGATTGGGGAACGACGAAGCAATCCGGTCTTGGCAGGGTGCGTCGCCTGCGGCCTTGGATCGCTTCGCTGCGCTCGCAATGACTGAAAGCGCGCCTTTCCGCTCCGTTGATCAGGCCGCAAACAGGTTCGCGGCCATATAGTCGACGAAAACCCGCACTTTCGGGGAGAGATAGCGATTGGTCGGCCACAGCACGCGGAAGGTGCCGGCCTCGGCCAGATGCTCTTCCAGCAGCGACACCAGGCTGCCTTGCGCCAGTTCCGATGCGACGGCGAAGGGCGGCAGGCAGGTGATGCCGAAGGCGCGCTCGGCCAGGTAGATCAGGGGCTCCAGCGTGCTCGCCACCGTGGTCTGGGGCAGGTCGAGCTTGAATTCTCGCCCGTCCCGCACCAGTGGCCAGGGTTCGAACCTGCCCGAATTGGCGTAGCGATGATGAAGGCAACGGTGGCCGAGCAGGTCTTCCGGCGCTGTCGGCACGCCATGGGCAGCGAGATAGGCGGGCGCAGCGACGATCCGGTGCTTGAAGGTTCCGAGCTTGCGGCTCATCAGGCGGGTATCCCTGACCTCACCCGTCCGGATCACCGCATCGAAGCCTTCCTCGATGACGTCGACCAGCCGGTCGGTGAAGTCGAGGTCGAGATTGATCTCGGGATATTCAGCCATGAAGGCGGCGATCGTCGGCATCAAGAGCATGCCGGCGAGTGGCAGGCTTACGCGCAACTGCCCACGCGGCGTTGCCTGCGCTCGGGACAATTGCGCCTGCGCCGCCTCGAAATCGGACTGGATGCGCCGGCAGGTGTCGAGAAAGAAGCTGCCCTCTTCGGTCAAGGCCATGCTGCGGGTCGAACGGTGAAACAGGCGCACGCCCATCTCTTCCTCGAGCCGCGCGATAGCCTTGCCGATAGCCGAGCCCGACAGACCCAGGCGCTGTCCCGCTGCCACGAAACTGCCGGCCTCCGCGACCTGGATGAAGATACCGAGGGTGCCGAGCTTATCCATGATCTGACGATTGCGGAATAATTTTCCGATTTGATGTGAATACCGGCTCGTTTATCCGCTATTTCGCCACCGATATCCAGATGTCGCTGCGGCCGGCTTGCCGCACCTCATCGGAGACCATCATGGATATCAAATCACCCGCCGCCTTCACGGGCTCCCCCACGCCGACGACCTTCATCGTCAACGTCATTCACGCCAGTCCCGGCAAGCAGGAGGAGGCCTTCGCGGTCATCCAGGACGTGGTGCATTATGTGGCCGAACGCAAGGAAGGCTTCCTGTGGAGCACCCTGGCCAAAAGCGCCGACGGACTGACGGTCGTCAACATCGAGGCGATCCAGGGCGCCGGCAATGTCGAGGAGTTCTTCTCCGACCCCGTCTTCGTGGCAAAGTTCCGTAAGCTCGACGAGGTCTCCAGCAGCGAGTTTCACACCTACACCGTCGGCGACCTTGTCTTGCCGAAGCGCACGGCCGCCTGATCGCCATGACGCATTCGACATCGGGCAGGCCCGTACCCGATCGGGCACTGGCCGGCGGGGGCAGTCTCCCGCTACCGGCCTTGATCGCCCTGGCCCTCGCCGGTTTCATCACCATCCTGACGGAAGCCCTGCCGGCGGGGCTTCTGCCCGAGATCGCGGGCAGCCTCTCTGTTTCACAATCCTATGCCGGCCAGATGGTCACGATCTACGCGCTCGGATCGTTGCTGGCCGCCATACCGCTGACGAGCGCGACGCAGCGCCTGCGCCGCCGTCCCTTGCTGCTGTTCGCCATCGCCGGTTTCGCCCTCGCCAACAGCGTCACGGCGATCTCGCCTTTCTACGGACTGACCATGGTAGCCCGATTCCTGGCAGGCACCTCGGCGGGCCTGCTTTGGGCGCTGCTTGCCGGCTATGCCGCACGCCTGGTGCCCGACCACCAGAAGGGAAAGGCGATCGCCATCGCCATGATCGGCACGCCTGTGGCACTGTCGATCGGGGTTCCCGCCGCCACCTTCCTCGGCAAGGCCATCGGTTGGGGCACTTGCTTCGGTGTGCTCAGCGCCATCGCGGCCCTGTTGATCGTCTGGATTTCGATGAAGCTGCCCGACTTCCCGGGACAGGACGGGGCAAGGCGGTCCTCCCTCGCTGCGGTGCTGGCCATGGCGGGCGTGCGACCGATCCTGTTCGTCACGCTGGCCTTCGTGCTCGCCCACAATCTCCTCTACACCTATATCGCCCCCTTCCTCCGCCTGGCAGCCCTGGCGGACCAGGTCGACATTATCCTGCTCACCTTCGGCCTGTTCTCGCTTGTCGGAATCTGGATCGTCGGTGCCTTCATCGATCGCAAGCCGAGGGCCTTGGCTCTGCTCTCCAGCGCTCTCTTTGTCCTGGCTGCGGCAATGCTGGGGCTGTGGCCGGCTTCCGCCCCCTTCGTCTACGCCGCCGTCGCCATCTGGGGCCTGGCGTTCGGCGGGGCGGCGACCTTGTTCCAGACAGCACTCGCCCACGCAGCCGGTGACGCCACCGACATCGCCCAGTCGATGCTCGTCACCGCCTGGAACCTGGCGATTGCAGGCGGAGGATTGCTCGGCGGCCTGTTGCTCGACCAGGCCGGCGCCGGCAGCTTCCCTCCGGCCCTGCTCGCGCTTCTCATTCCCTGCCTGCTGGTCACCTGGTCAGCGCGGCGGCACGGCTTTCCGTCGTCGTAGCGCTCGCCACGACATGAAGCCGGTAGCTTCGGAGGAAGCGGCCGGCGTGGGGTTCCGGTCATCGCACTTGCGCCAGCTTCAGACGGGCCTCGAGAGCTTCGTGCTCTTCCCTCCGCTCGCTGTAGCGGTCTGTGAGATAGTCCGAGGCATCACGCGTCAGCAGGGTGAACTTGACCAGTTCCTCCATCACGTCGACGACACGCTCGTAATAGGATGAGGCTTTCATCCGCCCGCCGGGCGTGAACTCTTCATAGGCCCTGGCCACCGAGGACTGGTTGGGAATGGTGATCATCCGCATCCAGCGGCCGAGCACGCGCATCTGGTTGAGGGCATTGAAGGATTGCGAGCCGCCAGAGACCTGCATCAGCGCCAGCGTCTTGCCCTGGGTCGGCCGCACCGCCCCGATCGCCAGCGGGATCCAGTCGATCTGTGCCTTCATGATGCCGGTCATGGCGCCATGACGCTCGGGGCTGCACCAGACCTGCCCCTCCGACCACTCCGAGAGCTCCCGCAATTCGCGTACCTTGGGATGGTCTGCCGGTGCGGCATCGGGAAGCGGCAGGTCGAGAGGATCGAAGATGCGGGTTTCCGCCCCAAAATGCTTGAGAAGCCGTTCCGCTTCCAGGGTCAGCAGCTTGCTGTAGGAACGTTCCCGCAGCGAACCATAGAGCAGCAATATGCGCGGCGGGTGTGTCGAGGCCTTCGGCCGCAGGCGATCGAGCGAAGGGATCCGCAGGCAATCGGGCGTGATATTCGGGAGATCCTCGATCATCAGCGGCGTCCTTCGGCGGCAGCTACGGCAGAACCGCGCTCATACCAATCCTTGGACCGGTTCACGATCCAGACGACGGACAGCATCACCGGCACTTCGATCAGCACGCCGACCACGGTGGCCAGGGCTGCTCCCGAGTGGAAGCCGAACAGGCTGATCGCGGCGGCGACGGCAAGCTCGAAGAAGTTGGATGCCCCGATCAGGGCCGAGGGGCCGGCGACGCAATGCCGTTCGCCGGCAACGCGGTTGAGCAGATAGGCAAGCCCCGCATTGAAATAGACCTGGATGAGGATCGGCACGGCAAGGAGCGCGATCACCAGAGGCTGCGCGATGATCTGCTCGCCCTGGAAACCGAAGAGCAGCACCAGGGTCGCCAGCAGTGCCAGCAGGGAGACGGGGCCGAGGCGGGCGAGCAGATGGTCCAGGGCCGCCTGGCCGCCGGCAGCCAGCAGACGACGACGCAGCCCCTGCGCCACGAGCACGGGAATGACGATGTAGAGCCCGACCGACAGGACGAGCGTGCCCCACGGCACCGTGATTGCCGAGAGCCCCAGCAGCAGGCCGACGATCGGCGCGAAGGCGATAACCATGATCGCATCGTTGAGCGCAACCTGGCTCAAGGTGAAATGCGGCTCGCCTCTGGTAAGGTTCGACCAGACGAACACCATGGCGGTGCAAGGCGCGGCGGCGAGGATGATCAACCCGGCGATATAGCTGTCGATCTGCGTGGCAGGCAGAGAGGACCGGAACAGCCAGCCGACGAACAGCCAGCCGAGCAGCGCCATGGAGAAGGGCTTGATGGCCCAGTTGATGAAGAGGGTCACCCCGATGCCGCGCCAATGCCGGCCGACTTCGCGCAAGGCGGCAAAGTCGATCTTCAGCAGCATCGGGATGACCATCAGCCAGATCAGCACGGCGACCGGCAGATTGACCTTGGCGATTTCGGCAGCGCCGATCGCCTGGAAGGCTGCCGGCATCGTATGGCCGAGCGCGATGCCGGCGAGGATGCAAAGGGCCACCCAAAGCGTCAGATAACGTTCGAATATGGACATATCAGAAGCTGATCTCGCGGCGCATCAGGATGGCGCTGGCCGGGCAGAGGGATGAGGCCTGGCGCGTCGCCAGGACGGCGGTGGGTGCTTCGGCCCGCTCCACCGGCTTGAAGCCGAGGCGCGAGAAGAAATCGGACGCGGACGTCGTCAAAAGCCAGGCACGCTTTGCGCCGGCCTCATGGGCTCGGAACAACAGCAAGGGCACGATGTTGCGGCCGATCCGGGCTCTTCTCAACTCCGGCGAGACCACCACGGATCGGACCAGCGCATCGGCGCCCAGAAGCTCATAGCCGCCAAATCCGACGAGTTGACCGTCGAGCGTTCGGTAAGCAAAGAAAATGCGATCCGTCTCGGCAAGATCGTCGACGGGGAGGTCTTCCGCCCGCAGGGCAGCGATGAGAACCGGATCGCTCGGATCGATCTGTACGTCCTTCAGGAAGGGCGCTCCGTCTTCCTTTTGCATGCTTGACGGCATGGCTGCTGGCGGAAGCAGATCGAGCACGACATCGGAAGGGCGGCAGAGCTTCACGCCCAACGGGCTGACGACGATGGGGCGGTTGATCAGCAGCGGATGCGCCATCATCGCATCCAGGAGTTGGGCGTCCGTCAGATCCGGAGCCTCCAATCCGAGCTCGGCATAGGGCGTGCCCTTTTGCCGGACGAGGTCCCGGACGCCAATGCCCATGCGCGCGACGAGCTGGGCCAGCAAAGTGCGCGAGGGCGGCGTCTTCAGATATTCGATGACATGGGGCTCGATACCCCCCTGCCGGATCAGCGCCAACGTATTGCGCGAGGTGCCGCAATCGGGGTTGTGATAGATGACGATATCCATGTCGGCGTTCACGCCGCGCTGTTGCGGGGCGAGGTTGCCCCCTTGGATTGACCGATCTCGGCAAGCGAAAACGCGCTGCGCGCCGGCGAAGGCGCATGCGGATCAGGCATGGGTGGTTTCCTTTCGAGGGGCGCAGCAGGCGGAAAGCGCAGCGACGGCGGGATTACAGACTTCCGGATGCCCCTGGCAGCAATCGCGCATCAGGAATTCGATCAGGCCGGCGAGGGCGGGATAGGCGGCGCTGTAGAGGATCGAGCGCCCTTCCCGGCGCGATTCGACCAAGCCGGCCTGTTCGAGGTGACTGAGGTGGAACGACATGCGCGAGGAGGAAGCCCCATCCATAGCCTCGCCGATCACCCCGGCCGCCATGCCGTCCGGTCCAGCCGTCACCAGCAGCCGGACGATTCGAAGCCTGGTTTCCTGCGAAAGGGCCGCAAAGGCATCGAGGGCTTGCTTTTCATCCATCTTTATCTCAATATCTCAAGAGTCATTGAAATATTCAATACAACAACATGAACGCGACCGCTAGCCCCCTGACGATCGAATTGGCGGCGATGCCTCACTGGGACATGTGCCTGCCGCCCTCGAACCGCATGCCGGCAAGGCACGGGTGCTGCACTATGGCGAGAGGATGGTATGGCCCGGCTACCATGTGACCGAGGTCAAGGCGGCTCCTTCGTCACCTTGGATTGCGGTGCAGCCCCGATTCCTGGCGCGAGACGATCCTGCAGGTCGAAGATCTCGCTCCTGCCGGCACTCACGAGTTTCTGGCCGTCGAGAAGTTCCGGAGCATCCTTCGGCAGGTCGATCGGCATCTCCCCCTGGACCCCGATGCGCGCCTCACTTTCGAGATCGGCCCGCCCGGCGCGGCGATGCAGGTGTTCGATGTAAACAGCATGCGGGTCGACAAGGATAGCATCGTCCAGGCGCTCGGCGCCCGGTCGGCGATTTGCAAACCCAGGTACAGATCGCAGCAGCAAGCTGGTCAATCTGCTTGCTGTGCGCCCTCGCAGACGGCACGGTCAGGATGCTGTTAGGCGGAACAAGCCAGTGCTGAAGACACGCCCGGCCGGATCTCTGCCGAAAACCTCCATCGATATCGACCGGGCCGATGGACGGTGCGCGGAGGAGAGCTGACATGCCAGTCGTAAGGGAGGGGCGACGCTCAGCCTTTTACGAAAACACCCGCCGCCTCTGCGGGTGGCAGGCGATACCGACCAGATGGGCGCTGGGGCCGACGAACCAGCGCAAGGCCGCAGCCTCGAATTGCACGAAGCCCTCGCTCTGAAGCGTGGTGAGCAGGCGATGCGCCGTCGATGGAGCCAGGCTGGTGCCGCGAACGACTTCCGCAAGCGTCATGCCGCGCTGGTCCTGAGCAATGCATCGGAGAATCGACAGGGCCCGCAACACGGCCTGGACGCAACCATGAGCGACAGGAATGTCGCGATCTTCACGAAATTCCGGAGAATAACCGAAAGGCAGCCCCGGCGTTTCTCCAGCGACATGGCCAAGATGGTGCTCGATTGCTTCCAAAGCAGACACCGGTTCTCCCTCCCGTTGTTTTGTGGATGCCTCCCGGTTATGTTGCTGTTCCTCTTATACGTCCAATATATCATTTGGATCGGGTGATATTCCTAAGATATTTATTGGCAGGACAATCGACCCGCCGCGCAGCCGTCGTACGGACCGGATCATCCCTATCAGCCACGCAATGTCCCCAAGAAAAAGCCCCCCTTTGCTGGACGCAGAGGGAGGCTCGAGAAGCGTTGAGGCAAAGTGCGTTCAGCGAAGTGCCGCTTCTTCCAACGCCTTGTTTTCGGCGCGCCTTTGCGAACCCGCTGGAACGAAGAACGTTCTAGCGGGTCGATGAAGCCTCTTTGCTGGGCCGGGCGGCCTCCTGCGCCGCTTTTTCGTAGGGATCGGAGCGCTCGCCGTTCAAGACGCGGTTGGCCTGAGCCCTGTCGATATCACCTTCCCAGACGGCGATGACGACGGTGGCGACGCAGTTTCCAATGAGATTGCCGAGCGCCCGCGCCATTCCCATGAACCAGTCGACCGACAACACCAGGACCAGGCCGATCACCGGAATGACGGGCAGTGCGGACAGGGTGGCGGCAAGAACGACGATGGCCGATCCCGGCACGCCATGCGCCCCTTTCGAGGTCAGCAGTGCGACGCCCAGCACGACCAGAAGATCGGTTTCCGAAAGCGGCGTGTTGGTAGCCTGCGCAATGAATACCGCGGCCAGCGTGAGATAGATGGAAAAGGCATCGAGATTGAAGGAATAGCCGGTCGGGATGACCAGGCCGACAGTGGAATCCTTGATCCCCATCTTCTCGAGCTTGCGCATGACCTGCGGAAGCACAGCGTCGGATGAGGCGGTGCCCAGGACGATCGTCAGTTCTTCGCGCAGATAGACCAGGAACTTGAACAGGCTGAAGCCGGCAAGCCGCATGATGGTGCCAAGCACCGCCAGCACGAAGAAGATCACGCTGACATAGAACAGGAGGACGAGATAGCCCAGTTGCTGCAGGGAACCGACCCCGTATTTGCCGACCGTGAAGGCGATGGCGCCGAACACGCCGAGCGGAGCAAGCCGGACGATGAAGCCGATGATCTTGAAGAGAACGTCGGTGGCGATGTGGATGAAGTCGACCACGGGCCGGCCACGTTCGCCGAGCAGGGACAGCCCGGCGCCGAACAGGATGGCAATCAGCAGGACCTGGAGAATGTCACCCTTGGCGAAAGCGTCCGTGACAGTCGTCGGGATGACGCGCAGCAGAAAGTCGACCCCGCCGGTGACTTCGCGCACATGATCGGTGTAATTGGCGAGCGCGCCGCCATCGAGTGCCTTGGGATCGATGTTCATGCCAACGCCCGGCTGGAAGAAATGGGCCATCAGCAAGCCCAGGCACAGGGCGATCGTCGTCACCACCTCGAAATAGACGATGGCCTTGACGCCGACCCGGCCAACCTTTTTCAGATCCCCCGCCCCGACGACACCATGGACGACGACGCCGAAAACCAGGGGCGCAATCACCATCTTGATCAGCTTGATGAAGGCATCGCCAAGCGGCTTCAACTGGCTGGCAAAGCCAGGCCAGAGGATGCCGACCACTATTCCCAACACAAGCGCTATGACCACCTGCCCGAACAGGGATCTGAAGAATCTGAGCATATATTTCCTCCACGGTCGGCACCGTTGTTGTTTCTGATTTTGCCGAAGGAGCTGTCGGTTCCCGGGAAGGGTCCGGTGACGGCACGTTCTCCCAAACGTCCGCCACACTCCCGATCTCAATGGTGCCGTATGCAGCAATGCTTAGAGCATAAAATCTCCAGGTCAGAAGGCGCGATTCCGCATCATGGAATCGGATGCCACAGCACCGCCGCCGAGAGATTACGCCAAGGCATCCCCGCTGCGCCTAGGGCGAGCTTTGAAAATATTCGCGCGTTTCACTCAGGAATCGGGTCACGACAGCGCTGCGATCCGGTCGATACAGCATGATGACATCGGCAACCGGCGCCGGCTCCACCAAGGCCCGGTAGACGACACCGGGCCGCAGCATTTCCTTCGCCGCCTCCGGCACGAGCGCAACACCCAGGCCCGCAGCAACCAGGCTGAGCAGCGAATAGGATTCGACGACCTGCTGGGTAATATTGGGGTCAAATCCCGCCTCGATGCAGCATTCCTTGAGATAGCGGGCAAACCGCGAATTCTTCATCCTCAGAAAAACGAACTGCTCGTTTCTCAGTTCGGACAGCTCGATCCGGCTATTGCCCGCCAGCGGATGCGATTGCGGTAAGGCCACGCCGACTTTTTCCTTCCATGCCAGTTCGGTGACCAGATCGGGGTCGCCGACCGGTCCGCGCAAGAAGCTGATGTCGATCTTGCGGGTGTGAAGGGCAGCCTCCTGCTCGAGCGGCGGCATCTCGCGAATGCGCACCTGGACCTCCGGCACTTGCAGGCCAAACCTGGCGATCAATCCGGCCAGCGGCCCCATCAGCACCGATCCGGTGGTGGCGAGGTCGAGGGTTCCGATCTGCCCCCGGCCAATGGCGAGGGTCTGTTCGGCGGCCTCATCCACCTGCGCGATGATCGCGGTCGCATAATTGCGAAAGGCTAGGCCTGCGGCGGTCAATTCGACACGCCGCTTGTTTCGCAGGAAGAGCTGGGTTTTGAGTTCGTATTCCAGGTCTTGAATCTGCGTACTGAGAGGCGGTTGGGAAACGCCGAGCCGAGCGGCGGCTGCCCTGAAATTGAGCTCTTCAGCGACAGCTAGGAAATAGCGCAGATGACGCAGTTCCATGGTCTCCCCCTGTCCGGCAGCTTGGCCACCCCTCGTTGAATCGAGGCTAGCGCGTCATCTTCGAGTCTTGTTGATATTTCACAACACTACCCGATCCTATTGCTGCCCAGTGCGCGATGGGCGGCTCGCCAGTTCTGTGTGAGGAAATCGATCAGCGCGCCATCACGCCGCCGATCCATGCCCGCACCTCGGGCAGGACATAGCCGAGGCTGAGATGGCCGGCCCCTTCCACGGGCACGAAGGTCTTGGGCTGGTTGGCGAGTTCATAGAGAGCCTTGCCGAACTCGAAAGGAATGACGCCGTCGGCAGTGCCGTGGACGACGAGCAGCGGCACCTTCACCTGGCCGATACGCTGGTCGGAGGGAAAGGGATCCAGCATCACCCAGCGCACCGGGAACATGCCATAGAGGCGGGAGGCCACGGCGAGAGCCGAGGTGAAGGGTGAATCGAGCACCATTGCCCCCACCTTGTGGCGGGCCGCCAGGGCGACCGCCACGCCCGAGCCCAGGGATTGGCCGACCACCACGATGCGCTCGGGCGCGATGCCGAGGGCGAGCACCTTGGCATAGGAAGCCTCGGCGTCGAGCAGCAGCCCCTGCTCGGAGGGCGAACCGGTGGAACCGGGATAGCCACGATATTCCACCGCCATCAAACCGTTGCCGCCGGCGGTCAGCGCCTGCAGCAGCTCAGTCTGCAAGGTGAGATTGCCGCCATTGCCGTGGAAATAGAGCAGGAGGGGCTTACCCGGCGCGGGCGCGACATGCCAGGCGATCAACGTCTCGCCGTCTTCGGTGCGCAGCTTGACGACTTCGGCACCGGCGATGGCGGGCGCGAGTACCTCGCCGCTCGGCTGAAAGACGAAGGAGCGCTGGGCAAAGGCCAAAGCGGCAAAGGCCGCCAGATAGAGCGCCGCGGCCAGGGCGGCGATGACAATCAGGAACTTCGACACCAGACAGACTTCCCAGGACGGCACAGGAAGCGCAATTCGCCATGGGCCGGCAGGGAACGCAAGGGCGAAGGGAACAACGGAGGAAAACCTTTCAACCCCACTGCGGGCGCTGCAATCGAACAGCGCGTGGGCCTGGCTGGTCTTCCAAAGATAATGTGCCGGCCCGCGAGGACCGGCACATCGAAATCATCCGATGAGGACGGGCGAATGCCGCCCGCTCTCCTTACTTGCCGAGCTTGGCGAGTTCGTCCTTGAGTTCCGGCAGGGCCGTGTAGAGATCCGCCACCAGGCCATAATCGGCAACCTGGAAGATCGGGGCCTCTTCATCCTTGTTGATGGCGACGATGACCTTGGAGTCCTTCATGCCGGCCAGATGCTGGATGGCGCCGGAGATGCCGACGGCGATGTAGAGGTCGGGAGCGACCACCTTGCCGGTCTGGCCGACCTGCCAGTCGTTGGGGGCATAACCCGCATCGACCGCGGCGCGCGAGGCACCCATGGCGGCGCCGAGCTTGTCGGCCACCGGCTCGATATAGGTGGCGAAGTTCTCGCGGTTGGCCATGGCCCGGCCGCCCGAGATGATGATCTTGGCCGAGGCCAGTTCCGGACGGTCGGATTTGGCCAGTTCCTCGCCCTTGAAGGTCGAGAGGCCGGGATCGGCTGCGGCCGCCGCCGGCTCCACCGCCGCCGAACCGCCCTCGCCCGTCGCGGCGAAGGAGGCGGTGCGCACGGTGATCACCTTCTTGGCGTCGGCCGAGGTCACGGTCTGGATGGCGTTGCCGGCATAGATCGGCCGCTCGAAGGTATCGGGCGAGACGACCTTGACGATGTCGGAGATCTGCATGACGTCGAGCAAAGCGGCAACGCGCGGCAGCACGTTCTTCCAGGCCGCAGTCGAGGGCGCGACGATGGCGTCATAGCCGCCGGCCAGACTGACGATCAGGGCGGCCGTCGGCTCGGCCAGGCGATGCTCATAGGCCGCATCGGCCACCAGGACCTTTTCGACCCCGGCGAGCTTGGCAGCAGCCTCGGCGGCAGCCTGGGCGTTGGCGCCAGCCACCAGCACATGCACCGGGCCGCCGAGCTCGATGGCCGCGGTGAGGGCGCGGTTGGTAACGTCCTTGAGGCCAGTGGCGTCGATTTCTGCGATGAGAAGAGTGGTCATAATATCAATCCTTCTCGGCTCAGATGACGCCGGCTTCGTTCTTGAGCTTGTCGACCAGCTCGGCCACCGAGGCGACCTTCTTGCCGGCCTGGCGTGCCGGCGGCTCCACCGTCTTCACCACGGTCAAGCGCGGCGCGATGTCGACGCCGAGCGCTTCGGGGCTGGTCTCGTCGATCGGCTTCTTCTTCGCCTTCATGATGTTGGGCAGCGAAGCATAGCGCGGCTCGTTGAGGCGCAGATCCGTGGTGATGATCGCCGGCAGGTTGAGCGTGACGGTCTGCATGCCGCCATCGACCTCGCGCGTGACGTCGACCTTGTCGCTGCCGACATAGAGTTTGGAGGCGAAGGTGCCCTGCGGCCAGCCCAGCAGCGCCGCGAGCATCTGGCCGGTGGCGTTCATGTCGTCGTCGATCGCCTGCTTGCCGAGGATGACCAGGCCCGGTGCCTCATTGCCGATCACCGCCTTGAGCAGCTTGGCCACGGCGAGTGGTTCGACGGTGGCGTCGGTCTTGACCAGGATGCCGCGGTCGGCGCCCATGGCAAGACCCGAGCGCAGCGTCTCGGCCGCCTGGGCCGGACCGATCGAAACAACCACGACCTCGGTCGCCTTGCCGGCTTCCTTCAGACGCAGCGCTTCCTCGACGCCGATCTCGTCGAAGGGGTTCATCGACATCTTGACATTGTTGAGATCGACACCCGTGCCATCGGCCTTGACGCGGATCTTCACATTGTAATCGACGACCCGCTTCACGGGCACGAGCACTTTCATGGAGCTTCTCCAGACGGGGAACCGGAACGATGAGCGATATGAAACGACCGCATAATGGCCTTGCCCCTCCCGCGCTGTCGGCGAACCGACACGTCACGTCGCGGCAAGACCGCCGCCGCTGAACTTGATGACGCAAGTCAGCTAAAGGGCGCGGCTTTTTGTGTCAACGCGACATTTGTGTGAAGCGACCGGGCGAGCGCCAGTCACGGGCTTTCTCGGCGGCGAGTGGGTCGCATCACCGACCGCGATAGGCGAGACAAGTTGAACACGGATATCCCACCCAACCCGATCGGTTTCCACCCAATGAAGTAATACCTTACCATTTTCTGTTTTTATTGTCGAACAACCTGCCTCTCGCATTCCTCATACCTAATTGAAAACAACAACAAGCTGTTGATAAGCAAACATCCTGCAAAACACGGCTTGCACAAAGCATAGTCGATCGCTGTTTTCGGACTCAGGTTTGCTCGCTACTCCCTAACCTACGCAATGACTGGCGCGGTGTCTCTTCACCGCGACTTTGGCGGCAAAGGCATGGAGCACGAACAAGAAGACGATCTCCAGCCACGCTCCCAAGGAAAGCACGTTCCCAATGTTTGATACAGGTTTGAAAGTCGCGGGCGCTCTTTTTGTCACAGCCAGTCTCGCCAGTTGCTCAACCGCCGGCATGTTTCCCAAGCCCGGCGAGGCCTATGTCAAGGACGTGACGGTGACGACCATTGCCTCTGCGCGCAATCCAGTGCCGGCAAGCTTTGCCCCACGGCTGACCGATGCCGTGCGCCAGGACACGCGGCGCCTGCCTCAGACCGGCGCGGCCAAGCATCTGTCGATCACCCTGACCGATTATCATTTGAAGAATCCGGCTCTGTCCCTGCTGGTCGGCGATGCCAATTACGTCAAGGGTACACTGACGGTCACGGATCTGGCAGGCGGGCCCGCCAAGACGGCCCCGTTCACGGTCGGCAATCAAGGACAGGTCAATGGCGTGGTCGGCGCCATCGTAGCCGCCAACCAGGATCCGGGCCTGATCGAAGGCGTGCTGGTTGTGCAGTCGAGCCGCAAGGCGCTGGAAAATTTCTATGGTTCCAAGCTCTTGAAGACCTATGCGGAAAACCCGCCGGCGGCCACGCCTGCTGCCACCGCTGCGCCGGCTCCAGCCAGCCCCGCCAAGGTCAAGGCCTCAAAGCCTCCTGCCGCCAAGACCAAACCCGTTGCACCGGCGGCCGCACAGCCCGGCGCCTAAACAAAACGGCGCCCTGGGGCGCCGCGATATCGCATGGAGATCCGGAGGAGGCAGTCTGCCTTCCTCCGTTTCTTATATGTAGCGCACAAGGGCCTTGCGGCAAGCCCCCGTTCCGGCGCTATCAACCCAACCCTCGACCGCAATCAAGGGAAAGGGTGCCGGATGCGTGTATTGTTGACGAGCTTTGGATCGCGCGGCGATGTCGAACCGGTGGCGGCGCTGGGGGCGCGGCTCGGCGATCTCGGCGTCGAGGTGCTGGCCTGCGTGCCGCCGGATGAGGAGTTCGAGGCAGTCCTGGCTCGCGCCGGTGTAAGGCTGGTGCCGGCCTTCCGGGCATTGCGGCCCTGGCTGGCCGAAGTGCGCGAGGGACCGGTCGACCTGCCCCGGGTGGCGGCAGAGGTCCTGGAGGGGCAATATCGGGTGATGGCCGCGGCGGCCGAGGGCTGCGATGCCGTTGTAGGCTGCGGCCTGTTTCCCTCCACCGCCGCGGCACAGGCGGTGGCCGAAGAACGGGGCCTTGCCTATGTCCATGTCAGCTATTGCCCGCTCTTCATCCCCTCCCCGCATCATCCGCCCTATGCGTATCCCGGCCACCCCCACCCGCCGGGGGTCACCGACAACCGGGCCTTGTGGGACCACAATATCGGCGTCATGAACGCCCTGTTCGGTGGTGCCGTGAATGGCCTACGTACCCGGATCGGCCTGCCGACGCTCACCAATGTGCGCGACCACATCTTTACCGATAGCCCCTGGCTGGCTTCGGACCCGATCCTGAGCCCGTGGCCGCCGGCCGCAAGCACGGTGGTACAGACCGGCGCCTGGATACTGCCGGACGAGCGCCCGCTCCCGGCCGATCTCGAGGCCTTCCTGGCTGCCGGTCCCCCGCCGGTCTATGCAGGCTTTGGCAGCATGTCGATGCCGACGGCCCAGGCGGCCGGCCCCGTGGCGATCGCGGCGATCCGCGCCCAGGGCCGCCGCGTCCTGCTTGCTCGCGGCTGGGCCGAACTCGCTCTGGCGGAGGCAGATGACGATTGCTTCCTGGTCGGCGACGTCAACCAGCAGGCCCTGTTCCCCAAGGTCGCGGCGGTGGTGCATCATGGTGGTGCCGGCACCACCACGGCGGCGGCGCGGGCGGGCGTGCCGCAGGTGATCGTGCCACAGGTGGTGGACCAGCCGTTCTGGGCCGGACGGGTGGCGGCGCTCGGCATCGGTGCGGCCCATGACGGCCCGGCCCCGAGCCTCGACTCGCTCTCGGCCGCGCTCGCTATTGCACTGGCGCCGGAAACCAGCGCCAGGGCCACCGCCTTCTCAGCCACGATTCGCCGCGATGGAGCGGCGGTGGCCGCAAGACTGCTCCTCGACATGAAGCGTTCAGCGACCTGAATGAATCACTTCCAATCGCAAAGATGCGTCGAAACAAGGAGTTAGAGCAAAGCGGCGGAGGGATGCAGGAAAGTCGTCGAACCGCGCCCGTTCAAGCCTGCCCCCAAGCTTGATCATTCCAGGCGCATTTGCAGGCTCGTCTTGCGGACCTCTCAATCAAACGTGTCGCGCCAGTCGTTCTGCGCCTGGGGCGGCGCGTTATCGAACAAGGGCGCGTCCGCGCGCTTGAGCGGCAGCACCAGAATGGCGCCGGCGACCAACCCACCAAGATGGGCGAACCAAGCGACATCGTCGGTCGAGGTAATGAAATAGGCATAGAGGGCGAAATAGGCCTGGTAGAGGATCCAAGCCCCGATCGCCCAATAGGCCGGCAGTTTCAGCGGAATGCGGAAGAACAGGAGCACCCAAATCTTCACCTTGGGATGGAGCAGCACATAGGCGGCCACCACCCCCGATATCGCCCCGGAGGCTCCGATCAGCGGGCTGGTGGAGTCCTGCGCGGTGAGGGCGTAGGCGAAGGAGGCCAGCACGCCGCAGGCGAGATAGAAGAACAAATAGCGCCAGCGCCCGAGATCGTCCTCGACATTGTCACCGAACACCCACAGGAACAGCATGTTACCGGTCAGATGCATCCATGAGCCGTGCACGAAGGACGAGGTGATCGGCGTCAGCCATTCCGGCACCCTTATATATTCGGGCGGGAGTTGCATCTTCTGGAACAGCACCACCGGAATCATGCCGTAGGAATAGGTAAAGCCGGCCGTATCCGCCACGAAGGTGCCGGGCACATAGCCGGACTGAAAGAACACGAACACCAGCACGTTGGTGGCGATCAGGCCCCAATTCACATAGGCTCGGGTGATGCGCCGGTGCGGGTTGTCATCGTAAAGCGGTATGATCATCTCGCGCCCCGTATCGCATGCCGATGCAAGTCGCGTGACGGCAACACCAATGTAAGGCGAGAAGCAGCGGGAATAAAGGTCGGACAGCGGGCAGAACCGTTGGCACAGGCTATTTACCGTCATCCCGCATACTATTTTGATAATGCGCGGCATTTATGCATCATCCGCCCAGGTCATTGGAGGGTGATCGCAGTCCGAGAGGAACCAGATGCTTCGTTGCTCGCGATCTCGCGCCGCTGCCCTTGCCGTCGTCATGGCCGCGCTGCCGGCCCTGGCCATCACCGCCGAGACCCTCCCCGCCTCGGCCGCCCCACAGGAGGCCGTGCTCAAACAGGCCAAAGCGCAGCGCCAGTCCTTGATCGATACCATGAAGGCACTGGTCTCGATCGAATCGGGCAGCAAGGACCCCGATGGCCTGGCTGAGATCGCGACCCTGATCGCGGATCGCCTCAAGGCTCTGGGCGGCGAGGTCCAGCAGATCGAGCCGAAAGAGGTCTACCGCATGCAGGATACGCCCGAGAAGCTCGGCAAGATCGTACTTGCCCGCTTCACCGGCACCGGTACCAAGAAGATCGCCCTGATCGCCCATATGGATACGGTCTATCTGAAGGGCATGCTGGCCCAGCAGCCCTTCCGCATCGACGGCGACAAGGCCTATGGCCTCGGCATCGCCGACGACAAGCATGGCGTCGCCCTCGCCCTCACCACCGTGGCACTGCTGAAGGCGCTCGATTTCAAGGACTACGGCACGCTGACGGTGATGATCAACGGCGACGAGGAAATCTCCTCGCCCGCCTCGCGCACACTTCTCACCGAGATCGGCGCCGAGCAGGATGCCGTGTTCTCCCTGGAAGGCGGAGGCACCGGCACGGACAAGGTCACCCTCGCCACCGCCGGCATCGGCGCAGTCGCCCTCAAGGTGGAGGGTAAGGCTTCCCATGCAGGTGCCGCGCCCGAGCGCGGGATCAACGCACTCTACGAGCTGGCGCACCAGATCCTGCAGATGCGCGATCTCTCCGATGCCAAGCTCGGCCTCAAGCTGAACTGGACGGTGGCCAAGGCCGGCACCAATCGCAACGTCATCCCGGCCGAGGCGACCGCCCAGGCCGATGTGCGCATGCTGCGCATGGCCGATTTCGACCGCATCGAGAAGACGGTGAAGGAGCGCATCACCAAGAAACTCCTGCCTGATGCCAAGATCGAGGCCGTGTTCGAGCGCCGCCGCCCGCCCCTGCAGCCCACCGATGCCAGCCGCGCCCTGGCGGCGCAGGCCGGCGCCATCTATGGCGAGATCGGCCAGAAACTGACAGTGATCGACAAGGCTTCCGGTGGCGGCACGGACGCCGCCTTCGCGGCGCTTAAGGCCAAGGGACCGGTGATCGAGGGCCTGGGCCTGCGCGGTTTCGGCGCCCATTCCAACGATGCCGAATATGTCGAACTCGATTCGGTGGTGCCGCGCCTCTATCTGCTGGCGCGGCTGATCATGGACGTCTCGGCCGGCCAGGCGAAATAGGCCTGCATCGAGAGGAGACAGGAGGCGCGGCGAACTTTCGCCGCCCCTACTCGTTGGTCTTGATGTTGGTCCAGGTCCGCGTCCACAGCTTCTGAATCTTGGCGTCCGGCGCCGTGGTGGTAAACAGACGCGCCATGGTGGCCTCATCCGGGAAGATGGCGGGATCCTTCAGGATCTCGGGCTTGATGAACTTCTGTGCAGCGAGGTTGCCGGTGGCGTAGGAGATGAACTCCGTGTTCCTGGCAGCGACCTCCGGGCGCATCATATAGTCGATGAAGGCGTGGGCTTCCTCGACATGCTGGGCATCCTTGGGGATGGCCCAGCCGTCGACCCAGATCAGGGCGCCTTCCTTCGGGACGACATAACGGATATCGACCAGAGGGCTATCGGGAGACTTGGCATGGGCCTCGATGGCTCGGTTGCGCGCCTGAATGACGTCTCCGGCCCAGCCGACCACCAGGCAAAGATCGCCGGAGGAGAGTGCGCTCAGATAGCCCGAGGAGTTGAAGGTACGCACATGAGGCCTGATCGCCTTGAGCAGTTCCCCCGCCTTGGCGATATCCTTCGGGTTCTTGGAATCGGGATCGAGCCCGAGATATTTCAGGGCGGGCGGGATCAGTTCGTCCGGGGTATCGAGAATGCTGACGCCGCAATCGGCGAATTTGGCTAGGTTTTCCGGCTTGAACACGATACTCCAGCTGTCGATCGGCGCCTCGCCCAGGCGCTTCCTGGCCATGTCGACATTGTAGCCGATGCCGGTGGTACCCCACATGTAGTTCACGGCGTATTGGTTGCCGGGATCGTAGAAGGCCAGGCGCTGGAACACCTTGTCCCAGCCATGCTTGAGATTGGGGATCCTGGCCTTGTCCAGCGGCTGGAACACGCCGGCGGCAATCTCCCTCTTCAGATTGGGGCCGGTAGGGTCGACGACGTCATAGCCCGAATGGCCGGCATAGAGCTTGGTCTCCAGCACCTCGTTGGAATCCATGGTGTCATAGACGACCTTAATGCCGGTCTCCTTGGTGAAGCCTTCCAGGGTAGAGGGGTCGATATAATCGGCCCAGCTATAGACGTTGACCACCTTCTCGTCCGCCGACGCGACCCCCGCGACCAGGAAAGCGGCCATGGCCGCACCGGCCAGAGCCAGCAACTGGGACGGTCGAAAGCGGCTTCGACGAGAATGTGATCTCCAAATCGGTGTCGGGCGAGACGGCATGGGTATCTCCTCTGGACGTGCGTCATCATTGCCGCCGACGCCAGACGCCGACGGATGGGGATTGCGACCCTGCACGAAAGGCCGCTCTTGCGGTGGTGGGGCCTGGGCGATCCCGCGGCGCCTCGCTTCTGTCAGAAAAGCGCGGCTGCTCGCACCGAGAAAGGCCCGCTCGGCGTCACTCAGGATCCGGACAAGCGGGAACCAGCGCTCTTCGGCGCATCCGCCCCGGCTGTCCGGGTAAAAAATTGCATCGCGGTTGTCGCGCTACGAGCAGGCCCGCCCGAAAGCGTCTTCGCATCCGTGCTCGCGGTGGCGCTTCCTCCTTCTTGCTCGCTCAGGACGGCTGGGCTTCCGGCATAGGTCGGCCCAGGGATGAACGCACGGCCGGGATAGGTCCCGATGACGTGAAATGGTCAGGCAGTACGATGGCAAGATGCGATGCCGCGACCTCGCGCGCCTCCTCCCGCGACAGGTTCTTGGGTGCGATCATCAGATGCAGCCACAGGCCTTCGAGCATGCACACGATTGCCCGCGCCAGCTTGTGCGCATCGATGCCCGGCGGCACGAGTTCGGCACAGAGATCGGCAACGACACCGAGATTCTCCAAGTCGGTCTCGTTGCACATGCTGCGATAGGTCGGACGGGCCTTCGCCTCGCCGCGAAAGGCGCACCAGGCCGCCAGCTTGCGCGGCGTGCAGATCCTGCGGTCGAAATCGGCCAGGACCATCGCCCAGAGTCGTTCAGCGGTCGACGGCCCGGCCTGGGCAAGGGCGGCGCGCCAATGATCGCGATATTCGTCGGACAGGAAACGCAGCGTCTCCAGCAGCAATTGTTCCTTGGTCTCGAAGTGAAAGTTCACGATCCCGCGGGACATGCCGACCGCCTCGGCGACGACGCCGATCGTAGTGCCTTCATAGCCGTAGCGGGCCAGGCACTCGATCGTCGCGTCGATCAATTCGCTCCGGCGTTCGGCCCGGTTGATCCGTGTACGGCCCGTGCTCGTGGAAGTGCTCATCCTGGTGCGACCACCCTATAGCATTTTACAGAAAAGCTGATCGGCTTTTCGATTAAAAAATGCGTCAAAACAAATAGTTAGAGAGAAATTGCGATTCATGAAAATCGCAAATTTACTCAAGCCTCGCCGCGCGATCCCAGCCGGCGTCTTTCGAGCATGCTTGGCGAGAATGGTGGGATTGTCAATGCAATTTTTTGCTATACGTTCGTTCAGTATAATGATTATAACCGAACGAACGTATAGCAATTATCTGATCGGATATCCGTGACGGGAGTGCTGACGGACCTGCGTTTTGATGGTGCCGACGAGGGAATTTCCGTCCCTCCCCAGCACGACCAAAGGACATGTCCCGGCTGGTGAAGACGAGGTGACGACGATGGCGACGATTGGCTCGACGGCAGTGGCGATGGCGGCAGCGGAGGAGGACCTGACCGAGCGCGCCAGGCGCCATCTCATCCAGCCCTGGCCCGTAGCTGAAACCGTGGGCGACGAGGCTCGCCCGCTGATCGGCGAGGGCGACGGCATCTACATCACCGATGCCGCCGGCAAGCGCCTGATCGATGGGCCCGCCGGCATGTGGTGCACCAATATCGGCCATCGCCGGCGCGAACTCGCCGACGTCATGCACGAACAGGCGATGGCGCTGTCCTACAGTTCACCCTGGTACACCACGAGTTCGCCCTCTGTGGCGTTGGCCGAGCGGATCGCCGCCCACGCACCCGGCGATCTCAACCATGTCTTCTTCACCACCGGCGGGTCCTCGGCCGTGGAGACGGCGCTGCGCTTCATGCAGTTCTACAACAACGTGCGCGGGCGCCCGGACAAGAAGCTCATCCTCAGCCGCGGCAGCGCCTATCACGGCTCGACCTATCTTTCCGCCTCGCTCAATGCCCGCCCGCGCGACAATGACTGGATGGACAGCGCCGGCGACCTCGTCGTCAAGCTCTCGGCGCCGAACCCGTTCCGCCGCCCCGACGGCAAGACGGTGGCCGAATTCGCCGATGTCCTGGTCGACGAGTTCCGCGACACCGTCGCCCGGATCGGGGCCGAGCGGATCGGGGCCTTCGTCGCCGAGCCGATCCAGGCCTCGGGCGGCGTTATCGTGCCACCGGAGGGCTATCTCCCACGCATCCGCGAGATCTGCCGGGCCAACGACATCCTCTACATCTGCGACGAGGTAGTGACGGCTTTCGGCCGCCTCGGGCATGTCTTTGCTTCACGAGAGGTGTTCGAGCTCGATCCCGACATGATCACTTTCGCCAAGGGCGTCACCTCGGGCTATTTCCCGCTGGGTGGCGTGGTGATCTCGGACCGGTTGCTCGAGGACCTCCGGCGCTCCAACCATCCCGAGGCGATGTTCGCCCATGGCCTGACCAACACCAGCCATCCCATCGGCTGCGCTGTCGCCCTGAAGAATCTCGATATCCTGGAAGGCGGCGTCCTCGACCATGTGCGCGAGGTCGCGCCCTATTTCCAGGCCCGGCTCAGGAGCCTCATGGACCTGCCCTTGGTCGGCGAGGTGCGCGGCGTCGGCATGATGGCCTGTATCGAATGCGTCGCTGGGCCTGCCGGCGAGCTCGACGAGACCATCGGCAAGCGCATCGACGGCCACTGCCAGGAGCTCGGCCTGCTGGTGCGGCCGATCGTCAATATGTGCGTGATGTCTCCGCCGCTCACCATCACGCGCACCCAGATCGACGACATGGCGGCCATCCTGCGCGAGGGCATTTCGCGCACGATGGACGATCTCGAACGCGAAGGCCTGTGGCGGCGACCGACGAACTCGCAAGCCTTTTCATAATAGGGCGCGGATATCCTTCCCCGGTTTCGGGGAAGGTGCCGCGAAGCAGCGGAAGGGGGAGCGTGGCGCCAGCGGGCTAACAGACCTAAGGCTGAGCCATCCGCCCCCACCCGGCCCGCCGGGCCACCCTCCCCGAAACCGGAGAGGGATTACCGCGCCTCGTTGACTTGATCGAGACGGATGAGACGTCCGCTGGCACAGATGGGACAGCTATTTTTCGCCCAGGCGGCCTTACCCCATCGCCTTGATCACGGCCGCGCCCATCTCGCTGGTGGAGACGGCGTTTTGGCCGGCACTGGCGATGTCCTTGGTGCGCAGGCCCTCGCTCAGCACCGCCGAGATGGCGGCGTCGAGGCGATCGGCCGCTTCGCTCAGCCCGAAGGAATAGCGCAGCGCCATGCCGAAGGAGGCAAGCGTGGCGATCGGATTGGCCAGGCCCTTGCCGGCGATGTCGGGCGCTGAGCCGTGCACCGGCTCATACATCGCCTTGCGCTTGCCGGTCTTGGCATCCTCGGCGCCGAGCGCGGCCGAGGGCAGCATGCCGAGCGAGCCGGTCAGCATGGCCGCGACGTCGGAGAGCATGTCACCGAACAGGTTGTCACAGACGATCACGTCGAACTGCTTGGGCGTGCGCACCAGCTGCATGCCGCAATTGTCGGCTAGGATGTGCTCGAGCTTCACGTCGGCATATTCGGCCTTATGGACCTCGGTGACGACCTGCTTCCACAACACGCCCGACTTCATGACATTGTGCTTTTCAGACGAATGCACCTTGTTGCCGCGTACCTTGGCGAGGTCGAAGGCGACGCGGGCGATGCGCTCGATTTCATGGGTGGTGTAGACCTGGGTGTCGACGGCGCGCTTTTCGCCGTTCTCCAGCGTGACGATCTCCTTGGGCTCGCCGAAATAGACGCCGCCGGTAAGCTCGCGCACGATCATGATGTCGAGGCCCTCGACCAGCTCGCGCTTGAGCGAGGAGGCCTCGGCCAGCGCCGGATAGCACACGGCGGGCCGCAGATTGGCGAAGAGGCCGAGATCCTTGCGCAGGCGCAGCAGGCCGGCTTCCGGGCGCGCCTCATAGGGAACATCGGCCCATTTCGGGCCGCCGACCGCGCCGAACATAACCGCATCGGCCTGATCGGCGAGCTTCATGGCGTCCTCGGAGATCGCCTTGCCATGGGCGTCATAGGCAGCGCCGCCGACCAGATCCTCTTCCGTCTCGAAGGAGGCGAGACCGGTCTTGTTGAGGAAGGCGATCAGGTGTTTGACCTCCGCCATCACCTCGACACCGATGCCGTCGCCAGGAAGAAGGAGGAGCTTTTGCGTCGCCATGACCTGTCACCTTTGATTGGAATGCCGGCTGATTAGACGAGCAAGGGGGAAGGTGCAAGAAAAGCGCTACAAGAAAAGCATGGCGAGCGAAGGCTGCCTGGGATCGTAGGCAGCCTCGCCAACCCTTCAGCCTGCTGCGCCGATGCGGTAGACGACTTTGCCCTCCGCATTCCGAATTTCCGTCGCCTCGACCTGAAGGCTGAGCCCGGGAAGGGATGGCACTGCGTAGTTGCCGGCGACGGGGCGCAGGGTCGCCAAAAGTTCGCGGTAGCCTCGATCGTCGAGGGTGACATGCGTATGGATACCGTGGTTGCGGACGGCATTCGCATCGCCTTTTCCCCAGACCACGACACACTCTGGATGATAGAGCGACAGCTCCCGACCGAACGGCCAGCGATAGGGCAGCACCGCCAGCAGGGAACGCATCGTGGTGGCGCTGAAGATCAGCGTGGTGGTCGAACCGTCCCTTTCGGCCTCGACACGATCGCCATAGATGACTTCGGTGGGTGAACCGTCCTGCCGGGCTCGATCCTCGACAGCGCCCAGCACAACGGGATCGGCGAGGATACTGGTCCTGGCAATATCCGTCACTCGTTTGGTTGAGCGGCGGGCCAGCAGGGATTCGATCATGTCGACGCCAATATTCCAGACGGCATCCATCTCGTCGCTGGTGATGCCGACGGCCTGGACGAAACGCGCCTTGCCGTTTGGGGTGTCGAGATCGGGCAAGTCAGGATCGGCAATGAAGATCAGGCTGAAAATCTGCGTCTCGATTTCCTGCACGATCGGGGCGAGGCGCTGGCGGTAATGTCCCGGTTCGAACACATTGCCGGTGTTGAAGACATAGCGTCCCAGCCCCTGCAACATCTCGAACGGCCATTTCGGTGGTTCCGTCTCCTCACCGCGCTTAAGACGAAAGGTGAGTTCGAAACCAAAACCACTCTCGTCCGGATCGCTGGATTCCTTGCCGAACAGTTCGGTCAAGCCATAGGTGACATAGTGCCAATGCGGCGTGTCGCCGGCGCCCTGGTAGACAGAAACACCGTTGAGGACGCTGGAGCCCCCCAAGCCTGGCGGCGGCACCGCGGCGACATGGACTTCCTTCTGCCCGGGATAGAGACGCTCACAAGCTGCATCGATGGCATGCCAGCCTGGAGCCTCATCCTTGTCGATCTGAGCCATTTCCGCACTCCCACGGGTTTCCTTGCAGCCGCATCGATCCCCATAAGCGGCACCTCTTGCTTCTCGATTAGCCTCCCCGCCCTCAAACGAACCATAGCGATGAGAGATCAGGCCAGCCAAGCTTTTCATGCCGCTACGTCACCCTGCGAGCGTCGGCATGTTCTGAAGGGCAGGTCCTTGACAGACTCACCCCCCTCCTCGACCTGTCAGGGTATGATCGAGGCCGAACCAATGACAGCGGGCGCATCGCCATGGCACCGCAGGCGTGCTCATGGCTAACCCGGGCGAAGTCGTCGAGGTGCTGCTGCCGGTGGCGCTGGAGCGCACCTACAGCTACCGCGTGCCCTTCGGCAACACGCTGATGCCGGGCGATATCGTGCGCGTCACACTCGGGCCGCGCGAGGTGGTCGGCGTGGTCTGGGACGGCGACGGCGTGCTGCCTGCCTCCTCCAACCGGCTGAAATATGTCGAGGAACGCCTCGACATACCTCCGCTCGGCGCCGAAATGCGCCGCTTCATCGAATGGGTGGCGAACTGGACGCTGACGCCACGCGGCATGATCATGCGCATGGCGCTGCGCGCCCCCGAATTGCCGCCTGAAAAGCAGAGGCTCGGTTATCGCCTGGGCAAGCACGAGCCCGAGCGCCTCACGGCGGCGCGCCGGCGCGTGCTCGACCACCTGTCCGATGGTTTCGTGCATGAAAAGCGCGCGCTGATCGAGGCGACCGGCGTATCGCCGAGCGTGGTCGACGGCCTGGTCGATGCCGGTGCCGTCGAGCCTCTGGCTCTGCCGCCCGAGCCGGTGGCCGGCACCCCGGATCTGGCCTATGGCAGCGCCAGCCTGAACGAAGCGCAGGCGCTGGCCGCCGCCAGCCTCTGCCAGGCCGTGGCAGCGCGGCGCTTCTCGGCGATGCTGCTGGAAGGCGTCACCGGTTCGGGCAAGACCGAGGTCTATTTCGAGGCGGTGGCCGAAGCCGTCAAGCAGGGCGGCCAGGCGCTGATCATGCTGCCCGAGATCGCGCTGACCAACCAGTTCCTCGACCGCTTCGCCGAGCGCTTCGGCGTGCGCCCGGCCGAATGGCATTCAGGCGTATCGGCCAACAAGCGGGCCAAGCTCTGGCACGGCATCGCCAAGGGCGAGGTCGCGGCGGTGGCCGGCGCCCGCTCGGCCCTGTTCCTTCCCTTCGTCGATCTGAGAGTCATCATCGTCGACGAGGAGCATGACAGCGCCTACAAGCAGGAGGACGGGCCGCGCTACAATGCCCGCGACATGGCCGTGGTGCGGGCCCGGCTGATCGACGCGCCGGTGGTGCTGGCCTCGGCCACCCCCTCGATCGAATCGAGGGTGAATGCCGATCGCGGCCGCTACGGCCATATCACTTTGCCCCAGCGTTATGGCGGGCGGGCGCTGCCCGCGATCGCCACGGTCGACATGCGCGAGGGCGGCCCCGAGCGCGGCAAATTCATCGCGCCCCGCCTGGTCTCGGCCGTGAAGGAAACCCTGGCGGCAGGGGAGCAGGCCCTGCTCTTCCTCAACCGGCGCGGCTATGCCCCGCTCACCCTCTGTCGCAAATGCGGGCATCGCTTCCAATGCCCGAACTGCACGGCCTGGCTGGTGGAGCACCGTTTCCGCAAGAGCCTGGTCTGCCACCATTGCGGCCACACCGCGCCCGTGCCGCGCCAGTGCCCGAGCTGTGAGGGCGAGGACACGCTCACCCCGTGCGGGCCGGGCGTGGAGCGCATCGCCGAGGAGGTCTCGGGTCTCTTCCCCGAGGCTCACACGGTGATCCTGTCCTCCGACATCCATGGCAGCGCCGAGCGCCTGCGCCAGGAACTCGACAGCGTGGCCAAGGGCGAGGCCAATCTCGTGATCGGCACGCAGCTCGTCGCCAAGGGGCACAATTTTCCTTTTCTGACGCTGGTCGGCGTTGTTGATGCCGATCTCGGCCTTGGCACCGGCGATCCGCGCGCGGCAGAGCGCACCTTCCAGCTCCTCGGCCAGGTCACCGGCCGGGCCGGGCGCGGCGAGCGCCCGGGGCGCGCTTTGCTGCAGAGCTACGACCCCAGCCATCCAGTGATGCAGGCGCTGGTCTCAGGCGACAAGGAGAGCTTCTATGCGCGCGAGATCGCAGTGCGCGCCAAGGCCGGCTTGCCACCCTATGGCCGCATGGCCGCGCTCACCATTTCCGACGAGGATCGCGGCAAGGCGGAGGGTTTTGCCCGCCAGCTCGTCAAATCGGCGCCCTTCGATGCCGCCCTGCGCGTGCTCGGCCCGGCCGAGGCGCCGATCGCGGTGATCCGCGGCCGCCACCGCATGCGCCTGATCCTGCAGGCCCCGCGCGACTTCGCCCTACAGGACTATATCCGCGCCTGGCTCGCTGCCGGACCGAAGGTGAGCGGACAACTGGCCGTGGACATCGACATCGACCCGATGAATTTCGCCTGAGCCCCCTCTCCCAACTTGGGAGAGGGGAATTGCCTCTCACACCGCGTAATCCATCGCCTCGAGATCGGCGATCAGGCCGGGGCTGGCGGGCTGCCATCCCAGCGTCCTGCGGGTCTGCTCACTGGAAGCCGGCATGTCGTGCCCGGCAAACAGGCCGAGCCAGCCAAAATGGGCTCCGGCCTCGCTGAGGGGAATCGACCTCGCCGGCACCTTCAGGCCCCGGCCGATCACCTCCGCGATTTCCCGCTGCGTCACACCTTCCTCCGCCACCGCATGGTATTTCGCACCGGGCTCGGCCTTCTCCAGCACGAGGCGGTAGAGGCGGGCGACATCGAGGATATGGGCCGCCGACCAGCGGTTCCGACCCTCCCCAATATAGGCCGACACGCCCTTTTCGCGGGCCACTGCGATTGCATAAGTGACGAGGCCCTGCCTGACGGTATCGTGGACCTGGGGAAGGCGCACGACCGAGACGTTCCCGCCCTCCGCGGCCACGGCCGCAGCGGCCTCCTCCGAGGCGGCGCGCGGGATTACTTTCGAACTGACTACGGCGCCGTCCTCCCGGGCCAACTCGCCAGGCACGGTACTAGCCATGGCGGTGCCCGAGGTCACGATCAGGGGCCTGTCAGAGCCGGCAAGTGCGGAGCCGAGCGCCGCGATCACGCGGCGATCATCCTCGCAATTGGCGGCGAAGGTCGAGAAATCATGGTTGAAGGCGAGGTGGATGACGCCATCCGAGTTGTTAGCGCCGGCCCTGAGGCTGTCGAAGTCTTCTAGCGAGCCCCGATGGGCTTCGGCGCCCACCCCGGCCAGGCCAGCGGCCTTGTCTTCCGAACGGGCCAGGCCGAGCACCTGATGGCCTGCCCCGATCAATTCCTTCACCACGGCCGAGCCGACGAATCCGGTTGCGCCGGTCACGAATACGCGCATGAGCAAGTCTCCTATCTGGGTAGAAGACAAGCATCGGCGCCTGCGCTATCCTGGTAAAGTAGTGATTTTATCGTATTATAATGACTAACAGGATGAGTGGGCAGCTCACGCAGGAAATCAGACTCGGCAGCTATCTGAGAGATCGCCGCGCCAAGCTCGACCCAGCCGCCTTCGGCTTTGGCCCGGCGCGCCGGCGCACGCCTGGCCTGCGCCGGGAGGAGGTCGCCCAGCGGGCCAATATCAGCCCGACCTGGTACACCTGGCTCGAACAAGGGCGCGGCGGGGCGCCCTCGGCCGACGTGCTCGACCGTATCGCCCGCGCCCTCCTGCTGACCGAAGTCGAGCGCGAGCACCTCTTCCTGCTCGGCCTCGGCCGCCCACCCGAAGTGCGCTACCGCAAGGGCGAGGACGTCACGCCACGGCTGCAGCGCGTACTCGACGCGTTGGAGCCGAGCCTGGCCCTGGTCAAGACGGCGACCTGGGACATCGTGGCCTGGAACCGGGCCGCCGCCGCGATCCTGACCGACTACGGCGCGCTGCCGCCCCATCAGCGCAATGTCCTGCGCTTCATGTTCCTCGATCCGCACGTGCGCGCCGCGCAATATGACTGGGAGAGCGTGGCTCGCTTCGTGGTTGCGACCTTCCGAGCCGACACGGCGCGCGCCGGTGCGGCGGCGGAAGTGGAGCCCCTCATCGAAGAACTCTGCCGGCTCAGCCCCGAATTCGAGGCGATGTGGCGCGACAACGACGTCCGCGCCCATGGCGACGGCGTCAAGCGCCTGCGCCACCCCGTGCTCGGCCCGATCACGCTGGAATATTCGGCCTTTACCGTCGACGGCCGGCCCGATCTGAGCATGCTGGTCTACAACCCGACGCCGGAAGATCGCGACAGGATCAGGGCCTTCCTCGACGGGCTCGAGACGATCTCCCCTCTCCCCAGTGGGGAGAGGGGTCGGGGGTGAGGGAAGTCGCCTCAGAAACAGAAGTTTCCCTCTCCCCATTGGGCGAGAGGTTCTCGACGCCTATCAATCAAGCTTCCCCGCAGCCGCTGCGGTCTCGCGCAAAACCGGGTCGAGTTCCCCCATCACCTGCTCATTGGGGAAGCGCAGGACGATAAATCCCATGGCTTCGATGGCAGCCGCGCGCTTGGCGTCATAATCGCGCTGATCATCGTGATGGACGCCATCAAGCTCGACTACCAGATGTCGTTCGATACAGAGAAAATCGACCGTGTAATCCAGCAGGGGTACCTGTCGTCGAAACTTCAGCCCTTCGAGCTTTCGCCCGCGCAGCGCTTGCCAGAGTCGATCTTCCGGCTTGGTGCGGTTGACCCGTAAATGACGGGCAAAGCGGCGTTGCTCGGTGGCCAGGATGATACCCACGGATGAAATTCGGCAGCGACGAGACGAGAACGGGGCATGGGCGATTACGCAAGCGAAAAGCCTCACATTATTGCGCGCACCCCCTCTCTCGAGTCGGGAGAGGAGTCAGGGTGAGGGAAACTGGCAAGCATTCATCAGCTTCCTCCCTCACCCCCAGCCCCTCTCCCCACCGGGGAGAGGGGGACACGTGGAAGTTTCTCGCGACAGCCTCAGACGGTATGAGAATCCCCAACCGTCTTGATCCCCGCGAGCTCCCATGCCCGATCCCGTCCCCTCTCCCCGCCAATTGCTCGAGAATGTTGGCCTCGGCGCCCATGCCGAACGCATCCTGCCCCATGAGCTGCCCGCCATTGCGATCCTGCTGGGCACGGGGCCCGGAGACGCCGGCCAGAGCCGGATTGGCGGCTTGCCGGGCCTGCCGGCCTCCTTGGCCTGGCCACGCACGGCCAAGGGCGAGGCCATGGAGTTCGCGCTCCAGATAGCCCTCGCCGAGCTCCCCGCCGCCGCCAGCGCATTGCCACGGACCGGCATGCTGTATGTCTTCATCGGCCTCGACGAACCGGCGACCAATGTCGAACACCGCATCCTGCTTCACACCGGCACGGAGCCCCTGCATCCGGCCGCGCTGCCCACCGAGATTGCCTTCGCCAACGACATGTTGGCCGATGTCGAGCCGCGCCGCCTCGAATTTGTGGCCGTCCCCGACTTCCCGCGCTGGGCCACGCAGGATTTTTCAACAGTGACCCGCAACATGAGCGAGGACGAGCACGACACCTACAACGAGGATTTCATGTGGTCGCTCGAGCCGAAAACGGCGAGCCCCATCCTCGGCAAGCTGTTCGGCCACGCCGCCGGCATCGGCTCGGACCCGCGCGAGGACGCCTATGTGGTGCGGGAGGTCAATCCGAAGTGGCTCTACAACGCCCGGGAACGCGCCAAGCTCGATCTAGCGCCGGCGCGTAGCTGGCGTCATCTGCTCACCATCGATTCCTGCATGCCCCTCGGTCTCGGCATCTGGGACGCCGGTTATCTGCAATTTCTCCAGCACGAGAACGACCTCGAAAAACTGGACTTTTCCAGGGTCTATGCCGCCGTGGAGAGCAGCTGAGAATCCGCTCGACGTGCAAGGGGTTCCCCACGACGGCCAAAAAAGGTATGAGCGTCGCCATATCGCGTTGAATTGAGCGAGTCATCATGACCAGTCCTGCCGCCGAAACCCGCCAGCTTCTCGAGGCTCTCGGGGTTCCGGCCAACCGCTTCACCGGCGGCTCCCGCACCGTTCGCACCCCCCTTACCGGCGAGACCATCGGCGCCGTTCAGGAAGACAGTCCGGCTGAAGCCAAGGCCGCCATCGGCAAGGCGCAGGCCGCTTTCGAAGCCTGGCGCAAGGTTCCCGGTCCGCAGCGCGGCGAACTGGTTCGTTTGCTCGGTGAGGAGCTGCGCGCCGCCAAGACCGAGTTGGGGCGCTTGGTCTCACTGGAAGTCGGCAAGATCGCCTCCGAGGGCCTGGGCGAAGTACAGGAGATGATCGACATCTGCGACTTCGCTACCGGCCTGTCGCGCCAGCTCTACGGCCTCACCATCGCCACCGAACGCGGCGACCATCGCATGATGGAGCAGTGGCACCCGGCCGGCGTGGTCGGCGTGATCTCCGCCTTCAACTTCCCGGTCGCGGTGTGGAGCTGGAACGCGGCACTGGCCTTCGTCTGCGGCGACAGCGTGGTGTGGAAGCCCTCCGAGAAGACCCCGCTCACGGCGCTCGCCGTCGAAGCCATCTTCAACCGTGCCGCCAAGCGCTTCGGCGGCGTGCCGGACGGCCTGCTCACCCTCATCCTCGGTGCCCGCGAGGTCGGCGAGGTGTTGGTCGACGATCCGCGCGTCCCCGTCGTCTCGGCCACCGGCTCCACCGCGATGGGCCGCATCGTCGGCGAGCGCGTCGCCCGCCGCTTCGGCCGCTCGATCCTCGAACTCGGCGGCAACAATGCCTCCATCGTCACGCCCTCGGCCGATCTCGATCTGGCCTTGCGCGCCATTGCCTTCGCCGCCATGGGCACCGCCGGCCAGCGCTGTACCTCGCTGCGCCGCCTGATCGTGCATGACAGCGTCTATGACGCCCTCATCGGCAAATTGAAGAAGGTCTACGCCGGCATCAGCGTCGGCAATCCCCTCACCACCGAATCGCTGGTCGGCCCGCTGATCGACAAGGCCGCCTTCGACGGCATGCAGAAGTCGCTCGACGAGGCCCGCAAGGCCGGCGGCACCGTGCATGGCGGCGCCCGCGTCGCGGAAGCCGGCCCGCAGGAGGCCTATTACGCCCGTCCGGCCCTGGTCGAGATGCCGGAGCAGGTAGGCCCCGTCGTTAACGAAACCTTCGCCCCGATTCTCTATGTGCTGAAGTACTCGGCGTTCGACGACGCCCTGGCACTGCAGAACGGCGTGCCGCAGGGCCTGTCCTCCTCGATCTTCGCCACCGACATGCGCGAGGTCGAGCGCTTCGTCTCCGCCCAGGGTTCTGATTGCGGCATCGCCAATGTCAATATGGGCCCCTCGGGTGCCGAGATCGGCGGCGCTTTCGGCGGCGAGAAGGAAACCGGCGGCGGGCGCGAGAGTGGCTCGGACGCCTGGAAGGCCTATATGAGGCGCCAGACCAGCGCCATCAATTACGGCCGGACCCTGCCGCTGGCGCAGGGCGTGAAATTCGATGTCGACGACGGAGGGACGAGCCCTTGAGGATGGCGGAGACGAGACGCTTGAGAAACCTTAAATTCGCGCTGGCCGGCTGTGTGACAGCCGGTTTCCTCACCCTCCCCGGTCTGGCACAGGCGCAGACGCAGGCACACCAGGCCCCCTCGCAGGCCGTGGCGGTTGAAGCGCCCGGCCCGGTCCTCAAGGCCAAGGCCAAGCTCGAAAAGCGCGCCAAGCGTTCCGGCGCTGCGGCTATCTCCGTTGCCAAGGCTCCCGAGACGATGAAGGCCGGCGAAACCACGCTCGCCGTCATCCCTCTGCCGCCCTCCCGCCCGCGCGACATCGCCGATACAGGCCAGGCAGCGCCCGCCGCACACGAGGCGGAGATCCAGACCGCCAGCATCCCCGCGGCGGCACCGGCAGCCATACAGAAGACTGCTGCCGAGCCTTTGAATCTCAAGCCCCTCGGCAATGTCGATTCCCTCATCACCAAGCATGCCGCCCGCTACAACGTGCCGGAAAGCCTGTTGCGCCGCGTGGTCAAGCGTGAAAGCGGCTTCAATCCCGGCGCACGTAACGGCCCCTATCTCGGCCTGATGCAGATGCGGCTCGATACCGCCCGCGGCATGGGCTATCAGGGTGGCCCCACCGGGTTGTTCGACGCCGACACCAACCTCACCTATGGCGCCGCCTATCTTGCCAATGCCTGGCGTGTCTCCGGCGGCAGCCAAGACAGGGCTGTGCGGCTCTATTCCAGCGGCTATTACTACGAGGCCAAGCGCAGGGGCATGCTGCCGCATCTGATCAAGGGCAAGCCCAGCCGCTAGAGCATAATCCAGAAAAGTTGCACGACTTTTCGGCCAAGATCATGCGTTGAAACAAAAACTTGGAGAGCACGATCCGATCAGTTTGATCGGATCGTGCTCTCCAAGGAGGGAACAACCCTTCTCCGCGAAACGGAGAAGGGTTTTCAACCTTCAGTAGCGACCCGCGCCATATTCGACATGTCCCAGCCCGAACTCAGCATCATCGTTCCCACCAAGGACCGCCCCGACCTTCTGCGACGGGCGCTGGCTTCGGCGCAGACTCAATCCTTCCGGGATTTCGAGCTCGTCGTGGTGGATGACGGCGACGGCAGTGGCGCGCGGCTGGCCGAGGAACTCGGCCTCGATCGCTTCCAGGCCCTGCTCACCGGTGGCAGCGGCCGGGTTCCGGCCCGCAATCTCGGCGTCGCAGCGGCGCGCGGCCGGCGCATCGCCTTCCTGGACGATGGCGACTGGTGGGCCGAGCCGGACCACCTCGAGCGCATGCTCGCCAAGGCCGATAACCGAGGCCTCCTCTATGCATCCGGCTGCATCGTCACCGAGGGCGATCGTACCGATGCCGGCAGCGAACTCACCTTCGACGCCCATGCCGACAGCCAGGCGATCCGTCGCGACAACCGCCTGCTGGTTTCCGGCGTGATCTATCCGCGCAGCCTGCACCAGAATCTCGGCCCCTTCGACGAGAAATTGCCCTATTATTGGGACTGGGACTGGTATTTGCGCCTGTTCGCGGCCGGCGTACCGTTCTCCGGTCCCCTGAGCGGGGCCGTGCGCATCTCGGCCCGGGAGGACAGTGTCTCCGCCGCAGCCAAGCTCGCCACGCGCCAAGTCAATCTCGCTCGCTTCTCGGCCAAGCACGAACTCGGCCAACTGGTGCTGCGCAACCACGAGTCGATTGCCCAGGAGGGCGGCCGGCCTTCGTGAGGAAGCTCCGGCTGGAACTCTACTCTCGCCCTCATGAAAAGTCTCCCGATTGCCGTAGCGTTTCGGCAAGGCGTCTCGGCATGCTTGCGGATCGACGATTGCTCCCTATGATCTGATGCAACCATAACGAACATCATCCAGGGAGATCCACATGTCCGCCATGCTCCTCAACCGTCGTCACCTGCTTTCCGCCGGCGCCGGACTTGCCTTCGCCACCATCGCGGGGCCTGCAATGGCGCAAAAGCGCATTCGCATGGTAATCGCCACCGGCGGCACCGGCGGCGTGTTCTATCCCTATGGCGGGGGCCTGGCCAAGATCCTGTCGGAGAAGGTCCCGAACCTGCAGGCGACCGCGCAGGTCACCGGCGGTTCGGTCGACAATGCCAAGCTGCTGCATGCTGGCGAGGCGGAACTCGGCTTTTCCACCCTCGATTCCACCTATGACGCAGTCGAGGGCCTCGGCGCCTATGAGCAGGACGGCAAGCAGGACATACGCGTGCTCGCCGTGCTCTATGATTCCTTTCTACACGTGGTGGCCGGCAAGGATGCCGGCATCACCAGCATCGCCGATCTCAAGGGCAAGCGCGTCTCCATCGGCTCGGCAGGCTCCTCTACTGAATCGATCGCCGACCGCGTCCTCCTCGCCGCCGGGCTCGATCCCAAGACGGACGTGACGCGCGACAATCTCGGCGTCGCCGAATCGGTCGGCGCACTCAAGGATGGCAAGGTCTCCGCTTTCTTCTGGATCGGGGGCGTGCCGACCTCGGCGGTGCGCGACCTTGCCACCACCGGCCAGCCGCCGATCAGCTTCATCCCTGCCGATGCCGAACTCGCTGCGGTGGAGAAGAAATATCCAGGCCTCTATCGGCCCTTCCTACTCAAGAAGGACGCCTATGCCGGCCTGAGCGGCGACGTGCCGGGCCTCGGCATCGCCAATGTCCTGATCGTCTCGGCCAAGGCCGAGGACAGCCTGATCACCACCATGCTGGACGGCATCTTCAACAATCTCGACGACGTGCACAAAGTCCACCCGGAAGCGCGCAAGCTCTCCCTTGCCACGGCAGCGACCAAGACGGCGGTACCCTTTCATCCGGCGGCGGAAGCTTATTACAAGGCCAAGGGCGTCTTGAAGTGAGGGGTTGGCTTTGAAGCAGCAGACGCGACCTTTGTCATTGCTGGGCTTGACCCGGCAATCCAGCCTTTCTTTCAACGTGAGGCCGGCGGAAGAGCTGGATGCCCGGGTCAAGCTCGGGCATGACAAAGATTGGAGCCTTTAATCACCCTCTATCTTCCATCGAGGAGCGGGGTTCACCGGCATTGCGCCCCATCACAAAGCAACCAGCATGCGTGAAACCGAAACCAGGGTCGAGCTGACCGAAGAGGAATTCGAGAGGCTCGCTTCCGACAATGAGGGCGGCCCGGCGGCGCATCTGTCCGGCTGGCTCGGGCGGGTGACCGGCCTTTCGCTCTTCGGCCTTTCTGCCTATGTGCTCTATTGGACGCAGTTCGCCGTCAACACTACGATCTACCGGGTCAGCTTCCTGGCCATCGTGCTGGCGCTGGTCTTCGCCCTCTTCCCTTTGGTGCGCGACCGCGCGCCGCGGGCCACCTCGATCGAGGAATGGCTGGCCGGGCTTCTCGGCGCCCTCGCCTGCATCGCTTTGGCGCTACAGAGCGGCATCTTCGCCCGCAGCCTGCCGGCAGCGCTGCAGCTCGTTGTCGTGGGTCTCACCTTTGCCCTGATGCCGCTGGCAACGCGCAGCCGGCTCCTGATCACCACCCGCGTGCTCGACTGGATCCTGGTCGCTCTCTGCGTCGGCACGGCGCTGGTGCTGTGCCTGACCATCGAGGACTACAAGGCCCGGCCCACGCGCCCGACGCCGGAAGAACTGGTGCTCGGCGGCGCGCTGATCCTCCTGGTACTGGAGGCAACCCGCCGCACCGTCGGCTGGATCCTGCCGGCGATCGCCATCATCTTCCTGATCTATTGCTATTTCGGGCCATCGATACCCGAGCCCTTCGACCATCGCGGCTTCTCCCTGCAGCGCATCATCGGCCAGAACGCCTTGACGCTGGAAGGCTTGTTCTCGACGCCGCTCGACGTCGCCGCCACCTTCATCATCCTGTTCACCATCTATGGCGCGGTGCTGGAGCGTGGCGGCGCCGGCAAGTTCTTCATCGATTGGGCCTTCGCCCTGTTCGGCAAGAAGCCATCGCCCTCAGCGCCCGGCCGCGCCGTGGTGACCTCGGGCTTCCTGCTCGGCACCGTCTCGGGCTCGGGTGTCGCCACCACCGTGACCATCGCCTCCCTTGCCTGGCCGATGCTGCGCCGCTCGGGCTATACGCCCAACGTCGCCGGCGGCATGCTCTCGGCAGCCGGAATCGGCGCCACCCTGTCGCCGCCCACGCTGGGGGCGGCCGCCTTCATCATCGCCGAATATCTCAATGTCGATTATCTCGACATCCTGATCTACGCCACCATTCCGACCCTGCTCTATTACCTCTCCTGCTGGCTGATGACGGAGGCGGATGCCCGTCGCCTCAAGGTCACGCCGGTGAAGACATCCGACGCCTCGTTGTGGCAATTGACCCGCAGGGAGGGCTATCACTTCCTCTCCCTGGGTGCGATCGCCGTCTTTCTCATTCTCGGCTTCACCTCCTTCCTGGCGGTGTTCTGGTCGATCGCCATCGCCTTCGGCCTGTCAATGATCCGCGCGCATTCCCGCCTGGTGACGCCGCGCGCCTTCGCAATCGGTGCGGTCGCCGTCCTCGCCGCCTATGGCTTCGGCAAATCCGGCCTGTCGGCGCAGATCGGCTTGGTCAATCTCTTCGACGGGCGCATCTCGGTCTGCGTGTTCTGGGGCATGGCTGCAGCGGTGCTCGCCTCCGCGCTGGAAGCCTGGCTGGCCCTGCGCGCCGGGCGCACACCGACCCCGGCCTCGACGCGGATGATCGAGGCCTTGATCGACGGTTCGCGCTCGGTGCTCGGCATCGCCTCGATCTGCGCCTGTGCCGGCATCATCGTCTCCGTGGTCAACCTCACGGGTCTGGGCCTCACCATCTCCTCGATCATCGTCACGCTCGGTGGCGGCGAGCGGGTGGTGGTGATCATCCTTGCGGCCATCGCCATGTGGATCCTCGGCACCGCCGTGCCGGTTACGGCGAGCTACATCATCGCAGCGGTGATGCTGGTGCCGGCACTGACCGGCGTCGGTGTCCCGGAACCGGCCGCCCACATGTTCCTGTTCTATTACGCGGTGCTGGCGGACGTCTCGCCGCCTACGGCGCTGGCGCCCTTTGCCGCCGCCGCGATCACCGGCGGAACGCCCTTCCGCACCATGATCCAGGCTTGGAAATACACGCTGCCTGCCTTCCTGGTGCCCTTCATGTTCTGCCTGACGCCGGACGGCCTGCGCCTGCTCATGCTTACCCCCAGCGGCGGCTGGCCTTCCGATCTCGGCGAATGGCTGCAGGTGCTGCTGACCACCGCGACCTCCTGCCTCGCCCTCGTCGGCCTCGCCATAGGCGCGACAGGCTATGCCCTGCGCCATGCCAAGGCACTCGAACGCATCTTGGCCACCATTGGCGGTGCTCTGCTGCTTGCCGCCGACGCCTTGGCCGATCTCGGCGGAACCGCCTTCCTCGGCGTGGCTCTCCTGCTGCACTGGCTGCGCGTGCGTCCCACACTCGGCGAGAAGGAAGCGTAGACGGGGCAAATACCCCTCGAAGAATTCCTCCGCCTACTCCGCCTCGGCCCGCGTGCGCTCCACCAGCAGGCGGGCACAGGTGCGGAAGGCATCGAATTCGGCGGTGAGACTCTCAACACCAAGGCGCTCGCGATAGCGGTCCGCCAGCTTGCTGGAAAACATCCAGGTGCCACCGCCCGGATTGACCTCGATGATATAGAGTTCGCCCGTCTGCGCCCGCAGGATGTCGCAGGCCTGCAGAGCCACTTCCGGCATGGCCCGGTAGGCCTCGGCAGCCAGGGCCAGGATGTCGGGCTCATGGGTGGCATAAACGAAAACATCGGGCGGCGCCGGCATGAAGTCGGCAACCTCATAGGTCTCTTTGGTAAGATCGAGCGCCAACGGTCTGGTGGATTCGCGCCCGAAGGTAAAGATGGTCTCGCCGAACAGAGTCAGCACACGGCAGGTCATGGCATGGCCGCAATCGACGAATTTCTGCGCGATCATCGGCCCCTGGCGGCCAGGATGGCCAGAGGGATAGTCTCCAGGCTGCCTGTAGCGAATTTTATCGCTGTGCTGGAGCTCGACGCCCTGGCCCCAGGAGGCGAAGGGGTAGGACGGCTTGACCACCGCCAAGGGACCGTAAATCTCGGGCGAGAGCACCGTATCGGGGCCGATCTCCTCGAAGGGCGGCACCGGCACGCCGGCCGCAGCCAGCCGCTGCACTTCGACCAGTTTCGACATCGGCTGGCCCTGATAAATCCTGCCGCGATCCGGCTTGAAGCGCTGCAGTCGAATCGGCGAAAAGATCAGGGCAGGACGCGACGCCGCTTTCTTGCGCGTATAGGAGGAAGGGGCGTCGTTGGAAGCGATGAACACCTCGATATCGGGCGCCATTTCCTCAACGAAGCCCTTGATGGCTTCGAAATCAGCCACGCTCTGCCAGCCTTCGCTATGCACCAATACGAGATTGCGGCTCGGTTCCATCCGAAGGCTCTCACACATTCACTGGCGAGCCGCCGCCAAAGGCTGCGGCCTTGACGCGATAGGCCAGCACCTCGGGAGCAAGGCGCGATGCATCCGCAAAATATTTGCCGGCTTCGGAATGCCGCTGCAGATCAAGGCAGGCGAGCGCCGCCAACTCACAGGCCTTGTCGGTAAACAGCGCACGGTCGAAGGCGAGCCAGCCATCGGGCAACCTGTCCGGGTCGATATCGCGCAGGAAATGAGCGACCTCAAGCGCCTGCTCGGCCCGACCGGCCGCCAGGAGTGCGCGGCCCTTGAGAAAATGCAGGGCATAGTCGTCCGGTTGGCGCGCCAGCGCGGATGCAATCAGGTCAAGCGGATCGCGTCCGTGCTGCAGTTCGGTCCGCGCCAGGAATTGATAGAGCAGGCTCGCGGTGGCGCTGCGATTGTCGTCATCCTGCCCTTCGGCCCGCGCGAGGCCTTGCCAGGCGGCATTCTCAGCCTCTTCCAGCCGGCCGAGCCCGGCATAGGTCTCCGCCAGATGATGCCAATAGAACAGCCGGTCGGGATCAAGCGGCAAGGCCTGCTCCAGCAAAGCCAGATTGCGCGGATGCTTGTGGGAGATGTCGCCGTCATAGCCCAGATGATCGATCTCGACATCCGTCTGCACCACCGGCCACCCTTCCTGCCGGCTCACCGCCTTGATGGCGGGTACCATGGTCTCATGAATCATGCCGGCAAAGCGGATGCGCGGATCGGCCCGGAACAAGCGCCATTCGCGATAGCGGGTGAAATTGGTCTTGGGCTGGAAGCGCACGAAGCCGGCGACGGCCTCGGGATCGATATAGTCAGCGAGGCGGCCGCCCCGCGGCAGGCCCAGGCGCTCATCGGCATCGATATAGAGCACCCAGTCGGTGCGGACCTGATCGAGGCCGAAATTGCGCGGACCGGCGAAGTCCCCTCGCCAGGCCTGGTGCAACAGCCGCACACCGGCGCTTTCGGCGATCTCGATCGTGCCGTCGGTTGAGCCGGTATCGACGATGACGATCTCGTCGACCTTTTCAGCCAGCGTTTCCAGGCAGCCCGGCAGAAATCGCGCTTCGTTCTTCACGATCATCGCCGCGGATGTGGTGATCGCGCTATGCATCTTGATAAGCCGATTGCTTTGGACAAAACAAAGCCTCCGATACGACAGACCGTGTCGCCGGAGGCTCCTAATAGACAATGCAGTAGAGACGGGTGGGTCACACCGCTCCTGCGAAACCTTGATACGATCAGGTATTGCCCATCATCGACAAGGCATTGTCGGTCGACATTTCCTTGACGGACATCGACAGCACCTTGGGAGCCTCGTAGGGCGCACGGGCGGCGAGGACGCCAGCCTTCTTGACGGAGGCCGTCGGAGCCGAGTTCGTGGCATTGAGCTTCATAGCGGTGGCAGTGGCGGCCATCTTAAACCTCGTCGTTTCTTGCAGCAGGCGGTATGCCATTTTGGAAACCGATGGATTCACGTGTAGGTAGAAGATCGGGAGCTGTCAATCGAGGAGAGGGCAGCGGCGACGACGGCCCACCGCTTCCTCCGGGGAACTGTCGCGGAAACGCATTCCGTGCCCATATTTCTATGACTGGCCAGGGCTTTTTCCAGTGCATGAGAGGTATGATTCGGTATCGGTACTCAAATACTGTTACCGATCTGCCACATCCCATGGCGAAAATATGGCTGGCGACCGTAATGCCGGGCAATTCCTTTGACTTGGAATCGCGGTTCTCCCATAGCTTCGCATATAGGAATGTTTCGGTGCCGAATAGAGTCGCGGGGCCGGGTTAAGAGCGAGGGGCGTTGATGTTTAAGGCAGTTTTCGTACCGACCGTAATGGCCGTGGCCCTGTTTGCGGGTGCAGCCAGCGCTGCCGATCTCGCGCCCCAGGCCGTCGAGCCCGTGGCTCCCGTCTACACCCCCTATAATTGGTCCGGCCCTTATATCGGTGTTCACGCCGGTTATGGCTGGGGCCGCGAGGACGACAACCAGAGCCGTCTGTTCTCCGAGAACGGGCCAATTCCCCAAGCTGCTGACAAGTTCAACATGAACGGCTTCGTCGGCGGCGCGCATGCAGGCTACAACTACCAGATCGACCAGTTCGTGATAGGCGGCGAAGCCGACATCGACTACGCCAATCTCAAGGGCAACCATCGTTACAGCTATTCGGGCGGAGGCGTTACCGGGCGCCTGCAGATGAAGAGCGAGTGGCAGGGTTCGCTGCGCCTGCGCGCGGGCTACGCCTTCGATAATCTGCTGGTCTATGCCACCGGTGGCCTTGCCTTCGCCAATGGCAAGCTGTCGGACCGGGGAGTGAACGGTGCGTCGAGCGACGACAACACCCATATCGGCTGGACCGTGGGTCTGGGCGCCGAATATGCCTTCACGCAGAACTGGATCGGCCGCGCCGAGGTGCGTTACTCCGACTTCCAGAAAAAGGGCTACGACACGCCCAACGGCAGGGTCAAGGCTGGCTGGAACCAGACCACGGCAACGCTCGGCGTCAGCTACAAGTTTTGATCCAATCGACCAGAATTCGACGAGAACCCGGCCATGTGCCGGGTTTTTGTTTTGGCGGGCCTGCTATAGAGGGGTAGCGGGAACCGAACCGAGGTGAAATCCCCATGATGTCGCTGCACGGCAAACGGGTCTGGGTCGCCGGCCATCGCGGCATGGTCGGGGCCGCGTTGATGCGGCGGCTGCAGGGCGAGGGCTGCACCCTGCTGACGGCGGGCAAGGACGAACTCGACCTCCGGCGTCAGGCCGAGACCGAGGCCTGGATCGAGCGGATGCGCCCTGAGGTAATCTTCCTCGCTGCCGCCAAGGTCGGCGGCATCCTTGCCAATGCCAGCCTTCCGGCCGATTTCCTCTATGACAATCTCGCCATCGAGACCAATGTCGTGCATGCGGCCGCGCGGGCCGGCGTGGCCAAGCTCGTCCTGCTCGGCTCGAGTTGCATCTACCCGCGGGAGGCTGCCCAGCCGATTGGCGAGGACCAGTTGCTGTCGGGCCCGCTCGAACCGACCAATGAATGGTATGCGATCGCCAAGATCGCCGGCCTCAAGCTGGTCCAGGCCTATCGGCGCCAGCATGGCTGCGACTTCATCGTCGCCATGCCCTGCAATCTCTATGGCCCGCACGACAATTTCGACCTGGCGTCGAGCCATGTCCTCGCCGCCTTCATCCGGCGGGTGCACGAGGCCAGACTGCGCGAGGCGCCCTCCATCGAGATCTGGGGCAGTGGCACCCCTCGGCGCGAATTCCTGCATGTCGACGACTGCGCCGACGCTTTGGTGCACCTCGCCACGAACTATTCCGACGAAAAGCCGATCAATATCGGGACCGGATGGGACATCACCATCTTGGAGCTTTTGGAAACGGTAAAGCGCGTCGTCGGCTATACCGGCGCCACCACGCATGACCGCAGCAAGCCAGACGGCACGCCGTGCAAGCTGATGGACTCTTCGCGAATTGCCGCATTGGGCTGGCGCCCACGCATCGGGCTCGAGGAAGGTATCGCCGAAACCTATGCCTGGTATCTTACCCAGGAGGACAGGCTCAAACCTGCGCGGCCCTAGCCTTCTCGATCTCCGCCTTCATCCCGCCACATTGTTGCCGCGCACATCTTCGAGATCGGCAGCCATCATCTCCGCCACCAGCGCCTCGAAAGTGGTATAATGTTGCCACCCAAGTATGCTCTGTGCCTTGGCTGCATTGCCGATGAGGCAATCGACCTCGGTGGGCCGGAAATAGCGCGGATCGATGGCGACGAGTTCACGCCCGCTGGCCCGGTCGAGCCCCCTCGTCTGCGCCCCCTCGCCGACCCAATCGAGCGAACGGCCGACATGGGCAAAGGCCAGTTCGACGAAAGCGCGCACCGAATGGGCGCAGCCCGTCGCCAGCACATAATCATCGGGCTGATCCTGCTGCAGCATGCGCCACATGCCTTCCACATAATCGCGGGCATGGCCCCAGTCGCGGCGGGCTTCGAGATTGCCGAGATAGAGCCTGTCCTGCCGGCCTGCCTCGATCGCCGCCACCGCCCGGGTGATCTTGCGACTGACGAAAGTCTCGCCGCGCTGCGGGCTTTCATGGTTGAACAGGATGCCATTCGAGGCGTGCATGCCATAGGCCTCGCGGTGGTTCACCGTGGTCCAATGGGCATAGAGCTTGGCGATGGCATAGGGGCTGCGCGGATTGAACGGCGAGCTTTCGTCCTGCGGCTGGTCGCTCTGGCCGCCATAGAGTTCGGAAGTGGAAGCCTGGTAGAAGCGGCAATGCTTTTCCAGCTTGAGGGTGCGGATGGCCTGCAGCAGGCGCAGCGCCCCGACGGCATCGATGTCGGCGGTATATTCGGGCATGTCGAAGCTGACACGCACATGGCTCTGCGCCGCCAGATTGTAGATCTCGTCAGGCTCAACGGCATCGACGACACGGATGAGGCTCTGCCCATCCTGCATGTCGGCATAATGGATATGCAGGCGGCGCCCCTCGACATGCGGGTCCTGGTAGATCGCGTCGAGCCGCGCTGTGTTGAAGGAGGAGGACGGCCTCTTGATGCCGTGCACCTGATAACCCTTCGTCAGCAGCAGCCTGGCGAGGTAATAGCCGTCCTGGCCCGTCATGCCCGTGATGAGTGCCGTCTTGCCGTTCATGCCGCCCTCCCCTGCCGGCCTTGCACCCGTCGCAGAGGCAGCCATTTCACACATCCGGTATGGATCAGAGCGCTTTCCCCTGCAAGCCGCGAGGGCAGGAATGGTTGCCGCCCAGTTGAGTTATGGCCGGCAAGCGGGTAGCACTCGAAGCTGAACACCTTCGCGCAAACAGGCTGCTTTTTGCATGTCCCAGGAACCGCCCTTTCTCAACGCCATGGCAGCCCGCATCTTCGGCTGCCTGATCGAAAAGCAGTTGCTGACGCCGGATGCCTATCCGCTGACGCTGAACGCGCTGCAGGCCGCGGCCAACCAGAAGACGTCGCGCGAGCCGGTCATGGCCCTGGAGGCGGGGGAGATCGGCCACACGCTCGCAACGCTGGAACAGCAGGGACTGGTGCGCCGCGCCTTCGGCTCACGCGTGGAGCGCTATGAACATCTCGCCGGCCAGCGCTTCAACCTGACCAAGCAGCAATCGGCCCTGCTGGCGGTGATGCTGCTGCGCGGGCCGCAGACCCTGAACGAGTTGCAGAGCCGAACCGACCGCATGGCGAGCTTCGGCTCGGTCGACGACCTCAAACAGGAGCTCGATCTGCTCGCCAGCGCCCGCCCGCCTCTGGTCAAGGAGATCGGTCGTGCGCCCGGCCAGCGCGAGGACCGCTTCGCCCATCTGCTTTCGGGCGATGTCGAGGTCTCCATGATCGCCAGCCCAGCCCCTCGCGCCGCCGCGCCATCCTCTTCGGCCCTGACCGAACTCGAAGAGCGCGTGCGCATGCTGGAAGAGCAGGTTGCCGACCTCAAGGCCAGGCTCGACGCGGTGGGCGCCTGAACGGGAGGGGATGGATCAAGGGGAAGGCGCGCATCACGCCGCCTCCCGGCGATCACGGGCGCGATCATAGGCGCTGGGCTTTTGCCGCCAGTACCCTTCCACGGCCTCGGCGATCAATGCGCCATAAACGGCATCGACGATGAGGGCGTTGCAGATTTCGTCAAACCAGGGATCGTCCTCTCTCAGTGTGACGAAAGAGGCCTTGCGCTCCTGGCGGTTCCAGACATTGAGCTTCAGGCTGTCGAAACGCATCGCGGTGCGGGAAAGGCCGAAGCCGATGTGAGCGGCGCCATCGAGAGGTCCGGCCAGCAGGCCGCCGATCCGGACGAGATGAAGCTCCTCGAAGGCCAGGGTATAGTCGGACATGGCTGACAGCTCCCATCACGGGCAAGACCCGCAGTGCATGGGAGAAATGTTCCCAATATGGGTACATTTTGTCAACCCATAATGGGACCAAATCAGAAAAAATGCCAGCCGGCGACGACCTTGCCGACGATCTGCAGCTCGTCCTCGCTGCGGGCGATCTGGACGTGGCCGCCATTGTCGCTGATCACCCGAATGGCGTTGTCGCCGAGGATCTTGGAAGTTTCGATACGCTTGGCCTGGATGTCGCCCCAGCGATCGCGGATGGCATAGATTCCATCGGGCGAGGGAATGCGATGGCGGGTATCGATGATCAGCGGCGTTCCCGGCGCGATGGTTGGGCGCATGGAATCGCCCTTGGCCTCGATGATCAGAAGTTCCCCGGGCTTGGCACCGATGCCGCGTAGGAACCAGGGCGGGAACACCCAGGCATCGGGCTTGACGGCATCGCGCGTCTCGAACTTGTCGCCGTCGCGGTAATAGGCATGCGCCACCTGCCCGCCTCCGCCCATGCCGGCGCGGGCGTCCACCTCGACGATGCCATTGCTGGGAATGCGCGGCGGCGCATCGGGGTCCAGTGCTTCGGGCGCCTCCGGTTCGAAGAAGCCGTCGGGCTGGTGCTCGTCGGGATCGAAGGAGGCGAGATGCAGGCGGTTCGACATCAGGTCGCCGGGATCGACCTTCAGCGCCGCGGCGGCCCGCACGATCCATATGTCCGACAGGCGCCGCTCGCCCCGCTCCAGCTTCACGAGCTGGGACCTGGTTGTACCCATTGCCTGGGCCAGCGCTTGCTGCGACAGGCCCTTGGCGTTGCGCAAGGTTTTGAGATTGTTCCCCATACGGGTACAATGCCTTAGAAACCAAACCTTGGCTAGAATTATTTTTGGGAACATGCCTCTTGCTTAATGAACCCATAATGGGTACATTAGGGTTATAGCCATTGCACATTCCCTCCCGGACCAATCGCCCCCGAGCCCTTCGCATCGGGAGCCGATGTCTCCCGCCAGGCCGTGCGGAAAAACAAACCGGGCAAGCATTTTGCGCGCGCCGCGCCGCCCGACGGCCTGACGACAGGAAGAAGGAGGCAGCCTCATGCAGCAGCCGGACGACCCGGGCTTCGCCCGCCACGACGTCGCAGGGGACGGATTGCCCGGCCCCAGCCACGACGGCGGCACCCGCCTCCTCGGCCTCGCTTTGTGTGCCCTCTCCGGCGCCTTCCTCGCAGCAATCGTCAGCCTCGTCACCGCCTGGCTGCGATGAGCGCTCCCCTTTTCAGCCCCTTTTCCTCGCAGCCCCTTTCATCGGAGACCGACATGGCGATGCCGAACAGCAAGCCCCGGCACTATCGTGCGGCGGACCAGCTCGAAACCGCGCGCGCCCTGCGCGCCAAGGGTGCCAATCTGCGCCAGATCGCCCGGGCCCTCGGCCGCAGCCATCGCGCCGTAACAGCTCTCCTGGCCCAGCTCGGCCCATTCCCAAACCAGGTCGAAGGCGACGAAAGCGAGGAAACGGGCGAGCAGGATCGCCAGGCGCAAGCGCTTCGCCGGGCCACGCTGCAGCATCTCAACGATATCCGGCGCGAACACGGCTTCGACAAGCGCTGGGAAAGCTACGCCCTGCGGCCGGAGACGGCGCTGCCTCTCGATAGCTGGCGCTTCCTCGACTTCTCTCCCATCGGTTCGCCCGCCGAGATGTGTGCCGGTCAGCTCGAACACTAAAAACTGGAAACGGGTTCAAAGTGCCCCGCCCAATCATAAGCCGGCTCGGTAATTCCACTCCAGAGCGCCTGGCTTGCACCGCTATCTGCACCCTTTTCCTTTCTCCCCTAGCCAGGAGGTCGCCCGAAATGCGCCCCTCTCCTTTCTTGAAGATCCGCCAACGCGAACCTTCGGGCCGGCTCCAGCGCGAGAGCGTCGCCGAAATCACCGCCACGGCCACAAGGAACCGTATTCGCATGGGCGTCCGGCCCGGGGACGCGCGCAGCCAGCTCGCCGGCTCTGTGTTCGGGCGCCTCAGCCTGCAGCAGGAAATCAATGCCCGGCAATATGAGGCGGGCTGCCGCTTCGGCGTCGCCGTCATCCGCTACGCCAAGGTCATGGGCTTTGCCTCACCCAACCCACGCTCGCTCGACATGCTGATGCTGGGTAGTGGCAGCCACGGCGAGGAGGCTGGCGATGCCGAAGCGATCGCCAAGGCGCGCCGGCGCTACGAGGACATGTTCACCGCTCTCAACGACGCCCCCGACGGCAAACGCTATCTCAGGGCTCTCAAGACCTGCATCCTGCAGGACCAGCACGTCGACCTCGGCGATCTGCGCTGCGGATTGAATATTCTTTGCCGACTATGGGGTTGACGCCGCCCAGCCGATATGGCAAATTAAGACCCTGAGAAAAAGCGCCTGACCGAAAGGTTCGGGCGCTTTTTTTGTGCCCTGCGCACGCCTTCGCGGCTGCCTTTGTCATTGCCGGGCATGACAAAAATTGGTGTCTCGCTTGTCTCCGCACAACGGCAGAGCGCCACACCACGCGACATCCCGCTGCGCCGAAGCCGACGCGCCCAATACCGCAACACTGTGACCGACTGACCCGCGGCCCCGCCGGAGGCTGACGGCCCCCCTCCCGGCACGCCGATCACGGCGACATGCGAGCCTGTCGCGAGACCCATTCCGCTTCCGGCGCATGCAATGGTTCCGGGGGGCGCAGCTGTAAGCCCCCCATTCCTCATCCTTGAACATTCCCCCCGCCTCCGGCGGGGGATTTTTTGTTGCCCACATCGGAAACCCAGCATGCCCAATCCCTCCGGCGGCCCTGCGCGCATCGCCCTTGCGATCAACTGGCTGGCGCTCGCCAGGCTGTTCCGGCGCGCCCGTGGCGACGAGGCCACGCTCAAGCTCGCCCTCTCCTATCACAACGTCTTCGATCCCCGGAGCGAGGACGTGCAGATCGTCCTCGCCGACCTCGCCGACTACACCGGTTTCTACCAGGTGAACGGGGAAGGCATCCCCCCCGACGACCGCGCGTTTTCGGATGGCAAGCGAGCCGCCTTCGGGCGGCTTTTTCGTTTTCTCAACCTGACTGACGAGGAGAAGGCCGCGCTGGTGCAAGCCGCGCGCACCGAGGCCATCGCCAGTTCCAACCAAGGCATCATCTGATGACTGACGAGGCAAACCCTAGGGCCGCCATGGCGGGAACCCCGGCAGACGCCACCGTTCCTCCGGCCAATGACGGGTCGCCGGCCGGCGGCGCGACGGACTTCCTTGCGGGCCTGCAGAATGCGGAAAGCCGGCAATGGGTCGAAAGCAAAGGCTACAAGGCGCTTGATCCGCTGGTGGAGTCGGCGCGCCACGCCGACCGCATCCAGGCCGAGTACAACGAGTTCAAGGCCAAGGCCCTCACACCGCCGGCAGCCGACGCAAAGCTCGAGGACTGGCAGGCCTTCTATGCCAGGCTCGGCCGGCCCGAGACGGCCGAAGGCTATGAATTCCGCCTGCCCCAGGGCCTGCCCGAAGGCTTCGCCTATGACGGCCAGAGCGCCAGCGCCTATCGGGGCTGGGCACATGAGGCCGGCCTCACGCCGAGGCAGGCCCAATCCCTCCACGATCGCTTCGTACAGCACCAGGCCGGACAGCAGTCGGCCTATGTGCAGGCCATCGTGCAGCGGGGCGAGGCCGCGCAATCGGCGCTGGTCAGGGCCTGGGGCGACACGAACACCGAGGCCTTCCGTCAGAACGTCGAGTTCGCCGACCGCTTCATCCGCCAGAACGGCGGCGAGGCGCTGATGGGCGAATTGAAGTCGAGCGGCCTGATCTCCCCCGATGGCTACGTGCTTTCCCCCGCCCTGGCCCAGGCCATGGCGAGGGCCGGCAAGGCGCTCTACGCGGAAGACCAGTTCGCAACCGGCGGTATGGCGGCCCAATCGCGCTCGGCAGCCGAGACCCTCTATCCGGTCGATCCGTTCCGGCGGTGAGACCTTTTCTCAAAGGAAGCAAACCATGGCCGTGATCGGCAATTCCTATCCCACGCTGGTTGATGTCACCAAGCGGCTCGACCCCAACGGCAAGCCCGCCGTGGTGGCCGAGCTCCTGTCCCAGCTCAACGAACCGCTGCAGGACATTCCCTGGATCGAGGGCAATCTGCCCACCGGCCACAAGACCACGATCCGCACCGGCCTGCCGCAGGCGACCTGGCGGCGCCTCAATTACGGCGTGCCGCCGGCCAAGAGCACCACGGCCCAGATCACCGATGTCTGCGGCATGCTGGAAACCTATTCGGTGATCGACAAGGACCTCGCCGATCTCAACGGCAACACCGCCGCCTTCCGCCTGACCGAGGACACCGCCTTCATCGAAGCGATGAACCAGCAATTCGCCCAGGCGCTGTTCTATGAATCGGTGGGCGTCAACCCCGATCGCATCACCGGCCTGTCGCCGCGCTATTCCAGCCTCACCGCCGGTAATGGCGTCAACGTCATCGATGCCGGCAGCACCGGCGCCTCCAACACCTCGATCTGGCTGGTGGTGTGGGGGCCGAACACCCTGCACGGCATCTATCCCAAGGGCACCACGGCCGGGCTCACCCACCAGGACGTCACCACCTCGGCGCCGATCCTGGACCCCAATGGCGGGCGCTATCAGGCCTACCAGACTAAGTATCAGTGGAAGTGCGGGCTGACCGTGCGCGACTGGCGCTATGCCGTGCGCATCGCCAATATCGACACCACCACCGCGGCCGGCGGCCTGCAGTCGGCGACGCCGCCCAACCTCTACCGGCTGATGGTCAGGGCGATCAACAAGATCCCCTCGCTCAAGATGGGCAGGCCCGCCTTCTACGTGAACCGGGCGGTGAAGACCTGGGGCGACATCCAGGCCATGGAAAAGTCGACCCTCGCCTTCCAGACGGTGACGGACGCTCAGGGCCAGCCCTTCCTCAGCTTCCGCGGCATCCCGGTGCGGCTGACCGACCAGCTCCTCAACACCGAGGCCCGCGTGGTCTGAGATCCGCTGACTTTCCAGAATGAGGCGCTTAATCCTTCCCCGGCTGCGGGGAAGTCCGGAACATCTTCGCAAACGAAGATGTTCCTTCCATCGCTGCGCGGCAGCGACGGAAGGGGGAGAGTGGCGCCACGCTCCCCCACCCGGCCCTTCAGGCCCCCCTCCCCGAAACCGGGGAGGGATTGCCGCGCTTCACGCGTCTTTCCCTTTCCTTCCCATCATCGGAGCCATGTCCATGATCCTGGACCAGCAACTTCTGCTGTCGGACAAGCAGGCGATCACCGCCAGCGCCGTCTCGACCAATACCATCGATCTCACCCAGGCCCGCGATCCCGGCCCCGGCGACAGCCTGGAACTGGTGATCCGCGTCAACACCGCGCTCACCGGCGGCACCTCCGTGCAGTTCGCCTATGTCACCTCGGCCAGTGCGGATCTGTCATCCTCCAACGTCATCGTGCAGACGCCGGCCATCCCGGCCGCCAGCCTCACCGCCGGTTCGGAATGGCTGCGCGTGCAGGTGCCGGCCCTTTCGCTCGATGCCCAGCGCCAGCGCTATCTCGGCGTGCAGTACACCGTGGCTGGCACCTTCGCCGCCGGCACGGTGACGGCGGGCCTCGTCGCCGACCGCGAGGCGATCGTCAACTACCCCTCCGGCCTGAATGTGGGGGGCTTCTGAAATGGCGCGCTATCTCGTCAAGGCCAAGGCCTATGTCGACGGCCGCATCGTCGAGGCGGATGAGGAAGTCGAGCTCGTCGGTAAGGTGCGCGAAGAGGACGAGCATCTCGAGCTCATCCCGGACAAGGCCAATGAGCGCGAGGCCAGGAACGAGGCCGAGGCGGTCGACGCCGCCATTCGCGCCGAGGCGATCAAGGCCAAACTCGTCGACGATGCCGGCAGCGCGATCGACGAGGCGACGCCGATCGAGATCGTGAACCGTCGGCTCGCCGAATACAAGCAGGCCAACGCCTTCAGGTGAGAAACCGGGGCGGCGCGCGACGCTTCGCCGACGCGCCGCTCCGACGAGACCCATCTTCGCGGCCCGGAGGCCCTCATGTCCGTCAATCTCGACATCACCGAGATCTGCAACCTGGCTCTGGATTATCTCGACGAGGCGCCGCTGGCCTCCATCGACGACAATTCGGCCGTGGCGCGCTGGTTTCGGCGCAATTTCTGGCCGATGGCCTGGAGCCTGATGCGCCGCCACCCCTGGAATTTCGCCATGGCTCGCACCCTGCTGCCGGCATCGGCCACACCGCCCGCTTTCGGCTGGACTTTTGCCTACGACCTGCCCGTGGATTGCCTGCGGGTGATGGCGCTGACGGTCGATGGCACCGAGAACGCCAGGAGCATTCCGCACAAGGTCGAGGGCAGCCAGATCCTCACCGACGAACCGGCCCCGCGCCCCGTCCGCTATGTCAGGCACGTCGAGAATACCGGCCAGTTCGACCAGCAATTCACCGACGTGCTTGCCATGGCCCTGGCGCAGAAGGCGGCGCATTTCATCACCGGCAAGGCCTCCTATGCCGAGTCTCTCGGCCAGAAGACGCAAGCGGCCTTTCCGAGGCGCAGGCGATCGATGCCCTGGAAGGCACGCCGGATGACATCGAAGACGATTTCTGGATCGAGGCTCGTTCCTGATGGGCGCTTATGAACTCAAGCCGGTCTTCTCGCGCGGCGAGCTTTCCCCCAAGCTGCACAGCCGCGCCGATCTCGAGCATTTCAAGACCGGGCTGAAGGAATGCCAGAATTTCATGGTGATGCGCCAGGGCGGCCTCACCCGCCGCCCCGGCACGCAATTCGTGCAGGAGGTGAAGGATTCCTCCCGCCCCGCCCGCTTCATTCCCTTCATCTTCTCGGCGAGCCAGGCCTATATGCTGGTGTTCAACGCTGGCGTGTTCCGGGTCTACACGCTGGGCGGGCGTGTCGGCACAGTGGAGGTGCCCCATCCTTACGCCGATGCGGACCTGTTCCAGCTCGATTTCGACCAGACAAATGATGTGCTCGACATCACGCACAAGGGCTATCAGCCACGGCGGGTGAAGCGGAAATCTGACACCAACTGGAGTATCGGGGCGGTTGATTTTCGGTATGGCCCTTACTTGCCGGTCAACGATACAAACACCACACTGACCCCATCTGCCACTGGCAATGCTACCCCGATCATGACCGGATATACAACGCCAAGTGGGCAGGTCATCTATTCGAACGACTATGCAGATGGCAGCGTGAGCATGCGGGCCTGGCAGGCCTTCGACCGCAACAATACGAGCTATTGGGGGACCAGCACCGCGAGCAATGAATATATCGGATACGCCTTCCCATCGGCCAAGGTGATCAGTGGCTATGCATTGACCGCCGGCACGGGCTTCGGTGCTGGAGGCAGCTCTGAAACTCTCGCCTCGCGAGCCCCGAAATCCTGGACCTTCGAAGGGTCTAACGACGGTGCGACATGGTCTGTTTTGGATAGCCAGTTTGCGCAAAGCAACTGGTCAGGTGCGGAGGTTCGCTTTTACCGTTTCACCAACCTCACAGCCTATACCCGATATCGCCTCAATGTCAGTTCGAACAACGGCGGCAGCTACATCGTGCTCGCTGAACTGGCGATGCTGGAAGGCCCGTCGATCGCGGCACCGATCACCATCACCGCCTCGTCAACCACTGGTATCAACAACGATGCCGGGTTTTCCGCCGACGATGTTGGTCGTGTTGTCGCGCTGCTCGGATCAGGCTCGGTCTACCGGTCTTTCATCATCACATCGATCATTTCATCGACTGCTGTGCAAGCAACACTCTATGATGCACCATTGCAAATGGCGACCGGCACCCAGCAATGGCGCCTTGGGGCCTGGGGCGCGGTGCCGGGTTGGCCAGCTCACATTGCCACCTTTGAACAGCGTAAGGTCTATGCTCGCACCAATGCGCAGCCGTCCGCCATTTGGGCAACCAAGACCGGTGGTTATGGCTCTTTCCTCGACTTCTCCGTCTCCGTACCGGTGAAGGATGACGACGCAATTTCCTTCACCCTCACCGACGTCAACGAAATCCAATGGATTGCCGAGGGCGCGGACCTCTTGATCGGCACCGCCGGCGCCGCCCGCACCATGGGTCGCGACAGCCCCAACCTGCCCTTCTCAGCCAACAACTTCCGGCAGTCCCTGGCTTCGACCCATGCCTCACAGGCGATCAAGCCAACCAAGGTCGGTAACTCGACGGTCTTCGTTTCCAGCTTCGGCAAGGCGCTCCGCGAATTTGTCCAGGGTGACAGCGGCGCGGGCTATGCGACACCGGATATCTCGGTGCTTTCGGATCACTTGTTTGCCTCCGGCGTCGTGGAAGTCGGCTATGCCCAGGAGCCCGACAGCGTGGTGTGGCTGCCCAACGGCAAGGGCGAGTTGATCGGACTGACCTATGAAAAGGACCAGTCCATGGCGGGCATGCATCGCCATGTCATGGGCGGCGACGGCTTCGTCGAGAGTTGCGCCACCATGCCGGGCCAGGGCAGAAATGAAGTCTGGCTGATCGTCCGGCGCATGATCGGCGGCGTGGGCAAACGTTATGTCGAGCGCATGGCGGCGCCCTTCGAAGCGGCGACCGCGGCGCCCGACAAGGCCTGGTATCTCGACTGCGCCTTGCAATATGACGGCGCGTCCGCCACCGGCGTCACAGGCCTCGGCCATCTCGAGGGTCAGCGTGTCGCCATCCTGGCGGACGGGGCGCGCGAGGCCGACCAGATCGTCAGCGGCGGCACCGTCTCGCTCGCCTCGGGGCAGCCCGCGAAAACGATCACCGTCGGCCTGCCTTATATCTCGCGTGCCCGCCTGATGCCCTCACCCGCTTCGGCCGGCGATGGTTCGGGCCTGGGGCGGCGCAAAAAGATCGTCTTCGCCAAGATCGATTTCCTCGCAACCGGTTCGCTGCGCGTCGGCCGGGACGAAACCACAGCCGAGGAGATCACCCTGCGTCACACTAGCGATGATCTCGGCGCCGCTGCCCCACTCGCTACCGGCTTCTACGACGCTCGCCCGCAAACGAGCTGGGGTGACGAGGGCGAACTCGTGCTGGTCGCCGACGGCCCGCTGCCGGCGACAATCCGTTCCATCAGCCTCAACACCGATCCGGAGCCCTGACCATGTGCCCACCGCTTTTCGCAGCCATTGGAGCCGGCCTGGCTTCCGCCGCCTCGGCCGCCGGCTCCGCCATATCCGGCATCGGCCTCGGTACGGCCGCCTCGATCGCTGGCACCGGCCTGTCGGCCATCGGCGCCATCCAGCAGGGCAACGCCGCCAAGGCCCAGTCCGACGCCCAGGCCGAGGCCTATCGCCGCCAGGCCCAGATCGAGACGATGACCGGCGAATACCAGGCCAGCCGCAAGCAGGACCAGGTCGACAGCACCATCGGCACGCAGACCGCGCTCACCGGCGGTTCCGGCGTCAATCTCGACGGCTCACCCTCCGACGTCATCGGCTCGACCGCCAGCGAAGGCGCGCTCGACATCGCCGCCATCCGATGGAACGCCAGGAACCAAGCCAACAATCTGAACTACCAGGCCAGGCTCGCCAACATCGCCGGCCGGAATGCCCAGACCGGCGGCTATTTCAATGCAGCCGGCAGCCTGTTTGGCGGACTCGGACGACTGGGAAAAATGGCTTGACCGCGCCGGTGAAGAACCCAGACGAGGCGGGAATGTAGACGGCCTTTTCGTTTCGGTAGATCGGATGCCGTCGATCGGGAAGATCGGAAAGCCAGGTTTCATGATTTTGCATGCGGTGATGGCATCCCGGTCATGCGTGTCCCAGCTCCCAGGGAACTTCGCCTGATCACGCTTTCGGTCTGCCCAGGTTCCATACGTACCGGCGGGTCTCCGCGCCGAGACTCGCACCGCCGATTTCGGTTCACTTCCAAGAATATTCTCGTTCCGCGCCCTCTCTTTTCGCTCCCCAACTCCACCCCTGCCCCCAAAGCCCCCGCCTCAAAGGCGGGGTTTTGTTTGCCGGAGCTCCCATGACCATTTCAAGCTATGACAATCGCCGTTCCTATGCGGGCGATGGCAGCACGACCATTTTCGCCTTCCCGCCCTCCTTCACGGCCAACACCGATCTCGTGGTACAGATCCAGGCGACAGACGGAACGACCACCACCAAGACGCTCGGCACGGACTATGCGATCACCGGTGCCGGTTCTCCCGCAGGTGGCAGTGTGACCATGACGGCCGCGCCCGCAACCAGCACCACGCTGATCATCTACCGGGACCTGCCACTCACCCAATCCGTCGATCTGCAAGATGGCGGCCCTTTGCCGGCCAATACGATCAACCAGGCGCTCGACCGTGTCACCATGTGGGGTCAGCGCCTGAAGGAACAGATTACCGCGTTAGGGACTCTGGCAACCCAGACGGCAGCCGGCCTGATGTCTGCGGCAGACAAGGTGAAGCTCGACGGAATCCAGCGGGGCGCCGAGGTCAACGCCGTGACCTCCGTCAACGCCGATACCGGCACGATCGTACTGGCGAAAGGCTATGTGGGCCTTGGTAATGCCGACAACACCTCTGACACGAACAAACCCGTTTCGACGGCACAGCAAGCTGCGCTCGATGCCAAGCTGACACGAGCCAGCAACCTTTCGGATCTGACCAACGCAGCCGTTGCGCGATCGAGCCCTGGCGGCGGCGCAACTGGCATCTCCGTCTTTCAGGCCGCCAATACTTCGACGGCGCTTACGGCGATCGGTGCAACTACTATCGGCTCTTCGCTGGTCACGGCTGCCAATGCCAGCGCCGCCCGTTCGATCCTTGGTCTGGTGCCGGGCACCGACGTCCAGGCCTATAGCGCACGCCTGGCTGAAATCACTGGCAACGCTTGGGCGCAGGGCGACATCCTGTATTTCAATGGTACATCCCTCGCACGCCTGCCGGCCGGTACAGCAGGGCAGTTCTTCCGCACTGGCGGCCCTTCTGGGACGCCAGATTGGGCCACCATCTCTGGCGGCGGTGACATGTTGAGAGCGAACAATCTCTCGGACGTTGCCAATGCAACAGCGGCCCGGTCGAACATCGGAGCCGTGGGGGGCCCGGCTGGTGCCAATGATGGCGAAGCTGTCATCTTTGATGGAGCTTCCGGGAGACTGGTCAAGAGCGGTGGCGCACAATGGGTGCGAAGCGGCGATAACCTCTCGTTCACTGTGAATGTGGCCGGCGGGAGCAAAGTTGAGGTCAACAACCCGTCAACGGCCCTCAACAGCAGCACGCAATATGCCTGGAGCACGGGCCGGGCCAATGTCTGGGCTATTGCTACACTGGAGAATGTAGGCGCGACCGGCGGTCAGTTGAGACTGGCCGGAGCACCAAACGTCAACGATCTTGTCATCGACTACAACACCGTCTGGTTCCGCAATACCGCAGGCGTCCTGGCCGGCAAGATCGATGCTGGGGGGGTCGATCTCGTTTCGGGGCTGAATTATCGTATCAACGGCAGTCCGCTCGCATTTTCCAGTCTCTCCGGATCGGCTGCAACATCCCAGGGCGGGACCGGCCAGACCTCCTATACGACAGGTGACCTACTCTACGCCTCCGGACCCGCCAGTCTTTCGAAACTGGCGGGTGTAACAACCGGCAACGCTCTCATTTCCGGCGGTATCGGCGCTGCGCCATCCTGGGGCAAGATCGGCCTTACCACCCACATCGCCGGCACACTTGCCATCGCCAATGGCGGCACGAACATCAGCACTTACGCGGCCGGTGACATCCTGCCAGCGCGACGAATACTCTCGGCAAACTCGCGGTCGGCTCGACTGGACAAGTGCTGACTGTGGCTGGCGGCGTGCCGGTCTGGACTTCTGTCAACTCAACATGGCCTCAGGGCACCATCTACGGACTGACGCTCTCACAAGCATCCCCCACAACTGTTGGTATCACAATTGGTGGTTGCGCCAATGAATATGGTGGTACCGGCTATAACATAGTGCTCGGCTCCGCCATTACGAAGGGGCTCGGGGGATGGACAACTGGCAGCGGCAATGGTGGCCTTGATACCGGATCAGTCGCCGCGAACGCCTGGTACCACGTACATTTAATCCGAAAAGACAGCGACGGCTCGATCGACGCGCTTTTGTCGCTCAGTGCCACGACACCGACAGTGCCAGCGGGATACACGGCGAGGCGGCGGCTCGGCTCCATTCGTACCAATGCGTCGTCTCAGATCACTTCCTTCATCCAACGGGGTGATGAATTCATCTGGTCAGTGCCTATTCTTGATCGGAACAGCAATTCAGCATCTGACGTTTCACTGCTGACCCTGTCAGTTCCATCTGGCATCCAAGTTAAGGCACGACTACTTGGATTCACCCTCGCGTCAACAGGGAACTCCGTCTCTATGGCGATCTTATCGCCCGATATCCCGAGTCAGACACCGACAGATCTTGGGTCTGCTTCAACGGGAGTTGCGCCGATGCCCAATATCGCCTCAGCCTATAACGGAGGGGCATGGAGCAGCGGCTCTGCGGAGGTCGATGTTTGGACGAGTACCTCTTCACAGGTGAACGTCTGCGTTCGTTCGTCAGGCACGGCCGGCGTCATTGCAATCCAAACAAACGGCTGGATCGACACGAGAGGAAAACTGTGATGCCATTCGTCCAACACAAATGGCGCCCGGCTCGGTCGACGCCATATGTCTCAATTCTCAGCCGGTGGCATACCGAGGTCAACACGATCCGACAAATCGCCACCGTTTGGACCGGCCCATTGATCCAGATCGCTTGGGATAAGACAGTGGATTTTCTGAGCGGTTCTCCTATTATTCATAATCGCAACCCAAGCGTCCCTGACGTTAAGTTGGTTCTTCCAACTGGCAAAAAGGATTTCTGTCTGATACTGTGCTTTGTGGAAAAGAGAACACACTGATCTGATGAATGAAGTTGTATTGTGGGGCGCTACTGGGCACTCTCGTGTTCTCCGTGAGCTTTTGTCCAGAGTAGGCTATTCGGTAGTCGCGGTTGTGGACAATCGCGATATCAAATCGCCATTCGACGGCGTCGAAATTCTTCCCGGGCTCGAGGGTCTCAAATCATGGCTGCATCGGCGCGCCAATGGTTTGGCGACGCCTTACTATGCTCTGGCCATCGGTGGTGGGTACGGTCGGGACCGTCTTGCCATTGCAAAGGGTCTTGACGCCCTAGGGCTCAGCCATGTCTCGCTGGTCCACCCAATGGCCATGATTGCAACAGATGCCGTTCTCGCACAGGGAGCACAGGTGCTTCTTGGGGCAGCAGTGGCGACATGTGTTCGAGTGGGTGCGTGCTCGATCATCAACACCCGGGCCAGCGTCGACCACGATTGCATCATCGGCGATGGAGTCCACATTGGGCCAGGGGCGACACTATGCGGTCAGATCGAGGTCGGCGATGGCGTTTTCGTCGGAGCTGGCGCTATAGTTCTGCCCCGCATCAAAATCGGCAATGACGCAATGATTGGTGCAGGTGCTGTGGTGACCAAAGACGTGCCAGCAAGAATTACCGTGGTGGGCGTGCCCGCGAGACGCCAACGAGATCAGTAGCGGAATAGCGCGCGCTTAATGATCTTCCTCATCGGGTAGACCCTCTTGCCAACATAGAAGCGGTTGGCCGCTTTGATCGTCAATTTCATTAAGAGATCGAATTGACATTCATCAAGCATATCGTCACAGGATTTCAGGAAGACGCGTCGCAACTCCAGAAGCTCAGCAATAGGTTGCCGCTGACCTGTTCGAGGGCCATATGCCTTCGGCGTTACCCGCTGGATAAATTTAGTATCCGGCGCTGCTGTGACCTGTTGGTCAAGTAGGAGAGGATAAAGGGTTAGGTGATCCGAGGCCCATGCATAGGGAAATTGTGTCCACACCTTACCGATTAGGGGCCTCAAGGTTTCGGTTTTCCAGATGCCGTAATACCAGCCTGCATGAGAGCCAAACATCAGTCTCAGGACGTTTGAAAGCCTATACCCGGTTGGAATTGACGGAACATAGTCCCTGGTCGGTCGGCCATTAGGACGCTCGAACTGGATTGTTCCTGTCGCCAGCGCTGCCGTTGGCGTTCGCTTCAATGCCCCCACAAGCTTCTCAACATAGTCGAGCGACGAAACATCGTCATGCGCCCGCCACATAAAATATGGCGTCTTTGCTTGCTCAAGCGGGGTGATGAAGTTCTTTACGGCGCCGACATTCTCAGGTCTGCGAGTGTATCTGATACGGCCGTCTTGTGCGGCGAATCGTTCGGCAATCGCCTGCGTGTCGTCCGTCGAGGCGTTATCAAAAAGCAGGATCTCGATATCCGAGAACGTCTGCCGAACTAGGCAGTCCAGACATTCCTCAAGCTGTTCCTGACCATTGTAAACCGGAACGCCAATCGTAACCTCGGCCACGCGCTCTCCTGCTTCCCGAAATCTAATCGCTCACTACCGTGTGGGGTGGCGGCATCCAAGCAGATTCGTGGAAAGCAACCATCCGGACACGTCATCGGCACCCTTACCTCTTCAAAGCTTCCCGCGCCCCGTCGAACGATTGAAAGCCGTTGGGATCCTCTTTTTCCGCTGTAGCTGCCAGATCGAGATACCAAATCGAATTGCGAAGTTGCGAACCAAGATGAAGTCTTTGGCTTGGATCAGGTCGTCGAAGACACGCTTGCAGTCCCACACTCCCAACGTGTCGTGCAAGACCATATACCCGCCGACCTTCAACAGCTCCTTGGTGAGGAAGATGTCTTTACGCAAGCCATGATAGGTGTGGTCGCCGTCAACGAAGGCGAAATCAATCTTATCTTCGTACTTCAACAAGCGTTGTCGAACTTCCGGCGCGTGAGAATCGGAAATGATCTCTTCGATTAGATCGCTATTCAGATCTTTCTTGATGCGCGACCAGTGCGGAAACACGGGATGAGTGCCGACGTCAACGACGATAGTTTTATCCATTGAATAATAATCGCGTAGAAATTTAGTTTGCCCCCCCGACGCTATGCCAATGTCTAAACTGTATTCGGCTGGCTTGGCCTTCGTTGCCATATAGTGGACAAACGACCCAAACTCCTCGGGATCCTGTTGAAGGTAGAGACCATTCTCGCGCGGGGGGTAGCCGAAGAAAGTGGCATCGGAGGAGCCGGCCTCTTCGACGGCTTGAATGATGCTTTCCCGGCTGTTTGCTGCCTTAGTCGCGCGCATAAACTTCTCCCTGATGCCACTATTTGACGCTAGCGTGCCGCCTGTTTGAACACAAGCGGAGCCCACTTCATCCTATGGTAGGTATGGAACCACAGGCATACCTGTGGTATACGATAACAGAATGTCCCGAAACATCAGAGATCGATGACGCGTATCACTGTAATATTTCTGTGGCGAAAAATTAACGACCCGAGGTATTTATGCGCCTTCTTTAGAAGCTTGAAAGATAATCCAGCCGGATCCACTTATGATTTAGTAATTGCCGCAAAAGGATATGATCCGAGCGAGCCAATTCCTTATACAGACAACCTGGCTGAATTGCCGAATTTTTATATCAAAATTATATACTTCCCTGACGATGTTCCACCAACGGCTGCGATCTGTCAGGCTGCGGCCACTTGCACGACTGAGTTTATTCTCCCTTTGACTTCATGGAGCCGAATTCTCGCGCCGAACTGGTTATCTCGCTATCTCGCGGCATTTGATGGTATTCCCGATTGCGGGATCGTTGGAGCCAGTGGCGGATACGAATGCCTCAACCATGACACGCCGTTTCCCAATGTGGGGATCCGGTCCAATGCATTTATGGTGAGAACGGAAATCTTCAATTCGCTCGATACCGGACCGCAGGTGACGCAATTGGACGGCAGCAGTTTTGAAGCTGGCCCAAATGGCATGACGAAACAGATCGTTGCCAAGGGTCTTAGGCCCGTCATTGCCGACCGTTTTGGGGGACAATGGTTCCCCGAGGATTGGCCAAAGAGCCAGACATTTCGGCTTGCTGAGCAAGAAGGGCTCCTAATCGCCGACAATCGCACAATCCAATATACGTGTGGTAGCCGACGAAAGCGCGCCCGTCTGGTCAAACGGTGCTGGGGAGCCGATGCTCGCTCAGTCCCGGGGTCACCATGGCGCAAGTTCATTGAATGGTTGAAATGGCATTACCCTTGCGGACCCATCGATATGATTCCAGACATTCGGGACAAAGTAATTTCGTTTGCTCGTAAGGTAATAGGAAAGCCACCTAGTTCGTCCAAGAAAATCTTTCCTAGCTAACGCTGTTCCCCTGCCGTTGGCCGTTCTAGAACGGCTTGAAGAGAAAGAAGCAAAAGGTCGCCAGAGACTGCTGCTCCGTGCTCAGGCTGCATCCGTGCGGACACCTCGTTGGTCCCGCTCTTCTTCTGCACAAGCGGTCAGCTGGTCTGGTCAGGGTTGGCGTCAAATTGATGAGATGGAGGAGGCCCGACCGTGGGGGCGACCTAACCTCCGTTGCTCCTAGGTGTTTAGTCCCGGAGTGTGATGGCGTATGTTTGTCATCGTCGGAGAGGGATGCGTGATGGGGCAGGTTTTATACGGGAGCGCCAAGACCACGTACGCCGTTGGAGCAGAGTTACAGCGATCGCAAGCTTCGTCCGCAGAACTGGCGAGGCGCTACGGGCTCAACGAGAAAACCGTAAGGAAGTGGCGGTTGCGCAATACGGTCGAGGATGAACCAATGGGCCCCAAGGAGCGTCGCAGTTCCGTCCTGTCGACAATCGAGGAGGCTGCGATCGTTGCTTTGCGCGTGCAGGCTCGTTTGCCTCTGGACGATGTCTTCGTCGCGCTGAAGGACGTCACTCCGCATCTGACACGCTCGTCGCTACACCGCTGCCTTCAGCGTCACGGCGGATCGCGAGAAGCCCAAGCGGTTCAAAGCCTATGAAATCAGCTATTTCCATATCGACATCGCAGAACTGCGCTACGAAGGCGGCAAAGCCCATCTGTTCGTGGCCGTGGACCGCACCTCCAAATTGGTCTTCGCCCGGATCTACCGGAAGGCGACCAAGCTGGTCGCAGCCGGCTTCCTGCCGCCCTTGCTCAGGGCCGTTCCCTATAAGATCCATACGGTGCTCACCGACAATGGGGTCCAGTTCATCCAGCATGTCAGGCGGACCGCGGGCGGCTTCGTTGCCCATGTCTTTGGAAGGGTCTGCGGTGAGAACAACGTCGAGCACAGGCTCACAAAGCCATATCACCCCTGGACCAACGGGCAGGCCGAGCGAATGGTGCTAACCATCAAAGACGCTACAGTCCGGACCTTCCATTACGCTTCGATCCAGGACCTGAGACGCCACGTCCGCGATTGGCTGCTCGCCTATAACTACGCCAAGCGACTCAGGGCGCTACACTTCAGGACACCGATCGAGGCACTCAAACACATCAGCGCCGAAAAACCCGAACTGTTCGTCCGCCCACCAACCCATGGCATGCTGGGACTAGCACTACTTTGGCAGATTTTTAGGCGAGGCGCATTTTTGGGATTCCCGCGGAGTGGTTTGCGTGATTCATAGGTGGTCGGCTTTGTGGAGGGCCGGCCATGGACGAGAACTGGAAGTCGGATCTTGAGGGCTGGCTTGCGCCCTTTCTCGATGCTCTGCGGCACAAGGTACGAGCGCGGATGTGCCCGGCCTATGTGGCAGGGTTGATCGGCGCTGGCGATCGCAAGAGCATCCAGCCGATGGCGGCCCGCGACGGCGGTGTCGGCTATGACCAGCTTCATCACTTTATCGCCAGTGGTGTTTGGGACGCCGCGCCGCTCGAGAAGGCCTTGCTCACTAAGGCCGACAGGTTGGTCGGTGGTGCCGAGGCCTGGCTGATCATCGACGACACGGCGCTGCCGAAGAAGGGCGAGCGCTCGGTCGGCGTCGCGCCGCAATACGCCTCGGCCTTGGGCAAGAACGCCAACTGCCAGACACTGGTATCGCTGACGCTGGCTTCCGGCGAAGTTCCGATCATGGTGGGGTTGCGACTGTTCCTGCCCGAGAGTTGGACGAGCGATCCTGCGCGACTGGCCCGAGCCCGCGTGCCAGAGGACCTTCGAGGCTATCGGACGAAGCCCGAGATCGCGCTCGCCGAGATCGATCGGGCCCGCACTGCCGGTCTGCGCTTCGGCTGCGTGCTGGCCGATGCCGGTTATGGCCTCTCGGCGCCATTCCGACAAGCCTTGAGCGCGCGTGGCCTCACCTGGGCGGTCGGCGTTGGGGCACGCCAGAAGGTGTATCCGGTTGACGTGGCCCTCATCTTTCCGGTCGCTGGGCGCGGCCGCCCGCGCAAGAACCATGTTCCCGATGCAAAGTCGGTATCGGCGGAGAAGACGCTGGCGATGGTGCCCTGGCGCACGCTGAGCTGGCGGCGTGGTACCAAGGGGCCGCTGAAGGCTCGCTTCGCCGCGGTGCGGATCAAGGTGGCAGACGGGCCGCCCCAGAGGATCGGCGACATGGGACAGCAGCATCTGCCGGGAGAAGAGGCCTGGCTGATCGGCGAACATCGCTCGAATGGAGAGCGTAAATACTACCTCCCGAACCTGCCCGCCGACACCTCGCTCAAGCGTCTGGCCGGCGCCATCAAGGCGCGCTGGATCTGCGAGCAGGCGCATCAGCAGCTGAAAGAGGAACTCGGGTTCGATCACTTCGAGGGACGATCATGGACGGGGCTGCACCGCCACGCGCTCATGTCCATGATCGCCTATGCCTTCCTTCAATCCCGGCGCCTCAAGCAGGCGAAGCGGGAAAAAAAGAATCCAAGGCCCGCCACCCCAACCCACCCTTCCGGCAATCCGGGAAGCCATCATCGCCGCTCTCGAACGACCAACATCGACACGATGTCCATATTGCCGGCAACGGCACAGTTCCCATAAACGGGATTCCCAAGGAAGCAGCGTTCTGATTCATTGATCTCCACCTTGGAGGCTGAGATGGCGCGCTTTGACTTGACGGATTTCGAGTGGTCGGTGATCGAGCCGCTTCTGCCGACGAAGGTGCGCGGGGTTGCGCGTGTGGACGATCGCCGCGTTCTGAACGGCATCTTCTGGCGCCTGCGCACCGGAGCGCCCTGGGCCGACATCCCTTCTCGTTATGGGCCCCATACGACCTGCGTCAATCGCTTCAACCGGTGGCGCAAGGCCGGCCACTGGGCTCGCATTCTGCAAGCCGTGTCAGTGGCTTACGACGGCGATATCCAAATGATCGATGCGTCGTCGATCCGCGTTCACCAGCATGCCGCCAACGGCCAAAAAAGACGAAAGATCCCGTTGCATGGGTCGCTCGCGCGGCGGCCTGACCACCAAGATCCACGCCCTCGTCGACGCTGAAGGTCGCCCGATCCGTGTGAAGTTGACCGAAGGCCAAGCCCATGACGGGCGTTCGGCCGCCGACATGCTGGATACGGTCGAACCGGGAAACACGCTACTCGCAGATAGGGCTTATGACAGCGATGCCTGGCGTGAGGAGATGGCCGGGCGCGGCGCATGGGCCAACATCCGCGCCATGCCCAACAGGGTCAAAACCTTCGCCTTCAGTTCATGGCTCTATCGCCAGCGCAACGCCGTCGAACGCTTCTTCAACAAACTCAAACATTTCAGGGCCGTCGCAACTCGATACGACAAGCGAGACGATAACTTCCTCGCCTCTGTCCAACTCGCTTCAATCGTAAGCGTGCCCCGCTTGCACGCTCTTTCCCTCGTGCAATATCGCAACAGGTCGGGTTCCTTCGTATCAAGGAGGATCTGCGATGAATTTGAGACATTTTGAGAACAAGGTGCGCCAATCCTGGTGGCTCGTTCACATCGACGCCTGGCGCCGTAGCGGCGTGACGCGGACCGAATATTGCCGCAAGCATCGCCTGACGAAGGGCACGTTCGACCGCTGGCTCGAGTACCTTCTCGGCACCGACGCTGCTCGTAAACATGCGGAATATCAGGCACAATTGGGCCGTGAGAAGAGATTGGCTGAGCGCGAGAAGCGCCGGAAGAACGGCGTCCGGCGGCACTACGCCGTCAGCACGGACACCCGCAACAGGGCGCTTCAAGCGTTCTGGGCGATGCATGTGGAGGCGATGAACTGGAGCGGCATGAGCATCGGCGACTACGCCGGCTCGCTGCATTTGTCGCCGCATACGCTGCGCCGATGGTGCTTCCTGCTGGAGAGCAGCGAGGTGGAAATCGACTGGCGGGCGCATCTTCACCCCTCCGCCCGGCCGGTCGTTAGCACTAGTGCTATCGCGACGACGCCGGAAATCGGCTATGTGAACCATCCGCGTGACCCGGGCGGCGCCACGAAATACGGCATCACCGCTGCCACCCTCGGTGCCTCGCGCCGGCTCGACCGCAAGGCGATGCCAGACGAGGTGAAGCGCCTCACCCTGGCTGAAGCCGCGCAGATCCTCGACAAGCAATATGCCCAGCCAATCCGCTACCAGGATCTGCCAGCGGGTCTTGACTATGCGCTGTTCGACTACGCCGTGAACTCAGGCCCCGCCCAGGCCGTGAAGACGCTGCAGCGCGTGCTGGGTGTCGAGGCTGACGGTATTATGGGGGCGAAGACGCTCGATGCGATCCGCCGGCGCGATGCGGCCGGGCTGCTCGGCAAGCTGCAGGATGCCCGTCTGGCCTTCCTGCGCAGCCTCAAGACATGGTCGACCTTCGGCAAGGGCTGGAGCGCTCGTGTCGCCCATGTGCGGCTGACGGCGGTCAAGATGGCGGGCGGCGTCAGCACCGTTGCGCCAGCGCCGGCAGGCGGCCAGGAGACGGCCAATGCGAAAGATACGAAGGTGTCGGCCACGCCCGCCGGCAAAGGCACGATCACGGCCACGATCGGCACGGCCGGCGCTGGGATCGGTGCGGCCAAGGATTCGCTATCCCCGCTCACCGGCAATGGCGGTTTTGTCGACACGGTCTTTACCGTTCTGGTGGTCGGGGGAAGCCTCGCCGCTATCGTCGGCCTGGCCGTCGTGGCCTACCAGCAGATGAAGCACCGGGAGGCGGCAGCATGAGCTCGCTGCTTGCCCTCGTCCCCGTGCGCGCCTGGGCTGCCATCGTCGGTATCGCGCTCGTGCTGATGGCTGCCGTGGGCTTCGTCAAGCACCGCGAAAACGTCGCAGCGGAAACCGAACGGCAGAAAATCGAAAGGGCGAACGATGCCGCGAACCAGAACGCCGACTAGGCAGAGACGGATTACTACCAGCGCTTTGATCAGTGCCGCTCTGCTGGCGGTAGCTGGGACCGGGCTAACCGGGTGTGCCTCACCGGTCCCGGTGACAAAACCATGCGGCGTGATCCGCGATAGCCTGATCGGCGTCGCCGCCACCTCGATCGAAGGAGAGCGCCGACTCGGCGCACATTACGAACGCGGCAAGGCCGCAGGGTGTTGGAAGTGACCGATGGAGGAGAAGCCAATGCACACACCTTCCCGGTTCAAACCACAGGTCGATATCGGCAGCCTCATTGCCGTGGTTGGTGTCGCCGTCGCCATGGTCAGCAACTACAACACGCTGCAGAACAATCAGGATCGGGTGAAGATCTGGCAGGAAAATCTTGAGAAGAAAATGGCGGAGCGGCGCGTTCTGATCGACACCCGTTTCTCCGCGCTAGAGGCGAAGATTGCCCCGATCGAAGCCGTTCAGTTCCGCCTTGGAAAGCAGGAGGCGGATATCGTGGCCACGAACTCCAGGGTTGACCGTATCGTTGACAGCTTCTCCGATCAGCTCAAGGAGCTTCGGAAGGACGTGAACGCGGTAGGCACAAAGGTAGAAGTTCTAACCCGCTCGCTCGAGGATCAGAACAGGCTCAACCGGCCGATGGCAAATGGCCCGCGCTGACCTATTCCACATCACAAAGCCCGCCCCTGGCCTTCGGGCTTGGGGCGGCTTTTTTTGCCCCAATCTAGAACAGCCCGTAAATCGACTGTGCCGTCTTTTGTGACTGATTGAACCGTTGCTCTATGCGACATTCGCGCTTCGTGCGCATAGGATTTATACGGATAATCCAGCAATTTCAAATACCTCGCTGGCGTCCCGGAAGGGATTCGAACCCCTGACCTACGGTTTAGGAAACCGTTGCTCTATCCTGCTGAGCTACCGGGACAGCCTTGGCGCCACGAAAACCCGTTTGCGGCGCAAAGGTCAAGCCCTTTCCGTGTCATTCAACCGCGTTCCGGCTCCAGCACCGCCAGGGCTGCCCAGCCGAAGTCGAGCAGCGGCAAGGCATCTTCGATGAGGCCGGTGCAGGCATCGACGAGCTTGGGGCTGCGAATCAACGTGTCCGGCAGGGGCCGCTTCACCACGATCGATTTCAGCTTCAGGGCGGCGATGAGATCGGCATCCTCGATGCCGGTGGCTTCACGCGGCGGGCGCTTCAGGCTCCATTGCGGATCGAAGGCGAGGCCCGCAGCGCCAAGCTTGGCATTCATGGCACGGAAACGTCCGGGGGCGCCGACGATCGCCTGGCGAAAGGCGGCGAGTTGCTTCGGCTCGAGATCATAGAAACCGACGGCGGCAAAGCAGCCTTCGGGCGAGACGTGAAAATAAGTGAGGCCAGGGTCGTTCTTGGCGCCTGAACGCGTCATCACCGCGCCGGCGTGGGTCTTGTAGGGGCGCTTGTCCTTGGCGAAGCGTACGTCGCGATGGATGCGGAAGAGTGCGCTCCTCGGCGTGCCGCGCATCGGCAGGCCCTTGGCGATGCAGGCCGCGTTGACGGCTTCGATCAGGGCCGAAAAGGGCGCCAGCACGTCGCTATCATACAGGCCCCGATTCTCCTGGAACCAGTCGCGGTTCATATGGAATTCGAGCGCCTTGAAGAAGGGCAATGCCTTCTCGCCGAAGCCGGTGAAGGAAGCGGGCATGGGCAATCCTTGGAGTGCTGACATCACCCCTTCCTATCGCGGAAGGCCTGATGTTTCCAAGAGAGGGGCTGATATCACGACATGAGGCATGTCACTGCCATCAGCCCCTTCGGCGCCGACGCTCACGGCCCCCGCCCCCCTCGCCATCGCCGCTGCCACGCTTGAAGGTGACGCCGAGCGCCGCCTCCAGATAGGGGAACGGGTCGGATTTGTGCGGGATCGCCATGGCGCCGACGAAATGGGCCTGGAAGGAAGGCTCGATCGCGGTCTCCACCTTCTCGATACGGCGCACCACATCCTCGATCTCCGTGCGGGCCGAGGCATTGAGCAAAGCGATGCGGGCGCCGGTGCCGGCGGCATTGCCGGCAGACCCGACCTTGTCGAGTTCGCAATCGGGCACCAGGCCGAGGATCATGGCGTGCTTGACGTCGATATGGCTGCCAAAGGCACCGGCCAGGGTGATGCGGTCGACGGCGGTGACGCCGTAGCGGTCCATAAGCAGGCGCACGCCGGCATAGAGCGCCGCCTTGCCCAGCTGAATGGCACGCACGTCGTTCTGGGTGATGGCGATGCGCGGCTCACCCTCGCGGACAAGATATTTGAAGGTGCGCCCATCTTCCTCGACACGCGGCGAACGGGCCGCCATGGTACCGTCAACGACGCCATCGGGTGTGATCAGGCCCGCGAGCAGCATCTCGGCGATCGCCTCGATGACGCCTGAACCGCAAATGCCGGTGACGCCGGTACGCACCACCGCCTTGTCGAAGCCCGGCTCGTCCGACCACAGATCCGAGCCGATCACCTTGTAGCGCGGTTCCAGCGTGGCGGGATCGATGCGCACGCGCTCGATGGCGCCGGGCGCAGCACGCTGGCCCGAGGAGATCTGGCCGCCCTCGAAGGCCGGGCCCGTGGGCGAGGAGCAGGCGAGCAGGCGCTCGCGATTGCCCAGCACGATCTCCGCATTGGTGCCGACATCGACCACCAGCGACACTTCCGGCCTGAGATAGGGCCCTTCCGAAAGCACGACGCCGGCGGTGTCAGCCCCGACATGGCCGGCGATGCAGGGCAGCACATAGACATAGGCGCCGCTGGAGAGCGGCAGGTTGAGATGAGCCGCCCGCGTCTGGTAGGCGCCATCGATGGTGAGCGCAAAGGGTGCACCGCCGAGCTCGGTCGGGTCGAGTCCGAGGAAGAGATGGTGCATGATCGGATTGGCGACCACCGTCATCTCCAGAATGTCGTTGGAGTTGAGGCCGACCTCCTTGGTGACCGACACGGCGAGCTCGGCGATCGCCTCGCGCACCGCCGTGGTCAGCTCGACATCGCCGCCCGGGTTCATCATCACATAGGAGACGCGGCTCATCACGTCTTCGCCGAAGCGAATCTGCGGGTTCATGATGCCGGAAGAAGAGAGCACCTCGCCGCTGGCGAGATCGCATAGATGCGCCGCGATGGTGGTGGAGCCGATATCGACGGCCAGCCCCACCCCCTGCTCATGCAGGCCGGGCCAGATGCCGACGATCTCCCGCTTGTGCCTGACAGCCACCGTCACCGACCACTGCCCCTGGCGCAGGGACCATTGCAGCAGACGCAGCGATTCCAGCGGCGCCGTGACGTCCTTGAGTCCCCATTGCTGCTCCAGAGCCTCCTGCAGGCGGCGGAAATCACTGGAAGGCTCGTGCATGTCGGGCTCGCGTACCTCGACATAGTGCAGCGCCACGACCGGCTCGATGGCGATGTCGCGGATCGCCGCACTCTTGCGCACGACCTGGCGATGCACCTGGCTGTCGGGCGGTACGTCGATGACGACGTCGCTGCATAGTTTGGTCTGGCAGCCGAGGCGCCGGCCCTCGGCGAGCGGCCCACGCTTGGAAACGTAGCGCTCCTCCACCGCGTTCCATTCGGTGACGTGCTCGGGTGCCGAAACGATGCCGAGCTTGGGGAATTTGCCGTCACCGACCTCGATCTGGCAGCGCCCGCAAATGCCGCGCCCGCCGCAGACCGAATCGAGGTCGACGCCAAGCTTGCGAGCCGCTTCGAGGACGGAGGTACCTTCGGGAAAACGGCCGCGCTTGCCGGAGGGTGCGAAGAAGACGAGCGGATTGGTCATCGGCGGGGCCTTGAATGTCTGCCGCAACGGCCGATCCTCCTTCTCCCCTTGCGAGAGAAGGTGGCCGAGCGAAGCGAGGTCGGATGAGGGGAGCTTCGCGACCTTCTAATCTGGCTCTTCGTTTCTTGGCAACAAACCGATAGGTACGTCCACCCCTCATCCGCCCCTATCGCGGCCCCTCCCCACAAGGAGGGAGGGTGAGATCGTCAGCCGCGCGCGCGACGTCGTTCGCGGCGGCCGGCGCCTTCGGCGGCTTCCGGCTGCGGCTCGCGGAACTTCTTGATCCAGCTCATGCAGTTAGGATCATGGCCCATCACGACGTCGGCGCCGAGAATGGCCTGGATGTCTTCAAGATGCAGCGGATTCATGATCGCCGAGGTCATGCCGGCGCCGATCATCATCGGCAGGAAGGAGGCGTTGAGGCCGCGGCGGTTCGGCAGGCCAAAGGAGAAATTGGAGGCGCCGCAGGTGGTGTTGACCTTCAGTTCTGTCTGCAGGCGGCGCAAGAGATGCATCAGCTTGCGGCCGGCATCGTTGATGGCGCCCACCGGCATCACCAAGGGATCGACCACGATGTCCTCGCGCGGGATGCCGTAATCGGCGGCGCGCTCGACGATCTTCTTGGCAACCTCATAGCGCACATCGGGATCTTCGGAGATGCCGGTCTCGTCATTCGAGATAGCAACGACGGCGGCATTGTATTTCTTCACCAGCGGCAGCACGCGCTCCAGGCGCTCTTCCTCGCCGGTGACGGAATTAACCAGCGGCTTGCCCTTGTAAACGGAAAGACCGGCTTCCAGCGCCTCGACGATGGACGAGTCGATCGAGAGCGGCACCGGCACGGTGTCCTGCACCAGCTTGATGCATTCGGCCAGGATCTTCGGCTCGTCGGCAAGCGGGATGCCGGCATTGACGTCCAGCATCTGGGCGCCGGCCTCGACCTGGGCGATCGCGTCGGAGACGACACGCGAATAGTCGCCGGCCGCCATCTCGGCGGCGAGCAGCTTACGGCCCGTCGGATTGATGCGTTCGCCGATCATGACGAAGCGCTTGTCGAAGCCCAGCACGACCTTTTGCTTTTCCGAAGTAATAACCGTTTCGGTCATGGTCTTTCCGTTCCGCCTTGGAGAGAAGTCACCTGTTAATTAAGGTCGCAACCGGGCCAGCCGCTAGCCTGCAAACGACAGGATTTGGCGGCGTTGACGAGGCTGATGGCGGCCGTGCGACAGGCCTCATTGGCGACAGGCTTCATTGCTTGCCATGCGGACGACCGAAATCGGGAGCGGCCGTCTCCTGGCCCTGGTCGATGATCGAGCGGCGCACGGCGCGGGTGCGGGTGAACAGGTCGAACAACTTGTCGCCTTCCCCCCAGCGGATCGCCCGCTGCAGATAGGCCAGGTCCTCCGAGAAGCGGCCGAGCACTTCCAGCACGGCCTTCTTGTTGTTGAGGAAGACGTCGCGCCACATGGTGGGATCGGAGGCGGCGATACGCGTGAAGTCGCGGAAGCCGCCGGCTGAGAACTTGATCACCTCCGACTGCGTCACCGCCTCCAGATCGTCCGCGGTGCCGACAATGTTGTAGGCGATGAGATGCGGGACATGGCTGGTGACGGCGAGCACGAGGTCGTGATGCTCCGGCGTCATGCATTCCACCTTGGAACCGAGTCTTTCCCAGAACGCGCGATAGCGCGCCAGGGCCTCGGCGTCGATGTTCTCGGCCGGCGTGAAGATGCACCAGCGATTCTCGAACAGTTCGGCAAAGCCGGCATCGGGACCTGAATGCTCGGTGCCGGCCACCGGATGGGCCGGGATGAAATGCACACCCGCGGGCAGGAAGGGCGACATCTGCGCCACCACGGCGCCCTTGACCGAGCCGGTATCCGAGATGATGGCGTCGGGCTTGAGATGCGGAGCGATGATCTCCGTCACCACGCCGAAAGCGCCCGAGGGCACGCAGAGGATGACACAGTCCGCGTCCACCACGGCGGCGCCGAAATCCGTGGTGGCGACATCGGCGATGCCGAGCTCTTCAACGCGACCAACTACATTCGGCGAAAGGTCCGCCGCCACCAGCGTCCGGGCAAGCCTATAGCTGCGTGCCGCTCGCAGGATGGAGGAGCCGATCAGGCCGATCCCGATCACGCAGAGCCGGTCAAAGAGAAAGGGAGCGTCAGACATGGGAACCCTGGAATTTTCGCCTTCTGTGCACGATGAGACGGGGGAAGGCAAATCCTCCGCAAGAGCGCGGAGGATTTGCCTTCCCCCGAACCTTAACGTCTCGAATGAAAAGCGACGCGGCTGTCTTTAGCCGCGTCGCTTTTTTCTGTATCAATAAAGGTTGAAGAGACGGCAGGAGGCCGGTTGTCCCGGGAGCGTCAGTCCCGTTTCGGGATCTCCAGCCCGCGCTGTACCGCCGGGCGGGCGAGGCCGCGCTCGAGCCAGGCCGGCACGCGCTCCAGGCGGGCATAATCAACCAGTTCGCCGGCGCCGTAGAAGCCGACGAGGTTGCGCACCCAGCCAAGCGTGGCGATGTCGGCGATGGTATAGTCGGCACCCATCAGCCAGTCGCGGCTCTCCAGGCGTGTTTCGAGCACGCCAAGCAGGCGCTTGGATTCGGCTCGGTAGCGTTCGAGCGGACGCTTGTCCTCGATCTCCCGGCCGGCGAATTTGTGGAAAAAGCCGACCTGGCCGAACATCGGTCCGATTGCCGCCATCTGGAAGAACACCCATTGGATGGTCTCGTAGCGGGCAGCGGCATCAGCCGGCAGGAACTTGCCGGTCTTCTCGGCGAGATAGAGCAGGATGGCGCCGGATTCGAACAGGCCGAGTGGCTTACCGCCCGGGCCATCGAGATCGATGATAGCCGGGATCTTGCCATTGGGATTGAGCGAGAGGAATTCGGGACCCCAGGTCTCGTTCTTGCCGATGTCGATGAGATGCGGCTCATAGGCGAGCCCGGTCTCCTCCAGCATGATCGATACCTTCACACCATTGGGCGTGGGCAGCGAATAGAGCTGGATGCGATCGGGATGCTGGGCGGGCCAGCGCTTGGTGATCGGGAAGGTGGAAAGATCGGACATGAAGGCTCCAGACTGGCTCCCCTTTCCCAGCTCGGAAAAGGGGTTGGGGTGAAGAGGAATCCGCTTTACTGGCCCAGAAACGCCCGCAGCGTTTCGACCACCAGCCGATTGGCTTCCTCCGGGCCGATGGTCAGGCGCAGGGCGTCGGGCAGGCCATAGGCGTCGACGCGCCGCAGGATCAGGCCGCGTTCGGTCAGGAAGGCGTCGGCGTCCCTGGCACTCTTGCCGGCTTCCTTCGGGAAATGCACCAGCAGGAAATTGCCGACCGAGGGCGTCACGCCCAGGCCGAGGCCGGTGAGCTCGCTGGTCAGCCAGGCCAGCCACTCGTCGTTATGGGCAATGGCGGCTGTGACATGGGCTTGGTCTTCGATGGCGGCGATGCCAGCCGCCATGGCTGGGCCGGAGACGTTGAAGGGACCACGGATGCGGTTGACCGCATCGATCACCGCGAGCGGGCCTACCATCCAGCCCAGGCGCAGATTGGCGAGGCCGTAGATCTTCGAGAAGGTGCGGGCCATCACCACATTGGCGCTGGTCGCCACCAGCTCGAGGCCGGACTCATAATCGTTCGCCCGCACATATTCGGCATAGGCGGCATCGAGCACCAGGAGGATGTCGGAACGCAGGCCGGCATGCAGGCGCTTGACCTCGTCGAAGGGCAGATAGGTACCGGTGGGATTGTTGGGATTGGCGAGGAAGACGATCTTCGTCTTCGCGGTCACCCGCGCGAGCAGGGCATCGACATCGGCCGTGTAGTTCTTCTCGGGCGCTACCACCGGCGTGGCGCCAGCCGCAAGGGTCGCGATCTTGTAGACGAGGAAGCCATGCTCGCTATAGACGGCCTCGTCGCCCGGGCCGAGATAGGTATAGGCCAGCAGCGAGAGAAGTTCGTCCGAGCCGGCGCCGCAGATCAGGCGGGCAGGGTCGAGGCCGTAGCGTCCGGCAATCGCGGCCCGCAGAGCGGAGGAAGCGCCGTCGGGATAGAGTTCGAGCTTCTCGCTCGCGGCGGCATAGGCTGCCTTGGCCTGGGCGCTCGGACCGAGCGGCGTCTCGTTGGACGACAATTTCCAGAGCCTGACGCCAGCAGGCGCAGCGGACTTGCCGGGCACATAGGCATCGATGTCGAGGATGCCCTTGCGGGGAACGGGACCGTTCATGTTTGGGGATTCCAAGATTACTTGAGAGGCAGGACGAAAGCCGGCGCGTGAGAGCCGACCGGCTCGAAACTGGTGCCCATCGGCAGGGCTTCGGCGAGCGCGACGACGGTCTGGCCAGGATGCAGGGCGACGAGCAGCGCCGCACCGGCATGAGCTGGAACGCTCCACCCCTGCGGCAGCTTGGGCAGGGCAGCCGGCAGCACGGCTGAGACCAGCCTGATATCGCTGGTCGAAGGCGGCTCGTCGATCGGCTTGGACAGCACATAGGTCGGTAACGCGGCCGGATGATCGGCCCGCTCGACGAAGGGGAGCCTGGCGATGATTTTGGGCGCTGTCTCCCCTTCAAGGGCACGCCACCAGGCACCAGGCGCCGCTACCGGCACCAGGCCGAGATCACCGCGCGAATGGCTCAGAGCGTGAATGACGTCGCCGGCATCGTCATGCGTCTCGTAGGGCACGACGAAACCGAAATGGAAGCGGGCGACGTCGCGCATCGCCGCATTGCCGAGCGAGATGTCGCCATGCACCGTATAGGGCGCCTGCACATGGGTGAAGGTGGCGATGATCACCCGCCAGATCGATTCGACGATGTCGACCGGCAGGATGCCGTGATGGCGCCCGACGATCTCGCGCATCATCGAGGCTTCGCGTCCCGGCCGGAAAGCGGAGCCCGAGGCCTGGGAGCGCTTGATGGCGATGAGCTGGTCAATGATCTCCCCACGCTCCATCAGAAGCCCATGCATGGCGGCGTCGATGCGATCGATTTCTTGGCGGAGATCGGCAAGGCTGGCAGCCGGTTGCGTCGGGGTCATGGCGGAATCGGAGCATCGAGGGTGGGAAGCCTCTCATAGGCGGATGGGCCGGGGATGGCAACCGCCTGCCCGATCGGTCGACTTCCCCCCACAGACATGGCCATCGCCAATACGTTGAATCCCCCGTCATCGCACAACCATAAATAGTTTTCGATCTTCAATGAAAAGTTGCAACCAAAAACCCAAACAATCATTGATAAATATCTCAGCAACACTGCAGAAACAAATTTCAAAACTTCGCGAACACTATGTTGATGCCTTACTTATGGCAAAGCTATTCTCTACTTCTGACATCGCGATGCCACGAGAGCACCGCAATATTCCAAAGGGTAAACACGATGAGAATTTTGATCACTTCCGTCTTGGCCGCATGTGGACTGGCAGCGGCAGCGTCCTGCGCCCAGGCCGATGGCATCACCGACTTCTATTCGATCCAGCGCGGCTTCGGTTATGACGAAGCCAAGACACCTGTCGCGCCGGCGGCCATGCCTTTGTGGAACGCCAATGCCGGACAGGGCGTCAATCCAGCGGTGGAGGCGGCGCCCGGCGTGGAAGCGCCCACTGCCCCGATGACGACGCGCCGGGTGCATCACGCCGCCATGCGGCATCCGCTGCATCACCGGAGCGAAGCCCCAGCTTCCTGAATAAGGGGGCAGGAGCGTCAATGGAGGCTCCTGAGACCTGACTAACCTCCCGTCATTGCGAGCCCAATCGATCCTGAGGATCGATTGGGCGAGACAACTCGGGAGTGGCAGGCTTCACGCTCGGTGACACCTGGAGCCGGTTTCGGCTTTACAAACCAACCTCGGCGAGCGCGGCCTGTTGCCGGGCTGCCACGGTCTCGATCGAAAAGTCCTCGATCGCCGCCTCGAACAGGCGGTGGAAGTTCAGTTCCGCGCGCAAATGCAGGAACACGCCGCCGAGCCCGATCGCGGCGCGATCCATGAACACGAATTCGCGCGGCACCGTCACCGGGCCTTTCTGCTTGAGTGCCTGATGCACGGCATAGGCTTCCCTTCGGCCATATTCGGACGGGGCTACGCCATCGGCGATGGTGCGCACCCGATCGTCGAGCAGCGGGCCGAAGATGAAACGGGCCCACAGGTTCAGCGTCTCGATCAGGTCCTTGCTCAGTTTTTTGAAGCCCCAGCTCTCATAGGCATGCACCACGCGCTCGGCCTCGCCGTGCAGGAGGCCGCGATAGAGTTCGACCACACCGCCCACGAAGGCCGGCGGGAAGATGCGGATGCAGCCATAATCGAGCAGGTTGATGCCCGCAGGCTCGCCCCCCTCGCTGAACACAGTGTAATTGCCCAGATGCGGGTCGCCGTGGATGATGCCGATATGGGCATAGGGCTGCCACCAGGCCGCGAACATCGCCGCCGCCAGCCGGTTGCGCACGGCAAGATCCTCCTCCTTGAAGGCAAGGATACGCTCGCCCGTGAGCCAGTCCATGGTGAGCAGCCGGCCGGTGGAAAGCTCGGGCCATACCCGCGGCGCCCGCACGTCGCTGATGCCGAGCGAGGCGAAGGCGTTGCGGTAGAGCGCGGTATGCTTGGCCTCGCGGCGATAGTCGAGCTCCTCGCGCACCCGCTCGCCGATCTCCTGGTAGATTTCGCGCGTGTCGATGGCCGGATCGAAGCGCCGGTGCAGGGCGAACAGCACCTGCAACTGGGAAAGATCGGCCTCCACGGCCGACTGCATGTCGGCATATTGCAGCTTGCAGGCCAGCGCGGTGCCGTCCTTGGCGGTGGCGCGATGGACCTGGCCGAGCGAGGCGGCCGCCGCCGGTTCGTGCTCGAAGCTGGCGAAGCGTCCGGCCCAGTCCGGCCCGAGCTCGGCCATCATGCGCCGCTTGACGAAGGCCCAGCCCATGGGCGGTGCCTGGCTCTGCAGCTTGGAGAGTTCGGCGGCATAATCAGGCGGCAGCGCATCGGGAATGGTGGAGAGCAACTGGCCGACCTTCATCAGCGGCCCCTTCAGCCCGCCGAGCGCCTTGGCCAGCGCTGCGGCATTGGAGCTCGAGGAAGCCCCGCCGCCCATCAACCGCGACCCGGCCATGCGGGCCGCCACGCCGCCGACATTGACGCCGACCCGGGCATAACGCCTCGCTCTGGCCGAAAGCCGGTTCGCCTCGTCGTCATGCTCGGACATGAAAATCTCCTGGCTGCCCCACTCTAGATAGGCGCACGCCGCCGAAGCGCCAAGCGACAGGGTGGCGCAGGGAATGCGGGAGCCCTTCTCCCCACCGGACGGAGCCGTTACCCGCCCGCCCGCTTCAGCCGCATGATCGCCGTGTCCAGGGCCTGCAGGAAGGCCGAGCGGTCCTTGGCGGCAAAGGGCCTCGGGCCGCCGGTCATCTCGCCGGTGGAGCGCAGGTGCTCCATCAGGTTCCGGGTGGCGAGCGCCATGCCGATGGAGGCTTCGGTGAAGGGCTTGCCGGTGGCGCCTATCACCTGGGCACCGACCGCGATGCAGCGGCTGGCGAGCGGGATGTCGTTGGTGATGACCACGGCCTGCGGCGTCGCGCGCGCCGCAATCCAGTCATCCGCAGCGTCAGGGCCGGCCTGCACCAGCACGAATTCGATGAGGGGATCGCGCGGCACGCGCATGAAGCTGTTGGCGACGACATGGGTCTTGAGCCCGTGCCTGATGGACACGCGGAATACCTCGTCCTTGACGGGGCAGGCATCGGCGTCGACGAAGATCTCGATGGGCATGGTGAGGCGATAACGCCTTTTCGGCCTCAGGGCAAAGCGCGTTTTGGCGAAGAGCCCGTTTTGCCCTCACGCCTCGTTTCGGCGCGTCTTCAGGTGCCATGGCCCGAAGACGGGTCGTCCTCGTGCCCGAGGGATCCCAGCCCCAGGCCCATTCCTCCTCCCATTCCGCCTCCCATGCCGCCGCCACCGCTCCCACCTTGGCGGCCCTCCTCCTTGCCGCGCTCCCCCTTGCCGCCGCCGCCCGAGGCGGAGGGGCGTGCAGGCCCCTGCGCCGGCAGCTCGATATCGGCGGGGATCGGGGCGAGGTCGAGGGCCTCGCGGATGAAGGCGCGCAGGGACATCACCAGTTCCTGGGTGTGGACGGGATGGCCGGCGACCAGTTCGCGCGCCGCGCGGCTGGCGAGGCGCACATGCTCCTCGGTGCCGAGCAGGACGATGTCCGACAAGGCCGCCTCGACCGCGTCGCGGATGCGGCGGGCCCTGTCGGAGCGCGCGACCTTGTCGGCGCTGAGGTCGAGCACGTCCGCCGCTCCCTCGGGCGGAGCAGAGGGCCGGCGCAGGTCGCGCAGATGCATCGGATCGACGGTAAGGTCGCCGGTAAAGGAGCCGCCGAGCGTGCGATAGGCCGCGATCAAGGTGCGGACCCGCTCGTTGATCTGCCGGTTCAGGCGTTCGCGCCGCTGCTGGATGGTGACCATCGCCAGCAGGCGAATGCCGACGCCGATCAGCGTGAAGAGCGCGAGGCCGATCACCGTTGCCAGCAGGTTCTGCCAGGAGGTGAAATCAATGTTGCGCAAAAGCTCCTCCTCGCCCGCCCGGCATGCCGCTGCTTTTGATGATACGGATTGCAGGATGAGGCAAGGCGCGCGGCCGGCCATAGCCTGACAGGGGTTCCGCCTTGCGGCCAAATCCTCTATTGAGGCGGCAAATCGGATTGATAGCCCCTTGAACAAGCCTCCCTTTCCCGCCCGCCGCCCCTCCTCCGGGCCCGGCGTTCCCGGCCTTGCCGCCCGCGCCCTCGCGATGAAGGCCGTGGAAGGCGTCCTCGGCCAGGACCTTGCCCTGGAAGATGCCTTCGACGATGCCTCGCTGGACGCGCGTGATCTGGGGCTCGCCCGCATGATCGCCGGCGTCTCGATGCGGCGCTATGGCACCATCGGCACCATCCTCAGCGACCTGCTCGCCAAGGGCATGCCGCGCAAATCCGGCCCGCTGGAAGCCATCCTGATCACGGCGGCCGCCCAGATCCTCTTCCTCGACGTGCCCGACCGTGCCGCCGTCGACCTCGCCGTGCGCCTCGCCCGCGGGGACGATCGCGCCCAGGCCTTTTCCGGCCTCGCCAATGCCGTGCTGCGCAAGATCTCGGCCGGCAAGGAAGAGCTGCTCGCCGCCCTCCCGCCCGAGGCGGATACCCCCTCCTGGCTCTACAAGCGCTGGTCGGCCCAGTATGGCGAGGCGACCGCCGCGGCCATCGCGGCGGCCCAGCGCGTCGAGCCCTCGCTCGACCTCTCCGTGAAGGCGGACGCCGCCGGCTGGGCCGACAGGCTCGGTGGCCGGGTGCTGCCCACCGGCTCGGTACGCACGGCCCATAACGGCCCCGTCCGGGCACTGGAGGGCTTCGAGGCCGGGCAATGGTGGGTGCAGGATGCCGCCGCCGCCCTGCCCGCTCGCCTGCTCGGCGATGTCGCGGGGCTCCGGGTCGCCGATCTCTGCGCCGCCCCCGGCGGCAAGACCGCCCAGGTCGCCGCCGCCGGCGCCAGGGTCACCGCGGTCGACCGCTCGGCGGCCCGGCTGCAGCGCCTCACCGAAAACCTCAAGCGCCTCGATCTCAAGGCCGATGTGGTGACGGCCGACATCCTGGCCATTGACTTGCAGGCTTGGAAAGCCGAGCCCTTCGACGCCGTCATCCTCGACGCCCCCTGCAGCGCCACCGGCACCATCCGCCGCCATCCCGACGTCGCCTGGAGCAAATCCGCCCGCGACATCGGCGCGGTGGCCGATCTGCAGCGCCGCATGCTCGGCCGCATGGCCGGCCTGGTGAAGCCCGGCGGGCTCCTCGTCTACTGCACCTGCTCGCTGGAGCGGGAGGAGGGCGAAGAGCAGATCGCCCGCTTCCTGGAGGGCAACCAGGATTTCACCCTGGAGCCGGTGCGGCCGGATGACATCGGCGGCATCGAAGGCGCCATCACGCCTGAGGGCTTCCTGCGCACGCTGCCGAGCCTCCTGCCCGATCCCGATCCGGTGATGGCCGGCATGGACGGCTTCTTCGCCGCGCGCATGCGGCGGAAGGGGTAGCGGAACGGGCACCGAATAAGGCACGAAAGCCCTCTCCACGAAGTGGGGAGGTCGCGAACACAGTTTGTGTGCGCTGGCCCGACGAAGTCGGGTCGGGTGGGGTGTGGCGAGCAATGCGCGCCCTCTCGGAAACTTGCACGACCGTCGTGCCATCCTCTCTTGCATTGCGCACTGCCCTCCACACCCCATCCGGCATTTCTTCGAAACGCCACCTTCCCCACTTCGTGGAGAAGGCGCCCGCGCCCTTCCGGGGAAGCTCCAAGATATTCCCCCCGTTTAAAACTGGGGCCATGTCGCTGAAAACACCGGCCCGAGGCTTGCGCGAAGCTCACGCAATGGCCACAAGGAGCCTATCGCCGACGTCGGCATGCCCGCTCCGGGCGCCCGTCCCTTCGTTCCCTTCTCTGGAGGTCCGCGTCAGGAATGAGCCGAGGCACTCTGGGCCCCAAGCTCCGTCTCTCCCTCACTGCTGCCGGCCAATCCGGCCGCGCCGTGCTGACGCGCCTTTACCTCCTGCCCTTCATGCGCTGGCGCTTCGGCCGCGGCGATCCCGAAAAGCTGGTGCTGGCCCCGCAGGATTTGAGGGCCGCCGACCCCACCCGCGCCGCCGAGCTGGTGGATGGCCGCTTCACCTTCGTCGCCAAGACGATCGTGCTCAACGAGGTCTCCCCCTTCGCCATCGCCCCGCCCTCGCCGGCCTGGCGCGAGACCCTGCTCGGCTTCACCTGGCTGAGGCACCTGCGGGCCGCTGACGGCAGCGCCGGCAAGCAGGTGGCGCGCCGCCTCGTCGGCGATTTCGTGCGCTCGAACCTGCGCTTCCAGCCCGAGGCGCTCGACCCACTGCTGACCGCGCGGCGCCTGCTCGCCTGGGTCTCGATGGCGCCCATGGTGCTCGACGGCGCCGATCGCGGCTTCTACCGCGCCTTCCTGCGCTCGGTCGCCTGGCAGACCAGCTATCTCCTGCATGCCGGCCGCTCCACCACCGACGGCATGCCGCGCCTGCTCTGCGCCATCGCGGTGATGCAGGTGAGCCTCTGCCTCTCCAACAAGGCGGGCCTGCGCCGCCCCGCCCAGCGCTGGCTCACGGCTGAACTCAACCGCCAGATCCTGGCCGACGGTATCCATATCTCCCGCAACCCGCAGGCCAATATCGAGCTCCTGCTCGATCTCCTGCCGCTGCGCCAATCCTTCGCCGCCCGCAATGCCGTGGCCCCGCCCGAACTGATCGGCGCCATCGACCGCATGATGCCGATGCTGCGCTTCTTCCGCCATGCCGACGGCGCCTTCGCCGCCTTCAACGGCATGGGCTACACCCAGAGCCATTTGATCGCCACGCTGCTCGCCTATGATGATGCCCGCGGCAAGCCGGTGCAGAACGCCCCCCATGGCGGCTATCAGCGCCTGGAGGCCAATGGCGCCGTGCTGCTGGTCGACACCGGCAAGCCGCCGCCGGTGAACGTCTCGCAGGAAGCCCATGCCGGCACGCTCGCCTTCGAGTTCTCGGCCGACAATTTCCGCATCGTGGTCAATTGCGGCGCGCCCGCGCCGGGCCGCGAGAATTGGCGCCACCTCGCCCGTTCCACCGGCGCCCATTCCACCGCCATCGTGGCCGACGCCTCCTCCAGCCATTTCGCCGGCGGCACGCGGAAGCCCGGCGCGACCGCGCCGAGCCTGGGCGGCCGGGCCATCCTCTCCGGCCCCAAGCATGTGCCGGTGCAGCGCGAGAACTCGCCGGCGGCCAGCACCATCACCGCCTCCCATGACGGCTACCGCCACGACTTCGGCCTGATCCACCAGCGCGAGCTGACGCTGAGCCAGATCACCGGCGCGCTGGAGGGCCGCGACAGCTTCCTCGACCACAAGGCCGAGCCCTGGAAGGGCAAGGAGCCGGTGCTGCTGCGCTTCCACCTCCACCCCGCCGTCGCCGCCCGGCCCGCCAATGGCGACACCCAGATCGTCATCACCCTGCCGAGCGGCAAGGAATGGCTGTTCCTGGCCGACGTGCCGTTCACGCTGGCCGAGACCGCCCATCTCGCCAACCCCGAGGGGCCGCGCCGCAGCGTGCAGATCGTGATGACCCTGCCGGAGGGCGAGCACACGATGAGCTGGGCCTTCCTGCCGGCCGATCCGGTGTGACGGGAATGAGGCGCCTCCTACCCATCACGCTGGCGGTGCTGGCGGCCGGGCCGGCAATGGCCCAGGACCGGCCGGAGGACTACATGACCTTCTCCTGCACCCATCTTCCCGCGATGAAGGTCACCCAGCAATTGGTCGCGCTCTATGGCGACAAGGGCGACAAGCTCGTCGTCGCCTCGGATCTCGAGAACTACCTGGCGCTGGTCTCGCTGGATAATGTCGCCAAGCTCAGGAAGGACGGCAAAGCCTATGAGAAGTTCTTCCCGGCCCGGAAGGTCGGTGGCAAAAGCGAGGCGCCCGTCACGCTGCAATATCATCTTGAAAAAGACGAAACGAGCGGGAAGCAGCGCCTGAAGGTCACGAATTCCGTGAATGGCACGAAGGTCATGGACTGCACGCCGGTCCAGAAATGAACCGGCGCTTTTGTGAAAGTGGAAATCGCCAACCCGGCTTTGAACACGCCGGATCTTGCGCCTATCCTGGATCGGGAAGCGCCAGGCGTCTCCAGCCTGCCGGGTTCTCCTAGAGCAAAGTGCGTTCAAGCGTGAACGCCCATTTGCTCTAACTCCTTGTTCCGACGCGTCTTTGCGATTCTCGGTGATTCCACCAAGTCGCAAAACGCTTTAGGACCTGAAAGGGACGCGACGGGACGATCAGGCCCGGCGCCATCATTGCACAATACCTCGTGGATACAGGCCATGACGCCTTCCGGTTTTCGCTTCCCGCCCGCCGCCTTCTTCGGCATTCCGCTCGGCCTGCTGGCGCTCGGGCTGCTCTGGCGCGGGGCTGAGCGCCTCTGGCTCCTGCCGGCCGGCATATCCGAGGCGATCCTCGCCATCGGCGCCCTGGTCTGGGCGCTGCTGATCGTGCTGTTCGCCGGCAAATGGCTGTTTGCGCCGGGCGATGCGCGCGCCGAATTCGCCGATGCGATCCAGTGCTGCTTCATCGGCCTCGCGCCGGTGACGACGATGCTGACCGCCCAGGCCTTGCTGCCCTATTCCCGCACGGGCGGCCTCGTGCTGGCGCTCATCGGCGCCCTCGGCGCCATCGCCTTCGCCGTCTACCGTTCGGGTGGCCTGTGGCGCGGTGAGCGGGACATCGGCACGGCGACGGCCGTGCTCTATCTGCCGACCGTCGCCGCCAGCTTCGTATCGGCCTCGACGCTGTCGGCCCTCGGCTGGCCGGAATGGGGCCAGCTGGCCTTCGGCGGCGGCGTGTTCTCCTGGCTGGCACTGGAATCGGTGTTGATCAACCGCCTGCTGCACGGGCCGGCCCTGCCGGAAAGGCTGCGCCCCACGCTCGGCATCCAGCTCGCGCCGCCGGCGGTGGGCGCGGTGGCCTATCTCAATGTCAGCGGCGGGCATGGCGATGTCTTCGCCATGGCGCTGATCGGCTATGCCATCCTGCAGGGCCTGATCCTGCTGCGCCTGCTGCCCTGGATCATGGCCCAGCCCTTCTCGCCCGGCTATTGGGGCTTCAGCTTCGGCGTCGCCGCCCTGCCGACTGCCGTGATCCGCCTGGCCGCGGAAGGCGGCAGCCCGCCGGCGCAACTGCTCGCGCCCTTCCTGTTCGCCATCGCCAATATCGTGATCGGCTTGCTGGCGGTGGGCAGCCTCTATCTCCTGGCACGCGGCAAGCTGCTGCCGCCGCCACCGACCCAGCCAACGGGGGCGAAGGTGTAGTCTATCCGCGCGAACTGCCGTTGAGCCAGACCACCGGGGCGTTGTCACCCTTGCCTGGCCGCTACGATTTCGCCAACCTTTCGCCGGCGGAGTTCTAAAGCGATTGGACAGACCTGAAGTTGAGAACTACAGCGACAGCGCTTCTATTTTTCAGCTGGATTTGGCATAGCCAGTAAAATGCACTGTCACCGTATTTCCAGAGGAACGACATGTCGAGGGGGGCCAGAGGAACGACATGTCGAGGTGGGCGTATGATCTGACACAATTGGCGGCCGAAATTCGAGGTATCAAGCGGCTTAAGGGCTTTGCTGACGCCATTGACCGCTTTCACTCTGCGTTCTCACTTCGTGCCGATCTGCTGGAGGCGAGGAGCGCGATCAAAACGCTCCACCAGATCCATAACAACGCGAGCGATAGGTCCAGATTTGGCGCAGCGCTTATGTCTCACGCTGTCATCCTTTATGCCCGTGCTACTATTTCTGATCAGGACGGCCGGCGGGGCGTGGATGTAAGAAAAGCCTTTTCCGCAGAATTGAAAGCAAAGCATTTGGCCATTGCTGATTTGCGAAATACCGTCGTTGCGCACTACGGCATACCGGAAGGCAAGTACGGGCTGCGCTGGCACGAAGAGCGGACGATCCTTAAGTCCGTCGACGGAAGTCAATCATTCACCTATTCCAATAGCCGTTCGGGATATCTGGCCGAGGCAGGTGATGACCTCGCATTGCTCATCGAGCACGCGGTTAGCGCTGTGTCAGCCGCCATCGAAGAGCGGGGGCTAAAACTTCAGATGTTTCTCAGCAAGTTTAAGGGTGACCCAGAGGTTTCAGCCGCAGCCCAGAGATGTCAGTTTAATCCCGAGAACTTCTACCGAACATCGGATCGCGTAGCGTCTTTCTGGGATGGTGTCGACCTGGTGACCGAACACTTCGGACAGAAACCCTAAAAATCGAAGGGCGTAGGCCCAACTTTTGCGAAGCTCCATTACAATGACAGTGCATTTAACTGTACTGCTCATCAGCGCGCTTAGTGAAATACGCGCGCGGACACCCGTGCAAAACATCATCGATCTATTCGGGCGATAGGCGCGTTTTGCGCCTAGGCGCCCACATATCTTAATACTCCGGCGTATCACGCTTTGGCGACGGCGTGTAGTTGGCACGCTACCCCCTGCGTTCCCGTTGTGTTCATAGATCGAATCTGCTACTTGGTTCGGGCTTTATGCTTCGCATGGCTGGGCCAGTTACTGGTGCCGGACCTCTGCTTAGCGTCGGACAGGGAGGCGTCGTAAGACGTGCAACCTGTTCGCGGGGTGCTGTGGGAAGTGTGAGCGATCACGCGGAACACGGTCTCGGTGAGCAACAGGCGAGCCTTACCTCTGTTCCGGTCATAGCCCTTGAAATTGAAGTCGGTTTCAAGTGTCGGATGGCCATAAGGTTTTATTTTCGGCTTCGCCTGGCGCGTGCGCAAGAAAAACGCTTGCTTTTCGCTCCAAAAAGCTAAGCTAACTTTGGAGAAGAGCAAATGAAGACTGCCGCATGCAAAAACATGCCAGTTTGGACTGGCGACTAACCGCAAACCGAGTTTGGGGTGCGGCGTTCAAACTAAAGCTTCGCATGGCTGGGCCAGTTACTGGTGCCGGACCTCTGCTTAGCGTCGGACAGGGAGGCGTCGTAAGACGTGCAACCTGTTCGCGGGGTGCTGTGGGAAGTGTGAGCGATCACGCGGAACACGGTCTCGGTGAGCAACAGGTAGCTACAGAGGTGGGGCGAGGCAACCGACGTCGCTCACCAAGAGAGAAATAGTGGGAAAGCTATTCGAGCACACCAGAAAGCAATTTAGCCTTACCCAAGCATGGCGGCAAATCCGCGAAAATGGGTATGCTTCCGCGCAAGAAGAGACTCGATGGGCTACCGAGCAATTCGATCGCCAAGCGGATAGAAATATTAAAAAAATCCAACGCCGCTTAAAAGATGGCGTATTTGATTTTGAGCCGCAGATTGGTGTCGCAAAAGAAAAGAAGAGCGGAAACAGCAAACGTGGAATAGTAATGGCGTCAATACACAATCGTGTCGTTGAGCGAGCCATACTTGATACTCTGCAATCGCAGGTTCCTTTTGTTAAGTCTGTGATAACTATGCCGACCAGTGTAGGCGGCGTTCCAGAACGCGGAGTTCCTCACGGATTAAAACTGATCACAGACGCGATTGAGGCAGGTTACACCTCGTTTGTTCGATCAGACATTTCTGGTTTTTTCGACGGAATTCCCAGAAAATACGTCATAGAAAAGATTGCGGAAGAAGTTGAGGACGAGAATTTCATCAAACTACTCTATGGAGCGACAAACGTAGTTTTAGCCAACGAAAAAGCGCTTGGTGAAGATCGCAAAATTTTTCCTACCGACGAGCAAGGTGTTGCTCAAGGGTCACCTCTCTCGCCGCTTTTTGGAAACATCCTCCTACACGATTTTGACGTACAGTTTAACAAAGATGGGATCATTTGCGTCCGCTTTATAGACGATTTTGTATTGCTGTCGAAAGATGGGTGGCGTGTGAAGAAGGCATTTCAAAGCGCAAGGATGCACCTTTCAAAGCTTGGGCTGAATTGCCATGATCCTTTTTCAAGCTCACGGAGAGACAAAGCGGAAGCGGGCGCCGTGATCGATGGGTTTGTTTTTCTGGGATATGACATCCGAACAGGAATGCTGCAGCCGGCAAAGGGCGCGCGCGAAAATCTAATAAAGGCAGTTAAAGATCGCATAAAATACGGAAAACGTAATATTTTAGATATTAAGCGTAATCCTCATGCCGACAATACACAGAGATATGCTCAAACGCTTGTAGGAATTGACCGCATATTGCGTGGATGGGGCAATGCATTCGCGTATGGGAATGCTCCGGCAACTATCGATGACTTGGACCTCCGAATTGACGACGAGCTTAGTAGCTTTCGAAGTTGGTTTGCCGCTGTTGCTCGAACCTTGGACATGAAAGGTAGAAGACGGACGGGAGGGGTGTGTTTACTTTCCGACATCAAGCCCAAAGACCTTTCAGATGTGCCCTTTAGGTTAGAAGGCGGGGCACGCTTCATCGCGTCCAAAAACATTGTCACGATCTCAACCGATGGATCGATCGCAGGGGGGCGGCGGCCATCAAGGGACAAGGGGAAAGGCGGATGGGCCTTTGTCATCCACGACACGAAAGAAGAAGGTTCAGGTTCGGCTACTGATGTTACGAACAATCAAATGGAGCTGCGTGCCGTAATAGAAGCGTTGAAGGCGGCCCCCCTTGGAAAACCAATTCGCATTCGAACTGATAGTCAGTATGTGGTGCAGATAGCCAAGGGAGAAAATTTGGCGAAATCAAACGGCGAAATGTGGCGTCAATACCAAGAGCTCGTTGCAGGTCGGAAGATCAGCATTGTTTGGGTGAAAGGACACGACGGCGATCCTCACAATGAGCGTGCGGATGCACTGGCAAAATCTCGATCACTGGAGAATAATTGACTGGACGCTGTACACTCACGTTGGCGATGCTGATGGACGCAAACGCGGATATGCTCGTATCCGCTGTGTATATATTCACGCGACGAGCGCAGTTTCACGGTTTCTGAAAGCAGAATTTCCTTAGGGAGGGTGCACCGCCATGACGAGCCCGCTTGATACGCATCGGCATTTCAACCAGGGTTTAATACGCAGAAGATCTGAGAACAGCGAGATATCTGGGCTTTCCCCTCACCCCATCCCCTCTTTCCGCTTCCATCACCGCCTTCACCCGTTGCGGCAAATTTCATCGCGAGGGGTAGACCAAGCGTGATCGGCAGCCTTGCCGACGGGAAGTCCGACACATCAAGCTAATGAGGCGGCCGGCCGCGATGCCGGCGAGGATGTGGGAGAGGATGGCGAGGCCTCCACCGGACAAAGTGGTGCGGTGGATGGCCACGGCGTTATCGACTCACCGCAAGCTACTTCCACTCCGCTATACGGTTCTTGCCGGCTTCAGTCAGCACCGCTGCCAGAAAGTCGCTGCTCTTGCGATGATCTATATCGAAACGTCTTGCCGGGATAGCATGTACCGCGGCGGCCTTGGCGCTTCCTTGACCCACGAAGATTAATCCAATCCCATGACGTATGCATTCGTCTTTCACGCGGATCGCCTGAGCCGGATCCTTTGCCGTCCAGGTAACCTCATCTAGCGGAAACACTACATACGACCGGGTTGCAGCGCTTCGATGCGACATTGCCTCAAATACCGCCAACACATTGCTGGTATCAGCTCTCTTCACTTCGAAAGTCACAACGTCAAATTCTGAGCCGATAGTCCAAGGAAACTTCTTGTAGGAGACCATGGTAAAATCTGGACGCGTCCAAGGTCCGGCGATCTTGGAATCACGACGAGCCGTATTTTCGAGATAAAACTGAGACTTTTCATAACCGTCAGCCTCCCAGATTTCGCGGAATGCTTCTTCAATCGACGCGTAATAGGCCTCTTCGGGGATCACATATGGAGTAACGAAGGTAAAGATATTCCGATCCCCTCGCTTTAATACCTTCTTTTCAGATCCATGAGTGACCGCAGCATCAAAGATATCCGAATCGAAGGCATAGGTACGCTTGAGTTTGGTCGCACTCATTGTTTTATTAATCTGGAGTGCTTGTGTAACCGTCTCAAGGCACTGAAGGATCTTTATATCCAGATGTGGCAAAATTCCCCCCAAGATGTACAGCAGCATTAATGAAACTAATATCAGCATCACATGAGCCATTCCATTAGTTTCATAAGCCTACCATGCGGCATATCCCTTTCCGATCATCTTACCTCCGGCGGTCGCATCTCCTTGCGAGCCGCCAGCCTGAAGTGGGCATCCGCCTTAGGTCACAGTCATCCTTCCTCTCACCCCATCATCACATCCCCTCTCACCACCTCCACCACGAACTCCATCACCGCCTTCACCCGTTGCGGCAAATTCCGCCGTGAGGGGTAGACCAGCGTGATCGGCAGCCGGGCCGGCGGGAAGTCCGGCATCAGGCTAATGAGGCGGCCCGCCGCGATGTCGGGGCCGGCGAGGATGTGGGAGAGGATGGCAAGGCCCCCGCCGGCCAGAGTGGCGCGGTGGATGGCGACGGCGCTGTCGGCCGTCAGCCGCGGGGCGATGCGAAGGCGCGTCTCGTCGGCGCCGTCGGAGAAGGACCACAGGCGCCCGTCGCCGGCGCGGGCGTAGCAGATGCAGTCATGGCGAGGCACCTCCTCCGGCCGCACCGGGGCGGGCCGCCTTGAGAGATAGCAGGGCGCGGCCACCAGGAAGGCCGTGGTCCAGCCGATGCGCCGGCCGGTCAGGCTGGAATCCTCGACGGCGCCGAGGCGCACTTCGAGATCGATGCCCTCGCCGATGAGATCGGAGGGCGCTTCGCGCAAGAGAAGATCGACGGTGAGGCCGGGATGGCGGACGAGCAGTTCCGGCAGGCGCTCGGCGAGGGCAAGGCCGAGCGGGGCAGGCAGGGAGAGCCGCACCTTGCCGGCGACGACAGCCTCGCCGGTGCCGGCGCTCTCGCCCAGCGCCTCCACCGCCTCGATCACGCGCAGGGCCATCGGGATCAGCCGCTCGCCCTCGGCCGTCAGCGCCAGGGCCACCGTGGTGCGGTGGAGCAGGCGCACCCCGAGCCGCGCCTCCAACGCCGAGACCTGGCGCGACACCGCCGGCTGGGTGAGATCGAGATCGGCAGCCGCCGCGGTGAAGGAGCCCGTCTGCGCGACGCGCAGGAAGGTCCGCAAGGCGCCAACGATGTCCATTCCCCTGCCCCCATACTTTTGCGCATAGGCCTTATGCCGGGAACTTAGGCTGGTAAGGCTTTACTGTCCAGCCATTACGGATATTTTATATCCATAAGGATATTAGATATCCTTAATAAGGGAAACGGACATGAGCCAGCGCCTGAACTACGCCCAGCAATCCCCGGAACTCTTCAAGAAGCTCTCGGATCTCAGCATGGTCCTGAAGGGCAGCGTGATCGAGGAGAAGATCCGCGATCTCGTCAACATCCGCGCCTCCCAGCTCAATGGCTGCGCCTTCTGCCTCGACATGCATGTGAAGGAAGCCAAGATCCACGGCGAGAGCGAGCTGAGGCTCTACCACGTTGCGATCTGGCGCGAATCCAACCTGTTCGTGCCGCGCGAGCGCGCCGCCCTCGCCTGGACCGAGGCGGTGACGAAGCTGCCGGAGGGCGGCATTCCCGACGAACTCTATGAGCGCGTGCGCGGCCAGCTTTCGGAGAAGGAGGTTTCCGACCTCACCTTCGCGATCGCCATCATCAACACCTGGAACCGCGCCTCCATCGCCTTCAAGGCGGTGCCGGGCTCGGCCGACAAGCTCTACGGGCTCGACAAGGCCGGGCTGAGCTGAGGACGGAGCGCGGACTTCTCAGCGACATGCCTGCATGTCGCGATGCCCGCTCTTGGAAGCGTTGCGCTCACGCGAAAGGAAAATGCGGACTGGAAGTCCGCGCTCCAGAAAACATCCATCGGCACCAATGCCACACTCAATAGGAGGCCAGCATGAGCCTGAACGACACCTTGACACCCGCCAGGGCCAAACCCGACGACCTCGTACCCTCGCGCTATGCCGTGCAGATCGGCGAGATCGACGTGCTGATCGTCAGCGACGGCGTGCTGCCGCTGCCGACCCAGATGCTGGGCCACAATGCCGACCCGTCCCAGCGCGCGGCCTGGCTCGACGACATGTTCCTGCCGCAGGACGCCTTCGACTGGGCGCTGAACGTGGTGGTGGTGCGCAGCGGCGCGCAGACCATCCTCATCGACGCCGGGCTGGGGCTCGACCCCGACCTCAACCTGCCGCGGGCCGGCCAGCTGATCAAGCGGCTGGAGGCGGCCGGCATCGATCTCGGCGCCGTGACCGACGTGGTGCTCACCCATATGCATATGGACCATGTCGGCGGCCTGCTGGTCGATGGCGTGAAGGAGCGGCTGCGGCCGGACCTCAAGATCCATGTGGCTGAAGCCGAGGCCAAGTTCTGGGAAGCACCTGATTTCTCCCATGTCGCCATGCCGGAGGGCTTCCCGGACGCGCTGCGGGCGACCGCCACACGCTTCGCCAAGGAATATGCCAGCCAGCTGCGGCTGTTCGAGGAGGAGCACGAGGTGGCGCCCGGCGTGGTCGTCTCCCGCACCGGCGGCCACACGCCGGGGCACAGCGTGGTCCGCCTCGCCTCCGGCGGCGACCGGCTGATGTTCGCGGGCGATGCCATGTTCGCGGTTGGCTTCGAGCATCCCGACTGGTTCAACGGCTTCGAGCACGATCCGGAGGAGGCAGCCCGCGTGCGCGTCCGGCTGCTGCGGGAATTGGCTGAGACCAACTCGTTCCTGGTCGCCACCCACCTGCCCTTCCCCTCGGTCGGCCATGTCGCCGTGGACGGCGAAGCCTTCCGCTGGGTGCCGGTGTTCTGGGACTACTGAGCGCTTTGCCCTGGGAGCGCGGACGTCCTCGTCCGCGGTCCCAGGGACAACACCCCCAAAGGAGACATCCCATGAAAATCGTCATCATCGGCGGCACCGGGCTGATCGGCACCAAGACAGTGGCGCGGCTCCAAGCCAAGGGCCATGAGGTGATCGCCGCCTCGCCCAATACCGGCGTCAACACCATCACCGGCGAGGGCCTCGCCGAGGCGCTGGCCGGCGCGCAGGTGGTGATCGACCTCGCCAACTCGCCCTCCTTCGAGGACAAGGCCGTGCTGGCGTTCTTCGAGACCTCCGGCCGCAACCTGATGGCGGCGGAAAAGGCGGCCGGCGTCGGGCACCACATCGCCCTCTCGGTCGTCGGCACCGAGCGGCTGCAGGACAGCGGCTATTTCCGCGCCAAGCTCGCCCAGGAAAAGCTGATCAAGGCCGCCGGCATCCCCTTCACCATCGTGCACTCCACCCAGTTCATGGAGTTCCTGGCCGGCATCGCCCAGTCCGGCACGATCGAGGGCAAGGTGCATCTCTCGCCCGCCTTCGTGCAGCCGATCGCCTCCGACGACGTCGCCGACGCCATGGCCGAGGTGGCGCTGGCCGCGCCGGTGAACGGCACGGTGGAGATCGCCGGCCCGGAGCGCTCGCGCCTCAGCGACCTCGTCGCCCGCTATCTCAAGGCCAGCGGCGATCCCCGCACGGTGGTGGCGGACCGCGAGGCCCGCTATTTCGGCGCCCGCCTCGAGGACGGTTCGCTGGTCAGCGACGACAATCCCCGCCTCGGCCGCATCGGCTTCGAGGAGTGGTTCGCCAAGAATCCGAGGAAGTGAGCAGCGGCACCTCGCCGCGAAGAACGCAGGTAGCCTTCTCCACGCAGTGGGGAAGGTGTCGGTGCGAAGCACTGACGGATGGGGTGTGGCGGGCAACACGCAGCGCTTGACCAGATGGCGCGACGGTTGCGCGAGCTTCCGAGAAGACATCGCACTGCCCGCCACACCCCATCCGACCCGACTTCGTCGGGCCACCTTCCCCACTATGTGGAGAAGGCTTCCTGCGCCAGATCATCCCCCCAACCAGGAACCCCAGCCATGATCCGCCCGCTTCTCGCCGCTTTCGCGATCTCCGCCTTGCTCACCGCCCCGGCTGCCGCCGACGGCAAGGCCGCCAAGGTCTCGCTCGTCTATGAGCATGAGCTGCCCAATGTGCCCGGCAAGAGCCTGAAGGGCGTGCTGGTCGAATACGGCCCCGGCGGCTTTTCCGAGGGTCACACCCATCCCGCCTCCGCCTTCATCTACGCCACCGTGCTGGAAGGGGCGATCAAGAGCCAGGTCAATGACGGGCCGGTGAAGGTCTACCGCGCCGGCCAGAACTTCTCCGAAATGCCGGGCGACCGCCACGGCGTCAGCGCCAATGCCAGCAAGACCCGGCCCGCCAAGCTGCTGGCGGTGTTCGTGGTCGACACCGCCCAGAAGGAGCTGACCTTCCCGCTGCAGAAATAAGGCGTTGCGGCTGGGCTTGGCGCAGCGCGAAAAGCCCTCTCCACGCAGTGGCCGATGCACGCATCTCCGCATTGCCGATCCATGGCGGCGGAAATCCTTCCCCGACTTCGGGGAAGGTGTCATTTCGCAGAAATGACGGAAGGGGGAGAGTGGCACCAATAGGCCGGAAAATGGTGAGATTACGCCACTCTCCCCCACCCGAGTCGGCTTTGCCGGCCCGGCGCGCACAAACTGTGCCGCGACCTCCCCGAAACCGGGGGGATCCCCGCGCTTTACCTGTCCTGGTCGAGGGCTTTTCGAGCCGTTCTCGACACGGCCGAGATACCCGCATTTCCCCCCCACCGAGCCCCCAGCCATGGTCGATGATCCCGCCTTCCTGCCCCTCGTGCTGATCGACCTGCTCGGACTTGCCGGCATCATCGTCTGGCATCTGCAGGGGCGCCGGCGCCCGCGGGCGCGCCTGATCGTGCAGATCCTGTTCTTCGCGGCGATGACGGCCCTCGTCGCGTTCAACGGCATCTGGCCGCATCAGCTCGGCGCCAACGAAACCACCGGCCTTGCCGCCTTCGTCGCCAAATCGGCGCGGGTGCTGTGGTGGACGCATCTGGCCTGGGCCGTCATCGGCGTGATGCACATCTATATCGCCATCGACCGCCGGCCCCGCGAGGCCCATCTCCTGCAGGACCTGTTCGTGGCCCTCGCCTATCTCGGCGTCGCCCTCTCGATCCTGAGCTTCGTGTTCGGCGCGCCGGTCGGCACGCTGGTGGCGACCTCCGGCGTGGTCGCCGTCATTCTCGGCCTCGCTTTGCAGAACACGCTCGGCGACGTCTTCTCCGGCATCGCGCTGACCTTGGGGCGCTCCTATGCCATCGGCGACTGGATCGTGCTGAGCGACGGCACCGAGGGGCGGGTGGTCGAGACCAATTGGCGCGCCACCAACCTGGTCACCGGCGCCCATAACCTCGTGGTGCTGCCCAACAGCCTGCTGGCCAAGCTCAGCCTGACCAATCTCAGCCGCCCCGACGAGACCCACTGGATCAGCCAGAGCGTACGGATCGCGGCCAGCCACAACCCGCACGACAGCATCGAGACGCTCAGGGCCGTGCTGCGGGCCTGCGACGAGATCCTCAGGGATCCCGCGCCGATCGTGGCGCTCAAGACGATCGATGCGCTGGCGATCGAGGCCGAGCTGCAGTTCTGCGTGGCCAGTCCGGCGCGCCGCACCCCGGCGCGAAACGAAGTGCTCGACCGGCTCTACCGGACCTATGGCGCGGATGGCCTGGCCTTCGCGCCGGCGGTGGGCCTCATCCAGCCCGCGACAGCACCCAATCGAAGCTATCCTTCCACAGCTGCTCGGGAATCTCCTGCGACAGGATGCCGACCAGATCGGACAGCCTGACGCTGCGCAGCTTCTCGCGCCAGGCCTCGTCCGCCTCCCACATGATGCGCGCCACGGCGCAGGGCCCGCTCTCGCAATAGCCCTTGGGGCGACAGGGATTGTTGGCGCGGATATTGCTGCACACGAAGGTGCGCGCCGGCCCTTCAACCGCCTCGACGATCTCGAGGAAGGTCAGCTCGGCCGGGGGCCGCGCCAGCCGGTAGCCGCCGGAGGGACCGAGCGTGGTATCGACCAGCCCGGCCTGCGACAAATGCTGCAGGGCCTTGGAGAGATATTCCTTCGGCACGCCGTGGAACTCGGCCAGCGCCTTGGTCGAGAGGTAGCGCCCCGCCGGCAGGCCGGCGAGGATCGCACAGCAATGCAGCGCCCATTCGACTTGGCTTTTCAGGATCATGCGTTCATTCCGCAGCGGCAGTACGCGCCGATAATTACGGATATACGATATCCCTATTGGCGCAGCGTGTAAATGCGGGGTGTCCCGGGTGCGCGGACGTCTCGTCCGCTCTTCCTTTCTTTCCTTCCTGCCTGCACAGCGTTTCCAAGATCGGACTGGAAGTCCGCGCTCCAAAAATCTCCCCCTTCCCCTCATCTTGCGCTATCAAGCGGCCAAACCCTGCCTCGGAGATTTCAATCTTGACCGCTGCCGCCCCCATCGCCCGCGCTTTGCTGTCCGTTTCGGACAAATCAGGCCTGATCGACTTCGCCAAAGGCCTCGCCGCCCATGGCGTCGAGCTGGTCTCGACCGGGGGCACGCGCAAGGCGCTGGAGGAGGCCGGCCTCGCCGTCAAGGACGTCTCCGACCTCACCGGCTTTCCCGAGATGATGGACGGCCGCGTCAAGACGCTGCATCCCAAGGTGCATGGCGGCCTGCTCGCCATCCGCGGCAACCAGGAGCACCGCGCCGCCATGGCCGCGCACGGCATCGGCCCGATCGACCTCCTCGTCGTCAATCTCTACCCTTTCGAGGCGACGCTGGCCCGCGGCGGCAGCTTCGAGGACCTGATCGAGAACATCGACATCGGCGGTCCCGCCATGATCCGCGCCGCCGCCAAGAACCATGACGACGTCACCGTCATCGTCGACGTCGCCGACTACGACGACGTGCTGGCCGAGCTTGCCGAGAACGAAGGGGCGACCAGCCTTACCTTCCGCCGCCGCATGGCCGCCAAGGCCTATGCCCGCACCGGCGCCTATGACGCCGCCATCTCCAACTGGTTTGCGGCCACCCTGGAGGAGGACACCCCCACCTTCCGCGCCTTCGGCGGCACGCTGGCCGAGGCATTGCGCTATGGCGAGAACCCGCATCAGAGCGCGGCCTTCTACCTCACCCCCGAAAAGCGCCCGGGCGTTGCCACCGCCCGCCAGCTCCAGGGCAAGGCGTTGTCCTACAACAACCTCAACGACACCGACGCCGCCTTCGAATGCGTGGCCGAGTTCGACCCGACCAAATCGGCGGCGGTGGTGATCGTCAAGCACGCCAATCCCTGCGGTGTCGCCGAGGCGCCGACGCTGCTCGAAGCCTATGAGAAGGCCTTTGCCTGCGACCCCGTCTCGGCCTTCGGCGGCATCATCGCGGTGAACCGCACGCTCGATGCCGACACGGCCCGCAAGATCGTCGAGATCTTCACCGAAGTGATTGTCGCCCCCGACGCCAGCGAGGACGCCATCGCCATCATTTCGGCCAAGCGGAACCTGCGCCTGCTCGTCACCGGTGCCCTGCCCGATCCGCGCGCGGAGGGCCTTACCGCCAAGACGCTGGCGGGCGGCCTGCTCGTGCAGTCGCGCGACAATGCCGTGGTCGACGACATGACCCTGAAGGTGGTGACCAAGCGCGCACCCACGCCCGAGGAAATGGCCGACCTTACCTTCGCCTTCCGCATCGCCAAGCATGTGAAGTCCAACGCCATCGTCTATGTGAAGGACGGCGCCAGCGTCGGCATCGGCGCCGGCCAGATGAGCCGCGTCGATTCGGCCCGCATCGCCGCCGCCAAGGCAGTCGACGCCGCCAAGCTGGCAGGCCTGCCGGAAACCCTGACCAAGGGCTCGGTGGTGGCGTCGGACGCCTTCTTCCCCTTCGCGGACGGCCTGGAGGCCGCGGTGGCGGCCGGTGCCACGGCCGTGATCCAGCCGGGCGGCTCGCAGCGCGACGCCGAGGTGATCGCCGCCGCCGACGCGGCCGGCCTTGCCATGGTGTTCACCGGCACGCGCCACTTCCGGCATTAAGGCCCACCGAACGGGGCGCAAACGGCCTTCTCCGCACGGCGGGAAGGCTGTTTGCTCTTTATGCGTGGTGGCAATAGGCAAAGCGGCGGCTGACCAGCTCGCGCCGCCGACGTCTCCTGCCTGTTCCCACAGGTATAGCTGCCCGGTCTCGCAATGACGCATCCAGGCTGTCGTAATGCCCTGGCCCGGTCGCAGCCTCAACCCTTCTGTCCACAGCCTATAGCTGTAGATGATCCCACAGTTGAACTGCCGACAGGCCCGGTGATAGTTTCGCTCTGAAATCCATAAGCTTGCAGCGATCTTTTGGATTTCATTGGGGTACTGGGGAGACTTGCGGTGTCGGAAAAATTTGGAATGAAGCCATTTTTAGCGCGCGTGGTCGCGGCCGCCGGTTTGGCGTTGGCGATGGCTGCCCCATCGGTGGCCGAGGAGGCAGTCCGGGTGGTGCATCAGGGCAGCGTGCAGACCAGCGTTCCGGCCGGCGTCACGGTGATCGTCAAGAAGATCACGCTGGGCGATGACGCCACGGTGGTCAGCCTCGTCGCCTCCTTCGACAGCCGGCAGACCAATCGCGTCAATCTCAACGACGTCAACGCCTTCCTCGACATCGGCAACGACCAGAAGCTCAGCCTGCGTCAGCCCGAGGACAATCCCTATCTGATGATCCAGAACGGCCAGAGTATGGATGGCGAACTGGTGTTTCCCGGCCGCATTCCGGCCGATGCCGGCGAGGTCCGGCTGGTCTTCAACGACGGCAATGCGGGCGATGACCTCAACGCCCCCGGCCTGACGCTCAAGATCCCGGTCAAGGCGCAATGAGGCGCCTCGGCGCCGCCGCGGCGCTACTGGGCCTGGCTCTTCCGGCGCTGCCGGCCTCGGCCCTCATTATCGAGCATCGCCGCGAGCCGATCGGCGGGCAGCCGACCGCGTTTCGCCCCAGCGATATCGGCGCGAGCCGCTGGCACCCCTATGCCTTGCCACCCACGCGCTTCGCGCCGCAGGCTCCGGCAAGCCGGCTCGGCCCGGCCGGCAGGGCGACCAGCCTGCGCCTCAGGGAGGTGCCGGCCAAGCTGCGCAGCCGCACGCAGGCGTTGCTCGAGCAGTTCGGTGCCCGCGAGAGCGAGGGCAAGATCCTGATCAGCCTGCCCGGCGACGTGCTGTTCGACTTCGACAAGACCGACATCCGCGCCGATGCCAAGCCCGTGCTGGCACGGCTCATCGAGGTGCTCAAGGCCTTCCCCAAGGCGCCTGTAGAGATCGGTGGCCATACCGACGCCAAGGGCGAGGACGACTACAATCTCGCTTTGTCCGAACGCCGGGCCGCCTCGGTCAAAGCCTATCTCGCCCGCGGCAAGATCGGTCCCGCGCGCCTGGCCATCAAGGGCTATGGCGAGACTCGCCCCATCGCGCCCAACCAAAAGGCCGGCGGCGCCGACGATGCCGAGGGCCGCCAGCGCAACCGCCGGGTCGAGTTCGAGATCGGCAAGCCACCCGAATAACGGGCGCTTGCGTCCCGGCGACCAAGCAACCATCACGATCAAGCGAAAGGCGACACCATGGCATTGATTCCCTGCCCTGCCTGTACCCAGCGCGTCTCGGAACAGGCGCTCGCCTGCCCATCCTGCGGGCATCCGATAGCCGCCGTCGGCGAGGGCAAGCAGACGGCCATCCGCGTGCTGGGCGGCGTCGCCGGCACCTATGTGTCGGCCAACGCCCTGGTGCAACTCGTGCTCGGCGTGGTGTTCTGCATCAGCGTGGCCGCGGTGATCATGACGGTCATCATCGTCAACGGCTGAACCGCGGCACCGGCTCAGACCGCCACCTTGGTGCAAATCTCGACCAGGCAACCATTGTTGTCGCGCACATAGGCGACGATCTGGCCCCAGGGCTTCTGCGCCGGCGGCGATACCGCCTGCGCTCCTGCGAACAGGGCCTTCTTGCAGGCGAGTTCGACATCGTCGACCACCAGCGCGATCTCGATGCCCGCCGGCGGCGCATCCGGCCGGTTGGGCTGGAAGGGGCCGGTCATGTCGGTGACGAAGCGTTCATCGGCAAAGCACAGCGAGGTCTCGCCGGTGACGAGTTCGGCGAACTGCCCCTCGGCGATGAAGCGTGTCTCCAGCCCGAAGGCCTGCTTGTAGAAGGCCGAGGTCTCGACGACGTCACGGACATAATGGACGACATAACCGAGCTTCATGGACGTGTTCCCTGTTTGTTCACTTAAGCGATAAGACAAAGAGCCAGTCTTGTCCAGTCCGAGAAGCGGGATTTTGGGGTGAGTCGAGAGACACTCCCTCACCCCTGGCCTTTCACAGCGGCTTGTAGGCGATCGCCTCGATCTCGATCTTGATGTCGATCATCAACCGGGCTTCCAGCGTGGTGCGTGCCGGCGGGTTGGCGGGGAAATAGCTGCCATAGACCTTGTTGAAAGCACCGAAATCGCGGGCATCGGCCAGGATCACGGTGGTCTTAACCACGTCCTCCAGCCCGGCCCCGGCCAGGGCCAGAGCCTTGCCGAGATTCTCCATCACCTGGCGGGTCTGCGCCTCGATGCCACCCGGCACCACCGAACCGTCCGGCAGGGTCGGCACCTGGCCGGAAATGTGAATGCTGTCACCCGCCCGAACGGCCGGGGACAGGGGGACATGGGAGGTGCCGAAATGCTGCTTGGTCATGGGAATTCCTTCAGAGCGATCAAAGACACGGCACTTGCCGCCCCCTCGCCCCACCCGCGGGGAGAGGGTAAGGGTGAGGGGCAGCATGGATGTCTGCCAAAACAAACGCTGAGCCGCCCCTCACCTCTATCCTCTCCCCGTAAATACGGGGAGAGGAGGCGCAAGCGTCGCGCTCATTTGTCACTCTTATCATCTCGCCCCACCGCTACGAGGCAGCAACACACGCGGATCGCTGTCTTACTTCACCGCACCTAGCGCCAGGCCGCGCATCAGATAGCGCTGCAGCCAGGTGAACAGGATCGCGATCGGGATGGTCGCCGCCAGGGCGGCCGCCATCACATAGTTCCATTCCACCGTGTAGCGCCCGGCCACCAGGTTCACCACCTGCAAGGGCAGTGTATAGGCCTCCTGCTTGCGCAGCATGGTGAGGGCGATGACATATTCGTTCCAGGCATTGATGAAGGTGAAGATCGCCGTCACCGCCATCGCCGGCAGCGCCAGCGGCAGGAATACCTTGACCAGCGTGGCGAAGGGACCGGCGCCCTCGATCCAGGCCGCCTCCTCCAGATCCTTGGGGATGGTGGAGAAATAGCTCTGCAGCATCCACACCGCGAAGGCGAGGTTGAAGGCAATGTAGATGAAGGTCACGCCGCTCAGGCTGTCGATCAGCTGAAAACCGAGGCGGTTGCCGAGTTCCACCAGGAGACGGAACAGGCCGAAGACCAGCACGATAGGTGACAGCATCTGCGAGATCAGCAGGAACTGCCGGAAGGCCCCGCGCGCGGCGAAGCGGTAGCGGCTGAGCGCATAGGCGGCGGGAATGGCGACGAGCACCGTCAGCACGGTGGTGACCAGCGACACGATCAGCGAATTGACGAGCGCCGGCCCGAAGGCGGTCTCGGTATACATGGTGATGAAATTGCTCCAGACCGGCCGGCTCGGCCACCAGGAGGAGGACAACATCTCCTCCGTCGGCTTGAGCGCAGTCACCAGCATCACGGCGAAGGGAAAGAGCGTGAGGACGACCAAGGGCGCCAGCAAGACCCAGTAGAGGATGGAGCGTTTGAGCTTGCTCATGCCTGTTCCTCCTCGCGCATGGCCAGCCGCACATAGATGATGGCGAAGACGAGCAGCAGGCCGAACATGATGATCGACACCGCTGCCGCCTCGCCGAACTTACCCAGGCGGAAGGCGAGCTTATAGAGATAGGTCACCAGGATGTCGGTGGAATTGGCCGGGCCGCCCTGCGTGGTCACCCAGATGATCGGGAAGGAATTGAACACGTTGATGGTGTTCATCACCAAGGCGATGTTGATGAAGGGCTTCAGCAGGGGCAGCGTGATGTGGGTGAATTGCTGCCAGCGGCTCGCGCCCTCCACCGCGCCGGCATCGTAGAGATCGTCGGGCACCGAGGAGAGGCCGCCGAGGAAGATCGTCACCGTGAAGGGAATCGAGACCAGGATGCCGATCAGGATCTGCATCGGGAAGGCGGTGGAGGCGTCCGCCAGCCATTCGATATTGCTGTTGATCAGCCCCAGGCCCCGCAGCCCGGAATTGAGCATGCCGCTCTCGCCGTTGAGCGCCCAGCGCCAGACCACCGCCGTCATGGCGAGCGACACTGCCCAGGGCAGCATGATGATGACGCGGGCCAGGCTCCGCCCGTAGAAATCGTCGTTGAGGATGAGGGCGATCGGCACAGAGACGATCAGCGTGCCGGCCACCACGCCCACAGTCCAGACCAGCGTGCGCCACAGCGCCGCGAGAAAATCGGGATCGGCGAACAGGGCCTGGAAATTGGCGAGGCCCGAAAACTCCCTGAGCATGCCGAAACGGTTGACGTCATGCAGCGAAATCTGGCCGATCTGGTAGAGCGGCCAGAAGATGATGAAGGCCGCCATCAGGAAGCTCGGCAGGATCAGAAGATAGGGTGTCGCACGCCCCATGCAGTGTGTGTCTCCTCGGCGCGAAGGGAATGGCTGATTGGTCTTTTACAGCACGAACTGTGCTGCCCCACACCCTTACCCCAGTCCACTCCTTTTGGAGTGGACGATACCCGTAAGAACAGGGAGAGGGGCGCCGGGCGTTGCGCTTTTGTATAAAACGCCACGTTTGCTGGACAGGGCGCGACGCTAAATTCCCCCTCGCCCCGTTCATACCGGGAGAGGGTAAGGGTGAGGGGCAGCGTATCGCTTACCCATGGAGCAGCGATCATTCGCTGCCGCCTCCACCCGTCATCCTGTTACTTCTTGGCGAGGATGCCGTTGACCTTGGCGGCAGCTTCCTTGAGCGTCGGCTCGATCTCGCCCTTGCCCAGATAGATGGTCTGGATCGCGTTGGAGGTCGTCTGGGCAATGTCCTCCCAGCCTGGGATCACCGGCGCGAAGATGGCGTTGGGCAGGAGGGAGGCGAACACCTTCAGGTCCGGATCGTCGGCGAAATGGGGATCCTGGGCTTCCTTGGCGTTCACCGGCAGGAAGCCTTCGTTCTTGTCGAAGGCGGTGCGCTGCTCGGTGGAGAACAGGAAGGCGAGGAATTTGAAGGCCTCGTCCTTCACCTTGGAGTTCTCGAACAGCACGATCGAATCGGTCACGCCATAGGTAAAGGGCTTGCCTTCAGGCCCGACCGGGATCGGCGCCACGCCATATTTCAAGTTGGGCGCTTCCTTCTTGATCTGGCCGGAGAGGAAGGGCGCGGTGATCACAGTGGCGACCTTACCCTGCTTGAACAGGTTCTGCACGTCCTCACGGGCATAGGAGGTCACACCCGGCTCGGTGAGGCCGCCGTCGATGAAGCCCTTATAGAGCTTGGCGGCATCAATAGCCGCCTGGCTGTCGAGGCCGGACTTGCCGTCCTTGACGATCGTCCCGCCATTGGCCCACAGCCCGTAGTAGAAATAGACGTCCGTCTCGATTTCCTTGCCCTGCAGGCCGAAGGGAGCCACGTCAGGCGAAGACGCCTTGATCTTGGCGGCGGCGGCCTGGAAATCGGTCCAGGTCTTGGGGAACTCGGTCACGCCGGCTTTGGCGAAGACGTCCTTGTTGTAATACATGCCGCGGGCGGAAGCCGCGATCGGCAGACCGTAGGTCTTGCCGTCCATCACCGAAGGCGACAGGAAGGTCGGGATGAAGCTGCCCTTGAACTCGGGCGTGATGTAGCTGTCGAGCGGAGCGACCACACCCTGCGAGACATAATCGAGCAGCCAGCGCGTGCCGATGATCGAAAGATCGGCATTGGTGCCGGCCGAAATGTCGGTGGTCAGCTTCTGCTGAAGATTGTCCCACGGCACCACTTCGATCTCGACCTTGGTGTCGGGATTGGCTTTCTGGAACGCCTCCGCGGCTTCCTTGAAATAGGGGCCGGTCGCCTTCGAATATTCGGCGATGGTCACGCGCACCGTGCCCGCCTGTGCCGTGGCGGCGCAGGCCAGGAGACTGGCGCCTGCGAGCAGCATCGCCATCCGTCCGATCATTGTCATGAAACGTCCCCGTCCTTGTCATTGCTGCGGTCGTTGCCGCGCCCCCGCGCGCCTCGCCGCAAGAGGGCGCTAATGTTCCCCGTAATCGAAAACCGCGCAAGCAGATTTGACCAATCGGCACACAGCCGACGTGGAATTGTCAGCCCTATCGCATTACCCCCAATCTTCACTGGCGGGAGGCGGCATGCGGCTTTGCCTTCGCGCCATCGGCATGCATAGATGGCGCCCGTTTTCGTTCGCAAAGAACCATCCGTTCTCACGAGTCTTCCGATGTCCGATCCTGCCAGCCACCCCGATCCCTTCGGCCTCTCGGGGCGCCATGTCCTGGTCACCGGCGCCGGCGGGGGCATAGGGCGGGCGATGATCGAAGCCTTCCGCCACGCCGGCGCCATGGTCTCCGGCGCAGACCGGGATGCGTCCCTCCTGGAAAGCCTGCCTCTGCAGCACCGACTCGTTTTCGACCTCACCGACGCCAAGGCCTGCACCGATGCGATCACCGGATTGGTGGCACAGGGCAACACGCCCGACATCCTGGTCAACAATGCCGGTTTCACCCGCGCCGAGACGCTGGATGACGTCGACGACGCGGTCTGGGACAGTGAGTTGGCCATCAACCTCACCGGCGCTTTCCATGTCACCCGGCCCGTGATGGAAGCGATGGTGGCGCGCGGCGGCGGCTCGGTCGTCTTCGTCGCCTCGGTCAACGGGCTCGGCCATTACGGCAACCCGGCCTATTCGGCCGCCAAGGCCGGGCTGATCGCCTATGCCAAGTCGATCGCGGTGGAAGCCGGCCGGAACGGCATCCGCGCCAATGTGGTCTGCCCCGGCTCGGTGCGCACGCCGGCCTGGGACCATCGCCTTGCCAAGGATCCGACGATCCTCGAAGATGTCGTCTCCCATTACCCTCTCGGGCGGATGGTGCGCCCCGAGGACGTCGCCAATGCCGCCGTCTTCCTGGCCTCCCCGCTCGCCGCCGGCGTGACGGGGGCGGTCCTGCCGGTCGATGGCGGCCTGACCGCCGGCAATCTGCGCTTCGTGCGCGACATCATCGAGAGGAGGTCGTGACATGGCGGGCCTGCAGGTCAAGGCGCTGCAAAAGCGATATGGCTCGGCCGTGATCCTCAAGGGCATCGACCTCGATGTCCGCGACGGCGAATTCGTGGTGCTGGTCGGCCCCTCCGGCTGCGGCAAGTCCACGCTGCTGCGCATGATCGCCGGTCTCGACGAGATTTCGGACGGCGAATTGTGGATCGGCTCGAAGCTTGCCAACAAGCTGTCGCCGCAGCAGCGCAACATCTCCATGGTGTTCCAGAGCTACGCTCTGTTTCCGCACATGACGACGCGCGCCAATATCGGCTTTGGCCCGCGCATGCGCGGCGAGAGCGCCCAATCGATCGAGCCGCGCGTCAAGAAGGCCGCCGGCGTGCTCAATCTCCACGACTATCTCGACCGCTATCCCCGCCAGCTCTCCGGCGGCCAGCGCCAGCGCGTTGCCATGGGCCGCACCATCGTGCGCCAGCCCGAGTTGTTCCTGTTCGACGAGCCGCTCTCCAATCTCGACGCCAAGCTGCGCGTGCAGATGCGCACCGAGATCAAGGCGCTGCACCAGGACCTGAAGACCACCATCGTCTATGTCACGCATGACCAGATCGAGGCTATGACCATGGCCGACCGCATCGTGGTGATGAATGCCGGTCATATCGAGCAGGTCGGCACGCCGCTCGAACTCTACGACCGGCCGGCCAACCGCTTCGTGGCGAGCTTCCTCGGCTCGCCCTCGATGGGCTTCATTCCCGGCACGGTCGAGAAGGGCGACGGCATACCCCGTTTGCGAACGCAGAACGGCCTCTCGCTGCCGATGGGCGACAGCACCGCTACCTCCGGCCAGGCCGTCGAGATCGGTATCCGCCCTGAGCATTTCCTGCTCGGCAATGAACAGAACGGCTTTCCCTTCGTGGTCGGCGTGGTCGAGCCCACCGGGGCGGAGACCCATCTGTTCGGTACCATCGACGGCATCGCGATGCGCGCCGTGTTCCGCGAGCGCCTGTCGCCCCAGCCGGGCGAGACGCTCCACCTCAATGTCGACCGTGCGAATGTCCACGTCTTCGATCCGCAGAGCGGTGCGCGGCTGTAAGGCGGGAGGCCAGGGATTTCGTGCCTGTGGTCTCGCTGAGGGTCGTGCGAGACGGGGTGGTCAATGAAGAGACTCGACGCTCGCGCCCCCTCGCCCCGCTTCTTGCGGGGAGAAGTAAGGTGAGGGGCAGCGATAAGTCCGCACATACTGCACAGCCCCTCACCCCTGCCCTCTCCCCGTAAACGGGGCGAAGGGGGTGTCAGTGTCGCGCCAGCTATTCAAACCGTTTTCCTTTCAGGACCTTGCATGCCCTTCGACACCAATCCCTTCCCCGACGATCCCGAACGCCACGCCCTGTGGGAGATGCTGGTCCGCCGCGACATCGAGGCCTATCTCAAGGCGGACTGGCCGGCGGTGGAGGGCGATTTCCTCGCCGAAAGCTTCTTCGGCCTGAGCGGCCTTAAATCCGCCAATCCGGACGAATGGCGCATGATCTTTCCGCGCCTCGATGATTACCGCGACCGCTGGCTGAGCCAGGCCAGGCTCTCGGCGGCCACCGCCTATGCCGAACCGCGCCGCGAGGCGCTCTATCGCATCACTTCGCTGCAAGAGATCGACATCAACGGCGAGCGGGCGGTGGCACACAAGAAATTCGACGGCACCATCGCCAAGGCCGACGGCAGCATCGATGCCATCAGTTGGCAGACCCTCTATCTGTGCAACCGGGTCGACGGAAGCTGGAAGATCGCCGGCTTCGTCGGTTACCTGCCCAATCCGATGGGGACAGCAAGCTGAGCAGGGCGGGCTGACATCGACGCTATTGCCGCCCCGTGCCATGGTTTGGGCTGAAGCCTCCGACAACAACGAAAAGATGGCCGAGAATGCGCGTCAATCATGAAAGTCAGTCCCTCCGACGCAAGCTGCCCTTCCCTATCGCCCTCCTCTTCGTTGTAGGCAGCGGCATCGCCCTGGCAGCCTGCGCATCGGGAAGCGGCATCGACAAGCGGCAGGTCCGTCAGGACGCCGCCGCCAGATGCGCCAGCGCCCAGGACAAGACCGGTTGCCAGCAAGCCCAGAGCCGGCGGCTTGTCGACGAGGGGTACACCTCGATCTGCCGCGCCAAGGGGCTGGCGGACCATTCCCCGGCGATGAAACGCTGCAGGGGCGAACTTGCCTATGCCGACTGCGTCCGCACCATCAGCGATTATCAGGGCTACACCGCCCAGATGAATCCGCGCGGCCCCTGGGAAGCCCCACCCAGCGCCGTCTGCAAGAGCCATCTGGTCGCGGATTGAGCAGGATTTTACGGTGCGGGAGGCTCACTCGGCGCCTCCCGCGCCTCGTCCCTACAGCTCCCCCTTCTTCAGGCTGGAAGCGATGAAGTCGGCCTGCCGGATGGCGAGCGCCACGATGGTCAATGTGGGATTCTCCGCGCCTCCGCTGGTGAACTGGCTGCCATCCGAGACGAACAGATTCTTGATGTCGTGCGTCTGGCCGTGCTTGTTGACCACGCCATCGGATGCCTTGGCACTCATGCGGTTGGTGCCGAGATTGTGGGTGGAGGGATAGGGCGGCGTCGGGAAGGTCCTGACGGCGCCAACAGCCTCATAGATCGCCCGCCCCTGCCGATAGGCATGGTTGCGCATGGCGGTGTCGTTCTCGTGGTCGTCGAAATGCACATTGGCGACCGGCATGCCCGCCTTGTCCTTGGCGCTTGCATGCAGGGTGATGCGGTTGGCCTCGCTCGGCATGTCCTCGCCGACGATCCACATGCCGGCCATGTGATCGTAACTGTCGAGGGCGGAGGTGAAGGATCGCCCCCAGGCGCCGGGATCGAGGAAGGCTGCCATGAAGGGCAGGCCGAGCGACAGCGTCTCCAGCTCATAGCCGCCGGCGAAGCCGCGCTTGGGGTCGTGGCGCGCCTCGTCCCGCACGATGCCGGCCATGGTAGTGCCGCGATACATGTGCACCGGCTTTTCGAAAACGCCGTAGACCGAGCCGGTGGTATGGCGCATGTAGTTGCGGCCGACCTGGCCGGAGCTGTTGGCCAAGCCGTCCGGGAACAGGTTCGAGGCCGAGTTGAGCAGCAGACGCGGGCTCTCGATGGAATTGCCGGCAACCGCGACGACGCGCGCCTTCTGGCGCTGCGTCTTGCCGTCCTTGTCGAGATAGACCACGCCGGTGACCTTGCCCTTCGCATCATGCTCGATCTTGACGGCCTGGCTGTTCGGCCGAACCTCGAGATTGCCGGTCTCCTCTCCCTTCGGGATCTCGGCATAGAGGGTCGACCATTTCGCGCCCGATTTGCAGCCCTGGAAACAGAAGCCGATCTGCTGGCAGGAGCCGCGCCCGTCGCGCGGCTGGCTGTTGATCGCCATGCGCCCGGTATGCACTTCCTTGTAGCCGAGCTTCTTGGCGCCGGCTTCCAGCACCTTGTAGTTGTTGTTGCCGGGCAGGCCGGGAATGTTGTTGGTGCGTGTCACCCCCATCTTGTCCTCGGCCTTGGCATAATAGGGCTCGAGTTCGGCGAGGGTGATCGGCCAATCCAGAAGATTGGCGCCCGGCAGGCTGCCATAGGTGGAACGGATCTTGAACTCGTGTTCCTGGAGGCGCAGCGAGGCGCCAGCCCAGTGCACGCTCGATCCGCCGACCGCCTTGACGATCCAGGCCGGCAAATTGGGGAAGTCCTTGTGCACGCGCCAGCTTCCGGAAGTGGTGCGCATGTCCTTCCAGGCGAGTTGGCCGAAGCTCTCCCACTCGTCGTTGACGAAGTCTTCGATCTCGTAGCGGCCGCCTGCTTCCAGGATCACGACCTTCACGCCCTTGAGGGCCAGTTCGGTGCCCAGCGTGCCGCCGCCGGCGCCGGAGCCGACGATCACCACGACGGAATCGTCGTTCAGATCAAAAGGAGCTGCCATGGTTCCGTCTCCTCCAAAGCATCCTGCGCAAAGACGGGCTCGTCTCAGGCGGCAAGGACGCGTCGAACCAAAGAATGAGAGTAAAAATGCGTTCTCGCTGAAACGCGCTTTGCTCGGGAATGGGTGCCGCCGGCAGGAAGACCCGGCCGGTCAGAATGATCGAGGGAATCCGGTTTCTGCAGGCCGGGTCAGAGCCACTCGATGTCGGAGAAGCCACGGTTGATGTAGCCGCCCTTGTCGGCGGAGGAGCCCTCATAGCCGAAGAGCGGCCAGACCTCCTTCTGGTTGTAGAGGCCGACCACGAGGCCTGAGCGCACGGCACCGAAGAAGGGCGATGCCTCGACCTTTCGAAGGATCGCAAGCCTCTCCTCTTCCCAGCCGAGATCGGCGTAGCGCTTGCCCCCTGCTGCGGCGGCCAGCCCGTCCAGCGTGGTCACGCCATCTTCGAACAGCGCCTTGCTGGCCGCATCCTTGCCCGCCTTGGCATCGAAGTCCTTGACGGCAATGGCGTAATAGCGATCGGGCAGCCGGTCGTGGGGATAGATGTCGCGCGACATCCGGATCAGCGTTTCCAGCGTCTCCGGCTTCAGCGTGGTGGCGTCCAGCGCCCAGGCCTCCCGCGGGCAATAGAGCGCGCCGCCGGAGACCACCAGCGCAACGCCGGTCGCAGCCGAGACGATAAAACCGCGACGGGACAGTTCACCCGCCTGCCTGGCTTTCTTCATGTTGTCCTCCCTGCATGTTGCGCCGGGGCTGCCATCGGCGCCCCGGTCTGCCGTTCTTGTGACGCCGAGCGGCCGCCTACAGGCGGCCGTTGGGCTATTTGTAGCGCCCGCCCCGCTGCAGCACCTCGATCTTGTAGCCGTCCGGATCCTGGATGAAGAAGAAGCGAGCGGCTCCCGAGCCATCCGGGAAGGACAGGGTCTTCAAATCGCCGGGTGCGAGGCCGAGGGCCGAGAGCTTCGCATGCGTCGCAGCAAGGTCCGGCACGGAGATCGCCAGGTGGCCATAGCCGTCCCCGAGCTGATAGGGCTCGGTACGACCCTTGTTGACCGTCAGTTCCAGCTCGAAGCCGGTCTCGTCGCTCAGATAGATCAGGGTGAAGCTCTCGAAGGCGAAGCGGCCGGCGACATCGAGCTCAAAGGCCTTGCGATAGAAATCGACCGAACGCTCCTCGTCGAGAACGCGGATCATGCTGTGAATCATGCCCATGGGAACTGGCCTCTACTTTTGAACGCTGAGTGACTTGAGATAGGCAATGATCCGCGCCCGCTTGGCGGGATCGGCCTGGCGATAGGGCATGGTGGTGCCCGGCTTAAAGGCCTGGGCATTGGTGATCCACTTGTCGAGGCTGTCGCCATCCCAGGCGAAGCCGGCATTGGCGAGGGCCGCCGAATATTTGTAACCCGGATAGGTTCCCGCCTTGCGGCCGACGATCTCGGCCAGGTTCGGCCCCTGGCGTGGACCCGCCTTGGGATCGACGACATGACAGGTGCCGCAGCTGGTGACGAACTGCTTCTGGGCGGCGACGAGATCGTCGTCCGCCTGGGCGGTGGAGATGCCGAGCAGCCAGGCTCCCGCCATGACGGCAAGCGCCTTGCCCATCCCTCCTTGCGTCCCACCCATCATGACCGCCTGTTTGGTTTGCGACTATGGACAGGAGGTTAGGTGCCGGCTTCAGACACCGGGTAGTAATATTGCATTACACGTCGAGAATTCGGAAAATAGGTTGTCTTCAGCCAAAGCAGCGCGGAGCCCTGGCAGAACCGAGAGCAACGGCTGCCGGCCCTACTCCGCGGCGACGAGATCGAAGGCGGCAGGCCGGCGCGAAGCGGCCGGTCGCAGCTCGGCGACATATTTCAGGCAGCAGCAGCGCAGGAGCGAGGTAAAGTTGCGGACGTCGCCGTGAAGGTCCAGCACTTCGTCATGCAGGCGGGTGACGAAACGGCCGAGCGACATGCCCTGGTCGACCGCAAGCTCCTCCAGAATGTCCCAATAGACGGCTTCGAGGCGAATCGAGGTCGCGTGCCCGCCGATACGCACCGAACGCGTATGCGTCTCATAGGTCTCCGGCGGCTGGGAGGCGAACAGATGGCACATGGCATTCCCCCGATCGGTGCGTCCTTGCAATGCCTGCCGATTGCGGCACGTCGCAAAACGCTTTGCTTTCTTTGACTCTTTCCAAAGAGAGCGGGTCTGTCAATCGATGAACGTCGCGCCCGGGCGTTGCTGGTATCGGGATGCTATTTCGCGCCTGCTCGCCGAACCCTGAGCTCGTTGCCGGCCTTGGCATCGAGGCCGATCATGTCGAGGATGGCGATGAAGGCGATCAATCCGATCACCGCGAAGGCGATCTGGAAATCGATCAGCGGCAGCGAGCCGTTCGTGCCCGGGAACCACAGCTCGGCAAGGCGCAGTGCTGCGGCAGCCACGCCGACGCCCAGGCCCATCGACATCTGTTGGGCGACGTTGAAGAGGGTGTTCGCCCCGCTCATGCGCGCTTCCGGCACGTCGGCGAAGGCGATGGTATTGAGGGCGGTGAACTGCATCGACCGCGTCAGGCCACTGGCGAACAGCAAGGCGCAGATCAGCGGGAAGGGCGTCGCCGGTGTCAGCAGCGCATAGGAAGAGATCAGCACGGCGTTGGCGAGGCCGTTGCCGAGCAGCACCTGGCGGAAGCTGAAGCGCCGCAGCACCGGCGTGGTGAAGGGCTTCATCACGATATTGCCGGCAAACACCCACAGCACCAGCAGGCCGGCCTGGTAGGCATCGAGCCCGAAGGCGAGCTGGAACATCAGGGGCGCCAGGAAGGGCACCGCGCCGATGGCAACGCGGAACACAGAGCCGCCCAAGATAGTGATGGAGAAGCTGCGGATGCGCAGGGCCCAGGGATCGACCAGGGGATGCTCAGCCCGCCTTGCATGGAGAACGGCGACTGTCGTGACCACGGCGCTCGCCGCCAGCCAGATCGCCGCCAGGGACATCGAGCTGTCCTGTCGCGAGATCAGGTCGAGGCCGTACATCAGGCCGAAGCAGGCAACGCCGATCAAGACGAAGCCGGTCCAGTCGAACGGCTTGGCGCCATCCGGCTTGCCGGCGGGGATCAGCTTCATGGTGAGGATGAAGCCGATGATGCCGAGCGGCACGTTGAGGAAGAAGATCCAGTGCCAGGTCGCATAGGTGGCGAGGAAGCCGCCGATGGGCGGGCCGAGCACGGGCGCCGCCAGGCCGGGCCAGGTGATGGTGGCGATCGCCCGCATCAGGTCCTGCTTGGCGGTATTGCGCAGCACGATCAGCCGCCCCACCGGCACCATCAGGGCGCCGCCGACGCCCTGCAGGATCCGCGCCGCCGTGAAGACCGGCAGGCTGGAACTGAGGCCGCACAGGATCGAGGCCACGGTGAAGATTACGATGGCCCAGCCGAACACGGCACGCGGGCCATATCTATCGGCGACCCAGCCGCTCGCCGGGATCAGCACGGCCAGAGTGAGCAGATAGGCAGAGATGCCGATATTGAGGTCGATCGGCTGCACGCCGAAGGATTCGGCCATCTGTGGCAGGGCGCTGACCACCACCGTGCCGTCCAGCATCTCCATGAAATAGGCGCCTGCGACGAGAAAGGCCAGGATGGAACTGCTCGCCGGCTTGGATGTCATGAAGGTCGGTTCCGAAGACTGAAGGCGGCGGAAAGTTTCTGCCGCGCCATTGGTCGGACCATAGAAAAAGAAGACGAGACTGGAAAGGAAAAGCTGAAGATGGACCTAAAAGAGAACGATCGTTTCCAAATTCATTTTCACGCATAGGCCCTGACGAAGAAGGCTACGGTCATGCCGATCGCGATCACCAACGTAGCGAGGCGCACGGCGGCGGATGGCAGACGGCGGCCCGCCTGGGCACCGAGATAGCCGCCCGCGAGCGCCCCGCCTCCCACCATCAGCGTCTGCGTCCATTCCACCGCCCCGGCGAGCGCGAAGCAGAGGACGGCGGCGCTATTGGCGGCGGTGACCATCAGCGTGCGCGCTGGGTTCAGCGCCTTGAAGTCGGCTCCATCGAGCAGGCTCCAGGCCGCGATCATCATCAGCCCGACGGCGCCGCCGAAATAGCCGCCATAAAGGCCGAGCAGGACCTGGATCGCCAGCACCACGGCAGGTCCCGCCGTCAGCCGCGCCCGCAACACAGCGCCGAGCCGAGGCCCGGCCGCCAGCATGAGGGTGGCGACCAGCAAGAGCCAGGGAAGCAGCTGGTCGAACATCGAGGTCGGCGTCCACAAGAGCAGCAGCGCGCCTGCCAAGCCGCCGGCCAGCGTAACCGCGAGCATCCATCCAGCCGGCGCGCCGCAGATCGGGTCAAAGCCGCTGCGATAGACATAAGCGCTGGCCGCGCCGCCGGGATAGAGCGCCACCGTACTCGAAGCATTCGCCGCAACCGAAGGCACGCCCGCAGCGATCAGGGCCGGCAGCGTCACGAAGGAACCGCCGCCCGCCATGGCGTTCATCGCGCCAGCAAGCAGCCCGGCACCAGCAAGCAGGAGAAAATCGGACATGCAGGCTTCCTGACATTCGGCCGTCTGCTTGACAATCGGGAAGATCCGATCCCTTCCTTCGGATAAAACGAAGGAAAGGATCATGCGTTTCGATCTCACGGATTTGCGCCTGTTCGAGGCAGCGGTACGGGCTGGCAGCATTTCCGGCGGAGCCGAGCGCATGCATATGGCACTTGCCTCCGCCAGCGCCCGGGTGAGCGGCATGGAGGCCGCGCTCGGCACCGCCCTCCTCACCCGAAGCCGCCGCGGCGTCGAGCCGACCGCCGCCGGGCGGGCGCTCCTGCATCACGCCCGCACCATCACCGCCCAGGTCGAGCAGATGCGCGGCGAGCTGCTGTCCTTTTCCTCCGGCCTCAAGGGCGAGATCCGCATGTTGTCGAACACCGCCGGGCTGGTCGAGCTGGTGCCGGCGGCACTGCGCGTCTTCCTGGCCAGCCATCCCGGCGTCGATATCGATCTGGAGGAAAGAACCAGCGCCGAGATCGTCGAGGCTGTCAGCGCCGGCACGGCCGAATTCGGCGTGATCGCTGCTACCGCCGATCTGGCCGAACTGGAAACGCGCGCCCTCGGCGTTGATCGCCTGGTGGCCGTAACGGCCAGCGCCAGCGCTCTCGCGGCCCGGCCGGAGATCGGCTTTGCCGAACTGATCGGCGAGCCTTTCGTCGGCCTCGCCGGGGGCGCCCTCACCGACCATCTCGCCCGCCAGGCCGGCCGCCTGGGACGGCGCATCGCCTACCGCGTCAGGCTGCGCAGCTTCGATGCCGTCGCTCGCCTGGTCGAGGCCGGCATCGGCGTCGGCGTACTGCCGCTCGCCGCCGTCGAGCGCTATGGCAGCCCGCACCTTGCCACGCTGCGCCTCAGCGACGGCTGGGCCGACCGGCACCTGGTGGTCTGCGCCAAATCCCTCGCCGGCCTGTCGATGCATGCCCGCCTGCTCATCGACGAACTCGAGCGGCAGGGGGCATCTCCGCGAGATTTGAGTGGCTAGATCTCAGGCAAACACCACCTCGACCGTGCCGAGTTCTCCGAAATCGGCAGTAAAGGCCTGGCCGGCCACCGCCTGCAGGATCAGCGGTCCCCCGCCGATGGCGATGAGGTTGCCCGGCGGCACCTGCCGGCTGCGACGCGCCAGATAGAGCGAAAGATCCGCGATGGCTGCCCTGACATCGGCCATCACCCCTTCGCCATGGCTGCGGCCAACCACGGCGCCGTTCATGCTGGCGACGACCTCCATTCCCTTGAGATCGGCCAGGTGCCGGTCGTAGACGGGCGTGCCCCTGAAGGTCGCGACATGCAGGCCAAAATCGGCCGTCGCCGTCCAGGAATTGAGCGGCACCGCGCCCTTCACCCGTCGGCCGAGGATCGTGATCATCGGCACGCAGCCGATGATGGCCTCCTCGATCTGCGCCGATGTCACCGGACGGTGCGGATCGGGATAGGAATCCCCCATCAGCAGGCCGAGGCTCCATTCGGCACCCAGGACGCCCGGCGGCAGGCGCAAGAGGGTGTGACTGGGCAGCATGCTCGCACCGAGCAGCGGTCCGAACACCGGACCGTCGCATTGCAGGACGCGCCGGGTGGCCGGGATCGTCGCCGTTGCAAAATAGCCCACGACATTGTCGTCCATGGCGGCAAGCGCCGCATCCTGGACCTCCTCCGCCATCTGCTCCGATGAAATCAGGTGAAGCGGAAGATCGCCGATGCCGCTGCCGGAGCGATTGGAAGCCAGCGCCTCACCGAGTTCGGCAACCGACGCTCTCATTCTCATCCTCGATCGGTTCAAAGCCCTGCCCAGCAGCGCATTATACGGTCTTCCAAAGCTGGCCTTCAAATCAAGAGAGCATAATATTCCGCCCGCGTTTCATAAACGCCGCATAAGGAAAACGGATCGAGCGAAGACGATCGCCTGGGTGGGTGTCGTCCCTGCGGACAATGATACTTGCGAACGATACCCTGTTCGCCGGGGAACACTTGTCTGCCGCCAGGTCTGCTTTGATTGCTCCGGCACCTCAGGGCAATCCGCGTTGTGGCGAAAATACACTGGGCGCCGGTGGATCGAATGAACATGCGCGCCCTCCTATCCGTCGCCCTCCTCGCCAATCTGGCAGCGGCCTGCACCTACGGTCCGGCTTCGATCGAGACCGTCAAACCCTTCACCGGAAACGTACCGAGAATTCCCGGTAATTACGCCACTGAAGCCAGGCTGCCGAAGCCGGCGCGGGATCTGCCCACCATCGGCGTGCGAAGCACCCCGGAGTACCCGAACGCATCGAACGACTATCAAAGCTGCGTGAATGGAGCGACCCGGCACGAAGTCAACAATGTTGCCGGTGTCGAAGCCTGCAACGGGGCCTATGCCTACGCACAATGAGCCGAAATCGCACCCGGCCAGCCTGAACGCGGCGGGACGATGGCGCGGGCGGGAACGGTGACGCCGCTCGACCTATGCCATTAAGTAAACTTAATGTGAGTCAGATCGCCTGCCGGAATGCGATTGCAGGTGCACAAAAGGCGAAGACTTTACCGGGTATTTAAGGTTTCCCTGCCACGCATGGAGCGCGAAGCGGGATGGTGGAGCTGATGAGATTCGAACTCACGACCTCTGCAGTGCGATTGCAGCGCTCTCCCAACTGAGCTACAGCCCCGGCTGCCCGGAAGCGTCGCCATTTAGTGTTCGCGCCTCCCTCCTGTCAAGCGGCCTTGCCACGCATGCTCGTTCGGAGCGGGGTCGGAATCGATCAAGTTTGGTTTTGCCGTATCGATGGATGTTTTCTCTAGAATTCTCAGTCTGGCGATCGCCTGGGCTTTCGAAATGGTCTTCGGCTATCCGCGCTGGCTTTATGCGCGGATCGGCCACCCTGTCACCTGGATGGGCGCCCTCATCGGCTGGCTCGACCGGCGGCTGAACTTCGCGGAGGACGCCCCTTCCACCCGCCGGGGCGCCGGCATCGTCGCCACCGGCATCCTGGTGCTGATCGCCGGGCTCGGCGGCTACATCGTGGAGCGGCTCTGCCTTTCCGTCACCTACGGCTTCATTCCGCTCGGCCTGATCGCCTCCTCGCTGATCGCCTCCAAAAGCCTGGGCGACCATGTCGAGGATGTCGCGCACGGGCTGGAGGTCGGTGGCCTGGCCGGCGGACGCAAGGCGGTCTCGATGATCGTCGGGCGCAATCCCGAGACCCTGGACGAGCCGGGCGTGTGCCGTGCCGCGATCGAGAGCCTGGCCGAGAATTTCTCCGACGGCGTGGTGGCGCCGGTGTTCTGGTATGCCCTGTTCGGCCTGCCCGGCATCGCCGTCTACAAGATCATCAACACGGCCGATTCGATGATTGGCCACCGTACCCCGCGCTACCAGGCCTTCGGCTGGGCCGCCGCGCGGCTCGACGACTGGCTGAACCTCATCCCCGCCCGCCTGACCGCCCTGATCATCAGCGCGGCCGCCTTCATCAGCCATCGCCGGGGGCGGGCCGCCATCGCCGCCGTGCGGCGCGACGCCGGCAAGCATCGCTCGCCCAATGCCGGCTGGCCCGAGGCGGCCATGGCCGGCGCACTCGACCTGCGCCTCGCCGGCCCGCGCATCTATGGCGAGACCCTGGTGGAAGACGCCTATATGGGCAATGGCCGGGCCGATGCCGGCGCGACCGATATACGCCGCGCCCTCGATCTCTACCACATGGCCTGCGTGATCCTGTCGGCCGTGATCGGCCTGCTGACCTTCTACCTGATCTACAAGCAGTATCAGTGAGCGCATCCCCTCTCCCGGGTGGAGGGAGGGGTTGGCGTGAGGGCTTGCCGGCGCACGTGCACCCGCGATGAGCGATTTGGCGCCTCCGCCCTACAGCCCGGCAATCCGCGCGATCGCCGCCATGTCGAGATGGCCGGCGAGATGGGCGGCGAAGGCGTCCAGCGTCTCTTCCACCACGGCTTCATAGGCCAGCGTACTGCCCTGCCCGCCGAGGCGGGTGAGCCAGGCGGCGCGCTGGCGGTCGTCGGCGAACAGGCCATGCACATAGCAGCCGGCGATACGGCCATCCGCCGAGGCAGCCCCATCGGCGCTGCCGTCGTCGAAACGCAGCAGCGGGCGAGCGAGCGCCGGCCCCTCGGTGACACCGACATGCATCTCATAGCCCGAGAAGGGTGCATCGTCCGCGCAGCTCTTCCCGCTTACCGCCACCAGACGCTTGTCGCCGCCGAGGCGCGTGACGGCGTCGAGGAGACCGAGGCCGTCGACCTCGCCCGGCGGCCCCTCGATGCCGTCGGGATCGGCAATGCGCCTGCCGAGCATCTGGTAGCCGCCGCACAGGCCGAGGACATGGCCGCCGCGCCGGACATGGGCGGATATGTCGATGTCCCAGCCCTCACCGCGCAGGAAGGCGAGGTCGGCGATGGTCGCCTTCGAACCGGGCAGGATGACGAGATCGGCCACCGGCAGGGGCTGGCCGGGCTTCACCATGACGAGATCGACCTCCGCCTCCTGGGCTAGCGGATCGAGATCGTCGAAATTGGAGATGCGCGGCATCATCGGCACCGCAATGGTCAGCTTGGCACCGGCACGACGGGAACCGTAGGAGCCGAGCGCCAGCGCATCCTCGGCCGGCAAGCGAGCGGCCTGCGGAAAATGCGGCACCAGGCCGAGGGCCGGCCAGCCCGAGCGCTCAGCGATGAAGGCCATGCCGTCGGCGAACAGGCTGGCATCGCCGCGCATCTTGTTGACGATGAAGCCCCGGATCAGGGCGGCATCCTCCGGATCGATAGCCGCCTGGGTGCCGAGGATCTGCGCGATCACACCGCCGCGGTCGATGTCGCCGGCCAGCAGCACGGGCGCGTTCACCGCGCGGGCAAAGCCCATATTGGCGATGTCGCCGGCGCGCAGGTTGACCTCCGAGGCCGAACCCGCTCCCTCGACGAGCACGAGATCGGCTTCGGCCCTCAGACGCTCGAAGCTGTCGAGCACATCAGCCATCAGCGCGGGCTTGAGCGCCTGGTAGTCACGCGCGCGAGCCGAGCCGCGCATGCGGCCCTGCACGATGATCTGGGCGCCGATCTCCGATTGCGGCTTCAGCAGCACCGGGTTCATGTGCACGCTGAGCGCGACCCGCGCCGCCCGGGCCTGGAGCGCCTGCGCCCGGCCAATCTCGCCGCCATCCTCGGTGACGGCGGCGTTGTTCGACATGTTCTGCGGCTTGAAGGGACGGACCCTCAGGCCTTGGTCGGCGAAATGGCGGCAGAGCCCCGCCACCAGCAGCGACTTGCCGACATCCGAGCCCGTGCCCTGGATCATGAGGATTTTGGCGGTCATCGGCGTCACGAACTCCTGCGCAGCCGCCCCAAGGGAATGAAGTCCGGCGACGTCGGCGTACAGGGCCGGCGCTCCCAGTCACCATACCAGGCCTCCACCTCCAGGCCCGCTTCGTCCAGCGCCTGTTCCAGCTCGGAACGCGAGGCAAAGGCAATACGCGAATGGGACGACAGCATCCGCCCCTCAGCAAGGATGCGATAGTGGGTGCCGTAGGTCACGATATCGGTGGCGGGGTCATGCGCGACGTCGTTCCAGGCCTCCACTGGCCCGAAACGTGGATGCTCGATCCGCCGGCTCGACTGCTCCGGCGTCCATTCGCGCCATTCGGCCACGGCCGGGTTGCGGCTATCGAAGATGAAGCGCCCCTCGGGCTCCAGATGTGCCGCGATCGTGCGCAGGGCGGCGATACGATCCTCCGGCGTGAGGAAGACCTGGAAGGCATGGCCGGTCATCACGATGAGGTCGAAGCGGCGGCCGAGACGCACGGTCCGGCCGTCGCCCTGCACCCAAGTCACCCTATCGCCCCCCGGGCGGCGGCGGGCAATATCGAGCATGGCAGTGGCGGGATCGACGCCAAATACGGTGCACTCAGGCTGAAGCGCCACTTCCGCCGCAAGATCGCCCGTGCCGCAGCCGAGATCGAGCACCGAAGCGCAGGCCGCCGCCAGAGACGCGCAGCATGCGCGATCGGCGCTCCACTCGTTCTCGACGTCATAGAAGCTGGCGATATCCGGATCCTCATAGAGCCGGTCGGGGCGGGCATTGTCGTGGTTCACGGGCTTGTCGATCCTGCTCAGCTCACGGGAGGAATTGCCTGCCTATCACCCCTATCCGGTGCCGCAAAGTCCGCCGATTCGCGACGCGTATTGCAACACCCTGTGCCCGACTGAACAGGCTTTGGTGCCAAACACGCATTTGGACATGGATTCGCCACGCACAGGCTTATGATGGGCGGGTACTGGAATCACCCGGCTGGGCTGTTTATCCTGCCGCCGATCGAGATATTTGGATGATGGCATGGCTGATCCCAAGGCAGGCATGAGCGAGGAAGCGGCCCGCGACGCGCGTGCCTTCGATACGCTCGTGCTGCGTGCAAGGCTTGCCCTATTCTGGGAACGAACCTGGCCGCGCCTGGCCGTGCCGCTGGGCATCGCCGGCCTGTTCGTGGCGCTGAGCTGGTTCGATCTGTTCGCCGTGCTGGCGGGCCTGCCGCGACTTCTCCTCTTCCTGGTCTTCCTTGCCGGTCTCCTCGCCTCGCTCTGGCCGCTCACCCGCTTGCGGCTTCCCAATCGGGATGCGGCGCTGCAGCGCATCGACCAGGCTATCGGCCTGCCGCATCGGCCGGCCACCACCCGTCAGGACAGGATGGTGCAAGGAGGCGGGGACCCGCTCGCCGAAGCGCTATGGCGCCGGCATCTGCGCCTCGCCTTGGAGGCGAGCCGCCGCGTGCGCCTCGGCCTTCCCTCGCCGGGCCTGCCGCAGCTCGATCGCTATGGCCTGCGCGTCGGTGCCATCCTGGCCCTGTTCGTCGGCTTCTTCTATGCCGGGGCCGAACGCCTGCCGCGCCTCCTCGACGCTCTTGCCTCCCCCAGACACGACATCGCCGCGCTGTTCTCAGGCGAAAACGGCGAACAGCCTGGCATGCGCATGGACGCCTGGGTGACGCCGCCGCCCTATACGCGCCGCGCGCCCCAGGTCCTCTCGCAGGCCAATCAGGGCGCGCCGATCCCGGTGCCGCAGGGCTCCGTCCTGGTCGTGCGCCTTGCCGGCGACAAAGGCGCGACAATCTCGGGCACCGAGATCGCGGCACAGGCCGGCACCGAGGACGTCCCCTCTTCGGCGGCGACGGATCAGGAAGCGGCCGTCGTCGAAAAACGCCTCAAGCTGATGGCCGATACCGGCGTCGATATCAGGCATGGCGACGGCAGCCTGACGCGCTTTGTCTTCACCGTCATCCCCGACAGGCCGCCCACCATCGCCTTCGAGGGGCCGGTGAAGCCCGACGGCAAGGGCGGCATGATCTTCAGCTACAAGATCGACGATGACTACGGCGCCACCGCCGTCGAAAGCCAAGGCACGCTGTTGACGGATGGCCATCCGCTCTATCAGCCGCCGAAGATCGCCCTCTCCGCGCCGGCAGGCCATGCCCGCTCCGGCACGGTGACGGCGACGCGCAATCTTTCGGCCGATCCGCTGGCTGGCGCGACCGTCAAGATGACGCTGGTGGTGCGTGACGATGCCGGCAATGAAGGTCGCAGCGAGCCGCAGGACGTCACCCTGCCCCAGCGCGAGTTCCAAAATCCGCTCGCCCGCGCCCTGGTGGAGCAGCGCCTCAACCTGGCCGTCGATGCCAACCAGGCCCGCGAGATCAAATACGCGCTGGAAGCGCTGATGATCGCGCCGGAGGACTTCACCAAGGACGCCGGCCTCTATCTCGGCCTGCGGACCGTGCGCGACCGGCTCGACCGCGCCAATTCCGATGACGCCTATCGCGACGCCGCCGACTATCTCTGGCAGATCGCGCTCGCCATCGAGGAGGGCGACGGCACGCTCGCCGAACGCCAACTCAAGGCCGCGCGCGAAAAGCTGAAGGAAGCGCTGGAACGCGGTGCCTCGCCAGAGGAGATCGAAAAGCTCACCCAGGAATTGCGACAGGCCCTCAACGATTTCCTGCAGGACTATGCCAAGCGCCAGCAGCAGGCCCTCAAGCACAATCAGAAGCCCGGCGACAAGCCCGCGCGCAACATCACCCCGGAGGAATTGAACAAGCTGCTCGACCAGCTCGAGAATTCGGCCAAGAACGGCAAGAAGGACGATGCGCAGAAGCTGCTCTCGCAGCTCGACGACATCCTCAACAACCTGGCCAATCCCGAGGACAGCGTCGGCCAGGGCGATCCCTCGATGCAGCAGATGCAGCAATCGCTCAACGACATGGGCAAGATGATCCTGCGCCAGCAGCGCCTGCGCGACCAGACCTATCGCCAGAACCAGCCCTTCGGTCAGGGACAGGAGGGCCAGGGACAGGACGGACAAGGGCAAAACGGACAGGGCCAGGAGGGCCAAGGTCAGAGCGATCAAGGCACGGGTGATCAAGGCCAAGGCGGACAGGGTCAGGGCGGACAGGGTCAGGGGCCGTCTGGCCAGGGGCAGCAAGGCCAAAACGGGCAAGGGCAGCAGGGCAACCCGGATCAAGGCGGCCAGGGCGAGGCTTCCCCCTCCCTCGACCAGCTGAAGGAGCGCCAGCAGGCGCTGCGCCAGCAATTGGAGAAGATGCAGAAGAATCTGCGCGAGAGCGGCGCGGAGACACCCGGCTCCCTGGGTGAGGCCGGGCAGGCCATGCGCGATGCCGAAAACCAGCTCGGCGAGCAGGATGGTGAAAACGCCGTCAATTCGCAGGGGCGGGCGATCGAAGCCATGCGCAAGGCGGCAAAGGGGCTCGCCGAGCAGATGGCGCAGGCCCGCAAGAACGGCAAGGGCCCGCAGCAGGGCAACAACCGTGGTGGTCGCGATCCTCTCGGCCGGCAACTCAACGGCCCCGACCCCGGTGCGGACGGATCGACCGAAGCCTCCCCCTCGAGGCGCGCCGGCGAAGTGCTGAACGAACTGCGCCGCCGCCTCGCCGATCCCAACCGCCCCAAGGCGGAGACGGATTACCTGGAGCGCCTGCTCAACAAGCAGTGAACGATCACTCGAAAGCAGGCGGAGCGCCTGCGTTCGCCCTTAACACTGGCTTGCTCCTGGGACGGCTTCGAAGGCGGGAAGGAAGACACCTGCCAAGGGCCTATTCGGCTCGGCCGAGCCTGGCGCAAACCTTCAATGCCACGGCGCCTCAATGCATGGCGATGCCCGTTGCGCGCGCCGGCGCCACCTTGCCAAAGTCGGTCAATGGTGGGACACACGCCCGGTCATAAAGGAACCGGCCGCGCCATGAATCCCTCCTCCGAAACGGTCGCAGGAAGCGCCAATTCTACCTCGGCGCTGCGCTACTGGCTGGCCGGCGCGGGCCTGATCGCCCTCGCGGCGCTGATTCTCTTCGCCATGGGCCGCAATCCGATCTGCACCTGCGGCACGGTGAAGCTCTGGGTCGGCGATCCCAACACCGCCGACAATTCCCAGCACATCGCCGACTGGTACACGCTCTCGCACGTCATCCACGGCTTCCTGTTCTTTGGCCTGTTCTGGCTGGTGGCGCGGGGTCGCCCGCTGGGCTTTCGGGCCCTCTTGGCTCTGGTGGTCGAGGCGGGCTGGGAGATCCTCGAAAACAGCCCGCTGATCATCAACCGCTATCGCGAGGGCACCATCGCGCTGGGCTATGAGGGCGACAGCATCCTGAACTCGGTGAGCGACATCCTGTTCATGCTGGTGGGCTTCCTCATCGCCTCGCGCCTGCCCGTCTGGGTGACGGTGGCGCTCGCCATCTTCTTCGAGCTGCTCGCGCTCTATGCCATCCGCGACAATCTCACCCTCAACGTCCTCATGCTGGTCTACCCGATCGCCGGCATCAAAGCTTGGCAGGGCGGACTGTAAGGCTTCCCGGCCGGTTGACAAATCGGCCTCTCCCTCCCCAAGTCGCAGCATTGCGAAGGGAACCGACCGCCTCGGCCAAAGCGTTTTACGATTTGACGTAATCGGCAAGAATCGCAAAGACGCGTTGAAGTGATGAGCTAGAATAATAGGGTCTTCGGTCATGAACGCGCTTTGCTCCGGCGCACGCCGCATCCTCTTCCTCAGCGTCTCCGCTGGAGCCGGCCATATGCGGGCAGCCGAAGCGCTGAAGGAAGCCACGCTCTTGCTGGCGCCCGATGCCAAGGCGATGCATCTGGACGTGATGGACTATGTGCCGTCGACCTTCCGCAAGATCTACACCGATTATTACATCAAGCTCGTCACCAAGCATCCGGCCCTGTGGGGCATGCTCTACCAGGCGAGTTCGGAAGCCCAGCCCGACGCGGTCTCCCAGAAATTGCGGCGGGCGGTGGAACGCCTCTCGACCCGGCCGCTGCGCAGCGCCATCGACGATTTCGCGCCCGACGCCATCGTCTGCACCCATTTCCTGCCGGCCGAACTCCTGATGCGCGAGATCGGCAAGGGGCGGCTCGACGTGCCGGTCTTCGTGCAGATCACCGATTTCGACCTCCACCGCATGTGGGTGATCCCGCGCATGTCCGGCTTCTTCGCCGGCAATGAGGAGGTCGCGTTCCGGCTGCGTGCCCATGGCATCGAGGCAGACCATATCCACGTTACCGGCATTCCGATCATGCCGGCCTTCGCGCAGAATCATGACCGCGCCGCCTGTGCCGCCGCCTTCGGGCTCGATCCCGCCAAGCGCACCTATCTGTTGATGGGCGGCGGTGCCGGCCTCGGCGTCGGGCCGGTGGCCAAGCGCCTCATCGCCGCCGATCCCGAGCTCCAGCTCGTGGTGCTGGCCGGCAAGAACAAGAAGACGCTGGAGGAACTCGAGGCCCTGGCCGCGAGCCAGCCCGGCCGGCTCTTTCCGCTCGGCTTCACCAATGAGGTGCCACGCCTGATGGCGGCGGCGGATCTCGTCATCACCAAGCCCGGGGGCCTGTCCACCTCCGAATGCCTGGCGATGGGCGTGCCGATGCTGCTCAGTTCCCCCATCCCAGGGCAGGAGGAGCGCAACGCCGATTATCTCATGGAGAACGGCGCGGCCATGAAGGCCATCGACGAGATCGGACTCGAGTACCATGTCGCCCTGCTGAAGGCCGAGCCGGGGCGCCTGGAAACCATGCGCCGCCAGGCCGGCACCCTCGGCCGCCCCGAGGCCGGGCGGGACGCCATGCGCATCGTGCTGGAGGCTCTGGCGTGACCGGCCTCGACCTTCCGCACGCCCCGGCCGTAGCGCGGCGCGGCGGCCTCGCCCAACCGCTGGCGCTCGTCGTCCTGGTGCTCGTGCTCGCCTTCTTCTTCGCCAATGTCGAGATCCAGATCGAAGGCGGTCATGGTTGGGCTACCAGCCTGCCGACCTGGCGCATCGAGCATCACTGGCTGCTCGACATCTTCTGGGGCGGCCGGCCCATGACCGGCTATCACGCCTGGGTGTTCCCGTTCATGGCGATCTTCTTCCATTTTCCTCTGGTGTTCGCCTGGGCCTGGTCCTGGCGGCTGGAAGCGCGCGTGATCGCCTGCATCATGATCTTCTGGCTGAGCGAGGACTTCCTGTGGTTCGTCCTGAACCCCGCCTTTGGCCTCGCCCGCTTCAGCCCCGAATTCGTGCCCTGGCACATCCACTGGTTCTGGGTGGCGCCGGTGGACTACTGGACGATGTCGACTGCGGGCATCGTACTGCTTATCTGGTCTTATCGGGGCTGGGAACGCCTGTTTCCGAAGGCATAGACGAAACCGCGAAAATCGGCTCCAAGGACGATGTTCCTTCAGGGTTGCACGATGATTCGCCGCTCACTGTCCTTTGCATTGCTTTGCGTTTTACTTGCCGCCTCGCCCGCCCTTGCCCGAGACGCCGGCATCTGCCGCGGCTTCAATATCGAGGACGATCCGCTCGGCGTCGATCTCTACGAAGTCACCGCGCCGGGCCGGACCTATTTCGTCAAGAGCGCCTCTTCGGACGGCGAGGATTGCCCCTCGACCTCGGCCGAATGCCAAGCCCGCAGCTTCCTGATCACCGGCGACCGCGTGGTGGTGAACCGCACTTCCGGCGGCTTTGCCTGCGCGAGCTATCTCAACCGTAAGGGTTCGGACGTGGCGCTGTGGCTGCCCCTCTCGGCCCTGCGCAAGAGCAATGTCCAGCCCGATTGGAAAGGCAATTGGCGCAACGCCGAAGGCAACGCCATCCTCGATATCAAGGAAATCAAGGGCGGTGACATCTCGGTGAACGGCTCGGCCTCCTATAACAACGGCCAGAGCGTCAATACCGGCGAATTCAACGTCTTCGGCGAGGCGCGGGAGTCGACGCTCACCTTCGCCTATGACGGCGAAAAACAAGGGCGCATCGAAGATGCCCGCAGCGGCGACGGCACCTGCACCGTGCGCATGGCCCAGCTCGGCCCCTATATCGCGGTGGTCGACAACAATGCCTGCGGCGGGTTGAACGTCACCTTCACCGGCCTTTATTTCAGGCAATGATCAGAGAAAGAGACATGTTCCGTTCCAGTCTGGCCGCCGTAGTGCTGCTCGCCGCCGCCACCGGTTCCGCCTTCGCCGCCAACGGCGTCTGCCGCGGCTTCAACTTCCAGAACGACCTTTCCGCCATCGGCCTCTACGAGGTTGCCGAGAGCGGACGCACCTTCTTCATCAAGGGACCAACCAGCCAGCGTGAAAGCTGCCCGTCCCTCTCGCCGGCCTGCCGGCAGCGTTCCTTCCTGGTCGAGGGCGACAAGGTGGTGGTGAACGAGATCGAGGGCGATTTCGCCTGCGCCAACTATGTCGACCGCAAGGGCACGGACATTGCGAGCTGGCTGCCCTTGTCATCCCTCTCGCGGGTCCAGGTCCAGCCGCGCTGGGACGGCCGCTGGAGCACCTATGACGGGCGCTCGGTCATCACCATCAAGACGACCGGCAACGGCCGCATGTTCGTGCGCGGCAACGCCACCTACGATGCCGGTTCCTATGTCAACACAGGCGAATTCGAGGTCGAGGGCGACGCCAACGAGCAGGACTTCGCCTTCGGCTATTATGGCGGCCAGCAGATGGGCTATGAGGAGGCCAATGCGGGCCCCAAGCGTTGCGCGGCCCGCATGGTCCAGCTCGGGCCCTATATCGCGGTGATCGACAACGATGCCTGCGGCGGCGAGAACGTGCGCTTCACGGGGCTTTATTCGCGGCAGTGATTGGAGCGCGGACATCTCAGCAACATGAATGCATGTCGCTGAGATGTCCGCGCACCAGATTTGCCTACCCCCGCATCCTCAGCCCCTTGGGATCGAACAGCGGCTCGGGCGCCACCCTGGCCGGGCGGCGGTCACCGATGATCTCGATCTCATAGGGCGCCGAGGCGTCGAAGGCCGCCGCCTCGACATAGCCGAGCGCCACCGAGGCCTTGGCGTGATGGGCATAGCCGCCCGAGGTGACCCAGCCCACCACCTTGCCATCGAGCCAGATCGGCTCGTCGCCGATGACGTCGGCATCAAGGGCGTCGACCACGAAGGTGGCGAGGCGGCGCCTGGGGCCTTCATCGCGGGCGCGCAGCAATGCATCGCGTCCGATATAATCGTTCTTCTGGGTCGAGACGAAGCGCTCGAGCCCAGCCTCCCAGGGCGTATATACAGGCCGGTATTCGCGCGACCAGGAGCCGAAGCTCTTTTCCAGGCGCAGCGAGTTGAGGGCGCGCCCGCCGAACAGCCTGATGCCAAGACCGGCGCCTTCCTTCATCAGCAGATCGAACAGCGCGCGCTGGTGCTCGGGCTTGACCCAGATTTCATAGCCGAGATCGCCCGTATAGGTGACGCGCCCGATCAGGGCGGGCAGGATGCCGACATTGAAGCGGCCGACCGCCATGAACGGGAAGGCCTCCTTCGAGAGATCGGCGTCAACGAGGCGGGCGAGGAGTTCGCGCGACTTCGGGCCGGCGATCTGCAAGCCGACGAGGTCGAGGCCATGGGCGCGCAAATTGACGCCGGCCTCGGGCAGGCGGGCCTGGAACCAGCGCATGTGATATTGCTCGGCAAGCCCCGAGCCGAAGATCATGAAGCGGTCGTCGGCCTCGCGAGCCAACGTGAAATCGCCGATCAGCATGCCGTTTTCGTTCAGCATGGGCGTGAGCACCATGCGCCCCCTCGCCGGCAGGCGGTTGGGCAGGATGGTATCGAGCCAGGCTTCCGCCCCCTTGCCTGAGATCTCGTATTTGGCGAAGTTCGAGATCTCGAGCAGGCCGACGCCCTCGCGCACCGCGGCACTCTCGGCGGCGACATGCGGGAAGTCATTGGCGCGGCGGAAGGAGAAATCGTCCTTGGCCTCTTCCTTGGAGGGCGCGAACCAGAGCGCGTGTTCCAGGCCGTTCATGTCGCCGAACACGGCGTTGTGGCTCTCCAACCGGTCATAGACAGGCGTGGTGCGAAAGGGACGAGCCGCCAGCAGTTCCTCGTTGGGGAAGCGTATCCGGAAGCGGCGGGCGTAGTTCTCGCGCACCTTGGCGTTGGTGTGGGAGAGCGTGGTCCAGTCGCCATAGCGGGCGACATCCATGCCCCAGACGTCGAAGCCGGGATCGCCATGCACCATCCAGTTGGACAAGGCGAGGCCGACGCCGCCACCCTGGGAGAAGCCGGCCATGACGCCGCAGGCCACCCAGTAATTGCGCAGGCCCCTGATCGGGCCGACCAGCGGGTTGCCATCCGGCGCGAAGGTGAAGGGTCCGTTGATGACGCGGCGGATGCCGGCATTCTCGAAGGCCGGGAAGTGACGGAAGCCGACTTCCAGCGACGGGGCGATGCGGTCGAGATCGGGTTCGAGCAGGTTCTGGCCGAAATCCCAGGGCGTGGTCTTCTCCGACCAGGGCACGCAAGCCTGCTCATAGGTGCCGAGCAGCATGCCGCCGCGCTCCTGGCGCATATAGATCTCGCCCTCGAAATCGAGCGCGGTGATCACCTCCTTGCCGGTGGAGGCGTTGATCTCGGCGACCTCTGGCATGTCCTCGGTGAGGAAGTACATATGCTCCATGGCGAGCACGGGCAGCTCGAGGCCGACCATGCGGCCGCATTCGCGCGCCCACAGCCCGCCGCAGTTCACCACATGCTCGGCGTGGATATTACCCTGCTCGGTGACGACGTCCCAGCTGCCGTCCTCGCGCTGGGCCATGTCGACGACGCGGTTGCGCAGCACGATCTCGGCGCCGAGGATCTTCGCCGATTTCGCATAGGCGTGGGTGGTGCCGTAGGGGTCGAGATGGCCCTCCAGTGGATCGTACATCGCACCGGCGAACTGCTTTTCGTCGATCAGCGGCATCAGCTTCTTGGCTTCGGCGGCCGAGATGATCTCGGTGTGCATGCCCAGATACCGGCCCTTGGCATGGGCCATCTTCAGCCAGTCCATGCGTTCCTTGGTGCCGGCCAGCATGACGCCACCGGTGAGATGCAGGCCGCAGGACTGGCCGGACAGTTCCTCGATCTCCCGGTAGAGCTCCACGGTATATTGCTGCAGCTTGGCGACATTGGGATCGCCGTTAAGCGTGTGGAAGCCCCCCGCGGCGTGCCAGGTCGAACCCGCCGTCAGCTCCGCGCGCTCGATCAAGGTGATGTCCGTCCAGCCGGCCTTGGCGAGATGGTAGAGCACCGAGCAACCGACGACGCCACCGCCGATGACGAGGACACGGGTGTGGGATTTCATGGGGGAGTTCCTTGGTGTGGGATTCCCATCTCCCAGGTTGGGAAAGGGGCCAGGGGTGAGGGTTGGGACCAACGCCTATCCCCTCACCCCCAGCCCCCAGGCCATTCCAAGTGGAATGGCCGATACCGACTCGGGAGAGGGGAGTAACGTTTCAAAAATCCGTGGGCGCGCCGCCCTCTTCCTTGCGCTTCGCCACGAAGGCCGCGAGTTCCTCGCGGATGGTCGGATCCATCGGCGGTTCCTCATAGGCAGCGAGGCGTTCCTTGTAGATCCGGTTGGCGCGGTCATAGCCGGTGGGCGATCCCGCCTCCTGCCAGGTCTCGTAATTGCGCCAGTCGGAGATCATCGGAGCGAAGAAGGCATTGCGATAGCGTGCCTGGGTGTGGGCGCAGCCGAAGAAATGGCCGCCGGGCCCGACCTCGCGGATCGCCTCCAGCGCCAGTTCGTCGTCATCGACCTGGAAGGGCATCAGGAAATGCGTGATCATGTCGAGAAGGTCGGCATCAACAACCATCTTCTCGAAGCTCGCATGCAGGCCACCTTCCATCCAGCCGGCGCCATGCATCAGCAGGTTGACCCCGCCCATCACCGCGCCCCACAGCGAGAACACGCTTTCATAGGCGGCCTGTACGTCAATGGTGTTGGCCGCGCAGGTGTTAGAGGAACGGTAGGGCAGGCCGTAGCGGCGGGCGAGCTGGCCGCCCACCAGCGCCGCCTTCATCTGCTCGGGCGTACCGAAGGCGGGCGCGCCGGTCTTCATGTCAACATTGGAAGTGAAGCCGCCATAGGCGAAGGGCGAGCCCGGCCGCACCGACTGGGCCAGCACCAGCCCGGCCAGCGCCTCGGCATTCTGCTGGGCCACGGCGCCGGCGATCGTCACCGGCGCCATGGCGCCCGCCAGGGTGAAGGGCGTCAGCACAGTAACCTGGTTGCGGCGCGCCATCTGGATCACGCCCTCCATCATTGGCGTATCCAGGCGCAACGGCGAGGAGGAGTTGATGATGGTGAAGAGCGAGGGTTCGCGCTCCAGCGTCTCCTGGTCGATGCCGCGGGCGATGCGCGCCATCTCGATGGCGTCGAGATTGCGCTCGCGGCCCAGCGAATAAGCGTGGATCGGCTTGTCCGACAGGGTCAGCATGTCCGAGAGCGCATCGAGATGGCGCACGGAGGCATGGATGTCGGCCGGCTCGACCGGATAGCCGCCCCACAGATGGATGGTGTCGAGCGTTTGCCCAAGCCGGATGAGGTTCTGGTAGTCCTTGCGATTGCCAGGCCGGCGGCCGCCCTCGCGGTCGGCCACATTGGGGGCGCTCGCCACCGAGCAGAAGGCGAGATGATCGCCGCCGAGCACAACGTTGCGGGCCGGATTGCGCGCATGCAGCGTGAAGCTTTCAGGTGCGAGGCCAATCTTGGCCTCCACCAGACCGCGGGGAAAGCGCACCCTGTCGGAACCCGGATCAACCTCGGCGCCTTCGGCCTTGAGAATGGCCTTGGCCTCGGCATGCAGCACGTCGAGGCCGATCTCTTCCAGGATCTGCAGCGCGGCGAGATGGATGGCCTCGAGCTGGTCGTCCGAGACGGCCTTCACCGCCGGAAACGGGCGCCGGGGCTGGGGCTTGCGAGCCGGGGCCGCACCACCGGCACGCTGGCGCTCCTCGCGGCCACGGCGGCGCGGCCGCTCCGAGGTTTCGAGCGAAAGTTCCATCGGAGTTTCCATGGCGTGCCATTCCCCTGTCCGAAGAGCACGGGCCTGTCATCCCCGGCCGAGCCCTTTATGGGCGAGTGGAAGGGGATCCAGGGGCCACGAGGCATTTTGGGCTCCTGGATCCCCTTCCCGAGGCCTGCGGCCTCGCCGGGGATGACAGCACTCTTCGATTCACGAATTCGAAGAGAGCCTAGCGCGCACCTGGACCTGCCGCCACGGCGAAACGGCGCTATCGTTTTTTTGGATCGGGCCATCGAATAAAGGCGCACACGGCGCGCAGGGAGCGGAGATAGAGTTGGTGTGCCGGTCTGCTCAGCTCCATCGAAATCGATGGAGCGGGACCGGCATCTTCCGGCCTCCCATGCCGGTCTGAAGACCGGCACACCGAAACAGAGTTCCCCATGTCCCGCTACCAGCTTTCCCATCTGCCACGCATCACCGGAGGGCCGGGGGCCCGGGAACTCGCCGGTGAGCTTGCATCCGCCAGGCTCGGCAAGGGGGCGCAGGTGCTGCTGGTCGCCGATCCCGGCCTGAAGGCGACCGGCCTGATCGACGATGTCGAGGCGTCGCTGCGCAAGGCCGGGCTCGGCGTCTCCGTCTTCACCGAATTCGGTGGCGATCCCACCATTGCCTCGGCCGATGCCGCAGCCGCCCAGGCACGGCGCACCAAGGCCAAGGCTGTGATCTCGCTCGGCGGAGGCTCCGCTCTCGACCTCGGCAAGGTGGTAGCCGCCGTCGCGACCACGGCCGCCACGGCCCGACGCTCCGCGCAGGACTACGAATTGTGCAAGCGCCCCTTTCCACGCAAGCGCCTGGTCTCATTGGTCATCCCCACTACCTCCGGCACGGGCTCCGAATGCACCCGCACCGCCATCCTCACCCGCTCGGACAAGGCCAAGGTCTGGCTCTGGGGCGAGGAGCTCAAGCCCGACGAGGTGATCCTCGATCCGGAAACCACGCTCTCTTTGCCGCCTGTGCTGACGGCCTGGACCGGCATCGACGCCCTCGTCCACGCGCTGGAGGCCACCACCAACGGCAACGCCACGCCGGCCAACAACGTCTATGCACATGAGGCCATCCGCCTCGCCGTCGCCAACCTGCCCGATGCCGTCGGCAAGGGCAGCGACCTCGCCGCCCGCGAGGGGCTGCAGCGCGCCGCGGCGCTGGGGGGCATCGCCATCGACAATTGCGGCACCGCCGTCGCCCATAATATCGGCCATGCGCTGGGCTCGCTCCGCCCGGTCCAGCATGGCCGCTCGGTGGCGCTCGGCATGATCGCCACGCTCGATTGGAACATCGAAGGCGATGACGGGCGCTTCGCCGCCGCCGCGCGGGCGATGGGGCTCGCATCATCAGCCGCCTTGCCCGCCGCCTTCGAGAAGCTGGTGCGCGCCATCGGTATCAAGGTCTCGCTTGCCGACGAATTCGCCGGCATCACCTCGACGCGCCTCGCCGAGCAGATGGCCCGGCCCGAAAATGCCGCGATGCGCACGTCCAACCGTCGCACGATCGAGGAGGCCGACCTGATCCGCTTCGCCGAACGCGTGCTGACGCAGGCCTAGGAGCGCAGTGCCTCCAAGAGGCGGACGTCCCGTCCGCTCTTCCTATCGACACGCCCTTCGTTTTCAAAAGCCGGCTTAAAGCCGGCGGTCCCAGGAAGGCCCCCATGCTCACCACCCCCCTCACCCGCTCCGACTGGGAAGCCAAGGCCGCAGCCCTCAAGCCGGAAGGCCGCGCCTTCATCGGCGGCCGCTACGTTCCCGCTCTTTCCGGCAAGACATTCACGAAGACCTCACCCATCGACGGCCGGACGATTGCCGAGGTCGCCGATTGCGGCGCAGAGGACATCGAGGCGGCCGTGACATCAGCCCGCGCCGCCTTCGAGGATGGGCGCTGGCGCCTGAAGCCGCCAGCCGAGAAGAAACGCATCCTGCTACGCTTCGCCGAGCTGATCCGGGCCGATCTCGAGCATCTGGCTTTGCTTGAAACCCTCGACGTCGGCAAGGTCATTGGCAACTCGCTCGCCGTCGACGTGCCCTTCTGCGCCGACTGCATCCAGTATTACGCCGAGTTCGCCGACAAGAGCTTCGACGAGGTTGCGCCAACCGGACCCAACGATCTCGCCATTGTCAGGCGCGAACCGCTCGGGGTGATCGGCGCCATCGTGCCCTGGAACTACCCGCTGATCATCACCGCCTGGAAGATCGGCCCTGCCTTGGTCGCCGGCAACTGCGTGGTGCTGAAGCCGGCGGAGCAGTCGCCACTCTCGGCGCTGCGTCTGGGCGAACTCGCCCGACAGGCCGGCCTGCCGGACGGCGTGCTCAACGTTGTGCCCGGTTTCGGCGAGAAAGCCGGCAAGCCCCTGGCACTGCATCCTGACGTCGACATGATCTCCTTCACCGGCTCTACCGAAGTGGGCAAGCTGATGCTGCGCTATGCCGGCGAGAGCAACATGAAGCGCGTGGCGCTGGAATGCGGCGGCAAGAGCCCGCATGTCGTGCTTGGTGACGCCGATCTCGACGCCGCCGCTTCCGGCATCGCCTGGGGCATCTTCTATAATCAGGGCGAGACTTGCCACGCCGGCTCGCGCGTGATCGCCCATGCCTCGATCAAGGACGAACTGGTCCGGAAGATCGGTGAGGTCGCCAAGAGCCAGATCCCACTCGGCCATCCGCTCGATCCAACAGCCCAGATGGGCGCCCTGGTCGAAAAGGGCCATATGGAGCGCGTGCTCAGCTATATCGACATCGGCACACGCGAAGGCGCGACGGTGGCCCATGGCGGCAGCCAGGCGATGGCAGGGAGCGGCGGCTACTATGTCGAGGCCACCATCCTCGACGGTGTCGAGCCGCAGCACCGCGTGGCTCGCGAAGAAATCTTCGGCCCGGTCGTGGTCGTCAGCACCTTCACCGACGAGAGCGAAGCGCTGCGCATGGCCAATGATTCCATCTACGGCCTCGCTGCCGCGGTGTGGACCGGCAATATGAACGCCGCGCACCGCTTCACCTCGGGCATTCGCGCCGGCACGGTGTGGGTGAACTGCTTCGACCGCTCTTCGCTCGCCACGCCTTTCGGCGGCTTCCGGCAATCGGGCTTCGGCCGCGACCGCTCCCCCCACGCCATCGAGAAGTACATGGATTTCAAGACAGTGTGGACAGCGTACTGATTTGGAGCGCGGTCATCCCATGAAAATCACCAGCATCGAGATTACCCATCACCGCCTGCCCCTCGACCCGCCCTTCCATGCGAGCTGGGATTCGAAGCCGCGCACCGCCTTCGACGCTACCATCGTGCGGGTGACCACCGATGAGGGCCTCACCGGCTATGGCTCCGGCGACACCATGACCGGCTTCGAGGGCCATGAGCGCTTCTTCATCGGCCAAGATCCGATGGCGATCGAACGCCATTACCGCATCCTCTCCAACATCCAGTTCCATTACGGCCGTTGCTGGCCGCTGGACCTGGCATTGTGGGACCTCGCCGGCAAGATCACCGGCCAGCCGGTGTGGAAGCTGCTCGGCGGCCTTTCGAACAAGGTGGCCGCCTATGCCTCCTCGGGCACGCTGCGCAAGCCCGAGGAACTCGCCGACGCGGCCGAGGCCTATCTCGGCCAGGGCTTCAAGGCACTGAAGATCCGCTTCCATCGCGGCGACTGGCGGGCCGACATCAAGGCGTTGGAGGCGGTGCGGGCCCGTATCGGCAACCGGCTCGACCTGATGGTCGACTGCAACCAGGGCTGGCGCATGTCCTGGGACGCCTATGCGCCGTGGACGCTCAAGGAGGCGATCCCTGTCGCCCGCGAACTCGAACGGCTCGGCGTCTACTGGATGGAGGAGCCACTGCACCGCTCCGACCGGGAAGGCATGCGGCGCCTGCGCGAAATGGTCGACATCCGCATCGCCGGCGGCGAGATGACGCGCGAGCTCTACGAGTTTCGCGACCTCATCCGCGATGGCTGCCTGGACGTGCTGCAGCCCGACGCCGCCTTGGTCGGGGGCATCACCGGCCTGCGCCGCGTCGCTGCGATGGCGCAGGAGAACAATCTCACCTTCACGCCGCATACCTGGACCAATGGCATGGGCGTCGCCGCCAACTGCCACCTGACCGCGGGCCTCGCCGACGCGCCCTTCATCGAATTTCCCTACGACCCGCCGGAATGGAGCCTGCCGCGCCGCGACTTCATGATGACCGAGCCCCTGGCGGTCGACGGCGAGGGCATGATCACGCTGAGCGAAACGCCCGGCATGGGCTACGCACTGGACGAGAAGATGCTGGCGAAGACGCGGATCGGCTGAGGTTTTCGCTCCTATCGTCCCCGATGCCGCGACAGCACGAGCGTGGCGCGCGCCCTGATACCGGGAAAGCGGGTGTTCACCCCGCTCCAGCGCCAGAACAGCCGGTTGCCTCGCCGCCAGGCCGTCACCATGCCGCCGTCGACGCAGGTGCCGCGGCCGTAGCGGATATGCTCGCGGTAACGCACGATGGCGCCGTGCTGGCTGCGCCGGATCAGTACCCCGCCGCAATGCAGGCTGGGATAGTCGATGCGGGCGTTGCCGTTGATGTCGAAGACGAGATGGATGCGCCAGCGGCTCGGCGGCGCGCCGCGCTCGCTCTGCACGCCGGTACCGACCCAGGCGAGATGGCGCTTGGCCGGCAGCGTGGCGGCAAGCGCCGGAACCGTCGCGGCGACGAACAGGAAAGTGAGGACGAGACGGAGCATGGTCTTCATCCCCTTTGCCTAGCCAGAGCCACGGGCCTTGGCAAGACGATGTCACTCACGGTTGCGAAGAGGTAAGCTCGCCTTCGAAATAGCGGGGAAAACGCATCATGGCCGATGCCGGTGATTTCAGGCGGATCGCCCTGTCGCTCGCGGGCACCAGCGAGGCGCCGCATTTCGAGCGCACCGCCTTCAAGGCCGTGCGCATCTACGCCACCCTCGCCCCCGACGGCCTGAGCGCCAATCTGCGCTTCACGCCGGAAGAGCAGGAATTCAAATGCCTGCTTGCCCCTGATGTTTTCCGCCCTGTTACCAATGCCTGGGGCCGGCAGGGCTGGACCACGCTCACCCTCTCAGCCGCGAGCGAAGCGGAATTGCAGGACGCGCTCGCGATGGCGTGGAGGCACGGTGCAGCGGCGAAGAAAAAGCGATGAGTTCATTCCATGCCGCCTCGGCGTGCCTTGTTTCGATTCCGGTCCCGTGGGAGAGAATCGGAAACGGAAGCAGAAAAAGGGTTGGAATGACCGAGCATATTGCAATCGGGGCTGTCTACGCCCGAGCTTGGGTCCTGTTCCGGCAACGTTTCATCTGGCTGATATTGCTCAATGTTCTACAGACTGTGGGCGTGTCGATCGGCTTGTTCCTGCGAGAATTCTTCCTGGCGGCGTCTGTGTCTCCCAATGCGCCCTCTTACTATGTTCTCGCCATCCATCCGGCCGGTGCCTACGGCCTGCCGGTTGCAGCCGGTGCTCTGTTCCTGTTTGCCAGCATGGGCATGGTGCTGGTGATGGATGAGGGGCGCACCACAAGGACCAGCAGCGCCTGGGGTTCCCTGCTGCGGCGCTTCGTGCCGGTTCTGCTTGCCGTCGTCCTGTGTTTCGCCGCGCTCGGCTTCATCCTTTATGGTTGGGTCACCCTCATGGAGAGCCTGTCGCGCTATTTCGCCAGCCGTATCCTCCTGCTCGGCCTCAGCCTCGCGACCTTGGTCCTTCTGATCACCGTCTCCGCCCTGCTCTTCGCCACGCTGCCGGCGGCCGTGCTGGAACGCGGCGGCCCGTTCAAAGCCATCCGTCGCAGTTTCTCCCTTACCGCAGGGCAGCGCTGGCGGATCGCCGCCATCATCATGTTGCTGCTTCTGGGGCTGGTCATCGCCTTCATGATCATGCGGATAATCGCGCCCCCTCTTGGCGCCACGCTGGGCCTCTCCAGCAGCACCACCGTGGCAATCGCGATCTGGCTTGCCTACGACCTGTTCCTGTTGATGCTCAGCTTGCTGGTCATGGCGGCCTATCAGCAGATGGTCCGCCTCAAGGACGGTATTTCGGCCGAGGATGCCGGCAAGGTCTTTGAATAAGGCCCTCAGCGGGCCCCGGCTCGCGCCGCCACGCGTGCCCGCCCCTCCGCCACCGTCTGCACATCGGAGAGTTCGTCGATACGCAGGGGCACGCCGAACCAATGCACCGCCAGGGCGATGGCCAGAAGGCCTGCCACGGCCAGCATGGCGCCAATCGGCGCGGCATCAGGATCAATGCTCGCCAGGGCCAGCCGGAGCAGGATGAGGAACGCCAGCGCGAGCAACAGGAGCCAGATCGCCGCCATCGAGACTACGGCGGGGCCGAAGGCGACACCGACCTTGCAGTCGCAGGCAAGGCAGCGCGCCGAGCCCGTCGGCCCCAGCGTCAGCTTGCGCAGGACGGACAGGCAGGGCGCTTCCCCGCAATGGGGGCAGATATTGGCCATGGCAGGCTCCGCTCAGGCCGTCCGCAGCCGCGCCGCCCGTGCCTCCCACCAGACCAGGCCGAGGCTGGCGACGACGATCAGGGCAGCACCCGCGAAGACGTGGGGCTTGGGAACATCCTGCCACAGGAGGTAGCCATAGATGAAGGCCCAGACCAGACCGGTATATTCCACCGGCGCCAGGGCCGAGGCCGGAGCGTAGCGATAGCCCTCATAGAGCAGGTACTGGGCGACGCCCGACACCAGGCCGAGGCCGAGCATCAAGCCCCACCCCATGGCATCCGGCGTCTTCCAGATGAAGGGCAGCGCCGCCCCGCACACCAGCACGAACAGGCCGGATGTGGCGATCATCTGGTTGGCGGTGCTTTCGGAGCGGTTGATCAGGCGGATCAGCACGGTGCCCCAGGCCCAGCAGAAGGCGGCGAACAGCACCATCGCCGCCGGCAGGAAGTCGGGCCGGCCCGAGGGATCGGCCGCCACGATCACGCCGAGGAAGCCGGCAAGCACGGCAAGCCAGCGCGCGACGCTGACCTTCTCCTTCAGGATCAGGATGGAGAGCACCACCGCCATCACCGGCGCGCCGAAATACATGGTGGTGAGATCGGCGAGGCCCAGATAGCGCGAAGCGTTGTAGAAGCTGAGCCAGGCCACCAGCAAAAGCAGGCCGCGCGAGGTCAGCGCCCATTTGTTGCGGCTCTGCCAGATCGGCGGCTGGCCCTGGCGCCAGGCGATCGCCATGCCCACGACCAGGATGACGACCGAGCGCAGGAACAGGATCTGCGGCACCTCATAGCTCGCCACCAGCCATTTGACGGCGGCATCCTGGATGGCGAACAGGCAATAGCCGACCGAGGCCAGCGCGATGCCGGTCAAAGGGCGTGAATCGGGGGGAGAAAGGGGAGGCATGAAGGGGTACGCGAGGCAGCAAAACGGAGCTGATGGACTGGCTATACCATCGTCCCCGGCCCGACGCGAGCGAGAGCCCTGTGCTCAGATGTCGCGACTAGCCTTCTCCCTAATACCAATCCGCAGAATACATGACCCATCATCCCCGGCCGAGCGCAGCGAGGGGAAGGGGATCCAGGGGCTAGCGAGCGTAGACCCCGGCCCTGGATTCCCTTCCCGCCTCCTTCGGCGGCGCCGGGAATGACAGCGTTCTATCCACACGCACCGGTCACGATTCATGAAGGTTGGTATAAGTGGCTCGGAGCCCTCCCGCCGGCATCGCTCGCGAGCCGAAACGTCGAGACCGACAGACTGCCCCCTTCCTTTGGCGCCCCTAACCTCCATGCGTCATCATGCCCCTCGTCCAGGTCGCGCAGGGAACATTGAGTTTGGCCAAACCGGATGATGTAAGAGGATGCGATTTTCTCCCGATCGCCGCGATCAACGGGGTTCGACATCATGGACAGGCGCTGGCTGCCGCTGAACGCTTTGCGGGCCTTCGAGGCGGTGGGGCGGCAGGGGAGTTTCACCGGCGCAGCCCAAAGCCTGCTGGTCTCCCAAAGCGCCGTCAGCCGCCATGTCATCGGCCTGGAAGATTTCCTCGGCGTGCCCCTGTTCGATCGCAAGCCGTCGCAGCCGGCCCTGACCGAGGCCGGCAAGCGCCTCCTGCCTGTCGTCGAAAAGGCCTTCGAGCGCATCGACACCACGCTGGAGGAGATCATGCGCGAGCGGGGCGAGCCGCAGCGCTCTCTCAGGGTGCTGCTGCCGACGACCTTCGCCCAGCGCCTCGCCGTGCCGATCCTGCGCCATTTCCGGGCCGAATTCCCGGATCTCCGGCTCGACATCGATTCCCGCCCCGTGCCTGGCAATGCCGAGCGGGAGGCCGACGTCGCCGTGATCTACACGCCGCCGCGGGTAGCGCCGCAGGTACTCGACCTCCTCTGGATGGTGAAGCTGACCATCCTGTGCCATCCCGACGTCGCCGCGCGAGCCGATAGCACCGACATCGCCGGCTTCCTGGCCGCCAACGATCTCCTCCACGTCAAGCTCGACAGCCGTCCTCCAGCCTTCCTGTGGCAGAATTTCGCCAGGGCCGCCCATGTCGCACCGGGATCGCTTGATCGCGGCCTCGTCTTCGATACCGCCCAGCTCGCGGTGCAATATGCGCTATCGGGCGAAGGCCTGGCGCTGGTCGATCCCGTGCTGTTCGAGGACGAGATCCGGGCCGGCCGCCTGGTACGCCCCTACGACATCCATGTCGATGATGGCTATGGCTATTACCTCTCCATCCACCCCGACGACCTCGACCGCCCGGAGATCGCTTTGTTCCGTTCCTGGCTGATCCGACGTTTTTCGCGACCGCCCTTCCTTCAGGAAAGCACGGCGCCGGCCGTCTGAGCTGCCTTCTCCACACCCCCTTCCACCCGCTCTCCTGCCACGAGTTCGCTGCCTTGCGTTCCTCCTACGCTTCCATCGCCGCCCTGCTGGTCGCCGTCGCCGGCGTGCTGGCCGGCAATGGCGTTCTCACCACGCTTTTGCCGGTGCGCGCCGAGCTCGAGCATTTTCCGGCGCTGGCCATCAGCCTGATGGGCTCGGCCTATTTCGGCGGCATGCTCGCCGGCGCCTTCCTGACCCCGCGCCTCGTCCAGCGCTTCGGCCATATCAAGGCCTTCGGCCTGTCCTCGATCTGCGGCGCGGCGATGATCCTGGTCGCCGGCACCCTGGTCGAGCCGCACGCCTGGGTGATCATCGGCTTCCTGCGCGGCTTCTTCCTGGCCGGCATCTACGCCATCGTGGAAAGCTATCTGCAGGGCAGGGCGGAGAACCGCATCCGCGGGCGCCTGCTCGGCCTCTACTCGATCACCCAATATGGCGGCTGGGCCATCGGCAACCAGTTCATGCGGCTGGGCGATCCGGCCGCCTTCACCATTTTCGGTATCGCTGCGGCGGTGGTGATCGTCTGCCTGGCGCCCTTGCTGCTGATCGAGGACGGCCCGCCACCCAGGGACGGCCGTCGTCCCGGCATGCGTCTCCTCTGGCTGCTGCGCACCACGCCGGTCGGCTTCGTCTGCGCCACGCTGATCGGCTTTGCCAACGGCCCGTTCTGGTCGCTGACGCCTGTCTACGCCACCAAGCTCGGCATGGACGGCGTACAGACCGGCACGCTGATCTCGGCCATCACCTTGGGCTCGGCCGCCTTCCAATTTCCGGTCGGCCGGCTCTCCGACGCCTTCGACCGGCGCAAGGTGCTGATCGGCCTCACCCTCGTCACAGCTCTGGTCGAGATCGGCATCTACTGGTCCGGCAAGCTCCTGGTCGGCTGGCCCTTCGTGATCACCGGCTTCGTGCTGGGCGGCATCATCTCGACGCAATATTATGCGAGCTCGGCCTATACCAACGACATCACCGGCCGCGACAATGCCGTCGGCGTCGCCGCTGCCCTGCTGTTCCTCTATTGCATCGGCGCCGTGCTCGGTCCGATCACCGCCTATTATATCATGCAATGGCTCGGCGATCCCGGCCTCTACCTCCACAATGCCGGCATTCACGCCGCCATGGCGGTGTTCATCCTGCTGCGGGTGCTGAGGAGCCCCGGTCCCGACAAGGCTGGCACGACCACGATCTGATCAGCCATCTCACAAGGATCTTCTTCTCCCCTCGCGGGAGACGGCTTGTCGCGCCCCCACTTTGCCATCCCTACCAATGCGCCGCCACTGCCGCGCAGCCGATCAAGCCCGGCGTTGGATGGGTGATCAGCCGGATCGGGATCTCGCGCAGGAACTTCTCCAGCGGGCTCTTGGCCTCGAAGGCAGCGCGGAAGGCGTCCTCATCCATCAGCGGCGAGAGCTTCTGCACCACGCCGCCATAGAGGAAGACGCCGCCCTTGGCCGCGAACATCAGGCCGACGTCGCCGGAAAAGCGGGCGAGATAGTCGAAGAACAGATGCGTGGCCTCCACCGCCACCGGATCGCTGGCCGCCACCGCCGCCGTGCCGATCTCGGCGGCACTGCGCTCGGCGGGATGGCCTGCAAGGGCCGCGAGCGCGGCGTCGATGCGCTGCAGTCCCGGCCCCGACAGCACATGCTCGCCCGAGACGCGGCCGATCCTGCTGCGGATGAGCTCATGCGCCTTGCCCCAGTCCCCAGCCGGCGCGCCGATCTCGGCATGCCCACCCTCGGAAGGCACCGCGATCCAGCGCGAGCCACCACGCACCAGGGCACCGACGCCCAACCCGGTACCGGGCCCGAGCACCGCCATATTGCCGCCGGCCGCGCTGGTGGTGACATTGCCGATCACCGTGGTGTCGGCCTGCGCCAAATGCGGCAAGGCATGGGCGACGGCCTCGAAGTCATTGATCACGTCGAGACGCGCAAAGCGCAGTTCCGCCGCCAGGGTCGGCGGATTGAACAGCCAGCTCTGCCGGTTGGTCGGCCCGACCATCTCGCCTGCCACCGGCCCGGCAATGGCGACGACCCCGGCATTGGGCCGCTCGCCGACATCGGCGATGTAGGCTTCGATCGCATCCCGGAAGGTGGGAAATTGCTTGTTCTCGTAATGCCGCTCGCTGCGATAATCGGTGCGGCCCTGAACGACGAGGGCAAACCGGCTGTTGGTGCCGCCGATATCGCCCAGCAAGGTCAGGTTCGTCATGAGAATCTCGTCTCCCCGAGCAGCGCGTTCACGGCTGAACGCTTGTTTGCTCTAACTTCTTGTTTCCAGCCAATCCAACGGACTGGCTAAAGCGTCTCTGCGATTCTCGACGATTCCGTCAAATCGCAAAACGCCGTTGATTGTTATCGGTGAGGCTGACAGTTGCGGATGAGATTTTCAAGCCTGCCCGCACCAAGATGTAGCGCCTGCCTTCCCCGCGTCAAAGCCCTTTGAAGAACCGAACACGGATCAATCCGGCCGTCCTTCGTGCTGCCGCCAGGCTGGCCCTATCACCGGATGGACCATCAGGGCCTTGTACAGCGCCCGGAAAGCCGGCAAGGCGCGCGCCTGCTCGTGCCAGCCGGCGATCATGGCGGCATAGACATCGACGATGGTGACATCGTCACCCAGCAGGAAGGGCCCGGCGATCTCATTGGCAAGCAGGGTGAAGATGCGGTCGGAATCCTGCCTGGCCGCTTCGGCGACCGCCGCCCGCGCCGCCTCGCTGGCATCGGCGGTGAAGCGATCGGCGTAATAGGTTCGCAAGGCGGCCGGATAGGCATTGGTCGCCAGGAACATCAGCCAGCGCAGCGAAACGGCTCGCGCCGTACTGCCGGCGGCCGGCAGCAGACCGGCCCCGGCGGAAGCCTCATCGATGGTGAGCAGGATCGCCGCCGTCTCCGTCAGCACGGTGCCGCTGGGCAGGATCACCACGGGGACCTGCGCAGCGGGATTGACGGCGAGGAAGTCGGGCGCCTGCTGCTCGCCCTTGTCGGTATCGATCAGGATGCGCTCGGGCGTGATTCCCGCCCAGGCAAAGGCAACGTCGACGACGAGGGAGCCGGTGCCGGGACACCAATAGTGCCGCCACTGCCGCATCGCATGTTCCTCCCGAGCATTACCATTGCCGTTTTATTGTTAGGCCGGATTCCGCCTCATTGCGAGCCGGATGATCAATGCGGACGAGACGCCATGGACTGCTTAGGACAGCGGGATGGATCGGGAAGGCCATATCGGTCTTGCCAGCGTAATGGCCGCCGATGGCGAAGGCATAGCCCCTATAGTGCCTCTTACACGGAAAGTGCCGGGCTCGCGCCCCGGCTCGTACCTGGCTGCAGGCAAGCCAGAAGGCCCGCACCTTGCGGACCACGGTCATTCATCGAGAGGCAAGGCGGGAGGGGCATCCCGATATCGCAATGCCGGCACCGAAGGTCGGGACGTCCCCGCCCTTCGGCAGCAGCCACCTCAGTGGGAGAGAAGCAGCAGAATGAGGAGTCCCAGGATCAGCACAAGGGCGCCAGGCTTCCAGCTCCAGCTCTTCACCGCCATGCCGAACACGGTGGCGATGGTCGACAAGATCGCGATGATCGAGCAGATGCCCCAGCGTCCGCTGGTGCCACCGATGGCCAGCGCAACCACGATGCCCAGAGTCCAGGCCATTCCGATCGCGGAAAAACGCAGGAACCCCTCATAGGTGTTCTTGTGATCGGAAAAGTCGTGCGAGGTCATCGTGTCGTGATGTGCTTCGGCCATTTTCATCCCCAGAATTGGACAAGGGCCTTTAACCCGAAGAGCCGCTTTATGCAATGCGGCGCTTTGGTGGCAGGCCCCAGCAGACGGCGGAGCCTGCGTCAATACCAGGCATCGGGCATGGCGGCCTTGCGCTCGGCCACGAAGGCCTCCAGAGCCTCGCGCTTGCCCGCATCGAGCGGTGGCGGCTCATAGGTTTCCAGCATCGCCTTCCATTTGCGGTTGGCACGCTGGACGATGTCTTGGCTCCCCTCCTCGCTCCATTGCTCGAAGGAATTGTTGTCCGAGAGCGGGAAGTCGTAGAAGGCGGTTTCATAGTTGCGCATGGTATGGGCGCTGCCGAGGAAATGCTTGCCCGGCCCGACCTCGTGAAAGCCGTCGAGGGCGAAGGCGTTGTCGTCGACCGGCATGCCTTGCGCAAAAGTGTGGAAGGCACCGAGTTGGTCCGCGTCGATCACGAATTTCTCATAGGACATCGCCAGGGCGCCTTCGGCCCAGCCGGCCGCATGCAGGATGAAATGGGCACCGGCCAGAAAGGCCGGCCACATCGAATTGGCGCTCTCATAAGCGGCCTGGGCGTCGGGGATCTTGGAGGCGCACAGATTGCCGCCGCAGCGCAGTGGCACGCCGAGCCGGCGCGCCAGCGCGCCGATGCCGAGATAGCCGAGCGCCGGCTCCGGGGTGCCGAAAGTGGGAGCGCCGGATTTCAGCGACATCGAGGACAGGAAATTGCCGAGGATGGCCGGCGCTCCCGGCCGTTCGAGCTGGGTGAGCGCCACGCACATCATGGCCTCGGCAAAGCACTGCGCCAGCGCCCCCGCCGTGGTCACCGGCCCCATGGCTCCCCCGAGGATGAAGGGCACGCACACGGCCGCCTGATTGGCCCTGGCATAGGTGCGGATGACGCGGGATGCCTCGCCGTCCAGCACCAAAGGTGAATTGGTGTTGACGTTGCCGAGGATGACGCAATTGGCGTCGACGAACTCGGCCCCGAACAGCACCCGGCACATCTCGATGGAATCGGCGGCTCGCGGCGCCGTGGTCACCGACCCCATGAACGCCTTGTCCGACAGGGTCATATGCGCCAGCACCATGTCGAAATGCCGCTTGTTGACGGGCACGTCGACCGGCTCGCACACCGTGCCGCCGGAATGGTGCAGCCAGGGCGTCAGATAGGCCAGCCGCACGAAATTGCCAAAATCCTCCAGCGTGCCGTAGCGCCGGCCGCGATCGGCATCGGAAACGAAGGGCGAGCCATAGGCCGGCGAGAACACCGTATTGGGCCCACCGATCACCACCGAACGCTCGGGATTGCGGGCGTGCTGGACGAAACTCGCCGGGCAGCTCGCCTGGATGATCGAACGGATCAGGCCGCGCGGCGGGCGGATGCGCCAGCCATCGGTGTCGGCACCGGCCAGGCGGAAGAGGTCGACGGCTTCCTGGTCGCCGCGGATCTCGAAGCCGATCTCCTCGAGGATGCGGTCGGCGTGCTCCTCGATACGGACGAGGGCTTCCTCCGACAGGATCTCATAGGGCGGAATCCGGCGCGTGATATAGGCGGGTGCCGCCGGCCCGCTGCGCACCCCGCGCCGTCCCGAACGGGACCGCCTCGTCTCGGCCGCTACTTCCGCCCTCATCGTGCCACTCCTGAGTTGGACAGAGTGATGCTAGCTGGACGAAAATGTCTCAAAGACTGAAACCGGACATTCCCTGTTCTGCAGGCGACAGTTTCTGGCCGTTCAGTGCACGGGGGAGATGATGGTGACGGAATGATCAAGCGAAAGCCGCCGGATGGCGAGTTCCGCCGCCATGACATTGTCGAGCCCGGTCAAGGTCGTTTCGGCCTCGTCGCCCTTCGCCTCATGGCGGATTTCCAGCGTGCCGAAGCCACGTTCGATGCTCTTGCGCTCGACGCCCAGAATGGCTCTGCCGGAAAGGACTTCCTCGATGCCGCTGCGGATGGAGATCAGCACCAGGCGCCGATCCGTGATCAGCACCACCCGATCCTTGGCGCGCCGGTAGGCGGCCCAGGGCGCGCAGGTGAGGTAAAGCCCGAACAGGAAGGCCGGCACGGCGAGGAGGCTGAACAGGGCCGGCAGGATCAGCGAGCCGCCACTGTGGACAGCCTGCCAGACGGCCACGAGGCAGGCCCAGGCGATCGGCAGGCTGAGAACCGCGAGAAGGACGCCGGCGCCGAGGGTCGGCAAAGCGTTGCGCGCGGCCTCGCGCGGATCCGGCGCAGTGACGTAGACGATCGGCTCGGCGGGCGCCAAAGCCTTCACCGTCGCGCGTCGCGCCGCCTCGCTCAGCGTCAACAAGCCAGACATGGTTCCTTCCGGTCCAATTCACTGTCACCCAATTTGCTTGTCACTTGCGCCGTCTAGCCATAAAAGACCGGGCAACAGGGCCTTATCTCACACGGTTTGAACACAATGGACAAGTTCGTCACGCTCACGGGCGTCGCTGCGCCGCTGGAAATCATGAACGTAGACACGGACATGATCATCCCCAAGCAATATCTCAAGACCATCAAGCGCACGGGCCTCGGCGCGGGACTGTTTTCCGAGATGCGCTTCAACGATGACGGCAGCGAAAATCCGGATTTCGTGTTGAACAAGCCCGCCTATCGCCAGGCCAAGATCCTAGTCGCCGGCGACAATTTCGGCTGTGGTTCCTCGCGTGAGCATGCCCCCTGGGCGCTGCTCGATTTCGGCATACGCTGTGTGATCTCCACCTCCTTCGCCGACATTTTCTACAACAACTGCTTCAATAACGGCATCCTGCCGATCGTCGTCTCCGAGTCCGATCTCGAAAAATTGTTCGACGATGCCCGGCGCGGCGCCAATGCCACGCTGACGGTGGATCTCGAAGCCCAGGAAATCCACGGCCCGGATGGCGGCAGCGTCAAGTTCGACATCGACCCGGCCCGCAAGAACAAGCTGCTCAAGGGCCTCGACGACATCGGCGAGACCATGGAGAAGACCCCCTCGATCGCCACCTTCGAGCAGAAGACGGCGGCGTCGCGCCCCTGGATCTGACCTCGCGGCTCTGAAGCCTGTCTCCGCCCCTTCGCGCCCCCCGCGGCGGCGCTGTTCAATTGGGAAAGGACGACACCGAACGAGGCCCGGCAATCTCTTCTCGAAACCGGGAGGGACTGCCGGGCTTTCTCTTGAAAGCGCAAGATGTCTGAAGGTCGGCCGCTTGCGGGCCTTCACAACGCCGTAGGCTTTGCTCGGGGGCTCAGGGCGAGAATGAGGGCTGCATTTCAGCCGCCGGCAACCGGGCGGCTGCGCACCTTCATGCACTTGCCATGCCTGGTTGCAAAGCACGCCTGAGACTTGCTTCGATATCGCCAACTCTTGCGCATTACCAGGGGTGACGTTGGGAAATGACCGCTGGAGCATGATTTGCGCCAGCCTTACTGTGCCGAATAATGAAGAATTAACGATGATCAGCTTGTAGTAGGCGCGCGATTCGCATGCTCATTCTGATTCCCGGTTTGGAAGGTCCGTGATGCCCCAATTGTCCCGCCGCCTGTTCATGCTCGGCGCACCGCTCCTTCTCGCCGGCTGCGCCTCTTCGAAGCGCCTGTCAGCCGACTCGATCTTCGATGGCTGGGGCGGCAGCGATTATGACTATGGCGAAATCTATGCGGGCTTCGAGGACAACGGCAATCCGGTCCCGGCGATCGATCTGCGGCGGATCGATTCAGCCTTCCTGCGCCGGGAAGTCTCGGACCCGACCGGCGAGGCGCCGGGTACCGTGGTCGTCGACCCGGCCAATCACTATCTCTACCACGTGCATGAAGGCGGCAACGCTACGCGCTATGGCGTGGGCGTCGGCCGCGAGGGCTTCGCCTGGAACGGCCGCGCGACGATCAAGCGCAAGGCGGTATGGCCGCGCTGGACGCCGCCCTCCGACATGGTGAAGCGCGACAGCGAAGCGGCCAAATGGGCTGGCGGTATGCCTGGCGGACCGGGAAATCCCTTGGGCGCACGGGCTTTGTATCTGTTCCAGGGCGATCGCGACACGCTCTACCGCCTGCACGGCACCATCGACCCCTCCTCGATCGGCAAGTCGATGTCGTCGGGCTGCATCCGCCTGCTCAACCAGGACATCATCCACCTCTACAACAACACCCCCGTCGGCTCCCGCGTGGTGGTGCTCGGCAGCGGCGGCGATGGATATGCCGACGACCAGGAAGCGGCGATGTAATATTGGCGCCTTGCGAACGGAGTGAAGCCGTCCAGCATTGCGCCGAATATATCGATTGCCGGGCCGCTTTGGCGTCCTCGTAACGACGTCCTCGCCAGTCAAACCTATCGCTGACTGACATTACAGCTTCCACGTGACGAAATTTTCATGCGCAACCCTCTTGCGCATGGACCATCGCAGACCCGATTTTCAGGCCATGACGAACGGGTTCCTTCCGATGCATTACGCGCGCACCGCCCTGCTCCTCGCCGGCATGACGGCCCTGTTCATGGTGATCGGGCTCATGCTGGGCGGCAAGGGCGGCATGATGATCGCCCTTCTGGTGGCCGTGGGCACCAACCTGTTCGCCTATTGGCGCTCGGGCGACATGGTGCTGTCGATGTATGGAGCCCGCGAGGTCAGTCCCGCCAGCGAGCCGGGGCTCTACAAGCTCACGGCCGGGCTTGCCCGCAATGCCGGCCTGCCGATGCCCAAGCTCTATCTGATCGACGATCCGCAGCCCAATGCCTTCGCCACCGGGCGCGATCCCGCCAATGCAGCCGTTGCCATCAATACCGGCCTGCTGCAGTCGCTGTCGCGCGACGAGGTCGCGGGCGTGATCGCCCATGAGCTTGCCCATATCAAGCATCGCGACACGCTGCTGATGACCGTTACGGCCACGCTGGCCGGCGCCATTTCGATGGTGGCCAATTTCGGCATGTTCTTTTCCGGCAATCGCGAGCGCAATTCGCTCGGCCCAATCGGCAGCATCCTGCTCGCCGTGCTGGCGCCGCTGGCTGCCATGGTGGTGCAGATGGCGATCTCGCGCTCACGCGAATATGAGGCCGACCGCCTGGGCGCCGAGATCAGCGGCAACCCGCTGGCACTCGCCTCGGGCCTGGCGCGCATCCAGAATGCCGCCCATGCCATTCCCAACGAGCAGGCCGAGGCCCATCCCGCCACGGCGCACATGTTCATCATCAATCCGCTGTCGGGACGGCCGATGGACAATCTGTTCTCGACCCATCCCGACACCCAGAACCGCATCGCCGCGCTGGAAGAACAGGCCCGGCGCATGGGCGCGGGACGACAACCGCCCCGTCAGGGCGGTTTCGTCGAGGGCGTCAATCTCGACGACCTCGGCCCTCGCGGCCCGCAAAGCCCGAAAGGCCCGGAGAATCCGAAAGGCCCGTGGGGCTGAGCCGACGTACCAGGAAGCATTGAAAATGCCTCATGGATCCGTCCCGCGGTTTTCGCCGGATCCTTGATCCGGTGCCGGAAATCGCGGGGTGTTCAAGTCTCGGATGCATCGGCATCGTCGAGCCTCGATATCACTGGATCTTGGCGTAGCTCTCGGCAAAGCCCGTAAGCGGCAACTGCACGCTGACATCGTTGCGCTGCAGGTTCTGGAAGGTCGTCTTGAGCTGCTTGCCCGTCTTCATCCGGGCCAGCAGCCCGGCATCGAGCGGCGTGCCAACATAGCAGCCCGCGCCGTCGCAGGTCTGCAGGGGATAGCCCACCGGCTGGCCGTCATCGACCTGCAGCTTGAGGCCGGCTGGCAGATAAAGCCCGAGCGGCAGGCGCACCAGCACCACGGGAGCGCGGGTGTCGCTGGGAACGCGTACCGAGAAGCCGACCACGAGTTGGCCGGTATTGTTCATCACCGCATTCTCCTCGACCACGCAGTCGAGTGGCCCCTGCCGAGCGTCCGCGGTGCAGCGCGTCACCCAGCCGGGTGCCGCGGGAGCCGGTGCCGCGGAAGGCGCCGCAGCTGCCGCCTTGGGCGCCTCGGGGGCGGCAGGCTTCTTGGCCTGCGCCTGTGCGCTGCCCGCCAAGAGGCAGGCCAGCCCCGCAGCCACCGTCATTTCAACCACACGATGCATCGTCGCCTATCCGTCCTTCGATCTTACCAGCTGTAGCGAAGCCCGCCCGACCCGGTAAGATCGTGCGAGGATTTGGAGAAATTGCCGCTGAACTTGCCGTAAACCGACAGGCCCGAGGCCGAGACCAGGTTCACGCCCGCTTCCACCAGGGCTGAATCCCGCGGCGCCGAAGCGCCGTAGACCACGAAATTATAGCCGGGCGCTGCGGTGAAGCCAGCCTCGACCGAACGCCGGTTCGCGAACTCATGCACCCATGAGGCGCGCAGGAAGGGTTCGAGATAGGTCGTCTCGCCGAAATAGAAGCGGGTATCGATCTGCGCGCCCAGGAAGGATGGGAACGAGTTGATGGTCCGCCCGGCATAATTGAGGGCGAGCCCGCCATTGGTGCCCTGGGCGTGCTCGGTCGAGCCGTCCAGATGCAGGGAAGAGAACTGCAGCGCCGCGAACGGCGTGACGTTCACGCCGGAGAAATTGGCCTTGTAGCCTCCCTCCAGACGCCCGCTGATGGCGCGGCCATCGAAGCTGTTACCGAGCGCGTCATAGGCGCCCGCCACCGGATTGACCGGGGCATCCGTGCCCTGGATCATAGCGTAGCGCTGGATGGTGGCGTGCATCACATCGAAGCCGAGCAAGCCGTTGGCGTAGAAATTGCCGTATTTGGCCGCCCCGTACAGCGCGAAATGGCCGGCATCCACCTTGCCGGTGGTGGCGCGCTGCTCCACCCCGAAGCTCGAATGGCCTCCGCCGACCGACAGGCCGATCAGATAGTTGGGATCGAGCTGGTAATCGATGCCCGCCGCGAGGCCCTGGTTGTGGGTCTTCAGATTGCCCGAGCCAACGACGGTGTTGCCGTCGAAGGAGGAACTGCCGCCATAACCGGTGACCCAGGCACGCCACAGGCGGGTGTCGCAGAAGGAAGCGCCCTTTTCGGTCTTCCCACCGACATCGGCGCTGCAGCCGCCGACGGTCTTGCCGGTAAGATCGACCGCATTGGCGTTGCGCCAGAAATCGGCCTGCTGCATCACCGAGCGCATGAAGGCCCCACTGTCGGAGAACAGCGTCTGCTGCACGCCGGCCGTGCCTTCGCCGTCGATGGAGTCGTAGGTCTTCTGCAGGGAGGCCAGGTCCGGCTGGAAGAAGATGGCAGCCGCCAGCGGCACGAATTTGGGCGAGGTCTGGTCGGTCTGGATCGCATTGATCGCATTGCCGACGGAATGCCCGTTCCTCGTCAGGCCATCTGCCGAGAAGTCGATCTTGGTGCGCAGGATCGCATCATAATCGGTGAAGATCAGGCTGTACTTCGCCACCGCCGTGGGGATGGCGTCGATGGTCATGCCGTTGTCGCTGACACCCTTTTCGGTATGCACGATGACATGGTCGCTGGTGCCCGGCGTCGCCTTGCCGGGATTGAGGAGGTTGATCGAGACCTTGCCGGCGAGATCGGCCGCACCCGAGACGTTCACCAGATCGGTGAAGCCGGGATTGCTCAGATCCGGCACGGCCGCCACCAGCGTTGTCGCCGACGACGACGTCGTGCTCCAATTGGCGTTCCGGTCGAGATCGAAGTCCAGCATATAGGTGCCGTCGGCCTTTTGGGAGAAATAGCCGGTCTCGTTGGTGGTGAAGACCCGGTTGATGCCGCCGATGGCCATGAAGCCCGAATTGCTGAACAGATGCGCCGCGGTATCGCCGAGCTGGATGGTGTCGCCGGTGACGAACCAGGCGCCGTTCTTGTTGTCGAAGCTGTTGAGGCCGGCGCCGAGCTTGACGGAGCCGGTGACCAGGTTGGTGTTGGTCACCGCCTCGTTGCCGGCCGTGCCATAGATGGCGAGGCCATCGATCCAGCCGGTCCCGATCAGCTTCTTGTCCTTGTCGAGGGCGAGACCGACGGTCTTGCCGAGGTCGGCGATCAGGCCGGCATTGCTCAGCGTGTTGGTCGCGCCGTCGAGGAAGCCGACGCCGGCGCCCATGCCGGTGCCGCCGATGATGGTGCTGTCGGCATTGACGGTGATGGCGATGTTGCCATTGGTCTTGCCCGCACTTTGGGCCAGGATGGCGAAGGAGCCGGAGCCTGCCGTCGTGATGTCCCCGGTCTCGTTGATGGTGACATCGCCCGCCTTGCCGTCGCCGCCAGCGGAGCCGGCAAAGCCGATGCCGACGCTCTTGCCGTCGAGCAGATTGGTCACCACGCCCTGCGCGGTTTCCGGCAAGGCATCGATGAAGGGCTTGGGCACCGTGAGGCCGCCCAGCGAATTGACCACGCCGCCGCCACCGCCGATCGACTGGGCGAAGATGCCGTGTGCATTGGTGCCATTGGTCGCGATCAGTTCGGCCGTGTTGGTGACGGTTACGGCACCACCATTCCCGCCGCCGCCGGCATCCGCGCCCCAGGCGCCGAGGCCGGTCGCCGCGGCAGCATAGCCGCCGCCACCGCCGACCGACTGGGCGAAGATGGCCGTGGAATTCTGGCCGAAGGTCAGCAGCGAACCGGCATTGGTGACCTTGACCGTGCCGCCATCGCTGCCGGCCGCCGCGCCGCGCTCGAAGGAGACGAGGCCGTAGGTTTCGCCGGACGAACCGCCGCCACCGCCGACTGATTGGGCCATGATGGCATTGGACTGGTCACCGGTGGTGATGATGCTGACGGTGATCGGCTTGACACTGGGGTCATTGGAAAGCTTGACCTGCTTGCCGCCCGCGGCATTGCTGACGGTCACGTCGCCGCCCTTGCCGCCGGCGCCTGACTTGCCGCCGATCGCTACCGCACCGAGGCCGCCGCCGCCGATGCCGCCGCCGCCACCGACCGACTGGGCGAACAGGCCGTTGGAGAAGTCTCCCTTGGTCTGCACGAAGCCGGCATTGGCGATGCCGACGCTGCCACCATCGCCCGAGGCGCCACCGCTGCCGCCGACCTGCACGAGATTGACGCTGCCGACGAGGCTGCCGATGCCCTGCTTGTCATAGAGGAAGCCGCCACCGGTGCCACCGCCGCCACCAACCGATTGGGCGGTGACGCCATTGGACTCACGGCCCTCCGTGAAGATCTCGCCGGCATTGGCGACCGCAACCGTGCCGCCATTGCCCGCAGCGCCGCCGGCACCGCCGATGGCGAGAGCGCTGAGGGAGCCGCCACCGCCCGTGCCACCGCCGCCACCGACCGACTGGGCAGTGATGCCAGTGGAGAACAGGCCCTTGGTGCCGAGATAGGCGTAATTGTTGACCGTGACGGCACCGCCATTGCCGGCCGCCCCACCATCGCCGCCGATATCGATCAGGCCGGAGCCCGCGCCGCCCTGGCCGCCGCCGCCGCCGATCGACTGGGCGAAGATGGCGCCGGAGGAGATGATGCCGTTGGCCTGGATGGCGCCGACACTGACGTCACCCGACTTGCCGTTGGTCACCGTGACGATGCCGCCATCACCGGCCGAGCCACTGTCGACGCCGAGGAGATTGGCGAGCGCACCGCCGCCGAGGCCGATCGTGCCGGTCAGGCCCGCGACGGCATTGCCGCTGTTGCCGCCACCACCACCAACCGACTGGGCGAAGATGCCCCAGGAATAGATACCCTGGGTCAGGATCTGCCCCTGATTGTCGATCGAGACCGTATTGCCATTGCCGGCCGAGCCGCCATAGCCGCCGACGGCGACCACGTAGTTCTTGGCGATGCCGACGGCACCGAAGGGCATGGCCGCGAGCGTGGCGTAATTGTAGGGACTAGGCACCACGTCCTGCAGGCCGATGATGGCGCTGCCGCCCTGGCCGCCGCCGCCGCCGATCGATTGGGCGAAGATACCGCTGGAGGCATCGCCCTTGGTGACGATCACGCCGTCATTGCCGACGGTGACCGTGCCGGCATCGTTGCCGGTGCCGCCGAAGCCGCCCACCGTCGCCTGGAAGGAGAAGTTGTTCTTGGTCTCCTCTGGCGCCGTGCAGACGACCGGCAGGGTGCAGGCCTTGGTCAGGAGCAGGGCCAGAGAATTGGCCTGGCCGCCATTACCGCCACCGCCGCCGATCGACTGGGCCTGGATGCCATGTGAGCCATTGCCATCCGTCTGGATCGAGCCGGATTGGTCGACGGCGACATTGCCGGCGGTATTGCCGTCGCCGCCGAGGCCGCCCACGGAGAAGCTGACATTGATCGTGCGGCCCTGGCTGGCGCCGCCGACGCCGAGCACCCCCGAGAGGCTCGAGCCGCCATTACCGCCGCCGCCACCGATCGACTGGGCGAGGATGCCTTGCGCCGCATCGCCCTGCGTCTGCAGATTGCCGTTGCTGGTGACCTTGACATCGCTGCCGGTACCGCCGCTGCCGCCCTTGCCGCCGACGGCCGCCCCGAAGTTCAGATTGGTGTTTTCGCCGCCGACGCCGAACACGGCCGAGCCCGCAAGCCCGCCATTGCCGCCACCGCCGCCGATCGACTGGGCGAGAATCGCCTGCGAGCCGATGCCCTTAGTGCCCATATCGCCGACATTGCCGATGGTGACGAGGCCAGCACCGGTGCCGGCACCACCAAAGCCGCCCAGCGAGGCGCTGATATTCTTGGAGCTCGTGCCGCCGAAGGCGCCGGTGATCGACATGCCGCCATTGCCGCCGCCGCCGCCGATCGACTGGCCGGCCAGGCCGATCGAATAATCGCCCGCCGTGGTGATCATACCGTTGCGCGTAACGCTGACATTGCCGCCCGTGCCAGCCGCGCCCCCGAAACCACCCACGCTCAGGGCAACGTCGACGGCATTCTGGCTGACGCCGACCGCACCGGCAAAGCTCATGCCGCCATTGCCGCCGCCACCGCCGATCGACTGGGCCAGCACGCCATAGGCATGGTCGCCGAGGGTGGTGATCAGGCCCTTGGAGTCGATGTTGACGGCACCGGCATTGCCGGCAGCGCCGCCAAAGCCGCCGAGCGAAGCGGAAACGCCGGCTTGCGTACTGCCGGAAGCGCCGCCAGTGATGGTCGCCGCGCCACTGAAGCCGCCATCGCCACCACCACCGCCGATCGATTGCGCCAGGACACCGTTGGAGCCGTCACCCTTGGTCAGGATATTGTCGACGCTGGTGACATTGACCGTGCCGGCATGGTTGCCGGTGCCGCCGAAGCCGCCGACGGAGAGGCCGAAGCCGGCAGTCGCGCCCTGGCTGAAGGTCAGCGACAGCGCACCGGAGAAGCCGCCCGAACCGCCGCCGCCGCCGATCGACTGGGCATAGATGGCATTGGAACCATCTCCATCCGTCTCGATGGTGGCGCTGTTGTCGGTCGGCAGGACCTTGCCGATGTTCGACTTGATGGTGACGTCGCCGCCGGTGCTGCCCGAACCGCCGCCGCCGCCGACGCTGACGGACGCGCTGCCGCCCGTGCCGGTGCTGACATTCAGGTTGCCGGCGACCGAAAAGCCGCCATTGCCGCCACCGCCACCGATCGACTGGGCTGCAAGGCCATGGGCGAGAGCCCCCTTGGTGTAGATCAGACCGGTGCTGTCAACCTCGGCCGACCCGGCCTTGGCGCCATCGCCACCGAAGCCGCCGACGGAAATCGCCAGGCTGACATTCTGTTGGCCGACGCCGATGGCGCCCGCCACGCTGGCACCGCCATTGCCGCCATTGCCGCCGATCGACTGGGCCAGGATGGCCGTCGAGCCAGCCCCGAGCGTTGCGATATTGCCGATATTGCTGGCCTTGGCGTTGCCGGCCGTGGCGCCGCCGCCGCCGAAACCACCCACCGAAACGCCCAGGGCAACGCCCTCGCCGATGGTCGCGCTGAGGCTGCCGGCAAAACCACCATTGCCGCCGCCGCCCCCGATCGATTGCGCCAGGAGGCCGAGCGACAGGTCACCCTTGGTCTGCATATTGCCGGTATGGCTGACATTGACGCTGCCAGCCTTGCCGCCATCGCCGCCGAAGCCGCCGATACTGGCATTCAGGCTGCCGCCCTGCCCGATCTGCAGCGAACCGGCAACCGAGAAGCCACCATTGCCGCCGCTACCACCGATCGACTGGCCGACCACGCCACTGGACAGGATGCCATCGGTCGAGACATCACCGTTGACGGTGACTTCGACCGCATCGGCCTTAGCGCCGTCGCCCCCCGAACCACCGACGCTGGCGCCCAAAGCGACGCCATTGCCGATATTGGCCGAGAGCGTGCCGGCAAAGCCGCCATTGCCGCCGCCGCCGCCGATCGATTGGGCCAGCACACCGGTCGACTGATCGCCTTCGGTCGCGACAGCGCCGGTCTGCAAGACCGTGACCTTGCCGGCCGTGCCGCCATTGCCACCGGCGCCGCCGACCGCAACCGCGATGCTCGCGCCGCCCTCGGGCGACACCGTGATGGCGCCCGCGGCGGCAAAGCCGCCATTACCGCCACCGCCCCCCAGCGATTGCGCCAGGATGCCGGTGGACGAGGTGCCGAAGGTTGCCACGATGCCCTTGTTGGTCACGCCGACATTGCCTGCCGTCGCGCCGCTGCCGGCAGAACCGCCGACCGCCACGGCCGCGCTGCCACCGCCTTCGGGCGCGAGGGCGATGCTGCCGGACACCGCAAAGCCGCCATTGCCGCCACCGCCACCGATCGATTGGGCCGCGATACCGGCAGAGAAATTGCCGAAGGTGACGATGTCGCCCGTGCTGCCGACGGTAACCGCACTGGCCGTGTTGCCGGAACCGCCCTTGCCGCCGACGGAGGCCGAGAGGGAAACGACGCCCGAACCGGACACGCCGATGCCGAAGCCGCCATTGCCGCCGCCGCCGCCGATCGACTGCGCTGTGATGCCAGCCGAGAGATCGCCGAGCGTGGTGATGTTGCTGGCCTGCTGCGTGCCGTTCTGGACGTTCACCGTGCCGGCCGTACCGCCATCGCCACCGCTGCCGCCGAGCGACAGGGACAGGGCGCCGGCGCCACCGAGAGCCAGCGAGCCGCTGAAGCCGCCATTGCCGCCGCCACCGCCGATGGACTGGGCCAGAATGCCGCCGCCATTGGCGGTGGTAGCCTTGTAGCTGCCGTCGGAAACGCTGCCCGTGCCGGCCCCGCTGACGATCTCGCCATTGCTGGTGACGTTGACCGCGGACGCGGTGCCGCCGCTGCCCCCGCTGCGGCCGACGGCGACCGACAGGCCGGCCGATCCGCCCAGGGTCGCAGCGATGCTGGAGCCGCCATTGCCGCCGCCACCGCCGATCGACTGGGCAAGCACACCGGCGGCATTGGTGCCGGTAACCTGGACCGCGCCCTGGTTGGTCAGGCTGACGCCGCCGCCATTGCCGCCATTGCCACCGGTGCCCCCCACGGCAACACCGATGGAAACGCTGGTCGACAGCGAGGCGGAACCCGAGAAACCACCATTGCCGCCGCCGCCGCCGATCGACTGGGCGACGAGGCCGTTGGAAGCCTCGCCCTTGGTGAGGATCGGGCCGGTGCTCTTTACCGTCACGAGGGAGGCATCGGCACCCGCGCCACCGCTACCGCCGATGGCAACGGAGGCAGCCCCGACGCCGCCGACATTGAAGGAACCGGAGAGCCCGAAACCGCCATTGCCACCACCACCGCCGATCGACTGCGCCAGCACGGCGTCGGAACGATCGCCCTCGGTCTGGATCGCGCCATTGCTGGTGACGGAAACCGTGCCGGCATTGTTGCCGGCGCCACCCTTGCCGCCCAGCGACACCGCCGCCGAACCGGAGACGCCGACCAGGGGAACGCTGCCGCTCAAGGTAGCCGCAAAGCCGCCATTACCGCCGCCACCGCCGATCGATTGCGCCAGGATGCCGGCCGAATTGTCGCCCTTGGCCAGGATGTTGTGGTTCTGGTCGACCAGGACGGAAGCGCCGCTGCCGCCGCTGCCACCGCCACCGCCGAGGGAAATTCCGGCGGAAACGCCGCCCGAAAGCGCGAGCGCGCCGGCAAAGCCGCCATTGCCACCGCCGCCGCCGATCGACTGCGCCAGGATGCCGGCCGAATTGTCACCGTCGGTCTCGAGCGTGGCCGTATTGCCCGTCGCGCCCGCCGGCTTATAGGCCTTGACCGTTACGGCGCCGCCATTGCCGCCACCGCCTGCCGTCCCGCCGAGGCCGACATTGACATTGCCGGCAACCGAGAGCTGGCCAGCCACCGTGGAGCCGCCATTGCCGCCGCCGCCGCCCACCGACTGGGCCAGGATGGCCGCCGAATTGTCCTCCTTGGTCAGGAGGTTGCCGGTCGAGGTCACCGATACGGTATCGCCATGCCCCGCTTGCGCACCGCTGCCGCCGAGGCTCACCGACGCACCGACCCCGCTGATCCCCGCGCCGACGGCCAGGCCGCCATTGCCGCCACCGCCGCCGATCGACTGGGCCAGGATGGCGGAAGAGTTCTTGCCGCCGGTCGCGATGTCACCGTTGCTGTCGACGGTGACGCTCTTGCCCGATCCGCCCTTCTCGCCGCTGCCGCCGAGACCGACATTGGCACTGGCAAGGCCGAGGCCGGCCGCAACCGTCACGCCGCCATTGCCGCCGCCACCGCCCACCGACTGGGCCAGGATGCCACTGGCATTGTCGCCTGCCGTCGTAATCACGGAGAGGTTGGAGACATTGACCGTGCCGGCATCGCCGCCCTTGCCGCCACCGCCGCCGAGCGCGATCGAAGCCTGGACGAGCCCTGCGGAACCAGCCACCGCCAGGCCGCCATTGCCGCCACCGCCACCCACCGATTGGGCGAAGATGCCGGTCGAGCCACTGCCATGCGTCTGGATGCTGCCCTTGGTGTCGACCTGGACATTGCCGGCGCCACCGCCGTCGCCGCCGCTGCCGCCCAACGCGACGCTGGCGCTGATCAGCCCGCCATTGGCGCTGATGCCGAAGCCGCCATTGCCGCCGCCGCCGCCCACCGACTGGGCAAAGATACCGGCCGAGCGGTCACCCCAGGTGATGATCGAGGCGCTGCTGGCCTGAGAGGGATCGGCATTGTCACGAAGGACGCTGACATTCGCGCCCGTACCGCCGACACCGCCCTTGCCACCCAAAGCCACCGTGATGCCGGTACCGACGGCCAGGGCATTGCCGCCATTGCCGCCGCCACCACCGACGGACTGGGCAAAAATGGCGGCCGAATCGGTGACAAGGCTCGAATTGTTCTTGGCATTCACGCCCGTTTCGATGAGGCCGGCGCTGGTGACCGTGACGGTACCGCCATTGCCGCCCGAGCCACCCTGGCCGCCCACGGTGAAGAGGCCGCCTGAGGAGCCGCCATTGCCGCCGCCACCGCCGACCGATTGCGCGAAAATGCCCTGCGAGAAGGACTGGTAGGTCGTGATCGACCCGCCGGCCGCATTGGTGACGTTGACCGATCCGGCATTGCTGGTGGTCGAGCCCTTGCCGCCGATCGCCACGAGACCGCCGGAGGAACCGCCGTCACCGCCGCCGCCGCCGATCGACTGAGCGAAGATGCCGGTGGAATTGAAGCCCTTGGTGGTGATGCTGCCGCCATTGACCGCGGTGACATTGCCGCCGGCTCCGCCGGCTGCGCCGTCAGCCCCGAGCACGACGAGGCCGCCGCCGCCGGAGCCCGAACCGCCGCCGCCGCCGATCGATTGGGCGAGGATGCCGAAAGAGTGGGTGCCGCTGGTGGTGACATCACCGAAATTGCGCGCATCGACGGTGCCGGCGTCGCCTCCCGTGCCACCCTGGCCACCAATGGCGCCGAGACCACCGGCACTGCCGCTGCTGCCGCCGCTGCCGCCGATGGATTGGGCGAGCAAGCCATGGGAATTGGCACCGTGGGTGACGATGGTCAGGCCTTCCAGCGCCGTGACCGAGGCCGAGCCGCCGCGACCCGCGCCCGATGCATCGCCGCTGGAGGCGACGATGCCGCCGGCGCTGCCGCCCGCACCGCCCCTGCCACCCTGGCTGATAGCCCCCAGACCGCCCGAATTATCGCCATAGGTGGTGATCGTGCCTTCGCCCGCGGTCACGCTCGCCGCGCCCGCGGCGCCGCCCTTGCCGCCCTCGCCGCCGCTGCCGACCACCGTATAGGAGCCGCCGCCATGGCCGCCGCTACCACCGATGGACTGCGCCATCACGCCATAGCCATTGGTGACGGTGATATTGCCTTTGCTGGTCACGGTGGCGCTGCCACCGGCGCCACCGCTGCCGCCGCGCGCGCCGCCGCCACCGAGATAATAGTCACCGCCATCGCCACCGTCGCCGCCCCGGCTGATGGCGATCACCCCAGGCTGTCCCGAGGTCGTCAGCGTCTGGCCCGTGCCGGCATAGTTGAGATTGAGACCGCCGCCCGTGAGGCTGCCGCCACCGGCGCCCGGCTTGATGGTCATCGTGCCGGCATCGCCATTGGTGCCGAGCGAGATGGTGATGGAACCATCGGCATCGTTGGGGGTGATGGCGGCGGGAATATCGACGGAGGTTGTATCGTAACCGCCACCGCTCTTGGGTGTCTGAGTCTGTTTCGTATAGACGTTGCCCGATCCAGCCTTCGGCGTCAGCGTGATGATGGAACCGTCGCTGTAATTGATGACGGCGACGCCCGTGGTCTGGTTGAAACTCTGGCCGGTGACGGTCGGCGCACTGCCGCCGCCCGAACCGCCGCCGCCACCCGATGCCGGCGGCACGAACAGCGCGCCGTCATGGCCGTTGCCGCCATCCCCGCCATTCTGCTGCAGGCGGACCTGCCCGTTCACGGGCCCGCTCAAGGTGTTGACGTTGAGGGTGGTCGGGCCCGCATTCACCTGCACACCCCCGGATAGGTCTCCGGTACAGGTCTGCGTCGAACCACTGGTGGAGCAAGCCGCGAGAGCGGGCGTCGCCGCGCCGATGGCCGCCAGAGAGACGCCTAGCAGGCTGGACTTGAGTGCCCATATCCATCTCGGCGACGCCCCGTGCAAGATCTTTCCCTGCTCGGCAACGCAACTCAGGTCACGACGATGACGCGTCATTCGAAATCCCCACCCACTCAGACATCGGCGGGGATCTACGGCATGCTGATACCGCCTGGCCGCGACGCAGGACGTCGATGCCGGCCGGTGATTCCAACAAGTTGAGATAACGAACCCCGCCGCGGGGATACTGCCTCCGCCCCCTCACCAGACCCGGCACATCTTACCCCCCGGTAAGGCCGAATCGGCTTAGGCGCGGATTTTTGGTCCCCGCGGACAAAAACTAACCCAACAATCTTTTCCATTCTATACGGCGAATGTCGTATTTTTAGGTTTTTACTTCACATTTCACGCTCAAGTCACGACTATATAAAATTAATCTCTACAATGTATAGATATATACTTACACAGATGGAGGGCCTCTATAAAGTTTTAATATTTAAATTACCTATACATAAATTGAAACAGATTAAAAATAATATGCGAGCAATATGAAACATAAACTAAAGTTAAAACATATCATTTACTTTGTTTTTTAATTCAAACTGATCAAAAAGCCGATAATGCCGCAAGTATCTGACGCTCATCTCGGCAAACGCCCTGAGGGGTATTTTATTACTCCGCGCGACGCTGCACCGGAGGCGGCATTCACCCGATCTCAGGCGAGCGTCCTGACCCAATAGGCGACCGCCGGATCCTCGGGCCAGGTCGATGCAAGCGCCTGGAACAAACCTCTGGCCTCTGCCGGTTCGGAGGCCATCCGGTCATAGGCAGCCATATAGGCCTGACGTCGCTCGGATGTCGCGTCATCGGGCCAAGGGCTGAAGATCGCCGTCTGCGCCGCGCGGCCGCGTAGCACGACATTGCCGAGAGGCCGCAGCCGCTCCGGCTCGCCGATGGCCGCCGCCGCACGTGCGCCGAGGCAGACCGTGGTGCCGAACTGCTTGTTGAGGGCTTCCAGCCGCGCCGCCGAGTTCACCGCATCGCCATGGGCGGTGTAATCGAGATGGCCGAGACCACCGACATCGCCCACGATCACCGGCCCGGTATCGAGCCCGATACGGGTGCGCCCGAAGCCGAGGCGCTTGGCATCCTCGCGCTGGCGGAATTCGGTGGTGAAGCGGCCGATCTCGATGGCGCAGTCGAGCGCCGCCCTGGCATGCCCTTCCACATTGAGCGGCGCGTTGAACAGCCCGTGCACGGCATCGCCGACGATCTTGTCGACCATGCCGCCATGGCGGATGACGATGGCACAGACCCCATCAAAATAGGCATCGAGGGCGCCCACCAACGTACGCGGCTCGGCGTTCTCGGACATGGTGGTGAAGCCTTCAATGTCCGAAAACAGGGCCGTGACCTCGCGCAGTTCACCCTCGATCTTCAACTCTTCCGGGGCCGCGGTAAGCCGGCGAACGATCTCGGGCGAGAGGTAGCGCCCGAACTTGCGCTCGATCGCCCCGCGCAGCTTGCGGGTATGGGCGAACATCACCACCAGGGCCGAATTGGCGGCGGCGATCGCCGGGATCAGCGGGCCGGCCGGATCGATCAACAGGCGCGTGCTGGCAAACAGGCCGGCACTGAAGCCGATCCAGCCCAGCATCAGCACCGCCAGCACCGAGCTTGCGGCCAAGGGGCCGAGCCACAACGCAGCCGCCAGGGCCACGAGGCCGATGGCGGAGGCGGCGAGCGGCTCGATCAGCCGCGGATTGTGGATGCGCTGCGGGATATCGCCCGACCGCAGGCCCTCGATCGCCTCGGCCTGGACCTGCACGGTCGGTGTCAAGGGACCCACCGCAGTGGGAAGAAGTGCGCCCGCCTCCGGAGCGCTGGCACCGATCAGCACGACGCGCCCGGCAAAGCGTTGGGCCGGCACCTTGTCATCAAGCACATCGGCAGCCGAAACGGTCCGCGCGCGCCAATTCGAGGGAGCGGTGAGATGAAGCCGCACGGCAGCCCCCTCACGCAACGGAATGTGCGTGTCTCCCACCGATGCGGAAGTGCCGTCGGGATCGAGCAGGAAAGCGGATGCGTGCTGCGCGCTCCGGAAGACCTCCATGGCAAAACCCGCATAGATCTCGCTACCACCCCGCACGAATACCGGCACATGGCGCACTTTCGTGCCGGTCACAGGCGCGAGGGACAAGGCGCCGATCGCGACGGCTCCATCCACGAGCGCGGTGGATGGCGCAACGACGCCGGCGGCCTTCTGCGACAGGTCCTGCTGCGGCGCCGGAATGATCGGAGGCGGAAAAGGCAGGGCATCCTTGCCGGCCTCGTCAGGCAGCAGGCCAAGCACGACATCTGAACGGGCGATCGCTTCGGCGAGCTGCTTGTTCTCATCGGGCAGGCTGTCGGCCACCGTCGCCAGTTCCGTCCGGCCGGTCGATTTGGCGTAGACCCTCAGCATCGGCCCCGGCGAACGCCGGTCCGGGCCATCCAGCAGGATATCGACGCCGATGACCTGCGCTTGGGCGTCCTGCAATTTGGTGACCAGATCCGTCAGCCCCCCTCCTCGCCGCCAGGGCCAGGCTCCTTTGGCGGCGAGGCTGGGCCTGTCGATGTCAACAACCACGACGCCGTCCGGCAGGCGCTTGGGCGGGATCACGCTCTCGATGAAGTCGAAGGCTTCTTCGCGCAGGGAGTTGGCGGCCCCGCCGGGATTGTAGACAAGAAAGCAGAGGCCGAGGATGAAGGCCGCCAGGCCTGTGGCAATCGCAGGCTTGAAGGCCGGATCAGCCACGCGCACCATCCAGGCCGGCGCCGCCATGCGCCTCCCCGGGCGCCGTCTCGGCCTGAGCCAGTTGGGTGAGCGCGGCGACGTGGCAATGCACGATGGCACCGCGCCGCTCGATCGCACCGCGCTCCTCGAAGGCTGCGAGCAGCCGGTTGACCTTGGGACGGCTGGCGCCGACGAAGCTGGCGATGGCACTTTGCGAGATCGTCAAAGGTGCGCTGCGGGCACCATCGGCGCGGGTGCGCCCGTACCGCTTGACATGCCAGAGCAGGAAGCGCGCCAGGCGGGCCTCGAGCGGATAGAGCGCGATCGATTCGAGCTGGTCGGTGGTGTCGCGCAGCCGGGCGCACAGCACCTGCAAAATCGGCATCTGCAGCGCCGGACGCGTGGCCAGCAGCCGCACGAAAGAAGCCTGCGCAATGAAGCCTGCCACCACCGGTCCGACCGCGGTGGCGTCAGCCGTGCGCCGGCCGCTGTCCAGCACCGCGATCTCGCCGATCACGTCGCCGGGAGCCGCTTCGCGCAGGATCAGCTCGCGTCCCTCGACCGAAACGATGGAAAGCCGGATGGTGCCCTGCAGCACGATCAGCATGCCCTCGCCCGGCGCCCCCCGCGAGAAGATCGATTCGCCGTCGCGAAAACGCTGTTCGACGGCGAGATTTGCGACCGCGTCGATGTCCTCCGGGCTGGCGCCGGCAAACAGGTCAAGGCGGGAAATAGCGTTACGGAGCGGGACGGACATTGACGCAACTATTCCGATCTGGGGCATAAATATGGCGGGTATAATGGCGATGTCGAGCCCGCTCGGCAAATCTGGTTGCGTGGCGTTCTCATAATACCGCCACGACTTCCATAATATCAGCTGGACTTCAACCGTAATGTCCTGATGACAGGCTCGGCAATCTTTGTCACTTTGCCGGCATGTCCGCTTCCGCCACCGCCTCCTCTTCCCTGTCGCGCCTGCTCCTGCGGGCGGGAGGCCGGCTGGCGGACATCATCCTGCCGCCGCGCTGCCTGAGCTGCCGGGAGACCACCGCCAGCCACGCCAATCTGTGCGTGGCCTGCTGGCAGCAATTGTCCCTGATCGAACGTCCCTATTGCGAGAGACTCGGCATTCCCTTCGTCTATGATCACGGCGAGGGCATGGTTTCGGCTCAGGCGATCGCCGACCCGCCCGCCTATGGCCGGGCCAGGGCCGCGGCCCGCTATGATGGCGCCGCCATCGAGCTGGTGCACCGGCTCAAATATGGCGACCGCGTCGAGATCGCGCCTTTCATGGGCCGGCTGATGGTCCAGGCCGGGCAGGATGTGCTCGCCGGCGCCGACATGCTGGTGCCGATACCGCTGCATCGCCTGCGCCTGTGGCGCCGGCGCTTCAACCAGGCCGCCCTGCTGGCGCGCGAGATCAGCACCCGCAGCAGCGTGGCCTATGAGCCCCTGCTGCTCGGCCGTTCCAGGCGCACGGCCCATCAGGTCGGCCTCAGCCGCAAGGAACGGGCCCGCAACGTGCAGGGTGCCTTTACGGTCTCGCCGGGCGCCCGGCCGGCGATAAAGGGCAAGCGCATCGTGCTGATCGACGATGTGCTCACCTCGGGCGCCACGGGCGAGGCGGCGGCGCGCACCTTGCTGCGGGCCGGCGCTGCCACTGTCGACATGCTGGTGTTCGCCCGGGTGGCGACGCCGATCGAGTAACCGAACGGGACTACCTGTCTTGAATCCGATACCGCAATCGCCCCCTCTCGCCTGGCCCGACAGCCGCGAGACCCTGCAGAGTTCCCTGCTCGAAGCCGGCCTCGCTCCAGCGAGTATCGCCCGGCTCGCAGAACAGGCCCGGCCGGCGCTGGTGCTGGAGACCACGCCTTGCGACGAAAGCCGGATTCCGCTCGGCGCCAGCAAGATCGGCGGTCTGCCCGACCTGCCTGACGGTATGGCCTGGCCAGAACGCCCGCCCTATGGCGATGCTGTCGAACGTGCCCAGATCCATCTCACCGAGGCCGATCGTCTGGCCAGCGAGGCCACGCGGCCGGGCTCGTCGCTGACGGCCGAGCACGCCCGCGAGGCCAGTCGCGAGCAGAGCGATCTTGCAGCGGCGGTCACATCGGCCTTTCCCCTGGCTTTCATCGCCCAGCTCGATCTGGCTTCCCTGTCGCTGACCCCTGGTTTTCCCGCGGCACTGCCACATCATGGTCGCCTGCTGCTGTTCTGCGACTATTGGGCGAAGCCGAAATCCTATGACCCCCATGCCGCGGCCGGGCTGCGCCTGATCTGGGACAAGACACCGCTCGAGCGTCTGGAGCGCAAGGCCGAACCCGCCGCCCTGGCGGCTCTGGCGCAGGAGCGATGGAGCGGCCGCTTCAAGCCGGCCGCCGTGGCGGCGCGCCCGGTCGTCACCGCCATCCCGCCGAGCGACAAGGGTTTCGACGCCTTCCCACATGGCGAGGAGGCTTCGACTTTCTGGGACGAGGACAGCGAGGAGATCCGCTACGAGATCTGGCTCGGCCGCTATGGCATGCCTGATAGCAGGGAGGGCGCCAATCACCAGCTCGGCGGCTGGCCGCGCCCCCTGCAGAACGGCATGCAGGCCCAAGCCCAACTGGCCTCGCACGGTATTTTCTGCGGCACGGGCGAAGCCTTTGCCAGCGCCGAGGCTCGCAGGCTGCTGCGCGCGGCGGATCGCTGGCGCCTGCTGCTGCAGATCGGCCGGGACGATGCCCTCGGCCTGCTGCCCTCAGGCGCGCTCTACATCCTCATGCGCGAGCACGACATGCGCATACGCGCCTTCGACCGGGCCTGGATGGTGTTCCAGAAGCAATAAGCAGGAACACAGCCATGCAGGCCGCCGCGCCCCTGCTTGTCGGCCTGCCGCAACTGCTTATAATGCCGATTGATTTTGGCTCCGTGCCTTCCCATCTGTGGGCGAGGTTGTTTGTGGATGGAATGAAGGCAATGCCGCCCGTCGTCGTGTATTCGAAATCCTGGTGTCCCTATTGCAAGGCGGCCAAGGCCCTGCTCACCCGCAGGGGCATTCCCTTCGAGGAGATCGACGTTGACGGCAAGCCTGAACTGCAGGAAGCCATGAGCCTGCGCGCCAATGGGCGCCGTACCGTGCCCCAGATCTTCATCGGGGAGACCCATGTCGGCGGCAGCGACGATCTTCATGATCTCGAAGCAGCCGGTGGCCTCGACAAACTTATCGCCGCCTGAGAGCACCAGAGCAAAGCGCGTTCACGACTGAACGCTTGTTTGCTCTAACTCTTTGTTTCGACGCATCTTTGCGATTCTTGGTGATTCCGCCAAATCGCAAAACACTATGGGGAGACGGATCCATGCGTTTCAAAGCCGCCGTTCTGCAGATGCGCTCGGGCTTGGTGCCATCGGACAATGTCGCAACCGTCGCCGCCGCCGCCCGCGAGGCCAAGGCCGCCGGAGCCGAATATCTGCAGACACCCGAGATGACCACCGTGGTCAACCGCGACCGGGCGGCCATGATGGCCGCCATCGGCGACGAGCAGAGCAATCCCGAGCTCGACGCCTTTCGTGCGATCGCGCGCGATAACGGCCTGCATCTCCATATCGGCTCCATGGCCGTGCGTGTCGGCGACAAGGCTGCCAACCGCGCCTTCGTCATCGATCCCAAGGGCGAAGTGCTCGCCTCCTACGACAAGATCCATCTGTTCGACGTCGATCTTGCCGGCGGCGAATCCTGGCGTGAATCCAATGCCTATGTCGGCGGCGATCATGCGGTTACGGTCGACCTGCCCTTCGCGCGGCTGGGCCTGGGCATCTGCTACGACGTACGCTTTCCCCAGCTCTTCCGCGCCTATGGCGATGCCAGCGCCGACGTGATCAGCGCACCGGCCTGCTTCACCAAGCAGACGGGCGAAGCCCATTGGCATGTGCTGCAGCGCGCCCGCGCCATCGAAAACGGCGCCTGGATGATCTCCGCCGCCCAGGTCGGCCATCATGACGACGGCCGCGACACCTATGGCCATTCCGTCATCATCGATCCCTGGGGACGCGTGGTCGCCGATGCCGGCGACACGCTCGGGCTTGTTTATGGCGAGATCGACGTGCACGCCGTGGCGGCGACGCGCGGCAAGATCCCCAATCTCAAGAATGCGCGCTCCTTCACGGTGAAGACGGAACCGGCGCTGAGGGCTGCAGAGTGATTCGTTTTTCGCTCGTCTGCGACCAGGGTCACGAGTTCGAAAGCTGGTTTCGCGACAGTGCCGCCTATGACGACCAGGCCGAGCACGGACTGCTGAGCTGTGCCCATTGCGCCTCCACCAAGGTCGGCAAGGCCATTATGGCACCGCAGGTGGCCCGCAAGGACCGCGAAAGCGGGAACCCCGACACCAAAATTCGCGAAAACCTGCCGGCCTTGCCACAGCCGGTGGCTCTGACCTCTCCGGAGGAACAGGCTTTGCGTGCCAAGGTGCGCGAATTGCATGCCATGCTGACGGCGAAATCCGACTATGTCGGCGACAAGTTCGCCGCCGAAGCGCGCAAGATGCATGACGGCGAGAGCGAGCATCGCACCATCCATGGCGAGGCGACCGGCGAGGATGTCCGCAGCCTGCTCGAGGATGGCATCGACATCCTGCCTCTGCCCATGCTGCCGGACGATCGAAACTAGACGCGGATCGCAGCACCGGACCGCTCCCAATCAAGCACGGCAAGCCTTCTCCACGCAGTGGGGAAGGTGTCATTTCGAAGAAATGACGGATGGGGTGTGCGGGTAGTGCGCTCTGCCAACCAACAACGGCACAACCGTCCTGCCATCCACGTCCGCTCGGCACATTGCCCTCCACACCCCATCCGACCCGACTTCGTCGGGCCACCTTCCCCACTGCGTGGAGAAGGCAGGTCGCGCCTCAATCATCGTGGGTCCGGCGTTCCTTGGGTCCGCCGCCCAATCCCGCCTTCCCTATGCGCCCGCTCGGCCCTACAGTCTCCCCAACGAAAAGGGAGGTCGATTGCGCATCCTGCTGGTCGAGGACGCCGAGGATCTGGGCGATGCCATGGTGGCGAGGCTGCGCAGCTCCGGCCATGCCGTGGAATGGCTGCGCGACGGCACGCTCGCCTCCGAGCGCCTGCGCGAGGAAACCTTCGACGCGGTGGTGCTCGACGTGATGCTGCCGGGCCGCGATGGCTTCGCCATCCTGTCCGATCTGCGCCGGGCCGGCCACGGCACCCCGGTGCTGGTGGTCACCGCCCGCTCGGAGGTCGACGACAAGATCAGCCTGCTCGACCTCGGCGCCGACGACTATCTGGTCAAACCCTTCGATCTGCGCGAATTCGAGGCGAGGCTCCGTGCGGTGATGCGGCGGCCGGCCGGCATGCGCGCGAGCACCATCGAGGTCGAGGCCCTGACGATCGACCTCGCGGCGCGCACGGTCGCGATCCAGGGCAAGCCCATCGATTGCGGGCGACGCGAATTCCGCCTGCTCGAAATTCTCGTCGCCAAGCTCGGCCAGGTGGCGCCGAAGGAACGGCTGATGGACCAGGTGTTCAGCCTGGACGACGAGGTCACGGTCAACGCCCTGGAACTGCTGGTCTCGCGGCTACGCCGCAAGCTGCAGGGTGCCGGCATCGAGATCGTGACGATGCGCGGCGCGGGTTATATGGCGCGGCGGCATGACGGTCCCTGATCCCGTCACGCCCGTGACCGTCGCATCCGCACCCGTCTCCCTGGCGACCACCGCGCGCGCAACCGCCTCGATCCGCCGCCGCGTGCTGGCCGCGGCCCTGCTGGTGCTCGCCATCGCCGCGCTCGCCTTCATCGTCTTCATCCATTCCTATGCCCGCCGTGCCGCCGACCAGGCCTATGACCGCCTCCTCACCGCCTCCGCGCTCACCATCGCCGGCGCCGTGCTGGTCGAGGAAGGCCGTGTCACCGTCGAACTGCCCTATGCGGCCCTCGCCATGCTCGGCTCGGGGGGCGACCGCATCTATTACCAGGTCGAGGCTCCCGATGGTGCCCTGGTCACCGGCTATGGCGATCTCGCCGAGGAATTGCCGGCCGTGCGCTCGGCTGAAACCGCCTTCGCCGATTCGCGCTATCACGGCGAACCCGTGCGCGTCGCCAGCATCGGCCGCCTGATCTCGGCTAGCAGCGCCGCCGGCTGGGTGACCATCCGGGTCGCCGAAACCCGCGGGGCACGTACCGCTCTCGCCTCGGAAATCGTCTCGCGGGCGGTGCTGCCGCTGATCGGCATCCTCGTGCTCGCCTTGGCCCTGGTCTGGTTCGGCGTGCAGCGGGCCTTCGCCCCGCTCACCACGGTGGAGGCGGCGCTGCGCGATCGCGCGCCGCAGGATCTTTCCCCTCTCACCGTGCCGGTACCGATAGAAGTCAGCCAGCTCGTCGCCGCCCTCAACGATTTCATGCGCCGCCTCGCCAGCGTGATGAACGCGCTGTCGGGCGTGGTCGCCGACGCCGCCCATCAGGTGCGCACCCCCCTCGCCTCCCTGCGCGCCCAGGCCGAAGTGGCGCTGGACGAAAGCGACTACCAGGCCCTGCACGAGCGTGTGTCCAAGATCCATCGCAACGCCGTGCATGCCAGCGAGCTCGTCAGCCAACTCCTGATGGAGGCGACGCTGACCCACCGGCTCGAGAGCCGCGAATCCGCCCTCATCCCCATCGCCGACATCGTCGAGGATGTCGCACGCCGCTTCGATCCGGACGAGACCAGGCGGCTCACCGTGACCGTCGCGCCCGCCCTGGCCGGCGCCCGTCTCATGGGCGACCGCCTCGCCTTGCAGGAAATGCTGCGCAACCTCGCCGGCAATGCCCTGCTCTATGCCCCTGATAGCGTGGTGGAGATCGTGGCTGATACGGCGCCGGGCGAACGCTTGCTCATCATGGTCCGCGACCACGGCCCGGGCATTCCCGATACCGAGAAGGACATCGTGCTCCAGCGCTTTCAGCGAGGGAAGAGCGGTGCCGGCACCGTGGGCTCGGGGCTCGGTCTGCCGATCGCCCGCACCGTGGTGCAGGCCCATGGCGGCAGCCTGTCATTGCACGACCGGCCCGGCGGCGGGCTGGAGGTCCGTCTCGAATTGCCGCTGGTGCCGGTACAGGCGAGAGGGCGCGCCGTCCTCAGACGCGGCATGGCGGCGCTCGCTCTGGCCCTCGGCATCGCCATCGGCGGCGGCTGGAACGACACGGCCCAGGCCGCGGCCAAGCTCTATCCGGCGCCGGTGCCCGGCGGGCCAACACTCTCGATCCTCGGCACCACCGACACGCCGCAGTTCGAATTGCTGATCCACGACTTCCAGGAACTGCGCCCCGACGTCAGCGTGCGCTATGAGGAGACCGACACGCTGCCGCTCTATCAGCGCACGCTGGAGAGCCGGCTGGATATCGATGTCGATCTATTGGTTTCCTCGGCGGCCGATTTGCAGGTCAAGCTCGCCAATGACGGCCACGCCCTTGCCCATGCCTCGCCCTTGCTGCCGGCCCTACCGGCCTGGGCCAGTTGGCGTTCCGAAATCTTCGGCTTCACCTTCGAGCCAATCGTCATCGTCTACAACCGCACCCAGGTGCCCGACGGCCAGGCCCCGCACTCCCATCTGGCTCTCACCGAACTCCTGGAGAAAGAGACAGAGCGCTTCCGCGGCAAGGTCGCGACCTACGACATCGGCCAGAGCGGGGTCGGCCATCTGCTGGCGGCGCAGGATGCCCAGATCTCCTCGAATTTCTGGCGCCTGACCCGCGCGCTCGGCCGGGCCGATGTCAAGCTCTCCGGCTCCAGCCCGGCCATCCTCGAGGGTATCGCCTCGGGTTCCCTGGCGCTGGGCTACAATGTGCTGGGCTCCTACGCCTACGCACGCCAGCGCTTCGACAAGCGCATCGGCATCATCATTCCCGACGATTACGCCCTCATCCTCACCCGGGTGATGCTGGTGCCGCGCTGGGCCAACCAGCCCGATCTCGGGCGTGCCTTCATCGACTATGTCCTCTCCCCCCGGGGCCAGGCGGTGGTGGCCGGCCAGGCCGCCCTCGGCTCGATCGTGCCCGGCACGCCGGGCGGCTGGACGGCGGAACGCATCAGCGCCGCCTCGCGCGGCGTGCTGCAGCCGATCACGCTCGGCCCGGCCCTGCTGGTGGCGCTCGATCAGGAGCGCAAGGCCCGTTTCCTGGCGACCTGGCGCCAACTCGTCACCGACGGCTCGCGCTGACAGGTCGCTGACAGGAATAGTTGCTATCGTCTCTGCAACCGGACCTTGCAAGGCCCGGAGCGAGACGTGGGACCAGGGGGGACGGCTGCTCATCGAGCGGCCCGTGGGCATGTATCCATTCCTCCTTTCCTACCGACACGATCATGACAAGGCGGCTGGCCCGCCAAAGCGTTCTGCGATTTGCCGCCGTGCTTCAAATCGCAAAGACGCGTCGGAAAAAAGCGTTGGAGCAAACAAGCGTTCAGCCATGAACGCGCTTGCTCAAGGAGGAAATGATGAAGAAACTCTTGCTTGCCTGCGCCACCGCGGGCGCCCTGGCTTTTTCCAGCCTCACAGCTCTTGCCCAGACGGCGGGATATGAGATCATGGCTCCGGCAGCGCCGGGCGGCGGCTGGGACCAGACCGCCCGCACCATGCAGATAGCGCTGCGCACCGAAAAGATCGCCCGCAACGTGCAGGTCAACAATGTCGCCGGCGCCGGCGGCACCATCGGCCTGTCCCAGTTCGTCAACCAGTCCAAGGGCAGCCCCTCCGCACTGATCGTCGGCGGCTATGTCATGGTCGGCGCCATCCTGACCAACAATTCCGCCGTCAGCCTCGCCGACGTCACGCCGATCGCCCGCCTCACCGGCGAGAGCGAAGCCATCGTCGTGCCGGCCTCCTCGCCGATCAAGACACTGGGTGACCTGGTCGAGGCCCTGAAGAAGGATCCCGGCGCGGTATCCTGGGCCGGCGGCTCGGCAGGCGGCACCGACCACATCACTGCGGGCCTGTTCGCCAAGGCCGTGGGCGTCGATCCCTCCAAGATCAATTATGTCGCCTTCGCCGGCGGCGGCGAAGCCGTCGCGGCCGTGCTCAGCGAGCAGGTGACGGCCGGCATTTCCGGCTATGGCGAGTTCGAAAGCCAGATCAAGGGCGGTGCGCTGCGCCTCCTCGCCGTCTCCGGCACCAAGCGCATCGACGGCGTCGATGCCCCCACCTTCAAGGAAGCCGGCGTCGACGTTGCCCTGGAGAATTGGCGCATGGTCGCGGCCGCGCCCGGCATCACGCCCGAGCAGAAGGCCACCATCACGGCCGATATCGAGAAGATGGTGAAGTCGAAGACCTGGCAGGACACGCTCAAGACCCGCGGCTGGACCGACACCTATCTGTCCGGTGATGCCTTCGACGCCGCGCTGAAGAGCGACATCGCCGCCACCGGCACGGTGCTCAAAGACATCGGCCTGGTCAAATGAGCAGCGCCGGGAGCAAGACGGAGCGCGGGCGTCCGCCCGGCTCCACCGTCGCCGGGCTGGTGATCGCAGCCAGCCTGGTGATATCAGCCGTCGTCATCGGCACGGACGCGGCCATGCTCAACACCAAGGTCGCCAGCGACCCGCTCGGGCCGGCTGCCTTCCCCTACGCCGTCGCGGCGGGATTGCTCGTCCTCGCCGTCGCCACGCTGGTATCGGCCCTGCGCGGCAAGACGCCGGCGCCGGAGGAAAGCCAGGATTTCACGGCGGTCGCCTGGGTGATTGCCGGCCTGCTGGCGCAGATCCTGCTGATCGCGGTCAGTGCCGGCTTCTCGCTGGCCAGCGGCCTGCTGTTCGGGCTGGCCGCCCGCGGCTTCGGCAAGCCGCTCTGGCTGGCCTGCCTGGTCGGCGTGGTGCTGTCCTTCCTGACCTGGCTGGCTTTCTCGCAGCTCCTGCAATTGTCACTGCCGCAGGGACCGCTGGAACACGCCGTCTCCGCGCTCCTGAGCAATTGATTCCAGGATCGGCCTCCCGGAGCAAAGCCCGCTTCAACGCGTAGGCGCCATAGCTCCACCTCTCATTGTTCCGGAATTCTTGTTGTTTCGACGTGGCTTTGCGGTTCCCGGCGATCTCGCCGGCTCGCACGACACTTCAGGCTAGGACCCTTCGATGCAGACATTCGGTCATCTGGTCGACGGATTGGCGGTCGCCCTGCAACCGTTCAACCTCATCTGCGCCTTCATCGGCGTCACGCTGGGCACGCTGATCGGCGTGCTGCCCGGCATCGGCCCGGCGCTGACTATCGCCCTGCTGCTGCCAGTGACCTTCCAGCTCGACCCTTCGGGCACCGGCGCGCTCATCATGTTCGCCGGCATCTACTATGGCGGCATGTATGGCGGCTCGACCACCTCGATCCTGCTCAACACGCCGGGCGAGAGTTCCTCGATGGTCACCGCCGTCGAAGGCAACAAGATGGCTAAGGCCGGGCGGGGTGGCCCCGCTCTGGCGACGGCTGCCATCGGCTCCTTCGTCGCCGGCCTGCTGGCGACGCTGGCCTTGGCCTTCATCGCGCCCTGGGTGGTCAAGTTCGCCCTGGCCTTCAAGTTCATCGACAAATTCGCCCTGATGGTGCTCGCTTTCGTCACGGTGTCGGCGGCGTTCGGCAATTCGGCGCTCAGGGGCCTGACCTCGCTGTTCATCGGCCTCGTCATCGGCCTGATCGGCAAGGATATCGTCAGCGGCCAGAACGGGCGCCTGACCATGGGCCTTGCCGATCTGCGCGGCGGCGTCGAGGTCACCATCCTCGCCGTCGCCCTGTTCGCCATCGGCGAGGCGCTGGCAGTGGCGGCCACCCACCAGCTCAGCACCGGCACGGTCGAGGCGATCAAAGGCTCGCTCTGGATGAGCAAAGAGGACTGGCGGCGTTCCTGGAAGCCCTGGCTGCGCGGCACCTTGTTCGGCTTTCCGATCGGAGCGATGCCGGCGGGCGGCGCGGAGATCGGCACCTTCCTCTCCTATGCCGCCGAGAAGCGCCTGGCGGAAAAACCCGAGGAGTTCGGCCATGGCGCCATCGAGGGTGTCGCTGGACCGGAGGCTGCCAACAACGCCTCGGCCGCGGGCACGCTGGTGCCGTTGCTGACGCTCGGCCTGCCGACCTCGGCGACCGCCGCCGTCATGCTCGCCGGCTTCCAGCAATTCGGCCTGCAGCCGGGAGCCCAGCTCTTCACTTCCAATCCGGAGCTGGTCTGGGGTCTGATCGCCAGCCTGCTGGTCGCCAATTTCATGCTGCTGGCGCTGAACCTGCCGCTGGTCGGCCTGTGGGTGAAGCTGCTGTCCATCCCGCGCCCCTGGCTCTATGCCGGCATCCTGCTGTTCGCCACGCTCGGCACGCTGGCGTCCAATCCCTCGCCGGCCCAGCTTGCCATGCTGCTCGCCTTCGGCCTGATGGGCTACGGCCTCAGGCTCTACGACTATCCGATCGCGCCCGTGGTGGTGGGGCTGATCCTCGGGCCGCTGGCCGAAGAACAGCTTCGCAAGGCGCTCCAGCTCCATCAAGGTTTCTTCAGTTCGGCACCGGCAGTGATCCTCTTCGGCATCGCGGCCCTCGCTTTGGTCGTTCCCGCCTATATGCGCTGGCGCGGACGCGGCAAGGTCCTCACCCAGCTCGCCGCTTCCGAGGATTGAAATCACGTTCCGGCAGCCATGCCGGAACGTTACTTTTCTTTCATCTCGACTTGCAGTACACCACCCGCACCAGGCCGGGCCCCTCTGGCAGTTCCCAATGCGTTGAGTTCTGGGAATTGTGATGTCGGACTGGAGCAAACAGAGCGGTCCCGGCGCGTCGGCGTCCCCCTAGCGCCCCAGGCTTCCCTCCTGGCTCGAATCGGCACCGCTCTCCCGCACCGGAACGAGAGAGCCCTCCTCCATGCCTGATATTTTTGCCATCCTGTCGGAAGCCGTTTCGGTCTCCTCCATGGTTGCCCTCGGCCAGGTCATCCTGATCGACCTGGTCCTGGCCGGCGACAACGCAATCGTCATCGGCCTAGCCGCCGCCGGCCTTCCCAAGGAACAGCGCACCCGCGCCATCCTGATCGGCATCGCCGCCGCCACCGTGCTGCGCGTATTCTTTGCCGCCATCACGACCCAGCTTCTCGCCATCGTCGGCCTGCTTCTCGCCGGCGGCATCCTGCTCCTGTGGGTGTGCTGGAAAATGTGGCGCGAACTGCGCACCAGCCACAGCGAGGAGGCTGCCGCCCAGCATGCCCTCGACGGTGAGAACGGCAATGGCGAGACCAATGGCACCCCACGCAAGAGCTTCGCCCAGGCTGCATGGCAGATCGTGATCGCCGACGTCTCGATGTCGCTCGACAACGTGCTGGCCGTTGCCGGCGCGGCGCGCGACCATCTGTGGGTGCTGATCTTCGGCCTGATCGTCTCGATCGCGCTGATGGGCATTGCCGCCAGCCTGATCGCCCGCCTGCTCCATCGTTATCGCTGGATCGCCTATATCGGCCTGATCGCCATCCTCTACGTCGCCGGCGACATGATCTATCGCGGCGTCCAGGAAGTCTGGCCCAAAGTTGCACCCCTGATGCAATAAGACTGGCAAGCACGAACGATCTACGATCGGACGCCAAAGGCCGGCAGCAATGCCGGCTTTTTGTGGCCAATCACGCCCCGGAACCTGGGCGATGATGAGCGCCCCTCATCAGGAAATCAGGCTCCAACACGCAATTCCCATTCCCAGTTGAGTGTTGGAGCTACTTTCATATCCTATTGAAATATAAAGGATATTGAGAAAAATATCAAAATTGATCTCGGCCTTGAACCGTTTGCGTCCCCATTTCTTCTGAGGTACGTTCCCGAAAGATCGAGACAGGTAGAACCATGGCGCGGGCAACGGTGCACGATCTGGCAAGTGCGGCAGGCGTGAGCCTCGCCACCATCGACCGCGTGCTCAATCGCCGCGGCGGCGTACGGCCGGCGACGATCGAGAAGGTCGAGCAAGCCATGGCCCGGCTGAACTATCGCCGCGACATGGCGGCGGCCATGCTGGCCAAGCAGCAGGAATATCGCTTCGTCTTTCTCGTTCCCGTCGGCGTAAACACCTTCATGCGCAACCTGGCAAACGAGGCCACGCGCTTGTCCGAACTCAACGCCGCCGATCGCATCAACATCCGCATCATCGAGATCCCGCCCTTCGACGATGGCAAGCTCGCCGAAATCCTCAACGGGCTCGACAGCGCCGATACCTCTGGCGTGGCCGTGGTGGCCACCGAAAACGCCCAGGTGCGCCAGGCCATCGACCGCCTGGCCGAGCGCGGCATTCCGGTGGTGACGCTGGTGTCCGACGTGCCGGCCTCGCGTCGCTCCCACTTCGTCGGCATCGACAACAGCGCAGCCGGGCGCACCGCCGGCTCCCTGATGGGCCGTTTCCTGCGCGGCCACTCGGGACGGATCGCCGTGCTTGCCGGCTCGATGCTGCTGCGCGACCATGTCGAGCGCCATTTCGGCTTCGAGCGCGTGCTGCGCACCGAATATCCCGATCTCGTCACCCTGCCGGTGATCGAAGGCCTCGACAATGGCGCCATCGTCGAGGAGGTGCTCGGCGCCCTGCTCGACCGCCATCCCGACGTCATCGGCCTCTACAGCCTCGGCGGCGGCAATCGCGGGGTGATCGCAGCCTTGAACAAGCGCCATGCCGGCGCTCGCATCTGCGTGATCGCCCATGAACTGACGACCCATTGCCGCGAGGCCCTGATCGACGGCACTTTCGACGCCATCCTCAACCAGGACCCCGGCCATGAAGCGCGCAGCGCCATGCGCGTGCTGCGCGCCCTCACCGACGGCCAGCCCATCGACCAAGGCCAGGAGCGCATCCGCATCGACATCTATCTCAGGGACAACCTGCCCTGAGGCCCGTCACGCCGCTCGCGAAAACACCATCATGAAGTTGACGTCGGTGTCGCGGCTGAGCCGCCATTCGTCCAGCAGCGGATTGTAGATCACGCCGCAGCGGTCGAGTTCGGCCAGACCTTCCGGCGTCACCGCGTCCTCGATCTCCGCCGGCGTGACGAACTTGTTCCAGTCATGCGTGCCACGCGGCACCCAGCCCAGCACCTTCTCCGCTGCGACGATGGCCAGCGCATAGGCCTTCATGGTGCGATTGAGAGTGGCGATGAAGAGGAGGCCTCCGGGTTTCACCAGGCCTGCGCATGTCTTCAGGAAGGCGGCGGGGTCGGTGACATGCTCGACGATCTCCATCGCCAATACCACGTCGAAGCGCTCACCGGCCGCTTCGAGATCCTCCGCCGCCAGGATGCGATAATCGATGGCGAGGCCCGATCGCGCGGCATGGACCCTGGCCATCTCGACATTGGTCGCGGCCATGTCGACGCCGACGACCTCGCCCCCGAGCTTGGCCAGCGGCTCGCTGAGCAGGCCGGCACCGCAGCCGATATCGGCGAGCTTGAGGCCCTTCAGACCGTCCAGGGCGACGGCGGAACGGCCGAAATGCCCGGCGATCTGATCCCGCACATAGCGCAGGCGCACCGGATTCAATCGGTGCAGCGCCCGCATGGTACCGCGCGGATTCCACCAATCGGCCGCCATCGCCTCGAAACGTTCGATCTCCTTGGGATCGACCGAAGAACCCGTGCCTGTTGCGCTCATTGCCTGTTTCCCGGAGTAAAGCGCGTTTGGACGGAAACGCTCGTTTGCTCCAGCTCCTTGTTTCCAAGCCAATCCAATGGATCGGCTAGAGCGTCCTGCGATTCCTACCGATTCCGTCAATTCGCAAGAGGCCGTTATCGCGATGGTGCGGAAACACCTAAATCGAGGCTCCGCGCCTGCCTCTGTGGCCCCGATCTGCCCCTAAGGCAACCTCATTAACAATGCGCCGTTCTCTTTCTCGATATTGTCATCGCAATTTGGCAATTTCCGTCGTGCCTGGACTTTGAGCGGCCTTAATTTCAGCTATGGTCACCAAGGCCGCATCGACCGGGCAAAGCCGGCCTTCCCAGGACGAGGATTTCTCGTCCTGGGAAGGCCGGCACGGTGTTCGGCTGATGTGGAATTTCCGAGCCCGTCGACGGGCGGGTTCGGAAATTCCACAGAGCGCCGCAAGCAAGCGGCGTAGCAAGAAGGGATGAACGAGATGGCGTGGCGCGATGATGAAGCCCGGGCGGCCCTGATCCACAAGGCAGCAAGGAGCCTTCAGCCAGGCAAGACACCCCCCACTTTCGCCGAGGTGCTCTTCGGCCGAACCACCCTCGAGGATCTCGCCACGCATGACGCCGCCTCGCTCGCCTTTCTGGCCGAGCAGGCCTGGGACCATGTGCAGCGCCGCACGCCCGGCCAAGCCGATATCCGCGTCGTCAATCCCGACATGCCCGACGGCCGCGAAATTTCGGTCATCGAGATCCTCAACGACAACATGCCCTTCTTGTTCGATTCCACCATGGCCGAGCTTTCGGAACGCGGAATCGAGGCACAATTGGTTGCCCATCCCATCATCGCGCTGGAGCGCGATGCCCAGGGCAAGCTCCTGCAGTTCTTCGGCGACGCCCTGCCGGAGGGCAGCAAGGGCGTGCGCGAGAGTCTCATCCACATCCATATCGCCCGCATCGATTCGGATGCCGACCGGCAGAACCTGATCGACGGACTGACGCTGGTGTTCAACGACGTCGGGGCCTGCGTGAGAGACTGGCGCGCCATGCGTGACCGGGTGGAGCAGGCGATCGAATCCTTCCGCACCAACCCGCCGCCTCTGCCGGTCGACGAGATCGCCGAGGCAAACCAGCTCCTGCAATGGATCTGCTCCGACAACTTCACCTTCCTGGGCCTGCGCGAATACCGTTTCTCCACCGACAGCGACGCTTCCGACGAGGTCAGCGAGGGCGAAGGCCTCGGCATCCTCAGGGACCCCGAGGTCAAGATCCTGCGCCGCGGCACCGAACTGGTGGTGATGACGCCGGAAATCCGCGAATTCATGCGCGAGCCGACGATCCTGATCGTCACCAAGGCGAATGTGAACAGCCGCGTCCACCGCCGCGTGCGCATGGACTATATCGGCGTCAAGCTCTACACGCCGGACGGACGGGTCGAGGGCGAATTGCGTGTCGTCGGCCTGTTCACCTCGGCGGCCTATACGCGCTCCGTGCGCCAGATCCCCTATGTCCGCCACAAGGTCGCCCAGGTGCTGCAGCGCGCCGGGCTCGACCCGCAAAGCCACTCGGGCAAGGCAATCCTGCATATCCTCGAGGAATATCCGCGCGACGAGCTCGTTCAGGTCGATTCCGAGACGCTCTACAATTTCGCCATGGAGATCCTGCTGCTCTATGAGCGCCCGCGCCTGCGCGCGCTGGTGAGGGCCGACAAATTCGACCGCTTCGTCTCCATCCTCGTTTTCATTCCGCGCGAGAAATACGACACCGACGTGCGCATCGGCATCGGCAATTATCTGGCCAACGCCTATAAGGGCCGCCTTTCCGCGTCCTATGCCGCCTTCCCTGAAGGTCCGTTGGCACGCGTGCACTACATCATCGGCCGCTACGAGGGCGACACGCCCCTCATCGAACGCTCGGCGCTGGAAGCCGGTATCAATGCCATCGCTACCAATTGGGGAGACAAGCTCAAAGCGGCCCTGACCGGCACCACCGACGGCATGCGCGCCCGCTTGCTCGGCAACCGCTATGCCAATGCCTTCACCGGCGGCTATCCCGAGACATTCTCCACCGCCCAGGCGATCGCCGATATCGGCGTGATCGAGAAACTGACGCCCGCCCGTCCCGTGGCGATCCTGGTCTATCGCCTGGAGGAGGACGACACGCCCACGCGCTGCGGCCTCAAGGTCTTCTCGCAGGGCGCGCCAATGTCGCTGTCCTATCGCGTGCCAGTGATCGAGAATCACGGCCTGCGCGTGGTCGACGAGCGTACCTACGAGATCACGCCATCAGCCAAGCCGGCCCCGGCTCCGGTCTGGCTCCACGACATGACGGTGGAGACCAATGACGGCGAGCCGATCCCGCCCGGCATCGACTTCCAGCACCGCCTCGAGGCCTCGATCATGGCGGTGGTCGGCGACTACGCCGAATCCGACGGCTACAACGCCCTGATCCTGCGTACATCGCTGGGCTGGCGCGAGATCTCGGCCATCCGGGCCCTGTCGCGCTATCTGCGCCAGATCCGCGCGCCCTTCAGCCAGGACTATATGTGGGAAACGGCGCGCAAGAACCCGCGGATCACCGCCAGCATCGTCGCCCTGTTCCGCGCTCGCCACGACCCGCGGCTGACGGCCACCGATGCCGAACGCGCCGCACACGAAACCGAGATCGTCGGCGAAATCGAGGAGCAACTGCAGTCTGTCTCCTCGCTCGACGAGGATCGCATCCTGCGTCGCTTCACCAATCTGGTGCAGGCGATCATGCGCACCAATCTCTGGCAGGTCGGCCCTGACGGCCAGCCCCGGCCGGTGATCAGCTTCAAGTTCGAATGCCGCAAGGTCGAGGGCCTGCCCGCTCCCAGGCCCCTTTACGAGATCTTCGTTTATTCGCCGCGGGTGGAGGGCATCCATCTGCGCTTCGGCAAGGTGGCGCGCGGCGGCCTGCGCTGGTCGGACCGCCCCCAGGATTTCCGCACCGAGATCCTCGGGCTGGTCAAGGCACAGCAGGTCAAGAATGCCGTGATCGTGCCTGTCGGCGCCAAGGGCGGCTTCGTGCCCAAGCGCCTGCCGCCGCCGGCCAATCGCGATGCCTGGCTGGCCGAGGGCACGGAAGCCTACCGCATCTTCATCCGCTCGCTGCTCGAACTCACCGACAATCTGGACGGCGACAATATCGTGCCGCCCGACAACACCGTGCGCCATGACGGCGACGACCCCTATCTGGTGGTCGCGGCCGACAAGGGCACCGCCACCTTCTCGGATACGGCCAACGCCATCTCCCTCGAGAAGCACCATTGGCTGGGCGACGCCTTCGCTTCGGGCGGCAGCCAGGGCTATGACCACAAGAAGATGGGCATTACCGCCCGCGGCGCCTGGGAGGCCGTGAAGCGGCATTTCCGCGAGCTCGGCACCGATATCCAGGTGGAGCCCTTCACGGCCGTCGGCGTCGGCGACATGTCGGGCGACGTCTTCGGCAACGGCATGCTGCTGTCGCCAGCCACCAAGGTGGTCGCCGCCTTCGACCATCGCGACATCTTCATCGATCCCTCGCCCGATCCGGTCGCCAGCCATGCCGAGCGGCTTCGCATGTTCAACCTGCCGCGCTCGAGCTGGCAGGATTACGACAAGTCGCTGATCTCCAAGGGCGGCGGCGTGTTCTCGCGTTCGCTCAAGGCCATCCCGCTTTCCGCCGAAATGCGCGCTCTGCTGGATCTCGACAAGGCCGAGGCGACGCCCACCGAGGTGATGACGGCGATCCTCAAGGCCCGCGCCGACCTGCTCTGGTTCGGCGGCATCGGCACCTATATCCGCGCTGCCAGCGAGACCGACGACCAGGTCGGCGATCGCGCCAACGATCCCATCCGCATCACCGGCGCCGATATCAGGGCTCGGGTGATCGGCGAGGGCGCCAATCTTGGCGCCACCCAGCGCGGCCGCATCGAGGCGGCGCAGAAGGGCATCAAGCTCAACACCGACGCGATCGACAATTCCGCCGGCGTGAACACCTCGGACGTCGAGGTGAACATCAAGATCGCCCTGGCCCGGCCCGAGCGCGACCAGCGCCTGACAGAGGCCGATCGCAACATCCTGCTCGCTGCCATGACCGACGAGGTCGGCACGCTGGTGCTGCGCAACAACTATCTGCAGACGCTCACGCTCTCGCTCTCCGAACGCAAGGGCGTGACCGAGACCGGCTTCCTCACCCGCCTGATGCAGTCGCTCGAACAGCGCGGCCTGCTCGACCGCGCGGTGGAATTCCTGCCCGACGACGTCGCCATCGCCGAACGCACCCGCCGCGGCCAGGCGCTGACGCGGCCGGAGCTCGCCGTGCTGCTCGCCTATGCCAAGCTGACGCTCTATGATGACCTGCTCGCCACAAGCGTGCCTGATGACCCCTATCTCGCCCGCGAACTGACGGTCTATTTCCCGCCCGAGATACAGAACAAGTTCCCCGACGCCGTCGAAAACCATCGGCTGCGGCGGGAGATCATCGCCACCAATCTCGCCAATGGCATCATCAATCGCGGCGGTCCCGCCAGCGTGGTGCGCCTGAGCGACGAGACCGATGCCGACGTCACCGCCATCGCCATGGCCTTCGCCGCCGTGGATGAATCCTATGGCCTGCGCTATCTCTACGATGCCATCGATGCCCTGGATAACCGCATCGACGGGCAGCTCCAGCTCAGCCTCTACGCCTTCCTGCAGGATCTCCTGCTCTCGCGCGTGGTGTGGTTCGTGCGCAACGTCGATTTCACGCCGGGGCTGGAAGCCGTAATCGCTCGTTTCGGCGCCGGTGTCTACGAGATCGCCGTCGGGCTCGACAGCTCCCTGCCCGAAGCAATGCAGGCGGCCCGCGTCAAGCGCGCCCGCGAATTGGTCGAGGGCGGCGTGCCCGAAGACCTCGCCGGCCGGATGGCCAATCTCGATCCCCTGGTCTCGGCGCCCGACATCGTCCTGGTGGCGGGCCGCACCGGCCGGGCCATCGGCGAAACCGCGGCCACCTTCTATGCGGCGGAGGCCAATTTCCAGCTCGACCGCATCGTCGCAGCCGCGCGCGCCGTGCCCGCCAACGATTATTTCGAGCGCCTGGCCATCGACCGGGCGATCGAACAGATCGCGGCGGCCGAGCGGCGCCTGGTCGCCGACATGCTGGCGACCGGCCAGTCCGGCCAGGCGGCCACGCAGGCCTGGCTTGAGGCCCATCCGGAAGCTGCACGCATCCGCAAATCGGTGGAAGAAATCGCGGCTGGTGGCCTGACCCTGGCCAAGCTTACCGTGGCCGCCAATATGCTGGGCGATCTCGTCAGGGAGTGACGAAGGCACGGTTTGAGAGCCAGTTGGCACTTGGATATTGCCGACTGCTCTCCACCGAGTTTAGTTCGGGCCTTCCTAGAGCAGCAGGATCACGGAGGTGTTTTTCGGCGCCTCGAGCCTGACGGTCAGCCGGCGCGGTAGAGGGCAACCGTGGCATGTACGCCGCGTGCGACGTGCCGGCTGATATCCTCCAGGTGGCGGCATAGACATAGCCAGACCCGCGCAGAGCCTATTGGCGGACGATGCCGTTTCTGCCCGATCCGGGTTTCGTCTACCGGATCTCGATCGGCTTGGCTTTCGAGCCGATATCCCTCAGCCCGTCCGCAGCGTCCGGGTAAAGCGCGGCGGATGCTTGGATTTGTTTAGGATTCCGCCAAGCGCGGCGCAATGTCATGGCGCCTCAAGACAAACAACGCCAACGCCACCAACGCCACGCAGCCATGAACCCAATAGGCTAAACCATAGCCGCCCAAATCGGTGAGCCAACCGGCAACGACGTTGCTAAGCGAAGCCCCGATGCCCTGCACGGTCATGACGGCAGCAAGACCGACATTGAAGCGGCCGGTACCAGAGAGAATGCGTTCTGCGGCGATGGGCGTGGCAATACCGATCAGGCCGGCCCCCACGCCGTCGAGAAACTGTACGGGAAAGACGAAAGCAAAGGATGGGAAAGTTCCCGCAATCGCACCGCGGATCGGCAAGGCTGCTAAGGCAACGATGAATACGGTGGCCAAGCCGAACCGTCTAATCAGCCAGGGTGCCATCAACGCCATGCCGATCATCGATAGTTGGGAAACACCCGTCGTGATGGCGGTGGTCCTGAACGGTGTGCCGAGTTGAATGGAGAAAGCCTGGGCAATCAGGCGGCTGATGGGTGCGTTCCCAAAATGAAAGATCATCAACACCAGGCTGAGCAAGATCAGGCCCTTGCTGCTGGCCAGCACTGAAAATCCGGAAGGTGCCTCCGATCCCTCGTGATGCGCCAGCCCGCGCGCGACCTGATGGTCGATCAGCTTCGGATCGATGGCCAGGGTCGCGGCAATCGTGGCAAAAGCGGCAAACAGCATGAGCCCGATGACGCCTTGGAGGCCGAACAGAAGCGTTCCCGCATAAATCGCCGCCAGGGAGGCAACGTTCCCCGTGTGGTTCCAGAACTCGTTTCGGGACACCTGACGGGGAAATCGTTCTTCCCCGACAAGCCCAAGCGTCAGGCCCATGAGCGCGGGGCCAATGATCGCGCCGACGACGGCCGTCGCGGATTGTCCCCCGAAGACCGAAAAGCCATTGGGGGTGGCCAGCGTCCATAGAGCCATCATCGTCACGAGGATAACGGGCAGGATGATCAATGTACGCTTGTAGGCCGATGCATCGACAAGCGCACCGAACAGAGGCGTTGTCATCATTCCCAACACGCCGCCGATCGTCGCGATCACACCGAGCGTGAATGGCTCCCACCCGCGCGTTGCGAGAAATCCGTCGAGAAAGGGCCCCAAGCCATCGCGAGCATCGGCGAGGAAAAAGTTCAAGATCGACAGGGCAATGAGGGAGTGACGAAACTCGGAGGAGGGAGTGGACGTCACGGCGGCTCCTGGAATCAAGTCTTTCAACAACGCGCCGTACAGAGAGCCAGGCGAGGAGACGAGGGGATTGTGCCAGCCCACCTCGTGCTTGGCAAATATAGGATCGGAGAGGCATACGAAATGCAATCGCTTTCGAACCCGCCTCGAGATGAGGCGCCGCGTTTCGAAGAACGGATATCCCCTCCGTCTCTTTCCTGCCTCACCGACGCGTTCTCTCATCGCGCCAGGTGATGCAGCACGATGCCGCTGGTGGTGGCGACATTGAGGGAGTCGAAGCCACCCCTCATCTCGATGCGGATGGTTCGCAGCCGGCTGAGAACACGTTCCGGCAGGCCCGGCCCTTCCGCGCCGAACAGCACGGCCTGCCGCCCGGCGGGCTCGATGTCAGCGAGGCGCTCCCTGCCGGCGGGGCTGGTGGCCAGCACCTCGAAGCCAGCCGCCAGCAGGGCGTTGCAGAGATCACCGATATCACCCGCCTGGGCGAAGGGCGTGAGCAGCGCCGCACCGGCCGAAACCCGGATGGCCTTGCGATAGAGCGGGTCGCAGGAGGCACCGTCGATCAACACGCCATCGAGACCGAAAGCAGCGGCATTGCGGAAGATGCCGCCCATGTTGTCATGATTGGCGATGGCGGAAAGACCGACGAACAGGGCCGTCTCCGGCGCCGAAGACAGCAGCGTGTCGACCGCGAGCCCCTCGCCCCTCAATCCTATCGCCAGGATGCCGCGATGCATGGGAAAGCCCGCAATGCTGTCGAGAACAGCGCGTGAGGCGATGTAGACGGGGATCCCCGCCGGCACCTGCGCAAGAAGGCCGGCCAGCGGCTCGGCTCGACTCTCCGCGATCAGGATGGATTCGATGGCAAAGCGTCCCAGGGTAAGCGCGGTGTGCAGCACCACTTCACCTTCGATGACGAAACGCCCGCCCCGGCCCTTGAGGTCGCGCTCGCGAATGTCGCGATAGGTCTCGATGCGGGAATCGGTGGGATCGTCGATGGCAAGAAGCATAGGCATGGCATCCGAAGAAACAGTACGGCTGGGACCGCGGACGTCTCAGCCCCATGAAGCCATGGGGCTGAGACGTCCGCTCTTGGAAACGCCTCGCATGCGGAATGGGAGGAGCGGACGGGGCGTCCGCGGTCCCCGCCACGGCGTCTTATTCGGATAGACGCATGCGACTGATGAAAAGCAAGCTCGAATGTCCTACATAGCGGGCATGACCACGCCTCTCCTGTTCGACCCCCACGCGCTGGCCCTGCATCGACGCCGCGCCGCGACGGCCCCGGCCGACTTCCTGCTGCGCCATGCCGCCGACGATATGGCCGATCGCCTTGCCGTAGTGCTCAGGCCGTTCGAACAGGCGGCAGAGATCGGCCCGCATTCGCCCGCGCTGGCTCAGGCGCTGCGTCCGCGGCTCGCCGCCAATTGGCAGGAGGTCGCCATCGGAGACGAGGTGCTGCACCTTCCGCCCGAAAGCATCGATCTCGCCCTGTCGGCGCTCGCCCTGCAATTCGTCAACGATCTGCCGGGGATGCTGAGCCAGATCCGGCGCGCCCTCCGCCCGGACGGGCTTCTGCTGGCCGCGCTCATCGGCGGCTCCACGCTCAACGAATTAAGGGCCGCCTTTTCGGAAGCCGAACTGGAGACCGAGGGAGGCATCTCGCCCCGCGTCGCCCCCTTTGCCGACGTGCGCGACATGGGCGGCCTCCTGCAGCGCGCGGGCTTCGCGCTTCCTGTCACCGACAGCGAGACACTCACCGTGCGCTACGACAATGCCTTCGCCTTGATGGCCGATCTCAGGGCGATGGGTGCGACCAATATGCTGGCCCAGCGCCGCAAGGCCTTCACCCGCCGCGCCACCATGCTGCGCATGGCTGAGATCTACGGTGAGCGCTTCTCCGATTCGGACGGGCGCATCCGCGCGACCTTCGAGATCATCTGGATCTCCGGCTGGGCGCCCCATGCAGGCCAGCAAAAACCGCTAAAGCCGGGTTCAGCCAAGACCCGCCTCGCCGACGCCCTGGGCGTGAAGGAATTCGGCGAAAAGGACGTCTGAGAATCTTGGCCTCGCGAGATCGAACCTACCTCGCCGGGATCATGTCGATCAGCATCGGGATCAGCGGCTCGTCGGCGGGCGGCATGGGATAGTCGCGCAGCTTCCTCGCCAGCACCCATTTCACCGCCTGGCCCTCGCGTCCATGCGGCGTGCCCTTCCAGCGCCGGCAGATCCACAGCGGCATCAGCAGGGTGAAATCCTCATAGCTATGGCTGGCAAAGGTGAGCGGAGCCAGGCACGGCTCTTCCACCTCGATGCCGAGTTCCTCGTGGAGCTCGCGGATGAGGCTTTCCTCGGGCCGCTCGCCGGGCTCGAGCTTGCCGCCCGGGAACTCCCACAGGCCCGCCAAGGCCTTGCCTTCGGGGCGCTGCGAGATCAGCACGCGCCCGTCGGCATCGACGAGGGCGCAGGCGGCGACGAGCAGAAGGCGCCGAGATACGAGAGGATTGGGCACGGGAGAATTGGTCACGAGCGGTAATCGCCATTGATGGCGACATATTCCTTGGTAAGGTCGCAGGTATAGACCCGGTCACTGGCCTCGCCGAGGCCGATATCGACTCTGATGGTGATCGCCTGCCCCTTCATATAGGCGGAGACCGCTTCCTCGTCATAGGACGGGTCGCGCTCGCCGTCGGCGGCGACGCGGATGTCGCCGAACCAGATGGCGAGCCGGTCGCGATCGGCTTCCTCGCCCGCCTTGCCCACCGCCATCACCACGCGGCCCCAATTGGCGTCTTCACCGGCTACCGCCGTCTTGACCAGGGGTGAATTGGCGATCGACATTCCGATGCGCCTTGCCGCCTGCTTGCTGGTGGCGCCGCGCACTTCGACGGTGATGAATTTGCGTGCGCCCTCGCCGTCCCGCGCCACCTGCTGTGCCAAGTCGAGCAGCACGCCGTCGAGCGCCTTGGCGAAACCAGCCAGGCGCGGGTCGGCGGCATCGGTCACGGGCGCGCCGCCGGCCTTGCCGGTGGCGAACAGCAGGAGCGTGTCGGAGGTGGAGGTGTCGCTGTCGACGGTGACCGCGTTGAAGCTGTCGACGACGCCCTTGGACAGAAGGCCCTGCAGCACGTTCCTGGCGATCGGCGCGTCGGTGAAGACGAAGGAGAGCATGGTTGCCATGTCGGGCGCGATCATGCCGGCGCCCTTGGCGATGCCGTTGATCGTCACCGTGGTGTCGCCGAAATCGACGCTGGCGGTCGCCCCCTTGGGAAAGGTGTCGGTGGTCATGATGGCGCGGCCGGCATCCTCGAAGGCACCGGGCGAGACGCGGTCGGCGGTCTCGACCAGCACGCCCCTGAACTTACCGGCATCGAGCGGTTCGCCGATCACGCCGGTGGAGGCGAGGTAGACTTCGCTCGGCCGGCAGCCAGCCGCCTCGGCGGCGAGTTCTGCCGTGAGCGCCACCGCTTCGGCGCCCTTCTTGCCGGTGAAGGCGTTGGCATTGCCGGAATTGACCACCAGGGCCCGGGCGCTGCCATCCCCGAGCGCGGCGCGGCACCAGTCGACCGGCGCCGAGGGGCATTTGGAGCGGGTGAACACACCGGCGGCCTGCGTGCCCTCGTCCATCAGGACAAGCAGCACGTCGGTGCGGCCCTTATAGCGGATACCGGCTTCGGCCGTGGCCATCCGGACCCCCGCTACCGGCGGAAGGTCGGGAAAACGAGCGGGAGCAAGCGGGGACAGCGGCGCGGCCTTGGCCATGGTGTTCCTCGAAAGAAGGTGTGCCGGTTGTCAGATCGGCATCGATAGAGCTGATGCTGCGATTGGCTCAGCCTTTGTCATTGTCGGGCTTGACCCGGCAATCCAATCCTCTCAAGGCGAAAACGCCGGAAGGGTGGATGCCCGGATCAAGCCCGGGCATGACAAAAGCTGGCGCCTTTTCATTATCGGTCCGGTACCGCAGGACCGACTTACTGAGCCGGAGCAGCCGGGGCCGGCGTGGCCGGAGCGGGAGCTTGCGCTGGGTCGTCCGCACCGGGGAGCTGCATGCTCCCGTCCGCGGGATCAGCCGGTGCCGCAGGCGGCTGCACGATCTTGGCGGCGGCGCGCAGCTTGGCGAAGACTTCCTGCTGCGTCTTCTGGGTCAAATAGTCAGTGATCTGCTGCTTGACGCGATCGAGAGCCGGCGGGGCCTGCGGGCGGCGCTCCTCGAGCTTGATGATGTGATAGCCGAACTGGCTCTTCACAGGCTGGGAGACCTCGCCAGGCTTCATGCCGAAGGCGGCCTCGGCGAATTCCTTGACCATGCGGTCCTTGGTGAACCAGCCGAGATCCCCACCCTGCTCGGCCGAGCCCGGATCCTTGGAGACTTCCTTGGCGACCTTGGCAAAATCCTCGCCTGCCTTCAGCCGCGCCTCGACCTTCTTGGCATCGTCCTCGTTTGCCACCAGGATGTGGCGGGCATGCACTTCGTCCTGGGCCGGGATCAGTTTGACCTGCTCGTCATAGGCCTTCTTGATCGCGTCCTCGGTCACGCCTTCCTTGACGGCCTTGGCGACCAGGGCGTCGATCAGGATGCGCTGGCGGTAGAAGGCAAGCTTCTTCTGCACCTCGGCTTCATCAAGCACCTTCTGCTGTTCAGCCGCATTGGCGGCCACGCGCAGATTGATGGCGGCATTGATGATGATGTCCTGACGCTTGGCCGGCGAGAGCTGGGGAGACAGGCTCGGCCCGATCTCCTGCTCCACGGCGTTGAGGTCGTCCTGGGTGATGGGCTGGCCGTCCACGCTGATGGTCGGGGTCGCCTGCACCGCGGGAGTCGCAGGATTGGGTTGGGCTGCCGGAGCCGGGGCGGCGGCAGGCTTCGCCGCGTCTTCAGCGTAGGAAGGCGCGGCAGCGAAGGCCAGGAAGGCAACGCTGGCGAGCAGGGTCGCGGCTGGACGCGCGCGGCGAAGTGACATCATGGGCAGGTTCCTCGAGAGCGGGGGCTGACCCGGAAACCGTCAGGCTCCGGACGGACGCTGTTTCGGCAACAGGCCCGCATTGCTCCTGATCCCGGGACGAACGCCTTCGCAGCGCTGATAGGACAGGAGAAAAGCAAGGTCAATGTCGCCGAATGGCCAGCGCTTCGCTCGCCTTTTAGGAAGGGCTGTCGTCAAAACTGTGACGGCGGAGCCTCGTATGTCACGAATGCCTCCCCGCGGAGGCATCCTGCCGCATTATTACGGATTTTTCAGCCGAATGTCCGTATCAAGGGGTGTCGTAGACCCTATGGTCGATTGACACCCCAAACCCCAATACTTAAGTGAGTCCGGCTGACGGGCTCTCGAACCACGGCTCGGCATTAGGACCATCGGTTCACAGAATTCATAAGGCAGCCTGATTCCCGCTGTACCGGTTTGCCCCAAGTTGCCGTATCGGGGGCATGCCGTCATGCTGGTGCCATCGCGCACGGCTGATGGAGGCGGGTTGCCTCACACCGAACATCGCCCGGGCGGTGTCCGGCTTCCGTTCCCCGGCTTTCGCGGCCGGGGTTGACACAATGGCCGAAGCCCCCTCTTCGGTCGGGTATCATGCCGCCGCGAGGCGCGAAGATTTGAAGGCCCTCTATGTTCGGCTCGCTCGCCAAGAAATTGTTCGGTTCCTCCAATGACCGTCGGCTGAAAGCCTACAATCCGAAAGTAGCCGCCATTGCGGCGCTCGAACCGGAAGTCGCTGCGCTGTCCGACGAAGCCCTGCGCGCCCGCACCGACGAATTCAAGGCTCAACTCGCCGCCGGCAAGACGCTCGACGACATCCTGGTGCCCGCCTTCGCCACCGTGCGCGAGGCGGCCAAGCGCGTGCTCGGCCAGCGACATTTCGACACCCAGCTCATCGGCGGCATGGTGCTGCATGAGGGTGCCATCGCCGAAATGAAGACGGGCGAAGGCAAGACCCTGGTGGCAACCGCCCCGGTCTACCTCAACGCCCTCGCGGGCAAGGGCGTGCATGTCGTTACCGTCAACGACTATCTCGCCAGCCGTGACTCCGAATGGATGGGCCGGGTCTATAATTTCCTGGGCCTGACCACCGGCGTGATCGTACACGGCCTCACCGACGAGGAACGCCACGCGGCCTATGCCTGCGACATCACCTACGGCACCAACAACGAGTTCGGCTTCGACTATCTGCGCGACAACATGAAATACGACATGGCGCAGATGGTGCAGCGCGGCCATGCCTATGCCATCGTCGACGAAGTCGACTCCATCCTGGTGGACGAGGCCCGCACGCCGCTGATCATCTCCGGCCCGCTGGAGGATCGCCCCGAGCTCTACCAGACCATCGACGCGCTGATGCCCGAGCTCGACAAGGACGACTACGAGCTCGACGAGAAGCAGCGCACCGTCAGCCTCACCGAGAAGGGCAATGAACGCGTCGAGCAGATGCTGACAGGTTCCGGCATGCTGCGCGAGGGTTCGTTGTATGACGCGGCCAACGTCACCATCGTCCATCACGTCAACCAGGCCCTGCGCGCCCACAAGCTGTTCACCCGCGACAAGGACTATATCGTCCGCAACAACGAAGTGGTGATCATCGACGAATTCACCGGCCGCATGATGCCGGGCCGGCGCTATTCGGAAGGCCTGCACCAGGCGCTCGAAGCCAAGGAGCGGGTGCAGATCCAGCCCGAGAACCAGACCCTGGCCTCGATCACCTTCCAGAACTATTTCCGCCTCTATGCCAAGCTCGCCGGCATGACCGGCACCGCCGCCACCGAGGCGGACGAGTTCATGGACATCTACAATCTCGAAGTGATCGAGATTCCGACCAACCGGCCGGTGCAGCGCATCGACGACGATGACGAGGTCTACCGGACGGTTGACGAGAAATACAAGGCGATCGTGCGCCTGATCGAGGAGTGCCGCCAGCGCGGCCAGCCCCTCCTGGTCGGTACCACCTCGATCGAAAAGTCCGAGACGCTGGCTGCCTATCTCGTCGGCCAAGGCTACAAGCAGCGCGACTTCTCCGATCCGAACGCCTTCGCCTCGCTCTATGATGGCGACCAGGGCACGGCCGAGGAGAAGGTCTTCGCCGTGCTGAACGCCCGCTACCACGAGCAGGAAGCGTTCATCGTCAGCCAGGCCGGCGTGCCCGGCGCCATCACCATCGCCACCAACATGGCCGGCCGCGGCACCGACATCCAGCTCGGCGGCAATGCCGACATGCGCATCAAGGTCGAGCTCGCCGACCTGGCCGAGGGAGCCGAACGCGAAGCGGCGGAGGTGCGGATCAAGGATCAGGTCGCCCGGCTGAAGGAGAAGGCCCTCGCCGCCGGCGGCCTCTACATCATCGGCACCGAGCGCCATGAGAGCCGTCGCATCGACAACCAGTTGCGCGGCCGCTCCGGCCGCCAGGGCGACCCCGGCCATTCGCGCTTCTTCCTGTCGCTGCAGGACGATTTGATGCGCATCTTCGGTTCGGAGCGCATGGACGGCATGCTGCAGAAGCTCGGCCTCAAGGAGGACGAGGCGATCGTGCATCCCTGGATCAACCGCGCGCTCGAAAAGGCGCAGCAGAAGGTCGAGGCGCGCAATTTCGACATCCGCAAGAACATCCTGAAATACGACAACGTGCTCAACGATCAGCGCAAGGAGATCTTCGAGCATCGTCGCGAGCTGATGGCGCAGGACTCCGTCGGCGAGACCATCGCCGATTTCCGCCATCTCGTCATCGACGAGCTGGTGCGGGCCCATGTGCCCGAGAACGCCTATCCCGAGCAGTGGGATACTGAAGGCCTGCACAAGGCGGTGAACGATGTGCTCAACCTCGACCTGCCGATCTCCGACTGGGCCAAGGAAGAGGGCATCGCCGACGAGGAGCTGACCCATCGCATCACCGAGGCGGCCGACAAGCACGCCGCCGAGCGGGCCGCCGGCTTCGGCGACGAGGTAACGCGCCAAGTCGAAAAGGCCGTGCTCCTGCAGACCCTCGACAATCTGTGGCGCGACCACATCGTCACGCTCGACCATCTGCGCCAGGTCATCGGCTTCCGTGCGATGGCCCAGCGCGACCCTCTGATCGAGTACAAGTCGGAAGGCTACCAGCTCTTCTCCGATCTGATGAACCGCTGGCGCGAGGACGTTACCCGCACCATGTTCCGCCTGCAGGTGATGCAGCAGCCGGAAGAACCGACCCTGCCGCAGATGTTCGGCCAGCATATCGACCCGCTCACCGGCGAGGACGAGTTCGCCATGGCCGGCTCCGGCTTCCCGCCGGCCCAGCTGAGTTCGCCTTTCCCTGTAGCGGACAGCCCGGCGCAACGCATCGTGGCGCCGGAGGACCGCAACCCCGACGATCCCTCGACCTGGGGCCGAGTCGGCCGCAACGAGGCCTGCCCCTGCGGCTCGGGCAAGAAGTACAAGCACTGCCACGGGCAGCTCGCGTAGGCACGCGCTGAAACCCCTCATCCCCCTGCCGGGACCTTCTCCCGCGAGGGGAGAAGGGATTAAAATCGGATATGTGGAAGCGGTGAAAGCGATCTCCTGGGCATCGGGCCAAGCCGAATGAATTCCCTTCTCCCCTTGCGGGAGAAGGTGGCGGCAGCCGGATGAGGGGATGTTCCCGGGTGCTCAGCCCGCCTCTTCCTCCAGCCTGTCCTCCACCCGCTGGCGCAGCACGGCAAAGAAGCCCGATTGCGCCAGGGTGAAATTCGGCTTGGCGAACGGCTTACCGGCATCGGCCCGCATGCGGGCAAGCAGAGCGAGGGCATCGGCCTGTTTCTGGCTGACGGCGTGGTGCTCCAGCACCGCCTCCATTGTGGCGGCATCGGGAAGCCCCGACAGGGCTACCACATCCGGCCACGTGCGTTCCTTGAAATGGATGCGCCGTGCCGCGGCCAACAATGCCTCGGAGCTCGCAGCTGGCAGCGCACCAGCCTCGACGGCGGCCTCCAGCGTCGCCTCGACATCAACCAAGGCTATGCTGAGCGGCGCATAGCCGAACTCGGCCGGCGCATGCGCCACACCGACATCGGCATCCGCCACCCGTCGCCCGCTCGCATAATCCTCGAAGATACGACCGATGCCGATCATGCCGAAAGCAGCGCATTCGGCGCCCCGCAACGCGCCCATCGAGGCGGCGCCATAGACCGGGATGCCCTCGCTGAGGGCGTAGAGGATCTCCTTGTGCCAGACCGAAGGCGCGTGATCGAACACGCCATCGACCAGGCCGATGGCATCGGCGCCCGTCATCGCCGCCGCCAGCACGTCGCCGCAGCCCGCAGGCGGGCGCACCGTGAAACCAGCGAGCAAAGCAGGATCGATGCCGTGAAGACTGGGGCCAGTGAAGAGGATGGTTGTCATGGACGGACCTTTTTGGCGGCGCCTGAGGATAGGCCGGTTTCCGCCCATCTGGGAATCATGTCGTTGACGCCGACGGATGCGACGTCCCCCTCCATATGGGCACCCAATCCCGGTGCCAGGATTCTCACCACATGGGCAAGGGGAGAGGGAGAGGGCAGGTCGAACAGAAAGACATCCTCGCACCCGGCCTGCGCCATTGCCTCCAGCGTCAGGCTGAGTCGCTCGGCATCGGAAAGGTCGCTCCGAGCGGGATATCGTCCGGCCAGGAACGACAGCGTCACTGCCTCTTCCCTTGGTAAGGGCACGATGCTGCTCCCGCCGCAATACTGCGATGGGTCCATGTCATCGCGAGCGCCGGCTATGTTGGTCAGGCGCGACTGCACGGCCTCCAGCAGCGCCGCCAGCATGGCCTCCCCGGCGTCAAGACGGCAGGCATAACCGCCCGACAACCGCTCCCCTGCTCCCTGTTCGTCCAGGACAGGCCTGCTTATCACGGCACCGACGACGGGAAGGTCCACCTTGCCCCTGACACAATAGAAATGAGGAACCAGGCCTGCCGCGGACACCTTGCCGATTGCCTCGTCGAGCCCGGCATGCACGCCGGGCTGCCACAACAACTGCCGTGCGAAGACGCTGGAAAGGCCGAAGAGTTCCACCGATAGTGTGGCATCCCTTTCGATGGCTTCGAACAGGGCTCGGGTAGCGGCGAACTCGAATGTCCGTCCCGCGGCAAGGCCGGTGGAGGCTACGGTAAAAGCCCGGTAGTCCCAGGGAAATCCCACCCGGGTGTCAAGCCCGATCAGTTCATAGGGCGCATAGATGTCGGTCCCGGATCGCTGATGGATTCCTCGAACCCAGGCGCGTTGGCGCCCAGGATCGAAAAGGGCGTATTTGCAGCGCGACAATTTCTCGAGCGGGACGAGGTTGCGCCCACGTGACACCATCTCCATCGCCGTTGCAAATTCGGAGACCAGCTCCCGCGTCTGCTCGGCAACAGCCCCCTCGATCGACTCCATGATGGCACCGATCCGTGCCTGCTCATGCGTCAGGCCCTTGCCCTGGCTGACCGACAGGGCCCGGGAATTGGGCCGCGTCGCAAACCAGACGGGAATGCCGACGATATCCAGCCCGGTGATGTCACCGCAGCGTGTTATTCGGAAGGGCGCCAGCAAGGACAGGGGAAACAGGGAAGCGCGATCAGCTGTTTTCCCTGGATCCGTTGGGAGCAACTCCCCTCGTTCGAGGGGATGGTGCAGTTGATCGGGCATTACGGACCGGCATCGTCCGACAAGACTGCATTCTGTAGCGCATCACCGTCCGAGCCGATCAACTGCCGCAGCGCCGCCTCGACCGGGGAATAGATGCCCGCATTCGACTGAATGGTCGTCTGTATGCCAGCATGGGGCTGTATGCCGGCCTGGTTGGTAATTCCCGCCTGGTTGGCGATACCAGCCTGGGACTGCACGCCAGCTTGGGATTGTACTCCGGCTTGGGTTTGTACTCCGGCCTGGGTTTGAACGCCGGCTTGGGTTTGAATGCCTGCCTGGCTCTGGATTCCCGCATGCAACTGGCCGTTGGCATCCGTGAAAATATCGGTTCCGAACGCAAAATCGACTTCGGACAGCCGCACGCCGGCGGCCACGAGAGCCTCGATACCCTGCGCGCTGCTCGGATCGATCCCACTTCCCGATCCGGTCGGCGCACGGCAGTCCGCCATCAACCGCCACAGGGCCGCAACGACTTTCGCATAACCGTCGCTCGACGTAGCCTGGCTATATTTCACAATCTCATCGTGAGTAATCTCGACCACGCGCAACGGACTCATCTTGATGAGTACAATACCGGCGCCTCGATTTCCGATGACAAACATCCGCTCGGTAGACATATCCCCTCCTGTTCCTTTCCAATAGACAGAGACTCTCGACTGCGATTCAATTTATGGGATTTTATTTCGCAATAATCGACAATCTCTACCCGTTGAAAATACAATAAACGAAGGAATCATTTATATCTTAATATTTGAAATAAAATTTAGACGATTTTTGATATACAAAAATCAATCCAAGCCAGCTATTCTTAATCCTTCAGCGCATAGATTGATATCTTCATTGCGCCGATCAGGCGCGAGACGAGCCATCTCGAGCGCTGTAGCGCCGGGATACATTTCACTCAGCTTTCTTCCATATTGGCGCGCCACGTCCACATTGCCCATGAGGCCGTGACACATCGCCAGAACACGCAACACGGCATCTTCGCTGCTCATGTTCTTGCAAAGTTCGATCCCTGTGGCGAAGTCCCTGCGTCGGATCGCGATGGTGCAGCCGAACCACCAGTAGTAGTCCGGTGGAAACGGGTTGAGCTCCAACGCCCGCTGGAACCGCTCCCATCCGGTGTCGGCAAAGCCGAGATGCGACAAGGCGTCGGCATGGTGGGACAGGAGATCTGCTGAATGCGGATTCAGCGCCTCCGCGACCAGGAATTTCTCGGCCGCAAAGTCGAAATCGCGCTGATAGAGGGCGACGACCGCCGCCATCCAATGGCCCTCGCCGATGCCACCATCAATGGCGAGCGCCGTTTCGGCCTCATGGCGAGCCTGATGCAGGAGATAGGGGTCGTTTCCTCCCAGCATCAGCCATTCGAGCTGCAGAGTCTGAGCGATACGGGCATGGGCCGGCGCAAAAGAGCGATCTTCGGCAATGGCTTGCTTGAACTCCGACCGGGCCCGGCGCAGCTTCGGCAGGTCGCAATTCTTCAGGCGAGTCTGGCCCTCCAGATAATGCCGATAGGCGTTCGGCTTCGGGTCGGCCCTCATCCGGTCGAGTTGATCTCGCTCGATCTCGCTGGCAAGCGTGGACGAGATTTGCCGCGTAATGCGCCTGAAAGTGGAAGGCAGCTTGTCCAGACCGACCGGGTATTCCGCTGCCCAGATGATCTCGTCACCGGGCTGCCGCGTCAATCTCAAGGCCATATGCTCGCCATCCGGGAGTATGAAGCCTGAAATGAGATAGCCGCTCCTCAGCGCTGCCAGCCGCTCTACGTCCGGTGAATCCGCAACCTCGAAACTGCTATGGGGCGCAATCACCGCGAAGGTTCGATGACGCGACAGATCATTGGCCACATCTTCGATAAGGGCACGGTGCAGATAATGGAGCTGATCTCCTGCCAACGCCTTCGGAGGAAACAAGGCAACCCTCGGCAGACCAACCAAGCTGCGCGTTGCCGAAATCTCCCGGCCTGCGTCACCGAGTATCTCGCTGGACCGGTCCGACACCACTTGCAGCCGCGCTCGCGGGGCGTTCGCCAGAATACGGCGCATCGCCGCCACGGTCTCGGCACGTGGTTCGCTGTCCAGTTCCTCCTTCAAAACAGAAACGAGCGCCGCATAAGTACGGTTCACCGCGTCGAAATTGCCGTTTCGTCCATAGGCCTCGATCAGCGCCCGGAAACTTTCCTCACGCTCGGGCTCCAGGGCCAGCATGCGCTCCCCGATGGCATCGATCTCGCGTTCCGGGGCTCGGCCGAAACGGGTCATTTCGAACAAGACATCGGCCGCGAGGCTGAGCACGAGGCGGCGAAAGCGCTCGCGCTCACTGCGGAACCATTGCGCCAGTTCCCCACCACCGGTGTCGATGGTATCGAGCAGGTCCCCTCTTGCCAGCAGGACAGCCCGCACCCGTTCGGCGAGCACGGCGGATTTCTGCAAGGTGAGGATGCTCGCCAGATCGGAGCCCTGCGCGCTGGGACCCGCCACCAGATGGGAACCACTGGTCTCGATCAGGGGCTCATCATAGGGCCAGCACCTGTGAATGCGCACCAATAGCTGCCGCAGATTGGTCAGCGCCTTTTCTTCGGGCGCATCGTCCCAGAGCAAGGCAGCCACAGCCTGGCGGCTCATTCGGCCGCTGCCAGCAAGCAGCAGCATGGTGATGAGAATGTAGCCCTTGGCCGGAAACACCCCCTCGGTCGGCTTGGCCATATGAGGCACGCCAACCAGACGAACGATCATGTCCCGCTCAGCATCCATTCGTCGATCCCCAGTTCCCTTCGCATGGTCGACGGACGAGAACCGCGCCCGCATTCCAACAAGGCCTGGCACTATCGATCCGAACAACGCCGGCTCGCGATCGAGGGAAACTCGCGCGAGCACCGCCAAGTTCGTGAACCGTGGCGACACTGTGTTACAAAATCTATTCAAGTCAATGAATTGGCCGGAGATCGGTGACTCAAGTCACACCGGCGTCACAGCGCCTATCGCGATTTAAAAGTACAAATTTAGGAAATAATATAAAAATCTTTACGTAAACTATAAACTAATTCAGATAATTCTTTAATTATACATGGTTATATAAATCAGTTGTCAAGATATACAAAAATTATCTGCAAAATAATGAAATAAATACTTTAATATTACAATGACCCGAGGAGTTGTCACCCGAGGTTTTCTGGAGACATATTGCCAATTTTTCAATGAACTGTAGAAATCCACGATTTTGATGGTATCCGCCAAATTCGGGAACCATTCTACGAAAAACACCCATTTTCTTCTGCAGCCCGGATCACTGCGTCTGCCATGACACATCGCCCTTACGATCACGCAACCGCTCCGATCAGGTCTTCCAAGCTGATGTCGGACACCCCGTCTTCCACGAAGGTCTTCAACCCAGGCACCAAAGCACGCACGACATGCACGCCTTCGACCGGGCCAGGGAGGTCGAAAAGATAGATTTCCGCATGACCGGCCGTGCCGAGCTTGCCGGCGACGATGTCGAGCTGCGCGGTAGGAGGCAGTTCCTCTGCCTTTAACAGGGGGGCCTGGCGATGGCGCGCGGCAAATTCGGCCAGGGAGGGCGCTCGAGGATCCGGCAGCGGCAGCGCACCATCCCGCGTTTCGTAGAAATCCGGCTCCAGATCATCACGGGCTCCGGCAATATTGGTGAGCCGCGATTGCACCGCCTCCAGCAATGCCGCCAAGGCGGCGGCCCCGGCATCGAGCCGGCAAGCCTCTCCGCCGGAAAAGCGCTCACCACCGCCTTCCTCCTCCAGCACCGGCCGCGTGATCACGGCACTGACCACCGGCAGGCCGATGCGGTTGGACTTGTCGAAGAAGCGCGGCTCCAGCCCGGCGGCGCGCACCCTGTCGACAGCCTCGTCCAGCCCCGGGTGTACGCCGGCGTGCATGCGCAATTGGCGTGACGTGCCTTCGAGATGGCCGAAAGCATCGGACAAGGTGGTCGCATCATGCTCCACCAATTCCAGCAGGGCGGCCAAGGCGGCAAACGCGAAATCCGGTCCGGCGGCAAGTCCCACCGAGCTGATATGGAAGGCATCGCGATCCCAGGGAAGTTCCTCGCGCATGTCGAGCCCGATGAGTTCATAGGGCGCGAAGACAACCTCCCCGCTGCCATGGACAACACCGCGCACCCAGGCGCGCTGCACCCCCTCATCATAGGCATCGGCGCGGAAGCGTGCGAGGCCCTCCAGTGGCACCAGGCGCCGGCCTCGGGCCGTCATCTCCTCCGGTGTGCCGAATTCGGCGATCAAGAGCTTGGTCTGCTCGGCGACGGCCCCCTCCACCGCCTCCATGATGGCGGAGATGCGCGCCTGTTCATGGCTCAATCCCTTGCCCTGGCTGACGGCCACGGAACGGGCATTGGGCCTGGTGGCGGACCAGACGGGAATGCCGATGATGTCGAGATCGGTAAGATCGCTCGCCCGCGTAATGCCGAAGGGGGCAAGAGGAGGGCTCTGGGAATGCATCGCAGGCTTCATGGTTGATGTGGGCATCGATCGTTGTGCTGGCTATTCGACTGCCTTCATCATCAGCTCCGCCATGACCGTCTCGCTCTCGGCCGTCAGGCCCTCGATGACGCTGTTGCGATAGGCTTCCGGTCGGTTCTGGCTGAGTTTCCATTTCCCTTCGATGCGGGTAATGGCGATTTCCAGCCCGATAATACCCTTGATTTGCCCCTTCATGAAGGAGGCCGGCGCACTCTCGGCCTGCCAGGGTTGCGGCCGCCTGGTTTCGACCAGATTGGTCAAAGCGGTGACGTGCTCGCGCAGCCATCTCGGATTTTCCGTCGTCCTTAGCCGGCCATGCACATGCACCGTGACATAATTCCAGGTCGGCACCGCCTTACCGCCCTCCACCTTGGCGGTGTACCAGCTCGGCGTGATGTAGTGCATCGGCCCCTGGAAGACCGCTAGCGCTTCATAGGCGGGGTCGTGATCGACGGCCATGTTGTTGTTGCGATTGATATGGGCCCGCAACACCCCCTTGCGCCCCTTGTCTGCCACAAGGAACAAGGGAAGATGATTGGCTGCCAGGCGCCCATGCTCATTGGTGACGACCATCGCAAACGGATGATCGCGTATCAAGGCATGGAGCACCTCCAGGCGCTCTTCCCGGAAATATCGAGGATTATACATGGCTAAAGCCTCATATCTCCACAGAGCCGAACCAAAAACGTTATTCCGCAGGATCAGCAAACAAAATCGTCGGAATTTCTATCGTCCAGCAGAACGGCATCTTGAAGATTATGGCCATTCCTTTGCGTGAGATAGCATAGGGCCATTTTCAAGGTGAGGTTTTTACCCCTGACGGCTTCGATTGCTGTCGACGACATATTCGTACCGAATGCAAATTCCAGATTGGTCAAACTCGCGCCCGCCTCGGCGAGCGAAGCGATACCGACGATATTCTCGGGGTCCAAGCTCGTACCGACGCCATGGGCGGCTCGATGATCCGCTACGACCCGCCAGCACAATGCGGCAACGGCGGCATAGCCGTCACACTTGTTTTCCTTCCCGTAACGGCGGACTTCCTTGTCTGGAATCCTCACGATACGGATGGGACTCATTTTGATAAGGAAGATTCCGACGCCCCTATCGCCAAGAATATATATGTGATCTCGATCTCTCTTTATTCCAGCCATGCCATCCCCTCTCGAACAAGGTTATAGTTTTCAATTTATCTTATTCTAAAGTTAAGAAGAAGCATCTTGCAAACTAGGTTATTCCAGCCACTCTAAGTCCACGAACAATGATATCTTTCATGTTTCCTTTCTTGTCTGGTGTAAGATTTACAACATCTGATGCGACTATCCCAGGATACATGTCCTTCAAACGCGCTCCATAGCTCCTGGCGATTTCCTTATTGCCGAGATTGCCATGACATATTGCAAGTATCCTCAAGACGGACTGATCGTTCTCCATTTTGCCGCACATGTCGATCGCTCCATCGAAGTCCTCGCGAAAATAAGCGATCGTGGCTCCGCCCCACCAATAGCGGTCGGGCGGGAACGGGTTGAGCTCGATTGCGCGCTGAAACCTCTGCCAGCCCGCATCCGGATCACCCAGATGCGCCAGGGTATCACCATGCGATTCCAACAGGTCGGCCGAATTCGGATTGAGTGTTTCAGCCTCCAGGAATTGCTCCGCCGCCTTGTCATAGTCGCGCTGGTGCAGCGCAATCACCGCCGACATCCAATGACCGACGCTGTTGCCTGCATCGATGCTGATTGCCGCTTCGGCTTCGCGACGGGCCTGCATCAAGAGTGAAGGATCGTTCGCTCCCAGCATCAGCCACTCCAGCTGCAGCGCATTGGAGACCGCGCCCCGTGCGGCAGCGAAATCCATATCTGCGGCCGCCGCCTTCTGAAACTCCACTCGCGCGCGCCGCAGACCCGGCAGGTCGCAATTCTTGAACAGGAGATGCCCTTCGAGATAGTGCCGATAGGCAAGCGGCTTGGGATCCGCCCGCAGGCGATCCAGCTGGTCCCGCTCGATTTCACTCGCCAGTGTCTTCGCGATCCGATGCGAAATCATGCGGAAGGCGACGACCAAGTGCTCCAGTCCCACCTGATATTCCGCCGCCCAGATGATCTCGTCGCCGGGATTGCGGGTCAGCCGCAGGGCCATCTTCTGGCTCCCGGGCACCAGAAAGCCGGTGACGAGATAGCCCGAGCGCAGGGCGGCCAGCCTTTCACGGTCCCCGGTATCGGCTACACCGAAACTGCTGTGAGGCGCGGTCACCGCAAAGGTGGCGTGACGCGACAGATCATTGGCGATGTCCTCGATCAGCATGCGATAGAGGGGATGCAGGACTTCGCCCGGCCGCGGCTGCGGCGGAAACAGGGAAACACGCGGCAGGCCCAGTAGATTGCGCAACGCCGGTGGCGTGGGCGCGATCTGGCCGATCGTCCCCAACACCTCGGGTTCAGCAATGACCTGCAGCCGGGGACGAGGCGCGTTTGCCAGGATACGCCGCATCGTGGCTACCGTTTCCGGTCTGGGTTCGGTGCCCAGTTCCTTGCGCAACGTCTTTTTCAGATCGTCGAAGACACGGCTGGCCTCCTCGACATCCCCGATCCGCCCATAGGCTTCCATCAGCGCGCGGAAACTTTCCTCCCGCTCCGGCTCCAGCACCAGCATGCGCTCACCGATCTCGTCGATGTCGCTCTTCTTGGCGCGGGCGAACTGTGTCATCTCCATGAGCACGTCGCCAGCCAGTGCCAGGACTTGGCGGCGAAAGCGTTCGCGCTCGCTCCGGAACCATTGCGACAGGTCGGGACCGCCACTATCGAGCGTATCGAGCAGGTCTCCCCTTACCAGCCGGACGACGGCGACGCGCTCGGCCAGGACCTGAGATTTGCGGCGTGCCATGATCTGGGCGAGGTCGCAGTACCTGACACCAGGCCCGGCCATCAGATTGGAGCCTTCCACTTCGATCAGCGGCTCGTCCAGCGGCCAGAACCTGTTGATGCGGGCCAGCAATTGCCGGAGATTGGTGAGGGCCTTTTCCTCGGGTGCATCGTCCCACAGCAGCGCGGCAATCGTCTGCCGGCTCATCCGCCGACTGCCGCCGAGCAACAATATGGCGATGAGAACATAGCCCTTGCCCGGAAACACGCCCTCCATCGGTTTGGCCACATGCGGCACGCCCACCAGATGAAGAACAATGTCGTCCTCAGAGTCCATTCGACTATCCTCGCCCCGGGAGTCCGGCCCGGCATCCTGTGCATGCCGCCACCACTTGCCAGATCCCCGCCGTTCCCATCACAGATCTCATGGCTCGGGATGAGAACCTTCGGGCCATGCCCGACATATGCGTTGTATATACTACTTGTTCGTCAAACACATCGAAGTCAACAAGCTCAACTTATTTCCGTGTCAGACTTCACGTCCGAGTCACAGAGAAACGGCATCATAAATATCACATCGCATTCGATCAGGAAGTTCATTTGGAAAATGACGACGGACTGCCTCCATCATACGAATCTCCTCAATTATGTGACTAATCTCAAAAATCAAAAGTCAAACTCAAATCACATCTAAAAATAAAATAATCGAACAAAGCTCGAAACAGGAAAATATCGAGCTTCATGCGATGACAATACATTTAAGGAAGGTGACGGTCCGGAACTTCGCGCGCGCGTCAGCCCCGCTGATCTCTTCTTGAATCCAAGCCGTCGGCCAGTTCGTTCCTCAGGAAAGCCCGGCGAGGCGCAGGCCCTGAGCGCAGAACTCAATATCCTCCTGGCGGCGATCCGGCGCCAGCCTGGCGAGGTCCAGGGCGGACATGCCCGGATAAGTATCCATGACACGCCGCCCATAGTGGCGGGCCATCACGGAGTCACCGACGAAGCCATGGCACATCGCCAGCACCCGCATGGCCGATTCATCATTCTCCATCCGGGCGCACAGCTCGATCGCCTCCTCGAAGCGGCGGCGGCGGATGGCGATGGTTGCGCCGAACCACCAGTAATAGTCCGGCGGGAAAGGATTGAGCTCCAGGGACCGCTGGAAGCGTTCCCAACCCAGTTCCGGCTCGCCAAGGTGGGAAAGCGCATCGGCATGATGAACCAGGAGATCGGCTGAATGCGGATTGAGCGCCTCCGCCTCCATGAATTTCTCGGCGGTATAGTCGAAATCATGCTGGTAGAGCGCCACCACGGCCGACATCCAGTGCCCGGTGCCGTGGCCGGGATCGATCGTCATCGCCAGATTGGCTTCCGCGCGGGCCTGGTTGAGCAGGGATGGATCTGTCCCACCCAGCATCAGCCATTCGAGCTGCAAGGTCTGGGCGATGCGGGCACGCGAGGGCGCGAAATCCCCGTCCTCCTCGGTCGCCAGCTTGAACTCGGCACGCGCGCGGCGCAGCCGGGCGAGATCGAAACTGTGCAGCCGGGCCTGGCCTTCGAGATAATGGCAATAGGCAGCCGGCTTGGGATCGGCGCGGGAGCGATCGAGCTGGTCGCGTTCGATCTCGTTGGCAAGGGTGGCGGCGATCTGCCGGGTGATCAGCCGGAAGGAAAGCGCCAGCCGCTCGGGCGAAACCAGATATTCGGCAGCCCAGACGATCTCCTCGTCCGGCTGGCGCGTCAGCCGGAGCGCCATGCGCTCGCTGCCCGGCACCATGAAGCCGGTAATCAGATAGGCGCTGCGCAAGGCGGCCCAACGCCCTGCATCGCCCGCGTCCGCGACACGGAAGCTGCTGTGCGGCGCCAACACGGCGAAGGTACGGTGACGCGACAGATCGTTGGCGACGTCCTCGATCAGGGCCCTATGCAGGGGATCCAGCATGCGGCCCGGTATCGGGCGCGGCGGAAACAGCGCCACGCGCGGCAAGCCCGGGAGGCGAGGTGCAGCCGTGCTCGCCAAGACCAGACGCTCGTCGGGCGCATTGCGCGCCTCACCGACCACCTGCACCCGCGGCTGCGGCGCACTGGCGAGGATACGACGCAAAGTGGCGACGGTCTGGGGCCGGGGCTCCGCCCCGAATTCGCGGTGAAGCATGTCGGTCAAGGCGGCATGAACCCGATTCACGGCCGGAATATTGCCGTTCCGGCCATAGGCTTCGATCAGGACGCGATAGCTCTCCTCCCGCTCCGGCTCGAGCGCGAGCATCACCTCGCCGATCAGGTCGATTTCTCGATCGGGCGCGCGACCATAGCGCGTCATCTCTACCAGGACTTCGGTGGCCAAAGCCAACACGACGCGACGGAAGCGTTCACGCTCGCTGCGGAACCATTGCGAAAGTTCGGGACCGCCCGAATCGATGCTATCGAGAAAATCGCCCTTGGCGAGCAGGACGGCCTGCATCTTCTCGGCCAGCACACCCGATTTCGACAGCCGCAGGATCGCAGCAAGATCGCTACGGTCCGCGCCCGGCCCGGCCGCGAGATGGGGGCCGCTGGTTTCCACCAGCGGATCGGCATAGGGCCACATCCGATGGATACGGACGAGAAGCTGACGCAGGTTGGTAAGCGCCTTTTCCTCGGGTGCATCGTCCCAAAGCAGGGCGGCGACAGCCTGGCGGCTCATGCGCAGGTTGCTGGCCAGCAGCAGCATGGCGACAAGCACATAGCCCTTGGCGGGAAACACCCCCTCCCCCGTCACCGTGAGATGGGGAATACCGACCAGGCGAAGGGCTATGAAGGGCTTGTCATCCATCCAGTTCACCACGACCTCGGCGCCTCTCGCGAAGCGCAGCGTTACGAAGTCTCGATGCCGGGGATCATGCGCAAAATGCCATACGCAACCACACGTCAAGATGACGCTGGCGCCAATCTTCCCGTCATCGAGACCCAGGCCGGATGAACTGCCCCAGGCCGACAAAGCTGCCGAGGCCCACGTACATCTGAGTATCGTCAGGGCGAGCCGCGTCATGCCGCGAAACCGCACTGCGAGGCTGAGAATGGGCAACATCGTGTGGCGAGTCAATCAAACGGAGAGAAAAGCCCCTTCGATCGACCAACTCTTACTACCATATTACCTCAAAAGCGATTTGACAGCTTTGTTCTGCCACGCGACGGGCCGACATGTCGGCCCGTCAATGCCGGAGCCATTGGATCGGAGCAGGCCTCAACTGCCTTCCGGCTCGTTCATCGTCGCCGGAATCACTGTCGAGGGCTTGGGCTTCTCGCGGAAGAGCATGCGCACGATCAGGCGAATGGTGACGTAGAACACCGGCGTGAGGAAGAGGCCGAGGAAGGTCACTCCACTCATGCCGAAGACGACCGCCGTGCCGATGGCCTGGCGCAGTTCCGAGCCCGGACCGGTGGCGATCATCAGCGGCACGGCGCCGAGGATGAAGGCGAAGGAGGTCATCAGGATCGGCCGCAGGCGCAGCCGGCAGGCCTCGACCACCGCCTGCCAGGGCGTATCGCCATGGTCTTCGCGCTGGCGCGCGAACTCCACGATCAGGATGGCGTTCTTGGCGGCGAGGCCGATCAGCATGACGAAGGAAATCTGCGTCATGATGTTGTTGTCCATCACCTTGAACCACCAGCCGCCGAACAGAGGCAAACCGCGAGCCATGCCGCCGAGCAGCGCCGCCAGGATGGAAAGCGGCACGATCAGGATGATGGCGAGCGGCAGCGACCAGCTTTCATATTGGGCAGCCAGGAACAGGAAGACGAACAGCACGGCGATGCCGAACACGAAATAGATCGTGTTGCCCACCGAGCGCTCCTGGAAGGCGATCTCGGTCCACTCATAGCCGACCCCTGGCGGTAGTACCTCGGCGGCTGCTTTTTCCATCAGGTCGAGCGCCCTGGTGGAGGATACGCCGGGCATGCCCGAGCCGCTGATATAGATGGCCGGGTAAAGATTGTGGCGCATCACCGTATCAGGGCCGGTGCGTTCCTCGAAGGAGATCAGCGAACCCAGCGGCACCAGGGCGCCGGTGGTGCTACGCACCTTCAGGCGGGCGAGGTCTTCCTTGTTGAGGCGGTCACGCCCTTCGGCTTGGGCATTCACCTGGAAGGCCCGGCCCAGCCGCGTGAAGTCGTTGACATAGGCCGAACCGACATAGACCTGCATGGCCTCGAAGATGTTGCCGATCGGCACGTTGAGCATGCGCGCCTTGACGCGGTCGACATTGACGAAGAGCTGCGGCCCGTTGTTGGACAGCGTGGTGTAGACCTGCGTGAGGCCCGGCGTCTGATTGGCCTTGCCGATCAGGGCATTGGCGGCCTGCATCAAGGCTTCCGGCCCGACGCCGCCGCGATCCTGTACCTGCATCTTGAAGCCGGCGCCGGTGCCGAGGCCCTGGATGGTGGGCGGCGGAATCACGAAGACGAAGCCCTCCTCGATGGCGAAGACGCGCTTTTGCAATTCGCCCACGATGGCCTGCGCCGACAAGCCTTCCTTCAGGCGTTCGTCGAACGGCTTGAACGGCACGAAGATGGTGGCGGCATTGGAGGCGGCGGTGAAGGTCGCGCCCGAAAAGCCGGCCACGCCGATGACATGGGCGACGCCCGGGCTGCCCGCCGCAATCTGCTGGGCCTTGCGCACCACCGCGTCGGTGCGCTCCAGCGAGGCGCCGTCAGGCAATTGCACCACCACGATGGCATAGCCCTGGTCCGAGTCCGGCACGAAGCCGGTCGGCACCCGGGTATAGACGTGCCAGGTGGCAAAGAGCAGGCCGCCATAGATGAGAAGGAATACCAGCTTATGGCGGGCGGCAAAGCCCACCGTGCCGCCATAGCCACGCGACAGCCTGTCGAAGCCACGGTTGAAGGCATCGCCCGCTCCCCGCAGCCAGCGCAGCAGGAAGAACCGGCTCTTGTGATCGGCATCGTGCGGCTTGAGCAGGAGGGCGGCGAGCGCAGGCGACAGGGTCAGTGAGTTGAAGGCCGAGATCACCGTAGCCGCCGCGATGGTCACCGCGAACTGCTGATAGAACAGACCAGAGATGCCAGGAATGAAGGCCGTGGGCACGAACACCGCACACAGCACCAGGGCGATGGCGATCACGGCGCGGCCGACCTCGTCCATGGTGACATGGGCAGCCCGATTGGGCGTCATGCCATCATGAATGTTGCGCTCGACATTCTCCACCACCACGATGGCGTCGTCGACCACGATGCCCACCGCCAGGATCAGCCCGAACAGAGTGAGCATGTTGAGCGAGAAGCCGAGCCCCGCCATCACCGCAAAGGTGCCGATGATCGAGACGGGAATGGCAATGATCGGGATGATCGCCGCCCGCCAGGACTGCAGGAAGACGAAGACGACGATCACCACCAGCACGATCGCCTCAAAGAAAGTCTCGTAGACGGCCTCGATGGAGGCCGAGACGAATTCGGTGGGGTTGTAGACGATGGAATATTTCAGTCCCGGCGGAAACGCCTTGGCGAGATCGTCCATCTTAGCCTTGACGCGATCGGCGGTGGCCAGCGCGTTGGATCCGGGCCGCTGCAGCACGGCGATGCCCACTGTGGACTGGCCGTCGAGATAGAGGTTGGAACTGTATTGCTTGGCGCCAACCTCGACGCGGGCGACATCCCTCAGCTTCAGCAGGCGGCCGTCCGGCGTCGATTTGATGATCACGTTCCGGAATTGCTCGGCGTCCTGGAAGCGGCCCAGGGTGGTGACCGTGATCTCGCTGGTGGTGTTGTTGGGCGAAGGCTGGGCGCCGAGCGTGCCGCCCGAGACCTGCACGTTCTGTTCGCGCAAGGCCTGTACGACGTCGCCGGCCGTCAGGTCGAAACTGGCCAGCCGGTTCGGATCGAGCCAGACGCGCAGCGAGGGCTCGCGCAGGCCGAAGGCGAAGGTCGAGCCGACGCCGTCGACGCGGGCGAGGATGTCGTTGACGTTGAGGATGGCATAATCGGAGATGCCATAGTCGCTGAGCGAATTATCCGGCGAATAGAGCGTGACGATCAGCAGGAAGTCTGAGGAGGACTTGTTGACCGTAATGCCCAGCGCCCGCACCTCGGCCGGGAGGCGCGGCTCGGCAGAAGAGACACGGTTCTGCACCTGCACCTGGGCGATGTCGAGATCGGTGCCGGTAGCGAAGGTGACTGTGATCTGCAGCGAGCCGTCGTTGGTGGCCTGGGATGTCTGGTAGATCATCCCCTCCACGCCGTTGATCGACTGCTCCAGGGGGGCGGCCACCGTTTCGGCGATGGTCTGGGCATTGGCGCCGGGATAGGTGGCGTTGATCACCACGGTCGGTGGGGCGATCTGCGGGAACTGCGCGATCGGCAGTCCGACATAGGAGACGAGCCCGATCACCACCGTGACGATCGAAACGACGGCGGCAAAGATCGGGCGGTCGACGAAGAAATGGCCGAATTTCATGAGCTGCGCTCCCGATCAGTTCGGGTCGGGAACGAGCGTCTCAGGCACGTCCAGCTTGGTGGGTTGCGGCACGACCTCGCCGCCCGGGCGGGCGCGCATCTGGCCATTGATCAGCACCTGGTCCTCGGGCTTGAGGCCCGACTTGATCACGCGGAAGCTGCCGAATTTCGGGCCCAGTTCTACCGGGCGGATATTGGCGATCTTGTCGGTGCCGACCACGATGACATAGCGCCCTTGTGCCGACTGGCCCACCGCCACATCGGGCACGACCAACGCCTCATAGGGTTCGCCGATGGTGATGCGAACGCGCCCGAACAGGCCGGAGGTGAGGAAGCCGTCGGCATTGGCGATCTTGGCACGCGCCGTGACGGTGCCGGTCTGGGCGTCGACCTGCGGTGCGAGATAGTCGAGCGTGCCCTTGTGGGAGAAGGTCTTCTCGTCCGACAGGCCGATCTCGGCCGTCAGCGCGGGCTCGGTGCCACCAGCATCCATCTTGTGCTTGGAGGCCCGCTGATAGGCAAGGTAGCTCGCCTCGTCGAAGTCGAAGTAGAAATAGATCGGGTCGACAGCGACGATCGACACCAGGGGCGAGGTCGAGTTGGCTACCACCAGATTGCCGCGCGATACCAGCTGACGGGCGATCCTGCCCGAGATCGGTGCGGCGATGGTGGCATAGTTGAGGTCGAGCTTGGCCGTTGCCAGTGCCGCGTTGGCCGAATCGATCGAGGCCGCCGCTTCCTGATAGGCCTGGAGGTTGGCCTGGTAGGTGGCATCGGTAACGTTGCCGGTCTTCCTCAACGCCTCGGCACGCGCCAGATTGGCCTTGGTCAGGTCGATCCTGGTCTGCGTGATCTTCACCTGGGCGGCCGCCTGGTCGACCGCGGCCTGGAACGGGCGCGGATCGATCGAGAACAACACGTCGCCCTCCTTCACGAGGGACCCTTCCACGAAGCTCGACTTGTCGAGATAGCCGGTGACACGCGAGGTGATGTTCACCTGCGGCCAGGCCTGGAAACGACCGGTGAACTCGACCGATTCTGTGATCTTGCGACTGACCGGATTGGCCACCGTCACCGGCATGGCCGGCATTTGCTGGGCGAGCGCGGTGCCCACCCCCTCGAGGGCCGCCAAAGCCAGTACGCCGGCGGCCAGCCGACCTATTTTGCGACGCAACCTCGACATGAACATCCTCGCAAGCAAGCACCTCAGCCAAACCGCCCGCATGGCTAATGGCCTTGTCGCGGGCACTGGAGCTGGCGTCTGAAAATCCTGCAGGATTTCCCAGCCTGCACCCATCAGGGCAGGTTCGGAGATCCTGTTCAGCGCTCGGCCGGCCGGAATCGGGGCAGAATCGCCGTGTGGGCCTTATAGTATGATAATTCTTACCGCTTTGATCCAATCAAGATCGGCGCCCTGCAACCGTGAGTTGGGACTTGATGCAAATCCGCAACAGGCCCGCCGCTTCTCGCGCCAGTACTTGACGCCGGCGGACCCACATTCCGGCCATTTACAAGCCAAGCGCATCAATCCCTTCCCGAAAGGGGCGGGGTTTGACCCTGTCCTGGGAGCAGCATCGGGCCTGAGCCAAGCTCGCCCGCAAAAAGGTCAGGGTGTCGTCCCCTCGCGCCCGATGCTCTCATAGCGAAAGCCGTGCCGCTTCATGTCGTCGAGCCGGTAGATGTTGCGCAGGTCGACGATCACCGGCCGCGTGAGCAGGCTTTTGACCCGTTCGAGGTCAAGCGCCCGAAACTCGTCCCATTCGGTGACGATCACGGCAACATCGGCCCCGTCGAGGCAATCATAGGCGCTGGAGCGATAATCGACATCGCTGAGGGTCTTGTGCGCCTCCTCCATCGCCTGGGGATCGTAGGCGCGCACCCGGGCGCCCTTGTCCTGCAGGGCGAGCACGATCGGGACCGAGGGGCTGTCGCGCATGTCGTCGGTGTTCGGCTTGAAGGCGAGGCCGAGCAGGGCCACCGTCTTGCCGGCGATGTTGCCGTCGAGGGCCGCGATGACGCGGCGTGCCATCGCCGCCTTGCGGGCATCGTTGACGCCGACCACCGCTTCGACGATGCGCAAGGGCACGCCATGTTCCTGGCCGGTGCGCAGCAGCGCCAGCGTATCCTTGGGAAAGCACGAGCCACCGAACCCCGGACCCGCATGCAGGAATTTGGAGCCGATGCGGTTGTCGAGGCCGATGCCGCGCGCCACTTCCTGCACATTGGCGCCGGCCTTCTCGCACAGATCGGCGATTTCGTTGATGAAGGTGACCTTGGTCGCCAGGAAGGCGTTGGCGGCATATTTGATCAGTTCGGAGGTGCGTCGATCCGTGAACAGCAACGGCCCCTGGTTGAGATGGAGCGGGCGATAGACCTCGGCCATCGCCTCCTTGGCCCGCTCTTCCTCCGTGCCGACTACGATGCGGTCCGGACGCTTGAAATCCTCGATCGCCGCGCCCTCGCGCAGGAATTCAGGGTTCGACACCACGCTGACATCGGCATCCTGACGGACTTCGCGTATCAGCCTCTCGACTTCGTCGCCGGTGCCGACCGGTACGGTCGACTTGGTAACCACCACGGTGAAGCCTTCGACCGCCGCCGCGATCTCCCGCACCGCGCCATAGACATAGGATAGATCCGCATGCCCGTCGCCGCGGCGCGAGGGTGTGCCGACGGCCAGGAACACCACGGCGGCATCGCGGACGGCGGGCGCAAGCTCGGTGGTGAAGGACAGGCGCTTCTCACGCACATTGCGGGCCACCAGATCCTCGAGGCCCGGCTCGTAGATCGGCATGCGGCCGGCCAGCAGGCCCTCGATCTTGGCCGGATCCTTGTCGACGCAGGTGACGACATGGCCGAAATCGGCGAGGCAGGCCCCCGTCACCAGGCCGACATAACCCGTACCGATCATTGCAACGCGCATGACATCAATCCTGTTTGGACGACCAATCCGTCAGACGCGTGTCTACAAAAGGCCCGGCGACATGCCAATGACGAAAAAAGAGAGGAACTCCGTTGGAGAGCCCTGCTCAACGCCTCTATGCCCCCAACCGCAGCGACCAGCCCCGGCCGGATGGCCTGAGATCGGCTGTCGCCAACGGGGCGGCATCGATACGCCAGAAGGAACGAGCCTCGGCCCCGAGGGCGCGAACGACCGCGGCGCGCAACACCGAAGCGTGGGTAACGGCGAGCGTATACCCCTCGAACCGCCTGCCATCGAGCCAGGCGCCGACCCGCGCAATCAGGGTTGCAACACTCTCTCCGCCATGCGGGCAGGCATCCGGATCGGTCAGCCATGCCCGGAGCGCCTCGGGTTCGGCGGCCGCTACCGCGTCCAGGGCAAGCCCTGCCCAGCGGCCATGATCGCATTCGCGCAGGGCTTCATCGACCTCAGGATCATGGCCGAGGGCCTGCGCGGTCTGGCGAGCCCTGAGCGCCGGGCTGCTCAGGATGCGGGCCGGCCTGCCGAAATGCCCTTCCAGCTTCCGCGCCGCAGCCAGCCCTCTTGCATCGAGCGCCTCATCGAGGGGAAAACCCGCTGCGCGCACCGCAGGCGTAGCCCCATGGCATAGCAGGATCAGGCGTGGTGTCATGACGGCAGTTCCCAAGACTTAGAGTGCATGATTCGACCGAACCAATCGGATCATGCTCCCTAAGTTTTTGTTTCAACGCATGGTATCGTCCAAAAAGTCGCGCAACTTATGCTCTAAGTCGCTTCCGGAATATTGACATGTTCGTGACTTGGGCTCTTATGGAAGGGCTTTGCCAAGGGTGGGAAGCCGGTGTGAATCCGGCACGGTCGCGCCACTGTGAACGGCGGCGCTTGGGCGCTGTCCGGAAGTCAGACCTCTTCCAAGGCAGCATGACTCGTAGCGGGACGCGTAATCCCAAGGAGCTTTTCATGACCACCGCAACTCTGGCACCCGTCGCCCAGCAGCCGATCGCCATCCCGGTCCGCGAGATCTTGCCCTGGGCGCTCTTTACCGTGCTCCTGGCCGTACTCGCCATTTATTTCGTCGGCGCCGAGCAAGGCGCGACCTCGCTGATTCCCGGCGTCTACATCCACGAATTCGTGCACGACGCTCGCCATCTGCTCGGCTTCCCCTGCCACTAGGGCGCATAGGCAAACGACATGGTTAGATCGCTTTTGATCCGGGGGATGCTGATAGGCATCCTGGCCGGACTGTTGGCGTCTGGCTTCGCCTGGGTCTTCGGTGAACCACAGGTCGATGCCGCTATCGCCTATGAGGAAAGCCACGCGGTCGCCGCCGCGCCGGCGCCATCCGCAACGCCGGCAACCTCCCAGTCGGCCGCAGCACATGAACATGAGGAAGACCCGGTCAGCCGGCCGGTGCAGTCCAGCTACGGCCTCATGACCGGCATGGTCGTCTATGGCGCAGCCCTCGGCGGCATCTTCGCTTTGGTCTTCGCCTTCGCGCAGGGACGGATCGGCACGCTCAGCCCGCGCGCGACAGCAGGCCTGATCGCCATCGCCGGCTTCGCTGCAATCAAGCTGGTGGCGGAGATCAAATATCCGAGTAACCCGCCGGCCGTTGGCAATCCCGACACGATCGGCCTGCGGACCGCCTTCTATTTCGGCATGATCCTGCTCTCCCTGGTGACGATGGCGGCCGCCCTGGGCACGGCGAACCGGCTCGCCGCCAGCCTCGGCCGCTGGAACGCCAACCTGGTGGGGGCTGCCGCCTATCTGGTGGTGATGGTGGTCGCCATGCAGATTCTGCCGGCCGTCAACGACATCCCGGCGGATTTCTCGGCCACGGTGCTATGGAAGTTCCGCGTTGCCTCGCTCGGCATCCATGCCGTGCTATGGGCAACGCTCGGGATCGCCTTCGGCGTTGCAGCACAGAAGCTGCTGCAAACCTCCGCCAGCCGCTGAAAAAGGCCAACCGACCGCGTCAAACGTCGCATTTTTACAACACCGGCCCGGTTTTGGGCCGGTTTTCAAAATTTCTTTCATTTCGCACTTGCGAAATGAACGCATCAGGATCACTTTACGGACGTGGTGGATGCGCGTTTGCGCTCCCCCACTGCCCTCCTTGGGCGTTTCCTCCCTAAGACTTGGGCCGCCATTCGGCGGCCTCTTTCTTTTTCGGGTCAGCAGACCCCATATTTCAAAATCTGCAGCGGCATTCCGCCTCAATTAACCCCAGAGCAAAGCGCGTTCAGGTATGAACGCTTGTTTGCTCTCACTGTTTGGTTCCAAGCCAGTCCTTTGGATCGGCTGGAGCGTCCTTGCGATTTGACATGCTTCACTCAAATTACAAAACGCTCTTGCGTCCAAGCTCATGCTTGCCCATTTGTGTTCACCCTCGCATAGTGTGTCATTATGGATCTGGACTCGCCCTTGTTTGATCGCATCCGGGTGCGCCCAAGGGCCGAAGAGGTCCAGCCGGCGAGCGTACAGCTATGCGAACATGCCGGCTGCCGAAACGCCGGTGAATTTCGCGCGCCCAAGGGGCGCAACCGCGAAGGCCAGTTCTGGCATTTCTGCCTGGGGCACGTTCGCGAATACAACAAGACCTACAATTATTTCGCAGGCCTGCCGGACGACTCGGTGAGCGCCTATCAGCGCGATGCCGCCACAGGCCATCGCCCGACCTGGACGATGGGCGTCAATCCCTGGGCCAAGAAGCGCGGCGAAGGGCCGCAACCTGGCCCGGAGATCCATGACGGCTTCGGCTTCTTCGAGGGCGAGCACGGCTTCGGACGCACGCAGAGTGCGCCGGAACCGGAAAGGCGACGCCTGAAATTGCTGGAACGCAAGGCCCTCGAAGCGCTCGATCTGCCGGAAACGGCCAGCGGCCCCGAGATCAAGGCACGCTACAAAACATTGGTCAAACGCCTCCATCCCGATGCCAATGGCGGGGACCGATCCAGCGAAGATAAATTGCGCGGGATCATCCAGGCCTATAATACGCTGCGTAGCGCTGGGCTCTGCTGAGCGCCCGCACCACCGGCGAGACTTCCAGGTTTGGAGCGCGTTCCAATCCCGGGGATCCCCGCCCGACCTCGAGCAAAGCGCGTTTAGACGGAAACGCCTTTTTGCTCTAGCTCTTTGGTTCGACGCGTCTTTGCGATTCTTGGTGATTCCACCAAATCACAAAACGCTATGGAGACGACGCGGAATTTTCCATGCCCGCCTGGCGAGACTGGGAAATTCGGTGGGGCCAGTACCGCCGGCCCGCTGGAACTGATTGTCGGCTGCGCCGTCCTGGCGCCAGCCAAGGAAGGCATAATGACTGACGCAACGACACCGGCCAATCTGCCGGACATCATGGTTTCGGCCAAAAAGCTGTTTGGTTTCGACACGGATCTCGAAGTACCGGCCTATTCCCAGTCCTCCGACCACGTTCCGGACCTCGATACCGATTATCTTTTCGACAAGCCGACGACCCTGGCGATTCTGGCGGGCTTTGCCCATAATCGCCGCGTGATGGTGACGGGCTATCACGGCACCGGCAAGTCGACCCATATCGAGCAGGTCGCCGCCCGGCTCAATTGGCCTTGCGTTCGCATCAACCTCGACAGCCACGTCTCGCGTATCGACCTCGTCGGCAAGGACGCCATCGTTCTCAAAGACGGCAAGCAGGTCACCGAATTCCGCGACGGCATGTTGCCCTGGGCCCTGCAGAACAACATCGCCCTGGTGTTTGACGAATATGATGCCGGCCGCCCCGACGTGATGTTCGTGATCCAGCGCGTGCTGGAAATCTCCGGCAAGCTCACTTTGCTCGACCAGAAGCGCGTGATTCGCCCTCATCCGGCCTTCCGCCTGTTCGCCACCACCAATACGGTGGGCCTCGGCGACACGTCCGGTCTCTATCACGGCACCCAGCAGATCAACCAGGGCCAGATGGACCGCTGGTCGATCGTCACCACGCTGAACTATCTGCCGCATGACAAGGAAGTCGACATCGTGCTGGCCAAGGCCAAGCACTACCAGAAGAGCCCGAACGGCCGCGACATCGTCAACAAGATGGTGCGCGTGGCCGATCTCACCCGCAATGCCTTCATGAATGGAGACCTCTCCACCGTGATGTCGCCGCGTACGGTGCTCACCTGGGCCGAGAACGCCAATATCTTCCACGATATCGGCTTTGCCTTCCGGGTCACCTTCCTCAACAAGTGCGACGAGCTCGAACGCAGCCTCGTAGCCGAGTTCTACCAGCGCGCTTTCGGCGCGGAGCTGGCCGAGAGCTCGGTGAACGTCGCGCTGACGTAACATCGGGTGTGCCGGTCTGCCCAGCCCCATCAAGTGATGGAGCTGGACCGGCATTGCAGCGGCGCGGGCAAGAAATGCCGGTCTGAAGACCGGCACACCAACAGCGCCGACGCCCGCGCTCCCAGGATCGACAGGGATCATGACGACAAACCGCAAGCCCGGCGAAAAGCCCAAGGATGTTCCCAACGACGCCTTCAAGCGTTCGGTGGCCGGGGCCCTGCGCGCCATCGCCCGCAAGCCGGATCTCGAAGTGACCTTCGCTTCGGAAAAGCCGATGCTGATGGCGGACAAGGCGCGCCTTGCCGAGCCGCCGCGCAAGCTCGACGCCCATGTCGCGGCGATCGTGCGCGGCCAGGCCGATGCGATGGCCCTGCGGCTCGCCTGTCACGATCCGGCCGTCCATCGCCGGCATGCTCCCCAGAACGAGCAGGCGCGCAGCGTGTTCGATGCGGTCGAGCAGGCCCGTTGCGAGGCGATCGGCTCGCGCCGCATGACGGGCGTGGCCAACAACCTCACCGCCATGCTGGAGGACCGCTATTTCCGCGGCGGCAAATATGAGGACATCCGCGCCCGCGAGGAGGCTCCGGTCGAGGATGCCCTCGCTTTGATGGTGCGCGAGAAGCTGACCGGCCTCGCTCCGCCGGAGCCGGCCCGCAAGCTGGTGGATCTGTGGCGCCCGCTCATCGAGGAAAAGGCCGGCAAGGATCTGGCGCGCCTCGACAGCGTGATCGAGAACCAGCGCGCCTTCGCCCGCGCCATGAACGACCTCCTGACCCATATGGGCCTGTCCGAAGAGGCGCAGGCCGACACGGATGACTCCGACGATCGCGACAATGACGCCGAGAGCGAGCAGGAGGGCGAGAACCAGGAGAACCAGGGCGAGGTCCAGGACGATTCCGACTCCATGAAGCTCGAGGAAACCGAGACCGAGGACGAGGATTCCCAGGACGGCGAGACGCAGGATGCGGAGTCGCCCTCCTCCGACATGCCCGACGACACCGAGACCGGCGACGCCGAAGAGGCTGCCCAGCCCTGGCGGCCGCCCGAGCATCGCGACAACGAGCGGCGGGCCAGCGACTATCGCGCCTTCACCACCCGTTTCGACGAGATCGTCGAGGCGCCCGATCTGTGCGACCCCGAGGAGCTCGATCGCCTGCGCGCCTATCTCGACAAGCAGCTTTCCAGCCTGTCGGGCGTGGTGGCACGCCTGGCCAACCGGCTGCAGCGCCGCCTGATGGCCCAGCAGAATCGCTCCTGGGATTTCGATCTCGAGGAAGGCATGCTCGACCCGGCGCGACTGTCGCGCGTCATCATCGATCCGACCTCCGCCCTCTCCTTCATGCACGAGCGCGACACCGATTTCCGCGACACGGTGGTCTCGCTGCTGATCGACAATTCTGGCTCGATGCGCGGACGCCCGATCACGGTGGCGGCGACCTGTGCCGACATCCTCGCGCGCACGCTGGAGCGCTGCGGCGTGCGCGTGGAGATTCTCGGCTTCACCACCAGGGCCTGGAAGGGCGGGCAGTCCCGCGAGAGCTGGCTGCAAGCAGGCAAGCCGGCCTCCCCGGGCCGTCTCAACGATCTCCGGCACATCGTCTACAAATCGGCCGATGCGCCCTGGCGCCGCGCCCGCAAGAATCTCGGCCTGATGATGCGCGAGGGCCTGCTCAAGGAGAACATCGACGGTGAGGCGCTCGCCTGGGCCCATCAGCGCCTGCTCGGGCGCTTCGAAAGCCGGCGCATCCTGATGGTGATCTCAGACGGCGCCCCGGTCGACGATTCCACCTTGTCGGTCAACACCGGCAACTATCTGGAGCGCCATTTGCGCTGGGTGATCGAGGATATCGAGACCCGCTCGCCGGTGGAGCTGATCGCCATCGGCATCGGCCATGACGTCACGCGCTACTACAAGCGCGCCGTTACCATCGTCGACGCCGAGGAGCTCGGCGGCGTCATGACCGACAAGCTCGCCGAACTCTTCGAGGAGACCGGGTCGTCGGGCTCGCGCCGAGCGGCGGCGTGAGCTCCGGACAGCAATCCCTCTGGCATCGGGCCCTGTTCGGGCCGATGCCCCTGGCCTATCTCTTGGGCGCGATCTGCGGCGGGCTCTATCTCGTTGCGGTGCTGGCGACGGCCTGGTTCGCGGGCTCGCCCGAAAATCTGGGGCGGATACTCTGGCAGCCATCCCAGGAGATCCTCTACACGCTCGGCACCGGCGGCCAAGTCCCCTTCATGCAGGGGCGACTATGGACACTGTTCACCGCGCCCTACCTGCATGCCAGCCTGCCCCATCTGGCGCTGAACCTGTTCTCGCTGCTGCAGGTCATGCCGATGGTGGAGCGGAGCTATGGGCGGCTGCAGGCCTTCGTGATCTATGCCATCGGTGGAATTGCCGGAGCAGCCGCCTCGGTGCTGTGGGGCGAACCCTCTTCCCTCGGTGCTTCCGGGGCCGTGTTCGGCCTGCTCGGTGCCATCCTATTCTATGGCGCCCGACGCGGCGACGCCTTCGGCCGGGCCCTGATGACCAACGCCGCCTTCTGGGCGGCCCTCAATTTCCTCTATGGGCTGCTCAATCCCGGCATCAGCAATGCCGGCCATTTCGGCGGCTTTCTCGGCGGCCTGGCTGCGGCCATGCTCATCACCCGGCGCATCGGTCCCTTCCAGGAGCCTCGTCGCCTTGCCTTTACGCTGGCGAGCCTCGCTTTCCTGTCTCTGACCTTCGGGCTCGGCAACACAGCCTCGCTGGCCTGGCAATTCGGTGCCGATCGCCAGGGGCTGACAACGCGTCGCCTCGACGATCTGCAGGATCGGGCCAACCAGGCGCTCGCCGCTGACCCAAGCAATTTGGATGCCCTTCTCCTGCGTGCCAGTATCCTCGCCCAGCGCGACGACTATGTCGCCGCATTGCGCGATGTCGATATCGCCATCAAGGGCGGGCGCGACAACGCCGCGGTACGGAATCTGAGGGCCTGGTCCCTGTTCAAGCTCGGGCGCGCCGAAGAAGGCCTGCCGGATGCCGATGCCGCTCTCAAGGCCGAACCGAATGACGCCGCCATTCTCGACACCCGCGCCCATATCTACGAAGCCCTGGGCCGGCGCGAAGAGGCGATCGCCGACTATAGGGCCGCCTTGAGCCAGGATCCGACGATAGCCGAAAGCCAGGCCGGCCTGAGACGGCTGACCAGCGAGGATTGAGGGCACCTCGGCGCCTGGATATGACAATAGCCGCGCATTTTCTCAAACGTCTCATCCTCTAAGCGCTCTTGATCTCGCTGACGGAGGTCAGCGCACGCCGCAAGACCCCCGCATCGCTGCAGAAGGCGGTCCCCTGCGCCGCATCGACCAAGGCAATCCCGCCAGTAAGTTGGCCCGGCCGCGTTTCCTGAAACGCATTCCGGGCGTAGCTGAACGCGATCGAGGTCGCGCTTTGCGGCGAAACATGCCCCTACCCAGTATCTCGATGCATTTGCAGGCATGCGACTACGGGGCCAGAATTTCGATGAAGGCATGGATCATGGTTTGGGCGGTCGCCCTTTGCGCCACGATGATGGCGCAGCAGGCGCCGGCCGCCGATGGCGGTGCCGGCGTCCGCCGGATTGCCGCTCCTTCCAGGGAGCGCGGCACCGATCTCGAGGTAACGGTATGGTATCCTGCGCAGCCTGGCGGCGAGCCTGTCGTGCTCGGTGACGGCGTGTTCTTCACGGGAACGCCCGCACGGCGCAACGCCCCCATCGCGCCGGGGAAATTTCCGCTGATACTGCTCTCCCATGGGGCCGGCCTGGCCGGCAATGCCCAAGCCCTGAGCTGGATTGCGGCCCCCTTGGCGGAGCAAGGCTTCGTGGTGGCGGCTCCCACCCATCCCGGCAATACCGGGGCGAACAGATCCGCCGCGGAGACGATGAAACTCTGGCTCAGGCCCGCCGATATCAGCGACAGCCTGGATGCGATGGAGGCGGAGCCTTTCTTCAAGGATCATTTGAAAGCCGGCGACATCGGCGTTCTCGGCCTCTCCATGGGCGGCAATACGGCGCTGGCCCTGGCCGGCGCCCGTATCGATCCCAAGCTCCTAGCTGCTTATTGCGACACCGATCGGCTGAATCCGTCCCTCTGCGATTGGGTCCGGCAAAGCGGCGTCGACCTTCACGCCCTGGATCTGCAACCGGCTGGCCGGAATGGTCGGGACAGGCGCATCCGCTTTGCCATGGCGATCGACCCGGCCCCTATCGATGTCTTCGACTTCGCAAGCTTTTCGAGCATCGACATCCCGGTTGCGCTCGTCAATCTCGGCCGGGCCGAAAGCATTCCGGCGACGGCACAGGCCGCAGGGGTCGCAAAAGCCATCCCCGTCTCGACCTATGCGACGATCGCGGATGCCAGCCACTACAGCATGTTCGCACTGTGCAAGCCGGGCGCGGCGCAGATCGCCGAGGCGGAGAATGTGGGGGATCCGATCTGTTCGGACGGCGGGGGCCGGTCACGACAGGCTGTCCACGCCGACTTGATCGAAAGGGTGGTGGCCGGATTCAGCCGGGCATTGCGAACCGCCCCCTAGAGCACCGGTCCCGATCACGGAATTGGATGCATCGAGGGCAGAACACTCTAGCTGGCGTTCCGCCCTTCCCTGTCTCGATGCTTATCGGACACCGCCCGAGACGGCCAGCACCTCACCGGTCAGCCAGCCGGATTCGCCCGAGGCCAGGAAGACCGCGACAGGCGCGATGTCGCCGGGCTGGCCGATGCGTCCCAGCGGCGTCTGGGCCACGGTCTGGTTCTCCAGATCGCCGCCGATGAAGCCGGCGGCATGCACGCCCTCCGTCTCCACCATGCCGGGGTTGATCGAATTCACCCTGATCTTCTTGGGGCCGAGTTCCTTGGCCAGCACCCGCGTGATCGAGGTCACCGCCCCCTTGGTGGCGGTGTAGACCGACGTGGCCGGGAAATTGACGTCGGTCGCAACCGAGCCGATATTGATGATGCTGCCGCCTTCGGGGCCGAAATGCTTCTCGGCCTCCTGGCTGGCGAGCAGCAGCCCAAGCACATTGGTGTTGAACTGGCGATGGAACTCGGCTTCCGTCACCTCTTCAAGCGGTGCAAAAGCGTAGACACCGGCATTGTTCACCAGCACGTCGAGCTGGCCATAGGCCTGCCTGGCCTCCGCGAAGATCTTCTTCACCTCCTCCGCCTTGGAGACGTCGCCCTTGACGGCGATCGCCTTGCCGCCCTTGGCGGTGATCTCGGCGACGACCTTCTCGGCTCCGTCCCGGCTCGAGGCATAGTTCACCACGACGGCGGCGCCCTCGGCCGCCAGGCTCTTTGCGATACCCGCGCCGATACCCTTCGAGGCACCGGTCACCACGGCCACCTTACCTGCCAATCTGCTCATTGAATGTCTCTTGGTTCGAATGACGATGTTTCGATATTTAGATAATCATCGAAATGAAACAAGATCGAGGGGATGGGAAATTCTGCTGGACGATTGCCACGGGTCCCTTTCGGTCATCGATGGGCAGGCGTCCGCAGGCTTAAAGGCTGGCCAGCTCGCGCAAATAGGCATCCAGCATCTCGCGCTTGAGCACGAGAGTGGCGAATTTGCCCTCGCGCACGATCTCGATGAGACCGGCGTTCTCGAGTTCCTTCATGTGATGGGAGAAGGTCGCCGGCGTGATCTCATGCTTCTGCAGCATGCAGGCGCAGGCCATCGAGCCGCCCTGCCCGGCGATTTCCTTGAGCATCTGAAAGCGGCGCGGCTCGGCCAGCGCCCTGGCGATCAGGGTGCATTGGCGCTCCGTCAGCGCGACTGGCGCGGTCATGGTCATGATGAAGCCTATATCATGCCTGCCACGACCTCGCGCAATATCACGGTACGCACGGCTTGCGGTAAACGGAGCGCGCCCCCACTTTGCCTTGATTCGGCCTTGTCCTTCCGCTCAACATCACCGATGTCCCTGTCTTCGCTTCCCCTTCCCCTGCGCTTTGCCCTGCGCGAATTGCGCGCCGGTATCCGCGGTTTCGGTATCTTTCTGGCCTGCCTCGCCCTCGGCGTCATGGCGATTGCCGGGGTCGACGCCATCTCCAGCGCCCTGTCGGACGGGCTGCGCAGCCAGGGCCGGGTGATCAATGGCGGAGACATCGAGTTCACCCTGGTGGGCCGCGAAGCCAGTCCCGAGGAACTCGCCTTCATCGGTCAGCAGGGCCGCCTCTCGATCGCGGCGAGTACGCGGGCCATGGCGCGGACGCCGGACGGACAAACCGCCCTGGTCGAGATCAAGGCGGTCGACCAGGCCTATCCCCTGCTCGGCGCGGTCGAGTTCGGCCAGGGCAAGGCGCTGTCATCAACCATCGGAGGCCAGGGCAGCCGGGTCGAGGCAGCCGCGGACGCCGCTTTGTTCGCCCGGCTCGGCCTGCAGCCGGGCGCCGGCGTCACCGTCGGCAATCTGAGCGTCACTCTGGCCGATCGCCTCATCGGCGAGCCAGACAAGATCGCCGGCGGCATTTCCTTCGGGCCACGGCTGATGATCACCCTGGACGCCCTGCGTGAAAGCGGCCTGATCCAGCCGGGATCGCTGATCCGCTGGCGCTATCGCCTGGTCCTGCCGCCGAATGTCTCGCCGGATGCCATCAGGCAGAAGGCCAATGAGGCCTTTCCCCAGGCCGGATGGGAGGTGAGAACCCGTGACGACGCCTCACCGGAACTCCGCCGCGGCATCGAGCGCTTTACCATGTTCATCACCCTCGTCGGGCTGACGGCCCTGCTGGTGGGCGGCGTCGGCGTCGCCAACGCGGTGCGGGCTTTCGTCGAGCGCCAGCGCGACAGCATCGCCACGCTGAAGACGCTGGGGGCCGGCGCCAATCTGGTCACCGGCATCTACCTCACCCAGACCTTGCTCCTGGCCGCCCTCGGCATCGCCATTGGCCTTGCCGCCGGCGCCGCCCTGCCCTTCATCCTGGCCTATGGCTTTGCCGACTATCTGCCACTGCCGATCACGCCGGTGCTCAACCCGGCGGGACTGGCGCTCGCTGCCCTCTATGGCCTGCTCACGGCCCTCGCCTTCTCGCTGCTGCCGCTGGGACGGGCCAGGGACATCTCCGTATCAGCGCTGTTCCGCGATGCCATCGCCCCGACACGGCGCTGGCCCGCGCCGACTGTGCTGATCCCGGCCGGGCTGGCCGTCGCAGCCCTGATCGCCCTGGCCGTATTCTTCGCTGCCGACCGCAGGGTCGCCCTGGTCTATGTCGGCTCCGCGCTCGGCGCCTTCATCCTGCTGCGCGTGGTGGCGAGCCTCCTGATGGCTTTGGCCCGCCGGCTGCCCCGTCCGCACAACACGCCGCTGCGCCTGGCTGTCACCAACATCCACCGCCCCGGTGCAGCCACGCCTTCCGTGGTGCTGTCGCTCGGCCTGGGCCTGTGCCTGCTGGTGGCGCTGACCCTGGTCGACGGCAATATCCGCCACCAGCTCTCCGCCGCCATTCCAGACAAGGCGCCGAGCTTCTTCTTCGTCGACATCCGCCGCACCGATGCGCCCCGCTTCGACGCCTTCCTCAAGCAGGCCGCTCCGCAGGCGACCAGCGAGCGCGTTCCCATGCTGCGCGGGCGTATCGTCAGCGTGAAGGACGTGCCGGCGGAGAAGATCAAGCCGCCGCCGAACATCGCCTGGGTACTGAGCGGCGATCGCGGCGTCACCTTCACCGATGCGGTGCCTCCAGGCTCACGCGTGGTCGAGGGGCAATGGTGGGGTCCCGATTATACCGGTCCGCCCTTGGTCTCCCTGGAGCAGGAGGTCGCGCACGGCCTCGGCCTCGGCGTCGGGGATCCCATCACCGTCAATGTGCTCGGCCGCAACATCACCGCCAAGGTCGGGGCGCTGCGCAAGCTGGAATGGCAGAATTTCGGCATCAATTTCGTGCTGGTCTATTCGCCGAACACCTTCAAGGGCGCACCGGTGACGGATATCGCCACCCTGACCTTCCCCCATGGGGCGGGTGATGCCGTCGAGCTCGGCCTGCTCAAGCAAGTCGCCGATGCCTTCCCGATGGTGACGGCCGTGCGTATCAAGGACGCGCTGCAGAGCTTCGCCGATCTCGCCGGCCAGCTCGCCATGGCGATCCGGGCCGCCGCCGCCATCGCCCTGGTCGCCTCGATCCTGGTGCTGGCCGGGGCTCTGGCCGCTGGGCAGAGCAGCCGGCTGTACGATGCCGTCATCCTCAAGGTGCTCGGCGCCACGCGCGGGCGCATCCTGTTCGCCTTCATTCTCGAATATGGCCTGCTGGGCCTCGCCACCGCCCTGTTCGGCGTGGTTGCCGGCACGGCTTGCGCCTGGCTGATCGTCACCTATCTGATGAACTTCAGCTTCACCTTCCTGGCCGGACCGGCCTTCGGCGCCGCTTTCGGGGCCCTGGCGCTGACCATCCTGTTCGGACTGGCCGGCACCTGGCGCATCCTGCGTCAGAAACCGGCCTCTCATCTGCGCAGCCTCTAGGCTGGAACGGCAGGTGTTCGGAAAAGCAGGCGTTGAAGCTGAAGTTCAGGGAGCGAAGGTCGATCGCCCCAGGGCTGCATGCCGGCAACATTGCAAGCAATTCACTTAACTGTTTCAATCGGAAGCACTACATAGATGGTAGCTTCTGCGGCAAGTGCCGCTTTTGGAGAGACACATGGCTTTCAATGATCCTCGTTTCTCGGCCGGCACCGTCTCCGACGTCCGCGCCGGAGCACCGGCGATCGATCAGGGCCTGCGCGCGTTCATGCTCGCGGTCTACAACCACATGACCCTCGGCGTGGCGATCACCGGCCTGGTGGCGCTCGGCGCCTACATGGCTTCGGGGATCGTGGTCAACGCCGATAACAAGATCGTCGAGTTAAGCCCGCTCGGTATGTTCCTGTTCAACAGCCCGTTCCAGTATGTCGTGATGCTGGCGCCGTTGGGCATGGTGTTCTGGATGAATATGGGTGCCGAAGGTCGATCCGTTCAGACCACGCGCATCCTATTCTACGTGTTCTCCGCGCTGATGGGCCTGTCGCTGTCCTCCATCTTTCTGGTCTACACACATGGCTCGATCGCCCGCGTCTTCTTCATCTCGGCTGCCAGCTTCGGTGCCCTGAGCCTCTACGGCTACACCACCAAGCGTAACCTGACGGCCCTTGGGGCCTTCCTGATGATGGGCCTGGTCGGCCTGCTGCTCGCCAGCCTGGTCACCATGTTCTGGCCGACCACTATGGGAACTTTCCTCATAAGCGTCGCCGGCGTCGGCATCTTCGCCGGCCTGACCGCCTACGACACCCAGATGCTGAAGTCGCTCTATGTGGACAACGCGCACAGCTTCAGCCGTGACGAGGGCGAGAAGCTCGCCGTCCATGGCGCGCTGACGCTCTATCTCGACTTCATCAACCTCTTCATCATGCTGCTGCGCCTGCTCGGCGACCGCCGCTGATCCCTGAAGAGTTTGGTACCGATTGCGCCGGCCGGGGTCCTCCCCGGCCGGTTTTGTTTTGGCGATCAGAACCGTTGATCGGCCAGATGTGCTGCCGCCGCCCCGAATTCGAGGCCGGCTTCCCGCCATCGCCTGAACCGCCGTCTTTCCGGTTGGCCGATCGGGAGCGGCAGATCCGCTTCACCGACCGCGCCGGCAATGAAATCGGCCGCCAGCATGCCGAAGGCCGTACCGGGTGCGATGCCACGACCATTATAGCCGCCGATCGTCAGCATGTTCTCGCCGAGCCATTCGATTCGGGGCAAATGGTCCCCTGTCATGCCGATGACGCCCTGCCAGGCCGTCTCCAGCTGGAGAGGCCCGATGTGAGGGAAGACTTTCGCCAGCATCCGCCTCGCCCAAGCCCGATGAATCGGGCCCCCTGGGCCCCTCAGCGCCCCGACCGAGCCGATGATCAGCCGTCCCGCCCGGTCGAGCCGGATGGCGGAGATCAGCCTGCGCGTATCGATCAGGGCCTGTTGCGAGGGCAGTATCGTCCGTCTCTGCTCCGAGCCCAGCGGCACCGTCGCGACATTGAAGAAAGGCAGGCGGAGCTGAGCCTCGCGCTGCGGCGCCAAGGCGCCGATGCTGTAGCTTTCGCCGGCCACCAGTACCCATGATGCGGATACCGAGCCCCGGTCGGTGGCGATACACCAGGCCCGGTCGCGGCGCACCAGCCGCCGCGCAGCACTGGCGGTGAAAATGCGGGCGCCGGCATGGGAGGCGGCGGTGGCCAGCCCCCTCGCATAGGACAGGGGCTGGATGGTTCCGGCCCGTCGGTCTTCCAACGCGCCGGCGAAGCACGGACTGCCTGTGCGGGCTACCGTTTCCAGGGCTGCCAGGCGGTTGATCGTGATGCCGCGAACAGCCCATTGCCGTGCGCGCTCCTCGATCTCGGCCAGGCCGGCGGCTCCGACGGCACAATGCAGCGTGCCGTTGCGCTCGGCCTCGCAGGCGATGCCATGTCGCGCGATCAGATCGAAGACACGGGCCGGAGCTTGTCCCAGGCAGTCGATCAGGCGCTCGCCGTGACTGGGACCGAGACGCCGGACGATCTCGTCTGGCATGACCCATAGCCCCGCATTCACCAGGCCCGAATTCCGCCCGGCTCCTCCGAACCCGATCTGTTCGGCCTCGATCAGGACGACATCCACGCCGATCTCGGCCAATCGCAATGCAGCCGATAGGCCGCCATAGCCGCCGCCGATGATCGCGACCTCCGCCTTCACCGCGCTGGACAGCGAAGGGAACGGGCGGATGGGCGCAGCCGTCGTCTTCCATAGCCCATGCGTATCGGCCATGCAGGTACTCCACCCGGTTCGAAAACGAGATTTGAGGTCTTACTTGTTCGGATGGCTCCACGCGTCAGTTCAATTCAAAATGGGCTGACTTTCGTTGAAATACACCATCAAGACGTTCGATCTTTATTCAAGACCGGAGCCATTCCTAGTCATGGATTTTCAAGGATCCATTCCGTTTCAGAATACGAGTGTTGCACCCTCACCCGCTGCCGGCTTCAGGTTCTGGCGCATTCGGCGATCAGCCAGGCCTTGAACCGGGCGAGCGGCGGATGGAGTCCCCTCTCCGGCGGCCAGACCAGATAATAGCTGTCCTCGCTGGGGCTTGTCCGGTCCAGGGCCGGCACCAACTCGCCGCGGCGCAATTCCTCCTCGATCAGGAAGGTCGGCAGCAGGGCAATGCCGAGACCGGCGGTGGCAGCACTGGCAAGGGTGCCAAACTGGTCGAACATCATGCCGTGGACGCCCTCGGCGGGCGCGCCCTCAGCGCTCAGCCATTTTTCCCAAGCGTCGGGACGTGAGACCAGGATGAGGAGCGGAGCTGCCCGCAGATCCTGCGCCGAGGAAAAGCCGAACCGGGCCAGCAGATCGGGGCTGCAGACCGGCATCACCTCCTCCTTGCGCAAGAAGGCGCATTCGGCCCCCTGCCACTGCGCCTTGCCGAAATGAATGGCCGCATCCAGCGGTTCAGCGCGAAAATCGAACTGGTCGAGGCGAGTGACCAGGTTGAGGATGATCTCGGGATGAGCCTGCCGGAAGGCCGGCAAGCGCGGTGCGAGCCAGCGCATGGCGAACAAGGGCAACACAGCCAGATTGAGCGTGCCGCCATTGGGATTGGCCCGAAAGTTCAGCGAGGCGATGCTGATCCGCCGCAGGGCATCGCGCACTTCGCGCACATAGCTGTCGCCTGCCAGGGTCAGGCGCATCGTCAGCCGCTCTCGCACGAAGAGGTCCCCACCGAGCTGTTCCTCCAGCGCCTTGACGTGCCGGCTGACCGCGCCCTGCGTCAGGTTCAGCTCTCGCGCAGCGGCGGTGACGCTGCCGGTACGGGCGACCGCATCGAAGGAGGTCAGCAGCGCTATCGACGGCAGCAGGCGGCGGGGAATCATGCACGTATTCCATTTCAGAATAGATTGTTGAGCAATCGGCACTTGGCGACAAGAGATTTCCAGGCAACGATACCTAATATTCGACATTCAAGAATAGATAAAATTTCAGTATTCGTCACCAAATGAGGAAATGATGATCACCTCCAATGTAGAGATCGGCCCGAATGTCGACGCCTATAGATTTGGCTTCAATGCACTGGCCGAGGCACGCGACATCGTGCGGCGGGTGGTGCAGCCGACACCGCAGATCGAATGGCCCCTGCTCGCCCAGCGCACGGGCGCGCAAGTATGGGTCAAGCACGAGAACCACCTGCCGACCGGCGCCTTCAAGATGCGCGGTGGCCTGGTGCTGGCTCATGCGCTCCTGGCGGGACGCCATGGCCCGGTGCCATCAGGCGTGATCACTGCAACCGTCGGCAATCACGGGCTGAGCCAGGCTTTTGCCGGCCGGCGTGCCGGGCTCCAGGTGACGATCGTGGTGCCGGAGAACAACAATCCGGAGAAGAATGCCGCGATCAAGGCTCTCGGCGCCGAGCTGATCGAAGCCGGCCACGACTTCAGCGCCGCCTATGAGATCGCCCAGGGTCTTGCCCGCGAACGCAGGCTCCATCTGATCGAGCCCTTCCATCCCGATCTCGTCCGCGGCGTCGCCACCTGGGCCTATGAATTCTTCGAGGCCGTGCAGGAGGTCGACACCGTCTATGTGCCGATCGGCCTTGGTTCGGGTATATGCGGCCTGATCCGTACGCGCGACCTCTTCGGCCTGAAGACCAGGATCGTCGGTGTCGTCTCCAGCCATGCCGCGGCCTACGCCCTCTCCTTCGAGGCCGGCAAGGTGGTCAGCACGCAGACGGCGCAGACCATCGCCGATGGCGTAGCGGTTCGCGTTCCCAGGGCCGATGCTCTCGAGATCATCCGCCGCGGCGCCGATCGCATCGTGACGGTGAGCGACGACGAGGTCCGCCTGGCCATGCGGGCCTATCACGAGGATACGCATAATCTCGCCGAAGGCGCTGCCGCAACGCCACTCGCTGCGCTGCTGCAGGAGCGCGCGCGGATGGGAGGACAGCGCGTCGGACTGGTGATGACGGGCGCCAACATCTCCCGTCCGCTGCTCGCGCAAGTGTTGTCGGCGACATGAGCCCGGCCACGGCATTCGCCCATCGCAGCACCGCGCCCAAATCTCAAGGCCTTAAGGAGGCTCTCATGTCCGGAACCATCGCCCGCCAGCTCGCAGCAAAGCATATTGAACTGCCCAACGCCGCCGCACCGGTCGCCAATTATACGCCGGTGGTCATCGCCAATGGCACCGCTTTCGTCTCGGGCCAGGTCTGCTCCTGGAACGGTGAATTCAAGTTCATCGGTCGCGTCGGCGGCGATTTCAGCGCCGAGGAAGGCCGGCAGGCCGCGCGAATGGCCGGCCTCAACATCGTTGCCCAGCTCCAGAACGCCCTCGGCGATCTCGACAGGGTCAAGCGCGTGCTGCGCCTCAACGTCTTCGTCAATTCGGCCGAGAGCTTCACAGAGCAACCCAAGGTCGCCAACGGCGCGTCCGATCTGATGGTCGAGGTCTTCGGCGAAGCCGGCCGCCATACCCGCTCCGCGGTGGGCGTGGCGCAACTGCCGCTCGGCGTTGCCGTCGAAGTCGACGCCATGTTCCAGGTCGACTGAGCGGCTTCACCAAGCCTCGCAAAGGAGCGAATGAATTCAATAATTTCGTCATTGCGAGCGAGGCGAGGCAATCCGGCCATCGTTGTGCGGCAAACCTGGACTGCTTCGCTGTGCTCGCAATGACCGCTATGGCATTGCATGCAATTGCAGCGACAGGGCAAAGCACATCGAGCTTCTCGCCCTCAGTCGAGTTCGCGCAAGGCCCGGCGGATGATCTTTCCCGACGAGGTCAGCGGCACGGAATCGACATAGGCGATCACGCGCGGATATTCGTGGGCGGACAGGCGCTCGCGCACGAAAAGCTGCAGATCGGCGGACATGGCCTCGGACGCCGTGAAGCCTGGCTTGAGCACCACGAAGGCCTTGACGATCTCGGTGCGCAGGCTGTCGGGCATGCCGACCACGGCCGCCATGGCGACAGCGGCATGGCGCATCAGACAGTCCTCGATCTCACCCGGGCCGATGCGATAGCCGGCCGAGGTGATGATGTCGTCGCCGCGCCCGACAAAGTGCACATAGCCGTCAATGTCGCGCCGCGCCTTGTCGCCGGTCATCAGCCAACCATCGCGGTATTTCGCCGTGGTGGCGGTGGCATTGCCCCAATAGCCCAGGAACATCACCGGATCGGGCGCGCGTATGGCGATCTCGCCGATCTCGTCCGTGGGGCTTTCCTGCCCCTCTTCATCGATCACTGCCACGCGATGGCCTGGCACGGCCTTGCCGATGGCGCCAGGCCGGCTAACGCCCAACTCATGGCAGGAACCGAGCACGAGGTTGCATTCGGTCTGGCCATAGAGCTCGTTGACCGGAAAGCCGAAGGCCGCCTCGGCCCAGGCAAAGGTGCCAGGCCCCAGCGTCTCGCCGGCCGACATGATCGAGCGCAGGTGCGTGCGATAGACCTGGCCGGGTTGATGCGCCGCCTGGAGCATGCGCAGGGCCGTGGGCGGCAGGAAGGCATTGCGGACCTTGAAGTCCCAGAGCAGTCCCAGCACCTCGTCCACCGAGAACTTGGCATGAAGGCCAGCCACCACCGGCACGCCCAGAGCCAGACTGGGCAGCAGCACGTTGAGCAGGCCGCCAGCCCAGGCCCAGTCGGCCGGCGTCCACATCACATCGTCGGGCTGGCCGAGGCCGGGATGGGCGAAGCGCAAGCCCGGAATATGGCCTGATACCACGCGATGCCCATGCAGCGCACCCTTCGGCTGGCCCGTGGTGCCGGAGGTGTAGATCATCATCGCCGGATCGTCGGGACTGGAGGCGACCGGCGTCAACTCGCCCTTGGCCCCGGCGATCAGACGGTGGAAGTCGAGCGCGCCGCCGCCGGCCCCGTCAACGCTGATTACCGTCTCCAGATCCGGCAGCCTGGCCTCGATCTCGCCCAGCTTGGCGAGTCCATTCTCATCGAGCAGCACTGCCTTGGCGCTGGAATCACGCAGGCGGAAGCTCAGCGCATCCGGGCCGAACAACACCGCAAGTGGCAGGGAGATGGCACCGAGCTTGGCCACAGCGAGATGAGCGATCACCACCGCCGGCGATTGCGGCAGCAGGATCGCGACGCGGTCGCCTTCGCGGATACCCAGACGCTTCAACGCCAACGCGAAGCGGTCGGAGGCCTCGCGCAAGGCACCATAGCTGATGCGCTCGCTGCCGCCGCCGGGCAGCCGGCGCAGGATGGCCAGCTTGTCGGGATCGCGTTTGGCCCAGACATCGCAGACATCCACGCCGATATTGTAGCGCGCCGGCAGATCCCAGCGGAAGTCGCGCCTGGTATCGTCGTAGTTCTGCTTGTCAGGCCCGCTCATGCCGCACTCAACTCCCGAACAGGCCGCCGAAGAGCCCCCCGGAGCTTCTCACACGCGTGGGCCTGCGCACCACGCGCACCACTGGGCCGGCCCCGAAGGCCTGCGCCTCCTCGGGCCTTGAGGGGTCGCCGGCAACCGCCATGGCCCAATAGACCCGCTCGCCAGCCCTGGCAATGGCGATACCGAAGCGGGTGGCACCTGGCATCAATAGATTCTCGTCATGCTCAGGCGAGTTCTTCCACTGCTTCATGGCGTCGAGATCGGTATAGGTGCCGTAGGAGACGTTCTCACCGATCTTGGAATCGTCCAGCCCGGCCGATTTGACGCGGGTGGAGAAGCTGCCGCCGATCGAATGGGAGAGCTGGTTGGCCGAGGCCATGGCATTGGCCTGGCTCTGGGCGAAGGCCGTCAGGCGCGAATCCAGCGCCACAGCGGTGAGACCCTTGCTCTGGCGATATCGGGTCAGCCAGTCGCGTGCTTGCGCCGGATTGAAGGATACGGGGCGGCGTTGATAGGAAACGGTTTCAGGCTTTTGCGTGAGGGCGCAACCGCCCAGTCCCAAGGCAACACCCAAGACAAGAAAAGTGGCCGCAGCCACCCTCATGCGCGACATCGAGTTCTCCACGGTCAGGATCCCGCCGGAGCCGGCGGGGTTGAAGGTTTGGCAGCGGTGGGCTCTGCGACAGGAGCCTCCGCCTCGGGCTTGTCGCCCTTGAGCTTGGTGGTGAGCGCCGCCTGCAGTTCGGGTTCGAACAGAATGACCCTCTGTGGTGGCGCCGCAGCGCCCTGCCCATGCAGGCGGATGCCCTTGGCCCGGAAATTCTTGAAGATGCGGGCCAGCAGGTCGCTCTTGACCGCAACCTGCGTCTCCATGCTGGCAACCATCACGATGAGTTCGAATTCGAGCCCTACATCCATCGAGGTCATGTAGACCTGGGGCCGCGGCGTCGGCAGGATGCGTGGATCGTCCTCCGGTGCTGCCAGCATGGCCGCCTTCACCGCATCGATGTCGCTGTCATAAAGCACGGTCAGGGCGATGCGCAGCCGGCTCCAGGTATTGCCATAGACCCAGTTCTTCACCGAGCCGGTGATCAGGGTCGAGTTGGGGATGATCAGCGTGGCGCGGTCATAGGTCTCCAGCGTGGTCGAACGCACGGAGATGCGGCGGACATAGCCTTCCTCACCGGCGGCGGCGATGATGTCGCCGACCCGGATCGGGCGTTCGGCCAGCAGGATCAGGCCGGAAACGAAATTACCGGCGATGCCCTGCAGGCCGAGACCCAGACCGACCGACAGACCGCCGGCGACGATGCCGATATTCTGCCAGCTCACGCCGACCTCGGACAGACCGGCTGAAATGGCGAGGATGAAGCCGAGATAGCCGATGATGGTGGCGATCGAATTCTGCACGCCCGAATCGAGGGAGGTACGCGGCAACAGCGTATTGCCGAGCCAGCCCTTGATCAGCCGCATCACCGCCCAGATGATGATGAACAGCACGATGCCGCTGATGATCGACGAGGGTGAAATCGTCAGCTCACCGATCTTGAAGCCGAAATAGGCCCGCTGGATCGCCGGCGCCATGTCGGTCGAATAGAGGCCGAAGGGCAGTCCGAGGCTACCGACGGCGAAGGAGATGATCAAAAAGCGCAGGACACCGGACAGCAGGGTCGCCCCAAACGTGACCTGCTTGGAGGTCACGCCGATGGTGCTCGCCACCGCGCGGCGGCGGTCGACGTCCGAGATCAGCCGCTCGGTCAGGGCCGAATCGACCAAAGTGGTGAGCAGGTAGCTCGCTGCCACCACGCACAGGACCAGCAGCGGGAAGACCGCCGCCGCGACCGCGAGCGTGCTGTAGCCGATGGCAAGGCACACGGCCATCACCACCACGGAGAGCCATCCGATCGGCCTGAGAATGTCGAGCCCTGTCAGGTCTTCGTCAGGCGCCAGCGTACGCCCGTCCACCACCGTCGGCGGAGCGTTGCGGATGCGGATGAGCAGGGAGACGATAATGGCGAGATAGAAGATAGCCGAAATCGTTTCGCGGGCGACGCTAAGGGAAGGATCGGCGTGGAGAGACCGGATAAGGCCGTCCAGGAGGATGGAGAGGCCGAGCACCACCGCGAGCCAGCCCATGCGCCGCCCGATACGGCGGACGGCCCAGTCGCTCAGGGGCAGCAGGCGCAGTTCGGCATGGCCCTCGGCCAGGACCGCCTGCGCCAGAGCCCATAGGCCAAAGCCGATAGAAGAGGCAGCAATCAGGCGCGAGCCGTAATTGGTGATCACGTCTTCCGGCACCAGCCCTGAAAGATCGAAGGCCAGCACCGCCACGAAGATCCCGACCGGCACCCCGAGCATGATGTGGACGATGCCGAGCACCGCATCGAGCGAGGCGACATAGCGCCGCGAGGCTCGCTTGCTGCGCGGCAGGCGGGCACGCCAGCGCTGGATGCGCAGGCGCAGGAACTGCGTGACGGCATAGCCGATGGCGATGGTCAGCAGGAAGATGGCGATGGTGGTGGAATTGACCTTCGACACCAGATAGTTGCTGTGGCGCGAAAACTCGCGCCCTGCGGTCTCCCCGGCCCTGGGCAGGTTTTCCAGTACGGGAAGCCAGAATTCGCCCGAGAAGGGGCTGTTGCCGCTCTTTAGCAGACGGCCGGTGAGTTGCTCTCGCTGCCGCTCCGTGATCGTATTGGAGAGGTTCGCCGCTCGCGTGGACTGGTCTCCCGCCACTTTGAGCACACCAGTAAGCAGGCTTTGCAGATCCTTTTGTGTACCGCGCGTCTCGGCGATATCGGCACTTTCGGACGGATCGGGCTCTCCCAGTTTCTTGAGCCTGTCCGCGGACTGGTCCCGCATGGGCGTGACCTTCGTCTGCACGTCAGACAGATTGATGATGGCCGTATCCACCGTGCTGCGCAGCTCATCCAGGATCTTCGACGCGTTCTCCTGATCGGTGGGGAGGCTGGTCAGAGCCGCCTCCACCCCATCAAGCGACTTCTGCTCCTTGGCCAGCGCATTGTTGAAGGGGCGGACCGTGATGGTATTGACGATCTGGTCGGCACGCGAGATCTGCTTTTGCGTCTCGGCGGCGACATCGTTCAGCTTGGCGAGCAGATCGGAGGCCGCCTTGCGGGCCTCGGTCGTGACCTTGGCCTCGGGCGGATCGACCGGTTTGGGCTGCGGCGGAAAGGCGTCGAGCGCTGCCTTGGCCTTGTCGCGGACCGGAACGATGGTGCCCAGCAAGGCGGCAAGATCGGCGCGCCTCTTGCTGACCGTCTCGCGCAGATCCTGCAGGGATTTCTGCGCCTCATCGCCATTGTCGGTAATGGTGGCGAGCTGGGTGGCGATGTCGTCCAGCGACTTCTTGTCGAGGGCCAGCCCCGTCTGGAAACCGGTCAGTGCCTCGGCGTCCTGCGCCCTCGCCGCCATGGGGGCGGCGACAAGCGTGAGGAGCAGGCTGCACAGCAGTAGGAAACGGGAAAGCGAACGAAACATGCCGGGAAACTAGAGTGTTTTGCGCTTTGGTGGAATCACCAAGACGCGCAAAACACGCGTCAAAATGGGAGAACCAAAGCAAAATCGCATTTCCACTGAAAACGCCCTGCTCCGGAGGCTGTTACGGCCTGATGGCGGAATTTGCAGGCGGCATTATGGCATAACAGCCTGGTTTGATGCCTAAATCAGCGTGTGGGTGCCCTCTTCTCGAAGACATCGAGGGAAAAGGGGCCGATATTCTCTTCCATCAGGCGCCATCCCAGCCCGGCATAGAAGCTGCGCTTGTCGACCTCGGCGCAGAGATAGGCCTGGCTGAACCCACGGCGGAAGGCGAGTTCCGCCACCGCCGCCACGACGGCGGCACCGTGCCCGTGGCGACGGAATTCCGGCTCGATCCACACGGCGGCAACCCAGGGCGTGAGCGCCGGGCGTTCCTCGAGATCGCTGGCGATCAGCGACGCAGTACCGACGAAATCATTGCCCCGATGTGCCACCAGGCAGGCCGGCAATGTGCCCGTAGCCGTCAGATTCTCGGCAAACAGGCTCGACACGGTTTCGAGAGACTCCCCTTGTTCCTGCCACCAGGCGCGCCAGACTCGGTCGGCGACCACGTCGAGGAAATGGGGCTGGTCACGCAGATCGGAAATCTCGATGGCACTCATAATCAACACTTCTCAATCAGATCGATGAAACCCGACTCGTCCAGCACCAGGAAGCGATCATGGTCGAGCGTGCGGAAGCCGTGCCGCCGGTAGAAACGCAGCCCCGCCTCATTGCCGGCATCGAGGTCGAGGCGCATGAAGCGCGCGCCACGCTGGCGGCCGCACCGGGCCGCCTCGGCCAGCAGGCGGATGCCGATATGCTCGTTGCGCCGCAGCGGCGCGACATAGAGGTCGACCACGAAGACACCATTGGCGCCGCGCCAGGTCGAAAAACTGTCCTGGTGCACGAGATAGCCGGCGAGGCCACCCTCCGGTGGCTCCGCAACGACAATACCGATGCTGGGAATGGCCCCGAAAGCCTCGGCACGCAGAATATCACCCGTCGTGCCGACCTTGACCCCGAACAAGGCCGCAAGCTCGCCCACCATCGCCGCGACGGCATCGCAGTCCTCCGGCGTGGCGGGACGGATCCGCATCAGCGCGGCCGGATGCCGATGATGGCGCGGGCCTCGTCTGGTGTAGCGATGGCCAGGCCCAGTTCCTCGAGAATGGTGCGGATCTTGGTGACCTGCTGGGCATTGGAGCTGGCGAGCTGACCCTTGCCGATCCACAGATTGTCCTCGAGCCCGACGCGGACATGGCCGCCCATCACCGCCGCCATGGTGCCGAGCGCCATCTGGTTGCGGCCGGCAGCTAGCATCGACCACTCGTAATCATTGCCGAATAGCTTGTCGGCCGTGCGGCGCATGTCGACCACACTGTCGGGATTGGCGCCGATGCCGCCGAGGATGCCAAGCACGGTCTGCACGAACAGCGGCGGCTTCACCAGCTTGCGGTCGAGGAAATGGGCGAGCGTATAGAGGTGGCCGACATCGTAGCATTCGCACTCGAACCGCGTGCCGAGCGGGCCCATGGTGGTGAGAATGTGCTCGATATCGGCCAGCGTGTTCTTGAACATGCCGCCGCGCGTCGCCTCCAGGAAGGGCACTTCCCAATCGTGCTTCCACTCGCGCGGCCGGTCCAGCATCGGATAAAGCCCGAAATTCATGGTGCCGAGATTGAGTGAGCACATTTCGGGCTGAAGGCTCGCTGGCCCCTTCAGGCGTTCCTCGATGCTCATGCGGGCCGAGCCGCCGGTGGTGATGTTGACGATGGCGTCAACAGCTTCGCGGATGCGCGGCACGAATTGCTCGAAAACGGTCACATCGGGCGTCGGCGCGCCCGTCTTTGGATCACGCGCATGCAGATGCAGCACCGCAGCTCCGGCTTGCGCCGCCTCGATGGCAGAGACGGCGATTTCCTCCGGCGTCACCGGCAGATGCGGCGACATCGATGGCGTATGGATCGAGCCGGTGATCGCGCAGGAAATGATGACCTTGTTCGCCATGACAGCCTCTATGCTCCAATGTCCTTGAGGGCCTGGCGCAGCGATATCGCGAAGCGCCCGGCAATTTCACTCAACTCGCTGTCGGTGGCGTTGTAGGGCGGCGCCAGGATCACTGTGTCGCCCCTGATGCCGTCGACATTGCCGCCCGAAGGGTAGCAGATCAGCCCGTTGGCGAACGCACGTGCGCGGATCTTGAGGAACAGCGCCTTGTCCGCCGGGAAGGGCTCCTTGCTGTCGCGGTCGGCAACGATCTCGATGCCGGTGAAGAAGCCGCGGCCCCTGATATCGCCGATCTGGGCAATGCCGTGGAGGGCATCGGCCAGGGTGCGCTTGAATTCCTCGCCCTTCACGGCGACGCGCTGCACCAGCCCGTCGCGCTCGACGATGCGCTGCACGGCGACGCCGGCGGCGCAGGCGGCGGTATGGCCGGTGAAGGTATGCCCGGTCTGCGGGCCGCCGTCGACGGCGTTGATCGGTTCGGCGACCCTGTCGGAATATACAGCCGCACCAAGCGGCAGATAGCCCCCGCCCAGGCCCTTGGCCACCGTCATGATGTCGGGGAGGACACCGTCATGTTCGAGCGCGCGCCAGGTGCCGCAGCGCCCGGCGCCGCACATCACCTCGTCGGCAATCATCAGCACGCCATAGCGGTCGCAGATCTCTCGCACTTTCCTGGCATAGCCCGGCGGCGCTGGCACCACACCGCCGGCAGCGCCCACCACCGGCTCGAACACGAAGGCCGCGACCTTGTCGGGACCGAGTTCCAGGATCTTGTCTTCGAGTTCCTGGGCGCAGGCCGCGCCAACATCCGCCGGCACCACGCCGGCCGGCGGCCGGTAGACATTGGCGGGCGAGAGGCGCGGCACGTCGACGAGCGCGCCCTCGAAGGAAAGGCGGCGTTCGCGGAAGCCCGAGAGCGCCAGCGCCCCCAGCGTGTTGCCGTGCCAGGAGCGCTCGCGCGAAATGAAGCGCCGCCGGCTCATTTCGCCCCGCGCCGCGAAGTATTGCAGGGCCAGCTTCAGGGCCGATTCCACCGCCTCCGAACCGCCGGATACGAACACCATATGCCGGAGCGTGCCTCCGCAGAGCCGGCCGACGCGCTCGGTCAACTCCTCCAGCGGATCGGAGGTGAAATTGTAGCGATAACCATGGGCGATGCGATCGAGCTGGTCCTTGATCGCCTGGTTGACCTCCTCATTGCCGTGGCCGAGGCAATAGACGGCGGGTCCGCCCGAACCGTCGAGATATTGCTTGCCGTCGACATCGGTAAGCACGAGGCCCTTGCCCCAGGCGATCTTGGGCAAGCCTGCCCCCGCCACCGAGGTCGATTCCGCGACGTCGCCCACCATTCCCGTCTCCATGCCCGAAAAGCCGCGCGCCGATATCGTTTCGGCGCCCTGTTTTGTAGGACTTATGGAAGGCGGTGTCTGTGGGCGTCAAGCGCAGCAAAGCCGCAGGGCCTCTTCGGAGCGCGGACTTCCAGTTCGCTCCGGCAGTCCACTCTTGGCCACGACCAGCTTGCGTAAGAAGAGCGGATGTCGCGATGTGCCTGCATGTCGTTGAGAAGTCCGCGCTCCCAGCGCTACTTGATCTTGCCCTTCAATCCACGCATGGTCCGCTCTTTCGCCGGCTATGGTGGCTTTGGGGCACTTTTCATGAATATCGATATTGCCAAGAGGGTGTACGATCGGACCTGGAAGCTCGACCCGATCGTCCGCAGCCTCCTGGACACGGACTTCTACAAGCTCCTGATGCTGCAGCCCATCCATGCCCGGCATGAGAATGTGCGCACCACCTTCACCGTGATCAACCGCACCAAATCGATCAACCTCGCCGCGGTGATCGACGAGAAGGAACTGCGTGACCAACTCGACCACGCCCGCACTTTGCGCTTCGGCAAGCGCGAGCTGATCTGGCTGCGCGGCAACACCTTCTATGGCAAGCAGCAGATCTTCCGGCCCGAATTCCTCGACTGGCTCGCCGATTTCAGCCTGCCGGACTACGATCTGCGCATCGAGAACGGCGATTATGTGCTCGAATTCGACGCGCCCTGGAGCCAGGCCACCATGTGGGAAGTGCCGGCGCTCGCCATCATCAACGAGCTGAAATCCAGGGCCGCCACCCGCTCCATGGGCCGCTTCGAGCTCGACATCCTCTATGCTCGCGCCAAGGCCAAGCTGTGGGACAAGATCGAGCGGCTGAAGAAGCTGGAAGGCTTGCGTATCTCCGATTTCGGCACCAGGCGGCGCCATTCCTTCCTGTGGCAGAGCTGGTGCGTGGAGGCGATGAAGGAGGGGCTGGGCAGCGCCTTCGTCGGCACCTCCAACGTGCTGCTCGCCATGAACAACGACCTGGAATCGATCGGCACCAACGCCCATGAGCTGCCCATGGTCTATGCGGCGCTGTGCGAGGAGGACGGCTGCCTGCGCGAGTCGCCCTACAAGGTGCTGGAGATGTGGCGCGATTTCTATGACGGCAATTTGCTGATCGTGCTGCCCGACACCTTCGGCACCGCCGCCTTCCTGGAGCGCGCGCCCGACTGGGTGGCCGACTGGACGGGCATGCGCCCCGATTCCAAGCCGATCCAGGAGGCCGGCGAGGAGATCATCGCCTGGTACAGGGCGCGGGGCCGCGACCCTGCCAAGAAACTGATCATCTTCTCCGACGGCCTCGACATCGATTCCATCGAGACCGCTCATAAGAGCTTCAACGGCCGCATGCGCCCCTCCTATGGCTGGGGCACCAATCTCACCAACGATTTCCGCGGCTGCGGCTCGCATCCCATCCCGCTGCTCGATCCGATCTCGCTGGTGTGCAAGATCACCTCGGTCAACGGCAAGCCGGCGGTGAAGCTCTCCGACAACCTCGCCAAGGCCACGGGCGGCCAGCCGGCGATCGACCGCTATCTCAAGGTCTTCGGCGAGGAAGGGCGCGGGGTGCAGGCGGTAAGCGTCTAGCGCCGCCTGCTGACGCAGCCTTCATTTCGGCAGTTCTGTCGCCACCGCCCGCCGACCCAGCGGCCGCTTCAGCAGCTGCGCCGCAATCACACCGGCGAGCACCAGGCCGCCGCCGACGACGTGGTAGGAGCGGATCGGCTCGCCCAACATGACGATGGCTGCGAAGGCAGTGAACACCGGCAACAGATTGAGGAAGATGGCACAGCGGCTGGGGCCGAGATGCTCGACCCCGCGGATCCATAATACCGGCAGCACCACCGAGGCAGCACAGCCGGCATAGGCGATCAGCGGCAGCGTCTCCATGTTGAGGGCCCTGAGCGGCGCCGGCGTTGCCAAAAGGGCCGGGAACATCACGGCCAGCGAGCACAGCGCCTGCATATAGGTCGATTGCCAGCCCGAGACCGGCAGGTTCCAGCGCTTGAGCAGCACCGAATAGAGCGCGTAGACCAGACCCGCCAGCAGCATCAGCGCATCGCCGGGATGCACGCCGTCCCGCACGAGGCCGCCGAGTTCGCCGGCGCTGACCAGATAGACGATGCCGACGATCGAGAGGACGCCGCCGCCGACCATGCCGATGGTCGGCCGCTCACCCAACATCACTGCGCTCAGCGCCACGGTCAGCAAGGGCGACAGCGCCGTGAACACCGCCATGTTGGTCGCCGTGGTCGAGCCGGCGGCGAGGTAGGACAGGCTCTGGAACAGGCACATGGCCAGGAAGCCGAGCACGGCGAATTGACCGAGATGGCGCCAGAGTATCGCCCGGTTGCGCCAGGCCGGCACGCCGACGAAGAGGGTCATCAGGCCGACCGCCAGCACGAGGCGGTAGAACGTGATGGCCTGGGGCCCGATGGCGTGGGCCGACAGCCTGGAGACGATGACGTTGCCGGCCCACAGGACGATGGCGAAGAAGGGATAGAGCAAGGACAGGGGAGTGGCGGAGGAGGGTTTGGAGGACATGGCATACCCGTGACGTGAACGGGCGGACATTGCCGCTTTTCACCAAGTCCGTCTCACGCTAATCTAACATTGATTATTGCGATTGAGACATGAGTGACGATCGTACCACCCGCCACCTCGCCTTCCACGACACCGAACGCGCAGTCGTGGCGATGGAGATCGACTATCCCGATGGGTCCTCGACTGGATGGCACGCCCATCCGCGCGCGCAGTTGCTCCATGCCATCCAGGGCGTGATGATCATCCGCTCGCAGGCCGGCAGCTGGGTGGTGCCACCCAACCGGGCCGTCTGGCTGGTCGGCGGTATCGAGCATGAAGTGCGCATGTGCGGCGACGTGAAGATCCGCACCGTCTTCATCGATCCCACCGTCTCCGCCACCCTGCCCGCCGACAATTGCGTGATCGCCGTCTCCCCTCTCCTGCGCGAGTTGATCGTCGCCGCCGTTGCCATCCCGCTCGACTATCTTCCGGGCGGGCGCGACGAAAGGCTGATGCAATTGCTGCTCGACGAGCTCAAGCTTCTCGACGTCCTGCCGCTGCATCTACCGATGCCGACGGACGTCCGCCTGCGCAGCATCTGCCGGCACCTGATCGCACACCCCGAAAGCGAGGAGACGGCGCAGGGCTGGGCGCGGCGGCTCGGCATCACGCCCAAGACCGTGCATCGCCTGTTCGCCAGCCAGACCGGGCTCACTTTCGGCCAATGGCGCCAGCAGGCAAGGCTGCTCTTTGCCCTGGAACGCCTGGCCAGCGGCGCCCGTATCATCGATGTCGCCTATGACAGCGGCTATGCCAGCCAGAGCGCCTTCACCGCGATGTTTCGCCGGCATTTCGGCCTGCCACCCAGCGATTTCTACCGCTGACGCCACCGCCGCAAATGTCCGCCAGGGCTTGCCAAGCCCGTCGCGCTTGCTTCAAACAGGGTCTTCCCGTTTCCCGGATCCTTTTTCATGAAATTCCATAAGCTCGGCCGTACCGGCCAGGACGTTTCCGTGATCTGCCTGGGCACCATGACCTGGGGCGAGCAGAACAGCGAGGCAGATGGCTTCGCCCAGATGGATTATGCCCTCGAACAGGGGGTCAATTTCTTCGATACTGCCGAAATGTATGCGGTTCCGCCGCGGGCCGAGACCGCCGGCTCGACGGAGCGCATCATCGGCAACTGGTTCAAGGCGCGCGGCATGCGCGACAAGGTGATCCTCGCCACCAAGGTTGCCGGCTCGGGCACCTCGATCTGGCTGCGCGACGCCCAGGAGCCGACCCACCTCAATCGCGCCCAGATGACGGAGGCGCTCGACAAGAGCCTCAACCGGCTCCAGACCGACTATATCGATCTCTACCAGCTCCATTGGCCCGAACGCTCGATGCCCTGGGGTTCCAATCCCACCGCCTTCCGTGCCAGCGATCCCGACGAAACAACCACGATCGCCGAACAGCTTGACGTGCTCGACGGCTTCGTGAAGGCAGGCAAGGTTCGCTGGATCGGCCTCTCCAACGAGAGCGCCTGGGGGGCGATGCGCTTCCTCGCGGAAAGCGAGACGCATGGCCTGGCGCGCATGCAGTCAATCCAGAACGCCTATTCGCTGGTCAATCGCACCTTTGAAACCGCCCTGGCCGAGATTGCCATGCGCGAGCAGCTCGGCCTGCTCGCCTATTCCGCCCTGGCCCAGGGCTATCTCACCGGCAAATACCGAGACGGAGCCCTGCCTACCGGTTCGCGCAAGGCCCTTTTCAACCGGCTGCAGCGCTATGAGAAGCCCGGGGCCGACATCGCCGTCGACGCCTATCTCGACCTCGCCCGCGAGCATGGCCTCGATCCGGCGCAGATGGCGCTCGCCTTCGCCAACACCAGGCCCTTCACCACCGCGACCATCATCGGCGCGACCACCATGGTGCAGCTCAGGACGGCCATCGGCTCGATCGACGTCGCCATCCCGGCCGACCTGGAGGCGCGCATCGATGCCATCCACCAGCTGCACATGAACCCAGCGCCGTAAAAGCCGCCGGAGCCCCAAGAGCGTCTTGCGACTTGGCGGTCACGCCAGGAACCGCAAAGACGCTCTTGCCAATCCGTTGGATTGGCATGGAACCAAAGAGGGGGAGCAAACAAGTGTTTCCGCCTAGATTCGCTTTGCTCCAAAGGGCCTCATCTCGTTTTCCGCAGAAAAAACCACCAAAGGGAGGGGGCCGCGACGCTTTGCGCTTTCCCCCTGCCGGCAAATCTCATTAGGATTGGGTGTCCGACGATAACCATACGGCGTTAGTGCCATGCCGCGTCTGTTTACCGCTCTGGAAGTCCCTCCCATCATCGGCATGAAGTTGTCGACGCTCCGCGGTGGCCTGCCCGGTGCCCGCTGGATCGACGTCGAGAACTATCACATCACCCTGTCCTTCATCGGCGATATCGATGACAGGCTGGCGCGCGATGTCGCCGAAGCCCTCGATGGCATTCGCCGGCCCATTGTCGACATCGCCGTCGACGGGCTGGATGCCTTCGGCGGCAGCAGGCCGAAATCGGTCTATGCCAGGGTATTGCCCACGCCGCCCTTGATGGAGCTGCAGGCCGTGCAGGAGCGCCTGCTTCGCCGCCTCGGCGTGCCGATCGAGAACCGGCAATATACCCCGCACATCACGCTGGCTCGGCTGCGCAGCGAAGCCACGGCGCGTCTCACCGCCGACTGGCTGGCCTTGCGCGGCGGCGGCCGTCTAAGCTTCACGGCCGAGCGCTTCGTGCTCTACTCCTCGCGCGATTCGGTGGGCGGTGGCCCCTATATCGTCGAAGAGGCCTATGAGTTGCAGCGGCGCGAAGAGGTTGCGCTGCGCTGACATCGTCATTGCTGCCCGCCAAGCCTTGACATGGCCGTCATGGCTATAACGCATCAAGGGAGGCCGACATGCCCCAAGCGAAACTGAACGATGACGAACGCCGCTCCGCGCTGGCCGAGCTTGCCAACTGGGCCGCGACACCGGGCCGCGACGCGATTCGCCGTGTCTTCGTTTTCCGCAATTTCAACGAGGCCTTCGGCTTCATGGCGCGGGCCGCCCTCACCGCCGAAAAGCTCAACCATCATCCCGAATGGTCCAATGTCTACAAGACCGTCGACGTCACACTCTCCACGCATGACGCCGACGGGCTGACCGAACTCGACCTCAAGCTCGCCAGGAACATGGACAAGATCGCCGCGACGATGGGGGTGTGATCCTCGCGGCCAAGCCTGGTTCACAACGAGACCAGACGGCGCTCCATGATGATCGTGCGTTCATCGCCGTGATAACTATCGCGCACGACCTTAAATCCCAGCTTGCTGTAGAATCGTTCAGCCGTCACGGTGGCGGGAACCTGCAATGTTGCAAGACCCGCATGCCGCGCCAAATCTTCGATCCTGGCCATAAGGCGTCGCCCCACGCCCTTGCCCTGAGCATCGGGAGCGACGAACACCGTTCGAATCCACTCTCCCTCCAGGCTCGCAGTCCCGATGATCCGCTCGCCGGCAAGAGCGACAAGGACTTTACGTGTCCGTATCAGCTCTTCCACCCGCGAGGGCGTGAAGCTCTCCTCCACCCTGGCAATGATCTGAGGTGCATAGTCGCGGGCATTGGTTTCTCGTAAAGCCGCGAGGATGATCTCACTGATCGCCGGCGCATCATCCGGGCTGGCACGACGGATATCATGATCGACTGGCATGTCCTCACATTATGACGATGCTTGTCCGGTTCCAAGCCAGTGCCCGGTCGCCTCTCAGGCCGCCTGCCATTTCTGCGCGTATTCGCTGCGCAGCGTGACGAACCAGGGCGGCTGCGCCGGCGACCACCAGACCTTCGAGAGAGCATCGTCGGGATAGGCAGCCCGGAGGAAATCCCGCAGCTTGCCATCGAGCCGGTCGATGGCGCCCCGCGACACCGGATTGGCGGAAAAAGCCGTGGCGTAGGCGGCCGAGGCTTCGGGCGTGACGATGAAGCGGGCCCATTCATGGGCCTGCTCGGCATTCCGCGCATTCTTGAGCAGGCCATAGCCCTGCAGCCAGCCAAAGGCCCCTTCCCTGGGTGCCACGAAGCCGACATCGTCAGCGGTGAGCACCTGCGCCGTGGTGTCCCAGGTCAGCCCCAGCGTGCAGCCCTTGCTGCGGAAGGCCGCCAGCGCTTCGTTTTCGCTGCTCCAGAACTGGCCGATCACGGCCTTGCGCCTGGTCGCCTCGGCCAGTGCGAGGTCCCAGAGCTGGCGCATGGCAGCCTCGTCCTTGTAGCCGTCAAGCCAAGGCCTCGGCAGCTTTCCCTCGGCCTCCAGCACCCGGCCCATCGCAGCCAGCCCGGTCGACGGCCTGATCGCGACCTTGCCGCGATATTTTTCATCGAAAAGCGCGGTGAGGGATGCAGTGCCATAGGTCTGCGGTGCGGCTGGGCGCGCATAGGCCAGGGCCTCCGCGCCCCAGACCACCGGCAAGAAGTAGCGCCGGCCCTTATGCATGGCAGAACCGGTCAGGAACGCCTTGTCATAGAGATCGAGGCTGACATTGCCATCGTTCCAGGGCTGCAGCAGGTCCGCCTGCAGCCATTCCGGCAGGCGGTCGATGGAGGGTTCGACGATGTCGGCGCCCACACCCTGGGCGGCGATGCGCGCCTGCGCCAGCATCGCCTCCTGGTCGGGCTGCTCGCTGAAATTGACGGTAATGCCGGTCTTTTCGGTGAATGTGCGGAACAGGGCGCCGAAATCATAACCCGACCAGCCGAGATAGTTCAGCTCCCCGGAGGAGGAGAGCGCCTGGCTGACGATGGCGGGTGAAGCCAGCGCGCCCAGGCCAAGCGCTGCCACCCCGCGCAGGAAGGCGCGTCGTTCGGGCTTTATAAGTTCCCTTCTCCCGTTGGGGGAGAGGGAAAAATGCTCCGGTCGTGGCACTTTCCTCAAACCGGTCTTTCCCCCTATTCGGCCCGAGCCAGTGCCTGCGCAAGGAAGGTGCCGCCGAGTTGCAGTCCCTGATTGTCGATGCCATGGCCGAGCCCACGGCTCATATGGGCTTCGACCGGCACTGAAAGGGCTTTGAGCCCTTCCTGCGAGAACTGCAGCGCGAAGGGCGGAATGACCTGGTCCTGGTCGCCATGCATCAGCAGAACCGGTGGCCTCGCGGTGATCTCCGGCGCCATCACCGTGGGCAACTGCCCTTCCGGACAAACCAGAACGCCGGAATAGCCGACGATGGCCCCCATCGCCTTGGGGCGACGAAGCCCGACATGCAGCGCCATCATGGTGCCCTGGCTGAAACCGACCAAAGCGAGCGCGGTCTCGTCCAGCCCTTCGCGCTCGAGTTCCTCGTCCAGGAAGGCATCGAGCACGGGCCGAGCCTTCTCGACGCCATGCCAGCGCTCATTGGGAATCTGAAAGGTCAGCGGGAACCATTGACGGCCGAAGGGACCTCCCGCACAGGGCTCGGGCGCATGGGGCGATACGAAGGCAGTGTCGGGCAGGAGTTCCTGCCAGGCTCGGCCGATGTCGATCAGATCGTTGCCGTCGGCGCCATAGCCATGCAGGAAGACGACGAGCTGGCGGGCTTTGCCCGATCGGGCGGGCAGGCGGGGTCCGTCGAGCTTCGTCATCCGCGTCTCCTCATTTTGTCTCGCATGCACAGAGCACCGATTCGCGTGACGAAAATGCGTCCCGCGATCAGTCGATCGGTACACCCGACCGATTCTTCATCTTGGCGTAATAGGCAAAGAGCAGCCGGGCGGCAACACCGCGCCAGGGGCGCCAGGCTTCGGCGATCTCTGAAAGGGCGACGGCATTCGGGCGCTCTTCGAGTTCGAGCAGCATGCGCGCGGCTTCCTGCAAGGCGAGGTCGCCCGAGGCAAAGGCATCGCCATGGCCGAGACAGAACATCAGATAGATATCGGCGGTCCAGGGACCGATGCCCTTGACCTTGGTCAACTCCGCGCGGGCAGCATCGGCGCTCAATACGGCCAGGGCATGGAGATCGAGCCCGTCCAGCACCGCCTGGCCGAGCGCCCTGAGGGTACGGATCTTCGGCATCGACAGGCCGCCGGTGCGGAAATCCGCCTCGGGGGCGCTGACCAGCCTCTCAGCCGTAAAGGGATCGAACACTGCCTTGGTGCGTGCCCAGATCGCCCGGGCGCTGGCGACGGAGACCTGTTGGGACACGATGATCCAGGCGAGCGCCTCCAGCCCGCCTTCGTTGCGGCGCAAGGGCGGCTCGCCGCACAGATCGTGAATCGCTGCCAGCCTGGGATCGAGCGCGCGCAGGGCCTCGACGCCGGCAAGGATTTCGGCACGCGAATGGATGATCACGGTCATGCCTCTGTGTTACATCCTGCCCGTGGCAAATCAATCGAACAACCGCCCCGTCCTGCGCTTCGCGCCCAGCCCGACCGGTCATCTCCATCTTGGCCATGCGCTCTCGGCCTTCGAGAACGAGCGCTGGGCTGCGGCAACCGGCGGGCGCCTGCTGCTGCGCATCGAGGACATCGACACCACGCGCTGCCGCCCGGAATTCGTCGCCGCACTGCTGGAGGATCTTGCCTGGCTGGACCTGCCCTTTGAACCATGGCCGAGGCGCCAATCCGAGCACTTTGACCTGTATCGCGAGGCCCTCGACCGTCTTGCCGGAATGGGATTGCTCTACCGCTCCTATGCATCGCGTACGGAGATTGCTGCCGCCATCGACCGGCCGGATCATCCGCGTGATCCCGGGATCACCCGTGATCCCGATGGTACCCCGCTTTATCCCCGCGCCGCACTCGCCGCGGCGGACGACCCAGCCGAACGGGGCCCGACAGAGCCCTTTGCGCTCAGGCTCGACATGACGGCGGCCTTAGCCAAGGCCGCGGCCTTGGTACCCACCCTGTTCTGGCGGGAGCAGGCGGCCGCCGAAGACGGGGGCTTCGAAGCAATTCCAGCCGCACCGGAACGCTGGGGCGACGTGGTGCTAGCGCGCAAGGAATTCCCAGCCAGCTATCATCTGGCCGTGGTGGTCGACGATGCACTGCAGGGCATCACGCATGTCGTGCGCGGCCGGGATCTCTACCATGCCACCGGTCTGCATCGCCTGCTGCAAACCCTGCTCGGCCTGCCGGAACCGATCTACCATCATCACGGCCTGATCCTCGGCCTCGATGGTGAGAAACTGTCGAAATCCGCTCGTTCCACCAGCCTGCGCGCCCTGCGAGCGGATGGCGTCACGCCGGCGCAGATACGGGGAATGGCGGGGATCGTGTGAGGACAGCACGCATCGGCCCTGGCTCTTCCAATCGCAGGCTTCCCTACCCAAATGCGCTTATTTTGTAGGCATGAGCACGAGAAAGGAGGGTCGATCTCCACAGCTCCATCAATTAATGGAGCGAGATCGACCATCTTGGAAACGTAACGCTTGCGAGGAAAGAAGATGCCGATCTGGAGATCGGCACACCGAGTTTCGAGCGCCTTATCCCGCAAAGCCATAGCAAGTTTCAAAAATACCCGCTCTTTGAAAACGGACATCACGCCTGTTTCGATACGTCCTCGACAGCCAGCCATCCTCCCTCGATACGCACCACCTTGATGCGCGCGCCAGCGCCTGCGTCAGCCCCCTTGACCTGCCACACCGTGTCGCCGACCCTTATTCGCCCCACGCCGTTCACGATCGGCTCGGCCAGGGTGAAACTCTGGCCGACGAGCGCATCGGCCCGGCGATTGAGAAAGGGCTGCTCCTTGTCGGACGCGTCGACCTTGTGGGCGAAATGCCGGCCGATCCAGGCGAAGACCACACCGAGAGCCGCGAACAGCAGGAGCGCCAGCGGCCAGCTCAACGGCCAGAAGAAGCTGATGGCCCCGGTCGCGGCGGCAGCAAGGCCGAGCCAGATCAGGAAGGCGCCGGGCAGCAGCACTTCCAGGCCGATCAGCACGGCGGCCAACACGAACCATCCCCAGACATTGATGGACGCAAATTCGTTCATGGGCGGCTCCTAGAGCAAAGTGCGATTTCTCCGAATCGCACTTTGCTCTCGCTCCTTGTTTCGACGCGTCTTTGCGATTCTTGGTGACTCCGTCAAACCGCAAAACGCTATGGTCTCAATCCTGGCCGGTACGCGGCACGCCGGAACCAGGGCGCCTGCCCTGCACCGCGGCCTCCCCGAAGGTTGCCTTGGCGATTTCGCCAATGCCCGCGAGCGAACCGATCAGGGCGGTCGCCTCCATCGGCAGAACGAGCACCTTCTGGTTCGGCGCCGTCGCCATAGCCTGCATCGCCTTCACATATTTGTCGGCGATGAAATAGTTGAGCGCAGCGACATTGCCTTGCGCCAGCGCCTCGGACACCACCATGGTGGCGGCGGCCTCGGCCTGGGCCGAACGCTCACGCGCCTCGGCGTCGCGGAAGGCGGCTTCCTTGCGGCCCTCGGCCTCCAGGACCTGGGCCTGCTTCTGGCCCTCGGCTTTGAGGATCTCCGACTGGCGCTGGCCCTCGGCCTCGAGAATGACGGCACGCTTCTCGCGCTCGGCCTTCATCTGGCGCCCCATCGAGGCGATCAGATCGGCCGGCGGTACGATGTCCTTGATCTCGACGCGGGTGATCTTGATGCCCCAGCTCGTCGCGGCGGCGTCAACCACGATGAGCAAGCGGTTGTTGATCTCGTCGCGATGGGAGAGAAGCTGGTCCAGATCCATCGACCCCATGACCGTGCGGATATTGGTCATCAGCAGGTTGAGGATGGCGCTGTTGAGATTGGCGACCTCGTAGGCGGCCTTGGCGGCATCGATCACCTGGAAGAAGGCGACACCATCGACGGCAACGGTGGCGTTGTCCTTGGTGATGATCTCCTGCGTCGGCACATCCAGCACCTGCTCCATCATGTTCATGCGTGCACCGATACGATGAAAGATCGGCGGCACGATGTTGAGGCCAGGCTGAATGGTATAGGCGTAGCGACGAAAACGCTCGACCGTGTAATTATAGCCTTGTGGCACGGTCTTCACCATCTTCATCAGGAAGAACAGCAGCGCAATGGCCAGGACAATGACGGCTGTCGTCGCGGTGAGTGGAATATTGGGCATTGCGGTCTCCAGATCGAGCGAGATTTCATCCTGTCTAGCTGTGGCCGCGAGCGCTGGAAAGCGCTCTCGCAAGCTCCTGCAACCGGAAGATGCGAAAACGCACGAGTGATGCCGCCAGCAACGCCATTGCACTTGCAATACCGCGTGATATTAGGATGTATCGAACGAAACGTTCGGCAAACCGAACGGCTTAGGCGACGTACGATTTGGGCGGCGGGGAAATACAGGCGCATGTCGGAAGGTGAGCAGCTACGGGCGAGCTTCCCGGAACTGGCCCGCAAGCAGGCGGACCAGCCCGATGACAGCCTGGTCGTCGATTTCGGCCTGGAACGGCCGCTCCGTCTCGACAGCGGCGTCGACTTCGCACCGCTGCGCATCGCCTACACCACGGCAGGCAAGCTGAATGCGGCAAAGTCCAACGCCGTGCTGGTCTGCCATGCGCTCACCGGCGACCAGCATGTCGCCAGCGTCCATCCCGTCACCGGGCGCGCGGGCTGGTGGGATACCTTGGTCGGCCCGGGCAAGCCGATCGACACCGAGCGCTTCTTCGTGATCTGCCCCAATGTGATCGGCAGTTGCATGGGCTCCTCCGGCCCAGCCTCGACCAATCCGGCGACAGGCCGGCCCTATGGCCTCGACTTTCCGGTGGTGACCATCGCCGACATGGTGCGGGCGCAGGCCATGCTGCTCGACCATCTCGGCATCGAGAGCCTGTTCGCGGTGCTCGGCGGCTCGATGGGCGGCATGCTCGTGCTGCAATGGGCCGCTTCCTATCCCGAACGGGTGTTCTCGGCGCTGTGTATCGCCAGCGCCGCCCGCCATACCGCCCAGAACATTGCCTTCAACGAGGTCGGCCGCCAGGCGATCATGGCAGATCCCGACTGGCGCGGCGGCCACTATATCGAGGCCGGCATCCGGCCCGCCAAGGGTCTGGGCGTTGCCCGCATGGCTGCCCACATCACCTATCTCTCCGAGGACGCCCTGCAACGCAAATTCGGCCGCAACCTGCAGGACCGCGCGGCGCGCACCTTCACCTTCGATGCCGACTTCCAGATCGAAAGCTATCTGCGCTACCAGGGCCTGAGCTTCGTCGAGCGCTTCGACGCCAACTCCTATCTCTATGTCACCCGCGCGATGGATTATTTCGACCTCGCCGCCGAGTATGACGGTTCCCTCGCCGCCGCCTTCAGGGGCACGCATACCCGCTTTTGCGTGGCGTCCTTCACCTCCGACTGGCTGTTTCCCACCAGCGCTTCGCGCCAGATCATGCATGCGCTCAACGCGGCCGGCGCCCGCGTCTCCTTCGTCGAGATCGAGACCGACAAAGGCCACGACGCCTTCCTGCTCGACATCCCCGAGCTGTTCGACATGGTGCGCGGCTTCGTCGGCGCCGCGGCCCGCGAGCGAGGGGTGGCATGAACAGGTTCCGCCCGCGCGACACCAGGACGATGACGGCCCAGCGTAGCCCGGCATCAACGCCGGGCACCCGCCTCGATTTCCTGCAGATCCGCGACATGGTGATCCCCGGCGCCCGCGTGCTCGACGTCGGTTGCGGCGACGGCGAATTGCTGTCCCTGCTGGAGGCGACACGCAATGTCGATGGCCGCGGCATCGAGATCAGCCAGCTCGGCGTCAACGCCGCCGTCGGCCGCGGCCTCGCGGTGATCCAAGGCGACGCCGATTCCGACCTGAGCGACTATCCCGACGACAGCTTCGATTATGTGATCCTGTCGCAGACCCTGCAGGCCACCCGCAAGCCGCGCCAAGTGGTGGAGGACATGCTGCGCATCGGCCGGCGTGCCATCGTCTCCTTCCCGAATTTCGGCCATTGGCGCATCCGTGGCCAGATCATGTTCCGCGGCCGCATGCCGGTGACCGACAACCTGCCCTATGCCTGGTACGATACCCCCAACATCCATTTCTGCTCGATCCGCGACTTCGTCGAGATGGCGCGCAGCCTCGATGCGGTGATCGAACGGGCCGAAGCGCTGACGCTATCGGGCCAGCCGGTCCAGGTCCAGGCGCCATGGTGGTTCTGGAACCTGTTCGGCGAGCAGGCGGTGTTCCTGCTCAGAAGGCGGTAGGCTGCCGCCCCACCGACAAGCGTCCTGTCATCCCCGGCCAAGTTCCTCGCGAGCACAGCGAGAGAGGACGAGGGTATCGTCACAAGCTTTGCTTGTGACTGGGATCCAGGGGCCAATGAGACGCAGGCTTCTTGCCTCTGGATCCCCTTTCCTCGCTTCGCTCGCCGGGGACGACAGCCCTTTCAATGACGCCGGGAGTCACGCCCCATCGGCGAGACGGCCCGCAGGGCTGGGCAGCAGCACCGGCGTGAATTTCGGCGACACCGCCCGCTTGGCACGCACCGTGATCGGCCGGAACACCTGCTTGGAGGCCTCCACGATGTGCACGCCGGCAAAGGGGGAGGCGAAGCGGGCGGCAAAGCGCTCATAGGCGGGAGCGGAGCGCAGCGCCCAGCCATGAAACATCGGCGGCAGATAGAGCGCTTCCGTCCAGTTCACCGGCGAGAACAGCGCATCGCGCAGCAGGCGGGTCAATTGCGGGCGGGAAAAGGGCCGGCCATTACCAAAGGGCGTGGCATCGGAGCGCGCCCAGACCCCTCGCCGGTTCGGCGCCACCAGCATCACCGTGCCGCCGGGCGCCAGCACGCGCCAGATCTCACGCAGCGTGTCGAGGGCAGAATCGGCCTCCTCGAGCAGATGTATGGCCAGCACCCGGTCGAGGCAGCCATCCGCCAGGGGCAGTTCGGTCTCCTCGACCAGCGCGGCGGCGAGCGGGCCGTTCTCCGGCCATTCCAGCACGCCCTGCGTCGATGGATTGAACGAGACCACGCGTTCGGCCTCGTCGCGGAACATAGTGAGATAGGGCGCGGCAAAACCGATGCCGGCGACACGCTGGCTGCTGAGATCGCTCCAGCGCGCCCGGATCTTGGTGGCAATCAGGCGGCCGGCCACGATGCCCAGATTGGTGCTGTAGAAGTCGCGGAGATCGACGACATCGAGCGACATTGGAACCAACACCTAGTTACGACAGCGACAATTCGATCTTGCAGGCCGGGACGACGCCATTGCGCGCCAAGCTAATCCGCAAAAACTGGCGAGAACAAGAGAATTGGCCAATCCGAAGAGAGCAGCCCAAACGAAGCAATTCCGTGTCCATCGATCCCCGGCACCGATCAGGGCTGCAATGCGCGCTGAAATCGCTCAACCGGCAAGCGCAACCGCGATAGAATGCATGAGCCCTCTCCCATGCCGGGAAAGGGCTCACGGATCAATCGATCAAGAAAACGGCCGAAGCTCAGTTGGTCGCCGTGGCGCCCTGGTCGCCGCCCAGGCCGAGCCAGCGCTTGTAGAAAGGCTGCTCCGTCGGCGGATTGGTGATCGCCGGCGGCAGCTCGGCCATCTGGGCGGCCGGAAGCGCGGCTCCAGCCATCATCGGCTTGCCGGGCGTCAGCGTCTTTGCCTTGCCATGCTTCGGCTTGGTATCGGGCACAGTGCCGGTCTGGATCGGGTCGACATTGATCGCCGCCGGCGAGGCCGGTTGTTCGGCCGGCGCATAGCCGAGCCAGCGCGCATAGAAGGGCTGTCCCTCCGGCGCGGCGGCCGCCACCAATTGGCTTGGCGGAGCGTTGGCAGCGGGAGCAGCCATAGCCACGGCAACCGGCTTCTGCGGCATGGGAGCCGGAAGCTTGTTGCCCATCAGGCGGGCATAGACGGCCTCCTGACGCTTGGCGACGGCCTTCGGATCCGCCACGCCCTTGATCGGCTTGCGGGCCACTGCCGCTTCCGAATAGAGCAGGCTTTCGGCTGCGGCATAGGTCACGCGATGGGCGGCATTCGCGTCTGCTTCCGTGGCCGGCGCGCCCGCATCGTTGAGGGCGACTTCGGTCACGTCGACACGCGAATAGGTGAAGGGACGATCCTTGCCGGGGACAGCCGACTGGTCGACGGCGCGCGCGGCGAACACCGGATTGGAGCCACCATCCTGGTAGATATAGTTGACGGCCTTGGTGCCGGAGGCAACCAGCGAGGTGATCTTGGCATCGTCGCCGCGCCGCTTCTCGTAAACGGCGGCAGCCACATTCTGGCTGGCGGGCGCGATAGCACAGTCAGTCCCGCCATTGCCGTTGAAGACATAGCGGCCCTTGCAGACATCGACCTTGACCGTCTGCTTGGTGACCTCGAAATTGTCGGTGCCTTCCTTCAGGTTCTGCCAGAAGCCGATATTCGGGTTGCGGCGATTCCTGGCCATGTTCTCGGGCGTCATGCGGAAGGGCAGCGACTGCACCTGGAACGAAGCCTGCCCGCCCTGCAACGCCTCACGCGCCACGGCATAGATCTCGGCCACCTGCTTGTCGGTCATGGCAAAGCAGCCGCGCGAGGAGCAGGAGCCATGCACCATGATGTTGCCGCCGGCCCGGCCGAGCTGGCGATCGAAGTTGTTGGGGTAGCCGATGTCGAAGGACAGATAATATTGCGAATTCGGATTGAGACTGCTCATGCCCACCGCATAGAAGCCTTCGGGCACTTGGCGGTCGCCCTCGCTCTTCTTCGGACCGAGCTGTCCCGACCAGCGGCAGACCGGATAGCTCTTGAGCAGAGCATAACGCCCGCTCGAGGTCTGCTTCCAGAGCTCGAGTTCGGACTCTTTCTTGTAGATGCGCACCAGGATGGGCGCGGAACGCGCCATGCCCTTGGCCTGCATTTCGGCAATCAAGGCCTGCGGCACCGGGCTAGTCGAACGAACACTTGCGCCATTCTGATTGGAACAGGCCGCCGCCAGCAAAAGGACCGGCACGGCCATTGCAATCTTGCGCATCAACTTGAAGTGAGCGGTCATGAACCAGTGAACCCGTGCAAAGTCAGTAATACGGACTAAGGGACATTTACAATCAACGACCGCTCGCCGCAAGCCATGGGCCGGTCGTGGTTACGCAACAGCGTGAACGGAACCTTAACGGCACAATGCCTGATTCCACGCCCCGCCGATAGGGGCCTTCCACCGGAAACTCGGCCGGGACCCTATAGACTTCCTCACGACCAGACAAGCATCGGCCACAACAAAACTTCATTTCGAACAGGATGCGAGGATACGACATGGAGTCTTTGCCGCCCCGGATCTGACGGATGCCCCCTCTATACTGCTTGTGATACGGCCTGATCCTGGTCCCGCCCGCTGTCATGGACCTGTCGCACGCGCTGGCTATCCCTAGCGCGAAGCGCGTTCAGGGGGAACGCGCCCTCTTCCAGTTCTTTGTTTCCACGCGTCTTTGCAACTCTCGGCACGCTCGCCAAACCGCAAGACGCTTCAGTGACAAAGTCTGTTCGCATCCGCGAAAGGATTGCCATGCGCACGCTCCTCGCCGCCCTTGCGGTCACCACCATGCTGATCGGTCCCAGCCAGGCCGCGGGCATCTATCCGCTCGACCGCGCCACCATCCTGGCCGGCTCGCCTTTCGACTTCAAGGCCGAGTTCGCCGGCACGGTGAAGCCGGAGGATGTACGCGTCACCGTCAACGGGCAGGATTACAAGGGTGTGTTCGGCAAGGACGTCGAGTTCGTCGCCTCCGAGAAGGGCAAGGACGACAAGGATCTCGGCTCGGCGGTACTGCTGCGCGGCCTGACCCTCGCGGTGCCGGGCAGCTACAAGATCGAGGTCTCGGCCGGCGGGCAGAGCCGCAGCGTGACCTGGGACGTCTTCGGCACCGCCGCCACGCCCAAGGCCAAGAACATCATCTTCCTGCTCGGCGACGGCCTGACGGTCGCCAACCGCACCGGCGCGCGCATCATGTCCAAGGGCATGACCGAGGGCAAGGCCAATGGCCGCCTCGCCATGGACGACCTCGACCACATGGCCTTCATCGGCACCTCGTCGACGGACGCCATCGCCACCGACAGTGCCAACACGATGTCGGCTTACATGACCGGGCACAAGACGGCTGTGAACGCTCTCGGCGTCTATGCCGACCGCACGCCCGCCAGCCTGGACGATCCGCGCGTCGAAACCATCGCCGAAGCGGTGCGCCGCACCTCGAAGAAGTCGATCGGTGTGGTCTCCACCGCCGAGATCGAGGACGCCACCCCGGCTGCCGTGGTTTCCCATACCCGCAAGCGCGCCGACAAGGCCGAGATCGTGGGCATGTTCTACGATGTGAAGCCGGACGTCATCCTGGGCGGCGGCTCGGCCTACTTCCTGCCCAAGTCGACCACCGGCTCCAAGCGCAAGGACGACAAGGACTACATCCAGCTCTTCAAGGACGCCGGCTATGCGCTGGCCACCGACAAGGACAGTCTCGCCGCGGCCTCCGGCACCAATACCGGCAAGATCCTCGGCCTGTTCCACACCGGCAACATGGACGTCGCGCTCGACCGTTTCCTCCTCAAGAAGGGCACGGTCGAGAAGTTCCCGAACCAGCCCGGCCTGGTCGACATGACCAAGGCGGCGCTCGACCAGCTTTCCAAGAATCCGGAAGGTTTCTTCCTGATGGTGGAAGGCGCCTCCATCGACAAGATGTCGCATGCGCAGGATGCCGAGCGCTCGCTCTATGAGACCATCGAGTTCGACAAGGCCGTCGGCATCGCCCGCGAATTCGCCAAGACCCATCCCGACACGTTGATCGTCGCCACCGGCGACCATACGCATTCCATGTCGGTGATCGGCACCGTCGACGACAGCAAGCCCGGCACCGACATGCGCGAAAAGGTCGGCATCTATGCCGACGCCGGCTTCACCAATTACGAAGACAAGGACGGCGACGGCTATCCCGACAAGATCGATCCCAGCAAGCGCCTGGCCGTCGTCTACGGAAACTATCCCGATCACTACGAGACCTTCAGCCCGAAGCTTGGTGGCCCCTACGAGCCCGCCATCCAGAACGAGAAGAAGGAATATGTCGCCAATCCGGCCTATAAGGACGTGCCCGGCGCGGTCTTCGTCCAGGGCAACATCCCGCGCAACAATGACAGCACCGCCCATGCGGTCGACGACATCGTGCTGCAGGCCACAGGCCCGGGCGCCGAGGGCTTCAAGGGCTATCTGGAAGAGAGCGATGTCTATCGCGTCCTGGCCGACGCCTTCGCACTCGGCGCTTCCAGCGCCCAGAAGGCCCAGATGCAATAAGGCTTTGCCCGGAAATAAACAGGTCGAATTGGCTCAACCTTTGTCATTGCCGGGCTTGACCCGGCAATCCAGCCCCCCCTCCCGGCATTGAAGACGAGGCGGCTGGATGCCCGGGTCAAGCCCGGGCATGACAAAGGCAGCGTTTCAGTTGTTGCCGACAACGCCTAATGATCGGACGACGGCCTCGGGCGGTTGGCCGCCCGAGGCGATGTTTCCTGGGAGCGCCGACCTCGGCCGGCGTAAGAGCTCACCATGACGTCAATCCCTTTCCTGCCCCGCCGCCACGTCCTCACTTTGCTCGGGCTGTCGCCGCTCCTTCTGGCGCGGCCGGCCCTGGCTACCTCGGCGGCAACGCTCGGCTTTCCCGAACTCTATGGCAAGATCAGCGTGCTGGGCCTGGAGTTCTCGGCCAAGGTCAGGGAGCTCGACGGCAAGGACGTGGTGATGAGCGGCTTCATGGCCCCGCCCCTCAAGGCGGAAGCCACCTTCTTCGTGCTCACCGAAATCCCGATGTCGATCTGCCCCTTCTGCTCCTCCGACTCGGACTGGCCCGACAACATCGTTGTTGTTTATCTCGACGAGAAGCAGACCTTCGTGCAGCCCGGCACCAGGATCGAAGTGTCGGGACGCCTGGAAATGGGGTCCTGGACCGATCCGGAAACCGGCTTTCTCAGCCGTCTGCGCCTGCGCGACGCGCGCTATTGGGCGGTCTGATCCGGTGCTGGCGCTCGATCTCGAAGACATCGCCGTCTCCTTTCCCGGCCTCGCCGCACCGGTGCTGCGCATCAGCAGGCTCGTCCTCGCGGCAGGCAGCCAGCTTGCCGTGACCGGCCCATCGGGCTCCGGCAAGAGCACCTTCGTCAACGTCGTCACCGGCCTCGAACGCGTCGGGCAGGGCCGGATACGCTGGGGCGATACCGACATCGCCAAGCTGCCGGAAGGTGCCAGGGACCGCTGGCGCGGCAGCACAATCGGCCTGGTCATGCAGGATTTTCATCTCTTTCCCGGCCTGTCGGCCCTGGAGAACGTGCTGTTGCCGCTGCGCCTGTCCGGGCGGGCCGGCAAGACCGTTATCGAGCGTGGCCGAACCCTGCTCGGACGGGTCGGCCTGCTGAGGCCGGATCAGGCGATCGACGGCATGTCCCGCGGCGAGATGCAACGTGTCGCCCTTGCCAGGGCCCTGCTGCGCCGGCCGGCCGTGCTGGTGGCCGACGAGCCGACCGCGAGCCTCGATGCCGAGAGCGGTGCCGCCGTGGGCGACCTCCTCATCGAGCTCGCCGGCGCGGAAGGCAGCACGCTCATCATCGTCTCGCACGACACCGCACTGACGGGCCGGCTGGCAAGGCGGCTCACGTTCGCTGCCGGCCATATCGTGTCCGACGAGAAGGTAAGGGCACAGGCCGCATGATCCGCTTCATCCTCGCTGATCTGCGCCGGGTCTGGCCGGGAGCGCTGGCCGTGGTGCTGCTGGTGGCTCTGGCGACCGCGCTCGGCGTCGGCGTGGTGCTGCAGGAACGGGCGATGCGCCTCGGCAGCGCCCGGGCCGCCGACAGGTTCGATCTGGTCGTCGGCGCCGCCGGCAGCGAGACCCAGCTCGTCCTCTCGTCCGTGTTCCTACAACCCTCGCCCCTGCCGCTAATGCCGGCGGAAACCGTGCGCAAACTCAGCGCCGATCCCCGCGTTGCCTGGGCCGCGCCGATCGGCTTCGGCGATTCCTACCAGGGCCGGCCGATCGTCGGCACCACGACGGCCCTGGTGAACGCTCTATCGGATGGCCTGGCCGAAGGCCGCGCCTTCACTGCCGAGGGCGAGGCAGTGGTCGGCGCCGCAGCCGGGATTCCGCTCGGCACCCGCATCAAGCCCTCGCATGGCATGGCCGAGGAAGGGGGCCATGCCCATACCGAGCTCGCCTATACCGTGGTGGGGCGTCTCAAGCCGGGCCATACAGCCTGGGACAAGGCGGTCTTGGTGCCTGTTCAGGCCGTCTGGCATCTGCATGGGCTCGGTCATGCCGAGGAAGCGGCTGATCACGATGCCCACCCCCAGCACGAGGAAACCAACCCTGAAGAAGCCGGGCATGAGGAGCATGAGCATAAAGGCGCGATCGATGCGACCGCGCCGCTCGACGAGAGCTTCGCCAATACCGTCGCAGGCGTTCCAGCCCTGCTGGTCAAGCCCAAGACCATCGCCGACGCTTACAAGCTGCGCCAGGCCTATCGCGGCGAGGGCACACTCGCCGTCTTTCCGGCCGAAGTGCTGACGCGGCTCTATGCCACGCTCGGCGATGCCCGCACCGTGCTGGTGGCGGTGGCGGCCGGCGCCCAGCTCCTGGTCGCGGCTGCCCTGATCTTCGTGACGGTGATCCATGTCGGCCAGCGCCGGCGCCAGATCGGAGCGCTCCGAGCCCTCGGCACGCCGCGCCATATCGTTCTCGCCATCGTGTGGTCCGAGCTTTTCGTCCTGCTGGCGCTTGGCATCGGGGCTGGCTTCGCGCTCGGCTATCTCGGAGCCCTCGCGATATCGGGCTGGGTGACGAGCTGGAGCGGCATGATCCTGCCGGTGGCGTTCACGCGGGGTGATCTCGGCCTTGCCGCCCTGCTGGCAGGCTTCGCCGCCATCCTCGGCCTCGCACCCGCTTTGCTCGCTTATCGGCAATCGCCTGCAGCGGCCTTGCGAGGGTGAGGTCAGGTTTGCAGAGCACGCCGGCTGGGACCTCGGACGTCTCATCCGCCTTCTGGAAACACTGGAGCCTTACGGATAGCGAAAGCGGACGAGACGTCCGCGGTCCCAGCCGCGGCGTTTCCCATGCGAACTTGGCAAGGTTCGCGTCCGCCCCAAGCACCAGCCTTACAGGCTGCGGCCGATCATCAGATATTTGTCCTGGCGCGCCCGGATCAGGGCTTCGCGGGACTGGTTGAACAAATCACGCATCGAATTCTGGATGAAATCGCCGGTGGTCTCGATTGCCTTCTCGGGCAGGCGATGCGCGCCGCCGGTCGGCTCGGGAATGATGGCGTCGATCACGCCGAATTTGAGCAGGTCCTGCGCCGTGATCTTCATGTTGTTGGCGGCATCCTGCGCCTTGCTGGCCTCGCGCCAGAGGATGGAGGCCGCGCCTTCCGGCGAGATCACCGAATAGATGGAATGCTCCAGCATCAGGACCCGGCTCGCCGCCGCCACCGCAATGGCGCCACCCGAGCCGCCTTCGCCGATCACCACGGCGACGCTGGGCGAACCCAGCCCCAGGCAGGCATCAGTCGAGCGGGCGATCGCCTCGGCCTGGCCGCGCTCCTCGGCATCGATGCCCGGATAGGCGCCGGCCGTATCCACAAAGGAAATCACCGGCAACTCGAAGCGATCGGCCAGTTCCATCAGGCGCACGGCCTTGCGATAGCCTTCCGGCCGCGCCATGCCGAAATTATGCCGGATACGGCTTTCGGTATCGGAGCCCTTCTCATGACCGAGGATGCAGACGGCCTCGCCACGGAAGCGCCCGAAGCCGCCGATGATGGCTTCGTCGTCGCCGAACTTGCGGTCGCCGGAAAGCGGCGTGAAATCCTCGATCAGGGCGGCGATATAGTCATTGGCATGCGGACGCTCGGGGTGGCGAGCCACCAGGGTCTTCTGCCAGGGCGTGAGCTGGGCGTAGAGATCCCGCAGCGCCTGGTTCGCCTTGGCCTCGAGCCGCTGGATCTCGTCCCCGATCGCCACCGCGTCACCCGACTCCGCCATCGCGCGCAGTTCCTCGACTTTGGCCTCGAGTTCGGCCACGGGTTTTTCAAAATCGAGATAGCTGCGCATGGGTGTCCAAATGACGACGAAAGGAGCCGGAAACTGGCGTCTCACGCCAGGGAAGTCAAGGAAGCGTTTCGTATATCTCCCCTTCGCACAGACCGTTCACCACTTCATGACGAAAGGGGCGGTCCGGCGAATGGTGCTATTTCTGTCGTCTCTGGCGTTGGGCGCGGGCGAGAACCGGAAGCACCATCCGCGTCGGCAGGACCGACAGGATGGCAACCATCAGCCTGGGGATCATACCCGGCACCACCACGGTACGACGTCCGAAATAGCCCGCAAGGCCGATATGGGCAACATCCTTTGCCGAAAGCGGGCGCGTGACGGCGATGACGCCGGACTTGCCGAAGCCCGCCCGGGCGCCGAACCCGGTCGGCACCGGGCCGGGGCAGAGGGCGCAGACCCTGATGCCGCTCTCACGCTCCTCGAAGGCCAGCGCCCGCGTCAACGACAGCACGAAGGCCTTGCTGGCATAGTAGACGGCAAGGCCCGGCCCCGGCGTGAAACCTGCGACCGAGGCGACATTGAGCACGCCGCCCTCGTTTTCTCGGATCTCGGGCAGGAAGGCGAGCGTCAGCGCCAGGAGCGCCCGGCAATTGAGGTCGACCATGCCGACCTGGCCTGATACCGGCAGATCCGCCATATCGCCCGCCAGGCCGAAGCCGGCATTGTTGACGAGATGCCGTACGCTGAGGTCCTGTTCCCGCAGCACGGTTCTGACGGCCTCGGCCGCATCGGCACGTTCGAGATCCAGCGCCGCGACCGCCACGAAGCGCCCCGTGGCGGCAGCAATCTCGCTCTGGACGCGCAGCAATTGGCCGTGTGTCCGGGCGATCAGCAGGAGATCCTCGCCCTGCTCGGCCAGGGCATGAGCCAATGCTTCGCCTATGCCGCTCGAGGCTCCCGTGACCAGCGCGACCGGACGGCTCACTCGCTGGCTTCCGGCAGGAGCACGTTGTTCTGGGCGGCCACCTTGCTGCGGATCGTGGTGCGCGCCGGCCCCGGCACGTCGAGGGCTTCGGCAACACGCCAGACGAGATTATCCTCGAATTCGTGCAGGAGGCCGTCGGCGAACACGATCTCCCACATCATCTCGATGATGCGCTGACGGCCCTCGACATTGTAGGCGCGCTTCACCACGCCGGTGAAATCATTGAAATCGAGGGCATCGCGATTGCGCTCTCCTGCTGCCGCCAGCAGAGCGCGGGTCTCATCCTCGTCGAGCGAAAAGCGCTCCTGCAGCAGCGCGGTCACGCGCGCCTTCTCGGCCGGGCTCTCGACCCCGTCCACATTCATGGCATGCACGAGCAGCCCCGCGGCCGCGACGCGATGATCCGTCTCGTCGAAGACATAGCGCGGCCTGGCCGGCTCGCCCAGCGCGAAACCGCGTATCAGCTTTTGCAAGCGAGCCAACATTGCAACATCCCGACTCAGAACCAAAACCCCGGAGAAGGCGTGTTCACGCGTGAATGCGCCTTGCTCCAACTCTCCGTGTTCCAGCCAATCCAGGTGATTGGCTAAGGCGTCTTTGCGGTTCTTGGCGATTCCGTCAAACGGCAAAGACCGTTTCCTGCGCGGGCTCCAACCACACCCGGCCGGCATTACCTAAAGCAAGGCGCGGTTTCTCCGAAGCGCACTTTGCTCTAACTCTATGTTCCGACGCTTCTTTGCGATTCTGGGTGATTCCGTCAAATCGCAAAACGCCGTAGCAGGCGACAAATAGAACTTGAATTCAATATGCGGAGCCCCTCCGCAAGTTCAACCCATCGGCAATTAAAAAAGCCGGCGGTCCCGCAGGACCGCCGGCTGTTCATGTAAAGCCGATTTGCTTAGCGCCTATTCGCTGGCCGTTTCCGCGCTCGCCTCGGCTGCTTCACCTGCGGCGGCAGCCTTCTTCGAGACCCGGCGCTTGCGCGGACGTGGAGTAGCCGCGGCCTCTGCTTCCACCGGAGCGGCAGTCGGCGCTGCTTCTACCGGTGCCGCGGGAGCGGGGGCTGGTGCCGGAGCAACTGGAGCCACCGCCGGCGTGCCGGTGATGAAGGAGGGCAAGGTGGAAAGGGCGTGATCGTCATGCAGATCCGGTTGGGGCTGATCGACCGGCACCACAGGCGCCGGCTGGAACGTGCCGCGCTCGCCCTGCCCACGCTCGTTGAACAGCGGCCCATCACTGGTATTGGCGCGATCCCGGAAGGGACGATCGCCACGATCGCCGAAACGGCGGTCACGCCGGCCATGACGCTGATTGAAGCGCGGTTCGCCGCCGCTTTCGCCTTCGGCAACCGGGCCATTGGCCTGTCCGTCGAACGGACGATCACGCTGACGGTCCTCCCGATAAGGCCGATCTTCGCGAGGCTGCCTGTCTTCGCGCGGCTGCCTGTCCTCGCGAGGCTGGCGTTCCTCGCGCGGGCTGCGTTCGCCATTGAAGCGGTCATTGCGGTCACGGAAACGGTTTTCACGCTCGCGATAAGGCTGGCCGCCTTCGCCACGCTCACCGTAATTGCGGTCGCGTCCCGGCTGCACCAGCCGCGGCTGCTCGTCGAATCCCTGCGGTGCGCCAAACTGATTCGCCGGCGAGCCGAAGCCTTGCGGCATCGAGGGGATCGGCCCCTCGAAATCGGAATCGTCACCCTCTTCCTCATCCTCGGCACCATGGCCGAAATTCTGGTCGCTGGTGAACTGGGGCTGCGCCGCCGCGATGATGCGGAAATAGTGCTCGGCGTGCTGCAGATAGGATTCGGCCAGGATCGGGTCGCCGGAGGATTGGGCATCGCGCGCCAGCTGAACATATTTTTCAGCGATGTGGGCGGCGGTTCCACGAACCTTCACGTCCGGGCCGTTCGACTCATAGCTCCGGCTCAGCGGGTTCGGACCCTTGCCGCCGCGTGAACGACCACGCATACGCTTTTGCTGTCCCTGCCTCATAGATTGATCTCATTCTCCGCTATAAACTTGCGCAACCCCGCGAGGCGACGGCGAACCTTCGTCATGGCCATTGCATCACATTGGTCAATGCACGGGTCAGGAAAACCATGGTTCCGCCTGCGTCGGGCGCAGCAGCACACTCCGGCAGATCGCCACCTCGGCTCTTGGTACCGGAATAGGCATTTTCACCGTTGGGGCGAACGAGCGCTTCGCTCGATGTTCGACTAAAAGTGCATCTGCACTAGAGCCGGCTCGTACTATCGACGCCAGCCCCGAACGATTTGTGTATCTCTAGATAGTCGCTCGCGCAGCAAAGTCCAAGCCCTTTTTTAAAAGGCCCCGGCGCTTTGTGCAGGAAATATGCAGCTCAATCGAGATTTTGCGGCATATGAGGTTTTTTGGCACCTCGGCTTGTCATTCGCGCGCCGATGGCCCATATACGCGGCGGGAGGTTGGCGGTGGACGCAACACTCGCCAACCGGGTCAGATCCGGAAGGAAGCAGCCCCAACGAGACCGATGCGGGTCTTCGTCCAACCTCCTACCTCATGGAACGGCGGATCGCAGATGCCCCAGGCAGATTGCGATGGATCGGACCGTGGATCCGATCCATCGCAATCTGCTGGAGTCCAGATGCTTGCAGAATTGACCTGCTTCATTCAGGGATGGAGCAGGTCAGTTCTGCTTCGAGGGATTCGGGGGAATTGATGGAAGACGCGAACACGACGCCGCCCGATAACCAGCCCTACCGCGTTCTCGCCCGCAAATACCGCCCGCAGACCTTCGACGACCTGATCGGCCAGGACGCGATGGTGCGTACCCTTTCCAACGCCTTCGAGACGGGCCGCATCCACCAGGCCTATATGCTCACCGGCGTGCGCGGTGTCGGCAAGACCACGACGGCGCGCATCCTGGCACGCGGGCTCAACTACGAGCCGCCGGAAGGCGGCGGCAAGTCGACCATCAACATGCCAGGCCTCGGCCGGCACTGCCAAGCCATCATCGACAGCCGCCACATCGACGTCATGGAACTCGACGCCGCGTCGCATAACGGCATCGAGAATATTCGCGAGATTACCGACGGCGTGCGCTATGCCCCGGTCTCGGCGCGCTTCAAGGTCCTCATCATGGACGAAGTCCATATGGTGACCACCCAGGCCTTCAACGCCTTGCTGAAGACGCTGGAAGAGCCGCCGCCGCATGTGAAATTCATCTTCGCCACCACCGAGATCCGCAAGGTCCCGATCACCATCCTGTCACGCTGCCAGCGCTTCGACCTGCGCCGTGTCGACAGTGGCCTGCTCGCACGCCATCTCGGCATGATCTGCGAGAAGGAAAACGTCTCGATCGACGCGGCAGCGCTGGCGATGATCGCGCGAGCCGCGGAGGGCTCGGTCCGCGATTCCCTTTCCCTCCTCGATCAGGCCATCGCCCATTCCGGGTCAGGAAGTCTTGGTGGCGGCACGATCGACGGCGAGAGCGTGCGCGCCATGCTCGGCCTCGCCGACCGTTCGCGCGTGATCGACCTGTTCGAGGCCGTGATGCGTGGCGACGCCGCCTCCGCCCTCGATGAACTGCGTGCCCAATACGACCAGGGTGCCGATCCGGCGGTGGTGCTGTCGGAACTGGCCGAATTCACCCATTTCGTCACGCGCGTGAAGATCTCGCCTGCCGCGGCCAACGATCCTTCGGCCACCGAGATCGAGAAGGTGCGCGGCTCCGAGCTTGCCCAGACGCTTTCGATCAAGGCGCTGACGCGCCAGTGGCAGATGCTGCTCAAGGGTATTCCCGAGACCCAGACCGCCGCCAAGCCGCTCGCTGCCGCCGATATGGTGCTGGCGCGCCTGTGCTATGCGGCGGATCTTCCCTCGCCCGACGACCTCATCCGCCAGCTCAGCGAGAATGGCGGCTCCCTACCGGCACGCGGACCTGCCGCACCGCCGCCTGGGCCCCCACCTGCCACCCCGCGGGCCCAGTTGATCACCGCCGCTACCCAGGCGCAGTTCCAGCCGCAGCCCCAGCATACCCCGATGCCGGGACCGGCCTCGGCCGCACAGCCGAGCCGCGCGCTCGCCAGCTTTGCCGAGATCGTCAGCCTCGCCATGGAAAAGCGCGACCTGCCGCTGAAGCTCGCTCTGGAGCGCTTCGTGCGCCTGGTCGCCTTTGCCGATGGCCGCCTCGACATCGCCCTCGAACCAGGTTCGCCCCAAGGCCTGGTCAATGACCTCTCGCGCAAATTGTCGGACTGGACCAGCAAGCGCTGGCTGGTGGTGCTGTCCTCGGAAAAGGGCGAGGCGACCCTGCGCGAGCTGGCCGAGGCCCGGCAGGCCGCCGTGCTCTCGGGGATCAGGGCCGATCCCTTCGTGCGCGCCGTGATGGAACGCTTTCCCGGCGCCGAGATCGTCGACATCCGGGACAACGCCCCGGTCGAGACGCAATCCCTGGCGCCGGCGCCCGATGACGGCGGCGATCCCGATGATGCCGACGAGGCCGCATCCTATTCGGCCGACGATATTTGATTGGATTTGGAGAAATTCCCATGAAAGACGTGATGGGCATGATGAAGCAGGTGCAGGCCATGCAGGCCAAGATGCAGACCCTGCAGGCCGAGTTGGAACAGGCCGAGGTCGAAGGCGTGGCCGGCGGTGGCCTCGTCAAGGTGCGCCTCACCGCCAAGGGCGAGATGAAGGGTGTCGACATCGACGCATCGCTCTTGAAGGCTGACGAAAAAGAGATCGTCGAGGACCTCGTCCTCGCCGCCCATAACGACGCGCGCGGCAAGGCAGATCGCCTGACGCAGGAAAAGATGGGCTCGATCACCGCCGGCCTGCCCCTGCCGCCCGGCATGAAGCTGCCGTTCTGAGGCGAGTACGGTCGCCGCTATCGTGCCGTCGCATTACGGCGCGCCGCCTCCCTTGTCGAAAAGCGCCTCGATATCACGGTGGCCTTCGATGATGTTGACGATCTCCAGGCGATCGCCGTGGTAGCGTAGAAAGATCACGTAGCCCCGGAAAACGAAGCTTCGCAGATCGGGGCGTAATTCGGGTCGAGCCCGGCCAAGGATACCAGGCAAGCTCGCAAGCTTGCGGCACTGCTGCCGCAAGTGCTCGCTGAACCGGCGCCCTAGCGCCAGACTTCCGCTCTCACGGCTAATATAGGCTTGGATTGCAATCAAATCCCTGGCGGCAGCGTGTGTATAGACCAGCCGCCTCACTCAATGCCCTTCGGCTGCCAGTTGAGTGGCCGCGGTGTCGAGAGCCTTACCGATCTCATCATCGGAAAGATCGCCTCCCTCATCGACGGAGGCATTCACCATGTCGCGGAGCGCTTGCAGCTTGGCTTCACGCTCCTCGACGAGACGGAGTCCTTCTCGGACCACTTCGCTGGCTGAGCCATAGCGGCCTTCCCGAACGATCGCACTGACGAACTCTTCCCACCGCGAGCCGAGTGATACGTTCATGGCGGTTCTCCTTTGCCGCCATGATAACATATTTGGCGCAATTTATGCTATCGCCTTCAGTGCGGCCGGCGTGTTGCGGAAGCTGATCGCCAGGCGGTTATAGGTATTCATCAGGCCGATCGCGATGGTGAGGTCAGCCACCTCCTTCTCTGAAAACACCGCCCGCACAGCCTCGAATTCGGCTTCGGGCACGGCGGTCTCGGCGACCCTGGTCACTGTCTCCGCCCAGCGCAGCGCTGCCTTCTCCTGTTGGCTGAACAAGTCGCCGGCCTCGTGCCAGACCGGCACCAGCACCAACTTCTCCTGGGGCAAGCCGTCCTTGGTGAGGTCGCGCGAATGCATGTCGATGCAATAGGCGCAGCCATTGATCAGCGAGATCCTGAGATAGACCAGGTTGACCAGCATCCTGGGCAGGCTCTGGCTGACATAGCCATAGACACCGCCGAGGGCTTTCATGCCGGCGGGAGCGGCGGCGTTGTAGTCGAGGCGCGGGGCCATTTCATTTCTCCTGGTCATAGACGGTAAGGTTGCGGTCGCCGGAATCGGCGACGAAGACGGCAAGCAATGAAGCGGGCCTCGTCTTGCTGGCGTTCTCGCTGATCTGGTGGTGGGCGCCCGGCTCTTCGAACCAGCCCTCGCCGGCGCGATAGACCTTGACCGGGCCACCATTCACCTGGCTGCGGATCGAGCCCGACAACACATAGGCCCAGACGAAAGCCGATTTGGAATGGGTATGCGAGGGCGACTTGCCGCCGGGGGCGTAGCGCACGAGAACGCTGGTCATGGTCTTGCCGGGCACATTGGGCAGCGCCTGCTCGAACACCGGCGCCGCGCTGGCCCCACCAGCCTTCGATTGCGGCGAATGGGCCACGGCTGGGGTGGCTGCAAGGGCAATGGCCATACCGAGCAAAAGGGCTCTGGAAATCATCATCTTGGTTCCTGTCTTGCGATGACCGCAACATGGTCCACCTTCGGCTCACAAAAAAGCACCAAGAATTGCATCAAATATTGTACCATCCTGGCATGAGCGCCCCCTTCCGGATCAGTATCGATCGCACCGCCCAGGCTCCGCTGGCCGTTCAGATCCATCGGGGCATCGCTGCCGCCATCCGCGACGGGCGGCTGGCCAACGGCGCAAGGTTGCCATCCTGGCGCGATCTGGCGGCGCAGCTCGGCGTCGCCCGTGGCACCGTGCGCGTAGCCTATGAAAAGCTTGCCGACGAACAGTTGATCGCCGGCATGGGAGCCGCCGGTACGCGGGTGATCCACGAGGGAGCTCTGCCGAAAACAACGGCACGCCTGCCGGTAGCCACGCCCCTGCCTACCCTGTTTCCCGATTTCGAGCGCCCGCCCGCCACCTTCCAGATGGGCGTACCGGCGCAGGACGCCTTTCCCTTTTCGCTGTGGTCGCGCATCATGGCGCGCAGCGCCCGCGCTGCTGCCGCGGCGCCGGTGAGCTATCCCGATCCGCGCGGCCATATCGAGCTCCGGCGCGAGATCGCCGCCTATCTCGCCTTGGCCCGCGGCATCCAATGCGAGCCGGACCAGGTCCTGGTGACGTCGGGCTATTCCGGCGCCCTCGGCCTCATCCTGCGCGCCCTCGGGCTCGACGGCCGCAAGGCCTGGCTCGAGGATCCCGCCTTCGTCCTGACCCGCGTCGCCCTCGAGCAGGCCCGGGTGACGATCACGCCGGTTCCGGTCGACCCGGACGGCATCGATGTCGCTGCCGGTCTCAGGCTCGCGCCGGATGCCGCCTTTGCGGTGGTCACCCCGGGCCAGCAGGCGCCTCTCGGCCTCACTTTGTCGCTCGAACGGCGCCTTGCCTTGCTCGATTGGGCCCAGGCCCGCCAGGCCTGGATCATCGAGGATGACTATCTCAGCGAATTGCAGCTCAGGGGGCGGGCCGCACCTGCCCTTGCCTCGCTCGACCGGCGGGGGCGGGTTCTGCATGCCGGCACCTTTAGCAAGACCATCACCCCGGCACTGCGCCTGGGCTTCCTGGTCGTCCCGCCACAACTGGCGGCCCGTTTCGGTGACGTGGCCGCCGCCCTCGCGCCGGCGTCAGCGGTCTCGATCCAGCGAGCCGTGGCGAGCTTCCTGGCGGAGGGGCATTATCTACGGCATCTGCGCCGGATGAAACGCCTCTACGCCGCCCGGCGCGACGCTCTTGCCTCCTGCCTTACCACGCGCATCGGCTCGGGTATGAAGATACATGCCAATGGAGGTCTCGCCGTCCTGCTCGACCTGCCCGATACGATCGACGATGTTGCCGTCTCCCGTCAGGCCCTGCCCTTCGGGATCGCGCCCGTGCCGCTCTCACCCTGGTACAGCGGTGCGCGGCGAGCCGGACTGCTGCTGGGCGTCACCAATGTCGACCCCAGGCGTATCGCCAGTGACTGCGACCGCCTGCTGGCCCTGGTCGCAGCCCATGGCTGAGCAGCCGATGCGCCAAGACGGTTTACATTCGCGGGCACTAGTGCACACTGGAGCATCCGCGCCTTGGAGGCTGCGGGGTAGAATTTGATCGAGCTGGCGCTTTCCACGCGAGATCCAAGCAAGACGACGTGGTTTCTGATCCGGACGGATCAAGAAATACATTTCCTGGAGCAAAGTGCGATCCTCCGAACCGCACATTGCTCCAACTCTTTGTTTCGCCGCATCTTTGCGATTTGAAGTGATCCGGTGAAATCGCAAAATGCTCTAGGGAGGCTGGCTGCACCTTCTCATGGCTTCGCATGTCGATCATATCCGCGAGATCGAAAGCGTCGGCCTGGGCGCGGCAACCATCCGCGACGTCACGGTGGTGCAGAGCTGGCTGCGCTGCATCAACAAGCACCGATTGGATCCGGCCCAGGCCTGCGAGGCCTATATCGTGCCGGATACCCAATTGCGCGAGCATCGCCAGCAATCGGAAGAACTGATCGCGATCGCCCGCTCGGGCCTTGAAAACCTGTTCCGCCAGGTGGCGGGGCAGAACTACGTGCTGCTGCTCTCGGACAGGGCCGGCGTGACCGTGGATTTCTACGGTGACCCGCTGTTCAACAACAATCTGCGCAAGGCCGGCCTCTATCTGGGCTCGGAATGGTCGGAATCGCGGGCCGGCACCTGCGCCGTCGGCGCCTGTATCGAGGCCGGCGAGGCCCTGACCATCCATCAGACCGACCATTTCGACAACACCCACACGCCCCTCTCCTGCACCGCTGCCCCGATCTACGATATCCAGGGCGGCCTCTCGGCGGTGCTCGACATTTCCCTGCTCAGCTCGCCGATCAAGAAGGCCAGCCAGAACCTGGCGCTGCATCTCGTCTCGGCCACGGTGCGGCGGATCGAGCTCGCCAACCTGATGGCGCAATCGAGCCGTGAATGGGTGCTGCGCTTCTCGCGTTCCCCGGAATTTCTCGATGTCGACCCCGAAGCCGGCATTGCCATCGACGGCTCCGGCCACATCATCGGCATGACCAATGGTGGCGCCAAGGTCCTGGCGCGTTCAGGCAATCTCGATTGGCGCGATCCGCAGGCCCTGATCGGCCAGCCCCTGTCGCGCTTCTTCGACATGGACATCGACGACCTGCCCGACCTGACGCGCCAGCATCGCCCGCAGGATCGTCTGGTCTTCGCACGGGACGGCAACGCCCTGTTTGCCCATGCCATCGAACCCGATATCGCCGTGCGTTCGCCGGCAGGGACGCGCCACGACATTCCCGCCTCGCTGCGCAATCTCAGCGGCGGCGACGGCCAGCTCGCCGCCTTGCAGGCCAAGGTCGCCAAGCTCGCCCCCAGGCCGGTCTCGATCCTCATCCAGGGCGAAACCGGCACCGGCAAGGAATACCTGGCCCGCGCCATCCATGAGGCAAGCGGCCGGACCGGCAAGTTCGTAGCCGTAAACTGCGCGGCTATCCCCGAACCGCTGATCGAAAGCGAATTGTTCGGCCATCTGCCGGGGGCCTTCACCGGCGCGGCGCCAAGGGGGCGGATCGGGCTGATCGAGGAGGCCAATGGCGGCACGCTCTTCCTCGACGAGATCGGCGACATGCCGCTGGCGCTCCAGAGCCGGTTCCTGCGGGTCTTGTCGGAGCGGGAGCTGACGCCAGTGGGCGCTTCGCGGTCCAAGCCGCTGGACATCCGGGTGGTCTCCGCCTCCAACCGGCCACTCGAGGCGCTCGCCAGGGATGGCGGCTTTCGCGAGGATCTGCTCTACCGGCTCAATGCCGCGACGCTCGTGGTGCCGGCCTTGCGCGAGCGATCCGACTTCGTCTGGCTGCTCGACAAGATCCTTGCCAAGCATCGCGTGAACGGCGAGGCGCTGGCGGTCGCGCCGGCAGCTCTGCTCGCGCTCAAGGCCCATCATTGGCCCGGCAACATCCGCGAGCTCGACAATATCGTCTCGGTCGCTGCCGTCTTGTGCCAGAACGGCGTCATCGAATTGTGCGACCTGCCCGAAGCCCTGCTGAGGCGGGCGCTGCCGCCGAGAACCGAGGAGCCGCACACGCAAAGGTCGGCTCTCGAAGCCGTGCTCGCCAGCTGCAACTGGAACGTGTCGCAGGCAGCACGCAACCTGGGCGTCGATCGTTCCACAGTGCATCGCCAGATGAAACGCCACGGCCTGAGTCAACGCAACTGACCTGTTGCAGCACCCCCGCCACAGGTGTGGCATCTGTTGCGCGCCATGCAACGGTTGCCTACGCCCAAGAGGGCTGAAACCGCCCCAGGCCACGGCGTCCCGCCGATTGGCACGGCGATTGCTCTTCCTGCCCAACAACATGCAACACGGGAGGAAGACAAGGATGAAGGCCCTGCGATTTCACGCCGCCAAGGATCTGCGGCTCGAAGAACTGCCCAAGCCGGACCAACCGGCACCGGGACAGGTTCTGATCCGCAATCGCTTCGTCGGCATCTGCGGCACGGATCTGCACGAATACGCCTATGGCCCCATCTTCATCCCGGTCGAACCGCATCCCTTCAGCGGAACCAGCGGCCCGCAGATCCTCGGCCATGAATTCGGCGGGGTGGTCGAGGCGGTCGGCGAGGGGGTCGAAGCGGTGAAGCCGGGCGATCGGGTCTCGGTGCAGCCGTTGATCATGCCGCGTTCGGGCGATTATTTCGCCGATCGCGGCCTCTTCCACCTCAGCCCCCAGCTCGCGCTGGCCGGATTGAGCTGGGTTTCGGGCGGCATGGCCGATTATGCCCTGCTCAACGACTACAATGTGCAGAAGATCCCCGATACGCTCAGCGACGAGGAAGCGGCCCTGGTCGAGCCGAGCGCGGTGGCCGTCTATGCCTGCGACCGCGGTGGCGTCACCGCCGGTTCGAGCGTGCTGGTGACGGGCGCCGGCCCGATCGGCCTGCTCACGCTGCTGGCGGCCCGCGCTGCCGGTGCAGCCCAGCTCTTCGTCTCCGACATCAACGACAAGCGCCTCGCCTTCGCCAAGGCGGCCCTGCCCGATCTCATCACCATCAACCCCAAGCACGACAATCCCGGCGAGGTCGTGCGCGAGCTCAGCGAGGGACAGGTCGGCTGCGACGTGGCGATCGAATGCGTGGGCAACGAGCACGCCCTCAAGGCCTGCCTCGACGCCGTGCGCAAACAGGGCGTGGTGGTCCAGACCGGCCTGCATCCGCACGAGAATCCGCTCGACTGGTTCCAGGTCACCTTCAAGGATGTCGATATTCGCGGTTCCTGGGCCTATCCCACCCATTACTGGCCGCGCGTCATCCGCCTGATCAGTTCCGGCCTGCTGCCGGCGAACAAGGTCGTGACCCGCAAGATTACGCTCGACAAGGCCGTCGCCGATGGCTTCGACGCCCTGCTCGATCCGGCCGGCGAACAGCTCAAGATCCTGATCGACCTGGCTCGATAACGCCGGATCGCGACAAGTCCGGTTCGAAAACCAAGCCCGATTCGAAAATAAGGAGTTGGAGCAAGCAAGCGTTCGTTCTCTGTCCGAAGCAATAGTCTCGAACAACAAGATAAAACGGAGGAAATTCCATGCTCGATCAAAGTCCGCAGGCCAGGGTGGATATGGTCCTGGCCAAGCTCGAACAGGCGCTCGCCAGCGGCGACATCGAGGCTGCAGTCAACCTGTTCCAGGAAGATTGCTATTGGCGCGACCTGGTGACCTTCACCTGGAACCTGCGCACCCTGGAAGGGCGCGAGGCCATCGGCGAGATGCTGGAGGCGCAGTTGGCCGCCATCAAGCCGGGCCATTTCCGCCAGGACGCCAAAGAAGCCGCCAGTGACGGCAATGGCGTGACCGAGGGCTGGTTCGAGTTCGAAACGGAGGCAGCGCGCGGCTATGGCCATATCCGCCTGAAAAATGGCCTGATCTGGACCCTGCTCACCACCATGAGCGAGTTGAAGGGCCATGAGGAACCCAAAGGTTTCCGCCGGCCGATGGGAGCCGAACACGGGAGCGATCCCACGCGCAAGACCTGGAAGGAGAAGCGTGAATCCGAGGCCACGGAACTCGGTTTCAGCGAACAGCCCTATGTCGTCATCATCGGCGGCGGCCAGGGCGGCATCGCACTCGGTGCCCGGCTGCGGCAGCTAGGCGTGCCGACCATCATCATCGAGAAGAACGAGCGTCCCGGCGACAGCTGGCGCAAGCGCTACAAGTCGCTCTGCCTGCACGACCCGGTTTGGTACGACCACTTGCCCTACATCCCCTTCCCCGACAATTGGCCGGTTTTCGCGCCCAAGGACAAGATCGGCGACTGGCTGGAGATGTACACCAAGGTGATGGAGCTGAACTATTGGAGCTCCACCACCTGCAAATCCGCAAGCTTCGACGAGACGGCCAAGGAATGGACCGTGATCGTCGAGCGGGACGGCCGCGAGATCACGCTGAAGCCCAAGCAACTGGTGCTGGCCACCGGCATGTCGGGCAAGGCCAACATACCGAAGATCAAGGGCCAGGACGTCTTCAAGGGCGAGCAGCAGCATTCCTCCCGCCACCCCGGCCCGGACGCCTATCGCGGCAAGAAAGTGGTGGTGGTCGGCTCCAACAACTCGGCCCACGACATCTGCGCGGCCCTGTGGGAGGGCGGCGCCGACGTCACCATGCTGCAGCGCTCCTCCACCCATATCGTGAAATCGGACTCGCTGATGGAGATCGGGCTCGGCGACCTCTATTCGGAGCGCGCAGTGGCCGCCGGCATGACCACCCGCAAGGCCGATCTGATCTTCGCCTCGCTGCCCTATCGCATCCTGCACGAGTTCCAGGTGCCGGTGTACGACAAGATCCGCCAGAAGGATGCCGAGTTCTACCAGCGGCTCGATAAGGCCGGCTTCATGCTCGATTTCGGCGACGACGATTCCGGCCTGTTCATGAAATATCTGCGCCGGGGCTCAGGCTACTACATCGATGTCGGCGCCTGCGACCTGGTGGCGGACGGCCGGATCAAATTGGTCAGCGGCGTCGGCATCCGCGAATTGAGCGAAGGCGGCGTGGTGTTGGAGGATGGCCGCGAACTGCCGGCCGATCTCATCGTCTATGCCACCGGCTATGGCTCGATGAATGGCTGGGCTGCCGATCTGATTTCGAAGGAAGTGGCCGACAAGGTCGGCAAGTGCTGGGGACTGGGCTCTGCCACCACCAAGGACCCCGGACCCTGGGAAGGTGAGCAGCGCAATATGTGGAAGCCCACGCAGCAGGAAGCTCTATGGTTCCACGGCGGCAATTTGCACCAGTCCCGCCATTACTCGCTCTACCTGTCCCTGCAGCTCAAGGCTCGCAAGGAGGCGATCCCGACACCGGTCTACAAGATCCAGGAACGGCATCATCTGTCCTGAGACGGTATCGTACTGTCACGATAAGTGATGGAACATCAGGGGCGGCCACAAGCCGCCCCCTTTTTTCATAGGGCCTCTACTGTCCCCATCCCTCGCGGGCCGACAGGCTCGACAGAGCGGCCAGCAGATCGGTCTGGGTGACGAGCCCGGCAATGTGCTTGTCGTCGTCGACGATGACCACGGCATGGGCAGTGCCGTCGGTGAGGGCGGGAACGAGTCCGAGCGCGGGGGCTCCCGGCGTGGAGAGAGTGGGCAGGGTCATGACGTCCCCTACCTGCTTCACCGGGCCGGCAAGGTCGCGCAGGCCCACCGTTCCGACCACGCGGTCGTGGAAGTCGATCACCGGCAGGGTGCGGACATTATGCTCCAGCAGGAGCTTGATCGCCGTCACGGCGCTGGCTTCGGGCTCGATGGTGACGATGTCGCGCGACATGATGTCGGCGCAGGTGAGATCGGCATGGGAGCGCGACAGCGCCCGCTGTTCGACCCGCCGCAGCAGGCGGTCGATATCCTGCCGGTCGATGTCGAAAGTCTCGCCGAGATCGGTCAGCGCCCCCTCGATATCCTCGTCGCGAAAGCCGACGCGCAGAGAGGGTACGGGGTCGCTGGTACCATGCGTGCTGACCGGGACGGAAGCCGGCACGTGCGGATAAGGGTGGCGGGAGAAGCGGTGGAACAGCCAGCCCAGCGCCACCAGCAACGCCGAGTTGAGGCAAACAGGCACCAGGGCAAAGCCGAAGCCGGCGGCGGCCACTGCGGGGCCCCCGATCACTGCCGTCAGGGCAGCGGCCCCGCCGGGCGGATGCAGGCAGCGCGTCAGCGACATCACCGCGATGGCAAGACCAACCGCCAGACCGATGGCCAGCATCGGCTCATGTACGAACTGGGTGACTGTGATTCCGCACAGTGCCGAGAGCGTATTGCCGCCGATGATCGACCAGGGCTGGGCCAGCGGACTGGCCGGCACGGCAAAAAGCAGCACGGCCGAAGCGCCGACAGGTGCCACGATGAAAGGAAGATGTGGATCGCGGCCAAAGACGAGTGTGCAGACCAGGCCGGTCAAGCCGATGCCCACGATGGCGCCCAGGCTGGCGAACAGCCGGTCGCGCAAGGTAGCCCCGGCCAGGACCGGCGAGAACAGTTTGAAGGGAAGAAGCGCCATGGGCCCACCCGGCAGACAAAGAGGGCGATTCCGCCCACCGCGATATATCGCGAAGCGATAGGTGCTTAAAGCTTAGGCAGTCGGCATTCAAGGTACGAAAGGACGCAGTGCCCCTGGGAGCGCGGACATCCTGCCCGCATCTTGGAAACATGGTGCTTGCAGGATGATAAGAGGCGGGCAGGATGTCCGCGCTCCCAGGAAGCCATGTACAAAACGACCACTCCCGCACTCTCCCCTCGCGCCTCAGCCGCAAATCACCTATCTGAGCTTCATGGCATCCGTTACCGGCCCTGAAATCGAACGCCTGATCCAGTTGCTCGCCCGCCTGCCCGGGCTCGGGCCGCGTTCGGCACGCCGGGCCGCGCTGACGCTGATCAAGAAGCGCGAGCAGTTGATGGTACCGCTGGCATCGGCTCTGCAAATCGCCTGCGAGCGCGTGGTGGTCTGCTCGAACTGTGGCAATATCGACACCTCCGACCCCTGTACTTTGTGCAGCGATCCCCGGCGGGAGAACACGCTGCTGGTGGTGGTCGAGGATGTCGCCGATCTCTGGGCCCTGGAGCGGGCCGGTGTCGTCAATGCCCGATACCATGTGCTCGGCGGCACGCTTTCGCCGCTCGACGGCATAGGTCCTGAGGACCTCACTATCGACAGGCTGGTCGCGCGCGTCACTGAGGATGGGGTTTCCGAGGTAATTCTCGCCCTCAACGCCACGGTCGACGGCCAGACCACCGCCCATTACGTCACCGATCTTCTGGCACCCACGGGCGTCAAGGTGACGAAACTGGCGCATGGCGTGCCGGTTGGAGGCGAGCTTGACTATCTCGACGAGGGCACCTTGGCCGCCGCGATCCGCAGCCGGACGCCGTTTTGAGGTAGGAGCGCGGACATCTCAGCGACATGCTTGCATGCCGCGGTGTCCGCTCTTTTCTTACCAGAAATGCAATGTTTCCAAGAGCGGACAGAATGTCCGCGCTCCAAGGAGCCACCATGCCCCAGCTCATCATCACCTATTGGCGCGACATTCCCACCATGGTGGTGGCCAAGCAGGGCCGCACCAGCGCCAAGCGCGAACTGGGCTCTCGCTTCGGCGAGGCCGTCGACATGGCGGCGATGCGTGGCGGCGCCGCCGGCACCGACGATTATCTCTCCGAATTCCATCGCAGCCCCCCGATCGAGTGCGGCGACGACCTCGAAGCGGAAGTTTCGGCGGCGGCGGCCAAGATCGAGGCGGAATACGACAAGGAACGGTTGGCGGCTCTTGCCAAGAATGGCGGCAGGGAAATTTCCTGATCCGTTCAATGCGAGCTCACGAGCCATGCGCACGCCCGCTGCCTTCGAAGCCACCGGAAAGCCACCGCGCGACGCGAAGAAATTCGCCCTGCGCTTCTGGGCCATCCGCCATTCCGCCGCGATGGAGCGGGTCTATGACGGTGTCGAGTGGACGCTGGTCAAGCTCTCGCCTCTGTTCACGGCGATCGGCTGGGAGAGGCTGGAAAAGCCGGTGGCCAAGGTCGAGAAGCTGGTCAAGTCGACCCTGTTCGACTGCAAGATGTGCGGCCAATGCGCGCTGTCCTCCACCGGCATGTCCTGCCCGATGAATTGCCCCAAGGGCCTGCGCAATGGCCCCTGCGGCGGCGTGCGGGCCAATGGCAATTGCGAGGTTTATGCCGACATGCCCTGCGTCTGGGTCAAGGCCTATGAGGGCTCGCGCAACATGGCTGCTGGCAGTGCGATCGAGGCGCCGCAGGGGCCGGTCGATCACCGCCTGAAAGGGCAGTCCTCTTGGCTTTCCGTCGCTCGCGAGAAGTCGGGCTACAATGCCAGGATCGCGGCCGAGAAGGCAGCAGCGGCGGCCGCCGCCAAGGCCAAGGCAGCAGCAGCCAAATCCAATGCAACCGCGGCCAGCGGAGGCAAGCCATGAGCATCGATAACAGGCTGCCGCATCCCGACGATTTCGGGCCTCACCCGGCAGCCCCCCTGCCCGAATTGCCGGGCCACACCTCGCGCGGGCGTCTCGAACGCGTGCTGCGCCGCGGAGAGTTTGCCGTCACGGCCGAGCTCAACCCGCCCGATTCGGCCAATCCCGACGACGTGCTCGAACGGGTGAAGCCGTTCGAGGGCTGGGTCGACGCCGTCAACGCCACCGACGGCTCCGGCGCCAATTGCCACATGTCCTCGGTGGCGATCTGCGCCCTGCTCACCCGTGTCGGCTATTCGCCGGTGTTCCAGATCTCCTGCCGCGACTACAACCGCATCGCCATCCAGGGCAATGTACTGGGCGCCGCCGCGCTCGGCGTATGCAATGTGCTGTGCCTGTCCGGCGACGGCGTGCAGAGCGGCGACCATCCCGAGGCCAAGCCGGTCTTCGACCTCGATTCGACAGCCCTGCTTTCCACCATCCGCACCATGCGCGACGAGCAGCGCTTCCTGTCGGGGCGCAAGATCACCACGCCACCCGCCATGTTCCTGGGCGCCGCCGCCAATCCCTTCGTGCCACCCTATGATTTCCGCCCGATCAACCTGGCCAAAAAGATCCAGGCCGGGGCGCAATTCATCCAGACCCAATATTGCTTCGACGTGCCGCTGCTCGAGCGTTTCATGGCCCGCATCCGCGACATGGGCCTGCACGAAAAATGCTTCATCATGGTCGGCGTCGGCCCGCTCGCCTCCGCCCGCACCGCCAAATGGATGCGCTCCAACGTGCCCGGCGTGCATGTGCCCGACGAGGTGATCAAGCGCCTGGAAGGCGCGCAGGATCAGAAGGAGGAAGGCAAGCGGCTGTGCATCGACATCATCCAGCAGGTCCGCGAGATCAAGGGCGTCGCCGGCGTGCATGTGATGGCCTATCGGCAGGAAGAATATGTCGCCGAGATCGTGCATGAATCCGGCGTGCTGGCCGGCCGCACGCCCTGGCGCCGCGACATGGCCCCGAGCCCGATGCCGCATGAGGAGATGGTGGGGGCGCAGTAGCACCATTTCAGATTGTACGGGCATCCCGTGACATGCTGGCATGTCACGATGCCCGTTCCTGGAAGCTCAGCGCTTGCAGAAAGGAAGAACGGGCAGGATGCCCGTGCACCCGGGAGACGCTGTTACCCCGCCGCCGCGAACACCCGCAGCCGGTGGCCGTCTGGATCGAGCACCACGAAGGTACGGCCGAAATCGAGATCGACGGGCTTTTGCAATACGCGCACATCGCGCGTTTCGATCCATTTGTCATAGGTCGCATCGACGGCGGCAGCATCCACGGCCTCGAAACCGATCTCGACACCGCCGGCCGGGGCGCTGGGCGCGGGTTCGGCCGTATGCTTGGACCACAGACCCAGCATCAGGCCGGTCGGCAGCGCGAACATGGCGAAGGTGACCTGCTCCTCGACGGGCTCGAGGCCCAGCAATTCACGATAGAAGGCAGCGCTGCGCCGCGGGCTGTCGACCATCAGCAGGGCAAAACTGGCTTTGAAGGCGGGATCGGGCATCGTCATGTTCCTCGGTTGCGATGAGGAAAGACTAGCGCCTCGCCCTGCCAGTTTTTGTCAGGAGCATAGAAAAAGCGGACGGGACGTCCGCCTCTTCCCGTCACGCCGCCACAGCCTCGGCCTGCCCCACCAGTCGCATCAGGCCTTCCCAGGCCCCCGGAGCCGCGCCGATCACCCGGCCGCCGCGGGCGAGGTCACTATGGGCAAGGAAATTCTCGACCTTGCCGCCCGCCTCGCTGATCAGGCACAGGCCCGCCAGGCAGTCCCAGGCGTTCATATGCGGCTCGTAATAGCCCACCAGACGACCCGCGGCGACATAGGCCAGCATCAGCGCGCCCGAACCGTTGCGGATGAACATGCCGCCCTCGTGCAGGAGGGCATTGAGGAAGCCGGTGATGATCTCGGGCGCCACGCGGTGATTGGCACCCACCCCGAGCACGCCGTCGACCAGGCTTCTCTTGTCGGAAAGCCGCAGGGTGGTGCCGTTCAGGCTGGCACCCTGGCCGAGGGCGGCGGCATAGAGCTCGTCGCGTACGGGCGCATAGATCACCCCGACAACCGTTTCGCTGCCGTGGATGACCGCGACCGAGACGCACCAGGACGGCAGGCCGAAGACGAAGGGGCTGGTGCCGTCGACCGGGTCCATCACCCAGCAATAACCTGAGGTGCCTTCGCTCAAGCCATATTCCTCCCCAAGCAGGCTGTCGTCCGGGAAAACCGCATGGATGCGCTCGCGCAGCAGCCTTTCGCTGGCCTTGTCCGCAGCGGAGACGACATCCTGCGCATTGGCCTTGGTCTCGACCGCCAGCGTATCGCGATCGTTGAAGAAGGACAGCGCCAGGAGACCTGCCTCCCGGATGACGTCCCGGGCAAGGTCGAGGCGGGCGGCGATGTCGGCGGTGGCAGGCGATGTCATGGGCAATCCGGTATCAACATTCGAAAATAGGGAGGGGAGCGGAACGGCGGCTCATTCCGGCACCAAGGCGAGGCCCCGGTCATGCAGGTCGACACCGATCGGGCTGCCCGGCTCCAGCATGCGGTCGGTGCCGGAATCGATCAGGAAGATGGGGCCGGCCTTGGTCTCGATCTCATATTCGACATGGTCGCCGAGATAGGCGGCGTGCAATACCTTGCCCGACAGCATTGCCCCCGCGGCCTCGCGCAGAGTCATGGCGTTGGGGCGGATGGCGAGTTTCGCGGGGCCTACGGCCAAGCCCCGCGCCGCCAGCGCATGCCCGCCCTCGCCGACCCGGATCTCGGCCCGGCCGTCGGCCACGCGTGTCACCTCGCAGGGCACCACATTGGCCTCGCCGATGAAATCGGCGATGAAGGCGGAGGCAGGCGCTTCATAAAGCTCGCGCGGCGTACCGGCTTGGGCGATCCGGCCCTGATGCATGACGATCACCGTATCGGAGACGGCCAGCGCCTCCTCCTGGTCATGGGTGACATAGACAGCCGTGAAGCCCAGGCGCTGCTGCAATTCGCGGATCTCGGTGCGGACTCGCCGACGCAGCCGTGCATCGAGATTGGAGAGTGGCTCGTCGAGCAGCAACACCTGCGGCTCGACCACCAGGGCGCGCGCCACGGCGACGCGCTGCTGCTGGCCGCCCGACAATTCGCTCGGCAGGCGCTCGCCATAGCCGGCCAGTCCCACCAGAGCGAGGCCATCGGCCGCCTTCTCGCGCGCCTGCGCCTTGCGCAGGCCTGATGATATCAGGCCGTACGCGACATTATCGGCTACGCTCATATGCGGGAACAAGGCGTAGGACTGGAACACCATCGAGACGTCGCGCTCATTGGCCGGCAGGGCTGTAACATCCTTGCCGCCAATGCTGATGCGGCCGGCGCTGGGATGCTCCAGCCCGGCGATCATGCGCAGGGTCGTGGTCTTGCCGCAACCCGAAGGGCCGAGCAGGGTCACCAGCGTTCCCGGTTCGATCGTGAGCGACAGATCGGCGATGGCGGTCACCGCGCCGAAATCCTTGCGGACATTCTGGAAGGTGACCGAGCCCGGCCTGATATCGATACTCATGCCGCCTTCTCCTGAGGCTGGATATTGTCTTGGGGTCTGGTTGCGGATTTGGCCGACAGGCCAGCGACGCGGTCCTCGCGGCGGAGCCTTCGCTCGCCGACCAAGGCCTGGAAGCCGCCGATCACGGCAATCATCACCACGATCAGCACGCTGGAATAGGCGATGGCCACGCCATAGGAGCCATTCTCGACCAGGCCGACGATATAGGCGGTCGCCATGTTGTACTGGGCACTCACCAGGAAGATCACCGCGCTGATCGAGGTGATCGAGCGCACGAGGCTGTAGACCAGAGCGGCGACGATCGCCGGCCGGAGCAGCGGCAGGATCACGCGCCGTGCCGTGGTGAAGGAGTTCGCCCCCAGCGTCAGTGAGGCCTCGTCCAGGCTGCGGTCGATCTGGCTCATCGCCGCGACGCCGCCGCGCACGCCCACCGGCATGTTGCGGAAGACGAAGCAGACGATCAGGATCAGTGCCGTTCCCGTCATCTCCACCGGCGGCAGGTTGAAGGCGAAGACATAGGAAACGCCTATGATGGTGCCGGGGATGGCGAAGCTCATCATCAGGGCGAATTCGAACACCGAGCGCCCGGCAAAATTCTGGCGCACGATCAGATAGGCGGTGATGAGGCCGACCACCGCCGTCAGCGGCGCCGAGATCAGGGCGATCTCTATCGTCGTCCAGAACGAGCCCCAGGCGACACCGTTCCACAAGAGTGTGCCGTGATCAAAGGTCACGGCAAAGGCGCGGGTGTAGTGCTCCAGCGTGAGGCTGTGGTCGAGCCCCCAGGTCTTCACGAAGCCACCGAACAGGATCATGGCATAGACCACCAGCGTGAAGGCCGACCACACGGAGACCACGCCGATGGAAAGCGCGGCGACACCCCGGCTGAGCCCGACATGCTGGCCGGAATCGCCCTTGCCGGTAACAGTGGTGAAATTCTTGCCGCCGAGCCAGAGCCGCTGGGCGACGAAGGCGGTGAGGGTGAAGGAAAGCAGAATCAGGGCCAGCACGGCCGCGCGCGCCGGATCGGTCTGCGCGCCAACCACGGCGAAGAAGATCTCGGTGGAGAGCACGCCATGGCTGCCGCCCAGCACCATCGGATTGCCGAAATCGGCCAGGCTCTCGATGAAGCCGACCAGGAAGGCATTGGCGAGACCCGGCCGCATCAGCGGCAGTGACACCGTGACGAAAGTGCGCCAGCGATCGGCCTTGAGCGTCTGGGCGGCCTCCTCCATGGCGGGGCTGACGCCCTGCACCACGCCGATCAGCACCAGGAAGGCGATCGGCGTGAAGGAGAGCACCTGCGCGATCCAGATGCCGGTGAGGCCGTAGAGCCAGCGGCCGGGCGGAATGTCGAAGAGAAAAGCGAGGCCCTGGGTGACCACGCCGGAGCGCCCGAACAGCAGGATCAAGGCGAGGCCTACCACGAAGGGCGGTGTGATGATCGGGAGAATGGTGAGCAGCCGCAGGGCCCGCTTGAAGGGAAAGCGGGTGCGGGTCGCCACCAGGGCGAAAGCGAGGCCCAGCAAGGTCGAGCCGATGCCGGTGGCGATGGCCAGCGTCAAGGTGGACCAGGCGACGCCGCAGCGCCCGCTGCCGGACAGGCAGCGCAGGGTCCAGATCGAGGTATCGGTCAGCGTCTTGAGGAAGCCGGCGGGATCGAAGCCGCCGTCGATGCCTTGAAAGGCACCGACCAGCACCATGCCGACCGGATAGAACACGAAGGTGGCGACCATGGCGATCAGGATGGTAATCGCCGATACCACGAAGGCGTCGCCGCGCAGCACGCCGCGCTCGGCGAGGCCGAAGCTGAACAGCAGGAGGAACGCGGTCAGCAGCGCGGCCGCACCAGCGCCGAAAGCCTCCTGCCCCGTTCCGAGCGCACCGAACCAGACCTCGAACACCGGCCAGCGCCAGCCCGAATAGACGATAGCGAAGCCCTGGAGGACCATGATGGCCGCGCCGGCGAGACCCGAGGCGACCAGCAGCCGAGCGCGGGGCACCGGGTTCGCGGCAAAGCGTGCCCACACCGCCGGCAGCAGCGCCAGCAGGGGCAGGCACAGCCACCAGCGCCCCTGCAGGGCGAGCTGGACCAGACCTGGACCCGCCTTGGCGCCCAGCGGATAATCACTGAGCCAGCCGGTCGAAAGCAGGCCTGATTCGAGCCTGTACCAGGGCAGGATCGCCAGGCCGAGAACGGCCAAGGCGAGCACCCAGTCGAGGCGGCGATTGCGCCTGTTCATGGCAGGCCTCTTGGAAATGGTGGAAGGTGGTCGTCATCCCCCGGCCACGACTTGCGATGCAGGTCGCGGCGGCAGCGCCACCGCCGCTGGCGCCGGGACGACGGAGCGATTGCTCCGCTTAAGGAGCGAGCCGAATTCAGTTGGCGTTGGCGCCGATCTCGTGGTCCCAGCGCTCCAGCAAGGCCTTTCGAGTCGCGGGATCGCCGAATTTCTTGAAATCGTAGTCGATCAGCTTGATGTCCTCGAAACGCGGGGCCTGGGGTGGCAGCTCGGCGTTCTTGTTGGAGGGAATCTGGAAGGACTTGGCATCCTTCATCAGCGACTGGATCTCCGGCTTCAGGGCCCAGTCATAGAATTTCTTGGCATTGTCGAGATTACGCGCGCCCTTGATGATGCTCATCGAGCCGATCTCGTAGCCGGTGCCCTCGCAAGGCGCCACCGCCTTGACCGGGAAGCCTTCGGCCGTCATCGTCACCGCGTCATGCATGAAGACGATGCCGACTGTGGTCTCGCCGCGCGCCGCCGCCTTCACTGGGGCCGAGCCCGACTTGGTATATTGCGAGACATTGGCATTGAGCTTGGCGAGATAGTCGAAGGCCTTGTCCTCGCCCATGATCTGCACCAGCGAGGCCAGCGCCGTATAGGCCGTGCCCGAGGAGTTGGGGTTGGCCATCTGGATCTCGCCCTTGTAGGAGGCATCGGCGAGATCGGCCCAGCAGCCCGGCGCCTTCAGCTTCTTCTGGACGAGGAGATCGGTGTTATAGCCCCAGCCGAGCGCCCCGGCATAGACGCCCACGGTGCGGTAGCCCGACTGCTCGGCCTGGCGCTTGGCCCAGTCCTGCAACTGATCGAGCGCCGGCGACTTGTATTCGAGAGTCAGGCCTTCCTGGGCGGCCTGAAGATGCGGGTCGCCGGTGCCGGCCCACCAGATATCCGTCTTGGGATTGGCGGCCTCGGCCCGGATCTTGGCATAGGTCTCGCCCGAGGACAGGCGCACCATGTTGACGCCGACGCCGCTATCCTTCTCGAACTTGTTCTTCAACAGTTCGCAGACGGCGACATCCGCCGCACAGATCAGGTTGAGCGATCCTTCGGCCTGGGCGGCGGCGGGCAGCATGGCCGCCATGACCACGGCGGCAGCGAGTGTTTTCTTCATGGGTTTCCTCCGGGCGGCATGCTGTTTTGCTTGTATTGCACACGTGTGCAAAAGCTGCATCAGCGAGATCATGCTGTCAATCAAGAATTCCATGCGAGAATTCACTGAGTGATCCACCCGAACTGGGTAAAACCAACAGCAGCGCTTGCACATGACTGCAAGGGCGTGCAACCTCCCTGTCAATGTTCGACTGGCTCCCGTCATGAAACCAGCCCGCTCCTTCGTCAGCGCCGAGGAAGTCGCCAGGCTGGCCGGCGTCTCCCGTTCCGCCGTGTCCCGCGCCTTCACGCCGGGGGCCAGCGTTTCCGAGGAGACGCGTAAACGCGTGATGGAGGCGGCCCAGAATCTGGGCTACCACGTCAATCATCTCGCCCGCGGCCTGATGCGCCAGCAGAGCGGCATCGTCTGCCTGATCGTCTCCGACGTCGACACGCCCTTCCAGTCGCGCCTCGCCCGGAACCTGATCGGCCGGCTGCAACAGACGGGCAAGGTCGCCATGGTGATCAATTCCTCCGGCTCGCCCGAGGCCGTGGCCGGCGCGGTGCGCCAGACCCTGAACTACCGGGCCGACGCCACGGTGGTGCTTTCGGGTACGCCGGACAGGGCCATCGCCCGCACCTGCCTCGACCACGGCCAGGAGCTGATCCTGATCAACCGGGACCAGGATTTCGACGAGGCGCACACCATCACGGTCGCCAACAAGGATGCAGCCCATCAAGCCGTGCTGGCCTTCCAGCGCGCAGGCTGCCGGCGGCTGGCCTGCGTCACCTCGCAAGCCGGCACGCCCAGCCTTACCGAACGCGAGAAGGCCTTTCTCGATGCAGCCCGCGAAGCCGGTTTCGAACCGATCCATTGGCACCAGGGCCGCACCAGCTATGAGGCCGGCGCCGAGGCTGCGCGCGCCTTGTTCACCCGGCAGGTCACGCCCGACGCGGCCTTCTGCATCAACGATCTCATGGCCTGCGGCTTCGTCGATGCCGCCCGCAAGGAGTTCGGCCTGCGCGTGCCGGAGGATCTGTGCGTCATCGGCTTCGACGACATCGAGCAGGCCGGCTGGCGGGCCTATGACCTCACCACCTTCGCCCAACCCATCGACCATATCGCCGACAAGGTCGCCGAACTGGTGCGCGACGGCGGCATGATCAGCCGCTCCGACGGCACGATCGGCCGGGGCACGCGAACCTGCCTCGACGTGCCCTTGATCTGGCGCGGCACGGTACGCATGCCCGACCTGTCGCGGCAAGAAGGCTGAAGCGTTTTACGATTTGGCGGAATCGCCAAGAATCGCAAAGACGCTCCAGCCAATCCGTAGGATTGGCTTGGAACCAAAGAGTGAGAGCAACAAGCGTTTCCGGCTAAACGCGCTTTGCTCTAGGGTCCCCGCCTCTTTTCCCGCGTTCAGAAAGCCAGGGGATTATCGGTCAGGGCTGCGCGGTCGGGAGCATCCAGGCGTGGCTCGTCGCAAAAGGCCGCGAACAGATCCTCGATGCCGCGCCGGTCGAGATCACGGCCGATCACCACGATACGGGTGCGCCAGTCAGGGCTCGGCCAGGCATCGAGACGTTCCGGCGGCGCGAACCAATGCTGGACGCCATGCAGGACCACCGGCCGCTCGGGATCGTCGGCAAGCCTCACCAGTGCCTTGAAGCGCAACAGGCCTTCGCCGAAACGTTCACGCAATTCATCGATGAAGGCAATGAAGCGGCCAGGCGTCAGGGTCTTGTCGGTCTCCAGCGTGAAGGAAGCGATTGAAGCGTCGTGGGCTGAAAAGAAGGGGCGCGTGACGACGGCAGATCCCACGCTTGGAAAGGGCACCTCGAGCAGTGCAGCAGCAGCTTCGGCATCCGGCATGAGGCTGATGGCAGCACGCGGATTGAGAGCCTGCAGCCTTCCCGTGAAGGTCGCGACGTCGCCGGCAAGGTCGGTCTTGCTGACCAGGATGCGGTCCGCCACGGCGAGTTGGGCGACGGCCTCGGCATGCTCGTCGAGCAGCGCTTCTCCCCTCAAGGCATCGGCGACCGCGATGACGCCGGCGAGGACATAGCCCGCCGCCGCCAGTTGCGGCGCCATCAAGGTCTGCAGCACGGGAGTGGGGTGGGCGAGGCCGGTCGTCTCGATCACCACGCGGGCGAAAGGCGGCAACTCGCCCGATGCGCGCCGCGCCGCGAGATCTGCCAGCGTGTCGAGGAGATCGCCGCGCAGGCTGCAGCACAGGCAGCCCGAGGATAGCAGCACCACGCCATCGCCCGATTTCTCGACCAGCAGGTGGTCGAGGCCGGCCTCGCCATATTCGTTGATCACCACGGCCGTGTCGGCCAAGGCAGGATCCTTCAAAAGGCGATTGAGCAGCGTCGTCTTGCCGGCGCCGAGAAAACCCGTGAGCACGAAGGCGGGGATGCGGGGCGGCGTCATGCCGATACGACCTTTCTGCGGCTTTCCATCAGTACCGACGCCACCACGGCGATGAGCACCAGCGTGCCGCCGCTGACCTGCCGGGCCGTCAGATGCTCGTCGAGCACCTGTGTCGCCAGCAGGATCGAGGCGACGGGCTCCGCGCAGAACACCAGGCCCAGCGCGGCCGGCGGCGTCAACCGGGCCGCCGTCAAATGGCACAGGAAGGCCAGGACGAACAGGCCGATATGCAGGCCGACCGGTACTCCCGCTTCCAATAGCACGGCCGGCGAGGCGAGCCTGCCGCTGGCGAGACAGGCCGCCAACGCGACCGGAATCAGGATCAGCTGCGTCCAGAATCCGGCAACTGCGGGATTGACGCCGCGCGTTGCCCGCGCGGCGCAGAAGAACTGCAGGGCGGCGGCTGCCGCCGCAATCAGGGCCAGCGCCACGCCCCGCCAATCCAGCGCGCCGAAATCGGCGCCGAGCGCGATCACGAGACCAACGAAGGCAAAGGCGAAGATGGCGAGGCGCGCCAGCGTCAATCGCTCGCCGTCCACCAGCGGGCTGATGACCAGGATGAGCAGCGGGTAGGTGTAATAGAGGATGGTGGCAATCCCCACCGGGATGAAGGCGACCGAGGAAATGTAACAAAGGCCGACGAAACTGGTGGCGATGCCTAAGCCGAAGACCGGCAGGCGCCACGGCCGGGCAACGGCCAGCGTGCCACCCTGGGCAAGGCCCAGACCGCCGAGCAGCGCCACAAGCAGAAAAGCCCGGTAGAACACCACCGTCGGCCCACTGGCGCCGGCTTCCGCAGCGAGCTTGGCATAGGGCACGTTGGCGCCATAGCACAGGGCCGCCAGCAGCCCGAGGCTCAATCCGGTCAGGATGGTATTGTTCGACATTGCGAGGCGATCCAGCGGAGGCTCCCGTCAATGCGGGTCGCGGTCAACCTCTAGGGTGGACCGGACCGAAAGCAAGAGCGGTCTCACCCCAATGCGGCCTGCCCAGGCAGAAAACGCTCCGGTTTGTCATAGCCGATCTTGACCGGCTATCCAGAAGCTGCCCCTACCCCTCGTGATGCACCTTGCGCTTGGGCGGTTTGGGCGGCGTCTTCGGCTTGCTCTCGGCCGCCTTCTTCAGGTTCTTGCGCCCCTTGTTGAGCTTGGGGTCGGTGAGCTGATCGGGCACCGCCAAGGGCTTGCCGGGATCGGCGTAACCGGCAGCCGTCACGCCCTTCTTGCCGGCGAGCTTGGTTGCCGGCTTGCCTTTCGCCGGCAGTTCTTTCGCAGGCTTGGGCGGCAGATCGGCGAGAATGGGCGTGTTGGGCAGGCTGTAGACCGGGCGCCGGGGCCCGAGATAGGGACCGACCGCAATCGGCGGCGCCGTCACCCAGCTCGCCAGCAACGGACTGGGCTCAGGCGCGGGTGCAGGCGCTCCGGGGCTGCCGGGCAGTACCTCGGCCGTATCGGCGCTCTCCGCCGCACCCGGACCGCCCTTCCTGGGCGAGCAGGCGATCTCACGAATATCGGCCGGACCTGGATAGGCCGAGGCCGGAAGCTGGGTGGCGAGCGGCGCCTTGCTGAAGAAGCCGCCACCCGAATTGGTGTAATTGGCCTCGAACAGCGCCACGGCCTGGTTGGTACGTACCTTCGGTGTAGGCGCCCCCATGACGACCGTGATCAGCTTGCGACCGTTGCGGGTGGCCGTCGCCACCACATTGAAGCCGGCCGCGCAGATGAAGCCCGTCTTCATGCCATCGGTACCGGGATAGCGGTAGACCAAGGCATTGTGGGTGCGCATGACCCGGTTGCCGGACTGGATGGTCTGGATCTGGAACAGCGAGGCATATTGCGGGAATTGCGTGATGATGGCATCCGCCATCACCGCCATGTCGCGTGCCGAGGTAATCTGGCGCGGATCGGGCAGGCCGTTGGGATTGACCCACTGGCTCTGGGCCATACCCAGCGCCCGCGAATTGGCGTTCATCTCGGCGGCGAAGGCATCCACCGAACCGGACACGCCCTCGGCCAGGGCCACGGCGATGTCATTGGCCGAATGCACAACCAGCATCTTGAGGGCATCGTCGATGGTAACCATCGTGCCGACCGGATAGCCCATCTTGGAGGGCGCCTGCCTGGCGGCGAGTGGCGAGATCGCGATCGGCGTGCCCAAGTCGACGCGTCCTGCCTTGATGGCCCTGAATACGGTGTAGGCCGTCATCAGCTTGGTGAGGGAGGCCGGATACCAGGGCCTGGTCGCATCCTGCTGCTGCAGCACCCTGCCGCTGGCGGCATCGACGACGATGGTGGGGTTCGCCATGGGATTGGCACGCGCAACGCCTGCCGCGAGTCCGAGGGCCAGGCCGACCACGAGCGTGGTGGCGATTGCGCGATTCGTAATACCCATCAGTTCCTCTTTCGGCTTCAGCGGCGGCGACACATCCACCTCAAGGGGGCATTTTAATGACCACCTGGAGCATTCGCGCGCCTGCATTGGCAGAGCGCCCAGTATCGCGGCAAAGCCTTAATGGATCAATGTGGGCGGGAGAGGATTGCAAAACACCCAATTCGAACCGGTAATACGCAGGCGCGGACATCGCAGCATGCGAGGACGTATTTGGTGTCGTTCCACTCGATTAAGCGCGAGCTTTATGATTGCCGGGCTTGACCCTGCAATCCGGACCCGGTCGAGAACTGGATGCCCGGGTCAGGCCCGGGCATGACAAAAGCCAGTGCCTTTATCTTTATAAATCAGACAAATGAGTACGCTAGGCGCCTTCACATGCAAGCATGCCGCCGTGACACCCGCGCTCCGGGGGTACCTTCTTGTTTCAGGCGTCCTGGCGCCGGAGCACGGCCTGCAGCACGTCCTTGACGCCGATGGCACCGACGAAGCGGTTCTCGTCGTCGAACAGAGCGACAGGGGCCGTGTTCGCCTTGTGCATCGCCAGCATCACTGTCTTGAGCGAGGTGCCGGGGCTGGCCCAATAGCAGGGACGCTCTTCTTCGGGCACCGGCTTTTCGCATTCGGAGCAATGCACCCAGGCGCCATGCACACCGTCACGCTCGGCTTCCACGACGTGGCCGCCGTCATCGAGACGGAAACGCGTGGTCTGACGGGTGTCGAGCCAGATCCAGCCATCTTCACCGCGATGAAGATCGCGGGCGTCCTGCATCACGTGCCAGGCGGTGAGCACGCTGAGCGGATTCACATTGGCGATGAATTCCTGGACATACTCGTTGGCCGGACGCAGCACGATATCCTCGGGCGGGCCCGACTGCACGATGCGCCCGCTTTCCAGAATGGTGATGGTGTTGCCGATCTTGAGCGCCTCCTCGAGATCGTGACTGACGAAGATGATGGTCTTCTTCAGCTCCTTCTGCAGCTGCAGCAATTCATCCTGCAGCTTGGTGCGGATCAGGGGGTCGAGCGCGGAGAAGGGCTCGTCCATCAAAAGGATCGGCGCCTCGGTGGCGAAGGCGCGGGCAAGGCCCACGCGCTGCTGCATGCCGCCGGACAGCTCATGGGCGAACTTCTTCTCCCATTGCTTGAGATGGACCAGTTCCAACTGCTTGTCGACCTTGGCCTTGCGCTCGGCCTCGGGCACGCCGGCAAGCTCCAGGCCGAAGCCGACATTCTCCGCCACGGTGCGCCAGGGCAGGAGGCCGAACTGCTGGAACACCATGGCGACGGAATGCTGGCGGACATGGCGCAGGGTCTGCTCGTTGCAGCTGACCACGTCGACCATCTTGTCGTCGGATTTTACCAGGACCTTGCCGCGCGTGACCTTGTTGAGGCCGTTGACCGCACGCATCAGGGTCGATTTGCCGGAGCCCGACAGGCCCATCAGCACGCTGATCTCGCCTTCCTGTACGGTGAGGTTGCCATCGGCACAGCCCAGCACCGAACCAGTCTTCTCCAGGATCTCCGCCCGGGTCGAGCCGGCATCGAGCAGCTTGATCGCTTCGGCCTGGCGCGATCCGAAGATGATATCGACATTCTTGAAATCGACGGCGACGCTCATCAGTGCGCTCCCTTCGTACGGCACAGGCGATCCAGCACGATCGCCAGGATAACGATGCAGGCCCCCGCTTCGAAGCCGCGCGGAATGTTGAACTGGCCCATGGCGCGCACGACGTCCACCCCGAGGCCTTCGGCGCCGACCAGGCCGGCAATGACGACCATCGACAGGCTGAGCATGATGCATTGGGTGACGCCGGCCATGATGGTGGGCATGGCATGCGGTAGCTCCACCTTCCACAAGAGCTGGCTCTTGGTGGAACCGAAGGATTCGCCGGCCTCCTTGAGCGCTGTCGGCGTGGAGGTGATGCCGAGATAGGTCAGGCGCACCGGCGCCGGCAGGGCGAAGATCAGCGTCGCGATAAGGCCCGGAGCAAAGCCGAGGCGGAACAGGGCGACCATCGGGATGAGGTAGACCAGGGTAGGCAGGGTCTGCATCATGTCGAGGATGGGATGCAGCACGGCGTAGAGCCTGGGCCGGTGCGCCGCCATTACGCCGAGGGGAATGCCGATGGCCATGGCGATGGCGGCCGACCACAGCACCAGCGAGACCGTCTTCATCGTGTTGGCCCAATAGCCCTGGTTCCAGATGAACAGGCAGCCCAGGAAGACGAACAGGCACAGGCCCCAGGAACGGTGCCGCCACCAAGCGAAGGCGAGGACGAGGAGGATAATGACGATTGGCGGCGGATATGTCAGGAGCACGGACGTGCCGCTGACCGTCTTTTCAATCCCGATACGAAGCGGATCGAACAGCCAGGTCGTGCAGTATTTCTGCAGAAACTCGATGACGAGCTGCATGAACTTCCCGAATGGCAGCTTCGTATCAGTCACCCAATCGAACATTCTTTCCCCCGCGCTATGCCCTGGGACATCGGGCTCCGCCGTGGCCCGACCACGACAGGTTCCGGCCGCCCCCTGCGTCATCATTGCTAGAGCAAAGCGCGTTTAGACGGAAACGCTTGTCTGCTCTAACTCTTTGGTTCGACGCGTCTTTGCGATTCTTGGCATAACCGCCAAAACGCAAAACGCTCCAGGCCAAAGCGCGTTCAAACAGAACCGCACTTTTGCTCCACCCCCCTGTTCGGGCGCGTCTTTGCGGTTCCCGGCCAGGCCGCCAAATCGCAAAACGCCATTGCCCCATAGAAAGCATGGTTTTGTCGAAGGCCGATCTTGCGTCGGCTCGGCTCGGCGATCCGGCGGGGCATTCCCCGCCGGGCTTTCACTCAGATTTAACTCGGAAGGGATGGCCGGCCTCAGAGGCCGAGGCTCTTCTTTACGGCATCGATGCCGGGCTGGCCGTCGAGGGTGGTCACGCCGGCAAGCCAGGCATCGAGCACACCCGGATTGGCCTTGAGGTATTTCTCGGCAGCAGCCTTACCTTCCATGCCGTCACCGGTGATCATCTGCATCACCTTGTTCTCGAGATCGACGTTGAATTTGAGGTTGGAGACGAACTTGCCGGCGTTGGGACATTCCTCGGCCCAACCCGCCCGCTCATTGGTATAGACCTTGGCTGCCCCGAAATTCGGGCCGAAGGTCTCGTCGCCGCCGGTCAGATACTGGATCTTGAAATTGACGTTCATCGGATGCGGCGCCCAGCCGAGGAAGACGATGTCCTCGCCGCGAGCGATGGAGCCCTGGACTTGGGCGAGCATGCCCTGTTCGGAGGACTCGACGAGTTGGAACTCCTTCAGGCCACTCTTGTTGCCGTCGATCAGGCTCTGCACCAACCGGTTGCCATCATTGCCGGGCTCGATGCCGTAGATCTTGCCCTGCAACTGCTCCTTGAACTTGGCGATGTCGCCGAAATCCTTCAGGCCCTTGTCATAGGTCGCCTGCGGCACCGCCAGCGTGTATTTGGCACCTTCCGGCAGATTGGCACCGGTTTCGACCACCGATTTGTCGGCGATATAGGCCTTGCGGTCATTCTCCATGCTCGGCTGCCAATTGCCGAGGAAAACGTCGATATCCTTGCTCTTCATCGAAGCATAGGTGACGGGGACGCTGAGGACCGTGGTCGTCGGGGTATAGCCGAGGCCTTCGAGGATGCGGGAGGCGATAGCCGTCGTCGAGGTGATGTCGGTCCAGCCCACATCCGCGAACTTCACCGTCTTGCAGGCTTCCGCATCGCCCGCGAAGGCAGCACCAGTGCCCAGGCCGATGGCCAGCGCGGCGCCCGCAATGATTCTACCAAGTCCCGTCATTTCATTTCTCCCGGAAAACACCGAAGGCCGAATCTGGGTTAACCCAGTTCGTCTTGTCTTTGTTAACCCCTCCCGGCCCCCAAGGGGACCGAACTCTTGCCACGGAGGCCTTCCCCTATGGCAATTCAGCACGAAAGACAGTGCTTGTCCCGTGAATTTACGGCGCTGGATGACACCGACGGCACGAAGCTACCCACCCGCGTCCAAGCCGATTTGCATCGATCCCGCAACGCTATGATATGGGCACTTTATTGATTGAACATATAATCAATTAAATCTGCATCCCGTGGATTTTGAATGCGCGCAAGCGACATTCTGTGTCACACCAGCGCCACTTTTCCGATCCGTGATGCAATGCAATATTCAAGCGATTTGCTTTTTCATTCGGCAGTCCCACAGCTGCCGCTCCCTGCCCGGCCCTCGTGAAGGACTCAACCCATGCTCAAGAACAAAGCTGCCGTCGTCACCGGCTCGACGTCGGGAATCGGCCTCGGCATCGCGCGCGCCCTGGCGCGCGATGGCGCCAACGTCATGCTCAACGGGCTGGGCGACGCCGCCGAGATCGAGAAGACCCGGGCTGGCATCGAGGCCGAGTTCGGCGTCAAGGCCCTGTTCTCGCCGGCCAATCTGATGGAACCGGCCGCGGTGAAAGGGCTGGTCGGCGCGGCCGAGGCCGCCTTCGGCGCGGTCGACATCCTGGTCAACAATGCCGGCATCCAGTTCGTCTCGCCGATCGACGAATTCCCCGACGACAAATGGGAGGCGATCATCCGCCTCAACCTGCTCGCCTCCTTCTACGCCATCAAGGCCGCCTTGCCGGGCATGAAGAAGAAGGGTTGGGGCCGCATCATCAACACCGCCTCGGCCCATTCGCTGGTCGCCTCCCCCTTCAAATCGGCCTATGTCGCTGCCAAGCACGGCATTGCCGGCCTGACCAAGACGGTGGCGCTGGAGGTGGCGCAGCAGAAGATCACCGTCAACGCCATCTCGCCCGGCTATGTCTGGACGCCGCTGGTCGAGGCGCAGATTCCCGACACCATGAAGGCGCGCAACATGACGGCCGAACAGGTCAAGAACGATGTGATGCTGGGAGGCCAGCCGACCAAGGAATTCGTCACCATCGACCAGGTCGCCTCCCTTGCCGTCTATCTGTGCTCGGATGCCGCGGCGAGCATCACTGGCGCCAACCTGTCGATGGACGGCGGCTGGACCGCGGCATGAGCCAGCCTCCCAAGACCTCCACCGCCAAACCCGTCAATCTGGCGCTGCAGGGCGGGGGAGCCCATGGTGCCTTCACCTGGGGCGTGCTCGATGCGTTGCTCGAGGACGGCCGCCTCGAGATCAAGGCCATCACCGGCACCAGCGCCGGGGCCATGAATGCGGTTGTCTTCGCCGAAGGCTATCTCGAAGGCGGGGCGCCGGGCGCCCGCCAGCAACTCGAGACCTTCTGGCGCGAGATCAGCCGCAAGGGCCGGCTGTCGCCGCTGCGGCGCCCACTGCTGGAGCGATTCATGGCCGGCTGGTCGCTGGAAGATTCGCCCGGCATGGCCCTGTTCGAGAATTGGAGCCGGCTGTTCAGCCCCTATGACACCAATCCGCTCAATCTCAATCCGCTGCGCGATTTCATCGCCGAGTTGATCTCCTTCGACAAGCTCAAGGCGAGCGAGGCGATCAAGCTGTTCGTCTCCGCAACCAATGTGCGCAGCGGTCATATCCGCATCTTCGAGAATGCCGAGCTGAACGCCGATGTGGTGATGGCTTCGGCCTGCCTGCCCCAGATCTTCCAGGCCGTCGAGATCGGCGGACAGGCCTATTGGGATGGCGGCTATCTCGGCAACCCGGCCCTGTTCCCGCTGCTCGACGACGGTACGCCCGATGACACCATCCTGGTGCAGATCAACCCGGTGCTGGTGCGCGAGGTGCCGCAGACAGCCGGCGCCATCGCCAATCGTCTCAACGAGATCACCTTCAACGCCTCCCTCGTCGGCGAATTGCGTGCCATCGCCATGATGCAGCGCCGTGCCCGGGGCGCCGACCGTTTCGGCGACATCCGCCTGCATCGCGTCGCGCTGAGCCCGAAGGAAGGGCTGAATGCCACCTCCAAGCTCAACACCGAATGGGATTTCCTGATCTTTCTGCGCGACCAGGGCCGCAGGGCGGGGAAGAGCTTCCTCACCCGACATTTCGATGCCATCGGCACGACGGCGACACTCGATCTCGAAGCCATGCTGGGCTGAGCGGAGGCGACGCCGCCTGCCCGGGACGCAGTCCTGACATGCCGGCCCGCCCCTTGATTTTGGGACGGAGTCCGGCACAATGCCGCCCATTCGCAGGCTTGAACACTGCGACCGAGGAGGCCACGCCCTCCCCCATGATGGGTTTGATGTCCGGGACGGCCCGGGCCCTTTTAAGAGGAGGGCCTGATGGCCTGGGTCTATCTTGTTATCGCCGGCATCTTCGAAGTGGTGTGGGCCTTCTACATGAAACAGTCGGAAGGCTTTTCGAAGCTGGTGCCGACCGTGATCACCTTCGTCACCATGGCCATCAGCTTCGGCCTGCTGTCGATCTCGATGCGCAGCCTGCCACTCGGCACCGCCTATACGATCTGGACCGGTATCGGCGCCGTCGGCGCCTTCATCGTCGGCGTGCTCGTGCTCGGCGAACAGGCCAACGCCATGCGCATCGTCGCCGCTGCCCTGATCGTCACCGGCCTGACCATGATGAAACTGTCGACACCGGCCTGACTTCTTGTCGGAGCGCGGACATCGCGAAATGCTCGCATGTCGCTGTGGAGTCCGCGCTCCATTTCTCTCAGATCAGAACCTGCGTGCCGATCTCCACCACTCGGTTGGAGGGGATGGAGAAATAGTCACTGGCATCGTCGGCGTTGCGGGCAAGGATCATGTAGAGCCTGCGCTGCCAGCGCCACATCAACGGCTGCGCCCCGCCGCGCAAATGCCGGCGCGACAGGAAGAAGGAGGTATCCATGATGTCGAAGGACCAGCCGGCCCTGCGGCTGAGCGCCAACGCCTTGGGCACATTCGGGCTTTCCATATAGCCGAACTGCACATGCATCTTGGTGAAGGAGGCCGAGATCTCTTCGAGGGTGATGCGGCCGCCACCCGCAACCACCGGTTCCTCCACGGTCTGGATGGTGAGGATCGCCACCTTCTCATGCAGGGCCTTGTAGTGCTTGAGGCTGTGCAGCAGCGCAGTGGGGGCGTAGTCGGGATCGCTGGTCAGGAAGATCGCCGTACCCGGCACGCGGGCGACCGAGCCCTTCTCCAGGCTCTTGACGATGGTCATCAGCGGCACCTCGGTGCGCCGTGTCTTCTCCAGCACCAGCCGGGTGCCGCGCCGCCAGGTGATCATCAGGATCATCAGGGCCGCCGCGATCATCAGCGGCACCCAGCCGCCATCATGCACCTTGAGCAGATTGGCGGAGAGGAAGACGAGATCGATCAACAGGAAGGGCGCGATCACCAGGGCCGCGGCCAAGGCCGACCAGCGCCAGACCTTCCAGATTACCAGGAAGGCCATCATCGCCGTCACCACCATGGTCGTCGTCACGGCGATGCCATAGGCCGACGCCAGGCGCGAGGAACTCTCGAAGGCCAGCACCAGGATCAGCACACCGACCAGCAGGATGCCGTTGACCTGGGCGATATAGATCTGGCCCGACTGGTGCTCGGAGGTATGCGCCACCTTCATGCGCGGCAGGAGGCCGAGCTGGATGGCCTGGCGCGTCAACGAATAGGCCCCGGTGATCACCGCCTGGCTCGCGATGATGGTGGCGATCGTCGCCAGAACCACCATCGGCACCAGGAAGAGCGGGTTCTGCGGCACCAGCATGTAGAAGGGGTTGGCGAGAATTTCCGGAGATGGATTGCTCAGCACCAGCGCGCCCTGGCCGAGATAGTTCAGCGCCAGCGAGGGCAGCACCAGCGTCATCCAGGCCATCTGGATCGGCTTGCGGCCGAAATGGCCGAGATCGGCATAGAGCGCCTCGGCCCCGGTGACCGCCAGGAACACCGCACCAAGCGCCACGAAACCGATATGGCCGTGGCTGAGCATGAATTCCACGGCATGCCAGGGATTGAAGGCTGCGAGGATCACCGGCGCATCCTTGATGTGCCATAGGCCCGCCAGGCCCATCACCACGAACCACAGCGCCATGATCGGCCCGAAGAAGGCGCCGACACGGGCGGTGCCATGGCTTTGCACCGCAAACAGCCCCACGATGATCGCCACGGTAATCGGCACCACAAAGGGATCGAAGGCCGGCGTCACCAGCTTCATGCCCTCCACCGCCGAAAGCACGGACACAGCGGGCGTCAGGATGGCGTCGCCATAGAACATGGCCGCCCCGATGGTGCCGAGCAGCAAGAGTACGGTGCCGGAGCGCCCGAGCGCGCGCTGGGCCAGCGCCATCAGCGTGAGTGTGCCGCCCTCGCCCTTGTTGTCGGCCCTGAGCAGCAGCAGCACATATTTGAGCGTGACGATGACGATGAGCGCCCACAGGATCAGTGAAATCACGCCGAGCACCGCTTCCTGGCTCATCAGCCTGCCGCCTTCGGTCGCCGCATGCAGCGCCTCGCGGAAGGCATAGAGCGGGCTGGTGCCGATATCGCCATAAACGACGCCGATCGAGCCGAGCGTCAGCGCCCAGAAGCCATTGCCACGGCTGCTGGCTTCCTCGCCGGTGTCGGCGCTATGCGTAAGCCCCATACGGGCCTCCGTTGGATAATGTCGGAGTTGGGTAGAGTGACGATCAAGAGCGCGAATGCCCTCGTCAGGCAAGCCCATCCCCCGTTTGTGCAGTGCAACAAACGCGCTCTCTTACACTTTCCCGGCTTTGCGGCATAGGGGACCTGCAGCGCCGCATAGCAGATCTGCTTCTTGGCTGCTCAGGCAATACACCGTCCTCGTGAAGGCAGGAAAATAGCGCGTGCGCGATGCATCGCCCTGCCTTCAGACCCTGAAGGCTATCAGATCAGCACCTGCGTACCGATCTCCACCACCCGGTTGGACGGAATGGAGAAATAGTCGCTGGCATCGTCGGCATTGCGGGCGAGGATCATGTAGAGCCGGCGCTGCCAGCGCCACATGCTCGGATGCTTGCCGCCGCGCAAATGCCGGCGCGACAGGAAGAAGGAGGTGGACATGATGTCGAAGGACCAGCCGGCCTTGCGGCACAGCGCCAGGGCCTTGGGCACGTTCGGGCTTTCCATATAGCCGAACTGTACCTTCATCTTGGTGAAGGAAGCCGAGATCTCCTCGATCGAAACCCGCCCGCCCCCCGGCACGATCGGATCGTCCGTGGTCTCGATGGTCAGGATCGCCACCTTCTCGTGCAGCGCCTTATAGTGTTTGAGGCTGTGCAGCATGGCGGTCGGGGCATAGTCGGGATCGCTGGTCAAGAAGATAGCCGTGCCCGGCACACGGGCAACCGAGCCCTTCTCCAGGCTCTTGACGATGGTCATCAGCGGCACTTCGGTGCGCCGCGTCTTCTCCATCACCAGCCGGGTACCGCGTCGCCAGGTCACCATCAGGGTGATCAGCCCAAGGGCGATCAGGATGGGCAGCCAGGCTCCTTCGAACAATTTGAGCAGATTGGCCCCGAGGAAAATCAAATCGATACACAGGAAGGGCACGATGATCGCTGCCGCTGCCCAGGGCTTCCACAGCCAGACCCGCCAGATCACCACGAAGGCGAGAATGGCATCCACCACCATGGTCGTGGTCACGGCGATGCCATAGGCCGAGGCGAGGCGCGAGGAGCTTTCGAACACCAGTACGAGCAGCACGACGCCGGCGAGCAGGATGCCGTTGACCTGCGCGATGAAGATCTGGCCCGACTGGTGTTCCGACGTATGCGAGATGCGCACGCGGGGCACCAGGCCGAGCTGAACGGCCTGCCGGGTCAACGAAAAGGTGCCGGTGATCACCGCCTGGCTGGCGATGCTGGTGGCGATCGTTGCCAGGATCACCAGCGGCACGACGAAATAGGGCGAGGCCGGCACCAGGCGATAGAACGGGTTCTCGAGCGCACTGAAATCGTTGAGCACCAGCGCGCCCTGGCCGAGATAGTTGAAAGTCAGCGCCGGCAGAACCAGGCTGAGCCAGGCTGTCTGGATCGGCTTGCGCCCGAAATGGCCGAGATCGGCATAAAGCGCCTCACCACCGGTGACGGCCAGGAACACGGCTCCCAGCGTGACGAACCCGATATGGCCGTGAGTGAGCAGGAATTCGGCGGCGTAGAAGGGATTGATCGCCGCGATGATGCTGGGATGCTGCAGGAAATTGATGAAGCCGATGACGCCGATCAGCGTGAACCATACAGCCATGATCGGACCGAAAAGGGCGCCGACCCGGGCGGTGCCATGGCTCTGCACCAGGAAGAGGGCGACGATGATCACGAGCGTCAGCGGTACCACGAAGACATCGAAACCAGGCGCCACCAGCTTGAGGCCTTCCACCGCCGACAACACCGAGACGGCCGGGGTGATCATCGCGTCGCCGTAGAACATCGAGGCGCCGACGATGCCGAGCAGCACGATGGGCGCGCCTGTACGGCCGAGGGCGCGCTGGGCCAGCGCCATCAGCGTGAGCGTGCCGCCCTCGCCCTTGTTGTCGGCGCGCAGCAGCAGCAGCACATATTTGAGCGTGACGATGATGATCAGCGCCCACAAAATCAGCGAGATCACACCGAGCACGGCGGTGGAAGTGACGTTCTTGCCGCCATCGGTGGCAGCATGGGCGGCTTCGCGAAAGGCATAGAGGGGGCTCGTACCGATATCGCCATAGACGACGCCGATAGAGCCGAGCGTCAACGCCGCAAAGCCGCCGCTATGCTTGTGTTCCGTGGTGTCTTCGCCATTCTCGACGGCGTTCGCGAGCCCCATGCGGGCAACTCCGTTTTGACCTGTTGGGATGGTTTCGATCGGTCGATCGCCACAAATGCGATCTTCGCTCTCCAAAATGCGGCATTCCGGAGCGTTCCACTCCAGAGGCCGCCGATCACATCAGGGTCGAACGGCAAATGGCGACACGCCGATCGAGCGCAGGATATCCACCAAGATACGCTATCTGGGGGCTGGGCCTCATACACTCTTCTGCCGGACGGGCATAGAGGGCTGCAACCCCTTTGACCAACAACTCCCCAGTCAATCGGTCTGAGACAAGGCGTAACCTACAATCTTCCGGCGTGCATCATCGCGAAGGCGACACATCCTGTGACGGTTTCGGACAAGCCGATTCGATTGCGATCGGCTACCTATCTCTTATGCGACGCCGCGTCGCATTCGGAACAGCTTCTCTCTTAATTTTTCCGCAACCACCGCATTCCACGCAGCTACTGCTAAGAAAGTTATTTTCATTTCCGTGAAAATATGTCTCAACTGAGCAGAACAACCGCCCCAGAGGGAACCAGCATGGCCCAAGACCCGAAAAAGCCACTGAGCGACATTGAAATCGCGCGTCAAGCCAAGATGCAGCGCATCGAGGCGATTGCCGAGAAAGCCGGCATTCCCGACGAAGCCTTCGAGCCCTATGGCAAGCATATCGCCAAGATCGATCTCGACAAGATCCCCGGCCTGCAGGATCGTCCCGACGGCAAGCTGATCCTGGTCACCGCCATCAACCCGACCCCGGCCGGCGAAGGCAAGACCACCACCACTGTCGGCCTCGGCGACGGCCTCGCCCGCATCGGCCGGAAGACCATGATCTGCCTGCGCGAGCCCTCGCTCGGCCCCTGCTTCGGCGTGAAGGGCGGCGCGGCCGGCGGCGGTTATGCCCAGATCGTGCCGATGGAGCAGATCAACCTGCACTTCACCGGCGACTTCCACGCCATCACCTCGGCGCATAATCTGCTGTCGGCGATGATCGACAACCACATTTATTGGGGCAATGCGCTCGGCATCGACACCCGCCGCGTCACCTGGCGCCGCGTGCTCGACATGAACGACCGCTCGCTGCGCGCCATCAATTCCTCGCTCGGCGGCGTTTCCAACGGCTTCCCGCGCGAAGACGGCTTCGACATCACCGTGGCCTCCGAAGTCATGGCCGTGTTCTGCCTCGCCAAGGATCTCGCCGATCTCGAGGCGCGCCTCGGCAAGATGATCATCGGCTATACCCGCGACAAGAAGGCGATCACGGCCGCCGACATCAAGGCCTCCAGCGCCATGACGGTGCTGCTCAAGGACGCGCTGAAGCCCAATCTGGTGCAGACGCTGGAAGGCAACCCCGCCTTCGTGCATGGCGGCCCCTTCGCCAATATCGCCCATGGCTGCAACTCGGTGACCGCGACCCGGGCCGGTCTCAAGCTCGCCGACTATGTGGTGACCGAAGCTGGCTTCGGCGCCGATCTCGGTGCCGAAAAGTTCTTCGACATCAAGTGCCGCAAGGCCGGCCTTACCCCGGCTGCCGTGGTGATCGTCGCCACCGTGCGCGCCCTCAAGATGCATGGCGGCGTGCCGAAGGACCAGCTCGGCAAGGAGAATCTGGAAGCCTTGCGCAAGGGTCTGGCCAATCTCGGCCGCCATGTCGAGAATGTGCGCAAATTCGGCGTATCGGCCATCGTCGGCATCAACCACTTCATTGCCGACACGCCGGCCGAGCATGAGCTCATCGCCCAGGTCTGCAAGGAACAGTTCGGCGTCGACGCTGTGGTCTGCAGCCACTGGGCCGAGGGCTCGAAGGGCACCGAGGAGCTCGCGCGCCGCGTGGTGGCGCTGGCCGAGGCACCGCATCCGCTCGACGGCCGCGGCTTCCGCACCCTCTACCCGGACGAGATGCCCCTCTGGGACAAGATGAAGATGATCGCCAAGGAGATCTATCGCGCCTCGGACATCATCGCCGACCAGAAGGTGCGCGACCAGTTCAAGGACATCGAGGCCGCCGGCTTCGGCCATCTGCCGATCTGCGTGGCCAAGACGCAATACTCCTTCTCGACCGATCCGAACCACCGTGGTGCGCCTGTCGATCATGTCGTGCCGATCCGCGAAGTGCGCCTGTCCGCCGGCGCCGGCTTCCTGGTGGTGGTCTGCGGCGAGATCATGACCATGCCAGGCCTGCCACGCGTGCCCTCGGCGGAATTCATCCGCCTCGACACCAAGGGCCAGATCGAAGGCCTGTTCTGAGCCAGCATTTGCCATGCCGGTCGTTTGGTGCGACCGGCATGGCAACTCCGGCTCAAGCAACGTTTCCACGTGTGCCCTCAGCCTCCGCCACGGGCTTCGTTCAGGCCATGGGCGGCGTCTGGCAGGTCGCATCATCAGTTGCAAAACAAGAGGTGGCCAAGCGGATGAAAGCATCAGCATCTGCGATGCCTTCCCGTACTGCCATACCCCACCAGCCATGAAAAACCCCGCGGTCCAGTGAACCGCGGGGTTGGTATTTTCAATCGTTGCAGGCGTAAGAACTACCTGGGAAGCTCAAGCTTCCGACTGTGCCAGGATCGTTCGACACAGCGTGGTTCCCACCTCAATATTCACGATAATACCGGCGGGGACGTTCACGATAACCCCAGCCGCCGTCACCACGCCAACCACCACCACGCCGGTAACCGTAGCCGTAGCCGCGGTCACGAACACAGCCATAAGGGGAGCGGTGCATTCCATAGGGGCACAAACGACGAGCTTGCTGGACGAGGCCGTTGTCAGCCTGTGACTGCGCGGCTGGTGCCATCGGCATTGCCGAGGCCAGCTGCGGAGCAAACATCATGCTTCCGGCGGCCAGGCCAGCTGCCATAAACAGCTTCAAGGATAGTTTCATAGCTGCCTCCCTCAATTTCAATATTCAATGTCTAGCAGCATGATCTGAATGCAAGGTGAACAGAGGGGGCTATGCGGGAAACCGGCGCTCTGCTCTCATGCTCTCCTTGCCGATTTCTGATGACGCGCCGGCAATTAATCAGCAGCTGTCGTACTGAGTCGGCAGGGGACGGCCGGTCTAAAGACCGGCCCACCCGGAGGGCCTAGAGCCGGCCCTTCTTGAAGCCCAGTTCGTAAACCTGCCAGGCGAGCACGGCCAGCATGGCGACTGTGACGATCCAACGGCCGTAGACCGGCAGCAAATGGTCGCTGAGAATCGGCGAAAAGATCTGGAAATAGGCTGCGGCGGGCAGGATGAGCGCCAGCTGCGCCGGCCGCCCCAGATCGTTGTAGCGCTTGGCGCCGACGAAATAGATACAGACCGAGACCAGCACCATCACCACATAGAGCACGTCGATCGCGAACAGCGACAAATAATAGGGGATCGTCATCAGCCTGGTATGTTCGCGCGCGACCTCGTCGACCAGGGCTTCGGCCGCCGCCGGATTGCGCGGCAGGACATGGTTCAGCCCAAAGGCTGCTGCCACCAGCGCAGCCAGGATCAAGGCCAGCACCGCCATGGCACGCCACCAAGTCTGCCTGTTGATGCTACCCTTGTCGTCACGAAACAGGAAACGGGCGCTGTGAGCGCCCAATAGACCAGCCATATCTTCTCCGCAGCCTGCCATCCCGCCGGCTTCTAGAGCAAAGCGCGTTTAAACGGAAACGCTGCTTTACTCTCGCTGTGTGGTTCCAAGCCAATCCAATGGATTGGCCAGAGCGTCTTTGCGGTTCTTGGCGATGCCGCCAAATCGCAAAACACTCTATTCGACCACGCCGACGAAAGGCAGCTGACGATAGGAATGGGCGACATCCATGCCGTAGCCGACCACGAACAGATCGGGGCACTCGAAACCGATGAAATCGGCCTTGATGTTGACGGCGCTCTTGCCTGGCTTGTCGAGCAGCACGCAGCTCAGCACCTGCTTGGCGCCACGCGCGGCGAGCAGGTCCTTGGCGAAAGCCAGGGTGCGGCCCGATTCGAGGATGTCGTCGACCAGGAGGATGTTGCGCCCGCGCACGTCGCTTTCGACGTCATGCAGAATGTTCACCGTGCCGGTCGACACGGTCGCTTCGCGATAGCTCGACAGATGCACGAATTCCACCTCGGGCGCCATGCCCGCTTCGTGCATGGCCCGAAGGAGATCGGCCGCAAACACGAAGGAGCCTTTCAGCACCGCCACCACGAGCAGATTCTCGAGATTGCGTGCCTTGATCTCCTGCACCAGCGACGCATTGCGCTTGGCGATCGTCTCGGCGTCGAACAAAACTTTGATATTACGCGACGTGGCCATCGAACTCCTCATTTCTGCCGGCACCATAACCGCAGGAGGGCATGGGCGACAATGGCGTTGGAGTCCCGTCCACCGGCCACCCACAGGCGCCCGATCGCAACGGCCCACCGTCATCGGGAGGCGCATGGGATAAGGGGGATCTCGCGAAGGTTAAATTCGTTGTCATTTCGTTAACGTTAACACCTCGTTAACGCCCTCCCGGCAGAGTGCAGCCGAGGCGGTCGGGGCCGTCTTGGGGAGATTCTGTCTTGGTTCGGTTCGAGAATGTGGGATTGCGCTACGGGATGGGCCCGGAAGTGCTGCGCGACGTCAGTTTCGACCTGCCCGCCAATTCCTTCCAGTTTCTCACCGGTCCTTCCGGCGCCGGCAAGACCACGCTGCTGCGCCTGCTCTTCCTCACGCTCAAGCCAACCCGCGGCCTCATCCACACCTTCGATCAGGAAGTGACGACCCTCTCCAAGCACGCACTTGCCGAGACGCGGCGGCGTATCGGCATCGTCTTCCAGGATTTCCGCCTGCTCGATCACCTCACCACCTACGAGAACATCGCCCTGCCCCTGCGCGTTCAGGGCCAGGATGAGGCGCGCTACCGGCCCGAAGTGGTCGAATTGCTGCATTGGGTCGGCCTCGGCGAGCGCATGCATGTGCTCCCGCCGGTGCTGTCGGGCGGCGAGAAGCAGCGCGCCGCCATCGCGCGCGCCTTGATCGTGCGCCCCGAACTGCTGCTCGCCGACGAGCCGACGGGCAATGTCGATCCCGCTTTGGCACGTCGCCTGCTGCGCCTGTTCATCGAACTCAACCGTTCCGGCACCTCGGTGGTGATCGCCACCCATGACGAGAGCCTGATGGAGCTCTTCCCCGCTCGCCGCCTGCGCCTCGAGGACGGCCATGTCACGGTGCAGGAGCCGGCGTCATGGTCTTGAACGACAGAGCGCAGCCTGCCGGCCGGCGCGCGGAGACACTGATCCGCCCCGCGGCTCCGATCGTGCCGTCGGGCTCGATCGCCGGGCGCTCTTTGATGGCCGTGGTGGCGATCATGACCTTCCTGGTCGCCCTCACGGCCGGCGGCGTGCTGCTGATCGCGGGCGCCGCCGCCGATTGGGGCTCGCAGATTTCCCGCGAGGTCACCATCCAGGTTCGCCCCGTGGAGGGCCGCGACATCGAAGCCGAGATCGCCAAGGCCGTCGTCGCCGCCCGCGCCACCGAAGGGATCAGCGACGTGCAGATCTATTCGCGCGAGGAAACCGAGCGCATGCTGGTGCCCTGGCTCGGCGAAGGCCTCGACATGGGCGACCTGCCGATCCCGCGCCTCATCGTGGTGAAGATCACCCCGGGCAGCCTGCCGGACTTCGCCACGCTGAAGAAGACGCTGACCGAGACCGTGGCCGGCGCCAGCCTTGACGATCACCGCTTCTGGATCGCGCGCCTGGCGGCCATGGCCCGGGCCATGGTGCTGGCAGGCCTCGCCATCCTCGTGCTGATGGTCATCGCCACGGCCCTGTCGGTGGTGTTCGCCACCCGCGGCGCCATGGCTGGGAACAAGGACGTGGTGGAGGTGCTGCATTTCGTCGGCGCCCATGACAGCTTCATCGCCAACGAATTCCAGCGCCATTTCCTTTGGCTCGGCCTCAAGGGCGGGCTGATCGGCGGCGGTGGCGCGGCGCTGACCTTCCTCGTCGCCCATATGCTCGCCTCCCGCTTCACCGCCACTGCGGCGGGCGACCAGATGGAGGCCCTGTTCGGCTCCTTCAACATGGACTGGCGCGGCTATGCCGCCATCGTCGCGGCAGTCGCGCTCATTGCCATCATCACCGGCGTCACCTCGCGCATGACGGTTCACCGTGTGCTGCGAGGACACATATAGGGGTCATCCATGAGCGTCTGGCAGGGCTCCGCGCCTATTCCGCTACACACCCGCGCCGCCGACCCCATTTTTGCCCAAACCATCCGCAAGAATTTCGGCTACGGCAGATTGGCCAGGTTTGACAGACTGGTATGGGCGCGTCCGATGCGGCAGGCCTCGGCAATCACTGGCATGGTTTCCCCGGCCCAGGCGGAGCACCCGCCGAAGCGGCCACGGCGCTGGCTGCGCTGGATCCTGGAGATCACCGGTGCCTGCCTGCTGTTCTTTACCGCGGCCGTGGTGACGGATTTCGCCTATTTCGTCTCCAGCCTGCAGAACCAGACGCCCAACCCTGCCGTGAGGGCCGATGGCATCATCGCTCTCACCGGCGGCGCCGACCGCATCAGCGAGGCTTTCGACCTGCTCAATCAGGGTCGCGCCAAGCGCCTTCTCATCACCGGCGTCAACAAGGCAACCAGCCAGCAGGCCCTGGCCGGGCACACGGCCGGCGGTGTCGAGGTGCTCGATTGCTGCGTGGATATCGACCGCAATGCCCTCAACACCCTCGGCAATGCCCTGGAAACGGCACGCTGGGTGCGCGACAAGCATTTCAAATCGATCATCGTGGTGACCTCGAACTATCACATGCCGCGTTCGCTCTTGGAACTGCGCCGGGTGCTGCCGGATACCACCCTGATCGCCTATCCCGTGATCTCGCAAAATCTCAAGCTCGATTCCTGGTGGATGGATCCGGTCAGCGTCCGCCTGCTGCTGTCGGAATATGTGAAATATGCGAGCGCCACCTTCCAGCTCCGGATGGAACGGGCCACGGCGGACAGGGTTACGGCGCGAGCCGAATGAGGAGCGTTTCGAAGGAAATATCTTGCGCTCTTCCATGCCAGAAAACCGCTGGTGTCACCGACATTTGAAACAGGGAGCCATGCCATGCGCTTCACCAGAACGATATGCGTTCGTTTGCTGGCGGCGACTTTTCCGTTGTTCCTCGGTATCGCGGCACAGGCCCATGCCAAGGAGGGTGCGATCGAGGCAACCGTTACCGGAAACGACCAGCAGGCCGGTTTCCGTGCGGCCGTCATGAAGCAGGCGATCAAGTATAATCTTGCAGGCTCAGCCAAGAACGAAGCCGACGAAATCGTTCACTTTACCCTGCAGGGCGACAAAAAGCGGATCGACGCAGCCCTTGCGACCATTCGAAAAGGCACCAAGAGATCATCCGGAATCAACGTCGCCACAAAGCCTGCGGCGGTGGACCCCGCCCTGAATTCATTCACGATCGTGGATTGGACGTCGTCGAGCCGAAATATCACCAATAAATACACGCTCGTCTTCAAACGACGGACAGACGACACGGTGATTTCAAAAAAGGACGTCAAGGCGGAGTGGCATCAGATACTCGAAAACACCCTCGCCCCCGAGGACAGGCAGAAACTCCGGCCCGATGACTGACGCTTGCAGCACCATGCGTCGACCTGTTGAATCGCTGCCAGTCCAGGCGGAAAATTCGTTGGATCCAGCCAATCCCCGGCGGGCGAAGTGGCGGATTTCGCTCCCTTGCAAATGGCTGCTATGACGGCATCGCCGTCGGCGCTCGATCCGCTATTCGGGCAGTGGCGCTATCTGTCGGACCACGGTGGAAGAAGGAGGCAGGCGCCGACAATTCTGCTATAGCCGCTGCAGCATCCCTCGAATGACCCCACTCCATGCTCGTCCTGCGCTCGCTCCTGTTCAACCTGGCCTTCTATGTCAACATCGTCCTGTGGATGATTCTGGCGCTACCGACTCTACTGATGCCGCGCCCTGCCCTGCTCTGGATCGTGAAGAGCTGGGCGCGGGTGAACATCTTCCTGATGCGCCATATCGCCGGCATCACCTGCGAGATTCGCGGGCGGGAGAATTTGCCGCCCGGGCCGGTTCTGGTCGCGGCCAAGCACCAGTCCACCTGGGACATCTTCGCCATGTTCCTCGTGTGCGAGGACCCCTGCTACGTGCTCAAGCGCGAACTGATGTGGCTGCCCATCTTCGGCTGGCTCGCCGCCAAGGCGCAGATGATCGCCGTCAACCGGGGGGCCCGCTCCAAGGCCATGAAGCAGATGAAGGCGGATGGCGAGCGCGAACTCGCCCGAGGCCGCCAGATCGCCATCTTCCCCGAAGGCACCCGCCGGGCGCCCGGCGCCGAGCCAGCCTACAAATATGGCGTGGTCTATCTCTACAGCGAGTTCAATGTGCCCTGCGTCCCCGTGGCGCTCAATTCCGGCCATTTCTGGCCGCGGCGCCAATTCATCCGCCAGCCGGGTAGGCTGGTGATGGAGATCCTGCCCGCCATTCCGGCCGGCCTGGACAAGGCCGCCTTCTTCGATCGCCTGGTTGATGATATCGAGACAGCCTCGGACCGGCTCCTGGCTGAAGCCCAGGGCCAAAGCGTTTTGCTATTTGACGAAGTCAGCTAGGGTCGCAAAGACGTTTCTGGCCAACCCGTTGCTTTGGCTTGGAAACAAGGAGCTGAAACAATTGGGCGTTTCGCCACGGACACCGTTGCTCTAAGCATCGGATCCGATTTCGGCATCGTGTCCGACGCTGTAGGTTATTGTTATCACATCGTTTTCGCCGAAAATCGGCATCCCCTTTTCGGCACGATGCTCCAGGTGAGGCGGAACAAACCCGAATCGCTTGACGCCGCAATGCGCGATGTTCTAGATTTGTTCCATGACACAGATCGCGATTCGTTCTCGTTCTCAGCCCGATCACCGCCTGTGTACGACGCTGACCGCATTGGGCCGCGACGCACCGGCAGCGGCATCACGTTTCCGTCGCTGGGTCGGTATTTCAGGCCGTTCCTATCTGGTCTCGGTCTATCCGATCTCCCAATGCCCCGATTATGTCGATGCCGTCTTGATCGCGGTCGGTGCAGGCGGCGCCTGCGTATGGATCGGCGAGGCCGGTCAAGGTGGCGATGACCTTGCCGCCACGCTCGCGGCCGCCGCCCAGGCCGGAGCCTGCGAAGTTCACGTGCATCTCCTGGCGGGGAACCCGGCAGCACGGGCCGCAGCCATTCGCGATCTCGACGGCCGGCACTGACAAGCCCTCCGTGAATATGGGTTCGGCCTTCGTCGGCTAAAGCAAAACGCTTTAGCCCCCAAACTTCTTTGCCACCAGACCGACGGATTTTCCTGGCGCTGCCGTTCAAGCAGAGTCCCTTCGCGCCGAATGCCCGCGCGATCTGTCCCAGGAGATGCCCATGATCGGCCGTTCGATCCTTGCCTTGATGCTGGCCCTGCCGGCCGCCGCCGCTATGGCACAGACGTCTGAGCCGGCGCCGGCCCAGCCGGCCCAGACACCGGCTCCCCAGGCAACGATATCTCAAGCCCCGGCACAAACCGCGGCACCGGCCAAGGCCGGCCTCAGCCTCGCCGAGTTCCAGGCCCGCCGCGAGAAGGCAATCATGAAGGCCGATACCGACGGCGACGGCAAGATCAGCTCGGCGGAATGGAGCGCCTTCCAAACAAAGCGGAACGCCAAGACCGACCCGGCCAAATCGTTCGCCCGGCTCGACGCCGACAAGGACGGTTTCGTCGACAAGGCCGAGCTCGACGCCTTCTTCGCCAAGCGCTTCGCCAAACTCGATGCCAACAAGGACGGCGCCCTTGCCCGCGATGAAATGCCGGGCCACAAATCGGCTGCCAAACCGGCGCAATGATGCGGGACCATGCCCCTCGATGAATCCCGGGAGCGCGCCTGGTTATGGGGTCCGATCCAGACGAGGAGTTGGTGCGCCGGATCGGTTCGGGCGACGATGCTGCCATGCAGGTCCTGGTCTCACGCAAGTTGCCGCGGCTGCTCGCCCTGGCCCGCCGTATGCTCGGCGATGCCGCGGAGGCTGAGGATGTCGCGCAGGAGGCCTTCCTGCGGATCTGGCGCAACGCCGCGCGCTGGCGGCCCGGGGCGGCACGGTTCGACACCTGGATCCACCGTGTCGCGCTCAACCTCTGCTATGATCGCCTGCGCCGTCGCAGGGAATGGACGGGCCTCGATCTGCCCGAACTGGCCGCTCCCCCGGATCACCCCGCGGCGGGCGGCACGGAGGAGGCCAGCGACCATGTGGAGCAAGCCTTGCAGGCCATCGCGCCGCGGCAGCGGGAAGCGATCGTCCTGACCTATTATCAGTCGATGTCCAATATCGAGGCCGCGGCAGCGATGGAAGTCAGCGTCGAGGCGCTGGAGAGCCTGCTCGCCCGCGGACGCCGTTCTCTGCAGTCGATCCTGATCAGGAAGGCCGATCATGACTGAAGCTCCCTTCACGATGAGTGCAGAGCTTTTCGCTGCCCTTGCCGCCGCCTATGGCGCGGTGATCGAAGCATGGCCCGCACCCGAGCGCAGCGCCGGGCGTTCCTTCGCGCAGACCCCGCAGGGGCGGCACATTCTCGCAAGGGCTGGCCGCCTCGACCTGGCATTGCGCAGCATCGAGGGACATGGCTGCATACGCGTCTCGCCCGAAGGACGCAGCAATGCCGCCGTCCTCACGCTCCCGGGATCAGCCGCTGCCAGCCTCCCTCATCGCCTCGCAGCGCCTGTCCGCCGCTCCCGTTCGGATAAGCTGGAAGCCCTCTTGTCGGGGAGCGTTTCCCATGCCTGACAGGCTCGTGCCAATGGATGCCGGGCGTTTTGCCGCCCTTGCCGACAACTATGGCAGCCGCCTGCAGCACTGGCCGGCAGCCGAACGGGCCGCGGCCACGGCTTTTGCATCAAGCCCGGAGGGGGAGGCCATCCTGCAGGCTGCCGCCCAGCTCGACAGCATGCTCGATCGTTACGCGGTACCGCCTCCGAGCGCCGATCTCCACGCACGGATCGTGGCGGCCGGGACCGCCGGCCTCGCGCCCCGCCGGCGGGCCCGCCGCTGGTGGCTCGGGCTCGGTCTGGCGGGTGTCGGCCTTGCCGGCGCCCTGGCCGGAACCCTGGCGATCGCCATGCTCGATACGCCAACGAGGGCCGAGCATGGCGGGCTGGGAGCGACAATCACGGCTTTCGGTGATGCCGGACCCGAGACGGATATCAGCGAGGAAGGATCGTGATCATGGCCGGCTCGCGCATCCCCCTGATCGCCTCGATCGCCCTCAACATCTTCCTGGCCGGGGCGATTGCCGGCGGCATCGTCTGGTTCGAAGCCCGCAGATCCATGCCGCGCGCCTCGCTGCAGGCCCTTGGCAACCAGTTGCCCACGCTGGAACGCGATGCCTTCTACAAGACCCTGCGCGAGGCACGCCATCAAGCCCGACAGACTATTCTCGACGGACAGCAGGCCCGGCGCGACGCCGCCGCTTTGCTGCGGCAGCCGACACTGGATGCCCCGGCCCTGCTCGCGGCCCTGGAGCGCGCCCGCACGGCCGACGCCGCCATGAGGGCCGGGCTGGAACAGCGCATCGTGGAATTTGCGGCCGCGAGTTCGCCCGCCGATCGCGCCATCCTGGCCGAAGGGCTGAGCCGCTATATCCACGCGCCGCCCCCACCGAAGAAACCAGCCCAATAGAGCATTTTCAAGAGAAGCTGGCAGGCTTCTTGGCTAGGAAAATGCGTCGAAACAAAGAGTTGGAGCAAAGTGCAATTTAGGGAAATCGCACTCTGTTCCAGCGACGGATTTCCTTCCGGCCTGCGTTCAAGCTTGCAGGAGGCCGCGCCGGCCTTCCACGAGTAGTATCCGGTGGAGTTCCATCATGAAGCGTATCGTTCAAGTTGCCGCCATCGCCACGCTCGGCCTGCCCGGCCTGGCCGCCGCTACGACTGCCTCGGCCATGCCGCTGGCTGCCTCCGCCCCTGCCGCCGCACCTTTGGTGCAACAGGTGGCCTGGGGCTGCGGTCCGGGCTGGCGCCCCAATATCTGGGGGCGCTGCGTGCCCCAATATCCGGTCTACAGCTATGGCTGGAGCCGTCCCGTCTATTATCATGGCTGGGGCGGGGGCTGGCGTCGCCCCTATTACGGACACGCCTGGCATCGCTGGTAGATCCAGCGGCGGGAGGCCGATCGCTTAGAGAGTCGTGCCGAAAACCGGAAGCCGGTTTTCGGCAAAAGCGATGCACCAACAAGGACCTACGGCACATGCCACTCAGTCGTGACCGTGCTTGCCGTGGTGTCCATGTTCATGGTCGTGCCCGCAGCCGCAAGCTTCGCCATGGCTATGATCGTGATGATGATGATCATGGTCGTGGCCAGGCTCATGGCCATGATCGTGCTTGCGCCCGTGATCATGCTGATGGCCATGGTCGTGGTGATGGCCATGATCGTGCCCATGGGCGTCGTGGCCGTGATTCCCGCCCTCTGGCTGGAACGGCCCCTCAATCGCCACGACCTTGGCGCCGAGCCCTTTCAGGAGGTCGGCGATCTCGGCATCCTGGCGGATGCGCAGCCATTTCGTCCCGATCTCGGTTTCGCGATGGCTGTCGCCGAGATGCCAGGCGAGGCGCATCAGATGCAGGGGATCGCGCCCCTTGATCTCGAACAGGGGCTCGGCCTCGGCCACGATCTCGATCAGCCGCCCGTCCTCCAGCCGGTAAGCATCGCCATGGGCGAGCGCCGGCGCCTCGGTGAGATCCACCTGGATGTCGAGGCCGCCCACCGTATGCACCAGGCCCTGTCGCTGGCAGCGATCCTCGAAGGTCAGCACGACGCTGTCGGCAATGGACTGGGCTCCGACCTCAGGGGCGGGCACGAAGGAATGGGCGTGAAGCATGGATGTTTCCTGCAGGGATGTTCACTGCCTCATATAGACTGCTTCGTGCCGATATGCAGGCGGGAAATCGTCGCTCAGGCCGCGTCGCGCTTCGCCAGGCATTCGCCCTCGCGCAGCACACGCTCCGTCGAGGGCGGATATTTGGCCAGCAGGGCGGTGGGACGGATCGGCCGGCGCACGAGGTCGCCGCCGCAATTGGGGCAGGTGCCGCCGAAGACATCCGCCGCGCAGCCGGCGCAAAAGGTGCACTCGAAGGTGCAGATCATCGCCTCGCGCGCGTCGGGGGGCAGGTCTCTGTCGCAGCATTCGCAATTGGGGCGCAGTTTCAGCATGGATCACCTCAAGGAACGGCACGAAACAGCATCATCTTGCGCGACCGGGCGATCAAGGCAAGCCCGATCAAGAATCGACACTCGTCCTCTTGAAACCGCTGGAACCGGCACCAAATCAAGGTCTGTGCAGGCCCAGACGGGATGCACATGTCAGCTCCGGCCAGATGGCGGAGCGTTTTCCACGGCTTGTCGCTTCAAAGGAGGATAGCCATGCGTCAGTTTGATTTTTCGCCCCTTTACCGTTCCACCGTTGGTTTCGACCGCCTGTTCTCGGCGCTTGATCAGGTTGCCGGCTTCGATGCTTCGGCCACCACCTACCCGCCCTACAATATCGAGCGCACCTCGGATAACACCTATCGCATCTCTGTCGCCGTCGCCGGTTTCGCAGAGAACGACATCGCCATCGAGGTGAAGGAAAACGCCCTCACCATTCGTGGCGAGAAGTCCGAAGGCAAGGAAGGCAGCAAGGGCGAGGTCCTGCATCAGGGTATTGCCGCCCGCGCTTTCGAGCGCCGCTTCCAGCTCGCCGACTATGTCCAGGTGACCGGCGCCAGTCTCGAGAACGGCCTGCTCCATGTCGACCTTATCAGAGAGATCCCGGAGGCCAAGAAGCCCCGGCTGATCCCGATCAACGGTTCGGCTCCCCGGCAGGTCGAAGCCAAGGCTGCCTAAGCCAATAGGATAGGACGGAAAGTCGAGGGCGCTCCGGGAAACCGGGGCGCCTTTTTGCATGAGCGGCAACCAAGTCGCCTGGCGATCGCCTCTTCCCAGGAAGAGATGCCCGCGATCCCGAAAAAGTCAGCAGCCCGGTGCGATCTGGCGGTAACGGCACCAGCCCGGCGTCAACTGTCCGTTCGAATTGAGAGGATAGGCATAGCGCCCCGGCGTTCGCAGCGCGGGAGGCGGCCGATTGAGCGGCACGATGCGGGGCACCGGCTTGATCTCCACCTTCTGCAGCGGGGCCATCGGCCGCAGGGATGTCCCGGCCGGCAGAGCCGCGCCGCTGCCCCGCAGCGGGACCACGGCGACGATCTTGCCGGTCTGGTCGTCGACGGTCACGCGCACGCGTCGGCGCTTGGCGTCGACAGCGGCTGCGTAATAGAAATTGAGGTCATGCGTTACGCCGCCGACGCCGGAATAGCCGGCCTGCGTCATTGCCCGCATCGCCGCTTTCGGCGTCAGCGTGTCGGCAAGAGCCGGCACGGCCGCGGCCAGGGGCACAAGCACCAGAAGGACCCCGACCAGCAGGCGCGGCAGCGCTGTCGTCTTGTTCAAGGCCATCTCCTCGATTCCTGTGCCCATTCCCACCATCTCAACGCCGACCGGGGCTGCCAGGTTCACGACTATCTGGTTCAGGGCTGCCAGGTATTGTTCTTCTCCAAAACCGGCTTTTCGATGATGTCATCGGCCGCCTTGGCCGCGCCGATCACCTCGAAAAGCTGGCGTAGCGCCTCCTGCACGCCCGAACCGGCGATGGAGGACAGCACGATCGGTGTCTTCTTCGCGGCCCGCTTCAGCCGCGCCACCTGTTCCTTGAGCAGTTCGGGTGAGAGCGAATCGGTCTTCGACAGCGCCACGATCTCCGGCTTGGTGGCCAGATCACCGCCATAGGCGGCGAGCTCGTTGCGAATGACCTTGTAGGCGTTGCCGGCATGCTCGCAGGTGCCATCGACCAGATGCAGCAGCACGCGGCAGCGCTCGACATGGCCAAGGAAGCGATCGCCGAGGCCATGCCCCTCATGCGCGCCCTCGATCAGGCCGGGAATGTCGGCGAGCACAAATTCACGCCCGTCCACCCGAACGACGCCGAGACCGGGATAGAGGGTGGTGAAGGGATAGTCGGCGATCTTGGGCTTGGCGGCGGTCACCGTAGCCAGGAAGGTCGACTTGCCGGCATTGGGCAGGCCGACGAGGCCGGCATCGGCGATCAGCTTCAGGCGCAGCCAGATCGTCTTCTCCTCACCGGGCAGGCCGGGATTGGCCCGGCGCGGCGCCTGGTTGGTCGAGGTCTTGAAATAGGCGTTGCCGAAGCCACCATTGCCACCCTTGCAGATCAAGGCGCGCTGGCCGACCTCGGTGAAGTCGGCGATCATGGTCTCGCCGTCCTCCTCATAGACCTGAGTGCCGACAGGCACCTTCAGCACCACGTCGGCCGAGTTGGCGCCGGTGCGGTTGCGCCCCATACCATGGGTGCCGACGCGTGCCTTGAAATGCTGCTGGTAGCGATAGTCGATCAGCGTATTGAGGCCGTCGACGCATTCGGCCACGACCGAGCCGCCCCGCCCGCCGTCACCGCCGTCGGGTCCGCCGAACTCGATGAATTTTTCGCGCCGGAAGGATACGGCTCCCGCGCCGCCGTCACCGGCTTTGACATAGATCTTGGCTTGATCGAGAAACTTCATGGCTCGGCTCTATTTCCAATGGAAGATGGTCAAGCCAGATCCGAAACGAGGTCTCCCGGCCAATTCTCCCGTCGCGCAAGCCGAACGGCCCACGCCCACACTGTCGATGCTGTCACGCTGATGGCGCTGACATAGTGCGTTTGTGGGGAAAAAGCGAGGGATTTCATATCGCCGCCTTCCCTTGCTCCACTCCGGGCAATCGGCCCGCTTCGGATCGGCCTCGATGCCCCTGCTTTCACGCTTGCCATCGCCCAGACGGCAATGATTACCGGAAATACACTTGCAACCAACCCGGCATGTCCCCACATTCCTCACGCGGGCCGGGCCCCTCTGACGTCGCGCTTGATGCGCACGTGATGTCGGACCGCTGAAAAAGGGCCCGCTAGCTGACATCGAAGCGGGCGACTGGAGATTAGGTTGCCGATCATGCGCTTCAACAAGACCCGACTATTCGCCGTTGTGGCCAGCCTGTTTGTGGCGGCGACACTGGTATCGACCGATTTCGCCGAGGCCCGCCGTGGCGGCAGCATCGGCAGCCGCGGCGCGCGCACCTATGATTCCGTGCCGGCCACCCGCACCGCGCCAGACCAGGCCGCGCCGGTCCAGCGTTCGATGACGCCCAATCCCGGTCCGAGCGCGACACAACCCGCCTCACCGCTGGCGCAGGGCGCCGCGCAGCAGCGTCCCGGCCTGTTCGGCGGCGCCGGCGGCCTGATGCGCGGCCTGCTGGTGGGTGGCCTCATCGGCGCGCTGCTGGGCTACGGCTTCGGGGGCCTCGCTGGCATGCTCGGTTTCCTGCTGCAGGCGGCCTTGATCGCCGTGATCGCCTTCTTCGCGATCTCCTGGTGGCGCTCGCGCCGTACACCGGCAGCGGCAGGCGGCCCGCAAATGTCGCGTGGCTTCGACTTCGGCAACCAGGGCTTGGGCAACCAGGGCCTGAACCGCGACGCGCAGCCGACCACGAACGGCCGCACCGGCTTCTTTGGCCTATCGTCTCCGGCGGCAGCCAGCCCAGCCCGTGGCGAAGCCATCGAGGCCACCCAGGCCGACCTCGACACCTTCGAGCACCGGCTGACCGAGGTCCAGGATGCCTTCGCCAAGGAGGATCACGCCGCCCTGCGCCGCCTGACGACGCCTGAAATCGTGTCCTACTTCTCCGAGGAGTTGGCCGACAATGCCAAGCGCGGCGTCCGCAATGACGTGCGCGATACGCGCCTGCTCCAGGCCGATATTGCCGAGGCCTGGCGCGAAGGTGACGAGGACTACGTCAGCGCCGCCTTCCGCTACCAGTCGGTCGATGTCCTCAGGGATCGCACCACCGGCGCGATCGTCGAAGGCAAGGACGAGCCCAGCGAAACGACTGAGATCTGGACGTTCGTTCGGCGCAAGGGTGAAGACTGGAAGCTGTCGGCGGTTCAGGAAGCCTGAGCGGAAACTAGTTCTTCAGTGTTCGCCACCCAATTCTGGTCCCTCTCAAAGCGCGAGGGGCCAGAAGCTGTCAAACACTCTCCCTCCTATCTCTGCTTCGTCTCCCAATCCTTTGCCCGGTAGAAGGGCGCGTTGGACGGCGGCAGCAGCGGCTTGCCGAGAATGTGGTCGGATGCCTTCTCGCCGATCATGATCGAGGGGGCGTTGAGGTTGCCGTTGGTGATCAGCGGGATGATGGCTGAGTCGGCGATACGCAGATTCTCGAGGCCCACCACCCGGGTTTCGGGATCCACCACCGTCATCGGATCGGAAGGATCGCCCATCCGGCAGGTGCCGGTAGGGTGGAAGGCACTCTCGACATGCTGGGCGATGAAGGCATCGATCGCCTCATCTGAGGTGACGTCGGCACCCGGCGAGATCTCGCGGCCAGCAAAAGGTTCGAACGCCTTCTGCTGGAAGATCTCGCGCGTCAGCCTGACGCAGGCCCGCATCTCCGCCCAGTCCTCGGGGTGGCTCATATAGTTGAAGCGGATCAGCGGTGCCTCCCGCACATCGCGCGACTTCAGGCGGATATGGCCGCGGCTCTTGGAGCGCATCGGTCCGACATGGGCCTGGAAACCATGTTCGGTGGCAAGCGAATTGCCGTTATAGCTCACCGCCATGGGCAGGAAATGATACTGGATGTCGGGATAGGAGATACCGGCGCGCGAGCGGATGAAGCCGCAGCTCTCGAAATGATTGGTGGCGCCCAGCCCGTCCTTGCGCAGCAGCCATTGCAGGCCGACCATGCCCTTGGCGATCGGGTTGGTTACTGAATAGAGGGTGATCGGCTGCGTGCTCGCCATCTGGAAATAGAATTCGAGATGGTCCTGCAGGTTCTCGCCGACGCCTGGGAGATCGTTGATGACCTCGATGCCGAAGCCCTTGAGTTCGGCCGCCGGCCCCACGCCAGACGCCTTCAGGAGCTGTGGATCGTTGATCGGCCCGGCTGCCAGGATCACCTCGCGCCGCGCCATCACGCGCTTGAGCTGCGAGCCCTGCCAATATTCGACGCCGACAGCTCGCCTGCCCTCGAACAGGATGCGGCTTGCCAGCGCATGCGTCTCCACCGACAGATTGGGCCGCTTCATCGCCGGCTTGAGATAGGCGTTGGCGGCGGACCAGCGGCGGCCTTTGTGGACAGTCATGTCCATGCGACCGAAGCCTTCCTGCTGGTAGCCGTTCACATCGGCCGTGGCGGGATAGCCGGCCTCGACAGCGGCATCGATGAAGGCCTGGTAGAGCGGGTTGGCGAGCCGGCCATAGGAAGTCTTGAGCGGGCCATCGGCGCCGCGATATTCGTCGCCGCCTTCCTCGCGACCTTCCGCCCGGCGGAAATAGGGCAGCACCCCCGCATAGTTCCAGCCGCGCGCGCCCGCCTCCTGCCAGGCCTCGTAGTCCATGGCATGGCCGCGGATATAGACCATGCCGTTGATCGAGGAGGATCCACCCAGCACCTTGCCGCGCGGTGTATGGAGGCTGCGGCCGCCGAGCGCGGGCTCGGGCTCGGCATGATAGCGCCAATCATAGCGCGGCGAGTTCATCGGGATGGAAAGGGCGCTCGGCATCTGGATGAACACCGAGCCGTCCTTGCCGCCGAATTCCAGAACCTTGACGCGATGCGTGCCGTCCTCCGTCAGGCGGCTCGCCATCACGCAACCCGCCGAACCGGCGCCCACGATCACATAGTCGAATGTTTCGGTCATGGTTTTCCGGGTGCGCGGACGTCCCGTCCGCCTCTTCCCGCCCTTCGAATGTCACGTTTCCAAGAGCGGACATCCCCCATGACTTCATGGGGCTGCGATGTCCGCGCTTCCAGACCTCAGTACGGTGCGTCGATATCGCCGAGGGCGACGTAGACGCTCTTGATCTGGGTGTAGTGCTCGACAGCGGCGCGCGAATTCTCGCGCCCGAGGCCGGACAGCTTGACCCCGCCGAAAGGCAGCTCGATCGGCGTGACGTTGTACTGGTTGATCCAGCAGGTGCCGGCCTCGAGATTGGCGATGACGCGATGGCCACGCGAAAGATCGTTGGTGAACACGCCGGCCGCCAGGCCATATTCGGTATCGTTGGCGCGGGCCACCACCTCGTCCTCGTCGTCGAAGCTCAGCACCGTCATCACCGGTCCGAAGATCTCCTCGCGCACGATGGCCATGTCGTCCTGGCAGCCGTCGAAGATGGTGGGGGCAACGAAGGCGCCCTTGGCGAGCGCGCCGGTGGTGACACGATAGCCCCCGGTGAGCAGCTTGGCACCTTCCGCCTTACCCTTCTCGACATAGGACATCACCTTTTCCAGATGCTCCTGGTTGACGAGAGCGCCGACATGGGTGTTGGGATCGAGGGGATCGCCGATCACCATCTTTTCAACCCTTGCTTTGAGCTTGGCGAGGAAGGCGTCCTTGACCTTGCTATGCACGAACACTCGTGTGCCGTTCGAACAGACCTCGCCGGCCGAATAGAAATTGCCGAGCAGCGCGCCGGAGACGGCATTGTCGAGTTTGGCGTCCTCGAACACGATCAAGGGCGACTTGCCGCCGAGCTCGAGCGTGACATGCTTCAGCGTCTTGGCGGCATTGGCCATGATGATGCGGCCGGTGCCGGCCTCGCCCGTCAGCGAAATCTTCTTGATCGAAGGGTGGGCGACCAGCGCCTTGCCGACGCGGGCATCGCCTTGAACCACGTTGAAGACCCCGTCCGGCAGACCCGCCTCCTTGAAGGCTTCGGCGAGGTAGGGCGCGGTCAGCGGCGTCACCTCGGACGGCTTGAAGATCATGGCATTGCCACAGGCAAGCGCCGGAGCCGATTTCCAGCAGGCGATCTGGAGGGGATAGTTCCAGGCGCCGATGCCGGCGACAACACCAAGCGGCTCGCGCCTGGTATAGCCGAAGGCGGCGGGGCCGAGGTCGACATGCTCGCCGGTGAGGGTGGCGGCGATGCCGGCGAAATATTCCAGGCAATCGGCGCCCGATAGTACGTCGACGGCGATGGTCTCCTGGATCGGCTTGCCGGTATCGCGCGTCTCGATCTCGGCCAGGGCCGCGTTCTTCTCGCGCAGGATGTCGGCGGTGCGCTTGAGGATGCGGCCGCGCTCGGCGCCCGTCATGCGCGACCACACCTTGAAGCCGGCCTTGGCGGCCTCGACCGCCCGCTCGATGTCGGCATCACCGGCCTGTTCCACCTCAGCGATGGTCTCGCCGGTAGCCGGATCGACCGAAGCAAAGGTCTCGCCCGAGGTCGCGTCGACGAAGGCGCCGCCGATATGGTTCTTCACAACGCCGTAGCGCATTCTTCAAACTCCCCGCCTGGAACGGCCGCCGCTTGATCGGCGCCGTTTCCGCTTTTCGATATGAACTCAACTTCCAAATGCGAGCCGGCGCCCCTGCGTCCGGCCAAAGCCTCAGTGCGAGATCGCCGCCCAAGACCTCAACGACTGAGGCCGAGCAGCATGAACTGACTGTCGACGAAGCCGGTCGCCACACTTCTGGCCATCCGGCCATCAGGATCATTGGCGAGGGTGGCACGCAGCCACAGCCCGTCGATCATCGCCGAGATGGTTTCGGCAAGCGCCCGGGCCGGTTCCGGCCTCAGGACGGGATGCAGCGCATGGGCGAGATTGCCGGCAATGCGGCGATGATAGGCGCGCTGCACCCGGGCAAAGCGCGGCGAATGTGGCACCTGCCCCCAGAAAGCCAACCAGACCGTACCGATGCGCCGCTCGAACTGGCTGACACCGAGCATAGTCTCGATCACCGCCTGGACGCGAGCCCGCGGCGTGCTGGCGTCGCGCAGGCGGGCCGCCGCCCCCCGCGACAACTGCCGGGCGAGATGGCGCAGGGTCGCTTCCAGCAGCCCGTCCTTGTCACCGAAATAGAAGGAGACCAGGCCGGTGGAGACGTCAGCGCGGCGGGCGATCTCGGCGATCGTCGTGGCATTGAAGCCGAGTTCGGCGATCGCCTCGATGGTGGCGTCGATCAACTGCCGACGCCGAACGTCCCCGGCGTCGACGCGGCGCAGACGTATCGGACGTTCATTGGACGAGGTGAGCTGAGCGGCCATGACCTCTACAATATTTTGAACGTTCAATCAGTCAAGAGCGGATCGCATTCCCGCAACGATTCTTGGCGGCGAGGAGAACTGGAGGAAGCCCAGCCGATCCCCTTTCCATTTTCCTGCAAAGTCGGGCATGCTGGCTTGCGATCAGCCCGAACGTTTGCGACTTGCCGGGACCACCCGGAATCGCAAAGACACGTCGAAACAAGGAGTTAGAGCGAACAGGCATTCAGTCATGAACGCGTTTTGCTCTAGAGAATCAGGCGGGAGGAACAACCGGATGCGCGACAAGTCGACCGAAGGCCAGCTCGTACCAGGGCTTAATGTCATCGAGACGACAGAGACGGACAACATCCTGCGCTGGGACGGCCATATGGTCTATGTCGAGCACAAGGTCTTCCATAACGGGCAGGTGGTCCACGAGCGCTATAAACGCCGTGTCACGACCGAAGTCGCCAAGGCCTTGCTGACCACGATCCAGCTGAACGGCTGATCGGAGCACGAACCTCACGGCGAGACCGCATCATGTCGCGCTGCCGTGTTCAAAAAGAAAAAGCGCGCCGAAGCGCGCTTTTCAGAAGAAATGAGTGAACGTATTCAGCTCAGGGCTTTCTGCAATTCCTTGATCTGGCCGAGCTTGAGATCGGCCAAGGCCTTGGCGGCGTCGTCGACAGCCGCCTGGACCGCTGCCTCGGCGGCTGCAATTTCCAAGCTGACCTTGTCTGGCGTCATTTCCTCGATCGGAACGGCTTGTTCGGCCAGGATCGTGAGCCCCTGCGGATTGACGTCCGCGAAACCACCCCGCACGAACAGATGACGGGACGAGCCGCCCGCGGTTTCCTTGACCACAATGATGCCGGGCCGGATGGTCGACATCACCGGAGCGTGCTGGGACAGCACCTCGAAATCGCCTTCGCTGCCCGGCACGACGACGGATTCGACAGGGCCGGAGAACAGCAGCTTCTCAGGCGTGACGAGTTCGAATTGGAAGCTGGCCATCGATGCGGTCCTTGATTTCCAGAAGAGGGGCGCCTGACGGCGCCCCAGTCAGCATTGTTACGCAGCCTCGGCGGCCAGGCGCTTGCCCTTCTCGACGGCCTGCTCGATGGTGCCGACCATGTAGAAGGCGGCTTCCGGCAGATAGTCGTACTGGCCTTCGGCAATGCCCTTGAAGCCCTTGACGGTATCCTCGATGGCAACCTGCACGCCGTCCGAACCGGTGAACACCTTGGCGACGTCGAAGGGCTGCGACAGGAAGCGCTCGATCTTGCGGGCGCGCGCCACGGTCAGCTTGTCCTCTTCAGACAGTTCGTCCATGCCCAGAATGGCGATGATGTCCTGCAGGGCCTTGTAGCGCTGGAGGATCTGCTGCACCTGGCGGGCGACAGCGTAATGCTCTTCACCGACCACGGCCGGGGTGAGCATGCGCGAGGTCGAGTCGAGCGGATCGACGGCCGGGTAGATGCCCTTTTCGGCGATCGAGCGCGACAGCACGGTCGTCGCGTCAAGATGGGCGAAGGAGGTGGCGGGTGCCGGGTCGGTCAAGTCGTCGGCCGGCACGTAGATGGCCTGCACCGAGGTGATCGAACCCTTGGTGGTGGTGGTGATGCGCTCTTGCAGCGCGCCCATGTCGGTGGCGAGCGTCGGCTGATAGCCCACGGCCGAAGGAATACGGCCGAGAAGCGCGGACACCTCGGAACCAGCCTGGGTGAAGCGGAAGATGTTGTCCACGAAGAACAGCACGTCCTGGCCCTGGTCACGGAAATGCTCGGCGACGGTGAGGCCGGTCAGAGCGACGCGAGCGCGGGCGCCCGGCGGCTCGTTCATCTGGCCGAACACCAGGGCGCACTTCGACTTGACCGACGAATTGGCGTCATGCGGATCGGCATTGACGCCCGATTCGATGAACTCGTGATAGAGGTCGTTGCCCTCGCGGGTACGCTCGCCGACACCGGCGAACACTGAGTAGCCGCCATGGGTCTTGGCGATGTTGTTGATCAGTTCCTGAATGAGCACGGTCTTGCCGACGCCGGCGCCGCCGAACAGGCCGATCTTGCCGCCCTTGGCGTAGGGGGCGAGCAGGTCGACCACCTTGATGCCGGTGACGAGGATCTGGGCTTCCGTGGACTGCTCGGCATAGCTCGGAGCAGGCGCATGGATCGGGCGCACGCCCTCGCCATTGACCGGGCCGGCTTCATCGATCGGCTCGCCGATGACGTTCATGATGCGGCCGAGCGTGGCCTCGCCCACCGGCACCGCGATCGGCTTGCCGGTATCGGTGACGGGCTGGCCGCGCACCAGGCCTTCGGAAATGTCCATGGCGATGCAGCGGACCGTGGATTCGCCCAGATGCTGTGCGACTTCCAGCACCAGACGCTGGCCGTTGTTGGTGGTTTCGAGGGCGTTCAGGATCTCGGGCAGATGGCCGTCGAACTGTACGTCGACAACGGCGCCGATGACCTGCGAAACGCGTCCGGTCGGGTTGGCCATGGGTTTCTCCAAAGTCTCTTGTCTGTTTGACAAATTCTTGTCTGTTTGAGAGCTGCGATCAGACGACGGTCAACGTGACGGGCACGTTGTTCCGGGTCGCCCGGGAATAGGGGCAGATCTGGTGAGCTTCCTCGACCAGCGCCTTGACCTTGTCGAGGTCGGCGCCGGGGACATGCACCTTCATCTCCACCGAGAGGGCGAAGCTGATATCGTCCTTGGCCAGCGTCACCTGGCAGGTGATCTTGGCGGTGGCGCCGTCAATGCCATGCTTGCGGCCAAGCGCCACGATGGCCTGGCCATAGCAGGCCGAATAGCCCAGCGCGAAGAGCTGCTCGGGGTTATGGCCTTCGCCATTGCCGCCGAGTTCCTTCGGAAAGGCCATCGCCAATGCCAGGCCGCCATTGTCGAGGATCGCGCGGCCCTCGCGGCCACCCTTGGTCGAGGCAGAAGTTGCGTAAGACATCACGATACCCCTATGGCTGACCTCAGAGCGCTTCCGCACCCGAGATGATTTCGATCAGTTCCTTGGTGATCATCGCCTGGCGCGTGCGGTTGTAGGTGATCGTCTGCTTCTTGATCATCTCACCGGCATTGCGCGTGGCGTTGTCCATGGCGCTCATCTGCGACCCGTAGAAGGACGCATTGTTCTCGAGCAGAGCACGCAGCACCTGCACCGAGATGTTGCGGGGCAGGAGATCCGCGAGGATGGCGCCCTCATCCGGCTCATACTCATAGGCGATCTTCTGCGTGCCTTCCTTGACGGCCGGCACTTCGGCCGGGATCAGGCGCTTGGCGGTCGGGATCTGCGAGATCACAGACTTGAAGGTCGAGTAGAACAGGGTGCAGACGTCGAAGCCGCCCTCTGCATAGAGCTTGCGGACCTTCGCACCAACCTGATCGGCGTGCTCGAAGCCGAGCTGGCGCACGGAGCGGAAGTCCACGAGCTCGATGATGTGCTTCTCGAGCTGACGCTTGAGCACATCGTAGCCCTTGCGCCCGACGCAGATGATCTTGACGGTCTTGCCTTGGCCGAGCAGGGCCAAGGCGTGCTCGCGGGCCAGACGGGCGATCGAGGTGTTGAACGCCCCGCACAGGCCACGCTCGCCGGTGCAGACCACCAGCAGATGGGTTTGATCCTTGCCGTTGCCCGCCAGCAGCGGCGGGGCCTGGCGTGGATCGGCGATCGAACCGGCGAGATTGGCGAGCACACCGTCGATGCGTTCGGCATAGGGGCGCGCAGCCTCGGCCGCCGACTGGGCGCGGCGCAACTTGGCGGCCGCGACCATCTGCATGGCCTTGGTGATCTTCTGCGTCGCCTTGACCGAGGCAATACGGTTTCTGAGGTCCTTAAGCGATGCCATCGCTTCGCCTTCCTATCGAGAGCGAGAGCGTTTTTCGATCTGACCGGATCGGAAAGACGCGTCTATCTCCTTGAAATTCTGAGTATTATTCGATCGACATAATCGAATAATACTCTCGCGATCAGCCGAAGGTCTTGGCGAACGCCTCGACCTGGTCCTTGAGCTTGGCGGCGACATCGTCGCTGAGATCGCTGGAAGTGCGAATCGCCTCGAGGATCGAGCCCTCGGCACGCAGCTTGGCGAGCAGGCCCGTTTCGAAGGACCGCACCTTGCCGACTTCGATCTTGTCGAGATAGCCGTTGACGCCGGCATAGATCACCACGACCTGCTCTTCCATTTTCAGCGGGGAGAACTGGCCCTGCTTCAGGAGCTCGGTCAGGCGGGCGCCGCGAGCGAGCAGGCGCTGCGTCGAGGCGTCCAGATCGGAACCGAACTGGGCGAAGGCCGCCATTTCGCGATACTGGGCGAGCTCACCCTTGATCTTGCCGGCTACCTTCTTCATCGCCTTGGTCTGGGCGGACGAACCGACGCGCGAAACCGACAGGCCGACGTTCACCGCGGGGCGAATGCCCTGGTAGAACAGGTCGGTCTCCAGGAAGATCTGGCCGTCGGTGATCGAGATCACGTTGGTCGGAATGTAGGCCGACACGTCGTTGGCCTGGGTTTCGATGATCGGCAGCGCCGTGAGCGAGCCGAGACCGGCATCCTTACCCATCTTGGCGGCGCGTTCGAGCAGGCGGGAGTGGAGATAGAACACGTCGCCCGGATAGGCTTCGCGGCCCGGCGGGCGGCGCAGCAGCAGCGACATCTGGCGGTAGGCGACAGCCTGCTTGGACAGATCGTCATAGACGATCACGGCATGCATGCCGTTGTCGCGGAAATATTCGCCCATGGCGCAGCCGGCGAACGGTGCCAGGAACTGCATCGGGGCCGGATCGGAGGCGGTGGCGGCGATGATGATCGAATAGTCGAGCGCGCCGTTCTCTTCCAGCACCTTCACGAACTGTGCGACGGTGGAACGCTTCTGGCCGACGGCGACATAGACGCAGTAGAGCTTCTTGGTCTCGTCGTCGCCCTGGTTGAGCGGCTTCTGGTTGAGGATGGTGTCGAGCGCCACGGCGGTCTTGCCGGTCTGGCGGTCGCCGATGATCAGCTCGCGCTGGCCGCGGCCGATCGGGATCAGGGCATCGATGGCCTTGAGGCCGGTCGCCATCGGCTCGTTCACCGACTTGCGCGGAATGATGCCGGGTGCCTTGACGTCGACGCGGGCGCGCTGCTCGGCGACGATCGGGCCCTTGCCGTCGATCGGATTGCCGAGGGCGTCGACCACACGGCCGAGCAGGCCCTTGCCGACCGGGACGTCGACGATGGCGCCGGTCCGCTTGACGGTGTCGCCTTCCGAGATGCCACGGTCGGAACCGAACAGCACGATACCGACATTGTCGGCTTCGAGGTTCAGCGCCATGCCGCGCACGCCGCCGGGGAACTCGACCATCTCACCGGCCTGAACGTTGTCGAGACCATAGACGCGGGCAATACCGTCACCGACGGAGAGAACCTGACCGACTTCGGAAACTTCGGCTTCCTGGCCGAAATTCTTGATCTGGTCCTTCAGAATGGCGGAAATTTCTGCGGCGCGGATGTCCATCAGCCGACCTCTTTCATGGCGATCTTGATCGATTGGAGTTTGGTCTTGAGCGAGGCGTCGATCATGCGGCTACCGATCTTGACGATCAGACCACCGATCAGGCTCGGGTCGACCTTGACGTTGAGGGAGACGTCCTTGCCGGTCGCGCTCTTGAGCGAGTCCTTGAGGACGTTGAGATTGTCGTCGGAAAGCGGCTGGGCCGCCGTGACTTCGGCCGTGGCCTGCCCACGCGCCTTGGCGACCAGCACGGTGAAGGCCTGGATCATCTGGCCAACCGCGAACAGACGGCGGTTATGGGCGGCAAGCTTGATGAAATTGGCAGCAAGACCACCGATGCCAGCGCGCTCGAGCAACGCCGTGATCGCCTTGGTCTGCTCTTCGGAGGAAAAGACGGGGCTGCGGACGAGGCGCTTGAGATCAGCGCTTTCCTCGACGAGGCCATTGAAACGGCCGAGATCGGCTACAACGGAATCGATGGCGTTCTGCTCGCTGGCGAGCTCGAACAAGGCATTGGCATAGCGGCCTGCCATGCCGGATACGATCGGTTCTTCCCCTGCCACCGCGTGTCTCTCTGCTGAAACCACTTCGGGAGAACAGCAGTCCAGCCGGGTTTCCCCGCACCTGACCGCCCAACCCCTTGGCGGATATGTTGAATTTCCTCACGGTTGCAGGAAGGAGCTGGCTCCGGCCCCGCAACACGAGCGCTCACCTAACACACAGGCTTGGCCGACGCAACATGAGGGAAACACCCAAAACGTCGCGAAAAAATGCCAATCCTCCAGCAGAACCCGCCCCGTTTGTCACCGTTCTCGAATGAGAGCGGCAAGCGCGCCTTCCGCCATCCCGAATAGGAGGTAGGATTCGGCTGCATATGCGCGAACTGCGTACCGTGTTTCAGTGCACGATAAAGTTTCGGGCCCGCCCCCGGCACCCGTACTCAAGACAAACAAAAGGGCCGGCAATCAGCCGGCCCGGACGAGATGCCGCGCGGAAGACCGCGCAGGCTCTCAGGCGTCAGACTTCTGGGTCAGGATCTGGCGACCGCGATACATGCCGGTCTTCAGATCGACATGGTGCGGACGGCGCAGTTCGCCCGAATCCTTGTCCTCGACATAGGTCGGGGCCTTGAGGGCATCAGCGGAACGGCGGAAGCCGCGCTTCATGCGGGAGGTTTTTCGCTTCGGAACAGCCATTGGGGTATCTTCTTCGTGGCGTGCGGATGCCGTGACAGTCACGACAGGCCGATGACAAAATCGATTGAAGGCGCAGCCTATACAGGAAGAGAACTCAGGAAGAAAGAGGCTGGAGCGAGATTCTTTCGCACTCAAAACCCAGCGGCTGGGATCTCGATACCTTATTTCACGCAATCGAAATAGCCGGAAGAGTTGCGGGCGCGATTGACGATCAGGCCGGCTAGGTTGCGCAGGCGCCTAGTCGGCGCGCCGGCGCTGCGGCGGATCGGATTGGGCAGCACCACGGCGAGTTGCGCCGCCTCTCGGGCATTGAGCCTGGAGGCCGGTTTCTTGAAATAATGCTGGGCCGCCGCCTCGATGCCATAGATGCCGTCCCCCCATTCGGCCACGTTGAGATAGACCTCCAGCACCCGCTTCTTCGACCAGACCAGATCGGTCCACACGGCCAGCGGCACCTCCAGCGGCTTGCGGGCGAAAGCCGGCAGCGGCCACAGATAGAGGTTCTTCACGGTCTGCATGGCGATGGTGGAGGCTCCGCGTGAAGGCCCCTTCTCCCCGCCCCGTTCCAGGACATCGGCGATCGCGCCGAAATCGACGCCCCAATGGCGGCAGAACTGGCCATCCTCGGAAGCCATCACCGAAAACCGGGCAACCGGGGCGATATTCTCGATCGGTGTCCAGCGCCGGTCTACGGATTGGCCGGTGAGGTAGCGCCCCAGCATGGGCAGCGACATCGGCGGCACCACCGTGTAGAGGATGGTGAGCACCACAGGCAGGGCAGCGAGCACGATGGCGACTTTGACAAGGCGCCGCCATAGCGTGCGCGAACTTTTCCTGACCGGCATCGCAACCCCAAGTTCCGGCCTGTCTCCGGGCGCTGCCGCGTCAGCCATCACCCCTGCCTGATCTCCTGAAACAAAGCGCGTTCCTGGCGGAAACGCGCTTTGTTTTAGCATTTTGTTTCGACGCGTCTTCGTGATTCTCGCCGATAGCGTCAAATTGCAAGACGCTTTGGTTTCGATCTTTTCTTAACCCAAAGAGTCTTCCGGCGCATCCGGCTCGTAAGAAAGAGTTAATATCCTGACGCAAGGGATCGAGGTCCGAAGGTCCGCGCTGGGCAAGAGAACGGGTCACCTCCATATTAAGATTCACTGCTTCGCCAGGCCCCATCGACCATGCATCCCAATATCACCTTCACCCAGTTGCGCTGTTTCGTCGCCGCGGCAGAAACCGGGGGTTTCACCGCCGCCGCCCAGCGCATCCATCTCACCCAATCGGCCGTGAGCCAGGCCATCGCCGGGCTGGAGGATGCCCTCGGCGCCAAGCTGCTGACCCGTACGCGCGTGGGCGTCAAGCTCACGGACCTCGGCGAGGCCGCACTCGTGGAAGCGCAGGCCCTGCTGGCGGGCGCCCAGCGCTTGGCGACCATCGCCCAGGCCAGCGACAAGCTGGCCGGCACGACGCTGCGTATCGGCTCGGTACAGAGCGCCGCCGCCAAATTGCTGCCTGGCTGGCTCAAGCCGTTCCGGGCGCTCTATCCACGGGCCGGCATCACCCTGCACCTGGGCACCGACGAGGAAGTGAACGACTGGGTGCTTGCCGACGCCGTCGATGTCGGTATCAGCGGCGAGCCCCACCCCGAACTCGACAGTGCCATCGTCGCCAATGACGATTTCGTGCTGATCCTGCCCGCTGCCCATCCCCTGGCCAAGAACGCTTCGATCGGCCTGGAAGCAATCGACGGCGAGCGCGCCATCTTTTCCGGCGGCGGCGGCAACCGCCAGTTCGAAGAGGCCCTGCTGGCGGCCGGCAGCAGGCCGAACGTGCTGTTCCTGGCCCGCGACAACGCCACCATCTTCGGCATGGTGCGCGAGGGCATCGGCCTCACAGTCATGCCCGACCTCACGCTGCCGGACGATACCAGCGGCCTTGCCGTGCGCCGGCTGACGCCGCCGCTGCGCCGCGACCTTCACGCTTCCGTCCGTAAGCAAGGCCTCAGCCCCGCCGGCCAAGCCTTTCTGGAACTGCTACGGATCGGGAAGTAAGCACGGTTCAGTTCGAGGGCGCGGGCACCAGCCCGTATCGCCGCATGATCGCGCCCATCTGGGCGAGATCGGGCGCGTCGGCGGCCAGCAGCGCCGCCACCTCGCGAAAATAGTCGATGCCAAGCACGCCGGGCGTCAGTACGACGAGACAGCTCGCAGGGCCCTCCCCGTCATTGCGGAAAGCATGGACAATGCCGCGCGGAATGAAGAGCGTCTGCCGTGCCGCAAGAGTAACCTCGCGGTCGTCGACCCGAAAGGTCATCGCGCCCTCCAGGCCATAGACCGTTTCGTCCCAGCTCTCATGATAATGGGCGACCGGCATGCGTGCGCAGGGCTGGACGGTCATCTCGAACATGTCGAGGCTGCCCTGCGTATCCGCCTTGCTGTGCAGGAAGCGGAGTTCGAGGCCTTTGATGCTGATGATCTCCGACATGGTGCGATCCCCCAGCCGCCTGCTCCGGGAGCAGAGCCTGGTGACGACCGGCCTGCAGCTTGCTCCCCAATCCTCTCCTTCACAAGCACGGCTTTCTGCTTCCCGGCACGATCCTCATGCGTCCTCGCCCGCGGCCTCCAGCAGCCAGGCCAGGAAGAGCTCGGCGCCCCGGCGGATGGGCGGCCGGGCGCGTACCCAATAGTTGCCGAGCTGCAGCCCGTCCTGCAAGCCGACGATGGTGAGCAAACCATTGCGCAGTTCCCGCTCGATCAGGCGCGGCGAAGCCAGCGTCATGCCAAGCCCCGCGCTCGCCGCCTCCCAGGCCGCATCGTCGATCTCGAACCGGCTGGTCATGCGCACATCGCGCCAGTCGACGCCATTGACCTCGGCCCAGCGGCGCCAGTCCCAGTCGTCCTGCGTCGCTGAGATCAGAGCCCCAGAGGCCGCCAGCGCCGTGGCGTCGGCATCGCGATAGCGTGCCGCCACATCCGGCGCAGCCACCACGACGCAGATATCATCGAACAGGATCGTTCCCCCTTGAGCGGGGCCTTCGGCGCGCGAATAGCCGATCACGAGATCGATGTCGTCATGATCAGCCATTGCTGAGACCGGTGTTTCCAGCCGGACGCGGATCGAGGGATGGGCCTGGCGGAAGCTACCGAGGCGCGGAATCAGCCAGCGCAGGGCCAGCGACACCGAGGCGCGCACCAGGACCTCGTTGGCATCCCGCTGCAGGGCCGAGGCCGCCGCCGCGATGATGTCGAGCGCCGGCGCGGTAGCCGCCGCGAAACGCGCGCCCTCCGCCGTCAGCTCGATGGCATTGTTGCTGCGCGCGAACAGGCGCACGCCGAGCCCTTCCTCCAGATGACGGACCTGATGGCTGACGGCGCTGGCTGTCACGCCCAATTCCTCACCCGCCGCCTTCAGGCTGCCGAGGCGGGCGGCTGCCTCGAAGACGCGCACGGCATTGAGGGACGGAAGGCGACGAGGCGTTTGCATTAGATTTTCTCACGCAACGATCAAAAAATGCGTTTGTTTGCGGGTATGAAATCTGTGACGCATCAAGCATGACGATTGCAGCAAAATCAACGCCGCTGGCTGGAACGACCGGCATGAGCGCCAATGCCAGGGGTGCCCTGTGGCTCCTGGTCGGCACCGCCTTGTTCACCCTGATCTTCGCCTCGGGGCGCTTCGCCGGCCCGCTTCTCGCCATCCCCCAGATCCTGCTGCTGCGCTACGCCAGCGGCTTCGTGACCGTGCTCATCGTGGCCAGGGCCGGCGGGCAACCTTTCGTCGCCCTGCACAGCCCGCGGCCCGACCAACATTTTCTGCGCGCCTGCTTCGGTTGTTTCGGCGGCCTGTCTGCGATCTATGCCGCCGCCCATATGCCGGTCGCCGCCGCCAGCGCCATCGGCCTGCTCGAAGGCATCTTCGTGGTTGCCCTCGCCATGGTCATGCTTGGCGAGGCGGTAGGCTGGCGCCACTGGCTCGCCGGTCTCATCTGTGGCCTCGGCGCGCTCGCGGTGGTACTCGGCCAGCACGCGGCGGCCGCTCCCTTCGGCGACGTCAGCATTCCCGCTGCGATGGCCCTGCTCGGCGCCGTACTGATGGCCTTCGAGATCATTTATGTGAAACGGCTAACCAAGGGCGACACGCCGCTCTCCATGCTGGCCCATGTGAACCTCTTCAGCTTCCTCTTGATGCTGGTACCGGCCTGGCTGAGCTGGAAGAGCGTCGGCCCGGGCCCGATCCTGGCCTGCCTGATGCTCGGCCCCGTTGCGATCCTCGCCCAATATTGCAACATCCGGGGCTATCGGCTTGCCGACATCGCCGTGGCCGGGCCGATCGGCTATAGCTGGATCGTGTTCGCCGCGCTGCTCGGCCTCCTCGCCTTCGGCGAGGTTCCTGATCTCAAGGCCGGCATCGGCTGCCTGCTGATTCTCGCCGGAGGCTATTGGTTGACAAGGCTGCCCGCGACCAGCGGGGGCTGAGAGGCGAATTCACCCTCCGGTCTGGGTGATCACCATCTCCAACATTTGCGAAGCCTTGGTGCGGTAGCGCTCGCGATGGCGCAGCATGCGGAAAGCGCGAGGCGGCATGTCGAAGGCGATTCGCACCAGCCGTCCCGCCTGCAGGTCGGGCGCCGCCACCAGTTCGGACATCACCGTCGCGAAGGGGCCCGAGCGCACGGCCGAACGCACGGCCTCGTTGGAGGGCAGCACCAGGGCAATCTCGAGCGCGGCGGGATCGACGCCCCGCCCCCGTAACGCCTCCTCGAAGACCGATCGCGTGCCGGAGCCCTCCTCGCGCATAATCCAGCGCGCGGTGGCAATGTCGTAGGGCCGCACCGTGCGCCCATCGGCCCAGGGATGGCCCGGCGCCACCACCACGATCAGCCGGTCATGCGCCACCGTCTGCACCGACAGGGCCGGCTCATCGACGGCACCTTCGATGAAGCCGATCTCCGCCACCCCTTCCAGCACGGCCTGGGTGACGCTCTGGGTATTACCGATTTCCAACCTCAGATCGACACGCGGATGGACATCGTGGTAGCGCGCCAGGAAAGGCGCGACCCAATAGCTCGCGATGGTCTGGCTGGCATGCACGACAAGCGAGCCGCGTGCGCCGCTGCCGAGCTCGGACAGAGCGAGCTCCGCTGCCTTGGCGGATGCGAGCGTCGCCCGCGCCGTCGGCAGGAATTCCCGCCCACCGGGCGTCATCTCGATGCGGCGGCCGACACGATGAAACAGTGCCGCGCCATAGCGATCCTCCAGAACGCGGATGGCAGAACTCACGGCCGATGGCGTCAGATGGAGTTCGCCTGCGGCCTGCGTCAGGTGCTCACGCTCCGCCACGGCCACGAAAATCCTCAACTGTTCCAAAGTCATGGCAGCGTCGCCTTGCCATCGCCGGGCTTGCCCTCCACCAGACAAATTGTCCGGTGTCGACCGTTAGCGTCGCCGAAGAAGACCCAAATTTCAGTCATCTGCTTACGCACAATCCAATCATTCGATTCAATCGAATGATTTCTACACTATTTTGAAATGGATTGAACAGACCCAATAAGGCAGAACAAACCTGTGAATTGCAGGTGGATCATGAGCAGCAAGGTCGGCAGCCGGTTGGGCGATATGACGGGAATTCGCGGGATTCTTCCCGGCGCGGGCCTGTGCATCATCGTCACCGCCCTCGCCATGGGGGCCGAACTCGTCGAAGCCAGCCTGTTCGGCAAGGCCTGGCTGGAGGCTCTGGTCCTTGCCATCCTGATCGGCGCCCTGATCCGCACCTTCGCCCAGCCTGAGGCCCGTTTCGACCGCGGTATCACCTTCGGTGCCAAGACGCTGCTGGAGGTCGCCGTTGTCCTGCTCGGCGCTTCCGTCAGCGCCGCCGCCATCGCCGATGCCGGCCTCGGCTTGATGGCTGGCATCGCCGGCGTCGTCATGGTGTCGATCATGCTGAGCTTCGGCATTGGTCGCGCCCTCGGCTTGCCGCACAACATGGCCCTGCTGGTCGCCTGCGGCAATTCAATCTGCGGCAACTCGGCCATCGCCGCCACCGCGCCCGTGATCGGCGCCAACGGCAAGGATGTCGCCGCCTCGATCGCCTTCACCGCCGTGCTCGGTGTGGTCGCCGTAATCGGCCTGCCACTCCTGGTGCCTGCCCTTGATCTCACCCCGGGCCAGTATGGCGTGTTCGCCGGACTGACCGTCTATGCCGTGCCGCAGGTCCTTGCCGCCACCGCGCCCGTCGCCGCTCTCAGCGTGCAGATCGGCACCCTGGTCAAGCTCGCCCGCGTACTGATGCTTGGCCCGGTCATCGTGGTCCTCGCTTTGATCAGCGAAAGCCAGCGCAAGGCCGCCCCGGCCGAGGCCGGCACGGCTAGCCGCGCACGTCCCCGCCTCGGCCAGATCGTGCCTTGGTTCATCATCGGCTTCCTGGCCATGATGGCGCTGCGTTCCTTCGGCCTCCTGCCTCAGGGCTCGCTTCAGCCGATCTCATCGGCAGCCAATACGCTCACCATCATCTCGATGGCCGCGCTCGGTCTCACCGTCGACATCCGCGCCGTCGCCAAGGCCGGCCCGCGGGTGACCTCGACGGTGATTCTCTCCTTGCTCGCTTTGGGCGTGATCAGCTACGCGCTGATCGTGCTGCTCAAGGTCGCCTGATCCTTGAGAAAAAGTGCGATTTCTCTGAATCGCACTTTTTCTCTAACTCCCTGTTCCGCCGCGTTTTCTTAATCGAAAAGTCTATCAACTTTTCTGGAAGACGCTTTAGTTTTCAGCAAGGCGCGCGCCTCGTCCCAATTCCCCGTCGCCAGCGAATGCGGCGAGGCGCCATCTTCGGGCGAGAGCCAGCGCAGTGGCAAGGCACCCGGCCGCAGCACGATTTGCTTTGGCCGAAAGCGCAGCAATTGCTGGGCGCCTTCAAAGGCCGCGATCTCCGGTCCCTCCAGGATCACCTCGCCGTCTCCCGTGAGCTGAAGCAGGTCTCCCGTCTCGAAATCGACGAAGGTGAATCCGCAACGCGGATCCACCAGGATATTGCCCAGCGTATTGAAAAACAGGTTACCGGCGAAATCCGGCATCAGCAGGCTGCCATCGGCCTGCACTGCCACGAAGCCGGGCCTGCCGCCGCGATGGGAGACATCGACCTGCCGATGCCCGTTCTCACGCTCGACCGAGGAGGCGATGAAGAGTGTCTCTGCCTCGGCGATCAGGGTAGCCGCCCGGCCCTCGAGGCGGTCGAGGATCTGGACCGGTATCGTGGAAGCGGTGGCCGGATCGCGTGTGAAGTTGAAGTCGCGCAAGCGAATATAGCGCGGACAATTGCCGAAGCTCTCCCCGACAACCACCTCGAAGCTAGCCGGATCGCTGCGACGCACCGTGCCGTTCAGCCGGTTGCGACGCCTGGTGTGCAGTTCGATGCCGAGCAGGCCGATCGCAGCACCATCCTCCAGGCCTGAGGCCGCAGGGTCGGCGGGATCAACCGCAGCCGCGACATGCAACGTGTGAGGCTCGGGAGAATTGAGAAAGCCCGGCTGGCCGGCGAGGATCGTTGCCCAAATATCGCCGGCGCGATCGGCAGTGCCGACGACGATGAAGGGAAGCAGCGGGTAGAAATCACGGTGTTGCTCGATCAGATAGTCACGCAGGACGCGTCGGCCCACCGCATCCATGCGCTCGGCCGCTCCCGCCCGCTGCTGCAGGGCGAGTTCGCCTTCGTGCCACGGCGAATCCGTCGCAACAGGCACATTGCCATCCATGACATTTGCCCTCCGATAGGATGAAAGCTCTAGGCCGCCAGCCCAACCGCCGTCTTCTGGAACGGCACGAAGCCCGGCAGGGCCTCGACCCGTCGCAACCACGCGCCAATCTGCGCATAGGAAGACAGATCGACATTCCCCTCCGGTGCGGAGGCGATATAGCTGTAAAGCGCCACATCGGCAGCGGTCGGGCGATCGAGAACGATCCAGTCGTGCCCGATCAATTCCTGGTCAATCAGCTTGAGAATGGCGTGAGCCGCCGCCAATGTCTGCTCGACATCGTATTTGGCACCGAAAACCGTGATCAGGCGAGCGGCCGCCGGGCCCATGCGAAGCTGGCCGGCTGCGACCGAGAACCAGCGCTGCACGGCGGCCGCAGCGATCGGTTGGGTCGGCAGCCAGTTCTCCAGGCCGAGCTTGCGGGCGACATAGACGATGATGGCGAGCGAATCGGGCACGATCACGCCGCCATCGTCGAGAACCGGCACCTGGCCCAGCGTATTGAGCTTGAGGAAATCCGGCGTCTTGTGCTGGCCGGTCTTGAGGTCCACGTCGACCAGTTCATGCGGCACGCCCACCAGCGACAAAAACAGGTGAGCGCGATGGGAGTGACCCGACAGGGGAAAATGATAGAGCTTCATGGATGATCTCCTCGCCGATACCGGCACTGTCGGAGGATCTTCATCATTTCGATGCAGATAGAGAATATTGATTGATTGAAAGGCATCATTCCAGATACTGGAATAATTGGAATTTGGGGGCATCATGGATCGCTGGCAGGCCATGCGGGTCTTCGTGAAGGTGTCCGAGAGCGGCGGTTTCGCCGAGGCCGCCCGCCGTTTGTTCATGAGCCCGCCCGCGGTCACCCGGGCCGTCGCCTTTCTCGAAGATGCCATTGGCGCCAAGTTGCTGGTGCGCACCACCCGATCGCTCAAGCTCACCGAAACGGGCGAGCGCTATCTGCATGACTGCCAACGCATCCTGGCCGATCTCGCCGACGCCGAGGCGGCCGCCGCCGGTTCCTATACCACGCCGACGGGCACGCTGATCGTCACCGCGCCCGTGATGTTCGGTCAGCTCCATATCCTGCCCGTGGTGATGGACTATCTCGGCCAGCATCCGGTCGTGAGTGCGCAAACCCTATTCCTCGACCGCATCACCAACCTTGTGGAGGAGGGCATGGATGTCGCCATCCGCATCAGCCACTTGCCGGATTCGGAGCTGACGGCGATCCGGGTCGGCAGCATGCGGCGGGTGGTCTGCGCCTCTCCCACCTATCTCGCCGAACATGGCGAGCCGCGCAGTCCCGCCGATCTTGCCGGCCACAGCGTCATCGCCAGGATTGGCGCCTGGCCGCGGCTGGAATGGCGCTTCGGCCGTGACGAGAAGACCCATGTCGGCATCCAGCCACGGCTGATGTGCAATCTCAACGAATCGGGGATCTCGGCGGCCATCTCGGGCTGGGGGCTGGTGCGCGTCTTTGCTTACCAGGTCGACACGGCCCTGCGCGAAGGCACGCTCCGCACCGTGCTCACGGAATTCGAGGAGGCACCGGTGCCTGTACATATCGTCCATGCCGGTGGCCGGGCTCCCTCCGCCAAGGTGCGCTCCTTCGTCGATTTCGCCGTGGAACGCCTGCGGGCAAACCCGATCTTCGGAGACCTTGCGCAAAGCCGCCTGTCTTCCTAGATTGGCGCGGTATCGTTTCAACCGAGAGTTCGCAGCAATGGATCTGAACCTGAACGCAACGCCGCTTTGCCTTGTGTCAGGGATCATCCATTCTCATGCCTTCTTCGATCACGCTTTCCAATCTCTCCTGGTCCACGCCTGACGGGCGCGCGCTGTTCTCTGGGCTCGATCTGAGCTTCGGCCCCGAACGTGCGGGCCTCATCGGCCGCAACGGTGTCGGCAAGACGACCCTGCTCAAGCTGATAGCGGGGGAGCTCCCGCCCCGCTCCGGCCGCGTCATCGTGCATGGCAGCCTGGGACGGCTACGCCAGGCCGTTCAGCTCGGGCCGGACGAGACCGTTGCCGACCTGTTCGGCGTAACGCAAGCGCTCGCCTTGCTTGCCCGGGCGGAAGTCGGCCTCGCCTCCGCCGAAGATCTCGTCACCGCCGACTGGACCCTGGAGGCCCGTCTCGCCACGGCCTTCGCCCGGGTCGGCTTGCCTGTGGATACCGACACGCCGCTGACGACATTGTCGGGTGGGCAGCGCACCCGGGTTGGCCTGGCGGCGCTGGTCTTCGCCGAGCCGGACTTCCTGCTGCTGGACGAGCCGACCAACAATCTCGACCGCGAGGGCCGGAAGGCCGTCATCGACCTCCTCGCCGGCTGGCGCGGCGGGGCGGTGGTGGTCAGCCACGACCGCGAATTGCTCGAGGCCATGGATGCCATCGTCGAGCTGACCTCGCTCGGCGCCAGCGTCTATGGCGGAAATTGGAGCCAATACCGGGCACGCAAGACCCTGGAACTGGCGGCCGCCCGCCATGATGTGGGCGAGGCCGAGAAGCGGCTTGATGAAGCCGAGCGCAAGGCTCAGATCGCCGCAGAACGCAAAGCGCGTAAGGACAGCGCAGGCCGCAAAGCGCGAGCCAGGGGCGACGCGCCCCTGCTGCTGCTCGACGCGAAGAAGGAGCGCAGCGAAAAGAGTGGAGGCGCGGGAGCCCGTCTGGCCGAACGGCAGCAGCGAGCGGCCAGCGATACGCTCGCCAAGGCGCGCAAGCGTCTCGAAATCCTGCAACCCTTGTCGGTGAAGCTCGCGTCCACGGGCCTGCCCGCCGACAAGGTGGTCCTGCGCCTCGATGCGCTGCGTTTTGGCTACGAGCCGCTTCGACCGGTCCTGGAAGGCCTCTCCTTCACCCTCGCCGGACCGCAGCGCGTCGCCCTGACCGGCGCGAATGGCAGCGGCAAGACGACGTTGCTCGGCCTGATCACCGGGCGACTGCAACCCCAGGCCGGCCATGTCTGGGTCCGGCCCGGCTTCGCGCTGCTCGACCAGGAGGTGAGCCTGCTCGACCCGAGGGAGACGATCCGCGACAATTTCAAGCGCCTCAACCCGCAATCGGACGAGAATGCCTGCCGTTCCGCCCTGGCCCGTTTCATGTTCCGGGCAGACGCGGCCCTGCAGAGCGTCGGCAGCCTCAGCGGCGGCCAGATGCTGCGGGCCGGGCTCGCCTGCGTTCTGGGCGGAGAAAGGCCGCCGTCATTGCTGATCCTGGACGAACCCACCAACCATCTCGACATCGAGGCTATCGAGGCGGTGGAGGCGGGACTGCGCGCCTATGATGGCGCCCTGCTGGTGGTCAGCCACGACGAGAGCTTCCTCGACGCCATCGACATCTCGCACAGGCTGGAGCTGTTTCCGGCGACTTGACCCCGCTGCAACCCTGGCCGTAATGTGGGCTATCGTTATGGGGATGGAGTCCCCCCAAACCGCCGCAAGGCTGATGACTCCTACCAGGTGCTTCGCGCCGGTAGGAGGTTGTCCCCGTCTCCCGCTTTCGTCGAAGTGCCGCTGCAATCTCTCTGGAGGTATGCCATGCGCCCTTCGCGACCGGGACGGCCGATATCCTTTCTCCTGCTTCGTATCTGGCTCATGCTGGCCCTTCTCGGCCTGATCGGACTTGCCATCGCCTGGCGTCTGGGGCTGATTCCTCCATGAGCCTTAAAGCACTGCCGGGATTTCGGATTGGTGGGGGCTTGAGCCCCGCCTATCCTGACTGGACAACCCATTCGCAGCCGCGGCCTTCATCTCTTCCCACTTGTCTTCGGAGCATCCATGTCACCCGTGCTCGCCAACACCGTCATGATCGCCATCGGCGGAGCCATCGGCTCCGTGGGGCGCTATTGGATCGGCTTGTGGATGGCGCCCTATAGCGAAAACCTGCCCTGGGCGACCATCCTCATCAACATCGCCGGCTCCTTTGCCATCACCTTCTTCGGCACGCTGACCCTTGCCAATGGCCGCGCACCCCTGCCGGATCTGTGGCGGCTGTTCTTCATGGTCGGCATCTGCGGCGGCTTCACCACCTTCTCGTCCTTCAGCCTGCAGACCTTCGAACTCCTGCACATGAACATGCCCCTGCGCGCCCTGATCAATGTCGGTGTGTCCGTGGTGCTCTGCGTCGCCGCCTCGGCGCTCGGCTTCTATGGCGCGACGGCGATCAACGGCACGCAGCAGGTGGCACAGGTGCAGGTCGACGAGGAGGCGTCCTGACCTCGGATCTCACGCCAGGTGTCATTGCCAACGCCCCTTGGCCAACGAGTCCTGGCATCAATTGCCGATCTCGATGTTGGAGACGTCGAAATCCTGATGGTGGGCAATGGTGGCGGCGCCGATGGCGCATTCCATCTCGCCCAGGGTCGAAAGACGGATCTGCGGCTTCGTCATCCCCGGCACGATGCCGGCACCGACGGCTTGCGACAGCCGGTCGAGGCGGGCGGCGAGCACAGGACGCATGGCGCCACCGAGTACGATCGTCGATGGATTGAAGATGTTGGCGAGCGAGGTCAGACCGATGATGAGGTGGCTGGCGAGTTCGTCCATGGCCGCGCCGGCGCCGCTGTCGCCGGCATGGGCGGCGGCCGCCACCATCGCCGGCAAGGCGGAAAGAGAATCGACGCCGAAGCCCTGCCCCGGCCGATAGAAGCGATCGAGCGCAGCGATGTTGACGAAGCTCTCCAGGCAGCCCTGCTGCCCGCAGGAGCAGCGCGGCCCCGCTTCGCGGATGCGGATATGGCCGAACTCGTTGCCGGTGCCCTCAGCCCCACGGACGAGGCGCCCGTTGACGATGGCTGCCCCGCCGCACCCGGCTCCGAGCTTGAGATAGACAATGGCATCGGCCTGCAGCCCGGGCTGGGTATAGACTTCCCCGAAGGCGGCGGCATGGGCATTGTTCTCGACGAAAACAGGCGCACTAAGCGCCTTCTCGGCCAATGCCTTCAGATTGAGGTCCTTCCAGCCCAGCATGGGCAGATGCACGACATAGCCGTCCGAACGCACCAAGCCGGGCACGGTGATGCCAATCGAGCGCAGCGGCTGCGTCAGGCCGCGGGCATAAGTGGCGATGGCATCAACAGCCGCGTCCGGGCCGACAGGATGAGCCAGGCGCGCCGTGCGGCTGTCGACCACCCCGAGCGCCAGATCGATCAGGGCAAAGCGCACCACACCGACGCCGATCTCGGCCCCGAGAAAGTAGCCACCGCTCGGATTGAGGGCGATGTCGACGCCCGGCCGGCCGACATCCCGGCGCGCGCTCTCCTCACGGGAGGCCCGCCGTTCGACCAGGAGGGAGCTGGCCGTGAGGTTCTCGACCAGGTTGGTGATGGTAGCGGGGGTCAGGCCGAGGCGGCGGGCAAGTTCGGCCCGGGGCATCGCCCCCTGCAGGCGCAATTGGGTGAGGATGCGCCGCTCGTTCACATAACGCGCGAAGGTCTGGTCAGCCATGATGTCGCCTCTGCCCGAATCTCTGGAATGGCTTTGCGATTCGGCCGAATCACCTGGATACACAAAGACGCACCGATACAGACAGTTAGAGCAAAAAGAGGATATTCGCTGAAACACGCCTTGTCCCAAGGCCGTCGAGTTAAGCGTCTTCGAGTTTGCACGGCCTTTATCATTGCCGGGCTTGACCCTGCGATCCCGGGAAGAGGCGTCTTCCCAGCTTCGCTCCCGGTTATTTGAGTGGCTTCTGGATCTGCAGCGAACAACTCATCCGGTGGGGGCAAACCCGGCTATGACAAATCGGAGCGCTTTCTACCTCAAGTCAACGGCAATGATAGCAGCAAAGGCCTTGCACATCCTATTTGTTTAGATAATAAACAAATTATAGAAACCCGCAGGAATCCCGCCATGCCGAAGAAGGAAGATCGCCGCCTCAAGGTCGGTGTGCTGGGCTGCGGCCCGATCGCGCAGGCCGCGCATTTCGAAAGCTGCACCAAGGCGCGCAATGCCGATCTCTACGCCATCTGCGACATCGCGCCTGACCTGCTGGAGCGCATGTCCTGGACACACAAGCCCGAGAAGACCTTTTCGGACTACGCCGCCATGCTGGCCGATCCCGAGCTCGATGCGGTTATCGTGGCGACCTCAGACGCCTTCCACGTGCCGGCCTCGATCGCCGCTCTGGAAGCGGGCAAGCACGTGCTCAGCGAAAAGCCTGTCGGCATCGGCATCGAGGAAGTGGAGACCTTGCGCACCGCCGTGGCTGCCAGCGGCAAGGTGCTGCAGATCGGCCATATGAAGCGCTTCGATGCCGGGCTCGAAGCTGCCAAGGCCTTCATCGACACGGAAATGGGTGAGATGCTGGCCCTCAAGGCCTGGTATTGCGATTCAACCCATCGCTACCCGATGACGGATGCCGTGCAGCCGCTGATCGTCACCAGCAGGCAGGCGCGCAGGCCGGCCGGCGACCCCAAGGCCGACCTCCAGCGCTATTACATGCTTGCCCATGGCAGCCATCTCGTCGACACGGCCCGCTATTTCGGCGGGGAGATCGTCGAGGTCGAGGCCCGCTTCTCCGAGCGCTTCGGCGCGCGCTGCTGGTTCGTCGACCTCGCTTTCGCCAATGGCACGCTCGGCCATCTCGACCTCACCGTGGCCGTGCGCATGGACTGGCACGAGGGCTTCCAGATCTATGGCGAGCATGGCAGCGTGCTCGGCAAGACCTATAACCCCTGGTACTACAAGAGCAGCGACGTCGATATCTTCCGCGAAAAGGACGGCGCCACCACGCGCGTCCTCGGCGCGGACGGCCATTTCTACCGTCGCCAGCTCGAGGGCTTCGCCGACGTCATCCTCAAGGGCGCGCCGATGCGCGGCGCCGACATCCAGGATGGCGTCGCTTCGGTACGGGCGATGATCGCCATCGCCCAATCCGTCCGTGAGGGCCGCGCCGTGCGGCTCGATGACGTCAAGGGAGAGCTGTGATGCGGCTCGGCATCTTTGCCAAGACCTTCCCCGGCAGCGAACCGGGAACGGTGATGGCGGCCGCCCGCGCGGCAGGCTACGGCGCGGCGCAATACAACATGGCCTGCTCGGGCCTGCCCTCAATGCCGGCGGCCATCCCCGACGGCGTCGCCGAGGCGGTGCGTGCTGCCGCCCTCGACCAGAATCTCGACGTCGCGGCCGTCTCCGCCACCTACAACATGATCCACCCCGATCCGGCGCTGCGCTGGCGCGGCCATGACAGCCTTGAAATCATCGCCGGCGCGGCCCACAACATGGGCACCCGCCTCCTGACGCTCTGCACCGGCACGCGCGATCCGGACGACCAGTGGCGCGGCCATCCCGACAACGCCTCGCCGGAAGCCTGGCGCGACCTCGCCGCCAGCCTGGAGACGGCACTCGACATCGCCGAACGACACGATGTCGATCTCGGCATCGAGCCGGAATTGGCCAATGTCATCGATTCGGCCGCCAAGGCCCGAGCGATCATCGACGAGATGGCCAGCCCCCGGCTGAAGATCATCCTCGACCCGGCCAATCTCTTCGAGGTCGCTTCGCTCGCCGACCAGCAGCGCCTGGTCTCCGAAGCCATCGACCTCCTGGCCGACCGCATCGTCATGGCCCATGCCAAGGACAGGGATGCCGCCGGCGGTTTCACCACGGCCGGCAAGGGCGTGCTCGACTACGACCATTATCTCGCCGGACTGGCTCGGATCGGCTTCGGCGGCCCTTTGGTCACCCACGGACTTGCTGCCGGGGAGGCGGCAGAAGTCGCCGCATTCCTCGGCCGGAAGCTGGCGGAGGTAGCATGACAACAAACGCCGAACACCGCGCGAGATCTCCTTCTCCCCTTGCGCGACCTGGCACTTCCCATGGAAGAGCCTCAGGTGCCGGCAAGCGGATGGGGGGTCTCACCCTGCTCGGCCAGCGTAGTGCCCCTCCTCATCCGGCACTTCGTGCCACCTTCTCCCGTAAGGGGAGAAGGAAAGCCGCACCGCGGAGCAGCTGACATGAGCGTCTTCCCGCGCCATGGCCTCAGCCTCGCCGTGCATGATCGCGGCAGCGGCCTTCCGGCGGTCTTCCAGCACGGCCTGTGCGGGGATGCCGGCCAACCGGCCGAAGTCTTTCCCTTCGATCTGCCGGCCCGCTGCCTCACGCTCGAATGCCGCGGCCATGGCGGCTCCGAGGCCGGCGACAGCGAGTGTTTTTCGCTTCAGACCTTCGCCGACGACCTGGCGAGCTGGCTCGACAATCTCGCGCTCGGCCCCGTCGTCCTCGGGGGCATTTCGATGGGCGCGGCGATCGCGCTGCGTCTTGCCATTGTCAGGCCGGACCTGGTGCGGGCGCTGGTGCTGGCGCGCCCAGCCTGGATTGCCGAAGCGGGTCCCACCAACATGGAGCCCAATGCCCTGGTCGGCGCGCTGCTCGCCGGTTATGGCCCCGCGGAAGCGCGGGCCCGGTTCGAGGCTTCCGGTACGGCGCGCGATCTTGCCGCCGCTGCTCCGGACAATCTCGCCTCGCTGCGCGGCTTCTTCTCGCGGGAGCCCCAGGCCGTCACCGCGGCGCTGCTCGCCCGCATTTCGGCGGACGGACCCGGCGTCTCCCGCGCCGATATCGCTGCCCTGAGGATTCCGACGCTCCTCATCGGCACCGAGGCCGACGCCATCCACCCTCTCGGCCATGCCGAGACACTCGCCGCACTCATTCCCGGCGCCCGGCTCGCCCGCATCACCCCCAAGGCGCTGGACAAGCCGCGCTACGTCCAGGATTTCCGCGCTGCTCTGGCACAATTCCTATCGGAGAACCCCGCATGAAACCCGCTTCCGGCTGGCTCCAGGCCCTGCCCGCCGACCGCCTGCTCGCCGAATTTTCGCTGTGGTCCGCCGATCTCGGCCGTCTCGCCGACGATATCGCCCGGGTCGAGCCGCATGTCGACATCTTCCATGTCGATGTCGCCGACGGCCATTTCTCGCCGGCACTGCTCTATTTTCCGGACCTGACTGCGGCCGTGCGCAAGGTGACCGCCAAGCCCATTCACGTCCATCTGATGACGACGGACGATATCCTTCTCGACCAGATCGACCAGTTCGCCGAAGCCGGCGCCGATCTGATCAGCATCCATGCCGAGAACGCCAATGCCGATGCCGCCCTCGCCCGCATCCGCGATCTCGGCCTTGCCACCGGCATGGTGCTGCAGCTCCACACGCCGGTGGCGGCGGCGGAGCCCTTCCTCGACCGCCTGGACATGCTGACCCTGCTCGGCACCCTGATCGGCATCAAGGGCGTTGGCCTCGACGATTCAGCTCTGGCGCGCCTGCGCGAAGCCCGCAAGCTGATCGCCCAGAAGGCCGGGCACCGCATCATCCTCGCCTCCGATGGTGGCAATCGCGAGCATACCGTGCCCAATCTGCGTCTTGCCGGCGCCGAGACCATCGTGATGGGGTCGCTGGCCTTCGGCGCACCAGATCTGGCCGCCCGCATCGCCTGGGTCCACGGCCTGCAGCGGGAGCCCTGACCGTGTATCGGCGCGCCATCGGCATCGACCTTGGCGGCACGCAGGTGCGCGCCGCCCTCGTTGATGATACCGGCACCGTGCTGCGGCGCGCCGCCACCCGCACGGATGTAGCCGGCGGTCCGGCCGCCGTGATGGCGCAATTCCGCAGCCTCATCGAAGAAGTGACTGACGACGAGAGCCTCGCCTCGCTCTCCGGTATCGGCGTCTGCGCCCCCGGGCCGCTCGACAGCCTCACCGGCACCTTCATCCATGTCCCGACCTTGCCCGGCTGGGAAGATTTTCCCCTGCGCGACCAGCTTGCCGCCACCCTGGGCCGGCCGGTGGTGGTGGAAGGCGATGCCATCGCCGCCTGCTACGGCGAGTGGCGCTTCGGCGCCGGCCGCGGGCTCGACCACCTCCTCTATGTCACCGTCTCCACCGGCATCGGCGGCGGCGTGGTCAGCGACGGCCGCCTGCTGCATGGCAGGCGTGGCATGACGGCCCATGTCGGCCATTTCCGCGTGGCCAAGGATGGCCCGCGCTGCAGTTGCGGCGCCGTCGGCTGCTTCGAGGCCTTCGCGGCCGGTACGGCGCTCGATCGGCGGGCACGCGAGGCGGCTGTCGCCCATCCCGGCAGCCTGCTCGCCCGCGTGCCGGCACCGGCCGCCGGCAGCGTGGTCGAGGCCGCCCGCCAGGGCGATGCGACCGCCCTCGCGCTCCTCGACGAGGAAGCCGCTTTTCTCGGCGAGGGCTTCGCCAGCCTCATCCATCTCTACAGCCCCGAAAAAGTGGTGATGGGCGGCGGCGTCGCGCATGGCTTCGACCTGATGACGGAGAAGATCCACCAGATCATCCGGACCACCGCCTTGCCCTCCTTCCGCGACGTGCCGGTGGTGAAGGCCGCCCTCGGCGACAATGCCGGCCTGGTCGGCGCGGCCGCACTGGTGATGTTCGACGAACGGGCGCGTTGATCATTCGCCTGCCTTGACGCTGGAAGAATACTGCCCCGCATAGACAGTGCCCCTTTCTGGGAGCGCCAGCAGGATGCTCGCGCTCCCAGAAAGCACCTCAGAACTTTCCGTGTAGCTCGGCGTCTTCGGAACCAGGAATAACGCCCGACTCACGCCTCCAGTCGAACACTTCGCCCGCAGATCCGGCATGGGGGATTGGCGATGGTACAGGACGGCGGAATCGAAGACCGCACGGTGGACCGCAATACGCCGGCGCTGGCCCTGTCGGGCGGCGGCTTTCGCGCCACGCTCTATCATTGTGGCGCCCTGATCCGGCTCAACCAGCTTGGCCTGCTCGCCAGGATCAGCCGCATCTCCAGCGTGTCGGGCGGCTCGATCACCTCGGGCATGCTGGCGGCCGCCTGGAAGCAGCTGAAATTCCAGAACGGCATCGCCACCGATCTCGACGCCAAGGTGATCGCACCGCTGCGCGAATTCTGCACCCGCTCGGTCGATACCAAAGCAGTGGGGTTTGGAGCGTTCCTGCCCGGCAAGAGCATCGGGGATGTTCTCGCGGACACCTATGACGATCTCTTCGAGGGCATCAGCCTGCAGGATCTGCCGGACAGCCCGCAATTCGTCTTCAACGCCACCAATCTGCAGACCGGCCGGCTCGTGCGCCTGCAAAAGGTCAGGCTGGCCGATTATGCCGTCGGCATCATCCCCAAACCCGACATCCGGCTGGCGGTGGCCGTCGCCGCCTCGAGCGCCTTTCCGCCCGTGCTTTCGCCGGTGGAGATCAAGGTCGATCCCGCACGCTGGGTGAACGCCACCGGCACGAGCCATTTCGGCGACCCCGACTACAACCGCAGGCTTTCCCTGACCGATGGCGGCGCCTATGACAACCTCGGCCTGGAGACGGTGGACGATTTCGCTACCGTGATCGTCAGCGATGCCGGCGCCCCCTTCGGCACCGAGGAATCCGCTCACGCCTTCTGGCCCCAGCAGGCCCTGCGCGCCCTAGACATCGCCACCGACCAGGCACGTGGCCTGCGCAAGCGCCTGCTCTTCGCCGAAGCCAAGGCGGCCGGGCGCGTGGTCGCCTTCAGCGCCATCGACAGTGTCGCCTCGAAATATCCGGCGCCACAGAAGCTTAAGCCCGATCCCGCGATGGTGACACGGTTGGCCCAAATGCGCACCCGCCTCAATCCCTTCGACGAAGAGGAGCAGAGCCGGCTCATCAATTGGGGCTGGCTGATGATGGACGTTGCCCTGCGCAGCTATGTCACGCCGACCGAGCCGGCACCGACTGCCTATCCCCTGCCCGGCTTCCCGGTCTAGCGCCATGATGCTGCCCGGCGATCATCCTGACAGAGGCTCCGGACTGGTCTACCGCGACGACACGCTGGCGGCCGGTCCCGCCACCCATGCACTGATCATCGGGGTCGGCGCCTACCAGTCGCCGCGTTTCAAGAAGCCGCTGACCTCCACCACCATTTCGGCTCGCGTCCTGGCGGATTGGTTTGTCGGCGAGGCGCCGGGCTTTCGCAACGAGGCTTGCCCGCTCGGCAGCCTCGCCATCCTGCTTTCCGAGCCGGCCACCACGGCGCAGCCCCAGGCGACCTATGCCGACGGGCCGGTGCCGCGCGCGACCTTCGCTCTGGCGCGCGAAGCCGTACGCGCCTGGGTCCGGCGCATCAACAGCCACAAGGACAATCTCGCCATCCTCTATGTCGCGAGCCATGGCGAGAGCCTCCTCTCCCGCACCGCCTTCCTCTTCGAAGATTACGGGATGGACGAACTCGACCGGACCGCCGGCATGTCGGAGGTCGAGCAATTCATGTCCGCGCTGGAGAACGCCAAGGCTGTCTCCCAGCTTCTGCTGTTCGATTGCTGCCGTTCGGCAACGGACCTCTCTCTGCCCTGGAACGAGCCCTTCGGCAGCAAGCTGATTGCCCTGACCCGTGAGAACAGGGGACATGACGAGCCGAGCAAGCAATGGGTGATCGCCGCCACCGCACTCGGAGAAACCGCAGGAGGGCGCGTCAACAACACCACCTTGTTTGCCGACGCGCTGCTCAGCGCTCTCGGCGGCGTCGCCGGCGACCCGGCCGACGAGGACTGGCCGGTGCGTCCCGGCCCGATGGTGGACAGCATCAGCCGGCTGCTCGAGCTGCACCGCCAGCCGGATGAGAAGCCGCAGACGCCCGGCGGGCGCATCGCCGGTACCTTCGAGATCACCTTCGCCGGCGAGCGGGCGGAAATCCCGGTCTATATCTCGATGGCCCAGCCCGAAAATTGGCCTGAGAGCGATTTCATCGTCACCGCCACCCCCGGTGGCGAAACGGCCTTCGAGGGCGCAGCTGGAAGGCCCCCCTTCCAGCTCCTGAAATACCCGGAAGCCACCGCCATCAATGTCTCCGTCCGCCGTTTCGGCGCAGATATCGGGGGGGCCAAGGGCAAGGCCCGGGCACCTGCCGTCTTCCTGGAAGTCAAGCGCAGCGCCACACCGACCACGGCAGTGGTGGAAAAACTCGATCCCGGGCGCAGCTTCGGCCCCGCCGCGCAGCTTCTCATCGGCCTTTCCGGGCCCGTGGCGATCGCTGCCGGTGCCATAGCCGAGATTGTCAGGGCTGATGATCCGAAGAAGAACCCCAAGCAGGTCGTCGTCGCCATCGGCGGCGCCACACCGGTGGATGTCCGGCCTGGCGAGCATGTCGTCACGTTGCGCACGCCCGACGGCCGGGTGGAGGTCCAGAACGTCACGGTGGACAAGGACGAGGTGCTGGAAGTGCGCTTCGCCATGCCGGCTTCGCCGCATGAATGGCTGGGAACGGCGACCGCAACCGGTGCCGTGCCGCCCCCTTCTCCTCCCGCCCCGGCGCCGGGCTTGGAAGGCCTGCGGCCTCGTCCGCCGGCGGATATCAACCTTCAGGCTCCGCCCCGTTGGCAGGCCGACTTTCCTCTGCCCGCCCCTCCGGCTGTGATACCGGTGGTCGCCACCATCGCCGGCCATGTCGATTGTGCACTCGGCCTGCATGCCCTTGCCGATCCGCACCTCACCGCAGCGATAGAGAACGATGACGGACGGTTCGTGCAGCTAGGCCTGGCCGATGCCGAGGCCCACCGCTTCGCGCCCTTCGAAAAGGGCGCCCATGATCGTCCGGTGTTCGTGGCGATCGAGACCGGCCCTCGCCGCGACCTCGCCGTGGTGCCAAGCATTGCAGGGCGGTGGAACCCCTACGTCCTCATCGACAGGCTGGCGCCGCGCGAAAGAAGCGCGGCCACCATCATCGCCGAAAACCCCATCTGGAGCGGCCTGATCGGTTTCCTGGCGGCGCGCGACGTCGAGGCCGGCAGCCGCCTCCTGGCCGGCGGGCTGCAGCAGGCCGTGATCGATGCGATGCAGGACAAGCTCGCCGATCCGATCGCGGCGCTGGCAGCGGCGCTGATTGCCGTTTCGGCCTCCTCGCCGGACCTCGAACGGCGCTGGGATCCCTGGCTCGCCAATCTCGTCAACTGGTTTCCGCTCATCCCCGACGGGCCCATCATTCTCGGCCGCCGTCTGCTGATGCGGGCACGCAGTGCCGGGCAGTTCGAGCAGGCCAAGACCCATCTGCTGGAAGGCTTTTCGCGTGGCGCCCCGCTCTATTCGTTGTCGGCTGACTGGCTGGCCCGCGGGCTCGAAAGCCTGCCGGACGAAAAGGTGCTCGAAGCCCCGCGCCGCACAGCCCGCGCCTTCGCCAACCGCGTCGATTCCGCCCAGGCCTTCACCGTGATCCGCCTCGGCGATTGAGGAGTACGCCATGCCGGTTTTCAAGCTCGCCATGCATCCGGCCTCCGAGGGCGACGCGCTGATGTTGAGTTGGGGCGAGGAGGGCACGCTTCACCGCGCTTTGATCGATCTCGGGCGCACCAAGAATTATCGGGCGCTGAAGCCGCTGCTGCAGGCGATCGGCAGCTTTGAGCTCTTTGCCATCAGTCATATCGATGCCGACCACATCGAAGGAGCGGTGCCACTGTTCGGGGAGACGATGCTTCCCTTCACGGCCTGCAATGTCTGGTTCAACGCCTACGCCCAACTCGTCGACGCCAGGGAGCGGCTCCGCGACTTCGAGACGCTTGGCGTCGACCAGGCCGAGAAAGTTACGATCGGCATCGAGGCCAGCGACTGGCCGTGGAACAGCCAATTCGCTTCCCGCATCGTCTCCACGGGCAGCCCGGAGGCGGCAGCGCCCTTGCCGTTCGCCGGTGGACTGGAACTCACCCTGCTCTCCCCCACGGACCACCAGCTCACCAGGCTGCTGCCAACCTGGGAGAGCGCACTGGCCGAGGCCCATCTGCGCAAGGAAGACAAGGATCCGGTAGAGCAGGCCGAGGTCGAAGGGCGCGAGATACTCGGCGGCCTCAATGTCGAGGTGCTGGCTGCGCGCCAATACAGTGGCGACAGCACCAGGCCCAATGGCACCAGCATCGCCTTTATCGCAGAGTTCGACCAAAGGCGCGTGTTGATGGCAGCGGACTCCCATGCCGACGTCATCGAGGCTGCCCTCGAGCGGCTCGGCCATAGCGCGGCCAATCCGTTGAAGCTCGACTGCCTGAAAGTCTCCCATCACGGCAGCAAGGCCAATACCTCGCCGGCGCTGCTCAGCCTGATCGACTGCACCCGTTTTGCCTTCTCGACCGACGGCAGCCGCCATGATCATCCGGATGCGGAAACCATCGCCCGCATCCTTACGCACGATCCCGAACGCCAGAAGACGCTGATCTTCAATTTTCGTCAGCCCAATACGGAGCAATGGGATGATGAGGAATTGAAGACACGCTGGCATTATGATTGCGTCTTCCCCGCAGCGGGCAAGGAAGGCATCGAGTTCGAGTTGTAAGGTAAAGGGCCATCGCGAACTATCTCACAGCTCCGTGAACGCCGGCGAGCCATCCTGCCTCGCTTGAAGCCTGGACTTCGGGCTCCGGCCGATTCACAATCGACTCAATCCATCGAACAGCGGGATTAGTAGGCTCGCGTCGTCTTTCAGATGGCGCCGCGTCCGAAACCATTTTTCAGCAAGGAGTTTCATCCATGGATTACATCAAGCTCGGCTCGACGGGCCTTGAGGTGTCGCGCCTGTGCCTTGGCTGCATGACCTATGGCGTTCCCGATCGCGGCAACCACGCCTGGACCCTGCCCGAGGACCGGAGCCGCCCCCTGATCCGCCAGGCCATCGAGGCCGGCATCAACTTTCTCGACACCGCCAACTCCTATTCGGACGGTACCTCCGAGGAAATCGTCGGCCGAGCCATCAAGGAATTTTCACGGCGCGAGGACATCGTGCTGGCGACCAAGGTCTTCTTCCGCCAGCGTCCCGGCCCCAATGGCGCAGGCCTGTCGCGCCGCGCCATCCTTGCGGAGATCGACAACAGCCTCCGGCGCCTCGGCACGGACTATGTCGATCTCTACCAGATCCATCGCTGGGATGAACAGACCCCGATCGAGGAGACGCTGGAGGCCCTGCATGATGTGGTGAAGGCCGGCAAGGCCCGCTATATCGGAGCCTCCTCCATGCATGCCTGGCAGTTCACCAAGGCGCTCTACACCTCCCGCCTCCATGGCTGGACCGAATTCGTCAGCATGCAGGACCATCTCAACCTGCTCTATCGGGAAGAGGAGCGCGAGATGCTGCCGCTGTGCCGCGACCAGGGCATTGCCGTGCTGCCCTGGAGCCCGCTCGCCCGCGGCCGGCTGACGCGAGACTGGAACGAAAGCAGCGAGCGCCAGGAAAGCGACAATGTCGGCACGGCGCTCTACGACGCCACGCAGGAAGCCGACCGCAAGGTCATCGAGGCGGTGGCCGCCATCGCCAAGGCGCGCGGCGTGCCGCGGGCACAGGTGGCCCTCGCCTGGGTGGCACAGAAAAGCGGCGTGACGACCCCGATCGTCGGCGCCTCCAAACCGCATCACCTGACCGACGCCATCGCGGCTCTGGGCCTGACCCTGACGGCCGAGGAGATCGCGGCGCTCGAAGCCCCCTATGTTCCGCATGGGATCGCCGGTTTTCAGTAGGGCGGAAGGTTGCGCTTCGCCGGTAAGACCATAGATGAAAGACGCAGTCCTGGCGGCTGCATCCCTTCCCTCCGACGATCCGTGCCCTCAGGGATCGGATCGCCGTTTTCCTTCATCGCTTTTTCCTTCAGCAGATTTCAGGAAAGATCCCCCATGAGTCCGACCATCCGTTTCAATGACGGCAAGGAAATCCCGCAGCTCGGCTTCGGCGTCTGGCAGGTGCCGAACGAGGGCGCGAATGCCGCGGTGACGGCGGCGATCGAGGCGGGCTACCGCTCGATCGACACCGCCGCCATCTACGGCAATGAAGAGGGCGTGGGTGATGCGCTCGCCGCCTCCAGCGTTCCCGTCAAGGACATCTATGTCACCACCAAGCTGTGGAACGGCGATCAGGGCTATGACACGGCCCTGCGCGCCTTCGAAGCCAGCCTGAAGAAATTGCGTCTGGAGAAGATCGACCTCTATCTCATCCATTGGCCGGTGCCCTCGCGCGATCTCTATGTCGAGAGCTGGAAGGCCCTGATCAAGCTGCGCGAGGAGGGCCTTGTCGCCTCCATCGGCGTCTCCAACTTCCAGATCGCCCATCTCGAGCGCCTGAAGGCGGAAACCGGCGTGGTCCCGGCGATCAACCAGGTCGAGCTGCATCCGCGCTTCCAGCAGAAGGCGCTACGCGCTTATCACGCCAAGGAAGGCATCGCCACGGAGGCCTGGAGCCCGCTCGGCCAGGGCACGCTGCTGAGCGATCCGGCGCTGACGGCCATCGGCAGGAAATACGGCAAGAGCGCCGCCCAGGTGATCCTGCGCTGGCATCTCGACATCGGCAACGTCGTCATCCCCAAATCGGTGACGCCGGCCCGCATCGTCGAGAACTTCCAGGTCTTCGACTTCAAGCTGGCGCCGGAAGACATTGCCGCCATCGAGAAGCTCGACGATGCCAAGGGCAAGATCGGCCCGGATCCCGACAGCTTCTCAATGGTGTAAGGCCAGGCAGGACCTGACGCCACCGGCCCTCTCCACGAAGTGGGGAAGGCTGGTGGCGCCCGCCTTAAAAACGGCAATGAAGCCGGTTCACTTCGAGGGAAGCTTCCCCCTACTTGAAGAACTGGTTCTCCGGCCGCGGCAGGCCGAGATTTTCGCGCAGCGTCCGCCCCTCATAGTCGCGCCGGAACAGGCCGCGCTCCTGGAGCACCGGCACGACCTTGTTGACGAAATCGTCGAGGCCGCCGGGCAGATAGGGAAACATCACGTTGAAGCCGTCCGAACCTTCGCTATCGAGCCATTCCGCCATTTCATCGGCAATGCTGCCGGGGGTGCCGACGAAGGCCAGGCCGGCATAGCCACCGAGGCGCTGGGCAAGCTGACGCACCGTAAGACCTTCGCTTTCGGCCAGCTGCAGCACCCGCTCGCGGCCGCTCTTGCTGGCATTGGTCTCGGGAATGGGGGGCAGCCTGCCATCGGGATCGAAGCCCGAGACATCGTAGCCAAGGGCGATGGAGAGCGAGGCGACGGCGCTGTCGTAATGCACCAGGCTGTCGAGCCTGGCGCGCTTGGCCCTGGCCTCTTCCACGCTGTCGCCGACCACCACGAAGGCGGCCGGCAGGATCTTCATATGGTCCCTGTCGCGGCCGAGCTTTGCCATCCGACCCTTGACGTCGGCGTAGAAGCGACGCCCCTCCGCCAGATTGGGCGGCGCAGTGAACACCGCCTCAGCCGTCTCGGCCGCGAGTTGGCGGCCCGGCTCCGATGAGCCCGCCTGCACGATCACGGGCCAGCCCTGCACCGGGCGGGCGATGTTCAGCGGCCCACGCACGGACAGATGCTCGCCCTTGTGGCCGAGCACATGCAGGCGGGCAGGATCGAAATAGATGCCGCTTTCCGCGTCGCGGCTGAAGGCATCGTCGGCCCAACTGTCCCAGAGCCCGGTCACCACATCGTAGAATTCGCGTGCCCGGTGGTAGCGCTCGTCATGTTCGACATGCTCGTCGAGGCCGAAATTCAGGGCCGCGTCGGGATTGGAGGTGGTGACGATATTCCAGCCTGCCCGGCCACCGCTGAGATGATCGAGCGAGGCAAAGCGCCGCGCGACATGGTAGGGGGCATCGAAAGTGGTGGAGGCCGTGGCCACCAGGCCGATATGTTCGGTGACGGCGGCTAGCGCCGACAACAGGGTGAAGGGCTCGAACGAGGTCACTGTATGGCTGCGCTTGAGCGCCTCCACCGGCATGTTGAGCACGGCGAGATGATCGGCCATGAAAAAGGCATCGAAGCGGGCGCTTTCGAGCCGCTGGGCCAGGTGCTTGAGATGGGCGAAGTTGAAATTGGCATCGGGCCAGGCGCCGGGATAGCGCCAGGCTCCGGTATGAATGCTTGCCGGGCGCATGAAGGCGCCGAGCCGCAATTGGCGGGCCATGAATATCTCCCATGAAACGGCAAGCCGGGTTCGGGCAACTCGGTCGAGCACTTCACTCAGAATATAGAGTGTGTATGGTTTTGATGTCTGCCAAGGCCTTGCGCGAACAAAAGGAAATAGTCTTCCCCATTGCCCGGACGGGATGCCCGAATCCTTCACCTCGGACTATGCTCGGCACAGCAAAGATATCCATTCCGGGAGGACGAGAAATGAGCTTCGAGGGTAGTTGCCATTGCGGCGCCGTCTCCTTCAAAGCCGAGGCCGACGCGCCGAGCAGCGCGGTGAGCTGCAATTGCTCCTATTGCCGCCGGAAGGGCTCGCTCCTGGCCTTCCTGCCGGTAGAAGCGGTGACCATCTCCGCCGACCCGGCCAGGCTCAGGACCTACCAGTTCAACAAGCACCGTATCGAACATCAGTTCTGCGAGACCTGCGGCACGCAGGCCTTTGCCAGGGCAACACGGCCCGACGGGGTTGCCATGGTGGCGATCAATCTGCGCTGCGTGCCGGCCATCGATCTCGACGCATTGGAGATTCACAAATTCGACGGCGCGAGCAAGTAGGGGGCAGTTGCATTCCGGTTTCGGATTCGAAATTTCGTCATTGCGAACGAAGGGAAGCAATCCAGAGGCCCATAAACGAAGAGCCCGACGGCACTGGATTCCTTCCCTTCATTCGCAATGACGGCTCGAAAGCCATCAGCTGTTTCGACCGGGCAGCCGAATCGTCGCCGCTCAGTTCCCGGGAGGCCGCCATAATTCGCTGCCCCCGCGCTCGGTACTCCGCAGCATGTCGAGGGCAACGCCCAGTTGGACGTCGGCGGCGGGGTTCGACGGCACATAGAAGGACGAGCCGCTCTCATCCTTCGCACCGGTGCCCTTGAGGTGGCCTGTCAGGCCAGCTTCGCCCGGCGTGGCATGGCCGAGGCCGGCACCGGTCGGGTCCGGCTGCTGCACAGCGATGTCGGGCTCGATGCCCTGCGCCTGGATCGAGCGGCCGAGGGGCGTGTAATAGCGCGCCGTGGTCAGCACCAGGGCGCTGTCGTCGGGCAGGCGCGTCACCGTCTGGATCGAGCCCTTGCCAAAGGAGCGCGTGCCCACAATGGTGGCGCGCTTGAAATCCTGCAAGGCCCCGGCGACGATCTCGGCTGCCGAGGCGGTGCCGCCATTGATCAGCACCACCAGCGGCACGCCGCCGGTGATGTCCTCGCCATGAGCAACATAGACCTTGGACTGGTCGGGCTCGCGCCCACGGATCGACAGCAGCACTCCTTTGCCGATGAAGGCTGCCGACACCATGATCGCCTGATCGAGCAAACCGCCGGGATTGTTGCGCAAATCGAGAACGATACCCTTCAAGGCGCCAGGCCGGAAGGCGGTCGCCAGGCGCTCGGCGATCCGCTTGAGGCTATCGGGCGTCTGTTCGTTGAATTCCCCGATGCGGATATAGCCGACATCCTCGCCCATCACCTCGAAGCGTACGCTCTCGGCCCGGATGATCTCGCGCATGAGCGTATAGGACAGTGGCCTGGCATTGCCGCGCCGCCGAACGGTCAGGGTGGCGGAACTGCCTACCGGCCCGTTCATGCGCTGCAGCATCAGGGCCAGACCCAGCCCGCGCACGGCAGCGCCATCCAGTGTGAGGATGATGTCCCCTACTTGCAGGCCTGCCGCGGCGGCCGGTGTGGCCGGCAGGACATGCTCCACTTTGACCAGTCCGCCCTGTATTTCGACTTCAAGGCCGAGCCCAACCTGCTTGCCGGCAAGCTCCTGCTGCATGTCGGACATGGCTTTGGGATCGACATAGCGCGAATGAGGGTCGAGCTTCGACATCATGCCGCCGATCGCGCCCTGGATCAGCACATCCGGCGCGGGCTTGTCGACATAGGTGGCAAGCACTCGCTGATAGATCGCAATGAAACGACCGAGCTCGTAAAGTTGCTCGCGACTATCATTGTCCGGGTTTTCAGGGTCGGGCTGCTGTTGAGCCCCGGCCGGATTTGCAATCAAACCAAGAAGAAGAACAATTATCGCAAGTGGACGCATGCGCATAGCGGCCTCCACTCTTCCAATGATTTCCAGTTAGATGGTGATGCGCCATCCGAATGTCAGTACCGGCGCCTAAAAATAGCTGCTGCGACACCAGTGCATTGGTCCTCGTACGAATTTTCCGGCATAGAGACGGCCATGGCAGCCAGTATCAATATGAGCGAGCCTGATGGCATCGCGGTCAGCGAGGCGATGATCGAGCGCCTGGTCCACACTTTCTATGGCAGGGTGCGGCAGGACGAGTTGATCGGGCCGATCTTCAACGCGAAAGTCGCCGATTGGGACGACCATCTCGCCAAGCTCTGTGCCTTCTGGTCATCCGTCATCTTGCGCAGCGGGCGCTATGACGGCCGCCCGCTCCGTCCCCATCTGATGCTGCCGCTGGAAGGTCGCCATTTCGATCGCTGGCTCGATCTGTTCGAGCGCACCGCTCTCGAAGTGCTGCCTCGCAATGCCGCCCTGCTCTTCATCGACCGCGCCCGCCGCATCGCCGACAGCTTCGAGATGTCGATCGGCACCCAGCGCGGCGAGATCCGGCCGCCGCGGCACCAGGCGAGAAAGCTGCCGGCGTAACGCCTGCGGTTTTTCTTTACCGCTCCCCGGCACTACGGCGATCCTTGGAAAAGCAGCACGATTGGGAATGGCAGGGCCAGTGGCCCGGGCCAAAAATCCCCGATAGCGCAGATATCGATTTTGCGGCATAGCAGGCACAACCGAAAGAACCGTCCATGCCTGCCAAATTGCTCGCTACCCTGATCGGCCTGATCGCCATCCTGCTCTGGTCCGTGCTGGCGCTGACCACGGCGCTCACCTACCGCATCCCGTCCTTCCAACTGCTGGGGCTGACCTTTGCGGTGGCGACGCTGATGGGCGCAGCCTCCTGGCCGTTCCGGCCTGGCGCTACCGCGGCTCTACGCCAGCCCTGGCCGGTCTGGGCGCTCGGCGTCGGCGGCCTGTTCGGTTATCACGCCGTCTATTTCGAGGCCCTCAAGCGGGCCCCGCCGGCCGAAGCCAGCCTGATCGCCTATCTCTGGCCGCTCCTGATCGTGCTGTTCTCCGCCATGCTGCCCGGCGAGCGCCTGCGCTGGTATCACGTCGCCGGCGCCATGCTCGGCTTTGCCGGGGTACTGGCGCTCGCCCTCGCCAAAGGAGTGTCGGGCTTCGAGATGGCCAATGCGCCCGGCTATGCGCTGGCGCTAGCCTGCGCCTTCATCTGGTCGGGCTATTCGGTTTTGTCGCGCCGCTTCAAGGCGGTGCCAACGGATGCGGTGGTGGGCTTTTGCGGGGTGACCTGCGTGCTGGCCCTGATCTGCCACGGCCTGTTCGAAACCACGGTGTGGCCCGATGCCAAGGAGTGGCTTGCCATCGTCGGCCTCGGCCTCGGACCGGTGGGCCTGGCCTTCTATGCCTGGGATCGCGGGGTCAAGCATGGCGACATCCGCCTGCTCGGCGTCGCCTCCTACGCCACGCCTGTACTGTCGACGCTGATCCTGGTCGCCGTTGGCATCGCTTCACCGAGCCTGGCCCTGGCGCTCGCCGTACTGCTCATCGTCGGCGGGGCGCTCATCGCCTCGCGCGACCAGCTCTTTCCTGGAGCAAAGCGCGTTCAAGCGTGAACGCTTGTTTGCCCTAGCTTTTTGCTTCTACGCGCCTTTGCGATTCTTGCCTCATCGGAGGCCTGACGTTCTTCAGCTCGCCGGCCTGCCGAGAAAACGCTCGATGATGGCGCTTGAAAGCCGTTTCGGGCGTTTGGTGGCCACATCCAGGCAGCACCAGCTCGACTTCACCTCGGCCAGCACTTCCTCGCCGCGCTTGATGATGATGCCGTAAAAGGCCCTGGCGCCGTGCACCTTTTCGAGAATGACGGTAGCGATCACATCGTCATCGAGGAAGGCCGGCTTGCGATAGGTGATCTCGTGACGGAGCGCCACCCAGGCATGCTTCTTCAACGCCTCGGCGGGCGCCAGGCGTTCCCAGTGACTGATGATCGCCGCCTGCACCCATTTCAGATAGCTGGCATTGTTGACATGGCCCATGAAGTCGATATCCGAGCGATCGATACCGACGGTATAATCATAGGGCATGACATTTCGAAACATTGCTTCTGCGCCTCCGCGCCAAAAACAGCATATGGGGACGCCACCTCCGAAATGCAGCCCCCAATACCGTGTCAATGCCATTGAAGCAGCATAGCTTGGCACAAGCATGGCACGGCGCCAATCCGTCCAATGGATCTACGCTGAACAGGGTGGTCCGGCGAAAGTCCCGCCCGCGCGTCAGGCGCCGAGGCGGGCGAAGGCCTGCGCCATGCGCAGATAGACCGGGCGCTTGTGCGGGGTCACCAGTTCAGGCAGCCGCGCCAGCCTCTCCCAGCGCCAGCCGAAAAATTCCTGCGGCTCACCGGTCGGCAGGTTGACGACGTCGATCTCGCTGTCCGTACCCTCGAAGCGGAGGGCGGCCCAGCGCTGCTTCTGGCCGCGAAAGGGTGACAGTTTGTGCGGTGGCCCGTCATAGGGTGGGAAGTCGTAGGGCCACCATTCCTCCGTCACCGCCAGCACCGAGGCGGTGCGGACATTGGTCTCTTCCCAGAGCTCGCGCTTGGCCGCCGCGACGATATCTTCGCCCTCGTCGATGCCGCCCTGCGGACATTGCCATTCGAAGCCCGGCACGATCAGCTCCGGCCCGGACGTCTCGGCCCGGCCGACCAGCACCAGCCCCTCGGCATTGAGCAGGGCGATGCCGACATTGGGGCGATAGGGTCTGGTTTCATCCATCACGCCACCAGATGGCGGAAAGCCGCCACCACCTCATCGTACACGCCGCGCTTGAACGGCACGATCAGGCCGGGCAAGGCAGCAAGATCCTCCCAGCGCCAATCTTCGAACTCGGCCTTGTGCTGGCCGCCGGCCGGCCTGAGCACGTCGATCTCGCTGTCGGGGCCGGTGAAGCGGAAGGCGAACCATTTCTGGGTCTGACCACGATAACGGCCCGTCCAGCCCCCGCCGACCGCTTCGACAGGCAGATCATAGGAGTACCAATCGGGCGCTTCGGCCAGAAAGGCGATCGAACGCACATTGGTCTCTTCATGGAGTTCGCGGATCGCCGCCTCACGGGGATCCTCGCCCTCGTCGATACCGCCCTGCGGCATCTGCCATTCGAAGCTGCCCGGCGCGCTGCCGGTACGCGGCTTGCGGCGGCCGACGAAGACCTTGCCTTGCGCATTGAAGAGCGCCGCGCCGGCACAGCGGCGGTAGGGAAGCTTGGAACGATCGGTCATTGTGGCCTTGGAACGTATCGGCGGTTATGGTTTGGAGGCGGCCTCGATCGCGGGCAGCAGCCTGGACTTCAGGCTGTCCTCGCTCAGCGGGCCGACAATCTTGTCGACGATCTCGCCCTTGGCATTGACCACGAAGGTCTCCGGCACGCCATAGACGCCCCAATCGATGGCGGAACGGCCGTTGACGTCGACGCCCACGGCCGCATAGGGATTGCCGAAGGTACCGAGATAGCGGCGCGCATTGTCGGGATCGTCCTTGTAATTGATTGCGACCAGACGCGCCTTGTCGAGGCCCGCAAGCTTCATCAGCACCGGATGTTCGTCCCGGCAAGGGCCGCACCAGGATGCGAAGATGTTGACCACGCTCACGCCGCCCGATTTCAGATCGCCGGTGGCAAGCCCCGGAAGCGTCTTGCCGTCCCGCGCGAGTTCGGCGAGCGGCGGCAAACTCATCTCAGGCACGGGTTTGCCGATCAGAGTGGAGGGCAAGGCCGAGGGATCGCCGCCCGAGCGGAGCTGGTAGAAGAACAGGCCGGCAAGCGCCGCGAACACGATCAAGGGCAGGAACACCAGCGCGCGGCGGCGCGGTGCCGGCGGCAGGGCGTGGCTTTCGGTCATGGCGTCTGCCCGCTTTGATTGGCGTCCCGACGCGAACGGCGGCGCAGGCCCTGGGATTCCAGCTCGGCCAGGGTCTTGTGCTGTGCCTTGTGATCGAGCATCACCCAGGCGATCAGCGCCACGATCACGATCGCCGCCAGGCCATAGGCCCAGGCGATGAAAGCCCAGTGCGGACCAAGGTCCATGCCGAACACCACCATGTCAGACCTCCACCGGAACGGAGGCGGTCATGGCCGGGGTGACGCCGGCCGCCGCCATCAGGCGCATGGTGCGGATACGCCGGCGCAGGATTTCGTTGCGCATCGCCATCAGATGCAGCGTGGCGAAGAGCAGGGTGAAGGCGATCGCCATGTCGAGCAGCGGCCACAGCATCATCCACGAATAGATGGTGGAACCGCCGATGCGGAACACCGACGCACCCTGGTGCAGGGTGTTCCACCAGTCCACCGAGAATTTGATGATCGGAATGTTGACGGCGCCGACCAGTACCAGCACGGCCGAGATCCGCGCCGCCCTGCTGGGATCCTCGATGGAGTGCCACAGCGCCATCAGCGCCAGATACATCAGGAACAGCACGAGTACCGAGGTCAGGCGCGCATCCCAGACCCACCAGGTGCCCCACATCGGCTGCCCCCAGAGCGAACCGGTGATCAGGCACAGCAGGGTGAAGGCAGCGCCGATCGGCATGGCGGCCTTCATCGCCACCTCGGCAAGGGGATGACGCCAGACCAGCACACCGAGTGCCGAAAGCGACATCGCGCCCCAGCCGGCCATGGCGAGCCAGGCACAGGGCACGTGAATATACATGATCTTCACCGTGGCGCCCTGCTGGTAGTCGTCGGGCGCAACGGCCGCCCCGTAGAGACCGGCGGCGAACAACAGCACCGTCGCTCCTGCCAGCCAGGGCAGGAGACGACCGGCAAGGCCCATGAACAGGGTGGGATTGGCGTATTTCCACATGCGATTGTTTTACCTGCACGCGCACAGGGAGACAATCTCGCAGGGAACACAAAAATGGGAGACCAGGCGGAAGGACTTCCCCAATCCATGAGGAAGTCCCTCCGAGTGCACGGGCATCTTGCCCGTCTTTTTGGAAGCACCGCGTCTGCTCACCGGGGGAGAACGGGCATAGCAACAAGCAAGCATATCGCCGGGATACCAGTGCACCCGGAAAACTCGCGCTTACTTGGTGGTGTAGCCGCCATTGACGAGGATGGTCTGGCCGGTCATCCACCAGCCGTCGGAGACGAGGAAGCGGATATAGGGCACGATGTCCTCGATGTCGGTGAGGCCGGTCTTGGAGAATTTCGACAGGGCGCCGGCGCTCTTGTGGTAGGCGACGGCATCGGCGCCTTCGGCGGGATAGAAGAAGGGCGTGTCCATCGGGCCGGGACCGATGGCGGTCACCGAAATGCCGCGTTCGCCGAACTCCTTGGAAGCGGCTCTCGTGAAATGCTCCACCGGGGCCTTGGTGCCGGCATAGGCGGCATAGAACGGCGTGAAGGCGCCGAGCAGCGAGGTGACGAGCGTGCAGATCTTGCCGTTGTCGTTGAGGTGCTTGCCGGCCTCCTTGAGGAAGAAGAAGGCGGTTTTCGAGTTGACCGCGGTCATCTCGTCATATTCGGCCTCGGAGATCTCGACGAAAGGCTTCTTGAGCACCTTGCCCACGGTGTTGACGGCAATGTCGGGACGGCCGACGGCCGCGATGGTGTCGGCAAACAGCTTCTCGACCGCGCCGGCCGAGGTGAGGTCGCCCTGGAAGGCGACGCCCTTGGCACCCGCCGCGTTGATGGCAGCAACGGTTTCATCGGCCGCCGCCTTGGTGGCGACGCTGTTGTAGTGGATGGCGACCGCCTTGGCGCCCTGCGCCGCCAGATCGCGCGCCAGAAGCCCGCCCAGATTCTTGGCGCCTCCGGCAATCAACGCCACTTTTCCCTTGATGCTGTGATCGGCCATGCTGGATCTTCCTGTTTGTGAAGGGGAGGCTAAAGGAAGGTCAGCTTATCGTCTTGAATTTCGATATAAAGCTACCCATTCGAACATGACATGTTAAGATCTCGTACCAATCTGGTATCAGGCCGTGGACCGCATCGACCTCTTCCGTATCTTCGTTCGCGTCGTCGACAGTTCGAGTTTCACGCGCGCCGCCAACACGCTGGGGCTGCCGCGCCCCTCGGTCTCGGCAGCCATCAAGGATCTGGAAGCCCGCATGGGCGCGCGCCTGCTGCATCGGACCACCCGCAAGGTCGCCCCCACGCAGGATGGACTGGCCCTCTATGAGCGTTGCCTGCGCCTGCTCTCCGATTTCGAAGAGACCGAAGGTCTGTTCCGGCAGGCTGCAGTCGGCCCGGCGGGGCGCCTGCGTGTCGACCTGCCCGGGCGCATCGGCCGGTTGATCGTGGCGCCGGCCTTGGCCGAGTTCCTCGATCTCTATCCCGAGATCGACGTCGATCTCGGCGTGACCGACCGCACCGTCGACCTGGTCGAGGACAGCCTCGACTGTGTGCTGCGGGTCGGCCCTCTCAGCGATTCAGGGCTGATCGCCCGCACCATCGGCGAATTGCCCCTCGTCAATGTTGCCAGCCCTGCCTATCTCGCGCGTCATGGCGTGCCCCGCAGCCCCGAAGATCTCGACGAGCACCTGGCCGTCAACTATGCCTCGCCCACCACGGGTCGGGTCGAGCCCTGGGAATGGTTGGCTCAAGGCGCGGTCCAGACGCGTTCGGTGCGCAGCCGCGTCGTCGTCAATGGCGCGGAAGTCTATATCGCCTGCTGCCTGGCGGGTTTCGGCCTGATCCAGATACCGGCCTATGACGTGAAGCGCCATATGGCGGCAGGTGAGCTCGTCGAGGTCATGCCCGATTACCGCGCTGCCTCCATGCCGATGACGCTGCTCTTTCCGCATCGCCGGCATTTCTCGCGCCGCGTGCAGTTGTTCGCGGACTGGCTCGAGGCCCTGCTCCGGCGCGAAGTGCTGATGCCGTAGAGCCCGTTATTCCAGCCCGAAGCGTAGGGCCCAGGCCGCCGCCACCGTGCCGAGCACGATGGAAAACAGCGTCATGGCCGACAGCAGCAGGAAGGGCGGCAGGAAGGGCATCGGGCCGGTAATCGCGGCGGTGGCGGCGGCCACCCCGAAGATCAGTACGGGGATGGTGAGCGGCAGGATCAGGATAGAGATCAGCATGCCGCCACGCCTGAGCGCCACGGTCAACGCCGCGCCGATGGCACCGAGAAAGGTGAGCGCCGGCGTGCCCACCAGCAAGGTCAGCGTCACGGCCGCAAGGCCCTTGCCAGGCAGATTGACGAACAGGCCGAGCAGCGGCGTGGCGATGACCAGCGGCAGCCCGGTGGTTACCCAATGCGCCAGCGCCTTTACCGCTACGGCCAGTTCCAAGGGGGGCCCGCCGAGATGGATGAGGTCGAGCGACCCGTCGTCGAGATCGGCCTGGAACAGGCGATCGAGGCCGAGCAGCGTTGCCAGCAGGGCCCCGAGCCAGAGCACAGCCGGGCCGATACGTGTGAGCAGATTGAGGTCGGGACCGACACCGAAGGGAATGACCGTCACCACCGCAAGGAAGAAGATGACGCCGACCGGCGCGCCACCGCCTGCCCTGACAGCCAGCCGCAATTCCCGCACGAACAGAGCCCCGAGCGCACTCATGCCGTACCGATCGCCAGCGTCCGGCTCGGTGCGAAACCGAGATCGCCATGGGTGGCGGCCAGGATCAGTCCTCCACCCTGGAGATGCTCGCCCATCACCTCGGCAAGACGGGCCTGGGTGGTGCTATCGAGAGCCGATGTCGGCTCGTCCAAAAGCCAGACCGGCCGCCGGGACACCAGGAGCCGGCACAGAGAGAGCCGGCGCTTCTGGCCGGCCGAGAGATAGGCTGCGGGCAGGTCGATGAGATGCTCGATGGCTAGGATATCGAGGGCATCCTCGATCGAGCGATCGGCATCGCCGTAATAAGCGCGCCAGAAGCCCAAATTCTCGCGCACGCTCAGGGAGGGCTTCAGGGCATCGGCATGGCCACAATAATGCATGTGCTCGGCGGGCGTCTTCTCGGCACCGCCGCCATCCAGGCGTATCCGCCCGTCCCGGCGCGGCACCAGGCCGGCGATCACCCTGAGCAGGCTGGATTTGCCGGCCCCGTTGCGGCCCGTTACCGCAACGAGGTCGCCGGCACCGGCGGAAAAGCCGACCCCTTCGAACACGAGCCGCCCGCCCCGCTCGCAGGCGAGGTTCTCGATCGTCAGGCGCAGGGGCGAGGCATTGCTCACACGACGCCGATGTTCAGGAGGTCGAGCATATGGACGACACCCACGGGCCGTCCGCCTTCCACGGCGAACAGCACGGCGATGCGCCTGGAGTCCATCACCTCCATGGCTTCGCTCACCAGGGCATCGGGGCGGATGACCTTGGGTGTACGTGTCATGATGTCGTCGACCCGCCGTGTCATCAAATCGTCGCTCATATGGCGCCGGAGGTCGCCATCCGTGGCGATACCGATCAGCGCGCCGGACGCATCGACGACGCCGACGCTGCCGACTCCCTTCTTCGACATCACCAGGATGGCCTCCGACATCAGCGTACCCTCGGCGACCAGCGGCACCGCATCGCCGGTACGCATGACGTCGCGCACGAATTTGAGCGAAGCGCCGAGCTTGCCACCGGGATGGAAGACACGGAAATCGGCGGCGGTGAAGCCGCGTGTTTCCAGCATGGCCATGGCCAGGGCGTCGCCGAGCGCCAAGATCATCAGGGAAGACGTCGTCGGCGCCTGGCCGTTCGGGCAGGCTTCCTTGGCCTGGGGCAGGACCAGAGGCAGGTCCGCCGCCTTGGCCAAGGTGGAACTCGCCACCGAGGTCACCGCGATCAAGGGCACGTTGAAGCGGGTAGCATAGTCGATGATGTCGCCGAGCTCGCGCGTCTCGCCCGACCAAGACAGGGCGATGACGGCATCATCAGCCGTGATCATGCCCAAATCGCCATGGCTGGCCTCGCTCGGATGCACGAAGAAAGCGGGCGTGCCTGTAGAGGCGAAGGTGGCGGCGATCTTCTTGCCGATATGGCCCGATTTGCCCATGCCGGTAATGATGACCCGGCCCTTGAGGCGGGCGACGAGATCGATGCAAGCGCCGAATATGGGGCCGAGATCGCCTTCGATTGCCTGCGCCAATGCTTCCAAGCCGACGCGTTCAGTTGCGATGGTGCGCAGGGCCGATTGCTGCGCCGCCTTCACCATGCCATCACCTTGCTTCAAACCTGCCTCGTCACGATTTGTTTCGCGGCGGTATTTATCACAGAATCAGTAAAGAGAATCAGGATTCGGGAACGCTTTCATGCCCTGCACGCCTTCTAACGTCATCGCGCGCACGATGCGGCTCGGATCCGTTCTGGGCCTCATGATTCTCGGCCTCGCGCTTCCCGGTCTGGCCTCACCCGCCCGCGCCGACGGCTATCTGACCTTCGTTACCGCCTTGTGGCCACGGGCCGAGAAGGCCGGCATTTCCCGCGAGACCTTCGATGCCGCCTTCGCCGGGCTCGGCGTCGATCCCAAGGTGATCTCGCTGGCCGGCACCCAGCCCGAATTCAACCAAACCATCCGCGCCTATGTCGATGCCCGCCTGAGCGCCGACCGCATCGCCCAGGGCAAGGCCATGGCGCAGCGCTGGAAATCATGGCTCGACAAGGCCGAGGAACGCTATGGCGTCGATCGCTACGTCATTCTCGCCATCTGGTCGTTGGAGAGCAATTACGGCGCCTCGCCCGGCAATTCCGACATCATCCGCTCGCTCACCACGCTGGCCTGCTGCACGGCCAAGCGCCCCGAGCTCTTCCGCGACGAATTGATCGATGCCCTCAAGATCCTGCAGGAGCACGACATCACGCCGCGCGGCATGACCGGTTCCTGGGCAGGGGCGCTGGGCCAGGTGCAGTTCATGCCCTCCAGCTTTCTGAAATATGCCGTCGACATGGATGGCGACAACAAGCGCGACATCTGGAACGAAGAACCCGACGTCATCGGTTCGATCGCCAACTATCTCAAGCTGCACGACTGGGATGCCGGCAAGCGCTGGGGCCATGAGGTGAAGCTGCCGGCGAAATTCGATTTCACCGCCATCAATGCTCATGATGGCGGCCCGGTCGGGGCCTGGGCCAAGCTCGGCGTCGCCAGGGTCGACGGCAAGCCGTTGCTGGACACCGGCAAGGCTGAAACCGACAAGGCGTGGCTATTCCTGCCAGCCGGTGCCAAGGGACCGGCCTTCCTGATCTTCCAGAACTATTGGGCGATCAAGACCTACAACATCTCAGATTCCTACACGCTCTCTGTCGGGTTGCTCGCCGACCGTATCCGCGGCATCCCCTCGCTGCAGGGCCGCTGGCCGTCGCAGGAAACCACGCTCAACCGCGCACAGATCACGGCGATGCAGAAGAAGCTGAAGGCGCTCGGCTATCCCATCGAGACGATCGACGGCAAGATCGGCCCGGCAGCGCGGGCGGCTCTGCGCACCTGGCAGGCCAAGGCAGGGCTGGTGGCCGACGGCTATCCAACCCCGACAGTGCTGCAGAAACTGAGCGCGACGCCCTGATGCGTGATAATCTTTCCAGCTAGGGCGTGTCATTCCTGCGAAATCGGAGACCGGCCTTGAAGCAGCGCCTCCTCCTGATCGTCCTGTTCGTGCTCGCCTCCGTCATCCTGTCGCAGCGGCATGTCATGGCGCGCGACAGCGGGGGCGACACGCCGGGGCAGGCCCTGCGCCAATATCAGGAGATGCAGAACAAGGTGCGCCAGCAGAACGCCCGGCCAGCGCCCGTACGGCGCACCAAGGTCCGGGCTTCGCCCTTCGCCCTGCCCAAACCCGCCAAGGTGGCGCCGGCACCAGCCGTGCCGCCTTCCTCCTTCGTGCATGTCATCGGCGATTCGATGGCGGATCAGCTCGCCGCCGGATTGACGGACGTCCTGGACGATCGGCCCGACATCGCCATCATCCGCAATGTCAAAGCCGATAGCGGCCTGGTGCGCAACGACTTTTACGACTGGAACAAGGGCATCGCCGATCTGCTCGCCGCCAATGCCCAGATCGATGCCGTGGTGATCCTGATCGGCTCCAACGACCGCCAGACCATCCGGGATGACGGCACCCGCTTCGAGCCGCAATCAGAGGAATGGGAAGCCGCTTATCGCAAGCGCATCGACGCCCTGATCGCGCCTCTGAAAGCCCGCGGCATCAAGATCTTCTGGGTCGGCTTGCCGCCGATGCGCAGCGACGTGCTCAGCGCTGCCATGGTGCGGTTCAACAGCCTCTATCGCAGCCAGGTAACGGCGGCGGGCGGCCTCTATGTCGACATCTGGGACGGTTTCGTCAATTCGGACGGATCCTATGCCGCCAGCGGCACCGGGCTCGACGGCCAGCCGGCCCGCCTGCGCAAGGCCGATGGCGTACACTTCTCCGATGAAGGCGCCAAGCTGGCGGCGCATTTCCTCGAAAGCGATCTGAGGCGCCTGCTCGGCGAGGCGCCGCCGGCACCGATGGTAGCAACCGCCCCAGTCGCTGAACCCACCCCCGATACGCCCGGGGATTCTCCGGCCGAAAAGCCCGAATACGGGCCCGTCCTGCCGCTCGACGCCTATGAAACCGCGCCCGGCGGCCAGTTGCTCGGTGGCGGGGCGCCCAAGCCAGGCGGTGCCGACCCCAGTGTCGCCAGAGTGCTCGGACAGGGCGAAAGCCTGCCTCCCCGTGAGGGCCGCGCCGACGATTTCCGCTGGCCGGCGCAGGCAGTGCCTTAAAGGGAATGCGGACATCCCGGCGGCATGCAGGCACGTCACTATGTCCGCGTCCTACTCATCGCCGCGCGGTGTCGAGCGCCATGCGGGCGGCAAGGCCCATCAGCACCGTGCCCATCAGCCAGCGCTGCACCGTCGTCCACAGCGGCCGGTCCGCCAGGAAGGCGGAGATAGTGCCCGCCATCACCACGAAGCAGGCATTGAAGAAGGCACTGACCAGGATCTGGATCAGGCCGAGCTGCAGGGTCTGGCCGAGCACAGGGCCGGAATGATCCACGAATTGCGGCAGCAGCGAAAGATAGAGTGCGGCGACCTTGGGATTGAGCAGGCTGGTGAACAGGCCCATGCCATAGAGCCGCCGCACCGAATCGGGTTTGAGCGTGCGAATCTCAAAGGGTGAACGTCCGCCGGGCTTGAGCGCCTGCCAGGCCATCCAGGCGAGATAGGCAGCGCCGGCGATACGCAGGGCATCATAGGCATAGGGCACCGCGAACAGCAGCGCGGTGATGCCGAAGGCCGCCAGCAGCATATAGATCACGAAGCCGGTGACGACACCGGTGAGCGAGATCAACCCCGCCAGACGGCCCTGGCAGATCGAGCGCGAGACCAGATAGGCCATGTTGGGGCCGGGTGTCAGCACCATGCCGACGGCAATGGCGGTGAAGGCGAGGACGGTCGTGAGGGAGAGCATGGGGGGCCTCGGTTTTCCCTTCCTACGTGCCTTACGCCCATCCGTACAAGCATCCACGCGCATTCATCATCACTTTGAATGGACACGTCAAAATCCGTGATGGCAGGAATGGTGCGGCGATCGTCTCAGCCCCGTCTCTCGATGGAACGAGACCGGCGTGAAAGGTGGCGCGTGAATATCAGTCTGAAGACCGGCACACCGAAAAAGGCGGGCCCGAAGGCCCAATGCAGTTCGCTGAAAGAGGAAACGCTACGATTTGTCATTGTCGGGCTTGACCCGGCTATCCTGAAATCGCGCGAAAGCGCTGGATTGCCGGGTCAAGCCCGACAATGATAAAGATCGTGCAAACTCGAAGACGCTTAAGTGAACGGCATTGGGCCCGAAGACCCGGTCCCTCAGCGCGGCAGCGTCGTCGCGCCCATCAGCGCCTCGTCGATGGCACGGGCGGCTTGGCGGCCTTCGCGGATGGCCCAGACCACCAATGACTGGCCGCGCCGCATGTCGCCGGCGGCGTAGACCTTGTCCATCGAGGTGCGGTAGTCCCGATCGGTGGCGGCGATATTGCCCCGCTTGTCGAGCTCGACACCCGACTGGTCGATCATGCCGGCCTTGATCGGTCCGGTGAAGCCGAGGGCGATGAAAACCATATCGGCGCGCAACACGGTCTCCGTGCCCTCGATCGGCCGGCGCTTCTCGTCGGCACGGGCGATCTTGACACCGGTGACCCGGCCATTCTTGCCGACGATACCGAGCGTCACCGCCTGGAATTCGCGCTCGGCACCCTCGGCCTGCGAGGAGGAGGTGCGCATCTTGGTCGGCCAATAGGGCCAAATCGCCAGCTTGTCTTCCTTCTCGGGCGGACGGGGCCGGATGTCGAGCTGCGTCACCGAGATGGCGCCCTGTCGGAAGGAGGTGCCGACACAGTCCGACGCGGTGTCGCCGCCGCCGATCACCACGACATGCTTGCCGGTGGTCAGCAGCGGTTCTTCCTTGGAGATGTCCTCGCCGCCGACGCGGCGATTGCTCTGCACCAGATACGGCATGGCGAAATGGACGCCCTCGAGCTCGGCGCCCGGCAGGGTGGGATCGCGCGGGGTCTCGGCGCCACCAGCCATCAGCACGGCGTCGTGGCCGGCCTTGAGGTCGGCGAAGCTCATGGTCACACCGATATTGACGCCATAGTGAAAGGTGACGCCCTCGGCCTCCATCTGGCGCACGCGACGCTCGATATGGTGCTTCTCCATCTTGAAGTCCGGGATGCCGTAGCGCAGCAGGCCGCCGGCGGCGGGCTCGCGCTCATAGACATGCACCTCGTGGCCTGCGCGGGCGAGCTGCTGTGCACCTGCCAGACCCGCCGGGCCGGAGCCAACGACGGCCACCTTCTTGCCGGTCTTCACCTTGGCGATCTCGGGCTGGATCCAGCCCATGGCCCAGGCCTTGTCGGCGATCGACTGCTCGATCGTCTTGATGGTAACCGGCACATCCTCGAGGTTGAGCGTGCAGGCTTCCTCGCAGGGCGCCGGACAGATGCGGCCGGTGAATTCCGGGAAGTTGTTGGTGGTGTGCAGGTTGCGCGCCGCCTCCTCCCAGTCGTCGTGATAGACGAGGTCGTTCCAGTCCGGGATCTGGTTGTTGACCGGACAGCCCGTCGGGCCATGGCAATAGGGCACGCCGCAATCCATGCAGCGCGCCGCCTGCTTGGCGACATCCTTGTCGTCGAGCGGAAGGGTGAATTCGCGGTAGTGGCGGATGCGGTCGGCGGCCGGAATATACTTCTGGTCCTGCCGATCGATCTCGAGAAATCCTGTTGCCTTGCCCATACTAAGTCCTCCGGTCGAACCGGATGCGCGCCGCGCTATCCGGGGCCGTTGTCAAAAGATCAATGTCGCGGACTTCGGTATCCGCGACGATGCCGAAATCACTCCGCCGCCATCATGGTGCGGGCTTTTTCCATCTCGCGCAGGGCGCGGCGATATTCGACCGGCATCACCTTGACGAAGCGGGTGCGATAGGTCGCCCAATCGTCCAGCATGGCCTTGGCAAGCGTCGAGCCCGTATAATGCAGGTGGTTCTCGATCATCTTGCGCAGGCGCTCCTCGTCATAGCGGCCCATGTCGCCGGAGACGTCGATGCGGCCTTTGAACTCGAGGTCACCGCCATGATGGTGGAGGCGCTCCATCAAATCCTCTTCCTCTTCCACCGGTTCGAGATCGACCATGGAGAGGTTGCAGCGTTTGGCGAAGCTCTGGTCCTCGTCATAGACATAGGCGACACCGCCCGACATGCCGGCCGCGAAGTTGCGGCCCGTCTGGCCGAGCACGACCACCACGCCGCCGGTCATGTATTCGCAGCCATGGTCGCCGGTGCCCTCGACCACCGCTGCGGCGCCCGAATTGCGCACCGCGAAGCGCTCGCCCGCCACACCGCGGAAATAGCACTCGCCGGAAATAGCGCCGTAGAGCACGGTGTTGCCGATGATGATCGACTTCTCCGGCACGGCCTGGGTCTCGGGGCTCGGCTTGATGATGATGCGGCCGCCGGAAAGGCCCTTGCCGACATAGTCGTTGGCCTGGCCCACCAGCGTCAGGTCGATGCCCGCCGCCAGGAAGGAGCCGAAGCTCTGGCCGGCCGTGCCTGACAGATTCACCTTGATGGTGCCGTCGGGCAGGCCTTCATAGCCGTAGCGCAGGGCGACTTCGCCCGAGAGCATGGCACCGGCCGTGCGATCGACATTGGTGATCTTGCCCTCGATGGTGACCTCGCGGCCATAGTCGAGCGCCGGTGCCGCCTCGGCGATGAAACCGCGGTCGAGCACGGTATCGATCGGGTGCTTCTGCTTCTCCTCGTGGCGGATGCCGACATTGGCCGGCACGTCCACCTTGTGGAAGAGCTTGGTGAAATCGAGTCCCTTGGCCTTCCAGTGCTCGATGGCATCCTGCTTGTCGAGCAGGTCGGAGCGGCCGATCAACTCGTCGAGCTTGCGGAAGCCGAGCTCGGCCATCAGCTCGCGCACTTCCTCGGCGACGAAGAAGAAGTAGTTGATGATGTGCTCGGGCGTGCCCTTGAAGCGCTTGCGCAGCACGGGGTCCTGCGTCGCCACGCCCACCGGGCAGGTATTGAGGTGGCACTTGCGCATCATGATGCAGCCGGCCGCGATCAGGGGCGCGGTGGAGAAGCCGAATTCGTCCGCCCCGAGCAGCGCGCCGATGACGACGTCGCGGCCGGTCTTGAGCCCGCCATCGACCTGCAGGCGCACGCGCGAACGCAGGCGGTTGAGTACCAGCGTCTGCTGGGTCTCGGCTAGGCCGGTTTCCCAAGGACTGCCGGCATGCTTGATCGAGGTCAGCGGCGAAGCGCCTGTGCCGCCTTCGAAGCCGGAGATGGTGATATGGTCGGCGCGGGCCTTGGCGACACCGGCGGCGACGGTGCCGACACCGACTTCCGAAACCAGCTTGACCGAGACATCCGCCGCCGGGTTGACGTTCTTCAAATCGAAGATCAGCTGCGCCAGATCCTCGATCGAATAGATGTCGTGATGCGGCGGCGGCGAGATCAGGCCGACGCCTGGGGTCGAGTGGCGCACCTTGGCGATGACGGCATCGACCTTGTGGCCGGGCAGCTGGCCGCCCTCGCCGGGCTTGGCGCCCTGCGCGACCTTGATCTGCATCATGTCGGCATTGACCAGATATTCGGCGGTGACGCCGAAGCGGCCCGAGGCGACCTGCTTGATGGCCGAGCGCTTGGAGCGCCCGTCCGGCAGGGTCTTGAAGCGCTCGGCTTCCTCGCCGCCCTCGCCGGTGTTGGACTTGCCGCCGATGGCGTTCATGGCGATGGCCAGCGATTCATGGGCCTCGCGCGAGATCGAGCCGAAGGACATCGCGCCCGTAGCGAAGCGCTTTACCAATTCGCTCGCGGGCTCGACCTCGGCCAGGGGCACTGAGGCCATGCCGCGCTCACCAGCCGTCTTGATGCGGAACAGGCCACGGATGGTCTGGAGCTGGCCGTTCTGCAGGTTCACCGTATCGGCAAAATCGCGATAGCGGTCCTGCGCATTGTTGCGCACGGCATGCTGCAGCGTGGCGACGCTGTCCGGTGTCCAGACATGGTCCTCGCCACGGATACGGTAGGCGTATTCACCGCCGACATCGAGCGCGTTGCGAAAGATCGGCGCGTCCGAGAAGGCGTCCTTGTGGCGTGACACGGCCTCGGCAGCGACCTCGTTGAGGCCGACGCCCTCGATCATGGTGGCGGTGCCAAAGAAGAACTCGTCGACGAAGGCCGAAGAGAGGCCGATGGCGTCGAAGATCTGTGCGCCACAATAGGACTGGTAGGTCGAGATGCCCATCTTGGACATCACCTTCAGCACGCCCTTGCCGATCGACTTGATGTAGCGCTTGACCACCTCATATTCGTCGACTTCCTCGGGGAATTCGAGCTGGGCGTGAAGCGTGGCCAGCGTCTCGAAGGCGAGATAGGGGTTGATCGCCTCGGCGCCATAGCCGGCAAGGCAGCAGAAATGATGGATCTCGCGTGCCTCGCCGGTCTCCACCACCAGGCCTGCCGCGGTACGCAGCCCCTTGCGGATGAGGTGATGATGCACGGCCGCCGTCGCCAGCAGCGCCGGGATCGGGATGCGGTCCGGGCCGGTCTGGCGGTCGGACAGGATGATGATGTTGTAGCCGCCATGCACCGCCGCCTCGGCGCGCTCGCATAGCCGCTCGAGCGAACCGCGCATGCCGTCCGCTCCCTGGATGGCCGGATAGGTCATGTCGAGCGTCTTGGTGTCGAAACGCTCCTCGACATGGCCGATGCAGCGGATCTTCTCCAGGTCCTCATTGGTGAGGATGGGCTGGCGTACCTCCAGGCGCTTCTTGCGGGAAGTGCCCTCGAGGTCGAGGATGTTCGGGCGCGGTCCGATGAACGACACCAGGCTCATCACCAATTCCTCGCGGATCGGGTCGATCGGCGGGTTGGTGACCTGGGCGAAGTTCTGCTTGAAATAGGTGTAGAGCAGTTTCGACTTGTCGGAGAGCGCCGAGATCGGCGTATCCGTGCCCATCGAGCCGACGGCCTCCTGGCCGGTGGTCGCCATCGGCGGCAGCAGCAGCTTGATGTCTTCCTGGGTGTAGCCGAAGACCTGCTGGCGATCGAGCAGCGACACGTCGGTGCGCGAGGCGCGCGCTTCCACCGGGCGCAGATCCTCCAGCACGATCTGGGTGCGCTTGAGCCAGTCGCGATAGGGATTGGCAGTGGCGAGCGAGGCCTTCATCTCGTCGTCGGAGACGATGCGGCCTTCCTCCAGGTCGATCAGCAGCATCTTGCCGGGCTGCAGGCGCCACTTCTCGACGATGTCGGCCTCGGGAATCGGCAGCACGCCGAATTCGGAGGCGAGCACGACAAGCCCATCCTTGGTGACGAGATAGCGGGCGGGCCTGAGGCCGTTGCGGTCGAGCGTAGCGCCGATCTGGCGGCCATCGGTGAAGACCACGGCGGCCGGCCCGTCCCAGGGCTCCATCAACGCGGCGTGGTATTCGTAGAAGGCGCGCCGGTCCTCGGACATCAGCGGATTGCCCGCCCAGGCCTCGGGGATCAGCATCATCATGGCGTGGGCGAGCGAATAGCCGCCCTGCACCAGGAATTCGAGCGCATTGTCGAAGCAGGCCGTGTCGGACTGGCCTTCATAGGAGATCGGCCAGAGCTTGGAGATGTCGTTGCCGAACAGCTCGGAATCGACCGAGGCCTGGCGCGCCGCCATCCAGTTCACATTGCCGCGCAGTGTGTTGATCTCGCCGTTGTGCGCGACCATGCGGTAGGGGTGGGCCAGCGTCCAGCTCGGGAAAGTATTGGTCGAGAAGCGCTGATGCACCAGGGCGATGGCGCTCTGGAAGCGCTCGTCGGTGAGGTCCTTGAAATAGTCGCCGAGCTGAGTGGCGAGCAGCATGCCCTTATAGGTGATGGTGCGGCTGGACACCGAGACCGGATAGAAGCCTGCCGTCACCGGCCGGCGCTCCACATCGTTATAGATGACGTTGGAGATCACCTTGCGGATGATGAACAGCCGGCGCTCGAACTCGTCCTGATCGGGCGTGGCGGCCGAACGGCCGATGAAGGCCTGCATGTGGATCGGCTCGGTCGGCAGCACGCTTTCGCCCAGGCCCGAATTGTCCACGGGCACGGCGCGCCAGCCGAGGAACACTTCGCCTTCCTCGGCCACGATCTTCTCTACCACGCGCATGGCATGCACGCGGCCTTCCTCGTTGCGCGGCAGGAAGAAGAAGCCGACGGCATAATCGCCCGGCGCCGGCAACTCGAAGCCCAGCGTGGCGCATTCGGCGGCGAAGAAGTCGTGCGGGATCTGCACGAGCATGCCGCAGCCGTCACCCGCCTTCGGATCGGCGCCGACGGCGCCGCGATGGTCGAGATTGTGCAGGATCTGCAGCGCCTGCGCGATGATCTTGTGGCTCTTGCGGTTCTTCATATCGGCGATGAAGCCGACGCCGCAGGCATCCTTCTCATTGGCGGGATTGTAGAGGCCCTGGGCTTCGGGCAGGCCAGGATCGCGCAGCACCAGGCAGCGCGTATCCAGGTCAGGCGTTCGGCGGTCTTTCGTCACGGTGGCATTCGTTTTCGTCGCAGCGTCGATCGCCGCCGCCGAAACCGTCTGCTGTCCGTGTTGGAAGATCGCGCTCATCGCCTGTTTCCTCTTCGCCTCAGTCACCTGTTGGATATCAAGTCCCGGGCGGTTCTACCGCATCCGTTCCTTCGACACCTGTCAACGCTCACCACCGGACGCAGTCCGATGAACCGCAGGAGGGAGCCAGATGCATTGATCTCGCCCTGCCCCGCTTCCCAGCTTCACACACTCGCCCGCTCATCGCCTGCCCTTGCAAGGGTCGGGCCGCGACTATGCCGCCGGATTGTGAAAGCTGTCACTCAATTGTGCACCGCTCCGCGCTGAAACGCGAGAGCGGCGTTCTTGCCATACGGCCAAGCCGGGCCTGTGGGCCATCTTCGGCTGGTCCGCGGGCCGCAGACCCGAAGGCAGCGGCATCCACAATGGGACAGCATAGCTGTCCTAATATGGAGGGCTGACATCGCATGATTCCAAGCTGGGGACAAGCACATAAAAGCGGCAGCGCGACTTTTTCTTGCGTGGGACCCCAGCACGGTAGCAAGAAACGAGATGTGATCACATCACGGAGAGACAGAGTGTTCTGAAAAATCGCCATTATGGCGAGATCTTGTCAAGCGATGCGAAAGTGCTTCGCACCCAGCGAGGCATGAAAACGATCTCGCCCGCCCTATCCCCGCAACCCCAGCACCCTTCTCACGATGATCGGCAAGGCGATCGCCGCCACCAGCAAGACGCCGAGGATAACGGCGATGACGATGCCGGGAACGTTGATCAACGTCAGGCCGAAGGTGGTGAGGCCGAGCACGAAGACCGCGATTACCACGCCCGGCATGGTGCCCGAGCCGCCGGCGATCGAGATGCCGCCCAGCACCACCATGGTCACCACTTCGAGCTCCCAGCCCAGCGCAATGTTGGGCCGGGTCGAGCCGATGCGGGCGGTGAGCAGGGCCGAAGCGAGCCCGGACAGAAGCCCCGTCAGCACGAAGATGAGGAAGCGGATGCGATTGACCGGAATGCCCGAAAAACGTGCCGCCACCGGGTTGTTGCCGATGGCATAGAGCATACGCCCCCACACGGTGAAATGCAGCGCGACGGTGAAAAGCACGGCCAGGACCAGGAACAGGATGAAGGCTAGATAAAGCGGCGGCTCCTGGATGATGTAGAGCTGGGCGAGGTTGGTGTATTCCTCCGGATAGGTGGTGATCGCCTGGTCGCCCAGCACGACCTGGGCAATGCCGCGATAGAGCGACATGGTGCCGATGGTAACCACGATCGACGGCAGGCCGAAGCCGGTGACCAGCCAGCCATTGAAGGCGCCGCAGACGATGCCGACACCCAGGCCGATGGCGATCAGCATAGCAGGCCCATAGCCCGCCTGCGCGCCATAGCCGATAGCGAGCGAGGCCAGAGCCACGATCGCGGCGACGGACAGGTCGATCTCCCGGGTGAGGATCAGCAGCGCCATGCCAAGCGCGATGATCGCCTTCTCCGAGAAGTTCTGGGTCATGTCGGAGAGGTTGTAGAGATCGAGGAAATAAGGCGAACCCAGTGCGTTGACCACGATCACCGCCGCCAGCAGCAGGCAGAGGATGGTCTCCCAGCGCAGCAGGCGGTCCGCCAGCGTCCGGGGCGCGCGGTCGAGCACCTGATAGCGGGCCGTGTCCGTCATCAGCGGGCTCCTTCTCTGGCGGCGGCGCGGCGGCGCGCCTCGGGCAGGATCAGCTTGCCGCCCTTGTGCTCGGCGCGGGCGTTGACCACCACGGCCGCCAGGATGACCGCGCCCGAGATCGCCATCTGCCAGAAAGGCGAGACGTTGATCACCGGCAGGGCGTTGACCACCACGCCCAGGAACAGCGCCCCAAGCAAAGCGCCGCTGACCGAGCCGATACCGCCGCCGATCGAGACGCCGCCGATCACGCAGGCCGCGATCACGCTGAGCTCATAGCCGAGCGCGATTTCCGTATAGGCGATGCCGAAGCGCGCCACCCACAGATAGCCGCACAAGCCTGAGATTGCGCCGGAAAGCGTGAAGACCAGCAATTGCTGGCGGGCAAGATCGATGCCGCAATAGCGCGCCGCCACCGGATTGCCGCCCACCGCATAGAGCCCTCGGCCGATGGTGGTGCGCCCGAGGAAGAGGGCCATTGCCGCCGCCACCGCGATGGCGAACCAGACCAGGCTCGAAAGGCCGAGGAAGGTGGCGTGCGGAAAGTTCAGGAAGGCCGGCGTCATCTTGTCGGAGCTGATCCACTTGCCGCCCGAGACGATGAAGACGAGGCCGCGATAGATGGCGAGCGTGCCCAGCGTCACAACGATGGGGGGAATGCCGACGAAGGCGATGAACACGCCGTTGACGAAGCCGAAAAAAGTGCCGACGGCGATGGCGATCAGAATGATCAGGCCGATCGGCAGGTCGGGCGCCGCGATCGAGGCGAGAGCGGCGACCATGCCGCTGAGCGCCAGATTGGCCGCCACCGAGAGGTCGATGCCACGAATGAGGATCACCGTCATCTGGGCGAGCGCCAGCATGGCGAGGATGGCGGTATCCTTGAGCACGCCCATCAGGCTGTCGGCCCCGAGGAAGACCGGCGCCCTTATGCCGATGGCAAGGACCATGCCTGCAACGATGAGGGCGAGGATGATCTCGCGGCCATAGCGGCGCCACAGGGCCTTCATGCCAAGCCTTCCTGTCATGCCTGGCCTCCCGTGGCGGCCGTGACGATGGCGGCGGCGTCCATCTCGGCCCGTGCGAACTCCTTCACGATGCGGCCCTCGTGCATCACCAGGATGCGATCGGACATGCCCATCACCTCCGGCAGTTCGGAGGAGATCAGCACCACGGCGAGGCCTTCGGCCGCCAGGTCCACCATGAAGTCGTGTACAGCGGCCTTGGAGCCGACGTCGATGCCCTTCGTCGGCTCGTCCAGGACGATGACCTTGGGATTGGTGGCAAGCCATTTGGCGATCACTACCTTCTGCTGGTTGCCGCCGGACAGCTCCTGCAGCTTCTGGTCCCAGGAGGCGGCCTTCACCGCGAGCCTGGTGCCGAAGCGGCGGGTATCGGCGATCTCCGAGCGCAGGCTGAGAAAGCCGAGGCGGGCATGACGCATCAGGCTGGCCAATGTGGTGTTCTCGCGCACGCCGAACGGCAGCACGGCGCCCTGGCTCTGGCGGTCCTCCGGCACATAGGCGATGCCGGCGGCGATGGCATCGGCGGGGCTTTTGATGGCGCGGGCCTTGCCACGCACGAGGATCTCGCCCTTCTCGGGCCGGGAGAGCCCGAACACCGCCTGCATGGCCTCGGACCGGCCGGCGCCGACCAGCCCGTAGAGGCCGAGGATCTCGCCTTGGCGCAAGGTGAAGGAGATGTCGGCGAATTCGCTCTCATTGGCGAGGCCCCTGACCTCGAGCGCGACGTCGCCGATCGGCACCTCGCGCTTGGGAAAGACCTGGTCGATCGAGCGTCCGACCATCAGGCGGACGAGTTCGGCGGAGGTGGCCTCGCTGATCGCGCCATCGCCGACATATTCGCCGTCCCGCAAGCAGAGCCAGCGATCGGCGACACGGAAAATTTCCTCGAATTTGTGGCTGATGAACAGGACCGCCCGTCCCTCAGCCTTGAGCTGGTCGATGATGCGGAAGAGATCGTCGATCTCGCGGGCCGAGAGTGCCGCCGTCGGCTCGTCCATGATGACGATGCGCGCCTCATGCGACAAGGCGCGGGCGATCTCGACCAGATGCTTCTGGGCCACGCTCAGGGCTTTCAGCGGCTCGCCCGGATCGATATCGGCATCGAGACGCTTGAGCAGTTCGCGCGTCCGCGCATGCACAGTTCCCCAGTCCACCAGCCCGCCGGCACCCTTCGGCATATGCCCCATGAAGACGTTCTCGGCGACCGAGAGTTCGTCGAACATGATGGTTTCCTGGTGGATCGCGGTGATGCCGGCTGCCCAGGCATCGCGCGGGCTCGAAAAGCGCACGGCCTGCCCGCCGACCCGGATCTCGCCCTCATCCGGCGTGTAGATGCCGGTAAGGATCTTCACGATGGTGGACTTGCCGGCCCCATTCTCCCCGAGCAGCGCCGTGACCTCACCGGGATGAAGGTCGAGACGCACATCATGCAGCGCCCGCACGCCGGGAAAACGCTTGGAGATGCCGGAAAGGGAGAGCAGGGGGGTGGAGGTCATAGGGATCCGCGCCGGGAGCGAGCCTTCTCCACGAAGTGGGGAAGGTGTCAGTGCGAAGCACTGACGGATGGAGTGTGGCGGGCAGCGCGCCGAGCTTAACGAGATGGCACCACGGTCGCGCAAGTCTCCGAGAGAACATCGCGCTGCCCGCCACACCCCACCCGACCCGACTTCGTCGGGTCACCCTCCCCGGCTCCGCTGGAGAGGGCCAGTCGCGCCGCTCTGGGCACGGTGGAATGAGCCGCCGCTGTCTTCCTCAGAAGATCTTGGCGAATTTCTCGACATTCGCCTTGTCGAAGGTGAAGGGTTCGCCCATCACCGCCTCGCCGTCCTCGCCGATCTTGGTCTCGCCCATGCGGCCCATTTTCACGGTTGAGCCGGGCTTGGCGTCCTCGCCGCCGATGATACCGGCCAGGATCTGCGTGGCCGAATAGCCGTAATCGACCGGATTCCAGATCGCGAACGAGTCGCAGGCACCCTTGAGCACGGCATCCTTCATTTCCGAAGGCAGGCCGAGGCCGGTGATGAAGACCTTTCCGGCAAGGCCGCCGTCGATGATCGCCTTGGCGCCGGCGCGGATGCCGATGGTGGTGGGCGAGATCACGCCCTTGAGATTGGGATGCGTCTTCACCAGGCCCTGCATCTCGCGATAGGACTTGTCGTCCTGGTCATCGCCATAGACGGTATCCACCAGCTTGAGCTTGGCGTATTCGGGCTTCTCCCACTCCTTCTTCATCGCTGCTATCCAGGAGTTCTGGTTCGTCATGGTCGAAGCGGCGGAAAGGATGGCAACCTCGCCCTCGCCCTTGAGGGTCTTGGAAATCATCTGCACCTGCTTGGCCCCGATCATATCGGTGGAGGAAGCGTTGAGGTGCATGATGCGCCCGCCCTTGGCGATGGCGCTGTCGAAGGAGATCACCTTGATGCCGCGCTGCGCCGCCTTCTTGCCGACCGGTACCAGCGCATTGGCGTCATTGGCGGAGACGATGATGCCGTCGACCTTCTGGGCGATCAGGGCATCGATCACAGCGATCTGGTCCTCGGCCGTCGCCTTGGTGGGGGCGGTGTAGATGATCTCGATGCCGCCGAGTTCCTTGGCCGCCTGCTGCGCGCCGTCGCGGCAGGCATCGAAATAGGAATTGCCGAGATTCTTGACCACCAGGGCGATGCGCTTGTTGGCGGCGAAAGCCGGCGTGACCGCGCCGAGCGGCAGGGCGCTCGCCAGCAGCGAACCACCCAGGATCTTCAAGGCGCTGCGACGAGATTGATCGTCGAACATGTCGTTCCCTCCACATTGCCAGCCGGCTCTTGCCGGTCTGTCTGCCTGCGGGCGGCTTAACGGCCGGACTTGGCCACCGACTCTCCCGCGCAGAGGCGCCATTCATGCCCGCCTCGCCGGCGAATGCAAGAGTCGGCTGTAATTTGTCTGATTAATTTTGGCAGGACAGTGACCGCCCTGCTAGAGCCCTGCGCGCGAATGTCTTGATGACCGTGATGCCAGTCGCTACGACAGTCGAAGCCCTCCCTCTCCCGTCACATTGCTCATGGAACCTATGACTTCCCTTCCTTCCTTTGCGGCCTGGACCGTCTGCGGCATCGACGAACTCGATCAGTTCAGCGGCTCCGGCATCAGCCATGTGCTTTCGATCGTGGACCCGCACTGGCCCGAGCTAAGTGCCTTCGGTACCTATGGCGTACATCAGCGCACCATTCTGCAATTCGACGACATCATCGATCCGCTCGCCGGCAAGGTCATGCCGGCACGCGAGCACATGGCCGAAATTCTGCGTTTTGCCCGCGACGAGGCCGGCGCCCTCCTCATTCCCGAACGCCTGCTGGTGCATTGCCATATGGGCGTTTCGCGCTCGACCGCAGCCATGGCCTCGCTGATCGCCCGCTCCGATCCGAGCCTGTCGGGGGATGAGATCTTTGCCCGCCTGCGCACGATCCGCCCGCAAGCCTGGCCCAATTCCGTGCTGATCGGCTTTGCCGACGAGCTTCTCGGCCGGGGCGGACGCCTCACGCAGGCTCTTCGCCGGCATTATGCCTTCCAGATACGGCACCGTCCCGACATGGCCGATTGGATGGTCAGGCTTGGGCGTGGGCGCGAGGTCGAGATGGCCGCCTGAGGCTGGTGGCGCCATGCGGCTCGCATCACGCCGCTGACGGAAGCGCCGCCCGCCATTCGGCTCTGTAGCGCAGCAGGGCCCCGGCGTCGCCATAGGCCGTTGCCGGTTTTGCCGGCTCCCGCGCCGGCATGTCGGGCCAGGTGGCGAGAAGGGAGGTACCGTAGGCGGTGCCGGAACTGTCGAGGCTGGGCAGCACCGCCTGCCCTGGGCGCAGTGCCGCGAGCAGGCCGCAATAGACGGGATTGGCGGCAAAGCTGCCCTCGATCAGCAAGGGCCCGCGGTCAGCACCGAGCGCCTCCAGCAGATAATCGGTCAGGAGCACGCAATAGAGGCTGGCGAGCGCCGCCCGCATGCCCTCGCCGGCCGGCAGCATGCCCCGGATCGAGCCGGGATGACCCGGAAAAGGGCCGCCATTGGGTACGAAACTCGGTAGCGCCAACACGCCCGCCGCCATCACGGCCGCGGCATCGGCAAGCGAGCAGGACGCGGACGCGCCATCGAGGATCACGGCATATTCCCGCCCGCCCATGAATTTGGCCGCCGGCACCGGCCGGGCCTCGACATCGGCATAGGCCTGCATGTCCCTGGTCGCGTCGAGCCGGTCGGGATCGGCTCCCAGCGCCATGATCACCGCCCAGGTACCAGAGGAAACCAAGGTAAAGGGCGGCTCGAAGGTGATCAGATGCGGCAGGATCGAGCCGTTGGAATCATGGATGCCGGCACGCACCCGCACCGTGTCGGGCAGGCCGGTTTCGGCCTGAATCTCGGGTCGCAGCGGGCCGAGCACGGCATAGGCCGCGATCGGCGGCGGAAACAGCACCTCCCAGCCACGGCTGACAACCAGCGAGGACAGGCGCCTTTCACGGACGGCCCACAGGTCGGAATGGCCGCCGATACCGGTGACCTCGTTGCGGGCGATCCCGGTAAGGCGCCAGGTGAAATATTGCGGATAGGGCACGATGTGCCTGACGCGCGCGAATTCTTCGGGATGACGCAATTGCTGGTAGAAGATCTGCTTGCCCGAATTGAGCCCCGCCGACATCGGCGGCGACAGGGTCTCGGCAAAAGGCGGCCGGAACGACGCATACTCGGCCTCGACCTCGCCGACGTCCTCGAACTCGTAATCCATCACCGGCAGGGCCAGATCGCCTTCGCCGATCAGAGCCATGGCGGCGCCATGGGTGGTGACGGCGATATCCGCGATGGCGTGTTCGGCACCGGCCTTGCGCAGCCCTTCCATCAGGAACCGCCAGATCGTCTCGACATCGGCATGTGGATAAGGCGGGCCGGCCAGTGGCCGGTTCGGCATCGAAGCCTGCCAGAGGCTGGTGGCGCCGTCGAACAGGACCAGCTTCACATTGGTCTTGCCGACATCGAGCACGGCGGTGACGGACATGGTCGGCTCGCTAAGCTCTTTGCGATTTGACGGGATCGGCAGGCATCGCAAAACGCGTCGAAACAAGGAGTTGGAGCAGGCGTCGATCGCTCAATACAGATCCGCGTATTTGTCGAAATTCTTGGCGTCGACCACGAAGGGGCGCAGCGTGGCGACGCTGTTCTCGCCGAGGGCGATCTGGCCGAGGCGGCCGGCGGTAAGCATGCTGCCCGTGCCTGGCGCCATGGTGTTCCTGGCCAGCGCCGCGGCAATCTGCATGGCGGCATAACCGATATCCACCGGATTGGCCGTGGCGAAGCATTCCACGGCCTTTGCCGACATCGCGGCCTTCAGCGTGGCCGGACGGCCGAAGCCGGTGACGAAGACCTTGCCGGCAAGGCCCCTGTCGGTGACGCATTGCGCCGCGCCCACCAAGGCTGCCGGGCTGAAGACCAGCAGGCCCTTGAGATTGGGACGCTGCCTCAGCACGAAGTCCGCGGCGGCATAGCCGGCCTTTTCGTCATCATTGCCATAGAGCGTGTCGGCGAGTTTGAGCTTGCCATAGGCCGGCTTGAGCCATTGCTGCATGGTCTCAGAAACCAGCCCCTGCCCGTCCGCGCCATTGCGCCCGCCGGCCAGGATGGCGATGTCGCCGCCATCCTTGGCGTCATCGGCCAGCATCGCCAAGAAGCTTTCCGCCTTGCCGCGATTGCTGACGGGATCAACATGGGCCATGCGCGAATTCGCCGGCAGGGCCTGCTCGAAGGAGACCACCTTGATGCCGCGGATCATGGCGCGCTTGCACAGCGGCGCCAGCAGGCCAGCATCAACAGGGCTGATCAGGATGGCATCCACCTTCTGCTTCACGAAGCCGTTGATGAACAGGGCCTGCTCGCGCACCTGGCGCTTTTCCGGCGCGGCGACGGCCATGTCGAGATTGCCGATCTGCGTCGCGGCCTCCTGGGCCCCATCGGCGCAGGCCTTGTAGAAGGGATCATCCTTGACGGGCACGATCACTCCGATCCGCAGCCTCCCCTCGGCCGCCGGCAACACCGGCGTCGGATCCGGCTTGGGCTTTGGCTTGGGATTGGGCGCCGAAAAAGCGGTCGATGACATGCCGGCCAACCCCAGGCCCCCCAGCAGCGTGACGATCTGGCGGCGGCTGAAGGTGTCGGTCATGGGAACTCCGTCCGGGAATGCTGCGAAAACGGCAAAATACGCCACAGGCCCGATCGAACGGCCGGGCCGGCAACGAGAGCGACCGAATCACGGCCGCGCTTATCTCATCACATGCCATGATCTTTGCAATCACGGCGTTACCGCAGGCTCGGTCTGAGGCGATTCCGGGATCGTCTCCTCACGCCATCAGTTCGCGGGCCTGGCGCCCGGCCGCCTGCAGCACCTCATAGACCTTGAACTTCTTCTCGTGGAACGCACGGATCTCGCTTTGGCCGGGCGCATAGGTGGCTCCCAAAGCGGACATGCCGCTCATCGCCTCGGCCAGCGCGGGATAGGCCTTGCCGGCGACGGCGCCGAGCATCGCCGCGCCGAGCAGGACGGGTTCGGGCGTCTCGGCCACCGCAACCTCGATGCCGGTGGCATCGGCGATGATCTGGCGGACCAACGGGCTCTGGGCCGCGCCGCCCGAGATGATGATCTGCTGGAGCACGATGCCCTTGGCCGCCATCGCCTCGACGATCTGCCGCGCGCCATAGGCCAGGCCGCAGAGCCCCGCGACATAAAGCCTGACCAGGCTGTCGAGATCATCTTCGAGATCTAGCCCCGCGATCACCGCGCGGGCATCCGGATCGGCGTGGGGAGCACGATTGCCGAGGAATTCGGGCACGACGTGGATGCTGCGTGCCAAAGTGGCGTCGCCGGCGAGATTGGCCTGCGCCTCTAGCCAGGCCAGCAGCGGACGCCCGGCGGTGTCGGCCCGCTCCACAGCCTGGGCATAGGCCGGATGCAAGGTGAGGAGATGGTCGAGCGCCGCACCGGCGGCCGACTGCCCGCCCTCGTTCAGCCAGAGGCCCGGCACCATCGCCGAGAAATAGGGCCCCCAGACGCCCGGCACGAAGGCGGCCTCGCGCGTACTTGCCATAGTGCAGGCCGAGGTGCCGAACACATAGGCGAGGCGCCCCGTCACATCGGCGCCCTCGCCGTCCTTGCCGGCCGCGCCGACGGTGCCGATGCCGCCGGCATGGGCATCGATCAGGGAAGCGCCGACGGGAATGCCCGCCGTCAGGCCGAGATCGGCGGCGGCTGCCTCGGTCAGGCCGGAACCGAGCGGTGTGCCGACATCCACGATGGTGTCGCCGATGCGGGCAAAACCTTCGTCGGCGAGTGCGCCCAGGCCGATCTTGTGGAAATAACCGGCATCCCAGCGCTTCTCATGCGCCAGATAGGTCCATTTGCAGGTGACGGTGCAGACCGAGCGCGACAGCGATCCGGTGGCGCGCCAGCTCAAATAATCGGGCAGATCGAAGAAATAACCGGCCGCCGCGAAGACCTCCGGCTTGTGTTCCCTCAGCCAGAGCAGCTTGGGCGTCTCCATCTCGGGCGAGATCACGCCACCGACATAGCGCAGCACCTCTTCGCCGGTCTCGTTGATGCGCCGGGTCTGGTCGAGCGACCGATGGTCCATCCAGACGATGACGTTGCGATTGGGATCGTCGGAGGGGCCGACGGAAAGCGGCTCGCTTTGCTTGCCCACCACCACCAGGGAACAGGTCGCGTCGAAGCCGATGCCGGCGATGGCGCCTGGCTCGACCGCGGCCTCGGCCAGCGCGCCCTTCACCGCCACACAGACCGATTGCCAGATGTTCTCGGAGGACTGTTCGACGATATCGCCAGCCTCGTGCCAGATGGTGATCGCCTGTTTGGCCGAACCGAGCAGCTTGCCCTTGGCGTCGAACACGCCGGCCCGCGCCGAACCCGTGCCCACATCGACCCCGATGAAATATTGATCGCCCATGTCGCGGCTCGCTCCCGGATGTCCTGCAGCCTTTTGGCTGCTCTGAGCATTCAGCTTAAAGGGGTGCCCCGGCTTGGCAACCTCGATTGGCGGGCGCGGCTGATACGAATTTCACCCAGCGCCATTGCTTTTCGGTCGGAACACAAGCGGATTGTGCGCGCGACACCGTGCAAACGGCAAGCATTGGGATCGAACAGGCAGGGGCATAGGCCCGGAACGGCTCGCCATAGGCGATTGCCTTTTGACCAACAAAGAGCGTCCCCGCCGCACCGCCGGCGTTTTGCAACTGCCGCTACGCCGAACTGCGGCGCACCACTTCAAAACCGATATCGACGATCCGCACGGGAACCGTCTCTTTGCGTATGCGCGCTAGTACCAATTCGCCAGCGCGCGTCCCAATGTCACGCCCGGCGATGCGTATCGTGGTGAGATCAAGGCCACTTGGCTGAGCGATCGCGAAATCGCCAAAGCCGGCGACGGCGAGCGCTCGCGGTGTCTCGATGCCACGCCGCTGCGCGGCCAGCAGCACACCAGCAGCAATGGCATCGAGCGAGCAAAACACGGCATCGGTATCGGGAAAACGGGCAAGCAACTCATCGAGGAGTGCCGGACCGCTTTCCATGCCGGTGACCACAGCGGCAACGGCAATTTCGCGTGGCGCTATGCCCAGAGCCGCCAATGCGCTGCGATAGCCCTCGCGCCGCTGCAGGCCGCGCTGATCATTCTCGTCACCAGGACCGATGAAACCGATGCGCCGATAGCCATAACCATGCAGCGCCATCGTCATCGCGCGACCAGCAGCCGGATTGTCGAAGCCGACCGCCATGTCGACCGGCTCGGCCGGCAGTTCCCAAGTCTCCACGACGGGCACGCCGGCTGTGCTCAGCAAGCGGCGGGCGCGGGGGGTATGCAGCGTACCGGTCAACACGACTCCATCGGGACGACGGCCGAGGATCGCGCGCAGCAAACGCTCCTCGTCGGCCGCCGAATAATCCGACGAGCCGAGCAGAATGGAAAAGCCCGCTGCTTCGACGCAGCGTGTGAGGCCCGCAATGGTCTGTGAGAAAATCGCGTTCTCGAACGTCGAGACCACCGCGGCGATCAACCCACTACGCCGTGCGGCAAGACTGCCGGCCAGGAGATCTGGCACATAGTCCAGTTCGGCCATCGCCGCTTCGATACGGGCACGTGTTGTCGCCGCGACAAGCTCAGGCGTGCGTATAGCGCGCGACACGGTCATCTGCGAAACGCCAGCGCGTTCCGCCACATCATCCATGCGGAGCCTGCGTTCTGTTTTGGGGTGTGGTTTGGGGTCTGCCATGCGCCTTTTTTCAAATTATTCGCTTCGGCGCATCACGGCGCAAGAGACCGACCCCGCCTCGTATTATTTTTCCTCTCACAACTCAACGCGCTTGACTCAAGATTATGTTACCGCAAACATGTTTGCGCAATCATGTTTGCGCAAACAGGCACTATCCGTTCGAGGAAGAAACGCCGTGCCGCAAGGAGGAAAAATGCTCAGTGAAGCCCAAATCCAGGCCTATCACGACGATGGCTACATTCTTGTCGAGGATGTTGTTACGGGCGGGGAGCTCGAAGAACTGCGACGTCTGACCTATGAGAAGATCGATCAATCGCGGGCCGTCTCGGTGAGCGATGAGGTGTTCGACCTCGACGATGGGCACTCAAAAGACAATCCGAAGTTGACGCGCATCAAGATGCCGCACATTCAGATGCCTGCGTTCTGGGACATATTGAAATCCAGCAAATTCCGCTCGGTTCTGGAAGCCCTTCTTGGTCCGGCCGTGCGCTTGCAGACCTCGAAGCTCAATACGAAAGCACCAGGCGGCGGGGCCGCCGTCGAATGGCACCAAGACTGGGCGTTCTATCCGCACACCAATGATGACGTGCTGGCAATCGGCCTCATGCTTGAGGACGTCAGGGAAGAAAGCGGTCCATTGCTCGTCATACCGGGCACGCACAAGGGCCCGATACTCAGTCACTTCGTCAACGGCGTATTCGCCGGCGCAATCGATCCGAGCGATCCGCTGTTCGAGAAGGACAAGATCGTCACGCTGACCGGCAAAGCCGGTTCGATGACGGTACATCATTGCCGTACATTGCATGGGTCCGCGCCGAACGTGTCTGATCGGGCGCGCCTCATCTGTTTCTATGAGATGTGCGCGGCCGATGCCTGGCCACTCGCGGGTGGCGCCGGCGCCTTCCTCAACATGAACCAGCGCCAAGTCTATGACGCAGTGCAAAGCCGGATCATCTTCGGCGAGCAGACGATGCGTCCGCGTCTGAAAGACGTACCTGTACTCCTGCCGTTGCCGCCGGCGCCGGACGCGTCGTCGATCTTCAAGACTCAGAAGAGCGCGGGCGCGGTCAGCGCCTTCGCCAAGGCAGGTCAGAAGGACGAGCGCGCAGCATAGCCGTGCCGTGCCCCTGTGCGTAAAGCGCAGCCGGCGCCCAACGAGGCGCCGGTCATTCGATACAAAACAAATGCCTCCGGGGAGGATTCTCTATGCCAAAAGCTGCGGCGGAAATGCATCCGCGCAAGGTCATCGTCGCGTCCTGCGTCGGCTCTGCACTCGAATGGTACGACTTCTTCATCTATGCGACGGCCGCCGGTCTCGTGTTCGGCAAGCTATTTTTCGCCGATTTCGGTGGTAAGGGCACGCTGATCGCCCTCGCAACGTTCGGCGTCGGCTTCATCGCCCGCCCTTTCGGCGGCTTGTTCTTCGGTTATCTTGGCGACCGCATCGGCCGCAAGCCGGTGCTGCTGATCACCTTGATGATAGTCGGCATCGGCACAGTCTTCATCGGCCTGTTACCGACTTACGACCAAATCGGCATCTGGGCGCCAATCCTTCTCGTCACGATGCGACTGATGCAAGGTTTCGGCGCAGGTGCCGAATATACGGGCGCCGTGATCCTGCTCGCCGAGTATGCGCCAATCGGCAAACGCGGCTTCTGGTGCTCGTTTGCGCCCGCCGGAGTCGGCCTCGGAATGATGTTGGCATCGAGCGCGTTCTGGCTCGTCTCGCAACTGCCGCAAGAGCAATTCATGGATTGGGGCTGGCGCCTGCCATTCCTGGCCAGCATCGTTATCGTCGCGTTCGGCTTGTTCGTGCGCTACCGTATCGATGAAACACCAGTGTTCGAGAAGATAGCCGCCGAGCCGGAAAAGAAGTCGAAAAATCCTATCATCGAGTCGCTGACGAAGCAGCCGCGCAACTTCTTCGTCGTCCTCGGCGCGCGTCTTGCCGAGAACGGCTTTGGCTATCTATTCCCGGTGTTCGGACTTAGCTACGCGGTGAACACGCTCGAATTCCCCAAGGATCAATCATTGCTGGTGTTGATGACCAGTTATGTCGTGCAGATAGCTTGTGTGATCGGCTTTGCGGCACTGTCAGATCGCATCGGCCGACGGCCCATCTACATTGCTGGCGCGTTGTTTGGGTGTCTCATCGCGTTTCCATTTTTCTGGCTGCTCGAGTCGAAATCGTTCCTGGCTTCTATCGCCGCGTTCTGGCTGGCGCAGATAGCGGTTGGTATGATGTTCGGCGTACAGGCTGCATATTTCTCCGAACTCTTCGGACCGGCACGCCGCTTCTCGGGCTTCGCCTTCGCGCGCGAACTCGGGTCGCTTCTCGCCGGCGGCCCGGCACCCGCATTGGCGACGTTGATGGTGTCGTGGGCTTCAGGCTCGTCTTGGCCGGTAGCGCTTTATTCTATCTTCCTCGGCCTCTGCACGGCCTATGCCGTATGGATGGGTCCGGAAACCTATCGGGACGACATCGCAGTCGATCAGCTTGAGAGCGACGCCACAACTCTGCGGGCGCGGGCACAAGTTGCGTAGCGAGGAATAGGAACGAGAAGAATAGCAAAAACCGAGTTCGCAAGCGCGAACTCGGCATCGCGAGCCTCGTTGCGATCGAGCACCTGAAGCGGTTCGTTTGGCAACCTCGATCAGCGAACCGAACTGATAGGAATTTCGCCAGAAGACTCGTCGTCAACCTGCCACACGAACCACCTCGACCTCGACGCCAGTCTCCTCCAGCATGTCGCGGGCAGCGAGCGGAATGCCGTCATCGGTGATCAGCCGGCGGATACGCGACAGCGGCGCGACGGCCATCGAGCCGCGCGGCTCGAATTTCGAGGAATCCACCAGGACGACGAGATCGGCCGCACGATTGAGCAGCTTGGCTTCGGCCCGTGCGATCAGCGGATCGCTCTCGATCAGGCCGAGCGGACCGATGGAGGCCGCGCTCATGAACATTTTCGATGCCGTGTAATGCTGGATCGAATCCTCGTCGAAGGGCGAGAGGATCAGGCTCTGGTCGCGATAGATCTCGCCACCCGGCAGGATGATGCGATTATCGCTCTCCTGCATCAACGCCGCGGCGATCGGGAAGGAGTTGGTCAGGATCTGCAGGCGCGAGGCCCGCAGGAACTCCACCATGTGGAAGGTGGTCGAGCCGCCATTGATGATGATGGACTCCCCGTCCCGGCACAGCGCCGCCGCGCGCTCGGCGATCGCTCTCTTCCGCTCGGCGTTGAGGGCCTGGCTGCCCCCCGAACGCCGGGCCTCGAGCTTGGCGCCTTCCGGCGAGGCCAGGGCGCGGACGCCGCCATGCATGCGCTGCACCATGCCTTGCGCGGCCAGATGGGTGAGATCGCGGCGAATGGTTGCGGGTGAGGCCCTGGTGACGGCGGCAAGCTCGCGCGCCGAGATCACCGAGCGCTCCCCAACCAGCCTGACGATGGCCTGCCAGCGTTCCTGTTCGTGCATGCCCCCTCCATTCGCTCATAAACTCGCTCATTCGCTCATGCATGTCAACGAAACGCATAGTTTGTTGCATTGAACGACAAAATATGCGCATTAAGTGAGCGAGAATGATTGACCGTGAGCGAGAGCGTTCATAAGGTCCGGGAACAATGACACAGGAAACGCATGCCATGGCCTCCGCACGACTCGCAGATCTCTGGGACGACACCGTCGCCAGTTCCCTCGATGAACCAGGCAAGCTGCTCTATCGCTCCAACCTGCTGGGCTCGGACCTGCGCATCACCAATTTCGGCGGCGGCAACACCTCAGCCAAGGTGACGGCAACCGATCCGCTGACGCGCCAGGACGTCATCGTGCTCTGGGTCAAGGGCTCTGGCGGGGACATCGGCTCGATGAAGCTCGATGGTTTCTCCACCCTTTATCTCGACAAGCTCGAAGCCCTGAAGGGTCTCTATCGTGGCCTCGCGCATGAGGACGAGATGGTCGGCTATCTGCCGCATTGCACCTTCGACCTCAATCCGCGCGCCGCCTCTATCGACACCCCTCTGCATGCCTTCGTGTCCAAAATCCATGTCGATCACGTCCATCCCGACGCGGTGATCGCCATCGCCGCCTCGCAGAACGCCGAAAAATTGACGCAGGAGATTTTCGGTGGCGAGATCGGCTTCCTGCCCTGGCAGCGCCCGGGCTTCGATCTCGGTCTCAAGCTCTCCAAGCTGGCCACCGAGAACCCCCATCTCACCGGTGTGGTGCTCGGCGGGCATGGCCTGTTCACCTGGCATGACGATGCCAAGACCTGCTACCAGCTCACTTTGCGCATCATCCAGAAGGCGGCCGACTGGCTGGAAGCCAAGGCACGCAAACCCGCCTTCGAGGGCGGCAAGGTCACGTCCCTGCCCGCCGCCGAGCGCGCTGCCATCGCCACCCGCCTGATGCCCGCCATTCGCGGCAAGATCGGCAAGGCTCAGGCTAAATCAGGCCATTTCACCGACGCGCCCGAGGTGCTGGAATTCGTCAATTCGAACGCGCTCGACAAGCTCGCTCCGCTCGGCACCTCCTGCCCCGACCATTTCCTGCGCACCAAGATCCGCCCGCTGGTGATCCCGTTCGCAGATGACATTGAGGCCGCCATCACCTCCCTCGATGGCCTGATCGAGGCCTATCGGGCCGATTACGCCGCCTATTACGAGCGTTGCAAGCATGCCGATTCGCCGGCCATGCGTGATCCCAATGCCGTGATCTATCTGGTGCCGGGCGTGGGCATGCTCTCCTTCGCCGCCGACAAGGCGACGGCTCGCATCGCCGCCGAATTCTACGTCAACGCCATCAATGTGATGCGCGGCGCCAGCGGCGTCGATCTCTATGTCGGCCTGCCCGAGCAGGAAGCCTTCAACATCGAATACTGGTTGCTGGAGGAAGCCAAGCTCCAGCGCATGCCCAAGCCCAAAGGTCTGGCCGGGCGCACCGCCCTCGTCACCGGCGGTGCCGGCGGCATCGGCCGGGCGATTGCCGCCCGCCTGATGCAGGAAGGCGCCAATGCCGTGCTGGCCGATATCGACCAGGCCTCGCTCGACGCGGCCGTCGCCGATTTCGGCAAGCTGTTCGGCAAGGACAGGGTGCGCGGCATCGCGATGGACGTCACCGACGAGGCGAGCGTGATCGCTGCCTTCGAGGAAACCGCGCGCAGCTATGGCGGCATCGACATCGTGGTCAACAATGCCGGCATTTCCTCCGCCGCTTCGGTCGAGGACACCACGCTGGAACTGTGGAACCGCAATATCTCCATCCTCGCCACCGGCTATTTCCTGGTGGCGCGCGAGGGCTATCGCCTGATGAAGAACGAGGGCAATGGCGGCTCCCTGGTCTTCATCGCTTCCAAGAACGGCGTCTCGGCCTCGGCCGGCGCCTCGGCCTATTGCACCGCCAAGGCCGCGGAAATCCATCTCGCCCGCTGCATGGCTCTGGAGGGGGCGCCGCACGGAATCCGTGTCAACGTCGTCAATCCCGACGCCGTGCTGCGCGGCTCCAAGATCTGGCAGGGCGAGTGGCGCCAGCAGCGCGCGGCCTCCAACAAGATCGGCGAGGACGACCTGGAGGAGTTCTATCGCAAGCGCTCTTTGCTGCAGCGCTCGGTCTATCCCGAGGACATTGCCGAGGCCGTCTACTTCTTCGCCTCCGACCTTTCGGCCAAGTCCACCGGTAATTTTCTCAATGTCGATGCCGGCAATGTGGTGAGTTTCACGCGCTGATCCCCCTAGAGGGCTTCGAAGAGGGGCAAGGCTTCCGACAAGGGATTGTGCGACCAGCGACAGCGGGCTAAGCGGAAGGGGTCTGTTCCGCCTGCGGGAACGGTCTCCCGCAGCGCTCAAGCAGATCATCGCTTTCCATGGCCCGGATCGCCTTCCACGCCCCGCTCAAGCCCCCCGATCACCCGGTGCCTTCGGGCGACCGGGAAACCGCGCGCCTCTTCCTGGCCGCGCTGCGAGGCGCCGGCTTCGAGGTCGATATCGCCTCGACACTGCGGACGGCCGATCCGGTCGGCGGGCGGGATTTTTTGGGGCAAGCACGGGCGGAAGTGAGCCGCCTGCTTACTCTTTACCGCGAACAGCCACAGGAACGGCCCGCGCTGTGGTTCACCTATCACGTCTATTACAAGGCGCCGGACCTCGTCGGCCCGGCGATCACGCGTGCCCTCGGCATTCCCTATGTGATCGCCGAGGGATCGCGGGCGCCCAAGCGCGCGAGCGGCGCCTGGGCGGACGGGCACGCCCAGGCGGAGGCCGCCCTCGACGCAGCCTCGCTCATTCTCATCCTCAATCCGAACGACCGGGCCATGCTCGAGGCGGCAAGACCTGATGGCCAGGTTCTGGTCGACCTGCCGCCCTTCATCGATGCCGCCGCCTGGCCGTCGCTGGCGCGAAGCCGGCCAGAACCCGGCCCCTGCCGCCTTCTCACCGTCGCCATGATGCGCGAACGCGACAAGCTGACTTCCTATGGCATTCTGGCCATGGCCCTGGCCGAACTCGACGCCGATCTCGACTGGCGTCTCGACATCGTCGGCGATGGCCCCGCCCGAGCCAAGGTCGAGGCACTCTTCGCCCCCTTCGGCAAACGCATCACCCCCCATGGCCGCATCGATGATCGCGCCAGGCTCGCCTCACTCTATGCACAGGCCGATCTGCTGGCCTGGCCGGCGGTGAACGAGGCCTTCGGCATGGTCTTCCTGGAAGCAGCCCTGCAGGGTTGCCCCGCGGTCGCCGGCAAGTTCGGCGGCGTGGGCTCGGTGGTGCTGGACGGGCAGACCGGCCTGCTGACCAGGCCCGGCGATGCCGCCGATTTCAGTCACTCCCTTGCCAGGCTGATGCGCGACACCGCCCTGCGGCAGCGTTTCGCCGGCCAGGCCCTCGCCTTTGCCCGGCACGAGCGCTCGCTCGCCTCCGCCTCTCGCCGCTTGCGCGAGGCCTTGCTGCCCCTGATCCAACCGGAAAAGCCCACCGCATGAGCCGCTCCGTCCTCATCCTCGTCACCCATCTGCTCGGCGTCGGCCATCTCGCTCGCGCGGCGGCCCTGGCGCGCGGGTTGGTCTCGGCCGGCCATCGCGTCACCCTGATCAGCGGTGGCCGGCCCGCTCCCCTGATCCGGGTCGAGGGGGCGACCTTCGTACAATTGCCGCCCGTGCATTGCATCGGCGTCGACTTCCGCACCCTGCTCGGCCCGGATGGCCGGGAGATTGGGGACGACATCCGCCAGGCCCGCATCGAGGCCATCCTGGCGGCGCTGGAATCTGCCGAGCCCGACGTGGTCGTCACCGAAACCTATCCCTTCGGCCGGCGCCAACTCGCCGCGGAATTCCGCGCCTTGATCGAGGCGGCGCGCAATCGGGCCAGACCGATCGCCATCCTCGCCTCCATCCGCGACATCCTCAACCCGCCGGCCAAGCCGACCCGGGTGGAGGAGACGGAGGCCGTCCTCGCCCGCTTCTATGACGGCGTTCTCGTGCATGGCGACGCCGTGGTCACGCCGCTTTCAGCCTCCTGGCCCACCAGCCCGGGGCTGGAGCGCATCCTGACCTATACCGGCTACATCGCCGACACGGCCGCGCCGGTCCAGGCCCTCCCCTCCGGCGAAATCCTGGTCTCGGGCGGCGGCAGTGCCGCCAGCCTGCCGCTCTATCGCGCCGCCATCGAAGCCGCGGCGCTTGCCGATCCGCCGGCGTGCTGGCGCCTGCTGGTCGGGCACGGCGTCGCCGCTGATGATTTCGAGGCACTGGCGGCCAGCGCCGGTCCCCGGGTCATCGTCGAGCGTGCCAGGCCGGATTTTCCTTTCCTGCTGGCGGGCGCTGCCGCCTCGGTGAGCCAGGCGGGCTACAACACCATGATCGATCTCGCCCGCGCGGGCGTGCCGGCGGTGGTGGTGCCTTTCGAGCAGGGCAAGGAAGCCGAGCAGCGCTTGCGTGCCGAGCGTTTCCACGCTCTCGGCCTCGCCCGCATCGTCGATGAAGCAGATCTTTCCGGCCCGTCTCTGGCGGCAGCCGTCAAGGCCGCCCTGGCGCGCACTCCTCGCGGCGAAGCGCCCGTCCTTGCCCTCGACGGTATTGCCGGGAGCGTGCGAGGAGTGGAAGAAGCGGCGCAGCGGGCCGAAAACCTGGCCCAGGCCTGGACCCGCCTCGACCAGGCCCTCGCCACCCGCCGCGAAGTCCGCCTGTGGTGGCGAGACGACGATGCCGTATCAGCCACGCCGGCGCTCGACCGCCTGCTTGCCCTCGCGCATCGCCACGGCCTGCCACTTTCACTGGCCGTCATTCCCGCCGCCGCTTCACCAAGCCTCATCGAGGCGGTTGCCGAAGAACGGGACGTCGACGCCCAGGCAGTCGACATTCTCGTCCACGGCTATGCCCATGCCAATCATGCTCCACCCGGTGCCAAGAAACAGGAGCTCGGCCATCGTCCTGCCGCCGAGGTGCTGGCGGAACTCGGCCAGGGCCTCTCGACATTGCGCTCCAGCTTCGGTGCGCGCTGCCTGCCCATCCTGGTGCCGCCCTGGAACCGCATTGATCCGACGCTGATCGATGGCCTCGCGGCCCTCGGCTTTCGCGGCCTGTCCGTTGCCGGCCCGCGGCCAGCCGCCGAGCTGCATGATCTTACCGTCGTCAATATTCACGTCGATCCGATCGCCTGGAAACAAGGCGGCGGCCTGCTCGATCCTTTTCTGGTATTGTCGCAATTCATCCGTGCCCTTGAACATGACGAACCCTTGGGCATACTCACGCATCACCTCGTACACGATGCCTGGATTTGGAGTTTTCTGGATAGGTTGTTCGGACAGCTCAAGAATCACGCGAATATACGTTTCCTGCCGGCGCACACGTTATTTGCGTGAAGCGCTGGATCGAAAAACGATACACACGCCAGATAGCAGTAGCGCTCGATTGCGCGTGGGAATAGTCTGGCAAGCGACAAGCACCGGAAAACGGGCATCGGAGAGACTGCGGAGCGGGGATGATCAACCAGCCGTTGCTGAGCGTGCGCGAGCTCAGCGTAGATTTCCAGGGCGACACCGGCCTGGTTCACGCGGTGAAGAACGTGTCTTTCGACGTCTTCGAAGGACAGACGCTGGCGGTGGTTGGCGAGTCCGGATCCGGCAAGTCGGTGACGGCGCAGGCCATCATGGGCCTGCTCTCCAAGACGGCGCGGATCACGGGTGGCAGCTGCCTGTTCCGCGATCCCGCCACCGGCACGACGACGGATCTCGTCAAGCTCAATCCCAACGGACCGGAGATGCGCGCCATCCGGGGCGGGCGCATCGCCATGATCTTCCAGGAGCCGATGACTTCGTTGTCGCCGGTACATACCATCGGCGACCAGGTCACCGAGGCGCTGATCGTGCATACGGGCTGTTCCCGGCGCGAGGCGAATGAGCGGGCGCTCGATCTCTTCGCCAAGATCCATTTCCGCAATCCCCAACGCATGCTCACCACCTATCCCTTCGAACTGTCGGGCGGCATGCGCCAGCGCGCCATGATCGCCATGGCCCTGATCTGCCGGCCGGCCCTGCTGGTCGCGGACGAGCCGACCACGGCGCTCGACGTCACCACCCAGGCGCAGATCCTCGCCCTCATCAAGGAAATCCAGGACGCCAAGAGCGCTGTGAACCAGAGCATGGCGGTGATCTTCATCACCCACGACCTCGGCGTGGTCGCCAACATGGCCGACGAGGTCGTGGTGATGTATCGCGGCGAGGTGATGGAACTGGGCGGCCGCGACGCCATCTTCCAAGATCCGCGACATGACTATCTCAAGGCCCTGATGCGGGCCGTGCCTCATTTCAACATGAAGCCGGGCGAAAGGCTGAAGCCCTTGCGGGAAATCGCCGTGCCGCCGCGTGGAGCCGCGGCGCCTGCACCGGCAGGCGCCGGCCCGGTCCTCCAGGTCGAAAACGTATCCAAGAGCTTCACGATGCGCGCGGGCATGTGGTCGGGCCGCAGCGAGACGATCCAGGCACTGAACAACGTCTCACTTTCGCTCGAACGGGGCACCACGCTGGGTCTCGTCGGTGAATCGGGTTCGGGCAAGACCACCCTGTCACGCATGATCATGCGCGCACCCGGCAGCGCACCGGACAGCGGCGAAGTCCGCTTCGACGACGGCAGCGGCCCGCGCGACGTCTTCGCGCTGGACGGCGAGGCGCTCAAGACCTATCGCCGCTCGGTCCAGTTCGTGTTCCAGGACCCCTTCTCCAGCCTCAATCCGCGCATGACGGTGTTCGACATCCTGTCGGAACCCCTGCGGATCCACAGCATCGGCACCTCCGACGAACGTCATGAGCGGGTCAAGGCCCTGCTCGAACTGGTCGGGCTCGAGCCGCAATATATGCGCCGTTACCCGCATTCCTTCTCGGGCGGCCAGCGCCAGCGCATCGGTCTTGCCCGGGCACTGGCTCTGGAGCCCCAGGTGATCCTCTGCGACGAGCCCACCTCGGCCCTCGACGTCTCGGTCCAGGCCCAGATCCTCAATTTGCTCAAGGACCTGCAGGCGGTACTCGGCGTGTCCTACCTCTTCGTCTCCCACAATCTCGCCGTGGTCGAATACATGGCCCGCGACATCGCCGTGATGTGCCGCGGCCATATCGTGGAGCAGGCGCCGCGCGAGGTGCTGTTCCGCTCGCCCCAGCATCCCTATACCAAGGCCTTGCTGCAGGCCATTCCGGACGTCGACCTCGCCAGCCCGCTCGATTTCGCCAAGCTGAAGACCGGCGGCGCCTCCCAGCCCGAGCGCTGGCCCGCCCCCTTCGCCATCCTTCCGGACGCACCGCCGCCCATCATGGTGGAGGTGGAGCCCCGCCATTTCGTCCGCCTCGGCGCCAGCGCAGCCGACCAGCGCAGGGGGGAAGCGGCGTGAACACCGGCTTCACCGTCCTCAAGAGCGTCGCCGCGGCATTGGCCCTCGGTTTCTTCCTGGCCGGCCCGGCCATCGCGGATCCGCCGCCGGCTCCGGCCGAGCCGCCTTCCCTGGTGGCCAAGATCGCCGACGGCAGCTTGCCCCCGCTGCTCGATCGCCTGCCGAAGGTACCGCTGGTGGCCGACATGCTCGCCCGCAGTCGCAGCCTCGGCGACTATGGCGGCGAGATCCGCACGCTGGCGTCCAAGGCCCGGGATCTGCGCTACATCAACGTCATCGGCTATACCCGCCTGGTTGGCTATGACGAGCATCTCAACCTGGAGCCAGATGTCCTGCAGGCCGTCGCCAGCGAGGACGACAAGGCTTTCACCTTCACCTTGCGCGAAGGCCATCGCTGGTCTGATGGTGCCCCCTTCACCACCGAGGATTTCCGCTTCTATTGGGAAGATGTCGCCCTCAATTCGAAGCTCAATCCAACCGGCCCGCCCGCCTTCATGCTGGTCGACGGCGAAAAGCCGAAGGTCGAGGTGCTCGACGCCACTCATATCCGCTACAGCTGGTCCAAGCCCAATCCGGGATTCCTGCCCTCGCTGGCGGGGCCGCGACCGATCTGGATCTATTCGCCGGCTCACTATCTCAAGCAGTTCCACAAGAAATATGGGGATGCGGACAAGCTCGCCAAGATGGCAGCGGACCGGCAGATGATGTCCTGGGCTGCGCTCTACAACAAGCTCGATGATCCCTATGAGAACTCGAACCCGGACATGCCGACGCTCGATCCCTGGCATGTGGTGACCAAGGCGCCGTCCCAGCAATATGTGTTCGAGCGCAATCCCTATTTTCACCGCATTGATCCCCGCGGACGGCAGCTTCCCTATATCGACCGCATCGTGGTCTCGATCTCGTCCGCGGGCCTGTTTGCCGCCAAGGCGAATGCGGGAGAGGTCGATCTGCTGGCCTGGGGGCTGAGTACCAGCGACATTCCCACGCTCAAGGAAGGCGAGGCCAGCCACGCCTATCGCACGCTGGCCTGGCCGATCGCGCGCGGCTCCGCCTTCGCCCTGTTTCCCAACCTCACCTGCAACGACCCGGTCTGGCGTGCCGTGCTGCGGGATGTCCGCTTCCGCCGGGCCCTGTCGCTGGCCATCGACCGCCACACGCTCAACAATTCGCTGTGGTTCCGGCTCGGCATCGAGGGCAACAACACGGTGATGCCGGAAAGCGCCCTCTACAGCGAGGACGACCGCAAGCGCTGGGCCACCTACGATCCCGCGCTCGCCAAGAAGCTGCTGGATGAAGCCGGCCTCAACAAGCGCAATGCCGCCGGCTTCCGCCTCCTGCCCGACGGCCGGGAGGCGGAGTTGATCGTCGAGGTCGCCGGCAACGCCCGCGACGTTGCCGACGCGCTCGAGATCACCAGCGAGTTCTGGCAGGATGTCGGCCTCAAGGTGGTGGTGAAGGCCGAGGACAGCAACGACCTGAACAAGCGCTCCTTTTCAGGCCTTACGCTGGTGACGGCGAGCGAAGGCCTCGAGAACGCCATTCCAACCGCACTGATGCCGCCCAGCGGGCTGGCACCCCTGCGCCAGGATAATTACTCCTGGCCCAAATGGGGCCAATATGCCGAAACCGGTGGCATGGCTGGCGAAAAGCCCGACATGCCCGAAGCGATCGAGCTGATGTCCTTGTGGGAGCAGTGGATGAATGCGACCACGCTGAACGCCCAGGCGGCAATCTGGCGGGAAATGCTCTCCCTCCATGCCGACCAGCAGTTCAGCATCGGCACCGTGCAAGGAGCGCTCAAGCCCATCATCGTCAACAAGGCCATCCGCAACATCCCGAAGAAGGCAGTGTTTTCCTGGGAGCCGACGGCCCTGATCGGTGTCTATCGCGTCGATGAATTCTACTACGACAACATCGTGGTGACGGGGAATGCGCCATGATGCGCTATGTGCTGCGCCGCTTCGCCACCATGGTGGTGACGCTGCTCTTGATTTCGCTTTTGATCTTCATCGTGATCAAGCTGCCGCCGGGCGACTTCCTGACCAACAAGATCAACGAACTCAGGGCCCAGGGCGAGGCTGCCAGCGTCGCCAAGGCGGAGGCGATGCGGGCGCAATACGGCCTCGACAAGCCGCTGCTCCACCAATACGCCACCTGGCTCGGCGTGTTGCCCGGTCCCAACGGCTTCAAGGGCCTGCTGCAGGGCTATTGGGGCTGGTCGTTCGAATATGAGCAACCCGTTAAGGCGGTGGTCGGCGATGCCCTGTTGCTGACCGTCCTGCTCAACCTGGCGGTGATTGTCTTCATCCATCTCGTCGCCATTCCGATCGCCATCTACTCGGCCACCCGTCGCAATTCAATCGGTGCCCATGTGGTGACGTTCCTGGGCTATATCGGCCTGGCGACGCCCAGCTTCCTGCTTGCCCTCGCGCTGTTGTTCTATCTCAACCGCTGGTTCGGCATCTCGATCGGCGGCATGTTCGGGCCCGATTATGCCGACGCGCCCTGGTCGCTGGGCAAGCTCGGCTCCTTCCTCAGCCACATGATCGTGCCGGTGGTGGTGATCGGCCTCGCCGGCACCGCGGGCATGATCCGGCGGCTGCGCGCCAACCTGCTCGACGAGCTTTCCAAGCAATATACGGTCACCGCCAAGGCCAAGGGGCTGCCGCCGGGCCGGGCCCTGCTCAAATACCCCTTCCGCATCGCGCTCAATCCCTTCGTGGCCGATATCGGCAATCTCCTGCCCAGCATCGTCTCGGGCTCGGCCATCGTTTCCATCGTGCTGAGCCTGCCGACCATTGGCCCTATCCTGGTTCAGGCCCTGCGCATCCAGGACCAGTATCTGGCCGGCTTCATCCTGCTCTTCGTTGCCTTCCTCACCGTGGTCGGCATGTTCATCGCTGATCTCGCTCTGGCGGTGCTCGATCCGCGCATCCGTATCGGCACCGGCAAATAGGACTGTAATGACCGAGTCGCGATCGCCCCATTACGTCAATCCCGCTCCCTTCGACCCCTATGTCGCCAAGAAGATGACGGCGGAAGAGGAGCGGTTTTATCGCGCCTCCTCCGCCACGCTGATCTGGTGGAAATTCCGACGCAATCGGCCGGCCCTGTTCGCCGGCATCTTCCTGGCGCTGGTCTATCTGTCGCTGCCTTTCGTGGAGGTCATCGCCCCCTATTCCTTGAACCAGCGCAATGCCGACTATCTCTATACGCCCCCACAGAGCGTGCATCTGTTTCACGACGGGCAGTTCGTCGGTCCTTTCGTCTATCCCGTGAACTTCGCCATCCGAGACATCGAGAGTTCGCAATTTCCCGGCATCTACCAGGTCGACAAGTCCAAGCCCCAGACGCTGCGCTTTTTCTGCCGCGGCGAGCGCTACAAGATGTGGGGCCTGTTCGAGGCTAACTTCCATCTGGTCTGTCCGCCCGAAAACGGTACCGCCTTCCTGCTCGGGACAGATCGGCTCGGCCGGGACATGCTGTCGCGCATCATCTATGGCGCCCGCATCTCGCTCACCGTGGGCCTGATCGGCATCGCGGTCTCCTTCACGATCGGCCTGACGCTGGGCGGGCTTGCCGGCTATGTCGGCGGCATCATCGATGCCCTGGTGATGCGCCTGATCGAAGTGCTGCGCTCGCTGCCGGAACTGCCGCTCTGGCTGGCGCTGTCGGCGGCCCTGCCGGCCAATTGGAGCCCGGTGATCATCTTTCTCGGCATCACCATCATTCTCGGCCTGCTCGACTGGCCGGGCCTGGCATTGGCGGTGCGCTCGAAGGTGAAATCGCTGCGAAACGAGGATTTCGTGCATGCCGCCGAGATGATGGGGGCCTCGCGCGCCCGCATCATCGGACGCCACCTCCTGCCCAATTTCATGAGCCATTTGATCGCGAGCGCCACCCTGTCGATCCCGGCAATGATCCTGGGCGAAACGGCGCTGTCCTTCCTCGGCCTCGGCCTGCGCCCGCCTGTGGTGAGCTGGGGCGTCCTGCTCAACTCCGCCCAGAACCTGGGCGCCATCAACCTCTATCCCTGGCTGTTGATCCCGATGATCCCGGTGATGCTGGTCGTGCTCGCCTTCAACTTCTTCGGCGATGGCCTCAGGGATGCGGCCGACCCCTATCATTGAGCGCAAGACAATCTCACTCGAAACAAAAAGCACAAACACGCGCTGAAACAAGGAGTTAAGGCAAAAACCCCAGTTCTGAAATTGGGCTAGATCAGCGACAGACGGCATCGGCATTCCGATCGGGGGAGGGTCGGCAAAGGTGGGTGGTCGAGCAAAGGACGCCGACCCACTCCCCGCCGACAGGCTGTCGCGAAATTCTAATCCAAAAGCTTCCTAAAATTGGGAGCTTTGCTGGTTCCATACAATTCCTGAGCCCGGAATTGAATAATTGTCGAGGATCAGCATAGTCCTGACGCCGAACCACAGCTCCGGTCTGGAATCCTCCAATGCATTTATTTGAAGAAAAGCCATGGAAACACTCCCAGGCTGGTATTGCGGGCATGCCTTCAGGAATGTTGGGCCCGACCGAGGGGGCGCTTCTTTATCACCTTGCGAAGGACTATTTCAGCGGCAGGGGAGAGATCATCGATGCCGGGGCGTTCCTGGGCTCGTCGTCCTACTGCCTTGCGAAGGGAGTCGGTGAGAACAATAGGCTAAAGTCAAAATCCGAGACAATTCATGCCTATGATTTGTTCAAGGTATGGATCGAGCAGGACAATTCCGAAGACTTCATGATCTCGGAATTGAAAAGAGTCTTCGACATCGACCTATCCAATAATCGATCGATCCTGCCTCGATACATGTCCAATCTGGGCCCGCTGGCACAATATGTTGACGTACATATCGGCGACATCACCAAAATGAATTGGAATAAGAGGCCAATTGAAATCTTGTTTCTCGACATCTGTAAAACGAAAGAGATTTGGCAGCATGTGCTGGGGACATTTTTTAGAAGCCTGATTCCGGGGATCTCCATCGTCATTCATCAGGACTATCATCACCCCTTTCTGCCCTATATTCACGTCGTGCAGGAACGGTTGGCCGGGTATTTCGATATTGTGGAAGAGAAAGCCGACGACAGTGCAGCCTTCTTGCTGAGAGAGCGCCTGCCCGATCGGCTGCTCGACGAAGTAGCGAATTACGATTTCGACTTCGCCGCAGAATTGAACTGGATCGATCGGGCTATTGAAAGACTACCGAACAACAATCGGCATATCCGTTGCGCCAAGGCGCAGTTGCTTAGGCAACACGGCCAATTCATCCCGGCGAGAAGCCTTATCGACCAATTGAAGACGGAGGCGGCGGATGTGAAGGATGATCCCGGCTTTCCGGTGCACATTGCTTATGTCGAGCATCACTTGGCCCGGGACGAGGCGCGCGAGTTCGCGCCGCCTCCTGGATTCGACGAGGACTCTTATCTCGCCGCCAATGCCGACGTCCGCGCCGCCGTTCTGAAAGGAATTTTCCAAAGCGGCCTGCACCATTGGCATGCATTTGGCCGCAATGAGCATAGGCGGCTTGCGTAAGGCCCTCCCATCTCAAACCGCTTCCCAGGCCGGAAAAGGATCGCTGAGATGGCGATAGGCTTTCGGGTCGAAGCGGCGCCCACCGGCAGGCCGCACCAGGCAATCGTCCAGCGCCTTGCGGATCGCCGGCTCGTCGAGGCCAGTGCCGATGAAGACCAGTTCCTGCCGCCTGTCACCCCATACGTCGTCCCAATTGCGTTCGAGGATGCGCCACCAGTCGGGATGATCCGGCCAATGCCGCCGCGGGATGGCCGCCCACCAATGCCCCATCGCGCTCACGCGGGCGATGGCGCCCGCCAGCGAGAACTCGCCCACCCAGTCGGGCCGCGTCGCCAACCAGAAATGGCCCTTGGCCCGGATCAACCCTGGCCAGATCCGTTCGACGAAAGCATTGAACTTGTCGGGATCGAAGGGCTGCCGCGCGCGGTAGACGAAACTCTGGATGCCATATTCCTCGGTCTCGGGCACATGATCGGCGAAGCCGTAGAGTTCCTTGTACCAGAGGGGGTGGCGCTGCGCCTTCTCCTCGTCGAAGAGGCCGGTATCGAGCACCGCTTCCAGCCCGACCCTGCCGAAATCCGTCTCGACGATGCGCGCATCGGCATTCAGGGCCTGCACGACCTTGCGCACCAGCGCGAGATGATCGGCCGATACTTGCGAGGCCTTGTTGATCACCACGACATCGGCGAACTCGATCTGCTCGACCAGCAGATCGACGATAGTACGCTCGTCCGCGGCGCCCGCGGTTTCGCCGCGATCGCGCAGGAAGTCGTTGGAGCCATAATCGGCCAGCAGGTTCGCCGCATCGACGACCGTGACCATGGTGTCGAGGCGCGCGGCGTCCGACAGGCTCACGCCCGCCCCGTCCCGGAAGGAGAAGGTACTTGCAACCGGAAGCGGCTCGGCGATGCCGGTGCCCTCGATCAGGAGATAGTCGAAACGGCCTTCCTCGCTCAGGCGCCGGACCTCGGAAAGAAGGTCGTCGCGCAAGGTGCAGCAGATGCAGCCATTGGTCATCTCCACCAGTTTCTCGTCGGTTCGCGACAGGCCACTGCCGCCGTCACGCACGAGATCGGCATCGATATTGACCTCGCTCATGTCGTTGACGATCACCGCGACCCGCCGGCCCTCCCGGTTGTTGAGGACATGGTTCAGCAGGGTCGTCTTGCCCGCCCCCAGGAACCCCGACAGCACGGTGACCGGCAGCCTCTTGTCTTCGATCTCCATAACGACTCCACAAGTAATGTTATAACATAACATTACTTGTGGCTTTCCCGCTTGGCAAGCAGCTTGGCGGCGAAGAGGGGCAGCCCTCGGAGCGACCTGAAAACACCGCACGCCCGGAGGGTTCGGCTCCGAAGAACTTGCCTCAAAAATCGTGGCAAGCCGAGAAAAATTCGATTTTGTCATGCCCGTGCGTCGTCCCGGTGATGACAAAGGTTGAGGTTTCCGTGAGTCTTCTGTCAGGCTCTGAAGACCGGGCTCCGATTGCCCGCTTGCCTTCCGTCCCGCCCTGGCTGATATGCAGGACATGCAGTCCCCCCTCGCCGCCGCCCTCCTCGCCCGCATCCAAGCAAGACAGGCCGTGATCGGTATCATTGGCCTGGGCTATGTCGGCCTGCCGCTCGCCATCGCCATTGCCGGCGCCGGCTTCAAGGTGCTGGGTTTCGATATCGACTTGAGGCGTGTGGCCGCCCTCAACGAGGGCGATGGGCTGATCAAGCACATCTCCAACGAGCCGATCCGCGAGGCCATCGCCAAGGGCCTTTTCGAGGCCACCGCCGATTTCGACAGGCTCGACGAGCCGGATGCCATCCTGATCTGCGTGCCGACGCCGCTGACACGCCAGCGCGAGCCCGACATGTCCTATGTCGCCAACTCGACTGCTTCGATCGCGCAGAAGCTCCGGCGCGGCCAGCTCGTCATCCTGGAATCCTCGACCTGGCCCGGCACCACCGAGGAATTGATGAAGCCCGTGCTGGAGGCTGATGGCCTGGTCTCCGGCCAGGACTTCTTCCTCGCCTTTTCGCCCGAGCGCGAGGATCCGGGCAATCCCGTTTATGGCACCCAGAACATTCCCAAGGTCGTCGGCGGCGACGGCGTCGATGCGCTCGCCTTGGCCAAGGCCCTCTACGATGCCTTCGTGAGCGCCACCGTGCCGGTCTCCTCGCCGGCGGCGGCGGAGGCGGTCAAGCTCACCGAGAACATCTTCCGCTCGGTGAACATCGCCCTCGTCAACGAATTGAAGGTGATCTACGACGCCATGGGCCTCGACGTCTGGGAGATCATCGAGGCCGCCAAGACCAAGCCCTTCGGCTACATGCCCTTCTATCCCGGCCCGGGGCTCGGAGGGCACTGCATCCCGATCGACCCCTTCTATCTGACCTGGAAGGCGCGGGAGTTCGATATTGCCACGCGTTTCATCGAGCTCGCCGGCCAGATCAACACGGCCATGCCCCGCCATGTCGTCGACCGCCTGGCGGAAGCCCTCGACAAGCGCTTCAGACGCGGCCTCAACGGCGCCCGCATCCTGCTGATCGGCATCGCCTACAAGAAGAATGTCGACGACACCCGAGAGAGCGCCTCGTTCAAGCTAATCGAGATCCTGGAGGAGCGTGGTGCCACGACCGATTTCCACGATCCCCATGCGCAGGTGATTCCGAAAACGCGCGAGCATGCCGCCCTCACCGGGCGCCGCTCGGTGGTGCTGACGGCCGAGACGCTCGCTGGCTATGATGCCGTGCTGATCGCCACCGACCATGACGGCGTCGACTACGGCCTGGTCGCCAGCGCCGCGCGGCTGGTGGTCGACACCCGCAACGCCTGCGCCAAGGCCGGCGCGGACATGGCGAAGGTGGTCAAGGCGTGATGGGAGCGCGGACTTCTCGGCTCCGGGTTCTGACTTGTCTGCTAGAACGCTCGACATGCGGTGTGCCGATCTCCAGACCGGCATTCTTGGAAACGTTGCGTTTGTCGGTAGAGAAGATGCCGATCTAGAGATCGGCACACCAATTTCACACTCCCGGGAATCAATGCCCGATCATCCATTTGTGGCGAGTCGAAGGGCCTTTCTTGCCGACCTTACAGATTCCGCAGCCGCAGCCGGCAAGGTGGGCCTTCTTCACCACCTTCGGCTCGGTGCCGCTCTTTTCGGAACGGGCGAGGGCACGGCGCAGCTTGCCGTTCATCAGGCTGAGCTGCGGGGACGCGACGTCCCGTTCGCTGAGTTCGCTGCAGCCCGGGCAGGCGCAGGCCTTGGTTGCGTCCGCCATCGCCACCCATTCGTCGAAGGGCCCGCAATCGTCGCAGACATAATTGTAGAGCGGCATGGTTGTCTCCCAGGACAAGACGCTTTTGGCACCAAAACAGAAGATGCCGCGGGGCGTACCCCGCGGCAGGTTCACAGCTTGCCTTCCAGCAGCAGCAGCCCGGGGATCCAGCCGGTAACGATGCCGGAGGCCACGGTCGCCAGCCCCGTCACCCTGAGGATCGGGCGCTTGAGCGCCAGCAGCAGGAAATACATGAACCAGAGCACGGCCCAGATCGCCCAATTCAGGCCGAGCCAAGTATCGGTGAAGCTCTGGGCCGAGGTCAGCCCCTGAAAGGCGATGGGCACCACGGTTACAGCCACGAACAGGCTGAACCAGCCCAGCCCCCGCCCATCGACCGTCACCACCCGGTTATAGGCGACCCACAGATAGGTGGTGGTGAACAACAGCGTCAGGGCAGCAGCCTTGATCGAAGCGGCATCAGCCTGAGCGCCGAAGGCCGAAGACAGGGCGACGCACAAAGTGACGAATCCGGAGACCACGTTGATGACGACGATCTCCTTGTCGTCGATCTTCCCAAGCAGCCACAGCCCATTCAGGAACAGGACGGCTCCGACATAGAGCAATGCAAATCCAAGCAGCATGATGGCCTTTCCTCCACACGCAACGCGTCGACCGGAGATGCACTCCGGTCGAAGCGCGGGTTTCATGATGTGTGCGAGGGGGTGATCAGCTCGTCTTGGCGACGTCTGGGCCCGACACCTTCTTGGTCGGTCCCGAGGCGTTCGGATTGATGTCGAAGTCGAAGATGGCGGTTGGAATGGCCAGCGTGGCGCAGACATTGGGAATGTCGACGATGCCGGCGATGCGCCCCTCCACCGGCGCTGTGCCCAGGATCATGTAGGCCTGCTCGCCCGAATAGCCGAATTTCTTGAGATATTCGATGGCGTTGAGGCAGGCACGCCGATAGGCGACATGGGCGTCGAGGTAATATTGCTCGCCCGTATGCTCGTCGACCGAGATGCCCTCGAAGATGAGATAATCGTCGAAATGCGGGTCGATCGGGCTCGGCTTGAAGATCGGGTTGGTGATGGCGTATTTGGCCATGCCGCCCTTGATCACATCGACGCTGATATCGATCCAGCCGGCCATCTCGATGGCGCCGCAGAAGGTGATTTCGCCATCGCCCTGGGAGAAGTGGATGTCCCCCATCGAAAGGCCGCCGCCCTTCACATAAACGGGGAAATAGACCTTGGAGCCGCGCGACAAATTCTTGATGTCGCAATTGCCGCCATGCTCGCGCGGCGGCACGGTGCGCCAGGCTTCCGCCGCGGCCTTGCGGGCGGCATCCCCCGACATCTGGCCCATCAGGGCCGTGTCGCCATAGGGCAGGGCCGCGAGCGGCGGCACACGCTCGGGATCGGTCGCCACCAGTTCCGCCTCGCGCCGGTTGGCCTCGGCCAGCAGCTTATGATCGGGCAGGCAGCCGATCAGGCCGGGATGGATGAGGCCGGGATAGCGCACGCCGGGGATATGGCGCGAGGTGGTGTAGATGCCCTGGAAGTCCCAGATGGACTTGGAGGCATGGGGATAATGCTCGGTGAGGAAGCCGCCGCCATTCTCCTTGGCAAACAGGCCGTTGAAGCCCCATTCCGAATCGGGCAGGGCGCCGATGTCGAGAATGTCGACGACCAGAAGGTCGCCGGGCTCAGCGCCTTCCACACCGAAAGGGCCGGAGAGATAGTGCACGCGGGTGAGGTCGACGTCCCGGATGTCGTTGGCGCTGTTGTTGTTGCCGATCTGGCCGCCGGTCCAGTCATAGCATTCGACGCGGAAAACGGCGCCGGGCTTGAAGGTCTCGACCATCGGGATGTCGGGATGCCAGCGATTATGGGTCTTGATCGCCTGGTCCTCGGGAGCCTTTTTCAGATCGACGGAGAATGCGGTCTTGGGCATCGGTTCCTCCTCCTGGGGCCGGCCTGCGGGGTACTCCGGGCCGAACCGTCACGATGTTCTGTGCCCGCGCCACAAGGGAGCAGCCGGGCCGTTCGTGCAGGGGGAGCCTAGGAGCGCCCTGTAACCACCATGAATCGTCCGACCACGGTTTGTGTAATTTTTTGTAACCGGGAAAGACGGAGGTAAGCGCCGAATTGACCGTCCCTTGGCCATACCCCCCGGTTTTTCAGCGGAATTGGCACAAGAACCCCGGCCAGGGCCCTATACGCTACCGCCATGTCCCGCTGCCCGTCTCGACCACAGGCGGCATTGCGACTATCCTGCCGCCATGCCAGCCGCCGACGCCAAGCCTCGCATCCTCGTGGTCGATGACGATCATCGGCTGTGCCGCTTTCTGGAGAAATTCCTGTCGAGCGAGGGCTATGCCACCGCCAGCGCCAATGAGGGGCGGGCCATGCGCCGCGCCATGGCGGACGAAAGCTTCGACCTGGTGATTCTCGACCTCACCTTCCCCGCCGGGGAAGACGGGTTGAGCCTGGCGCGCACGCTGCGCAGCCAATACGACCTGCCGGTGATCATGCTCTCCGGCAAGAGCAGCACCATCGACAAGGTGGTCTGCCTGGAACTGGGCGCCGACGACTACATCACCAAGCCCTTCGAGCCGCGCGAATTGCTGGCCCGCATCCGCACCGTGCTGCGCCGCTTCACCCGGCGCATAAACCTGCCCGAAACGGTGGAGCACAGCGCCTCCCCCGCCATCCGCTTCGCCGGGTGGCAGCTCGATCCCTCGCGCTACGAACTCTGCTCGCCGCAGGGCGAACGCGTGCGCCTGACCAGCCAGGAATTCCAGATCCTGTCCGCCCTGGTCGAGCGGCGCGGGCGTATCCTCTCGCGCGACCAGATCCTCGACATCGTCGCCAATCGCAACTGGACGCCCTATGACCGCAGCATCGACGTGCTGATCGGCAAGATTCGCCGCAAGCTGCGCGACGATGTGCGCGACGCCCAATACATCAAGACCATCCGCGGCGTCGGCTACATGTTCGCAGCCGAAGCGCGGGAGTAGGCGCGTGAGCACCCCTCATCCCCCGCCTGCCAGCCGCGCCTGCGGCAGATAGAGGTTGATCGTGGTGCCCTCGCCCGGCGTGCTGACGATGCCGAGGCGCCCGCCGGCCTGGCGCACGAAGGCATCGACCATCGCAAGGCCTAGGCCGTTGCCTTCCCCGGATGGCTTGGTGCTGAACAAAGGTTCGAGGGCCCGGCGCCGGACCGCCAGCGGCATGCCCTGGCCGGTATCGGTCACCGACAGCAGAACATAGGCACCCGGCAGCAGGCCAGAGGCCACGCGCGCGTCTTCGGCCGCCACCAGGATATTACTGGCTGCAAAGGTAAGGCGTCCGCCTTCGGGCATGGCATCGCGGGCATTGAGGGCAAGATTGAGCAGGCTCGATTCGAGCTGGCCGGTGGGGATCTCGACCGGATGGAGATCCGGCGCGACCTCGAGGACAACAGCCACCTTGTCGCCCAGCGTGCGATTGAGGACGCGCATCAAGGGCGGCAATTCCGTGCCGAGAGCGACGACCGCCGTTTCCTCGATGCGCCTCGCCCCGAAGCTCAGCAGGCGCGACGCCAGCTCCGAGCCGGACCGCGCGGCATCCAGGGCATCGGCAACGAGTTCGTGCAGCTCCGGCTGGCTATCGAGCCGCTCCTGCAGCCAGCGCAGATTGGAATAGAGCACGGCCAGGATGTTATTGAAGTCGTGGGCGATGCCGCTGGCGAGCTGCCCCATCGCCTCCAGGCGCTGGGTCTGGCGTAGACGTTCGGCAATCCGGCTCTTCTCCTCCACCAGGCGGATGCGTTCGAAGCAGCGATCGAGCAACGCCAGCAATTCCTCGGTGTAGAAGGGCTTGGAGAGGTAGTCATAGGCGCCCGCCTTGAGAGCCTCCACCGCCGTCTCGATCGAGGCATAGGCCGTGACCATCACGCAGACGAGATCGGGATTGCGCTGGCGCAGCGCGCGGACGAGATCGACTCCATCGCCGATGCCGAGGCGGACGTCGACCAGCGCCACGGCGATACGTTCGCGAGCAAGCATGTCCAGGGCCGCCGCCGGATCATGCGCGATCGGGGTATGATAGCCTTCCAGGCTCAGCAGGCCAGCAAGGCTGGAAGCGAAATCGACATCGTCGTCGACGATCAGCACGCAGCGCGTATCCGCCTCTTCGCCACCGGAGGAAGCCCCCGACGCGCCGATGATGTCGGCGGGCAGTTCACTGTCCTCGTCCTTCATGGCCGGGTCGCCGGAATGCAGGGCAGGACCAGCGATATCAGCGTGCCCTCGCCGGCCTCGCTCTCGACCCTGACTTCGCCGCCATGCTGTTCGAGGATACGCTTGACCAGCGGCATGCCGAGCCCGACGCCGAAGGCCTTGGTGCTGAACAAGGGCTCGAAGATACGAACAGCCACCTCCGGGGACATGCCGCTGCCCTTGTCGGCAATACCAAGCACCACCCGATCCCCTTCCCGGCGCGTGGCGATGGTGATGGCGCCCTCGTCCTGCACCTTGCCCTCGCAGGCCTGCACCGCATTGACGAGCACATTGGAAAAAGCCTGGCGCAGCCGCTCGGCATCCGCCGGCACGGCGCAATCGGCCTCGAGATCGAGGGTGATCAGAGCGCGGGTGGCCGCATCCTGCTCGCCGGCCTGCTGGCGGACCCAGGCATCGATGGCGACGGGCGCGAGCACCAGCGGCCGCTTACGCGAGAAATCGAGCAGGTCCTCGATGATGCGCACGCAACGCCAGGCATTGCGCTGCAGGCGTTGCAGTTCGCCCATTACCGGCTCGCCGGCGTCGCGCAGCGAACGCCTGAGCACATCCGCCGAGGTCACCAGCGTACCGAGCGGGTTGCGCAATTCATGGCTCACCGTGGCCGTCATCTGGCCGATCGCGGCCAGGCGCTCATTGCTCGCCAGCTCCTGTTGAGCCTGGTGCAGGCGCTCCAGCGAAGCGACCAGGTCACGCTCGGCAAGCTCGCGGCTTTCGTGCGAGAGCACGATCCACCAGGCGCCGATGCCAAGCAGGGGGAGGAGAGCCAGGAAGACCCGGAGCAGCAGGGCGCCGCTGTCGAGATGCGGCTCCTCGGCGCCGGGTTCGATCAGGCGATAGGTGAGCAGGAACACGGCTGCGGTAACGATGGTCAACGCGAACCCCACTCCCCCGACCTTGAGCAGGCGCTGGCCCATATGCGGGGCGATCTTGCCGATCAGCGTGCGCCCGAAATAGCGCGAGCGCGAATCCTCCAACACGCCGCCGGGCGATTTGCAGACATCATGGCAATGCGAATCCAGGCTGCAGCACAGCGAGCAGATCGGCCGATCGTAGAAGGTGCAATGCACCATGTCCGGGCGCTCATAGTCGAGCCCGCAGATCTCGCATTTGACGATAGCCTGCCGGCGAGCAGCCACTTCTTCCCGCGGACGTGCGAGATAATAACGCCCCCCAGTCGCCACACCGATGAGTACTGCGCTGGTAAGGGCGGTGAAGAAGGCGATCGGCGCCGCATAGGCTTCCGCCAATGTTCCGAAGCTGCCGACAAAGCAGAGCACGGCGACGATGGAGGCGAGCGCCATCGAGCCGCAGCCGACCGGGTTGAAATTGTGGAGATAGGCCCGTTTGAACTCGGTGAAGGGCGGGCTGACCTTGAGCGGCTTGAGGATGGCGAGGTCCGCGAAGATCGAGCCGATCCAGGCCGAGGCGATGATGGAATAGACGGCCAGCACCAGCGCCAGGGTCTGGAAGATGCCGAGCAGCATCAGCAGGAGCGAGATCAGGATGTTGAAGACCAGCCAGACCACCCGTCCGGGATGGTAGTGGGTGACTCGCGAAAAGAAGTTCGACCAGGCGAGCGAGCCGGCATAGGCATTGGTGACGTTGATCTTGACCTGCGAGATCAGCACGAACACCACGGCGACCGCCAGCACCACGGCGCTATCGGCGCTCACATACTCATAGGCCTTGATATACATGTGAACGGGCTCGAGCGCGGTCGCCTGCGACAGGCCCGAGCTGACCACCAGCACGGCCAGGAAGCTGCCGCACAGGATCTTGAAGCCGCCGACCACGATCCAGCCCGGCCCCGCCGCGATCACCGCCGTCCACCAACGCCAGCGATTTTCTTCCGTCTTGTCCGGCAGGAAGCGCAGGAAGTCGACCTGCTCGCCGATCTGGATCGACAAGGCACCAAGCACGCCGATGGCAGAACCGAAGGCGAGGAGGTTGAAGCCCCCGCCGCCTGCCGCGCTGCCAGCGAAGGCGACCCATTCGCCGAGCGTGCCGGGATGGCCGATGGCGATATAGACGAAGGGAAGCAGGTGCAGGACGATCCAGACGGGCTGGGTGATCATCTGCAGCTTCGAGATCATGGTAACGCCCATGAAGGTGATCGGGATGATCACCAGCGAGGAGATGATGTAGCCCAGCACCAGCGGCACATTGGCGAAGAGCTTCAGCGCCTGTGCCATGATCGCCCCTTCGAGGGCGAAGAAGATGAAGGTGAAGGTGGCGTAGATCAGCGAGGTGATGGTCGAGCCGATATAGCCGAAGCCAGCCCCACGGGTGAGCAGGTCCATGTCGATGTTGTAGCGGCTCGAATAATAGGCGATCGGCAGGCTGGTCACGAACACGAACAGGCAGGTGACCAGGATGGCCGGAAAGGCGTTGGCGAAACCATAGCTGAGCGTGATGGTGCCGCCGATCGCCTCCAGGGCCAGGAAGGAGATGCCGCCAAGCGCCGTATTGGCGATGACAAAAGGGGACCAGCGCCGGAAGGACCTGGCCGCATAGCGCAGCGAATAGTCCTCCAGGGTCTCGTTGGCGATCCAGGAATGGTAGGATCGCAAGGCGGGCAGGCGCGGAATGTCCACTAGCCACCTCGCCCGATAGGACGCATGCGCCTCAGGCAAACCTCGACTGGCATCCAATCCCCTCCCGGTCCGGACACCGCCATCCTATCGCGGTTCCAGGCCTGATACGGTCCGCAAATCCCGGTGTGACCCCGATTGAAGCGGCCGAATCTTCTTCGCTCCGACAGCGTTGCCCCTTGGCGGCGGCATTGTGGTCCGCCCCTATCGAGACTGCAAGCCAACGCTCGGCATCTTCGATCTTGACGGAATCCGTTCGGATCTCTATAAATGAGTATGTACTCACTCAAATGAAACCGAACCGTGGCCCGTCCTCTCAGCGAAGCAAAGCGCCAGGCGATCCTGGTATCCGCCACCAGGCTGGTGGCGGCCATGGGGATCGGTGCACCGACGGCGAAGATCGCCCAGGGCGCGGAGATCGCCGAGGGCACGCTGTTCAAATATTTCGCCAATAAGGACGAGTTGCTCAACCAGCTCTATCTCACCCTCAAGACCGAACTCGGCGGGTCCATCATGCAGGGCTTCGCCCCCGATGCCAGCATAAGGGAGCGTGCCTGGCACATCTGGAGCCACTGGATCGACTGGGGCGCGAAATATCCGGTGAAACGCAAGGCCATGCGCCAACTCGGCGTATCCGAGCGCATCACACCGGCCAGCAGGCAGGCAGGCCACGCAGCCTTTCGTGACGTCAGCGCTGCTTTCGAACAGGCCCACGCGCTGGGCCCGCTCCGGGATCAGCCGATGGCTTTCCTGAGCGCCGCGTTTGAGGCGCTCGCAGAGACGACCCTGGAATTCACCGCGCGGGATCCGGATGGGCGGGAAGCCTACAAGCAGGCCGGCTTCCAGATCTTCTGGGGCGGCCTGGGCAGCTAAGGCGACCTTACTCATAGAACTCTTTTACACGTTAAATGAGTGAGCACACACTCTTTATTCACCGAAACGGGAAGTGAACCATGTCTAAGATCTGGCTGATCACGGGTGCCGGCCGCGGGCTGGGGCGTTCGATCCTCGAAGCGGCGCTGGCCGCAGGCAATAAGGTGGTGGCGACGGCGCGCGATCCGGAGCGCCTTGCCGATCTCAGGGAACGTTATGGCGACAGGTTGCTCAATCCAGCGCTCGACGTCACCAATCCGGCCCATGCCCATCGCGCCGTCATGGTCGCTGAAGCTGCCTATGGCGGCCTCGACGTGCTGGTCAACACGGCCGGCTACGCTCATCCGACGCCCCTCGCGCAGGCCGGCGACGAGGGTCTCGCTGCCCGAAGCGAGACCAATTTCCTCGGCACGGTCAATCTGATCCGGGCCGCCCTGCCGGTGATGCGCAACCAGCGGGCCGGCCATATCATCAATATCTCCTCCCTCGGCGGACGCGTCGCCACACCCGGCTTTACCGCGGCTCTGGCCCGAGACGTCGGGCCCTTCGGTATCAAGGTTACCGCCTTGCAGCCGGACGCCCCCGACGAGATTGCCTGGCTGGTGGTGGAGCTTTCCGGTCGCCAGGAGTCGCCGCGCCGCCTCATGCTCGGTGGCGGAGCGTTTCAGGCCTTCCGCCAGCCCGAAACCGGCCGGCGGAGCACGGCAGCCGAATGGGCCGCCTCGGCGCGCCGACCGGTTTCGCCCGCGCCCAATTCCCAGCTTTGCTGAGGGCTTGACAATCATGAGCACAACCAACGGGTCTTGGACCACGCGCGACGTGCCGCCCCAGCGGGGCCGGCGTGTGCTGATTACCGGCGCGACCGGCGGCCTCGGCTACGAGACGGCCCTGGCCTTGGCGCAGGCGGGCGCCGAGGTCCTGCTGACCGGCCGCAATCCGGCCAAGGGGCAGCAGGCGCTCGCGCGTATCCGCGCTCGATGCCCCACCGCCATCATCCGTTACGCCGACCTCGACCTCGCGGATCTCGGTGCGGTTGCCGCCTTTGCCGATCGCCTGGACGATGAGCAGGAGGGGCTGGATCTCCTCGTCAACAATGCCGGCGTGATGACACCACCCGTCCGGCACGAAACCCGGAATGGTTTCGAGCTGCAATTCGGTACCAATTATCTCAGCCATTTCGCTCTTACGGGCCGGCTGTTGCCCCTGCTGCGCCGGGGCAGGGCCCCTCGCATCGTCAATCTCAGCAGTGGGGCACACCGACTGCTGGCGGATATCCATTTCGACGATCTGCAATGGCGTACAAGCTACAAACCCTGGCGGGCCTACGCCCAGTCCAAGCTCGCCATGATCCTCTTCGCCTTCGAGTTGCAGCGGCGTAGCGACGCCTTCGGCTGGGGCCTGATCAGCAATGCCGCCCACCCCGGCTATGCCGTCACGGATCTGCAGAGCAGCGGTCCGCGCCTCGGCCGTAACAGGCCCCATCCAATGGCGTGGCTGACCCGGCTGATGCAACCGCTGATGTCCCAAACTGCCGCCGAAGGCGCGCTGCCGACGCTGTTCGCGGCGACATCGCCCGAGGCCAGGCCATCAGGCTATTACGGCCCACAGAACATGTTCGAACTCAAGGGGCCGGTCGGGGACGCCAGGATCGGCGACAAGGCCCGCGACCCGACCCTAGCAGCCCGCCTCTGGACCATTTCCGAAGAACTGACAGGTGTGACATGGCCGAACCATCAGCCGAGCTTCGTTTGACCGATCCGGACACGTCCTGTGCCGATTTCTCCCGTTTCTTCCGCGCCTGGGTGACGAACCCGCTGCGCGTGGCCGCCGTAGCCCCCTCCAGCGACGCGCTAGCCCGAGTGATGACCCGCGAGATCTCACCGGCACACGGTCCCGTGCTGGAACTCGGGCCCGGCACCGGCGTGTTCACCCGCGCCTTGCTGGCGCGCGGCGTCGCCGAAAGCGACCTGACGCTGATCGAGTTCGGCGCCGATTTCGCCCGCATGCTGGGAAACCGCTTTCCGCGGGCTCGAATCGTATCGATGGACGCCGCTCATCTCGCCCAGCATGCGCTGTTCCTGGGCAGCCCCGTCGGCGCCGTGGTCAGCGGCCTGCCGCTGCTTTCGATGCCGCCGGACAAGGTGGCGGACATCGTATCAGGCGCCTTCCATTATCTGCGTCCGGACGGAGCCTTCTACCAGTTCACCTATGGGCCGCGCTGCCCCGTTCCCCGCGCCGTCCTCGCAGAGCTCGGCCTGCAGGCCGAGCGCATCGGCGGCGCCTTCTGGAACCTGCCGCCCGCCGCCGTCTACCGGATCACGAGGGCAAAGCGCTTTTGAACAAAATGCTGCAGAGGCGGAGTCTGAAGAGCTGAACCCTCAGGCGACGGCCGGCTGCCCGCCCGGGAACACCTGTGTTCCCGGGAATGCTTGTGATCCCGGGATTACTACCGTCTGCAGGCCGTCGGCGAAAGAGATACCGGCGGCCTTGAGAGCGGTCTCGATGCGCTTGAAGGCCTCGGCCCGAACATCGAACTGCTTGCCCGGTGCGGTCTGGAACTTGCAACGAAAGATCTTGATGCCGGGATCGATGCGATAGAGCTTGGCTTTCAGCGGCTCGCGTATCAGCGGGCCGATATCGGGATCGGCCTGCATGCCCTCGCCCACCTTCTTGATGATCTTGCGGACCTGTTCGGAATCCACGGCCACGGGCAATGGCAGGTTGAACTTCTCGATCACCCAGTCGCGGGAATTATTGCGCACCGTGCCGAGCGAGCCATAGGGCACGAAATGCAAGGGGCCGTTGTGGTGGCGCAGCGCCACGGTACGCAAGGTGATGCGCTCCACCGTGCCCTTGGTGCTCGAGCCACTCTCGATATATTCGCCGATGCGGAAGACGTCCTCGACCAGGTAGAAGATGCCGGCGATGATGTCGCGCACCAGCGCCTGGGCCCCGAAACCGACGGCGAGGCCGAGCACGCCGGCTCCGGCCAGCAGCGGCGTGATCTCGATGCCAAGGGTCCACAGGGCGGAGAGCACCAGAAGCACCAGCAGGACAATAGCGCTGGTCATGCGCAGCAGCGGCAGCAGGGTGCGCAGGCGCGCATTGGGGCCGGGCTCCGCATGGGGATCGAAAGGCCCGATGGCGCGCAGGCGCCGGTCGATCAATTCGCGGATGGCGACCCAGCCGACATTGATGACGAGCGCCAGGCCGGCGACACCGAGCAGATGCAGCACGAAGCGCATCAGCGGGCTGTCGCCCCCCGCCATGTTGCGCATCGGCGCATCCAGGGCGATGAGGGCGGCGCCGATGCCGAGCAGCACCACGACATAACGCGACATGGACAGCACGATGTTCGGGATGAGGCCGGCGCCGATCGTGCTGCCGTCGGGCGTCACCTCCTCGGGCCAGTAGAAGAACACCCAGCGCCGCAGCCGCGCCTGCACCGCCGCGACGATGACCAGGATCGCCAACAGCGTCGCGAGTGGGCTGCCCGCCGCGAGCCAGACGCCGTAAATGCCGAGGATCAGCGCGGCCGCGAGGAAGCCATAGGGAAAGCGCGGCAGGCGGCCACTCGCCCTGGCGGCGGCCCGTCCCCGTCTCAGCCCCGTCAGAACGGCGACCAGCACGATGAGCGTGATCAGGGTGGCTGATATCACCCGGACGGCCGAGGCCGCGTGGGACGCGCCAGCGACATATTCCAGGAGTTCGGGCAGGAGATGGCTGAGGGCGAGCAGGAAGGCCATGCCGACAAAGCCGGCCACGAAGCGCTGCGCATGGGCGGGATCGATGTCCCCGAGCCGCAATTGCGGATGGCCGGGCGCGGCGATGACGTCAGCCACGAGCCAGGCCAGGCGCACGAACACGATGAGCAGGATCGAGGCGATCACGAAGCCGTCGAAGCCGGCCGGCCAGTCGAAATAGGCGGCGGCGCCGACGATGGCCACCACGAACAGGACCAGGCCGAAAGCACGCAAGGCGAGGCGCCGCATGGCGAGACTGAATGCCTCCCGGCGGCTCGTGAGGGCGGCCGCCTCCAGCGCGATCACCGCCGGCGTGGCATAGGTCCAATAGAGCCATTCGGCCCCCGCCCCGACGATGACCAGGATGAGGCCATAGGTCAGCGTGACGATGCCGTTGCCGGTCGGCATCGCGGTGGAGACTTCCGAGACAAGGCGCGCGAACTCGCCGGGCGCCAGAGCCAGGCTGCTGGCGATGCCCGAGAGGCGATGCTTGGCGGCCTGCAGCAAAGTGGCCACGAAGGCCGAAAGCTGCCCCTGCTGGACCGTCTGGTCCTGGATCAGCGCGGCAGTGCCGAGGGTTTCCGCCTGCGCCCGCTGCAGGGCCAGGCCGGCGGCCGAAGCGCATGCCAGGAAGGCGACGATGCTGCGTTTGCTCATGGCACGGCCTGCGATGGCAAGGTCTGCGATATGGCTCCGCCGGCCGAAGCTGCCGCCCAGCCGGCGGGATCGCGCGCCGCGGTGACATCGGCATAGGCCGGGTGCAGGCGGCTGATCGAAACGGACTCGCCCAGCAATCGGGCCTGGCAGGCCAGGCGCTGGCCGGCGCCTGCCTTGATGCGCGCCAGCGTCGCCCGTTCGTCGGCACCGATCGGCGATAGATTGGCCGTCCCCTCGTCCACGGCGACCAGGCAGGTTCCGCACCGGCCCCGGCCGCCGCAGACATGGGCATGGGGAATGCCGCTGGATAGGCTGATCTCGAGCAGGGAAAGGCCGGGCCGCCCCTGGCCGAGAAGATCTCCGTCATAGTGCACGCTGACCACCTGCTGCCGATTCCCCAGCACGCGCCTCACCATCACGCCGCAGGCCAGCAACACCAGGGCGACATAGGCCAGCAGGGTCGTGTTGCGGATGGCGCCGATCTCAGCCTCGGCATGACCGAAACGCGCCATACTGGCGGCGATCGCTGCCTGCCATTCGGGCTCGGCAGCAAGCCTGGCCATCGCATCCTTGCCGCCCTGTACGAAGCCGAGCAGGGCGGCCACGGGCAGGATGAAGAACAGCGGCGTCAGGATCAGGCCGAGGCGCCGCCAGATCGGCTTGAGCACCAGCCAGGTATAGAGCCCTACCGCGCCATGCACCCAGACCACCACCACGGCGAGCACCTGCAGCAGCGCATTGGCGGGCGCGAAATGCCAATAGGCTGCCAGCACCAGGCCGAAATCGGGTTTGAACCCGGCGTCGATCAGGCTGAACACCTGCGCGAACAGGATATGATTGATCAAAAGGGGGGTGGCGAACAGGCCCAGAACGATCTGCAGCCAGTCCGTGCGCGACAAAGCCAGGCTCCGTCGTCCGGCAATCGCCATGAGGCCGAGAACGCCATGCACCAGGGCCGCGGCCGACAGCAGCACCAGGCCCGGCATGGTGCGCCAGGGCAGTTGCAGAAACGGCTTGGCCTGTTCCATGGCCTCGATGGACATCAGGCCGAGGGCAGCGTTGACGAGATGCATCGTCACGAAGACGAGCAGCACCAGTCCGGCGAGGAGCCGCAGCCGACGCTGGAGCGAGCGCATACGCTGGGAAAGGGGAAGCGCCGACAAGGGACCCGCCTGCCGCTTGAGTTCATTGCCGCCATCATCCTACGAAATTCGTAAGATTCAATGATCCCGGTAGCGGACGAAGACGCTCGTGCTTCCAGGCGTCCCTACACGGTGCGCCGATAGAGGAAATAGCGCCCGGCCGGCACGTCGGCCGGCGGATCGAGATGCTGGAGCGCGGAATGCCGCAATGGCAGGCCGCTGGCGACGACGCCGCCGGGCTGCAGCAGGCCGGCGGCCAAAGGCGGCAGCCAGCGCATCGTCTCGGCGTCGACTTCGGCATAATTGGTTTCGATATCGGCATGCACCAGCGCCGCGCCAATGCCGGTGAAGCGGGCAGCGGTCTCGCGGATTTCGCCGAGCACGAGATCGTCCTCAGGCGGCACCGAGCTCTTATGCGCACCGAGGGCTCGGTCGAAGGCGATGATACGATGGCCTGGCAGTCTCTCGCGCAGATGATCGAAGGTCCGCCCATTGCCGAGCCCAAGTTCGAGCACCGGGCCGGGCAGCCCGTCGATCAGGCCGCAGACATGGTCGAGCACGTCGCGCTGGGCGCTGACCCGGCGGATGAAACTGTCGAGGCGACTCACGAACCCTGCTCCGCCAGGGTCGGTGCGGACGCCACGGCCGCGCCTTGTCCGGCCAGCACCGCGTCGAACTTGCCGGCGAGCGCCGCAATGCCGGCTTCGAAGGAGAAGGCTTCGCGCACCCGCCGATAAGCGCCGGCTCCCAGGCGATGGCGCAAGACGGGATCTTCGGCCAGGGAACGCAACCCTTCGGCGAGGGCTGCCGGATCGCTCGGCGGCACCAGCAGCCCTTCCTCGCCCTCGCGCACGAATTCCGGCACGCCGGCAAAACGCGTGGAGAGGATGGGCAGAGCCTGGGTCGCCGCTTCCATGATCACATTGGGCAGTCCGTCGCGGTCGCCGCCCTCGCCTTCCTTGCAGGGCAGCACGAACAGATCGGCCATGCGCAGGGCCTCGATCACATCGCTTTGCGCCAGCGCCCCCCGCCAGGTGATTCGGTTGGACAGGCCAAGGCTCTCGGCCTGGGCCTGCAGCGCCTTGCGCAGCTCGCCGCCGCCAATATGGGTGAGGCGCCAATGGAGGCTCGGAGGCAGCCGCGCCAGTGCCGCGAGCAGATCGTCGAACCCCTTCTTGGCCACCGCGCGCCCGACCGTGACGATCTCCACCGGCGCCTCGGCGCTGCTGCCGTCGCGGGGTGGGCGCACGGCCGGCGGCAGCGGGAAGCGGCCGAGATCGAGCCCGTGATAGAGCAGGCTGACACGCTCGGGATCCCCAGCCGGCGCCAGTCTCTGCAAGGCCTCGACGCCACCACGCGTGCAGGTGACACCCCATAGGCTGTCGGCGATCTTTTCGCGCTTCTCCCAATCGGTGGTGGTCCAGATGTCCTTGGCATGCGCCGAGAAGCTGAAGGTCCGCCCGGTGAGCAAGGCGGCGTAGCGCGCCACCGAGGCCGGCGTGTGCAGGAAATGCACATGGATATGGCTGACAGCCGGATCAAGCTCGCGCGCCATCACCAGGGCCTGGCCGAGGCGGCGGCCCCGGCTCGCGCTGAAATCGCGCCTGAGATCGCGCGTGAACAGCCCCATCAGCTTGAAGAGCCTGGGACGCTTGAGGGCGCTGATCGCCCCCGCCAGCACCCGCAGCGGGGCCTGGTGCAGATATTCGGGCAGGTAGACCGGCCGGGCCTTGATCTGCCGGTTCAGCATGTGCACGGCCCCGTCCGTCGGCTGGCGCAGCGACCAGATCTCGAAGGCGAAGCCCGCCTGCTCCAGCGCCAGGACCTCCTGGGCGATGAAGGTCTCTGACAGGCGGGGATAGCCCTTGACGACGATGGCAATGGGAGTGCGGGTTGATGACATCAAGATCCGGTCACGGAAAAGCTTTGTTGGTAACTGCTCGCTTTAGCAGGGACTTTTCTCGAGCGCCCGGGAAATGGTCAGGTTCCAGCAACGCGCCCCAGCGGGACCGCGCCTGACCTGGCCTCGAACCAGGGTGTCGCCAATTGCTCGATGCGGTCGAGGCCATCGAGCAGATGGGGCAGGAATGCCTTGGACGGCAGGGGCTGGTCGGGCAGGTTGCGGATGGCCTGCGCCATCTCCAGCGGATCGCGGCGGGCGCCGGGATTGAGGTTGTTGCCGTCCAGCATGGAGACGAGCCCGAGGCGGGTGGCGTGCTCGGCGCGGATCGTCTGCTCGCGCCGGGGCGTGGTGCGCGGCACGATCAATGCCCGTTTGTCGAGCGAGAGGATCTCGCAGAAGGTGTTGTAGCCGCCCATCGAGACGATGCCCTGGGCCTTCACCATCAGATGCTCGATCTTGGCGTCGAAGGTGATGGCATCGACGTTGGGCAGGCGGGCGATGCGTTCCATGAAGGGGCCACGGCGGTCGCGGGCGACGAACGGCCCGAACACCAGCAGAGCGGGGGTCGGAATGCCGGGATCGCGCTCATAGGCCGACAGCACCCAGTCGACCAGTTCATGCCCGTCGCCGCCACCGCCGGTGGTGACCAGCACGAAGGGGCCCTTGGTCAGCTTGGGATAGCGGATCAATTGCGGCTGAGGCGGCAGTTCGCGGCGCAGGAAACCGGTATAGACGATGCGCCGACGGACATGCTCGGGCAGGTCAAGCCCGGCCAGCGGTTCGTAGATCTCGCGCAGGCCGTAGACCCAGACGTCGTCGTAGTAGCGCGCCAGCGCATCGACGGCGCCCTTGCGCTCCCATTCCGGCGCCAGCACCGAAGGGTCGTCCATCACGTCGCGCACACCGAGTACGATACGGGCCCCGGCCCGGTGCAGTTCCTCGAGCGCCGGCAGCAATTCGCCGCGGAAACCGGTCGGCTCCTTGTCGACGATCACCAGGTCCGGCTTCAATGCGCGGGCTGTCTGCAGGATGATACCCTCGCGCATCGCCACCGCTTCGTCGAGCGACAGGTTGAGGCTGAGGGTGGTGTAGTTGCCATCGGCATGCTTGACCACGCCAGGCACGCGCACATAGTCGACCCCGTCGCCGAATTCGAAGCTGCCGATCACCGGGGAGCCGGAGATGATGACGATCGAGGCGTCGGGGTGGCGTTCGACCAGGCGGTTGGCGATGGCGCGCGAGCGCCTGAGATGGCCAAGGCCAAAAGTATCATGGCTGTAGATCATCACGCGCGGGCCGCCGGAGCTGCGTGGCGCGCGACGGGATATTCCCGGCCCGGGCTGATGCAACATGACGACTAGCCCCCCGAGCCTTTGCTGGATGCTCTACGCATTAATACCCAATTCGATCCTGATCGACGCCGTATAGCGGCTCGCGCCAAACAGCGCGGCCAGCCAAGCAGCACCGCCACCATCCGATACCACTTCGGGTTCATCATAAACATACCGCGTCGCAGCGACAACGGGCAGATGGCGGCATTCTCAGTGCAATGAACGCCCGCCTGCACCTGCCAACCCTGGCAGCCACGATACGCAAATACGAACGCTAAACATGGTTATGTAACAAGCTTTTGTCAGCTAACATGGCAGCCTCGTTGACGGATGCCCTGCAAGCTCCTACTTCCACGACACTGGAAAACAGGTGTCACCCGTTGGACCCTAGCCTCTTTCGATATGTCTGGCGGCACTCGCGCGGCGAGCAGATCTTCCTGCTGCTGGTGATTCTTGTGTCCCTGCCCTTCTATTGGATATCGCTGGAAGTCCCCAAGCACATCGTCAACCAGGCGATTCAGAACGGCGCCTTCGAAGGCGGCAACAAGACGGCGCGCCTGTTCGAGATGTCGCTCTCGCTGCCCGATTTCCTCGGCGGCGCCACCTGGCGGATCTTCGACGGCCTCGAGCTCACGCGGATACCTTTCCTGTTCGCGCTCAGCCTGTGGTTCCTGGTGCTGGTGCTGATCAACGGCGCCTTCAAATATGTCATCAACATCCGCAAGGGCATATTGGGCGAGCGCATGCTCAGGCGCCTGCGCTTCGATCTGTTCTCGATCCTGATGCGCTTCCGGCCCGAGGACATCGCTCCCCTGAAGCCGGCCGAGGTGGCCGGGATGATCAAGGACGAAGTCGACCCGATCGGCGGCTTCATCGGCGATGCCTTCATCCAGCCGATCTTCCTGATCACACAGGCCGGCACCGCTTTGCTCTTCATCCTGATGCAGAGCCCGAGCCTGGGCCTGGCCGCCCTCGTCGTGGTGCTGGCCCAGGCGATCATCATCCCGATCCTGCGGCGCGAGCAGATCCGCCTCGGCCGCGAACGCCAGCTGGCGTCGCGCCAACTCGCGGGGCGAATCGGCGAGGCGATCGAGACGGCCCCCGCCCTCCACACCTTCGGCGCCACGCGCTATGTCGAGGCCGAGATCGGCGACCGGCTGGGTGGCCTCTACACGATCCGCGCCAACCTGTTCCGCCGCAAATTCGCGGTCAAGTTCCTCAACAACCTCCTGGCCCAGCTCACGCCCTTCATCTTCTACGCCGTGGGCGGGTACTTTGCCGTGATCGGCACGGTGAGCATCGGCTCCCTCATTGCCGTGATCAATGCCTACAAGGATCTTCCCGCGCCGATCAACGACCTCATCACCTGGGACCAGCAGCGCCAGGACGTGCAGGTGAAATATGAGCAGGTCGCCGCCCAGTTCTCGCCCGAGCGCCTGCTGCCGCCGGCCAATGGCAAGACCACGGCGATTCCCCCCGCCGACACACCGATCCAGCTTACCTCGGTTAGCGTGCAGGATGCCCGTGGCGTCTCGCTGCTCGACCGTCTCTCCCTAACGCTGGAAAGGCCTGGTCACATCGCCCTGGTCGGGCCGGCCGGCTCCGGCCGGGACATCATGGCCCGCATCGTCGGCCGCCAGTTCCTGGCCTATCAGGGCAGCGTGAAGATCGGCGAAACCGAAATTTCAGCGTTCTCCGACCTCGAACTCAGCCAGATCCTGTCCTTCGTCGGCCCGGATGCCCTGCTCTCGCCCGGCTCCATCCGCGACAACATCCTGTTCGCCGCCCAGCGCCGGCCGCCCGCCCTCGGCGACATCTCGGTGCTCGTGTCCGACAACGTGCAATACAAGACCTTCCTCGAAGCACGCCGGTCCGGCAATCCGCTGATCTCAGCCGATGCCGACTGGACGGACTACCAGGCGCTGGGCGTGGCCGGGCCGCAGGAAGTCGACGACGCGATTCGCAGGGCGCTCGACGCCGCCGGCGCCTTCGCGGACATCAACCGCTTCGGCGTGCGCGGCCGCTTCGACGACAGCCATAGCGACGCTTTCCTCGAGCGATTCGTGCGGGCACGCCAGGTCGTGCGCGAGCGCCTCGCGAGCAAGGGCATGTCCCATCTGGTCGATCCCTTCGACCCCCAGCTCTACAACGCCGGCGCCTCTGTCGGCGAAAACCTGCTCTTCGGCGTGCCCAAGGGCAAGAAGCTGCATATGGACAGCCTGCAACGCAACAATTTCATGCGCTCCATCCTCGAGGCCGAGGCCCTGCTGGAGCCCCTGATCGATTTCGGCCTGCGCGTGGCCGAGATGGCCGTGGAAACCTTCGCCGGCCTGCCGCCCGAACATCCCGTGTTCGAGCGCTATTCGGCGATTCGCCCCGAGGACCTGCCGCGCTTCCAGGAGATCGTGGATTCCGTGCACGCACGCGGCACCACGAGGGCGCTCTCATCCTCGGCGCGCACGCGGTTGCTCGGCGCGGGCCTTGCCTATATCGAGCCGCGCCATCGCCTGGGTCTGGTCACCGAGGCTTTCATGGCGCGTGTGCTGCGCGCTCGCCACAGCTTCCGTACCCACCTGCCCTCCCATTACAGCGGTGAGATCGAGTTCTACGATCCCGCCAGCTACATGCGCGCCGCCCCGGTGGGAGACAACATCCTGTTCGGGCGCATCAGCTATGGCATCGCCAATGCTCCCGAGCGCGTCTACGCGCTGGCGCGGGCCGTCGTCGAGGAACTCGGCCTCGACAAGGACATCTTCGCCCTCGGACTGAATTTCGAAGTCGGCAAGAATGGCTGGCAGTTGCAGCCGGCGCAGCGCGCCCGCATCGCCATCGCCCGGGCCCTGGTCGCCAATCCCCAGATTCTGGTGATGGAGAACGCGCTTTTGGCCTTTTCCAGCACGGAAGCCGAGGAGCTTCTCCATAGCGTGCGCAGCGCCATGCAGGGGCGCACCTTGATTGCAACCCTGCCGAGCAGCGGCCAGGCAGAGGGATTCGACCGGATCATCGAGTTCGAGGGATCAAGAATCGTCACTCGCGATATTGTTACTCTTGCGCAGAGTGCCTAAATGATGCTTGGATTGCAGCTGGATTTTGCCTCGATTGCTCAACGAGGGGTTGTTTGGGTTGAGCGGGGAGAGGGACCTTGGATCTCGATCTGGAAGTCAAGACCATCAGGAACGCGGCGATCTTCACGGGTATAGATCCGTGCAAGATGCGGCTGCTTGCCTGCATGAGCGAGCAGTTGACCTTCGAGAAGGGCGACTATCTCTTCAAGGTGGGAGAGATTCCTGACGCTGCCTATGTCATCCTCAAGGGCGAAGTCGAAGTTCTTGCCCAGAACGGCGAGAGCCTCATCACTGTCGGCACCGAAGGCCCGGGCAGCATGATCGGCGAAGTCGCGGTGCTTTGCGACGCACGCCGTTTCACTTCAGCGCGGGCTCATACCGAGATTTCGGTCATGCGCATCAACAAGGACTGCCTGCTGCGCATGATGCAGGACAATCCGCAATTCTCGATGTCGATCGCCAAGGAACTGGCGCGCCGCGTCATGCAGATCGCCACGCAGGACGCCCACGTCCTAACGCATTGAAGCGCCTGACGCATTGAGGCGCCTGACGGGTGCGCTTCAACCAGCCGCTGCAGCTTTGCGGCGGCCACATCTTGCTTGGCGAATTTACCTACAATTACTTGCATTGTGAAGGCTTGGCAGGCAGGACTCGGGGGCAGATGGCGCCATGCCATCCCCTGGAGCGAGGTGCGTTTCAAACGCAGTTTCGTTCCGATTCCGTTTCGACGCGTCTTTGCGATTCCGGATGACTCCATCGGATCGAGGGACGCCTAAGGAACCGCCATGTCCCTTGCGCTCGATCGCCTTCGTGCCGAAACCCCCGGTGTCGCCAATCGCATCCATCTCAACAATGCTGGCGCAGCCCTGATGCCGGCGCCAGCGGTCGATGCGATGACCTCCTATCTCAGGCGCGAAGCCGAGATCGGCGGTTATGAGGCCGCCGAAGAATCGGCAGCCCGTCTCGACAGTGTCTATGACAGCCTGGCCCGCCTCGTCGGCGGCGCCCGCGACGAGATCGCCTTGACGGAGAATGCCACCGTCGCCTGGCAGATGGCGTTCTATGCTCTCCCTTTCCGGCCCGGCGACCGCATTCTCACCACCACGGCCGAGTATGGCGCCAACTACATCGCCTTCCTGCAGGTCGCCAAGCGAACCGGTGCGGTGATCGAGGTCATTCCCGACGATGCCGACGGCGTGCTCGACCCCGCCGCGCTCGAGGCCATGATCGACGACAGGGTCCGCCTGATCGCCATCAACTGGATCCCGACCAATGGCGGACTGGTCAACCCAGCCGCCGCCGTGGGCGCCGTGGCCCGGCGCCATGGCATTGCCTATCTTCTCGATGCCTGCCAGGCGGTCGGACAGATGCCTGTCGACGTCGAGGCGCTCGGCTGCGACATGCTGTCCGCGACCGGCCGCAAATTCCTGCGCGGGCCGCGCGGCACCGGCTTCCTCTATGTGCGCCGCAAGCTCTGCCTCACGCTCGAGCCGCCCATGATCGATCATTTCGGCGCAACCTGGGTCGACAAGGATCATTATCGCTTGCGCGACGATGCCAGGCGCTTCGAGAGTTGGGAGAACAATTACGCTGCGCGGCTCGGGCTGGGCGTCGCCACCGATTACGCCCTCGCCGTCGGCATCGAGGCGATTCGCGAACGCTGCCTGGCGCTGTCACAGCGGCTGCGGGAGGGCTTGCGGTCGCTCCCGCGCCTGCGCATCTTCGATCTCGGCCCGCACCCGGCGGCCATCGTCACCTTCGCGGTCGATGGCCTAGAGGCGGAGGAGGTCCGCCGCCGCGCGACCGAAGCCGGCATCAATCTCAGCATATCCAGGCCGGGCAGCACTCTGCTCGATGCGCTCGCCCGCCATCTGCCGATATTGGTGCGTGCCTCCCCGCACTATTACAACAGCGAGGAAGAGATCGACGCGCTGCTCGCGCTGCTGCAGAAAATGCACTAGTGGCAGGCTGGCGCCCAAGCATTCAAGCCTGAATGCTCGAGGGCGTCACCGCGGATCGCAAACACGCTCCAGCCGATCCGTTGGATTGGCTCGGAAACAAAGAGCTAGAGTAAAATCGCGTTTTCGCTAAAACGAGCTTTGCCTCAGTGACGCAGGGGCCACCCCTTTGACCGACTGCCGCATCCCGGCACTCATCTTCACGAGTTCGACCGCATGAGCGACACCGAGAGCGCACCCGGGCAAATCGAATGGCGATTGCCGCGGGAGCGCGAGTTGCGGCTTTGGGCCGGGGTCGTGCTGTTCGCCTTCGTGACCACCCACCTGCTCAACCACGCCCTCGGCGTGTTCGGCGTAGCGACCATGGAGGCCGTGCAGCGCTGGCGCATCTGGGCCTGGCAGTCCTATGGCGGCACCGCGCTCCTCTACGGAGCGTTGTTGACCCATGCCGCGCTCGCGCTCAAGCGACTGACCACGCGGCGCATCTCGCGCATGCCGCTCGAGGAGTTGGTGCAGATCGCCCTCGGCCTGGCCATTCCCTATTTCCTGATCTCCCATGTGCTGGGCACGCGTGTCACCTCGCTCTATGGCTACAGCGAAAGCTATGGCGAGGTGCTGGCGCGAATCTGGCAGGGCGGACCGGTCAAGCAGATCCTGCTGCTGCTCTGCGCCTGGACCCATGGCTGCATCGGCATCGGCCAGGTGTTGCGCAGCCGCTCCTTCTATGCGCGCTGGCGCGACCTGCTGATCCTGGGCATGGGCATGCTGCCCACGCTGGCGCTGGCGGGCTTCTTCTCCGCCAGCCGAGAGCTCGAGGCCGCCGGCCGCACGCCTTCACCGATCGCCGCCGATCACACCATGGCCTTGCTCGTTGCCGGACAATGGCTGCTGCTCGGCCTTGCCGCCGTGATCGCCTTTGTTGCCTTCGTGATGATTCTCCGGGTCGTACTGCGGCTGCGTTCCGGCACGGTCGCCATCCGCTATGTCGGCCATGGTACCTTCAAGATCCCGCGCGGCACCACCGTGCTCGAAGCCAGCCGCGCCAATGCCATCCCCCACCCCGCCCAATGCGGCGGACGCGGGCGCTGCTCGACCTGCCGGGTGGCGGTCACCTCCGACGCAAGTGCCCTGCCGGCTCCGAGCAAGGCCGAGCGCACCATGCTGGAGCGCATCTCGGCACCCGCCAATGTGCGCCTCGCCTGTCAGCTTCGCCCCGACCACGACATCTCCGTGCAGATCCTGCTGCCGATCGTGCCGACAGGCATGCGCGGGCGCAGCGGCGATGATCTCTATCGCTGGGGCGCCGAACGCGAGATCACCGCGCTCTTCGTCGACATCCGCGCCTTCAACGCGATGACGAGGCTGCAGATTCCCTATGACATCGTGCTGTTGATGAACCGCTTCGTGCAGGAAATGACCCAGGCCGCCGAAGCCCATGGCGGCCGCGTCGATGCCTTTGCGGCCGACGGGCTGATCGCGGTCTTCGGCCTTGGCGACGAGCCCTCACGCGGCGCAGCCGATGCCATCCGGGCGGCCAGGGGCATGCTCAAGAGCGTGGAAGGCCTCAACACCGAATTCGGAGCCGCGCTCTCGATCCCGCTGCGGGTGGGCATCGGCATCCATTCCGGCCCTGCCATCATCGCCCGTGTCGGCGACAGCGAACGCGGCATGCGCCTGGTCGCGCTCGGCGACACCGTCACCATTGCCGGCCGGCTGGAGGCTGCCACCAAGGACTATTTGACCGACTGCCTGATTTCCGAGGAAGCGATGCAGCGCTCCGGCATGTCGCTGCGCCGCCAGAACGGCAAGCATCTGCACATCGTCGGTCGGGACAAGCCGATCACGCTCTATACGCTGGATGAAACGCCCGTACCGGCGGAGTGAGACGCGAAGATCCTGCAACGCCGCATTCCGGCAGGCCGCACCGTGCCGGCCCTCAGCGAAGGCCTTCCCGAATTGCCGCGGGAAGCGGCGCATCGACCGGAGCGGGCTTGGACGGCGCTGCCGATGGCGAGGATCCAGTACGGCTCTGAAGGGTGCTTTCCCGGCATCCGGCACGGCGCGTCATGCCGGGACCACCATCACTCGAATTTGAGCGCCGCCTGTCGCACTCCTGCCAAATCTGCGCTACACACGGGCTCAAGCCACCGGCCTTGATCCGGTGTGCCGGATGGAGAAGACCGTGCTTGATCTGACTGCGATTGGAACCAAGTCCGCCGCCCCCAAGCTGCTGCACCGCATGCGCGACAAGGTGACGGACCAGATCCAGAAATCGCCTCTGGCGCGCAAGGCGTTCACCTACGCTGCCAGCCATATTCCGCTCAGCTATTTCAAGAAATTGCCGACGATCATCGTCGTCGACGTCACCAATTCGTGCAATTTGCGCTGCCCCGTCTGCCCGGTCACTTTCGCCATGACGCGGCCACGCGGCCTGATGAAGATGGAAATATTCCGGCAGATCGTCGACGATTTCGTCGACGAGAAGGAAAAGCCGGCGATGTATTTCAACTTCTCCGGCGAGCCGACCATGAACAAGGCGCTGCCCGAGATGATCGCCTACGCCAACGAGCGCGGGCACGATACCTTCGTCTCGACCAACGCCACCAAGCTCTCCTCCGAGTTGATCGAGAAGATGCTCCAGGCCGGGCTTGGCCGCATCAACCTGTGCATTGACGGCTTCGACGCCGAGGCGCAGGAATCCTATCGCGTCGGCTCGAAATTCGAGCAGGTGAAAGCCAATATCGAGAACTTCCTCGCCATCAAGCAGCGCCTCGGCATCACCAAGACGGTGACCGTGCTGCAGACGCTGCTGACCTCCTATTCGGAAAAGCAGATCGACGCGATGGTGGAGTGGGCCGACAATATCGGCTTCGACCAGGTGCGCTTCAAGACCTTCAGCCTGGGTTCCTATACCGACGACGACCAGCAGACGAAATACGGCCACCTCGTGCCGAAGAACCACGATCTGCAGCGCCACCAGAACGAGAAGATCAGCCTGCTCTGCGACGTGCCGCTCTATCAGACCGTGGTGTTCTGGGAAGGCGATCTCGGCCTGTGCTGCATCGACTATGACCGCATGATCAAGCTGCCCAATGTCGACAAGGTCGGCTTCAAGCAGGCCTATCTGTCGGACGAAGCCGCCAAGGCTCGGCGCCACGGTTACACCAAGCAGTTCGATATCTGCCAGAGCTGCTCCTATTCCAACGCCGACAATATGGGCTTCAAGATCAAGCTCAATAAATTGCGCCGGCAGAAGGCAGCCGAGCTGCAGAGCAAAGCGGCGTGAACGCCCGGTTGCGTACCGTTGCCGGCACGCGTTTTAGCGTCGCCGACGACAAGGACGGCTTCTGGGACAAGGCCGAGAGCGGCACCTGGGAACCGGAAACACTGGCGAGTGTGCACGCGCTCGCCGGCCCTGATACGCTGCTCATCGATATCGGCGGCTGGATCGGACCGATCACCCTGACAGCCGCTGCGCTCGGGGCCGATGTCCTCGCCTTCGAGCCCGACCCGCGCGCCTTCGAGCTCATCAGCGCCAATGTCGCCGCCAATCCGACGCTGTCATCGCGCATCCGCCTCCACAATGCCGCGGTGTCGCCGACGCCGGGGCGCGTCAGGCTAGGGTCGCCCAGGAAACCCGGCGACAGCATGGGTAGCATCCTGGCCGCAGACAGCGGCGTCGCGCTGTGGGAGGCGGAGGCCATTCTACCTGCCGACATCGCGGCCATGGCGGGGGATGCCGAGCGCATCGTCCTCAAAATGGATGTGGAAGGGGCCGAATATCAGCTCTTGCCGTACCTCGCGCCTCTCCTCGGCCCGCGCACCGTCGCGGCCCTGATCGCTTTCCATCCACGCCTGCTCGCCAAGGCCGGCCGTTCGCCGGTACAGATCGAGGCTCTGACGGCGACGGCCCAGTCGGCACTCGCAGCCTATGAGCTGCGCAGCCTGGATTGCGAGGACATGCCCATATCGCGACAGGCGAATTCCACCGTCCTGCTGACGCGAAAGTAGCAGATTGCCGTTACGGGGCCATTGACCGCCCCTTCGCCCTGTGTCGTGAATTGTCCGTCTTTCGGTCAGGCAAGCAAGGCCCTGCGCCTGCCCGTCGGCGGCTGGAGCAAAACGCGTTCAGGCGTGGACGTCGGTTCGCTCTCACTCTTTGTTTCCAGCCAATCCAACGGGATTGGCTATAGCGTCTTGCGATTCCTGGCTCATGCCGGCAAGCCGCAAGACGTTTTGGAGGACGTTTGCCTTGAAACTGCCTGGCGGCTTGCGTTGGCTCTTCCTGGTTTTCGCCCTGGCAAGCTGGCCTTGCTGGGCGCAGGGAACGCCACCGCCCTCGGCTCCTGCCGCTCCCGTCATGAGCCAGCAGCAGATGGATACGATGGTGGAAGCCATCAGCCAGTCCGTCATGAAGAAATTGCAGGCCCAGGGCACACAACCCGTTCCGCCCGGCCCTGACGGCAGCGGCATGCAGATGGCGAGTGCCCAGCAGACCGAGATGTTCATGCATGTCGGCGGCCTCGTCACCGGCCTGCCGGCTCTTTGGGCCGAATTGGGCAAATTGATCACCAGGCTCGATGCTGATTTCAACAATGGCAGGAGCCTCGGCCGCTATTTTCTGCTGCTGATCGGCGCGCTGGCGGCGGCCCTTGCGGCAGAATGGGTAGTCCGGCTGCTGCTGACACCCCTGCGGCGCCGCCTGGTGATCCGGATGCATGGGCTGCATGGCATAAGGGCCCTGCTCGGCCTCGGGGCCTTGGAATTGCCTCCCCTGATCGCGCTCTGGGTCGTCGGAAACGCCAGCGAGGCGGCCCGCTTCATGGGCGACCTGCCACAGACCCGCTTCTCCATCGCCATGCTCAAGACCATGCTGATCTGGCGTATGCTCCAGGCGGTGTTCCGCTTCACCCTGCAGCCACGCCTGGCCGAGGCGCGCCTGCCCGATCTCGGGGATGCCGATGCACGGGCAATCTATCGTGGCGCTTCGTTTGCAATTCTGCTGCTCTTGTTCAACACCGTGCTGGCTGATGTGCTGCGTGCGTTGCAATCCCCGCCTTTGGCGGTGGGAACCGCCCAGCTCTATGGCGCCGTGATCATGATGCTGGGCATGGTGGCCGTCTGTATCCGGCTCAACGGCCCGATCGGCCGCTGGTTCATCGGCGTCGCCAATCCCGCCCATGCCAGCCCGGTCAAGACCACGATCGCCAAGCACTGGTTCCTTGGAGCCATGCTGCTGTTTGCCTTGTTCGTCACCGCCGATATCTATGCGGCCGTGGCGGGCCAGACGCGCATCTCCGGCGCCCTGATGCTGACGCTGGCGATTCTGGTAGCACTGCTGGTGGTCGAATCACTGGTGCACCGTATCCGCATCATGCTTCAGCATCAGACCGACGGCGTCCGCCTGATCCATCCAAGGGGCGCGGAAGCGCTGGCGCGCTGCGCCCGTTTCGGCGTCCTGATCCTGGCGATCGGCGCCCTGGGCCGAACCTGGGCCGTCGATGTCAGCGGCGTAATGGCCGGCGACGATTTCAACAGGGTGGCGCGCAGCCTCTTCTCGGCCGGTCTGACGGCCTTTGCCGCCTATTGCACCTGGGAACTGGTGCGCTACATCACCGACCGCTATTCCTCTGGCCGCAGCGGCTCTCCTCTCCAGCCGGGCGCGAGCGACACCGAGGACGAAGCTCCGGTTTCCACCGCCTCGCGCGTCGCCACCATGATGCCGGTCTTCCGCATCGGCCTGGCCATCGCGATCTCCATCCTGGCCGTGCTGACCGTCCTGTCTCAGCTCGGCGTCAATGTCACGCCGCTGATCGCCGGTGCTTCGATTTTCGGCCTTGCCATCTCCTTCGGATCGCAAACCCTGGTGAAGGACGTGGTGTCGGGTGTGTTCTTCCTCATCGACGATGCCTTCCGGGTCGGTGAATATATCGATGTCGGCAAGGCCAAGGGCACCGTCGAGGGCTTCACCCTGCGCTCCCTGCGCCTGCGTCACCAGAACGGGCCGGTGCACACCATCCCCTACGGCCAGCTCGGCCAGGTCACCAATTACAGCCGCGACTGGGCGACCATCAAATTTCCGCTACGCTTCGCACGCGAGACCGATCTGGAAAAGCTGCGCAAGGCGGTCAAGAAGATCGGCCAGGACATGCTCGAGGATCCCGAGATGAAGGAGGAGTTCCTCACCCCGCTGAAGATGCAGGGCGTGTTCGACATCACCGACAACGCCATCGTCGTCCGATTCAAATTCACGGTCAAACCGAACAAGCCGACCTTCATCCAGCGCGAGGCGCTCAAGCGTCTGGTCCGCATCCTGCCCGAACAGGGCATCGAGTTCTCCACCGGCACCGTGGCGGTGCGCACGCTCGACGGTGAGGGCCGTGCCTCGCTCGGCGCCGCCGTCGCCGCCAATGCGGCCTTGGCCTTGCCTCCCGCCGCAGCCGGATAGGCCAGTTAGGATAGGGGCGTCGGCGCTACCAAATCCTTCCCCAAATGCGCGTCAGGGTGTAGCAGACACATACCCGATTTGTGCCGGCGGATTGTCGCGATGACCTTTCTACCCGATCTCCATACGCTCGCCCTCTATTCGATCGCCTGTGTGTTCCTGTTCATCACGCCCGGTCCCGACATGAGCCTATGGCTGGCCAAGACCATTTCCGGCGGCCGGCGCGGCGGTACCGCCGCTATGCTGGGTACGCAGGTCGGCTGCCTGTTCCATACTTTCTTTGCCGCGGTCGGCCTGTCGGCCGTGCTGGCGGCCTCGGCCACCGCCTTCACCGTGCTGAAGATCGTCGGCGCGCTCTATCTGCTCTGGCTTGCCTATGGCGCGATCCGCTCCGGCTCTGCCCTGAACATTCGCGACGAGACCAAGCAGGAGGCAGGATTCTGGGCCACTTTCACGGTCGGGCTCGGCATCAACCTCACCAACCCCAAAGTAGTGCTGTTCTTCCTGACCTTCCTGCCGCAATTCGTCGACGCCACCGACCCGCATGCCTCCCAGAAACTTTTCTTCCTGGGACTCTATTTCATTGCCATCAATCTGCCGTTTGCGTTTCTATTGATTCTCGGGGCTGAGAAGGTGGTGTCGTGGCTGAAGGCGCGCCCACGCGTACTGCGCGGCATCGACTTCACCTTCGCCGGGGTCTTCGGGCTGTTCGCCTTCAAGATCCTGACCACTCAGACCCGCTGAACACGCTTTGCTCTGAGGAGTTGTTGCTTGCCGTCGTTTCTGCGCCGGACCTTACTGGGCCTGGCAACCATCGTCGCCCTGATCGGATCGGCCGTCGCGGCCGAAGCTGCCTGCGAGGACGTGACCTCGAAGGGGCGCAGCTACATCGTGTGCCGCTTCGATCTGTCGAACGACAGCCTGGCCCTTTATTGGCGCGGCGCCGACGGCACGCCGCTCGGCAGTCCGAACCGGCTCGCCCAGGAACTGGGCGCCCAGGGCAAGAAGCTGATCTTCGCCATGAATGCCGGCATGTATGACAAGGCGCTCGGCCCCGTCGGCCTCTATGTCGAGAATGGCCGCATCCTGCACAACGCCAACACCCGCAACGGCTTTGGCAATTTCCATCTCAAGCCCAATGGCGTGTTCTATTTCGGCGACGGCAAGGCCGGCGTGATGGAGACGAGCCGGTTTCTGAAAGCCCGCATCAATGCCCGCTTCGCCACGCAATCCGGCCCTATGCTGGTGATCGACGGCCAGATCCATCCCAAGATCCAGCCGGACGGTCCCTCCGAGAAGATCCGCAATGGCGTTGGCGTGCGCGACGGCAAGATCGTGATCTTCGCCATCTCGGCCGAGCCGGTGAGCTTCCACGATTTCGCTGAACTGTTCCGTGACGGCCTGGGCACCCAAAACGCCCTCTTCCTCGACGGCTCGATCTCCACCCTCTACGCACCCCCGATGCCGGCCATCGGCGGCTGGACCACGTTGGGACCGATGGTGGGCGTGACGGAAGGGCCGTGATGGCAGCAGAATCCACCGAGACAGTACTGGATTTCCTGGGCTGTCTCGCCGTTGCTCATCGGAGCTTCATTGAAGCCTGAATGAGGCAAGTAAGAAACAAAGCCTCCACAATCTCCAGATCTCGGTCGTGCCATCCGACAAAGGGCCCGACGACTACGCGACTGACGGCAAAGTTCTGCTCCTTTATCTGAACGCAGATATCAAGACGCCGATCCATTCCAGACGGCAGGCCCTCGGTATGCAGTTCCTCATGCGTCACACGATGGGACAATGGCAGGGTGAAGCCGAGATTGGCTGGTCCAGCAATCAGCTCGGCTGGGAGGTCTTTGATTCGCGCGAATTTCAAGTGCCATCGATCGACGAGTTCATCGAAAACGCACCGGATCAACTAAACTGGTTGGGAAAGCGATTCATTGAGGAGATCGCCAAACTACCTAATTAGGCTGTTAGTTTTTACACTCTTTTCCATACGGGCATTTTTGACTACATCAGCGTCAAATCGACGTCACACTCTAGGAAAAGCCATGGCTCCCCGCACGCTCTATGACAAGATCTGGGACGATCACGTCGTCGAAACTTCCGCCGACGGGACGAGCCTGCTCTATATCGACCGTCACCTCGTGCATGAAGTGACCAGCCCGCAGGCCTTCGAGGGCCTGCGCGTCTCGGGCCGCCAGGTGCACTCGCCCCAGCGCACCCTGGCCGTCGTCGACCACAACGTGCCGACCTCCGACCGCTCCAAGGGCATCGACGACCCCGAAAGCGCCATGCAGGTCTCGACGCTCGCCCAGAACGCCAAGGATTTCGGCGTCGAATATTATTCCGAGCTCGACAAGCGCCAGGGCATCGTCCACATCGTCGGCCCCGAGCAGGGGTTCACCCTGCCTGGCACCACGATCGTGTGCGGCGACAGCCACACCTCCACGCATGGCGCCTTCGGGGCGCTGGCGCACGGCATCGGCACCTCCGAGGTCGAGCATGTGCTCGCCACGCAGACGCTGATCCAGCGGAAGGCCAAGAATATGCGGGTCACCGTCGACGGCAAGCTGCCGGACGGCGTGACCGCCAAGGACATCATCCTGGCCATCATCGGCGAGATCGGCACGGCAGGTGGTACCGGGCATGTGCTGGAATATGCCGGCGACGCCATCCGTGCCCTCTCGATGGAGGGCCGCATGACCATCTGCAACATGTCGATCGAAGGTGGCGCCCGCGCCGGCCTGATCGCGCCCGACGAGAAGACCTTTGCCTATCTCGTGGATCGCCCCAAGGCGCCGAAGGGCGAAGCCTGGGAGCGGGCTTTGGCCTATTGGAGAACACTCTACACCGAGGAAGGCGCACATTTCGACCGCGAGGTGAAACTCGACGCCGCCGCACTGCCGCCGATCGTCACCTGGGGCACCAGCCCGGAGGATGTTGCCTCGATCACCGGCAATGTGCCACGCATCGAGGATGCCGCCAACGAACACAAGAAGGCGTCGATCCAACGCGCTTTGGCTTATATGGGCTTGAAGGGTGGTGAGCGCATCCAGGACCTGAAGCTCGATCGCGTCTTCATCGGCTCGTGCACCAATGGCCGCATCGAGGATCTGCGCGCCGTCGCCGGCATCGTCGAAGGTCACCAGGTCAACGCCAATGTCAATGCCATGATCGTGCCGGGTTCCGGCCTGGTGAAGATGCAGGCCGAAGCCGAGGGCCTCGACAAGATCTTCCGGGCCGCCGGCTTCGACTGGCGCGAGCCCGGCTGCTCGATGTGCCTGGCCATGAATGCCGACAAGCTCGCTCCCGGCGAGCGCTGCGCCTCGACCTCGAACCGCAACTTCGAGGGGCGCCAGGGCTACAAGGGACGGACCCACCTGGTCTCGCCGCAGATGGCTGCTGCTGCCGCCATCGTCGGCCATTTCGTCGACATCCGCGAATGGGAAAAGATCGCGGCCAACGCGTAGTCATCTCCCCTCTCCCTAGTCGGGAGAGGGGCTAGAGCGTTTTGCGATTAGACGGGAGCACCTGGAATCGCAAAGACGCGTGGGAAACATGAGACTAGAGAAAAGGGCGTTTTTGCTAAAACGCGCTTTGCTCTAGGGGTGAGGGTCTTTTGAGGGCACCATGCATGTTTTCCCCCTCGCCCCTAGCCCCTCTCCCCGCCAGGGAGAGGGGAATGCGGTTGTGATGCCTCCACTCTCGCCTGCCGATGCCCGCCGCCTGCCCGCCTTCGCCCCGGGGATGACCATCGGGCTGTTCGGCGGCAGCTTCAATCCGCCTCATGAAGGCCATCGCCATGCCAGCCTGGTGGCGCTGACGCGGCTCGGGCTGGACCGGGTCTGGTGGCTGGTGACGCCCGGCAACCCCCTCAAGGACAATCGGGCCCTGCCCTCGCTCGAACTCAGGGTGGCGGCCGCACGCCGGCTCGCAGACCACCCTCGCATCGAAGTGACCGGCATCGAGGCCGATATTCATACCCGCTACACTTACGACACCATCGCCTGGCTGCAGCGCCGCTGCCCGGGCGTGACCTTCGTGTGGATCATGGGCGCCGACAATCTCGCCGGCTTCCATCGCTGGCAGCAATGGCAGGCCATCGCTTCGCGGGTGGCCATTGCCGTGGTGGCCCGCCCCGGCGCCACCACCAAGGGCCCGCTTGCCAAGGCGGCCCGTGTACTCGCCGCTTATCGCGTCCCCGAATATCAGGCCGCGACGCTGAAATATCGCCGGGCGCCCGCCTGGATCTTCCTGCACGCGCCGCTCGATGCCAATTCCTCCACCGCCTTGCGGGTCAATGGCCAGGGCTTGCCCATAAGGTAAAAATTAACCACTTATTAACTATGTCGGAGCAGGCTTAATTCTATTGGCGTCATTGAATCGACGCGATGGCTTGCTAATATTGTGGAGCGAGTGGAATTCGCGGAGGTCCGCGAATCAATGAGCAAGAGGGTGTGCCCCTGACCACGTTGGTGAGACGCGAAGCGGACGTGATTCCGCTTCATCCCGTGAGCCGAGCGATCCGCCCGGACGTTGAAGCTACGGTTCGCCTGATCCTCAACTGCCTTGATGACATGAAGGCTGAGGAGATTGTGGAAATCGATCTGCGCGGCAAGAGTGCAATCGCCGACGTCATGATCATCGCGACAGGTCGGGTTGCCCGACATGTCGGCGCGATCAGCGATCGCATCGCCAAGGATCTCAAGGAAAACGGACACGGCAATCCCCGGATCGAAGGTGTCCCGGTCTGCGACTGGGTGCTGCTCGATACCGGGGACGTCATCGTGCACGTGTTCCGCCCCGAGGTCCGCGCCTTCTACAATCTCGAGAAGATGTGGTCGTCAGGCCGCCCGAACGAGTTGCTTCCGAGCTAAAGCATTTTCCAGAAAAGTTGATAGACTTTTCGATTGAGAAAATGCGTCAAAACAAGGAGTTAGAGCAAAGCGCGATTCGAAGAAATCGCACCCTTGCTCTAAAGCGAGCATGCGCCTGATGATCTGCGCCGTCGGCCGGCTCAAAGCCGGCCCGGAACGCGATCTCGTGGCTCGTTATGCTGAGCGGCTGAATGCCAGCGGGCGGAGCTTGGCCCTTGGCCCGCTCGACATCATCGAAATCGACGAAAGCCGCGCCCGGCGGCCCGAGGACCGCAAGGCCGAGGAAGCCGACAAGCTGCTCGCCGCTGCTGGCACGGCCACCATCATTGCCCTGGATGAAACCGGCAGCTCGCCCGGCAGCGAGGCCTTTGCCGCGCGGATTGCCGGCTTGCGCGACGGCGGCACCCAATCCCTTGCCTTCCTGATCGGCGGCGCCGACGGCCATGGCGACGCAATCCGGTCGCGTGCGATCCTCTCGCTGTCCTTCGGCAAGATGACCTGGCCCCATCAGATCGTGCGCATCCTCCTGGCCGAACAGCTTTACCGCGCCGCCACCATCATCGCCGGCCATCCCTATCACCGGGTGTGATACCCATCCGCTTTGACCTGGCTCTGCCCGGGACGATCTGTCTTCGCTCTGTCGGTATTTTCGAGACGTGGCGTGAAGACATATAGGCGCGGGCTTTGGCCCAAAAGCTGCGCAGGTCGCGCTGCCCTCCTCCATCAAGCCTCAACCTCTCCCGCACATCATCAGCCGCTTTCGGCGATCTGCCTGCCCAAATAAACAATGCAAGGTACCTTGCATTAAAAGGTACCTTGCATTATTCTCCTCCTTGAAGAGTAGGGAGGCCATGACCGATTCCATCGACATCCAGCTCAAGAAGGGCGCGCTCGAACTCTGCGTCCTGGCTCTGCTGCACCGGCGTGAAAGCTATGCCTATGAGATCGCCAGCACGCTCTCCGAGCGTGTCGGCATGGGCGAAGGCACCATCTACCCGCTGATGCGCCGGCTGCAGACCGAGGGGCTGGTCAGTACAAGGCTGGAGGAATCGGCCAGCGGCCCGCCACGCAAATATTACCGTCTGACGCCGGCCGGCCAGGCCAACTATGTGGCCCGTCAGCGCGAATGGCGTGACTTCGTCACCGCCGTCGACCGGCTTATGGAAGGCATGCCATGACTCGCCAGGACTTCTCTCGCCAGGAATTCCTCGACGCCTTGAAGGCCGGTCTCGACGGGCTGCCGGCAGCGGAGATCGACGAGGTCTTGGTTGACTACGCCGCCTATTTCACCGATGCGCAGGAGGCCGGGCGTAGCGAGGACAGTGTCGTGCAGATGCTTGGCGATCCTGCCCAGCTTGCCCGGGCACTCAAGGCGGAAAGCGGCCTGCGCCAATTGCAGGCGCGGCCGAGCCCATCCACCATACTGGGCGCGATCGCCGCGCTCACCGGCCTCGCCATGCTCGATCTCTTCGTGCTGCTGCCCGTCCTGTCGATCCTCCTGGTGGTCTTCCTTGCCCTCGGCCTGGTTGCCCTCGCCTTGGCGCTCGGCGGATCGGCGATCGTGCTCCACTCGACCTTCATGTGGGATGGCGCGCCCCTGCTCACCCATCTCGGGCGGGCCCTGGTCGGCTTCGGTTTCATCGCCCTGGCGGTGTGTCTGAGCTGCCTCTTCCTGCTCGGCCTCAATGCCGGGCTGAGGGCGATGGCTGCACATGCCCGGCGCTACACCCGCTTGCTCACTTCCTCACCACGCTCCGGCGCCGCATCGTGACAATGCTCGCGCCGAGCAGGCGCCATGGGAGGCACCATGCCCTCGAAACTTGGAAAACTGGCGGCCTTCTCCTTCGTGATCGCCCTGGTCTGCCTGTTCCTCGGCACCAGCCTTGCCGGGCCGAACGACGGCTCGCCCTGGCGAGGCTGGCGCTGGACCACGCTGACGGGATGGGGAGCCTGCCCGGCCCTGCCGCAAAGCGGCGACGGCAAGGCTGGTTCGGTCACCCTGCCCTGGGACAATGACGGCTCGCTGACCATCGCCGTGCCGGCAAGCGTGAGCTATGCCCCCGGCCCACAATCCAGCGCCGTGATCAGCGGTGACCCCACCCTGACCGGCCATGTCCGCCTCTCGGCGGGACGCCTCGCCCTGGACGATGACTGCGATATCCCGTTCGGCGCCGTTACCGTCCGGCTGACGGGCGGCCCGGTCAAGGACTGGACGGTGAACGGATCCGGTGAGCTACACCTTGCGGCAATCGCGCAGGATCGGCTCGCGCTTCGCCTCCACGGCAGTGCGCAGGCGACCGGCGAGGGTACGGTGGAACAATTGAACCTGCATATCTCCGGTTCCGGCAGCGCGGATCTGGCCAAGCTGGCCGCCAAGGCGGCCGAGATCCGTATCAGCGGCAGCGGTGAAGCCGGTATTGCCGCCAGCGAGAGTGCCGACGTCACCCTTTCCGGCAGCGGCCGCGTCACCCTGCGCGGCAAGCCCAGACTCACGACGCAGATCCATGGCAGCGGCCGGATCGAGGAAGTTCCCTAAAGCGTTTTGGGATTAGGCGGAATCACGGCCAAGCAAGAAGCTGGAGCAAAGAAGCGGCTTCGCCAAAACGCGCTTTGCTCTAGCGGTCACGACTAAAGGCTCCGGCCCCCTTCCCGTCACCTTTGGTGGCATTGGAGATGGCTGTCCCTTCGTTTCCCTCGTTCACGGATAAGCCCCTGGAGCTCCGGGCCGATTCCGATCGAACTCTCGCTATTCCCATTTCCCCATCACACTTTGCAAGGAGGCACCCATGCGCCCCCATAGCCTTTCCGTTGCCTTGGCGATCATTCTGACCGGCATGACCACCGCCGGGCTATCGGGCTCGGCGGCGGCTCAATCGACCTGCGGCACGCCCGGCAAGGGGACGTCCGATTGGCCGATCGCTGCGCCTGAAGATGTCGGCCTCGATCCGCAAAACCTGTGCACGCTCGCCCAGAAACTCGACGCGGCGAAGGAGGACAATATCCATGCCCTGCTGATCGCCCGGCACGGCAAATTGGTATTCGAACGCTATTTCACTGGCTCCGATTCCCACTGGGGCCAGCCGGCCAAGGAGGTTGCCTTCGGGCCGGACGTTCCGCACGATCTGCGCTCGATCAGCAAGAGCGTGGTATCGCTGTTGTTCGGCATCGCCCTGGACAAAGGCTGGATCGGCTCGATCGACCAGCCGGTGCTGGTGGTGCTGCCGGTCTATGCCGATCTGGCAACGCCGGAAAAACGCGGCATCACACTGCGCCATCTCCTCACCATGTCGCCGGGCTTGGCCTGGAACGAGCAGCTCGCTTATGATAATCCCGCCAACAGCGAAAGTCGCATGGACATGGCCAAGGACCCCTGTCGCTATGCACTGGAACAGCCCGTGGCCCATGATCCCGGCTTGGTGTGGACCTATAGCGGCGGCACCACCGGCCTGCTTGCCTGCGTCCTGCAGCAGGCGACCGGCAAGCCCCTGGATGAGCTGGCACGCGAGAATCTGTTCGAGCCGATGGGCATCACCAAGGTGGAATGGGCGCGCTATCCCCAGAACGGCGGCCCGGTGGCGGCCTCGGGCCTGCGCCTGCTGCCCGCCGACACGCTGAAATTCGGCCAGTTGGTGCTCGACAAGGGGGCGTGGAAGGGCCGACAAATCGTGTCGGCCAACTGGATCGAGATGGCGACGGCGCCGCAGATCAACGCCCCCGGCGCCATGTTCTACGGCTTCCAGTTCTGGCTCGGGCGCTCCTTGGCCGACCACCGCTCCGTCGATTGGATCGCCGGCTTCGGCTATGGCGGGCAGCGCCTGTTCATCGTGCCCTCGCTCGACCTCACCGTGATGGTGCACGCGGGGCGGTATGGCGGCCAGGACGAGGGCGGGTTCGCCGCCGCCATCCTCAACCGCTATGTGCTGCCGGCCGCCAAACCATAAGCGGACAGGAGCAGTGGGTAGGAAGGAGTGTCAGGACCCGATTGCCGCCTTGATCAGCGCCTTCGCATCCTCGCTGGCCCACTCGGCCGGACCGGCCATGGCGCCGATGCGGCAACCCTGCTTGTCGATCAGCACCGAGGTCGGCAGGCCCTGGCCGAGGCCTTCATTGCGCAGGCTCTGCAGGATGCCGGTCGAAGGATCGGCGTAGCGGTGCAGCTTGTCGATCTTGGTCTCGTTCAGGAAGGCGTCGACCCGCTCGGGCCCCTGCGTGTCGATATTGACGGCCACCACCTCGAAGTCCTGGCCACCCAGATCGGCCTGCAACTGGTTGAGCGCCGGCATCTCCTTGCGGCAGGGCACGCACCAGGTCGCCCATAGATTGAGCAGCACGGTCTTGCCCTTGAAATCGGCCAGGGTCGTCTTGCTGCCGTCCGCCTTCTGGAAGCTGATCGGCACCAGCGGTTGAGGCGCCTTGGAGACGGCGAGAGCCGCCACCTCCCCCTTGGCGAGCGGGTCGACACGGGCCGCAATTGCCGCGGAAGCGGGGCAGGATGCGCTTTCCTGATTGCCCGAGCCGCCGTTTGTCCCGTATACCGCGCCGACACCCGCCACGGCTCCCGCCAGGATTGCCGCGCCGATCAACCAGCGCCGGTTCGACCCTTGTGGTGGCTGACTCTCGGAATATTCCTGCCGACTATTCTCGTTCACTGAAAGCCTATCCAGATGAGCAACAAAATGTGGGGCGGCCGGTTCCAGTCGGGACCGGACGCGATCATGGAAGAGATCAACGCCTCGATCGACTTTGACAAGCGCCTGTGGGCCCAGGACATCCGCGGCTCTCTGGCGCATCTCGCCATGCTGGAAAAGCAAGGGATCGTTGCCGCCGCCGATGCCAAGGCCATCGCGGACGGTCTAGAGGTGGTCCGCGGCGAAATCGAGAGCGGCTCGTTCACTTTTTCGCGCGCGCTCGAAGACATCCATATGAATGTCGAGTCGCGGTTGGCGGCGATTGCCGGACCGGCGGCCGGACGCCTGCACACCGCCCGCTCGCGCAACGACCAGGTCGCCACCGATTTCAAGCTGTGGGTGCGCGACACTATCGACGATCTCGACGCTCAGCTGAAAGATTTGATGACGGCACTCGCCGAAAGGGCTTTCGCCTTCTCCGGTGCGGTGATGCCGGGCTTCACGCATCTGCAATCGGCCCAGCCGGTCACCTTCGGCCACCATCTGCTCGCCTATGTCGAAATGCTCGGCCGCGACCGCGGCCGCTTCGCCGATGCGCGCCGGCGCCTCAACGAATGCCCGCTCGGCGCTGCGGCGTTGGCCGGCACCTCCTTCCCGATCGACCGGGACGCCACGGCCAAGGCGCTCGGCTTCGACCGCCCCACCGCCAATTCGCTCGATTCGGTCTCCGATCGCGACTTCGTGCTGGAAGCGCTCGCCGCCGCTTCGATCACCGCCATGCATCTCTCCCGCTTCGCCGAGGAGATCGTAATCTGGACGACGCCACAATTTGCCTTCGTGGCGCTGTCGGACAAGTTCACCACCGGCTCGTCCATCATGCCGCAGAAGCGCAATCCCGACGCGGCCGAATTGGTCCGCGGCAAGGCCGGCCGGGTCATCGGGGCGCTGGTCGGCCTGCTCACCATGATGAAGGGCCTGCCGCTCGCCTATGGCAAGGACATGCAGGAGGACAAGGAGCCCGCCTTCGACGCGCTGCAGACGCTGTCGCTCTGCACGGCCGCCATGGCCGGCATGGTCAGGGACATGGTGCCCGACCTCAAGCGCATGAAGGCGGCCGCCGGCTCGGGCTATGCCACCGCCACCGATCTCGCCGACTGGCTGGTGCGCGAGCTCAATCTGCCCTTCCGCGAGGCCCATCACGTCACCGGCCGCCTGGTCGGACTCGCCGCCGATGCCAAGCTGCCTCTGGAGAAGCTCTCGCTGGCTGAGATGCAATCGGTGGAGCCACGCATCCATCAGGGGCTTTTCGCCGTGCTCGGCGTGGAAAAGTCGGTCCGCAGCCGGACCTCCTATGGCGGGACGGCGCCGGCAAACGTCAAGGCCCAGGCCAGGAAGTGGCTGAAAGCGCTGGCGAAATAATCGAAGCACGGACATCGCAACATGCCCACATGTTGCTGAGATGTCCGCGCTCTCAAATCAAAATTCGTGCTACACAGCGTCAAACACTGGAGTTCCCCATGGCTGGTAATGCGTTCCGCATCGCGCTCGCTTTGACGTTGGTCACGACTCTCGGCCTCGCCGGTTGCGGCCGCAAGGGCAAGCTCGAGCCACCACCCGAGCAGCATGTCTCGGACGGCAAGGGCGGCGGCTACAACAAGAAGAAGGATCCGGGCTATGTGAAGCCGGATCGCAAGCTGCCCATGGACTTCCTGTTGAACTGATTTCGAACCGAACCGGCCATGCATCACTTCACCTATCGCGACGGCGTGCTTCATGCCGAAGATGTCGCACTGCCGGCGATTGCCGCCGCGGTCGGCACGCCTTTCTACTGCTACTCGGCCGCCACGCTGCGCCGGCACTACAAGGTGTTCGCCGGTGCCTTTGCCGACGTGCCCTCCCTGGTCTGCTTTGCGGTGAAGGCCAATTCGAATCTTGCCGTGCTGCGCCTGCTCGCCAAGCTCGGCGCCGGCATGGACGTGGTCTCCGAGGGGGAGTTGCGCCGCGCCCGCGTCGCCGGCGTGCCTGCCAGCAAGATCATGTTCTCGGGCGTCGGCAAGCTCGTGCGCGAAATCGACTATGCGCTCGATGAAGACATTCTGTGCTTCAACGTCGAATCGGAACCGGAACTGGAGCTGCTGTCGCAGCGTGCCAGCGCCAAGGGTGCGACGGCCCGGGTGTCGCTGCGCATCAATCCGGATGTCGACGCCAAGACCCACAAGAAGATCTCCACCGGCAAGTCCGAGAATAAGTTTGGCATCCCGATCGCCCAGGCCCGCGCCCTCTACGCCCGCGCGGCCAAGCTGCCGGGCATCGCGGTCACCGGCGTCGACATGCATATCGGCAGCCAGATCACCGCGCTCGAGCCCTATGACGCCTCGATCGAGCGTCTGGTCGGCCTAGTCAGAGACCTCAGAGCCGACGGCCATGTCATCGACCATATCGATTTCGGCGGCGGCCTCGGCATTCCCTATCGCGACGACAACGAGCCGCCGCCTCACCCCGACGACTATGCCGCGGTGGTCAAGCGCTATGCCAGAGATCTCGGCGCCACGCTGGTGTTCGAACCCGGCCGCCTGATCGCCGGCAATGCCGGCATCCTTGTGAGCGAAGTCGCCTTTGTGAAGGAAGGCGAGGGCAAGACCTTCGTCATCGTCGACGCCGGTATGAACGACCTGATCCGCCCCACGCTCTATGAAGCCTATCACGCGATCTGGCCGATCAAGGAACGCCTGCTCGGCGGCGCAATGGTGACGGCCGACGTCGTCGGCCCCGTCTGCGAGACTGGTGATTATCTCGCGCTCGACCGCGACATCCCGGCGGTGGCACGCGGCGACCTGGTGGCGGTGATGTCTGCCGGCGCCTATGGCGCCGTGCAGTCAGGCACCTATAACACCCGCCCGCTCATCCCGGAAGTTCTGGTTGACGGCGACAAGTTCGCGGTGATCCGGCCTCGGCCGAGCTATGACGAACTGCTCGGGCTCGACAAGGTACCGGACTGGCTGTGATCCCGGGAACAGCCTCTTTTCCGGGGAACAGAGGGTGTTCCCGGGAACAGCGCCTTCTCCAACCCTGTCGTAGAGCCGTCATTCCATCTGGAACTCCGAGGACCCATGCGCAGTTTCCTTGCCCTTCCCCTTCTCGCCAGCGTGGCCGTGGCCACCCCCGCCTTGGCGGACGCCTATAGCTGGCAGCTCCGTCAGTCGCCGGAATCGGTGGTGGTGGCCTATGAGGTGCCCGACACCGACGACCAGCCGCTTGCCTTCTTCTGCACGCCGGACAGCAAGGCCTTCTCGATCAATTATCTGCCGGGCGCCGACCGCATCCGCAAAGGCTGGCAGGGCGTGGTCAGCTTCAGTTCCGAGGGTGGGCAGGTCGACGTGACCATGCAGGCCGTCGAGGATGAATTGAACGGCCCATCGCTCGAGGCCAAGCCCGACTTCGATCCCGATTGGAGCGCAGTTCTCGGCAAGGGCCGCACCCTCAAGATCGGCTTCCTCGGCAAGAGCGAAAAGATCAAGCTGACTGGCGCTTCCAGGGGCGCCGCTGCCTTGGCCAAGGCTTGCAGTCGATAGAGCATCTTTCAGCAGGATCGCTCGGGCCACCGCAGCCCCTTACCTCTCCCCGTAAGAACGGGGGGTGAGGGTGAGGGGCTACGCCACCCCGGCAAATCACTGTCGGCCTTTTCCCGGAATTGCGCCCGCAAGCAGCCTTTTGCTCCGGGCCTGCTCGGTGCTCAGCGAGCGACGGCGAAGCATTTGGCCAGCCTCGCCGCGACGGGATCATAGGTTGCCGCCTCCTTGGCCGGATAGGTCAGGCGGAAGGCACGGATGGTCTCGACTGCACCCTTGGCATCCTTCTCGAACAGGACCTTGGCGTAAAAAGTCTCGCCGCCCTTCCGGCCTGAGACCACCACCCCGTTCTTGGTGGCGCTGCGATAGGTGACCTTGCCGTCACCGGCGACACCGGCAACGATTGTGCCGATGTCTTCTTCGGCGGCATTGTAGGAGCCCCAGACCCGCAGGCTGGCGCCGGAGCGGCCGGTGAAGACACGCCCATCGCCATTGTCGGCCTCGGGCTCCGCTGTCATCAGATCGGCAGGGTAACAGATGCGATAGCCAAAACGGGCATTGGCATAATCGTTCCAGTCCTCAGCCGCTGCCGGCCCGGTGGGAACGGTCAGGCACAGAAGCGGGGCGAGCACGGCGCAGGAACGGATCAGGCGGCGCATCGGCCTCTCCTTGTCGATGAAACATGCCATTGCTACGGCGATGATCCGCGCAATGCCAATCATGTCCTTACCAGATTGCTGGTATGGGATTGCCGGACCTGGGCTGGCTGTTCCGCGAGGAACGCACCAGCAGCACAGCCATTGTCATTGCCGGGATTGGCCCGGCAATCCAGCCTTCCACAGGTGACGAGCTGTGCTCTGGATGCCCGGGTCGAGCCGGGCATGACAAAGGTCGGCGCTCAGTGCCGGCGCCGGCGCCGTGCCTCCTCACCGCCGCCCACCTTGGGCGGGGCGACCAGCGGGCCGATCTCGGCGATCACCTTGGCCGCATCCGGGCGCTCGGCCCGGGTATGGGCATCGATGGCCTGGCGCATGGCGGCAAGATGGGCCGGCGAGGTGCCGCAGCAGCCGCCGATGATGCGTGCACCCGCATCGATGGCCAGGCGTGCATAATTGGCCATCAGCTCCGGCGTGCCGGAATAATGGATATGGTCGCCGTGGAACTGCGGAATGCCGGCATTGGCCTTGGCGATGACAACCACTTCGGGATTGGCTTCGGTCATCGACAGTACCGAGACCAGGAGGTCGGAAGCCCCGACGCCGCAATTGGCACCCACCGCGACAGGATTGGGATCGACGCCGCCGGCAACTTCGGGCATGGCCGATGGCGGGATGCCCATCATGGTCTTGCCGGCCGTGTCGAAGCTCGCCGTCACCGTATAGGGCATGCCGGCCTTGACAGCCGCCTTGGCGGCGGCCCGCATCTCTTCGGCAGCCGACATCGTCTCGATCCAGATCACGTCGGCGCCGCCTTCCTTGAGCCCCTCGATCTGCTCGAGGAAGACCTCGACGGCTTCGTCCTCGGTCAGCGGCCCGAGCGGCTGGAACAGATCGCCCGTCGGGCCGACGGAACCGGCCACCACTACCGGGCGGCCGGCGCCATCGGCGACCTCTCGGGCCGTGCGGGCGGCCGCGGCATTGAGCTCCTTCACGCGTCCGTCGAGCTTGTGCAGCGCCAGGCGACGGCGATTGCCGCCGAAGGAATTGGTGAGGATGATGTCGGCCCCGGCATCGACGAAGGACTGGTGCAGCGCGTGGATGCGGTCGGGATGGTCGAGGTTCCACATCTCCGGCGGATCGCCCGACATCAGGCCCATCTCGAACAGATTGGTCCCGGTGGCCCCATCCGCGAGCAGCACGGGCTTTTGAGCCAGAAGTTCGGTCAGGCGCATGGCGTGTCCTTCATGAAGAAACCATGCTCCCACATAGGCTTTTGCGGGAACGATTCAAGCACGAATGTCCGGGGGCGCCTTCGCCCCCAAAACAGCAACGCCGGGACAAGCCCGGCGTTGCACAAGCATGGGATGGGCTGAAAAGCCTGTCAGTTCGGCACGCCCGCCTTCGGATCCGGCGGGAAATAGGCGCTCTTCTGCGCACCATGCAGCAGGTCGATCGCCTTGTTGAGCTGGGTATCGTCCTTCTCGTTGGCGGGCACATAGGCCGAGGAGCCGCCTTCCTCCGACTTGTTGTCGGCATCCGGATTGGCCAGATGGCCCTTGAGACCGGATTCGCCCTTGGTCTGGTCCTTGCCCTTGAGGTCGTCGGGCACGTTCTCCTGAACCACGATCTCCGGTTCGATGCCCTTGGCCTGGATCGAGCGGCCGGACGGGGTGTAGTAGCGCGCCGTGGTGAGGCGCAGCGCACCATTGCCCTGCAGCGGAATGATGGTCTGCACCGAGCCCTTGCCGAAGGAGCGCGTACCCAGGATGGTGGCGCGCTTGTGGTCCTGCAGGGCGCCGGCGACGATCTCCGACGCCGAAGCCGAGCCGCCATTGACCAGCACGATCACCGGCTTGCCGCCGGTCAGGTCGCCGTTGCGGGCGGAATAACGCTGCACGTCGTCGGCCTGACGGCCACGCGTGGAAACGATCTCGCCACGTTCGAGGAAGGCATCCGACACCTGGATCGCCTGGTCGAGCAGGCCGCCCGGATTGTTACGCAGGTCGATGACAAAACCCTTGAGCTTGTCCGGGCCGATTTCCTTGCTCAGCTTGTCGATGTTCTTCTTCAAGCCATCGAAGGTCTGCTCGTTGAACTGGGTGATGCGGATATAGCCGATGTCATCGCCCAGCTTCTTGGCTTTGACCGACTGCACCTTGATGATGTCGCGCACCACCTTGATGTCAACAGGCTCGCCCTTGTTGCGCAGGATCTTCAGGATGATCGGCGTGTTGACGGCGCCGCGCATCTTGTCGACGGCCTGCTGCAGCGTCATGCCCTGCGTCGCTTCGCCGTCGATGGCGGTGATCAGGTCACCGGAGAGGACGCCAGCCTTGGACGCCGGCGAATCATCGATCGGCGACACCACCTTGATGGCCCCGTCCTCCTGGGTCACCTCGATGCCGAGACCACCGAACTCGCCCTTGGTCTGCACCTGCATGTCCTGGAAGCTCTTGGCATCCATGTAGCTCGAATGCGGATCGAGCGAGGTCAGCATGCCGTTGATGGCGGCTTCCACCAGCTTGCCGTCCTCGGGCTGCTCGACATAATCCGAACGCACCCGCTCGAACACGTCGCCGAACAGGTTGAGCTGCTTGTAGGTGTCGGTGACGGCGGCATTGGCACCGCCCATCAGCAGCAGGTGGGGTTGCGTCACCGCGATCGTCGCGATCGCGCCCATGGCCACGCCGCAGAATAGAATGGGAAGCTTGCGAATCATCCGCGTGCCTTCTCGCCTTGATTGGCCCACCACGGGGTGGGGTCTATGGAAACACCGTCTTTCCTGAACTCTATATATAGGGCGGGTTGACCGGCACTTGAAGCACCGCCAAACGCCGCAGCCGTCGCCTGTATTCCCAAGCCCGCCTGAGACCCCGGATCGACGTTCGATCCCGAAGACGGACCTGAACCCATGGCGGCAACCGGCTCGCCCGTCAAGACAAACTGGCCCAGCCCCACATTGATCTTGTCCATGCCGGCCATCACGACATGATACCCGCCACCGGCATTGATGATCAAGAGTTGGCCGTAGGAGCGGAACTTGCCGGCGAAAACGACCCAGCCGTCGCAGGGCGCGGTGACGCTGGCGCCGGACGTCGCCGTCAGGGTCATGCCCTTGGCGGCGCCGCCATTGCCGTCATCGGCGCCGAAGCCGCGCAGCATCGCGCCGGTCACCGGCAAGCGTAACAGACCCTTGGCCTGGTCGAAGGGCATTGCGGGGGTCAGGCGGCTCGGATCCTGCAGGGCGGCGAGCGAAGGCCGGGTCTGGCCAGCCGCCGCGTCGGCGGTGTCGGCGGCGCGCCTGGCCGGCGCCACCTCGCGCTCCATGCGGGCGATCAAATCCTTGAGATTGGCGGCTTCCTGCGCCAAGGCGGTAGCATGGGCCTGTTCGCTGGTGAGGGTGTTCTGCTCCTGCGCCAGCACCTTCTGGCGCTCCTCGACCAGAAGCTGGGTGCGGGTGCGCTGCTCGGCGAGGGTGATAAGCGCCTGCTTGAGCGTGTCGCGTTCGATGGTGATCTCGCCCCGCACCCGGGCCAATTCCTTGAGATCGGCCACCAGGGCCAACATTTCCTGGCGCATTTCCGGCAGCACCGCCCCCAGCAGCATCGCCGTGCGCACCGCCTCCAGCGCGTCGTCCGGGCTGACCAGCAGGGCCGGCGGCGGATTGCGCCCCATGCGCTGGAGCGAGGCCAGCACCTCGATCAGCAGGCCGCGCTTGGAATCGAGGGAGACGCGAATATTGTCCTCATTGCTGTCGAGCGAAGCCAGTCGCGCCTCGGCACCCAGCACCTTGGCTTCGGTCTCATGCGTCTGATCACCGGTTTCGACCAATTGCTGGCGCAGCTTCTCGCTGTCGCTCCCGATCGCCTGGATCTCCTTGCGCAGGCGCGCCAGCGTCTCGTCGGACAGCTTGATCTCGCCCTGGATGCGCGCGAGGTCCTGGCGTTTGGCGGCAGCCTCGTCGGCGGCGGACGGGGCCGACGGAGGCGCCGCCTGCTCAGCCCGGGCGGGCAGACCTGCAAAGCACAGCAACGCAAACAGCGCCCCGGCGATCATGGCCGGGCTCTTGGTCGAGTTTGCGCTGGTCTCGTTCATTCAGGATAAATGCGGCCAATATGGTTAACGAAGTTTCAATCGTTAACGATTCGTCATTGTTGTCGAGAGACACTGGCGCCGTATCCCGCCTTTTCTGGGGCAGGATGAGGTTTCCAACGGGAAGTTGATCGCCGCCTTCTGGAGCAAAGCGCGTTTAGGCGTAAACGCTTCTTTTCTCTAACTCTTTGTTTCGACGCGTCTTTGCGATTTGAACTGATGCCGTCAAATCGCAAAACGCTGTGGCGCCGGTGGATTTCCCGCCGTATGCCCGCTAAGGAAACTTCGAAGAGTAAGTGAATTGCCTTGAATCCGTCATTTTCAGCCACGACTAGCGGTGCAAGTCGTGGTGACAGCGTCGCCGGAGGTGGCGGCAAGTGATGACGGGATCACTTGTTCTCCGACCTCTTCCCAGGGGGCACGATCCCGCCGCGAGCATGCCGGAATCCCACCACCGTCATGCTCTCATATCCTGCAACGCCCCGGACTGCCCGGCACCGCCCGATGGACGGATCCGGACTGCCTGCTCAGGGAAAACCATGCTGCGCCGCTTCTATGACTGGATGATCCGCATTTCGGAAAGTCCACGGGCCGTCTGGGCCCTCGGCATCGTTTCCTTTGCCGAAAGTTCCTTCTTCCCGTTTCCGCCCGACGTCATGCTGGTGCCGATGGCGGTCGCCCAACCGAAGAAGGCCTGGTTCTACGCCGCCGTCTGCACTGTCACCTCCGTCCTGGGCGGGGTGCTCGGCTATCTGATCGGCTGGCTGCTCTACGACACGGTCGGGTCCTGGCTGATCAGCGCCTATGGCTACCAGCACGGCGTCGAGCAGTTCCGCTGCCTCTATGCCCAATATGGCAGCTGGATCATCCTGATCAAAGGCCTGACGCCGATCCCCTACAAGATCGTGACCATCACCTCGGGCTTTGCCGGCTACAGCCTTTTCTGGTTCGTCCTGCTGTCGCTGCTCACGCGCGGCGCCCGCTTTTTCATCCTGGCCGGCTTCCTCAACTTCTTCGGCGAGCGCATCCGCGCCTTCATCGAAAAGCACCTGGCGCTGGTGGCGATCGCCTTCGTGGTGGTGCTGGTGGGCGGGTTCTTCGTCGTCGAATATCTGATGCCATCGGGTAGTACCGCAACATGCCAGTAAATCTCAGTTCCCGCTCCGCGCTCGCGGCCGGATTGATCGGCCTCGTCGTCATCGTCAGCGCCCTGGTGCTGCAGCACGGCTTCGGCTATGCGCCCTGCCCGCTCTGCCTAGAGCAGCGCTGGCCCTATTATGTCGGCGTGCCCATCGCCTTCATTCTCGCTTTCATCGGCGACAGGCTGTCGGCGAAAGTGATGGTGGTGGCCTTGCTGCTGCTGGCGGCCCTGTTCGCCTATGGCTGCGGCCTCGGCATCTACCAGGCGGGGGCGGAGTGGAACTATTGGCTCGGCCCCGCCAATTGCGCCGCCGGCAATATCGGTTCCAACCCGGCCAATGTCGGTGGGCTCCTCGATGCGATCGACACTTCCACCGTGGTGTCCTGCACCAATCCAAGCTTGCGTATCGCCGGCCTCTCGCTGGCCGGCTGGAATGCCATCGTCATGGCCGTGATGGTGCTGATCACGCTGAAGGGCGCCGCAAGCGCCGCCAAGTCGCACTGAAAGCGCGGCCAGAGCCCATCCGCGTTCGGATTGGCTCAAGTCCTGTCATTGCCGGGCTTGACCCGGCAATCCAGCCTCTCTTTCTAGTTACGAGGCCCCTCTGGATGCCCAGGGTCAAGCCTGGGCATGACAAAAATCTACGATTTCACCTTATAGGTCAGATAGTTAAGGGCTGCTACACCAGCGCTCCACATCGGCCCACTTTCAGATCACGTTGAGCTCGAAGACCGGCTTGTTCTCGATCACGCGCCGATAGTCGAACACCGACAGGTCCAGCGTCTGGAAGCGGCCCGTCGTGATCAGTTCGGCGACGGCGCGCCCGGCGGCCGGAGCCTGCTGCAGGCCGTGGCCGGAAAAGCCGTTGAGAAAGAAGAAGTTCGGCATGGCCGGATGCGGGCCAATCACAGCATTCTGGTCGAGCGTGTTGTATTCGTAATGCCCCGCCCAGGCCCGTATGAGCTTGAGCTCCTCCAGCGCCGGGACCTGGGTGGCCAGGGCTGGCCAGACGGCTTCCTCGAACAGGCTGTAATCGACCTCGAAATCGCCGTCCGCACGCTTCTCGCCGCGTTCGTCCTCGGCACCGCCGCAGATATAGACGTCGCCTTCCGGCCGGATATAGATGCCGCCTGGCTCGACCAGCAGCGGCATGCGCGGCAACTCGGTCCTGCAGCGCACCACGAAGACGGAGCGCTTGCGCGGCTCGACTGGCAGGCCGAGCCCGGCCAGGGCGGCAACGTCGCCACCCTGCGGCCCCGCCGCGTTGACGAGCGTGCCGCAGGCGATGCGCCCGCCCGATTTCAGCCTGACCGCCTCGGCCTTGCCGTCCCGGTGATCGATGCCGACCACCTCGTCCTTCACATAGACGGCGCCGGCATCCCGCGCCGCCTTGCGGAAGAGATCGAGCAGGGAATGGGCGTCGAACCAGCCCTCCCCCCGGCGGCCATAGGCACCGGCGGCGATGCTCTCGACATTGAGCCAGGGAAATTCATGGCTGAGAGCCTGCGGATCGAGCAGCTCGATCGCCGTGCCCTCGGCCTGCTGGACCTGCCAGTTCTGCTCGAGGATCGCCTTACCGCCCTCGCTAGCCAGCAGGAGGTAGCCGCCCTCATGGAAACCGATGTCGGCGCTCGGGCCGAAGCGCTCCTTGAGATTGCGCATGATCTCCAGGCCGAACAGGCTCATGCGGATGTTCTCGGGCGTGGAGAATTGCTGCCGGATCGAGGCGGCCGACAGGGTGGTCGAGGAATGGGCATAGGTCGGATCGCGCTCGATCACCGTGACGGAGCCGGCGAAACCCAGTTCGACCTTGAGGAAATAGGCGGTGGCTGAGCCCATGGCGGCGGCGCCGACGATGACGATGTCTGAAGAAGAAGAAGGGATCACAAGAAGCTCGCTGGCGGAAGGGCGATTGCGCCCGGGGGTTGGCCTTTCTATGATCGCAGGTACGGGATGCGCAATATCCCCGGGTGCGCGGACGTCTCGGCCGCATCTTCCTTTCCTGCGGATGGGCCGTGTCCAGGATGCGGATCGTCCGACACTCTCTTGAGTGTCGCAGGACGTCCGCGCACCCGGGAATGCCTTCGCAAGATCATGGGAGAGTTTTCGTGAACCAATGGCGGCCGCAGCCTGCAGGCGACCTGCCCGACGGACTGATTCTGTTCGACGGGGTCTGCGTCCTGTGTTCGGGCATGGTGGCCTTCGTCATTCCCCGGGATGCCCTCAGCCGTTTCCGATTCGTCGCCATTCAGAGTGAAGCGGGCGCCGTGCTCGCCGATCGTTTCGGCATCCGGGCGGATGATCCCGAGGCTGTCGCCGTGATCAGCGACGGCATCGCCTATTTCAAGGCGGATGCGGCCATCGCCATCGGCCGGGGCCTGCCGGGCTGGCGCTGGGCGGTCGTGCTGAAGGCCGTACCCCGCCCCGTGCGGGATTTCCTCTATGACCGTATCGCCCGCAACCGCTACCGCCTGTTCGGCAAGCGCGAGAGCTGTCTGATGCCGACGCCCGAGATCCGCGCCCGTTTCATCGCTACCCTGCCCGATCTTGCGAGCGCGGCATGATCGAGGCTGACATCATCGTCCGGCGCGCCGGCTTCACGCTCGAATCGGCCTTTACCTCGGTTGGCGGCATCACCGCCTTGTTCGGCCGTTCGGGCTCGGGCAAGACCACGCTCCTTAATGCCATGGCCGGGCTGATCCGGCCCGACAGTGGGCATATACGCCTCGATGGGCAGACGCTGTTCGAAGCCTCCTCCCGTACCTTCCTCGCTCCGCATCGGCGCCGGATCGGCCTGGTCTTCCAGGATGCCCAGCTTTTCCCGCATCTCACCGCCAGGCAGAACCTCCTTTATGGCCGCTTCTTCAACCGTCGATCGCTCGACGTCGCCGGCCCGAAGCTCGAATTCGACGCGGTTGTCGGCGTGCTTGGCATCGAAAAGCTGTTGGGCCGCCGGCCGAACGCGCTTTCGGGCGGCGAGAAACAGCGCGTGGCCATCGGCCGCGCCTTGCTGGCCTCTCCTCGCCTGCTGCTGATGGACGAACCACTCGCCGCGCTCGACGCGCCGCGCAAGCTCGAAATCCTGCCCTTGATCGAGCGCGTGCGCGACGAGATGAAGGTGCCGATTCTCTATGTCTCGCATGCGGTGGAGGAGGTAGCGCGCCTCGCCGCCCGTGTCGTGGTCCTGGAGGCCGGCCAGGTCAGCCGCATCGGCACGCCGCAGGACGTGCTGGTACCGGCATCCGGCCCGCTCTCCAATCAGCGCTTCGAGACGGTCTCGCTGCTGGAAGCACGCGTGCGCGGCTATGACGAGCATTACGGCCTCTCGACCCTTGATCACCCGGCTGGCCCGATCAGCATTCCCGGCCGCGCCGACCCGCCCGGGACCAAGGTGCGCGTGGTGGTGCGAGGCTCCGACGTCTCCATCGCCATGAAACGCCCGGGCAGCGTGTCGATCCGCACCATGCTGGGGGCGCAAGTGCAGGCGATCGATGCCGATGACGGCCCAGTCGCCCGCGTCGACCTCATACTCACCGGCGGCGACAAGCTTTCCGCCTTCATCACCCGCAACGCCGTGGATGAGCTTGGCCTGGGCCAGGGCGATAGCGTCCTGGCCATGATCAAGGCGGCGTCGATCGACGCGCGGTGGGAGGGCTAGCGCCCCTTCTTCACCTCGTCCAGCCAGCGCCGGGCCGCTTCGTGATGGCGCGGCAGTATGGCGCCGGAGACCATGCGGATGGCGGCATAGAGGATGGCGGCATCGTCGGTGAAGCCGAGGCCGACGATGAAATCGGGGACGATGTCGAAAGGCAGCACGAAATAGGCGAGCGCAGCCGCCAGCGTCGCCCGCACCTTGAAGGGCGTGTCGCGGTCGAGCACCGCGTAATAGGCGGCCAGGAGATCGGAAGCGAAGGGTATATGGGCGAGCGCCAGCTTCAGCTTGGGCAGGAAATTGGCCCTGAGCTGTTCCTTGCGCCGCTCGAAACGACGGCCGGCATCGTCATACATACGGGACTGTGTGACCATGGTACCCTCCTCAACGCGAGACCATGTGGCCCCGCTTGCGGCGGTTTCAAGCATCGCATGCCCAGACATCGTGAAAATATTTCGATCTGCATGGCTGCTCTGCGCCCAAAATCCGCCAGGATCTCGGGATTCGCGTTCTAATCCATTGCACTGAGCCCGCCGACAGGATATCGCATCGCAGCAAGATTATAACGGGTCGAAACTGGAGGTCCTTCCGATGGCCGATCCTAACGCGTCCGCCGGCAAGCCTGGCCTGGCTGATTCGCGTCCCTTGTCGCCGCATCTGCAGATCTATCGCTGGCCGATCACCATGACGATGTCGATCCTGCACCGCGTGACCGGCGGGGCTCTCTATGTCGGTACCTTGCTGCTCGCCTGGTGGCTTTTGGCTGCGGCGACCAGCCCGTCGGCCTTCGCCTGGATGCAGTGGTTCATCGGCAGTCCGCTCGGCCTCCTCATCCTGTTCGGTTATACTTGGGCTCTGATGCATCACATGCTCGGCGGCATCCGGCATTTCATTTGGGACTTCGGGCATGGCCTCGGGCCGGGCGAACGCAACGTCTATGCCTGGGCCAATGTGATTGGATCGGTGGCGCTCACGGTGCTGATCTGGATCGTCGGCCTGCTGGCCTTCAGCAGCGCCAACTGAGGACCCGACATGAGCAAGAGCCTCAAGACCCCTCTCGGCCGCGTGCGCGGCCTCGGTTCGGCCAGGTCCGGTACCCATCATTTCTGGCTGCAGCGCCTGACCGGCGCCGCCATGGTGCCGCTCACCATCGCTTTCGTGCTGACGGTGATCTGCCTTGCCGGCGCCAGCCAGGCCACGGCGATCGCCACCTTGTCCTCGCCGCTCGTCGCCATCCTGCTGTTCCTGTTTATCATCGCCGGTATCGTCCATATGCGGGCCGGCATGCAGGTGATCATCGAGGACTATGTCGAGACGGAAAGCCTGAAGATCCTGGCAGTACTCGCCAACACCTTCTTCTCGCTCCTGGTAGGGGCTGCTTGCCTCTACGCGCTGCTGAAATTGAATTTCGGGATGTAAGCCATGGCCGAAGGCACCGTTACCACCCCCTCCGCCCTGGGCACTGCCTATCCCATCACCGATCACACCTATGACGTCGTGGTTGTGGGCGCCGGTGGCGCGGGCTTGCGCGCCGTGGTCGGCTGTTCCGAAGCGGGGCTGCGCACCGCCTGCATCACCAAGGTCTTCCCGACGCGGTCCCACACCGTGGCCGCACAGGGCGGCATCGCCGCCTCGCTCGGCAATATGGGTCGCGACGACTGGCGCTTCCACATGTACGACACCGTCAAGGGTTCGGACTGGCTCGGCGATCAGGACGCCATCGAATATCTGGTGCGCAACGCGCCCGCCGCCGTCTACGAGCTTGAGCATTGGGGCGTGCCCTTCTCGCGCACCGAGGACGGCCGCATCTACCAGCGCCCCTTCGGCGGCATGACCACCGATTTCGGCAAGGGCATCGCCCAGCGCACCTGCGCCGCCGCCGATCGCACCGGCCACGCCATGCTGCACACGCTCTACGGCGCGGCGCTCAAGCACCAGGCCGAGTTCTTCGTCGAATATTTCGCCATCGACCTGATCATGGATGAGGATGGCCAGTGCCGCGGCATCGTGGCCCTGAAGATGGACGACGGTACCATCCATCGCTTCCGCGCCCATCGCACCATCCTGGCGACAGGTGGCTATGGTCGCGCCTATTTCACCGCGACCTCGGCCCATACCTGCACCGGCGACGGCAACGCCATGGTGCTCAGGGCCGGCCTGCCGCTGCAGGACATGGAATTCGTGCAGTTCCATCCCACCGGCATTTATGGCGCCGGCTGCCTGATCACCGAAGGCGCCCGCGGCGAGGGCGGCTACCTCACCAATTCGGAAGGCGAGCGCTTCATGGAGCGCTATGCCCCCTCTGTGAAGGACCTTGCCCCGCGTGACATGGTCTCGCGCGCCATGACCATGGAAATCCGCGAAGGCCGGGGCGTCGGCAAGCGCAAGGATCACATTTTCCTGCATCTCGACCACCTCGATCCCAAGATCCTGGCCGAGCGCCTGCCGGGCATCTCCGAATCGGCCCGCATTTTCGCCGGCGTCGATCTCACCAAGGAGCCGATCCCGGTGCTGCCGACGGTGCATTACAACATGGGCGGCATCCCCACCAATTATCACGGCGAAGTGTTCACCAAGAAAGGTAACGACCCGGATGCGATCGTCCCCGGCCTGATGGCCCTGGGTGAAGCAGCCTGCGTCTCCGTGCACGGCGCCAACCGCCTCGGCTCCAACTCGCTGATCGACCTCGTGGTCTTCGGCCGCGCGGCGGGCCTGCGTTGCGCCGAAACGATCAAGCCCGGCGAGAAACATGCCGACCTGCCGGCCGATTCGGCCGAGAAGGCGCTCTCACGCCTCGATCGCCTGCGCTACGCCAAGGGATCGACGCCCACCGCCGAACTCCGCCTTTCCATGCAGCATGTGATGCAGAGCGACTGCGCCGTCTACCGCACCAGCGCCTCGCTCGCCGAAGGCAAGCAGAAGATCCATCAGGTCTGGGGCAGTGCCGATGACGTGCGCGTCACCGACCGCTCGCTGATCTGGAACTCGGACCTGATCGAAACCCTGGAATTCGACAATCTGATCAGCCAGGCCGTGGTCACCATGGACGGCGCGGAGAATCGCAAGGAAAGCCGCGGCGCCCACGCCCATGAGGATTTCCCCAACCGCGACGATCAGAACTGGATGAAGCACACGCTGGCCTGGGCCGACACCGAGAAGAAGTCCGTCACGATCGATTACCGGCCGGTGCACACCTACACCATGTCGAACGACGTCCAGTATATCGAGCCGAAGGCACGCGTATACTGATGCGATGGCTCTTCGCGATAGGCCTACTTGCGCTTTCTGTCTCGGAGCTACGAGCTGAAGTACGACATAGTGGCCTCGTCGGGTGTTGGCAGCCTAAGCAACAAAATGATCGCTACTTTCGTTCTGCATGCTTTTATCCCAGTGGAGATTTGGAGATAAGCCTGACCCTGACAACGGAGGGTTTTGGGGATTGCGCTCGATATCAGTTGAAGACACCCGACGTCATGCATGGATCAACTCTAACGCCTGGTGAGGCATTCTACGGAATTTCTAAACATGGATTTAGATTTAGAGGCATATCGAATCCAAAGAAATTTCAATGCAACGTAAGAAATCGCGATGGCATGCTTTCTTTGACAGGAAGCAGGTGCCCATTCATCACGCAATGGGTGCCCACTAAATTCAAACTGCGAGACCCAGACTCTATTTGTAGGTCTGAGGCGAGCAGCAATTGAAGTTACTGTTGATGTGATTTGCAAACCGGCTGATGCTCTGCCTCGGCCAATGGTTAAAAAGACTAGACGTTTGTTAGGTTCAAGTTTGAGCTGCCAGACGCGGAGAGGCTAGCATGGTCCAACTCACACTTCCCAAGAACTCCCGCATCGTCAGCGGCAAGGTCTGGCCGAAGCCGGAGAGCCAGAAGAATCTGCGCGAGTTCAAGATCTACCGCTACGATCCGGACGGTGAGTCGAACCCGCGCACCGATACCTATTTCGTCGATCTCGACGATTGCGGCCCGATGGTGCTGGACGCCATCATCTGGATCAAGAACACCATCGATCCGACGCTGACCTTCCGCCGCTCCTGCCGCGAAGGCATCTGCGGCTCCTGCGCCATGAACATCGACGGGGCCAACACGCTGGCCTGCACCAAGGCGATGGACGACATCAAGGGCGTGATCAAGATCTATCCGCTGCCGCATATGCCGGTGGTGAAGGACCTGGTGCCCGACCTTACCCGCTTCTATGCCCAGCACGCCTCGGTCGAGCCCTGGCTGAAGACCGACACGCCGATGCCGGAAAAGGAATGGCGGCAGTCGCATGGTGACCGCGAGAAGCTCGACGGCCTCTATGAATGCATCCTGTGCGCCTGCTGCTCCACCTCCTGCCCGAGCTACTGGTGGAACGGCGACCGCTATCTCGGCCCCGCCGCCCTGCTGCAGGCCTATCGCTGGCTGATCGACAGCCGCGACGAGCGCACCGGCGACCGGCTGGATGAGCTGGAGGACCCCTTCAAGCTCTATCGCTGCCACACCATCATGAACTGCGCCCAGACCTGCCCCAAGGGTCTGAATCCGGCCAAGGCGATCGCCGAGATCAAGAAGATGATGGTGGCAAGGCAGGTGTGAGCATGGCCTCTGCCTTGCAAGAGCCTGTCTCGGCACGAATGCGCGAGACCATCAAGCAGAGACTTGACCAGATTCGAACCGAGGAGAACGCCAGAATATTGCTGGCAGTCGAGTCAGGTAGTCGTGCCTGGGGATTTTGGTCACCCGACAGCGATTACGATGTCCGTTTCGTCTACGTCCGAAGCGCGACGGATTATCTGTCGATCGAGCCGCCGCGCGATGTCATCGAGCGACCGATCTCCGACGAACTCGATTTTGCCGGATGGGATCTGGCCAAGACACTAGGGCTCATTTTCAAATCCAACGCCGTGATCCTTGAGTGGCTGCAATCGCCAATTCACTACGGCGGCAATGAAGCTTTCTCTTCTGCCATTCGCGACTTCGCCAAGCCCCGACTCGACGAGAAAGCCCTGGCTTATCACTACCTCAACTTGGCACGGAGCCAGATCAATCGGTTCCTTGATGATCCGACGCTCGTTCGTGGCAAGAAGTATTTTTACGTCATACGGCCTGCACTGACGCTACGCTGGCTGCGCTTGCATGGCGCAGACGATGTTCCACCAATGGATTTCGGCAGACTCACCAGTGAGACAGCACTGCCAGATAGCATTCTCGAGACACTGGCCGTACTCCTAGAGCAGAAAAAGAAGGAGCGAGAATTCGGCCTAATTCCCCGGAATCCGAATTTGGACGCCCTGATCTACGCGGAGGTGCAGGACGGAGAGCAGAGAGCGAGGCGACCCGCCCAGCGCAAGCTGGCGAACGACATCGATGCCGCAAACACCTTCCTTCGCGAGTGGATTTACAAAGTCGCCTAGGCCCCTCTCACCGCCGCGCCTACATGCCTGACGAGAGAGCGAGCGAGTTTCTCACCGCACCGGGCCAGTGACGTCCACGTCTTCCACCGGAGGCTGCTTGCCGAGTTCATTGCGGTCGAGCCGGGGCGAGGCCGCGGCTGGAACGGTGGCGGGCGCGTGGAGCGTGAGTTTGGGCAGTTCGAGATTGCTGTCGACGCGGCCAATCGGAGCGGCCGACGACGTCATCGTCGACAGGGCGACCAGCACTGCAACGGCGCTCGGGGCAGCCATGGGTTCTCTCCGGGACGTGTGACGTTCAGGCCACACCTTGGCGAAATTGATTTAAGCAAGCCTTAAGATCATCGAGCCTATCAAAGATTCGACACAGAACCAGCTCAACAGGGCAGTGTGGCCTCGCGGTCTAATTTCCCCTACGGCACGCGAGATTGTTTGCCCGATTTATCGCCTGCGGCGTTGCGCTTCTTGCTGTCGCCGTGCGCCTCGATCTGTTATGGGCAGTACCTGATAACTCTGACTGGGACCGGATGGACCGATGAGATTTTCCGCGCTGGCAATTCTACCTTGTGCCCTGCTGCTGGCGTCCTGCGCGTCGTCATCCCGCCTTGGCGACGCCTTCGATTTCGGCAGTTCGCGCCGCCCCCCGCCCGATGCCGGTCGCCCCGTGCCGGCACCGGAGCCGCTGATGGCGGCACCGACGGAGGACGTGACCTCCCAGCCCCTGCCGCCCGCCGGCGGCGAGGCGACGCCGGGCGGCACGGCCGCTGCCCCCTCCACCTCGCTCGCGCCGCCGAGCAACCAGGTCGCGGCCCTGCCGACCACGCCGCGGGCGCCGTCCACCGGCGGCATCTCCGGGAGTTGGAAGATTTCCGATGCGGCGCGCGGCAGTTGCAACATCTCGCTGACGCGCCAGGCCCTGCTCGACGTCTACCGTGCCTCTCCGTCCGGCTGCCAGGCCGGATCGCTCGCCAAGGTCAATGCCTGGCAGCAGCGTGGCCAGGAGATCGATCTGCTTGAGCCGGGCGGCCGCACCGCCGTGCGTCTGTTCCCGACGGGCGACGGCGCCTATGAGGGCGCGGCCACGCTGTCGGGCGCCAAGATCCGGATGACCCGGTAGAGGGTGGCTTCCGACGGGAATATTCGTGAGGGCAGGCTTCGGCCTGCCCTTTTTTTCCAAATCGATGAACAGAAAACAAACAGGCGGCCGATGCGATGGGCCCGCCAGGCTCATCCCTGTGCGGGCGCCCGGCCATAGGGATGGATCAGCGTGTCGTGCTCGGTGACGAAATAACGCCGGGCCACGTCCCAATAGCCGTTATAGACCAGACCGCCATTCTCACGAATCACCCGCTCGCGGTTAGCGCGGTACCAGGCCGGGATTTCGTACCAAGGCATCATCGGATTGTCGTGATGCACGACATGCAGGTTGTTGTAGAGGAAGAGCAGGCCTAGCACCGGCGCGTTCTCGACGATGGCCGTGCGCTCCTCCACATCGTTCTCCGCGCGGTGCTCGGCGAAGGAACGCACCAGCATCAGCGCCGTGCCGGGGTAGACGATCGCCACAAAATACACGAGCGGATTGAGACCGCACACCAGCACGAGCCAGGCCAGCACCACCAGGAGCTGCAGGGCGTGGCTGGTCCAGATGCGGCGATGCATCGGCTCATTGCGCCACACGGCACGGGCTTCGCGGAACAGGAAGGTCGACATTGCCCGCGCCGGCCCGATGATCATCCGGCCAAGGAAGGTGGCGTTGGCGCGGATCGTCCAGGCATGGAAGCGGCCAAGCCGATCCCATTGCTCCTGTGTCCAGTAGTGCGATTCCGGATCGTCGAGCGGGTCGGTCAGCCGTTCGTCGCGGTGATGCAGCAGGTGACTGATGCGATAGGATTCATAGGGCAGCCATAAGAGCAGCGGCCAGCAGCCGATCCAGCGATTGAGCGTCCGGTTCGAGGTCGGATGCCCGTGGATGATTTCATGCTGGAGGGAGGCATGCCAGGCGACCGTCCAGCCTCCGAGCGGAATCCAGAGCCAGAGCGGAATCGCGGCATGAAAATAGGTCAATACCCCCCAAAAGCTATAGATTAAAGCCGCAAGAGCGACGGTCGGCCACTCGACCGCCTTCCGTCTCCGCCGCGCCTGAATCTCAGCCTTATGCATTCAAATCACTCCATAATTACAGTGATGATGCGGCGAAAGCCTAAATCACACAAGGATTGTGTTGTCGCATAACATTGACATTTGTAGTTTAATAATCTCCTATGTAGATTGTTTCATCATTCGTTGATAATTATAAACAACCAGGGCAGAAATGGCACACCCTACCGCGGCTCAGAGCTTTCGCGACCGGCTCGAACGGGTCATTGGCCAGACCGGCCTGAACCAGGCGGGCTTCGCCCGCCATGTCGGCATCGATCGCTCCACCCTGTCGCAATTGCTGTCGGCGGAGAATGACCGCCTGCCGCGGGCCGAGACTTTGGCGGCTATCGCCAAGGGCTGCCGCATCTCGATCGACTGGCTGCTCGGCCTCAGCCAGCGCGAACAGATCGGCGCCGAGCTGGTTGAAGCGGTGTTGACCATCGAGACCCAGGCCCATGCCCCCTTCAACGAGCGCTTCCTGCGTTGGCATGCCGAGGCGGCGGGCCGCAAATTGCGCACCGTGCCGATGAGCTTTCCCGACTTCCTGAAGACGGACGAGGTCATGCAGTTCGAATATGCGGTGGCGCTCGGCCCAGATTCGAACCCGGCCCTGGCCGAGCGGCGGCGGTTGACCATCGCCGCCATCCGCGATGGCGGCGAGATGGAGGCCTGTGTCTCCGTCCAGGCGCTGGAACTCTTCGCCAAGGGCCAGGCCCAATGGGAGGGCTTCGATAGCGCTGCCCGGAAGACCCAGTTCCACACCATGGCCAACCTGGTGGACGAACTCTATCCGACGCTGCGGCTCAATCTGTACGATCTTAGGCACACCTATTCGGCGCCCTTCACCATCTTCGGCAATTCCCGCGCCGCGGTCTATCTAGGACCGACCTACCTTGTCCTCAATGCCAGCGAACATATCCGCCTGCTGACACGCCGCTTCGATGACATCGTGCGCACCGCCACCGTGCAACCCCATGTCGTGGCCGCCTATCTGCGCGATCTCGGCGCCTCTCTCGACTGAGCAGGATCGGCACGGCGCGCGACCGGAACGCTCCAGCTCCACGCCTTGATGAGGCGCTGTTCAACAGGGAAAGTCCTGATTTGTCATAGCTGGGCTTGTTCCGGCTGTAACAAGGCACACGCAAACTCGGATGAAGTTTAGGTACGCCGTTCTCCATGCAAGATGAACGCCACGTGAACGAGCGCTTGCATCGTTGTTCACACAGTTCCGGCTATGGTGCCCGCAGATCTGGTCTGGAGAAGCTTCATGCCCTGCCGAACCCTTATCGGGGTGATTGCCGGTCTGGCCCTCCTGACCCTGGGCTTTCAGACCGATGTGAATGCCGCCTTCGCGCAAAACTCGTTGAATAATTACGCCCAGACGCCGCAGCAGGCACCGACGCTGGGAGCCAATCGAGGTCTTCCGCAGGCACCGAACGAGGTCGGTCGGGGGCCGGACGAGGCAGGGAATCCACGCCTGCTGCCGCCGCGCGCCATCATTTCCAGCCTGGCCGGTCGGGGATACCGCAACGTCGTCATCAAACGCGTGCGGGGCGACAGCTATATCGCCGAAGCGGAGGGCTCGGAGGGCGGGCGCGTCCTCATCGTCATCGATGGCCATACCACCGAAATTACGGGACTGCGGCAATTGGGCTGGGCCCGGCCTCCCCGCCAATGGGACAATGACAGCTGGGTCCCGCCGCGTCCCTGGAGTGGTCCACGCTGGTAGGCTCGAGCCGAAACTCGATAGCTCGGCGTGCTCCGGAGCAGTCCGGCAGCCCGCCTGCGCTCCCGGCGCGGGCGGGCTCGTTATTTGACGCTGCCACCACAAAAGATGCTGGCGCAAATTACGGTCTCTGCGAGCGGCAATTCTCTCCAATTTTCGTTTCGACTTATTTTCTTGATCGAAAAGTCTGCCGACTTTTCTGGAAAATGCGTTAAGGAGCAGGTCATGCTCCAGCCCACCAGCGCGATGCGCCTTCACGGCAGCCCCGAGAATCCCTGTCCCGATGGCGCCATCCTCGAAGCGCTCACCACCCGGGACGGGATCAGCCTGCGCACGGTGCGCTGGCCTTCGCTGTCGCCGCATCCCAAGGGAACCGTCTGCCTGTTTCAGGGACGGTCGGAGTTCATCGAGAAATATTTCGAGGTGATCCGCGAATTGCGGGCCCGGGGCTTTGCCGTGGCAACCCTGGACTGGCGGGGGCAAGGCGGATCCGACCGCCTGCTGCGCGACGGGCGCCTAGGCCATATCGATGATTTCGCCGATTTCGGGCCAGATCTCGACGCCTTCATGCGCAAGATCGCACTGCCCGAATGCCCCGGCCCGTTCTACGCGCTGGCCCACTCGATGGGGGGCGCCATCCTGTTCGCCAATATGCCGCCCGGCTCGATCTGGTTCGACCGCCTCGTCGTCACCGCGCCCATGATCGAGATTGGCCGCAAGCCCCCAGGTGCCCGCTGGCTTGCACGTTTCCTCGGCGGGATCGGCCTGGGACGGCTGATCGTGCCGGGCTGGTCGACCCGCCCGGTCGGGCTCAAGCCTTTTGACGGCAATCCGGTGACTTCGGACAAGGCTCGCTATGAACGCGCCGCCCAGATCGCCCGCGACGCCCCTGAGCTTGCCATCGGCGGGCCGACGATCGGCTGGGTGCGCGCCGCTTTCCGGGTGATGGACCGGCTCGCCGATCCGCGTTTCGGGGCGGATTGGCGGATCCCTACCCTGATCATGCTGGCGGGCGACGACCATGTCGTCTCCTCGCCGGCAGCCCAGCATTTCGCCTCCAAGCTCTACGCCACCCGGACGTTGACCCTGCCCGGCTCGCGCCACGAGATCACCCAGGAGCGCGACGCCATCCGCGAAGCCTTCTGGGCCGCCTTCGACGCCTTCATTCCGGGCACTCAGGTGTGAGTCCTGGGAGCGCGGACACCTGTCCGCTCTTCTCCTGGCCGCAAATGCGGACATCGCCCCATGAACTTCATGGAGCTGTGATGTCCGCTCTGCGGGGCCGTCAGCCGGCCTGCAACAGGGAGAGCGCCGCCGCATGCACGCGAGCATCGCCCGCCGCGACGATCCGTCCGCCCGCCTGGGCAGGACCGCCGTCCCAGGTGGTGATGACGCCGCCGGCGCCTTCCACGATCGGGATCAGGGCCGTGATGTCATAGGGCTGCAGATTGGCCTCGATCACCAGATCGACCAGGCCCATCGCCAGCATGGCATAGGCGTAGCAATCGCCGCCATAGCGCGAGAGCTTCACCTTCTCTTCCACCACCGAGAACAACGCCCGATCGGGCTCGGCCATCAGGCGGGGACTGGTGGTGTAGAGCACGGCGTCGGCGAGGCCCGCGCAGGAGCGGGTGCGCATGGTGCGCTCGCCGCCCGGGCCGCGATATCGAGCCGAGCCGCCATCGCCCGAAAAGCGCTCGCGCGTGAAGGGCTGATGCATCATGCCGTAGCAGGGCTGGCCGTTGCGCAGCAGGCCGATCAGCGTGCCCCAGCCGACCATGCCGGAGATGAAGGATTTGGTGCCGTCGATCGGATCGAGCACCCAGACGAACTCGGCATCGAGACGCTCGGAGCCATATTCCTCACCCATCACGCCATGGCTGGGAAACATCGCCCGGATCTTCTGGCGAATCACCGCCTCGGCGCCACGGTCCGCCTCGGTGACGGGATCGAAACTGCCGCCGCCGGACTTGTCTTCCGCCGCCAGGGCCGAACGGAAGAAAGGCAGGATCGTGGTGCCCGAAACATTGGCGAGTTCATCCACGAAGGCTTCGAAATCCACCGGTGCCATCTTTTTCTCCGCGCGGCCAGAGCGCTTGCTTGCGCCGGACTCCCTTAGAGTGTTTTGCGGCCTGGCGGAATCGCCGGGACTTGCAAAGGCACGTCAATGGGGAGCCGGAGCAAAGAGCGTTTCGATCTGAATGGGCCTTGCTCTAGAGCAGAACGTCGCCGGAGAAAACCGGTTTTTTACAGCATCGGGCCCGATTTCGGAATCGTGCCCGATGCTGTAAGTTATTGCTATCACATCGTTTTTCCGAAAACCGGCACCCACTTTTCGAACGATACTCTCAAAATGAAAACCCCGCCTCTCGGCGGGGTTCCGGGGCCTCGCTGCCGACCGCTGATGCAGGCCGGTGCGAGGACGCTACCGTGAAATTCTGTTAGCGGCAGACGCGCACACGCTCGACGTGATAGCCGTAGTCGTACTGGTTCGGCACGCGCTGGCGCTCGAACCAGCAGCGGGGCTGCACATAGACCGGAGCGGGCTCTTCATAGTAGCCCTCGTCATAGTAGCGATCACGATTGGTCAGCGCGCCGCCTAGGAGCAGGCCGCCAACGAGACCGGCCGCCGCACCGCCGGCAAAGGCGCCGCCACGGCCGTAGCGAGCTTCGGCGGTGCCGGTCGTCGCCATCGAGGCACCGGCAACAGTGGCAACAACCAGGGCCGATGCGAGAATTTTCTTCAACATAATCAGTTCCTCACGTGGGGCGCTCCAGAAGCGCCACCATCGGTAGCTGCTTTGTGCCCTTGAACCTATGGGATGCATTTTAGGGGGTACAAGCTGAATGGACTATGAACGCTTCCGTCAGCTTTCGGACGGGTTTTGCGGGTCCAGCATGATGATGTCGACGGCCTGTCCCAGGCGTTCGCGGGCGATCTCTACCACATGGCGATGATGCGTAAACAGGATCTTCTGCAGCCCCGAGCCCTTGGCCGCCAACACCTGCAGCGCGGCGGCGACGCGCTCCTCATCGAAGGTCATCACCAAATCGTCGCCGATGAAGGGGGGCACCTCACGCCGCCCCGCCATGGCTTCGAGATGGGCAAGGCGAAGCGACAGATAGAGCTGATCCCGCGTGCCCTCGCTCAAGCCACCGATATCGGTGGTCCCGCCATCGGGCCGACGGGCGGCCAGGCGCAGCCTGTCGGCCTCGTCATAGAGCGTGGCGATACCGGAGAACCCGCCGGCGGTGATGGTAGCGAACAGGCCGCCGGCCCGCGCGATCAGCGGTCCCTGTTCGGAGCGTAGCTGGCGCTCCAGCCCCGCCTCCAGCAACAGGGAGGCCGTCTTCAGCACCAGATAGTCGCGGGTGATGCGGGCAAGGTCGGTGCGCGCGTCCTCCCGTGCCTGGGCCGCGCCGGCCGCGCCGGCTTCCCGCTCGATCGCCTCGCGCCGCCGCCGCAATTCCCCGAGGGCGAGGGCCGCCTGCTTGTCCGCTTCGATCAGGCCGTTGAGTTCGGCCTGCACGGCCTCGCTCTCGCCCGCGGCCTCGTCGATACCGATCTCGGCCGCTTCATGCCGCAACACTGCCTCCTCCAGGCCGTCGCCCTGTCCGCCCAGTTCGGCCCGCGCAGCGGCAAGCTCACGGCGGAGGCCGGCACGCAAGGCGAGGTCGGCGGCTAGCGCGGCAAGCGCCGCCGTCTCGCAGCCGGCCGTAGCGGCAAGGCCGGCCAAGGCATCGTCATGGCTACGCTGGGCCGCCTCGGCCTTGGTCAGCGCATCGCGATAGCGATCCAGGCTCTCCCGTGCAGTGCGACGACGGATCGCCGCGTCACGAGCCGCCGTCAGAGCCGTCATCAGGCCAAGAGCCGTCTCCGCCGGATCGCCGCTCGCCTCGGAGGGAAGCTTGTCGACCAGGCCCGCGGCGTGTTGCGCGAAGGTGGTCCGATCGTCGAGAATACTGGCGATCCGGTGATCGAGGCTGCCGAACTGGGCAAGCTTGCCCTGGACGGCGATCCAGAGTTCGCTCGCCTTGGCGGCCTCCTGGGGGCTCGCCTCGGGCGCCAGGCCGAGAACGGCGAGTGCGGCGGTCCAATCCGACTGGGTGGCGGCGCGCGCCGCCTCGGCCGCTTCCTGTGATTTTTCCGCCCGGGCCAGCTCGGCCTGGTTTGCTGCGAGCTGGTCGGCGAGTGAGCGGGCCTCGCGAGCCCCGAGTTCGAGTGCGGCAAGACCGTCCTCGATCAGCCGAACCAGGCTGGGCAGGCTCTGCGCCGGTGCGCCCGCAATGCCGATCTCGGCGGCGAGAGCCTCGAGCCCTGGCCGCTCACCGGCCAGACGCCGCCGGCCCCGCTCGATCCTGAGTTCGAGCTCCTGCAGTGCCTGGCGTTCCTCGCGCAGCCTTGCGAGCTCGGCCAGAAAGCGACGCATCACCGCCGGCGCCTCCGTCTTGCAGCCGAGCGACGCGAACAGCGCCTGCCAGACCTGCCCGACCTGCTCGCTTTCCTGCAAACGCGCCACGATCCCCGCCTCAGCCCGCGCAAGGGCCGCGGCATCCCTGGCTCGCGTCCGGCGCGCCACTTCACGACGAGCCAGATGCTCGGCCTGTGCCATCCTGCGGTCAGCGAGTTGATCCACGGCGCCGACGATCTTGCGATAGGCCTTCACCACAGCCTGCGAGGGCTCGGCGATTACAGCGTCGAACAAGGCATCGCGTTCCGACCGTTCGCGGGCCAGCAAGGCATCGTCGATCAGCCCGTCCTCGCCCCCGGTTTCGGCCAGGAGAGCGTCGGCTTCCGCTAGGGCTTCCCGCAGCCGCCTGACTTCGGTTTCCTGCTCCCGGGCTGTGCTCTCCAGCGCCGCCAACGCCTGCTCGGCCTGGGTAATCTCTGCCTCGGACGGCTCGCGCCAGGCCCAGAGTCTGGGCTCATCAGCCACCGCCGGCGACAGCCGCGACAGCCTGTCCTGCTGCAGCGCCCGGCGACGGGCCAATTCGCCTTCCTGCTCTTCGAGGGCGCCGGCTTCCGCCAGGGCCGGCTGCATGGCCTTCAGGCGTTGGCGCAGGGGGCCGGGATCGGAGCCCGCCCGGACGGAGGCCGTCTTGCGTTTCAGCCCGTCGATCGCTTCGCGCGCCCGCTCGGCGGCGCGCCGGCTTTCGCCGCCTTCGCGCTCGATCTCGCGCCGGCGCTCGGCCAGCACTCGGATGCGTTCGAGGGCGAGATCGTCCGGGCTCAACGCCGAGAGGGCAGCCCGGTCCTTCTGGCCGAGCCGCCGGGCCAGGTCGTCGAGGTCATCAGCGATTTGCCGCGCTTCCGCCTCCCGCCGCGGCAGATCCTGCATCGCCTTGGCCAGGGCGGCGCGCTCCTCATTGAGGGCCGTAATCGCCTCTCCCGCCGCCAGCAAATCATCATCGACGGCGATCGCGGCCAGGGCCCGCTCGGTATCACCAATCTCGCGCGCCAGGCGGGCCATGGCCTCGCGTCCGTTCTCGGCCCGGACCAGCGCCGCCTCGATCTCGGCGGCGAAGCCGTCGGGCAGATCCGGCCGGGTATCGAGAGCAGCCAGGGCCGCCTCGGCCTTGCCCATGCGCGCGAGCAAGGGGGCGACACGGCGGACGCGGTCGATACGGGCACGCCGGATTCCGGCCTGGCGCAATTGCTCGGCCAGGGTGCGGGCTCGCGCCTCACCGGCTTCGATCTCACCTTCGAGACTGCGCACGTCGTCGGCCCGCAGAGACTGCTCGCTCAGCGCCCGGCGGGCCTGATCGTAGCGCTCCTGCGCCTCATAGAAGGCACGCTTGTTCGACTTGCGGGCTCCGAACAGCCCATCCGCCTCACCCTCCAGCCCGGCGCGAACCGAAACCAGGGTCTTCAGGCCGGAGGCCGCTGCAAACAGGCTTTCGCCCACCTCGCCCTCGGCCGCCAGCATCTGGCGGGCGCCCTCGCGCAGGCCGGCTTGGTCGAGCCCGAAGGCAGCCAGGAAGACCTCCCGCGAAATGCCGCTCAACAACTGTTCGAGCAACCCGTCGTCGAGCGGCGTGTCCTCGGCATCGGTGAGGGAATTCTTCAGCCGCTTGCGTCGCCAAAACCGCAAGGGTTCGCCATCAGCCCGTTGCAGCTCGGCGCCGACCTTCAAATCCTCGTAGCGATGCCTGAAATTGGCGGGGCTGCGCGGCTCGAAACCATAGAGCAGGTCGGTGATCGCCGACAGGGCCGAACTCTTGCCCGCCTCGTTCGGGCCATAGACGATGTGCAGATCGGCATCGGGACGAAAATCGAGACGCGTCCCGGTAAAGGGACCATAGCGATCGAGATCGAGGCGGGTGAGCTTCATGCCGCCTCTCCGGCACCGGCCTTGCCGCCCCGGCGCAGGCGCGCCAAGGCGACGGCGCGTGCCTCTTCCACCAGAGCCGTCCCGATCTCCTCGCCGCGCACGGCCTGGCGCACCTCGTCCGGCAATTTGGCCAGGATCTCCTCGACGACACCTGCAAAAGCCTCAGCGAAATCCGACTCGGCTTCGAGCCCGGCCAACAGGCCTTGCGGATCGGCAAAGCCGACAGTCTCGTCCATCGCGATCTGCGGCATCGTAGTCGAGAGTTCGATGCGCTCGATATAGAGGCGCTCGCTAACCCGATCGGCGGCGGCCTGGATCTCGGCTCGCAAATGCTGGCTGTCGGCGGCAAGTCCGTCATGAACAGGCGTTTCACCCGTCAGCGTCAGGCGCAGCGCCAGCGGGCGTTCGCCCGCTGCGGTAATTTCCTCCCGCAGGGCGGGCTCGACCCGTGCCAGCACCTCGGCGAGCGTCGTCGCCTCGTCGATCGCGATGCGGCGATGGCCCCAGCGCGCCTTGTCGAGCACCAGGGGGATGAGCGAAGCGACGGCGCCATCCTCGACCTCCACCAGCATGGCGCCTTTCGGCCCGCTTTCCCGCACATGACGGCCCTGGAGATTGCCAGGGAAGACGATAGGGGGATCGGTGGCGACGATTTCGGCCGCATGGATATGACCGAGGGCCCAGTAGTCGTAGTTGCGAGCCTTGAGATCGGCCAGGCTGCAGGGCGCATAGGAGGCGTGGCCAGCTCGGCCGTCGAGCGAGGTATGCAGAAGGCCGAGATTGAACCAGCCAGGCCGCGCAGGTGGAAAATCGCGCACGATATTATCGCTCAAGGAGCGCTCCGCGAAGCTGCGCCCATGCAGCGCGACTCTTAGCTCGGGCAGCTCCATGGTTTCGGCCATGCGGGTGCTGAAGGAATGCACCAGGGGCGGCAACGTCACCTTGCGCGAGATCTGGCTTTCCGCGTCGTGATTGCCCTGGATCAGGTAGGTGGGAATGCCGGCCCGCGACAGACGCGCGAGCTGGCCGGCAAAGAACAGGCCGGTGTGGTAATCGCGCCAGTCGCCGTCATAGACGTCCCCCGAGATCACCAGAAAGGCCGCCTTGCGGGCCAGCACGTCGTCGATCAAGGCTTCGAACGCCTCGCGCGTCGCCCGAGCGAACAGTGCCGCCAGCTCGGGCTGGCGAGCCGTCAAGCCATGCATGGGGCTGTCGAGATGCAGATCGGCGGCGTGGACGAAGCGAAAGCGCATGAGCGCTTGTAGGATCGTTTCAGCCGCTTTGTCGAGGCAGCCCGCCTGGGCCCTCAGGCACCCTCAGTCGAACAGCGGGCCGAGATAGTCCTTCTTGCTGAGCTCAACGCCATTGGCACGCAAGATGGCGTAGGCCGTGGAGGCGTGGAAATAGAAGTTCGGCAGGGCATAGAAGTTGAGATAATCGTCCGGCCTCAGGTCGCGCTGTGTGCCGGCGATCTTCAGGCTGATCGTGCGCCCGCCGCCGGCCTCCACATCGGCCTGGGGGACGGAGCGGATGAATTCCAGCGTCCTTGCGATGCGCGAACGCAATTCGGCGAAGTTCTTCTCGTCATCGTTGAATTTCGGCGCCTCGACGCCGGAAAGCCGCGCCACGCACAACTTGGCGAAATCGCAGCTCGTGCTGACCTGCCGCGAAAGCGGCAGCATGTCGGCGGTGAGCCTGAGCCCGCACATCACCGCGGGATCGACCTTCTTGGCTTCGGCAAAGGCTGCTGCCTTGTCGAGGACCCCCGAGATAGCCCCCAGAGCGTGCACGAAAACCGGCACGGTGGCCTGGTAATATGAGAGCGACATGATTTCCTCCGCATCCGTCCAAAGCGTTTTGCGATTTGTTGGAATCACCAGGAATCGCAAAGACGCGTCGAAACAAAGAGTTGGAGCAAAGAAGCGTCTACGCCTAGACGTGCTTTGCTCTGGGTGTGGCCGGCCCCTTGTACTCGGCCGAGCCCGCCAAAGCTATGGTCCTTCGACCTCACGCCCCGAAGATCGACCAGCCCATGCGGCGAGTGAGGGCCTCCAGGGCGATGCGGCCGAGATGGGAATTGCCGTTGGCGTCGAGGCCTGGCGCCCAGACCGCGATCGAAGCCTTGCCGGGGGCCACGGCGAGGATGCCGCCGCCCACGCCGCTCTTGCCGGGCAGGCCGACGCGATAAGCAAATTCGCCCGAGCCATCATAATGGCCACAGGTCAGCATGATCGCATTGATGCGGTGGGCACGCTCGGCCTGGACCACACGGTGGCCGGTGGAAGGATTGCGGCCCTGCCAGGCGAGGAATCGCCCCGCCATCGCCAGTTGCCGGCAGGACATCGCGATGGCGCAATGATGGAAATAGACACCGAGCGTGTAGTCGACCGGATTGTCGAGCACGCCGAAGGATTTCATATAGTTCGCCAGGGCGGCGTTACGGAAGCCTGTGCGCTGTTCGGAGGCGGCCACCGCCTCGTCGATGGCGATCGAGGGATCGTCGGCGAGGAAGCGCATGAAATGCAGGATCTCGCCCAGGGCCTCGCGCGGCTGGTGGCCTGAGAGGATCAAATCGGTGACGGCGATGGCGCCGGCATTGATGAATGGGTTGCGCGGAATGCCCCTCTCGTTCTCGAGCTGCACGATCGAGTTGAAGGCGCTGCCGGATGGCTCGCGTCCCACCCGGCGCCATAGCCGATCGCCGGCCTTGCCGAGGGCGAGGGTCAGGGTGAAGACCTTGGAGATGCTCTGGATCGAGAAAGCCATATCAGCATCGCCGCCGACATGCGCATTGCCGTCGGCATCGATGACGGCAATGCCGAAATGTTTGGGGTCGACGCGGGCAAGCTCAGGAATATAGGTCGCCACCTCGCCCCGGTCGCTGTAACAGGCCATCTCCTCGGCGATTTCGGTGACGATCTCATCAAGCTGGGGCAAGGCGGGTCTCGGGTTTCGATGGCGGTATCCTCCCTTACCGCAAATCGGCAGCGGTTTGGAAAGAGGTGACCTTTTTTGGTGGGGTGGTGTTTCATCCCTCATCCCCCTGCCGGGACCTTCTCCCGCAGGGGAAGAAGGGTTTTTTGTGGGAGAGGTCGAGTTTGACTGAGCAGTTCCATGGTGCATCATACCGAGCCCGAATAGATCCCTTCTCCCCCTGCGGGAGAAGGTGGCGGCAGCCGGATGAGGGGTGAAACGCCGCCTTTCCTTGACTCCTGCGCCCGTATCCCCTATGTCCCGCATCGTTCTTACACAGTAAGACGCTCTTCCTGCCGACCATCCCGAGAGGATGGAGGCCAACGCCCGTCAGCGCGATGCGCCCACGGGCGTGTTTTGCGTTGTGCGTCTTGCCTTGAAAGACGATGGCTCCGATATCCGCATCGAAGCCAAACAGGAAAAGACGAATGTTCGATGGTCTCTCCGCACGTCTGTCCGACGTGCTCGACAAGCTCACCCGGCGTGGCGCCCTTACCGAGGCGGATGTCGGCGAAGCCATGCGCGAGATCCGCCGTGCGCTGATCGAGGCGGACGTCGCGCTCGACGTCGTGCGCTCCTTCATCGACAAGGTCCGCGCCCGCGCCGTCGGCGCCGAGGTGCTGAAGTCGGTGACTCCGGGACAGATGGTCGTCAAGATCGTCAACGACGTGCTGATCGAGACCCTCGGCGGCGACGGCCAGGCCATCGACCTGCAGGCTGTACCGCCGGTGCCGATCCTGATGGTCGGCCTGCAAGGCTCCGGCAAAACCACCACCACCGCCAAGATCGCCAAGCGCCTGACCGACCGGTTCGGCAAGAAGGTGCTGCTGGCCTCGCTCGATACCCGCCGTCCCGCCGCCATGGAGCAGCTTGCCGTGCTCGGCAAGCAGGTCGGCGTCGCCGTGCTGCCGATCGTCGCGGGCCAGTCCGCCGTGCAGATCGCCAAGCGCGCCATGGATGCCGCCCGCTTCGGCGGCTATGACGTCGTCATGCTCGACACCGCCGGCCGCACCACGGTCGACGAGGCCCTGATGGCCGAGGCCGCCGAGGTCAAGGCCGCCACCGAGCCGCATGAAGTGCTGCTGGTCGCCGATGCCCTCACCGGCCAGGATGCCGTCAACACCGCGCGCGCCTTCGACGAACGCCTCGGCATTACCGGCATCGTGCTGACGCGCCTCGATGGTGATGGCCGCGGCGGCGCCGCCCTCTCGATGCGTGCCGTCACCGGCAAGCCGATCAAGCTGGTCGGCACCGGCGAAAAGGTCGACGCACTCGACGACTTCCATCCCGCCCGCATCGCCAACCGCATCCTGGGCATGGGCGACATCGTCTCGCTGGTCGAGAAGGCCGCCGAGACGATCGACGCCGAAAAGGCCGCCAAGATCGCGGCCAAGATGCAGAAGGGTGCCTTCGATCTGGAGGATCTGCGCGACCAGCTGATCCAGATGGAGAAGATCGGCGGCATGTCCGGCGTGCTCGGCCTCCTGCCCGGCATGGGCAAGATCAAGGATCAGCTCGCCGGCGCCAATCTCGACGAGAAGGTGTTCAAGCGCCAGCGCGCCATCATCGACTCGATGACCCCCGAGGAGCGTCGCAAGCCGGAAATCCTCAAAGCCTCGCGCAAGCGTCGCATCGCCGCCGGCTCCGGCACCTCGCCCGAACAGATCAACCGCCTCCTGAAGATGCATATGCAGATGGCGGACATGATGAAGAAGATGGGCGGCGCCAAGAAGGGCGCGCTGGGCAAGATGGCCTCGATGTTCGGCCTGGGTGGCGGCATGCCGCAATTGCCGCCCGGCGCCATGGATGCCATCGCCAAGGGCCAGATGCCGCCGGGCATGCCCTCGGAAATGCCGAAACTGCCGCCCCAGATGCCGAATTTCGGCCCCGGTGGCCCCAAATTGCCAGGCTTCCCCGGGCTTGGCGGACCAAAATTGCCGGGCGGCCTGCCGCCGGGCTTCCCCTTCGGCGGCAAGAAGAAATAGCTGCCCGAAACCCCTTGAAGACCATCCTGCCCTTTAAGACACTTGCAAACGGAGTAACCCATGTCCCTCAAGATCCGTCTCGCCCGCCGCGGCGCCAAGAAGCGCCCGTTCTACGCGGTCGTCGTTGCCGATTCGCGCTCCCCGCGCGATGGCCGCTTCATCGAGAAGCTCGGCACCTATGACCCGATGATCGCCAAGGATTCGGGCAAGTCGCGCTGGACCGTCGATCTGGAGTCCGCCAAGGCCTGGATCGCCAAGGGCGCCCAGCCGACCGACCGCGTGCTGCGTCACTTCGCCGATGCCGGCCTGCTGGCCCGCGAAGCCCGCAACAACCCGGTCAAGGCCGTTCCCGGCAAGAAGGCGCAGGAACGCGTCGCCGAGAAGGCCAAGAAGGCCGAAGCTGCTGCAGCTGAAGCTGCCGAGTAAGCTCGACTAAGCAAGGACGAAGCGCGATTCCAGCGCACACAATTTGTGTGCGCGACCTCCCCACGAAGCTGGGGAAGGTGGGCTTGGGCAGCAAGCTCGGAAGGGGTGCAGCCAGAATAGAGCACATGAAACGGGACTTTGGGTCTGCGGTTCTCGTGCTCTATTCTGGCTGCACCCCCTCCGTCACGACTTCGTCGCGACACCTCCTCCAGCTTCGGGGGGAGGCTCCCGTGCCCTTTATTACAAGGTCCCCATGCCCCCTGCCTCGCAAAACCTCGTTGTCCTCGGCGTTTTCGGCGCAGCCCATGGCCTCAAGGGCGAGATCCGGCTGAAATCCTATACCGAGGAGCCGCTGGCCATCGCCAATTACGCGCCGCTCCTCACCAAATCAGGCCGCCAGATCAAGCTGGCCAGCCTGCGCCAGGCCAAGGATGTGCTGATCGCCCGGGTTGAAGGCGTCGGCGACCGCACCGCTGCCGAACAACTCGTCAATCTTCAGCTTTTCGTCGAGCGCGCCGTGCTGGGCACCCCCGAGGACGAAGACGAATTCTTCCACGCCGACCTTATCGGCCTTGTTGCGCGCGGCGAGGACGGCAGCAGGATCGGCACGGTCACAGGCCTGTTCGATTTCGGCGCCGGCGACATCATCGAGGTGACGCCCGATGGCGCCAAAGGGACGCAAGGCAGCGCCAAGGGGGCGCCAGACAGCGCCAAAGGAGCGCTTGGAGGGGCCAAGCCCCTGCTGCTGTCCTTCACCAAGGCCGTCGTACCCGAGGTCGACATCAAGGCCGGACATATTGTCGTCGTGCTGCCTGAGGAAACTGGCGCGGCCGATGAGGCCGAGGAGACAGGTGACGATGAGCGCTGATTCTATTTCCACCGGCAGCCTGCAAGGCGATTTCAGGCATTTGGCCGGCACGCCGGTCGCCGGCCTGATCTTCGACATGGACGGCACGCTGGTCGACAACATGCATGTGCACAATGATGCCTGGGAAGCCTGGCATCAGCACCATGGCCTGCCCTTCGATCGCGAGCGCTTCTTCCGCGACACCGCCGGCCGCGCCAATCGCGAAGTGGTTGGGATGGTCAAGCCCGACGCGAGCGAGCACGAGCTCGACACGCTGGGGCTGGAAAAGGAAGCGATCTACCGCGAGATCTATCGCAACCAGATGGTACCGATGCCAGGCTTGGCAGCTTTGATATCAGCCTGCGAGGCTCGCGGGCAGAAGATGTCGGTCGCCACCGCGGCCACGCCCGAAAATGCCGCTCTGGTGCTCGACGGCCTCGATTTGCGCCGCCATTTCGTCACCGTGGTCTCCCCTTCCATGGGCTATCGCGGCAAGCCCCATCCCGACCTCTTCCTTGCCGCCGCCGAGGCGATGGGCCTGGCACCCAGCCAATGCGTGGTGTTCGAGGACGCACCGCTTGGCATCGAGGCCGCCCGCAATGCCGGCATGCGCGCCGTGGGCGTGAAGACCATGCTCGACGATGCGGCGCTGGACGGCCCGAACACCGTGTTTTCGATCAAGGACTTCACGGATGAGAGGCTGAAGGGCCTCTTGGGTTTCTGAGCATTCGTCCCGTGTGGCGTGCCTCGATCCTCACCCTCTATCCGGAGATGTTCCCCGGGCCGCTCGGCGTCTCGTTGTCGGGCGAAGCCCTGGCCACCGGCACCTGGGCGCTGGAAACACGCAATATCCGCGATTTCGGCCAGGGCCGCCATCGCTCGGTCGACGACACGCCAGCCGGCGGCGGCCCGGGCATGGTCATCCGCGCCGACGTGCTGGCTGACGCCATCGATGCTCTCGGCGATGACGGTCGCCCGCGCCTGTTGATGTCGCCGCGCGGCCTGCCGCTGCAACAAGCCCATGTGCGGGCGCTGGCGGCGGGAGATGGCGCCGTGATCGTGTGCGGGCGCTTCGAAGGCGTCGACCAGCGCGTGATCGAGGCGCGCGGCCTCACCGAGGTTTCGATCGGCGACTATGTGCTGTCGGGCGGCGAGCTCGGCGCCATGGTGCTGATCGATGCCTGCGTCAGGCTGCTGCCCGGTGTGATGGGCGGCGCCACCTCCGGCGACGAGGAGAGCTTCGAGAACGGCCTGCTCGAATACCCGCATTACACCAGGCCCGCCCTCTTCGAGGATCGCGAAATCCCGGACATCCTGCGCTCGGGTCACCACAAGAACATCGCGGCCTGGCGGCGGGGCGAGGCGGAGGCACTGACGCGTGCGCGCCGGCCGGACCTGTGGGCGGCCTATGAGGCGCGACAGCCGCCGCCGAAAAAGAGGAAATAGATGCGCGGTCCCAGGGGTGACATCTCTTCACCGAATTCGGTGGACTCGCCTTCCGTAATGGCGTATTGGCACGCCTCCACTTAAAGCAAGAGCAAGATGCGTCCTTCGGGTACGCGCGGAGACATGATCATGAACCTGATTCAGACTATCGAGCAGGAAGAAGTTGCCCGCCTGTCGGCTGGCAAGGACATTCCTGAATTTCAGCCCGGCGACACGGTGATCGTGAACGTCAAGGTGAAGGAAGGCGAGCGCTCCCGCGTTCAGGCCTATGAAGGCGTCTGCATCGCCCGCAATGGCGGCGGCCTGCAGGAGAGCTTCACCGTCCGCAAGATTTCCTATGGCGAAGGTGTCGAGCGCGTGTTCCCGCTCTACTCGCCGATGATCGATTCCATCAAGCTGGTCCGCCGCGGCAAGGTCCGTCGCGCCAAGCTGTATTACCTGCGCGATCGCCGCGGCAAGTCTGCCCGCATCGCCGAGCGCGTCGATCACAAGAAGTAAGTTCGACGCATCTGACGGATTTCGACGCCGGCCTGGCAACGGGCCGGCGTTTTTGTTTTGTGCAAGAGCAACCCGGACGCATCCTGCCGAAAGTTGGACCGTCTTTGCGAGCGTGGCGAAGCAATCCAGACGTTCAAACATATCACTCGCGGCCTCTGGATTGCTTCGCTACGCCCGCAATGCTCCTCAGCCGACCGGTGCACTGCTATCCCTTTTTCTTCGACCACCACAGATCCGGGATGCCGCGGTCGTAGATTACGCCGGGATCGCCGTGCTCGAACTCGTCCCAATAGGCCAGCCAGTGGTTCGGGCGGGTCCACATCGGCACCCAATAATAGCCCGAGCGCAGCACGCGATCGAAAGCGCGGCACGCCGCGACGAGCGCGACCCGGCTGTTGGCGGCGACGATGGCATCGATCAGCGCGTCGATTGCCGGATCGACAATGCCGGAAATGTTGGTCGAGCCAGGGATACCGGCCGTCCGGCTGGCGAAGGGCCCACGCATGTCTTCGCCCGGGGTCAGGCCGAAGGACGTGCGGCGGGAAATGATGTCATAGTCGAACGCATCGGTACGGCGCTGATATTGCGAGGAATCGACGGCGCGGAAACTCGCCGCGATGCCGAGCCGGCCCAGATTCTGGATGAAGGGGGCCGTGACCTTGTAGAGGAAGTCGCTCTCCTCCAGGAACTCGATGGTGAAGGCTTCGCCCTTGGCGTTCTTGAGAACGCGGTTGTCGAGGGTCCAGCCGGCGTCCGCGAGGAGCCCCAGCGCCGTTCGCAGATTGGCCCGATCGAAGCCGGTCCCGTCCGAGACCGGCGGCAGCAGGGCTTCGCCGAAGACGGCATCGGGCACCTTGCCGCGATGAGGTTCCAGCAGGGCGAGTTCATCCGGCCCGGGCTTGCCTTCGGCCTTCAGTGGCGAATTTTCGAAGATCGAGGCCGTGCGCCGGTAGGACGCGTACATCACATTTCGGTTCACCCATTCGAAATCGAAGACGAAACCGAGAGCCTTACGCACGCGAGGATCGGAAAACTTGGCGCGCCGCGTGTTGAAGTGCCAACCCTGGGCGCCCGAGGGCGTGTGGTCGGGCACCGTTTCACGCCGGATGCGGCCGTCGCGCACAGGCGGAATATCATAGCCCTTGGCCCAGTTCTCGGAGCTCGGCTCCTCGCGGAAGCGGAAATTGCCGGCACCGAACGCAATGAAGGCCACCGAAGGATCGCGGTAATATTGCCAGGTCAGGCGATCGAAATTGTTGGTGCCGATCTGGGTCGGCAACCTCTCGCCCCACCAGTTCGGCACGCGTTCATAGCTGATCGCATCGCCTACATTGACCTTGCCCACCTTGTAGGGCCCGCTGCCGAGCGGTGCTTCCAGCGTGGACTTGACGAAATCGCGCTTGGACCACCAGGCTTTCGAAAAGATCGGCAGGGCGGCGACGATCAGGGGAAGCGAGCGCCCGCGCCCGGGCAGCAGCGTGACGCGCACCACGTCGGGAGCCTCCGCCACTGCCTCCTTGAAGAAGCGTAGCGGCTCGGCGATGAAGGGATGTCCCTTCTCCTTCAGAATGTTGAAGGACCAGGCACAGTCCTCCGCCGTCAGCGCGGAGCCGTCATGGAAGCTGAGGCCGGGGCGCAGGCGGAAGCGATAGCTCTGCCTGTCAGCCGAGACGGCCACCGATCGGGCGGCATAGCCATACATCGCATCCGGCTCGTCCACGGCCCGCGCCATCAGCGAGGCGAAGGTAAGGTCCATCCCCACCGCGCCCGTGCCCTTGAGGACGTAGATGTGCAGGCTGTCGAACGAGTTGAAGGACTGGTTGTAGCCGGTCTGGTAGACCAGCTGCGAGAAGGCGCCGCCCTTGGGCGCGTCCGCGCGCACATAGTCGAATTTCTTGAAATCAGGTCCGTATTTGAGATCGCCGAAGGTCGACAGGCCATGGCTCTCGACCTCCTGTCCCCGCGCGCCCACCGGCAGGAGCGCACAGGCTGCGCCGAGGAAGCCGGTCTTCAGGAGCGTGCGGCGATCGAGTTCGGCCATGGGCGGGGTCCTTGCGGGGGGACAGACGGATAGTTCGGGTGCACGGGCATCTTGCCCGTTCTTCCTATCCTGCCAGTGCGGCGGTTCAAGAATGGGCAAGATGCCCGTGCACCCGCAACACGTCGACGCTACTTCGCCGCTCCGGTCTTGGCGGCCAGGGCCTCGTCATACCACCAGACGGTGGGAAAGCCGCCGGTCGGGCTCTGCGTGGGCAGTACAGCCGGCTGGCCGAAGCGGTTCCAGCGCAAAGTGTGCCATACATCGTTGTACCACATCGGTACCACATAGTTTCCGGCGAGCAGCACCCGGTCCAGCGCCTTGGTGGTGGCGACCAGTTCGGCCCGGTCCTTGGCATAGACGATGCGCTCGGTCAGTGCGTCCACCGCCGGATCCTTGATGCCGATGATATTGCGCGAAGTCGGCTTGTCGGCGGCAGCCGAGCCCCAATAATCGCGTTGCTCATTGCCGGGCGACTGGGTCTGGCCCACGCCGAACAGGATCATGTCGAAGTCGCGGTTGTTCTCGCGCTGGTTGAACTGGGTGTCGTCGACCACACGCACCGAGGCCTCGATGCCGATGCGCTTGAGATTCTCGACATAGGGCAAGGCGATCTTGGTGAACGTATCGCTGGAGAGCAGGATCTCTACTTTCATCACCTCGCCGTTCCTGGTGTTGGTGAGCTTGCGATCCTTGAACTCCCAGCCGGCCTCCTTCAGCAGGCCGATGGCTGCGCGGATATTGGCGCGCTGAGCTTCGTCGCTGCCATTGACGGGATTGGCATAGGGCGTGGTGAACACTTGCGGCGGCAGCTTGTCCTTGAGCGTTTCGAGGACGTCGCGCTCCTGGCCCTGCGGCAGCCCCGTGGAGGCGAGTTCGTCGAGACCGGCGAAATAGGAGCCGATGCGCTTATACTGGTTGAAGAAGATCGTACGGTTCAACGTCTCGAAATCGAAGACCAGGTTGAAGGCCTTGCGCACCCTGACATCCTCGAACTTCGCCCGCCTCAGGTTGAAGGCAAAGGCCTGCATCCGGCCGGATGTGTTTGAGGGGAAATCCTGCTTGACGATGCGCCCTTCCGTCACCGCCGGGATGTTGTAGAGCGTCATCCAGTTGGCGATGACGTTCTCCAGGCGGAAGTCGTAGGAATCGCTCTTGAACAGTTCCGGAAGTTGCTGGGTGTTGGTGTAGTAGTCGTAGCGGATCTCGTCGAAATTATAGTGGCCCTTGGCGGTGGGCAGGTCGACACCCCACCAATCCTTGACCCGCTCATAGACGGCCCCGCGCCCGGCCTCGAAGCTCTTGAGACGGTAGGGGCCGGAGCCGAGCGGCGGCTCGAGCGTGGTGTTGGCGACGTTGCGCGGCTTGCCGTCGGGCCCGTTGGCCAGCCACCAATGTTTGGGCATGACATAGAGCTGGCCGAGGATCTGCGGCAGCTCGCGATTGCCCTTGGTCGAGAAGGAGAACGTCACCTGGTCGGGCGCGCTGACCTCGGCCTTGGTGACGTCGTGATAATATTGCGCGGTCTGCAGGTTGTTGGCCTTCTGCACCTCGAAGGACCAGACCACGTCCTCCGGCGTCAGCTTGGTGCCGTCGTTCCAGCGCGCCTTGGGGTTGATGCGGAAGGTCACCGAGGAGATGTCGTCGGGAAAGCGCACGGCATCGGCGATCTCGCCATATTCGGTGGACGCTTCGTCCTGCGCTGATGTCATCAGGTTCTGGTAGACATTGGTGATGCCGGCCTCGATGTTGCCCTTCACGGAGACGCCGTTGATCGCCATCAGCGCGATATTGAAATTGTCGAAGGTGCCGCTGATCGCCAGCCGCACCCGGCCGCCCTTGGGCGCATCGGGATTGACATAGTCGAAATGATCGAAAGCTTGCCTGTGCTTGGGCTCGCCCAGCAGGGAGATGCCGATGCGCCAGGGTGGTGTCGAGCTCGCCGTCGCCCCGGCAGGCGCTTCGGCCGGTTTGGCGGCCTCCTCCGCCGAAGCCTGCCAGGGCGCGAAGACAGTCAGGCTCATGAGGACGGCAAAGGCGGCCGAGGCGAGAGGGGAACGGACGGGGTGCATGGGATCTCCGTTGGTTTCCCTCGCCATGGGCAGGGAGACGGGGGCGGCCGGGGCGACGCCCCTCGATTGCAGCACGGCTTGCGGGCAGCGCCCGCCAGCCCGCGAGGATTAGGAGCCAATGCGGCGGAAATGCAGCTGATTCGGCAAGATGACATCGTGTTCACCTCGAGCAAAGCACGTTCACAGCTGGGCAGTCGTTTTGCTCCAGCTCCCCGTTTCCCAACCGATCCAGCGGATTGCCTGGGGCCTTTGCGCTTCCCGGCGATTGCACCAAATCGCGAAGCGTTTCCGCAGGAAAGCGCGTGCCAACGCGCCCGGCCGGGCTTATTCTGATCGGGCAGTCCTTGCGCGGGACGGCTGCGCCGGTTTTCGACGCCGAGCGGTACGGGCCGGCAAGAGGAACGATCCGGAGGCATCGCCATGCTGGGAGACAAGCTCGCCGTCGCCACTTTGCCCGTGCGCGATCTCGCCACGGCCCGGCGTTTCTACGAGGAGCTGGTGGGGCTGGAGATCGCCTTCGAGCACGCCGGCAGCGCCATCGCCTACAAGGCCGGCCCCTCGATCGTGCTGGTCTACGCCTCGGCCAATGCCGGCACCAACCACGCCACCGCCGTGACCTGGGTGGTGGGCGACGACATGATCCGCCTGGTCGAGGCGCTCAAGGCCAAGGGCGTCGCCTTCGAGCATTACGAGATCCCCGGCACCACGCTGGAGGGGGACATCCACCGCACCGGCGACCTCGAACTCGCCTGGTTCCGCGACCCCGACGGCAACATCCACGGCCTGGCGAGCGGGTGATCCCGGGTGCACGGGCGTCGCGTCCGTTCTTTCTTCTCAACATGCTCGGCGCTTCCAAGAACGGGCGCGACGCCCGTGCACCCGGAAAAAGCCCGCAATCGCGGATTGACGCCGCCCCATCCCTCGCTATAGTGCCGCCCGCGTTGCCCCTATGGCGGAACTGGTAGACGCGTCCGACTCAAAATCGGATTCCGCAAGGAGTGCTGGTTCGATTCCGGCTAGGGGCACCACTTCCGCTTTATGCTGACGGGTGTGCCGCTGCGATCAGTTGCGCGCGCCGCAATCCTCACCCTTCCCTCCCGCTCCCGCCCGTGACACTCTCCCGGTCCAATCACACCAGGGAGTGCCCACCATGTCCTCGTCCCCCGCCATCATCGTCACCGGCGCCGCCGGCAATCTCGGGGCTGCGGTGGTGCGCGAGCTTGCCAAGGGCAGCGCCCCGCTGGTCCTGATGGAACGCTCGGCGGAGAAGCTCGAGGCGCTGGTCGCCTCGCTGCCCTCGGACACCCAGGTGCTGCCGATCGCCGGGACGGACATGACCTCGCAGGAGGCCTGCGAAGCGGCGGTGGCCAAGGCCGTCGAGCGGTTCGGGGCGGTGGGGGGGCTGGCCAACACCGTGGGCGGCTTCATGATGGCGCCGATCGCCAAGGCCCTTGCGCAATGGGATGCGATGCTCACCGGCAATGCCCGCACGGCGCTCGCCATCAGCGCCGCAGTGCTGCCGGCGATGCAGGCCGCGCGCCATGGCCGCATCGTGCATGTGGCGGCGCTGGCCGGGCAGAAGGCCTCGGCCGGGATGGCCGCCTATGCCGCCTCCAAGGCGGCGCTGCTCCGGCTCACCGAGGCCATTGCCGAGGAATATCGCAAGGACGGCATCAGCGCCAATTGCGTGCTGCCCGGGGTGATCGACACGCCGCCGAACCGTGCGGCCATGCCCAAGGCCGATACCAGCACCTGGGTGGCACCGGAAGCGATCGCACGATTGATCGCCTTCTTGCTCTCGCCGGAGGGCGGTGTGGTCACCGGCGGGGCGATTCCGGCGACCGGCGTGCCGGCTGCGTGAGGCCACGAGGTTGTTACTTGGGAGCGCGGACCTCACAGTGACATGCTTGCATGTCGCGATGTCCGCTCTTCTTTTCGCAAGCTCGGCGCTTCCAAGAGCGGACAGGATGTCCGCGCTCCCAGGAGTCGCTGGATGTCGCCATCGGGCAATTGCCCGGCAATCTTCCAGCGCTATAGTTCCCTCCAAAATCCTGCCGGAGGAGGAACCGCATGCTGAACCCTTTCGTCCGTCTCACCCGCGTGGCCACGCTCGCTCTGCCCCTGGCCCTCGGCCTCGCGATGGGCGCCGTTGCGCCCGCCAGCGCCAAGGGCTGCGAGGATCTGGCAGCCGGGCGCTGCAAGGTGAAGCTGCCCGGCGGCATCACCATGGCCTATGTCGAGACCGGGCCGAAGGACGGGCCGGCGGTACTCCTCATCCACGGCCTCACCGACAATATCCGCTCCTGGTCGACCACGATGGCGGCGCTGCACAAGCGCGACCCCGGCCTGCATATCCTTGCCATGGACCTGCGCGGCCACGGCCAGACCTCGATGCCACCCCGCACCACCTGTTCGCCCGCGCCGGAAAAATGCTTCCGGACCAGCGATTTCGCCGGCGACATCGTCGCCTTCATGAAGGCCAAGAAGATCGCCAAGGCGACGCTGGCCGGCCATTCGCTCGGCAGTTTCGTCACCCAGGAAGTCGCCCTGGAGCACCCCGAGCTGGTCGAGCGCGCCGTGCTGGTGGCGAGCTCCACCAAGGGCGTCGACAATGTCGCCCTGCGCGACTACGTGCTCAAGGAGCCGGTGGAGGGCTCCTGGAAGAAGGCCCTGGAGGCCAAGGGCTGGAAATATCCCGCCGGCTTCTACATGCTCACCCCGCTGAAGGCCGATCCCAAGGCCGAGGACTGGATCGCCAAGAACTGGGTGGTCGATCCGGCGGCCGATCCCGCTTTCCTCAAGCCCTATGTGCCGGAGACCGCCAATGTCCGGCTCGGCACCTGGATCGGCGCCAGCAAGGCGCTGCTGGCCACCGACAACACCGAACGGCTGAAAAGCTTCTCCGTACCCGTGCTGGTGCTCTGGGCGACGCAGGACAGCATCTTCCTGGAGGCCGACCAGGCCTGGCTGAAGCAATCCCTCGGCGAAGCAGCCAAGGCCAAGGGCATCCCCGCCTACTGGAAGCGCTATGGCGTGATTCCCCTGCCGGCTTCCGGGGCGCAGGTCAGCGATATCGGCCATAATGTGCAATGGGGGGCGCCGGATGCCGTCGCCGCCGACATCGAGGCCTTCATCAAGACGGGCGCACCCACCAGCGATCTCCTGCACAGCGACAAGCCCCCGGCGCTCGACCACATTCTCACCGAACCCGGCAAGGCGGAAGTGATCAAGCTCGGCCAGTAAGGCGCCGAGACTTGATGGAGCAAAGTCGGCATGTTCAGTGGCACGCATGACGGTTCCGGGCCGGTTTGAAGAGACTGACGCGATAGTCGCAACGAGGCCGAGAAAAGCTCGGTTTTGTCATGCCCGGGCTTGTCCCGGGCATTCAGCCACCGCCGCGGTCCTGGATTGCCGGGACAAGCCCGGCAATGACAAAAGTCGAGTTCCATCGATTTTTCCGTCAGACCGGCCCGCAGAGGCCCGCCTCGACCATTCACTTTAAGGCTTGTTAAGTACGGCAATTCACTTTATGCCTTGTTAAGTGAATCTGCCGAGGCCCTGATGAAGCGTGCCGACGATCACAATGCCGACAGCGGTGCCGCGCCCAATCTGGAAGCGCGGCGCTCCAGCGTCCTGGGCCAGCGCGTCAAAGCCTTCCGCACCGCGCGCCGGCTGACCCTGCGCGAGCTCGGCGACCTCACCGGCACCACCGCCAGTTTCCTCTCTCAGCTCGAGCGTGGCCTTTCCGGCGCCAATACCTCCACGCTGATGGGGATCGCCAACGCCCTCGGCATCAATGTCGCCGACCTCTTCGACGAGGGCGAGGCTTTGCCGCACAAGGTCGTCTCCCGCTCCGAACGTCCGGCCTTGCCGGCCAGCGGCGGTTGCCACAAGACCTTGCTGTCCCGGCGCCCGCTTCGTGACCTCGAAGTCTATTCCGGCGAGTTCGATGTCGGCGGCTCCACCGGCGACCTGCCCTATACCCATGGCAATTCCCACGAGATGTTCCTGGTGCTGCGCGGGCGCCTGCAACTGACGCTCGGCCAGGAGAGCTTCATCCTCGAGGCGGGTGACAGCATCGAATATTCGTCCTCGACACCGCACAAGACGGCGAACATCGGCGACACACCGGCCGAGGTGGTGTGGATCATCTCCCCGCCGACCAGCGGCGCCGCCGATCTCGACCAATATGTGATCCGGAAATCGCTCGCATCCGGGTCGCCACAACAAACAAGCGAGTCTCCAGAGGGATAATGGGATGACAACTGCAACGGCATTTGCCCGACTATCTTGCGCCAAAGCGATTTGTGCCGGCCTGGCCGGCGCCGCCTTCACTCTGCTGGCGGCATCGGGCGTGCAGGCCCAGAGCGCACCGCCGGCCGGCACCATCGGGGAGGGCTCGCTGAAGGACAAGACGCTGACCTTCGTCTCCTATGGCGGCATCTACCAGGACGGCCAGAACGCGGCGCTGAAGGAATTCGCCGAAAAGTCCGGCGTCAAGCTCCTGAACGACGGGCCGACCGAACTCGCCAAGCTCCAGGCCCAGATCGAATCGGGCAACGTCACCTGGGACGTCGTCGACACCGGCGACCTCGCGCCCTTCGCCTATTGCGGCAAGTACTTCCAGAAGCTCGACTTCACCAAGATCGACGTCTCGCACATTCCGCCCGGTCAGGTCGGTCCCTGCAGCGTGCCGGCCATGAATTACGGCATCGTGCTGATGTACAAGACCGACAAGTTCAAGGACCATCCGCCCAAGAACTGGAAGGACTTCTTCGACACCAAGAATTTCCCGGGCACGCGCGGCATCGATGGTAGCGGCGACCCACCGGTCGGCCTGCTCGAACAGGCGCTGCTGGCCGACGGCCATCCCGTGGACAAGATGACGCCCGAGGATATCGACAAGTCCATCGCCCGGATCAAGGCCCTCGGGCCCGATACCGTGTTCTGGAAAACCGGCGCCGAATCCCAGCAGCTCGCCGAGTCCGGCGAGATCGACATGCTGCTGATGTGGACCGGTCGCGCCATGACCGCCGTCAAGAACGGCGCCAAATACACCCCCGTCTGGCAGGACTGGCTGGTGGTCAAGGACCAGCTCGCCATCCCGGTCGGGGTCAAGGATCCCGCCGCCGCCCATGCGCTGATCAACGCCTATCTCGGCAAGAGCGCGCAGGAGGCCCTGACCCAGAAGACCTCCTATTCCCCGGTCAACAACGAGGCCAAGCCCGAGGTCGACGCGCAGGTGCAAGCCTTCCTCACCAACACGCCCGAACGTGTCAAGCAGGGCTATGGCTTCAACACGGCCTTCTGGACCGAGAATTTCCAGGCCCTGAACGAGAAATGGGGCTCGCTGCTGGCAGGCAATTGAGCGAAGGGATCTTTAAACCCTGCCCAGAGAAGCGCGACCAGCCTTCCCCACGAAGCTGGGGAAGGTGTCCAAACGGAGTTTGGGCGGATGGGGTGTGGCGGGCAGCGCAGCGTCATTTGAAGGTCTGCATACCCGTGGTGCAATCTTGTTTTGCTTGGGGTGCTGCCCGCCCCACCCTTCCCGACCTCGCTTCGCGAGGCAGCGCACACTACTTGTGTGCGCGCCCTTCCTTGTAGGCATACCCAGCCAAAGCGGAGCTTTTGCGCGTGACTGACACCATGCAATCCTCCATGGCCATCGCCCGGCAACGCAGGTTGAGGCCGCTTTCTGCCTATCCGTCGTTGCTGACGGTCCCGGCCGTGCTGCTGCTGATCCTCGCCATGGGCTATCCCTTGCTGACGGTGGTGGTGCGCAGCTTTGCCGAGCCGAGCTGGGGCCTGCAGAACTATGTCTGGTTCTTTTCCACCCCGGCGAACCTGACCGTGCTGGCGCGCACCTTCTCCATTGCCGCCTGGGTCACCCTGGTCTGCGTGGTCGCGGCCTATCCCTATGCCTATCTGATGACGGCGGTCGGGCCGAAATGGCGGCTGGTGCTCATTCTGTGCGTGCTGGTGCCCTTCTGGGTCAGCGGCGTGGTGCGCACGCTCGCCTGGGTCGTGCTGCTGCAGGATTCCGGCGTGATCAACACGGCCCTCCAGGCGCTCGGCCTCGACGGCATCAAGCTGATCCGCACCCCGCTCGGCGTCGTCATCGGCATGGCGCAGGTGCTGCTGCCCTTCATGATCCTGCCGCTCTATTCGGTGATGCGCAGCATCGACCTGCGCCTGATCCAGGCGGCGCGCAGCCTCGGCGCCAACCCGGTCCGTGCCTTCTGGCAGATCTACCTGCCCCTGTCGCTCCCCGGTGTCTTCGCCGGCGCCATCATCGTCTTCATCCTGTCGCTCGGCTTCTACATCACCCCGGCTTTGCTGGGCGGGCCGCGCAGCACCATGCTCTCCACTTTGGTGCAGAACCAGGTGCTGAGCCTGCTGGCCTGGGGCCGTGGCGGGGCGATGGGCGTGATCCTGCTGGTGGCGACCTTCCTGCTGCTCGCCATCGCCGCCCCACTGATGCGCCAGCGCCACAAGCAGGCCTCGAGGAGCTGACGATGAAACCGCTGCGTCTCTTCCTCGCTCTGTTCTGCCTCTTGATCGCGCTCTGGCTGGTGTTGCCGACATTGGTGATCATTCCAATGTCGTTCAATCAGAACAAGTCGCTGGCCTTCCCGCCATCGGGCTTCTCCTGGCAGTGGTACGAGAATTTCCTCACCAATCCGGACTGGTCGTCCAGCTTCTTCAATTCGCTGCGCATCGCCACCGTCGTCGCCATCATCGCCACGCTGATCGGCACGCTCGCCGCCCTCGGCCTCAGCCGCATGAAGCATGCAGGGGGAGGCATCCTGCGCGCGCTGCTGATCACGCCGATGGTGGTGCCGGGCGTGGTGCTGGCGGTGGGGATCTATTCGGTCTACCTCACCTACAAGCTGGTCGGCACGGATCTCGGCTTCGTCATCGCCCACACCATGCTGGCGATCCCCTTCGTGCTGATCGCCGTCTCGGCCAGTCTCGAAATGTTCGACGTCAGGCTCGAAAAGGCGGCAGCCAGCCTCGGCGCCAACCGTTTCACCACCTTCCGCACCATCACGCTGCCGCTGATCGCGCCCGGCATCCTGTCGGGCCTGCTCTTTGCCTTCGTGACCTCCTTCGACGAGATCATCGTCGCGCTGTTCATCACCAATCCCTATCTGAAGACGCTGCCGGTGCAGATCTTCACCTCCATCACCCGCGACGCCGACCCCACGGTCGCCGCGGTGGGAACCATCGTCTTCCTTGCCACGACATTGCTGATCGCCGCCGGCCTTCTCCTCGGCGCGCGATCGAAGAGGAGCTGAGATGTCCAACGCCGCAGCCGCCATCGCTACTCCTGCCGGCTCCCCTCAGGGCGCGGCCGGCGCCGCCATCGATATTCGCAATGCCAGCAAGCATTATGGCAACTTCACTGCGCTCGACGATGTCAGCCTCCATATCGAGCCCGGCGAGTTCATGACGCTGCTCGGCCCCAGCGGCTCGGGCAAGACGACCACGCTCAACGTGGTGGCCGGGTTCACCGAGCTCTCCAGCGGTGCGCTTGCCGTCGGCGGCGAGGACATCAGCGGCTTGCCGGCGCATAAGCGCAATATCGGCGTGGTCTTCCAGCACTATGCCCTGTTCCCGCATATGACGGTCGGCAAGAACGTCGCCTACCCCCTCGCCTTGCGCGGTGTTCCCAAGGGCGAACGCGAGGCGCGTGTCCGCCGCGCCCTCGACATGGTCAAGATGGCCGATTTCGCTCACCGCTATCCCAGCGAACTTTCCGGCGGCCAGCAGCAGCGCGTGGCGCTGGCCCGCGCCATCGTGTTCGACCCGCCGCTATTGCTGATGGACGAGCCGCTCGGCGCGCTCGACAAGAAGCTGCGCGAATGGCTGCAGCTCGAGATCAAGCGCATCCATCGCGAACTCGGCACCACCTTCGTCTATGTCACTCACGATCAGGAAGAAGCCCTGGTGCTGTCGGACCGCATCGCCGTGTTCAACCATGGACGCATCGAGCAGGTCGGCACCGGGCGCGAACTCTATGACGAGCCGGCCACCCTGTTCGTCGGCAAGTTCATCGGCGAATCCACCACCCTGCGCGGAAGCGTGGAGACCTCCGGCAGCGAGACCTGCCTCACCATTGCCGGGCAGAAGGTGGTTTCGCAGGAAAGGCTCGCCGACGGCCGGCAGCCGGTGATGCTGCTGCGGCCCGAAAAGCTCTCGCTCGCCCCGGCGGCCACGGGCGCCAGCGCCGGCCACAACAGCCTGTCCGGCCAGGTCAGCGAAGCGATCTATCTCGGCTCCAGCTCCAAATACCAAGTGGTACTGGCCGACGGCTCGGTCGCGATCGTGCGCGCGCCGCTGGAAAGCCGGCCCTTCGTCATCGGCGATGCGGTCGATCTCACCTGGGCGACCAGCGACGCCAAGCTGCTGGCCGACGACGAGCGCGCCGACCTGACCCTGACTTAAACGAACAGCGCCAACCTTTACCCTCGTCATCAAGGGGGTAAGCGCCACCTCCGCACCGCCATATTGCATCTCTTTTTACGCGAGCCCCCCATCATGGACGTCAAAGTCAACGGCAACATCTCGTTCTGGTATGCCGATATCGGCGGCGTGCCCGGCTATCGCCCGGCGCTGCCGGGCGACCGCACCGCCGATGTCTGCATCGTCGGCGGCGGCTTCACCGGGCTGTGGACGTCCTACTACCTGAAGAAGGCCAATCCCGGCCTCAACATCATCGTGGTCGAGAAGGAATTCGCCGGCTTCGGCGCCTCCGGGCGCAATGGCGGCTGGCTCTCGGGGGGCTTTGGCTGGTCACGCGAGAAATATCTGAAGACGTCCTCGCGCGGCGCGGTCGTCGACATGGAAGCGGCGATGCACGGCTCGGTGAACGAGGTGATCGCCGTTACCGAGCGCGAGGGCATCGATGCCGATGTCCGCCGCAACGACACGCTGACGGTGGCCGTCAACCAGGCCCAGCTCGGCCGCATCCGCCAGTCCTACGAGTATGAGAAGGGCTGGAGCGTCCCCGATGCGCGCATCAGCCTGATCGGCCGCGATGAGATGCGCAAGCGCATCGAGATCCACAATGTCGAAGGCGCCCTGGTGCATCACGACACCGCCCGCGTGCAGCCGGCCAAACTGGTGCGGGGCCTCGCCGCCGTGGTCGAGCGCCTGGGCGTTTCCATCTACGAGCAAACCGAGGTCGTCGGTATCGAGAAGGGGGCTGTGACCACCAAGCGCGGCACCGTGCGTGCGCCGATCATCATCAGGGCGACGGAGGGCTTCACCGCCGGCATTCCCGGCTTCGAGCGCCTGTGGATCCCGATGAACAGCGCCATCCTGATGACCGAGCCCCTCAGCGAGGAGCAGTGGAGCCGGATCGGCTGGAACGGCTACGAGCTCCTGGGCGATGCCACCCATGGCTACTGCTACGCCCAGCGCACGCGCGAAGGCCGCATCGCCATGGGCGGGCGCGGCGTGCCCTATCGCTACGGCTCGGCCACCGACGTGCGCGGACAGACGCAGGATCAGACCATCGCGCAGCTCTACGCCATCCTGATGCGGCATCTGCCCCAGACCAAGGGCCTCAGGATGGAGCATGCCTGGTGCGGCGTGCTCGGCGTGCCTCGCGACTGGTGCACCACCGTCGGCCTCGACCGCAAGAACGGCATCGGTTGGGCCGGTGGCTATGTCGGCCTCGGCGTGTCCACCTCCAATCTGTCCGGCCGCACGCTGGCCGACCTGATCCTGGAGCGCGACACCCCGCTGACCCGGCTGCCCTGGGTCAACCGCTCCGTGCGGGAATGGGAGCCGGAACCCTTCCGCTGGCTCGGCATCCACTCGATGTACCAGCTCTATCACATGGCCGACCGGCGCGAGTCGGCAGGCCTCAAGCAGACCTCGCGCCTCGCGACCTTCGCCAACAAGATCACCGGGCGCTGACAAGCCCGGGTTTCATTTGCTTCAACGCGCCTCGATTGGAATGACCATGATCGACAGCCGAACTTTCGCCGATCTCACCTCCCTCGACCTCGGTCCCTTCGGACCCAAGCCCACCACCCTCAGCGAAGGCCAGGTCGAGGCGGCAAAAACCCTGTGGAAGTCCGAGGACGGCCTGATGGAAGTTGGCGTATGGGAATGCACGCCGGGCCGCTTCACCGCCTCGCGCGAACGCAATTCGGAAACCTGCCATATCGTGTCGGGGCGGGTATCGCTGCATGACGCGGGCGGCCAGACCCGCGAGGTGCGGGCTGGCGAGGCCCTGGTCCTGCCCAAGGGCTGGAAGGGCGAGTGGACCATCCACGAGACCACCCGCAAGCTCTACATCATGCATTACGACGCGGCGTGAACGCGTTTGTGGCGCCGCTCGGCCAGGATGGCGTTGATCTCCGCCCCGAGCAGGAACGCCAGCGCCACCAGCCACAGGAAGAACAGTGCCGCGAAGACGCTGCCCAGGCCCGCATAGAGCTTGGAGTAGGCGGCAAAGTCGCTGATATAGATGCTGAAGGCGTAGCCGCCGGCGAGCCAGAGCCCCATGGTGATCAGCACGCCTGGCCAGATCACGCCGAGCGAAGGGCGGCTCGCCACCAGGAACAGATGTACCAGGATGATGGCGCCGCCGAGCACCGCCGTGGTGATGCCATAGCGGGCGATCTCGATCAGCGCCTGCAGCGGTGCCAGCACCGGCGTGAAGCTGACCGCCGCCTGCCATATCACCGGCCACAGCACCACCAGCAGAGCGAGAGTGACCAGAGCCAGCGAGGCCAGCAGTACGAAGAACAGGCTCTGCAGCCGGCACCACCAGAAGGACCGCATCTCGACCAGGCCATAGGCCCGGTTGATGCCGACGCGGATGGCCTCGACGCCATTGCTGGCCAACACCACCGCCACGATGGCACTGACGGTGAGCAGGCCGGGGCGCGCCGTGCCCAGTACCCTGGTGACCTCGCGGGCGATCGGCTCGGAAACTTCATGCGGCCAGGTTTCGAACAGCAGGCGGACGATCTCGTTCTGCAGGTCGGCGGTGCCGAGCACGCCGGCCAGGGACGCCACGAAGATCAGGAAGGGAAACATCGCCGTGAGCAGGGACAGCGCCATATGGCTCGCCAGCGCGTAATCGTCATGCTCGGTGACCCGTTGCGTGAGATCGGAAATGAATTTGTACGCCCGCATGGGGCAATCATGCCATTCCATTCGAAGATTTACCAGGAAAGGCCACGAAACATCCCGAGAAAACGCTAATCGCACTGTGCTAAAGCGTTTTGTGATTTAATTGCCTTACGTCAACTCGCCAAGTCGCTCCAGCCAATCGGTAGGATTGGCTTGGAACCAAGGAGCGAGGGCCCACAAGCGTTCACAGCTGAACGCGCTTTGCTCTGGAGGACACGGGCGAAATCGCTCGATATCACACCCCTTCACGAATCGCGGAGGTGCCCCTTCTCACCACTGTGTTACTCGCCCGTTCATCTTCGATGGGCTATGGCTTGCGGGTGTTTCTCACCGGAGCAAGGCACTTTTCAGCAAGAATGCGCCCTGCCCGCACTCCCTGTTTCAACCCGTCTTTGCGATTCCCGGCAGTTCGGCCAGATTGCAAGGCGCTTTAGGCCTGGACGAGATCGATGCGGCGAAACCTGGTTGCAGCGCTGTTGTTGCTGGCCGCGAGCGGCCCGGCGATGGCGCAGCCGCGGGCAGTGGTGGAGCTGTTCACCAGCCAGGGCTGCTCCTCCTGCCCGCCGGCGGACAAGATGATGGGCGAACTCTCCCGTGATCCCAGCGTCATCGCACTGTCCCTGCCGGTCGATTACTGGGACTATGTCGGCTGGAAGGACACGCTGGCCGACAACACCTTCACCCGCCGCCAGCGCGCCTATTCGGAGGCACGCGGCGACAGGGCCGTCTATACCCCGCAGATCGTGGTGGATGGCGTGCAGCACGCCGTCGGTTCCAATGGCGAGGAAGTTCGCCGGGCCATCGAGATGGCCGCCACCCATCCCAGCGTCCTCAGCGTTCCCGTCGCCATTTCCGGCAAGAACGGCGCCTACAGCATCTCGCTGGGCAAAAGCGTCCACAAGGGCGAGGTCTGGGTGGTGCCCATCGAGACAAGCGCGGAAGTCAAGATCGAGCGCGGCGAGAATACCGGCAAGACGGTGACCTATTCCAATGTCGTGCGCTGCTTCCGCAAAGTCGCCGATTATGATGGCAGTGTCGCCACGGTAACGCTGAAGCCGGACGTGACCAGCGCCCCGGGGGCCGACAGTTTCGCCGTGTTGGTGCAGGCCAATGCTGCCGGCAGGCCGGGCGCCATTCTCGGTGCTGCCCTGCACAAACCCTGACCTGCTGTTTTTGATCCCCATCGGCCCAAGGCGTTTCCCAGAAAAGTTGACAGGCTTTTCGATTAAGAAAACGCGTGAAAACAAAAAGTTGGAGAAAAAGTGCGATTCAGAGAAATCGCATTTTGCTCGCGGCGCTTTTCTCCTGCGACAATCCTCCCTATCTTCCGGTCTCCCACGCATCGTGGCGGCCGAGTCGTACAGGTGTGCGCCGGCCATTGCCCCGAATCCGCACCGACGCCCCCGCCTGACGAGCTTCAAATGATTGACCAGAACGATATTCGCGCCGCCTATCAGCGCGTCGCCTCCCATATTCGCCGCACGCCACTCCTCGACACCCAGGCGGGAACCTTCGGCCTCGCACATGGCGTACAGCTCAAGCTCGAATTCCTGCAGCATGCCGGCTCGTTCAAGCCGCGCGGCGCCTTCAACAACCTGCTGTCGCGCGACGTGCCGGCGGCCGGGGTCGCCGCTGCCTCGGGCGGCAATCACGGCATCGCGGTTGCTCACGCCGCCCGTGCTCTCGGCCACAAAACCCGCATCTTCGTCCCGGTGATCTCCAGCCCAGCCAAGATCGCGGCGATCCGCGCCCGCGGGGCCGATCTCGACATTGGCGGCGAGCGCTATGCCGATGCTCTCGCCGCCTGCGAACGCTATATCGCCGAGACCGGCGCGCTCTCGGTGCACGCCTTCGATGCCTGGGAGACCATTGCCGGCCAGGGTACGCTCGGGCTGGAATGGGAGGAACAGGCCGGTGGGGCGCTCGATACCGTCCTGGTCGCCACCGGCGGCGGTGGCCTGATCGCGGGTATCGCGGCCTGGTTCGCCGGCAGGGTCAAGGTCGTTTCGGTGGAGCCGGAAGGCTCGCAATGCCTCAAGGCGGCGCTGGAGGCCGGCGGCCCTGTCGATGTCGGCGTGGAGAGCGTGGCAGCGGATTCGCTCGGCGCCCGCAATTGCGGCGCCAAGGTCTATGCCGTCGCCAGCCGCCATGTCGGCGAGGCCATCACCGTGCCGGACAGTGCCATCATGGAAGCGCAGAAGCGCGCCTGGGCCGATGCCCGCCTCGCCCTCGAACCCGGCGGCGCCACCGCCCTGGCGGCCCTGGTCGGCGGCGCCTACCGCCCGGCACCGGGCGAGCGCGTCGGCGTGCTCGTCTGCGGCGCCAATGTGGACCTTGCGACCATCGGCTGAGGCCTATGCCTCAGTTGCGCTGGCGCCGGTAGTGCAGGATGACGGCGCCGGTATCGAGCGGGCGGTTTTCGATCAGCTCCAACCCGAGCTTGGGCAGGCCTGGCTCGAACAGGCGCTTGCCATTCCCGAAGATCACCGGCGTCACCATCAGGCGATATTCGTCGACGAGATCGAGGCTGATGAGGCTGTTGGCGACGCCGGCGCCGCCGAAGCAATAGATGTCCTTGTCTGCGAGGCTCGATTTCAGCCTCCCGATCGCGGCGGCGAGATCCGCTCCCGCCAGGGCGGCGTTCCAGCCGGGAGCGCCGGACAAAGTGGAGGAGACCACCGTCTTGGGCAGGCGGTTCATCACCGCGGCATGGGGAATGCCGGCGGCGGGGCTGGCGGGATCGGTCTCGGCCGGCTCCCAGAATTCCTTGTTGAACAGGAAATTGGTACGGCCATAGACAAGATGGCCGGCCCGCTCCAGGGCATGGCCGGACCAATGGGTTTCCAAATCACCCGACCACGCCGGCGGCACAAAGCCGTTCGGGCCCTCGATATAACCATCCAGACTCGTGAACATCGCCAGGACCAGTTTGGTCATCGTCATTCCTCCCAAGAATACCAGTTGTTATATGCAATCAGTTGCCTTCTAGCTCAACTACTCCTATTTTGCAAGCGGTCAAGCCATTTTACGATGGATGGTATCACCCGAAATCGTAAAGGCTCTTCCGCCAATCCGTTGGATCGGGTTGGAAACAAGGCGTTGGAGCGAACGAGCGTTCAGCCGCGAGCGCGCTCTGCTCCAAGCAGAGTTTCCCAGTGAGGCGCTTGAATGGGGCTCGCCGGGAAACTCTGAACTATTTGATATCTTGCAGGTTCCTCTTGATTGCGCCCTGGGCTCGATCAAGAGGCCCCTGCTTGGGAGTGCGATGATGAATACGGCCTACCGGTCGGGATGCCCGATCAATCTGACGCTGGAAATGCTGGGTGACCGCTGGAGCCTGATCGTCATTCGCGATGTGATGTTCGGCAACCGGCGGCATTATCGCGAGCTCCTGACCCAGTCGGAGGAAAAGATCGCCTCCAACATCCTGGCCGACCGGTTGAAACGTCTTGTCGAAAGCGGCCTGCTCAGCCGCCGAGACGACCCCAGCCACAAGCAGAAGGCGATCTACAGCCTGACGGAGCCGTCTATCCAGTTGGTGCCACTGCTGGCGCAGATGGGCGCCTGGGGCCGCCGGCACACGCCGGCTTCACGCCGCTTGTCGATCCGCGCGCAATTGCTGGAGGAAGGCGGCCCGCCACTGTGGGAGGCGTTCATGGAGGAATTGCGGGCCCTGCATCTGGGCACGCCCGTGCCAGCCCGCTCGGTCCTGGCCGAATTGCAGGCAGCCTATCTGGCTGTGATGGCGCAGGAAGAGGGCGCGTCGGATCCCGTCAAGGCCTGACCGGATCGACGTCCCGCTCGGGGTCGGCAAAGCCGATCAGGTCCTGCGGCTTCAGCCGGTACTGGCGGGAGTAGCGGTCGGGCGCGTCGAGGATCTCAGGCGTGTGTCCCTCCTCGACCTCGGCTATCCAGGCGAGCAGGCGGGCTTTCAAATCGTCCGATATGCCGCGGAAGGCCGTCATGCCGACGAGATTCACCATCTCATAGGGGTCGTTTTCGAGGTCGTAGAGATAGCTTTCGCGATAGACGTCCGAGCGGGGAGTTCCCTGGTCGTAGTCGGAGGTCACGCCATATTTCCAGCGCTGCGTACGCAGGGCCCGCCCTGTCTCCGTCTCGCTGATCTGGACGAGGATATCCTGCCGCCAGGGCTGCCGGGCATCCCGGATGACCGGCATGATCGACCGGCCCGCCATCGCGGCGGGTATGTCGAGGCCGGCGGCATCAAGCAGGGTCGGGGCAACGTCGATGGTGCTGAACAGGGCCTGGACCTGTCCGCCCGACATGAAGCCCGGCCCGGTGATCATGCTCGGCACGCGGATCGCGCTCTCATGGCAGGAGCGCTTATACTCGCTGTTGCGCGTCTTGAAATGGCAGGCATGGTCGGAGGTGAACATCACGATGGTGTCGTCGAGCATGTCCAGGCTCTTCAGGGCATCGATGAGCCGACCGAAAGCCTCGTCGAGGCGTTTCACCATGCCGTAATAACCACTCAGGTGCCAGGCGCTGCTGCCCTGCAGGCCGACGAGATCCGGCGGCGTCCACTGGCTGGCAGCCATGGCCTCCCGGTAGCCGTCGGGCGGGGGATAGTCGTCGACATGGTTCTGGTGATGCGGCTCCAGGAACGAGACGAACAGGAAGAAGGGCTTGTCCTGATGGTCGTCGCAATAGCGGATGGCGGCATCGGTCAGGGCATCGATCCGGTATCCCGGCAGTTTGCGGCGGCGGTCTTCGGTATCGAACAGCACCGCATCATAGGCATCGGACACGAATTCCAAAAGATTGGCCGCGAGCCAATTCTGGTAGCCGCCACGCTCATGCTTGGGCACGGGATCGGTGTCGCCCAGATGCCACTTGCCGATATAGGCGGTGTCATAACCGTTGCGAGCAAATTCCCTGGCGATGGTGACGGCGTCGTCAGGCAGGGGAATGCCGTTACGGAACACGCCGGTCTGCGTGGCGAAGCGCCCGGTTTGCATCGAGGAGCGCGCCGGCCCGCAAAGCGGCTGGCTGGTAAAGGAATTGTAGAGGTGCGTCCCCGCACGGGCGAGTCGGTCGAAATGGGGGGTGAGGCCCATCGGATTGCCGTGCACGCCCGTGGTATCGTGGCGTTGCTGGTCCGTGAAGAAGACCACGACATTCGGCTTTTTCATCCAGATCTCGCTCCAATTCGTCCGCTTTCGCCCTCGAAGAGTCAAGAGGGCGAGCACCGTCTGGATGGTTTAGCGGCTCGATTCAGACCCGGAAAATGATATTAACTCACCCCCACCATAACCTGACGGAATATCGCGACTACCCGCAAGCTCCGTTCACGCCAGTGTCCCCTGCTCGTCCACCAGTTGCTCAAGCAGGTCGAGCGAGCGGGTGAGGATCGGAAACTCGCTGGTCGAACGACGAAAGCAGGCGCCCGAGGCAAAGCGCCAGAACGGGTCTTCGAACAGGAGCTTTTTCAGGCCGGCGGCTTTGGCCATCGCCTCGACCTGCACCGGCGCCAAGGTGAAGTAGGAGGTGCCGCTGATGATCCGGAAGCTTGCCGCCAGGGTCTCCACCTCCATGACGATCTCGGGCGAGCGCAGGCGCCTGTCGCGAAAATAGGTCTTCAGGCGTTCGACCACGGTGCCGTCGCGCTTGTAGACGATCCAGCGGCGATCACTGAGGTCTCGGGCGGCCACGCTGTCCGACTGAGCCAGCGGGTCGTCGCCGCAGCAATAGACGCACATCTCGACATTGAACAATTGCCGGGTCTCGATGCCTTCCGGCGGTTCGCCGCGCAGGATGCCGAGCAGCAGGTCCACGCGCCCCTCCAGCAATTGCGGAAAGGTCGTATCGGCGAGGTTGTAGTCGAGGGTGAACCGTGTCTGCGGAAATTCCAGACTCAGCCTTTTCACCAGGTCCGGAGCGATCGCCATCTGATAGGACATGCCCGCCGCGATGGTGAACATCTCGACGCTGCCCTTGCCGAGCGCCCTGATCTCCTCGCGGGCGTGACGATGATGGGTTTCGATCGCCCGCGCGCGCTCGAGCAGTTTGCGGCCGGCGACTGTGAGTTCCATGCCGCGCGTGGTGCGGTGGAAGATCTGGCTGCCGAATTCGAGTTCCAGCCGGCGAATGGTCTTGGTGAGGGCCGGTTGCGACAGGCCGATCTTTTCGGCTGCCGCCGTGAGATTGCCCTCCCGCGCCACCGCGAGGAAAGCCTTGAGATTGCGATCCATGCCATTCCCAAAAGTTATGGATAGATGCACTCAATATCATTTTCCAAGCTTGGCGGCAGTACCTATCGTGCAATCCGGAGCGGGGCCAATTCCGGTTATGGGCGGAGCCTGGCGGCAGACTCCCGGCCGAGCGGTCGGAGTATCGGACAAGGGAGAACTCGAATGAGCCATCGGCATGCCAAACCCGCGATCCTCGCCGCCCTGTGCATGTCGATATCAGCCACAGGCGTGGCGAAGGCCGAGGCCCCCTTCGCGGAGGTTGGCAAACAGGCGCCGATCACGGTTCTGATCAATGCCTCGCCCTGGTACAAGGGCTTTGAAAAGGCCGTCGAACTGTACGAGGACCAGACTGGTAACGTGGTCAATCTCGAGGTTACGCCGTTTGACGGCATGCTGGAAAAGGCTCGCTCGGCCGTGCGCAACGGTGGCACCAGCCCGCTCGATCTGGTGAACATGAACGGCCTTTCGGCGGTAGAGTTCTATGAAGGCGGTTTTCTCACGCCGTTCACGGATATCGATCCCGATTTCAAATGGCCGAAGGAAGCCTACACCTATGGCGACAGCAATTGCTGGGACGCCGGGAAGCGATATCCTGATTGCAGCACGGGCAAGGTGATGGGCTTTTCGCCCAACGGCAATGTCCAGCTCTATTACTACCGCAGCGACGTCTTCAAGGAGAAGGGCCTCAAGCCGCCGGCAACCTTCGACGAGGTGCTCGCCGACTGCAAGCTGCTGCACAATCCGCCGGCCGCCTACGGCTATTTGCAGCGCGGCGAGAAGGGCAATGGCATCTTCTATGACTGGATGGCCTATATGCTCAGCTATGGCGCCAAGGCCGAGGCCGACCCCGCCCATGGCGACTACACGGTGACGATCAACAGCCCGCAGGCCAAGCTGGCACTCGACAAGTTCATCGAGATCAGCCGCAATTGCGGCCCCGCCAATTATGCAAGCCTGGGCCAGGGCGACGTCATCCAGCTCATGCAAACAGGCAAGGGCATGCAGGGACATGCCGTGGTCGCAGCCTTCCCCAATTTCGACGATCCGCGCAAATCCGCCGTTACAGGCCAGATCGATGCGGCCGTCCTGCCCAAGGCGAACGCCGAAGCGGAACCCGGCATCGCCATCGGCAACCTCATTCTGGGAGTGCCCGCCAATGCCTCGGAAGCCGGCAGGAAGGGCGCGGTGGCCTTCGCCAAATGGTTCCTGACCTATGAGGCGCAATATGCCTATGCCGAGGCGGGCGGCATTCCGGTGCGCAGCGACGTGCTCTCCTCCGACCTCAGGAACCGGCCGGAATTTCGCTGGATGCCGGCCTATCAGGATTCGCTGAAATATGGCCGCCAAGTCTTCTTCTATGCGGAAGGCACGGCCATCAGCAACAATGTCGGCCTGCGCATCAACCAGGCTCTGGTCGGGGAAATGAGTTCGGCCGCCGCCCTCAACCAGATCGCCCGGGACATGAAGGCCCTCTTCGAGAAGAACGGCCGCAAGACCGGCATGCTGCCACCCTTGCCGGAATGACCCCGACAATCGCACAGGGAACGGGAGGAAGCCGGTTGCCGTGACAACGGTGCCGCCATTCTGAAAGGGGAAAGTGTGTCCGATTTCGTCGACCGCCACCTCGCCTGGTTCATGCTGGGACCGGCCATGCTAGTCCTGCTGGCCCTGACGATCTATCCCGTGCTCAACCTGATGGCGATGGCGTTTGCCGACATCCGCTTCGAACAGGCGCGGGAAATCTGGACCTTCCGGCCTCTGGATAATCTGCGCCAACTCGCTGGAGATGAAGTCTTCCGGCGAGCCCTGCTCAACACCGTCGTCTTTGCCGTGGCGGCCGTCTGCCTGGAAATGCTGATCGGGCTGGCACTGGCCATCCTGGTCTCGTCGCTAAGCGGCCTGAAGGGGCTGGTGCGAACGGTGCTCATCCTGCCCGTCCTGATGCCGCCCGTGGCCATCGGCTCGATGTGGAAGCTGATGTACAATCTCGACTTCGGCGTGCTGAACCAGGCCGTAACCGCCATTGGCCTGCAGCCGATCAACTGGCTTGGATCGAGCTCCCTCGCTTTGATCTCGGTGATCATCGTCGACGTCTGGCATTGGACGCCCTTCGTCTTCCTCATCCTGTTCGCCTCGGTCGAGGGCATTTCGAAGGATATCGTCGATGCCGCCAGGCTGGATGGTGCGGGCAATTGGGACATCGTCACCCGGATCATCGTGCCCTTGATCTGGCCGCCACTGCTGGTGGCCGCGCTGTTTCGCATCATCATGGCCTTCAAGGTGTTCGACCAGGTGTTCCTGCTCACCTCGGGCGGCCCCGGCAATGCCACCGAGGTGGTGAGCCTCCATCTCTACAAGGTCTATTTCCAGGAGAACCAGCTCGGCTACGGCTCGATGCTGTCGCTGGCGATCATCCTGGCGCTGCTCTGCTTCATCTGGATCAGCCGGCGTGCCGGAAAAGCCATGGAAGCGCGCTGATGCTGGAGCTTCGCGGCAACTCCCGCGCCATCGGCTACGGCCTGATCACCCTTGGCGTCTTCATCACGATCGCCCCCTTCCTGTGGATCGCGCTGCAGTCGCTGAAGAACGAGATCGATATTCTGCGTGGAAGCTGGCTGTTCGCACCGAACGGGTTCAACTACGCCGACGTGCTCTATTCGCGGCGCTCGGATTTTCCCGCCAACATCCTCAACAGCCTCATCGTCGCCGCGACCTCCACGGTCTCAGTGCTGGTGATCGGCACGCTGGCCGCCTATGCGCTGACCCGGCTGACCGTGAAGCCCTGGATCTCCAGATTGTTCCTGGGCTGGACGCTGATCTTCAACATGCTGCCGACGCTGACCCTGGTCGGGCCCTGGTACCTGATCTTCCGCCAAGTCGGGCTGGCAGGCTCGCTGACGGCCCTGGTGCTGACCCACATCACCCTCAATCTGCCGATGACGATCTGGATGATGATGGCCTATTTCCGGGAATTGCCGCAGGAGCTCGAGGACGCTGCTCGCGTGGACGGCTGCCGGCAGATCGACGCCTTCTGGCGGATCCTGCTGCCGCTGACGACGCCCGGCCTGATCGCGGCGGGCGTGCTGGCTTTCGTGTTCTCGTGGAACGAATTCTCGGTGGCGCTGACACTGACCGATCGCTCGACGGCGACGGTACCGGTCGCCGTCGCCCGCTTCGCCCAGCAGTTCGAGGTGCAATATGGCCAGATGGCCGCCGCCTCGGTGCTATCGACCATCCCTGCCGTGGTGTTGATGTTCTTCGGCCAACGCTTCGTGGTGCAGGGGCTGACCATGGGCGCCGTGAAATGACGGCGCCCAGCGCAGGCTGTCCGGCATTGGGGGCGAACGACCGCGCTCGCCGTCCAACCCGCGCAAAGGGCAGCCTCAGCCCTTGTTGCTCGCCTTGTAGCGTTCGATGGCCGCGAGGATCATCGCCTCCGCTTCCTTGGCGTCGCCCCAGCCCTCGACCTTGACCCACTTGTTCTTCTCGAGATCCTTGTAGTGCTCGAAGAAGTGCTCGATCTGCTTGAGGGTGATCTCCGGCAGGTCGGTATAGTTGTGCACCTTTTCGTAGCGGCGGGTCAGCCGCGACACGGGCACGGCTATGATCTTCTCGTCGCCGCCGGATTCGTCGCTCATCTTCAGGACGCCGACAGGACGCACCGCGATCACGGCGCCTGGGATGATGCCGCGCTGGTTGGCAATCAAGACGTCGATGGGATCGCCATCATCGGACAGCGTGTGCGGAACGAAGCCATAATTGCCGGGGTAGCGCATCGGCGTGTAGAGAAAGCGATCGACCACGAGCGCGCCGGAATCCTTGTCCATCTCATACTTGATGGGCTCGCCGCCGACGGGAACTTCGACGATGACATTCACCTCATGCGGCGGATTGCGTCCGGTCGAGATCGCTTCGATACGCATCGTAGATCACATCCTGTAAGGCAGGTTCTGGCGCAGGATGCCTCCAGACCCCGATCAGACTGCAGCCTTATGCGGAACGCGGATGCGTTTCAACCCGAAGATCACAAGAATATGATGCCAGTTTCACGGGAAACACTGACGGATGCCCCTTCCGTCACGGGAGTGTCACAACGGAAGCTGCCGCGGCAGCATCCCTCTATGCTTCGAAAACATGGGCCGGCCCCGCCACGCTCAGGCGCACGCGCGTGCCGGTCGGCGGCAGATCGAGGCCGGTGCCGGTGATGCGAAGCCGATTGCCATCGGCCAGTTGCACCGTCACGGCCCGCAGAGCACCGCCGAATTCCACGTCCACCACGCTTGCAAAACAGCCCTGCGCGGCCTCGTCCGTGCTCGGCGTGAACTTGACCTGCTCGGGGCGCAGCATCAACTCGACATCGCCGCGCCGGCCATGCGTGCCGGCAGCGAGCCGGCCGAGCACGCAATCGACCCAGCCGACCCCGGCCTCCCCCTTCAGCAGGATAGCCTCGCCCAGAAACAGCGCCGTCTCGCGATCGCACGGCCGGCGGTAGAGATCGTGAGGTGCACCGGCCTGCACCAGCCGGCCCTCGCGCAGCACGGCAACCTGGTCGGCGAAGGACAGCGCCTCGGTCTGGTCGTGGGTGACGAGGATGGTGGTGACGCCGGCCTCCTGCAGCAGGGCTGCCACCGCCTTGCGGGTCGCCTCGCGCAGGCCGGTATCGAGGGCGGAGAAGGGCTCATCCAGCAGCATCAGCTTGGGCTGGCGCGCCAGTGCCCGAGCCAGGGCCACGCGCTGCTGCTGCCCGCCGGAAAGCTGGTGCGGCCGGCGCTCCAGCAGGCGCGGATCTAGATCGACGGTGCGCATCAAGGCGCGGATACGCTCGTCCCGATCCCTGGCACCCCGTTCCAGGCCGAAACCGATATTGTCGGCGATGGTGAGGTGGGGAAACAGCGCCCCGTCCTGGGTGACGAAGCCGATGCCGCGGCGATGGGCGGGCACGATGGCAGGGCCATCCGCCAGGACGGTACCGTTCAGGGCGATGCGGCCGGCATCCGGCCCCTCGAAACCGGCGATCAGGCGGAGCAGCGTGGTCTTGCCGGATCCGGAGGGGCCGACGATGGCGGTGCGGCTGCCGGACGCAACCTCCAGGCTGACGCCATCGAGCGCCACCATGGCGCCATAGCGCTTGCCGGCCTTGTCTATGGTCAGGAAACTCATTGGCCGATCGATCGCCTGGACTGATAGTGAAGCAGGAGGGTGAGAGGCAGCGACAGCAGCACCATCAGGAGCGCGAAGGGCGCCGCCGCCACATAGTCGATGTCGTTGGTCAGCGACCAGAACCGCGTCGACAGGGTGACCGTGCCGTTGGGGGCCAGCATCAGGGTCGCCGTCAGCTCCGTGGTGATGCCGAGGGCGACCAGCGCCATGCTTGCAGCGACGCCCGGGGCCGACAGGCGCATGGTCACCTGCCAGATCGCCTTGAGCGGCGGGCGCCCCAGTGCCATCGCGGCCCGTTCGAGCTCGATGGGTGCCTGCGCCAGACTGGCCCGCAGCCCGACCACGGCCCGTGGCAGGAACATCAGGCCATAGGCCAGCAGCAAGGTCGTCATGGTCTGATAGAGCGGCAGGGCGACCCGCACGGTGATCGTCACCAGCGCCAACGCCACCACCACGCCCGGGAGTGAGCCGACATAATAGTGGCAGGCCTCCAGCACCTTCTGCAGGCGGCCGGGCGCGCGGACCGACAGCCAGGCCATCGGCAGGGCGGCCAGCGTGGTCGCGGCCCCGCCGAGCAAGGCCAGGCCGAGGGTCTGGCCGAGGGCTGTGCCGATATCGCCGGACGCCCAGGCCGCCGCGCCGCCGATAGTGAGCCAGCGCGAGAGCGTCAGCAGCGGCACGCCCAGCGAAAGGAGAGCGAGGCCGAGCGGCAGCGCCAGCCAGATCGGAGTGGCCAGGCCGAGCCGCGCACGCGCCGCCGGACGCGCGGCCCCGGAGCCGACGCGGGCATAGCGCTCCTGGCCACGCAGACGGCTTTCCAGCCCCAGCAACACGAGGCACGCGAGCACCAGCACGCCGGCGAGCATGTTGGCGGCCGGGCCGTTATAGGCCGACTGGAACTGGTCGACGATCGCGGTCGAAAAGGTGTCGAACTCGATCATGGCATAGAGGCCGTATTCGGCGAGGAGATGCAGGCCGACCAGCAGCGAACCGCCGCAGATCGCAAGCCGCAATTGCGGCAGGATCACCCGGAAGAACACGCGCGAGGGCGACTGGCCCAGGCTCGCCGCCACGTCCTCGAGTGCCGGGTCGAGCCGCCGCATTTGGGCAGCCACCGGCAGATAGAGGAAAGGCAGATACGCCATGATCGAGACCAGGACACCGCTCCACAGGCCGCGCATGCCCGGCACCAGGCTTATCCAGGCATAGGAATGCACGAAGGCCGGCACGCCGAGCGGCGCCACCGCGAGCCAGGACCAGATGCGCGCGCCCGGCAGGTCGCTGCGCTCGGTCAGCCAGGCCAGAGCCACCGCCAATACGATGGCGATGGGGATGGTGACGGCCTCGAGCAGGACGGTATTGACCAGCAATTCGCCGACGCGCGGGCGCACCACCAGTTCATAGACGGTCTGCCAGCCGGTCTGAAGAGTGATGAAGATCACGAAGCCGAGCGGCAGCAAGGCGAGCAGGGACACCAGTACCGTAGCCATGGCGACCGCATTGCGCCCGGTGAAGCCGGGTGAAGATACGCGCAAACTGCCGATTTCGGGCTGAGGTGACGTCGATGACACGAGGTGTCCTGAAAAGCGAAGGCCTCCGGCGCAGAGCCGGAGGCGCGATGATGTCAGGTTTATGTCGGCAGCGCCATATCGGCGCGGCGCGGTGTACGGTCGCTCAGAGCAGGCCGGCCGCCGTCATCAGGTCGCTGACCTTCTTGCTGTTGAGCTGGGCCGGGTCGATCTTGGGAGCATTCAGATCGGCCAGCGGCACCAGCTTGGCATTGGAAGCGGCATCCTTGCCGACCGCATATTCGAAGGAATTGCCGGTCTTCAGGATTTCCTGGCCGCCCTTGCCGGCAACCCACTTCACGAAGGCCTCGGCTTCCTTCTTGTGCTTGCTGGAAGCGAGCACGCCACCACCCGAGATGCTGACGAAAGCGCCCGGATCCTGGTTGCGGAAGTAATGCAGCGCAACGTTCTTGGAGTTCTCGCCGGTCTTGGCCTGGTCGCCGAACCAGTAGTACTGGTAGATGATCGCGCCTTCGACCTCACCGTCATTCACACCCTTCATGGCGATACCGTTCTTCTTGAACGGCTTGACGTTGGCCTTCATGCCCTTCAGCCAGGTCGCGGTGGCCTCCTCGCCCTTCAGGGCCAGCAAGGCGCTGACGATGGCCTGGAAGTCGGCGCCGGCCGGCGCTGCACCCCAGCGGCCCTTCCAGGACGGATCGGCCAGATCGAGCAGGGACTTCGGCAGCTTGTCCTCGGTCAGCTTGGTCTTGTTGTAGGCGAACACCGTGGTGCGCGCGGCGATGCCGATCCAGCGACCATGCGAGGGCTTGAAGGCCTCGGGCACCTCGCCCAGCGTCTCGGCCGATAGCGGCGCGAACAGCTTGGCGTTGTCGACCAGCACCATGGCCGGCGAATTCTCGGTGAGGAAGACATCGGCGGGCGATTTGTCGCCTTCCTGCACCAGCTGATTGCCGAGTTCGGTGTCTCCGCCATTGCGGAGCGTCACCTTGATGCCGGTTTCCTTGGTGAAGGCCTCGGCCCAGGCCTTGGTCAGGCTTTCATGCTGCGCATTATAGACCGTGATGCCCGCATCCTCGGCCTGGGCGCCCAGGGGAGCAGCGAACAAAGCAGCGGCAAGGGCGACGGCCCCCGCGAGGGCTGCACGGCGATGCGGCAGGAAAACTCTCATCAGAACCTCTATCGGTTGGCTTCAGCCAAGGGATTGATTGAACACCCGATCTCTAGGCTCACCGAGAAGTTCCCGTCAAACACTTTAGATTAGAATTAGAATTATTAAAAACTAGATATTCATACCATTTATTATAGAAATGGTATCGGTCATCTGAGGAATCTCGAAAGGAGGACTTGCGCCTCTACACGTCCGCAGAACTATACGCTGGATTTTTTATCGACCGCCATGATGATACCGAGGATTACAAATGCGTAACCGGCACCTCGGGCTACCTGATGCCTCGCTCGCACATCCCTGGGCGGGTCGTGCCTTCCGGCAATGAAGAAAGTCGACCGCCATCGAATTGATGACCGCGCTCGGAAGGCGATGGGAAACAAGAGGATCATCGACCGATCGGACCGCCGGCAAAAATGCAAACCAGCCCAGGCCTCGTTCAGGCGGCCCAGCCGAAGGCGATCTTCTGCAGCTTCACGTCGCCGAAGCGCTCCACCATGCTGTCGACGGACTGGCCGCCGAGACGCCGGTAGAAATCGCAGGCCCGCACATTGTCGGCCAGCGCCCAGACCACCATGCCCTTGACGTCATGGCCGTTGAGATCGCGGCGCACCGCGTTGAACAGCCGCTTGCCCAGGCCGATGCCCTGATATTCCGGACGCAGGTAAAGCTCGAAGATCTCACCCTGATAGGGCAGGCCGACGGCCCGGTTGCGGCCATAGGTGGCATAGCCGGCGATTACGCCGCCAAAGGCCATCACCACGATGCGGGTCTTGCGATCGATGGCATAGCGCCACCATTTGGCACCACGCCGCTCGACCAGGCGCTCGAGCTCACGGCCGGGAATGACACCACGATAGGCGTAACGCCAAGCGACGTCATGCACATCGGCGATGGCATGGGCGTCGTCCGGGCGAGCCAGACGGATTTCGATGGCGTCGGTCCTCATGGCAGAAAGATAAGCGGGCCTGGCCGGTTCCTGCAAGTGAATTGCTCGTAGGAATGCGGCCGCCGGCGCAATGCGCGTCGGAGCGGCCACGCTGTTTCGCTTCAGCGCCTTGTTTGGACAGGTGTTTGCGATTCCCAGTGGTTTTCACCGGGTCGCCAGGCGCATGGCGTCGCGCCCGCACAAATCTGTTGCAAGCCAGACGCCCAGCCTGTTGAAAGGCCTGGAAAGGATCCGGCATGACTTCTCACCTAGCAAGCGCTCTTCCAGTTCCGGCGGATCATCCCGTCGGGGCCAGCGGAAGGATCGGTGTTCTCCTGGTCAATCTCGGCACCCCGGACGCGCCGACCTACTGGCCGATGCGGCGCTACCTCAAGGAATTCCTGTCCGACCGGCGGGTCATCGAGGTCTCGCGCCTGCTATGGTGGCCGCTGCTCAACGGCATCATCCTGACGACGCGGCCCGGCAAGAGCGGCGCCAAATATGCCTCGATCTGGGACAAAACCGAGAACGCCTCGCCGCTCCTCGTGATCACACGGCGCCAGACCGAAAAGCTGGCCGAGAACTTCGCCGCCAATTCCCGCCTGACGGTGGATTTTGCCATGCGCTACGGCAATCCCTCCATCGCCTCGCGCATCGACGCCCTGCGCGCCGAGGGCTGCGACCGCATCCTGATCGTGCCGCTCTACCCCCAATATGCGGCGGCAACCAGCGCCACGGTGTGCGACAAGGCCTTCGAACATCTGATGACCCTGCGCTGGCAGCCGGCCGTGCGCATCGCGCCGCAATGGCATGACGACCCCGTCTATATCGAGGCCCTGGCCAGCTCCGTGCGCCAGAATCTCGCCAAGCTCGACTTCGAACCGGAGGTGCTGCTGGCCTCCTTCCACGGCGTGCCCAAGACCTATCTGATCCAGGGCGACCCCTATTACTGCTTTGCCATGAAGACGGGGCGGCTCCTGCGCGAGGCGCTCGGCTATGACGAGGCCCGTTTCAAGATCACCTTCCAGTCCCGCTTCGGCAAGGAGGAGTGGCTCAAGCCCTATACGGACGAGACCGTGGAAGGGCTGGCCAAATCCGGCGTGAAGCGCCTCGCCATCGTGGCGCCTGGCTTCGTGGCCGACTGCCTGGAAACGCTGGAAGAGCTCGGCGAGGAGAACAAGGAGATCTTCCAGCACAATGGCGGCGAGCACTTCGCCTATCTGCCCTGCCTCAACGACAGCCCCGAGGGCCAGCGCGTGCTGGAACATGTGGTCACGCGCGAATTGCAGGGCTGGGTCTGACGGGAAAATAGTCGCCCCAATGCGGGCTGGTACTACTTCAAGATGGTAGCCGCCCGATCGAGTGCCGGGCCGAATCCCTTGAGCGAAACCGTGAAGACGAGCGGCTTCACGCTGTCGTCGACCGACTTGGCCGTGAGCTTGAGCTGCTTGCCGGCCTTGAGCGCCGTGATGGTGTTGGCATCGAGTGCCAGGGGCACCAGGCAGCCCGCGGGGATGCAGGTCTTGTAGTTCAGCGGCTTGCCGCTGATCCCGGCATCCAGGGCGAGGGACACGCCGGCATCGAATTGCAGGCCGAACGGCATCACGAGATTGCCGGTGGTACCGCCGTCCGCCGTGGGGTTCAGCTCGACCGCCAGCACGCGCTGGCCGGTCTTGGTATCGCTCTGGACCTGCTGAACCGCGCATTGCTTGGCATTGTTGACGACATTGCAGAGCACGCGCCAGTCCTCATAGCTCTCCTGGATGGAGGAGGCCCCGCCGGGCAGCGGCGATTTGGCAGGCGCTGCATCCTGGGCCTGGGCGGCACTTACCAGAAGGGCAAAAGCGAGACTAAGGCTGGTCTTCAGCATCGATTCCTCACGGCAGAAAGGCGTCATGCCCGGATGAGGGCAATGGCCGCAGCCATGACACGAATATCGCCTTCTGGCGATAGGGCCCTGCCGAAAAACCCGATGCTTTCGACACTTGATATGCCGTTACGGTAGGATGGCACGCCCCAACCTCCCAAGGCCGACCCTTTCTCCTTGACTTGCCGCGGCTTCGCGATCCAACTGACCGGGGGAAAGATCCGGGGCATCTTGCACGAGGTGACGACCATGGACATCGACAAGGCCATTGCATTGGTTTCCGCGGCCGGTATCGAACTCACCGACCGACGCCGCAACGACAGCGATGACGGCTGGTCCCTCAGCTTCTCCAACGGCGCAGCGCTGGAAATCCGGGACAATGGCGAAGTCTCCGCCTCCGGCAAGGGCGCCGAGGCGGTCACGGGCCTGCTGGGTCTGCCGGGCCAGTCCGCGGGAAGCTGAACCGCATGAAGCGCAGGCCAGAGGGCCGTCGCTTCGATCCGATACTCACTTTGCCGGCTCATAGCCGTCGGTGAGCGTGCCTAGGAAGACCACGACATCGTCGATCTCCGCCGGTGTCAGCGCTGGTTCGTCGCCGGCCTTGCGGTCGAAGGGCGGGTCGGTGTTGATGTTCGCCTTTGCCGCTTCGGGCAAATCGTCATATTTGTCGATGCTGCCGTCGGCCTTGCGCGGATACCAGCGTTCCGGATGGGTTTCCCGCTCGACATAGAAGCGCACGGCATCGCGCAGGGAATGCATGGTGCCGTTGTGGAAGAAGGTCTTGCGCAGGGCAATGTTGCGCAGGGTCGGCGTACGGAACAGGCCGCAATAATCCTCGCGCTTCAGAAAGTCGGTGCGCAGCGGCCCGCACAGGCCGAGATCGTGATAGGCCGGATCCTTGTTGGCGGGAATGTCGGGGTTGCGCGGCACGGCCAGCGCGATCTGGCCGTAATCGGTGAATTGCGGCGGCGTGCCGTCATTGCCGCGCTGGCTGATATGGCAGGAGGCGCAATTGCCCTTGTCTGCCGCGTTGAACAGGTCCAGTCCCCGAGCCTCCTGGAGCGTAAGCTCGGCCTTGCCGGCCAGAACTGCGTCATATTTGCTCGAATAGGGATAGAAGGTCCGGTAGTCCTGCTGGAACACTTCGAGCGCCTTGAGGGCGGTCTTGTAGACCAGGGCGGGATCGCCGGCCGCCTTCGGCCCGGCAATGGCGGCGATGGCCTTGCCGTGCCCAGCGGCGAGCACGCGGCGGGCCACCTCGGCCCCATCCCGATTACCCATCTCGAAATCCGAGAGCAGCGGAATCCGGGCCTGATCCGCGCCGCGGTCGACACGCCCGTCCCAGGTCAGGCCTCCCGTGGGGCCGTTGTCGACGCTCTCGTCGGCCTCATCCTCGGAATCGTAGAAATGTTCGGTGAAGGGCGGCACCACCTGCAGATATTTCAAGGAGGGCACGGCACGCACACCGGACCGATGCATGTCGCCGCCGCCGAGCTGCACCGCGCGATCGTTTACCGGCCCGAAAGCATGAGCGGGATCGTGACAGGAGGAACAGGCAAGCTTGCCCGACCCCGACAGGGAGGGATCGAAGAAGAGGGAGCGGCCGAGGGCGCCGAGGGCCTGCGCCTGCTGGCGTACTTGCGCGCGCGACATCGCACGGGACACGTCTTGGCCGGCCTGGACCGAGGTCATCGCCAGCAACGGCAGGGCGAGCCCCAGGGCTCCGCCCAATCGCCTCACACGCCTGTTGCAAAGAAAGCTTATGGCTGCATTCCTTCATTGCGATCGGGGGTGGCTTCCGCCGCCAGCCCGGATAAGATGAGGGGCTGAGGGGAACGATAGCAACAAGCAAATCGATGCAGGAGACCCAGATGCGCATGAAACCTGCGGCGGTCGTGTACGCGTTGAGCCTTTCCATCGCGGCGTTCGGGCCGGCGCTGGCTGCCGAAAGCGCTTCAGGCCAGAAAGCCAAGCCTGCGCCCGGAACGTCCGAGGATCTGAAGCTGATCGACACCGTGGTGGTGATCTATGCGGAAAACCGCAGCTTCGACAATCTTTATGGCAGCTTTCCGGGCGCCAACGGCGTGGCGAAAGCACCCGCAAGCGCGCGCATCCAGCGCGATCGCGACGGCAAGCCCTTCCGCCAGTTGCCGCCGATCTGGGAAGGCCTGACCGCCAAGGGCGTGACACCGCCGGTCACCCAGGCCGAGACCGAGCACCTGCCCAACCTCCCCTTCCATGCGGATGACTCCAAGGGTTTCAACCTCAGCTACGGCACCATTACGCGTGACCTCTGGCACCGCTATTACCAGAACCAGATGCAGATCAATGGCGGGCGCAATGACAGATTTGTCGCCTATGCCGATTCCGGCGCCTTGGTGATGAGCCTGTGGGACGGCTCGAAAACGGCGATGTGGCAGGTCGCCCAGAAATATGTCCTGGCCGACAATTTCTTCATGGGCGGCTTCGGCGGTTCGTTCTTCAACCATCAATGGCTGGTCTGCGCCTGCGCGCCCTATTACCCCAACGCCGACACCAGCCCCGCCAAGCCCTCGATCGCGGTGGTCGAGCCCGATGGGGTGACGCTCAAGCCCGCCGCCAACTCGCCGAAATCGGCGATGGACGGCATCCCGAAATATGCCGGCGACGGCAATCTCACGCCTGATTTCTATGCCGTGAACACCATGCAGCCGCCCTATCAGCCGAGCGGCAACGACCCAGTGAAGGGCGGCGACAAGGCGCTGGCCGATCCTGCAAAGCCGACGACGCTGCCGCCCCAGACCGAACCGACCATCGGCGACCTGCTCAGCCTCAAACATGTGAGTTGGGCCTGGTATGGTGGGGCCTGGCAGGACGTGCTCGACCACGGCAACAAGACGCCGATCCCGAATTTCCAGTATCACCACCAGCCGCTGAATTATTACGCCAGCTTCGCACCGGGCACTGCGGCCCGGGCCGAGCATCTGCGCGACGGCGGCCTGGCAGGCGTGGAATTCATCAAGGCGATCGACGCCGGCAAGCTGCCGCAGGTCTCCTTCTACAAGCCGCAAGGCGACCTCAACGAGCATTCGGGCTATGCCGACATCCAGGCCGGCGACGCCCATATCGCCGATGTGATCGCCCATCTCGAGAAGAGCCCGCAATGGCCGCATATGCTGGTCGTCGTCACCTATGACGAGAATGGCGGCTTGTGGGATCACGTCGCCCCGCCCAAGGGCGATCGCTGGGGCCCCGGCTCGCGCATCCCGGCCATCATCGTCTCGCCCTATGCGCGCCGCGGCATTGTCGACCACACCCCGATGGACACCACCTCGATCCTGCGCTTCATCACGCGCCGCTTCGAGCTGCCGACCCTGCACGGCATCACCGTGCGCGACTCGGCGATGGCCGCCCGCAAGCAGAAGCTGCTCGGCGACCTGACCAGCGCGCTGGTGTTGAAGGATAAGTGAGGCGGACCGCGACAAGCCTTCTCCCCTTGCGGGAGAAGGTGGCATTGCGGAGCAATGACGGATGAGGGGTGTTATCCCCCATCCAAGTCGAGTTTCATCCCTCATCCGCCCTTTCGGGGGCACCTTCTCCCGCGAGGGGAGAAGGGGACAACGTTATATTTTGAAGGCTTGAACTCAATGAGCCGGGCGTTATTGGCGGCATTCGCCAATAAAGTTCCCCCTACCCCACCAGCGCCAGGAACCTCTTCACCTCTTCATCCTTCGTCGCGAAGGAGGTGACCAGGCGCACGAGGTCGGCATCGGCGGCGGGCCGCCTGTCAGCCTGTAGGCCGTGAACAGGCCATTCATAGAGGCGGGCACCGGCCTGCCTCAATTGGGCGATCACGGTCTTCGGCAGGATGGCGAAGACTTCGTTGGCCTGCGTCTCATAGCCGAGTTGATGACCCGCCGCGACGAGGCCCTGCGACAAAGCCGCCGCCATGCCATTGGCGTGGCGAGCGAGATCGAGCCAGTGATCGTTCTCCAGCATGGCCAGGAACTGCGCGGCGATCGGCCAGGCCTTGGAGACGACATGACCGCTGCGCTTGCGCAGCCATTCGATCTCGGCCGCCTTCTCCGGCTCGAACAGCACGACAGCCTCGGCCATCAGAGCGCCATTCTTGGTGAGGCCGAAGGCCAGGGCATCGACACCCGCCTTCCAGGTGATGTCGGCGGGGCTGATGCCATCGGCCTTCTTGAGGAAGGCGAAGGCATTGGCGAAGCGCGCGCCATCCATATGCACCTTGAGGCCCCGTGCCCGGGCGATCTCGGTCAGGGCGGTGATCTCACCCCGGCGATAGACCGTGCCGCTTTCCGTTGCCTGGGTGATCGACAGCACGGCCGGCTTGGGGATGGCAGAGCCGGAGCCCGAGCCCCGTGCCAGTGTGGCCTCCAACCCGGCCGGGGTCAGCTTGCCGCCGGCGCCGGCGATCGGCACCAGGCGCGCGCCCTGGGTGAAGAACTCTGGCGCACCGGCCTCGTCGCCGACGATATGCGCCTCTTCATAGGCATAGACAGCGCCATAAGGCGGGCTGAGGGCACTCAGGGCCAGGGAATTGGCGGCGCTGCCGGTGGCAGCGAAGAGCACGCCGACCTCGCAGCCGAACAGATCGGCGAGGCGTGCCTTCAATTCACGGGTAAGATCATCCTGCCCATAGGCAGGGGCGATACCATCGGCGCCGCGGGCAAGCGCCTCGATGATCCTGGGGCTGGCTCCAGCCCAATTGTCGCTGGCGAAATTCATGCCTTGAAGTAGAGCGCTCCAGGCCTGATGCGCAAGGGGGAACAGGCAAGCTTTCCGGTGCGACGTGTCAGCGCTCCCAACCCTTGCCGCGCGGCCAGGGCAGCAGGACGAAGCTGGCGATGCCGGCGGCCAACAGGACGATGATCACCACAAAGACGGGCGTGAAAGGATCGGCTTCCTGGGCCGCCGCGAAGGATCCCACCAGTCCCGTCAGCCATTGCATCACGGCGACGCCGAGGAAGATGGCGGTGTTGAACACGGCGAAGGCCCGGCCGACGACCTCCTCGACATAGGCGGCGCGGACATCGGCATATTGCAGGATGAAATAGCCGGTCATGAATCCGAGCAGGACCACCGCGATGACATCGACGAGGCTCGACGACTGCCCGGCCAAGGCCGCAAAAGCGGCAATGCAAAGGGCCGCGCTGGCGACGATCCAGTAGCGCCGGCCGCGATTGCCGGGCTTGAGCAGGCCGAAAACGGGTGGACCGAGCAGGGCTGCGACCGAGGTCGCCAGCATGATGTGCCCGCTGACGACGAGGCCGAAGCCGTGCCGGTCCATCAGCATCGGCACGGCCCACAGACCGCGTAAGGTGAGGAAGGCGGCATAGGAGACACCGCCGAGCAGCAGGATGCCGAGCGTATGCCTCTGCGCGAGAAGGGGACCTATCTCGGCAAACGCGGCGAGCAGCCCCGGACGTTTGCGCTCACGACCGGGTTCGACCCTCTCGTCCGAAACCAGCAGGACATTCGCGGCCAGGACGATCGCCGACAGGATCGCCAGCACCAGGAAGCCAGCCCGCCAGGACCAGGTTTCGACCACGAAGGCGAGCGGTGTGCCGGTGATCAGCATGCCGATGCCGCTGAAGCTCAGCACCAGGCCGGAGAGCCGCGCAAATTGCGAGGCTGGATAGCGGTTGGTGACGAAGACGATGGCGCCGAGGAAAGCCGGCGCGCAGCCGATGCCGATCAGCACCTGGCTGGCGACGAGCACGGGCAGGTTCGGTGCGAACACGGACAGGAAGGAGCCGGCACAGGCCAGCAGGAATGCCGCGCTGACGGTACGGCGCGGACCGAAAAGGTCGAGCGCGACGCCGATGGGAATCTGCGCAACTGCGAAGGACAAATGAAAGGCGCCGGCGAACAGCCCGATCTCTTGGGTGGAGGCGCCGAACTCCCGCTGCAACTCGCTGGCGAACAGGGTTGCGACCGTACGAAAGGCCTGGCTCATGGCCGCCACCGCGGAGAGGGCCGCGAGCATCGCCCAGAGCGGAATTGCGGCTTGTGCCCTGGCGTGAAGAACGGATCGCTGTTGGTCTTTCGGCACGGCTTTGCGAGCTTCGGTCAGCATGGCGCCCTCCTCGCATCGGCTTCATCAGGAATTTATAACCATCATAATGGTTATAGCATCGACCTCCTTGCCTTGACCGTCAACCCCCATGGGGGTTAGAAAAACCCGGCGGGTAGCCCCAGAGGCCAGAGGGAGGGAGCGGCCATGCTGATTGCTCCGGTGCGCGCCGATCTCTGCATCGACTATGCCAATACCCGCTCCTGGCGGGGCCGGGAAAAGCCCGTCGAGAGGTTGAACGGCATGGCGGACTTGCTGGCCTGGACGGCGCGGCAGGGTGACGAGGTACCTCGGCTGGCCGAACAGGCGACACATTGGTCGAAGGCGCATCCCACGGCGGCGGACCGGCTCTTCGACGAAGCCATCAGGCTTCGGGAGACGCTCTACCGCAGCCTCGCAGCGGTTGCGCAGAGCCGGGGGGTAGAGGAGCAGGACTTCTTGGACCTGGCGCAGGCGATCGCACAGGCCCCGCCACGAAACCGTCTGGTCCGCTCGCAACAAGGCTATGCCTGGACCATCGGCGCCTTTGAACCAGCCGCCGCTTATCTGCTCGCCCCGGTGCTATGGTCGGCCGGCGATCTCATTCCCGCCGCCGAGCGTTACCGCATCCGGCGCTGCGCCAATCCCGAATGCCGCTTCCTGTTCCTCGACGAAAGCAAGAGCGGTACCCGCCGCTGGTGCGACATGGCCACCTGCGGCAATCGCGCCAAGGCCAGCCGGCATTATGCCAAGGTCAGGCAAAGCGACATCGGCGCATAGGCAACGCCGCCTCACCTCAGGCGAACGCGACCTTGCGGCCGGTCCAGCGGGCGATCAGGGCGTCGAGGGAGAAGAAGCCGCCGCCGAACTTGGCGAGATAGAGGGCGCAGACCATCCAGGGCAGGTGCTCGTTGTAATGGTCGGGATAGACGAAGAGCTGGATCACCAGCGCCATGCCGAACAGGCCGAGGCCGCCGAGCCGCGTCGCCAGCCCGATAAGGACCAGCACGGAGAACACGCTCTCGCCCAGCAGGGCCAGATGGGCGGCGAGCTCCGGCGGCAGCAGCGGGAGCTTGTATTCTTCCTGGAAGAGATAGACGGCGCTGTCCGACAGGGAGAACAGCGTGCCGTCAGCCACCTTGGTACGCGCCGACCACCAGAACACCCGGAACAGGGCGATACGGGCGATCAGGGCGATCAGCCAATGCGGGATCAGCGTGAAGAGGTGGATCAGGCGATCCGCCAATCCCGGTGCTGCCGGGCCGGGGGATGCGAATGTCGTGCGGGTCATGGCAACACTCTCCGGCAGGTTCAGATCTCGAAGCGGCGGGCGATGCCGGCCGCAACCAGCCCCGCAATGGCGGCGGCTAGGTCGAAATCAGGGGTTTCGGCGAAAGCAGCCTCTGCCGCCGCCTCCAAGGGGTGCCGGGCCAGCAGGGTGGCCAGGAAGGCATGGCCGCCCGGCGGCAGGATCTGCACCTCGACATCGAGGCGGGGACGGGTCACCAGCACGTCTTCGCCGGACCAATCCGCGATCTCCCGCGCCTCGCCGCCGGCATTCATCTGCCAGATCGTCGCCACCGGGAAGGCCGAACGCAGGAGACGCGCCGCCGGATGGATCTCGACCCGCACTTCGTGCAGCCGTGCAGGATCGAGGCCGCTGAGGGCGGCCGGCGAGGCAGGCTCGGCATCGGCGGCGTGATAGGCCTGGGCCCGGGCAATCTCCAGGCGCATCACGTCGGGCAGATAGGCGACCGCCCGCGCCGGCTCGAAGGCTTCGGTAAAGGCCGGCAGATGATTGCCGTAATCGAGAAGCAGCGGCGAGCGCGGCGGATGCTCGCGCGCAAAGCGGATGGCGAGGGCCCGGAAGAAGTCGGCGCCGACGATGGCGATCGAGGCCGGAAAGCGACTCTCCAGTGCCGCGGCGAGGCCGAGCGCGACATTGTCGCGATAGACGGCGAAGCGCCGGTGCGGCGCCACGCCATTATGGGCGGCGAGCCCCTGCGGCAGCGCGGCGGCCGGGTCGAGCACGGCCTGCCGGAACGAGGATTGCATCTTGGCGAGCATCAGGCGGCCCTCGCTCGCATGACCCGTGCCATCGCGGCCTCGGCAAGCGCGGCCTCGCGGGCCAGCACCGGCCAGTCCGGCACGTCATTGTCCCATTCGATCAGGGTCGGCAGCCGCCCGGTCCGGGCGATGACGCGTTCATAGAGCGCCCAGACCGGATCGGCGACCGGCCGGTCATGGGCGTCGATCAAGAGCGGCGCGCCGGCATCGTCGACCGTCTCGGCATGGCCGGCGAGATGGATCTCGCCGACGAGATCAAGCGGGAAGCGATCGAGATAAGCTTCGGGCGAGGTCGCGTGATTGGTAGCGGAGACGAAGACATTGTTGATGTCGAGCAGCAGGCCGCAGCCGGTACGCCCCGCGATCTCGCGCAGGAAATCGGTCTCCTCGATGGTGCTCTCCTCGAACAGGAGATAGGTCGAGGGATTCTCCAGGAGCATGGGCCGCCCCAGCGTCTCCTGCACCTCATCGATATGCGCGCAGATACGCTGCAATGTTTCGGTGGTATAGGGCACCGGCAGGAGATCGTTGAGGAAGATCTCCTCATGGCTCGACCAGGCCAGGTGCTCCGAAAAGCTCGCCGGGCGATAGCGTTGTTCGAGCGCCTTCAGCCGGGCGAGATGATCCTTGTCGAGCGGCCGCGCCGCGCCGATCGACAGGCCGACGCCGTGCAGCGACAGTGAGTAGTTCTCGCAGATGGCCCGAAGCTGGGCATGCGGCGGACCGCCGGCACCCATGTAATTCTCGGCATGAACCTCGAAGAAGCCGATGTCGGGCCGGGTCACGAGAATGGTCTCGACATGCTCCGGCTTGAGCCCGGCGCCGGCGCGCAATGGCAGGGTCGTGCTGGTTGCTTTGCTCATGGCGTTCTCCGAGATGGGGAGGGCGCGGGAGCCATCGCCGTGAGGCGACGAGAGCCCCCGCGAGCTCGATATCAGCTCTTGACGGGCGTCAGCGAGCCCATGCCCGTCGGGGTCTTCATGGTGACGCAGCTGCCCTTGGGCACCAGCTTGAAGGACTGGCCGTCATAGTCGATCGTCGACGTGCCTGCACAGGAATGGGCACCGGCCGCGCAGTCGTTCTGGCCCTTGAGGGCGACGCCGTAGCACTTCTCCTTGGAATCGTCGGCCCTGGCGGGAGCCGACAGCAAAGCGGCGGCGCTGGCGACGGCGCCGGCGAGAGCGAAGGCGGTGCTGGCCTTGGTGAACACGGACATGGGAGTTTCCTTCTGTTGCTGGATGGCGGAAACGGCCTGTCGCCGCTCCGCATGAACAGGACTATGACCCGCTCCGGCAGCGGAGCCAAATCAAGTGAGCGTGCCGAAAACCACACTTTCTGCGCTAAAACATGTGATTCCAGCCGCTGTAACGATATTCGTCGCCGCGGCGTAAGTTGTTACCTCGTCGTTCCGAAGATGAGGATCAGGGTATGATCCGCGCGTGCCGGGAAGAACCCGCCCCATCGATCCGACATTGACAGTGACACCTCTTGCTCCGATATAGCCAGCGTTCCCGACAGCCCGCCTCTCCTCAAGGAGGATCAGACATGGCCGCCCTCTCCGATCTCGCCGAAAAGCCGCACCAGGCCGGCGCCGTCCGTACCGTCTTCATCGACGGCGAAGCCGGCACCACGGGCCTCGGCATCCGCGAGCGATTGGCGTCGGTGGCGCGCGTTGCCCTGCGCAGCATCGCGCCGGAACTGCGCAAGGACGTCGCGGCGAAGAAGGCGCTCCTGGCCGAAGTCGACCTCGTGGTGCTCTGCCTGCCCGATGCCGCCGCCAAGGAAACGGTGGCGCTGATCGGTGAACTCGACGGCCGCAAGCCCAAGGTGCTGGACGCCTCGACCGCCCATCGCGTCGCTCCCGGCTGGGTCTATGGCTTTGCCGAACTGGCGCCGGACCAGGCCGCCAGGATCGCAAGCGCCAGCCACGTCGCCAATCCCGGCTGCTACCCCACCGGGGCGATCGCCCTCCTGCGGCCGCTGGTCGATGCCGGCGTGATCCCGCAGGACTATCCCGTCACCGTCAATGCGGTGAGCGGCTATTCCGGCGGCGGCAAGTCGATGATCGAGGCCTATGAGGCCGGTACCGCGCCGTCCTTCGAACTCTACGGCCTGACACTCGAGCATAAGCATGTGCCGGAACTGCAGGCCTATACCGGCCTGACGCGCCGGCCGATCTTCGTGCCTTCCGTCGGCAATTTCCGCCAGGGCATGCTGGTCTCGGTGCCGCTGCATCTCGACACGCTGCCGGGCAAGCCGAAGGCAGCGGAGCTGCATGCGATTCTCGCCGACTATTATGCTGGTGCCAAGTTGGTGAACGTGGAGCCGCTGGACGGTGCTGGCAAGATCGAGGCGGAAGCGCTCAACGACACCGACCGGCTGGAGCTTCGCGTCTTCCCGAACGAAGCCCATCGCCAGGCGGTGCTGGTGGCGCGGCTGGACAATCTCGGCAAGGGCGCTTCCGGCGCGGCCGTGCAGAACATCCAGCTGATGCTGGGCGTCTGAGTACGCCTGCAGTCGGACCGGGCTTCTCGCGCTAGGGCCAGGAGTCCGCATAGCACTCGGCCAGGCCGAATAAAGCCGGATAATCCCTCCCCGGTTTCGGGGAAGGTGGCCTCGCGAAGCGAGGTCGAGTGGGGGCAAGTGGCACGACCTGCCATTCTATTGCCCTCGAAGCGCCCCTCCCCCTTCCGTCACTGCTCCGCAGCGACGACAGGAACATCTTCACTTTCGAAGATGTTCCGGACTTCCCCGAAACCGGGGAAGGATCACCCACGCTTCATTCCCGAAGCATCGGATGTGTATCTGCCCCTGTTCGCGGGGGAGCATGGCGGTCTCATCGCACGATGCGAGGCATACCGCTCACCCGTCCAAAACCTGATCCAGCCAGGCCAGCAGTTCCGCTTCGTCGAAGCCTGCTGCGGTGTCGATATCGAACAGCGGACCGCGCCTGAGCGGTTGGGCGCGTTGCGCCAATGCCACCAGCTCGGGCAGGAAGGCCTCGCCGGGATGGCCGGCATGGCGGGATGACAGGCGGGCGCGATAGCGTTCCACCAGGATGTCCGGCGGGGCATGGCACCAGATCTCCGCCGTGAGGCCGATCCCGGCCCGGGCAAGATAATCTTCCAGCACCTCGCGGGGCTGGAAGCCGAACCAGGCGTCCACCACGAAGGTCATGCCATCGGGTGCATCGCCGACGATCGACCAGATCGCCTGCGAGCTCGCCCGGCCGAGCTTGCGGTTATAGTCACGATCGCCCACGCCGAGATGGTCGAAGAACGGCTCCTTTACCGTATCGAGGCCGAGAATGGCCCAGCCGCGCGCATCGGCGACGAGGCGGGCAACGGAACTCTTGCCGCTGGCGGGAACGCCGTTGACCAGAACCGCCTTCTTCATGCGCAAGGCCTTCTTCATGGACCTGCCTCCCGCCTCCCGGCCAGGGCCGCCCCGATCACGCCGGCATCGTCACCCAACGTCGCGGCGGCAACCGGGCATTGATACCAGGCCGACAAGGCCGGCACGGTCTGCAGGGCAACCTCAGCGGCCTTGCCGAGCCCGCCGCCGAGCAGGACCAACGCCGGATCGAAGGCCGCCACCAGGCTGTCGATGGCGGCGCGCAGCGGCTCGGCCCAGGCCCTGATGACGGCCTCCGCCTGCCTGTCCCCATCGAGGCGAAGGCCAAGCAACTGGCCGGCCGTGATGGCCGCCGGCAGGCCGGCTTCGCGGATATGCCGCCCCAGCGCCGTGCCGGAACTGGTGGTCTCCACGCAGCCGCGCCGGCCGCAGGCACAGGGCAGGCCGCCGACATCGACGGTGACATGGCCGAACTGGCCGGCGCTGCGCCGGCCGCGCAACACCCTGCCCTCCAGCGCCACGGCGCCGCCGATACCGGTTCCGATCGTCAGCATCGCCACATTGGCGGTTCCCCGCGCCGCGCCGACAGCCATTTCGCCGACCAGCGCCATGTTGCAGTCATTGTCGACGAAGATCCGCTTGCCGGTACGTTCGGCCAGCACGGACGCGAGCGGCACGCTCGACAGATCGACATAGCCGCCCGAGAGAACCTCGCCGCGCAGCGCATCCACCCGGCCGGGCACGCCGATGCCGATGCTGCCCACGGCGGGACTGTCAAGGCGGTCGATCATCTCGGCCAACCTGTCGACGAGGGCCAGGGGTTCCGCCACGGTGCGCTCGGCGAGCCGTTGCAGGATCTCGCCTCCCGCCGCCACCCGCGCGGCCCTCAGATTGGTGCCGCCGATATCGATGCCGATCGCCTCGGGCTCAACCTCGGACTTGCTTGGCATGACCGGCCTCTCAGGCGGCTTGCGCCTTGACGAAATGTCGCTCGATCACCGCCTGGATCTCGCGCAGGCGTGGCACCGCGACGTTGCGCAGCCTGTCGGCCTGCACCGCGCGGTCGAGCGAGATGCAATCCTTCCATAGCGCCCGGCCGGCAATCACGCCCGAAGCGCCGTTGCGCATCGCGGTCTCGACCTGGCCGAGGAAGGTCGCATGGTCGACGCCGGCCGACAACACGGCCCAGGGCACGCCACCGGCAAGGCGGGAAACCGCGGCGCAGGCCTCCGCATGGCCGGGAAATGGCAGCTTCAATACTTTCGAACCGAGATCGAGGCAGATGCGGGTGCCCTCCACCACCAGTTCCGGGATCTTGGCCGCATAATCCTCGCGGCTTTCGCCGGGCAGGTCATAGGTGAGGAACTCCACCACCAGCAGCAGGTCCTCGCGGGCGAAATCCTCGATGCAGCGGCGCAGGATCTCGATGTTGTGGGCGTTGGCCTCGGGCCTGTCTGCCCGCAGATAGACCATGATCTTGCCGCCGGTGCCGCCGAGCTCGCGTACGCGGCGGGCATCGATGCCGGGCACCAGGCGCGAGAGGCGATAGCCTTCCGGCGAACGGTCGAAGCCGGACGCGTCGAGCCCGATCAGCAGCGCCACGTCCCGCGCCAGCACACCATCGTCCACCACCTTGGGCACGGCGCAGAGAGGATCGAGCAGTACGCAGGACGCCTCGTTGGCGAGATGGCGCACGATGTCGGCCTTGGTCTCGCCGAGCATCGCATCGCTGATCGCCGCCTGGTCGGCCGGGTCGCTCGCCAGGATGGTGCGCATGCCGCCGCGCTGGTCGCATGCGATCACCATCATGGCGCCATTGCCACCGCAGATCTGCCGGTAGCCGCGATATTCCGCCGTCGTCATCGCCGCCATGGCGTTCTTCTCCCTTTGCCTCGGCAGCTTCCATCGCGGCCGTTGCTTGTTTCCTGTCGAGCGGGTAGCGATCTTGCGATGGCAGGCCGAGAGACCGGTCAGCGATGTTCTTCCCTCTCTGTCATCATCGATGTAACATATTTCTGAAAGGAATTGCAAACTGTCGGACAGCCTGACCAGCGACGCCTCGGCCACACGCAAGACGCTGCACATGGTGGCGCGCCTTCACTATGAGTCCGACCTGTCGCAGGTCGAGATCGCCCGGCGCCTCGGCCTGTCGACGGCGACCATCTCGCGGCTGCTCCGCCGCGCGCGGGATGAAGGCATCGTCCGCATCGAGATCCGAGATTTCACCGCTCCCGAGGACCTGACCCGCGAGCTCGTCGAGGCCTTAGGCCTGCATAGGGCGGCGCTGGTGGAGACCAGCGAGGTCGGATTGCTGGCGTCGCTGGCCCAGCCCATCGGCGCGCTGCTGAAGGAAGCCGGGCTGAAGGATGGCTCGGTGCTCGCCATCGGCTGGGGCCGCGCCATCCGCGAGGTGATCCGCGCCGGGCTGCCCAGCATACCGGGCGTGATCACGGTGCCCGCGACCGGCGGCATGCAGCAGCCGGCCCCCCATTTCCAGATCAGCGAATTCGTGCGGCTGGCGGCCGAGCAACTCGGCGGCACGCCCCAATTCATCCACGCGCCCTATCTACCGTCGCAGGAATATCGCGACGCCTTCGTCAACGATCCCACCATCCGCGACCAGATCGCGCTGTGGGACCGCATCGATGCCGCCCTGGTGGGTGTCGGCCTGCCGCATGGGGTCGATCCGGTGCACGCCGGCGCCGCCACTTCGAGCGAACGCGCTTTGGTGCAGGCGGCTGGCGACGTGATCCGGCATTATTTCGACGAGGAGGGCAATCTGGTGCCCTGGGACGGCGACGAGCGCCTGATCGCGGTGTCGCCGGAGCAATTGCGGGCCGTCCCTCTCGTCATCGGCGTGGCCGTTTCCCCCGCCAAGGCGAAGTCGATCATCGGCGCCGTACGGGCAAGGCTGATCAACGCCGTCGTGACCGATACCGCGACGGCCGAAGCCATGCTTGCTCTGCTGCGGGGATAACCGCTCGAAAAGCCAGCGCCACGCCTTTCCTTCCCCCCGCCATGGAGGCCGGGGCCCTTGCGGTCGGGCTCAAGCTGAATCAGGATGGAAGCATGACCTCCCGTCCAAGCCGCACCGCCTCTCGCCACAACCCGCCCAGGGTTCTCATCCTGACCCCTATCAAGGACGCTGCCGATCTAGCGGAAACCTACCTGCAGAACCTCGAACGCCTGACCTATCCGAGCAAGGCGCTTTCGCTCGGCTTTCTGGAGAGCGACAGTCGCGATGGCACGCAGGAAGCTTTCCGGGCCATCGCCGACAAGCTCTCCAGGCGATTCAGGCGAACCGGCTTCTGGAAAAAGGATTTCGCCTTCCACATTCCCGACAACGTCCCCCGCTGGGCGCCCGATATCCAGACCCAGCGGCGCGCCGTGCTTGCCCGCAGCCGCAACCACCTGCTCTTCAATGCCCTCGCGGACGAGGACTGGGTGCTGTGGCTGGATGTCGACGTGGTCGAGTTTCCCGCCGACCTGATCGAGACGCTGCTATCCTACGACAAGGACATCCTTCAGCCCCATTGCGTGCTGCGCTATGGCGGCCCGACCTTCGACAAGAATGGCTGGCGCGACCACGGCCAATATTATCTGGAGCATCTGCGAGAGGAGGGTGAGATCGTTCCGCTCGACGCGGTCGGCGGCACCGTGCTGCTGGTGAGGGCCGATATCCACCGCGACGGCCTGATCTTTCCGCCCTTCTATTACGGCGAGCGCAATCCACTGGCGCGGGGCACCAAGGCCTATATCGAAACCTCCAGCTTCGGAGAGATCGAAACCGAGGGATTGGGCATGATGGCCGCCGATATGGGCCTGACCTGCTGGGGCCTGCCGCATCTCGAGGTCCGCCATCGCAACAAATAGGCGGTGACTCTTTCCAAGAGCCGGCTGAAAGCCGGCGGTCCCAGGAAGGTTACTTCACATATTCCCGCGCGGCCTGCTCGAGCTGGCCATGTAAATAGTCGGTGAAGGAACGCCAGACCTCGACGTGGAAATCGCTCGCACCCTTGCGCCACAGCACGATCTCCGCCTTGGCGTAGAGCGTGCGCGTGGCGGTGCCGACGGGAAAGGCCTTGGGGTCGAGATCCAGCATGACGCCGGCATTCAGCACATCGGCGGCCAGCGAACCCGAGACCAGGACGCCGATATTGCGGTGGCTGACATCCACCAGCGAATGGGGCTCCTGGACGGCGGCCTCGATGGCGGCATAGGCCTCGGCCTCGCCATTCTCCGGCGCAAGCAGCAGCCACTCGTCCGGGCCGAGCTTGAAGGCGGTGCGCGTGCCGTCGGTGGTGGCGGTGTTGATTGCCGTCGGCAGGGCCAGTCCGAAGGCCTGGCCGGCCGCGGCCGCAGCGCTGTCCGGTCCGCGCAGCACCAGACGGGCGCCGCGTGGCGCCGCCTCGATGGTGAGGCGGCTGCGGGCGGTGATCGGCGCGATGCCGTCGAGCGGATCGCGGCGGGTTGCAGTATCAGCCATTGAGCCGCGCTCCTTCCTTGTCGATGAAGATAGGGTCGACCACCGTCACGGCAATCGAGCCGCCGGGCATCGGCACATAGACCGTCTCGCCATAGCGCGAACGGCCACGCTCGAGATTGGCGAGGGCGATGGAGCGGCCGAGATTGGCGCTCCAATAGGCCGAGGTGACATGGCCGAGGGCATGCTCGCCTAGGGCGGGCTGCGCCACCTCGGTGATCTGGGCGCCCTCTTCCAGCACCACGCCGGGATCGACGGTGGCGAGGCCGACGAACTGCTTGCGGTTGAGATCCTGCAAATCGGGCCGCATCAGGCCGCGCTTGCCGACAAAGTCCGCCTTGGCCTTGCCCACGGCCCAGCCGACGCCAGCTTCGTCCGGGGTCAGCGTGCCGTCGGTGTCCTGGCCGACGATGATGTAGCCCTTCTCGGCGCGCAGCACATGCATCGCCTCGGTGCCATAGGCGCAGCCATCATATTTGACGACCTCGGCATGGATGGCCTGCCACACCGCACGGCCATAGGCCGCCGGCACGTTCACCTCGAAGCCAGCCTCGCCGGTGAAGCTCATGCGGAACAGCCGGGTGGGAACGCCGCAGATGCGGCCCTCCTTCACCGACATGTGCGGCATGCCGTCCTTGGAGATGTCAATACCCTCGACCAGGGGCGCCAGCACGTCGCGGGCATGCGGCCCCTGCACGGCGATGACGGCCCATTGCTCGGTGGTGGAGGTGAACCAGACCTTGAGGTCGGTCCACTCGGTCTGGAGATAGTCCTCCATATGCGAAAGCACGCGAGGCGCCCCGCCCGTGGTGGTGGTGACATGGAAGCGGTCCGGAGCCATGCGGCCGACCACGCCGTCGTCATAGACGAAGCCGTCGTCGCGGGTCATGATGCCGTAGCGCAGGCGGCCCGGCTCCAGCTTCATGAACGGGTTGACATAGATGCGGTGCATGAACTCCGCCGCATCCGGGCCGACGACCTCGATCTTGCCAAGCGTGGTCGCGTCGAACATGCCGACCTTGTCGCGCACCGTCTTGCACTCGCGATTGACCGCGTCATGCATGCTCTCGCCGGCCCGAGGATAGTACCAGGCGCGCTTCCACAGGCCGACATCCTCGAACACCGCGCCCAATTCGACCTCGGCCTCGTGCATCGGGGTCTTGCGCACGGGATCGAACAGGTCCCCGCGCGCCGTGCCGGCGAACAGGCCGAAGCTGGTCGGGGTATAGGGCGGGCGGAAAGTTGTCAGGCCGACCTGCGGCACCTTCTTGTCAATAGCCTTGGCGGCGATCGCCAGCGCATTGATGTTGGAGGTCTTGCCCTGGTCGGTCGCCATGCCCGTGGTGGTGTAGCGCTTGACATGCTCGATCGAGCGAAAGCCCTCGCGCGTCGCCAGCTTAATGTCCTTGGCGGTGACATCGTGCTGGAAGTCGACGAAGGCCTTGACCTTGGCGGCATTGCGGTCATGCGGCAAGGCGCCGGTGTAGAACCCTTCGGGAGAGGTCTCGCCATCGACGTCGAAGGTCTTGAGCGCGCCCCTGTCGAAACCGGCATCGCGCCCGGCCTCGTGGCCGGCGGCAAAGCCGTCATTGATCACCGCGCCGAAGTCGAACACGCCGCGGCAGGCGCCGGCGGAGCGCTCCTCGTCGCGAGCAAAGCCCGGCACGAAGATCTGCTTGGCTTCGTCATAACGCAGCTTGCCGCGCGACTGCGAGAACAGGTGCACCGTCGGCGTCCAGCCGCCCGACATCAGCACAAGATCGCAGGAGACGGTCTCACGATCACTGACGCTGACGCCATCCGTGGCGACCCGGCCAAGCCTGACCGCATTGACACGCAAGCGCCCGCTGGTGCCCATCATCGTCGCGCCGAGGTTGACGCGGATGCCGGCCTCCCGGGCAGCACCGACCAGCGCACCGCCATCGGTCCTGATATCGGCGATCACGGCGATCTCGACGCCGGCGGCCTTAAGGTCGAGCGCGGCCTGGTAGGCGGTGTCGCAGGCGGTAAACACCACCGCGCGGTTGCCCGGCTTGACGCCGTAGCGGTTGACATAGGTGCGGGCCGCATCGGCCAGCATGATGCCCGGACGGTCGTTCTCCGGGAACACCAGGGGACGCTCGATCGCACCGGCTGCGATGACGACCTGTTTGGCGCGCACCTGCCAGAGCCGTTCGCGCGGCGTGCGGGCTTCCGGCTGGGCCACATGGTCGGTCAGCCTTTCGGCCAGCGCGACGAAATTGTCCGAATACCAGCCGAAGGCGGTGGTGCGCGGCATCAGCCGGACACGATCGTTGAGGGCCAGCGACATGATGATGTCGGTGGCCCAGTCGCGCGCCGCCCGGCCTTCGATGGTGGCCGTGGTCTCCGTCAGCAGCGAGCCGCCGAGCTCGGCTTGCTCGTCGACCAGGATCACCGAGGCGCCGGTCTCGGCCGCGGCGATGGTGGCCGCCAGGCCCGCCGGCCCGGAGCCCACCACCAGCACGTCGCAATGGGCATAGCGGTTGAGGTAGCGGTCGGGATCGGCCACCTTGGGCGCCTCACCGAAGCCGGCGGCAGCGCGGATCCTCGGCTCGTAGACCTTCTTCCAGAAGCTCTGCGGCCACATGAAGGTCTTGTAGTAGAAGCCCGAGGCCAGGAAGGGCGACATCGCGTCGTTGACGGCGCCGGCATCGAATTTCAGCGAAGGCCAGCGATTCTGGCTTGTCGCGACGAGGCCTTCATAGAGCTCGACCTGCGTGGCGCGCAGATTGGGCGTGGTGCGTCCGGCATCCCGGATCACCGTCACCATCGCATTCGCCTCTTCCGAACCTGATGACATGATGCCACGCGGCCGGTGATATTTGAAGGAGCGGCCGATCAGGTGCACGCCATTGGCGAGCAAAGCGGAGGCGAGCGTATCGCCACGCACGCCCTGATAGGCGATGCCGTCGAAGGTGAAGTTGATCGGCTTGGCGCGATCGATGCGGCCGCCGGCCGCCGTACGGAGAGAGGCGGTCACGCGCGCGCCTCCTTATTGGAGGGCGTGGCGGCGGCAAGCTCGGCGGCGAGCGCCGCCAGATCGGGCTTGGGCTCGCCCTGCTTGTAGGTCTTCACGAACTTGTCGGTCACGGTATGGCGCACGGCGTTGAAGAAGCGTGCGCAGCCATGCACATGGCGCCAGCGCTCGGCGATCAGCCCCTTGGGATTGGAGCGTGTGTAGAGGAAGCCTTCCCAGACCTCGTCCGTCGGATTGTCGGCGAAGGCGGGGCGGGCGATATGCGCCTCGCCCATGTTGCGGAACTCCAGTTCCGGGCGATCCTGTTCGCAATAAGGGCAGCGAATGAGCAGCATGACGGTCCTCAGTGCGCGACGGCGGCGGCGGCCGCTTCGTCGATCAGGCGTCCGGTGCGGAAGCGATCGAGAGTGAAGGGAGCGGCGATCGGATGGGGTTCGCCTGTCGCCACCGTATGGGCGAAGACGTGGCCCGAGCCCGGCGTCGCCTTGAAGCCGCCCGTGCCCCAGCCGCAATTGACGAACAGGCCAGGTACCGGGGTCTTCGAGAGGATGGGCGAGCGATCGGGCGTGACGTCGACGATACCGCCCCAGTTGCGCATCATGCGGGTGCGGCGAACCACCGGGAAAAGCTCGCAGATCGCGTCCAGCGTGTGGGCCGCGATGTGCAGGCCGCCCGTCTGCGAATAGGAGACATATTGGTCGGTTCCGGCACCGATGACGAGGTCGCCCTTGTCCGATTGCGACATATAGGCATGCACGGTGTTCGACATCACCACGCAGGGCATGATCGGCTTCAACGGCTCCGACACCAACGCCTGCAGAGGATAGCTTTCCAGCGGCATGCGCACACCGGCCATGTCCATCACCACCGAGGTGTGGCCAGCGGCGACGACGCCGAGCTTCTTGGTCCGGATCGTGCCCCTGGAGGTCTCCACCCCGGAGACGGCGCCTGAGGCATCGCGCAGGATGCCGGTAACCTCGCAGTTCTGGATGATGTCGACGCCCAGCGCATCGGCGGCGCGGGCATAGCCCCAAGCCACCGCGTCGTGGCGAGCGACGCCGCCGCGCCTTTGCAGGGCGGCGCCCATGATCGGATAGCGGATGTCCTTGGAGATGTTGAGGATCGGACAGAATTCCTTCGCCTCTTCCGGCGTCAGCCATTCATTGTCGATGCCGGCCAGGCGATTGGCATGGATATGGCGCTTGAATACCTGGATGTCGTGCACATTGTGCGCCAGCATCATCACGCCGCGGGCCGAATACATCACGTTGTAGTTCAGCACCTGGGACAGGTTCTGCCACAGCTTCATCGCGTGGTCGTAGAGCTTGCCGCTCTCCTCCCACAGATAGTTGGAGCGGATGATGGTGGTGTTGCGGCCGGTATTGCCGCCGCCCAGCCAGCCCTTTTCGAGCACGGCGATATTGGTCATGCCATGCTCGGCAGCCATGTAATAGGCGGTGGCGAGGCCATGCCCGCCGGCGCCGATGATGATGGCGTCGTAGCTGGCCTTCGGTTCGGGCGAGCGCCATTGCTCGGGCCAGTCCTGATGACCACGCAGCGCATTGCGCGCCAGGGAAAAGACAGAAAACCGCACGTGTTGCCGCCCGTTGGATGGAGTCTTGAATGGGGCGACTATCATCACCCCGGCCGGGGCCAGTCTAGCACGGAAGCGACGCGCCTTTTGTCGCATTGGAAGAAATTGCACAAAAGGCGCTATCTTCCATGCCCCGTAAAGGACGCATTTGGGATAGTATTTGACCATTGGGTCGCATCCGAATATCTCATACTTGTCAATTTACGACATTAAACGCGACATATGGTCGGCCCCACATCAGAATTCTTCAAAAAATGTCGCAATATCGTCTCGGTTCGTCGTTTCGAAGAACGCGGTACAAACCGCCCCGCAACCGACGCTTTTGACCACAATGGGCGCGTAGATGCCCGATGCCATCATGAGGGCGAGCGCTCCGTCTGGTGCGCTTTCCCGCCTCCGTCACGCTTCGTACCGCCGGCCCCCCGGCGGAGGTCCCAGGGAGAATCGCGTATGAATATCCGGCCGGATATCGGCGCCACGCATACCGTCGGCCTTCTGCTCACCCCCAACTTCTCGATGATCGCTTTCGCGGCGGCTGTGGAGGTCCTGCGCCTGACGAATTACGTCACCGGCGCCAAGGCCTTCGCCTGGCGGCTCTATTCGCCTGACGGCCAGCCGATCGAGGCGTCGAACGGGGTGGCATTGGCGGTCGACGGTTCCTATGCCGATGTCGGGCCGATGCCGGAGATCATCGTGTGCTCCGGCATGGACGTGCAGAAATACGATCACGGCTCGCTGATCGCCAAGCTGCGCAAGCTCGCCTTCTACGGCGTCTCGATCGGCGCCGTGTGCACGGGCACCTATATCCTTGCCAAGGCCGGTCTGCTCGACGGCCATCGCTGCGCCATCCATTGGGAAAACTACGACAGCTTCCGCGAGGAATTCCCTGAGATCGATGCCACGCAGGAACTGTTCGAGATCGACCGCAATCGCTTCACCTGCGCGGGCGGCACCGCCTCGATCGACATGATGCTGGCGCTGATCACCGCCAAGAAAGGTGCTGTCATCAGCGCCCTCGTTACCGACGAACTCATCCATCATCGCATGCGCGATTCCCACGAGCGCCAGCGCATGGAACTGCGCGCGCGTTTGGGCGTCTCCCATCCCAAGCTCCTCGCCGTGATCGGCGAGATGGACAAGCGCCTGGAACGTCCGGTGTCCTGCGCCCAGCTCGCCCGGACCGTGCGCCTGTCGCCACGCCAGCTCGAACGGCTGTTCCAGCGCTATCTCGATACCACGCCGACCCGCTACTATCTCGAAATGCGCCTCAACCGCGCCCGCCAGCTCCTGCGCCAGACCTCGATGCCGATCCTTTCGGTGGGCCTGGCCTGCGGCTTCGTCTCCGCCTCGCACTTCTCCAAATGCTATTCCGAGCATTTCGACCGCACGCCGTCCGAGGAGCGCAAGGGCATGCGGGTGGAACGCAACGTGGCGACCGCCATCGCCTGACCGCGCGCATGCAAAGCCGAATGGTTCTGATCGTCAGGCTCGCTATCGCCACGGCAATGCTGGTGGCGATGCCGGCTGCCGCGATTGCCATGGCTGAGGACTCCGATGGACCGACGGCCATGCTCAAGGTCGGCGGCAAGGCCGGCCCCCTGAGTTGCTGGTCCAGGCCCATCCCCTGCCGGACGGCATCCGGCGAGCCGGATTACTGTTCCAAGCCCGCTCCTTGTCCTGCAGGGACCAGGACCATTCAGCTCGAAGGCGGGGAGGGCAAGCCGGCGATCTACGCCGGCGTCGCGCCGCCCCCCATCGCGGCGGCGGATGGAAACCATGAGGTAATGCGGCACGCGGTCGGCCGGGCCTGGAAGGCCGGACGATGCCTTGCCGTGTTCGGTCGCTTTACGCGCAGTGGTGCCGTTGCCGCACCACTCCTATCGGTCGAACGCGTTGTCGGTCCCTGCAGCAGTCCGCAACGGTAATGGAGGCAGGCTTTTCCTGGAAAGGCTGCGACGCCGCCGTCAGTTCCCACCCAGCAACCCGGCCGCGATGTTGATCGCCAGGGCCAGGATGGTGGCGTTGAAGAAGAACGAGAACACCGCATGGGCGGCGACGATGCGGCGCATCGGCCGCGAACGCAGATTGGTGTCCGACGTCGCCGAGGAAGCCCCGATCGCTACGGAAAAATAGACGAAATCCCAATAATCCGGCGGTTCGGGGTCACCGCCGAAATCCAGGCTCGGTTTACCCGGCCGGCCGCCGTCATTGTAATAGATATGGGCGTAATGGATGGCGAAGATGGTATGGATGAAGAACCAGGAACAGACGATGGTCGCCACCATCAGCGGCAATGACAGGCTATCGCTGTCAGCCTGGTTCTTGGTTGCCTGAAGCTCGAAGATCACCCCGGCAAAGCTGGTGGCGGCGGCCAGCATCGACAGGATCAGAATGGTCACGGCACCTTCGTCAAGGGAATCAGCCCGGTGGCTGAAGCGATCCGGTGGCAGGCGCGACAGCTTGTAGCTGACGATGACGACGAAAATCGCGGTGGCTAGGCACCACCCTGCCAACAGGCGTTCGAGCCAGGGCAGGCCCGGTATGACGAGACCAAGAGCCATGCCAGCGACGAGGCTCCAGAGCAGGACCGGCCTGGCGGTCAGCGGACGCAGGAAATGCCTCACCTCAGTGGTCTCGCTCGCCGTCTCGCGTGGAGCCCCACTTGGAATCTCACTTGCGCCTGTCCGCCGTGAAGCGGGCGGCGGCGCGCAGGATATCCGCCTCGGCACCGAAACCGGCAAGGGCGCCGAGGGCATCGCCGGTAAGACGCTCGAGCTCGGCCCGTGCCTTGTCCACGCCCCACAGGCTGACCAATGTCGCCTTGCCGCGGTCGGCATCCTTGCCGGTGGCCTTGCCAAGCTCCGCGCTCGAGGCTTCGATGTCGAGAATGTCGTCGGCGATCTGGAAGGCGGCGCCCAGAGCGCGTCCATAGGACAGCAGGGTCTGATAAACCGGCGCATCGGCACGCCCGATGACCGCACCCATCTCCACCGCGCACGACAGGATCGCGCCCGTTTTCATCGCCTGGAGCTGGGCGATGGCCTGCGCCGAGAGCTCGGCTGTTCCTTCGAAACGCCCTTCCGCCTCGAGGTCCAGCATCTGGCCACCGGCCATGCCCGCACCGCCGGCGGCCTTGGCCAGCAGGCGCACCAGTTCGGCCCGCATGCCCGCATCGGTGCCGGTCGCGGCATCCGCAAGGGTCTCGAAGGCCAGGGTCTGCAACGCATCCCCGGCCAGGATGGCGGTGGCCTCGTCATAGGCAAGATGCAGCGTCGGCTTGCCACGCCGCAACGCGTCGTCATCCATCGCCGGCAGATCGTCATGAGCGAGGCTATAGACATGTACAAGCTCGATCGCCGCACCCGCACGCAGAGCGGTAGTCTGATCGCCCTTCAGGAGGCGAGCCGTTTCGACCACCAGGAAGGGGCGCAGCCGCTTGCCACCGCCCAGAACCGCATAGCGCATCGCGCCCAGCAGCCGTGCCGGCACCGGCGGCGTGGTGGCGACGTCGAAGATCGCCACCAGCACATCTTCGATCTCACTGGCGACAGAGGCGAGGCGGTGATGGAAATCGATGGTCATGGATTGCTCATAGGAACTTTCCTCTCCTAGAGCAAAGCGCGTTTAGATGGAAACGCTTGTTTGCTCTAACTCCTTGGTTCCAAGCCAATCCGATGGATTGGCTAAAGCGTCTTTGCGATTCTTGGCGATGCCGCCAAGTCGCAAAAACGCTTTAGCCCGGGAAAGGATGACGCAAGATTATCGGCAAGCAGTTTCTGACGGCTGCGCTGATGGAACGCGAAACGGGTCGCCGCGTTCCATCGATCGTCTCACATCCCACTGGAGAGTTGCGCTGCCCTGCCTCAGGCCAGGTACTGCCCGCCATTGATGCTGAGCGTCGAACCGGTGATATAGCCGGCATCGTCGGAGGCCAGGAACACCACGGCGCGGGCGATTTCGTCAGGCTGACCCAGCCGACCTGCCGGAATCAGCGGCAGAATGCGCGTTTCCAGCACTTTGGGATCGATCGCCTGCACCATCTCGGTGCCGATATAGCCGGGCGCGATCACATTGGCGGTGATGCCCTTGGCCGCGCCTTCCAGGGCCAGTGCCTTGACGAAGCCGATATCGCCGGCCTTGGCCGCGGAATAATTGACCTGCCCCGCCTGCCCCTTCTGGCCGTTGATCGAGGAGATCACGACCACCCGGCCAAAACCGCGATTGCGCATGCCTTCGATGACCGGGCGGGTCATGTTGAACAGGCTGTCGAGATTGGTGCGGATGACGGCGGACCACTGATCCTTGCTCATCTTGTGAAAGAAGCCGTCGCGGGTAATGCCGGCATTGTTGACCAGGATGTCGACCGGACCGAGATCCTTCTCCACCTGTGCCACGCCGGCAGCACAGGCATCGAAATCGCCGACGTCCCACTTGTAGGTTGCAATGCCGGTTTCGGCCTTGAACTTGGCCGCTGCCTCGTCATTGCCGGCATAACTGGCGGCAACCGTGTGGCCGGCTGCCTTGAGCGCCCTGGAGATGGCCGCGCCGATGCCACGCGTTCCGCCGGTGACGATTGCAACTCTGGTCATGGTGCCTCCTTGGTAACGATGGTGTTCTTCATTGGACTAAGGCGTTTTGCGATTTTAGGGAGTCACGAACCGGCCTTCGCCCCTAAGGACCTGCCCGACGCGTACCTCCCCTCCCCTGCACGGGAAGGGGCCGAGGTCGAGGGCATCCCCCGTTCCTCCAACGGAGAAAGCCCTTGTTTCCAGCGTCTCGACGATCCGATGAATTCTCCGGATCGCAAAACGCTTCGGTATCGCCGTGAACCGATCAGCGCTCGACGGTCAGGGCGATGCCCATGCCGCCGCCGATGCACAGCGTGGCGATGCCCTTCTTGCCGCCACGGCGAGCAAGCTCATGCAGCAGCGTGACCAGCACGCGGGCGCCGGAGGCACCGATCGGATGGCCGATGGCGATGGCGCCGCCATTGACGTTCACGATGGCGGGATCCCAGCCCATGTCCTTGTTGACGGCCAGGGCCTGCGCCGCGAAGGCTTCGTTGGCCTCGACCAGGTCGAGATCCTTGACGCTCCAGCCCGCCTTTTCGAGCGCCTTGCGCGAGGCTGGGATCGGCCCGGTGCCCATGATGGCGGGATCGACGCCAGCGGTAGCCCAGGAAGCGATGCGGGCGAGCGGGGTGAGGCCGCGACGCTCGGCATCCTTGGCGCTCATCAGCACCACGGCGGCCGCGCCGTCATTGAGGCCGGAGGCGTTGCCGGCAGTCACCGTGCCGTCCTTGCTGAAGGCCGGGCGCAGCTTGGCCATGCCGTCGAGCGTGGCACCGTGGCGGGGATATTCGTCGGTATCCACGATGACGTCGCCCTTGCGGCCGGGAATCGTGATCGCGACGATCTCATCCTTGAAGCGCCCCGCGTTCTGGGCGGCCTCGGCCTTGTTCTGGGAGGCGACGGCGAAAGCGTCCTGTTCCTCGCGGGTGAGTTGCCAGCGTGCCGCGATATTCTCGGCGGTCGTGCCCATATGATAGCCCTGGAAAGCGTCGAGCAGGCCGTCCTTGAGCATGGAATCCAGGAACTTCACGTCACCCATCTTGGCGCCGGCGCGCAGATGCGCGACATGCGGCGCCAGCGACATCGATTCCTGGCCGCCAGCCACGATGACCGAGGCATCGCCATTGGCGATCTGCTGCAGGCCGAGGCCGACCGCGCGCAGACCCGAGCCGCAGAGTTGGTTGAGGCCGAAAGCGGTCTTCTCCTGGGGCACGCCAGCCGCCATCGCCGCCTGTCGAGCCGGATTCTGGCCGCCACCCGCGCTCAGCACCTGGCCGAGGATGACTTCGTCGACCTCGCCGGCCTCTACCTTGGCACGGGCCAACGCTTCCTTGACGGCCGCCGCACCGAGCGTGTGAGCCGGTGTTGCCGCGAAGGCGCCGTTGAAGGAGCCGACCGGTGTGCGTGCGGCGCTGACGATGACGACATCACTCATGGCAATTTCACTCCTCTAATGTTCCGTTTTGCAGCGGCCCGATGGACCAACTCTTTCCGAAGCAGAATTTACCTGCTTCATCCCCGCTGGGATGAAGCAGGTAAATTCTGCAAATCTCCCAAGTCCTGGAGATTGCGCCTGCAGATTACGGTTGAGCGGATCTGTGATCCGCTCAACCGTAATCTGCCTGGGCATATGGGACGCTTGGCGCGCCGCCGTCAATGCGCCAGGTGAGTTTACCGCGCTTGCACAAAGATGTTTTCGCGACCGCGAAAAGAGCCTAGATTTGTCAGACCGTGGGGGTGATCATCCCTCCAGGAGAGGGGTTCCGGAACGGGGTACCGCCCCCGGGCCGGAGGCCGTCACGGGAATACCGGGGTGGTTCGGAATTTCCAGGCTTGCCCAGGCGGGCCGGTTCGGAAATTCTCCGTGATCGATTTCGAGGCAAACTCTCCGGCATCGCCGTCACGGGCCTGCCCGGGGGGATTTGTCCAGGCAGATTGAGTTTGATCTGGTCTCGGAACCGACCAAACTCAATCTGCAGGATCGGAAACGTTTGCAGAGTCCGCACGCTTCCCCCACAGATGGGGCAAGCATGTGAATTGTGCAAGGCAGGGACGAGCGTAAGGGGCAGTAGGATGGCGAAAGCTAAAGAGCCGACCACGATCAAGAAATACGCCAATCGGCGCCTCTACAACACGGGTACCTCGACCTATGTCACGCTCGAAGATCTCGGCACCATGGTCAAGGCCGGCGAGGATTTCGTGGTCCACGACGCCAAGACCAATGAGGACATCACCCGCCAGGTCCTCACCCAGATCATCTTCGAGCAGGAGAACAAGGGCCAGAACCTGCTGCCGATCACCTTCCTGCGCCAGTTGATCCGCTTCTATGGCGACAGCATGCAGGCGCTGGTGCCGAGCTTCCTCGAATTCTCCATCGACAATCTCACGCGCGACCAGCAGAAGCTGCGCGAGCAGATGACGCAGCATCTTACCAGCGGCTGGGGCCAGGCGCCCTGGGTCAATGGCGGTTTCGGCGCGCTCGAGGAACAGGCCCGCAACAATATGGTGGCCTTCCAGCGCGCCTTCCGCCTGTTCTCGCCTTTCACGCAGCAGGCCGGCGGCGAAGACGCGAAGGAGCCGGCCGCGACCGCGACCTCCAAGAGCAGCGACGATCTCGACACGCTGAAGAAGGAACTGGCGGAGATGAAGTCGCGCCTCGACCGCATCAGCGACGAGAAGAAGTAGGGCAATACTTCCCTTCTCTCCTTATGAGAGAAGGAAGGCCGTGCCTCAGGTTCCGGTCAGCGCCATTGGCGCTTGGCGGCCAGCATCGCGCAGGCGCGGCAATTCCAGCCGGAGCGTGCCCGCCACCGTCCCCATCAGGCGGCTACAACCCCAGTTCAGGAGCTGGCGTGCGATGACCTCGTCATCCACCCATTCGGCCGCCATGTCGAAGCCATGCCGCGCGCCGGCCTCGATCAGGCTGCGCAGTGCGAAACGGCCCTGCGCGACCTGATCGGCCATTTCGACCAGCACGCCGTTGAGCGTCACCTGGCCGACTTCGAGAGCCTGGAGTTCGGCGAAATCGAGATGGCCGCCGCCGAAGCCGCCAATGCCGAGTCGCGCGCCGGAGGCGCGGATCGCCCGGCAATAGCGACCATTATTGTCGAGATCGGCCTTGGCCAGCGCCTCGTCGAGTTCGATGGTCAAACGCTGGAAGCTGTCGCCCGGTCCCCGGCGCGGATCGACGACGACCGGCAGGGGCAGGATCAATTCGACGCCGGGATGGCGGTCGAGCACCACGCCGGCAAGGTCCACCAGCCGCAAGGCGAGCCGGCGAGCGAGCGCACGGTCGCAGGCCGGGGTCAGCCAAGCCGGTTGCAAAGACGCCGGTTGCAATGTGGTGGACGCCGCCGCCTCGGCATTGCCAGGCAGCCGGATGAAGGCGCGGGCCCGGAATAACTGCCGTCCTGCCGGCTGGGCCGCCAGCACCGGCTCGAAACCGAGGAAGATGCGGTCTTCGTTGAGTGCCAGCGCCAAGCGTTGCGCCGCATTCGCCGAAGCGACCTGATGGTCGCCTTCCGCGAAGATCGCGATACCGCCCGGTGTCTCGCGCTCGCAGCGGTCGAGGGCCTGCTGGGCCGCGTGCAAGGCCGTGCCGGCGGTCTCCGTCGCGGGCGCGATATGGACGGCCCCGATCGACACCGTCGGCTGGATCGCGCCCTCTTCCGCCTCGACGGTCACGCGCTCGACCACCTGCTGGAAGCGTTCGGCCGCCGCCCGCACGTCCCCGGCCTGGCAACCGGGCAACATCAAAGCGAATTTGCCGTCCGCAATGCTGGTAAGGCTGTCGCCGATGCGCAGCACGCTGCGCAAGCCGCGCATCACCTGGGCGCAGACGCGATCCGCCACCACGGCGCCGAAGGCACCGTGAATGGCACCGAGCCGGTCGACGGTCGCCAGGAACAACCCGGCCTGCCGGCCCTCGGCACAGGCGGTGGCCAGGGCGGTGGCGAAAAAGCGGTCGTGAATGCCGATCACCGCCTGGGCTGATGCCGCCGCCTCGTCTTCCGGGCATTCAGCCACGACACGCACCAGGCCGCGCGCGACCACCGGGCGCCCATCCGGCCCGGCGAACCAGCGCCCACGATCCTCGATCCAGCGTTTCCGGCCGGCCGCATGCGGACGATAGCTGTAGCGCAGGCAGTAGGGCGCGCCCTCTCCCGTTCCCCCATGCGGGCTCTGGAGGATGGCTTCATGCCGGCCGCCGGGCCGGTCGAGATCGATCAGGAGGGCAAAAGCCTTGCCGTCGGCAATGTCGGCGGCGGCACGCACGCCCAGCACGGCGGACGCTCCGGCTCCCCACGCGAGGCGGTCGGTCTCCAGGCACCATTCGTAACTGGCCTGGCCAAGAGCGCCGAGAAGGGTCTGGGGCGCGAGAAGAACCTGGGGATCGAGGGTCGGCTGATCGACACAAGTGCCGGAAACCGGCACGGCACTATCATACATGCTTCGCGTCCTGCGCCCACTGCATCGGGCGTGAAAGGGGAAGCAAGATCAATGCCATTGAATGATTAATAGGTCGGAAAGAGGGAGCTGGGGAGGGCAGACTTCTAGCCTATAGGTGCCTAGGTCGAGCAAACAGGCGCGATTACGGAGGGTCGATCCCCCGAGCTCCATCAAGGGAGGAAGCGAGATCGACATCTGGGAAACGTCATATGCAATGGCAGGCGAAAATGGTCGATCTGGAAATCGCCCCTCCATGCTGCCTGCGTTTCGACTCGCAAAGCTAGCGCCTGTGGGCCTCCAGGACCCTATACACTGCCGGCCACCATGGCGCGGATCACCACGCGCAGCAACCGGGCAAGACGCTGGTCGAGCTCGAGCCGATTGGCGTCGCGATCAGCAGCGATCGCCGCCGGATCGATGAAGCGGTGCAGGGCGTCACCAAGAAAGGCGATCAACCTCTCGTTCGAGCGGGCGCGAAAGAGTTCGATGGAACGCCCTTCGTCGACGACACGCTCGATCAGGCTGCGGATGCGGCGGCGATGCTTGCGCACCACCGCGCGGTTCTCGCCGATCGCCGACAGCCAGGCTGCATAGAGATTGGGCTCCTGGTCGAGGCGCTCGCGATAAAGCCGCGCCAGCAACAGCATCATGCGCTCCAACTTGTCGTCGGCCGGGTCGGGGGCGTCGGCGACCACGGCGAGCTGGGTCTCCACCGCCTTGTGCCAATCGGCGGTAACGGCATCGATCAGCGCGTCCTTGGAGGCGAAATAGCGATAGACAGCGGCATGGCTGACCTGAGCCTCGCGCGCGACCGACACCACCGAGGTCCGCTCAAGCCCGTGCTTGCGGACATGATCGGTGGCGATGTCCAAAAGGCGCGCGCCGGTCGGTTCGCTCTTGCCGCCCATGCCCTACCTCCGATGCAGCTTCCTCTTGATCGCGCCCATGGCACGAACAAGAGGAAGCTGCAAGATATCAAACATTTGCAGAGTTTCCCGGCAAAGCTCCCGGCGGGGCCTCGCCGGGAAACTCTGCTTGCCGGCTCAGCCGTCCACCAGTGAGGTCTTGGGCGGCGCCCGATGCGGCTGGGCAAGATAGACCTCCGAACGCATCTCGATCAGGCGCGAGATGGTGCGTTGGAATTCGAAGGCCTCGCGCCCCTCCTGATAGGGATAGAGCCCGGTCGGCTCCGCCGCCGCGGAAGCCACGAGCTTGGCACCGCGATCATAGAGGCAGTCGATCAACAAAATGAAGCGCTTGGCCTCGTTGCGCTGCTCCTGCCTGAGCACCGGGATGTCGTCGACCAGCAGCGTGTGGAAATGTTCGGCAAGGGCCAGATAGTCGGCCGAGCCCAAAGGCTGGCCGCAGAGTTCGGCAAAGGAAAAACGGGCGACGCCCATGGCGGCCTGCGGCACTTTCAAGGCCCGGCCCTTGACCGTCAACACCAGCGGCAGGCCCTCTTTCCGCCCGGTGAGGCGCTCGAAGGCTGCATCCATCCCGGCGCGAACGTCCGGCCCGCCACCGACGAGATAGGTCTCCCCGCCGGAGAGCTTCTCGAGACGATAATCCGTACGCGCCTCCAGCTTCACCACCTCCATATGCTGCTGGAGCAGCGCGATGAAGGGCAGGAACAGGGCGCGGTTCAGACCATCCTCATAGAGCCGGTCGGGCACCACGTTGGAGGTGGCAACCACCACCATCCCATGCGCGAACAACTGGGTAAAGAGGCGCCCGAGGATCATGGCGTCGGCGATGTCGGTGACGGAGAATTCGTCGAAGCACAGGAGCCTGGCTTCCCTGGCCAGCACCTCGGCAACCGGGCCGATCGGATCATCGCCCTTGACCCGCCCGGCCCGGATCTCGCTGCGATAGTGGAAGATGCGCTCATGCACATCGTTCATGAAGGCATTGAAATGCACGCGGCGATGGCTGACGCCAGCTGGTACGGCTTCGTGGAACAGGTCCATCAGCATGGTCTTGCCGCGCCCGACCTCGCCCCAGATATAGAGGCCCTTCGGCCCCGGCCTGGGCTTGGCCCGCCCGAACAGCCAGCCGAGGGCACCAGGCTTGCGCGCCACCGACATCTCGCCCAGCTCGTCCAGAACGATCTGCAGGCGGGCGAGGACGGCCTCCTGGGCCGCGTCGCGTTCGAGCCCGCCGGCGGCGACGAGGGCACGGTAGCGATCGAGCAGGGAAATCGGGGCGGGTGCGTGCAAGGAAATGTCCCGTATCGTCAGTTTCGATCAGGCGCGCGCCGGCGGGGCGTGTGGCACCATCTCATAAGGCAGCTTCCATCCCGGCATGGCCGCGATGCGGGCCCGCCAGGCCAAGATGTTGGAATAAGCCTGGAATGGCAGGCCCGTCTCCTCTTCGAAGAAGACATAGCCGGCCAGGGACAGGTCGGCGATGGTCAGACGATCTGCAACCAGGAAATCCCGGCCGGCCAGATGCTTGTCGACGATGGCAAAGGCACTCTTGGCCCGCCCGCGCAGGAATTCGGTGACCGGGCTCTCGCCGCTCTTCTGCAGGCCTACGATGAAGCGAAGGGTGGCGTAATAGCTGGTGAATTTGTGATTGTCGAACAGGATCCAGCGCAGGATCTCGCGCCGTTCATCGGCAGTGTCGGCTCCGAACCGGCCGGTCTGCTCGGCGAGATAATCGAGAATCACGCCGGACTGGCTCAGCACCTTGCCGTCATGCAGCAGCACCGGCGCTTCGCCCATCTCGTTGAGCGTGCGAAAATTGTCGGTCCGCGTCTCGCCATTGAAGAAATCGACCGGGAGGCGCTCCCACGGCGTGCCGGTCAGGGCCAGCATCAGCGCCACCTTGTAGCAATTGCCTGATTCACCGAAGGCGTAAAGCTTGTAGTCGGCCATGCGGATCTCCTCATCGCGGCCAAGTCATAGACAATAGAGCCGCAATGGCATAGGCCTGCCGGCACAGTTCTGGTGCGACGAAGCGGCAACATGGCTCGCAACCATGTTGACATCCCCGCCCCTCGTCGCTAGAACCCCGCATCTTTCGAATTTGGGAGCTCCTGCGTCTTCTCGCGTGCTCCAATAGAGGCACGAGTACCATGAAGATCCGCAATTCGCTCAAGTCGCTGCGTACGCGCCATCGCGACAATCAGCTGGTCCGCCGCAAGGGCCGCGTCTACATCATCAACAAGACCCAGAAGCGCTACAAGGCCCGCCAGGGCTGATTTGGCGCCGAATTATCGGGTCTGTCGCGTTTGAACCCGGCCGCAGCGATGCGGTCGGGTTTTTGTCTTTGAATCCGCCACAATCTCGCGCCACTATCCAAGCATGAGGATCGCGATTCTGGCCCTGATCGGCATGCTTGCCGTACCCGTCGCCGCCCTGGCCGAGACCCGGCCGGCCGGCGATCCCGAACTCGACCGCCTGTATGAGCGCCTTGCCAAGGCCGAGTCGGAGAAGGAAGCCGACAATATCGCGGTCGCCATCGAACGTGTGGAGCTACGCTCGGGCAGCGACACCACCGACCTCTTGATGGACCGCGCGCTGACGGCGATCAAAGCTTCGAATACCGACAAGGCCATCAAGATCCTGAATGCCGTCATCCATCTCAGGCCCGGTTACGCCGAGGCATGGAACCGGCGCGCTACCGCCTATTACCTGAAAAAGGACTATGTGCGCTCGATCGCCGACGTCGCCGAGACGCTGCGGCGTAATCCGCGCGAATATGGCGCCTGGAACGGCCTGGCCATGATGCTGGTCGACATGGGCGACAAGAAGAACGCCTATGAGGCGCTCAAACACGCTCTGGCGATCAATCCTCATATGGCCGGCGCCCGCAAGATGATGGACGAGCTCAAGCCCGAGGTCGAAGGGCGCGATATCTAAGATTCGGGAATCGCAGATGGGAGGGTCGATCTCCTCAGCTCCATCATTTGATGGAGCGGGATCGACCACCTTGGAAATGCCGAGCGGGATAGAGGACTAAGACGGTCGATCGGGAGATCGACCCTCCCACCCGCTCCTGCCTGCGGCCCCAGGAAAGGCCGCAGCGCGCGGGGACTTTCGAGCCGGTTGCAAAACGGCTAGAAGCATATTTTTCCACCGGCTCCAGCACGCCAAAGGCCGCGATTGACCCTCTTTCTGCTCTTCATCGGCATTCTCCTTCTTGCGCATGGGCTCGGAGCCATCCAGGCCACCAATGTCATCGCCGCCCGCATCGCCGAAGAAAATCCGCCCGAAGGCATCTTCGTGCCCGTACCTGGCGGACGGCTGCATCTGATCGAACTCGGTGCCGGTCACGGCGGCGAAAAGCTGCCTGTGCTGCTGTTGCATGGCGCCACCTCCAATGCCCGCGACATCGTCTATGGCATCGGCGAGGATCTGGCGCGCCAGCGCCGCGTGATCGCCGTGGACCGGCCGGGGCATGGCTGGAGCGGCCGGCCGAACGGGCGCGGCGACGCTACCACCGCGGCGCAAGCCAAGCTGGTCATGGCAGCCCTGGATGGCCACGGCATCGACCGTTTCATCGTCGTCGGCCATTCCCTGGCCGGGTCGCTCGCCACGCTGCTGGCCGTCGAACACAGGGATCGGGTCGCCGGTCTGGTGGTGCTGGCCGGGGCCACCCATCCCTGGCCGGGCGGCATCGCCTGGTACTACCGCCTCGCCGCCCTGCCCGTGCTGGGGCGGCTCTTCGTGCACACCGTGATGACCCCAGTCGGAAGCTGGAGCCTGAAGAAATCGGTCGAGGACTCCTTCCGGCCGGGCGAGGCGCCGGCCGACTATGTGCGCAAGGCCAGCGCGGCCCTGGTGCTGCGGCCAGACGAGTTCCGCTGGAACGGGCAGGACGTCGCCGCTCTCAAAGCCTGTCTGACGAGCCAGTCTCCTCGCTATCACGAGATCACTGCCGCCACCGCCATCGTCGCCGATCCCGCTGATCACGTGGTGTCGACAAGCATCCATGCCGAGACGCTGCACCGGCAGGTGCAGGGGTCTCGGCTGGTCCTGGTGCCCGGCGCCGGCCATCAGATCCACTACACAGCCAGGCAGGTGGTGCTGGAGGAGATCAACCGCCTCGCCCAGGTTGCCGACGACCGTGGCTCGGCGCGGCAGGCCGCACAGTAATTAGCCAACTATTTGAAATGGGTTCGGTGTGGCGTTTTTGCGGAAGTATGGGCGCCCGCAAATTGGACCCGCCCGGTGTCCGCCCTCTTTTGCGAGCTTTCACCCCGAATTCCAGGGTTCACGCCATAAACGCAAAATATTAGCCGGCAACCATATTGCCGGCTAATATGTCTACGACATTGTCGTAACAGGAACCGTCAGACCGCCTCGCCACCGTCGGCGCCGATCACGGCGATGCGCACCATGTTGGTCGCGCCCGGCGTGCCGAAGGGAATGCCGGCCATGATCAGCACACGCTGGCCGGTCTGCGCGAAGCCGTCTTGCGAGGCATGGCGGCAAGCACGATCGACCATGTCGCTGATGTCGCGGGCGTCGTCGGTGAGCACGGCGTGCACGCCCCAGACCAACGCGAGCCGGCGCGCCGTGCCGACATTGGGCGTGAGCGCCAGCAAGGGCTTCTCCGCGCGTTCGCGGGCGATGCGGATGCCGGTCGAGCCCGAGGCCGTCCAGGCGATCAGGGCGGCGAGGTCGAGCGTTTCGGAGATGGTGCGCGCGGCCGCCGCTATAGCGTCGGCACCGGTCTGCTCGGGCTCGCTGCGCTGGGCGTTGATGATGGTGCGGTGCAGGGCGTCGCGCTCCACTTCCTCGGCGATGCGGTTCATCGTCGCCACCGCCTCGCGCGGGAATTCGCCGGCGGCACTCTCGGCCGAGAGCATGACCGCATCCGCCCCTTCATAGACCGCCGTGGCGACGTCCGAGACTTCGGCGCGCGTCGGCACCGGAGAGGTGATCATCGATTCCAGCATCTGGGTCGCCACCACGACCGGCTTGCCGAGCTTGCGCGCGCCGCGCACGATGCGCTTTTGCAGGCCGGGCACCCTTTCGAGCGGCAGTTCGACGCCAAGGTCGCCGCGTGCCACCATCAGGGAGTCGGAAGCAGCGAAAATCTCGTCGAGACGCAGGATCGCCTGCGGCTTTTCGATCTTCGACATCACCAGCGCACGGCCTTGGATGATCTCGCGCGCTTCCAGAACATCCTCGGGACGCTGCACGAAGGAGAGAGCGACGATGTCGACGCCCGCACCGAGTCCGGCCTCCAGGTCGGCATGATCCTTTGGCGTCATCGCCGAGACGGCGATCTCGGTATCGGGCAGCGAAACGCCCTTGCGGTTCGACATCTTGCCGCCGACGATGACCTCGGTGACAGCGCGATCGCCGGTCGCCTCAGTGGTCTTCAGCCGCACCTTGCCATCATCGAGCAGTAGCGTATGGCCGGGCCGCAGGGCCGACAGGATTTCCGGATGAGGCAAATAGACCCGGCTGGCATCGCCCGGCGTCGGATCGGAATCGAGGGTAAAGCTGGCCCCATTGGCCAGTTTCACCGCACCGCCGACAAACTCGCCGATCCGCAGCTTGGGGCCCTGGAGATCGAGCAGGATGCCGATCGGCCGGCCGCATTCCTTCTCGACATCGCGGATCAGGCCGACCATTTCGCGCATGCGGTCATGCGAGGTGTGGCTCATATTGATGCGGAACAAATCCGCACCGGCGCGGAACAAATGGGCGATCATCTCCCGCGACGAAGAGGCAGGTCCCAAGGTGGCGAGAATTTTTACTTTTCGCTGGCGTCGCATACGACCGTTTCTTTCTTATCTTGGTATTTTGCGCGGATCTTGGCGCGCTGGCACAGCGCATCCGCAAGGATGAGATGGCACTCTAGTCCGATTTTCGCGCCAGTTAAGTGACATATATGCCACGCTGGCCCGCTAATTCGCGGAGGGTGCCGAGGCCGGTCGTTCAGGGGGCAAAGGCGGAGCGGGCGTGGTTGGCGTGCCTTCCGCTGGGGGAGGTGCCTCCGTCCCGGACTGCGGGGCGACCGTATCCTGCGGCGGCTTATCCGGCTCGGGTTTGTCCGGAGCGGGCGGGCTTGGGGCGGGCTGGTTCGGCGGCTGCGTGCCTTCGCCGGAGGGCTGGGCCGGCGCAGCGGGCGCCGGTGCTGCGGGAACGGGTGCATCTTGCGGCGTCAATGGCGACGGCGTCGCAGGCGAGACCACCGGCGGCGTGGTCACGACCGGCGGATTGGCTGGCGTGGGCGCCGCACCGGAGGCTGGCGGAACCGCGGGTGCTGGCGCATTGGGCGCCGAAGGCCCCTGGGCTGGGGGCGTGTCGGACGGGGCGTTCGACTTGGGCTTTGCCCCATTCTGGGCCTGCTCGGAAAGCTGGACCGTCCAGGCTTTCTGCTCGCTGGTGTCGATCTCGAAATAGCCGGTGCGGTTATAGCCGCGCGCCAGGCAGTTCTCGAAACCGCGAATGGTGAATTCCTTGTCGCGCGAGCACATGAAGGCGTTGCCGCTCCATTCCCCGCCCTGGTCGTAGTCGACCGCATAGACATAGTAGAATCGTGCCGCCAGCGGGCCCTTCAGGATGGACTCGCAGCTGCGCGCCGCGACGTTCCACCAGCCCTCGGTGAGCCAGCCCTGCTTGTCGCGATAGCCGACGGCGACACCCACCCGGCTCGAGGTGTTGTTGCACAGGCGAAAATCGGCCTTGGCCGGGCTGGCGGCGAGCAGCGGCGCCACGCAGATCACGGTCGCGGCGAGCGGGAGGCGAAGAGAGGAAGAGATCATCCGGAACGATTCGACCTTGAGGGCCTTCTTGATACCGTTTCGTTCGGGCGCAAGGAAGGCAGCAAAGCGTTTTGCGATTTAACAAAATCGCCAGGAATCACAAAGGCGGGTCGAAACAAGGCGCCAGAGCAAAGCGCGTTCAGGTCCGAACGCGCTTTGCTCTGGAGAGTGTAAACCCCGATTGTCTTTGCCGATATCCTCAACCTTTCACCCTTGTCTCAGGCCGGCCGCGGACGCGAGACCCAGATGCCGGTGATGATGACCAGGCCGCCGAGCCCCTGCAGAAGCGAGACCGGTTCGTCCAGGATCACCCAGCCAAGCGCTGCGGCGGCCACCGCCTCCAGGAAGATCACCAGCGAGGAGAACACCACCGGCAGCGAGCCGAGCGCGACCGACAGCAGGCCCTGTCCGCCGGCATGGCTGACCCAGGCCAGGGCGATCAGCACGAGCCAGCCCGTCGCTCCGGCCGGCAGGAAGCGCTGGCCCAGACTCTGGGTCGCCCATAGCGCTGCCACGGCCAGGATCGCCACCGTCACCACCGACATGTAGAAGGTGAGCCGCGCGGCGCGGTGGCGCAGCCTTGCTTTCTCCACCGCCAGGAAATAGGCGCCGAAGAAGATTCCCGTCACCCCGGCAAAGCCGTCGCCGACGAGATGGCCCGGAGCAAAGCCGAGAGACTGGGCGACCAGCGCCAGCCCGCCCAGCAGGCACAGGCCGAGGCCAATCAGGGCGGCGCGGCTCGCCTTGCGCCGGTAGACCAGCCATCCCAGGATCACCACCCACAGGGGCGCCATGGTGGCGAAGAAAGTGGCATTGGCTACCGTGGTATTGGTAATGGCGAGGTGCCAGAAGAAGAGGTCGCCGGCAAAAAACACGCCGGTGGCGATCACCGGCAAGGAAAAGGCCGGGCCGGCGTCGGGCGTATCGGCCTTGCTTTCTTCCAGGCGCATCCAGGCATAGAGCACCGGCAGCGCCAGCAGCACCCGGTAGAAGGCGCTGGCGAAGGGCCCGACATCCGTCAGCCGCACCAGGATCGGCGAGATGCCCATCGCCATGGCACCGGCGATCAGCGCGGCGAAAGCAGGCCAGAAGGCGCTTGGCGCCGGTGCCGCGGATTGGGCTGCAGAGCTCATCGGAAATGTTTCCTGGCAGGTCATTCGAACAAAGCGCAGTTTCTTCGAATGGTGGTTTTTCTAACTCTTTGTTTTGACGCTATTTTTAATAGAAAAGTCCATCGACTTTTCTGTAAAACGCTTTCGTGCGCCTGCATTGCGAAAGTCCGAAGCGGGACGTCGCATTGGCTGTGGCGCCGGCCTCCGCTCGTCTTTATGCTGCCCGCTTCGATACCACAATGTCAGTATCCCCCTTGCAGTCCGATTTCTCACCTATCGAAAGGCTGGATGGCCAGCCCGACTCCGGTCTCATCCTGCTGTGCGACCACGCCTCCAACGCCCTGCCCGCCGAATATGGCACGTTGGGGCTGCCGCCGGCCCAGCTCGAGCGCCATATCGGCTACGACATCGGGGCGCGGGCTGTTACGCTCGCCTTGTCAGCGCGACTTCGGGCTCCTGCCTTGCTCACACGCTTCTCGCGCCTGCTGATCGACCCCAATCGCGGCGCGGATGATCCCACTTTGGTGATGCGCCTGTCCGATGGCGCGCTGATACCTGGCAATGCCCGTGCCGACCACGCCGAGATCGCCCAGCGGATCGAACGCTTCCACCGCCCCTATCATCGGGCGATCGGCGAACTCGTGAACGAGAAGCTCGCCAGCGGCAGCGTACCGGTGCTGTTTTCGGTGCATTCCTTCACGCCGGTCTGGCGCGGCGTGCCGCGTCCCTGGCACGTCACCCTGCTCTGGGACAACGATCCGCGCATCATCCGGCCGATGATCGAGGCCTTCAAGCGCGACACGGCCCTGGTCGTGGGCGACAACGAGCCCTATGATGGCGCCCTGGAAGGCGATACGCTTTATCAGCACGCCACGCTGCGCGGCCTGCCCCATGCCTTGATCGAATTGCGCCAGGACCTGATCGGCACCCAGGAAGGAGCACAGGATTGGGCCGACCGTATCGCCCGCGCCCTGTCGCCCCTGATCATCGATCCCGCCGTCCGGCGCATCGAACATTGGGGATCGCGCACCGGGACCCAGGCCCAGTCCTCGCATCGATGAAGGCGAATGCCGAAACAGATACGCCTTCCGCAAGACAGGTGAGCAAATCCCTAACCTTTATCGGAAACCCTAGAGGCTGTTTTCGAAGCGCCTTTGCGATTCCCGGCAGTTCCGCCAAATCGCAAGACGCTCTGGGACTTGACCCGACTCGGCTTTATCAGCCACATCCGCCCCCAAATTTGTCTCAGGAGTAAGCAATGACGGACGCAACCTCGGTCGCCGCCGACCAACTCAAGTCGATCATCGAGCGCATCGAGCGCCTCGAAGAGGACAAGAAGGCGATCGCCGACGACATCAAGGAAGTCTATGGCGAGGCCAAGGCCAACGGCTTCGACGCCGCCATCCTGCGCAAGATCGTGTCACTGCGCAAAAAGCCAGCGGCCGAGCGCGCCGAGGAAGACGCCATCCTGGAGCTCTACCTCCAGGCCCTCGGTATGGAGTAAGGATTCGTCCGTCAACAAACAGATCGATTTGGCTCGACTTTCGTCATTGCCGGACTTGACCCGGCAATCCAGCTCGCTTCCTGGCCTCGAAGACGGAGCCGCTGGATGCCCGGGTCGAGCCCTGGCATGACAAAGGCAGCGCATCCGTCATTTCCGGACAATGGCTAAAGCCAAGCTGCTTGGTGATCAGGCGGGTATCGGCGGGATGTACCCTGGCGATGCCCGCTGATCGGCGACCTCAATTGTTGCGCGTCGTCACCCAATATCGAGGCCCGGGGCCAAGGCGGCCGGCGCGGTCGTCCGGATTGGCGAGCTGGCAGAATTCCAGCGACAGGCAGCCGCAGCTGATGCAGCGCGTAAGACCGCTCTTCAGCCGCTGCAATTCGGCAATCCTGGCATCGATCCGCTCGGTCCAGGGCTGGGATAATTGTGCCCAATCCTCTCCCCCCGGCACGTGATCGGTGGGCAGCCGGGCGAGCTCCTCCCCGATCTCCTCCAATGACATGCCCAGACGCTGGGCGAAGACGATGAAAGCGATGCGCCGCAGCGTCGAACGCGCAAAGCGCCGATGCCCGGAACCGGCGCGTTCGGACCGGATCAGGCCGCGCTCTTCGTAATAGCGCAGAGCCGACGCCGCGACGCCCGATCGGCGTGAAATCTGATTGATGGTGAGGGTCGGATCCATGCCCGCCATCAAAGCATATTTGCCGCTTGATCTCAAGTTCACTTGAACTTGTATAAGGACTCATCCTTTGCATGGAGGCTGAGTTCGATGACAAACCGAGCGACCGACCGACGTACCGAACCATCAAAAATCCCAAAGTGTTCCGGCTTTCTGCGCATTGAGTTGGCAGACTGTGGGAGCCCAACATGAGCCGGGCTCCGTTCCGCCTCGGCCTGATCTATGGCAGCAGCCGTCGCGGCCGCTTCTGCGATATCATGGGCCATTGGGTGCAACTGCGGCTCGCCCAATCAGGGATGTTCGACATCGACCTCGTCGATCCCCAGCAGATCGACCTTGCGGCACTGCTGCATCAGGAGGATTGCCCAACGAGACAGGCGTTGCGCCGCCGGCTGGCCGACGCCGATTGCTTCATCCTGGTAACGCCGGAATACAATCATGGCTATACGGCAGCCACCAAGCTGATCATCGATGCGGCCAGTCGCGAATGGGCGGAAAAGCCGATCGCCTTCGTCTCCTATGGCGGCATTTCCGGGGGGCTACGGGCGGTCGAGCAATTGAGGCTGGTCTTCGCCGAGCTGCATGCGATCGCCCTACGCGATAGCGTGAGCCTGGCCAATGCCTGGCGGGCGACCGATGCCGATGGCCGCCTTGTGCCCGGCTCCGAGACCAGTCAGGCCATGGATGTCCTGATCGGCCAATTGCACCGCTGGGCGCGCACGCTCAGGCAAGTCCGGCAGGTGGATACCGCCATGGCCTCGACGCAAACCCAGTGAACTTCAGCCGTGCCGGAACGACCCGGTGCCGGCCTGCCGCAATTGCAGCCCGTTCAGGGCGAGCCAGCGCTCGACCTCGAGGGCCGTGACCTGCCCGATGCCGCGTTCGGCAAGCAATTCGTCCCAGGAATAGGCCGTTGCGATCGTGGTCAGGTTGCGAGCGCGCTGCGCCAGCGTGCGCCCTCCCTTGTGAGCATGGCGCCCTTGCAAGAGCTGATCCAGAGCCCGCCGCCTCAAGCGCATGGCCATGTCCTCCTTTCCAAGAGTCTCATTGCTTCGACGCGCCGTTGCGATTTGAAGCGGTCTATTCAAACCACACGGCGCTTTGGCGCCCGGCCGCCGTCAGCCATGCAGGCGCGGAAAGCCGTGACGCTCGGCCAGCAGTTCGAGAATGCGCTGGGTCGGCTTGACGAAGGCAGCGTCGCCGAAGTGCTCCGCATCGTCGGGAACCGGTCCCTCCCGCAGGACCAGCGCTGGCAGGGACTGGTTGACCTCGCCCAGTTCGGCGATCACCGCCCGGCGCGGCCGGGCGAAGGGCACGCGTTCGATGTCGAGATGCCCGGCCAGTTCGGTAAAGCTCGCCAGCACACCTTCGATCTGGTTGCTGTGCGGGCAGACAAAGCGCTGCCCTGGATAGTTGGGATCCTCGAATCCGGGTTCAAGCAGAAACAACTTGTCGCGGCTGCGGCTCATGCCTGGTCTCCTGTCAGTTCGTGTCGGCGCGCACGGGCGCCGGGCGCTTCTCGACGCGATCGTAGAACACGTCGCCATAGGGGCTCTGGAAATAGCCGGTGACGCCCTTGGCGAGCACGATCTGGTCGCTGTCCTGCAGGATCACGACATAGGGTGAGCTTTTCTGGATCTTGCGCTGCAACTCCTCATAGAGGGCGATGCGCCTGGCCGGATCCTGCTCCTTGACGGCCGCGGCCGTCTCGTCGCTGAGCTCGGGGATGACCCAGCCGGCCTGCTTGGCGACGGTGTTGCGCTTGTTGTCGCGATTGACGGCGAAGGCGCCGGCATTGGAATGCGGGTCGAAATAATCCGGGCCCCAATAGCGCAGGGTCACCTCATATTGCCCGGAGCGTGCCTTGGCGAAGATCTCGCTGCTCACACCCGGCTGGATGTCAAGCGTGAGGCCGGCCTGGCCGAAGCTCTGCTGCAGGGATTGGGCGATGGTGAGAAAGAGCGGCTCGTTGAAGACCGGGAAACTGATTCTCGTCGGGCCGATGCCGGCATCGGCCAGGATCTTCTTGGCCTTCTCGACATCAAGCTTGTAGGGGGTATCGCCCAAGGCGCCCGGGAATCCGGCGGGCAGGAAAGCCTGGTGCACGCGATACTGGCCGCGCAGCAGGTTCTTGGCGATGCCCTCATAGTCGACGAGATAGCGCGCTGCCTTCCAGAAGGCCGGATTGCCGAGGGTCGGATTGGCCTTGGTGTTGATCAGGAGATATTCGAGCCGCGCCGAAGGCGTTGCATAAATGCTGACCTGGCTCTTGTCCCTGAGCGTCTCGACCTGGTCGATGCCGAGGCCACGGGCGATGTCGACGTCACCCTGCTCCACCAGCAGGCGGCGGGCCGCCGGATCCGGGACATTGCGGAAGATGAGCCCCTGCAGTTTGGGTGCGCCGCCAGGCGAAGCTGGGTTGGCGTCCAGCACCAGCGCCTCATGCGCGGTATAGGAGTTGATCTTGAAGGCGCCGCTGCCGGCCGAATGTGATTTGAGCCAGCCATTGCCGAAGTCGCCATTGCTGGCTTGCGGCGCGAGCACCGCTTCGTCGAGAACCGAGGCGACGTTGGCGGTGAGGATGGCAAGCACGAAGGACGGAGCGACATCAGCTTGCCAGGTCAGCTTGACTTTGCCGTCATCGACCTTGCTGATGGCAGCTTCGACATTGTCGGCGGTCCAGCCGAGTTCGTTCAGGATAAAGGCGGGTGCCTTGTTGAGCTTCACGGCGCGGCTGAGGGAGAAGATCACGTCTTCCGGCCGGACGGGATTGCCGGAGGCGAATTTGGCGTCCCTGGCCAAGGTAAAGGTCAGGCTCTTGCCATCGCTGCCCGCTTCCCAGCTCGACGCCAACGCCGGCTTGATGCTGGCGCTGGCATCGCGATCGGCTTGTACCAGGCGCTGATAGAGGGCGTTGGCCACCTGCCCCGTCGTCGACTCGAAGGCCTCGGCCGGGTCGAAGCTGGTGACGTCGTCGATGGATTGCGCCACCACGGCGATTCCCGGCGGCGTTTCCGCCCATGCCGCAGGCGCCTGCAGGGCGAGAGCGAGGGCCGTAAAGCCGAAAAGTCCGATCTTGCTTCGCATGCCACTTGCTCCGAATTCAAAGGAAAGGATGCGTCTTTCGAGCGATATGGCTGAATAATGACAGGGAACAGAGCTTGGTCAAGATTATTATATAAAAATTATGGACTAAGTGTATTTATGAATTAAGCTCGCCTTCCGGACACTCCTGCAACGAGGCAAGCGATGACGACACCAGCTTCCACATCCCTGGTTACGGCGGACTGGCTTCTCGAAAATCTGGACAATCCCAAGGTGCGGATCTTCGAGGTCAGCGTCGATCCGACCGTCTATGAGCGCGGCCATATCCCCGGAGCAGTCAATCTCGACTGGCATCGGGACCTGGTCGACACCGTCAACCGCGATATCGCCTCGCGCGAGAAGCTGCAGGACACCCTGCGCAAGGCCGGTGTGGGGGACGACACCACCGTGATCGTCTATGGCGACAACAACAATTGGTTCGCCGCCTGGGGCGTATGGGTGCTTGACGTCTATGGCTTCGGCGAGCGCGCCAAGCTGGTGGACGGCGGGCGCAAGCTCTGGGAAGCCCGCGGCCTCGCCCTCACCGCCGACGTGCCTGATCTTTCAGCCTCCGCGCTCACTTTGCCGGACCGCAACGAAGCCCTGCGCGCCCGGCTTCCCGACGTGCTCGGCTTTGCCCAGGGCAAGGTCGACGGACAGCTGGTCGACATCCGCTCGCCCGACGAATATGCCGGCAAGATCTTCGCCCCCGAAGGCGTGAAGGAACTCGCGATCCGGGCCGGCCACGTACCGGGCGCCGAGAACGTGCCCTGGGCCACCATCGTCAACGAGGACGGCACCTACAAGCCCGTCGAGGAGATCCGCGGCATCTATGCCGCCAAGGGCATCGACGGAACCAGGCCGATCATCACTTATTGCCGCATCGGCGAGCGCTCGAGCCATAGCTGGTTCGCCCTCAAGCGCATCCTCGGCTATGACGCCCGCAACTATGACGGCTCCTGGACCGAATATGGCAATGCCGTCGGCGTTCCCGTCGACAATCCGTCGGGCACGATCTGGCTGGGCAAATAGGTTTTTGGAGCGCGGACTGGAAGTCCGCGCTCCAAGGATCAGCGATAGCCCCGCCCGCTCTGGATCTTTCTCAGCGCCGCCACCAGCGCATCGACATCGTCATACGTATTGTAGAAGGCCAGCGACGGCCGCACCGTGCTTTCCAGGCCGAAGCGGCGCAGGATCGGCTGGGCACAGTGATGGCCGGCGCGCACCGCGATGCCCTCGCGATCGAGCGCCACGCCGACATCCTGGGTCCGGCAGCCATCCAGCACGAAGGAGAGCACGCTCGCCTTTTCCTTGGCGGTGCCGATCAGCTTGAGGCCGGGCACGCTAAGCATATGCTCGGTGGCGTAGACCAGGAGTTCATGCTCATAGCGGCCGATCACATCCATGCCGATCGTCTCGACATAGTCGAGCGCCGCGCCGAGCCCTACCGCGTCGGCGATGTTGCCGGTGCCGGCCTCGAAGCGCTCGGGCGGGCCGTGATAGATCGTCTTCTCGAAGGTGACGTCGGCGATCATGTTGCCGCCGCCCTGCCAGGGCGGCAGATGGGCGAGCACATCGGGCTTGCCGTGCACCACGCCGATGCCGGTCGGACCGAACACCTTGTGCCCGGAGAACACGAAGAAATCGGCATCGAGCGCCTGCACGTCGGTGCGCATATGCGAGACCGACTGGGCACCGTCGACAACGACCGTGGCGCCGTGGCGCTTGGCGATGGCGACCATCTCCCGCGTCGGCGTCACCGTGCCGAGCGCATTGGAGACCTGGGTGATCGAGACGATGCGCGTACGCGGATTGATGAGCTTCTCATATTCCTCGAGGATCACCTGCCCTGTGTCGTCGACCGGCGCGACACGCAGCTTGGCGCCCTTCTCGGCGGCGAGCATCTGCCAGGGCACGATATTGGCGTGGTGCTCCAGCCAGGTGACCAGGATCTCGTCGCCTTCCCCGACATGGCGGCGTCCGAAGGCCTGCGCGATCAGGTTGATGCCCTCGGTGGTGCCGCGCACGAAGATGATGTCGCGGGTCGAGCCGGCATTGAGGAAGCGCCGCACTTTTTCGCGCGCGCCCTCATAGGCGTCGGTTGCCCGCGCCGCCAGCGCATGGGCCGCGCGATGGATGTTGGAATTCTCATGCTCGTAGAAATGGCTGAGGCGGTCGATCACCGCCTGCGGCTTCTGAGTGGTTGCCGCATTGTCGAGCCAGATCAATGGCTTGCCATGCACCTGCGTCTGCAGGATCGGGAAGTCGCGCTTGACCGATTGCGCATCGAAGGGACGGCCCGATGGGGCGAGATCCGGCACCGCGTCGGGACGCAGTTCCAGGGAAATCGCACTGAAATCAGGAAGGCGCGGGGCAGCCGGAACGGCGGGCGAGCCCACCTGCGGCGCGACCGACGGAATTTGCGGACTCGGTGGCGCCACCGGAACGGCTGGCGGGGTGGCGAGAGGCGGCGCAGGCGGTTGCGAGGGAGCGAGGGATTGTCCGTCGCGCAGGAAATAATAGCCATCCCCGGACGGCTGGGCGATCGAGCCGGGAACGGAGGCCGTGGACGGAGCCTGCAAAGGTGCGGCGGCGGCCACGTCGGGACGCAGCAGCGATAGAAACTCTGCAAGACCCGGCGGCAGGGCGGAGAAGTCGACCTGGGTCGGCACACTGGGCACGAAGGGACCGGCCGAGCCACCGGGCTGCGGCACGTCCGAGGGGACTGCCGACGCACCCGATAGCGGCTGCGGAGCGGTGGCAGGCGCGATCGGGATGGTCGGTGTCGGCACGATCGAGGGAATGGTCACGGGCGGCAGGTCCGGCGGGCCGACAGGCGGGCGTGCCGGCACCTGCGGGGCGACGCTGGTGGTGATGGAAGGCGCCGGCGCCAGCGTCGGGCTCGGCGGGACCGCCGGCACGGTTGGCGCCAGCGGCACGGTGCCCTGGCCGGGGGGTGCCTGGAACAGGGCATTGGCGAGATCTGCCAGCACCGTCGGATCCGGCCAGGTCGGGCTTGAGGTAAGGCCTGATGTCATCGAGCGGGAGCTCCTTAAAAAGGGCGGTCGTCATGGCAGGGAATGGCTCCTATCCCTGCCCAGAGAAGCGCGGCTTGCCTTCCCCACGAGGTTGGGGAAGGTGGCCCGACGAAGTCGGGTCGGGAGGGGTGTGGCGGGCAGCGCGGTGTATTTGACGAGATGGCACCACGGTCGCGCGAGCTTCGGAGATGGCGTCACGCTGCCCTCCACACCCCTCCCGACCCGACTTCGTCGGGCCACCCTCCCCACTTCGTGGAGAGGGCCGATCGCACCATACTCGGTATGGCCGAGATAAAGGCTCGCCTGTCGGCATCAGCCCCGATCAGACATATTTGTCGGGATAGTCGTGATATTTGCCGACCTCGACGCCTTCCAGCACGGCCAGGGCATCATGGGTGAGGATGGCCGATGAGCAGTAGAGCGAGATCAGGTAGGAGGCGATGGCCTTGCGGTTGATGCCCATGAAGCGCACCGACAGGCTGGGCTGCACCTCGCCGGGCACGCCGGGCTGGAACAGGCCGATGACGCCTTGCTTCTTCTCGCCGGTGCGCAGCAGCAGGATGTTGCTCTTGCCCTTGGCGTCGACCTCCAGCTTGTCGCTCGGCACCAGCGGCAGGCCACGCCAGGTCAGGAAGGGCGTGCCGAACAAGGTTACGGTCGGCGGCGGCACGCCGCGGCGGGTGCATTCGCGGCCGAAGGCGGCGATGGCGCGCGGATGGGCCAGGAAGAAGGAAGGTTCCTTCCAGACTTTGGTGATCAGCTCGTCCAGATCGTCGGGCGTGGGAGCGCCGGTACGGGTCTTGATGCGCTGGCTGGCCTGCGCATTGGGCAGGAGCCCATATTCCTTGTTGTTGACCAGTTCGTTCTCCTGCTTCTCCTTCACCTTCTCGATGAGGAGCCGCAGCTGTTCCTGGATCTGGTCGTAGGGATGGCTGTAGAGATCGGAGACGCGGGTCTGCACGTCGAGCACCGTGGTGACGGCATTCAACGAATATTCGCGCGGCGCCTCCTCATAGTCGACGAAGGTCTCCGGCAGGTCCGGATCCTGGTCGCGGCGGGGCGAGCACTCGACTTCGGCGCTGATGTCACCCTGGTCTTCCTTGACCCGGTTGAGGCGATAGATGCCGGCTTCCACCGGTGTCCAGGGCAGGAAGGAAACCAGCCAGCGCGGCGTGATGCCGGACCACTGGGCCCTGGTCTTGGTGGCATTGGCAAGCTGTCTTGCCGCCGCTTCGTTCAATGTTCGGCGAACGGCGGGTTCATCGGCCATACGGTGCTCCTTGTCTGGTTCATGGCGCGGAAGAAGATCTGGATTTGCCCTGTATCGAGGCCGGCAAGGCTCCGGACAAATGGGCTAACAACCGACGTGTCACGTGGCTTTGGCAAACCCCGCGAGCAACGCGTGAAATAGGCTCGAACCTCGCCATTTCAGGCCCTTTCCCCGGCCACGGTGTCGGCGAGCGGGGCTGGCGCCGTCGGCGCAACTGAGTAGGGACGCTGGGCGTCCCGGTAGAAGTCGAGAGCCTTGTCGATGAGGCTGGCCGAACGGTGGAAGCGGTCGGACAGGATCAGGATGGTCTGGTCGCGGGTGAAACCGTCTTCGCGTATGGCGTCGAAGGCTTCGCCGATATCGAGCCATTGCGCCGGCGGCCGCCGGTTGCGGCGGTCACGGTCGGGCTTGGCGGGATCGAGCAGTTCGGCGATCAGGCTGAGGAATTGCGGCGAGGCATAGGCTTCGCGCAGCCACGCGCCCGCCTGCTGCTTGGCGGCGATGATGCGGCCCTGCTCGATCAGCCTGCGCAGATAGGCCGTACGGGGGCAATAGCGCGCCTTAGCCACGGCCGGCCTCTGTCGCTGGCGCAAGACCGGCTGGCCCAGTATCGGGACGGAAGCGGATCGCGGGCAACGACGGGGCAAAGGCAGGTCTCATGAGGCGTTCCGTGTGGCGAGTTCGATCTTGAGAACACAGCTTCGATTGAAATTTACAATTTGTCTATAGAAATAGTAGATAATTAAATTTAGAACGACGGGGGCGATGCATGGCGGAGCATCTCCGCCGGTTCTCCCGACCCCTGCCGCCGAGAAGAGGCCGTGCCATGAACGAGATCGCACAGCATGCCATCGCCTTGCAGGAAGAGGCATCGACCGCCACGCGGCCGCCCACGCCGGGCTGGAATCTCGATGCCCTGGTGGCGCAACTCAGGCTCTCTCGTGAGATCACCCACAATATCCGCCATCAGGGCCGCATCCGCCGCACGCCTTCGCGCGAGACGGTGACGACCATTCTCGACGGGCTGAAGGCCGCCCTCTTTCCCAGCCATTACGGCCAGTCGGAAATCGGTGCCGGCAATATCGATTATTTCGTCGGCTCGACACTCGACAATGCCCTGATCCTGCTCACCGAACAGGTGCGCCGCAGCCTTGCCTTCACGCGCGACGATTCCGTGCCGGAGAACAGCCTGCGCGAGCAGGCCCTGGCGATCACCAGCACTTTCGCCGGCCGGTTGCCCGCCATTCGGGGTGTGCTGGTCAGCGACCTCACCGCTGCCTTCCGCGGCGATCCCGCCGCGACGAATTTCCCCGAGATCCTGCTTGGCTATCCCGGCATGACGGCGATCATCTATCATCGTCTCGCCCATGCCCTGCATGGCCTGGACGCCACGTTCCTGGCCCGGCTGATCTCCGACATCGCCCATTCGAAGACAGGGATCGACATCCATCCCGGCGCCGAGATCGGCGGCAGTTTCTTCATCGACCACGGCACCGGCGTGGTTGTTGGCGAAACCGCCGTCATCGGCGAGCGCGTGCGTCTCTACCAGGCCGTGACGCTGGGAGCCCGCCATTTTCCCACCGACGAGAACGGTGCGCTCGTCAAGGGCAGCCCCCGCCATCCCATCGTCGAGGACGACGTCGTCATCTATGCCGGCGCCACCGTACTCGGCCGCATCACCATCGGCCGCGGCTCGGCCATCGGCGGCAATGTCTGGCTGACCCGCAGCGTGCCGCCCGGGAGCCAGATCACCCAGGCCCATGCCCGCAGCAACGGACAGGTCGACTAGACCAAGCTCGCAGGCTTTCGCATTGCCTCCTGCTATGCGCGGGAAGGCTTGTAATTTTTTATTATATAAAGTCTATAGATTTAATTGACATAACTTCAAAAGCCACTGATGCTGACAATCGGCCGGTGCGGGCCGTCCGCGCCGACGACGCGGGGAAGACCATGAGCAGCGTGACGACTGAGGGCGCCCAAGCCGCGCCCCTCGAAGGCAGGGGCTCCCTTGCCAGCAACCGCCTTTCACTACCGGAAGTGATCGCCCAGTCGATCGGCACGGTCGCTCCCTCTGGCACGCCGGCTCTGGTCATTCCCGTGGTTTTCGGGGTAGCCGGCAACGGGACATGGCTCGCTTATCTGTTCGCCACTATCGCCCTGCTGTTCGTTTCCTGGAACATCAACCAGTTCGCCCGCCGCACCGCCAATCCCGGTGCACTCTATGTCTTCGCCGGCCAGGGCCTCGGTGGTTTCTGGGGCGTCGTCGCAGGCTGGTCGCTGCTGATCGCCTATCTCTTTACCGCGGCGGCCGTGATCGGCGGTGCAGTGACCTCCCTGCTCGTACTCGCCCACACCTTCGGCATTCAGGAGGCTGATGGGGCCCTTACCCTCGTCGTCAGCCTCCTGGTCATCGTCGCCGCGTGGTGGTTCGCCTATCGCGACATCCGTCTGTCGACGAGGACAACCCTGATCATCGAACTGGCCACCGTCGCACTGATCCTGGTCGTGGTGCTGGGTTCGATCTTCTGGGTTGGACCCGCCATAGACAACGCGCAATTCACACTGGAAGGCGTCGGCGCCGACCAGTTGCGCCTCGGCCTGGTGCTGGCCTTCTTCAGCTTCGTCGGCTTCGAGAGCGCCACGACATTGGGGGCGGAAGCCCGCGACCCCTATCGCGCCATTCCGCGCGCCGTGATCGTCAGCGTAGTGGCGATCGGGCTGCTCTTCATCGTCAGCGCCTATGGCCTGACCGGCGCCTTCCACGCTCTGCCGGTGACACTGGACAAGGCCGAAGCTCCTCTGACCACCGCGGCCCAGGGCATTAACCTGGGCTGGGTCGGCAGCCTGATCGATCTCGGCGTGGCGCTGAGCTTCTTTGCCTGCACCCTGGGCAGCCTGAATGCCGGCGCCCGCGTGCTCTACGCCCTTTCCGGGCATGGCCTGTTCCATGGCTCGGCCGGCAATGCCCACAAAGTCAATGCCACCCCGCATGTCGCGGTCACCATCCTGGCGGTGGTTGCCATCGCCCTCTCGCTGGCCCTCACGCAGACGGGCTACGGCCTTCTCGATGCCTTCGGCCTGCTCGGCAGCGTTGCCACTTTCGGCTTCCTGTTCGCCTATATTCTGGCCGCGGCCGGCGTGCCCTTCTTTCTCAGCCGTATCGGCGAGTTCAGGCCTTGGCACGGGCTGGTGAGCCTCATCACCATTGTCTTGCTGCTGATCCCGCTGGCCGGCAGCGTCTATCCCATTCCGGCCTGGCCCTTCTCGATCCTGCCCTACATCTTCCTCGGCCTGCTGGCGCTTGGCGTGATCTGGTTCCTCGTCCTGCGCGTCGCACGCCCCGCGTCCCTGGCCGCGCTCGAACAGGATCTCCTCTCCACCGGCAACCGCACGGAGCGGTGATGACACAGATTTCCGCGCCGACCGCTCCCCTCCCGGGTGTTCGAAATCGCTCTGTCGAACTGCCCAACGGCTTGCGTCACCATTTCGTCGAGGTGGGGAGCGATGGCCCTCCGCTCGTGCTGCTGCACGGCTACACCGACAGCTGGCGCAGTTTCGAACCCCTCTTCGCCCGGCTTGGCCAGCAATTTCGCCTGTTGGTCTTGGACCAGCGCGGGCATGGCGGCTCGGATGCCGCCGAGCAATACGCCATTGCCGACTTCGCAGGCGATGCCATCGACTTCATCGAGGCGGTGGTGGGAGGGCCGGTCCATCTTGCCGGCCATTCGCTTGGCAGCATCGTCGCCCAACGCGTGGCAGCCCGCCGGACCGACCTTGTTCACAGCCTGGTGCTGATCGGCGCCGCGCCCGACGCGGCGGGCCATGCAGGCCTTCTCGAACTGCGCACCGAATTGGCTGGCCTGTCGTCGACCATCCCGCGCGATTTCATCGAGGCTTTCCAGAAAGGCACGACCTTCGCGCAGCTCTCCGACCCACAGCTTGCCATTTTCGTCGAGGAAAGCCTCAAGCTGGCACCCGAGACCTGGCGCAAGGTTCTTGACGGCCTCGTCGACGAACGCGCACCGCCACGACAGACTCTCAACTTGCCAGCCCTGGCACTTTGGGGCGCGCAGGACAGCGTGTTCGACGAGGGCACGCAGATCCGCCTCGCCCGTCATATTCCCGATCTCACCGCGATCCATTATCCTGCCATCGGCCATGCGCCGCATTGGGAAAGCCCTGCGCGGGCGGCTCAGGACATCGCCAATTTTCTCGCCGCTGTCGAAGAGGAAACCGTCGCAGCCAAGAAGGACGACCGTCATCATGCCTAAGGACGCTCAGGGACTCGAGATCACCGGCTCGCCGGCCTCGGTACAGGCTCTCGATCAGGCCGTCAGCGACTACTATGCCTGGAAGGGTGACCCTGTCGCCGTGCTGCAGGAGGCAGTCGACCGCGACCCGGCCTTCACCCTGGGACACAGCGCGATCGCTTCCTTGCTGGTGCTCAATGGCCTGCGCGGCGATCATCCCGCCGTGACCGCGGCGCTGTCGGCGGCCCAGGCTTCGATCGGCGGTGCCGGTACCCGCGAAAACCGCCATCTCCAGGCGGCGCAGGCCTGGGCATCAGGCCAGATCGTTGTCGCCACCAATATCTGGGAAGACATCCTCATCGACCATCCCGTCGACGCCCTGGCGCTGCGATTTGCCCATGACAGCTATTTCTATCTCGGCCATTCGCTCAGCATTCGCGATTCCGTCGCGCGGGTGCTGCCGGCCTGGGATCCGCAGGGCGCCAATTACGGCTATGTCCTCGGCCAATACGCCTTTGGCCTGGAAGAGGCCGGGGAGCTGCGCCACGCCGAAGAGGTCGGCCGCGCCGCCATCGCCCGCAATGCCGAGGATGGCTGGGCCGTGCACGCCGTGGCCCATGTGCTGGAAACCGAAAGCCGCCAGGCCGAAGGCATCGAGTTCCTCAAGGCCTCGCGCCCGGCCTGGAGCAAGGCCCACGCCCTCTCCATCCACAATGGCTGGCACCTCGCCCTCTATCTCATCGAGGAAGGCCGCTTCGCCGAGGTGCTGAGCGACTATGACCGTTTCGTCGCGCCGAGGTTGACGGGCGAATCCCTGCTCGACCTCGTCGACGCCTCCGCCCTGCTCTGGCGCCTGGAACTCGCTGGTGCCGATGTCGGTGGGCGCTGGGCTCCCCTCGCCGAAAGCTGGCTCGGCCATGTCGACGAGCATGTGCTGGTGTTCAACGACCTCCATCTCGCTCTTGCCGTGTCGAGGGCTGATAATGCCGAGGGGGTGCAGCGTCTGCGCCGTTCGCTCGACGCCTATGCCCGCGACGGGATCGGCGACAACAGGGATATCACGGTCGATGTCGGCCGCCGCCTCGTCGACGGCGTCCTCGCCTTTGCCGAAGGCGACTATGCAAGGAGCATCGAGCTGATCCTGCCGGTGCGCTACAAGGTCATCCGCATCGGCGGCAGCCATGCCCAGCGCGATCTGGTGACGCAGACCCTGATCGCCGCTGCCGAACGCTCTGGGCGGACCAATCTGGCCAGGGCGCTGCTGGCAGAGCGCCTCGCGGTTCGCCCGACGGAGCGCACCAGGCAGGCCTATGCACGGGCCGGCGGCGTGACGGCGGGGCACGCCTGATCGATCTTGCGCTCGCTATTCTGCTGCGCTCGGCCGCTCCACGCCGGGCGCCGTCTCCAGTGGCCACCAGGTAGAGCCGAGATAGCGCTCGCCCGTATCGGGCAGGAGGGCGACGATGACCTTGCCGGCGTTCTCCGCCCGGGCCGCCAATTGGGTGGCAGCCCAGAGCACGGCGCCTGAGGAAGTGCCGGCGAAGATGCCTTCTTCCGCCACCAGCTCCAGCGCCGTCCGGCGCGCCTGCGCCGTGCCCAGCGCGATGATCTCGTCGGCGATCCCGGTATCGAAATTCTTCGGCAGTTGCTCTGGCGGCACCTCGCTCACCTTGTGTACGCCATCGATCTCGTCGGGATAGGGGTTCTCCTCCGTCGGAATAGATCCTTCGGCCGGCTCGGCGATCACCACTTTCAGGCTGGGTTTCTTCGATTTGAGGAAGCGCCCGGCGCCGGCCGTGGTGCCGCCGGTGCCGACCCCGCCGACAAGAATGTCGACGCTGCCGGCCGTATCGCGCCAGATCTCCGGACCCGTCGTCTCGAAATGGACCCGCGGATTGGCGGGATTGGCGAGTTGGTCGGCGAAGAAGGCCGAGGGATTTTCCTCGCGGATGCGCTGCGTGATCTTGTCGATCGCCTCCGGGTCGAGGAAGAACTCGTTCTTCACCGTGACGATCTCCGCCCCGTAGAGGCGCAGCAGCTTGACCTTGTCCTGGCTGATATTGTCGCTGACATAGAACTTGGCCCGATAGCCCCGCGAGGCCGCCACCGCGGCCAGGCCGATGCCGGTATTGCCGCTAGTCACGTCGACGATGAGATCGCCGCGGTGCAGCCGGCCGGCCACCTCGGCCTCCGCGATGATGGCCCAGGCCACACGATCCTTGATGCTGCCGGCGGGATTGAAGAACTCGATCTTGGCGACGATCCGCCCGAACAGATTGCGGTTGCGGGCATAATTGTGCAGCTCGAGCAGCGGCGTGTTGCCGATCAGATCGGTGAGATTGTCGTGGATCTGGCCAGGCTTTGCCACGGCTGCGCGGAGATTGCCGGAATTCATGTCATGTCTCGACTGTCTTGGTGAGGGCTGCTTCGGAGCGCGGACTTCTCAGCGACAGGTTCGCCTGTCGCGATATCCGCATCGTCCTTTCAGAAATGCCGCGCACGGGCTGAAAAAGAAGCGGACTGGAAGTCCGCGCTCCCAGCGCCCCAGCCAAGTTCGGGCGCAATGCGCTGGATGAAATCGGTGAGGATCTGCTCGTAGTCGTGCTGCCCGAAGGCATAGGGAAGCTCCAGCCTGAATTCACCGACCCCAGCGAGCACCGGATCGGCGATGAGGCGCTCCAGGATCTGATCGGAGGAACCCACGAGATCGGCAGCATAGAGCGTGCGCCGGGGACCATTGGGCGCGAGCGTGCGGGCATGCCGGCTCGCGGCATAGTCGGCATAGCGCTGCCGCGTCACCCGATCGGCACTGTCATAGGGCACGATGACACGGCCGAGGGCGACGCGGGGCCGGGCCGAAGCCGCGCGATAGGTTTCGAGCTGGCGCACCTGCGCCTCGAAGAAATCGTCGGTGCCCTCGCCCGTGGTGACGTTGCCCATCAGCAGGTTGAAACCGCTGCGGCCGGCCCATTCGGCCGAACGCAGCGAGCCGCCGCCGTACCAGAGGCGTTCGACCAGTCCCTTGGCATAGGGCTGCAGGCGGGGCCGGATGCGACCACCGGGAATGTCGATCAGGCTGTCGGGCGCCCCGAGATAGCTGCCGCGGAGATTATCGGCCAGCCGTTGCACCCTCGCATGGGAGAAGTCATGGCTGCGCCAGTCGCCGTCGAAAACCAGCGGCGCCAGCAATTCGGCATGCGGCGGCGTGCCGGCGCTGAGGCCGACATTGAGCCGCCCGCGCGAGAGCACGTCGACGGTGGCAAGATCCTCGGCCAGGCGATAGGGGCTCTCATAGCCGATCGGGATCACCGCGGTGCCGAGCTGGATGTGGCGGGTGCGCTGGCTCGCCGCCGCCAGGAAGACCGCCGCAGCGGAGACGCCCGGTTCGAGATGGCGCTGGCGCACCCAGGCGCTGTCATAGCCGAGGCTTTCGCCGAGCTCGAACAGCTGCAGCGTGCGCTCCAGGCCGCCCGCCGGATCATCGTCCGGATAGCTCCCCGGCGAGAGGAAGCCGACATGGCTGACGAGGGGAGAAGGCATGGGCATCCTTTCGGAAAGAGGCGCGCCGATCCTTCCCCGACTTCGGGGAAGGTGTCGCTGCGCAGCAGCGACGGAAGGAGGAGAGTGGTGCGCACCCGTCAGACTTGGGCGGCTTGGCACCACTCTCCCCCACCCGACCCTTCGGGCCACCCTCCCCGAAGTCGGGGAGGGATTGTCGCGCAACAAGCCTAAGGTTGGCGTCTACACATGGTGGCAATGGTCATGACCGCCCTCAGCTCTTCGGCAGGCCCTGGGGGTTGGTCTCGGCCTTCTCGATCGCCTCGGCGCTCAGGTTCCAGCGGGCGAGCGTCCTGGCATATTTGCCGTCCTTGATCAGGCCGTTGACAGCGATCGTCACGGCATCGGCGAGACCGCCGCCCTTGCGGGTGGTGACGGCGATATCGGCTGTGATCGGCCAGCCGCCCGAAATGGTGCCGACCAGCTTGGTCTTGCCCGTCTGCGCCGACTGGAAGGCCTGGGTGGCGTTCACGCTGAAGGTGATGTCGGCGCGGCCGGATTGCAGCGCCAGCGTCTTCACCGCATCGTCGTCGTAATACTGCACCTCGATCGGTTTGAGGCCGGCGGCCTGATTCTGCTTGTCCCAAGCCAGCAGGATCTTCTCCTGGTTGGTACCGGCATCGGTGATCACCTTCAGGCCGGCAATGTCCTTGGGCTCCTTCACCGAGGTGATCGGGCTGTCCGACTTGACATAGAGGCCGAGAATGTCACGCCGATAGGTGGAGAAATCGAACTTCTCCTTGCGCTCCTCGGTCACCGTGACGTTGGTGATCACGGCATCATATTTACCCGAGGAGAGGCCGAGCGGCCAATCCGCCCAAGTCACCGTCTCCAGCACCAATTCCTTGCCGAGGCTGTCGGCCACCAATTGCGCAAGATCCGGGTCGAAGCCGACGGGCGTCTTGGAATCGGTGGCATAGGTCACGATCGGCGGCAGGCCGGGATTGACCGCCACGGTGAATTTGCCATCCCGCACGAATTTGGCATCCTTGGCGATCGCCTTGATCGCCTCCTCGTTCTTGTCGGCACGCAGGCGGCCGGGTTGCTCCGGGCTGAGATCGAATTCGCCGGCGAAAGCGGCAAAGCTGAGGCCGAGGGCCAGGGCGGCCGCAAGGGCGCCGGCGGCGATAGAGGCGGAACGGGTCGTCATGGAGTCTCCTGATCGGGCTTGAGAGGAAGGGTCGCGCCGGCGGCTCCCAGCGCGCCGACATGGACGTCGAAAAAGCTTGGGCGTTCACAGAACCTTGGCGAGGAATTCGCCCAGGCGGGAATGGGCGGGCGCATTGAAAAGCAAGGCGGGCGGGCCAGATTCGAGGACGCGGCCGTTCTCCATGAACACCACGGTATCGGCCACTTCCCGGGCGAAGCCGACTTCATGGGTCACAATCACCATGGTGGTGCCGGAGGTGGCGAGTTCCTTGATCACTTCAAGCACTTCGCCGACCAGTTCGGGATCGAGGGCGGATGTCGGCTCGTCGAACAGGATGACCTTGGGCTTGAGCGCCAGGGCCCTGGCAATGGCAACGCGCTGCTGCTGGCCGCCGGAAAGCTGGCGGGGATAGGCATCCGCCTTGTCGGCGAGGCCGATGCGGCTGAGGAGATCGCGGGCCTGTTCGAGGGCCACGGCGCGCGGCACCTTCTGCACCGAGACCGGCGCCTCGATGATGTTTTCGAGCACGGTAAGATGCGGGAACAGGTTGAAGTTCTGGAACACCATGCCGATCGAGGCACGGCGGCGACGGATCGCGCCTTCCTTCAGTTCGTAGAGCACATTGCCGCGGCGCTCATAGCCGATCAGCTCACTATCGATGGCGATGAAGCCTTCGCTCGCACGTTCGAGATGATTGATGGCGCGCAGCAAGGTGGACTTGCCGGCGCCGGAGGGGCCCAGGATCGCGGTGACCTCGCCGGGCCGGACGGTGAGACTGACATTGTCCAATACGGTATGGCTGCCGTAGCGCTTGGACAGGCCATGAATCTCGATCAAGCCTTCCTGCCGGGTCGGGAGCAGTGCCGAAACCAGAGGCTTGCGAACGGCGGGCGCCGACGGCTGCGCTATCGGAGCTGATTTGATTTGGCGGCTATTATCGCGTCCTGTGATACGTTCCAGCAAGGACGCGGGGGCAGTGCGCAAAGCGCCCCTGGCATAATGGCGCTCGATCCTCAGCTGAATGAGCGAGAGCACGCTCATGATGATGAGGTACCAGACCGTCGCCACCATCAGGAGCGGAATGACCTCGAGATTGCGCCGGTAGATGACCTGCACGGTGTAGAACAATTCCGGCAGCGCCAGGACGTAGACCATGGAGGTCGACTTGGCCAAGCCGATGATCTCGTTGAAGCCACTCGGCAGGATGGCACGCATGGCCTGGGGCAACACGATGCCGAGGGCATGCCGGCTTCGCGACAGGCCGAGCGCAGCCGCGGCCTCGTGCTGGCCCTGGTCGACCGACAGGATGCCGCCCCGGATGATCTCGGCCGAGAAGGCCGCCTGGTTGAGGCTGAGGCCGATCAGCGCGACCGAGAAGGGGCTGAGAACCTCCACCAGATTATACTGAGCGAACAGGATGCCGGTGAAGGGAATGCCGATATCCAGCGTGGTGTAGAGATAGCCGAGATTGTTGAGGATCAGCAGCAATACGATCAGCGGGACCGAGCGCAGCAGCCAGATATAGCCCCAGGATATCCCGGCAAGCAGCGGCGATTTGGAGACCCGCGCAAAGGCGAGCGTGCCGCCGAGCAGGAAGCCGAAGATGGAGGCCAGCACGGTGAGCAGCACCGTGCGGGCGAGCCCGACCAGCACCGGCTCGGAGACGAAATATTGCGCGAAGACGTCCCAGCCCCATTTCGGATTGGCCAGGATCGAATAGAGGGTCACCCCGAGGATGAGGACGGCTACCACCGTGCCGACCGCGCGCCAGGGATGCCGGGCCGGCACCACGCGATAACGCGAATAGTCGGACGCATTGCTCGCCTGGGGCCCGGCAAGTACGCCGTCGAAATCCGTGGTGGAGGCCATCCCGCGCTTCCTTCGTTCTTGATTCAGTTAGTCCATAGAAAAAGTAGATTAAATGGCGAAGTAAGGCCGACCAAGCGACCCTGTCAGCCTGCCTTGCGTCCAGCCTGACCCTGTTCCGGCGCCGCTTGGCGCGCGGCTCGGACAGCGCTGAGCGCGACCAACCGGTCGTCTGTTGCCGACGCACCACCTGCGACCGACCGCTCGACTTCGGAGGCGAGATGGGAGATGTCCTTCTCGAAGGGCAGAGAGCCGTAGGTCTCGGGATCCTTGGTGACGTCGAACAGAGCGGTATAGCCGGTCGAGAGATAGAGGCCCGCGGCTTCCGGCTGGCGAAAGCCGGTGGTGAGGTAGATGCGACTATAGCCCTGGCGCGCGGCCTGCGACTCGAGCTCTACCAACACCTTGCGGGCAAGGCCCTGGCGGCGCAGGTCGACATGGGTCCACACGCGCTTGAATTCCGCCGTGTGCTCGTCATAACGCTTGAAGGCGCCGCCGGCGATAGCCACGCCATCACGCAGCAGCAGCACGAAATTGCCATGGGGCGGTGCGAAGAGCTCGGCGGGATAGCGGCTCATTTCCGCCGAACCCGGTTCGCCCCAATAATTGCCATAGCGCGATTGATATTCGAAGGTGAGCGCCTCGACCAGGGGACGTGCCTGTTCGTCGAGCGGGGTCGTATAGAAGAAGATATCTGTCATTTTGCCGGCTCACTATTATCGGAAAGATAATCCTGGACCAGCGCGACCCAGTAGCGCGCCGCATCCACGAGAATGGCATCGTTGAAATCATAATGGGGGTTGTGCAGGTCAGCGCTATCGCCATTGCCGATGAAGAGGTAGCTGCCCGGCCGCTCCTTGAGCATGAAGGCGAAATCCTCGCTCGCGGTGATCGGCCGGAAGGCCTGGCGAATGCGTTCTTCTCCGAAATGGCGGGCCGCTACCTGCCGGGCGAAGTCCGTCTCCCCGGCATGATTGACCAGCACGGGATAGCCGCGTGGATAATGGACTTCGGCGCGCGCGCCGAAGGAAGCGGCATGGCTCTGCGCGAGTTCGATGATGCGTTGGCGCACGTTCTCGCGCACAGTGTCATCGAAGGTGCGAATGGTGAGCTGCAACTCGACGCTGTCGGGGATGACGTTGGGCGCGATGCCGCCATGGATCGAACCGACGGTGACGACCACCGCCTCGAGCGGGTCGACATTGCGCGAGACCACCGTCTGCAGCGCCAGCACCAGGGAGGCGCTGGCCACCACCGGATCGACCGCCTGCTGCGGCTTGGCGCCATGGCCGCCCTTGCCGATGACGCGGATGATGGCAAGGTCCACCGAGGCCATGGTCGGGCCCGCCAGAAAGCCGAACTCGCCAGCGGGTACACCGGGCCAATTGTGCAGCCCGAACACGGCATCGACCGGGAAGCGCTCGAACAGCCCGTCCTTGATCATCGAGCGGGCGCCGCCGCCATTCTCTTCGGCGGGCTGGAAGATCACCCTGAGCGTGCCGGAAAAGGCGCGCGTCGTGGCGAGGTGCTTGGCCGCCGCCAGCAGGATCGAGGTGTGGCCGTCATGGCCGCAGGCATGCATCACCCCCGGCACCGTGCTGGCATAGGGCAGCCCGGTGGCCTCGGTGATCGGCAGGGCGTCCATATCGGCCCGGATGCCGACGGTCCTGCTGCCTCGGCCGCTTTTCAGCGTACCGACCACCCCGGTGCCGCCGACATTGCGCGCCACCTCATAGCCCCAGGATTCGAGGTAACCGGCGACCAGGGCGCTGGTCTTTTCTTCCTTATAGGCGAGCTCCGGTTGAGTATGCAGCTTTCGACGCAGGGCGACGAATTCCTCGCCCAGCGTCGCGATGGCCTGGAGTGCAATCGCCTCTGCCGTGGACGAGGGTGGGGGAAACTGCGCCGTCATCAGGCCGCCTCCTCGCCGGCATCCGGCCCGGCTGCGACCGCATAGCGGCTTTCACGGTAGGGCAGGCCGAGATGGTCCCTGAGCGTGGTGCCGAACTGGGCCGGGCGGTGATGGCCGCGCGCCTCCAGGATCGGCAGGACATGCGTCTCGAAATCGTCGAGGCCGGCTGTCAGCACATGGAAGCCGAGCACGAAGCCATCGGCGGCGCCTCCCTCCGCCCAACGGATCAATTCGTCGGCGATCGCCTCGGGCGTGCCGATGAAGCTGGTGCGCGGGGTCGCAACATCGAGCGCGATCTCGCGCAAGGTGAGCTTCTTCTCCCGTGCAACGCGCTTGATACGATCGGTATGGGCCCGGAAATTATTGGCGCCGATATCGCCGAGCTCCGGAAAGGGCTCGTCGAGCGGATAGGCGGTGAAATCGTGATGGTCGAAGAAACGCCCGAGATAGAGCAGCGCCTCGTGATCCGTCACCAGGGCGCGGATCTCCTGATATTTGCGCTCCGCCTCCTCTTCACTCGATCCCACGATCGGGGCGACGCCCGGAAACACCTTGAGATGATCGGCCGAGCGACCATGAGCCAGCGCGCTCTGCTTGAGCTTGCGCGACAGCTCGCGATTGTCCTCGAAGGATTCGGAACCGGCGAACACCGCGTCGGCATGGCGGCCGGCCAGCTTGATACCGTCATCCGAGGCACCGGCCTGGAACAGCACGGGCTGGCCCTGCGGCGAGCGGCTGAGGTTGAGCGGCCCTTCGGCGGCATGGAAGCGGCCCTTGAAATCGAGCCGGTGCATCTTGGCGAAATCGGCATATTGGCCGGTCTCGCGATTGCGCGGGAAGGCATCGTCGTCCCAGCTATCCCACAGCCCCTTGACCACCTCGATATGCTCGCCGGCAATCTCGTAGCGAAGGGCATGTTCGGGGTGTTTGTCGCGATTATAGTTGCGGGCCGAGCCTTCCAGCGGCGAGGTCACCGCGTTCCAGCCGGCACGGCCGCCGCTGATCACGTCAATCGAGCCGAACTGCCGGGCCACGGTGAAGGGATCGGAATAGGAGGTCGAGAGCGTGCCGACCAGGCCGATGCTGGAGGTCGAGGCTGCCAGCGCCGAAAGCAGGGCGATCGGCTCGAAGCGGTTGAGGAAATGCGGAATGGAGACTTCGTTGATATAGAGGCCGTCGGCGATGAAGACGAAGGCGATGCCGGCCTTTTCGGCCTGGCGCGCGGAGCGGACATAATGCTCGAAATTGATGCTGGCATCGGCCGGCACGCTCGGATGCTTCCAGGCGTTCATATGGCCGCCCGGGCCCTGCAGCATCACACCGAAGGGAATGCGTTTCCTGCTCAAATCTCTCTCCTCAAATGCTAAGCGGTCAGGCGGGAATGACTTGGCGTAGCGCCGGCTGCTGCGCGGCCGGGGACCGGCGGGCGGTGACACCGTATTCCGTGACACCGAGTGCTTGGGCAAGCTGCTCGACCAGGGCCAGCCTCGCCGCGCCCTTCACGGCCGGTTCGACGATGAATTCCCCGATGCCGTGGCGCTCATGCAGGCGATCGAGTGCCGCCAGTACGTCGGCCGCCGTACCGGCGAGGACGCTCGGCGCCTTGCGCTCGACGCGATATTCGCTGGCACCGGCCTGGCGGGCATAATCCTTCGCCTGCGCCTCGCTGCCGACGGTGACGCTCTGGGCACCTGGAACATGCACCTTGAAGAGTTGCAATCCGGCGGCCTGGCGCGCTGCCTCGGCGGCACTGTCGGCGACGATGGCGGCCACCGCCACCAGGGGCGGTCGCCCAGCCTTGCTGCGATAGGCGGCGACGGCATCGGCAAGCAGCACATCGTCGCCATTGAGGTGGCGGGCGAACACGAACTGCCAGCCCCTGGTGGCCGCAAGTTCGGCGCTTTCCACACTCGCTCCCAGCAGGAAACGCTCGGGCGTCACGGGTGGCCGCGGCGTCGCGCTCAGGCCGGCTAGCGTCTCGCCGGCCGCAACCGGCCCGTCGAGGAAGCGGCCGAGATCGTCGAGCTGCTCGGCAAAGCCCGGCTTGCGGGCGGGGTCATGGGCTCCCTGCAACGCGCGCGTCGCCAGCGGCAACCCGCCCGGCGCCTTGCCGATGCCGAGATCGACCCGTCCCGGCGCCAGCGAAGCGAGGAGATTGAAGACCTCCGCCACCTTGTAGGCGCTGTAATGCTGCAGCATCACCCCACCCGACCCGATGCGGATTCGGGCCGTGTTGGCCAGCAGGAAGGCGATCAGCACTTCGGGGGCGGAGCTGGCGAGTTCGGGGGCGTTGTGGTGTTCGGCAACCCAGAAACGGTGGTAGCCAAGCCGCTCCGCCGCCTGGGCCAGGGCAATGGTGCGCTTGAGGGCGTCAGGGGCCTCATCACCGGAAGCAAGGGGACTCTTGTCGAGCAAACTCAGCCTGTAGCGCGTCATGCCTGGTCTCGTCTTCGCTGCGGCACGCACAGCGCCGCTTGATGGGAGCTAGGCACATTAGACTACTATTTCTATATATTAAATATGAATTTTTGGTGGTGATCGAATAATGTAGGAACCAGTGGTTCACCCCTCATCCGGCTGCTGCCACCTTCTCCCACAAGGGGAGAAGGGTTTCAGTGGGTTAACTAGAGCGCGACTGAAGGGTCACGACGTGTCGCATCCCGCACCCAATAAATTCACTTCTCCCCTTGCGGGATCTGGCACTTCCTGCGGAAGGCCTCAGGTCCCGGCAGGGGGATGAGGGGTCGATGCACCTTCGAGATCAAGCCAAGCTCATCTCCCTCCTCAGCCAGTAGCCAAGCAGCCGCGAATTTGCTCAGATAGCGGGACAGGCTCGCGCCGGGAGCGGCCTGGGGGAAGACGGCACAATGGTCAGCGATGTCGCCATCATCGGCGCAGGGGTCGTGGGATGCGCGATCGCTCGCCGCTTTGCGCTGGAGGGGCTCGCTGTCACCCTGATCGAGGCCGGTGGCGATATCCTCTCCGGCGCCAGCAAGGCCAACAGCGCCATATTGCATACGGGTTTCGATGCCCCGCCCGGCAGCCTGGAGCTCGCCTGCATCCGCGCCGGCCATGCCGAATATCTCGAGATCCACGAGGCCATGGGGTTGCCGCTGCTGCGCAGCAGCGCCCTCGTCGTCGCCTGGAACGAGGCCGAGGAAGCCGGCCTGGAGGGTATCCGCGTCAAGGCGCTGGAGAACGGCATCGACAATGTCGCGCTGATCAGCCGCGCGGAGCTGCGCGCCAGGGAGCCGGGCCTGTCCGAATCGGCACGATCAGCCCTCTTCGTGCCGGATGAAGCCCTCATCGATCCCTGGAGCCCCTTTCTCGCCTATGTCGAGCAGGCCATGGCGCATGGCGCCACCGTCCTGCGCGGCACCCGTGTCACCGGCGGCCAGTTCGATGGCCAGGTCTGGCACCTCGAAACCACGGCCGGGCCTGTCGTGGCCCGCAGCGTGATCAATTGCGCCGGCAACCATGGCGATGAGATCGACCACGCGCTCCTCGGCCACTGCGCCTTCGAGATCCGCCCGCGCAAGGGCCAGTTCGTGGTCTTCGACAAGGCGGCCTACAAGCTGGCTTCAGCCATCATCCTGCCGGTGCCCAATGAGCGCACCAAGGGGGTTGTGGTCACGCGCACGGTCTTCGGCAACCTGCTCGTCGGTCCAACCGCGGAAGAACAGCAGGACCGGGACCGGGCCGATGTCGATCACGACGCGCTCGAAGCCCTGATCCGCCGGGGCGTCGAGATCCTGCCGGCTCTGGCCGACATGCCGGTGACCGCCTGCTATGCCGGGCTGCGGCCAGCCACCGAGCGCAAGGACTATCGCATCGACGCCTATCCCGAACGCAACTGGATCAGCGTCGGCGGCATTCGCTCGACCGGCCTGTCCGCCTCACTCGGCATTGCCCGCCATGTGCTGCGCCTCCACGTCGAGGCCGGCGGGAGAACCGCACCGGTCGAGGCATCCCCGCCCGGCCCGGTTCCCAATCTGGCCGAGCACCTGCCGCGCGACTATGACCGGCCGGATTATGAGGAAATCATCTGTCACTGCGAACTGGTGACCAGGCGCGAGATCGAGACCGCTCTGTCCCGCCCGCTGGCCGCCGGCGATTTCGGCGGTCTGAAACGCCGCACGCGTTGCGCCATGGGGCGCTGCCAGGGCTTCAACTGCAGTGCCAGGCTGGCCAGCCTGACCCAGGGCCGTTTCGCCATGCCTCTCGACAGCGGAGCGGCGCGATGAGTGCGGCCAAGATCATGGCTCCGGATGTTCTCGTCGTCGGCGGCGGCCCTGCCGGCCTGTCGGCCGCGACAGCATTGAAGGAACTCGGCATCGGCAAGGTCGTGCTGCTCGAGCGCGACACGGTCGCGGGCGGCATTCCCCGCCATTGCGGCCACTCGCCCTTCGGCATGCGCGAATTCCACCGCATTCTCTCGGGCACAGGCTATGCCGCCCGGCTTGAAGCCCGGGCTAGGGAACGCGGCGTCGAGATCCTCACCCGGCACAGCGTGCTCTCGGTCCAGGACGGCGTTGTGAAGGCGGTGTCACCCGACGGCCCCGTCGACTACAGGCCGAGGCGCATCCTGCTGGCCACCGGCACGCGCGAGGCCTCGCGTGCCGCGCGGCTGGTGTCGGGCGAGCGCCCGCTCGGCATTCTCAACACGGCGGCCCTGCAGGCCTATGTGCATCTGGAGAAGCTCGCGCCCTTCCGTCGGCCCGTGATCGTCGGTACCGAATTGGTGGCGATATCGGCCATCCTCACCTGCCTGTCGGGCGGCATCCGTCCGGCCGCCGTGATCGAGCCGAACGCCTATCCGACGGCCCGCTTTCCCTTCTGTCTGCTGCCGCGCCTGCTCGGCATTCCCGTGCACTACCGCACCGAAATCGGCACCATCGCCGGCAAGGGCCGGGTACAGGAGGTGATTGCGCGCTCGGAAGCGGGAAACCGCAGCATCGACTGCGACGGGGTGCTGTTCACCGGTGCCTTCACGCCGGAATCGGCCCTGGCGCGCCTCGGCGGCCTGGCGATCGACCCGGGCAGCGGCGGCCCGATCGTCGATGCCTTTGGCCGTACCCGCGCGCCCACAATATTCGCCGCCGGCAATCTGCTCCGGCCCGTGGAGACCGCCGGCTGGTGCTGGGCGGAGGCACGGCGCATCGCCGGCAGCATCGCCCGAGACCTCGAGGGCGGGCTGCCGCCGCGCCAGGCCGCCATTCCCATCCGTACCGGCGCGGGCATCAAGCTGGTGATGCCCCAAGAAATCGACGTCAAGGAAATCGACAGGGCGACGCTGCCGCGGGCCCTTCCCGCACTGCAACTGCGTCTCAGCAGGAGATTGAAGGGGACCTTGGCGCTGACGGCCGGCGACACCGTGCTATGGTCCCGCTCGATCTCGTCGGGGCCCGAACGGCGTGTCCTGGTGCCGCTCGAGCACCTCGTCATCCCGCCCGCCGCAACCGAACTCACCCTTGAGCTACGCCATGGCAGAGGCATCTCGCCATGAGGCTGCTATGCCAAACGCCGTTTTGGTAAAACCGTACTTATATTCTAGATATTGTCGGAAGCGTGCTTGCGATTCCCCGCTGGCTTTCTCGGATCGCAAGCCGCGATAGGAGCAGTTCTCGATGGCAAACATCGTTGCGATCGACCAGGGTACCACCTCCACCCGCTCTCTCGTGGTGGGTGAGGACGGCGCCGTCGCCATCGTCAAGGCGATCCGGCATGGCCAGCATCATCCCAATCCAGGTTGGGTCGAGCATGATCCGGAGGAATTGCTGGCCAATATCCGGATCTGCCTGGAGACCGCCGGCCCGGCAGCAGCAATCGGCCTTTCCAACCAGGGAGAAAGCTGCCTGGCCTGGGACGCTGAATCCGGCAAGCCTCTTTCTCCCGTGATCGTCTGGCAGGACGGCCGTACGGCAGACATGGCCGAAAAGTTGCGGGCGGCCGGCAAGGCCGCGACCGTGCTGGAGCGGGCCGGCTTGCCGCTCGATTCTTATTTCTCCGCCACCAAGTTCCGCTGGATGCTCGACAACCTGCCCGATGTCGCCAAGGCGCGTGCCGCGGGACGGCTGCGCCTGGGCACCACCGATGCCTTCTTCCTGCAGCGCCTGACGGGTGAGTTCGCCACCGACGCGACTACGGCTTCCCGCACCTCCTTGATGAATCTGGCAACGGGGGCCTGGGACGAGGAACTCTGCGCGCTGTTCGGCGTGCCCCTCGACAGCCTGCCGCCGATCCGGCCGACCGTCGCGGCCTTCGGGCAGACGCCAACCGGGCCGATCACCGCCTCTCTGGTCGACCAGCAGGCCGCGCTCTACGGCCATCGCTGCCGCCGCGCTGGCGACCTCAAGATCACTTTCGGCACCGGTGCCTTCTGCCTGGCCGTCACCTCGACAATCCCCAAGGCACCCGCACTGACCGGCGGCCTCTTGCCGACGGTGGCCTGGCATATCGGCGATCGCCTGACCTACGCCCTCGATGGCGGCGTCTATGATGTCGGCTCGAGTATCGAATGGGCGATCAAAACAGGTATCGCCGGCAGCGTTGCCGATTTCCACGAATTCCGGCGGCCACCGGCGATCGAACGCGGGCTCGTCTTCGTGCCTGCCTTTTCAGGCCTGGCCTGTCCGCATTGGGATCGCTCGGCCGCCCCGCTCATCATCGGCCTGACGCCGGCCTCCGATTTCGAGGATCTGCGCCAGGCCCTGTTGGAAGGCATTGCGCTGCTGACCTGCGATATCCTGGCAGCAATGGAGGCCGAAGTAGAGACCGGCGATGTGATCGCCATCGATGGCGGATTGTCGCGCAGCCCCTATTTCTGCCAGTTCCTGGCCGACAGCGCCGGCAAAGCCGTCGCCTTGTCCGATTTCGACGAAACCACGGCCCTTGGCACAGCCCAGCTCGCGGCCCTCGGCATTGGTGTGGAAATACCGGCCGTCTCGGCTTCGAACCGGAAGTTCTACGAGCCCAAGGACGCCCCCCGCGCGCGCTGGCGCGAGCGCTTCCGCACAGCCGTCGGGCGCACGTCGGGCTGGCGCTGAGAGGTCGAAGCGGAGCGAAAGCGTTCACACGGCCGATTGAACACCCAGCAGGCCGAGAGTACCCAGATCCCGGCGCAGGGCTTCGGGGTCACTGAAGCGGATCGCCTTGAAACCGAGGTGTGAGGCCGTTGCGATATTCTCAGCATTGTCGTCGATGAAGACGCAAGCGCTGGCCGGCAAGCCGGCTTCCCGCAGGAAAAGCTCGAAAATCGCCGGATCCGGCTTGGCCAGTTTTCTCTCGCCCGAGACGATCAGCACCTCGAAATGCGAAAGAAAAGCGTAGCGCTCGGCCGCGATCGGAAAGGTTTCGGACGACCAGTTCGAGATCGCATGCAGCGCCACATCCTGCCGGCGCAATTCCTCCAGGATGGCGACCGTCCCTTCGATGGCGCCCCCAAGCATCTCGGACCAACGCGTGTGGAAGGCCGAGATCAGCTCGCCATGATGGGGAAACTGAGCTGAGAGCTCGGCCACCCCTTCGGCGAAGGGCTTGCCGGCGTCGAACTGGCCGTTCCACGCCGGCGTGCAGACCTCGGCCAGGAAGCGGCGGGCGCGCTCTTCATCCGGCAGGAGCCGGCGGTAGAGATAGAGAGGGTTCCAGTCGATCAGCACGCCGCCGAGATCGAATACCACCGCCTTGATTGGATTTGCCATAGCCTTCCCCTATTGCTCGCTCTCGCGCCTATCTGCATGTTTATGCGTTTTTACGCAACTTCATGCGCGAATGCAATGCCGCGCCGCGCACGCCCTTGCGGCACGATGCCTAATATCGCGCCTTGCTTCGTCAGTACTCTCGCCCGAAATTGCGGGAATGAACGATGCGCCCCTGCATGTCCTGCTGATCGACGACAATGCCATGAGGGCTTCGGTCATCGAGGAAGGCCTGCGCGAGGCGGGGCACGATCGCGTCACCATCATTAATGAAATGCGCCATTTGCTGCGGCAGGTCGTCGACGCCGATCCCGACGTCATCTTCATCGATCTGGAGAACCCCAATCGCGACGTCCTGGAGCAGATGTTCCAGGTCTCCCGCAGCGTGCATCGGCCGGTGGTGATGTTCGTGGACCAGTCCGACAAGGCCGCCACCGAGGCGGCCATCGATGCCGGCGTCTCGGCCTATGTAGTCGATGGCTTGCGCAAGGAACGCGTCCGGCCGATCCTCGACATGGCCATCAGCCGCTTCAACGCCTTCCATCGCCTGCGCGAGGAACTCGACCGTACGCGCCAGGCCCTGGAGGATCGCAAGACCATCGACAAGGCGAAAGGCATTCTCATGAAGCGGCGGGGCATCAGCGAGGAGGAGGCCTATGCCCTGCTGCGCAAGACCGCGATGAATGAAAGCCGGCGTGTGGCCGAGGTGGCGCGCAGCCTCGTCACCGCCGCCAAGCTTCTGGACAGATAGGCTGATGATGAGCGGTCACGGCGCGGACAGCGAAGAAATCCGGGAGCATGGGCGATGAGCAACAAGGGCAGGGACGGCATCGCGGATCTGACGCTCGGCTTCATCCCGCTCGTCGACGCCGCGCCCCTGGTCGTCGCCAAGGAAAAAGGGTTCGCCGCAGCTGAGGGCCTCGAACTCAAGCTGGCGCGCGAGACGTCCTGGGCCAATATCCGCGATCGCGTCATGCTCGGCCATTTCGACGCCGCCCATATGCTTGGGCCGATGCCAATCGCCTCCACGCTCGGCCTGGGGCATGTCGAGGTGCCGATGATCGCCCCCTTCTCGCTGGGCCTCGGCGGCAACGCCATCACGCTCGCGCCGACGCTCTTCGCCCGGATGGAAGAAGAGGGTGCAGATCTTGACGCCGGCCCGGCCACCATCGGCGCCGCGCTTGCCAAGGTCGTCGCCAAATGGCCGGCGGCGGGACAGGCGCCCCTTACCCTCGCCGTCGTCCATCCCTTTTCGGGGCATAATTACGAGCTGCGCTATTGGCTGGCCGCCGCCGGCATCGATCCCGACAGGGATATCCGGCTGGTGGTCCTGCCGCCGCCCTTCATGGTCGACGCCATACAGGAAGGCCAGATCGACGGCTTCTGCGTGGGCGAGCCCTGGAACTCGCTGGCGGTCGAGGCCGGGGTCGGCGTGATCGCGGTGACCAAATCCACCTTGTGGCGCCAAGGCCCCGAGAAGGTGCTCGGCTTGCGTGCCGATTTCGCCGAACGCACTCCCGATCGGCTTGCCGCACTGCTGCGCGCGTTGCATGGCGCGGCCCGCTGGGCTGGTGATGCCGGTAATCGCGGCGAGTTGGCCCGCATCCTTGCCGCGCCTGACTATCTGGACCGGCCACCCGAGATCATCGGGCAGGCGCTCAGCGGCGTGCTGGTGCGCCGCCGGCACGAAGCCGCGGCTGAGATTCCCGACTTCCTGGTCTTCCACGACCACGCTGCCAACTTCCCCTGGGCGAGCCATGCCCTCTGGTTCTATTCGCAGATGGTGCGCTGGGGCCAGGTGGATTACAGCACCGCCTTGGCCCAGCGGGTCGGCCATGTCTACCGTCCGGACCTCTATCGCGCCGCCCTTGCCGACACCGGCATCGACCTGCCCCGCGCCAGTGCCAAGGTCGAGGGTGCCTTGCGGCAGGCGACGCCGGTGGCCTCGCGCCACGGCACCATGGTGCTCGGCCCTGACGGCTTCTTCGACGGCAGGCTGTTCGATCCCGACGACATCGAAGGTTATCTGCGCTCATTTAGAGTGTCAGCCTCCGGCTGACATACAGGCAGGCAAATTGTCAGCCCCGCTCCATCACCTGATGGAGCTGTGAGGCTGACACTCCGTCGTTTCCTGCCTCGCGCCGAAAATATCGGCAAAACCATGCTGCGGCGCACAATATTTGATCTTGCCTAAAAAAGCAGCCTGCTTCTAAACTGCACACAGTGAGAGACAGGTCTCTTTCCGCAGCAGGGTCAATGACGGCCCGATAAGCGGCTTTCCTTGAAGATTTTGGGCCGAAAAGCCCGGCGCTCAGTGACGGGCGCAAAACGGCAACGCCGCCGAACCATCCCTGCCGCCCTTTGTCGGCGGGGATGGTTCGGCGGCTTTTTGTTTTGGCGACTTCAGCAAGCGGAACACGACGATGCAGACGCGAGACTTCCTCAAGGCCGGGCATTGGCCCACCCTTTTCGCCGCCTTCTTCTATTTCGACATGAGCTTCATGGTCTGGGTGATCCTCGGCCCCCTCGCCGTGCAGATTGCCGGCGACCTTCACCTCGACGCTGCCCAGAAAGGGCTGATGGTGGCCCTGCCCGTGCTTGCCGGCGCCTTCCTGCGCGTGGTGAACGGCTTCCTGGTCGATTATCTCCGACCCAAGCTGACGGGTATCCTGGCGCAGATCGTGGTGATCGCCGGCCTCCTCGGCTTCTGGGCCGTGGGCATCGGCTCCTACAGCCAGTTGCTGTTGCTCGGCCTCATCCTGGGCATGGCCGGCGCATCCTTCGCGGTGGCGCTGCCGCTCGCCTCGCGCTGGTATCCCCCGCATTATCAGGGCGTCGCCTTGGGCATCGCGGGTGCCGGCAATTCCGGCACCGTGTTCGCCGCCTTGTTCGCGCCTTTGCTCGCCACCATGGTGGGCTGGACCAATGTCATCGGCCTTGCCGCCATTCCGCTGGCTGTCGCCCTTATCGTCTATCTCCTCTGCGCCAAGGACAGCCCGAACCAGCCGCCCGCCAAGTCGCTCGGCGAATATGCCAGGATCCTGCGCCAGCCCGACGCCTGGTGGTTCATGTTCTATTATGCCGTCACCTTCGGCGGCTTTTCGGGCCTCGCCTCCTCGCTCGGCTTCTATTTCAACACCCAATACGGGCTCGACGCCGTCACGGCGGGCTATTGCACGGCGGCCTGCGTGTTCGCCGGCTCACTGTTCCGTCCCATTGGCGGCGCCGTCGCCGATCGCTTCGGCGGCATCCGTGTCCTCAGCGTTCTCTATGCCGCAGCAGCCATTGCGCTGATCCTGGCCAGTTTCGGCTTCGCCCAACTCTGGCTCGGCCTCGGCATCCTCGTCGTCGCCATGCTCGCCCTGGGCATGGGCAATGGCGCGGTGTTCCAGCTCGTGCCGCAGCGCTTCCAGGCCGAGATGGGCGTGATGACCGGGCTGGTCGGCATGACGGGCGGCGTGGGCGGCTTCTACCTCGCCTCGAGCCTTGGCCTCTCCAAGCAGTTCACCGGCACCTACCAGGCCGGCTTCCTGATCTTCGCCTTGCTGGCGGTGCTGGCCTTGGCCGCCCTCACCCGGGTCAAGCGCCGCTGGCGCACGACCTGGACCCTCGAGGACGGCACCGCCACCGCCAGAATCTGAAATGGCCGGAATCTGCAATGGTTTGGATCTGAGGATCGAGACATGACCGAGAAGCTCCTGATCATCGGCAACGGCATGGCCAGCGTCAAGCTGTGCGAGGAAATCGCTGCCCACGCGCCGGGACGGTTCGAGACCACCGTCGTCGGTGCCGAGCCGCGGCCGGGCTACAACCGCGTGCTGCTCTCGGCCCTGCTCGCCGGTGATATCGGCCGGGACGGCATCACGCTGCGGGACGAGTCCTGGTATGGCACACAGGGCATTCGTCTCGTCACCGGGCAGACCGTTACCGGCCTCGATCCCGCCGCCCGCACCGCCCATCTCGCCAATGGCGCCGCCCTATCCTTCGACCGGGTCGTGCTGGCGACCGGCTCTTCCGCCATCCGCCTGCCCGTTCCCGGGATGGCTCTGCCGGGCGTGACCACGTTCCGCGACCTCGCCGACCTGCCCGCCTTGCAGGAAGCCGCTCGCCTCAACCGACGCATCGCCGTGATCGGCGGCGGGCTGCTGGGCATCGAGGCGGCCTATGGCCTGGCCAAGGGCGGCGCCAAGGTCACCCTGGTCCATGTCATGGAGCGCCTGATGGAACGCCAGCTCGACCGACGGACGGCGGCCTTCCTCAAGCGGGCGGTGGAGCACAAGGGCATCCGCATCCTGCTCAATGCCCAGACCCAGGAGGTCGCAGGCGAGGACAGGGCCGAGGCCCTCATCTTCGCCGACGGTTCCCGCCTGCCCGTCGACATGGTGGTGGTCGCCGTGGGCGTGCGCCCCAATACTGGCCTCGCCAAGACTGCCGACCTGCCGGTTGGACGCGGCATCCAGGTGGATGACGGCCTTGCCACCATGGTGCCCTTCATCCACGCCATCGGCGAATGCGCCGAACATCGCGGCCAGGTCTACGGCCTCGTCGAGCCGGCCTATGAGCAGGCACGCGTGCTGGCGCGCTGCTGGGGCGGCGACACCGGGGCAGCCTATGAAGGCACCGCTTTGTCGACCAACCTCAAAGTCTCCGGCATTCCGGTCTTCTCGGCCGGTGACTTCCTCGGCGAGGGTCATGACGACATCCTGCTGGAGGATCGTGGCGCCGGGCTGTGCAAGCGCCTGGTCCTGAAGGACAACCGCCTCATCGGTGCCGCCATGGTCGGCGAGGCCGAGGACGCCGTCTGGTACAAGGACCTGATCCGACGGGGCAGCGACATCTCCGCCATTCGCGAGAGCCTGATCTTCGGCCGCGCCTTCTGCGAAACCACCCCTTCGCGGGTTCTGAGGGAGGCCGCATGATGGGCAGCGATTTCACCTCCGATCAGAAGCGCTATCTCGAAGGCTTCGTCTCGGGCATGCAGGCCGTCGGCAGTGCCAAGGCTGCGCCCGCTGCGACGGCACCGATCCCCATGGGCCCGGACGCCACGCACCTTCAGGCGCAGGATGCCGTGACCGCCGGTGGCGGCAAGCTCGTCGACCAGGAGAAATGGAAGCGGGCCGAACATCCCTTCGATGCCTATCCACGCATGAAGGCGCAGGCCAGGGACGGCGCCTTTCCCAAGCCCGAAGACAATTTCCGCTGGCGCTATTTCGGCCTGTTCTATGTGGCGCCCGCGCAGTCGAGCTATATGGTCCGCCTGCGCATTCCCAACGGTATCCTCACTCATTGGCAGTTCGCCGGCATGGCCGATGTCGCCGAGCGCATGGGCGGGGGCTATGCCCATGTCACCACACGGGCCAATCTGCAGATCCGCGAGGTGATGCCGGATAATGCACCGCGCGTGGTCGAAGCCATCCAGGATCTCGGCCTGTGCTCGCGCGGCTCGGGAGCCGACAATATCCGCAACGTCACGGGTTCGGCCACCGCCGGCATCGATCCGCAGGAACTGGCCGACACCAGGCCGCTCGCCCGCGAATGGCACTATCACATCCTCAATGACCGCTCGCTCTATGGCCTGCCGCGCAAGTTCAACGTCGCCTTTGACGGCGGCGGGCGCATCGCCACGCTGGAGGAGACCAACGATATCGGCTTCCAGGCCGTGCGCATCGGCGGCGAGACCTGGTTCCGACTCGTGCTCGGCGGCATCACCGGCCATCGCGACCTCGCCCGGCCCACCGGCGTGTTCTGCAAGGCGGAGGAATGCTGCGCCATCGCCGATGCCATCGTGCGAGTGTTCACCGACAAGGGCGACCGCACCAACCGCACCAAGGCGCGCATGAAATATGTCCTCGATGCCATCGGCTTCGAGGCCTATCTGGAGGCGGTGGAAGCCAAGCTCGGCCGCAAGCTCACCCGCCTGTCCGAGGACGGAGTCGAGCCCCGCCCCGCCTTCGACCGCCTGGCTCATATCGGCGTGCACCCCCAGAGTCAGCCAGGCCTGAACTGGATCGGCGTCACCCTGGCCGTTGGCCGAATGGACGCCAGCCAGATGCGCGGCCTCGCCGCCATCGCCCGCGATTTCGGGGATGGCGACATCCGCCTCACTGTCTGGCAGAACCTGCTGATCTCCGGCGTTCCTGACTCGAAGGTGGCGGAGGCCAAGGCGGCGATCGAGGCGCTCGGCCTCGACTGGAAGGCGAGCTCCCTGCGCGCCGGCCTGGTGGCCTGCACCGGCGCCACCGGCTGCAAATTCGCCGCCGCCCATACCAAGGAGCACGCCCTGGAGATAGCCGAGTATGTCGATGCGCGTCTGGCGCTCGACGTGCCGGTGAACGTCCACCTCACTGGCTGCCACCATTCCTGCGCCCAGCATTATATCGGCGACATCGGCCTGATCGGCGCCAAGGTGACGCTCAACGAGGAGGGTGACCAGGCCGAGGGCTATTCGATCGTGGTTGGCGGCGGCTATGGCGACCAGCCGCGGATCGGCCGCGAACTTTGGAAGGAGATCCGGGCCGAGGATTGCCCCGGCAAGGTCGAGGGCCTGCTGCGCCTCTATCTCGAGCATCGCGAGGGCCCCACGGAAAGCTTCCAGGCCTTCACTATCAGGCACGAGCCGGAAGCCTTGCGCGGCCTGGTCGACGGCAGGGAGCTTGCAGGCGCATGAACATGATCGCCGTCCCGCCCCAGCGTTCGCTCATTCCCGAAGGAGCGCCCTTCAGCCCGGAGCAAAGAGCCTGGCTCGACGGATTCTTTGGTGCTGTCCTCGCCGCCCAGGGCGGCATGGCACCTGCCGATCTGTCGCCCCTCGACAAGGCTGGGCTCGATCAGGCCGCAGGCTCTGCCCTGGCCGACAATGACGAGGCGCCCTGGCACGATCCAAGCATGGGCATAGACGAGCGCCTCGCCTTGGCCAAGGACAGGCCGCTGGCACCGCGCCTGATGGCGGCGATGGCGCAGCAGGATTGCGGTCAATGCGGCTACAACTGCGCCGACTATGCCAATGCGCTCTTCCTGCGCAAGGAGGAGCGCCTCACCTTGTGTGCGCCGGGCGGCAAGGAGACTGCCCGCATGCTCAAGGCCCTGGCGCAGGAGATCGGGCAGGACGGCACCGCTTCGACCACAAGCCCCGACGCGAAGGTCGATGTCGATGCGACCGAGGCCGGCCAGCCCCCCGCCGCCGGCCTGCCCGGCCGCTCGCGCGACAATCCGGTTGCCGCACGCTTTCTCTCGCGGCGTCGGCTAAACGGCGAAAAATCCGCCAAGACCACCTGGCATGTCGAGTTCGACCTATCCGGCAGCGGGCTCGACTATATTGCAGGCGATAGTTTCGGCGTTATCCCGAAGAACAAGGCAGGCCTGGCCGACCAGATCATCGCCCTGCTCGGAGCCCGGCCCGAAGCCCTGATCGAGGGCAAGAGCCTGCGCGACAGGCTGATCGAGGATGTCTCGCTCGGCACGCCGCCCGACAGCCTGTTTCAGCTCCTGTCCTATCTCAGCACCGGCGACCTGCGCCGCAAGGCCCGGACGCTGGCCAATGGCGAGGATCCGGACGGGGACGCGGCATCTCTCGACGTGCTCGCCGTGCTCTACAAGTTCCAGGGCATCCGCCCCGGGGCCGAGGCCTTCCTCGAGGCCCTCGATCCCTTGCAGCCGCGGCTCTATTCGATTTCCTCCTCGCATAAGGCCAATCCGGGCCGGATCTCGCTCACCGTCGATACGGTGCGCTATCGCATCGGCGCGCGCGACAGGCTGGGCGTTGCCTCCACCTTTCTGGGCGAGCGCATCGCCGAGGGCGAGGAACTCAGGGTCTATGTACAGAAGGCCCACGGCTTTCGACTGCCCGAGAACGGCGAGACGCCGGTGATCATGGTCGGGCCGGGCACCGGGGTCGCTCCGTTCCGCGCCTTCCTGCAGGAACGCAAAGCCGAGGGCGCCAGCGGGCGCAACTGGCTGTTCTTCGGCCACCAGCATCGCGACCACGATTTCTTCTATGAGGAGGAATTCGCTGCCATGCGCGAGAGCGGCCTGCTCACGCGCCTGTCGCTGGCCTGGTCGCGCGATGCCGAGGGCAAGTTCTACGTGCAGGACCGCATGCGCGAGGTCGGTGCCGATCTCTGGCGCTGGCTGGCCGAGGGCGCGCATTTCTATGTCTGCGGCGACGCCAAGCGCATGGCGCGCGACGTCGAACGCGCCCTCGTCGACATCGTGGCGCAATGGGGCGCCCGCTCGACCGAGGAGGCGGCAAGTTTCGTCAACGGCCTGAAGAAAGCCGGCCGCTACCAGGCCGATGTTTATTGAAGGGGTGGCGCGATGAAACAGGCGGAGCGCGCCTTCTTGTCCCGGCCCCGGAGACCCCGCCCATGAACGTCTCCATGCCCACCCCCGATCCCTCGATGATCGAACCCGTCCAGGCCCCCGTGCGCACCACCTGCGCCTATTGCGGGGTCGGCTGCGGGATCGTCGCCACCGCCGACGGCAAGGGTGGTGCCGCCATCGCCGGGGATGTCGCCCATCCCGCCAACCAGGGCCGGCTCTGCGTCAAGGGTGCCGCACTCGGCGAGACGCTGGCCACCGGGCATCGCCTCGTCCATCCCACCATCCATGGCGTTCGCACCACCTGGAACCGCGCCCTCGATGCCGTCGCCAGGGGGTTCAGGGAAACCATCGAGCGCCATGGTCCCGAGACCGTGGCTCTTTATCTCTCGGGCCAATTGTTGACCGAAGACTATTACGTCGCCAACAAGTTGATGAAGGGCTTCATCGGCTCGGCCAATGTCGATACCAATTCGCGCCTGTGCATGGCCTCCACGGTCGCCGGCCATCGCCGCGCCTTCGGCGCCGACATCGTGCCGGGCTGCTATGAGGATCTCGACGAGGCCGATCTCGTCGTGCTGACCGGTTCCAACACAGCCTGGTGCCATCCCGTGCTCTGGCAGCGCATCGAACAGGCGAAGAAGAAGCACGGCACCCGCATCGTGGTCATCGACCCCCGGCGGACTGTCACAGCCGACAGCGCCGATCTGCATCTTGCCGTCGCACCGGGCATGGACAGCGTGCTGTTCGCCCGCCTGCTGGTGGAGATCGCCGAGAGGGGCGCCATCGACGAAAATTATGTCATCCGCCACACAGACGGGATCGAAGCCGTCCTCGGCAACGCGCGCGAGATCGCCCCGAGCCGGACGCAAGCCGCCCTCCGTTGCGGCCTGACGGAGCAGGACCTCGCCACCTTCCTCGACTGGTGGATCGAGACGCCGCGCGTCGTCACCTGCTTCAGCCAGGGGGTCAACCAGTCGGCCCAGGGCACCGACAAGGTGAACGCCATCCTCAATGCCCATCTCGCAGCCGGCCGTATCGGCAGACCCGGCTGCGGCCCTTTCTCGCTCACCGGCCAGCCTAATGCCATGGGCGGGCGCGAGGTTGGCGGCCTCGCCAACCAGCTTGCCGCCCATATGGGCTTTTCGCCGACCGAGGTGGATCGCGTCGGCCGCTTCTGGGGCGCCCCGCACATGGCCGAGAAGGAAGGCCGCAAGGCAGTCTCGATGTTCGAGGCGATCGAGCGCGGCGAGATCCGCGCGGTATGGGTGCTCTGCACCAATCCAGCCGCCAGCCTGCCGCGCGCCAACGCCATGCGAACAGCCCTGCGCAAGCTCGATTTCCTCGCCGTCTCGGAGATCAGTGCCCATGTCGACGGCCTCACCGATGCCGCAACCGTGGTGCTGCCATCGGCTGCCTGGGGCGAAAAGAACGGCACCGTCACCAATTCCGAGCGGCGTATCTCGCGCCAGCGCCCCTTCCTTGCGCCTCCCGGCGAGGCACAGCCCGACTGGTGGCAGATCTGCGAAGTCGCCAAGAGACTCGGCCATGCCGAAGCCTTCGATTACACCTCGCCCGCGGCGATCTTCCGCGAGCATGCCGCGCTGTCCGCCTTCGAGAATGACGGCACGCGTCTTTTCGATATCGGTGGCCTCGCCGAACTCACCGACGAGGCCTATGACGCCCTGGAGCCCGTGCAGTGGCCGCTGCCATGGGGCCGGGACACCGGCACGCAGCGCCTGTTCGCGGAAGGCGGCTTCGCGCATGCCGATGGCCGCGCCCACCTCGTCCCCCTGGCTCCGCCGGCGCTGTCGGCCGAGCCGACCAGCGAGCATCCGCTCCTGCTCAACACCGGCCGGGTGCGCGACCACTGGCACACCATGACCCGCACGGGACTCAGCCCGCGCCTGGCCCAGCACCGCAATGCCCCCTTCGTGGAAGTGCATCCCGCCGATGCCGAGCGTTTCGGCCTGCTAGACGGCGCCTTCGCCGTCGTGAGCACCGGCGAGGGCCAGGTCGAACTGCGGGTGGTGGTCACCGACAGCCAGCAACCCGGTTCGATCTTCGCGCCGATCCACTGGACCGACGCCAGCGCCGCCCGCGCCCGCGTCGGCTCCCTCGTGCATGCCCATACCGATCCCATCTCCGGCCAGCCCGATTCAAAGACGGTGCCGGCCGCAATCCGGCCCTGGATGATGCAGGCGGAAGGCTTCATCGCCTCGCGCCACCGCCTGCCCATGCCGGCCTGGCTCAGCCATGCCCGCATGACCGTCGCTGATGGCGAGATTGTCCATTTCGCCAGCCCCCGCACGCCGGGGCCTCTGCACGATCTTCTGTCGAACTGGCTCAATCTGTGGGCCAGCCCACTGCACCAGCGCAATCCCGCCGCCGATCTCTACCGCTCGGCCTCGATCGTGGATCACCGCCTCGAGATCCTGCTCTCGACCGGCCCACATCGGGATGAGGGGGGCGCAGCCTGGGCCACGGACCTGCTGGCCCGGGAGCGGATCGACGCCGCCACGCGCCGTTTCATCCTCGCGGGCCGCGCACCCAATCCGGGTATCCGCCCCAGCCGGCAGGTCTGCGCCTGTTTCGGCATCGACCAGGCCCGTATCGAGGCGGCCGCACGCAGCGGCGCCTGCAGCATCGAGGCGATCGGCACGGCCTTGAAGGCAGGCACGAATTGCGGTTCCTGCCGGCCGGAGATTGGCAAAATCCTGGAAGGCTGCCGTCAGCCGGCCTGAACGTGGCTCACTCGCCCTTGGCGATCCAGCGTGCTGCTTTTTCGGCGATCATCAGGGTCGGCGAGTTGGTGTTGCCACTGGTGATCGCCGGCATCACGCCGGCGTCGACCACACGCAGGCCGTCAACGCCACGCACGCGCAGATGGCTGTCGACCACGGCCTCGGGATCCCCATCCCTGCCCATCCTGGTGGTGCCGACGGGATGGAAGATGGTGCTGGCGATATCGCCGGCCAGCCTTGCGAGTTCCTCGTCGGTCTGGAATTCGACGCCCGGCTTCCATTCGACCGGCTTGTAGGGGGCCAGCGCCGGCTGGCTCACGACATGGCGGACATGGCGCAGGCTGTCGGCGGCGACCTTGCGGTCCTCCTCCGTCGAGAGATAGCCGGGCGCGATGGCCGGCGCATCGCCTGCCCGGTTGGAGCGGATCCGGATGCTGCCGCGGCTGGTCGGATTGAGATTGCACACGCTCGCCGTGAAGGCTGGAAAATCGTGCAGGGGCTCGCCGAAGGCGTTCAGGCTGAGCGGCTGCACATGATATTGCAAATTGGCATGCGGCCGGCCGGGATCGGAACGGCTGAAGGCGCCGAGCTGGGAGGGCGCCATGCTCATCGGCCCGCTGCGGCGTAGCATATATTCGAGCCCGATGCCCATCTTGCCGGTCAGGCTGCTCGCCAGCGTGTTGAGCGTACGGGCACCCTCGATCTTGAACACGGCCCGGATCTGCAGATGGTCCTGCAGGTTCTCGCCCACGCCCGGCAAATCGTGCACGACCTCGACGCCATGGGATTGCAGCAGGCCGGCCGGGCCGATTCCGGATAGCTGCAGGATCTGCGGCGAGCCGACCGCGCCGGCCGAGAGGATGACCTCGCGCTTGGCCTGGATTTCGACGAGTTCGCCGCCACGCCGCAGGATCACGCCGGTACAGCGGCGGCGGCCGTCGTCACCAGTCCCGAAGGCGAGGCGCTCGACCTGAGCCTGAGTCCACACCATGAGATTGGAACGCCCGCGCGCCGGTCGCAGGAAGGCCTTGGCGGTGTTCCAGCGCCAGCCGGCCTTCTGGTTGACCTCGAAATAGCCGACACCTTCATTGTCGCCGCTGTTGAAGTCCTCGGTGCGGGGCACACCGGCCTGCACCGCCGCCTCGGCGAAGGCATCGAGGATGTCCCAGCGCAGGCGCTGCTTTTCGATGCGCCACTCGCCACCATGACCGTGCATGTCGGAAAAGCGGCTATTGTCGCCGGTGGCGGGATCGGCGCCGCCATCGAGGCGATGGTGATTCTCATGCGCCTTGAAGTCGGGCAGGCTGTTGGCCCAGTTCCAGGCCTCGTCCCCGGTCGCGGCGGCCCAGCCGTCATAGTCGCGCGCCTGGCCGCGCATATAGATCATGCCGTTGATGGAAGAGCAGCCACCCAGGGTCTTGCCGCGTGGATAGCGCAGCGCCCGCCCGTTCAGGCCGGGCTCGGCCTCGGTCTGATAGAGCCAATCGGTGCGCGGATTGCCGATACAATAAAGATAGCCGACCGGGATATGAATCCAGGGATAGTTGTCGGGCCGCCCAGCTTCCAGCAGCAGCACCTGCCGGCTGGGATTGCTGGAAAGCCGATTGGCCAGCAGGCACCCGGCCGTTCCCGCCCCCACCACAATGAAGTCGAACGGACCCGCCAGGGAGCCGGACTGGTCAGCCTTGCCGCGCGACATGCTTCCCCCTCGATATTCGCGCTACCAGTCATAACCGGGCTTGTTGCCGCTCTTCAAACAGAAATGAGCGGAACTGACATGATGCCGCGACTGGGATCGGAGTGAAGCCCCGCCGGCTACCGCGACGAAAACCGGCAGGGCCACACCCGTACAAACCCCTTTGAGGGGAAAGGGGTTTGCGCACTTTGCGTGTCGATCGGATCCGGAGCTATCTCCGGCGGAACAGCACCGGTCAGACGCCTTTCTCGATCGCCTCGTTCAGGTCCTGATATTCCTCGCAGCCGGTGCCGCAGAGTGTCTTGATGGTATCGAGCTGCTGCTTGGCCAGATCGAGTCGACCCTTGATCACATAGGCCTCGCCCAGATATTCGCGGACCTGCGCATATTGGGGATCGGCCGCCACCGATTTGAGATAATAGCCGATGCCTTCGTCGGTCCGGCCGAGCTTGCGCGTGGCATAACCTCTGTAGTTGAGGGCCTTGGCGGTGTTGGGATCCTCGAGCAGGTCCAGCACCTGCAGCGATTCGTCGTAGCGGTCGGCCTTGGCCAGCACCCAGGCATAATTGGCCAAGTCATCATCGGGCAGCGCCTCGGACTTCAGCTTGAGGCAGGCCTTCTTGCGGACACTCCACACCTGCCCCCGCGGGCAGGTGGTCATGTCGGTGATCGGCTTGCCATTGGTTGCGCCGCCGCTTCCCCCGCCGGCTCCCCCACCGCCGCTACTACCCCCTCCGCCCCCACTGCTGCCGCCGCCTCCCCCGCCCCCGGCGGCGAGGGCCAGACCCGCGACCAGCAGAAAGGCGGTCGAAAGGGCGGTGACCGCGAGGCGGCGAGTCGAAGCTTGGACTAAGGACATGATGTCTCTCCCTTGTGCATGGATGCCGGGAAAACACCTGGACTGGGATATTATTCGCTGCCGTGCAGCCTTCGGGAGAACCGGCGGCAAGCCTGGCATTCTTCTGCTTTCCGCACGCCGTCCCTCCTTGACGATTTGGTCGTCACTTTCCTTGACTCTGCGCCTCACGCCTGTATAAGCCACGCCAGCGCGCGGCCTTTGGGCCGCGTGCCTTTTTTCGTGGCCACCTATTCCGCAAGACCAGGTGGCAGATATCAACGACTGGAAAAGCCGGCCGCTGCGGGGACTTTGCTCAGGCAAGGACCCGATCCGTCGAGTTTCCCTTTGCGGAAGCCAGACGGGCGAAAGCCGGGTCCGAACGAGGAAAAAACATGTTCGCGGTCATCAAGACGGGCGGTAAGCAATACCGCGTCAATCAGAATGACGTTCTCCGGGTCGAGAAGCTCGACGCCAAGGTTGGAGAAGTCATCGTATTCCCCGAAATCCTGGCCGTTGGCGGCGACGCCGGCCTGACTTTCGGTACCCCCACGGTTGCCGGTGCTTCGGTTGCCGCCGAGGTTGTCGAGCATGATCGTGATGACAAGGTCATCGCTTTCAAGAAGCGCCGCCGGCAGAATTCGAAGCGCAAGCGCGGCCATCGCCAGCATCAGACCGTGGTGCGGATCTCCGAGATCCTCACCGGCGGTGCCAAGCCTTCCAAGGCTGCGGCCAAGCCCGCCAAGGCTGCCAAGGAAGAGGCTCCGGTCACTGCCGCCGCCGTTCCGACCGGTGGCCTCGACGCCTCCAACCTCTCGCTGATCTCGGGCATCGGCCCGACCATCGAGAAGAAGCTGCGCGCCGCTGGCATCAACAGCTGGAACGACATTGCCGCCTGGACCGATGCCGACATCGCCAAGTGGGATGAAGAGCTCTCGCTACGCGGCCGCGCCGCCCGCGAAGAGTGGGTCATTCAGGCCAAGGAACTCCTGGACGGCAAGCCGCCGCGCGCCAAGGTCGACCAGGCCGAGCAGGCTTCCGGCAAGGACCTCTAAGCCGGTTTCAGAGCGTTGGGGTCGACAACCGCCCGGCTTTCGGGCATTGTCGCCCCTGATTGATGGTTTTCACCGCCGTGTCACAGCACCGGCGTAGATAGAATTTCGAGGAGTTATCGCCATGGCTCACAAAAAAGCAGGCGGTTCGTCGCGCAACGGTCGTGATTCGGCCGGTCGTCGCTTGGGTGTGAAGAAGTTCGGTTCGGAAGCCGTCGTTGCTGGCAACATCATCGTGCGCCAGCGCGGCACGAAATGGCATCCGGGCGTCAATGTCGGCATGGGCAAGGACCATACGCTTTTTGCTCTTATCGACGGCCGAGTCGACTTCCGCACCCGAGCCAACGGCCGAATTTACGTCAACGTCGCCACGACCAAAGTAGCAGCAGAATAATCCCGGCGGGACCTCAGCTCCGCCGGCTCCACTGGACCGGCGGACCTGAAATGACCCTATTTGGGACTCCAGGTTGACGCAGGGGCGGTGGAGAAATCCTTCCGCCCTTTTTCTTGCCAGGAGCCCATCATGTCCCCCTTCAAATCTCTCCCGGCCGTTTCCATTCCCTCGATCGAGATCGAGACCCTGCGTCTCGTGCTGCGCAAGCCGCGTCTGGGCGACGTGCCCCGCATGGCACGCCTCGCCAATGATTCGGCCGTGGCATTGATGACCGGGCGCCTGCCCTTCCCCTATGGCGAAAGCGACGCTGCGGATTTCGTGCGTTATCAGGACGAGGCTCGCATCGCGGGCAAGGAACTCGCCTTCGCCATCGAGTGCCGGGAGACCGGCGCCTTCCTCGGCTGCATCGGTCTGCGCTTTCCCAAGCGCGAGATCGCGGAGATCGGCTACTGGCTGGGCCAGCCTCATTGGGGCCAGGGCCTTGCCACGGAGGCGGCGCGCGCCCTGATCGATCATGGCTTTTCGACCCTGCCGCTTACCTCGATCACCGGCGAATGCCGGGTGATCAATGAGGCGTCGCGCCGGGTGATGGAAAAGTGCGGGCTGCGCTATGTCAATTCGGGCCTGCAGCATGCACCGGCCCGTGGCGGCGCTCTGCCGATCGATCGCTTCAGCCTGGTTCGCCCCGATTGGGTAAGCTTCAAGGCTTGGGTGCCGGCCGTGGTCCGCGAGGCACAGCCGCCGCTGGCGGAGCTGACTCCATAGAGGCCTCGGCAATCACGGAGGCTTCCGCCTGGGCGATGCGCAGCGTACTCCAGCTGCCTGGCTCGGATGGCGCCTGCCTCGCATTGACGAGGTTCGTGCCCAGACCGTTGGTGAGGGTCACCTGGCCGCCCTTGGTGGCGACGGTGACCACGCCATGCTCGACGAAGACACCGAAGACGCCATCGCTGGGGCCGGCGAAAAATTTGGTACCGCGAGCGGCGATCAGGCCGAACGGGGTCGTGACGTTGAGCGGTCCCGACGGTTGATTGTCGGGCCGGTCGAACAGCATGGCACCGCGCTCCAGCACCAGTTCGCCGCCCCGGTCCACCAGGAACTTGTCGATGCGCACCCGCGTGCGCTCACCCAGGGACAGCCGTGTGGCATCCCCGAGCCGGGCCCCCAGCCGGGCTCCTTCCCCGGTTGCCAGCATGTCATCGATGAAAACCGGCTCGCCGACCTGCAGGGCGCGTTTCTCGCCCCGCAGCTGCCCGGTGGTCTGCCCTGTGACCGTCAGCACCGTGCCGACCTCGACGATCTGCATCGCCGAGGCCAAACCCGGCCGCAATCCGGCGAGGGCGAGACCGGCGAGCACGGAACGGCGGTGAATCAGCATGACGACGCTTCCTTGTCCCTATCCGTCCACCATCGGAGCCGGATCAGCCTCGAAACAGAATCCTTGTCTCATGCCATAAGCCAAGGATTCTGTCTGGGCCGTGACAAGTAGCACGCGGCGAAAAACAAACCCATTTTGAGATTTCATGGACTCGTCAGGAATCGCAAGGAACTCCTTCGCCTGAACGCGCTTTGCTCTAGTAGCCGCTACGCTCGCAAACACGCTGGCGTCGCTTGACATAACGTCCATAGTAATCGTCGTAGACGCGCACGACGCGATAATAGCAGCGGGGACGATATTGCCGGCGATAGCCGCCGCCGTTATCGTCCTGGTTGTAACCACCGCCGCCGTTATAACCCCCGCCGCCATATCCATCGTCATACTGGGCGGCGGCCGGCAGCGGCGCCAGAGCGGCCGCGCCCAGCGCGGCACCCAGCAGCAGGTAACGAAGCTTCAGGCCGAAAATCGTCATCGCAGTTCTCCTCGCTCGAACACGATTCCGAAAAGCAGGGCCCGGTAAGCTGTGCGGGCAGGCTTTCGGATGATGATTGCTCAAAAGCGCTGCTTGCCGGGAGGAGAAATCACACGAAACCATTCCGGCCATGCCGCTGGGCATGGCCGCTGCCTTCTTCCCCCCGGACGGGAAACGGATCACAGGATCCGCCCCAGCGACGCTAACCGGTCCCCTTGCTCCGTAAAGAGCAGACGAGCCCGATCAAGCCATCATCACCCCGTCACTCTAACCCGCATGTTCCCGCTGAAACAGATCAACTTTTGCGGGAGTTGACCTTTCTTCTCTACCGTCATCGGGAGGAAATCGTCAGGGCGACACGCCCGGCCCGTCGGCCTGGCCACGCGTCTTCCAGAGCGAGAAGACGATGCCGCCGGCGATGATCGCAACGGTGACGATCAGGGCGAGAGCCGGATCGACTTTGCCGACAAGATGGCCCCAGTAGATCTTGCCGCCGATGAAGACGAGCACGAGGGCAAGCGCGTATTTGAGGTAGTGGAAACGATCGATCATCGCCGCCAGCGCGAAATAGAGCGCCCTCAGGCCGAGAATGGCCATGATGTTGGCGGTGTAGACGATGAAGGTATCGGTGGTGATGGCCAGAATGGCCGGCACCGAGTCCACGGCGAAGACGATGTCGGCGACGTTGATGACGATCAGGGCCAGCAACAACGGCGTGGCATGCAGCAAAGTCCTGCCTGTGGCATGGTCCGGCTGGCGCACCACGAAGCGGTTGCCATGCAGGTCCTCGCTGATGCGCATATGACGACGCAGGAAGCGAACCAGCCAGTTTTCCTTGAACTCGGCATGATCGTCCGAGGCGACCAGCATGCGCAGACCCGTCAGGATCAGGAAGGCCGCGAAGATATAGAGCACCCAGCCATAGCTCTGCACGATGCTGGCACCGGCCGCGATCATGATGCCGCGCAGCACCACGGCCGCCAAGATACCCCACACCAGAGCGCGGTACTGAAAGGCCGGCGGCACCGCGAAGTAGCGGAAGATCAGGGCGATGACGAAGACATTGTCGATCGAGAGCGATTTCTCGATGAAATAGCCGGTGAAATAGTCGAGCGCCGGACTGGTGCCGTCCGGCCTGGTATCCATGCCCCACCAGATGGCGCCGCCGAAGGCGATCGCGATGGCGATATAGATGGCCGACAGCTTGAAGCTGTCGGCAACGCTCAGCACCTTGTCGTCACGGTTGAGCACGCCGAGATCGAAGGCGAGCAACAGCGCCACGAAGGCGAGAAAGGCCAGCCACATCCAGACGGGCTGGCCGGCAAAATCAGAAAATGCGAAATCGAGCATAACGCCGGACCCTTTTGCTTCGAAAACAATCGAAGCCGGCTCCGACATCACGGCATGCTTTGCGCAAACCGTCAGAGGGGCCCGGTAACCGGCGTCTCTGCATCGCCGAAACGGGGGCCTGCCGTCAAGGGGAGGTCACATTAAGCTTTGCTCATCTGGAGCAAAGCGGGTCGTAGCCGCACGACGCTCCGGACAATGAAAAAGGCCGGAGCGCGAGGCCCCGGCCCGAAAAGTCAGTCATGCAACCTTGCCTTAGTGGGCGGTCGTCATTTTCTTTTCGATTTCGCGCTTCAGGCGCAGGGCCGGCGCGGTAAGTTCGTTGCTGGAAGCCTTGATCAGCCAGGCATCGAGGCCGCCATTGTGCTCGACAGTGCGCAGGCCGGCCGCCGAGACGCGTAGGCGCACGGAGCGACCGAGCACGTCGGAGATCAGCGTGACATTGTGCAGGTTCGGCAGGAACTTGCGCTTGGTCTTGACGTTCGAATGGCTCACTTTGTGGCCAGACTGAACGCCCTTGTCGGTCAGCGCGCAACGGCGGGACATGGGTCTATCCTTCTCAATTCGGAACGGCGCCGCTGCAGCGGGGCCAGGGCAGTTTCCGGGGAACCTGCCGGTGTTAAGAGGGTCCGGCAATTCTGCCTTGCTTGCGCGGACAGAATCGCTTGGGCAAAAAGAAAACCGCCACCCCAAGTTGGGGGCGGAGCCTCCCGCCAAAATTTGTGTGGGTTGCTATAGTCGGGAGCTTGTGCCGCGTCAAGAGTTTCGCTCTAAACTCGCGTCGCATGCGTGAGGGGGCTTGCCTTCCGCTTTGCTTGCCTGTATCAGGGCGGCGCGTCCGCAAGGATCGCCTTCTGAAAACCGTTGGCGCCGCTTTAGCTCAGCCGGTAGAGCACATCATTCGTAATGATGGGGTCAGGTGTTCGAGTCACCTAAGCGGCACCACGTTTTCTCAGCCTCACAGTACTGGCTTCTGCCGTCAAGGGCTGACGTTCAATTCCACATTTCGGGATAATAGGCCGGGCAGATACAATGCCGGCTGGCACGTGGCGGTTCGATCAGCCGGCCTGCCAGCTGCGTGAGCAGCGCCTCCACCCGCTCGGCTGAACGGACGGACGCTTCTGAGACCTCATAAGGACGGTCGGTGTCGCTCAGGCTGATTTCCAGCCGATTCGCTTGCGCATGGACATAGGCGGGCTGCCCAGCCAATTCGACCAAACCGGGCTGCCGGATGCGATGGCTTCCCGGCACGAGGAGAGCGAACTTGCCGAATTCCTCGGCCGTGTAGGCAACGCCCGGCACCGGTTGGGGAGAGTCGGGCGCAACGATGTCCAGGGCGATCCCCAGGGTGGCGCAGACATCCACCAGATCGGCCTCTGTCTCCACCGCGATCGCGACCAGCAGCTGGTCTCCATCGTTGGCATGGCCGCCAACGGCCCGGCAGAACCGGAAATAGCGCAGCCTGCCTGCCCATTGCATGATCTGCTGCCGGTCATGGCGTTCGAACAGATAGAGGTTCCAACGATCGTCGCTCATGCGCGTGCAGGTCCCCTCACAAAATCCTCCGCAGAGCTTCTCGGTAGTGCTCCTTCGTGGCCAATATCGAAAAGCTCTGCAAGCATTCAAGATCCTGCAGCTTCCACCTGCTCATGCCATGGGTGCGCTCAGGAGGAAGCTGCCTGGTGCCGCCGTTCCCAGCCATATTGGCCGCCAGCACATTGGCCGGCCCCGACAGGCGGCAGAACGGATGGAGCGCCATGGCGTTGCGGTTGAGCACAATCTGGTCTCTGCCATCCAAAGACTCCAGGGACGAGATCATGGTTCTGGCTGACGGTTCCGTCGAAGGATCCACTCCCATCCGGGCGTCTGGCTCCTGCCCTTCGGGAAAAATGGCTTGCCCGGATCAGCAAAGCCACAGCATGATCACAATCGCTTTGAAAGACCTACCTAAAGACAAGATCAATCAGGGGGAAACATATGAGTAACACCGCGGCCGTGGCAGTGGCAGATCCGCATGATACCCGCCGGCGGGTGATGGCGATTGTCGGCTCATCTTCTGGAAATCTTGTCGAGTGGTTTGATTTCTACGCCTACGCGTTTACGGCACTCTACTTTTCGAGTGCCTTCTTCGGCTTCATCAAGGATGCCGAGCCGACCACGCAGCTCCTCTATTCCTCGGCAGTCTTCGCCATTGGCTTCCTCATGCGGCCGATCGGTGGCTGGCTTTTCGGCTGGATTGCAGACCGCTATGGCCGCAAGAACTCGATGATGATCTCGGTCCTCATGATGTGTGCCGGATCACTGGCGATCGCGATACTGCCGACTTACGCCACGGTGGGTATCCTGGCACCGATCCTTCTCCTTCTCTGCCGGATGGTTCAGGGCCTCTCCGTGGGAGGCGAATACGGGACTTCGGCGACCTATATGAGCGAGGTCGCGCTCGCGGGGCGGCGCGGCTTCTTCGGCTCTTTCCAGTATGTGACGCTGATCGGCGGCCAACTCCTCGCCTCGGCCGTCATCGTTATCCTCGAACTCGCGCTGAGTGACGAAGAAATGCGGGCATGGGGCTGGCGGATTCCGTTCGTGGTCGGGGCTTGTGCCGCAGTCGTTGCCTTCTACCTGCGGCGCTCCCTGCACGAGACCTCGTCGGCGGAAACACGTGCCCGCAAGGAAGCCGGCTCGCTTGTTAGCCTGCTACGTCGACATCCGCGGCCCTTTCTGATCGTCATTGGGTACACAGCCGGTGGCTCGCTGATCTTCTACACCTTCACCACCTACATGCAGAAATATCTGGTCAACACGGCACACATGGCCAAGGAGACCGCCAATATCACCATGACGGCGGTGCTCTTTACCTACATGTGCATGCAGCCGCTCTTCGGCGCGCTTTCCGACAGGATCGGGCGGAAATGGTCGATGATGCTGTTCGGCGGGCTCGCGACACTATGTACCGTGCCGCTCCTGACGGCGATCGGCAGCGTCCAGAGCCCGCTCGCGGCCTATTTTCTGGTGGTGGCGGCGCTTGCGATCGTGTCGTTCTACACGTCGATCAGCGGGCTCGTGAAAGCCGAGATGTTTCCGGCCGAGGTCCGGGCGCTTGGAGTCGGCCTCTCCTACGCGATCGCCAATGCCGTCTTCGGCGGTTCAGCCGAGGCGGTAGCGCTCGCCTTCAAGGATGCCGGCCATGAGACGTGGTTCTTCTGGTACGTCACGGTAATGTGCGCGATTGCTTTCCTCACCGCACTCACCATGCTCGCCAACCGCCCGACCTATCTGACAGGCGACGGCACCGAGTAGGTCCCGAAGCGTCATACCGAAAAGCGGATCCCGGTTTTCGGTGAAAACCATGCGGCAACGGCGCCAACTCTGGGTAGCGATGGCATGGGCTTCCTACCTGCGCTTACGTGCGCTCCCCAAGAGGCATCTTCGATGCCTCTTGGTATTGTCGATATCGCCAGACAGACAGAGATCCGGCGCGCCTCATTCACCCGCCGATATTGGCCGCCGCCAGCACCGCCATGTTGACGAGATCGGTGTCCTTGGCGGCGAGCGGTACGATCTGCACCGATTTGTCGAGGCCCACCAGGATCGGGCCGATCACCGTGGCGCCGCCGAGCTCCTGCAGCATCTTGGTGGAGATCGAGGCCGAGTGGAAGGCCGGCATGATCAGCACATTGGCCGGCCCGGACAGGCGGCAGAACGGATAGAGCGCCATGGCGTCGCGGTTGAGTGCGACATCGGCGCCCATCTCCCCGTCATATTCGAAATCGACACGCTGGCGGTCTAGGATGCGCACGGCCTCGCGCACGCGCTCGGCCCGCTCGCCTTCGGGATGGCCGAAGGTGGAATAAGCCAGCATGGCTACGCGCGGCTCATAGCCCAGGCGTTTGGCCACCGAGGCCGCCTCGATGGCGATGGCGGCAAGTTCCTCCGAGGTCGGCATGTCGTGCACGGCGGTATCGGCCACCACGACCGTTCGCCCGCGCGCGATGGCGATCGACAGGCCGAGGACGCAATGACCGGGCTTGTCGTTGATGACGCGCCTTACGTCTTCCAGCGCGATCGAATAGTTACGGGTCAGGCCGGTGACCATGGCGTCGGCATCGCCCATCGCCACCATGCAGGCGGCGAAATGGTTGCGGTCGATGGAGGCGAGGCGCACGCAGTCACGCATCAGGTAGCCCTGCCGCTGCAGCCTGTCATAGAGATATTGCGCATAGGCATTGGTGCGCGGCGAGATGCGGGCATTCTGGACCTCCATGCCCTCGCGCAGCTCCACCCCGGCAAAGGCGGCTGCCGCCTCGACCCGGTCCTCGCGGCCAACCAGGATAGCGGTGCCCAGCCCCTGATTGACGAAGGAGGCAGCAGCGCGGATGACCGCCTCCTCCTCGCCTTCGGCGAAGACGACGCGCTTGGGGGAACGGCGAACCCTGTCGAAGATGCCGGCCAGCGTGCCGGCGACGGGATCGCGCCGGGCGGAGAGTGCCGCGCGATAGGCGGCAAGGTCGGCGATCGGCTTGCGGGCGACACCGGTCTCCATGGCCGCCTTGGCCACGGCAACGGGCACGCGGATCATCAGGCGTGAATCGAAGGGAGCGGGAATGATGTAGTCGCGGCCGAAGCGCGGCCGCGCGCCCTGATAGGCACTCGCCACCTCGTCCGGCACCTCCTCCTGGGCAAGCTCGGCCAGGGCCTGCGCCGCCGCCACCTTCATCTCCATGTTGATGGCGGTGGCATGCACGTCGAGCGCCCCGCGGAAGATATAGGGGAAGCCCAGGACGTTGTTGACCTGGTTGGGATAGTCGGAGCGGCCGGTGGCGAGGATGACGTCGTCGCGCACCGCATGGGCTTCGTCCGGCGTGATCTCCGGATCGGGGTTCGCCATGGCGAAGACCACCGGATTGGGTGCCATCGAACGCAGCATCTCGGCCGTGAGGGCGCCCTTGACCGAAAGGCCGAAAAAGACGTCGGCCCCATCGAGCGCCTCGGCCAAAGTGCGCCGGTCCGTCTCGGCGGCATGCGCCGACTTCCACTGGTTCATGCCGTCGGTACGACCCTTATAGACCACGCCCTTGGTATCGCAGAGCAGGACGTTGTCGGGCGCAAAACCCATGGCCTTGACCAGCTCGACGCAGGCAATGCCGGCCGCCCCCGCGCCATTGACCACCAGACGGGTCGAGGTGATGTCGCGACCGGTCAGCTTCAGGCAGTTGAACAGGCCGGCGGCGGCGATGATGGCCGTGCCGTGCTGATCGTCATGGAAGACCGGAATGTCCATCAATTCCTTGAGGCGCTGCTCGATGATGAAGCATTCCGGCGCCTTGATGTCCTCCAGATTGATGCCGCCGAAGCTGGGTCCGAGATAGCGTACGGCATTGATGAAGGCATCGGCGTCCTTGGTGTCGACCTCCAGATCGATCGAATCGACATCGGCAAAGCGCTTGAACAGGACGGATTTGCCTTCCATCACCGGCTTGGAGGCGAGCGCGCCGAGATCGCCGAGGCCGAGAATGGCGGTGCCGTTGGAGATCACCGCCACCATGTTGCCCTTGGTCGTATAGTCGTAGGCCAATGCCGGATTTTCCGCGATGGCACGGACCGGCACCGCGACGCCCGGCGAATAGGCAAGCGAAAGGTCGCGCTGTGTCGCCATCGGCTTGGTCGGTACCACTTCCAGCTTGCCGGGCTTGCCCTGGGAGTGGAAGGCCAGGGCTTCCTGGTCGGTGAAACTGGGGCGGGCTTGATTGGAGCGGACCGGGTTCGAGCCGACGGGGCGCGGCGGTTTCTTATCCGTCATTGCAGGGGCGTTTCCATTTACAGACGCGTTTTGCTCTAGAGCCCCGACCCTAAGCACAAACACAGGCTTCGTCCACGCACGAAGCTTTCAACGTCCGGGAAAGCGACCCTAGGCGCCGGCCTGCACGGCGTCGAGCAGATTGCGCGCCGCCTGTCTCCAGGTGAAGATGCCGGCCTGCTGGCGCCCCTTGTCGATCAGGGACTGGCGCACCGCCGCGTCATCGAGCGCCGAGCGGATTTTCGCGCACCATTCCTCTGCCTTGAAGGGGTCGGCATAGAGCGCGGCCTGCCCGCAGACCTCCGGAAGCGCGCCGAAGGGCGCCGCGACCACCGGGCAGCCGAGCGACATAGCCTCCAGAGGCGGCAAGCCGAAGCCTTCCGTCAGGGAGGGAAAGGCAAGCGCACCGGCATTGGCCATCAGGCCGGCAAGCTCGGCATCACTGGTACGACCGGCAAACCGCACATTGGCGGGGACGACATGGCCAAGGCTCTCGAAATCGGCCTTGCCCGCCCCGCCGAACAGGACGAGCGGGACGTCCTTCAGCTCGGGCCTGGCGAAGGCCTCGAGCAGGATGGCGATGTTCTTGTGTTTTTGCGTGTTCGCCAGCGCCACGGCATAGCGCCCGCGCTCGAGCTCGAGCTTGGCGAGCAGGCTGTCATCGGGCACGATCTTCAGAATATGGTCGCAGCCATTATGGACGACCACGATCTTGTCGGCACGGGCGATGCCGTAGCGCACCAGTTCCTTCTTGGAGAATTCCGATACGGTGAAGATGACCTTGTGCCGCTGGCCGATGAAGGAGAAAGCGAATTTGTACCAGAGCCGGAAGGGGCGCGAATAGGAATCGGGCGTGGAATAGACCTGGGCATCGTGAATCATCGTGGCCGAAGCGCGATGAAACAGCGGTCCGATATTGCACAGGTTGAGCAGGAAATCCTTCCTGCGCGCCACGGGCAGATAGAACTGCTCCCATGCAATCCTATGCATCCAGCGCACCAGCCTGCTCTCCCGCACGCAAGCGATCTTGCGATAGGTCGGGACCTTGGCGCCTTCCCGGACCACAAGGGCATAATCGCCGCCATCCTTGGCCTGTTCGGCAAGCCAGTCGTCGACAGCGGCAATGAGCTGTTCGGCAACCCTGTGCACGCCGGTCGGCGGCGCTCCGAAGAACTTGCCGTTGAACGCTATCGTCCTGGTCATTGCCGCAACGCCTCGTTGGCAGATTTGCCTCTATGGCGTTTTGCGATTGGGCGGAATTGCCTGGAATCGCAAAGACGCCCAAGCTGATCCGTTGGATTGGCTTGGAAGCAAAGAGCTAGAGCAAAGCGCGTTCGAGTCTGAATGCGCCTTGCTCTGGTTATAGTCGAGTTGAAGCCGGTTCTCTTTCCCCCGAAGGGAGTAGCTTGCCGACAAGATAGGACGATGGGGCCCATCCCAATGACCGATGCAGCGGGCCGGCGCACCGCCGAAGCGGTCACGGCGGGTGGAGCCAGGCATCGGCTCATCCCTCAAGCCCCCTAAAGGCCAACTAGGAATGCGGGGCCGTCCTGTGATTTCATGCCCTCGAATCCCGAACCGGTCTTCAGCTTTTCAGATGGTCATATATGTCGCATTTCTCTCGATTTGATTGCCTTGATCCACGCCTTTGCCATCGAGCCGCATTCGCCGCCACTTTGTTCCTGGTCGCTACGCCCGCTCTCGCAGATCCGGTGAAAGCCGTCGGCGCCGACAGCTTCCTCAACTCCCTGGGCATCAACACCCATATCGACCAGGGCGTGAATCCGGCCTCCTATATCGAGCCGCTGAAATATCTCGGCGTCCGTCAGGTGCGCGACGGCGCCCGCCACGTCGAGGGCGGCATCGCGGTCGCACATAATACCGGCGTGCGCTTCACCATTTTCGGCACCGGTGACCTCGATGCGATCATCGCGGCGGCCGAGCGCCTCGCCAAGGCTAACGCCCTCTTGGCCATCGAGGGCCCCAACGAGCCCAATAATTTCCCGATCACCTACAAGGGCGAGAAGGGCGGGCGCGACGGCAGCTGGAAAGCCGTCGGCCAGTTCCAGGCCGATCTCTACGCCGCCGTCAAGAACAACCCGACCCTCAAGGATTATCCGGTGTTCAGCGTCTCCGAGCCGGGCGCCCAGACCGACAATATCGGCCTGCAATTCCTCACCGTTCCGCCGGGCGCCAACACGCTCTTTCCGGCGGGCACTCGCTTTGCCGACTATGCCAACGCCCACAACTACGTGATCGGCAATGGCGGTATCTACGAGGATAACCAGGCCTGGAATGCGGCTGACCCGATGCTGAGGGGTCGCTGGGATGGCCTGTTCGGCAACCACAGCGTGATGTGGGGCATGGGGTTTGCGGGCTATGACAAGGCTCAGCTCGAGGCCCTGCCCCGCGTCACCACCGAGACGGGCTGGGATTCGGTCAACGACCCAGGCGGCGAACATGGCCAGGGCGCCATCCTGACCAACACCTATCTCGCGCAGTTCAAGCGGGGCTGGAGCTATACCTTCATCTACCAGCTGCGCGACGGCGAGGGCGGCGACGGCAATCAGGGCGTTTTCGTCGGCGACACGCCCAAGCGCGCCGCCTCCTATATCCACAACCTCACCACGATCCTGGCCGACGACAAGCCCTTGCAGCAGCCCGGATCTCTCGACTACACCCTGCCCAAGAGCGCAGCGACGGTACACGACCTCTTGCTGCAGAAGAGCAGCGGGCCGTTCCAACTGGTGGTGTGGGCGGAGAATGCGGCCGGTAGCAGGCCCGTCAGGATCGAATTCGCCAAGCCTCACGCCCGCATCAACGTCTACGATATCACGGTGGGAAGTACGCCCATCCGCAGCCTCACCGAGGCCAGCGCGATCGATCTATCCCTGAGCGACCATGCCGTGATCCTCGAAGTTATCGATTGAGGCGTTCGCCGGGTTGCTGCACAGAGCAACCCGGGCTTCAGAGCTTTTCCGCCCGTTCGGGCGTCAGCCTGCCGCGCAGGAGATCCCATATTCCGATGAGATTGCCGCGCAGGCGCCCGAGGCGATCGACATAGGGCTCGGGCGCAAAGCTCCGCACGACATTGCTGGCGACGTTGCGCACGACATGGTCGAGCGCGTCGCGCAGCGGCATGGTCTTCTTGTTCACCAGATAGAGCGGATTGATGACCTGCGAATAGCCGAGCCGGCGCCCCGATACCCGGCCCCCCTTGGTGCCCAGATGCACGCCGAGCGCCGTGTTGACCCGGACCACGCGCCCTCCCCGGTTCCAGACCTGGCCGCCGAAATCGCGATCCTCCTGCCAGCCATAGAGGACGAGGCGCTCGTCGAAGCGAAGGCCGGCGATGGCGCTGGCCCGAAAGGCCATGTTGCAGCCATAGGGGCCGCCGGTGGAGGCGGCGGTCAGCTTGACCGGCACCTCGGGTGCATCGGCCAGGATGGCCCGCCCTTCCTCGAAGGACAGGCCCGCGCCATGAATGCCATCGGCCAGCAAGGTACCGGTGACGCAGGCGATCGCCGGATCGCTGCCGAAGACCTTGACGATCTCGGCGATCCAGGCCTCCTGCATCAGGAAGTCGTCATCCAGGAAGATCACGACATCGATATCGTCGGGAACCTGGCCGAGGGCCGTGTTCCGCTGCGTGGTCAGGCCCGGCCGCCCCTTCACCACCAGCAGGCCGGGTCGGCTGACAAGATCGCCGACATCCTCGTCCGACACACAGGAGACGATGATCAGATCAGGCTTCACGCTCTGCCGATCGACGAAGCCGACGACGCGTTTGAGAACCTCGGCCCGGCCCCGCGTAGCGAAGATGAGGCAGATCTTCGATGGCTTGTCGGACAATGACGGGTTCACCTTCTCATCCATGATCGCTTGCAGGCTGGCGCTCGAATCCATGTCTCACCTCGACCGCTCTTGCGGGCCATGTATCGTTCTTGCGGGTTCCATCGGACGCCTCCTTCTCAAGCCGGGGCGAGTTGCTGGCGTTGACGCGCCCCGGCCTGGAAGTCGCAGGTCGCGCAGGCAATGCCTGCCAGCATGTAGAAAGGCAGGCCAAGGTCGACCATCGTGCCCGAGATCGAACTCATGATCAGGGCAACCAGGCAACTGGTTCGTGCCGCCGCCTGAATCTGGGTGGTGGTCCAGTCGAGCGGGCGGGAGGCCGGCTTGAACAGCGCCATCAGGATGAAGATCCCGTAGGTCAGGGCACCGACGGCGCCGAGATTGGCGAGAACAGCTACCGGGAAGCTCGAGGCCCGGACCGTGCCAATGCCCGCACCGGCGCCATAGGTGGCGAAGAAGGCATTCAGGGCGGTCTGGTTCCACATGCCACGTTCTTCGGCCGAGGCACTGGCGCCTTTGTTCAGCACCATGTCGCGAACCATGTCCATGATCGGACCCGACAGAGCCGGCGTGAGGAACACGATGGCGAGGATGACCATGAGCAGCAGCGGCGCCAGCCCCAGATAGGCATAGACCCCCCGCGGCAAGGCCGTGCCCCGAGCCACCCGCAGCAGCGATGCCAGATACATGATGCCGAGCATCAGCGGCAGCACGACATAGCCGGTGGAGGAGGTCGCAAACACCACCAGCAGCATGTTGATGGCAGCCAGAGCAAAAGTGAGGCGCGGGCGGATACCGCCGAGCCAGAGCCGGAAGGCAAAGCAGCCTGCCCACAGGGAGGAAGCTGCGAAGGCGGAGGCCTCGGTGAACGAACCGTTGATGCGCTTGAGGCCGTTGATGACGGCCTCGTCCTGAATGCCGTAGGTGGAATTGCGCATGAAATCGAGCAGGAAGGAAGTACCGGTCCAGTAGGTCGCCAGATCGACCAGGGCGAAGAAGATGTTGAGGACGCAATAGATCAGGATGGCGTTGGTGATCGCTTCCAGGCCTTGCTTGTTCAAGGCGACCAGGTAGCAGATCAGGAAGAAGACGAGGTCGCCGATGAAATAGATGCTTTGCGTCAGATTGCCGGTCGTTGGTGAGAGCGGCACCAGGATCAGCGCGGAGCCACCGCTCGAGGTCGCCCCGATCGCCACCACATAGGTCACGCCGGCAAAGAAGCGCGGCAGAATGAAGGCACCGACAATGCCGAGAACCGCGGTGGCGGCGAACCAGAATCCCTCGCGGGGGAAGGTCAGCCGGCCGAGGATGGAAGGCCAGGTGCCCGGCTGGGCAATCAATGCCATGGCGGTGAAGGCCAGAAGCAGATGCGAGGGCTGGATCGACGCATTCGAGACGATCAGTGCAGCGCATGAGCCCAGCACCATGGTCGGAACCAGGAGATAGATACCGAAGATCGGCCCGCGAACCAGGACCAGGATCCCGAGCAGCAGGAAAAAGAGGCCGATGGGTTCGATACTCACGCCCGACCTTTCCTTAGGCCTTCAACCGAACGACCGCCCGTGCCGCAATGGTATTGAGCAAGGTGCCGATTCCGGTCACGTCGCCGAAGCGCAGCGATATCACATAGACCGCGACGACATAAGTCAGCACATAAAGAATGCCGGCGGCTGCGAGGCGGAGCAAGTTCATGACGATGTCGCCATCGGCATGAATGAGCGTTGCGACATAAGCCAGGGGCGTGCCGCTGATCAGCAGGGCGGCAGCAGGCCCGGCGAGCGCCACGAACTGGGTGCGCAGGGAAATTCCGATCATGGACCGTACGGCCATCATGGTGGAGACCAGCACGGCAAGTGTGGCGACGCTCTTGGCGATCACCGCGCCTAATACGCCTGCCGCCAATACGGCGACAATGGTGAGGGGAACCCGTACCGCGCATTCGATCAGATTCCTCAGCGTGATCTGGCGCGACTGGTTGAGGCTGACTGCAAGGGGCGCCATGGGCAGGGCCGGAATGGAGCCGATGCTTGCCAAAGCCAGTCCGGTAAGGACAGGCGCCGCCTCCGCCCATTGCGCACCAAGGAAGGTACGGACCAGCGGCTCGGCCATGATGCCGCCGAAGCACAGAACGGGGGCCATCAGCAGGAAAATACCGACGCAAGCCTTCAGGTAGGTCTTGTCGAGCCCGCCATTCTGGTGCGCGGTGACGAAGGCGACATTCAGGGGAGTGGCCAAGGGCGCCGATAGGACCTGGAAGGGCAGGGCCGAAAGATCGTTAGCCATGGCATAGCGACCAAAAGCCGCCGGCGGGATGAAGCGCGGTAATACGAGCCGGTCCACTTGCCAATTGAGGGCGGACAGGATCTGCGACATCAAATTCCAAGTCAGAATGTCGGCGAAGATCGGCCATTCCTTCAGGGTCAGCCTTGGCCGCATGGGCGCCAGCACATAGGAACCCACCAGCGACACCAGCGGCACCAGCACCGTACCGACCGCGATAGACCAGTAGCTGCGGGTCACGATCGCCATCACGATCGCGGCAGTGATGGCGATGAACTTGCTCGCGACATCCAGGCCTGCCTGGCGGCGAAAATCCATCTGGCGATTGTATTCCACCATCATGGGGCTGACGCAGCCACGCATGGCAGGCGCCAAGGCAAGGCTCATCACCAGCGGCACCAGCCGCGGTTCACCATAGAAATAGGAGAGCGGCCAGGCGCAGAGAACGAAGAACCCAGCAATGATCAGGCCCCGGAGCAGGCCGAGGGTGAAGGCCGTACTGTAGACATCCGGCCCCGGAGCGGGCACACGGAGCATGGCAGCGGCCAATGGCAGCTCCATGATGGCCTCGACGATGAAGATCAGCGTCATGGCCATGGCGACCAGACCGAAATCGCTCGGCCCGAGAAAACGGGCCAGCACGATCAAGGCAACGAAGTCGACCGCCTTTCCGGCAAGGCGGGCACCGGCCGTCCAAGCGCCAGCCTTGGCGGTCCGTTTGGAAAGGGTTCCGATCTGGGCTTTCATGACGCGTTGGTTTCCTGCCCGGCATGGCCTATTGGCATCGAACCGTCAGCATGCAGCTGACATACCGGATGTGCAGTAGAAATCTTCATCGAGGCCAGATCGTTAGGGGAACGGATTCAACGACGGGTAGATCTTCCCATCGGGGCAGAGTGGTCTTGACCCGCACGCACCGACCCCCCAGGCCGAATATCGAGGCAAAGCTGGCATGGACCCTCGCGCATGGGCGAGTTCATGCCCGTGCTGCCAACTCGGCATATTCTAAGCACAGCCCGCGCCTCCCGACAGCTATCCATTCGGGGGATGATCCAAAGGGAGGGATGCGTCCCCTTTGGGGGAGGCCGCGATGGCGAGCCACCCACTTCAGGCGGGAGATCGGCAAGGCTCGCGACCTCGGGCCAGAACTCAGCCCCAGGTCAGCGGGTCCAGGCCCAGGTAGAAGGCGAGCCGTTCCCTGTCCGGGCGTTTCAGGCCGAGCTCGTCGAACAGCATGTCGAAAGCTGCCTCGGCCTGCTCCGGGCCGGACCAGCTCTCGCCGGCATTGGCCACCATCAGCGCGAGGTCGACATAGCGGTCCGCCGTGCCGAGACGACCCAGATCGATCATGCCCGTGCAGCGCAGCGTGATGGGATCGACCATGAAATTGGGCATGCAAGCATCGCCATGGCAGACGACGCGATCCCCAGCCTCTTCCGCCAGGCGTTGTTCGCGCTGTGCTTCGAGCGCAAAAAGCAGCTCGGCCGGATCCACCTCCTTCTGCTCCGGCGGCAGGAAATCGGGATTGACGGCGCCGCGCGACACCACGTCGGCCGCGCGAGCGAGCATGGTCGAAAGGTCGCGTTCGAACGGGCAATCCTTGGCCGTGAGCGCATGCAGCGCACCGACCCGGGCCGCGATCGACGGCCACGACTGCCACAATTGATAACCATCGAGATCGCTCGCCGGCACGCCGGGCACCGCACTGGTGACCAGACAGGCTCCTCCCTCCCCTTGATGCCAATCGAGCACCTCGGGAGAACCGAGATTGAAGCGGCTCAGCCATTCGACCCGCCGGCGCTCTCCCTCCAGGGCGACGGCATCGCGGCCCCGGGATAGCTTGGCGAAGGCCACGCCATCGCTGCGGCGATAGACGCTGTCCCTCGATTCGCCGTGGCTGACTGCCAGCCATTCTCTTCCCGACGGCAAGGTTGGCAGAAGGCTGCGGGCATTGAAGGCAGAAGGCATGGCGAATCGCTCCGAATCGGGAGCCGTGACCATAATGCAGAATGGTGCGACGGCTGGGCCGGTGCGCTGCACAGCCGGATGGCCCCCGCGTTTTGCGATTCATGACCGAACACGTGCTGGCTTTGGGCGACCGCCACTGGACAGCGTGGACAGGAGACTGGCGCACGGAGTTGACCACCCGCCCCCTTACCGCCGAGCTCTGGCCGGATTTTGAGGCTCTTTTCGGCAAGAATGGCGCAAAATCCGGTCCGGTCGATTTCCTGTCTCTACCTCGCCAAGGGGGTCCGGCGGCGGGGCATCGCATCCCGCCTCATCGAGGCGGCGATCGATTTCGGCCGGACCGGCGGCGCCACCATCATCGAGGCCTACCCGATCGACCGGCGCATTTCACCCTCCTCATCCTCGACAGGCTTCGTGACCAGCTTCGAGCGGCTCGGCTTCCGGCACGTTCCCTCCCCGGCTCCGGAACGGCCGATCATGCGCCTCGAGGTCGAGCAGACCGCGGGCTGAGCGGCACCCATTGGTTCGCAAGGGCTTTTGCCCTATATCAGGGACCTTCAATCACGCGGAAGTACCATGTCTGGCCTCGCCAACCGCCCCTATCTGAAGATGAACGGCATCGGCAACGAGATCGTCGTTCTCGATCTCATCGACGGTTCGCATGCCGTCACGCCGGCGGAGGCCCGCGCCATCGCGGCGCATGAGCCTTTCGACCAGCTGATGGTGCTCTATCCGCCGCAGCAGGCGGGGACCGACGCCTTCATGCGCATCTTCAATGCCGACGGTTCCCAGTCGGGCGCCTGCGGCAACGGTACGCGCTGCGTGTCCTGGTATCTGATGCCGGTGCTCGGCAAGGACCGCCTCCTGCTGCAGACCCCGACCAGCCTGGTCGAGGCCCGGCGGGCAGACGCAGACTTCGCCGTCGACAATTTCATTGTCGACATGGGCCCTCCGGCCCTGGACTGGCAAGCGATCCCCCTTGCCCGGAATGCCGGCGACACCAAGGCCATCGACTATGCCTACGGCCCGGCGGAGGCTCCCCTTCTGCAGTCCCCAAGCGTGGTGAGCATGGGCAATCCCCATGCCGTGTTCTGGATCGATCGGGATCCCGCCGAGATCGACCTCGCCGGCATCGGCCCGGCCATCGAACACGATCCGCTGTTCCCCGAGCGGGTGAATGTCTCGATCGCACAGGTTCGCGATACCAGCCATATCGTGCTGCGCGTGTGGGAACGCGGCGCCGGTCTCACCCGCGCCTGCGGTTCGGCCGCCTGCGCCACCGGCGTAGCGGCGGCGCGGCTTGGCCTTACCGGGCGCAGGACCCGCATCAGCCTGCCGGGCGGCGACCTTCAGATCGAATGGCGCGAGATCGATGGTCACGTGCTGATGACCGGCGTGGCCGAGCTTGAACATGAGGGCCGCTTTGCGGCCTCCTGGTTCGCCGACGCCGCCTAAAAAAGCCGTATTCACTACAGGCGCTGATCCCGGGATCGCGCGAACACGAGAAGGACAGCGCCGGCCATGCCGGCATGCCAGACCGCCCATGACCGAGATCGTCACCTTCGGCTGCCGCCTGAACATCCATGAATCCGAGGCGATGAAAACGGCCATCGGCGTCCGTGACGACCTGACCGTGATCAATTCCTGCGCGGTGACAGCCGAGGCGACGCGCCAGGCCAGGCAGACCATCCGTCGGCTCAAGCGCGAGAATCCGGAGCGGCGGATCGCCGTCACCGGCTGCGCCGCGCAGACCGATGCCGTCAGCTTCACCGCCATGCCGGAAGTCGACTTCGTGGTCGGCAACGCCGAAAAGCTGAAAGCCCAGACCTGGATCTCCCTCGCCGAGGCGCCGGGCAAGCTCGTCACCTCGGACATCATGGCAGCACGGGACATCGCCCTGCCGCAGGTCGAGCGTTTCGAGGGTCGGGCACGCGGCTTCGTGCAGATCCAGAATGGCTGCGATCATCGCTGCACCTTCTGCATCATTCCCTTCGGCCGCGGCAATTCGCGGTCCCTGGCCCCGGAGACGGTGATTGCGCAGATCCACCGCCTGGTCGAGGCTGGCTATAAGGAGATCGTGCTGACCGGGGTCGATCTTACCAGCTATGGCCCCGATCTGCCTGATCCCCTGCCCCTCGGCACGTTGGTGCGTCGCATTCTGCGCGAGATACCGGAGCTTCCGCGCCTGCGGCTCTCATCCATCGATTCGGTCGAGGCCGATGCCGACCTCATGCGGGCGCTGGCCGAAGAGGAGCGGCTGATGCCGCATCTGCATTTGTCCCTGCAGGCCGGCGACGACCTCATCCTCAAGCGCATGAAGCGCCGGCATTCGCGTCAGGATGCAATCCGTTTCTGCGCCGAGGCCCGACGCCTGCGGCCCGACATCGTGTTCGGGGCCGACCTGATCGCCGGTTTTCCCACCGAGGACGAGGCTATGTTCGCCCGTTCACTCGATCTCATCGAGGAATGCGGCATCACCTATCTGCACGCCTTCCCCTTCTCGCCGCGGCCCGGCACGCCGGCGGCCCGCATGCCTCCCGTCGGCGGGGCCGAGGTGAAACAGCGGGCAGCCCGTTTGCGGGACGCCGGCGGCCGGGCGATGACGCGCTTCCTCGCTGGCGAAACCGGCAAAACCCGCGAGATCCTGATGGAGCGAGGCGGCATGGGCCGCACCACGCAATTCGCGGCCGTGCGGCCCGACAGGCCGCTTGGCCCCGGCAACTTCATGCGCGTGCGGATCGAGGAGCGTCAGGGCAGCGAACTGATCGCGACGGCATTGTAGTAAACCGCGCCGGCGATTTTATCGGAGTGCGGATCTGTCAGTGACAGGCTTGCACACTGCGATACCCCTATCCTGGAACCGGTACCGTTGCGAAAAGAGGCGGACATCGCGACATGCAAGCATGTCTCTGAGATGCGTGCGCTCCGTACGACACAATTGCGCCACGTCTGATTCATCGACCATTCAGCCTGAGCACGCCAAGATGGCTCCGGGTGCACCTGCCCCGGCAAGATTTACGTAACGTTTACCTTGTTAAAATGCGCCTGAGAGATTCCATGCGCATGAGGGGCACGGCGACTGGAACATCGTGCCGAAATGTGGACGCCGGTTTTCGGCGAAAACGACGCGACAACAATGACCTGCCGTGCCGGATCCGAATTCGGGCCCGACACAGCAGGCGGCCCCGGAGACCGGCGTGACGATTTCGCATTTCTTTCGCTCGGCGCTCGGCGCCGGCTTTCTCATCACCGCGGGCCTCGCGCCTTCGCTGGCCGCCGCTGCCAGCGCCAAAACGGCGATAGACTATGGCGTGACCCTTGCCGGCTTTCCCATCGGCACGGCAAGTCTCGCCATCAATCTGAGCGAGGGCGGCCCCTACAAGATCGAGGCCTCCGCCAAGGTCGGCGGACTGATCAAATTGATCAGCGATGGCCGGGGTTCGGCCTCCTCATCGGGAAGGCTCGGCCCCAGCCAGGTCCGGCCGTCCGCCTATACGCTCACCTCGGTGGCGGGCAAGAAGCCACAATCGGTGCAGATGGCACTTGCGGGTGGCAATGTCACCGCCCTGCAACTGCAGCCCGACTTGCCGCCGCGCAAGGATCGAGTGCCGCTCACGGACGCCAACAAGCACGGCGTGATCGACCCTCTTTCAGCCATCCTGGTGCCGGTTGCCGGCGGCGCGACCCTCGACGCCTCGGCATGCCGACGCTCCCTTCCGGTGTTCGACGGAGCCCAGCGCTTCGACATCAAGCTGTCCTATGCCCGAACCGAACAGGTCAGCGGCAAAGGCTATGCCGGCCCCACCATTGTCTGCTCGGCGCGCTATGTGCCGATCGCCGGCCACCGGCCTTCGCGATCCCAGACCAAGTTCATGGTCGATAATCGCGACATCGAATTATGGCTCGCGCCGGTCGGCGAGACCCATGTGCTCGCCCCGTTCAAGATCATCATAGGCACTCAGCTCGGACGCCTGACTCTCACCGCTTCCCGTTTTGGGGCCACTGAGAACTGAATCCAAGGCTCCCGTCCCAGAACGGGACACCTTGATTAAGCTGGTACCGCGTGGGCTCGATTTTCGCCTATGGGGGGAGCAGTTCTGCATCATTTTTAGCCGACTATTGATTGCTGCATTTCAGCGATGCCGAACCGGGTCTTTTGCCATCGAGCAGCGCCCGTTCGACGGGCTCCGAGCGAAATCGAGAGACCAAGTGGCCACCGATCGCGCGTAAGGCCGATTTCCTCGCTCGATTCGATCGGTGCCCTTCGTCAAGAGAATTGTCCCGCAACGCTCGGGTTCTTCCGATTCGTCGGCGATTCGTTCAGGTTTTGGCAGTAGTTTCTCAACTTGGTTAATTCAAAGGAGCCGGCAATAAATTGCCGGCTTAATTTTCTGGAAACCATAGACCTATGGCAAGGGACGCAGATAGAGGGCACTGAGCCTTCCATCCGGTGCGAGCGCAAACCCCCACTCCAAATCGCCGCCATCGAAACCGGCGTCATAGATGTCCAACCCCGCCTGCGAAACGCCCTTGAACGTCAGGGATTGTAGGGCGCCGAGCCTGGCGAGACTGGCATGGACCGAAGCCGCCTGCTCGCGAGCGTGTCCGGCCAGCGGTTCACACATGCCCGCATAATCAGGCTCGCCGCGAAGATGATCCTGAATGATGCCGCGCAGGAGAGCCTCCCCACCGAGGACGGGAATCTTCTCCCGGATGCGGCGTTCGAGCTTGGCCTCGTTGTGCCGCGCCCGCTCCTCATCGACACGCTGGGCGGCATGTTCATAGCCGTCCTGATGGACCACGAGGCCGACGACTTTTCCGGCATCGCGACTGAAGTCGACCTGGGCCGGCACTACCTTATAGAAGAATGCATCCTCGCCTTCCGCAAACAGCTCGAAAGCCGGTTGCCCGCTCACCCTGGCGAACAACCGATCATCCTGCAGGACAACCGTGATCAGTCCACCCTCTCGAAGCTCGTAATGTCCGATATAGTCGGGCAGTTTCTGCCGGTCGGCCGGGATTGCCGTGCGAGGCCGCGCTTGTTCGTAGCGTCGCCAGGCGACGGTCTCGGATCTCGTATCCGCCATGTTGCTTTCCTTCGCCAATTTGATGAGATCATCCGCGGTGACAGCCGCACCCTCGGCCAATCGGGCGCGCAGCCCGGCTAGAAGTGCGAGGCTGCGTTCGGCGCGGGCACGCATGTCGAGAGCGCTCTGCTGCTGAAGCGCGAGAAGATGCGCGAGATCCGTCTGCTTTCCGGCCAGCAAGGACGCAATACGGGCAAGACTGAGGCCCAGATGTTTCAGCGCCAGTATTTCGTTGAGCCGGGCAATTTCGCGCGCGCCATAGAGGCGCCAATTCTTGCCGGTCCGCGGCGGCGCGATCAGCCGATGCCGTTCATAGACCCGCAGCGCTCGAACCGTCAGGTTCATGCGGCGGGCGCATTCGGCGGCCGTCAGGTGACTATCGTCGGGGGATACGGATCGCATCGGAACCTCCTGCGATCCTCTCTAGGCTATGACCCAAGGTCCGATGCAAGCGGCCTTTTGCGGGCCGGTCTGACCTGCGACCTCTCGGCTATGTCGCGCTTATGAGCCTTTACTCGATCTCGAACACGCCGGTGACCGGCACGTGATCGGAAGGCTTTTCCCAGCCACGGGCTTGGCTGAGGATCTCGATCGACCGGGCCGTACCGGTCAGGCTCGGGCTCGCCCAGATATGATCGAGCCGTCGGCCGCGGTTGGAGGCGATCCAGTCGGCCGCACGGTAGCTCCACCAGGTATAAAGCTTGGCCGGTTCGGGCGTGAACTCACGCATCAGGTCGATCCAGCCCCCCACCGCGATCATCGCCTTCATCGCTTCCGTTTCAACCGGCGTATGCGAGACCACATCGAGCAATTGCTTGTGGCTCCAGACGTCATGTTCGAAAGGCGCAATATTGAGATCGCCCACCAGCAGTGCACGGCCATTGGCCTGCGGAAAATCGCCGGCAAACCAGGCATGCATCTCCGCGAGAAAATCGAGCTTGTGGCCGAACTTTGGATTGCGCTCACGATCGGGAATATCCCCGCCCGCCGGCACATAGAAATTATGCACGGTCAGGGGCTGCTTCAGCCCTGCTTCGGCGCCGAGGCGGATCGAGATATGACGGGCATCGCCCTTCTGGCAGAACTCACGCTTGTCGACCATCTCGAAGGGCAGGCGCGAGAAGATCGCGACGCCGTGATAGCCCTTCTGCCCATTGAAGGCGATATGTTCGAAGCCGAGCTTGCGCACGTCATTGAGGGGGAACTTGCCGTCCTCGACCTTGGTTTCCTGCAGGCAGAGAATATCCGGGTTCTTCTCCCTTACGAGACGCTCGACCAGCCCCATGCGCAGACGGACCGAGTTGATGTTCCAGGTGGTGAGGGTAATCTGCATGGGAGGGGCACTCGGATGAGGGTGTCATACCGCGCCGACGTGGCGCGGCTAATCGGAAAGCCGGTTGATTAGACAGCGCCTCCTACGGGAGCCGAAGCCGGTCTTGCCCTCTTCATCGCTGCGTCAGGGCCTTCGGCTCGCCCTGGCCGTGGATGAAGGAGGTCGAAAGCGCTCAGCGTTCAATCCAATTCCAGAGCCGGGATTGGATGCCTTATGTAATTGATATCGCACTGCTTTTTTGAAAACCAGCTTCTACTTTGGCTCGCAATGCCGACACGCATTCTAGCCGCGCAGCCGGCGGCAAAGGTCGTCGAGCTGCTCAAGTGATTTGTAGCGAATCTTTAATTCACCCCCATCACCACGATGATCGAGCAGAACCCTGAGGCCGAGTACGTCCGAGATGGTTCGCTCCAGCGCAATCGTATCGGGATCTTTCTCGACGCGGCTGCGCGCCCTCAATGTCTTGCCGGCGCTTTGCGACTGATCCTGCACGATGCTCTCGGCGTCCCGCACCGACATGTTCTCATCGATGATCAGCCTGGCCACACTTTCGGGATCGGAAACCGACAGCAGAGCGCGAGCATGTCCGGCCGTCAGTTTGCCGCTCACCACATTGGTCTTGATTGCGTCAGGGAGCTTGAGCAGACGCAGCGTGTTCGCCACATGACTGCGGCTCTTGCCGATCACCTTCGCAAGGTCGTTTTGCGAATAGGAGAACTCCTCGATCAGCCGATCATAGCCGACCGCCTCTTCGATGGCGTTAAGGTCCGCGCGCTGGACGTTCTCGATAATGGCGAGTTCGAGCGCCTCCTTGTCCGAGGCCTCGACGATCGTTACGGGTACATCATGAAGCTCGGCTCGCTGAGCAGCGCGCCAGCGCCGTTCACCCGCGATGATCTCATAGGCATCCATGGAACCGGCGACGGCTCGCACCAGGATAGGTTGAATGATACCCTTCTCGCGAACGGAATTTGCCAGATCTTCGAGTTCGTCTTCGCTGAAATTCTGACGTGGATTCTTCGGATTGGGCCTCAGGAAACCCGTCGGCACGCGGCGCTGGCCGCGAGCTCGCTCGATCGCCGCCCCCTCGTCACCGGCATCGCCGATCAGAGCAGCCAAGCCGCGTCCCAGGCGCGGGCGCATTTTATCATCAGAGGTCATGGTCGGTCCTTACGCGGCACGCAATAGTTTCTCGCGCTGAATCACTTCGGAGGCGAGACGAACATAGGCCTGGCTTCCCGGGCACTTCAGATCATAAAGCAGGGAGGGCTTGCCGTAAGACGGTGCCTCCGACACGCGCACATTACGCGGGATCACCGTCTGATAGACTTTCTCACCCAAGAATTCGCGAACATCGGCTACGACCTGCCCGGAAAGATTGTTGCGGGCATCATACATGGTCAGCACCACGCCATGGATGCTGAGATGTGGATTCAGCGAATTGCGAACCTGCTCCACTGTGCGCAGGAGCTGGGACAACCCTTCCAGTGCAAAGAATTCACATTGCAACGGCACCAGAACGGCATCCGCTGCCGCCATGGCATTCACCGTGAGAAGGTTGAGCGAGGGCGGGCAATCCACCAGCACATAGGAGCAGCGGAAATCGCTCGACGACGCCAAAGCATGAATGGCTTTGCGCAGACGAAATGCCCGGTCGCGCTCACCAGCGATTTCGAGCTCGACGCCGAGCAGATCCATATTGGATGGCGCGATATGCAGCCGCGGCACCACGGTCTCGACAATCGCCGCGCGCAGATCGCAGTCCCCTACCATCACATCATAGGTAGTGCGCACGCGCTGCTTCATACCGATGCCGAGACCCGTCGAGGCGTTGCCCTGCGGATCGAGATCGATGATCAGCACATCTTCCCCAATTGCGGCAAGCGCCGTGCCGAGATTGATGGCTGTCGTGGTCTTGCCAACCCCACCTTTTTGGTTGGCAATAGCGAGAATACGCGGCAACGTCATGGCACCCATCTTTCCTGCAGCCTGAAGCTTGGAAACGGCATCTAAATTTTACTCGCCCAGGTGCTTTGTCGCGGTTTTGATCGAAACAATCTGCCCGGTCGAGTCAGTAAGGCTCGGTATAAATTCTGCCTGGATATTCCAATATTTAGTGGCTTGGGTCAATTCCTGCTCTACATCTTGACCCTTGAGAAACAAGGCTCGAGCACCTGTTTTCAACAACTCCGCGCTGTAATCGAGCAGCTCGACGAGTGGCGCCAAGGCACGAGCCGTGATCAGATCGGCGCGATCTTGCCATTCTGAGACGAAATCCTCGATCCGGACGGCGTGTACCGTCACCGGTGCCCCGGTTATGCGGGCGACCTCGCGCAGAAAGGAAGCCTTGCGGCCATTTGACTCAACCAGATGTACCCGAAACCCAGGAACCGTTTTATTGGCAATCGCCAGGACCATGCCGGGAAAGCCCGCGCCACTACCGAAATCGACAATCGTCCTGGCATCACCAAGTAGCGGGAGCAATTGAGCACTGTCCGCGATATGCCGCGTCCAGATCTGCGGCAAGGTCGACGGTGCCACGAGGTTCTTCACCCTCTGCCAGCGCTGCAGCAGCTCGACATAGAGGTCAAAGTCTCCAACTGTTTCACGTGAAACAGGGAGGGATTGCAGGGCGTCATGGCGGTCGCTATCGAGAGTCATGGCCGGACCATGGCTGATGCAGGCTATAGAGGCAAGTGAGACCTGCAGTAATCCAACGTCATGAAACACCCACATCGAGGGTCTGTCCCCTCAGGCAGGCATGTCCGGCTGGGATCTCCCCACCACACACGGCGCTCCCGTGACCAGGCGCGAGATGCCTGCATTGAGAGACATGTCGCTCCCAACACCGCTGGCGTCGGTCTGCTCTTAAAAAGATTCGATACGAGTCCGAATCGATCAGAGGGCGGCCCGTGCCTGCCTGCGCTTGCGCAGGGCGGCCAGCAGAAGGGTGGTCGCTGCTGGCGTGATGCCGTCGATCCGGCTCGCCTGGCCAATTGTCCGCGGCTGGACGCTGGCAAATTTCTGCCGTGTCTCGTTGGAAAAGCCGACCACGGCCTGAAAGTCGAAATCGCGAGGGATTTCAACATCTTCATCGCGACGGAAAGCAGCCACATCCGCCTTCTGCCGCTCCAGATAGACCGCATATTTTGCTTCGATCTCGACCTGTTCCAGCACGGCGGCTTCGAATTCACCCGCCTCGGGCCAAAGACGAGCGAGATCGGAGAAACCGACATTGGGATAAGCGAGGAGATCGAAGGCTGAGCGTCTCACGCCGTCGCGATTGATGTGAATGCCCGCCACCTCGGCCTGGTTGGGCGTTACCGAAACGGATTGGCTCCAGGCCAAGGCTGCCTCATACGCCGCCTGCTTGGCCTTCCAGGCCAGCTCACGTTCCGTACCGACCAGGCCGAGCGCCAGACCGCGATCGGTCAACCGGCGGTCGGCATTGTCGGCTCGCAACGTCAGACGATACTCCGCCCGCGAGGTGAACATGCGATAGGGCTCGCTGACCCCGCGGGTGACGAGATCATCGATCATCACGCCGATATAGGATTCATCGCGGCGGAAGCTGACGCCGTCGCCGCCGCCCGCCCGGCACGCCGCATTGAGCCCGGCGACGAGACCCTGGGCACCCGCTTCCTCATATCCGGTGGTACCGTTGATCTGCCCGGCCAGGAACAGGCCACGCACCCGCCGCGCCTCCAGGGTGGCGTCGAGTTCGCGCGGGTCAATATGGTCATATTCGATGGCATAGCCGGGGCGGATCATCCTTACCTTCTCGAGGCCGGGAATGGTGGCGAGCATGGCCTGCTGCACATCCTCGGGCAGGGAGGTCGAGATGCCATTGGGATAGACGGTATGGTCGTTCAAGCCTTCCGGTTCCAGGAAGATCTGATGACCGTCCCGTTCGCCGAAGCGGACCACCTTGTCCTCGATCGATGGACAATAGCGCGGGCCGCGACTTTCGATCTGACCGGAATAGATCGGAGCACGGTGGATATTGTCCTGGATGACCCTGTGGGTTTCAGGCGTGGTGCGGGTGATGCCACAGGAAACCTGCGGATTGGGCAGATGCGTGGTCAGTGTCGAAAACGGCTCCGGCGGCTCGTCGCCTGGCTGCATTTCCAGCGAGGCCCAATCGATGGTGCGACCGTCGAGACGGGCCGGTGTGCCGGTCTTCAGACGGCCCAGTTCGAAACCGATACGGGCGAGGGTCCGGGAAAGACCGAGCGCGGGGGCTTCGCCGACACGGCCGGCCGCCATCCTGATGTCGCCAATATGGATGACGCCGCTGAGGAAGGTCCCCGTGGTGAGAACAACCGATCCGCATCCGAATCGATCGCCTTTCGCGGTCAATACAGCCTGGACCTGGCCGTCCGCGATCTCGATATCATGGACCTCGGCCTCGATCACGCTCAGATTGGCCTGCTCGGCAATGGCTGTCTGCATGGCGGCAGCATAGAGGGCGCGGTCCGCCTGAGCGCGCGGGCCCCGCACGGCCGGTCCCTTGCGGCGGTTGAGCACGCGGAACTGGATGCCGCCCTGATCGGCGACGCGGCCCATCAAACCATCGAGCGCGTCTATCTCGCGCACGAGATGTCCCTTGCCGAGCCCACCGATCGCCGGATTGCAGGACATCGTGCCGATGGTGTCGGCACGATGGGTGACGAGGGCCGTCCGGGCGCCGAGCCGCGCAGCGGCTGCCGCCGCCTCGCAGCCGGCATGACCTCCGCCCACCACGATCACATCGAATTGCTGCTTCATTGGATTGGATCCTTCGCGCGCCTTTTACGCCGAAGGTCTCCACGGGTCAAAGGGAAGGCGTCATGCCGGCGAAAGGTCACATCGGGGAGTACGGCCAACCATAATCGGGGAGACCCGAGCATCAATCAGCAGTGGTAGGAGCGTGTTTCCAGCAACCTCGATGCGCCATCGGCGTAAGCCCTTTTGACCTGACGCCTACGCCTTGAACCCGATAACCCGGCAATCTAAGCTGCCTCCTGCTCGATTGACGAAGGAGTTCGGTCGATGTCCTATGAAGCCTATGCAAATTGGAAAGGCTGGGACGCGGCGGAATTCGGCCAATTCAATCGCGGCGAGGACGTCTTCTATAACACGGAAGTCAAGGCGTATCTTCCTTCGGCGCTATCGGGTTCGACGGTCATCGAGATCGGTTTCGGCAATGGCTCTTTCCTCGGCTGGGGCAGGAAGAACGGCCTGACCGTAATCGGCATCGAGATTCAGCCCGTGCTGCGGGAACGAGCCGAGCAGTCTGGCTTCCCTGTGATCGATGACCTTCGGCTGCTGGAGCCACTATCCGTCGATATCGTAGCAGCCTTCGACGTCTTCGAGCACATACCCTACGATTCCTTGCAGGAGATGTGCCGGCAAGCCGCGCGGGTGCTCAAGCCGGGCGGGTATCTGATCGCCCGCTTTCCCAACGGCGACAGCCCATTTGCGTTGCCCGTCCAGAACGGTGACCCCACCCATGTCAATGCCATCGGCGCCGGCTTCATCGGTGAACTGATGCGCTCCACGGGCTTCGAGCTTCGGGAATTGCGGGCACCCACCGAAACGCCCCTGCATCTTCGCGCCAGGCTGGTACTGCCCATCAAGAAGCTGATGCGTTCGGCCGTACGAGCCTATGTCCGCTTTGCTTTTCTGGGAGCAACGACCCCCTCGACCTTCCACCTCAATTACATGATGATCGCCCGCAAGCCCTCGGAGATCGACGCCGGAAACGGCAAATCCCAGCGGGGAGCCCGGGTCACGGCGCTGCGCGCCTGATCCTCACTTGCCGATGCAGAATTCGCGGAAGATCACGTCATAGATTTCATCGATATCGACCCTGCCCGTCAGCCGGCCGATGGCACGCACCGCCAGGCGCAGATCCTCGGCGACGAATTCCACCGGCGCCGCCTCATCCGCCGCCTGCACCGTCGCCAGATGCGCCGTCACGGTCTCGAGCTCCCGCCGATGGCGCTCCCGCGTCACCAGGGCGGTCTCGCCGCTCTCCAATGCGGCCCTCGCTGCCTGCTCGAGCCGCTCGAGCAAGGTCGGCATGCCGGCGCCGCTGCGAGCCGAGAGACCGAGCTCGAAACCATCAGGCAAAAGACCTTGGGGCAGGGGATACTGGCTATCGTCCTGCTTGGTAAGGACGCGCATGAGTGGGGCGGGCACAACGGGCGGGGCAGCGCGAGCATCGTCAGCCTCGAGCCAGATCACCAGATCGGCGCGATCGAGGCTCGCTTTTGCCCGCTCCACGCCGATCGCCTCGACCATATCCGCGGTCTCCCGCAGGCCGGCGGTGTCGATCAGGGTCACCGGATAGCCGCCGAGATCGAGATGCACCTCCAGCGTATCGCGGGTGGTACCGGCGATGGGCGAGACGATGGCGACATCGCGCTGGGCCAAGGCATTCAGCAACGTGGATTTGCCGGCATTGGGTGGGCCCGCAATCACCATCACCGCGCCTTCGCGCAGCCGCTCACCGTTTCGCGCACCGGCAAGCGCCGCCCGGATCTCGGCCAGCAATGTGCCAGCACCGGCACGTACGGATGCAAACAGGGCAGGGACATCCTCCTCGTCGGGGAAGTCGATCTCCGCCTCCATCAGGGCCAGCAGGGCGGCGAGACGCTGCCGCCAGGTCATTGCCACCCGTTCCAGCGCACCGCCCGCCTGGCGTAGCGCCTGCCGCCTCTGGCTTGATGTTTCCGCTTCGACCAGGCTGGCAATGCCCTCCGCCGAGGTCAGGTCCATCCGGCCGTTGGCGACGGCGCGCCGGGTGAATTCGCCACGCTCGGCCAAGCGAAAGCCCGGCAGAGCGGCGAGCGCGGCGATCACACCGGAAATGATGGCCCGGCCGCCATGCACCTGCAACTCGGCGACGTCCTCGCCTGTGAAGCTGGCCGGTCCCGGAAAGAACAGTACCAGGGCCTCGTCGAGCACTTCTCCGCTTTTCGGATCTTTCAGCCGTCGCAACGCGGCACGGCGAGGCTGCGGCACATCGCCGGCAATCGTTTCCAACCCGAATCGAACCGAAGGCCCCGACAACCGAATCACGGCGATGCCGGCACAGCCGACACCCGAGGCAAGCGCGACAATGGTCTCAGCCATGCATGAAAACTCCAGCAAGCCCGGCAACTTCCCGCCTCCGCGACACAGCCACGCTTTTACTTCCCACCCGGCGACCCCATACTCTCTTATCGAAAGAGAGGCTGCCATCATGTCCACCGCGCTGCAAAACAACCTCGCTCATGAAACCAGCCCCTATCTGATCCAGCACGCCGGCAATCCCGTGCATTGGCAGCCCTGGGGCGAACAGGCCCTGGCGCGTGCTCGGGCCGAGAACAAACCGATCCTGCTCTCCGTCGGCTACGCCGCCTGCCATTGGTGCCACGTCATGGCGCATGAGAGCTTCGAAAATCCCGATATCGCCGCCGTCATGAACGAGCTTTTCATCAACATCAAGGTGGATCGCGAGGAGAGGCCCGATATCGACCAGATCTATATGGCCGCTCTCCACGCTCTCGGGGAGCAGGGCGGCTGGCCGCTCACCATGTTCCTAACGCCCGGCGGCGAACCCTTCTGGGGCGGCACCTACTATCCGCCCGAATCGCGCTATGGCCGTCCCGGTTTCGTCGACGTGCTCCAAGCCATCGCCAAGGCCTATCACACCGATTTCGAAAGGGTCGGCCGCAACCGCCAGGCGCTCCTCGACGTGCTCGATCGTATCCCCCAGCGTGGCGATCGCGCTTTCGACGCCAATGGCCTCGCCCAGGCCATCAGCGCATTGGCCGGCATTACCGATCCCATCAATGGCGGCACCAAAGGCGCGCCGAAATTCCCCAACGCATCCTATCTCGAACTGCTTTGGCGTGGCGGGCCGGGCAGCGAGGCCCGCAAGCTGATGCTGCTGACGCTGGAACGCATCTGTCAGGGTGGCATCCGCGATCATGTCGGCGGCGGTTTTGCCCGCTACAGCGTTGATGAATATTGGCTGGTGCCGCATTTCGAAAAGATGCTCTACGACAATGCCCAGTTGCTCGAACTGCTGGCGTTGGCCTGGCAGGAGACCAAACGCGATCTCTTCCGCCAGGCAGCCACCGAGATGGTCGAATGGCTGCAACGCGAGATGATGGCAGGCGATGGCCAGATCTCGAACGGATTGGCCTTCGCCGCCTCGCTCGATGCCGATTCGGAGGGGCATGAAGGGCGCTTCTATGTCTGGAAACCCCATGAACTCGTCGAGATCCTCGGCGTGGACGATGCCGAATTCGTCGCCCATACATTCGACATCGCCGACGGCGGCAATTGGGAAGGCCAATCCATTCCCAATCGCCTCGGCAAGCCGGACTTCGAACCGGCTCTCGAGATCGGCTGGCAGGACCTGCGACCCAGGTTGATTGCCGAGCGGGCCAGGCGCGTCGCACCAGCCCGCGACGACAAGGTCCTGGCCGACTGGAATGGCCTCGCCATCGCGGCGTTCGCTCGAGCCTCCGTCGTGTTCGGCAAGCCGGGCTGGCTCGATCTCGCCCGGACAGCCTTTCGTTTCGTCGCCGAATCCATGGCCGACGGGCCGCGGCTCGGCCATTCCTGGCGTGACGGCCGGTTGCTGAAGCCGGGCCTGGCCACCGATCTTGCAGCCATGATCCGCGCCGCGCTTGCCCTTCATGAAGCCGGAGCGGGACAAGATTATCTCACTCAGGCCCTGGGCTGGGCGGAGGCAATCGAACACGATTATGCGGATGTCGAGGGCGGCGGCTATTTCCTCACAGCCAGGGATGCCGCTGCCCTCATCACCCGACCACGCTCTACCCTCGATGATGCCGTTCCCAACGCCAATGGCATCATGGCGGACAATCTCTTCCGCCTCGCTGTCCTAACAGGTGAGGAGCGCTGGCTGCAACGGGGAGATGAAGTGCTGGCCGCCCTGTCGCCGGCAATGGCCGGGAATGTCTTCGGGCACGCTTCCTTGCTCAACGCCCTGGACCTGAGGCTCCACGGCCTGGAGATCGTCGTGAGCGGCCACGGAGAAACAGCGGAACGGCTATATCATGCCGCTCTCGATCAACCCTTCCCGACCAGAACCGTCGTCCGGGTCGAAAGCCCCGAGGACCTGCCGGAGGGCCATGCGGTGCGCAATGCCGGTGTCGACGGCGAGCCAGCGGTCTTCGTCTGCTCCGGCCAGCGCTGCTCGCTACCCGTCAGGGACGAGGCCAGTCTGGCCACGGCGATCGGTTCCATGCGGGATAGGGACGGATAGGGCCGCCTTTCCCGAAGAAGCGCGCCTGTTTCACGTGAATCACTGGGCGCTTGTTTCACGTGAATCAGGCCTGGGGATGATTCACGTGAAACAGGGTTAACTTTGGAGCGCGGAGATCCTGTCCGCTTTTCCCTTCTTCCCATTTGTAGCGCTTGTGGACAGGAAAGGCGGACAGGATCTCCGCGCTCCAGAGCTGTTCCGCTTCCGAATCGGTGCTCATAGCAAAACGGCCCGGCATTGCTGCCGGGCCGCTCTGACAATCCTGATTGATGTGCCTCAGGTATTCATCGAATCGAAGAAGTCCGCGTTGAGCTTGGTCTGCCTGAGCTTGTCGAGCAGGAACTCGATGGCATCGACCGTACCCATCGGGTTGAGGATGCGGCGCAGCACATACATCTTCTTCAAGATATCGCTGGGAACCAGCAGCTCTTCCTTACGGGTACCCGAGCGGGTGATGTCGATCGCCGGGAAGACGCGCTTGTCGGAAACCTTGCGGTCCATAATGATTTCCGAATTGCCGGTGCCCTTGAACTCTTCGAAGATCACCTCGTCCATGCGCGAACCGGTTTCGATCAACGCGGTGGCGATGATGGTCAGCGAGCCACCCTCTTCGATGTTACGGGCGGCACCGAAGAAGCGCTTGGGCCGCTGCAGGGCATTGGCGTCGACACCACCGGTCAGCACCTTGCCGGAGGACGGCACGACGGTGTTGTAGGCGCGGCCCAGACGCGTAATCGAATCGAGCAGGATGACCACATCGCGGCCATGCTCGACCAGGCGCTTGGCCTTTTCGATCACCATTTCCGAGACCTGCACGTGGCGGGCGGCTGGCTCGTCGAAGGTAGAAGACACCACCTCGCCCTTCACCGAACGCTGCATGTCGGTGACTTCTTCCGGACGCTCGTCGATCAGCAGCACGATCAGATAGCATTCGGGATGGTTGGCGGTGATCGATTGGGCGATGTTCTGCAAGAGCACGGTCTTGCCGGTACGCGGCGGAGCGACCACCAGAGCGCGCTGGCCCTTGCCGATCGGGGCCACGATATCGATGACGCGCGAGGAATAGTCCTTCTTGGTGGCGTCTCCGATTTCGAGCTTCAGGCGCTGGTTGGGATAGAGCGGGGTGAGGTTATCGAAATTGATCTTGTGCTTGGTCTTGTCCGGATCTTCGAAATTGATCGTGTTGACCTTGAGCAGGGCGAAATAGCGTTCGCCATCCTTGGGAGAGCGGATAATGCCCTCGACCGTATCGCCGGTGCGCAGGCCGAATTTGCGGATCTGCGAAGGCGATACATAGATGTCATCGGGGCCGGGCAGATAATTGGCCTCCGGCGAGCGCAGGAAAGCGAAGCCGTCCTGTAGCACCTCGACGACACCCTCGCCGACGATCTCGACCTCGCGATTGGCGAGCTGCTTGAGCACGGCGAACATGAGTTCCTGCTTGCGCATCGAGGAGGCGTTCTCGACCTCGAGTTCCTCGGCAAAGGCAAGCATTTCGATTGGGGTTTTGGATTTGAGATCCTGAAGTTTGATTTCCCGCATGGGGGTCCTTGTTGGGAGGATCGATTCGTTTCATGACGCGCATTGAAAAGCGCGAATAGAAGGATTCTTTGGGGGGAACAGGTCTTGTTATCGCCAGACTTGGTCTTGCGTCAGCGCCGTGGCCGGGTTCAATACCCATACCCTCAAGACGCCAGCCTGCAATGGGAGGAGAAGCACTTTATACAGCCGGCCGCTGGCCTCGGCAAGCGATCGGCAGAGTCAATTTCTGAAAAAACGGACAATTTTAGAAAACGTGAAATCCTCAGAAAGGCTTCACCACCACCAGGATGACGATCAGGATCATCAGCACGGTGGGAATTTCGTTGATCATCCGGAAGAATTTCGCCGGGCGAATATTGCGGTCCTCGGCAAATTCCCGCGTCAGCTTGCTCAACCAGCCATGCACGCCCGAAAGCAAAAGCACGAGCAGAAATTTGGCTTCGAACCAGTGCGCGCGGTAAAAACCGGACGACCACACCAGGAGAAGGCCGAAAATCCAGGTCGCGCCCATCGCCGGATTGATGATGGCCTTCAACAGGCGACGCTCCATCACCTTGAAGGTCTCGCTCTGGATCGAACCCTTGGCAGCCTCGGCGTGATAGACGAACAGGCGCGGCAGATAGAGCATGCCTGCCATCCAGGCGATCACGGCGATAATGTGCCCCGCCTTTACGAGATCATAGGCCGTACCGCCGTATTCCATCACGTCATTCCTGCTATTTGGTGCTGCCGCCCCTTCTCCTCATCGGGGGAAGGCTGCTTTGCGGCATGGGCTGTCGCCAGTCCATCGTCTATTCAAACAGGACTGGATACTAGCAACCCTAGCCCCTGATTCGCTTCAGCATCTGTTCGACATGGGCAATCGGGGTCTGCGGCACGATGCCGTGTCCCAGGTTGAAGATGAAGGGTCTGCCTGGAAGGGTTTCGAGGATGCGGTCGAGTGCCCGGTTAAGCGGATCGCCGCCTGCCACGAGCGCAAGCGGATCGAGATTGCCTTGCACCGGTTTCAACGGCTGCACTTCGCGCACGGCCCAGGCCGGATCAACAGCCCAGTCGAGTCCGACGGCATCCACCGCCACGGCCTCGGCATAATTGCGATAGAAGGATCCGGCGCCGCGCGGAAAACCGATGATACGGGCTTTCGGATGACGCGCCCTGACACCGTCGACGATGCGCCTGTTAGGTTCGATCGTCCAGCGTACGAACTCATCCGGCGGGAGAATACCGGCCCAACTGTCGAATATTTGGACAGCGTCGACGCCATTTTCAAGCTGGGCAGCGAGATAATCGATCGAAGCCGATACCAGCCGGTCGATCAGAGCCGTGAAGAAGGCCGGATCCTGATAAGCGGCAAGGCGGGCCGGCACCTGGTCCTTCACCCCGCGGCCGGCGATCATATAGGTGGCCACCGTCCAGGGTGCCCCGCAAAAGCCGAGGAAGGTCACATCGGCCGGGAGCGCCGTCTTGACCTGGCGGATCGTCTCGAAGACCGGCGCCAGATGTTCGAGATCCACGCGGAACTTGAGCTTGGCCAATCCGGCAAGGTCCGTGACCGGCTCCAGCCGCGGGCCTTCACCTTCCTCGAACCAGACCTTCTGCCCCAAGGCATCAGGCACCACCAGAATGTCCGAGAACAGAATGGCGGCATCGAAACCGAAACGCCTGATGGGCTGCAAGGTCGCCTCCACGGCGAGATCAGGCGTGTAGCAGAAATTCAAAAAGCCCGAAGCCTTGGTCCTGATAGCCCGGTATTCCGGCAGATATCGTCCCGCTTGGCGCATCAGCCAGACTGGCGGTACCGGTTGGGCCTTGCCGGCAAGGACGTCGAGGAGAGGTTTGGTCATATCGGTCAGACTTTCCAAAGCGTCTTGTGGTTTGAATGAATTACCTCAAATCGCAAAGACGCGTCCAACCAGTGATCTAGAGCAAAAGGGCGTTTCCACCAAAACGCGCTTTGCTCCGGGCAACACCAAACAGGGCACTGAATCGAACCGGAACCTCGATTGGCTCGCCCTGCTGAAAGATTGAAACGTCGCTGGCGTATCAGATACATTCGGGAGGGGCGTTCGGAAATCCAGCCCGGCGAAAGAATTCACCCGATCCAGCCTACCGCCAAAGAAAATAAAAAAGAGAGATATGAATCTTCATTCTCCTTCTTCTTAACGCCTCGTTTACCGTGCTTCCTCGCCGTCCACAATCTATTCACAGGCGACATGGGAAGGCCGCCAAAAATTCGATATGAAAAATGCGGAAAAAACAGCGCGGATTCCGGCCGTTGAATCAAGGCGATGGCAGCAAGCCAAGGGGGAGGGCGCAGACTCGCACTTAGCGGCTTATGAGTCTTTTGCAGCCGAGCGTACGGAATCCCATCCCAAGCAATCAGCCTGTTGATGAAAAATCGGACTCTTCCACAGGCCTTCTTAAGATCGGGTTAAGGCGCTTCATCTGTCCCCACTTGTCCACAATGCCGTCCCACGCCAATCCGAAAGTTACCAACCCATTTCGGCGTTTTCCGGCGAAGCCCATCTGTGGACCTTGCCGGGAAACTCTGCTTAGGTCCTGTCATGGTCACAAGAAGCTTCTTCCACCTTCACCTGGTTTCGGACTCCACCGGTGAGACCTTGATCATGGCCGGGCGAGCCGTCGCTGCCCAATATCCGGCGGTCTCGGCGCTTGAACACATCTACCCGCTGGTGCGCAGCGAACGCGATCTCGATCGCACCATTGCGGAGATCGAAGCCAATCCGGGTGTGGTGCTCTACACCCTGGTTGAGCCCCAACTGGCGGAGCGGCTGGAGCGTAGCTGCCGCGAAATGGGCGCTCCGGTGCTGTCGGTACTGCAGCCGATCTTCGACCTGTTCAAATCCTATCTCGGCACCGAAGTGATGGTGAAGCCCGGTGCCCAGCATGTGCTGAATGCCGACTATTTCCGCCGCATCGACGCTCTCAACTACACGATGATGCATGATGACGGGCTGATGCCGACCGATTACGACGAAGCCGACGTGCTGCTGCTCGGCGTCAGCAGAACCTCCAAGACGCCGACTTCGATCTATCTGGCTCATCGTGGAGTGAAAACCGCCAATATTCCCCTGGTGCCGGGCGTGCCCCTGCCGCCGGAGGTCGAACATCTGAAAAATCCGCTGATTGTCGGCCTGTTCGCCTCGCCCGAACGTATCGTGCAGATCCGCGAGAACCGCGTGCTGACGCTCAGCCCCCACCACGAAGTCGACACCTACACCGATCGCATGTCGGTGGCCGAGGAGATCGCCCAGTCCAGGCGCCTATTCTCCCAGCGCGGCTGGCCGATGATCGACGTCACCCGCCGTTCGATCGAGGAGACGGCCGCAGCCATCCAGGGCCTGTTGCGCGCCCATCGCCGCGCCCGCATCGTGGAGACGTGAGGAAGAGCGCATGCGGGTTCTGGCGTGGTTGGCGGGAATCCTGGGATGCATTCTCCTGGCCTATTACGGCGGAGGCTCTCTTCTGCCTGACCATGCCAGCATCTATCGCAAGATGGAGATCGGCCGGCCGCCTTCCGCCGTGTTCGCCCTGATCAACGACCTCAAAACCTTCGACCAGTGGTGGCTGTTCACCAGTACGAATCCGGCGCAACGACCAGATCAGGCCGGCCCGGCGACGATCAGCGGGCCTCCATCCGGCGTCGGCCAGAAACAGATCTGGTTGGTTCGCAACGCATCCGATCGGCAGCTGGAGATCCTCGGCCAGCTCGAAATCGTCGAGAGCGAGGCCGATCGGCATGTTGCCATTGCCGTCGATGTCCCCGACTGGCTGTCGGGGCGCTTTCGTTTCGATCTCGGCGGCAGTGGCAATACCGAGCTTGAATGGGCGACCGATGTTGCGCTGGATACAACCTTCAAGCGCTGGGCCGGCTATTTCTTGGCCGACAAGGCCATAGGTGCACTCGAGGAGATCTCGCTGGTGCAGCTCAAGGAGCTGGCGGAAACCGGGAAGATCCGCCGACCCGATCCGGTCAAGCCGGCGAAAACGGTCTCTCCACCCACGGCAAGCTGAACAGGTTTGGGAACGATTGACGATGATCGCCGATGCAACGCCCGTGGCGCCGAGACCCCGGCCCGTTCTGGGTTTTCTCGTCTACCTCGCCTTCAGCCTTATCGGTATCGCCCTCGCTTCGCTCACCGCGGCCCTGACCTATATCGGCGCGATGATGGTCCGGTCCGACGCCGGTCTCAGTGACGCCGGTGATGTCCCGACCCTGATCGGTGCCTTGGCCTATATGACCGCGTTGCTAGCCGGCCTGCCGGCACTCCTGACCCGCGCCCTCATGCATCTGCTCGGCTGGCAGACGCCCTGGCCCTATATGGCGGCGGCCGCGATCGTCGCGGCCGTCGGCTCCGTCTATCTGATGTTCGGTACCGAATGGATTTCCAACGGGAGCGCCGAACTTGCCGGCGTGGCCCTCGGCTTCGGTTTGATGGGCGCACTGTGCGGCCTGGTGTTCTGGCTGGTGGCCGTACGACTGCCCGACCGCCTTTTGAGGGGCTAGCCACCCCACCCCGATTGATTGGTCGCCACGTTTAGCCTGAGTCTCGGCCAGGCTCCGGAGGTGGCTTGTGTTCTGCCGTAAAAAGCCTATTCTTGTTGTACAATTGTTCAACAAGAGATTGATCCGAGATGCCCCGCAATCCGCGATACGACATCCTGTTCGAGCCGGTTCGGATCGGTCCAGTCACCGCACCCAACCGCTTCTACCAGACGCCGCACGCCACCGGCATGGGCTATGTCAAGCCTGAAAGCGGCGCCAAGCTGCGCGGCATCAAGGCCGAAGGCGGCTGGGGCGTGGTCTGCACGGAATATTGCTCGATTCACCCCAGTTCGGACGATTCCCCGTTCGGCTTTCTGACGCTGTGGGACGAGGACGATATCAGGGCGCTCATGCCCACCGTCGAGGCCATCCATGCCCATGGTAGCCTGGCCGGCGTGGAGCTGTGGCATGGCGGTTCACATGCCAATAATCGCCTCACGCGCGAGCCGATCCTGGCGCCGTCGGCCCGTCCGGCTCTGATTCCGCAGCCGGGCAGCGCGCGCGCCATGGACAAGGCCGATATCAAGGCCTTCCGAACCTGGCACCGCGACGCAGCCCTGCGGGCCAAACGGGCCGGCTTCGACATTGTCTATTGCTATGCCGGCCACGATTATCTGCCGTTCCAATTCCTGTCGCCCCGCCTCAATCTGCGCGGGGACGAATATGGCGGCAGCCTCGCCAATCGCGTCAGGCTGCTGCGGGAGTTGATCGAGGACACGCATGAGGCCGTCGGGGATCGCTGCGCGGTTGCCGTGCGCCTGTCGGTCAACGAATTGCACGGGTCCCGCGGCATCACCTCGCAAGGGGAAGGTCGGGAAATCCTGGCCATGCTGGCAGAGCTGCCGGATCTATGGGACGTCAACGTCTCCGGCTCGCTCGGCAATGATTCCCGCTCCGCCCGCTTCAGCGACGAGGGTTTCCAGGAGGAGCATGTCGGCTTCGTCAAGGGCCTCACCACCAAGCCGGTGGTGAGCGTCGGGCGGTTCACCTCGCCCGACAGCATGGTGAGCCAAATCCGGCGCGGCATCCAGGATTTCATCGGCGCCGCCCGTCCCTCCATCGCCGATCCCTTCCTGCCGAGGAAAATCGACGAAGGCCGCGAAGACGAGATCCGTGAATGCATCGGCTGCAACATCTGCCGCTCGGCCAACAACGAGGCCGTGCCGCTGCGCTGCACGCAAAACCCCACCATTGGCGAAGAATGGCGCCGCGGCTGGCATCCCGAGCGCATCGAGGCGGCCGCATCGTCCTCGCGCGTGCTGGTGGTGGGAAGCGGCCCGGCGGGCCTGGAATGCGCCCTCACCCTCGGGCGGCGCGGCCATCGGGTGATGCTGGCCGAGGCCGGGCGCAAGCTCGGCGGGCGCATCAATCGCGAATCCAGCCTGCCCGGGCTCGCCAGTTGGGTCCGCGTGCGCGACTATCGCCTGCATATGATCGGCAAGCTCCCGGCCATCGACCTCTTTCCCGAAAGTCGGTTGAGCGCCGAGGATATTCTGGCGCTCGAGGCCGACCATGTCGTGCTGGCTACCGGCAGCCGCTGGCGGCGCGACGGTATCGGGAGTCTTGGCGAGGAAGCGGCGGAACTCGGTGCCGGCGCGATACTCACGCCCGACGACGTCTTCGCCGGCGCCGAGATCAGTGGGCCGGTGCTGATCTATGATGACGAGCATTACGCCGTCGGCGGTGCGCTGGCCGATAAATTGAGCAAGGAAGGTCACCAGGTGTATCTGGTGACACCGGCGGCCATGCTGTCGAGTTGGACAGTGATGACCGACGAACAATTCTTCATCCAGAAGCGTTTGTTGGAACTCGGCGTGAGGCCGCTGCTCAGTCAACGTCTCACTAGTGCTGCCAATGGCGTGGCGGAACTGGCTTGTGTCTATACCGGGCGGATCCGCAGGCACGAATTCGGCACGCTCATCCTGGTCACCGGGCGGGTGGCGGCGGATAGCCTTTATCGCGATCTCACGGCCATGACGGGGCAATGGCAAGCGGCCGGCATCCGTTCCGTTACCCGCGTCGGCGATTGCCTGGCACCCTCGTCGATCGCCGATGCGGTGCATGCCGGCCATCGCTGGGCTCGCGAGTTCGACAGGCCGCCGGCCGAGATCGCGCCGCGCCGGGAACGGCCGATACCGGCCTGATCTGTCCTGCACCTATCGCAAGGGACCCAGCGCGCTTTCCAGCAGGCCGAGACTGGCTTCCTCGGCCTCGGCCGGGGTTACCACCTTGTCGTCGAGACACCATTCCAGCCAGAGGCCATCGACCAAGGCGATGAAGTTGCGGGCGAGCCCGGCGGCATCGACCTGCCGGCCGCGATGGGCGGCGATGGCGGTGATTTCGAGGGCCAACTCGCTGCGGTAAGCCTCGTAGAGGCGGCGATGGGCCTGGCGCAGCTTGTCATTGACCGCGATCTCGCCCCAGAGCGCCAGCCAGACCAGGAGATTGTCGCGTGTGAAGGAGCGAGGCTGGAAATTGGAGCGCACCAGCCCGAGCAGGACGGTCTCGGGCTGGCGCTGCGCCGGGTTTTCCCGCTGCCGGCGGGCCTGCGCGATATGCTCGCTGACGCTTTCGTAGAGCGAAGACTGGTAGACCTCGACCAGGAGATCGTCGAGGCTGCCGAAGTGGTGGTTGATCAGGCCGCGCGAGACCTGGGCTTCCTTGCAGATGCTGTCGATGGTAAAGGCGGCGATACCGCCCTTGGCCAGGGCGCGTATGGCCGCCTCGATCAGCTGACGCCGGCGGACTTCCGCGGTTTCGCGGTTGAACCGGGGGGGGCGCTTGGCTGGGCGGGGCGGTGCAGGCGAGGTTGAGGTCAAACCGGATCGCTTTCTCCCGGCACCGGCCTGACGCCCTCAATCCTTGGGCGGCGTGCCGATATCGAAGCTGAAATATGTCTTGGCGAGCTTGTCGAACTCACCGCTCTTGTAAACGGCAGTGATGCCCGCATCGAGCTTGGCCTTCAAGTCGATATCGCTCTTGCGCAGGCCGCCGGCGATACCCCCCTCGAAAATCGGGTCCTTGGGTATGTTCTTGACCTCGCAGCATTCGCCATCCCCACCCTTGAGAAAGTCGGCCAGCGCAATGCTGTCGGCCAGACCGAGATCGAGCCGGCCGGCGACGAGATCGGCATTGGCGGCATCCTGGGTCGAGTAGGTCTTCACGATAGCCTCGGGATAGGCGCGAGCGATATAATCGGCATAGATCGTGCTCGTCTGCACGCCAACGGTCTTGCCCTTCAGGCCGCCGGGCGAGAAGTCGAAGCTGTCGCCCTTGGCGCCGACGAAATGGGCTGGGGTGGTATAATAGGGAATGGTGAAGGCGACCTGCCGGGAGCGTTCCGGCGTGATGCCCATCGAGGCCCAGATCACGTCGATCTTGTTTGAATTGAGCGCCGGGATGATGCCGTCCCAGGCGGTCTGCACGATCTCGCAATCGAGCTTGGCGGCCTTGCACACGGCCTTGGCGAGATCGACTTCGAAACCGGCCCATCGCCCTTCGGCATCCTTGGCCGCGAAAGGCGGATAGGGCTCGGCGGCAAGGCTGACGCGGATGGAAGCCGCCTCGGCCCCGGTCATGGCAATGAAGAACAGGGTGGTGGCGGCGATACAACGCGTCCCGATATGAAGAGGCATGGTGTCTTTCCGTTCTCTGGCTGCACAGGCACGGCCGCGAAAGATCGGATGATCGGCAAGGGCAGGTATAAACGTTTCCCGGTGCCGAGCATCCTCCGCCGCGGCTATTGCTCTTTCTTATTGAACAAACGTACAACAAGAGAAAGGAGGATGCAATGCTCGTGGCGGCCGGCATGAACGCGGCTGGCCAGGGGCCATCGCGCACCAGGAACGGGCGAGGTGTCGGCTGAGGCGATTTTGCTGTGAATTCACGGGAGGCCGCGCGGGACGGGACGGCTCATCCCTTTGTGGTCTGGCATAGAATGAGGAGGCTTGATCGGCCAGTGCGAGCGGGGTGTGAATGACTGAGGATCTGACCCTATGGCCGCCACGCGATCATCCGGCGCTCGTTCTGCTTTTTTATTTGGCTTTCAGCCTGCTGGGCATTGCCCTGGCCTCGCTCATGGCGGCGCTGGTTCACGTCGGCGTGGCAGCGCTGCAAGGGGAAAGCTCTTCCCCTTGAATCTGCAAGAAGCCTTCCCGGTCGAGACCCCAGTCGCGACTCTGGCCGCGCTGACGGCGATGTTTGGCGTCATTCCCGCCTTGCTTGTCAGGGGAGCCGTCCAACTGATTGGATGGAGGTCGCCCTGGCTTTACATCGCCGCAGCCGCGGCTTTTGCTGTCGCCGCGTATTTCGAGACTATCCGCACCGCGCAGATTTTGTCAGAGAATCCCGATCTTGCCATGAATGCCACGGGTTTCGGCACGCTGGGTGCATCGTGCGGCCTGGTGTTCTGGCTGGTGGCGGTGCGGCTGCCGACCGGTCTTGCGAGGCGATGAGCCCGTCCAGACCGGCCGGCCATACCCTTAGACCCTCGTAGCCAGGGCCTCGAATAGCTGGAGATTGAGCTTGTCGGTCGCATCGTCCACCGGCTCGGGCTGCGAGGACAGCTTGACAACAACCACTTCGGTGGCCGGGTTCACATAAAGCCACTGGCCATGAATGCCGATGGCCAGGAAGGCGCCATTGGCATAGCCGGTCTGATACCATTTATTGCGGTAGCGGCCCTGGCCAAGCAGATGCACGAAGTCGCCCCGCTGCCAGGCCTCGCTGCTGCCGCCCCGGCAGGTGTCATCAACCCAGGCCTGCGAGACGATACGGGTGCCCTCCAAGCTGCCGCCTTGGCGCATCATTTCGCCGACACGGGCAAGATCCCGCGCGCTCATGCTTATGCCGCCCGCGGCGCGGGCCGTGCCCCCGGCATCGACCGTGACGGTGCCATCCTGGCGGGCGCCGAGTTTTTGCCACAAGCGGGAGGAGGCGTAATCGGCGTAGCGCTCGCCGCTGGCCCGTTCGACCACGATGCCGAGCAGATCGGAATTGGGCGAGCGGTAGCGGAAGGGGCCGCCATGCTCACCAACGCCCTTGGGCATGGAGGCGATGAAGCCGAGCAACGTTCCGGGATCCTGACCCGGCGCCGAGGGATTCCACAAGGTGGCACGCCGATAGCGAGCGAATTCGCCGGCGGGATCGAGATAGGCTTCCTCGAAAGAGAGGCTGACGCGCATGTCGAGCAGGTGGCGCACACTGGCATCGGCAAAGGCCGAGCCGGCGACTTCGGGCACATAGTCGACGATAGGAGCTTCGGGATCGAGCCGGCCTTCGTTCTCTGCGACACCGGCGAGGATCGCGGTCAGCGACTTGGAGATGGAAAAGACGATGTGCCGGCTCGCGCTGGTGAAGTGCGGGGCGTGGAAGTCAGCAACGAAGCGGCCTGCCTTCATCACCACCAGGGCGTCGGTGGACGTCTGCGCCAGGATGTCGGCGAGGGAACGGCTGTCGCCGTCGATCGTCAGGATTTCACGCAGCAGACCGGAGGGATCGGCGTCCGGCGTCTCGTGCCCGGCGGCTTCGGCGGCAATCCGCGCAGTCGGCACCAGTTCGGAGACGTTGCGGAAGGCCCAGACATTCCAGGGCGCCTGGCGCCAATTGCTGAGCTGTACGGCATCACGGCGAAAGCCGTAGGCGGTTTCGAAGGCTGAAAGAGGCATGATGATCGATAAAATGAGGCGGCTGGAGCGAAAGGAGGGAATGTCGAGGGCCCTCCCCCTTTGTAGGAGGGAGAGGGCTTGATGCGTCGAAATGCGGCCCTTACTTCTGCAGCTCGGTCCAGATCTTGCTGTAGAGCTCGGTCACCTCGGGCGGGCAGGCATGCGAGAACTCGGCGGTCTTCATGACCTCTTCCGGCACATTGACCTCCGGTGCGTCCTTCATGTCAGCAGGCATGAACTTCTCCGAACCGGCGATGCCGTTGGCATAGCGATGGAAGGCCGAGTTCAAGGCGGCGTTTTCAGGATCCATCATGAAGTTCATGAACAGCTTGGCGTTCTCGACATTCTTGGCTTCCTTCAGCACGACGATGTTGTCGCTCCAGAGCTGCACGCCCTCCTTGGGATAGCCGTAATGGATCTGCGGGTGGCCCAGGCGCTGGCGCAAGGCCGAGCCGTTCCAATCGCTGGAAGCCTTGAAGTCGCCGGCACCCATCTTCTCGATTGTGTTGTATTCCATGGCGATCCAGTTCGGCTTGGCCTTGACCAGGGTGTCGCGCACCTTCTTGAGCAGCGTCTTATCGCCGTCGCACATCTTGCCGCCATTGTAGCGCAGGGCGGCGTGGATGACGTCGTTCATCTCCGGCACGACATTGGTCTTGCCCTTCAGCTCGGCCGGCGTGTCGAAGATGATGCCCCAGGTGTTGATGTCACCCTTGTAGACGTCGGTATTGACCACGACACCGACCGTGCCCCAGGCCCATGGCACCGAATATTTGCGGCCGGGATCGAAGGGCGGATCGGCCCACTGCTTGGCGACGTTCTTGAAGTTCTCCATCTTGGAGGGATCGACCTCCTGGACTAGGCCTTCAGAGATCCAGATCGGGATGAAGTTCTGCGAGGGCATGGCGATGTCGTAGCCCGTGCCGCCCTGGCGCACCTTGGCGAGTGCCGTGTCGTTGGAGTCGTAGTCGGTGATGGTGACCTTGACGTTGTATTTCTGCTCGAACTTCTTGATCATCTCAGGGCTGGTGTAGTTGCCCCAGTTGAAGATGTTGAGCGCGCCCTCCGCGCTGGCGAGGCTCGTGGATGCGAGCAGCGCCAACGCGGCGGCCGTGGCCGTGGATTTCCAGTTCATCTCTGTCTCCCGTTACAAAGCCGGGGCACCGGCTTGAGCTCTATTGCCCCCAACCTGAGTGGCGATGCGGCGGCCGGGCGAAGATGCGAGCTTCGCTCCGCCCGGCGCATCAGTCTTTCTTCCTGCTGATGAAGAAGAAAATCGTGACGATGACGACGGATAGCAGCAGGAAGACCGTCGACAGCGCATTGACTTCGGGTGTGACACCGCGGCGCAGCTGGCCGAGCATGTAGGTCGGCAGCGTATCCTGGCCACCGGATTTGACGAATTCGGTGATCACCACGTCGTCGAGCGAGGTGACGAAGGCCAGCATCAGGCCGGCGAGGATGCCAGGCCAGAGCAGCGGCAGCGTCACGCGCCGGAAGGTTCGCCATGGCGTGGCATAGAGATCGGCGGCCGCGCGCTCCAAAGTCAGGTCCATGCCCTCCAGACGTGCCCGGATCGGCAGATAGGCGAAGGGCACGCAGAAGGCCGTATGGGCGGCGATCAGATAAGCCAGGCCATCATAGCCGGTGACGATCTTGATGCGGGAGAAGAAGATCAGCAGCGCCACGCCGGTGACGATTTCCGGCACCATCAGTGGCTGGTTGATGGCCGAATAGGTGAAGGTGAGTCCCCGATAGGCTTCGGTGCGCGTGGTCGCCAGGGCCGCCATGGTGGCGCAGATGGTGGAGAGCACCGCGGCGACGGTGGCGATCTGGAAGGAGCGCAGCGTGGCGTCGACCACCTGGTCGTTGTTCCAGGTCGCCGTGAACCATTTCAGCGAAAAGCCACCCCAGGTGGAGACCGATGTCGCTTCGTTGAAGGCATAAACAACCATCACCACGATCGGCAGATAGAGCAGCACGAAGCAGAGGAGCGCGATGGTGGTGAAGCCGGGCTGGCGGCGGATGGAGAAGGGCTCAGCCATGTTTCACTCCCGAACCGCCGGTGTTGCGCACATAGACCAGCAGCGCCACCATCACGATCGCCATCACCGTGATGGAGAGCGAGGCACCCAGCGGCCAGTTGCGGCCCTGGCCGAATTGCAGCTCGATAAGGTTGGACAGCATCATGTTCTTGCCGCCGCCGAGCAGGTTCGGCGTGACATAGGCGCCGAGCGCCGGGATGAACACCAGGATGGAGCCGGCGACGATGCCGGGCTTGGTCAACGGCACGATGATGCGGCGGAGTACCTGGAAGCGGCTGGCATAGAGGTCATAGCCCGCTTCGACCAGACGGAAGTCGAACTTTTCCATGCTGGCATAGATCGGCAGCACCATCAGCGGCAGATAGACATAGGCCATGCCCGCCAGGATGGCGGTATCGGTATAGAGGATCTGCAACGGCGCCGAGATCACGCCAAGCTTGATCAGCATCGTGTTGAACAGGCCCTCGTTCCGGATGATCTGCAGCACGGCGAAGGTGCGGATCAGAAGATTGGTCCAGAACGGAATGGTGATCAGGAACAGCCAGAGGTCACGCCGGTTGGCCGGTCGCGTCGAGATGAAATAGGCGGTGGGAAAGCCGAACGCCAAGGTGACCACCGTGGTCATCAGCGCCAGCTTCACCGAGCGCCAGAAGATGGTGAGGTGGGCGCTGGCCAGCGACAGCGTGTCGTCGAACATGTCGCGTTCGAAGAACACCGAGGTCCAGGCCTCCGTGGAGAAGTTCCATTTCACGTCGCCATAGGGACCGGGCTCCAGGAAGGAATAGATCAGCACGATCAGGAGCGGGCCGGTGGCCGCGAGCAGGATCACCAGCAAGGCGGGGGTGGAGAGCAGCCAGCGATTGCGGATTTCGCTCCGCCGGGCTTTGGATGCGATTTCGGCGGCCTCTGCCATCAGTCCCTCAACACCCGGGCTGTGCCTTCGGCGAAGACCACGCCGGCGCGCTGGCCCGGCTGGAAGCTCTCGCTGGAGCCGGTGAAAGTGTCGCCGCCTGCGGCCTGAGCGCTTGTATTCTGCCGGCGCACGGTGAAGCGGGGCCCGTGATCGAGACGCAGGTGAAAATGCGTATCGGTGCCGAGATAGACGACATTCTCGACCGTACCGGCCAGGAGAGCGTCTTCGCCGGTGGTGAGCTGCGCATGTTCGGGACGCACCACCAGCCAGGTCTTGTCGGCGGGCTGATGCCCGTCGCTGAGGCCGGCCTTGATCTCGCGCCCCGAAGGCAGCTTGACGCGCGCCTGGGCGCCGTCGCGGCCCAGAAAATCGGTTTCGATGAAATTGGTCTCGCCGATGAACTCGGCGACGAAGCGCTCGGCCGGCGTGTCGTAGATGTCGCGCGGGGCGCCCACCTGCAGGATCCGCCCTGCGGACATCACTGCGATACGGTCCGACATGGCCAGGGCTTCCTCCTGGTCATGCGTGACGAAGATGAAGGTGATGCCGGTCTCGTGCTGCAGGCGCTTGAGCTCGAGCTGCATCTCCTTGCGCAGCTTGTAGTCGAGTGCCGACAGGGGCTCGTCGAGCAACAGCACCTTGGGTTGGGGCGCCAAAGCGCGCGCGAGGGCGACACGCTGCTGCTGGCCGCCGGAGATCTGGCTGGTCTTGCGATCGGCCAGGTGCTCCATGCGCACCAGGCGCAGCATCTGCGCAACGCGTGCCCCGATTTCGGCCTTGGGCTTGCCCAGCATCTCCAGGCCGAAGCCGATATTCTCGGCCACCGACATGTGCGGGAAGAGGGCATAGCTCTGGAACACGGTGTTGACCGGCCGCTTGAAGGGCGGCAGGCTGGCAATGTCTTCGCCATAGAGCAGGATCTGCCCGGAGGTGGGGAAATCGAACCCTGCGATCAGGCGCAACAGCGTGGTCTTGCCGCAGCCGGATGGTCCGAGCAGGGTAAAGAACTCATTCTGGCGAATGGATACGCTCACCGTATCCAGAGCGACGAAGGCACTGTCGCCAGCGCCGAAAACCTTCCGCACATCGCGAACTTCGATTGAATTGACAACCGTTCCGTCCGGCACGCACAACCCCTCATCTGCCTTGGCTCGCGGCCAGGCTCGTCTCGGTTCATTTTTCTTGGCTTTCGATAATGTGATCACAATATCAGCTGGTTTGCAACGGGCCGGTGTGCAGGATTTTCAGGCAACCCCTGCGGCTGAAAGCAGCGATCATGCGGCATTTTTGGCCGCTACCCTACGCAAAAGCCGGATGGGCTGCTAAGGCAAGGCAGAAAAACGGGATTTTCAGACCAATGAAAAAAGTTGACGGTCGGGCTCAGGATCAAGCTGCCGGAGTATCAGCGCGCTTTGTACTGGCCTCCAAATCCGCCATTCGCGGCGAGATGCTGAGGGCGGCCGGGCTTGCGATCGAGACGATCCCGGCAGCGATCGACGAGCGTGGCTTCGAACGCCGATGGCAGGCGGACAACCTGGCTCCCGACCGGGTTGCCGAGGCACTCGCCCGTGAAAAGGCTCTGGCCGTTTCGCGCACCGAGCCGGGTGCCGTGGTGATTGGCGCCGATCAGACCATGGCTTTGGGCGAGCAGCGCTTTTCCAAGGTGGCCACGCTGGCGGAGGCCCGCGACAAGCTTCTTGTTTTGCGCGGGCGGTGCCACGAACTCCATTCCGCCTATGCCCTGGCGAGGGATGGAGAGGTTCTGGCGAGCGGCGTTGCCAGCGCCCGCCTCACCATGCGCAATTTCTCGGATGCCTTTCTCGACGATTATCTTGCCCGAGCGGGAGAGTCGATCCTGGGCAGCGTCGGCTGCTATCAGCTCGAAGGGCTGGGCGTGACCCTGTTCGAGGCCATCGAGGGTGATTATTTCACCATTCTCGGTCTCCCCCTGCTGCCCCTGCTTGCCACGTTGCGCGAGCATGGTCTTGCGACTGCCTGAGCCTTTACAGGACACGCCATGAAACGCGCCTTCGTCGTCGGCTATCCCATCTCCCATTCACGTTCGCCGCTGATCCACGGTTTCTGGCTGAAGGAGCTGGGCATTCAGGGCAGTTACGAACGCATCGCGGTCGAGCCGGCCGCCTTCCAAGCCTTTGCCACCACGCTGGCCGATCGGGGCTTTACCGGCGGAAACGTCACCGTGCCGCACAAGGAAGCGGCCTTCCGCCTTGCCAGCGTGGACGATCCTGTCGCGCGCGACCTCGAGGCCGTCAACACGCTCTGGTTTGAAGACGGCGTGCTCAAGGGCATGAATACCGATGTCGCCGGCTTCCTTGCCAATCTCGACCAGGAGGCCCCAGGCTGGAGCGATAATCTGAGGCGGGCAGTCGTGCTCGGTGCCGGCGGCGCGTCCCGGGCCATTCTCTACGGCCTCATCCAGCGTGGCGCCGCTGAGATCCTGCTGATCAACCGCACGCTGGAACGCGCCGAAGCTCTTGCTCGCCATTTCGGCTCGAAGGTGAAGGCGCTGGCCTGGGACCAGGCCGAAACCGCTCTCGAAGGGGCCGATCTCCTGGTCAATACCACCTCGCTCGGCATGAAGGGCCAGCCGCCGCTCGATCTCGACCTCTCGCACCTGCCGAAATCGGCGTTGGTGACCGACATCGTCTATGTGCCGCTGGAGACGCCGCTGCTCGCTGCGGCCCGGCGGTTCGGCCTTGCCACGGTGGATGGGCTCGGCATGCTCCTGCATCAGGCTGTTCCCGGCTTCGAGCACTGGTTCGGCGCCAGGCCCGAGGTGACGCCGCAATTGCGGGCGCTGGTGCTGGCGGATATCGAGGCGCAAGCAGGTTGAACTCGATCGCATCCATGCATTCGATCGAGTTCAATCCGCAAGATATGAAACGTTTGCAGAATACGCGCGCTTGCCCACGAATGGGGATGCGCGTGTATTCTGCCGGGGGATGGGATTTTTCGGGTGATCCCTGCCTGGCGACAGGCTTCAATGTGATCACGATGCGCGGACATTCGTGTCCGTATCCAAAGCGTTTTACGATGAGAACGTCTATTTCTAATCGCAGAAGAGCTCTAGCCAATCCGTTGGATTGGCCTGGAAACAAAGAGTTGGAGCGAACAAGCGTTCAGTCATGAATGCGTTTTGCTCTAGGAGGCGATGATGACCTTCGTTCTTGGCCTGACCGGCTCGATCGGCATGGGCAAGTCGGCAACGGCGGCGATGTTCCGGGCGCGCGGCATTCCCGTGCACGATGCCGATGCCACCGTCCATCGTCTTTATGCCGGACCGGCGGTGGCCGCCGTGGAGGCCGCCTTTCCCGGCGTGACCGTGAAGGGCGTAATCGATCGCGCCAAGCTCGGGCGGCAGGTATTCGGCAATGCCGAGGCGATGCGGACCCTTGAGGCGATCGTGCATCCTCTCGTGCATGCCGCCGAACAGAATTTCCTGGCGTCGGCTCGTGACAAGGGGGCGAACCTTGCCGTGCTCGATATCCCCCTGCTCTATGAAACCGGCGGCGAGCGGCGCTGCCGGGCGGTCGCGGTGGTCTCGGCTCCTGCCCGCATCCAGCGCGAGCGCGTAATGGCGCGTCCCGGCATGGACGAGGAACGCTTCGCCATCATTCTGGCTCGGCAGGTGCCGGATGTGGAAAAGCGCCGCCGCGCCCATTTCATCATCGATTCAAGCAGGGGTCTCGACTTTGCCCAGAATCAGGTGGATGCCATAATCACAGCCCTGTCCTCCACCGCTTGAGTCGGAAGCCTTTCATGCGCGAGATCATCCTCGATACTGAAACCACCGGCCTTGATCCCAATGAAGGGCATCGGCTGGTCGAGATCGGCTGTGTGGAGATGCTCGACCGCAATCCCACCGGCGCCACCTGGCACAAATATTTCAACCCCGAGCGCGACATGCCGGTGGAGGCCTTCAACGTGCATGGGCTTTCCGCCGAGTTCCTGTCCGACAAGCCGCTCTTCGCCGAGCTCGCCCAGGAATTCGTCGATTTCATTGGTGACGCCCATCTCGTCATCCACAATGCCGGCTTCGACATGCGATTCCTCAATGCGGAGCTGAAGCGCGTCAACAAGGCTGTCTTGCAGTTGGACCGGGTGGTCGACACCCTGGCCATGGCCCGGCGCAAGCACCCCGGCGCGCGCGCTTCGCTCGATGAACTGTGTCAGCGCTACGGCATCGACAATTCCAAGCGCGTCAAGCATGGCGCCTTGCTCGACGCCGAGATCCTGGCCGAAGTCTACATCGAGCTGACCGGTGGACGCCAGACGGCGCTCAGCCTTGCTTCGGCCTCCGCCGCCATCGTCGCCCGCGCCGGCGGCGGCGCGGTCAGGCCCCGCCCCAAAGCATTGCCATCGCGCATCAGACCCGAGGAACTGGCCGCCCACGAGGCCTTCATTGCTGGCCTGGGCGAGAATGCCTTGTGGAAGAAATATGCACCGTGACGGGGCTGGTGGGTTAACGGTCTGAAGATCGGCCCTCTGCTCGCCTCATGCTGGGCGCAGGCGCCTGAAAAGACGTCCGTCGATCGCCACCAAAGCCAGGCCGATCAAAGCCATCCCGGCAAAATGCTTCAGTTCGAGCCTTTCTCCGAGAACGAGTGCGCCGAGCAGGATGGCGCTGATCGGGATGAGAAAGGTCACCAGGGCCAGATTGGTGGCGCCTGCCGTGGTCAGGATGCGGAAATAGAGGACATAGGCGAGCGCCGTGGACAAGGCGGCCAGGGCGAGGATTGCCGCCCAGACCGTCGGACCCGGCATGGCCAGCGTCCAGGGCTGGTCGACGAGGATCGCAACCGGCACCAGCATCAGGGTAGAAGCCGTGACCTGCCCGGTGGCGGTGACCATCGGCGCGACGCCGAGGGCTTTGAAGCGGCGGCCGAAAATAGCGGCGAGCGCGTAGGAGATGGCAGCGCCGAGCACGGCACATTGCGCGGCAAACTGCGCGCCCAGGTCCGCAAGGGCCTGGGGGCCAACCATCAGGGCCACGCCCGACAGTCCGATCATCACGCCGGCGAGGCGATTGCCGGTCATGCGTTCTTCCGCCGTCAGGAAATGGGCGGCGATTACCGTCCATAGGGGCGTCGTGGCATTGAGGATGGCGGCAAGGCCGGAGGCGATCTCGGTCTGGCCCCAGACGATCAGGCAGAAGGGCGTGACGTTGTTGAGCAGGCCCATGCCGAAAAAGGCGGCCCAAAGGCGAGGTTCACGCGGCAGGGATTGGCCGTGGAACGACAGGACGGCCAGCAGGATGAGTGCGGCGAGGCCGACGCGCAGCAGGACAATGGTGAACGGCGGCAGGGCCTTGATCGCGATGCCGGTGAAGAAGAAGGACCCGCCCCATAGCAGCGAGAGAGTGAGCAACAGGCCCCATTCGACGGGCCCCATCGGGTTATTGGGAGTGGCAGGTCTCGTCATGGTGCAGATCCGAGAAGCGGGCTTTCTCAAGATCTGCAGCACCGGCCGGGCCGATGCCACCCGCTTCCTGCGATTTCATGCCGGGTTGCAAAAAGACCAAGCCATCGAAGACACGTTTCCCCGGGAAGAGCCGGTCCTGGTGAGAAGCTTCAGCGGGGTTCGACCTGCAGGGAACGGCCACGCCAAGTGTAGCTCGCCCTGTCCACCAGACAATAGAGACCGTGGAGCGTTACCGGGCGTCTTGGTTCCGTCTTGGGCAAGACGGTCAATTCCGCCCTGGCGCAGTCCGCTTCGGCGGGCACCGCTGTGGCGGTGACGTCTGGCAGCTGCGGATAGGGTTCGCTGTAGCGATATTGCCGGGCCGCTGGCTCGGTGCCCAGCACCGACAGTAGCGTGTTCAACACGGCGGAACTGCCGGTTTCGGAAATACCGGCCTCGCCGAGCGCCTTCACCAGGGCGTTCCGGCTCTCCCGTTCCAATTGAGGGGAGGCCGGCAGCACTGCCCTTCCGTCCGTCGGGGCGAGCAACAGGACGAGTATGACGGCGAAACCTGCGCGAAAGTGCCACCGCTGTCGTTCGGAGGCGCGTCTTGCAAGGGTTCCAGGCATGCCAAGCCAACTCCGTGATGGGGTATGAGAGGGAAGAATCGCTTCTATGTCCACCCTTGCGGTGAACCGGTGTCGGCTTTCATTCATCGCAGCGTGCCGGCGCCGATGAGCGTCATGGCGACGTGTCAGTATGTTCGAAGGTATCAGTCGCCAATGGCGAACAGGGCGTAGCCCGAACCCTCGCGACCATCGCGCCGGACTGCAAGGCGGCGGCCATCGGCGGACCAGGCCGCTTCCGTGGCAAGCCTGGGGACGGCAGCGTTGATGAGGCGCTGGCCGGTCCTCATGTCCCAGACCTGTAGAATACCGTCTGCCTCGACCGGACGCAGGATCAGTGACAATCTGCGTCCATCCGGCGACAGCAGCAGCCAGTTGGTCGAAATCTGCTGCTTGGCAATGCCGAGATCGTGGCTCGATCTGCGGCCATCGGCCTGTACGATCTCGATCACGCCCTGGTTGGCGCGAACCACCGCCGTGGTGCCGTCGGGCATATTCACCGGCATGTCGCTGGAGCCGAGCGCCTTGTTCCAGTTCACCTGGCCCCGATCGATCTTTTCTCCCCCGATCGTCCAGGCTCTGGTGAAAAGCCGAAACCGCTGATTGTCCGGGTCGAACTGGCCGAAACCGGAACGGCTCGTCGGGATGTCGTCCATCGGCTTCTCCCACCCGGGATCGCCACTGGTCAGGGGCATGAGCCTGAGGGTCGCCACCACCTGTTCCGTGGCGGCCGCTTTGCCTGGCTGCGGCACGGCCATCACGGCATGGCGACCATTCCAGGAGAGCAGGATGGCGCCGTTGAGGCGGCCCTCCTCGAAGTCGCCCAGCGGGGTACGGCGCAGAATCATGCCTGATTCGGCCGACACTTCCAGCAATGTATAGCGTTGGGGAATGACGCCGGCAGCGGTAGCCGGCTGGGTTTCGGTCATCGCCAAGGCCAGGTGATCGCTTTCGCCTTCGAACGCCATGGCCGGATTGTTGAGGCTTCTGCCGTCGAACAGGTTCGAAAATTCATAGGCGGCGATGCAGCCGCTGCGGCGGAGCCAGACGTCGAGGAGGCCGCAACTGCGCAGTTGCTGGCCGACGAGATAAATGCCGCCACCGGCAAGCATGGCCGCGGCAAGGCATCCGACGATCAGCCGCCGCATTCCCAAGCCAATTCCTCCTGCCTCCGGTCCTTGCGTCTGCGGAGCGCGGCCGGATGATCGACATCCGATCTGAAGCAAAGCGCGCTCATGACTGAACGCTTGCCTGCTCCAGCTCATTGTTTCCAAGCCAATCCGTCGGATTGGCTAGAGCGTCTTTGCGATTTGAAGGGATTCATTCAAATCACAACGCACTTTAGCGCGGCTTCGGGAATGGCACTTGTTTCACAACATACCGGCGGCGCGTCGAAATCGCGCCGCCGGTCCTGTCCAGGAGAGTTTCGCAGTCCGGCGATCGTCAGGCCTGACCGACGGTCGGCTGGCTCTGGGCGAGGCGGTTGCGGTAGAGCGCCACGAAATCGATCGGGTCGATCATCAAGGGCGGGAAGCCGCCATTGCGCGTGCAATCGGCGATGATCTGGCGGGCGAAGGGGAAGAGCAGGCGCGGGCCTTCGATCATCACCATGGCGTGGACATTGTCTTCGGGAATGCCGGCGAGACGGATCACCGCGCCGTAGAGCAGCTCGAACTTGAACAGAGTGTTGGCGCCCTCGCCGGCGCCGCCCTCGATCGAAAGCTCCACTTCATAGTCCGGGCCGCCGAGCGGCTTGCCGTTGACGTTGACGGTGAGCTGGATCTGCGGCGAGTTCTGCAAATTGCCGAGCGAGCGCGGTGCGTTCGGGTTCTCGAAGGAGAGGTCCTTGATGTATTGCGCCAGCACGTTGAGGGCGGGCTGGACTTCCTGCGCCTCTTCGGGGCCGTTCTGCTGTTCGTTCGCCATTTCGAGTTCCTTGTGGGTGTGCAGCCCTTGGGCCGAAGAAAAAACCGCTCCAGAGCGCCCCATGGTTCGGCAAGGCCGCCCAACCTGGCAGTGACGCATCAGAACAAAGGGCTAAAGCAAGGCTCGCTCCGGCTTGGACGCGCCATACTCTAGGAAAGGTAAACCAGTAACCGGCCGATCATGGCAGGCCACCGAGCCAGCGCGCGGGTACCACGCCGGAGCCGTGGCGACAAGGGGAGGTTGAACTTCCGTACCGGCAAGATCTCGCTGCCCCACTCCCATCTTAAGCCTATGAATTGCGCATGGCGTCGTCGATCTCGGCCTTGGTCGGAATGCTGGATTGGGCACCGGGTCGCGTGCAGGCCAGTGAACCGCTGGCGGCACCGCGAGCCAGGGCAACCTCCAGGCCAAGCCCCTGATCGAGAGCCGCGGCATAGGCGCCGGTGAAGCTGTCTCCGGCGGCGGTGGTGTCGACCGGCGTCACCTTGAGAGCCGGTGCCGCGTAGCGGGCGCCATTGCTCCAGCCGACCACGCCTTCGGCGCCCAGCGTGACGATGCCGGCGCAGCCGAAGCGTTCATTGATCAACCGGGCGGCTTCGATCGGGTCGGCGGTTTCAATGCCGGCGGCCCTGGCGACCACCAGAGCCTCATGCTCATTGACGACGAGATCGTCGACCAGCCGCAGTATTTCTTCGGGGAGCGGGCCGGCTGGCGCCACGTTGAAGACGACGCGGGCGCCGCGCGATTTGGCGTGCTTGATCGCGGCAAAATTCTCGGAGTCGCGGATCTCGCGCTGCAGCAGCACGATGTCACCCTTGGCAAGGTCGAAGGTCTCCAGCTGCTGGGCGCGCGTGGCCTGGTTCGCGCCGGAGGCGACGACGATGGCGTTCTCGGCCTTCTCGTCCACCGTGATCAGGGCGACGCAGGTCGGCTTGTCGACCGGCAGCACCGGCGCGACATCGACGCCCGCTTCCCGCATTACCGAAAGGGCGAGATCGGCAAAGCCGTCATTGCCACGCGAACCGATGATGGCGGTCTTGGAGCCGGCGCGCGCCGCCGACACCGCCTGATTGGCACCCTTGCCGCCAGGTACCATGAAATAGCCTTCGCACAGCACGGTTTCGCCAGGGTGGGGGATATGGCTGACATTGGTGACCAGGTCCACGCCAAGCGAACCGAACACGACGATCATAGGGCGGTTTCCTCGATTGTTGGAGTGCGGACTTCCAGTCCGCATCTGTTGGCAACAATATCGTCTCTAAGAGCGGACTGGAAGTCCGCGCTCCGAAAGGTTCAGGCCGTGCGCTCGCCCTGGAGCGCCCGGATGGCGGCGGTGAGGGCAGCCGCACGCTCGCCGACCTCGGCGGCGCTGCGCCCGACCGCATAGAGGTCCGAACCCACGCCGAAGCCGTCGACGCCGACGGCAAGATAGGGCGGAATGGTCTGTGGCGAGACGCCGCCGACCACCAGCATCTTGGTGTTGCGGGGCAGCACGGCGCGCATGGCCTTGACGGCGGCCGGCGATGCCATCTCGGCTGGGAACAGCTTCAGCGCATCGGCTCCGGCCTCCAGCGCGGCGAAGGCTTCGGTCGGGGTGAAAAAACCCGGCAGGGACAGGAGACCGCGCGCCTTGCTGGCCCGGATCACCTCGACATTGGTGTTGGGCGAGACGATCACCGTGCCGCCCGCCTCGGCGACGCCGGCAACATCCTTAACGGTGAGCACGGTACCGGCACCCACCAAGGCGCGTCCGGCGAGGCTACGGGCGAGAAGGCCGATGGAGGTGAGGGGGGCGGGCGAGTTGAGCGGTACTTCCAGGATGCGGATGCCGGCCGCGACGATCGCCTCGGCGATGGCTTCCACCTCATCCGGCTTGACCCCACGCAGGATGGCGACCAGCGGCATCTCGGCCAGGGCGGAGGCGAGGGTGAGGCTCATGGTTTTATCCTTGTTGTTGATTGGGGCCTGATGTCACCGGGCCGTGGCAAGGGCGGAAAGACCATCGAGGAAAGCGCGTTCGGGCGCGATGATCTCGATGGCGTTGCCGCGAGCCCTCAGCGCCGCAACATAGCGCTTGGCCAGCACGCCGTCGGCGACCAGCGTGACGAGATGGTCCGCGCCATAGCGCTTGAAGGCGCCCTCGATCTCGGCATTGATCAAAAGGCCCGAGAGATAGGGTCCCACCTTCTCGCCGCTCATCTCCCCGGCAAGCACGCGGGTGCGGGCCTGGAACAGGCGGTTCAGCAGACCGCGTTCGTCGGTGGCGGCCTCCAGGCCGTCGTCGAAGCCGGTGAGGTCCTCGGGTTCTGCGGCGAGGCGGGCGAGCAGGCTGTGCTGGCGATAGAGGGCGTAGGTCTCGCCCGTCATGAAGGTGGCAAAGCCGGTGATGATGCCATCCTCCACCCGTGCCCATTTGGAATGGGTGCCTGGCAGGCAGACGAGGCCGTCGCGGACATCGGTGCCGAAGATCAGGGTTTCTTCGCCGCGCATCACGTCGGGACCCGTTTCATCGTGTGCGATGACACCGGGAATGATCGAAACCCGCTCGTCGATCCGCAGCATTGCTTCTGCCAGGCTCCTGGGGGAGGCGGGACAGGGCGCGTAGGCGGCCTCGGCCCAGCCATTGCGGGCGCCGACCATGCCGGCCATCAGCACCGGAGCGTCGGGGCTCGCCTTCATCCAGGCGCCGCAATGGCGCTCCAGCACGGCAGCGAAGCCGCCGGCCGGAACTGTCGACATGCCATCCTCAGCCGAGACGCGGTCGAGCACCTTGCCGGCGCTATCGAGTCGATAGGCGCGAAAACGGCTGGTGCCCCAATCCACGGCAATGAGTTCGGAAGTCATGCTGGTCCAATCTGGTTGATGTTGGGGTTGTCGCGTTTACATGCCCGCCCGCTCGCCGACGCGCAAGCGCCATGGCGCGCACCAATCCTTCATCTGAAGCCTTCATCGATGTCGAAGATCGAGACACCTGATCCTCGACGATCCTCGATGGCTCAATACCAGCCACCATCCACGATGATCTGCTGGTTGGTCATGCCCGAGGATTGCTCGGAGGCGAGGAAGAGCACCGCCTTGGCGATATCGTCGGGCACCAGCTTGCGCTTGAGCACCTGGTTGCGCGCGATCGCTTCCTCGCCCGCCTTGTCGACCCAGAGCGAGAGCTGGCGTTCCGTCATGATCCAGCCGGGAATGACGCAATTGACGCGGACATTGTCCTTGCCGAATTCACGGGCCAGCACGCGGGTCAGTCCGTAGGCGGCCGATTTGGCAGTGGCATAGGCGCTCAGATCCTCCGAGCCCATCAGCCAGGAGCCGGAACCGAGATTGACGATGGTGCCGCCGCCGGCGGCGATCATGTCGGGGATGGCTGCCTGGGCGGCGAAGAAGGCATGCTTGAGGTTGACGGCGATCCGGTCGTCGAAATAGTCGGGCGTCACCTCGAAGAATTTGTGGCGCTGGTCATGGGCGGCATTGTTGACCAGCACGGTGACCGGGCCGAGCGTGGCGCTGATATCGGCGATCGCGTCCTTCAGGGATTCGATGTCGGTGATATCGGCCTTCTTGAACAGGACGGTGGCGCCGGCCCCACTGAGCTCGTCGGCCAGGGCTTGGGACGGCTTTTCCGCAATGTCGATGAAGCCGACCTTGGCCCCCTGCTCGGCGAACAGCCTGACAGTGGCGGCGCCGATGCCCTGCCCGCCGCCGGTGATGACGACGGTGCGGCCTTTCAGATCTGGATAAATGGCGTTCGCCATCCCTGGAACTCCCTGATGCTTTTCAGTCTGAGCGTGGATTCGTCTTACATATTGCGCGGTTCGGGCGCGCCGTCCAGCGTGTGTCGTCGGTCATGCGCCGGGGACGCTGACAAAGACGTTCGGAACGGCTAAGTAAGGCGATAATGATTGATAGCAGCCTCAGCCCGCCTAGGGCGGGCGCCCCGTGCTTTAAAGGTATCCCATGAACTGGATCGCCAATGTCGTTCCGCCGCGCATCAAGGATTTCTTCTCGCGCCGCGACACGCCTGAGAATCTCTGGATCAAGGATCCCGAGACGGGGCAGATGGTCTTTCACAAGGACCTGGAACAGAACAACTACGTCATTCCCGCCTCGAATTATCACATGCGCATGACGGCGACACAGCGCCTCAAGCTAATGTTCGATGACGGCAAATGGGAAGACATCGCGCTTCCCGAGGTCGTGGCGGATCCGCTCAAGTTCAAGGACGAGAAGCGCTATGTCGACCGGCTGAAGGATGCCCGCACCAAGACGGGCATGACGGATGCGGTGAAGCTCGGCGCCGGTACGATCGACGGCCTGCCGACGGTGATTGCCGTGCAGGATTTCGACTTCATGGGCGGTTCGCTCGGCATGGCGGCCGGCGAGGCGGTGGTCAAGGGCCTGCTCACGGCGGCCGACCGCGGCGTTCCCTTCGTGGTGTTCGCCTGCGGTGGCGGGATGCGCATGCAGGAAGGCATTCTGTCCCTGATGCAGATGGCGCGTACCACGGTCGCGATCCAGCGTTTCCGGGAAACCAGGAAGCCCTATATCGTGGTGCTGACCAACCCGACTACGGGCGGTATCACCGCTTCCTATGCCATGCTCGGCGACGTGCAATTGGCCGAGCCCGGCGCCCTGATCGGTTTTGCCGGCCCGCGCGTCATCGAGCAGACCATTCGCGAAAAGCTGCCTGAAGGTTTCCAGCGCTCCGAATATCTGCAGGAGCACGGCATGGTCGACATGGTCGTGCATCGCAACGAGATGAAGGCCACGGTCGCGCGCATCTGCCGCCTGCTGACCAAGACACCGCCCAAGGAGATCCCGGCGGAAGCGGCCTGACCTTCACGGGAGGCTAGGCCCTTCTTGAGGGCGCGATTTCGGGTGCACGAGCATCTTGCCCGTTCTTGGAAGCACTGCGGTTGCAGGATCGGAAGTACGGGCAAGATGCCCGTGCACCCGGGGCAGGTCGCCGGATTGACTCTCTCGCTCATGCCTGTTATTTCTGTTTTTACAGAAATAGGATAAATCATGCGCCTGCTCGACTACCCCGAAGCCAAGACCTTCGTGTTCCATTGGGGCGAGATGGGGACCTATTGGGGAGTCAACCGCTCGGTGGCGCAGGTGCATGCGCTGCTCTATTTGTCCGACAGGCCCGTCGATGCGGAAACCATCGTCGGGGAACTGGGCCTGGCGCGTTCCAACGTCTCGACTGCGCTCAAGGAATTGCAGGGCTACAACATCGTCCGGCGCGTCCATGTCGAGGGTGACAGGCGTGACCATTTCGTCGCCGAGACCGATCTTTGGGAAATGCTCATGCGCATTGCCATCGAACGCAAGCGGCGCGAGATCGACCCCACCATCCAGTTGCTCGGCGAGCTTTCCGAAAAGCTGCAGCGTGACGGCAATGCGCCGGCCCACATCCGCGAGCGCGTGACGCGCCTGCACGACTTCATGTCCACGTTGAGCGGCTGGTACGAGCAGGTCCGGGTGCTGCCCAAGCCCACCCTCGTCACCTTGATGAAGCTCGGTGGCAAGGTCGCGCGTTTCATTCCGGGAAGAAGCAAGGAATAGAGCGGCGAGATGCGAGGCCGTTTTCAACTTTCTCGCGTCATTTTATTTCTGAATATTCAGAAATAACGGATATAACGATAGGAAACGACATGACTGAGATTGCCTATGCCCTCTACCTCGTCATTGCCATCGGCATCACCATCTGGGTGGCGCGGACCCTGTCGCGCAGCGGCCTGGTCTTCCTGACCCAGTGCTTCGGCCAGAACGAGAGCCTGGCGCGTTCGACCAACCATCTGCTCATAGTCGGCTTCTATCTCGTCAATATCGGCTTCATCACCCTCTCTCTCAGCCTGGGCGAAGAGCCGACCACCGTCACCGGGGCCATACGTTTCCTGAGCGGCAAGGTGGGTCTGGCCGTGCTGGTGCTCGGCGCCATGCACTTCTTCAACATGGGTGCGATTGCCCAGTTCGGTCGCAAGGTGAATGGCTGGCTCGGCGACCTCCATCGGCCCGCGGCAACGCCGGTCGAGGAAGCCATGGTGTCGCCTTGACGAGGCCGTGATGCGTCCGCGTTCCGTAAACATGGCCAGTGTCGGCCTGGCGTCGATTGCCGCTGGGCCGGCCTTCTTGCTCGGTCTGGCTCTGACAGCCTCGGCGCAATACGCGGCCAAGCCCATACCCTTCGACACGCGGACCCTGCCCGATTTCCTGGCGGTGGCCGTGGGTCTTGCACCGACCGTGGGGCTCGCCTTCTGCATCGTCGGCACCATTATCGCCTTTCCTCTGGCAATGACCGGCGCCGTGCTGCTGGCTTGGTTGGGCGAGCGTAATGTCGGTGCGCGACTGCCGGCGTTCTGGGCGCTGATCGGCGCATTGTCTGCCGGCATTCCGATGCTGGTTTTCTCCGGCGGATGGATGGGCTGGTTCCTTCCCTTTGCCTTTACCGGGGCGGTGGTTGCTTCGATCTGTCGCCGGCGTATCGACTGGGAGGCATGACGCCGGGCAAGAAAGGGTCTGGCCCCGCGCCGGGGGAAAAGGTAAGGCTGACGGTGTGCCGTTTCCCTTCCGGTTCTGTCCGAGCCGGCTCAATTCGAGGCCCTATCGCCGCCATGACGCAGTCCGACGCCTATCTCTCCCGCTTCATGGCGCTGCACCCCAAGAAGATCGATCTTTCGCTCGACCGGATCGAGGTGCTGCTGGCCAAGCTCGGCCATCCCGAACGGCAGGTGCCGCCGGTGATCCATGTCGCCGGCACCAATGGCAAGGGCTCGACCATCGCCTTCATGCGCGCGGCGCTGGAAGCCGCCGGCTACGGCGTCCACGTCTATACCTCGCCCCATCTGGTGCATTTCCACGAGCGCATCCGGCTGGCTCAGCCCAAGGGGAGCGCTGGCGGCGGTGCTCTGGTGAGCGAGGACAAGCTCATCGAGGCTTTCGAAGCCTGCGAGCAGGCCAATGACGGCGCGCCAATCACCTTCTTCGAGATCACCACGGCGGCCGCCTTCAAACTGTTCGCCGAGAATCCGGCCGATGTCTTGCTGCTGGAAGTGGGGCTTGGCGGGCGCATGGACACCACCAATGTCATCGATAAGCCGCTGCTCAGCGTGATCACCTCGATCTCGCATGACCATGCCGATTTTCTCGGCACCGACATCGAGGGCATCGCCCGCGAGAAGGCCGGCATCCTCAAGCGCGGCGCCCCGGGGGTGATCTATCCGCAGATCGATGCGGTCCGCGCCGTGATCGAGGCCGTGGCGGCCCGGGTCGGTGCGCCGCTCGTCATCGGTGGGCAGGATTTCGACATGCATGAGGAGAATGGCCGCCTGGTCTATCAGGACGAGCGCGGCCTGCTCGACCTGTCCCTGCCCCGCCTTGCCGGGCGGCACCAGCATCGCAACGCCGGCCTTGCCATCGCCGCGCTGCGCAACCAGAGCCTGTTCACCGTCGAGGATGCTCATTTCGAGAAGGCGATGCAGGTGGTGGAATGGCCTGCCCGTCTGCAGCGCATCGCCCAGGGTGCCATTCCGGCGCTGCTGCCGGCCGGCTCTGAAATCTGGCTTGACGGCAGCCATAATGTCGATGGCGGCCGCGTGCTGGCCGAGGCCCTCGCCGAGCTGGAGGAACGTCATCCCCGGCCGTTGGTGCTGGTGACCGGCATGCTCACCACCAAGGACTCCGACGGCTTTCTGCACAATTTCGCCGGCCTCGCCCGCGAGGTGCATACCGTGCCGATCGAACACAGCGCGGCTTCCCGATCGCCCGAGGCGGTGGCCGAAGCCGCGCGCCAGGCCGGGCTCGCCGCCCAGGCCCATGGCAGCCTCCAGTCCGCGCTCGAGGCGATCGCCAGCGAAGTCTTTCCAGTGGCGCCGCGCGTGGTGCTTACCGGCTCACTCTATCTCGCCGGCGAGATCCTTGCCTTCAACGGCACGGCGCCGAAATAGGCCGCGGAGACTGCTTCAGGCTTTTCCTGCATTGGCGAGAATGATCTCGCGCCAGATGCGCGTCGGGGTCACCCAGGCGTCGGGTGCGTTGTATTTGCCCGAATAGATCACGGCAGCGATGCCGGCGTCCGGCATCAGCCATAGGCGCTGGCCGCCATTGCCGAAGCCGGCGAACCAGGGATGCTCGCCGCCGGGCAATGCCGTGGTCGCTGCCTCGCCGATGAACCACAGCCGGCCATAGGCCAGCCCGCCACCGGTCGGTATGGCGTGCTTCAACGAGGCCTCGATCCAGGCCTGCGATATGATTCGGTCGCCGTTCCAAAGGCCCTTGGCGAGCACCAGCTCGCCGATGCGCAGCAGGTCCGCGCCGCGCAGGCGCAGGCCCGAGGCCGCCGAGGCAACGCCGTCGTCTCCGGTGATCCATTCGAAGCTGTCAATGCCAAGCGGCTCGAACAGGGTTTCCTCGGCAAATTCAGGCAGGGTCTTGCCGGTTCCGCGCCGAATCAGCTCACCGACCAGGGCGACGCTCCCGCCCGAATAGATCCAGCGCGTGCCAGGCTCCGCGACGACGGGCCGGTCAAGAATGAAGCGGTAGCGATCCGGCGCCATTTCCATGGCGATCTCGCTGTTCAGCGGATCGGTATAGGGCCGCTCCTCGTCCCATTCGAGGCCGAGCGTCATGGTGAGGGCATGCTCGATCCGCAGTCCCTGCCGATCAGGTGCGGCAAGGAGATCGGGATAGTCCGGAAAATGCGGCAGCAGGGGCGCGTCGGGTGGCGGCACCAGTTTGCGATCGAGGGCGATGCCATAGAGCAGGCCGACGATGCTTTTGGTGACCGAGCGCAGGTCATGCAGCGTCTGCGGCCCGAAACCGACCTCGCCAAGCGGTCGCCCCCAGCTTTCGTCCGTCCCGGTCAGATAATGTTCGAGGATGACGTGTCCGCCATGGCTGGCGAGGACCACATGCAGGTCGCGCAGCAGGCCGGAGGCGATGCCCGCGGCGAGCTTGTCCTGCATCGATAGTCCGTGCCCTGTCGCCTTTGTCGGGCCCGCGGAGGCTGGGGCCTTGGCTGATCCTCCTTCAGGCGAGGTCATGGCACGGTGTCTCCTGCGATCCGAAATGGATGATTTCCGACCCGTCCTTTCCGGGTCAGGCCGGCCTGATGATGCTGCGCAACGGGCTGCCCGCCGCGGCGATGCGCGCAATGCCTTCGACAAGGCCCTCGACCATCACGGTCATGGTATCGCCGGTGGCGTGGATCATCGTCCTGTCGTCACGGACCATGGCGACATGGCCCTTCCAGAACAGGAGGTCACCCCGCCGCAATTGCGAAAGAGGGCCGGCGGGATCGAGCCTTTCGCCTGGCACCGCGCCTTCCTGCATGTCGCTGTCGCGCGGGCAGGCAAGGCCGCAGGCATGGCGCGCCGTCTGCACCAGGGCCGAACAATCGAGGCCGAGGCTCGATTTGCCGCCCCACAGATAGGGCACGCCGAGGAAACGCTCGGCGACCGCGACCGTATCATCCTCCTTGAATTCGACGGGCCTGGCATGGGCGGCGAAAACGAAGCCCCAATCCTCGAGGCGAAGGAACTGCCCTTCGCTGGCAACCACGGCAAGCGCGGAGCCATGGCTCAGGGCCTGCATCACCGGCGCCTTGATGGACGGCACGGGATAGATGAAGCTGCGCAGCACGCTGATGCGGTGGGTGGCCGGGCGCGGGGCCGCCAGCGCATTGGCGGACAGCCAGCCGACATAGCCGTCCCGGCCAGCCTGGCCCCAGGCCCAGCCTTCCATCTCGTCATAGACGGTGAAGGTTTCGCCGAAGAGGAGCTCAGTATCGATCGAGGCCGAGAAATCCGGATCGGGCCGCAGAGGCACCGCCGTCTCGATCACACGACGCTCGCTGCCTTCGACATAGCGCGGTGCCGCGACGATGCCACGCAACGAGGCGGCGGCAAGGTCCGGCCGGGCCGGTGTGATACGACGATCATAGGCAGTCAAAGGGTTTCGTCCTTGAAATTGGCGGTGTCATCAATGAAGCAGGCAGCTAGGGGCTGCAAGCACTTCGCCGCGGCTCGCGCCTCCATTTACCGGTATCGTATCGCCCCTGCTGAAAATGGCTATCTGCTTGACGGAGCGATGCTCCAGGCTGCTCATCGTGGCAGATCCCGGCCGAGAGCAACCAGGATATCGCCGAGCTTCTCGACATAGAGCGCACCGTCCACCGTGCGCTGGATGATGACATTGCGCCGATCGAATTCATCGCGCCGGCGCGCCGTGAGCTTGAGCTTGGCCAGGCTGTCGAGGGCGCGGGTGATCACCGGCTTGGTGACATCGAGTTTGGCGGCAAGGCCGCGCACGGTATGCGGCGGTGCCTCGAGATAGACGGTGAGCAGGATGGCAAGCTGCCGGCTCGACAAATCCGGCTGGGCGTCGCGCACGAGGTTCAGCATCACATCATGCCAGAGCCGCAACGCCTGCGCCGGCCGCATCTCAACCGCCATGGCTATCCCTGCCTCCGAGCTGTCAGCATTCGAAAGGTTAGGATAGAGGTGTAATCACGCAGATTGGGTTAATTCGAGAATTGTCAGGCGTCCCCCCTTGCCGTATTTGTGGAGGGGCCACAGGGCAATCATTCTACTGGAAGGCAGTAATTTATTTTTGATTCTAAAATAATAATTCTCCCATCTGGACACAATAAATTAGCCTGATTTACGTGAGTTTTTGAGTATTAGCTATTAATTTAATGGTTATTCCCATCCTTTATAAGGATATTTCAGAGAATTACCGAAAATTGCATGAAATATACAAATTCATATCGATAACTTTGTCTTTTATTGTTTCGCGATGATCTGATAGTGGTACTAAAATTAAAACTTGCCCTATTTGGAATATATTCATGGTTTGGTTGCTGGGGGCGTGCGTGATATACGCATTCTGGCAAAGACACCTGGCTTCGGGGTGTGGTTGCAGGGAGGCGGAATGAATTTCTCCGCTGCCTTAGCCTCATAGGCCGATCACTTGGCGGACTCGGGATGTATTTCGCGTGAGTACCATTCAGTACCAAGTACCGAGCTTCTGGGTTGCAATGAGAAGGCAACGTCAGGTGCTCGCTGCCCTGATCCTGCGCACCATGAGAACCCGTTTTTTTGGTCATGGACTAGGCTATATATTCGCGGTTGGGTGGCCAGTTTCACATATCTTGATATTGATCGCCATTATGTCAATCAGCCATCGAGCTGCGCCTTTTGGAGATAGTGTCGTCTTATTTATTGCGACAGGGTCAATACCATTTATGGTGTTTTCTTACCTGGCTCGCTTTATGATGGTAGATCTTATTGCAAACAAACCCTTGTTGGCTCTTCCAGAAGTTAAATTAGTAGATGTTTTAATAGCGGTAGCTATATTGGAAATGTTATCAGCTTTTACGGTTACCATCATAATGATCATTCTCGGCTGGTCCTTCGATATTCCCATTGTCCCCTATGATATGGCGGAAGCATTTTTTGCTCTCTGCGCAGCGGTCATACTGGGATTGGGAATGGGCGTTCTCAACAGTGTGATCATGATGATGAACCAGATGTGGATGACAGGTTATACGTTGTTTAATATTGCGATGTGGGCGGCATCCGGTGTCGCTTTTGTGCCGAGTTCTGTACCTGACCCGTTTCGTACCTGGCTTTCCTACAATCCTGCGCTTCAGGTAGTTGAGTGGATGCGATCGGCCTATTATCGAGGTTATGGCGAGGATTTGCTTGATCGCAGCTATGCCATTGAATTTGGTGTCGTAACCCTTGGGTTGGGACTTATCTTGGAGCGTCTCAGTCGGAGCTACATTCTTTCGACGCGCTGATTCATTCTCCGGGCGTAAATAGATCGCCACAATTTGAAATTAGTCCTGGAAACGAAGCTTCTCCCAGGCGATTCCAGGTACGAAAGACATGGATAACTTGTTGTCAAATTCTGTATTGCGACCCTGTGCAGGGTTCTGGAACGACCCCCGCTGGAACACAACCGAAGCAAGGGCGGGAGATCCGGTGATTGGCCATGTCGCCAAAGCTATATTCACGCCAATGGTGGCCTTCGGCAAATGGGGTGTGTTCGATCTTCAAGGGACCATCATTCGCGACGCCACCGACTACAAAGGTCCACAGAACGAGGATCTCGTCCAAGTTCCGGAAATGCCTTGTTCTCTGGATAATGTTGTCGATGGAGGCGTGTCCAATGTGATTTTCGGCGGTCGGATCAACCTCTATTATGGACACTTCCTGTTCGAGACGTTGCCGCGCTTATGGTCGGTAGCACAACATGGGCTTGGCGGCAGGAAAGTGCTGGTTCAGGCGCAATGGCCTATGGATCAATGGATCAATCATCATTTCGTACAGGTTTTCTTGTCCGCCTTGGGGATTCAGCGATCGGACATCATTCAATGTACCCGGCCTGAAATATATCATGATGTTGAAATTGCTCTGCCCTGTCTCCGACAGAATGCATGGGTTCATCCGCAAGCAACACAAGAATTGTTTACGAGAATAGGTTCTAATATCTTAGGCGATGCGCGTCGGAATGCGAACAGCACACCGGTATATATTTCAAAAACAAAACTAACTCATAAGATAAGTGGAATTGTAAATGAAATAGAAATAGAAAATATATTGAAAGAAAAGGGTGTGGATATTGTATATCCTGAAACTATGTCAATTAAAGATCAGTTATTGCTGTTTAGAGACAGGGAAGTAATTTTAGGAACGGTAGGATCGGCTTTTCATTCCGCGGGCTTTGCTCAAAGCCAGGCTCGGCAGATAATGATAGCGCATGGAGAGCGAGTTAATCCGAACTATGGTCTGCTGGATATAGCATTCAACAGCAAGACGGAATATTATTATACGGACCTTATAGCCGAGGTCGGCAAGACCTCAGATACCGGGTACGCATTGCATTGTAAAGATACAAGAGCGGTCGCTGAATCTCTTTTGAAACTCATTTCATAAAATCATTGTTTTGAGGGTTTCTGGATCTTTTTAATGTGTCATGAACGGCAAGCAGGGAGCCAGAGGTAATTGCCTTGCCTCTGGTTTGGCCGCCCTAATCTCCGCCTGCAGGCGTGGCCTGTGAGGAGGGGCGATCAGAATTCGAGGTGACCGCTGAGCTCGCTCCGATCGTCATTGATATTGGAACTCACAAATCATAGCCAGAAGAAGCGCCTCATTTCCTCGGCTGTCCTTAATTTTGAGGTCGATATTATTTCACATTGCTCAATAAATCTATCATATCCATATGATTCCAGATCTATTCTTGACCACTTTCGCCAGATATCCCAATAATTCTCTTCAAGGAGTTTTGACTGAGGGTCGAGATTTGTACAAACAACTAAGCCTGTAGGTGGAGCGTCAAAAACGTAAATGTTAAGATCCGATCTATATTCCTTAAGTATAGATAATACCTTCCATACATCTCCAGTCCAAAAGGAGCCATTATGAGCTCGTGTAAGCATCGATGTATTCGTAGGAACGCAATCATGAATGCAAATGATGGAGTTCTTCTTGCAGTACATCTCCGTATTATAGAAGTCCCTCAGGAGCGTCTCAGCCTCATGTAAGCCATCCAGAAATGCCAAATCAACCTCGGCGTTAAGAAGCGCCTTGGGATTATATTCCTTAAAGAAATCATCGCTTTTCATCTGGAAATACATCGTAACAGGACGTTTTCCCGCAGGTTCTGTCGGTCCAGCAAAGGACGGATCAACGGCAATCGACCTGCATTTCGCGAGATTGAGTGAGTGACCTTTATTTGTTCCGATTTCGAAATATGTTTTTGGATCTAAATAATTATGCAGCCAGCTCATGACATCAAAATATATATTTCCATTTAGTGAAGTAATGCCCTTATTTTCTTCAGGAGTATTTGCAGAATCGGCCATCAATTTTACCTCTAACATGTGCTTTTAACCTGCATGCTAGGCCGCTTTCAGGTTTGGTGCAATGATCTGAACCTGAGACAAGTCACACAGACGAGTCAGGGGCGATGCGATCAAGGAGCGAATATTTCTAGGCCGGTGAGCGAACAATGGAGCATTCTCGGCTCGATCGGCACCAGCCTGCTCAGCCCCAACAGTTCCTCCAGCACGGCGCCCGCGCTCAGCAGCGCCGCTTCGCCCCGCGGTCGGCCGATGAGTTGCACCCCGACGGGGCGGCCATCGGTCGTGAAACCGGCAGGCAAGGCGAGGGAGGGGCAGGAGGTCATGGTGACGACACTGGCGATCTTGAGCCAGTCGACATAGTTCTCGAACTTTGTGCCCTCCACCTCGCGCACCCAGCGCTGCTCGATTCCGAGCGGCGGCGTGCAGGCGGCCGGGGCGATCAAAACGTCATAGCGCGAGAAGAAGGCGGCGATGTCGTCATAGAGCTTGCTGCGGCGGAGCATGGCGCTGCCGATGCTATCGGCATCCAGGGCGCGGCCCTTCTCGATATTCCAGATCACGTCAGGCTTGAGCTCGCTGCGGCGCGTCTCGAGCAGTTCGCGCATGCCGGCGGCGTAGGAAAGCGCGCGTAGCGTCTGGAAGGCTTCGGGCACGCCGGCAAAATCGGGACAGGCTTCCTCGACGATGCTGCCGGCCTCTTCCAGCCGCCTTGCAGCGGCCTCGGCGATGGCCCGGGTCTCGCGATTGACTGGGGTGACGCCGAGGTCGGGCGAGAAGGCCACGCGCTTGGGTGCCTGCCGGCGGCGGGCGCTCTCGCGAAAACCGATAGCCGGTGCTTCCAGCGACAGCGGGTCCTCGATATGCCAGCCGGCCATGGCGTCGAGCATCAGGGCAACATCCTCGACAGTGCGCGCCATCGGGCCGTTGACCGGGAGGGTCTCGAACTTGATGCCGTCGGGGCCGCTGGCGACCCGGCCGGGCGAAGGGCGCAGGCCCACGACCGAGCAGAAGCTGGCGGGCGTGCGCAGCGAGCCGCCGAGATCCGAGCCGGTGGCCAGCCAGACCTGCCCGGTGGCGAGCGCCACGGCCGCCCCGCCCGAGGAGCCGCCGGCATTGAGGCTGGTGTTCCAGGGGTTGAGCGTGTCGCCGAATACGGCATTGAAGGTATTGGCGCCGGCGCCGAATTCGGGCGTGTTGCTCTTGCCGATGGTGATGCCGCCGCGGGTTTCCAGGCGCTCGACCATGATGTCCGAGCGCTCGGGCACATGATCCCTATAGATCTGCGAGCCATAGGTCGTGCGCACGCCGGCAACGTCGTTGAGGTCCTTCACCGCAAGCGGCAGGCCGCCGAGCCAGCTGGGATCTTCGCTTGGCGCAGTCGCCATCAGGCGACGAGCCTGGTCGCGCGCGCGCTCGGGGCATAGGGTGACCATGGCATTGACCTTGCCATCCACCGCCTCGATGCGGGCGAGCGAGGCCTCGACCAGATCGAGCGGGCTGACCTCGCGCCGCCTGAGGCGCTCGACGACCTCGCAGGCGGTGAGGCGGATCAGTTCGTCATGGCTACTCATGGCGCAAATTCCCGGAAGGCTGGACTGGCTTTGGTTATGAGTGGGACCGGCTTCGCGGCCGGCTCCCGATATTCTGTCGATAGGCAGGCTTTGACCGACCTGTCGTGTCAGCCGAAACGCGCCTTGAGATAGGCGTAGAGGGCGCGGGCGCCCATCACCTCGGCCCCCTCGGGCCGGCCGGGCTTGGCAGAGGGCGTCCAGGCGAAGATGTCGAGATGCACATAGGCGCCGGCCTTCTCGACGAAACGATTGAGGAAGAGGGCCGCGGTGATCGAGCCGGCAAAGCCGCCGCCGGGGGCGTTGTTGAGATCGGCGACCTTGGACTCCAGCATCGCGTCATAAGGCGGCCAGAGCGGCAGGCGCCAGAGCGGGTCGTTCTCACTGGCGGCGTGGGCGAGAAGATCGGCCGCTACCTTTTCGTCGCGGCAGAACAGGGGCGGCAGATCGGGGCCGAGCGCGACGCGGGCGGCGCCCGTCAGAGTCGCCATGTCGACGATCAGCTCGGGCGCTTCCTCGTCGGCGAGCGCGAGGGCGTCGGCCAGCACCAAGCGGCCCTCGGCGTCGGTATTGCCGATCTCGACGCTCAGCCCCTTGCGCGAGGCCAGGATGTCGCTGGGCCGGAAGGCATCGCCGGAAATCGCGTTCTCGACCGCCGGGATCAGCACGCGCAGGCGCAGCTTGAGGCCGGCGGCCATGATCATGCTGGCGCAGGCGAGCACCGAGGCGGCCCCGCCCATGTCCTTCTTCATCAGGAGCATGCCGGCAGACGGCTTGATATCGAGGCCACCGGTATCGAAGATCACGCCTTTGCCGACCAACGTCACCTTGGGATGGGAGGGATCGCCCCAGGTGAGGTCAACAAGCCGCGGCGCTCGCGCGGAGGCACGACCGACGGCATGGATCATCGGGAAATTCTCGGCGAGCAACTCCTCGCCGACAACGACCCGGAACGCCGCACCGTGCCGTTCGGCCAGGGCGCGTGCCGCCTCGGCCAGTTCCGCCGGACCGAGATCATTGGCCGGCGTGTTGACGAGGTCGCGCCCGAGCGCGACCGCCCGGGCCATCGACAGGATTTCATCGCGATCGATACCATCGGGTGCGACCAAGTGTACGGCCTTGATATCGTTGCGCTTGTAACGGCCGAAACGATAGAGACTCAGAACCCAGCCGAGCGCGGCGAGCCGATCGTCATGGCTGGCATTGGCGAAGCGATAAGTGCCCACGGGCAGCAAAGTGGCGAGTTTGCCGGGCAGGAAGCCATCGCGATGACGGGCCGTTTCGCCTTCGAGGCCGAAGATCACCCCGGCGAGGCTGCCCTCAGGTCCCGGCAGAATCAGGTGGCGGCCGGCGCTCGCCTCAAAGTCATTGGCGGCGATCCAGTCCCGCTGCGCTTGCGGCAGGCGCTCCAGCACCGCGCCGGCGGTCTCCTTGGTGGCAAACCAGATGGGAACGGCCTGTTCGGCAGCGGCAAGCAGGGGCTCGGACATGGTGCAACTTTCAAGGTTCGGGGAAGATCTCGTCGATGCGCCCGCTCAAGCGGTAGGACAGCAGGCCGATCCATTCGCGCACGGCGAGATTGCATTGGCGCAGCCCGTCGCTCATCGCATAGAAGGGCCGCACGCCATCCTGCGGGCCCGCTGTGCGATAATTGACGGGATAGGCCATTACATCGAAGCCGGCCTTGCGAAACAAGGCCATCGAGCGCGGCATGTGGTAGCCGGAAGTGACCAGCAGATAGGTCTCACCGGGCTTGGGCTTGAGGAGGTCGTAGGTGAAGACGGCATTTTCATAGGTGTCGCGCGAACGGTTCTCGAACAACATACGCTCATCGGGAATGCCGAAACTGCGGAAGAGCTGCCTGGAGGCATCCGCCTCGGTGATGTCACCCCAGATCTGGCCGGCAAGCGAGCCGACGCCGCCGGTGAAGATGATTCGGGCCTCGGGAAACTGACGCGAAAGGCCGGCGACCGCCGTCATGCGCTCGGCCGAATCGGTGAGGGCCGTCTCGTTCCTTGTGGTGGAGATATGCGTGTCCACCGCCCCGCCCAGCACGATGATGCCGGCGATCCTGGTCTGCGGCATGATCGAAGCTTGGGGAAAGCGCTCCTCGAGCGGCTGGATCAGCCAATTGCCGAGCGGCGACCAGCCCATCACGGCAAAGGCCAGCAGCGCAAAGCCCATCAGGAAGCGGCCGAAGCGCCGGACACGGCGAATGAAACTCAGGCCGAGGCCGAGGAGGCCGAGCACAAGGGCCGCGTTGGAGGGCAGGATCAGGAAGCCCAGGGTCTTAGCGAGATAATAGAACATGGGATGCGTTGTCAGGGTGGCGGCATTTGGGGTCGGGTCTTCAGACCCGCCTTTCTCGATCCAGCGAGCGTGGCGTTTCCTGGCCGGCCTGAAGACCAGCCCCCCAATCGGGCTTAGGCCGCATCGGCCTTGAGGAACCGCTGATCGGCGAGGTCGAGCTGCCGGCGCAGGCGCACGATGGTGAGGCTCTCGTCGACCGCGCAATTGTCGTGGCTGAGCAGCTCGCCCTTGCGGATCGGCTTGGTGACGCAGGCGCGTTCAGCCAGGCCCAGCGGCAGCAGATTGTCCCGCCTGGCATCGGCCCAACGCATCGACCAGCCGCGATAATCATATTCGCCGATGCGGCCGAGCACGGTACCGGGTGCGAGGTCGCGTTTGGCCACTGCCGCCGTCTCCGCCACGGGATGGTCGAGCGGCTGCAGGTCGGCGGTACCGTAAAGCACGGCACGCGCAGCGGTGAGCGGCGTCTCCAGGCTGGTGAGGTGATAGGGCCGGTGCAGGGTGAAGAAGGGGCCCTTGCCGACATGCAGGTCCGTCATGCGTTCCAGCACGCGCGGATGGTTGGGCTCGACCACGCAGAACACGCCCGGCGCCACGCCCTTGCCGATGGTGTAGTCGACGCAGCCGCGCTTGGAGAGCACGCCGCCATGGCTGACCGGGATCAGCACTTCGGCAAGTTCCTCTTTGCTGGCGCGCGGCCCATGCAGGCCAGGCTTGTCCGGCTCGAGGCCGGTGGCATTGGCGAGCGCCACCATTTCCACCATGGTCTTGGAACCGTCGACGAACTCGACCAGCACGCGCGGGTTCATGTCGCGCGCCGCCGCCTCGGCGACATAGTCGTCGGGCACGGCATCGAAATTCAGGGCGTTGTTCTTGCCCTTGCCGGCGGCGACGACCGTCATGCCGAGAGTGCGGGCGAAACAGACCAGTTCGAGCGCGGCGGCCGGTTCGTCGCCGGCCGCGCCAGTATAGATCACGCCGGCCTTCTCCGCCTCGGCCTTGAAATGGCGGCCGATGGTGATGTCGGCCTCGACATTGAGCATGACGATATGCTTGCCGTGCCGGATGGCGGCCTCAGCCACGATCGCCCCGGATTCGGGATGACCGGTGGCATCGATGATCACTTCGATACGGCCAGCGGCGGCCAGTGCCTCCAGGTCGGTGGTGATGGCGATGCGCCCGGTCTCGATGGCACGGTCGATCGCCGAGGCATTGGCGACCTCGACGAGCTCGTCCAGCCGGTGCCCGGCGCTCAGGGCGGCGGCGATGGCGTTCTGCGGGCGCGAGCGCACGGCGACCGCGCCGATACGGATGCCCTGCATCAGCGCGACCTGAACGATGAGGTCGGTACCCATCTGGCCGGCGCCGACCAGACCGATGGTGATCGGGCCCTTGTCACGGGCGCGTTCCATCAGATCAGCGGCAAAGGAGGGGTTCATCGGCGGCTCCGCAATCTCGTTACGCCCCGTCTAAGCACCAAATCGCGGCGCTGCAAAGGAAAATGCCTGTGTCCTTTCGGTGCAGGGGGGCGTCTTTTCGGGTAAAAGGACGGCCCGTTTCGTTCAGGTGCCGAAGCGTTCCGCCCCATAGGCGGACGGATCGATGAAGGGCTTTTGGCCTGTCATCATCTCGGCCAGCAACCGGCCCGTGGCGGGCCCCAGGGTGAAGCCGACATGCTGGTGGCCGAAGGCCAGCCAGAGGCTATCATGGCGTGGCGCTTTCCCGATGATCGGGCGCGAATCGGGGAAGATCGGCCTCGATCCCATCCAAGGTTCGGCCTCGGCGCGCTCGCCGAGCGGGAAGAGCTTGCGGGCGAGCTTTTCCGTGCGCTCGACCTGCACGGGTGTCCTCGGAGCGTCGCGCCGGGCGAATTCGGCGCCGGTTGTCAGGCGGATGCCGCCGACCATCGGCGTGATGACGAAGCCGCCCTGCTCGTCCAGCACCGGGCGGCTGAGGCCGGCATTGCCCTCGGCGCGGTAATGCATGTGATAGCCGCGCTTCACCGCGAGCGGAAAGCGGTAGCCGAGCGGGGAAAGCAGGTCCATCGACCATGGCCCGAGCGCGACGACGGCCTGGGCCGCCTCGATCGGACCCTCCTGCGTAGCGACGCTCCAGCCGGAAGCACCCGGACGCAGGCTGCGGGCGTCCCCGGTCAGGACCTGCCCGCCGATTGTTTCGAAATAGCGGGCATACGCCTTGGTGACGCCGCCGGGATCGGAGACGCTCTGCGGATCCTGCCAGTGCACGGCGGCAGTGAAATCGGGCCGGAGATTGGGTTCGAGCGTCAGGGCTTCATCGCGCGTCAGCGCCTTCACCCGGTAGCCGAACTCCGCGGCGAGGGGAAATTCCCGTTTCTCGGCCTCGAACGCGGCCTCGCTGCGATAGACCTTGAGCCAGCCCGTGTCGCGAAACAAGGCATCGGCGCCGGCCTTGCTCGCCAGGGCGCGATGCTCTTCCACGGTGGCGCTCAGCAGGGGCTGCATCATCCGGGCTGTGGCGAGAAGCCGGTCCGGGGCGGAGTTGCGCCAATAGGCGAGCAGCCAGGGCGCCAAGGCCGGCAGGGCCGACCAGTGGTAATTGGCACCGGGATAGCGCTTGAGCACGACATCGGCGAGGGCGGAAAGGCTGCGCGGGAAGGCAACGGGCAGCAAAGCGGAGCGCTCGACCACGCCGCTATTGCCATAGGAGGTTTCCTCGCCCGGGCCACGCCGGTCGACCAGCGCGACGGACCGGCCGCGCTCCTGCAGATGCGCGGCGACCGAGGTGCCGACGATGCCGGCGCCGAGAACCACGACGTCGTAGCGCATGGAGACCCTCGTTGGTGCTGAAATAGCCTTGATATCGAATGAAGTATTGGTCGGGGCGTCAGGCGAGCCTGCGCCCGTTCTCGTCCAGCAGCAGCACATCCTGAGGGGCGATGGTCACCGCGACGGCCTCGCCGTCATGCCAGACCCTGTCTTCGATGGTGGCATTGGCCTGCAACCGGAGGCCGGCAAGATCGAGGATATAGGCCGCCGTGCCGCCGAGATAGGAAGCGGAGGTGATAGTAGCACGCAGCTCGCCGGGATGGCCGCTCGGCGAGCCGAGCTGGATGCGCTGGGCGCGCACCACGCCCGTCGCCCTGGTGCCGGCGCGGGCGGTGGCCGGCGCGATGGCGACGAGTTGCACGCCATTGTCGAGATGCAGGGCAAGGCGGCCTTCGGACACGCCCAGGATCTTGCCCTCGATCAGGTTCGACTGGCCGAGGAAGCTGGCGACGAAGCGGGTATCCGGACGCTTGTAGACCTCCTCGGGCGTGCCCTGCTGCTCGACCACGCCCTTGTTCATCACCACGATATGGTCGGACATGGCCAGGGCTTCCTCCTGGTCGTGGGTGACGAAGATCGAAGTAATGCCGATCTCGCGCTGGATGCTCTTGAGCTCGATGCGCATTTCCTCGCGCAGATGGGCGTCGAGCGCCGAGAGCGGCTCGTCGAGCAGGAGCACGTCCGGTTCGATCACGATGGCGCGCGCCAGCGCGATGCGCTGCTGCTGGCCGCCGGAGAGCTCGGACGGCAGCTTGCGCTCGACGCCAGGCAGGCGGACCATGTCGAGGGCGCGCTTGACCTTGGTGGTGATGGTGGCCCTGTCTGCGCCGCGATATTTCAAGCCGAATGCGATATTGTCGTGCACGTTCTTGTGCGGGAACAAGGCGTAGTTCTGGAAGACCAGGCCGATATTGCGTTTGTGTATCGGCACATTGTCGATGCGCCGGCCCGCCACGACGATCTGGCCCGCTGTCGGCTGCACCAGGCCCGCGATCGAACGCAGGATCGTGGTCTTGCCGCAGCCGGAAGGGCCGAGCAGGGTGACGAAGTCGCCCTTGCGAATGGTGAGGTTGACGTCCTTGACGGCAACGAAATCGCCATAGGCCAGATTGACATTGGTGAGTTCCACGGCCGTCGGCTTGGTCATCAGTCACGCTCTCGTTCGAAACACCGGCTGCGAACGCAGCCGGCTAGGACGCAGCCGGGCCGGCGAAGCTCGCCAGCCCGGATTTCTCGGGCGGGAGATCACCCGCCCTTGGCGATGCGGTCCCAGGCTTTGGTCCACTCGTCCGTGTGCTTGTCCCAATAGGCGGCATCGGCGAAGGTCAGCGACGCCATCTTGCCGGTAGGGTCGAAGGCGGGCAGCGCCTTGACCTTGTCGGTCAGCTTCACCTTGGTGGGATCGAGCGCGGGCGGATAGCTCTGTCCTTCCGCCACTGCAATCATCACCTCGGGCTGCAGCATGAAATTGAGCAGTTCCTCGCACTCGGCCATCGGGGCGCCCTTGAGCACCAGGAGGTCCTCCATCCAGGCATAGGAACCGGGCGGATCGAGATAGCCGATCGGCGCGCCCTGGGCCTGCAGGGCAGCGACGCGTCCCGACCAGGCATCGGTGACCACCACCTCGCCCTTGGAGAGGAGATCCATCAGCTCGGCGCCCGACGACCAGTATTTCTTGGCGAGGTCGCGCTGCTCGCGTACCTTGTCCCAGACAGCATCGATGTCCTTGATGGCGTTGGGGTCCTGGCCCAGGGCAAGCGCCGCATACCAGACGCGGGTGATCATATTGCCGTAGCCGCCGATCTTGTCCTTGTATTTGGGATCGAACAGCAGATTGACGCCCTTCTCCTTGGCTTCGGCTTCGGAGATCACCTTGGTGTTGTAGGCGATGCCGGTGGTGCCGTAGTCGTAGGGCACGCAGGACAGGTCCGGCGAAATCTTGCGGAATGGCTCGAACATCACCTGCATGATGTTGGCCATGTTTGGAATGTTGGCTTCGTTGAGCTTGGTGGTCAGCCCGGCATCGACATAGCGCTTGTAATATTCGACGCCTGAGGAATGGATCACCTGGAACTCGCCGGGCGAAGCGGTCTTGACCTTGGTGATGATCTCGTTCTCATCGCCGAAGGTGCCCTGCACTACGTTGTTGCCTGTTTTGGCCGAATAGGGCTTGAAGGCATATTTATCCATGGCCTCCTGCACGCTGCCGCCCCAGCCGTCGAAGCGCACGTCCTTGGCGGCGGCAAGGGCCGGGCCGCCCCACTTCAGATTGATGCCGGCCCCGGCCGCCGCTGCCGCGGTGAGGCCGAGGAAGGTGCGGCGGCTCATGCCGCCATTGAGATAACGTTCTTTGAGGCGCTCCAGGCGCCTGGTCTGCGACATTGTCATTGGTTCGGTTCCCCTCCTGGTGGTTCTCGGTGTCTTGACGCATTTTCTTAGTCAAAAAGTCCATCAACCTTTCTGGAAAATGCCTTAGCGGACCCCGCGGGCGAGATAGCGGGCAAGGCCGCCGCCGATGAGCGGCACGCCCACGGTCAACAGGATCATCAATGCGCCGAGGGCGTTGATCTCCGGGCTGATGGAAACTTTCAGCATCGACAGGATCTGCGTCGGCATGGTCTCGACGCCCGAAGGGCGCCAGAACAGGCTGGCGGTGACGTTGTCGAAGGAAATGGTGAAGACGAGCAGCAGGCTGGCGATGACGGCCGGCATCAGCAGCGGCAAAGTGATCTCGCGGAAGGTCTGGAAGCGGTTGGCGCCCAGCGACAGTGCTGCTTCCTCATAGACCCGGCGGATGCCGATGAGCCGCGACTGCACCACCAGAATGACATAGGGCAGGGCCAGCATGATATGGCCGAGCACCAGCAGCACCAGCGTGCGTGGCTGCTGGGCCCAGCGCATCAAAAGCAGCAGGCCAACGCCGAGCACCGTCTCCGGCACCAGGGCCGGGGCGATCAGCAGCGTGTTGATGAACTGCTTGCCGGGGAAGTCGTAGCGCACCAGGGCCATCGCCCCCATGATGCCCAGCACCGTGCAGATCACCGCAGTGATCAGGGCAACCCAAAGGGAGGTCTTGAAGGCGCGGATCACCGCCTCGTTCTCCATCAGCTTGCTGTACCAGCGCAGGCTGAAACCGGTCATCGGGAAGCCGCCGAACTGCGAATCGTTGAAGGAGAGGATCACCACCACCAGGATCGGTGCGAACATGAAGATGTAGACCAGGATGGTGAACAGCTTCACCGCCTGCCAGGACCAATCCTTCTCCACGCCGGGCAGGTCACTCATTGGCTCAGCCCCTTGAAGATGCGCGACAGGCCCATATAGCGGCTGTAGATCATAGCGACGATGCCGAGCAGCACCAGCAGCACGATGGAGAGGGTCGAGCCCAGCGGCCAGTTCAGCTGCGTCATGATGGTGTCGTAGATCAAATTGCCGAAGAGCGCGTCGCGGGTGGAGCCCAGCACCTGCGGGGTGACGTAGCTGCCCGCCGCCAGCACGAAGCAGAGCAGCAGGCCGGCCATCAGGCCCGGCAGGGACAGCGGCAGCACCACCTCGCGGAAGGCCTGGCCCTGGGTGCAGCCCAGCGTGCGCGCCGCCGAGATCAAATTGCGGTCGATGCCCTCGAGGCTGACATAGATGTTGAGGATCATATAGGGCAGCAAGAAATGGATCATGCCCATGATCACCGAGCCCTGGGTGTAGAGCATGCGCAGCGGCTCGGAGATCAGGCCGAGCTTCATCAGCACCACGTTGATGATGCCCTGTTCGCCCAGGATGTGGATCCAGGAAAAGGTGCGGATGGTGAAGCTGATCCAGAAGGGCACGATCAAGAGGAGGAGCAGCAGCCATTTGTGCCGCGTGCGCGTCATCGCGATGAAATAGGCCGGCGGATAGCCGAGCAATGCGCAGAGAATGGCGGTGATCGCCGCCACCTTCACCGTCTTCCACAGGAAGAGGTGGTAGAAGCTGTCGGTGAAGAATTCGTGCCAGTTCGCGGTGGTGAAGACCTGTTTCTCCACCCCGGCCGTGACGAACTGATAGAAACTGAACACCGTCATGATGACGATGGGCACCACCATCAGCACGGTGAGCACGATCAGGGTCGGAGAGAGCAGATACCAGGGGCGCAGCCGGTCGCGCGCAGAAAGCTGCTGGCCTGCCATCATGTCCCCACGCTGTTCCCTGGAAGTAATATTTGTTTCGTTCAGGGTGGATCTTCTCTAGGCATGTGTCAATTGCCGGACAATACAAATCCGGTCGTGGTTACCCTGCGCCATGAGGCCCCGCCCCGATGCTGCTGCCTGATTACCTCGCCCAAGCGCTGCCGCCCGGCCTCGAGGGGCTGAAGCCCTTCGTCAAGATGCACGGCCTGAGGAACCACTTCGTGATCTTCGACCAGCGCGTGCATCCGCGTGCTTTGCCGGTGGCCGACATCGTACGCCTTTGCGACGTCGAGGCGGGCGTGGGGGCCGAGCAGGTCCTCACCATCGAGACGCCGACACCCGTCGGGGCAGCCGGCGGCAGCTATGCCCGCATGCGTATTTTCAACATCGATGGGCGTGAGGCCGGGGCTTGCGGCAATGCTACGCGCTGCGTCGCCCATATCCTGCTGGAAGAGAGCGGGCGGGATGAACTGGTGCTGGAGACGGGCGGAGGCCTGCTGGCCTGCCGTCGGGCGGGGCCGATGGCGGTGGCCGTGACGCTCGGGCCGATCGTGATGGGCTGTGACCAGATTCCGCTTGCTCATGAGGTCGATACCGCCCATCTGGCGCTTATCAGCGGCCCGCTTCGCGATGGCCTCGCCCTGAATATCGGCAATCCGCACGCGGTGTTCTTCGTCGAAGATCTCGACGCCGTCGATGTCAGGGCCGTGGCGCCGACCATCCAGAACGATCCGTTGTTCCCGGAGGGCGTCAATGTCGGCGTGGCCGAAGTCGTCGATCGCACCACGCTGCGCCTCAAGGTCTGGGAGCGGCCGGGCATCCTGACGCAGGCTTGTGGTACCGGCGCCTGCGTCGCCGCCTATGCCGGGCGCCTTCGCGGGCTCGTAGACGGCAACAGTGTCACCGTGCATCTGCCGGGCGGAGCCCTCTCCATCGAACTGCTGCCGGACGGCCGCGCGATCATGACCGGGCCGGTGGCTCTGTGCTGCCTCGGCTATGCCTGAGAGGTTCAGGCATAACGCAAGCGTGAGCTGAGGCCTGAAACCTCGATGGCGGCTGCTGCCGGGGCACCTTGGGTGCGCGGACGCGGCGGCGGCATGCGCGTGCCGATGGTGAACATCACGGCGCTGGCCGCGGCGAAGGCAGCGAAGGTGAGGAACATGCCGGCGCCACCGAAGGTGCCGGCCATCAGGCCGCCGAGCGCCGGGCCGAAGAAATTGCCGATGGTCGAGAAGGAGTGGGCGCCGAAATAACTGCCCCGGTTTCGGGCGTTGCAGATGCCGTCCACCAGGAGATATTCGGACGGCACCACCAGGATCTCGCCGATGGTGAACAGCACCATGAAGAGGGCGAAGCCGGTGAAACCGCTGGAAGCCAGGAAACCGAGCTCGCTGGCGAGGATGAGGATGCAGCCCAGCACCATCGCGTGGAGGGCGCCGACCTTTTCGATCAGCCGGCGCGCGAACAGATTTCCGACGAGCACGACCAGTCCGTTGATCGAGAGGAGATAGGCGAACAGATCCACGCCGCCTTCCAGGGTCGTGCTCAGATAGGGCGCCAGGGTAGCGGACCATTGGCCGTAGACGGCGATCAGCAGCGTGCCGCCGCCGACGAAGAAGGTCAGGCGCGGATCACGCGCCGCAGCGCGAATGCTGGCCAGGACGGAGATGCGTTCCTCGGCCGCGTCGCTCCCGGAGGCTTTCGGATCCGCAGGCACGCCAACCAGATGGAGCGCGAGAGCGAAAGCGGCGTAGATGCAGCCGGCAAGGGTAAACAGCAGGCCGAAGGCAGCACCGGCAGCGATCCCGATCAGCGGACCGACGGCCCAGCCGGCATTCACCGCCATATAGCGCCAGGAGAAATATTTGAGCCGCAGTTCCGGCGGGCAGATGTCGCTCATCAGGGCACGCGAGATCGGCTCGTAGACCGCGATGGAGACGGCCGCGACGATCTGGGCGGCACAGAAGGCGGTGACCGATTGGGCAAAGCCCATGCCGACGAGGGAGAGGGCTGTCAGCACCAGCATCAGCACCAGCATGAATTGCCGGCCGACGCGATCCGACAGCGACCCGGCGACGGGAGCGGCGATGGCGCCGAGAAGAGGGCCGGTGCCGAGCAACACGCCGATGGCGGCGGGACCCAGTCCGAAGGACTGCTGCAGCTTCACCGCCAGGAAGGACAGGCTCATCGCCCGCGCGACATTGACGAGGCCGGATCCGGCAACCAGGAAATAGACGAAGCGAAGGCGGCGCGAATCGGGAGGCATCTGACGAGTCCGAGGGGATTGGGAAGGCATACTATGCCGCGCGCGGCTTCACCACTTCCATCCTGGGACCGCCAGCATCCTGCTGGCTCTTCCATTCTGCAAACGCAACATTTCCAAGAGCCAGCAGGATGCTGGCGGTCCCGGGAATCACGTCTTGAAGAAGGCGCGGATCTGCGCCAGGAACTGCGCGGGCGGGCCCGGCTGGGCATAGGTAGCGGCCGCCTCGTCACGGGCAAGGAACGCCTGGCCCCGGCGGACCGAGGCTTCGAACGCTTCCGACAGCCCAGGTTCGGCGGCAAGGATAGGATCTAGATCCTCCTTGCGCAGTTCGAAGATGATGCAGCGGGTCAGTGCCAGGATCGTGCCTGCATTGGGCGCGCCGGTGATGAGGCCGAGTTCGCCGAAATGGTCGCCCGGCCCCAGGCGTCCCACCACATGGGAATGGTCGCGGATGGTCCGGCTCGCCTCCAGCACGCCGGAGGCCACCACGATCAGGGATGAGAGGGTGCCCCCTTGCGACGCCAGCGTCGCCATTGCTTCGAGATGGCGCTTGATCATTTTGGTGGAGAGATCGGCTCGCTGTTGGGGCGAGAGCTCGCGAAAGAGCGGAATGTCGCCAAGGAGTTGCTCGGGAGGCAGGGTCTCCAGCGGGCCGAGACTGACCTGGACCGGCCCGATCGGCGTCGAGATGGCGCCCGGATTGACCAGGCGGATGCCGTGATAGTGGAACTGCCGTAGCACCTGGCCGAGCAGCGCGCTCTTGGCCGCGCCGAGATGGTCCGTATGCGCGACCGAAAAGCTGATGTCATAGCTGTTGGTGCGGGCACCGATGCGCGCCAGCGAGGTTCCGGGGGCGGGGCTGGAGAGAAGCTTGGGTGTCAGCAGCGCCGCATGGCGCAGATATTCCAGGACAAGGTCCGGCCGGGCCGTGGAATCGCAGGCGACCTGGACCGAATCATCGCGCCTGGTGCTCGGCCGGCTGCGATTGATCACACGTGACTTGGAGATCAGGCTGTTGGGGATGGTGACGATGTCGTTGCCATCGGTGCGCACATGGATGGAGCGCCAGTTGATCTGGACGATCACTCCCTCGAAGGAGCCATCTATACCGATGCGGTCGCCGACCACATAGGGATGCTCGATACCGACGGCGATGCCGGCGAAGACGTCGGCCAGCGTGTTCTGCAGGGCCAAGGCGAGCACGACGGCAATGATGCCGGAGGTGGCCAGGAGGGCGCGGACGGGCAGGTCGAACACGAAATTGACGATGGCCAGCACGGCGGTGAGATAGGTCAGGCCGGCCAGGAGGTCCGAAGCGATCTTGGGCTGGCTCGATTCGCGCTTCTGCCAGAGGACCAGCGGCAGGATACCGACCGTCAACCGCGCGCCCAGCAACCACCACAGGGCGATCAGGCCGCGCTGCCAGGTGGCGATGCGGGTGTCGGCGTCGAGCACCGGCGCGGCCGGCATGCCGGCGACCCGCAGGATCAGCAGGGTGAACAGGCAGAAAAGGCCCGCAGCGACGCCGATGCGCAGCCAGGCTGGCTGCCAGGCGATCCGCCAGTTGAAGATGAGCACGGCCGCGAGGGCCGTGGCGAGGATCAGTTCGGAGAGCAGCGACACCGGGGCCACGCAACTGGTCGAGAGGACGGTATGATTGCATCACTCCGCGCTGCATGCCAGAGCGGGAATGCGGCATGGCGACGGCGAAGCCAATCATGGCAAACAATCCGGCCTCTCACGCGCTTGCCCGTCTCGTCACACCGGAAGGAATGGCCTTGGAACTGAAATGGCTTGAGGATTTCCTGAGCTTGGCCGAGACGCGCAGCTTCTCGCGCTCGGCGGAGGACCGCAACATCACTCAGTCCGCTTTCAGCCGCCGCATTCGTGCGCTCGAGGTCTGGCTTGGCACCGAATTGCTGGACCGCAGTACCTTTCCGATCACCCTGACCGCTGATGGCCGGCAATTCCGCGAGACGGCCGAGGAAACGGTGCACCTGCTCACCCTCAGCCGTTCGCAGTTCCGCAGCCGCCAGGAGGGCAGCAAGCTGCCAGTGCTCGCCGTCACGGCGCTGCATGCTCTCTGCCTGACCTTCCTGCCGGGTTGGCTCACGGAAATCCGGCGCAAGGTCGGCCCGGTGACGAGCCGCGTGCTGCCGGAGAATTTCCACACCTGCATCCAGGCGCTGGTGGAAGGCGGCTATGATTTCCTGCTCACCTTCCATCATCCCAATATCTCGGTGCCGCTCGATCCCGAACGCTTTGCCTTTCTCACCGTCGGGCGAGACAGCCTGGTCGCGGTGGCGGCGCGGCCCGAACGCCGCAGCTGGCAGGCCGGCGACGAGCGCGTGCCGCTGCTGCATTATTCGCGCGGCTCTTTCCTGGGATTGCTCGCCGCCATCGCCCAGGCTCGCGAGGGAGCGCCGGTAACCTATCTCGCCCACACCAATGAGGGCTCCATGGCCGAGGCCTTGAAGTTCATGGCGCTGGACGGCCATGGCGTTGCCTGGCTGCCGCGCAGCCTTGTCGCCGATGAGATCGCCGAGGGGTCCTTGACGGTGATCGCCCCGGAAATGCCGATGGATATCCGGCTCTACCGCAGCGCCGACCGTTCCCGGCCCTTCGTCGACAGGGTGTGGAAAGCGGCGCAGGTGGCCGTCGCCTGAAGGTTATGCAGATTTGGAATAGGCTTTGCCGCGATAGCATTGGCGGGGAGTCCCGGCCAGGCGTATGAGCCTTCCCGGCCGGGCGGAACGGAGCCGGCAAAGCAAGAACCGCTTCGTTCCGCCCGGTTGTCCATCATTGCCCAATGCACGCTTCGGTGCGCGCGAAGCCGCAACTCGCCATTGCCCCGGGGAGAACCCCATGCAGCTTCCTCTTGATCGTGCCATGGGCGCGATCAAGAGGAAGCTGCAAGAGATCAAGCATTTGCAGAATTTCCCCGCGCGGCACGTCCGTGGGCCGCGCCCGGAAATTCTGCTTGATGCTTGGCCGGAGGAAACCTGCCTTGTCTGAGATCGCATTCCGCCTCGAGCACGACCTCTTGGGAGACCGCGAGGTGCCCGCGCACGACTATTATGGCGTCCACACCCTGCGGGCCGTCGAGAACTTCCGGATCAGCGGCCAGACCGTGGCGACCTGTCCTGACCTGATCCGGGCCCTGGCCTCGATCAAGCAGGCGGCCGCGCTTGCCAACCGCGAACTCGGCCTGCTCGACGACAAGCGCACCGCCGCCATCGTGGCGGCCTGCGAGGAGATCAAGGCCGGGGCGCTGCACGACCAGTTCGTGGTCGACCTCATCCAGGGCGGCGCCGGCACCTCCACCAACATGAACGCCAATGAGGTGATCGCCAACCGGGCGCTCGAGCTCATGGGCCATCGGCGCGGCGAGTACAGCCATCTGCATCCCAACGAGCACGTCAATAAGAGCCAGAGCACCAACGACGTCTATCCGACCTCCCTGAAGATCGCGGCCTGGTTCGGCATCGGCCGGCTGATCGATGCGATGGCTATCCTGCGCCGGGCCTTCGAGGCGAAGGCGGAAGAGTTCGCCGACATCCTCAAGATGGGGCGCACGCAGCTCCAGGACGCCGTGCCGATGACGCTGGGACAGGAATTCGGCACCTATGGGCTGATGCTGGCCGAGGACGAGGCCCGGCTTGCTGAAGCCGCCGGGCTGATCCGCGAGATCAATATGGGCGCCACCGCAATCGGCACCGGCATCACCGCCCATCCGCTCTATGCCGATATCGTCTGCAAACGCCTGGCCGAGATCACCGGCATCGACCTGATCACCGCGCCCAATCTGGTCGAAGCCACCCAGGATTGCGGCGCCTTCGTGCAGCTCTCGGGCGTGCTGAAGCGCGTGGCCGTGAAGCTCTCCAAGACCTGCAACGATTTGCGCCTGCTCTCCAGCGGGCCGCGGGCCGGGCTCAACGAGATCAATCTGCCGGCGCGCCAGGCCGGTTCCTCGATCATGCCGGGCAAGGTCAATCCGGTGATCCCGGAAGTGGTCAACCAGGTCGCCTTCGAGGTGATCGGCAATGACGTCACCATCACCTTCGCGGCCGAGGCCGGACAACTCCAGCTCAATGCGTTCGAGCCGATCATCGCCTACAGCCTGTTCCGGAGCATCGATCATCTGCGCGCCGCCTGCCTGACGCTGGAAAAGAACTGCATCACCGGCATCACGGCCAATCGTGAGCGATTGCGCGCCAGCGTCGAACAATCGATCGGTATCGTCACCGCCCTCAATCCCTATATCGGTTACCGCCATGCCACCGAAGTGGCGATGGAGGCCCATGCCACCGGGCGCGGTGTCTATGAACTCGTGCTGGAGAAAGGGCTGATGCCGCGCGAGCAGCTCGACGCCGTGCTGCGGCCGGAAAACCTCACCCGGCCGCAGCCTTTCGAAATGAAGCCATAGGCGCTTTTCGTAAAACGCTATAGGAACGCCACGGTTGCACTCGTTTCGGCGGAAAGGATCATGATGCGCCGCAGGGCCGTTTTCGTGAGCCCGATCATGCCGGACAGGACCGGAAACGGGCTGGCCATGCGGATGGGCCTGTTTCTGGAGGCGCTGGCCCGCATGGCCTCGGTCGAGCTGATCGTGGTGCCGGCTGCCGGTGGAACCAGCGTCGCGCCGGGCTTTTATGCCGAGCTCGACGTCCGGCTCCATGTCGTCGCCTGCGCCGGGCGCCGCGATACCGCCTTCCAAATGCTCGCCAGGGTGACCGATCCTGGCCGGCGCCTGCAGCTCTTCCAGACCTATGGCAAGCCGAGCATCACGAGCCATCTTTCCGCGCCGGTTATGGCTGAGATTGCAGGCCTGATCGCGGCCTGCGATCCGGATATCGTGCATGTCGGGCGCTCCTATCTGGCGCCCTGCATCGATGTTCTCGGCAGGGGCGCGACGGCAACGATCGATCTCGACGAGGACGATGCGGTCGCTTTCGGCCTGCGGGCCGTATCGGCGCGAGCCCGGCATGACGAGGCCCGTGCCGCCTGGCTCGAGCAGGAGGCCCGCGCCTTTGATGGCCTGATCGAGCGCTATGTCGGCCGCTTCGGCCGCGTCTTCGTCTCCAGCGAGCAGGAGGCCCGGCTCTTGGCATCGCGTCATGCCGGCCTTGCCTGTGACGTTATCGAGAATGCGGTCGCCTTGCCGGCTGAGCCACGCCGAAGTGACGATGGCGCCACGCTTGTCTTCGTCGGTTCGCTGTCGCATGAGCCCAATGTCGAGGGCGTGCTCTGGTTCGCGCGGGAGGTGATGCCGCATCTGCGCCATCAGGCCGGCCGGGCCTGCCGCCTCGTGGTCGCCGGTGCCGAGCCGCCGCCGCCCATCCTCGCGCTTGCCGCACAGGATGATGTCGAGGTGGCGGGCTTCGTGCCGGATATTGCCGGGCTCTATCGGGATGCCGCCCTTGCTCTGGCGCCGCTGCTCAGCGGTGGCGGCACCCGCATCAAGCTGCTCGAAGCCTCGGCCCATGGCGTTGCCTTCGTATCGACCCCGGCCGGCGCGGCGGGACTCGATTGGCCACAAGAAGCCGGCGGCTGGATCGCTGAGAGCCCGCAGGCTTTTGCTGATTGCTGCGCCCAGGCGTTGGCTGATTCCGGCGAACGGTCAAGGCGAGCACAACTCGGCCGGGACTGGGTGCGCCGTCATCATGACAGGCAGTCGCTGATCGAGAGGCTCGGGAGCCTGCTCGTTCCCGGGACACCGTAGATCTCAGCCGTTGAGCGTCTTCTGCATGAAGACGAGATCGAGCCAGCGGCCGAATTTCTGGCCGACTTCGGGCATACGCGCCGTCTCGGTGAAGCCGAAGCGCCGGTGCAGGGCGAGCGAGGGTTCGTTTCCGGCCTCGATGCCGCCCAGCATGACATGCTTGCCGGCATCGCGTGCTGCGCCGATCAGGGCATCCAGCAAGGCAGCCCCGGCACCCTGGCGCCGCACCGTTCCGGCGACATAGATCGAGTGCTCTACTGTGTGGCAATAGCCGTCGAAGGGACGCCAGTCGCCATAGCTGGCATAGCCGATCGCCGTGCTCTCGACGTCGGCGACGAGGATGGGATAGCCTTGGCTCTTGCGCAGGTCGAACCAGGCCTGGCGGTTGGCGAGATCGACGGTGTTCCAGTTCCAGATCGCCGTCGAGTTCAGCACGGCATCGTTGTAGATGGCGAGGATATCTGGCAGGTCGTCCGGGGTGGCGGGACGGATGATCATCGATCTAAATCTTTCCAGAACAAGGTGGTGTCGCAATAGCCGCCCTGCGGCCAGAGTGCATAGCGCGGAATGACGCCGGCCTTCTGCCAGCCGAGCCTGTCATAGAGCCGCTCGGCCGAGGAGCCGGTGGCGGTGTCGAGGCAGAGTACGATGCGGCCGCTGGCCCGGGCGCTGTCCTCGAGGGCAGCCATCAGCGCGGCGGCGATACCGAGATTGCGGCCGCGCCTGTGCACCATCAGTTTCTGCACGTCGGCGCGATGGGGCTGGTTCGGGCGGCTTTCAGGGCTGAGCAGCACGGTGCCGACCGGCCTGCCGTCGAGATAGGCGACATGCAGCAGGGTGGTGCCCTCCGCCACCCGTACGGCGACGCCGCGCCAGAAGGCCTCCGCCTCCTCGCGGGCGAGCGGCAGCATGAAGCCGATGGAGGCTTCACCCTCGACGCAGTCGATCAGGATATCAGCCAAAGCGGGAACGAGGGCTTCCGCCTCTTGCGGCGTTGCGATGGCAATGGTGGGGCCGGTCATCGGGAAACCTGTCGTGAGGGGCAGAGCACGACGAAATAGTGCGCCGGCCCGTCGCCCGGATTGTGGAACATGACGAGCTTGTCGAGCCGCATATGCAGGCAGTCGCCCGGCTGGAGCGGAAAGGCCTCGCCATCGACCGTCATGGTAAGGCTGCCCGATTGCAGCCAGACCAGCTGGTCGAAGGCGGTCGCCTGGGGTTCGAAGGGAATGAGGGCACCCGCGGGCAGCTCAACCTCGACAAGGTCGAGGATGCCGTTGGCCGCTGCGGGCGAAACCGAGCGGCGCAGATAGCCGGTGGCGGGGTCGCGCCAGAGCGGCTGCTCGGCTCGCCGGGCCAGGGGCGAAGCCGCCGGCTCCACGGCGGCGAACAGGGTGGACAGGCTAACGCCGAGGCCGCCGGCAAGCCGGGCAAGCAATTGGGCGGTGGCACTCGACTCGCCGCGCTCGATACGCGAGATCATGGCGCGGCTGACACCGCTGGCGGCGGCGAGTTGATCGATGGTCAGATGGATCTGGCCGCGCAACGCCTTGATGCGCCCGCCCAGCTCAGTATCGATAGTGGTGTCGGCTGATTCCATAATGTGAGATTATTTATCCATTATAGTGGAGTCAAGCATGAAGTCCCGTTGCGGATTGCTTGGCATAGGCCTAGAACTTAGTTCGTTTTCTTAAGCAACAAACTGGATCTGTCATGACGGAGACCATCCCCGCCCTCAGCCTCAGCGCTCTCGACGACCTTGCCACAGTGGTAAAGGCCCTTCCCGCCGACGCCGCCGATGGCCTGATCGAAGCACTCGCCACGGCGGGCCGTATCGCCATTTATGGCGCCGGGCGCGAGGGGCTGCAGATGCGCGGCCTGGCCATGCGCTTGTTCCATCTCGGGCTCGACGTCCATGTCGTCGCCGACATGACGGTACCGCCGATCGGTCCCGGCGACCTCCTCTTCGTCTCCTCCGGGCCAGGCGCTTCCAATATTGGCGATGCCTTGATCAGCGTCGCCCGCAAGGCCGGCGCCCACGTTGCCGTGGTCACGGCCCAGCCCGAAGCGCGTACGCCCAAGCTCGCCGATATCGTCTTCACCATTCCGGCCCAGACCATGGCGGATGACCGGGGCGGGCGGGTTTCCGTATTGCCGATGGGGTCGCTGTTCGAGACGGCGCAGATGCTGGTGTTCGAGATCATCGTGCTGAAGCTGCGCGATCGTCTCGGCGAGACCGCCGAGACGATGCGGGCGCGTCATACCAATCTGGAGTGAGGGCCGTCAGGTCGACGCCGGTGCCCGGTCCCTGAGAAAGGCCGCGACATCGTCTGAAAAATCATAGCCTTCGAACGCCGAAAGCGGCACGCCGTGCTCGACCAAGGCCCGTGCACAGCCGACATAGTCCTGCGGCATGACGCTGGCGATATCCTCCGCCTGGCTGGCATAGGAGAGCGTGCCGAGGACGTTGTTGCCGAAGCCGTGCTCGGTGCGCCAATCGGCTCCCTCTTCCAGCAGCAAGCTCAGCATGGCGGCGTCGCCCTGGAACATCGCCTTGTTGAGCGCCGTCGCCGACCATTCATGCTCCTTCACCTCGCGGGGCCAGCCCAGGCCGAGCATGACGCGGACGGCCTCGATCGCGCCGTTGCCGGCAAGCAGAGGCAGGGTCCTGAGCTGTCTTTCCGAAAGGCGGGCGAGAATATCCGGCTCCCTTGCGAGAATATCGGCGGCCGCGGCCCGGTCAGCCCGCGTGCAGGCCGCCACGAAAGCCTCTTCCTGGGTGAGTTCCTCCTCGATTCCCATCGCCTGCAGCATGGCTGCTACATCGGTGCGACCATATTGCTGGGCATAGCGATAGAGGCTCACGCCGCCATGGCCGGTGGCACGCGGATCGGCGCCGGCGTCCAGCAAGGCCCGGACATGGGCGCTGGAGCGTCCCCGCAGGATGGCATGATGGATCCAGGCCTGTTCCCTGGCATCGCCGCCATGCGCCAGCAGCAGCCTGAGCGTGTCGAGCTTGTCGAAATCGAGCACCCGGCCCAGGGCATTGGTGCCAGTGACGCGCGCGCCGGCGGCGAGCAGCAGGCGGGTGCCGACATCGTCGGAGCCCTCGACCGAATGATAAAGCGATTCATTGTCATTCGGATCGGCGCCCGCTTCAAGCAGCAGCCGGGTCATGGCTTCGTCATGCGTGCGTCCAGCCGCGCCATAGAGCCCGGAAAGCGGCGAATCCGGCCAGCGCGGGTCCGTCCAGCTGGCGTTGACGTCGGCGCCATGGGCGAGCAGCAGACGGGCGCAGGCGAGCAGCGGCTCTTTGAAGCCCGGTACGCGGACCAGGCCGGAATGGCTGGTGCCGATCAATGGCGGCATGGCGAGCGGGCCGCCGCTGCGGTTCACGAAGGCCGGATCCTCGGCGATGAGCGCCCTGAGCCGAACCTCGTCGCCGGTGACGCAGGCGAGCCACGGGTCCTGCGCGAACAGTGCCGGTTGTTCGGCAAGGGTGCGTTGCGCCAGATGGCGCTGGGTGGCATTGCCCTCCAGCACCCAATTGAGCCAGGTCCGCAACCTCTCGGCTGTGGCGCTGTGCGTCCACTCGACATAGTGCTTGAGCTCGCTCCAGGAGCGGAAGCCGTAGTCGCGCGCGATGACGGACTGAGCGTCGTGCAACGCGAGTTGGCGGCCGGCAAGCCCGGCCGGCTCGAGGCCGCGTGCCGAGGGCAGGCATTCGGCGAAATGGCGAAGAGCCTCGCTCTCGCCGTTGCGGGCGGACCGTAATAGCTGCTTGGCCTGGTTCTTGAGGTGCGAAAGGTCGGGCGAAACCGGAAGGGTTTTCATGGTGCCTCCATGTGCGCAGAGCCGAAGACCCGCAATCGGCTGCACAGGGGCAGGTCGTCCTGATGTCGATGATTGTGAGGGGGCTGAGCCCTTCCCGCGGGTCCGGAGGCGTCTCGCAGCGCCGTGACGGATCCTAGGGGTTTTCTCGCCTGGATGGAAGTCCCATCCGCCGGGGTTACGCTCCGGTGCTGCGGGATTTGCCGAGCGATGACATCAAGTCGCCGAAACGCTCGCCCTGCACGGCGACATGGGCTCGCAGTTGCTCGGCGGCATGCTGGGCCTCGCCGGCGCGGATGGCGGCGACTACGGCCTCATGCTCGTTCTGCGAGGTCTTCATGCGGTTGCGCACGCGTAGCTGCAGGCGGCGGAAGGGAGCCAGGCGCTTGTTGAGGACCACTGCCTGGCTCGCCAGGAACTTGTTGCCGCTGGCGCGATAGATGACGCGGTGAAACGTCTCGTTCTCATAGTAATAGCTGTCGGGATCGCCATTGGCGGCAGCCTCCTGGCAGGCCGCCAGGGCCGCGACGAGAGCCTGTTCGTCCTCGGGCAGGAGACGGCGGGCGGCGAGGCGCCCGCACATGGCCTCCAGTTCCGCCATGACCTCGAACATTTCCATGAGCTGGCGGGGATCAGGCGCGCTGACGATGGCACCCCGGCGGGTTCGCAGCTCCACCAGCCCAGCGGCGGCAAGCTGCTGCAGCGCCTCGCGGATCGGCGTTCGCGAGACGCCGAAACGTTCGGCGAGAGACACTTCGTCGAGGCGCTCACCCGGCTTCAACCGCCCGGTGGCGATCTCGTCCTCGATCGAATCCCGCAATTGGGTGGCTCGGCGCTCGGTCATAGGCCCATATCGCGCCTTCTACCGATGCCGGCAAGCTGCCATTCCTTTCACGGCCCGAGAAAGCCAGGCACGCGCTTCGGGGACTGGCGTGCCTCGGCCGGTCGCCTCACGCCGGCTTGAGCGCCGGTGGCAGCCTGTTCTGAGGCCAGCCGGTGGCCTGCTCATAGGCGTAGGCGAGCTGCAGCACGGACATCTCGGCATGATTGCGCCCAACGAGCTGCATGCCCATGGGCAGGCCACGATCGTTGAAGCCGACCGGCACGCTCATGGCGGGGCAGCCGGACATGGTGACCGGGATCACCACCTCCATCCAGCGATGATAGGTGTCCATCGCTTGGCCGTTGATGTCCTTGGGCCAATGGGTGGTGGCGTCGAAGGGGAAAACCTGCGCCGACGGCAGGATGAAGTAGTCGTAGCGCTCCATGAAAGTGCGGACCGCCTGGTACCATTGGGTGCGCGCGGCGGCGGCATCGGAGAGTTGGACGGCGCTGAGCTTCAGATAGTTCTCGATCTCCCATTGCGCCTCCGGCTTGAGCAAGGCGCGCTTGGCCGGATCGTCATAGAGCACCTTCAGGCCGGAGCCGGTCTGCCAGGCGCGCAGCGGCAGCCAATTGCGCCAGACATTCTCGATGGGATAATCGGGCTTGGCTTCCTCGACGGTGCAGCCGAGCGCTTCGAAGGTCTTGAGAGCTGCCCTGCACAGCTCGAGCACGCCCGGTTCGAAGGGCAGATAGCCGCCGCAATCGCCAAGCCAGGCTATGCGCACTCCCTTCAGGTCGCGCTTCAAAGGCTCGGTGAAGCGCGTGGGATCCTCGTGGAGGGAGAGGGGCGCGGCGGCGTGGTAGCCCGATTGCACCGCGAGCAGCAAAGCAAGATCCGAGACATTGCGTGCCATCGGGCCGTTCACGCCCAGCGAGGCATCGAACACGTCGGCGCCCGGTGAGGGAACCCGCCCGAAGGAGGTGCGGAAGCCCAGCACATTGTTGAAGGCTGACGGGTTGCGCAGCGAGCCGGCATGGTCGCTACCATCGGCGACCGGCAGCATGCGCATGGCCAGCGACACCGCGGCGCCGCCACTGCTGCCGCCTGCGGTCTTGCTGTGATCATAGGCATTCAGCGTGGTGCCGAAGACCTGGTTGTAGGTCTGCGACCCCAGGCCGAACTCCGGCGTGTTGGTCTTGCCGATGATGATGCTGCCCGCGTGTTTCATGCGGTCGACGAAAAGCGCATCGGTCTTGGGAATGCGGTCCTTGAACAAGGGCGAGCCCTGCGTGGTGCGGATGCCCTTGGTATCGGCGAGGTCCTTGATGGCTTGCGGGAAACCATGCATCCAGCCGGCATAGTCGCCGCGGCCGAGCTGCGCGTCGCGCTCCCCGGCCTGCTTGAGGAGATCACCGCGATCCTGCCGGGAGACGATGGCGTTGACCGTGGGATTGAAGCGGTCGATGTGGTCGAGGTAGGCCGTCATCACCTCCACGCAGGAAATGGATTTCGACTTGATCGCCTGCGAGAGCGGGATGGCATCCATCATCACGATGTCGGAGGGCGCCGTTTTCGCCAGGGACGAGCCTGGCCACGCCGCCTGGCCGACAAGGGCGGCCGAGGCCGCGCCCGCCAGTCCCTTCGCGCTGAGATTCAGGAAACCGCGTCTGCTGAGACCACGCTCCTGCGCGGGTTGCGACGTGCCGCCGCGTTGCTTGCCAGCCATGGAACACCTCCTGATCAACCTTCTGAATGAGGCTGTGTCCACACACTGCCAGGTTCTGTGTCATCCATCAATTAAATTGTATACAAAACTATCATTAAATAATACATAAATGGCATTTACTTATGCAATAGCAAAGCGAGACTTTTGCGAGCCGCCCGCATGGCGAGGACATGCTGCGCGGTACGCGCAGCGGGCTGCACAGTCGAACTGCGACCGCAATACAGGCCCGGGAGGAGAGATTTTCGTGTCGGGGAAGATAGATTCCAGGAATCCGGTCCGATCACGCCCGCTTTTCGACCAGCGCCGCCAGTTGCCCCGTCACGGTGCCCCAGCCGTCATGGAACCCCATCTTTTCATGCAGGGCGCGATCGGCGTCGCTCTTGTGCATGACATGGGCAGTGTAGTCGGTTCCGTCTGGGTGGTCAGCGAAATCGACGACTGCCGTGATGAACGGCTGTTCGGCGGGGCGCCAGCCGCGGGTGAGCGCATTGGTGAACACGATGCGCCGCCGGTCGTCGACGGTCAGGAAACAGGCGTCGAGATGGGGCTGAAAGGTGCCGCCATCCTCGCTGATCCGAGTCACGAAGGCGCCACCCGGGGACAGATCCATGTCGACGACCTGGCATCGCGCAGGGGCGGGCACCCACCATTGTTCGAAGAGGGCGCGCTCGGTCCAGGCCTGCCACACGATGGCCCGCGGCGCTTTGATAACGCGAGCGATACGCAGGTCGAGTTCGGGGTCGAAGTGGCGGGTCACGTCGGCGGCTCCTTGTCGAGCATGGTGGCGACGATGCGTTCCAACCTGTCGGTCCGGCCCTCCCATATCGCGTGCTGGGCAGCCAGCCAGCCCTCGACGGCGGCGAAAGTCTGCTTTTCGATGGTGCAGGTCCGCACGCGCCCCTGTTTGCGGGTGCTGATCAGGCCCGTACCCTCAAGCATGCGGATATGTTTCATGAAGGAGGGCAGGGCCATGTCGAAGGGGTCGGCCAGGTCGCTGATGCTGGCCGGCCCCCGCCCCAGGCGTCCGAGCACGGCCCGTCGGGTCGGGTCGGCCAGGGCCAGGAAGATCTCGTCGAGCTGCTCGATACGATAAGCCATAAGGCTAAGTATCAGATCCATGCTCCACCCGCAAGAGTCGACCATCTCGCCACGATTCGGGTCGGAACCTGAGCGGCCTCTCCCGGCGGCAAATATGCAATTCAAACAATTTGAATAATAATTATGGCCCTAAATCGAAGATGCGAGCGTATTGTTGATTGCCATTACCTCCAGTCTCGATAATATGAAGGCACGAATGACGGAAGGTAGTTGCGTGCTGGCAACTCGGGCAGATCGATCAAAGTGTCAACTGTCTCAACGGAAGCACACGACGTGTTGGTAACTGGGCTGGCTAACACCAGACTGGATTGGGGGAAATAATGTCCTGGTTGGTTTGCATCCTCCTATACTGTCTGTCTTCCTCGATCATGGCTTCTTTGCTCGGACAAGCACTACGCGAGGAACGTGTGTCCTGAACGCGAGAACATCGCAGGAGTTTTCTCCTTCCCGAAGCAGAGTCACGCAGTTCCGGCAATTGCATGAATCGCGGCGCTAGCCTTTGATGACGACTGGGCGTGCCGTTGGCATGCCGTCATCCGCGGTCAGGGCCAAGGTATTCATATGGCATTGCACTTCCTCATGGACGGACCCGAGGATGCAAGGATCACCGTCCTGCTCGCGCATGGTGCCGGAGCGCCAATGGATTCGGCCGCAATGTCCGCCAGTGCCGGGGCGCTGGCTGCAGCCGGATTGCGCATGGCCCGGTTCGAATTCGGTTATATGGCAGCGCGGCGCCAATCGGGCGCCCGCAAGCCGCCACCGCGCGCCGAAACGCTGGAAGGCGAATATCGCGCCGCCATCGAAGCATTGGGGGCGGCTGGACCTCTCGTCATCGGCGGCAAATCGATGGGGGGCCGGGTCGCCAGCATGATCGCCGACGATCTCCAGGCCGAAGGCCGCATCGCCGGTCTGTTGTGCCTCGGCTACCCCTTCCATCCCATCGGCAAGCCCGAGCAGTTGCGCACCGCCCATCTCGCCGACATGCGCACCCCGGCGCTCATCGCCCAGGGCACGCGCGATCTCTTCGGCACGCGCGAGGAGGTCGCGACCTATACGCTGTCGCCCCGCATCGAAATCCTGTGGCTGGAAGATGGCGACCACGACCTGAAGCCGCGCAAGGCCGTTTCCGGTTTTTCGGCCGCCGACCACCTCAAGACTCTGGCGGTGGCCGTCTCGGGCTGGGCCGCGCGCCTCGCCACCTGACCGGGCCGCTATGACGCGAGCTTGCCAAGAAAGTCGAGCACCGCCCGGTTGAAAAGTGCCGGCCGCTGCAACGGCGCGAAATGGCTCACGCCTGGCAGAACGGTCAGCGTCGCGCCGGGAATGGTGCGGGCAAGATAGGTTGCATGGTCGGGGCGAATGAACTCGTCATGCTCACCCAGCACGATCTCCACGGGCACATCGATCGCGCTTAGATCGCTCGCGCTATAATTGGGCTGCGTCCGCATCATCTCGCTGACGGCGGCGACAAAGGGTTCGAAGCTATCCGGTGTGGCGGACAGTGCGGCATAGTCCTGGCGGTGCCGGGCGAAACAACGGTCGAGCGCGGGGCTCGGCTCCATCTCTTTGGTGCCGCTGGGGTCCATGTTGCAGGCGAAGAAGAATACGCCCGACGAGCGGGCGGGGTTCTCGGCAGCCAGCACCAGGGCGATGCAGGCGCCGTCGCTCCAGCCGACGAAGCGGGCCTTGTCCAGGCCGAGCCGATCCATCACCGCCAGCACGTCGGAGGCCATCAGCTCATAGGAATAAGGCCTGTCGTCACGCGTGCTGCGGCCGTGGCCACGGCTGTCGACCAGGACAACGCGATAGCCGGCGGCCAGCAGATCGTGCAATTGGTAGCCCCAATTGCCGGCATGGCCGAGACCGCCATGCAGCAGGATCACCGGCGGCCCGTCGCCATAGAAAGCATGCCAGATGCGGGCGCCGTCATGATCAAGCCAGCCCTCGATATCGGCCTGCGGCAGGGGCGGCGCACCATAGGCGTGAAATTGGCTGAGATCGTCGTCCTGCGTACTCATGGCCGTCCCTTCCTGTCCCGATGCAATCGGGGGGGTCCTTGGTGTCGATTTACCACATCCGGACCAATTGCAAACAGCAAGTGCTCTTGCGCGGGCGGGCGGCTCTGGCCGATCCCGCCCGCTTCATTCGCTCAACAGGCCATGACGCCGGTGCCAGTCCTCGAGCGATTCCTCGGGATAGGTGTCGAAATGCAGGTAGCCGGGACCGGATGGTACATCGACCCACCGGGGAGCATCGGCCAGCATCATCTCCACGATCTCTGGCGGCTTGGGCAGCGGCGTATCGATCGCCGAGGCGTGCGGGTGGATCAGTTCCGGCCAGCGCGGATCCCACAGCCAGAGCGCACTGCCGCATTCCCCGCAGAAATGGCGCCCGGCCGGCGAGCGTTGGTCGGCCTGCCCTTCCTCGCGCAGGATGGCGTGATAGATGCGCAGATGCTCGCGTCCCTCCACCTTCAGGCTTTCGGCATGGGCACCGAGATTGATGGCATAGCCGCCCGATCCCGCCGTCTTGCGGCAGATCGAGCAATGACAATGCATGAACGGGGCAGGGCTCATTGCCTCGACGCTGAACGTCACGGCGCGGCAATGGCAGGATCCTTTCAGCAGCATGTGCGTTTCCTTAGTCTCTTTGTCTCACAACGGATGGAATGATGTGGGGTTCCAGGAGAACTTCGCTTCCATACAAACCGGAAAGGGTGACCCTTGAAAGGCAGATTCGTCATCATCGCCATGGCTGCATTGCTGTTCTCCTCCACGGCGCAAGCGGGCGACTATGCGCCCCTCGATTGCGCCAAGGCAGCTTCCCCCGCCGAAAAAGCCGTCTGCGGCAGTTACGCCCTCGGCCAGGCCGAGGCGCGCATGGCGACGCTCTACGGCGTCTCGATGTCCCTGGTGGCCATGGGCCAGCGCGGCAATATCGGCGAGGCTCAGCAGGCCTGGATCAAGACGCGCGAGGCCTGCGGCGCCGATACCGCCTGCCTCGACAAGGTCTATGGCGAGAGGATCGGCGTGCTGGACGAGGTGATCCGCAACATCGCTTCGCACGGCCCGTTCTAGAACTAGGGCCGGTGGGGCCCGCAAACAGGCCTCGGCCGGCCTGGAATCCCCATTTGTCCTTGGCGCAATCATCCCTTCCTGCTATTGCGCGCGGATGAGCGAAGAATTGATCGAAAATATCCGGAATTTCTCCATCGTGGCCCATATCGACCACGGCAAGTCCACCCTTGCCGATCGTCTGATCCAGGCCACGGGCACGCTGACCGACCGTGAAATGGTCGAGCAGGTGCTCGATTCCATGGATATCGAGCGCGAGCGCGGCATCACCATCAAGGCGCAGACCGTGCGCCTGAACTACCGCGCCCAGGACGGCAAGGACTATATCCTCAACCTGATGGATACGCCCGGCCATGTCGACTTCGCCTATGAGGTCTCGCGCTCGCTCGCGGCCTGCGAAGGCTCGCTCCTGGTGGTCGACGCCTCCCAGGGCGTCGAGGCGCAGACGCTCGCCAATGTCTATCACGCCATCGACGCCAATCACGAGCTGGTGCCGGTGCTCAACAAGATCGACCTGCCCGCGGCCGAACCGGACCGCATCAAGCAGCAGATCGAGGACGTGATCGGCATCGATGCCTCCGAGGCCGTGCCGATTTCGGCCAAGACCGGCCTCAACATCGACCAGGTGCTGGAAGCCATCGTCACCCGCCTGCCGGCGCCCAAGGGCGACCGCAACGCCCCGCTCAAGGCGCTGCTGGTGGATTCTTGGTACGATGCCTATCTCGGCGTGGTCGTGCTGGTGCGCATCTTCGACGGCACGCTCAAGAAGGGCCAGCGCGTCAAGATGATCGGCACCGATGCGCATTACGAGGTCGATCGCCTCGGCGTCTTCAGGCCGAAGATGCAGGCCATCGCCGAGCTCGGGCCGGGCGAGATCGGCTTCATCACGGCGGCGATCAAGGAAGTGGCCGATACCCGCGTCGGCGACACCATCACCGATGATCGCAAGAACACCAACATCGTGCCGCTGCCGGGCTTCAAGCCGGCCCAGCCCGTGGTGTTCTGCGGCTTGTTCCCGATGGATGCGGCGCAGTTCGAGGATCTGCGCGCCGCCATGGGGCGGCTTCGCCTCAACGATGCCTCGTTCTCCTTCGAGATGGAATCCTCGGCGGCGCTCGGCTTCGGCTTCCGCTGCGGCTTCCTTGGGCTGCTGCACCTGGAAATCATCCAGGAGCGCCTGGAGCGCGAGTTCAATCTCGACCTGATCGCGACGGCGCCGTCCGTCATCTACAAGATCAACATGACCGACGGCAGCCATATCGAGCTGCATAATCCGGTCGACATGCCGGATGTGGTGAAGATCACCTCGATCGAGGAGCCGTGGATCCGCGCCACCATCTTGACGCCGGACGACTATCTCGGCTCGATCCTCAAGCTCTGCCAGGACCGGCGCGGTGTGCAGGTCGATCTCAATTATGTCGGCAAGCGCGCCATGGTGCAGTACGACCTGCCGCTCAATGAGGTGGTGTTCGACTTCTATGACCGCCTGAAGTCGGTATCGAAGGGCTACGCCTCCTTCGATTATCATTTGACCGACTACAAGGAAGGCGATCTGGTCAAGATGCAGATCCTGGTCAATGCCGAGCCGGTGGACGCGCTTTCGATGCTGGTGCATCGCGACCGCGCCGAGAGCCGCGGCCGCGCCATGTGCGAGAAGCTGAAGGACCTCATCCCCCAGCACATGTTCGTGATCCCGATCCAGGCGGCGATCGGCGCCAAGATCATTGCGCGCGAGACTATCCGGGCTCTGCGCAAGGACGTCACCGCCAAATGCTATGGCGGCGACATCTCCCGCAAGCGCAAGCTTCTGGAGAAGCAGAAGGAAGGCAAGAAGAAGATGCGCCAGTTCGGCAGCGTCGACATTCCGCAGGAAGCCTTCATCGCCGCGCTCAAGGTGGATGGGTAGGGACGAACTAGCTTTATCCTAGGATCGCCGGCTGTCCAGCCAGCTCTTTCAATCAATCATGAAACGCCGGGTTTCCAGGAGTCGGCTGGAAAGCCGGCGGTCCCAGACGCCTTCACTCGCTGTAACGCTCCTCCCGCCAGGGATCACCGCGGTTGTGATAGCCGCGCACTTCCCAGAAGCCCGGCTTGTCGCGGGTGGCGAATTCGATGCGGCTGAGCCATTTGGCGCTCTTCCAGAAATAGAGCCGGGGCACGACGAGGCGCACCGGGCCACCATGGTCCGAAGTCAGCGGCCTGCCCTCCCAGGCGTGGGCGATCAGCACGTCCTCCCCCAGGAAATCCTGCAGGGACAGGTTCGTGGTGTAGCCGTCAGCCGAATGCAGCACGACATGACCAGCCTCGGGCCTGGGTCGTACGATCTCGGCGAGGGCCAGCGTGGTTAGGCCCTCGAAATGGTTGTCGTAGCGCGACCAGGTGGTGACGCAGTGGATGTCGCAGACCTGCGTCACCTGGGGCTGGGCCGAGAAGGCCGCAAAATCCCAGACGAGCGGATTCTCGACCGCACCGAACACATCGAGCTGCCAGCGCGCCTTGTCGATGCTGGGCTGCAGGCCGAGATCGAGCACCGGCCAATCCTTGACGAGATGCTGGCCCGGCGGCAGGCGGTCGCTCTCGGGCCGGGACGCCTGGCCGGTGAGGAACTTGCCGGCCTGGGCCCAGAGCTGCTTGGTGCGGGTGAGCTTGGAATCGGCCGGCGTCGCCGGGTCGTCATCATCGGCCATGGTGCCCTCCAAAATCAAAAGATAATGCATATTTCGGTTGATGGTAGGTCGGCTGCTATAAGGGCCGTACCCGAATCGAGGTCCTCATGTCCGCTGACGCCAACCCCCTCCTCGCCCGCTGGTCCACCCCCTTCGAAGCGCCGCCCTTCGCCGATATCCGCACCGAGCATTATCGTCAGGCCTTCGAGGCGGCGCTGGCCGAAAATAAGGCGGAGATCGCTGCGATCGCCGATAATGCCTCGGCGCCGAGCTTCGACAACACCCTGGCGGCGCTGGAGCGTTCGGGCCGGGCGCTCGACCAGGTCGCCTCGGTGTTCTTCAACCTGGCGGGCTCCGACACCAATGACGAATTGCAGGCGATCGAGCGCGAGATGGCGCCGATCCTGTCGCGCCATCACACCGCGATCTATCTGAACGACGCTCTGTTCCGGCGTATCGATGCCGTCTTCGCCCGGCGGGCGGAGCTCGGCCTGTCGCGCGAGCAGGCCCGGGTGCTCGATCGCTATCACACCGCGTTCCGTCGGGCCGGCGCCGGCAGGCCCGAAGAGGTGAAGCAGCGCCTGGCGGCGATTTCCGAACGCCTTGCCAGTCTCGGCACCCAATTCGGACAGAACGTGCTGAAGGACGAGAAGGCCTGGTCGATGAAGCTCGACGGCGAGGCCGATCTCGCCGGCCTGCCCGATTTCCTGCGCGCCGCCAGCGCCAGCGCCGCGGCGGATCGCGGTGAGAGCGGCCATGTCGTCACGCTGTCGCGCTCACTGATCGAACCTTTCCTGCAGTTTTCCGCCCGCCGGGACCTGCGCGAAACGGCCTTCAAGGCCTGGCTCGCCCGCGGCGAGGGCGGCGGCGAAACGGACAACCGCGCTTTGATCGCCGAAATGATGGCGCTCCGGGCCGAGCGCGCCAGGCTCCTGGGCTATCAGACCTTCGCCCACTATCGCCTGGACGATTCGATGGCCCGCACGCCTGAGGCCGCGCTCGATCTCCTGCGCTCGGTCTGGCAGCCGGCCCGCAGCCAGGCCGAACGCGAGCGCGAAGGCCTCGAGGCCCTGGCGGCTGGGGAAGGCGACAACATCGCGCTGCAAGCCTGGGACTGGCGCTATTATGCGGAGAAGAAGCGACGCCAGGAATTCGACCTCGACGAGGCCGAGCTCAAGCCCTATCTGCAGCTCGACAAGATCATCGAGGCGGCCTTCGATACGGCCCGGCGCCTGTTCGGCATCACCTTCACCGAACGCAAGGACGTGCCGGTCTATCATCCGGACGTGCGGGCCTTCGAGGCGACGGATGCGGCCGGGACGAGCATCGGCCTGTTCTATGGCGATTATTTCGCCCGGCCCTCCAAGCGCAGCGGTGCCTGGATGAGCGCCTTCCGCAGCCAGGAGCGGCTGAACGGCGCGATCAACCCGATCATCGTCAATGTGATGAATTTCGCCCGCAGCGCGGATGGGCAACCGACCCTGTTATCCTTCGACGACGCCCGCACGCTGTTCCACGAGTTCGGACATGGCCTGCACGGCCTGTTGTCGGACGTAACCTATCCCCTGCTCTCGGGCACCAGTGTGGCGCGCGACTTCGTCGAATTCCCTTCGCAGCTTTACGAGCACTGGTTCGAACAGCCCGAAGTGTTGCAGCGCTTCGCCGTGCACTATCGCACGGGCGAGCCGATGCCGAAGGCCTTGCTCGACCGCCTGCTCGCCAGCCGCACCTTCAACCAGGGCTTTGCCACGGTGGAATATGTCTCCTCCGCCCTGGTCGATCTCGAAATGCATCTCCTGAAGGAAGCCGAGGGCTTCGATGTCGGCGCCTTCGAGGCCAAGGTGCTCGGCGAGATCGACATGCCCCGGGCGATGGTGATGCGCCACCGGCCCCCACATTTCCAGCATGTCTTCTCGGGCGACGGCTATTCCTCGGCCTATTATTCCTATCTGTGGTCGGAGGTGCTCGATGCCGACGGCTTCGACGCCTTCGTCGAGACCGGCGACATCTTCGATGGCGAGACGGCCCGCAAGCTCAAGCAGTTCGTCTATGCCGCCGGCAACCGGCAAGATGCGGCGCAGGCCTATCGCGACTTCCGCGGACATGATCCCAAGCCCGAGGCCTTGCTGAAGAAGCGCGGCCTGGCGGCATGATTGGAGCGCGGACATCCTGTCCGCTCTTCTTTTCAGGCGCGCATGACGGTTGCGAAAGCGGACATTGCGACATGCAAGCATGTCGCTGAGATGTCCGCGCTCCTACGCCGCGTGGCGCTCCGCGCCTGCGCCGAAATGATCGACATAGCGCGGATTGATCTTCTCGACCGGCAGGACTACCAGCACATCGGTGGTGCCGAACTGATGATCGATAACCGCGCCGTCGCCGAAGCTGGCGCCGAGGCGCAGATAGCCTTTGATCAACGGCGGTAGGGCATGCAGCGCCTGCTTGACGTCGATGCCTTCCTTGGCGATGCGGTTCATCGAGACATAGCGCTCCGGCACCGCCTTGACGCGCCACTCGCCCTCGGTAGCGGCATGGTGATGCAGGAAGGCGAGCGGCAGGGCAAGGCGGCTCGGGTCGGTGCCCTCCAGGCTGGCGCAGCCCAGCATCACGTCGATCTTGTGATGCAGCACATAGGTCCAGATGCCGTGCCAGAGCAGCTCCACCGTGCGCTTGTTGCGATAGGCCGGCAGTACGCAGGAGCGGCCGAGCTCGAGGAAGCGGCGGCCAGGATGGGCTGCGATCAGCGGCTCGATTGCGTATTCGGCGGTTGAATAGAAGCCGCCATGGCGCTCGGCCACGTCCTGGCGCAGCAGGCGGTAGGTGCCGACCACCCGCCCGCCCGGCTTGCCCAGCCTGGTGGGGGCGTCATGGTCGATCACCAGCAGATGGTCGCAGAGCGTGTCGTAATCGTCGCGGTCACGCCTGGAGATCAGGGACAGCGCGTCCGGTATGGCGGCCATCTCCTCGTAGAACACCTGATAGCGCAGCTTCTGCGCTTTCTTCACGTCCCTGGCGGTCTCAGCCAACCGTACTTCCAGGGAGCCGATGCGTCCGAGAGTCATCGGCAAACCGATATTCTCGATGCGACGCTGGCGCAAGGCCGGCTTGAGCCGGCGGCGCGGCGCCAAGGGCACGATGCCGGCCGGCAGCTTGCTGCTCCAGCCGCGCGGATCGATCATTGCAAACAAGCCTTTCGGCGGCGTCGTCGGCATCTTCAGCCCCTGCCCGAATCCCCATCCGACAAGCATCATCACAGTTTTCGCACGGATTTGTGACAACAAGCCGCAGCGCCGCGCCGCCCGCTCAGGCGGGCTTTGCCGGGGCCAGGGCGCGATCGATCGCCACCACGATCAATCCCAGCCCGAGGAAGCCCGCCAGGATGACGAGGCCGTTGGCGAGGGCGCCGCCATAGCCGAGAACCGTGACGTCGGCAAAGGGGTAGAGATAGCGCCCGGCCAGTGCGCCATAGAGCAGCGAATAGGCGACATAAAGCAGGGGGTAAAGCATCCATGCGATGGGATCGCGCCAGCGCAATTGCCCCTTCGGCACGAAGACGAGCCAGTAGAGCACGAACAGCACCGGCACGATTCGATGCAGCACGTTGTCGACCGCGAGTGTCAGGCCGCTCATCGGGCGCAGCCCGGTGAGCAGGGCAGCAAAGATCACGCCGACCACGAAGATGTAGATGGCTACGGCCGCCCGGGTTCCCGGCCGGGTCAGGAAGCCGCCCCGTTCCCCGAGGAGGGCACTGGCCCCGGCCACGATCGTCACCAGCGTGTTGGTGAGTACGGTGAAGTAGCTGAAGACGAGGATGATGCCGTCGAAAGCGCTTCGTCCCTGCGCCTGAACGGTCTCGACGCTCAGCAGCACCTGCAGGAGCACGGCGCTGCCCGCGATGAGGGCGATCACGCCGGCGACGAGGCGTCCGAGACTTTGGTTGCCTGTCACGCCATACCTCGTCCTGGCTGTCATCGGCAGCGTAGCATAAGCGCCATCATCATGATGCCGTCGACGCTCACTGCCGCGCCCGGACCACGGAGCCGGCAAGGGCGCGATCAAGCGCCACCAGCGCAAGGCCGAGGCCATAGAAGGCGGCGAGGATCAGCGCAGCATAGCCGAGCGCGCGGGGATAGCCGAGCACCGGCACGTTGGAAAAGGGGTAGAGATAGCGCCCCGTCAGCGCGCCATAAATCAGCGAGTAGACGACGTAGAGCGCCGGAAAGGTCAGCCAGGCCAGCGGATTGCGCCAAGTCAGCTGGCCCTTCGGCACGAAGATGAGCCAATAGAGCGTGAAGAGCACGGGCACCACCCGGTGCAGGGCGATGTCGACGGGCACGGCGAGGCCGGTCAGCTGCCGCAAGCCGGCGAGGAACACGGCATAGATCAGGCCGACGATGATGATGTAGACGGTGACGGCGGCCCGGGTCGACGGCCGGGTCAGGAAGCCTCGGGCTTCCCCGCGCAGGGCACAGGCGGTGGCCACCACGGCCAGGATCACATTGGCCTGCAGGGTGAAATAGCTGAACACGGTGACGAGCCCATCGAGCGCCGTCCGGCCCTGCGCCATCACCGCCCCGACCACGATCCAGGCACGCAGGGCAACGGCGAGCCAGGCCGTGATGGCGATCAGCGCCGCAAAAAGGCGTCCGGCTGCCTGGCTGCCCGTCATGAATCACCCCGATTGCTGCTGCGGCTGGCAGTACAGTCTAGAGCGTTTTCCAGAAAAGTTGATAGACTTTTCGATTAAGAAAACGCGTCAGAACAAAGAGTTAGAGAAAAAGTGCGACTCGCGGAAATCGCACTTTTCTCTAAGCCGCATCGGCAGAGGCTGGCCAGCGTGGAGCGATCAATAGGGATCACTGCGCTCCAGGATCTCCTGGCCCATCAGCACGCAGTCGCCCGGCAACTGGGCATAGATCAGGTGCATGCGGTAATTGCCCTTGTAGATCGAGCCCTCGACCTCGACCACGTCGAAGCGGCCCTTGCCGACCAGGGCCCCGACGGTGCCGATTGCCCTCACGCTGTTGGGATCGACCTGCGCGCGGTCGTCATTGTCGGAATGGAAGGCCAGCAGCTTGGCGGCCTGCTTCACGGCGGCATCGGCGCAATGGGGGCGGGGCGCAGCGTGGGAAGCAGCGGTGCCGGCGAGCAAGGCGAGGCAGGCGAGAAGGACGGGTATGCGCATGACATGTCTCGAGTGAACATCGCTGGGTGGTGTCTGCAGATAGCGGCTTGGCGGCCGTGTCGCCAGCCCGTCCATGTCGCAGATAGTGCGTGATAAGGTCGAGCCTAGGCCAGAACCGTCGCCCTGTCCGTCCTCGTCCGGTAGCTCAGCGCTTCGGCGATGTGGATACGGCCGACATCGGTCTCGCCGTCGAGATCGGCCAAGGTGCGCGAGACGCGCAACACGCGGTGGAAGCCGCGGGCCGACAGGCGCATGGCCTCCGAGGCATCGCGCAGAAGCTTGGTGGCTCCCGCGTCGGGGCGGGCGACCTCCTCGACCACATTGACCGGCACGCTGGCATTGGTGGAGCCGTCGGGCAGGCCGAGTGTGCGGTAGCGTTGGGCGGCACGGTCCCGGGCTTCCGCTACCCGGGCCGCCACCTCGGCCGAGCCTTCGGCGGGCGGTGGCAGGATGAGGTCGGCGGCGGAGACGGCGGGCACCTCGACGACGATGTCGATGCGGTCGAGCAGCGGGCCGGAGATGCGGGCCTGATAGTCGGCGGCGCAGCGCTCAACCGGCCCGCGCCGGCAGGCGAAGCCCGGATCGTTGGCCTTGCCGCAGCGGCACGGATTCATGGCCGCGACGAGCTGGATCCGGGCGGGATAGGCGACGCGGGCATTGGCCCTGGCGATCACGGCCTCGCCCGACTCCAGCGGCTGGCGCAGGGCATCGAGGGTCTGCGGCGCGAATTCCGGCATCTCGTCGAGGAAGAGCACGCCGTGATGCGAGAGCGACACTTCGCCCGGCCTGGCGTGGATGCCACCGCCGATCAGGGCCGCCATCGAGGCCGAATGATGCGGGGCGCGGAAGGGGCGCCGGCTGGTGAGTTCGCCGCCGGCGAGCTGGCCCGCCACAGAATGGATCATCGAGATTTCCAGGAGCTCGGCCGGCACCAAAGGCGGCAGGATCGAGGGCAGTCGCGCCGCCAGCATGGACTTGCCGGAGCCGGCCGGGCCGATCATCAAGAGATTATGCGCACCGGCGGCTGCCACCTCCAAAGCGCGCTTGGTGGTCTCCTGGCCCTTGATGTCCTTGAGGTCGGGCAGGGCGGCCGCTGGCGCGGCGATGCGCGGCTGCGGGCGGGAAAGCAACTGCGTACCCTTGAAATGATTGACGAGCTGGATCAGCGAACGCGGGGCGAGAATGTCCATCTCGGGGCTGGCCCAGGCCGCCTCCGGCCCGCAGGCGGCGGGGCAGATCAGGCCAAGCCCGCGGCCATTGGCGGCGACGGCGGAGGGCAGCACGCCGGCGACCTTGGTGATGGTGCCGTCGAGGCCAAGCTCGCCAAGCACGCAATAGCCCTCCAGCGCGTCATGGGGAATGGCGCCGATGGCGGCCATCACCCCGAGCGCGATGGGCAGGTCGAAATGCGAGCCCTCCTTGGGCAGGTCGGCCGGGGCGAGATTGACGGTGATGCGCTTGGCCGGCAGGGCCAGGCCGGCGGCGGTGAGGGCGGCGCGTACCCTCTCGCGCGCTTCCGACACCGCCTTGTCGGGCAGGCCGACGATGGTGAACACCACCGAACCGGTCATGATCTGGACTTGCACGTCGACCTGGCGCGCTTCCACGCCTTCGAATGCCACCGTCGCAACGCGCGATACCATCTCGTTTCCCCGTCAGCCTGCTCGACGATAGCGGGGAAGCGTGGAGCCGCCAAGCAAAATGAGAACAAAACGTGATTATAGACTGCGAAATCGATAACGCTTCGTGGTTTATGTGACCGTTGCGCATGGCAAGACACTTGTACCGATCAGGAATGGAAACGCCGAACGAGCTGGGTATAGTCATCCCAGCGCTCCGATCAGGCAGGCCTCATTTGGATCAGATACTCGCCATACGGACCTTCGTTCGCGTCGCCGAAGCCCGGTCCTTCGCCAAGGCCGCGGACGCAATGAGCCTGCCCCGTTCCTCCGTCAGCAAGCTGGTGCAAGATCTCGAGGCGCATCTTGGAACGAAGCTTGTCGAGCGAACGACACGCTCGGTGACAATGACCACGGAGGGCGCCGCCTATCATGAGCGCGCGCTGCGCCTTCTGGCCGATCTCGACGATATGGACGGCACCGTCGCCGGCTCTCGCAGCACCCCGAAGGGCAGGCTCCGCGTGGACATCGGATCGGTTCTGGCAAACAGGATACTGATCCCCTGCCTCTCGGACTTTCAACGCCAGTATCCGGACATCGACCTTCTTCTGGGCGTCAGCGACCGCTCCGCTGATCTCATAGGCGAAGGAATAGACTGCGTCATCCGTGGCGGTTCCCTCGTCGATTCTGCGATGAAGGCAAGGAAGCTGTGCGAGCTTGATTATGTACTCTGCGCAGCGCCCACTTATCTCGAAGGTCGGGAGCCGCCCGCTCACCCCGACGATATCCACGGGCACCGGGTCGTCAGCTATTTTTCGGCATCGTCTGGAAAACGATTTCCATTGCGCTTCCAGAGGGTTGACGAACGGATAGAGTTCATCCCGTCGGCGAGCGGCCTCTCGGTCAACGAGAGCACCGCACATCTCAATTCGCTGCTTGCCGGCTTGGGGATCGGGCAGAGCTTCGGTTTTCTTGCAAGACCTCATATTGAGTGCGGCTCGCTGGTCGAATTTCTTCCCGCCTGGAAGCCGGAGAACCACGTCCTGCACCTCGTCTATCCCGCAGATAGATTTCCCAATCCTCGATTGCGGGCATTCGCGGATTGGGCCCAGCAAGTATTCGAGCGCGTCGACGCCAGGCGTGGCGACTAGGTGCCCGAGATTGTCCATGTGAATGGATAATCTCTTCATGCCGGGCCGCTTCTCGCCGTCGGACTGACGAATTAGCTTCTCCACATCGGACGGCAACGACAGGCCAAGGGCCAACGCCACTTCCCGAACAGTTTCAAAGCATCATTGGCCGCGTTCGCTCGGGATGATCCGCTACGCGTGCCCAGTAGCAGGAGAGTAAGATGACCAATAGACTTGCGAACAAGATCGCCGTCGTTACCGGCGCAACCAGCGGCATCGGCCTTTCGACCGCCAAGCTCTTTGCGGCCGAAGGCGCCCGCGTCTATATCACCGGCCGCCGCAAGGACGCTCTGGACAAGGCAGTGGCCGAGATCGGCAAAAGGGCAGTCGGTGTTCAGGCAGATTCCAGCAACAATGACGATCTCGACAGGCTCTTCGCTCAGGTGAAATCGGAACAGGGGCGCCTGGACGTCCTCGTCGTTAACGCAGGCGGCGGCAGCATGCTTCCGCTTGGCCAGATCACCGAAGAACAAATTGACGACACCTTCGGCCGCAACGTGAAAGCCGTCATATTCACAGTGCAGAAGGCGCTCTCGCTGTTGGGCAAGGGCTCGTCCGTCGTACTGACCGGTTCCACCGCCGGTACCGAAGGCACCGCTGCTTTTTCCGTTTACTCGGCGTCCAAGGCGGCCGTCCGCAACCTGGCCCGTTCCTGGGCTCTCGACCTCAAGGGCACCGGCATCCGCGTCAACGTCGTTTCGCCCGGTGCGACCCGCACGCCCGGCCTCGTCGAGCTTGCCGGTGACGACAGGGAGCAGCAGCAAGTCCTCCTGGACTACCTTGCTTCGCGCATTCCGCTCGGTCGCGTTGGAGAATCGGAGGAAATCGCCAAGGCGACGCTATTCCTGGCTTCCGACGATGCAAGCTTCGTCAATGGCGCCGAGCTCTTCGCCGATGGCGGCCAGGCCCAGGTCTAATCTTGAGTCGGGATCTAGTCTTGAGACGGGGGCGGCCGGCAACTGCTCCCCATTTTCCAGGAGGGTCAGCAATGCGCGCTACAGTCTATTTCAAGCACGGAAAGCCTGAAGAGGTCCTTCAGACTGTCGAAGTCGAGGAGCTCGAGCGCCCGGGACGCGACGAAGTTCTGATCCGCGTCCTCCTCCGTCCCGTTCACCACGGCGATCTGCTCGGCGTAACAGGACGCTACCAGCCGGGGTCGATCGTCCCGGAGGGCGGCGTCCGTGTCGGCTTCGAAGGCTATGGCATCGTCGAACAGGCAGGGGACGGAACGGATCTGAAGCCAGGAAGGCGCGTTGCCTTCTTCCCCGGACGCGGAGCCTGGAGCGAGAAGGCCCTCGTTTCCGCCGCGTACGTCACCGAGATCCCCGACGATGTGTCGGACGAGGCTGCGGCGCAGCTTCACGTCAACCCGCTGACGGCTGCGCTTCTCCTCAGAGCCGTCGAGACCTCGGGGGCGAAGCCAGGTCGCGATTCCGTAGTACTCACCGCCGCGGGGGCCGCCGTTGCCAGATTGACGATCGGGCTTCTTATCGAGCGCGGATTCGATGTCGTCGGCATCGTCAGACGCGAGGCCGGCGTGAACGAGCTCAACGTCGTGTTTCCCGATCTGCCTGTTGTCTCCACCGACAAGCCCGGTTGGCAGGAGAAGGTCATCGCCGCGGCGGACGGGCATCCGATCTCCGTCGTCCTCGATCCGGTTGGCGGCGAAACGGCAAGTGCCGCTGTCGGGCTGCTGGCTCAGGGCGGCAGCCTTGTTTCCTACGGCGATCTTTCCGGCCAACCGATTTCCGTCCCGGCACTCTATTTTTCGACCCGCGATATCCGCATTTCGGGAGTGACGATCGGACGTTGGTCGAACCTGCCCGCCGAGATTCGCAAAGCTGATCTGGAGCTGGCGCTCGAACTTGCTTTTACCAAACCGGAACTGTTCACGGTCGAGAAGACATTCAACTTCGCGGATGCGGGGCAGGCTGCGGCACTTGTCGAAAAGCCAGGCAGGACTGGTACGGTCCTCCTGGCGTCGCGCTGAAACGTCTTGCGATTTGGTGGAATCACCGGGAAACCTTGCCGCCAATCGCGCGGGAATGGCGCCGTCGAGGCCGAGCTCGCCCAGGGCAGGTCGGCGATGGTGAACACCAGCGAACCGGTCACGATTCGGACCGACCCGGGCAGATCGCGGGTCTATCCATGCCGTCGTTCTTGAAATGGAGGCGCAGCTATTTCAATGCGCCTTTGCGAGATCGACAGATCGTAAGGCGTTTCAGGGTTTCACGCCCTGCAGCAACGACGATAATCCCGGCTCTTCGACGACGAGAGCCGCATCTGCCGGCAGGACCCACCGCACCTGGCGCTGACCGATTTCTTTCCAGGTCGGCAATGTCGCATTCACATGCAAAGGGTACACTGAGACCTCGACGAGATCGAAGTGCTCCGCCCGGCGCTTCCAATAGACGAAGCTGCCGCAGGGTTCCTCGGCGACCGTTCCGACCAGGCCGGCTTCCTGTTCGGCCTCGATTCTCGCGGCTTCCCAATCATCGCGCCCTTTCATCGGCCATCCCTTCGGGATCGACCAACGGCTGGTCTCGCGCGTGGTGATGAGGCACACTTCGAGCTGCCCATCCCGTTCGCGAACGGGAAGGGCAGCCACTTGATGCCGTATATCGGGCTGGCGCTTCTTTTTGTCCTTCTTGGGCATGGCTTGGTCAGTATAGCGCAAAAGAGCGGATATTATGTCAGATATTCGACCTTGATTGTTGTTTTGGCAACATATGGCGATCGAAAGAAAGCCTGCTGCTCCCGCTGGCGATGGTTGGGTTCCATTCCCTGTGCGAGATCCGAAATGCGCGCCAGTGACGCCATCGAATGCCGATTGCCTTTTATACCGACCTGCAGGGTGAGGATGATCGCCAATGGATCCCAAGGAAGAATGGCTCCGCTATAGCGGCTGGGACGCCAGCGAGCATGACCGCTGGTTGCGCGACAGGATCGCGTCGCTCTTCGACCTGCAGAACCCCAACCCGAGGCAGCAACAGCTGCTGCATATGGCGAGCTTGCGGTTGACGCTTCAGGATCTGCCGGCCGCCGCCTATCCAGGCCAGGAGGCTGAGCTTCGCGCTTTGGCGGAAATCGAGTTCAAGGACCCGGCCTGAGCGGCGGAGGCCAAGAGCGAAGATTCGAGAACGAAGACTCAATCGAAAGTGAGCTATCAATGCCCATGGATGTCCGGATCGCGTCTCCTCGGGACGCCGGCCCGATGGCCCTACTCATCAACGAGATCATTGCGATCGGAGGAACCACGGCGCATCGCCGGCCCTTTGACGAGCATCGCATCCTTGATGAGTTCATCGCCGCCAAGCGCGGAATCTGCTGTTCCGTGGCGGTCGACGATGCGCAGATCCTGGGGTTCCAGGCCCTCGAATGGTGCGATCCGGACTGGCCGGGCGAGGACCGTCTGCCGGCGGACTGGGCGGTCATCGGAACCTATGTGGTACCTGAGGCGCATGGCAGGGGCATTGGGCGAGCCCTGTTCCGGGAGACGGCGGGAGCCGCCAAGGTGGCGGGCGTGCGCTTCATCGACGCCACCATCCGCAAGGAGAACGCTGGCGGCCAGGCCTTCTATGGAAGTATCGGCTTCGTCGATTACCGCGGGGGAGCCGAAAGCGTTTCAAAGCGTTTTGCGCCCGACTGACGCCTGGCATCGTAGGACCGGTCTAAAGGGCTGGGAGGATGGCGAGGGTATCCTTCAGAATGTCGGCCGGGATGAGGCCCCTGTTGTCCGTGGCGGACTGGATGTTGTAGAGCCACCATTGTCCGTTGGCCTTGGCATAGGTCAATCGGATGAACATGGCATCCTTGTCGCTGACCACGGCATAGTAGAACTGTTGTCGGAATCCATCCATTTCCCTGTCGATGATCTTCCGAATGTGGCTGAGATTATACGGCTTCATAGTGTCGACGAAGTTGTCGATGGAGCTCTTCGTGCGCTCGCTGATATCGGGGATGGCTCTCTGAATTGCGGTTGTGACGCTCTCGTAATCTCGCTTGGCAATGCCGGCCATGGTCTTCTCGCTGGTTTCGTCGACCACTGTGGCCGGCCCTGTCCGGTTGGTGCCGGTCAGGCCGACCACGCTGCCTTCGAGGAGGCTAGCCGGAAAGAGCGCGTCCGAGGAGCCGGTCGCAAAGCGAGAGGCAGCATGGCGCCAACCGGTATCGCTCATCCGATAGGTAAAACGCAAATAGACCGGCGTGTAATCGTCGGCGCGCATTGAAAAATAGATCTCGCGTACGGCCTCCGGGAAGGAGAGGTCGAGCACCTTGCCCGTCGAGGTCAGCTTGCGTCCTTTCAGCGAGATGAGGGCGTCGCGCAGGCCCTTGCCAAATTCGCAGTCGGTGGGGTTGCCGGCACCGCAGGCGACTTTCATCACGCCGTCGAAATCCTGCCGGACCAGCGCATCGACATAGTCTCGAACCTGGGTTTCGGGATCGTCGACCGGCGGTATCTCCGCAGCCGCGGTCAAGCGGGTGAGGCTGAGACACAAAGCGAACGACAGAAGGAGGCGGTGCATGAGGTTGCGGGGCATCCGCGTTTCTCCAATGGGGCGGAATCGTGCCTGATCGCGAAGGAAATGAATATCGCGTGCGACCGGACCGGGCGGACGCAAGCATGAAACGGGCCCTATTGCTGTGCCCCGAGGAACAGGGCCGTCTACGGTCACAAAAGCCGGCCTATTGGTGGGGATCAGGCCGTTTCGACAGCCGCCATCTTCAAGGCCGGACCGTCATAATGCGCACGCGGGCGGATCAGGCTGCCCCGGGCCGTCTGCTCGAGCATATGGGCGATCCAGCCGACGGATCGGGCGAGGGCGAAGAGCGTGAACGGGGCGCTCGCCGGCAGGCCGTAATGGTCGGCCAGGGCCGCGAGGGCGAAGTCGACATTCGGTGGTTCATCGCTGTGCTCCGCCACGGCCTCGCGGATGCCCTCATAGATCTCGCTGCAGGAGAAGCAGGCCAGCAGGGCGGCCGCCCGTGGATCCCCGTTGGGATAGAGCGGGTGGCTGAAAGCGGGCAGGCGATGGCCGCGGGAGAGCCAGTCATGCACGGCGCGCCGGGGGCCGACCCGGCGGGCGGTCTCGGCCAGGGCCTGTACGCTCACGGCGGCCGTGCCATGCAGCGGTCCGGCAAGGGTGCCCAGCCCTGCCAGCAGGCCGGCGGCCAGCGGAGCGCCCGTCGATGCGGCCGTGCGGGCGGCGAAGGTCGAGGCGTTCAGCTCGTGATCGGCCAATAGCACCAAAGCCCTCCGGATGAGGTCGGCGGCATTGGGAGCCTGCCAGGCCAATGCCGCCCGCTGGTGCAGCGGCAAGGCGCCATCGGCCCCGCCCCCGAGCATCGCCGCCGCCATGGTGCCGACCAGCCCCGCCGCTTCCCGGCAGAGCACGGCATGCGAACGCCCGCCGGTGGGAAAGTCGTGGCTGGCCCGCCTCGCCAGAGCGAGCAGCGCGGCTTCGAAAGGGTTGGCCGGGATCGGCATGCCCCTGACCGTGGCTGGGAAGGCGAGATCGACCCTTCCGACCTGCCAGAGTAGCTTGGCGGTCTCCTCGAGGCTGGCATGGTCGGAAAGGCCGATGGCATCCTCGCCGCGATACCACAAGCGGCCGTCCGATATCGTCGACAGGCCGGAGGCCAGCACGGGCTCGCCGAAGGAGATGGTCTGCGTGGCGACGTCGGCGACGCTGCGGCGCCCGGCATGGCGTCCTGCCAGCCGCTTGACGTCCTCGCCATGGTAGAGGCTGCGCCGCACATCCTGCGGATGCGGTTTGGTGCGGATCCTGCCGCGGCTGACATTGGCATAGAGCGTCTGCGGCTGGACCTTGAGGACGGCGAGAGCTTCTTGCGAGGTGATCCAGGGCATCGGCGCAAACCAGGCTGATATATTGACGATATCTATCAAGATTGACGTCAATGCTAAAGCGTCAGCATGCTTGTCGCAATACGAGGTTTCATTGAGGAGATTGCGATGAACAATGGATTGGACGATGTCATTGCCACCGAGACCGTGATGTCGGACGTGGACGGCCTTGCCGGCCGGCTCGTCATTCGCGGCCATTCGCTCGACGATCTGGCCGGCCATGTCGGCTATGAGGAACTGGTCGGCATCCTGCTGGACGGCTTCTTCCAGGATCTGCCCGGTCCGAAGGAACTGGCGTTCCGTCTCGGCGAGGCCCGCCGCGAGGTGTTCGAGGCGCTGATCCCGGATGGTCTCGCCGCCGAGAACCTGCCGGCCACCGATGCCCTGCGCGCGGCCCTGGCCCGCCTTGATGACGGTGAGGATCTTGCCCTGGCGCTCCGACTGATTGCTGCGCCCGCCGTGCTGACCCCGGCCATCATCCGCCACAAGCGGGGTGAGGCGGCCATCGCGCCGGATCCGGAGGCCGGCCATGCCGGCGACATGCTGCGCATGCTGCATGGCACCGTGCCTCGCCCGGAAGCGGCCGCTGCCCTCGACACCTACCTGGTCACGGTCAGCGACCACGGCCTCAATGCCTCGACCTTCACCGCCCGGGTCGTCGCCTCGACGCAGGCCGGCCTGACCTCGGCGGTACTGGCGGCACTCAGCGCCCTGAAGGGCCCTTTGCATGGTGGCGCGCCGGGCCCGGTACTCGACATGCTCGACGGCATCGCGGCTTCGCAGACGGCCGAGGCGTGGCTGGAGGCAGCTCTCGACAGGGGCGACAGGCTGATGGGCTTCGGCCATCGCATCTACCGCGTGCGCGACCCGAGGGCCGAGGCGCTCAAGCGGGCCGTTACGGCGCTGTTCGGGCCCGGCAAGAACGACACCGGTCGCCTCGCTTTGGCCGAGCATGTCGAAGCGGCCGCGACCAGCATTCTTGCCCGCCGCAAGCCGGACCGCTCCCTTCAGATCAATGTGGAGTTCTATACGGCGTTGCTGCTCGAAGCGCTCGGCTTCCCGCGCGAGAGTTTCACCAGCATCTTCGCCACCGGGCGGGTGGTAGGCTGGATCGGCCATGCCCGTGAGCAGGTGCTCTATGGCCGGCTGATCCGGCCGCAGTCCCGCTATGTCGGTCCGCGGCCGGACCAGGCCGCCTGAAACGCGCGAAAGCGGGCTCCATCACCAGAGCCCGCTTTCGTGTCTTTTGCTGGACCTCAGGCTGTCGCTGTCGCCAGGCGCGACCGCACGCCGGCCAGGATGAGCAGGACGGCCAGCAGGAGAACCAGGCCGGCCGCGACGAACACGCCGCTCGCGCCGCTGACGTCGAAGATCGTGCCGCCGCCGGCGGCGCCGAGGGCGATGGCAAGCTGGATCACCGCCACGATCAACGCCGTGCCGCTTTCGGTTTCATCCGGCACCGCGCGGGTGATCCAGGCCGTCCAGGCGACCGGCACTGCGCCGAAGGCGAGGCCCCACAGGGCAATCAGCACGGTATCCGCCAGGGGAGCGCTGCCGAGGCCGGCGAGCATCAGGCCGAGCACACCCATCGCCAGGGGCATCGCGGCCAGGGTCAACCTGAGGCTGCGCTCGAGGAGGAAGCCGCCGAGGAAGGTGCCGAGGAAGTTGGCGATGCCGAAACCGAGCAGGATCGCCGACATCGTGCTCACGCCGACCCCCGTCACCGTTTCCAGGAAGGGCCGGATATAGGTGAAGAAGGCGAAATGGCCGGTGAACACCAGGGTGACCGCGACCATGCCGAGGCCGATCTGCGGGCGCATCAGCACCTCCCACAGCGTGCGCAGGCGGGCATGCCCGCGCGGCTCCAGGCGCGGAAGGGTAGCGAACTGCACCACCAAAGCGAGGACGCCGAGGCCGGCCCCCATGATGAAGACGGCCTGCCAGCCGGCTATGTCTCCGACATAGCTGCCGACCGGAGCGGCGAAGACGGTTGCAGCCGAGACACCGCTGAACAGGATCGACAAGGCGCGCGGCACCATCGCCTCCGGCACCAGCCGCATCACGGTGGCGGCAGACATGGTCCAGAAGCCACCGAGCGCGATACCGAGCAGCACCCGCCCGAGAATCAGGAAGGCCAGGCTCGAGGCGGAGGCGACCAGCAGGTTGGAAGCGATCAGCAGGATCGAGAAGGCCAGCAACACCACACGGCGGTCGAGACGCCGCGTCAGCGTCACCACGAGCAGACTGGTGATCAGGGCCACCGTGGCGGTTGCGGTGACGGCCTGCCCGGCCACGCCTTCGGTCACGCCGAGATCGCGGGCCATCGGCGTCAGCAGGCTGGCCGGCAGGAATTCCGCCGTGACCAGGCCGAACACGCCGAGCATCATGGAGATCACGGCGCCCCACAGGGCGTTCTGCGATCCTGGTGCAGCCGTCACGTCGGCCGCGGGAATATCGTCCTTGAAAGCCCGGTGCGGGCTGCGATCCAGCTCGATCGCATCAAGCGTCGAGGCGGTCTGCAACGCTTCGCTCATCTGTCTTGTCCTGTCGAAGTGACCTGGAGCAAAATGCGTTCAGGCGGAAACGCTCATTTGCTCCAACTCTTTGGTTTGACGCGTTTTTGCGATTCTTGGTGTCCCGCCAAATCGCAAAACGCTATCGCGTTGCAGCAACATAGGGTGGACATGTCGGACGATCCATGTCATCAAATCCGGAATGCTTTACCATTCGTCCGGACTTGAGCGCGTGCGCCGCGATAACCCGCCGGCAGACCTGATGAGCGAATTGCTCCTCGGAATGCGTCTCAACGGCGTGCAATATCGGCGCCTGCATGCCGCGCCGCCTTTCGGCGTTCATTTCGGCACTGTCGAGGGACGGGCCCAGTTCCATTTCGTCGCCTGCGGTACGGTCTATCTGCGCATGGCAAGCGGCGCGGTGCACAGCCTCGGGCCGGGCGATGCGGTGCTGCTGCCGCGTGGCGGAGAGCACGACCTCGTTTCCGCACCGGACCTGCCGAGCCAGGATGTCGGCACCTACGAGGCAATCCCGCTCTGCAAGAGCGTCAGCGCCGTCTCGGCCTGTGCCGAGGAGACCTGCCCGAGCCGGCACGCCCATGTCTTCAGCGGTTGCATGGAGTTCGATCTCGGCGGCATGCATCCGCTGGTCGCCCAGATGCCGGAAGTGATGCTGGTCGGCACGCTGCTGGAGCGTCAGCCGGAAATCGAGCCGATGCTGCGGGCGATGGAGCGCGAGGTGCTCACCGAGCGCGTCGGCTCGGCAGGCATCCTGGCGCGGCTGGCCGACGTGGTGTCCGCTTCCATCGTGCGCGGCTGGGTGGAATGCGGCTGCGGAGAAGTGGGCGGTTGGCTGGACGCGCTGCGCGATCCGCGCTTGAGCCGTGCGATCGGCGCCATGCATCGCGACCCCGGCCGGGACTGGACGGTGGCGGAACTGGCCCAGGAGATGGGCGCCTCGCGTTCGGTCTTCGCCGAGCGTTTCCTGGCGGTGACAGGCCAGACGCCTTTGCGTTACGTCACCGAGTTGCGCATGCGCCTGGCAGCCGAATGGATCGGACGCGACCGCATGTCGATCGACACGGCCGCCCAACGCCTCGGCTATGCCTCGCAGGCTGCTTTCAGCCGCGCCTTCAAGCGCGTGACAGGCATGCCGCCGGGTGCTCTGCGCACGGAAGGCCCCCACGCGCAAGCCTGAGGGCGGCAAAAGACGACACCGATGAAAGTGTGGCTTTCTCCTTCTGCAAGACGAGAAGGCAGTCTGGCTTCATGTGTCTCGACCGAGATCCATCATCCGTTATGGCTATTGCTGGCCCGGTTGCCGGCCTGCTGGAAGTGTGTCAGAAATTTGGCGGAGAGGACGTCGCCCCATAGAAGGGAGCCTCATGCCGGCTGGTGAGCCTGTTGTCGCCTGGTTGAGCCGTCGCAGGCATGCTGCGGCACTTTTGGAGTGCGACAAGGGTGGCTGGGCCAAGCGCCTAGTTTTCACCTCGCTGGTTTTCCCTCGCCGATACCCCACGGGACGACGGTGCGCTCTTCGAGCCCCGCGCTTCGCCTCTTTGGCCGTACAAGCCCTCCAACAACGGCAAACCCTGCAGAGAAAGGGATCCCCATCATGAGCGGACGTGAGAAGCTGCGCAGCCTGAGCGATATCTATCGTTTCCTGCGCATGAACGAGACGCCGATCTATGTCGTCACGCCGACGCCCTTCAACCTGCTCGGGCTCGATGAGTGGGTGGGTGGCCTGGAGTTCATCAATTATTTCGACATTTTCGACGGCAGGCACCCGCGTGTCTTCGTGCCGCCGCGCACCGGGCCGGTCGAGTTCAAGTCGATGGAGGACGTTGCCAACTATCTGGTGGCGCACCCTGCCTTCAGGGCTCGTATCCGCAAGAAGCCGCGTGGCAAGGCGATCTTCGTGATGTTCGACGAGGAGACCGAGGAACTCTGCGCCGAAGCCGGTGTCGATGTTGCCCTGCCGAAGGCCGCCTTGCGCACGAGGCTCGATTCCAAGATCGAGACGACGCGGCTCGGCAATGAGGCGGGCGTCGCCAGCGCCCCCAACACCATGGGCTTGGCCAGCAGCTACGAAGAACTCGGCGTGCTGGCCGCTGCAGCGGGTCTCGGCAGCGACCTCGTGGTGCAGACGCCCTATGGCGACAGCGGGCGCACCACCTTCTTCGTCAAGAGCCAGGCCGACTGGGATAAATACGCCGCCAAGATCATCGGCCAGGACTTGAAGGTGATGAAGCGCATCAATCACCTCCCCGGCACCATCGAAGGCTGCTGCACCCGCCACGGCACGCTGGTCGGCCCGGTGATGACCGACATTACCGGCTTTGCCGAGATCACGCCCTATAAGGGCGGCTGGTGCGGCAATGACGTCTCGCCGACCATTCTGCCAGGCGATGCGCCCGATCGGGTGCGCGAGATGGCACGCAAGCTTGGCGACCGGCTCTATGAGGAGGGCTATCGCGGCGTGTTCTGCTGCGACTTCCTGCTCGATACCGATACGCACGAGGTCTATCTGGGCGAACTCAATCCGCGCGTCTCCGGCGCTTCGCCGCCGACCAATCTGATCACCACCATCTATGGCGGCTGCCCGCTCTTCCTGTTCCACCTGCTCGAATTCCTCGAAGTCGATTACGACCTCGACGTCGAGGCTGTGCAGAGCCGCTGGAAGGAATATGACCACTGGACCCAGCTCATCCTCAAGCAGACCGAGGATAAGGTGGAAATGATCACGCGGGTGCCGCAGTCGGGCATCTGGCGCATGAATGATCGCGGCGAGATCGCCTATCAGCGCTCCGCCCTCGACCTGACCAGCGTCGGCGACGAGAACGAGGCCTTTTACATGCGCGTGTACGGCGTGGGAGAATATTGCTACCATGGCGCCGATATGGGCTGTCTGCTGGCGCGAGGCCGGATGCAATCAGACGCCCGGGAACTGCTGGCGCGTGCCAAGAAATGGAACGCCGGCATCAAGGCGCAGTTCGAGTCGGTGCCCCTGTCCGCGATGACCGCCATCGTGCCGCCGGTGGACATGCCGTCGGCCAAATGGATCTAGCGGAAGTGGATCTGACCGAACGCGCCCGAAAGGCATGAGTGGAAAGAAATGAACGTAGGGTTCCGCAGCTTGCGGGAACAGGGGCCTGGCCCGGCTTGGAACGCGGTGTTCCAGGCCGGCTGGCCGGGCTGGCGACAATGGTTTCTGGAACGGGGCGGCGCGCAGGCGCCCAGCCTCACCGATGCGACGCGCGCCGTGCGGCGCTTCATGCCGGAGATGGAGGGGCTGTGGTCCGGGCTGGTGGCGGCGGTGTCGTCGGACGAGGATGTCGCCCGCTTCCTGAGTTTCTGGACCCCGCCGCGTTATCTCGTCCATTGCAGCCAGGCCGTATTGGTCGATGATCACGGTCCCATCCTGGTGCGCAATTACGATCTGGCACCGGAGCTGAACGAGGGCACGCTGCTCCGCTCGCGCTGGCGCAGCCGGGACGTCATCGGCATGGTGGACGGTCTATCCGGCCTCGCCGACGGCATGAACGATGCCGGCCTGGTCGTCTCGCTCACCTTCGGAGGCCGGGCCGTGGCCGGCAGGGGCTTTGGCGCGCCGATGATCGTGCGCTATCTCCTGGAGGTCTGCTCCGACACGCATCAGGCGGTGGAGGCGCTGCGCTCGGTTCCCTGCCACATGGCCTACAATGTCACGGTGCTCGATCGCCAGGGCCGTTGGGAGACGGTCTATCTCTCGCCCGACCGGCCGGCGATCGTCTCTGGCAAGGCCTTCACCACCAATCACCAGCTCGGCGTGGAATGGCCGAGGCATGGCCGCCTCTCGCGCACCCTGGAGCGGGCGGCAGCCCTCGAGCAGATCCTGGCGAACCCAGCGCTCGACGGTGAAGGATTGTCTGCGGCCTTCTTGACGCCGCCCTTGCTGACGACGAGTTACGCGCTGGGCTTCGGCACGGTCTACACGGCCTGCTATCGCCCGGCCGCTGGGGCCGTGACCTTGCTCTGGCCCGGTCAGGCCGCAAGGCACTGGACCTTCCAGGACTACGGCCAGATCGAGTTCGAGGTGTCCTATCCGGATTGACGGTAAAGAAGCCTCATCGCGCCGGCTGCAGCATGGCCTCGAGATCCGGCAATTCACTGTGATGGACGAGAAGCACGCCAAGCTTGCGTGCGAGTTGTTCGGCCGAGTTGGTGAAATCCCGGTTGGAGACCACCACGGCATAGTCGGCGTCGGTGAAGCCGGCGGCGGCATGGGCTTCCTGCACGGCCTTGTTGCCCACGGGGTTGCCGAAATAGAGCTTGCATTGCAGGGCGACGGTGGTGCCGTCGCGCTGCGCCAGGATATCGATGCCCTGATCGCCGGACTGCCCTGTCACTTCGGCCTCCCAGCCCGCCTTGCGCAGGAGATCGGCGCAAAGATGCTCGTAATCCTGTGGCGAGATCTCTTCCATGGCGTCGGGAATGCGGGCGTCGGGTTCCACCGCCGCCCATTTGCCCACCATGCGGGTGGCAAGGGCGTCGAAGCGGGCGATTTCCTTCTCGTCGAGAGAGAGCTTGGTGGAGGCGCGAAAGCGCACCAATTCATCCCGCCATTTGTCGAACTCCTCGGCGCCATAGGCATTGACGCGCACGAGCTGGCGATAACGCTTGGTCAGAGCCGGGCCGTGGCGGCGGATCAGGCGGCGCCATTCGGGGCTGTCGCCGCCGACGGGCAAAAAGCCGAACCATGTCAACAACCAGATCAGCACGAGGGCGGCAAGGGCCAGGCCGGCGGCCAGGCCCGTCAGGCGGTCGAGACGCGCCAGATTCATCGCGACGATGAAAACGATCGCGAATTTGGTCAGGCTGACCCATGCCGACGCGCGAAATATGCCGAATCCCCGAAACATGGGCTGGTTCTAGCGCAAATATCTTGCCAAGAGGTTGGATGAGGCCGGTACTGTCCGGCACGACGAAGCGAGAATTGACGAAAGCGGGAATTGCCATGACCGAGATCGAAACGCTCAGCGCCCGCGTCGACGCGCTGGAGACGCGCGTGGCCTTCCAGGACGAGACCATCGAGGATCTAAACCAGGCTGTTATCGCGCAATGGAAACAGATCGAGGCGCTGAACCGTCTGCTCACCCAGCTCTCGGACCGCGTCGAGATCAGCGAGCAACGCGCCGATCTCGCCGGTTTGCCCGAACCGCCGCCGCCGCATTATTGAACACAACGCATTCATGCCGGAACCCATCGTGACCGAACCTTCGCAACCCAACTCCCCGATATCGCTCGCTCAGGCTGCTCACCTTCTGGGCGTGGAAGCCAAGACTCTGGCCAATGTTGCACGCCAGCACGGCTTCTTCACGGCCATGGGCCGCGAGGTCTTCTTCACCGAGGCGCAGCTCAAACAGGTGAAGGCGCTGCTGTCGGACAAGGCGCGAGCCGAGAAGAGAGCGGCCTTGCGCAAGAAAAAGCCTGCCTCCACCTTCGGCATGCACGAGAGCACGGAGCTGCGCAAGCAGCGCCGCCGCACCAAGAAGCGCCAGGGCAAGAAGGAAGAGTAGGGGTTCTTCCGGGTGTACGGACGTCTCGTCCGCTCTTGGACACGTGGCGCGTGCACCCAGGAAGAACCTTCTACGCCAGGTTCGACCGGCTGCCCTCAAGTCCTGCCACCATCGGTGGGTTTTCTTCCCTCACCCCGAAATGCCGGCGCTTGCCGAGCACCTGCTCGACGATGGCGCGGGTGAATAGCCCGGGGCCGCTCGAATAGATGCGCCAGCCACCATCGACGTCGATCGTTCCTGTTCGCACGCGACCCCATTCGGCACTAGCGACGTAGCGATCGGGGAAGGCGGCGTCGGAAGAAGAGAAATAGGTGTTGCGCTGGCGCAGCGAGGCATTGGGCAAATGCTGCGTCACGGCGATCGGATTGATCAGGGCAAGGCCTTCCCAGGCCTTCTGCGCCTCGCCGAGCTTTGCCAAAGCCTCGCAATAACGCAGATGGGCATGCACATACATCAGGCCGATCTCTCGCCCGAAGAAGGACGACGATTCGGCGCGGCGGAACAGCTTTTCCGGGCCGCCATTGTAGACGACGGGCCGATCCATCAGATGGGCACCGTCCGGTAGTAACAGATGCTCCTCGATCAGCTTGAGGTGGTGGCGGGCTTGGGTCTGCGTGAACAGGCCGCCGATGATGGGCTGCGTCATCGAGATCAACGAATAGGACAGGCCCGTCCTGGTGTCGCTGGGATGCAGCAAGAGCTCGACGCCGCCCGATTTGGCGTCGACCGGCGCAATATCGGTCTCACCGGGCGCTGCTTCCGCCTCGCCGAAGATGGCGTGATCGAACAGGCCATAGCCGGCCACCACGCCGTCGCGGATCAGATGCTGGTTGAAATCGCCGCGCATCCGGGCGGCGAGATCGGAAAGTTCGGCACTGCGGGCCGTCTCGCCCCGACGCTTGAGGATGGAAGAATAGCGCACGACCTGTTCGTAGAGCAGCGCCACCGTCCAGCTCGACACCATCCAGTCGCGCAGATGCGGATCGGCGGGCTGGAGCGAATCGTTCCAGTCGCCTTCGCCATAGCGCACCAGATGCGTGCCGGGGATGAAGCTGGCCGTGACGGTTTCGAGGAGCTTGTCGACATGGCTCGAGAGCGTCGACCGTGTTGGGGTCGCCGCGTTCTTGTCGTCGCGCCAGGGCGTCTCGGCGTCGAGCACGGTGAGGTCGCCGGTGGCTTCCACATAATCGCACAACGCTTTCAGCGGCCAGACGATGACGTCACCATGGCTGTCGCCCGCCCTTATATAGGGGTAGGGATCGAGCATGAACCATTGCGGCCAGTCCCCCCGCGACTGCGACTGCTCGCCGAACAAAGTGAGGAGGATGTGGCGCACCTCGGCATCGTGCTCGAGGGCCAGCATCAGCTCGATCGGCCCCTGGCAGACGTCGCGGGTGCCCCAGGCGGCGCCGGTATATTGTTCCAGGCCATGCGGCACGGTGAGGTGCATCATGGCGTCATGGGCGAGCCAGGGCAGCATCAGATCCTGCGCCTCGACATCCGGGCCGGTGCCCTCCAGGCGCAGGTCGCGGGTGAGAAGGCTCCAGAACCGTCGTGCCGGGACGAGCAGGCTCTCGGCATCCGGACCGGCGGCAAAGCGGTCGGCCAACTTCTCGCCCTCGGCGGCCGATGTCATCGAGCCGGTGACGGCGAAGACGAGTTCGTTGGTGGCATGCGAGCGCAGGGCGACATAGGCGCCGTCGCGCGCCTTGCCGTCGACATAGAGGAGCTCGTCACCGCCCACGGTCTCGACGGCGGAAGGAGTCGAGGTGACCAGGTGATAGGCCGCTTCCTTGTAGGTCTGCCCCCACAGCCAGTCCGAGCCCGGCGTGAGGCTGATGCGCTTGGCGGCGGCATCGATGGTGATGGTGCCGGTCTGTTCATAATCGCGCTCGCCCATCACAACATGGCCGAACACCAGGAAACGGCAGGGAGCCCCCTCGACGGTGACGCGCCATTGCATGGCCGGCGCGTCGCCGGCGGCAACGGCATGCACGGTCACTGTGCGTCCGGGCAGGCGATAGATCCATCGGGCATCGCTGAGCCCGATGTCGAAGGCGCTCGGCACGCCCAGCAGCTTCCAGCCGTCGCCGGCGTCCACCAGGATGCGCAGGCCGCTGCCGCGCGTGATGTTGTAGGGATCGCGCGAGACCGAGAACAGCTTGTGAAAGGAGGTGTTGCCGATGGTGAGCTGCGCTCCGAACACGCCATGCATCCAGGCGGTGGAGCACAGGGTCGCATCATCGAGCCGCATGCTGGTGCCGCTGCGTAGCAGGGCGCCGTGGCGTCGTGGCACCTGTGCTTCCTTGGCTGCGAGCACGACATGCCGGTTCTGCCCGCCATCCGGCACGAAGAAGGATAGCAGGGCGCCGTTCTGCACTTCCTCCGCCAGGCGCTCGGGGTAGCGTGCCGCGAGGTCTCCGGCTTCAAGCGGGAGCACCGGCAGCGGGGCGGCATCCTGCACCAGGCTGCGTGCCGGATCGGTCGGAGACGGCGCGTCCGTGCCGGTTTCGCTGGCCCGGCCGGCAGCGGCGACGGCCGCCGGTAGATCGGCTGGACCGGAAGCGGCAGGGTGGTTTGGCGTAAACAATCCGAAGAAGGTAATGTCAGCTTTCGAGCCTTGCCCGATGCTGACGGGCCGGGATTGCAGGGCGATGCAGCCGACCTCGTGCTGGCGGCGCTGCGAGGGCAGGTCGGTGCCGAAAGCCGCGTCGAACACGCCGGTGATGCGATAATCCGGGCCGAGGACCTGGATCGCGTCGGTGGCAAAGGCCACCGCACCGCTGGTGCAGCCTTGCGCCAGCCAGGGGAACTTGCCGCCTTGTGACAGGTTCTGCCGGCTCATCAGCACCGGGCCGAGAGCCTCGTGCTTTTCGACATGGTGATCGAGATATTGCGAGACATAGGCTTCGCTGTTCATCAGGAAGCCGCGGCTGCCCAGGCCGACATCCTGGATAAGGACGAGATCGCAGGGCTGCGCTGCACCTGCGCCCGACAGCTCGATTTGCCAGAACCAGAGCGCCTCGCCGGGATGGAGGGCAAGCCTCACACGATAGGCGATGCTGCCGGCTTCGCCCTGCCAGACCGCGCTGGAACCACCAGCCGCGAATCGGCCCTTGGCACCGGGGCCAACCAGCTCCTGCACGATGGGGCTTGCGCCGCCGGCGCGCAGATAAAGCCGGCTGATGCCGCCATGGATAGGCGATCCCAGCACCTGGTTGAGCGTGACCCGGTCCTTGCCGTCGTCATGCTCGATGGCGAAGACCGTGCCGTTCTCCAGGAAGGAGACGCTGAGGCCGCCGGTGTTTCGGATGGTCCTGAGCTGGAGATCCTTTTCGCGCGGGATTGTAAATTGGCGCGTGCTGCCATCCGCCATGGCCTGTCTCCTCAAGCTGGCAGACCGATGCAGAGGCCTGCGAATCGCAGGGGCATTGGTCGACCTTGTCAGGACGCTACTCGGAAGGCAAAAGCGGGCCCTGTCAACGGTTCCAGGCGCGCGAGCGTCTACCTCTCCAGTAGATGTTGCGGTTCCAAGTTGCGGAAGAGATGTCCGCGCTCTCAGCCGCGCCGCTTCCAACGCGACATTGGTTGGGTTCGAGCATGAACCGCCACGGCTGAGAGCGCGGACGTCTCTTCCGCATCCTGCCTTTCCAAATCGCCCGTTCATCTGAGGGAAAAACAAGACAGAACAGGACGAGATGGGCTTGTTGCAGAAGGCGCCGCTGCGCTATAATTTATTCTGAAGAAAGAAATTCCACTGTCCGTAAACCATCGAAAGCTCGCCATGACCGAATTGATCGACGGCAACGTCCATGCGGCCAATGTCCGCGCCCGCACCAAGGTTCGCGCGGAGGCCTTTGCCGCCGCCCATGGCCGCAAGCCGCGCCTCGACGTGGTGATCGTCGGCAACAATCCGGCAAGCCGGGCCTATGTGAACACCAAGGCCAAGATGGCGCATGAGACGGCGATCGACGGCCGGCTGATCGAATTACCCGAAACCGTCTCCAAGGAAGAGCTGCTCGGCGTGATCGCGGGCCTCAATGCCGATGCGGGCGTCGACGGCATCCTGGTGCAGTTGCCGCTGCCCGACCATCTCGATGGCCAGATGATGATCGATGCCATCCATCCGGCCAAGGATGTCGACGGCTTCCACCCGATGAATGTCGGCAAGCTGTTCACCGCGTCCAAAATCGACCCGGAAGCGATGCTGATCCCCTGCACCCCGCTCGGTTCGCTGCTGATGCTGCTCGACACCGTGGGCAAGGAAGGGCTTTCCGGCAAGAAGGCGGTGGTCGTCGGCCGCTCCAACATCGTCGGCAAGCCGATGGCGCAGTTGTTGCTCGCCTATGACTGCACCGTCACCATCGCCCATTCGCGCACCAAGGACCTGCCCGCCGTCTGCCGTGAGGCGGACATCTTGGTCGCCGCCGTCGGCCGGCCCGAGATGGTCAAGGGCGACTGGATCAAGGATGGCGCCGTGGTCATCGATGTCGGCATCAACCGCGTGCCCACCGAGGATGGCAAGGGCCGCATCGTCGGCGACGTCGCCACCAAGGAAGCCATGGGCAAGGCTTCCTACATCACCCCGGTTCCCGGCGGCGTCGGCAAGATGACGGTGGCCTGCCTGCTGCACAACACCATCGTGGCCGCCGAAGCGCGGGTGAAGGGGTAGGCGCGACACCAGCCGCTCCTTCTCCCCGTTCTCACGGGGAGAAGGTAAGGATGAGGGGCAGCGCAGCGGTAACAAACAGAGCTTTGCACAGCCCCTCACCTCTATCCTCTCCCCACAAGCGGGGCGAGGGGACACAAGCGCCGTGTCATATTGGGAACCGCTGTCTCTCATCCAATCCTTCACTTGCTCTTGTGAGTGTCCTTCACCCCTGCCGCCGGGCCTCGTTGCTCAACCGCCCTTCCAGAAGATCGAGCACGGTGCGCGCCGCGTCGAGGACCGGTGTGCCCGGGCCGAACACGGCTGAAACCCCAGCCTCGCGCAGGAAGTCATAGTCCTGGCGCGGAATGACGCCGCCACAGACCACGGCGATATCGGCCCGGCCGCGCGCCTTCAGCTTTTCTATCAACTGGGGCAGCAGTGTCTTGTGCCCGGCTGCGAGCGAGGAGACGCCGACGACGTCAACCTTTTCGGCGAGGGCTAGGTCGACAGCCTCGTCCGGGGTCTGGAACAGCGGGCCGGCGACCACCTCGAAACCCATGTCGGTGAAGGCCGAGGCGACGACCCGGGCGCCGCGGTCATGGCCGTCCTGACCGAGCTTGGCCACGAGGATGCGCGGCTTGGCGCCGCGCTGCGCCGTGAAGGCGGCGATGCGGCCGGCGAGAATCTCCACTTCCGGCCCCTCGCCGAAAGCAGGGCGATAAATGTCCGCCACCACCTTGGGACGGGCGCTGTGGTCCCCGAATTCGACCCTGAGCGCGTCGGAGATCTCGCCCACCGTGGCGCGGTGGCGGGCGGCCTGGACGGCCGCCTCCAGGAGATTGCCTGTCCCGCTGCGCGCCACTTCGGTGAGCGCGGCAAGGGCCCTGGCCACCGCCTGCGGGTCGCGCCGGCGCCTGACATCCGCCAGGCGTCGGATCTGCGCCGCGCGCACGGCATGATTGTCGATGTCGAGGCTGTCGATCGCAGGCTCGTCCTCGAGCTGATAGCGGTTGACGCCAACAACCACCTCGTCGCCGCGGTCCACCGCCGCCTGCCGCTTCGTCGCGGCTTCCTCGATCAAACGCTTGGGCAGGCCGGCCGCCACCGCCGCCGTCATGCCGCCCATCGCTTCGACCTCCTCAATCAGCGCCCAGGCCTGGGTGGCAAGGTCATGGGTGAGGCTTTCGAGGTAATAGGAACCGGCCAGGGGATCGACCACCTTGGTCACGCCGGTCTCGTGCTGCAGGATCAACTGGGTATTGCGGGCGATACGGGCTGAGAATTCCGTCGGCAGCGCGATCGCCTCGTCGAAGGAGTTGGTGTGCAGCGATTGTGTGCCGCCGAGGGCCGCCGCCATCGCCTCATAGGCTGTGCGCACGATGTTGTTGTAGGGATCGCGCTCGGCCAGCGACACGCCGGAAGTCTGGCAATGAGTGCGCAGCATCAGCGATTGCGGATCCTTGGGGCCGAACTCGGTCATGATGCGCGACCACAGGAGGCGGGCTGCGCGCAGCTTGGCGACTTCCATGAAGAAGTTCATGCCGATAGCGAAGAAGAAGGAGAGCCGTCCGGCAAAGGCGTCGACGTCGAGCCCCTTGGCCAGCGCCGCCCGCACATAGTCGCGGCCATCCGCCAGCGTGAAGGCGAGTTCCTGCACCAAAGTCGCCCCCGCCTCCTGCATGTGATAGCCGGAGATCGAGATCGAGTTGAAGCGCGGCATCTCCCTGGCGGTGTAGGCGATGATGTCGGCGACGATGCGCATCGAGGCGGCTGGCGGGTAGATATAGGTGTTGCGGGTGATGAATTCCTTGAGGATGTCGTTCTGGATCGTGCCCGATAATTTCGCGCGCGATACGCCTTGTTCCTCGCCCGCCACGATGAAGAAGGCCAGCACCGGTAGCACTGCCCCGTTCATGGTCATGGAGACCGACATCTCTTCGAGCGGGATGGCGTCGAACAGGATCTTCATGTCCTCGACGCTGTCGATGGCGACGCCGGCCTTGCCGACATCGCCCTCCACGCGCGGATGGTCGGAATCGTAGCCGCGATGGGTGGCGAGATCGAAGGCGACGGAAAGGCCCTTTTGTCCGGCGGCGAGCGCCTTGCGGTAGAAGGCGTTGGAGGCTTCCGCCGTGGAGAAGCCGGCATATTGGCGGATGGTCCAGGGCCGGCCGGCATACATGGTGGCGCGCGGGCCGCGCAGAAAAGGCTGCTGGCCGGGCAGGGAACCGAGATGGGTGACGCCGGCGAGATCGGCCTCGGTATAAAGCGGCTTGACCGCGATGCCTTCCGGGGTCTGCCAGGTCAGGCTGTCCGGATCGGCCTTGACCTCCTTCCTGGCCAAAGCACGCCAGTTTTCGAGGGGCGTATCGGTGACAGGTACGGACATTACGGACCTCATTCGAATTCGAGGATGAGTTCGTCGACGGCGAGACTGGCGCCCTCGGCCACGGCGATGCGGCTGATCGTGCCAGCCTTTTCGGCGCGCAGCACATTCTCCATCTTCATCGCCTCGATGGTGGCGAGCGCCTGGCCGGCCTCCACCGCTTCGCCCTCGCTGACGGTAATGGCGGCGACCACGCCGGGCATCGGGCAGAGCAGGAGCTTGGAGGTATCGGGTGGAATTTTCTCGCGCATCAGGCGGGCGAGCGCGGCAACGCGGGGGCTGCGCACCTGCACCAGGACGTCGCGGCCATGCCAGCGCAGGCGCAGTCCGCCGGCGGTGACGCCAACCTTCACGGCCATGGCCTCGCCACCGACGCTGAAATGGCCGAGGGCCTGGCCGGGCGTCCAGCGGTTGGTGACGGCGAGCAGCGAGCCGTCGGCGAAGACGACATGATAGCCGCCGTCGACGGCATCGATGGTGAAGGGCAGGGCATGGCCTGCCAGGGTGGCGACGAAGTCGCGGCCGATGGCGCGGCGGTGATTGTCCATGGCGCCGGAGATGGCGCTGTCGCGGTGCTGGCGGATATGGCTGATCACCGCGGCCACGGCCGCCAGGCGCGGCAGGTCGGTGTCTCCAGGCTCCACACCGGTAAAGCCGCCCTGGTATTCCTCGGCGATGAAGGCCGTAGTCAGCTTTCCGGCGCGGAAACGCTCGTGATCAGCCAGAGCCGCTAGGAAGGGCAGATTGTGGCCGATGCCCTCCAGCTCGAACTGGTCGAGGGCGCGGGCGAGGGCGTCGATCGCCTCCAGGCGGGTCGGCGCATAGGTGCATAGCTTGGCGATCATCGGATCGTAATGGATCGAGATCTCGCCGCCTTCCTGCACGCCGGCATCCAACCGCACCAGGCCACCCTCGCCATCCGGCCCCTCGGCCGGCGGACGATAGCGGCTCAGCCGCCCGATCGAGGGCAGGAAGTTGCGGTAGGGATCCTCGGCATAGACGCGCGCTTCCATGGCCCAGCCGGTGAGGCGGACCTCGTCCTGGGTGAGGGGCAGGCGTTCGCCGGCGGCGACGCGGATCATCGCTTCCACCAGATCGAGGCCGGTGACCAGCTCCGTCACCGGATGCTCGACCTGCAGGCGGGTGTTCATCTCCAGGAAGTAGAAATTGCGGTCCTTGTCGACGATGAACTCCACAGTGCCGGCGGAATGGTAGCCGACGGCCCGGGAGAGGGACACGGCCTGCTCGCCCATGGCGCGCCTTGTCGCCTCGTCGAGGAAGGAGGAGGGCGCTTCCTCGATGACCTTCTGGTTGCGGCGCTGGATCGAGCATTCGCGCTCGCCCAGATAGATCAAATTGCCGTGCTGGTCGCCCAGCACCTGGATCTCGATATGGCGCGGCTCGGTGACGAATTTCTCGACGAAGATGCGATCGTCGCCGAAGGAGGACTTGGCCTCCGAGCGCGAGGCACGGAAGCCCTCGCGGGCCTCGGCGTCGTTCCAGGCGATGCGCATGCCCTTGCCGCCGCCGCCGGCGGAGGCCTTGATCATCACGGGATAGCCGATCTCGGCGGCGATACGGGCGGCTTCGCCCGCATCCTCGATCAGGCCCATATGGCCTGGTACCGTCGACACGCCGGCTTCGGCCGCCAGCTTCTTGGAGGTGATCTTGTCGCCCATCGCCTCGATCGCCCTGGGCGGCGGGCCGATGAAGGCGACGCCCGCCTCGGCGAGTGCCTTGGCGAAGGCGGCATTCTCCGACAGGAAGCCATAGCCTGGATGCACCGCATCGGCGCCCGCCTCGTGGACAGCGGCGAGGATGGCGTCGATCTTGAGATAGGACTGGGAAGAGGGCGGCGGGCCGATGCGCACGGCCTCGTCGGCCTCGCGCACATGCACCGCGTCGCGGTCGGCGTCGGAATAGACGGCGACGGTGGCGATGCCGAGCTTGCGGGCGGTGCGGATGACCCGGCAGGCGATCTCGCCGCGATTGGCGATGAGGATCTTCTTGAACAGGGTGGGCTTCGTCACGGTGTCGATCCTCACAGCGGCATGGTGTCGTGCTTGCGCCAGCGCGTCTCGGCCGCCTTGCGGCGCAGCGCCGCGAAGGCGCGGGCGATGCGCTTGCGCGAGGTGTGCGGCAGGATCACCTCGTCGATGAAGCCGCGTTCGGCCGCGATGAAAGGGTTGGCGAAGCGGGCCTCGTAATCCCGGGCACGCTCGGCGATCTTCTCGGCATCGCCGAGTTCGGCACGGTGCAGGATCTCGGCCGCGCCCTTGGCGCCCATCACCGCTATCTCGGCAGTCGGCCAGGCATAATTGACGTCGGCGCCGATATGCTTGGAGGCCATGACGTCATAGGCGCCGCCATAGGCTTTTCGGGTGATCAGCGTCACCATCGGCACGGTGGCCTGCGAATAGGCGAAGAGCAGCTTGGCGCCGTGCTTGATCACCCCGCCATATTCCTGCCCGGTGCCCGGCAGGAAGCCGGGTACGTCGACCAGGGTCAGGATGGGGATGGAGAAGGCGTCGCAGAAGCGCACGAAGCGTGCACCCTTGCGCGATGAATCGATGTCGAGGCAGCCGGCCAGCACCAGCGGCTGGTTGGCGACCACGCCGACGGTCTGACCCTCGATGCGGATGAAACCGGTGACGAGATTGCGGGCGAAGGCCTCGCCGATTTCGAAGAAGTCGCCCTCGTCGGCGACGGCCAGGATCAGTTCCTTCATGTCATAGGGCTTGGTGGAGCTGTCGGGCACCAGGGTGTCCAGACGCATCTCCAGCCGCGACGGATCGTCGTGGAAGGGCCGCACCGGCGGCTTGTCGCGATTGTTGAGCGGTAGAAAGTCGAACAGGCGCCGGATTTCTTCGAGCGCTTCGACATCGTTGTCGAAGGCACCATCCGCCACCGAGGATTTCTGGGTGTGGGTGCGGGCGCCGCCCAGTTCCTCGGCGCTGACGACCTCGTTGGTGACCGTCTTGACCACGTCGGGGCCGGTGACGAACATGTAGGAGGTGTCGCGCACCATGAAGATGAAGTCGGTCATCGCCGGCGAATAGACGGCGCCGCCGGCGCAGGGACCCATGATCACCGAGATCTGCGGCACCACGCCGGAGGCCTCGACATTGCGCTTGAAGACGTCGGCATAGCCGGCCAGCGAGGCGACGCCTTCCTGGATGCGGGCGCCGCCGGAATCGTTGAGGCCGATCACGGGCGCGCCGTTGCGCAGGGCCATGTCCATGATCTTGCAAATCTTCTGGGCATGGGTCTCGGACAGCGAGCCGCCGAGCACGGTGAAATCCTGGCTGAACACATAGACGAGGCGGCCGTTGATGGTGCCCCAGCCGGTGACCACGCCATCGCCCGCGACCTTCTGGGCCGCCATGCCGAAATCCACGGCGCGGTGGGTGACATACATGTCGAACTCCTCGAAGGAGCCCTCGTCGAGCAGGACTTCCAGGCGTTCCCTGGCCGTCAACTTGCCCTTGGCGTGCTGCGCCTCGATGCGTCTGATGCCGCCGCCGAGTCTCGCCTCCTCGCGGCGGCTTTCCAACTGTTCGAGGACGGCGCGCATCGGGCTTGCTCCACACGGACTGACATCCCGCCCTGTTAGCTTTTCTCCGCTCTTTGTTCTTGCTTGAAAGAGTGCGAATGCATGATTTATGCTAATTGGAGTTGCAAATTGCAAAATTGCGAACAAGGGTTTCCACTTGGCCGGCAAGCTCTTCATCGGCGCCCGCCTCAGGGCCATCCGCGAGGCCGCCCACGCGACGCAGGCGGCGTTTGCCCAGCGGCTCGGTATCTCAACCTCCTATCTCAACCAGATGGAGAACAATCAGCGCCCGCTCTCGGCCGCGGTGCTGTTGGCGCTGGCCGAGCGTTTCGACGTCGACATCGCCACCATTGCCCAGAGTGACGGTGACCGCCTGCTCTCGGCCCTGAACGAGGCCCTGGCCGATCCGCTCTTCGATGCCCTGGCGCCGAGCCTGCAGGAACTGAAGCTGGTCACGCAGAATGCGCCGGGCTTCGCCCATGCCCTGATCACCGCGCACCAGGCCTACAGGCGCAATTCCGAGCAATTGGCGAGCTTGGACGGGCGGCTGGCGGGAGGCCTGTCGGAGCCGACGCCCTATGAGGAAGTGCGGGATTTCTTCCACTTCCTCGACAATTACGTGCATGAACTCGACACCGCCGCCGAAGCCCTGGCCGAGCGCCTGGGCCTGCCCCGCCGCGAGCCCGGTGCTGCCCTGACCGCTTATCTTGAAAGCCGCCACCGGGTCAGGGTGATGCAGGCGCCGGCCGAGGAGGGCATCATCCGCGGTTTCGACAAGGAGGCGCGGGTGCTGCGCCTGCACCCCTATTCCCCTGCCGCCACCCGGCATTTCCAGCTCGCTTTCCAGATTGCCGCGCTGGAGGCGGAAACCGAGATCGCCGCCATCCTGGCCGGGGCCGACTGGCGCAGCACCGAGGCGGTGGAGATCGCCCGCATCGGCCTCACCAATTATATCGCCGGCGCGCTGACCCTGCCCTACCGGGCTTTCCTCGCCGCGGCGCGGGAGCTGCGCCACGACCTCGAACTGCTCGCGGCGCGTTTCGGCGCCAGTCTCGAACAGGTAGCCCATCGTCTCTCCACTCTGCAGCGGCCGGGCTCCAAGGGCGTGCCGGTGTTCTTCGCGCGCATCGACCGGGCCGGCAACATCACCAAACGCCATAGCGCGGCCAAGCTGCAATTCGCCCGCTTCGGTTCCGCCTGCCCGCTCTGGAACGTGCACCAGGCCTTCGAGGCGCCGGGCCGCATCATCCGCCAGCTCGCCGAAACGCCGGACGGCGAGCGCTATCTCAGCGTCGCCACCGAGATCGCCAAGGGCGGTGGCGGCTTCAACGCAGCCCAGCGGCGCTACGCCATCACGCTGGGCTGCGAGATCGCCTACGCCAGGGATTTCGTCTATGCCGACGGCCTTGATCTTTCCAACCGCGCGGGTTTCGATCCGATCGGCATTTCCTGCCGCATCTGCGAGCGCCAGCACTGCCATCAGCGCGCCGTGCCGCCCCTGAAGGCGCATCTGTCGGTGAACCACGACCGGCGCGAAATCGTGCCCTATCGTATCGTCTAGGCTGGAGGCGGCGATGGGGTGGAGCCTGAGGGCCCGGCTGTTCCACTGGATCACGGCGATCGCGATCACCGCGCAATGGATCATCGGCCTCTTCCTCCTCGGCGGCATGGCGATGGCGGGCAATGTCTGGCTGATCACCCATCTGTCACTGGGCCTGGTCATCCTGGCGTTGACCTCGCTCCGCCTCGGTTCCCGGATATTCGACCGCGCACCACGGCGCGTCCGTTCCCCGTTTGCTGCGATCGTTGCAGCTCTCGCTCACAGCGCTCTCTACGCCTTGCTCCTGCTCGTGCCGCTTACGGGCTGGCTCGGCTATCGCCCGGGGCCGTTCATGCCGCCGCCGCTCGCCTTCGGCCTGCTGCCCATGCCTGTATTGACGGGGCTGGAGGGCTTGTCGCCGCGCACGATGCTGAGCCTGCATGCCATGCTGACCTGGGCGCTCGTCGCCCTCGTCGTCGTCCATGTGCTGGCGGCCTTGTTCCACGCGGTCGTGCTGCGTGACGGAGTCCTTGGCGGCATGCTGCATGGACGCGGTCGTGGCGATGCCGATCGGGAAGCGTAGGCGCCAGCCGGAATCGGGCCTGGCTTGCCTCTCGACATCGTCTCGCGAAATCGCTACGCGAGGACAACCGACATCAGGAAAGGCGCCGCCATGCTATTCGTCATCCAATGCGAAGACATTCCCAATGGTCTCGAACTCAGGCAGGCGACCCGCCCGGCTCACCTCGATTATCTGAAGACGCAGGACGCCCACATTCTCGGCGCCGGCCCGTTCCTGGACGAAGCGGACAAGATGGTGGGTTCGCTCCTGATCGTGGACTTCCCCACCGAGGCCGAGGCCCGGACCTTCGCCGCGAACGATCCCTATACCAGGGCCGGCCTGTTCGCCTCCACGAGCATCCGCCGCTGGCGCTGGGGCATCAAGCCCCCGGCTGGCCTCTGATCCGGCAAGGAGGCGGTTGTCATGGCCCAATGGCTGATCAAGTCTGAACCCGAAGTGTGGAGCTGGGACCAGCAGGTCGCCGCCGGTGCCAAGGGCACGCCCTGGGACGGCGTGCGCAATCATGCCGCCAAGCTCAATTTGATGGCGATGAAGAAGGGCGACAAGGCCTTCTTCTACCATTCCAACGAGGGCAAGGCCGTCGTCGGCGTCGCTGAGGTGGCGCGCGAGCATTATCCGGACCCGGCCACACCAGGCCAACCCTGGGTGCTGGTGGACTTCAAGGCGGTAGCCCCCTTCCCCAAGCCGGTGACTTTGGCCGGTGTCAAGGCCGAGCCGAGGCTGGCCAATATGGCGCTGGTGAAGCTGTCGCGCCTGTCCGTGCAGCCCGTGACGGACGAGGAATGGCAGATCGTCTGTGCGATGGGTGGGTACAAGGTCTGAGCCCAGCTGAACCGTCCAATGGACCAGCCGCGCACCATCAAGGCCGTTGCTTTCGACGCGTTCGGCACGCTCGTCGAGGTCACCGACGAGCGCCGGCCCTATGTTCGTATTGCGCGAGCCTCGACAGTTGGCGTTCTGGCCGCGTCAATCACGCGGCCGCTCGACCTCGGCGCTTTCGCCGATATGTGCGGCGTGCGGCCAAACCCCGAATGGAATGTTGATCTAGAGGCGGAGCTGGTATCCATCCGCGCCTTTGCGGAAAGCCGTGCGGTTCTTGTTGCGCTACGTCGGGCGGGCTATCGCATTGCCCTCGCCTCTAATCTTGCGCTGCCCTACGCGGCTCCGCTGGAGGCTTTGTTTGCTGATCTGTTGGATTGTGCCTGCCTCTCCTTCGAGGTCGGAGCGGCAAAGCCTGCTCCCGCATTTTATCGATCCCTCTGCCTCCAGCTTGGCTGTACACCAGCAGAAATCCTGATGGTTGGCGATAGCTGGCGAAGCGATTATGAGGGCGCGACGAGATCGGGCCTGCAGGCTCTTCATCTCGATCGCCGCAGCGTCGCGCAGGCTGGGCGGGGAGCTGTCACCATCACGGATCTCCGCCAGTTGCTCGCCATTTTGCCGGTGTGAACGTTATTCTATCTATTTGGACACCGGATTTATGATTACCCTTCGCTCCTCCCGCCCGGCGGATGTGCCCTCCCTGCTCGAGATCTGGCGCGGCTCCGTCAGGGCGACCCATGATTTCCTGCTCCCCGGTGATTTCGAGGCGATCGAGAAGCTGGTCGCCAACGACTATCTGCCGTCAGCGCCCCTGCATGTCGCCGCTGACGGCGACGGCCGGCCATTGGCCTTCATGGGCTTGTCGGTGCGCCATATCGATTCGCTGTTCATCGATCCCGAAAGGCGCGGCCAGGGCATCGGCACGCTGCTGGTCCGCCATGCCCGAGAACAGGGCGAGGGACCGTTGACCGTCGACGTCAACGAGCAGAACACGCAGGCTGTCGGCTTCTACCGCCACCTCGGCTTCGTCGAGACAGGTCGCTCCGCGCTCGATGGTGACGGACGCCCCTATCCGCTGATGCATATGCGCTTGGGTTAGTTTTTCGGAGCCTTGCCCTGATTCGCCGCAACGAAGTCGAGGAAGGCCCGCAGCGGCTGGGCCATCTGGCGGCGGCTGGGATAATAGAGGTGGAAGCCCGGAAAGGGCGGCGACCAGTCCGCCAGAAGGTGGACGAGCTGGCCTGATGCGAGCCCGGGGCGGACCTGATGCTCGAACAGATAGGCGATGCCGACGCCGGCGAGCGCCGCCAGGCAGGCGACCTCCGGTTCGTTGACGATGAGCGGACCTTCCACGGCAGCTTCCAGCGGCCGGCCCTCGCGCTCGAATTCCCAGTGATAGAGGCTGAGATCGGTCGGCCAGCGGAAATTGATGCAGCGATGGCGGGCGAGGTCATGCGGCGTCACGGGCGTGCCGTAACGGGTGAGATAGGTCGGGGCGGCGACGGCCATCAGCCTGAGTTCGCCGCCGAGCCGCACGGCGATCATGTCCCTCTCCACCATCTCGCCGAGCCGCACCCCGGCATCAAAGCGGTTGGCCACGATGTCGATCAGCCTGTCCTCGCTGACGAGGTCCACCGTGATGTCGGGATAGGCTGCGAGGAAGGGGCCGATCAGCGGCCCGATGACATGGATGGCGGCGATACGGGTGGCGTTGATGCGCAGCAGGCCGGCAGGACTGTCGCGCAGGCTCCGTACATCCGCGACGGCGGCGTCGAGATCGGACAGCGCCGGGCGCAGCCGGGCGAGGAAGCGCTCGCCAGCCTGGCTCGGTGCCACGCTGCGGGTGGTACGGTTGAGCAGGCGAACGCCGAGCCTCTCCTCCAGCGAGCGGATGGTCTGGCTCAGGGCCGAAGGCGACAGGCCGAGATGGGCGGCGGCCCGCGCGAAGCTGCCATGTTCGACCACGGCGACGAAAGCCCGCAATTCTACATGCTCGCTGCCGCGCATTCTATATGCTTTCCTTCATAAGCCATGCGCATTCTATAGCATTAACGAAGCAGTCTCCAGGGACCATCTTCCCGGCAGCATCGCAACGGAGGATGACCGCCATGACACTCGCTTTGGATGACTACCGCCTTCTCGGCCGCTCGGGCCTCAGGGTATCCCCACTGTCGCTGGGGACGATGACCTTCGGCACGGATTGGGGCTGGGGCGCCGACGAAGCCGAGGCCCGCCGTATCTTCGACGCCTATGTCGACCGCGGCGGCAATTTCATCGACACCGCCAACCAATATACCAACGGCACGTCCGAGCGCTTCGTCGGCGCTTTCGCCGCCGACCGCCGCGACCGGCTGGTGATCGCCACCAAATACACGCTGCCCTCCCGCCCCGGCGATCCCAATTCCGGCGGCAATCACCGCAGGAGCATGGTGCGTTCGGTCGAGGACAGTCTGAAGCGGCTCGGCACCGACTATATCGACCTGCTCTATCTGCACGCCTGGGACTTCACCACGCCGGTGGAGGAAGTGCTGCGCGGCCTCGACGACCTCGTGCGCTCGGGCAAGATCGTCTATGCCGGCATCTCGGATGCCCCGGCCTGGCAGATCGCCCGCATGCAGACCATCGCCGATCTCCGCGGCTGGGCGCCGCTGATCGCCCTGCAGGTCGAATACAATTTGATCGAGCGCACCATCGAGCGCGAGCTGGTGCCGATGGCCCGCGAATTGGGTCTCGGCGTCATTCCCTGGTCGCCGCTGGCCAGCGGCGTGCTCGCCGGCAAATATAGCCGGGCGGATCTCGACGACAGCGGCGGTTCGGCCGAAGCTTCGGGCACCCGCCGCAATGTCGCGCTGGGCAATGGGGCGCTTACCGAACGCGGCCTCGACATTGCGGAAGTGGTCAAGGCGGTCGCGGGCGAGACCGGGCATACGCCCTCGCAGGTGGCGCTGGCCTGGACACTCACCAATCCGGCGGTCGCCTCGCCGCTCATTGGCGCCCGCACGCTGGCCCAGCTCGAGGACAATCTCGGCGCGCTCGAGGTGACGTTCTCGGACGAGCAGCGCGACCGGCTCGAGGCGGCCAGTGCCATCGAACTCGGCTTCCCGCATGACTTCCTCGATCGTCCGCTGACACGAAACGTGATGTTCGGCGGGCTGAAGATCCCGACGCGGGGGTAGGGGTGTAGATTTCCTACAGTCGTGCCGCCCCTCACCCTTACCCTCTCCCCGTAAGGACGGGGCAAGGGGTGTCAGACGTTGCGCCTCGATGCGAGACAGGGCGCCTGCTGGATAGGGCGGGACATGGAAGTCTCCCTCGCCCCGTTTACGGGGAGGGTAAGGGTGAGGGGCAGCGCTACCTCAAACCAAGCTTGCTGCCATCTCCCCCTCAATGCAGGGTTGCCTCCTCGATATGCTTGAGCTTGTCGGGATTGCGGGTGACGTAGATGCCGACGATCCGGCCATCGTGTATGTCGAGGGCCGTGGTCTGCAGCGTTTCGTCGCGTTCGATGGTGATGAAGCCAGGCAGGCCATTGATATAGGTGAAGCGGACCAGCCGCGACATGGTCTCGGCGAAGTAATGCGCCAGGCCCGCCTGCAGCTTCATCACGTCCTCGAGGCCGAAGATCGGCTTCATCGCGGCCGGCTTCTTGCCGCCACCGTCGGAATGTACGGCGACATCGGCGGCCAGCAGGGCCTGCAGCGCCGTCATGTCGCCGCTGCGCGAGGCCGCGAAGAAGGCGTGGGCGATCTCCAGTCCACGCTCCTTCGGCATGTCGAAACGCGGCCTGGAGGCGCGGACATGGGTGCGGGCCCGGCTGGCGAGCTGGCGGCAGGCGGCGGGATCGCGCCCGATGGTCTCAGCGATCTCGTCGAAGGAAACGCCGAAGACGTCGTGGAGCAGGAAGGCGGCACGCTCCAGCGGCGAAAGCCGCTCGAGCGCCAGCATCAGCGGCAAGGTGACGTCCTCGACCTCGTCCTCGCCCTCCTCGATCATCGGCTCGGGCAGCCAGGGGCCGATATAGGTCTCGCGCTGGCGTCGGGCCGATTTGAGCACGTCGAGGCAGAGCCGGGTGACGGCGCGGGTGAGGAAGGCCATCGGCTCGCGCACCTCACGGCGATCCGCGTCGAGCCAGCGCAGGAAGGCATCCTGCACCACGTCCTCGGCGTCGGCGACCGATCCCAGCATGCGATAGGCGATGCGGATCAGGCGCGGCCGCAAGGGATCGAAGCTTGCAGCCGCATCGCTCTGGAGGGCGCCCGGCATCAGGCCGCCGCTTTCGCGCGCACCGGATGCACGGCATTGAAGCCGACATTGACCCGGTTCCAGCCATTGATGGCGACGATCAGCAAAGTGAGTTTCACCTGTTCCTCCTCGGTGAACTGCGCCTTCACCGCTTCGTAGACGTCGTCGGGCGCGCGCTTGTCGGCGACCAAGGTGAGGGCTTCCGTCCAGGCCAAGGCCGCGCGTTCGCGTTCGCTATAGAGCGGCGATTCGCGCCAGGCGTCGAGCAGATAGAGCCGCTCCTCGCTCTCGCCAAGCTTGCGGGCGTCGAGGGCGTGCATATGCAGGCAGAAGCCGCAGCCATTGATCTGGGAGGCGCGCATCTTCACCAGTTCCATCAGGCTGGTCTCGAGGCCGTCGATCCCGGTCGAGAAATCGAGCCACTGCTTCATGATGGCGGGCGAGGCGGCGAAGGGGTTCAGTCTGGCTTTCATGATCATGTCCTCTTGATCGGTTTGCGCAGACATGACGAGCCAGCCTCCGCCGCTGTGACATGGCGGCGAAATTTTTTCGAAGTGACGAAGGCAACTGCACGATGGTTGGGGGAAGGCGCAACGCCAGCCACTCCTTCGCCCCGTTCTTACGGGGAGAAGGCAGGGATGAGGAGCTGCGCGAGGGATACCAAATGGAGCGTAGCGAAGCCCCTCACCTGTATCCCAGCCCACTCCAAGTGGAGTGGCCGATACCCGTAAGGACGGGGCGAGGGGGCACGAATGTCGCGCTCCTTCATCAATTCCGTCAGCTCGCCCAAGCCGTTGTCCTGACTCAGCCGGTCCGGCGTTCGTCCCTTCAGCGCAGCTTGGCGGCGATGTGTCCGGCGAGCTGGTCAAGGGCCGAGCTCATCGCCTCGACTTGGGCGGGGGCTCCGGTATCGGCCGGGGGCACGGCGATGCTGGCCTGGGCCGCCGCGCTGCGGCCGCCATTGCGGTAATGCAGCCGCCATTGCGCCTGCAGCATGACCACGCCCTCGGCATTGGTATCGAAGCGGCTCACCGAAAGTTCGAGGCTGGCCGCTTCCTTGCCCGACACGGTCTGGCTGGTGGTCACCAGCGAGCCGGCGGGCAGGCGCCGGCGCAAATTCTCGGCGAGCACGCGCTGCACCATGGAGCCCATCGGCTCGCCCCAGCGTTCGAACTCGGAGACGCCGAGCTGGACGTCGCCGGAGCGGCGCACCAACTGGGGCCGATCGAGATATTTGGCGACATCCACCGTTTCGATCGACAGCGAGACGGGCCGGCCCGCCACCCGTTGTCCGCCCTGGGAGGCCAGGGTGTAGATCTTGGCCTCGGGCGATGCGCAGGCCGCGAGCAGGTAGAGAGCCAGGCCCAGGCCCGTGAGGGCCGCGATGCGTCCAGAACGACGGAAGGAGGAGAACGGCATCAGTTGCTTCCTCTGGTCTTGCCCCGGATCAGGGATTCGGGGTGCTGCTGCATATAGTCGGTGAGCACGCGAATGGACCGCACGGCATCGTCGACCTGCGACATCAGGCGCGTGAGGTCGCGCTTGAAGCTGGACGAGCTGCCATAGCCCTGGTCGAAAGAGCCCAGGGTGGAATTGATGCGTTTCATCGACTGCTGGGCGGTGTCGAGCACCGGCTGCAGCCTCTGCATTGCCGGGGCGAGATCGGTCTTGGCCTTGTCGATCAGCTCCCGCGCCGAGGTGAGGGCGCCGGCGAGCGAGCGCAGCGATTCCTTGATCTCCGGTCCGGCGGCAAGGTCCTGGAACGACTTCATGGTGTCGTTGGCCTGGACCACCAGTTTGTCCAGCGGCAGTTTCGAGATGCGGTCGAGGATGTCGTTGACCGAACGCAGGGCGGAGTCGAACTGGTTCGGACTGGTCGGGATCACCGGATAGATAGCGCCGGTTCCCAGTTCCGCCGGCCCGGCCTTGGGATCGATGTCGAACGACACCACGCTCTGGCCAGTCAGGTAATTGCTGGTCTTGATCTCGGCGCGCAGGCCCTTGGCGACCAGCGATTTCAGCACGGTTTCGGGATTGATCGGGCCGTCCGCGCCGACGATCTGGATGCGCTGCGGCTCGATTTCGATCAGGACGGGCGCACGCGGCGTGTTTTTGGTGACGTCATATTGCAGGTTGATACTGACCACTTGCCCGATCTTGAGGCCATGCCACTCCACGTTGGAACCGGCGGCAAGGCCGCCGACCGAGGAATCGAAATAGACCAGATAGCGCAGGCGAACGGTATATTTGGCCTCGTCGGCACTGGCCTGGTCCCGGTAGAGGGTGAAAGCCGTCTTGGGAGCGGCGCGCTCGTTCGAAAGCACGTCGGCCGGTGTGTCGAAGGCGATGCCGCCCGCGAGCAGGGCCTGGATGGAATCGAGCTGGAGCCGAAAGCCCTGGGGACCGGTGGTGAGGGAGACCCCGGAGGCATTCCAGAAATTGGTACTGGTGCGCACTTCCTTGTCATAGGGATCCCTGACGAAGGCGCGGATGGTGATGCCGTCAGCGAGGTTGGAGGAATCGTAGCCGAGGACCTGACCGACCTCGAGGCCGCGATGGAAGATCGGCGACCCCGCGCTGATCGAGCCGATCTGCGTGGTCTTGAGCGCAAATTCCGTTCCGGGCGCGTCGGTGGGAATGACGGGAGGCAGCTCGAGGCCGGCGAAGCTGTCGGCTGTCGTGCCGGCCTTGCCGGGATCGAACTCGATATAGACGCCGGAAATGATGGTCGACAGGCCGGAAATACCGGAACTGGCCGACAGGCGCGGCCTGACGACCCAGAACAGCGTGCCCTCGCGCATCAGCGGTTCGGCCTGCTTGGTCATATCGGCGGCGACGATGACGTGGCTGCCGTCCGGCGCAAGCGCGACGCTCTTCACCGTGCCGAAGACGATGGCCTTGTAGCGGATCTGGGTCTTGCCCGGCTCCAGCCCTTCCGCCGTGCGCATGGTGATGGTGATCACCGGCCCCTTCTCCGACAGCGTGACCCAGCCCAGATAGAGCGCGATCCCGGCCGCCACGATCGGGATGAGCCAGATCGCGGACAGGCGGCGGCGGCGCGGCGGATCGATATCCGGCGTGGCCGTGTCACTGCCGTTCTTGGAGGCGTCGGAGTCGGTCAATGGCCCTTCTTTCCTGTGTCGCGGCGCAAGACATCCCACATCAGCCGTGGGTCGAATGATTCGGAGGCGATCATGGTGATGATCACCACGCTGGCAAAGGCGATCGCCCCGATGCCGGGCTCGATGGTGGCGATCTCGCCCAGCTGCACCAGGGCAACCAGGATCGAGATCATGAAGATGTCGATCATCGACCAGCGTCCCACGAACTCGATGATCCGGTAGAGCACTGTCCTGTCCTGCAGACGCCAGGTCGAGCCGCGCTGGGTGGTGATCAGCAGCATCGTCAGGCCCGCCAATTTGAGCACGGGAACCAGGATCGAGGCGAAGAAGACCAGGGCGGCCAGTGGCCACAAACCGGCATCGGCCAGGGCGATGACACCGCTGATGATGGTATCGGGCTCGCCATGCCCGAGCGAGATCACCGTCATGATCGGGAAGAGATTGGCCGGTATGTAGAGGATGGCGGCGCTGATCAGCAGGGCCCAGGTTCTGGTGAGGCTGTTGGGCTTGCGTTGATGCAGGGGCGCCGAACAGCGTGGACAGGCCGCGTCATGGCCTGAAGCGGGCAGGTTCGACACGAGCCAGCAGGATTCGCACAGGGCGGTCGGGCGGCTCGGATCCACCCGGGGAGGATGGGGAGCCACGCCCTTGCGCGCAAAGCTGCGCCAGATGGTTTCGTCGTCCAGGAGGGAGCCGGTCGCCACCGTCACCAGCATCAGCGCCACCACGGCGAACACGGCGGGGCCGAGATCGACGTGTGCGAGATCGATCAGCTTCACATAGGCGACGAGAAGGCCGAGCATATAGACTTCGATCATCGCCCAGCGGCCGACGAAACTGGCGCCGCGATGAACGAGCGGCAGCCAGCGCGGCGGGCGCCGCATCCTCAGCCCGGTCAGGACCGTGAGGCGGGCGAGAATCTGCAGGCCCGGCGCCACCAGCATGGTGAAGGCGACGACGATTCCCAGTTCCCACAATCCCTGGTCGTAGAGCGCCTTGATGCCGGTGACGAGGCTGGCCACCTGCGCGCGCCCGGATATTTCGAGCTTGATGAAGGGCAGGAAATTGGCCATGGCGAAGCAGATGGCACCGGCCCAGCTATAGGCGTAGGCGTGACTCAGCGAGATGGCGCGATAATGCTCCATCGTGGCGCCGCAGCGCGAGCAGCGCGCGCGCATGCCGTCCTGGAGCGGCGGCACGTCATGCAGCAGCCCGCAATCGTGGCACTCCATGATCTGGGTGGAGCTTCGCGTCGTCGGGGTGATCACCCGATCTGTCCGGCCGGCTACCATGTCACCGTTGCACTCGAATCACAAAAGAACTCCGGCCCTGCCGCAACGTCATTTTGCCAATGGAGACGATGAATCTCCCCTGAAGTCTCTCTTCGAGCCGATCGCAAATCCGATGTCTTAATATCGAACGGCTCTTTCCTAAACGTTCGCAAGCTGACGACTGCATTGCCGCCATCAGCCTTTTCCGGATCCCTTTTGTCGCATGCGACGCGAAAAGCCAAGGCTTAGACGGCATAAGAATTATTAAGGCGTCGGCATCGCGGGCACCGAAGCGCTGCGCAGCCTGGTATTGTGAGACGGGATATCTGGACGATTTGGTACCGATCGGGTTAGGCTCCCTCAACATTGAATAAACCATCCGGAGCCGCCATGCCCAAGGTGCCGCTTCATAGCCCCCGCGAGAGGGCGGCGACCCTGATGTGCTGGCACGGCAGGGTCGATCCGCAGCCGCTCGGCGGCGGCATCACCAACACCAATTTCACCGTCGATGACGGCAGCGGCCGCTATGTCGTGCGCATCGGGGATGACATTCCCCTGCACCAGATCAGTCGCACCAACGAGTTTGCCGCCAGCAAGGCCGCCTTCGCGGCCGGCATCTCGCCGGAAGTGGTGCACCACGAGCCGGGTGCCCTGGTGCTGCGCTTCATCGAGGGGCGCACCTTCACGCCCGAGGACGTGCGCGACCCCCGCAACCATCAGGCCATGATCGACCTCATCCGGCGCTGCCATCGTGAGATGCCGCGCTTCTTTCGGGGCCCCGCGGCGATCTTCTGGGTGTTCCAGGTCGTGCGTGATTACGGCCATACACTGAGGGAGGGAGCGAGCCGGCATCTGCAATTGCTGCCGCGCCTGCTGACCGAGAGCGAACGCCTGGAAGAAGGCGTCGGTCCTGTCGATATCGTCTTCGGCCACAACGACCTGCTCGCCGCCAATTTCCTCGACGACGGCAAGAGGCTTTGGCTTGTGGATTGGGACTATGCCGGCTTCAACTCGCCTTTGTTCGACCTTGGCGGTCTCGCCTCCAATTCCGAGCTCGATGCCGCGGCGCGCGAAACCCTGGCGGAGGCCTATTTCGAACGGCCCATCGATGACGGGTTGCGCCGGCGCCTTGCCGCCATGACTGCGGCCTCGCTGCTGCGCGAGACGCTGTGGAGCATGGTGTCCGAGATCCATTCCAGCCTCGATTTCGACTATGCCGGCTATACCGCCGAGAATCTGCGGCGCTACGAGGCTGCCTATCAGGCGTGGCGGGACGAGTAGTCCCTGGGAGCGCGGGCGTCCTCGCCCGCTGTTTCCTCCATGCGTCGTGTTTCCAAGAGCGGGCGAGGACGCCCGCGCTCCCAGGAGATCTCCATGTCCGACCTGCCCACTTCCGCCAAGATCGTCATCATCGGTGGCGGCATCATCGGCTGTTCCACCGCCTATCACCTCGCCAAGATGGGGCTCACGGACGTGCTGGTGCTCGAGCGCGGCAAGCTCACCTCGGGTTCGACCTGGCATGCCGCCGGCCTGGTGGGCCAGCTCAGGACCAATGCCAACATCACCCAGCTCCTCGGCTATTCCGTCGCCCTTTATGACCGGCTGGAGCAGGAAACGGGCCTCGCCACCGGCTGGAAGCGCAATGGCGGCCTTAGGCTCGCCTGCAACCAGGAACGCTGGACCGAGGTGAAGCGCCAGGCCACCACGGCGACCTCCTTCGGCCTGGAAATCCAGTTGCTCAGCCCGAAGGAGGCTCAGGACCTGTGGCCGTTGATGCAGGTGAACGACGTGGTCGGCGCCGCCTTCCTGCCGACCGACGGTCAGGCCTCGCCGTCCGACATCACCCAGTCGCTCGCCAGGGGCGCGCGCATGGGCGGCGTCAGCTTCCGCGAGGGCGTGACCATCACCGGCATCGAGGTCGAGGGCGGCGTCGCCAAGGCCGTGCTTACCGATCGAGGCCGCATTCAGGCCGAAAAGATCGTTGTTTGCGCCGGCCAGTGGTCGCGCGAGATCGGCCGCATGGCTGGGGTCAACATCCCCTTGGTGTCGATGCAGCATCAATATCTGATCACCGAGCGGATCGAGGGCATCACCTCCAACCTGCCGACCTTGCGCGATCCCGATCGCCTCACCTATTGGAAGGAGGAGGTCGGCGGCCTGGTGATGGGCGGCTATGAGCCCAATCCCAAGCCCTGGGCCAATACCTCGGCCACCTCGCCATTCGAGTTCCAACTCCTGGAGAACGATCTCGACCATTTCGAACCACTGATGGAGCTTGCCATCGGTCGTGTGCCCGCCATGGAAAATGCCGGCATCAAGCAGTTCATCAACGGGCCCGAAAGCTTCACGCCGGACGGCAATTTCATCCTCGGCGCGGCGCCGGAAACCCGAGGTATCTATGTCGGCTGCGGCTTCAACGCCTTCGGCATCGCCTCGGGCGGTGGCGCCGGCATGGCCCTGGCCGAATGGGTGGCCAAGGGCGAGCCTCCCTATGATCTGTGGGCCGTCGACATCCGCCGCTTCGGCAAGAACACGCTCGATACCGGCTGGGTGCGCCAGCGGACCATGGAGGCCTATGCCAAGCACTACACCATGGCCTGGCCCTTCGAGGAGTACCAGTCCGGCCGTCCCTTGCGCCGCTCGCCGCTCTATGACCGGCTGAGGGCGCAGGGCGCCGTGTTCGGCGAGAAGCTCGGCTGGGAGAGGCCCAATTGGTTCGCTGCCGCTGGCGAGGACGCCAGGGACGTCTATAGCTATGACCGCCAGAACTGGTTCGCTGCCGTCGGCCGCGAGCATAAGGCCTGCCGCGAGGCGGCCGTGGTGTTCGATCAGACCTCCTTTGCCAAGTTCACCGTGAAGGGGCGCGATGCCGACAAGGCGCTGTCCTGGCTCTGCGCCAACGACGTGGTCAAGAAGCCGGGCAGCCTCAGCTACACCCAGATGCTCAATCGCAAGGGCGGCATCGAGACCGACCTCACCGTGGCCAGGCTCGGGGATGGCAGCTACTACCTCGTCACCGGCACCGGCTTTGCCAGCCATGACTTCGACTGGATCCGGCGCAACGTCCCCGATGGGCTCGATGTCCAGGTCGAGGACGTCACTTCGCAATTTGCCGTGCTGGTGCTGATGGGCCCCAAGGCGCGCGAGATTCTCGGCGGGCTTACGGCTGAGGATCTCTCAAATGCCGCGGCGCCCTTCGGCAGTGCCAGGCCGTTGCACATTGCCGGGGCACGCGTCCTGGCGCTGCGCGTGACCTATGTCGGCGAGCTCGGCTGGGAACTGCATGTGCCGATGGAGTTTGCGCTGACGGTCTATGACGCGCTGATGGCAGCGGGTGCTCCGCTCGGCCTGGTCAATGCCGGCTATCGCGCCATCGAATCGCTGCGCCTGGAAAAGGGCTACCGGGCCTGGGGCGGCGAAATCGGGCCGGACCATTCGCCTTTGATGGCTGGGCTCGGCTGGGCGGCGAAGCTGAAGAAGGACATCCCCTTCCTCGGCCGCGAGGCGCTGCTCGACCAGGCCACCAAGCCACTGCCGCGCCTGCTCGCGGGCTTCACCGTCGCCGATCCCGAGGTCATCCTGCTCGGCCGCGAAACCATCTATCGCAATGGCAAGCGCTGCGGCTGGCTGGCCTCGGCCGGCTTCGGCTACACGGTGGGCAAGAATATCGGCTACGGCTATGTGCGCGATCCCGCCGGCGTCGATGCCGACTATGTGCTTTCCGGCAGCTACGAGCTCGAAGTCGCCACCGAACGGGTGAAGGCGCAGGTGTTCCTCGAACCGCTCTACGATCCGAAGATGGAGCGGGTGAAGGGGTGAGGGCACATCTTGTGAACCTATGTGGTTCGATTATATTCAAAAAGAACCACATAGGTGCGGCATGAGTGCTTTTACAGTTCGACTCGCAGACGAAACGACGGACAGGCTCGACCGCCTGGCCGCCAAGCTTGATCGCTCGCGATCTTACGTCGCTGCTCGGGCGATTGAAGACTTTGTCGCCCGAGAGTCTTGGCAGCTTGCGGAGATCGAAGCGGGCCTTGCCGATGCCAATCGGGGAGACTTCGCCACGGACGCCGAGGTCGAAACCGTTCTGGCCAAATATCTGCGGTCCTGACGGGCGTGGCAGTCCTGCGTTGGACCAGGCGGGCGCTTGGTCGTCTCGACTCCATAGGCGATCATATTGCTCGTGATAACTCAGCAGCGGCCAAGCGAGTCGTTGCGCGAATTGTGTCGGCAGCCGAGCATTTGAAAGCCAATCCGGCCCTGGGTCGAGCGGGACGGATCGGCGGTACGCGTGAACTCGTTCTGGGCGATATTCCCTATATCGTTGCCTATCGTGTTGCGGACGCCGATATCGAAATACTCACGATTTTACACACGTCGCAGGAATGGCCTGAGGCTCTCTGACCCCCCCCCTCACACTGCCGGCGGGTTCAGGCGGGCAAAGCCTTCCTGGCGGCGATAGGGGAAGTAGGGATAGGCCGCTTCCACGCTGCTGGCCGCGTCGAGCTTTTGGCGCTGTTCCGGCGTCAGGCTCCAGCCGATGGCGCCGAGATTCTGCCTGAGCTGTTCCTCATTGCGGGCGCCGATGATCACCGAGGAGACGGTGGGGCGGCTCGTCAGCCAGTTGATGGCGATCTGCGGCACGCTCTTGCCGGTTTCTGCGGCGACCTCGTTCAGGGCGTCGATGACGCGGTAGAGGCGTTCGTCCTCGACCGGCGGGCCGAAATCGGCGGTCTGGTGCAGACGGCTGCCGGCCGGCAGCGCCTGGCCGCGCTGGAGCTTGCCGGTGAGGCGACCCCAGCCGAGCGGGCTCCAGACCAGGGCGCCGACGCCCTGGTCGAGGCCGAGAGGCATCAGTTCCCATTCATAGTCGCGGCCGATCAGGGAGTAATAGGCCTGGTTTGCGACATAGCGTGTCCAGCCATGCCGGTCGGCGATGGCGAGCGACTTCATGATCTGCCAGCCCGAGAAGTTGGAGACGCCGAGATAACGGACCTTGCCTGCCTGGACGAGGCCGTCCAGCGTCGAGAGCACCTCCTCGATCGGCGTGCCCGCATCGAAGGCATGCAGCTGCAGGAGGTCGATATGGTCGGTGCCGAGGCGGCGGAGCGCAGCCTCGACGGAGCGGATGAGACGCTCGCGCGAGGTGCCGTAATCGCCGGGTCCGTCACCCATCGGCAAGGCGGTCTTGGTCGAGATCAGCACTTCGCTGCGCCGGCCCTTGATGGCGGCGCCGAGAACCTCCTCGGATGCCCCATTGGAATAGACGTCGGCGGTGTCGAACAGGGTCACGCCGGCTTCCAGGCAGATGTCGAGAAGGCGGCGCGCCTCCTTCTCATCCGTGGTACCCCAGGCGCCGAATAGCGGGCCGCTGCCGCCGAAAGTGCCGGCGCCGAAACTGAGGACCGGCACCTTCAGGCCGGATGCGCCGAGACGACGATAGTCCATGATGATGTCCTTTCGAGAAACGGAACTAGATCAGGCCGACTGGCCGATGGCCTCGGGATGGCGGTCGAGCGCGGCACTCCACAGCGTCAGCACGAGGGCGGCGGCGACCAAGACAGCACCGATCAGGGGCGTCATACCCAAGCCGAGCGGTGAAGCCACCACCAGGCCACCGATCCAGGCACCCAGTGCGATGCCGAGATTGAAGGCGGCGATATTGAGGGCAGAGGCGACGTCGACGGCGGCCGGGCGATGGGCCTTGGCAAGCTGCACCACATAAAGCTGCAAGCCCGGCACATTGGCGAAGGACAAGAAGCCGAGAGCTGCCAGCGTCACCAGGGTCAGCATGGGCGAGGCCGCGGTGAAGGCGAAGGCGGCCAGCACGGCAGCCTGCAGGGCGAACAGGACGATCAAGGCCTTGGCGGGATTGCGGTCAGCGATGCGGCCGCCGACGAGATTGCCCACGGCGATCGCCGCGCCATAGAGCACCAGGATCAGGCTGACGCTGCCGGCGGCAAAGCCGGTGATCTTCTCCAGGATCGAGGCAAGATAGGTGAAGGCGACGAAGGTGCCGCCATAGCCGAGCGCCGTCATGGCGAAGACGAGCAGCAGGCGGCCGCTGCCGAGAACCCGGACCTGATCGATCAGCCTGGCCGGCGGCGCCTTGCGCAGCGTGGCGGGCAGCAGCACGGCGATAGCAATGAAGGCGATCAGGCCGAGGCCCGCGACGCCCCAGAAGGTGGCGCGCCAGCCGAAGCTCTGGCCGATGAAGGTGCCAAGCGGCACGCCGGTAACAATCGCCACCGTCAGCCCCATGAACATCATGGCAATGGCCGAGGCACGACGATCGGGCGCGACAAGATCGGCTGCGATGGTGGCACCCACCGAGAAGAACACGCCATGGGCGAAGGCAGAGAGTACGCGGGCGACCAGCAGCAATTCATAGCTGGGGCTGAGCGCGGCCGCGCTGTTGCCGACGACGAACAGCGCCATCAGGCCGAGCAGCAGGCCTTTGCGGCCAAGACGTCCGGTAAGGGCGGTGAGGATGGGTGCGCCGAAGGTGACGCCGAGGGCGTAGACGCTGACGATCAGGCCGGCGAGCGGCAGGGTGATACCGAGATCTGCGGCGACCGTCGGCAGCAGGCCGACGATTACGAACTCCGTGGTGCCGATCGCATAGGCCGCGATCGTGAGGGCAAGGAGGGCGAGGGGCATGAGAATGGTCCCGATAAGGGTGAATGAGTGTTGGGACCAATATGATCGCTACGCATTGCCACGATAATCCGGCATAATGGGTGAATAGCTTTGAATTGAATTCACAAGAGGCTGCCATGGACAATCGGGCCGGCGAAATGGAGGTGTTCGTCACCGCGGCCGAGTTGCACAGTTTCTCGGCCGCCGGGCGCAAGCTGCATCTGTCCCCCTCGGCGGTGAGCAAGCTCGTTACCAGGATCGAGGACAGGCTCGGCGCCCGCCTGCTGGTGCGGACCACGCGGACCCTGCAGCTCACGCCCGAGGGGGAGACCTATCTCGCGCGCGCCCAGGCCATCCTTGCCGACATCGCAGAGACGGAGCGGATGATTTCGAGCGGTGGCGAGGTCGTGCCATCAGGGCGGCTGCGTGTCAGTGCGTCGGTGGGATTCGGGGCGCGCTGCGTGGTGCCGGTACTGCCCGATTTCCTGGCGCGCTATCCCAAGGTCGAGCTTGACCTCTCCCTCACGGACGAGGTCATCGACCTCGTCGAGGAAAGGGCCGACATCGCGATCCGTTCGGGGCCGCTTCGCGATTCGGGGCTGAAGGCGCGCAAGATCCTGGAAAGCCGGCGGGTGATCACTGCTTCGCCCGGCTATCTCGCCCGTCATGGCATGCCCGACAGGCCCGAGGACCTCGAGGGGCACAATTGCCTGCTGTTCAACTTCCGGCGCGGCCTCGACAGCTGGCCGTTCCGCGACCCCGGCTCGGTTATGGTGCGGCGTGTGCAGGTCGCCGGCAATCTCATGGCCAATAATGGGCCGACCATGCGCAAGCTCTGCATGGACGGCCTCGGGCTGGTACGCCTCGGCCGTTTCCACGTTCAGCCGGATATCGATGCCGGGCTGTTGGTGCCGGTGCTGGAGGACTACAACGCCCTCGACGTCGAGCTGATTCATGCCGTCTTCGTCGGCCATGACCACCTGGCCGCCCGCATCCGCGCTTTCGTGGATTTCCTGGCTGAAAAGATCGGGCGGGAGGAGCGTTGATCCCCTGGCGGTCCCAGGAAACGCAAACACCGGCCCCGCGTGAGTCGGGGCCGGCGTCCTGAATTCCGATCGCGGCTGCCTTACGCCACCTTGGTGGCTGCCTCCGGCTCCGTGCGCAGATAGGTTTCCATGCTGTCGTCGAGCGCCTCCACCCAGCTTGTATGGTGCTTGGGCGCCATGGTGCCGGTCATCAGAGAGCGGTAGCCATGGTCGCGGAAGCCCATGATGTCCTCCATCTTGTGGTGCTCCCACTCCATGAAGGTCTTGTTGGTGGCTTCGATGTCGAACTGCGGGTAGTCGGTCTCGGCCAACAGTTCCTTCACATAGTCGCCCTGGTACCAGATCATCTGCTCGGCATTCTCGAGAGTTTCCTCGCGGGCACGCCAGGCGTCGAAATTGGCCTTGAGCTCGGCTTCCGGCGGCAGCTTGATGCGGCCCATCATCACGTCGCGGGCCCACCAGGCCTGCACGTCGAACATGTTGAAGGTGTAGAACTGGTCTTGCATGCCGATGTAGAAGAGCTGCGGGTTCCCGTCGAAAATCACGCCCTTGTAGAGATGGTCGGCCCACAGCCGGTTGGCCGTCTTCAGGCGCAGATCATCCGGCAGGAACGGGAAGTGGTGCTGATAGCCCGTGCACAGGATCAGCGCGTCGACCTCCTTGCTGGAACCGTCGGCGAAATAGGCAGTGCGGTTTTCCAGGCGCTGCAGCAGCGGGCGCTCCTCGAAATTGGCTGGCCATTTGAAGCCCATCGGCTTGGAACGGTAGGTGGTGGTGACGGACTTCGCGCCATATTTCCAGCATTGCGAGCCGATGTCCTCGGCCGAATAGCTGCGCCCGACAAGCAGGATGTCCTTGCCCTTGAATTCCAGGGCGTCGCGGAAGTCATGCGCATGCAGCACGCGGCCGTTGAAGTTCTTCACGCCCTCGAAATAGGGCACGTTCGGCGTGGAGAAGTGACCGGAAGCGACAACGACATAGTCGAACTCCTCGTCATACATGCGGTCTTCGGTGCGTTCATGCGCGGTTACCGTGAACTTCTTGGTGGCTTCGTCGAAGCGCACCATGCGCACCGGCGTGTTGAAGCGCACCCATTTACGCACGTCCGCCTTCTCGACGCGGCCCTTGATATAGTCCCACAGCACCGCGCGCGGCGGGTAAGATGGGATCGGCTTGCCGAAATGCTCCTCGAAGGAATAGTCGGCGAATTCCAGGCATTCCTTGGGGCCGTTCGACCAGAGATAGCGGTACATGCTGCCATGCACCGGCTCGCCATATTCGTCGAGGCCCGTGCGCCAGGTGTAGTTCCACAGTCCGCCCCAATCGGACTGCTTCTCGAAGCAGACGATTTCGGGAATGGAGGCGCCCTTTCGGGCGGCGGATTGGAAGGCGCGGAGCTGAGCCAAGCCCGAGGGACCGGCACCGATCACGGCAACTCTTGTCATATATTCTTCCCCTCTGCCGTTATGGCGGTTGGTTTGAGCGTCTGGATTTCTATACTTATTGGCGCTCCGCCGGCCTCGTTCAAAGCCGTCGCCGCGCTGCTTGGCCGCCGCTGGCCCGATGGGGCTTGCTTGCATGGCGCCGGGTGGGAGATGCTCGCCGGCATGCAATCCAAGCTCCGCGAACTTCACTGCGGATAATATTTATTTCCTGACTATAATCTCACCTGCCGCTGTGACAAGTCGGCTCTTCGTTTTTTTGATCTGGCTCCCATCTACGGGGAGAGTCTGCGGAGCGGGCTTGCCATTCCGACATGGTGAGCTTCACCTTCCAAAGGTCAAGTCTCATGGTCTTTGCGAGCGGGCAAGGCATTGCTCGCCGCTTCCCGCGAAATCGAGCCGGCTTTCGCAGAAGTACTTGATCGAACATACCATATTTGCGATGGAGGACCCATGTCTGCTCCTGAATCCGACACGCCTCCCAATGCTGCGCCCGGCAAGGTCCTGAGCGAAGCGGCCAAGCGCGCGCTCGTGGAGGCGGCCGAGCGCCGCAAGGCGGAAAAGCCGGTCGAGCGTCCGCGCGAGATCAATGGCCGCGATGGCCCCGAACCCGTGCGTTATGGTGATTGGGAAGTGAAAGGCATCGCTTCCGACTTTTGAAGCCGTCATTGCCGGATGTATGGCAGCGCGTTGATCGCAGAATTGCCGCAAGTATTGCTGAATTGTTTCCGATGTATTCCTATCGGTAAATTCGTCATCACGAATAATTCACGCCTCAGATCTTTCTCGTGAATTGCGAGTGTGGACGCTACGTCGTACCTTCTGGATCATTGCACGCTCGTTTTTCATATGAGTTTTCGAGGAGATGGTCATGAAGATCTTTGCGATTTCTACGATTGCAGCGTTTGGTATCGTTCTTGCCGCTACGGCCGCCAATGCCCATGGCCGTCTGGTTACCGGGCCTGAATTATACGGTGCGCCCGCCTCGGCCCAACAGACGGGTGACAGTGATCAGCGCTTCGGCACCAGCGACAATGCCGTCCAGCCCCGCAAGGTCCATGCCGTCCAGCACGGTGCCCACCGGCTTCCTGACAGCCAAGCCTACTGAACTGCCACGCCGGACGTTTCATCACCTAGGCGTAGAAAGGCGTTCTTTTCCATCAGATCATAGTGAAGTGATATTGCGCGCCGCCCCGCTTGCCGGGGCGGCGTTTTTGTTGTGCTGCCGATTGCATGTTCCCTCGGAGATTTCCGCCGGCGATCAAGGCTTGTTAAGCCGGTAGTAACCATAATCGGTGCCAAGATGGCGGGTCGCTTCGTCATGTCTGGTTCCCTCATTGGGAGCCTTCACCTGCAAATTTCCTTGCATAGCCGCCGAATGACCTCTTCCGGCGGGAGTCAAGGGGAGGGTAAAGTGAACTGATTCGGGGGACGGGTTCACGGTCGTGCAGACCGGGAGGCCGCGCCTCCGCGCAAGGCCGGACGTCATGCGCAATGACAGCCGGTTCCCTTTGTGGGCGGGGCCGATCTCCATTCGGTCCGCGGGGCCCGCAAATGTGCGAGGGCAGGGCGCGTCGGTGCCTGCGCCTTTGGCAGACGGGGTCGCAGCAGCCTGGCGGTTTCCGCCCGTCGAAGGACGGGCGAGGCTGTCGCGGTCCTGCCAACGTCGCGTTGCGTTTCAGGGTGAGCGGAACGTCATTCGCCGGCGCCTGTCCGGTACCGAAGGGATTCGTCGAAGCAAGATGCGACAGGACAGACGGCAAGCCAGGCACAAAGGGTGGAGATTCCCAGGCGGACTCCCAAGCAGATTCCTGCTGATCGGGCCACGGACCCGATCAGCAGGAATCTGCAAGATATCAAACACAAGCAGAATTTCCTGGCGAGGCCCATCCGCGGACCTTGCCAGGAAATTCTGCTTGGCCGCTGGCATTTCCTTGACGGCCATGCTGCCTGTATCTGCCGCATTGGCCGCCGATGCCGTGCCGGCGACATCGGGCCTGTTCGGCAATCTCTCCAGTGCCGATCGCCGCATCCTTGCCATGCTGGCTCTGTTCGCCGGCCTGCTGATCCTGGCAACGGGCCTCGCCGTATTCTATCTGCGCGCCCGCAATGCCTGGCTCAAGCGCGACCGCGTCGCCAAGGCCGAGGCGCAGGTGCTGGCCGCCCGCGCCGAGCGTGCCGAAGCCCTGCTGATGTCCGAGCCGCAGCTGATCGCGGTCTGGTCCGGCACCGAGGACCTGCCGCTGCTATCGGGTGAACTGCCGGGCGTCGCCATCTCTCCCTCCCGCCGCGGCCTGATTGGTACGGGTTGGCTCGATTATCACGATACCCGCACATTGGAGGAGCACATCGCGGCGCTGCGCGGACGCGGCGAGAGCTTCCACATGGTGGCGCGCTCGCGCCATGGCGGTTATGTCGAAGCGGATGGCCGCGCCATTGGCGGTCGTGCCGTGCTCAGGCTGCGCGACGTCACCGGCGACCGCCTGGAACTTGCCCGTCTCGCCGACCGGCATCGCCGCGCCAGCGAGGAGATCGAGGCGATCCGTTCTCTGCTCGACGAGGCGCCGGTGCCGCTCTGGCTGCGCAACGCCAACGACAAGCTGGTCTGGGTCAACAAGGCCTATGCCAGGGCTGTGGATGCCCAGGACGAGAACGACGTCCTCAGCGGTGATATCGAGCTGCTCGACCGGCCGGCGCGCGAGGAGGCCAATGCTGCGCGGCATGATGGCAAATCCTTCCTCAAGCGCGTGCCTGCTGTGGTCGGCGGTGCCAGACGCACGCTCGACGTGATCGACATTCCCTCTTCCCGCGGCTCGGCCGGCATGGCGATCGACGTCTCGGAAGTCGAGACGATGCGGGCCGATATCGGCCGCCAGATCGAGGCGCATGTGCGCACCCTCGACCAGCTCGCCACCGCCGTGGCGATCTTCGATGCCGATCAGCACCTCACTTTCTACAATGCATCCTTTGCGGCGCTCTGGCAGCTCGACGCGGCTTTCCTGGACGGCAAGCCGACCGACAGCGAGATCCTCGACCGCCTGCGCGCCCAGCGCCGCCTGCCCGAGCAGGCCGACTTCAGGGCCTGGAAATCGAAGCTGCATGAAGCCTATCGCGCCTTCGAACCGGCCGAGCATTGGTGGCATTTGCCTGATGGCCGCACCTCGCGCGTGGTTACCACGCCCAATCCGGCTGGTGGCGTCACCTATCTGTTCGAGGACGTCACCGAGCGCATCGATCTGGAGGCCCGCTACAAGGCGCTGTCGCGCGTCCAGGGCGAGACGCTGGAAAATCTGAAGGAAGGCGTCGCCGCCTTCGGGTCCGACGGCAGGCTGCGCCTGTCCAATCCGGCTTTCGCCGCGATCTGGCGGTTGCCGCAGGAGATGCTGGAGCAGCGTCCTCATATCGACGACGTGGTGTCGCGCTGCTCGGTCCTGTTCCGCGACGAGGCGGTCTGGCAGGCGCTCAAGGGGGTGATCACCTCCTTCGGCGATGCCCGCCATTCCACCGACCAGCGCATGATGCGGGTCGATGGCACGGTCATCGACGTCGCCACTGTGCCGCTACCGGATGGCGGCACGCTGGCCACCTTCACCGACGTCACCGATTCGGTGAATTTCGAGAACGCCCTGGTCGAGAAGAACGAGGCGCTGGAGGAAGCCGCCCGCCTGAAGAACGACTTCGTCCACCATGTTTCCTACGAATTGCGCTCGCCGCTGACCAACATCATTGGTTTCGTGCAGCTGATGGCCGATGGCGCCGCCGGGCCGCTGAACGAGAAGCAGCGCCAATATGCCGGCTATATCAAGACCTCCTCCGACGCGCTCTATGCCATCATCAACAACATCCTCGACCTCGCCACCATCGATGCCGGCGCCATGACGCTCGACCTCGGCAAGGTCGATATCCGCGAAGCCATGCAGGGCGTGGCCGAGGCAGTGCAGCCGCGCCTGGCCGAGACCGGTGTCCGGCTGGAGATGAAGGCGAGCCAGGCCATCGGCAATTTCGAGGCCGACGGCCAGCGCGTGCGCCAAGTGTTGTTCAACCTGCTCTCCAACGCCATCGGTTTCTCGCAGGCAGGCGGCACCGTGACGCTCTCGGCCCTGCGCAAGGGCCAGGAGATCGTCTTCCGCGTCGAGGATCGCGGCCGCGGCATTTCCCAGGCCGTGATCGATCGCGTCTTCGACCGCTTCGAATCCCATGGCGGCTCGAGCGGCCATCGTGGCGTCGGCCTCGGCCTGTCCATCGTGCGCTCCTTCGTGGAGCTGCATGGCGGCACGGTCGAACTGGTCTCCGAGGAAGGCCGCGGCACCATCGTGACCTGCCGCTTTCCGGTCGATGCTTCCGCCCACAGGGAGGCTGCCGAATGATGAAAAGCCTGCCTATCCGCGTGGATCGCGCTCCATACCTCAACGACTATGCTCCGACGATCTGAAGGCCCAGCCCATTGACCGATCTCCTGACCCACCAATGGACCGTCGACCTCCCGAGCGAGGCGGCGACCGAGCTGCTTGCCCGCGACCTGGCGGCGACGCTGCGGGCCGGCGATCTCGTCACCCTCTCGGGCGATCTCGGCGCCGGCAAGACCGCCTTTGCCCGCGCCCTGATCCGTGAGATCGCCGAGGATCCGGAGCTGGAAGTCTCCAGCCCCACCTTCACGTTGATCCAGCTCTACGACACGCCGGTTTTCCCGGTCGTGCATGCCGATCTCTACCGCATCGGCCATGCCAGCGAGCTGGATGAGCTGGGCTGGGACGAGGCGCCCGACGGCGCGCTGGTGCTGGTCGAATGGCCTGAAAAGGCCGGCGAGACGCTTCCCGCCGACCGACTCGACATCCGCTTCGTGCATGCCGGACGCAGCGAGACCGCTCGGCGCGCGACGCTGACGGGCACGGGCGAGTGGTCGTCCCGGCTGCGCCGCTTCTCGCAGACCGGCGATTTCCTGCGCCATGCCGGCTGGCAGGATGCGTCACGTGAACATGTCCAGGGCGATGCCTCGACCCGTTCCTATGCCCGCCTCAGGCGCGGGGACTCCACGATAATCCTGATGAATTCGCCGGCGCGTACCGACCGCACGCCGGTGCGCTACGGCAAGACCTACAGCCAGATCGCCCATATCTCCCAGGATGTGAAACCCTTCGTGGCGATGGCGAAGGGGTTGACCGAGCGCGGCTTCTCGGCGCCGCAGATCCTCAAGGAGGATCTGCTGCATGGCCTGCTCCTGCTGGAGGATTTCGGCACGGACTTCATTGCCGAGGACAACAAGCCGGTTGCCGAGCGCTATGGCGTGGCCATCGACCTGCTCGCCCGCCTGCATGGCATGGAGCTGCCGGATACGCTGCCCGTCGCATCGGCCATCAACCACAAGATCCCGCCCTTCGATCACGGCGCTCTCGATATCGAGGTCGAGCTTCTGATCGAATGGTACATGCCGATGATTGGCGCGCCCCAGTTGTCGCAACGCAATCGCGATCATTTCACGGCGCTCTGGCGCTCGGCCCTCGCGCCCGTCGTCAAGGGCGAGCAGAGCTGGCTGCTGCGTGACGTGCATTCGCCGAACCTGATGTGGCTGCCCCAGCGCGAGGGCATCAAACGCATCGGCCTGCTCGACTTCCAGGACGCCATGATCGGCCCGCCCGCCTATGACGTGGCTTCGCTTTGTCTCGATGCTCGGGTGAGCGTGGAACAGGAGCTCGAACTCCAGCTCCTGACGCGCTATGTCAAGGCGCGCCGCGGCGCCGATGCGGCTTTCGATCCCGCCGGCTTTGCGCGCGCCTATGCGGTGATGGCGGCCCAGCGCAATACCAAGCTGCTCGGCCTGTTCGCCCGTCTCGACAAGCGCGACGGCAAGCCCGCTTATCTCAAGCATATTCCGCGCATCCGAGCCTATCTCGACCGCGCTTTGGCCCATCCCACCTTGGCCGACCTGAGGGAATGGTTCGAGACCTTCGTCTTCGCGATAGAAGCGAAGATGTCATAATACCAAGAGTCATTTTCAATGACTCTTGGTTCCTTCTGACGGCTTTCGTCAAATCTTTGATTTGATTTCGAAAATCGTCAGGTGTTCAAGCTGGGAATGCGCCAGCATTTTTTAAGCTTGATATGAGGACCGGTATCACATGACCCGCCCCTTCTCGACCGCCATGCTGCTGGCGGCCGGCCTCGGTAAGCGCATGCGCCCCCTGACCGATATCAGGCCCAAGCCGCTGATCGAGATCGCCGGCAAGCCGCTGATCGATCATGTGCTCGATCGTCTCGCCGCATCGGACGTCGAAACAGCGGTGGTGAACGTTCACTATCTCGCCGAGCAGATGGAGGCCCATCTCGCCGGCCGGCATCAGCCGAAGATCCTGATCTCCGACGAACGCGCCGGCCTGCTCGATTCCGGCGGTGGCGTGCGCAAGGCCCTGCCCTTGCTCGGCAAGGCCCCCTTCATCGTCTGCAATTGCGACAGCTTCTGGATCGAAGGGCCGCAGAACAATCTCGAGGCGCTCATGGCGGCTTGGGATCCCGAACGCATGGACATCCTGATGCTGGTGGCGGCGACGGCAACCAGCATCGGCTTCGACGGGCGGGGCGACTATCATCTCGACAGCCGGGGCCTGCTCTCGCGCCGGCGGGAGAACGAGACCGCCCCCTTCGCCTATGCCGGGGTGCTGCTGATCAAGCCCGAACTGTTCGAGGGCACGCGTGAGATCTTCTCCCTGAACCGGCTGTTCGATGCAGCCGAGACCAAGGGCCGCCTGTTCGGGCGGCGTCTCGACGGCGTTTGGCTGCATGTCGGCACACCCGAGGCCGTCGGCGCGGCCGAAGCGAAGATCGCGCAGTCGGCGCTGGAGTGATCGGCGGTCCCAGGAAGCTTCCCACCCCGGCTACGACCGGCTATAAGGGGTTCCCACCGGAGCCTTCTCATGCTCGATCCCGCCGCCCTCGCCGTCTATGCCGGCGCGCTGTTCGTGGCCGCGGCCCTGCCGGGGCCGGGCATCGCGGCGCTGGTGGCGCGTGTGCTCGGCAAGGGGGTACGCGAGAGCCTGGGCTTTGTTGTCGGCATTGCGCTCGGCGATCTCGTCTGGCTCGGATTTGCCGCGGCCGGCCTGGCCGTGCTGGCGCAGAGCTTCGCTGGCGTTTTCCTGGTGATCAAATATGCGGGCGTTGCCTATCTGCTCTATCTTGCCTGGAAGTTATGGACGACGGCGAACCTCGCCCAGGCCGTCGATCGCGACACTCGCAGCGAAAGCGGCTGGCGCAGCTTCCTCGGCGGTTTGTCGATCACCCTCGGCAATCCCAAGGTGATGGTGTTCTACACTGCGCTTTTGCCCAATCTGATCGATCTCGGCCATCTTTCGCCGGCGAGTTTCGTCGAGCTCGCCATTGTCACCGAGGCGGTGCTTGCGGCCGTGTTCGCCTTCTATATTGCCCTGGCCGGGCGGGCCCGGTCCCTGCTCACCAGCCCACGGGCGATGCGGCTGCTGGCGCGAAGCTGCGGCACCATCATCGCCGGCACGGCGGTGACGATCGCTACGCGGTGAAAGATGCCAGTCATCCACTGATAAATATCTGATAAATCACAAAAATGTGCCGTTTTGGCATGAAATTCGGGTCGGGAATCCCTATATTCCTTTCCGAATCAAGGAATGAGTTGCTCAATGGCTGAACCCGCTTTGTCCGACACGCCCGAAAATGACTATGGCGCCGACAGCATCAAGGTCCTCAAGGGCCTGGACGCGGTGCGCAAGCGCCCCGGCATGTATATCGGCGACACGGATGACGGCTCGGGCCTGCATCACATGGTCTACGAGGTCGTCGACAATGCGATCGACGAGGCGCTGGCTGGCCATGCCGATATCGTCACGGTGACGCTCAACCCCGACGGCTCGGTCACCGTCACCGACAATGGCCGCGGCATCCCCACCGCTATTCATGCCGAAGAGGGCGTGTCGGCGGCCGAAGTGATCATGACGCAGCTGCATGCCGGTGGAAAGTTCGACCAGAACTCCTACAAGGTCTCGGGCGGCCTGCATGGCGTCGGCGTTTCCGTGGTCAATGCTCTCTCCTCCAAGCTCACTTTGCGTATCTGGCGCGACGGCGGCGAGCACACGATGAGCTTCAGCCATGGCGATGCCGACGCGCCGCTCAGAATGGTGGGGCCAGCCGGCGACAAGCGTGGTACCGAGGTGACCTTCCTGCCCTCGACCGGCACCTTCACCAAGGTCGAATTCGACTACGCAACCCTGGAGCGGCGCCTGCGCGAGCTCGCCTTCCTGAATTCTGGGGTGCGCATCGTGCTTACCGATCGCCGCCATGGCGGCGAGAAGAGCGAGGAGCTGATGTATGAAGGCGGCCTCGACGCCTTCGTGCGCTATCTCGACCGCTCCAAGACCGCACTGGTGCCCGCGCCCATCTATGTGAAGGTCGAACGCGACGGCATCGGCGTGGAAGCGGCGATGTGGTGGAACGACAGCTATCACGAGACGGTGCTGTGCTTCACCAACAACATTCCCCAGCGCGACGGCGGCACCCACCTGGCCGGCCTGCGCGGCGCCCTGACGCGCCAGGTCACCGGCTATGCCCAGTCCTCCGGTATCTCCAAGAAGGAGAAGGTGGAAATGACGGGCGACGATTGTCGCGAAGGCTTGACCTGCGTGCTCTCGGTCAAGGTGCCCGATCCCAAATTCTCATCCCAGACCAAGGACAAGCTGGTTTCCTCCGAGGTGCGTCCGGTGGTGGAAAGCGCCATGAACGAGGCGCTGTCGACCTGGTTCGAGGAGCATCCGGCAGAGGCCAAGGTCATCGTCGGCAAGGTGGCGGAAGCCGCCGCCGCGCGTGAGGCCGCCCGCCGAGCCCGCGAACTCACGCGCCGCAAGGGCGTGCTCGACATTGCCTCCCTGCCCGGCAAGCTCGCCGATTGCCAGGAGCGCGACCCCGCCAAGTCCGAACTCTTCATCGTCGAGGGTGACTCGGCCGGCGGTTCCGCCAAGCAGGGCCGTTCCCGCGAGTTCCAGGCCGTGCTGCCGCTGCGCGGCAAGATTTTGAATGTGGAGCGGGCGCGCTTCGATAAGATGCTGTCCTCCGAGCAGATCGGTACGCTGATCACCGCTCTCGGCACCGGCATCGGCTCGGAGGAATTCAACCCGGACAAGCTGCGCTACCACAAGATCATCATCATGACGGACGCCGACGTCGACGGCAGCCATATCCGCACGCTGCTGTTGACCTTCTTCTTCCGCCAGATGCGCGAGATCATCGACCGCGGCCATATCTATATCGCCCAGCCGCCGCTCTATAAGGTCTCGCGCGGCAAGTCCGAGCAATATCTCAAGGACGAGCGCGCGCTCGAGGACTATCTCATCGACACCGGCGTCGAAGGGGCGGTACTGCGGCTCGGTAGCGGCGAGGAACGCGCTGGCCAGGATCTGCGCGGCGTCATCACGGATTCGCGCACCATCCGCACCCTGCTCGGGCAACTCCACAGCCGCTATAACCGCACCGTGGTGGAACAGGCTGCCATCGCCGGCGCACTGAACATCGGGGTGGTGGCAGATCCGGCACTGGCTCAGCAAGCGGCCGAGGAGACCGCCCGCCGCCTCGATGAAATCGCCGAGGAATTCGAGCGTGGCTGGACCGGCCATCTCGACAGGGGCGGCTATGTCTTCGAGCGCATGGTGCGCGGCGTCAAGGAAACCCACACGCTCGACGCCCAATTGCTCGCCACCGTGGATGCCCGCCTGCTCGACGAGCGCTCTCAGGCGCTGCGCGAAGTCTATGGCAAGCCGGCGACCCTCACGCGTCGTGGCGAGGAGGTCGAGGTGCACGGTCCCGTGGCCTTGTTCGAGATGCTGACCAATGCTGCCCGCAAGGGCCTGTCCCTGCAGCGCTACAAGGGCTTGGGCGAAATGAATCCCGACCAATTGTGGGAGACCACGCTCGACCGCAATGCCCGCTCCCTGCTCAAGGTGCAGGTGAAGGAGGTGGTCGAGGCCGAGGACATCTTCACCAAGCTGATGGGCGACATCGTCGAGCCGCGCCGCGAGTTCATCCAGGACAATGCGCTGACCGCCCAAGTCGACGCCTGAGGCGCGGCATGCGCCGGTGGCTGCAGGCGCGGATCCGATTTTGCGATCGGGTCCGGTGCCGCAGGCTGCGGACGTCGTATGGATTTTGCCGAGAACTGATTGCCGCTTTTCGGCGCGATGCTCTGGCGGGCGTCCTCGTGATATTAGCCGGTATCGGTCTGGCGCGGGCCGAGCCGATGAAAAGCGTCGCCATCACCTTTGATGACCTGCCCTTTGCTGGCGCGGTGGGGGCGAGACCGGGCAATATCTCGCCGGTCGAGGTCGCCGCACGCAACAGTGAAGTCCTGGCGACGTTGCGCCGCCATCGGGCGCCTGCCATCGGTTTCGTGGTCGAGACGGCCGTACAGGGCGTCGGGAGGCCGGCGACGGGCATTCTCGAGGCCTGGACCCGCGAGGGCCTGTCGCTCGGCAATCATGGCTATGCCCATATCGACACCAACAGCCTCGATCTTGCCGGCATCAGGGCCGAGATCGAGCAGGGCGAGACAACGATCCGGCCCCTGATGGCCAAAGCCGGCCAGCCGCTGCGCTTCATGCGCTTTGCCATGAATCACACCGGCGATACGCCGGAGAAGCGCGATGGCATCGCTGCCTTGCTGGCTGAGCGCGGCTACGAGCCGGCAGCCTCGACCATCGACAGTTCCGACTATATATTCGAACAAGCCTATGGCCGCGCCTTGGCGGCAGGCGCCGTGGGAGACGCCGGGAAGATCCGTGCGGCCTATCTCGACCATACCGATCGGCAGATCGATTATTATGCGGGGCTGAGCCGACAGGTGCTGCTCCTCCATCTCAACCGCCTCAATGCCGCCGCGCTGGAAGAGATCCTGATGCTGTTCGAGCGCAAGGGCTATCGCTTCGTCACATTGGCCGAAGCACAGGCCGATCCGGCCTATGGTCAACCCGTCCGTTTCGTCACGCATTTCGGCCCGATGTGGGCTTATCGCTGGGCACGCGATCGTGGCATTGCCGTCGACGGCAAGAGAGAAGTCGAGCCGCCGCAATGGGTGGTGGACTATCAATCAAGCCAAGCAAAATGACCCGCCGAACGGTTCGATCGAAGTGAGGGGAGATAAGGGGCGGTTTGCTCTGAAGCCGCCAAAGTCGCGCCTAGTCATCCGGCGTTCGATAGGCCCGAGGCCTCTTGGACCGGTTGCCCAGTCCTTGGCTGAGTCTATGGGCTCAGTCATCGAAACGGAACCGGTTCCCCACGATCCGTTAATACCTATGATAGCAGAAGTCCGGGGTGAGTTGAACCCTGGAATTGCCGGTGCTTGCCCCCAAGCCGGTTCCTCATGATCGGGCCATGGCTATGATCACGAGAAATCGGCAAGACATCAAACATTTGTGGATCCTCCTGCCCACCGGATTTGCGGGCGTACATGGGTCCGGCACGGCAATGATCCGACATCGGGAACGGTGCGGCGGGTGTGACATGGCGGACGGGCCGTGCCATAAGCGCCGCATCCCCTTGCCTCAACATGGTCTTCCCATGCCCGATATTGCCGCCCTTCAAGATGCCTTCATCCCGGAACTGCCGAATTACTATCGCGGCAAGGTGAGGGAGAACTATGATCTTGCCGATGGGCGCCGCATCATCATCGCCACGGACCGCCTGAGCGCCTTCGACCGGGCGATCGCCAGCATCCCCGGCAAAGGGCAGGTGTTGACGCAGACGGCGCGCTATTGGTTCGAGCATACCGGCGATATCTGCCCCAATCATGTGCTTGATTATCCCGACCCCAATGTCGTGGTCGGGCAGAGATTGACGATCCTGCCGGTGGAGATCGTGGTGCGCGGCTATCTCGCCGGTACGACGGGTACTTCCATCCTGACCCTCTACAAGCAGGGCCAGCGCGAGATGTATGGCACGCGTTTTCCCGACGGCCTGCGCGACAACGAGGCCTTGCCGCAGGCCATTATCACGCCGACGAGCAAGGCTTTCGATGGGGGCCATGACGAGCCGCTTTCGGCCGACGAGATCATCGCCAAAGGTCTGCTGAGCCAGCGTCAGTGGGATGAAGTGTCCGGCTATGCGCTGGCGCTTTTCGCTCGCGGCCAGGCCTTGGCCCGTGAGAAGGGGTTGATCCTGGCCGATACCAAATATGAATTCGGCACCGACGGCGAGGGGCGCATCGTCCTGGCGGACGAAATTCATACGCCCGATTCCAGCCGATACTGGTTTGCCGCCAGCTATCCGACGCGCTTTGCTGGCGGCGATAAGCCCGAAAGCTTCGACAAGGATTTCGTGCGCAACTGGGTGGCGGCGCGATGTGACCCTTATAAAGAAGCGATCCCTGCCATTCCCGCCGAACTCATCGCCGAAACCTCGAATATCTATATTCAGGCCTATGAGACGATAACCGGACAAGTCTTCGAAAGCCCGCACGGTGCAGACAAGCCTCTGGAGCGCATCCGCCGCAACCTCGCCCGTTACTTTTGAGGAATCGGGCAAACCGGCCCTTTCCATCCTGTCAGGCTTGGCCGCGCCCTCGAAAAAGGGCGCGGCCAAGTTCTATGGTCGCCTATGTTGCATAGCTCGAACATTACTGCTTGGCGATTGTGCCTGAGGTGCGACGAAGATTGACTTCACCAGGCCAGCTTATCTTGGGAAGCATTTACGTTGCATTCATTGAATCTTGAATGAATTTCTGCAAAGAAAACCAAATCATTGCAGTATGTATTCAATATTATTTTCAATTAACGCGAATTAGTTTTTATATATATAGCATGAATTGTAAGAATATATAATATTTTTGTTTTATCATGGTTAAGAGTGTTGCAATTATTCGATTTTTGTGCGAACATTCCCGTGCGTCACTATGGAGTTACGGCTAGGAAAAATCCTGCGCTGGCAATCAAGGTCGGCTGTTTGGGTGGGCGCAGTCGGCGGCGATGCGGTCGTGCCGGCTTCATCATGCGGCTTCGCAGTCACCGGCAATAGGCCGATGACCCTCAAGCGCCTTACGCTCCGAGGAAGGCACTGCATATCGCGAAGACGCGTGGAAACAAGGCGTTAGAGCAATGAGGCGTTCAGGCATGAACGCCCTTGCTCAAGACAAGGCGAGGTAAGGATGCAGCGTCATTTCGCGATCCCCGGCAATGGGGCCGCCAAACCGCATTTCCTGTTGCTCGACGGTTTGCGTGGCTTTGCCGCATTTTGCGTGATGCTGATCCATCTCGGCAGCTGGCTGGCGGTACCCTGGGTCGCCAGGAACAGCTATCTGGCGGTCGATTTGTTCTTCTGCCTCAGCGGCTATGTGCTGTCCTATGCCTATATGGGGCAGACCCGCTCGATGGATAGTTTCAAATTTCTGCGCGTACGTCTGCTGCGCCTCTTGCCGCTGACAGTCCTCGCCCTCGCCATCAGTGCCGCCTATCTCGTTGTCCGCGGCGCCATCGAGCACGCGCCGGTTCCCTATGCCGAGTTGCTGAATGCGCTGATGCTCTCCACCTTCAGCCTGCCGAATTTCAGCGCTCCTGCCGAAATCGGAGGGCCCAGCTTTTTCCCGCTGAATGTACCGCAATACACCATCCTGCTCGAGATCACCGCGAATCTGCTGTGGTGGCGCCTGCGGCACACCAATCTGGAGAAGGTCGCCGCCGCCATCGCCCTGGCCTGCCTGTGCGTCCTGATGATCACCGGCTTGGGCGGGGATACCCCCAATACCTTCCTTGCCGGCTTCCCGCGCGTCGGCGCCTCGTTCTTCATCGGGGTCGTGCTCTATCAGATGCGGGACAGGATGCCGGCGTGGGAGGGATGGACGGTTGTATTCGGGCTGCTGGTCGGCGTGATGGCCATCTTGTTCTTCTGGCCGACGGAACTGCCGCGGGCGGTGCAGCTCACCTGGGTGGCTCTGGTTTCGCCCGCTTTGGTGGTGGCGGGTGCCAGGGCTCATTGTTCGGGCAGGCTTGCATCGTTTTGCTCGACCGCGGGTACCGTATCCTACCCGCTTTATTGCCTGCATTTTCCGATCTTCTGCTGGGTCAACGGCCTCTACCGCTCGTTCTTCGGTGCGCAGAATTTCTATGTCGAAGCTCCCATCGTCGTGGTCGCCGCGATCATCGGCGGTTTGCTGGCGCATTATTGCTATGATGTTCCCATTCGCCACTATCTGAGTGCCAGGGCAAAGCGTGTTCATGCCTGAATTGTTTTTGTTGTAATTCTTTGTTTTAACGTTCTTTTTTGACCTCCTCGGATGTCGCCAGATCGCGAAATGGCCCGGATGTGGGCGACCCTGCAAAGGACGGCTTGATCTCCCGGGCGCGAGCTGTCAGTATCCGTGCGTGGCGACCATGGCAGGTGGAGTGCGATCCTTGCCGGTGGTCAAAAAGCCTGATTCGCTCCTGTTCCAACCAAGACAGATTAAAGGCAATACCTAAGGAAAGGGCCGATCTCCCTAGGCCTTTTCCCGTGTTTGATCGATATTGCAAAGCTGAAACAGTAGCTTAAGTAGTCCCTCGTGCAGTGTTGTGCTCGCAATGCACAAGCCGCGCAGACGGATACTTGGCAAATCGTTAATTGGAAGGCATGTTGTGCCGCCTTCACCATCCAGGACGGGAGACACACAACAAATCCATTTCCCCGGTTCTCAACAAGGAGGATTTATATGTCCCATACCGGAAGCGATCATACCCTTGCCCAGACCTGCACTTCCTCGGTGCCCGTCGGTACGGACCTCTTCAGGCAGGTCCGCGAAGCCAAGGGATACAGCAGGGAAGATCTCGCGGTCACCTGCGGTCTCACGGTCGATGAGATAGAAGACCTCGAACTGGGCAACGATGTCAGCCCCGCGCATCTGCGCCGCGTCGCGGCCGCCCTCGGCTTGCCGAGCGAATAACCGGCTGAGCCTTCCCTTCTGAACTGCCTCAAGGGCCTGACGCCCTGGTGCAAAGCGTGGGCTTTGCGAGGTGGTTCACTCAAGCGGACCTGGTCCAAACCGAAAACCGGCACCGCCACAGTTCGTTCAATCGTCTCATGACCTAAGATTTGAGGTTGGCGTTCCCGGGGGGTGAACCCAGCCGATCCGAGGTCGGTCCAGGAACCGGTCCTCACGAAAAATCTGAAAAAATCAAAATTGCGTCTCCGCATCCCTATCCGGGTGCGGGGACGGTGCGTCTGGATCGGCCTGCCGTCGTGCGAAGAAGTGGGGGCAGCTGGGTTCGTGATCTTGCCATTGGCGGCGCTTCGGGCCATGGAGCGTGTGATCCTCTTGATCCGCTTCTGGAGACCGACGATGCCCCTCACCCTTCCCCGTGTCATTGGGCATCGCGGCGCTGCCGCGCACGCGCCGGAGAACACGCTCGAATCGATCCGCTGCGCAGCAGCCTTTGGCGTTGCGATGGTCGAGATCGACGTGCAGCTCAGCAAGGACGGGGTGCCCGTCGTCATTCATGACGATACGCTGGAGCGAACCACCACGGGGCGGGGACCGGTCATCGACCTTACCTGGCAGGAGCTCCAGGCTCTCGATGCGGGTGTGCGCTTCGGCCGTCCATTCGCCGGCGAGCGCATTCCAGACCTGCCTTCGGTGCTTGCACTGTGCAAGGAGCTGAAGCTTGGCCTCAATGTCGAGATCAAGCCCTCGCCTGGCACCGATGTTCGCACCGCAGAGGTCGCCCTGAAGACGATCCGCGCCTTTGGCCCGACCGGGGCGCCGCTGATTCTCTCCTCCTTCTCGGTCGAAAGCCTGGAAGCGGCGAGAGACCTCGCCCCCGATCTGCCGCGTGGCTATCTGATCTGGGATCGCCCGGCCGATTGGGCCGACATTGCCGACAGGGTGGCAGCGGCCTCTATCAATTTCGACCAGGAGCGCGAGACGCCCGAGAGCATCGCCGCCTACAAGGCGACTGGACGTCCGCTGCTGTCCTATACCGTCAACACCGCCGAGCGGGCGCTGGAGCTGTTCTCCCTCGGCGTTGCCGGCGTCTTCACCGACTTCCCGGGCCGCATCCTGCGGGTGGCCTGAAGCGTCACGCCGGCGGCACACTCCTGCCCTTGCCTTCGAGCCAGGTGCGGATCAACTGACGGTAGCGCTCGCCGCTGAAGCTGGGAAAATGCCCGCCATGCACAATGCGGACGGGCAGGCGCAGCAGCCGCTCCATCGAGGCGACGTAGTCCTGTGCGTTGGCGTGGTAGGTGTCCTCGATCAGCGGCCCGTCATAGAGGATGTCGCCGGAAAACAGCGTCGCTGTGCGTTTTTCCCACAGCGCGATGCCGCCCGGTGAATGGCCGGGCGTGTGGATCACCTCGAAGACGCGGTCACCGAGGTCGATGATATCGCCATCTTCCAGGAGGCGTGTGGCCGGTGCCCGCTTTACGGCATAGCAGGTCGAGCAATAGGGCTCCGGCGGCAGGGAGTCGAAAATCTCGTCGGTAACATAGGGATCGGCCAGGGTATTCTGCCGCGTCGGGTTGGCGAGAAGATCCGCTTCGGCACTATGGACGGCGCGGCATTCGAACTCGTGATGGCAGCCGATATGGTCGAAATGGGTGTGGCTCGCCACCGCGATCAGGTCCTGCTCGGTGACCATGGGCACCCATTCGCGCAGGGACACCACGCCCATGCCGCTATCAACCAGCATGTCGCGGTCGCGCCCGCGGACATGCCAGATGTTGCAGCGATAGAATTCCTGGATATAGGGCTCGCCGATGGCGGTGATGTCGTCGGCAAGACGCCTTACCTCGTACCATTTATCGGGGCTTATCCGCTGCATCGGGCGTTTTCCTGTTGTCGTCCGGACGCGTCAGGACAAGATCACCACATCATCGGGCTTGACCGCAAGCGCCAGAGACTGCCCCTCCCTGAGGCTGGCCGATTGCGGCAGATGCGCGACCAGGGCCGGCCCGGCGGCGGGTTGGAGATGGCAGCGGTAATGCGTGCCGAAGAAAGCCCCGCCCGTGACTATGGCCTCGCCCAGTGAAACCATCGGCCCTTCCTCGCCCGCCGTCGGGCGGAAATGCTCGGGCCGGATGCAGAGCGTCACCGCCTCGTTCCTGCGAGGCTCGCTCGTGGTGAAGCCGGCGCAGGGCAGCACGACACTGCCCAGGGCGGTATCGATGCGGGTCTGATCGCCCGAGAGATCGGTGACCTCACCGGCAATGAAGTTGGCCTCGCCCATGAAGCCGGCGGAGAACAGCGAGCGCGGCCGCATATAGACCTGGGACGGCGGCCCGAAATCCTCGATATGGCCTGCATTCATCACCACGATGCGATCGGCGATCGCCATCGCCTCCTCCTGGTCGTGGGTGACATGCACGAAGGTGGTGCCGACCCGCTTCTGAATCGCCTTCAGCTCGTCCTGCATCTGGCGACGCAGCTTGAGGTCGAGCGCGCCGAGCGGCTCGTCGAGCAGCAGCACGTCGGGATCGACAGCCAAAGCACGGGCAAGGGCGACGCGCTGGCGCTGGCCTCCCGACAATTCATGCGGCTTCTTGGCGGCCGCCTTGTCGAGGCCGACCAGTGCGAGGTAGCTCAGCGCCTTCTCGTCGCGCTCGGTCCGCCCCATGCCGCGCATGCGCAGGCCGAAGCCGACATTGTCGATCAGGCGCATATGCGGGAAGAGGGCATAGTCCTGGAACATGGTGGTGGTGGGCCGCCGCGCCGGCGGCACGTTCGTCATGTCCTTGCCGCCGATCAGCACCTGCCCGGCGCTCGGCGTCAGGAAGCCGCCCAGGATCGAGAGCAGGGTGGTCTTGCCGCAGCCGGAAGGGCCGAGCAGCACGATGAACTCGCCGGCCGCGATCTCGAGCGAGACATCGTCCAGGGCGGTGAAGGCCCCGAAGGTCTTGCTGGCATTGCGGACGGAAACCGAGGCGGTCATGATTTCGGTTCTCTCATGATTTCTTGGCCCTTCCGAAGACGGTGAGTTCGACGATGACCAGCACCAGGATGGAGATGAGGAAGACCAGCGAGCCGATGGCGTTGGTCTTGGGGTTGAGGCCCGAGCGCAGGAGATTCCAGATCTCGACGGGCAGGGTGACGTCGAAGCGGGACAGCAGGAAGGCGATGATGAATTCGTCCCAGCTGAAGGTGACGGACAGGAAGAAGGCGGCGAGGATCGAGGGCGTGAGCATCGGGGCGGTGACCAGCGCCATCACCTTGAGGTCGCTGGCGCCGAGATCGCGGGCGGCTCGCTCGATGTTGATGTGGCGGTCGCCCATCGAGGAATAGATGATGGCAAAGCACAGCGGCAGGTTGATCACCACATGGCCGATGCTCACCGTCCACAGCGAGAGCGGCAGGTGCAGGGCGTTCAGCACCGTCAGCAGGCCGAGGGCGATGATGAGGTAGCTCACCGTCATCGGCGCGATCAAAAGGCCGCGTTGCAGCGCCGAGCCGGGCAGCTTGTAGCGCGCCAGGGCATAAGCGGCGAGGAAGCCGAGCAGGCAGGCGACGACAGAAGAGCCGATGCCCACCATGAGGGAATTGAGCATGGCCGCCATCAGCTTGCCGTCGGCGAACACCGCCCGGTACCATTGCAGCGAGGCCCCGTTGAACGGCGGCACCGGCAGGCGGCCGTCCTGGAAGGAGAACAGCACCAGCACCGCCACCGGCAGGAAGATGAAGCCGAAGATCGCCACGGCATAAAGACCGCTGAGGGCGTTGAACAAGGTCTTGCGCGTCATGCTCAGGCCCTCTCGATCTTCAGCCAGCGCGCGCAGGCGACATAGGCCAGCGTCACCACCACCATCAGGATGATCGACAGGGTGGCGGCCATGGGCAGGTCGGCCCGGCGCCCGAGCTGGAGCATGATGATCTGCGGCAGAACCAGCTCGTTGTTGCCGCCGAGGATCTGCGGGGTGACGTAGTCGCCGATGCAGAGCACGAAGGTGAGGAACGCTCCCGTCATGATGCCCGGCAGGGTCAGGGGGAGCACCACATGCCAGAAGGTCTGCAGGCCGTTGGCGCCGAGATCGGCCGCGGCCCGCCGGTAGTTCGGCGAGAGCTGGATCAGATTGGCATAGATGGTCAGCGTTAGCAGCATCACGAAGAAATGCACGAAGCCGATCACGGTGGCGGTGCGTGTCGAGGCGAGGTCGAGTGGCTCGCCGATCACCCCGAGCGCCAGCAGGGCCTGGTTGATCACGCCGGCCTTGGAGAGCACCAGCAGCCAGGCATAGGAACGCACCACATAGGAGGTCCAGAACGGCAGTACGGCCAGGATGAGGGCGAGGCGCTGATAGCGCTTGGGCACGCGTTCGGCGATGATCCAGGCGAGGGGATAGGCGAGCAGCACCGAAAGCACCGTCACCATCGCCGTGATTTCCAGCGAATTGACGAGGCCCTTGAGAAGGGACTCCTTCTGGATGAAAGCCAGGTAGTTGTTCAGATTCCAGCTCTGGACGATCTGCCCGCCCTGCAGCGACCACAGGCTCATCGCCGCCATGAAGCCGAAGGGCACGATGAAGAAGGCCAGCGTCCAGCCAAGCGCCGGCAGGACGAAGCCCCAGGCCCTGCGGTGCTCGGCTGCTTCGAGACTGGATGCGGTCATGAGGGCTCCTTGGAGCGCGGACTTCCAGTCCGCTCTTCCCATCCTGCAAGCGAGGCGTTTTCAAGAGCGGACTGGAAGTCCGCGCTCCAACCTCACTGCTGCATCATGTCGGTCCAGGCGTCCTGCATCTTCTTGTCGAGATCGGCATTGGGCGCGGGATAGAGCTGAGCCTTGGCGAGATAGCCGGCCTGGTCGTTCCAGCGCAGGGCCGTCTTCTGGGCATCGGTCAGGTTGTCGCCGGCGCGTCTGTTGGCGGGCATCGCCCAATAGCAGGAGGAGGTGGCGAGGCGCGCCTGGCCTTCCGGGCTGAGGATGTATTGCACGAATTTCAGGGCCAGCTCCTTGTGGGCGGCATCCTTCATCACCCCGATCGACTGCGCCCAGCGCACGGCGCCCTGATCCGGCACGGTCCAGTCGAGATTGGGCTTTTCGGCCGAGAGCGCAGCGGTGATCCATTCGCCGCCACCGACCAGGATGTCGACTTCGCCCGTGGCCAGGGCGGTCTGCGAGGCGGTGACCTCGCTGACCTGCTTGGAGACCTTCTTCATCGCGGCAAGTTTTTCCTGGATGGCCGGCAGGTCGGCGTCCGAGAGCTCGGCCGTCTTCTTGCCGAGGCCGACCTGAACCAGGCCCATCACCGGCATGTAATAGTCATAGATGGCGATGCGGCCCTTGTATTTGTCGGACCACATCACCGACAGGTCCTTCATGTCCTTCGGGTCGACCTTGGTCTTGTCGTAGGAAATTGTGTTGTAGCCGAACTTTTCGGTGGCGGCGTAGATCTTACCGTCCTTGCTGTTCTGGGCCTCCATGCGCACTTCCGGGAACGTGTCGGCCAACGGCAGGGCATCGGCGGGCATTTCGGCCAGCAGATTCTGGTCGACGGCGCGCTTGACGTCGATGGCGTCGATCACCAGCACGTCCCAATCGCCCGGCCGGGACTGGGCGATGATGGAGAGGCCCGCGCCGGTGCCTTCATAGGTCTTGAGGTTGACCTTGACGTTGTTGGCCTTCTCGAAGGGCTCGATCAGGGCCGGGTCGGTATGGTCGCACCAGACCAGGGCATTGAGCTCGTCGGCGGCACGGGCGGTTGCCATGCTCGAAAGGCCGGCCGTGCTGGCGAGGATGGTGGCGAGGAGGAGACGGCGCGCAGGGGCGCGGCTTGCGAATGTCATGTCAAACCTCTGGCTGGCGGCACGCATTGACGGTGCTCTAATAAAGAAATTGAGTGAGTTCATTTTTTAAGTCAATATCAATTTTAGAACACATTCAGAGGACGCGGCCAAGGGAGGTGATATGGCGGGGCTACGCGCAAAGCAGAAGGCGGACAGGAACCGGCGCATCCTCGAGGCGGCCACGTGGCTCTTTCGGGACGTGGGCTATGATAGCGCCAGGATCGAGGACATCGCCGAACGCGCGGAAGTATCGGTCGGCACGCTCTACAACTACTACCAGAACAAGGGCGACATCCTGCTCGCCGCCGTCACCATGGAGGTAGAGGAGGTGCTGGATGCGGGCCGCCGCATCGTGGCCAATCCGCCTGCGACCGTCGCGGCGGCCCTGCAGGCACTGATCGAGCAATATTACGACCATTCCCTGGTCTATCTGTCCAAGGAGATGTGGCGGGTTGCCATGGCGCTGTCGATCCAGCAGCCCGACAGCCCGTTCAGCCGGCGCTACACCGAGCTCGACCGGCGGCTCTGTGGGCAGGTCTCGAGCCTGGTCCAGACCTTGCAGAGGCGCGGCGCCGTCCGTGCGGATGTAGACGCGGCCGCAGCCGGCGAGATGTTCTTCAACAATCTCAACCTGATGTTCATCGAATTCGCCAAGGACGAGGCCATGCCCCTGGAAGCGCTGAAGGCCCAGGTGGAACGCCAGAACCGGCCACTGTCAGGCTTGATCGCGGACACAGGGACTTGAGGCGGACCAGAACCGGCCGCGACGAGCCTTCCTCACTTCGTGGAGAAGGCTCGTTACGCCTCACTCAGCCTTCACCTGCACCATCTTGTCCTGCCCCGCTTCCAGGGCACTCCAGGCGGCGATGAGGGCGAAGGCAATGAACAGCAGCGTCGGTGCCGCAAAGCTGCCGGTGATGCCGCGCAGCAGCCCCGCAAGCAGCGGGCCGAAACCGGCAATGATATAGCCGAAGCCCTGCGCCATGCCGGACAGGCGGGCGGCGACATGTGCATCGGGCGAGCGCAGGATGATCAGCGTCATCGCCACCGCGATCAGGCCACCCTGGCCGATGCCGCAGAAGATGGCGCCGATCCAGGTGAGCGACAGGGGCAGCCAGTAGCAGCCGGCAAATCCGACCGCGCCGCAGGCGAGCAGGACAAGGCAGACGAGGCGCTGGTCGCGCCCGCGCATGGCCAAAGGCGGCGTGGCCAGGCAGGCCAGCATCTGCACGACAACGGAGCCCGACACCAGGAGCCCCGCACTGGTGCCTTCCATGCCGCGATCGCGCAGCATCGGTGCCATCCAGCCGAAGACGATATAGGCCATGGCCGATTGCAGGCCCATGAACAGCGTGACTTTCCAGGCGAGCCTGTCACGGAACAGCCCCTTGACGGCCGGCTTGGCGGCAGCGTGGTCATGGCCCGTCTTGAAAGCCTGGGGTGCCCAGATCATGGCGGCGGCGAGTGCCGGCACCCCCCACAAAGCCAGCGCGGCGGGCCAACTGCCGGACAGTGCCTTTTCGAGCGGCACGGTAAAGGCCGCGGCAGCGGCCGCGCTGCCGCACAGCGCCATGGTGTAGAGCCCCGTCATCAGGGCGATCTGCTTGGGGAAGTCGCGCTTGACCAGCCCGGGCAGCAGCACATTGATCATGGCGATGCCGGCGCCGGCCAGGAAGGACCCGACGAAGAGGAATGGGGCCTGGCCGAGGCCGCGCAAACCCGTGCCGAGCGCGATGGTCAGCATGGAGGCGAGGATGACGCGTTCTGCCGAAAAACGCCGGGCAAGGCTCGGGGCGGGGAAAGAAAAGATGCCGAGGCAGACCACCGGCAGCGTGGTCAACACGCTCGACCACAAGGAATTGAGGCCGGTGTCACGCACGATTTCCGGCAAGACAGTCGACAGGCTCGAGAACACCGCCCTGAGATTGGCGGCGATCAGCACCAGGCTGACGCCGAGCAGGACGCGCGCCGTCAGGCTCGCTCCACCGGGTTCCGGCCCTTCCTCGACATCGATCAGCGGCTCTCCCGGTGGGGGATGCAGTGCCTCAGGATCGGCGGAAGGCCGCAACGGCTTCTCAAAGGATCTGTCGGTCAAACAATGTTCGTTTCGAAATGGAGGAAAACAACGGGCAGCCGGTGCGGGAAAGCGGCGCGAATAGTCCTAGCAATAGAGACATCGGCCATGGCGCTCAACCATCCTGCGTCCCGATGCATGCAGGGGAGGCATGCGCCAAAACGCGGCAGGCCCGCGGTGCCTCAATAGCTTGCCCGGCCTGCCGGAATAGGCTCTGTTGCGCGCCTTATTGCAACGGCAGGATTTCCGGGGGGCACATGCCGCAGGCCGATCTCATCATCCACAATGCCCGCATTCTCACCATGGATGAGGAGCGCCCGCGCGCCCAGGCCCTGGCGGTCGCCGGCAACCGACTGCTCGCCGTGGGCAGCGACAGCGAGATCCTGGCTCTGGCGGGGGAAGGCACAAGGCGCATCGATGCCAGGGGTGGCACCGTGCTGCCCGGCCTCAACGAAGCCCATATGCACATCTTCGGCGGCTCGGTGTCTCTCACCCAGCTTTCCCTGTTCGGCGTGAAGGGGTTCGAGGCCCTCAGGCAGGCCGTCACCGCCTATGCGGCCGCCAATCCCGATCTTCGCCTGCTCGTCGGCCTGTCGGCCGACTACACCATCCTGTCTGACACCGAGAAGGTCAGCCGCCACCATCTCGATGCCATCCTGCCGGACCGGCCCTTCATGATGCTGGCGCCCGACCGCCACACTGCATGGGCCAACACGGCTGCGCTGAAGGCGGCCGGCATCCTCGAGGGGCGTGACGTCGGGGTGGGCAACGAGATCGTGATGGGCGAGGATGGACTGGCCACCGGCGAGCTCAAGGAAACCAATGCGATCGATCCGGTGGCGGAGATGGGCGTTACCGCCGGGCGCGACCATCTCGGTATCGGCACGGGCGGGGATCCCGATCATGTCACGCCCGAGGAGCGGGCTTCCGATCTGGCGCTGATCCGCCGGGGCCTCGCCTATTGCGCCGAACTCGGCCTCACCAGCGTGCAGGCGATGGACGGCAATCTCTACCAGCTCGAAATCCTGGAGCAGATCGAGCGCGAGCATGGCTTGCCAGTGCGCGTGCGCATGCCCTTCCACATGAAGAACTTCATGGATCTGAGCATGATCGAGGCGAAGGCGGCAGACTGGCGCCGGCGCTTCGACAACGACAGGCTGCGCTGCGATTTCGTCAAGGTCTTCGTCGATGGCGTCACCGAATCCGGCACCGCCGTGATGGTGGACGATTATGCCGACGAACCGGGCTGGAAGGGCGATCCACTGTTCACGCGCGAGCATTTTGCGCGCGTCGCGGTCGAGGCCGACAGGCTCGGCCTGCAGGTGGCCGTGCATGCCATCGGCGATGGCGCCGTGCGCATCGTGCTCGACGGTTATGAGGCCGCGCGCAAGGCCAACGGGCCACGCGACAGCCGGCATCGCATCGAGCATGTCGAGGTCGTCCATCCTGACGACGTCAAGCGCTTCGCCGAGCTCGGCACGGTGGCGTCCATGCAGCCCACGCATCCGCCCGGCTCGGCAGGCCTGCCCCTGGAGCCCTATCTCACCCGCATCGGCGAGGCGCGCTGGCCGCTCGCCTTCGCCTGGCGGACCCTGAAGGATGCCGGCGCGCGTATCGTCTTTGCAACAGACTGGCCGGTCTCGCCATTGTCGCCGCTGAGCTGCATCCAGGATGCGATGACCCGTCAGTCCTGGAAGGACGGCATGCCCGACCAACGCCTGAGCCTGACGGAAACGCTTGCCGCCTATACCAGCGAGGGAGCCTGGGTCGAGTTCATGGAAGACCGCAAGGGCCGGCTCAAGCCCGGCTACCTTGCCGATATCGTGATCCTCTCCGGCGATATCGAGGCCACGCCTGCGGCCGAACTGGCGGCGCTGCGTCCGGTCGCGACGATCTGCGACGGCAGGATCACCCACCAGGCCTGAAACCCGGTCCGTTCACGAAGGCGTCACGACTTCGGTCGTTTGCTGTTCCCCGGGCAAGGCTTGGCTCCACTGCCAGGCCTTGATTGTGGGGACATGCGATGCCGGGTCGCAAGAGTGCCGTCATTCTCACGCATGGCATGGGCGAGCAGATGCCCATGGCGACCCTACGGGGCTTCGCCGAAGCCGTCTGGGTTCACAATCCTGACATTGACGGGCGCCGGCGGGACGATCCGCCGAAGGGTGGAAACCCGGTCTGGTGGAAACCGGACACACGCAATGCCTCCTACGAACTTTATCGCATCACCACCCGGTCAGGCGGTCATCACGAGGGAAGCGACGCGCCGCGAGTCGATTTCTTCGAATTCTACTGGGCCGATCTCACCACGAGCACCACCACGGCCCAGTTGCGCGATTGGTTCATGTCGCTGCTCCTGCGTCGGCCGGGCCGGGTTCCCAGCGATGTCCGTGGCATCTGGCTGGCTCTCTGGATCGCCACGATCGGGGTGATCGGCCTCCTTTCTCTGCAGGGCCTGGCACAAATCCTCGATTGGAAGCTGGATAGCTGGGTGAAGGGGCTGCTCTGGGTCTTCACGGCCCTGAGCGCCATCTTCATCGGCTTCGCCGTCGCCTATTTCGGCGATGTAGCGCATTACATTCGGGCCAAGCCTGCCAATATCCAGGCGCGCCGCGAGATTCGGAAACGCGGCCTCGAACTCTTGCAGACACTCTCGAGGAGCGGCGAGTATGACCGCATCATCCTGGTCGGCCACAGCCTGGGCAGCGTCATCGCCTATGACCTGGTCCGGCTCCTGTGGGCGGAAGAATATGCGGCACGGACATTCGCGCCGGCGGGTAGGGTGGCGGATGCCTTGGCGGCGGTGAGAAAGGCGGGCGAGGACCTCAATGCAAAACCCTCCGACGCCGGTCTCCTCGATGCCTATCAAATCGCGCAAAAGGGGCTGTTCGCAGGCCTCCGGGAGGCGCATTCAGACCCGAGGAAACGCTGGCTGATTTCCGACCTCGTCACCCTCGGCTGCCCGCTCACCCATGCTGAATTTCTGATTGCGCGCGATCTCGAGGCCCTGAAGCAGGATGTCGAGGCACGCCGGCTGCCGAGTGCCCCGCCGGCCACGGAAGCCTCGGGCGATTATGCCTATCCTGTGCCCGATCCGACGGCGGCAGCGATGCGGCTGCACCACGCGGCCCCCTTCTCGCTGGTGCGTTGGACCAATATCTACGACCCGGGCAAGCTGGCCCTGTTCGGCGATATCATCTCGGGGCCGGTTCGCGGCAATTTCGGCACAGGCGTCAGGGATGTCGCTGTCAGAATAAGCGGGCGGGTGCCCCTGATCGGGCGGATCTTCACCCATACCCGCTATTGGGATGAGGATAAGGGAGCCGCCCAGAGCCTGGTGGCGCTGCGCCAGGCTCTGAAACTCGACGAACGATAGCACGAGCCCAGAATCGGGCGAACCCAGCAAGCAAACCTGCCGTTCCCGGCACGTTCGAGGGCTGTAGGCTCTCGGTGCCAACCCTCAGGATTTCTTGGGCTTCTTCTCCGGCAGGGGCAGGCTCGCCGCCTTGGAGTCGGAGGCATTGGCCTTCCCGGAACTTTCCTCCGACGCTTCTTCGGCTTCCTCAGCGCCACTACCGGCGAGCCTATGCTTGATGGCCAAAGCATAGATCGTGTTCAGGACGTTCCGATCAGTCAATTCCGGATCGCTGAGGGCGAGGAAACCTGCCCGGGCGATACGTTTGCTGTTCGCCTTGGAGACTCGGCCTACAATATACGCATGGAGCTCTTCGTCGGTCAGACCCGACGTCGCTCCTTCAATCAGATATTCATAAATTTTCTTCTTGGTGTCGCCCACGTGTCGGTCCTTCGATTGTGAATCGGGCAGACCATGCGTCATCGGGGTGTCACAAACAACCCTGCCCGGGCGGCACCGGCGCGAGGCAAGGATTACAAACGCCGAAAGCCCCCGGCAGGCGATGCGGGGGGCTTTCTTCGCAATCCGTCTGGCGTCAAGCGCCCGGGCGCTTCACACGAACCGCTCCTGCAATTGCACCAGATGGGAGGTGGCGATCGGATTGGCATTGGCGACGAGCTTGTCGAAGCGATGGTTGGCGATCTTGGCGATTTCGATCAGGCCCGTGGAACGCTCGACCGTCGGCGAGTTGGCCATGCGCGACCAACCGGTCGCCAGCACCCGCTCATAGCGCTCGACTTCATGCGCGCAGATGATCAGCGGGAAGCCGAAATGCTTGCGATAGGCCACGGCCAGCCTGTTCACCTCGGCCAGATCTTCATTGTCGATGCCTGCATCGGCGTGATCCAGCAGATAGGTACTGCCTGCGTCGCCTTCGCTACCGAGATCGGCGAAGGAGTTCAGCAATTGCAGCTGTTCCGCGGCCGAGCCGGTGAGCAAGGCGTCATGGAAGGCCGAGCGCAGTGCGATGGTGTCGGCGAAGGGCCGCAAGGCATAGGCCCGTTCCAGCACCCAGGGCGTATTCTCGACCAGGCCGCCGAAGGTCCTGGCGAATTCGGCGCTGCTCATCTTGTTGACGTCGGCGAGGGTGACCAGCGTATGGCCGGGGCGGCCGGCCACGGCGGGGCTGTGCACCTTGCCGACATGGTTGAAGATGATGTTGAGCGCAATGGCCGAAATGGCGCCCAGCGTGATGCCCGAGCCGAAGATGATCTGGGCCCATTGCGGAAAGGCGTTGGCCACGAAGGGTTGCGACGTCACCAGCATGCCCAGGCCCACGCTGGTCGAGACGATCACGATGTTGTTGTGATTGTTGAAATCGACCTTGCTGAGCGTCTGGATACCGACCACGGCCACCGCCGCGAACATGGCGAGCGCGGCGCCGCCGAGCACGGGATGCGGGATGCCGGCCACGATGGCAGCCGCCTTGGGCAGCGAGCCCAGGATGATCATGATCACGCCGGCGGCAACGATCACCCAGCGGCTCTTGACCTGGGTAAGCCGGACCAGGCCGACATTCTCGGCAAAGCAGGTATAGGGAAAGGAGTTGAGCACGCCGCCGATGAAGGTGGCGACGCCGTCGGCCCGGATGGCGCGGCCGATGTCCTCGGGAGCGATGCGCTTCTTGACGATCTCGCCGGTGGCGAAGACGTCGCCGGTGGTCTCGACCATGGTGATGATCATCACCACCATCATCGACAGGATGGCGGTGATCGAGAAGGTCGGCCAGCCGAAATAGAAGGGTGAGGTGTAGCCGACCCAGCCGGCATTGGCGACTTCGCTGAAATGGGCATCGCCCAGGGCCCAGGCTACCAGCGTGCCGGCGACCAGGCCGATCAGCACCGCGACGGTCTGCATGAAGCCGGTGAACACGCGCTGGATGCCGACGATCAGAGCCAGCGTGCCGAAGGCGTAGGCGAGGTTCTTGAGCAAGACCGGGTCCTGCATCGCGTTTGGCCCCTTGCCCACCACGATGTCGTTGGCGGCCACGGGCAGCAGCGCCACGCCGATGATCAGGATCACCGACCCCGTCACCACCGGCGGGAAGAAGCGGGTCAGCCTGGCGAAATAGGAGGCCACGGCGAAGGTGAACAGGCCGGCCACCAGCACGGAGCCATAGATGGAAAGCAGGCCTTCGGTGCCGCCGCCGACGGCGAGGCCGATGGCGATCATCGGGCTCACCGCGGTGAAGGTCACGCCCTGGAGCAGCGGCAGCCGGACGCCGATATTGCCGATGCCGACCGCCTGGATGATCGAGGCGATGCCGCAGGTGAAGAGGTCGGCATTGATCAGGTGGATCAACTGCTCGGGGCTGAGCTTGAGCGCGCTCGCCACGATGATCGGCACCAGCACCGCACCCGCATAGAAGGCGAGTACGTGCTGGAAGCCATAGGTCGCCAGCTTGGCGAAAGGCAGGACCTCATCGACGGGGTGCACCCGCGCCGTTCGCTCCGAGGCGGTGCCGGCCGCCTCGCTGATCTGGGTTAGCGTTGTCATCGGGCGTCTTCCCTCCTGAGTTTGGCGGCCATCGCACCGGACTCAGCAGGGTGTCGACGGCATTCTTATTGCTGTGGCATGGGCGTACAGAGGCGATCCTCGCCGCGAGCGGGAGAAGGGCGCCGGTACTTCAGGTCAGGTTCTGGCCGGAGTCTGGCCGGTACGAGACCGGCGATCAGCCGGTCGAGGCTGCGATGCCCGTCTTGGCCGGAGCCCAGGCGGGGCGTTGCAGCCTGGCGGCGCGCTGGGCGAAGCATCGCACCAGCTCGGCCGCCGTCAGGCTGGCAATGATCTCGGGGCGCTTGTCGTCGACATCGGCGCCGCCGATCGGGCAGGTCAGTTCACCGAGCATGGTCAGGGTGCCGCTGTTGCGCAGGAACTGGCTTTCGAACCGCTTGCGCTTGGTCTTGGAGCCGATCATGCCGACATAGGCGGCATCGCGGCGTTCCAGGGCCGCCTCGGTCAGCCGGTAGTCGAGCGCATGGCTATGGGTGAGGATGACATAGGCGGCGCCGGCCGGGGCGTCCGCGATGGCATCGGCCGGATCCTCCAGATGGCGCACGCGGCAGTTTTCGGGCAGGCCGGCGAGCATCTCGGCGCGATCATCCACCAGCGTCACCGCGAAGGGCAGCAGGCAGAGCATGGCTGCGAGCGCCCGGCCGGTATGGCCGAGCCCGAATACCAGCACCGGCGGCCTGGCTTCCATGAGCTTGGCCTCATGATCTCCGAGCCAGGCGGCAAGCTTGGTGGTCACCGGCTCGAAGCGCAGGGTGACATGGCCGCCGCAGCACTGGCCCATCATCGGGCCAAGCGGCAGGTCCATGCTCTGTGCCTTGGGGCCGCGCCCTTCCTTGCCTTCGGCGATCATGGACCGCGCCACGTCGATGGCATGGAATTCGAGATGGCCACCGCCGATGGTGCCGGCAACCGCATGGGATGTCACCAGCATCAGCGCGTCGACGCCGCGCGGCGTCGAGCCCAGCGCCGCCGCGATCTCGACCAGAATGGCCTGGCGGCCATCGGCTTCGATCGTGGCGAGGAGCTTGCCGATCTCGAGATCAACCATGGCCCCCGCTCCTCTCCCGCACCTTCGCGCGCATCGCCTCGACGGCGAAGAGGACGCGCTCGGGCGTGGCGGGCGCATCGAGATCGGGGAAGATCTTGTGGTCGCCGATGCTGGCCACCGCATCCGACAAGGCGTGCAGGACGGAGACCGGCAACACCAGCGGCGGCTCGCCCACGGCCTTGGAGCGGTGGATCGAAGGCATGTGGTTGGGCTTGTTCAAGAGGTCGATGTTGAAGATGCGCGGACGGTCCGAAGCCACCGGGATCTTGTAGGTGGAGGGCGCGTGGGTGCGCAGGCGCCCCTTATTGTCCCACCACAATTCCTCGGTGGTCAGCCAGCCCATGCCCTGCACGAAGCCACCTTCGATCTGGCCGATGTCGATGGCCGGATTCAGCGAAGCGCCGACGTCGTGCAGGATGTCGACCCGCTCGACCCGGTATTCGCCGGTGAACGTGTCGATCGTGACTTCCGAGGCGGCGGCGCCGTAAGAATAGTAGTAAAAGGCGCGCCCGCGGCCGGCCTTGCGGTCCCAATAGATGTCCGGGGTGCGATAGAAGCCGGAGGAGGAGAGCTGGATGCGGTTGCTATAGACCTCCTTGACGAAATCCGGCCATTCGATCTCGCGATTGCCGACGCGCACGCGGCCGGGCAGGAATTCGACCTGGTCGGCGGGAATACCGTGTTTCTCCACGGCGTAGGCGACCATGCGCTCCTTGATGTTGTTGCAGGCGTTCAGCGCCGCCATACCGTTGAGATCGGTGCCGGAGGAGGCCGCCGTCGGCGAGGTGTTGGGTACCTTGGCGGTGGTGGTCGGCGTGATCTTGACCATGTCGAGATCGATCTGGAAGGCCTGCGCCACCACCTGGGCGACCTTGATGTAGAGGCCCTGGCCCATCTCGGTGCCGCCATGGTTCACGCTCACCGAACCATCGGTATAGACGTTCACCAGCGCGCCGGCCTGATTCTGCCAGCTATTGGTGAAGGAGATGCCGAACTTCACCGGCGTCAGCGCGATGCCGCGCCGGAAGACGCCACCCTGGGCATTCTGCCTGGCGTTTTCGGCGCGGATTTCGGCGCGTCGGGCCTGATAGTCGCTCGATGCCTCGAGCTTGGCGATGATCTCGGCCGAGAGGTCTGCCTCCACCGTCTGGTGATAGGGGGTGAGGTCGCGGCCCGGCCCGCCATAGAAGTTGAGCTTACGGATTTCGAGCGGATCCTTGCCGGTGGCATAGGCCACTTCCTCGATCAGGCGCTCGGCGCCGATTGCACCCTGCGGCCCACCGAAACCGCGGAAGGCGGTGTTGGAGACGGTATGGGTCCGCAAGGGCTGGGCGTTGAGGCGCACGGCCGGATAGAAATAGGCGTTGTCCGCATGGAAGAGTGCGCGGTCGGTCACCGGGCCGGACAGGTCGGCCGAGAAGCCGCAGCGGGCGGCGAACAGGATATCGACAGCCAGGATATGGCCTTCATCGTCGAAGCCGACTTCGTAGTCGATCACGAAATCGTGGCGCTTGCCGGTGGCGACCATGTCGTCGTCGCGATCGGGCCTGAGCTTGACCGCCTGGCCGGTGCGCCTTGCCGCCAGGGCAGCGATGGCGGCGAAGATGTTGCCCTGGGTCTCCTTGCCGCCGAAGCCGCCGCCCATGCGGCGGATCTCGCAGGTGATGGCGTTGCTCGGCACATCCAGTACATGCGCCACCGCATGCTGGATCTCGCTGGGATGCTGGGTGGAGGAATAAAGAGTGACGTCGCCGTCCTCGCCCGGCACGGCGAGGGCGATGTGGCTTTCCAGATAGAAATGCTCCTGGCCGCCGAGATTCATCGAGCGCTTGATGCGCCGGGGGGCGGCAGCCATCGCCGCATCGAGATCGCCGCGGTTGAGGCTCATCGGTTCGGCGACGAGGTCCAAGCTACCGGATTTCTGGCCGTCCTTACGGGCGGCGGCGATGTCGAGAACCGCAGGCAATTCCTCATAGGTGATCTTGGCCTTGGCCGCAGCCAGGCGCGCCTCGTTGCGGGTGCGGGCGATCACGGCGAAGATCGGCTGGCCGTAGAACATCACCTTGCCCTCGGCGAAGACCGGGTCGTCGTGATGGTTGGAGGGGCTGACATCGTTGACGCCGGGAACATCGGCCGCCGTAAGCACCAGTTCGACGCCGGGACTGTCCTTCACCGCCGAGAGGTCGATCTCCTTGATCAGGCCATGGGCACAGTGTGACAGGCCGAGAGCGGCATGCAGCAGGCCTGCCGGTTCGGGCATGTCGTCGATGTAGAGCGCCTCGCCGGCCACGTGCTTGTGACCGGAATCGTGACGGGTGGATTGATAGACGCCGCCGGTGACCTGATCGCGATTTGCAGCGAAGACGGGCTTATGCATGGGCGTCACTCCGGAGGATGCCGGCAACCCGGTGGACGGAACCGGTGGTGGTCTCGGCCTGGAAACGGCGGATCAGATTGGCGGCTACCGTCGAGCGGTAGCGTGCGCTGGCGCGCCAGTCGTCGAGAGGCTTGAAATCACTGGCCAAGGCGAGGGCCGCAGCTTCGGCGGCCTCGGCATTGAAGGCCCGGCCGGCGAGAGCCGCTTCGGCCGCGGCTGCGCGCTTGGGCGTGGCGGCCATGCCGCCGAAGGCCAGTACGGCATTGGTGGTCAGGCCCGCCCCATCCAGCTCGAGGCGGAAGGCGGCACACACGGCCGAAATGTCCTCGTCGAAACGCTTGGAGATCTTGGAGACGTGGAACAGCGTGCCCGGCCTGGGCTTGGGCACGATCAGGGCCTCGACGAAATCGCCAGGCTGACGGTCCTGCTTCTTGTAGGCGATGAAGAACTGCTCGAGCGGCACGGTGCGCCGCTCACCGCCGCGCCGCAGCGTCACGCTGGCGCCGAGGGCGATCAGGAGCGGGGGGAATCGCCGATAGGCGAGCCGTTGGCGACATTGCCGCCGATGGTGCCGGCATTGCGCACCTGCTCCGAGCCGAAGCGGCGGATGAGTTCGTCGATCTGCGGGTCGAGTGCGCCCAGCGCGGCGCGCGCGTCGCTGACCGAGACCAGGGCGCCGATGACGAGGTGGTCGCCCTTGTCTTCGATGCGGTCGAGTTCACCGACGCGGCCGAGCGTGATCACGGTGGCCGGGCGCAGCAGCATCTTGGTGATCCACAGGCCGACATCGGTGGCACCGGCCACCAGGGTGGCATCGGGATGGGCGGCCGTGAGTTCGGCGAGCTGGTCCGAGGTGGCGGGAGCGAACAGCCTGCGCCCGCCTTCGGAAATCTCGATGACCTCCCGGTCGGCAAGACCGGCCAGCTTGCGGGCGATCTCGGCGCGGCCGACATTCAGCGAGTCGGTGCTGGAGGCCTCGATCTCATAGGCCCGGTCGAGCGCCGATACGATCGGGCCATAACCGGTGCAGCGGCACAGATTGCCGGCAAGAGCCTCCTCGATGCGCTCGCGCGAGGGCGCTTCGGCGGCGCCCAGCCACAGGGCGGTCAGCGACATCACGATGCCCGGCGTGCAGAAGCCGCATTGCGAGCCGTGCAGCTCCACCATCGCCTGCTGGACGGGGTGCAGGCCTCCACCAGCCTTCTTCAGATGCTCGACGGTGACGATGTGGCAACCGTCGAGAGTCGCCAGGAAGCGGATGCAGGCATTGATCGCCTCATAGCGCAGTTCGGTCTTGCCGCCGCCCTCTTGGCGCAGCCGTCCGACCAGCACGGTGCAGGCGCCGCAATCGCCCTCGGCGCAGCCTTCCTTGGTGCCGATGAGCCGGCGCTCGTTGCGCAGCCAGTCCAGCAGCGTCAGCGTGGGGTCGAAGCCCTCGAGCGAGAACTGGCGATCGTTCAGTAGGAATCGTACGGTCCGGCGCATGATCATCCATGTGGTTTTGGCGAGGACTGTTGACCAGTTTCCCGGTGTAGCCAACCCTGCAGCATAGTCGATGAAGGCACTGAAGCGAGCCAGGCGAAAATGCCCGGCCCCGAACATACCAATGCATGCCCGGCGACTGGCGACCCGAGAGTGGGTGCGCGGCGACGAACATGCCGGAGGGCTGGAGCCCGGCCGATCCACAACGGGATCGGACTATGTTTGGGGGTGTCGATCCGGCCTCCCTGCGCCGGCGCCTCCTCCCAAGATTTCAACCGGGCTCGTTCCTGGCCTCTTTGTAGCACTTATAATTTCTCGTGGGGCGTCGCAGCGGTAGACAGGCCTCGCATGAAGGACTTCCCAATAAAATGTGACAATCGCCTGAAAGGGATATGGTTATGATGACTGGCATGATCGGTGAGCCATGCCATGGGATCCTGACGCAGTCGCAGGTCCCACGCTGGTGCCCGCATTGAAGGCACGGCGTCTTCACCGGAGAAAAGCGCTCTAGTCGCGCGCCCTGTGCGCCAGCCAGAAGGAAGTGACGTTGTGACGACGAAGGATATCTCGCGGGCGGATACGGCCCTGCGCGGCCGCCTGTTGTGGTTCGTAGAGCGCCCGGAGGAGCACGGCGCAAGCGCCGTGCGTTATATCGAGGACGGTCTGCTGGTCCTGGCCGGCGGCAAGATCCTGGCGGTCGGCGAGACGTCCGTTCTGCGTCCCCAGCTTCCCGCCGGCGCGGTTGTTCACGATCATTCGGGCAAGCTGATCACGCCCGGCTTCATCGATCCGCATATCCATTTGCCGCAGACGCAGGTGGTGGCGTCCTGGGCAGCCCAGTTGCTTGACTGGCTCAATACCTACACTTTCGTCGAGGAGCAGAAATATGGTGATCCGGCCCATGCGGCCCGCGGCGCCGCCTTCTTCTTCGACGAACTGCTTTCCAACGGCACCACCACGGCGGTCGCCTTCTGCTCGGTACATTCCACTTCGGCGGAAGCCTTCTTCGCCGAATCCGAGCGGCGCAACACCCGTATGGCCGCCGGCAAGGTGATGATGGACCGCTATGCGCCCGATGCTCTCACCGACACCGCCAAGTCCGGCTATGACGAGAGCAAGGCCCTGATCGGACGCTGGCACGGCCGAGGCCGGCAGCTCTATGCCATCGCGCCACGCTTTGCCATTACCTCCACGCCCGAGCAGCTCGAAGCTGCTGCCACGTTGTCGCGCGAACATCCGGACTGCCTGGTCGAGACCCATATCTCCGAAAATCTGGAAGAAGTCGCCACCGCCAAGCGGCTCTATCCCGACTGCGCCGACTATACCGCGATCTACGAGAAATACGGGCTGCTCGGCCCGAAGTCGCTGATGGGGCACTCGATCCATCTGTCCGAGAGCGAGCGCCAGCGTTATGCGGATGCCGATGCGGTGGCGGTGTTCTGTCCAACCTCCAACCTCTTCCTCGGTTCGGGCCTGTTCGACTGGAAGGCGATGCGCGATCCTGCCAGGCCGGTGCGCATCGGCGTCGCCACCGATATCGGCGGCGGTACCTCCTATTCCATGCTCCAGACCATGAACGAGGCCTACAAGGTGCTGCAATTGCAGGGCCAGCGGCTGGATTCGCTGGCGCTGTTCCATGCCATGACGCGCGGCAATGCCATTGCCATCGGCCTCGAAGATCTGATCGGCAGTTTCGAACCGGGCCATGAATGTGATGCCGTCGTGCTCGACGCCAAGGCGACGCCTGCCATGGCACATCGCATGGAGACGGTGACCACCCTGGCCGAGGAGCTCTTCGTGCTGATCACGCTCGGTGATGACCGCGCGGTGGAGGAGACCTATGTCATGGGCGAGCCGAAGAAGCCGCGCAAGCGCAGCTGAGACGGAGTATCTGGCCTGAGTTCGCCCACCGTCGCGGATTGGCGACGGTGGACTTTTTATTGCCGGCCTGCTGCGACTTTGCGCGCGCCCATGGTTTGCGGCTGTGCAGGTTGCTTCTCATTCGAGCAGTATTGGCTGAGCTGGCAGTCGAGAGAGGTCAGTACAGATAAAATATCGGTTCTTATTGTTTTGATGTTGATTGACTTGTCTCTTGAGAAGGCTCTGACTGCGACATGCAGGGCCAAGATTCGGCTCAGCCATGACGAATGGAATTGCCGCCGGACATTACCAGACGTCATGCCATGATCTCCGGCGGGCAGGGCAGGAGAGTCGATAAATGGAGATCAAGGGGGCATCGCCCGACCTCTACAACGAGGATCTGGCACCGGCAAAAGTCCGCAATTGGGGGCCGTTCAGCATCTTCAACGTCTGGACATCGGACGTGCACAGCCTGTGGGGTTATTATCTTGCGGCCAGCCTGTTCCTGTTCTGCGGTGGCTTCGTCAATTTCATCGTGGCCATCGGCATCGGCTCGCTGGTCATCTACGCGCTGATGAACCTGGTGGGTTATGCCGGCGTGAAGACCGGCGTGCCCTATCCGGTGCTCGCCCGGGCCTCCTTCGGCATCTGGGGCGCGAACCTGCCGGCTCTGGTGCGGGCCGTGGTTGCCTGCTTCTGGTATGGCGCCCAGACATCGGCCGCCTCGGGGGCCATCGTCGCGCTGCTGATCCGCTCGGAGAGCTTGGCCCAGTTTCATCGCGACGTGCATTTCCTCGGCCATTCCGGGCTCGAAGTAATCTGCTTCGTGGTGATCTGGGCCCTTCAGCTCCTGATCATCCAGAAGGGCATGGAGACGGTGCGTCGCTTCCAGGATTGGGCCGGCCCGGCGGTGTGGGTGATGATGCTGATCCTGGCGATCTATCTCTGCGTCAAATCCGGCAGCTTCGCCTTTTCCAGCGATATTCCCCTCGAGGTTCTCCTGGAGAAGACCAAGGATGCCGGCGTGCCCGGCACGCCCGGCTCCTGGACCTCGCTGTTTGCGGTCGCGGCGATCTGGGTGACCTATTTCTCAGCGCTCTATCTGAATTTCTGCGATTTCAGCCGTTACGCGCCCGACAAGGCCGCGGTGCGCACCGGCAATCTCTGGGGTCTGCCGGTCAATCTGGTACTGTTCTCCATGGTGGCTGGCGTCACCACCATCGCGGCCTATGACGTCTATGGCGAGGTGCTGCTGCATCCCGACCAGATCTCGGCGAAATTCGACAGCTGGTTCCTGGCTCTCCTCGCCGCGCTGACCTTCGCGGTGGCGACGCTGGGCATCAATGTCGTGGCGAACTTCGTCTCGCCGGCCTTCGACTTCGCCAATGTCTTCCCGCGCCGCATCGACTTCAAGAAGGGTGGCTATATTGCAGCGCTGATCGCCTTGGTGCTCTATCCCTTCGCACCCTGGGAAGGCAGCGCCGCCAGCTTCGTCGGCGTCATCGGCTCCACCATGGGGCCGATCCTCGGGGTGATGCTGGTCGACTATTATCTCATCCGCAAGGGCGAGATCGATGTCGAGGCGCTCTATCGCGAGGATGGCGAGTTCCGCTTCCAGGGCGGCTGGCATGTCAAGGCGCTGATCGCAGCCGGCATCGGCGCGCTGTTCTCCTCCATCCTGCCAAACCTGACCAATTGGCTGCCGGCCTGGTGGGGCATCTATGGCTGGTTCTTCGGCGTCGCCATCGCGGGCGTCATCTACTATGTGCTGCGTTCGCTGGCGCCGGGCGTGAAGGTGTCGGGGGCAAAGGCGTAAAAGGTACTCGGGCGAGGGAGATGCGCCGCCGCCGCTCCCTCGTTCCGTACGAAGCTGGGGCGATGTTCCCATCCCCGACTCCAAGTGGGGAGAGTGGCCTTCTTTGTCAGTCCGCCATGTCGCCATTCTCTCCGAGCACCTTGGCGGCTCTTGCCCGGTCGAGGTCCCCTTCCCAGGCGGCGATGACCACGGTGGCGACGCAGTTTCCGACGAGGTTGCCGACGGCGCGGGCCATGCCGATGAACCAGTCGACCGAGAGGACGAGCACGAGGCCGATTGCAGGGATGGAAGGGATCGTGTTGAGCGTGGCCGCCAGGATCACGATGGCCGAGCCCGGTACGCCGTGGGCCCCCTTCGAGGTCAGCAGCGAGACCCCCAGCACCAGAAGCAGGTCCCCGAGCGACAGCGGCGTGTTGGTGGCCTGGGCGATGAAGACGACAGCCAGCGTGAGATAGATCGAGAAGGCATCGAGATTGAAGGAATAGCCGGTGGGAATGACGAGGCCGACCACAGATTTGCGCACACCCAGATACTCCAGCTTGCGCATCACCTGCGGCAGGACGGCGTCCGAAGAGGCGGTCGCCAGGACGATGGCGAGTTCCGCGCGCAGATAGGCCAGGAACCGGAAGATGTTCAGGCCGGTCATCCACATGATGCTGCCCAGCACCACGATGACGAAGGCGGCGACGGCGACATAGTACAGGCCGACCAGCGAGACGAGTTGCTGCAGCGATCCGACGCCGTATTTGCCGACCGTGTAGGCCACAGCGCCGAGGACGCCCAGGGGCGCGAGGCGCACGATGAGCGACATGGCCTTGAACAGGATCGTCGCCACGGCATCCACGAAGGAGGAGATCCTTTCCGCCTTCTCGCCGCCCACGAGCGCGAGGCTGATACCGAAAACGATGGCGAAGAACAGGACTTGCAGCACGTCATTGCGCGCGAGGGCATCGATCGAGGTGGTCGGGATGATGTTGAGGATGAAACTGCCGACGCCGGCGCCCTGCATCTTGTGCGCATTGTCGGCATAGTTGCCCATCGCGCCGGCATCGAGCTTGGTGGCATCGACATTCATGCCGTGGCCGGGGCCGGCGACGAGGGCCAGCAGCAGGCCGAGGGCGAGGGCCACCGTGGTCACCACTTCGAAATAGATCAGCGCCTTGACGCCGACGCGCCCGACCTTGCGCAGGTCCCCGGCGCCGGCGATGCCGTGCACCACCACGCAGAAGACGATCGGCGCCACGATCATCGAGATCAGCTTGAGGAAACCGTCGCTCAGGACCTTCAACTGAACGGAGAAGCCCGGCGCGGTCATGCCGAGCACGACGCCGAGCGCGAGGGCGACGAGAACCTGGAGGAAGAGGGAATTGATGAGTGGTTTTCGGCCGGCCGGGGCCGTGATGGCATCCATGGTCATCGGAATAGTCCTGTCCGAAGGGGCAGCGGTCGGTGGTTGCCCCGCAACCGGCCGGCACGTCTTGCGCCTGGGGTGACGACGAGCCCACCCCCGCGTCGCCGACGGCGCGCGTCAGGCTCGCTCAGGAAATTCAAGCAAGGAGCATGCCAGCTGGTGTTTGCCGTGGCCTTCGTGCCGAAAGGTGGACACCCCTTTTGCGCAGCAATGATGCGGCGACAGTGACCAAAGGGGCCCGGGGGCAATGCAGTTCACATAAGGAGGAAACGCTCCGATTTGTCATTGCCAGGTCAAGCCCGGCAATGACAAAGGTCGTGCAAACTCGAAGACGCTTAAGTGAACGGCATTGGCCTTTGGGTCTCTTTTGCCGATCAGAACGAAGTGCGGGCGTCGCTTCTGGGATCGCCGTCTATCTTATGCGCCTCGTAAAGATCGGAGCGGGCGGTTCGTCGCCATGGCCGCGCGGGATGCTCGCGATCGGCCGAGATGTCGGAGACGAGGAGGGCCGGCGTGCCGTCTGACGGGCATTGGGCTTTCCATCGGCCGTCCGGCGCGGCTATTCCAGCGGGGATCGTCATGCTTTGCGGCGCATGGGCGGCGTAACTGACCCAATAGGCATTGCTGGCGGCATGTCCCAATGCCTCCGCCGCGAAAGGCGGCGCGGCCGATGGGGTCTCTCCCGTCGTCGAGAACAGGACGCAATCGACATCCAGACTCTCATACTCGGTGAATATCTCCGGATAGTGCGCCTCCATACCGAGCGCACAACCGAAACGGAGGTCGTCGACCTCGAAGGTCACCGGGCCTTTCCCCGGCGAATACATGAAGGAGATCTTGGTGTTCGAGAGCAGGCGCTCGTCATAGCGGGTGACGAGGTCGCCGCGATCGGACACGACATAGAGGCTGTTGTGCGGCCGGTGCGGCGGCGTGAGGCGATGGACCGACCCGAACACTGTCCAGAGCCCGAGTTCCCGCGCGAGCGTGCTGATCATGTCCAGTTGCTCGCGCAGAACCGCCCAGTCGAATCGAGTCCAGTCGGAAGGGCCGATATCCCCAGGGCCGTTCTGCGACATGATGCGCTTGTTGGGGGAGCAGGTTGCGCCCTCCGGGAAATGGATGAGCCGCGCGCCTTCCTTATGAGCCTCACGCATCAAGCGCCGCATTTCCTCGCCAGTGGCGCGGAACCCGGAACTATCGCGGGGATCGTTGAAGAGCGAGGTTTGCGCGACCGCCAGCCGTAGCGATTGCGTGTCGGTATGGCTCGGCGACGGATCATGTCCCGATGTCTGGCGGATATGTCTGAGAGCGGCGGCATAGGACTCGCTCGTTTTGGCTGCGCGCGCACGGACACGGCGCTTGAGATTGCCATTCTGCGTCATTGTCAGGCCTTTCACGCCCCGGACGCAAGTTCCCCAGCAACCACGCCCGAAACGATCGGACCACGACAACGACCCGAGACAGAAGTCCCTTTGCCTCCGTTTAAGGCCATGCTGGGGAAGGCCTTGGGAGGTTGGGCGTCGGTCACGCCAACATTGAAGATGTCGATACGGTGGCAATTCGTCAAGCCGCCGCAGAAGTCTTCAAACGAAAGGCGGCGGCAACCTTCTCAGTCCGCGCTATCCAGTGTGCCGAGCACGAAGCCTCCACCCTGCGTGTTGAAATCTTGAGGCGAATGCGAACGAGATGGCCGGGGACATGCCGCAGGTTTTTTTCATTCAAAGCCGGAGAACAGTTCTTCATTCTCATAATAAATCCCTCGTGGGACGCACAATGTGTCGAATTTTTCTCAAGCGGTAGGTATCTACCGTCCGACGCTTTACATAATTGTCAAATAATACTTCTTGAGAGATATGGAGGTGCCTGTATAGACTGTGTTATATACTTCGCAGTTCATTCGGGGTGGGCAATGAATTGGAACGGCGCCTTTCCTTTCGACAGTCACGACATGTCGGCGCTTTACACCATGGAGGTCGCGCGGCACGAGGAGCGGCAAAGGCGCGGTGCCGAGATCGCAGCGGCCAATGCCGCGCTCGATATCTATGCCGGCATCGACGGCACCGGCCCCTATTCCGACCGGGCCTATGAGGCGGAGTTCGGCGATAGTTTCGTACAGCGCCTGCATCGGAGCTGGGGCAACGAAGCGCGATATTACCGGCGCGGCCCGAGCCTCGACGGCGTCTCGACGCCGGCCCTGGGGATCGGCGCCTATCGCTCTGTGCGGGAGCGCTATCGGCACAAAGCGTCCGGACCCAAGCGCATCTTCTTAGCCGGCTATAGTCGTGGCGGTGCGGCAGTGGTCTATACCGCTTCGCTGCTCGCGCTGGAGGGGATTGCCGTCGACGGCCTATTCCTGTTCGATGCGGTCGACAGGCAGCCCTTCAATGCGCCGCTCTTCATTCCGCCCAATGTCCGGGTGTGCTTCCATGCCCGCCGGGATCCGAAGACGGGTTCACGGTCGCTGTTCGGCAGCTATGCGACACGGCGCATGCCGGGCGCGCCCACCATTTACAAGCAGCAATATTTCTTCTGTACCCATGGCGGCATGGGTGGCACACCCTGGGGCGTCGCCGACCCGGACGGCATTATCAACGAATCCAACGATTATCTGCCGCCCGGCGCCGGCGGGGCGCGGCGTCCGTCCGTTTCGGCGGCGGAGCGGCTGGCCGGCGACCGGACGACCCGCGAAATCCTGAAATATATGGCACCGGGAGCCTATGGCGCCCTGGAGGCCTATGACGCCTACAAGCATTTCGGCAGGACAAAGGTGACCTTGGCCCAGGAGCAGGCCGAGTCGGCCCGGGTCTGGATCTGGATGTCGACGGCCCTGAAGGTCCTGCGCCGGGAACTGGCTGCCGTCCCGGTCTCCTGAGCGGCGGAAACGTTTATTGGCGGCCCGGCCGGGCCCGCCAATCGGCCAGGAAGCGGCGCGCGAAGCCCAGGAAGCGTGCCAGCACCGGGCTGGGCTCGCGCTGATAGACCATGCTGACGTCGGCAGTGGGGGTCGGTGGCACGAGGTCGCGGTAAATAACTTCGGGCCGCGACAGGGCGCTGACGCTGCGCGGGGCAAGGGCGATGCCGAAGCCCGCCGCGACCAGGCTGGTGAGTGAATAGGATTCGATCACCTGTTGGCTGATGCGGGGAATGAAGCCGGCCTCTACGCAGCATTGGCGCAGATAGACCGCAAAGCTGGAATCACGCAGGCGCAGGAAGACATGCTCGTCCTCGTGGAGTTCGGCGAGAGCGATGGAGCCGCGCTCGGCGAGGCGATGGCCTGATGGCAGGAAGACGCCGACAGGCTCGCGCCAGGCGGTCTCGCGGACGAGTTCGGCATCCTCGGGCGGCATGCGCAGGAAGCTGACGTCGACGGCCCGGGTCGAGAGCGCATTGAGCTGGGCTTCGGGGGCCATTTCGTGCAGGCCGATCACCACGCCCGGAAAGCGGCGCCGGTAGTCCGCCATCAGGGCGGCGAGCGGGCCGAGCAGCATGGAGCCGGTTGCCGCCACGTTGAGTGCGCCCGTCATGCCCTGGCCGATCGCCTTGACCTGCGTCGCGGCAAGTTCGGCGCTGGCGATGATGCTGCGCGCATGGGCGAGAAAGGCCGTGCCGGCTTCGGTGAGCATCACCTTGCGGCTGGTACGCAGGAACAGCACGGCGCCGAGCTCATGCTCGAGGTCGCGGATTTGCTGGCTCAGCGGGGGCTGCGAGATGTGCAGGCGCTGCGCGGCGGCCGTGAAGCTGAGTTCCTCCGCCAGGGCGATGAAGTAGCGCAGATGGCGCAGTTCCATGGCAGCCACCGATCCATATCTTTTAGCTATTGATTATACCGAACCATATATTGGACTAATAGTCGTTCCCCTGCAATCTTCAGGCAGCAATGAGCGGGAAAGACCGCTCCGTCGAACAATTCATACCGCCTTGGATTCGATCCCGTCGGTCGCATGCGAGGCGCGATTTTCAAGAACGACATTCAATCCCGTTGAATCGAATATCGTTCATGATTTCAAAAAGATAGACGCGTCTTTCCGATCCAGTCGGATCGGAAAGCGCTATGAAACCGACGCAAATTCCGATCCGCGGATCGAAGAATGCTTGAGGAGAAACGCTCATGGCCCGCATGACCGCGGCGGAAGCTGCTGTGCACATCATGGAGAAGGAAGGCGCCCAGTGTGCTTTCGGCGTCCCCGGTGCTGCAATCAACCCGCTCTATGCCGCGCTGCGCCCGCGTAACCAGATCAAGCATGTCCTGGCCCGCCATGTCGAGGCGGCGTCCCACATGGCCGAAGGCTATACGCGTGCCAAGGCCGGCAATATCGGCATTTGCATCGGCACCTCCGGCCCGGCCGGCACCGACATGATCACGGGTCTCTACTCGGCGGCGGCCGATTCCATTCCAATTCTGTGCATCACCGGCCAGGCGCCGCGCGCCCGTCTGCACAAGGAGGACTTCCAGGCCGTCGACATCGCCGCGATCGCCAAGTCCGTCACCAAGATGGCCGTCACCGTGATGGAGCCCGCCCAGGTGCCCGGCACCTTCCAGCAGGCCTTCCATCTGATGCGCTCGGGCCGCCCCGGCCCCGTGCTGATCGACCTGCCCTTCGACGTGCAGACGGCCGAGATTGAGTTCGATCCGGAAACCTATGAGCCGCTGCCCGTCTACAAGCCCAAGGCCACCCGCGCCCAGATCGACAAGGCCATCGCCCTCCTCCAGGCGGCCGAGCGCCCGCTGATCGTGGCCGGCGGCGGCATCATCAATGCCGATGCCTCCGACAAACTCGTCACTTTCGCCGAACTGACCGGCGTGCCGGTGATCCCGACCCTGATGGGCTGGGGCACCATCCCCGACGACCACCCCTTGATGGTGGGCATGGCCGGCCTGCAGACCAGCCACCGCTACGGCAATGCCACGCTGCTCGCTTCCGACTTCGTGCTCGGCATCGGCAATCGCTGGGCCAACCGGCACACCGGCACAATGGAGGTCTACACCAAGGACCGCAAATTCGTGCATGTCGACATCGAGCCGACCCAGATCGGCCGGGTCTTCGCGCCCGATTACGGCATCGCCTCGGATGCGGGCCTGGCCCTCGATGTCTTCATCGAAGCCGCCCGGGAACTGAAGGCGCAGGGCAAGCTCAGGGATCGCTCCACGTGGCTGGAGGAATGCCGCGAGCGCAAGAAAACCCTGCTCCGCCGCACCCATTTCAGTGAGACGCCGATCAAGCCGCAACGCGTCTATGAGGAGATGAACAAGGCTTTCGGCCGCGACACCACCTATGTCTCGACCATCGGCCTGTCGCAGATCGCGGCCGCCCAGTTCCTGCATGTCTACAAGCCCAGGGGCTGGATCAATTGCGGCCAGGCCGGTCCGCTCGGCTGGACGCTGCCGGCGGCGCTCGGCGTCTGCGCTGCCGATCGCAGCGCTTCGGTGGTGGCGATCTCGGGCGACTACGATTTCCAGTTCCTGATCGAGGAGCTGGCCGTCGGCGCCCAGTTCAACCTGCCTTATGTGCATGTGCTGGTGAACAACGCCTATCTCGGCCTGATCCGCCAGTCCCAGCGCGGCTTCAACATGGACTTCCAGGTCCAGCTCTCCTTCGAGAACATCAACACGCCGGAACTGGGCGTCTATGGTGTGGACCATCTCAAGGTGGTCGAGGGCCTGGGCTGCCGCGCCATCCGCGTCACCGACCCCGAGAAGCTCTATGACGCCTTCCAGGAGGCCAAGCGCCTGGCCGCCGAACTGCGCGTGCCGGTAGTGGTCGAGGTGATGCTGGAGCGCGTCACCAACGTCGCCATGGGCACCGATCTCGACAAGGTCACGGAATTCGAGGATCTCGCCCTCGACGCCTCCGACGCGCCCACCGCGATCGCACTGCTGGACTGAGTTTTTACCCTCCCCTGGAGGGGGAGGGTCGGCCAATAGGCCGGGGTGGGGTGAGAACCGCTGCCCCTGGCCAATGTGATTGAATGAGAGCTCGTTCTCCGACGGTCGAGCCATCACCCCACCCCGACGCTACGCGTCGACCCTCCCCCTCGAGGGGAGGGTAGAATTAGCGGAACCGCCATGCCTAAATTTGCCGCCAATCTGACCATGCTGTTCAACGAAGTGCCGTTCATGGAGCGCTTCGCGGCAGCCGCCCGCAACGGCTTTGCGGGCGTGGAATATCTGTTCCCCTATCCCTTCCCGGCGTCCGATCTGGCTGCCGCCCTGAAGGAGCACAAGCTCACCCAGGTCCTGCACAATCTGCCGGCCGGCGACTGGGCGGGCGGGGAGCGCGGCATCGCCGTGCTGCCCGATCGCAAGGCGGAGTTCCGTGACGGCGTTGCTGAGGCCATCACCTATGCCAAGGCGCTGGACTGCAAGCTGGTCAACTGCCTGGCCGGCATCGCGCCCGCCTCCGTCGATGCGGGGCAGGCAAGGGCCACCTTCGTCGAAAACATCGGCTACGCCGCAGGTGAGTTGAAGAAGGCCGGCATCCGCCTGGTGATCGAGGCGATCAACACGCGCGACATTCCCGGCTTCTACCTGACCAACACCCGCCAGGCGGCCGAGATCATTGCCGAGACCGGCTCGGACAATGTCGGTCTGCAATACGACATCTACCACATGCAGATCATGGAAGGGGATCTGGCCCGCACCATCGAAAAGCACCTGCCTGAGATCTGGCACGTGCAGCTGGCCGACAATCCCGGCCGCAACGAACCGGGCACCGGCGAGATCAACTACCCCTTCCTCTACCAATGGCTCGACCAGCTCGGCTACGCCGGCTGGATCGGCTGCGAATACAAGCCCAAGGGCGAGACCGAAGCGGGCCTGGGCTGGTTCAAGCAGGCTCGCTGAGTCCGTCCCATAAATCCCCTTCTCCCCTTGCGGGAGAAGGACCCGGCAGGGGGATGAGGGGTCTTGCGATCCCATGCCGGTGCGGTGGTTCACCCCTTATCCGCCCCTATCGGGGCACCTTCTCCCTCAGAGGGAGAAGGCGGCTGGCTGGCGCTTGCGCCTAAGGAACAAGGATCTTCATCATGAATATCGGCTTTGTCGGACTTGGCATCATGGGCGCCCCGATGGCGGGGCACCTGATCGCGGCCGGCCATACCCTCTTCCTCAACACGCTCGGCAATGTGCCCGAGGACCTGATCAAGGCCGGCGGCAAGGCCGAGCCGAGCGCCGCCGATGTCGCCCGCAAGGCCGACATCATCATCACCATGGTGCCCGATACCCCGGACGTGGAGACGGTGCTGTTCGGCAAGGGCGGCGTCGCCGAAGGCCTTTCCGCCGGCAAGCTCGTCATCGACATGAGCTCGATCTCCCCGGTGGAGACCAAGAAGTTCGCCAAGCGCATCAACGAGCTCGGCGTCGACTATCTCGACGCGCCGGTCTCGGGCGGCGAGGTCGGCGCCAAGGCCGCCTCCCTCACCATCATGGTCGGCGGCCCGGAAGCCGCCTTCGAGCGCGCCAGGCCGCTGTTCGAGAAGATGGGCAAGAACATCACTTTGGTCGGCGGCAATGGCGATGGCCAGACCACCAAGGTCGCCAACCAGATCATCGTCGCCCTTAATATCGAGGCCGTCGGCGAGGCCCTGCTGTTCGCTTCGCGCGCCGGTGCCGACCCGGCCAAGGTGCGCCAGGCCCTGATGGGCGGCTTTGCCGCCTCGCGTATCCTGGAAGTGCATGGCGAGCGCATGGTCAAGCGCACTTTCGATCCGGGCTTCCGCATCGCCCTGCACCAGAAGGACCTTAATCTCGCTTTGACCACGGCCCGCCAGCTCGGCCTCTCCCTGCCCAACACCGCCACCGCCCAGGAATTGTTCAATGCCTGCGTCTCGCATGGCGGCGCGGCCTGGGATCATTCCGGCCTGGTCCGGGCGCTGGAGATCATGGCCAATCACGAGATCGGCGCACCGGTCAAGGGCTGACGCCAGCCATCGCTCTTTCCCGCTCCCGGGTGGGGGAGACCGTCGGTTCCGGTGCAGAAGCTCCTCGTTTCGACGTATCTTTGCGATTCCAGACGCTTCCGTCTGATCACAAAACGCTTTGGCACAGAAAGGTTCGCCATGCCTGAACGGGCATTGTTGACATCGATGTTCGAGGCAGCAGTGGCTGCGGCGACACCTTCTGCCTGCATGCCGGCCTTCCTGCCGCGGCCGCCGAAGGGGCGGACCATCGTGGTTGGGGCCGGCAAGGCCGCCGCCGCCATGGCCAAGGCGCTGGAAGAGTCATGGCCCGGCCCACTCGAGGGCCTGGTAGTGACGCGCTACGGCCATGCCGTGCCGTGTCAGCGTATCGCGGTGATCGAAGCCGCCCATCCCGTACCGGACCTCAACGGTGTCAGGGCGGCGGCACGCATGCTCGCCCTGGTGGAAGGGGCTGGCGAGGACGATCTCGTCATCGCGCTGATCTCCGGCGGCGGCTCGGCCCTGCTCAGCTTGCCGGCGGAAGGATTGCTGCTTTCCGACAAGCAGGCGATCAACAAGGCGTTGCTCAAATCGGGCGCGCCGATCGACGAGATGAACTGCGTGCGCAAGCATCTGTCCGCCATCAAGGGCGGGCGGCTGGCCGCCGCCGCCTTCCCGGCACGTGTCGTCAGCCTGGTGATCTCGGACGTGCCGGGCGACGATCTCGCCGCCATCGCCTCCGGCCCCACCGTGGCCGATCCCACCACCTTTGCCGACGCCAGGGCCATCCTTGCCCGCTACGGCATCGATGGGCCAGCACCGGTGATCGCTCATCTCGAAGCGGCCCAGGAGGAGACACCCAAGCCCGGCGATCGGCGCCTCGCCCGCGGCGAGATCCATCTGATCGCCTCGCCGCAGCAATCGCTGCTGGCAGCGGCCGCGGTTGCCCGCAAGGCCGGCATCACCCCGATCATCCTGGGTGATTCCCTGGAGGGGGAAGCTCGTGACGTCGGCATCGTCATGGCCGGTATCGCCCGCCAGGTCGCCCAGCACGGCCAGCCCGCAGCCGCACCCTGCGTGCTGATCTCCGGCGGCGAGACCACGGTTACCGTGCGCGGCAAGGGCCGGGGCGGGCGCAATGTCGAATATCTGCTCTCGCTTGCCGTCAAGCTCGGCGGACAACGCGGCATCCATGCCCTGGCCGGTGATACCGACGGTGTCGACGGCGCCGAGGAAGTGGCCGGTGCGATGATCGATCCGACAAGTCTTGCACGCGCACGCGCCGCCGGGCTTGATCCGATCGCCAGCCTCGACAACAACGATGCCCATACCCTGTTTCAGGCTCTTGGCGACCAGATCGTCACCGGTCCGACCTTGACCAACGTCAATGATTTCAGGGCTGTGCTGATACTGCCCGAAGGAATGAAGCTGTGATGAGATTAGCCCTCGCAACATCAGCCATCCCCAGTGGTGTCCGTGCCATGGCCCGGCTCGATGAGTTGGCAATCTGCTCCGCCGACGAGGGAGCTCTGACCCGGCTTTATCTCACGCCTGAGCATGCCGCGGCCATCGCGCTGGTGAAGGGCTGGATGGAAGAGGCCGGCATGTCGACGGAGCTCGATGCGGCCGCGACGCTGATCGGCCACTATCCCGGCGCCACGCCCGATGCGCCCGTGCTCATCCTGGGTTCCCACATCGATACCGTGCGCAATGCGGGGCGCTATGACGGCAATCTGGGCGTGATCGTCGCCATCGAGGCGGTGGCGGCGCTGCATCGCGCCGGCGAGAAGCTGCCCTTCGCCATCGACGTCGTCGCCTTCGGCGACGAGGAGGGGGTGCGCTTCCCGGTGACGCTGACGGGATCGCGCTCGCTCGCCGGCACCTTTCTATCAGGCAATCTCGACGCCACCGACAAGGCCGGCACCAGTCTACGCCAGGCCCTGATCGATTTCGGCTGCGATCCCGACGCCGTGTCCCGCCTCGGCCGCGATCCCCGCCGCACGCTGGGCTATGTCGAGGTCCATATCGAACAGGGGCCGGTGCTGGAGGCGGAGGATCTGCCCGTCGGCGTCGTCACCGCCATCAACGGCGCCAGCCGCTTCAAGGTCGAACTCACCGGCAAGGCCGGCCATGCCGGCACTGTGCCGATGGGGCTGCGCCTCGATGCCGGCGCGGCCGCGGCCGAGATGATCCTGGCGACCGAATTGATCACCACCACCTCGGGTGATCTCGTTGCTACGGTCGGCGCCTGCGAATTCCGCCCCGGCGCGGTCAACGTCATCCCCGGCAGTGCGCATTTTTCGGTCGATATCCGCAGCCCCGACGACAACATCCGCAACGCCGCCGTCACCGAGCTGACGGCCCGGTTCGAGGCGATCGCGGCCCGTCGCGGCGTCGCCTTCGCCATCCAGAAGACCTATGACGAGCCCGCGGCCCGTTGTGATGACGGCCTGATCGAGACCTTCGAGGCGGCGGTGGCCGCGACCGGCCTCAAGCCCCTGCGGCTATCGAGCGGCGCTGGCCATGACGGCCTCGCCATGATCAGCCTGTGCCCGATCGCCATGCTGTTCCTGCGCTGCAAAGGTGGTGTCAGCCACAACCCGGCCGAAGCCATCTTCACCGAGGACGTCGGCGCTGCCCTGGAGGTGCTGATCGACTTCCTCAAGCGCCTGCCCGCCTCCTAACTCTTTACCCTCCCCTGGAGGGGGAGGGTCGACGCGCAGCGTCGGGGTGGGGTGACTTCTTCACAAGAAACCGACCTTCCACTGATGAAGACCTGCGTATTTTCACCCCACCCCGGCCTTTCAGGCCGCCCCCCCTCCAGGGGAGGGCAAAGCAACCGAACCTTCGAGGCCGATCTGGGATTGGCCCATCCACCCCATCTGAACGAGACCATAATGAGCATCAAGGACACTATCCGCACCTATCTGGAAAGCGAGCGTGAGCGGCAGACCGAATTCCTCGCCGAACTCGTGCGAACCCCGTCCGACAATCCGGCCGGTGATTGCGCCGCCCATGCCGAGAAGGCCGCGCGCCTGCTCGAGGGCCTCGGTTTCACCGTCGAGCGCCATGTCGTGCCCAAGGCGCTGGTGCGCCAGCACGGCATGATCTCGGCCACCAATCTGATCGTGCGCAAGCGCTTCGGGGACGGGCCCGTCATCGCCCTCAACGCCCATGGCGACGTGGTGCCGCCCGGCGAGGGCTGGACGCGCGACCCCTATGGCGCCGAGATCGTCGATGGCTGGATGGTCGGCCGCGGCGTCGCCGTGTCGAAGTCCGACTTCGCCACCTATGCCTTCGCCCTGCTCGCTCTGGAAAAGGTCGGCCGCGAGCTCAAGGGCACCATCGAACTCCATCTCACCTATGACGAGGAAGCCGGCGGCGAGATCGGTCCCGGCTGGCTGCTGTCGGAAGGCCTGACCAAGCCGGATCTGGCGCTCGGGGCCGGCTTCTCCTACGCCGTCGTCAACGCCCATAATGGCTGCCTGCATCTCGAAGTCGAGGTGAACGGGCGCTCGGCCCACGCCGCCAAGCCCTGGACAGGCGTGGACGCGCTCGAAGCCGCCACCAATATCCTCGGCGCCCTCTATACGTGGCGCGCCTCGCTGGCCCAGCGTGTTTCGGCGGTGCCAGGCATCGGCGCCCCGCAGCTCACCATCGGCCTCATCCATGGCGGCATCAACACCAATGTCGTGCCCGACCGGGTGACCTTCCGCCTCGACCGGCGCATGGTGCCGGAAGAAAAGGGTGGGGACGTCGAGGCTGAATTGCGCAAGGTGATCGAAGGCGCGGTCCAGGCGAGCCCTGCCGCACGCGTCGAGGTCCGCCGCATCCTGCTGGCCGAGCCGCTGACGCCGCTGCCGGGCTCAGAACAGCTCTCCGAAGCGCTGACCCGCGAGGCAAGCCGCGTGATGGGTGTGCCTGTCACCACCAATGGCGTGCCGCTCTATACCGATGCCCGCCACTATGCCGCCAAGGGCATTCCGATCGTGCTCTACGGTGCAGGTCCCCGCACCATCGAAGAGGCCAACGCCCATCGCGCCGATGAGCGGCTCTATTTGCCCGACCTCTACAAGGCGACCGAGGTCGTGGCCGCGGCGCTGGCAGATCTGCTTTCCTGATTCAGCGCAGGCGAGGGAAAGGTCACCGTGCCTGCACGCCTGCCTTCACTCGTTGGACCCGATTTGCCGAAGGGCCTTCCCCGCAAGGGGGAGGCCCTTTGTTTTGAGAGGCCCTTTTCGAGCGCCCGCGATCCCTGTCTCGACCGTCCGTCGCGCCCGGCCGTGCCCGTCGCTTCTGCCGGCGGGACCGGGACGGGTGGCATCATGTCGGGCTGCACATCGGTGTTTGCACACGGTCGCCAAACGGACGGATGGGGAGGGTGGGCAATGCGATATCCGCCGAGCGCTGGCGCGACGGTGACGCGATCTCGTTGCATGCGGAGACCGTTCGATGCAGCCTCGCCGGGACGTTGTGATCGGTTGTTCTGGTCGCGATGCCTGCATGCGGCAGCACGCAGCCGAGGCAGGACGTCGTCTCCCTTCTTATTGAGTCCGGCAATTTTATCGCGCGCGATACCATCGCTCGGCAAGGAGAGATGGCAGGCCACTTGCAATGTCGGGCGTGATGCTTGTTCGCCCTGGCGTCAATGGCCCGCCTCCTCACGCAACAGCGGAGCGGCATGCCGACAGGACCTGCCTGGCCCGTCACGCAAAAAAGGCCCCGCGAACGGGGCCTTGCACGATGGTTCTGGGAAGGGAGGAGGGATTGGTGCCGGCCCGGCCTCAGCGGCCGGCGAGCTGAACGGCTGGCTTGGCTTGCGCCGCGGCCTTCTCACGCCTGAGCACCCAGTCGCGCACCACACGGCGTTCTTCCGGGGTCATCTCGGTGACGTTGTTCGGCGGCATCGCATGCGTCATCACCGACTGCACGAACACTTCATGCTCGTTGCGGGCGATGTTGGTAGGCGAGTCGAGGAGCACGCCCTTGGGCGGCATGTTGATGCCCTGATAGACCGGCGTCTCGGCATGGCACATGGAGCAGCGGCTGGCGATGATGTCGTGCACCGCCGCCGGAACGGTGGCGGCGAGGACGGTTTCGGTTGCCGCCGGCGCCTCGATGGCGCCGAGGTCGAAGGCATCGCGGAAGGCCGGCGAGCGGAAGGCGCTGATCCAGATGGCGCCGAAGATCAGGATGGCCGCAAGCGCCCAGGTCCACCACTTGTCGCCGCGTCCGGCATGGCGTTCGTTGTAGAACACCCGGATCAGCGCGCCGGCGACCAGGATCAGGCCGACAACCAGGAAGGCGAAGGGACTGGAATAGGTCAGCGGATAGTGGTTGGACAGCATCAGGAACAGCACGGGCAGCGTCAGATAGTTGTTGTGCGCGGAGCGCTGCTTGGCTGCCTTGCCGAGCGCCGGATCGGGCACCTGCCCGGCCTTGAGCGCGGCGATCACCTTGTGCTGGTTGGGGATGATGATGAAGAACACATTGGCCGACATCATCGTCGCCATCAGCGCGCCAGTGTGGATGAAGGCGCCGCGGGCCGAGAACATCTGCTGGAAGAACCAGGCCATGAACACCACGAAGACCAGGCCGATGCCGGCCAGCAGCGTCTCGTTCTTGCCGATCGGGGATTTGCACAGGAAGTCATAGACCAGCCAGCCGGCGGCCAGACCGCCAATGCCGACCACCAGGGCCACGGCCGGCGACAGCACCCGGACGCTGGGATCGATCAGGAGCAGGCTCGACTGGGCGTAATAGACCCACAGCAACAGGCAAAAGCCGGTCAACCAGGTCGAATAGGACTGCCATTTGTGCCAGGTGAGGTGCTCGGGCAGGAAGTCCGGCGCCACCAGATATTTCTGCACCTGATAGAAGCCGCCGCCATGGACTTCCCAGGCTTCGCCGCCCTGCCCCGCGGGGATCTTCGGGGTGGGACGCATGCTCGCGTCCAGATGCATGAAGTAGAACGAGGAGCCGATCCAGGCGATTCCGGTGATGACATGTGCCCAACGCAACATCAGACTGCCCCATTCGTACAGGGTCATCAGCATTGATTATTTCCTCCCATTTCCGTCGTAGTCCGCAAAGCCGTCCTTTACTACGGGCTTACGGGCTGCATGATTGTTCCCGACAGTCACGGCAACAAATGCCGCCCTGTGGAGCTGACAGGCAAGAATCTCGCCAGTTTGATGACCTTCGACCCTCATTCAGATCGTCGAATGGGTTCGAAGGTGGATAGTCGATCCAGGCCAAAGATATTGGCCGCAAGCAGAACGAGGTGAAGCATGATCAAGCAGAAGCGAGGTTTTGGCCGGCGCTCCGGGTGTGCCGGTCAACCGATGACGATTGCTCCCAGTCACCTTCGTTTCATCCCGTCGAAGCTGGTCGAAACCACAGCCGACGGTCTGCCTTACGGAACCGCCCGCCATGCTTGAAAATTTCCGTTCCTTCGCCCGTGCCGTCGAAGCCGGCAGCTTCTCCGAAGCCGGCCGCCGCATGCGCGTTTCCGCCAATGTGATCAGCCAGCGCATCCAGGCGCTGGAAAACCACCTCGGCTGCCGGCTGTTCAATCGCACCACCCGCAATATGGGCCTGACCGAACAAGGCCGGATCTTCTACGACCACGTCATCGACGCCCTGCACACCATCGAAATGGCCGAGGCCAATATTGGCGAGCTCGGTGCCATGCCGCTCGGTTCGATCCGGGTCGCCGCGCCGCTCGGCCTCGGCCGGCGCCTTGTCGGCCCGACCGCAGCGGCCTATCGCGATGCCCACCCGCAGATCGACGTGCAGTTGCGCCTGTCCGAGCGCCGCCTCGACATCATCGCCGAATCCTGCGACCTCGCGCTGCAATTCGTCACCTATGCGGACAGTTCGATGATCATGCGCAAGATCGCCGACGCCGAGCGTGTCCTGTGTGCCTCCCCCACGTATATCGAACGCACCGGCATGCCGATGACGCCAGCCGATCTGGCGCGCCACCAATGCCTGCTGCTGCGCTTTCCCGGTTCGCGCGAGTTCCGCTGGTCTCTCAGCCAGGACGGGGATGAGATCAGCGTTCCGATCAAGGGCTCGCTCGATGCCGATGACGGCGATGTGCTCACCGCCTGGGCGCTCGACGGGCGCGGCATCGTGCTCAAGCCGGTCTACGAAATTGCCGATGCGCTTGCCCAAGGTCGTCTTGTTCCCGTTCTGACCGCCAATCCGCCACCGCCTGCCACGCTGGCCGTGCTCTATCCGACGCGAAATCTCGTACCGCTCAAGGTGAAGGCTTTTGCCGACCTGTTGGTCGAGCGGGGCCGACGCTATCTCGCGACCGAACTCGCCCGACTGGGTCCCCTGCCGTCAGGCCTGTCATCCTTGCAGGAGAATGAAGCCTGACACGCTCCATCAAGCCTGAGGATGGCCTGCAGCAGAAGAGTATTCTTTACCGAAACATCTTCACAAAATATTTGGAAATGCCGGGCCGCAAATTCGTTATCGTCTGGGGTGCGCCGTTAATGGCCGTGCCAGATTTCCGGAAGCAAAAACATTTCACGATCCGGGTGGATCGCAAGGGCGTGCTCCAAGCCGCTCAGGGACAGGATTGGGTGAGGACGACATGGGAAGGCTCTCCACGCATGTGCTCGACGTCAGCCGGGGCAAGCCCGCGCAGGGCGTGACCATCGAACTCCAGCGTCTGGATGCATCGGGCGGGCGCGTCACCGTGACCACGACGACGACGAACCAGGACGGCCGCACCGATCAGCCCCTGATGGTGGGCGATGCCTTTGTGCCCGGCGTCTATGAACTGGTTTTCCATATCGGCGCTTATTTTCGTGGTCTCAGTGCCATCGGTGCCGGCGAATTTCTCGATGTCGTGCCCCTGCGCGTAACGCTGGCCGACAAGGACGGACACTATCACGTGCCGCTGGTCTGCTCGCCCTTCAGCTATTCCACCTATCGGGGTTCGTGAGCGATGAGCGAGACGTCACAAGCGCCCTATGATCGCGATCTCATCGGCTATGCCGGCAAGCCGCCGCAGGCGGCCTGGCCCGGCAAGGCGCGGGTCTGCCTGCAATTCGTGGTGAATTACGAGGAAGGCGGCGAGAACTGCATCCTGCATGGCGATGCGGCCTCGGAAGCCTTCCTGTCCGAGATCGTCGGCGCCCAGCCTTGGCAGGGCCAGCGCCACATGAACATGGAATCCATCTACGAATACGGCTCGCGCGTTGGTTTCTGGCGCCTGCACCGGATGTTTACCGAGCGCCGGATCCCTGTCACCGTCTTCGGTATCGCCACCGCCATGCAGCGCAATCCCGGGGCCGTGGCCGCCATGGCCGAGGCCGGCTGGGAAATCGCCAGCCATGGCCTGAAATGGATCGATTATCGCGACTACACCAAGGAAGGCGAGCGCGAGCATATCGAGGAAGCCATCCGCATCCATGCCGAACTCACCGGCTCCAGGCCGCTCGGCTTCTATCAGGGCCGCACCTCGGCCCGGACGCTGGAACTGACCATGGAGGAAGGTGGCTTCCTTTACTCGGCCGATTCCTATGCCGACGAACTGCCCTATTGGGTCGAGGGGCCCCGCGGTCCCCAACTGATCGTGCCTTATACGCTCGATGCCAATGACATGCGCTTCGCCACGCCCCAGGGCTTCAACAGCGGCGATCAGTTCTTCGCCTATCTCAAGGACAGCTTCGACACGCTCTATGCCGAAGGCGGCGAGCAGCCGGCGATGATGTCGATCGGCCTGCATTGCCGCCTGGTCGGCCGGCCCGGCCGCGCCGCCGCGCTCGCCCGCTTCCTCGATTATGCCCGCGGCCATGCCGATGTCTGGTTCGCCACCCGCCTCGACATCGCACGCCATTGGATCCGCCAGCACCCGCCGGAAGGCGGCTATGTGCCGACACGCATCAACCGGGCTCTGTTCGTCGAGCGTTTCGGCGGCGTGTTCGAGCACTCGCCCTGGGTGGCTGAGGGCGTCTATGACAAGGGGCTGACGCCGGCCGAGGACACGGCCGAAGGCCTGCATGCGGCCATGACGAAGGTGCTGAACGCAGCTTCCGACGAGGCCAAGCTCGCCTTGATCATGGCGCATCCCGATCTGGCCGGAAAACTCGCCCAGGCCAAGATGCTGACCGCCGAATCCTCCGCCGAACAGGCCTCTGCCGGCCTCGACCGCCTCACGCCGGAGGAACTCAAGCGGTTCACCGAGCTCAACGACGCCTACAAGGCCCGGTTCGGCTTCCTGTTCATCATGGCGATCAAGGGCCGCTCGAAGGCTGAGATCATCGCCGCCTTCGAGCGGCGCCTGCAGCATGACCGGGCCCAGGAATTCGCGGAGGCCCTCAAGCAGATCGGCGAGATCGCCCGCCTCAGGCTGAAGGACATGCTGCCCGGCTGAGCGGCGGCAAGGGGAAGGGGCGGCGCCACCGTGAGCGGTGAGCCATGGTCACCGCACTTCCTTCAACCTCGCTTCGCGAGACAGCTTCAGGCTTCCAGGAAGCGGCCGATATTGTTGAGGGGGCCGACCCCGTCGCAGATGATCTTGAGGATGGCGAGCATCGGAACCGCCAGGATGGCGCCCGGCGCGCCCCACAGCCAGAACCAGAAGATCAAGGCGAGAATGATCAGCACCGGGTTAAGCGTGAAGCGCCTGGCCAGCAGCATCGGCGTGACGATCTCGCCCTCGATCAGATGGATCACCAGATAGAGCCCGGCCGGCAGGAAGGCCGCCAGCATCGTGTCGAACTGCAGCAGGCCGGCAAAGGCGAACAGGGCGACCCCGAAGAAGGGCCCTATGATCGGCACGAAATTGAGGGCGAAGGCGACGACTCCCCACAGGATCGGATCGCCGAGCCCGGTGGCCCACATGGTCAGGCCGGTGGCCAGCCCCACCAATCCGTTCATCACGGTGATCGTGGCCAGATAGATCGAGATGTTTTCCTCGATCTGCTGCGACAGCGTGACGACCTGCCGCTTGTCGCTGAAGCGGGGCAGGATTTCGACCATCCTGCGCAGGAAGGTGTCCCCCGATACCAGCAGGAAGTACAGGATCAGGATCGTTTCGAAGAAACCGCTGGCGAAATGCTGCGTGCCCCGGAAGGCCGCACCGAGAATGTCGACATTGGCGCCCCCACCGGCGCCGATCTGCTGCATGAAGCTCTGGAAGGTCTGGATCGGTCGACTGAGGACGGACAGGCGCTCCTGCAGTCGCGGCAGGGCTTCCGGCAGGCGGGTTGCCCATTCGGTGGCCGGCCCCGCGACGGCGGCCCCCAGCCCTACGAACAGGCCGAAGAAGACGAAGATCATCAGGAGGGCCGCGATGCTGCGCGGCAGGCGGAGCCGCTCGAGCTGGCGCATGACTGGTTGAAACAGCAGTTTCAGCACGAAAGCAAGCACCAGCGGCAGGATGATGTCGGCAGCGACATAGGCGATCGCCAGGCTCGCCAGGACCAGCAGGCAGGCCTGGATGATGGTTCGGGGATCAAGAGGAAGGCGTGCCTCCTCCAGTTCGCCTTTGATGTCCGTCTGGGCGGTGGGTGTGTTCACTGGAATAGGTGTTGTCTGATCTTGCATGCAAGGCCCTGCTGGTGGTCCGAGGCTGCCGCATCGAGGCATTGGAATGCCCGAGCCCGATCAGCAGCGTAACGTCCAACGTGGTTGGCGGCATCAGAGTTCCGGTCGATCCGGATGTGTGATGCCGCAATCGCACGCAGGACCATCGCGGAACCATCCATGACACGGATGGTTAGCATCCGTGAATGCTTCGGCAATCATCGACGAAAGGATGTTCCATGCGTGGTTCCACTGTCGTGGCTGGTACAGCTTTGGCGATTGCACTCGCCTGTGGGGGTACGGCTTCCGCCGCCTCCAGTGTCCGGCTCGGCGTCTTGCGCTGCAATGTCGCCGGCGGGCTCGGGTTGATCGTGACGTCCTCCAAGGAAATGAGCTGCGTCTTCAAATCCAATCGGGGCTATTCGGAACGTTATTACGGCACGATCCGAAAATTCGGCCTCGACATCGGCCGCACCCAGCGTGGCGTGTTGGTCTGGGGCGTGTTCGCACCCGGTCAGGGCCGCACGCGTGGTGCGCTTGCCGGCAATTATGGCGGTGTCGGTGCATCGGCGACGCTCGGGGTCGGCGGCGGGGCCAATGCGCTCGTCGGTGGATCGGGGCGTTCGATCACCCTGCAGCCATTTTCGGCCCAGGCCCAGACCGGCATTGGCCTGGCCGCGGGCGTTGCCGCGCTCGATCTGCGGGCTTTCCGCTGAAGCCGATCGAAGAGCGCCAGGGCCGTCACGAATCCAGCGTCGCGACGGCCGCGGCGCTTTCCCAGACCTTATGCGTTTCATGTGAAACCGGATCTGCGACGATGCCCGGGGAGTGGGGTGGTCTCATAGTCTGGTGTCAAAACGTAAAGTTAGGTATTCTGGTATTTAAAATTGAATATATGTGACAATAACATCAGAGCAATATCACTCGGTTTTAAAGTAAGGACATTGCGTACTTTCATGTACATGCGGTTGCGAAAAAATATCTTAAACGAAAGAAGTCTTATCCAAATAGCATTGCCTGTCTGCCGTTTCGCGATGGGGTGCAAATGCTTGCATCTGCCCATGTTGCAGTGCAATGTGTGACGGTGATGCGTTGCATCTCCCGCTGCTCGATGCGCGGGTGGCTCGCAGGACGACCGAACGGGAGACGACGGTATGACCCAGTTCTTCGGCACGAGGGTGCGTGAGGGACATCCCCATCCGCGCGGCGCGATCTGGGACGGGGCCGGTACCAATTTTGCGCTGTTTTCGGCGCATGCCAGCAAGGTCGAGGTCTGCCTGTTCGACTCGAGCGGCGAGCAGGAACTCGAACGCATCGAACTGCCTGAGTTCACCGACGAGATCTGGCATGGGTATCTGCCCGATGTCAGCCCCGGCACGCTCTATGGCTATCGTGTGCACGGCCCTTACGAGCCGAAGGCCGGTCACCGCTTCAATCCCAACAAGCTCCTGCTCGATCCCTATGCACGCGCCCATGTCGGCGCGCTGAAATGGGATCCGGCCTTGTTCGGCTATACGCTCGGCGAGGGCGATCTCAGCTTCGACACGCGCGACAGCGCCCCCTTCATGCCACGTTGCATGGTGGTCGATGCGCGCTTCGACTGGCCGGGCAATCGCTCGCTTGTGCCCTGGGACCAGACCATCATCTACGAGACCCATGTAAAGGGGTTCACCAAGCGCCATCCCGGGATCGCGCCGGCCTTGCAGGGCACTTATGCGGGCCTCGCCTCGATCCAGTCCCTCGAGCATATCCGCTCGCTTGGCGTCACCACGGTCGAACTCCTGCCGGTGCATACCTTCGTCGACGACGACCAGTTGCTCCAGCGCGGCCTCCGGAACTACTGGGGCTATAATTCCATCGGCTTCTTCGCACCCGATCCGCGCTATGCCGCCGATCCCCCGGGCGTGCTGGCCGAATTCAAGCAAATGGTGGCGCGCTGCCACGATGCAGGCCTCGAGGTCATCCTCGACGTCGTCTACAACCACACGGCGGAGGGCAACGAACTCGGCCCGACCCTGTCGTTCAAGGGCATCGACAACGCCTCCTATTATCGGCTGATGCCCAACGAGCCGCGCTACTACATCAACGACACCGGCACCGGAAACACCCTCAATGTCAGCCATCCGCGCGTGATCCAGATGGTGACGGACAGCCTGCGCTACTGGGTGAACGAGATGCATGTCGACGGCTTCCGCTTCGACCTCGGTACCGTGCTGGCCCGCGATGTCGACGGCTTCAATCCCGACAGCGGCTTCCTCAAGGCGGTCAGCCAGGATCCCGTGCTGGAGAACGTCAAGCTGATCGCCGAGCCCTGGGACGTCGGGCTCGGTGGCTATCAGGTCGGCGGCTTCACACCCGGCTGGGCCGAGTGGAACGATGTCTATCGCGATACCGTGCGTGACTTCTGGCGGGGCGAGGCCCGGCCTGCAGCCCTGGCGCCCCGCCTGTGCGGCTCACCGGACAAGTTCGACCATCGTGGCCGCAAGTCTTGGGCCTCCGTCAACTTCGTCACCGCCCATGACGGTTTCACGCTGCGCGACCTGGTTTCCTATAATGACCGCCATAACGAAGCCAATGGCGAGGACAATCGGGACGGCAGCTCCAACAACCGCTCCTGGAATTGCGGCGCCGAAGGGCCAAGCGACGACATAGCCGTCAAGGATCTGCGCGAACGCCAGATGCGCAATTTCCTGGCGCTGCTGCTGCTCTCGCAGGGGACGCCGATGATCGTGGCCGGCGACGAGTTCGGGCGCAGCCAGCAGGGCAACAACAATGCCTATTGCCAGGACAACGAGATCAGCTGGCTTGATTGGCAGGCAGCGCAAGAGGGCAAGGCGCTCACCGATTTCGTCCGCAGGCTGACGGTTCTCCGGCGCAAATATCCGATCCTGCGGCGATCGCGTTTTCTGATCGGCGAGCGCATCAACGAGGCGATCGACGTGCGCGAGGCGACCTGGATCCATCACAGCGGCGAGGAAATGACGAGGGCGCGCTGGGACGATGCCGACGAACCCTCCTGCTTCGGCCTGTTGCTGGACGGCCGGGCCCAGGCCAGCGGCATCCGCAAGCGTGGAGCGGACGCCACACTGCTTGTCCTGCTCAATGCCCATCACGAGACGCTGAACTTCACCTTGCCGCCCTGCTATGACGGTTCGGCGTGGAAACGCCTGATCGCCACCGATGATCCGGATCTACCTGAAACGAACATCGCCGTCGGCCAGACCTATGCGCTCGCCAGTCGTTCCCTGGTTCTGTTCGAGCGGGTCGATTGAACCGGCCCTGTTTTCCCCGTCGGATAGGCTATAGTGCCGTGAGTGCCCGAAGCGCCCATTTCAGCAGCTAGTGATTCTCCGTTCCGGAAGCGGTTTTCCGGCAGCAATCCCGATTTGAGTTCGAGATCCGAAGCATGGCCGACCACGACAAGAGAACCATTCTCGTCGTCGAAGACGAGGCAGTCATTCAGTTGCTCGTCGTCGATATCCTGAACGATCTCGGCTTCGCCACGCTCGAGGCCAAGGATGCCGATTCGGCCATTTCCCTTCTGAAGAGCGCTGATAGCATCGATCTGCTGATTACGGATATCGGGCTGCCGGGCATGAATGGCTGGGATCTGGCTCGGCTGGCACGCCAGGCCACGCCGGCCCTGAAGGTGCTCTTCCTCACCGGTTACGAGGCTGCCGAGCGCCAGGATCTCGAAATGGATGAAGGGCAGGACGTCATCGTCAAGCCCTTCGAGACCGGTGAATTCGAGGCCAAGGTCCGGTCGATGCTGCCCGCAGGCTGAGCCGGAACAAAGGCGAGCTTCGGGCGTTCGTTCCCCAGAGCAGCATATTGAAGCGACGACGCGGCCTTGTTCCAACCCGTTGTTTCAACACGCCTTTGCGATGCCAACCCATCGCAGGACGTCCTGACGGAGCCTGAGGGGACAAGAGTCGTGAAACAGCAAGCCTTCGCCGAACCGGCAATGCACAACGCACCGGAACACCGTGCCGGCCCACGCAAGCCGGCGCATGGCAGCCCCGGTGCCGCACCAGGACGTGACGATATCGCTAGCTCCCCTCCGGTAACAGTGGTGCTGGTCGACGATGACAAGGATGTCAGGCTGATCACGGCCGATCTGCTCGAAGATGCCGGCTTCAGGGTTTTGCAGGCGGCGCGCGCCGAGGCGGCGCTCGACATCCTGGCCTCGAACGGGGATGCCCGGGTGCTGATCACCGATGTCCGCATGCCCGGGCCGATGAGTGGCTATGACCTCGCCTTGAAGGCCAGGGAGCGCTGGCCCACGCTGGAAATCATGTTCGTCTCCGGCTTTGGCTTGCCGGAGCGCCGCCGGCTCTATTTCGACTGCCTTCTCGTCAGCAAACCCTTCAATCCCGACGACTTCGTCAACAAGGTGCGCGGTCTGGCGGATCGGGCAGGCTGAACCGCCCGCTCAGGCCATGTCGGGCAGGGCTCGCAGTCTCGGCACGCGGGAAAGCAGGATCACCAGGAGCTGCACCAGGAAGCCGATAGCCGCCGCACCCAGGCAGGCCGCCGCGCCGGCGTGAGAGGCGATGAAGGCGCCCGCCGCCGCTCCGACTGGCCTCGCGCCGAAGGTTGCGGTCATGACCAGCGCCGAGACGCGTCCGAGCATGGCGTTGGGTGTAACCGCCTGCCGGAGGGTGGTGGTGGTGATCGTCCACAGGATCGGTCCGGCACCGAACAGGAAATAGCTGAATCCGGCTATGATCGGGGAGGGGAACCATACGGTCCCTAGCATGAGGAGCGCGGCGCAGAAGCCGCCAAGCGGCCCGAGCACGATCATGGTGCCGAACGAGACGCGCCGCGCCAGCATCGGTGCGGCGCTGGCACCGGCAATCATGCCTGCGCCGTAGATGCCGAGGGTGATGCCGACTTCAAAGGCCGTCATTCCGAGGACTTGCACGGCATAGGCGACATAGATGGCCTGGATGCAGAACCAGCCGATGTTGAAGAAGACGGCGGTGAGGAGGATGGGCCTGAGCAGGTCGTGGCTGGTGACGAAGACGGCGCCCTCCTTCAAATCGTGCAGGAGCCTGCGGCCGGTATGAGCCGCCATGTCTTCCTTCGGCAGGCCGGCAAGTAGGACCACCGCCCAGATCGAGAGGATGGTGGAGAGGACATAGGCGACCGGTGCGCCGATCCAGCCGACGAGGGCGCCGCCCAGGGCCGGGCCGCCGGCATAGGCGGCACTGCGCGCCAATTCCAGCCAGCGATTGGCGTCGGCAAGCTGGGCGCGTGGCACCAGCGTAGGGATCAGAGCCGGCGCAGCCACGCTGTAGCACACGGTGCCGATGGCACCGGCGCAGCCGAGCAAGGCCAGCAAGAGCAGATTCATCTGGCCGAGGTCGAGCAGCAGGATGGTGAGCGCGAGGGAGAGCGCCCGCAGCGCTTCCGATGCCACCATCAGTCCTCGCCGCGAAGCGCGATCGGCGACCAGACCGGCCGGGATGGAGAGCAGGAGAAAAGGCAGGGTCTGTGCGGTCTGCAGCCAGCCCGTCTCGGCGGGGCCGGCGGCAAACAGGATCACGGCCGCCAGGGGAGCGGCGGCGAGGGCGATCTGTTCGGAGAGCTGGGCAAGAAGATTCGACCAGCCGATGCGCCGGAAGGCCGGCGGCAGGCGGTCGGGGTGGAGCGTCCTCATGACAATCCTCGGCAAGAAAGGGCTGCCGGGACAAAAGCCGATGGCGCGAGTGCCAGCCACCCGTTTCCTGTGCCTGCCGTGGAGACGGCGCTTATCGGGCTCTCAGGACGAGATTCGCCTGGACGGCACGCATCAGTGCTGTCGTGGTCTTCAGGCTGGGCGCAGACTGGCCCGCTTGTCGAAGAACAGCGCCTGGCTAATGGTGGCCTTCACGATTTCAGGCCGGAAGGGTTTGGTGATCAGGAAGGCCGGTTCAGGCTGCTGGCCGGTCAGCAGCCTTTCAGGATAGGCGGTGATGAAGATCACCGGCAGTTCCACGCTCGCCAAAATCTCGTTCACGGCCTTCAGGCCGGAACTGCCGTCGGCGAGCTGGATGTCGGCGAGGATCAGGCCTGGCGGATGCTCCCTCACCCGGGCGAGCGCCTGGGCATGGGTGCGTGCGATGCCGACGACACGATGTCCGAGTTCCTCCACGATCGATTGCAGATCGAGCGCAATGATCGGCTCGTCTTCGATGATCAGGATCTCGGTGGCAATCTGGCGGGCGACGTCCTCGGTGGCCTCGGCCACCAGGGCGATGACTTCCTTTTCGTCGATGCGCATGATGGTGGCGGCCTCTTCCGAGGCAAAGCCTTCCATCGTGGTCAGCAGGAACGCCTGGCGCGAGCGCGGTGCCAGGCGCTCAAGGCGCTGTTCCGGCGAGATGCCCTCGACCTGCTTGGCCGGCTCCATGTTCAGGGACAGGGAGGACCACAATCTCAGGAACACCTGATAGAGCGCGATGCGCGGCGGCAGGGCGCGCGGAAAGGACGCTGGGTCGGCAACCAAGGCCTCCAGCGTCTCGACCACATAGGCGTCGCCGCTGGCCTGGCTGCCGCTCAGAGCCCGGGAAAAACGCCTCAGATAAGGCAGTTGCGGCGCGATCTCGGCTGCGATCGACATTGTGTTTGCTCTAACTCTTTGTTTCGACGCGTCTTTGCGATTCTAGGTGATTCCGTCCCATCGCAAAACGCTTTGATCGGTCGCTCATGCGGCCCGGAAGAGCACCACAGACGAATAGTTCCTGACAATGAATTTATTTCTTCGACAGGATGGAACGTATCCGAAGGGGGATGCGTTTCGCCGATTGGCATTGCATGATCTCTTCACCCAAGACAGGCCTTCTCGCCTGCTCAGTCGAATTTCCCGGCGAAGCCCGTGGTTGGGCCTCGCCGGGAAATTCTGCAAATGTTTGGTATCTTGCAGGTTCTCCTCCATCGGACCCATGGCGATCCGTGAGGAACCTGCTTGGGAGCGATGGTGGTGCCGGTGCCGTTTCACGGGAGTAGTGATGTCGAGGAATAAGAAGCCAGACGAGGATCTGCCCGATCAGAGCCCCCCGGGTGACGGCAAGCTCGATCCACAGATCCGCGACTATGTCGCTCGCTCCCTCCAGGCCCATTACGAATCGATCGTCCGGGCCCCCGTGCCTGACAGGTTTTTGACACTCCTGGCCGAGCTCGAAGAGCAGGAGAAGAAGGCCGGGGAGGGCAAGGACGATGAGCGGCGATAGCTTCAAGGACGGGCTCGTCGCACATATTCCCAGTTTGCGTGCCTTTGCCGCGTCCCTGTCGGGCTCGATCACCCTGGCGGACGATCTGGTGCAGGATACGCTGCTGAAGGCCTGGGCCAATGCCGACAAGTTCGAGCCAGGCACCAATATGCGGGCCTGGTTGTTCACGATTCTGCGCAACATCTACTACTCGCTCTACCGCAAGCGTTCGCGCGAGGTGCAGGACAGCGATGGGATCTATGCCGAACGTCTAGCCGTTCACGCCGACCAGGAAGGGCATCTGGCGATCGCCGATTTCACGGCGGCCCTCGCCAAGCTGCCCGAGGAGCAGCGTGAGGCCCTGATCATGGTGGGTGCCTCGGGCATCTCCTATGAGGAGGCGGCGGAGATCTGCGGCGTGGCCCTCGGTACCATCAAGAGCCGAGTCAACCGGGCGAGATCGCGGCTGGCCGAGATGCTCTCGACCAATGATGCGGACGATACGGGCCCGGATGCCAAGATGCTGGCCGCCCTGCGGGTCGGTGGACGCGAGCCTCCCTCGTGACGGCCCGCTTTCGCCATACCTTTAATAAGGTCTTGGCCTTCGATACCGTCCAGGCCAAGCTTCTGACCTTCTTCCTGTTGGTCGCCATACCGGTCGGCGCCATCACCAGCATCATAGCGGTGGTGACCTATCGCGACAACGTCAAGACGATCGAGACGTCCCAGGCGCAGACCGTCGGCAATTTCGTCGTCCGCATGGGCATCTGGTATGTCGGCGTGCTCCGGGGACTGATGATCTCGGCCGCCGAGGTTACGACGGGCGCCTCCTGCGAGGCGGTCGGCAAGGCCAATGTGGGGCAGCTCGACGGCTACCAGGCCCTGCTGATCCAGGGTGACGGCGGCCCGACCTGCCTGTTTTCCGACATATCCGGCCTGGACCAGGCCGCTCTCGCCGCCGAACTGGCGGCGCAGGCCGCCAAGCCGGTGATCCAGCCCCGCGCCGTGCTTTCGTCGGTGACCAGCCGTTACGATTCGATTGTGCTCGCGGGCGAGCGCCGGCTCGTCGTCTATGCCAGGCGCGAAGGCAAGCCGGATGCGCCGGGCTGGCAGGCGCTGCTGGTGATCGCCCCGCAGGCCCTCGATCGTGTCTTCAATCTCGGCGAGGGCGATCGCGATTTCGTCGCTGCCCTGATCACCGCGCATGAGGATATCGTGTTCGCTCGGGGGCGCTCAGCCGGCGACAATGGCTGGCTGCCGGGCAAGGGCACCTTTCCCGTCACCCGTCAGCGCTGGGTCGCCGTCAGCGGAGCCGGCCAGACGCGGGTCTATTATGCCATGCCGGCGGCGGCACCCGATCTCTACATCGTCGCCAGCTTCCGCGACATTCATCTGCGGGCGGCGCGTTCGCAATTCCTTTTCCTGCTGCTGGCGCCCCTCGCCGCCCTGCTCTTGCTGCTGGTGGTCTTTGCCCGGGTGATGAAGCGGCATCTGGTGCAATGGCTCAAGGGCATCGAGGCCGCGTCCCGAGCCCGGCGGCATTCCGGCTGGGGGCGCGTACCGCTCAGCGCCCAGATGCCATCGGACATTCGCAATGTGGTCGTCGCCTTCAACGACATGGTGGAGGAGCAGGAAGCCCGCGAGAATCGCCTGCAGACGACGCTTGCGGCCAATCACGCCCTCACCCGAGAATTGCATCACCGGGTGAAGAACAATCTCCAGGTGATGCAGAGCTATATCGGCCTTTCCAAGAACGCCTATGCCGGCGATGCCCGCATGGCCCTGAGCGAAGCCGAATGCCGGGTTCACGTGCTGTCGGCCGCCTACCGGGGAGCCCTGTCCGAGGGCGAGATGCATCCGGTTGCGATCGAGCCCTTTCTTCGCGACGTCACGCTGGTGATCGGCAGGTTGCTGTGTCACCCCGGACAAGACGTGACTTTACGTGGCCGCACCGAGACGACGCTGCCGGTGGATCGGGCGATCCCCCTCGGCTTACTCGTGGTCGATTATGCCTCCACGATCCTGCATGCCGGCTCGGCACTCGTCCTTACCCTCGATATCGAGGATCTCATTGGGGGGCGGTTCGGTTTCGGGTTTTCCGCCGACAGGCCGGTCGAACCACCACAGTCCTCGCGCATCCTGCTGGGCCTCGTGCAGCAGCTCGACGCGGCCGAGACGAAGGACGTCGCCACGCGCGATCTGGGCGCCTGGGAACTGGCCATCGCAGGCGACGAGGAGAAGCAGATGGGAGACCGGGCGCTCTGAAATTATTTACCGGCGCAGCGCCTTCAATCGACGCTTCCGCAGCGGAATAACTCTTGCCAACGGTCGTATAGTGCCTATGTTTTCCAGGAGGGTACCGGCAGGCGGCCGTCGGTTTGGCGATGTTCTCCCGCCGGTGCTGCTCAGGCTAGGTGCCGCCTTATGTCCGGTCCCGGCTGGATTGTTAGGAAATTGTAACTGAACTTTGCGCCCCCTGGCGCGTTAACAATCAAGCATGATCGGACGTTCGGCCGAGTATCAGGGGTATAGAACATGATGAACACTCTGCTTGCGGTTCTTTCGACCTTACTGGCCACGGGGCTTTGCACCCTCGCGGTAGCGTCGATGCGCCAGCCAGCCCGCGTCAGGGTCGTCGCGCGGCGCAACAGGCGGTTCCCGCCCCGGGACTGAGCCGGTTTCATAGCAAGTAGGACGGAATGGGGGAGGAACGCGGGTTCCTCCCCCATTCCGTTTATTGGGACCGTTCTTGCTGAAAATCCGCCTCATCCGTCGATCGCCGCCCGGATGCGGCGCGAGAGCTGGTCGATCGAATAGGGTTTGTAGAGCGGCCTCGTGTCGAGGCCGGGAATGTCGACCCGGCCATTGTCGTCGGGTGCATAGCCGGTGGTGAACAGCACCTTGATGTCCGGGGAATGGGCGCGGGCGCGGCTGGCGAGCTCGCCGCCATTCATCCCGGGCATAACGATGTCGGTGAACAGCAAGGTGATCTGGCGGCCGGCTGCGACGAAACCGAGCGCCTCGCTCGGGGATGCGGCTTCGAGAATGGTGTAGCCGAGCCCACTCAGGGCTTCCACCGCCATGGAGCGCACCCTTTCCTCATCTTCCACCACCAGCACAATCTCACCGGGATGGCCATGGAAGGTGGCGGGAAGTCCGTCCCATAGGGGGCGCTGGGCCTCGGCAGCCTCCGACCGCGGCAAATAGAGCCGGATGGTGGTGCCCTGTTCCGGCATGGATGCGATGGTAACGTGACCGCCGGTCTGGCGCACGAAGCCGAAGACCTGGCTGAGGCCCATGCCGGTGCCCTTGCCCACGCCCTTGGTGGTGAAGAAGGGGTCGAAGGCGCGAGCGGCCACTTCATCCGACATGCCGATACCCGTATCCATCACAGCCACACTGAGATAGGGGCCGGATGCGATGCCGAATTCCTCGGCCTGGCTGCGGCCCAGCATGACATTGCTGGTCTCGATGCTGAGTTCGCCCCCGTCGGGCATGGCGTCGCGGGCATTCACCGACATGTTGAGCAGGGCGTTCTCCAGCTGACTCCTGTCGGTCTCCACCGCCCAGCCGTCCGGGGCCAGGATGGTGGTGATGTGGATATGCTCGCCGAGCGTGCGCGACAACAGATCGGTCATGTCGGCGATCATGGCGTTGGGCGACACCGCTTCCACCGTCAGCGGCTGCTGACGGGAGAAGGCGAGCAGGCGCCTGGTCAGCGCAGCGGCACGCTCGGCGCCGTCGAGCGCGCCGTCGATATAGCGCCCCACATTGGTCTGGCCGCGTTCCAGCTTGCGCTTGAGCAAGGTAAGGCCGCCGATGACCACGGCCAGCATATTGTTGAAATCATGGGCGATGCCGCCGGTGAGTTGCCCCAGGGCCTCGACCTTCTGCAACTGATGCAGGCTGTTCTCAGCCGTCGCCCGGGCGGCTATCGCGGCCTGGACGCGCTGCTCCAGCGTCTCGTTGAGTTCGCGAAGCTCGGCCTCTGCCTGTCTCTGCCTGGAAATGTCGGTGTTGGTGCCGAACCAGCGCAGGATGCGGCCGGTATCGTCCTTGACGGGGGCGACGCGGGTGAGGAAGGGTCGGAAGACGCCATCCCTGCCGCGGAGCGGGAAGACCATCTCGAATGCGCTGCCTTGTTCGAGCGACTCCCGCCAGCCGCCGATGATATCAGGCAGCTTCGCGCGGTCATGCACCGACCGCCAGCCCCATCCCTGCATCTGCTCGAACGAGGATCCCGTATAGTCATACCAGCGCTGATTGTACCAGTAGATGCCGCCATGCGCGGCGGCCATCCAGCACAGGATCGGGATGTTGTCTGCCAGGGTGCGGAAATTGGCCTCGCTCTCGCGCAGGGCCGTTTCGGCCGAGCGGATGCGCAGCAAGGCGCGGACGGAAGCGACGAGCTCGACCGGCTCCCAGGGTTGGGCGAGGCAGGAATCGGCGCCAGCTTCCAGCGCCCGCATGCGATGATCACCCGAAACGAAGGAGGCCGAGGTTTGCAGCACCAGGGTTTCGGGATAATCCCGCTTGATGATGCGGCAGAGATCATAGCCGCTGATGTCCGGCAGCCTCTCTTCGAGAAGCACCAGGGTCGGCCGTCGCTCGCGGACCAGGACGAGAGCATCGAAGCCCGAGCCTGCCTCGATCACCTCGATTTCGCTCGCTCGGCCGAGAGCCTCGGTCTTGGTGCGCCGATCCGCTTCATGATCGTCGAGGTTGAGGACGAGATGGCGTCGAAACTCCATTGTACACCCACCTCGATGACGGCCCTGCCATAGGCGGGCTCCAGTCCGCATCCTAATACCAAGTTCTAAAAATATTGATCCGGGGAGGACATGCTTTACCGGGTGCGACGCCCACAATGGGTCAATATTTTTCAACCTGGGCATACATGGACGCCCACAACGTTTTGCTTGGGAGAACGCCCCGCATGGTGGAAGGTTCCGGCTCGATGCACAGCCGGTCTTCGAACGGTCCGGCGTCCTTGGCGCCCGTCGCCACGGCCCGATACTGCCGTGCCCAAGGGCGTGAAGCTTGACAGATGGGGTCATTCAAAGCGCTTTGAGATGTCGATTTTGGTTGTAATCCGGCGTCCTCACTCTATCTTAAGCATGGTCGTGCGCCCGCCTTCCGAAGATTACTCCGCCAAGGGGGAAGGAAATTGATCGCAGTGGGGAACCGCGGGGATCATGGCGGGTTGAGGTTAGGTACCACAGCGCGATGATTGTCATGCCTGGCTTGTTCCGGGCACCCGGATGACATGCGTTCAAGGTCGTCCGCGGGGACCGGAAGCGGCCGATCGTGGCAGATCCATGTCGAGCCTCATGAAGGCGTGCATGCTCTAGGCCATGGGCGTTCCTTGCCATAACCCAGACCGGGAGAGACATCGATGAGCAATGAGATAGAACAAAAGATCCGCGACAAGGCCCATGAATTGTGGGTTTTGGACGGACAGCCGGAGGGGCGCGAATTGTTCCATTGGGACTTGGCGCGCCAGCTCGTCCTGCAGGAGAATACGGCGGAGTTCACGCTTGTGCCGACGCCGCCCTGCGTCGAGGATTTGATCGACCCTCTGGCCGCACCGGACAATCTGCGTGAGATCCCGGACCTGACCCATCTCGGGGAAGAAGCGGTGGAAGCCGAAGTGCCGCTCAAGAGGATCGCTTGAGCCCGATCGCCGAAGGTGGGCTTGTCCCTCCGAATGGCCGGGGCGCAGGGTGCGTTCCGGCCCGAATTGCGGTGGCTTGCGTCGCCTTTGCATTTTCCAGACCCAATCCTTGAAAATACGCCCTTTCGAGCGGCTGAAATCGCAAAATCCAGCCCCGATGTGTGCCCGACACTTGCCTCTGCGCCGCAAGGTGCTTACTGCGAACGCTGACCGAATTGATAGGAAGCGTCCGCATGTCTGCCTCTTTGAACCGCCTCGTCGACGAGATGTTGGCGAATGCCTTTTCAGCCTGTGGATTGCCGACCGAAACAGCCCGTGCCGCCCGCTCCACGCTGCCTGAGCTTGCCGACCTGCAGTGCAACGGCGCCATGCCGCTGGCTAAGAGCCTCAAGCGCAATCCACGCGAACTGGCAGAGCAGGTGGCCGAAAAGCTGAGGGACCTGCCGGCCTTCAAGGAAGTGTCGGTAGCCGGCCCCGGCTTCCTCAATCTGCGCCTGTCCGATGCCTTCCTGTCCGAATGCGCCGCCGCCCAGGCCGCCTCGCCCGATCTCGGCATCGTCCAGCTTCCGGCGGACACCGTAGTGCTCGACTATGGCGGCCCCAACGTCGCCAAGGCGCTGCATGTCGGTCATATCAGGGCGCTGGCAATCGGTGAGAGCCTGAGGCGTATCAATGCGGCCCAGGGGCTGGACGCGATTTCCGATATCCATCTTGGCGACTGGGGCCTGCAAATGGGCCAGCTGATTTCGGAGATTCGCCTGCGCTGGCCCGACCTCGGCCCGGGCGAGACGCCGGATCTGACAATGGACGATCTGCAGCGCCTTTATCCGGAGGCTGCCGCTGCCTGCAAGGCTGATCCCGCCCGCATGGAGCTCGCCCGCGCCGCCACGGCCGCTTTGCAGGCCGGCGATCCCGATGCCACCGCGATCTGGCAGAAGCTGCGCGACATCTCGCTGACGGCTCAGCGCGAAGACATCGATCTGCTCGATACACATTTCGACCTTTTCCTGGGTGAAAGCGATGTGCAACCGCTGATTCCGGACATGATCGCCGACATGCGGGCCAAGGGTGTGGCCGTCGAGAATGACGGCGCCCTGATCGTCGACGTCGCCATTCCCGGCGACAACAAGCCGATGCCGCCGCTGCTGCTGCAGAAGAAGGATGGCGCGGCGCTCTATGCCACCACCGATCTCGCCACCATCGTGGCCAGGGTTCAGGATCAGGATCCCAGCCGCATCATCTATGTCGTCGATCAGCGCCAGGAGCTGCATTTCCGGCAGGTCTTCCGCGCAGCCGAACTGGCCGGGATCGCGCCGGGCGTGGAATTGATCCATGCCGGCTTCGGTACGGTGAATGGTGCGGACGGCAAGCCCTACAAGACCCGCGACGGCGGCGTTGCCCAGCTCAAGGATCTGCTCGCCGATGCGATCGAAAAGGCGCGTCAGCGCCTCGACGAGGTGATCGCAAGGCGCTCGGTCGATTCCGCGTTGGACCTCGACACGCTGGCTCGGCAGGTCGGCATCGGCGCGGTTAAATATGCGGATTTGTCGTCGTATCGCCTCTCCGGCTACGTTTTCGACATCGAGCGGATGACCGCCCTGGAGGGCAAGACCGGTCCCTATGTGCAGTATGCCTGCGTACGTACCGGCTCGATCCAGGCGGAGGCCCGGCTCAAGGGCTTCGAAGTCGGTCCGATTGCGGTCGAGGCGCAGGCCGAGCGCAATCTGGTGCTCGAATGCACCCGGTTGCCGGAGGTGGTTGCGTCTGCCACCCGGAACAACGCGCCCAACGAGATCGCCGACCACGTGTTCACGGTCGCCCAGGCTTTCAGCCGCTTTTACGATGCCTGTCCCGTTCTCAAGGACAACACCGAGGCCGAGCGTGCCTCGCGCCTGGCTTTGTGCGGCCTCGCGCGCGCCGTGCTGGAGAAGGAACTGTGGCTGCTCGGCATTGAAGTGCCGGAGAAGATGTAACGTCAGGCGCGGGAGTCTCTTCCCGCGCTTCCCGTTTGCTGCTACGCACGCCTCTAATTGACTGACAAATAGAGGCAGATAGCATGAGCCAGCATTCCATCGCCATCATCGGCGTCGGCAAGATCGCGGTCGACCAACATCTGCCGGTCATCGCCAAGAACCCGGCCTTCCGGTTGGCGGGCCTGGTCAGCCAGCGCGGCATCGAGCAGCCCGGCGTGCCGACCTTCCGCGCGCCGGCCGAACTCTATGCCGCCCTGCCGGATCTCGACGCGGTGGCGATCTGCACCCCGCCTTCCGTGCGCCACCAGGTGGCGCTGGAGGCGCTGAATGCCGGCATGAACGTGCTCCTGGAAAAGCCGCCCGCCCCGACCGTGAGCGAACTGGCCGATCTCGTGCGCCAGGCCGCTGCCCGGCGCTGCGTGCTGTTCGCCACCTGGCACTCGCAATACAATGCCGGCGTCGCGGAAGCGAAGAGACATCTTGCCGACCGGAAGATCGCATCCCTCGCCATCACCTGGAAGGAGGACGTGCGCCGCTGGCATCCAGGGCAGGAATGGATCTGGCAGCCCGGCGGCTTTGGCGTGTTCGATCCCGGCATCAACGCCCTGTCGATCCTCACCGAGATTGCGCCGGAGCCCTTCTTCGTCACGGCCGCGACGCTGACCTATCCCGCCAATCGCGATACGCCGATCGCGGCCAACCTTACCTTCGCCTCCGATGCCGGCCAGCCCGGCGCGGCGTTGACGGCCGAGTTCGACTGGCGCCAGACCGGAGACCAGACCTGGACGATCGAGATCGTCGTGGAGGACGGCACCAGGCTCACTCTCAGCGATGGCGGTTCGAAGCTTGCCGTGAACGGAACGCTGGTCGTGACGGAGCCGATGGCCGAATATGAGGGCATCTACGCCCGCTTCGCCGACCTGCTCGATCGTGGCGAGAGCGCGGTGGATGCCGCTCCCTTCCATCTGGTCGCCGACGCGATGGTGGTGGGCAAGCGCGAGACGACCGACGCCTTCGAGTGGTGATCGCTCGAAGCGGCCTCAATAGGTTGCCCGGCCGCCCGAGAGATCGAACACCGCGCCCGTGGTGAAGGAATTCTCCTTGGTGGCCAGCCAGCAGATCATCGCGGCCGCCTCGGCGAGCTCCAGCATGCGTCCGCGCGGAATCTTGGAGAGGATCATCTTCAGGAATTCGGGATCCTGGCTCATCGCCATCGTCGTCTTGGCCACGGCGGGCGTTACCGCATTGACGGCAATGTCGTATTTGGCGAGTTCCTTGCCCAGCGACTTGGTCAGGGCCAGCACCCCGGCCTTGGTGGCGGAATAGGCCGGTGCGCCGGGATTGCCTTCCTTGCCGGCGACCGAGCTCAGATTGACGATGCGCCCGTAATTGCGGGCGATCATGTGCGGCACCACGGCATGGCAGACGTGGAAGGTGCCGACCAGCCCGACATGCACCACCTCGGCGAAGGCCTCAGGCGGGTATTCCCAGGTGTTGGCGTTGGGACCGACGATCGCAGCATTGTTGATGAGCACGTCGATCTGGCCGAAACGCGCCAGGGTCTGCTTGACGCCGGCCTCCACCGAGGTGAGGTCGCCGATATCGACGTTGAGGGCCTGGACCTTGCCGTCCCGGCCATATTTGGCCTCCAGGGCCTGCAGGAGGGAAGCATCCCGATCCCAGATCGAAACGTGGCCGCCGCTGGCCAGAATGCGTTCGGCGACCGTCAGCCCGATGCCCTGGCCACCTCCGGTGACGATGGCGGCCTGTCCTGCAAAATCGTAGCTGTTCATGGAAACGTCCGGGGAAACTGAGGTGAGGGAAGGCCGGCGCGGGCGAGTTCCCGCGCCGGGTCGGAATCAGAAGTTGAACTGGTCGATGTTGCCGGCGTCGAAGGTCGTCAGCTCGGCCTGGGTGTTGATGATGTGATCGGCCCCGATGGTGATCTGCCCGAGACCGGGAACCTCGAATTTGGTGCCGGGCTCGTTCTTGATGGTGCCATTCTTGACGCCCACGGCGAAATAGGAGGTAAGCAGGCCTTCATTGTAGGGGCTCCAGAGCTGGAAGGCCTTGAGCGTGCCGTCCTTGATGAAGGGCCGCATCTGGTTGGGCGTGCCGAGGCCGGTGAGCGTGATCTGCTTGGCCTTGCCCTGGGTCTGCAGCACCTGCGCCGCCGCGGCGACGCCTACGGTGGTTGGCGAGATCACGCCCTTGAGGTTGGGGTATTTCTGGATCAGCGCTTCCATCTCCGTGGTGGATTTCTGCGGATCGTCGTCGCCATAGGCCACGGTGACCAGCTTCATCTTGGCATATTTGGGATTGCTGGCGAGGCTCTCCTTCATCGCCGCGATCCAGGTGTTCTGGTCGGGTGCGTCGGTGGTGGCGGAGAGGATGGCGATCTCGCCTTCATAATTGATCTGCGAACCGAGGAGCTCGACCTGGCTCGGCCCGGTCTTGGTGAAGTCGACGGGCAGGATGCCGGCATCGCGATGGTCGAGATTGCCGACGAGGTCGCCATTAACAGCCAGCACCAGGATGCCGCGCGAGCGGGCGCGGTCGAGCACCTGGTTGAGGGCATCAGGGCTGTTGGGGGAGATGGCGATCACACCGACGCCGCGCTGGGTCTGCGCGGTGATGAAGGGGATCTGCGAGGTGGCTTCGGCGGTCGCCGGGGCCTGCATGTCGAAATCGCAGCCGACCTTGGCGCAACCGTCCTGGAAGCCCTTCACCAGTGAATCGAAATAGGGATTGCCGGTGTTCTTGGGAATATAGACGATCGAGACCTTGTCAGCCGCCTGCGCATTGACGGCGGCGGTCAAAGCGAGCCCGAGCGACAGCCCGAGTAGAAGCGTTTTCCTCAGCATGGTTCCCTCCTGATGATGATCGCAGGCCGGTTTCTCCCGGCTATCTCTGGTTGCGGGCGTAGATCGTGTTGGTCGCGATGATGGAGATGATGAGAAGGAGGCCCATCCCCGTGAGCTGGTAGGTCACGGGGATGTTGGCGACCGTCATGCCTGTGGCGATGATCACCAGGAGCCAGGAGGCGATGAAGGTGCCGGCGATGGTGCCGCGCCCGCCGAAGATGTAGGTGCCGCCGAGCATGACGATCAGCACCATCTGCAGCTCGCCGCCGGTGGCGAGATCGTAGCGCACCGAGGCCAGCCGCGAGGCCGCCAGCAGGCCGCAGAGTGCGCTGGTGAGGCCCATCGCCAGGAACAGGGCGAACTTGATGCGCCTGACCTTGATGCCGGCATGGCGCGCGGCGATCTCGCTGGTGCCGATCTGGTAGATCTGCCGGCCCAGAATGGTGGCGCCGAGCACGAAGGCCAGCACCAGCGAGGCCGCGGCAAAGATCAGCACCGGCACGGGCACGCCGAAGAGGGTGCGATAGTCGATGCCGACGAACCAGGCCGGGAACTTGCCGATGGATCTGTCGCCGGCCAGCACCTGGGCGAGGCCGCGATACATGATCAGCGTGCCGATGGTGACCATCAGCGAGGGCAGGCGCAACCACAGCACCATGAAGCCGTTGAAGGCGCCCATGCCGAGGCCGGCAGCGAGGCTCGCCGCCATGGCCCAGCCGATCGGCAGGCCGGCCTGGTACGCGGTGCCGAACAGGCAGGCCGTGAGGGCCATGGTGGAGGCGGGAGACAGGTCGATTTCGCCGGCGATGATCACCAGGGTCAGCACCAGGGCGATGATGGAGAATTCGGCGTAGTAGGTGGCGCTTTCCAGGATGAAGGTCAGCGAGGCGAAGAAGGGCGAGAGCAGGCAGGCGATAACGATAGCGCCAGCCAACAGCACCAGGGTCATGGTCTCAGGCCGCACCAGCACCGTACGCCAGAGCGGCAGCGGCTTGGCGGCGTCCTGCGGGGAGACGGCAGTGGCGGGGGTCTGGCTCATGGGAGCCTCCTTTGCCGGCCGAGACACAGAGGCTCTGCTCCCCAGGATCCGATCAGGGTGCCTATCTCGATCGGGCGAGCAGGGTGTGGCGCTACCAGCCTTCTCCACGAAGTGGGGAAGGTGTCACGACGAAGTCGTGACGGATGGGGTGTGGCGGGCAACACTATGTTCTTAGAAGGCTGGCACGACGGTCGTGCAATCTGGAATTCTGCCGCGCACCGCCCGCCACACCCCACCCGACCTCGCTGCGCTCGGCCCCCCTCCCCAGCTACGCTGGAGAGGGCTAATTGCGCCACATTCTGCACCGTTGCCCCGAAAGGCGCGCGGTCGAGGCTGATGTCGATATCGTTCATGCCGCATCCCTCGCCAAGAGGCCCTTGAGGCCGCCCTGCCGGACGCTGCGGTCGATCACCAAAGCGGCGAGGATCACTGCGCCGTAGATCGCCTGCTGCCAGAAGCCGGACACGCCGAGGATCGGCAGGGCCACGCTGACGGCGCCCAGCAGGAGCACGCCGAGCACGGTGCCGGCGACCGAGCCCGAGCCGCCATTGATCGATACCCCGCCGATGACCACGGGCGCGATCACCGTGAATTCGAAGCCGACGCCGGTGATGCCGGGGTTCACATAGCCGAAGCGCGAGGCGTACATCACGCCTGCGAGCCCGGCGAGCGCCCCGGACAGCACGAAGACCAGCACGGTGATCGGCGCGGCGCGGATGCCGCGCAGCGGCGCCGCCACCGGATTGGAGCCGATGGCATAGATCTGGCGCCCGAGCCTGGAATAGCCGAGGAAGAGATAGGTTGCGATCGCCACGGCAAAGGCGATCAGGATGATCCAGGGGATGCCGAAGACCGGCGACGTCTGGCTGAGCTCGATCAGGCCTCGCGGAATATATTGCGGATCGACCTGGCGGGCGTCGGAGATGAAGAAGATCAGGCCGCGATAAAGGCTGAGCGTGCCGAGCGTCACGATGATGGACGGCAGCTTGAAGGTCGTCACCACCAGCCCGTTGACCAGGCCGAGCAGGGCGCCGACGGCGATTGCGGCGATGACGCCGACCAGGACAGGCAGGTCTGGATGGTCACGCCAGAGCATGCCGGCGACGATGGCGGAAAAGCCGAGGATCGAGCCGATGGAGAGGTCGACATGGCGGGCGACCAGCACCATCATCTCGCCCATCGCCGCCACCATGATCAGGGGCACGGCCAGCAGCACGATGCGTAGCGTTTCGGTGGAGAGGAAGCGCGGCTGGATCAACCCGACGATGAGGGCAAAGAGCGCGATCATCACCACGATGCCGGCTTCGCGGCGGCGGAAGAGTTCAGCGATGTTCATGCGGCGGCTAGTCCATCCCGGCTCGACTTGCGGCGCGGCACGGCGGCCTGCATCACGCTCTCCTCGGTGGCCTCGCTGCGGGGGAGATTGGCGGTAAGGCGTCCCTCCGACATCACCAGCACGCGGTCACTGAGCGCCAGGAGTTCCGGCAGTTCGGAAGAAATCAGCAGCACGGCCCGGCCCGAGGCGGCCAACTCGCCGATCATCTCGTAGAACTCTGCCTTGACGCCGATATCGATGCCGCGCGTCGGTTCGTCGAGGATGAGAACGTGCGGATCGGTGAGCAGCCAGCGCGCCAGGATGGCCTTTTGCTGGTTGCCGCCCGAAAGCTCGCCGATGGGCTGGCGCTGGCTGGCGAGGCGTATGCGCAATCGGCGCACCTGTTCCCGGGCGATCGAACGCTCGAGGGCGCGACGGATCACGCCGCCCGGAGCGATCCTGCCCGGCACGGCCGCGGTGATGTTCTGCTCGACCGGCAGGGTGCGAAAGATGCCGGCGACCGCCCGGTCCTCCGGCACGAAGGCGAGGCCATGGGCCACCGCATCCGCCGGCTCGCGGATGGTGACGGTCTTCCCGTCAACCGCGATGCTGCCGCTGGCGGCGGGAACCACGCCGAACAGCGCGCGGGCGACATCGGTGCGGCCGGCACCGACCAGGCCGCCGAGGCCAACGATCTCGCCCTTGCGCACCTCGAAGCTGATATCCTCGAACTTGCCGGGCAGGCTCAGGCCCCGCACTGCCAATGCAACCGCCCCGATCTCGGACTTGTGCTGGGGAATGTAGCCCTTCACCTCCCGGCCGATCATCAGGCGGATGATGTCGGCGTCGGAGAGCTTGGCGGTCTCTTCGGTGGCGATCTTGCTGCCGTCCCGGAAGATGGTGACGCGGTCGCACAGCGCCCGCACTTCCTCGAGCCGGTGGCTGATGAAGATGATGGTGCGGCCTTCCTGCCGGAGCTGGCGGGCGATGCCGAACAGGGTTTCGACCTCCCTGGGCGTCAGCGGGGCTGTGGGCTCGTCCATGATAATCAGGCGGCTGTCGCTGGCGAGAGCGCGGGCGATCTCCACCATCTGCTGGTCGGCGATGGAAAGACCGCGCATCGGCTTGGCGACATCGATGGCGATGCCGAGCCGGGCCATCAGGCCCTCCGCTTCGCGCCGGAGTTCGCTCCAGCGCACCCGCCCGAGTGCCGGGCCTTGATGGCGGCCGAGCACGAGATTTTCGGCGACGGAGAGATCGGGAAAGGAGATCGGCTCCTGATGGATCAGGGTGATGCCGAGCTTCTGGGCGATCAGGGGCGTCGACACCTCGACGGGCGTCCCGTTCAGGGTGAGCGAACCGCGGCTGGGCCGATGGACGCCGGCGATGATCTTGGCGAAGGTCGATTTGCCCGCCCCGTTCTCGCCGAGCAAGGCGTGGATTTCGCCGGCACGGAGGTCGAGGTCGACGTCGCGCAATACTTCCACGCCGGCAAACTGCTTGGAGATGCCGCGGGCCGAGATCAGGATCGGCAGCTCCATTGCAGGTTTGCCCGCATGGTTCATGGCGTGGGCGCGTCCTTGTCGATCAGGCCTTCCGTCTTGAGGTCCGACCAGAAGCCGGGAGGGATCGGGGCGTGATGCGAGGCGACGTTCTCCACCATCTCGCTCGGCTTCACGGCGCCCGGGATTTCCGAGACAACGGCAGGGTGGGCCAGCACGAATTGCAGCGCCGCCGCCGGCAGGGCGACGCCAAGGGCCTTGCAGACCGCCTCGATGCCACGCACCTTGGCCTGCACGGCCTCTGGCGCCTTGCTGTAGTTGTAGTTGGCGCTGCCGCCGGAACCGGTGACCAGGATACCCGAGGCGAAGGGGGAGCCGATGACGACGCTGACCTTGCGCTTCACGCATTCGGCCATGCCGGTATGCAGGCAGCCCTGGTCGATCAGGGTGTAGGGCATCGCCACCAGCACGAAGTCGAGATCGACCAGCGGAGCTACGGTTTCCAGGGCGTCGGCGGTGTTGATGCCCATGCCGATAGCCTTGATCTCGCCGCGCTTCTTCAATTCCTCCAGCGCCTTGATGCCGGAATAGACCAGGTCCTTCTTGCGATAGCCGAAATCGGGGCCCTGATAGGCGGCGTCGAGGTCGTGGATGACCAGGGCGTCGATGGTGTTGAGGCCCAGCCGCATCATCGACTGCTCGTAGGAGCGCATGATGCCATCATAGCTGTAGTCGTAGCGGTGCTGGAAAGGCAGGCCGCCGAGCCACATCTCCGATTTGAAGGTGGTGGGATCGAAGGGGCGTTCTAGGATGCGCCCGACCTTGGTGATCAGTTGGTATTCCTGGCGCGGCCGATGCCTGAGGCCGTAGCCGAGGCGATGTTCGGAGAGACCGAGGCCATACCAGGGCGCGGTATCGAACAGGCGCACGCCCGCATCCCAGGCGGCGTCGATGGTGGCGATGGCATCGGCTTCGGTCACTAGGCTGTAGAGCTCGCCGAGATGTGCCGCGCCATAGCCGAAGGTTGGAACGGTCATCGCCGTCTGGCCGACGCGGCGGCGCTCGAACTCCTTGGGCATGCAGGCTCTCCCGGGCATTTCTGGTTTTGCGGTTTCGGCCGGTTCGGCCGTGTTTGCGAATAAGTTGTCAGACAAAAATTAGTTTGACAAGTTTTTACTGACTGACGGAGAATGGCTGTAAGACCCAATGCGGTTTACTTAAGCGCCTTCGAGTTTCCACGACCTTTGTCATTGCCGGGCTTGATCCGGCAATCCAGCTCCAAGCCCGTTACGGGAGCGGGCTTCCGGATGGCCGGGTCAAGCCCGGCTATGACAAATCGGGGTGTTTCTTCCTTAAGTAAGCTGTGTTTGGCCAAGGCCGGCATCGATGCAGAAATGCCGGATGCGACTTCGCGCTCACGTTGAGGATGCCATGCCCGATTTTCCCATCATCGACACGCATCTTCACGTCTGGGATCATACGAAGCTGAAATATTCGGCTTTCGAAGGCAGCCCGCTGTTTTCCAGGAACTACCATGTCGAGGACTACAGGCGCGATCTCGGCTCGGTCGAAGTCGAGGCCATGGTCTTCCTTGAATGCTATGCCGATTTCTGGGAAGGCGGCGGCCAATATCTCGACGAGATCCGCTTCGTCGAGGAGGAGGCCCGGCGCGATCCCGGCCTCAGGGCGATCGTGCCGATGGCGCCGCTGGAATGGGGCCGGCGGGCAGAGCCGATCCTGGCTGAGATGAAGGACAAGCACCCCATGGTGCGAGGCATCCGCCGCATTGTCGAGTTCGACGCCGATCCGCGTGCCCTGACCCTGTCGGACAACTTCGTCGAAGGCGTCAATCTCCTCGAAAAATTCGGCTACCATTTCGAGATCAACGTCCATCACCACCAGATGGACATCGTGCGGGACTTCGTGAAGCGCATCCCGCATGTGCCGATGATCCTGGATCATTGCGGCAAACCCGGCGTCAAGGAAGGCGCCATCGCGCAGTTTCGCGACGACGTGAAGGAATTGGCGCGCTGCCCCAACCTTTTCATCAAGCTCTCCGACCTGCCGGTGGAGGCTGACCTCACGACCTGGACCGATACGGACCTCAGGCCTTACATCGACGCCACCTTCGAGAGCTTCGGCATCGACCGCACCCTCTTTGCCATGGACTGGCCGATCTGCCTGCAGGCCACCAGCATGACGCGCTGGGTCGAGACGCTCGATCGTGCCACGGCGGGTTTTTCTGAAGTCGATCTGCGCAAGTTCTACCGGGATAACGCGAATTCCTTCTACCGCCTGTAGCGTTTTGCGATTTGACGGACTCACCAAGAATCGCAAAGACGCGTGGAAACGAAGAGCCGGAGCAAAAGTGCGTTTTCGTCAAAACGCGCTTTGCTCAGGGCCTGTGAGGCAGTAAGGCAGTCCTGTGAGCAAGCTGATCAAAGACCCCGATTTCAGCGATCTGGCGGCCCTGGATGCCGGCGAGGCCGTCTCCGAACCATTCGGCGGCGGCGCGCTGGAGCGGCGTCCGATCGCCGAGCAGGTCGCCACCCGCATCATGGGCATGATCAAGTCGGGCAATCTTCGATCCGGCGACCGCCTGCCGACCGAGCAGCAGATGGGCATTGCCTTCGGCATTTCGCGCCCGCCCTTGCGAGAAGCACTCAAGGCGCTGACCCTGATGGGCGTGCTCGAAAGCCGCCAGGGCGGACGCTATAGCGTCACCGACCTGTCGCCGAGCCGCCTGGTGGCGCCGTTCTCGACCATGCTCTCCTTCGCCGACTACGACGTGCGCGAGCATTTCGAGGCGCGGGTGGTGGTCGAACTCGAACTGGTGCGTCTCTGCGCCGAACGGGCTGATGAGGAGACGCGGGCACGCATCCTCGAATTGGCCGTCGACGGCCGCGCCTTCCACGAGGATCCGGTTGCCTTCCGCCTGCTCGACATCGAGTTGCACCGGGCCCTCTATGGCGGCGGCCACAGCCGCCTGCTCGCTGCGATGGCGGAAGGGCTCTACGATGTCGGGCTCGACGTGCGCCGCGTCGCCAGCGCCCTGCCCGGTGTGATCGAGATCAGCGTAGCCCAGCATGTCGAGATCGCCGAGGCCGTGATGGCCCGCGATGCCGCGGCGGCGGTGGCTGCCTATCGCCGGCATCTCGAACATGTACGTGACACCTCCAGCCAGGCGCAGGAGGTGATCGGCGGCGAGATGGCCGCTCGGGACGCCGCTAGCCGGCCCGACAAGCGCTGATCGCGGATCTCCGGCATAACCGGAATTGCCTTCGAGAGAACACCCCAAGGAAACGTCGCAAGCAAACGTCGCAAGGAAACGCTCCATGCCGGACCGCATCGCTTTTCGCATGAACCTGAACCCCGGCCAGGCCGCCGAATATGAAAAGCGCCATGACGAGATCTTTCCCGAGCTGGTGATGCTACTGAGGCAGGTCGGCATCTCTGACTACACGATCTGGCTTGACCCGGAGGACCATCATCTCTTCGCCATCCTCACCCGCAGCGACGACCACAAGCTCGACCGATTGCCCGACGAGGCGGTGATGAAGCGCTGGTGGGCGTTCATGGGCGACATCATGGCCACCAATCCGGACAGTTCCCCGGTGCAGGTGCCGCTGAAGCGGGTGTTCTATTTGCCATAGAGCCGGTGAGAGACAGGCGGCACCTAAACGTCTTCTTCGCTGTCCCTTTCATAGAACAGCGCATGGACCTCATATCCGGGCCTGGTCCGAATGGCCTCTGCGCGAATGATTTGCGCTCGGACGAAAGGCTTATCCACTCCGCCGGCCCTGAGGATCGCATCGGGTTGGATGCCCTCCAACCAGGTTGTCACGGTGGAACGCGGCTGAGACGTTGCAATGAAAATATAGCCGAGAGTCGGCCAGTCTTCTTCTTCGCCAAATCCCCAGATCTGGATGGCAACGTCTGCCACGTCATCACGACCGCGGACATCCATGAGGCGATCGCGAAAGGCCTCTATGCCGAAGGTGAGAATGGCCCGACTGGGGACGGCGTGACGTGTGATTCCTGCTGTAAAGAAATCTTCGATGGCGACAATTGGCAGTCTGTTGGTCCCATCTCGCTTGAAGACGCGATCCTGCTCATGCACGAGCCGGCGCAAGTTCGAGCGGTTTCTTTGGGCGTCCTCCGCTTTCTCCGGCATCTCCGCTCACCCGTAGCGGTGCAGCCCGGCACCATGCGACTTCAGCCAGGCCCGGGCTTCCTCGGTACGGGGACAGAGCTGGTGGCACAGGCGCCAGAAGCGGGGCGAGTGGTTCATTTCCTTCAGATGCGAAACCTCGTGCGCAGCGAGATAGTCGAGCACGAAGGGCGGCGCCAGGATCAGGCGCCAGGAGAAGGCCAACGCCCCGGTCGAGGAGCAGGAACCCCAACGGCTGGTGGTGTCCTTGACGCTGATCGGGCCGTGCTTGACGCCGAGCGCCGCGGTATGGCGCTCGACGGCCGCCTGCACCTCGCGCAGAGCCTGTTTCTTCAGCCAGTCGGTGAGGCGGCGCGGCAAATGCTTGATATCGCCATGCACGACGAGGAGGGGCGGCGTGCCTGCCTCGATCTTTGCGGTACCACGGCCCTCGCGATGCTCGATGCGGTGCGGCACGTCGCGGATGGGCACCATGGCGCCGTCGGCGAAGCTGACATCCTGGGCGAGCTTGGCCAGCTTCAGGGCGATCCAGCCGGCATGCTTGTCGGCGAAGGCCTTGGCGGTGATCAGGCTGCCACGCGCCGGCATGGAGAGCACGATGTCGCGCTGCGCCGTACGCACCCGGAGCGTGTAGCGGCGCGCCGAAACCAGCCGCCTGACTGCAACCGGATAGGTTGTCGCCCCGATCCTGACGGTGATCTGCTCGGGTTGGGGCGTCGGATTGCGTCGAAACAGCGATATCATGCTCGAATCAGGTTTGAGCCGCCATCATAACCCGGATTGCGGTTTTGCCGCGGCTGGCGTAGGGGCGAGGCAATTCATCTCAAAGGATCCGCCATGTATTCCGATCCTACCCCCTGGTGGCAGCCATCGGCCCATCAGGATCGCCGGTCCTTCCTGATCGGGCGTAACCGGCTGATGACGGCGCTGCGCGGTTTCTTCACGGCGGAGGACTTCACCGAGGTCGACACTTCAATCCTGCAGGTCTCCCCCGGCAACGAGGCGCATCTGCATGCCTTCGCCACCGATCTGATCGATGCCGATCTTTCGGTACGCCGGCTTTATCTGCACACCTCGCCGGAATTCGCCTGCAAGAAGCTGCTGGCGGCGGGGGAGGAGCGCCTGTTCACCTTCGCCAAGGTCTTCCGCAACCGCGAGCGGACCGGCACCCATTCGCCCGAATTCACCATGCTGGAATGGTATCGCAGCGGCGAACCCTATCGGAAGCTGATGGACGATTGCGCCAGGCTGCTGGCCCTTGCCGCCGAAACGGGCGGCCTCAAGCGCTTCAGCTATCGCGGCGTGGAGACGGACCCCTTCGCCGAACCCGAGAAGCTCAGCGTCGCCGAGGCCTTCGAGCGCTTTGCCGGCATCGATCTCCTGGCGACGCTCGACAAGGACGGCAGCAGCGACCGTGACGCTTTGGCCGACGCCACTGTTCGGGCCGGCCTGCGGGTTGCCGCCGATGATACCTGGTCCGACATCTATTCCGGCGTGCTGGTGCAGAAGATCGAGCCCTATCTCGGCCTGGGACGCGCCACCATCCTCCACGAATATCCAAGCGTGGAGGCGGCGCTGGCCCGCCGCACCGCCGATGATCCGCGCGTGGCCGAGCGCTTCGAGCTCTATGCCTGCGGCGTCGAGCTCGCCAATGCCTTCGGCGAGCTGACCGATGCCGAGGAGCAGCGCCGCCGCTTCCAGGCGGAGATGGACGAGAAAGAGCGTATCTATGGCGAGCGCTATCCGATCGACGAGGATTTCCTCGCTGCGCTTGCCATCATGCCTGAGGCCAGCGGCATTGCCCTTGGCTTCGACCGGCTTGCCATGCTGGCGACGGGCGCAAGCCGCATCGACCAGGTAATCTGGACCCCGGTGGCGTGAGGCTGTGAATAGCGGGGATATGTTGCGTGAGAGGCCACAATCTCGACAAAAGGACCTGTGAGCTTTCACCCCATGCCGTTGACGCGGCACGAACTTGATCCGCGAGAGACCTCATTGCACCGCCGGCCCTAGGGTCGGCGGTTTTTTCTGCAGGAAGCGTCCGCGGTCCCAGCCGGCTGCCACGCCGCACCGTCTTCAAAAACAAGAAGGCCGGTGCTGAGACCGGCCCTCTTCAGAGATCGTTTGGCGGCTCTTACGCAGCCGCGTCGCGGGCGCGATCGGCTTTCTTGCGCTCGTTGGGATCGAGGATGGCCTTGCGCAGGCGGATCGACTTCGGCGTGACCTCCAGGAGTTCGTCGTCCTGGATCCAGGCGATCGACTTTTCCAGCGTCATCCGGATCGGTGGCGTCAGGCGCACGGCTTCGTCCTTGCCGGAGGCCCGGACGTTGGTGAGCTTCTTGCCCTTGAGCACGTTCACTTCCAGATCGTTCTCGCGATTATGCTCGCCCACGATCATGCCCTGATAGACCTTCCAGCCGGGCTCGATCATCATCGGGCCGCGGTCTTCCAGGTTCCACAGCGCATAGGCCACGGCCTCGCCGGCGTCGGTGGAGATCAGCACGCCGTTGCGGCGGCCGGCCACCTCGCCCTTGAAGGGGGCATAGGCATGGAACAGGCGGTTCAGCACGGCGGTGCCGCGGGTGTCGGTGAGCAACTCGTTCTGATAGCCGATCAGGCCCCGGGTCGGGGCGTGGAAGACCAGGCGCTGGCGGTTGCCGCCGGAGGGGCGCATTTCGATCATGTCGGCCTTGCGCTCCGACATCTTCTGCACCACGGCGCCGGAGAATTCCTCGTCGACGTCGATCACCACTTCTTCGATCGGCTCCAGGACTTCGCCGGTGGTCTCGTCCTTCTGGAAGACCACGCGCGGGCGGGAGACGCCGAGTTCGAAGCCCTCGCGGCGCATCACCTCGATCAGGATGGCGAGCTGGAGTTCGCCGCGGCCGGAGACGATGAACGAGTCCTTGTCGACCGATTCCTCGATCTTCAGCGCGACATTGCCCTCAGCTTCCTTGAGCAGGCGGTCGCGGATGACGCGGCTGGTCACCTTGTCGCCCTCGGTGCCGGCGAGCGGGGAATCGTTGACGGTGAAGGTCATCGACACGGTCGGCGGGTCGATCGGCTGGGCGATGATCGGGTCGGTGACTTCGAGCGCGCAGAAGGTGTCGGCGACGGTGCCCTGGGTCAGGCCGGCGATGGCGACGATGTCGCCCGCCTCGGCTTCCTCGACCGGCTGGCGTTCGATGCCGCGGAAGGCAAGCACCTTGGAGACGCGGCCCTGCTCGATCACCTTGCCGTCATGCGAAAGCGCCTTGATCGCCATGTTCGGCTTCAGCGTGCCCGAGGAGATGCGGCCAGTGAGGACGCGGCCGAGATAGGGGTTGGCTTCCAGGATGGTGGCGAGCATGCGGAAGGGACCGGGCTCGACGGTGGGCTGCGCGACATGCTTGAGCACGAGGTCGAACAGCGGTGCCATGCCGTCGTCATGCGAAGCCTCGGGGGAGGTCCCCATCCAGCCCTGCTTGCCCGAACCGTAGAGGATCGGGAAGTCGAGCTGCTCATCGGTGGCGTCGAGGGCGGCGAAGAGGTCGAACACCTCGTTGATCACCTCGGTGGTGCGGGCGTCGGGCTTGTCGACCTTGTTGATGGCGACGATCGGCTTGAGGCCGATCTTGAGGGCCTTGGCCACCACGAACTTGGTCTGCGGCATCGGCCCTTCGGCGGCGTCGACCAGCACGATGGCGCCATCGACCATGTTGAGGATGCGCTCGACCTCGCCGCCGAAATCGGCGTGGCCGGGGGTGTCGACGATGTTGACGCGGGTATCCTTCCACACCACCGAGGTAGCCTTGGCCAGGATGGTGATGCCGCGCTCCTTCTCGAGATCGTTCGAGTCCATCACGCGCTCGGCCACGCGCTGATTGTCGCGGAAGGCGCCGGACTGCCGCAGCAGCTGGTCGACCAGCGTGGTCTTGCCATGGTCGACGTGGGCGATGATGGCGATATTGCGAAGTTGCATAGGTTAAACCGGGTTCCTGGCTAAGGCGAAGTGCGTTCAGACGGAAACGCTCTTCTGCCCCAACTCGTTGTTTCCAAGCCAATCCGATGGATTGGCGAGAGCGATTGTGCGATTCCCGACGTTCCACCAAATCGCAAAAATGCTTGAGCCGATGGCATCGGGCCGCGCCAAAAAGGGGATCGTCTGTCGGATTTTGCGCCGCAATATCACAGGAGAGGGGGGCGCGGCAATGGCGCAGCAGCCAACTAACGGCTCCTAGCCGTCCTTTTCCGGCTCATATTCCAAGAATGTCGGCAGGTCATCGGCCGTCGCGAACCAGGAAACCTGGCTGCGGGTCCAGATATGCTTGCGGGGCGGCACCAGCGAGGGGTCGTCGAGCGTGCCGATATTGATGCTGATCTCGGACGCAGACTCGCGCAGCCGGAATTCGATCGAGGCGCCGCAGTCGCCGCAGAAGCGGCGCTCCCCGAAACTGGAAGAGTGATAGACGCGCGGCTCGCCCTTCACATAGCCAAAGGTCTCGACGGCAAAGAGCGCCCAGGGCTGGGCGGGCGCTCCCGAAATGCGCTGGCAGATGCGGCAATGGCACCAGCCGGCATCGAAGGGCACTGCCTGCGCTTCGTAGCGGATCGCCCCGCATGCGCAGCCGCCGGTCAGCAGGGCCATGGCATCCCCTCCGTCAGGCCGCAGATGTGTTCGGCCTTCCAGCTTCCCAGCTTACAGATTCGCATGGGAAAGGGGGAGGTGGGTTTTGATACGACGGTGTTTCAATAAAGACCTGCGGTATCGGCGATGAGGCCGATACCGCAGGAACGGGCGAGCGCCGGCTGACAGGGCGGAAAACCTAGCGCTGCGCCACGAAGACCGCATTGTCGAGGACGAAGGACCCGTCGGCCTCGACTGCGAAGTGCTGGCGCACCTCCTCCGACATCGCAGCCTGCAGGGCACGGATGGCCTCGACGAAGACCGGCGGCGTACGCATGCGCGTGATCCAGGAGGTAAATTCGAGCGGCTGTCGCCCCGGCGTCGTCGTACCCAAGGTGAAGCCGGCGGCGGCGAGCATGGCCTGCCATTCGCGGATCGAATAATCGCGGACATGCGAGGGGTCGCGCAGCATCTCGAAGGCCTGCAGGAAGGTGTCACAGACGGCCCGCGCCGGGGCGATGGCATCGGCGATCACCAGCGTGCCGCCTGGGCGCAGGACACGGAAGGCTTCCTGCAAGGCTGCGGCCACGTCGCCCCAGTGATGGGCCGAATAACGGCTGAGCACCATGTCGAAGCTGGCTTCGGCAAAGGGCAACTGCTCGACCGAGCCCTGGCGGGTGGCGATATTGGCAAGGCCGCGCCTGGCGGCTTCCTCGGCGACGGCCGCCAGCATTTCCGACGAGAGATCGTAGGCGACCACCTGAGCCGCGACCGGCGCGGCCGCAAAGCTGACATGCCCGCCGCCGCAGCCCAGATCCAGCACGTGAGAGGGATGCCGTGCCGCGATCGCTTCGGCCACCAGAGCGAGATCCTCGCCCTTGGCATGGACGGAGCTGGCGACGTAGGCGGCTGCCTGGGAGCCGAATTGGCTGGTGACCAGGTTTTCCAGGGTGGCCGATCGGGCCATGGTTCTTACTCCATAAGGCTGAACACGCGGCTGAAGCGTTTGTGATTCGATCGCCTGATACAGGGCGGGCGGTGCCTGTATTGAGGCTCGCCCACTCCCCCGAGAGCAGACTGGAACGTCTCTAGTTTCTGATTTACACTGGTACCAGATCCTTTTTTATCCTGGTATGAAAGTTGCCATGACAGCGGAGTCGGATCAGGCGCGCCGCCAGCAGCTCGGCGAATTCCTGCGGTCTCAGCGGGCGCGGCTCACGCCCGATCTTTTCGGCCTGCAGGGCGGGGCGCGGCGGCGAACGCCGGGCCTGCGCCGCGAGGAAGTGGCCCAGCTCGCCGGCCTTTCGACCACCTGGTACACCTGGCTGGAGCAGGGGCGGGACATATCCCTGTCCGCCCATGCGCTGGGGCGGCTTGCCAATGTCCTGAACTTTTCGCAGGCCGAGCGCGCCTATCTGTTCGATCTCGCCGGCAAGCGCGATCCGCAGGCCAGCACCGAATCCGAGCCGGCAGCACCGCCGGCCCTGCTCACCGCCCTCGATACCATCGCCGGCCCGGCCTATCTGCTCGACCACCTCTGGAACGCACTGGGCTGGAATGCCCAGGCGGCGGAACTCTTCAGCGGCTGGCTCGACGGCGACAATGACCGCAACCTCCTCGCCTATATTTTCCTCAGCCCGGCCGCGCGGGAGCTGATCGAGGACTGGGAGGGACGGGCTCGTCGGGTGATCGCCGAGTTCCGCATCGATTACGGCCATCACATCGAGGAGGAGGCGATGCAGGCACTCGTCGGCGGGCTTGTGACGCGGAGCCCCTTCTTCGCGCAGGCCTGGCCGATCCATAGCGTGATCGGCCGCGAAGGCGGGCTGCGGCGTTTCAATCATCCCGCGCGCGGCGCGCTCGAATTCCAGCAGATCACCCTCAATCCGACGACGCGGCCGGATCTCAAATTCGTCATGCTGGTGTGACTGGTTTTGGGGGCGGGTCTTCGGACACCCCTGCCTCTCCAACGAGCGCTGCGATTCCAGGCGGGTCCGAAGACCGCCCCCATATCGCCCGCCTTGCCGCGGCCTCGTCGCTCGGCTAGGTTTCGCGCCAATTTCCCCAAGGGTATTCCCCCATGTCCCTAGAGACCGATCTCCTGGTCGACAGGCGCGTTCTGCGCCGCAAGCTTTCCGTCTGGCGCGTGCTGGCCTTCCTGTTTCTGGCTGTCGCCTTGGTGGTGGCCTATCTCGCCATTGTCGGCACCGGCGCCCTGCAGCATCGCAGCCCGCATATCGCCCGCATCAAGCTCGACGGCTTCGTGGGGGACCAGACCGCCAATCTGAAGCTGTTCGATCAGATTGCGGCGTCCCAGGCCGAGGCGGTGATCGTGCGGATCAACTCCCCCGGCGGTACGACCTCCGGCGGCGAGGCGCTCTATGACGGCCTGCGCAAGCTCTCGGCCAGCAAGCCGACGATCGCCTTCATCGACGGGCTCGGGGCGTCCGCCGCCTATATGGCCGCCGTCGGCACAGATCACATCGTGGCCCGGCGGTCCTCTCTGGTCGGCTCGATCGGCGTACTGGTGCAATATCCCAATGTCTCCAAGCTGCTCGATACCCTCGGTGTCAGCGTCGAAGCGGTGAAATCCTCCCCGTTGAAGGCGTCGCCGGACGGGTTCACGCCGACCAGCCCGGAGGCGCGGGCAGCACTCGCCTCCATCGTCAACGACACCTATGGCTGGTTCAAGGACCTGGTGAAGGATCGGCGCAAATTTGATGATGCCGGCCTTGCCGCCGTCGCCGACGGGCGCGTCTTCACCGGCAAGCAGGCACTCGATCTCAAGCTCATCGACGAGATGGGCGACGAGACCACCGCGATCGCCTGGCTGAGCAAGGACAAGCCGCGCATGAAGGCGCTGCCGGTCGAAGACTGGGACAAGCCTTCCACCACCTCCTCCTTCCCCTTTGCGCGCACGGGACTGGCCTGGCTTGCCGACAGCCTCGGCATCACCAGCCTGGGCGATGCCATCCGGACGGCACCAGATACGCCGCCGGCTGCGCTTGACGGGCTTGTTTCGGTTTGGCACCCTTGAGGCATTCGTGTCTCACGGTCTGTCGGGACCATAGTAACGTGTCAAACAAGGCATTGTAGAGCATCAACAAGACCTGGAGCGGGCGTACGCTTGGGCTCGATCCGTATCATGCTGTAAGGGAGCTTGGACGCGATTCGCGTCGAGCGAACGAAATTTCACAAGACCGGCGACTCACGGGAACGAAAATGATCAAATCCGAATTGGTTCTGAAGATTGCGGAAGCCAATCCGCACCTCTATCAGCGCGACATCGAAAACATCGTCAATGCCATCCTCGACGAGATCGTCAATGCGATGGCCAAGGGCGACCGGGTCGAGCTGCGCGGCTTCGGGGCTTTTTCGGTGAAGGCCCGTCCCGCTCGCATCGGCCGCAATCCGCGTACCGGCGCGCATGTGCCCGTGGACGAGAAATTCGTGCCTTTCTTCAAGACCGGCAAGGACATGCGGCTGCGACTGAACAAGTCGACGGCCTGACACAGTTATCGTGCCGGAGCGGGGCAGGTCATGAAGCGCATATTCTATTATTTCATCCTGATTCTGGCCCTGATCGTGATGGCGGCCTTTGCCATCGCGAACAAGCAATGGATCGCCGAAGGCGTAGCTTTGTCCTACGATCCCACAGCGCCGGGCGCCGAAGCGACCACATTGCATCTGCCGATGTTCCTGATCCTGTTCGGGGTCCTGCTTGTCGGCATGTTGATCGGCGGGATCACCGTCTGGCTGAAGCAGAGCCGTTTCCGCCGCGCCGCGCGGGTCGCCCAGGTCGAGGTGGAGCGCAATCGCAATGAGCTCGACCGCCTGCGTAGCCAGGCTGGCCCCGTACCCGAAGCACGCGACAGCCATGCCGTCCTGCCTTCGAGCGTGCCGTTCTGACGCTCCCGGTGTGATCGTTTCGCCCTGATCGGAACATCGTGCCGAAAAGTGGGCACCGGTTTTCGGCAAAAACGATGCTGTAGGCCGATCTGTTTCCTGCAACCGGATCGGTTATACTTCCCGCTCCGGGCCATACGGCCAAAACCTTCTTGTTGCCTCGGACGAAACAGCCATGCGCGTCATCACCGCCGATGAGATCGATGGCCTTCTGACCTTTCCCGATCTGATCGAGGCATTGCGCTCGGCCTTTGCGGCCGATTTCGTCACGCCGCCACGCCAGCATCTTGAAATCGGCCACGGCGCCGCTGCGGCCACTGCCCTGATCATGCCGTCCTGGACCGGCGATGCACCGGGGCCGGGCGCCTTCCTCGGTACCAAACTGGTGAATGTGTTCCCGGCCAATGGCGCCCGCGGCCTGCCGGCCGTGCTCGGCACCTATGTCTTGATGTCGGGCGAAACCGGGGCGCCCCTGGCGGCGATCGATGGCACCCGGCTGACCCATTGGCGCACGGCCGCCGCTTCGGGGCTCGCCGCCTCCTATCTGGCCCGGCCTGATGCGAACCGCCTTGCCATGGTGGGCGCTGGCGCGCTGGCACCCTTCCTCATCCGCGCCCATGCCAGCCAGCGACCGATCAGCGATGTGGCGATCTGGAACCATCGGGCGGAACGCGCCGAAAAGCTGGTGGAGGAACTGGGCCAGCAGGGGATTACGGCTCGATACGAGCCGGATCTCGAGCGCGCGGTGCGCACAGCCGACGTGATTTCCTGCGCCACGCTGTCCAACCTGCCCTTGGTCAAGGGAGCCTGGCTGCGGCCGGGCATGCATCTGGACTTGGTCGGCGCTTTCAATCTGCAGATGCGCGAGGCCGATGACGAGGCCGTACGTGCCAGCGATCTGTTCGTCGACACGCCGGGTGCCCTGATCGAGGGCGGCGACATCGCTCTGGCCCTCAAGGCCGGCACGATCAGTCAGGATGATATCCGGGCCGATCTGGCCGACCTCACCCGGGGGAGGCATCCCGGCCGTGATTCGAGCGAGGCGGTGACGCTGTTCAAGTCGATCGGCAGTGCGTTGGAGGACCTCGCCGCGGCGATCCTGGTGTGGAAGAAGGCCGAGCGCTGACGGCGAGAGACCGCCGGCCTCGAACGAGCTTCCGCCGCAAGCCCCCTTATCGTGCCAAACGCTTCAACTCGGCTTGCGCGAGCCTGTATTCGACGAACGTCTTAGGGCAGGTGTCTATGGTCTTCTTCAGGAGGGCGGTTGCATCACCCACATTGTGTTGAAGCACCAGCCATTCACCCTGATAGAATGTTGCTTCGCAACGTTGGTTATCGTTCTCAGCCGCCGCCATCATGGCGTTCGAATCGCGTCGGCCGAGATAGAACTCGAGAACAGGATAAGGCCAGCTCTTGTCCTTCACGCTATCGGCATCTTGCGTGAGCTTGCTCATTCCGTCCTCTCCTGCCCTCGCCAGGGATAGATAACGCCAAAGCTTACTGTAAACGAAGTCGTTACGGTTCAAGGCTGTTGAGAAATCCTCGGCCGCAGCATGAAAATTGCCAATCGTAAAGTTGATGATCGCTCTATCCGAGAACGCAGATGCCTCATCGGGGAATTGTGCGATCGTGTCTTGTGACGCTTTCAGGGCTTTGTCGACGTCACCGGCCATTTCAAAAGCCTCCGCGCGCAAACCGTAGACCTGCAGCAGTTTCGGATCGAGCTGGATGGCCTTGTCGAAATCCGCCAGCGCGAGCGAGGCATCGCCTTGGCGCAGGCTTGCCAAACCGCGATTGGCATAAGGAGCAGCAAAGTCTGGCTTGAGTTTTATGGCCGTTTCACAGCTGGCAATGGCTCCGGCATAGTCCAGCTTCGCGATGAGGACGCGGCACCGTTCATTATGCCCATGAGCCTCCGCCGGAGAAAGGCTTATGGCAACGTCGATATCGGATAGAGCGTTCTTGTAATTCTGTCGCTGCGCAGAGTCGTTCTGTGTCGTCTGGGTGCTTTCAGCGAGAGAAAGATAGGCATCGCTGCGGTAGATGAAATTGTCCGTGTGCTTAGGACTCAATTCGATTGCATGAGAACAAATCCTCACTGCTTCAGTGTGATTCCCGATTGATTCCTGCAAGTCGCAGAGGTTGTTCCATGCAAAACCCAATGTTTTATCTATATTTATTGCCTGTTTTAGATTTTTGTTCGCACTTTCCAGATTTCCTGCGACCATGTCGAGCCAGCCGAGATTGTTGTAGGCCATTGCAAGTGTCGGTTGCAGCTCGATTGCTTTATTGAGATCTTTTCGAGCCTCATCATGTTTTGAAATTTTTATATAAGCATAGCCACGATTGAGATAAGCGGCAGGCAAGCTGAGGCTTTGTATTGTAATGAAGCTTCGTTTAGAGCTTTCTGCGGCATCTATGATTTGAGTGCAGCCATCGATTTTCCTCATGATGTCTTTGTCTTGCAGGCAACTCACGGTGACGGAAAAGGTATGTCTGTAAGTTTGGAAAGCAAAATAGCCTCCCACCGCAACCACCAGGACGCCTGCCACGCAGGCCAGAATTAATTTCTGCACCTGTCCCTCATTCTGCAAGAGGAAGATCTTTCCACTTGAAGGAAGCTAGCGAATATTTCTTTAGACTTCCAGTGTCGTGCTTCGTGGTTCTAACTTTTACCCTACAACTCGCGGTCTTTCTGCAGATCCGGCTTCAGTACCTTGCGTAGTTACGGTAACCCAGGGAGGCCGCCAGGGAGTGGGGTCTGTGGCCGTGCGTCGAGCGACGCTGTTCAAGTCGATCGGCAGTGCGTTGAAGGACCTCGCCGCGGCGATCCTGGTGTGGCGCAAGGCCGGCGGCGAAGGCTGACGACCTGTCCCGAAGAGATCGGTTCATGTCACGTCATTGCGAGCGCAGCGAAGCAATCCATACTCTCGCATGCCGGTCGGACTGGATTGCTTCGCTACGGTCACAATGACGAATTTAGTATCGCTTGCGTATAAGGGCCAAGCTGCCGCTATGCCGCATCGCTTGCCTGTTTCTGATGCAGGTCCAGGGCTTCCCGCAGCCATTCCAGCCAGTCCTTGAGGGCGCCCGCCTGGCCGGCTTCGAGACCGGTGTTCGTGGTGATCTGGGACGGCACGACGCGGGCCTTCTCGCGCAGGGCCTTGCCTTCGGCGGTGAGGGAGATGCGAACCTGGCGCTCGTCATGGCTGTCGCGCCGGCGTTTCAGCAGCCCCGCTGCCTCCAGGCGCTTGAGCAAGGGGGTCAACGTATTGGTTTCCAGGAAGAGCCGGGCGCCGATCTCGCCGACCTTGAGTCCGTCCCGCTCCCACAGGCAGAGCATGACCAGATATTGCGGATAGGTCAGGCCGAGCGGATCAAGCAGAGGCTTGTAGGAACGGCCAAAGGCATTGTTGGCGGCGTAGAGCGCGAAGCAGAGCTGGTTCTGCAAGAGCAGCGGCGTGAACTCGTTGGAAGACGATTCCATCGGTGCCTCCTTTGGCGCAACGTTCGGTGCCGGCTGCACAAGCCTAGCCGGCGAGCTTCAGCCGCGAATCATATCGCACACGACAGGGATGCAGAATCATTTTCGCAGACTTTCCCGCCAAAAATCGCCTTTCCGAAAAAATGCTCCTCCTGTCAAAATAAATATCGCGCACGATATAAATGTGTGCGATATAGAGCGTGTATTCAACCCGAAGGGAGTTCGTCATGAAGGTTCTCTACACCACCGCAGCCCGTTCCGATCACAATGGCCGCGACGGCGGTCGCTCCGGTACCGTGGATGGCCATTTTTCGGTCAAGCTGGATCTGCCCAAGGAACTCGGCGGCGCCGGTGGCCCCGGCACCAATCCGGAACAGTTGTTCGCCACCGGCTACGCCGCCTGCTTCATGGGCGCGCTGCGTTTCGTGGCCGGCAAGGAAAAGGTTACCCTTCCCGAGGATGCCAGCGTCACCGCCACGGTCGGTATCGGACCGCGTGACGATGGTGCCGGCTTCGGCCTCGATGTCGCTCTTGCCGTCGCGCTGCCGGGTATCGACCATGCCCGTGCCGAGGATCTCGTCGCCAAGGCCCACATCGTTTGCCCCTATTCTGAGGCGACCCGCAAGAATCTCGACGTCCGCCTCAGCGTGGTCTGAAGCCGTTCGCGACCGGCATTCGGTACCGGGCGTGCGGATCCTGTGGGGAGACGTGCGCCTGGCCGTGCCGGGCATGGCTGGCATGGTGATTCGGCGCTAAGCAGGGAACTCTGCCCGGAGTTCCCCTATGTCACTGCCTCGCCCCTGGCGTGAAGTCCTGCCGCAGCTTTTGTCGACGGCGCTGATCCCGCTCACCGTGGCCGGGATCGGCTGGTACTACACGCGGTGGCAGCAGAATCTCGCCGATCTGCGCACCATGATCGACCTGATGACCGATGCCGCGCCGGAGAAGCGCAAATATGGCGTCGCCATGTTCGAATATCTCCTCAAGAACGACAAGGTGCCGGTGGAGTTCATCACCGCGCAGCTCGATTATGCCAATTCGTCTTCGGACCGCGATTTGCTGCCCCTGCTGGAGAACGCGGTGCAGAAGGCCTCGCTCGTCAACACCTCGGTGAAGTCGGCCTATGAGGAGGCGACGGCAAGGTTGCCGAGCCGCATCTTCGTGCACGCGCTCAACGACATGCAGCGCCCCTGTGCCAATATCCTGCTCGACGAGATGAAGGACGGCGACAAGGCGGCCATCACATTCCCGTCGGTGCTATCAGCCAAATGGTCGGGCGAAGCGCATGAACTGCGCTACTTCAAGGCATCCGACCGCAAGCGCGCCGAAAGCCTCGCCGAACTCTTCGCTTCCGTCGGCCTGCAGCTCACCACCAAGGATCTGTCGACGAGCTGGAGTGGGGCGCGGGATTCGCGCCCCAACACCTTCGAGATCTGGTTCGGTAATCCGGCCCTGCCAGTGAATTGCCTGCAGCCCAGGAAATAGGCCTGGAAACAAACCCGACCGAGGTCAGGCTGCCGCGGCCGCCTGCCGGATGGCTATCCGGGCAATGTCCCTCGCCAGCTTGGCGGCATGGGTCACCATCACGCCGTGGGCTATGCCTTCATAGACCAGCAGCTCGGCTTCCGGGATCAGGGCGGCGAAGCGCTTGCCGGTGCTTTCCAGCGGTGCCGAGACGTCGCGGTCGCCATGGATCAGCGTGACAGGCACCCTGAGGGCGGTGGCTTCGGGGCGCAAATCGGTCTCCACGATCGCGCGCTGCAGATCGATCAGGATGCGCCGCGAACCGCCCAGCACCATGTCTACAAGCCCGTCCAGGGTGTGCTTGCTGGCCCCGGGTGCGAAAGGTTCGATATTGGCCTCGAGCCAGGCCGGCAGGTTGTCGGCAAGCTGTTCCATCAGGGCCTCGATGGCTTCCCTCGGCCGCCCCTGATCGTTGCCCGGTCCGGCGACGAGGCAGGGGCCCTGGGCCCCGACCAGGACGATGCGCCCGATCCGCCCTGCCCCGTGGCGGCTGATATAGCGCAGCACTTCGCCGACGGCGCAGGAATGGGCGACCACGGTGAGGTCGCTGAGGCCGAGCTGAGTGATCACGGCGTCGAGGTCGTCCGCTAGCGCGTCGAAATCGACGGTGCCCGGATCGCTCGAGTGACCATGGCCGCGCCGATCATAGGCGATGGTGCGCAGTCCCTGGGCGTTGAGCCCGATCATGGTTTGCGCCCAGATGCCGGAATCCATTGCCCAGCCGGCAAGCAGTAGCACGGGAGCGCCCTGGCCCCAGTCGCGAACGAAAAGACGGTGGCCATCGGCGATCTCGACGAAAGGTGCGGTCATGGCGGTTCCTCCGGGTTGAGAGGCCGCCATTGTGCCGGGAGCCGAGGTGGCACGCGATTACGCCCAAGGTAATCGCCTTCCTCGACCCGCTCACTATCCTCGGTGGCGTTGGCGGCGGGAATGCCGCAGGAGGACAGTCAAATGAGCGTGACCTATCTGATCGGCTTTGTCGTCAACCCCGGGCAGCGCGAGCGCTTCCTCGGCATGCTGAACACATTGTTGGACACGATGCGTCATGAAGCGACCTTCGTGAACGCCACGCTCCATGGCGATCCCGCCGATCCCTGCCGTTTCCTGCTTCACGAAACCTGGGTCGATCATCAGGAGGTGCTCGACGTGCAGCTCAACCGGCCCTATCGGCAGGCCTGGCACAAGGCTCTGCCCGAATTGCTGGCGGAACCTCGCTCCGTATCGATGTGGCAGCCGCTTCGTGCCGACCGGAAGGATTGACCGCCGGCGTGGCTACCACAGGTTCCGGCCGTCGATGACGGTGACGGGCACGGCCTCCAGGTCGAAATCGTCGAAGAGCCTGGCGTTGATGCTGATCTTGGGATTGTCGAAATCGGGCTCGCCGGTCGACCAGTCCGGCGTCTGCGTATAGGTGCCGCAGCCGCAGGTTGCGCAAAAGTGATGCTGGATGGTCTTCGACCCCCAACGATAGGTCGCGACCTGTTCGGGCGGCGAGGTCAGCCGGAACTGCTCGGGCTTGTAATAGGCCCAGAGCGAGCCGCGCTTGGAACAGAAGCTGCAGGTGCAGCGTGTCACCTCCTGCGGCGCCTCGCTCAACTCGAATGTCGTGCCGCCGCAATGGCAGCTGCCTTTGAGAGCCATGGCTTGTTCCTTTCCAATCTTCGCTGTAGCTCTTGATAAAGCCTGTCTGCTGACATCTTCCTGTCAGCAGTGATCCGCTAAAACGAGAGCCTGATGAGCGCTGCCCGCAAGATCCACACCTTGACCTTCCATCTCCTCGGCATCAGCGGCGAGGATGCCATGGATGATATCATCGATGAGATCGAGGAGTTCGCCGATGGCGTGGAGTGGCCGATCGAGGCGCCTGATGCCTTCAAGCACAAGGTTAGCGAGACCGATCCGGACACGGGCTGCGCGGTGGAGCTGCCGGTGCGCGCCAGCCTTGCCGGAGAGACCATCGCCGGCGAAAAAGCCGATTTTGCCGGCGCCATCGCGCTGATCGAGCATTTGCGCCAGCTCTCGGCCCGCCATCGCTTCGATGTCGAAATCACCTTCGACAAGGAGATTGTCGGCACCATCGACAAGGGGGCCTATAGCGAGACCCTGCGCCAGGGATTGGTCGAACCCTGGCAGGTTGGGTAGCCGTTTGCGCGGGCGATCGGGCTGGCGTGCCGTTGCCGCGGGGCTGGCAACCGCCATGATGCTGTTCGGCTCAGCACAAATCGCTGCCGCCCAAGCCTCCGCAACCGATAGCCGACTCGTGGACCTGCCGCTCGAGATCTCGGCGCCGCCGGCCGGACACGGCGCGGTCGTACTCTTCCTGTCGGGTGATACCGGTTGGGGAAGGCTGGAACGAAGCCTGACTCGCCGCCTCGCCCGGGCCGGCGTTGGTGTCGTCGGGCTCGATGCGCGCCGTTATTTCTTCACCAAACGCTCGCCTGTCGAGCTGGCACGGGATATCGAGCGTGTCCTCACCGTCTATCGCCGGCGTTGGCATGCCGGCCGCATCGTCCTAGCTGGCTATTCCTTCGGTGCCGACGCGCTGCCTTTCGCCTGGCCGTTGCTTTCGGCGAAAACGCAACGGGAAACCAGGCTGATTGCCTTGATAAGCCTTTTGGCCGAGGCCAATTTCCGCATCTCGCTCCTGGAAATGCTGAACTTGCCGGCGGCGGACGATACGCCGGTCGCGCCAATGCTGCGCGGCCTTCCCGTTCGCAAGGTGGTCTGTCTCTATGGCCGGGAAGAACGCAGCGCCTGCACCTTGCCCCAACTTGCGGGAGCCGAGCGCATCGCGCGGCCCGGCGGGCACGACCGCGACGGCGATGCCGGCGCCGCGGTGCAGGCGATCCTGCGACATCTGGCGCTCAGGCTGCCAACTCCGCCACCACCGCATCGAGCAGCGGAAAGCCCGCGCGGGTAACGCGAACCCGGTCTTCCCGGCGCTCGATCATGCCGTTTTGCTGCAGGCCGGCCAACGTAGCCTCCGCCATGGGCCGGCCGCGCAACCGGGCGAGGCGGGCAAGATCGATGCCCTCGGCGAGGCGCAGGCCCATCAGCAGCATTTCGTCGCCCTGCTGGTCCGCCGTCAGGGCCTGATCGTCGACGAGGCCATGGCCGTTCGTGCGGACCGCCGCGAGCCATTTCTCGGGGCTGCGTTCGGTCGAAAGGGCGCGGCGCATGCCATTGGCATCGATGAGGCGTCCATGGGCACCCGGGCCGATGCCGGCATATTCGCCATAGCGCCAATAGACCAGATTATGCCGGCATTCGGCGCCGGGGCGGGCGTGGTTGGAGATTTCGTAGGCCGGAAGGCCGCGTCGCTCGCAGGTTTCGCGGGTGATGTCGAACAGCACGCGCGCATCCTCGTCCGGCATCGGGATAAGCTTGCCGGCGGCGACCAGGCGTTCATACATGGTGTCCGGCTCGATGGTGAGCTGGTAGAGCGAGAGGTGCTCGGCGGCCCGGTCGATGGCCTCGTCGAGCTCGGCCTGCCAATCCCCAGGCCGCTGGTCCGGGCGGGCATAGATCAGATCGAAGGAATAGCGCTCGAAGGATTTGGCGGCGATCTCGACGGCAGCCATGGCTTCGGCCACCGAATGCATGCGGCCCAGGCGCTTGAGATCGGCATCGTTCATGGCCTGCACGCCGAGCGAGACGCGGTTGACCCCGGCGGCGCGGTAGCCGGCGAAGCGCGTGGCGTCGACGCTGGTCGGATTGGCTTCCAGCGAGATCTCGGCATCGGGCGCGATGGTCCAGGCGCCGCCGATGGCATCGAGAATGGCCCCGACCGTCTTCGGCTCCATCAGCGAGGGCGTGCCGCCGCCGAAGAAGATCGATTGGACCTGTCGCCCCGGCGCGATGTCGGCCATATGGGCGATCTCGCGGAGATAGGCCCCGACATAGCCGGTCTGGTCGACGCCGCCCTGGCGGACATGGCTGTTGAAGTCGCAATACGGGCATTTGGCCAGGCAGAACGGCCAATGCACGTAAACGCCGAAGCCGGGTTCAGGGGATTTGGGGATCATGCCGGCTCAAGTGGCAGTTGCTCGGGGCTACGTCAATCCCTGGGGGCACGACTTGGAGCGCGGACTTCCAGCCCGCTCTTGGAACCACTACGCTTCAAGAAAGAGGCGGACAAGATGTCAGCGCTCCAGGCGCGCCCTATCCTGCAAGCTCCCTGAACAGCGTCTTCAGCGCCGTATTCGTCTCGAAACCGATGCCCTCGGCCTGTGGCAGTGTTACATAGCCATCGGCAATCACACTGTCGTCGGCAAGGCCGCAGAAGGGCTGGAAGGCGAAGGGGGTGACCTCGGCGCCGCCGAGGCCCAGGGCCGCAGCGAGATGAAGGCCGAACAGGTGCCCACCATGCGGCCAGAAGGCCTGTCTCGCCCAGCCTTCCAAGGTCACGGCCTCGACGATCTGGAGATAGCCGGGCAGGCCGTAGCAATGCACGGGGTCGAACAGCAGCACGTCCCGATCCGGCCGCAGGCCGCCATGGCGGGCGAGGAGCCTGGCCTCCGCCGCCGAAAACAGGGCCTCGCCCGCGCCGATCGGCGGCGTATAGGCCGATGCCAAAGCGGATTGGGTTTCGAAGTCGAGCGGGTCGCAGATGTCCTCGAACCACCACAGGCCAAGGGGCGAAAGCTTCGTGGCTGCCTCCAGGCCGGCCGAACGGTCATAGGCGTTCATGGCATCGACGGCGAGGCGGCCGGGTGCTCCCAGCGCGGCGACGGCCACCTCGATGCGGCGAAGATCCTGGTCGAGGCCGGCGCTGCCGATCTTCATCTTGGCATTGAAAAAGCCGAGATCGGCGAAGCGGCGCATCTCGTCGGCCAGCAAAGAGAGGTCGTCCCGGGGATGGCGATAGCCACCGCTCGCATAGACGCGGACTTTGTTCGTTTCGGTGGAAACGGCGCCGAAACGGCCGGTGAGATGGGCATGAAGCGGCAGTTCAGCCGCCTTGGCGGCGATGTCCCACAGCGCCATGTCGAGGGCACCGATCGCGACGCAGCGCTCGCCATGCCCGCCGGGTTTCTCGCCCGTCATCATCGCCTGCCAGGCCTTGAAAGGATCGAGATTGCCGTCATCGCCGATCAGGGTTTCCGCCTGAGCCTGCAGTAGCCGCGGGGCGAAGCGTTCGCGGATCAACCCGCTCTGGGCATAGCGGCCGACCGAGGCATAGCCATAGCCGACGATCGGCCGGCCGGCTTTCACCACATCCGTGATGATGGCGACAACGCTGGTCGTCAGCGCGCCCTGCCGGGCCGGGCCGGCGTAGCGGGAGATCGGAACGCTGCGTTCGCGGATATCGAGAATGCGCATGGCGGACAGAGCTGCGGTGTGAGGTGGTCGGCTGGCGCTTCCCTCTTACCTCAATCCCGCCTCACGCGGGACTCCTGGTAGCGGTCGCGAGCCACGGCGCTGCACAGGCCCGACCATTCGCAGCCCACACAAGCTGAACGCGTCAGATTGGCGGCGAAGGCACCACGGAAGCGTGCCAGCAAGGTCGGAGTCAGGGCGATGCGGGTGCCGGTGCGGATAGGCAGGCGCATCAGGGCGCCGACGTCGCGGATGGCGAGTTCGTCGCGCTGGTCGATCCGCGGCTCGTGGCAATGCGAATCGGCCTGTTGCAGCAGCGGGGCGCAGATATCATCAGGCCCCGCCACGATCACGATGTCTTCACCCTGGCTCAATCGCACTGCGATGGCGTCGTAATTGGCGACGAAGCCGGGGCTATAGCCTTTGCCGACATAGGTCAGCATGCAGAGGAGATGGTGGGCACGAAGCCGCACCGTCACCGGGCAGCGCCGGCCTTGCCGCGAACCAGGGCCATCAGGGTGACGGCGCCGATGACCGACTTCAGGAGGCCGCCGAGCAGGAAGGGCACCACGCCGAGCAGGAGGGCCTTTTCCACGCCGATCTGGGCGCCAAGCCAGGCACCGCCGATCGCCAGGCAGAGGGCATTGCCCAAGGTCATGTTGACGAAGGCGAGAACCGGGCGGTTGCCATTCCAGCCGCGCTCGGCCAGCAAGCCACAGAGAGCAGCGACGAGCGGGAAGGAGATCAGATAGCCAGCCGTCGGACCGACGAACAGCAAGGCGCCGATGCTTCCCGTCGCGGTGACCGGCATGCCCATCCAGGCCTCAGCCAGCCAGGCCAGAACCGTGATGGCGCCGAGCCGCCAGCCATAGAGCGCACCGATCAGGGTGACGGCCAGCGTCTGCATGGTCATCGGCACTGGGAACATGGGCACCTGGATATGGGATGCCAGGGCCAGTACGGCCGTGCCTGCGACCACGGCTGCCGCCTGCCAACCGAGGGAGCGCCTGGAGATGTCGAGAGGGCTGAAAGCCGGGATAAGGGAGGGTGTGGCGCTGTGCGACATGGGGGCTCCGCTAGAAATTATAGATAATCTTGAATTCGATGATCTATAGAGGTCACAAAATGGGACGATTGGCAATATCCGGGTGCGCGGGCATCTTGCCCGCCCTTGGAACCGCTGTACCTGCCGGATGAGAAGAGCGGGCGAGATGCCCGCGCACCCGGGGGGCTCAGCCGATGATGGCGAAGGCTTCCCGCGTGGCACCGGAGGCCGACCGGACCGGCTTCAGGCCGACCCGCTGCACATGCCGGGTCAGGGTGCCGGCGGCATCGTCGACCTTGCCCGCCCGCAGCGCCGAGAGGATGGCGCGGTGATCCTGGTCGGTCGGGGTTTCCCACTCCGAGCGCCAGGCCGCGAACAGGAAACGGGCGCTGGCGGCATGGAGGTCGTCGATCGCCGCCAGCAGGCGCGGCATGCGGCAGGGCGCGAGGATGAGCCGGTGGAAGCGGCGATTGGCCTCCTCCCAGGACCGCACGTCGGGCGACCGGTCGCCAGCCTTGGTTGCTTCCTCGGCCTCGTCGAGGATGGTGGCGGTGAGGTGCGGTGCGGCCTGGCGCAGGGCCAGCACTTCCAGAGCCGCACGCATTTGCGCGACCTCCTTCACCTCTTCCAGGTTGAAGGCGGCGACACGCACGCCGCGCCGTGGCTCGCTCACCGCCAGGCCCTGTGCCTCCAGGCGCCTGAAAGCCTCGCGCACCGGCACGTGGCTGGTGGCGAACTCTTCGGCGACATGGTCCTGGCGCAGCCGGGCGTCCGGCTCGATCACCCCGGAGATGATGCGATCCGCCAGCACCTTGGCGATGCGGATGGCAATGGTGTCGTCCTTGGGGGTGCTCATGATTTATAGATAATTTTTCTGATCGGTATTGTCGACATCAATCCCGGCCCAGTGCCGGGAGGTTAGCCGGCTGCCACCGGCAAAGCGCGCTTATGGGCGCTGGTGCGATAGGTCGACAGGATGCGCTGATGCGAGGCTTCGCTGATCGCCTTGCCCTCCAGGAAGTCGTCGATCTCGTCATAGGTCACGCCATAGGCGTCCTCGTCCGGCTTCAGCGGCACATTGGTCTCCAGATCGGCGGTGGGCACCTTGAACACCAGCTCGCGCGGTGCACCCAGATGGGCGGCGAGGGCCCGCACCCGTCTCTTGTTCAGGCCGGCGAGCGGCAGGATGTCGGCGGCGCCGTCGCCGAATTTGGTGTAGAAACCCATCACCGCCTCGGCCGCATGGTCCGTGCCGATGACGAGGCCGCGCACGGCCCCGGCGAGGCCGAACTGGGCGATCATGCGCTGGCGTGCCTTGATGTTGCCGTGGTGGAAATCGGCGCGCGCGCCCTCGATCAGGTCGCCGGCTTCGCGTGTAAGCTCGGCCATCATCGCGTCGGCCGCCGGCTTGATGTTCACGGTGACGACGCGATCGGCCTTGATGGTCGCCAGGGAGTGCTGCGCATCCTTCTCGTCTGCCTGCACGCCATAGGGCAGGCGCATGGCCAGGAACCGGGCGTCATATCCCTCGGCTCGCAACCGTTCGACGGCGGCCTGGGCCAGCAGGCCCGCAGTGAGCGAATCGACGCCGCCCGAAATGCCGAGTACATAAGCGCGCCCTCCCGAAGCCTTCAGATAATCGGCCAGGAAGGCGACGCGCCGTTCGGCCTCGGCCGCGGGATCGAAGGCTTCGGGCACGATGATGTCGGGCGTGAGCGGTTGCGGCATGGTCGGGCTTTCACGAGGTTGAATCGGGCGACAACAGGCCATGTTCGTTCCGGAGCGTCAATGACATTGGGGGACCGGGCATCTTCCTACCGGAGAGCGCGCCGGTTACAGGCTGGTCTGAGGACCGGCCCCCCAACCTATCCACAACGTGCCGGCCCCCAGCTCGTGCTCCCTCCGCCCGCATCTGCTAGCGTGCCGCCATGACCTCCACGCCCCGCAAACTCGACACCGCCGACGCGTCTGCTCCCGTCACGCCGATGATGGCGCAATATCTCGAGATCAAGGCCGGCCATCCCGGCGCCCTGCTGTTCTATCGCATGGGCGATTTCTACGAGCTGTTCTTCGAGGATGCCGAGATCGCTTCCAAGACGCTCGGTATCGTTCTGACCAAGCGCGGCAAGCACCAGGGCGAGGACATCGCCATGTGCGGCGTGCCGGTGGTCAGGGCGGACGAATATTTGCAGCGCCTGATCGCCCATGGCCACCGTGTCGCGGTCTGCGAGCAGATGGAGGATCCGGCCGAGGCCAAGAAGCGCGGCTCCAAATCGGTGGTCAAGCGCGGCGTGGTCCGCCTGGTCACGCCCGGTACCATCACCGAAGAGACGCTGCTGGAGCCGACGCGCGCCAATCTGCTGCTGGCTTTGGCGCGACTGCGCATTTCCGACGACGAGGCCCGCTATGGCCTTGCCTTTGCCGATATCTCCACCGGGGAGTTCGGCTTGTCGGAATGCGACGAGGCGGGGCTGCCGGCAGAACTCGCCCGTCTCGACCCCTCCGAAGTCGTCATGGCCGAGACGGTGCATGAGGAGGCTTCGCTGGCCTCCCTCTGGCGCGAATGCCGCGCTGCCGTCACGCCGGTCGGGCGCGACGTCTTCGACGGCTCCCAGGCCGAGCGCCGTCTCGCCGCCTTCTATGATGTGGGCACCATCGATGGCTTCGGCACCTTCTCGCGGGCCGAACTGGTCGCCGCTTCCGGCCTCGTCACCTACATCCTGCGCACCCAGGTCGGCCAGAAGCCGGCGCTCGCTCCGCCCCGCCGGGACGGCGCCAATGCGCATATGGCCGTCGATGCCGCCACAAGAGCCAATCTGGAACTGACGCGCACGCTCGGCGGCGAGCGTGCCGGATCCTTGTTCGATGCGATCGACCGCTCGGTGACGGCCGCCGGCGGTCGTCTGCTGGCGCAATGGCTGGCGAGCCCGCTGCTGCAGCCCGAGGCCATCGCCCTGCGCCAGGACGCGGTGGCCTTCTTCGCCGAACAGGCCCTGCTGCGCGGCCAGATCCGGGCTCGGCTGAAATCGGCGCCTGATATCGCCCGCTCCATGGCGCGCCTCGCCCTCGACCGGGCCGGCCCGCGCGATCTGGCGGCGCTCAGGGAAGGGCTCGTTGGCATTGCCGGTATCGAAACCCTGCTGCGGCAGCGCGAAACCGAGTTGCCGCCGGTGCTCGCCGGTGTCCTGTCGGCCCTCGCAAGGCCGGACCAGGGCCTGGCGGCGCGCCTTGCCGCGGCCCTGCAGGACGATCTGCCGCTGCTCAAGCGCGATGGCGGCTTTGTCCGCGCCGGCTATGACCAGGCCCTCGACGAGACGCGGGCTCTGCGCGACGAGAGCCGGCGCGTCATCGCCGGCCTGCAGGCGCGCTATGCCGAGGAGAGCCAGGTCCGCCAGCTCAAGATCAAGCACAACAACATGATCGGCTATTTCGTCGAGGTGCCGCAGCAGGCTGGCGAGGCCTTTCTGCAGCCGGGCCTGCGCGAGACCTATGTGCATCGCCAGACCATGGCCGGTGCCATGCGCTTCTCCACCGCCGAGCTTTCGACACTGGAATCGCGCATCGCCTCGGCGGCCGAGCGCTCGCTGGCGAGCGAACTTCAGATCTTCTCCGATCTCGCTGCCGCCCTGCTCGGCGACAACGCTGCCATCCGGGCCGCTACCGAAGCGCTGGCTCTGCTCGACGTCATCGTGGCGCTCGCCGTCCTGGCCGACGAGGAAAACTATGTCCGCCCGCTCGTCGACACTTCGCTCGCCTTCGCCATCGAGGGCGGCCGCCATCCCGTGGTGGAACGGGCGCTGAAGCGCGAGGGCAAGCCCTTCGTCGCCAATGACTGCGAGCTGAGCGGTGAGGCGGAAGGACAGCAGGCCGCCGGCAAGATCTGGCTGCTCACTGGCCCGAACATGGCTGGTAAGTCGACTTTCCTGCGCCAGAACGCCCTGATCGCGGTCTTGGCGCAGATCGGTTCCTTCGTGCCGGCGAGATCGGCCCATATCGGGGCCGTCGATGCGCTGTTCTCGCGTGTCGGCGCCGCCGACGACCTGGCGCGTGGACGCTCCACCTTCATGGTGGAGATGGTGGAGACGGCGGCGATCCTCAATCAGGCTGGGCCGCGCGCGCTTGTCATCCTCGACGAGATCGGCCGCGGTACCGCCACCTTCGACGGGCTTTCCATCGCCTGGGCGGCGATCGAGAACCTCAGCGCCGTCAATCATTGCCGGGCCTTGTTCGCCACGCATTATCACGAGCTCACCCAGCTGACGAAGAAGCTGCCGCGGCTGGCCAATGCCACCATGCGGGTGACCGAATGGCATGGCGACGTCGTCTTCCTGCATGAGGTGGTGGCCGGCGCGGCCGACCGCTCCTATGGCATCCAGGTCGCCAAGCTCGCCGGCATGCCGGCCGCCGTGGTGGAACGGGCGCGGGCCGTGCTGGCGCAGCTCGAGGCGACCGATCGCCAGGCTCCGGCGGCCCGCCTGGTCGACGATCTGCCCTTGTTCGCGGCAGCCCCGCGGGCAACGGCCCAGCCCGCCGTCAAGGCGCGGGACGAACTGACGGAAGCCCTCGATGCGCTCGACCCCAACGACATGACGCCTCGCCAGGCGCTCGACGCCTTGTTTTCCTTGAAAGCCAAGCGCGATAGCGCCAAGAAGGGATAACTGGAGCGCGGACATGCTGTCCGCACCGATGCCGTATCCGCAGGATGGGAAGAGCGGACAGGATGTCCGCGCTCCGACACCCTTCTTCCCAAGGCCTGCAATGCTCGACAAGCCCGATCGTGAGCTCCACCTCGTCCTCGACCGCATGGCGCTCGAAGCCGAGATCGATGCCTTGGCACTGGAGCATGAGGGCCATGCCGATGCCTTGCGCCTGGCGGTGGTCACCCTGCTCAAGGCCACTTTGCGCGACGGCCGCGAGACCATCCATACCTGGTTCAGCGAGGACCGTCTCGGCACGGCCTGCGCCCAGCGCCTGTCCTGGCTCGAGGACGAGATCATCCGGGCCAGCTACGCCTATGTGACGCGTTACGTCTATACCACCCACAATCCGACGGCGAGCGAGCGCATGGCGGTCATCGCCGTGGGCGGCTATGGTCGCGGCACCCTTGCGCCCGGCTCGGACATCGATCTGCTCTTCCTGCTGCCGTCCAAGCAGACGGCCTGGGGCGAGAGCGTCACCGAGGCCATCCTCTACGTATTGTGGGATCTCGGCCAGAAGGTCGGCCACGCCACGCGGTCGATCGACGAATGCCTGCGTCTCGCCCGCAGCGACATGACCATCCGCACTGCTTTGCTCGAAGCGCGCCCGATCCTCGGCGATATGGGGCTGGCGAGCGAGCTTGCCAGCCGTTTCGATCGCGAGCTCGTACAACTGACGGCGACGGAATTCGTGGCGGCCAAGCTCGCCGAGCGCGACGAGCGCCTGATCAAGGCTGGCAATTCGCGCTACCGGGTCGAGCCGAACGTCAAGGAAGGCAAGGGCGGCCTGCGCGATCTCAACACGCTCTACTGGATCGCCAAATATGTCTATCGCGTCAGGGATGCCGCCGATCTCGTCGAGGCCGGCTTGTTCACCCGGCGCGAATATCGTCAGTTCACCCTGGCCGAGGATTTTTTATGGGCGACGCGCTGCGCCATCCATTTCCTCACCCACCGCGCCGAGGAGCGCCTGACCTTCGATCTCCAGCGCGAGATCGCGGCCTTTCTGGGCTATTCGGATCGCGGTGCCTTGCGCGGCGTCGAGCGCTTCATGAAGCATTATTTCCTGGTGGCCAAGGATGTCGGTGATCTCACTGCCATCGTCTGTGCTGCGCTGGAAGCGCGCCAGGAAAAGCCCAAGGCGATGCTGGATCGCTTCATCGCTCCCTTCCGCCGCAGCCAGCGCCAGGCCCTGATCGGCACCAAGGATTTCGTGATCGAGACGGGGCGGCTCAACATCGTCAACGATCAGGTGTTCGCGCGCGACCCCGTCAACCTGATCCGGCTGTTCCATCTCGCCGATCTGCATTCGCTCGCTCTGCATCCCGATGCGATGCGCCTCGTCACCCGCTCGCTCAAGCTGGTGAACGCGGCGCTGCGCGAGAATGTCGAGGCCAACCGGCTGTTCCTGGAAATCCTGACATCGCGCAACGCGCCCGAGACTGTGCTCAGGCGCATGAACGAGGCCGGCGTTCTCGGCCGCTTCATTCCCGATTTCGGCAAGGTCGTGGCGATGATGCAGTTCAACATGTATCACCGCTACACGGTGGACGAGCATCTCCTGCGTTCGGTCGGCGAACTCGCCGACATCGACCGAGGCGAGGGTGGTGACGAGCATCCCCTCGTCAACGAGATCATGCCGACCATCCAGAACCGCACCGCGCTCTATGTCGCCACCTTCCTGCACGACATCGCCAAGGGCCGGCCGGAAGACCATTCGCTCGCCGGTGCCAAGATCGCCAAGCGATTGGGGCCTCGCCTCGGCCTGACGCCGGGCCAGACCGATACGGTGTCCTGGCTGATCGAGCAGCATCTGGTGATGTCGATGACGGCGCAGTCCCGCGACATCTCCGATCGCAAGACCATCGAAACTTTCGCCGGCACCGTGCAGACGCTGGAGCGGCTGAAGCTGCTGCTCATCCTCACCGTGGCGGATATCAGGGCGGTGGGGCCAGGCGTCTGGAACGGCTGGAAGGGCCAGCTCCTGCGCTCGCTGTTCTGGGAAACCGAGCTGGTGCTGGCCGGCGGCCACTCCAAATCCGACCGGCGCGCCAGCGTTCAACTGGCCCAGGACGAACTCAGGGCCGGCCTGTCCGACTGGAGCGCTGCGGAGGTCGATGCCTATGTGGCGCGCCATTACCCGCCTTATTGGCTCAAGGTCGAGCTGCCGCGTCGCCTGCGTCATGCTCGCTTCATCCGCGCCGCGCGCGAACGTGGCGAAACGCTCGCCACCGAAGTCGCCACCGATGCCTTCCGCGGCGTGACCGAGCTGACCATTCTCGCCCCCGACCATCCGCGCCTGTTGTCGATCATCACCGGCGCCTGCGCCGCCTCTGGCGCGAATATCGTCGACGCCCAGATCAACACCACCACGGACGGCCTGGCACTCGACACCATCTTCGTCAGCCGCGAGTTTCCGCAGGACGAGGACGAGCTGCGCCGGGCAGGGCGCATCGCCCAGGCGATGGAACAGGCGCTCACCGGCACCATCCGCCTGCCGGATGCCGTGGCCAAGCGCAGCGCCATCAAGCCGCGGCAGAAGGCCTTCCAGGTCGCGCCCGAGGTGGTGGTCGACAATGAATGGTCGAACCGCCACACGGTAGTGGAGGTCTGGGGCCTTGACCGCCCCGGCTTGCTCTATGACCTGACCACGGCGATCTCGCAGCTCAACCTTAACATCGCCTCGGCCCATATCGCCACCTTCGGCGAGAAGGCTGTCGACGTGTTTTATGTCACCGATCTCACAGGCGCCAAGATCACTTCGGTGCAGCGCCAGGACAGCATTCGCAGCAATCTGCTGGCGGTGTTCAAGAGGGAAGGGAAAGCGGGCTGAAAGGGGCAATGCCGGCTCCACGCAACGGCCTCATTGCAGCTTTTGCACCAGTTGCTGGTAGAGCTTCTGCGAATCCGCTCCCATCGGGAGGTCGTTCTGCGCGTTGGGGCCGACCAGATCGGCGGTGACGATGCGCGCCCGGTCGCGCAGGGCCGACCAGTCCGGCAAGGCCCATTGGGCTGGCGTGATGGTCGAGAGGATGTAGAGCACGTTGTAGCGTCCCGTCAGGGTAAGGCTCTGGACCGCCGGCCGTCCCAGCATGTTGACGAGGGCGCCGACGAGCATGCGCTGGTCGTCGGGCGAGACGGTGCCGTCCCTCAGCGCCCGCACGAGATTGTCCGTGGTCGTCCGCCGCACATCGCCATTGGGGCCATCGATCAGGTTGACGTTGGCGAGCAGCTGTTCACCGTTCGTCAGCTTGGGTGGAGGCGGGAGCTTGTAGGCGCGAGACTGGTCGATGGCCTGCGTCAGCACGGCATTCGAATCGCGCAGATACATGTGTTGGGAGGGGTTCATCGTCGGCGATGGCGTCGGAGCCAGGGCGTCCTTGAGTTTGGACTGGGCTTCCTCGAGCGAGCGTTTCATTGCCTGCAACTGATCATCGAGGTCCTTGAGTTCGGCCTCGTGCCGAAACCGCTCCGTCTGGAGTTGAACATCGGCCCTGAGGAAACGCTGGGCCCGTTTGTCATTGTCCGCCGACAGCTCCTCCGCCTGCCCGCGCAGACGATCGGCTTCCTTGCGTGCTTCGTTCTCTCGGAAGAAGGATATGAGAGCGAGAATGGCAAAGGCGATCGACAGGATGAGCGTGACGACGAACCCGGTGCGAATCTGGCGCGTCCGGCGTTCGGCCGCCTCGCTCGCACTGACGAAGGCCTCGATTTCCGGGTCCTTGTCGCGATAGCCGGCGGCTTCCGCCAGCGCGTTGCCGGTGAGCAGATAGCCGGGCGCCCGGTTCGACCGGCGCCATTGATAAGCAAGGGAGCCGATTCTGACTTGGGCGCGGCCATCCTGCGCCGTCGTCTCGCCCTTCGGGGCCCTGGCCGCGGTCTTGCCGGCCGGCAAGGTCGCTTCCGGCGGTTCATGATAGGGCGCCAGTGGCAGATCGAGCTCGGGTTTTGCTCCGCTCGTCGACCAGGTCAGCAATTGGAGGCTCCAATAGTCGAGGATGCCTTGGGCTGTCTCGCGGTCCCCCTCCTTTCCAAGCTGCGCGCCGGCTGTCACGACACGGTCTAAGAAAGCGACGATACGATCGCGAAAGGCTGCGAGCGCCTCTGGACTGTCGTCATTGCGCTGGCTGCTGGACCTGAGCAGGTCGAGATGTTCGTTGCTGATGTCCGTGATGCTTGCGAAGGAGATCGGCGGGTGGTGCGACGTTGTCCCGCTCATTGCACGGCCCCCAGAATGTTCTTCAGGCGGTCGCTGATCTGGAAGACACTGTCGAAATCCGCTTTTAGCCGGCTGTCGAGCGCGAAGAACTGAGCGCTGGCATTCTTCTGAAAAGCCGAGAAGGCCCGCTGCAGGGTCCGGATCGTCGGGGCGCTCTTGAGGTTGAACGCGGTGTCGCGCTGTGCGATCTCGACATCCTGGAGGCAGGCATCGATCTTGTCGCAATCCTCTGCATCCACCGTCATGTCAGCCCGTTCGAGGCCGAGCACAGCCAGATTCAGCAGCATCACCCTGGTCTCCGGCCACAAGGCGGCGATCTCGTCCACGATCAGGGCACCGGGATCGTCCAGGCAACTGGCGAGGATCGAGAGATTCTGCTCCACTTTCTGCAAGCGGTTATGTGTCGCGATCCGGCTCATCAAGCTGCGCTGCAGGGCTCCGAGGGCGGCGATCGCCTCGTCGAGCGCAGCCAAAAGCCCGGTGTCGGCTGCGCCGATCTCGATCAGGGCACCGGCCAGTTCCGGCAGGGGCAGTTTCGTCGCCGCATCGAAGATACCCTTGTTCAATTGCACCGACTGGCCATCGCTGATCGCGGCGATCTGCCGGATGGCGATGAGCACCGGGCCAGGCTTGTCGGCGTCGAGTCCTTCCTGGCAGCGCTGCGAGCTGCTTGCCAGGTCCTCGACCCAGGAAAGATCGAGACCGACGAGGATTTCGTCTGCACCAGGCCTCGCGATCTCGGTGCGGATCGCGATGACGGCGGCGCGGACCTGCGAGATATAGACCTGGACCGTCTCGAAGCTGATCGGGTTGTCCATGGTCGCCACGGCCTGCAGCAGGATGCGGGTGTGGTTGATCTGAATGTGATGAAGGCTGTCGTGCAGTCCCTTATAGGCCGCCAGCAGGTTGATGCGTTGGCCGATTTCGGTAAGCCGCTGCTTCGAGATGCTCGCCTTCTTGCACACCTCGTCCTTGGCCAGGTAGGCTGCGAGGCTGTCGAGCCCGGTGACCACGGTGCCGACCTGCGACGCCACGCTCGGCGGCGCAGTCAGCGCATCGGGGATCAACTGCGTGACCAGCTCCTTGAAAGCGGTGTTGTCGTTCTTGGCATGCAGGACGATAGCGACGAAGTTGGTCAGGATCCCGCATTTTTGTGCCCAGTCGACGCAATCACGGGCGACCTTGCGCCGGGGTTGCTCGGCAAAGCTCACGCCGGTGATGGCAACCGAGGTGCCGTAGCAAATCTGCATGAGGTCGCCGAGTTCGCGAAAGGTGCACAGGTCTCCGATGGCGTTGGAGATCGAGATCACGCTCTGAGGGGGGAGTGTGACAAGGCCCATGCCGTTCTCCCTTTCCTCAAGCCGCCGGAATGGCCGCGCCGAAGCCGGCCGCCTCGATATCAGCCCGGATCAATCCCGCCGGGACGCCCTGGTTGAATTTCGGCTCGCCCCAGGCCGGATCGCCGAAATGATGGAGGGCGAGAAGCTGCCACTCCAGGCTCAGGCAGGGTGAGCCCGAAGAGCCCGCGTCGGTGTTGGTGGCATAGCGCAGCCTTGGCCGCTCCGGCGGGGCGGGCGTCGGCAGGATCGCCTCGGTGTCGATCGCCAGCTTGACGGGCCCGCCATGGGGATGCTGGACGATGATCAGGGGCGAGCCCTGGCTCAGGGCGCCGTCCCGCTCAGGCAGGGCGAACCAGCCACGTCCGGTGTCGGCGGTCTCGGCGAGCTGCAGCAATGCGAAGTCGAGTTCGGTCGCCGCCGGTGGCGGCTCGTCCGGTGCCGCGGTCATTTCGGCCGGCGCGTAGGGGCGATGATGCAGCAGCGCGGTGTCGGACAGCGCGACCACCTCGCCCTCGTTGAAGGAACCGTCGGCCTTGCGGGCATAGTCGAAGCGGCAGGAAATGCCTGGCAAATCGTTCTGCCCGGCCGCAGCCTCGACGACATGCCAATTCGTCAGCACGGCTTGCGGCCCGACCAGGAAGCCGGTGCCGGCCGCGCTGCCGGCGATCTCGATGCGGCAAACCCGGCGCAGCGTCTGCGTCATTCCGGCGATCCACAGGGCAGGATCGAGCATGCGCAGATGGGGCTTGATGTTGCGCTGCAGGCCGGGGCCCAAGGTCGCATCGCTGGGCTGTGTGCGGCGATTATCCTTGTCCAGCATCACCAGATCATAGGGGTTGCTCAGGATTTCGGCGGCCGCTTCCGGCGCCAGGTGGGCGATGAGCTGGCGGATATCGTCGCGACGCGGACGGTTGACGTAGACTGCCTTGAGGAAATTGCCGGTCTGGCCCTCCTGTTCGAGGCGAATGACCAGCTCGCGCAGCACGGAGACCAGCGGTTGCCTCACGTCGGTCCAGTAGACCTCGAGCTGATCGCCGGTTGCCACATAGACGAAGTTGCTGAGATCATCGAGATTGACGGTTGTCGACAGGGCCTTGGCCAGTTCGGAGACTTGCGTGCCTGTGAGCTTGTCCACCGTCGCCCCCTCTTGCCGCCTGGAGCCCGCCGCCTCGCCCGACGATCTCGGTGCTGGTTCATGGCTGAGCGCTTATTTGCTCAAGCTATTTGCTTCGACGCGTCTTCGCGGCTCCAGGTGACTCCGTCCAATCGCAAAACGCTTTAGCATAGTTGCGTGAGAGCGCCGTGAATCCCGGCCGGCAGAGGTTTGTTGAACTTCAATGTGCTGCAGATGATGTTGGGAGCGGCGCCCTGGTCTCAGATCAGGATCTCGGTTTTCGATGAAACCGGGATGATAGTCGACACGGAGACTTGCGCCGCCAGATCCTATTTCAAACGTGGGGTCGGCTCTGCCATGTCAAAACGAAAACCGCCTCCGTTACACGTGCAACGAAGGCGGGGAAAGCGTGGGCCGTGGGGCTCGCCGGGTCGGCTCAGGTCCGGGCGCTACCCGAGGATCGCAGGCGGTCGAGAGCGACGGCACCGATGATGACCAGGCCCTTGATGATGAACTGCCAGATGTCGGAGACGCCGATCAGGATCAGGCCGTTGGAGAGCACGGCGATGATCAGGGCGCCGATGAGTGTGCCCCAGATCGAGCCGATGCCGCCCACGAAGCTGGTGCCGCCGAGGATCACGGCGGCGATAGCGTCGAGTTCGTAGGATTGGCCGAGCTGCAGCCCGTTGGCGGCATAGAGCTTGGCGGCGGACATCGCCCCGCCCAGGCCCGCCAGCAGGCCGGATATGCCATAGACGATGAGCAGGATCGACCAGACCTTGATGCCCGACAGCCGCGAGGCCTCGGCATTGCCGCCGATGGCGTAGATGCGCAGCCCCAGTACGGTGCGGCGCAGGATCAGCCAGGACACCACCACCGTGGCGAGTGCGATCACCATCAGCCAGGGCACGCCCAGGAGCGTGCCATTGCCGATGAAGGCGAAGGGCAGGCTGGGATTGAAGATCGTCTTGTCCTCGCCGAACAGGCGGGCAAGGCCGCGCACCGCCGTCATCGAGCCGAGCGTGACGATGAAGGGCGGCAGGCGCATGAAGGCGATCAGCGCGCCGTTGACCAGGCCGAGCAGGCCGCCGGTCACCAGGGCCGCCACCAGCCCCATCATGCCCCAGCCCGGGATCAGCGAGACGATCAGGGCGATCATCGCCGAGGCAGCGAGCACCGAGCCGACCGACAGGTCGATGCCCCCGGTGAGGATGACGAAGGTCATGCCTGCGGCGAGCACGGTGTTGATCGAGGCCTGCTGGGCCACGATCGACAGATTATTCCAGCTCATGAAGCGGCCGCTGGCCCAGGACAGGCCGCCCGATTCGACATAGCCCGACAAGAGCTGGAACAGGATGGCGATCAGCACGAGGGCGGGCAGCATGCCAAGGCCGCGCAGCGTGCCGGACAAAGCGAATTTGCGGCGGGCGGTATCTGCCGTGGAAGGGTTGGTGGATGTCATCGCACAGTCCTGCCTGTCTTGAGGGCCGTCTTGTCTTGCCGGTACGTTGTGGTGCCGCGTCGGGCAAAAGCCGGGTGCGTCATGCCGCATCCTTTGCGGCTGAGGTCGCGATGGCCATGATGTTCTCCTGGCTGACCGCTTCGGTCTCGGCGCCGCCGAGTTCGCCGGCGATATGACCTTCGCGCATCACGATGACGCGGTCGCAGATGCCGACGATCTCCGGCAGTTCGGACGAGATCACCGCCACGCCGACGCCCTCGCGGGCCAGCCGGTCGATCAGGCGGTAGATCTCCGATTTGGCGCCGATGTCGACGCCGCGGGTCGGCTCGTCCAGGATCAGCACGCGCGGCTTGGTCTCCAGCAGGCGCGAGAGCAGCACCTTCTGCTGGTTGCCGCCGGACAGGCCGCCCACCGGCGCGTCGGGCGAGGCGGTGCGGATGCCGGTGGCCTGGATCGCCTCGCCCGTGCGCTTGCGGCCCTTGGCGAGATTGAGGAAGCCGCCGGCCAGGGCATCGCGGGCGATCACCCCCAGATTGATGTTCTCGGCCACCGACATGTCCAGCATCAGCCCTAGCAGCTTGCGGTCCTCGGTGAGATAGGCGATGCCGGCCTCGATGGCGTCCTGCGGCGAGCGGATGCCTACCTCCTTGCCATCGACCGCCACGGTGCCCGATATCTTCGCATCGGCGCCGTAGATCAGGCGGGCAAGCTCGGTGCGTCCCGCGCCGACCAGGCCGGCAATGCCGAGCACCTCGCCCTCGTGGATGTCGAAGGAGCAGGGCTGGATGCGCCTGCCATCGGCGATGTCGCGCACCGAAAAGATGATCCGGCCCCGGCTTTGATGAGCGTCGTGCTCCTTCTTGTAGAAGGAGGAGAGATCGCGCCCCACCATCATGCGCACCACCGCGGCGGGGTTGATCGCCTCGCGCTCCAGGGTGCCGACATAGGTGCCGTCGCGCAGCACCGAGACACGGTCGGAGAGTTCGTAGACCTCCTTCATGCGGTGGCTGATATAGACGATGGCCAGCCCCTCCTGCTTGAGCTGGCGCACCAGGGCGAACAGCCGCTCGGTCTCGCGCTCGGACAGGGTGGTGGTGGGTTCATCCATGATCAGCACGCGCGAACGGGCATGGACGGCACGGGCGATCTCCACCAGCTGGCGTTCGGCGATGGAGAGCTCGGCCACCTTGTCGCGCGCAGTGAAGGTGGCGCCCAGGCGCTGCAGCACGCTTTCGACGCCGGCAATCATGGCGCCACGGTCGATCAGGCCGGCCCGGCTTGGTTCGCGGCCGAGATAGATGTTCTCGGCCACCGTGAGATTGGGAGCGAGGGCGAGCTCCTGGTAGATGATGGCGATCCCCAATTGCTTGGCCGCCATCGGGCCCGAGATCGCCACCTTCTGGCCGTCGATCAGGATTTCCGAGCCCTCATCCGGCACATAGGCGCCCGAAAGGATCTTCATCAGGGTCGATTTGCCGGCCCCGTTCTCGCCCATCAAGGCGTGGATCTCGCCCAGCTTGACGTCGAGCGAGACCCCCTTCAGCGCCTGGACCCGGCCGAATGTCTTGGAAACATTCCGCATTTCAAGGAAGGGATGCGTCTGGCCTGCGTTCATCCTGCCCCCGTTTTCATGCCGTTATTTCAGCAGTTGCACCAATGTTGCAGCTGTTCCCTGGCTTGCCAATGATTTTGACTGGATTTGGTAAGCGGCGACGAAGGCCGAGCTCTGGCGCAGGCTGCAAAAGCCCATGTCGAGCACGGCTCGAAGATCTCGAACGGCATGCCCTGATCGTCCACGCCGCCCGATGATCAAGGCGTGAGATCAAAGACCGATTCCCGGTCGATCAGGATGGTCGGCATCTCGACATCCCTTCCGGCTTCGCCGCCTTGGATCTGTCGAACCAGCAAATTGACGGCCACGCGCCCCATTTCGTGGATCGGGCGCTGTACCACCGAGATCGCCGGCGTCAGTGCGCCCGACCAGGGCGATTCATCGAAGCTGATGAGGGCGACATCTTTCCCGACCACCAAGTTCAGGGCCCGGCAGGCGGCCAGCACGCCAATGGCGATTTCCTCGCATGTTGCCAAAATCGCGGTGGGTCGCGGATCGGAGCGCAGAATCGTCGACGCCGAGTCGATGATCATCTGGGGATCGTTCGGCGTATAGCGCAGCCAGGCCTTCGGCAGGTCGAGGCCGGCCGCCTCCAGGGCATCGCGCGCGCCGAGAACGCGGTCGCGTGCGCTCGACACGGCCCCTCGCGGCTCGCTCTGCCGCTGCGAGGAGGCTGCCGCGGTCAGGACCACCAGGCCGATGCGCCTGTGTCCGCGGGCGATGAACAATTCCACGGCTTCTCGGGCCCCACCACGATCATCCGTTGTCACGGCACTCACCGAAAAATCCGCGATGCGGCGGTCGAGGAGCACCATCCGTCCCTCGCCCGCGCCGGCTTTTTGCAGATGCTCGTTGTGGTCGGGCGAGGACGGCACGACGATCATGCCGGCAACGCGCTTTTCCATCAGGGTCTGGACCGCCTCGATCTCGGTCTTGAGATCGTCGTCCGTATTCACGATCAGGGTCTGATAGCCCAGGGAGGCGCAGGTATCGATGATCGCCCGGGCGGCGCTGGCAAAGAATGAATTGCTGATGTCGGCAATGACGACGCCGATCACCTGGGTGCGGCCGGCCCGCATGGCCCGGGCCGCCTCGTTGAGCCGATAATTCAGCGTCCTGGCAGCCGCCGCGACGCGCTCCCGCGTCTCCTCGGTAACGAGGCCATAGCCGCCAAGAGCGCGAGCCGCAGTCGCTCGGGAAACCTTGGCAAGGCGTGCAACGTCCAGAAGGCGCGCGGGACGAGTAGCGCCGGACCGCGGGCTTTGCTCGTCGATTTTCTTGTTTTGGGTCATGCCTCTACTTGGTGCAGGAGGCTTTCTTTGGCCAAATTGAAAAAGTATTTTTCTGTCGCGGAGGCTTGCGTACTACCTTTACGGCAGAAAGGCAAACCGTCTGCCTCCTTAAACGACTGATCCCGGCCGAGAAAGTTCAACCCGTCACCCATGCAGAGTTTCCCGGCAGGGTCTACGGATAGGCTGCGTCGGGAAACTCCGCAAATGTTTGATATCTTGCAGGTTTCTCTTGATCGTGCCTGTGCGCGACCAAGAGAAACCTGCTTGGCAGCAAAGTTCGGAAATAGTCGGCCTTTTTTAAGTCATCGGATCGCCGTGATGGCATCGGATACGCCGCCGATACTGTTGCTGCCCTGAATGGCGGAGGCGACGGTGGCGAACCAGGACCTCGACCCTGCACGGGTCGTTTTCAATCGTTTTGGCTTGGGGCCCCGCCCCGGCGATCTGGCGAGGCTGGGCAGCGATCCGCATGCCGCCTTGCGGGCAGAACTGGTCAAACCCGATATTGCCCTGATCCCGATGGCAACGGATGCCGATCCCCTGCCGGGTAGCACCGCCGCCATTCAGGCAAGCATGGCCGCAACCATGCAGCGCAAGGCCGAGCGGATGACAGCGCCTGCGGGCGCGATGCAGATGGGCCCGGAAGGGAAGTCCTCCGCACTCGCCGCCCCCGCCCCGCAGGGGCCGATAAAGCCGGAGCCGCCCATCGAGGCTCGGTTGCTGAAGGCGGAGGCACAGGCCCGTTTTGCCAAGGCGCTTAACGCGGAGATCGGGTTCGTCGAGCGGCTGGTCGCCTTCTGGTCCAATCATTTTTGCGTCTCGGTCGCCAAGGACAACATCGTGCGGGCGTCGGCAGGAGCCTTCGAGCGGGAGGCGATCCGCCCCTTCGTGCTGGGGCGCTTTGCCGACATGCTGCTCGCGGTCGAGCATCACCCGGCCATGCTCTATTATCTCGACAATCAGCAATCCGTCGGCCCTGACTCGCGGGCGGGACGCAACCGCAATCGCGGCCTGAACGAGAACCTCGCCCGCGAGATCCTCGAATTGCACACGCTTGGTGTCGGCAGCGGCTACAGCCAGGCCGACGTGACCGCCTTCGCGCGTATCCTCACCGGCTGGATGATTGCGGGGCGGGAGGGCCGCCTCGGCGAACCCGGCAGTTTCGTCTTCAACGCCAATGCGCATGAGCCCGGTGACCAGGTTTTTCTCGGCAAGACCTATCCGGCCGGCGGCATGGGCCAGGCGGAGGCCGTGCTCAACGATCTTGCACGCCATCCTGCCACGGCCCGGCACATTGCCATGAAGATCGCGCGCCATTTCATCGCGGACGACCCGCCGGCCCCGATGGTCGCGCGGCTGGCGGAGGTTTTCACCAAGACGGATGGCGATCTTCGCGCGCTCGCCATGGCGCTGGTCAACGCGCCGGAAGCCTGGTCTCAGCCGCTGGCGAAGATGCGCTCGCCATTCGATTTCGTTCTCGCCTTGCGCCGTGGCATCGGGCCCGGCCCGGAGGCGGATCCCGGCCAGACGCTGAACTGGCTGGCGCTGCTGGGAACGCCCCTGTGGCAGCCGCCCGGCCCGAACGGCTTTCCCGACCTCGCCGATACGCAGGCCTCCCCGGCCGGCATGGCGATGCGTCTCGATATCGCCTGGCAGGCGGCGCGCCAGGCCAAGGGCATCGGCGAACCGGACGACCTGCTGGCCGCGCTCATCGGCCCGTCGGTGTCGGCGGAAACGCGCCAGGCCGTCGGCCGTGCCGAGTCGCGCCAGCAGGCGGTGGCACTGCTTTTGATGGCTCCCGAGTTCCAGAGGAGATAGCTCATGGAGACCGCGTCGGACACCCTGTGCGAGCGTCCGCATCCGTCCCGTCGCGCCGCCCTGCTCGGCAGTGGCGCCCTGTTTGCCTGGGCCTATCTGCCACGGTTCGCCCGGGCCGCCGAGGCGAGGGATCCGCGCCTGGTCGTGCTCGTGCTGCGCGGGGCGCTGGACGGGCTCTCGACCGTGGCGCCCGTCGGCGACCCCGATTATCATGGGTTGCACGGCGATATCGCCCTGGCCCTGGATGGGCCGCATCCGGCTCTGCCTCTGGATGGATTCTTCGCCCTCAATCCGGCCATGCCGACCTTTGCCCGCCTGTTCCAGGCCCGGCAGGCGTTGGTCGTGCATGCCGCCGCCACGGGCTATCGCGAGCGTTCCCACTTCGATGGTCAGGACGTGCTCGAGAGTGGCTTTCCGGGGCCGGGCCATACGGCGACGGGCTGGCTCAATCGCGCCTTGGCCGATCTGCCCGCCGGCGAACGCATAGCGCCGCATGGCGGCCTCGCCGTCGGGCCGTCGACGCCTCTGGTGATGCGTGGCGCCGCGCCTGTGCTCGGCTGGGCGCCTCAGGTCCTGCCGGATGCGGGCGATGATCTGGCGGCGCGCCTGCTCGATCTCTACGACCATCGCGACCCGGCGCTGGCGATTGCTCTGCGCAGGGGGCTCGAGGCCGAGCGTCTGGCCGCCGGTGACGGCATGGGCATGACCAAGCGCAAGGGTGGGCTCGACAGCGCCGCCGGCATGCGGCAGGCTGTCGAAGGAGCGGCCCGGCTGATCGCAGCCGAGGACGGACCGCGCCTCGCCGCCCTCGCTTTCGATGGCTGGGACACCCATGTCAACGAGGGTGGAGCGACAGGCCGGCTCGCCATGCTGCTCGGCGGCCTCGACGGCGCCTTCGCCGCGTTCGAGAGCGGCCTGGGGCAATACTGGAAGGATACGGTCGTGGTCGCCGTCACCGAATTCGGCCGCACAGCACGCATCAATGGCACCGAGGGGACCGATCATGGCACCGGCACGGTCATGCTGCTGGCGGGCGGTGCGGTAAAGGGAGGCCGCGTCGTCGCCGATTGGCCGGGCTTGAAACTGGCGCAGCTTCATGAAGGCCGTGACCTCCGGCCGACGACGGATGTTCGCAGCGTGCTGAAAGGGTTGCTGGCCGATCAGTTCGGCCTTTCACCCATGGCGCTGGGTTCGACCATTTTCCCGGATTCGCTTTCGGTTCGACCGATGGCCGGACTCGTCGCCTGAACAGACGAGGGCATGAATCCGCTAGCCCTTTGCTTCGGAATTGTGGCTAAATCTGACAGGTCTGCCACAGGAATTACTGATATATTCAGAAGATATATTCAAAATAAACCATTGTTGTTCATGTGCCTTTAAGGTGGTGTGGGCTAGTTTGTTGCCAATGCTGGGGTAGCCAAATCGGAGTTTCTATTGCAATGACGATGAAGATCTGCCTTTCAGCCGCGGTGCTTTGTGCCATGACGGCCCTGGCGACGACACCGGCCTCCGCAGGCGACGGCCGTACCGGTGCTTTCGTCGGCGGCGCAGCCCTCGGCGCGGTCGGTGGTGTCCTGCTCGGCCAGGCGCTGGCTGACCGTCCCGTTCCGCCGCCACGGCCGGCGCCGGTGTATGAGCCGGCCCCGGTTGCCTATGATCCCTATGTCGACCGCCTTGATCGTCTGCATGCAGGTTGTGACAGGGGCGATCGTCGGGCCTGCGTCCAGTTCGGCGAAATGATCGGCGCCCATCGCGAGCGCGTGGCGGAATGGCGCCGCACGCATCCGGACTTCTTCGAGTGGGAATGATCCATAGAGAGGGAACAGGCAGGCCTTTCGGAAACGCCCGTTTCCCAATCGGCCACGAAGCGAGGTGATGTTCAGCCTGCATGCTTCAGGGTGATCATGCAGGCGATGCCGGCGCTTACGGCAAGCGGTTGGTTGAGGCAGCGGATGGTGGCAAAGTTTTCGGTGACCACCCGCGCCTTGCCGATGTCTCCGTCGGAATCACCGCGCATCACGCCGAGATCGAGCGTGTCCTGCTCGATGTCGTAGTCGCTCTTCTGCGGCCCGATCGTGTGCAGCAGGCTTTCGAGATGGGCGGTAAAGTTGATGAGATCCGCCGGGCTCGCGCGGTCGCCGATCAGGCCGATTGCCTCGATCGCGTTACCGGCGAGGATGACTGTCATCGAGGTGGGCGAGCGGGACTCGCCGATCGACCCGGTGACGTCGCTTCTCGGCGAGATCGTCGTCAGATATTCGGTGTCATCGAAGGTGCAGGCATAGGACTCGTCGTCCTTCCCACGACAGGCACGGATCGGATCCAGCCCGTCCCGGGCGAGGCGCGTATCGAAGAGGTCGATCAGGCGCCGCTCCGTCAGCGATGCGGATTGGGCGTGAGCGCTGCCAAACAGGGCGCTTACGAAAAGGATGGATAACAGCAGGCGCATGGCCGTAGCGAACTCCGGCCCCCCGAAGGGGATTAAGCACCTGCCCCCTTAAACATTGATGAAAGCGGCCGAACGATGCCGCTTGTCAAAGGGCCCGGCCGCCTCAGGCGGCGCGGACTTCCTGCACCTCGGGCACGAAGTGGCGCAGCAGGTTCTGGATACCGTTGCGCAGCGTCGCCGTGGAGGAGGGGCAGCCCGAGCAGGCCCCCTTCATGGCGAGATAGACCACGCCCTCGCGATAGCCGCGGAAGGTGATGTCGCCGCCATCGGCCGCCACTGCCGGTCGCACGCGGGTTTCGAGCAGGTCCTTGATGGTCTCGACGGTGTCTTCGTCGGCCTCGTCGAAGAACTCTTCGCCCTCATCCAGCGGCGCGACATCCGCGTTGAGGATGGGCACGCCGGACAGATAGTGCTCCATGATGGCGCCAAGCACGGCCGGCTTGAGGTGCTGCCATTCCGCGCCCGAGCGGGTGATGGTGATGAAGTCCGAGCCGAAGAACACGCCGGCGACGCCCTCGATCGAAAAGAGCTTCTGGGCCAGCGGCGATTGCGCGCCTTCGGCGGCATTCGTCATGTGCAGCGTGGTGCCCTCGGGCAGCACTTCGCGGCCGGGGAGGAATTTGAGGGTCGAGGGATTCGGCGTCGCCTCGGTCTGAATGAACATCTGTCTCTCCGCTCCAAATACCGGGTCCTAACGGAGCTCTCAAACCCGCGCCTTCGGGCGGGTTTGAGAGCTCCGCAGCATTTAAGTTCCAGCAAGGTTTCCTCGGTCGGAAGGGCGTTCCGACCGAGGAAACCTTGCTATGGCCGGTCAGGACGTTACGACTATAGGAGGAGCTGTGATTTGGGCGCAATGCCCTCCACCGCCTCCACCAGCCTGTCGAGGTCCTGGGGGCGCGACAGCCGGTGGTCGCCATCCTTGATCAGCGTCACCGTCACATCGTCCTCGGCCAGGCTCTCCACCAGCGTCATGGCATGCTGCCAGGGCACGTCCGGATCCTCCATCCCCTGTAAGATATGTACGGGGCAGCCGGTTTTCACCATGTTGCCGAGAAGAAGATGGCTGCGGCCTTCCTCGATCAGCGTCCGGGTGATCGGATAGGGCTCGGGCGAATATTCGGACGGGCGCAGCCAGGCGCCCTTGTCGAGGATCTCGCGCTTCACCGTGTCGGGGAATTGGTCCCACATCAATTTCTCGGTGAAGTCGGCGGCGGGGGCGATCAGCACCATGCCTGACGGCGCCAGCGGCGTACCGGCCAGAGCCCGTGCCACCAGCAGGGCGATCCAGCCGCCCATCGAGGAGCCGACCAGGATCGGCGGCGTCTTCACGCCCTCACGGATCACTGCCAGGGCCTCCTCGAGCCAGGAGCCGATGGTGCCGTCCTCGAAGCGCCCACCCGATTCGCCATGGCCGGAGTAATCGAATCGCGTCACGGCGCGATGGTGCCGCGCGCCCCAATCGGCAAGGAAACTTGCCTTGGTCGCCAGCATGTCGGAGCGGAAGCCGCCGAGCCACACCACATCCGGGCCGCGGCCGGACTGATGGCGCCAGGCAATGCTGCGGCTGGACGGGCCTTCGCCGACGGTGATCATGGCGGGGTTGCTCGTCATCCGGTCACTTCCTTTTGCCCAAGCGTTTTGTGTTTTGTCGATTGCGGTCTGGCAGATTCGCCGAGAATCGCAAAGTCACCTCGACGTGGGGAGTTAGAGCAAGAAATTCCGTCGCAAAAACGCTGCTTTGCCTCTGTGTAAGGTAGCTGTTTGCGAAAAATATACCGGGCAGGCCGGAAATTCCCGCACAGCATCACCTTTCATTTAGAACATGGGGCGCTCTATAGAGTCTGTGATGGACCATGGTCCATAGTCGTTATCGTGAAGAAGCCAGCCGGAACAGCCAGCGCCCATGTCTGATATCTCGTCCAAAGCTCGCCCAATCGGCCGTCGGCCGAAGGAGGAACGCTTTGCCGGCATCACGGTGCTGCAGATCATTCCGGCCCTGGATGCGGGCGGGGCCGAGCGTACCACCATCGACATCGCCGATGCGCTGACGCGGGCGGGTGCCCGTGCCTTGGTCGCTACCGAGGGTGGCCGGCTGGTCGGCGAATTGCAGGCGCGCGGCGGCCTTTGGATCCCGTTCAATGCCTCGACCAAGAATCCGCTGCGCATCTGGGGCAATGCCCGGCGGCTCGAACGCCTGGTGCGCGAGGAGAAGGTCGACCTCATCCATGCCCGGTCGCGGGCGCCGGCCTGGTCGGCGCGCCTCGCCACCAAGAAACTCAGCCTGCCATTCGTCACCACCTATCATGGTGCCTATTCGGCGACTTCCGAGCTGAAGAAGCGCTATAATGGCGTGATGGCGCAGGCGGACGTGGTCATCGCGAATTCCAACTTCACTGCCGCCACCATCAAGGCGAACTGGCCGGAGGCCGCCGAACGACTGCGCGTGATTCACCGCGGCACCGACCTGACGGCCTTCACCCCTTCCGCCGTGTCGTTCGAGCGTGTCGAGGCGCTACGCCGGGCCTGGAACGTGGCGCCGCATCAGCGCATCGTGCTGCTGCCCGGCCGGCTCACCGGCTGGAAGGGCCAGCGCGTGCTGATCGATGCCGCGGCCATTCTCAAGCAGAAGGGCATCGAGGACACGGTTTTCGTGCTGGCGGGCGATGCCCAGGGCCGGGATGGCTATGTGGCCGAGCTCGAGGCGCGCATCGCCGAGCGTGGCCTCAAGGGGCTGGTGCTGCGCGTCGGCCATTGCAGCGATATGCCGGCCGCCTATCTCTCCGCCGCGGCGGTCGCCATTCCTTCCACCAGTCCCGAGGCTTTCGGACGCACGGCGGTCGAGGCGCAGGCCATGGGCTGTCCGGTGGTGGTGGCCGATCATGGCGCCACCTCCGAAACGGTGTTGGCCCCGCCCGAGATCGTCGGCAATCTGCGCACGGGCTGGCGCACGCCGGTGGGGGACGCCGAGGCCCTGGCGGAGGCCCTGCACGAGGCCCTGACCCTGGGCGCCTCCGCCCGGGACGGTCTGGCGGCGCGGGCGCGCGCGCATGTCGAGGCGCATTTCTCGCTGGATGTGATGTGCAACGCCACGCTCGACGCCTATGCCGAACTTCTGGTTCGGAGTCGCAGACTCAAAGACGAGTAGGCGAGAAGCCTGGACGAGCAGGCGAGAAGCCTGGAAATATCTGCCTCATTGCCGATCCGTGACAGTCTATCGAGCTGATTTGTGATCTAAAAATCACGCCGTCGGCCATGAAAGCGTTGACTTCCGGTCGCTTCGGCAACATCTTCCCGCAATCCGGGCGCGGGCTTCGACGCGAAGCCGACAGTTTGCCCAAATCAATTCAATGGTAGAGGAGTTTACCGCCATTCGTCGCCCTATGAGGACAAACGCACCGGTCGTGAAGGACGGTCCGCGCATCAATGAGGAGATTCGGAACCGCGAAGTCATGCTGATCGATCAGGACGGGCAGAACCGCGGTGCCACCGACACCAGGGCGGCGATCGCCATGGCCTTTGAAATCGGGCTGGACCTTGTCGAAGTGGCCGCCAATGCCGAGCCGCCGGTCTGCAAGATCATGGACTACGGCAAGTTCAAGTTCAACGAACAGAAGAAGGCCGCCGAGGCCCGCAAGAATCAGAAGACGGTCGAGATCAAGGAGATCAAGCTCCGCCCGGCCATCGACGATCATGACTATGACGTCAAGATGAAGGCGATGAGGCGCTTCTTCGAGGAAGGCGACAAGGTCAAGGTCACCCTGCGCTTCCGCGGTCGCGAAATGGCGCATCAGGAGATCGGTTACCGCCTGCTCAATCGCGTCAAGGACGATACGGGCCTGATCGCCAAGGTGGAATCCGATGCCTCGCTCGAAGGCCGTCAGATGGTGATGGTTCTGGCTCCACGCTGATCGGGCTAGGGCAAAGCGCGTTCCACGGCGGAACGCTTGTTTTGCCCTGGCTTCCTGTTTCCAAGCCAATCCAGAGGATTGGCTGAAGCATCGCTACGATGCTGGCTGAACTCGTCCAATCGCAAAACGCTTTGGTTCGTTCGGCTTTTTGATGTGCAGGCCCGGAAGGCGGTTCCGGGCCGCCATTGTCATGCCATCTTCCAGGCACAGGAACGGATCAGTCATCTGTTTCCTGTCGTCCAATGGCGCGTTTCATTACCCTACGGCGTCTCGCTGTCCTGATCTTGCTGGCAGCAACCGGCGTCTTCCTCGACGCCAAGGTCCTGCCGCGCTGGTTTCCGCAGGCTTTCGGTGGAGTCTGGGGTGGATTGGCCGCGCCCGATAATGTCAATGTGCCCGCATCCCTGCGCGATCTCCCGGTTGTCCTGACCAAGGGCAGGCGAGAGGACGGCCCTGTCGCGATCCTGCTGTCGGGCAATGGCGGCTGGTGGGGTATCGATGATGGCATAGCCGAAGGGCTTGCCCGCGCCGGCGTGACCACGATCGGCCTGAACAGTCTGGCCTATTTCATCCATCGGCGTTCTCCCGAGGAAGTTGCGGCCACGATCGACAGGATGGCGGCGTCGCTTGGGGCCGACAGGCCGATCATCCTGGTGGGCTATTCCTTCGGTGCCGATATCGCGGCTACGGTCTATTCACACCTTTCCGACGATCTGCATGCGCGCATTCGCCAGGTCTCGCTGCTCGGCCTCTCGCGGGAGGCCGACTATGCCGTCGGTTTCATGAAGGTCGCCGGCGGGCGCAGGGCGACGATCCCGGCTGTCGCGGCGATCGACGGCCCTCATATCCAGTGCTTCCATGGTGTTGACGAAGGCTTGCGTTCGGGCTGCAACGATGTCGATGCCGGGACGGTGCAGGTGATCGAGTTGCAGGGCGGGCATCATTTCGACGGCGACTATGACGCGATCGCCAAGCGCATCCTCGAAGGCATGCCCTTGCCTCATCCCAGCGATCCGATTCGCTATGCCCGCATGGACAGATTCGCCTGGTTGGCCCATCCGGTTGGAAGGCAGGAGCGGACGGAGCCGCGCTGAAACGATTGAATCCCCCGATGGCGCTATTTATGTGTGGGGTGGTCGCGGTGCTTTTCGGTAAGCCCGGCAGAATCGCAAACGCCCTATTGGCCTCACGCGGATCGATCCATGTCCACCACCCTCGTCGGCAAGCGCATCCTTCTGATCATCGGCGGCGGCATCGCCGCCTATAAGGGCCTCGAGCTGATCCGGCGCCTGCGCGAACGTGGCGCCGATGTGCGGGCCATCCTCACCAAGGCCGGCGAAGCCTTCGTCACGCCGCTCTCCGTCTCCGCGCTCACCGGCGACAAGGTCTATACCGACCTGTTCTCGCTGACGGACGAAGCCGAGATGGGGCATATCGAAATGTCGCGCGATGCCGATCTTCTAGTGGTGGCGCCGGCGACAGCCGACCTCCTCGCCAAGATGGCGCAGGGCCAGGCCAATGATCTCGCATCCACCACGCTGCTGGCCACCGACAAGCGCGTGCTGGTCGCCCCTGCCATGAATGTGCGCATGTGGCTGCATCCGGCGACCCAGCGCAACATTGCCCAGTTGCGCGAGGACGGCGTGCTCTTCGTCGGTCCCAATGATGGCGAGATGGCCTGCGGGGAATACGGGCCGGGACGCCTGGCCGAACCGCTGGAAATCGTCGCGGCGATCGAGAAGGCCCTGGCGGGGCCAACCTTCATTCCGCTGCCGGGCTCGGTGCGCGCCGATACACGGCTGCTCCCGGCCCTGCCGCTCGCCGGCAAACATGTGCTGGTGACGGCCGGGCCGACGCATGAGCCGATCGATCCCGTGCGCTACATCGCCAATCGTTCCTCCGGCAAGCAGGGTTATGCCATTGCGGCGGCTGCCCTGGCTGCCGGGGCTCGCGTCACCCTGGTTTCGGGACCGGTTTCGCTTCTGCCGCCGCCGGGGGTGAATCTGGTGCCCGTGGAAACGGCGCGCGAGATGCTGGAGGCTGTCAGGACTGCCATGCCGGCCGATATCGGCATCTTTGCGGCGGCGGTGGCCGATTGGCGCGTGGCCGATGCCGGCGCGCAGAAGATCAAGAAGGGCGCAGAGGGCACGCCGAGCTTCTCGCTGGTGGAAAATCCCGACATCCTGGCCACCATCGCCCAGGACAAGGCGCGCCGACCGTCCCTGGTCGTCGGCTTTGCGGCGGAGACCGAACATGTCGTCGAGCATGCCAAGGCCAAGCTCGCCCGCAAGGGCTGCGATCTCATCGTCGCCAACGACGTCTCGCCCGAAAGCGGCGTGATGGGCGGAGACCGCAACCGCGTTCATCTGGTTTCGGCCTCGGGCGTCGAGACCTGGCCCGACATGGACAAGGATGCGGTTGCCCGGGCCCTGATGGCTCGCTTTGGCGAATTGGCCAGTGCCACGGCGTGACCGGGGCCGAGTCTTCGGGGCCTGACCGAAAAATCGGGGGAACCTCGGCTTTTTGTCATCACCGGGCTTGTCCCGGTGATCCAGGGGCCCCAGTCTCGATGGGTTTGCGGTATCTGGATGCCCGGGACGAGCCCCGGCATGACAAAGGTGGAGCTATTCCGGGCCGTGTTGCGAGTTTTGAGACAGGCTCTTCAGACCCGCCTACGCCATCACCTGTCCCCACGATTTTGAAACAGGCGGGTCTGGAGACCCGCCCTCTATGCAGGATTGCCATGACCCTGACCATTCCCGTCAAGAAACTCCCCCATGCCGGCGACCTGCCGCTGCCTGCTTATCAGAGCGAGGGAGCGGCGGGTCTCGACCTGCCGGCCGCGCTGGGCCCGGGGGAAACCTTGGTTCTTGCACCGATGATGCGTGCTCTGGTGCCGACCGGGCTGGTTTTCCAAATTCCACAGGGCTATGAAGGACAAGTGCGCCCACGTTCCGGATTGGCTGTGAAAAGCGGAATTACCGTTTTGAACGCACCTGGTACGATAGACGCCGATTATCGCGGTGAGATTAAAGTCGCCCTGATCAATCTGAGTGTAGAATCCTTCGCCATCACCCATGGCATGCGAATCGCCCAGTTGGTCATTGCACCGGTGACGTTGTCTGTCCTGGTCGAAACGGCGGAAGTCGATTCGACCGTTCGCGGCAGCGGCGGCTTCGGTTCGACGGGCACCGCAACGTGATCTAGAGCAAAGTGCGATTCTGCGAATCGCATTTCGCCCTAACTCTTTGTTTTGACGCATTTTCTTGATCGAAGAGTCTGTCGCCTCTTCTGGAAAATGCATCAGGGACCGTATCAGGGGGTCGACATGCAATTGCTTTCGCGCCGTTCCTTGCTTGGCCTCGCCGCCGTGGTCGATATCGCCCACCATTCGAGGCCGACGCCGGTCGCCGCCAAGGCTCTTGCTTCCCGGCATGCCTTGCCGCCGCGCCATCTGGAAACCTTGCTGCAGACCCTGGTGCGCCACAATATTCTCAAGGGCGTGCGCGGTCCGCGCGGTGGTTATGAGCTGGCGCGCGAGCGGCGGCGCATCAGCGTCGGCGATATCGTGCGCGCGGCGATGACGGATGCCGCTGGAGAGGACGACCCGGCGCCGGTCTCGACCCTGGTCGATCAGGTCATCGCGCCGGCCGTCAACCAGGCCTCGCAATCCTTCCTGGCCGAACTCGACCAGATCACCGTCGAGGACCTCTGCCGGGATGCCGAGCGCAAGCATGTCTTCGGCGGCACGCCCGCCAATATCGACTTTGCGATTTGAGGGCTCGATTTGAAGATTTGGTCATCTAAAAAACATTATGGATCTGTAATTCAACATTAACCTCGACATTTTCGTGGATTAATGTTGAATTCCAGCCGCTTTCAATCAAGGACGTTCCTCATGGCGAATGCCAATCATGTGCCCGGCCGCGGCCGCATCTACCAGTCGATCACCGAGACCATCGGCGACACCCCGCTGGTGCAGCTCAACCGGCTGGCCAAGGCCAAGAACGTCAAGGCACGCATCCTCGCCAAGCTCGAATTCTTCAATCCGATCGCCAGCGTCAAGGATCGCATCGGCGTCAGCATGATCGACGCACTGGAGAAGGCCGGCCACCTCAAGCCGGATACCGTGCTGGTCGAGCCGACCTCCGGCAATACCGGCATCGCGCTCGCCTTCGTCGCCGCCGCCCGTGGCTATCGCCTGATCCTGGTCATGCCGGAATCGATGTCGATCGAGCGGCGCAAGATGCTCGCATTGCTCGGCGCCGAACTAGTCCTCACCCCGGCTGCCCAAGGCATGCGCGGTGCTGTCGCCAAGGCCGAGGAGATCGTCAAGGAACTGCCGAGCGCCATCATTCCCCAGCAGTTCCGCAATCCGGCCAATCCCGAGATCCACCGCCTTACCACGGCGGAAGAGATCTGGAACGACACCAAGGGCGACATCGACTATTTCGTCTCGGGCGTGGGCACTGGCGGCACCATCAGCGGCGTCGGCCAGGTGCTGAAGCCGCGCAAGCCCGACCTCAAGATCGTGGCGGTGGAGCCGGAAGATTCCCCGGTGCTGTCGGGCGGCCAGCCCGGTCCCCACAAGATCCAGGGCATCGGCGCCGGCTTCGTACCGGATGTGCTGGACCGTTCGGTGATCGATGACATCATCACCGTCGGCAACCAGACCTCCTTCGACACCGCCCGCCTGCTCGCCCGCATCGAGGGCATCCCCTGCGGTATCTCGTCCGGCGCGGCCGTCGCGGCGGCGCTGGAACTGGCTGCTCGCCCCGGCATGGACAACAAGTCCATCGTGGTGATCGTGCCCTCCTTCGCCGAGCGCTACATTTCGAGCGCCCTGTTCGAAGGGTTGTAAGGCAATACTGGCGACTCCGGCTTTCAAGAGGCCCAAGAGGCCTTTGACAGAAAAACACCCCGTCCAACTGGCCGGGGTGTTTGTTTTTAAAGCCGGACGAAAGCCGGTGGCCTCAGGATCGGCGGTCAGATCCAGCTATCGTCGCTGCCGCCGGAATCATCCGAGCCGTAATCGCCATCGTCGTCATCATCCGAATCGTAGCTGGCGTCACGCACATTGTCGTCGCTGTCGCGGCCCTTGTCGGCGTTTTCGTTGATGACGGTCTCGTTGATGGTGGTGTTGCCGCCGCCGCCAAACGGGCTCGAGCCGCCGCCGAGCAGGCCGCCGCCACCGCCGAACATCGAGCGCACGCCCTCGAACAGCAGCGCGCCGCCGGCGACACCGGCCGCCGTCTGCAGGGCGCCCTGCAGGAAACCGCCGCCGCGCGCGGGTTCGGCCTGCTGCGGCGGAACCTGTTGCTGCTGAGCCTGGTTGCGCTGGCCACCGAAGCCCTGCAAGGCCGAGCCGGCGCGCTCGATGAAGGATTGTGGCTGCTCGGGCGGCTGCGGTACTTGCTGCGGCTGCTGCGCGGCGGCTTCCGCAGCCTGGACCTTGGCATGAGCCTCGCGCAAGGCGTGGTCCTGCACCAGGACGGTCTGCACCAGGGCATAGGCGGCGCCCGGTGAGCGGGCCATTTCGGCCGCGATCGCGGTTTCGGCCTCGGCGTCGCGCCCCGTCGTCGGGGCGGAACTGCGCAGGCGATTGAACAGGTCCTCGATGAGGGCTTTTTCGTTGGGGGTCATCCTGACTCTCCTTCGCGGCTGCGTCCTGAGGGGGAAGCCGCAACGCCTCCCATGTGGGTGCTGCACCTCAATCGGACAAGAACCGGCCGGAATTGGGGCGCGTTACAAAGGATTAATGCCGATTGATCGTGCTTAATGCGCCTCTTCCCAATTGCTGGCGGCCCGTGAATCGACCTGCAACGGCACCTTGAGCTGCAAGGCCGGAAGCGCTGCGTGCTCCATCACCTGGGAGACCACCGGCAGCGTCGCCTCAACTTCCTCCTCCGGTGCTTCGAAGACGAGCTCGTCATGCACCTGCAGCAGCATCTTGGCCGAGAGCCCGGCCTTGATGAGGGCACCATCCATCCGGCTCATCGCCCGGCGGATGATGTCGGCGGCCGAGCCCTGGATCGGTGCATTGATGGATTGCCGCTCGACGAAGGCCCGCTCGGAGGGGTTCTTCGATTCGATCGCCGGAAAATGCATCTTGCGACCAAAGACGGTCTCGACATAGCCGCGGGCGCGGCATTCGGCCTTCATCCGGTCCATATAGTCGCGGATGCCGGGGAAGCGCTCGAAATATTTCTTGATATAGGCGCTTGCCTCCTCGCGCGGAATCGAGAGCTGGTTGGCGAGGCCGAAGGCGGAGATGCCGTAGATGATGCCGAAATTGATGGCCTTGGCGCGCCGCCGCACCTGGGGATCCATGCCCTGCACCGGCACGCCGAACATCTCGGAGGCCGTCATGGCGTGAATGTCGACGCCGTCCTCGAAGGCCTTGGTCAGTTGCGGGATCTCGGCGACATGGGCGAGTACGCGCAGCTCGATCTGCGAATAGTCGGCCGAGATCAGCTTGGCGCCGGGAGCGGCGATGAAGGCCGAGCGGATCTTGCGCCCTTCCTCGGTGCGCACCGGAATGTTCTGCAGATTGGGCTCGGAGGAGGAAAGGCGCCCCGTGGTGGTCGCCGCCAGGGAATAGGAGGTGTGGACCCGGCCCGACTTGGGGTTCACATAGGTGGGCAGGGCGTCGGTATAGGTCGATTTGAGCTTGGTGAGCTGGCGCCAGGCCACGATGCGCCGCGGCAGTTCCAGGCCCTGGTCGGCCAAGTCCTCCAGCACCTGGGCCGAGGTCGCCCATTGGCCGGTGGGCGTCTTCTTGCCGCCGGGGAGCCCCATCTTGCCGAACAGGATGTCGCCGAGCTGCTTGGGCGAGCCGACATTGAAGTTCTCGCCGGCGAGTTCGTGGATCTCCGCCTCGAGCCGGGCCGCGCTCTGGGCGAATTCGCCCGACAGACGCGCCAGGATCTGGCGGTCGATCATGATGCCGCGCGATTCCATGTTGGCGAGCACGGCGACGAGCGGGCGCTCCAGCGTCTCGTAGATGGTGACCAGCCCCTCGGAGACCAGGCGAGCCTTGAGCAGCAGCCACAGCCGCAGGGTGACGTCGGCATCCTCGGCGGCATAGGCGGTAGCGCGCTCGATAGTGACCTGGTCGAAGCCGATCAGCGACTTGCCGGAGCCGCAGACTTCGGAAAAGGCGATCGGCTTATGGCCGAAATGGCGTGACGAGAGTTCGTCCATGCCGTGATTGCCACGCCCGCCATCGACGACATAGGACATCAGCATGGTGTCGTCATAGGGCGCGATCTTGACGTTCTCCTCGCCCATCACCAGCGTGTCATATTTCAGGTTCTGGCCGATTTTCAGCACGCCGGGATCTTCGAGCAGGCCCTTCAACCGCTTTAGAGCCTCGCCGGCATCGACCTGCCCGGCCATCATGCCGCCGCCGAACAGATCCGCCTTGTCGCGATGGCGCAGGGGCACATAGCAGGCCTTGCCCGGCTCGACCGACAGGGAGAAGCCGACGAGATCGGCCTGAAGGGCGTCGAGCGAGGTGGTTTCCGTGTCGAAGGCGACATAGCCGCGTTCGCGGGCCCTGATAATCCAGCCGTCGAGCGCTTCCAGGCTGGCGACGGTTTCATAGGAGCCGCTGTCGAAGGGAATGGCGGTGAGCCTGGCCTTGACGCTTTCCACCACGGCGGAGGGCGTGCCGGCCCCCGTGGCAACCGCCGGAGCGGCAGAGACGCCGTCCGCCCCCGGCTTGGGCGCCGGCGTCCTCGCCGGGGCGGGCGAGAAATCGCTGTCGGGGATCTTCAGCGCCTCGTCGGGCGCGATATCGGCGACGTCGAGGCCGGCATCCTCGGCGATGCGGCGGGTCAATGTGGAGAATTCCATCGCCTTCAGGAAGGCGATGGCGCCCTTGGCGTCGAGCCCGGGGGCGATCAGATCCTCGATCGGCGTTTCCAGGGTGACGTCGGTGACGAGCTTCACCAGTTCGCGCGAGATGCGGGCGAGCTTGACGTTCTCGGGGTCGGTCAGGCTCTCGCGGCGCTTGGGCTGCTTGATCTCGCCGGCGCGGGCGAGGAGCCCTTCGAGGTCGCCATATTCATTGATCAGCTGCGCCGCCGTCTTGACGCCGATGCCGGGCACGCCGGGGACATTGTCGGTGGAATCGCCGGCCAGGGCCTGCACATCCACCACCTTGTCCGGCGTCACGCCGAACTTTTCGAGCACTTCGGCCTCGGCGATCAGGCGTTCGGGTCGCGAACCCTTGGCCTTCTGGTCGCCGGAAGCAGGATCGAACATCACCACGCCGGGCTGGATGAGCTGCATCAGGTCCTTGTCGGCGGAGACGATGGTGACGTCGGCGCCGGCCTTGACGGCGATGTCGCAATAGGTGGCGATCAGATCGTCCGCTTCGTAGCGGGACTGTTCCACCGGCTTCAGGCCGAAGGCGCGCACGGCAACCCGCATCAGCGGGAATTGCGGCACCAGTTCTTCCGGCGGCGGGGGACGGTGGCCCTTATAGGGCGGGTAGATCTCCTTGCGGAAGGAATCTTCCGACTTGTCGAAGATGATGCCGAGATGGGTGGGCTGCTTGCCCATCACCCCTTCCTTGATCATCTTGTGCAGCACATTGCAGAACAGGCGCACCGCACCCGTGGGCAGGCGGTCGGAGCGGTAATTGTAGCGGGCGTCCTGGTTGATCGACTGGAAATAGGCCCGGAAGATGAAGGACGAACCGTCGACCAGAAAGACGTGGTCGCCCTTTCCGGGTGCGCGCGGAGCAGAAGTCATCAGGGCCTCGTCTTCGGTCTGTTCAAGACTGATTCTTGGAGCGCGATCATACAGGCTCGCATCCAGAAGGCGAGCCTGGGAGCATAGATCGGAGCGCGGACTTCTCAGCGACACGCCTGCATGTCGCTGAGAAGTCCGCGCTCCGATCATTGCGCCCTTTCGGGCAAGTATCTACATTCGCCCCATGGCATTTTCATCCGAAGAGCTGGAGCGTTACGCCCGGCATGTCGTCATGCACGAGGTCGGCGGCGCCGGGCAGCAGGCTTTGTCGCGGGCTCGCATCCTGGTCATCGGCGCGGGCGGGCTCGGCGCCCCGGTGCTGCTCTATCTCGCGGCGGCGGGCGTCGGCACGCTCGGCATCGTCGATGACGACATCGTGTCGCTCTCCAACCTGCAGCGCCAGATCATCCACGCCACGCCCGATATCGGCCGTCCCAAGGTCGAGACGGCCGGGGAGGCGATCGAAAGACTCAATCCGCATGTGACGGTGGTTCCGCATGCGATGCGCATCGATCCCACCAATGCGGCTGAACTGATCGCATCCTATGATCTGGTGATCGACGGCTCGGACAATTTCGACACCCGCTATGCCGTCTCCGATGCCTGCTTCCATGGCCGCAAGCCGCTGGTCATGGGGGCGCTCGGCGTGTTCGATGCGATGTTGACCACGCTGCGGCCCTTCGAGACCAATGCCGAAGGCGAGCCCAACCCGACCTGGCGCTGCCTCTTCCCGCAGAAACCGCCGCCGGGCACCATTCCAAGCTGTTCGGAGGCTGGCGTGCTCGGTGCGCTTGCCGGCGTGGCCGGCTCGATGATGGCGCTGGAAGCGATCCGCGAGATCGTCGGATTCGGCACCGGCCTCACTGGCCGCCTGATCCATCTCGATGCGCGCGACATGCGCTTCGGCGAGACCCTCTATGGCTGGGACCCCGACAACCCGCTGAATGGCGAAGCCGCGCAAGCAACGGGCGAAACGGCGATGGCGCTTCCCGGCTGAGTGTGGCATTGCTGCCCTCATGACCGAACCGCGATCCTATAGCCGCGTCTTTCTGCGCGCCCTCAATCTCGAAGCCCATATCGGCTATTACGAGCATGAGAAGGGCGTGACCCAGCCCCTGATCGTCGATGTCGAGCTGACTTTGGCTGAAGCACGTTTCGGCGACGACGATATCGAGGGCACGATCGACTATGACAAGATCGCTGCCATCGGGCGTGAACTGGCCGCCAGCCATGCCGATCTCCTCGAGACCTTCGCCGAGCGGCTGGCGCAGCGCTGCCTTGCCTTCGACCGCGCCGCCGCGGTGCGCGTGCATGTCGAAAAGCCTCGCGCCGTGCCGGGCGCCATGGCCGGTGTCGAGATCCTGCGCGTGAAGTGAGGCAGGAAGCGCCCGACACCCACTTCGGCGCGTGCATTACAATTTGGCAAGGCTGGGTTCCCACGCCGGGCGCGTCCCTCTATTTTGCGCGCGATTGTTCAATCGGGTTGAGATTCCACATGGAAAAAATAATCGAACGCGGGCTCGTCGCCTCGCGCTGGGTGTTGGCGCCCTTCTATATTGGGCTGGTCATCGCCCTGTTCGTCGTTCTGTTGAAATTCGGGCAGGAACTGCTCCATTTCGTAGTGGGCGCTTATGACTTCACCCCGAAGCAGACGGTGGTCGGCGTGCTGGAGCTGGTCGATCTGGCTTTGCTCGGCGGCCTGGTGCTGATCGTGATCTTCTCGGGCTATGAAAATTTCGTCTCCAAGATCGACGGTGCCGAGCATCTCAACTGGCCGTCCTGGATGACCAAGGTTGATTTCGCCGGCCTCAAGCTCAAGCTACTCGCCTCGATCGTGCTGATCTCGGCCATCGAATTGCTCAAGGGCTTCATGCAGATCGAGGATAGGAGTGACCGCTATCTCTATTGGCTGGTCGGCGTCCACATGGTGTTCATGATATCGGGCGTGCTGCTGGCCTTCTCCGACCTGTTGCAGGCCAAGGCGGGCCATCCCGACGACTGAGGCCGCCGGCTTGGCGCCGCTCAACTGCTCATGCCGCCATCGACCGGAATGCCGGCTCCGGTAATGAAGCTGGCGGCGTCGGAGGCGAGGAAGACGGTGACGTCGGCCACTTCGCGGATCTCGGCGAGCCGTCCCAGCGGCGTCTGGCCGACGACATGGCCGACCGCCGCGCCGGTATCCGGAAACATCCCGGTCCCCACCACATCCTGCGTCAGTTTCCGGCCCATCTCGGTGGGAATCAGGCCGGGATGGATGCAGTTGACGCGCACGCCATAGCCGAGCTTGCCGGCTTCGGCAGCGCCGATGCGGGTGATGCGGTCGACGGCGGCCTTGCTGCCGGAATAGCCGGCAATGGTTGGGAATACGATGGTGGCTGCGACCGAGGCGATGTTGATGATCGCACCGCCCTTGCCGGCTGCTCCGCCCGGCCGCATCGCCCGGAAGGCGTGCTTCATGCCAAGCAGCGTGCCGACGACATTGACATCGAACATGTGCCGCAGGCTGTCGGGCTCGATCTCGGTTACCAAAGCGGTGACTTCCACGCCGGCGTTGTTCACCAGGATGTCATAGCCGCCGATCTGCTCGATCGTGGTCGCGACGGCGTTCTCCCACTGAGTCTCGTCGGTGACGTCGAGCGCTACGAAGCCGTAGGCGCCGCCATGGCGCGCCAGGCTGGAAGCGGCTTGCCGGCCGAGATCTTCGAGGATGTCGCCGATCATTACGTCGGCGCCGGCCTGGGCCAGGGCTTCGGCGATGCCTGCACCGATACCGCGCGCTCCGCCGGTTACCAGGGCCTTGCGGCCCGCCAGATCGAATCGATCAGCCATCCGACTCCCTCCCGATCATGCAAGGCAGCGGGATGGAGAATACCCGTCTCCCCGGCAAGCGCGAGAATGGCGTTTCGCTCGACCCCGGGCAAGGCCCGGAAACAGGCCGGTGGCGGTCAGGCCATTCCTACGGCGCTGCGATGACCTGGCTGCAGGCGGTGGGCAGATCGCTCAGGGTGAGCTGGCGCGGCGGGTGCGGCGGCTTGGGACGCGGCTTGGGATGCAGCACCGCATCCGAGAACCAGTAATCGAGTTCCTTGCCACAGCCTTCATCGCCTGTCGGCGGCTTTTGTGGCGTGCAGGTCGGGCTGCCGCGCGGGCAGGTGATGCGGACATGGAAATGATAGTCGTGCCCATACATCGGGCGCACCTTGCCGAGCCAGGAGCGATCTCCGGTGGCATCGCGGCACATCGCCTTCTTGATGGCTGCGTTGACGAAGATGCGCTCGACCGCCGGATCCTGGGCGGCGGCGCGCACGATGCCCATCTGGCCCGCCGTCCAGGAGCGCGAGACGTCGAGCCGGTCGGAACGCACCATCATCACGGCACTTTTGGTCTCGCGTTCGGCGACGCTCAGCCGGCGATCCGGCATCGGCGTCAGCCAGATGTCGGCGTCGAGTCCGATCTGATGCGAGGCATGGCCCGTCAGCATCGGGCCGCCGCGCGGCTGCGCCATGTCGCCGATCAGGATGCCGGGCCAGCCGGCCACGGTTGGGGCCTTGGCGGCGAGGTTCTTCACCACCCGGATCACGGCGGCATTGCCCCAGGCGCGATTGCGCGAAGGCCGCATGACCTGCCAGGTCGGACCATCAGCCGGCAATTCCACGCCGTTCGACAGGCAGCCCTTGGCATAGAAGCCGATCGAGCCGAGGCCGACATTGGCCGGCGTCGCGGCGCGGCCGAAGAGCTGCTTGGCGGGCGTGGCTGATGTCACCGCGCCGAGCGGCGGCAGCTTGTAGCCGGGCGGGGTGATGTCTTGCGACAGGGCCGGCGCATGGCTCGCCAGGGTCAGCAGCGCCGCCAGCGGCAGGGCGGCCTTGAACGGCGGGAAGATCCTGACGAAACGGCGCATGCATGCTCCCGCAAAGTGATTCGTGACGCCATCCTATCCTGTCTTTGCTGGAACGGCAGCATCGGGCGGCAATCCCTCGGGTTTCGCATCACGCCAGCCGGCGGGCGGAAACCGAAAATTAACCATGTTCGATTCATGCTTTGTTCGGTTTCGGGTGGATTTGCATCCTGTGCAAAAGCGCATGGCGAATGAAGGCCCGGGACGGCCAATGTCAGCGAACCGTATCGAGGAACCTGTCATGCCTGCCCTGCATCTGAGCGCGAGCTGCCGCTGGATCACCGTTGCCTTCACGCTTCTTGTCGCCGCGCTCTGCCCGCTCTCGCCGGCCTCCGCGGGCATCGTGGCCAAGGTCGACATCGCCAGGCAACGCATGACCGTGATCGTCGATGGCAATGTCGAGGCGATCTGGGCGGTATCGACGGCAAGGCGCGGCTACTATACCCCGCGCGGGGTATACCGCCCCAAGCTGCTCAAGCGCATGCACTACTCGAAGAAATACGACAATTCCCCGATGCCCTATTCGGTGTTCTTCAAGGGCGGCTATGCCGTGCACGGCACCTATTCGGTCAAGCAGCTCGGCCGTGCTGCCTCCCATGGCTGCATCCGGCTAGCGCCGTCCCATGCCGCCGCGCTCTACCAGCTCATCCGTCACCGAGGCATGTCGGATACGCGGGTGGTGATCGGCTAAGCAGAATTTCACGGCGAGGCCCCATTCGTGGGCCTCACCGGGAAATTCTGCGAATGTTTGATAGTATGCAGGCTCCTCTATTTCACCAGTTTGGGCCGGTAATAGCTGCGAATCTGCATATCAGCCGTGCACATTCGCGCGAGAAGCCGTTCCGCTTCTTGACGCTGGGCCGGTGCATTCCTAGCTTGAGGGCAACGGATATTTGCATGGCGATTCCGCCATTCCCGCTGTGGAGATTCTCGAAATGGGTGCCAACACGATCAAGGTCACGGATGCCTCGTTCGCTAATGACGTGCTGAATTCGGCTGAGCCGGTTGTCGTCGATTTCTGGGCCGAGTGGTGCGGGCCCTGCCGCATGATCGCGCCCGCTCTCGACGAGATCGCCACCGAGATGGCCGGCAAAGTCAAGATCGCCAAGCTGAACGTCGACGAGAACCCCCAGATTGCTTCGCAGTTCCGGGTGATGTCGATTCCCATGCTGATCATATTCAAGGACGGCAAGCCCGTTGCCCAGAAGGTCGGTGCTGCTCCCAAGGGCGAACTGTCGCGCTGGGTTTCGGCCTCGGCCGCCTGAGGCCAGAATTATTTATTCGAGCGGACGTTCCAGCGTCTGTTTCGTGTTGAAGGCGGCCCCTCGGCCGCCTTTTTCATGTCGCCAGTGTCGCGGCACGCAGGGCGTCGGCATCACCGATCCTCAAGCCGGCGGCCTCGATCGCCTGGCGTGCCAGCACCACCAATTCGGCGTTGTCCCGGGCCAGCGTGCCATCGGGACGGTGGAGATTGTTCTCGAAGCCGACGCGGGCGTGCCCGCCCCGCCGCGCTGCTGCGGTGACGCAAGCCACTTCCTGCGGCCCGAAGGCGCAGAGGCTCCAGGGATCGAAACGGGGCATGCCCTCGGCGAGGAAGGGCAGGAGATCGTCGGGCTGTGAGGTCTGGTCCGCCGTATAGCGGCCGAGCACATAGAGTACGGGCAGTTTCTCGAAAGGAATGAGGCCCCGCCGTTGCAACGCGGCAAGGCGTCTGGCCTCGTCCGGCGTGTAGAGGATGATCTGCGGCATGGCGCCGATCAGCCTGAGAAACAGCAGCAATTCGGCAAAGGCGGCTTCCTCGGCGGTGTCAGGCACCAGTTCGCGCAGTGCGAGCGATACGGCCTCCGGCCGGGTGGCGCGGATGACGGCTCTCTGCTCGGCGGGCGAATAGAGGCCGAGCGCCTCGCTGGTGATCTGCACCACGAGATCCTTGCCTGTCACGGCGCCAATCGCGGTGATGACGGCGCGATAGGCCTCGGCATCGAGCAAATGGTCGCCATCGTTGCGCCGGACATGGACATGGATCATGGCCGCGCCGGCCTCGAGACAGGTCGTGGCTGTTTGTGCCAGGGCGGAGGGCGTCATCGGCAAGGCCGGATGGTCCGCCTTGGTACGCCGGCCGCCATTGGGGGCGACGGCAATGAAGCGCGGGGTATAATCCGGCGTAACCGACAAAATCCGTCTCCGAGCGAGGCTTCATTTGTATCAATACGATAGCATCTGATACGTTTGTTTCAATAATCCTTCCGACGGAGTGCATGGGCATGAACGGGCTTGTGGATCTCGACGGCTTGGCCGGCGAGATCGTCAGGGGCTTCGACGCAATGCCGGCGCAAATCAGGGCTGCCGCGCGCTATGTGCTGGAGAATCCGCGTGATGTTGCTCTGCTGTCGATGCGGGAACAGGCGCGACGTGCCGGCGTTCAGCCGGCGACCATGATGCGGCTTGCCCGCCAACTGGGCTTTGACGGTTACGAGGCCCTGCGGGAACTGCACGCCGATACGCTGCGGGAAGTGCCGACGGGCTTTGCAGGCAAGGCGGGCGACCATCTCGCCCGGCAGGGGCGCGTCGGTGACGAAGGACTGGCCACTGCCATGCTGGGCATGCTCAGCGCCCAGCTCGGCGGGCTTGTGGCAGGCAGGCCCCTTGCCGCATTCGCCGCTGCCGCGCAAACCCTTGCCTCGGCGCGCCGTATCCTATGTCTCGGCCTGCGGGCGAGCCATCCCGTCGCCTGGCATCTGCATTATGCACTCACCCTGATCGGCAGGCCCAGCATGTTGCTCGATGGAATCGCCGGCATCGGGGCCGATGCTCTCGTCGATGCCGCCCCGGGTGACGTGATGGTGGCCGTCAGCCTGCAGCCCTATACGCGCCTCACCCTCGAACTCGCCGAGCATGCCGCTTCGCGTGGGCTGTCCGTCCTGGCCATCACCGACAGCGAAGTGGCGCCGCTCGCCAGGATCTCCCGCCATCACCTCATCATGCCGACCGCGAGCCCCTCCTTCCTCCATGCCGTGACGCCTGCCTTCGCTGCGGCCGAAGTGCTGGCCGCGCTGGTGGCCGGCCATGACGGCGAGGCGGCGCTCGCCGCCTTGTGCCGGACGGATGCGCATCTGGCCGCCCTCGGCACCCATCTGACCTGACGCCCAGCGCCGAAACTCCCGGGAACCTCCCCATGAGCCATCTGCTCCACCGCGCCGCCAATGCCGTCATGCCGGTCGCCGCCGGTGGGCAGGGCATCGAACTGATCGATGCCGCCGGCAAGCGCTATATCGATGCCTCTGGCGGGGCCGCTGTCTCCTGTCTCGGCCATGGCCACCCCGCCGTGCTGGAGGCCCTGCACCGCCAGCTCGACAGGCTCGCCTATGCCCATACCTCCTTCTTCACCACCGAGATCGCCGAGAGGCTGGCGGACTGCCTGATCGCCCAGGCGCCCGTCGGGATCGAGCGGGTCTATCTCGTCAGTGGGGGCTCGGAGGCGATCGAAGCGGCCTTGAAGATGGCGCGGCAATATTTCGTCGAGAGGGGCCAGTCGGAGCGCCGGCATGTCATCGCCCGGCGCCAGAGTTTTCACGGCAACACCCTGGCGGCGCTCGCCGCCGGCGGCAATCAGTGGCGGCGCGCCCAGTTCCAGCCGCTGCTGATCGAAACGCACCATATCGACCCCTGCTTCGCCTATCGCTTCCAGGCACCGGGCGAGAGCGAGGAGGATTATGCGGTCCGGAGCGCGCAGGCCCTCGAAGACAAGATCCTGGAGCTGGGGCCGGGCAAGGTCATGGCCTTCCTGGCGGAAACGGTGGTGGGTGCCACCGCTGGCGCCGTGCCGCCCGTCGCCGGTTATTTCACCCGCATCCGCGACATCTGCGACCGCCACGGCGTCCTCTTGATCCTGGACGAGGTCATGTGCGGCATGGGGCGCACGGGCACGCTGCATGCCTGCGAGCAGGAAGGTGTGGTGCCCGATCTCATGACCATCGCCAAGGGCCTTGGTGGCGGCTACCAGCCGATCGGCGCCGTCCTGCTCAGCGCTGCCATCTTCGAGGCCTTCGCCGGAGGATCGGGTTTTTTCCAACACGGCCATACCTATGTGGGCCATCCCATGGCGGCGGCCGCCGCCTTGGCCGTGCAGGAAACAATCGTACGCGATAGTCTTCTCGCCAATGTCGAGGCCATGGGCGATCACCTGCAGGAACGGCTGGAACAGCGTTTTACCAACCATGCCCATATCGGCGATATTAGGGGGCGGGGCCTGTTCCGCGCCATCGAATTCGTCGCTGATCGCAGCAGCAAGCAGCCTCTCAATCCCGCCCTCAAGCTGCACGCCGCGGTCAGGCGCGAAGCGATGGCGCGAGGGCTGATGGTCTATCCGATGGGCGGTACCATCGACGGTGCGCAGGGGGACCATGTTCTGCTGGCGCCGCCCTTCATCATCGAATGCAAGGAGGTCGATGCCGCGGTCGAGCGCCTGGGGGACGCCGTCGATGCCGCCTTGGCCAGCATGCCGGCCGGAAGCACCTGAACCGCGCCGATACTGCTGAATGGCAGGAAGATACGGTTCTATCGACGCAGGCCGAAATCCCGTTTAGCAATGAAGCCCTCGGAGCCGTGAGCTGCCGGCGGGCCGTTGAGACGGCTTTGGGGAGCGGCCGCGCCGAGAAGACCGGCATTCCCGGGTAAACCGGGACAGCCAGAGCCTGCTTCGCCCGACCTGGTTCGAATCAGGCCCTGAACTTCAAAGGAATGGGCGCGACATTCCGGCCTCGGGGGGCGGAAGCCGTGCCAGTCAGAGGAGGAGCCTATGCATCACGTCCGTCCGGCGATCGTCGCCGGCCTCGCCGTCTCGCTGACCTTTACGCCGCTTGCCGGAGCCTTTGCCGCTTCGCCGGCGCCAGTGGAGGCCGAGCACGGCATGGTCGTCACCACCCAGCGCCTGGCCACCCAGGCCGGCGTGGATGTCCTCAAGAAAGGTGGCAACGCCATCGATGCCGCTGTCGCGGTCGGCTACACGCTGGCGGTGGTCTGGCCTGAAGCCGGCAATATCGGTGGCGGGGGCTTCATGACCATCCGCACCAAGGACGGCAAGTCGACCTTCATCGATTTCCGTGAGCGGGCGCCGGCCGCGTCCACCAAGAACATGTATCTCGACGACAAGGGCAATCCGGTGAAGGGGGCCTCGACGGATGGCTATCTCGCCGTCGGCGTGCCCGGCTCGGTGGCCGGCTTCGAATATGCCCGCGAGAAATATGGCTCCCTGCCGCGCAAGGACCTGATGGCATCAGCCATCCGCTATGCCAAGGATGGCTATGTGCTCGGCCAGGGCGACGTTGCCTCCGTCAAGGAGAATGCCGATTGGCTCAAGCGTGATTCGAACGCGGCCAAGATCTTCCTCCAGGCCGATGGCTCGCCCCATGCGGTTGGCGACACCTTCAAGCAACCCGATCTCGCCGCTTCGCTGGCGGCCATTTCCGAGAAGGGCCAGGATGCCTTCTACAAGGGCGCGATCGCCGATGCCATCGTCAAGGCTTCAGGTGCCAAGGGCGGCATCCTGAAGAAAGAGGATTTCGAGCAGTACAAGGTGCGCGAGCTCGAGCCCGTGAAGTGCAATTATCGCGGCTACGACATCATCTCCTCACCCCCGCCGAGTTCCGGCGGCGTGATCATCTGCGAGATCCTCAACGTGCTGGAGGGCTATCCGCTCTCCTATCTCGGCGCCGATTCGGCCAACACCGTACATCTGATGGTCGAGGCGATGCGCTATGCCTATGTCGACCGCAATTCCAGTCTCGGTGACCCCGATTTCGTCAAGAACCCCGTCCCGCATCTGCTGGACAAGAACTACGCCGCCGAGATCCGGGCCAAGATCAATCCCTACAAGGCTGGCGTCTCCAAGGATTTGATGCCCAAGGGCATGGGCGAGTCCAAGGAAACCACGCATTATTCGATCATCGACAATGACGGCAATGCCGTCGCCGTCACCTACACGCTGAACGGTTCCTATGGCGCCGGCGTGGTGGCAGAAGGCACCGGCATCCTGCTCAACAACGAGATGGACGATTTCACCGCCAAGCCCGGTGTGCCCAATCTCTACGGCCTGGTGCAGGGCGAGGCCAATGCCATCGAACCCAAGAAGACGCCGCTCTCCTCGATGAGCCCCACCGTCGTCACCAAGGACGGTAAGCCCTTCATGGTGATCGGCAGCCCCGGCGGCTCGCGCATCATCACCATCACATTGCAGGCCATCCTCAATGTGATCGACCATGGTCTCGACATCCAGGAAGCGGTCGACGCGCCGCGTATCCACCACCAATGGCTGCCCGACCAGATCTATACCGAGCCGCAGGCTCTCTCGCCCGACACCGTCAAGCTGCTGGTCGAGATGGGCTACAAGGTGGACGAAGGCGATCCGGCCTGGCCGGTGTGGGGCAAGGCAGCCGGCATCCTGGTCGGCGGCAAGGATCTCGCCACCATCAAGAAAGGTGATGGCGCCCGCTATAACGGCGCCATGGATAGTCGTGTCGAATCAGGGCTGGCGGCCGGATATTGAGGGCACGCCTGTACTTGAAAATACGCGACGTTTGTCATTGCCGGGCTTGACCCGGCAATCCCGGCTAGTTCTTCGGAGAGCCAAGCATCTGGATGCCCGGGTCAAGCCCGGGCATGACAAAGGTCGGCACTTCCGTCGTTACGATCAGGCCTGCTTTTCGGCCTCGGCGGCCTGTTTCGGGCCGCCGCGGGCGACGCCGACCATGGCCGGGCGCAGCACGCGCGTGCCGATCGAATAGCCGACCTGCACCACCTGGGCCACAGTGCCGTTGGGCACGGAGGGATCGGGCACCTCGAACATGGCCTGGTGGAAATTGGGGTCGAAGCGCTCGCCCTTCGGGTCGAGCTTCTTGACGCCGTGCTTTTCCAGCGAGCGCAGCATTTCCTTTTCGGTGAGCTCGACGCCTTCCATCAAAGCCTTGACGGCCTCGTCGGTCTCGCGTGCCCCGGCGGGTACGCTGGCCAAAGCGCGCTCCATATTGTCAGCCACGCCAAGCATGTCGCCCGCGAACTTCGCGATGGCGTATTGGCGTGCATCGTTGAGCTCGCGCTCGCCGCGGCGGCGGACATTCTCGACCTCGGCCAAGGTGCGCAGCAGGCGATCCTTCAGCTCGGCATTTTCGGCCTGCAGCCTGGCAAGGACCTCGAATGCTTCGTCATTCACGGCGGTCTGGTCGGCGCCGGCCTGTTCGCCACCAACCTGGCCCGTGCTGTCCGCCGTCGGCGCCGCCGGGGCGGCCGACTCGGCCGCAGTGCGGGTCTCGGCTTTGGCTTCGGGTTTGGTCTTGTTGGTCATTTCACCTTTTCCAACTCATGTTCGGCCGGGATATCAGCGTCCTGGCCGATAAAATCAAGGGTTGATGCAGCGGACGGCCTCAAACCGCCCGTTTTGTTTCAGTGCCGGTGCCGCTCGACCAGCGCCAGAGCGGCGGCGAAGGCGCTCTCGACGTCGAGGGCGGTGGTGTCGAGCACATGGGCGTCGGGCGCCGGCTTCAGGGGGGCATCGGCACGCCCGGCGTCACGCGCGTCGCGCTTGCGGATATCGGCGAGGACGGCTTCGAAGGGGGGAGCATCGCCGCGCTTTTCCAGTTCGAGATGGCGGCGCTTCGCCCGGATCTCGGCATCGGCGGTCACGAAGATCTTCACCTCGGCGCCGGGGGCGACGACCGTGCCGATGTCGCGCCCATCGAGTACGGCGCCGCCGCGCTGATGGGCGAAGCGTCGCTGCAGGTCGAGCAGAGCCTTGCGCACTTTGGGATGGGCGGCGACCACGGAGGCCGCTTCGCCCATTTCGCGCCCGCGTAGCCGGCTCTCGTCGAAACTGGCGACGTCGAGCCCGTCCGCGATCTCGGCGGTGGCGTCCGCATCCTCGAGGTCGAGGCCTTCGTCGAGCGCCGCCCGCCCGACGGCGCGATAGAGCAGGCCGGTATCGAGATGAGGCAGGCCGAGATGCGCGGCCAGGCGCTTGGCCAGGGTTCCCTTTCCGGACGCGGCGGGACCATCAATGGCAATGATCATAATGGGGCACCAGATTACACATCAGGGGGAGGAAGGCGGGATTTTCGCCGGCAGGGTTACGACCGCGGGCCGGAGCGTGGGGCGGCCCTGCAGCACGATACGGCGTCCGGTGCCCTCGGGTGATATCGCGACATCGGCCCCGAACAGCCGGAGCAGATGCGCAGCATCGTCAGGCGATCTGAAGCTCGAGACAGCCTCGCTTGTCGCTTGCGGCGCGATGACGGCGGTCTCACCGGGCGCATTGAGGCCGGCCAGCAGCACCGCCGCACTCACCAGGTTCGGGGGCACCGGCGAGGAGGCGCCGCTATCGGGCACGTGCCAGAGGATCGGCACAGGATCGACCGCGCCGCGCAAGGTCAGGGGCAGGCGCACACCCTCGGCGGCGGCAACGATCTCGGCACCCATCCGCGTCAAAGGCGTCAATACAGGCATCATCGGGCAGGTCCGCAGCGTGGCGTCGCCATCGAGGGTAGCCGTGATGCCATGGCTGGCAATGACGCCCATCATCAGCACCGCACCTGCCAGCGACCCGCCGAAATCTAGGCTGCCCTCCGGCGAAAGCAGGCCGCCGACGCCGACACCACGGATACACCAGGCGGCATCGCCACCCCGTTCGATTGCGGCGCCGAGCCTGCGACAGGCCTCCGCCATCGCCACGACGTCACGACTTCCCACCAGGCCCTCGATGCGTGTCTCACCCACGCTGAGCAGCGCCAGAATCAGGGCGAGCAGGCCGATGCTTTCCTCGCCCTCGGCCTTGTTTCTGTCGGCCGCCCCGGAGGACCGGCGCGCGGAAGGCGAAGCGGTCTGGGAGGGCGATGCGAGCAAGAGGCGGCTCCGAAGCGATGGAAGGGGTCTACGGCAAGGACGAATGCCGATGGCGGGATTCTCACTCCTGCATGGCGCACCCGGCAGGTTCGGTCCGGCCACACGCCCTAGCATGGATGGCCCGAGGGGGCAAAGCCGGCGGTGCCAGGAAATCTTGATTCAAGCCCTTGCCAGATCGCGAAAAAACGCCATCTTTGCGATTCTCATTGACAGGGACGCTTCTAGTCTGTAGCGGCCTCGCACTTCGATTTCCGACATAAGGTATACGCCGTGGCCAGACCCGAACTTGGCACGAAACGCGTCTGTCCGACGACTGGGCGCAAATTCTACGATCTCAACAAGGATCCGATCATCTCGCCCTATACCGGCCAGGTGGTCGTCATCGCCGCAGCGCCCCTGCTGCGTGGTCGTCCCGAGGCGGTTGCGCCGCGAGTCGACCAGACCGAGGAAGACACCGATCTCGATCCCGCAGCGGACGCCGAACTGATCAGCCTCGAGGAGGCCGATGACGAGGCGAGCGCCGCCAAGACGGTGGTCGGCGACGACGATATCGACGTCGAAGACGATCCGGTGGCCGACGATACCTTCCTCGAGGAAGATGAGGACGAGAACGACGATGTCACCGATCTGATCGGCGACGGCATCGAGGATGACGAGGAAAGCTGAGGCTCGCAGCGGGCCTCGCCGGAGACGCGGAGCCAGCATGGAGCCGCGTCTTTTTCCCAATCGGAAGATTTTCCAAATTTTCTTCGCAAGACGTCTTGCATCGGGCCGCGAAACGTGACAAACGAGCGGCCCGTCGGCGGTGACGCCGAGGGACACCGAAGCAGCTCCCAGGCTGCTTTGAAAAGTGGGGTCATAGCTCAGCTGGGAGAGCGCTACAATGGCATTGTAGAGGTCGGCGGTTCGATCCCGCCTGGCTCCACCACTTCCTCCCAAGCTTCAACGATGAGAAGCTTGGTTCCACCAAGCCCGCTGGCACGTAAGCGGGCTTTTTTATTGCCCGACGCGAGCCGTTCGAAGGATTGCATTGCCTCCATCCGGGCGAGCGCCTAGAGTTCGATGGCGTTCCGTTCGGTTATCTCGCATGCCGGTGGATCATCGCAGTTCGACTGCAGCTTGCCGAGCCCGCCTGGTCCTGTGTTTCGCAGGCGATAGCCTAGGTGGCCGGGATCGGCGAAGATGACCGAGGCAAGAGATGCCAAGCAAAGGGAGATAAAGCATGCGCTTTTCACTCAAGGCCTTGTTCGCTGTCGTCATGATGCTCGGCGGACTGGCTGTCACCTCGACGCCGTCTTCGGCCCTGCCGGTGGCACCGGTCGAGCGGGCGGCCCCCATGGCGAATGCCCTGGAAGGCTCGGCCCAGGTTCAGCAGGCGCAGTATTACTACTACCGCCGCCACTATCGGCCGCGCTACTACCGGCCCTACCGGTATTATCGCCCCTATCGGCGCTATTATCGGCCGCGCTACTATTACCGGCCCTATTACCACCGCCGCTACTATTACGGCTACTGAGCCCGCTAGGCTTCATAGTCGGGAGGCCCGCTGGCCGGGCCTCCTGGTTGGCTGCCGTGCGTCGGCATCCCCTAGCAGAGCTTTCCGACGAGGCCCGCGGATGAGCCTCGTCGGAAAGCTCCGAAAATAGCCGGTATCTTGCGGATTCCTTTCGATCGTGCCTGTGGCTTGATCGAAAGGAATCCACTTCGGCTGGCATGGAACCATGGGCTGATCCACGCGTTCTCCACCCTGGGACCAGCAAGGGTTCCGTTTCGATGTCAAAGCGCCTTGCGATCCGGAGGACAGTCGCCCATCGCGGGCAATAGCCTTCCAAGGGCGTGTTTGGCGTCAGGCCTGACAGAGGGGTGCAGCATGGATAATCCGCAGGTGGGTTGGATCGGAGCCATCATTATCGGCGGGCTGGCGGGTTGGCTGGCCGAGATGTTCATGAAGAGCAATATGGGCCTCCTCATGAACATCATCCTCGGCATCATCGGCGCAGCTGTCGCCAATTTGGTGCTGGGCATGTTCGGCGTGGTGCTTGGCGGCTGGGTTGGCTACCTCATTGCCGGATTCATCGGCGCCTGTGTGCTGATTGCGCTCGGAAGAATGCTGAAACGATCCGCCTGACAAAACGACGGCCGGCGCTGTGCCGCCACGGGCTTGCCCGATGGGCGGGCACGGCCCGGCTAGAGAACGCTGCTGGAGAACCTGGCCGGGCCGCGGCAGGGCGAGAGAGGCTCCATGCAGGGCTAGGCTATCCCCGCCTTGCGACAGTTTTGTAACAAAGGTGGGACTTCCCTGCTTCAGGCGTTGGCGGCCTGGGCGATGAAGCGGTCGAGTTCGGCGAAGTCCGCGCTCCCTTCCATCGGCCCTTGCACGGTCACGGTATGGGCGCCTGCGGCATTGGCATAGTGCAGCGCCTCCGCCACGGACTTGCCGAACCGGCGCGCCACCAGAAACGTCGCGCCAAAGCAGTCGCCGGCGCCTGTCGGATCGATCTCGGTCACCGCGAAGCCCGGCATGTCAGTGCGGCTGTCGCGATTGAAATGGCTGGCGCCGCCGGCGCCACGCTTCAGCACGATCTCCTTGACGCCCGCCGCCAGCAGGCTCGCGACCGCCTTGTCCTCGTCGGTCTCGCCGGAGAACAGCGACAATTCCTCGCCGGAGGGCAGGAAGAGATCGGTTGCGGCCAGCACGGTATGGAAAACAGCCTTACTGCCGTCGCGCAACGTCTCGCGCCGGATATTGGGGTCGAAGGAGACGGTACCGCCCCGCGCCTTGAGCCCCGGCAGGGTCTTCAGGATCATCTCGGCGACGGCTGGGACCGGCAGACCCGATCCCATGACGTGGAGATGGCCGGCCTCGGCGAGCACCGCTTCGGCTTCGGGCGTGGCGGCGATACGCCCGGCGGCGCTGTCGCGCATATTGTAGACGAAGGCACGGCCGCCGTCCGGCCGGTAGCGCACGAAGGCGCTGCCGGTTGCCGCTCCCGCATGCACGGCCACGGCGGAGACGTCGACACCATCGCGATCGAGGCGCTGGAGGTTCAGCGTACCGAAATCATCGTCGCCCACGGCCGAGACGATCGCGGCGGGGTGGCCGAGCTTGCCGACCTGATCGATGAAAATCGCCGGCGCGCCGCTCGGGAAGGGGCCGACCAATGGTTGCGGCTCCAGAAAGCCGTTGCCGGTGGTGGTGGCCATGATCTCTACCAGGATTTCGCCAATGGTGACGATCTTGCCTGCAAGCATGGATGATTCCTCGATATCTGAGAAAGGGGAACAGGATCAGCTCTGGAACAGCGTGATCGGTTGTTCGCTGGCATAGATCGCGCTCTCGTCGATGGAGAACATGCGCTGATGCATCAGGAGGGCGCCGCCGAGGGCAGGGCCCTCGACGCCGAGGCCGGAAACCTCGATGCGCGGCATCGGAAAACCCTCGAGCAGTTCGCGCTGCATGGCCTGGGCGACCTCGGCCGCGACATGGCTGAAGACCGGCGCGACAGAGCCGCCGAGAATGATCAGGCCAGGATTGAGCACGCTGGTAACCTGGATCAAACCGGCGGCGAGCCGCTCGCCCCACACCCGCGCGGTCGTGATCGCCGCACTTTCCCCGAGGGTGAGGCCTTGCAGCAGCCTGTCGAGATCGGCCTCGCCGCCCTGGGTGCGGTAGAAGCCGAGGATGGCGTCCTTGCCGATATAGCTTTCCAGATGGCCCGGCTTGGAGCGGCCGGCCTGGATGGTGTCGCCGCCGAGCACGATCTGGCCGAACTCGCCGGCAAAGCCGGCGGAGCCGCGCAGCAGCCTGCCGCCGATGACGATGCCGCCGCCGGCACCGTTCTCGATCAGCAGGAAGGCGACGGTCTCGGAGCGATGCGCAGTGTCGCGGTAGGTCTCGGCGATGGCAAAGGCATTGGCGTCGTTTTCGATCGAGATGACGGGATCGAGGGAGGGGCAGCGCCGCTTCAGCCTGTCGGTGATCATCGTCTTCAGCTTCACGTCGCGCCAGCCGAGCATCAGCCCGTTGATCACCGTGCCATCCGAGGCGAGCAGGGCCGGCAGGGTCACGCACAGGCCACGCAGGCGCTCGGGGCGGTCGAGGCTCTCGACGGCCTCGGCGATCAGCGCCACCATGCGGTCGGTGCCGGCCTCCGGGGTTTCCTGATAGGTCGGGAACGGCAGGGTGAGGCGCAGGATCTCCTGTGCCAGCATGTCGATGATGACGACGGTGAGCCGATCGACGCCGATCTCGGCGCCGAGAAAGCTGGCGCCGGCCGGATCGATCTGTACCCGGATGCCGGGGCGGCCGGTCCTGCCGGCATTCTCGCCGCGCGGCTCGTCGCGGCGCTCGACAGCAAGGCCCTCCGTCATCAGGTCGGTGATGATGTTGCCGGTGGTCGAACGGTTGAGGCCGAGTGCCCGGGCGAGGTCGGCCCGGCTCATGCCCGCGTCGCGGAACAGGGCATTGAGGGCCCTGATTTCATTGAGATGACGGACGGTTTGCGGCGTTGCCAAAATGGGGAGGTCCGCTAAGGCGTTTTGCGACGAGACGGAATCGTCGAGAATCGCAAAGGCGCATCCAAACAGGGAACTGGAGCAAACAGCGTTCAGCCGCGAACGCTGTTTGCTCCAGGATGGGAAAGGGAGACTACAGCGTCTTGCGGTCCGATGGAATCGGCAAACCGCGTAAAGGCGCGTCGAAACAAGGCGTTAGAATATCGTCACCCCGGTCTGTTCCATGAATGGACCGGAATGCAGTTCGCACCCCGGGCGGGCGTGCAAGTGGGCTGTGTTCCAGGTCGCATTCCAAGTCGCGTTCACGGCGTGCGCGCCGTCTCGGCCTTGCGCCGGGCTTCGGCATAGCGATCGTCGATGAAGGCCTTGGCGCGGCGGGCCAGCTCGACATTATCCGTCCAGGTATTGCGCCAGATCGCGCAGATGATCGAGAGATCTTCGTCGACCACCTCGGAGGAAAAGCTCTCGAAGGTCACCCAATCCTGGTAGCCGCTGGCAACAAGGGCGTCGAAAATGGCGGAGAAGTTGATCACGCCCGAGCCGAGATAGCCGCGATTGCTCTCGCCGATGTGGAAATAGCCGAGCTTGTCGCCGGCGAGCCGGATGGCCTGAGCGGGGTCTGCTTCCTCGATGTTCATGTGGAAGGTGTCGAGGTGCAGGAAGATGTTGTCCGAACCGGTATCCTTGATGAAGGCGAGGCCCTGTGCGGTGGTGTTGAGCAGGTTGGTCTCGAAGCGGTTGACGATTTCCAGGTTGAGGCTGACGCCGGCTTGCTTGGCCTTGTCGGCCAGGCGGGACAGCGTGGCCACGCTGTTGTCCCAGCCCTTGCGCGTGGGCAGGCTGCGATATTTGGTGTGCGCCGAGAAGATGATGCCGCCGAGCTTGTGCCCGCCGAGATCGCGCGTGATGGCGACCGCATCCGACAGGATCTCCTCGCCCCGGCGCACCACGGCGGCGTCCTCGCTGGAAATGTCGCCTTCCAGCGGCAGGCCCATGGTGACGGTGACGGCGAGATCATAGTCCCTGAGGCGCCGAGCCAGCCAGGACACATCGAATTTGCTGGGATCGAGGCGGGGAAATTCGATCAGCTTGTAGCCGAGGCGATGCGACTTCTCCATCGCGCCTTCGAGATCCTGCTGCGTGGTGCCGCCTGTCCACACGAAGGAATGGATACCGAGTCTGTCCATGGTGATTCCTGCCCTGTTGCGCCGGCTGGAACCCATCCGGGACAAGCCGGCCTTATCATGCTTCTTTTCTGTTATTTTGTTGTGAGTAGCAGCAAACTAAATCTCGTTCAAGCAGGACCGGTCGAGACGAGCGATGATTCTATCCATCGGCGATGATGCCGAGCCCCGGCCGCTCGGCGCGCGCGGCGACGAAACGCAACCCCTCCCGCGCGCGGTGGAGGGCCGGATTGTCGCGTCGGGCGGTAGAGAGGGCATAGATCGAGTGTGAGAAGGCTGGCGCCCCTTTCACCAAGTGCAGGCGTCCATCGGCCAGCAAGGGGGTGACGGCGCCGGCCCGGAAATAACCCGAACCGCCGACGGTGAGGATATGGGTCAGCGCCAGGGGGCCGAGCGAGATTGTAACGGGTGCAGCGGCGAGATCGGGAAAGGCGGCGCGGTGGTTGATCGCGAAGGCCGGTCCCCAATCGACCTGGACATAGCTGTCGCGACGCACCTGTGCATTTGGGGAGGTCGTCACCAGCACCAGTTGTTCCTCCACCACCAGTTCGGCGACGACATCCTGATATTGCGGTGGATTGTAGAGCGTGACGAGGTCGAGCGATCCTTCCCTGACGCGCTCGATCAGCCGGGAGGGCGTATCGACTTCGACTCGCAGGGCGACGCGCGGGCATTCGCGATGCATCCAGCCCAGCCAGTCGGCGAGGAGGGGATGCCAGAGGCTGAGTTCGCCGCCCAGGCTGATGCCTTCTTCCCGCCCGGGCGGCAGCGCCACCTCCTGCCGGGCGCGTTCCCAGACCTGCACCAGGGCGGTGGCGGGCCCGACAAAGCGCTCGCCGGCCTGCGTGAGCCGCGCCCCGGCCTTGTTGCGGACGAACAGGCGGCGACCGATCTGCTGTTCGAGGGCTCGAATGCGCGCGCTGACGGCCGTCTGGGTCAGATTGAGACGCTCGGCGGCAGCGGCGAAGCTGCCATTCTGCGCGATTTCCAGAAAGGTCCGTGCCAGCCCGATATCCATGAAAATCAGATTATGGATTTTGCATTGAACTGCAATAACAATGCGTTTGTCTGAGTTCATTGCCAATGCCACAACTCAAGGAGGCCCGATGACGGCGGCGCGAATCCGCCGCTCGGCGGGTCGCCGGTCTGGAGTCGCTGCCGGCCGACGATGCGGTGATATCGAGTGAAATGGCATGACGGACGACAGGTCTCCCGAAACGATTGCGGCAAGCAACGGCATGGCGGCCGACAAGGCCTTCCGCGCGGTGGCTCCGCCGCTTTATCTCGCCAGTTCCTACGCCTTTGGCGGCTTCGAGCAGGCCGGGACCTATGAATATGGGCGTACGCGCAATCCGACGCGCGACCAGCTTGCCGACACGCTGGCGGCGCTGGAAGGCGGGGCCGCAGCGATCGTGGTCGCCAGCGGCATGGCGGCGGTCGATTTGGTGGCCTCGCGCCTCAATCCGGGCGAGACCGTCCTGGCGCCGCATGACTGCTATGGCGGCACGCAGCGGCTCCTCGCCATGCGGGCTGCCAAGGGCCAGTTCAATCTCACCCTGGTCGACCAGACCGATGAGAACGCGCTCGATGCCGCTTTGGCCCGGCGCCCGGCCCTGGTGCTGGTGGAGAGCCCCAGCAATCCCTTGATGCGCGTCGTCGACATCGCCGCCATCGCCGGCAAGGCCCGCAAGGTGGGAGCAGCGCTTGCCGTCGACAACACCTTCCTGTCACCGGCACTGCAGAAACCGATCGCGCTTGGCGCTGATTTCGTCATCCATTCCACCACCAAATATCTGAACGGCCATTCCGACGTGATCGGCGGCGCGGTGGTGGCCGCCAGGGCCGGGGATGTCACGGAGCTGGCTTCCTGGGCCAACCTCACCGGTGTCACCGGCTCGCCCTTCGACGCCTATCAGACGCTGCGCGGCATCCGCACCTTGTTCCCCCGTATCGAACACCAGCAGCGATCGGCGGGCGCGATCGCTGCTTTCCTGGCCGGCCATGAGGGTGTCGCCGCCGTGCATTATCCCGGCCTGCCCGATCATCCCGGCCACGAAATCGCACGGCGGCAGCAGGCCGGTTTCGGTGCCATGCTCAGCTTCGAGATCGCCGGTGGCCCCGCGGCCGTCAGGCGCTTCGTCGAGGCCGTTAGGGTCTTCACCCTAGCCGAGTCACTGGGTGGTGTCGAAAGCCTGGTTGCCCACCCCGCTACCATGACCCATCTCGGCATGGGTGAGGCCGCGCGGGAGGCCGCGGGAATCAAGGACAGCCTGCTGCGGCTTTCGGTGGGGCTGGAGGGCGAGGCCGATCTGCTGGCCGACCTTGCGCAGGCGTTGGCGGCGGCGGATGATCGCGGCTCTGGCCAGTTGCGGGCCATCGGCAGATGATTGCCGCCGTTTCGATCAGGGAACCGATATCATGACAAATGCCGATCGTGACGATTCCGACGAGACCCCCAGGGCTTTCGCCTCACCCGCGTGCTTTGCGCATGAAGCCGACAATGATCAACTCGATGCCGCCGTGCAAATGCAGGCGGAGCGCCGGGCAGAGATCATGGCCTGGCGCAAAAGCGAGCGGGCTCGTCTGATCGCCGAACGGCTGGCCATGTCGGCCGATCTCAGGGCCGAAAAGACCCGGGCGATCGCCGAGCGTCTCGATGGTGTCGTCGGCGATGTCGCCGGGCGGGTGGTGAGCTTCTACTGGCCCCTGCGGGGCGAGCCCAATCTACGCGACTGGGCCGAAGCGCTGGCCGCGCGGGGCGCAGTCACGGCTCTGCCGCTGGTGGTGGAAAGGAACGCGCCGCTGGTGTTCCGGACGTGGCGACAGGGAGAGAAACTGGTCAAGGGCTTCTGGAACATCCCGGTGCCCGAGGGCGGGCGCAAGGTGGTGCCCGACATCTGTCTGGCTCCGGTGGTCGGCCACGACGCCAGAGGCTTCCGGCTCGGCTATGGCGGCGGCTATTTCGACCGCACGCTGGCAGGGCTGTCCTCTAGCGTGGTGGCTGTTGGCGTCGGCTATGCCGAAGCCGCTATCCGCACCATCCATCCCCTCGCCCACGATATTCCGCTCGACGCCATCGTCACGGATGACAGTGTCCGGCGCTATCCCAGCGATTGAGACAAAAGAGACCTCGTCGCTCGTCGAGGTCGAATGCGCTCTATGCCCCAATGATGGTGGCAAGTGCCGGTCCCTCTTTGCCGCTCAATTCTCCTGCAGATCCTGAACCGCCCGAACCAGGGCGTTGTGCAGAGCTGCCCGCGGTGACATGCTGGGCTGCCACCTATTCTCCGCGCAAGAAACGCACTTGCGCCGGCAGCCCTGACATTCTATGTAAAATGCCCTAATTACACATTTTCCAATGTGAAAAGGGCCCATAGGCGCCAATGTCCCGCACCCTGTCTCCTCATCTCAAGCGGCTCGAAGCCGAGTCGATCGGGATCATCCGCGAAGTCGCGGCCGAATTCGCCAATCCGGTGATGCTCTATTCCATCGGCAAGGATTCGGGGGTGATGCTGCATCTGGCCCTGAAGGCGTTCTATCCCTCGAAGCTGCCGTTCCCGCTGCTCCATGTCGACACGACCTGGAAGTTCAAGGACATGATCTCGTTCCGCGACGAGATCGCCAAGCGCTACGGGCTCGACCTGATCGTGCATGTCAACCAGGACGGCGTCGAGCGGGGCATCAACCCGATCACCTCCGGCTCCTCCCTGCACACGCAGGTGATGAAGACGGAGGGCCTGCGCCAGGCCCTCGACAAATACAAGTTCGACGCGGCCTTCGGCGGCGCGCGCCGCGACGAGGAGAAGAGCCGCGCCAAGGAGCGCATCTTCTCCTTCCGCACCGCCAACCACACCTGGGACCCGCGCAACCAGCGTCCGGAATTGTGGTCGCTCTACAACACCAAGATCCGGCAGGGCGAATCGATCCGCGTCTTCCCGCTGTCGAACTGGACCGAGCTCGACATCTGGCAATATATCCTGGAAGAGGACATTCCGATCGTGCCGCTCTACCTCGCCAAGGAGCGCCCGGTGGTGTTTCGGTCGGGCACCATGCTGATGGTCGATGACGAGCGCCTGCCGCTGGAGCCCGGCGAGGTCCCTCAGATGCGCCGCGTCCGCTTCCGCACGCTCGGCTGCTATCCCTTGTCCGGCGCCATCGATTCCGAGGCGACATCGGTCGCCGACATCGTGCGCGAGATGCTGACCGCCCGCACCTCCGAGCGCCAGGGCCGCCTGATCGACAATGACGAGTCGGCCTCGATGGAAAAGAAGAAGCGCGAGGGCTATTTCTGATGAACGCTGCCGCTCCCCAGGCCGAGCTTTCGCTCGCCGAAATGCTCAAGCCCCGCGAAAAGGGGCTGCTGCGCTTCCTCACCTGCGGCTCGGTCGATGACGGCAAGTCGACCCTGATTGGCCGGCTGCTCTATGATTCCAAGCTGATCTTCGAGGACCAGCTCGCCACGCTGGAGAAGGATTCCAAGCGCCACGGCACCACGGGCGAGGACATCGACTTCGCCCTCCTGGTCGACGGGCTGGAGGCCGAACGCGAGCAGGGCATCACCATCGACGTCGCCTATCGCTTCTTCTCGACCGCCAAGCGCTCCTTCATCGTGGCTGACACCCCCGGCCACGAGCAATATACCCGCAACATGGCGACCGGCGCCTCCACCGCTGACCTTGCCGTGCTGATGATCGATGCCCGCAAGGGCGTGCTGGTGCAGACCAAGCGCCATGCCACCATCTGCTCGCTGCTCGGCATCCGCCACATCGTGGTCGCGGTCAACAAGATCGACCTGGTGGATTATGATCGTATCGTCTTCGAGAAGATCGTTCACGATATCCTGGCCTTCACCGCCAATCTCGATTTCACCTCGGTAACCCTGATCCCGATCTCGGCGCGTTTCGGCGAAAACGTCTCGATGCGCTCGACCAATATGGACTGGTATCACGGCCCGATCCTGATCGAGCATCTGGAGACGATCGACGTCGCTTCCGATGCCGCCAAGAAGCCCTTCCGCTTCCCAGTGCAATGGGTGAACCGTCCCAATCTCGATTTCCGTGGCTTTTCCGGCACGGTTGCCTCCGGCTCCATCCGTCCAGGCGACAGCGTGACGGTCGCGGCGTCGGGCAAGACCTCGGTGGTGACGCGCATCGTCACCCAGGATGGCGATTACGAGGAAGCCGTTGCCGGCGATGCGGTCACCCTCACGCTCGCCGACGAGATCGATGCCGCGCGGGGCGACGTGTTCTCCCGTGCCACCGAACGGCCCGATGTCACCGACCAGTTCGCCGCCCATCTGATCTGGATGTCCGAGGACGCCCTGCTGCCGGGGCGCTCCTACATGCTGCGCCTGGGCACCAAATTCGTGCCGGCCACCGTCACCTCGATCAAGCACAAGATTGACGTCAACACCCAGGAGCACCTGGCCGCCCGTACGCTTCAGCTCAACGAGATCGGCGTCGTCAATGTGGCGACCGGCGTGCCGGTGGCTGTTGACGCCTATGTCGACAACCGCGAGACCGGCGCCTTCATCCTGATCGACCGCGCCACCAACCAGACCGCGGCGGCCGGCATGATCGATTTCGCCCTGCGCCGGGCCACTAATATCCATCGCCACTCGCTCACCATCGACAAGCTGGCTCGCTCGGCCCTCAAGCATCAGAAGGCGGCGATCGTCTGGTTCACCGGTCTGTCGGGCTCGGGCAAGTCGACCATCGCCAATCTGGTCGAGGCCGAGCTCGCCCATGCCGGCCATCACACCATGCTGCTCGACGGTGACAATGTCCGCCATGGCCTCAACCGTGATCTCGGTTTCACGGACGCGGACCGGGTCGAGAACATCCGCCGCGTCGGCGAGGTCGCCAAGCTGTTCGTCGAGAGCGGCACCATCGTGCTGTGTTCCTTCATCTCGCCCTTCGAGGCGGAACGCGCCCTTGTCCGCTCGCTGGTCGAGGCCGGCGAGTTCGTCGAGGTCTTCGTCGATACCCCGATCGAGGATTGCATCAAGCGCGATCCGAAAGGGCTCTATGCCAAGGCTCTTGCCGGCGAGATCAAGCACTTCACCGGCGTCAGCAGCCCCTATGAACGGCCAGAGAATGCCGATATCGTGCTGCAGACCGTCGGCGAAACGCCCAAGGCCCTGGCCGAAGCCGTGGTGAAGGCCCTGCGCGAGCGCGGCCTGCTCGACCACCAGGACGATTGGGGGCTGTAGCGGCGCCAATGAGGGCGCCCAAGGCTCTGTAGCGCCCCGGCTTCAGTGTCGCGGGTTGGGTTCGCCCATTGCCGGCCGGAAGGGCCCGACGTAGGTTGAAGACAGGGCGCAGGGCCGATTTCGGCGCTCGGTCGCAATCTCCGCCGGCTTTCCATGACGTGGACTGGGGTTTTCATGCTCAGGATGGGCGCCGCATTGGCGAAGCTGTTGGGGTGCCGCGTCGGCGACGCGAATGTCGGGCCGCTGGAAAGTCCCGGCAAGCCCTTACCGGGTGATTGGTGCTGAGGGCGGAGTGGGATGGGCAACCTATTTTCCTTCAAGGGCCGTATCGGTCGGCACGCCTACCTTCTCGCCACGGTGCCTCTCGCCTTCGTCTATCTGGTCTGGGTCGCCTGGTGGCTGTTCACGGCGGCGAATTTCCCCGACGAAGGTCCCGCTCGCGTTTTCCGCATGAGCGCGGTCGGCTGGTTCGTCTGCGCCTGGCCCTATCTCGCCGCCGGCTTCAAGCGCTGCCACGATCGCGGCAAATCGGGGCTGTGGTATGTCGGTTGGACGGTGGGCTGTCTCGCCTTCTGGGCTGCGGCGATCTTCGTGCAACCCTGGCTGGCCTGGCTGGGCAATCTCATCGCGTTGTGGACGCTGGTCGAGATGGGCTTCGTCAAGGGGACGCCAGGACCCAATCGCTTCGGTCCACCTGCTGAGGAATGGCCCCCGAAAACATAGATCGTCGCGATTTGACGGAATTGCCGTCGGGCAGCCGGGGCGCCGAAATTCACATCCACTTCGAGTTGCGGGCCGTTGGTTCTGTATTGATCCGCGTGTATCCTGGCGAGGGAATGCGAGCGGCGACGAATGCAACATGGCACAGGCCGGTTCAAATGATGGCGGCATGACCGTCGGGCGGATGTTGCTCAGCCCGAAAGGGCGTATTCCGCGCTTCGACGCCCTGTTCGCCTATGTCTGTCTGTGCGTGATGTTCGCGGCGGCCGCCTTCGTCTGGGTAGGGTGGGTGTTTGCCTATTACCGTCATGATCCGGCGGCGGTGTTGCAGATGCTGCCCTGGATACCGCTCGGCGGTCTCGCTCTGTTGGTGGGCTGGATGGTCTTCTGCATCCTGGCCAAGCGCTGCCATGATCGCGACCATTCGGCCTGGTTCCTGCTGGTCGGGCTGATCCCGATTGCCAATCTCTGGCTGCTGGTCGATCTGTTTTTTTGGCGTGGCACCCGCGCCGCCAATCGCTTCGGTCCCGAGCCTGAGGGTATGGCCAGCCAATGGCGTGCAGCGAACGAGGACCTTTGAAAACACACCAACGATCAAAGGCTGAGAATGCTGGTGAGGTTTCCAGTCAATGATCTCGAATGCCAAGATGACATGAAGATCGTGATTGATATTGTGACAATTTCCTGACTAGTAAAATATCGCTCGTCCAAGAGACCAGTCTGCTGTTCTTCTGTCACGCTGGAAACACACCTCTCCACTGATCGATATTGGTGCCTTGTTTTCAATCGCCTGCGCTGCTAGGCCGGCGAATATTGAAATCGCAAGAGCTGATGGTCAAAAGGGGTTGAGCGCGATGAATGAACCGACACTTGTGGAGAAATTGTTCAGTTTCCAGGGCCGGCTGCGCCGCAGCAGCTACTGGATCTATCATCTCCTGCAATGGGTTGCCCTGTGCGTCGTCGTGGGAGTTTTCTACGGTCTGGCGCTGGCCCTAACACCGGACAATCCGCTCATCTATGTGCTGATGGTAATCGGTATCCTGCTCTATATCGGCTTCGTATGGTCGGGGCTTTCCATCGGTGTCCGCCGCTGCCATGACCGCAACAGGAGCGGCTGGTTCCTGCTCGCCAGCCTCATTCCCCTTGTCGGCGCCATCTGGGTTTTCATCGAGCTCGGCTTCCTCGATGGTACCCAGGGCCCCAACCAATATGGCCCCTCGCCCAAGGGGATTGGCGGCAATGAAGTCGCCGGTGTCTTTTCCTGAACAGCAAAGGGGCCGAACCCGTTCGGCCCCTGGTTTGCGGCGCTGGTCGATGATGCTGTCGTCTGCGCTGCTTCGCTCAGGCCAATTTCCAGGCCAGATAGAGCGCCACGAGGGCGATCAGCCACAAAGCGGCATTGCCCCAGCGATTGCGGCGGGCTTCGGCCTTGCCGATCGCCTCGATGCTGTCGGGTAGCAGGGCAAAGCCCTTTTCCGCTGCCTCGTTGAGGCGCTCGGCCAGGGTCTCGGCCCGGTTGAGCAGGCTCGGCAACAGCGTGAGCGACTTGCCGGCCTCCAGCGTCTGCTGTCCGAGGTCGCCGATCTTGCCCAGCGGGCCGAGATTGCGCTCGATCCAGTCGCGCACCACCGGATCAGCCGTCGCCCACATGTCGAGCTTGGGATTGAGCCGTCGGGCGACGCCCTCCACCACCACCATGGTCTTCTGCAGCAGGATCAGCTCGGGCCGGGTCTTCATGTCGAAGAGTTCGGTGATTTCGAACAGCAGCGTCAGGAGCTTGGCCATCGAGATCTCGTCAGCCCGCTTCTGGTGGATCGGCTCGCCGATGGCGCGGATCGCCTGTGCGAAATCGTCGATCGAATGGCTCGAGGGCACATAGCCCGCCTCGAAATGCACTTCCGCCACCCGCCGATAGTTGCGGGTGATGAAGCCGTGCAGGATCTCGGCGAGGAAGCGGCGCTCCTTCAGGCCGGCCCGGCCCATGATGCCGAAATCCACCGCAACGAGCTGGCCGGAGGCATCGATCATCAAATTGCCCTGATGCATGTCGGCGTGGAAGAAGCCGTCGCGGATGGCGTGGCGCAGGAACGACTGGATGATGATGCGGGCGAGATCGACGAGATCGAAGCCGGCCGCCTTCAGCCTGTCGATGTCGGACAGGGGAATGCCCTCGATCCATTCCAGTGTCAGCACGGTGCGGGCCGTGCGGTTCCAGTCCGGCGCAGGAATGCGGAAATCGGGATCGTCGGCGATGTTCTCCGCCATTTCCGACAGGGCAGCCGCTTCCAGGCGCGAATCCATCTCGAAGGCGACGGTGCGCGCCAGCATGTCGACCGTCTCGACAGGCTTGAGGCGCTTGGAACGCGGGTCGAGCCGCTCGATCGTACGCGCGGCGAAATAGAAGGTGGAGAGGTCGGAGCGGAAACGCCGATCGACGCCGGGACGCAGTACCTTCACCGCTACTTCGCGCTCGCCGTCGGCGTCGCGGATGATGCCCTTGTGCACCTGCGCCACCGAGGCTGCGGCCACCGGCTCGGAAAGCTCGTCGAAAAAGTGGCTCAGCGGCCCGCCGAGGGCCCTCTCGATCTCGGCGATGGCGATGGCGCGCCCGAAGGGCGGCATGCGGTCCTGCAGTTCCTCCAGGTCGCGCGCCACCGCAAAACCGACCACATCGGGCCGGGTCGCCAGGAACTGCCCGAGTTTCACCCAGCTGGGCCCTAGCTTCACCAAGGCGGCCGCCAGCCCCTTGCCGCCGCTGACATGGCGCTTTTCGATCAGCCGGCCGAGCCGGACGGCCAGCCGTGCCGGCGCCGGAAGGTCATGGATGTCGACGAGGCTAAGCGCGCCTTCGCGGGCCAGCGTCCAGCCCGCGCGCATGAGACGAAATGGATCGAGGAAAGAAGCCAAGGGTACCAGCCGAATGAATTCGCGGGGAGGTCGATAGCACGGGCGGGCGCATTGGCAAACCTTCTCCCGATCTGGGGTTCAAGCCCTGCAGCCTCTTGCACATCGTCTTGCGAGAGTTCTATCTGCGCAATGATCCAATGAAATCGAGTTCAGGAAGCTTCCGTGACCATTCGCTACCACCGCGGCGATCTGCCCGACCTGTCCCGCTACACCACCAGCGCCGCCATCGATACCGAGACCATGGGTCTCAATCCCCATCGGGATAGACTCTGCGTGGTGCAGCTCTCGCCGGGCGACGGCACCGCCGATGTGGTGCAGATCGCCCAGGGCCAGAAGAGCGCCCCCAATCTCGAGCAATTGCTGGCCAATCCCTCGGTCACCAAGATCTTCCATTTCGCCCGCTTCGATATCGCCGCGCTGCAGAACGCCTTCGGCGTGGCGACGAAGCCGGTCTATTGCACCAAGATCGCCTCCAGACTCACGCGCACCTACACCGACCGCCACGGCCTCAAGGACCTGGTGCGCGAACTGCTCGGCATCGACCTCTCCAAGCAGCAGCAATCCTCCGACTGGGGCGCCGATACGCTCACCGATGCCCAGCTCGCCTATGCCGCTTCGGACGTGCTCCATCTGCACGAGCTCAAGTCGAAACTCGACACCACCCTGGCGCGCGAGGGACGCTCGGAGGTGGCGCGCGCCTGTTTCGACTTTCTGCCGACGCGGGCGCTGCTCGACCTCAATGGCTGGCCGGAGACGGATATCTTCGCCCATAGCTGAGGATGAAGGCCAAAGCGTTTTGTGCCGGCGCTCTGGGGAACCGCCGCAAGAGGCAGATGGGTATCGGCGTCCCGTTCTCGCCCACAGATTTGCGCATCGGAGGGACGGGGCCTGCGGTGACGGCGGCGTGCCGCGTTCCCCTCGGCACATTCCCCCTGCGGCTGAAATCTGCTATGACGGCCGACCTGTTGCGATTTTCACCCAAAGTTGAGGAATTTCAGACAGGGATGGACGGCGCCTCCGGCGCCGGGTTGACGTCTCCACTTCGCATCGCAATATGATGGTCGGTGGTGATGGTTTCCCGCCGCTAGCAGCGTTTGGATAGGTATTCTGTTTGGCCGATATCATGGATGCGCGGGTCAAGATCCCCCAACCCGCCATGCCTTCACGTGAAAGCGCTTTCAAAGCTGCCCGCGCTCACAGCAGGCTGGTGCGTTTCCTGAAGTTTGCCGTGCCCGCCACAGCGGTTGCCGGAGCGGGCGTGTTTGTCTTTCTGGCGGTGGTCAATCCCTTCGCGCCGCCTCCGATCGAACTCCCCCCAGTCACGCCGGTCAGTGAGGGCATTCTGGCCGTCGAAAGACCGCATCTGACCGGTTCCAACAATCGCGGGCAGAAGTACGACGTCACGGCGACCTCCGGCACGCAGAAAGTGTCCGTGCCCGGTGTTGTCAGCCTGACCGAGCTGAATGCGGTGATCACCGCGCCCGACCAGAGCGATGCCAAACTGACAGCCAAGGCCGGCACGTTCGATACGGTTGGCCAGCTTCTCGATCTCAAGGGCGATGTGCGCGTTCGGTCCACCAAGGGCTATGACGCGACCTTGAAGAGCGCGAGCATCGACCTCAAGGCCAGCACGGTCAACAGCACCGAACCGGTCACCGTCAATCTCTCCTCCGGCACAATTTCAGGCAATGGCTTGAGCATCGTGCAGGGCGGTTCGAAGATCCTGTTCAAGAACGGCGTCAGCGCCAGCTTCAAGGTGCCCTATAAACCGGATACGGAAGATGGGACTGACGGTGCCGAAGCGCCCGCCACGCCGCCCGATACTCCGGCTCCGAACGCCGCTCCACCGAATTCAGCCAACCCAGTGCAGGGAAATCCCACCCAATGACGATGAAAATCCGCCGCCTGGTGCCTCTTGCGGTGCTGCCGCTCGCCCTGGCCCTGACGGCTGCCGATGCCGGCGCCGCCCCGAAGAAAGCGGCCAGCCCCTTCCAGGGCTTCTCCTCCGACAGCGGCAAGCCCGTTGACGTCAAGTCAGACTCGCTCGAAGTGCATCAGGACGAGCAGAAGGCGATCTTCACCGGCAATGTGGTGGCGACGCAGGGAGAATCGGTCCTGCGTACCAACGAATTGACCGTGTTCTACGAGAATGCTGACAACAACGCCAAGGATGGCAAGGCCAAGGACGCCAAGCCTGCTGATGCCAAGCCTGCCGATCCGAAGGCCGCCGACGCCAAGCCGGTGGATGGCCAGCAAGCGGGCGATGCCAAGGTTGCTGATACCAAGCCAGCCGATACCAAACCCGCTGATACCAGCAAGGCGCCGACCTCCGGCTCCGGCACACCGGCTAGTTCCATCAAGAAGCTGGTTGCCCGCGGCAATGTCGTGGTGACCTCCAAGGATCAGAAGGCGACCGGCGCCAACGGCGTGATGGACATGGCGACCAATGTCGCCACGCTGACCGGCGGCGAGGTGGTGATGATTCAGGGGCCGAACGTGCTGAAGGGCACCAAGCTGACCGTCAACCTCAAGACGGGTATCGCCAGGGTCGAAGGTGGTGGCACCGGCGTATCCGGCGTCTTCACCCAGGGCGGCCAGAAGAAGAGCAATTGAGGGAGCAGGCCCGTGATGATGCGACCCAGCCCGACGTCTCGCCGCCTCGCTCCGGCGCTGTTGCTGCCTCTGGCGTTGCTCGTTTCGTCACTGGCCTTGCCGGCCGGTGCGCAGGAAAAGAAGCCGTCCACGCCTTTCCAGGGCTTCTCCTCCGATAATGACAAGCCGGTGAACATCAAGGCCGATCAGCTCGAAACCCATCAGGACGAGCAGAAGGCGATCTTCACCGGCAATGTAGTGGCCACCCAGGGCGAGTCGACGCTGACCTCTGAGGAGCTGACGGTTTTCTACGAGGCCGCATCCGTGCCGGATAAGAAGCCGGCCGATGCCGCCGGTACCAGCCCGGCCCAGCCGGCGGTTCCCTCGGCAGCGCTGCCGGCCGATGCTTCCTCGATCGCCGAAGCTGCCGGCGCCGATACGAAGCCGGCGCCCGCCGACAACAAGGTCAAGAAGCTGGTGGCCAAGGGCAAGGTCGTCGTCACCGCCCCGGACCAGAAGGCGACCGGCGATGACGGCATCCTGGACATGGAGACCAACATCGCCACGCTCACCGGCGAGGAAGTGGTGATGACCCAGGGCTGCAACGTGCTGCGCGGCAAGAAGCTGGTGGTCAATACCCAGACAGGCCGCGCCACCGTTACCGGCGGCACCACCGGCCATTTCATCTCGGGCGACCAGAAGTGCTGATCCAGGGATCTGCCCTGGCCGGCCAACATCTTTTTGCCTGGTGAACGAGATATTCACCGGCGTGCGGCAAGGCTGTCACTGGATACCGGGATGCGGAACACATGCCGATTTTCGGCATGGGCGGCGTAACAATACCGAGCCTCGAAAATGCTGACGCATTCTCGGCTTGAACATCTGGCGATTTTCGATGCCAAATCAAAGATTTGGCGAGAATCGTCGGACGGAACCAAGGCGCGTTGAAAATGCCTCTTGGTGTAACATGAAAACGCGGCATCGGGCCCGATGCCGCAGGAAGAGTGCGGGCCAGGCATGAACGAGATGGTGCAATATGCGGAGGCCGGCGACGAGACCGGGCCAGCCGTGAGTGTCGAGGGCACGCTCTCGGTGGTGTCGATTGCCAAGACCTATGGCAAGCGTACGGTCGTGAGCGACGTCAGCCTGGAGGTCCGGCGCGGTGAGGCCGTCGGCCTGCTCGGTCCGAACGGCGCCGGCAAGACCACGGTCTTCTACATGATCACCGGCCTGGTGCCGCCGGATCATGGCCGCATCGAGCTCGATGGCCATGACGTGACGGCGCTGCCGATGTATCGGCGCGCCCGGCTCGGCATCGGCTATCTGCCGCAGGAAGCCTCGATCTTCCGTGGCCTGAATGTCGAGGAGAACATCCGCGCCGTGCTCGAGATCGTCGAGCCGAACAAAGCCGAGCGCGACCGCCAGCTCGACGAACTGCTCGAGGAGTTCAAGATCGGCCGCCTGCGCAAGACGGCCTCGATCGCACTCTCTGGCGGCGAACGCCGGCGCGTGGAAATCGCGCGCGCCTTGGCCGGCAAGCCGTCCTTCATGCTGCTGGATGAACCATTCGCCGGCATCGATCCGATCGCGGTAGGCGACATCCAGACCCTGGTGCGCCATTTGACCAATCGCGGCATCGGCGTGCTGATCACCGATCACAATGTGCGCGAGACGCTGGCCCTGATCGACCGGGCCTACATCATCCATTCCGGCCATGTGCTGACCCAGGGCACACCCCAGGAAATCATCGACAATCCCGAAGCCCGCCGGCTCTATCTGGGCAGCGAGTTCAGGATGTGACGGGCTGCAGATCTTCCCTCATCCCCGTCCCGATTCCCATCGACCTGATTCTCCTCTAGGCTCGACAGGCCAACCCGGAACGCCGATTTGCTCGCCTATGTCCTGCGTCGCCTCGCGCTGATCGTGCCGACCTTGTTCGGCATCATGCTGATCTCCTTCGCCATCATTCAGATCGTGCCCGGCGGTCCGGTGGAGCGCATGGTGTCGGTGCTGTCGGGCAATTCAGGGGGCGGTGGCGATCTCGGCGGCCCCACACCCAGCTTCAACGCCGGCGCCTCGCAATATCGCGGCTCTCAGGGGCTCGATCCGGCCTTCATTGCGAGCCTGCGCAAGCAATATGGTTTCGACAAGCCGGTCTATGAGCAGTTCTGGCTGATGATCAAGAACTACGCCACCTTCAGCTTCGGCCAGAGCTATTTTCGCGATACCCCCGTCACCACCCTGATCGCCGAGAAACTGCCGGTCTCGATCTCCATCGGCCTATGGGTGATGCTGCTCTCCTACACGATCTCGATCCCGCTGGGCATTCGCAAGGCGGTCAAGGACGGCTCCTTCTTCGATGGCTGGACCAGTGCGGTCGTCATCGTCGGCTATGCCATTCCCGGCTTCACCCTCGGCATCCTTCTGATCACCCTGTTCGCCGGCAGCGCCTTCTGGCAGATCTTTCCCAATGGCCGGCTGGTTTCCGACAATTGGAGCGACTTGTCGCTATGGGGCAAGATCGCCGACTATGCCTGGCACATGACGCTGCCGCTGATCGCCATGGGGGTCTCGGCCTTCGCCACGCTGACCATGATGACCAAGAACGCCTTCCTGGACGAAATCCGCAAGCAATATGTGCTGACGGCGCGCATGAAGGGATTGTCGCCGCGACGGGTGCTCTACGGTCACGTCTTCCGCAATGCCATGCTGATCGTGATCGCGAGCTTTCCGGCCGCCTTCATCTCGGCGCTGTTCACGGGATCGCTCCTGATCGAGCAGACTTTCGAGCTCAACGGCTTGGGGCGCCTCACCTACGAATCGGTCATCAACCGCGACTATCCCGTGGTGCTGGCTTCCATCTACATCCTGGCGCTGGTGGCCCTCGTCATCAATCTCGTCACGGATCTCATCTACATGTTCGTCGATCCGCGCATCGACTTCGAAGCGCGTGAGGTTTGAGATGGAGGCTGCCACCCGAACCCCGCGGGGCTGGCTGAAGCTGTCACCCCTCAACCGGCGGCGCCTCAACAATTTCAAGGCCAATCGACGTGGCTACTGGTCGTTCTGGCTCTTTCTCACCCTCTTCATCCTGTCGCTGTTCGCCGAGTTCATCGCCAATGAGAAACCGCTGCTGATCGTCGACCACGGTCGGATCTTGACGCCGGTCTTCGTCGACTATGACGAGACCGATCTCGGCGGAGACCTGCCGGGACCGGCAAATTTCCGCGACCCCTATCTCACCAAGTTGCTGGCCGATCGCGGCGCCTACGTGCTCTGGGCGCCCATTCGCTATGGCCCGCAGACCATCAACAAGAACCCGCCGGCAGGTGGCGTGCCTTCGCCCCCCACCTGGGCCCTGAGCGACGATCAATGCCGCGAAGCCGCCCAGACCGTGGGCGGGGCCGGATGCCGCGACATCGAGTGGAACTGGCTCGGTACCGACGATACCGGGCGGGACGTGCTGGCCCGAATCATCTACGGCACCCGGATTTCCCTGCTCTTCGGCCTGATCCTCACCGTCTTTTCCTCCCTCATCGGTGTGGCGGCCGGCGCGGTGCAGGGCTATTTCGGCGGCTGGGTCGACCTGATTCTCCAGCGCGCCATCGAGATCTGGACCAGCATTCCCTCGCTTTATCTTCTCATCATCATCTCGGCGGTGTTGGCGCCGGGCTTTTGGATCCTGCTCGGCATTCTGCTGCTGTTTTCGTGGATGGCGCTGGTGGCGGTCGTCAGGGCCGAGTTCCTGCGCGCCCGCAATCTCGAATATGTCCGCGCCGCCAAGGCGCTCGGTCTGTCCGACACCACCATCATGATCAAGCATCTCCTGCCGAATGCCACGGTGGCGACGCTGACCATGCTGCCCTTCATCCTGTCGGGCGCGATTTCCACCCTGACGGCGCTGGATTATCTCGGCCTCGGCCTGCCGCCCGGCACGGCCTCGCTCGGCGAATTGCTCAAGCAGGCCCAGGCCAGGCCCAATGCCTATTGGCTTACCATCAGTGGCTTCACGGTGACGGCGTTGCTGCTGTCGCTCCTGATCCTGGTGGGCGAAGCGGTGCGCGATGCGCTCGACCCGCGCAAGACCTTCGGCTGATCCCAAGAGAAAGTCGCATCGGGGAAATCGCCAGGGGAAACGCTTGGGGCGATTGCAGGATGCGGAACGATCGGCTAGAAGGACAAACGACGCACCCATAGCTCAGCTGGATAGAGTGTTGCCCTCCGAAGGCAAAGGTCGTACGTTCGAATCGTACTGGGTGCGCCATTTTCCCCTTTTCGATCAATGATGTGAAGCCGCTCGAGACATCCCGGGCGGCTAAAGCCTTTTGCTCGAGGCCTGTCGGTTGCAGGAGATGCGATGGACCAGCGGTTCAGTCCGGGTTCATGGCGCCGAAGGTCGCATCGTAGCGACCGTCTCGCTCCGCCCATCGCCGAGCCCGGTCTTGTTCGACCAGCACCTCGCCTCGGGGATGATCGCACCGATCGAGCAGTTGCATCACCTCGGCGACATAGGCTTCGACGGGCATTGCACGCGGATCGGATGCCTGCTGGCTGCCTGTGAGCTCGGTCTGCACATAGGGCGCTGCCAGTTCGAGCACATCGACGGGGATCTTGCGGAGCTGGTGCCGCAGAGACTGGAGCCAGGAGTGCAGGAAGGCCTTGCTGGCGCAGTAGGTCGGGAAGTCGGCGCGCGGTACGAAAGCAAGATTGGAGCTGGTCGCCAGGATCGTCGCGCCAGCCTGCCCTTTCAGGATGGGCAGGAACGTCGCCGTCACGCGCAGTACGCCCAGGATGTTGGTCTCCACGATTGCCTGGGCGTCGTCGATGGCCCAGCCGTCGGCCGCGAGGTTTTCCGCTCGTGAGATGCCTGCATTGGCGATGAGCACGTTGAGCTCGGGAAAGCGCCTGTGAACCTCGCCTGCGAGGCGGGACAGGGAAGCGGGGTCGTCGAGGTCGAGCGGCATCCCTACCAGGCCGGGCCGGCTCGCCGTGATCTGATCAAGCAGGCTTTGCCGCCGCCCCGTCACGATGACGCGGTTGCCGTGCTGGTGGAAGGCCTCGGCGAGCGCACGGCCGATGCCGCTGGTGCCGCCGGTGACGAGGATGGTGTTGCCGGTCATCTTCATGGGTGCTCCGTCTCCGTTGAGCTGGGGGCACGGAAAAGCTGCCGCCGAGCCCGGGGGCCGCGCGCAATCCCGGGCAGGCATCAAGCATCGAGGCGAGGCTGGGCCGCGCCGGGATGGATGCCCCGAACGGGTGCGAGAACGCGAAGCAGGAGAGGGATGGCATGACCGTGGCGCCCTGTTGAATCGAGATCTCCCTGCTGGGACCCTCTCGAAAAAGGACGCGTTGGATGACGGTAACGCCTACGGCAGCGTCATGACTGTGGCTGCAAGCCTTCCCCTAATATGACGCGTCGCAGCGGTCAAGGCGCCTCAACGCGAGTCGCGAGCGAGGCCGTTGGTCCTGGGGTCACCAGGCGTTCGGCTCACGCACCATGTGGACGATATTGGCGGGGCTGGTAATCCAGCCCCCCTTGAACCCGTCCGGCAGGGGCTCGATAGCGTCGCAGCGGACCACGCCGGCGCGGGACAGATGGCCGGCCGCCGTGTCGAAATTGTCCGTGAACAGCTCCAGCCAGATCTCGGCCTGGCTCAGTGTTGGCGCCTCGTCGAGCCACAATTTGTTGGGGCCGAGTTCGAAGCCGATGGCGGGTGCCTTGTCGGTGATCGGCTTCAGGCCGACCACATCGCGATAGAACGCCACCGTGGCCTGATATTGATGAGGTGGGACCTTCATGGCGATGTCGATGCCGCCATAGATGTTCGCAGCCATGCTTGCTTCCTTTGTCTTGTCAGGGGGATGTGCAGCGCGGCTCGCTCGCCGGCACGCCGGCCAACTCGCTGCGATAATAGCCCTCGCGCAGATTGATGCCGTGTTCGAGGAACGCCTTCAGGCAGCACAGCATCTGCGACCACCCCTCGCAGTTGATATAGGAGGCGCGCTGGCCCTGGGCGTCCTCGCGCCAGCCCGTCTCGGCAATGGTGACCAGCGTGGCGTCGTTTTCCAGCGCCTGGAAATTCATCTCGATATGAGTCTTGTAGAGCGCCACGCCATCGGCGGATTTGGGCCCATCCCAGCGCAATACGATGCGGCTGTCAGCCACCACTTCGTCCACTTCGACGGGAACCTCGCCCCACCACACCACCGTCGCTCCGGTCACCAGCGGCGCGCTGGCGCCGCCCACCGTGGTGAAATAGGCGCTGAGCTTGCCGGGGTTGACCACGGCGTCGAATACCTCGCGAACCGGCCTTGAGATCCGCCCGGAGACCCTGAATTCCGGCTTCATCGCGTTTCTCCCTGTTGCAGGAGGCGAGAGTATGTTATAAATTTATAACATGTCAAGCGAACTCAAAGAAGACCTGGTTTTCAAGGCATTGGCCCATCCGCGCCGGCGGGCCATGCTCGACCACCTCAAGGAGGAGGCGCGCACCACCGGCATGCTCTGCGAAGCCTTTGCGGATATGGATCGCTGCACCGTCATGCAGCATCTCAAAGTGCTGGAGGAGGCCGATCTGGTCATCGTCAAGCGGGAAGGGCGCGAGCGCTGGAACCACCTCAACGCGCTGCCGATCAAGCGCATCAACGACCGCTGGATCAGCGGCTATGCCACCCATGCCCTCACCATTCTCGACAAGCTCAAGGCCGATCTGGAGGGGTGAGCTTGTGGCAGCAGGTGCGCTCACCGGCCTTGAACGTTATCCTCAAGACGAGGGCGGGTCAACGAATGAGCGGTCGCTCAAGACGGCGCCGTTCTCTCAGCCTGTCGGGATGCCAGGGGCAGGTCGATTTCCAGGCAGGCGCCGCCCGTGCGGTTGTTGGATGCGGCGATATGGCCGCCATGCAGGCGCACGATCTCGCGCACGAGGTTGAGACCGAGCCCCGCGCCGCGACCGTCCTGGCGCAGGCGATGAAACGGCTCGAAAATCCGTTCGGTTTCCGCAACGGGAATGCCGTCGCCTTCGTCGCAGACCTCGATGCGGCCGCCGCGGTCGACTCGCACGCTGATGGTGCCACGGCGTCCGCCATGATCGATGGCGTTCTGGACGAGATTGGTCAACGCCCGCTCGAGCGAGGTCTGGTCGCCGTTAATCAGGATCGGCCCGTCGTCCGCCTTGAAGTCGATCTCATAGCCGGCGGCAAAGGCCAGAGGCGCGAGATCGACGATTACCCTTTGGGCGAGCGCGGCGAGATCGACCGCCGACGTCGGCCTGTCCTGCTGGTCCAGGCGCTGGAAATCGAGCAATTGCCCCGTCAGCACAGCCAGCCGATTGGCATCTTCCAGAAGCCGGCTTTTCTCCGCACCCGGCGGCAGCGAAGCGATGCGGGTGGTCAGGATGGCGATCGGCGTTCGCAGCTCATGTGCCGCGTCCGCGAGAAAGCGCTGATGCCGTTCATAGCCATTGTCGAGGCGAACCAATGCGTCATTGACGGCCTTGACCAGAGGCAGGATCTCGGCGGGCACGCCAGACAGAGGCAGACGGACGCCGCGCTGGGCGATGTCGATCCGCTCGGCCTGCATTGCCGCCGCGCCGAGCCCCTTCAGCGCCCGTCGCACCACGATCGGTGTGACGATCAGGGTGACAAGCGCCATCAGCACGAAGAGCGGTCCGATCACGGTGGCCGAACTCAGCGATACGCCCCAGAACAGATGTTGCCAGGACATATGGCCTTGCGTGCCCGTGAGGATCTGCACGCGGCCGGCGGCGCTCTCGACCCATTTGAGCACGGCATCCGGCTTGTCGATGCCGGGCTGGTCCTCGCCGAGTCGCATCTGCTGGATAAGGCCGATGTCGGCCACGATCGCGGCGTAGTCGGCGGGAACTGTGCCTTCTTTCAGTTCCTGGCCCTGCTTGTCTCGGATGACGAACCACAGATCGGGGGCATCCTCCCGCAATCGTGCCAAATCGCCGGTTTTCGCCAGAGCGAGCCCACCATCCGCCTGGCGGACCACGGCATCGCGAAGCACATCAAGGGCACTGTCTTCATAGGCATCGACAATGCGTGCCGTACCCCAGACCGCAAAGACCAGGATCACCACGATGAGTGTGAGCATGACGGTCTGGAAGGCAACCAGCCGTTTGACCAGGCGCCAGCGCAAAGAGGGCGGGGCGGTGGCGATCATGGCGTCTCGCGCAGGAGATAGCCGACGCCGCGAATGCCGTTGATGGTGACGCCGGCGTCGGCGTCGGCAAGCTTGCGGCGCAAGCGTGAAACATGGGTATCGAGTGCGTTGGACTGGATTTCGTCATCCATGCCGAACACCGCTTCCATCAGGAAGGAGCGCAGCACCATGCGCCCCATGCGTCGCACCAAGGCTGCCAGCACCAGCAGTTCCCGCCGTGGCATTTCCAGCGGGATGCCGGCAACGCTGGCCTCCTGATGAGTGAAGTCGAAGCAAAGCCGCCCAACCCGCACCACGTGGGACTGCAGATGGGCGGGGCGGCGCAGCAAGGCCCGCAGCCGTGCCAGCAATTCCTCGAATGCGAAGGGCTTACCAAGATAGTCATCGGCGCCGTGTTCCAGCCCGGCGACACGGTCGGGCAGGTCGCCCCGGGCGGTCAGCACCAGTACCGGCAGGGCATTGCCGCTGGCGCGCAAGGTGGGAATCAGCGACAGGCCGTCACCGTCCGGCAGCTGACGATCGAGCAGCATGGCATCGTGCACGCGATCGGAGAGCACGCCTTCGGCGGCGGCAATGCTCGAGACATGGTCGACGATCATGTCGTGGCGAACCAGGGCGGAGCGCAAGGCCGACACCATCTCCGGTTCGTCCTCTACCAGCAATACCCGCATTGTCCGTTCCGCCTTTTCTGTTCCGCTCACATCATTCCGCGCAGAAGCACATTACGCCGCCAGCATTGCATCAACCTTGCAGAGAAATCTCGCGCCCCGGCGGACAACGGATCGGAAGCGCCCTGGCGACAGGCTCCCGCAACCCAGGCATGGGACCAGTTGGTAATCGATTCGGTCACCTGAGAACCCATCGGATCCCCCTCGGCCGGTCGATCGCCCGTTCATTGGGAACGGGAACAGCCCTCATACCGTGGATGACCCGAGAATGTTATCGAGATTGATCGACCGACCCGTCGCGCAGAGCTTCGATCCCGCCGAGCCTCTCCTGCCCAAGGGAGGTCATGATGCCGGTTTCTGACGCATTGCCATTCTTCCGGGCCTGGATCAGCAACCCGCTTCGCGTGGCTGCCGTGGCTCCCTCCGGCAACGCCGTGGCCTCCCTGATGACGCAGGAGATCACGCCAAGGACCGGGCCGATTCTGGAGCTTGGCCCCGGCACGGGCCCCTTCACCCAGGCCCTGCTCGAGCGGGGTGTGCCGGAGCAGAACATCACCTTGGTGGAATATGACGCAACCTTCGCGCGCCTGCTCGGCCGCCGCTTTCCCCTGGCCCGGGTGTTCCACATGGATGCGGCGGAACTGGCAACGACCAGTCTGTATGTCGGCGCACCGGTTGGCGCTGTGATCAGCGGGCTCGGCATCCTGGCGATGCCTTCGGACAAGGCTTCGGCCATTCTCACCGGCGCTTTCGCCTGCATGGCTCTCGGCGGGGCCTTCTATCAGATCACCTACGGTCCGCGCTGCCCGGTTAGGCGGGAAATTCTCGACGGCCTGGGCCTCGAGGCCGAGCGTACCGGCTGGACCATACGCAATCTTCCACCAGCGTCTGTCTATCGGATCAGGCGGCGCCGGTCCCTATTGCCGTCCGGGCTGTGAACCGGCCATGGAGATGTCTCCCGCCATCGTCGCGATGCTCGGTTTCGGCCTCGCCGGCATCACCTGTCTGGCCATCGCGGAAAAATTCCTGCCGGTCATACCTTCCTACATATTGCTGATGTTTCTGGGCATGGCAGCGCGCGATGGCCCCGGGCTCGCGGCCATGGTGATCGCCACGACGGTCGGGTCGACGATCGGGTCCGTGTGCTGGTATGGATTGGGCCGAACTCTCGGCTCGCACCGGGTCGAAACCCTGGTGGCCGCCTACGGACGTTTCGTTCTGCTGCCGCTGCCTTTGTATCTGCGTCTGGTCGAGCGCTATCGGCGCAATCAGTTTTGGGCAACCCTGGTCGGCCATACGATTCCGACCGTCCGCGTCTATCTCGGCCTGCCTGCTGGTGTATTCCGACTTGAACTGCGTCGGTTCATCCTGGCGGCCCTGCTCGGCAGTCTGGCCTGGAATGTCCCATTCCTGAGTTTGGGCTTCATACTGAAGGGCAGCGACCGTGATCCCCTCAGTCTAGGCCTTCTGGTCGCAATCGTGCTCGTCGGCGGTGAGTTCGCCATCCTTTGGGGAGTACGCCAGGTGCGACGGATGGAGCGCGTCCGGCTCGAACGGCTCGATGAGATAAGGCGTAGGGCGGATCATGACCGGCCAGTCCCTGCCCGCGGCGGGCGCTCTTAAAAAAACGCAGCGCCGGCGATCATGCAAGGCTCCTGCAATTGAGGGCCCGGAAAGTCGGTGTCGCTCCCTGCCAGCCCCCGCGCTGCGGAGGGCTGTTGCAGCGTTCCCGAATGCGATGATGATTGCCCCTCCTTCACGACGCCCCGCCTCCCGCCGATCATCCCTGCTGGTCACCGCACGCCGGTCACCCTTGGTGGTGTTTCTGGCGCTGGCTTGCCTGCTTGCCGGGTGCGCAGCACCGGATACGCAGCCAACCAATGCACCGCTCGGACTCGTCACGGGCTCCATCCCGGCAAGCAGCCCAGCGCGGGGAGGCGATGTTGCAATCGTGCTCACCATTTCCGGTGGCGGCGCCCGTTCGGCCGCTTTCGGCTACGGCGTTCTCGCCAGCCTCGCCCAAACGCCTTCGACCGTCGCCGGCCGTAGCCTGGCCGATGATGTCGCCGTGGCGGCGGGCGTGTCGGGAGGCGCCATGCTGGCTTCCTATTTTGCTCTGCATGGGCCGGCGGGATTGCCCGGCTTTCGGCGCGATTTCCTGGCGCGCAATGCCGAGGCCTCGCTGCGCACCAGCCTGAGCCCGACCAATCTGCTGCGCGGTTATCGCGGCGGCGTCAACGATCGCAACGGCTTGCCGCCATGGCTGGATGCCAATCTCTATCATGGCGCCACGCTGGGGATGCTGGATCGACCTGGCCGCCCCCGATTGGTGATCCATGCCACCGACCTCTACAACCGTGCGCCCTTCATCTTCGACCGAACATCCTTTGCCGCCATCTGCAGCAATTTCGACGATTACCCCCTTGCCTATGCGGTGGCGGCATCCGCGGCGGTACCCGTTGCCTTCGCGCCCATCACGCTGCGCAATTATCGTTCGAGCTGCCCGGCCGATGCCGAGGGTGTCCCGGCAGCCGGCGCAAAGGCGGACATCCGTGCCCAATCGTTGGTTGAGCGGCAATATCGGGAGGCGCTCGATCGCTATCGCAGTGCCGGGGATCTCAACTTCCTCAAGCTCTATGATGGCGGGCTCGTTGACGGCATCGGCACGTCGGCGCTCCTGCATCTCCTGAACCGGGGGGCACCTGAACCGCTGCCGGCGGAGACGGCGAGCCGGGTTCGGCACCTGCTCTTCATCGTCGTGGATGCCTCCACCCGTCTTGGTGGCAATCTTTCCGAGACGTCGGACAGCCCCTATGCCAAGGACGCGATCGTGGCGGCGACCGATGCCCTGATGAACATTCCCAATCTCCAGAGCTTCGACGAACTACGCCGCCGCTTGCCGTCCTGGCGGCGGGAACTGATGAGATGGCGTTGCCGCGGAACAACTCACCCCACCTGCCGTGACCTCGATGTCGCGATCATCCGGGTCGCCCTCGCGGATGTTCAGGAGCCTGTCATGGCGCGGCGAATCCTCGCCTTGCACAACACGCTCACCCTCAAGCCCGAGGATACGGTCTTCCTGAGCGATCTTGGCAGCAGCCTTCTCGCTCGGCAGCCCGGCTATCAGCGTTTCCTGGCACGTCTGCGCCGGCGGTCGAATTCGCTTGCTCTCGCAAGCACCGAGGCTGATTTGTCCCCGTGACAACCCTCATGACCTCGTTGTCGCCCGGCTGAGGACCAGGGCGACGACGATGGCTGCGATGGCCGCCACGATGACGAGCAGGCCGGCCGATCGCCAGCCATAGGCATCGATGAACCCACCCACGGCGACCGACCCCGCCACCTGGCCGAGGCTGCTGCCTTGCATGGCGAGGCCGACCACGATGGGAGCCAGGGATGTGGCGGGCGCCACGACAGGCGCGGAGGACAGCAATGTCGCCGGGATGATGCCGCCCACGGCCGAGAACAGGATGCACAGCAGCAGCGTCAGGCCGTCCGGAAAGATCTGCAGGAACACGCTGGGCGCGGTGATTCCCATCACCAGGCTGGCGCCCGCGATCAGGATGGCGCGGCCGGCACCACGCGAAAGGAGAAAGCCTGCCGCGAGATTGCCGATGATGTTCGATGCACTTGCCAGGGCGCTCAGCATGCCGGCGGCACCGTAACTCAAGCCCATATGCTGCATCAGCAGCACTGGCAGGAAACTGAACAGGGCAAAGAACATCAGACTGTAGAGAGCAAAGCACAAGGCAAGCAGTGGGGGCCCGCCGGCCGTCACCACGGCAAGGACATCCCGGCCGAGGTGCTGCGGCGGAGGCGCACTCGACTGCTGTCCGCCCGGCACGGTGAGCAAGGCCGCCAGGATGGCAAGGCATGCGATGATCGCACCGGACCACCAGATGGCACGCCAGTCGCTGAAAAGCGGGCCGGCGAGCATGGCGAGGGCCATGCCGGCCGGCATGAAACAACTCCACACGGCAAAAGCGAGATCGCGCCGCCCGACCGGGCAGATCCGGTTCAGGATGGCGGGACCTGCCACCGTGACCATCAGGAACCCGAGGCCTTCGACGATGCGTGAAGCGACCAGTGCGCCATAGTGGGAGGCAAGGGCACCGAGGCCGCTACCGGCTGCGATGGCGCCCAGGCCCAGCAGGAGCACGCGGCGATCCCCGAAACCTGTGATGATCGCGCCCGCCGGCACCCCGCAAACCAGGCTGAGCATGGCAAAGATCCCGGCCAGCCAGCCAATGGCGCCAAGGGTAAGGCCGAGATCGGCCTGCAGCATGGGCGTGGCGATCAGCGCCTTGCCGAGCTGCAGCGAGGCTGCGATGCCGCAGGCGACCACCACCACCATGGCCGGCCAGGCCGTGGTGGTGCTCGGCAGCGGGATGGTCGTGACCATCAGGCCGCCTCCTGGAGCCGCGCGGCAGCAAGGGCCCGGGCGAGATGGGCGACATGGCGCCCCTGGAAGCGCGCGCCGTCGAGTTCGTTGGCGCTGGGCTTGCGATTGCCGCCGCGACCGTCATCGGCCAGCGTCGAAGCGCCGTAGGGTGAACCGCCAGTGATCTCGTCCATGCGCGACTGGCCCTGGAAGGTATAAGGCAGGCCGGTAACGACCATGCCCAGATGCAGCAGCACGATATGGGTGGACAGGATCGTGGCCTCCTGCCCGCCATGCTGGCTGCCGGAGGAGGTGAAGACACTGCCGATGCGCCCGACCAGGGCATTGTGCGCCCATAGCCCGCCGGCTTGGTCGAGAAAGTTCTTCATCTGTGCGGCCATCGTGCCGAAGCGGGTCGGCGTGCCGAAGATGACGGCATCATAATCGGCCAGCTCGGCGATATCGGCAATCTCCGCGCGCTGATCGCGCTTGTAGCCGGCGCGGATGGCGACCGCATCCGGTACGATTTCCGGCACCCTTTTCACCACGGCTCGTGCGCCGGCCTCGCCTACGCCTTCCGCCACCGCCTGCGCCATGGCCTCGACATGGCCGTAGGAGGAATAATACAGAACCAGCACGGACGTCATCGTCAACTCCTCGTCATTCCTGAATGATGGGAGCATGGCATTTCCTGTCTATCGATCGGAGTGATATAAATGGCATCAAATTGATCGAAAGAATTGATCATGATCGATGCCCTTACCCTGGATCAACTACGAATCTTCGTAACGGTTGTCGGCAGCGGCAGCTTTCGTTCGGGAGCTGCCAGGCTGTCGCGCGTGCAGTCGGCGGTAAGCCATGCCATCGCCAATCTGGAGGCCGAACTCGGGCTGGCCCTGTTTGATCGCTCCGGTCATCGCCCGGTGCTGACCGTGGAGGGCAAGGCGCTGCTCGCCAATGCACGCGACATCCTCCTGCGCGTGGACGCCATGCGTGCCCGCGCCCATGGGCTGGGGGAGGGGGTGGAGCTCGAACTTTCCCTGGTGGTGGACACGCTGTTTCCGACTGCCTGGATCGGCGCGGCACTCGAAGCAATGAGGCAGGACTACCCGTCGGTCGCGATCAGATTGGCCGTCGAACCGCTCGGCGGCCCGCTTGCCGCCTTGTTGGCCGGGCGCAGTGTGCTGGCCGTGATCACCGGGGAGAGCTTTCGTGATCCGCGCGTGTCGCTACAGGCCCTGTCCTCCATCGAAATCGTGGCGGTCGCTACTGCGGGGCACGCTCTGGCGACGCGAAGTGACGACCAGGCGATCGAGGTTGCCGAACTCGCGGATCATCTGCAGATCGTTCTGGTCGATCCGACCACCTTGTCGGAGGGGCGGGATTTCGGCGTGTTGTCACCACAGACCTGCCGGGTCGGCGGCCAGGATACCAAGCACGCCATGATCCTGGCCGGCCTCGGCTGGGGCAGGCTGCCCTATTGGCAGGTGGAACGGGATCTTCTGGAAGGCCGTCTTGTCCGGCTGCGCACGCAGGATCTGGGCCGTCATGCCCGGGTCGGCACGGAGGCCTATCTCGCCCATCGCCTCGACCAGCCGCTCGGGCCCGCCGCACGCGCCTTCGGCCGGGCGCTCGAACGCATTGCCGCAGAATAGAGCATCGTGCCGAAAAGTGGATGCCGGCTTTCGGCAAAAATGATGCTAGAGTGACAACCCACAACGTCGGACACGCGTCCGAAATGGGATCCGATGCTGCGGTGCCTACCGGAGAGGCACCCTGTCAAATCAGCCGTATGTACATATTTGCGACAAGAACTATCAGTATGTCCAGGCTGTTCCAGTTTGAATCAATTATCGGATTGCCGATGCCGCGTCCCAAGTTCATTGTGCTGCTCCAGGGACCGGTGGGCCCCTTTTTTTCCGAGCTTGCGCAATCGCTCCTGGCGCGTGGCGACAGAGTCCTCAAGATCAATTTCAATCTCGGAGACCGCATCTATTCCAGGCGGATTCCGTTCGTCATGTTTTCCGACAGCCTGTCGGCTTGGCGTGGCTGGTTCTCACAATTCCTGCTTGGCCAGAAGCCGGACAAGGTGATCCTGTTCGGTGACCAGCGCCCCTATCACCAGGTGGCCGTGGCCCTGTGCCGGGAGCTTGGTGTCGATGTCTGGTGCCTCGAGGAAGGCTATATCCGGCCCGATTATGTGACCGCCGAGAGAGAGGGCAACAATGCGGCCTCGCCCCTACCGCGGGTCCTGTCGGCCTATGACCGCACCAAGGTGACCTCCATCGAGGCGCCGGTGACGATCCCGGCGACGAGCTTCAAGCCCATGGCCTGGTGGGCCTTCAAGTATTACGTGGCGATGTCGGCCGGCAATGTGGTGTTCCGGCAATACTCGCATCATCGCGAGCGTTCCTTGCTCGGCGAGGCGATGCTCTGGAGTCGCAATGCCATCCGCAAATACACCGATCGCTGGACCAATGCGAAGAAGATCATCGACCTCGTCGATCATTTCGACCGCAAATATTTTGTTGCGGCCCTTCAGGTCCACGATGATCTGCAATTGCGCGTCCATGGGGCGGGCTGGACCATGGAGCGCATGATCGAAGCCACGATCCGCTCCTTTGCCAAGCATGCACCGCCTGGCACCCGCCTTGCCTTCAAGGCCCATCCGCTCGACCGCGGACATCGGCCCTACCACCGTTTCGTGGCGCAGCTTGCCAAATTGGCGGGGGTGGCGGATCGGGTCTCCCTGATCGACGACGGGCCGACGGGACTGCTGATCCGGCACGCTCGTGGTATGATCACGGTCAACAGCACCACGGGAATTCTGGCTCTACAGCGCAATTGCCCGGTATTCGTGCTCGGGAATGCGCATTATGCCATTGATGGCCTCGTGGCCCATGGCGGCGAAGACAAGCTGAAACAGTTCTGGAACGCTCCCTTCCTGCCCAACGCAGCGGCGAAAAACGCCTTCATCAGTCACCTGGTGGTCGAGACGCAGATCAACGGCTCCTATTATCTCAGCCGTTACTTCGATCTCACTATCAGCAACCTGATCAGTCGCATCGACGACAATGTGGTGGAACTGCCGAAAAGAAGCCCTGCGCGTGTGCCGAAATCGGCTTGAAATCGCGTAACGGAACTTCGCATTCTCGAATAGTATGGTGAAGCATCCCGATGGCCAGCAGGAACGCAGGGCCGTCCAAACGCTACCATATCCCGGTGCCGCAAAGGCCATGCAGCTTTTATTTAGCCGACTTAGAATGGATGAGAGCGTGCTCTGATGGTGCTGGCAACGCCCGTCCATTTCTTACGCGCCCGTGTCGTTCTCGTCATTCCAACAAACAAAAACGGGGGCAAAAATGCCCCCGTTTATGCGATGAATCAAATGCAGCAGCGCTAGATCAGAACTTGTAGTTCACACCGAGGCGCACAGCGTGGAAGTCCGGCGAAGCCTTGGAATTGAGGGTGCCGCCGCCGCGTACCGTGTAGCTGCCGAAATTCACATACTGATATTCGATACGGCCCGAGATGTTGTCGGTGAAGGCGTATTCGACACCGGCGCCTGCGGTCCAGCCCACCTTGGTGTTGCTGTCGCTGAAGGAAGCGCCGTTATAGCTCAGCTTGTAGTCGATGTTGCCGTAGGCCAGACCACCGGTTGCGTAGATCAGGAAGCGATCATAGGCATAGCCGATGCGCGGACGCAGGGTGCCGTACCACTTGATGTCCGAGCGAGCGCGACCGGAAGCGCCAGCGACGACGCCATGCACGGTGTCCTTGATCTGGGCACCCTGGAAGTCGGTTTCGAGACCGACCACGATGTTGTCGAACTGGTAGTTATAGCCGGCCTGCAAGCCACCAAGGAAACCCTTGCCCGTCAGCTTGCCGATGTCGCCGATGAAAGTCGGATTATGAATGCCAACCGTATCGCGGCCGCCAAAGGCATAACCGACGTTCGCACCAGCATAAAAGCCCGTCCAGGAAAACGGCAGGACAACCGGTGCCACAGGCTCAACGGGTGCAGGCGCAAGATCGGCAGCGATAGCGGCCGTCGACGTGAGCAGGAGAGCAATTGCTGCTGCAGAGATTCTCATATGCGTTACTCCTAAAGGTAAGGTCACCATGCCAGTTTTCGAAACACGAGTCTGTAGCTTTGATGCAACAGGTAGCCCGGAAATAACATCTTCAGTTCTATGAGAGCCCGAAGGTGGAGGATCCGCCCGGCCGATGCAAGATAAGATGATTTGGCTGTAATCACAAAGGAGTTTTACCAAAGCTGGTTTGATAAAGTAGAAAATTGTATCTCAAATGGGAAAATTTCCCTAAGGTAGATGGTAGCATGAAACAGTCCTATCTCATGCTGGCCTCCCCCTGACGAAGTTGTTTTTCGAGGCCGAGTGCTGGAAATGATCGCGCATGACCTCGAGGGCCTGCTGTACGTGATCCTGCCATGTGGGCACGGCGACACGGGTGCTGAGCTCGAAACGGTCCGAGGCCAGTGTCGTCACCGCGCCCATCCATTGCGGCAGGTCGATGGGGTCGACCAGGCTGATGCCGTGATGGCCGGCAAGCTCCGCCACTTCGCGGTGGGCGGGAATATCGGAGGCGATCACCGGCACGCCGAGGGCATTGGCTTCGAGGATCGGCAGCCCGAACCCCTCCACCAATGACGGCTGCACCATGCCGTGAGCGCCGGCAATCAAGGAGGCCACGGCTCGGTCGCTGAGGTCCGAAACTTCCACGACGTGGCGGGCCAGCGGTGCCGCATGGGTCAGCAGATCCAGGACCTGATCGACCTTCCAGCCTCGCCGTCCCACCAGGACCAGGCGCGGACAGGCCGTACCGAGTTTCTCGGCGAGCCGGCGCCAAAGCAGCAGGAGCAGGGTGTGATTCTTGCGGGCCTCGATCGTGCCGAGACAGACGAAATAGGGTATTTGTGAGGGGGGTGGCCGCAGCGCCTGGCGGGTCAGGAACTCGTTCTCGACGGCCAGAGGCACCACCACGATGGGTGGCGCAGGGGAGCGGCGTTCGCCCCGCGGGGTGATCGTCGCCAGCCATGCGATGAACCGATCGCGCGAATAAGCCGAGTTGGCGATGATCAGATCGGCATGCTGCAGCAAGGAAAGCATGCGTCGGTGATGCTTGTCCGCCTCCCCTTCGCGGCAAAACTCCGGAAAATCGATAGGAATGAGATCGTGCAGCATAGCGACGATGCGGGCGCCCCGCCGCTTCATCTCCTGAATTTTAAGCGTGTTTTCCAGGCCGGAGTGGGAGGTATTGAGATACACCGATCCGCGCAGGTCGGGAGGCAAGTCCCGGGTGCCGAAGACCTGCCGCACGCCGGCGAGCGCTACCCGGGCGGCGGAAGGCTCGGTACGGCCGGTTTCCGCCAGGCGGCGGCAGCCGCGTTCGGAGAGCCAGGCCGATGCGGCCAGATAATCGGCCAAATCGGTGTAGATGCGATCCTCGTCGACGTCGAGGCCCTGCCAGGCCAGGTATTCCGTGGATGGTAGGAGCCTGTCGACACGCCGCAGGCCGTTGAAGCCGGGCATCTTGGCCACGAAGGAGACGTCGCCGGCGAGATCGGGCAGCAGCCGGATATAGGCGGCATCAACCCGGTCTATGCCGGTGGGCGTGGTGCGAATGAGCCGGCGCAGGTGCCGCGATACGTCAAAAAGAAACTGCATTGCGTGGCCACCAGCGTATGATTCGGCGCAAGGGGTTGGTTCTCCCGGCAGGGGCCTGGCGCGCCGCGCTCAACCAGGCCACCGCGTCTTCGGCTTCCATTGGCAGCCGCCGGACGGGGTGAAGATAGGTCGGATAGAGGATGAGGGCGGCAGCCACCAATTCGTTGAGCGTGCGGCGCTGCGTGCGGCGCGGTATGGCGACGCGGTCGGTCGTCAGGCCCCAGCCGGCAAAGAAGGGCGCGCCGTGGCAGGTCACGGGCTTGTCTCGCAACAGGGCCTCGAATCCCGCCAGCGAGGTCCGCACATGCACTTCGTCGGCAAAGTCGATCCAGGCCGCCGCATCGCCCGACACCGCCAGATGATCGGCCAGGGCGCTGGCCTCGTTCCGATCGCTCAGGCCGGGCCGTTTGCCGGACACCAGATCGGGGTGCTCCTTGAAGATGACGAAGGCGTCGGGGCAGTCCCGGCGGACGGCCCGGAGAAATTCGAGATTGCTGGCCTGGCAGGGCAGGCCCAGCTTGAGGGATTGGTCATCCGGCACTTGTCCCGTCACCAGCACGCGTCGGCGGCCCCGCGCCTGCCGAGGAACCTCGTCAGGCACGTCGCTGCTCAGATTATATTTGGTCAGGCCGGCCTGCAGGATCGCTTGGCGCAGCCGGGCGGCGCGATCGGTAAGTTCGGCAGGAAACGTGCCGGTTTCGAGCAGGGTTTCGAGGTCGCTGATGGCGGTTGCATTGTAATAGATGCCGCTGGCATCGAAGCACAGCGAGATCGGCACGGTGCCGGGGAAGCCGAGCCCGACCGATCTGAGGAAACCGTCTTCGACCGTGATCGCTGGTGCCCTCGCAGCCCCGCCGGCGGCGGAAGGCGGCAGACCCCAACTCAGTTGCCGTGCCTTGCCGGAGGCCGCTGCGCTGAAGCGAAGGGTACCGCCGGGGGCGGCACAGTAGCGCCGCAATATCGGCCGCTTGTGCTGTTTGATGGCGACGGCCTCGGTCTCCCCGCGCCAGCGGCCGGCATGGGCGCGCCAGCCTTGTAGCCGTGCGATCGCCTGTTCAGGATTGGCGGCGCGACGGGTGACCGGATCGGCATAGAGCGGGTAGCGGATCAGGGCGGCATCGACGAGATCGACGATGTCGAGCGGGGCGCCGGTCCGTGCCTGAAGGCGGCGGGCCAAGGCTTCGTGCGCGCTCGGCCGGACCGGCCGGTCCTCGGTCAAACTCCAGCCGGCGTAGAAGGGCACGCCATAGCACCGCACCGGCAGGTCGCGCAGTAGGGCGTCGAAGCCGAGTTGGCTTGAGACGGTCCAGACCTCGTCGACCTCGTCGAGCACGGCATGGGGGGAGACCGCATCATCGAGCCGGCGCAGATGGGCAACGGCCGGGAGGCCGGAGAAGCTGCCTTGGGCTCGGCCCGCCATCACATCCGGATGGGAGCGGATGATGACCTGCGCGTCCTGCAGGGCGAGAGCATCGGCCAGCATGGCGGCAAAACTCGTCTCGTCGGCGCAGGCCCCGGCGATCGACAAATCGCCCGCGACCTGCTCCACCAGCAGGATCCGCCGGTTTCCGCGCGGCCCCAGCGACACGGGCGTGTCGGGAAGGTGATTATATTTGGTCAGCCGCCGTTGCACGATGTCTTCGCGCAGGGCGGCCGCGCGTGGCCGGGACGCGCGGAAATCCCCCCCCGCCAATTCGTGTTCGAGCCGCGACGGTGTGCGGGCGTCGTAATAAACGCCGAGGTCGTCCATCACCACCGAAACGGCGGCCGCCCCCATCTTGCCGAGGCCGACCGAGCGCAGGAAGCCGTCCTCCAGTGTGAAGAAGGGGCGGGAAAGCCGGGCAGCCCTATACCTGGCCCAGCGAGCCGGCAGCTTGCGGCCCCAGCCGGCGATGGCGTCAACCCGCGCTCCAGCCCGTTCCAGCGCCACCAGCCGGTAATCCGGCAGCAACTCGCCCAGATCGGGAAAGCGCAGCAGGGTGACCAGGGGCAGGCCGATAACGCTGCCAGGACGAGGCAACCAGGACTGATCCATCAGCTTCTACTCAATAGCGCCCAGGCCCAATGTGCCGGCGAACCTCTCGTGGCGGTAGATCACGAACGACGAGGACCAAGCGTACTTAGGATATATCGACCTTGATGCCGTTGGCCATACGATAGATTTGCATGTTTGTATCGGTATTATATTGAATATTTCTTGCTTCGGTCGGGTGGGCTGCCGGAGCTTGCAGGCGCTGCGCCAGTTCCAGATGATTGCCGATATCGAAAAACTCGATCACGTCTCTGTGATAGCGGGCGAGTTGGAGATAAGCCAGCGTCCGCGAGGCGATCACGCGCAAGCCGAGCTCGATTGCCTGGCTTATGGGCCCCGACGACGACTGCCCCACTTCAAGGTAAGGAAAGACCACGGTATCGCAGATCGCCATACCTCGGGCGAACTGCTCGTCCGGGAGGGCTCCCATGAAATGGATGCGCTGGCTGAGGTCCTTGGGGTGCTGATCGAGAGCCAGGGATGCAGAAGAATCGAGCGACAAGTTCAAGGTAACTTCTGAGTTCTCAAGCTGGTCGACAAGATTCTTCCCGATATAGGCCTCATCCAGCAGGGTCCGGATGTAGGGATCGATCTTCTGCTCCTTGCGTATCGTCTGCGGGTGCACGCCGCCGAAGACGAGAAGATGATAGTTCGGTGGCAGTAGATGGAGGGCGCGGATTGCCGTCTCGAACCCTTTGTAAGGGCCGAGAAATCCAAATACGCCGATCAGTTTTGCGTCCTTGGGCAAGTTTGCAAGCAGCGGAAATTCCGTCCGTGAGGCCTGCTGATAGGCATTAGCGTCTTCGGGGGTCAGGAACGCCAAAGGGTGATCATAAACGTGGTTAAGGCGGTTGACGAAGCGCATGTAACGCATGTCTCGCCTAGTATGCACGATAACGCTGGTGGGCCTGCGGCGCTGCGACGACCGGAGCAACTGGAATGGGACCGATGCCAGGCGATTGGTGCGCCGGCTCGATCTTATCTCCCCCCATACCTTGGTAAACTGCAGGCGCGCGGCTTTCTGCAGGAGAGATTTCGCACTGAGCGGTTGAGATTGCAGAATTGTATGAAACGTTACGGAAATCGCTGGCGCGGCATTGATGATCCAGCGCAGCCTGCGCAATATGTCAATATCGTCCCGGCCGAGCGTTCCGAACTCGAGTTGGAGGTTGACCGCATCGAAGGATGAAAGCTTCGCGCATATCTCCTTGATATGCATATCTCCGAGTTTGATCACTCGCGGATTGGCATGACGCAAGAAATACTGGTCCAGGTCAAACACTGTAACTTCAAAGTGATCTTCTAGTTGTTTTCTAATATGTGTAGTGTACGCAGCGATACCGCATAGTTCATCATATGTGCTTATCAGTGCAAGTTTTGGTTTTTGCCGAGAACGGGCTGTCTGGTCTGAGGAAAAATCGGTTGCCTCGCTGTCGAAAATTTGCAAAGAGGATTGGGTTGTCACGCGACTCTCCTTTGGACCTTTCAGATCGAGTGCCCCAGCGTCACAATTCGGGTTCCTACTTACCCTTAGGGAGCTCGAAACGAAAGCGAAAGATGGGAAGGCGTCCCACGACGACATGTCGGATCAGGTCGGTGAAACGGCCAATGGATCTGCAGAATTTGTGAGAATGCAGCGCGGCTGGTGGCTTCTGGCTTGGCCTCGCTGCAGGGGTAATAAGGTGGACATAAATTTGGTGTTTTCTGCCGCTTGTCGGTGATCCTCTTTACCAAGAATGCCTTCTGTGCTTGTCGTGCCCAACTAGTGGTGAGAAATTATGGTGCTGTTGAAAAGTGAGTGATGTTGAAGTGTTGCGTATTCCAGTCATTCTCCTGATCACCGCCAGCCTTGCGGCTTGCTCGAGCCTGCCGAACGCCGGGCCTACGGCCCGAACCATTCTGAACACCCAGCAGAGTGGTGGCGCGCAGGGACGGGCGGTTGCGAGCCCCTATTCTATTTTCGACGTCAACGCCGCGACCGTCGCCGTGTTGTCGCGGCATCGGCCGACCGGCTTCCTTGGTAGCTTTGCTGCCGGCGGCCCGCCATCGAGCGGCACGCTGGGCGTGGGCGACATGGTCGCGGTTTCGATTTTCGAGGCGAGTTCGGGCGGCCTGTTCGGTACCGCCGACGCCACCGGCAGCGCAGGCAGCAAGAGCGTGCAGTTGCCGCCCCAGCAGATCGATCGCGGCGGGCGCATCAATGTGCCCTATGCCGGCAGTGTCGTCGCCGCCGGCCGCACCCCGGCCCAGGTCGGCCAGGCCGTCGTCAGTGCCTTGTCGTCCAAGGCGATCGAGCCGCAGGTGCTGGTCACGCTCACCCAGAATGCCGCCAATCTCGTCACGGTGTCCGGCGAAGTCGGCCAGGGCGGACGCTTCCCCCTCGCTGTCAAGGGCACGCGCGTGCTGGATGCGATCGCCCTCGCCGGTGGCCCGCGGGCAGCCGCCCACGATCTCTTCGTTCGCCTGACGCGCGGGTCGCGCACCGGCGTGGAAAGCCTGACCTCGTTGGTCTCCAACCCACGCGAGAACATCTATATGCGCGCGGACGACCAACTCTTCATCTACCGCGAGCCGCGTACCTTCACCGTGCTCGGCGCTACTGGGAAAAATGACACCATCGAATTTACGAGCGACAGGGTCACCCTCGCGGAAGCCATCGGCAAGTCCGGCGGTCTCAACGACCAGCGTTCGGATGCCAGTGGCGTCTTCGTGTTCCGCTATGAAGACGCAGACGCCTATCGCGAACTCAGGGGCGGAGCGGCACCGGGCGGTTATCGTTCGGGCAGTGTACCCGTAGTCTATCGCCTCGACATGAAGAATCCAGGCTCCTTCCTGTGGTCGCAACGTTTCCTGATGCGCAACAAGGACGTGCTCTACATCTCGAACGCACCCTCGACCGACCTCAGCAAGTTCCTGCAGATGATCGGTGGTGGCGTGGGTATCGTCAGCGCTGGCGCCAATCTCTCGACGATCGGGCGCTAAGTCCCGGTTCTCCAGCCGATCGATTTTTGCAAGCACGCCTCGCCCGAAAGGGCGGGGCGTTTGTGTTTGCTCGAGCCGCGACGGTGGCCCCTGCCGTAATGATACCGTACTCATGAATGCGGCTCCGTACGAGGGATCCTTCCCTGGAGGAAGAGAGGTAATATTTTGCTTATAACTCGCATCGTGAATGAAAATTCGAGGGTATTTGTTCGAGGTGTCAATGGTGCTATGGCGTTTTTCATCGGAAAGGTCAATTGTAACCGTTTCTCAGCCTGTCTCTGTGGAGTTGATGCGTTAAGTTCGTGAAAAAGTAGGGTACGGAATAGAGAAGAAGGTCACATCTTTGTCATTTTTTTCTGAGATGCCGCTTGCCTGCTATGAAGGCATTGGTATCTATGCCCGAGAATCCTTACGTCATTGGCGCCGTGATCTGCCATTCGCCGTGAGGCGTGAACCTGTTGGAGATGTGTGTGGCGTCCGAAATCGTGGCATTCAAATCCGGGTCGCTTGACCTGATCCATCCTCTGATTATGTGCGGCGGCTCCGGCACACGGCTCTGGCCCTCCTCCCGCTCCAACCGGCCCAAGCAGTTCCTGCCGCTGTTCGGGATACTGTCGACCTTTCAGGAGACCCTACGTCGGGTCGCCGAGCCCGCTCTCTTTGGGCGTCCCGTCATCGTCACCAACAAGGATCACCGCTTTCTGGTCGTCGATCAGTTGGAAGCGCTCGGCATCGAAGCCGACGTGCTGCTGGAGCCGCAGGCCCGCGATTCGGGGCCTGCCATTCTGGCCGGCACACACCACATCGCCGAGCGGTTCGGCGAGGGGGCCCTGGTACTGGCCTTGGCAGCCGATCATATGGTGCGGGATATCGAGGGGTTCCGCCAGGCATGCCGACAAGCAGCGACTGTCGCCAAGGTCGGCCTTATCGCCACCTTCGGCGTCGAGCCTACCGGCCCGGCCACCAGCTATGGCTATATCGAGCCTGGCGAGGAGATCACCGCGGGCGGGCGGCGTGTGGCTCGCTTCGTCGAGAAGCCGGACGCGGCGACCGCGGAGCGCTATGTTGCCGAGGGCTTCTTGTGGAACTCGGGCAATTTCCTGTTCCAGGCGGGGGTGCTGCTCGGCGAGTACGAAATCCATGACCCGCAGACCGCCGCCGCAGTAACAAGCGCCGTCGCCGCCCAGCACGACGATCTCGGCTTTCTGCGTCTCGACGCCGAGGCCTTTGCGCAGGCCGAGGCGCGCTCCATCGACTATGCGGTGATGGAGCGCACGGTGCGCGCCGCGGTGGTTGTCGCCGCCTTTGACTGGTCGGATGTCGGCTCCTGGAGCGCGGTTCGCGATCTCCATGGCCAGGACGAGGCCGGCAATGCCGCACGGGGGCAGGCTGCTTTCGTCAATGCCAGCGCCAATTTTGTTTCGACGGATGGGCCGCTGGTTGCTGTCGTTGGGCTTGACGAGGTTGCCGTTATCGCCACCTCCGATGCCATTCTGGTCGCCCGCCGCGACGATGCCGCCGGCGTCAAAGTTCTGGTCGAAGGGCTCAAGACCAGCCATGCCGCACTGACGCAGGAGCATCGGCAGTCCTTCCGGCCGTGGGGCAGCTATCGCTCGCTTGATCTGAGCGAGCGCCATCAGGTCAAGTCCATCGTGGTCAAGCCAGGCGGACGCTTGTCCCTGCAAAAGCATCATCATCGCTCGGAGCACTGGATCGTGGTGCGCGGCACCGCTCTGGTCACCGTCGGTACCGAGGTGAAGTCGGTGCATGAGAATGAATCCGTCTACATCCCCATCGGAGCGGTACATCGCATGGAAAACCCCGGCAAGATCGATCTGGAGATCATCGAGGTGCAGACGGGCGGCTATTTCGGCGAGGACGACATCATCCGCCTTGAAGACGTCTACAACCGCGAGGCGTCGTGAGCCGCTCGTCCTGTCGAGACGGGGACTGCCGCTGCCGCTTTGAGAGCGGTGGCGTGCGGACGTGCCAAGTTTTCACATCGGGGCTATGCTAGCATCACGATGTTCGCCTCATTTCATGAGCAAGATGCCGAGGTCTAGTGCTTGCATCCTGCACGAGGCGAATTGCGGAGCGTTACGGAGCAGACCGCGGCATGGTGGCCTTGCCTGACGAAAGGCTGATTGAAGAAGACGCGATTGATCGCCTGATCGCCTCCGGAGATGTGAATTCTCTGCTGGAACGCGTCGATAGCTTGACTCGGGAGGGAAAGAGCGAGCGCGCCCTGGCCCTCCTTGAGGCAATGGCCGACAGGCTTGCCTATGATGGACGCACCAGCGACAGATTGATGAACGTCCTGCTGGCACAGCAGGATTTTGGAAATGCCTGCCATTATGGCCGCGCAGCCGTGCTTCAGCCCGATGCCGGCTGGGGCGCTTTTTCAACTCTCTTCGAAGCGCTCCATGGCGTCGGGGATACGGGCGCAGCGGTCGAAACTCTGCGCGATGGTATCCGGCGGCTCGGGCCGGATCACGGCGTCCTCAAGCGTGCGGCGCATATCCTGATGACAATGCAGGATTTCGCCGAGGCGAAGCTCGTTCTCAAGGACGTCCTCGCCCATTATCCCGATGATACGGACGCGCTCTATAACTACAGCTACGCCCACCATATGCTGGGTGACAATGACGAGGCTCTTTCTCTGGCGCTGACCTGCCGGGAGCGAGACCCGCGCAATACGGCTTATGCCAATTACTATGTTCATTTGCTCTCGACCCTGCGTCGGTTCCAGGATGCGATACGCCTGCTTCGCGACCTGATTGCGGAGCACGCATCCGCGGCGTCTTACCGGCGCACGCTCAGCGGCATGCTCACTCTCACGGGAAATCTCAGAGAGGCATTGAGCGAGGGGCTCGCCGCCATCCGCCTCGACGAGCGTAATGCCGAATATTGGGTGCATGTCGGGGGGCTTTCAAAGCAGCTCGGCTTCAAGAGCCAGGCGATCGAATTCATGCGCCGGGCGGCCGAACTCAATCCCACCGACCCGCTCACCTTTTACGCCCTCGCCCATCACCTGAGGGAGGACGCCCAGCTCAACGAGGCGCGCACGGCCATCGGATCGGCTTTGGCCCTGGCGCCGGGAGACAGCCGTTTTCGCGACTTCCGGATCACGCTTGCGGAGAGACAACGCTCCGAAATCGACACGACCCCTCTTGGTTCAGCCGAACTGATTGAGCCATTGCCGCGCTCCCGCGACCGCATGGACGGATTTCCGGGAGGAGGATCGCGTTCCATTGGCCATCAGATGGCAATCCATGGCCGTGTCATCTGGGGCCTGACGATGCGCTTTCTGCGCCTGAGGGACAGTCGATCGCAGTTTGGCATTGCAACGGTTTTGATCGAGCCGCTTATCCATATTGTGACGCTCTGGGCCGTCATGAGCGTGATGATGCATGGCCGGCCACCCCTCGGCGATCACTGGTTCTTCTTCTATGCGACCGGTATCATCCCTTTCCTCCTGGTGACCCATCTTGGCGCCCATGGCGTCGGGGGGCATCAAGCCCATAAGCACCTGCTCGACATTCCAATTCTAAGAACCTTCGATATATTTTGGGCCGAGGCTTTAACCGAGCTGATCATCAGTACGGCAACCGCCGTAATAATATTCATACTGCTCTATGCCATTGGAGCCTTCAGAGGCATAAATAATTTCGACGCCATATTGTCTTCATTGTTCTTCTTGTGGATATTCGGAATTGGCTTGATGATCATCAATCATGTGATGTCATCTCTGTTTCCGATTTGGAAAAAGACATGGGAAGCTCTGCAGAGAGTTTTGTATTTTACGTCCGGAATATTTTACATGGCACAAGCTATGCCCGTATTCGTGCGAGATATATTGGTGTGGAATCCCCTACTTGTCGGCATCGAGTGGTTTAGGAATGGATTCTTTAATCAATATAACCCGCCCTGGTTGGATCGGGGATATCTGATCATGGTTTCGGGCGGGACCTTCATCTTCAGCGTCATGCTCGAGCGCGCGCTCCGTCGCAAGCTGCATTAGCGAGGTGCCATGCTGGATTTCCAAAGAGTGAGAAAGTCGTTTGCCGCGCAGGGTGGGCGGCGGGTCGTGCTCGAGGAGGCGAGTTTCTCAATCCCGCGTGGGCAGAGGGTCGGTGTGCTCGGCCGCAATGGAGCGGGCAAATCGACGCTTCTCAGGCTCATTGCGGGGAGTGAGTTGCCGGACAAGGGGCAAATTCATCGAAACGGCAGGGTCTCGTTCCCAATCGGCTTTACCGGCACCTTTCATCCCGACCTCACGGGCCGAGCCAATGTGCGTTTTCTTGCCGACATCTACGGGATGCAGGCCGAAGAGATGCTTGATTGGGTTCAATCGTTTGCGGAACTCGGTCATTATTTCGACATGCCGGTAGGTACCTATTCGTCAGGCATGTTCGCCCGGCTGGCCTTCGGGACCAGCTTCGCCATCGATTTTGACCTGTATCTCGTGGATGAGGCGATTGAGACCGGTGACGCAAGGTTTCGTCGAAAATGTGCGGCAGTTTTTGAAACCAGACTCGATACGGCGTCGTTAATAATGGTTTCTCACAATATCGCGACAATACGGGACTATTGCGACGTTGGGGCCGTTTTGGATTCTGGCCGGTTCACGCTTCATTCGACAGTCACCGAAGCGATGGACAGCTATGAGTCTCTTCTGATGGAAGGCATGCCATGAGCAAATTAGCGCTCAGGAAAGAGACACCTGTCGCATCGGCCTCCGACCACCTCCCTGTTCCACCGGGAAAAGGCGAGCTGCAGCCCGCCGGGGCGGGCATGCCGAGCCTTGCGCAACCGGTGAGCCCGGTCAGGCCAAAGCGAAAGCCTCGGAGGCGGTTCGGTGCCCTGGCAACCTTCTTGGTCATCGTCGTCGTGCCTACCGTGGTGTCCGCCCTCTATTTCCTGGCCATTGCCAGCTCCCAGTATGAATCCGAGTTCAGATTTGGCGTGCGCGCGGCCGATATGCCACGCAACGACGCCACCGCCATGTTCCAGGGCATGGCGTCGGCATCGCAGATCGGTCTCGATTCCTATGTCGTCGTGCAATACATCCGAAGCCGCGAACTGGTCGACAAGCTTCGCGCGGAATACGATTTCTCGAAGGTATTCGGGGGTACGGAGACGGATTGGTTTTCGCGCCTGGGGCAGGATGCCTCCAGTGAGAAAGTCGTCGAATATTGGAACAAGCGCGTAGACCCCTTCTTTGATCTGACGACGGGGTCCGTGACCGTCCAGGTGAGGGCGTTTTCTCCTCAGGATTCCCAGAAGTTGGCCCAATCCATTTTGGCGCATTCCGAGACCCTGGTGAATGAGTTGTCCCGGCGTTCGCGAGACGATGCCGTGCGCGGAGCCACGCAGGAGGTCTCGCGGGCGGAAGAGCGTCTGCGCAACGTCCTAGCCGATCAGCGCGTGCTGCGGGATACGAGGGGCACCATAAATCCCGAAAAGGAAGCCGAGGGCGGACTGATGGCCGTCTCGAAGCTGCGAGAGCAATTGGCGAAGTTCAATGCCGACCTAGCCGTGCAGAAGGAATATATGGGTGCGGATTCACCGACCGTGCGGGCAACCGAAAGCAAGGTCCGTGCCATGCAGGCGCAAGTCGCCTTGGCGGAAAGCAGGCTGACGAACAAGGGCGCAGCGAACGCCGGGCCGGAGGACGCCAGCCGTCCGCTCAGTGCGGATATCGGGGCATTCGACGCACTCGCCGCGGAAAGGCGTTTTGCCGAGGAAAACTACAAGGCGTCGCTGGCCTCGCTGGAGAAGGCTCGGGAGCAGGCCAACCGCCAGATGACCTATCTTGCTGCTTTCGTATCGCCGTCTTTGCCACAGGAAGCCCTCTATCCGAAGCGATTTCAGGATATCTTGATCACGTTTGTGGCCGCTCTCGGCGTCTGGATATTCCTGATCATCGCCATTCGGAGCATAAAAGAGCATGCATGACAGGTCTTGTGAAACGCATAGACATCGAGGGACGAATATATCGATTTTGACGCGATCCATGCTTAGCGCAAATTTCAATCATATTGCCCGAGTAACAGCAAATATCATTTTCTCTCTGATTGTCGGCGTTGGTTCTTTCGTGTCGCAATCCCTAGCGCAAGATTCCAATAGAAACGCAGATCAGTTTGGGGGAGATTATGCGCGTCGAGATTTAAGTGAGAGGTGTTTCTCACCTCAAGATTTCGGCGCAATTGCTGATGGGGAAGCAGACGACACCCGTGCGTTGAAGAAGTGGCTGGCCTTGAGCGCCGAAGCGCGCTCTCAAAGGTCCCCATGTCTGTTTTTACCGACCGGGATTTACAGAGCTACAGATAATCTCGTGATGAATATGCCTCCCCATTCGCATGGACCGCGCATTTGGGGGACTTGTGGCGGTAGCTCCAGAATCTCGTTTGATCGTGGATATGGATTTACGCTTACTTCATCCACGGCACTATTCTACGGTGATTTTCGCTGCATCAGCTTTTCTGGAAATTCCGACAAGGTTCTCGTTAATTTCTCCACGTCGATTTCGGATGCCTTGAACGGGTTCAATCTCGACAATATTGTTGTAAATAACGATTCAGAAAATAAAGAAAGCGTCGCACTCAAGTTCAATGGTTTGTACATGAGCCGTGTTTTTGCAACGGCAAATTGTAACGGTTTAGGGCAGGGGGTCGGCATACAAATGACGGCAGGATCGATGAATACCATCAAGCTCTCTGCCGGAAACTGTCACACCGGATTAAATCTGACGGGAGATGTCGATGCAATCAACGGAAACCTTTTTGACGCAATAGATTTGGAAGTTAACAAGGTTCAACTGTTGATCGACGGGAAGGCGGTCCAGTCCAATACGTTCATTGGAGGGGTTTTGAGCTTTTCAGATCCAGGCACGATCGGAATTAACGCTGTTGCTGGCTCCGGTAATGTTTTCAAGAACATGGCTTATGGGGGCGCCGGTAAATTATTTGAAGGGACATCCGGTATAATCTGGGAAAGTGCTTTGCAAGACCTGACCGTTACCCCTCCTGTTCCAGCCAGTGAAGAGACGATCTCGAATGCGCATGTGCAGCCGTCGAGCGTCAACATATTCGGCGGTCAGGTGTCTTCCGTCCTGGTTAATCGCGCAAGGGCATGTGATACCGTACCTTGTATGGTAATATTGATGCCAGGCGATATAATATCGGTAAGATATTCCGATAAGCCCGCGTGGTTATGGCGAGCCCTGAAGTTTTGAATCGTTGAGATTATCCGATAGCCTTTTGCCATTGGTGATCCAAAAGGCTATCAGATAATTATTGATTGGCTGCCGTCCGTTATTGCCGCTTTCGATATGCGCCGTAACTGACCGAGTCGTTTTCATAAACCTCGTTTAGGACTTCGAAATTATCAAGGATCCATCTGCGCGCCTTGGCCACGCTGGGCCACGCAATGTCGTCGAAGACCAATATGCCATTCGGGCCCAATAGGGCGGCCCAGCGGACCGCATCATTGTAGGCCTGCACTTCGGAATGCGACCCGTCGATGTGAATTAGGTCGTATTTGGAAAGTTTCAGGGCTTCATAGGCAACGTCGCTGGAAACTTCGAGGGTACGAGCAATCAAAAGCAGATCTTCGCGAAAGAGAGTTTCGAAATAACCTCTCTTGATCTTTGAGAAATCCACCGATGCCCACCACGCATCGTTCACCGCGTTTGTTTCAGTTTCTACTGCCACGGAGTTGCTCCAGGGCTCGACACCCCAAACCTGGCCGCGGCCCAGATATTTCATGGTAAGTGCCATTGGAATAAGGGATCTTCCACCAAAAATTCCAATTTCAACGACATTTTTACAATCATTCTCCACAATGAGATTGGATAGAAGTTCCGCCTTACTGGGGGAGCACCATCCTTCCAGGGTGGGGGTGATCCGGGCGACGTGAGCGCGGAGTTCTTCTCTTGTGGAAGCGCTCCGAATGGTGTTTGGCGAAGCGGATCCTTCGGTTTGAATCTTGTCGAAAGTCAGCATCTGTTCACGAATTACCTTAATTTCTAACTCAATCGCCTGAACGCGAGTTTCAATGCTTTTGGAAATTAAAGAAATATCGGTTGTCGGTGTTTGGTTTTTCGTCATATCCTCCATCCTTTCTCTTAAATTACTTTCTTTGGTGTGAGTAAGTCCGAGAAGAGCTATGGCAGATCGTTTACTTGCCTGTTTCAACGCTTTTAGCATGTCCCAATTCCATCTGCGTTTGGGGGCGCTTCATGAGTTCCCTTCAGATTGCTTAGTATTGAGGATTCTCTCCAAGATTTTTGGATAAACTTATCTTACGTTGAGGTGTTTTAAACATTACAAGGTCTCGATAGGTTGAAATCGATCATCGGGTAGAAAATGTTTGATATTATCTTTACGGCATATATATGTGGAGTTCAACGTACCCTCACACCATTGACAATTCTTTCAAATTTGCCCCCCTTGTCGCGTCTCCATCTCCTTGTCAGGCGAGACGAGACAGCATGCATTGTCCCTATGTCGGCTCCGGCCCTTATTGCTACGCCAATTCCTTTGCCATGATGTTCGGCGCGGCGGCACCGTCGACGGCGGTGATCGAGTTTGCCACGGGCAGCCCGTTCGGCATGCAGGTACTTCCTGGCGGCCTTCCCTTCTTCGACCCCTATGGCTGGACACCCGAGGCCGGCTTCGAGACGGCGCTGGATCTGCTCGGCTGGAGCTCGCGGCGCGAGAGCGGCGGTAGCGCTGGCGAGTCGCTCGCCCGGCTGGAGGCGGCGCTGCGCAAGGGGCCGGTCTGGGTCGGTCCGGTTGAGATGGGGTATCTTTCCCATCAGCCCGGCATGACAGGCCCGATTGGAGCGGATCACTATGTCGTGGTGCTGGCGGTGGCGGAGGGGCGGGTGCTGATGCACGATCCGCAGGGTTATCCCTACGCCAGCTTGGCGCTGGCCGACTTCATGGCAGCTTGGCGCGCGGAGACGATCGACTATGGCGAGCCCTATACGATGCGCACGCAATTCGTGCGCGAGCAGGCAGTCGATGAGGTGGTGGCGATCCGGGCTGCCATCCCGCATGGACGACGCTGGCTGTCGATGGAGGAGGCATCGAATGCGCCGCCGGCCAGCCTCGGCAATGGCGAGGCCGCCCTGGCGCTGGCGGAGCGGCTGGAGCGCGGGCTGGACGAGGATTTGCGCGGCCACCTCATCCATTTCGCGGTGCGGGTTGGGACTCGGCGGGCCGCCGATGGTGCGACCTGCCTCACCCGCGCTCGCCATGACGATGCCGCTGACATCATGGATGCGCAGGCGCGGTTGATCGGTGGCCTGCAGCAGCCTTTGGTTGCCGGAGACGGCCGGGCCGCCGCCAGGATCTTGCGGACCCTGGCGGCGACCTATGAGCAACTGCTCGCGGCGCTAAAGCAAAGCGCGATCTCTCCGAAGCGAACTTTGCTCTAACTCTTTGTTTTAACGTATTGTCTCAATCGAAAAGTCTGTCAGTTTTTCTGGAAAATACCCGGGACAAGGCCGTCGCGGATCAATAGCCGACGGTGAAGCGCGCCCGGCTGTGGGCAGGCTTTTCGATCTCGTCGGCCAGGGCGACGGCATAGTCCTCAAAGGAGATACTGCTGCCCTTGTCGTTGGTCAGGAGTTGGTCGCCACCCAGACGGAACTTGCCGGTGCGCTCGCCCGGCACGAACAGGGCCGAAGGAGAGAGGAAGGTCCAGTCGAGATCCTTCTCGCCGCGCAGGATGGCGAGGAACTCGGCGCCCTTGGTCGCCTCTTCCTTGTAGATGGCCGGGAATTCGGGCGTCGACACCAGGGTGACGCCGGGGGCGACTTCCAGGCTGCCGGCGCCGCCCACCACGAGATAGCGCTTCACGCCCGAGGCGCGCACGGCTTCGATCAAAGCGTGGGGATCGCTGGCGGTGAAATGCACGCTCGAAACCACCGCGTCGTGGCCCGCGAGCAGAGCGGCAAGGCCGGTCTTGTCATGCACGTCGCCCTTGCGGGCCGTGACCTTCGGATTGGCCGGCACCTTTTCGGGATGGCGGACGATGGCGGTGACCTCATGGCCGCGGCTGACGAGTTCTGCGAGGATGCGCGAGCCGGCATTGCCGGTGGCGCCGATCAGGGCGATCTTCATCTGGCTTTCCTTTCGGTTGGGAAGATTTTGGCGGGAAGGGAGGCGATCAGCCCCATTTCATCTCGCCCTTGACGACCTTGGCGCTTAGATCGAGCGAATCGAGGCCGCCGAGCTTGGGGTAGAGCGCCTTCATCGCCTCGATCAAGGCCGCGCTGTCCTTGGCCTTCTCGGTCTCGCGGTTGAAGGCGACGATATAGTCGCGGGTGAATTTGACGGTAGCGAGGCCTTCTGGAGCGCCTTCGGTGTGGTGGGCCGGCACCACGATTTCAGGCCTGCGGGCAGCAATGGCATCGAGCGCCCGGATCCAGGCCTGCCGGGACGCGGCGTCGGCGTTGTCGGCCAGCCAGACATGGCCGCCGGCGCTGACCAGCACGCCGCCGAACACGGCCTTGATGTCGGGCACCCACAGATAGCGCCGGTCATGCATGTCGGGCACCTCGACGATCTCGATGCGATGGCCCTCGAGGTCGAGCGCCGTGAGGTCCGATGGCGTGGGGATCACCACCTCGGCCAGGCTGCGCGGGCCGTTGTCGCCGAGTTTGGGTCCCCAGACCTCGAGCTTGCCCTGGACGCTCGCCTTGATCGAGGCGACCGTCACCGGCTTGGCGATCACCTTGGCGGCAGGGAAGGCCTCCACCACCGGACGCAGCGAGAAATAATAATCGGGGTCCGGGCAGCTCACATAGATGGTCGTCAGCATCTTGCCGCTCGCCTTGATGGCCTGCGCCAGCTTGCGGCCATCCGAGAGGGTAAAGCCGCCGTCGAGCAGGATAGCTTCTTTCCGGCCCGTCAGCAGCACCGGCATGCGGGAAAAGCCGGTTTCGTCGGCCTGGAAGGCGCGCCAGGCGAGCTTGCCGCCGGCAGCGTCGGCCGGGGAGAGCGGTAAGAGGGTGCTGGCGCCGAAGGCGGTGGTGAGCTTGATTGTGTCGCGTCTGCTGATCACGGGTCTGGTCTTTCCGATCGATGCCGTCAGGCGTTGAGGTGGGAAACGAGATTGTCGAAACTGCCGAACAGCGCGTTCGAGGCGATGAGCCGCTGCTGCCCGTCCTGCTGCAGGGCGAGGGCCGGCACGCCCTGGGCGCCGAGGCGGGCCATCAGGCTGCGCCCCTCGGTGATGCGGGTACGATTGGCCGCGAGCAGGGCCTCGTCCGGCGCGGCGAGGCGGTCAGCAGCGGCCGTGAAACCCGCGCTGCGCAGGATTGCGATGAGGCAAGCGAGGGAGGTCGTGTCGCGGCCCTCGACATAGCGTCCGGCCTGGATCGCCGCGAGGGCGTCGAGTTCACGTGCGGGCTCGGTCAGGGCTGCGGTAGTCAGTGCCAGCGTGGCCGGCCCCGAATCGAACAGGCCGCCTTCGGCTTCCAGCACCTGCTTGCGATAGGCTGTGGTGAAACGCTGGCCGGTGAGGCGCTCGATGCGCTGGTCGTTGGACCAGGCATAGGCGGCAAAGCCCGTATCCATCGGCCGGGCGCCCGGCCCCGTGAACAGGCCGGTCGGCAGCGGCCTGATGGCGACGCCGGTCTCACGCAGGCGCTGCAGCATCGGCGAAGCGCCATAGCACCAGCCACAGAGCGGATCGAACAGATAGGTCACGACCTGCCCGCTGGCGGCCTGGCGTGGGGAAAGCGAGGTGGACATCGAAATCTCCTTGTCCTCCAACATGGCTCGTCGGCTGGCCAAGAAAAATCCCGAACAATTTGACAGAGTGTCTGATCAAATCAGACAATAAGCGCGATCGAGGCTGTTCTCCCCTATAGCCGCCTTCAGCAAGGTTGGGGTGGCAGGCACCCTGGCGCAGCAAGCTCATGTCCGAACTTCTCAATCTCAACCGGCTCGCCTTCTTCACCGCGGTGATCGAGACCGGCTCCTTCACGGCGGCGGGGGAGCGGCTCGGCGTCGCCAAGGCGGTGGTCAGCCATCAGGTCGGCAGGTTGGAGGAGGAACTCGGCGTCACCCTGATCCTGCGCACCACCCGCCGCCTGCAGGCGACGGAGGCGGGGCGGGCCTTCTATGATCGTGCCGCCTTGATCCTGCGCGAGGCCGAATCCGCCTTCGGGGAGATCTCCAAGGACGCGGCGGAGCCGACCGGCGTCCTCACTCTGGCGGCACAGATCGACTATGGCGGGGCGGTTGTCGCCCCCGCCGTCGCCGCCTTTCGCCAGCGCTATCCCCATATGCGAGTGGAAGTCGCCTTCGACGATACCGTGGTGGATCTGGTGGATGGGCAGGTCGATGTCGCCGTGCGCGTCGGCTGGCTCACCGATTCCTCAAACCAGGCCCAGCGGCTCGGCACGTTCCAGCAGCATCTGGTCTGCTCGGCCGCGCTTGCCGCAGGCCTTCCTGGCGATCTCGACCCCAAGGGGCTGGCAGCGCTGCCCTTCGTGGCGAACCATGCCTTGCGCACGCCGGGACGCTGGCTGTTCTCGCGGGGGGAATGGGAACGGGAGACGGTGGAGGTCAGCGCCGTCGTCGACGCGGACAAGACGCCCACCGCCTATGCCATGGTGCTGGCGGGGGGCGGCCTGTCGGTTTTTCCGGATTTCCTGGTCGCCGGCGACATCGCCGCGGGCCGGCTCGTCCGATTGCTGGCGGACTGGACGCTGCCCGCGGGCGGCATCCATGTGGTCTACCCGGCCGCGCGTTTCCGCCCGGCCAAGGTGCGATTATTCGTGGAGATCCTCAAGGGCCTCGAGCGGGCACGGAGCAAACCTTAGGAAAGCGAAACGACCACAAGTGGTGTCGGTTCGTGCTGCCCCTCACCCTTACCCTCTCCCCGCAAGAGCGGGGAGAGGGTAAGGGTGAGGGGCAGCGTGGAGCTATTGACGTGAGGACTGCGCCCCTCACGCCCGCGCGGTCTTTTCCTCGGGCAGGATCATCTCGTTGGGGACGTTGGCGCTGCCCCGGGCCAGGGCATAATAGACCACCGAGGTCGCCACCAGGCTGACGATCCAGGAGATGTCGGCGTCGTCGAGCATCTTGGCGATCGGCCCCTCATAGAGCGCCTGGTTCAGGAAGGGGATCTGGACCAGCACGCCGAAGAGGTAGCAGCCCAGCGCCGTCCAGTTGTAGGCGCCGTAACGGCCCGAAACGTCGTAGAGGGCGGGAACGTCCACCTTCTCCTTGGAGATCAGGTAGTAGTCGACGAGGTTGACCGCGCTCCAGGGCACGAAGACCGCCAGCAGCAGCAGCATGAAGTTCTTGAAGGCCGAGAGGAAGTGGGCGCTGGCGAACAGGGCGATCACCACGGAGCCGGCCACGAAGAGCAGGATATAGGCCACGCGTGCTATTTGTGACACGCTGCGCTGGCCAGCATAGGCGCTTACCGTGGTGAGCAGGGTCATCGAGCCGCCATAGGCGTTGAGGCAGTTCACCGTCAGCTTGTTGGTGACGATGACGATATAGACCAGCACGGCCACGCTTGGCCCGGCGAGCTCGCCGAGAAAGCCGACCTGGTTGGCCAGGAATTTGCCGCCCAGGGCCGCCACCACGGCGCCGAAGGTCATGGAGATCTGCGCGCCCACGGCCGAGCCGAGCAGGGTGGACCAGAAGGTCACCGAGGCCGGGGTGGAGGAGGGCAGATAGCGCGAATAATCGGCGACATAGGGGGCGAAGGTCAGCTGCCAGCCGGCAGCGAGCGCGATGGCGAGCAGGAAGGTCGCCATGGTGAAGGGCTTTTGGCCGAAAGCGTCGGCAACGTTGTATTGCCCGAACAGCCGGAAAGCGAGATAGGCAAAGCCCAGGATGCCGACCACGGTGGCGATGCGTCCGATGATGTGAATGAGTTTGTAACCCACCACCGCGACGATCACGGTGATCAAGCCGAAGGCGATCATGCCGAAAGCGGGTGTTTCCACGCCAAACATCAGGTTGATCGCCTGGCCCGAGAGCACGGTGCCGGTGGCTGCAAAGCCCAGATACATCACCACGGTGAGGAGGAGGGGCAAAGTGGCGCCCTTCACGCCGAACTGGGCGCGCGAGGAGATCATCTGCGGCAGGCCGAGACGTGGCCCCTGCGCCGAATGCAGGGCCATCACGGCGCCGCCGAGGAGGTTGCCGATGGCCAGGCCGATGATGGCCGTAAGCGCCTCGGCACCGAACACGATCGAAAGCGCGCCGTCGACCACGGCGGTGATCTGCAAATTCGCGCCGAACCACAAGGTGAACTGATTGAAGGAGGAGCCATGCCGCTCGCCCTCCGGAATCCGGTCGATCGTCCGTTTCTCGATCGCGCCCGTCTCTGCTGCCATGCCGCCCCTCCCAAGAGCTGATGTGCAAATGTTTTATGATGTAATATGTATATACAAGTTAACTCAATGCGCGCGGGAAAAGGGAGAGTCAAGGGGATTGTGTGGCAGAGTCCATGCCTGCCGAGCCGCTGATCTGCCGATGATGGCTCTTGCGCCTAAGCAGGTTCCTCTTGATCGAGCCAGGGGCGCGATCAAGAGGAACCTGCAGGATATCAAACACTTGCAGAATTTCCGAGCGAGACCCATCCGCGGGCCTCACCGGGAAATTCTACCTAGGTCTTGCGCGCCACGATGTAAGGCCGGTTGTCGTCGCCCTTTGTCGCGTGGTTCTCGACGGCGAGAATCTCGAAGCCGGCGGCAGATATCTGCCGGGTGAGCGCCGAGACCCGAAACACGCCGGCATGAGGCGCCAGGCCGAGTGCGCGCATGACGGGCAAGGCAAGCCGGATGAGGGGATTCATCTCACCCACGCAGGGGGTTTTGGAGATGAGCAGGCCCTCCGCCGCCAGCAAGGCATGGACGCGGCGCAGCGTGCCGGGCAGGTCGCGAACCAGATGCAGATAGTTGAAGCCTAGAACCGCATTGAACTTGGCGGCGTCGGGAAGGAGCGCTTCCGCGGTGGCGATGCGAAAGGCCAGGCTCGGGGCGGGAGCTGCAGCGTGTTTCTCCTCGGCGATCGCGATCATGCCGGCCGAGATATCGGTCGCGAGATAGGACTGGACCCCGCTTGCGAGTACGAGTGCCGTCGTTCCCGTGCCGCATCCCAGTTCCAGCACCCGGTCGCCGGGTCCCAGCAAGGCCCGGGTTCGCTGCAGCGTACGCTCATAGCCGGCCTGGTCTGCAATCGCTCCCCTGGCATATTTGCGCGAACTCCGATCCCAGAAACGCGCGTCGCTCGCCAAGCTCATGGTGCGATGTCCTTACCAAGGCAACTGTCTTGCCGAGCAGCCTTCCTACGAAATATGGCCAATCTCGTCGACAGCCGATCACGTCGGTCTATGTGTTGCGCGCCATGTCTCACGATGATGCTGCCAGCGGCGGCGCAATTCTCCCTTCGGCAGGCCATTGGTTTCCTGCAATACCTCGGCTTCGATCATCCGGTCGGTGCGAAAATGACGGAACGCCTGCCTTGTCTCACACCAACCAATGAGGAGGCGGCTTGCTTCGGCATAACCGAGGATGACCGGCCAGACGGTGCGTTCGGCTTCCTTGCCCGTCCCGGCGCGATAGCGCAGGCGCAATTTGCGGCTTTCGCGGATCGCGCGCCGCAGTTCGGCGGTGTCCACGGCATCTTCGGCGACGATGATGCTCGGCTTGGGGCCAATGCTCGGTTCGGCGATAAACGGCCTCAGGCGCTCCGGTACAACGGCTGCAATCTTGGCGATGACATCGCGGGCCGCTCCCGACAGCACCTTGTCGCCACGCCCTTCGACCCATTGCGCGCCAAGCACGACCGCCTCGATTTCGTCCGGCGTCAACATCAAGGGCGGCATGTCGTAATCGGCATCGAGCAGAAAGCCAAAGCCGGGTGCTCCGACGATCGGAACCCGTTGGCCGACCAGGTCGGCGATGTCCCGGTAGATGGTTCGCTTTGAAACTTCGATTTCGTCCGCCAGTGCGGCTGCCGTCACCGGGCGGCTCGACCGGCGTAAAATCTGGATGATCTGGAACAACCGGTCGGCGCGGCGCATGAAATGATGACTCCTGTTGCCATCATGGTGGCAACAGCGCTGTGCGACAAGTCCTTCCGCCGTGTCCGCGCCCTGGACACCCTGCGAAAGGTTCAAATCATGAAACTTGCTTCAACCCGCCTGATAGCCGCCGAAGTCAAAGCAATGGTTGGCTTCTACGAACTGGTGACGGGCTGCCCCGCTACCTGGCTCGCTCCGGTCTTTGCCGAAATTGTAACGCCGGGTGCCACACTTGCCATTGGAAGCGCGGAGACCGTCGCCCTGTTCCGGGAAGGCAGTGCCGAACCGCGCGCCAACCGGACGGCCATCCTCGAGTTCATGGTCGATGACGTCGATGCGGAATTCGAGCGCCTGAGGCAGGAGGTCGAAGTTGTGCACGAGCCGAAGCTGATGCCTTGGGGCAACCGCTCGGTGCAGTTCCGTGATCCCGAAGGAACGGCCGTTTCGCTGTTCATGCCATTCACCGAGGCCGCGAAAAAACGCTTTGGGGTGCTGGGCGGGGAATAGAGGCATGAAGCAGATCTGGGGCGCCCTCCGGAAAAGCTGTGTCCGGTGAGGTGGTGCAGCCGGCAGAGTGTTCGGTACTACGCCGCGAGCGAGGCTTGCCGATGGGTTTGGTCGCATCGGCCAAGGCCCACTTGATGAGCCGCTTCCGTGGAACTGGCCAAACTTAACGCGGCGGATCCCGTCTGCCGATCTGTGCCTGATCCTGAAAATGCCCTACCGAGCGCTTTCAAGTGTAATGTCCCACCGACGTGATCCACCGCGATATCCTGCCGCAGAGGCCTGAACGGATAATCCGGAGAGCTGTTACTTAAACATAGGGGTTTTGAAGGGAAAGCGGCGGAAAATCGCTCGCTGGCACTTTCTGCAAGGTGGCGGAAGGGGCGGGATTCGAACCCGCGATACGGTTTCCCGTATACACACTTTCCAGGCGTGCGCCTTCAACCACTCGGCCACCCTTCCGTCGAGCGGTGCTTATGGCGATGTCGGCGCAATTTGTAAACGGGAGATTGCAGTTTTTTGAAGGGGAATATGCTTTCAATTCGGTGGCTCGGAACGGAGCGCCTGCCCGTCTCTTCGGGGCCGTTCACCTTCGAGCTCGAATTTCCTACGCGCAAAGGGGCCCCCTGCGCTAAACTGGCACGAGCCCTGCCATCGTCGGCGGGAGCGCGCGATGGTGGAGTGCGTGATGCGTTTTCTGGCTCGTTCGCTCGGCTTGTTCCTGGCTGCCGGCGCCTTCGTGGCCGCGGTGGTCGACGGTACGCGCTCGATCGCCGACAATCATCTCGTCTTCCTGCCGGTGCGCGCGGTCTGGCTCTGGCTCGGCCCTGCGAGTTTCGACCGGATGCGCGCCTGGGTGGAGGCCTCGCTTTCGGTCTTCTTGTGGAACAACCTGGTCTCGCCTTTGCTCGGCCTGCCCTTTGCTCTGGTGCTGGTGCTGGTTTCGGGCCTGCTCTTCTGGCTGGGGCGTCCGCCGGCAAGCCGGATCGGCTATGTCTCGCATCTGTGAGCGAAGCATGAGCGGGGCTGCATCTCGCCGACTGATCTTCGAGTATGTCATGGCGGCTTTCATGGCGGCCTGCATCACCGCCTTGTCTTACGGGAGCGCAGGGCCGGCGCGGGGCCAGGAGTTCAAACCGGTGAGCAAGCCGATCCTCGGCCGGTGGGCCGAACAAGCCACTTCCGAGCGATCGAAGAGCCAATGGCGCATCGGCCAACTGGATATCGTTGCTTGCGAGGGAGGCTATTGCGGTATTCAGGTCGGTGAGGGCGATCGATGCGGAAACCTCATCTTGCGCATGGGCAAGGAGGTCGCCTGGACGGATTATCAGACTGTACTTGGGGACAACCCGCATGGCGGCAGCGGGCCAGTCGCGAGTTTCGGGTCACGTCGTCCGCCGGGGAGATATGAGGATTTCTACTATTTCTTCGGCAAGCTGGCTTCGGGTGGTGAAAAAACCGCTGAGGCCACCTTTTCGCAGAGAAAGAATGACGAAATAAAGCTCGTGACCAGGAAGGAAAAGAGTTGCACCCCTCCCTGCAAGGAGATTCCAGTCCTTCTCTATGAAGGCGTTTTTTCACGGCAAGGTGAAGCGCGCTGTACTTCAGGCTGAGCCAAGGACGGGCTCTGACATATCCGTGATCGGCGCCGCCCCTGACAACGGCATCCGGCGCCCCCATATTGGCGAAGTCACCCAAATTCAGGAAGGAAGAACCATGTTCGGCTTTCGCAAGAAGACGGCGTTTCCCTCCGCCGACGAAGCCCTGCCGGGGCGCGGCGAGGCCATCGAGACGGCAGATACCCATTTCGTCAACGGCGCGGCCCTGAAGGGGCCTAACCCCGAAGGCAGCGAGACGGCCTATTTCGGCCTCGGCTGCTTCTGGGGCGCAGAGCGCAAATTCTGGCAGACCCCGGGTGTTTTGGTCACCGCGGTGGGCTATGCCGGTGGTCTCACTCCCAATGCGACCTATGAGGAAGTCTGTTCCGGCCTCACCGGGCACAATGAGGTGGTGAAGGTGGTGTTCGACCCCAAGACCATCTCCTATGATCAGCTCCTGAAGGTGTTCTTCGAAGCGCATGATCCCACTCAGGGCATGCGCCAGGGCAACGACATCGGCACGCAATATCGCTCGGGCATCTATGTCACCAGCGAGAAGCAGCGCCAGGCAGCAGAGGCAGCCAAGGCGCGCTACAACGAGGCGCTCGCCGCCAAGGGCTTTGGCGCTGTCACCACCGAGATCCTGGCGGCACCGCCTTTCTACTATGCGGAAGCCTATCACCAGCAATATCTCGCCAAGAACCCGGCCGGCTATTGCGGCCTGGGCGGCACCGGCGTCTCCTGCCCGATCGGCGTGGGCGTCGCCGCGTAGAAGCGGTGCCGTAGTGGACAGCCATGCGTGCACACCTCGATCGTCGGGTATGCGCTTGGTAAAATGAAGCGCGACACGCCTCCCCCACCGGGTTGGGGAGGGCGTGTCCCGTTCCATTCGTGCTGGCTAGGCCAGGCCTGCCCGCCATGGCGCGACATTCGCGCCTGTCGGCCCGCCTTGCGCTCCCTCCCGCGTCGCTATATCCCTGGGTATACAACCACCATGGCTGTCAGGGGATTTCACCATGCTGCGCTTTGCCCGCCGGGCTTTTCTCGCTCTCTCCGTCAGCCTCGTCTTCGCGCCCGCCATGGCGCAGGCCGAGGATGCTTCCGCCGCCAAGGCCGCGCAGGCCCAGGCCGGTGACCTCACCGTCTTTGCGGCGGCCAGCCTCAAGGGCTCGCTCGACGAAGCGGCCAAGGCCTGGACGGCAAGCTCGGGCAAGAAGGTGGTGATCTCCTATGCCGCCTCCTCGGCGCTGATGAAGCAGATCGAGCAGGGCGCGCCCGCCGATGTCTTCGCCTCGGCCGATCTCGACTGGATGAAATACGGCGTCGACAAGAAGCTGATCAAGCAGGACAGCGTGGTGAAGCTGCTTGGCAACGCCCTGGTGCTGATCGCGCCGGCCGATGCTGCCACGACGGTGGATCTCAAGCCCGGTGTCGATCTTGCCGGCGCCATCGGTGACGGCAAGATCGCCGTGGGCGAGGTGAAGACGGTGCCGGCCGGCAAATATGCGCGGGCCGCCTTCGAAAAGCTCGGCATTCTCAAGGCGGTCGAGCCGAAATTCGCGCAGACCGACAATGTCCGTGCCGCCCTCGCGCTGGTCGCGCGCGGCGAGGCCAAGTTCGGCGTGGTCTATGCCACCGATGCGGCTGCCGATCCGAAGGTGAAGGTCGTCGCCACCTTCCCCGCCGATTCGCATGAGCCGATCGTCTATCCTTTCGGTGTGACGGCAGCTTCGCACAGCACGGACGCCGCTGGCTTCCTGAGCTATCTCAAGACCTCCGAAGGCCAGAAGCCCTTCGCCAAGGCCGGCTTCACCTTGTTGAAGGACTAGGGCTGAGAGGACCTTGCTTCATCGGGCCGCAACAATCCTCACTCGATTGTGTCCGATCGCCTGCTTCACCCTCTCCCAATTTTGCCGGAATTCGGGCAGGAAATGAGACTCGCTGGTTTTATCCGTAACCGGCGGGTTTTGATTCGGGGCCATCATGGAGCAGCGTACGGACGACAAGTCATCCGGCGAGGAGCACTGGCGCGACGTTCGGCGCAACAATTTGCTGGACGCGGCCGGTCGCATCTTCGCGCGCCAGGGCTATGACTCGGCCTCGGTCGATGACATCGCTTTCGAGGCCGGTATCGGCAAGGCCACCGTCTATCGCTATTTCTCCAGCAAGGAAGCCCTGTTCGAGGCGGTGTTTGCCCAAACGCTCGACGATCTCGAGGTCCGGCTCGACAGCGCCCTGCTGCGCGAGGGCAATTTCCGCGAGCGCCTGACCTATCTCGTCGCCGAGATCGTGCCCACGGTGCGCACCCATCTCAGCACCATCCGCGACCTCAATGAGGGCGAAAATTCCAAGCGGCGCATCTTCCGTCGCCGCCGCGGCGCCATCGCCCAGCGTCTGATCACGGTGATCGAGGAAGCCCAGCGCCGCGGCGAGGCCCGGATCTACGATGCCGACATGGCGGCACGGCTGCTGATCGGCATGGCCTGGATCGGGGTGGGCGCCGACTATCTCTCCGACATCGAGGTGACGCGCGACGTGGTCGACATGGCGCTCAACGGCATTGCCCAGGGGCGTCCGGTGCCGGAGGGGCTGGTCACCCGGCTCGAACCGGGCAGGCGCGGCCGCAAGCGGAGAGCACCCTCGTGAGCGAGGGGCTGAAATCGCAGGGCCGATTGCTGCCGCTGATCATCGCCACCGGCCTGTTCATGGAAAATCTGGACTCGACGGTGCTGTCGACGGCGCTGCCCACCATCGCACGCGATTTCGGCACGAGCCCGATCTATCTCAAGCTCACCCTCACCTCCTATCTGCTCTCGCTCGCCATCTTCATCCCGACCTCCGGCTGGATGGCCGACCGCTTCGGCGCCCGCACCGTGTTCCGTGCCGCCATCGTGGTGTTCGGCCTCGGCTCGATCGCCTGTGGCCTGTCCTCCAACCTGACCGAGCTGGTGGCGGCCCGCATCGTACAGGGCATGGGCGGAGCGATGATGACGCCGGTTGGCCGGCTGATCATTCTCAAGACCACGCCCAAGCACGACCTCGTCAACGCCATGATGTGGCTGACCCTGCCAGCCCTGCTCGGCCCGCTCAGCGGGCCGCCGCTCGGCGGCTTCATCACCACCTATTTCCACTGGCGACTGATCTTCTGGATCAACATTCCGATCGCCGTGCTCGGCATCGTCCTGGCCAGTCTCTATGTGCCCAATGTGCGCGAGGACGAGCGGCGGCCCTTTGACCTCATCGGTTTCCTCATCCTGGCGCCGGGCCTGGTGGCGCTGATGGGCGGGGCAACGCTGTCGGGCCTCGATCTGGTGCCGGTGAGCATCAATATCGGCCTCGCCATAGCGGGTCTGGCCCTGATCGGCCTCTATGTCCACCACGCCGGGCGGGTCGCCAACCCGCTGATCGAATTGAGGCTGCTGCGCTTTCCCACCTTCCGGGCGGCGATTGGCGGCGGCTTCCTGTTCCGTATCGGCGTCGGCGCCACGCCCTTCCTGCTTGCGCTCTATTTCCAGCTCGGCTTCGATTTCAGCCCGTTCCAGTCAGGTCTGCTGACGCTCGCTACCGGCGCCGGTGCCATGGCCATGAAGGCCCTGGCCGGCCCGATCCTGCGTCGGCTCGGCTTCCGGCGGGTGCTGACCTGGAACGCCGTGCTGTCCTCCGTGCTGGTGGCGGCCCCGGCCCTGTTCCATGCCGGCATGCCGGTGCTGATGATCTCGCTCACCTTGCTCGCCGCCGGTTTCACCCGCTCGCTGCAATTCACCTCGATCAACATTGCCGGTGTCTCGGACATTCCGCCCGAGCTGATGGGCCGGGTCACCTCGATGACCTCGGTGCTGCAGGAGCTGGCAGGTTCGGTCGGCGTCTCCGTCGCCGCGCTGGCGCTGGAGACGTCGATGCATCTGCATGGCGCCAGCCATCTCACCGCCCCGGTCTTCCCGCCGGTGTTCCTGATGATCGGGGTGATCGCCATGACCTCGGGCCTGATCTTCTTCACCTTGCCGCGCAATGTCGGCAATGAGCTGCTCGCGCCGGCGCCCCGAACGCCTGCCGCGGCAGAGTGAATCGACGGCCGCGATCCCATCACACGCTATCACGATGGGGTGATCCGGGGCCTTTGGACACCAATCGAAGTCGGACAGAAACATCCCTTAACACTGGCCCACACTTCCGTCGTCATCGCCGTCACAAATCGGATTCGAAACCTTGCACCTGCCCGTGGGCGGGACCATTGCGACGGATCGGACTCATGAATATCGAACGTAAACCCAGACGGCGCCGCTGGCCCGCCGGGCTGGCAATCCTGATGCTCGGGCTGGGAAGCTACGCGGCCTGGCGCCATCTCGCACAGGCGGCGCCGGCGCCCCAGGCGCAGGCCGCGCCCGCCAAGGTGCCGGTCACCTTCGCGCAGGCAGTGAAGGCCGACTATCCCGTCGAGGTCGACGGTTTGGGCACGGTTTCCCCCTTCAAGACGGTGACGGTGAGGAGCCGGGTCGACGGCGAGATCACCAGGATGTTCTTCAAGCAGGGCCAGATGGTCAAGCAGGGCGATCCGCTGGTGGAGATCGACAGACGCCCCTATCAGGCAGCGCTGGACCAGGCGATCGCCAAGAAGGCTCAGGACGAGGCCAGCCTCAGGAACGACCAGCTCAACCTGCAGCGCTTCCAGAACCTTGCCCAGAAGAGCTTCGAATCGCAGCAGGCCGTGGACACCCAGCAGGCCCTGGTCGACCAGGTCAAGGCACAGATCCAGGGCGACGAGGCGGCCATCGACAATGCTCGCACCAATCTCGACTACACCACGATCAAGGCGCCCTTCACCGGCCGCACCGGCTTCCGCCAGATCGACCCAGGCAACATCGTGCATGCCGCCGACCAGAATGGCATCGTCACCATCGCCCAGCTCCAGCCTATCGCGGTGCAGTTCACCGAACCCCAGGACCTGCTGCCGGCCATTGCCAAGGCTTTCGATCGCGGGCCGGCGCCGGTCGAGGCCCTGAGCTCCGATGGCCAGACCGTTCTTTCGCGCGGCACGCTGGCGGTGATCGACAACACCGTCAACCAGGCGACAGGCACGATCAGCCTGAAGGCGCGTTTCGACAACGCCGACAATGCGCTCTGGCCGGGCCTGTCGGTCGATACCCGCTTGCTCGTCGACACGCTCAAGCAAGTCCTCGTGGTGCCCGAGGATGCCGTCCAGCATGGGCCGTCAGGCCTTTTCGCCTATGTGATCGGCGATGACGGCAAGGCCGTGGCGACACCGATCCAGGTGGGCATGAGCGGCAATGGCCGCGCCGTGGTCAACCAGGGTCTGACGGTCGGTCAGAAGGTCGTGGTATCAGGCCAGGCACGCCTGCAGAACGGCGCGGAAGTCGAGGCGCGGCCGCTGCCGTCCCCGGATGGAAAGATTGCCGAACAGACCGGCCTGCAGGCGGGCGGCAATCCTATCGGGAAGGCGGACTGACCATGCCCGGTATCTCCACCCCTTTCATCCGCCACCCGGTTGCCACTACGCTCTTGATGGTGGGCATCCTGTTCGTCGGCATCATCGCCTATCCGCAATTGCCGGTGGCGCCGCTGCCCGAAGTCGACTTCCCGACCATCCAGGTTTCCGCCAGCCTGCCCGGCGCCGATCCGGCCACCATGGCCTCGTCCGTGGCCCAGCCGCTGGAAACGCAGTTCTCGCTGATCCCGGGCATTTCGGAGATGACCTCGTCGAGCCAGACGAGTTCGACCCAGATCACCCTGCAGTTCGACCTGTCCCGCAATATCGACGGTGCGGGCGCGGATGTGCTGGCGGCCATCAATGCCGCCAACGGGCAATTGCCCAAGAACATGCCGAGCCCGCCGACCTATCGAAAGGTCAATCCGGCCGATTCCCCCATCCTGCTGCTCGGCGCCACCTCCGACACGCTGCCCTTGACCGAGGTTTCCGACCAGGCGCTCACCAAGCTGGCCCAGGCCATCAGCCAGATCGGCGGCGTCGGCCAGGTCAATGTCGGCGGCCAGCAGACCCCGTCCATCCGCGTCCAGGTCGACCCCGCCAAGCTGGTGGCCAAGGGATTGTCGCTGGAGGACGTGCGCACCCCGCTTGCCGTCACCACGGTCAACAATCCAAAGGGCACCTTCAACGGCGCCACCCGCTCCTACACCATCTATGCCAACGACCAGCTCACCGACGCCAAGGACTGGAACGACGTCATCATCGCCTATCGCAATGGCAGTCCGGTACGCGTGCGCGACATCGGCCAGGCGGTGAGCGCGCCCCAGGACGATACCCAGGCGGGCTGGGCGGATGGCAAGCGTGGCGTCTTCCTGGTGATCTTCAAGCAGCCCGGCGCCAACGTCATCGACACCGTCGACAATGTCATGAAGGTGCTGCCGCGCCTGGAAGCGGGTATTTCACCCGCTATCAAGATCTCCGTGCTGTCGGACCGTACCCAGACCATCCGCGCCGCCGTGAAGGACGTGCAGTTCACGCTGCTGCTCACCATCGGGCTCGTCGTCATGGTGATCTTCGTCTTCCTGCGCAGCGTGTGGGCCACGGTGATCCCCTCCATCACCGTGCCCTTGGCCTTGCTGGGCGCTTGCGCCCTGATGTGGCTGGCCGGCTACAGCCTCGATAATCTCTCGCTGATGGCGCTGACCATTGCGGTGGGCTTCGTGGTCGACGACGCCATCGTCATGCTGGAGAACATCACCCGGCATATCGAGGAGGGTGAGAGACCGATGGCCGCCGCCCTCAAGGGAGCCGGCGAGATCGGCTTCACCATTCTGTCGATCAGCATCTCGCTGATCGCCGTGCTGATTCCGCTCCTGTTGATGAGCGGCATCATTGGCCGGCTGTTCCGGGAGTTTGCGATCACGCTCGCCATGACCATCGTGGTCTCGGCCTTCGTGTCGCTGACCCTGACGCCGATGATGGCTTCGCGCTTCCTCAAGCCGATTCACGAGGAGCATCATGGCAAGTTCTACAAGCTCAGCGAATCTTTCTTCGAGGCCATGGTGAATGCCTATGAACGCGGCCTCGACCTCGTGCTGCGCTTCCGCTTCATCACCCTGCTGACCTTCTTCGCCACGGTGGCCCTGTCGGCTTACCTGTTCGTGATCATTCCCAAGGGTTTCTTCCCGCAGCAGGACACCGGCCTGATCACCGGCGTCGTCGAAGCGGCGCAGGATACGTCCGTGGCCGACATGGCGCGCCATATGGAGGAATTGGGCGCCATCGTGCTCAAGGATCCGGCCATCGACCATATGGCCATGCGCATGGGCGGCAACGGCAACACCCTCAATGACGGCACCATGTATATCACGCTGAAGCCGCGCGACCGGCGTAGCGCTTCGGCTGACCAGGTGATCCGCCGCCTGCAGCTCCAGACCGCCAAGGTCGAGGGGGCGCGGCTTTACCTGCAATCGGCGCAGGACGTGCGCCTCGGCGGCCGGCCCTCCCGCACGCAGTACCAGTTCACCCTGCAGGGCACCGACATCGACCAGCTCAACCAATGGGCGCCGAAGCTGCTGGACGCCATGAAGACCATGCCGGAACTGCGCGACGTCGCTTCGGACCAGCAGGCATCCGGCACCACTCTGACCCTGTCGATCGATCGCGACCAGGCTGCCCGCTACGGGCTGACGCCCGACATCATCGACGCCACGCTCTATGATGCCTTCGGCCAGCGCCAGATCGCGCAATTCTCGACCCAGCTCTCGACCTATTACGTCATCCTGGAGGTGCTGCCCTCGCTGCAGAAGAGCACGGCGACGCTGCAGCAGATCTATCTGCGCTCGCCGGCCACCGGCGGCGAGGTGCCGCTCTCGGCCTTTGCGAAATGGAGCACAGATCCTGTCCGCCCGCTCGCCATTAACCATCAGGGCCAGTTCCCGGCGGTGACGATCTCCTTCAACCTGGCGCCCGGCGTGGCGCTCGGGCAGGCGACGGCCGCCATCGAGGCTCTGGAAAAGCGGATGGAGCTGCCGGCCACCATCGGCTCGACCTTCCAGGGCACGGCGCAGGCCTTCCAGGATTCGCTCTCCTCGGTGCCGATGCTGATCGTCGCGGCCCTGGTGGTGGTCTATCTAATCCTCGGCATCCTCTATGAGAGCTTCATCCACCCCCTCACCATCCTCTCGACCCTGCCTTCCGCGGGCGTGGGGGCTCTGGCGACGTTGCTGCTGTTCCATTTCGACTTCAGCCTGATCGCCCTGATCGGGGTCATTCTCCTGATCGGCATCGTCAAGAAGAACGGCATCATGCTGGTCGATTTCGCCATCGTCGCCGAGCGCGATCACCGCATGAGCGCCGTGGAGGCGATCCGCCGGGCCTGCCTCCTGCGCTTCCGGCCGATCCTGATGACCACCATGGCCGCCTTGCTCGGCGGTGTACCACTGATGCTCGGTTCCGGCACCGGCTCGGAGATCCGCCAGCCTCTCGGCTATGCCATGGTCGGCGGCCTCATCGTGAGCCAGGTCCTGACTCTCTTCACCACGCCGGTGATCTATCTCTATCTCGACGGCTTTTCGAAATGGCTGAGAAGCGGTCGCGATTCCGGCGAACTGAGCGAGCCGCCGGAAGCCGTTCTGGCGGGAGAGCCCAGGGAGGACCAGGATCTGGTCATGCCCGAACCGCGTGCCGTCGCGATGCGGTGAGTGCGAGTTTTCTCACGCTGCCCGCGCGATCATCTCGATGGGCGCGATCAGCCCATCGGCCAGGGCCGACATCACATTGCCGATGCGAAGGGGAGCGTTCGCGCCCATCAGGACCTGGGGCCCGAGGGGAGACGGGCCGTCGCGGGCGACCTTCTCCCTCATCTCGCGGCCGAGCCGGAGAGCAAGGTCGCGATGGCTGCGCTCGAGCTCCAGGCTGAAACCGGCCTGGGCAAGGGCCTGGCGGTAGCGGCTCGGCGGCTCCACGAAGCTGGTGGCCGAGCTCATCGCCCAGGGCATCGGGAAGGGCAGTTCACCCAAGCCATTGTGTGTCTGGCCTTGGTGCATGATGTCGTAGACGCCGAAGCGCGCACCCGGCTTGAGTACCCGGTGTATCTCGCGAAAGAGAGTATCCTTGTCGGCGATGTTCATGCCGACATGGAACAGGGTGGCGCCGTCGAAGCTCGCGGCCTCGAAGGGCAAGGCGAGGGCACTGCCCTGCACGAAGGAGACCCGCCCCGACAGGTGGCAGCGCCGGGTCACCGCCTCCGCCACGGCGACGAATTCGGCGGTAAGATCGATGCCGGTGACGCTGCAGCCGAGCGCCTCCGCCAGATGCCGTGCCGGTCCCCCGATGCCCGAGCCGACATCGAGCACATGCATGGCATGGGTGAAGCCGAGATCCTCGGCCAGCTCTTCGGTGGCGGCGGCCCAGCCGAGGTGAAACTCGTCGATGCCGGCGAGATCGCCGGTGACGAGCCGGTCCGGATCCTTGCCGGCGGCCTCCAGTGCCGAAAACAGTGTTCGCTCAAGCGAACCTTGCGTGTAATGGCTGGCGACGGCGCCTTCGATGTCCATGGCCACATCCTTTCTTGGCGGGCTGGTACTAAGCGGTAGCATCGCAAGTTCAGCCGCCACTATACCGCGCCGCGTCAAGCAATGACAGACGCACCCCAGTATCCGCTGGAGCACGCGAGGGACTTGCCCTGCGCCCGCGCTTTGTCATAAGCGTTCTATCAAAGCGTTTTGCGATTTTTGCGGAATCGTCAGGAATCGCAAAGACGCGCCGAAGCAAGGAGTTGGAGCACACGAGCGTTCAGCCATGAACGCGCTTCGCTCCAGAGGAAATGCCGGTTTCGAAGCCGGCGCGCGTTGCAAGGCCGTGGCACGACCCCGGCCGATGGGAGGAAGGCATGTCTGAGGCCAAGATCTACGACGTTCCGCGCGAATGGGCCGAGGAAGCGTATGTCGACAATGCGCGTTACCAGGCGATGTACGAAGCCTCCGTCAGCGATCCCGAGGCGTTCTGGGGCGAACACGGCAAGCGAATTGGCTGGTTCGAGCCCTATACCAGGGTCAAGAATACCCGTTTCGAACCGGATGTCTCGATCCGCTGGTATGAGGACGGCACCACCAACGTCTCCTGGAACTGCGTCGACCGCCACGTCGCCGAACACGGCGATCGTACCGCCATCATCTGGGAGGGTGACGATCCCTCCGAGAGCCGCCACATCTCCTATCGCGAGTTGGCCAGCCAGGTGCAGCGCTTCGCCAACGTGCTCAAGGGCGAGGGCGTCAAGAAGGGCGACCGGGTCACCATCTATCTGCCGATGATTCCCGAAGCGGCCTTCGCCATGCTGGCCTGCGCCCGCGTCGGCGCCGTGCATTCCATCGTCTTCGGGGGCTTCTCGCCTGATTCCCTCGCCGGCCGCATCACCGATTGCGGTTCGACCGTGGTCATTACCGCCGACGAAGGCTTGCGCGGTGGCAAGCGCGTGCCGCTCAAGGCCAATGTCGACGCGGCGCTGGCCAAGGAAGGGGGCGTCTCCTCGGTGATCGTGATCAAGCGCACCGGTGCCCCGGTGCCGATGGTCACCGGACGCGATCATTTCTACGCCGATCTCGCCGCCAATGTCTCCGACGAGTGCCCTTGCGAGGAGATGGCGGCGGAGGACCCGCTGTTCATCCTCTACACCTCCGGTTCCACCGGCAAGCCGAAGGGCGTGCTGCACACCACCGCGGGCTATCTCGTCTATGCTGCGATGACGCATCAATATGTCTTCGATTATCGCGAGGGAGACATCTACTGGTGCACCGCCGATGTCGGCTGGGTCACCGGTCATTCCTACATCGTCTACGGCCCCCTGTGTAACGGTGCCACCACGCTGATGTTCGAGGGCGTGCCGAATTACCCGTCGGTGTCGCGCTTCTGGGAAGTGATCGACAAGCACCAGGTCAACATCTTCTACACTGCGCCGACCGCGATCCGCGCTTTGATGGGGGCCGGCGAGGAGCCGGTGAGGAAGACTTCGCGCGCCTCGCTCCGCCTGCTCGGCTCCGTGGGCGAGCCGATCAATCCCGAGGCCTGGGAATGGTATCACCGCGTGGTGGGCGACCATCGCTGCCCGATCGTCGACACCTGGTGGCAGACCGAGACCGGCGGCATCCTGATCTCGCCGCTGCCCGGCGCCACCAAGCTCAAGCCGGGATCGGCCACACGGCCCTTCTTCGGCGTGCGTCCCGAGATCGTCGACGCCGAGGGCAAGGTGCTGGAGGGCCCCTGCGAGGGCAATCTCGTCATTGCCGATTCCTGGCCGGGCCAGATGCGCACCGTCTATGGCGACCACCAGCGCTTCTTCGACACCTATTTCGCCGCCTATAAGGGCAAATATTTCACCGGTGACGGCTGCCGCCGCGACGAGGACGGCTATTACTGGATCACCGGCCGCGTCGACGACGTCATCAACGTCTCCGGACACCGCATGGGCACGGCCGAGGTGGAGAGCGCGCTGGTGGCGCATGAACTGGTGTCGGAAGCCGCCGTCGTCGGCTACCCCCACGATCTCAAGGGGCAGGGCATCTATGCCTATGTCACCTTGATGGCGGGCAGCAGCGGCGACGAGATCCTGCGCAAGGAATTGGTGGGCTGGGTGCGCCGCGAAATCGGCCCGATCGCTTCGCCCGACCTTATCCAGTTCGCGCCCGGCCTGCCCAAGACGCGCTCCGGCAAGATCATGCGCCGCATCCTGCGCAAGATCGCCGAGGATGATTTCGGCTCGCTCGGCGATATCTCCACTCTGGCCGACCCGACGGTGGTGGAGGACCTGATCGCCAACCGCCAGAACAAGCCCAAGGGCTGAGAGTGCGGCGGGCGCTTTTCGTCGCGCTCGCCCTCTGCTTCGGCATGACCGCGCCGTCGCGGGCGGAAGAAGGGCCGTTGCGCCCGGATGCGGCCCGGTTCGAGACCGCCTTCGTGCCCGGCGCGACGGCGACGGTCGAGGGCACCTCCGTGCCGCTCGACAGCCGCGTTCTGGGGGAGGTCACGGTGTCCTCCGGGCAGATCGTGGCCTGCGATCCCTTCGTCTTCATCGAGGCCAAGCCTTCACTCGCGCCGTGCCGAATGGGCAGTTTCCCGTGCGCGTCGCAGTGATGCGTTCGAAGCGTTTCGGCGATCGCGTCGCCTTTGCGCGCGTCGAATTCTCGCAAGCGCCGGTCGTGAGCTGGGAACGAGCCTTGGTGCCGGGCCAGGACCCTGCCAAGCTCGGCAAGCACGAATATTACGGCTTTCCGGTCGATGCGGGCACCGGTGCCTTCCTTGAACCTGCCGTAGGCAAGGATATCGCAGTCCTGTCGACCGATCAGGTGCAGGCCGTCTATGACGATTGGATCCGTCAGGGCGAAAGCTACGGCAAGGCGCATGGGCTGCCCTATGCTCTGCCCGTCAACCGTGGTGCGCATGCCCTGGTGCTGTTCTCGAGCGGCTGGGGCGATGGCGCCTATCCATCCTGGTTCGGCCTGGGGGCTGATGGCAGCGTGGCGATGCTGCTGACCGATCTGCGCGTGGCGGATGACGGGCCGGCCCGGCGAGAATAGGCCCCCCGTTCCCGATCGCGCCAATTTTCGTCGTTTGCGGACTTTTGCCTTTCACGGCGAGCGTCTAAACAGGATGGACCGGCTTACCTCTTATTCCTGCCTCCGACCGAGGCGGGCCAGCTTGTCATGTCCCATCAGCGTTTTTCCCGCCAGACTCTCAATCTCGTCTTCGACCGGGCCATCCCTGGCTGGATGCGCCTTCTGGTGCGACGCAGCGAAAGCGGCATGGTGGCGCTCGCCGCCGTGGTGGGGGCATTGGCCGGGGTGGCTGTCTATGGTGTCGCCGCCACCGCTCAGCTTGCCCATGAACTCTTCTTCGGTCTACAGGCGGAGGAGAGGCTGAGCGGCACCCTCGGCCTGCCGGTGATCCTGGCCGTGTCAATGCCGGTTATCGGCGGCCTGCTGCTCGGCCTGTTCAACTTGGTCCTGGCGCGTACCCGCTCGCCGCGCCCGGTCGACCCGATCGAAGCCAACGCCCTGCATGGCGGGCGCCTGTCGCTCGCCGGCAGCATCATCGTGGTCGTACAGACCTGGATCTCCAATGCCTTCGGCGCCTCCGTTGGGCTCGAGGCCGCCTATTCACAGATCGGCTCGGGCATCGCCTCGCGGATTGGGCTCGGTTTCCATCTGCGCCGTGCGGATTTGCGCCTGCTGGTGGGCTGCGGTTCGGCCGGTGCCATTGCCGGCGCCTTCAGCGCGCCCCTGACAGGCGCCTTCTACGCCTTCGAGATCATCATCGGCACCTACGCCGTCTCGCATCTGGCGCCCGTCGCTGCCGCGGCCATCGCCGGCACCATCGTCACCCATCTGCTCGGGATCGATTCCTACGCCTTCGTCATCAATGTCGGTTTCCGGCCGCAGGCTTCATCCTTCGCCGCTTTGGTCGGTCTCGGCCTGTTCAGCGCCGCCGTCGCCATCCTGGTGATGCTCGGGGTCGCCATGACGGAGAAGGGATTTCGCCGCCTGCCCCTGCCGATCTGGCTGATGCCGGCGCTCGGCGGGGTGATGGTCGGCGGTCTCGCTCTGATCACGCCGCAGGTGCTGTCATCCGGGCATGGCGCGCTGGTGAAGATGCTGGCCGGCAGCGAATTGCCGCTCCTGGTGCTGGGCGGGCTGATCGTCTTGAAGGCGATGGCTTCCTGCATCTCGCTCGGCTCGGGCTTTCGCGGCGGCCTGTTCTTCGCCTCGCTCTTCCTCGGCGCGCTGGTGGGCCAGTTCTATCTCGGCGGCATCCAATTCTTCTCGATCACGACTGGATTGACGCCCCACGCCGCCGCGCTCGCCGGCATGGCGGCACTGGCGGCGTCCGTGATGGGCGGGCCGCTGACCATGAGCTTCCTGGTGCTGGAGATGACCGGGGATTTCCAGCTCACCGTGGCCGTATTGCTGGCGGTGATCATCGCCAGCATCACCGTGCGCGAGACGTTCGGCTATTCCTTCGCCACCTGGCGCTTTCATCTGCGCGGCGAGGCGATCCGCAGCGCCCACGACATTGGCTGGGCGCGCGACCTCACCGTCGGCCGGGTGATGCGCAAGCCGGCGCCGACGGTGGACAAGGACGCCTCGCTCGTGGTCTTCCGCAATGCCCACCCGCTCGGCACCACCCATTACATCGTGGCCGTCGATACCCTGACCAATCGCTATGCCGGGCTGATCCGGGTCGCTGATGCCTATCAGGTCAGCCCGGAAATCCAGGATGGTGCCAGTCCCGTCAGCGGCCTGGCTCTCTATCGCGATGAGGTGCTGACGGCGGGCATGACGCTGAAGGAGGCGACCGAGCGCATGGAAGGCTGCGAGGCCGAGGCGCTGGCGGTGGTGGACGAGGCCGGCCATGTCATCGGCCTGTTGTCGGAAGCCCACGCCTTGCGCCGCTACGCTGAAGCCGCCGACCGCGCCCGTCGCGACCTGGCGGGCGCGGTCTAGGCGCTGCGGTTCCTCCTATCGCGAGGGCAGGGCCCGAGCCAGGAAGGCGAGGATCTCATCGGCGATCTGGCGGTGCAGGGCCGTTCGCTCGCGCGTGCCGCCGTCCTGGCAGACGAAGCTTTCTCCCGGGGCGATCTTCTCGATCGCGGCGGGCGCCTCCGGCAGGCATAGCTGCATGAAGCTGAAATGGGTGGCGTCAGGGATGGGCAGGTAGCGCGTGCTCGCCGGCGGCAGGGCGTTGACCAGATAATCGGAGTCCTGCTTCAGGGCCGCGATGCCGGGGACCGGCGTTCCCGCCGCGAGCACCAGCACGGGTATCCGGACAGCCGCCAGGCTTTGCGGCGTGAAGCCGAGCGCCGGTCCGAGATCGAGGGAGACGACGGCGCCGATCCTGGTATCGCGGAGATCGGCTCCCAGCTTGGTGCGATCGGTCCCGCCACCGCGCAGCCCGAGAGCCGTGAGAGCTTCGCAAAGAGGCGCGGGCGAGCAAATCGCGGGAAGGCGGCTCGCGTCGTAGCGCCCGCCGGCCATCGCCATCACCGTCCAGCCGCCGAGGGAATGGCCGATAGCGGCGATGCGGCTCGCCTCGATGGGGCCGGCAAGGCCGGGATGGGTGCTGACGGCATCGAGAACCCGGCTGAGATCGCGGGGCCGTTCCCATAGACGGACAGCCTGTTCCGGCCGCTTGTCGAAGGTGGTGGTGCCGGGATGATCCGGCGCTGCCACGACATAGCCTTGCCTGGCAAGTTCGCCCGCCAGCCAGTTCAGGTTCCGCCAGTTGCCGCCGAAGCCGTGCGAGAACAGGACGAGCGCATGGCTGCCGGCCACGGGAGGAGCATTCTCCACCACCTCGACGCCCGGGAAGCTGCCATCCCGCCCGCCGATCGAGGTCAAGGGCCCGGCGGTGCTGGCCGGATACCAGAGGCGGGCCTGCAGCGGCCGCTCACCCGCCGGGTCGGGGATGCTGATCTGCCGGGACCCGATCGGTTCGCTGGCGAAGGCAGCAGGTCCCGCCAGGATGGCGGTGAGGGCGAGAAGGAAAGCGAAACGGCGCATGGAACTCTCCAGGAAAACAGCTGACGCCGCCTTCCTGCCGCACCCAGGCCAGCCCTTGCGACCTGGAACGTGATTGAGGTCGTGCCGGAAGGCGATGGGCTACCTGGCGGTGTCAGGCCAGCCATCCAACGGCATTGACGCAGGTATTGGGAGAGGTTAGGATATCTAATATATCAGATATGGTGGATGCGATGAGTGCCTTTGCCACTTTCCAGGATCGTACCGGTGGGCGGCCGCTTGCGGCGCAGCCCGGCATGACGACGTCGGCGCTCGTGCATCGGGCGCTGCGCGACGAGATCGTCTCCATGATCAGGCTGCCTGGCGAGAAGATCGCCGAAGCGGAGGTCGCCGCGGCGCATGCGGTCAGCCGCACGCCGGTCCGCGAGGCGCTGCTGCGCCTGGCCGATGAGGGGCTGGTCGAAATCGCGGCCCGGTCCGCCACCCGCGTCGCCCGCATTCCTGCCGCCATCCTGCCCGATGCCATCTTCGTGCGCTCGGCCGTCGAGCACGCCACGGCGCGGGCGGCGGCCCATCAGGCGCGAGGCAGCAGCGTCACCCTGCTGCGCGGCCTGATCGAGCGCCAGCGCGAGAGCCTCGCGCTCGGCGACACCAACGGTTTTCACGAGGCGGACGAAGCCTTCCATGCCGCTCTCGCCATGGCGGCGGGCCGGCCGGGCGCCTGGGACATGGTGCAGCAGGTCAAGACCCAGCTCGACCGCTACCGCCGGCTGACGCTGCCGGAGGCTGGACGCATGCAACGCGTCGTCGAGGAGCACGGCGCCATCGTCGATGCCATCGAGACCCATGACGCCGAGAAGGCCGGCCTCGCCATGAACAACCACCTCGACGGCCTGCGCTGGAGCCTGGCTTCCATCCGCGATCACAACCCGGACTATTTCTCGGGGGATGCCGCCGGCATCTCCGCCGCCTTCGAGACGCTGCTGTTCCGGTGAGGAGCCGCTTGCCCATAAACACTCTGTCATCCCCGGCACGGCCAAGGGCCGTGGCAAGGGGATCCAGGAGCCATAAGCTGCATCCAATAGCTCCTGGATCCCCTTCCCGGGGTCTTCGACCCCGCCGGGGGTGACAATTCCTTCAATTCACCTATTCGCGCGCGGTTCTTGAGCGGCTCATCCCAGCGATCCCGACAATCCAGAAAGTTCCTATGTCCCATCAATCCCTCGAAATTCGCCACGCCAGCCACCCCGAGGCCGTCAAAGGCCTGGATACGCAGGGTCTGCGCCGCGAATTCCTGATTCCCGACCTGTTCGCTGCCGGCCGCATCAAGCTGGTCTACTCCCATGTCGAGCGCATGATCATCGGTGGGGCCTGCCCGGTCGATGCGCCCCTCGTGCTGCTGACGCCGAAGGAGGTCGGGCAGTCTAGCTTCCTGGCGCGGCGCGAACTGGGCATCATCAATATCGGCGCGCCAGGGATCGTTCGTGTCGACGGTGAGGCTCACGACATCGGCACGCGCGAAGCCCTCTATGTCGGCATGGGCGCCGGCGAGGTGGTGTTCGCGGCCAGGAACGGTGCCGCGCCGCCGCGCTTCTACCTGTTGTCGGCGCCCGCCCATCGCAGCTATCCGACGCGCCGGATCGACGCCTCGATCGGGCGCATCCTGGAACTCGGCGACAAGAGTACGGCGAACGAGCGCAGCATTCACCAGATGCTGATCCCGGGCGCGGTCGAATCCTGCCAGCTCGTCTTCGGCATGACCACGCTGGCGCCGGGCTCGGTGTGGAACACCATGCCCTGCCACACTCATGACCGGCGCAACGAGGTCTATCTCTATTTCGACCTCGCACCCGAGGCGCGCATCTTCCATTTCATGGGCGAGCCCCAGGAGACGCGCCATCTGGTGATGGGCGAGGGCGACGCGGTGATCTCGCCGCCCTGGTCTGTTCATTCCGGCGTCGGCACCGGGGCCTATACCTTCATCTGGGCCATGGCCGGCGACAACCAGGACTATGCCGACATGGACATGGTTGCGACGGCGGACCTGCGATGAGCGGCGCGGCCATGAACCGAATTGCCTCCAGTCCTTTCGATCTCACCGGCAAGGTCGCGATGGTGACGGGATCGCGCACGGGGCTCGGGCAGGCCATCGCCATCGCCTTGTCGCAGGCCGGCGCCAGCATCGTCGGGGTCGATCGCGGCCCCGCCGAGGAGACCCGCGCGGCGATTGAGGAGCAGGGCGGCGCCTTCCTGCCTGTGATGGCCGATCTCTCCACCACGGCCCGCCTGCCCGCGATCGTCCAGTCCGCGCTCGACCGCTTCGGCGCGCTCGACATCCTGGTCAACAATGCCGGCATCATCCGCCGCGCCGATGCCCTCGACTTCACCGAGGAGGACTGGGACGCGGTGGTGGACGTCAATCTCAAATCGGCCTTCTTCCTGGCCCAGGCGGCGGCCCGCGCCATGCTTGCGGGCGGGCGCGGCGGCAAGATCATCAACATCGCCTCGATGCTGTCCTTCCAGGGCGGCATCCGCGTCGCCTCCTACACCTCGGCCAAGAGCGGGCTGATGGGACTCACCAAGCTGCTTGCCTGCGAATGGGCCGCCAAGGGCATCAACGTCAATGCGATCGCTCCCGGCTACATGGCGACCAACAACACCGCCGCGTTGCGTGCCGACACCGAGCGCAATGCCCAGATCCTGGCGCGCATTCCGGCCGAACGCTGGGGCGTGCCCGCCGATCTCGGTGGCGCGGCCGTGTTCCTGGCCTCGGAGGCCGCAGCCTATGTCCATGGCACCACCATTCCGGTGGATGGCGGCTGGCTGGCGCGCTGAGGCGCATCGTCCGGCCCTGGGGGCCGGCTCTTAGAGAACAAAGGCGGCCTTCCGGCACCTCTCTGGGCCCGAAGGCACAGCCACAATGAACATTGGGAGGCAGTCCATGAAGATATTGAAGGTCATCGACAAGATTCCCGGCGGCCTGATGCTGGTGCCGCTGCTGCTCGGCGCTCTGTGCAAGACTTTCTCACCGGGCGCCGGCAGCTATCTGGGGTCGTTCAGCAACGGCCTGATCACCGGCACCGTGCCGATCCTCGCCGTCTGGTTCTTCTGCATGGGCGCCACCATCGATCTCAAGGCGACCGGCGTGGTGCTGCGGAAATCGGGCACGCTCCTGGTCACCAAGATCATCGTGGCCTGGGTCGCCACCATGATCGCAGCACGGTTCATCCCCGACGGCGGCATCACCTCCGGCCTGTTCGCGGGCCTGTCGGTGCTGGCAATCACCGCCTCGATGGACATGACCGATGGCGGCCTCTACGCCGCGGTGATGCAACAATATGGCACCAAGGAGGAGGCCGGCGCGTTCGTGCTGATGTCGGTCGAATCCGGGCCGCTGGTCAGCATGCTCATCCTCGGCGCGTCCGGCGTGGCCGTGTTCGAGCCGCGCCTGTTCGTCGGCGCCGTGCTGCCCTTCCTGATCGGCTTTGCCCTCGGCAATCTCGACCGGGACCTGCGCGAGCTGTTCGGGCGCTGCGTCCATCCGCTGATCCCGTTCTTCGGCTTCGCCCTCGGCAATGGCATCGATCTCAAGGTCATCGCGCAGAGCGGCCTTACCGGTGTTCTGCTCGGCCTCGGGGTGATCGTGGTCACCGGCATTCCCCTGATGCTCGCCGACAGGTTCATCGGCGGCGGGAACGGCACGGCCGGGCTGGCGGCCTCCAGCACGGCCGGGGCGGCGATCGCCAATCCGACACTGATCGGCGAGATGATCCCGAGCTTCAAGCCGGTGGTGCCGGCGGCCACGGCCCTGGTGGCCACGGCCTGCCTGGTGACGGCGATCCTGGTGCCGATCCTGACGGCTGTGTGGGCAAAGCGGATGGGCAGGGTGCCGGCCCCGCAGGCGGACGCCGTGCCCCGGCACGGCGTCGAGCCGATCTAGCTCGGCTGCCGTTCGCCTCAGCCGAGCAGAGCCTCGATGGCCCGGCGCAGCGCCGCCGGATCGTCCTCCGGCACCAGGGTCAGGCCTGGTCGCGTGGAGAGGCCGCAGGCCGGCGTGGCGATCACGGGCAGGCCGGCAGCAAGGCCAGCGAGGAGGAGGCGGGGCTGATGCTCGACCAGTGCCGGCAGCACCACGCCGGCGAGCGTGGCGGGCGTCTCGCCCGGCGCCAGCAGGCGGACAGGCATGTTGCCCCAGAAGCCGAGGCTCTCGCGCGAATGCCCCTTCACGGCAAGCTCGACGGGCAGGCCGTAGAGCGCCTCGCGCAAGGCATAGGCGCCCTTGCGGCCGAGGGCCGAGGCGGGAAACAGCAGGGTGCGGCCGCTCTTTGCGGCCGGAAGCGGCCCGGCGGGGGACCAGTCGAGCAGATGGGTTCTGCCAGGGTCGAGGGTGGCGATCTCCGCATGCGGGCTCAGCAGCCGGTCGGCGGCAGCCAGGGCGGCGCTTTCGGCCGCGACGATCGCCTCCGGCGCGCGGAAATCCGCCAGAGTGGAGCTTTCGGGATGGCGCGCGGCAGCGGCATCGAGCTTTGCCTGCAGCACGGCGAGCGGCAAGCGCTCCATCAGCACTTCGAAGCTGCGGCCCTGCAGGGCGCCCGATAGCCACAGATGCGGCAGCAGGTTCTGTGACACCATGAGATGCGTATGCCGGTGCGACAGTTTCGCGGCATAGGCGGCGGCGAGCCGGGCATCGCCCTGCAGAGCCTTTGCCTGCAGGCTGCCGCCCGTGGCGCCTCGCATAGCCAGCGAGCGGCGCAGCGCGGCGATGGTTGCCGTGGTCTCGCCGCCGGCAGCGCCGGCCGGCCAGCCATAGCGCACGGCGCCGAGATGGCGGGAGGGCAGGAAAAGGACATCCTCGCTGCCAGCCCTCTGCTTCAACAGGGCCGCAAATTCCGGCCAGCAGGCATCAACAAGCCAGGCTGTCGGCACGCCGGCGGGTAGTGGGCGTTCGGGATCGTTGCGATGGCAGTCCTCGCGGCCGCATTGGGTGCAATCGTGTACCGCCGGTCCTGCAGCAGGTGTTTCCACGGGGAACTCGGCGGCATTGCCGCGGCCATGGCCGCGTAGGACGATCTCCAGCCTGTCCCGGCTCATCGAAGCTTCGATGCGGAAGGCGTGGGGGCTGCGGATTCGGAAATCGACATAGTTCCAGAACACGGTAGCATCGCGGCCGAGCTGGGCACGCGAGCCGGGCACCACGCGGCTATGGGCATGGCGTTCGACGATCTCCAACCCGGCTGCGAGGGCTGCCTCGTAGAGGGCGTTGGAAAGCTGGCAGAGGCCGCCGCCGACGCTGGCGATCAGGCAGCCTTCGCGCAGCTCGCGGCCGGGGACGTAACCGCGCGCCCGGCTGGCGCGGCCGACCTGCTTCCAGAAGCTGAGCACGGCACCGGCCGGTACCTCGACGCCGTCGAGCCCTTTCAGGGCCATGCGCAAATTCTGCACCTTGCCGGCGGTGAGTTCGCGATCCCTGGCTCCGGCGACATTGGTCCACAGGGGCGAACCGGCCCGGCCAAGCACGGGTGCGGCGGCCAGCCGGGTCGAGCGGCGATGGCGACGAAGGGGCTCGGCCGCAACCGCCTCGCGCAGAGAGCGTAGGCCCCGCAAGGCCATCGCCTTGACCTCGAAGGCAAGGCTGTCGGCATAGGTGGGTACGGTGTGTTGCTGGAGGGCGACCATGGCGGGATCCTGGCTCGGCTGAAAACTTGCCGAGACCTTAACGGGATCCAGCTAGACCCGCCGTGCGCGCTTGCACGTGGAGTGTCGACCTCCAGGTCGACATCTTCGGGTCGACATAGGGCCTCGTGGTGAGCGCATCGCTTTGGAACATGTCGATCTCGCTCAATCACTTGATGGAGCTGCGGAGATCGACACTCCTTGCCTCCGATCTCCGGTCGAATTCACACATCTCAGCGATTTCGGCGTGGAGCGCGGATATCCTTCCCCGAAGTCGGGGAGGGATTCCCGCGCTTTACTTGCCTCTGTCGCGATAGGGGAATGCGGCAGCTCCTACCCCCGGTCGAGCCAAGCGACCTCTTCCGGCGTCAGGGCGATGTCGAAGGCCTCGAGGCTGTCGTCGAGCTCGCCCAATGTGCGCGGGCCGATCAGCGGTATAGACGGGAAGGGTTGCGACAGCACGAAGGCGAGGGCGACATGGATCGGCCGTTTGCCGAGCCGGCGCGCCAGTTCGACCGCCCGGTCCCGGCGGGCGAAATTGCGCTCGGAATACCAGACCCGGATGAGCTCCTTGTCCTCGTGCCTGTTCCGCCCGGCCCTGTCGGTGAAGAAACCGCGGCCCTGGCTCGACCAGGCGAAATTGGGGATCTGTCGCGCGGCGAGCCAGGCCTTCCAATCATCGTCCGAGGCCGAGACGCAGCCGGCCCAGATCACATCCTGCATTTCGGCAAGCGCGAAATTATTGGAGAGCACTCCCGGCTTTTGCTTGCCTGTCCGCTCCGCATAGGCGACTGCCTCGTCGAAGCGCTCGCGCGTCCAGTTCGAGCCGCCGAAGGGGCCGCGGATGCGGCCGGCCCTGACCTCGGCGTCCATGGCGTCGACGAACTCGCCGACCGGCACGTCGGGATTGTCGCGATGCATGAAATAGACGTCGACATGGTCGGTCTTCAGCCGCTCGAGCGACTGGGTGAGCTGCTGGCCGATGAATTCGGGGCGGCAGAGCGGGGTATGCGCGCCCTTGCCGATCACCACGCTGTCCTTGCGCACGCCCCTGGAAGCTTGCCATTCGCCGAACAGTTTTTCGGTGATGCCGGCGCCATAGACGAAGGCGGTGTCGAACAGATTACCGCCCTTTTCGAAGAAAGCGTCGAGCAGGATGGCGGCGCTGGAGAAACTCCTGAAATCCTCGAAGCCGAGCGCCACGGCAGAGGCGGCCTGCGACAGGCCGGGGATGGCGCGCCGGGGAATCGGCCCGCTGCCCGACCTGAGCGGCCCGTCTCTTCGTTTGAGCGGCATGCCCTTGAGGGTCTCCTTGCGCCGCTCCGGCTTCTCGATGTCATATTCGAGCCCAATCGCCTGGCGCCATTTGTCGAGCACGCGCAGCGAGCCCAGGCTGTCGGCCCAGGCCATGCCCGGCCAGGCGAATTCCTGGCGGCCGTCGCGAATGGCCGTGCCGGCGGCGTCGGCCTCGAAGGAATAGAGATGCCGTGCCGTCTCGACCTTTACCGTCTCGCTCGTGCCATCGGGCCTGACGATGCGGATCTCACCGGTGCCGCCCTTGAGGCCGCTGCCGAACCAGAAATCGGGCACCTCGATCCAGCCCGAGGTTCCGAAGACGCGCAGCACATTGTCCTGCTTCAGCGAGATCGAGCAGGAGAGATCGGCCAGGATGCCGCTGGGGAATTGCAGCAGGGCCGAGGCCCATTCGTCGACGCCCGATCGTCCGAGATGGCCGCTGCCGGAAACCTTGTCTGGTTCCAGGAAATCCTTGCCCGTGGCGGCGCCGGCAAGGAGCCGCGCCATCGAGACGGGATAGCAGCCGACGTCGAGGATGCCGCCGCCCGCCAGGTCGTTGGCATAGAGCCGGTGCTCGGGCTTGAAGTCCGGCATGGCGAAACCGAAGCTCGAACGGATCAGCCGGATCTCCCCGATCGTGCCTGATCGCACCAGCTCCACCAGCTTTAGGGTGAGGGGATGCTGGCGGTACATGAAGCCTTCGCCCAGGAAGGTTCCGGCCTTGCGGGCGGCATGCATCATGGCATCGGCCTCGAAGGCCGTCAGGGCCAGCGGTTTTTCCACCAGCGCGTGCTTGCCCGCCTCGGCCGCCTTGATCGCCCATTGCGCGTGGCCGGGATGAGGCAGCGCGATATAGACGGCATCGATCTGAGGATCGGCCAGCAGGGCCTCATAGCCCCGATGGATGCGGGCACCGGGGAAGGCTTCGGCGAGGCCCGGCCTGTCCGGGTCGCGGGTGCCGATCGCGGCGAGCACGCCGCTGTCGGAATCGGCGAGGCCGGCGACGAAGGCCTTGGCGATGGCGCCGGGCCCGATGATACCCCAGCGGATCTTGTCTTTCTCGGTCATTTCAGTCTTTCCGAAGGCTTGAAAAGAAGGTGGTTGGAAGGAAGGGGGTGCGCTCAGCGCAGGCGTTGGCCGTCCTTGGCAAACAGCAGAGCGCGATGGCGGGGGATGGCGACGGTGAGCTCACGTTCCTCGGCCCATTGGCGGGAATCGTCGCGCTGGATGATGAGCGGCTCGGCGGAGCCGGTGCCGGCATAGACATAGGAGGTGGCACCCAGATGCTCGGCCATGTCGACCTCGATGGCGAGATCGGCGTCGCCACTGCCCGCCGGCTCGAAATGCTCGGGGCGGATGCCGATGGCGACCTCGTCGCCCGATGCCGGCGCCGAACCGGAGAGCGGCACCGCGAGGCGGGCGCCTTTCTGGTTGACCAGCTCGACCGTCACGCTTCCTGTCTCGGCCGCGACGACGCGACCCGCCAGGAAATTCATCTTGGGGCTGCCCATGAAGCCGGCGACGAAACGGTTGGCGGGATCCTCGTAGAGCTCGAGCGGACGCCCAACCTGCTCGACATTGCCGCCCCGCAGCACCACGATCTTGTCGGCCAGGGTCATCGCCTCGGTCTGGTCGTGGGTGACGTAGATCATGGTCACGCCGAGTTCGCGGTGCAGCCTGGCGATCTCCACCCGCATCTGCACCCGCAATTCGGCATCGAGATTCGACAGGGGCTCGTCGAACAGGAAGACTTTAGGATCGCGTACGATCGCCCGGCCGATCGCCACGCGCTGGCGCTGGCCGCCCGAGAGCTGCTTGGGCCGGCGCTGCATGAGATCGGTGATGCGCAGGATTTCTGCGGCCCGCATTACCCGCCGGTCGGTATCGACCTTGGGATTGCCATTCATCCTGAGGCCGAAGGAGAGATTTCGCTCCACCGTCATATGCGGATAGAGGGCGTAGGACTGGAACACCATGGCGATGCCGCGATCGGCGGGCTCGACCTCGTTGACCACCTGGCCGCCGATGGTGATCTCGCCGCCGGAAATGTCCTCGAGCCCGGCTATCATGCGCAGCAAGGTGGACTTGCCGCAGCCGGAAGGGCCGACGAAGACCACGAACTCGCCATCGGCGATGTCGAGGTCGACGCCGTGGATGATCTCGAAAGTGCCGAAGCGTTTGATGACGGAACGGAGCGTAAGGCCTGCCATATCGGTCGCTCCTATTTTGCTTGCTTGGCGAGAGTGGGAAATGAGGCTTTCCTGTCATCCCCGGCACGACCGAAGGTCGTGGGAAGGGGATCCAGGGGCCAAGGTCTCGATGGGAACCCTGGATTCCCTTCCCGCCGCCTGTGGCGGCGCCGGGAATGACAGTTACAAAGCGATCTAAGCATTCTTCCTCTTTTCCTCACTTGACGGCGCCGGCCGCGATGCCGGCGATGAAGTGGCGTTGCAGGATGAGGAAGACGGCCAGCATGGGCGCGGTCAGCAGCACGGCCCCGGCCATGATGCCGCCCCAGCTCACATTGGAGATGCCGATGAGACTGCCGAGGGCCACCGGCGCGGTGAACATCGCCTTGTCGCCGGCGATCAGCAGCGGCCACAGATAGTTGTTCCAGCTCGTCAGGAAGAGGATGATGCAGAGCGCCGCCAGGGTCGGGCGCGCCAGCGGCAGCGCTACGAACAGGAAGATGCGCCATTCCCTGACGCCTTCCACCCGCGCGGCGTCGAAGAGTTCGGATGGCATCATGGTGAAGGCCTGGCGCATGAACAGCACGCCGAGCGAGTTGAACAAAGGTGGCACGATCAGGCCGAACCAGGAATTGGCCATGCCGAGGTCACGGGCCACCAGGATGAATTGCGGGATGATCACCACGAAGAAGGGCAGGGAGATGGTGCCGAGGATGATGGCTAGCACCGCGCCGCGGCCGAAGAAGCGGTAGCGCGCGAGAGCCCAGCCGGCCATGGCCGTCAGCCCGGCCGAGAGCACGGTATAGGCGAGCCCGACGATGACCGAGACGATCATGGCATGCAGGAAATTGGTCGTGCGCTGCAGGTTGGCGAGGTTGTCGAGGAAATTCGAGCCGAACCAGAACGACAGGCCTGGCGCGTAGATGCCGTAGTCGGGCATGGTGGCGAACACGCCCATCATCCAGAGCGGGAAGAGCCAGACGAGAGCCATCGGCGCGATGAGGGCGTGCAGGATGACGGCGTTGAGCCTTTGGCGATTGGACCGGGTCATTTCGGCTCCCTCGACAGGCGCAGCTGGACGAGGGAGATGATCACCGCCAGGCCTGCGATGGTGTAGGCGATGGCGGACGCGTAGCCGACATTGCCGGAGAGGAAGGCCTGGCGGTAGAGCAGCAGGCCGAGGGTTTCCGTCGCCCCGCCCGGCCCGCCATGATTGGTGATCAGGAAGGGCTCGGTGAAGAGCTGCATGGTGCCGGAGACGGACAGGATGACGCAGAAAGTGATCACCGGCTTCAGGAGCGGCAGGGTGATGTGGATGAACTGGCGCAGCTTGGAGACGCGGTCGAGCGTCGCCGCCTCATAGACGTCGCCCGGTATCGACTGCAGGCCGGCGAGAATGATGATGGCGTTGTAGCCGGTCCAGCGCCATGTCAGGGCGATCATCACCAGGGCCAGCGCGGCGGTCGGATTGGAGAGCCAGTCGATCGCGGGCAGGCCAACGGAGGCAAGCAACTTGTTCACCACGCCGAAATCCTGGGCGAAGATCAAGCGAAATACCGCCGAATAGGCGACCTCACCCACCACGACCGGGGCAAAGAAGGCGAAGCGGAACAGGCCCTTGGCCTTGAGCAAAGGCGAGTTGAGAAAAACGGCGATCAAGGTGGCCAGGCCGATCATCACCGGTACCTGGATGATGAGGATGATCAGTGTGTTCTTCAAGGCGTTGAAGAAGGCGGGATCGGAGATCAGGCGCCCCCAATTCGCCGCCGGCTTGAACACCCAGGGCGATACCCGCGTCTGATGCAGGGATATGACGAAGGAGGAGATGATCGGCCAGATCCAGAAGGCGAGGAAGATCGCCAGATAGGGCGCGAGGAAGCCATAGGCCGCGCGATTGTGCCGCTGCATCGGATGGTCTCCGCTGGGAGAGGGGGCAGTCTTACCCTCCCCTAGAGGGGGAGGGTCGACGCGAAGCGTCGGGTTGGGGTGACTTCTTCGCTGGAAGTGAATGGCCACCTTTGTCGGGGTTGGCGGTTCTTCACCCCACCCCGGCCTTTCATGCCGACCCTCCCCCTCCAGGGGAGGGTAGCCCCTGTGCCCTTCCCCTATTGCGCCACCGGCAGCCCAGAGGCGGACGAGATCTGGTTGGCGGCATCGTCCAGCGCGGCCTTGGCATCGGGGTAGCCGCCACCCAGGAACTTGGTCTGCACGGTCTTGAGGGCCGCCTCGGCATCGTTGAGGAACGCGGTGCCATGGGTGGACTTGATCTTGGGCAGGGTGGCGAGAATGTCGGTCCAGATCGCCTGGTTGGCCCAATAGGGCTGGCCCTGCTTCACATAGGGATCCTCCAGCGCCGAATTCAGCGAGGGCACCAGGCCATAGGCCTTGAGCATGGTGACCTGGCCCTCATCGGTGGAGAGGGCGTATTTGATGAAGGCGAAGGCTGCTTCCCTGTTCTTCGAGCCGGCGGGGATCGCCAGCGACGAGCCGCCGATATTGGCGGCGCGCGGGCCATCCGCTGTCAGGCTCGGCATGCGGTAGACCCCCCATTTGCCGGCGAGCTCGGGGGCGTTGGTGCGGATCGTGCCCTCATACCAGCCGCCGAACATGATGGTGGCCACCTTGCCGGCCTTCAGGGACTGGATCTTGTCGGACCAGCCGGCCGAGACGATGGTACCGGCCTCCTTCAACTGCTTGAGCTTGTCGTAGACGGCGACGCAGGCCGGCGCGTTGACCGTGACGGCGCTGCCGTCCGAGGCGAAATAGTTGCAGCCCTGCTCGTTGCCGACCATGCGGAACCATTCGGTGGTGCCGTCGCCGTCGAGGTCGGTGGCGCTCATGGTCACGCCGGGATTGGCGGCGGTGACCTTCTTGCCGGCGGCGATAAAATCATCCCAGGTGTTGATGCTGGCCGGGTCGACGCCGGCCTTCTCGTAGAGGTCGCGCCGGTAGAACATCACAACGGGGCCGGAATCCCAGGGCATGGCATAGGCGGCCTCGCCCTTCTCCAGCTCCGCCCGCTTGAAATCGGCGAACTTGCCGGCGACCTCCGGCGTGTAGCCCAGCGGCTTGAGGTCGGCGAAGCAGTCGGGGAACTGGTTCCAGTAGCTCTCCGCCTTGTAGTTCTCGATCGAGACGACGTCGGGCAGGCCTGCTCCGCCGGCGGCGCAGCCGGCCTGGGTCTTGGAAAAGACCTGGGCGTTGCCGAGATCCTCCACCGTGACCTTCACATTGGGGAACTGCTTGTTGAAGCCTTCGATGTTGGCCTTGAGCGAGGCAGCGGCGATATCCCAGCTCCAGACCCGGATTTCCCCCGATTGGGCCAAGGCCGTCGACGCATGAAGGCCCGCAGCAACTGCCAGCGCGGCGCAGCCGATCGTCTTGCGCATGTCATTCCTCCCCTTTTCATTTGCTCTTGTGTGGCGGGAAGCTACTTTAGGCAGGTAGCACTGCCTGTCTGCGATAAAGGGAAGATGGACTTGCCTGAAAGTAAGATGCAGGAGCGCTCCTATTATCAGCCGACGGCCAACAGCGTCGAAAACCTGCCGACCGTGCTGCAGACCTTCCACAATACGCCGCGCGTCATGCTCTCGCCTCACTGGCACGCCCAGGTCGAGGTGAATTTCATCGTCCAGGGCTGGGTGCATTATCGCATGGCCGGCTATGAGCTCAGGCTGGAGGCGGGCAATATGGTGCTGTTCTGGGGCGGCCTGCCGCACCAGATGGACGATGCCTCCGATGACGCCGTCTATGCCGGCGCGCATCTGCCGCTGGTGCACTTCTTTCGGCTGCGCCTGCCCGAGGAGGTACCCGCTCGCCTGATGGCCGGGGCAACTCTGCTCATCCACGAGACCGACTCTTCGGATAGTGCCAATTTCGCGCGCTGGAACGGCTATACCCGCTCCGGCGACATGGTGCGCGCCCAGCATGCAGTGAGCGAGTTGCTACTTCGGCTGGAACGGGTGCGTTTCGAGCCTTATGCCTTGGTGCCCAGCCTCGACAGCCGTGTCGGCCAGGCCAGCGCCGGCGATCCGCAGGCCCTGCGCCATGTTCGCAGCCTGTGTGACTTTATCGCCGACAATTTCCTCGACGATATCGACAGCACCGACATCGCGGCGGCCGCCGACCTCCATCCCAAATATGCCATGAGCCTGTTCAAGAAATGCACGGGCATGACGCTGAACGACTATGTCAGCCTGCTGCGCCTGTCCTATGCGCAGGCGCGCCTGATCAGCGGCGACGGCAACATCCTGCGCGTGGCGATGGAGTCCGGCTTCGGCTCCCTCTCGGGTTTCAACAAGAGCTTCCGCAAGATCGCCGGCATGTCGCCCTCCGATTTTCGACGCAGCGGACAGTGCGAGCGTCCCGCGCTTTCGCCTCTCGAAGCGCCGGTCGAGCCGGGGACGGTATCTTAGGGGCTGGCGGGCACGGGCTGTCATCTGCCCAAATTTTATCAATTCACTTGAAATATTTGCCTCTGTGGCGAAAAAATCACCTTTTCGTCACGATTGGTATGCTACAGATCTGTCATCTGAGCGCCGCTTCATTGCCCCGCCGGTTATAGATTTTCACATTTCCGAGTTTTCCATGCCCCGTCCCGTTGCCGGCGCGGCGCTGGAGCCTGCCGTGCGGCGGGAGCCCCAGCCGTCCTTTGCCGAATTTGTTCTCGTGATTGCCCTGATGATGGGGCTCAGTTCCCTCTCCATCGACAATCTCCTGCCAGCCTTCTCCGCCGTGCGGTCGGAATTCGGCATTGCCGATGCCAACCGCATGCAGTTGATCATCACCGCCTATATGGCGGGTTTTGCCATCATGCAGCTCGCCTGGGGGCCGATCTCCGATTCGATCGGCCGCCGCAAGGTGCTGATGATCGGCTTGGGCATCTATACCGCCGGCACCCTGCTGGCGATCTTCTCGCCCAGCTATGAGGTGCTGCTGGTCGCCCGGGCCATCCAGGGCCTCGGCGCCGGATCGGCGCGCGTGCTCTCCATCGCCATCGTGCGCGACCGCTATGAGGGCCGCGAGATGGCGCGGGTGATGTCGCTCACCTTGATGATCTTCATCATCGTGCCGGTGATCGCGCCGGCCACCGGCAGCGCCTTCCTGATGCTCGGCGACTGGCGCACCATCTTCATGAGCATGCTGGTGCTGGTGCTGGTGGTGGTGGCCTGGTTCGGCCTGCGCATGCCCGAGACGCTGCATCCCGAATATCGTCGGCCGCTGTCGCTGCCCGCGGTCGCGAGCGGCATGCGCCGGGTGGTTGTTACGCGTGCCTCCTTCGCCAACATGCTGGCGATGGGCCTGGCCATGGGCTGCCTGATGACCTATCTCGGCTCGTCCCAGCAGATCTTCGAGACCGACATCTACAAGCTCGGCCCGCTCTTCCCGTTGGCTTTCGCGCTGATCGCGATCTGCATGGGGCTGGCCTCCTTCGCCAATTCGCGGCTGGTGAGGCGCCTGGGCATGCACCGGCTGTCGCGCTTCGGCATGATCGGCTTCTGGCTGACGGCGATGCTGCTGCTGGGTCTCGCCGTGCTGTTCCAGGGACGGCCGCCGCTGATCTATTTCGGCATCGTCATGGGTGTGGCGCATTTCCTGCTCAGCCTCACCATGCCGAATTTCAACGCCCTGGCGATGGAGCCGGTAGGCGATATCGCCGGCACCGCCTCCTCCTTCATCGGCTGCGTCACCACGCTGATGGGCGCCGTGATCGGCGCGCTGATCGGCGAGGCCTATGACGGCACCATCTTCCCGCTCGCCTGCGGCTATCTCGGCCTCTCCAGCCTGTGCATGCTGGTGCTGGTGTGGTCGAGCGAACGCGAGGTGGCGGTTCCAACTCCGATCGCGACCCCGGTGATCGTGGCGGGGGAGTGAAGAAAGTGGGAGGCTCTAACCTCCCGCTCACCTTTTTCAGCCACACTGGCTGCATGAACGCTTCGCCTCCTGTCCTCATCGCCGCGCCGGACCTTGCCGCCGCCAAGGTGCAATGGCTTGCCTATCTTGCCGTCGAGCGGCGCATGAGCCCCAAGACGGTCGAGGCCTATGACCGCGATGTCACCACCTTCCTGCGCTTCCTGACCGGCCATTTCGGCGAGCCGCCGGGGCTGGACGAGATCGCATCCCTGGCACCCCGCGACGTCAGGGCTTTCCTCGCCGCGCGCCGGGCCGATGGCCTGAAGCCCCGTTCGCTGATGCGGGCGTTGGCGGCAACACGGGCTTTCGCCCGCTTCCTTGAACGCCAGGGCCATGGTGCCAGCGCGGCACTATCGGCCGTACGCGGGCCCAAGCTGCCACAGAGCCTGCCCAAGCCGCTGTCGCCCGAGGCCGCCCGCAAGGTCGCCTCGGCCGATGCCCGCATGGGCGAGGCACGCGAACCCTGGATCCTGGCCCGCGATGCCGCCGTGCTGGCGCTGTGCTATGGCGCCGGCCTGCGCATTTCCGAAGCACTTGGCCTGACGCGCAAGGATGCACCGGTGAGCGGGCGCGACAGTCTGACCGTAACCGGCAAGGGCAACAAGATGCGCTCGGTGCCGGTGATCGCCCCGGTGGCGCGGGCGGTGGAGGAATATCTGAAAATCCTGCCCTTCCCGGGCGGGCCTGATGAGCCGCTTTTCGTCGGCGCGCGTGGAGGGCCCTTGTCGCCGCGCATCATCCAATATGCCATGCAGCATCTTCGGGGCGCGCTCGGCCTGCCGGACAGCGCTACGCCTCATGCGTTGCGCCATTCCTTCGCTACCCACCTGCTCGGGCGTGGCGGCGATCTGCGCTCGATCCAGGAACTGCTCGGCCATGCCAGCCTGTCGACCACGCAGATCTACACCAAGGTCGACGCCACCGAATTGATGCGGGTCTACCAGTCGGCCCATCCCAGGGCGCGAGCATGACGGCTGCTCAGTAGGATTAAATCGTGCGCTATGTTAAGGTCTGATAACGGAGGTCCTGATCATGCGTTCGACCCAATCCCTCAGCATCACACTGCCTCATGACATGGCGCAGATGGTCAAACAAAAAGTCGCTTCCGGTGAGTACGCAACCGAAAGTGAGGTCATCCGAGATGGCCTGCGCAGTTTGCAGGCCCGCGACGCGGCTCTGGAAAAATGGCTGAGAGACGAGGTCGTGAAAAGCTATGACGAGTACAAGGCCGATCCAACCACTGCCATTGATGGTGCGGAACTGAAACGCCGAATGGCTCTCCATTTGCGGGCGTCCTGACCTGCATGCCCCATGAGGTCAAGTTTACGCCGCGCGCGGAACGGCATCTCCGGGACCTGCAGCAATACATCGCGGTGGAAGCCGGACCTCAGACGGCCGGCAGATATATCGAGCGAGTGATCGATTATTGCCTTGGGCTGGAGACCTTTCCCCTTCGAGGCACCCAGCGCAACGATCTTCGCCCCGGACTGCGGGTCTTGGGCTTCGAACGCCGGGTGGCAATCGCCTTCACAGTCGATGATGCCGCGGTCGTCGTCCACGGCATCTTTTATGGCGGCCAGGATTTCGAAAGGCTTTGGCGCGACAAATCCTGAATGGCCTGCGCTTACAGCGCGGCTTCGACCATGATCTCGACGTCAAGGCCGGGGCCGGCGAGCTTGGCTTCTACCGTGGCGCGGGCCGGAGCCTGGCCGGCAACCACCCAGGCGTCCCAGGCTTCGTTCATTTCGGCCCAGGTGCCGATGTCGGTCAGCCAGATATTGGCCTTGATCACCTTGGTTTTGTCGGTGCCGGCCTCGCGCAGCGTCTCGTCGATCTGGGCGAGGATGTCGGCGGTCTGTTCCTTTACCGACTTGCCGACCGTGGTCTCGGCGACATAGCCGGACAGGTGAATCTTGTCGCCATGGATGACGGCGTCGCTCATGCGGTTGCCGGCGCCGATACGCTTCAGGGTCATGTCAGTCTCCAGTTTTGTTGAACGAGTTACTCCGCGCGCGGTGGGCGCGACAGCAATTGCTTGATGGCTTGGTCGATGCTGGCCTTGCCGGCCACCAAATCGGCGACGGCGGTGGCAACAGGCATGTCGACATGCCTTTCCCGGGCCATGCGCGCCAGGATCGGGGCGGTCCAGACGCCCTCGGCCAGACCGACATCGGCGATCGCCGTCTCCATGCCGATTCCCTTGCCGAGTTCCTCGCCGAAGCGCCGGTTGCGCGAGCGCGAGGAGGTGCCGGTGAGGATGAGATCGCCGAGGCCCGACAGGCCTGCCAGCGTCTCCGGGCGCGCGCCGAAGGCGAGGCCGAACCGCGTGAGTTCGGCGAAGCTGCGCGCGAGCAGGGCCGCCACCGTGCTCTCGCCGAAGCCGCGCCCGGCGGCGATGCCGGCCGCGATGGCGAGGACGTTCTTGGCCGCCCCGCCGATCTCCACGCCGCGCAAATCGTCGGTGTTATAGAGCCGGAAAGTCGGGGAACCGATGGCCCGGACGAGGCGCTCGCCGAGGGCACCGTCGGCGCAGGCCAGCGTCAGGGCGGTCGGATAGGCCTTGGCGATGTCGGCGGCAAAGCCCGGTCCGGAGAGCACGGCGGGGATGCAGCCTGGCAGGATCTCGGTGGCGATCTGCGAGACGAATTCGCCGCTCGAGCGCTCGATGCCCTTGGCGGCCAGGATGAGCGGCGTATTCGGCGCCACCGTGGCGGCCAGGCGCCCGCAGACGTCGCGCAGGGCCTGGGTGGGAACGGCCAGGATCAAGATGTCGGCGTGGGCGGCCTCGGCGAGATCGGCGGTCGGCTTGATGGCTTCGGGCAGAGCGAGGCCATCGAGCCTCGAGAGCCGGCGCGTATCCACCAACTCGGCCATGGCGGCGGCATCGCGGCCCCACAGGCTGACATGACGGCCGGCGCGTGCGGCGGCGCAGGCCAGCGCAGCGCCGAAGGCGCCGGCGCCGATCACCCCGATGCTTTTCGAGCCCGAGCCGCTCAAGCCTTCGCTCCCTTGCCGACGCCGGCCTTGCCGAGGCCCTGCTTGCCCGCGCCGGGTGCGTTGGGGTCGAGCGGCCAGCGGGCCCGCGGGCTCACGTCGAGGCCATCCGTGAGGCCGGCGGCTAGACGCTCGGCCCCAGCCCAGGCGATCATGGCGCCGTTATCGGTGCACAGGGCAGCCGGCGGCATCACGATGCGCAGGCCCGTCTCCGCGCCGAGGCGCTGCAGGCCGCGCCGGATGGCGAGATTGGCAGCGACGCCGCCCGCGATCACCAGGGCGCTGGGGGATTGGCCGGCGGTTTCGCGGAAGCGCCTGAGGCCGACGCGCGTGCGGTCGACCACCATGTCAACCACCGCTGCCTGGAAGGAGGCGCAGAGGTCGCGAATATCCTTGGCGGCAAGCGGCGCCAGCCTTTCGGCTTCGAGCCTCACGGCCGTCTTCAGTCCCGACAGAGAGAAATTCGGATCTGGCCGTCCCTGCAGCGGCCGGGGAAAGGCGAAGCGGGCGGCATCGCCGCTCATCGCCTGGGCCTCGACGGCGGGGCCGCCGGGATAGCCCAGGCCTAGCATCTTGGCTGTTTTGTCGAAGGCCTCGCCAATGGCATCGTCGATGGTGGTTCCAAGCCTGACATAGTCGCCGAGGCCGCGCACGGCCAGAAGCTGGGTGTGCCCGCCGGAGGCCAGCAGCAGCAGATAAGGAAAAGTGACCTGGTCGGTGAGGCGCGGGGTCAGCGCATGCGCCTCCAGATGGTTGACGGCGATCAGCGGCTTGCCGAGCGAGAGCGCCAGGGCCTTGGCGGTGGTGAGGCCGACGATCACGCCGCCGATCAGGCCGGGGCCCGCCGCGGCGGCGATGCCGTCGAGCCTGTCGAAGCGGATGTCCGCTTCTTCCAGGGCCTGCTCGATGATGTGGTCGAGCACCTCGACATGGGCGCGAGCAGCGATTTCGGGCACCACTCCGCCATAGGCGGCATGCTCGGCGATCTGCGACAGCACGACATTGGACAGAATCTCGCCTTCGCCGTCCTGATTTCGCATGACGACAGAGGCGGCGGTTTCGTCGCAAGTGGTTTCGATGCCGAGAACGAGCATGGGGCGGGCAGGTACCTGAGGAGTTGATGGCTCTCCCTATAGCACGATCCGCTCGCGGGGATAGGGGGAGTGGCCATGCCGGCCGAGCGCAGGAGGCTCCCGTTTCAGCAATGCGAGCGCGCGCGGCGGGTCGCCGGGCGGAAATTGCCGCGTTCGAAATGGGAGGGACTTGTGGGTGATCGCGCCCATCTCGACGTCCGGTGCAGGCGCTCCACGCTGGAGATCGGCCTTGGCGGGGGAAAACGGCCCGCTGGGGTTTGCTTGCCCGTCCCCGAAAACGCTAAAGCGTTTAACCATTGCCGGGATCATTGAGTCGGTGGGAAAGGGGGAAGCATGGGCGAACAATTCGACATGTTTCGGACCGAGGCGCTTCCGGAAAGGCGGGCGCCGTCTATTCGAGCCAAGCGTGCGCCTCCCGCACCCGTGCCGGCCCGCCAGCACGAGGCTCTCGACGAGGCCACGCTGGTCAGCATGCTGGAAGCAACCGGCCGCTACCGCATCCAGCGCAAGCTGGAGCCGCGCTCCGTCGTCTCGTGGGACAAGAGCAGATTTCCGCGCCTGGCGGTGATCGTCGATACCGAGACCACGGGCCTCGACCATGAGAAGAACGAGATCATCGAACTGGGCATGGTGGCGGTCACCTATGATCCTTCCGGGCAGGTCGGCGACGTCGTCGGCATCTTCAATGCCCTGCGCCAGCCTCAGGAGCCGATCCCGCCCGAGATCACCAGGCTGACCGGCATCACCGACGCCATGGTGGCCGGCAAGGCGATCTCGCCGGCGGAGGTCGAGGCCTTCATCGAGCCGGCGGACCTGATCATCGCTCATAATGCGCGGTTCGACCGTCCCTTCTGCGAGCGCTTCGCGCCGGGATTCGCACCCAAGCCCTGGGCATGCTCGAATGTCGAGATCGCCTGGTCCGACCGCGGCTTCGAAGGCACCAAGCTCGGCTATCTCCTGGGACAATCGGGCTATTTCCACAACGGGCATCGAGCCGTTGACGATTGTCATGCGCTGCTGGAGGTTCTGGCCCTGCCAAGCGGGGAGAGCAGGACGGTGCCCTTTGCCGAGCTGTTGAAGGCATCGGAACGCGCGCGCATCAGGATCTCGGCGATCAACAGCCCCTTCGACATGAAGGAGCGGCTCAAGGCTCGGGGTTATCGCTGGAACGACGGCAGCAATGGCCAGCCCAAGAGCTGGTGGACCGAAGTCGGCGAAGAGGAGGCGGAGGCGGAGCTGAAATTCCTGCGCGCCGAGATCTACCAATGGCCGGAGGCCAGGCCCCTGACGCAGCGCCTGGCAGCCACGGACCGGTTCAAGGCCTGATCGGCTGGCGGGTCTTCGACGTGTTTTTGGGCTCTTCGGCGAGGTTGCCCGACCTCATCGAATGAGCCCGCAACGATCGCGAAAAGATCAGGCCGCCAGATTGTGCCGGAACCAGGTGACGGCGCTGCCCACGATGGTGTCGATCTCGCGATGCTGGGGGTGCCAGCCCAGCAGTTCGGCCGCCTTGGTGGCCGCGGCATAGAGGCTGGCGGGATCGCCGGGCCGCCGCGGCTGGAAACGGATGTCGAGCTTGCGGCCTGTGCAGCGCTGTACCGCCTCGAGGATCTCGATCACCGAAGTGCCGATCCCGGTGCCGAGATTGAAGGCTGCGCTTTCGCCGCCTGCCTTGAGATAGTCGATGGCGCGCACATGGGCGTCGGCGATGTCGGCGACATGCACATAGTCACGGACCGCCGAACCGTCGGGCGTAGGATAGTCCCGGCCCAGCACATTGAAGACGGCGCGGTGGCTGAGCGCAGCCTGGATGGCGAGCGGGATGACATGGGTTTCCGGCTCGTGCCTTTCGCCCAGCTCACCGTCGAGGTCGGCGCCGGCGGCGTTGAAATAGCGCATCGCCGCCCATTTCAAGCCATAGGCGGTGCCGAAGTCGGCCAGAGCATGCTCAACCGCCAGCTTGGTCGCGCCATAGGGGCTGATCGGATTGCGCGGCGCACTCTCCAGGATCGGCAGGCTGGCCGGAACCCCGTAGGTCGCGCAGGTCGAGGACAGGATGAAGGTCTCGATCTCGTTCTGGCGCACGGCCTCGAGCAGGGTCAACGAGCCCACGACATTGTTGGAATAATATTTCGCGGGATCGGCGACCGATTCGCCCACCGTGGAACTGGCCGCGAAGTGCATCACCGCTTCGGGCTTGTATTTGGTGATCACCTTGTTGAGGAAGGCACTGTTGCGGATGTCGCCGACTTCCAGCGGACCCCATTTGACCGCATCGGCATGGCCCAAAGAGAGATTATCGACGACGACGGGGTCATAACCTGCCTGGGCCAGGGCCTTGCAGGCGTGGCTGCCAATATAGCCGGCGCCACCAGTTACCAGAACACGAGTCATGTTGGTTCCCATACTTGCCGGGGCTCAATCGATCCGGTTCCCGCGTACCGGGACTTCTCGCTGCGATTGACCTGTCGGGCGCGTCACTACTGTTAACCAAGATTTACCTTCAGATCGCGGATGCGGCTAGCTGGGAATCAGCGGTATCGCCGCACCGAAAGGATAGGGGCGCGCACCCGCCGCCCCCCTCCCAAAAGGTTGAGGGGCCCGCCCATTTCGACGAGGGCGGGGTCTCCTCGCGGATCAGGGGGCACCAAATCGCAAAACACCCTAGCCGTATACGGCGGCGCGGAGGGCGTCGGGATAGGCGCCGCCGACGCCGGCGACCGCCGTGTTGGTGAAGATGACCACCGAAAGCCCGCGTGCCGGATCCACGAACCAGCTGTGACCGTAGACGCCGCCCCATTGCCAGCATCCTGGCGAGCCGGGCATGCCGGCAGCGGCGGGATCGCGCAGGATCGACCAGCCGAGGCTGAAGCCACAGCCGGGATCGTCGATGTCGAGGTCGGCAATCGCATCCTCGCTCAGGAGGCGCTGGCTCTCCGGTGAGAGAATCGGCGCCCCGCCGCCGCGGACGGCTTCGAGGAAGCTGAGGAAATCGCCGGCCGTGCCCACCATGCCGGCACCGCCGGAGGGGAAGGCGGTGGCGTCGAAGGCGCGCTGTGGCGCGAAGGTGAGCCACCAGCCATTGTGGCATACGCGCTGGATCTCGCCCATGCGCACCGGGTGGGGCACGCCATCGGCATAGGCGGTTGCCAGGCGCTGGGGCTTGGTGGCAACGAATTCGGTGTCGGCCATGCCGAGCGGCCCGGTGATGCGTTCGGCCACGATCTCAGGCAGGCTTTTGCCGACGGCCTTTTCCATCAGCCCGCCCAGCACGTCGATCGCTACCGAATAGCGCCAGGCGCTGCCGGGCGCGAAGGCCAGCGGCTGGGCTGCGATCTTCTCGAGATTTTCCGCCATGCCGCGGCCGAGCCGGTCGAGGCCGTCGGCGATATCGGCGGCGGCATCGTAGTCATAGCGCAGGCCTGCGGTGTGGCTGAGAAGATGGCGCACCGTGATCACCGGCTCGCTGCCATCGGCGAGCCTGGGGCGGAAATTCGGAAGGTAACGTGTTACGCGGTCGTCGAGGCCGAGCTGTCCGGCCTCGACCAGTGCCAGGGCAGCGGCCGCCACCATCGGCTTGGTCACAGAGGCGAGGCGGAAGATGGTGTCCTCCGCGATCGGCGTGCCGGCCTCGCGATCGGCATGACCGGCGCTGCGACGATAGACGATCTCGCCCGCCTCGGCCACCAGCACCACGGTGCCGATGATGCGCTCCTCGGCGATGGCGGCGTCGATCACGGCATCGAGGCGCTCCGTACGGGCTTGGTCGATGGCGGGGGAAGGCTGGCCGTGCATGAGGAAAGCTCCGAAGCGGGAAGGTTTCGGACAATCGGCAACAAACCCGCTTCGTTCAAGTCCCTTTCCGGGCTGGGGGCCCGCGGCGGTCACTTGCCGGTCTGGTCGCTCCAACTGGCGTTCTCGCTCTTGCCGTTGAGGAAGGGCAGGGCGGTTGCCGTGAGCTGCGGCGACAGGAAGATGTCGTAATGGGTCAGGCCCGGCAGGATGGCGAGACGGTTCTTGGCCATATGCTCGCGCTGCCAGCCGGCATCATGCAGCCCGCCGCCGAGGAGCTGGTAGAACTTGACCACATGCTCGGGGCGATACATGTCGCTGTCGCCAAAGACCAGCATCACCGGCATGGTCAGCTTCGGCACGTCGGACGACCAGTCATAGGGCTTGCGCATCAGGGCGCCCATGGCGTCGAGCAGGCGTGGGAATTCGGCCGGATCGGGCGCGACCTTGACATAGGACTGGTACATCGGCGTGGCCTTCATCATCTCGGCCATGCCGGCGCCGACCTGGGCCTGCATCGGCAGCATCTCGGGATAGAAGCCGTCCTGGGCAAAGCCTGCGGAGACCAGCACCAGCCGCCGCACCTTGTCGGGGTGCTGGGCGGCGAGCTGGAAGGCGACGCCGCCGCCCATGGAGTAGCCGAACACGTCGACCTGGCCGTAGCCGAGCTTGGCGAGGATCTGGCCCATGTCGTCGCCCATGGCCTTGAGATCGATCGGGCGCTTGCCGAGCGGCGTGCGGCCATGGCCCTGGAGATCGACGGCGATGATCTGGCGATGGGCGGTCAGCGTCGGCATGACCGGCTGGAACATGTCGATCGAGCCGAGGCCGCCATGCAGCAGGAGGAGCGGTTCGCCGCTGCCACGTATCTCGTAATAATAGTTCACGCCGCCGGCCTCGATATGGCCGCTCTTGGCCTGCGCCTGGTCGGTCGTCGCCGTCTCTGCGCCCGTCGCCACGCTCATGGCGACGGAAAGGCTGCCGACGCCGATCACCAGGGCGGCCAGCAGGGATTTCAGGATGGAGGCTTGCGGCATGGTTCGTCACTCCTGTCTCGACGGATGGGTCCGATGGTTCTGGTTTCGGGCCGCGCGAGCCGTTTTTCGCTCGTGGGGCGTCGCGCAAAGGACGCTGGCCGGCGGGACCGGCCGACATCGGCGACGGGTTTTTTTCGCAAGGCCAATCGGGGAGGAGTGCAGGGGCGAGTCGATTTGAGACGGACTGTGGCGATTTTGCTCTATCGAAGAAACGACAAGGGGTGTTATAAATCCGTACAAGATGCTAACTGTATGGCTCTGTTGAATTTTTTGTTTCCGGTCCGGTTAAGTGAAATAGCCGATTGGAAGCAGGGCGAGCGGCTTGGTCATGACCAGATTTCGTGTGAAGCGGCCCCGCTGAGGCAGGCCGGCTTGTCACGATGATCTCACGCCGAACGCCGACAGTGCCGCGGTGACGCGCCTGGGCCGGGGAACAAGGTAGGTCGACATGATGGATGATATCGATGACCTCGAGAGCAAGAGCGGAGCGATCGAAGCACCGGTGCTGACCAGCCTGTTGCGCCTCGCCTCCCCCCCCAGCGGCAACTTCGTGCTCGCCGAGTTCCATTTCGACGGGAACGCCGTCTTGAAGGTGCCCCTCTCTCCCGAAGCTGCCGAGGCTTTGCATACCGCCCTCGGCCTCTGGCTTGCCACGACCGGGGGCTCCTCGCCGGTGCGGCACTAGCGCAGGCATTTGTTGCAGCCTCTTCCGGATGTCGACGCGCCGAACGATGTCCAGGGCATATCGCCCACCGTCATGCGGGCTTTGTGATCTTTCTCCATAAGCTCGCCTTTGACTCCCCTAACCTCCGGCGTTAAGCAGCCGCGAGCTGTTTGGGAAAAATATCGATCGTGTCCATTCTGTTGCGCCTCGGCACGCGAGGCAGTCCGCTTGCATTGGCGCAGGCCCGGCAGACGCAGGCCCTGCTGGCCGGCCTGTTGGAGATCGCGCCCGAGCGTATCGAGATCCGGGTGATCAAGACCTCCGGCGACATGATCCGTGACCGGCCGCTCTCGGAAGTCGGCGGCAAGGGGCTGTTCACCAAGGAGATCGAGCGGGCGCTGGAAGATGGCGAGATCGATATCGGCGTGCATTCCTGCAAGGACATGCCGACCGTGCTGCCCGACGGCCTGGTGCTCGCGGGCTTTCTGGAGCGCGAGGATGTCCGCGATGCGCTGATCGCGCCCGGCATCGCCTCCTTCGCCGAGCTGCCGCAGGGCGCCGTGGTCGGCACGGCGGCGCTACGGCGCCAGGCCCAGGTCAAGCATCTCAGGCCCGATCTTCAGACCGTGCTGTTCCGAGGCAATGTCGAGACGCGCCTGCGCAAGCTCGCCGAAGGGCAGGCCGATGCCACGCTGCTGGCGGTGGCTGGCCTGAAGCGGCTCGGCCTCATCGCCCATGCCAGCGCCATCCTCTCCGAAGAGGATTTCCTGCCAGCCGTCGGCCAGGGCGCCATCTGCCTGGAAACCCGGGCTGACGATGGCGACACCATCCGCCACGTCGCCGGCATCGACCATCGCGACACCCATCTGGCCGTGAAGCTGGAGCGAGCCTTCCTCACCGTCCTGGATGGCTCCTGCCGCACCCCGATCGCCGGACATGCCGTGGTGGAGGGGGATGCCATCCGCTTTCGCGGGCTCATCCTCAAGCCTGACGGCAGCGAGGTGCACGAGGCCCAGCGCAGCGGCCGCGTCGCCGATGCGGAGGCGCTCGGGCGCTCGGCCGGCGAGGAACTGCACGCTCTGGGCGGCGAAGGATTCTTTGCCGGCTGATCATCCGGTGGCGAGCGGAATGGCCTTCCTGTCGCGCCGATCACGCGGCCGGCGGCGTATCGAGCGGAAGGACAATGATGGCGCGCATACTCGTCACCCGGCCGATTGAGGAGGCACGGCAGACGGCGAAGGTTCTCGCGCGGCTGGGCCATGAGCCGGTGATCGAGCCGATGCTGGAGATCGTGTTCGGCGGCGACGCCCTGCCGACCGGACGCTTCGATGCCCTCATCGTCACCAGCGGCAATGCCCTGGCCGCCCTTTACGAGCGGTCGGAATTCGAGGGGCTGACCGCCACGCCCCTGATCGCAGTCGGCCGTCGTACCGGGGCCGTTGCTCGCGCCATGGGTTTTGAAGACGTCGAGACCTTCGGGCGCGATGTGGCCAGCCTGATCACCCATGTCCGAGAGGCCTGGCGCGAGCCGCACCGGGCCCTCTATCTGGCTGGGGCCGACCGCACCGGCGATCTCGTCGGGGCTCTCGCGGGGATGGGACATCGCATCGAACTCGCCGTCGTCTACACCGCGCATCAGGCGGCGCGGTTCCGGCCCGAGACCCAGGCGGCGCTGACGCAGGGCGGGCTCGATGCCGTGCTGCATTACTCCGCGCGCACGGCGGAGGCCTTCATCGCCTGCGCCGGTGGTGCCGAAGCCGTGGCGCGCCTGCCGGCGCGGCATCTGTGCCTGTCGCGCAAGGTGGCCGAGGTGATATCGGCCACCGGCGCCGTCGAGGTCGCCTTTCCCGCGCGTCCGGAGGAGGATGCGCTGCTGGCGTTGATCTGAGCGCCTCCCGGAACGACGAGTTGCAGCAAGGTGCGATCAGCGGCCCTGGCTCGAATGGAGATGTTCGGGCAGGATTTCCGGCGGAATCGGACTTTCGAAGGGCCGGCCGCCGGTGCGCCGGTTGAGTTCGGCTTTCGCCCTGGCGATCAGGTCCGGCTTGCTCAGGCAGTCGGCCGCCGTGCTGGCGAGCACCTTCGCCGCCGCGACCATGCCCTTATGGGCCGCCGGCTCCAGGCCCTGCGTCACCAATTGCCAGCTATGAAAGGGTGTGCCGATCGCAAAGCAGGCGGTGTGGCATTGCACCGTCGGCGCAATCCAGCTGACGTCGCCGACATCCGTGCTGCCCATCTGCACGCTGGCCCTCCGGGCCATAGGCAGGATGCCTTCGTGCAGGCTATGGGTGGCCAAGGCTGGATCATGCGGCGCCACGCTTGCGGCAATGTCTTCGTCCGACAGGCTGGCCCGGCGTAGCCGGTCAGCGAAGTTACGGTCATCGCCGTCGAAAGCCGGGGCGCCGATGCGGATCATGTTGTCGTGCATGGCTTCGAGCAGGGTTTCGTTGGGCACGAGATTGAGCCCGGCATCGGTTACCTGGAAACTGGTTTGCGTCTCCGTCATCAACGCGGCGCCCTCGGCCGCCTTCTTGACGCGTTCGAACAGGCGTTTGGTATCGGCGATATCGGGGGAGCGCACCAGATAGAGCACTTCGGCATTGGCCTGTACGACATTGGGCGCGATGCCGCCGCTATTGGTGACGGCGTAATGGATACGCGCCTCCGCCGGCATATGCTCGCGCATATAATTGACGGCGATGTTCATCAGTTCCACCGCGTCCAGCGCCGAGCGGCCGAGATGCGGGCTGGCCGCCGCGTGCGAAGCACGGCCGGCGAAGCGGAAATAGCATTGGATGAAGGCGAGGCTGGAGGCGGCCACGACTTCGTTGACGACGCTCGGATGCCAGCAGAAGGCGACGTCGACATCGTCGAATACGCCGGCCCGGGCCATGAAGCTCTTGCCCGAGCCGCTCTCCTCGGCGGGGCAGCCGTAATAGCGCACGCGGCCCTCGATACCCGCCGCGGCCAGCGCATCCTTCAAGGCCACCGCGGCCAGGGCCGCGCCCGCGCCGAGGAGGTTGTGGCCGCAGCCATGGCCGGGACCGCCGCGCTGCAGCGGTTCGGCCTTCTCGACGCCGCTGGCCTGGGACAGATCCGGCAGGGCATCATACTCACCCAGGAAGGCCAGCACCGGTCCGCCCTCGCCATATTCGGCCATGAAGGCGGTCTCGATGCCACCCGCCTTGCGCGTGATGCGGAAACCCTCTGCCGTCAGGGCCGCAATATGCTCCTCGCAGGATCGCTGCTCTTCGAAAGCGAGTTCCGGCATGTGCCAGATGCGATCGCTCAAGGCGCAGAAGGATTGCGCCTTCGCATCGACATGCTCGACGATGTGCTGGAGCGTCAGACGATCATTCTGCGTCATCTCTGCGGTTCTTCCCTGTCGAGGCGGCTGCGCCGCCAATTGTCCTTCATGGCCGTGATGCCCGTCGCGCCGGGAGCCGGCTCCCGCGGCAAGTTCCTGGCGGAAAGACGGAACGACTGTGACCGATATCGATCACCGACACCGAAACCGCAAGCGGATCAATCGCTGGCATGGGATCGCTTGAATATCCTCGCGGCCAGGAGGCCTTGCCTTGGCCCGTCACCGTGCGGAACGATTGGAACAGGCGGAGGTTTTCACAATCGGATAGCGCCCGTTTCCTGCCTGCCTTTACGCCGGTGGCTGTCCAGCGGGCTTCGGTTTGGGCAAATTGGCTTGTCGGGTTTTCATGCTATAGGCTGGGCCCGTTGGGGGTCTCCATGGGGGTCGCATGGCACGGGAAGACAGCACGCAAGGCAGGCCGAAAAAGCAGAAAAGCGCAGGCCTCGGTCCCGCGACGTTGGATTTGAGCGCCACCGAAGTCGCCGAATCGCCCGCAACCTCGACTGCTTCGCCGGCGCAGGCCGCCGGCGGGGAAGCATCTGCCTTCAGTCCCGAATCTGCCGCCGAGGTACAGCCCGCCACCGGCGAGGCGCCGAAGACCGAGGAAACCGGTGCTGCCGCCGCGGCGGATGCCGGGGAGGAGGCGGGCCCGTCGATCTGGGCGCGCCCGTCCGCCGATGGCGAACAGGCCAGCGGCGATACGCCGCGCACCGAGGCGCCCGCCGAACCGGAGGCTGCCTCTCCCCCGCCTCGACCTGAATCCGAATTCGCGCCTCCGCCTCCACCGCCTCAACGTTCGGGCTTGTCGACCCTCGCTGCGGCGCTGGCGGGTGGTATCGCCGGCGGCGTGCTGGTGCTGCTGGCCGGCGCCCTTGGCGTCGTCCCGCTCGGCAAGAGCGGCGGCGATGACGGGCTGGCCTCCCGGCTGGCGATTGCCGAGCAGGACGCCGCTGCCGCCAAGAAGACCACGGGTGAGGCCCTCAGCCGCCTCGCCGCCCTCGAGACAGGCGCCAAGACGACACAGGAAGCGGCGAACAATGCCCTCGCCCTGGCAGGCGAAGCCCAGAAGACGGCTGGTGCTGCCGCCTCGTCCACGCCGGCCGCGCCTCCGGCGGGACCCGACGTTTCCGGCCTGACGGAGCGCCTCGCCAAGGCCGAAGGCGAGATCGCCACCCTCGGCGACGGCCTGCGCCAGGTTGGCACCGCAGCCAACGGCCTGTCGCAGGAACTCGCGCAGGTCAAGCAGGCGGCCAGCGCGACGCCGGACAAGGCGGCCGCCTATGCCGTCGCGCTCGGACAACTCAGCGAGGCCATCCGCAGCGGCAAACCCTTCGCCACCGAATTGCAGACGGCCACTGGGCTCGGCGGCAATGCAGAAGCCCTGGCGCCGCTGACGGGCCTTGCCTCGACGGGCGTGCCGTCGATCGAGGCCCTGGCTACCAGCTATGATGCGCTGAAGCCGCAGATCGAGGCGGCGCTCACACCCAAGCCCGAACCCCTGTCGTCGGATGCGGGCGTGATGGATCGGATCACCGCCAGCCTCGGCAACATCGTCACCGTCACGCGCGACGGCGAGGGTGGGGATGGCGATCCGGTCGCCTCGGCCGAAAAGGTCTCGAAGGCCCTGCACGCGGGCGATCTGACCGCAGCCATCGCGGCCTTCAAGGCGATGCCGGAGGCGGGCCAGCAGGCCGGTGCCGCCTGGCTCACCCAGGCTGCGGGTGCCGCCGAAGCCCTCGCTTTGATCAAGGCGCAGACCGGCGCCGCCCTGCAGAAATTCTCTCATCCGTGAGGCGTCGATGATCCGGGCTCTTGTCACTGTCCTCGTTCTCGCTCTCGCGGCTTACGGGCTCTATTTGCTCGCCAGCCGGCCGGGCGATGTCTCCCTGACCGTTGGGCTGACAACCTATAAGGTGAAGCTGGTCTGGGCCGCCGTCGCCGTGCTGGTGCTCGTTGGCGTGCTGATGGCTGTTATCGGCTTCCTGCGCTGGCTGTTGCGTTCGCCCGCCAATGTCGCCGGCTATTTCCGCACCCGCCGCCGCTCCAAGGGCTTCAATGCGGTGACGCAGGGCATGATCGCCGTCGGTTCGGGCGATGTCCGCCGTGCCCAGCGCCAGGCTGTTGATGCCGAGCGCATCCTTGGTTCGGAGCCGCTGGCCCTGCTCCTGCGGGCGCAAGCCTCGCAGCTTTCGGGGGACCGCGCCGGCGCCGAGGCCGCCTTCCGCGCCATGCTTTCGGAGGCCGAGACCAAGCCCCTCGGCCTGCGCGGCCTCTTCGTCGAGGCGCGGCGACGTGGCGATGCTCACGCTGCCCGCCAACTCGCCGCCGAAGCGGTGAAGACCTCGCCGACCCTGCCCTGGGCTGGCACAGCCTTGCTCGAATTCCAGTCGATCGAGAAGGATTGGAGCGGCGCGCTCTCGACTTTGGCGCGCAACGCCAATCATCGTCTTATCGACAAGGAGACGGCCAAGCGCCATCGTGCCGTGCTGCTGACCGCCCAGGCGATCGAGCAGGCGGAGCGCGATCGCGCGGGCGCCAAGGCCAGCGTGCTCGAAGCGCTCAAGCTTGCCCCGGGCCTGGTGCCCGCGGCGGTGCTGGCGGCCAAGCTGCTCTCGGAGGGCAACGATATCCGCAAGGCTTCCAAGGTGCTGGAGACGACCTGGCGCCTGCAGCCGCATCCCGACATCGCCGAAGCCTATACCAATGTCCGGCTCGGCGATTCCGCCCGTGACCGTTATGCCCGCGTCCAGACGCTCGCCGCCCAGATGGCCGGCAATCCGGAGGCGGCGATTGCGCTGGCCCGCGCCGCTCTCTCAGCCCGCGATTTCGCGGTCGCCCGCTCGGCGCTGTCGCCGCTGCTGGCATCGGGCGCTACCGAGCGTGTCTGCCTCTTGATGGCCGATATCGAAGAGGCCGAGCACGGCGCCACCGGCAAGGTCCGCGAATGGCTGTCGCGTGCCGTGCGGGCGCCGCGCGATCCGGTCTGGACCGCCGACGGCATGGTATCCGACGTCTGGCTGCCGGTCTCACCCGTCACCGGCCGGATCGATGCGTTCGAGTGGAAGACGCCGGTCGAGCGCCTTGGCGCGCCGGTGGTGTCCTATGCCGATGACGTCCTAGCCGATGTGGACGAACCCGAGCAGCCCAAGCTGGTCGAGGCGCATGTCAGGCCGGTCGAGACGCCCCCGCCCGCGGTCGAGAAGCCCGTGGAACCGGCCGCTGCCGCGCCGCCGATACCGGTCGAGCCAGCCAAGGTCGAGCCCATCAAGGTTGAGCCAGCCAAGATCGAGGTCCTGTCGCCCGAGCCATCCAAGCCCGAGCCGTTGAAGCCGCCGCCGCGCCGCCCGCCGCCGCCCATGCCGGTGGTGCCGTCGCATCCGGTGCCTGATGATCCCGGCACAGGGGAGGACGAACCGAGCCGGGTAGTGCGCTTTCCGATCAACGGCTGATAGCGGCTGCTATCGAAGAAGATCTTCGTAATCTGGCATGGCAATGCGCGAGCGCACGGACAGCGCGCCCGCAACGGCGTAGGGTGTTCCGAGCTGCGCATCGCCTCTGGAGGGCCGCATGAGACGTCATTTCCTGATGCGTGTTGTGTTGGCGGAGTCCGTCCTCATCCTGATGGCCGGCACGGCGTCAACAGCCCTGGCGGCTGGTTCGGCACCCGACGAGGCCTTCCAGCGCCAGGTCTTCGGCCGGACCATCGACAAGGACAGGATCCATGCCTGCTATCGGCGCGCCTATGATGCGCCGCATCTGGGCAGCCATCCCCAGCAGAATGTGCGCACCATGACACTGCTGGTCACCGGATCGGCGGGAGAGGGTGCCGATCCCGGTTATACGCTCGGGCTGGGCGTGACCTTCCGCAAGGCCGGCACGCATTTCGAGACGTTCGGGGGCTGCGGTGCTATCGGCTCTTCCGCTGCGCCTGCGGCCAAGGCGACGATCGCTCATTGCAGCGTCGATTGCGACGGCGGAGCCATCGACGTGCGGCTCAAAAATGAAAAATCCGTCCTAGTCGCCATCCCCGACGGCGCGCGCATCTGGAAGGCCGGCAGCGACAGCGAGGACAGCGATGAGCGCAAGCGCTTCGGCGCGGACGACAAGCTGTTCCGGCTCGACCGCACCGCGCTGACCGACTGCCTGTCCCTGGTCGGGGACGAGGACGAGAAGGCGATGCTGCGCCGCGGCCAGTGAAGCGGATCGAAGCTACACCGTATTGTGGCCTAACTCTTTGTTTTAAAGCGCTTTCTTGATCGTAAAGCCTATCGATTTTCTGGAAAACGCTCCTTTTCTGGAAAACGCTCTTGGAGAGCCTCACATGGATCGTAGAACCGCCGTGAGGGCCATGTTGGCAAGCGGCCCGGCCATTCTCGTCGCGGGGGCGGATGCTGCCTTCGCCGCCGAGGCCAAGCCGGTGCCGCGCATCGCCTATCACCTTGCCGATCTGGAGAAGGCCGGTTTCGTGCTCGGCAATCTGCGCAATCATATCGACGGCATGGGCGGTCCCGACGGCGTGAAACTGGCCGTGGTGGTGCATGGCCCGGCCCTGCGAGCCTTCCGGGCGGATGGCGGCAACCAGGATTTCAAGGCGCGTTTCGGCCGGCTCATGCAGGACGGCGTCGCCTTCCACGCCTGCCGGCACACGCTGGAAGGCATGAAACTCAGCCTTGCCGACCTCCTGCCCGGCTTTGCGGTGGCGGAGAAGGGCGGCGTCGTCCTGCTGGCCGAACTCCAGGGCGAGGGCTGGCTCTATTTGCGGCCATAGCTCGGCGGAGAAGGGGAGCCGGCCTGCTGCGAATCGCCCTGGAGCCGCAATGGGGGCAGTTCGTAGCGGGCCAACTTGGCGATGTCGGCGGGGCGCCCGGTCTTCAGCCGCCCCAGGAAGGCCTTGGCGGCCTCGTTGCCATAAGCGCGGCGGCTGATCGCAAACAGCATGACGCCGTCGCCGCGCGGCGCATAGCGATAGGCGTTCCACTCCACCGTGAACTCGCCCCAGGGGTTCTTCTGGCTGACCAGGAAGTCCAGCAGGATCTCGCCCGTAGGCGCATTGCGGATGAGGGCCATCTGCACGAGCGGATCCCCGCCTTTGCGCTGGTTGAGCGAATCGACCTGCGCCTTGGCGGCGCCGGCGACATCCGTGCCGCCGGCCAGCAGTTCCACCAGCACCATCTTGGTGTATTCGGCCACGGTCTCGTCGGCCGGCAGATATTCCTGCTTGTAATAGGACGGATTGGGCTGGGCGCTCCAGGCGAGCCGGTATTCCGTGCCGTCGAAGGCGAGCGGGCCGGGCAGGCCGATGCGGTCGACAGCCTCCTGCGCGGCCAGTCCGGCCGGCAGCGCGATCAGGGCCAACAGAATCAAGCCGGCGCGGGCGGCGTGACGGATGAGCGCTCCGAGGTGTCCGCTATTTGGAAACGATCGTTCTCCTATCGTCGCCATCCTGTCCTTTCAGGCCAGCTCGCAAGAATGGCACTACCCTAGGGGCAAGCCCCTATCCGTGACAAGAAAAGCGATGGACCGGTCCGCTTGGAGCGGAACTTTCTGCCCAGCCACAGGCGGATGCAGGCCCACCTCTTGACGCTATGCGCAAACTGCCGGATGCAACCAGGAGACGATGTCGAGGTGGCGATGGAAACCTTCGAGTGGATCATTCTGCTGTTGCTGGGCGCCGCCCTGCTGTCGACCCTCGCCCGGCGCCTCGGTGCGCCCTATCCGACCTTCCTCGCCATCGGGGGAGCCTGCCTCGCCTTCGTGCCCAACAGTCCGGAATGGACGCTGGATCCGCATCTTGCGCTGACCCTGTTCGTGGCGCCGGTGCTGCTGGATGCCGCCTATGACACCTCGCTGCGGGACCTGCGCGACAATTGGGTCCCGGTCGCCAACCTGGTGATCGTCGCCGTCGGCGTGACCACCGTCGCCGTCGCCCTGATCGCGCGCTGGCTGGTGCCGGGTATGCCCTGGGCCGCGGCGATCGCGCTCGGTGCCATCGTGGCGCCGCCGGATGCGGCCGCCGCCACGGCGATCGTACGGCAGGTCAAGCTGCCGCATCGCCTGACCAAGATTCTCGAGGGCGAGAGCCTGCTCAACGATGCCAGCGCCCTCTTGATCTACCGTCTCGCCGTGATTGCCATGGTTTCGGGCGGCATCACTCTCGGCAGCCTCGGCCCGGCCTTCTTCATCACGGTGTTCGGTTCGGTCGCGGCGGGCATCGCCTTGGGGCTGGCCTTTCCCTATGTGATCGGGCGCTTCGATGATGCGCCTACCGCCGTCATCGTGCAGTTTGCGACGACCTTCGGGGTCTGGATCCTGGCGGAGGCAGTGGGGCTATCAGGCATCCTCACCATCGTCTGCTATGCCATGACCATCGCCCGCCGGCGTGACGCACCCATGCCGGCGCGCCTACGCGTACCCGTCTATGCGGTATGGGAGACGGTGGTGTTCATGCTGAACGCCTTCGCCTTCGTGCTGATCGGCCTGCAACTGCGCCCGATCTGGGAGCGGCTCGACATGGGGCTGCGCTTCCAATATTGCGCCGTGGCCCTGGCGGTGCTGGTCACGGTCATCGTGGTGCGCTTCCTGTGGGTGATGACCTACAACACCGCGATCCGCTTCAAGATTTCCCGCTGGGGCTTCCATCCACCCCGGCCGATGGCACGGCCGACGGCGCGGGGCGGCATCGTCATCTCCTGGGCCGGCATGCGTGGCATCGTCACCCTCGCCGCCGCCTTCGCCCTGCCGGAGCATCTGGCCGACGGCACGCCGTTTCCCTATCGCGACCTCATCCTGTTCACCGCCTTCTGTGTGGTGTTCGGCACGCTCGTCCTGCAGGGCCTCACGCTCAAGCCGCTGATCCGCTGGATGAAGCTGCGCGACGGCGATCCCGTCGGCCAGGAGGTGAAATGGGCTCGCACCGAGGCCTATCGTGCCGCCATCGAGGCGATCAAGGACGACGAATCCAAGCATGCCCGGCTGCTGTGCAAGGAATATGGCGCGGTGGTGGAACTGAGCGAGACCAGTCCGTTGCAGGGCGAGATCGGTGATCTGCCCGGCAATCCGCTCAGGCGGCGGGCGATCGCCGCCGCCCGGCTCAAGGCAGGCGAACTGCGCCGCGAGGGGGCGATCGGCGACGATGCCTATTATGTGCTGGAGGAGGAGTTCGACTGGGCTGATCTCAGCGCCGGCGCGGCGCGGAGCGCATGATGGAGTCTAGCAGCTTCAATGGCATTGCTGAAGATTGCCTCACGGTCGCGTAGCCCGCCCCCTCGCTCTTGCAGAGCGAGTGCGGACCTACACATCTCATGCTCTCCAGATAAAGCGCGGGAATCCTTCCCCGACTTCGGGGAAGGTGTCGCTGTGCAGCAGCGACGGATGGGGGAGGGTGGCGCTGCCGCTCCGATGGTGGTTGGATTTGTGTCACTCTCCCCCACCCGACCTCGCTTCGCTCGCCCACCCTCCCCGAAACCGGGGAGGGATTAGCGCGCTCCAATCGGCCTGGCAGCGACGTGCATATGCCCCAGCGTCCTTGCTGGGAGAGGTTCGCACTCGCTTTGCAGGTGCGAGGGGCAGCGCAGTGCTTTCCGAGACGGCCATTCGAGGATGCCACATCCGCCCCCTGTGGCCGCTCCCACCTGCTCACGCCACCCGCAACTGCGAGGCAGTGTGGGCGGTCGTCTCGCGCAGATTTTGCGGGATCCAGTCGCCATGGGCTGCCATGAGTTCGTCGACCAGAGCCCAGATCTCGTCGAGGTTGAGCTCGGCGGCGGTGTGCGGGTCGAGCATTGCGGCATGGTAGACATGGTCGCGATTGCCGGTCAGCAGGGCCTCGACCGTGAGGTTCTGGACGTTGATGTTGGTCTGCATCAGCGCGGCGAGCTGGGGCGGCAGCTTGCCGATGCGAACGGGCTGCAACCCGTTCCTGTCGACCAGGCAGGGTACTTCCACCGCGCAATCGGCCGGCAGATTGGTGATCAGGCCGCGATTTTCGACATTGCCATAGACCACGGCGGGCCTGCCCGTCTCCATGGCATGGATGATGGTCGAGCCATATTCGACGCTGCGATCGACCTCGAGCGGGACGGAGGCGTCCTGCAATTGCCTGGAGAGCTCGCTCCATTTCTGGATCTGGTTCTCCGAGCGGGTGATGTATTCGTCGAGCGGGATGTTGTAGCGCTCGACCAGCTTTTCCTGCCCCGTCTTGATGTACCAGGGAACATATTCGCAAAAATGCTCGCTGGATTCGGTGACGAAATAGCCGAGCCGCAGGAACATGTCGTAGCGCACCCGGTTCCATTCGGGCACGCGCCCTTCCTCGACCACCTTGCGGATCAGCGGATAGAGATCCTCGCCATTGCGCTCGAACTTCAGATAGAACGCCATGTGGTTGATGCCGGCGCAGGTGTAGTTGATCTCCTCGAGTGGCACGCCGATATCCTCGGCGATCTCGGCTGCCGTGCCCTGCACGCTGTGGCAGAGCCCGACGCTGCGGATCTTGCTCGACCGGTTCAGGGCCATGACGTTCATCGCCATCGGATTGGCATATTGCAGATGGAAGACGTTCGGGCACAGCCTTTCCATGTCGCGGGCATAGTCGAGCAGCACCGGAATGGTGCGCAGGGCCCGCATGATGCCGCCGATGCCGAGCGTGTCGGCGATGGTCTGGCGCAGGCCGTATTTCTTGGGCACCGCGAAGTCGGTCACCGTGCCGGGCTTGTAGCCGGCAACCTGGATCATGGTGATGGCATAGTCGGCCCCGTCGAGGGCCCGCGAGCGGTCGGTGGTGGCCTCGATGCGGGCGGGGACCTTGAGGGTCTCGACGATGCGCCGGCCGACGCGCTCGGAGACGGCCAGGCGCTCGGCATCGATGTCATAGAGGCAGATATGCGCCCCGGCGAGTTCCGGGAAGGAGAGGATGTCACCCATCAGGTTCTTGGCGAAAACGGTGCTGCCGGCACCGATGAAGGTGATCTTGGGGGAGGGCATCAGGAGCTCCTGATCGAGAAGAAAAGGTCTGCGACGGTGACCGCCGCCGACAAGGGGGAGGAGGGTGGTCAGAACAGGGCGTTCACGGCATCATTGGCTTCCTTGAGGACCTTCGCCGCATCGACTTCGTTGAGGAAGATCTGCTCGAAGGCGGCCTTCATGAGCGAATTGATTTCGGAGGAATGGTCGGTGATCGGAAAATAGAAGGTCTGGTCGGGAGTGGCTTCCTTGAGGAAGGCGGAGACGTCCCAGCCCTTGGCGGTGGAAGCCTGCTGGGACAGCTTGGCCGCTTCCTCGATCGCCGGGAAAACCACGCCGGAGGCGCCGACGATGCGGGCGCAGCCGGGCGAGGCCAGGAACTTCACCCATTGCCAGCTTTCCTCGGGATGCTTGGTGCCGGTCCAGATGCCGTCGGCCAGGCCGTTGAACATGGTCTTGCGGCCCATGGGCCCCTTGGGCAGCAGGGCATAGCCGAGCTTGAACTTGGCGTTGCTGCCGAAGAAGCTGATCATCCAGGAGCCCTGCGGCGTGAGCGCGGCCTTGCCGGCGACGAACAGGGCCGAGGCATTGTTGCCGACATCCTTTTGCGGGATGGCGAAGCCCTTCTTCAGGCCGAGATCGCGCTGCCAGCTGATGGAGGCAGCCAGTTCCGGCGCATCGTAATGGTAGGACGTGGCCCATAGGCCGTCGACGAATTTGAAGCCGTTGGAAGCGGCGAAATGCGCCCAGGCCGACTGGCCATAGCCGTCGATCTCGGGAAAGACGATGCCATATTGCTTGACGGATTTCGGGTCGAACTTGGCCGAGAGGCCGTCATTGCCGCCGGCATCGACGGAGAGCCGGGCCAGGATCTTTTCGAAGCTGCCGCCGTCGTTCGGATTCCAGGTAGCCTCGTTAAGCTCCCCGACGCTGACACCGGCCTTGTCGAGCATATCCTTGTTGTAGACGACGGCGACCGTGTCCCAGTCCTTGGGCAGGCCATAGATGTGGCCCTCCTTCGACCACAGGTCGAGCAGGCCCTTGTAGTAGATGTCGGTCGGGACCTTGTCGCGCTTGATGAAGTCGGTGATCTCCATCACCTGGCTGTTGGCGACGAATTCGGGATAGCGGCTGAGATGGTTGGTGAAGACATCCGGCGCCGTGCCGGAGACGAAGCCGGTTGAGAGCGTCGTCCAATAGTCGTTCCAGGCGAGCTGGGTGAGCTTCACCTTGATATCGGGGTGCTCTTTCTGGAAGGCGTCCGCGCAGGCCTGGTAGGGCGCGAGCTGGTTGTTGTCCCACAGCCAATAGCTGATCTCGGTTGCGGCCCGGGCCGGGACGGCACTTCCCGCCAGCAGAAGCGCGCCGAGGCCGAGTTGCAGGCGGCGAGACCCGCGCCTGGGAGTCTTCGGACGGTCGCCGGGCCGGCTGTGCGCATGGCACCAAGAACGCAGTCGTGACGCGAGAGCTTTCGAGATGGTCTTCAAGGCTTCCTCCCGGATGTGTTTGGCCTGATTGTTTCAGGTTATTTCAGGCCGCTGAATTGCAGGGACTCGACCACCCGTCGGCCGAGAATGACGAGCAGCGCGATGACCGGCAGGATTGACAGGAAAGTCGCGGCCATCAGGCCGGTCCAGTCCGGATTGCCGTTCGGCTGCTGCTGCAGGAAATTGGTGAGGGCGACCGACAGCACGCGCGAGCTTTCATCGCGCCCGATCAGATAGGGCCAGAGAAACTCGTTCCAGCTGTTGATGGCGAGCAGGATGGCGAGCGTGGCGATGGCGCCGCGATGAACAGGCAGCACCACGCTCCAGAAGATGCGAAGCGGCGAGGCGCCGTCGAGACGGGCGGCGTCCTCCAGTTCCGATGGCGTCGACAGGAAGAACTGGCGCAGGAAGAACACGGCGAAGGGTGTCATCAAGACGAAGGGCGCCACCATCCCGGTCATGGTGTTCAGCCAGCCGAGTTCCTTGATCAGCACGAAATTCGGGATGAACAGTACGATCGCCGGCACCATGGTGGCGGAGATGAAGAGGTAGAAGATCACGTCCCGCCCGAAGAAGCGCAGCCTGGCGAAGGCATAGGCCGCCAGCGAGGAAAACAAGATCTGGCCGGCGACGCAGATCGCCGTGAAGACGAGGCTGTTCACAAGGGCAGGCCCGAAACTGATCCGGGCGACGAAGCCTCCCTGTTCCGGGCTGAGGCCGAAGATGCGGGTGAAGTTGGTGGTCGTGACGCTGTCGGGCAGCAGCGAACCGGCGCTGTCATAGAGGTTCGGCAACGGCGTGAAGGCCGTCTTGAGGGCGATCCAGAGCGGGAAGAGCGAGCCGATGACGAAGAGCCAGAGCACCAGCCAGGCAAAGGCGCGTCCGAGGTTCCGGCGTGGGGCGACGATGGCCATGGCGCCTACTCCAGATCCGAACTGCCGGCGCGCATCACCCGCATCTGGATGAGGGTGACGCCGACGAGCACCAGGAAGAGCAGCACGGACATGGCCGAGGCATAGCCCATCTTGGAGAAGCGGAAGGCGCTCTCATAGATGTACCAGATGATGGTGCTGGTCGAATTGACCGGCCCGCCCCTCGTGGCCACGGCGATGGTGTCGAAAACCTGGAACGAGCCGATCACGCTGGTGACCACGATGAAGACCAGGACAGGGCGCAGCAGCGGCAGGGTGATATGCCGGAACATGTGCCATTCGCTGGCGCCGTCGATCCTGGCTGCCTCGTAGAGCGAGCGCGGAATGGCCTGCAGCCCGGCATAGAACAGGATCGCGGTCATGCCGGTGTGGCGCCAGACATTGATCGCCGCCACCGAGACCAGCGACAGCTCGGGCGTGGTCAGGAAAGGCTGCCGGGGTATGCCGATCAGGCCGAGAAAGGCGTTGGTGATGCCGAGGATCGGATCGAGCAGCCACAGGAAGATCAGGGCGGCGACCACGTTGGAGAGGAGATAGGGCGCCACCACCACAGCCCGCAACGCCACGGATTTCGACAGCCTGTCCATCAGCACGGCCAGAGCCAGGCCGAGCACGGTCTGGGCGGGAATGTTGTAGAGGACATAGAGGCAGGTGATCTTGATCGACTGCCAGAAGCGGGGATCGCCCATCAGCCGGACATAATTGTCGAGCCCGACGAATTTCGGGGCCCGCATCAGGTTCCAGTCGGTCAGGCTGATCTCGATCGCCCGCAGCGTCGGCAGCAGGTAGAACACCGTGAAGCCGATGAGGGCGGGAGCGATGAAGAGCCAGCCCGTCAGATTCTCGCGCCAGCGCTGGCTTTTTGCGCTCCAGGCGGGACGTCTCTTGGCCAGTGATCCAGACTCGCCGATCGATACCAAAGGTGTTGCCTCCCCAGGCCGGTCGATTGTTTGGTTTGTTAAGTGACACGTGTTATTTGTTTACTAACACGTGTTAGTATGATTAATGCAGAGGATCGAAATCGTGTCAAGATAGGTCTTAGGCGGCTTGACAGTTCGCGATCGGCTCGGCGATGCAGAGGGCGAAGCTCGGGCATGAACGGCCGGCTACGGTCCGTTCCCGGGCAAGAGCACGCAAACGTTCAGGACCGAACGCCTGCTTGCTCTCGCTCGTTGGTTCGACGCGTTTTGTGATTTGAAGGAATTGAATCAAATCGCAAGATGCTCTGGGAGGATGGATGGAGCGGATGAAGGTGACGAGCCATGACGTGGCGGAGCGCGCAGGCGTGTCCCGTGCCACCGTTTCCATGGTTCTGAACGGTTCCACTGCCGTTTCGATCAGCACCCAGACGCGCGAACGCGTCCTGCAAGCCGCCGCGGAACTGGGCTATCGGCCGAATTCGGCCGCCCGCATGCTGGTGCGCGGCGATACCGAGACCATCGGCCTGGTCGCTACCGATCCGGCGCTCCTCAATGTCGACGGCTTCGTGCCCCAACTCCTCTATGGCATTACCCGCGTCAATCGCGATCACGGCTACGGCGTGTTGCTGGAGGTCGTCGAGAAGGGTGGCGCGCCCAATGTCTACACCGATCTGGTGCGCAGCCGCCGCATCGACGGCATGATCGTGCTCAACCCCGCCAGCAACGATCAGGCCCTGCACGGCCTGATCGAGGATGGCTATCCCCTGGTGCTGCTCGGCTCCGTCGGCCACCCGCGCGAGCATGCGGTGAACTTCTCCAACCGCCGGGCGATCCAGAGCGCCGTCGATCATCTCGTCGGGCTCGGGCACCGGCGCATTGGCCATATCGGCTTCTCGGCGATGGGCAACATCGCCACGGACCGGCGCCTGGCTGCCTATCAGGACAGCCTCGTCAGCCATGGCATTCAGCCTGATCCGGATCTGGTCGGCTTTGCTCATCACAGCGCCGAAAGCGGCTTCGCCGCCATGCGGGCACTCCTGGCACGAGCCCATCGGCGGCCCACTGCCGTACTCGCCGGCAACGATACGATCGCGCTCGGCATAATGGCCGCGATCGAAGCGGCCGGCCTGCGGGTGCCCGAAGACATTGCCGTCATCGGTTTCGACGACCTGCCGATCGCGGCCTATACCAGGCCTGCCCTCACCACCATCCGCAACCCGGCGATCGAGCAGGGAGAGGCGGCGGCGCGCATGCTGATCCGGCTGCTCAAGCGCGAAGTGGTCGAGCCCTCGCGCATCGTCTTCGGCACGGAGCTCGTCATCCGGGCCTCGAGCGGAGGCATGGTTGGCTAGGCAGCCGCGCCTGTACCTGAAAGCGCTGGAAAGAAAGAGCCCGCTTCGGGTGAAGCGGGCGTAGTTGCGGAAATCACGCTTCCGAGGCGTTCTGCCGCTGGGGAAGCGGCGAGAAGAAGGGGCCGTCGTGCAAGGTGGCCTTGTCCAGATGGCGATAAGGCTGTCAGGACCCGGAAGTCCGGCCTGCGCCGGGGACGACGAGGGCGGCCGAACGCTTGCGGGCGAAGCCGATATTGACCGCGATCAGCAATTCGGCGAGCGCAGCGACCAGCAGGATGACCAGAAAGGTGCTCTTGCCAAAATTGACCAGCACCCAGCCACCGATGACGGGAAAGCCGAAGACGCCGATGAAATAGCTGAGGACGAACCAGGTAAGCGCCGCGTGGCGCAGGCCTTGCGGCGTATCGTTGACTGCCCAGGTCTGGATGACCGAATAGACCAGACCATAGCCGATACCCGTCAGGATTGCGGCGAGGATCTGGAATGCGGGATGGAGGGCGACGCACCACATCGCCACGACCCCCAGTGCCATGGCGGCAAGCAGGCCGGTTGCAAGCGCGGCCTGCGGCAGCTTCGCCAAGGTGCGGGCGAGCAGCAGCCGTGCGGCGACGACCGTGAGGGCGTAAACGGCGAAGAAGGTGGCCGCGCTCGCCGTGGTGCCCTCAACCAGCGTGGACTGGAAGGTCAAGATGCCGGAGAAGACGCAAGCGCCGAGCGCCACCATGATGATCGGACGTATCGAAGAGCTCCGGCCGATGACGACGATGTCGGTGAGCCAAGGGCGCAGAGCCTGGATACGCGGCCCGCCGGGAGCGAGGCTGCCGAAAATCCAAAGCAGCGCCGACGCCGCCAGGCAGGCCAGGCCGACCAGCCGGAACGCCGTCTCGATCGAGAGGCCGGCCTGATGGACGGCAAGATTGAGAAGGAAGGGCCCGCCGCCGATGCCTACCATCTGGAAGGCGCCGAAGCGTGTGAACCAGAAGGCTCGGTCGGCGTCGGTGATGCGCTCCGAGAGGGCCATGGGCGCCGAGATGTAGAACATGCCCCAGCCCAGCCCGATGAGAAATCCCGAAGCCATGCCAAGTTTGAAACCGGCATTCGTTGTAGAGGCCAGCAGTAGAAAGCCGGAAGCGACGGCACAACAGGCGATCACGCCCATGCGGGCGGCGTCGAAGCGGCCGGACAGCCAGCCGACAAGCGGAACGCCAACAAAGGTGCCGACCATGGCTGCCCCTAGGGTCAGGCCGGTTTCGATGTCGCCGCCGCCCAGTGCCCGGTAATAAGAGGCAAGCAGGAAGGTGGCACCGTAGCCGGCGGCGGCCAGCATGGTACCGGCAAAGAGAAAAGGAGCGGAGGATTGGCGCATCTGCATCACCGTTGAAAGTGGATCGATAAAACGGCAAACTGAAGCTCCAATCCAGGGCCACTTCGAGGTGCGGATGCGAGCCACTTCAGCGCGTAACAGCCAAGCTCGATCGCTACGCCGGGAGAGCGCGGCGGCAGGTTTTCTTCCCGCGATCGAGACGCCGTCGCCGGTGCCGGCCGTGCGCCAGCTCTACCTGCAATTGCGCAACGGCATCATTGCGGGCCGGCTTCAGCCGGGACACCGTCTGCCATCGACACGCACGGCGTCACGCGAGTGGTCACTCTCGCGCGGCCTGATTGCCGAATCCTACGACATGCTGATTGCGGAGGGATATGCCGTCGGGCTGCACGGATCCGGGACCTATGTCGCGAGCGGCTTGCCGCCCATCCCGACCGGCGCGAGCGACGGGCGCAAGGCGGCCCCGGGAAACGACAGCCGAGCCATTTCGACGGCGGCGCGATTGGCCATGCGCATCGGGACGGCCCTCCCCCTGCAGGCACCCTTCACGACCGGCCGCGTGATTCATGACATCAAGACAGCCAGCTTGTTGAAACGGCTCACGCTTCGTCATCTCGACTACACGCATGACGGTTATCGCGACCCGCAAGGCGAGCAAACGCTGCGGGAAGCGATCGCCGCCCATCTCATCGCCTCGCGCGGCGTGCGATGCGAACCGGGACAGATCTTCATTACCTCGGGTACGCAGCAGGCCCTCGATCTGGCCGCTCGCCTGCTGGCCTCGCCGGGGGAGACGGTGTTGGTCGAAGATCCCTGCTACCCGCCCGCGCGGCAGGCCTTTGCCTTCAATGGCGCCCGGCTGGCCGGCATTCCCGTTGATCGGGACGGTTTGATCACCCAGGCGCTCGGGAGCTATGACGGTCCCGCGCCGGCGGCTGTTTATGTGACGCCCTCGCATCAATATCCTTCCGGCTCGGCCCTGCCGCTGGCGCGCAGGCTGCAGCTGCTGTCCTTTGCGCAGGAGCGGGGGTGCTGGATCATCGAGGACGATTACGACAGCGAGTTCCGCTATGACGGCAGGCCGATCACCTCGCTCCAGGGCCTTGATGCGACCGATCGCGTCATCTATCTGGGAACCTTCAGCAAAGCGCTGCTGCCCGGGATACGCGTGGGCTATCTCATCGTTCCCGGTGATCTCGTCGCGGCCTTCAGGGCAGCGCGGCCTATCATCGATCGCTTCCCGGCGCCGCTTCATCAGCGTGTCGTGGCGGATTTCCTGAACGAAGGCTATTTCCCGGCCCATTTGCGGCGCTTGCGGGAGCGCTATCGCGCCTCGCGCGACTTTCTTGCCCGTTTGCTGAACGAGCGGCTGTCGGAGCATTTGATCGCGCCTGTGCCCGAGCAGGGCATTCACTTCACCGTGCGCAGCACGGGAACCTGGTCTGATGACCGCACCGTGGCGCAGGCCGCGCTCGAGGAAGGCGTCGTCGTTCTACCGGTGTCGCCGATGCGCATCTCGGCCACGACCGAACCCAAGCTGTTGCTGGGGTTCTCGGGCCTGACGGACGAGGAGACCGATATCGGCACCAGGAGGCTATCGCGCGTATTTGCCCGATTTGCGCTCTAGCGTGCCGCCTTGGTTGCCTGATAGAGACGGCGGAAGGCCGCGACCTTTTCGGCATAGGCCTGCGTCAGCTCGGCGCGCGGCTCGGCGATGTCCAGGACCGGCGGCTTGGTGGCGATTGCGGTGATCGGCTCGCCGCTGGCGGCAGCGCGCGCCAGGCGGGCGGCGCCGAAGGCCGGTCCCTTTTCGCCGCCGCGATAGCGCTTCAGCCTGAGGCCGAGCACGTCGGCGAGAATCTGCACCCACAAGGCGCTGCGGGCGCCGCCACCGATCACAGCCGCCTCGCTCAACTCGGTGCCGGCTTCGGCCAGGCAGGCCGCCGCGTCGGCGAAGGAATAGGCGACGCCCTCCAGCACGGCGCGAACGAGGTCGGCCTTGCCGGTCGCGCCGGTCATGCCCGTGAACAGGCCGGTCGCCTCGGCGTCGTTATGCGGGGTGCGCTCGCCCGCCAGATAGGGCAGGAACAATACGCTGCCCGGACCGGAAGGCTGGGCGGCGACATCGGCCAGCAGCTTCTCGATCGGTTCGCCCACCAGCCCCGCGGCCCAGGCGAGACAGGAGGCGCCGTTGAGCAAAGCGGCCATCTGCACCCAATGGCCCGGCACGGCATGGCAGAACGTATGCAGGAACTTGTCCGGCAGCGGTCGATAGTCGGTGCCTGGCACGAAGAACTGGCCGGAAGTGCCGATGGAGAGGAAAGCGCCATCGGCAATGGTGCCGATGCCGATGGCTCCCGCCATGGCATCGCCCGCGCCGCCGGCCACCGGAATGCCGGGCTTGAAGCCGAGACGGGCGGCGAGCGCCGGGCGTAGCTGCCCGGAGATTTCGGTGCCTTCGATCAGGCGCGGCACCTGGCTGCGTTCGACGCCGGTCGCCGCCAGGGCCGCATCGGACCAATCACGCCTGGCCTGATCGAGCCACCAGCTTCCCGCGGCGTCCGACATTTCGCTGACATGCTCGCCGGTCAGCCACAGGCGCACGAAGTCCTTGGGCAACAGCACCCGCTTCAGGCGGGCGCGCAGCGCCGGCTGATGGCGGGCGAGCCACAGCAATTTGGGTGCGGTAAAGCCGGGAGCGGCCGGCACGCCGAGCTGCCAGGCGAGTTCGGGATGCTCACGGTTGAGCTCGGCTGCCTCGGCTGCGGCGCGACCATCGTTCCACAGCATCACCGGGCCGAGCGGCCTGTCCTCGGCATCGAGGCAGACCGAGCCGTGCATCTGGCCCGATAGCCCGATGCCTGCCACGCCGGCCAGCAAGGCCGGCTGCTCGGCCCGCCAGCGCGCCAAGACGGCTTCGATAGCCGCGATCCAGTCATCGGCATTCTGCTCGCTGAGTCCCGGCCCAGGCCGGGACAGCGAGAGAGGCTGCTCGCTCTCGGCCAGCACGGTCTCGCGTTCGTCGACGATGACGGCCTTGACGGCCGAAGTTCCGATATCGAGACCGAGATAGAGCATGGCGACAATCTCATGCGGGAAGGGTCATCCTTAGGACCACAAGCCGTTTGATTTGTCATTATCCCAAAGCGCTGGCCGGGCCGGGATATGGCCTAGCGATAATGCAACTCACTGAAGTGTCTTCGAGTTTGCACAACCCTTGTCATTGCCGGGCCTGACCCGGCAATCCAGCCCCTTCGCGTCGGTTCCAGATAGCCGGATCAAGCCCGGCTATGACAAATCGGAGCGTTTCCACCCTGAGTGAACCGCATTGGGCCTAGCGGCCGTGCCGGGGTTATTCCGACAGCAGCCGGCGCAGCAGGTCCACTTCCTCCGCCAGGCCGGTGTCCTTGCCGACCAGGCCCTCGATTTTGCGCACGGCATGCAGCACCGTGGTGTGGTCGCGCCCACCGAAGCGGCGGCCGATTTCGGGCAGGGAACGCGGCGTCAGCGACTTGGCGAGATACATCGCGACCTGGCGCGGCTTCACCACCGTGGCGGTGCGGCGCAGCGACAGGATGTCGGCGCGGCTGACATTGTAATGCTTGGCGACGATGCGCTGGATGTCCTCGATCTTGACGCGACGCGGCTCCCGGTTCTTGACGAGGTCGCGGATGGCGGCCTCGGCCGTCTCCAGCGACATGCCCGAGCCGGACAGGGCCGAATGGGCGAGCAGGCGGTTGACGGCGCCGTCGAGGTCGCGACCATTGGTCGTGACCTGATGGGCGACATAGGCCACGACATTGTCGGGCACGTCGAAATTGGCGTGATGGGCGCGGGCCGCCTCGATGCGAGCCTTGAGGATCTTGATGCGCAGTTCCTCGTCGAGCGAGCCGATCTCCACGACCAGGCCGCCCGACAGGCGCGAGCGCACGCGCTCGTCCAGGGTCTCCAGATCAGCCGGCGGCCGGTCCGCCGCCACCACGACCTGCTTGCCACCGTCGATCAGGGCGTTGAGCGTATGGCAGAACTCCTGCTGGATCGACTTGCCGGCCAGGAATTGCAGGTCGTCGATGACGAGCAGGTCGATGGCGCGCAACTTTTCCTTGAACTGGATCGCCGTCTGCGCCTTCAGGGCGGCGACGAAGCCATACATGAAGCGCTCGGCGGTCAGATAGAGGGCACGCTTGCCCAGGGCCTCGGACTGATGCGCGATGGCCTGAATCAGATGCGATTTACCCAGGCCTACCGAGGCATGGATGAACAGCGGATTATAGGGCAGCGGATCATGGGCGCCGGCCTTGGCGACCTGCAGGGCGGCGGCATGGGCAAGCGAATTCGAACGGCCGATGAAATAGGCTTCGAACGACATGCGGCGGTCGAGGGGAGAGCCGGAAAGATCGTCTTCGCGCACCGGCGTTTCCACGGCCCGCAGGAAGGGGACGGCCGACTTGGCGGCCGTTGCCTCGCCGGTGGGCTTGGCGCAGGGCGCGGCGTCGCGTGTTGCCGGCGGGCGGGCCACCGCCGTGCGGACATTGAGGGCGATATGGGCGGTGCCGGGCAGTTCGGCCGATAGCAGGCCGAGGATCTTGTCGATGTAATGAGCCTGAATCCAGCTGCGCAGGAAGCGCGTCGGCACGGACAGACTCACGGTGTCATCGACGACGGCGTCGAGTTCCAGGCGGGCGAACCAGCTTGAAAACACGTCCTCGCCATATTCGGCGCGCAGGCGGCGCTTGACGCGATCCCAGGCGGCTGCCGGCTGGATGACGGTGTCGACAGCAGAGGAGACAGCATCCAGGCCGGAAAGGGTTTTCGCGGATTGGCTGGCAACAGCTGACAGGCGTTCGCTCGAGGTCATGGGGCTATCGTCTGACAAAATGAGTTCAAAAACAGCTCCGGCCTTCTCCGGTCCAGGACCGGCGGCAGCAGAGCGCGAATTGGCTTTTTTAGGACTGGATCCAGGGCAAACCGGAGGCTTTCCAGCCCTCGACGATGCCACGATGCCGCGAGGCATCCATCGGGCCTTCAAAGCCCGCCGCGATATTACGGGCACCCTTCCAGCCTGCGGCTAACATGGCTTGGGCGGCCGCGAGCGAACGGGCGCCCGAACGGCAGAGGAACAGGACGGGCTGGTCCTGGCCGACGCCGCGGCGCTCGAGTTCGCGCTCGAGCTGGGAAACGAAATCGGAAGCGACTTCCATGCTGGGGTAGCGCTGCCATTCGGCCAGGACGGGTTCCTTGCCGAACACGGAGAGGTCGGGAACGCCAACGAACGACCATTCGGCCCGGGTACGGACATCCACAAGCTGTGCCTTAGGCTGCTGGCCGAGAAGCTCATAGGCTTCCTGCGCAGAAACGTCTCCCGCATAGTCATTCAACCACCCCGACGACATGACACCCCAATTCCGTCTTCTTCAGACTTCGTTCGTAATTGTACAAAACATGCCGTGTAACGCCGGCACGGGACACTTCACCAGAAGGTCCACCTCATTATTGGCCTCGAAAGCAGCAATCGAATGCAGTGGCATTACCTTACTGTTTTCAAAACTATACGTAGTCATCAAAGCATACCCCACCGATGCCCCGGAATGGACGGACGTCCGCTCGCAATATCGGGAAGGAACCTACACATGACCCGTTCCGAGAAAAAACATACCGAACCGGCCCAGTCGGGTGCAACAGGCAAATCTCAATGATTCGTTAATGGCCCCTCAATGTTCCCGATTCGGACAGCAGGTGCCTTCGCCGCCAAAGTCGCAAGGTGTTGAGGAGTCGATGGAATCATGGAGGCGGCAAAATGACTCAAAAATATTCATTTCGGATGCGTAAAGATTGCGAGGCTTCGTAATTTGCCCGGCACGCGCCGGGATGGCTGCAGGCCTACTTTTCTCTTATCCCATAAAGCCATGAAATATATGAGAAAATTTTGACCGACCAGGGAGGGTGGATGGCCATCCTGGCCAAACCTTGAGTCAAGGGGAAAGATTGCCCAGTCCATCATCATTAGTATTATAATACCTCAATTGGGAAATATTGTTACGAGACGATGACAATCGTGGGTCGCGCTTTCTGCCAAGGCTCAACCCGGAACAAATGTTTCCCAGGCACCGTCGACGCGGACGGCTGGAACGCCGGCGCGGCAAGGGACGGGGCCGGAACGATGGCGCGCGACATCGGAGGGGCCGTAGGCCCAGGCGCCTTCCCTCCCTTCGGCCGGGGGACGCCAAACAACAAAAACCCGGCTTCGAGGGCCGGGTTTCGTCACCTAAGGGAAAGCAAATAAAGTGGTTCGATCACCTGTCTTTATTCGATGTCCTGCTGTTCGGCTCAGGCGCTGAGCTTCTTCACCGCATGGGCCAGACGCGACACCTTGCGCGACGCCGTGTTGGCCGGCAGCACGCCCTTCTGGGCAGCGCGCATGATCTCCGGCTCGGCGCTCTTGAGTGCAGCGGCAGCCTTGGTCTGGTCACCGGCAGCGACGGCTTCCTCGACATTGCGGATGAAGGTGCGCATACGCGAGCGGCGCGCCTTGTTCACTGCGGTGCGCACTTCGATCTTGCGCGTAGCCTTCTTGGCCGACTTCGTATTGGCCATGGTCCCTGCCTGTTCAGCCGGCCGCATCCATAACGATCCCTAAGAATCGCCGAAAGGCCGTGCGTTGCCTGAAATTGATAAGTTGCGGGCGCTACGAGCGCTCGCTATTGGAAGGCGGCTCTTTACATGCCAATGACTTCGCCGTCAACGACGGACTTCACTGGAACAGCGAAATAACGGCCTGATGCAAGGGATTGGTCGGGTCGAGCAGCAGTTTGACGGCCACCGAGCAGCACACCAGCACCAGAAGAGGCCGGATGAGGCGTGCGCCTTGGCGCACCGCCATGTAGGAGCCGGCCTGGGCGCCCACGAACTGCCCCACCCCCATGACCAGGCCCGCTACCCAGACGATCTTGCCTGCAAGGATGAACAGGATCAGGGAGGCGAAGTTGGAGGTGAAGTTGAGGAGCTTGGTGTTGGCGGTGGCATGGATGACGCCATAGCCGCACAGCGCCACGAAGGCGAGCATGAAGAAGGACCCCGTGCCAGGCCCGAACAGGCCATCATAGAAGCCGATCAGTGGCGCCATGGTGACGGTGAACAGGGCCGGCGTCATGCGGGCCTTGCCGTCCTCGATGCCGGCCTTGGGCGAGAAGCGAGAAGACAACGCAAAATAGAGCGCCATGGCGATCAGCAGCACCGGCAGCGCCGCCGACAGCAGCGACAGGGGTGCGACACTCACGGCCGCCACGCCGAGGCAGGCGCCGATCAGGGTCGTCACCACCATCCAGCGCGTCTGGTGAAAGTCGACATGGCCGCGCCGGGCAAAGGCGATCACCGCAGAGCCCGAGCCGAAGCTCGATTGCAGCTTGTTGGTGGCCAGGGCCGCCACCGGATCGAGCCCGGAGAGCAGCAGCGCCGGAATGGTCAGCAGGCCGCCCCCGCCGGCAAGGGCATCGACGAAGCCGGCCACCAGGCCGACGGCGCCCAATATGGCGATGAGAGTCCAGGTCATTTCCACGAGCGAACGTCTTCCTTCCGAAAGGCCTGCAGCCGGCACGCTCATAGCGTTTTGCGATTTGTCGGAATCATTTCAAATCGCAAAGGCGCGTTGAACCAAAGAGTCAGAGTAAAAGGGTGTTTTTAACAAAACGCGCTTTGCTCTAGCGGTCCGGAAGGCGAGAAAGCCCCCGGCTAGGCCATCCCAGGGCGCTTGGCAAGCCATTCGCACTGCCGGAGGCCGCGATGGGAGAGGGAGTGCAAGAAGCCGGATACCATGCTGACGACCGGCGATCAGAAATTGTGCGGCGCCGATTTCAGCCGCCCGAGGATCATCCTGGCGATCGGCTCGTAATTGCCGTCGAAATGGTGGCCGCCCGGCCGTTCGACCAGGGTGGCCCCCGTCATGGCCGGGCCCAGGCAACCGCTCTGGCCGGGATCGCGCTCCTCGGTACCGTAGAAGCACATGACGCGATCGAGCGGCATCGTCTTCACCGCCGGCTCGATGCCGACATCGCTGTCATTGTTCATGCCGAGATAGCCGGAGACCGAGATCTCGAAGCTTGCCCTGGGGTCGAGACTGAGCAGGGCGACCAGCTTGATGGTCTCATGCGTGCTGTGCTGCAGGTTGCTCCAGGCGAAGGGCAGGACACCGGCACCCATGGAGTAGCCGACCAGCGCGACATGCCTGACGTTCCAGCGCCTCTTGTAGCGATCGATCAGGTGGTCGAGGTCGGTTCCGATCTGGGCGGGCGATTTGCGGCGCCAGAAATAGCGCAGGGAATCGACACCGACCACGGCGACACCGTTGCGGCTGAGATAATCCGAGATGCGCTTGTCGATGTCGCGCCAGCCGCCATCGCCCGAATAGAACACCACCAGCGTGTCGGCCTCCCTGGCGGGAATTTCCTCCACGGGCATGTCCTGCACGCCGCTGCCGGCATCCAGACGCGCAATCTCGAGGGCCGCGTCCGCAACCGCCTCGAGACGGTCCGTGCCGATGGGCCTGATCTCGCCGACCGATCCCGTCCGCGCCAACGCGGTGAGAGCGCCAGCCCCGGCGCCGTCGGGGATGGCGATCCAATGCGCGGGCAGCCTGGCAGGCAGGTGATAGGTGACGGCGCCGTCGGCGGTGCGGATCGAATCGGCGCCGCAGAAGGGCAGCCGCGGTCTGAGGGTGGGATCGAAGCCGAGGCTGACCGCCCCCGCGATCGTGTTCGCCGGCGCCTGCATGTCCGAGACGAAGGCCAGCGTCCCGCCAAGGCCGCTGCCGACGATCACCGGGCGCTTATAGGTCGCGACGCCGAGGTCCCGCTGCGCGGTCTGCGAGAACTCCTCGAACAGTCCCAGGGCATAGTGGCAGCCGGTCCGGGTACCGGCGTCGAGCGCGGCCAGGAGATGGGGGCTGGAGAGCAGGGCAACGGCCGCGCCTCGCTTCACCAGACGCTCCGCGGCTCCCTGCAGCGCGGTTGTGAGGCCCTGGCTGTCCGACAGCAGCACGATGAAGGCATCAGGTTCTCCGGACGGAGCGAGCACGTCGACGGGACCGAGCTTTTCATGATGCAGGGTAAGGCGGCGCCCAGGCGGCTGCCTTGCCGGGATCAGGGCGGACATGGCGAGGGCCAGACCGGCCAGGAGACCTGCCAGGAGACCTGCCACGACGAGGAAATGGTGGGGCCGGGCCACGCTCTTCATATTTTGATCGCGACGCAATCCCGGTCCTTGGCGCATCCGCAGGACACGCCCTGCGACGAGCGGAAACCTAGCCGGGGTCCATAAAAACTATGTGTCGTCGCACCTTGGGGTGCGACGCGGCCAGTTTGCCCGGCTTTGGGAGGGAATTAGGGCGGGATTGGAGTCGGATTATGGCTACGCGTCACCGCACCGCGAGAGGCTGGGCCAATCGCATATCGCGGTCATCGAGGTACCGGGTACGCTTCTTCGCGCAAAGAGCCGGATGCCTCCACCGGCCCTTGTCCGATGGAGGCTGCGCGAGTTACTCCGCCGCCTCGGCGAGGACGGGGATCAGGGCCGGTTCATGGGCCTCGGCGCTTGCCGGGGCCGCGATCTGGGCCTGGGCCGGAATGCCGGTCCATACCGTCGAGGCGGGGAGCGCCTCGCCCTTCATGATCAAAGTCAGCAATTCCACCTGGGCAAAGGGGCCGATCTCGGTATCGTAGAGCACGGTCGCTCCGGTGCCGATCGTGGCGCCATGGCCGATGCGGATACGACCCACCTTCATCACCCGGTCCTCATAGAGGTGGGTCTGCGGGCAGGCGCCCATGTTGAGCACGGCGTAATCGCCGATCTCGGTGCAGTCGAACTCGCAGATGTCGGTGGTGTTGATCCAGGTGCCCTTGCCGATCTTGGCACCGAAGGGGCGCAGCAGCCAGGGCAGGAAGGGCGTGCCCCGGAGATAGTCGAGCAGCATCTTGCTGGCGAGGCCGCCATAGATCACCGCAACGCCTTCCGTGCGCATGGCCCACCAGGACCACATCGGACGCATCATCGGCTTGTAGGTGCCGATCAGCAGCCATTTCACCGCGACGGCGGCCAGGTACATCAGGCCGGAGATCGCCAGGCCCGCCACGAGGAAGATGCCGGTCGCCTCGAGCCAGGCCCCTTCGGCCAGCACGGAGGCGAGGATGTCGGCGGTGATATAGGCTGCGGCGATCAGCACGGCCGTCGGCAGCGAAGTGTGCAGCGTCTCGAACACCACACGCAGCAGGCGCATGCGCAAGGGCGGCGCATAGGTCGTGCCGGCGGCGGCCGTCACCCTCTGGCGGGTCGGCATGGCGATGGGCGGGCTGCCCAGCCAGGTCTGGCCGGCGCCGACATTGAGAGAATCGGGCAGGCGCGACTTGATGCCGATCAGGGCATCGTCAGCCACCACAGAGCCCTGAGATACCACCGAGGAATTGCCGAAGAAGCAGCGGTCGCCCGTCTTCAGCCGCTTGAGGATCATGCGGCCATTGCGGACCTCCTCGTCGCCGAAGATGGTCTCGTCGCCGATGAAATTGTCGCGGCCCATTTCGATCAGGTCGTAGCGCCCGGCAAAGCTCGCCGAGATCTCGGTGCCCTTGCCGATCTTGGCCCCCATCATGCGGTACCAGTTGCGCATGAACACGGTGGCATAGAGCGAGTTGAGCGTTTCCAAGAGGGATTCGGTCGAGAGGCCGATCACCCATTTGCGGAAATAGAGCGAACCGAAGATCGAATAGGAGCCCTCCCGCACTTTGGGCAGCAGCAGCCAGCGCAGGACCACCATTACCGCCATAGAGACCACGATCAAGGCGAGCGCCGCCGGCCAGGCGGCGATGGCCACCAGGCTCCAGGACAAGGGCTGGTCCGGATTGGCGCCGAACAGGGCCTCGACTTCCGAGAACAGCGAGAAGGCCGGGAAGATCGGCAGCAGGCCGATGACCAGGCAAAGATTATAGGCGATGAAATAGCCGACGGCCTGGACGGAGCGGCCGAAGCGGCCGAGGCGGGGATGGTCGGCCGGATCGTCCTGCTCGGCAGGACCGATTTCGGCGGCAGGCGCTCCCTCCCAATGGCTGCCCGGTGCCACCATCGTGCCCTGCGGCAGGGCGGTGAGGTCGCCGATCTCGGCGCCGTCGCCGATCACGACGTCGCCACCGATGACGCTGCCATTGCCGATGCGTGCGCCGGCACCGATCTCGATGCGCCCGACATGGACCTCGTTGCCGATCACCTCGACATTGGCAAGCTTGAGCTTGGTGCCCAGGCTCGCCCGGTCGCCGATGGTGACGAGGTCGATCGCGCCTTCTTCGAAGTCGTCGATCATGGCGTCATCGCCGATGCGTGCGCCGAGGGCGCGCAGATAGACGCGGATGAGCGGCGAGCCCTTGAGGAATTTCGGCGTGGTGAGCTGCACGATGCGCTGCATCAGCCAGATGCGGAAATAATAGGCGCCCCAGAGCGGGTAGACGCCCGGCTTGGTGCGGCCGATCACCAGCCATTTCAGGCCGACGACGAGCAGCTTGGTGGCGAGGTTGAGGCAGATATAGACCCCGCACAGCACGGCTAGCTCGGTGACGATGGAGGCATCGTCGCCCACCAGCAGCATGCTGGCGAGCAGGAGGCCGATCCATTGCACCGAGACGAGGGCGACGATGAAGGGCAGCGTGACGGCCTGGGCCAGGCCGCACAGGAAGCGTCGGGCGAGCGGCACGGGCTCGAAGCTGCGGTCGGGCGGCGGCGCCGAGGCCGTTGCAGCGGCACTCTCGTCCAGGGCCCTGGCGAGATTGCGCAGGGTGCGATGGGTATAGAGGTCGCGGATCGCGATACCCGACAAAGCCGGCACGCGGCGGACCTCGGAGACGAAGCGCGCTGCCAGCAGCGAATGGCCGCCGAGCTCGGTGAAGAAATCAGCCTCGAAATCGATCGCCGGTGCGCGCAACAATTCCTGCGCCGCCTTGAGCAGTTGCGCCTCTGTCCAGGAGCGCGGGGGCTCCTGTTCGCCGGCCGTGGCCTGGCGCTCCGGCACCGGCAGGGCGGAGAGGGCCTTGCGGTCGACCTTGCCCGACGGCAGCACCGGCAGAGCGTCATGGAGCTGGAAGGCCGAGGGCAACATGTAACGCGGGATCTTGGCGGCAAGCTCACGTTTGATCCGGTCGAGGTCGATCTCGCCCTGTGGCACCAGATGGGCCACCAGCGTATCGCCGGCCTCGCTCTGATTGGCCGTCACCACTGCAGTACGGATGGCAGGATCGGCGGCCAGCAGGCTCTCGATCTCGCCGAGCTCGATGCGATAGCCGCGAATCTTGACCTGGCTGTCGATGCGCCCCTGGAAGACGATCCGGCCGTCCGGCTTGAGGCTCACCGCGTCGCCGGTGCGGTAGAGCACGGGATCGGAGTTATCGATGGCGAAGGGGTTGGCGATGAACTTGGCTGCCGTCATCTCGGGCAGGTTGAGATAGCCCATGGCGACGCCGGGGCCACCCACCAGCAATTCGCCGACCTCGCCGGGCGCCAGCAGGTTGAGCTGATCGTCGACGACATAGGCGGTGTAGTTGGGGATCGGGCGTCCGATCGTGATGTCTTCGCCGGCCTCGAGCTCGGCCGAGGTCGCCACCACCGTGGTCTCGGTGGGGCCGTAGGTGTTGAGCAGGCGCCGGCCAGGCTTGGCAAAGCGGGCGACCAGAGCGGGCGGGCAGGCCTCGCCGCCCAGGATGATGGTGTTCAGCCCGGCGACGTCCCGGCTCAGCATGGACAGCAGCGTCGGCACCGTGTCGATCACGGTGATGCCCTCGGCTTCCAGCATTTGGGGCAGGGCGTCGATGTCCTGCAGCACAGCTGCGCTGGCGATCTTCAGCGTGGCGCCGACCATATAGGGGATGAAGATCTCCTCCAGCGAGAGGTCGAAGGCGATCGAAGCCTGCTGGAGCACCACATCGTCGGCCGTGATGCGCAGGCGTTCATTGCCGGCACGCAGATAGTGGCAGATGTTGCGGTGGGAGACCTTGATGCCCTTGGGCTTGCCGCTGGTGCCAGAGGTGTAGATGGCATAGGCGGCGTCGGTCAGCACTGGCGCGAGGCTGGCGGGCGTATCGCGGCGCGGATCGGCCAGCAGGGCGTCGAGCGTCACCGTCTCGGCCTCGACGGCGGCATATTTCTCGGCCTGCGGCGCATGGGAGATCAAGAGGCCCGCGCCGGCATCGGCGAGGCTCGCCGTCACCCGCTCGGGCGGAATGTCGGCATCGAAGGGAATGAAGCTGGCGCCGGTCTTGACCAGGCCGAGCAGCGCGACGTGCAGCTCGATCGAGCGCTGGAACCAGAGGCCGACGAACATGCCGGCGCCGACACCACGACGGACCAGGGCGGCGGCGACCCGGTCGGAGCGCTCATCGAGCTCGCGATAGGTCAGGCGCTCGCCGGTGCCGATCGCACCAAGGGCCTGCTTGTCGGGAAAGGCCACGGCGGACGCCCTGAAGATCGTCGCCAAGGTTTCGTCGCGGAGAAGGTCGGGACGCTGCTCGCCGCGAACCACGGCGAGCGGCCCGGCGGCATTTACTGGTACAGGAGAAGACAACACACGCGTAATCCTTCGGCCGGCGATTCGGATGGTGGCCAAAAATCGTTTCGAGCTATTGTAGCGAGGTGCGCGTTGCGAGCGTCTGACAGCGCCTGCAAGCCAATTGCAAGCTTGGTTTCGGTACACTGTGCAGAGGGGGAGCGAGGGCGCCCGGGAAACCCTGCTTAGGAGATTCATGACGGCTTTCAACGCCAGGTCCAGTGCTTGCGCGGGACTGCTACTGACAATTGCTTGCTTCATGCCGCCGCTCGAAGGGGCGATGGCGGGGGGGCTCATCGTGGTCAGCCCAGCGGCGTGCTGATCCGCCGCCCCGGCGCGCATTCATTCAAGGACATTTCCGCAGCCGTGGCCCGCGAGGTGCCGGGACGCATCCTGCGTGTGCGCGAATTGCGTCGCGGTGGGCGCTTGCTTTACATGGTTCGCGTCCTCAGGCCGGACGGCAAGCGCCGCGACGTGCTTGTCGATGCGGTGACGCTGGCCTTGGTCGATAAATAGGCTTAATGTCCGGCCTGGCTTGGCAGTGACTTCCTTGGCCCGGCCGTATCAGCCCATGAGATCCTATCTCCGAGATCCTAGCCTCGCATCATGCGTATTCTGGTTGCCGAAGACGAACGAGCCATCGTCGACGATATCCGTCGCAGTCTCGAAGCCCAGCAATATATCGTGGTGACGGTGTTCGATGGCGAGGAAGCCCTCTTTGCCGGTGAGAACGAGCATTTCGACCTGGTGATTCTGGATCTGGGCCTGCCCAAGCTCGACGGGCTGACGGTGCTCCGGCGCTGGCGCCTGGCGCGGCGTGGCATGCCGGTACTCATCCTCACCGCGCGCGACGATTGGCGCGACAAGGTCGACGGCATGGATTCGGGCGCCGACGACTACCTGACCAAACCCTTCCGCATGGAGGAATTGCTGGCGCGTGTCCGGGCCCTGGTCCGCCGTGCCTCGGGCCAGTCCTCCCCCGTCCTGTCGAATGGCGTGCTGGAGCTCGATACGCGCCAGCGGGCCGTCTCCTTCTATGGCAGTCCGGTACAGGTGACGCCGCTGGAATATCGCCTGCTTGCCTATCTCCTCCATAATGCCGGCACCGTGATGTCGCAGTCCCAGATCACCGACTCGATCTACGATCAGGATGTGGAACATGACTCCAACGCCCTCGAAGTCGTAGTCGCCCGCCTCAGGCGCAAGCTCGACAACTCCGTGATCGAGACGCGCCGGGGCCAAGGCTATGTCATTCCGGCCGAGCCCTAGGGCCTGTCGTCAGTTATGGTTTGGAGTTTGACGGGAGCGATTTTGGCCGAGTGGAAGGGGCGTGAGGACGCAAGCCTTCCGGCTTGCTACATCAGCCACAGGCAAAGCCTGTGGCTGATACGACGCGCCAATCAGCCAAAAGCGTCCCGCCGCCGAAGACGGTGAGGTGAAAAATGGTCGTCTGCAGCGTCGCTTCGCTTGCCAAGACGAAAGTCTTGGCGGCGCTAGCTCCTCCCATCCAACCATTTTTGACCTCATCAAACCCGAAACCATAACTGACGACAGGCCCTTGTGACCGTGACCTCCTTCTCCCTCAGGCGTCGCATGTTGTTCGGCTCGGTGGTGGCGATCGTGGTCGCCACCATCCTGGCCGGCATCGGCATCGACGCGATCTCGGGCCTGGCGATCCGGGCTCTCGAATTGTCCGAGGTCGAGGACGAAATGCGCCTGCTGCTCGGCAGCATCGAGGTCAACGGCTCCAACCAGCTCACGATCGACGAGGGGCCGCAGGACCCGCGCTTCGAATTGCCCAATGGCGGGCTCTATTGGCAGGTCGGGCGGGGCGGCAATGTCGAGCTGCGCTCGCAGTCGTTGTGGGACCAGGGCCTGCCCTGGCTGCATGCGACGGCGGTCAAAGGCGGTGGCAAGGTCAACGATCTCGTCGGACCGAATGGCAGCCAGCTCCTGGCGGTGGAACGTTCGATCGTCATCTCGACCGCGAACGGCGATCAGACCGTCAGTGCCCTCATCGCCCTCGACAATGCCCAGCTTTCGCCGGTGAAATGGCGCTTCTTCTATGCAATGGCCCCCTCGCTTGCCGTGCTGATGGCGGCGCTGCTTGGCGCAGTCATTGCCTTCCTGCGCTATGGCTTCCGTCCGCTCGACAAGCTCAGCGTCGAATTGCTGTCGCTGCGCAGCCGCCCGGCCCGCAAGATCAGCGGGCGTTATCCCGACGAGATCCAGCCGCTGATCGACAACCTGAATGCACTGATCGCTTCGCGCGAGGCGCAACTCATCGAGGCGCGCAGCCGGGCGGGTGACCTCGCTCACGGCCTGAAGACACCGCTTGCGGTACTGGAGGCCACCGCCCGCTCCCTGACCGACAGCGGGCAGGCGGCCGCGGCGAATGCCATCCGCGACGAGGTCTGGCGCATGGACGCCCAGGTCAAACGCACCCTTGCGGAGGCGAGAGCGAGTCTGGCGGCGGCGCAATTGTCGGGGCGTGTCGACACCCATGCCGTGTTGTCCAAGCTGGTCTCGACCATGCACAAGCTCTCGCGTGACAAGGACATGACGTTCGGCCTCGAAGCCCCGCAGGGCATCGTGATCGCCATGGACGAGAGCGATTTCACCAACATCGCCGGTAACCTGCTCGACAATGCCCGCAAATGGGGGAATTCCCAGGCAAAAGTGCGCCTGATGGCGCAGACGACCTCGCCCATCATCCTGCTGTCGATCGAGGATGACGGACCTGGCCTGCCGCCCGATGCGGAAAAATCCTTCATCGAACGCGGCAAGCGTCTCGATGAAACCGTGCGTGGCACCGGCTTCGGCCTCGCCATCGCCAAGGACATCGTCGAAGCCTATGGCGGCGAGCTTCACATCGCCAGATCGAGTCTCGGCGGCCTCGGTGTCGAGGTGCATCTGCCCAAACGGCTTATTGTCACCGACACGGGCGATGACGATCCTGTCGAAGGGCGGCCCTCGGCCTGATGCCGGGCTGTTGACGCTCACAAGGTCAGACGCATCACGTTCCGGCGGGAGCCGGCCCGGCCGGCGGCAGCAAAGCCACGCCCTTCGAACAGTGCGACGAAGCCCATGAAACGGTAGCTGGGCGAGTTCGGATCGACGGGATAGGCCTCGATCGCCCGCGCTCCCCGGCTGCCGGCAAGCGCGATGGCCGCATCGAGCAGGGCGCGGGACAGGCCGGCCTTGCGGTGGTCGCGCCGCACGAAAAAGCAGACGATCGACCAGACGCCGGCCTCCCCGTCGTCCTGACTGGGCGAGAGCCTGAGGTAGCTCTCTCGCGGTGCCAGTGAGCACCAGCCGACGGGCTCGTCGTCGAGATAGCCGAGAAGGCCGATCGGCACGCCGGTCCGGACACGCTCATGCAGTGCCTGCTTGCGGGCGGCATTGTCGGCCGAGCTACGCTCTTCCATCGGCCGCCAGGCCATGCACCAGCAATATTTCGGCGCGCCCTTGCCTTCGAACAACGCCTCGAAGTCGGTCCAATTGGCGGTGGTGACCGGTCGGGTGGAAAATCTCGGATCGACCATGCGGTTGACCTCTGGCTGTCTGCCGCGTCCGTTGCAACCATGCTCTCCCTGGAGAGTAGCCTCCGGCATTTGTGGAGGCGGTGCCAGCGAAATCGACAGGCAAAGCCACGGCCGGCGATTTTGGATGCCGAGCCGGCGAACCGTCATATGCCTGTCACGTCGAAACGGCAGGGATAAAACGTGGCAAGGCTTCTGCACAGCTGTGCAAATAGGGGCTGGCTTACCGGCAACCCTGCTTCGGTGTCGTTGGAGCAGATTCTAACTACTCAGGATTGAGCGAACGACCGCGATGGAATGGCTCTGCGCTATTGACAGGAGTTTCGGGCAGAGCGAGCATTGCACAGCTGTGCAATCAGACATGGCGATGAGGAAACGAGAGGGGAGGGCGCCGCCGGTTGCAGGCGTCCTGCCTGAATCGAGGACGCCGGGCTCTGCCCGCGGGAGGTTGTGCCGTGAAGCCGAGTGATCAAACCCAGATGGACCGATCCTTGGCGACAGGCTCCTTGCGGCAGCCCCTGCTCGAGGTCGACAGGGCCTCGGTAAGGCTGGGCAACACCCAGGTCTTCGAGAATCTGAGCCTGACGGTGGGCGAGGGCGAATTCGTCGCCCTGCTCGGTTCGTCGGGCTGCGGCAAGACCTCCCTTCTGCGCACCATCGCGGGCTTCATCCAGCCGCGTTCCGGCGCCATCCGCGTGCGGGGACGCGACATCACCGGTGAGCCGCCGGATCGGCGCGGCATGGCGCTGGTGTTCCAGACCTATGCGCTCTGGCCGCATATGACGGTGGCGCAGAATATCGGCTATGGCCTCAAGCTGCGCCGGCTCGATCGCACCGAGATCGCTGCCAAGGTCAAGGACATCACCGCGTTGCTCGGCCTTTCCGGGCTGGAGGAACGCAAGCCGGCGGCGCTCTCCGGCGGCCAGCGCCAGCGTGTGGCGCTCGGGCGGGCGCTCGCCGTCAGCCCCGACATCCTGCTGCTCGACGAGCCGCTGTCCAACCTCGACGCGCGCATCCGCCTCACGGTGCGCCAGGAGATCAGCGCCCTCCAGCGCCGGCTCGGCATCACCGCGATCCATGTCACCCATGATCGCGAGGAGGCCATGGTGATGGCCGACCGCATCGTCATCCTCAACGCTGGCAAGATCGCCCAGATCGGCACGCCGGAGGAGGTCTACAACCAACCGGCTTCCGCTTTTGTCGCCGCGTTCATGGGCGCCGAGAACAGCCTGCGCCTTACTTGCAGCCCCGCTCCTCCTGGCGAGGGCCTGTTGCGGGTGGAGGGGACGGGCGGTGCGCCTGCCCTGATCGCTGCAGCCGGACGGCCGGTCGTTTCAGGCCCATGCATCGCCCATTTCCGGGCCGAGGCGGCTGAGCTGCATGCAGCTGGGGCCCAGGCAGCGGAACTTTTGGCGAATCCCACGCGAGGCTTCCTGGCACTGCCGGGGGAGATCGGTCAGGTCAGTTTCCCGGGCGGCTTCTGGCGCCATGTCGTCGCCACGCCGGCCGGGCCGCTGGTCGTCGATGCGCCCAAGGCCTGGCCGGATGGCGCGAAAGTCAATGTTCATATTCCCGAGACAGGCCTGTTCGTCTTCCCCGGCGAACATGGCTGAACCGTAACGAGAGACAGGAGAGTTCGGATGAGACTGGCTGCATTATCCGCCGTCGCGGGGCTGCTTGCCGCCGCGTTGCCCCTGGCAAGCACCACGGCATTGGCCGAGGAACTGACGGTGATCACGGCGGGCGACCAGAACATGGTCGACTACGTCAATAATTTCCTGGCGCCGGCTTTCGAAAAGCAGAATCCGGGCACGACAGTCCGCGTGGTCGGCACCGGTCCTGGCGATGCCGGTTCGCAGAAAATCGTCGAGCGGCTCGATGCCCAGAAGAAGGCGGGCAAGGAAGTCTATGACGTCGACGTCGCCGTCATCCACGAGAAGGTGGCGGGCAAGCTGGTCCAGGATGGGCTGCTCGATAAATATCGCGGCAATATCGACACGGGCAAGCTGGTTACGCGCACCAACGCCAAGCTGGCGCTCGGGGCCGATGTCGACGGCTATGTCATGCCGATGTTCAATAGCCAGACGGCCATCGCCTACAATCCGGACCTGGTGTCCAATCCGCCCAAAACCTTCGACGAATTGGTGACCTGGACCGAGAAGAACCCTAAGCAGTTCGGCTATAACGGCATCAAGGGCGGTGCCTCCGGCGTCTCCTTCGTGATCAGCTGGATCTACAATTATGCCGGCGATGCCAAGGTCCTGCAGGAAGGGCCTTACGATGCCAATGAAAAGACCAAATGGGACGATGCCTTCGCCAAGCTGAAGGCCTTCAACAAGAATGTCGCGCTCACCCCCGGCAATGCCGGCACGCTCGACATGCTCAGCCGTGGCGAGATCGCCATGGGTGCGGTGTGGGTCGACATGTTCTATTCCTGGAAGGCCAACGGCCAGCTGCCGCCCACCATGAAGCTGGTGCTGCCGGCACCCGGCATGCCCGGCCAGCCGATGCACTACGTCATCCCCGCCAAGACCGCCCACAAGGCGCTGGCCGAGAAGTTCATTGCGCTCGCCACCAGCCCCGACGTGCAGGCCAACGGTATCGTCAAGCAGTTCAACTGGTATCCGGGCATCGACGCCAAATATGTGCAGGACAAGCTCGATCCGGCGATCTGGCAGAAGCTGTTCACCGACATTTCGCCCGACGATCTCGCCAAATACGGCAAGTCCTTCCCGATCGGGCCTTATTACGCCGATCTGCTCGAAGCCTATGAAAAGAAGGTGGCGGAGTAGGGTGTGTGTGCCTTCTCCCCTTGCGGGAGAAGGGGCTCAAAAATCTCGAGGTTTCACCACATGGCTTCTTCACGCACCGCTCCTTCCCTCGCCGGCCTGTTGCTGGTCGCGCCGGCGCTCGCGGTGGTGATCCTGCTGTTCGTGGTGCCGCTGGCCGGCTCGGTCACCGGCTCCTTCGCTACGCCGGAGGGGCCGGGGCTCGGCAATTTCAGCAAGGCCTTCGAGCTCTACTGGACCGACATGGTCTTCTCGGTGGTGATCATCCTGATCTCCACCGCGCTGATCGTGCTGATCGCCATCGCCATTGCGGGCTATCTCACGCTCGGGTCCAATCCCCTCGCGGTTGCCGTGCTGCGTTGGCTCTATCGCTGGCCGCTCTTCGTGCCCTTCATCGTGGTCGGCCAGATCCTGCGCACCTTCCTCGCCAAGAACGGGTTGATGAACAGCCTTCTGGTGAATGCCGATCTGCTGTCGCCGCTGCAGGCCGTCAGCTTCCTCGACTGGCGGGGCATCGTGATCGCCTTCGTCTGGAAGCAGATGCCCTTCGTCACCCTGCTCACCGCCGGCGCCATGGCTTCGCTCGACCGGTCCACCATCGAGGCCGCCCGCAATCTCGGGGCCTCGCGCCTGCGCATCCTCCTCGAGATCGTAGTGCCGCAGGTTGCTTCCACGCTGCTTGTCGGTGCTGTGCTGAGCCTGGTGACGATGATGTCGGTGCTCTCGGTACCGCTGATGATCAATGCGCAATCGCCCACCATGATCACCGCCGACATGGCCTTCCGCATCAATTCCTATGGCGACTACGGCGTCGCCAACGCGCTCGGCTTGCTGTCGCTCGCCTTCACCGGCGCGGTGGCCTGGATCTATCTCAAGCAGACCATGAAGGAGAATGCGCGATGAGCGATGCCGGTCACGCGCTTCCTGCCCGTATTTGGCGGATCGACTGGCTGTGGATCCCGCGCGGCATCGGGCTCGGCCTCCTTGCCTTTGCCATCTTTGGCCCGCTGGTCAACCTGCTGCTGTGGACGGTGGCGGAGCGCTGGTATTTCCCGCACAGCCTGCCGCTGCAATATGGCTTTTCCTTCTGGCCGCGCGTGTTCGCCCCGCGCGGCGATGCCCTGGCTTCGCTTGGCACCAGTGTCTCCATAGCCTTGCTCACCGTGACGCTGTCCCTCGCCCTCGCGATTCCCGCCGGCTATGCGCTCGCTCGGCTGAGACTGCCCTTCCGCGCTGGCATCCTGCTGCTGCTGCTTCTGCCTCAGGCCTTTCCCAATTTGCCCGTCTACGTCAACATTGCGCGGCTGTTCTATGAAATCGGCCTGAACGGCACGGTCCTCGGCGTGGTGCTCGTCCACACCACGCATGGCCTCGTTTATGCAGTGTGGATCGCCACGGCCTCCTTCTCGGCGGTGCCGGTGGATCTGGAGGAGGCGGCGCGCTCGATCGGCGCCGGCGGGCCGCGTGCCTTCCGCGACATCGTGCTGCCGCTCGCCGCGCCCGGGCTGATGGCGAGCGCCATCTTCGTCTTCCTGGAATCGCTGGACGAGTTCACCGGCACCTATTTTGTTGGCGCGCCCGACATCAAGACCATGCCGCTGCTGCTCTACACTGCCAGCGCCGGCGGCAACTATCAGATCGCTTCGATCACGGCTTTGGTGCTGCTGGTTCCCTCCATCGCCTTCATGTTCGTGGTCGAGCGTTTCCTCAGCGCCGACGTGCTGGCCAAGGTGGGCCGCTGACATGGCCGAGGATGCGGCAAAGGGCATGCATTCCGTCTGGCTGATGCCTGCGGGCGAGGACGAGCTTATGCTGGCCGCCATCGTCGCCGAATTGGCCGAGCGCTTCGGCACGCCGCGCTTCCAGCCGCACCTCACCTTGGTCGAGGACCGGCTCTGCGAGGAAGAGGCGCTGGCGCGCCAGCTTGTCGCCGTCACCGCCGGCATCGCGCCCTTCACTGCCACTATCCAGGCGATAGGCACCAGCGATCTCTTCTTCCGGGCCTTTTATGCCCGTTTCGAGAAGGCAGGACCCGTGCTCGAACTGAAGCGCCGTGCCATCGCCTCGATCGCCGCTTCCGCGATCGAGAGCTTCATGCCGCATGTCTCGCTGGCCTATGGCGTGGAAGACGGGCCGCTCAGGCAGGCAACGGCGCGGCAAATCGAGGCGCGCCTGGCCGGACGCGTCATCCGTTTCGACCATATCGCCGTGGTCCGGTCGGCACAGAGCATTCCGATCGAGGACTGGGCTGTGCGGGCGACCATTCCGCTCGATTGATTGGGGCGAAGTCATTGCTCACGTGGCCCGTCAAATCGTGCTCTCGGCCTGGCGCTTGAACAAGGATTTCGCGGCTTCGAAGGCTGCTTTGGGCAATGCGCGCATCGCGGACGCATCGAAGGGAAGGTGCTCGAAATAGGTGGCTGTGAGTTGCGCCACGGCCTGTGCCTGGGCGAGGTCGCGCAGGCGCTTGACGGGTTCCCGGTCTGAGCGCTGCGACACCCACAACTTGTGTGCGGCAAAGATGCGCGGATCGGGTGCGATCATGCGTAGTGGTCCGCCTTTCTCGTCGATCGCGATCGCTTCGAAAGGCGATGCGTTCTCCAGCCATGCCAGGCCCTCGATCCCCACGGCGACGAGTTCGTCCTCGGATGTTCCTATCGATTCCCGATCCCGTTTCCAGGTAGGGCGCGCCACGGGCTTGATCAGGTCGACGAGATAGCCGTCGCGATTGACGGCACGAAATGTCGCCTGCGAGCGCTCGAAGGATCTGTCGACCTTCCGCAACAGATTGATCAGCGTACCGTCTTTTACTTGATCGTCGGCCATGATCCTCAAGGATTGTCGCGCGTCCATCAGGAGATCGATGTCCTCGGTCGTGGTAATGCCGGGATCGAGGAAGACGCCAGCTGTCGCCTCATAGGCATAAAGCGCATTGGTGCCGACGATGCGGATGCCGGAGCCGATGAGACCGGCGTCATCCAACGCCCTGATGATCCTGGCGGTGAGGAGGGGAACGCGGCCCAGTCGCAGCGCGCGGTTGACGGCGGACTGTCGCTCCATCTGTGCTTGTCGAACAGCCAGCGTTTCCTGCGCAGATGCGCGTGCCGCTTCCCAATCCGCCTTCAGGCTTTGCGTGTCGGCTGACCGGCGCCCCTCGACTTTCTGACGCCTGGCGCCGGAGGAGTCGTAGTAGCTGCGCATCAGACGCTCCACGCCGTCGACCGTGTGCCAGACCAGCGACCCACGATAGCTATTTGCCTTCAGCCGAGCCTGTCGGAGCGCTGCAAAACGCTGTTCGGAGTTAATTTTCTCACGTCTCTGATCATTGTTTAATTCAATGAAATCAGTCATATCAACACTTATGAGGTAATTTTATCCAAACTGTTGCAGGGCACTCTATCGGGCTTGTCAAACGGTTGCAACAGTAAGACATGCTTTGGCACATCACTGTTGATGCTATTGATCGTTTTAATTAATTTTTATGCTCGACCTGTACCGAGAGAATTTTCCTACGTCTGGCAGTGCCGGCACCAATAGGTCGAGCGCCCCGATTGCACCAGGCGTTCGATGATGCCGCGGCAGTCCGGCGTCGGACAGGCTTCGCCCTCGCGGTCATAAACGCGGAAACGGTGCTGGAAATAGCCGAGCGAGCCGTCGGTGTGCCTGTAATCCTTCAAGGTCGAGCCGCCGGCTTCCACCGCCTCGGCCAGTACCTCGCGGATCACACCGGAGAGACGTTCCGCCTGCCCGTCGGCAAGCGTGCCCGCGGCCCGCTCGGGCGCGAGGCCGGCGCGATGCAGGGCTTCGCAGACATAGATGTTGCCGAGCCCGGCGATCAGGCCCTGGTCGAGCAAAGCGGCCTTGAGCGGCGCCATCTTGCCGGCAAACAGGCGCGCTATCGTCTCCCCGCTGAGCTCGTTGCCAAGCGGCTCGATGCCCATGGCCTTGAAATGGCGCGAACTCTCCAGCCCGGCGCGCGGCACCAGATCCATGAAGCCGAAGCGACGCACGTCGTTATAGGTGATGGTGAAACGGTTGGAGAGGCGGAAAACGACATGATCGTGCTTGGCATCCTCCTTGACCTCCATGGCGAATTCGCCCGGCGCCTCCACGCCGCCATCCGGCGCCGTGATCAGGAAACGGCCGGTCATGCCCAGATGCATCACCAGAACCTCGCCGGAAGAAAGATCCGCCAGGAGATATTTGGCACGCCGCCCCATCGAGAGAATGGTCTGGCCGGCGAGGCGGCGGGCGAAATCGGCCGGCAGCGGAAAGCGCAGATCCGGCCGTCTCGCCTCGACCTCAAGGAAGCGGGCGCCGGTCATGGCCGGTTCCAGGCCGCGACGGACGGTTTCGACTTCAGGCAGTTCAGGCATGATTCCTCCGGCGCAGGCTGCCGGGGAGAGATAGGACGAAGCCGAGCCTTGCGCTAGATGCGGTTCACCTCGGCCTTGTGATGGTCTATAGCACCCGCAGACCTTGCCCGGAGTTCACCCGATGACCGTCAGCACCGACACCCATTTCGGCTTTTCCACCGTGCGGCTGGAGGAGAAGCAGGGGATGGTCGATGATGTCTTCCACAAGGTGGCAGGGCGTTACGACCTGATGAACGACCTGATGTCGGGCGGGCTGCACCGGCTGTGGAAGAACGACCTGGTCAACATGCTCAATCCGCCGCGCCAGCGGCCCTTCCGCCATCTTGACGTGGCCGGAGGCACCGGCGACGTTGCCTTCCGTATCGTGAAGGCAGGCGGTCCCGACACGCATGTCACCGTGCTCGACATCAACGGTTCGATGCTGGAAGTCGGCCGCCAGCGCGGCGAGGAGCGCGGCCTTGCCGGCCAGCTCGATTTCGTCGAGGCCAATGCCGAGGAACTGCCTTTCGAGACAGGCAGCTTCGACGGCTACACCATTGCCTTCGGCATCCGCAACGTGCCGCGCATCGACAAGGCCCTCGCCGAAGCCTATCGCGTGCTCAAGCGGGGCGGGCGCTTCCTGTGCCTGGAATTCTCCACCGTCGACATGCCCGGCCTCGACAAGATCTACGATCTCTATTCCTTCAACCTGATCCCGCCGATCGGCCGCATGGTCACCGGCGATGCCGAGCCCTATCGCTACCTGGTCGAGTCGATCCGCAACTTCCCCAAGCCATCAGCCTTCTCGGCCATGATCCGCGAAGCGGGCTTTGCCCAGGTCAGCCATCGCTCGCACACGGGCAACATCGTCGCCATCCATTCGGGCTGGAAGCTATAGCCGGAACCACCTGCAATCCCGGAGGCGCTATCCCCTGCCTGAAATTAATGCTCGCCTGCTGCGGTTTTCGATTGGCGAAGCAGGGTCCTTCGTTGTTCGATAGGCATAATCGAACAACATGGGGGTGGTTTTGGCTGGAGCGGTCGATCTCTCGGCTTTGAAGGACGCTTTGGTCGTGCTCGGCACGGCCGGCGTGGTGGTGCCGCTCGTGCGCCGCCTGCATGTCAGCCCGGTCATCGGCTTCCTGGCGGCCGGCGCGGTGATGGGGCCGACCGGTGTCGGTTCCCTGTCGTCCTATGTGCCCTATATCGACTGGATCGCCATCAGCGAGCGCGAAACCATCGCCCGCATCGCCGAATTCGGCGTGGTATTCCTGCTCTTCGTCATCGGGCTCGAGCTCTCGCTCGCCCGCCTGATGACCATGCGCCGGCTGGTCTTCGGCCTGGGCGGCCTGCAGGTGGTGGTGTCAACCATCATCGTCGCCCTGCTTGCCCAATTGGTGCTGCCGCCCGAGGTGGCGCTGGTGGTTGCCGCAGGTCTGGCTCTGTCGTCCACGGCCATCGTGGTGGAGGTGCTGGCCGGGCAGAAACGCATGGCCTCGGCCACGGGACGTGTCAATTTTGCGGTGCTGCTCCTGCAGGATCTCGCCGTGGTGCCCGTGCTGTTCCTGGTCGGCACCATGGGCGGGCATTCCGACCGCTCCGTGCTGGTCGGCCTCGGCTATGCCCTCGGCCTGGCCGTGCTCACCATTGCCGCCATCGTGATCGCCGGCCATTTCCTGCTGCGCCCGCTGTTCCGCCTGGTCGCCAATCCGGAGAATCCCGAACTCTTCATCGCCGCTACCTTGTTCGTGGCGATCGGGGCCGGCGTGGCGGCGGCGAGCGAGGGGCTGTCCATGGCCCTTGGTGCCTTCATCGCCGGGCTGCTGCTGGCCGAGACCGAATATCGCCGTGCCATCGAGGCGACGATCGAGCCCTTCAAGAGCCTGCTGCTCGGCGTGTTCTTCTTCACTGTCGGCATGAGCGTCGATCTCACCGTGGTCGTGCGTTATCCCTTGCAGATCATCGGTGCGGTGCTGGCTCTGGTGCTGGTCAAGGGCCTTCTGATCTTCTGCCTTTGCCGTCTCTACCGGCTGTCCAAGGCCGTCTCGATCGAAACCGCCTTCCTGTTGGCTTCGGCCGGCGAGTTTGCCTTCGTGGTATTCACGCTCGCCACCCAGCTTTCCATCCTCACGCCGGAACAGTCGGCGCTGGTGGTCGCCATCGCCTCTCTTTCGATGGCCTCGATCCCGGTGCTGGGGGTGCTCGGCCGTCGCATCGCCAAGCGCTATGAACTGGCGGTGCCGGTGGAAGCGGCAGCCCTGGAAAGCCCGCCGGAGGACAAGCAGCGCCGTGCCATCGTGGTCGGCTATGGCCGCGTCGGCCGCTTGGTGGCCGAAATGCTCAGCGAGCACAAGATCGCCTATCTTGCCGTGGACGCGAACGCCAAGGCGGTGGCGCGCTGGCGCGAGGACAAGAAGCCTGTTTATTGGGGCGATGCCACCAACGCCGCGTTCCTGGAACGCTGCGGCCTCGCCGAGGCCTCTGCCCTGGTCGTTACCATCGACCAGCCCCGCCAGATCGAGGCTGTGGTCACCACGGCGCGGGCGCTGCGGCCGGATCTCGTCATCGTGGCCCGCTCGCGCGATGCCGATCATGCCAGCAAGCTCTACGCCCTCGGCGTCACCGACGCCGTCCCCGAGACCATCGAGGCGAGCCTGCAACTGTCCGAAGCAGCCCTTGCCGGCCTCGGCGTGCCGGCCGGCCCGGTGATCGCTTCCATCCATGAGCGGCGCGACGTCTTCCGCCGGGAGCTGCAGACGGCAGCCGGCCGGGAAACCCACGCCGTCAAGCCCAAGCGCAATCGTCGTACGGTGATCACACCGTCATAGGGCCTTGTTCGTGAGGCCCCCGCAGAATGGGAGCGGGTCTTCAGACCCGCCAAGTCTTGCCGGCCGCGGTTACGGGCTGGTCTGAAGACCAGCCCCCCAAACGTCGTCACCCCTTCAGGAATTCGGCGAATTTCTCGGCATAATCAGGGTGCCAGCGCGACAAAGGTGGACGGTTCTCGATGATGTCGCCGGCAGCCCAGGCGATGCGCCGCTCGTCGAGCGAGCGTGGCACCTCGTTGTCGGGGCAGAGAATGTAGAAATCGCCGGCTGCCAGGCGTTCGAGCATGAAATCAACGGTCTGTTCGGGCGTCCATGCTCCGGCCGGCTTGTCGGCACGGCCCTTGGCGGCGAGCGGCGTGAAGACGAAGCCCGGGATCAGCAGGTGGGCGGATATCCGGCAGCCCTCGGTGTTGCGCAGTTCATGCTGCAGGGCCTCGGTGAAAGCCTTCACCGCCGCTTTCGAGACATTGTAGGCAGGATCGCCGGGTGGGGTGGTGATACCCTGCTTGGAGCCGGTGTTGATGATCAGGCCGGGACGTCCCCGCGCGATCATGCCCGGTGCGAAGACCTGCGTGCCCTGGATCACACCCTTGAGATTGACGGAGAAAATGCGTTCCCAGGTCTGGTCCTCCCGGGCATCGAACAGTTTCGAGCCCGGCTGGATGCCGGCATTGTTCATCAGCACATCCGTACCGCCGAAGTGCTCATGCACTGCTTGCTGCAGGCCGAGCAGGGCCTCGACGTCGCTGACATCGGTGGCCGAGGCAAGCACGGCCTTCAGTCCGTCCGGCGCGGCCGCAGCGACCTTTTCGGCGGCTGCAGCGAGCCTGTCCTCGCCGAGATCGGCGATGGCGATCTTGAGGCCGAGGGAGGCAAATTTGACGGCGGCGGCGAGTCCGATGCCGCTGGCACCGCCGGTTACGACGGCGACCGAGCCAGGAACGAGCGCTGGATGGGACATGGTGATGCTTCCTGGCAGGAACTAAGGCTGTTCGGCGCTGCCGAAGGGAGTTCCTTGGAGCGCGGACATCACAGCGACATGCTTGCATGTCGCGATATGTCCGCTCTTTTAAACGCTGCGCTTGGGAAGAGGAAGCCATTGCGTCGTGCAAGCACGTCGCTGTGATAATCGGGCTCTCAGAATGTCCGCAAGAGTCAGGCGCTTTTGCCGAAGGAAGCGATCACGCCCTCGGCCATGCGCACGAAGCGGGCGCTCGGCCCTTCCACCCCGGAACTTTGGCGGCTGACGCGGGCACCCTCGAGCAGGAGATGCAGCGTATCGGCGACCAGGTCCGGCTGGTCGAGGCCCGCCTGCCGGCAGAGCAGGGCCAGGCGGTCGCGATGCCTTTTCTTGAATTCCTCGACCAGGCGCCGGGCGGGGTGGTCCTCGCCCGAGAGTTCCACGGCCGCATTGGCGAATTCGCAGCCCCGATTGTCGCTCTCGATATAGTCGGCGCATTTGCCGACCCAGGCCAGCAACTGGGCGCGGGCGTCACCGGGATACTCGGTCTCGAGCTGAGCCCAGCGGGTCTGGTTGTCGATCTCGGCCGCCCGCAGGCATTCCACGATGAGATCGTCCTTCGAGCCGAAGTGACGATAGAGCGTCATCTTGTTGGTGCCGGCAACCTTGGCAATCGTGTCGACGCCGATGGTGTTGATGCCATGTCGGTGGAAGAGGTCGCGCGCAGTGACGACGATGCGGTCTCGCGGACGTTGTCCGGGGCAGCAGACTGACTCTTCGCTTTGTTCCAAAATTTTCTGGCTCATGGCTTGACCAAACTGTTACCGACCTGTAACAGTAATCGCTGTTACTGATCGGTAACAGCTTGGTAAGGCGTCGTCAAGGCCGTTTCGTCATCGCACTGCGATCCAGCCCTGTTAGAGAGACGATTCACCAGAGCGTCTTGTGATTTGATCGAATCTCTTCAAATCGCCAAGGCGCGTCGAACCAGGAATCTGGAGCAAAGCACGTCACGCCTGAACGCGCTTTGCTCTAGGAAACAACACATCGTCAATCGGATTCGGCGGAGCATGAACCCATGTTTCCGCGCTGGAGGAGTCATGGCTCAGCAAGGCTGCAATATGACAATCGATCAGTTGCTGAACGATCCGCTGACGCTCGCCCTCATGCGGGCCGACGGGGTCGATCCGGTTTCGCTCAGGACGATGCTCACCGGCCAGGCTCGCCGTCTCGCCGAAACGCGGGACATGCCGTCGATCCTCCTGACATTTTCTGACACCGTCATGCCACATGCTGGCATCCAGGGCGGCTGACGCAGAGCTTCACAATGGTCAATTATTTCATCCAACGTCCGATCTTCGCCTCGGCCATCGCCATCATCATGGTGATGGCGGGGGCGATTGCCTATTTTCTGTTGCCGGTCGCCCAGTTTCCCAACATCACGCCGCCTCAGATCCAGGTCAGCGCCTCCTATCCTGGTGCCAGCTCGCAAGTCGTCGCCGATACGGTGACCACGCCGCTCGAGCAGCAGATCAACGGCGTGCCGGGCATGATCTACATGTCCTCGGCCAGCTCCAATGACGGTTCGTCCAACATCACCGTCACCTTCGATGTCGGCTATCCCCTGAACATCGCGGCGATGGACGTGCAGAACCGGGTGGCCCAGGCCGCTTCCTCCCTGCCGGCGATCGTCAACCAGTCCGGCGTCTCGGTCACCAAGGCCAATCCGAATTTCGTGCTGATCGTCGACCTGACTTCGCCGGACAATTCGGTCGATTCGGTCGCTCTCAGCAACTACGCTTATCTGCAGATCGTTGATCCCCTGAAGCGCCTGCCGGGCGTCGGCGACGTCAAGATCTTCGGCGAGCGCCGCTATTCCATGCGCATCTGGCTCGATCCGGACAAGCTCGCCAATCTCGGTATCACGGCCGTCGACGTGCAAAATGCCGTCGCCGAGCAGAACGTGCAGGTTGCTGCCGGCAAGATCGGTCAGAACCCGGCACCCGCAGGCACGGCCTTCGAAATGCAGGTGAACGCCACCGGCCGCCTCAGCGATCCGGAGGAGTTCGGCAACATCGTCGTCCGGGCCAACCCGGCCGGTGGCTCGGTGGTGCGCCTGCGCGATGTCGCCCGCATCGAGCTCGGCTCTCTGCAATACTCATCCTCAGCCTATCACGGCGAAAAGCCGATGGTGGTGCTCGGTGTCTTCCAGGCGCCAGGCTCCAACTCGCTCAAGCTGAAGGAATCCGTCGAAGCCAAGATGAAGGAGCTTTCGGCGCGATTCCCCAAGGGCATCGAATATTCGATGAAATACGACACGACGCGCTTCGTGTCGGCCGCGATGGAGGACGTCGTCAAGACGCTGGTCGAGGCGCTCATCCTCGTGGTCCTCGTCGTCTACATCTTCCTGCAGAACTGGCGCACCGTGCTCATTCCGGTCATCGCCATCCCGGTGTCGCTGATCGCGACCATGGTGGTGATGCTGGCCATGGGCTTCTCGCTCAACATGCTCTCGTTGCTGGGCATGGTGCTCGCCATCGGCCTCGTCGTCGACGACGCCATCGTCGTGGTGGAGAACGTCGAGAGACAGCTCGAAGCGGGGCATCCGCCGATGCAGGCGGCCAAGATCGCCATGAAGGAGGTGACGGGTCCGATCGTCGCCACCACGGCGGTGCTGATGGCGGTGTTCGTCCCGGTTGCCTTCATTCCCGGCGTCGCCGGCCAGCTCTACAACCAGTTCGCCCTGACCGTGGCGATCTCGGTCGGCATCTCCGCCTTCAACTCACTGACCCTAAGCCCTGCCCTTTCGGCAGCTTTCCTCAGCCACAAGCCGGCCTCGCGCTTCTTCCTGTTCCGCTGGTTCAATGCCGGCTTCGACAGGCTGTCGCACGGCTATGCCGCCTCGGTGCGTGGCTTCATCCGGCTGCGCTGGCTGATGATGGCAGCGTTCGTGGTGGTGCTCGGCGCGACTTACTGGATCTCGACGCGGGTGCCCTCCACCTTCCTGCCTTCGGAAGACCAGGGTTATTTCTTCGTGGTGCTCCAGCTTCCGGACGGCGCCTCGCTGGAACGCACCGATGCCGCTGCCAAGCAGGTGCGGCAGATCCTGATGGCCGAGCCTGGGGTCGAGGATATCATGTCGATCTCTGGCCTGAACTTCCTCACCAATGCCCAGCAATCGAGCGCCGCGGTCGAGTTCGCGATCCTCAAGCCCTGGGATGAACGTGGGGGAGGCCTCAGCGCCACCGATATCGTCAACAAGGTGCGCCCGAAACTCTTCGGTATCGCCGATGGTTTCGTCCTGGCCTTCGAGCCACCCTCCATCCAGGGCCTGGGAACCACTGGTGGCTTCGAGTTCCAGATCGAGGACCTGAACGGACGCGGCCCCGTCGCCGTGAACGATGCAGCCCAGGCTCTGCTTGCCGAGGCGCGCAAGCAGCCCGAACTCAACCCGCAGACCCTGTTCACCACCTTCTCGACCTCGACGCCGCAATTCAATTACGACCTCGATCGTAACAAGGCCAAGCTGCTCGGTTTGAACCTGCCTGATATCTTCAACACGCTGCAGATCTATCTCGGCTCGCTCTATGTCAACGACTTCAACCAGTTCGGGCGCACCTTCCGCGTCACGCTGCAGGCCGACAAGGATTCGCGTGCCGACCCGGGTGACATCAGCCGCCTCTACGTCCGCAATGCCACCGGCAACATGGTGCCCCTGTCGACGCTGGGATCGTTGAAGCCGATCGTCGGGCCGGAGACGGTGACCCATTACAACAATTACGGTGCCGCTCTGATCAACGGTGCTCCTGCGCCGGGCTACTCCTCGGGACAGGCGATCGAGGCGATGCAGAGGGTTGCCGCCACGACCCTGCCGAACGGCTTCAACTATGAATGGACCGGCATCACCTTCCAGGAGCTCAAGGCCGGCTCGATCGCAGCGGCTGTGTTCGCCCTTGCCATCGTGTTCGTCTTCCTGATCCTGGCGGCCCAGTATGAGAGCTGGTCCATGCCCTTCATGGTCCTGCTGGCGGTGCCGCTCGGCCTGTTCGGTGCGCTGCTCGCCATCTGGTTGCGCAACATGCAGCTCGACGTCTACTCGCAGATCGGCTTCGTCATGCTGATCGGCCTGGCGGCCAAGAACGCCATCCTGATCATCGAGTTCGCCAAGCATCTGCGTGAGCAGGGCCATGGCATCGTCGAGGCAGCGATGGAAGCCGGCCGCCTGCGCCTGCGCCCGATTCTGATGACGGCCTTCGCCTTCATCCTGGGCGTGGTGCCGCTGGTGAAGGCGACCGGGGCCGGCGCGGCCAGCCGGCAATCGCTTGGCACGGCCGTGTTCGGCGGCATGCTGGTCGCCACCGTGCTGACGCTGGTCTTCGTGCCGGTGTTCTACGCCATCATCGAGCGTTGGCGCGAGCGTCGTGCCTCCGCCAGAAAAGACTCACACCATACCGACAGCGCGCCTGATGCGTCCGAGGAGGCTTTGCCGCCCCGGATCCAGGCTGCCGAATAAGGGGATACCGATGCGTATCTGGAAAATCGCCACCGCCATCGTCGTGGTCGCCGCCGCTGGCGGCGGCTACTACCTCAAGGACAAGCCGCATCTCATCGCCGCCGGCCAGGAACTCTTGGCTGGGATGCTGAGCAAGCCGGCTTCCGCCAATCCGGCACCGGCCATGCAGGCCATGCCGGTGCCGGTCGCCTCCGTGGTCAAGAAGTCCATTCCGATCTTCCTCAACTATCCCGCCCGCACGGAGTCGATCCGCAGCATCACCCTGCAGGCCAAGGTCTCGGGTTACATGCTCGAGCAGCCTGTCACCGACGGCGCCGATGTGAAGAAGGGCGATGTCCTTTATCGCATCGACGCGCGCGACTATCAGGCTGCGTTGGCGCAGGTAAAAGCTCAGGCCGAGCGCGATACCGCCGCACTCGACTATGCCAAGAACAGCATGACCCGCGGCAACGACCTCAGCAAGACGGGCTTCCTGTCGAAGGATCTGTTCGACCAGCGCACCAGCGCGGTCAAGCAGGGCGAGGCCACCCTGCTCGCCGACAAGGCGGCGATCCAGGCGGCGGAACTCAACCTGTCCTATACAGAGATCAAGGCGCCCTTCGACGGGCGGATCGGTCGCAACCAGGCCGCCGCCGGCACGCTGGTCAGCCCCGGCGGCACCGTGCTCAACACGCTGGTGCAGGTCAGCCCGATCTATGTCACCTTCACGCCGACAGAAGCCGAGCTGACGCAGATCCTCAGGGCCAAGGCGGCCGGCAAGGTCCCGGCCGATATCACCGTGCCCGGGCAAAACGAAGCCGCCCATCAGGGCGAACTCACCTTCCTCGACAATGTCGTCGATCGGGCCACCGGCACCATCACCGCCCGCGCCACCACGGCCAATGCCGAGCGCAACTTGCTGCCGGGCCAGTATGTCAATCTGCGCCTCAGCATCGGCGAGCGGCCGGACACGCTGCTGGTGCCGCAGGCCGGTCTCGGCTCGAGCCAGCTCGGCAAATATGTCTATGTCGTCGGCGAGGGCAACAAGGTCGAGATGCGCCTGATCGAACTCGGCCCCGCCGAGGGACCGCTGATTGCGGTGACCAAGGGGATCAAGGAAACCGACCAGATCATCACCGGCAACATTCAGAAGATCTTCCCCGGCATGCCGATCCAACCCCTGCCCCAGAAGGCGGGAGCATAACTTCTTCCAGCGGACGACGGGGCCTCGCCTCGGCCCGTCGCAGCGCAGCCTGGCCGGCCCGGATATCGTTCCCGGCCGGCCTTTTTATTCCGGGCGCAGGGATTTCGCTGTGCAACGATGCCACTGATAGGAAGCGGCGTCGGGATCGTCCTTGCGGCCGAAGCACCAGCCCGCCTTGGCGAGTTGTCGTGTGAGGGCGTCGCGCTGATCACAGGCTTGCTGCGTGGCGGGATCGTCGCCACTGCCGCCGCGGCATTGACTGTTCAGGGCTTTCCACTGGTCTATCGAAGCGCTCGACTGCGCCGCAAATACCAATTGTGGCGCAAGGACGAGCCCCGAAAGCAGGAAAGCGAGTGAGGCAATTCTCATCCGTGCGACCTCCGATGCCATCAGCTATCCAGGGGTAGATGAGGTTCGAAAATCAAGCTGTTTCACCGGAAACTTCTTCTGGGCCGGCGGGAACGTTCAGTCCGAAGCCGCGTCCCGCGGTAGCGCCAGCCGGGCCCGGAAGCGCACCTGTGGCGGGCGCACGCCGTGGGAGAGCAAGACCCGCAGCACGGCGGGACGGGCGCCGACGATCTGCACCGTACCACCCCTGCCCGCGGCCTTGCGCACCAGCCCGTGAATGGTGGCTGCAGCGGTTGAATCGATGATCGGCACGCCCGAAAAGTCGATGATAGTCGTCTTCGGATGCTCGCCGATGTCGTCGAGGGCGGCGGCGACCGTGGCGGCCGCGCCGAAGAAGAAGGCACCGGAAATCCGGTAGGCGACCACGTCGGGATTGCTGGCCAAGCCGGCCTCATAAGGCAGGGGGTCCTGATCGCTGCCGGCGTCGGACAGATCCTCTTCGACGACCGGCCGCAATGTCTCGATCTCGACCGCCTCGGCCATGCGGTGCAGGAAGAGGAGGCAACCGAGGGCAAAGCCGATCAGGATGCCCTCGGTGAGATCGCGGAACACCACCACCAGGAAAGTGACTGTCACCACCACGGCATCGCCGCGCGAGGCGCGCACCAGCGTGGCGAACTGGTGGAGCTCGAACATGTTCCAGCACACCACCGCCAGCACCGCCGCGAGGGCCGCCAACGGGATATAGCTTGCAAGCGGGGCCGCCAGCAGCATGAAGGCGAGCACGAAGAGCGAATGCAGAATGCCCGAGACCGGTCCGCGCGCCCCGGCCCGCACATTGGTGGCCGTGCGGGCGATGGTACCGGTGACGCAGATGCCGCCGAACAGGGCCGAGGCCATGTTGGCGATTCCCTGTGCCACCAGCTCGATATTGGAGCGATGGCGCCGGCCGCTCATGCTGTCGGCCACCACGGCGGAAAGCAGACTCTCGATGCCGCCCAGCAGGGCGAAGGCGATCGCGGTCGGCAGGAGTTCGATGACCTTGTCGAGCGACAGGGTCGGCAGATGAGGAGCCGGCAGCGAGCGCGGGATGCCGCCGAAGCGCGTGCCGAGCGTTTCCACAGGTATGCCCGCCAGCCAGACCAGCACGGCCGCCGTGACGGTTGCGATCAGGAAGGCGGGCCAATGGGGGCGTAGGCGCCGGATTACCACGATAAGGCCGATGGCGAAGACGGCGACAGCCGTGGCGGACAGACTGAAGCTCGGCAGGGCGGTGGCGAGCGCCTCGACCTTCTCGACGAAGGGGCCGGGTTCACCATCTTTGAACGTCAGGCCGAGCAGTTCCTTGATCTGGCTGGCGAAGATGATGACCGCGATGCCGGAGGTAAAGCCGACGGTGACGGGGTAGGGAATGTATTTGATGAAGGTGCCAAGCCGGAGGGCACCTATCAAGGTGAGGATGATACCGGCCATGAAGGTGGCGAGGAGGAGGCCGTCCACGCCATGCTGTTGCACGGCGGCGGCAACCAGCACGATGAAGGCGCCGGCGGGGCCGCCGATCTGGAACCGGCTGCCGCCCAGTACCGAGACCACGAAGCCGCCGACGATGGAGGTATAGAGGCCGCGGTCCGGCGTCACGCCGGAGGCGATGGCGATTGCCATGGACAGCGGCAGAGCGACGATGGCGACCGTCAATCCGGCGAGGATGTCGGCCCTCAGCTTGTCCAGCCCGTAGCCTTCCTTGAGAACCGTCACCAGCTTGGGCGTATAGAGCTCGCTGAAGCTGGGTTCATGCACCCGGGCCGTCATTGCTTCTCTCATTTCCGGAGACGGTGCAGAGCGTTCTGCAGACCGCCGCCACTCAACCTCAAAGCGTCTTGTGATCTGATCGCATCGCTTCAAATCGCAAAGACGCGTCGAACCAAAGAGGTAGAGCAGAGAAGCGTTCACGCCTGAACGCGCTTTGCTCTAGGTCAGGCCGAGGGCACCTCCGACGATTTGGGCTGTTTGAGGCGCACACCTCGCCCACCCTCGCGGCTGACAGCATTGTCGCCGATCAGCTCGACGCCGGCGCGGTCAAGCGCCTCGATCACTTTCGTCAACGTATCGACCACACCGCGAACATTGCCTTCGCTCGCTTCCATGCGCTGAACCGTTGGCAGGGAAACCCCCGACAGGTCAGCGAGCTGGCGCTGGTCGATGCCGAGGAGGGCACGGGCAGCGCGCATCTGGGCAGCGGTGATCATAGGCAGCCTCGCATTTATCAAATACTATATTTCAACATTGATGTCTAGGACATCAATTAGAATGTTTAAGCCATCGACACTGGCGGCGCCTGCTGGAGCGTGCAGGGTTGGGAACCCACTCCTGTCCGTCCACGCCGCTTTGCCCTATAGCCGAAGCGTCCTGCGATTTCACGGAATCACCTCGAATCGCAAAGACGCCTCGAAACGAAGAGTTAGAGCAAAGCGACGTTTCGCGTAATTGCTCTCGGTGGTGCTCTCCCTCAACGGCAGAGGGAGTAATTGCGTTTTAGCCGAAAGGCGCTTTGCTTGAGGAAAGGCCGCCAGTGTCCAAAAAAATGCCGGTATGAGCGAGCGGCGCAGCCCGAATTCGCGTATCAGCAAAAGGACGATTGGATTGGTAGTGGCTGACATTATGGCTGTTTTGTTGGGTATCGATACGGGCGGCACCTTCACCGATGCCGTCCTCTATGACGAGGAGAAGGGCGTTCTCGCCAAGGCCAAGTCGCTCACCACCCATCATGATCTCGCCATCGGTGTCGGCGGCGCCGTCGGCGCGGTGCTGGCCCAGTCCGATGTCGCGCCCGCGCGCATCGCCCTCGTTTCGCTCTCCACCACGCTTGCCACCAACGCTATGGTGGAAGGCCAGGGCGGGCGCGTCGGCCTCGTCTATATCGGCTTCGATGCCGATGATGCCGAGCGGCCGGATCTCAAGGCGGCATTGAACGGCGATCCGGTGTTGCTGATTGCCGGCGGGCATGACGCCATGGGCCAGGTCCGCGCGCCGCTCGACGAAGCAGCGCTGATCGAACAGGCCCGCGCCTTGGCGCCGGGGCTGACCGGCTTTGCGGTGACCGGGCGCTTTGCCGTGCTCGATCCCAGCCATGAAATCGCGGCGCGCGAGATTCTGCGGCGCGAAACCGGCCTGCCGGTCACCTGCGGCCATGAACTCTCTGCCAAGCTGGACGGGCCGAAGCGGGCCCTGACCTGTGTGCTCAATGCGCGCCTGATCCATCTCCTCGAGGCGCTGATCGCCGCGACCGAAGGCCAGCTCACCGCGCTCGGTATCGCTGCGCCTTTGATGGTGGTGCGCGGTGACGGCTCGCTGGTGGCGGCCGAGGTGGCCAAGGCCAAGCCGATCGAGACGATTTTCTCGGGCCCGGCCGCCAGCGCCGTGGGCGGAGCCTTCCTCGCCGGTGCTCCGGACGCCCTGATCTCCGACATCGGCGGCACCACCACGGATGTCGTCGTGCTGCGCGGCGCCAGGCCGCGCATCGATCCGGCCGGCGCCCTGATTGGCGGCTTCCGTACCATGGTTGAGGCCATCGCCATCCGCACCTGCGGCCTCGGCGGCGACAGCGAAGTAGCGATCGAACAGCACGGCCTGGATACCTCGCTCAAGCTCGGCCCGCGCCGGGCCGTGCCTTTATCCCTGCTTGCCGACAGCCATGCCGACCTCGTGCATTCAACACTCGACCGCCAGCTCAGGGCCGATCTGCCCAACGACCTCTTCGGCCGCTTCGCCATGCGCCTGCATTCGCCTCTCGCGGAACTGCCGGCATTGGAGGCCGAGGTGCTGGCACGGCTGGAGAACGGACCCCAGCCCGTCGACAAGCTGATCAACAGCCGGCGCGAGCTCAACGCGCTCCAGCGCCTGGTCGTCAGGCGCCTTGCCATCATGGCGGCGCTGACGCCCTCCGATGCCGCGCACCAGCTCGGCCTGCATCACGCCTGGGACAGGGTGGCGGCCGAGAAGGGACTCACTCTGTTTGCCAGACGGCGCAACGCCATGGGATTGCCCTTCGCGGACAGCGCCGAGGCGCTGGCGCGGCGGATCATCGAGACCCTCACGCGCCGTTCGGCCGAGTTCCTGCTGGAATGCGCTCTGGCCGAGGACGGCTTTCGGGAGACAGGCCTGTCGCGCCATGCCTTGTCGGTGGCGGCGCTCGACGGCCATAGCGGCCTCGTCAAGATCGGCCTGTCGCTCACGGCCCCGGTGGTCGGGCTCGGTGCCTCGGCCGCGACCTATTACGGCGATATCGCCGGCATGGTCGGCGCGCCTTCGCTGGTGCCCGAACATGCCGAGGTCGCCAACGCCGTCGGCGCCGTGGTCGGCGGCGTGCATGTTTCGGCCGAAGTGAAGGTGCTGCAGCCGGTGGAGGGAATCTTCCGGGTGTTCACGCGTTCAGGCACGCGCGACATCCTCGATCTCGCCGAGGCGCTGGGCCATGCTCAGGAGGCGGCGCGGATCCAGGCCGAGAGCGACGCCCTTACGGCGGGTGCCGCCTCGGTCGAGATTTCGGTGAGTGTGGACGAGAAGAAGATCGTGGCAGAGGGCCGGGAATTGTTCGTCGAGGCGCTGGTGACGGCCCGGGCGTCGGGCCGGCCGAGGATCAGCGCCTAGACGAAATTCCGACGCTCCTCTCTGCCTTGATTTGACTGATCGTGCGTCGCGCGGCGGGTATGCAGGGCCTTTCGTGCATTCATTTGTTGCATCTCGTGCGTCTGGCGCAGGGTATGCGCCTCGGCCTATTGCTGACCGATCACACCAGCAACGAGCGTTGAAGCCATGCCTGATACCTTATCTCCAAAGCCTGCCGGCACCATCCTGCTCATCGGAGCGTCCCGTGGTCTCGGCCACGCCATGGCCGTCGAATTCGTCAAGAAGGGATGGCATGTCGTCGGTACTGTTCGCGCCCAGGCAGGCAGAACGAAACTGCATGACCTGGCCGACGAGCATGGCAACCAGGTCGAGATCGAAACCGTCGACATCTGCGAGCCGGCCGAGGTCGCAGCACTCGGCGCCCGGCTGGCGGGTCGCCGGTTCGACATTCTGTTTGTGAATGCAGGCGTCACCAACGATCCCGAGGAAACCATCGCGGAGGTGACGACCGAGGAATTCATCCGTGTCATGGTCACCAATGCGTTGAGCCCCCTGCGCGTCATCGAGGACCTGGCGGATCTCGTCACTGGAACGGGCTTGATTGGCGTGATGTCGTCCGGACAGGGCAGTGTCAGCAACAACACATCTGGCATGCGTGAAGTCTATCGCGGCAGCAAGGCAGCCTTGAACATGTTCATGCGCAGCTATGCGGCCCGCCGCGCCGGGGAGACTCACCCGATGGTGCTGATGGCTCCCGGATGGGTTCGCACCGACATGGGTGGCCCCAGTGGACGCCTGTCCATTGAAGAGAGCGTGCCGAGCCTCGTGAACGTGCTTCTCGAAAAACGCAGCAGGCCCGGCCTGGAATATCTCGACTATCGAGGGCAGACCGTTCCTTGGTGAGGGCTGCTTGAGGGCGTGCCCGTCTATTGCCAAACCCCTCAGGCCGAGCATTTCTGGCGGGCGAGGTCGCGCTCGCATTCTGCGCGATGTTGACGCATCGAATGAAGAATTCATTTTCCAAAACGTTTTGGGCGATGATGAAAATCGCGACTGCGATTGACAGGGCAGGAAATTCCAGCGGAAGATGACGCCAACCGCGTCGATGTTGGGGAGCGGGCTGCCGAACTCCCCTTGTCGGAATGCATGCGGAGGGCGGAGCGAATGCCAGGAATGGGTAAGTCGGACCGTCTGCATCATGCGGATCTGGTCTATGCCACCTTGAGTGACGGCACATCGGGTGCCCAGTCTGCGGTCGCGGCCTCCTGGTCGCGCTCCATGAGCCATTACGGCCTCGATCCCGATCACGCGCCGCCGCCCCTGCGCCTCGGCGAAGGCGAATTCAGGGCGGCTTTGTCGCGCATGGAACTGCTGGTCCGCCTTGCGCAGACGACGCTCGACCGCCTGTTCCAGGCCGTTGGTGACGCCGGCTGCTGCGTCCTTCTCACCGATGGAGACGGGGTGCCGCTCGACCGGCGCGGCGAGGCGGGAGACGATGCCGATTTCGAGGCGCTCGGGCTGTGGACGGGCATGGTCTGGAGCGAAAAGAGCGAGGGCACCAATGGTGTCGGCACCTGTATTGCCGAAGGGCGCGCGCTGACCATTCACCGTGACCAGCATTTCCTCACCCGCAATATCGGTCTGAGTTGCACGGTGGCGCCCATCTGGGACGCGAATGGCCGCCTGACGGGCACACTCGACGTTTCGACCTGCCGCTCCGACGTGACGCCGGCCCTGCTCAAGCTGGTGGCGGCTGCCACGAGGGATGCCGCTACCCGCATCGAGACCCAGCATTTCCGCGAGGCCTTCCGCCATGCGCGCATCATGGTCGGGCCCGATGCCGGTTCCGGACCGGTCGGCCTGCTGGCCGTGGACAGGGAGGACCTGGTCATCGGCGCCAGCCGCGCGGCGCGCCTCGTCTACGGGCTGATGGACGAGCATCTCAACCACCCCTTCCCGGCCGGCGATCTCATCGATGGCGAAAGGGTGGGGCCGGGCGAGGGGCTGCTTGCAGGCGAGCGTGCCGCCGTGCGCCAGGCGCTGTCGCGTGCCAAGGGCAATGTCTCCACGGCAGCCCGTCTCCTCGGCGTCAGCCGTGCCACCATGCATCGCAAGATCGCGCGCCTCGGCATCGGCCGCGAGAGTTGATCGGGGGGCTGGTCTTCAGACCAGCCTGGAAGGACCGAGCTGGTCGAATAGGCGGGTCCGAAGACCCGCCCCCCAAATCTGTCTCATCCCTGAGACACATTGCCCTCGTCATCGCCTGTGCCCATCCTGACAAGCAGCCTCGCCCCGCCCATCCTCCCGGCCAGACGACGCCAGTCCCAAAACCTCAATTGGCGCGCTGAAGGAGGAAATTGATGAACAAGCCCGAGATCGTCCGCTCGCCTGGAACGCTGTTCAAGCCCCGCTACGGCAATTTCATCGGTGGCCAATGGCAGGAACCGCGCAGCGGCAAATATTTCGAGAACACCTCTCCCGTAAACGGCCGGGTCCTCTGCCAGATCGCCCGTTCCGATGCCGCTGACGTCGAAGCCGCCCTCGACGCCGCCCATGCCGCCAAGGACGCCTGGGGCCGCACCAGCGTGGCGGAACGCTCGCTGCTGCTGCTGCGCATCGCCCAGGTGATAGAAGACAATCTGGAAACGCTCGCTCTGGCCGAGACCTGGGACAATGGCAAGCCGATCCGCGAGAGCACGGCCGCCGACCTGCCGCTCGGCGTCGACCATTTCCGCTATTTCGCCGGCGTGCTGCGCGCGCAGGAAGGCGGCATCTCCGAAATCGACCACGACACGGTCGCTTATCATTTCCATGAACCGCTCGGCGTTGTCGGCCAGATCATCCCCTGGAACTTCCCATTGCTGATGGCGATATGGAAGCTCGCCCCGGCACTCGCCGCCGGCAATTGCGTGGTGATCAAGCCGGCCGAGCAGACACCTGCCTCCATCCTGGTCCTGGCCGAGCTGATCGGCGATATCCTACCGCCGGGCGTGCTCAACATCGTCAACGGCTTTGGTTTGGAAGCCGGCAAACCTTTGGCGTCCTCCAATCGAATCGCCAAGATCGCCTTCACTGGCGAGACCACCACCGGCCGCCTCATCATGCAATACGCCAGCCAGAACCTGATCCCGGTGACGCTGGAGCTCGGCGGCAAATCGCCCAACATCTTCTTCAAGGACGTCGCCGCCGAGGACGACGACTTCCTCGACAAGGCGATCGAGGGCTTCGTGATGTTCGCCCTCAACCAGGGCGAAGTCTGCACCTGCCCGAGCCGCGCCCTCGTGCATGAAAGCATCTACGACCGCTTCATCGAGAAGGCGCTGAAGCGCGTCGCCGCCATCAAGCAGGGCGATCCGCTCGATCCCACCACTATGATCGGTGCGCAGGCGTCCTCCGAACAGCTCGAAAAGATCCTGAGCTATTTCGATATCGGTCGCCAGGAAGGCGCCGAGGTGTTGATCGGCGGCGAGCGCAACGAACTGCCCGGTGACCTCGCCGGCGGTTATTACGTCAAGCCGACCGTGTTCAAGGGTCACAACAAGATGCGGATCTTCCAGGAGGAGATCTTCGGCCCGGTGGTCTCCGTCACCACCTTCAAGGATGACGAGGAAGCGCTTTCCATCGCCAACGACACGCTCTATGGCCTCGGCGCCGGCATCTGGACACGCGACGGCACGCGCGCCTATCGCTTCGGCCGCGCCATCCAGGCCGGCCGCGTCTGGACCAATTGCTACCACGCCTATCCGGCCCATGCGGCCTTCGGTGGCTACAAGCAGTCCGGCATCGGCCGCGAGAACCACAAGAAGATGCTCGATCACTACCAGCAGACCAAGAACATGCTGGTCAGCTACTCCCCCAAGAAGCTTGGCTTCTTCTGATCCGTGCCGGAGCATTTTGCTCCGGGGATCGCCTTGGCCGCCCGGTTCACGCCGGGCGGCCCTTTTGATAGCCAGGCAGGGTCGGAAGTGGCGATCCGTGCTGGGATGAGGGAACGATTATGCAGGACACCGCCCTCGAACGCGTGACGGCGACGCCGGCCGCCCTCGACCTGATTGCGAGCCTCCAGGCCCGCTACGGCCCCGTGCTGTTCCACCAGTCGGGCGGGTGTTGCGACGGCTCCTCGCCGATGTGCTATCCGCAGGGCGAGTTCATCGTCGGGGACCAGGACGTGCTCTTGGGCAGCATCGGCGATGCGCCCGTCTATATCAGCGCCCTGCAATTCGCCGCCTGGAGCCATACCCAGTTGATCATCGACGTGGTGCCAGGGCGCGGCGGCATGTTCTCCTTGGAGAACGGCACGGAAAAACGCTTCATCACCCGTTCGCGCACTTTCTCGGGCGAGGAGATCTGCGTGCTGCCGGCTGTGAGAAGCGGGGCCTGAAGGCCTTCCCCGGTTGCGCGGGCATCACAGCGACATGCATGCATGTCGCGATGCCCGCGGCGCGGTGTGCCGGTCTTCAGACCGGCATCTTCCTTGCCGATTCCACTCCATCTCTCGATGGAACTGAGAAGATCGGCACGCCAATCCCGCGCTTATCCTCGCCCCACCAGCGGCATCTTGGTGGCCATTACCGTCATGAACTGCACATTGGCCTCGAGCGGCAGGCCGGCCATGTAGACCACCGCATCGGCGACATGCTTCACGTCGAAGGTCGGCTCGGGCTTGATCGAGCCGTCGGCCTGCGGCACGCCGCCCGGCATCTTGGACGCCATCGGCGTCAGCGTGTTGCCGATGTCGATCTGGCCGCAGGCGATGTCATATTTGCGCCCGTCCAGCGACGAGGATTTGGTCAGGCCGGTGACCGCATGCTTGGAGGCGGTGTAGGGCGCCGAATTCGGGCGCGGCGCGGTGGCCGAGATCGAACCATTGTTGATGATGCGCCCGCCCCGCGGTTCCTGCGCCTTCATCACACGGAAGGCCTCCTTGGTGCACAGGAACACGCCGGTAACGTTGGTGTCGATCACCGCCTTCCACTGCTCGAAGGGCAGGTCCTCGATCGGCACGCCGGGGGCGATGGTGCCGGCATTGTTGAAGACGAGGTCGACACGGCCGAGGGCGGCGACGGTGGCGTCGAACAGCGCCGCCACCGAGGCGGGGTCGGTGACGTCGGAGGGGATGGCGCGGGCAGAGGCCGCATGCGGGCTTTCGGCGATCGCCGCTTCCAAGGCCTCCTTGCGACGCCCCGTGAAGACGACAGACCAGCCATCGCCCAGCAGCGCATGCGCGACGGCCTTTCCGATGCCGCTGGCGGCGCCTGTGACGATGGCGATCTTTCCTTGACCCGACATAGGGTTCCTCCCGATTCCAATTCGATTTGTGCTGCAATGCGCAGTTCCGCCCGCCCAGGCGGGTTAGGCCTGACAGGCAGCCGCTTCCGTTGTCAGACAAATATCTCTAATCGGAAATCTCGTACAGGGCGAGCCTCCATGACAGCCATCATGACAGATCTTCACATCCGCAAGCTTTGCAACGCCCTCATCCCGAATGCGGTGCCCTCGAAGCTGGTGCCCGACGTCACCGTCAGCACGGTCGATCGAATGAGCCGCAAGATGGGAGGCCTGTGGGTCGGCGGACGTGTCGAGATCACGCCCGAAGGGTTGTCCTTCGCTGCCAATCGCCTGAACAAGGCCTTTCATATCGGCTTGCAGCCCGTGCACATCCCAATGGCTGCCATCCGCAAGGCTTGGCGGGAATTCGGTTGGGTGACCGGCATCGTCGCCGTCGAGCATGACGAAGGCACGTTCCGCTTCCGCTGCTATGGCGCCCGCAAGGTGGCGGCGGTGCTGGAGAAATATATCGCGGGGCGGCAGGAGCGGTGATGGATCGCTCGGTGAAAGGGCCTGCCTTGTCCGTAGACTCGCAGCGTTCCAAGATGTGGCGCAGAGATCCTTCCCCGAAACCGAGGAAGGATTATTGCGTTTTGTGCGGCTCGGCCGAGATATGTGAATCAGACAGCTGAAGCCGAGGGCGATAGAGCGCACTCTACCAAGGCGCGGGAGCTCGCCGTTGTGAGGCGCCCCAGTTTCTCACCCCAGGCAGGCGATAATGGTCTCGATCACCCGCTTGGTCTCCTCCGGATCCCTGACGCGGATCGAATCGACACCGGCCTCCTTGGCCGCATAGTCGTTGCCGCCCGGGAAGAGGGCGTCACCGGCGAAGATCATCTCCTCGATGGCGATGCCCAGACGGTCGCGCAGCTTGGCGATGCCATAGGCCTTGTCGATGCCCTGCCGGGTCACGTCGATCGATGTGGCGCCGCCCATGCGCACCGAGAAATCCGGTATCGACTTGTCGAGATAGGTCTTGAGGATGGTGCGCTTCTTGAAATCGGGATCCCAGCTGTGCTTGGCCTCGAGGGGGGCCTCCTGGCCGAGTGCGGACATGGTGATCTGGCTGCCGCGATCCTCAATGCGCTCGCCCCAGATCCGCTCGGGCTTGAAGCCAGCCTCAACGAAGGCCGCCTCCAGCGCAGCAACGATGCGCTGCTTGTCTTCCGTGGACAGGTCCTCGCGATAGACGGGCACCCAGGCGCCCCCATCGAAATGGAAGAATTTCGTGCCGCAGGTGGGCAGCAGATGCAGCCGGTCGAAACGATCGCCGGCGGGGAGGTTAGCGAGGAACTGCTTTTCGAATTGCGGCCAGTCGCCGCCCGAGATCACGGCGACCTGGGCGACGGTGAGAAGCTGGCCCAGGAGGGCAGCCATCTCGGCGTCGATGGCCGATTTGCTCTTGGCAAGCGTGCCGTCGAGATCGAAAATGACGAGTTTCTTCATGAAGAGCTTCGATGTCCCTGGGGAAGGAAAGAGTCCGGCCGTTATAAACGAGTTGGCCGGATGCGCCACTCTACGATGGTACAGTCGGGCTCACCCTTTCGGGGCACGCCGCTTTCCCGGGAACTCTCAGTGATCCATGCCGGTGATCACCCGTTCGACCGCCTCCACGCTGGTCGTTTTGGGATCGATGTCGTCGGCGACGACGCGGCCGCGGCGCATCACGACGATACGGTCTACCACTTGGAAGACATGATGGATGTTGTGGGCGATGAAGATGCAGGAATGGCCGGAACTGCGGGCATTGCGCACGAAGTTCAGGACGCCTTGCGTCTCCGCCACGCCCAGATTGTTGGTGGGCTCGTCGAGAATGATGAGGTCGCTGTCGAAATGCATGGCGCGGGCGATGGCCACCGCCTGGCGCTCGCCGCCGGAGAGCGAGCCGATCGGCGTGGTCGGTGCGATGTTCTTGGAGATGCCGACCCTTTTCAAGAGCGTCGTCGCGACCTCGTTCATCTTGGCCTGGTCGAGGCGGTTGAGGAAGCGCGGCCCCTTGATCGGCTCGCGCCCCAGGAAGAGGTTGCGGGCGATCGAAAGCTGCGGCACGAGGGCCGAATCCTGGTAGATCGTCTCGATACCCTCGGCGATCGCGTCGGTGGTGGAGCGCATCACCACCTTCTTGCCACGGACATAGATGTCGCCGGAGGTAGCCGCTACCGCCCCGGACAGGATCTTGATCAGGGTCGATTTCCCAGCCCCGTTGTCGCCGAGCAGCCCGACGATCTCGCGCCTGTTCACCGTGAGGGTGACGTCCTCGATGGCGCGGATGCGGCCATAGGACTTGGCGATGTTCTGCATGCGGACGAGTTCTTCTTGAGGTTCAGCCATCGCTCATCTCCCTTCCTGGTGCCGGCGGTCGAGCCATGAATGCAGCGCCATCATGCCTAAGATGATCGCGCCGATGAAGATGTTGTAGGCCAGACCCGGCACGCCGATCAGCACGATGCCGTTGCGCATCACGCGCAGGATGAAGATGCCGAGCACGGTGCCGATGATGGTGCCCCGGCCGCCGGTGAGCGCGGTGCCGCCGATCACCACCATGGCGATCACCTCCAATTCATAGCCCGTGCCCGAATTGGGATTGGCCGAGGCGGTCCGGATCGATGAGATGATGCCGGCAAAGGCCGAGAGCACCGAGCACAGGATGAAGAGCCAGACCTTGGTGGCATCGACATTGACGCCGCGCGCCCGCGCCGCATTGGGATTGCCGCCCGCCGCCTGGATCCAGTTGCCGTATTTGGTCTTGGTCAGGACATAGCCGAGCACGACGGCCGCGATGGCGAACCAGAGCAGGGACATGTAGACGCGAAAGCCACCGATATAGAAGGTACCGACCAGGATGTCGGCGAGTGGCTGGTCGCCCGCATTCCAGGTGCGCTGGGGAAAGCCGTTGGTGACGAAGAGGGCCGTGCCGCGCACCACCAGGAGCATGCCGAGCGTCACCAGGAAGGAGGGGATCTTCAGCCTGGTGACGAAGAGGCCGTTCACCCAGCCGATCAGCGCCGCGACGACGAGCGCGACGAGGAAGGCTACCCATAGCGGGGTCGCACCGCTGTTGAACAGCGTCCACATCAGCACCGGCGAGAAGCCGAAGAGCGAGCCGACCGAGAGATCGAACTCACCCGAGGTCATCAGCAGCGTCATCGCCAAAGCGATCAGGCCGAGCTCGACGGTAAAGGCCAGGATGTTGCTGAGATTGTCGGCGGAGAGGAAGTCGGGGTTGATGCCGCCGAAGATGGCGAGTTCGATGACCAGGAGCACGAAGGGGCCGAATTCGGGCCGGGCGATCGCGCGCTGGAGCAGGGAGCGTTGTTCCACGAGAATTCCTTGGCGGGTGATGGAGGCGGATGCGGAAGGGGCGCTTCGGGGGCGGTGTGATGATATTGAGATTGGCTCGACATTTGTCATTGCCGGGCTTGACCCGGCAATCCAACCTGCCGCGCAGGCGGTGGCCCGGCCTCCTGGATGCCCGGGTCAGACCCGGGCATGACAACGGTCCGTGTCTCCTACGATATCAAAAGAGGCCACCGCGCTGGACAGCCATTCCCGGCCGTCCGCGCCTGTGAATGCCCTATTTCTTGCCGCTCAGGATGTCGTCATATTGCTGGGCGGCATCCTTCTCGTAGAGCGCGCCGGTGATGACGTTGAAGCCGGGGCGGATGCCGCTCGACGCCATGGCCGCCATCGACAGAGCGATATAGCTGGTCGCCTGCGGATCCTGCCATTGGGCGGCGTTGACATAGCCGTTCAGCACTTCCTGGGTGGTGTCGAGCGAATTGCCCCAACCGACGACCGGGATCTCGCCGGGCTTGACGCCGACCTGGTCGAACACTCGTTTGATGCTACCGGTGACGAGATCTCCCAGGCCGATGATCGCCTTGATCTTCTTGCGGTTGGTGGTGAGGTAGTCGGTCATGCGCGAGATGACTTCGGCCTGGTCGAGCGTGGCCTCGGTGATCTCCCAGGTGATGCCGAGCGGCTTGAACACGCTGGAAATGCCCTGCTCCTCCTGCACGCCATAGGTGGCGCCGGGGATCTCCACCGGCATCCAAACGAAATCGCCAGCCTTCACCAGCTTCTTGTCGACCAGATATTGGGCCCAGGCCGCGCCAAATTTGACGTTGTCGCCGCCGACATAGGCACCGAACTTGGCTTGGGGGTCGGGCGTGTTGAAATTGATGATCGGGATCTTCTTGGCGTTGGCTTCCTCGACCACCTTGATCAGGCTGCCGGGATCGGGGCTGGTGGTGACGATGCCGGCGGCGCCCGCCGCGATCGCCGCGCGCACGGCTTCCTGATGGGAGGCGACGTCGCCATTGTGGAAGGAGGTGTTGACCGTGTTGCCGGTGTCACTGGCCCATTGCTTGGCGCCCGCCAGGAAATAGGTCCACACCGGGTCGGCCGGACCGCCATGGGATATCCAGTAGAATGTCTTCGGGCCGGCTTGCGCCATCGGGAGAGAGGCAGCCAGCGCCAATATCGCGCCGGCAACAGCCAAGACGAATTTCCTGATCATGGGGGTGCCTTGCTCGTGTTCCGGTCTCTGGAGGACCAACAGGCACGATCATTGCAATTGTACTACGATTAATCAATGCGATCTTTGATATGAGATCGTATCATCACAGAGCATTTGTCGGGGTGATCGAAAGAAAGGGACTCATTTTACTTCAAGGGTTCATCTTGCGGCGCAAAAATTATTTGCTGCAATGCATCAAAGTTAACACGCCATCGTTCCGCTGGGCTTGGATGCTGTCGATCTGAAGCGCTTTGACAAATAAAAAGCCCTTCCCTGGGTGGGGAAGGGCAGTGAGCAATTTCAAACTTGATGCGAACCGGATCAGACGCCCAGCTTGCGTTTGCGGCTGCCGAGGGTGCGCAGGCGCAGGGCGTTGAGCTTGATGAAGCCGGCGGCGTCGCGGTGGTCATAGGCCACGGCGCCTTCCTCGAAGGTGACGAGGTCCTGGCTGTAGAGCGAGTTGGGGCTCTCACGGCCGATGACATGCACGCCGCCCTTGTAGAGCTTGAGGCGCACCGAGCCCGTCACCGCTTCCTGGCTCTTGTCGATCAGGGCCTGCAGCATTTCGCGCTCGGGCGAGAACCAGAAGCCATTGTAGATGAGCTCGGCATATTTCGGCATCAGCTCATCTTTGAGATGCGCTGCGCCGCGGTCGAGCGTGATGCTCTCGATGGCACGGTGGGCCGGCAGCAGGATGGTGCCGCCGGGCGTCTCGTACATGCCGCGCGACTTCATGCCGACGAAGCGGTTCTCGACGAGATCCAGCCGGCCGATGCCGTTGATGCGGCCGAGCTCGTTGAGCTTGGCGAGCAGGGCGGCCGGGCTCATCTTCACGCCGTCGATGGCGACGGCGTCGCCCTTCTCGAAGTCGATGGTGATGACGGTAGGGGTGTCCGGCGCATCTTCCGGATTGACCGTGCGCGAATAGACGTAATCGGGCACCTCGATCGCCGGATCCTCCAGCACCTTGCCCTCGGAGGAGCAGTGCAGCAGGTTGGCGTCGACCGAGAAGGGCGCCTCGCCGCGCTTGTCCTTGGCGATCGGGATCTGGTGCTCTTCGGCGAACTTGATCAATTGTTCGCGCGAGCGCAGGTCCCATTCGCGCCAGGGGGCGATGATGGTGACGTCGGGCTTGAGGGCGTAGTAGCCGAGCTCGAAGCGCACCTGGTCGTTGCCCTTGCCGGTGGCGCCATGGCAGACGGCGTCGGCGCCGGTCTTCTCGGCGATCTCGATCTGCTTCTTGGCGATCAGCGGGCGGGCGATCGAGGTGCCGAGCAGATAGACGCCTTCATATTGGGCATTGGCACGAAACATCGGGAAGACATAGTCGCGCACGAATTCCTCGCGCAGGTCTTCGATGTAGATGTTCTCAGGCTTGATGCCGAGCAGCAGCGCCTTCTGGCGCGCCGGCTCCAATTCCTCGCCCTGGCCGAGATCGGCGGTGAAGGTGACGACCTCGCACTTATAGGTCGTCTGCAGCCATTTCAGGATGATCGAGGTGTCGAGGCCACCGGAATAGGCGAGCACCACCTTCTTGACGGATTGAGACATCAAAGAGCCTTCGGGTTGGGATGGCACCGGGCAGGGAACCCGGCGACGAAAATCGCGCGCGACTATAGTCAGCCGGTGCAACAAGACAAGCGTGGGAGGCGCTCCTTCGGAGCTGGAATTCGCTGCCCTCTGCGCCTTCGAGGGATTTTCTCCCACAGCGACCAGCCGCGAGCCAGTCAAGAATTGTGATCGATCGGAGCAAGAACCTTGAAGTGAGACGCCTGGCGAGGCCGATCAACCCTCTTGGGCGAGCTCGGTGATCTCCGAGAACTTGACCCCGGCCGCGGCGGCCAGCAGGGACAGGCGCTCGCTCACCGCTTCGCTGTCCGGCACCCGGGCCGAACGGCCGACTTCCAGGCGGAGGCGGTTGGAGCCGATGGAGAGGCGTGAATTGGCCAGCACGGCCGGCGTGCCGCCGGACAGGCGGTAGGCCACCAGCAAAGCCCGTCCAAGAATCTCGGCGCGGCGACGATCCGCCGGGGACAGCAACTTCAAGGCCCCGGCGAGATAGGGCGCATCGAGCCGGCCGGCGTGACGGGCGTGAAGCGCGACGGCGAGGAAGGCCCGCTCGGCGTGATCCAGGCCGATGAAGGGAAATTGCAGCACGCGGCGGTGGCTTTCTTCCGCCCGTATGTCGGGATGGTCGCGCCAGCCGAGGTCCGAGAGCGCACACAAGGTCACGCGCAGGCGCTTTTCGGCCGGACTCTCGTCCGGGAACAGCCCGGCGGTCCAGGCAACCAGAGCGGGAGGAAAGTCGGGCACGCGCGAACCCGGCAGCCCGATCAACTGGGCGCCTTCGACCAAGGGATCGAGATAGCGCTCCTCGGCGTCGAGCTGCGAGTAGAGCCAGCCTTCCCTCAGGCCGAGGGCCGAGAATACCACCTCGTCCGGCGCCAGATATTTGAGCACGCGGTCCAGAACCAAGGCGGCGGCAGGCATGGTTCGCGCGCGCCGACGCGATATGCCCGGCAATTCGGCGATCTTGGCCAGGGGCAGGCGCAGCAGCGTCTTGGCAAAGGCCCGGGCCTCGGTCGCCGGGATGCGATAGCCGTGCACCACGGGAACCGGCGCCGCATTCAGTGCCATATGGGCCTTGGCGAGTGTCCGCCATCCCCCGCCGACTGCAAAGAAGATCGGCTGTTTCAGGAAGGAGGCGGGCGTTTTCTCCTTCAGCAGCGCATCGATCCGCCGTTTCGCATCGTCCGGGCCTTGCATCAGCGCCTCGACCGGCAGGGCCCCCAGGGGGAAGCTGACCCAGTCCTCGCCGACCCGGTCATCCAGGGCGGCGGCGAGCTCCAGGCTGCCCCCGCCCATATCGCCGACGATGCCGACGGGCCGGTGGAAGCCGGAGATCACGCCAAGCGCCGCAAATCTCGCCTCCTCGGCGCCGCTGAGGATGCGGACATCGACGCCCGCCTCCGCGCGAATGGCCTCGACCAGATCCTTGCCGTTCTCGGCCCGGCGCACCGCCTCCGTCGCGGTAGCATCCAGGCGCGCCACGCCCATGGCATCGGCCACGGCGCGAAAACGTCGCACGGCCTCGACCGTCCGCTGGAATCCCTCGACGGAGATCAGGCCGGTCTGGGCCAGCCCTTCACCGAGACGACAGAGCGATTTTTCATTGAAGCGCGGCAATGGGGCCCGGCCAAGCTGGTCGTAGACCACCAGGCGGACCGAATTGGAGCCGATGTCGATGACGCCATAATGCGCCCGATCGAGGCGTCCCGCCCGCTTCGGATCGAGGTCGAGCGGACGATGAACGGCTGCCGTGCCGGTGCTGGTCTCCATGAAGCGCTCCCAATGCCTGCCGGGAATCTGGCGTTGGTTCCAGAATTGCCGGGATCATGGCGGAACCAGGGGGCTTCGTCCATCCGCAGGATGGGGAACGCAGCCCATCGTCGAGAGCATCTTTCTCAGATCCGCTCGCCCGTCAGCCGGTGGGCGAGCATCTCGACGAAAAGGCGGGTTCGGGCCGGCGTGCCGGCCTGGGCGGGCCACACGGCGCTCACCGGTGTCGGTGGCGGCTCGTAGTCGGGGAGCAGCACTTCCAGGCGACCATCGTCGATTTCCCGTCGTACCTGCCAGAGCGGGGCGATGCCGATACCGGCCCCGAGGGCGACGGCTGCATTGGCCGCGGCGGCATCGTTGCATTTCATCGCGCCTTTGACCGGGATGCGCACGAGCCGGTCCCCGATCATGAACGGCCAGGAATCGCCCTCCGGCCCGATGGTGCGGATGACGCAGCGGTGGGCGGCAAGCTCGGCCGGCAGGCGCGGCCGGCCATGCTGCATCAGATAGGCCGGCGCGGCCACCACCACGCGGCGCAACTGGGTGATCTTGCGCGACCGCAGGCTGGCAGCGCCGAGATCGCCGACCCGGATCGCCACGTCCAAGCGTTCTTCGATGAGATGGGAGAAGGCGTCGTCCAGCACGAACTCGATCTCGACCTCCGGATAACGCTGGGCGAAGGCCACGGCGGTCGGCACGACGAATTGCGCGGCGAAATGGATCGAGGCACTGATGCGGAACAGGCCGGCGATGCGCTGCCCCTCGCGCTGGGCCTGCGAGCGGGCATCGTCGATGTCCTTCAGGGCTGCGCGCAGCCGCTCGCGCAGGAGCATCCCGGTCGGCGTCGTCTGCAGGCGACGCGTGGTGCGCCGGATGAGCTCGACGCCCAATTCCGCCTCGAGTGCGGCGATCGCCCGGCTTACCGCCTGCAGCGAGCGGTTGAGATGATGTGCCGCTGCCGTCAGGCTGCCGCGCTCGACCGTTTCGACAAAGGCTTCATATTGCTCAAGGCTCGCCATATTATCACGAATAAAGGAATAATTATTCAAGAATAATAGCGATTATCACCTTAATCGGACGGATGCAAACTGCGACCCGATTTTCTCATTGGGAAAGAGCATCATGCCCTCCACCTCGACCGCCGGAATGGCGCAGGCGCCCGCCGAACCGGTTGACGGCCTGTCCGCCGGCCTGACCCTGCTGTTCGCGTCTGCTGTCGCCATCGTCGTTCTCGGCCTGTTTGCCTCGCAGCCTCTCATCGGCCTGATCGGCCCGGCCTTCGGCCTCGATGCCGCCGAAGCCGGGCTCGTCACCACGCTCACCTTGCTGGGGTATGCCAGCGGCCTGTTTCTGTTGGTGCCGCTCACCGACATCGTCGAGAACCGGGCGCTGATCGTGGCGACCCTGGCCGTCGACGTGCTGGCCCTGGCTGCGGTCGCCTGCGCGCCGACGCCGGCCCTTTTCCTCGGCGCCTGCTATGTCGCGGGGCTGACGGCGAGCGCCATCCAGATGCTGGTGCCTGCGGCGGCGCAATTGAGCCCGGCGAGCCAGCGCGGCCGGGTGGTCGGCAATGTGATGAGTGGCCTGATGTTCGGCATCCTGGTCTCGCGACCGTCCGCCAGCCTCGTGGCGGAGATCGCGGGCTGGCGCTGGTTCTATGGCGGCCTTGCCATCCTGGTGGCCCTGCTGGCGGCGAGCCTGGCCTTCATCATCCCTCAGCGCCGGCCGGCCGGTGGCGTCGGCTATCTCGGCCTTATAGGCTCATTGTGGACGATCCTGCGACAGGAACCGGTGCTGCAGCGGCGGGCGCTTTATCAGGCTTTGTGCATGGGGGCGTTCGGCGTGTTCTGGACCTCGGTGGCGTTGCGCCTTGCCGAGGCGCCCTTCGGGCTTGGCCAGACGGGGATAGCCCTGTTTGCGCTGGCGGGTGCGGCCGGTGCCGTGGTGGCGCCGCTGGCCGGACGGGCCGGGGACCGGGGCCGGACGCGCTGCGCCACTCTGCTCGCTCATTGCGCCGTGATCTGCGCCATGGCCTTGGCCGAGATCGGCGGCGATCTGATGACCCGCAGTGCATCGCCGCCTTCGTCGCCCGTCGCCCTGGCGGTGCTGGCCACCGCCGCCATCCTGCTCGACCTCGGCGTCGTCTGCGACCAGACTCTGGGGCGCCGCGCCATCAACCTGCTGCAGCCGGAGGCGCGCGGGCGCATCAACGGCCTGTTCACCGGCCTGTTTTTCATCGGCACGTCGGTGGGATCGGGTCTGTCGGGCGTGGCCTGGATCGCGGCCGGCTGGCCCGGCATCTGCGCGGTAGGCGCGGCTTTCGCTCTTGCGGCCCTGGCGACCTTTCTCACCGAGAGGGCCGGAGCCCGGGCGCCCTGAGACTATCCTCGGGCTCACAACTTCCGGAGCGAAACCTGCTCGATGTCGTGGCTGTCTCCCTTGCGCAGGATCAGATCGGCGCGGGGGCGGGTCGGCAGGATGTTCTCGATCAAATTGGGCTGGTTGATACGGCTCCACAGGCCAAGTGCCGTCTCCAGGGCTTCGGCCTCGGTCAGGTCGGCATATTTGTGGAAGAAGGAGAGCGGGTTGCGGAAGGCCGTCTCGCGCAGGGTCATGAAACGCTCGACATACCAGCGCCTGAGCAGCGGTACCTCGGCGTCGAGGTAGACGGCGAAGTCAAAGAAGTCGGAGGTGAAGGGGATCGCCTTGCCGTCGCGGGGAAGGCGAGCCGGCTGCAAGACGTTGAGCCCTTCGACGATCAGGATGTCGGGCTGATCCACCGTGACGATCTCGCCCGGCACCACGTCGTAGACGAGATGGGAATAGACCGGCGCCGTGACCTTGCCCTGGCCCGCCTTGATGTCGGCCAAGAAGCGCAGGAGGCGCTGGGTGTCGTAGCTTTCCGGAAAGCCCTTGCGCTCCATCAGCCCGTGCTCGCGCAGGAAGGCATTCGGAAACAGGAATCCGTCGGTGGTGATCAGGTCGACCTTCGGCGTGTTCGGCCAGCGCGTCAGCAATTGGCGTAGCACGCGGGCGGTGGTCGATTTGCCGACCGCGACCGAGCCTGCCACGCCGATCAGATAGGGCACCTTGCCGTCGCGGGTGCCGAGAAAGCGCTGGGTTGCGCGATGCAGGCCCTGCGTCGCCGCGACATAAAGTGAGAGCAGGCGCGACAGCGGCAGGTAGATTTCCTCGACGTCGGTCAGCGAGACCGGGTCGTTGAGGGCGCGCAGGCGGTCGAGCTCGGCCGCCGTCAAGGTCATGGGTGTGTCGGCCCTCAGCTTGGCCCACTCGCTGCGGGTGAATACCGAATAGGGGGAGACCGGCGACTTCACGAGTTGATCCATGGCGTTTGCCTGCCCCCTCAATTGATTGGCGTCACTTCGGACGGGCCGCTTTTTCGGCAAGGCCTGATTGCCCGGTGCGCCGCTCGAGTTCCTGCAGGACCGACGCCAGCGGGATGTCGCGTGCCTTGAGGCCAACGAGCAGATGATAGAGCACGTCTGCGGCCTCCGAGACGATCGGGCCTTCATCGCCTTCGGTGAGGGCGATCACGAACTCCACTGCCTCCTCTCCGAACTTCTTGGCGGCCCGCGGCGGCCCTCCCGCCAGCAGCTTGGCCGTCCAGGACTGCTCCGGCGGCGCCTTGGCGCGCTCCGCCACCCGGGCTTCGAGATCGTTCAGCGAAAAGCTCATGCCGCAATAGCGTTTTGCGATCTGGTTAGATCGCAAAACGCGTCTCCTTATTTTGAGTCATGTTGGGAATGCGGTCGTCTCCGATCGAATTCCCCACTTGTCCATCAAGGCGCATCGGCAGGCCCGCCTTGGCCATATAGGTCTTGGCCTCGTGGATCGAGAAGGTACCGAAATGGAAGATCGAGGCGGCGAGGACCGCGCTGGCATGGCCGTCGCGCACGCCCTCGACCAGATGTTCGAGCGTTCCCACACCGCCCGAGGCGATCACCGGCACGCCGACCCTGTCGGCGACGGCGCGGGTGAGATCGAGATCGAAGCCGATCTTGGTGCCGTCGCGGTCCATGGAGGTGAGCAGCAATTCGCCGGCGCCCAGCCGCACCACGTCCTCGGCAAAGGCGATGGCGTCGATGCCGGTCGGGCGGCGCCCGCCATGGGTGAAGATCTCCCAGCGGGGCGCCTCGCCTTCGGCAGAAACTCTTTTGGCGTCGATGGCGACGACGATGCATTGCTGGCCGAACTTCTCGGCCGCGCGGGCGACGAATTGCCTGTCGGCCACGGCGGCCGAATTGATCGAGACCTTGTCGGCACCGGCGAGCAGGAGCTGGCGGATATCCTCGACCGCGCGCACGCCGCCGCCGACGGTGAGCGGCATGAAGCAGGCCTCCGCGGTCCTGCTGATCACATCGAGCAGCAGGCCGCGGTTCTCATGGGTGGCGGCGATGTCGAGGAAGCACAATTCGTCGGCGCCGGCGGCGTCATAGGCACGCGCGCTCTCGACCGGATCGCCGGCATCAATGAGATCGACGAAATTCACGCCCTTGACGACACGGCCGTCCTTGACGTCGAGGCAGGGGATCACGCGGGCTTTGAGCATCGACCTTCTTGACCGGGACTGCGGGCCGTTGCCGGCACCATGACAGAATTATAGAGGAAAATCACGTGCTTCGCTGGCACGTCAGGCCACCCTGCTCAGCAAAGCGAGGGCTTCCTGCGGGTCCAGGCGGTGGTCATAGAGGGCGCGCCCGGCGATGGCGCCTTCCAGCAGGGCGGCATCGGGCTGGACCAGGCGTTCGACATCGGCAATGGAGGCAAGACCGCCCGAGGCGATCACCGGGATCGAGACTGCCCGGGCCAGAGCCAGGGTGCCGTCCCAGTCGATGCCCTTGAGCATGCCGTCCCGGGCGATGTTGGTGTAGATGATGGCTGATACACCCGCATCCTCGAAACGCTTGGCGATTTCCTCGGCGGTCACTGTGGAGACCTCGGCCCAACCCTCGACCGCGACGAGGCCGTCGCGTGCGTCGAGGCCCACGGCGATCTGCCCCGGAAAGGCCTTGGCGGCTTCCTTGACGAAGGTGGGATCGCGTACGGCAGCCGTGCCGATGATCACGCGCGCGATGCCCTTGTCGAGCCAGGCGGCCACCGTGCGCATGTCGCGGATGCCGCCGCCGAGTTGCACCTTCATGGTGCAGGCGGCGAGGATGCGCTCCACGGCGGCCGAGTTCATCGGCTTGCCGGCGAAGGCACCGTCGAGGTCGACGACGTGGAGATGGGAAAAGCCCATGTCCTCGAAGGCGATCGCCTGTTCGGCCGGATCGTCGTTGAAGACGGTGGCCTGGGCCATGTCGCCCTGGATGAGGCGCACGCAGCGCCCTTCCTTGAGATCGATTGCGGGAAAGAGGATCACGGGCGCCACGCTAGGAAGTTGGCGATCAAAGCCAGGCCGAGAGCCTGGCTCTTCTCGGGATGAAACTGGGTTCCCACCATGTTGGCGCGGCCGACCATGGCCGTGACCGGGCCGCCATAATCGGCCTCGGCGATCACATCGGCCGGATCGGCTGCCGCCAGATGATAGGAATGGACGAAATAGGCGTGCAGGCCGGAAGGACCGGTCGGGATGCCGGCGAGGAGCGCATGCTCCCGCCGGACCGACAGCGTGTTCCAGCCCATATGCGGCACTTTGAGGGTTGGATTTGCAGGCTGGATGGCTTTGACGTCGCCGCCGATCCAGCCAAGGCCCTGTGTGGTCTCGAATTCGAGCCCGCGCTCGGCCATCAGCTGCATGCCGACGCAGATGCCGAGGAACGGGCGGCCCTTGACGGTGACGGCATGGCCGAGAGCCTCGATCATGCCGGATATGGCGGTGAGGCCACGCTTGCAGTCGGCATAGGCGCCCACGCCCGGCAACACGACATGATCGGCGCTGGCAACCCGTTCGGGATCATTGGTCACCTCGATGGCGACGGCCAGCCCGGCTTCGCTCGCGGCGCGCTCGAAGGCCTTGCGGGCCGAGTGCAGATTGCCCGAGCCATAGTCGATGATGGTTGCGATCAAGGCTTTGTTCCATGCGGTTCGGGAAAGACGCCGAGCACGCCCGGCGAACCGCTGCTCTGGCCGAGGGCTGACGACCAGGGGCCGGGGAATTCATGGCCAGGCAGCACCTGGCCTGATGCTGGCGGGTTCGGGGAGGCGATGGACCGTCCCTCGAAATGGCGTTGTTCGGCCTCGTCGAGGCTCTGGCCGGATGCGATGCCGGCAAAGCGCCAGCCCTGCCGGCGCATGGTCCAACTGCGCAGGGCATTCGCTTCAAGGGCGAAGCACAGGCTGACCAGCAGCGAGACGATCCCGGCTGCGCGCTGGTCCAGCGACAGCATCGTTGTCAGCACGGCGAGCGCCACCTGCAGCGCCAGCCAGGCCAGGAACACCAGCCACATCTTGCGCCACAACAGCCAGACCGGCGTGACGAGGAAGGCGCCGAGGCTGAAACCATCCTTGACGAAGACGGATTTGTCGGCCGCCGCCAGCGTGCCGGGAGCGGTCTTGGCAGGCTCGAACACGAACCAGCTCGGCATCGTCTCAGCCTCCGAGCTTGCCCTTGGTGGTCGGCAATTGGCCTTCCAGGCGTGGGTCAATGGCAATAGCCGACTTCAGGGCTCGAGCGAGCGCCTTGAAGCAGCTTTCGGCGATGTGATGGGCATTGCTGCCATAGAGCGTTTCGACATGCAGCGTGATGCCGGCATTCATGGCGAAGGCCTGGAACCATTCGCGCACCAGTTCGGTATCGAAGGTGCCGATCTTCTCGCGCGGGAAATCGACCTTGAACACCAGGAAGGGGCGGCCAGATATGTCGATGGCGGCGCGCGTCAGCGTCTCGTCCATCGGCAGATAGGCATCGGCATAACGCGTGACGCCCTTCAGGTCGCCCAGCGCCTTGCGGATGGCCTGCCCCAGGGCAATGCCGGTATCCTCGACGGCATGGTGGTCGTCGATATGCAGGTCGCCCTTGGTACGCACGCTGATGTCGATCAGCGAATGGCGGGCGAGCTGGTCGAGCATATGGTCGAAGAAGCCGACACCGGTGGCGATGTCGTGCTTGCCGGTGCCGTCGAGTTCGACGGTTGCGGACACCGACGTTTCATTGGTGACGCGCTCGATCGACGCACTGCGCATGGCTGACCCCGCTAGAACCTTGTGCCGAAAGACGGTGGCGACCTTCGGCATGGGCGATACAACGACTAAGCAGAGTTTCCCGATGAGAGCCATGAATGGGCCTCGGGGAATTTGCTCAAAGCGTTTTGCGATTTAGCGGAATCGCCAAGAATCGCAAAGACGCGTCTAACTAAAGAGTGAGAGCAAACAAGCGTTTTCGTCTAAACGCCCTTTGCTCCAGGGGCATGGCTGGCTTCGATAGTCGAGCCATGACCATAACCCCCAAGGGGCAGCCTTATAGCGGGGTGGCGGGTGCGGGGAAAGCCCGTATTGTGCGGTGCATTCACGCAGAAAGGTGCTCTGCGATACAGCGCGTCCATGGCATCATGTTTATCTGGGGTTAGGAACCGGGCGCGAGAGTGTTTTGCGATTTGACGGAATTCGGCAAGAATCGCAACGACGCGCCGAAACAGGGGGCTGGAGCAAACAAGCGTTTCCGTCGAGACGCGCTTTGCTCCGGGGCCCGTCGAGGAGGATGGGGCATGGGCCGCCGCGCAGAGTTTGCAGTTTCGAGGAGAGCCTTGATGATCCTCGGCTTGCTGGCCGCCTTGCCATGGCAGGCCCAGGCCGCGTCGAAGTCCAAATCAGCCGATGCCAAGCCGGTTGATGCCAAGGCCGAGAAGGCAAAATCTCCCCCGAACGCCATTTCGCAGGCCTCCGCCCGTTTCGGCTTCGATCTGCTCGCCACGCTCGGCAAGACAGCAGCGAGCGAGCCCAATCTGGTGGTCTCCCCGGCCAGCCTGGCTGCCGCCTTCTCGCTGCTCGATCTCGGTGCCAGCCCGAAGCTGCATGCCGCGCTGCTCAAGACGCTGCGGCTGGAAGGCAAGGCCGGTGATTTCACGAAACAGCGCCAGGCCCTGTCGCCCCTGATCGCGGGCGGCAAACCCGACAGCCCGCTGACCGGCATCGGCGCTATTTATTTCGACCGGGAGGCGGATCCCAAGCCGGCCGCCGTGACGAAGTTGAAGCAGGCGGGCGCGATGGTCGAGGTCACCGATCTCGCCAGCCCGGCGACGCGCGACGCCATCAACGCCCTGGTCAAGGAGCGCACGCGCGGGCTCATCCCCAGCCTCATCGACAATCCCCTGCACAAGGGCGGCCTCGTCCTGCTCAATGCCCTTCATTTCAAGGACGAGTGGCGCATGGCCTTCGATCCCGCCCAGACTGGCGAGGCCGATTTCCACCGGGCCGAGGGCGGCGCGGCCAAGGTGGCGATGATGCATTCCGGCTCGGCGCCCCGGCTCGCCCGCCAGGACGGACGCTTCGTCGGTGTTTCCCTGCCCTACCGCACCAAGGGCTATGCGCTGATTCTGATCACCACCACCGACAAGCCGGCCGGCCTCGCGGATTTCTCGGAAGTCTCGAGCTGGTTGACGGGTGAGGGCTTCACGGAGACAGCCGGTACCGTCGCCCTGCCGCGCCTCGCCATCAAGGCCGGTGGTGACTTGAGGGCAAGCCTGGACAGCCTCGGGCTCGATCCGGCCGCCGGAGCGCCGGATGCGCTGCGTCAGTTCTCGGCCAAGCCGCAGAAGATCGACGAGATCATCCAGAAGGTCGTGATCGCCGTCGACGAGAAGGGCACAGAGGCGGCAGCGGCCACCGCCATCACCTCCCGCAGCCTTGCCGACAAACCGGAACTCTCCTTCGTCGCCGACAAGCCTTTCCTGTTCGCCTTGCGCGACGAGGCCAGCGGCCAGACCTTGATTGCCGGCTATGTCGGCGACGCGTCCAAGGCACAGTAGGGCGCGCGCCAGCGCGCCTCTTTTTTTGTCGTGATCCCCTCGGCTTCTGTTGCGACGCGGCGTTGAGCGCTATCTAACTAGCAGTCCTTTTCGATACGCCCTGGAATTCCGAGGAACTGCCTGATGAAGCTCAATGTTGCCGTGCAGATGGATCCGATCGAGCGCATCAACATCAAGGGGGATTCCACTTTCGCCCTGATGCTGGAGGCACAGGCGCGCGGCCATTCGCTCGCCGTCTACACGCCCGATACGCTGTCCCAGCGGGATGGCATCGTCTCTGCGCAGGTCAGGCCTGTCACCGTGCAGGATGTCGAGGGCGACCACGTCACGGCCGGCGCCGAGAGCCGCACCGATCTCTCCAGCTTCGACGTGGTGCTGCTGCGCCAGGATCCGCCCTTCGACATGGCCTATGTCACCACCACCCACATGCTCGAGCGCATCCATCCCAAGACGCTGGTGGTGAACGACCCCTTCCACGTGCGCAACGCGCCCGAGAAGATCCTGGTCACCGAGTTTCCGGACCTGATGCCGGCGACGCTGATCACCCGCGACCGAGCCGAGATCGAGGCCTTCCGGGCCGAGCATGGCGACGTGGTGATGAAGCCGCTTTACGGCAATGGCGGTGCGGCCGTGTTCAAGGTGGCGCGGCAGGACCCGAATTTCGGCTCGCTCTACGATCTCTTCGCCTCGCTGTCGCGTGAGCCCTGGGTGGTGCAGCACTTCCTGCCCAAGGTCTCCGAGGGCGACAAGCGCATCATCCTGGTCGACGGGGTCGCGGCGGGCGCCGTCAACCGGGTGCCGCAGCCGGGCGACATCCGTTCCAACATGGTGCGTGGCGGTGCGGCCAAGCCGACGGACCTGTCTCCGCGCGAACTCGAGATTTGCGAGCGAATCGGGCCGACGCTGCGTGACAAGGGGTTGCTGTTCACAGGTATCGATGTGATCGACGGCCATCTTACCGAGATCAACGTGACTTCGCCGACGGGCTTGCGGGCGATCAAGCGGCTCGGTGGCCCGGATCTGGCTGCCCAGATCTGGGATGCGATCGAGGAAAAACGGCGCTGAGTGCCTTCTGGGTGCATTTCTGTGCGCCTTCCGTAGGGAAAGTTGCACTTTGCGGTAGCGCCTTTGGGCAAATCATGCCCTAATATTCCACGCTTGTTTCGACCAGCAAATAACTGTGTCCGATGCATCGTGATCCAGGAGGAATGCACGCCGATGTCTGATCTGGCTACCTACGTCGCTGATATCAAGAAATACACGTCCAGTGTGAACGAAGCCGCTGCTGCCGGCATCGTGAAGCATCTTGGCATTGCTCTGCGTAATCGCGACTCTTCGCTCGTTGCTGGCAAGGATCCCACCGAACTTGCCCGCGTTCGTGACAGCTTCCTGAAGAAGAAGCTCGCCCTGACGGATGCCGACGACAAGCTTGATGCAGCGATTGCCGCGGTGATCGAGAAGCTCAAGGCGGACCATTCGAAATCGCGCGTGACGGTCTATTATCTCCTCGCCGAGCACTACAAGAAGCTCGACCTCTTTGTGAAATCCGCCTGATTCTTGCTTCGGCGCGTCCGCCGCGCCGCCCGCTTGGGTAACTTTATGATACAGAAAAGCCCCGTGGAATTGCCGCGGGGTTTTTCGTTGGCGCTTCCTGATACAAAAATTACAAACGCCACGAAAATGTCAGATTCCGATTGCCGAAAACGCATAAAAAGGCTTCCATACGCGCCAACTGGGCAAGGGGCGTAACGTCGAGTATGGTTTGGAGCTAGATGAGGCCGGAAATGGCCGGACGGGAGGCGCATCGCAACCAGGATATGCATCCCTGGTGAGCGGAGCGACGCTGCAGAAAGCCATTCGTTGCCTCACCGCCTTTGGCGGCGCTGCGGCTTTGGCCGATGAGCAGGTCGTTTCAGTCATGGGCCTCGCCTGTGGCGGGCGTAACAAGCCGGAAGGCTTGCGTCCTCGAACTTCTTCTCCTCGGCTCGAAACGCCCTTGTCTGGCCAGAAACCATAAGGACGGCACGCCCTGAATGCCCGTTCGGCGTTTGCGTTCGCTCGGAAGCGGACGGAACAATGCACCATGACAGTGGGGAACAAATGTCAAAACTGCTGAAGACAGGCCTTCTGGCGGCCGGCTTTGCCGCGTTGCTGGGAACGACGGCAATGGCCGCGACCAAGACGCTGGTCTATTGCTCGGAGGGAAGCCCCGAGAACTTCACCCCGGCCTTGAACACCACCGGCACTTCGCTCGATGCCGCCCGACCGGTCTACAACCAGCTCGTGGAATTTACGCCCGGCACCACCGATCTCCGGCCCGGCCTTGCCGAGAAGTGGGATGTCTCCAAGGACGGCACCGAGATCGTCTTCCACCTGCGCAAGGGCGTGAAGTTCCACTCCTGGAAGGGCTTCAAGCCGACGCGGGATTTCAACGCCGATGACGTTCTGTTCTCCTTCAACCGGCAGTGGAAGGATGACAACCCCTATCACAAGGTTTCGGGCGGCGCTTACGACTACTTCAACGACATGGCGATGCCGGAGTTGTTGAAAACGATCGAGAAGGTCGACGACTATACGGTCAAGATGACGCTGACCAAACCGAACGCGCCCTTCATGGCCAATCTCGGCATGGACTTCGCGACCATCCAGTCGGCCGAATATGCCGACTACCTGCTCAAGGCCGGCACGCCCGAGAAGTTTGACCAGGAGCCAGTCGGCACCGGCGCGTTCCAGTTCGTCGCCTATCAGAAGGACGCGGTCATCCGCTACAAGGCCTTCCCCCAATATTGGGGCACCAAGGTCAAGATCGACCAGCTTGTCTACGCGATCACGCCGGATGCCGCCGCCCGCTATGCCAAGCTGCAGAAGAACGAATGCCAGGTGATGGTCGGCCCCAACCCGTCCGACCTCAAGGCGATGGAGGCCAACAAGGACATCAAGGTCCTGACCAATGAAGGCCTGAACGACATGTACTTCTCCTTCAACACGGAGAAGCCCCCGCTGGACAAGAAGGAAGTGCGTCTGGCTCTGGCCAAGGCGATCAACCTGAAGGCCATCCTCTCGGACGTCTATGAAGGCAGCGGCAAGCCCTCGACCACGCTGATCCCCTCCTTCATGCTGGGCTACAACGACAAGATCCCCGAATATGGCTATGACCCCGAGGCTTCCAAGAAGCTGCTGGCCGATGCCGGGGTGAAGACCCCGATCGATATCGACCTGTGGTACATGCCGGTCTACCGGCCCTATAATCCCAACGGCAAGCGCATGGGCGAGCTGATGCAGGCCGATCTCGCCAAGATCGGCGTCAACGCCAAGCTCGTCACCTATGAATGGGGTGATTACCGCAAGCGCCTCCAGAACGCCGAAGCCTCGCTGCCTCAGATGGGCTGGACCGGCGACAATGGCGATCCCGACAATTTCTTCTTCCTGTTCGCCTGCGATATCGAGAAGAAGAAGCCCGTCTCGCAGAACTATCCGCGCTGGTGCAACAAGGATCACCAGGAACGCCTGGAGAAGGCCCGCGCCAGCTTCGACAAGGCCGAGCGCACCAAGCTCTACCAGGAGATGCTGCAGATCGCCCATGACGAAGTTCCGTATCTGAACATCGCCCATACGGTGGTCTACACGCCCGTTCGCAAGAATGTCGAAGGCTTCAAGCCCTCGCCGCTCGGCCGCTTCGAATTCTTCGATACCGACTTGAAGAAGTAATCGCACTCTCAGGCTGCCAGGTCTTCATCGGCCCGGCAGCCTTTTTGTATCCTGTTTTCTACTGCTGACCCGCGAGCGCCCATGCTGACCTTCCTGCTCAAGCGTGTCGCCATGACCATTCCGACCTTCATCGCGTTGGTCGCTCTGGCGTTCTTCGCCATTCGAATGGTTCCAGGCGACCCGGTCGAAGTGCGTGTGGGCGAAAGAGGTATTTCGCCCGAGCGCTTAGCCGAATTTCGTCATCAACTCGGTCTCGACCAACCTGTCTATGAGCAGTTCGGCCGTTATCTGTGGAAGCTCCTGCACGGCGATTTCGGTACCTCCCTCGTCACCCAGAGGCCGGTGCTGACTGAGTTCTTCACGCTCTTTCCCGCCACGGTGGAACTGGCCGTCGCGGCCATGATTTTCGCCGTCTGCCTCGGCATTCCCTTCGGCATCCTCGCTGCTCTCCAGCGTGGCAAGTTCGCCGACTACATCGCCACCGCCCTTGCCGTGCTCGGCAATTCCATGCCGATCTTCTGGTTCGGCATCCTTCTGATCCTGTTGGTTTCCCTCAAGCTCGATCTGACGCCGGTCGGCGGGCGCATCGACACGATGTTCTATTTCGATGAGGAAACCACTACCGGCTTCATGATCTGGGATGCCTTCTGGTCCGACCAGGAGGGGGCCGTCTGGTCGGCGCTGCAGCATCTCATCCTGCCTGCCATCGTGCTCGGCACCATCCCGCTGGCGGTGATCATGCGCATCACGCGCTCGGCCATGCTGGAAGTGCTGAACGAGGATTATGTCCGTACGGCCAGGGCCAAGGGGCTGTCGCCCCTGCGGGTGATCGGCCTGCATGCCCTGCGCAATGCCATGATCCCGATCGTCACCGTGGTCGGCCTGATGATCGGCATGCTGTTCGCCGGCGCGGTGCAGACGGAATCGGTGTTCTCCTGGCCCGGTGTCGGCAAGTGGCTGATCGATTCCTTCTCGCGCCGCGATTATCCGGCGCTCCAGGGCGGCATCCTGATCATCGCCATCCTCGTCACCTTCATCAATCTCTTCGTGGACCTGCTCTACGGCGTCATCAATCCGAGGATTCGCCATGGCCGCTGATACGCATGCTTCGGCCGTAGTCCGCTCGGCCAAGCCGCCCTCGGCCCTCGCCGAGATCTGGGACTCTCTCAAGCACAACAAGGGCGCCGTCGCGGGCCTCGTCATCCTGGTCCTGGTGGTACTGGTTGCCGTCTTCGCCGATTTCCTGGCGCCCTACGCACCCTACAATGCACCCGGCTGGCCGGACGCCGGCCATCCCGGCCATGTCGGCCAGCCACCTGCCTGGGTCGAGGGCGGCAGCTGGGATTTCATCCTCGGCACCGACAAGACCGGCGGCCGTGACGTGCTGTCCCGCCTGATCTACGGCGCACGCTACTCGCTCGGTATCGGCCTGACCGTGATGCTGGTCTCGATGCTGCTCGGCGTGGTGCTCGGGCTCATCGCGGCCTATCTGGGCGGCTGGTTCGATTTCGTCCTGATGCGGCTGATGGACATGATCATGTCGATCCCGGATCTGGTGCTCTCCATGGTGATCGTCGCCATTCTGCAGCCGGGACTGGGACCGACGGTCGCGGCCATCACCATCGTGTTCCTGCCGCGTTACGTACGCATCGTCAGAGCGGCCGCCCTCGGCGAATTGTCGAAGGACTATGTCACGGCCGCCACGGTCGTCGGGGTCAAGCCACCCCGATTGCTGTTCCGCACCATCCTGCCCAATTGCATGGCGCCGCTGATCGTGCAGGCGACATTGGGCGTCTCCGATGCTATTCTGCAGGCAGCGGCACTGGGCTTTCTCGGCATGGGCGCACAACCCCCGATACCCGAATGGGGCGCCATGCTTTCCGACGTGCGTCAGGACATCCAGAGCGCACCCTGGCTCGCCATCGCGCCGGGCGTGTGCATTCTGATCACCGTGGTCGCCATCAATTTGTTCGGCGACGGCCTGCGCGATGCGCTCGATCCCAAGTTGAAGCGAGGCTAGACATGGCGCTGCTCGAAATCTCCAATCTCGCGGTCGAATTCCAGGTCAAGCACGGCTTCTTCCGGGCGGTCGACAGCGTCTCGCTCTCGATCGACCCCGGCGAGATCGTTTCCATCGTCGGTGAGTCGGGATCCGGCAAGTCGGTGGCCATGCTGGCGCTGATGGGGCTCCTGCCGAAGACGGCCCGCATCACCGCCGACAAGCTGGCCTTCAACGGCCTGGACCTGCAGAAGATCTCAGCGCGCGAACGGCGCAAGATCATCGGCCGCGACATGGCGATGATCTTCCAGGAGCCAATGACCTCGCTCAATCCGTGCTTCACGGTGGGCTTCCAGCTCGCCGAAGCCATTCGCGCCCATCTGCCGATGTCCCGGCGCGAGGCGCAGGAACGGTCGGTGGAATTGCTAAAGGACGTCGGCATCACCGATCCTGCGCGCCGCTTGTCGGCCTTTCCGCATCAGATGTCGGGGGGCATGAGCCAGCGCGTGATGATCGCCATGGCGATCTCCTGCAATCCCAAGCTCCTGATCGCGGACGAGCCGACCACGGCGCTCGATGTGACCATTCAGGCCCAGATCCTCGACCTCCTGGTCAAGCTGCGCGACGAGCGTGGCATGGCGGTGGTGCTGATCACCCACGATATGGGCGTGGTTGCCGAGACGGCCGAGCGCGTGATCGTGCAATATGCCGGCCAGCAGGTCGAGAGGGCCAAGACCGCCGCCTTGTTCCATACGCCGCGCCATCCTTATACGTCTGCCCTGCTGGCCGCCCTGCCCGAGCGGGCGACGTCGCAGATGCTGCCGTCCATTCCCGGCGTCGTGCCGGGGCAGTATGACCGCCCGCGCGGCTGCCTGTTCTCGCCGCGCTGTTCCTATGTCACCGATGAATGCCGTGCGGCACCGCCGAAGCGAGCCGGCATCGAATATAACGAGGCCCTGTGCATCCACCCGCTGACTGGTGGCAAGACGGCCCGCATGGAGGCCGTATCGTGACAGTTCTCGTCGACGCACGGGATCTCGTGCGCTCCTATGAAGTCAAGCGCGGCATGTTCGGCGGCAAGGCCACCGTGAAGGCGCTCGCGGGCGTGAGCTTCACGCTCGATGCCGGCAAGACGCTGGCGGTGGTGGGCGAATCGGGCTGCGGCAAGTCGACTCTCGCGCGCCTCCTCACCATGATCGAGCAGCCCAGCGCCGGTTCGCTGACCATTGGCGGCATCGATGTGAAGCTCGCGACGGCGGCACAGCGCAAAACCTTGCGTCGCGAAATCCAGATCGTGTTCCAGAACCCCTTCGGCTCTCTCAATCCGCGCCAGACCATTGCGCAGGCACTGGAGGAGCCCTTGCTGGTCAACACCAAGTTGAGCTCGGGAGAACGGCGCGAGGCGGCCATTGCCATGATGAAGCGGGTGGGCCTTCGTCCCGAGCAGGCGATGCGCTATCCGCACATGTTTTCCGGTGGCCAGCGCCAGCGCATCGCCATCGCCAGGGCCCTGATGCTCAGGCCGAAGATCCTGGTGCTGGACGAACCGGTCTCCGCGCTGGACGTCTCGGTGCGCGCGCAAGTACTCAACCTGCTTGCCGAGCTGCAGCAGGAATTCAAGCTCGCTTACATCTTCATCAGTCATGATCTGTCGGTGGTGCGCCACATCGCCGACGACGTGATGGTGATGTATCTGGGGCGGGCGGTCGAGATGGGCAAGCGCGAGGCCCTGTTCTCGGCGCCGCAGCACCCCTACACGAGAGCACTGATGTCGGCGACGCCGCAGGCCGATCCCGACCGCAAGCGCGAGCGCATCGTATTGCAGGGCGAACTGCCATCGCCCTTCTCTCCGCCGGCTGGCTGCGCCTTCAATCCGCGCTGCCCGATCGTCAAGCCCCATTGCCGGGACGAGCGCCCGCTCCTCGAACTGAAGCACGAGCGCATGGTCGCCTGTTTCGAGGTCTGAGGGGTGACACGCCTCGCCCCCTACTTGCCTTGATTGAAGAAGAAATCCTCGCCCGGCAGCGAGCCGTAGGTGAAGGGCTCCTGCTGGCGATCCGTCGCTTTCATCACGTCGTCGCGCACCAGGCGGAAAAGCTTGCCGATCTCGACATTGGGCTTGCGCAGATTGGTGTCGAGCGCGGTGACGAAGGGTGAGTTGCCGCTATCGCCGTCCAGTGCCACCTGGCCGGCCTTGGCGGCGTAGACCACCAGGGACGCCCCATCTGGCTCGACCCGGCTGAGGCCGCGCGTGACGGAGCGGGTCGCGGTCTTCTTGGTCATGGCGCCCTCGAAGGGATTGTTGCGGCAGGCATCGAGAATGACCAGTCGCAACGACTTGGCCCCTTCGCCGGCCGCCATCACCCGATCGAGCGGAACGGCCTCGAACAGAATGTCGCGATCGCTCTTCAGCTTGGCATCGACCGGAATGAGGTAGTTGACGTTGTCGACCTCCATGCCGTGGCCGGCATAGTAGACCACCGCCCAATCGGCCTGCGACGCCTTGTCCGAAAACTCCTGCAGGGCTCGGTTGAAGCCCTGATTGTCGAGGTCCTCCAATAGCGTCACATCGGTGAAGCCTATGCTGCGGAAGGTCTCCGCCAACCTGGCCGCATCACGCTTGGGATTGGGCAGGGGGCTGGTGCCGGTATAGGCGCCATTGCCGATGATGAGGGCGATGCGCTTGCCCATCGCCGCGGGGGCTTGCGCGAGCTTCGGCGTACTGGGTGTGCCTTGCCCCGAAGCATTTGGGTCCGAAGCAGGCGGATTGTTCGTTCCGAATTTCTGGATCACCGCCTGCTTGGCTTTTTCGAGACCGGAGGCGGCCAGCGGATTGGTCGGAAACTGGTGCAGCATCGCCAGATAGTCGGTGGCGGCCAGATCGGGCTGGCCGGAGGCGAGATAGGCATCGCCGCGCTGGCGCAAGATGAAGCTCTTGCGTCCCAGATCGATGGCCTTGGTATAGTCCGCGATGGCCGCGTCGTAATTCTGCTTGGCTGCGTTGGCGAGCCCGCGGGCGTGGAAGGCCTCGGGGGATTGCGGTGTGCTCGACAGAAAGCGCGTCGCGTCGGCAATGGCGCCATCCGGGTCATTGCCATAGGCCTTGGCCATGGCGCGATACATCAGGCTATAGGCGTTCTTGGCTGGATCGGCCGCCAAATCATTGCTCGCCAGATCGATGGCTCGGCTCAGGTCCGCCGTGGCCTCGTCCTTGCGGCCGAGTTCGAGCAGGGCGACGCCACGATTGAGGTAATCGGGGGTGACGGCTTTGCCGCCGGCAACCACAGAGGTGATGTTGTCGACGCTTTCTTGCAGGCGGCCGAGCTTGAGGGCGGCGGAAGCGCGATAGCTCAGGAGTTCGGTCCGGGCGGGCTTCAGGCGCAAGGCCTGGTCAAAATCGGCGATGGCCTGGGCATTGTCGCCCTTGGCGAAACGGGCATAGCCGCGTCCGGAGAAGGGAAGGTCGTCGTCCTGGCGCAGGGCGATGGCTTCGTTGTAGTCGGCGATGGCCTTGTCGTAGTCGCCCTTGAGGTAGAAGCCCCAGCCCCGGTTTGAATTGGTGACGGCAAGCGTATCGGGAAGGAGCAGGTCCCCCACCGCCAGCACGTCGCTGCACGCCTTGATGATGTCATCAGCCGTCTTGGCGCCTCCGCAAAGCTGACGATTGGCCTTGAGATCGGCGGCCTCGGAGATCGGCGCCTCCGCCGCTGCATCGCTGTCGTCCTCGTCCAGCTTCAGCGAGCCGACGATAACGGCGAAGGCATCATAGGCCTCGAACATCTCCACCATCTGATTGCTGTCATTGCCGGTATCGGCATTCCAGCGGATCACCACGCCCCGCGCCGAGCCGTCGGCCGCCTTGATGAAGCGGGCGTAGAAGCCCAGGCTGTTCTTGGTCCCGAACAGCGCGAAATAGGTCGGGTTCCGCCCGGCTCTTGCCTTGAACAGTTTGGCCTGGACGATCCTGGTGATCTCGGGCGAGGCCTTCATGGCCTCGAAGCGCGCCTCGAACGGCATGTCTCCCGCCGCGAAGGCCTGCAATTCCACGCTCATGTCCCAGCGGGGCGCCCGCAGGCGCAGGCCCGTCGCCGTTTCCTCGCGATCCGGCAGAAGCGAGGCAGGGTAGTTGATGGTCATGCCCTGGGCGCTGGCCGTCTTGAAATCGAGCAGCGCCTGCCGCTTGGCTGCCTTGCTGCGGGCAAGCTTGATCAACTCGGGCGAGGGGATGCCGTCTTCCTGGTATAGCTTGAGTTTTGGAAAGCTCTTGAGGTTATGCGACTGGAAGTTCCGGATCGCGACGAAGGTCCCCTCGTCATAATTGCCCCAGAGGGGAAAATTGACGAGGCTGTTATAGCCGGTGTCCCAGGCCAGGTCGGATTGAAGCAGGCGCAGTTGCGTGCCGCTCAATTGATCGCCGATCGGCTTGGCTTTCTCGAAGCGGGAATAGTCGATGATCTGCGCCGTGGCCGGGGTGGTGATGGCCAGCGTCAGCCCGATCAGGGCGGCAATCGTCTTCAAGCGCAACATTGGGGAACCCCGGATCGATCTTTGTGGCCAGAACTTCGGCCGGCCAGGTCGCGGCCGGCAAGTCGAAGGACCTGAGTTTGGGCGTATTCCTGCACCATGGAGCTTCTCGCCACAACCGCAACATGCCGCAGTTCCCTGGAGAACACGGATGATTCACGGCCCGTCCCTCAGCCTGGATTGAAGATGAAGTCCTCGCCGGGCAGGGAGCCATAGGTGAAGGGCTCCTGCTTGCGGTCGGTGGCCTTCATCACGTCGTCGCGCACCAGGCGAAACAGCTTGCCGATCTCCAACCCCGGCTTCTGCAGGTTGCTGGTCAGGGCGGTGACGAAGGGCGAGTTGCCGCCACTGCCGTCGAGGGCGACCTCGCCGGCCTTGGCAGCGTAGACGACGAGGGTGCCGCCATCCGGCTCGACCCTGCTGAGGCCGCGCGAGACGGCACGCGTTGCCGTCTTGCGTGTCATGTTGGCGAGGAAGGGGTTGTTGCGGCAGGCATCGAGAATGACCAGGCGCATGCCCTTGGCGCCCTCGCTGGCGGCCATCACCCGGTCGAGCGGCACGGCTTCGAAGGTGACGTCGCGGTCCGAGGCGAGCTTGGCATCCACGGGCACCAGATAATTGGTGTTGGCGATCTCGATGCCATGACCGGCATAGTAGATCACCGCCCAATCGGCCCCGTCGGCCTGGCTGGCGAAATCCTGCAAGGCGCGGTTGAGGCTGCGGAAATCGGTGTCTTCGGCCAGCGTCACCTCGGCAAAGCCGATCTTGCGCAGGGTGTCGGCGACCTTGGCCGCGTCGTTCCTGGGATTGGGCAGGGCGGCGACATTGGCATAGTTGGAATTGCCGATCACCAGAGCGACCCGGCGGCCGAGCGCGACCTTGGCCTGGGGCGGCAGGGCGGCCAGCGTGGCGGCCTGCGGCGAACCGGCGGCGGCTGGGGAGCCATTGCCTTGCGGCGCGCCGGCAGTCGCCAAAAGCTTGGCCGCCATCGCCTGCTTGGCCTTTTCAAGGCCCACCATCGCCAGGGCGTTACCAGGCGTGAGGTTGAGCTGGGCCTGGTAATCGGCGATCGCCTGTTCGGGCTGGCCGGTCGCCAGATAGACATCGCCGCGCTGGCGCAGGATGAACAACCGCTTGCGCCCCATGCTGATGGCCTGGGAGAAATCGGCGAGCGCTTTGGCGAAATCCTTCCCGGCGACATCGCCGAGCGCGCGCGCATGGAAGGCTTCGCTGGCCTTGGGATCGATGGACAGATATTTGTCCGCATCGGCAATCGCGCCCTCGGCATTGCCATTGAAGGCCCGGGCGAAGGCGCGATAGACCAAATTATAGCTGTCCGTCTCGATCTTCGCGGTGGCGATGGCCTCGGCCTTGGCGAAGTCCGGCCTGCCTTCATCCGCGCGGCCGAGTTCGGCCAGCGCTTCGCCGCGATTCTTGTAGTCGCCGGCGCCGACCTTGTCTCCGCCCCGCTCGATGGTGAAGTTCAGATCGGCCATGGCCTCCGCCGGCCTGCTCAGCCTCAGCAGGGCCGAACCGCGAAAGGCGCGGGTGTCGATGTCATCGGGATTGAGGCGCAGCGATGCATCGTAATCGGCGACAGCCTTCTGGTAGTCTTCCAGGCCGAAATAGCTGTTGCCGCGATTGGTGTAGTCGGCGGCCGTCGGCGTTTTCTTGACGATGGCCTGGCTGTAATCCGCCACTGCCGCGTCATATTTCGACTGGCCGTAGCGCACATGTCCACGCTGTGTGTAATAGCTTGCCTGATTGGGATCGATGGCGATGGCCTGGTCGAGATCGGCAAGGGCCAGATCGGCCTTGTTCTGTCTGTTGTAACCGACGGCGCGATTGAACAGGAGGGTCGGCCGGTTTTTCGCCAGCAGGGTGTCGGCCGACAACGCCGCCGTGCAGGCGGTGACGATCTCGGCGGCATCCTTTGCCTTGGCGCAGATGTCGAGCTGCCGGTTCAGTTCGGCCGTCGACATCTTGGTGGTGCCTTGCGCGTTCTGTCCAGCCGCTGCTGCGGCATAGGGATTGGCAATGGTTTTCGGCCGGATCGAAAGGGCCATGACGATGGCGGCATTCGTGAAACTGGGCCTTTTCTTGCGATCCCAGCTGGCGATGAAGCCGACGATTGCATCGTCCTTCTGCGCGATGCTCGTATAGAGGCCTTGTTTGGCATCACCGCCGACGATCACGAAACGGGTGGGCTGTGCCTCACCCTGATCATCGAGCATGATGGCGTATTTTACCTTGCCGGCCGCCTTCTTCATGTCGGCGAACATTCGATCGAGCCGCTCGCGCGATCCCGCCATGTTGACCAGTTGGACGATCGCGTCGCCCGATGGCGTCGTATAGCGTGTATCACCCTTGACTGCCTGCTGTTTGGTCAGCACGCCGGCAGGGTAGCTGATCTTCAGGACGCTGTTTTCCAGGGTCTTGAGATTGGCCGTGCGCCGGATCGAGGCGACGCGGCCGTCCAATTCACTGACCAGGGCCGCACTGGGCGCACCCGTTTCAGGCAGATTGTTGCTGCGTTGATATTGGCGGATGGCCTGGTAGGTAGCGTTGTAGAAAATTCCCGAAACAGGGGGAGAACCCCCTTCCGAAAACATGCCGGCCCAGGCCAGGTCTTCCTGTAGATTGGCGATTTGCTGGGCGCTCAACTGGTTGGCCGCCGCCTGGGCCGAGGCGAAGGTGCCCTCCTGGCTTAGCGCAACATGGGGCGCGGCCACAGCAAGGGCCATGAACAGGCAGAGCTTCCCGCTGAGGGAAGCGGCGATCGCCTTCAGTCGAAACATCTCAAGTCTTACCTCGGCCCATACAGCGAGCCGGCAACCCGCTTGAGATCCGTGCCCGCCGGGATCCTCGTCGGCAGGCTTGGAGACGGGGCCGAACTCTGGACCATTTGTTACAATGGATTGGCGTTTGGCAATAATGAAAAGTGCAGACGACGATGCACCGGGACCTATCGTAGCGAAGCACCGTTCTCCGCGAAGAAGGATAGTGGTCTTTTCTTACCGCTGCGCTACGGGTGGGGCGATAAGGAAGTAATGCGCCGGTTGGTGGACGCGGCCTTTGCTCTATGATTTGGGCGTGCAGCTCAGTGTGACGGTGGCTTTGCTCGGGTCACCGCCGCGTTCCGGAGGGGTGACGCCACTGGCGCGCAGGAAAGCGGTGACGAACAGTCCCTTCAAGGCCGTCGCTTCGCCGTTGGCGGCGGCGAGGCCTGCCAGGGCCCCGTCCTTATCGATCAGGGCGCCAGGTGCGCCTGAGCCCAGCGAGATGCGGCGACTGTCGTCGTTGCCGCCGATCAGCGCCGTGACGGTGGTCGCTGTCGGCGTGGGGCCGGACAGCAGAGCGACGGCCTCGCCTTGTGTCAGGGGCGGCTGCCGCCAGGCGAGAGGCGCCGGGCCGGGGGGCGGGGTTGCTCGGACCAGCGCGACGTCGTTGCCGAGGTCGCCGCCGATCACCTTGGCCGTGGCACCGCCCTGGAGCGTCACTGTCTCGCACCCGGCCACCAGGCCGGCATAGGTCAAAATATCGCCGTTCGATGACACCAGGGTGCCCAAGCCAGTCTTGGCCGCCGTCGAGGCGCCCGACGGTAATGGCACGGGCGGTCCTGCCGGTTTCGACGGCTCGGGGGCCTGAGCCGGCTTGTCGGCGGGCTTGGCAATCGGAGGAGCCTCGGTGGCGGCTGGCTTACCGTCATCGGCCAATTTCATCGATGAGGCCATTGCGATGGAAACGCGGTCGAAGCCGGGGGAAAGCGCCGGGTCCCAGCCGAGCGCGAAGCCGCGTGAATCGGTGTCGGTCTTGACGAAGCGCAGATAGAAGCTCTTGCCGTCATTGCTGCCGGCGACCACCAGGAAATCCGGGCGCAGCAGTGAATAGGTTACCTTGCGACCGGGGCGCTCGGTCTTGAGGCGTGCGAACAAGGCCTCGAAGCTCTCCTTCTCGGCGGGGATGGCGAGAATGTCGAGGGTGACGTCGTTCTTGGGCGTAGCGAAATGGGGACCGTTCTTGCCTTCCATGCGCGCGGTGGTGAGCTTGGCCGGATAGCCCAGCGTGATGCCGTGCTCGGTGATGGTCGTAAAGCCGTAACGGGCCGTGAACTTGGCGGCGTGCTGGGCAAGAGTGATGCGCTGAGGCGGCGTGAATATGCCGGTTTCCTTGGCCTTGATCCGCTTCTGGAAGGCGCGGATGGCCTCATAGCTGCGCTTGCCCATCTCGCCTGAAGGCAGGGAGTTGAGATCGCCGGTCCAGATCAGGTCCTGCTGGATGGAGGCAAAATCCTCCGCCCCCATTGCCGAGGCGGCTGCCTTGGCCGCTTCGAAGACGGCATCGACGGGAGCGGCCGGTGCCGGCGTGGTGGGCGCAGGCTTCGTCTGGGCGAAGGCATGGCCGGCCCAGACGGCCGAAATCGCCAGCAAGCAAGCGCCAATCGTCCGTATCCGCCGCATTCCTGCTGTCCCCCCTTCGCCCAACTGTCTTTGTATAGCGCTGCGCCACGACGGCAAGCGTTCTTCAGGAAACATTCGGCGTCGGCGCAGCCAGTTTCTCCCGCAGCCGGGTCCAGCGTCGGCGCCCCATGGCATTTTCCGCCGCCAGTCGCAAAGCGCGCTTCTCGGCGACGACCACAACCAGGCGCTTGCCGCGGGTAATGGCCGTGTAGAGTAGGTTGCGGGCCAGCATCGGATAGTGCGCGTTGGAGATCACCACCACCACCGCCGGATATTCCGAACCCTGGGCCTTGTGGATGGTGGTGGCGTAGGCCGGCACCAAGCTGTCGAGCTGCGCGGTGGTGTAGTGGACGTCGCGTCCGTCGAAGGTGACGGTGAGCTGCCCCACCTTCACATCGGTGCGTGTGATGAAGCCGATATCGCCGTTGAAGATTTCGCGGTCGTAGTCATTGTCGATCTGCATGACCTTGTCATGCGGAGCGAAGGTGCCGAATTCGCGCACGATCGCGCCCTCGCGGGTCGGATTGAGGACTTCTCGCAGGGCCTGCGTCAGCGTCTGCGAACCGAGCGGCCCCTTGTTCATGGGGGTCAGCACATGAATGTCCCTGACGGGATCGAGGCCGAAACGGCGCGGCAGGCGATTGGTGACGATGTCGACGACCTTGTTGGCGCCATCCTCGGCCGACGCCATATCGACGACGAAGAAATCACCCTCATCCGGGCTCTTGGCCCCCTCCGGGACCTCGCCGTGATTGACGGCATGCGCGGCGGCGATGATGCGGCTGGTCTCGGCCTGGCGGAACACTTCGGTGAGCCTGACCACCGGGATGACCTCGGATGCGATGATATCGGCCAGCACCTGACCGGCGCCGACGGAAGGAAGCTGGTCGGCATCGCCCACCAGGACGAGGGCAGCGCGCGGCGAAAGGGCATCGAGCAGAGCGCGCATCAGCTCGATGTCGATCATGCTGGCCTCGTCGGCGATGACGAGGTCGGCATCGAGCGGATAGGCTCGCTGCCGGCGGAAAGTGCCGGAAATCGGATCGATTTCCAGCAGTCGATGGATAGTCTTGGCCTCCTGGCCGGTGCTTTCGGCCATGCGTTTGGCGGCGCGACCCGTCGGCGCACACAGCGCGATCGTCACGTCCTTGCGTTCGAGCGCCTTGATGATGGTATCGATGATGGTGGTCTTGCCGACGCCGGGGCCGCCGGTAATGACCAGCAGCTTGGAGGCGAGGGCGGTTTCCACCGCCAGGGCCTGGGCGGGAGCGAGACGCTTGGCTGTGCGCGCTTCCGTGTCCAGCACCGCCTGGTGCAGGCCCTCCTGGCGCCAGGGTGGGTTGCCACCGGCCATTTGCTTCAGCCGCGTGGCGACGGCCTCCTCGGCGTTCCACAACGCCGGCAGGAAGTAGGACGGCGCCCCTTCGATGGTGTCGCCGATGATCGAGCGAGTCTGCAGCAGGCGAGTGGCCGCATCGTTGAAGAGATAGTCGTCGACCTCCAGCACCCGCCCGGCCCGTTCGAACAAGGCTTCGCGCGGCACACCGCAATGGCCGTTGGTGGCACCCTCGCCCAGCGCCCAGAGCAGGCCGGCGGTGAGGCGCGAAGGATCCTCGCGCTCACGCCCGAGACTGAGGGCGAACTGGTCGGCGGTGCGGAAGTCGAACCCTTTGATCTCGCGTGACAGGCGATAAGGGTCGGCCTTGATCAGCTCGACGGCATTGGTGCCCAGCGCCTTCTGCACGCTGGCGGCGCGCGTCGCGCCGAGTCCATGCTCGGTGAGGAACACCAGGACGTCGCGAAATTCCTGCTGGGCGCTCCAGCCTTCCCGGATCAACCGGATGCGCTGGGGCGACAGGCCCGCCACCTCACTCAGCCGGTCCGGTTCGCTGTCGAGCACCTTGAGGGTGTCCTTGCCGAAGGCCGCGACCAGCTTCTTGGCGGTCTCCTGGCCGATGCCGCGCACTAGGCCGGAAGCGAGGTAGCGTTCAATGCCCGAGGCGGAGCCCGGCGGGGTGGTCCGGATGACATCGGCGCGAAACTGTAGGCCACGCTCGGGGTCGACGCTCCAGCGCCCCTCGGCTTCGAGCTTCTCGCCGGGCGCGATCGCGGCGGTGCGGCCGAGCACGGTGGCAAGATCCTTGCGGCCCTTGATCTTTACGCGCAGTACCGCAAAGCCGTTTTCGGCATTGTGATAGGTCACTCGGTCGATAACGCCGGAGATCGTCAGGTCTCCAGGTACCTCGTCGGGAGGGGCCGGCTTCGAATCGCGTTTGAAGGATGGCGTGCGCATATCGGCACCATGGGCAGGCCGACGCGACTTGTCGAGGCATGTCGTGTAAGGGCGGATGAGCGGGTAGTGAATGAGGGCCAGGCCGGCCGAACTCAGGCGCTCCTGCTGGGGAAACGGTCGGCATCGCGCAATGGCTTGAACAGGCGCGACCAGGCAAGAGCGACGAGGATCGTGCCTAGGCCGCCCAGCACCACGGCCTCAACCGGGCCGAACAGTGCGGCAGTAAGGCCCGATTCGAACTCTCCCAATTGGTTCGAAGTGCCGACAAACATCGAGTTGACGGCGCTGACGCGCCCACGCATCGCATCGGGCGTGCCGAGTTGGACCAGGGTTGAACGCACCACCACGCTCACGACATCGGCGGCCCCCATGACTACCAGCGCCGGTAGCGAGAGCGCAAACCAGGACGACAGGCCGAAGACGATGGTGGCCAGGCCGAACACTGCGACAGCCGCGAACATCTTCAGGCCAACCCGCCGCTCCAGCGGCCAACGCGCCAGAATCAGGGACATGGACAGGGCGCCGAGGGCCGGGGATGCCCGGAGCACGCCGAGGCCGAAGGCATTCGTGTGGAGAATGTCGCGGGCATAGATCGGCAGCAATGCCGTAGCGCCGCCGAGCAGCACCGCGACCATGTCGAGCGAGATCGCTCCGAGTATGATCGGCCGGCTCCTGATGAAGGAGAAGCCCGAGAACACCGATCTGAGAGTTGCCGGCTCGCGTGCAGTTGATGGCGTGAGGATCCGCAGGCGTGAAACCAGGATCGAGGCCAGGCCGTAGAACAAAGCCACGAAAAGATAGGCTGAGCCGGGGCCGATGATATAGAGCAGGCCACCCAAGGCGGGACCGATGATGGTGGCGGTCTGGATGGCGGAGGCCGACAACGCAAGGGCTCGCGGCAATTGGAGGGGGCTGACGATCATCGGCAGCAGAGCGGCTGTCGTCGGCATCTCGAAAGTGCGACAAGCGCCGATCACGACGGCGGCGGCGAAAATGATCGTCGGGCTGATCATGCCCTGCCACGAGGCAAAAGCCAGCGCGGCCCCCGTCAGTCCCGCCACCATCTGGCAGCAACGCACGACCGTACGCCGGTCGAAGCGATCCGCAATGTGGCCCGCCGGAATGGTCAGCACCAGCATCGGCAGGAATTGGCACAGGCCGACGAGGCCGAGATGAAGGGCGGAACGGGTAAGATCATAGATCTGCCAGCCGATCACCACCGAGACGATCTGGAAACAGCCGGTGGAAAGCACGCGGGCCGACCAGAATTGCCTGAAACCGCCATGACGAAGTAGGGAGGGCGTGTCCTGAACGGCGGACATGACGAAGCCTTGAAAGTGATTTGGGAAAATGACTGGAAGTGATGGTTGCAGTGGCGGCCAATGCGACGGGATTGATGCGGCTTGAGGCTCCTCCCGCATTCTCGCTGTCTCTGCCAGAGCATATGACTGTTTCTAATCAGTGCCTTGAAAAAGAAAAAGCCCGGACGAACCGGGCTTTTCCTTACGCAATGATCCAGATACGCAGATCAGAACTTGTAGCTCACGCCGAGGTTCAGATCGACAGCGTCGAACTTCACCTTCGTGCGGTTGCCGGCAATGGTGACGCTCTTGTCGCCGAGGTCGATGTAGCGGGCCTCGCCACGCACGATCCAGTTCGGGTCGATGGCGTACTCGACGCCGGCGCCAGCGGTCCAACCAACGCGGGTATCGGTCTTGGAACCGATGCCGGCAATGCTGGTCTTGACGTTGCCGTAGGCAACACCACCCGTCACGTAGGGCAGGATGTTGTCGAAGGCATAACCGACGCGAGCGCGGGTCGAACCCATCCACTCGTTCTTGAGGGTGCCGCGTAGACCAGCAGCATCCGTCTTTGACTTCTTGAAGCTCGAATAGTCGATGTCGGTCTCGAGACCGACGACCCAACCGCCATCGAACTGGGCATTGTAGCCGGCATGCACACCGCCGATGAAGCCGGCACCGTCAGCCTTGACCGTGCCGATCTTGCCCTGGCCGATCAACGCGCCAGCGTGGACACCAGCGTAGAAGCCGGTCCAGTTGTAGACGGGGGCGACGACCGGAGCGACCGGCTCGACAGCCTGGGGAGCCAGGTCGGCAGCGAAGGCCGAGGTCGAGGTGAGCAGGAGAGCCGCGAGGGCAAAACGCATTTTCATTACTAAGGCTCCAGAACCGAAATTCAGCATGGAGGCATATAAACAGAAACCAGCCAGGGAGTCTGTAGCATTCCGGTCACAGTGCCAGACAAACGGAATGGGGTTGGGTGGAATTCCTACCAAGACCAAAGATTTTTTTCGGCCTTCGCATGGTTAAGATTTTATGTATTTTTGGATTTTTGCTTTTAGAGTGCAAAGGATCGAAAATATTTCGAAATTAATATCGGTGTTATTTGAGAATTTATATGGGGCCTGTGTGGGAGGTCGGTAATGCAAATCCAAGTATTGTCGATGTTGCAGCCCTTCGCATTCACTCAGTGCTGTGGATAAGGCCCTGCACCGCCAAATTGGTGCTCGCTGCCGTGCAACGTCACGGTCGCATTTCAGGTCCGGCAAATTACACTTTCATTCGGCCACGTGACGGTCGGAGGCCTCGATGAATTTGCGGATGAAAAGCGGGGCTTTCGCCGTGCTTGTCGGCAAGTAAATCCAGATAGCCCAGTTCCGAGGAGGGTTACAAAGAAAAAGCCCGGCTTTCGCCGGGCTCTTCCTTACGCAATGATCCAGATACGCGGATCAGAACTTGTAGCTGACGCCGAGGTTCAGGTTGACAGCGTCGAACTTCACCTTCGTGCGGTTGCCGGCAATGGTGACGCTCTTGTCGCCGAGGTCGACATAGCGAGCTTCGCCACGCACGATCCAGTTCTGGTCGATGGCGTACTCGACGCCGGCGCCAGCGGTCCAACCAACGCGGGTATCGGTCTTGGAACCGATGCCGGCAATGCTGGTCTTGACGTTGCCGTAGGCAACACCACCCGTCACGTAGGGCAGGATGTTGTCGAAGGCGTAACCGAAGCGAGCGCGGGTCGAACCCTGCCACTCGTTCTTGAGGGTGCCGCGCAGACCAGCAGCATCGGTCTTCGACTTCTTGAAGCTCGAATAGTCGATGTCGGTCTCAAGACCGACGACCCAGCCACCGTCGAACTGGGCATTGTAGCCGGCATGCACGCCGCCGAGGAAGCCAGCACCGTCAGCCTTGACCGTACCAATCTTGCCCTGGGCGATGGTAGCGCCGGCGTGGACACCAGCGTAGAAGCCGGTCCAGTTGTAGACGGGGGCAACGATCGGGGCCACCGGCTCGACAGCCTGGGGAGCCAGGTCGGCAGCGAAGGCCGAGGTCGAGGTCAACAGAAGAGCCGCGAGGGCCAAACGCATTTTCATAGTTCGATACTCCAAAAAACCGGAAATCACAGTGGCTGGATATAAGCAGAAAGCGTTGACGGAGTCTGTAGCGTTTTCGCCACACCGGCTTTCGAACTGGTGACAGGTCCGCGCAGATTTCAAGGCAAAAATAAGACAGGCGTGATGACCTCGGATAGTTAAAATGCAATTAAATAACTTCCATGATCATAAAATTTCTCCCAATAAAATTCATTTTTTATAATAATTCATGAAATCGTTGGATCTATACGTGTTGTTCAAGTCGAACATCAATGAATTAGCTGCACGATATCATGGGTAAGGGAGGCAATGAAAGGGCATCTATGCTTGTGGGACGCTTCATGCTGCTCTGCAGCACATTCGCAGCCAAGTCGATCCCATCGGCAGTTGTGCAAAGAACCTGCCCCATTTGCGCCACATTATGGGGCGGAATGTGGCATGGGATTGCTTTGCTGCAATGAAGGGGCTGCTCTGCATCTTTCGCATGGCTGCCCGATTTTCTCTCAGAAAGACACGGCAGGACCGCTGCCCCGCCCGATCTGAAGCCCGATTCCAGCTTTGAGGCGACCTGCCAGCCATTGCTTGGCGTGGTGAACCGCCTCGGCAAGCGTACAGCCGCCTGCGAGATTGGCGGCGATGGCCGACGAGAGGGCACAGCCAGTCCCGTGCAGGTTCGGGCTCCTGACCCAGGCGCCGGCAAAGCGCCGGGTGCCGTCGCGGATGGCGAGAATATCGACCGCCTCGCCGAGATGGCCATGCCCTCCCTTCAGCAGTACCGCCTGCGGGCCGAGGCCGAGGAGTGCCTGGGCCTGCTCGACCATCTCTGCTTCACCCTCCGCTGGCGCGCCGTTCAGCAGGGCCGCTGCTTCCGGCAGATTCGGCGTGAGGCAGGTGGCCAGTGGCAGGAGATGGGATTTGAGGGCCTCAAATGTGCCCGTCTCGCCCAGCAGCCGACCTGTGGTGGCTGACATCACGGGATCGAGCACGATCGGTAGCCGCCGGTCTGCCAGCAGTTCGGCGATGATTCGTGCGTGTTCGGCTGTCGGCACCATGCCGATCTTGATGGCGGCGACGTCGAAATCGTCGAGCACGGCCTCGATCTGCACGGCGAGCACCGGCGGCGGCACCGCGTGGATGGCGCGGATGCCACAGGTGTTCTGCGCCGTAACTGCGGTGATTGCCGTGGTGCCGAACACGCCGAAGGCGCGAAAGGCGGCAAGATCGGCCTGGATGCCGGCGCCGCCGCCCGAATCGGAACCGGCAATGCTGAGCGCGATCGCCGTCATGCCCTGACCGAAGCTGGCCGGGTTGCCGTCAGCCATGCCTGGATCCGTGCATCCGGGTCGGGATGACGGGTAACGTCGCTGACCATGGCTGTTGCGTCGGCCCCTGCGGCGAGACAACCCGCCGCCCGTTCGAGGGTGATGCCGCCGATGGCGACCAGCGGTAGCTTGCCGATCAGCTTCTTCCATTCGCCGATGCGCTCGAGCCCCTGCGGCGCGAAAGGCATCACCTTGAGCGTGGTGGGATAGATAGGTCCCAGCGCCACATAATCAGGCCCGCATGCGAGCGCGCGCGCAAGTTCGGCATGATCATGCGTCGAGATGCCAAGCTTCAGGCCCGCGCTGCGTATGGCCGCGAGGTCGGCGGTGTCGAGGTCGCCCTGGCCGAGATGGAGGAAATCGGCGCCGGCCGCGATGGCCGCCTGCCAATAGTCGTTCACCACCAGATCGGCGCCATGGGCGCGGCAGACTGCCAAGGCGGCGCGGATCTCGGGCAGCGCCGTCTCGTCGTCGCGTTCTTTGATGCGCAACTGCACCAGTTTCGTGCCCTGCTTCACCAGGCGCTCTACCCAGTCGACGCTCTCGACCACGGGATAGAAGGGATCGAGACGCCAGATAGTGTCGATGATGCTCATGCCAGCACCGCCTTGCCGAAGACCGGCGTCGAGGGAGCCGCCATGTCACGCGGCACCATGGGGTCGGCGAGGAAGGCGAGCCGCCCGGCCTCGATACCCAGCGCAAAGGCCCGCGCCATGCCGGCGGGATCGCCCGCCTTGGCGACGGCGGTGTTGAGCAGCACCGCGTCATAGCCGAGTTCCATGGCGTGCGCTGCATGTGAAGGCGTGCCGATGCCGGCATCAACAACCAGCGGAATGTCGGGGAAATGCGCGCGCATGCTGCGCAAGCCATAGACATTGTTGAGGCCGCGCGCCGAGCCGATCGGCGCGCCCCAGGGCATCAGGACCCGGCAGCCGGCATTGACCAGGCGTTCGGCGACCACCAGGTCTTCGGTGGTGTAGGGAAAGACCTCGAAGCCTTCGGAAATGAGGATGCGGGCCGCTTCCACCAGACCGAAGACATCGGGCTGCAAGGTATCGGCCTCGCCGATCACCTCCAGCTTGATCCAGGGTGTGCCGAAGACTTCGCGCGCCATCTGCGCCGTCGTCACCGCTTCCTTCGCGCTGTGGCAGCCAGCAGTGTTGGGCAGCACCTTGACGTCGAGTTCTCGGATCAGGCTCCAGAAACTCTGGCCGCTGCGCTCCCCACCGGATTCCCGGCGCAGCGAGACGGTGACGATACCGGCACCGGACGCGCGCACGGCCTGCGCCAGGATGGCTGGCGAGGGATATTGCGCCGTGCCGAGCAACAGGCGGGAGGTGAAGGGTGTGTCGTAGAAAATGAGGGTGTCGGCCATGGTCATCCTCCCTGCCGGGGGGCAAGGATCTCGACGGCATCGCCATCCTTGAGGGCGGTCCGGTCGCGATCGACGGCTCGCACGAAGCGGCCGTTGAGGGCGGTGGCCACCACGCTGTCGCCGAGTTCGAGCGCTTCGAGCAGGCGGGCGAGTGTGGCGGCATCGATTTCCTGACTTTCACCGTTGACGGTCAAGGTCATGCAAAAACTCCTTGATGGGCTGTCCGCACGGGCAGGATCCGGTCGGCGGCTTCCTGGGCCAGGGCCGGCGAGAGCAGGAAGCCGTGGCGGAACAGGCCGTTGAGCGAGATGACGCGCCCGACCACGGTGAGGCGCGGCAGATTGTCGGGAAAAGCAGGACGCAGCCCGGCCTCGAGCTCGATGATTTCGGCCTCCCCGAAGGCCGGATGCAGGCTGAAGGCCGCAGCGATCAGCTCCATGGTCGAGCGCAGAGTGGGCGGCCCGTCATGCTCGCTCTCGATCATGGTGGCGCCGATCATGAAGCGATGGTCGGCGCGCGGCACGATATAGAGCGGAAAGCGCGGATGCAGGAAACGCACGGGCCGGGACAGGCTGACGCCGGGCGCATGGACGACGATGGCCTCGCCCCGGACACCGCGTAGATCGGGCAGCTCTGCACGTGCGGCAAAGCCCCGGCAGTCGATCACGGCGTCCGCATCGAGGGCATGCGGCCTGGCCTCGACCCCGAAGCGGATGGCGACGCCGAGGTCGGCGAGGCGCCCTGCCAGCACCTGCAGCGCCCGTCTCGGGTCGAGATGGGCTTCGCGCGGAAAGAACAGGCCTTGGTGGAAGCGGCCCGCAAGATCGGGCTCGAGCGTGGCAATGCCGGGCTCATCCATCGGGAGATGGGCCTGGGTGCGGCGGGCGAAACGGGCGATCTCGCTGCCGTCGCGGGCGGGCGCGACCACCAGCGTGCCGCGCTGAACAGTTTCCCGCACATGGCGCGGCCACCAGGCGAGAGCGAGTTCGCCGCGCCGCTCGACCTCGACCTCGGCACTTTCCCGCTCGCACCAGGGCGCCAGCATGCCGCCGGCCAGCCAGGAACAGGCCTGGGCACCCAGGACCTCGCTGCGCTCCAGGATCTCGACCTCGGCACCTCGCGCCGCGCATTCCATTGCCGTAACGAGGCCGGCAACGCCGGCCCCGACAATGGTGATGCGCCGTCGTCCGTCACTCGGCCGGGACATAGAGGGCCCCGCCCTGTTCGAGGAATTCGCGCGATTTTTCCGCCATGCCCTGCCGTGCGGCTTCTTCCATCGCCCGGACTTCTTCTCGCAGATCCTGCGTGATCTTCATCGAGCAGAATTTCGGCCCGCACATCGAGCAGAAATGGGCGACCTTGTGCACGTCCTTGGGCAAGGTCTCGTCGTGATAGGCGCGCGCGGTATCCGGATCGAGGGAGAGGTTGAACTGGTCCTCCCAGCGGAAGTCGAAGCGCGCCTGCGACAGGGCATCGTCGCGGACCTTGGCCGCCGGATGGCCCTTGGCGAGGTCGGCGGCATGGGCGGCGATGCGATAGGTGATCACGCCGGTCTTGACGTCGTCGCGGTTGGGCAGGCCGAGATGCTCCTTGGGCGTGACGTAGCAGAGCATCGCGGTGCCGAACCAGCCGATCATCGCCGCACCGATGCCGGAGGTGATGTGGTCATAGCCCGGCGCGATGTCGGTGGTCAGCGGCCCGAGGGTGTAGAAGGGAGCCTCGCCGCAGGCGGCGAGCTGCTTGTCCATGTTCTGCTTGATCTTGTGCATCGGCACATGGCCCGGCCCCTCGATCATCACCTGGCAGCCCTTGTCCCAGGCGATCTTGGTCAACTCGCCCAGCGTCTCCAGTTCGGCGAACTGGGCGGCGTCGTTGGCATCGGCAATCGAGCCCGGACGCAAGCCGTCGCCGAGCGAGAAGGAGACGTCATAGCGGCGCATGATGTCGCAGATGTCGCCGAAATGCTCGTAGAGGAAGCTTTCGCGATGACCGGCCAGGCACCAGCGCGCCATGATCGAGCCGCCGCGCGAGACGATACCGGTGACCCGGCTGGCGGTGAGTGGAACATGGGCGAGGCGAACGCCGGCATGGATGGTGAAATAGTCGACGCCCTGCTCGGCCTGCTCGATCAGCGTGTCCTTGAACACCTCCCAATCGAGCTTCAAGGGATCGCCGTCGACCTTCTCCAGCGCCTGGTAGATCGGCACCGTGCCGATCGGCACCGGCGAGTTGCGCAGGATCCAGGAGCGGATGTTGTGGATGTTGCGCCCGGTGGAGAGGTCCATAACGGTGTCGGCGCCCCAGCGCGTGGCCCAGACCAGCTTCTCCACCTCCTCGGCGGCACCCGAGGTGACGGCTGAGTTGCCGATATTGGCGTTGACCTTCACCAGGAAGTTGCGGCCGATCACCATCGGCTCGAGTTCGAGATGGTTGATGTTGGCGGGCAGAATGGCCCGTCCCAGGGCGATCTCGTCGCGCACGAATTCCGGCGTGACGAATTCAGGGATGGCCGCGCCGAAATCCTCGCCATCGGCCCGGCGCTCGGCCGCGCCGTCCAAGGCTTTCTCGCGGGCGAGGTTTTCACGGAAGGCGGCGTAGACCATCTCCTCGGTGACGATGCCGGCCTTGGCGAACTCATATTGGGTGACGCGCTGGCCGTCGGCGCCCCGGCGCAGCTTACGATCAGCCGGGCAGGGTGCCACGAGCCTGTCGGCGGAGACATTGCCATTGTCCTCAGGTCTAACGGTGCGGCCATCGATCGCGCCGAAGCCGCGGCCGGCGATCCAGCTTTCGCGCAGGGTTGGCAGGCCCTGCTGCAGGTCGATGCTAGCGCTGTCCTCGGTATAGGGGCCGGAGGGATCGTAGACGCGGATCGGGGCGAGCGAAGCATCGCTCAGCGCGATCTCACGAAAGGGCACCCGCATCTGAGGATGCGAAGCGGGGGCCGCATAGACCTTGCGGGAGCCGGCGATGGGCCCCGTGGTCACGCTTTGCGGCGCGGCAATCTTGGTCTTGGGATTTTGGATGTTCATGGATCTCCTCCTCGTTGCGAGTCATGGAGATCCGGGGCGACGATTGTCTGGGCAGAACCGGCATCCCAGCCGATTCCGGGACCTGGAGCCAATTCCTAGCGCCAAAGCCCTGTTCCCGTCCCTTCGCCGGCATGACCCGGATCAGGTTCGAAGGGTTCGGCTCTAGGCCATCTCAGCCCCGCTTGCGCAGGACACCCCTCGGAACGATTCCAAGGTTAGACCCGGAATCGCCGGGCGTCCAGAGGGAAGGATTGTCGCATTATTTTGGAAGAAGGAGCGTTGCCACCCCTCATCCGCCTGCCGGCGCCTTCTCCCCTTGCGGGTATCGTCCACTCCACTTGGAGTGGACTGGGTGCCCCGAAGGGGCGGATGAGGGGCCGCTCTGCCCTATTTGGACTTCGGACCTCAACACCTTGAAAGAGCCGGGTCCGAAGACCCGCCCCTCCAAAGGACGACCTCACCCCCGCCAGGCAGCGGCGATCATGTCCGAGGCCTTCTCGGCGATCATCACCACGGGCGCATGGGTATTGCCGGAGACGATCGTCGGCATGATCGAGGCATCGGCGATGCGCAGGCCGGACATGCCGCGCAGGCGCAGCTCGGGGTCGACCACGGCCGCCGCGTCGGTGCCCATCCGCGCCGTTCCGACCGGGTGGAAGATGGTGGTGGCGATGTCGCCGGCGGCCTTGGCGAGATCGTCGGCCGACTGGATCGCCGGCCCCGGCTTCAGCTCCTCCGGCCGGAAGGCCTGCATGCGCCGGGTCGCCATCAGGCGGCGGGCCGCGCGGATCGAATCGGCCGCGACCGCACGGTCGCCTTCCGTGGAAAGGTAGTTCGGCGCGATTTCCGGATGGGTCTGGGCATCCGGCGAGACGATGCGGACATGGCCGCGTGCCTCCGGCCTGAGATTGCAGACCGAGACGGTGATGGCCGGAAAGGGATGGAGCGGAGACCCGAAGGCGTCGAGTGACAGAGGCTGGACATGGAACTCGATATTGGCGCTGCCAAAACGCGCATCCGACTTCATGAAGATGCCGAGCTGGCTCGGTGCCATCGCCATCGGCCCGGAGCGCTTGAGGACATAGGTGAGGGCGATCTCAGCCTTGCCCAGCAGCGAGGCCTGCCATTCGTTCAGGGTACGTGCGCCGCTGATCCTGAACACGGTGCGGATCTGCAGATGGTCCTGCAGGTTCTCGCCGACGCCGGGCGCATCCAGCACGAGGGGGATGCCGTGCCTGGCCAGCAGCCCCGCCGGACCAACGCCAGAAAGCTGCAGGAGCTGCGGCGTGCCGATGGCGCCGGCCGCCAGTACCAGCTCGCGCTTGATGCGGACGCAGGCGGGCTTGCCATCCAGCCTCAGTTCGAGGCCATCGGCGCGTCCGTCGACGAAACGGATGCGCTCGGCCATCGCCCCGGTGAGAATGGTGAGGTTCTTGCGGTGCCTGACGGGATTGATGAAGGCCCGCACGGCATTGAAGCGAAAGCCGGCCTTCTGGTTGACCTCGAAATAAGCCGAGCCGGTGTTGTCACCGGCATTGAAGTCGTCGATCTGGGGCACGCCGAGTTCCTCGGCCGCCTCGCGCACCGAGTCCAGGATCGGCCAGGACAGGCGCTGGCGCTCGACGCGCAGCTCGCCCTCCGAACCATGAAAGGGCGCGCTTCCGGCATGGTGGTTCTCCGAGCGTCGGAACAGCGGCAGTACGTCGTCCCAGCCCCAGCCGGCATTGCCGAGCTGCTGCCAATGGTCATAGTCGGCGGCCTGGCCGCGCATATAGATCATGCCGTTGATGGAGGAGCAGCCCCCCATCACCCGGCCGCGCGGATAAGCGAGCGAGCGCCCGTTCAGGCCTGGCTCGTCCACGGTCCTGTAGCCCCAGTCGGTGCGGGGATTGCCCATGCAATAGAGATAGCCGACCGGGATGTGGATCCAGTGATAGCGATCCGAGCCGCCGGCTTCGAGCAGCAACACCCTGGTCTTGGGATCGGCGCTGAGCCGGTTGGCCAGCACGCAGCCGCCGGAGCCGGCACCGACGACGACATAGTCGTAGGCGCCAAGATCTGTGCATTCGCGCTCGATGCGTTCGCTCATGCGCCCTCGCGATAGCGTTTCCAGTGTTCGGGCATGGTCTCGGCGAGGCTGCAATAGAGGCGGTAGCGTGCCTCCACGAGCGCCCGGTCCGAGATGCGGGGCTGGTACTGCGCGGCCTGGCGCACCATGGCGGCGATGCCGTCGTCGAGCGTCGGGAAGGCCCTGGCTGCGACGCCCGCCGCGATGGCCGCGCCAAGCGCACCGGTTTCCTGGCATTCGGCTACCGTGACCGGCAGGTCGAGAATATCAGCGAACATCTGGCACCAGACCGGGCTGCGCGAGCCCCCGCCGGACAGCGAGGCACGGGTGATCTCGGCGCCGGCGCTGCGCAGGCGCTCGATATGGCGGCGATGTTCGAACACCACGCCCTCATAGAGCGCCTGGAGCATTTCCGCTTTGCCGTGCCAGCCGGCGAGGCCGATGAAGGCGCCGCGTGCGTCGGGATGCGTGGAAGCGCCGAACAGGAAGGGCAGGAACAGCGGCAGTTCCGCATGGGGCGTGACCGAGGCGACCAGCGCGTTGCAGGCTTCGAACTCGGTGGGACCATGTCCGCCGCCGAACTCGCGCACGAACCATTCGAGATTGACGGCCGAGGTAGCGCTGGATTCGACGGCGACATAGCGGTTGGGGCGCCAGGTCGAGGCGTGGAACACCCGCTGGTCTATCAGCGGCGTCTCGCGTACCACCTGGTTGATGCCCCAGGTGCCGGCCACGATCGCCGCCTCGCCGGGCGTGTTGATGCCGGCGCCGATCATCGAGGCGATGATGTCGAAGAAGCCGGCGGCAACCGGCGTACCCTCGGCGAGGCCGGTGGTGGTGGCGGCGCCGGCGGTCACGCCGCCTGCCGAAGCTTCGGACTCGACGAGATCGGGCAGCAGTCCTGCTGCATCGCCGAGGCCGTAGGCCGCCAGCAAGGCGTCGTCATAGCGCCGCTCGGGCAGGCGCAGCAAGCCGGCGCCGCTCATGTCCGAAAAATCGGAGACGCGTCTGCCGGTAAGCATCAGCGTCATCGCGTCCTTGCACAGGAAGGCGGTACCGGCCCTGGCGTAGAGATCGGGCCGGTTCTGCTTCAGCCAGATCAGGAGCGTCGCCGTCTGGGCCGGCCATGGCCGCTGCAGGCAGAGCGGATAGAGGGCGTCGGCAGCCGGCGAAGCGCGCAGTTCGGCGGCGAGGTCGGCGGCCCGGTTGTCGATCGACTGGATGCCGATGAGAGGCTGGTCGTTCTGGTCGATGAGATAGAGGCCGTTGCCGTGACCGGCGGTGCCGATGCCGATGACGTCCTTGCCCTCGACGCCGGCCTGCTCGAGGCAGCGCCGGATCACCGTGGCGGCATTGGCCCAGAGTTCGGCGATGTCGCGCTCGACATGGCCGGGATGCGGCTGTCGCGATTGGCCGTCGAGCGCTGCCCGCGCCAAGACCCGTCCTTCGAGGTCGAACAGGACCGCCTTGACCACGGTGTTGCCGGCATCGATGCCGAGGAGATGGCGCGTCACGCTGCGGCCTCGTAGATGGCCCAGGCCTGCGTATCGTCGGCGCCCTGATGGATCATCGCCATCAGGGCCTTGACCACGCGGGCGGGGTTGTCGTGCTGGTAGATGTTGCGGCCATAGACCATGCCATGCGCGCCCTGGCGCATCAAAGCGTGGGAGTTGGCGAAGACCTGGCGCAGATCCGCCTTGCCGCCGCCGCGCACCAGCACGGGGCAGCGGGCGGCCTCGACTACGCGATGGAAATCGCCGGAATCGCTGGTGGGATCGGCCTTGACGATGTCGGCGCCGAGTTCGCGGGCGAGGCGCACCAGCGTCACGATCTTTTCGGCGTCACCGTCGACGAGATAGCCGCCGCGCTCGCTGGCCGGCTGCATGACCAGAGGCTCGATCATCAGCGGCATGCCGTATTTCTCGCAATCCTGGGCGACGCGCGAAATATTCTCGATGCATTGGCGGAACAGGTCGGGTTCGTCCGGCAGCATGAAGAGATTGACCACCACACAGGCCGCATCCATGCGGAGCGCCGGGGCAATCGGGTCCTGCGCGTTCTGCAGCAGAGCCCACATCTCGCGATGACGCTGGCGGTTGTAGGGATTGCCCATGTCGATGCGCATCACCAGGGCAGGCTTGTGCTTGCCCGGGATCTCCTGCAGCAGGTCGGCCTGGCCGTAATTCATCTGGATGGCATCGGGGCCGGCATCGGCCAGCATGCGCACGACCTTGCCCATATCCTCCAGCCCGTCGAGGAAGGAGGGCTCGTTGCAGACGCCATGGTCGATGGCGACGTCAAGACATTTGCCGGCGCCGAACAGGCGGTTCATCCGGACTTTCTTGGTGAGGTACATGGGTCTTCCCTGTGGCTTTTCTTACCCTCCCCTGGAGGGGGAGGGTCGGCCCATAGGGCCGGGGTGGGGTGGGAATAGGCAGGGGTTTGGCGTGGAGAACGGAACTTCCTCGTCAAGAAATCACCCCACCCCGACGCTTCGCGTCGGCCCTCCCCCTCCAGGGGAGGGTAAAAAAGGGGCCGAAAGTGAAGAATTGCGGGCCGCGAGCGTCGCTGCCGCGAGGCCGTGAAAGTGATCGAGATGGGTGAGCAGCCGGTCGATCTCGACTTGGGTATGCGCCTGGTTCCAGCCCAGAGAGGAAGCCGCCAGCGCGGCGAGTTCGTGGATCGCATCGAGCGACAGCTCGCCGCTGAAGGCGATGGTCATGCGCCGGAGAACAAGATCGGCCAGAGTGGCGACCTGGCCGGTGGCGAGGATCCAGCGGATCTCGTCACGGCTGTAGCTCGGTAGACCGGCGAGGGGGGCATCGTCGGCGCCGGGCGTGAAATCGAGCATGCGCGTGCCGTAGCGTTCGAACAAGGCGGCGCAGCGCGCCTGCGAAGCTCCCGTCGAGATGGCCGCCTGGTGCAGCCAGTCCCGGCGTCCGGCTTCGCCTTGGGGAAAGCCCTTGCCGCCGCCGATCGCCATGGCCTCGCTCGACAGCATGCGGGTCGCCTCGAGGCGGGCCAGCACCGTATCCGCGGCCTGGGCACCGAAAGCGCGGAAGGTCGTCCATTTGCCGCCGACGAGGTTGAGGATGGGAACCGGCCCCGGAGGCGTCGACCATTCACAGCTGTGGTCACGTGAGATCTCGGCGTTCACATTCGCATCGGCGCGCGGCAGGGGGCGAACCCCGGCGAAGCGGAACAGGATATCGGCTTCCGACAGGGGGATGGCCGGAAAGACCTCGCGGATCGACTCCAGGATATAGGCGGTTTCACCAGCCTCGCAGCGCACGCCGTCGGGCGTGTCGACGCGAATGTCGGTCGATCCGGCGAGGATATGACCGAAATGGGCGAACAGGATGCACACGCGCCCTTCGCGATTGGCGAAATAGACCATGCGCTCGCCGATGGCGTTCAACAGGGCTGGGCTGTCGAGGACGAGATGGGAGCCCTTGGTGCCGCCGATCAGTGCGCTCTGCCGGCCCGAGAGCAGGGTGTTGGTATGGTCGATCCAGGCTCCGCTGGCATTGACGATCACCGTGGCGGCAAGGGTGATGCGCTCGCCGGTCAGGCTGTCGGTGAGTTCAGCGACAGTGCCATCCAGGCTGGAGAGACCGAGATGGTTGAGTGCGAGCGCTTGGGGCGAGGCCGCCTCCGCATCGGCGATCAGTTCGAGGCCGAGCTGCTCCGGCCGGCTGATCTTGGCGTCATGATAAAGGGCGGCATAGCTGATGTCGGGATGGAAGGCGGGCCAGTTCAGGCGGGTGGCGCGGCGGCCGAAGAAGCGGCTCTTCGGCAATTGGCGCTCGCGGCTGGCATAGAAATCGTAGAGGGCGAGCCCCAGCCGCACGATCAGGGCACCGCGTGGCCCCGGCTTCGGCCGCCCGCCGAAAAAGCGGCGGATCGCCGAGGCGGTGCCGGAAAAGCGGTTGGCCAGCGGGACCAGGGTCGGCAGGGCGCTGACGTAATGGGGGGCGTTGCGCAGGAGGCGGTTGCGCTCCAGCAGGGACTCCTTCACCAGGCCGAACTCCCCATTCTCCAGATAGCGCAGTCCGCCATGGATCATGCGGGAGGGCGCCGCGCTGGCCCCGCTCATGAAGTCGCCGCGCTCGACGAGCACGACATCGATCCCCTGCAGAGCAAGCTCGCGAAAGGCGCTGATGCCGTTGATGCCGCCGCCGACGACAAGGACCGCCGCGTGGCCCTTTGCGCGCAGCCTGTCGAGCCGTTCCGCCCGGGTGAGCGTCATGCCACCAACTCCACCCTGTCAGGCCGTGACGGCAGCAAGATGCGCCGCGATGGCGCGGTCGATGGCGGCGAGGTCATCGGCCGACAGAGCGAGCCGTCCGGCGGCGGCATTCTCGCTGGCCTGCTGCTCGTCGCGCGCCCCGCACAGGGCATAGGTGATGCCCGGCTGGGCGATGGTCCAGGCGATCACGAGCTGGGCGATCGTCGCGCCATGGGCCGAGGCGATCGGGGTCACCTCTGTGGCGAAATCGGCGACGCGGGCCCGGTTGTCGCGCGAGAAACGCGGATTGTCCTTGCGCAGGTCGTCGCCGTCGAAATCGCGCTCCGGCCCGATCTTGCCGGTAAGCAGTCCCAGCGCCAGCGAGGAATAGCTGAGCGTGGAGACGCCGTTGGCCGCGGTAACCGGCAGGAGGCTGGTCTCGATCTCGCGGTCAAGCATGGAGTAGCGTTCCTGAATGGCGTCGACGGGGCCTGCGGCGAGATAGGCCTTCAGGTCGTCGGCGGTGACGTTGCTGACGCCGATGGCCCGGATCTTGCCGGCCCGCTTCAGTTCGAGCAGCGTGTCCATGGTCTCGGCCACCGGGGTGGTCGGGTCCTGCCAGTGGGTGATGTAGAGGTCGATATAGTCGGTCTGCAGGCGCGCCAGGCTCTGCTCGATCTCGTGCAGGATGCCGTCGCGGCCGAGATAGCGATGCACCTTGTGGCCCATCTCGTCGAAGAAGTGATTGCCCTTGCCGTGATGCCAGTTGAGCCCGCATTTGGTGGCGATCACGACCTCGTGGCGGCGGCCCTTGACGGCCTGCCCCACCAGCGCCTCGGCGCGGCCGAGGCCATAGGCCGGGGCGGTGTCGATCAGCGTAACGCCCTTGTCGATGGAGGCGCGGATCGCGGCGATCGAGGCCTCGTCATCATGGCCGCCCCACATCCAGCCGCCCATGGCCCAGGTACCGAGCGCGATGGCGCTGGCTGCGATGTCGGAGTGGCCCAGTTTGCGCAAGGGAAACGGAGGGGTCATGTCGGCCTCTTGAGAATGTCGAGAACGTGGGTGCCGGTCGCCTCGTCGGTGGCGAGGATGTCGAGATAGCCGCCGCGCAGGATACCGGCGATCGGCTCGGCCTTGTGCGCGCCGGTGGCGATGCCGATGGTCATCGGGATGGCCCTGAGTTCCTCGGGGCTGAGCGCGACGACGCGTTCGTTGAGGGGGTAGTCGCAGGGGCGGCCATCGGCATCGATGAGATGGGCAATCAGCTCCCCGGCCGCCCGGCTTTGCCTGAGGCCGTCGAGCCCACCGGCGTCCGGGGCGTGGAGGCTGAAATAGGTCGAACTCTCCGAAAGCACCGAGCCGATGCCGACCAGGGCGATGCGGGCGCCGCGCGCCCGGTCCAGCACTTCGCCGACCGATTGCAGCGACATCAGCACATCCCGCTCGGCGCGCGAGGCCGCGAAGATCGGCGCATGGATCTGGAAGGCGCGTCCCTGCAGCTTGGAGGCGAGCTGGGCGGCGAGGTGGTTGACGTCGACGAAATGCTTGCCCTGCACGCCGCCGGTCGCCGGCACCACGGTGACGTCATAGGCACGGGTGGGCGCCAGGGCCTGGATGACGGCACTGACGCCGACGCCGCCGGAGACGCAGATGGTGTCGCCGTCCCGGAGCACGGTGAGGATATGGTCGGCGACCGAACGCCCGGCAGCCTGGAGGTTGACGCCCTCCTGGTCGGAGGCGGAGGGCACCACGATCGCTTCGGTGAGGCCGCTCGCCTCAGCCAGGGCCTGTTCGAGCTCGAACAAGTCCTGGCGCGGCGACTTCACCTCGATCCGGACATAGCCGCGCTCGTGCCCCTCCTTGACGAGGCGATTGACCATCGGATGGGACAGGCCGGTGCGCTTGGCGATCTCCGCCTGCGAAAGGCCCTCGATGTAATGCATGACCAATACCCGATGGATGCGGCGGAGCCGCTGGTCGCCTTCGTTCTCTTTTGCCACGATGCTTGTCCTATGCCTTACGAGTCTGGGCCTGCTTGCGCTTATGTAGCAGGTGATCGAAGGCGACGGCGGCAAACAGGATCAGGCCACGGATGGTGTCCTGCCAGTAGGGCGAGACGTCGAGCAGGATCAGCGAGCTCGACACCACCGATAGAAGGGCCATGCCAAGGATGGCGCCGAGGATGGTGCCCGAGCCCCCATTAAGGCTGGCCCCGCCGATCACGGCGGCGGCGATGATGTTGAGCTCCATGCCGACGCCGAATGTCGGCGTCGCCGCCCCGAAGCGGGCCATGTAGATGACGCCGGCCACTCCCGCGAGCGTCGAGCACAGCACGATGCAGAAGAACTTCACCCGGGCCGTGCGGATGCCCGAATAGGCGGCGGCCCGTTCGTTGGAGCCGGTGTAGAACACACGGCGGAACAGGGTGGCCTTGCGCAGGAGGAGGTCGAAGGTGACGACCACGGCCAGGAAGATCAGGATCACCACCGGCACGCCGTAGACCGAGCCTTGCCCGATGAATTTGAAGCTCGGCGGCAGGGAGAACAGCGACAGCGGCGTGCCGCCGGTGATCGCCAGGCACAGGCCTCGGATGATGACCATGAAAGCGAGCGAGACGATGAAGGAATGCAGGCCGATGCGCGTGACCGCCAGCGCCATGGCGGCGCCGATGGCGGAGCAGGCAAGGATCGCCATGGCGCTGGCGAGCCAGGGATCGACGCCCGCCAGGAAGAGCCAGCCGCCGATGACCATGGCGATGCAGACGACAGAGCCGACCGACAGGTCGATGGCGCCGACAATCAGGAGCACGGTCATGCCAACCACCACGATGCCCTCGACGGCGAATGACATCGTCATGGCGCGCAGATTGGTCCAGGTCAGGAAATAGGGCGAGGCGAAGGACATCACCACGCACAGAGCCAGGATGATCAGCAAGAGGCCGAGTTCGCGCATGTTGCCGAGACCGCGCAGCCAGCCGAGACGGGCGCGCGACGGCGCTTCGGGGTGTTTTTGATTCACTGAGGTTTCACCCATGACAGTCATGCCGCCCTCCCGGCGTCTTTGCCCAATCCGGATGCGAGGCGGATCAGCTTGTCTTCAGTCATTTCCGTTTCCGTCACCTCGCCGACGATTTCGCCCTCGTGGATGACGAGGATGCGATCGGCGAGGCCAATCAGCTCGGGCAGTTCGGAAGAGATCACCAGGATGCCGGTGCCCTGGTCGGCGAGTTCGCGCAGGATGCGATGGATCTCCGCCTTGGCGCCGACATCGACGCCGCGGGTCGGCTCGTCGAGCAGGATGACCTTGGGGGACACCGACAGCATCTTGGCGATGGCGACCTTCTGCTGGTTGCCGCCCGACAGCGTGGCGACCGCATCGTTCAGCGAGCCGCGGCGGAGGCGCAGGAGATCGCCGAGGCGGCGCGCCTGCTCCAGTTCGGCCGCACGATCGACGAAGCCGATGCGGGTGGAGACACGGCCGAGGTCGAGTGCCGAGACATTCGCCGCGATCGGCAGATCGAGGAAGATGCCCGACCCCTTGCGGTCCTCCGAGAGATAGACGATGCCGCTGGCGATACTGTCGGCATAGGTCGAGGGCGTGACATCGCGTCCGTCGAGCACGATCCTGCCGGCGCTGCGACGCATCAGCCCACAAATGCCGAGCGCCATTTCGGTACGGCCGGCGCCGATCAGCCCGGCGACACCCAAGACCTCGCCGCGCCGGAGCTCGAAGGAGATGTCCTTGAAATGCACACCGTCGGAGAGGCCGTCCACACTCATCAAGGCGGACGCTTCGGCGCTGCCTGGGTTCTTCGGCGGATAGAGCGTGCCCAGGGTCCGCCCGACCATCTTGCCGACCACGCTTTCGGGCGTCATGTCGGCGATATCGTCGGTCGAGACGTGCTGGCCGTCGCGCAGCACGGTGATGCGGTCGCAATGGGCGAAGATCTCCGCCATGCGGTGGCTGATATAGATGATGGAAATGCCGCGCGCCTTGAGGCCGGCCATGATGGCGAAGAGCTTGCCGGCTTCGCGCTCGGTCAGCGCGGCGGTCGGCTCGTCGAGAATGAGGATCGAGCAGTCTAGGGTCAGCGCCTTGGCGATCTCGACGATCTGCTGCTCGGAGATGGTGAGATCACCGACCAGGCTGTCGGGGTCGATACGGCCGAGATCGGCCAGGAGGGCGCGCGCCTTTTCGCGGAGCTCGCCATAATTCATGAAAAAGCCGCGGCGGGCGTTGGTGGCGGCCATGAAGATGTTCTCGGCCACCGAAATGCCGCCGCACAGGGCGATCTCCTGGTGCACCAGGCCGATGCCGAGGGCCTGTGCCCGAGCCGGCGAACCGATCTCGACCTTTTCGCCGCGGATGCGGATCTCGCCGGTATCGGGCCTGACGATGCCGTCGATGATGTTCATCAGGGTGGATTTGCCCGCGCCGTTCTCCCCGGCGAGGGCATGGATCTCGCCCTTGCGGACGCTGAGGCTGACATTGCGCAGGGCCTGGATCGCTCCATAGGCTTTGCTGATGCCAGTCACTTCAAGGGCGAGATCTTGGGTCATGACCGGTCTTCGTCCTGGATAATGGCAAGGAAACTGGCGGGACGTAGGAGATGGAATGGGATCCAGAGGTCAGTCAGCACATCGACCTCTGGATCCCTCTCACAAGCAAAGCTTGCGAGGATGCCAGGTAGGGAGCCGCATCGGGGCGACACCGAGGCTATTCTTGAACGAGCCTCGAATAGCGGAGCTGCTGGAAGAGGCAGGCGGGCTGCCTCACTCCTCGATGCCCTTGGTGCCGCGGCGCTTGAGATAGGCGTCCCAATAGAAGTCGTCGGCATTGTCCTTGGAGACGACGGCAAAGCCATTGTCGACGAAGGGGACACCCATCGGGTTATAGCCGGCGCGCTTCCAATCGTTCATGGGGTCGATCAGATCGGGGTGCTGGGCCATGAACAGGAGCATGAAGCCCATATAGCCCTGGATGCCCTGATTGGGATTGACAGAGCCGAAGACTTGTCCGGCCTTGATCATGTCGAGGATCTTGCCGTTCACGTCGGCGGTCATCACCTTGATCTTGCCGCCGAGCTCCTGGGAGGCCTGGGCTGCCCCGAGGGCCGAATTGGCCTCGGGCATGAACAAAGCGGCGAGATTGGGATTGGCCTGGGCGAGGGACTGCACCGCCTGATAGGCCTTGTTCGGATCCTGGTTGGTGGCGGTCCGGCCGACCAGCTTCATGCCGGGATATTTCTCGCCCATGCGGGCGATGAAGGCGGCGACACGCTTGTCGTGATTGTCCTGTCCGGGGTTTTCCAAGACGGCATAGTCGCCCTTGCCGTCGAGCGCCTTGGCGACCATGTCGGCGGCGGCGCTGCCTTCCCGGTTATTGTCGGAGGTGACATAGGAAGCGCGCTTGGAATTGGGCGAGTCGGCCGCAAAGGTCACCACCGAAACGCCGGAGTCGACGGCGCGATTGATCGGCTCGATGAAGGGATCCGAATTCATCGGGTGGACGAGGATGCCCGCCGGTTTCTTGGCCAGGGCCTGGTCGAAGCTCGCGATCTGCTTGGTGACGTCATATTCCGGCGTGCCGGTATAGGCCGTCTTGCAACCCATCGACTGGGCGGCCTGCTTGAAGGCCTCATAGACCGGGAACCAATATTCCACACCCGAGACCATGACGTTCATCACATAGGTCTCGCCTTCCTTGCAGCGGAACTTGCTGTCTGCCTGCGCGCTCGCGCCGGAGACAAAGGCCGCGCTCGCAGCCAGTCCGATGAGCCATTTCCTGATGGGCATCCTCACCTCCCGATGGTGTTCGCCGGGCTTGTTTCCCGGTGCTTTCGATTAATATTGAAATAAATTTCACTATGTGATATTCATTTCAATAGGGATATAGATGAGATTGCTGACGGACGCAATGGCCTTTCGTCGGCGGCGTGTGTCCGGTGTGTCGACCTCCAGATCGGCATCTTTGGAAACACCGCATTTTGCTCAAGGAAGACGCCGATCCCGCTCCATCACCTGATGGCGCTAAGGAGATCGGCGCACCGCGTCAGCGGACGGGATGCTCGGGCTTCCGGAAAGCCGTGTCCGTCCCTCCCCTTTGGTTGACAGCGCTGTGGTCGTCAGGGAAGCTGCCGCAAAGGGCGCAAAGCGCCGTCACGATTGGGAGGAAGCGCCATGACCATTGGCCTTCGGGGCAAGCAGGCGACCAAGATCACGGCGGCCGAGGCGGCGGCGCGGGTCAAGCCGGGCATGTGGCTCGACTATGGATTCGGGCTGACCCAGCCAGATGCCTTCGAGGTGGCCCTCGCCGCCCGGCGCGACGAACTCCATGACGTCAAGATCCGCCACTGCCTCACCATGCGGGCGCGCGCCACCCAGGAATGCGATCCCAATGGCGAGCATTTCGGCTGGTTCAACTGGCACTTCTCCGGCTATGACCGCAAGCAGCACGATGCCGGACGCTGCAACTACATTCCGATGAATTTCGGCGAGGCGCCGGACTTCTATCGCCGCTTCATCGATCCCGTGGACATTGTCGTGATCAAGACGGCACCGATGGATGCGGAGGGCTATTTCAACTTCGGCGGCGGCGCTACCTATGTCGAGGCCATCCTCGAACGGGCCCGCACCGTTGTCGTCGAGGTCAACGAGGATACGCCCTATGTCTTTGGCGAGGGCAACCGCATCCATGTCAGCGCAGTCGACCACATCATCGAGGGTGACGGCCAGAAGGCACCGGAGATCGGCAATCCCGAGCCGAGCGAGATCGACCGGGCAGTCGCAGCCCGCATCGTCGCTGAGATCGACGACGGCGCCTGCCTGCAGATCGGCATCGGCGGCATGCCCAACGCCGTCTGCACCATCCTCAAGGACAGCGGCATCCATGATCTCGGCATCCATACCGAGATGATGACTGACGGCATCGTCTCGCTCTATGACGCCGGCCTGGTGACCGGTGCGCGCAAGAATATCGACCGGGGCTGCTCGGCCTTCACCTTCGCGGCCGGCTCGCGCCGCCAATATGAAGCGATCGACCGCAACCCCGATTTCAAATCCTACCCGGTCGACTACACCAATTTGCCGCACAATATCGCGCAGAACGACCATGTGGTGTCGATCAACAATACCACGCAGATGGACCTGCAGGGCCAGGCTGCCTCCGAGAGCGATGGCCATCGCCATATCTCGGGCACCGGCGGCCAGCTCCAATTCGTGCGCGGTGCCTATGCCTCCAGGGGCGGCAAGTCGTTCCTGTGCATGTCCTCGACCTTCGACAAGCGTGGCGATCGCCGCAGCCGCATCGTGCTCAATCTGACGCCGGGCAATGTGGTCACCACGCCGCGGACGGACGTGATGTATGTCGTCACCGAATATGGCATGGTCAATCTGAAGGGGCGTTCGGTGGCCGAGCGGGCCAAGGCCCTGATCGGCCTCGCCCATCCCGATTTTCGCGAGGGGCTGGAACGCGAGGCCCGCGAGAACGGCCTGATTCCGCGCTTTTGCTACGCGCTGTCCTGATGGGGTATCCCTGGGATCGCAGGCATCTCGCCTGCCTCTGTCTTTCCTAAGCGCGGCGCTTCCAAAAGCAGGCGAGACGCCTGCGATCCCAGGACAACCATGCTTCGCTTGGCACCCTCGCCGGCCTGCCCTAACCTTCCCGGCTTTCGGATGAGGACGATTTCATGACGCAAGCCATTGACCGGGTCCGCCAGGCCCTGCTGCAGGCCGGGCATCCCGACACTATCGCGATGTTCGCCGAGGGCACCCATACCGCGGCCGAGGCTGCCGCTTCCGTGGGCTGCAGCGTGGCGCAGATTGCCAAGTCGATCATCTTCCGCTCGGGCGAGATGCCGATCCTGGTGGTCGCGTCAGGCATCAACCGCATCGACCGCGCCAAGGTCGGCGCCGCCCTCGGCCGCAAGGTCGAGCGGGCCGATCCGGCCTGGGTCGAAGCCACCACTGGCTTTGCGGTGGGCGGCGTGGCGCCGGTCGGGCATCTCGCGCCGGCCCTCATTTTGATCGACGAGGACCTGCTTGCCCTCGATCCTGTCTGGGCAGCGGCGGGGTCGCCGACCCATGCCTTCCGCACCACGCCGGCCGAACTCGTGCGGGTGACCGGCGGTTCGGTGGCGAATGTGAAGGCTTGAGGCGATGACCGATCCTGCCGGGCCTTTCAGCCCCGATGTCGAGATCCGCACGCGTGATTATCGCATCGGCTGCATCGGCGCCGGCATGATCATGGCCGACGTGCAGCTCGCCGCCTATCGCGAGGCCGGCTTTCCCGTGGTCGCCATCGCCTCGCGCACCCGGGAGAAGGCGGCGGCCGTCGCTGGGCGCTACGCCATCCCAACCGTGCACGACACGCCCGAGGCGCTGATCGCGGACGAAAGAGTTGAGATTCTCGACATAGCCTTTCCGCCGGACCAGCAGCCAGCCCTGATCCGGCGGGCGCTGGCCGCGCCCCATATTCGCGGTATCCTTGCCCAGAAACCCTTCGCGCTGACTCTTGAGGAGGCCCGCCGCCTGCGCGACGAGGCCGATGCCGCCGGCAAGATCCTATCGGTCAACCAGAACATGCGCTTCGACCAGGCGATGCGGGTGCTGCGGCAGATTCTCGATCGCGGCGAGCTGGGCAGTCCGGTCTTCGCCACCATCGAGATGCGCGCCATCCCGCATTGGCAGGGGTTCCTGGCGGATTACGACCGGCTGACCCTCGCCAATATGAGCGTGCATCACCTCGACGTGCTGCGCTTCCTGTTCGGCGAGCCCAGCGAAATCTACACCGCCGCCCGCCCCGATCCGCGCACCCGTTTCGAGCACACCGACGGCATCACGGTTTCCACGCTGAAATTCCCCTCCGGCCTGCTCGCGGTCTCCATGGAGGACGTCTGGTCGGGGCCGCGGCAGGAGGGCTTCGATTCCGACGTCTACATCAAGTGGCGGGTCGAGGGCACCGACGGCGTGGCGCAGGGCACCATCGGCTGGCCGGATGGTACGCCCTCCACCCTGCGTTATGCCTCGATGACGGCGACCGGCGGGCGCTGGGTCAGCCCGAGCTGGACGAGCAAATGGTTTCCGCAGGCCTTCATCGGCGTGATGGAGCAATTGCAATATGCGGTGAAGATGGCGACCACCCCCCAGCTCTCGGCCGGCGACAATGTCCGCACCATGGCGCTGGTGGAGGCCGGATACCGCTCGCTCGCCGAAAACCGTCCGGTCAGGCTGGACGAGTTCGAGGTTTGAGCATTCGAATCGCCCTGCCCTAGGGGTGCATTTTCGCGCCCTTGACGATCTTGTCGACGACCTTCTTGTCCGCCCGGAGCGCGATACCGACCACCTTGGCATCGTCGACGGCGTAATCGGCGAAGACGGCGCGATTGGCGGCATCGTGACCGGTCTTGAACATCTCCTCGATATAGAGCGAGGTCCTGATGCCCCGGTCGAGCGAGCGGCGGTGGATCGCGCTCATCGTTTCCGCGTCGGCCGCCAGCACGATCGCCGGCTGCACCGACAGGGCATTGTAGAAGCGCCCGGCGCGATCACGATAGGGCTCGCCGATCATGTCGGGTGTCTGGGCGATGATGCCGCTGGTGAGGAAGGCGGTGACGTTGAGTGCCTGCCAGGAGGCAAGATCGTCTCGCAACACGATGGCAAACTTGGTATCGAACATGAATGACGACTTTCGAGTCAAAGTCTCCGGAGGCTGCCCCCCGGACCGGAACCACGCCGTCAGCCCTAGGGCAGCAGGCCTTCCAGGGTCTTGAACGTTCGTGCGGCGACAGCGTCCGCACCGCGCCGCCGCTGCCCGGCATCGAGCGCATGGAAGCCTGGTTTCACGGCAATGCCTTCGAGCTGCACCGCCACGATACCTATGCCGTCGGCGTCACCCTCGACGGTGTCCAGAGCTTCCGTTACCGCGGCGTATCGCGCGCCAGCCTGCCAGGGCAGGTGCTGGTGCTGCATCCCGATGAGCTGCATGATGGCGGCGCCGGCACCGAAGAGGGATTGCACTACCGCATCCTTTATCTGGAACCCTCGCTCCTGATGCGGGGGCTCGGCGACGGCGCGGTGTCGCTGCCTTTCCTGCGCCAGCCGGTTTTCAGCGATCCGGCGCTGCGCGAGGATATTCTCGGCTTGCTCGGCCCGCTCGACCGCGGGCTGGAACAGCTTGCCGCTGACGATCTCATTGCCCGCCTGGCACAGGGGCTGGCGCGCCACGCCGGCCAACCGCTCAAGCCTCTCGGCAGCCTGGCCTGGCGGCAGGTCGACCGGGTGCGCGACTATCTCGAGGCCCATGCTCTCGAGGCGGTACGTTCGGAGGAACTGGAGGAGATCGCGGGGCTCGATCGCTACGCCCTGTCACGGCATTTCCGGGCGGTTTTCGCCACCAGTCCACACCGCTTCCTGCTGATGCGGCGCCTGGGCCAGGCCCGCGCCCTGATTGCGTCAGGCGAATCGCTCGCCGAGGTCGCCGCCGCCACCGGCTTTGCCGATCAGAGCCACCTCACACGCCATTTCAAGAAGGCCTATGGGGTGACCCCGGGGCGTTGGGCCGGCCTGGTCGAGACGGGGCGGCGGTCAGGCCCAGTGGCCGCTTGACCAGACGGCTTCCGGCTATCGATGTATCACGCCGCTCGCAGCGGGCTTTGGCGGACCTGGAGAGGTGAGTCCGTCATCCCGGGCCGAGCCGCTCGCGAGCAAAGCGAGAGAGGGCGAGGGAAGGGGATCCAGGGCTGGAGGGCTCAACTTATGGCCCCTGGATCCCCTTCCCTCGGCCTATGGCCTCGCCGGGAATGACGGTCAGGCTTCAATGGAAGTGGTATCGCTCACCCCCGCGTTCCGGCATATCTGTCCATGCCGACATCCAGGGCCGTGGCGCGCTGATGCATCTGCTCGAAATAGGGATGGAAGATGGCGTTGCGGGCTTCGATCTCGGCATGCTCCGTCAGGAAAGCCGGCATGGCCTCGCGGATCTCGGCCAGGACGGCTTCCTCGTCGATGCGGGTCAACAGGCCCTGTTCCACCACGATCTCGCCCTCGACCATCACGCGTTCGATCGAAGCGCCGTTCTCGGCATAGACCAGCTGCCTGACGATGTCGTTGAGCGGTGTGAAGGCGAGGCTGTCGAGCCGAAGCATGATCAGGTCGGCGCGCTTGCCGACTTCAAGGGAGCCGGTGAGCTCTCCCAGGAGGGCCGTATGCGCGCCGCCCAGCGTGGCGGCGTTGAGGATTTCCCGGGCGGAGACCCAGCGTTCATGATCGGGGCCGGTGGCACTTTGTACCAGGGCAGCCGTGCGCATGACGTCGAAGATGCGCGCGCTGTCGTTCGATGAGACGCCGTCGGTGCCGAGGCCGATGGTGACGCCGGCATCGATGAGGCGGCGGAGCGGCGCGATGCCGGCACCGAGCTTCAGATTGGAGACGGCATTGTGAGCCACCGAGCAGCCCGCCGCGCCCATCAGGGCGATATCGTCCTCGTCGACCCAGACCGAATGGGCAATGGTGATGCCGGAATGGAGCAGGCCGAGATCGTGCAGGTAGCGGATCAGGCTCTTGCCGTGGAGGAGTTCGCCGGTCACCGCCTGGGTCTTGGTTTCCAGGATGTGGGTATGGAACGGCACGCGCCATTGCCGGGCCAGCTCGTTACAGGCCAGCATCAGCTCGGGCGTGCAGCGCTGGGGCGCGGAGGGAGCGATCATGAAGCGCAGCCGTCCGGCCCTGTCCTGGAAGGCCGCCAGGGCGGAGCGGCAATAATCGACATAGGCGGACGCGGTAATCGGCGGGCCGAAATCGAGTTTCGCCTGCAGGTCTGCCGGCATGATCTGCCGGCCATAGGCGACGGCATCGAGTGGGTGGATATTCATCACCGCGCTGGAGACATTGGCGCGGATACCGGCATCCTCATAGGCACGGAACACGGTGCCGAGCCGGTCGAGATCGTGACGGGGCGGGTCGAAGAAATCGTCGCACAGCAGGGTGACGCCGCCCTTCAGTGATTCCATCGCGAGCAGCAGCGTGCGCAGATAGAGCAGGCGCGGCGGCAGCAGCGGGCCCATCAGCAGCGGATAGGCATAGAGCAGCCATAATTCCAGCGGCAGGCGTTCATAACGCCCCCGAAAGAAAGTTTCGCCGGAATGGGTGTGGGCGTTGACGAGGCCCGGCATCACCAGCCGGCCGCGCCCGTCGATCAGCCTCGCGCCGGGGTGGTCGCCGAGATCAGGGCCGATGGCGGCGATGCAATTGCCCTCGACCAGGATATCGCCCCCGAAGGGCGTGCTGCCATGCTCGCCGCCCATGGCAAGGATGGTGGCGTTGCGGATCAGGACCCTGCTCATGCCAGTTTCCCTGGCGCACCGCCGTCGAGCCAGGCATAGAGCTCCCAGACCTCTCCATCCGGGCCGGCGAAATAGCAGCAGCGCGCATTCCAGGCATAATCGGCTGGGGGTCTTTCGAAGGCCACGCCCTTGGCGGCGAGCTCGGCGTGGCAGGCATCCAGTTCGGCCGGCGAGGACATCAGCACGGCGATCAGCACATTGTGATGGCCCGAACCGCGCTCGGCCGACAGGCCGGCATGATGGCTGATATGGCCGATGTCCCATAGGGCCAGTGTCAGCCCGGCGCCGTTGAAATCGGCGAAACCGGGAGCGCGGTGCTTCAGGGTGAAGCCGAGCCTGTCGGTGTAGAAGGCGATCGAGCGTTCGATGTCCGCGGTGAGGATGCAGACATCGCTGATCGCGTGGCGTTGGGCAAAGGCCGTCATTGTCAGTAATCCCGTAATTCGCCGCCGGTCGCGGCTGCCTTGACGCCGCCGCGCAGCTGCCCGCTGATCCACACGCCCAGCACGGTGGCCAGATAGGGCAGTGCGAGCAGGAGATCGCGGGGCACCTTGTCGCCGAAGACGAGCTGGGCCCGGATGCCGAGGGCATCGACGACGGAAAAGAACAGCGCGGCCAGGGCCGAGCCGATGGGATGTCCGCCGCCGAAGATCACCGAGGCAAAGCCCATGAAGCCGCGGCCGGCCGTCATGTTGATGCTGAAGAGCTGGAGCGTGCCGAGCGCCAGTTCGGCACCACCGAGGGCGCAGAGCACGCCGCCGCCCATCAGGGCGATCAGGCGCATGCGGGCCGGCGCCACGCCCACGCTGCGGGCGGCGAAGGGATGTTCGCCGCAGGCCGTCAATTGCAGGCCGAAGCGGGTGCGCCGCACGATGACCCAGAGCGCCAGCACCACGAAGGGCATGGCGATCACCAGCACGGAGAGCACCCCGAAGGGGCCGAAGGCCTCGCCGAGCCGGGGCAGTCCCCGGCCGGCCATCACCGAGGCCTGGCTGCCATAGATGGCCTGGACGGCGAGATCCGTGCCGCCGAGCCCGAGGCCGGTGAGGCCGAGGCCGGCGATGATGGGATGGGCGCGCAGCTTCTCGACCACGAACCACAGCAGCATCGAGCCGAGCACGCAGACGACGATGGCAAGGCCGAGGCCGAAGGCGACCGAGCCGGATTTGGCGGTGCCGACGGCAGCGGCGCAGGCGCCCGCGATCATCAGCCCTTCCAGGCCGAGATTCCAGATGCCGGCCCGCTGGGCCAGCATGCCGGCCATGGCCACATAGATCAGCGGTGTGCCCGAGCGCAGGATGGCAATGAGGATGTCGCTCATGGCTGGGTCCTCCGCGCCGGCAGGCGCCGCTTGATGAAGCCGGGCAGCAGCCAGGTGCGCGCCGTGATGAACAGGGCGATGGCGGCGTTGATCACGTCGATGGCGGCGGCCGGCAGGCCGGCGATCACCGGCAGATAGAGGCTGGCGGCGGCAAGGCCGCCGAAGAACAGCGAGACGATGGCCGCGCCGGCCACGGAGAGCCCCGCGACGAGGGCGATCAGGATCGCGGTGAAGCCATGGCCGGGCAGGAAGCCGCTGACCAGGCGGCCATTGGGACCGAGCAGCTCGATCGAGCCGGCGAGGCCCGCCAGCGCGCCGCTGATCAGGAAGGCCGACAGCCCAAGGCGGGAGAGCCGGGCGCCCTGCCACGCGATCATCACCGCATTGCGGCCGGCGAGGCTGGAGAGCACGCCATAAGCGGTGCGGTTCACCAGGAGCCAGACCAGCACCAGAACCAGCACGGACAGCGCGATCATGGTGGGCGAGACGCCGACCGAGGTGGCGATGCGGTAGGTGGAGGCGACGGGCCGGCTTGCCGTGACCTGTCCGGTGCCGGAGGGATCCTTCAGCGGGCCGGAGGTGACATAGACCAGGAGCAGGCCGGCCATGAAATTGCCCATCAGCGTGGTGATCACCTCATCGGTGCCGTAGCGCAGCCTGAGGAAGCCGGGCCAGGCCGCCCACAGGGCGCCCGCCAGCATGCCGGCCAGCATGGCCGATGGCACCACCACCAATGCGGGTGCCCCGTTGAGCAATTCGACGGCGGTCGCAGCTCCGATGGCGCCGAGGTAGAACTGGCCCTGCGCGCCGACGTTGAAATAGCCGCAGCGAAAGCAGACCAGCACGCCGGCGGCGGTGATCACCAGCGGCAGGGCCCAGCGCAGACTCTTCATCAGCGCATTGGGTGAGGTGAAGGCGCCGTCGGCGATGCTGCGGAACATCTCCGGAGCCGAGTAGCCGGCAAATTCGAACACGATGCCGCACAAGCCCAGTGCCAGGGCTACGAAACTGACGGCGCGCAGGATGGAAAGGAGGCGGGCGGTCATGCGGCTTCCTCCAGGGCGACGTCGCCGACCATGGCCTGTCCCACGGCCGCTATCTCGAAGGGGGCGGTGAACTCGGCGACGATGCGGCCGGAGAACATCACGACCACCCGGTCGGCGATGTCGAAGAGCTCGTCGAGATCCGAGGAGATCAGCAGCACGCCGCAGCCCTGGTCACGGCAAGCTCTGAGCGCGCGCCAGACGAAGGCGGTGGCGCCGATGTCGAGGCCGCGGGTGGGCTGGGCCGCGATTACCAGCCGCGCCGTCTCGTCGATCTCCCGGGCGAGGATGACCTTCTGGGCATTGCCTCCCGAGAGCGAGCCGGCCGGTTGGGTCGTGGTGGAGAAACGGACGTCCCACCCGTGCAGGCTGGCCTGGCAGGCCTTCCTCAGCCGCGCGGGAGCAATGAAGGAAAGGATGCGTCCCAGCAGCAGGTTGCGGGCGGCCCAGTTCTCCCAGAGCGAGCTGGTCAGGCTCAGTCCTTCGCTGTTGCGGTCGAAGGGAATGATGCGCAGGCCGGCGGCGCGGCGCTCGAGCACGGGGCGCCTGGTGACATCCAGCCCATCGAGCGCAATGGTGCCACGCTCCAGGCCGACAAGCCCCGCGAGGGCACGGACCAGAGTTTGCTGACCGTTGCCCTCGACACCGGCAATGCCGACGATCTCGCCGGCGCGGATGGCGAGATCGGCCCGCTCGAGCGGACGCCCTTCACCGTCGGGACGGGTGGTGACGGCCTTCATCTCGAGGATGGGGGCGCCGGTGGATGGCTTCATGTCGTGGGCGGGAGGTGCGTTGGCGCCCTCGCCGACGAGAGCGGCCTTGTCCGCCTTGTCGAGGCCGGCGGCGGTACCGATGATCGAGTTGGCGAGGCGGGTGGCATCGATCTCGCTCACGGGCACGCAGGCCTCGATCAGGCGCCCGCCGCGCAGGACGCTGACCGTCTCGGCGATACCGAGCACCTCGCGGATCTTGTGCAGGATGAGGATGATGGTGACGCCGCGCTCGCGCAGGCCACGCAGCCGTTCGAACAGGGTCTCGATACCCGAGGGCGAGAGCACGGCGGTCGGCTCGTCCAGGATGAGGATACGGGCATCGGTTACCAAAGCGCGGGCGATCTCGACCGCCTGGCGGGTCTCCACCGGCAGGTCGCGGATGCGGGCGCGTGGATCGACCTTGACACCGAGGCCTTCGAGATGGGTGGCCCAGCGGGCGCGCAGAGCCTTGGCGGAGAACAACGCCCCCCGCCCTTGCGCGCCGAATTCCATGGCCTCGGCGACGGTGAAGGAGGGCGGCAGGGCAAAGCTCTGATGCACGAGCTCGACCCCGGCGGCACGGGCGGCATTGACCTTGCCGAGCGGTACGGGTTGTCCCCCGATCAGCAATTGCCCGGAGGAAGGCCTGACGATGCCGGCGCAGACCCGGGCAAAGGTCGTCTTACCGGCGCCGTTCTGCCCGACGACGGCATGGATGCGGCCGGCCTCGAAGCCCAGGCTCACCTGCCTGAGCGCCGCAACCTCGCCGAAGAGGACACTGACATCGCCGCATTCGAGGGCGTGCTGGGGCATGGTGGTCTTCCCGGATACGCGGGCCATCGGGCCGCAACCTGTCGGATGGAGCACTGCGCCTCGTCACGGCCAGGGGCAAGCCGGCGCGCGACGAGGAGGAGGAGGCAGGGGGGCTCTAGAGCGCGGTGTTGAGCGGCACCTTGAGCGTTCCGGCGATGATCTCCTTCTTTGCCTTCTCGATGTCGGGCCAGATCTCCTTGGCCTTGGCAACGAGATCGGCCGGGCCTTCCTTGAGGAAGGTGTCGGAGAGCTCAAAGTCGATCACGCCGGTATCGATGCCGGTGGCGACGTGATGTCCCTTCCAGCCCTCGGTCAGCGCCTTGCTGACTTCCTGATAGAGCGACAGGCCGAAATCGAGCTTGACGATGGCGGCCACCGCCTTGGGGCCGAGCTTGTACTGCTCTCTGGAGATGGCGCTGACCAGGCGGCCGGGCGCTTCGGTGGCGGCCTGGATGATGCCGGTATCCGTGGCGGCTGAGTCGGTCTGGATATAGTCGACGCCGGACTGGAACAACTGATTGGCGATCTCATGACCCTTGGCGGGATCCTGGAACGAGCCGGCGAAGGCCCCGGTGAACTTGATGTTGGGGCCGATCACAGCGGCCGCGGCCTTGAGGGCGTTGAGATCGGCGATCTGGCCGGGAATGCTGGCGCCGCCGATATAGCCGATCGCGCCGGTCTTGGAGATGCGGCTGCCGAACAGGCCCGAGAGATAGCAGCCCAGATAATAGTCATAGGCCACCGTCACCACATTCGGGATCGCGGGCTCGAATGGGTCGGCGTAGAGCTGCACGAATTTGGTGTTGGGATATTCGGGCGCCACGGCTTTGAAGGGCTCGGCGACCTCGTTGAAGGTCGAGACGACCACGCTGGCGCCGGCATCGCCGAGGCTGCGGAAGATCGATTCATAGGTCGCGGCGTCCTGCGCATAGATGATGCGGGTGGCAAAGCCCTTTTCGCCGGCCAGTTTCTTCAGCGACGCGATCATGCCGTCGACCGGGCCGTTGTCGCCCGCCGCCTGGGTATGGACCAGTGCCACCAGGCCTTCGGCGGCCCGGGCCTGGCTCGACAGCAGGCCGAAGGCCGCCACGCCTGCGGTGCCGATGAGGAATTGGCGGCGTGATGCCGAATACCGGAACAGGCCTGAAACGGAGGGAGTCTTCGTCATCTGTCAGTTCCCTTTTTTGGTTTGGATGGTGTTGATTTTTGTTGTTCTCCGGGGAGCTTCAGCGCCCCGGGCCGTCAGGCCGCCGGCAAGGGCGGGCAGATCGAGGTCGGCTTGAGCATCTTGACCTCCTGCGAGATCATGGCGTCCAGGCCCCAGACCTCGCCGATGAACTTGGTCCACGCCGGATCCGCGGCCATGGCGGCGCGTCGTGTCTCGCGATCGCCCAGGCCCTGATAGGCCCACATCATCACGATCTGGTGCAGCGGGCCGATCTCGCTGACCCATAGGCCCATGAAGGTGCCCAGATGCTTCTTCTGGATCGGCAGGCCTTCGGTCTCGTATTTCTTCAGCCAGCGGTCGAGCTGGCCCGGCTTGAAGCTGTAGGTGCGCTGTTCGATGATCATGGCCGCCGTGCCTCCGTCATGGTTTGGCGTCGAGGATGAAATCGGCAGCCCGTTCGCCGATCATGATGGTCGGCGCGTTGGTGTTGCCGCTGGAGATGATCGGCATGATCGAGGCGTCCGCGACCCTCAGGCCCTCGACGCCATGGACCCTGAGCTCGGCATCGACGACGGCGTCGGCATCATTGCCCATCTTGCAGGTGCCGACCGGATGGAGGGTGGTCAGGGCCGAAGCCCGCAGCCATTCCAGCAACGCGTCGTCGCTGAGCGCGCCGGGCCCCGGCGCCAGTTCCTTGCCGCGATAGGGATCGAAGGCCGGTTGGGCGATGACCTCACGCATCATGCGGATGGCGGTGATCATGGTCTTGCGGTCGAATTCGGTGGCGAGGTAATTGGCTCGGATGCGGGGCGGCGCCGCCGGATCGGCGGAGCGCAGCGTGATGGTGCCCCGGCTCTCCGGATTGACCGGGCCGACGCGGATTGTGAAGCCGTGATTGGCCTCCACTGCCTGCTTGCGGAAGGGATTGGGCCAATGGAGATTGGCGGTCTTCTCTAGCGCCGGCATGAAATGGGCCTGGATGTCGGGCGCCACCAGGTCGGGCCGCGACTTCATGAAGGCGCCGGCCTCATAGGGAAAGGTGGTGGTGATGCCGGTGCCCAGCACCATGCCCTGTGCGACCGAGGCGATCAGCTTGTCGGCGCGCAAATCGCCATAGAGCGTCACCGGCTGCTTGCATTCATAGCTCAGGCAGCAATCGACATGGTCCTGCAAGTTTCGCCCCACGCCCGGCAGATCATTAAGTACGGCGATGCCATGCTTAGCCAACTCATCAGCCGGGCCGATGCCGGAAAGCATCAGCAATTGCGGTGAGTTGACTGCTCCGCCGCACAAAATCACTTCCCGTCTGGCCCGCACGGTGCACGGCCGCCCACCCTGCGTGAACAGGACGCCGGCAGCGCGCCCGTTCTCCACGAGGATGCGCTGGCTGAGCGCGTTCACCTCTACCGTGAGATTGGGCCGGTCGAGCACCGGTCGCAGGAAGGCATGGGAAGTCGACCAGCGCTTGCCTTTGCGGATGGTGAAATCGTAGCGCCCGAAGCCTTCCTGTTCGGCCCCGTTGAAATCATCATTGCGGGGATAGCCCGCCTGCACGCCGGCCTCGATGAAGACATCGAACAACCCGTTGCGGCCGCGGGCACGGCAGACGGTGAGGGCGCCCTCGGTACCATGGAAGCTGCCATTGCGTTCGACATGGGTTTCGGAGCGACGAAAAGCGGGAAGAACCTCGTCATAAGACCAGCCCGGCAGGCCCATCTGCGCCCAGCGGTCATAGTCATGGGCGTTGCCGCGCACATAGATCATGCCGTTGATGGTGGAGGTGCCGCCAAGCGCCTTGCCGCGCGGCCAATAGAGCGTGCGGTTGTTGAGATGGGGCTCGGGCTCGGTGCGGTAATTCCAGTTGTAGAGGCCGGAATTGAAGAGCTTGCCCATCAGCATGGGCAGGCGGAACAGGGGATTGCGGTCGCGTCCGCCCGCTTCGAGCAGCAGCACGCGGTTGCCGGGATCCGCGGACAGACGATTGGCGACGACGCAGCCTGCCGAACCGGCGCCGATGATCACATAGTCGTATTCGGCATCGTTACGCATGGCCTTACCAGTCGATCGGGGCAGCGCCGAGCGCCTTGAGACGCTCATTGCCGAGAATGAAGGGATTGGGCAGGCCGAGCACCGCGTCGCCCCGGGCCGGATGCTCGCGCAGGATGCAGTCGTCGCCCTCCATGATGCCGGCTGCCCGGAGGGTCTGCGCCGCCGCCTCGCCAAAGCCGAGGAAGATCACTTTCTGTCCGGAACCAGCGAGATGGCGCAACACCGCCAGCATCAGCGGCCGCCACAGCGGTAGGTGGCCCCGGCTCTGATGCGGATCGATGGAGACCTGGAAGCGGCTGAGGGTTAGCGAGGCGTTGAGCAGCAGGGCACCGCTGGCAACCCAGCGATCGGCGACGGCATTGGCCGGCTCGAGTGCGACGGCGCCGGCCTCGATGGCGGAGCGCAGGCGCGGCCAATCGGCGATGCTGCCAGTCCAGCTGCCCTCACCGGTGCGGGCGGCGACGATCATCTGCATCACCGTGCGGATGGAGACCGAGAACATCTTCTCCAGCTCGCGCCATTCGGCGACATTGCCGGCCTCGAAGGCGCGGCCGGTCGAAAAGTCGGGGCTCGGATACGGATCCTGGCCGAGCACCACGCAGTGCACCTGGTGGGGGGCGAGACCGTCGAAGGCGCGCAGCATATGCGCGCCCTTGGGTTGCCCGGGAAAGAGGCGCCCCTTGCGTACGGGGAAGACCGGTTCCCACGGCTCCAGCGTCAGGCCGGCATCCATGTCGGCGAAGCCCAGTTCGACCGGGCCGAGGATGTCGCGCCAGGCGGGCGGCAGATCGGCCTGCCAGCCATCCAGCACGTCCCGCATGACTTCGCGCAATGATGTCGACATCGCCGCTGCATCCCCCTCGTTGCATGAAGGATAGTCAAAACCTGACCAAAACGTCAAGTTATGAGTTGAAAAAATCTGACGTTTCGGTCAGGTTTTGACATTGGGTTCCGATACCGGCATTTCCGGAGCACGGACGCATCTCGAGAGTGCGGGAGGACAAGGTGGCGACGACCAGCGCAAAGAAGGCGCGCAAGGATGGCTCGGACAACGAGGAACGCATCCGGGCCCGCAACGAGGCGGCGATCCTGGCCGCTGCTATCGACCTGTTCGCCCGCAAGGGTTTCGACGGGACGCGGATCGCCGAGGTCGCCGAACATTCAGGATTGCCCAAGGCGAACGTCTATTACTACTTCCCGGGCAAGGAGGATATTTACCGTGCCTTGATCGGCCGGCTGATCGCCAGTTGGGATACGGCGCTTGAGGAACTGCAGCCCGGGCGCGATCCGGCCGAAGCCATCATGGCCTATATCCGGGCCAAGCTCGATTATTCACGCCGCTTCGCCGCCCAGTCCAAGCTGTTCGCCAACGAGATTCTCAGCGGTGCGAAATTTCTCGACAAGGCGGCCCGCAGCCACGTGCAGCAGGCGACCCGCGCCAAGGCGGCCGTGGTCGAAGGCTGGGTCGCTGCCGGCAGGATGGCGCCGATCGCCATTCCGCATTTCTTCATCATGCTGTGGAGCACGACACAATTCTACGCCGATTTCGAGGTGCTGGCCTGCGATGCCATGGAAGTCAGCCGGCTGACCAAGAAGGATTTCGAGGCGGCCGCGCTCGCCATCGGCGATATCGTTCTGCGCGGCTGCGGCCTTGCAATGCCGCCTGCCTGAGATCGAAATGGTATGCGCAAAATAAAACGGGACGGTGTCTAGCTGACACCGTCCCGTGTTTGAAACGGGGCTTGCGGCCCGCGAAATCAGCCGTTCACGGCATCCTTGAGCGCCTTGGCAGGCTGGAAGACCACCTTCTTGGAAGCGGCGATCTTGATCGTGGCGCCGGTGGAAGGGTTGCGGCCTTCGCGTGCGGGCTTGGCCTGCACCTTGAACTTACCGAAGCCGTTCAGGGAGACTTCCTCACCCTTGACAGCCGCCTCGGTGATCCCTTTCAGAACGTCCTCGACAGCTGCCTTAGCGGCAGTCTTAGTCAGGCCATGAGCGGCGGCAATACGGTCGGCAAGATCGCTGGTGCTGACGGGCATGATGTTATCCTTTCGATGATTCGTCCGATGGCGTTATCGCATGACCGGTTCGATATCGCCATCGCATGTACACCGGAAACGCACGGAAATCCTGCTTTTTCAACGGATATGAACGGATTTTCTCGCGCCCAGCTCTTGTTTGGAGCGGTTTGAGTTTGCAAACGCCTGTCTGGCGATGCCGTTTGGTAAAGTAAGCACCCGGCTGGCGATGCGATGAAAATGCCTTGCGCTTTGACGGACCCCGCCAGGGATTGCAAAGATGCCTTGGAGATCAGTGGGTTAGAATAAGGAAGCATTTTTGCCGGCCTACGCTTTGCTCCAGGGGACAGCACCGGACTGGCGGACTATACTTGCCGACCATAGATATCGGGTGGAAGCGCGGGACTTTTTGCGGTGATATCGCGGCAAGTTCAATCACAGGGAGACGAAGCGATGACTTCCCCCCATTTTGCCTTGTTCGACACCGAAATCGGCACTTGCGCCCTCGCTTGGGGCGATAAGGGCCTGGTCAGTGTGCAACTGCCATCCCACAGTCCGACGGGCCTGCGGGCGCGCATGCTGCGCTCCCTGCCGGGTGCGATCGAGGCCGAACCGCCGGCGCTGGTTCGCCAGGCCATCGCGGCCATCCAAGCCCTGCTGGCGGGAGAGACAGCCGATCTCGGCTTCATCGAGCTCGACATGACGGCAGTGCCGGAATTCAATCGCCGGGTCTATGCCGTGGCGCGGGGCATCCCTCCCGGCTCCACCATGACCTATGGCGAGATCGCCAAGCAATTGGGCGATCCCCTGTTGGCGCGCGACGTCGGCCAGGCCATGGGGCAGAACCCCTTCACCATCGTGATGCCCTGTCACCGGGTGATGGCGGCCGGTGGCAAGTTCGGCGGCTTCTCGGCCTATGGCGGCGTGGAGACCAAGCGCCGGCTGCTCGAGATCGAGGGCGCCCTGCCAAAGCCGGAACCCACCTTGTTCGGCTGGGCCTGAGCCAGGAGGGATCGGGCCGCATGGACGAGCGCCGGCGGCTTGGTGAGGGAAAGCCAGGCGTCGTTACGAACCGGCTACCTGCCGAAGCGTCGCCTTCAGAATCTCGTCGGAAAGGGCGGGATCGTCGGCGATGCGGGCCAGAACCACGGCGCCGACCATGGCGGCCCACCCGGCGATCGCCGCGCTACGCCGTTCTTGCGGCGTTTCGCCCGGGGCGGTCGTGCTGAAATCCTCGATCTGCTCACGCAAGGAACGGGTCAGCACGGCACGGATATCCTGCGATCCACGCACAGCTTCTGTGCCGAGCGCGGCAAAGGAGCAGCCCTCGGCACGCGCATCGCGATGCGTCCGGCTGAGATAGGTCGTAGCATAGTCGGCCATCGTCCGGCCCGGAGGCTTGGCCGCCTCCGGTTGAAACAGCACATGAGCGAGCGCCTGGGCGATCAGATCCTCCTTCGACTTGAAGTGACCATAAAAGCCGCCATGCGTCAGACCTGCGGCCGCCATGATTTGCGCAACGCTCACGCCGTCCAACCCCTTCTCCCGATAGAGGCGCGCAGCCGCATCCAGGATGCGGTGGCGATGCTCGGTGACCTGTTCGCGGCTGACTTTCATGACGGGCTCTCCTGTCTCGCTTGACTTTATACATGATGTCTATCATGAATGCACTATATATGATGATCGCCATGAATAGGAACGGAGAGATGTCATGACCCAAACGCGACCCACGATTCTCATCACCGGTGCCTCCACCGGCATCGGCGCAACCTATGCCGAACGCTTCGCCCGGCGCGGCCACGACCTTGTGCTGGTGGCGCGGGACGAGGCGCGATTGAACGCGCTTGCCGACCGCCTTCGCCAGGAGAACGGCGTGGCCGTCGACATCCTCAGGGCGGATCTGACGGCCGCCGAGGATCTGGCGCGCGTCGAGGCGCGGCTGCGCGAGGACGCCAAGATCGGCATCCTGATCAACAACGCCGGCGCGGCCGCCCATGGCGGGTTTGCCGACCAGGATCCGGATGCGCTGGAGAGGCTCATCCGTCTCAACGTGACGGCACTGACGCGGCTGGCCGGTGCGGTGACGCCCCGGTTCCTGGCGGCGGGAACGGGTGCCATCGTCAACATCGCCTCGGTGGTGGCGCTGGCGCCGGAATTCGGCCTGGGTGTCTACGCAGCGACCAAGGCTTTCGTGCTGACCTTGTCGCAGAGCCTGCAGGTGGAGCTCGGCCCGCGCGGCCTCTATGTCCAGGCCGTGCTGCCGGCTGCGACCCGCACCGAAATCTGGGAGCGCTCGGGCCGCGATGTGAACACGCTGGAAGGCGTGATGGACGTCGGCGAACTGGTCGACGCCGCGTTGGTCGGCTTCGACAGGCGGGAAAGCGTCACCATTCCGCCCTTGCCGGATGCGGGGCAGTGGGAGGCCTTCGATGCCGCCCGCCGCGCCATGCTGCCGAACTTCCGGCAGGAGCACGCAGCCGAGCGCTATCGGTCGGCCTGACCGGATTCCCTTTATTTTTGGGGAGTGGCGAAGCGCTGCTCGGGCAGGATCGAATACCAGCCCGGGCGGCCGGGGTCGCGGTCATAGGTATAGCCGCCGACCTCACGGTAGTACTCGGCATAGCGGGCGAGCTTGTCGCGATCGAGCTCGACGCCGAGGCCCGGTCCCTGCGGCAGGGCGATGGCCCCATCGACATAGCGCAGCGGCCCGCCGACGATGATGTCGTCGGTGAGATGATGGTAATGCGCATCGGCGGCGAAGGAGAGGTTCGGTAGCGCCGCGCCCAGATGCAGCATCGAGGCAAGCTGGATGCCGAGTTCGCCCGAGGAATGCACGGCGGCGCCGTACTGGAAGGTCTCCAGCACCGTGCCGGCCTTGTGCGCCTGGCGCAGGCCGCCCCAGAAGGTGGTGTCGAGCAGCACGACATCCACCGCTTCCAGGCGCAGATTGGCGGCGAGCTGCTCGAAATTCACCACCACCGTGTTGGTGGCGGTGGGGATGCGGACGAGGCCTCGCAACCGGCGCATGCCTTCGAGGCCCCAGGTCGGATCCTCGAAATAGTCGTTGTTGAGATGCTCGATCGCTCGCCCGACCCGGACCGCTTCCTCCACCGACCAGGCAGCATTGGGATCGAGGCGCAGCCGATCGTTCGGGAAGGCAGCGCCTAGGGCGCGGAAGGTTTCGATGTCGTGCTCCGGCGGGAAGAGACCGCCCTTCAACTTGTGGCTGGTGAAGCCATGCCGGGCCTTGAGTTCGCGGGCATGGGCGACGATCTCGTCCGGGCTGGTCTCGCCGCCTTGGCCGGTTTCTTCATGCGGATAGCGATAGAAAAGATAGCTGGCAAAAGGAATCGTCTCGCGTATGGCGCCGCCTATGAGGTCGCAGGCCCGGATGCCGAGTTTCTTGCCGGCGGCATCCATGCAGGCCATTTCGATGGCGGCGTGGAGTTGCATGCGGTTGTTGTAGAGCGAGGCGGTGGGATTCATGATCTTCCAGCGCAGCTGCTCGAGCTGCAGCGGATCATGGCCCTCGAGATAGGGTAGGAGGGCGCGCACCGCTGCCTCGGCCGACTCGCCGCCGCCGCCCATCTCGCCGAGCCCGATAATGCCTTCGTCGGTGATCACTTCCACGATGGTGCGGATGAAGCGCCCCCAATGCGCGCCCGCGGCATGGCGCAGCGGCGCTTCGAGCGGCACGGCGACGGTGGTGGCCTTAAGGTCGACGATCTTCATCGCACTATCCGGTTGCAGGAAGAGAAAAGGGAGAAATGACGCATCAGCTCGCGGTTCCCAGAAGCAAAGCGCGTTTTAGCGAAAACGCACTTTTGCTCTGGCTCTTTGTTCGAACGCGTCTTTGCGATTCTTGGTGATTCGGTCAGCATCGCAAAACGCTATAGAGCGAGGCCGCGCACGAAGTGCTTCTGCAGTATGAGGAACAAGAGGAAGGTCGGCAGCGAGACGATCAGGGTGGCGGTGATGATGGTGGGTGCGTCGGCCTGGCCGTAGAGGCTCTGCATGCCGAGCAGGGCGACCTGAACGGGGCGGGCATCGGGTGAACGCACCAGGATCATGCCGAAGAGCAGGTCGTTCCACACCCAGGTGAACTGCACCAGCGTCAGCATCAGGAAGGGCGCCTTGGCGAGCGGCATCATGATTTTCCAGAACACCTTCCAGCTCGAGGCACCGTCCATTTCGGCCGCTTCCTGGATGTCCCAGGGCACGGTGAGGAAGAAGCCACGCATTACGAAGGTGGCGAAGGGGATGCAGATCGCGGTGTAGAAGGCGAACAGCCCGATCTTGGTGTCGTAGATGCCGAGGGCGATATAGCTCTTGAACAGCGGGATCAGATACATCTGCAGCGGGAAGATCGTGCCCGAATAGATGAACAGGAACCAGCCCAGGCCCCGCGGCAGCTTCAGCCTGACGATGCCATAGGCGGCGAGGGCGGCGAGCAGCACGGCCGTGAGGGAACTCGCCGCGCCATAGAGCAGCGAGTTGATAAAGCCGCTCTGGATACCCTGTGCCCAGGCATTGGCGATGTTGTTGAGGAGGTTGAAGCTGGTCGGCAGCTTCAGTGGGCCACGGGTGTAATCGGTGGCCGTCTTGAGCGTGTTCATCAAGAGGAAGGCCATTGGCGAGAGCCAGACCAGCGTCACCGCCAGCATGGCGCCCGAAAGGATGGTTTTCCTGCGATCGCCGGATTGCGCCACGCTTGCACGTTCCATGGCTATACGCTCCATGACTAAACCTGGCTCTCGCGCGCGAGCATGTTGCGAAAATAGAGATAGGAGAACACCAGCGAGAGGGCGGAGATCACCACGGCGACGGCCGAGGCGTAGCCCATCTTGAAGTTGGCGAATCCCTCCTTGTACATGGTCACCGCCAGGGTTTCGGACATGCGGGCCGGGCCGCCGCCGGTCATCACCCAGATGGTGTCGAACACCTTGAACGAGTTGATCACCGCCAGGAGGGAGGCGATCACCACATAGGGCATCAGCATGGGGATGATGATCTTGGTGGCGAGCACGAAGCCGGCGGCACCGTCGAGGGTGGCTGCTTCCACCGGTTCCTTGGGCAACCCCTGCAGGCCGACCAGGAAGATCATCACGTTCAGCCCGGTCGCCTGCCAGGTATAGGCACCGATCATCGCATAGGTGTTGTAAGGCTGGACATAGAGCCAGTTCACCTTGAGTGCCCCCAGGCCGATGGTGTCCAGGAGGATGTTGAGGGCGCCCTGGTCGCGCAGCACGAAGCCGAAGACGATGCCGGCGGCGGAGGCCGAGATGGTGGCGGGAATGTAGATGCAGATCTGCATCAGCTTCGCCCCCTTCAGCCCTGAAATGGCATAGGCGAAGAAGAAGCCGAGCCCGACCGGCAAAACCACGCCCAGCACCATCCATTTCAGCGTGTTGACGAAGGGGCGGGTGAAATTGGCATCCGTCACCAGCTTGAAGAAGTTCTGCAGGCCGATGAAACGCGGCGCGGTCATGCCGTTCCAGTCGGTGAAGGCGAGCAGGGTGGTGTAGAGCATCGGCAGGATCAGGAAGACGCCCACCATCAGCGCCGCCGGGGCGACATAGAGATAGGCTTCGCGCTGCTTGTGGTCGGACAGGGGGGACATGGGAGAGCCGAGTGCTGGGGTTCAGGATAAGGCGCCATTCTCCTTCCCCACGAAGCTGGGGAAGGTGTCGTTGCAAAGCAACGACGGAAGGGGGGGGTGGCGGGCAGCGCGTGGAACATGCCGAGCTGACACGACGGTCGAGCAGGCGTGCCAAGGCCAACCGCGCCCGCCGCCCCCCCCCCTCCGACCCGACTTCGTCGGACAACCTCCCCCAGCTTCGTGGGGGAGGCGAACTGAGCCTCATTCTGCGAGCGTCGTGGAGAAGTGCCGTCTCTCACGGCTTGGGATGCGCCGCCCAGTAATCGTCGGCGATCTTCTGCAGGTTCTGCATCACCTCCGGCGCGGAATTCGGGTCGAGCACGAATTTGGAGATCTCGTCGACGGCCGCTTCGGCGATCGGCGAGGGCGTGGTTTCCCAATAGCGGCCGAGCAGCTTGTAGTTGCCCTTGACAACCGCATCGTTCAGCTTCGCCACCTCCTTGTCATCCGGCAGCTTGGCATCGGTATTGGCAACGAGGAAACCGGTGAGGTCGGCCCAGCGCTGCTCGCCTGCCTTGCTCATCCAATGGGCGGCGGCCTTCACGGCGGTCTCATGCGTGTCGGAGTTCTTCGACACCAGCAGCGGCCCCGCCTCGAAGATCACGCTGGGCGGCAGGCTGGCCTTCTTGTTGGGCAGCACGAACAGGCCCCAATCGCGTCCCTCGATCGTGCCGGCCTTGGTGACGGTGTCGGCAAACCAGGTGCCGACCAGCATGTGAACGACTTTTCCCTGGGCGAAGGAATTGTTCATGCTGTCGCCGGTGGTGAAGCCGAAGGGCGAGGTGCCGTCATCCATCCAGCCCTTGGCCATCCAGTCCTTCCAGGTGGCGAAGGCGGCGGCGACCTGCGGATCGGTATATTTGGCCTTGCCGGCCATCAGCTTCACATAGAAATCCGGATCGGATCGCACCAGGAACTCGGAAAACCAGATGAAGGCCGGCCAGCGTCCCTCGATGGTCTGGCCGATCGGGATCTTGTTGGCAGCCTTGATCTTGGCGAGGTTGCCCTCCAGTTCTTCCCAGGTCCTGGGAACCTCGAGGCCGAGTTCCTTGTAGACGTTCTTGTTATAGAACATCGCCCAATAGGCGACATTGTTGGGCACGGCATAGATCTTGCCATCGAAGCTGAAGGCATCGGCCACTTCCTGCTTGACCTTGCCTTCGGCCAGCAGAGGCTTCCAGATCGCCGTCAGGTCCTCCAGCAGGCCTGCTTCCACCAGGTCCTTCATGCGGTAGCCGGACCACCAGGTGAACATGCCCGGCGCCGAGGTGGTCGGCAGGGCGGCTCGGACGGCGGCCTGGTAATTGGTGGTGTCGCCGAAAGGCGTGACCTGCCAGCTCGCAGTAGGGTCGTCCTTGCCATAGGCCTCGAAATTGGCCTGCCAGCCAGCCTTGTCATGCGAGACCGTCAGCTGCGGCTTGTCGGCGGCGTGGGTCGCCGAGGCCAACAATCCCGCGGCGAGCAGGCCGGCGACGGCCGCCAGGCAGATTCCCCCTGATCGAGCCCTGGGCCCGCTCAAGGGGAATCTGCAAGATGCCAGAAATTGGCGGAGCTTCGTGACGATCATGGGTTCCCTCCTGCTTGCGGTCGTTGCCGAAGCTTTGGTTTTGTCGTTAGGGCGGCCGCCTTTCCGGCGGCTCTGGTTCAAGGCGTGCGCGCGACGAAACTGTCGAGCGCCTGCAGGATCGTGCGCAGATGGTTGCGCATCGCGATGGCTGCGGCGTCCTGGTCGCCGGCGGCGAGGCCGGCAAGGATGTCGCGATGTTCTGCGATGATGGCGTCCGACCGGTTCGGCCAGTTCACGGTGACGAAGCGCAGGCGGTTGAGATGGGCCTTCATGTCCTCCAGCTCGTCAGCGGCGGCGAGGCAATCGACCGTTGCGAAGATGCGGCGATGGAAGGCTTCATCCAATTCGTAGAAACGGCGCAAATCCTTGCGGCCGGCGGCGAATTCCTGCTCGTCCACGATGCCGGCCAGAGCGTCGAGGTCGGCCTGATTCGCCGCCTGGCAGGCCCTGCGGCTGACTTCCACCTCGACGACCTCGCGAATGAGCTGGGCAGCCTTGACCTTTTCCACCCGGATCGGCGCAACGACCGTACCGCTCTGCGGAAAGATCTCGACCAGGCCGAGATTGGCAAGACGCAGCAGGGCTTCGCGCACCGGCGTGCGGGACACGGAAAGGCTGGCGGCGATCTCCGCCTCGCGGATCGGCTGCTGGGGCCTGAGCACGCCAAGCACGATGTCGCTGCGCAACATCTCATAGACATTGGTAGCGGTGGAGCGCGGCCTCACATTCGCATGTCGCAGCGTGTCCAGCATGGCGGATAGCTCCGATGATCGGTTCCTGCGTGACGTCGATTAATATATTAGTGCATTTATATTGTTGCAAGCGCCTTCTTCGCCGGGGTTCGAAATCCTCCGGCGGGACAGAAGACAAGCGCCGAGGAGCGGCACTTTGCGGCAGCTTGCCGCCTGTTGCGTCTGGCCGCTTTTGGATCATACTGGCGGCAAGGGAAGTCTATCTTGTTGTTTTGACACGAATAAAAACAGCCGATTCAGGGGAGATGCAGTTCATGGCCGCCGATGAGGAGTTTGTCACGGTCGAGGCGCGCGGCATCCGCGTGACTCTGGATCTTGCGGTCGGGCATATCCGGGAACTCATGGTGGAACGGGACGGCCGTCAGGTCGCGCCCCTGCATCGTGCGCCCTGGTTGGAGGAGGCGCATGCCGCCGATACGCCGGCCCATCTCCGGCGCCTGTCGGGCGACTTTCTCTGCGCCCCGTTCGGCCTCAGCGATGTCGATGGTTCGCCGGCCCATGGCTGGCCGGCCAATTCGGCCTGGAAACCTGTCGAAATCCGCGCGATCGATGGTGGGCGCCAGGCTCGTTTCGAGCTGGAAAAACGGGTGATGGGCGCACGCGTCGTCAAGGAACTCACTGTTCGCGACGGCCATCCTTTCCTCTACCAGCGCCATCTGTTCCAGGGCGGGGATGGTGCCGTCTCGGTCGGCCTGCACATGATGGTGTCGCTGCCGCAGGGCGGACATCTGAGCTTTTCGCCCAAGCGGTTCGTCGAGACGCCAGCCGATCCGCAAGAGGCCGATCCGCTCAAGGGGCGCTCGGCGCTGGCTTATCCCGCGCGCTTCAGCGATCTCAAGAAGGCGCCGCTTGCCGATGGCGGCACGGCCAATCTCAGCTGCTACCCCTTCGATCGCAATCACGAGGATTGCGTGATGATGCCCGAGGCGCCTGGCCGGGAGCTCGCCTGGGGCGCCGCACTGCGGCACCACGAGGCGGATCTGGTGCTGAGCCTGAAGCGGCCGGAAGATTTTCCCTCCACCCTTTTGTGGATGAGCAATGGGGGGCGCTATTACAGCCCCTGGAACAGCCGCCATCGCGGCGTGCTCGGCCTGGAGGAAGTGCGGACCTATCTGCTGGCGGGCCACAGGGCGTCGGTCGAACCGAATGACTATAGCGAGCAGGGCATCCCGACCTCGATCAGCCTGACGCCGTCGGGAGAGGTCGACCTGCGGCAGGCCATCGGCATCATGCCGGTGCCGCCGGGCTGGGACCGGGTGACGGAGGTGGAGACGCGCGCAGACCGGCTGGCCGTGCTGTCCGACGTCGGCGAATTCAGCGTGCCCTATGATCCCGCCTTCGTGCTGCATCGCCAAGGCGTTTAGCGATTTGCCGGCATCGGCGAAAATTGCAAAGACGCATCGAAACAAGGAGCTAGGGGCCGACAAGAAAAAGGCCGGTCATGCGACCTAATGCGGTTCACTTAAGAGCCTTGACGAACCGAGTGGCATATTTTTGAGATCGGCTTTTCACGGCACGAGGGTATGTTCGCCCCCGTTTTTGCTGCAGGAGCAGGTCGCCGAGGCGGTTGCGTAGGCGAACGAGGTGGGCGGGTATTTTGCCTGGGGCCTCGATCGCCATCCAACCCCATTCATGGCGCAGATAATGGAGTGCGGTGGTGAAGCTGAGTTGGGTGGGGTTGACCTCAGCCTCGCCCGCCACTTCGGCCATCTCCAGCCGAACCAGATTATAGGCCAATAAAGCGCCCCAGACTTCCTGATAGACGGTCTCGGGTGTACCGCTGCGCAGGGTCAACTCGCTGCCAAGCATATCCTGCTTGATCTCGCGATAACTCGTTTCGATCCGCCAGCGTTCTTCATATTGATGCACGATCTCATGGGCTGGATAGGCTTTGGTATCCATGAGGGACGTCAAGAGGATACGCTTTTTGCCATGGCGGTTGGTTGTCTCGATAGCCCGTGCCTCCCAGAAGGCCGGCAAGCTCGGGGCGGCTTTGCGCGCTTGCAGGGAGACGCTCATCCGCACTCGGTAATCGTTGGGATTTGCATCCAGCCGCTCCCATACCAGGGATCTCTTGGCCGGGATCAGCCAATGACGCTGCTCCCCCGTCATCTGAAGCTGCAGCAGCAGGCCGGCACTGAAGAAGCCCTTGTCGAACACCGTCAGGGATCGGTCCGGTACTCCGACAAGCAGATCCTTGGCATAGAGCATTTCGTTCTTGCCATAGGCCCCGAATACCGCATCGCGAACCAGATGAGTGGCAAGGGCCGTCAAGATGAGGAGGCGCACCTGCGGATAGCTTGATACCAACCCCTCAGAATGAGCCTGGCCGCCAAAATGCGCGCGGTTTTCCACGCTGTCGCTGGCACGCAACGTGCTCCCATCCAGCGCATAGCGGGCAAGACCGCGCCAAGCCTTCCCCGCCTGGTGACGCTCATCCCAGCACGAGGCACTCATTGCAAACAACTGGGCGAGAGGCGCTCGCCCCAAGCGCTGGCGCGCCTGGGTCAACGCACTCTTGGCTATGTCCGGATTAACCGCATCCGGCAACGCCAGATCAAGATGGGCGGCCACTTCCGCAATGGACTGATGTCGGTATAGCGCTAATGCGATAACCAGCCAGACAACCTGCTCGGCCGGCAGCTTGCGTTTGCGAACGCTGGCCTTGCCCGTCAGCGCAAGCGCCTGCGCTATCCAGTCCACATCAAGCGATCGCGATAAGGCCGAAAGCTCGGGATAGCGACCAATCGTGCGCGTCATTCCAAAACAAAATCAGGGTGGGAAACAAATCCCACCCTGCCTCGTAAATCCTACTTTTTCGTGCAGCCCATCCTTAAGTGAACCGCATTAGGTCATGCGACCGGCCTTTCAGCACGATTTGATCTCGGCAGGGTCAGCGCCGGGCCAGGGCGTTGTAACCCACCAGCACGATGATCGCGCCGGCAATGGCAATGAGAATACTGCCGATGTTGATGCCATCGACGGTACCGATACCCATGGCCTTGGCAATGAAGCCGCCGACGAGGGCGCCGATGATGCCGATCACGATATCCATCAGCAAACCGGAACCCGATTTGTTGACGACTTTGCTGCCGACAAAGCCCGCAATCAGGCCCAGAATAATCCAAGACAAGATACCCATGGAGTCGCCTTTCCCTCGTGGCGGATGACAGATCCGAATCTTACCATTAAATGATCGTAGGGGCGCAAATTCTTTTGGCAAGAGGGAACATGCCGTAAGGCAAAGTCAATCTCGGAAAAATTTTTGCCGCATTCACTGTTGTAAAATGCTTGTCGTTGGAGACAGGATACACAACATTGGAGGAGACCGCGGTTATCGCGGCACCCCATTCTTTCACGAGGAGACGCAGACATGGGCTTTTTCGACACCGCCGTGAACGATGCCGTGCCACAGAACAGTCTCACCAAGCCGCTGATCATCGCGGCCGGTGCGCTCCTGCTCGCGAAATGGCTGAAGGGGGGCAGCGAGGATGCCCAGCCCGATACGCAAGCTTCCACTCCCGTGCCGGCGCCGGCTCCCGAGCCGTCTGCACAGCAGGCGGATACCTCCGGCGATGGCGGGTTGCTTGGCGGGCTCGGCGGCCTCCTGGAGAAGTTCCAGCAGTCGGGCCAGGGGGACGTGATCAAATCCTGGATCGGCGGCGGGCAGAACCAGCCCATCCAGCCGGGCCAGCTCGGTCAGGTCCTCGGCCAGGACACGCTGAACAACCTGGCCCAGAAGGCCGGCGTCAATCCCAACGATCTGCTCGGCCAACTCGCCCAGCACCTGCCCGAGATCATCAACAAGCTCACGCCGAACGGCCGCCTGCCCAATCAGAACGAACTCGGGCAGTAAAGGCCGGTTTGCGAGCCGGATGAAGCTCTCAGCAAGGGCGGGCCTGACGGCTCGCCCTTTTGCATGATCGGCCGGCAGCAGTGCGTGCGTCACATAAAGAAATCCTTATATCCTTATTGCCGATGGCTGCCGACTGTGCTAGACGCCCGCCATGTCAAATGCGGGATGCATCGAATGAGCACGCACGATTACATCGTCAAGGATATGGGTCTGGCCGATTGGGGCCGTAAGGAAATCGAGATCGCCGAGAGCGAAATGCCGGGCCTGATGGCCACGCGCGCCGAATATGGTCCGCGCCAGGTGCTCAAGGGCGCCCGCATCGCCGGCTCGCTCCACATGACCATCCAGACGGCCGTGCTGATCGAGACGCTGAAGGCCCTCGGCGCCGATGTGCGCTGGGCTTCGTGCAACATCTATTCGACCCAGGATCATGCCGCCGCAGCCATCGCCGCCGCCGGTACGCCGGTCTTCGCCGTCAAGGGCGAGTCGCTCGAAGAATATTGGGAATACACCCACAAGATCTTCGAATGGGCCGATGGCGGCACGCCCAATTTGATCCTCGACGATGGCGGCGACGCCACCATGCTGATGCATCTGGGCCTGCGCGCCGAGAAGGGTGACGTCGCCTTCCTCGAGACCGCCGACAATGAAGAGGCGGAAGTACTGTTCGCCGCGATCAAGAAGCGGCTCACCACCCATCCGGGCTGGTACACCAAGAATGCCCTCGCCATCACCGGCGTGACCGAAGAGACCACCACGGGCGTGCATCGCCTTTACGAGATGGCCAAGAAGGGCACGCTTCTGTTCCCGGCCATCAATGTGAATGACTCGGTGACCAAGTCGAAGTTCGACAATCTCTATGGCTGCCGTGAATCGCTGGTGGACGGCATCCGCCGCGGCACCGACGTCATGATGGCCGGCAAGATCGCCATGGTCGCCGGCTTCGGCGATGTCGGCAAGGGCTCGGCTGCTTCCTTGCGCAACGCCGGCTGCCGCGTGCTGGTTTCGGAAGTCGATCCGATCTGCGCCCTGCAGGCCGCGATGGAAGGCTATGAAGTCGTCACCATGGAGCAGGCTGCGCCGCGTGCCGACATCTTCGTCACCTGCACGGGCAATGTCGACGTCATCACCCTCGACCATATGCGCGCCATGAAGGACCGTGCCATCGTCTGCAACATCGGTCACTTCGATTCGGAGATCCAGGTCGCCGGCCTGCGCAACCTGAAGTGGACCAATGTGAAGCCGCAGGTCGACGAGATCCAGTTCACCGACGGCCACCGCATCATCCTCCTGTCGGAAGGCCGCCTGGTCAATCTCGGCAATGCCACCGGCCATCCCTCCTTCGTGATGTCGGCATCCTTCACCAACCAGACGCTGGCTCAGATCGAGCTGTGGACCAATCCCAGCCAGTACGGCAAGCAGGTCTACACGTTGCCCAAGCATCTGGACGAGAAGGTCGCCTCGCTCCACCTCGCCAAGGTCGGCGCCACCTTGACCAAGCTCTCGGACAAGCAGTCCGCCTATATCGGCGTGGACCAGAACGGCCCGTTCAAGCCGGAACTCTACCGCTACTGAGTTCGCTCGACACGCATGCGTTTCAGCCCTTCCCGCAACTGCGGGGAGGGCTTTTTTGTCGCTTGCCGTACCGCCCTGCTACGGCCGTCAGATCACCAGCTTGCCCTGCTTGGCGAGTGCGTAGCGGTCGCCGATCTTGCGCCAGTCGACCACCTGCCACCAGGCCTTGAGATAATCCGGCCGGCGGTTGCGGTAGGTCAGGTAATAGGCGTGCTCCCAGACGTCGTTGCCGAAGAGAGCGCGCTTGCCGTCCATCAGCGGCGTGTCTTGATTGGGCTTGCTGTCGAGGGCGAGCTTGCCCTCGTTCGTCACCGTGACGAAGACCCAGCCCGAGCCGAAGACCTTGGCGCCGGCGGCACCGAAGGCTTCCTGCAGCTTGGCGACACCGCCGAAATCGCGCTCGATGGCAGCGAGAACCTCGCCTTCCGGCTCGCCGCCCTTGGCGCCCATGATCTGCCAGAACATGGAGTGATTGACATGGCCGCCGAGATTGTTGCGCACCATCTGGCGGACACTCTGCGGCACCTTGTCCAGGCTGGCCAGAATGTCGGTATAAGCCAGGTCTGCCAATGACGGTTCCTGCTTCAGGGCCGCGTTGAAATTGCTGACATAGGCCTGGTGGTGCTTGTCGTGATGCAGAGTCATGGTTTCGGCATCGATGGTCGGCGCCAGCGACGAGGCCTCGTAGGGGAGAGGCGGCAGTTCGGCCGGCCCCTTCGGGTCCGTCGACGCCGAGGCAGCGGCGCTGGCGGGAGCAAGCCTGGCGCTGGCGGCCAAGGCAGCGCCTGTCGCGGCGGCAAGGAGGGTGCGACGGTTCAGCATGGTCATGGTCATTGAAAACGTCTCCGGCCTGTTGGATGAAGAGTCTCGAGCAATGAGGCGGATCGCCCGCGGTCGAGTACCGCGGGCGGAGCGTAATGAAGCTATTGCGGTAATTTGGTGGTACCGAGGCCGCAAGCGCGTTCATGACTGAGCGTCTGTTTGCTCTGGTACCGCGTTTCGAGGCGTCTTTGTGATTTCTGGCGCTTCCGTCTGACCGCAAAGCGTTTTTGGGAGAACGGCATGTCGGTTGCAAAAGTGAAGCCGAGGCAGACGGGGGCGACGGCCGTGCTGTCCCGTTTGGGACAGCCGGTGGTGACATCGGCCACTGGTGGCGAGATCGGCGTGGTCACCCGCCCTTCGGAGGCCGGCTTCAATCCGCTCGACCTGCTCTATGCCTCGCTGTCGGCCTGCCTCGTGCTGAGCGCCCGTATCGCCGCCAGTAATCTCGGCGTGCTCGACAGGCTCGGCGAGGTGCGAGCCGAGGTGAAGGGCGAGAAGGCGGCGGACGAACCCTCGCGCATCGAACGCTTCCATGTCGCGATCGAGATCAGCGGCGATTTCGACGAGGCGACGAAAGCGGCGATCATTGCCGATGCGGAGCGGATCTGCACGGTCAGCAACACGCTCAAGAGCAGTCCTATCCTGAGCTGAGCTTCAGTCGCGGACCATCCGTACATTCCGGCATGGATCCGCCGGTTTTGTACCGAGAATGCCGGTCAAAGGCGATGGCCGGACAGGTCTGACCTTCTATAGCCTCTCGCCATTCTCCTTTGCGAGTGTCGGCGATGCGCTATTTGGGTTTTCTGATCCTTTCGATCCTGCTCGCGGTCGCGCAGCCGGCCTTGGCGCAAGACAATGCCTGCGCCAAGCCGGGGGAGACCGGTATAGAGGGCCTCGAAAACCTGCTGCGAGAGCAGAAGAGCTGCAAGGCGGCGACGGCGCTGCTGAGCGAATGTCGGTGGGGTTCCAGCGCCGATACCGGATTCAGCGCCATCGTCGTCTCCATCTGCGAAAAGGAGTTTTACCAGCGGCTCTCCAAGGCGGCTCAGACCGATTATGGCGAGCGCATGCAGCTATGTGCCTACCGTTATGCCGGCCAGCAGGGCACGCTCTATATGTCGATGGCAGCGACGTGCCAGAGCGAGGTCGCGGCGCGCTCTGCCGATCCGGACGCTGCCCGCGAGCCGCTTGGCCGCGCGAGCTTCAACTGCGGCAAGGCGGTAACGGCGCTGGAGAAGGCGATTTGTTCCGACCGGAAATTGGGACGGGCCGATCTCGTCTTGGCGCAGAGCTATCGCGAGGCGGTCGCGAGCCTGGATGCTGACGGGGAGACGCGCGGTGCTCTCATAGCCGATCAGCGTCGCTGGCTCGATCGTGTCGCCCGAAAATGCCAACTTGCCGATGGCGGCACGCCGTTTTCTGCCAAGAGCCTTGCCTGTGTCCGCGGCGCTTTCGAGCAGCGCTTTGCCTTGCTCGACAGTTGCGGCGAGGCGGGCATCAGCGTCGATTGCCTTGCCGGGACGGAGGACGGCGCAGCCAATGCGGCCGCTCCGGCCCGGCGGGCGAGTTTCGATTGCGACAAACCCTCCACGCCGCTGGAAATCGCCATCTGCGCCGACTCGGACCTCGGGCAAGCGGACATCAAGCTCGCTGCCATCTACGAAAATGTGAAGAAGACCGCGGGCGGTGAGCCGGACAGGAAGCTTCTGGTTGAAAGCCAGCGCTTATGGCTCTCCTTCGTGCAAGGAACCTGTCCGCTCGGCGCGGTTGGCGGCATTCCGCCGGTGCTGGGGCGTGCTTGCGTACGTTCCGCTTTCGAGCTGCGCGGTAAACAACTCACGGCTTGTCTGTCGAAGCCGGACATCGACCGCAAGACCTGCCTCGATGATTTCAGGATCCTCGAAGACAAGAAGTAGATTTTGGAGCGTTTTCCAGAAAAGGTGGCGGATGATTGGGCCTCTACGCGAGGACGTCCGCGTTTACCGACGGAGGGGACCTCAGCCGCGTGCCAGATCCTGCCGGTCGAGCAGCGCCTCGATCCTGCCGCCCGCCATGCGCGCCGCCCTGTCGCACATATGGCCGATCACGTCCGGGTCATGGCTCACCAATACCAGCGTCATGCCATGGCGCCGCTTGAGGTCGTTGAGCAAATTGAGAATGCCGGCCTGGACCGAGATGTCGAGCGCCGAGGTCGGCTCGTCGAGCAGCAGCAGGCGGGGCTTGAGCAGCAGGGCCCGGGCGATGGCCACGCGCTGGCGCTGGCCGCCGGACAGCTCGTGCGGATAGCGCCCGGCGATCTCGGCGGCGAGGCCGACATCGGCGAGAATGCTGTCGACACGCCCGGGAATATCGGTCTCCCCCTGCACTTCGAGGGGCTCGCCGAGCACGCGCGCGATCGTATGGCGCGGATGCAGCGAGGCATAGGGGTCCTGGAACACCATCTGGATGTCACGCCTCAGGGCGCCCTCGATGGCGCGTCCCGGCTGCAGGGGGGGCCCGAATACCGAGATCGCGCCCTGCCAGTTCAGGTTCAGCCCGGCAATGACTCGTAGCACCGTACTCTTGCCGCAGCCCGACGGGCCGACCAGGCCAAAGGTCTCGCCGGGCGCTGCGGCAAAGCTCACTCCGCGCACGGCGGCGAAGCTTCGGCCCCGGCGTTGGAAGCTGACCTCGAGATTGTCGATCGACAGCGCCATCATGGCCGTTCATACCCCGAGAGAAGCGCTTGTGGCATGTCGGGGGTCGGCAGGCGGGTGCCGTAGGTCGCTGCCGACGGCCGCGCCTGCCACAGGCCGCGCGTATAGGGATGGCTTGCGTGGGCGAGTTCGTTGGCCGGGAGGGCATCGACGATCGACCCCTGGCGCATCACCAGGACACGGTCGGCGAAGCGGGAGACCTGCTGCAGGTCGTGGCTGATCAGGAGCAGGCCCATGCCGCGCTCGCGCGCCAGCCGCTCCAGCAATTCGAGAATCTGATCGCGCACGACATGGTCGAGAGCGGAAGTCGGTTCGTCGGCGATGAGCAGCTCCGGCTCGCCGATCAGCATGGCCGCGATCATCACGCGCTGGCCCATACCGCCGGAGAGCTCGGCGGGCAGGCTGCCATAGACACGCTCCGGATCGTCGAGCCCGACCTGGGTGAGCATGCTGAGAGCCTTTCGTCGTCGTTCGGCCCTGGGCAGGCGACCATGCAGCAGCAGAGCTTCCTCCACCTGGCGTCCAATACGGTGGGCCGGATTGAGCGAAAATTTCGGATCCTGCAGCACAAGGCCGATCCGTCGGCCGCGCAGGCGCTGCCAGCCCCGGGTGTCGAGGTCGGCGAGGTCCGTTTCGCCGAGCCGCAGCCCCGCGGCCCGTGCCGTAAGGCTCGTCGGCAGCAGGCCCATGATCGCCCGCGCGGTCAGCGACTTGCCCGAGCCGGATTCGCCGACAACAGCCACTTTCTCGCGCCCGACCTCGAAGGAGATGCCGTGCACGAGCTGCCGGGGTGCCGCACCGCCGTCCGCTTTGCCCCCGGCTGTCCGGTTCCTGGTTTCGATCACCAGATCCTCGACCTGCAGCAGGGTATCAGTCATGGCGCGGATCCAATATGTCGCGCAGTCCATCCCCCAGCAGGTTCAGGGCAAGGCTGGTGATGAAGATGGCAAGGCCCGGTGCGGCGGCGATCCACCATTGATCGAAGATTACCTTGGTGCCATCGGCCACCATCGAGCCCCATTCGGCCATGGGTGGGCGCACGCCGAGGCCGAGGAAGCCGAGGCCGGCGGCGGCCAGGATGATTCCAGCGAGATCGAGCGCCAGGCGGATGATGGCCGAGGGCAGCACGAGGGGCAGCACATGGCCGAGAAGCAGGCGTGGCCCCCTGATGCCGACCATGGACGCGGCGGCAAGATAGTCGCTGCGAGCAAGGGCTGCGGTCTCCACCCTGGCGAGCCGCGCATAGGCCGGCCAACTCGTCAGGGCCAGAGCGAGGGCGCCGTTGACCAGGCCCGGGCCTAGAATGGCGACGAAGGCGAAAGCCAGCACCAGGCGCGGGAAGGACATCACGATGTCGGTCAGGCGCATCAGTGTCCGCTCGGTGAGGCCGCCGAAAAAGCCGGCGAGAAGGCCGACCGCTACGCCGAGCGGGGCCATCAGCACGGTGACCAGGACGATCAAGAGCAGGGTCGGCTGGGCACCGTAGATCAGGCGCGAAAGCAGGTCGCGTCCGAAGCCGTCCGTGCCGAGCCAGTGCTGCCAGGACGGAGCGGCGAGGCGGATGGCACTGTCCTGCAGGTTGGGATCGTAGGGAGCGATCAGCGGGGCGGCCAGGGCCATGAAGACGAGCAGAGCGAGCACGCTGGCCCCGATTAGGGCGGATGACGAACGGCGCAGCGCCGCGAGAGAGATTGCAAGGGAGGCCATCAGGAGCGCTCCGCCAAGGCAGCCGGATCGACGCGGGTGACGATCAGGTCGGTAAGGCTGTTGAGCAGCACGAAGGCCATGCCGATCGCCAGCGTCGAGCCGAGGATGGCGGCGGTGTCGCCAGCGAACATGGCGACGGTGAGGTAGCGCCCGATGCCGGGCCAGGCGAACACGGTCTCGGTGAGCACGGCGCCCTCGAGCAGGCTGGCATAGGCGAGGGCGATCACGGTGATCAGCGTGCCGGCCACATTGGGCAGAATATGGACCAGCACCACCCGCAGGGCGCCGGCTCCCTTGGCGCGGGCGGTGAGCACATATTCCTTGGAAAGCTGTTCGAGAATGGCCGCGCGCGTCAGCCTCGAAATGCCGGCCATGGCATAGAGGGCCAGCACCGCCGTCGGCAGGACGAGATGGGCAAGGGCGCTGCGCAGGGCGCCGGGCGTTCCCGAAAGCCAGGCGTCGATCAGGGCGAAACCGGTGACGGGCTTCATGGTATATTGAAAGACGATGTCGAGACGGCCGGGCCCCGGCGCCCAGTGCAGTCGGGCATAGAAGAGCAGCAGAAAGATCAGGCCGAGCCAGAAGATCGGAGTCGAATAGCCGATCAGCGACAACAGGCGGGCAATATTGTCGAAAAGGCCGCGCGGCCGCAGCGCCGCCAGGATGCCGAGCGCCAGGCCGAGCAATGCACCGATCAGCGCTGCGGCTGTGGCGAGTTCGAGCGTCGCGGTGAAGGTACGCAGGATGTCGGAGCGGACGGGCTGGCCGGTCGAGGAGGCGATTCCGAGGTCGCCTTGGACGACATGGCCGAGATAGCGCAGGAATTGCATCACCAGCGGCTGGTCGAGCCCGAGCTCGCGGCGCGCGGCCTCATAGCTCGATTGGCTGGCGTGATCGCCGACCTGCTGCAGCGCGGGGTCGATGGTGGAGAGCCGGGTCAGGACGAAGGTGACGACGATCAGGCCGAACAGCGTGAGCGCGACGGAAAGCAGCCAGCGCAGCACTCTGAGCACCGGGCGGAAGAAGGGCCTGGTGCCCGACGTTTCGTCAGTTTGCATGTCCGGGTCCTGGAGGTGGCGCAGGTGCTACGCCACGGCGTCATGAGAGAGAAAGCCGTCTCGTTCCACTCTCGGCGATTGGAACGAGACCTCAAGTCATTTCTCGACCTGATCGTAATAGACCTGATCGGCGTTCAGGCCCTGGGCATAGCCCTTGACGGCCTTGCTGAGCACCACCTGATCACTGCCCTGGAACATCAGCACATAGGGGGCGCTCTTCTGGATCTTGCGCTGCAGTTCCTCATAGAGGGCGGCGCGCTTGGCCGGATCCTGCTCTTTCACCGCGGCGGCCGTCTCGTTGCTGAGCTCGGGGATCACCCAGCCGGCCTGTTTGGCGATGGTGTTGTACTTGTTGTCGCGGTTGATCGCGAAGGCGCTGGCATTGGAATGCGGGTCGAAATAGTCCGGGATCCAGTAGCGCAGCGTGAATTCATACTGGCCCGAGCGGCCCTTGGCATAGATGTCGCTGGCGACGCCCGGCTGGATGTCGAGCGTGAGGCCGGCCTGGCCGAAGGTCTGCTGCAGGGACTGGGCGATCTGCAGATAGGGTTCCTCGTTGAAGACGGGGAAGGCGATCTTCGTCGGGCCGATGCCGGCATCGGCCAGGATCTTCTTGGCCTTCTCGACGTCAAGCTTGTAGGGATTGTCGTTCAGCGCACCCGGGAAGCCGGCGGGCAGGAAGGCCTGGTGTACCTGCGACTGGCCGCGCAAGAGATTCTTGGCGATGCCCTCATAGTCGACAAGATAGCGCGCTGCCTCCCAGAAGGCCGGATTGCCGAGGGCGGCTTTGGCCTTGGTGTTGATCAGGAGATAGTCCGAGCGCGCCGAGGGTACGGCGAGCACGTTGAGCTTGCCCTCCTTCTTGAGAGCGTCGATCTGATCGGCGCCGAGCCCACGGGCGATGTCGATGTCGCCCTGCTCCACCAGTAGGCGGCGGGCGGCGGCATCGGGAACATTGCGCAGGATCACGCCCTGCAGCTTGGGGGCGCCACCCGGCGAGGTCGGGTTGGCATCCAGCACCAGCGCCTCATGCGCGGTATAGGTGTTGATCTTGAAGGCGCCGCTGCCGGCCGAGTGCGACTTCAGCCAGCCATTGCCGAAATCACCATTGGCAGCCTGCGGAGCGACCGTGGCCTCATCGACGACGGAGGCAATCGGCGCGGTCAGGATGGCGAGCACGAAGGCGGGGCCGACATCGGCCTGCCAGCTCAGCTTGAGCTTGCCGTCATCGACCTTGGTAATGGACTTGTCGACATTGTCGGCGTTCCAGCCGAGTTCGCCCAGGATGAAGGAGGGCGCCTTATTGAGCTTCACGGCCCGGGAGAAGGAGAAAATCACGTCTTCCGGGCGGACGGGATTGCCGGAGGCGAATTTGGCGTCCTTGGCCAAGTTGAAAGTCAGGCTCTTGCCATCGCTGCCTGCCTCCCACGAGGTGGCGAGCGCCGGCTCGATGCGGGTGCCCTCCTGGCGGTTCGACTGCACGAGGCGCTGGTAGAGGGCGTTGAAGGCCTGCACCGTCGTCAGCTCGAAGCCTTCGGCCGGATCGAAGCTGACGGCATCGTCGATTGACTGGCCGACCACCAGCAGGCCGGGCGGCGTCTCGGCCTGTGCCGTGGCCACCAGCATGGTCGACAGGCCAGCCAGCATGGCGATGCCGGCCTTCTTCCAGAACTTACCCATTTCACACCTCATGACAGCCGGAACCTTCGATGAATGCCCGGTTCACGGCCCTTCCGCCGTGACGATTAGGCAAGCCGGTTATAACGGTCAATATATTTCTATCAATCTTGTAGACTGTTGGTCGCGACCGCGATCCGCCTAAGCCGTGATCACGAAATTTCGGTTCCTTTACACGAAAACGTGTGCGGGCGGAGCCTTGTTATGCCGGGCGAGAAACAATGCGTTCACATACTCGCTGCAATTTGTGCGCATGGATACACTGCAGCACCCGTTTCCGGATATATTCGGGAGCGGGGCGTATCGTTTTGAAAAAGGGGGAGGCCTCGCCTGCCCGGATTTAATGAAGATCTGATGGCGGCTCGATGAAGCGTCTTCTCAATTTCGTGCTTATTCTCGTTGTGGTCGTTGGCCTGGCCTGGTGGCAGCGTGCCGCCCTGGTGCCCTGGCTGGTACAGACGGTGCCGGCCTCGAAGTCACTTATCGCTGCTCTTCCCGGTTTTGCCGATGCTCTGCACAAGCCCGAGGAGCCCCAGCCAGCCGGCGGCGGCAGCAAGTCCGCGCAGCGCAACGTCGCGCCCGTGCCCGTGGTGCTCACCCAGGCGGTCGCCAAGCAGATGCCGATGGTGATCGATGCCGTCGGCACCGCCACGCCCTATGCCTCCATCCAGATCCGCACCCGCCTCGACAACACCGCGGTGACGAGCGTCAACGTCGCCGAGGGATCCGAGGTCAAGCAGGGCGACATTCTCTTCACCCTGGACGATCGTGCCATCAAGGCGCAGGTCGCGCAGATCCAGGCCCAGATCGCGCGCGACCAGGCCCAGATCGCTCAGGCCCAGATCGACCTTTCCCGCGCCAATGACCTGCTCGCCCGCAATGCCGGCGCGGCGACCACGCGCGATACGGCTGCCACCGCTCTCAAGGTCGGGCAGGCTCAGCTCCAGGCAGACCAGGCCTCGCTGGAAGCGGCGCAGGTGACGCTCGATTATACCGTGATCCGCGCGCCCGTGCCCGGCCGCATCGGCTCGATCCCGGTCAAGCCCGGTTCGACGGTGCGCACCTCCGACACCAGTCCGCTCGCCACCGTGAACCAGCTCGATCCGGCCGTGGTGGCCTTCTCGATCCCGCAGGCACGCCTGGCCGAGTTGCGTGAGGGCATGGCGAAGGGGCCTGTGCGTGTCGACGCCATCACCGGCAAGAATACGCTCACCGGGCAGGTGTCCTTCGTGGAGAACACCATCGATGCCGCCACGGGAACCATCCTGGTCAAGGCCGACATTCCTAATCCGCACGAGGTCCTGTGGGGCGGTGCCTTCGTCAATGTGCAGGTGGTCCTGCCCGATGCCAGCCCGCAGGTGGTGGTTCCGGACGCTGCCGTTCAGCTCGGCCAAAAGGGGAGCTACGTCTTCGTGGTGAAAGATGGTAAAACGGCTGAGCTTCGGCCCGTGACAGTGGCGCGCGTCACCGGCGCCGATGCCGTGCTCACAAGCGGCGTCGAGAGCGGCGAGCAGGTGGTGGTCGACGGCGTGTTGCGCCTGGTCGACGGTGCGCCGGTCGCCATCAATGCGGGAGCCAAGGAGAGCACCGCCGCCAATACCAGTGCCAAGAGCTGAAGCCGGGAGACAAGCCGTTGCTTTCGGAACTGTGCATCCGCCGCCCGGTCATGACCATCCTGTTGATGGTCTCCTTCATTGCGGCCGGTTGGTTCGGCTACCGGCAATTGCCGGTGGCGGCCGTGCCACGCGTCGATTTCCCAACCATTTCCGTGACCGCGACCCTGCCGGGCGCCAGCCCCGAAACCATGGCGTCTTCGGTGGCCGCCATTCTCGAGAAGCAGTTCTCGGCGATCTCCGGCATCTCGACGATGTCGTCGACCTCCTATCTCGGCTCGACCCAGATCGTCCTGCAGTTCGACCTCAACCGCAACGTTGACGGCGCGGCGCTGGACGTGCAGGCGGCGATTGCTACGGCGCAGCGCCAGTTGCCGAACGAGATGACGACACCGCCAAGCTTCAGGAAGGTCAACCCGGCCGACCAGCCGGTGATCTTCATGGCGCTGACCTCCGACCAGGCGCGCACATCGGATATCGACCGCTTCGCCCAGTCCAACATTCAGCCGCTGCTGGCGACGTTGCCGGGCGTCGCCCAGGTCAATATCTGGGGTTCGCAGCAATATGCCGTGCGGGTGGAGGCGGACCTCGACCAGCTCACTGCGCGTGGCCTGACCCTCGACGATGTGCAGAAGGCCGTTGCGGCCGCCAATTCCAACACGCCGGTCGGTTCGACCAGCAATAACGGCCGCAACCTCATCCTCGATGCCACCGGCCCGATCCGCTATGCCAAGGGCTATATGCCGATCGTGGTGTCGTCCAAGAACGGCGCCCCCGTGCTGCTGCAGGATGTGGCGCGGGCCGTCGACAGCGTGGAGAACGACAAGACCGCAGCCTGGCGCAACGATACCCGCGGCATCATCATCGCCATCCAGCGCCAGCCTGACGCCAACACGGTCGCCGTGGTCGACGCGGTCAAGAACACCCTGCCCAAGATCCGCGAAAGCCTGCCGGTCGGCGTCAGCCTCGACATGCTGTTGGATCGCTCCGTGCCGATCCGCGCCGCGGTGGAGGACGTCGAGTTCACACTGGGCCTGTCGATCCTGCTGGTGATCATGGTGATCTACTTCTTCCTGCGCAGCGCGCGGGCCACCCTGATCCCGGCCATCGCCCTGCCGATCTCGCTGATCGGCACCTTTGCGGGCATGTATGTGCTCGGCTTTTCGATCGACAACATCTCCCTGCTCGCCTTGACGCTGTGCGTGGGCTTCGTGGTCGACGACGCCATCGTCATGCTGGAGAACATCGTCCGCCATGTCGAACTGGGTCAGAAGCCCTTCGCGGCCGCTCTGATCGGCTCGCGCGAAGTCGGCTTCACCATCCTGGCGATGACGCTGTCGCTGATCGCCGTGTTCATCCCGGTGATCTTCATGGGCGGCATCGTCGGGCGGATGTTCTCCGAATTCGGCTATGTCATGGCCATCGCCATCCTGATCTCCGGCGTGGTTTCGCTGACGCTGACACCGATGCTGTGCTCGCGGCTGATCAAGGAGCATCAGGAGGAAAAGCGTCCGGGGCTGCTGCTGCGCCTGTTCGAGGCCGGCTTCAACTGGTTGACCAGGGGCTATGCCCTCACGGTGCGCTGGGCGGTCAATTCGCCTGGCTTCATGCTCACCGTCACGGCAGCGACCTTCGTCGTTACCGCCATCCTGTTCGTCAACATCCCCAAGGGCTTCTTCCCGCAGGAAGACATGGGCTTTGTCAGCGTCTCGACGGTAGGCCCCGACGATGTCTCCTTCGAGGCCATGATGGCGCGCCAGCAGGCCGTCGTCACCGAATTGCGCAAGGATCCCGACGTCGTCTCCATCCTGTCGAGCATCGGCGGCGGAGCGACCAGCCAGATCAGCTCCGGCTCCATGAATATCCAGTTGCGCGACAAGCCGGCACGCCAGGACCCGATCGATGTGGTGATCAAGCGCCTCTCCCAGGAAGCGGCGAAGGTGCCGGGCATCAACACCTATTTCCAGGCGGTGCAGTCGATCAATATCGGCGCCACCCGCTCGCGCAGCCAGTATCAATACGCCCTGATGTCGCCCGACGTCGATGAGCTCAGGGCCAACGCCCAGAAGCTGCAAACGCGCATGACCCAGATTCCGGGCATCACTGGCGTCAATTCCGACCTGCAGATCAAGGCGCGCGACGCCGTCGTCTCGATCGACCGTGACAATGCCGCCAAGCTGGGCATCACCGTCGACCAGATCCGCTCCGCGCTCTATTCGGCCTATGGCACCAGCCAGGTCTCGACCATCTATGCGCCCGAAAATACCTATGAAGTGATCCTGGAGGCGAGCCAGGCCTACAGCTCGCCGCAGGACCTGATGCGAAAGCTCAATGTTCGCTCGAACTCGGGAGTGCTGATCCCGCTCGACAGCGTGGCGCGAGTCGAGCAAAAGCCGTCGGCCGTCTCGCTCTCCCATATCGGCCAGCTGCCTTCGGTGACGATCTCCTTCAACCTCCAGCCCGGCGTCGCACTCAGCCAGGCGGTGGACGCCATCCAGCAGGCGACGGCGGAGCTCGACATTCCCAAGACGATTTCCACGCAGTTCCAGGGCACGGCGCAGCAGTTCCAGGATTCCCTGGCCAGCATGCCGCTCCTGCTCTTCGCCGCGGTGCTGGTGGTCTATATCCTGCTCGGCATTCTTTATGAGAGCTTCATCCACCCGATCACCATCCTGTCGGGCCTGCCGACGGCCGGTATTGGGGCTCTTTTGACCCTGCAGATGTTCTCTATGGACCTCTCCATCATCGCCATGATCGGCCTGATCATGCTGATCGGTATCGTCAAGAAGAACGCCATCATGATGGTGGACTTCGCCGTGCAGCGCCGCTCGGCAGGCCTTTCCGCCAAGGAGGCCATCGTAGAGGCGGCGGTGCTGCGCTTCCGCCCGATCATGATGACCTCGCTCGCTGCCATCCTCGGTGCGCTGCCGATCGCCCTCGGCCATGGCGCCGGTGCCGAACTGCGCCGGCCGCTCGGCGTCACCGTGGTCGGCGGCCTGATCGTGTCGCAAATGCTCACCCTCTACATCACGCCGGTGGTCTACCTCGCCCTTGACCGTGTCGCCGGCTGGTTTTCCCGCAAGCCGGAGGATCTGCCGGCACGCACCGACGACGTCCTGCCCGAACCTGAGCAGCACGACGTGCAGCCGTCCGCGCCGGATGTGCCCGCTATCGCCGCCGAGAAGAAGTCCGGCCTGATGACCGCGGCGGAGTAAATTTCCTGGGATCGCAGGCTTCCAGCCCATAGGCGCTAATTTTGCGGCCGGAGGCGCGGGTAGCGTGGAGGGTCGATCTCCACAGCTCCATCAATTGATGGAGCGAGATCGACCACCTTTGTCCTCTATCTGGCTCGACATTTCCAAAATGGTCGATCTGGTGCCACCACCCAAAGTTAGCGCCTATGGGCAGGGACGTCCGCGCACCCGGCGAGCCCCATTTGCCCTCCACCCCAGCTTTCGCCTATGAAGGCCCCGATTCCCCGGATGCCTTCCCATGCGCCTCAAGGCGATCTGTCGTATTGCTGCCGTCGCCTTGCTGGCCCTGCCCCTGATCCCGCTGCAATGGCTGGCCGTGAAACGGGACTGGGCGCTCGCCCGCCGCCTGCCGGTGTTCTTCCATCGCAGCGTGCTCGCCATCATCGGCGTCAAGGTTGCCGTCAACGGCGTCCAGGCTCGGCAACGGCCGCTGCTGATCGTCGCCAACCATGTCTCCTGGCTCGACATCGTGGTGCTCGGCGCCCTGGCTCCCCTGTCCTTCATCGCCAAGAGCGAGGTGCGCGGCTGGCCGGTGATCGGCCTGTTCGCCCGGCTGCAGCGTTCGGTTTTCATCGAGCGCGAACGCCGCCACAAGACCGGCCACGCCACCGCCGCCATCGGTGCCCGGCTGAAGTCGGGCGATGCCATGGTGCTGTTCGGCGAAGGCACCACCGGTGACGGGGTGCATGTGCTGCCCTTCCGCTCGGCTCTGGTGGGGGCGGCGCGCGAGGCGCTCGATGGCGGCGAGGCCGCCGCCTACGTGCAGCCGCTCGCCTTGCGCTATGCCAAGCGCGGCGGGCTGCCGATCGGGCGCGGGGCGATGAAGGAGGTCGTCTGGATCGGCGACATGGATCTGGCGCCGCATCTCGTCGGCATTCTCTCCGGTCCGCCGATCGACGCGGTGGTGAACTGGGGCGAAGCGATCGCCTGCGACGCCACCACCGATCGTAAGGCCCTGACACGCCAGCTCGAGGCCGATGTCCGTCGGCTGGTACGGGTGAGTTAGCCGGGGCCTCCCTACTCCGTCTGTACGGAGGCTTCGATCGTCCGCGCGAGGGCCGTCAGTGCGGCCATGACCGACGTAGCGATCTCGGCGTTCCCGGCCATGCCGGCGGCGTCCAGCCTGGACGCCAGCAAAGGCAGCGTGATCGAGGCTTCCTCGACGATGCGGGCCGACATCGTGGTCAAGACCAGGCGCAAGGCCGCCTGCGCGTCGCTGGCGCGCGGGGAGGCATTGAACAGGGCGACCGGCTTGCCCGGAAATTCGAAGCTTCCGACCAGCCAGTCGAGAGCGTTCTTGAAGGAGCCCGGAATGCCGCGGGCATATTCCGGGCAGGAGATCAGGAGGCCGTTGGAGGCGCCGACCTGGCGCCGCAGGGCTGTAACAGCCTCGGGCGGATTATCACCGTCGAGATCCGGGTTGAAATGGGGCAGCGTGCCGATGGCATGATAGGGCTCGATCCGCATGCCGGCCGGCGCCAGCAACCCCGCCGCTTCGAGCAGCACGGTATTCGACGAGCCAAAGCGAAGGCTGCCGGATAGTGCGAGAAGTGTGATCATTGGCGAATCCGATGCTGTTCCGAAGGCCCACTCTTACCGACGGCCGGGCGGGCGGCAAGCACACGCGCAAGTGACAGGACCGGGGCGAGATAGGAGGCTGACATTCGCCCTCATGAGGCGTATTGTCGCGGCTCTCCAGGTCGTGTTCGTCGTGGTTGTTCCCGCGTCGATATCCCCGTTCGACGCTTCCCACTTCGGTTGCGGCCTCTCGAAATTCCTTTCGGGAGTAGGACCATGACGATCAGAAATCCCATCGAATGGGGTATCGATGCCGTCCGCGGCGCCGCCAATGGCGTGGGCGCCCTCGGTACCACCCTGCATCGCCCCGCCGCCCAGTTCGAGACCTCGACGCCCGTCGTCCGCCAGATCGGTTTTGCTGATCTGCGCGAGGTCCTGATCAAGGGCTTCCAGGATTTCGGCGCTTATCGCACCGACGTCATCTTCATCGGCCTGATCTATCCGCTGGCCGGCCTGGTACTGGCTCAGTTCGCCTTCGGCAACGGCATGCTGCCAATGCTCTTCCCGCTGGTATCGGGCTTTGCCCTGGTCGGCCCGGTTGCTGCGATCGGGCTCTACGAAATGAGCCGCCGCCGCGAGCAGGGTCTCGAGGCCACCTGGGCGCATACGCTCGACGTGGCGCGATCACCCAATTTCGGTGCCATCCTTGGGCTCAGCCTGATCCTGGCCGTGATCTTCGCGCTCTGGCTCGGTGTCGCCGCACTGATCTATCGCTATACGCTCGGCCCGGCCCTGCCGGTCTCGGTCTCCGCCTTCGTCTCGGATGTCTTCACCACCGGCGCCGGCTGGGCGATGATCGTGCTCGGCGTGGGAGCCGGCTTCCTGTTCGCCCTGGTGGTCCTGGCGATCAGTGTGGTGTCCTTTCCCATGCTGCTCGACCGCAAGGTGCGGATCGGCACCGCGGTCAGGACATCGGTGGATGTGGTGCGCGCCAATCCTGGCCCGATGCTGGCCTGGGGTTTCATCGTCGCCTGCGCCCTGGTGCTCGGCTCGCTACCCGCACTGCTCGGCCTGATCGTCGCCATGCCGGTGCTGGGACATGCGACCTGGCATCTCTACCGCCGCGCGGTAGGATAGCAGGCTCCAGATATGCTCATGCCCGGGGGGGGGGGACCCGGGCATCCAGCGTTGGTGGGCCGAAGTACAGCCCTCATTTCGGTGAGGCCTCGACGAAATCCTGCTGGAATTGCTTCAACTCCGCTTGGTTCAGGTCGGAAACCGCCCAGAAATTCAGCCCTGCCTGGGTCCAGTTCAGGAGCGTGTAGCCCTCGCGCTCGCCGGCTGGGGCAGGGGCGTCCGTATCAGGCCAGATGAAGAGATTGATGACATGGCCGCTGCGCCGATAGATCAGCGCGGCGACCACCCGGCCATTGAGATAGTCCACACGCCCGCCGACCAGCGGGAAGCCCTGGGTCTTAAGATCCATCACCGGCGGCGAGAAATCGATCTTGCCGTTGAACCAGGGCTTGACAGTGTGCTGGTCGGAGGTGGCGACGTCGGTCAGGTGGTTGGCGAGCAAGGAATGGACATGGCTGGAAATCAGCTCGTCTTCCAGTGACGGGCCCGGTTGCGGCCGCATCGTCACGAACAGCGCGCAGGCGGCCAGGACGGCCAGCGAAGGCAGTAGGCTCCAGCGCGTGAAACGGTCGACAAACAGGCGCCAGTCGAGGCCGGCGAGGGTGGAAGTCCGGGGAGCACCGGCTTCGCGGCGCAGGGCCGCGGCCACTCGGCCATGCAAGGTTGCGGAGGCCGGCCAGCGCACGCCATCTTGGGTGATCATTGCCCGGATCGCCTCGATTTCGGCAAGTCGCGCGTTGCAGACGGGGCAGCCGGTGAGATGGTCCTCCACCCGCATGGCGTTGGCAGCGTCGAGTTCGCCATCGGCATAGAGCTGTAGCAGCTTGTCCCAGTCCTGGTGGGATGTTTCTGGCATGCTCATGCCTCCTCCCCCAGACCCGCCTGCCGGCTTTTCCACGCCGCGGCGAACAAAGCCCGCGCGCGGGCAAGCCGCGACATCACCGTGCCCATGGGGGCCACTATGGTGTCCGCGATCTCCCGATAGGACAGATCCTCCATTTCGCGCAGGACCAGGATCTCGCGAAAGACTTCGGGCAGGCCGTCGAGAACCTCGCGGATCTCACCCGCTTCGGCGCCCTGCAGCAAGGTGGCTTCCGGGCTCGCCTCGTCATGCGGCAGGTCGGTGCGTTCTTCCCCGCCTTCGCCATCATCGAGCGGTTCGGTATGGATGCTGCGCTGGCGCGCCTGCCACCAGGAGCGATGGCAATTGCGCACGATGGTCAGCAGCCAGGCGCGCGCGCTGCCACCGCGATAGTCGGCAAAGCCGCGAAAGGCGCGCAGGAAAGCCTCCTGCACGATGTCCTCGGCGATGTCGGCATCACGGCAGAGATAACGTGCCAGATTATGCGCAGCGTCGAGATGGGGCAGTATCACGGCCTGGAATCGGGCGAGCGTTTCGGCATTCCCGGCCGCCCGGGCGGAAGGTTGCCCGGTTGCGGCCATGGCCCAGACGCCATGCCACCATGCAGCCAGCCGCCGGATAGATGGCAGCAGCCATGGCGTGTCGGGATTCGTGCCGGCATGCGCCGTCATCGCCACTCGTCCTTCCCGCCCCAACCCTAGTTCGATCAATGCGTAGCCCACCGCATCGCGACTTTGCCGGTCATCGGCGTGGGCCGGGAACAGGAATAGCTGAAATCCCGGGCCTGCGCGAAGGCGAAGTTGTCTGCGGTTGCTTGGAGAGGGCAGCGGGCGCCGACCAAGGCGGGTAGGGACAGCAGGGCGAATTGCAGGGCGAGGCGCGCCAAGGCATGGCGGTAGAGGCGGGCGGCCGGAGGCAATCCAAACAGGTCCGCGCGGCGGCGACGGCCGGCACCGTCTCCATCTCCATCTGGAGAAGGTGTATTGTGGGAATGGATCATCTCTCGCTCCGGATGCTGAAAGGGGCTGCCGGCAGCCCATGCCGATCCAGATCACGGCGATCGGGGTTTTATTCCCGAGCGTTCAACTTTTTTCCGATGTAGCTTGTGAGCGAGGGGAGCGCGGACCTGAAGGAGGACAGGCGGGCTTGCGCCTCAGGATTCGTGAAAGCCCGTTGGCGACGGCAGCGTCCAGTCTTCCAGGCTGAGCTTTGGAATCCGGCTGAATTCGCCCACATTATTCGACACCAGAGTCAGCGATCGGGCGATAGCTTGCCCGGCTATCAGCAGGTTATAGGGCCCGATCGGCGTTCCAGCCGCCGCCAGAGCGGCCCTGATATCACCGGCTTCGCGGGCATCGCCGTCATCGAGGTCGAGAACCTCGAAATCGCGCTTGATCAGGCGGATGACCTCGAGATTGCGGTCGATCTTCTGGCTGCGATAGGCGCCGTAATAGAGTTCATGTAGGCCAATGGTGGAAAGGGCGATCTCGCCCGGCCTGCAGGCCAGTATGCGATCGAGCAATACGCGTGAACGCTGGTTCTTGAGAGCAATAATCGCGTTGGTGTCGATGAGGTAGCGGATCATTCGAAGAACTCGTCGAGCCCAGGCCGATCCGGCGTCGCTGGCTCTTCGCAGCCGTCAGCCAGAAAGTCGTTGCTGAAACCGAGTTCGAGAGCCGCCCGCAGGGAGGCCCAGTTCTGGGCGGGGTCGGCACGGGGGCGCAGGATGAGAGCATCGCCTTCCCGGATGACCTCGACCTCGTCGACCTGGAAGCGGAATTCCTTTGGCAGGCGGACGGCCTGGGAATTCCCGGAGCGAAAAACCTTGGCGTAGTGTGGCATCGCCAATCCCAATGGGCGTATATACGGGTCGGTATATACGCCCATTTTGGCGCGGCTACAACGCCAGATACTCCGTCTGCACGGCACTGTCGGCTTCCAGTGCCGCCATCGTACCGGAATAACGGATCACGCCGCTCTCGATGACATAGGCGCGATCGGCGATCAGGCGGGCGAAATGCAGATTCTGCTCGGAGAGCAGGATCGACAGCCCCTCTTGCTTGAGAAGCAGGATGGCACGCGCCATGTCCTCGACGATCTTGGGCGCGAGGCCTTCGGAGGGCTCGTCCAGCAGCAGGATGGCGGGATTGCCCATCAAGGTGCGAGCGATGGTCAGCATCTGCTGCTCGCCGCCGCTCATCCGCCCGCCCAGCCGGCCCGGCATGGCGGCAAGATTGGGAAAGAGCTCGTAGAGCCGTTCAGGCGTCCAGGGTTTCAGGCCCTGGCGGGGCGGTCGGCGGCCCACCTCCAGATTCTCGGCGACCGTCAGGTCGGTGAAGATGCGGCGATCCTCCGGTACATAGCCGATGCCAAGGCGGGCGATCTCGTAGACGGGTAGGCGGATGATGTCGGCGCCGTCGAGGCGGATGGCGCCGCGCCGGTCGGCGACCAGCCCGATGATCGAGCGGAAGGTGGTGGATTTGCCGGCGCCGTTGCGGCCGAGCAAGGCCACGACCTCGCCCTGTCTGATCTCGAGGCTGACCTGGTGCAGGATGTGGGCGGGGCCATAGAAACTGTCGAGGTCGGCGATCTCCAGCTTCATCGGGTCTGTTCCTCCGCATGAGTCCCGGCGGGCGCGAAGACCGTGCCATCGCCAAGGTAGACGGCGCGCACTTGCGGGTCGTTGCGCACGGTCTCGGCGTCGCCCGCGGCGATCAGGCGGCCGCGATCGAGCACCAGGAGCCTGTCGGCATGCTCGAACACCACGTCCATGTCGTGCTCGGTGAACAGGATGCCGATGCCGCGCCCACGGGCGATGCCCGCTGCCAGGGCCATCATGGCGATGCGCGCACCAGGCGCCATGCCGGCCGTCGGTTCATCCATCAGGAGAAGGCGCGGCTCGTTGGAAAGAGCCACGGCCAGTTCCAGCCGCTTGAGATCGCCATAGGCGAGTTCGGCACAGGGATGATCGGCCAGGGCGCCGATGCCGACGAGATCGAGCAGGGCCTGGGCCTCTGCTCGCTTGTAGCGGTCGAGGCGGGAAAAGCGCCGCCAAATGATGCCGTCATGGCTCGCCAGAGCGACCTGAAGGTTCTCGATCACGCGCATGGAGGCGAAGGTGGCGGTGATCTGGAAGGTGCGCCCGACACCGAGGCGGGAGATTGCGGCGGGCCGCATCCCGGCCGTCTCACGGCCGAACAGGCGGATGGAGCCGCGATCGGGCTTGATCTGGCCGTGGATCATGTTGAAGCAGGTGCTCTTGCCGGCGCCGTTGGGGCCGATCAGCGCCACCATTTCGCCCGCCGCGACAGTGAGTGACACGTCCTTCACCGCTTCGACCCCGCCATAGGTCTTGGCGAGCCCCCGGACCTCCAGCAGCGCCGTCATGGCCGATTCTCCTTGGTGGGCAGGAGATCGCGCAGGCCCGCCAGACCACGCGGCAGCAGCACCACGACGGCGACGATGAACAGGCCGATGGCGAGCTTGGAATAGTCGGTTGCGCTCATCAGCCAGATCGACAGGGTCTTGAACACGCCGGCACCGAGCACGGCGCCGGAGACGCTGCCCATGCCGCCAAGCAGCACCATCACCAGCCCGTCCACCGAGGTGGTGACGCCGAACGCGTCGGGGAACACGCTGCCTTTCAGGAAGGCGAACAGGGCGCCGGAAACACCGGCCAGCAGGCCGGCCAGCACGAAGGCGGCCCATTGCACCGGCGCCTTGGCAATGCCGACCGCTTCGGCACGCAGGTCGGAATCGCGCACGGCCCGCAGCATGAAGCCGAAAGGCGCGAAGGTAGCGAGCCTGAGCAGGCCGACACCCAGCATGGCCAGAACCAATGTCAACTCGTAGAAGGCCCAGGACTTCGACGCCCATGTTGCCGGCCACACGCTCAAGATGCCATTGTCGCCGCCGGTGAAATCGACCCATTGCGAGGCAATCGACCAGCAGATCTGCGCAAAGGCGAGGCTGAGCATGGCGAGATAGACGCCAGAGAGCCGGACCGCGAAGCCTGCGAAGAGCACCGCCCCCGCCAGCGCCAGCAGGGGCGCGACCAGAAGCACGGCTTCCATCGGCCAACCCAGCATCGTCGTCAGCAAAGCGGCGCCATAGCTGCCCAGGCCAAAAAATGCGGCATGGCCGAAGGAGACGAGGCCGCCCACCGAGACCAGGAACTGCAGGCTGGCCGCGAAAAGCACGAAGATCAGGATCTCGCTGCCGACCGACAGCACATAGGGGCTGGCGCCGAGCGGAAGCAGGGCCGCCAGGGCAATGGCGGCTGCCGCGACCAGCCGTCCGGAAATGCGCATGGGCTGCCAGGGCTGTGTCGTGAGGCCTGGAGCGGTGCGCTGCGGGCTTGTCGGCTTGCCGAACAGCCCCCAGGGCCTGACCACCAGCACCACCGCCATCACCAGGAAGATCAGCACGATGGAGATCTTGGGGAAGGCAAGGATGCCGAAAGCGTTGAGCTCGGAGATCAGGATGGCGGCGACGAGTGCTCCCACGATGGAGCCGAGCCCGCCGGTGACCACGATGATGAAGGCCTCGACGATGATGGCGAGGTCCATCTGGTGGGTCACGGCATCGCGTGGGATCTGCAGGGCCCCGCCGAGCGCGGCGAGGCCGACACCGAGCATGAATACGCCGGTGAACAGCCATTTCTGGTTGACGCCGAGAGCGGCGACCATGTCGCGATCCTGCGTGGCGGCACGCACCAGGATGCCCCAACGGGTGCGGTTGAGCAGCAGCCAGATCAGGCCGAGCACCAGCGGCGACATGGCGATGAGGAAAAGGTCATAGCTGGGAATGGCCTTCCCGGCGATCTCGACCGCGCCCTTCAATCCCGGCGCGCGCGGCCCGAGCAGGTCGTCGGCACCGAAGACGATCACAACGAGGTCCTGCACCACCAGCGTGACACCGAAGGTGGCGAGCAGCTGGAACAGTTCCGGCGCCCGGTAGATCCTTCTCAGCAGCGTCATCTCCAGCAACCCGCCCAGGACGGCCACGATTACCACGGCAGCCGGCAGAGCAAGCCAGAAGCCGAGCGGGCCGGACCAGGCGTTGGCGAGCGTGCAGGCGATATAGGCGCCCAGCATGTAGAAGGCACCATGGGCGAAATTGACGATGCGGGTGACGCCGAAGATCAGCGACAGGCCCGACGCGACCAGGAACAGGGAAGCGGCCCCGGCCAGGCCGCTCAGGAATTGGGCGATGATGGTTCCCACGAAGACCTCGGATCAGGGGGTTCTCGACCTGTCACCTGGAGCGCAATTCGCCTCCCCCTGCTTCGTGGAGGAGGCATATCGCGCCCTTCTCGGCTTGGTCTTCCTTACTGGGCCGGCCGCATGCCCTTCACCGTGGCGTCATCCGGCAGATAGTCCTTGCCGTCGCGATAGACGAAATCAGTCATCACGCCATTGCCGTCCTGCACGGCCGTCTTGCCGACGAAGGCGCCCATGGTCGATTGATGGTCGATGGCGCGGAAGCTGATCGGGCCGAACGGGGTATCCAGCGGCAGGCCTTCCGCCGCCTTGATCAAGGCCTCCGTCTCCGTCGAGCCGGCCTTGGCGAGGATGGCAGCGGCGGCCCTCATGGTGACGTAGCCGACGATCGAGCCGAGGCGGGGATAGTCGTTGTATTTGGCCTGATAGGCCTTCAGGAAAGCCTCATGCGCCGGTGTCTTCACGGCGTTCCATGGGTAGCCGGTGACGATCCAGCCCGTCGGCGCTTCGTCCTTGAGGGGAGCGAGATATTCCGGCTCGCCGGTGAGGAAGCTCACCACCGCCCGGTCCTTGAACAAGCCGCGGGTCGAGCCCTCGCGCACGAACTTTACCAGGTCTCCGCCGAAGGTGACATTGAGAATGGCATCCGGCTTGGTGGCGATCAGCGCTTCCACCACGGGGCCGGCATCGATCTTGCCCTGTGTCGGCCATTGCTCGCCTACCCATTTCACGTCGGGGCGCTTGGCACTGAGGATCTGCTTGAACACGGTCACGGCCGACTGGCCATATTCGTAATTGGGCGCCACAGTGGCCCAGTTCTTCGCCGGCAGCTTGGCGGCTTCCTCCGCCAGCATCGCCGCCTGCATGTAGTTGGAGGGACGCAGGCGGAAGGTCTGGGCATTGCCCTTCGACCAGGTGATGGCGTCCGTCAGCGGCTCGGCCGCCAGGAACATCACGTTCTTCTGCTTGGCGAAGTCCGAGACGGCCAAGCCGACATTGGAGAAGAAGGTGCCCATCAGCATGACCGCGCCGTCGCTCGACGTGAGCTCGTTGGCGGCGGTGATGGCGCTGGCCGGCTTGCCGCCATCGTCCTTGGAGATCACTTCGAGCGGCTTGCCGTTGATGCCGCCGGCGGCGTTGATCTCCTCCAGCGCGAGCTGCCAGCCCTTGCGGTAGGGCTCGGTGAAGGCGGGCAGGCCGGAATAGGAATTGATCTCGCCGATCTTGATGCTGTCGGCCGCTAGGGAAGGAAGGGCGGTGAACAAGGTCACGGCAACGGTGCCGGCGAGGGCCAGTCGAGACAAGATCCGCATTCAGGGTCTCCGCTCTGGATGTTGGAGGCTTTATGATTCTTGAACTGTGTCGGCTCGCGTCCTCGCGGTCCAGCGTCATGGCTGCTGGGAGAGGGCGCAAACCGCCGCAGGCAGGCTGAAAAGGCGGAAAATCGTTCGTATACAAATGAGTTTCGGCTGTGAAGGTCGCCGTTGTCAAGTCGAATGCTCGGGCAGCTTGTGGCGGGCGCCTTGCCGAGGATGGGGCACTGGAGCAGGATACGACCATGGGCTGGAAGGGGCTGGCATGGTTGCGCTAGGTGGCAGACGATTATGGTTTCGCCTGACATTGCTGGTGTTGCTTCTGGCGCTATGCAGGCTGGGTAACGCCATCTCGCTTCCGGGATTGAGCCAGGAGGCGATGGAGTCGCTATTCGGGCCCTTCAGCCATGGAATGCTGAAGCAGATTTCCATCTTTGCTCTCGGCCTCAATCCGCTCTTCGCGGTGCTGGCCTATCTGGAGATGGCAAAACTGCTGTTTCCAGGGCTGGCGCGATGGCAGAGGGCATCTGCCGACAACATGTTCAAGCTGAACGATTATGCGCGTCTCGTTGCCGTCGTGATCGCCGTCTTTCAGGCCTGTGGCGTGGCGGTGGCGTTGCAACAGGGAGCCAATCTCGTCGCCGAAGCACAAGGCGGTTTCGTCCTGGCGACGATCGCAACCTTGCTCGGAGGCTGTGTCCTGCTGTGGTGGCTCGTCGATCGCATCACCTTGCTGGGACTTGGCAACGGTTTCTGGCTGGTCTGGGCGGCCGGTATCGTTTCAAGCTTCCCGAAGAATGCGGCGCAGCTGGTGGACCTGACGCAGACCGGCTGGGTGGGGACTGATATCTGGTTGATCTTGGCCGGCTTCCTGTTGGCCATATGCCTTGCAGCCGTCATCGTGAACTTGCTGCTTGTCGATCAGACCTATCTCGATGTCGGACCTCAGGCGGCCTCGAACCACGAGGCGATCCTATCCGCCAGGACGGCGAGCCTGGCACTGATCTGGCCGCCGCTGCTTGCCAATATCGTTCTGGGCTATGTCATGTCACTGTTTCTGGCGTTGGGCCCATCGGTCGATACAGCCTATGCGTGGCTGGGCTATGGACGCCCGGTTCGCCTGTTTTTGCTCGCCGTACTGCTTCCACTCTTTTGCTTTGCCTACATGCGAACTTGGCTTCGTGATGGCGCACAGGCTGGTTTGGTGACACGCTCCAGACTTGTTTTCGGGATGCTTTGCGCGCTTCAGATCACCAGTTGCCTGGGAGGGGAATGGCTCGAGCGCCACCTGAAATTGCCTTTCAGCCTTCACGGTGCCTCGCTCATTCTCTGCATCACGGTGGCGATGAGCTTCTTGCGTGGCCTGCCGCTCGGTTCCTTCCTTGATGCACCAAAGACGGCTGCGGGTCGCGGATAGCGAGGCGCCCTACACCTCATCCTTCGCATAGGAGATGATCGACAGGAAGCGGATCGGCAATTGCCGCATCTCGTCCGGGCCGTGCGGGGCATCGGCGTCGAAGAACAGGCTGTCGCCGGGCGTGAGGTGGTAGAGCTTGTCGGCGTGACGGTAGATCACCTCGCCTTCCAGCATGTAGATGAACTCCAGGCCGGAATGCTGGAACAGCGGGAAGACGTCGGATTCTTCCGTCAGCGTGATGACATAGGGTTCGACCACCACGCGGCCGGTATTGCCGGCATTGTGGCCGAGCAGGCGGTATTGATGGCCGGCGCGCGTGCCTCGCCGCTCGATAAGCAGGCCTTCGCCCGCCTTGACGAACACGGCTTCGCGGCGTTCCTCGAAGCGGCGGAAGAAGGCGGTCACCGGCACGCCGAGCGCGCGCGACAGGGTCTGCAGCGTGGTGAGCGACGGCGAGGTCACGCCGTTCTCGATCTTGGAGAGCATGCCGAGCGACAGGCCCGTCGCGGCGGCGAGGTCGGCGACCGTAATGCCGAGCTTGTTGCGGAAAGAGCGAACCTCGCGCCCGATCGCCACTTCCAGGATATTGTCGCGCGCGCCGCCGAGTGCATGCGGATCCTGGCCGGGAAAGGCGGAGGCAGGCGGCAGCTCGCGGGTGGGGAAGGCATCGGAGAACAGGCCCTCGCCGTCACCCGGATCGATCGGATCGGCATAACGGGGACCCAATGTCGGGGCAATGACCGTCTGGTCTCCACGCCCGGCGGCGTGCGTCGGCACTGTCCTGACAGCCGGCGTAACCACCCGCTTCGTCATGCTCGCTCCTTTCACGTCCCTGCGCAGAGGGGCTGGCGCTTGGCATGCCCCCTTCGCTCATTCCCATTCGCCTCGCAGCCCGTAGTTCTAGACTTCGAGCACTCGGCCGGCGGCAGAAAAAACACGTTCTCCCCCAAGGAGAGACGAGTTGTTCCGGCTCGTATGAAGGCAACCCAGTGGCGGCTGCCCAGCTGTATCGCCGCCAAGTCACTGGCTGCATTGGGCTGACGCTTGAAAAATACCGTGCGGCCCACCGAGCGACAAGCTGGATGCCGCCCGTTATCCCGCCAATATGGCGAGCATAGGTCGGGATTCCAGACAAAGAGCTACGATTTTTGAAGCCGGGGATGCGCGAGGCGGCATTTCTGCCCCGCGGTGGCGGTCCTGCCTGCGATCGCGCGAGCACCATTGACGAATCGCCCGCCCGCTCCCGGCGCGGTCTGCGCTCGCGCAAACTGCAGTGGACCCTCATGCCCGCCTCCTGCTCCCAGCGATCTTGCGGCGGGTCTTCCTGAAGTGCAAGAAATTTTCCGAGCATTAAACGACTGCAAAAATGGCCTGAATCAGCCAAAAAGTGTCGTGAATGCGAAGTTTTTTGTCAGACAAGCGCTTGACAGCGGCCGCGCAACGGGCGCAGACTTTCCTGGTATAAAAACAAATTGCCTCTCAGTAACAAAAGCGAACCCGCAAGAGGCTGTAATCGGGAGGAAATATCTATGACACCGGGATCGGAAGATCCGCGGATCGAGGTGATGTATCGCCGCGACCGCGCTTGGGCCTTCGCCGCCGTCGGCGTTCTCTGGCTCATCCTCTTATTCGTCTTTTTCAAGATCATGCCCGACACCGGTTCGACAGGCGTCACCGTCGCCTTGCTCGTCGCCGGCAGCCTCGTGCTGCTGTTCAACACAGCTGCAATCGCCGCGCTGGTGCGTCACTACCACGAGGACAAGCAGCATCTCTACGGGCTCGACCTCCACTACATCGACGAAATGAAGAAGAACAAGCGGTGAGGACCTGACATGGCCAAAGCCCCCTCTGCCAAGACCCCCTATCAGCCGCCCGAGCAATCGGCGTTCGGCCAGATCATCGATTCACTCGTCCTCCTCGTCCTGGTGGTCGCCAGCCTGTTCGCGCCCATCTTTTTCGGCCTCGCAGGTGGCGGCAAGATGGATATCGCCTTCGCCGACAAGAGTTGGACCGGCATGGGCCAATCGTCGCTCGCCCAGTCGCTCTGGGAGAAGCTCGGCTTCACCGCCGAGACGGCGGCGCCGATCATCGCCTCGCGTTTCGACTATTCCTTCTCGCTGCCGGCCTTCCTGCTCACCGCGGCGATCATCGTGATCTATTTCGGCTTCCTGATCTATTTCTCGGACAAGGAATACCGGGACGTGATCGCCGAACGCTTCGACGACAAGTGAGGGCGGCACCATGAATGCATTCCAACTTCTCGAATATGCCGCCTGGGCGATCTCGATCCTGATCGGCGCCTGGTTGCTTTACGATCTCATCAAGACCAATGCCGCCTATTCCGAGGACATGTTGATGTCTTCCCGCGAAGGCGAAATCGAAGATGAACTGATCATCGACCCAACGCACAGGGGCGCCCAATGAGTGAGATCACCTCCAATGCGACGGGGGCGCAGGCGCACGTCCAGCACACCGTCATCCATGGCGAGAAGATCTCGCTGTTGCGTGTGCTCGGCCCCGCCCATGTCTGGGCGCTCGGGGTCGGCATCGTGCTGGTCGGCGAGTTCATGGGCTGGAACTTCGCCGTCGGCAAGGGCGGTGCCCTCGCGGCGCTGATCGCTTGCTGGACGGCGGGGCTGCTCTATACCTGCGTCGCCATGATCGATTCCGAAGTGACCTCGACGGTTGCCGCGGCCGGTGGCCAATATGCGCAGGCCAAGCATATCGTCGGGCCGCTGATGGCCTTCAATGTCGGCCTCTTCCTGGTAATGGCCTATACCATGCTGGAAGCGGCCAATGCGATCACGGCCGGCTATCTGATCCAGACAGTCGGCGGCATGGCGGGCTTCGAAGGGGTGCATGACAAGCCCTTCATTGTGCTGACCATCATGGGCCTCGCCTTGCTGAACTATCGCGGCGTCTATGCCACGCTCACCTTCAACCTGGTGATCACGGCCATCGCCTTTCTTGCCATCGTCTTCCTGTTCATCGGCGCCAAGCCCTGGTCGGAAGACCTGCTCAAGCCCGGAGAATTGCTGTCTGGCTTGCCGTATGGTTGGCTCGGCGTGGTTGCTTCGCTGCATTTCGGCCTGTGGTTCTATCTGGGCATCGAAGGCACCTGCCAGGCGGCTGAAGAGGTGCGCTCTCCCGCACGCTCGCTGCCGCTCGGCACCATGCTCGGCATGATCACCCTTTTGATCGCCGCCGCCATGACCTGGTATGTCTGCGTCAGCCTGATGCCTTGGGAATATCTCGGCCAGGCCACCACGCCGCTGTTCGACGCGGCCCGCATGACCGGCTCGACCGGGCTGATGGTCCTGCTCTTCGTCGGCACAATCTTCGCCACGCTGGCCTCGGCCAATGGCTGCATTAACGACGCCTCGCGCGCCTGGTTCTCCATGGGGCGCGACCGCTACATGCCGGCCTGGTTCGGCGCGGTGCATCCCAAATACCGCACGCCCTTCCGGTCGATCTTCTTCCTGGTGCCGATCGCCCTGATCTTCGCCCTGGGAGCGCCGCTCGACCAGGTGGTGACCTTCTCGATCCTGTCGGGCCTGCTCGGCTATTCCTTCATGACCTTCAACATCACGATGTTCCGCTCGAAATGGCCGATCGGCACCATCAAGCGTGGCTATGTGCATCCCATGCATCCGCTGCCGGCGATCGTGCTGTTCGTGCTGTGCTCGACCGCCTATTTCGCGGTGTTCCTGGGCTACGGCACCCAGCTCATTGCCATGATGGTGTTCTATATCGTGGTCTCGATGTGGTTCGCCTTCCACCGCTATAAATTCGTGCGGCGGGGCGACCAGTTCACCATGCCCTGGCCCAAGCCCAGGGGATATTGAGGCGATGAGGAGGCGGCCAGCATGACTACTTTTGCGTTCCTCATCATCATCGTGGCGGGGCTTGCCGGCCTGTTCTGGCTGGTCAACCGCGAGAGGTCGGCGCTCTGGCGCCGGCGCAAGGCCCTGCTGGCCGATTGCCGCCCGCTGTTCGAGCGGGCGGAACAGGTGGATGGCGTCGCAGGTTTCCCCCGCCTCGCCGGCGAGATCGCCGGCCGCCGCGTTGTGGTGGAATTGCTACCCGACACCATGACGCTGCGGCGCTTGCCGCAGCTCTGGCTATCACTAACAGTGATGACGCCGCTGCCTGATGGTGCCGCTTTCGGTGCGCTGGCGCGCCCTTCCGGCAGCGAATTCTATGCACGCACGCCCGATCTGCCCGTGCGTCTCGAGCCGCCGATCGGCTTGCCCGAGGACGTGATGGTGCGAGGCCGGCGCCGCGGCGCTGCTTTCCTGGCCCAGGCGGAGCGGGCCGTTGCCGACCTCATGGCCGACGCCAGGGTCAAGGAAGTGCTGGTGATGCCGGCCGGCCTCAGGGTAATCTTCCAGGCCGCCGAGGGAAACCGGGGCCAGCATCTGCTGCTGCGCCAATGTGACTTTGGCGACGAACGCTTCGATCCCGCTCTGTTCATGCGGCTTTATGACGGTTTGGAGGAGATCGCCCGAACGCTGTTGCCCGCGGCGATGCTGGCGCAACTGCCCGAAACGCGCGGACAGCGGGCCTAAGAGGCTGTTCGCGAACGGTTTTGCGATTGGGCGGAGTCGCCAAGAATTACAACGATGTCCGCAATGACGATCAGACCGTAATCGTCATGCTTGAATCACCGCCCGAGGAGGCCGCCGTGGCCGCAGCCATGCTCGTGAAACCCTTTCACCCCTATGTCATCCTCATACTTGCCGTGGTGCTGCCGGGGGTCGGCCATGTCGCCCTCGGCCGCCAGATGCGCGGGCTGGGGTTTGCTTTCTTCACGCTCCTGTTTGCTTTCCTGAGCTGGCATCTGTCGACGCCGGAGACGTCTCCGATCGGTCGGATGGCCGGGGGGCTCTTCGTCTGGGCGCTTTCGGTTCCGGATGCCTATCGGGTGGCACGCCTGCGCTGGGAGCGCTGGCGTCATCAGGCTTGAGTCCCTGGTTTTTCACCTAGTTTCCTGTCAGGAAAATCCGATTCCTAAAAAATATTCCTCACAGGAAAAAAATGTTCAGGTGGATATTGCTGGCGCCTCAGGAAATTGCTAGCCTCCCTAAAATCAATCGCATGAAGGACCCGTGCTATGTGTGGCATTGTCGGCCTGTTTCTGAAGGATAAGAGCCTGGAGCCACAATTGGGTGCGCTCCTGTCCGGTATGCTCGCCACCATGTGCGACCGCGGCCCGGATTCGGCCGGGTTCGCGATCTATGGCGCGCCGCAAGCCGGCAAAGCCAAGATCACCGTGCAGTCGCCGGATGCGGCCAAGGATTTCGACGGGCTCGCGGCCCTGGTCGAGAAGGCTGTCGGTGGCAAGGTCTCCATCACGCCGAAGGACACCCACGCTGTCCTCACCCTCGATGCCGACAAGGCGGAAGCGGCGCGCGGGGCAATCAAGGCGGAGCGGCCTTCGATCCGCGTCATGGGTGCCGGCGAGGCGATCGAGATCTACAAGGAGGTGGGCTATCCCACCGAGGTCGCCAAGCGCTTCGGCCTGGCGGAGATGACCGGCAGCCACGGCATCGGCCACACCCGCATGGCGACGGAATCGGCGGTGACCACGCTCGGTGCCCACCCGTTCTCGACCGGTGCCGACGAGTGCCTGGTCCATAATGGCTCGCTGTCCAATCACAACAATCTGCGCCGCGAGCTTAAGCATGACGGCATGACCTTCGAGACCGAGAATGATTCCGAGGTCGCGGCCGCCTATCTGACCTGGCGCATGAATCAGGGTCTCAACCTGGGCGATGCCATGGAGAAGGGGCTCGACGATCTCGACGGCTTCTACACCTTCGTGGTCGGCACCAAGGACGGCTTCGGTGTCGTGCGCGATCCTGTCGCGTGCAAGCCGGCCGTGCTCGCCGAGACGGATCAGTATGTCGCCTTCGGTTCCGAATATCGCGCTCTGGTGAACCTGCCCGGCATCGAGGATGCCAAGGTGTGGGAGCCCGAGCCCGCCACCGTTTACTTCTGGGAGCGCTGAGGCATGGATCAACTTGCGAAAAAGGTCGCGAGCGTGAGTGTGGACGTTGAGAAGATCGATCTGGCCAAGACGCCGTTGCGCGAGCTCAATCAGGCGTTGCATGCTCTGAAGGCCGGTACCAACGCCACCTCCTGGGAGGTGAGCAATCCAAAGGGCTCGCACGCTTTGGCCGTCGGTGTCGACGCGCCTGTGCGCATCGATGTCAGGGGCAGCGTCGGCTATTACTGCGCCGGCATGAACAAGGAAGCCACCGTGGTCGTGCACGGCTCGGCTGGCCCCGGCGTGGCCGAGAACATGATGTCGGGCGAGGTCCGCATCAAGGGCGATGCCAGCCAATATGCCGGCGCCACCGGCAAGGGCGGCCTCCTGGTGATCGAGGGCAATGCCTCCTCGCGCTGCGGCATCTCGATGAAGGGCATCGACATCGTGGTGAAGGGCAATATCGGCCACATGTCCGCTTTCATGGCCCAGTCCGGCAATCTGGTGGTCTGCGGCGATGCCGGCGACGCCCTGGGCGATTCCATCTATGAGGCCCGGCTGTTCGTGCGCGGCAAGGTCAAGAGCCTGGGAGCCGACTGCATCGAGAAGGAGATGCGCCCCGAGCATCTCGAAATCCTGGCAGGGCTGCTGGCCAAGGCGGGCTTTTCCGACGCCAAGCCAGAGGAGTTCAAGCGTTACGGCTCCGCCCGTACGCTCTACAACTTCAACATCGACAATGCGGATGCGTACTGACCTGGGATCGCAGGCTTCCGGCCTGCTCTTCCCCTCTGCATCGACCGTTTCAAGAGCAGGCTACAGGCCTGCGATCCCAGGATTGACCTCATGAGCTATCACAATCCACCGACCGTTCCGCGCAAGTCCGCGACCTTCGACGATTACACCCTGTCCGAGATCCGCCGCGCCGCCACCACCGGCATCTATGACATCCGCGGCGGCGGCGCCAAGCGCAAGGTCCCGCATTTCGACGACCTGCTCTTTCTCGGCGCCTCGATCTCGCGCTATCCGCTCGAAGGCTATCGCGAGCGCTGCGCCACCAATGTCGTGCTCGGTTCGCGCTTCGCCAAGAAGCCCATCGAGCTGAAGATCCCGATCACCGTCGCCGGCATGAGCTTCGGCTCCCTGTCGGGCCGCGCCAAGGAAGCCCTCGGGCGCGGCGCTTCGCTGGCAGGCACCTCGACCACCACGGGTGACGGCGGCATGACGCCGGAGGAGCGCGGCCAGTCCAAGACGCTGGTCTATCAATATCTGCCCTCGCGCTACGGCATGAATCCGGACGATCTGCGCAAGGCTGACGCCATCGAGGTGGTGGTTGGCCAGGGTGCCAAGCCCGGCGGCGGCGGCATGCTGCTCGGCCAGAAGATCTCCGACCGCGTCGCCCAGATGCGTACGCTGCCCAAGGGCATCGACCAGCGCTCCGCCTGCCGCCACCCCGACTGGACCGGGCCGGATGATCTCGAGATCAAGATCCTGGAGCTGCGCGAGATCACCGATTGGGAGAAGCCGATCTATGTGAAGGTCGGCGGCGCCCGTCCCTATTACGACGTGGCCCTGGCGGTGAAGGCCGGTGCCGACGTGGTGGTGCTCGACGGCATGCAGGGCGGCACGGCCGCCACCCAGGAAGTCTTCATCGAGAATGTCGGCCAGCCGACGCTCGCCTGCATCCGTCCCGCCGTGCAGGCACTGCAGGATCTCAACATGCATCGCAAGGTGCAGTTGATCGTCTCCGGCGGCATCCGCAACGGCGCCGATGTCGCCAAGGCCTTGGCGCTCGGCGCGGACGCGGTGTCCGTCGGTTCGGCCGCCCTGATCGCCCTCGGCGACAACGACCCAGCGCTCGAGGACGAATATCGGAAGCTCGGCACCACGGCCGGCGCCTATGACGACTGGCACGAGGGCAGGGATCCGGCCGGCATCACCACCCAGGATCCCGAGCTGATGGAAAGGCTCGACCCCGTCAAGGCCGGCCGCCGCCTCGCCAATTATCTCAAGGTGATGACGCTGGAGGCCCAGACCATCGCCCGTGCCTGCGGCAAGAACCACGTCCACAATCTCGAGCCGGAAGATCTGTGCGCCCTCACCATCGAGGCCGCCGCCATGGCCCGCGTGCCGCTGGCCGGTACGAGCTGGATCCCCGGACAGGGCTTCTGACATCATGAAAGGGCGCCCGCCGGTAAGCGGGCGCCCTTTGCGTACTGCCATCCCCAGATGAAATCGGCTCTCCGGACGTCGGATTTCGCTGTGGGCTTCAAAGAGCCGAGCAGGCCTTCCGATCCCCCCGGATTAAAAAGGCATCAGGGCCGAAGCCATCGGAAATGACAGAATACCTCATAAATCAAAACGATAGACATCCCGAACCAGGAACTTTGACCATGACCCAGGATTTGGCGACGCTCGCTAGGGAAAAAGGCATTCGCTATTTTATGATTTCCTATACGGACCTGTTCGGCGCCCAGCGTGCCAAGCTGGTTCCGGCAGCAGCGATCGCCGACATGCAGAAGGACGGTGCCGGTTTTGCCGGCTTTGCCACCTTTCTGGACCTGACACCGGCCCATCCCGATCTTTTCGGCCTGCCCGATCCCAGCGCCGTCGTCCAGCTGCCCTGGAAGAAGGAGGTTGCCTGGGTCCCCGCCGATTGCGTCATGGAAGACAAGCATGTCGGCCAGGCGCCGCGCGTGGTGCTCAAGAACGTCATGGCCAATGCGGCCAAGGAAGGGCTCTATGTGAAGACCGGCGTCGAGGCCGAGTTCTTCCTGATCGATGCCGACGGCACGGCCATCTCCGATGCCATGGATTGCGCCGCGAAGCCCTGCTACGACCAGCAGGCCCTGATGCGCCGCTATGATATCATCGCCGAGATCTGCGACTACATGCTGGAGCTCGGCTGGGGTCCCTATCAGAACGATCACGAGGACGCCAACGGCCAGTTCGAAATGAACTGGAACTTCGACGACTGCCTCATCACGGCCGACCGGCACTCCTTCTTCAAGTTCATGGTGCGCTCGGTGGCCGAAAAGCACGGCCTGCGCGCCACCTTCATGCCCAAGCCCTTCATGGGGCTGACCGGCTCGGGCTGCCATGCTCATATCTCGGTGTGGGACGAGACCGGCAAGGTCAACATGTTCTACGACAACAAGGACGAGATGGGCCTGTCGCGGCAGGGCTATCACTTCCTTGGCGGCATCATGAAGCACGCCGAAAGCCTGTCGGCGATCACCAATCCGACCGTGAACTCCTACAAGCGCATCAATGCGCCCCGCACCATCTCCGGCGCGACCTGGGCGCCGAATTCGGTGACCTGGACCGGCAACAATCGCACCCACATGGTGCGCGTGCCCGGCAAGGGGCGCTTCGAGCTGCGCTTGCCCGACGGTGCCGCCAACCCCTATCTGATGCAGGCAGTGATCGTCGCGGCCGGCCTCGACGGTATCCATTCCAAGGCCGATCCCGGCAAGCGCTACGACATCGACATGTACCAGCAAGGCCATACCGTGACCGACGCGCCCAAGCTGCCGCTGAACCTGCTCGACGCCCTGCGCAATTTCGACGGGGACGAGTCGCTGAAAGCCGCTCTGGGCAATGACTTCTCGGCTGCCTATCTCAAGCTCAAGCGTCAGGAGTGGAACAGCTACGCCAGCCATCTGACCCAGTGGGAGCGCGACCACACGCTCGACATCTGATTGCCGCGGGCAGACCAGAAACACCAAGGGCGCCGGAACCATCCGGCGCCCTTCTTTTTTGGAATGGCTCGCAGAGGCCTGTGCTGCCTTTCACCCCTTCAGAAACGCGGCCTGTTCGGTGGCTTCGCGCGCGATTTCCTGCAGCAGCACGGCGCCTCGATGCAACTCGCGCGAGGCAGGGCTGCCAGTCCGCCTGGCCTGCCGCATCAGATGCGCCGCCGCCTGCCGGGCGGCCCGTGCCAGGATGTGCGGATCGGCGGCGGCAAGGCGGCGCAACACGGCGCGAACCGGTCGCATGGTGCCTTTGCGGGTCTGCGCCAGCCGGTCGAGATCCATGGCGGCCGCGCCGATGGTCAGGCTTGCCAGCATGCCGGCCATGTCCCGATCCATCACAGCGGCGGGCAGGGTTTTTTCGGCCGCAAGCTGCCGGCCGAAACGGTCGGCGGTCCGGCTGAACCATTCCGCCGCGGTCCAGAACCCCGGGGTGCTGCCGATCAGGGAGAGATCGCGCCGGATGGCCCGGTGCAGGCGGCGTCGCGTCGCCTGGACATTCGGCGGGAACAGCAAGGCGAAAGCCAGCGTGCCGCAGGCGATGCCGGCCACCAGTGTCATGCCGCCGTTGAAGAAACCGGCGGCTTCAGTACGGACTTCGTTGCTCGGCCCGACGAGGTCCCAGAAGAAGATGGCAAAGCTCGCGGCGGGGGCCGCCGTGCGTGGATGGCGCATGGCGATCCCGGCGGGAACCATGAACAGGCTGACCACGGCAGCGAGCAAGGGAAAGCCCGAAATCATCGGGATCAGCGCGAAATTGCAGATGGCGCTGGCGGCAAAGGCCCAGCCTGTACCCTTCAGGAAGCCGAGACCGGCGGCAACCGGATTGTCCCGCGTGGCGAACAGGGCGCAGACCACGCTGACGATGGTGACGAAACCCGAGCCGGTGGGCGCTGCCGTCAGGATCCAGGCGGCCGAGGCGAGCAGGACGGCCGCAATAGCGCGGATGCCGTTATGCAGCGCAGCGGTCAAGTCGATGTGGAAGGCGAAGTCGAGGCGCGAGGGAGGCGGTTCCGGGCGGGCCAGGAGAGCCTGGCGCGCCAGGGCCGTCTGCAGGGAAGAGAGCAGCGCATCGAGCCTGTCATACAGGAACAGCCGCTCGTTCCCGCCTTCGCCTCGATCATCGGAGCAGGCGAAGGCTGCACCAAGGCGCCCGCGCAAGGCGGCAATCGGGGTCTGCTCGTTGGTGCTGCCATTGGCGACGGCCTGCAGCAGGGCGGAAATTTCAGCCAGGAGAATATCGCTCTGGCCGTCCCGCCGGGCCAGATAGTCCCGCAGGCTGTGCGCGGCGGCGAGCTGGGCCAGGGTTGCGCTCGCAGCTGCGCGCACATGCCCGAGAGCGCCACGTGCGACAGCGGAGGCGGACGCGGCATATTCGGCCGTGGTGTCCAGGGCCAGGGCCTTGGCGAAGAGGCGCTGCAGCGCCGGTGTTGCCGCCGCCTCGCCGCCGAGGGCACGGGCGCAGATACCGGCGGCTTGCCGGATATAGGCGTCGAGGCCGGCGCGGACATCGTCCAGGGGCCGGGAGGGAACAAGGATGGCGCTCAGCGTTGCCTCTACCCCGATGCCGAGCAGGATGTAGATGAGGCGCGCCTCAGCGACGTCGAAGATCTGCGAGGGGTTGGCAGCCGCATCCAGGGTGATGATCGCCGCGGTATAGCCGGCCAGCACGGCGCCATAGGCGCGGAAATTCCGCAGCGCCGTGGCGACGCCGGTGCACAGCCCGACCCAGACGGCGAGCGCGCAGAGAAGCAATTCCGGCGCCTGGGCGAACAGCGCTGTGAGGGAGACAGCGATGCCCGTTCCCGCGAAGGTGCCGAGGACGCGATAGCGCGCCTTCGACAGCGTCATGCCGCGGCTGCCCTGGGCCACGATCCACACCGTCATGGCCGCCCATTTCGGGCTGTCCAGATTGATCAGGAAGGCGATGTAGAGCGCGATCAGCGAGGCGGCCGTCGTTCGCAACGCAAACGCGATGCTGCTCCAGCTGGTGCCGGGCGGTGCCTGGGTCAGCCGCGTCCAGAAGGGCGTCGGCCCATGCGTGGACGTGGACAGGGCGGTCATGGGAGCGCTTATAGCGCGGGGCCGGGAATGGAATAACTATGGCTATTTGGCAAAAACTATTGCTGAATATGGAATAATTCCGAGAGTCATCGAAAATGACTCTCGGCACTTTCTGGTGATTTTCGCCAAATCTTTGATTTGATGTCGAAAAACGCCAGGTGTCCAAGCCGAGAATGCGTCGGCATTTTCGGGGCTTGGCATGATTCCATTGGAGTGCCGATTGCACAATCTCCAGAGCCTTTGGATCTTTCTGCGCGTGGTCGAAAGGGGCGGTTTCACCGCTGCGGCGAGCCAGCTCGGTCTGCCGCTCAGCACGGTGAGCCGGCGCGTCACGGCGCTCGAGGAAGATCTCGGCGTGCGCCTGCTCAACCGGACGACGAGGCGCGTGTCGCTCACCGAAGCCGGGCGGGATTTCTATGAGCGCTGCAGCCTCGCGGAGGAGATCCTGGAGGAAGCCGATCTGTCGGTCCGCGCCTTGAGGATCGAACCGGAGGGCACGCTGCGGCTGCTGGTTCCCTATGCCCTTGGCCTGATTGCGCTGGAGCCGGCCCTGGAAGAGTTTCGGCGCCGCTATCCCAGGATCAGGCTGGCGCTGACCTTCGATAACCATCCGCTCGATCTGGTGGAACATGGTTTCGACGTGGCGCTGCGGACTGGCGTTCTGCCCGATTCAAGCTATGTCGCCCGGCGGCTGGGGCGATCACGGGCCCGCCTGCTCGCGAGTCCCGGCTATCTCGATCGGGCGGGGCGCCCCGCCTCGCCGCAGGATCTCTCCGGCCATGCCGTGCTGGCCCATGGCCAGGGCGAGCTCCTGACCACCTGGCGGCTGAGAAGCAAGGCCGGAAGCGAAGTCGAGGTCGCCGTCCGCCCGATCCTGATGTCGAACGAATCAGACACCATCATCCGCCAGATGCTCAAGGGCGCCGGCATTGCCCTGGTGTCCACCCGGCTGATGGCCAATCGGGCGGGAGACCAGCCCTTCGAGATCGTCCTGCCGGACTGGCATCGGGCCGAGGATGCCGAAGTCTGGGCGCTCTATTCCAAGCGCGCCACGCGTGACCGCAAGATACAGGCCTTCGTCGAATTCGCGGCCGAGATCTTCGCGCCCTGGACCCGGAATCCAGACGAGGAGGTCTGAGGAGACGCCTCAACCCAGCAGCGCGGTAGCGATCTCGAGCCAGAGCGCGGTGGTCACCACGGAAAACGCCGTCGCGATGGTGATCTGGTTGGAAGCCAGGGATTGCTCCGTCTTGAGCTGGATCGCGATCAAATAGGAGTTCACGCCCGACGGCAGGCTCGCCGCAGCCACGGCCACCTTGGCCGGGAAGGGCGGCAAGCCGAACAGCCAGGCTGCGCCGAGGGCCACCGCCGGCATCAGCAGCAGTTTCAGGCCGGACAGGACCAGCGCCGGCTTGAGATTGCCGGTTAGCCCGAACTTCTTCAGGCCGAGGCCCATGGCGAACAGGGCGATTGGCCCGGCCACGTCGGCGAGGGCATCGACGAAGCGATTGGCGATACCCGGCAGGGCAGTGCCGCCCGCCCGCCAGGCCAGGCCGGCGAAGATGCCGATGATCAGGGGATTGGTGAGCAGCCTGCCCAGGAAGTCGCGGATAACAGCCAGGGGATGCAGCGGCTCCTGGCGCCGTGACCCGAGCCAGTGGAACAGCAGGATCGAGGCCATCAGCATGGTAGGCAGATGCACCGAGATGATCAGAGACAGGATCTCGAAGCCTTCATTGCCGAAGACGCCGAGCATGAAGGGAATGCCGAGCAGCACCAGATTGGAGAAGGCGGCGGAGACGCCGCCGATCACCCCGGCCTGGCCATCGCGCCGGAACAGGCGGGTGGTCGCGAGATGGCCGGCGATCCAGGCCACGATGACGGCGGTGAAATAGGTGGCCCATAACTGCCAGGGTGCCGAGCCGTGGAAGCTCGAGGTGACCATGGTGCGGAACAGCAGCAGCGGCAGTGCCACGCGGACGGCGAAATCGGAAAGGGCGTCGCCGGTCTCGGGTTTGAGATAGCCGCTCGCCCCCGCGCCATAGCCGAGCGCGACCAGGCCGAAGACGAACAGCACGGTTTCGACCAGAGGCGACATCGGCTCCTTGGGGCTTTCGAGTAGCGGCGTGGCGCCGCCTCATTCTGTCCCAAGATCTCGCAATGCCCGGTGATTCCGTCAAATGGCGAGCGGAAATGGTTGGCTCCCCGAAGGCCGTCGAACCAGTCTTTATGTTCGATTCAGGCCGGCTGACGTGGCGTCTCGATTGACCGAGTAAGGCGAAGAAATCCTTCCCCGGTTTCGGGGAAGGTGGACCGGCAGAGCCGGGCCGGATGGGGGCGAGTGGCGCGATTTTGCAACTATGCAGCCTCCGCAGCGCCACTCTCCCCCTACCGTCGCTGCTGCGCAGCGCCACCTTCCCCGAACCCGGGGAAGGATGTCTGCGCTCTTTCTTGAGGGCTCAAGCGATGTGCCTATGCCGGCGCTGGTGAGTACAGTGAGGTGGCGTCTGTTTGGGGCGCTTTCGCCCCTTCACACCTGCCCGATGCGCCATTGATAGGGCGGCGGCGTGCCGTTGACGGCAAAGTCCCCGATGATCCGGTCCTTGTAGATGCGCGGATTATGCGAGGAGAGCGTGCGTGCATTGCGCCAGTGGCGGTCGAGAGCGGCGGAGCGCAGCGTGGCGGAGGCGCCGAGCGCGTCGAAAACGATGGTGGAGGCATCGAGGATCAGGGTGGTGACCACGGTCTGGGCCTGCGCCACCTCGAGCTCGGCGATGGCATTCGCCTCTTCCTCCGCCGCGGCGTCGCCGGCAAAGCGGGTATCGAAGGCGCGCTGCACGGCTTCGGCGGCCTTGAGCACGATGGCGCTGGCGCAATAGGCCGCGCCGCGGATCCGGCCGACCACCTGCAGTACCTGGGCATCCTCGCTGGGACGCGGGGAGGGGGCGTTGGAATAGCTGCGGCGGCGGGCCTTCACCGCCTTGGCGACGTCGTCGCTGGCGGCGCGACCGATACCCGCGAGCGTCGCCAGATGCACGAGCTGATAGAAGGCGGCCGAATATTTGAAGCGGTCATCGTCGATGACGACATCGGCGGGGTCGACGGGCGCGTCGGTGAAGGTGGTGGTGCCGCTGGCGGTGAGGATCTGGCCGAAACCGTCCCAGTCGTCGATCACGTCAACACCCGGGGCATGGCGGGCAACCACCGCGGAAAGCGACTGGCCTTCCTCACCACTGGCGCCGATATCGATCCAGTCGGCGAAGAGGGAACCGGTCGTGTAATATTTGGCACCCGTGACGGAAGCGGCCTTGCCGTCCCCGAGCTTCACGATGGTGGAGAAGGCCGCCTGCTTGGCTTCGCCGATCTCCGTCCAGGCACTGCCGGCGATCTCCCCGCGGGAGAGGCGCGGCAGCCAGCGGTCGCGGCGATCCTGCGCGCGGGCGTTGATGATGTCCTCGGCAAAGCCGAAATGGGCGCGCAGGGCCTGCGTGACGTTGGAATCGGCGTGAGACAGCTCGATCAGCAGGGCGAAGAGCTGTGGCAGGTTGGCGCCGAAGCCGCCCTCCTTCTCCGGCACACGCAGGGCGCCGAAGCGGGCATCCTTGAGCCAGCCGATCGGCTCGTGCGGCAAGGTCCGATTGAGTTCCCGTTCGACGGCGCCCTCGCGGATGCGATCGAAAACCGGGCGGAAACTGGCGGCGAGTTCCTCATAGTTGCGACCTGGCCCATTGCCCCAACCCGCCGTCACTGTCGATGCCTTCTGTGTCATCTATCTGATTCTCTTAGCTTTTATCGAACGATCCGATACCGGCGCGGCTGCCTGCCCAGTCTGCCGTAGCATCGATCCGGACTATTTTGTATATATTCTCTATAAAAATACTAGACATTTAGTTTGGAGGGCGTTTTCATACGCCCTGACCGATGCGGTAGCCGGGTGCGGCCCCGCCGCTGTTTCAGAGCCGCGGCGCTGCCGCTGTTTTCAGATGTGGAGATTGGGAATGCCCCGCCAGATACGCTTCAACGCCTTCGACATGAATTGCGTGGGCCACCAATCGCCGGGCCTGTGGGCGCATCCGCGCGATAAATCGTGGAAATACAAGGATCTCGACTACTGGCAGGATCTGGCGCGGACGCTGGAGAAGGGCATCTTCGACGGCATCTTCATCGCAGACGTCATCGGTTATTACGACGTCTACAAGGGCTCGAACTACCACGCCCTCCACCAGGCGGCGCAGATCCCGGTCAACGATCCTCTCCAACTGGCGGCGCCGATCGCGCTGGCCACCGAGCATCTGGGCATCGGCATCACCGCATCGACCTCCTTCGAGCATCCCTATACCTTCGCCCGGCGCCTCGCCACGGCCGATCATCACTCCAAAGGGCGCGTCGGTTGGAACATCGTCACCTCCTATCTGGAGAGCGGGGCCAAGAATATCAGCCAGGGCGGCCTGCGCCAGCACAACAACCGCTACGAGGTCGCCAGCGAATATGTCGAGGTGCTCTACAAGCTCCTGGAAGGCTCCTGGGAGGAAGGGGCGGTGCGGCGCGACCGTGAAAACCGCATCTTCACCGATCCCGACAAGGTCCATGAGATCGGCCACAAGGGCAAATATTTCGAGGTGCCCGGCTACCAACTTACCGAACCCTCGCCGCAACGCACGCCGGTGCTCTACCAGGCCGGTGCCTCGGGGCCGGGCAAGGCCTTTGCCGCGGGCCACGCCGAATGCGTCTTCGTGGCGGCGCCGACCAAGTCGCTGCTGAAGGCCTATGTCGCCGATATCCGCCGCCAGGCCGCGGCTGCCGGCCGAGATCCGCGCAAGATCTTGATCTACAACCTCACCACGGTGATCGTCGACGAGACCGAGGCCAAGGCTCAGGCCAAGTTCAAGGACTATGAATCCTATACGTCCTATGATGGCTCGCTGGTCTTCCTCTCCGGCTGGAGCGGCATCGATTTCGGCCAATATGCGCCCAGCGATCCGATCAAGAAGGTCGAGACCAACGCCATCATCTCGGTGGTCGAGCATTTCGCCGGCGAGGACAAGACCTGGACCATGGAGGAGCTGGCGCGCTGGGGCGGCATTGGCGGCCTCGGCCCGGTTTTCGTCGGTTCGGCTTCCCATATCGCCGATACGCTGCAGGAATGGGTCGAGGAGACCGATGTCGACGGCTTCAACCTCGCTTATGCGGTGACGCCCGAGAGCTTCGAGGACGCCGTCGGCTATCTCGTGCCGGAGCTGCAGAAGCGCGGGGCCTATCCCACCGCCTACAAGCCGGGCACCCTTCGCGAGAAGCTGTTCGGCGAAGGTCCCTATCTGCCGGCCAGCCATCCCGCCCATGCCTATCGCGACATTGAAGCCGTGAAGCGCCGCGAGGCTGACGAACGCGAGGCCGGTGTCTCCCGCCTCGCCACCGGACGGTGACGCCGATGCCGGCGCCTCTCCTGCAGCTTCAGGACGTCTCCTTGTCTTTCAAGGGCGTCAGCGCCCTGAGCCGGCTGAGCTTTTCGGTCGAGCAAGGGGAGATCTGCGCGCTGATCGGGCCCAACGGCGCCGGCAAGAGTTCCCTCCTCAATGTGATCAACGGTGTCTACCGGGCCGACGAAGGCGATGTCGTTTTCGACGGCGCCAGATTCGAGGCTATTCATCCCTACAAGGCGGCTCATCTCGGCATTGGCCGGACCTTCCAGCACAATGCCTTGTTCGACCGGCTGAGCGTCGTCGAAAACGTCAAGGCGGGGCTGGCGCGCTGGGGCCGCGCGACCTTTGTGGAGAATATCTTCCGGGTAGGGCGGGATGCGGCGGAGCGCTGGCGCTTCGAAGCGCGGACACATGAGATCCTGGCTTTTCTCGGCCTGGAGCGCCATGCCAACACGATCGTATCCACATTGCCCTATGGCCTGCAGAAGCGCGTCGACCTCGCCCGCGCTTTGGCGGCCTGGCCGAAATTGCTGCTCCTGGACGAGCCCATGGCCGGCATGAACCAGGAGGAAAAGCAGGCGATGAGCCGGCTCATCGCCGATGTGAACCTCAAGCTCGGCACCACCGTCGTGCTGATCGAGCACGATATCGGCATTGTCATGGGCCTCGCCCACCACGTCGTCGTGCTCGATTACGGCCGCAAGGTCGGCGATGGCACGCCCGATGCTGTGCGCGAAAATCCCGATGTCATCGCCGCCTATCTCGGCACGGTTCACTGAGGGATCGCCATGACCTTCTTCCTCGAAACCCTGATCGGCGGCCTGCTGGCCGGTGTGATGTACGGCCTCGTCGCGATCGGCTTCGTGTTGATCTACAAGGCCTCCGGCGTCTTCAATTTTGCTCAAGGGTCCATGCTGCTGTTCGCCACGCTCACTTTCGTGACGCTGGTCGAGCGCGAGGTGCCGTTCTGGGCGGCGATCCTGCTGACCGTCGCGGTGATGGTGCTCGGCGCGGTGCTGATCGAGCGCCTGGTCCTGCGGCCTCTGGTCAATCGCGATGCGCTGACCCTGTTCATGGCAACCCTCGGCCTTACCTTCGTGATCGAGGGGCTGGCGCAGTTGCTGATGGGCTCGGACGTGCACATGCTCGACCTCGGCATTGACGACGTGCCGATCTCGGTCGCGGGCCTCTCGATCAGCCAGTTCGATCTCTTCGTCTCCGGCGGCGCCCTCGTCCTGGTCGTGGTGCTTTCCATCCTGTTCGACCGCACCCGCATGGGCATTTCGCTGAGGGCCGTCGCCGACGACACGCTCGCCGCCCAGTCGATCGGCATCCGCCTGCCGACGATCTGGCGCATCGTCTGGAGCGTGGCCGGCATCGTCGCTCTGGTCGCCGGGCTGGTCTGGGGCGCCCGGCAGGGCGTGCAATATTCGCTGTCGCTGGTGACGCTGAAGGCCCTGCCGGTGCTGATCATCGGCGGCTTCTCCTCCGTGCCGGGTGCCATCGTCGGCGGTCTCCTAGTCGGCGCTGCCGAAGCCCTGGCCGACATCTATCTGGGGCCGCTGCTGCAGGGCAGCGTGTCGACCTGGTTCGCCTATATCCTCGCCGTGGCCTTCCTGCTGGTGCGTCCGGCGGGGCTGTTCGGCGACCGCGCTATCGAAAGGGTCTAGCGATGTCCCTCCTATCGCAATCCGGCGAAGGCCTTGTCCTGACTCAGGGGCGCAGCCTCAATCCCCGAATCTTCGCCGTCGCGGGCGCGCTGGCGGCAGCCTTCGTGGTCGTGCCCCTCCTCGCCAGCGATTACTGGCTTTCCTCCATCATCATCCCCACCCTCGTGATGGGCGTGGCCGGCCTCGGCCTCAACCTCCTGATGGGCTATACCGGGCTGGTGTCGCTCGGCTCCGCCGCCTTCATGTCGGTCGGCGCCTTTGCAAGCTACAATCTCCTGCTGCGCGCCCCGTTGCTGCCGCTGCCCGTGGTGCTGGTGCTGGCAGGCCTGATCGCGGCGGCGGCGGGCATCGTCTTCGGCCTGCCGAGCCTGCGCATCAAGGGCTTCTATCTCGGCGCCTCGACGCTGGGCGCCCAGTTCTTCTTCGAATGGCTGTTCACCAACTACAACTGGTTTTCGAATGGCAGCCAGTCCCTCACCGTCTCGGCGCCGCGGCTACAATTCCTCGGCCATGACCTCTCCTCGGCCACCGGGCGCTATCTCCTCGTGGCGGTGACGGCGGCCGCGCTGATCGCCTTTGCCCATGCGGTGGTCAAGAGCCGCGTCGGACGCGAATGGATGGCGATCCGCGACATGGATACGGCCGCCTCGGTGATCGGCATCCATGTCGCCAGCCGCAAGCTCCTGTCCTTTGCCATCAGCTCCTTCGTCTGCGGCATTGCCGGCGCGCTCTGGGCCTTCGGCTATCTCGGCACGGCGGACGCCCATGCCTTCAACCTGGACAAGTCCTTCCAGGTGCTGTTCATCGTGCTGATCGGCGGCACCGCCACCCTTGCCGGCAATTTCCTTGGCGCAGCCTTCATCGTGCTGATGCCGATCCTGCTCGACCGCCTCGCCCCGCTCACCGGCCTGCAGTTCCTGGCGGACCAGGGGGCGCTCGCCAATATCCAGCACATCATCTTCGGCGTGATCATCATCGCGCTGCTGATCAAGGAACCGGAAGGACTCGCTCGCCTGGTGAGGCGGATCCGCTTGCCGCGGCGGCGGTCGGCAGCCACGACCGGGGACTGAACAAGCCTCCCCAACAGATTTGCGTCCCGGAAGGGCGGAAGCGTTTTCCGCCAAAGGGAGAGCTTTGCCCTCGAACATCCCAACCGAATGGAGACGAACCGGATGTCATCCTCCCTCATCAAGGCCCTCGCACTGGCGACCGGGCTCGGCTTTGCAGGTGTTGGCCTGGCCGCTCTTGCGGCCGCCGGCCCCGCTGCGGCCCAGGACCACAAGAATGAGCAGCTCTATCCGCTCTTCACCTATCGTACCGGTCCCTATGCGCCCTCTTTCATCCCCTTCGGCGCCGGAAACCGGGACTATTTGACCTATATCAACGAGGTCGAAGGCGGGGTCGACGGCGTCAAGATCCTGATCCAGGAATGCGAGACGGCCTATACGATCGAGCGGGGCATCGAATGCTACGAGCGCTACAAGAACGGCTATGACGGCGCGCCGACGGCGGCGATCTATCCCCACTCCAGCGGCCTGGACGTGGCGCTCACCGACAAGGCGCGCATCGACAAGGTGCCGATCGTCTCGCCGGGCGGCGGCCAGAACATCGCCACCGACGGGCGGGTCTTTCCCTATCAATATCCGCTGATCTTCGACTATTGGAGTGAAGCCCAGATTATCGTCGACTATATCGCCCAGAAATCAGGCGGCTACGACAAGCTCAAGGGCGTCAAGATCGCCACGCTCTATCACGACTCCGGCTATGGCCGCGATACGATCGAGCCGCTTGGCATTCTCGCTAAGAAATACGGCTTCACCGACATTCAGATCCCGGTACCCCACCCCGGCGAGCAGCAGCAGGCGCAGTGGCAGCAGATCCGCAGTGCGGGTGCCGACTGGGTGTTCCTGCGCGGCTGGGGCGTGATGACGCCGGTGGGGATCAAGACGGCCGCGCGCGTGGGGTTCCCGGCCGATCGCATCATCGGCGACATCTGGAGCGGCTCGGAGGACGATGCCCGCCCGGCCGGCGGCGCCGCCAAGGGCTATCTCGCCGTCTCGGTGTTTCCGCCCGGAACCGACTACGCTATCCTCAAGACGCTGAAGGAGAAGATCGTCGACGCCGGCAAGAGCGATCTCAAGGACAAGAGCAAGTTCGGCACGGTCTACTACAATTACGGGGTGATCGAGGCGATCACCTTCGTGGAGGCCCTGCGCGTCGGCCACAAGAAGTTCGGAAACCGCCCCCTCACCGCTGAGGAGGGCCGCTGGGCCCTGGAAAACCTCAACATCGATGACAAGCGCATCGCCGAACTGGGCGCGCAGGGCCTGATCTCCCCCCTCAAGACCTCGCCGGCGAACCACAAGGGCGAGACCGTCGCGGCCAAGATCATCCAGTGGGATGGCAAGTCCTGGACCACGCTGACAGACTGGATCAAGGCCGATGCCTCGCTCTTTGCCGAGACCATCCGCGCCAAGGCCGCTGCCTATGCCCAGGAGAAGGGCATCACGCCGGTGGCCGAGACCAACTGAGCGGGCCGGGCCTGTCCGGACACGAAAAAGCACGAACCTTTGTCATGCCCGGGCTTGACCCGGGCATCCAGAAACCCGGTGCCGAAAGGCTGGCTGCATTGCCGGGGCAAGCCGGGAATGAAAAAGGTCGCGCTTGTTCCGGAATGGCCCCGCTCAACACGACGACGGGACGTCGCCCTCGGGGAGATAGATGCGATGAACGAACCATCCGCGGCGCTGCGCGCAAACGACATTCTCGCCGTCGCAGGCATCGAGGTGCATTACCAGGCAATCCTGGCTGTCAGGGACGTGTCCCTCACCGTCGGTGATGGCGCCGTGGTTGCGCTGCTCGGCGCCAATGGTGCGGGCAAATCGACCACGCTGAAAGCGATCTCTAACCTGCTCGGGCCGGAACGAGGTACCGTCACGCGCGGCAGCATCAACTGGCGGGGCGAACCGGTCAGCCGCCTGACGCCGTCCGTACTGGTGGCCCGCGGCGTGGTGCAGGTGCTGGAAGGGCGCCACTGCTTTCCCCAGCTCACGATAGAGGAGAATCTTCTTTCCGGCGCCTTCCTGCGTCGCCCGGGGCGGCGGCAGATCGCCCAGGATATCGAGCAGATCTATGCCTGGTTCCCCCGCCTGAAGCATAAGCGCCGCACCAAGACCGGCCTGACCTCCGGGGGCGAGCAGCAGATGGCGGCGATCGGGCGAGCCTTGATGACCAAGCCGAAACTGGTACTGCTCGACGAGCCTTCCATGGGCCTCGCACCGATCGTGGTGCAGGAGATCTTCGAGATTATCCGCACGCTCAATCGCGAGCAGGGGGTGAGCTTCCTGGTGGCCGAGCAGAACGCCGCGCTGGCGCTGCGCCACGCCGATTATGGCTATATTCTCGAGAACGGCCGCGTCGCCGCTTCGGGGCCGGCCGCCGACCTCGCGGCGCGCGAGGATGTGAAGGCCTTCTATCTCGGCGGTGCCGAGTAGGTTCCCGAGATTGGACAGGGTTCCAGGCAGAGGCAAATTCTTTACCCTCCCCCTCCAGGGGAGGGTAAAGAATTTGCGCTGTGATCCCAGGCTCATCTCGCCGCCCCCCACTCGTCAGACCATTACCCATCTACCGCTTGACAGCCTGCCGAAAACTTGGCCTAACTGGTCTGCTGGCTGGTCCAGTAGATCAGATGCCGAGCGTCGTTCCCAAGCGCCATTCCGATGACCCTGCCCACTGCCCTTTCGGTGTTCGAACGCGTGCCCGAGCTGCGCCACGGCGTGGTCAGGCGCAATGTGCGCGAACTGGTCGCCGACAAGATCGCCTCCCTGATTGCGGCGGGCATGCTGCAGGTCGGCGAGACCCTGCCGAGTGAGCGCGATCTCGCCGCGGCCCTGCAGGTCAGCCGCGAGACGGTGCGCGGGGCGCTACAGACCCTAGCCGCCCGCGACATCATCGCCATTTCGCAAGGCGCGCGCACCCGCGTGCTCAGTGCCGAGGTCGGTTCGCTGGCGATTGGTGCGCGCGAGCCGAAACTGATCAATAGCTACGATATCGAGGCCATCCATGCCGCCCGCCTGCTGGTGGAGCGCCCGGTGGTGGAAGAGGCGGCGCGGCGCATCGACGACGAGACCCTGGTCATGCTCGACGCCTCGTTGGAAACGCAGCGCGAGGCCCTCGACGATCCCGTCCGCTTCCTGATCTGCGATCGCGAGTTCCACGCCGCGATCTATCGGTCCTGCGGCAACGATCTCCTCGCTGACTTCGTCGTCGATCTCTATTTCTATGCCATGGCGCACCGGCGCAAGGCCGTGTCGCGGCCCGGCGCAATCGCGCAAAGCTGCCAGGACCATGCCGCCATCCTGGCGGGGCTGCACGCCCGGGATCCCAGGGCTGTCGTCGAAGCCTTCGGCATTCATCTCGACCGGATCTATGCCAGTACGCGCTCCATCCTCGAGGAGGAGGCTGCGCTGTCGCACACGTGAAACGGGCCCGTGAAAGAAGGTCCGGTTTCCAAGACAAAGAGCCTGTAACGGCCGGAAGAGAACCACAGGAGCCGCCCGAGGGCGGGAGGGAGGACAACATGAAGAGAAGAACGTTCCTGCAGCTTGCCGCCGGCGCCGCCTTTGTCGGCACCGGCAGCTTCGGCTTCCAGCCGGCGCGCGCCGCCGGCAAGGACATCGTCTATCTGACGCCGGGTCTCGATTTGCCGTTCTGGCGCTATCTCGCCAAGGGCGTCGAATCTGCCGCCAAGGCCAAGGGCTACGGTTTCCAGGCACTCGATTCCCACAACAGCCCGCAGACGCAGCTGCAGAATGCCCAGGACTCGATTGCCAAGGGCGTGGCGGGTATCGTGATCTCGCCGACCGATTCCTCCACCGCGCCGAGCGTGCTGGCGCTCGCCGCCAAGGCGGGCATCCCGGTGGTGATCGGCGATATCGGCACCAATAGCGGCGACTACGCCTCCTTCATCATCTCCAATAACTATGACGGCGCCAAGGGTGTGGGCGAGGCGCTGGCCGCCGCGCTCAAGGCCAAGGGCTGGGAAGGCGGCTCGGTTGGCCTCATCACCATTTCCCAGGCCCGCAAGAACGGCCAGGCCCGCACCAAGGGCTTCCGAGACGGCCTTGCGGCCGGCGGCTGGACCGGCAAGGAGGCGGGGCTGCAGCAGATGCAATCCTATACGACGGACGAGACCTTCAAGTTCACGCAGGACATGCTGACCGCCAATCCGGACATGCGCGGCCTGTTCATCCAGACCGACCAGCCGGCCCTCGGTGCCCTGCGCGCCATCAAGGCGGCACGGCGGGGATCGGACCTGCTGGTCGCGGCCTTCGACGGCATCCCCGAATTCGTCGATCTCCTCAAGTCCAAGCAGATCGTCGCCTCCGGCATGCAGCAGCCCTATCTGATGGGCCAGAAGTCGGGCGAGGCCCTGCTGGCCAAGCTTGCCGGCGGCTCTGTGGAGAAGGAGGTCTCGGTGCCGATCCTGGTGGTGACCAGCGAGAACATCGACAAGGAGCTGCCCATCGTGAAGGAGACGGTGTTCGCCAACGAGATGAAGTGAGCGTTCTTGCCGGTGTTCGGGGGCGGTTTGTCATTGCCGGGCTTGACCCGGCAAGCCAGGCCGTCGGGGGCTGGCGCCGAAACTCTGGATGCCCGGGTCAAGCCCGGGCATGACAAGCGCGGCGCCATTCTCGTTGCCGATCAGACCATGACTTATTCTCAATCGTCACGCTTTCACACCGGAATACCCTCGGATCGATCGTATGAACGTGCAGCCCACTCTCGCGCCGGCGGAGCCTCTACTGGTCGCCACCGGCATCGCCAAGACCTTCGACCGCACCCGCGCTTTGGCGGGGGCTGGCTTCGAGCTGCGCGCGGGTGAAGTCCACGGCCTGCTCGGCGCCAATGGTGCCGGCAAGTCGACGCTGTCCAAGGTGATCTCAGGCCATGTCAGGCCGGACGAGGGGGACCTCGTCTATCGCGGCCGCTCGGTGCGCCTGCGTTCCACCCGCGACGCGCTCGATATCGGCATCGCCATCGTGATGCAGGAGACGAGCCTGGTGCCGGATCTTACCGTCGCCGAGAACATCTTCCTGCCCGAGCTCGGCCGGCCGGGTCGCTTGTCCTATTCGGCGCTGCATCGGCGCGGGGCCGAACTGCTTTCGGTGCTCGGCCAGGGCGATGCGCTACCCCTCGATGTGGAGGTTAGGCGCCTGTCGGCGGCCCAGCGCCAGCTCGTCGAGATCGCCAAGGCGCTCGGCGTCAACGCCAAGCTGATTATTTTCGACGAGCCGACCTCCTCGCTCAGCCCAAGCGAGGTCGAGCGCCTGTTCGACATCATGACGCGGCTCAGGGCGGATGGGCGCGGGCTCGTCTTCGTCTCGCATCGACTCGAGGAAGTCTTCGCCATCACCGATCGCGTCACCATCATGCGCGAGGGGCGCACGGTGGCGGCATCGCTCGCCACCGCCAGCCTGAGCCAGGCCGAACTCATCCGTCACATGGTCGGCCAGGATGTCGGTGCCATCTATGCGCGGGACGCGGCCGGGACGGCCAAGGACGCCCCGGTTGCACTGGAGGTCAAGGGACTGGCGACGCCGCCTCTGGTGCGTGACGTCTCCTTCCAGGTCCGCCACGGCGAGATCCTGGGGCTGGGCGGCCTGGTCGGCGCCGGGCGCTCGGAGACCGTGGAGGCCATTTTCGGCCTGAGGCCGCGTAGTGCGGGCAGCATCCTCGTCGACGGCAAGCCGATCGATCCGCGCAAGCCGGCGCAAGCGGTGAGGGCCGGCATCGGCTTCGTGGCCGAGGACCGGCGGTCCCAGAACATCGTGCCCGATCTGTCGGTGAAGGAGAATTTGCTGCTCGCCCATCTCGGCGCGCACAAGGGCTTCGGCCTCGGCTATCGCAGCCGCGAGAAAGCCGTCGATGCGCTCCTCAAGAGCCTTGGCCTGCCGCCAGACCGGCTGCTCGACGCCAACATGCTCAACTTCTCGGGCGGCATGCAGCAGAAGATCATCATCGCACGCTGGCTGCTGCTCGAGCCGCGCGTGCTGATTCTCGACGAACCTACCAAGGGCGTGGATATCGGCACGCGCGCTTCCATCTATGCCATCCTGCGCGACATTGCCGCCAAGGGCGTCGCCGTGGTGGTGGTGTCTTCCGATTTCGAGGAATTGCTGGGGCTCTCGCACCGTATCGTCGTCATCAGCGACGGCTATAGCGTCGCCGACCTGCCTGCCGATCTGCTCGACGAGGAAAAGCTCACTTTGCTGGCGGCGCCGCGCACCTCGATGGCTGGCAACACCGAGGTCCTGCGCGGCCTCACGGGCGAATGCGGCGGCGCCGGCTTCTGGGCCCTGATCGACCAGGACCGCCTGATCTGCCTCAACCTCGTCATGGCGGACAAGGCGGCGGATCCGGGCTTTGCGGCGGGCGAGGTGAAATCACTGTCCGCGACCTGCATCGCCGCGGCGCTTGCCGGGCGCGAACCCGTCTTCACGCCCGAAGCCGACGGCTCGCGCTCGACCCTGCTCCTGCCGATCGTCAGTCCGCGCGGGCACGATCTCGGCTGGGTCGGCCTCACTCTGCCGCAGGGTGCTGCCCTGCCATCGCCCGAAATCGTCCGCAGCCGTGTCGCCAAGCTCGCTGCGACGCCCTGACCTCTCGTTTGCCAAGGACCGCCGCATGTCGACCACCACCTCCCCCGATCCCACGCGACGGCGCCTCGGCTGGCTGACGGGGCGGCTCGAAGTGCGCATGCTCGGCCTCGCCATCGTGCTGGCGATCTGCCTGTCGCTGCTCTCGCCCTATTTCCTGACGCGATCGAACATCTTCAACATCCTCGATCAGTCGGTGGTGATCGGCATCGTCGCCGTCGGCATGACCTTCGTCATCCTCACCGGCGGCATCGATCTTTCAGTGGGATCGGTCGCCGGGTTGACCGGCATCATCCTGGGTCTTGCCGTGCAGCAGTATCCGCCGGCTTTGGCCGTGGCGCTCGCCATTCTCAGCGGAGCCGGCATCGGCCTCATCTCGGGCGTTCTGATCGCCTATTTCGGGCTCGCCGCCTTCGTGGTGACCCTGGGCATGATGGCGATCGGCCGCAGCCTCGCCTATATCCTCTCCGGCCAGACGGCAATCGCCTCGATCCCCGATTCCATGCAGGCGATCGTCTATACCGACTTTTTCGGCCTTCCGGCCAATGTGCTATTCCTGGCGCTGCTCTATCTCCTCGCCTGGGCTTATCTGACCTACACCAAGGGCGGGCGCACCATCTATGCCGTCGGCTCCAACAAGGAGGCGGCGCGGGCGGCGGGCCTCAGCGTGATGTTCTACTCCATCCTGCCCTATGTGATTTCGGGCGCGCTCTCGGCGGTGGCGATCACCTTCTCGATCGGCCAGATCCTCTCGGCCGATCCGCTGATGGGCAACGCCTGGGAACTCGACGCCATCGCTGCCGTGGTGATCGGCGGCGCCAGCCTGTTCGGTGGGCGTGGCTCGATCATCGGCACGCTGATCGGCGTCCTGATCATGGTGATGATTCGCAACGGCCTCAATCTGATGGGTGTCTCGCCCTTCTGGCAGGGCTCGGCCATCGGCACCATCATCATCGTGGCGCTGCTGTTCGAGCGCCTGATCGGGCAGCGGGCTGGACGGTGAGGCGGGCGGGTCGTCAGACCAGCCGGAATGCTGTTCGTTTGAAAGAGAGAGGCGGGTCCGAAGACCCGCTCCCCAAATCACCCCAAACTCTTTACCCCAGGCTTTTCGCCAGCACCTGCGACAGGCGCTCGGCAAAGCCGGCCGGATCGGTAGGCACCGTACCGTCGAGAATGCGGGCCTCGTCGAGGAGAAGCCGCGTGGCGCTCTCGATGAGGGCGGCGTCGCCGCCGGCCTCACGGGCGGTGGCGAGGCGCGTCACCAGCGCATGGTGCGGATTGATCTCAAGGATCGGTTTCTGCAGGGCACCGTCGAGCTTGCCGGCGCTGGCGAGGATCTGCTCCATGCGCTTGTCCATGCCGCTATCAGGCGCCACCAGGCAGACCGCGCTGGAAGTCAGCCGCTCGGAAGCGCGCACGTCGGAGACGTCCTCGCCCAGAGTGGTCTTGAGATAGGCGATGTAGGAGGCAATAGCCGCGCTCACTTCCGGCGTCTGCTCCTCCGGCTTTTCGGCGAGCGGAATCAGGTCGAGATCGGCGGTGCCCTGCGTCACCGACTTGAAGGGCTTGCCTTCGAAGCCGAGTGCCGAGGTCACCCAGAAGCTGTCGACCGGATCGGAGAGCAGCAGTACCTCGATGCCACGTGCCCGGAAACCTTCGATATGAGGCGAGTTCTCCAGGCGTTTGGCGTCGTCGCCGGCGAGATAATAGATCGCCGTCTGGTTGTCCTTGAGGCTGGCGATATAATCCTTGAGCGAGCGCCATTCGCCGCCGGAGGTCGTGCTCTTGAAGCGGGCGAGGCCGAGCAGGGCGTCCCGGCGCTCGAAGTCCTCGTAGAGGCCCTCCTTAATGACAGAGCCGAAATTCTCCCAGACCTTCGCATAGGCTGCCGCGTCCGAGGTGGCGAGCTTCTCGAGGTCGGAGAGCACGCGGCTGGTCGCCGCCTTGCGGATCGCCGTGAGCAGCGGGCTTTCCTGGATCATTTCGCGGGAGACGTTGAGCGGCAGGTCGGCGGAATCGATCAGGCCGCGTACGAAGCGCAGATAGCCGGGAAGCAGGTCGGCTTCGTCGGTGATCAGCACACGCCGCACATAGAGCTTCATGCGCCCTTTGCGCTGCGGGTCGAACAGGTCGAACGGGCGCGAGCCGGGCACGAAGGCCAGCATCGTGTATTCCTGCCGGCCCTCGGCGCGGAAATGGATGGTGAGCGCGGGATCGTCGAACTGGCCGGCGACGCTGCGGTAGAAATCGGTGTAGTCCGCTTCGGAAATATCGGACTTCGGACGGGTCCACAGGGCCGCGCCGTCCCCGATCTGCTGTGGCTCGGCGTCCGGCTTGTCGGCGAGCAGGATCGGCACCGGGACATGGCCGGAATGGGTCTTGATCAGCCCCTCGATGGTGTAGCTCTCGGCATAGGATTTGGCGTCCTCCATCAAGTGGAGCACCACCCTGGTGCCGCGGGCGGGGGCCTCGTCGAGGCTGGCCGCTGCCACAGAATAGGAGCCCTTGCCGTTCGAGCTCCAGACATTGGCGACATCGCTGCCGGCGCGGCGGGAGAACACCTCCACCTTGTCGGCCACCATGAAGGTCGAATAGAAGCCGACGCCGAACTGGCCGATCAGTTGGGTTCCCTCGGCCTGTTGCGCCGTTTCCAGGCGCTCGACGAAGGCCTTGGTGCCAGAGCGCGCGATGGTGCCGAGAGCCTCGATCATCTCCTCCGCGCTCATGCCGATGCCGTTGTCTTCAACCGTGATGCGCCGTGAATCCGCATCGAGGATGATGCGGATCGTGCCCTTCTGGTCTTCCCCGAGCAAAGCGGGGTCGGACAGGCCTTCGTAGCGCAGCTTCTCGCAGGCATCGGCAGCATTGGAGATCAATTCGCGCAGGAAGACATCCTTGTCGGAATAGACCGAGTGCACCATCAGATGCAGCAGCTTGGCGACGTCGGCCTCGAAGGTATGGCTCTGCGGCGCGGCAATGTCCGGGCCGGCGCTTTCGGCTTCAGCGCTCATGAAAACTCACTCTTGTTTGATGATCGTCTTGGCTAAAGCGTTTTGCGATTTGGTGGAATCACCAAGAATCGCAAAGACGCGTCGGAACGAGAAGTTAGAGCAAATAAGCGTTCACGCTTGAACGCGCTTTGCTCTTGGCGTGTCCGGCAACGGAAACGCCGCTGCACAGATGGACAATCTGGCCGGGGGATTCAAGAGCGGGTTTGAATCTTCGGGTGCACGGACGTCTCGTTCGTTCTTCCTCTCCTGCAAATGCAGCGTTTCCAAGAACGGACGCGCCACATGCGGGCATGTGGCTGTGACGTCCGTGCACCCGGAAGATTGGCGCACAAAAAGAAAGGCCGGCTCCAGAGGAGCCGGCCTTTAATCTCAAGACATGTCGTCAAACGCCACCTCGGCGGACCCGGTCCGACAAAGTCGGGGGGCTGGGGGGCTGAGGTTTCCGGCTTACGCCGGACCGGGTGCCGAGGTAACGAGGAGGAAGGTCGCGCCGGGCTGGGGCGGCCCCTTGGCTGGATTGCGGCAAAGTTGTGACTTTTGGTGAAGTTATATTGCCGGTGTGCGCTGCAGCAAAATTGGCCGCTGCGAAGGGTGCAACCCACGCATGAAAATCCCGCGACGGCAATGCCGGCGGGTATGATGAGGAGAATTGGAGAAATGGGCGGCTACCGCCCTTGTGTCGCCGCTGATACCTTGACGCTGCCAGAGGGGCGCCTTCTACCGTCAGGCTTCCTCGCCGAACTTGTCGGCCAACAGAGTTTCCAGGGCGTCCATGCAGGCCTGGGCATCATTGCCCGACGTCTCGACCACGATGCTGGTGCCGCGCGCCGCAGCCAGCATCATCAGGCCCATGATCGACTGGCCGCCGACCGTTTCGCCGCAGCGCGTTACCTTGACGGTGGCATCGAAGGCTTCGGCTGTCTGCACGAATTTCGCCGAAGCGCGGGCATGCAGGCCCTTGAGGTTGATGATCGGGAGGATGCGGACGATACCGCCTTCCATCGAGGGAGCGGGAACTGCCTCCGGTTCCTCGCAGGCTTGGCCGTCGGTGCTGTCGGCCTGCATCTGCTGGCCGCCTTGCATCTGCTGCTTGTGCATCGAGGGGGTCTCCGCCTGCATCTGCACCGGGGTGCACCCGCTTGGGGCACTGCTGCCCCAACATTTTGCCCAAGGATTGCTGAATGCGAGCGGTACCGCAAGAGCCGCCTCGGCAAGTTTCTGGCCGCGGCCAGCATAGTTAAGCGAACGTCGAATCATTGGCCTGACAACACACGACTGGCAATATTGATATATTTCCTGCCTGCCTCTTGGGCGCGCGTGACTGCCTCGGCGAGGGGAACCTCGCTGCGGAGCCGCGCCAGTTTGACGAGCATGGGAAGGTTGATGCCGGCCACGACCTCGATGGAGGGGCCGCTCATCACGGAAATCGCCAGATTTGAAGGTGTTCCTCCGAACATATCCGTGAGAACCGCCACGCCGGAGCCGTCTTCGACCCGGCCGATGGCATCGATGATGTCGCGGCGTCGTTGCTCGACATCGTCTTCGGGGCCGATATCGATGGCCTCGACATTGCGCTGCGGCCCCACGACGTGCTCGAGGGCCGACAGGAACTCGGTTGCGAGATGACCATGCGTGACAAGCACCATGCCGATCATAGGATGATCCGCATTGAATCTTTCCGGTCGCCGTCGCTATCGCGACAACTATCCAGGTCCGTTTCGCTTTCGCGCCACCCGGTGTTGAGCAAAATGAGACGACGCCTCCGCAACGCACGGCCAGGATGCCCTTCGGACACCCTGCAACCCGTAGCTCCGAGCGCTGATATTATTCCCGCGCTGCACAAAAACAAGCCTCTGTCCGGCTCACATTGTCGCAGTCTCGTCACATCACGGCCATAGGCGTCAATGTTTCGTTAACGGAGCCAGGGGCAGTTCGTGCCCAAAAATCAGGTCAAACCGGCGGCAATTGCGGCAGGATTGCCTCGATCAGGGCGACAGCCCCGTGAAAATCGCGCGGAACCGGCAAATAGGGCAAGTTCACGCCCTTCAGGCGGATGTGCCGAATTTTTTTGCTGGGGATGACGATCTCTGCGTCATCGTTGAGAATATCCACAATCAGGCTGACCGGCGCCGAAGGTTGCCAGTCGATCCGTTCGATGCCCGAATCCCGCAGGCCGGTGGTGCGCCGTTCGATCAGGCCGGCGATGGTTGATGGCACGGAGGCGACCAGCTTGCCGTCGACGGGTTCGAGATAGACGCGGTCGTCACCCACCAGGCGGGCCTGGCGGCCGCGAGCCGGCGCCGTCTCGATGAAATGCAGGGCCAGCCGGCTCTTGCCGGCGCCGGAGGCGCCGCGCAGCAAGATACCCTGCCCGTCGATGACGAAGCAGGTGGCATGCACGGTCGGCGAGGTTGGCATGGCTAAGGGCCTAAGCCTGCGCGGCCGGCAGGCGCGCCACGAAACGGGCGCCGAGCACCTTGTCGCCATCCTTGCGGTTCTCGACCCAGAGCTTGCCGCCATGGGCCTCGATGATCTGCTTGGAGATGGACAGGCCGAGGCCCGAATTCTGGCCGAAGCCCTGCTCCTCGGGGCGGTCGGTGTAGAAGCGCTCGAAGATCCGCTCGATGGCGTGGTCCGGCACGCCCGGTCCGTCATCCTCCACCGTGATTTCGACGTCGTTCTTGTTTCGCCGCAATTCGACCCGCACTTCGCCGTTCTCAGGCGAGAAGGAGCGGGCATTGTCGACGAGATTGTTGATGACCTGGCCGAGCCTGGAATCGTGGCCGCTGATGAAGAGGGCCGTCGGCGGCAGGCCTGTCGGCATCGACAGGCGCACCGTGACCCCGTCCTCGCGCTCGACGCTGTTGAACACGCCGGTAAGGGCGGTGAGCAACCTGACGAGGTCGACGGGTTCGGCGCCGGAACGCAGCAGCTCGGCATCGAGGCGAGAGGCGTCGGAGATGTCCGAGATCAGGCGGTCGAGCCGGCGGACGTCATGCTGGATCACCTCGAGCAGCCGGGTGCGCGAGGTGTCGTTGCGGGCGAGCGGCAGGGTTTCGACGGCCGAACGCAGCGAGGTCAGCGGGTTCTTGAGCTCGTGGGCGACATCGGCGGCGAAGCTCTCGATCGCCTCGATGCGCTTGAACAGCGCGTTGGTCATGTCGCGCAGGGCGCCGGAGAGATGGCCGATTTCGTCGGAGCGCTCGGTGAAGTCGGGGATTTCCTGGCGCGATTTCACGCCGTAGCGCACGCGCTCGGCCGCCCGTGCCAATTGGCGGATCGGGCCGGCGATGGTGCTCGCCAGCAGGATCGACAGGATCACCATCACCACGGCGGCGACCGCGAAGACACGCAGGATGGCGAGGCGCTCGGCTGTGACGATCTCGTCGATCTCGCCGGGACGCGTGGAGAGCAGCAGCACGCCCAGCACCGATTTGAAGCGCTGGATCGGCACCGCCACCGACACGATGGATTCATTCTGCTCGTTGATGCTCACCTGGGTGGAGGGAGCGCCGTCGAGCGCCGTTATCACCTCCGGATAGCCCTTGCCGTTCTGGTTGCCCAGTTCCTTGTAGAGCGGGGCATCGGAACGGAAGAGGTAGCGCTTGACCGTGTTCCAGACGCGCTCCGCCAGGTTCGGTTCCTGCTTGGGCTGCGGCAGGTCGGTGCGGACGATGTCGGAATAGATGAACAGGGCCCGGGAATCGATGACCAGATTGCCGTCGCGATCATAGACCCGGGCGCGCAATTTCGTCGGCGAGATCAGGCGCCGCATCAAGGGCGCGACCTTCTCGGGATTGATCGGAAAATCGAGCGAGCTTGCGTCGTCGCTGTCGTCCTCGCCGGCCGCCTGCTGTTCCAGCAGCTTTTCCGGATCGATGCGGATCGAGCCGGTCTCGACGGAGGCCGATGCGGCCACGGCGCTCGCCATGATCTCACCCTGGGTGAGCAGGGCCTGCACACGCGCGTCGATCAGGCCTTCGCGGAACTGGTTGAGATAGAAGATGCCGACGACCAGGGCGACCAGGCCGGCCAGGTTCAGCACAACGATGCGCCGCGTCAGGCTCGAGAAGGTCTGCACGGTGATCGCGCGCAGGGCCAGCCGCAAACGCCGCCGGATGATCGATCTCGATTTCAGGTGCTCGGATTGGTGCGCGCGCTCGGGGCTCATCGGATCTGGTACGAAATTCTATCGAGAGGAGCGCGAAAGCCTGTTTCACGGCATGAAGAAGGCATCGTTTGACAGAGTCGCCTTCTCCGTTGCGCGGAGAAGGCCCTCGGAACTGGCCGAGAGGAAAGCCTCACGCTTCCTTGAAACGATAGCCGACGCCATAGAGCGTTTCGATCATCTCGAAATCGTCGTCGGCCTGCTTGAACTTCTTGCGCAGGCGCTTGATGTGGCTGTCGATGGTGCGATCGTCGACATAGACCTGATCGTCATAGGCCGCATCCATCAGGGCGTTGCGGCTCTTGACCACGCCCGGGCGCTGGGCCAGGGCGTGCAGGATGAGGAACTCGGTGACGGTGAGCACCACGGCCTCGCCCTTCCAGGTGCAGGTATGGCGCTCGGGATCCATGCGCAGCAGGCCGCGTTCCAGGATCTTGGCGTCCGAGGCCTTGGCGGCGGCGGCATCCTTGGGCTGGAAACGGCGCAGGACCGCCTTCACGCGCTCCACCAGCAGGCGCTGCGAGAAGGGTTTGCGGATGAAATCGTCGGCGCCCATCTTCAGGCCGAACAATTCGTCGATCTCCTCGTCCTTGGAAGTGAGGAAGATCACCGGCAGCTCGGACTTCTGGCGCAGGCGACGCAGCAGCTCCATGCCGTCCATGCGGGGCATCTTGATGTCGAAGATGGCGAGGTCCGGCGGATTGGCCTTCAAGCCGTCCAGGGCCGACATGCCGTCATTGTAGGTCTGGATGCGATAGCCTTCCGCCTCCAGCGCGATGGAAACTGAGGTCAGAATGTTGCGGTCGTCATCGACCAGCGCAATCGTCGGCATTGCAATCCTTTCATGACGCGGTGTAACCGCCAAAGGCTATTATGATGCTTTGCGCGGCAAATCACCATACTTGCCTTGCCATTCTACGCCTAAACCGGCGGAAGTGTGACAATTATCGGTTCAAAACGGTACTTCTTGTTGCCAGTCGGCAGCAAAACGGCATTTTCGTATCTTCTCAATCCAACCGAGTCTTCTAGAGCGATGTCTTCGAGCGATACCACGCGTCTGCCCGGCCAGCCGGTCCCGGCGAACCAGCCTGCCGATTTCGAGCCCGTCACGGAGGCCAAGACTCTGTTGCGGCGTGTCCGCGCCGGCGCGCTGGCGACGCTCGATTCGGCCGACGGCTCCCCCTTCGCCAGCCTCGTCAACGTCGCCACCGACTTCGACGGCGCGCCGCTGCTGCTCCTGTCGAAACTGGCGGCTCACCGCACAAATATCGAGAAGGATGCACGTATTTCCCTGTTGCTGAGCGAAGGCGGCAAGGGCGATCCGCTCGCCCATGCCCGCTTGACCGTGAAAGGACTGGCCGAGATCGTCGAGGAGGAGGGCGCCAAGGCTCACTGCAAGGCCCGCTTCCTCGCCCGGCACCCCAAATCAGCGCTCTATGCCGATTTTCCCGATTTCAGCTTCTTCCGCGTGACGGTAGGCGGTGGCCATCTCAATGGCGGTTTTGCGCGTGCTGCGCTGTTGTCGGCCGAGGAACTCCTCAGCGATGTCGCCGGCGCTGAGGCCCTGCGCACGGCGGAGGCAGGGGCGATCGAGCATATGAACGCGGACCATGCCGACGCGGTCAGGCTGTACGCCACCAAGCTGCTCGGTGGCCGCGAGGGGCCGTGGCGCATCACCGGCATCGATCCCGAAGGCCTGGATCTCGCCTTTGCCGACGACACGCTGCGCCTTGTCTTCGACAAGCCCGTCCTGGACGCCACGGCCCTGCGGTTGACCCTGGTGCACTTGGCCGAGAAGGCGCGAGGCTGAAGGCAGGCAGAAAGAACCGCAACAAAACCTTCTCCCGCGGGGGGAGAAGGTTGTCTGCGTCTTTTCCGGCTTGCATCACCCCTTGATGAAGGCGAGCAGGTCGGCGTTGAACTGGTCCTGCTGCGTCAGGGTCAGGCCGTGCGAGCCGCCCGGATAGACCTTGAGGGTGGCGTTGGGGATGAGCTTGACCGACAGATGTGCGGCAGCGCCGATCGGCACGATCTGGTCGTCGTCGCCATGAATGATCAGGGTCGGCACGTCGATCTTCTTCAGATCCTCGGTGAAATCGGTCTCCGAGAACTGCTTGATGCAGTCGAACTGGCCCTTGAGGCCGCCCAGCATGCCCTGCAGCCAGAAGGATTCGCGCGCACCCTCGGAAACCTGCGCACCCGGACGGTTGTAGCCGTAGAAGGGCAGGGTCAGGTCCTTGTAGAACTGCGAGCGGTTGTCGAAGGTGCCCTTGCGGATGCCGTCGAAGACTTCGATCGGCAGGCCGCCGGGATTGGCGTCGGTCTTCAGCATCAGGGGCGGCACGGCGCCGACCAGCACGGCCTTGGCGACGCGCTTGGTGCCGTGGCGGCCGAGATAGCGGGTAACTTCGCCGCCGCCGGTGGAGTGGCCGACGAGAACGGCATCCTTGAGGTTCAGTTCCTCTATAAGTTCGGCGAGATCGTCGGCATACTGGTCCATGTGGTTGCCGTCCCAGGTCTGGGTCGAGCGGCCATGGCTGCGGCGATCATGCGCGATCACCCGGTAGCCGTGCTGTCCGAGGAACACCATCTGGGCGTCCCAGGCATCGGCGCTCAGAGGCCAGCCATGCGAAAACACCACGGGCTGCCCGCTGCCGAAATCTCGATAGTAGATCTGGGTGCCGTCTTCGGTGGTGATCGTGCTCATCGTCCGTCTCCTGCTGGGTTGAAATGCGGGGCGCCTCGGTACGTGGCGGCCTTGTGAAACATTGAATAGCGCGCCATGGGCGTGATACGGATTGGCGAAACTGACATTGTTCGGGGCAAAACTGACAAATGGCGATGGGTAGCACTCTACCTGAGATTGGCCTGCTGCTGTATCCTGGTGTGCGCACGGCCGCTGTCTACGGCATGGTCGATCTTTTCGACGCCGCCAACGACATCGCACGCCGCAGGGCTGGCGATGCGAGTATCGGCATTCGTGTCTCCCAATGGAAGATCGCCGAGGGTGGCGGCATCGAATGCGTGGCGGACAGCCATGGTCAGGCGCCCCACAAGCCGGTGGCGATCGTTGCCCTGCCGGGGCTCGGCGATTTGCCGTCCCATGCCGTCTCTGCTCCCTTCGCCGCCTGGCTGCGCCAGCGCCATGACGAGGGCGCCATGCTGTGCTCGGTCTGCGCCGGCGCCTTCCTGCTTGCAGAGACCGGTCTGTTGGCCGGGCGGCTGGTCACCACGCATTGGAGCTTTGCCCAGGCCCTGTCCCAGCGCTTTCCCGATATCCTGATCGATACGGACAAGATGATCGTCGACGATGGCGATATCATTACAGCCGGTGGCATCATGGCCTGGACGGATCTCGGGCTGACGCTGGTGGATCGGGTGCTGGGGCCGGAGGTGATGCTGGAAACCGCACGCTTTCTGTTGGTCGATCCGCCCGGACGAGAACAGCGCTATTACTCGAGCTTCGTGCCCAATCTGCGCCATGGCGATGAAGCCGTGCTCAAGGTACAGCGCTGGCTGCAGGACCAGGAGGAAGCCGAGGAAGACATGCGGCCGGTTTCCCTGTCCGCGATGGCTGAAAGGGTTGGCCTGGAGGAGCGCACGTTCCTGCGTCGCTTCCACAAGGCGACGGGTCTGAAGCCGACCGAATATTTCCAGCATATCCGGGTCAGCAGGGCCCGCTCGCTGCTCGAAACCACCAATCGCAATGTCGACCAGATCGCCTGGTCGGTCGGCTATGAGGATCCGGCTGCCTTCCGCAAGGTGTTCGCCAAGCTGATGGGTCTGTCGCCGCGCGACTATAGGCGCCGCTTCGCCGCAGGGCCGGCGATCGGGGTGGCCGCCTAGAGCAAAATGACTTTTCTCTGAATCGTCATTGTCTCTAACCCTTTGTTTAGACGCGTTTTCCTAATCGAAAAGTCTGTCGACTTTTCTGGAAAACGCTCTAAGCGGGTTCCCCTTGGCTCTTAGCCCGCGACGGCGGCGGCTTCGGGCTCGCGCCTCTCGGCTCGTTCCAGGATCCAGGACACCAGGAAGACCATGAGGCCGGCTACGGCCAGGAGGGCTCCCACCCAGCCGGTCGACGCCCAGCCGAAGCCGGCCGCGACGGCGACGCCGCCGAGCCAGGCACCGAGGGCATTGGCGATGTTGAAGGCCGAATGGTTGAGCGCGGCCGCGAGCGTCTGGGCATCGCCCGCCACGTCCATCAGGCGGGTCTGGATCGCCGGGCAGATGGCGAAGTTGCAGCCGATCAGGAAGATGCAGAGCGAGATCATCCACGGGTTGGTCGCGGTGAGACTGTAGAGCGCCATCACCACGGTGACCCAGACCAGCATGCCGCCGATAGTGGGCATCAGGGCGCGATCGGCCAGCCAGGAGCCGGCGATGTTGCCGACATTCATGCCGATGCCGAACAGCACCAGCGCCACCGGCACGAAAGCAGGCGAGAAACCGCTGAGCTGGGTGAGGGTGGAGGCGACATAGGTGTAGACGGCGAACATGCCACCGAGGCCGATAGCCGGGATCGCCAGGGTCAGCCAGACCTGCTTGCGCTTGAGGGCGCCGAGTTCGCGCAGCGGGCTGGCGCCCGGCTGGACCTTGTCGAGCGGCATGAAGGCCAGGATCAGCACGGCGGTAAGAGCGCCGATGGCACCGACGGTCGCAAAAGCGAGGCGCCAGCCCAGGGCCTGGCCGAGCCAGGTGGCGAGGGGGGAGCCCACCAGCGTCGCGAGCGTGATTCCCATCATCACCCGCCCGACCGCTTGGGCGCGGCGATTGGGTTCGGCCATGCCGGCGGCGACCAGGAAGGAGACGCCGAAATAGGCGCCGTGCGGCAGGCCCGCCAGGAAGCGGAAACCGATCAACTGGTAATAGCCGTTCGCCAGGGCGCTGGCGGCATTGGCGGCGGTGAATACCACCATCAGCCACAGCAGCAGGGTGCGTCGTGCCATCCGGGCCGAAAGCACGGCGATCACTGGCGCGCCGACGACCACACCGAGCGCATAGGCGCTGATCATGTGGCCGGCCTGCGGCTCGGTGACCAGGAGACCGTTGGCGACGTTGGGCAGGATGCCCATCGAGGCGAATTCCCCGGCGCCGACGCCGAAAGCGCCGACGGCAAGGGCGAATTCGATCCAGGCGGCGCGATGGCGATGGGAAGAGCTGTCTGCGGGCAGATCGGCGAGGGAGGCGGTGGCCGGATGGGTCACGGGAAGTCTTTCAGGGCGAACGGCGCGAAACAAACGAAGTGAGAAAGCCGGCAGCGCGGAGCCGCAGGCTGGCAATGGCTTGAATCAGCGATTTGGGAACTATCTATTGGGTTGCAATATCGCTGGCGGCAGGCAAAAAGTAAATCGGTTTACGTCTGCATTTCGGCATGGCTCGGGGCCGAGCTATGCCCGGGGGAAATGCGGCGGCCCGGGGAAGCGGAGTTTCGGCCGGAAGCGCCAATATCCGGATTTTCTCACGGGATTAGCCAACTGTCATTTTCCAAGGGCAGGCAAGGATGCCCGCGAGCCCAAGATGTCGCGTTGGCTAATACGGCTTCGCCGCCACATAGCCATAGTAGTTCATCAGGAAGTCATCCAGCTTGAGCGTTCCACCCAGGGGTACCTCGCGATAGCCGTCGCCCCAAGTGTAGATGTGGAACTTGACCTCGCCGTTCTCCAGCTTCATCTCGGATTGCAGCACGACCCAATGATCGTCGCGGATGTCCGAACTCTGGGTCTGATGGCCGTCGACCATGTTGGAGCCGATGAGCAGGACGACATGGTAGCCCGCCGCGAGCAGCCGGTTGGCTTCCTTCATGTTGTCCGTGTCGCGCTGGTGGCGGAAGAAGTTCGCATCCTCCCGCACGTCCGTGTAGCCGGCCTGGTCGAACCAATAGGCCAGTTCCATGGGTGTCGTCATGCCCGAGAACGCGCCAGCGGTCGAATCGTAATGAATGACCCAGTCGTTGGAGTTGCGGATGCTCGCCAGCGTCAGCCAGTCGACCGGAGCAATGTCGGAGGACGAGGGCGTGGCGTGGCGCAGATCGGATTTCGGCTTGATCGGCAGGTTGTAGAGCTTGCCCTCGCCCTTGTCGTACATGTCGCAGGCGTAGGCGGCATAGGTTCCCGGGCGGTCGCGCAGGACGTTAAAGACCAGCGCGGCCGGTCCGCACAAATTCGTCTGGTTCTGGTCGAGCGTGCCCGGATAGGCGACGCGGATGATGATGCCGATGCCGACTTCGTCCCGGTCGAGGTTGGGCCATTGGCCGCGACCGAGCTTGCGCATGAAGTCGCAGGCGCGGCCAACGGCATAGCTGCGCTGGACCGAGGAGACGTCGAAGGGCCATTTGGCGATCATCTTGCCGGCCTGGTCGACGAAGGTCTCCAGCATTGTCTTCGAACGCGGCATGATGGTGTTGGATTTCTCGCTGATCATCTTCAGGTCGGCGAGTTCATTCTGCGTCACGCGACCATCCTGCATGGTGGCGCGCAGGATCTCGACGATCTCGACATGATTGAGAAGGCGATCGTCCTGCAGGGCTACGCGCAGCGCCTTCGGCACCGATCTGCTCTGGAACACGCCCCACGGCCCGATGGGAGCGGCAGTCGGTGTCGGTGAGGGACGTGTCGCGAGCTCCTCCAATTTGGCGATCGCCGCGCCCACGGGTTCAATGAAGCCGGTTTGTTGCGCGGGAAAATATTTCTTCTGGAACGTCAGGATGGCGCTGCAGAGCGCATCGCTGGCAATGCCGCCGACGACACGGCCCGCAATGCCGGCCTCGGTTCCGCCGTCAATCCTGGGAATGAGGTTGAGGAGCGCAATGACGATCTGTTGGTCTTCGGCCCAGTTCTGACACTGGGCGCCGGTCGAGGCGTGGCGACCTACGCGCGCACGAAGGGGCATGGCGATCCTCCTTCTCGCGATTGGCACTGTTTTTCGCGATCGGTACTGTCTCGGATTGCCTGACCTTAGTGAAGCCCGGCGTTTTGAGTATCCACTTTATAGGGGAAGACGCGTGACCTGCCCGGTGTCGGCCCGTGTCCATTGCTTCGGGCGGTGGGTGAGATCAGGACGGGCGGGCGTACATTGGGGGCGCGTTGTGGTATCGCCTGCTCCGATGGAACCAAGATCCATTGAAAATGACGCACTTTCCGTCGCTGCCCGGCACCGCCGAGACGTTCATGGCTTCTCGTCCGGCAGCACGGCGATGGCGTCGATCTCCACCAGGACATCGGGCAGGAACAGCGAGGCGACGCCGACGAGGGAACTGGCCGGCGGTCGCTCCTTGCCGATCCAGCGATCGCGCACGGCCCGGATGGTCGGCAACTGGCTGGGATCGTAGTCCCGCACATAGATGGTCACCCGCGCCAGGGCGCTGAAATCGGCGCCGGCCGCCTGCAGCGTGGCGAGAAGATTGGCGAAGACCTTGTCGAGCTGGGAGGCGAGGTCGTCGCCCACGACCTTGCCCGCTTCGTCAAAGGGGACGTGGCCCGAGAGCAGCAACAGGCGGCCGCTTTCGACCAGCATGGCCTGCGAGATGCCGGGAATGGTGGAGCCGGGCGGATTGATCGGGCGCAGCATGAAGATCTCCTCAATCTGTCGGCCTGTTTTCGCAGACGATGATGACGCTGCCTCGACTGGAACATTCTCCAGGAAGGCCGGCAGGGTTCTTGGTTAGGGAGGCAGGACGGAGAAAGGCTGGATCACACCGTCCTGTCGAATTCCGTCAGTGCGCGTTTAGCCAGCCGGTAAAGCTGTGCCGGGCGCTTGCGTTCGGCGGTGGCGCTCGCCTTGGCGTCGATCTCCTCGAGAATCTGCATTTCCATCAGCTTGCGGCGGAAGGCGCTGTCATTGAGCGGGATGCCGATGGCCTTCTCATAGACGGCCTTGAGTTCGGGCAAAGTGAACCGCTCGCCGAGCAGGAAGGCCGGCAGGGTGGAATAGCTCGCCTTCGAGCGCAGCCGTGCCAGGGCGGCGGCGATCAGCCTGCCATGGTCGAAGGGCAAGGTCGGGCAGTGGTCGGGATTGATGCGCTCGAAACGGGGCGCGCCGGCCGCCTCGGCGGCGGCCAGGCGCTCTTCCGGCACCAAAGCGAGATAGACGATGGCGATCGACCAGCCGCGCGGGTCGCGGTGCGGACCGCCAAAGCTGCGCACTTGTTCGAGATAGAGGCCGTCGAGCCTCGCCTTGTTGGCCAGGATGCGCCGCGCCGATGCCTCGATGTCGGCATCCTCCTCCGGCCTGACATAGCCGCCGATCAGGGCGAGTTCGCCGGCATGGGGATCGTATTCGCGCCGTTGCAGGCAGAGCCGCAGGCCATCCTCGTTCAAGGTGACGAGCACGATATCGACCGTAGCGATCGGGCGCTGTTCAGGCCCGGAAGGGGGAGCGGAGGGCATTTCGACATCCATTCGCTAGAGTATGGAGCAATGGCGGGGTCTGTGAACGCTCCTCGCCTGCGCTGCCAATTCTACCAAGTCGCCATAGCAAAGCCGGACGCGGAGGCAAGAGCAAGGCGCAAAATGCAATTTGTGATTTTATTGGCTGGCGGAGGTGCATTCCTGTCACCGCGTGTTCGCTCGGGAACTGACCGGCGGTGCGATCCGTGGTGAAACGACATCCGATCCGGAGCGGAGGAAGATATGCGCTCGTTTCTGTCGGCTGCCTTGTTTGCCGTCTTCGTCGCGGGCTGCACGGCGCCGCAATCTGAAGTCGTCATCAAGCCTTTTATCGGCCATGTGCCGAGGATACCCGGCAACTACGAAGCGGCGGCCCGATTGCCGGAGCCTCCGCGGCCGGAGCCGGCACCGCCTTCCTCTTCAAGCAGTTCGTTCGATCAGACAGGGAACTCTGTCGACGAGAATTATTGTGCCGGGGTCGTCACGCCCACGCACAGTTCCTATCGCTGGTGCAACAGGCACGGCTATCGGACCAAGGATAGGCGGTAGGAGAAGCCTGGCCTCCGTCTTTCCCGGGCGGAGTTTGCGCGCTCCACCCACCTGCATGTGTGGTCCGACACACATCCAATATCGGCGTGGAATAAATATACAAAATACAATTTGCACTTTGTAATTTAATGAATTACAACGAACCCAATCGATCTCGACCAGTCCAGGAGCCAGCCATGGCCACCATTCGCCGCTATCCTTTCTTCAGCCACGCCCGCGTCGAGGCTTCGTCCTTCCTCGGCGTCTACCGGCAAGGCCGCCTCGCCCGGTCGGGCAGGGGGCAGGCCGTGTGGTTCTCGCCCCAGGGCAGCACTTCGCTGGTCGAGGTGCCGGCCGACGACCGCAATCATGTCGTTGCTGTCGCCGGGCGCACTGCTGATTTCCAGGCGGTGAGCGTGCAGGGGCTTGCGAGCTGGCGTGCTCAAGAGCCGGCACTACTGGCCGAGCGCATCGATTTTTCCATCGATCTGCGCACCGGCTCCTATCGCGCCGATCCTCTGACCCAGGTCGAGAATCTGATCGACGGTCTGGTAAAGACGACGGTCGAGCGTTTCCTCTCGGCCCGCAGCATCGGTGCCGTGCTGGCCGAAGGCGTCGGCGCTTTGCTGGCCGAGGTGGAGCGGGATCTTGCCGCAACCGTAGCGCTGTCGGCGATCGGCATTGCCCTCACCGGCATTCATTTGTCCGATCTCACTCCCGCACCGGAACTGGTGAGGGCCCTGCGCCAGCCGACGGCGGAGAAGCTGCAGCAGGCCGCCGACGAGGCGACCTTTGCCCGCCGCGCCGCTGCGGTCGAGAAGGAGGCTGCGATCGCCGAGAACGAGACCAAGGCGAAGATCCGGCTGGAGGAAGAGCGCGGCAGGCTGTTCGAGCGCGAGCGCGAAAACGAACTCGCGCAGGCACGCACGGCTGTCGACAAGAACATGGTGGCAGCCGAGGGCGAGGCGACGGCGCGTGAGCTGACGGCGCGCAGCCAGGCGGTGACACGCGGTGTCGCTTCCGTGGCCGAAGCCGAAGCGATCCGCCGGCTCGACGAGGCGAAGCTCGTCGGCGAACGCGTCCGAGCCGAGATCGCCAACACTCTGCCGGTGCTGATCCCGGTGGCGGAGGCCCTGAAGGAAGCCTTCGTCAATGCCAAGGTCGGCACGCTCAATCTCGGCCCCGACGTACTGGCCCAGCTCGGCACCGTGCTCGGCGCGGCCCTGGCCAAGGGCGAGAAGCAGGGTGGGTAGCCTCCACGTTTTCCTTCTCCCGCAAGGGGTGAAGGAGACATTCCTCCGATCCCTTCAACCTCGGAATCCGCCATGTCCCTTCTCGCCCCCCGCGTCATCCTTGTCAGGCGCGAGACCGATCTCGATCGCATCCGGGCAAGCTACACCAGCGCTGCCGCGGCGCGCTTCGTGCTGGAGCGCAAGGGCCTGAGCCTGGAAGCGGTGGAGGACATGCATCGGCGTTTCACCGAGGCGCTGCATCGCATCAGGGCCGCCATTCCGGCCGACTGGCGCCAGGCCACCATTCTGAGGGCCGATGTCGAGCGCTTCGTCTTCGGCCCCGAGGATGTCGTGCTGGCGGTCGGGCAGGACGGTCTTGTCGCCAATGTCGCCAAATATCTCGATGGGCAGGTCGTCATCGGCATCGACCCCTTCCCGGGCCTGAATGCCGGCGCCTTGGTCCGGTTCGGCGTCGGCGATACCGCGCAGGCCTTGCGGGAGGCGGTGAAGGGCAGCATCCGGGTGGAGGAGCGGGTGATGGCGGAGGCGCGCCTCGATCAGGGTGAACGCCTGCTGGCCCTCAACGAGATTTTCGTAGGCCATGCCAGCCATCAGTCGGCACGCTACACGCTGTCATCAGGCGAGCAAAGCGAGCGCCAATCCTCCTCCGGCCTCATCGTCGCCACGGGGACCGGAGCGACCGGCTGGGCAGCCTCGATCCTCAACGCCACCCATGCCAGCCTGGACCTCTCGCCGGTGCAGCCTCGTCTCGGCTTCCTGGTGCGCGAGGCCTGGCCCGGCCCGGCAACCGGCACCGAACTCGTCAGGGGCCTGGTCGAGGATGCACCTGTCGTCGTGACTTCCGAAATGGATGGCGGCACCATTTTTGCCGACGGCATCGAAAGCGATCATCTCGCCTTCGACTGGGGCCGCCGCGTCGAGATCGCGCCATCGGCAAGGCGGCTGAGGCTGGCCGTGCCGTGAGCGTTGGGGCCAGGCCTTGGTGTCAGGCCTTTGGTGTCAGGCCCTTGGGGCAAGACGTCGCGGGGGTTACGCCGGATCGCGCGCCATGGTATCCGCTTGCTCATCTCATTCGGTGTCGTCAACCGTCCGTCAGGTTGGCCTCGATGCGTCTCCTCCCCGAAACACCGACATCCCGGGAGGCCTGTTCTTAGGAGTGTACTGTGCGCTTTGCTTCCGTGACCGATCGTTTGGCCGATTTGGGTGCGGCGAAATGGGCCGTGCATTTTGAGGCGCGCCGCCGGGTCGCTGCCGGCGAGCCGATCATCGAGCTCACCATCGGTGAACCCGACACGCCGGCGCCCCAGGCGCTGGTCGACACCGCCATTGCCAGCCTCCGGGCCCGTCGCATCCGCTATTCGGGCGGGCGTGGCGAGCCGGCCGTTCTGCAGGCGATCGCCGCCAAATATTCCAAGCGCACCGGCCGCACCGTCACCACCGATAACGCTGCCTATATGCCCGGCACCCAGACCGCCCTCTATGCCGCTATCGCCGCCTTGGCGGAAGCCGGCAACGAGGTCTTGGTGGGCGATCCGCTTTATGCCACCTATGAAGGCGTGATCCGTGCCAGTGGCGCCGACATCGTGCTGGTGCCGCTCGACCCGGCCAATGGCTTCCATCTGCGCGCCGAGGACCTGGAGGCCCGCATCACGCCGCGCTCGCGCGTCCTGCTGCTCAACTCTCCGCACAACCCGACCGGCGCCACGCTGTCGCGTGACGAGATCGCCGCCATCGTCGACGTCTGCCGCCGCCACGATCTATGGATCGTCTCGGATGAAGTCTATGAGATGCTGTCCTATGGCGCGCCCTTCGCTTCGCCCTTCGACCTGCCGGAGGGAGCTGAGCGCACCGTGGTGGTGTCGTCGCTCTCCAAGTCGCATATGGTACCAGGCATGCGCGCCGGCTGGTGCGTCGGGCCGGTGGAATTCATCGAGCGCCTGCTGCCGCTGTCGGAGATGATGCTGTTCGGCGGCCAGCCCTTCATCCAGGACATGGCGGCCTATGCGCTCAGCGAAACCTTCACCGAATGCGCCGAGAGCGCTGAGAGCTTCCGGGTGCGGGCCGAGATCCTGCCCGAGATGCTCGCCAATGCACCGGGCCTGCGCTGCCCCAAGCCGGAAGGCGGCATGTTCGCCATGGTCGACGTCTCCGGCACGGGCATCGACGGCGAGGCTTTTGCCTGGCGCCTTCTCGAGGAGGAGAAGGTCGCCGTCATGCCCGGCGCTTCCTTCGGCCAGCAGGCGGCGGGCCATGTCCGCGTCGCCCTCAGTTCCGATGCCTCGCAACTGCGCGAGGCTGCCAGCCGCATGGTTCGCCTCGCGATCCGGCTGAGCCAGGGCAAGGCCGCCTGAGCCTACGTTCCCTTCTCCCCTTGCGGGTGTCGTCAACTCTCTTGAGTTGACGACACCCGCAAGGGGAGAAGGCGATAGTTCTGCAAGACCGATCCAATCAAAGACAAATCCATTCCCGGGGGAACCATGGCCGAACATCCTCATCTCGGCACGCTCATTCCGCAATTGTTGGTCGAACGCGGCATCGACACGGTGTTCGGCATTCCCGGCGTGCACACGGTCGAGCTTTATCGCGGCATTCCCGGCTCCGGGCTCACCCACATCACGCCGCGCCACGAGCAGGGCGCCGGCTTCATGGCTGATGGCTATGCCAGGGCGACCGGCAAGCCCGCCGCCTGCTTCATCGTCACCGGCCCCGGGCTTCTCAACATCGCCACGGCGATGGGGCAGGCCCTGGCCGACAGCATCCCCATGCTGGTGATCACCACGCTGAACCCGCGCCAGACCCTTGGTCGCGGCGAGGGACGCCTTCACGAATTACGCGGCCAGTCCGTGGTCGGCCGCGAGGTGTCCGCACTCGCCTTGACGATCTGGACGAAGGATCAGCTCATTCCCGCTTTCGACGAGGCCTTCGCCTTCATGGCCTCCTCGCGACCCGGCCCGGTGCTGATCGAGATTCCGATCGACCTGTTGTCCGAACCCTTCCCGGCCCCCGTGACCGCCATGCGCAAGCCGGCGGGGCCGCCGGTGCCGCGCGCCGATGACGTCGAAGCCGCGGCCGCTTTGATCGCCAAGGCGAGAAAGCCGCTGGTGATCGCCGGTGGTGGTGCCGTCACAGGTGGCGATGCCGTTCGCGGGCTGATCGAGAAGCTGGGCGCCGCTACGCTGCTCACCGCCAATGCCAAGGGCATCCTGCCATCAGGTCATCCGCTGCTGGCCGGCGGCTGCATGCTCACGCCGGCGCTGCATCAGGCGATCGGCGAGGCCGATCTCGTGCTGGCCCTCGGCACCGAGCTCGGCGAGACGGAATTCTGGTACGAACTCGAGGGGCTGAAGCTGAACGGGGCGGTGATCCGCGTCGACATCGATCCGCGCCAGCTGCATCGCAATGCCCGCCCGATCCTTCCGGTGGTGGGCGATGCCGGCCGCTTTGCCGCCGCGCTGGCGCCGCTGGTAAAGACGGCCGAGGGCGGGGCGGCCTATGCCAAACAGCTGCAGGCCGCGCGCCTCGACGGGGCAGACCCGCGCTATGTCCGGCATCGTCCGCTGCTCGACGCGATCTGGCAGGTACTACCGGAGGCCGTCGTCGCGGCCGACTCAACCGCGGCCAGCTATGGCGGCAACTTCATGGCCGAACCGCCGGCGGCCCGACGCTGGATGAGCGCGGCAACCGGCTTCGGCACGCTTGGCTATGCCCTGCCGGCCGCCGTCGGCGCCAAGGTCGGCCGTCCCACGGTGCCGGTGGTTTGCATCATCGGCGATGGCGGCCTGCAGTTCACGCTGCCCGAACTTGCCAGCGCGGCCGACGCCGGTACGCCGATCATCGTGCTCTTGTGGAACGACCAGCGCTATGGCGAGATCGAGGAATATATGATCCGCAATCAGATCGCCCCGCTCGGCGTGCGTCTGCAGGCGACCGATTTCAGTGCCGCCGCCAAGGCCTTCGGGGCCAAGCATGTCGCCGCCCGCTCCCTCGACGAGGTCAAGGAAGCCCTGCTTGCCGCGGCCGGTGCGCCGGTCACCACCATCATCGAGATGGACGCGTCGCAATACGCCTGATCCATGTCGCGATCGGCATGAAGGGCGCCCTGAAAAGACTAGAAATGGCGCCTTCATTTGCTGGAAGTTTCGAGCGCCGATCGATGGGCGCGAATCGAATTCCGCTCGACTGGAGGGGAAACGCCGATGCAGTTCGCATTGACCGAAGAGCAGGACATGCTGGTCGAAACGGTGCGCCGTTTCGTCGAGGAAGAGCTCTATCCGCATGAGGCGCTGGTCGAGCGTACCGACGAAGTGCCCGACGACCTCGCCGCCGGGATCAAGAAGAAGGCGATGGAACTCGGCCTCTACGCCGCCAACATGCCGGTGGAACTAGGGGGCGGTGGTCTCGACGCCGTCGGCGTCGCACTTCTGGAGCGCGAGCTTGGCCGGGCCAATTACGGCCTGCAGATGGTGGTGGCCCGTCCCTCCAACATTCTCCAGGGCTGCAAAGGCGCCCAGCGCCAGCGCTGGCTGCTGCCCGCGATTCGTGGCGAGCGCGTCGACTGTCTGGCGATGACCGAGCCGGGCGCCGGCTCCGACGTGCGCTCGATGAAGACCAAGGCTGTCCGTAAAGGGGACAGCTACGTCATCAACGGCCAGAAGCATTTCATCAGCCATGCCGACAAGGCCGATTTCATCATCCTGTTCGCCGTCACCGGAACCGAGGAGACCAAGCGCGGCCCGCGCAATCAGATCTCCGGCTTCCTGGTCGACAAGGATACGCCCGGCCTGACCGTGCGCCCAGGCCCGCATGCGCTGTCGCATCGCGGTTACCACAATTGCGAGCTCTATTTCGACGACTGCGTCATTCCGGCCGACCAGCTTCTCGGCGAGGAAGGCAAGGGCTTCGACCTGATGAGCGAATGGCTGGGCGCCACCCGCCTCACCGTGGCGGCCACTTCCGTCGGCCGGGCGCGCCGCGTCATGGACGAGACACTGGCCTGGGCCGGCCAGCGCAAGCAGTTCGGCCAGGCGATCTCGCAGTTCCAGGGCATCTCCTTCCCGCTGGCGGATCTCGCGGTGGAGCTGGAGGCGGCCGATCTTCTCACCCTGCGGGCCGCCTGGCTGCTCGACCAGGGCAAGGCCACCGATGCCGATTTCGCAATGGCCAAGCTGGCGGCGTCCGAGATGCTGGGCAAGCTGACCGATCGCGCCATCCAGACCTTCGGCGGCATGGGCCTCATGGACACCCTGCCGATCGCCGGCTGGTGGAAGGATGCCCGGGTCGAGCGCATCTGGGACGGCACCAGCGAGATCCAGCGCCTGATCATCGCGCGCCAGATGCTGCGCCCGCATGAGGGGCGTTGAGGCGGCGGTAAACGGCGGCGCTTGGATGAGAGGCAATGCTTGGCGGGAGCATCATGATCGTGCAGGAAGGAACACCTCTCCCGCATGCAATAGCCAGTTCCCGGAAGATTGCCATGACCGAAATACCGACCGCCGCCGCCTATCTCGCCGAGCTCACCCGGCGCATCGGAGCCCTGTTCTGGGCCAATGCCGAGGCGATCGCGGCAGCGGCAGCCGCCGTCGAGCGCACGGCTCGGCAGGACGGCCTGGTTTATGTCTTCGGCACCGGCCACAGTCACATGCTGGCGGAGGAGGCGCACTACCGCGCCGGCGGCCTCGCACTGACCGTGCCGATCCTGTCGGCGGTGACCATGCTGCATGACGGCTCGGTGGCCAGCACGGTCTTCGAGCGGATCCCGGGCCTGGTCGCTCCCGTGCTGGCGCGCTATCCGATCGGGGCCAAGGACGTGCTGTTCATCGCCTCCAACAGCGGTGTCAACGCCGCCATCATCGAGGCGGCGGAGATCGGCAAGGCTACCGGCGCCACCATCGTCGCCATCACCTCGCTCGCTTATTCGAGCCAGGTGGCGCGGGGCCGGCCCCGGCTTGCCGATCTGGCCGATGTCGTGCTCGACAATGGCGCTCCGCCCGGCGATGCCGTGATGGTGCTGCCAGGCAGCGAATTGCGCACCGGCCCGGTGTCGACCTCGATTGGCGCGGCCCTGCTCAACGCGGTCTTTGCGGAGGCGGCTGCGCGCCTGCAGGCCGAGGGCGGCAATGCTCCGATCTATCGCAGCGCCAATATGCCGGGCGCCCAGGAGATCAATGCCGGATTGGTTGCGCGGTATCGACCACGCAATCCGCATCTATGAGACCATCGTCGATAAGGGCGGTCCATGACAGAATTTTTACGCGAAGCGGTATCAATCTACATGAGCAGATTGACGCCGATGCCGCGCTCGTCAACCTTGTAGCAACGCCTCCTCCCTAGGGTGCGAGGTTTCCCGCCCGCTTTGTCTCGATAGGTCCTACCGCATGTCCGTCGTCGATGGCCTCCGCCGCCTGCTCAAACCCCGCCATATCGCCGTCGCGGGGGGGCGATTGGCGTCCGTGATCATCCGCGAATGCGACCGCATCGGCTATGCCGGACCGATCTGGCCCATTCATCCCGACAAGACCGAAATCGCGGGACACAAGGCCTACAAGACCGTAGCGGATCTGCCGGAGGCGCCCGACGCGGTCTTCGTGGCGACGCCGCGCGAGCCCACAGTCGACATCGTCGCGGCCCTCGCCGAGCGGGGAGCCGGCGCGGCCGTCTGCTATGCCGCCGGTTTCGCCGAAGTCGGCGAGGAGGGCGCGGCGCTTCAGAAGAAACTGGTCGAGCTCGCCAAGGGCATGCCGATCGTCGGCCCCAATTGCTATGGAGTGCTCAACCTGCTCGATGGCTGCGTGCTCTGGCCCGATACCCATGGCGCCGAGCGGGTGGAGAAGGGCGTCGCCATCATCACCCAGTCCGGCAATATCGCCCTCAACATGACCATGCAGCGGCGCGCCTTGCCGATCGCCTATGTCATCGCCGTCGGCAACAAGGCGGTCGGCGATCATGGCGACTATATCGAGGCGCTGCTGGCGGACGAGCGCGTCACCGCCATCGGGCTGCATGTGGAATCGATCGATGATGTCGCCCTGTTCTCCAAGGCGGCGATCAAGGCGCTGGAAAAGGGCGTGCCGCTCGTGGTCCTGAAGACGGGCCGCTCGGAGATCGGCTCCGAGATCGCCATGAGCCACACCTCCTCGCTCGCCGGTGCCGATGCGCTCTACAACGCCCTGTTCGCCCGCTATGGTGTCGCCCGCGTCATCGATGTACCGGCCTTCGTCGAGACGCTGAAGCTCATGCATCTGTTCGGTGGCCTGCCCGGCAAGCGCATCTCCTCGATGAGCTGCTCGGGCGGCGAGGCGGCCCTGATTGCCGACCTCGCGGCCGACCGGGATCTCGATTTCGCGCCGATCCCGCCGGAGAACGCGGCGCGCCTGCAGGAATTGCTCACCGACAAGGTGCATATTTCCAACCCGCTCGACTACCACACCTATATCTGGGGCAATGAGCCGGCCAACGAGGCGGTTTTCACCGAGATGCTGAACTCGGGCTTCGACCTCAACCTGCTGGTGCTGGATCAGCCGCGCACCGATCGCGGCCTGGTGCCGGATGGCGGCTTTGCCGCCGCCCGCGCGGCGATCACTCGGGCTGCCGCAGCATCGGGTGCCCGCGCCGCCGTGGTTTCTTCGCTTCCGGAGAACATGCAGGAGGAAGATGCCAAGGCGCTGCTCGCCGATGGCGTGCTGCCGATGCAGGGCATGGGCGACGCGCTGACCGCCATCACCCACGGCGTCGACTTCACCACGGCGCGCGCAGGCTGGGAGAAGCTCGTCCCCCTGCGCAAGGTCGCGCGCATCGAGGTCGGCAAGGCGCGCCTGCTCAGCGAATATGAATCCAAGCATTTGCTCGGCCGTCACGGCTTGGAGCTGCCGCCCAGCCGTATCGCCGGCACGGTCGAGGCCGCCTCGACGGCTGCCGCTCTCGGCTTTCCGGTGGCGATCAAGATCCACAGCGACAAGATCGCCCATAAATCCGATGTCGGCGGCGTCAAGCTAGGCCTGCGCTCGCGCGCCGACGTGACCGATGCCGTCGCCTCCATGTCGCATCTCGGCGATCGCTTCCTGGTCGAGCGCATGGTGGAGGGTGCCGTCGCCGAACTCATCGTCGGCGTGGTGCGCGATCCCCAGTTCGGGCCGACGCTCACCGTCGGGGCCGGTGGCGTCCTGGTTGAGATGCTCAAGGACGCGGCCGTGATGCTGCTGCCTGTTACCGCCGAGGAGATCCGAGAAAAGCTGATGAGCCTGCGTGTCGCCCGCCTGCTGGAAGGCTTTCGCGGCAAGCCGCGCGGCGACATTCGCGGCACCATCAAGGCCATCCTGGCGATCGCCGACTTTGCCGAGCGCCATGCCGACCGGCTGGTCGAACTCGACGTCAATCCGCTCTTCGTGCTGCCCGAGGGCCGTGGGGCCATCGCAGCCGACGCGCTGGTCCGCATGCTGGATTGAGACCAGGAGTGCGGACTTCCAGTTCGCTCTGCCATTTGCTGATTTTAGAGCGGGCAACCGGCCTGCCAGGGAGATTGCCATGTCTGAATCCGTCAAGCTCGAACGCCGCGGCGCGGTGCTGGAGGTCACGCTGGATCGCCCGAAGGCGAATGCCATCGATCTCGCCACCTCCAAGGCCCTGCACGCCGCCTTCCGCACCTTGCAGGATGATCCGGAGCTGCGTGTGGCGATCCTCACGGGTGGAGGCGAGCGCATCTTCTCCGCCGGTTGGGACCTGAAGGCCGCCGCTTCCGGCGCCGAAGAGCCGGACACCGATTTCGGGCCGGGCGGCTTTGCCGGCCTGACCGCCTTCTGGGCACTGACCAAGCCGGTGATCGCAGCCGTCAACGGCGTCGCCATCGCTGGTGGCTGCGAATTAGCGCTGGCCGCTGATCTCATGGTGGTGGCCGATCACGCCGAATTCGCCTTATCGGAAGTCACCGTCGGCCTCGTCGCGGATGCCGGCGGCATTCAGCGCCTGCCGCGCCGCATCCCGCTCGCCATCGCCAGCGAATTGTTGCTCACTGGCCGCCGCTTCACGGCACAGGAAGCGCATGGCTGGGGTCTCGCCAACCGCGTCGTGCCGATGGCCGAGCTGATGACCACGGCGCGGGAGTTGGCGGATACCATCGCGGCCAACGCGCCGCTGTCCATCGCCGCGGTCAAGGCCATCCTCGCCGCCACCGAAGGCATGGGCGTGCGCGAGGCCTATGAGCATGTCTATGCCGGCAAGGTGCCGGAGCACCGCGCCATGCAGCTTTCCGAGGATTCACGCGAGGGAGCCAAGGCTTTCGTCGAAAGGCGCGCACCGGTCTGGAAGGGGCGGTAACCGGGGGCACTCCCAGCAAGAGCCGGCTTATTGCGGCCTGGTATCGGTCTCTCCAGACACACCTGACAAAGCCGTGTGCAAGATGGAGTTCGTGCGGAGGAAAACGATGATCCCCGCGCGCCATCTTGTATTTACACTTGACGCATACCAACCATTTGGTATGTTTATCGCATGTCAAGACCCACAAAGCAATCGCCCGAACGTGGCCATGCCCGAAACCGCCTCCTGGAGGCGGCGCGGGACGTCATCCGCGCCAAGGGCTTCGCCGCCACCTCCGTCGATGACATCTGCCGCGCGGCCGATGTCACCAAGGGAGCCTTCTTCCATCATTTCGGCAGCAAGGAAGCGCTCGGCGTCGCCGCGGCGGAATTCTGGGAGGAGACGACCACCGGCTTCTTTCAGGTCGCGCCCTATCACGCCCCGGCGGATCCCCTGGAGCGCGTTCTCGCTTATGTGGCCTTCCGCAAGGCGATCATCGTGGGCGACCTGCCCGAGTTCACCTGCCTGGTCGGCACCATGGCGCAGGAGGTCTATGCGACCGCCCCCGACATTCGCGATGCCTGCGGGCACAGCATTTTCGGCCATGCCGCCACGCTGGAGGCCGATATCGAGGCGGCGCGGCGCGAGCACGGCATTGCCGGCGACTGGACAGCCGAAAGCCTGGCGCGGCACACCCAGGCCGTCATCCAGGGCGGCTTCGTCCTGGCCAAGGCGGGCAACGATCCCGAACTGGCGCGTGAAAGCCTCGATCATCTCGACCGATACATCCGTCACTTGTTTCATCTCAGTGGGGAGCACACGCAATGAGCCAGACTACGACGATCGGCTGTGACTGCGGACGGACACGCCTGGAGGTCAGGGGCGCACCCATCCTGGTGTCCGAATGCCTGTGCAATTCCTGCCGGGCTGCCGCGGGCCGCTTGGCGAAGCTGCCCGGCGCCAGGCCCATACTCACCTGCCACGAGGCCACGCCCAGCGCCGAATATCGCAAGGACCGCATGCGGATACTGTCCGGCGCCGAGCATCTGAGCGAATTCCGGCTTTCCGACAAGGCAGGGTCACGCCGTATCGTCGCCACCTGCTGCAATACCCCGGTCTTCCTGGAAATGAAGGGCGCACATTGGATCAGCCTCTATCTCCATCTGTGGCCCGAACGGGCGCGGCCGAAGGCCCAGATGCGCACGATGGTCGGCGACCTGCCCGATGCGTCCGGCCTGCCTGATGACATCCCCAATCTGAAAACCCATACGATGTCCTTCTATGCCAAGCTGCTCGGGGCTTGGATCGCCATGGGCTTCCGCGTTCCGAAGCTGGACGTCGCGACGAAGGTCGAGGCCTGACACCCCTTGTCATGGCGGCGATCGCGCTGTTTATCTCTGGGCCATGGCGCATCGCCCGAATCTCCTGACCATCGCTCCCGGCTCGCCTTTTCTGGAGACGCTGGTCGACGCCCTGCTGGATGGCCGGCTGGTGCCGGGCTTTGCGCCGCGCGAGGATCCGCTCGCGCTCGCAAGCGCGACGCTCTATCTGCCGACCCGCCGCGCCATCCGCGCCTTGCGCGGCATCTTCCTCGACAGGCTGGGCAGTAACGCCGCATTGCTGCCGCGCCTGAGGGCGCTCGGCGAAATCGACGATGACGAGGTCGCCTTTGCGCAGGCGAGCGACGATCTGCCGGAACCGGTCGCCGGGCTCGACCGCCAGGTCGCCCTGACGCGGCTGATCCTGCAATGGAGCGCGGCGCTGAAGCAGGCCCTCCTGCCGGTGCCGGGTGAGGAAGGGGCTGAACCGCTGCTGATTCCCTCCTCGCCGGGCGATGCGGCAGGGCTCGCGGCCGAGCTCGGCAATTTCCTCGACGGCCTGCAGATCGACCGGGTGGCGCCTGAGGCAATCCTCAATCTCGGCGAGAGTCATGCCGGGCTTTATGACAAATATTGGGACATCACGCTGCGCTTCCTTGAGATCGCCACCGTGCATTGGCCTGACCATCTCAAGGAGATCGGCCGCAGCGACGCCGTGCTCCTGCGCAATGCCCGCATGGAGCGCGAGGCTGCCAGGCTTTCCGGAAACCCCAAGACAGGCCCGGTGATCGTGGCCGGCTCGACCGGCTCCATTCCGGCCACCCGCGACCTCATCAAGGCGGTTGCCGCCCATCCCCGGGGCGCGGTCGTCCTGCCGGGCCTTGACCTCGACCTCGACGCCATCGGCTGGAACGCCATCGGCAAGGGCGAAGGAGCCCCCGGCCATCCCCAGGCGGGTCTTGCTGCCTTGCTGACCGATATCGGCGCCGAACGCGCCAGCGTGACCGAGCTCGCCTCGCCGCCGTCGCCTCTGGCGCTGCGCGCCGCCCTGGTGTCGCAGGCCCTGCGGCCGGCGGAGACCACGGATCTGTGGGCCGCCCAGCGGCATGTCGATCCCGCGGCGATGACCGAGGCTTTTGCCGGCGTCGCCCTGATAGAGGCGGTGCATGAGGGCGAAGAAGCCCTGGCGACGGCTCTGGTGCTGCGCGAGGCCTTGACGGTAGCAGGCCGCAAGGCGGCGCTGGTGACGCCGAACCGCCAACTCGCCGAGCGCGTGGTCACCGAACTCGGCCGCTGGGGCATCGAGGCTGACGACAGCGCCGGCCAGCCGCTGACCCAAACTCCGCCCGGCCTGTTCGCGCGCCTGGCGCTCGACGCCGCGCTGCATGATTTCGACCCCATCACGCTGTTGTCCCTGCTCAAGCACCCGCTGGCGCGCCTTGGTCTGTTACGTGCGGATCTGGAGCGGGCGGTGACGGCGCTGGAGATCGGCGCCCTGCGTGGCCCCAGGCCGGCCGGCGGTCCCGCCGGTCTTGTGGCGGCCCTGGCGCTCGGCAAGGCCTCGCTCGGCGATCCCCATTGCCCACCCGCCCGGCGGGCTTTGAGCGAGGAGGAATGGACCGGAGCCGAGGCTGTGATCGAGGCCTTGACCGCCAGGCTCGAACCCTTCGCGGCACTGCTGCGCCAATCCGAACCCTTGCCTGCCGCCAGCTTTTTCGCCGCGCATCGCGCTGCCGTGGAGGCCCTGGGCGAAGTGGCGCCCGACGAAGTTGAGGGGCTCAAGCAAGGTGAAGCCGGTGAAGCGCTTACGGGCTTCCTCGACGATCTCGGCACCATCGCGCCCGAGGCTCTCTGCCTGCCGGCGCATGAGTATCCCGGCCTGTTCGCGGCCCTGATCGCCGGGCGCTCGGTTCGGGGCGGCGAGCCCAAGCACCCACGCATCGCCATTTACGGCCTGCTGGAGGCCCGCCTTCTGCCGGTCGACCGGCTGGTGCTGGCAGGGCTCGACGAAAGCGTCTGGCCGCCCGACGTCAAGACCGATCCCTGGCTGAACCGGCCGATGCGGGCGGCAATCGGCCTGTCGCCGCCGGAAAAACGCATCGGCCTCGCCGCGCACGACTTCGAGCAGGCGCTCGGCTATCGCGATGTGGTGATCACGCGGTCGCTGAAGCGCGGCGGCTCGCCCAGCGTGCCGTCGCGCTGGCTCCAGCGGCTCGGCGCCTTTCTGGGGCCGGTTTTCGGCGCCATGCGTGCAAGGGGCGAGCATTATTGCGCCCTCGCGCGCCAGCTCGACGCGGCCGAAGGGCCACCGCCCCTGCTCACCGCGCCCAAGCCCACACCATCGCTTGCGCTGCGTCCGACCCGTCTGTCGGTCACGCAGATCGAGCACCTCGTGCGCGATCCTTATACGATCTATGCCCGCCACATCCTCAGGCTCGAACCGCTCGACGAGATTGCCATGCCGCCCGGGGCGGCTGAAAGGGGCACGCTGATCCATGGCGCGCTCGAACGTTTCGCCGCCCTTTGCGCAGACGGGGTGCCGCCGGATGCCCTCGCGCGCTTGATGGCCATCGGCGAGGAGCTCTTCATCCCTCTCGTCGATTTTCCCGAGGTTCTAGCCTTCTGGCGGCCGCGCTTTGCGGCCATCGCCGAATTCCTGGTGGAATGGGAACGCGAGCGTCGGCCACGCCTTGCCCGCGTGCTGAGCGAGATCCCCGGCAAGCTCACCTGGTCGACCCTGGCCGACCGGGCCTTCACACTGTCCGCCCGTGCCGACCGCATCGAGGTCGCCCCCGATGGCCGGGTTGCCATCCTCGATTTCAAGACCGGTCAGGCGCCGACGGCCAGGCAGGTGGAAACGGGCCTCGCGCCGCAATTGGCGCTGGAAATGGCGATGCTACTCGAGGCCGGTTTCAGCGGCGTGCCGGCACCCGAGGCTTTGGGCGATCCCGCCATCGTGCATCTTGCCGGCGGCGGCAAGGGGCCGAGCGAAAAGCCGTTGATCTTCAAGGACACCACGCCGATCGAGGTGGCCCTGCAGAGCCTCGAACGGCTCAAAGCCCTGATCGACCGTTTCGAGAACGAGAGAACGCCCTACACCTCCCTGCTGCACCCGATGTTCAAGGGGCGGCGCTATGGCGACTATGACCATCTTGCCCGGGTGCGCGAATGGTCTGTGAGCGCGGAGGAAGCATGACCCCGCGCAAGCCCTCTGCCGACACGGTTCACCATCAACGCCTGGCCTCCGATCCCTCGCTGTCGGCCTGGGTGTCGGCCAATGCCGGCTCGGGCAAGACCACCGTGCTGACGCGGCGTGTCATCCGCCTTCTGCTCGCCGGTATCGATGCATCCGCCATTCTATGCCTCACCTTCACCAAGGCCGCGGCGGCGAACATGCAGAATCGCATCTTCGCCACGCTCGGCCAATGGGCCGTCGAGGAGGAGGGCAAGCTCATCGAGGCGATCGAGGGCATCACCGGTTTCAAGCCCGACGGCGCCGGCCTCAAGCGCGCGCGCCAGCTCTTCGCAGCGGCGATCGAGACACCCGGCGGCCTGAAGATCCTCACCATCCATGCCTTCTGCGAGCGCGTGCTGCACCTGTTTCCCTTCGAGGCCAACGTCCCGGCGCAGTTTTCGGTGCTGGACGACAGGGCCGCGCGCGAACTGCTCGATACAGCCCGCACCAGCCTGATCCTGGAGGCGAATGCGCATCCGGACGCCGGGCTCGGGCGCGCCATGGCGCGACTCCTGGAAGATACCGGGGAGGGCGCCTTTGACGGTCTGCTCGCCGAAATCACCTTCGAACGCGAAGCCCTGCGTCCCTTCCTGAGCGGGAAGGGCGCTGCCGATGCGCTTAGCCAGTTGCGCGGCCTGCTCGAACTGAAGGAGGGCGAAAGCGTCGCCACCATCGAAGCCGAGATCGATGAAGCCTCGATCCCCCTCACCGAATGGGCGGCGATCGAGGCTGCCATGCGGGACTATGACAGCAAGCGCATCCTCGATCTTGCCGACAGGCTCGGCGCCGCAATCGCGGCTGCGCCGGCACGGCGTGGTGAAGCCTGGCGCGCTGTCTATCTCACCGGCACGGGCGAGGCGCGCTCGGCCAATGCCTTCCTCGTCAAGGATTTCAGCAAGGACTATCCGGCTTATGCCGAGCAACTCCTCGCCGAGTTGGAGCGGATCGCCGACCTCCTGCAGCGCCGGAAGGCGGCGGCCGCCTATGAGCGCAGCGAGGCTCTGATTGCCGTTGCGGCGGCTTTGCTCGGGCGATACAAAGCCGGCAAGGTAATGCGGGCAGCGCTCGATTTCGACGATCTCGTCCAGCGTACGGCCGATCTGCTCAGCCGGGCCGGCGCCGAATGGGTGCTCTACAAGCTCGATCGCGGCATCGACCATATCCTGGTCGACGAAGCCCAGGACACCAGCCCCGCCCAGTGGCACATCATCGCGATGCTGGCGCATGAATTCACCTCGGGCTCGGGTGCGCGCAGCGAGCGGCGCACCATCTTCGCCGTGGGCGACGAGAAGCAGTCGATCTTTTCCTTTCAGGGCGCGGCGCCGGCGGAGTTTGCCCGCATGCGCAGCCATTTCCGCCACAAGGTGGATGAGGCGGAGGAGCGTTTCGAGGCGATCGAGCTCAAGCAATCCTTCCGCTCGACGCCCGATATCCTCAAGGCGGTGGATCATGTTTTCGCCGCCGCCGGCAACCGCCGCGGACTGTCCTCGGACGACGTCGCCACCGTGCATGAGACCGTGCGGGCTCTCGATCCCGGCCGTGTCGAGGTCTGGCCGGTGGAAAAGCCGCAACCGGCGGTCGAGATCACCGCCTGGGACGCGCCTTTCGACGAGACGCCCGTCTCCAGCCCGGTGGTGCGTCTCGCCCGCAAGATCGCCGCCGAGGTGAGCAGCCTCATCCGGGAGGGTGATCCCGCCACCGGCGCGCGCTACGATGCCGGCGACGTCATGGTGCTGGTGCGAAGCCGCAACGCTTTGTTTGAGGCGGTGATCCGCGCCCTGAAATTCGCCGGCGTGCCGGTGGCCGGTGCCGACCGCATCGTCTTGACCGACCATATCGCCGTGATGGACCTCATGGCGCTTGCCCGGTTTGCTTTGCTGCCTGCCGATGACCTCACCCTCGCGACGGTGCTCAAGACCCCGCTCGTCGGGCTCGACGACGAGGATCTCATCGCCCTGGCGCCGGGCCGCAAGGGTACGCTCTGGGCCGCCTTGGCCGTGGCTGCGCAAGAGGATGAGCGCTTTGCCTCCGCCTTTGCCCGCCTCACCGTTTGGCGTACGGAGGCCGCCGGCAAGACGCCCTTCGCCTTCTTCGCTGACATCCTTGCTCGCGACGGCGGCCGGCGTATCATGCTCGCCCGCTTCGGGGCGGAGGCCGCCGATGCGCTGGACGAGTTCCTCCGCGTGGCCGGCGATTATGAACGGGCCAACACCGCCAGCCTGCAGGGCTTTCTCGCCTGGCTCGCCGAGGCCAAGGCCGAGATCAAGCGCGACATGGATGTGGCGCGCGGCGAAGTGCGCGTGATGACGGTGCATGGCTCCAAGGGCCTGGAGGCGCGCGTCGTCATCCTGGCCGATACCTGCAGCGCACCGGACGGACGGCACGATCCCAAGCTCTTCTTTTTGCAGGCACCGGGGCGGCCCGCTGGCAGCGAGATCCCGGTCTGGTCGCCCAGCAAGGCCTCCGACCCGACGCCGGTCGCAGCCGCCCGCGATGCGATCCGGGCCGAGAACGAGGCTGAGCACCGCCGCCTGCTCTATGTCGCCCTGACGAGGGCCGAAGACCGGCTCGTCATCGCCGGCTTCGAGGGTGCCACGGCGCGGCGGGCAGGCAATTGGTACGACATGATCGCCGACGCCCTGCGCGAGGCGGGTGCCAGGGTCGAGCCGGACGGCGAGGGCGAAAGGCTGGTCTATGAGCCGACGCCGCGACGCGCGGTCGAAGGCCGGCCGGCAAGGCGTGAGGATGCGGCGGTGCCGGCGCCGGCCTGGCTGCGCCAGAAGGCGGCGCCGGAGCGGGCCGAGGAGGTCTCCCTTGCCCCCTCCGAGACCGAGCATCCCGAGGAACTGCCCGGGCTCGTGGGCGCGGCGGCGCCTGACGGCAGGACCTTGCGGCGCGGAGCGCTGATTCACGCCTTGCTGCAATATCTGCCCGATGTCGATGCGTCGGCTCGGCGCGAGCAGGCGCTCGCCTTCCTGGACCGGGCGGCGGCGCAATGGCCGGAGGATCACGCAGCCTGGGCCGAGGAGGCCCTGTCGGTGCTGGCCTTACCGGCCCTCGAACCGTTCTTCGTCCCCGGCAGTCGTGCCGAGGTCGCCTTGGCCGGCCGCATCGCCCGTCCAGGCCGGGCGGATTATGCCGTGTCCGGGCGGATCGACCGCCTGGCCGTCGGGCCGGATGCTGTCTGGATCGTCGACTTCAAGACCAACCGCCAGCCTCCCCGCGGGCTCGACGCGGTACCTCAGGCCTATCTCAGCCAGCTTGGGCTCTACCGACATCTGATGAAGAGGCTCTATCCGGCGAAAGATGTGCGGGTCGCCCTGGTCTGGACGGCGACGGCAGAGATCATGGAGTTGCCGGCGGAGCGGCTGGAGGAGGCGGTGCGGGCGATCATCGGGTAGCATCGGCATGGATGCTTCACCACTCATCCGGCTGCCGCCACATGCCTGACAGGCCTGATGATGCAATCCCGCGTGTGGTCGAGTTCATCCAGTTCGGCGGCGTGTCGCTGTCCCCAGTCGCACAGAGCCAGCAGCACCGGTTCGAGGCTTTGTCCGAGCAGCGTCGCCGAATAGTCGACACGGGGCGGGACCTGCCGGAAGATTTCGCGATGGACGAGCCCATGCTCCTCCATCTCGCGCAATTGCTGGATCAGCACCTTCTGGCTGATCTCGGGCACCAGCCGCTTCAGTTCGGAAAGGCGCTTGGGGCTATCCAGCAGATAATACAGGATCACCGCCTTCCAACGGCCCGAGATCACCTTGAGGGCTCGCTCGACGGGCAGCATGGGCAGGCGCTTGATCGGCTCCGTCATGGTTACCTCCAGGTCTGTATGGCACAAAAGAGTGTGTAGAGACAAAACGGTAAATACCACAGAACCGGGGTCATTCGAGACCAACCCCCGGTGAACCATGAAAGCCATTCGTTTGAGCCGCTTCGGCGCTCCCGACGCCCTCAAGCCCATCGATCTGCCCGTCCCCGTTCCCGCGGAGGGGGAGGTGCTGATCCGCATGCAGGCCGCCGGGGTGAACTATTTCGAGGTGCTGATACGGCAGGATCGCTACGCGGTGACGACCGAACTGCCGATGGTGCCGGGTGTCGAAGTCTCCGGTATCGTCGAGGCGCTCGGGCCCGGCGTCACCATGCCGGCGATTGGTACGCGAGTGGCCGTGCCCCTCTTCGCCATGGGCCGGGCCGGTGGCTATGCCGATTATGTCATTGCCGAAGCCGCCTCGCTGGTGCCGCTCCCGGACGGCCTGTCCTTCGAGGTGGCGGCCGCTCTGATGGTGCAGGGGCTGACTGCCCTTCACCTCCTTCGCCGAGCCCCGCCGCAGGCTAAGTCGATCCTGATCAACGCCGCCGCAGGCGGGGTCGGATCGCTGCTGATCCAGCTCGCGCATAGCGCCGGTGCCCGCCAGGTGATCGCCGCGGCCGGGTCGGCGGAGAAGCTCGATCTTGCACGATCCCTCGGGGCAGATCTCGGCGTCGACTATCGCAGCGCCGGCTGGACCGGACAGGTACTGGCGGCGACCGGCGGGTTGGGTGTCGATATCGCCTATGACCTCGTCGGCGGGCCAGGCACCGGGGCCTGTCTGGAAGGGCTCGCTCCGGCTGGAGAGCTCGTCTGTGCAGCCATGGGGCGATTCGAGCTCGGCAAGCCCGAGGTCGAAGCCCTGCTGGGGCGCAACCAGTCCGTGAAAGGCTTCGCCTTGCTGCCCTTGCTGACATCAGACACGTTGCACGCCGATCTCGGTGATCTTTTCGCGCAAGCAATGGCAGGCTCGCTCAAGGTAACAATCGGAGGCCGTTTTCCTTTGGAACGGGCCGCCGAGGCACATGAGAGCCTGCAATCGCGCCGGAGCGTGGGCAAGCTCGTTTTGGTGCCATGACGGGGCTTCCTTCATGCCCTTGCAACACCCATCTAGAAGGAGCGGTTGACCGATTTTCTCGGTCGCCTCAGGATCGGCAATCGCGCTGCCCACCGGACGGATGAGGGTTCATGACGTCAGACAAATACGGCGTGGACGCGCCCTGGATGCGGAATGGAACAGGGGCCTGCAAGGCGGTCAGGATCGCCAAAGCCGAGGATATGGCATTGCTTGCCGCCTGCGACTTCTCCTTCCTCATCACGCAGATAGCCGTCGGCCCATTCGACGGGCCTCGGTTGGGGCGGGTCGCGCAGGTCGAACCGGCCTATCGCAAGAACTATGGCTTCGATGGGCAAGAGGTCGGCAGCTATATCGACGGCGAGGACAGCACTTTGTTCGTGGTCGAGACGCAGGTTGGCCTGCCCGTCGGCTATGCTGCGGTTTCGCATGGCTGGAATGACTTTGCCTTTGTCGACGACATTGCGGTCGATGCGAACCATCGAGGCAGCGGCTTGGCCCGGCAATTGATGGATGCCGCGGTGGCCTGGGGTTTACGCCAGGGCCTGCCCGGCATACGCCTGGAGACGCAATCCAACAATGTCGGCGCCTGCCGCTTCTATGAGCGCTATGGTTTCGAGCTCGGCGGCTATGATCGCCATTTCTACGAGGCTCTGCATCCCGGTACCGAAGAAATCGCCCTGTTCTGGTATTTTCGGTTTGAAACCAAGCCTGGAAGATACTGATACCAAGAGGCATTGAAAATGTCTCATGGGTCGATCCTGCGATTTTCGCCAAATCTTTGATTTGGTGTCGGAAATCGCGGGGAGGGGGGCAAGTCTCGTATGCATCAATATATTCGAGGCTCGGTATGACACATTGAAGACGTGTCTTCCTGGAATCGCGGACGTCCCCTCCGCTCTTCCTCTGTTCAGTGCTTTCAGGAAGCGGACATCGCGACATGCAGGCATGTCGCTGAGACGTCCGCGCTCCCCGGGGGCATTAACCCAACAGCAGGCTGTCGTCGTCGAGCTGCTCGCCGCGCACCTTGCTGAACAGCTTGAGGAGATCGGGCACGTCGAGGCCGCGGCGATGCTCGGCGTCGAGATCGAAGGCGACCTGTCCCTCATGCAGCATCACCGTGCGGGTGCCGTAGTCGAGGGCATGCCGCATCGAATGGGTCACCATCAGGGCGGTGAGCTGCTGTTCCTCGACGATCTTGCGGGTGAGTTCCAGCACGAAGTCGGCGGTGCGCGGGTCGAGCGCCGCGGTATGCTCGTCGAGCAGCAGGATCTTCATACCCGTCAGCGTCGCCATCAAGAGGCTGACGGCCTGGCGCTGGCCGCCTGAAAGCAGCCCCATCGAGTCGCCCAGGCGGTTTTCCAGTCCGAGGCCGAGAATGGAAAGCTTGTCGCGAAACAGCGCGCGCCTGGAGCCGTTGAGCGAAGCGCCGAAGCCGCGCGAGTGCCCGCGCGCGAAGGCGAGCGCCATGTTCTCCTCGATCGACAGTCTCTCGCAGGTGCCGGCCATCGGATCCTGGAATACGCGGGCGATCAGCCCGGCGCGGCGTGGCGTCGGCCAGCGCAGCACATCGACGTCCTCGATAACGATGCGGCCGCGTTCGGCCGGGGCATCACCGCTCAGGACATTCAGGAGGGTGGATTTGCCGGCGCCGTTCGAACCGATCACGGTGAGGAACTGGCCGGTCGGAATCGTCAGCGAGAGCCCGCGCAAGGCGCGGTTCTCAAGCGGCGTACCGCGGCCGAAGGTGACGTGGATGTCCTTGATCTCGATCATCGCCGCCTCCTTACTTGGACGCTGACTTGGGCGCGGGCGCAAAGATCGCACGCAGGCGGGGGAACTGGCTCGGCAGGATCAGTGCCAGGCCAACCAGAACCGAGGTCACCAGGTTCTGGTCGCTGGAATTGAGCCCGATGGTGCGCGACCACTCGGAATTGAGCGCGAGCGCGATGGCGAGGCGGTAGAGGATGGCGCCGACAACGCAGGCGACCAGCAACCAGGCGATGGAGCGGGTGCGAAACAACGTCTCCCCGAGAATGACCGAGGCAAGGCCGCCGACGATGGTGCCCGTGCCGAGCGTGATGTCGGCAAAGCCGCTGGTCTGGGCGAACAGGGCGCCGGCGAAGGCGACCAGGGCGTTCGAGATCGCCATGCCGACATAATTATGCAGCTGGGTGGAGACGCCTTGCGCCCGCGCCATGCGCGGATTGGCGCCGGTCGCCCGCATGGCGAGGCCGAATTCGGAATTGAGAAACCAGCTGAGCAGCGCCCAGACGATCAGCACGATCACGCCGAGCATCCAGACTTTCAGCTGATAGGAAGGCGGAGCCCAGCCGAAGATCGCCATCAGATGGTCGCGTGTCCAGGTCACCAGCGTTTCCTGGTTGAGCAGAGGGACGTTGGGCCTGCCCATGATGCGCAGATTGATCGAGTAGAGCGCCGTCATGGTCAGGATGCTGGCGAGCAATTGCAGGATGCGGAAGCGGATGTTGAGCCAGGCCGTCATCATCCCGGCCAGAGCTCCGGCAAAGATGGCCAGAGCCGTTGCGCTGAAGGGATCGAAGCCCGCAACGATGGCGGCGGCGGCCGTCGCGGCACCGAGCGGATAGGAACCATCGACTGTCAAGTCGGGAAAATCGAGCACCCGGAACGATAAAAACACGCCCAGCGCGATCAGCGCATAGATCAGGCCGATTTCAATCGAACCGACAAAAGCAAATAGGCTCATGCATCAATCCCAACAGGAACAGGAGAAGACGCCGGCGCTGGCATGCCCCGGCGTTCTCCAAGGCTTGTTATTACTTTGCAACGTCCTTGGCACGCGCCAATACGGCCTGCGGCAAGGGAGCGCCCATCTTTTCGGCGGCCTTGGCGTTGACGACCAGGCTGACGCCTTTGGAATTCTCGACTGGGATGTCGCCGGGCTTCTCGCCCTTCAGCACGCGGGCCGCGACATGGCCGGCCTGACGGCCAATCTCGAACTGATCGAGGCCGAGAGCGGCGACCGCGCCACGCCCGACGCTGTCGGGATCGCTGGCGAACACTGGCAGGCGGCTGTCGAAGCCGACCTGCAGCACCGATTCCAGGGCCGAGACCACCAGATTGTCGTTGGGGATGTAGATCGCATCGGCCTTGCCCACCAGACTTTGCGCGGCTGCGCCCACATCGGAGGATTTGGTTGCGGGAGAAGGCAGGATTTCCAGCCCGCGTTCACCTGCCAGCTTGCGTAGCGCCTCGATCACCGACAGGCTGTTGACCTCGCCGGAATTATAGACGACGCCCACCACCTTGGCTTTGGGCAGGACCTCCTTGATCAGGTCGAGCTGGCCGGCCGCGGGCGGAAAGTCGCTGACGCCGGTGATATTGCCGCCGGGTTTGTCGAGGGTCTTCACCAATTGCGCGCCGAGCGGATCGGTCACGGCGGCGAAGACGATGGGGATGTCCTTGGTTGCCGCGGCGACGGCCTGGGAGGAGGGGGTGGTGATCGGCACGATCACGGCCGGGTTTTCGCCGACGAATTTCTGGGCAATCTGGGCCGCTGTGGCCGGGCTGCCCTGCGCCGATTCATAGAGGATGGTGATGGCCTCGCCCTCCGCATAGCCCTTGTCCTTGAGGCCGGCCTTCACGCCCTCGCGGATGGCGTTGAGCGAGGGATGTTCGACGATGGCGGTGATCGCGACCACCGGTTTGTCGGCAGCAGCGGCGCCCGTGACGGTCGCGACCTGGGCGAAGCTGGCGAGAAGAACGGCGGCAACGCCGAGAGAACGGAGGGGGATCATGGCGCGGCTTGCTCGGAATGGGTTGATCTTATGAGGGCGGCCGCGCAACGCGCGGCCGCCTGCCCGGTTATGATGATCCGGATTACTTGGAGAGGCTCATTTCACGACCGTCTTGGCCTTGGCGACCAGATCGGCTGGCAGCGTCACGCCCATCGGGCCGGCGGTCTTCTGGTTGAGGAAGAGGTCGGTGGCGGAGGGGACGGCCACGGGAATGGCGCTTGGCTTCTCACCCTTGAGGATGCGGACGACCATCTCGCCCGCCAATACGCCGGACTTGAAATAGTCGACGCCGATGGAAGCGACCGCGCCGCGCTCGACGCCATTGGTGTCACCGGAGAAGACGGGTATCTTGTTTTCGGTTCCCACCGTGATCACCGCTTCCAGGGCCGAGACCACCAGATTGTCGGTCGGCACGAAGATGGCGTCGGCCTTGCCGATCAGGCTCTGGGCCGCAGCTCCGACATCGGCCGACTTGGTGGCCGGTGCCTCGATCGTCTCCAGGCCAAGGGCCGCGGTCGCCTTCTTCATGGCCTCGAGCTGGACGACCGAATTGGCCTCGCCGGGATTGAAGATGAAGCCGATCTTCTTGGCGTTGGGCGCAATCGCCTGGATCAGCTTGACCTGGTCGGGCATCGGGGTTGCGTCGGTCACGCCAGTGACGTTGCCTTCGGGCTTGGCGGGGTCCTTGACGAGCTGGGCCGCGACAGGATCGGTCACGGCGGTGAACACGATCGGAATGTCCTTGGTGGCAGCCAGGGCAGCCTGGGCCGATGGCGTGGCGATACCGACGATCACATCGGCTTTCTCGCCGACATATTTCTGGGCGATCTGCGCTGCGGTGGCGGGGCTGCCCTGAGCCGTCTCGAACTGGAAGGAGAGGGTATCGCCATCCTTGTAGCCGGCATCCTCCAGGGCCTTCTTGACACCGTCGCGGGCGGCATTGAGAGCCGGATGCTCGACGATCGAGGTTACGGCCACGGTCTTCTTGTCGGCAGCAAAGGCGGCGCTGCCGAGGAGGGCAAGTGCCACGCCGGCTACGAGTGTCAAACGATTGATACGCATGTGGTTGTTTCCCCCTTGCTCGCGAATTTTTCGCCAGGGTGGCGGCCATTCGGGGCTTGTAAGCGACAACCGATCAACCAAACGCTGCGGCAATGCAAGATGCTCGTGCGCTCGAAAGCGGAAAAATTCACCAAACATGGAAGGGCGCCCATTCAAACGCCCGTTTTGGAAAGATTATTAAACTGAGAGGCTCTGACGCGAAATCTTGCCTGTGTATCGTTAGCACCAACTTTGCGGGCTGAGCAGCTTTTGGCCGAGTGGTGTAAGGTCAGCCATGCAATCTGTTCTTTGCAGACGGTGCTTTCATGCCGGTCTGAAGACCAGCATGGGCCACACGACGTTGGCGAGAGGACCAAAAAGAAAGGGCGCGAACCCTGTAGGTCGCGCCCTTTCTGCAATCGTGGTGGCTCCGAGAGCCGGCTGAGAGGCCGGCGTTCCCGACCTTACTTCTTCTCGGTGCGTGCGCGCAGCGCGGCGCCGAGAATGTCGCCGAGCGAAGCGCCTGCATCGGACGAACCGTAGGTCGCGATGGCTTCCTTCTCTTCGGCCATTTCGAGGGCCTTGATCGAAACCTGGACCTTGCGGGCCTTGCGGTCGAACTGGATGACGCGGGCGTCAACCTTTTCGCCGGCAGCGAAGCGCTCGGGGCGCTGATCGGCGCGATCGCGGGCCAGATCGCCACGGCGGATGAAGGCCGTGAGATCGGTGCCGGTGATCTTGACGTCGATGCCACCTTCCTTGACGTCGGTGACTTCGCAGGTGACGACCTGGTTCTTCTTCAGTTCGCCGGCATCGACGAAGGGGTCACCGGCGAGCTGCTTGATGCCCAGCGAGATGCGCTCCTTCTCGACGTCCACGTCGAGCACCACGGCCTTGACCATGTCGCCCTTGCGGAAGTCGTCGATGACCTGCTCGCCCGGACGGTTCCAGTCGAGGTCGGAGAGATGGACCATGCCGTCCACATCGCCGTCGAGGCCAATGAACAGGCCGAACTCGGTCTTGTTCTTGACTTCGCCTTCCACGACGCTGCCGTTCGGATGCTTGTCGGCAAAATCTTCCCAGGGGTTGGAAAGGGTCTGCTTGAGGCCGAGCGAGATGCGGCGCTTGATCGGGTCGACCTCGAGGATCTGCACTTCCACTTCCTGCGAGGTGGAGACGATCTTGCCGGGGTGGACGTTCTTCTTGGTCCACGACATTTCGGAGACGTGAATCAGGCCTTCGATGCCCGGCTCCAGTTCCACGAACGCGCCGTAGTCCGTGATGTTGGTGACGCGGCCGGTGAACTTGGCCTGCAGCGGGTACTTGGCGTCGATGCCCAGCCACGGATCGGCCTGGAGCTGCTTCATGCCCAGCGAGATGCGGTGCGTCTCGTGGTTGATCTTGATGATCTTGACCTTGACCTGCTGGCCGATGGTCAGAAGCTCCGTCGGATGGTTCACGCGGCGCCATGCGATGTCGGTGACATGCAGGAGGCCGTCGATGCCGCCGAGATCAACGAACGCACCGTAATCGGTGATGTTCTTGACCACGCCGTCGACCACCTGGCCCTCTTCGAGGTTCTGGACGATCTCGTGACGCTGCTCGGCGCGGCTCTCTTCGAGGACCGTGCGGCGGGAGACGACGATGTTGCCGCGGCGGCGATCCATCTTGAGGATCTGGAAGGGCTGCGGAACGTTCATCAGCGGGGTGACGTCGCGGATCGGACGGATGTCGACCTGGCTGCGCGGCAGGAAGGCCACGGCGCCGTCGAGGTCGACGGTGAAGCCGCCCTTGACCTGGTTGAAGATGACGCCGTCGACCTTTTCATTGGCTTCGAACGACTTCTCGAGCTTGACCCAGCTCTCCTCGCGGCGAGCCTTGTCGCGCGAGATGACGGCTTCGCCCAGGGCATTTTCGATACGCTCGAGATAGACCTCGACGATATCGCCGACCTTGATCGCGCTGTCGCGACCCGGGCCGTTGAATTCCTTCAGAGCTACGCGGCCTTCGGTCTTGAGGCCGATATCGATGACCGCAAGGTCCTTCTCGATGGCGACGACAGTACCCTTGACGACCGAACCTTCGGCCATGTCGCTGGTGCCGAACGTCTCGTCGAGCATCGCAGCGAAATCTTCACGCAGCACGTTTGTCTGTACGGACATATGTTTTCCTGGCGCCGGCGGTTGGTGTTGATCATCGTTTCCGGAAGGCGGCAGGGCTGCTGGAGCAGCCACAGGCGGGGTGTTTTAGGAAAAACACGCCCGGCCGGCGCAAGGCCCGCACTGCGGAAACGTCTTTCTGGTCTATTTTTCGGACGCTTGTCTCATCGAAGATGACAGCTGAGCGTCACATGGGCGGTTCCATATCAAGATGGAAGGGGTAGAGCAAGATGAAAGGCGATTTTTCGCCGTTTCCCGGGCGCTCAGAGCAGGAACCCGGCCAAAACGACGATGGATGCGGTTGAGCGGCGGCAAAGCGCCCGCTTATTCCGGCATCGCCTGCTGCAGCACGCTCGGGGCGCCTGTGCGATAGTCTTCGCGCAGGGGATGGAAGACGTCCATGGTCCGGCAGGCCGTCAACGCCCGGCCGGAATGCGGCGCATGGGGCGGCACCACCGCGACCATGCCCGGCTTCAGCACCGTGCTCTGGCCGTCGACCGTGACTTCCAATTCGCCTTCGAACTGATGCACCACCTGCTCATGCGGGTGTGAATGCAAGGGCAGCGTGGCTCCCGCGTCGATCTGCCAGAGTACGAAAGTCATCGAAGCCGAATGCATGAAACGACCGTGGAAGCCGGGAATGACTGTACGTGGTTCGATCTTGTCCCAGTCGAAGAGGGTGCCGGACATGGAAGTCTCCTGGGATGCCAGAGAGTTCACGCCTTCTCGCGCAATGTCTCCAGAGCCTTCCTGACCAGCGGATCGATGCCTTCGCCGCCTGCGTCCAGGTGGGCGAAGATCTGGTTGCGCATGCGCGGCTCCCAGAATTTGCGGATATGCTCGGCAATACCGGGGACCCGCACCTCCTCGCGCTGGGACGCGAAGAACATGCCGATCTGGTTGGCCATCCTCACCAGTTTGGCAGACGGGTCATGTGCATGGCCATCATGCGCGGCTTCATCATGCGACATGGGCGAGTTTCTCCGAAACGATGCGATGGGGATGGGTGAAGATCTCGAAGCCGTCGGAGCGGGCGATGCCGATCAGCGTGATACCCGCTTCCTCGGCGGTGCGGATGGCCAGCGCCGTGGGGGCGGAGACCGCCACCACGATGGATGCACCCATCGCGGCCGATTTCTGCACCATCTCCACCGAGATCCGGCTGGTGAGGACGACGATGCCCGGAAGGCTCTGGGAAGCGGGAGCGATCGAACGCCTGGCCAGGGCGCCGGCCAGCTTGTCGAGCGCATTATGCCGGCCGACATCCTCGCGCAGGGCGATGAGGCCATCCGCCTTGGTCCAGAAGGCAGCGGCATGCACGGCACGGGTCTTGTGGTTCAGTACCTGGGCGGGCGTGAGCGAAGCGAGGGCGGTTTCGATATCGGCCGGTGACAGCTTGAGCTCACCGGTGACCGGTCGCGGCTTGCGCACTGCCTCGGTCAGGCTGTCGATGCCGCACAGGCCGCAGCCCGTGGGCCCGGCCAGTATGCGCCTGCGGGCGGCAAGCGCTGAGCCGCGATCGCCCCTCAGCCACATACGCAATTCGACGCCTTCCTCGTAATCGACGCGTTCGAACTCGGTAATGTCGTCGAGAGAGGCGATGATGCCTTCGGTCAGAGAGAAACCGTAGGCAAAGTCCTCGAGATCGACAGGGCTTCCCATCATCACGGCATGGGAGCCGCCGTCATAGACCAGCGAGATCGCCATCTCCTCGGGAACCGTGCGCTCGCCCGGCGTGAACACGCCGTCACGCCAGGCAAAGCGGGAGATGGAGCGGACGGGATCGGTCATGGTGTTTTTCTCCTTCTCCCCCTGTGGGACCTGGCACTTCCCATGGAAGTGCCATGGGTGGCCGAAGGCCGGACGAGGGGGTGGATCAACCTCTCAATCCCTGATTTCAGCAATATATTCGCATAGGTCACGAGACCCCTCATCCCCCCGCCGGGACCTAACGCACTTCCATGGGAAGTGCCAGATCCCGCAAGGGAAGAAGGGTACTGTTCTCACTCCGCCGCGATGCGACGCGAGTTCTTCGCCATCGCCTCATATTCCTCCTGCCACTGCGACGGGCCGTTGGAAGGCATGACCTGCACCGCCGTCACCTTGTATTCGGGGCAGTTGGTCGCCCAGTCCGAATAGTCGGTGGTGATGACGTTGGCCTGCGTCGAGGGATGGTGGAAGGTGGTGTAGACCACGCCCGGCGCCACGCGATCAGTGATGGTGACGCGCAGCGAAGTCGAGCCGGAGCGGCTTTCCAGGCGCACCCAGTCATGATCTCGGATGCCACGCTGCTCGGCGTCGTGCGGATGGATTTCCAGCACATCCTCCTCGTGCCACATCGAATTTTCGGTGCGCCGCGTCTGCGCGCCGACATTGTATTGCGACAGGATGCGGCCGGTGGTGAGCAGCAACGGGAAGCGTGCGCCGGTGCGCTCGTCGGTCGGGATATATTCGGTGACCATGAAGCGGCCCTTGCCGCGCACGAAATGGTCGATATGCATGATCGGCGTGCCCTCGGGCGCCTTGTCGTTGCAGGGCCACTGCACCGAGCCGTCCCGCTCCAGCTTCTCATAGGAGACGCCGGCGAAGGAAGGCGTGAGGCGGGCAATCTCGTCCATGATCTGCGAGGGATGCTCGTACGGCATGGGGAAGCCCATGGCTTCGGCGATCAACAGCGTGATTTCCCAGTCGGCATAGCCGGCCTTGGGCGCCATCACCTTGCGTACGCGCTGGATGCGGCGTTCGGCGTTGGTGAAGGTGCCGTCCTTCTCCAGGAAGGAGGAGCCAGGCAGGAAAACATGGGCATAGTTGGCGGTTTCGTTCAGGAAGAGGTCCTGCACGACGACGCATTCCATCGCAGCGAGGCCCGCCGTAACATGCTTGGTGTCGGGATCGGACTGAACGATGTCTTCGCCCTGCACATAGAGGCCGAGGAAGGAGCCCTCGACGGCGGCGTCGAGCATGTTGGGAATGCGCAGCCCTGGTTCCTTGTCGAGATGGACGCCCCAGAATTCCTCGAACATGTGGCGGACTTCATCGCCCGCGATATGGCGATAGCCCGGCAGTTCATGCGGGAACGAGCCCATGTCGCAAGAGCCCTGCACGTTGTTCTGGCCGCGCAGTGGGTTCACGCCGACGCCGCGGCGGCCGATATTGCCGGTGGCCATGGCGAGGTTGGCGATCGCCATCACCGTGGTCGAACCCTGGCTGTGCTCGGTGACGCCGAGGCCATAATAGATGGCGCCATTGCCGCCGGTGGCATAGAGGCGGGCGGCGCCACGCACCAGTTCGGCCGGCACGCCGGTATATTTTTCCACCGCTTCCGGCGAATGCCTGGGATCGGCGACGAAGCTGGCCCAGTTCTGGAATTCGTCCAGGTCGCAGCGCTCGCGCACATAGTCCTCGGCGACCAGACCCTCGGTGACGATGACATGGGCAAGCGCCGTCACCACCGCAACATTGGTGCCCGGCTTGAGCGGCAGATGATAATCGGCCTCGACATGGGGCGTGCGCACGATGTCGGTCTTGCGCGGATCGATGACGATCAGGCGGGCACCCTGGCGCAGGCGCTTCTTCATGCGCGAGCCGAAGACCGGGTGGCCGTCCGTCGGATTGGCGCCGATGACGATGATGACGTCGCTGTCCTCGACCGAGTCGAAGTCCTGCGTGCCGGCCGAGGTGCCGAAGGTCTGGCCGAGGCCATAGCCCGTCGGCGAATGGCAGACACGGGCGCAGGTATCGACATTGTTGTTGCCGAAGCCGCCGCGGATCAGCTTCTGGACCAGATAGGTCTCTTCATTGGTGCAGCGCGAGGAGGTGATGCCGCCGATCGAGGCCTTGCCGTGCTTGGCCTGGATGCGCTTGAACTCGGAAGCGGTGTAGGCGATCGCCTCTTCCCAGCTCACTTCCTTCCACGGATCGGTGATCTTGGAGCGGATCATCGGCTTGAGGATGCGCTCCTTGTGGGTCGCATAGCCCCAGGCGAAGCGGCCCTTGATGCAGCTATGGCCGCGATTGGCCTTGCCGTCCTTATAGGGCACCATGCGCACGACTTCCTCGCCGCGCATCTCGGCCTTGAAGGCGCAACCGACACCGCAATAGGCGCAGGTCGTCACCACCGAATGTTCGGGCTGGCCGATCTCGATCACCTTGCTTTCGGTGAGGGTGGCCGTCGGGCAGGCCTGCACGCAGGCGCCGCACGAGACGCATTCGGAATCGAGGAAAGCCTCGTTCATGCCCGGCGAGACCCGGCTTTCGAAGCCGCGGCCGGAAATCGTCAGCGCGAAAGTGCCCTGCACTTCCTCGCAGGCGCGCACACAGCGCGAACAGACGATGCATTTGGAAGTGTCGAAGGTGAAATAGGGGTTGGAGGTGTCCTTATCGAGGCCGAGATGGTTGTCGCCCTCATAGCCGTAGCGCACTTCGCGCAGGCCGACGGCACCAGCCATGTCCTGCAATTCGCAGTCGCCATTGGCGGCGCAGGTCAGGCAGTCGAGCGGGTGGTCGGAAATATAGAGCTCCATCACGCCCTTGCGGATCTCGGCGAGGCGCGAGGTCTGGGTCTTGACCTTGATGCCTGGCGCGACTGGTGTCGTGCAGGAAGCCGGCGTGCCGTTGCGGCCCTCGATCTCGACCAGGCACATGCGGCAGGAGCCCCAGGCGTCCACCATGTCGGTGGCGCAGAGCTTGGGGATCTGCGTGCCCATCTCCATGGCAGCGCGCATGATCGAGGTGCCCTCGGGCACGGTGATTTCCTGGCCGTCGATGGTCAGAGTGACCATCTTCTCCGACTTGGAGAGCGGCGTGCCGTAGTCGATTTCGTGGACGAGGGACATTGACTGTCTCCTTGGGCGATTATTCGGCGGCGATGCGCTGGGGCGTGCCGTGGAAATCTTCGGGGAAATGGCGGATGGCCGAAAGGACGGGATAGGGCGTGAAGCCGCCGAGCGCGCAGAGCGAGCCGAACTTCATGGTCTGGCAGAGGTCCTCGACCACGGCGATGTTGCGCGTCACGTCCTTGCCGGCGATGATCTTATCGATGGTTTCCTTGCCGCGGATCGCGCCGATGCGGCAGGGCGTGCACTTGCCGCAGCTCTCGATGGCGCAGAATTCCATGGCGAAACGAGCCTGGCGGCGCATGTCGACGGTATCGTCGAACACCACGATGCCGCCATGGCCGATCAGCCCGTCCCTGGCTGCGAAGGCCTCGTAGTCAAAGGGCGTGTCGAAGAGCTCGCGCGGGAAATAGGCGCCCAGCGGGCCACCGACCTGCACGGCGCGCACAGGACGGCCGGTGAAGCAGCCGCCACCGATATCATCGACGAGTTCGCCCAGCGTGATGCCGAAGGCCGTCTCGAACAGGCCGCCATAGTTGAGATTGCCGGCGAGCTGGATCGGCATGGTGCCACGCGAACGGCCCATGCCGAAATCGCGGTAGTGCTCGGCGCCCTCGGCCAGGATGATCGGCACGGTGGCGAGCGAGAGCACGTTGTTGATCACGGTCGGCTTGCCGAACAAGCCCTTGTGGGCCGGCAGCGGCGGCTTTGCGCGCACGGTGCCGCGCTTGCCTTCCAGGCTTTCGAGCAGCGAGGTTTCCTCGCCGCAGACATAGGCACCGGCGCCGGTGCGGGTTTCCATGTCGAAATCATGGGTCGAGCCAAGGATAGCCTTGCCGAGCACATTAGCCCGGCGGGCCTTGTCGATGGCTGCATTCATCGCCGCGATGGCATGGGGATATTCGGAGCGGATATAGACATAGCCTTTGGTCGCACCAGTGGCGACGCCGGCAATCGCCATGCCCTCGATCAGGCAGAAGGGATCGCCTTCCATCAGCATGCGGTCGGCGAAGGTGCCGCTGTCGCCCTCGTCGGCATTGCAGACGATATATTTCTGCGGGCCGGCCGTATCGGCGACCGTCTTCCATTTGATGCCGGTCGGAAAGCCTGCGCCGCCGCGGCCGCGCAGGCCGGATTTGGTAACCTCGTCCACGATGGCTGATGGCCCGATGGCAATCGCTTTTTCCAGGCCCCTGAGGCCACCATGGGCCTTGTAGTCGTCAAGATCGCGCGGATCGACGATGCCGACGCGTGCAAAGGTCAAGCGTGTCTGGCGCTTGAGGAAGGGCAGTTCCTCGGGCTTGCCCACCCGCAATTTATGGGCGCCATCGCCAGTAAAGGCGGCGATCAGGCTGTCGGCATCCTCCGGCTCGGCCGGGCCATAGCCGATGCGGCCTTCCGGGGTCACCAGTTCCACCAGCGGGTCGAGCCAGGCAAGGCCGCGCGAGCCGTTGCGGATGATTTCGATGTCGAGCCTGCGGGCGATCGCGGCGACCTTGAGGGCGGCGGCGAGTTCGTCGGCACCGCAGGCGACGGCGGCTGCATCGCGTGGAACGTAGATGCGCATGGTCATCGCACCACCTCTTCCAAGGCCTTGTCGAGTCGCTTGGCATCGAGCCTCGCCACCAGGCGACCGTCGATCATCGCGGCGGGGGAGATGGAGCACAGGCCGAGGCAATAGACCGGCTCAAGCGTAATCCGTCCATCCGGCGTCGTTTCGCCGAACTCGATGCCGAGCTTTTCGACGAGATGGTCGGCGAGAGCCTCGCAGCCGGCGGATTGGCAGGCTTCGGCACGGCAAAGCTTGATGACATGCTCGCCGGCGGGTTCTCTGCGGAAATCATGGTAAAACGTCACCACGCCATGCACGTCGGCGCGGGAAAGATTGAGCGCCTCGGCCACCATGGGGACGGCCGGGTCGGGGACATAGCCGAAAGTTTCCACAAAAGAGTGGAGGATCGGCAAAAGCGGGCCTTCCAACGTCTGGCCTGCCGCGATGAGTTCAGCCGCGCGTGCGGTATTCCAATCTTCGTGGGCTGGCATGCCACTCTCTTTCGACTAGTTCTAGAGAGGAAGAATGTGCCCTCGTTCCAAGGCGATCAAGCATCAATTTTCGTCGGACGATAGAGATTCTCTATTAAGCTCCACAAGTCACGAGAGACACTGCAAGACGCATCGCCCCTCCAACCTCCAGCCGCGGTAACGGCGAGAGACGGGAGGGGCATGAAAACGCTCAGTACTGGTAGCAGACACGCTGACGGCGGATGCGCCAGCCATAATCGGTGTAGATCCGCACCCGCCGCCAGCGGCAGGCCGGAGCATAGTCATAATAGCCATCGTCGTAATAGCCGCCGCCATAGCCGCCATAGAGGCCGGGCGTCATCAACAGGGGAGCAAGCGCCAGGCCGGCCCCCAAGCCCCAGCCGTCATCACGCCAGCCCCGGCCATAGCCGCGGCCATACCAACGCCGTCCGCCGCCACCCCAGTGACGACCACCCCAGCCGCCGCCGCGCCAACCACCGCCGCCCCAGCGATTGCCACCCCAGCCGCCACCGCCGCCCCAGTGACGGCCACCGCCGCCCCAGTTGCCGCCGCCGCCATGGTGGGGAAAGAAATAACCGTTGCTGCGCGCTTCGGCCGGAGCTGTCGCCGTCAAACTCGCAGCACTCAGGGTGACGGCCGCCAATGCGGCCACTAGTAATTTGCGAAACATGGAACACTCCTTGAGAGGTGGCTCCGGCCTTCGTCGTACCAGGGCCGGCGGGCAGCCTCTCCACCTGGAAATTACCTTAAGTTAACCATTAAGCCAGAATAGATGAACTCTTGCTATCAACGCCGTTCATGTGGCGTTCATCTTGGCGGGTGGAGCCGTCTAAGATCTTGAGATGATAGCACAAAACGACGCGTTTGTCATGAAATGACGAGGCGGCCCGAACCCGGACAATTCCAAGTCGGGGATTTCCGGTGTATGTCTTTCAGCTGAAAAGAGCATGGGCCGATCGCTGCAACCGCCCGGTTCCGGCAAGTATTCGCTGCGCGATACTACTCGAGGTTGATGCGCAGCTGGACACGCGCCGCCCAGGCGTGGCAATCGCGCCATTGCAAATGGCCTCGAATGATTGTTTCTTTTCGCTACAAATAAACTCGGGCAGCCGGTGAGTCGTCATCGCGATTCATGGCAACCGGACATTTCGACAGGTAGAGGAAATGCAGGGTGAGCGTCCAGCCTCGACGCGTTCCGGGATCATCACGGCCGGAACCTGGTGCGTCGACGGCAACAAACTGGTGGAGTATTGGCCGGATGAAGACGGCCTCGTCGAAATCCTGCACGAGGAATCACGCGGCGGCGGTTCGGGCTGCAACCTCGCCATCGATATCAAGCGCCTCGATCCGAATATGTGGGTGGAGACGCAGGGGCTGATCGGCGACGACGAGGATGGCCGCCTGCTCCATGCCGAGGCCGATCGCTATGGCATCGACCGCCGCCGCCTGGCGATGACCCGCGATGCCCGTACGCTGCACACCGATGCCTATACCTCCCAACGCAGCGGCCGGCGCACCCACATCTTCAATCCCGGCGCAGCCTCGCTGATGACGCCGGAGCATTTCGATTTCACAGACACACGGGGACGCATCCTCCATCTCGGCCTGCCCGGCGTGCACAAGAAGATGGATGTCCCCTGGAACGGCGATGCCAATGGCTGGCTGACCGTGCTGCGCAAGGCCAGGCAGGCAGGCCTCATCACCAATCTGGAACTGGCCACCGCTTCGCCGGCACGGCTGCGCGAACTGGTTCGTCCGCTGCTGGCCCATCTCGATCTTCTCATCGTCAATGACAGCGAGATGGGAGCGATCGGCGAGGAAGAGACGGTGCGGGATGACCGCACGGTGGTGGAAGCCTGCATCAACGCCGCGCGAAAGGTCCTGGAAACCGGCAGTTGCCAAGTGGTGGCGGCGCATTTTCCGACGGGCGCGGTCGCCGTGACCCGGGACGGCGACATCGTCACCCAGCCCTCCATCCGTGTGCCCAAGCAGGTCATCGCCGGCGCCAACGGGGCGGGTGATGCCTTTGCCGCCGGTTTTCTCTATGGCTTTCACGAGGGCTGGGACCTCCGGCGCTGCCTGGCGCTCGCCCACGCCGCCGCGGCGGCATCGCTGCGCTCGGTGACGACCTGCGACGCTGTGGCTTCCTGGCGCGAATGCCTCGCCCTCGCGGATGAATGGGGCTGGAACGACAAGATCGGCTGAGGTCAGAAGATTTCGCCGATCTTGCGATCGACGGCGGCCTCCTGCGTACGGAAGGTGTTGGCGACACGGCGCGAGCGGTGGAAATAGGGAATCCAGATCGCCGAACCTACCAGCGCCCGGACGAGATCCTTGATATGGGTCGGATCGCTCGGCGTGTCGGTCAGGCTCGAGACATAGGAGTCCCCGGCCAGTTCCGCCAACGAGACCACGACCAGCCCGATATAGAAGATCGTCATCAGGCGGGGTACGCTCGGCGAATAGGTGAAGATGCGATAGAGGCACAGGGCAGCGAGGCCGATCAGCACAAGGCCGCCAAGGAATGATGCCGCGACCGGCAGTCTCAAGGCTGCCGTCGTCTGGTTGCTGCCGGCGATGATGGCCTTGATGCCTTCCCATTCCGTGACGACGCTGTAGGGTTGATCAAGGTGAACACCAAGGTCCCGACCAGGCCGATGATCGGCAGGATCATCCAGCCGCCGATGCCGCGTGGCCCGTCCTGTACTTGTGCTGCTGCCGTTATGGTGTCGCTCGAATTGGTCATGTTGTCCCCCTGCCGCCGCCGGGGATCATAATCGAACGCCCATGCCTGCCTATGCAACACCGCACGGCCGGCGTCCTGGCGATTCTCGCGGCGCCCGTCAGATCGCAGGAGGCTTTGGAAAGGCCGTCGACCTCGCCAGCCAGGCCGTGAGCCAGGCCAGGGCCAGCAGGCCCACCATGGCCCAAGGCAGGGCTGAGGCGCCCAGGGCGCCGAGCAGCAGGCCGCCGGTGAGGCCGGCCAGCGCCACGGCGCTGTTCCAGACCGTGACGAACAAGGCCTGGGCGACATCGGCTGCTTCGCCGGCCGCCTGCACCGACGCGGTCTGGAACAGGGTCGGTATGCCGCCGGCGACCATGCCCCACACGGCCGCGGCGGCCAGCACGACGACGGGAGAAGCCGGCCACAGGCCGAGAGCGACCGCACAGGCGCCGAAAAGGACGAGATTGCCCAGCACCATCAGGCGCAGGCGCCGGTCGATCAGGGCCCCCACCACCCACAGGCCCGCCAGCCCGGCCAGGCCGAAGCACAGCAGCACGACATCCACCCGCTCGGCCAGGCCCGAGGGTACCAGGAAGGGGGCGATATAGGTGTAGAGCAGGTTGTGGGCGACGACGAACAGCCCCATCACGGCGAGGATCGGCCTGATGCCGGGCAGGCTCAGGATGGGTCGCAGCGCCAGGCGCTGATCCTGGCGGCGGCCGGCGAAATCGGGAAGGACGGCGAGGATCCAGCCGGCCAGCAGCAGGGCCACCACGCTCATCAGGCCGAAGGCGAGGCGCCAGCCGATCAAGGTGCCGATGAAGGTGCCGGCCGGCACGCCGAGCGAAAAGGCCAGCGGCGCGCCAATGCCGGTGAGGGCAATGGCCCGGCCAGCAAGATGCGAGGGCGCCATGCGGGCGGCATAGCCGGTGAGCAAGGCCCAGACCAGGCCGCCGCAGGCTCCGGCGAGGAAACGGGCCGCCATCGTAACGGGAAGGCTTGAGGACACGGCCGTGACGGCGTTGAGTGCGGCAAAGCCGATGATGGCGATGAGCAGCAACAGGCGCCGTGGCAGGGCCTGGGTCAGCGTCATCAAGGGAATGGCGGTCACCAGCGAACCGGCCGCATAAGTGGTGACGAACTGGCCGGCGACGGCGTCGGAGACGCCGAGGCTCCCGCCCATCTGCGGCAGCAGTCCAGCGGGCATCACCTCCGTCATGATGGTGATGAAACCGGCCATGGCAAGGGCCAGCAGCCCGCCGACCGGCAGGCGATCGACGGCGGGCGAAGGGCCGCCGATCGAAACAGTGGAACTCATCGTCGAAACTCCTGAAGGAAGGGCCATGGGAAGGGGCCCTCCAGAGGAGGCGACTTGCCGGCCGTACGGACGGGACTCTAGCTATTTTCTCGAGAACGAATAACAGGCTATAGTGCAAAACACTTTTGACATTTATGTCACAAGTGCTCAATGCAGGAACCGTCATGGACAGTCTGGGCGCCCTCAATGCCTTCGTGCAGGCGGTGGATGCCGGCGGCTTCACTGAGGCTGGCCGGCGGCTCGGCATTTCGCCTTCCGCCGTCAGCAAGGCGGTGGCGCGGTTGGAGGATCGGCTGGGCACGCGCCTGTTTCACCGTTCGACCCGCAGCGTCACCCTGACGGCGGAAGGCACGCTGTTCCTCGAACGCTGCCGACGCATCCTCGGTGAATTCGAGGCGGCGCAAACCGAACTCGCCCGCAACCAAGCCGCCCCACAGGGCAAACTGCGCATCAGCCTGCCCTCGATGGGGCTGCGCTTCATGTCGAAGCTGGCCGAATTCCGGCGGCTCTATTCCCTGATCGAGATCGAACTCGATTTCTCCGACCAGCTCGTCGATGTGATCGAGGACGGTTTCGATGCGGTGATCCGCACCGGGGAGCAGGCCGATTCCCGCCTGATGAGCCGCACGCTCGGCTTCTATCGCCGGGCCATCGTCGGATCTCCCGGCTATTTCAACCAGGCCGGCCTGCCCCGGCGCCCCGAGGATCTGAGCGGGCATGCCTGTCTCGTCTATCGCTTCCGGACGAGTGGCAAGCTCGACAGATGGCCGCTGCGTCGGGACGGAGAATGGCTGGATATCGACCTGCCTGTCAGCATGGTGATGAACACGCTGGAGCCGCAGATCACCCTGGCGGAAGAGGGGCTCGGCCTTGCCTGCGTCCCCGATCTGGCCGTCCGGGAGCAGTTGCGCGCGGGAACGCTGGTGAGCGTGCTCGGCGATTATCTCGAAACGGCCACCCGCATCCAGGTGATGTGGCCGTCCAGCCGGCACTTGTCCCCCAAGCTGCGCGCTTTCGTGGACTTCCTGGCGGCGAGCGACCTGATACCGCCCCTCGACCCTCCCTGAAGCTGCCATTCCCGGCGAGCGGAGCGAGGGAAGGGAACCGAGGGGCAATCACTGCGACGTAGGCCCCTGGATCCCCTTCCCGGGGCCTATAGCCCCGCCGGGGATGACGGAGCGCTTTTCAACTTATCGCAGCGCGAGGCCGGTGTCGGGGGCAAAGAAGCGGGCCTGGCCCATGTCGACGCCGATCTCGATATGGGCGCCGCGTTCGGGTAGCCGGACCGGCTCGACGCGCGCGGTGATGCGGTTGGCGGCGCCGGCACCCGCCTCCGATCCGGTGGCGAGCCGGACGGTTCCTGCCACCGACGAGGCGGCGGGCAGGTCGAAGAAGATATAGGCGTCGGCGCCGGTCATCTCGGTGAGCAGCACTTCGCAGGAAATGCCTTCACCCGCGGCAACGGGCAGGCGGAAGCTCTCGGGCCTCAGGCCGAGGATGACGTCGCGACCCTTGAAGGCGGCGAGCCCGGCATTGGCTTGAAGCAGCCCCGCCGGTAGGGGCAGGCGCAGCGAGGTGCCGGCAATCGCGGCAAAGGCGGCGCCGGCCTCCTCGCCGAGGCGCACGGTGAAGAAATTCATGGCCGGTGAGCCGATGAAGCCGGCGACGAACAGGTTGACCGGGTTCTCATAGAGCTCGCGCGGCGGGGCGCATTGCTGGAGATTGCTTTCGCCCTCCTTCGTCACCGGACGCAGCACCGCGACGCGATCGCCCATGGTCATGGCCTCGACCTGGTCGTGGGTGACATAAAGCGTGGTGACGCCGAGCTGGGCGTTGAGCAGCTTGAGTTCCGCGCGCATCTGCACGCGCAGCTTGGCGTCGAGATTGGAGAGCGGCTCGTCCATCAGGAAGCATTGCGGATCGCGCACGATGGCCCGGCCCATGGCGACGCGCTGGCGCTGGCCGCCGGACAGGGCACCGGGCTTGCGCCTGAGCAGAGGGGTGAGATCGAGAATGTGGGCAGCCTTTTCCACCTTCTCCTTGATCACCGCCGGCGGCACTTTGCGCTGGCCGAGGCCGAAGGCCATGTTCTCATAGACGTCCATATGCGGATAGAGCGCATAGTTCTGGAACACCATGGCGACGTCCCGGTCGCCCGGATCGGCATTGGTGACATCGCGGCCGCCGATCAGCACCTGGCCCTGCGACAGGTCCTCCAAGCCGGCGGCGCTGCGCAGCAAGGTCGACTTGCCGCATCCCGAGGGGCCGACCAGCACCAGGAATTCGCCATCCCTGATGTCGAGATCGACATTGGCGAGCGCCAGCGTGCCATCGGCGAAGCGTTTACCGACGGATTTGAAGGAGAGAGTTGCCATCAAGCACCTGCCTTTTGGGGGGAAGCGACCTTTACCCTCCCCTGGAGGGGGAGGGTCGGCCTGAAAGGCCGGGGTGGGGTGAAAGCCGCCTCTCTATGATTCGACGGATCGGCCACCATGTACTTCAGCCGTAAAATCACCCCACCCCGACACTGCGTGTCGACCCTCCCCCTCCAGGGGAGGGTATTTCCTCAGCCCTTCGCCAGCGTCACGGCATTGCCGCTGGCGGCGGCCTGCTCGATGGCCGCGAGCACGCGCGTAACCTTGAGACCGTCCGTCGCATCGGCCAGCACGGGGGAGCCGGTAGTGACGGCATCGACGAAGCGGGCGATGGCCTCCATCACGAAGCCGCCGATGCGCCCGCCAGCGGCAGGCGTCACGCCGAGCAGGTCGGCGGTCTTGAGGCCGGCGCCGGCATATTTGCGGAAGGCGCCGTTCTGGGCCGTATCGAGCTGCAGCGAGCCCTTTTCGCCGACGATTTCGGCCCGGAAGTCGAAGACCAGCGGCAGGTCCGATGGCAGCACCCAGCTGTTCTCCAACGTGGCGATGGCACCATTGTCGAATTCCAGCAGCGAGATATGGACGTCGGCGGTGTCGACGCCGTGGGCGGCGAGATGGCCGCGGCGCACCATCGCCTGAACCTTGACGACATCGGCATCCAGCATGAAGCAGAGCGCATCGACCGCATGGCTGCCCAGGAACCACAAAGCGGAGGAACGGCTTGCCCAGGACAAGAGCTCGAAGGGCACGAAGACGGTGTTGGAGAGCCGGGCCGAGGCATGCAGCGGCTTGCCGATCTCACCCTGGGCGATTGTTTCCTTCGCCGTGTGGACGGCCGGGTTGACGCGGTTGTGGAAGTCCACCATCACCTTGACCCCGCTCCTGGCGGCGGCTTCGGCGATGCGCTCGGCCTCGGCGAGGGTGGTCGCCAATGGCTTTTCGCTCATGACATGCTTGCCGGCCTCGATGGCCGCCAGCACGATTTCGGCATGGGCGAAGTCGGGCGTGGCCACTGTCACCGCCTCGACATCGGGATCGGCGATGAGAGCACGAAAGTCCTGATAGACTTTCTTCGCCCCGAACTGGCGCTGCATTTCCGCGCCGCGCTCCGGATTGAGATCGCACACCGCTGCGAGCTCGGCGCCAGGAATGGCGTTCAGCGTCTTGCAGTGGAAGGAGCCCCACAGGCCGGCGCCGACGACACCGAAGCGGGCGGATTTCTGGCTAGACATCAACAATTCATCCTTTAACGGAACCAAAGGTGAGCCCGCGCACGACATAGCGGTCGAGCGCCAGGAAGATGATCATCGGCGGCAGCATGGCGGCGAGGGCGGCGGCGCCGATGAAGCCCCAGGTCACGCCGGCCGTGCCGAAATATTGCAGCGTGCCGACCGGCAGGGTCGCGGTCGCCCGGTTGGCCAGCACCAGGGGAAAGGCGGCGTTGTTCCAGGCGAAGACGAAAGCGAACATCGAGGTGACGATGATGCCGGGCCGCACCAGCGGCAGCACGATCTTGAGCACGATGGCCGGCGTCTTGGCGCCGTCGACGCGCGCGGCTTCCTCGATCTCGACCGGCACCTCGTCGATGAAACTCTTCATCAGCCAGATCGAGAAGGGGATGGTCAGCGTCTGCATGATCAGGATCATGGAGAAATAGCTGCCCTTGAGGCCCACCGAGCTTGCCAGGATCGAATAGGGGATCAGGAAGGCCACGGGCGGCGCCATCAAGAGGCCGAGATACCAGAGCATGATGTTCTTGCGGCCGCGGATGCGGAAACGCGACAGCGCATAGGCCGCCGGCAGGGAGAAGGGCAGGTTGAGCAGCACCGCGCCGATGGCGACGATCAGGCTGTTGACGAGCTGGGGCAGGTTGTTGCCGGGATTGCCGAACGTGTAGTGCAGCGAGGTCCAGTCCGGCTTGAAGGCCAGCACCGGCGGCATAGTGAAAAAGGTGTCGGACGGGCGGATCGCGAGCAAGGCGAACCACAGGATCGGGCCGATGAAGAAGGCGAGCAGCAGCAAAGTGAGCGCATAGCTTACCGCGGTACCGGCCAGTTTCTTGCCCTTGCGCATGGTCGGCTCCTCAGTCCAGGTCTTTGAAGGCAAAGAAGACGAACAGGCCGATGATGGCGTTGACGATGATGACCATCATCCAGGTCATGGCGCTGGACAGTCCGATGTTGAAGTCGACGAGGCCCTGCTGATAGAGGCTGTAGCCCAGCGTTCGGGTGGAGGATCCCGGTCCTCCCTTGGTCAGCACCAGCACCAGGTCGAAGGTGTTGAACAACTGCATGAAGCGCAGCATCACCACGATCATCGCCGTCTTGCGGATCAGCGGCAGCTTGATGCGCATCAGCATCGCCCAGGCCGAGGTCTTGTCGAGGCGGGCGGCCTCGATGATGTCGGGCGGCACCGAGAGCAGGCCGGCATAGAGCACGATGGCGAAGAACGGCGTCCACTGCCAGATGTCGGCGAACAGGATGGCCCAGAGCGCGGTGCTGCCCGAGCCGAGTAGGCCTTGCGCCGGCAAGGGAATGCCGGCCGAGGACAGCATCCAGGGGATCAGGCCGCCATTGGGATCGTACATGTAGCGGAAGAGGAAGCCGACCACGATCGGAGCGATGGTGGTCGGCATGATCAGCAAGGCGCGGGCGAGATTGAGCCCGGGCAGCTTCTTCACCAGCAGGAGGGCGATGGCCAGGCCCAGGCAGAATTCGATGGCGGTGCCGACCAAAGTGAGCAGCAGTGTGTTCCATAAGGCGCCCAGGAAGAAGGAGTTCGAGAACGCCATCTCGTAATTGCCGCCGCCGATATAGCCCATCGGCACCGGGCCCATCTGCAGGTTCCAGAAATAGAAGCTGTTCTTGAGCGCGAAGAGCAGTGGGAAGGCGATCAGGGCCAGTAGCAGGATGATCGAGGGGCTGATCAACAGATAGGGCAGAAAGGCCGGCACCCGGCGCTTCGGCCGGGCCGGGATGGCTGATGTTTCGGCGATGGTCATGGGCGTGTCCCCTCTTCACCCTCCCCTGGAGGGGGAGGGTCGACGCGATAGCGTCGGGGTGGGGTGAAATTTCGAGGCGGTTGAGCTGTCACCCCACCCCGGACTTCGTCCGACCCTCCCCCTCCAGGGGAGGGTGAAGTGCGGCACGGCCCGCGCGGTGGGAGACCCGGCGGGCCGTGCCCACCCTCACGCGAGCGAGGCGATCAAGGCCTTGGTCGCGTCGAGTGTATCGTCATAGGTGGGTTGCTTGTAGGGGATGAGGAAATTGCCGGTCAGGATGTTGGAGAAGAAGGATTCGGTGTCCTTCAGCGCGGCATCCGGCGCGGTGTCGCCCGACAGCACCTTGTTGAGGTTGAGACCGTAAATGCCCTCGAGCGTGGTGTAGACAGGGCAGGGCGGCCGCACGATCTTGCCGTTGCCACGCTTGAGATCGGCGATCTGGGCGGGCAGATAGGGATAGATCTTCAACAGGTCGGCATCCTCGTAGAGCGAGGGGCGAGCGAAGTCCGAGAACTGGTGGCCATATTTGGTATAGAGCGCCATGGCCTTCTGCGTCTTGGCCGAGGTCGCCCATTTGATGAACTTCCAGGCCCCGTCCTTGTTGGCCGTGTTGGAGGGAATGCCGAGGCTGTGGCCGCCGATCGAGACCACCTGGTCCTTGCCGGGGGAGCGGGGCAGGCGGGTGATGCCGAGCTTGTCGGCCACCACCGAATCCTTGCCGGACATGTAGCCGTCCTTGCGGCAGAGATAGGAATAGGGCGTCCACCAATAGAACATGCCGACATCGCCCTTGGCGAAGCGCATACCGGCGTCGAACCAATTGTAGCCGATCGCCTCGGGCGGGGAGTTCTTGTAGAGCTCGAGGAAGAGCTTGAGCGCCTCGACATTCTCCGGCGTGTTGATGGTGGGCGTGAAGTCCCACTGGCCGGTGGGGAACTGCTTGAACCAGCGCACGCCGGAGCTCGCGGCGAGCTGGGTATACATGTGCACGATGGGCGCGGGCTGCTGGCCGGCGAGCACGGTGCCCGCCATCTTCTTGCCGTCGAACTCCTTGCCGTTGAGCTTCTTGACGATGTCGAGATAGTCGCTCCAGCTCCAGGAGCCGTCCTCGGGGATCTTCACGCCGGCAGACTCGACGAAGTCCTTGCGATAGAGCACGCACTGGCCATAGGTCGCCACCGGCAGCGTGCCGACCTGCCCGCGCCAGGTGTTCATGGAGTAGAGCACCTCAGGCACGAAATCCTTGATGTCGGTGTCCTTGTCCGCCTTGATGAAATCGTTGAGCGGCAGGATCCAGCGGCTTTCCAGATATTGGCCGAGCCACATCTGGTCGACGGAGATGACGTCGGCGTCGGGCTGGTTGGAGATGAAGGAAGAAGTGAGGCGGGCCTGCAGGGCTTCCAGCGAGATACTTTCGATCTGTAGCTCGATGCCGGTCTCCTGCTTGAACTGATCGGCGAGGCCCTGGATGGCATAGTAGAAGGGGTCGCCCGCCAGCAGCACCCGCAAGGTCTTGCCCTGTGCGGAGGCGCGCCCGGAATTCAGGCCCAGGGCGGCGGCGCCTGCAAAGGCAGCCGTGCTGCGAAGCAAGGCGCGGCGCGAGATCTCAGGTGTCGTAACCATGCTCGTTCTCTCCTCTGATGTCGGTCTGGTGGTGCAGTTCTTGTTGTTGCGAGGTCGGGTCAGGCCAATGGCCCTGCCGCCTCGGTTGATTGCTTGAACGCTGACCAGTTGGGAGCATCTGGACGAATGCCCCTCATAATGACCGGTTGTATCCCGCCGGCTTCTCTAATATGTTTGATGCTCACACAAACTAACTATATCGTCAAGACGAAGCCTTGCGATTATGGGCGGGATGCGCGGGAAACCATGGGGGACATTCCGGCGCGCTGGCACTAAGACTGGGCGAGCAATTCGTTTTCCTGCAACGACCGTCGGTCCTCGCAGGCATTTCAGTTCGGGACTGGCGGCCATGGCGTCCGAAGATAGGTTTTCGTCCGATGGCGAACGCGGCGGCCTGGCCGCGCTGAACGACTTGTTCGACGACACGCCTCGCCTCGAGACCCGGCGGCAGGGCTTGATTTCCTCGACCTCCATCGGCCTCGCCAATCGCGGCCGCGTCCTCCAGGTCCTGTTCGATCTCGGCCCGACCAGTCGTGCCGACCTGGCCAGGCATGTCGGGGTCAACCGCGCCACCATCACCGGCATCATCCAACCCCTGATCGACCAGGGTATGCTGGTGGAAGGCGAGCCTCTGCCCTCGAAGGAGGGCGGTGGCAAGCCGGCGCGACCGATCTGGTTTTCCGAGGACGCCGCCCCGATCTGCGCGGTCTTGCTCATGCATGACGGCGTGCATTGCTGCCTGGTGTCGCTGGACGGAACCATCGCGGCGGAAGTCCGGGCCCCCTTCCCTGAGGATCCCGCGACGGTAGAGCCTTTGATCGACATCCTGTTCGACTGTGTCAGGCAGGTCCTCGATCTCGCCCATCGCCCGCCGCTCGGCATCGGCGTGGCGGCAGGCGGCATGATCGACACCGATACCGGCACGATCGTCGCGGTCAATCTGGCGCCTCTGCTGGACGGCTTTCCCCTCGGTCCCACTCTGGCGCGCCGATTCGGCCTGCCGGTGCGCGTCGATCATCATCCCAGAGCCCTCCTGGTCGGTGATCGCTGGTTTGGCATTGGGCGTGGCAAGCGCAATTTCGCGGTGATCTATACCGGGGACGTGCTGGGCGGCGCCATCTTCCTGGACGGCCATCTCTATCGCGGGCCGGCAGGGGCCGGCGGAGAGCTCGGCCACACCTTCGTCCAGGTGGATGGCACGACTTGCCGCTGCGGACGCAGGGGGTGCTGGGAGACGATCGCCACTGTGGGCTGGCTGCGCGGACAGGCCCGGCAACGCAATCTTCCCTCGCCCGATACCCTGGATTCGCGCAGCCTCGCCGCGCTGGCGGCGGAAAATGGCGGGGCGGCAGCCGGCCTCCTCGATCTTTATGCCCGCAACATCGCCATCGGCATCGCCAATCTGCAGCAGACCATGGCACCGAATTTCTTCGTGCTGCATGGCGATGTCGCCGGTGCCGGCGCGGCCCTGCTGGCGGCGATCACCGCTCATGTGCGTGACCTCGTGCCATGGCGCCCTGGCAACGATATCCAACTCGTCATGGGGGACCTCGAAGACCGGGCGGCGCTAAAAGGGGCCGCCGGCTTGATTCTCTCTGAGTTGCTGCATTTCGCGCTGTGACGGCCTCAGCCCATATAGACGCCGCCGGTAACGTTCACGGCCTGACCGGTCATGAAGGCGGCGCCTTCCGAGGCGAGGAAGGCGACGAGAGGCGCGATGTCCTCCGGCGTCTCGATGCGCCCGAGCGGGGTCTGCGCGATATAGTCCGCCGCCACGGCCTCTGCCGTGATGCCCCGGAGCTTGGCCTCCCACTCGATCTCGCGCTCCTGCATCGAGGTGCGCACGAAGCCGGGGCAGACGCAGTTGACGCGGATGCCGTGCGGCGCCATCTCGCGGGCGATCGCCTGGGTCCAGCCGACGACGGCAAATTTACTGGCCGAATAATGCGCCAGCAGCGGCGCGCCGACCTTGCCGGCCAATGAGGCTGTGTTGACGATCGTGCCCTTGCGGCCCGCTTCGAGGAAATGGCGCACGGCGGTCTGGTTGGTCAGGAAGATGCCGCGAATGTTGACGTCGAAATTGAAGTCCCATTCCTCGTCGGTGAGATCGACCACCTTGTTCATGGTGGAGACACCGGCATTGCCGATCAGGAGGTCATAGCCGTCCCAATCCTGTGCGACTGCCGAGAAGGCCGCCTCGACCGAAGCGCGCTTGCGCACGTCGATGGCGATGCCGCGATGATCGGTGCCCAGGCTGGACGCCAGCTCCGACGCCCGCTTCCCGTCGAGATCGGCCACGGCGATCCTGACGCCCAGGCCGGCCAAATGGCGGGCGATCGCCGCACCGATGCCGGAGGCGCCGCCCGTTACGATTGCCCGTTTTCCGGCCAGGTCCTGCATCGACATGTTCCCGCTTCTGAGTAGATTTCGAACATATTGAAACACAATCGAGCGTTATCGCACAAGTGTAAATGTTGGCATCATGAATGCCGATTGCCATGAAAACGGAGGAGAGGCGCGAACGTCGAGTCGCCGCGGGATGCTGTCCGTCATTTTGGGCGGTGATTGAGCGCAAATAATCACCAGATGGTCGAAACCCTCCCTTGTGGACAAGTTTTGGCGGGTTACCCTGGCGGTGAGGCAGCCTTGGTGTGGCCGCGCGCTCCTATGTGAGCCTTGCCGGTTGGGTCTGTGCTTATCGGCGGAAAATTCCTGCGCTTTGTGCAGATGGGGCTTGCTACCTGATCGAAGATGTTACATCTTGTGATCGAATATGTTCGATTTCGTCATAGTGCATGCTGCCTTTGTGGGCGCTACAAGGGCAATCTGAATGCAGCTGAACATGGCGAAGAGAATGCAGATGACGCCCGTGATGACGAATGCTTCCCGGATCCCGGCAACGGCGCGGCGCGACAGGCTGATCCAGATGATCGGCCAGCGCCGCTACATCAACGTATCCGATGCGGCGGCGGAGCTTCAGGTTTCGGAAATGACGATCAGGCGCGACCTCGACCGCCTTGCCGAAAGCGGGTTGATCAGCAGGGACCATGGCGGGGCGACGGCGCGGGCACCCGAGACGGCGTTCGACGCCGAGGAACCCGCCTTCGAGGTCCGCGGACGGCGCCAGGCCGATGCCAAGGAGAAGATCGCGCGCGCGGCAGCAAGCTTCGTGCAGCCAGGGCAGACTATCGGTATCGACACCGGCAGTACCACCCATCGCTTCGCCCGCGAACTGCTCGACCGGCCCGGGCTCAGGTTATTCTGCAGCAATCTGCGCACGGCAGGGCTGCTGGCCAATGGCAAGAGCCCGGTCTACGCCCTCGGCGGGCTGATCCGTCCGCACGAGTTTTCCGTATGCGGGCCGATGGCGAGCTCGCAGCTCTCGACCCTGTGGCTCGACGCCGTTTTCCTGGGTGTCTCCGGCATCACGGCGCAGGGTATTTTCGACTACACGCTCGAAGATGCCGAGATCAAGCGCGCCTTCATGGAGCGCTCCCGCCAGGTGGTGGTGCTGTGCGATTCTTCCAAGTTCGACCACCGCTCCCTCGTGCAGGTCGGCCCTTACGGGCAGATCCACGTCCTCGTCACCGACGCCGCCTTGCCCGAACACCTCGCCGAGCCCCTCGATCGGGCCGGTGTCCAGGTCGTTGTCGCCGGGCAGGAGGCGCCGGCTTTCTCAGAACCTTAAGTTTCGACAGGAGTTATCGATGGTTTTCGACTTCCTCGGCCCCCGCCGCAAGGCCGTGATCGCGATGGTGCATATCGGCGCGCTGCCCGGCGCCCCGCTCTTCGATGCGAAGGGCGGCGTGAACAAGCTCATCGACGATGCCGCAAGGGATATCGAGAACCTGCAGGACAATGGCGTGCATGCCGTCATGTTCGGCAATGAGAATGACCGGCCCTATCGCTTCAAGGCTCCGATCGAATCCGCGGCGGCGATGACGGCGATCGTCACCGCGCTCAAGCCGCTGCTCAAGGTGCCGTTCGGCGTGAACTATCTGTGGGACCCCACCGCCTCGGTGGCGATCGCAGGGGCGACCGGTGCCTCCTTCGCCCGCGAGATCTTCACCGGTCTGTTCGCCTCCGACATGGGATTGTGGCAGCCCAACGCCGCCGATGCCCACAAGCTGCGCCGCGAAGTCGGCCGTCCGGACCTCAAGCTGCTCTACAACATCAATGCCGAATTCGCCTCCTCGCTGGATAGCCGGCCGATCGAGCTGCGCGCCCGCAGCGCCGTGTTCTCCTCTCTTGCCGACGCCATCCTGGTCTCCGGCCCGCTCACCGGCCAGCCGGCTGCCGCAGCGGACCTGAAGAAGGTGGCCGAGACGGTCAAGGATGTCCCTGTCTTCGCCAATACCGGCGTCAATATCGACAATGTCGCCGACGTGCTGTCGGTGGCCTCCGGCGTGATCATCGGCACCCATTTCAAGATCGACGGCAATACCTGGAACGCCGTCGATCCGGCGCGGGTGAAGCGCTTCATGGACAAGGTGGCGCCGCTGGCGTGATCCCTGGGAGCGCGGACTTCGCAGCGACATGCTTGCATGTCGCGATGCCCGCTCTTGCACCGCCACTCTAGCAAAACGGGTAGATGCGGGCCTCAACCGCCGAATCTACCCGTTTTGCAAATGAATCGTCTCCAAGAGCGGACACCGCGACATGCAAGCATGTCGCTGAGATGTCCGCGCTCCAAGGTTTTTCCATGCCCTGCGTCCTCGGCCTCGACATTGGCACGACCTCCACCATCGGCATCCTGATCCGCTTGCCCGGCGATGTGCTCGGCCTCACCTCCCGTCCCGTAACGCTGTGCTCGCCTCATGCCGGCTGGGCGGAGGAGGATCCGAACCAGTGGTGGGAGAATGCCTGTGCCATCACTCGCGAGCTGATTGCCACGAGCGGCATCGTGCCTGACGAGATCCATGCCGTCGGCGTCACCGGCATGCTCCCGGCCGTGGTGCTGCTGGACGGGGATGGCAATCTGATCCGCCCGAGCATCCAGCAGAGCGACGGGCGCTGCGGGGAGGAGGTTGCCGAGCTTGCCGCGGAGATCGCGGAGGACGCCTTCCTGGCCCGGGCCGGCAACGGCATCAACCAGCAATTGGTGACGGCCAAGCTGCGCTGGCTCGAGAAGCACGAGCCGGATGGCTTTGCGCGCATCGCCACCGTGTTCGGCTCCTACGACTATATCAATTGGCGCCTGACCGGCGTGAGGGCGGTCGAGCAGAACTGGGCGCTCGAAGCCGGCTTTACCGATCTTTCCAGCCAGGACATCGCCGATGACCTGGTGGCACTCGCGCATATTCCGCGCAGCGCCGTGCCGCCGCGCAGGCTGTCCCACCAGATTCTCGGTTCGGTGACGCAGGAGGCGGCGGCAGCCACCGGCCTCAACGCCGGAACGCCCGTGGTGGGCGGAGCGGCCGACCATATCGCCTCCGCCCTGTGCGCCGGCGTGGTGGCGCCCGGCGACGTGCTCCTGAAGTTCGGCGGCTCGGCGGACGTGCTGATCGCCTCCGACAAGGTGACGCCGGATCCGCGCATGTATCTCGACTACCATCTGGTGCCGGGGCTTTACGTGCCCAATGGCTGCATGGCGACCGGCGGTTCCGGGCTCAACTGGTTTGCGGCAACCTTCGCGGGCGGAGAGCGCGAGGCGGCTGCCCGGGAGGGCCTCAGCCTGCACCAGCATCTCGACCGGCTCGCTGCTAACATTCCGGCCGGGGCCGAAGGCGTTGCCGTGCTGCCCTATTTCCTCGGCGAGAAGACGCCGATCCACGACCCCGTCATCCGCGGCGCCTTTTCAGGCCTCAGCCTGGCGACCGGCCTCCCCCATCTCTGGCGTGCCTTGCTCGAGGCCTATGCCTACGCTATCCGCCATCATGTCGAGACTTTGAACGACATGGGGCACGCCACCACCAATTACCTGGTTTCGGATGGCGGTTCGAACAGCGCGGTCTGGATGCAGATCGTCGCCGACGTGCTGCAGGTTTCCCTGCAGCGTCTCAACGGCCATCCCGGTTCCTGCCTCGGCGCCGCCTGGACGGCGGCCATCGGGGCGGGGCTTGCCTCGGAATGGCCCGAAGTATCGCGTTTCATCAGCCTGCGCGACCGGATCGAGCCGAATGCGCAGAACAAGGCAGTCTATGAAGCGGGGTACCGGGCCTTCCGCGGCCTCTATCGCCGGCTTCGTGAGGAGGATGTATGAGAATCGAGGCCATCGCCTGGGATATCGACGGCACGCTGGTGGACAGCGAGCCGCTGCACCAGGAGGCGCTCAACGCCATCAGCCACGATCTCGGCATCGACATGTCGGACCTGCATGACGACCGTTTCCGCGGCATCCATATGGGCGATGTCTGGCGCATGCTGGAGAGCCGCATGCCGGCCGGGGTCACGGAAGAAAGCTGGGGCAAGTCAATCGTCGACTATTACATCGCCCGTGCCCACACGCTGAAACCCTTGCCGGGCGTGCTCGATCTCGTGCGCCGCTTCGCTGCCGCCGGTATCCGGCAGGCCTGCGTCTCCAATTCGAGCCGCCGCGTGGTCGATGCCAATCTCGCCGGGCTCGGCATCCTGCCTTTCATCGACTTCTCGATCAGCCTCGACGATGTCGGCAAGGGTAAGCCCGATCCCGAACCCTATGCGACGGCATGCCGGAGACTTGGAGCTTTGCCGGCTCATGTTCTTGGCGTCGAAGACAGCCATACGGGTTTTGGCTCGGCCAAGGCTGCGGGCCTCGTCACCGCCTTCCATACCGTCGGCGGCAATGCGCCTGCAGGCGCCGACATCGTCTTCTCCGATATGCGCGATCTCGGGGCCTTCGTGCTCGCGCCGGCCGCTTCGGCTGTTCCATCAGGGGCAAAGCGCGTTCAGGTGTGAATGCTCTTTACTCTCGCTCTTTGGTCCGACGCGTCTTTGCGATTTGAAGTGATTCAAACAAATCGCAAACGCTTTTGCCCGTGAAGGCAGTGCCATGGTCTACAAGATCGATCCCCGTACCGATCGCCAATATATCGAGGAATTCCGCCGCTGCCCGATCGGGCGCCACAGCCCCGGCCTGCAGCGCATGCTGCACATCATGCGCCAGGACCCTTCGGGCAGCCAGGTGATCCTGTTCTGCCGCAAGCCCTTCCAGGAATGGGTGCTCGCCACGATGCCGCCGGACCGGCGCGATCCGATCGTCTACGAGGACGAGCCTGTCTTCACCAGCCGCGAAGAGGCGGAATGGGAGATCTTCCGCCGGCGCTGGCGCCTGCTCACCGGTGAGAGCATCAACCTGCCGTTCCGGGACTGAGGCGCGTTTCCCTTCTCCCGCAAGGGGAGAAGGCTCTTGCGCCCCAACACGATAACAAAGCCATCCGAGAGCCCACGTCATGCTGAAAATCACCGGCTATCCCGACCGCTATTCAGTCGCCCCGGGCGAGACCATCGCCTTCAAAATCTCGCTCGAGGAAGGGCACGACTTCGAAGCCCGGCTGGTGCGCGTGCGGCATGGCGATTGCAATCCCGAGGGACCGGGCTTGAAGTTTCCGCATGTGCCGACCGCCATCGACGGGCGCCACCCAGGCCAGCCCCAGCGCATCGATGCCGGTTCCTACATGCAGGCGGACGGCGTGCCGGCACTCGGGAGTGCCCCGTTCACCTTCTTCGCCATGCTCTGGCCGACCCTGCCGTCCCGCGGGCCGCAGACCATCGCGGCGCAATGGGACCCGGTCACGCAACGCGGTTTTCGTATCCAGATGAAGGAAGGTGGCCGCCTCGCCGTCATCGTGGGTGATGGTCCGGGCCGGCAGGCCGAATTCGCCCTGCGCGACGGCATGCTGGTGCGCCAATGGTATGCCGTCGCTGTCGCCTTCGAGCCTGTTACCGGCCGCATCATGCTCTCCCAGCGCCCGGTGAAGCCCTATGCCCATGTTTTCGATACAGGCTTTGAGGAAACCAGCCTGAAGGTGCCGCTCCCCCCCGTCGAGGCGCCCTTCCTGCTGGCCGGCTGCCATCAGGCCGACGGCACGGTGGCCGAGCATTTCGACGGCAAGATCGACGGGCCCGTTCTCTTGGCCGGTTTCCATGCCCCCGAGGAACATCAGGCACTGCTGCTGTCGCCCCAGCCGGCGGCTCTGAAGGCCAAGGTCATCGCGCAATGGGATTTTGCCCGCGAGATCGGCTCGACCAAGGCTGTCGATATCGGGCCCTCGCATCATCACGGCGAGCTCTTCCATCTGCCGACCCGCGGCATGAAGGGATGGAACTGGACCGGCGAGGAGCATGACTTCAACCGCAAGCCCGAGCATTATGGTGCCATCCACTTCCATCACGACGATCTCTACGATGCGGGTTGGGAGACCTCCGTCAGCCTCGTCATTCCCGAAGAGCTGAGGAGCGGCCCCTATGCGCTGCACGTCACCTGCGGCGACAGCGACGAGACGGTGACGCGCGAAAACTACATCGCCTTCTTCGTGCGCCCGCCGCGCCGGTGTGCCCAAGGTTCACGGCCCCTGGGTTCGCGCCCAAAACTCGCCATGCTGGCCCCCACGGCCTCCTACATGGCCTATGCCAATCATGGCGAGCACATCACCGCGCGCGGCGCCGAACTCGCCATGAACCGCCTCCTCACCTTCGGCCATTCCGACGTCTATCTCTACGAGCATCCCGAGCTCGGCGGCTCGCTCTATGACTGCCATGCCGATGGCTCGGGCGTGCACTATTCGAGCCGCCTCAGACCCGTGCTCAATTTCTCGCCGCGTTACCACTCCTGGCTCGGAGGGCATGGCTCTGCCCTCTACCAGTACAATGCCGATACCCATCTCTATGACTGGCTCGACCATCGGGGTGTCGACTACGACGTCATCACCGACGAGGACCTGCACGAGGACGGCTACGAACTGCTGCGGGACTACCAGGTGGTGATCACCGGCACGCATCCCGAATATCATTCCACCAGGATGTGGGATGCGATGAAGGCCTGGATCGATCGTGGCGGCCGGCTGATGTATATGGGCGGCAATGGCTGGTACTGGCGCATCGCCTATCACCAGACCCTGCCGGGCGTGATCGAGCTGCGCCGGGCCGAGGACGGCATCCGCACCTGGATCGCCGAGCCGGGCGAATACTACCAGTCCTTCAACGGCGAATATGGCGGTCTGTGGCGTCGCATCGGCCGGGCGCCTAACGTGATCTGCGGCGTCGGCTTCATCGCGCAGGGCTTCGACGTCTCCAGCCCCTATCGCCGCGCGCCCGACGCCGACAATCCCCGCGCGGCCTTCATCTTCGAGGGGGTGCCGGACGAGATCATCGGCGATTTCGGCCTGATCGGCGGCGGAGCGGCGGGCATCGAGCTCGATTGCCTGGCCACGGATCTCGGCTCGCCGCCCAACATGCTGCGCCTGGCTTCCTCGGTCGATCATTCGCCAATGATGCTGCTGGTCAACGAGGAGTTCGGCGTGGTGCCGCCCAATATCGGCGGCGACACCAATCCGCGCGTGCATGCCGATCTTGCCTTCGGCGAGACGCCGTCAGGCGGCGCGCTGTTCGCGACCTCGTCGATCGCCTGGTGCGGCTCGCTCAGCCACAACAACTACGACAACAACGTCTCCAGGATCACCTGGAACGTCCTGAAGCGCTTCCTGGAAGACGAGCCCTTCGCGGTGGCGTGAGGGGCGCAGAATGATACGCGTCGGGCCTTCCCCACTTCGTGGAGAAGGCTTTCCGCGTTTTTTCTTGCGGGGCTACAGTGAACCTTCCCAGGCCGAGATGGGCCTCAGCCTCTACCGGAAAAAAGCCTGCCGCTCCCTACTTCCCATAGGTCGCGGTGATCGATCCGTCCGGGAACAGGGTGCCGGGCGATACGCCGCCGACCATGGCGCGGAAGAGGTCCTCGACGCCCACCGGCTGCGGCAGCTTGATGCCAAGATAGAACGGCTTGGTGGCCTTGGGCAGCTCCATCATGGCGGCGATCGTTTCCTCGGTGCTTTCCTTCGGCACCCCGAGCAGGCCGAGCGTGAGCCGCATCCAGGTCGCGCCCTGTTGCTTGAGTTCGGCGAGGCGGGCCGCCGGGTCCGGTGCGCCCTTGAGCAGGGCGATTGCAAGTGGCATGGCGACCAGCCTCTGGATCTCGCCGTCCTCGTCATGCAGGTTGAATTCCAGCGATTTCAGCGCTGTCCGCATGACCACATCTTGCGGCGACCAGCTCTTCAGCATGGGCTCGATCCGGGCAAGCTCGACGGAAAGAGAGAGGGCGCCATGCGAGGTGTTGAAGGTGAGGGAGTTGACCTTGAGGGCATCCTTGGGCACATCGCGTTCATAGTCGAGCGACAGGGCCATCGGTGGTGCCGTCAGCTGCTGCACATATGAAAAAACCGGGTCGCCTGCCACGGCCCCTGACACGCGTATGCCGCTGAGCGAGATGCGCATGGCGAGCGGCATCTTGTCCGCTCCGGCCGGATCGGGTTCGATCCTGTCGAGATCGATGGTGTCGATGCTCCAGCGGACATGGCCCTGTTCGAGAACGCTGTCGGTATAGAGGCAGCCGCCATTGGATTTGGCGCTGACCTTGCCGATCTTGGGAAGGGGAACGTCCAGTTTGGCGAGATTGGCGATGAAGTCGCGGCAGCGCTGCTCGCCGGCCGGAGGGGCTTCCTGAGCCTGGGCTGCCACCGCGGACAGGAGCCAGGGCGCCAGCAGGATGGGCCAGTAAGGACGTTGCTTCATCGACATGGTTTCTCCTCAGCTCAGATAAGCCCTGCCGGTAGTCGCTTGGGCACGGTTGGCTTTTGGCGCAATGGCTCGGATTGAAAACGCAGGTGGCGGGGGCAATCGTTCCCGCCTCACGAGAATATCTCCCCAAGGTGCCTGTCGGCCTCCGCCTGCTGCGATCGGAACGTGTTGGCCACCCGCCGGGAGCGCCGGAAATAGGCGATCCAGATCAGGCAGATGGCGATGTTGAAGGCCAGGATCCAATAATCCTGGGAACCGGCCTGCTGGAGGATGCCTTCCAGGGCTCGATTGATAAAGAAATCCAGGAAACCGAACATGAATTCTATCGCGTAGTAGATGATCATCCATCTCGGCGTCTGGGGTGAGCGTTTCAGCATCAGAGAGAGGCAATAGGCGGCAAGAGCGCCCCTGGCGACCGATGTGAAGGCGTAAGCGAGAAGCGGCAGCCGGGCGGCCTCGAAGCGCCCGTCCACCGCACCACCGACATTGGGGCCGAGCAGGTCCCAGCCGGTCAGCATGGAATAGACTTCATAGACCGAATAGAACGGCGTGATGACGATATCCAGCAAGGGCAGAACGAGCCAGCCGCCGATGCCCACCGGCCCGACGACCGGCGGCAATGAATCTGGCCTATGCTCGCCTGCGATGCTCATAGGTTGCCGCCACCGCCCTTTCCACCAGATCCTCCGTCCATAGCATCGGCGTCGGGGTCGCCCAAGTGACCTGGGTTACCAATACGAGGACGCATGCCAGTTGCCCGCCCAAATGCCTCCTGGTCTGGCTCTGCCCGGAAGAGAGCCCGTGGGTAGGCACCTCCACCATTCTCAACACGGCATCGCTTGACATTTTCCAAAACGTTTTGGATTTTACTCAAAACGTTTTTGATGAGAAAAAATAGTGAGCGAAACGTCGCGTGCAATTGGGCTCAAGGAGCTCGCCAGGGTGCTCGGCCTGTCGGTGCCGACGGTTTCGCGCGCCCTCGGCGGCTATTCCGACGTTTCCGAAAAGACCCGTGAACGCGTGGTTCAGGCTGCGCGTGAGCATGGCTATGTCGCCAGCCGCGCCGGGCGCATGCTGGTCTCGGGGCGCTCCAATGCCATCGGCATGATGCTGCCGCAGCCGGCGGGACAGATCACCGATGCCTTCGTCGGCGAGTTTCTCCTCGGCCTGGCCGACAGCCTTGCCGAACTTGGACGTGATCTCTTCCTGGCCGCCAGCTCTCAGAGCCGTGACGAGCTGCAATTGTTGCGCCACATGGTAGACGGTTCGCAGGCCGACGGCCTCGTCATCAATCGCCTGACCGTCGACGATGCCCGGGCGCGCGTGCTCATCGCACGGCGCATTCCCTTTGTCGCCCATGGCCGGTTGATCGAGGCACCAGGTCCTTATTCCTGGCTCGATACCGATGGCGAGAAGGCGTTGGATGGCCTGGCGCGCCGGCTGGTCTCCCTTGGCCACCGGCGCTTCGCTCTGCTCATGCCCGATGTCGCCTATACCTTTGCCCATTTCCGCAGCCTCGGCCTGGAGCGGGCCCTCAACGAGCTCGGTCTGCCGCTGCGGCCTGATCATGTCGCCAAGGTGGCTCCCAATGATCGCGACGGTGCGCATGACGAGGCGCGCGCCCTGCTTTCGCTCGATCCCCGGCCGACGGCGGTGATCGCATTGACCGACCAGCTCGCCTTCGCCGTGCTCGATGTCGCCCGCGAACTCGGCCTGCGCGTACCGGAAGACCTGTCGGTCGTCGGCTTCGACAATGTGCCGATGGCTGCCTACGCCAATCCGCCACTCACCACCTTCGACCAGAACATCCGGGAGAGCGGCCGCATCGCCGGCGACATGGTGGTGGCACGGATAGAGCTGGGCGAAGCCGGCATCAGGACCCTGCTGCTGGAACCGAAGCTGGAGCTTCGGGCCAGTCATGGCCCCGCACCCGTCGACTGAGCGGCGGGGCCGAGCCGGGACCCGCAGAGGCTTCGCGCGAGGAGGAAAGACCATGCACAAGGGGAGGGAAGCATGAGCGGATCGATGAAAAGGCTTTTGTCAGGCGCCGTTCTGGTTGGAGCACTGGCCATGCCCACCGTGGCGATCGCACAGAATCTGCTGTTCTGGTCGACCCAGGCCACGCCCGTGGAGGAATCGCAGGCCATTCGCGACGGCGTGCTCACCGGCTTCGGCAAGCCGGTCACCTATTCGGCTCAGGAAGCCGGCCCGTTCATCACGCGTATCCAGGCCGAGCTGCAGGCCGGGTCGGGCGCCATTACCGTGCTGGGCGGCCTGCATGGCGAGCTTGCCAGCATTCCCGACGGCCTCGTCAATCTCGAAGGCGTGGTGCCCGCCGGCACCGTCGCCGAAAGTTATATGAGCTTCGGCAAGCTCGGCACGGCCGAGCAGAAATACATTCCCTGGATGCAGGCGACCTATGTGATGACCGCCAGCAAGCAGGCGCTGCAATATCTGCCTGAGGGCACCGACCTGCAGAAGATCACCTATGAGCAGTTCTATGCCTGGGGCAGGGCGATGGCGCAGGCCTCCGGTGGTCCCAAGATCGGCTTTCCGGCCGGTCCGAAGGGGCTGTCGCACCGTTTCTTCCAGGGCTATCTCCTGCCCTCCTTCACCGGCGCGGCGGTGGTGAAGTTCAGGTCGCCGGAAGCCGAGAAGATGTGGAACGACTTCCGTGACTTCTGGCATGCGGCGGTGACGCCAGCTTCAACCTCCTATGCCTTCATGCAGGAGCCCCTGCTGAATGGCGAGGTCTGGGTGGCCTGGGACCATGTCGCCCGGCTGAAGGATGCGCTCAACCAGAAACCCGACGATTTCGTGGTCTTTCCGGTGCCGGCCGGGCCGAAGGGCCGCGCCAACATGCCGGTGATCACCGGTATCGCCGTGCCCAGGACCTCGAATGCGCCCGAAGATGCCAAGGCGCTGGTCGCCTATATGCTCAAGCCCGAGACGGAGATCGCCATGGTGAAGGCGACCGGCTTCTTCCCGGTGGTCGACGTCAAGTTGCCCGACGACGTGCCGGCCAGCGCCAAGATCCTCGGGCCGGTGGTGGCCGCGCAGAATGCGGCGACGGACTCCCTGCCCGTGCTGCTGCCGATCGGCATCGGCGATGCGGGGGGACGCTACAACAAGGTCTTCTCCGATACCTTCCAGCGCATCGTGCTCGGCGGCCAGCCGGTGCGCGATGTGCTCGACCAGCAGGCGCAGGCCCTGCAGGCCATCCTCGACGAGAAGAAGGCGCCTTGCTGGGCGCCCGATCCCAAGAGCGAGGGACCTTGCAAGGTCGAATAGCCATAGCGTTTTGTGATTTGAGGGAGTCACCTGGAATCGCAAAGACGCGTCGAAGCAAAGAGTTAGGGCAAATAGGCGTTCACACTTGAACGCGTTTTGCTCTAGGGGGACCGAGCCGTGAGTAATGTCCGCATTCTACCCTATCTGCTGCTCGCCCCCGCGACGCTCTTCCTGGTCGCCTTCTTCCTGCTGCCGTTCAGCCAGGTCGCGGTGGAGGCCTTTATGCAGTATGGCCAGATCTCGACCGGCAATTTCCGCTCGATCATGAGCGACTGGAAGTTCTGGCCGGCCTTGCGCAACACGGTGGTGCTGACGGCAATCGTGGTGCCGCTGCAGATCGCGCTAGCTCTGGCCATGGCGGCCTTGGTGATGAATCTCGGCAAGGGGCGCGATCTCGCCCTCTATGTCTTCACCATCCCGCTCGGTATCTCCGATCTCGCCGCCGGGCTGATCTGGCTGGCCATCCTTGAGCAGAACGGCTTTCTCAACAGCGCCCGTCATGCCCTCGGGCTGATCGGCGGTCCCCAGCTCCTGCTAGGCTATCAGAACATCGTCCTGCTTTTTGCCGCCATCGTGCTGGCCGAACTCTGGCGGGCGACGGCGGTGGTGCTGGTCATCCTGGTGGCCGGCATGTCGCTCATTCCGCGCGAATATTACGAGGCGGCAGAGGTGTTCGGCGCCGGGCCTTGGAAGCGTTTCGTCAGGATCACCTTGCCGCTGCTGCGCCCCAGCCTGCAGACCGCGCTGATCCTGCGCACCATCCTCGCCTTCGAGGTCTTCGCCATCGTGCTGGTGCTGGCCGGCACCAACCTTCCGGTGCTGATGGGCGAGACCTATGGCTGGCAATTCACCCTGCAGGACCGCGCGGGTGCCGCTGCCTACGCCATGGTGATCCTGGCGATCTCGATCGCCCTCACCGTGTTCTTCCTGTGGACGCTGGGTGAGAAAAAGGAGACGGCGCCATGAGCGAGGCCGCCGTGACGCAAGATGATACGGGCGCCGCCGCCCCGGCACGCTGGGGGTTGCGCGTCGCCGCGATCGTCCTGTGCGCCTGGGTGCTGGTGCCGATCTATCTGCTGGCGGTGGACGCCTTCAATGCGCCTGCGGCGGTGACGGGCTGGCCCAAGCGCTTCTGGCCGGCCTTCGATCTCACCAGCCTCGCCTTCTTCTGGAACTATGCCGGCGTCACCAGGGCCCTGGTGAATTCGCTGCTGGTCGCGGGGCTGACCATGGTGCTCTCCATCGTGATCGGTGCGCCGGCCGGCTATGCCCTGGCCCGCTTCCGCTTCAAGGGCAAGGGCGCCTTCCGCATCCTCGTGCTGATGACGCGCGCCTTTCCTCTGCCGCTACTCGCGCTGCCGCTGGCGGTGTTCTATCTGCGTACCGGCCTCGACGACACGCTGCTTGGCCTGGCGCTGATCCACACCGTGCTGGCGCTGCCCTTCGCCATTCTGATCACCTCCTCGCTCTTCGTCAGCATTCCCGTGGAGCTGGAGGAGGCCGCCTGGACGCTCGGCTGCAACCGGGCCCAGGCTTTCGTCAGGATCGTGGCGCCCTTGGCGCTGCCCGGCATCTCGGCCTCCGGCGTGTTCGCCTTCGTCACCTCCTGGAACGAGGTGTTCGCGGCCTCCGTGCTCACCGTGCAGAACCAGACCCTGACGGCCTTCCTGCTCACCAGCCTGGATGTCTCGCCGCTGCCGTTGAAATTTGCCGGCGCCTTCGTGCTGATCATCCCGGCCCTGATCTTCCTGTTCCTGGTGCGGAAATATCTGTTTTCGCTCTGGGGCATCGCCAATCGCTGAGGGGCTCCCATGGCCGACATCGAGATCCGGGGCGTGCGCAAGAGTTTCGGTTCCTACACGGCACTGCACACGCTCGACCTGACCATCCGGGACCAGGAGTTCCTGGTGCTGCTCGGGGCTTCGGGCTGCGGCAAGACCACGCTGCTGCGCATCGTCGCCGGGCTGGAGAGGGCGAGTGCCGGTGAGGTCCATATCGGCAGCAGGCGGGTCGACGGACTGCCGCCGCGCGACCGCGGCATCGCCATGGTCTTCCAGAACTACGCGGTATTCCCGCACATGACCGTGTTCGAGAATATCGCCTTCGGCCTGCGGATGAAGAAAATGTTGAATCAGGAAATCGAGCAGCGTGTGAAGCGCACGGCCGGGCTGATGCATATCGAGCAACTCCTGCAGCGCTATTCGGGCCAGCTCTCCGGCGGCCAGCGCCAGCGCGTCGCCGTGGCCCGCGCCCTGGCGGTGGAGCCGGCCGTCCTTCTGATGGACGAACCGCTCTCCAATCTCGATGCCCTGCTTCGGCTCGAAATGCGGGCTGAGCTCAAGGGCATCCTGCAGGAAAGCCGCACCACCACGATCTATGTCACTCACGACCAGGTCGAGGCGATGAGCCTGGCCGACCGCATCGCCGTGATGCATCAGGGCCGGATCGTGCAGGCGGCGCCGGCGACGGAAGTCTATGCCTACCCGGCCACCCGCTTCGTCGGCGGTTTCATCGGCAATCCGCCGATGAACTTCCTGCCGGCGACGGTGGCCGGCGCAACGGCCGACGTTGCCGGCCTGAAGCTGCCGGCGCCCGCGACGTCCCGCCCGATCGAATTCGCCATCCGGCCCGAGGAACTGACGCCGAGCGGCGAGGGGCTGACGGGACGGGTCAGGGTGGTGGAGCCGCTCGGCCCGCACCAGCTCGTCTCGCTCGATGTCGGCGGCCACCTCTTCCGCGCCGTGCTGGAGAATGAGCACAAGGTCCGCCCCGGCGAGGCGCTTACCCTGGCGCCGCGCCCGGACAGCGTGCGCTGGTTCGACGTCGAGACCTCTGCAGCTGTGCTCTAGGGCCTTTCCACTCCAAATTCGACCATACTGGGAGCCTTCCATGACCCGACTTGACCGTGCCGCTGCCTTCGAGCGGGCCGCCGCCGTGCTGCGCGAGAATGATCGCGGCGCCTACACCATCCCCACCAAGGGGCTCTATCCCTTCCAGTGGAACTGGGATTCCTGCTTGACGGCACTGGGACTGCGTCATCTCGACGAGGCCAGGGCCTGGCAGGAGGTCGAGACCCTGCTTGCCCATCAATGGCCTGATGGCATGGTGCCGCACATCGTCTTCCACGTCGACGACGATGGCTATTTTCCCGGTCCCTCCGTCTGGCGTACCGGCCGCCCTGTGCCGACATCGGGCATCACCCAGCCGCCGGTGCTGGCCTATGTGATGAAGCGCCTGCATGACGAGGCCGGCGACAAGGAACTCGCCCGTCGCAAGGCGCATGGGTTGCTGGCCAAGGCGGATGCCTGGCATCACTGGTTCTATGCCTGCCGCGACCCCGAGGGCAGTGGCCTCGTCGCCATCATCCATCCCTGGGAATCCGGACGCGACAATTCTGTCGACTGGGATGAGGCGATGATGCGGGTGCCGACCGACGGGGTGGAGCCCTATGAGCGGCGCGACACCCGGCACGTCGATGCCGCCCAGCGCCCGCACAAGGCCGATTACGATCGCTTCCTCTGGCTGCTGCAGCGCTTTCGCGGCCTCGGCTGGGACAATGCAAGGCTGCATGAGGCCTCGCCCTTTCGCATGGTCGACCCCGGCTTCAACGCCATTCTGGTCCGCTCCGACAGCGATCTTGCCGATCTTGCGCAGACCCTGGGCGAGCCGGAGATCGCCGCCCGCGCCCGCGCTCGTGTCGCCAAGGCGAGGGCGGCCTTCGAGCGGTTGTGGAGTGAGCGCTTCGGTCAATATCTCTGTCTCGACCGTGTCTCGGGCCACTTGATCGACAGCCCGTCGATCGGCGGTCTGTTGCCCGTCTTCGCCGGGCTTGGCGATGAAGCGCGCCAGAGGGCCATAGCCGAACGCATCGCGGCTTGGCGCAGGCGCACGCGCTACGGCATTGCCAGCCACGATCCCGCCGACCGGCGCTTCGAGCCCAGGCGCTATTGGCGCGGCCCGATCTGGATCATCGTCAACATGCTGGTCGCCGACGGCCTCCGGCGCTGCAATCTCGTCGAAGCCGCGGCCAAGGTCGAGGCCGACAGCCTGGCCCTGATCGAGGAAAGCGGCTTTGCCGAATATTACGATCCGATCTCGGGCGAGGGCCTTGGCGGCGGTCATTTCACCTGGACGGCCGCGATGGTGGCCGAACTGGTGAAACGCACGCCATAGGCGCTTCAGGCGCCGCCGGCGTCGGCCCGGCGGATGATCCCGCGCGCGACGGCGATGTCATCAGCCAAAGGACGATCGTCGCGATAGGGCGGCAGCGCGGTGCGCACGTCGCGATAGAAGGTGTCGGTGCCGGGCGCCTTGGCGTGATCTTCGGCCTGCAGGTCATAGGCCTGGGCATCGGCGATGAGTTCGATCGCCAGGATGTACTCGGCATTGTCGAGGATCTGCAGGGCCTTGAGGGCTGAAGGCGTGGCGTGGCTGAGATGGTCTTCCTGCAGGCCCGAGGTGATGCCGCCGTCGAGGCTCGCGGGACTGGCGAGGCGGCGATTGAGCGCCACCAGAGAGGCTGCGGTGTACTGGGCGATCATGAAGCCCGAGGAGACGCCGCTGCCCACGGCGAGGAAAGCCGGCAGATTGCTGACATGCGGATTGACGAGGCGGTCGATCCGCCGTTCCGCCATCGCCGCCAACTCGGCCATCGCGATGGCGAGCGTGTCCATGGCGAGCGCGATGCCGGGCGCCACGGCATGCGCCTGCGAATAGACCTCGGGTGCCTCAGGCGTGCCGAGTACGGCCGGATTGTCGGTGACCGAGGCAAGTTCCCGGTCGACAGTGGCGCCGATCTCGGCAAGTGCGTCGCGCACCGCGCCGTGGACATGCGGCACGGCGCGCAGGCTGAGCGGGTCCTGGGTCTGGCGCCCGGCCGCGGCAGCCAGGATGGCGCTGCCGTCCAGCAAGGCGCGCAGATGTCGCCCCGTCGCCTGCATGCCTGCCGAAATGCGCAGGGCAAGCGAGGCCTCGTCGAACGCCCTGGGCTGGCTGCGCAGGTTCTCGAAGCTCATGGCGGCAGTGACATCGGCCCAGCCGACCAGCTTTTCGCTGCGGGCCAGAGCGAGCGCGGCGAGGCCGGTGACGCAGGGCGAGCCATTGACCAGGCTCAGGCCCTCCTTGGCCTCCAGCACCAACGGGGTGCGCCCGATACGGGCGAGCGCGCGGCTCCCCGTCAATCTCTGTCCGTCGACGACGGCGTGGCCCTCTCCGATCAGCACCAGGGCGATGTGGGCCATATGGCTGAGATAGCCGACCGAGCCGAGCGAGGGCACCTCGGGCAAGCAGTCATGCGCCAGCAAGGCCAGCATCTGTTCGACCACGTCAGGCCTGACGCCGGAACGGCCATGGGCGTAATTGTTGATGGCTGCGGCAATGATCGCCCGCGTTTCGGCCTTGCCGAGGGGAGCACCGACGCCCACGGCATGGCTCATCAGGATGTTGCGCGACAATTGCTGCTGTTGCGGCCTGTCGACGATGACGTTGGCGAGGCCGCCCACGCCGGTGTTCACGCCGTACGCGAGGATGCCGCGCTCGACGATGGCATCGACGATGGCGCGGGCCTGGGCCAGGCGCTGCCAGGCAGCCTCGGAAAGGGAGAGTTCCGTCCCGTCGGCAATGGCGGCGATCTCTCGCCAGGTGAGGGGACGGTCAAGGATGATGGACATGCGAGGAGACCTGGCAAATAGGGCGCGATTATCCTTCCCCGGCTTCGGGGAAGGTGTCGATGCACAGCATCGACGGGAAGGGGGAGTGTGGTGTTGAGGGGGCAAGAAATGGCCAAGTCGCGCCACTCGACCCCACCCGACCTCGCTTACGCTCGGCCCAGCGCACACAAACTGTGTGCGCGACCTCCCCGAAGCCGGGGAGGGATTGTCGCGCTTTATCCGTCAAAACGGCGGATTGGCGCTTTTGGTCATCAATGATGCTGGCTGGAGATGAACTGCTTGAAGCGCTCCGACTTCGCTTCCTTGAACAATTCGTCGGGCGAGCCGTCGGCCTCCACCTCGCCCTTGTGCAGGAACATCACGCGGTTGGAGACGTTGCGGGCAAAGCCCATTTCATGGGTGACCACCAGCATGGTGCGCCCTTCTTCGGCGAGGCCGCGCATCACGCGCAGGACTTCACCGACCAGTTCGGGATCGAGCGCCGAGGTCGGCTCGTCGAAGAGCATCACCTTTGGCTTCATGGCCAGCGCCCGGGCGATGGCGGCGCGCTGCTGCTGGCCGCCCGACATGTGGGAGGGATAGTAGTTGCGCCGCTCGGCGAGGCCGACCCGTTCCAGCAGGGCTTCCGCCTCGGCGACGCACTCGGCCTTGGGACGGCCCAGCACATGCACGGGCCCTTCGATCAGGTTCTGCAGCACGGTCATGTGTGACCACAGGTTGAAGCTCTGGAACACCATGCCGAGTTCGGATCGGATGCGGTCCACCTGCTTGCCGTTGGTGGGGGCGAGCTGGCCTTTCTTGGTTCGGCGCATCTCGACCTTCTCGCCGGCAACGACGATCTCGCCCTCGTCGGGCGTCTCGAGCAGGTTGATGCAGCGCAGGAAGGTACTCTTGCCCGAGCCCGAGGCGCCGAGAATGGAGATCACGTCGCCCTGATGGGCGTCGAGCGAGATGCCCTTGAGCACTTCGTGATCGCCAAATCTCTTGCGGATGTTCTTGACGCTGAGCGCGATTTCGCTGGAAGCGGTCATGACGTTTCCTTTCAGCCGACGATGGTGCGCGGCGTCTGCGCGCTGGGCGGCATGAAGCGCAGATGAGGGGAGAGCTTGCGCTCGGCGAGGCCGAGCAGAAAGATGATGCCGTAGCTCAGGACGAGGTAGATCGCCCCGGCCAGGGCCAGGACCGGTACGTCGAGCAGGGCCTGGCGGCCGATCTTCTGGGCGATGCCGGTCATCTCGACCACGCCGATCAGCCCGGCCAGGGAGGTCGATTTCAAGGTCAGGATCACCTCGGTCGAATAGGCTGGCAGGGCTTGGCGCAGAGCGATGGGCGCGATGATGCGGTAGAGCAACTTGAAGCCGGACATGCCGATGGCACGCGCGGCCTCGATCTCCTTAGCTGACACGGCCAGGAGGCCGCCGCGCAGGATCTCCGCCTGATAGGCGGCGGTGCACAGCGCCATCACGAACACGGCCGAGGCGAAGCGGTTCTTGAGCACCAGCCAGAACCAGGATTCCTTCATGAACTGGAATTGCGCCAGTCCGTAGAAGATCAGGAACATCTGGATCAGCAGCGGCGTGCCGCGAAAGGTGAAGATATAGGCCTTGGCCAGACCGACCAGCAGGCGGTTGTTGCTCATGCGCATCCACAGCACGATCAGGGCGAAGGCCAGGCCGAGCAGGACGGAGAAGATGAAGAGCATCAACGTCGTCGGCAGGACGGCGAGGATCTTGCTCAGGGCTTCGAGGGCGAAATCGAGGCTCATGGCGGCACCTACTGTCCCACCGGGCGGCGGAAGCTCTTGGCCACGCGCCGCTCGCCGGCATTGAAGATCTGGGTCGAGAAGGTCGTGAGGACGAGGTAGAGGCAGGCGGCGACGGTGTAGAACAGGAAGGATTGCCGCGTCGATCCGACCGCCTTGTTGGTGGCGTTCATGATCTCGATCAGGCCGGTAACCGAGATCAGGGCCGAGTCCTTGACGCTGAGCTGAAAGACATTGCCGAGACCGGGAATGGCGAAGCGCATGATCTGCGGCGCGATGATGCGGCGAAAGCGCATGAAGCGCGGCATGCCGATGGCGCGGCCCGCCTCGATCTCACCCTTGGTGATGGCGGTGAAGGCACCGCGAAAGACTTCCGCCTGATAGGCGGCGGAAATCAGGCCGACCCCGAGCGCCCCCGCCAGGAAATTGTTGACGATCGTGCTGTTGCCGATGCCGAGCGCGCCCAATGAGTTGCCGACCACGTCGACCACCCGGCCGAAATAGACCATGTAGATGATCAAAAGTTCGGGGGCGCCGCGCAGCACGATTGTGTAGACATTGCCCACCATACGGGCGGGCAGGTTGTCGGTGATCTTGGCCCAGGCGACGAACGAGCCGACGACGGCGCCGATCAGCATCGCAGCGAGGGTGACGGCGAGGGTCATCGCGGCGCCGGCGAGGAGATAGAAGCCCCAGCCGGTCTCACCGAAACCGAGAATGGAAACCAGATAGGAGATCTTGTCGGGCAGGCTCGTGATTACGTCCACAATTTGGCTCTCCTCTCGGGGTAGGCCAGTGAGACAGGAAGCGATGATTGCGATGCAGACCGTTCTTCCGCACCAAAGGTGGTGAGGCCAGCCGCGCAATCCCGCTCCGACGATCCTGCGGGGCGTCTACGCCGGCCCGCAAGGCTCGTGTATGGCGTTTTGCGATGAGACGGGATCACACATCCAATCGCAAAGACGCGTCCTGCGGCTCAGGATCCCTTGATAGGGGTCACGTCGAGCTTGAACCATTTCAGGCTCAGCTTCTTGACCGTGCCGTCGGCGATGGCGGTGCCGATCGCCTTGTCCCACATATCGCGCAGATCGTTGTCTGATTGGCGGAAGGCCGGGCCGATGCCCTCGCCCCAGATCGGGCCGGCGATCTGGGCGCCGAGCAGCGTCATCTGCTCATTGCCTGACTTGGCGAAGGCGGAAGTGAAATAGGTGTCGTCGTCGAAACCGACATCGATGCGCCCGCCCGTAATGTCGAGGTCGCGCTCGCCCGAGGTCTTGTACTCGGTGATGGTGGCGATGTCCTTGAAGTTCTCTTCGACGAATTTGGTGTAGACGGTGGCAGTCTGGATGCCGATGGTCTTGCCCTTCAGCGCCTCCCGCATCTTCTCCACCGTGCTCTTGTCATGGCCGGCCTCACCCGTCAGCGTCACCGTAGTGCCGGTGCCCTCCATCTTGGCCAGGTCGCCGGTCTTCAGTCCGGCGAAACCGGCCGGGGTCTGGGCGTAGGGCTGCGAGAAGGCGACCTGCTTCTTGCGATCGTCGGTGATCGACATGGCATCCATGATCATGTCGAACTTGCCGCCGTTCAGGCCGGAGATCATGCCGTCCCAGTCCTGCGCGATGAATTTGCACTCGATCTTCATGCGCCCGCACAGATCCTTGGCGAGGTCGATCTCGAAACCGTCCATGCTGCCGTCGGGCTTGGTCAGGTTCCAGGGCTCGTAGGCGCCTTCCAGGGCGATGGTGACCGTCTTCCACTCCTTGGCCTGCGCGGGCATGGCCGCAATGGCCGTCAGTGCCAGCAGCGCCGAGGAGAGCAGGTATTTCTTCATTGTCGGTTCCCCTTTGGGTTCTGCCGCCCGGTTTTCCGGATCGGCTTCATTCTGGATCGCCCTTGCAGTGCCCCGATCGGTCTTGCGCCGCTTGCATGAGGTCGTATCCGGGCGGAGCGTAGTCGCCGCCCGGATGTCGGCATCTGTTCTCAGCTCAGGACTTGTTCTCGGGCGACATGTCGATCTTGAACCATTTCAGGCTCAGCTTCTTGATGGTGCCGTCGGCCTGGGCCTCGCCGATCGCCTTGTCGAACATGTCGCGCAGATCCGTATCGGATTTGCGGAAGGCCGGGCCGATGCCTTCGCTCCAGACCGGGCCGGTGATTTCAGGGCCGGTGAGCGTCATTTCCGAATGATCGGGCTTGGGCAGCACCGAAGCATAGAAGGTGATGTCGCCTACCGTGGCGTCGACGCGGCCGGCGGCCAGGTCGAGATCGGCCTCACCGACGGTCTTGTATTCGGTGACGGTGACGACGTCCTTGAAGTTCTTGGCCAGCCACTCGGCATAGTTGGTGGCGACCTGCACGCCGACGGACTTGCCCTTCAGCGCTTCGCGCAGGGTATCGAGCGTGGCCTTGTCCTTGGTGGCATCGCCCGACAGCGTCACGATGGTGCCCTTGCCCGGAATCTTGGCGAGGTCGCTCGACTTCAGCGTGGCGAAACCGGCCCGCTCACCGGCATAGGGGCGCGAGAAGTCGATTTGCTTCTTGCGCTCCGCGGTGATCGACATGCCGTCCATGATCACGTCGAATTTACCGGCATTGAGGCCCGGGATCATGCCGTCCCAGTCCTGGGCAATGTACTTGCATTCGACCTTGATGCGCCCGCATAGATCCTTGGCGAGGTCGACCTCGAAGCCGTCCATGGTGCCGTCGGGCTTGGTCAGGTTCCAGGGCTCATAGGCGCCCTCCAGGCCGATGGTGACGGTTTTCCACTCCTTGGCCTGCGCGGCCGGAACGCTCATCAGCGTCGCCAGCGCCAGGATGGCGGTGGAAATGAGGGTCTTCTTCATCATCAATTCCCCTATGTTGATCGCAACCTGCGTGCCTCACTGGCGCGCCAGGTTTCTGATCGCGGTCTTGAAGGCCGCATTGATGATGTCGTCCTGGTCGTGGCGCCCGTCGCGGATACGCCACTGCCCCTCAACCATGACGTCACGCACCGTACGGTCGCCAAGCGCGAACAGCCAGCGATCGACAATAGCGTCATCCTTGGCGCTGTCCATGAAAGCATCATCGCCATCGAGCACGACGAGACTGGCTGTCATGCCGGGGGCGATGGCGCCGATGCGCTGGCCGAGGGCCTGTGCTCCGCCGGCGAGCGCTGCGTCGTAAATATCGCGGCCGACCGAGCGGTGCGGGCCGTTGGCGAGGCGGTTGCGGCGCTCGTCACGCAGGCGCTGCGAATATTCGAGCGTGCGCAGTTCGTCGACGACGCTGGGGGAGACATGGCTGTCGGTGCCGATGCCGAACCGCCCGTTCTGCGCACGATAGGAGACCGCCTCGAAGATACCGTCGCCGAGATTGGCCTCCGTCGCGGGACACAGGCCCGCGACGGCACCGCTCGCCGCCATGCGGGTGAGCTCGGACGGATCGGCATGGGTGGCATGGATCAGGCACCAGCGCTCGTCGACCGGCATATGGTCGAATAGCCATTGCATCGGGCGCTTGCCGCTCCAGGCGATGGAATCGTCGACCTCCTTCTGCTGCTCGGCGATGTGGATATGCAGCGGCCCGGGTTTCGACATCACCTTGGGCAGGCTTGCCAGCAGCGTGGTCATTTCTTCCGGCGTTGCCGCCCGCAGCGAATGGAAAGCATAGCCGAGCGTGGCACCTTGTGCGGTGCAGGCCGGGGCAAGGTCCGCCATCAGCCGCTCGAAGCCTTCGACGTCGTGGATGAAGCGGCGCTGGCCCTCATGCGGGGCGACGCCGCCGAAATTGGCGTGGGCGTAGAAGACGGGCAGCAGCGTCATGCCGATGCCACTGGTCCTGGCCGCGGCCAGGATGCGCTTTGCCATCTCCGCGCGGTCGGCAAAGAGGGCACCGCTCTTGTCGTGATGCAGATAGTGGAACTCGGCGATCGAGCCGAAGCCGGCCTTGAGCAGGTCGACATAGAGCTTGGTGGCGATCGCCTGCGCATCCTCGGGCGTGATCTGGCCGACGGTGCGATACATTTCCTCGCGCCAGGTCCAGAAACTGTCGCTGCCGGCGCCGGACACTTCGGCAAGGCCGGACATGGCGCGCTGGAAGGCGTGGGAATGCAGGTTCGGCATGGCGGGCAGCACGGGCCCCGCGGTGATCTGCGCGCCATCGGCCGGGGCATCGGGGGTCACGGCGCTGATCCGGCCTGCGACATCGATGTCGATCCGCACATTCCTCGCCCAGCCATCGGGCAGCAGGGCCTGGCTGGCATGAAGGCTGTGGTTGCTCTGGAGTTGTGGGCGGAAATCGGGCATGTTTGTGTACCGACGAGTTCGCAACTTGTATGTATAAGTTTTATACATATTTTTGCAGTCGTGACAAGCGCCGTGTGACACGGTGAAGCGATTTTTGAGGAATGACGTCGCCATGAGCATGTCGCCGGACCGAAAGCCGGAACCCGCCATATCGGTCACGCCGCTCTATGCGGAGGTGAAGCAGCACATCCTGACGCGGGTGCGCAGCGGCGAATGGCCGCCGGATCATCGCATTCCTTCTGAAAGCGAGCTGGTGGAGCAGCTCGGGGTCAGTCGCATGACGGTGAACCGGGCGCTGCGCGAACTCAGTCTCGAGGGCGTATTGGTGCGCATGCAGGGCAGGGGCTCCTTCGTCGCCGGCGGCAACAGCCACTCGGATGTGTTTGCCGTCACCAATATCGCCGAGGAGATCCGTGGACGCGGCCACGATTACAGCGCGCAGGTTCTCCTGCTCGACACGCTGAAAGCGACGCCGGATATCGCCGATTTGCTCGAATTGCCGATCGGAAGCCCGGTTTTTCACTCGATCGTCGTGCATTGCGACAATGACGTGCCGATCCAGCTCGAGGATCGCTTCGTCAATCCTGCCGTGGCGCCGGCCTATCTCGACCATGATTTTTCCAAGGTGACGCCCAATGAGGTGCTCAGTGCGGTGGTGCCGTGGAGCGAGGCGGAACATCGCATCGAGGCGGTGCTGCCGCAGGCCTGGGAGTGCAAACTGCTGGCGATCTCGCGGGCCGATCCTTGTCTGCTGATCCGTCGCCGCACATTTGCCACCGGCTGGGTTGGGGCGCCTACACCGGAAGCCGGCGGGGAAGAAGAGGCTGTGCAGCATGTCGTCACGGCGGTGCGTCTGTTGCTGCCGGGCGGCCGTTATCGCATCGAGCATCGCCGGCACTCGAACCGGGTGGGGTAGTCGTCCGGGGCGTCAGATGCCCTTGACGGCCCGTAAAACTGCTGCTAACTTGTATATACAAGCAACACGAGGTCATGTACATGCTAAGCAATGCCCGTTTCCGCGATGTCGAGATCCGCGCCCCGCGTGGCACCCAGCTCAACGCCAAGAGCTGGCTGACCGAAGCGCCGCTGCGCATGCTCATGAACAATCTCGATCCCGACGTCGCCGAGAACCCCAAGGAACTGGTGGTTTATGGCGGCATCGGCCGCGCCGCGCGCGACTGGGAGTGCTTCGACACCATCGTCCGCGAACTGAAGAACCTCAACAATGACGAGACGCTGCTGGTGCAATCGGGCAAGCCGGTCGGCGTGTTCAAGACCCATGCCGATGCGCCGCGCGTACTGATCGCCAATTCCAACCTGGTGCCGCATTGGGCGACCTGGGAGAAGTTCAACCAGCTCGATGCCGAAGGCCTGATGATGTACGGCCAGATGACGGCCGGCTCCTGGATCTATATCGGTTCGCAGGGCATCGTGCAGGGCACCTATGAGACCTTCGTCGAGGCCGGTCGCCAGCATTATGGCGGGGACCTCGCCGGCCGCTGGGTGCTCACTGCCGGTCTCGGCGGCATGGGCGGCGCTCAGCCGCTTGCCGCGACCCTCGCCGGCGCCGTGTCGCTCAACATCGAATGCCAGCAGCAGAGCATCGATTTCCGCCTGCGCACCCGCTATGTAGACAAGCAGGCCCGGGATCTCGATCACGCGCTCGAACTCATCAAACATCATTGCGACCGCAAGGAAGCCGTCTCGATCGCCCTGCTCGGCAATGCCGCCGAGATCCTGCCCGAACTGGTGGCCCGCGGCGTCCGCCCGGACATGGTCACCGACCAGACCTCCGCGCATGACCCGCTGAACGGCTACCTGCCTGTTGGCTGGACCTGGGAGGAGTACAAGGAGCGCGCCCGCACCGAGCCAGCCCATGTCGTCGCCGAGGCCAAGAAGTCGATGGCCGTGCATGTGCGCGCCATGCTCGACTTCCAGAAGATGGGCGTGCCCACCTTCGATTACGGCAACAATATCCGCCAGATGGCCAAGGAAGTCGGCGTCGACAACGCCTTCGATTTTCCGGGCTTCGTGCCGGCCTATATCCGCCCGCTGTTCTGCCGCGGCATCGGCCCCTTCCGCTGGGCGGCCCTGTCGGGCGATCCTGCCGACATCGCCAAGACCGACGCCAAGGTCAAGGAGCTCATTCCCGACGACAAGCATCTGCACAACTGGCTCGACATGGCCGCCGAGCGCATCGCCTTCCAGGGCCTGCCCGCCCGCATCTGCTGGGTCGGCCTGGGACAGCGCCACCGCCTCGGCCTCGCCTTCAACGAGATGGTGCGCACCGGCGAATTGTCCGCCCCGGTCGTCATCGGCCGCGACCATCTCGACTCGGGCTCTGTCGCTTCGCCCAACCGCGAGACGGAATCGATGCGTGACGGGTCGGACGCCGTGTCCGATTGGCCGCTGCTCAACGCCCTGCTCAACTGCGCTTCGGGTGCGACCTGGGTCTCGCTCCATCATGGTGGCGGTGTCGGGATGGGTTATTCGCAGCATTCGGGCATGGTCATCGTCTGCGACGGCACCGAGGACGCAGACCGCCGCCTCGCCCGCGTGCTGGTGAACGATCCCGGCACCGGCGTGATGCGCCATGCCGACGCCGGCTACGACATCGCCATCGACTGGGCCAAGCAGCAGGGCATGAATCTGCCGATGCTGAACATGTAAGGCGGCGTGCAGGCCTTGCCCGGCATCCTCTAAAATACGATCATGGCCAACCCCGCGGGGGTGGTCGACAGGCGGGTCTTCGGGCCCGCCTTTTTTCTTGCCCGGATGGAGCGTTTCAGTCGCCGGGCGTCCCACCAAGCGGTGACCTTGGTTTACCGCTCGGTGCAAGGTGGAGTTGCAGCATGTCGTTGTTGCAATGTGACTTTTAAGTAACAAGGAGGCTAAAAAGCGGCCATTATCAGGCGAGTGGCAAGAATTTGTGTTGTCGACTTGGTTCGATTGGTTCAGATTCAAGCGGTAAATTTTTTAATGTCGTACTTTTGCTTCTGCTGCCAATACGATTTTAATCCGAAGACCTTCTGTCTTTTACTGGGTGGCAGATATTTTCTTGGAGGAAATCATGATAAAAAAATCATTTATTTTGGGAACAGTCGCCGGTCTCACCAGTTTTGCGGCCGCCCATGCGGCGGATCTTCCCATGACCAAGGGCGAGGCCGTCGAATATGTGAAGGTCTGCACGGCTTTTGGGCCTGGCTTCTTCTATATTCCCGGTAGCGATACCTGCCTGCGGATCGGCAGCGAGTTCCGCATAGACTATCGCGTCTATGGCGGCGGCAAGTTCAATCGCGACGACAACCGCACCGCCTTCAACGCCCAGGCCCGTGTCTGGTTCGATGCCCGCACCGAGACCGAATATGGCTTGCTGCGCTCCTATTTCCAGATCAACGCGGACAGCAATACCGCCACCCGTGTCAATGGCACGGAGCAGCGCAACCGCTTCACCATTGACAAGGCCTTCATCCAGTTCGGCGGGCTGACGGCCGGTTATGCGCATTCCTTCTTCGGCTTCTACGACAACGACTATGGCAACACCATCTTCGGCCCCTACTACGCCCAGTCGAACACGGTGAACCTGCTCGCCTACACGGCGCAGTTCGGTGGCGGCTTCTCGGCCACCCTGTCGATCGAGGATGGCCGCGATCATCGCCAGAACGACGTGTTCGCCTATCAGGGCGGCCAGCAGGTGCCAGATGTCGTCGGCGTGCTCAGGCTCGATCAGGAGTGGGGCACGGTCGCGCTTCAGGCCGCGGCCCATCAGTTCCGCAGTGCCTCGCGCTTTGACGACGGCACGCCGGACGGGGTCGCCCTGCGTCACCAGAACAAATGGGGCTATGCGATCGGCGGCGATGTGCTGATCAAGATCCCACAGCTCCAGGACGGGCATCTGGTGATCGAAGGCCAGTATGCCGATGGCGCGCTGGACTATCTCGGCGCCGACAATCTCTATGCCATGCGGGCGCAGGACTTCTATTATCGCAACGGCTTTTCGCGGCTGGAAGCCGGCAAGGGCTGGTCGATCACGGCGGAACTGGGCGGCAACTTCACGCCGCAATGGGGCTTCAACATCGTGCCGAGCTATATCGACACGCGCTATGACGGCGCCGGCATCAATGGCCAGGACCTGAAGGCCAAGGAATATGCCATCACCGGCAACCTGACCTACATGATCGTCAAGGGCCTGTCGGTGACCGGGGAAGTCTCCTACATCCGCTCGGAGTTCGATCGTGAGCTGGGCACCGATACCCTCGCCGATGTCAGGCCGAAGGAGAAGCTCAACTCGGTGGTCGGCGGCATCCGCATCAAGCGGATGTTCTGAGGAGGACTGCAGTCCGATGCCGGCGTGAGCTGGTGCGCAAGAAAGGGGGCAGGGTCTAATCCGCGTCACTTGAGACAGGCGAAACGTGCCGGCGAGGGTCGTATAAACTCGACGACGCCTCAGTGAACGGGATTGGGCATTGCGGCCCCCTTTTCTACTATCCCCAACCTGCTCGCCAGCGTGTTTCCAAGCGCAGGCGAGGGCACAGGACTCCGGGGGGGCGCGTCCCCCGGCAAATCAGCCGTCAATGCGCCAGTATTTTTGGAACTTCAGATGAGAAGCGGCATGGTGCCGGTCTTTAGTGGCGGGCCGCGATGTTGTAGAGCGAGATGTGCTGCCCGCTCTGGAGCCTTGCCTTGAAGTTCGTCTATTTCTCCCCGCATTTCCCCGACAATGGCGCGACGTTCTGCAGCCGGCTGGCTAGCGCCGGCGTGACGGTCCTGGGCATCGGCGATGCTTCCTACGAGACGCTGCGGCCCGAGCTCAAAAGCGCGCTCGCCGAATACTACCGCGTTTCCAACATGGAGGATGGCGATCAGGTCCTGCGCGCCATGGGCCATTTCATCCATCGCTGGGGACGCATCGATCGCTTTGAATCCCTCAACGAGCATTGGCTCGAGCAGGATGCCGGAATCCGCACCGATTTCAACATTCCCGGCATCAAACGCGATTTCGTCGACAATCTGAAGCAGAAGTCGAAGATGAGGGCCTTTTTCGACAAGGCGGGCGTCGAGACGATCCGCCAGTGCCCCTATGTCGACCGCGCGGGTGTGGAGGCTTTCATCGGCGAGGTCGGTTATCCCCTCGTGATCAAGCCTGATCAGGGCTCGGGGGCCAGCAACACCGTGAAGATCGCTTCGGCTGGCGATCTCGACCGTTTCGAGGCCAGTCGGCGACCGGGGGTTACCTATGTGGTCGAGCAGTTCATCGACGGCATCGTGCTCACTTATGACGGGCTTGTTGATCGCGAAGGCCGAATCGTGTTCGCCGCCAGCCACCGCTTCGAGCAATCCATCATGGGCGTGGTCAACGCCGACAGCCATCTCAACTATTACTGCCTGCCCCACGTCGATCCGGCGATTGAACAGGCGGGACGGGCCGCCATCGCCAGTTTCGGCATTCGCGAGAAATTTTTCCATATCGAGTTCTTCCAGACACGGGCGGACAAACGCATCGTGGCGCTGGAGATCAATATGCGCCCTCCCGGCGCCTGGATGACCGATGCCATCAACTATGCCTATGACATGGACGTCTATCGCGAATGGGCCAGCATGGTGGCGGATCATGCGGTCGGCGGTCCGTTCAAGGGGCGTTATTATGTCGGCTATGCCAGTCGCAAGAACCATATCCGCTACGTCAACGGCCACCAGGCCATCTTGAAGGCACATGGCGACAAGATCGTGCATTTCGCGCCGATCGAGGCCGTATTCAGCCGGGCCATGGGCAATTTCGCCTATCAGTTCCGTTCCGAGGATTTCGATGAGGTGAAGGCGATCGTGCGTTTCATCCAGGCCGTGGAGGATTGAGACGTTGCAGATCGCCTATCACAAGCGTGGCAGCGCCGAACTCGGGCGCGAGATGGAATTCAAGGTCTATGGCCATGCCGGCAGGCCGGTTCTGGTCTTCCCCACCTCGAACGGGCGCTTCTATCAGTATGAGGATTCGGGCGGCATCGCCGTCCTTTCCGACCGCATCGAGGCCGGCGAACTGCAGGTGTGGACTGTTGATGGCATCGACGGCGAGAGTTTCTTTGCCGAGCATGGCGATCTCCAGCACCGCGTCGGCCGCCACGAGGCCTATTTTCGCTATGTCCGCCATGAATTGCTGCCGGAAATCCTGGACGCGACCGGCGGAAGAGCGCCCCTGTTGACCGGATGCTCGATGGGGGCCTTCCACGCCAGCAACTTCCTGTTTCGTTTTCCGGAGACGGTGGCGGGTGTGATCGGCTTGAGCGGCGTCTACTCGACCCGGCACTTCTTCGGGGCGGCGCTCGACGGACAGATCTATTTCAATTCGCCGCTTGCCTATCTCGGTGGTCTGGAGGAAGGCGAGTTGCTGGATCGGATCCGCTCGCGCCGCCTGTTCTTCTGTTGCGGGCTGGGCGCCTGGGAAGAGAGAATGATCGAGGATACCAGCAATCTAGCGCAGGTCCTTTCCGCCAAGCGGATTCCGGCCTGGATCGATTTTTGGGGTCCCGATGTCAGCCACGACTGGCCCTGGTGGCACCGGCAGATCGTGTATTTCTTCGGTAAATGGCTGGAGGCCGACCGCGCCAGCCCGGTGGGATAGCGCGGCGGGCCGGGTTGGGGTCAGAGGGAAGAGGACAGGGCGGTCGCCTCCTCCGCGTTGGCCCGCGTCGGGGCTTCGCGGCGTCCGAGAAAGACGAAGACTACCACGGCCGTGACGATGGTGATGGCGGCAAGCAGCAGGAGCAGTGTGGCGAAAGCATCGCCATAGGCCTGGATCAGCGCGGAGCGGGCAAGCTGTGGCAGCGCACCGGCAGCGCCGGCGACGTCGCCCGTCACCAGTTTCTGGGCTCCTTCCCTCACCTGTTCACCGGCGAGGTGGCCGGCGGTCAGGGCCGAGAGCACGGCGCTGACGATAGCGAGCGCCACACCTTCGCCGGCGACGCGGACCGTCGAGAAAATGCCGGTTGCCATGCCGGCGCGCTCGGCGGGCACCACGGAGACGGCGAGGCCGTCCATCAGGCCCCAGGGCAGGCTGATGCCGATGCCGATCACGGCCATGGGCGCGAGCATGGCTGATACCGCGCCACCAACAGGCATGAAGCTCAACCAGGCAAGCCCGGCAGCGCAGACCAGCAGGCCGAGGCCGCAGATCGCGGCCGGTGCGATCCAGCGCGAGAGCCAGCCCGCCAGAAGCGGGAGAACCAGCAGCGGAGCGGACAGGGCCATCATCATGCGGCCGGCCGCGACTTCATCGACGCCCTCGATGCCGACGAAGCGGATCGGCAGGAGGATCAGCAGTACCACGAAGGCATAGGCCGGGGCGGCTGCCAGCAATTGCACGCCGACGAAGCGGCCATAGCGGAACAGGCTGAGATCGAGCATGGGGCGAGGCGAGTTGAGTTCGATGCGCACGAACAGTGCCATCAGGGCGACGGCGCCGATGAGGAGGGCGATGACGAGTGGATCGCCCCAGCCGCTTTCGGGGGCCTGCAGCATGCCATAGGTGAACAGGGTCAGGGCGAGCGTGAAGCTGATCGCGCCCGGCCAATCCAATCCGCGGGCCTTGGGATCACGGGATTCCCGCAGCACGACGATGCCGATGAGGAAGGAGGCAACCGTCAAGGCGACGACGGCAAGGAAGATGCTGGGCCAGCCGAAAGTCTGCGTCATCACGCCCGAGCTGATCGGGCCGAAGGAGAGGCCGGCGCCGAAGCTCGCGCCGACGACGCTGAAGGCGCGCATGCGGGCAGTATCGGAGAATTCCTGTGCCAGGGCCGCCATGCCGCCGGCGAAGGCCGCGGCGGCGGCGATGCCCTGGAGTGCGCGCAGGAGGTCGAAGATCAGGATGGAGCGGGCCCCCACCAGGGCCAGCGAGGCCAGGGCGAAGCCGGCGACGCCGGTGAGGAAGATGCGCTTGCGCCCGAAACTGTCCGCCAGGGCGCCGGCGGCCATCAGCGCACTGCCGAAGGTCAGCATGAAGGCATTCGTCACCCAGTTCAAGGCGACCGGGCTGCCGCCCAGTGTGTCGGCGATGGCGGTCAGCGCCACGGCCGGACCGGTGAAGGTCAGCGGCATGGCGATGGCGGCAAGGCAGACGGATAGGAGGATGAGCGCCTTGTGGGCTGCGCTCGGAGCCAAGGTTCGGTCTGTCATGAAATCGGTGCTCAAAGTTTGGTGGCAGGTCGCCAGCCCGATCCAGGCGGCTCCGCGTAGAAGCTACCCGGGGGAAATGGCGCGATCCATTGCGAGCAATCTATTCTTGCCGCATTATCGGCGAAATAGGGGCTTCGTTCCGAAGATAGCGGAATGAAATTCCGGAATGGCGAGGAGGCTTGACCAAGCCTTCCCGGCTGGATGCTCTCGCGGAGGATATATGGACAGGAGCGGCAATCTCACGGCCTTCGTGCGCACGGCCGATCTCGGCAGTTTCGCCGCGGCCGGACGGGTGCTCGGCCTTTCGGCCTCGGCCGTCGGCAAGGCGGTCGCGAAGCTGGAGCAGGATCTCGGTGTGCGGCTGTTCCAGCGCACCACCCGCACCATCCGCCTCACCGAGGAGGGACGCCTGTTCCACGAGCGCTGCCGTCGCGTCCTTGACGATCTCGATGATGCCTGGGCCATTGTGGCGGGTTCACGCGATGCCCCACGGGGCAGGCTGCGGGTGTCGACGCCGGTCGTCACCTATCACATCCTGATGCCCCTGATGCCGGAGTTCACCACGCTCTATCCGGAGATCGAACTCGACTTCGATTTCAACGACCGGCTGGTTGACTTGGTCGAGGAGGGTGTCGATATCGCCGTCCGCAGCGGTGAGCTGCCGGATTCCCGGCTGATGTCGCGGGTGTTCTGCTCCTTCCGCCAGATGCTGTTCGCTTCACCCGCTTATCTCGATCGTCATGGCACGCCGCAGAAGCTGCGCGATCTCGATGGCCATCTCGCCATCCGCTACCGCTTTCTCAACAGCGGCAGGATGCTGGAATGGCCCTTGATCCTGCCGCCGGACGAGCCCGAGCCGCGTACGCGTACCATCTTCACCTGCAACAATATGGAGGCGATGCGAGGCGCCACGCTGGGTGGCCTCGGCATTGGCGTCATGCCGGATTTCCTGGTGTGCGATGCCGTTGCGGCGGGGACGTTGCGAACCGTGCTGCCCGATCACGTGGGCGGGCCGCGCAATTTCAACATGATCTGGCCGTCCAACCGGCATCTCTCGCCGAAGGTTCGTGTCTTCGTGGACTTCATGCAGGCCCGGCTCAGTGGCGTGTGAGCATGAAATGCGCGGCCAAGATTCGCGGCCAAAAATTTGGGCCATTGTCGGATTGGCAGACCTTCCCTCGTCCTTGAGATATCCGGCCGCGAGGCCCCTCGGAGGAGAACGCCATGTCCAAGATTTCGCCGTGCTTGTGGTTTGCGGGGGAGGCCGAGGAGGCCGCCAGTTTCTATGTCTCGCTCTTACCGGATTCGCGCATCGATCATGTGCAGCGCAATGTTGCGGACGGTCCGGGCGGCAAGGCCGGCAGTGTGCTGATGGTCCGCTTCACCCTCGCCGGCGAGAGCTATCTCGCCCTCAATGGCGGCGAGAAATGCGAATACAATCACGCTGTTTCCTTCCACATCGACTGCGCTGACCAGGCCGAGATCGACCGGCTGTGGGATGCGCTGGGCGAGAAGGGCGAATTGATCCATTGCGGCTGGCTCAAGGACCGCTATGGCGTGCACTGGCAGATCGTTCCCTCGATCCTGCCGACGCTGCTGGCCGATCCCGATCAGGCCAAGGCGCAACGGGTCATGACCGCCGTGCTCGGGGCGATCAAGTTCGACATCGCCACGCTGCAGAAGGCCTATGACGCGGTGTAAGGCACTGTCCGGAAGGGCTGAAGCGCTACCTTTGTCTTGCCCGGGCTTGACCGGGCACCCGGCGGCCCGGTCTCGATGCCTCGAAAGGCGGGCTGGATTGCCGGGTCAAGCCCGGCGATGACAGAGGTTGAGCCCATTCAATTCGGTTATTGGTGATCAGCCGTTCTAGCGAGCGGCGATCGCTGCTCCCCGCATGGGCTGATGCGATGGTGCGCGACACGCTGCCGCCCTGCCCGGATTGGGGGCCAGCGCGCCCGCATCATGACCGGGTGCCGGTGGTGGTTCCAGCGGCAGGTCAGCCAGTTCCCGCAGGGACATGGCCTGCAAGCTGGGATGGTCGAGCGGCTCCAGGCTGTGGCCTGATACCAGCCACAGCTTGGTCCAGCACTCCTTAAGGGTCTTGAGTATCCTGACGGTCAGCATGTCTGCGATATCCCTGAATTCTGCTGTTGAATCTCGGGCAAAGGCGGCAGGAAAGAAATGGAGTTCTGCGCGGGCATGCTATAGAAAAACTATATGGATAGTCTGCTGCGATATCAGCTCGGTGCCTTGCGGGCGGTCGAGGCCGCCGGGCGCCTGGGCTCGATGGCGAAAGCCGCCGAGGAACTCGGCGTCACCGTGGGTGCCGTCAGCCAGCAGGTACTCAAGGCCGAGCAGCGGTTGGGACGGCCGATCTTCACGCGCGGACCGAAGGGACTGATGCCGACACCGCTCGGCCAGTCCCTGCTCGCGGGCCTCACCCGCGGTTTCCGGGAGATCTCGCAGGCGCTGACCACGGCCGAGGCCCGGGCCGAGCATGTGCTGACGGTGACGGTCGCGCCGGTTCTTGCCGCCAAATGGCTGGTGCCGCGCTTGCATCGCTTCCATGAGGCTCATCCGGGCCTGCAATTGCGCATCGATGCCTCGGTCGAGCTGGTGGATTTCGACATTTCGGATGTCGATGTCGGCGTGCGCGTCGGCGCCGGGCCCTGGCCGGGCGTACGGGCTGACTATCTCATGGATCAGAGCCTGTTTCCGCTCTGCTCGCCGGCGCTTGCGGCCGGCATCCGGGAGGTCGAGGATCTGGTCAGGCTTCCCGCCATCATCGACTATAATTCGCCCGAGACCTGGCCGATCTGGCTGGCGGCCTATGGCAAGGCGGATCTGCTGCTCGCAGCCGGTCCCGCCTTTTCGGATGCGGCGCTGTGTCTCGATGCCGCGATCGCCGGCCAGGGCGTGTCGATCGGCTGGCTGACATTGGCCCAGGATGCCCTGCGTGACGGGCGCCTGGTTGCGCCGTTCCCGCGCCCGGTGCAGACCGGCCTTGCCTATTGGCTGGTGAGTTCGGCGCGCCGCAAGCCTTCAGCCAAAGTAAAGGCTTTCGAAGCCTGGCTGCGGGCCGAGCTGGCCGATGTGGCAGCCGGGTCTCAGGCGGAGGCGACGAGATAGGCCAGTGTTGCCGCTGCGCCGAGGGCGGTGCGGACGGCGTGCAGCCGGCCCCAGAGCCCGATGAGCAGGCGCGTCTGCGAGCCCGCCTCATCGTTCGGCGTTGCCTCCAGGAGCCGGTTGGTCGGCATGATGCCCAGCAGCGTATAGGGCCAGTTCGCCAGCATCAGTACGGCGCCAACCAGCCAGAGCCAGCTGCCGGAGAGCCAGGCAACGGCGAGGCCTGCGAGACCCGAGGCAACGGCGAGACTGGCCTGCATGGCAAAGCCGCGCGCATAGCTCGGTTTCCATTGCGCCAGCAGGGAGGCGTCGTCGAGGCTGAGCCGCGCCGGCTGTTCGGCAACGTTGATGTAGAAGGCGGCCCCGGTGAAGGCGGCTGCAAGGATGAGGGTGATCTGGCCGATCAGCATGGATCTGCTCCAATTTGACAATATGTTGTCTAGTTGGATATATATTGTCAATGAATGAATCGGATCCTGCGCTGGTTGGCGAAGGCGTTACGGCCCTCATCCTCGAAGTGTTCCGCCTGAATGGACGCCTGCTCGCGGCCGGCGACCGGCTGGTGGCCGGAGTCGGGTTGAGCAGTGCGCGCTGGCAGGTGCTCGGCGCCATTGCGCTGGCTGGCACCCCGCAGCCCGTAGCGCATCTTGCCCGTTCCATGGGACTCAATCGCCAGGGCGTGCAGCGCATCGTCAACGAACTGGCGGAGGAGGACCTTCTCGCGTTCCGCGACAATCCCCATCATCGCCGGGCCAGGCTGGTGGTGATGACGGCAAGAGGGAAGGCCGTCTACGAAGCCGCGAACCGGCTGCAGAAGCCCTGGGTGGATGCCCTTTCGCGGGGATTGGCGGCTGAAGACGTGACGGCCTGCCTACGCCTGATCGAAACCCTGCGTGTTCGGTTGGAGGCAGAGGCCGATCCGGAGTAGTGCAGGAGCCGAGGTGGCGGCGACGAGAAACGACAGGCATCCGATGTCCATCTCCGGACGATCCCCGACTTTTCGGGCCGGTGGCTTGCGCCCCATCATGATGAAGGCCCTGCCGGCATTCGCCGGAGTGAGAAAGGGACCGTTGCGGCGACAAGGATGGCGAAACATATGCTCTACCATTGAGCTACGGGCCCATACTGGTGGACCCGACGGGACTCGAACCCGCATCACTTGGGGAATAGCCATGTAGTTCCGCCGGCATTCGCCGCAACGTTCCAAATCATGCCGGGCAGACGCGGCGACGAAAGGGATGAAACCTCTTCACCCGCGCGGAGCCTTTCGGCCTGGCGCAAGGTTCCGGATTCGAACCAGGAGGACCATGTAGTTCCATCGGCATTCGCCGCTCTGCGCGGTGTCGTTGAAGATGTGTGCCACGGCGACGAGCGGGATGAGAACGGGCTCCCGATAGCGGTGAGTCGGGTGCAGTTCGCGGCTGCAGCGCCCTGTGGTGCTGTATTCCCATCGGCATTCGCCGTGACGTGTCGAAATTCCTTTCAGTCGAAACATGTACGGCGACAAGGCATGACAGGGCGGCTGCTGCTGAACTACCGCTTGCGCGGGGCGCCTTGATGCGCCGGCTCCCTTTGCTTTGAAAGGGTGTTCTACCTGTAGTCCTGTCGGCATTCGCCGCTGGTTGCAATAAGCCGGGATCGGCCACGGCGACGAGAGTGACGAAACATCCTGCTCTATCCACTGAGCTACAGGCCTTGCGGCCTGGCGGGAATTGAACCCGCGACCTGGAGCGTGACTGGCTGTAGTTCCGTCGGCATTCGCCGCGTCCGGTATGAAATCTCCAAAAGCGTTTGTTGAAACGCGCCTTGCTCTGGCGGTGGAAGCCACGGCAACAAGAATGACGAAACGTTACCGCCTTGCGGCGGTCCGTGCTCTAACCGATTGAGCTATGCAGCTTGCGCCGCAGCGGGATTTGAACCCGCAACCCCGGGATTCGCAGTCTGTAGTTCCGTCGACATTTGCCGTGGCCCATTGCCGTACACCTTAGGCTCCGGCCGGCAGCGTGAAGCCGCCGGCCGGACATCGTGTCGTATCAGAGCTCGATCTTCTCGATCTCGTCGACCCAGTGCTCGGCGCTCATCTCGCCCTTCGTGAAGGCCGCGATGGTGTCGAACACCGCATCCGAGAAGCCGCCGATGTTCATCACATCGGCGCGCTCCTGCGCCTGGGTGGTCGTGTAGGGCTGGATGTCGAGACACACCAGCTTGGCATTGGGATTGCTGGTCTTCACCCGCTCCCACTGCTTCATCATCTGCGTGGCCTCGCCGCCCCGGCGCGCATCGATCCAGGACTGGTTGTCCGAGACGAAGATCACCAGGTCCACCTTGGCCTTTTCGTTCGCCAGCTTCTCCAGCGGCGCCGAGCAGTTGGTGCCGCCGCCGCCGATGGAGGCAAGCTTGCGCGCATTGGTCATCACCGTGTCGCGCGGCTCGAGGTCCACGCGGACCACGGTCTGCTCGAACGGGATCACCCGGGCCGACGGATTGGCCCGAAGCACCGAAGCCGCCACCAAGCCGGCCACGTCGATGCAGCGCACCTGCGTGGTCGAACCCTTGCGATAGCCGGTGACCGGCGAGGACATCGAACCCGACACGTCCGGGCAGACGACCACGCGGCCCTCGATCGCGGGCACATTGGCGACCGCGGTCTCCATCGCATCGTGCAGCGCCTCACGCACCACGGGCGGGATGTCCTGCCCGGCCTGCGCATAGGCCATCATCAGCTGATACGGGAACACCCGTGCCCGCTTGATGGCCTCGCGATCGGCAAGCCGCGCGGCAAGCTTTTCGGCGAAGCCCTCCACCTCGAACACGCCGTGGCGCGCAAAGGTGGCGAGATTCATCCGCAGCATCTGCCAGCCGGCCTTGTCGGCGATACCGGCCCAGTGCTGCCGGGTGAGCGGCAGCGCGGTGAGCATCTGGAACGGCACGGCCGGCACCGGCAGCGACGGATCCTGCTTGAAGGCCTCGAACGCCCGGGCGATGTCAGGCAGCGCCTCTACATCGTAGGGACGCCCGATCAGCCAGGCATAGAGTGCCTCGCGCGCCTTGCCGGTGGGCTTGGGGTGGACCATCTTGATCACATCCGCGAGCGAGGGATCGTTGCCCACGCTGGCACGCATGATCTCGATGTCCGAAGCGGTCTCGAGCCAGGCCTGGACCAGCTTCTTCGGCCGGGTCCCGAGGGACTTACGACCGACGGCACCCGACCGCATCACCTGCACGAAATTGCGCAGCATCTTGCCGTTATCGACCACGCGCGGAAACGCCTTGGCGAAATCGCCCGTCTGCAGCATCGAGAGATAGGCGAGCAGGAGAGCCGGCATATCCTTCATATGGCCGCGCTGGCGGGCATAGATGGCCGCCTTGGCGATGAACGCGCTCTCCACCTCGCAGACCGCCTTGAGCGTCTCGTCGAGCTGCGCGGTGGCGCTCGCATAGAAGGTGCGGTTCAGCGTACCGGTGACGGCGAGCTGGGCCAGCGCGTGGCGCGGCGTGAACTGATAGGCCGGGGCACCGTGCTTGTTGGCCGCATCGGTCTTCGGCAGCATCTTCCCCACAAAGGAGGCAAACAGCGACTTATTTGCCATGGCAATCATCCTCGTTCGTTACGAGGATCTCTTTGCAGGGAGCGTGCCAAGTCGAATGAGAGGCGACGATTTATTTTACAAGATATTGATTTTAAAGGATAAAAATTTACATACCCAATTCACTGCGCTTCATGAAGTCGGTGGAGGAATGGTACCACCTTAGAATATTGGATATAGTATTATATCATGGTATCTCTTCTGTGAGCCTGCGCCTGTGGAGGACTCATGAAAAAGCGTGTCGCCATCGGGTTCCTCGGCGTCAGCCTGGACAGCGGCAAGCGTGACAAGCGCTGGGAGCGCTGGCGGCCGACAGTGGCGCTTTGCCAGCAGGGGGATCTGCCCATCGACCGCCTCGAATTGATCCACGATATCAGGGCGACGTCGCTGGCCGAGCGGATCACAGGCGACATCGCCGTGATTTCGCCGGATACGCAGGTGGTCAGGCACATCATGAATCTCGCCGATGCCTGGGATTTCCAGGAGGTCTATGGGGCTCTCTATGATTTCGCCAAGGCCTATCCCTTCGATGCCGAGGAAGAGGAGTACCTCGTCAACATCACCACCGGCACCCATGTCGCCCAGATCTGCTGGTTCCTGCTGACCGAGGCCCATTATGTGCCCGGCAAACTGATCCAGCTCTCGCCGCCCAAGCGCCAGGGCGAAGGCGTCGCCGGCTCCTATTCGATCGTGGATCTCGATCTTTCGCGTTATGATGCCATCGCCAGTCGTTTCAGGGCGGAGACGCATGAGGCGACTTCCTTCCTCAAATCCGGTATCCCCACCCGCAACACCGCTTTCAACGCCATGATCGACCAGATCGAGCGGGTGGCGATGCGCTCGCGCGCGCCGGTGCTGCTGACCGGGCCGACCGGCGCCGGCAAGTCGCTGCTGGCCCGCCGCATCTTCGAGCTCAAGCAGGCGCGGCGGCAGCTCACGGGCGGTTTCGTCGAGGTCAATTGCGCCACCTTGCGTGGCGATCATACGATGTCGGCGCTGTTCGGCCATGTGCGGGGCGCCTTTACCGGCGCCCAGACCGATCGGGCCGGTCTCTTGCGTGCGGCCGATGGCGGGTTGCTGTTCATGGACGAGATCGGCGAGCTTGGTCTCGACGAACAGGCCATGATCCTCAGGGCGATCGAGGAGAAACGCTTCCTGCCTGTTGGCGCCGACAAGGAGGCGGCCAGCGATTTTCAATTGATTGCCGGCACCAATCGCGATCTGTCGGTCGACGTGCGTTCGGGCAAGTTTCGCGAGGATTTGCTGGCCCGTCTCAACCTCTGGACCTTCGAACTGCCGGGCCTTGCCGCCCGCCGCGAGGATATCGAACCCAATCTCGACTTCGAACTCACGCGCTACGCCGAACGCGAGGGCGAGAACATCGCCTTCAACCGTGAGGCGCGTGCCCGCTACCTTGCCTTCGCGACGGCGGCGGAAGCGCGCTGGACCGCCAATTTCCGCGATCTTTCCGCCTCCGTCACTCGCATGGCGACGCTGGCACCGGGCGGGCGCATCACCGAGGAGGGGGTCGTCGAGGAGATCGCCCGCCTCGTCAGGCTTTGGCGAGCGGGTGACGGCGACGGCACGGACAGGCTGCTCGCGGACCTCGTCGGCGAGGAGCGCGTTGCCGGCATCGACCGGTTTGACCAGGTGCAATTGGCCGAGGTGGTTCGCGTCTGCCGCGCCAGTTCCTCCCTCAGCGCGGCCGGGCGCGTGCTGTTCGCGGCATCGCGACAGGCCAAGGCCAGCTCGAACGATGCCGATCGCCTGCGCAAATATCTGGCGCGCTTCGAACTGGATTGGGAAGAGGTGCGGCAGGGCTGAGTGCGGGTCTTCGAATATGCCTCACTCCCGGACGATGGTCAGGTGGGTGGCTTGTGGTGTCGGGACGCGGTCGGTGACGCGATAGCCCAGGGCCGGCAGGTCGATGCCGGCGAAGAAGCTCTCCCCCTTGCCGAGCAACACCGGCGAGGTGACAAGATGCAGGTCGTCGATCAGGCCGGCCTTGAGATATTGATGGATGGTCGCAACGCCGCCGCCGATTCGCACATCCCTGTTGCCGGCGGCCGCCCTGGCCTGCCGCAGGGCCGACTCGATGCCGTCGGTGACGAAATGGAACACGGTGCCGCCCTCCATCTCGATCGGGTCACGGGCATGGTGGGTCAGTACGAAGACCGGCACGTGATAAGGTGGACTGTCGCCCCACCAGCCTTTCCAGCTTGTGTCGGGCCAGGGGCCGCGAACCGGACCGAAAATGTTGCGGCCGAGGATCCAGGCGCCGAGATTGTCCATGCTGCGGGCGGCGAAATCGTCATCGATGCCCGCCTCGCCGCCTTCCTGTCCGAACATCTTGCGGAAAGTCCGGGTGGCGAAGGCCCAGCCATGCAGCTTGGTGCCATTCACGCCGAGGGGATTGTCGAGGCTCTGGTTGGGGCCGGCGCCATAGCCATCGAGCGAAAGGGAAAAGCCCCGGACGATGAGTTTCGACATGTCGTTTCCTCTCCGGTCTGATTGCATATTGAAACCAGTTCAGAAGCTAGTCAAACCGATTCAATTTTGCAATCAGTTTTATCCAAGGTATAGGAAGCCAAATGTGCGGCGGCTGCCGCCGATTTGTCTCTATCTGACGGGACCGGATGCGGCCGGGTTCACGGACGCAGGTCGAAGTGAAAGACCTTCGAGATGATCTGCCAGCGCCCATCGAGATGCACGAAGGTCAGGAGATCGGTGAAATGCTTCGGCCCGATCGCGCATTCGACCCGGGCAAAGGCCGTGACCGGACCGGCGAATTCGATGGACACGATCCTGTCTGCCCGCTCTTCGTTGCGGCTTGCGGCTTGCGGCTTGCGGGTGAAGGACGCTTGTCCACCATGGGGAAATATTCGGCCATGCCGAGATGCGTCAGGCCTCCTTCGCTGGCGCAGGCATAGAGAGCCTGGGGATGAAAGACATGGCGCAACCTCTCGGTGTCGCTGTGATAGAGCCCGTCGAAATAGGTCTGAAGCGCCGTGACCAGCGCCTCGAAACCGGGATACTTGGGAATGTGGCTCGTCATGGCGGTCTTGGCCCTTTCCTGCATGGAATATTAAACGCGAAGCGATATAATTTGCCGGCTATTGAAGGTCAGGCCGCGGCGGGTGTGCGGGAAGTCCTGTTGCCGAGCGCCGTGGTGATCAATGTGGCCGCCGCCTTGCCGGCAGCTTCCATATAGTGGGGGTCGCGGTGCAGCAGCACGACGGCAAAGCTGCCATCGAGCAAAAGCACGACCTGCTGGGCGAGCAGGCCGGCGTCGGCAAGGGCCTCCCGCTCCAATTCGAGCCGCAGCCAGCCCTCGAAGCGCTTCTTGTGGGCGGCGCCGACCTTGATGGCGGGATGGCCGGGCAGGTCGGCGAGTTCGGCGGCGGTGCGCAGGAATCCGCATCCCTTCCAGCGCGGATGACGGGCCGCGACGGCGAGATTGCGGAAGATGGCCTCGACCTTGGAGGCAACGTCCCCCTGCGCCTCGTCGAACCATCGCCGGAACAGAGCGAGGTTGGGCTGGTCGCGGGCCGCCAGATAGGCAGCGATCAGATCGTCCTTGCTGGTGAAATGATAATAGAGCGTGCGCTTGGTGATGCCGGCCTTGGCGGCGACCGCGTCCACGCCGACATTGCGAATGCCTTTGTCGTAGAACAGGCGCGCCGCGGCGCTGACAATGCGCTCGCGCGTGGTGGTCGCGGATGCAGGCATGGCACAGCCTCCAATGTATACTGACTAGTGAGTATAATCATTGTTGGAAACCGTGCTAACCCTTCGTTCGAGCAAGGGATGGCAATGGCTATGGACACGGCGCCGGCCGAACCGGTCGAAATCATCTGCGGGGACGGGGTCGTTCTTGGCGGCCACCTCTGGCCGGCGGGTGGTGGACGAAGAACGGGCACGGTCATCATCAATGCCGCGACAGGCGTGCTTGCCCGTTATTACCATCGCTATGCCCGTTTTCTCGGCGAACACGGTTTCGATGCGATCACCTATGACTATCGCGGCATCGGCCTGTCACGCCCGGATGATCTGAAGCATTGCGGCTATCGCTGGAGCGAGTGGGGAACGCGCGATTTCGAGGCCGTGCTGGGTTTTGCCAGGCAGCGCCGGCCGGATGGGCCTCTCTTCGTGGTCGGCCATAGCATCGGCGGCTTCCTGCCGGGACTCGCTGGTAATGCCGCCTGTATCGATCGCATGCTCACCGTCGGCGCCCAATATGCCTATTGGCCCGATTATGCGCGCAGCCACCGTCTCCAATTGCTCTGGCGTTGGCATGTGCTGATGCCCTTGCTTACCGCGATATACGGCTATTTCCCGGGCCGGCGGCTGGGCTGGCTCGAAGACCTGCCGGCCGGAATCGCTCTCGAATGGAGTTTCCGCCGCCGGCGCGTGGAAGACAGCCATCCACGCAAGGAGCGGGAGGAGGTCCTCGCGCGCTTTGCCGCGGTTTCCGCGCCGATCCTGGCGGTGACGACGTCGGATGATGAATTCGGCACCGTGCCTGCCATCCGGCGTGCCCTGGCCTATTACAGCTCCAGCGCCACGACAGCGGTGCGCCTACTGCCGCAGGACTACGACCTAGCCGAGATCGGCCATTTCAGCCTGTTCCATGACCGGCATCGCGCCGGCTTCTGGCGGGACACACTCGCCTGGCTGCAGGACGGCGTGAATCCCTGGCCGCACCGGCGCTTCGAGACGATGGGGTGAGGCATGGCGCGCCGGCAGAGCCCGACCGAAAGATTGTACGAACCCCGACCTTTGTCACCTCGGCGATTTTCGAGTTCGGGCTTCACAGGGAGAAATGGCCGGCCTCATTGCGGCGAGCGGGGGCCCTCGCAGGTCAGGCCGATCTGGTCCTTCAACTCCTGGGCCTCGCGCGGATCCTCCTTGGCCAGCAGGGCGCAGGTGGTGAAATTGCCCTGCAGCTTGCCGTCGCGATAATAGCCCCAGTCCCGGATCCGGCTCCTGAGAAAGGTGAGTTGTTGGCCGAACGTCACATTGCCCACCAGTTCCGGGCGGTTGTTGATCTTGCCGGTGAAGCGGTCACCCCTATGGCTGACCTCGTTGAGCCAGAAATATTCGGTCTGGGCACCCTGGATGATCGGCACCTTCACGGCGAAGTCGCTGGCGCCGGTGATGTTGCCGTCCAGGGCGTCGATGAAATCGGGCAGGCTTTCCTGCGCCTTGGCGAAAGCGGCCTTCATGGCGGGATCGTCATCCCTGGCCTTCAGCGTGCCGTCGCGGCCGGCCTTCTGGGTCACGGTTTCGGCATGGGCCGCGGACAGGCCAAGAAAGGCGAGGCCTGTTACGGCGAGGAGGAATGCTCTCGTCATCGGCGGCTCCGGTTGCTGGCGTCATCGTAGCGGCAGGACGGGCCGGATCGCAACGGGGGCGTTTTCTGTGGGCGTCTCGCCCTTTATACGGGCCTCGCCGGAGCGGTGCGAGGTCGCCACAGGGTGTCCCCGCATCGTTTGTAGGCAAATTCAGAGGCTCGCGAGCGCTGCAGCGAAGCGGTGCAAGGCCGGTGGGTCGAAGCCATCCTCGCCGGCGAGCACGAAATCGATGGCGTGGGGTTGTAGCGCGGCGGCGGCCGGGAGGAGTGCCGGATCCGTCAGCCCGAGAAAGCAGGGCAGGCCTGCCAACTCGATCAAATGTCGGCAGGCGCCCAGATCGTCCGCGTCATCGAGGTTCAGATGCAGCGCATCGGCAAGGCTGGCATAGGTCTCCACCAGGGCGCTGGCATCGCTGTGGGCTGGATCGATCGACTGGATGATCTTGCGGCCACGGATGATGCGCTTGAGGCCGGGATATTCACTGGTGGCGATCGGCCTTGCAAGGCGGACGGCGAGCGCCGCTGATGCATCGACCTGCTGGGCCACGGTACCGGCCGTCAGCGCCGGGGTGGCCAGGATCGGCGTGACCGCCGGCGGCAAAGCGAGTGCGATCGCCGCCAGCGCCTCGCTACCTTCCGGCCCCGCCTGCGGAAAGGCTGAAGGGTCGAGCCCGATGGCGTCAGCGCCGGCCTCGACCGCCGCGCCGGCTTGCTCGCGGGAGGCGATCCCGCTGATCATCAGGCGAAGGCGCGGCACCGGTCCCGTCTCAGTCGACGGCTTCGCCGGGATAAGCGCCCCACAGATTGTTTTCCTGGATCCAGCCGTCGAAGCCTTCGCCCTGGATGCGGCACCAGTTCGAGGCACAGCTCTTGATCGAGGCCTGCACGCCGGGCTGCAGCATGGCGACGGCCGTCGCCTTGGCGTCGGCGGTGGCACGGAGCGGCAGCGTCTGTTGCTTGGACCAGGGCGCGATCAGGGCTGTGCGCTTGCCTGAGAGCAGGTTCTGCAGCACCCAGCCTTCGGAGCCGTCGGCGTCGCGGATGCGCCGCCAGTTCTCGAATTCGGCGATCACTTCCACCGGTAAATTGGACTTCTGGTAGATGAAGGACACGGTCTGGTCGCGCGAAGGACCCTGGCGCACATTCACCCTGTCGGGCTTCAGGCTGACGAAGCGTGGCATCGGTAGGCCGGAGACCGGCCCGAGTTGATCCTTGCCGGACCGGTCTCCGGTTGCCGACTTGGGATCGGGCAGCGAGCCGGTGACGTCATCGGCCTGCTTATCCGGAATGGCGGCCTTGCCTGCGCCGGCGATGAAGGCGGCTACGGTGGGGTCGGCAAGCGTATCGGCGCTGATGCCTTCGGTGACCGAGCCTGCCGGCTGCTTCAGGCGCTTGTGGTGAAGATAGTAGACCCCGCCAGCGACGATGAGGGCACAGAAGGCGCCAGCAAAACCGATCTTGGCAATGGGACTTAAACGGGGCGCTTCTTCTTCGTAATAGGACATGCCGGACCTCGACGCACACACTCGCCCGCAACCACCTCTGTTGCTGCGCTTGCCTGTCTGTTAGAGGAAAGACAGCGACGGGCTGCGGGCTTATCGGTGCAGTTTGTCTGAGGGCGGTGAACGCCGTCTTAAAGTTTGCGGGAGGTCGGCATGTCGTTACGAAAAAAACCGCGGGTCGTGGTCACACGCCGCCTGCCGGACAGCGTGGAAACCCGCATGCGCGAATTGTTCGACGCGCAGCTCAACCTGACCGACGAGAAGATGTCGCAGGAGGCGCTGATCGAGGCGGTGAAAACCGCCGACGTGCTGGTGCCCACCATCAATGACCGCATCGACAAGGCGCTGATCGAGGCCGCCGGCAGCAGCCTCAAGCTGATCGCCAATTTCGGCAATGGCGTCGACAATGTCGATGTCGAGGCTGCCGTGGCGCGAAAGATCACCGTGACCAATACGCCGCGTGTGCTCACCGACGACACCGCAGACATGACCATGGCACTGATTCTCGCCGTGGCCCGGCGCGTCACCGAGGGCGCGCGGGTGATTCCCGAAGGCGACAATGCCTGGCCAGGCTGGTCGCCGACCTGGATGCTCGGCCGCCGCATCACCGGCAAGCGCCTCGGCATCATCGGCATGGGCCGCATCGGGCAGGCGCTGGCGCGCCGGGCCAAGGCCTTCGGCCTGCAGGTGCATTACCACAACCGCCATCATGTCGACCCCGCCATCGAGGCGGAACTGGAAGCGACCTATTGGGATTCGCTCGACCAGATGCTGGCCCGCATGGACATCATCTCGGTCAACTGTCCGCATACGCCGGCGACCTACCATCTGCTCTCGGCCCGGCGGCTCAAGCTGCTCAAGCGCGAGGCCCTGGTCGTCAACACGGCGCGCGGCGAGGTAATCGACGAGACCACGCTTGCCAAGATGCTCGATGCCGGCGAGATCGCCGGGGCCGGGCTCGACGTGTTCGAGCATGAACCGGCGGTCAATCCCCGCCTGGTCAAGCTCGCCAAGAGCGGACGCGTGGTGCTGCTGCCGCATATGGGCTCGGCCACCATCGAGGGCCGTACCGACATGGGCGAGAAGGTCATCGTCAATATCCGCGCCTTCATGGACGGGCACAGCCCGCCGGACAAGGTGCTGCCGGAGATGCTGTAGCGCCCCACTCAGGAAGGAACACGATGCGCGTTTATCTGGCCGGTCCCGAAGTCTTCCTGCCCAATGCCCGGGCAGTGCTCGACGCCAAGATCGAGCTCACGCGGCGCTATGGCTTTATCCCGGTCTCACCCGGTGACCTGGAAATCCCGGCCCAGCCGACCAAGCGCGATTTCGGCCTCGCGATCAGCGCCGTCAATGAAAAGCTGATGCTGAGTGCCGATGCGATCATCGCCAACCTCACGCCCTTCCGCGGCATCGCCGCCGATACCGGCACGGTCTACGAACTCGGCTTCATGTGCGCGCGTGGCTGCCCGGCCTTCGCCTTCTCCAATGTGGCCCAATCGCATTTCGAGCGGCTGCAGGTCTATTATGGCGGCCAAGTCGCTGATGATGCCGAGGGCCGGCCACGCGGCTCGGATGGGTTGGCTGTGGAAGATTTCGACATGGCCGAGAATCTGATGCTGGACGGCGGTATCGAGGCACGTGGCGGCGCGTTCGTCACCCGCTCCGTAGCGCCCGGCAAGCTCTTCGAGGATATTGCCGCCTTCGAGGAATGCCTCGGGATCGCCGCCGGGCGGCTGCTGCAAGGCGGCAAACCGTCTTCTTCGTTTTAGGCGGCCGGCATGGGCGCGCGAGGCATGTTCACCGCACGAGCCTCCGGCATGGCCGGGATCGACGCGGTAATAGCCCAAAGCAGCTACAGCTTTCCGCGCCACATGCATGATCAATACGGCATCGGCCTGATCGATCGCGGCAGCCAGAAGTCCGCCAGCGGGCGCGGCCCGGTCGAGGCCGCTGAGGGAGACGTTATCACGGTCAATCCGGGCGAGATACATGATGGCAGCCCCATCGGCGATCGCGGCCGGGCCTGGCGCATGCTCTATTTCGATCCAGCTCTCATGGCAGAGGCGATCGGGGACATCCGCGAAGGCGGCGGCGCAACGTTCGAACTCGCCGATCCAGTGGTACGGGACCGGCGGATTGCCAGCCTTTTCGCCAGGCTTTTCCAGGGCCTCATCGACACTGGGACGAGGGACGCCACCGTTCTTTGCCGCGACGAAACCTTGCTGATCTTGCTGGCCCGGATCAGCGGCGTGGCTGTTCCCGATTCCGCCGTGCCTGGCGCCATCGGAATTGCCCGCGATTACATCGATAGCGATCCAGTCGCGCCCTTATCCCTGTTCGACCTGGCGCAGTTGACAGGGCTGAGCCGCTTTCAGGTGGTCCGCGGCTTCGCGAGGGCAACCGGCATGACGGCGCACGCCTATCTGATGCAGCGCCGTCTGCAGCTGTCACGGCGCCATATCGCGCGCGGCATGGCGCTCGCCGAGGCCGCTGCGGCGAGCGGCTTCGCCGATCAGAGCCACATGACCCGCCTGTTCGTACGCAGCTACGGCATCTCGCCCGGCGCCTATGCGGCGGCACGGGCTCTTTGAATCAGCCCCACACGCTGCAATTGCGTTCAAGACGGGCCTGCCGCTATCGGGGCATTCCTGTGGTTTTCCACCGGAGCCTCCGCATGTCCCTCGACTATCTCGTCACTGCGCTCGTCGTCATCCTCCTGCCCGGCACCGGCGTGCTCTATACGCTGGCTCTCGGGTTGAGCCAGGGCTGGCGCGCCAGCGCTCTCGCGGCCTTCGGCTGCACGCTCGGCATCCTGCCCCATCTCGCCGCTGCGATCGTGGGCCTGGCAGCTCTGCTGCACGCCAGCGCCGTCGCCTTCCAGGCCCTGACCTATCTTGGCGCCGCCTATCTCCTCTACATGGCCTGGAGCGTCTGGCGGGACGGCAGCAGCCTGCAGCTTTCAGGGGATCGGCAGCGCCTGCAACCGGCCCGCATCATCCTCAAGGGCGTGCTCCTGAACATCCTCAACCCCAAACTGTCGCTCTTCTTCCTCGCCTTCCTGCCGCAGTTCATCCCGCCCGGCACGGCCAGCCCGATCGCCGCGATGAACGAACTCGCCCTTTGGTTCATGGCCCTGACCTTCCTGGTCTTCCTGGCCTATGGCGCCGGTGCTTCGGCGGTCCGGAACCAGGTGGCGCGGCGGCCAGCCGTGCTCCTCTGGCTGCGCCGCGGTTTTGCACTGGCTTTTGCGGGGCTGGGATTGAAGCTGGCCTTTTCGCGCTTGTGATGTCGGGAACGTTCCGGGATGCGCGTCCTTGCCAATGAAGGACGTCGCAAGCGGGAGGATTCAATCATGACGAATGCAAGCAGGATCGAGCTGTTGAACGTCAATCACCCTGGCAAGGGCCGGCCGGCGGATGCAGTCCTGTATGCGGCAATGCTGGCCTTTCTGCCGGATAGCAAGCCCGGCCTGACCGTGGCGCAGGTCCAGGACGGGGTGCCTGCTTTGCTGCCGCAGGATCTCTATCCCAACGGCGCTAAGGCAGGCTGGCGGGTCAAGGCCGCGCAACTCGACCTCGAAGCGAGAGGCGTCATCCAGCGCGAAAAGGTCTCGCCGCTGCGCCTCTACAAGGCCTGACGCTGCTCGAGAAAAGCCCTCCGGCTTTTCTCGATGATGCTTTGGCTCTCGTCAGAGAAGACCATTTTCCTGGGCCATCACCCGCAGATTGGTCTGCGGGCGGGCGCCGACATGCTGGATCACCTCGGCGGCGGCCAGTGCGCCCAGCTTGAGCGAGGCCAGATGCGGCAGGCCGCGGGCGAGGCCGAACAGGAAGCCCGAGGCGAAGAGATCGCCGGCGCCGGTGGTATCGACGAGCTTGTCGATCGGGAAAGCCGGTACGGAGACGCGCGTGCCGCCCTCGATCGCCAGCGCGCCGTCTTCCGACCGCGTCACGATGGCGAGGCGGCAATCCTTCTCGACCTGGGCAAGGGCCGTCTCGAAGTCGGAGGTCTCGTAGAGCGACTTGATCTCCTGGGTGTTGGCGAACACGGTATCAACCACGCCCGAACGCATGAGATCGAGGAACTCGCCGCGGAAACGGTCGACGCAGAAGGAGTCGGACAGGGTAATCGCCACGCGCCGCCCGGCCTTGTGGGCGATGTCGGCGGCTTTCAGGAAGGCGTCCTTGGCATCCTGGGGATCCCACAGATAGCCTTCCATATAGGTGATTGCGGCGCCCTGCACGACGTCTTCTTCGATATCGGCGGGCCCGAGCAGGTGGCAGGCGCCGAGATAGGTGTTCATCGTGCGCTCGCCATCGGGCGTGATGAAGATGAAGCTCTTGGCGGTCGAGGGCCCCTCGCTCAGCGGCACCGTCTGGAAATGCGTGCTTTGGGCGCGCAGGTCATGGGTAAAGACCTTGCCGGCCTCGTCCTGCTTCACCTTGCCGAAATAGGCGGTTTTGCCGCCCAGGGAAGCGACACCCACGGCCGTGTTGGCAGCCGATCCGCCCGAAATCTCGACGCTCTGGCCCATGGCGGCGTAAAGATGGTCGGCCCGTTCCTCGCTGGTGAGGATCATGGCGCCCTTGGCGAGGCCTTCGCGGACCAGGAAATCGTCTTCGGTCTGGGCAAAGACATCGACAATGGCGTTGCCGATGGTGAGAACGTCGAAACGAGGTTTCGCGCTGGAAGGGGATTTGGGCATGCAGTATCTCTGTTTTGCGGCGCGGACTATAGCGATGTGTTGCGTTGCGGCAAGAAAGAGTTGCGATGCAACCGCTGCCGTCGCTGTCGTTCGGAGTTCTGATGGCCTTCCTGCGTAACGCTGCCTCGGTTGGATTCGCCACCCTCGCCTCCCGCATTCTCGGTTTCATCCGTGACACCATGGTGGCGGCGGCGCTTGGCGCCGGGCCGGTGGCGGATGCCTTCGTGGTCGCCTTCCGCCTGCCCAGCCTGATGCGCCGGCTGTTTGCCGAAGGGGCGGTGAACACGGCTTTCGTGCCCTTGCATGCCGAGGCGGAGCGCCGAGGCGAGGGCGGGGCCTTTTCCGACCAGGTCTTCACCCAGGTCGCCCTCGTCTTCTTCCTGCTCTCGGCCCTGGCTTTCATGGCGATGCCGCTGTTGATCGAACTGATCGCACCTGGCTTCGGGAAGGGGGGCGGTCGTGTCGACCTCGCCGTCGCCCTGTCGCGCATAACCTTCACCTATTGCCTGGCAACGGCCGTGATGGTGGTGGCCTCGGCGGTACTCAACGTCAACGGCCGCTTTACGGCCGCCGCCTATGCGCCGGCCCTCGTCAATGTCGTCACCATCGCCACCCTGCTCGGCGCGCCCTTGCTGGTTCAGCTCGACCAGGAGGCCCTGGCGCGCCTGCTGGCCTGGTCTATCTTCATCGGCGGCCTCGCTCAGGGCGCTCTGGTCTTCTTTGCGCTGCATCGGGCCGGCCTGCGGTTGCGCCTGGTCAGGCCCCGCTGGACCCCCGCGGTCCGGCGCTTTTTCCTGCTGGCGCTGCCCGGCGTGCTGACGGCGGGGGCGACGCAGGTCAATGCCTTCATCGGCCTGATCGTGGCCTCGGCCGATCCCGGCGCCGTCACCTGGCTCTATTATGCCGACCGCCTCTACCAGCTTCCATTGGGCATCATTGCGGTGGCGCTCGGCAATGCCTTGCTGCCGGAACTCGCCCGGGCCAGCACCCGAGGCGACCGGCAAGCCGAGAGCGGCATCCTGAGCCGGGCGGTCGAATTCGCAGCTTTTCTCAGCCTGCCCGCTGGCTTGGCCTTGATCATTCTGGCCGGTCCCATCGTCTCCGTGCTGTTCGAGCGCGGCGCCTTCACAGCCAGCGACAGCAGCGCCACCGCCTGGGCCCTGGCGGGTTTTGCGGCCGGCCTGCCGGCCTTCGCCGGGGCCAAGGTATTGCAGCCGCTGTTCTTCGCGCGTGCCCGCATGCGCCTGCCTTTCGTGATCGCCCTGATCGGCGCGAGCGCCGACGTGATCCTGTCCCTGGCCCTCTTTCCAGTCTGGCGCCAGACCGGCATCGCCGTCGCCGCCGCGGCGTCAGGCTGGATCAACCTCGTCCTGCTGCTCCTGGTGACTTGGCAAGGCGGACTTCTGCAACTCGATCCGTCTGCCCGTTTGCGACTGCCCAGGATCGTGGCCGCCGCTATCCTGATGCTGGCCGCCGTTTATGGAGTGGCGCAGGTGATGGCGAGCTGGCTGATCTCCGGGCAGCCCTTGGCGCTACGGGTGGCGGCGCTGGCCCTTCTCTGCGGCGGCGGCCTGATATTCTACCTCGTCCTTTGCTGGTTGTTTGGCGCCATCGATCGCAAGGCCGGATTGCGTGCGCTATTGGCCGGACGTAAGCCGAAGGCCGGCGTCTAGCTGTCGGGTCGTAAGACCGCATTGCGAGGCAGATCTGCCATCGAAATGCAACGGCCATGTCAGGACCTGAAGCCCGTGCGATCGGCCTCGGTGATAGTGCGGATGATCTGGGCTGGAACGCCGGCGGCAATCACGTTTGGCGGGATGTCGCGGGTCACCACGCTGCCCGATCCGATGATGGCATTGTCGCCAATGCTCACGCCTGGATTGATATGGACGCCGGCGCCGATCCAGACCCGGTTGCCGATCCGCACCGGTTTGGCCTGGCAGGCGCCGGCGGCCCGCTCGATCGGATCGATGGCATGATTGGCGGTGTAAATGCCGACCCGTGGCCCGAACAGCACATGATCTCCGATCTCGACGCCACCGCCATCGAGAATCACGCAGTCGAAATTGGCGTAGAAGGAGCGCCCGAGGCTGATGTTGAAGCCGAACTCGCAGCGAAAGCTCGGCTCGAACAGAGCGCCCGGGCCGACCGATTTCAGGAGTGACCTCAGGATGGCCTCGCGCACTCCGGCCGGCTCGCCAATGCTCCGGTGATAGGCGTCGGTGCGTTCGACCGCCTTGGCACGAGCCGCGATCAGTTCGGGTGTCAGGTCGTTATACACGGCGCCGCTGAGCATCAGGGCGCGCTGGGCCTCCAGATCCACCGGGACCTCCTGTTCCCTGGAGCAAGATGCGATCAGGACGGATCGCTCGTCCGCTCCAATTCCTATGCGAAGTGCATGAGGCCGTGACGTCAGCCCAGGACCGGTCGCAGGAAGTTGCGTTCATAGCGCAGGATGCTGCGGATCTGCTTTTCCTCAGCCAGGATGGCCTGGCATTCCGGATCCACGGCCAGGCGCCGGCGGTAATCCTCATAGGCGGCCAGGCTGGGAAAACTGAACAGGGCGTAGGCGATGTCGCTGGCGCCTTCATGCGGCAGGAAATAGCCGTGATGCGTACCACCCATGCGATTGACCACGGGAATCCAGGCTTTCGCATAGGCTTCGAAGGCGTCGACCTTCCAGGGGTCGATGACATATTTCAGATGACAGGTGATCACGGACGGCCTCGCAGCTTGAGCATCGTGCCAGAAAGGGGCGCGAGTTTCCTACAACATCGGATCCGATTCTGAACCAGCTCCGCTGCTGTCGCGGAGGGAGATCAGTAATCGACGCCGGTGAGATAGAGCCCATGCGGCGGTGCCAGCGCGGCACAGCGGGTACGGTCGCGCGCTTCCAGCACACCGACCAGATCCGCCTTGCTCCAGTCGCCGGAGCCGACCCTGCGCAACGATCCCACCATCGAGCGGACCTGGTTGTGCAGGAAGGAGCGGGCAGTGGCGACGACATGGATCTCGTCGCCCACGCGCGCCACGTCGAGGCGGTCGAGCGTCTTCATCGGGCTCTGGGCCTGGCAGTCGGCCGAGCGGAAGGTGGTAAAGTCGTGATGGCCGATCAGGCCCTGCGCGGCATGATGCATGCCCTCGGCGTCCAGGGCCTTGCGGATGTGCCAGGCACGGTGGCGCTCCAGCGCCAGAGGCGGACGGCGGTCGATCAGACGATAGAGATAGCGGCGACCCTTGGCGGAAAAGCGGGCATCGAAACTGTCAGGCATCTGCTCGACGGCCAGGATGGTGACATAGTCGTCCTGCAGAGTGAGATGGGCGTTGAGGGCATCGCGCACCCTGTCCGTACTCCAATCCTTGGCCAGCATCACCGAGGCAACCTGCCCGGTGGCATGCACGCCGGCATCGGTACGGCCGGCCCCCTGGATGCGCAGGGTCTGGCCGGTGAAAGCCAGAATGGCCTCCTCGATCGCCTGCTGCGCGGATCGGCCATTGGCCTGGGCCTGCCAGCCGACATAGGGCGTGCCGTCATATTCGATCAGGAGCTTGTAACGCGGCATTCGGGTACTTCGTTGCTGAAGTCAGGCCTCTACGCCAATCGGGCACGAGAGTCACCAGTATGTGAGGTTTTACCCGCCATCGGGTGCGGAAGGCACTGCTGAGATCCCGGGCGATCGCTGTCCGTGCCAGGAGGTATCGACAGGTCACAAATTCAATATATTTTTTCTATTGATTTTATAGACTAATAATTGAAGATGAGCCAAAGCACCAAATGCCTTGGTGGTCTCGCGACAGCCGGCCCCGCCCGGCCGCCGCGAATTCAAAATATTTCCAACGGACATCGTGACATGCGCAGATTTGCGACATTCGTACTTGCCACCCTCCTGGCCGCCGGCGCGGTCGGCGTTGCCCATGCCGACCGCCTCGACGACATCAAGCAGGCCGGCGTCCTCAGGGTCGCGGCCTTCGACGCCAATCCACCCTTCGGCTTCGTCGACCCGAAGACCAAGCAGATTGCCGGCCTCGACGTCGATTATGCCAAGGCTCTTGCCGACAAGCTCGGCGTGAAGCTGGAAGTGCGTCCCACCAACCCGGCCAACCGCATTCCGCTGCTCACCTCCGGCAAGGTCGACCTCGTGCTGGCCAATTTCACCATCACCGAGGAGCGCGCCAAGCAGCTCGATTTCTCAATTCCCTATTTCTCATCCGGCCAGCAGTTCTTGGCCAAGAAGGGTACGCTCTCCTCGCCCGACCAGCTCAACGGCCTGCGCATCGGCGCCGACAAGGGCACGACCAACGAGATCGTGCTGCGCCGCGATTTCCCCAAGGCCGTCGTGGTCTCCTTCGACGATACGCCCTTCGCCTTCACCGCCCTGCGCAACGGCAATGTCCAGGCCATCACCCAGGACGGCCCCAAGCTGATTGGCCTGCTGGCCAATGTGCCCGACAAGGAGAATTACGAGATCCCCTCCTTCACCATCTCCAACGACTATATCGGCGTCGGTATTCCAAAGGGTGAGAAGCGCCTGGTCGAGGTGGTGAACCAGACGCTGGTCGAGCTCGAGGCGAACGGCAAGGCGGCCAGCATCTACGATGTCTGGTTCGGCCCGAAATCGGCGCAGCCTCTGGCCCGCTTGTTCAAGATCGGCGACAAGAGCTAGTTCCCTGACATTGCTTGAAAGTTTCCGACACCGCGCGGGTCCCCCGCGCGGCTTTTTGCGTTCGATCGTTTGAGGAAAACAAAATGGGCATATTCGGCGAGCCCATGGCGCTGCGCTATCTGGTCTGGCTGATCCAGGGTTTCGGCATCACTTTGGCTTTATCGTTGGCGGTGTGCATCGCCAGCTCTGCGCTCGGCGTCGTGGTGTGCGGCCTGCAACTCGCCGAAAACCGACTGGCAAGGGCAATTGCGACTGTCTATGTCAGCATCATCCGCAACACGCCGCTGCTCGTGCAGTTGTTCTTCTGGTATTTCGGCGCCTCCGCGCTGATGCCGGCAGGACTGATGACCTGGCTGAACACGCCGCATGTCGTCGAGCTCGGTGTCGTGCGGCTCGGCTGGCCTGCCTTCGAGACGTTGGCGGGCTTCTTTGCCCTGACGCTTTATGCCGGTGCCTATATCGCCGAGGAACTGCGCGCCGGCATCAATGGCGTGGCCCCGGCGCAGCGCGAAACGGCGTTGGCGCTCGGCCTCACGCCGCAGCTCGTTTTCCTCCTGGTGGTGCTGCCCCAGGCGGTCCGCATCGCCTGGCTGCCGATGGTTGGCCAGTATCTCAACACCATCAAGAATTCGTCTCTCACCATGGCAATCGGCCTTGCCGAACTGTCCTATGCGGCGCGCCAGGTCGAGACCGAGACGTTCCTCACCTTCCAGGCCTTCGGCGTGGCGACGCTGCTGTATGTCGGTGCCGTCGCCCTCACCGAAGCGGCGGGCCAAGCCGTGGCGCGCAGCCGCCGCTTCAATGGGGCAGCGGGGCGAGCATGAATTTCGCGGTCGTCTGGGACAATCTCGATTATCTGCTGGTCGGCGCGTGGCCCGTGGGGCCGATCGGCGGATTGGCGCTCACCCTTATCCTGTCGGTGCTCTCGGCTATCGTCTCGGCAGGGCTCGGGTTGGTGCTCGGCATCGCCCTTGCCATGAGCCGGGGGCCGGCGAAGACGGTGCTGGTGGTCGTCATCGGCTTCTTCCGCGCTATTCCGGTGATCATGCTGATCTTCTGGAGCTATTTCCTGCTGCCGATCCTGCTGGGGATTTCGGCGCCCGAGATCGGCACGGTAGTCATGGCCCTGTCGCTGATATCGGGCGCCTACCTTTCCCATGCCGTCGCGGCGGGAATCGGCAGCATCGGCCCCGGCCAATGGGAGGCCGGCCTTGCCCTCGGCCTCGGGCGCTGGCGCATTCTCGGCCTGATCGTCCTGCCGCAGGCGCTGCGCGCCATGGCACCTTCTTTCGTCAATCAGTGGACGGCATTGGTGAAGGATACCTCGCTCGCCTATGTGATCGGCGTGCCGGAGCTTTCCTTCGTCGCGACACAGGTGAACAACAGGGCGATGGTCTATCCAAGCGAGATCTTCCTGTTCGTCGGTGCGGTCTATTGGTGTCTGTGCGCCGCGCTCGATCACCTGGCGACCGTGCTGGCGCGCAGAAGCCGGCCGGTCACGCCAGCCGCGACCCTTGCACCAGCGGCGCGCCCTTGAGGAATTCGGCGGCGCCCATCGGGGTCTTGCCGGCGCGCTGGACCTGGAGAAGGCGGATCGCGCCGGTGCCGCAGGCGACCGTCAATTCGTCGTCGAGCAGCGTGCCGGGCACGCCATAACCCTCGGCGCGCGCGGCGTGCAGCGCTTTCACCCGCTGCGGGCCCTGGCCCCAATCGGCTTCAAACCAGGCGCCGGGGAAGGGAGAAAGACCGCAAATGTGATTATGGACTTCTTCGGCCGGGCGCGACCAGTCGATGCGGGCCTCGGCCTTGTCGATCTTGCGGGCGTAGGTCACGCCCTCTTCGCTCTGGGCCGTGAAGGTGAGCGTGCCGCGCGAGAGGGCGCCGAGCGCCCGGGCCATCAGGTCGGCGCCGAGCAGGGAGAGGCGGTCATGCAACTCGCCGGCCGTCATGTCCGGCTCGATCTCGACGGTGTCAGCCAGCGCGACAGGGCCGGTATCGAGGCCTTCTTCCATGCGCATCACCATCACGCCGGTCTTGCTGTCGCCGGCCATGAGGGCGCGCTGGATCGGCGCGGCACCGCGCCAACGCGGCAGCAGCGAGGCGTGCAAATTGAGGCAGCCTTCCGCCGGGGCCTCCAGGGCCGCCTTGGGCAGGATCAGGCCATAGGCGACCACAACGGCGACATCGGCGCCGAGGCCGGCGAAGGTGGCGATCACCTCCTCGTCGCGGAAGCTCTTGGGCGTGAATACTGGAATGCCGAAGCCTTCGGCCAGTCTGTGCACTGGCGAGGGCGCCAGGGCCATGCCGCGGCCGGCCGGAGCTGGCGGCCGCGTATAGACCGCAACGACCTCGTGGCCCTGGCTGAGGATCTCGGCCAGCACGGGGCGGGCGAAATCCGGCGTGCCCATGAAGACGACGCGCAAGGCCTCAGCCTTCCGCCGGACGGGGAGCTTCGCGCTCGCGCTTTTCCCGCTTGAACTGCGGCAGTTCGCCGGTCTTGACCGCCTTGGTGAACTTGCGGATCACCATGTCGCGCTTGAGCTTGGAAATGTGATCGATGAACAATTCGCCGTTGAGATGGTCGATCTCGTGCTGCAGGCAGGTCGCCATCAGCCCATCGGCCTCCAGTTCGGCTTGTCTGCCCTCGCGGTCGATATAGGCGACGCGCACCGTTGCCGGGCGCTCGACCTCGGCATAATAGTCGGGGATGGAGAGGCACCCTTCCTCGTAGACGCTGCGCTCCTCCGACGACCACACGATCTCCGGATTGATGAAGACATGCGGTTCCGGCGGCTCGTCTTCCTTGGCAAGGTCGATGACCACCAAGCGGCGCGGCACGGCGATCTGAATCGCTGCCAAGCCGATGCCGGGCGCGTCATACATGGTTTCCAGCATGTCGTCGGCGAGCTGGAGCAGTTCCGCATCGACGCGCTCGATCGGCGCGGAGACGAGGCGGAGCTTTGAATCGGGCAGGATGATGATCGGTTTGATGGCCATGTCAGGCAGATAGGATGCCGCGCGCGAGGCGTCAATCCGAAAGCGGGCTGAGACGCTCCTGGGACCGCCGGCATCTCAGCGGCATGCATGCATGTCGCGATTGCCGGCTCTCGGAACCGTTGTGCGCGCGGGAAAGGAAGAGCCGGCAGGGATGCCGGCGGTCCCGGAAGATCCATCGCGAAACGCGTGCTATTCGAGCACGGTCATCACCTGCCCGCGCCGTTCCGGGCTGAAGCGAATGACGACTATGATGCAGACGGCGACGACGCCTGCGAAAAGGGCCAGTGCATAGCCGTAACTGTTGCCGGGCGCTTCGGCGATGCCGGCCTGGTAGGGGCCGCCATAGGACGCAGCGAGATTGCCGGCCTGATAGATGAAGCCGGGTAGCGTCGCCCGCACGGAGCCCGGCGACAGTTCGTTGAGATGCACCGGAATGACGCCCCAGGCGCCCTGCACCGAGATCTGCATGATGAAGGCGCCAATGGCGAGCATCGCGGGCGTGGTGCTATACGCCCACAACGAGAGAGAAGGTAGCGCAATCAAGCAGGCGATGGTGATAGCGTTGACGCGACCGATCCTCTCGGACAAGGCTCCGAAAAATAGGCCGCCGATAATGGCGCCGATATTGGCGACGATCGTAATCCAGCTCACCGTATGAGCATCGAAACCGTGCTGCTTCTTCAGGAAGGTCGGATAGAGATCCTGTGTGCCGTGGCTGAAGAAGTTGAAGAACATCATCAGCACCACGGCATAGAGGGCGATGCCCCAATGCCGGCTTAGAGTTTCCATGAGGCCGGGCTTCGCCTGGTCCTTGGCCTCGGTGAAAGCCGGTGATTCCGGAACATGCGACCGGATGAAGAGCACGATCAGCGCCGGCAGGAAGCTGAGAAGGAACATGGTGCGCCAGCCGACCACATGGCCACCGATGTTCTGGCCGTAGATCAGGCCATAGACGATTGCCGCCAGGAGGTAGCCGGTCGGATAGCCGGCCTGGAGCAGGCCGGAAACCATGCCGCGGGCCGATGGCGGGATCGATTCCATGGCGAGTGAGCTACCGAGGCCCCATTCGCCGCCCATGGCAATGCCGAAGATGGCGCGCAGAATGAGGAACACCATGAGATTGGGCGAAAAGGCCGCCAGGGCACCGATCACCGAATAGCTGACGATGTTGAGCATGAGGATCGGCTTGCGTCCGAATTTGTCAGCGAGCCTGCCGAAGATGAAGGCGCCGATGAAACGGGTCGCCAGGGTGAAGAACAAGGCTTCGGAAACGGCGGGAACGCCGACCTGGAATTCCGCGGCGATATCCGTGAGCAGGAAGGTCAGGAGGAAGAAATCGAAGGCGTCGAGGGTCCAGCCCAGGAAGGAAGCAAGGACAGTCTTTTTCTGCTGTGAACTGAGAGGCAAGCGATTTCTCCCTTATGACCATCGGTTGGCCGCAGGGAAAGGATAGTCTTGGCCATTTCCGCAGCGCCATTTGCTTGGATCGACGCAATGAACGTCGCCAAGGAAGCCCCCCATTGGCCATAGAAGTCCTGAAATCGCCGAAGCGCCACAAAAATATGCTGATTCAACTGATGCGTGTATTTTGAGGGCGGGCCTGGTGTCCAGGTTGAATCCCCCGGGCATCACGCCGTCGTCTTGTCCTCGAACAGGCAGATGTCGCGGATCAGGCAGGCGGGGCAGGCGGGCTTGATCGCCTTGCAGACATAGCGTCCATGCAGGATGAGCCAGTGATGGGCATGGCGCGCATAGGTCGCCGGCACCACCTTCTCCAAGCCCAATTCCACCGCCAGCGGCGTCTTGCCGGGCGCGAGGCCGGTGCGGTTGGCGACCCGGAAGAGATGGGTGTCCACGGCGATGGTCGGCAGGCCGAAAGCGATGTTGAGCACGACATTGGCCGTCTTGCGGCCGACGCCCGGCAGGGTTTCGAGAATCTCGCGGGTGACAGGCACCTCGCCGCCATGCTCGTCCACCAGCAGCCGGGAGAGGGCGATGACGTTCCTGGCCTTGGTGCGGAACAGGCCGATGGTCTTGATATGGCCAATCAGTTGTTCCTCGCCGAGGGCGATCATCTTCTTCGGCGTGTCGGCGATGGCGAACAGCGCCTTGGTCGCCTTGTTGACGCCGACGTCGGTCGCCTGGGCCGAAAGCACCACCGCCACCAGCAGCGTATAGGCGTTGACATAGTCGAGCTCGCCCTTGGGCTCGGGCATTGCCTGCGAAAAGCGCCGGAAGATCTCGGTGATCTCGGACTGCGGCAAAGCTGCGCGCTGGGTGCCGGCGGAGGCTGCGGCGGCATTGGCCTTCGCCTTGGTCCGGCCTGCCGATTTTGTCGCAGGGGAGGCAACGGACAGGGTGGGGATTTGAGTCTGGCGGCGGGGCATGAAAGGCTTATAGTAGGCCGCCATGCAAAGCGCCAACCCGAAAATGCCCCAGGAAAAGCGCCAAGAAGCACCCTTGGAGATATCCTCGGGGGTGGCCTTGGAAGAGCCGGTCTTCGACGCGGTGCTCTACCCGCATCGCTCGCTCGGGCCGCGGGGTTTTCGCAACCTCCTCGTCGTGGTCGGCTTTGCCTCGACGCTGCTCTCCATCCCCTTCTACATGATGGGAGCCTGGCCGGTGGTCGGCTTTTTCGGGCTCGATGTCGGCCTGCTCTATGTGATGTTCAAGCTCAATTATCGGGGGGCCAGGCTGCGCGAACACGTGCTGCTGACGCCAGTCCGGCTGTTGTTCTCGCGCATCGATCCCAAGGGACAGCGCCGGGAGTGGATCTTCAACCCGCGCTGGGTGCGGCTGCAGCGCGACGAGCACGAGGAGTTCGGCGTGATGCGCCTCGCTTTGGTGCAGCGTGGCCGCGAGGTGGAAATCGCCCGCTTCCTCGGTGCTTCCGAGAAGGGCGATTTTGCGGATGCCTTCTCCCGGGCTCTGAACAAGGCCCGGCGCGTCTGACAGCCCCATCGCAGCTTTCGGGTGGGAAGCCCGTTGAAGCAGGTCTATCCAGGGTACAAGTAATTGTGCCTGGAGAGGTTCCATGTCGATAACCCTGCCCGATTTTGCCGAAGTGCCGCTGGCTTCGCCCCTTGCCAATTCGCCCGAGGACTATGATCGCATCCGCAAGGCGGTCGCCTATATCACCAGGAAGGCGCAGCACCAGCCCTCGCTCGAGGACATTGCCGGTCATGTCGGCCTGTCGGTCTCGCATTTCCACCATCTCTTCCGGCGTTGGGCCGGCATCACGCCCAAGGATTTCCTGGCGGCGGTAACGCTCGACCGGGCCCGCGACCTCCTGCGCGACTCCGCCTCGATCCTGGATGCCACCTATGAGCTCGGCCTGTCCGGCCCGGCGCGACTGCATGATCTGTTCGTGACCCATGAGGCGATGACGCCCGGCGCCTTCAAGACTGGCGGGGCGGGCCTGACCATCTCCTATGGCTTCCATCCCTCGCCCTTCGGCACGGCACTGGTGATGGTGGCCCCGCTCGGGCTCGCCGGTGTCGCCTTCGCCGATCCAGGCGAGGAGGCCGTTGCGCTGGCCGATATGCGCAAGCGCTGGCCCAACGCGGAACTGCGCGAGGATTCGATGGTGACGGCGCCCTATGCCGGTCGCATCTTCGATCCGAGCCGCTGGCAGGCCGACAGGCCGCTCAACGTAGTGATGATCGGCACCGATTTCGAAGTCCGCGTCTGGCGTACGCTCTTGAACATCCCGATGGGCCGGGCCACCACCTATGGCGATATCGCCAGCCATATCGGCAATCCCAAGGCCTCGCGTGCCGTGGGCGCGGCGGTGGGCAAGAACCCGCTTTCCTTCGTCGTGCCCTGTCACCGCGTGATCGGTCGCTCCGGCGAATTGACCGGTTATCATTGGGGCCTGACGCGCAAGCAGGCCATGCTGGGCTGGGAAGGCGGACGGGTGCGCAGCGGGGCTGCGTAAAGCACGGAGCGCGGACATCTCAGCCCCATGAAGTCATGGGGCGATGTCCGCGCTCCAAGGCTTATGCCAGGCTGCTGCGGCCGATCTGGTCGATGCGCTCCACCCCGGTCAGGGTCATTGCCACCCGCATTTCCTTGGCGATGATGTCGAGCAGATTCTCGACGCCGGCCTGGCCGGCGCTCGCCAGCGCATAGGCGAAGGCGCGGCCGAGCATGACGCCCTTGGCGCCCAGGGCGAGCATGCGCACCACGTCGAGGCCGGATCGGATGCCTGAGTCGGCCAGCACGGTGAGGTCGCCGCCGACGGCGTCGGCAATCGCCGGCAGGGCGCGGGCGCTGGAGAGCACGCCGTCGAGCTGGCGTCCGCCATGGTTGGAGACCACGATGCCATCGGCCCCGAAGGTGACGGCATCACGGGCATCCTCGGGGTCGAGAATCCCCTTGATGATCATCGGTCCCTTCCAGAATTCGCGGATCCATTCGAGGTCCGACCAACTGATCGAGGGATCGAAATTCTTGGCGAGCCAACCGATATAGTCGGCCAGGCCCGTGGGCTTGCCGAGATAGCGCGAGACGTTGCCGAGATCGTGCGGCTTGCCCATCATCCCGACATCGAGGGCCCATTGCGGCTTGAACATCGACTGCAGGATGCGCCGCTGCGGGCCGAAAGGCCCCGACATGCCCGAATGCGGGTCGCGATAGCGGGCGCCCGGGGTGGGCATGTCGACGGTGAAGACCAGCGTGGTGATGCCGGAGGCCTGGGCGCGCTCCAGGGCGTTCTTCATGAAGCCACGGTCGCGCAGCACATAGAGCTGGAACCAGATTGGGGCAGGGCTTGCCGGTACCACCTCCTCGATCGGGCAGATCGAAACGGTGGAGAGCGTCATGGCGATGCCCTTGGCGGCGGCGGCCTTGGCCACCTGCACCTCGCCGCGGCGCGCCAGCATGCCGGTGATGCCGACCGGGGCGAGGATCACCGGCATGGCGAATTTGCGCCCGAAGATCTCGGTCTCCAGGCTCAGCTTCTCGACATTCTTGAGGATGCGCTGCCTGAGGCTGATCCCTTCGAGATCGCTGACATTGGCCCGCAGCGTGCGCTCGGCATAGGCGCCGCCGTCGACATAGTCGAACATGAAGCGCGGCAGCTTGCGCCTGGCGGCGGCACGATAGTCGGAGGGGGAGGCAATGATCATGATGGTCTTGCAGGCTTCCTGCCCAATGTTGCAACGGGCCGGTCTTCAAACAGGCACGTAGTCTCGTGCAACGATACTTATATCGGCTCTACCTTTGTCATTGCCGGGCGTGACCCGGCAATCCAGTCCTTGTTCCGAGATGGTCAATAAGAGGCGCTGGATGCCCGGGTCAAGCCCGGGCATGACAAGGGTTGGTGCTTCTTTCGTTCCCAATCGAGCAGACGCCGCGATAAGGGCGCACAGGCGGGCACACCGGTTATCCCTTCAGTTCCTGCTTGCTGGCGATCGTGGTGTCCGGGTTCAGGCGGTAGACGATCGGCACGCCGGTATCGAGTTCGCGCTTGACGATCTCCTCGCCCGTCAGACCTTCCAGTGCCATGATCAAAGCGCGCAACGAATTGCCATGGGCGCCGACCAGCACGGTCTTGCCGGCCATCACCTGGGGCTGGATGCGATGGATGTAATAGGGCAGCACGCGCGCCGCCGTGTCCTTCAGGCTCTCGCCGCCGGGCGGCGGCACGTCGTAGGAACGGCGCCAGATATGCACCTGCTCCTCGCCGAACTTCACGCGAGCCTCGTCCTTGTTGAGGCCGGAGAGATCGCCATAGTCGCGCTCGTTGAGCGCCTGGTCGTTGATGGTCTCCAGGCCGTCCTGGCCGAGTTCGCCGAGGATGATCTTGGTGGTGTGCTGGGCGCGCGACAGCACGGAGGTGAAGGCGATGTCGGCCTTGAGCCCGAGAGCCCTGAGACGGCGCCCCGCCTCGTGCGCCTCGGCCACGCCCTTCTCCGTCAGGCCGGGATCACGCCAGCCGGTGAACAGGTTCTTGAGGTTCCAGTCGCTTTGGCCATGGCGGCAGAGCACGAGAGTGGCAGTCATCAAAGGGATCCCGTTTCAGGTCGCAGTAGCGCTGACATAACCGGGATTGCAATTAATTGCACTGGCCGAATGCGCCCTGGATTGGCAAAGTGGACTGGGACTGGCAAAACGGCGAATGTCGACGTTGCCGTCCCGTCGTCGGATCATGACTTTGGCGACGGTCAAACTGATGATCTCGCTGGGTTCCTGTCTTGCGTGACCCCTCATCCCCTCTGCGCTACGGCTGGACCACCGGCGCCTGCGCCGCGGCGGCCGCGAAGGCCGCCTATGCGGCACTGCTCGGCGAGGAGTTTCCCGATCCGGTCGTGATCACGCTGCCGCGGGGCGAGCGACCCGCTTTTACTTTGGCCAGGCATGAACGCGGCGAGGGGTGGGCCTGCGCCACCATCGTCAAGGATGCGGGGGATGATCCCGACGTCACCCACGGCGCCCTGGTCACATCGACGGTTCGTCCGGCTGCGCCGGGGACGGGTGTCACCTTCCGGGCGGGGGAGGGGGTGGGAACCGTCACCCGGCCGGGGCTGCCCCTGCCGGTGGGCGAGCCAGCCATCAATCCCGGGCCGCGCAGCATGATCGCCGCCGCCATTGCCGAAATTGCGGCGGCGCATGGCGCCGCCGGGGATGTCGAGGTGACCGTCGCCATCGCCGATGGAGAGGCGATCGCGCGCAAGACCCTGAACGGCCGGCTCGGCATCGTCGGCGGCCTTTCCGTGCTGGGCACGACCGGCATCGTCGTGCCCTTTTCCTGCTCGGCCTGGATCCATTCGATCCACCGCGGCATCGACGTGGCGCGCGGGGCCGGGCTTGATCATGTCGCCGGCGCCACTGGGGCGGCCTCCGAGGAGGCCGTAGCCAGGCTCTACGGCCTTCCGGAGATCGCGCTCATTGACATGGGGGATTTCGTCGGCGGCATGCTGAAATATCTCAGGGTGCATCCGGTGCTGCGCGTCACCGTGGCCGGTGGCTTTGCCAAGATCACCAAGCTGGGCCAGGGCCTGCTGGATCTCCATTCACGCGCCGGCCCGGTCGATCTGCGCTGGCTGGCGGAGCGGGTGGAGGAACTGGGCGGCGATGGCGAGACGGCCTACCGCGTCTCGCAGGCCAATACCGCGATCGAAGCCCTGGAGATCGCCGGGGAGGCGGGCCTCGATCTGCCGCCTCTGGTGGCTCGTCACGCCCTGCGGACGGCGGCCACCGTGCTGCGCGATGCCGAAATCAGCCTCGACATCGCCATTTTCGGTCGTGATGGGGACTTGCTGGCGCGCGCGGACTGAAATCCGGGTGCACGGGCATCTTGCCCGTTCTTGGAAACACAGCGCTTGCGGGAAGGAAGAACGTGCAAGACGGCCCTGCACCCGCAAATATCGCCTCGTCCCCGCTCAGCCGTGACCCGTATTGGTGGTGATGCAGTTGAGGAATTTCACATAGGAGCCCAGCCCCGTGCGCGGCGCGGGCTGGTGGCGGGAAAAGCAGCGGTCCTGCACCTCGGCGGCGGGCGGAGCGCGCCAGATCCGGCGCAATTGGTTGTAGGACATGATTTCCTGCGTCTCGCAGTTCTGGATCATCACGGGGTTTCCCTTGCCGAGCTGCTGGCAGAACAGCTTGTACTGGTAGACCGGCAAGGTGGTGGCCTGTGCCGGCAGCGCGCTCGCGCAGACGGCGGACAGGCAGAGCAAGAGAGCGGCGAAACCGGACGCCGGACGCTTCATGATGATATTCCTCGACCGAAAGGGCGTAGCCAAAAGGGTGCCTCCAAAAGGGCGCCTCTTGGCCTGCTTACCTTGCTCCCGTTAAAAAATCGTGGCTGAGTCTCGCACTCGAAGGGCCCGGATTGGGCAATGATGGCCGTGCTCTGCCTTCTGAATAGGCTTGCCTAGTTCGAGGGCAAACCGATACGCTGCAGCCATCTCTTGGTTAGGGGTCTCGCCTTGTCGATCGTTGCCGCCCTCTATCACCGCACGACCTACGACTATGACCGTCCGGTGATCCTGTCTCCCCAGATCGTCCGGCTCCGGCCTGCCCCGCATTCTCGAACGCGCATCGTCAGCTACGCGCTGAAGGTCGAGCCTGCCCATCATTTCATCAATTGGCAGCAGGATCCGCACGGCAACTGGCTCGCCCGCTTCGTCTTTCCCGAGCCGGCGACCCGCTTTCAGATCGAGGTCGACCTCGTTGCTGATTTCTCGGTGGTCAATCCCTTCGATTTCTTCGTGGAGGATTACGCCAGCCATCTGCCCTTTGCCTATCCCGCCGAGCTGGCGCATGAGCTTGCGCCCTATCTGGAGATCGAGCCGGCGGGCGAGGGGCTGGCTGCCTTCATGGCCTCGATCGAGATGAAGGGGCTTCAGGTCGTCGACTTCCTGGTCGAGCTCAACCAGCGCCTGCAGCGCGAGGTCGCCTATACCATCCGTATGGAGCCGGGCGTGCAGGCGCCGGAGGAAACGCTGGCCTTGCGCTCGGGCTCCTGCCGAGACAGCGCCTGGCTGCTGGTGCAGGTCCTGCGCCGGCTTGGTCTCGCCGCCCGTTTCGTCTCGGGCTATTCGATCCAGCTCACCCACGATCTCAAGGCGCTCGACGGCCCGCGCGGCGTCGATGCCGATTTCGCTGATCTGCATGCCTGGGCCGAGGTCTATCTGCCGGGCGCGGGCTGGATCGGCATGGATGCCACCTCCGGGCTGCTGACGGGTGAAGGCCATATTCCGCTGGCCGCCACGCCCCATTATGCCTCGGCTGCCCCGATCAGCGGTGCGCTGAGCGCCACCGGGCCGGTCGAGAGCCAGTTCTCCTTCGAGATGCCGGTGCGGCGCATCGCCGAATCCCCGCGCGTGACCTTCCCCTTCTCCGACGAATCCTGGCGCGAACTCGATGCGCTCGGACAGGAGGTCGAAGCCGACCTCGTCAAGCAGGACGTGCGCCTGACGCTGGGGGGTGAGCCCACTTTCGTCTCCATAGACGACTATCAGGGGGAGGAATGGAATACGGGCGCCGTCGGCCCGACCAAGCGCGGTCTCGCCGATACGCTGATCCGCCGCTTGCGCGCGGCCTTTGCGCCCGGGGGCTTCCTGCATTACGGCCAGGGCAAATGGTATCCGGGCGAGTCCCTGCCGCGCTGGGCCTTTTCGCTCTATTGGCGCAAGGACGGCAAACCGATCTGGCAGAATGCCGAGCTCATCGCCCGCGAGCCGAAGCCCGCGAACGGTCCGAACGGCAAGCACCCGATCCGCAAGGTCTTCGATCCCGCGCCGATGCGGATCCTCGCCGAGGGGATGGCCGAACGCCTGGGGATCGAGCCTGCCTATGCAATGCCGGCCTTTGAGGATGCCGCCCACTGGATTCTGCAGGAGGCCCAGCTTCCCGACAATGTCGATCCGATGGAGTCCAAGCTCGCCGATCCCGAGGATCGCGCTCGTATCGCCCGGGTTTTCGATCGCGGCCTCGACCAGCCGGCCGCCTATGTCCTGCCTGTGCAGCGCTGGAACGCCGAACGACGCGATGGCTGGGTCAGCGAACTCTGGCGCATGCGCCGGGGCAAGCTCTTCCTGGTGCCGGGCGATTCCCCCGCCGGCTATCGGCTCCCCTTGTCGAGCCTGCCTCACGTGCCGCCCAAGGCCTTTCCGCATGTGCATCCGGTCGATCCGACGGTGCCGCGCGGCGAATTGCCGGACCGGGCCGAATTGGCGCGTCAGCCGCGGCGGGCCAGCGCAAGCAAGAATGGCAGCCTCCGCCAGCAGGCGCAGGTGGACCAGGAATTCGGCACCGGCGTGGTGCGCACGGCCTTGACCTTCGAGATGCGCGACGGCGTGCTGTGCGTATTCATGCCGCCCGTTGAGAGCATCGAGGACTATCTGGAATTGCTGGCGGTCGCGGAGGAGACGGCCGAGGCCAACGGCCTCACCGTCCACATCGAAGGCTATCCGCCGCCCCATGATCCGCGCATCCAGATGATCAAGGTCACGCCCGATCCCGGCGTGATCGAAGTCAATATCCAGCCCGGCGCCTCCTGGGCCGAGACGGTGGCGATCACCTCCACCATCTATGAGGAGGCCCGGCTCAGCCGGCTCGGGGCGGACAAATTCATGATCGACGGGCGCCATGTCGGGACCGGAGGCGGCAACCATGTCGTGCTCGGCGGCGTCACGCCCGCCGACAGCCCCTTCCTCCGGCGACCCGATTTGCTCAAGAGCATCGTGCTCTACTGGCAGCGCCATCCCTGCCTGTCCTATATGTTCTCGGGCCTGTTCATCGGACCAACCAGCCAGGCCCCGCGCATCGACGAGGCGCGGCATGATAGCCTCTACGAACTCGAGATCGCCATGGAGCGGGTACGCGGACCGCATGGCGGCAATTCCGCCGGTCGTTCCGCTGACGACCTGCCGCCACCCTGGCTGGTCGACCGTCTCTTCCGCAACCTGCTGGTCGACGTCTCCGGCAACACGCATCGTGCTGAAATCTGCATCGACAAGCTCTATTCGCCGGATTCCGCCACCGGCCGGCTTGGCCTGATCGAGTTTCGCTCCTTCGAGATGCCGCCGGACTACCGCATGTCGCTGGCCCAGCAATTGCTGTTGCGGGCGCTGGTCGCCTGGTTCTGGCGCGAGCCGCAGGAAGGTTCCTTCGTGCGCTGGGGCACCCAGTTGCATGATCGCTTCATGCTGCCCCATTTCGTCTGGGCCGATTTCCAGGACGTGCTCGCCGATCTCGCCCGCGCCGGTTACGCCTTCGATCCGGTCTGGTATCAGGCGCAGCTCGAATTCCGCTTCCCGTTCTACGGCAAGGTCGATTATGAAGGGGTTGGTCTGGAAGTGCGTCAGGCCCTCGAACCCTGGCATGTGCTGGGCGAGGAAGGCCTTGCCGGGGGGACGGTACGATACGTGGATAGTTCAACCGAGCGGCTGCAGGTCAAGGTCGAAGGCTTCAATCCCGCCCGCCATGTCATCGCCTGCAATGGTCGGCGCTTGCCGATGAACGCCACCGGCCGAGCCGGAGAAGCCGTGGCCGGCCTGCGCTTCAAGGCTTGGCAACCCGCCTCCGGCCTGCATCCGACCATTCCGGTGCATGCGCCGCTGACCTTCGATGTCATCGATACCTGGTCGAACCGTTCGCTCGGCGGCTGCACCTATCACGTCGCCCATCCCGGCGGGCGCAATTACGAAACCTTCCCGGTCAACGCCTACGAGGCGCAGGCCCGGCGGCTCGCCCGCTTCGAGCCCATCGGGCACAGCCCTGGCTGGCCGGCGGTTCCGCCCGAGGAAAGCAAGGGGGAGTTTCCCTTCACCCTCGACCTGCGCAGGGCAGCGCGATGAGAGGGGCGGCGGACCCATCGATGCATATCTACGCCGGCAAGATTGGGGCGGTTTCCCATGTCCCGCTGTGGGAGAATGGGTCTTGTTCTGACAGGCTGACCTTGCCGACCCGCATCCACTCTCCTGGGCTGCCCTGATGCTCGCCAGGTCTCGCAACCCCGGCCTGCGTTCCTTGCTTGCGGACTACCGGCCGCTGCCGGGGGTCGCCGACGAGTTGATGACGGCGGCGGGGGAAGTGCGTCCGCATTGGTTGCCGGTGCTGAACGAGATAGCCCGCTATAGGGCGGCCGTCGTCTCGCAGCGCTTTGCGGTTGCCGATCGCCAGATCAAGAATTCGGGCGTCTATTATCGCGTCTACGACACGCCCGACGGACGCGACCGGCCCTGGCCGCTTGCCCATGTGCCGCTGGTGATCCCCGATGCCGAGTGGCGTGGCATCGAGGCGGGCATCGCGCAGCGCGCACAACTGCTCGAAACCGTGTTGTCGGATCTCTACGGCCCGGCCACTCTGGTGCGAGACGGTGCGCTGCCGGCGGCCGTGATTGCGGGCAATCCCGACTTCCAGCGTGCCGTGGCTGGCGGCACGCCGCTCGGCGGCGAGCATCTGGTCATCTATGCCGCCGATCTCGGCCGGGGCCCCGACGGAAGCTGGTGGGTGCTCAAGGACCGTGCCCAGGCGCCTTCCGGCATGGGATACGCGCTGGAAAACCGGCTCGCCATCTCAGCCGCGCTGCCCGCCCTTTATCGCGACATGCAGGTCGAGCGGCTGGCGGGTTTCTTCCAGGCCATGCGCTCGACCCTTGCGACCAAGGCCGGGCGGGAGGGCTCCCGTATCGGCCTGCTGACGCCGGGGCCGGCCAACGAGACCTATTTCGAGCACGCCTATCTCGCCCGTTATCTCGGACTCCTCCTGGTGGAGGGCGCCGATCTCACCGTGCAGGATGGCAGTGTCTATGTCCGCACCATCGAGGGGTTGAAGCGCATCGATGCGCTCGTGCGCCGCCTCGATGCTGATTTCGCCGATCCGCTCGAGCTCAATGCCGGCTCGCGCCTGGGCGTGCCGGGTCTGGTGCAGGCCGTCAGGAAGGGCTCGGTGGCCCTGGCCAACAGCCTGGGTGCCGGCCTGGTGGAGGCCCCGGCCATGCTGGCTTTCATGCCGGCCCTGGCGCGCCGGCTCACCGGCAGCGACCTCATCCTGCCGAATGTCGCCACCTGGTGGTGCGGCGAGGCCGGCGCGCGCGAGGAGGCCCTGGGCGATTTCGAGCAATTGGCCGTACTGCCGGCCTTCACGCGCGAGGTTGCCGGCCTGACGCGCGGCGGCGCGAGCGTCGTGGCCGATCAGGACGCGGCGGGCCAGGCACACCTGCGCGAGGTCGTGAAGGCTCATCCTCTCGAAGTGGTGGCGCAGGAAGTGGTCAGGCTCTCCACCATGCCGGTCTGGAACGGCAAGCGCCTGGAGCCGCATCCCTTCACCCTGCGGGTCTATGCGGTCGCGACGTCGGAGGGCTGGAAGGTGATGCGCGGCGGCTTTTGCCGCGTGGGCGACAGCAATGATCCACGTGCCCTGTCGATGCAGCATGGCGGGCGCTCGGCCGACGTCTGGGTGACGTCGGAACGGCCGGTCGATCATGTCAGCCTGCTGCCGGTGCCGGGCAAGGTTGCGATCAAGCGCAGCCTCGGCCATTTGCCGAGCCGGGCGGCCGACAATCTGTTCTGGCTTGGGCGCTATCTCGAGCGTGCCGAAGCGACTCTACGTGTTGTACGAGCCGTCGGCGAGATCGCGGCGGAGGCGGACGAAGAGGTTGCCGCGGCCACGCAGCGCCTCACCGATCTGCTGATTGCCTGGGGGGCGGCGGCCAAGAGCGAGAAGCCGGAAGTGTCCGGTGGCCGCAGGGGCGGCAAGGTTGCCGTCGAGCCCGTTGCGACCGCTGAAGACATTCTGCGGGACGTGCTGGATGGCGATGAATCTGGCGGCATGCCAGCGTTGATCGGCGCGGCGGCGCGCACGGCATCCGCCATTCGCGAGAGGCTGTCGCGCGACGCCACACAGGCCATCGCCAACCTCGACGCTATGGTCGTGGGGGACCGCAGCCTGCCTTCCGCCGACCGGGCGGATCGCTATCTCCACACGCTGGCGGCCTTGTCGGGCCTCGCGCATGAGAACATGAACCAGCTCTCGGGCTGGCGCTTCCTGCGCATCGGGCACCATATCGAACGTGCCATCCAGACCTGCCGGCTCATCCGCCGCTTGGGCGACGAGAGCGCCAGTGCCGACATGCTCGATGCCTTGCTGCGCGTGACGGACAGCCGCATCACCTATCGGGCCCGCTATCTGATGGGAACGTTGCGCTTGCCGGTGGTCGACCTCGTCCTGCTCGATGACGGCAATCCGCGTTCGGTCGCCTATCAGGTCATTCACGCCGCCGAGCATCTGGCGGCCCTGCCGCGCACCTATCGGGACGGCGAGGTGGATGCGCTCACCCGCACCATCCGCCTGATGCGAGCCGAGATCGAGACCACGCAGGCGGCCGATGTCGACGACCGCATGATTCTCGGCTTCGAGAACCGGCTGCTCGCGCTGTCCTCGGACCTGTCAGCCCGCTATTTCAACCAGGACGAAGCCATGGCCGAAACCGCCGAGGGGCTGGGGTAATGGTGGAGCAGGGCCAGGCGTGCAAGAATGTAGCGCGACGCCTGACGTTGCGTCCCTCCGCGAAATCTGTCGGCTGAGGCGGCTCGTGCTCTATCTCATTCGCCACACCACGACCTATCTCTACCGGACCGAGGTCGCGGCGGCTCGCTGCACGCTGCATCTCCAGCCCGAGAGCGGCGGCAATCAGCGGGTGTTCTCGGCCCAGCTCACCATCACGCCCAAGCCGCTGGAGCAGACCGACGCCGTCGACTTCTTCGGCAATCACACCACGCATGTCCGCTTTGCCGGCGCAGCCACCCGGCACCGTTTCGAATCGCGTGTGCGTATCGAGGTCCAGCCGCGCGAAATGCCCCATGCCTTGCTGACCCCGTCCTGGGGTGAGGTCAGCCAGAGTGCACTGCTCGTGCCAGACTTCGGCGGCTCGGCGCCGGCGCATTATCTTTTCACCAGCCGTTATGTGCCGCTGCTCGCCGAGGCCCGCGATTATGCGCTTGCCTCCTTCGAGCCGGGGCGGCCGGTGCTCGACGGGGCCGTCGAGATGATGAAACGCATCCATCGCGATTTCGTCTACGACCCCAACGCCACCGATATTTCCACCCCGCTCGACGTGGTTGCCCGCACGCGCCACGGCGTTTGCCAGGACTTCGCGCATTGGATGCTGGCGGGCTTGCGCGCGATTGGTATTCCCGCGGCCTATGTTTCAGGCTATCTGCGAACCCATCCGCCGCCCGGTCAGGAGAGGCTGGTGGGTGCGGATGCCAGTCATGCCTGGGTTTCGGTATGGTGCGGCGCCGGGCTCGGCTGGGTCGATCTCGACCCGACCAATGCGGTGCCGGCAGGCGAAGACCATGTCCGCGTCGCCGTCGGGCGTGACTACGCCGACGTCGCCCCGGTGGATGGCGTCGTCGTCGCTTCGGCCGGCCATAGCCTGCGCGTCTCGGTGGATGTCGCGCCTTTAGGATGATCGAAATGACTGCCAGGATCGGAATTCTGACCATCTCGGATCGCGCCAGCGCCGGGATCTACGAGGACAAGAGCGGTCCCGCCATCGCCGGCTTTCTACAGCGCGTGCTGACCTCGCCCTGGGAAGCCGTGGTGCGGGTCATCGCCGACGAGCAGGACCTGATCGAACGGACGCTGGTCGAGCTTGCCGACGAGGAAGGGTGCTGCCTGGTCTGCACCACCGGCGGCACGGGTCCGGCCCGTCGCGACGTCACGCCCGAGGCCACCGAGGCCGTGTGCGCCAAGATGATGCCGGGCTTTGGCGAGCTGATGCGCCAGGAAAGCCTGAAATATGTGCCGACGGCCATTCTCTCGCGCCAGACCGCAGGCATCCGCGGCCAGACGCTGATGGTCAACCTGCCGGGCAAGCCGGCCTCGATCGAGCAATGCCTCACAGCGGTTTTCCCCGCTATTCCCTATTGCATCGACCTGATCGAGGGCCCGCGGCTGGAGACGGATCCGGCGGTGTGCAAGGCATTCAGGCCGGGTGGCTGATCGGAAGGCAGGGCGTCAAGCAAGGAACAAGGCTATGTTCAGTCATGTCACGGTCGGTGTCGCCGATCTCGAGCGCGCCGCTCGCTTCTACGATGCCCTGTTGGCGCCGCTCGGTCTGCGCCAGCGTCCCGTCACGGCGGACGATGGCCCAGCCGCCCGCTGCTGGATCGACCCCACCAGGCCTTTGCCGCGCTTTTATGCCTATAACCCGTTCAACCGGCATCCCGCCACGGCCGGCAATGGCAGCATGGTCGCCTTCCAGGCAGTCTCGCCCGAGGCTGTCGACGCCGCCTATGCGGGTGGCATGACGGCCGGCGGCGTCGACGAGGGTCAGCCCGGCGAGAGGCCGCATTATGGCAAGGGCTATTATGGCGCCTATCTGCGCGATCCCGATGGCAACAAGATCCACATTGTCTATCGTGGCGATTTGATCGCGTCCTAGAGAAAATTGCGATTCGAAGAGATCGCAGTTTTCTCTAATTCCTTGTTTTGGCGCATTTTCTTAATCGAAAAGTCGATCAACTTTTCTCGAAAATGCTTTGATCGCCCGGAGCAATAGTCGTGTTCAAGCCGCATGCGGGGCCGGGGCCCATCCGGATCGATTTCCTGCTGGTCCCGCAATTTTCGATGATGGCGTTCTCCGCCGCCGTCGAGCCGCTGCGCGTCGCCAACCGCATGGCCAGGCGACAGGTCTTCGACTGGCGGGCCTGGTCGATGGACGGCGAGCCCGTCAAGGCTTCCAATGGCTGGCCGATCCCGGTGGGCGGGGCGCTGCCTGCCAGTGGTGACATTCCTACTCTGATCGTCTGCTCCAGCTTCGAGCCGGAGCATTATGCCAGCAAGGCGATGCTGGCGCGCCTGCGCCATCTCGCCCGCCGCGGCACCGAGATCGGCGCGCTCGATACCGGGGCCTGGATCCTGGCTGCCGCCGGCTTGCTCAGTGGCGGCAAGGTCACCATGCATTGGGAGGCTGCGCCCGGCTTTGCCGAGGCCTTTCCCGACATCGAGATCAGCGAGGCGCTGTTCGAGGTGTCGGCCAAGCATTTCACCTGTGCCGGCGGCACGGCGGCCCTCGACCTGATGCTCGACATGATCGCCCGCCAATATGGGCAGGCGCTGGCGGTGGCGGTGTCCGAGCAGTTCATCCATGACAGGTTGCGCCCACGCCATGACCGCCAGCGCATGAGCCTGCCCAAGCGCCTGGGCGTCGCCAATGGCAAGTTGATCCGCGTGGTGGCGGCAATGGAGGCCAATCTGGAGGCGCCGCTCGACGCCAAGGCGCTTGCGGCCCTCTCGGGTGTCTCGGCCCGCCAGCTCGAGCGCCTGTTTCGGGCCGAACTCAAGGATTCGCCGGCCAACTATTATCTGCACCTGCGGTTGCAGCGCGCCCGCCTGCTGTTGCGCCAGACCGACATGAGCGTGATGGAGATCGCCATGGCCTGCGGCTATTCCTCCGCATCCTGTCTTTCGCGATCTTATCGCGCGCATTTTGCGGTGACACCGCGCGAGGACCGGCGGGAAGGCGAGAACCCGGGGGTCCAAAAGCGCGGCTGATGCGAAATCGCAGGCATTGCCGGCCGGGGGTTGGGATGGTGCTTCAGGTCTTCAGCAACTTCCCGATGACCTTGGCGGTATAGTCGACCATCGGCACCACGCGGGCATAATTCAGCCGTGTCGGTCCGATCACGCCAAGCACCCCGACGATCTTCTGGTTGCCGTCCCGGAAGGGGGCCGCAATCATCGAGGAACCCGACAGCGAGAACAGCTTGTTCTCCGAACCGATGAAGATACGCACGCCGTCGCCGCCCTCGGCGCGGCCGAGCAGGTCGATCAGGTCTTTCTTGGCCTCGATGTCGGCGAAGAGCAGGCGGATGCGCTCCAGATCCTCTCCGGCATGCAGGTCTTCGAGCAGATTGGCCTGGCCGCGGACGATGAGCTGTTGCGGCAGGTCGGAAGAGGCACCGCTCCAGCTTGCCAGGCCGGTATCGATCAACTTGGTGGTGAGGTCGTCGAGTTCGGCGCGGCCGGCATCGAGGGCGCTGCTCATCTCGCGCTTGAGGTCATCCAGCGTCTTGCCGCGGGCACGGGCGTTGAGATAGTTCGAAGCCTCCACCAGTGCCGATGTCGGCAGGCCGACGGGTACCGTAATGACACGGTTCTCCACCGTGCCTTCCTCGGAGACGAGGATGACCAGAGCCTGGGTGGGTTCGAGGCGCACGAATTCGATATGCTTCAGGCGCTGGTCGCGCTTGCCGGTGACGACCACGCCGGCGCCGCGCGACAGGCCCGACAGGGTGGCGGAGGCCTCGATCAAAACGTCTTCCAGGGAGCGGGAGGAGGTTCCGGCCCGGATCTGGGCATCGATCTGCGCCCGGTCCTGGGCGGCGAGGTCGCCGAATTCAAGCATGGCGTCGATGAAGAAGCGCAAGCCCAGTTCGGTCGGCAGCCGCCCCGCACTGGTATGCGGAGCCTGGATCAGGCCCAGCAGCTCGAGATCCTGCATGACATTGCGCACCGAGGCGGGCGACAGCGAGGTCGGCAGTAGGCGCGAAATGTTGCGGGAGCCGACGGGTTCGCCCGTCGCAAGATAGGAATCGACGATCTGGCGGAATATCTCGCGCGAGCGTTCGTTCAGCTGGGCAAGTTCACTCGAAGGAATGGTCGGCGTCACAGCGGACAAGGTCTGTCTCCTCGACGCTAATGTGACGAGCATTCGGCGATTGTTCAATGGTGGAATTGCAGTTTCCGCAGCGCTATGCAGTTTCTTCTCATTCGCATTTCGCCCCTAGAGCGTTTTCCAGCAAAGTCGATACGCTTTTCGATTAAGAAAACGCGTCAAAACAAAGAGTTCGAGAAGAATGACGATTCGGAGAAAAGTCATTTTGCTCTAGCCTCGTCAGCTCAAGGAGAACCCTGTGATGGTCGATTCAGTTCCGCCTTCTGCGAGGGCCGTCGTCGATTTCTGGGTCGATGCCGGCCCTGAGCGCTGGTTCGAGAAGGACGAGGCGTTCGACCGTGATTTTCGCGAGCGTTTCCTGGCCGTGCATCAGGCGGCGATGCGCGGCGAACTGGAGGGGTGGGAGACGACGGCGCCCGGCGCTCTCGCGCTGGTGCTGCTGCTCGACCAGTTTCCACGCAACGCCTTCCGTGACACGCCGGCGATGTATGCGGGCGACCCGTTGGCGCGACGGGTCGCCGCCGCGGCGCTGGCCGATGGCCATGATCGCAGTATCGGCCCGGAACTGCGCATCTTCTTCTACCTGCCCTTCATGCATTCCGAAGAACTCGCCGACCAGGAACGTTCGCTCGCTCTGTGCCGGGCCCTGACCGGCGACTATCTCAGCTATGCCCAGCAGCATCGCGACATCGTCGCCCGGTTCGGCCGATTTCCTCACCGCAATGATATTCTCGGTCGCATTTGCACGCCGGAGGAGCGCCGATTTCTCGACGAGGGCGGCTTTGCAGGGTGAGAGAGCTCCGTTTCCTGAGAACTTCTAGACCTTGTCGATCACGTGGAAGAAGGAGCCGGTAACCCGGCCGCGATGGCTGCCGAGGGCGCCGAGCGAGATGCCATTGGCGTCGCTCACCTCGAAGAGGGGCGGATCGGCCGAGCGCAGGGTGGTCGAGTAATGGAACTCGTGGCCGCGCACGAAGCCGCCTTTCCGGCCGAGCGGGCAATCCTGTTTCAGTTCGGCGAGGCGATAGCCCAGATTCATCTTGCGCTTGGCGAAACTGGTTTCGAGGTCGAGCAGGCCGGTCATGCGGTGGGCCGTGCCTTCCGCATCCGTCAGTACCTGGCCGAGCACCATGTAGCCCCCGCATTCGCCGTGCACCGGGCGCGTCTGCGCGAACAGGCGCAGAGCCTTCTGGAAGCGCGTGGCGGTGGCGAGGCGGGCACCATGCAGTTCGGGATAACCGCCGGGCAGCCAGGCGATATCGGCGTTCTCCGCCGGTCCCTCGTCGGCCAGCGGCGAAAAGGGAATGATCTCGGCGCCCTGGCGGCGCCAGCCAGCGAGGAGATGCGGATAGACGAAGGAAAAGGCAGCGTCGCGGGCCAGGGCGATGCGCTGGCCAGGCGGGCGCAAACCTGCGTCCTTCGGGTCGGCCGGGCGCAGGTCCGCATCGTCCGGGGCTGCCGGCAACTGCCGCGTGCCGGCGAGGGCCCGGATGGCTTCGATGCTGCAATGGGTTTCGACAAAATCGGCCAAAGCTTCCAGACGCTGGTCGAGCTCGACGGTCTCGTCGGCCTGGACCAGGCCGAGATGGCGTTCGGGCAGCACGAGATCGGCATTGCGCGGCAGCACGCCGACCACGGGCAAGCCGGCTTCCTCGATGCCCTTGCGCGCCAGCGCTTCATGGCGGGGGCTCGCCACCTTGTTGAGGACGATGCCGGCGATGTGCACATCGGGGCGAAAACTGGCAAAGCCCTTGGCGACCGCGCCGGCCGACTGGGACTGGCCGGAAATGTCGAGGACCAGCAGCACCGGCCAGCCCTGCCGCGCCGCAAGGCCCGAGGAGGAGCCGTCGCCGCTGGCGCCATCGCGGGCGACGCCGTCGAACAGCCCCATCAGCGCCTCGCCGACGAAGAGATCGGCATTGTGGCCGGCTTCGTGGATCAGGCTGTCGAGCAAAGCGGGCCGCATGGCCCAGCTGTCGAGGTTATAGCTCACCCTTGCTGCCGCCGCGGCGTGAAAGCCGGGATCGATATAGTCGGGCCCGCATTTCATCGGCTGCACGGCGACGCCATTGCGGGCGAGGGCGCGCAGCAGGCCGAGCACCAGGGTGGTCTTGCCGGAGCCCGAACGGGGAGCGGCGATGAGGAGGCCGGGAGGGATCATCACCCGTTCCTGCCCTGCCCCGGAGCGGCGCGCAAGAGCGTTCTGCGATTGGGCGTAACACCGAGAGGCGGACCAAAGAGCTCGCGCAAAAGTGCGTTTTCACCAAAAGGCCGCTTCGCTCCAGGGGGCTTGACCCGGAAATCCCCGCCCCATTTCGGGGGCCCCCTTGAAACCCCCCTGGGCTTGCCCATATTGAGATTGTTCCGGAGTTGCCGGAACGGGGGATGCCGTCAGGGTCCCCGCCACAAAGTCGCTTCCTGCGAGGGCTTTGAAATGTCGCGCGTACCAACCTTGAATTCACCCTTTCTGCTCGGCTTCGATGAGATCGAACGAGCTCTGGACAGGGTCGCCAAAGCCGCCAATGACGGCTATCCGCCCTATAATATCGAGCGGGTCGGATCCTGCGACCGGCCGCCGGAGAGGCTGAGAATCACACTCGCCGTCGCCGGCTTCAGCCGCGAGGAACTCGACGTCTCGATCGAAGAAAACCAGCTCGTCATCCGTGGACGGCAGGTGGACGACAAATCCCGAGTCTTCCTGCATCGCGGTATCGCAGCTCGCCAGTTCCAGCGCACTTTCCTCCTTGCCGACGGCATGGAGGTGATGGGTGCGGATTTGAAGAACGGCCTGCTTTCCGTCGACCTGATCCGCCCGGAGCCCGAGCGCGTCGCCAAGCGCATCGACATCTCGGTGCGGGACTGACGACCCGGTTGCCCCTTTTTCCATTGTTTCCAACGTTCAGGAGGGTCCCATGATCCGGAACGACAAGACTATTGTGCCTACCCCCGAGATGCTGGCTGCCCTGGGCGCCGGACATGTCGCCTATGTCAAGCCGATCATGTCGGAGGACGCCATGCGGCTCTATCCGCAGCTTGGCGAGATCCGTCCCGGCTTGAAGCTGTTCACCCTCAATGCCGCCGATGGGACGCCGATCATGATTTCCGATTCGGCCGAGAGCGCGGTCGCCAATGCCTGGGAGCAGGAACTGGAGCCGGTTTCCCTGCATTGAACACAGGGCCGCGGCTCGATCGGTCAACGAGAAGTGTATCCGCTTAACGTGGATCCAGGGCGGCGAAGCGCAAGCTTTGTCGCCTTTTTACGTCGAACCAGCCCGGCGAAGCGCGAGCTTCGTCGCCTTTGTACGTCGAGATGGCTTTCGAGGCCGCGACGCTTCAGCCCAGAAGGCGTGGCGCTGGCAGCTCGATCTGGCCGGTGGTGGCCGGTGCTGTCGCCTGCGGGCGCTTGTAGAGGAAGTACCAGGCGAGGCCACCGACGACCAGGATGGCGATGATGAGATAAAGCCAGGTCATGCTGCCGCTCGATTGCGGCGGTGGCGGCGGGGCGGCCTGATGCTGCAGCCGAGGGCTGGGCGGCGGCTTGGTGTCGAGTGTCGACCGGCTGGCTTGGGCACCCGCCCCGCTTGATCCAAGGGTCGATGTACCCGCAGTCGATGTACCCGCAGTCGATATACCAGGCTGCGGTCCCGTGGCCGAGCCCAGCGTGGATTGAGGCGGGGTGGTCCGGAAGGCGCCGCTTACCGCGGTTTCCAGGCCTTGCAGGAATCCACCGTCGGCGAGACCTGCCGCCAGGCTGGCCGGGAGTGCGGCGGTGATCGCCTGCTTCTCGCCTGCGAAAAGCGCGGCGACCGCATTGCCGTCAGACCAGTTCTCCGGCGATTGATTGCCGAGGGCACCGACGACGGCCGGGCCGACGAGACCGAGCACGGAAGCGGCAGCCTGCGGAGGGGCACCGGTTGCCTGCCCGAGGACACTGGCCAACTGGTTGACGCCCTCGGCGCCCAGCAGGGAGGTCAGCACATCACTGCCTCCAGCCAGGGCGTTGGCATCGCCGCTGGTCACGCCAGCCGCCAGCGTGTCGAACAGGCCCGGATCCTGGCTGGAGATCAGATCGGAAATGCCTTTGGCGCCATCGGGGGAAGAGGCTTCGCTGGCGAAGGCCCCAAGCACGGAAGGAACGGCTGCGGCGACCAGTTTTCCGGCCAGTGCCGGGTCGATGCCGATGATCGCGGCGGCGCGTTCAATGAGATCGGGCGTGATCAGTTGGGAGACGAGGCTAGGAAGATTAATGGCCATTTCATTCCTCGCGTCAGAAAATCACGGATACCTTAGTACCCAATCGTCTCCGTTGCAAAACTCGATGATACGAGGCCCGCTGTTCTTTTGGCCGGGCAATGATCGGGCAGGATGAATGCCCGCGGAAATCCAAATTCCTTTACGGAACAGGAAAGGTTTGGATTTCCTGCGCTATGCCGGGAGGCGCCTGGGGCGCGACTTGGCCCTCATTCGGCCAAGCGGAGCGATTGAAGAAAAGCAGCATGGCCGAATGGGGGGCCATACTGCTGCGATCGGTCAAGCCGAGCGGCTGGCGCCTGTCGGCAGCACGATCACCTTGGTGCCGACGGGAACGCGCTTGTAGAGATCGATGATGTCCTGGTTGGTCAGGCGGATGCAGCCGGACGAGACCTTGGTGCCGATGGCGGAGGGATTGGTGGTGCCATGCAGGCGATACAGCGTGTCGCGGCCACCGCTGTAGAGATAGAGGGCGCGTGCACCCAGCGGATTGCTGGGGCCGCCGGCCATGCCGGCGCGATAGCGGCCATATTGCTTGGGATTGCGGGCGATCATGTTGGGGGTCGGGGTCCAGCGCGGCCAGTTGGCCTTGCGCGCGATGATGGCCTCGCCCTGGAAATTGTAGTCCGCGACCTTGCCGACACCGACACCATAGCGCAGCGCCTTGCCGTTGCCCTGGATCAGATAGAGAAAACGCTTGTTGGGATCGACGATGATGGTGCCGGCCTTTTCCGATGATTCATAAGAAACCTCGCGGCGCCAGAAGCGGGGTGCTACGCTGGCCAGGTTCACGGCCTTGATCGGATAGGCGCCATCCTTGGAGCCGGCATAGATGGCGGCGTAATGGGGATCGGCCGTCTCGGCCATCTCCGGCGCGCTCGCGGCGGCGGTCTGAGCTTCCTCGGGCTTGACGACAGGCAAAGCGGCGAGTTGCACGGTCGCGCCAGCCTGCGGCGCAATGGCCGGGGTCGCCAGAGGGGTGTCGATCTTCGCGCTTGTCGTGACGCAGCTTGCAAGCATCAGCGGCAAGGCCAGAAGGATAATGCTTCGTGCCAGTATCATTTTAATCCAGATATGTGCTGTTCTTATTCGTCCGCGCCTGCCGGGCTCAGGAGCTGCGGCGGCGCTGGGTGAGGCTGGGCGTATGCAGCCATTGCGGCAGCATTGTGCGCCGGCAGCGAGGTTGTCGGTGCCGGGTGCAAAAGCTCTCGGGGGTGTGTTCTTCCGGCAACAAGGCGGGCTTCGACTGCGGGCTCAGCCTGCCCGACCATTGGCGAGAGGCCAGGTGACGCTGAAACTGAAGGGCGCGAAATGGGCGTGGGGCAGGCCTGCGACCGCGAGGGCCTCGGCCGCCCATTGATTGCAGGTATTGAATGGCCCGTAACGGCCTTTGGCGAGATAGAAGGCCTCGAGCCCCGTGCCGCCGGGGCGTTGCTGGGGCCGGCCGGCAGCGTCGGGCTGGAGGCTTGCTTGGATATGGGCGATCAGGGCCAGCCGGCCCTCCCTGTCGATCGAAAGCGGCAGGCAGTCGGGGTTGGCGACCGGCGGATTGACGGCGACCACCCTGAGGGCGGTGCCGTGCCGGCCGGCGAGTGCCGCCAAAGCGGTCGATACCCTGGTATCGCCCCAGGTCGGCGTTTCCCGGAAAAAGACGAGATCCCCCCAGCCGAAGGCCAGATAGGCCTCGGCCGGCAGGTCGGGCGGGGCTACGGCCGGAAACAACTGCGTCCAATCGATCAGCGCATCCCGGCTCGGCATCACGATATCGGTGTGGGCGAGGGAGGCGCAGAGATAAAGCGTCGGTTCTCCGCCGGCCTGCTGGGCCCGCCCTGACGCCGGCACGAGCGCAAAGCCGATGGCAGCGAGCACGAAGAGGAGAAGGGCGAGCAGCGGCATGGCCGCGAGTACGAGGATCAGGCGCAGGCTCTTCGAGAGCCGTGTGCGTCCTACCGTTTCGGCAGCAAACCCACCAGCGGGATCAGGCATGCTCTGAAGATGCCGGCAAGGCTTCCCCCGTGGTGGAACGGTGCGCGCGAACCGAACGCGACGACCTGATCATAGGTGCCCGCTAAAGCAAAGGCGAGGAACCCTCGCTGGGCCGTGCTCAGGCTTTGTCGGTCAGGCTCCGATAGACCTTGGCCGGCCAGGTCAGGGCGTCGGGAAGCGCGCGGGCGATGCTGCTGGCAAAATCGGAAGCAGAGCCGCTGCTCCACTGCCCCTGGACCACCGGGGCCAGTTCAACGCCCACGCCGATCAGATAGACAATGACCAACAAGGATAGAATGCTGCGCATCGTGAGCTCTCTCCAGATGGCCACATCCGACATGGCCCCACATTGGGCGGGAGTGTCGCGAAACTTCGTGGCGGCAGCGTGATCGCCGGTCGAATCCCGGAAAACGCCAATTTCCAGAAGCGTTTCACTTTCAGAGCGATTCGCCAAGAACCGCAAACTCTCGGCTCTTCAGCAAGTTCAATTGAAAGAAGGGCTCGGCCCGAACATATTTCGCTCCAGGCCGGGCTGGTCGAGAGCAGGGCTCAGTCTCGTGCCTTGCCGTTGCGGTCGGCGGCGTCCTTCAGGCGCTCATGCACGCGCTGCATGGCCTGGCGGACGGCGAGCCTGGCCTTGAGGGCGGCGATGCCGCTCGTCGCGCAACTCGGTGAAGCATAGTCGAGACAGGGAATGCCATGCGCCAGGCGCTCGGCGGAGAGCACACCGCAATCCTCGAACAGCAGGCACGGTTCCTCGCCGCTATGCGAACCGCTCAGATGCATTCCCATCGCTACTCTCCCCTGATTCTGTTTGTAGGCTAACAATCCTCCAGGGGCGTGATAGGGGCGTGACCGGCGCGCTTGGGACCTTCGATCACAGGCCTTGCGCAAAGCAGGCCGGCCTGGGGATAATCGGCAGCCTTGTAACCTGGCGGTCACACGCGATAAGCCAGTGGTCTCCAGAGCAATGCGCGTTTAGACGGAAACGCTTGTTTGCTCTAACTCTTTGTTTCCAAGCCAATCCCCAGCGGATTGGCTGGAGCGTCTTTGTGATTCTTGGCATCACCGCCAAATCGCAAAACGCTCCGATGCGGTCCTGGACGCAATTTGCCAGGCCTGCAACATCGCGACGGGGCTGCGGTATCATGGCATTTCGACCCTTGGACTATGACGAGCACCCGACCGTTCTCGCGGCCGAATATCAGCGGATCAGGGCCAACCTGTCCGACAATGAGGCGATGCTGCTCGCCTGCCTCACCAATGTGCTGAACGAATTGCCGGACTGGCTGGACGGGGACTACTCCGCCGGTAGCGCGCTCGATCATGCCAATACGGCGATCGAGGCAATGCTGCGCGGCTCCGGCCTGCTGCCGATACCACCTGAAGCCCGTGAACGGGCGGAGAGAATGCGCGACGACAGTTGAGATGCAGGGCCTGGGTGTCGGCGCTCTGTATGATTAGCCGGCAGCGACTCCACAAGGCCGTTGCAGGCACCGGCACAGGACTTCCAAGGTCACAAAATGCAAAAGGCCCGACGGGCCGTTAGCCACGTCGAGCCTTTTCGAAACTGGTGCCCAGAAGAGGACTCGAACCTCCACACCTTGCAGTACACGGACCTGAACCGTGCGCGTCTACCAATTCCGCCATCTGGGCGCGGGGGTCTTCTAGGGGGGCGGAGGGCCGATGTCAACGCCCATTTGCAGTTCTTGCGACAGCTTGATGAAACCGGCTTCAAACTGGCGTCCCGCCTTGCGTTTGACACCTTGCTGGGCTTGTGTGGATGCGAGAAGAACGCGTTTTGGCGAAGCATGGCTTCGCCTGGGCGCTTCATCTCGACATGCCTTGCGATTGCGTGTCCTGCGATTCCGAAGCTTGCGATTCCAAGGCCTTGCGATTTTTGGTGATCGTGCCGTACCGCAGGGCGCCTCTGGATTTGAATGGAGTGAATGCCTTGCCTGCAGCGATTCTCGACGAGGCCCTGCTTTATGACGGCTGGAACCGGCTGCTGATGGTCAAGGCCCGCACGCAGGGCGGCGCGGTGATTCACCGCAGCGTCGAGGATCACGGCGATGCGGTGACGGTTCTGCCCTTCGATCCCGAGCGCCGGCTGGCTCTGCTGGTGCGCCAATTGCGCGTGGCGATTCTCAAGGGACATGGGGTGGAGGCTTCGCTCGAGGCACCGGCGGGCATCCTTGACGAGGACGATCCGGCCGATTGCGCCCGGCGCGAGGCGATGGAGGAGGCCGGGCTGGAACTGAAGGCTCTGGTCCCGCTCGGCGCGGCTTTCGTGATGCCGGGTATCTCGACCGAGAAGATGCATATGTTCCTGGCCGAATATTCGGCGGCGAGCCGTGTTGGCGCTGGCGGCGGCCTGGCGGAGGAGAACGAAGAGATCGAAGTGGTCGAGATCGGGCTCAAGGACCTGGCTGGCATGGCCGACCGTGGCGAGCTTTCCGATCTCAAGACCTACAGCCTGGTGCAGACGCTCCGGCTGAAGCGGCCGGAGCTGTTCTGAGGCAATACCGGGCCGGGTATTACTTCCTGACGCTGCGGGCGCCCTTGGCGATGTCGCTGACCAGTGCGAGCACGGCCGGTACGGTCTTGTCCGTCGCGCTGTTGTCGGCGTCGAGGCTGGTGCGCACCGCTTCCACCAGGGCCGAGCCCACCACCACGCCGTCGGCGCCCTCGGCGATAGCCCGGGCATGCTCGGCGGTCTTGACGCCAAAGCCGACGCAAACAGGCAGGTCGGTATGCTGCTTGATGCGGCCGACCGCGCCGGCCACCAGGCCGAAATCGGGCGTGGCCGAACCGGTGATGCCGGTGATCGAGACATAATAGACGAAGCCGGACGTGTTCTGCAGCACCTTGGGCAGGCGCTTGTCGTCCGTGGTCGGCGTCGCCAGGCGGATGAAGGCGATGCCGGCCTTCAGCGCCGGCAGGCAGAGTTCGTCATCCTCTTCCGGCGGCAGGTCGACCACGATCAGGCCGTCGACCCCGGCGGCCTTGGCATCGACGAGGAAGCGTTCGACGCCATAGATGTAGATCGGGTTGAAATAGCCCATCAGGATGATCGGCGTGGCATCGTCGGTCTTGCGAAATTCGCGGATGACGCCGAGCGTCTTGGTCAGCGTCATGCCGGCCTTGAGGGCGCGCAACCCCGCGGCCTGGATGGCCGGCCCGTCGGCCATCGGATCGGTGAAGGGCATGCCGAGTTCGATGACGTCGGCGCCCGCGGCCGGCAGGCCGGCGAGGATCTTGGCTGAAGTCTCGATATCGGGATCGCCGGCGGTGACGAAGGTCACCAGGGCGGCGCGCTTTTCGGCGGCCAGGGCGGCGAAGCGGGCGGTGAGGCGGCTGGTCATGGGGTCACAAGCTCGGAGCAAGGGGCGGCAGGATGGGATGGCGGGAGGTCACAGTGACGTTCCCAAAATCTCGGCAACCTGCGGTACGTCCTTGTCGCCGCGGCCGGAGAGGCTGACCACCATCAGGTGATCCTTGGGCCGCTTGGGCGCGAGTTCGGCCACCCTGGCAAGGGCATGGGCCGATTCGAGCGCGGGTATGATCCCCTCCAGGCGCGACAGCAGCTGGAAGGCGTCCAGCGCCTCCTGATCCGTCGCCGACAGATAGGTGGCGCGGCCCACCTCGTGCAGCCAGGAATGTTCCGGCCCGATGCCGGGATAGTCCAGGCCGGCGGAAATAGAATGGGCTTCCTCGATCTGGCCGTCGGCATCCATCAACAGATAGGTGCGGTTGCCGTGCAGCACGCCGGGGCGGCCGCCGGCGATCGAGGCGGCATGCAGGCTGGTGAGGCCGTGCCCCGCCGCTTCCACGCCGATGATCTCGACGGAGGGATCGTCGAGGAAAGGATGGAACAGGCCCATGGCATTGGAGCCGCCGCCGATGCAGGCAATCACGCTGTCGGGCAGGCGCCCTTCGGCTTCCATCATCTGCTCGCGGGTCTCACGGCCGATGATCGATTGGAAGTCGCGGACCATGCCCGGATAGGGATGAGGACCGGCCACCGTGCCGATGCAATAGAAGGTGTCGTGCACATTGGTGACCCAGTCGCGCAGCGCCTCGTTCATGGCGTCCTTGAGGGTCTTGGAGCCGGACTGCACGGGGATGACCTCGGCGCCGAGCATCTTCATGCGGAAGACGTTGGGTGCCTGGCGGGCGACGTCGACGGCGCCCATATAGACCACGCATTTCAGGCCGAAGCGGGCGCAGAGCGTGGCGGTGGCGACGCCGTGCTGGCCGGCGCCGGTCTCGGCGATGATGCGCGGCTTGCCCATGCGGCGCGCCAGCATGATCTGGCCGAGCACGTTGTTGACCTTGTGGGAGCCGGTATGGTTCAGCTCCTCGCGCTTGAGATAGATCTTGGCGCCACCGAAATGCTCGGTCAGCCGCTCGGCGAAATAGAGCGGGGAGGGCCGGCCGACATAGGTGGCCAGGTGTCCGTCCATTTCCTTCTGGAAGGCCGGATCCGCCTTGGCCTGCTTGTAGGCCTCTTCCAGCGACAGGATCAGCGGCATCAGCGTCTCGGCGACGAAGCGCCCGCCGAACTGCCCGAAATGACCGCGCTCATCGGGTCCGTTGCGGAAGGAATTGAGCTTGGGTGTCTCGGTCATCGTTGCGGCCTGTTGTCAGCGGGATGAGGTGGAAGCGGCGGCATAAGCCTGTCTTGCCGTCTCCACGAAAGCCCTGATCTTGTCGGGATTCTTCACGCCGGGCCGGTCTTCGACGCCCGACGAGACGTCGACCCCGTCGGGGGTGCTGATGCGGATGGCTTCGGCAACATTGGCGGGATCGAGCCCGCCCGATAGCATGAAGGGCAGGGTGCGGTCGAGATGCTTGAGCAGCATCCAGTCGAATGTCACGCCGTTGCCGCCGGGATGGGCGGCATCCTTCGGGGGCTTGGCGTCGAGCAGCAGCCAGTCGGCCACGCCGCGATAGGCGGCAGCCCGTTCGAGATCGGCGGCGCTGGAAACCCCGATCGCCTTCAGGACCGGCAGGCCGTAGCGCGCCTTGACCGCGGCGACGCGTTCGGGGCTTTCCTTGCCATGGAGCTGCAGGCCGTCGGGGGCGAGAGCGGCGACGATGGCATCGAGCCTGGCGTCGTCGGCATCGACGGAGAGTGCAGTCTTGCGGGCACGGCCCGATACCTGTGCGCCGAGCTGCGCCGCAAGGTCGTAGCCGATATGGCGGGGCGATTTCTCGAAGAACACGAAGCCGACCATGTCGGCGCCGGCGGCCAGAGCCGCTTCCAGCGTTTCGGGAGTGGAGAGACCGCAGATCTTGATCAATGCCATAATGGGGTCGAGATAGTTGCATCCGGCACACAATGCCAGTGAAATCAGGACAAAGCGCAGGAGGGGTGAAGGAATGTTCCCGAAAGGGCGGTTCGTCGGCGTGTTCGCCGTGATAGCTGGGCTGGTGGCGATGGCGGGGCCGGCAAGGGCGGCGCTGTGCTATGCCCGCGACTATGACACCGCCCATCTCGTCAAGCATGTCGACCAGCGCGTGACCCGCATCACGGTGCGTCTTCTCGCCGACAACGGCTCGGGCATCGGTGTCGGCCTGTGGTTTAGGGGCGACAAGCGTCAATGGTGGGCCGGCGGCGGCTGCCGCCAGCAGGGAACCGTCTTCGCGTGCACCCTTGACGGCGATGGCGGCACACTCACGGCGACGCAAAATACCAAGGGCATCCGCCTCGACGTTCCTGCCGCGGGCATTCAGGTGGAGCATCCCGACGCGCAGGGCAATGCCAGCTTCCAGGCCGTCGATGGCCCGGAACACCGGGTCTTCCTGCTCTGGTCCGCCACGGAGGCCGCATGCGAACCGCAGAATTGAGGAGGAGCGGTCGTCACCACCCCTGCTCTCCCTGCCGGGATCCGAGGGGAGCAACGCTTGGCTTACTTCTTGCTGGCGTGGCCATCATCGCAAACATGCCCACTTCAGCCCTCGCCGTCGACCTGCCGCCCGGCTTCGTCCGCCTGGCCGACATCGCGCCCGGCATCCGCCAGGACATGCGCTATGCCGGCTCCCATAATTTCGTCGGCCGGCCGGTGGCGGGCTATGAGAGCCCCGTCTGCTGGCTGCGCCGAGAGGTCGCGCAGGCGCTGGCCGCGACGGCCCGTGACCTCGAAAAGCGCCATTGGCGGCTCGTCGTCTATGATTGCTACCGGCCCAAGCGCGCCGTCGCCGATTTTCTGACCTGGGCCGGCGATGCCGCGGACCAGCATACCAAGGCCGAATTCTATCCCCGTACGCCCAAGTCGAGACTGTTCGCGCTCGGCTATGTCGCACGCGCCTCGTCCCATTCGAGGGGCATTGCCGTCGACATTGGGGCGGAGCAAGTCGATGCCGCCGGGCAGGTTCTGCCACTCGATTTCGGCGGTGGCTTCGACCTGTTCGACGAGATGTCCTGGACCGCGAGCAAGGCTGTGCCGGCGCAGGCCGCCGCCAATCGCAAGGCCCTCGTCGCCGCCTTCGCCGCGCATGGCCTGGCCAATTATGCGCGGGAATGGTGGCATTTCAGCCTGCCCGGCGCCGCGAGGGCGCCGGCCTTCGATGTCGTGATCAGGGAGCCTTGAGGACAATGCGATTCACGCAAGCGAGCGCAAGCGTTGTCATTGCCGGGCTTGCTGTAAAGGCCCGGCATCCAGCCCCGAGCCGGATTTGCGCCTGTGGCTTCTGGATAGCCGGGTCAAGCCCGGCTATGACAAATCGGAGTGTTTTCCTCCCCGGCGAACCACATTAGGCCAGAACGCGCTATTTCTTCGGCCGCTTGGCCCCCTGGGTGTTCAGAAACACCGCATAGAGCGAGGTGGTGCCGCAGATATAGAGGCGGTTGCGCTTGGGGCCGCCGAATTCGACATTGGCGACGACTTCGGGGATGAGTACCTTGCCGATCAGCGTGCCGTCGGGGGCATAGCAGATCACGCCTTCGCCGGAAGATGTCCAGACATTGCCGTGGATGTCGACACGCAGGCCATCGAACAGGCCGGCTGGTGAGGTGGCGAAGACCTTGCCGCCCGAGAGCGTGCTGCCGTCCTCGCTTACGTCGAAGACGCGAATGTGGCGCGGGCCGTTTTCGACATGGGTGGCGCCGGTGTCGACGATGTAGAGCCTGGATTCGTCGGGCGAGAAGGCAAGGCCGTTCGGCTTGACGAAATCGGTGGCCACCGCCTGCAGCTTTCCGCCGCGCGCGGGCAGGCGATAGACATAGGAAGCGCCGATCTCGGAGGGCGCTGCATCACCTTCATATTCGGAATCGATGCCGTAGGTCGGGTCGGTGAACCAGATCGAGCCGTCCGACTTCACCACCGCGTCATTGGGCGAGTTCAGGCGCTTGCCCTCGTATTTGTCGGCCAGGATGGTGCGGCTGCCGTCATGCTCGATGCGGCTGACGCAGCGCCCGCGATGCTCGCAGGCGATCAGCCGGCCCTCGCGGTCGACGGTGTGGCCGTTCTGGTTGCGGCTGTCGTGGTCGTACACCGAAACCGAACCGTCGGTCTCGTCATAGCGCATCAGCCGGTTGTTGGGGATGTCGGACCAGATCAGATATTTGCCCGCCGGGAAATAGGCCGGCCCCTCCGCCCAGCGCGTGCCCGTATAGAGCTTGTCGAGCTGGGAATTGCCGAAGATGAGCGCCTTGAAGCGCGGGTCGGCGACCACGAATTCCTTGGGGAGCATATCGGTTCCTCGTTGGTTTTGGTTGGTCGCATGGAACGACAATTGCCCGGCAAAATCAATTCATCGGACAAAAGAAAACGGCGCGGAAACCGCGCCGTGGAGTGAGGGCATTTTTCGGAACGCGGACATCTTGTCCGCTCTTGGAATCGCCGCGCTTGACGGTGAGGCAAGAGGCGGACTGGAAGTCCGCGCTCCTAGATCCAGTTCACTGGCCCGTCTTGACCCGCGTCCAGGTGCGGGTAACCAGCGTCTGCACCTTGGCCTGATAGGGCTGCACGGTGTAGGTCTTGGCCAGCATGTCGTCGCTGAGATAGATCTGCGGATTGTCGGTGATCGCCTTGTCGACCAGCGGCTTGGCCGCCAGCACGCCCGAGGCGAACTTGGTGGCGTCGGCATTCTTGGCCGCGACGTCAGGACGGATCATGTAGTTGATGAAGGCATGAGCCGCGTCGACATGCTTGGCGTCCTTGGGAATGGCCATGGTGTCCATCGACATCAGCGTGCCTTCCTTGGGCACGACATAGTCGACCTTCACGCCGTTCTTGGCTTCCTCGGCACGCGCCTTGGCCTGATAGGTGTCGCCGGCCCAGCCGATGGCCAGGCAGATGTCGCCATTGGCGAGCGCGTTGATATATTCGGAAGAGTGGTACTTCTTCACATAAGGCCGGACAGCCTCGAGCAGCTTGCCAGCGGCGTCGATGTCCTTCTTGTCGGTCGAGCCCGGTTCCTTGCCGAGATATTTCAGGGCGGCCGTCAGGACATCCTCGGGGCTGTCGAGGAAATAGACGCCGCAATCCTTGAACTTGGCGAGATTCTCAGGCTTGAACACCACGTCCCAGCTGTTCATGGGCTGGTCGCCATAGACGGCCTTGGCCTTGTCGACATTATAAGAGATGCCGGTGGTGAACCAGGTGTAGTCGACAAGGTACTCATTGCCAGGATCGTAAACCGCAAGATTCTCCATGATCTTGGGCCACAATTCCTTGTAGTTGGACAATTTGGACTTGTCTATTTTCTGAAACACGCCCGCCTTGATTTGGCGTGAAGCAAAGGTCGCAGAGGGGAAGACGACGTCATAGCCGGAATTGCCCGCGAACAATTTGGTTTCCAGCACCTCGTTGGAATCCATGGTGTCGTAGACCACCTTGATTCCGGTTTCCTTGGTGAAATCTTCCAGTACGGTCGGGCCAATGTAATCCGACCAGTTATAGACGTTGACGACCTTGTCCTCGGCCATGGCCTGGCCCGCGAGCAAGGCCACGGCCGTGGCGGCGAGAGCCAGTTTCTTGAAGGCTGACATCGGGAACACCTCCTCTGGGTGAGCGACGCGCATTCCCGGACGCGACGCTGTTCTCTGGAAGCTAGAGCTCCTGCTGAACCTGCTCAAGCCTTCCGAAGGGCTTTTCGTGATGTTTTATGTAGCAAGTCCGTTACCGGGCAGGAGCGGATGTTGCGAGACTACAGATAGGTCTCATATTCCAGGCTGGAGATCCGGCGCTCGAACTCGGCGCATTCGAGTTCCTTCATCACCGCATAGACTTCGGCGAAATGCTCGCCGAAATGCCGGCGGGCGAAGTCCGAGCCCCGGAACAGGGCCACGGCTTCCTGCATCGAGCCCGACAGCCTGGGAGCGCCGAGATCATAGGCATTGCCGATGATCGGCTCGGGCGCCGGCATCTTGTTCTCCATGCCTTCATGCATCGCGGCCAGGATGGCCGCGAGCACGAGATAGGGATTGGCGTCGGCGCCTGCGATGCGGTGCTCGATGCGGGTGGCCGCCGGGCTGCCATTGGGAATGCGCACCGCCACCGAGCGGTTGTCATAGCCCCACGTCAGGGAGACCGGCGCATAAGAGCCCGGCATCAGGCGGCGGAAGCCATTATAGCTCGACACGAACAGCAGGGCCGTCTCTGGCATATGGGTCAGCATGCCGCCGACGGCATGGCGCAGGGTCTCCGCGCCCGTGTCCGGCTTGGCAAAGACATTGGCGCCTTCGGCATCGACGAGGCTGGCATGGATGTGCATGCCCGAACCGGCGGTGTCGAGATAGGGCTTGGGCATGAAGCTGGCGCGCAGGCCGTGCTTGCGCGCCACGCCCTGGATCATCCGGCGCAGCAGCACGGCGTCGTCAGCCGCCGCCATGGCATCGTCGCGATGGTAGAGATTGATCTCGAACTGGCCGGGTGCGGCCTCGGAAATCACCGAATCCGCCGGCAACCCCTGGATCTTGGCGGCCTCGCGCATCTCTTGGATCACCGGCGCGAAGGTGTCGAGATCGGAGATCGAATACATGTTCTGGCGGGCGGGCCCGGTGTCGCGGTGGAACACGGTCTTAGGCGTCTCGCCCGGTTCGCCGCCGCCCTGCAGCAGGTAGAACTCGAGCTCGAAGGCAACCACAGGCTTGAGGCCGAGGGCCGTGAACTTGTCGAGCTGGGCCTTGAGGATATGGCGCGGATCGAGCATCCAGGGCCGGCCATCCGGCAGATACATCGAGATCAGCGCCTGCATGGCGGGTTGGGAAGACCAGGGCACCGGCTTGAGCGTGCCGGGGACGGGGCGGCACAGGCCATCCTTGTCGCCGGTCTCGATATGAATGCCGGTTTCTTCGACCTCGCGCCCCCAGACGTCGAGGCCGAACATCGATTGCGGCATGGCAACCCCGTCCTTGAGGACCTTGTCGATTGCCGAGCCGGGCAGCCATTTGCCGCGGAGAATACCGTTGGTGTCGGGAAGCAGCACCTCGATGACGTCGACTTGCGGGGCGGAGGGCAAATTTTTCGAAGCCGAAGGCAAATCTGCAGCATCGCCGGCGAGTTTGTTCACGCCGTGCGTTTGAAATCCCATGGTACACCGGGGTTGTGAATGCGTTGCGTCTTGACGCATCCTTCATCTGCGCTAATTGTGATCACAAATCTTGGCCGTGTCAAATGGAGTCCGTTTCGCCCATGCCGAGTTCGCCTAAGTCGAGCAGCAGCGAGCCCGCCAGCAAGTTGGCGCCGGTGCATGACAAGGTCTATGCGGCGATCCGCAGCGGGCTGGTTGGCGGCCAATTCGTCCCTGGCCGTGCCGTGACCCTGCGCGGTCTGGCCGAGATGCTCGGCGTCAGTCCGATGCCCGTCCGGGCCGCGGTGACGCGATTGGTCACCGAGGGTGCCTTGACCTTGACCGCGACGCGCCGGGTCAGCGTTCCCGTGATGACCCCCGCTCGCTTCGAGGAATTGGTGCGCGTGCGCATGCTGCTGGAGGGGGAGGCGGCCGAAAGGGCGCTGCCCGCCATCGATGCCGAACGCCTCGCCGCCATCAGGACGCATGACGACGAGGTCGAGCGCTGCCTCGCCGAAGACGATGCCGAAGGCTATATGCGGGCCAATCACGCCTTCCATTTCGCCATCTATACCGCAGTGCCCTCTTCGGTGCTTCTGCCCCTGATCGAGACGCTCTGGCTGCAATTCGGCCCGTTCATGCGGCTTGTGTACGAGGATCTCGACATGAGCGGCCTCGTTGACCAGCATCATCGCGCCATCACCGCGATCGAGCGGGGCGACGCCAAGGGGCTGCGCGATGCCATCGAGGCCGATATCGGCGACGGCATGCGCATCATCGGCAAGATGGCGCTGGGCTGAGGCTGCCCCGCCCGCTTCAGTGGCCAGGCTCGCCGCGATGCCAATAGGCAACGGCGCTGACGGCATGTTTGGGAAGCTGCAGGACCTCGCGCCAATGATGGCGCAGCCGCCGCGCCGTCTCCGCTTCGGCGCCGAGCCAGCACTGGAAACGGCCCTCGGAGGGAAGCGGGACCGCGATGACGGCCTCGGCCAGGAGGCCACTTTCGCCGGCCGGGCAGCCGTCGCGCAGGAGCCATTTGAGTTCGACGCCAGCAGGCGGGACGAGGGCCTGGATCTCGTCGGCATCCGCCACCTCGATCAGGGCGATGCCGCGTGCATCGGCCGGCATGGCCTCGAAGATGCGGGCAATGGCGGGAATGGCCGTCTCGTCTCCGGCGATCAGGTACCAGTCCGCCTCATCGATCTCGCCGCCGCCCGGCCCGAGCATGCCGACGATGTCGCCGGGTTTTGCCCGGGCCGCCCAGCCCGAGGCGATACCGGCATCGCCATGCAGCACGAAATCGACATCGACCTCGCCCGCTGCCGCGTCGATGCGTCGAATCGTATAGAGGCGCTGTGTCGGCCGGCGTTCCTCCGGCGGCCAGATGCGGCGTCCATTCCTGGCCGGGCGGGGCCATTCCGGTTTGTCGAGCCCCGCCGGCGGGATGAGCAGGCGGATATGGATGCCGTCTCGCGTGAAGCGCTGGAGATCCTCGCCCGCAAGGGTGATGCGCCGGATCAGCGGTGTGACCTGGGTGACCTGCCTGACCCGCATCTCGCGAAGACCAGGAAGAACGGTAATATCGCACCCGTCTCCGGTCCACACCAATTCTGGCTTTTCGGCCTGTGCCGCCTTTTCGAGGCGAAGGCTGAGTATGAATTTCAGAGCCGACAAGCCCTGCTCCGTGTCGGCCTCGGCCTTGATCGTCAATTCGCTGGGACGCGCGGCGAGATAGGCGGTTCCTCGCCCGCGCGGTAGTTCGATTTGGGCGGTCTCGCCGGTGCGCCGGGTTGGAAATTCGTCTGTTTCAAAGTCATTGCAAATTGAATTCAAGTATTCATTTCCAAAACTCGTGTCGATGCGAAGTTCGGAATTTAGCGTGCTCATGGCGGGGGATCTCGGGAGGGAAAGCGTGTTGCAAAACACCATCCCTCTATCCGTCTCCATAAAATGATTCAATATCAATATTTTAGATGAATTCAAACCTGCGCAAAATGGTTAGCGAGAGAGGCGGGATGCCAATTTCTCCCAAGGGGTGGGTGAGGGGCGGTTGGTGCACCGGATTGCGCAGTTTTTAGTTCTTCTCGTTAAATTATGCGTTGTCGAGAGTCTTTTTTGTATACGTATGTTGGAGTTGATATAATCATCAAACAAATTATTATTTTGTGTTGATTCATGTTGGATGTATAGTGTTTATCCGCCTCCGGAGTTTACTTTGGGGGGTAAGAATGGAGACGAGGATCATTATGGCTGCGGGCCTCATTCTGGGAGGCTGCGCAATGGCCGCGCATGCACAGGAGAGCAAGCCGCTGCCAGGCCAACCGGCCGGGCCGGTGACATCGGAGCAGGCCGGCAATGACGAGCCTGTGATGCTGGAGCCGGTTACCGTCGTGGCTGAGCGCGCCAAGCGCCAGCTTCTCGACGTGCCGGCCTCGGTGACGGTGATTTCGGACAAGGAGTTGAAGTCGCATATGGTGCGCGACATCGACGACCTCACGCGCTACGAGCCGGGCATCACCGTGAGCCGCAACAGTTCGAGCACGGATCCCTTCGGCGGCAATGGCGGCTTCACCATTCGCGGCGTCGGCGGCAACCGCATCCAGATGCGTGTCGACGGCTCGCGCATCCTCGACGGCAACACCGACGGCACGCGCGACTTTGTCGATCTGCCCTTCATCAAGTCGGTCGAGATCATTCGCGGCCCGGCCTCGGCGCTCTACGGTACCGATGCGGTTGGTGGCCTGGTCGCCTTCACCACCAAAGACCCAGCCGACATCATCAAGGAAGGACGCAATTGGGGATTTGAGGCGAGCACCAATTTCGACAGCTACAACAAGGCGCTGGTGAACACTGCCCTCGGCGCTTGGCGCGTCTCCCCCAATCTCGAGATCCTGCTGGGCTATTCGGTCAAGAAAGCGAGCGAGGCCAAGCTCTCGCGCGCCCGGGCCGATGGCGGGCGCTATGGCTGCCCGCGCTGGGTCGAATATGGTGCCATCGATTGCGGCAGTTTCAACCCGCTGGACGAACTCGGGCAGAACTTCCTCGCCAAGATCGTCTGGCGGCCCACCGAATCACTGGAACTGAAGCTCACCGGCGAGATCTTCGATCGCAACAGGGATGTCGACTCCCTCTATAATCGCGGGCCGACCACGGTGCGCACGCCCGCCAATCCCAATCCGCCGCAACTGCCCTTCATCCATTCCTGGACAGGGAGCCAGGAACTCACCCGCTACCGCATCGCGCTGGACGGTCTGTGGAAGCCTGAATACGCCTTCGCCGACCAGATACGCTGGAACATCACCTGGTCGCCGCAGCGCCGCGAGGTCACCAGCCGCGAACACCGCACCCTCGCCAATGGCAATCAGCAATATCAGGACAATGTCACCGAGTTCGGACAGCGCTTCCTGCAGGCCGGCCTGCAGATCGATTCGTCCTTCAAGCTCGGGCGCAGCGACCACAAGCTGGTCTGGGGCTTCGACGGCGAATATGGCTACACCGACTATGTCCGCAATCGCACCACGCGCGTGTTCACCCCAGGCGGCGTACCGGTTTCCGGCTCCACCGTCGTGCCCTACACTTGGAACTTCGCCGATTCCAACACCAAGCGGCTCGATGCCTTCGTGCAGGATGAGATCAGCCTGTTCGACGGCAAGCTCACGGTGACGCCGGCGCTGCGCTATTCCTGGAACCAGATCACGCCCAAGCCCAAATCGGACTATCAGCCGGTAGCCGGCTATGTGCTCAGGCAGCGCGAGGAATCGGCGCTGACCAAGAAGCTCGGCATCATCTACAAGCTCAACGAGACCTATTCGGTATTCGGCCTCTATGCCGAGGGCTTCCGCATGCCCAATGCCGAGCAGCTCTATACAGGCTCCTCGTCAGGACAGCCGGACGGCAATCTCGTGCCGGCGCCGAACCTGAAGCCGGAGCGGGTCCGCTCCTTCGAGGCGGGGCTGCGCGGGCGCTATGGTTGGGGTTATTTCTCCCTGTCGGCCTTCCATGCCGACTACACCAACTTCATCCAGAATTTCGTGGAGATCCCGGCCAGTTCAGGCGAGGGGGTCGACTATACCTGGGCCAATCGCGCCAAAGTCCGGCTGACCGGCATCGAAGGCTCCGCCGAGGTGCAATGGGCCGAAAACTGGAGTTCGAGCCTCAGCCTCACCTATCAGCACGGCAACCAGAAGACGACGCGCGATGCGCCTTGGACCCCGTTCAACGGCGCCAGCCCCCTCACGGCCGTCGCCAGCCTGCGCTGGACCAAGCCGGAACAGGGGCTGGAAGTCGAGATGATCGGCACCTTCGCTTCCAAGGTTAGCCGTGCCAGCACCCCCGACATCTTCAAGCCCGGCGGCTATGCCGTGTTCGATCTCCTCGGAAGCTGGAAGCCGACCGAGAACATCACGCTGCGGGCCGGCATCCTCAACATCGCCGATACGCGCTATTTCCGCTGGCCGATGCCGACCACCTACAGCCGGACGGCGAGTTCGAACGTCGCCTTCTCCAATCCGCTCGAATTGCAGACAGCCGCCGGCCGCACCTTCAGGCTCGGCGCCAACATCACCTTTTAAGGATCCGTCATGAGCCAGCAACGATTGCAGCGCGAACGCCTGCTGCACCATGCCGCCGATGTGCTGGAGGCGGCAGGACGCCTCGGCCGGGTGATGCTCACCACCAGCCAGGGTGGGGCCACCCATGAACGCATCGGTCCTGTCGACAGGGTCGAACGCTCCGGTTTCGCCGTGCGCCTGGCGGGAGCGGCCCACGATGCCGATATCGATACGGCGGCGCTCGGCGCCGTCATTCTCGACCGCTCCGGCCGCATGAAGGACAAGGTGCTGCCGCGCCTCGACTTTCAAGGCAAGGATGGGGCCGTGCTGTTCAGCCTGGTCGGCCTCGACGGGCTGGAGCCTTTCGACGCCGGCGTCGCCGAACTGCGCGGCATGGCAACGGAGGCGGCAGAGCCCGTCGAAGCGATGGAGCGGGCTGATTTGGCCGAGGACGATCCAGGCTCGCTTCCCTTCGAGGTGGCTCGCTGTGCCGGTGTGCCCGTGACCATCGAACTGCGCCGTGACGGCCTCAGGCAGGCCTGGTCCGGCAATATCGAGGCGGTCAAGCCGGCCATGGGCTTCATCAATGTCATGCAGCCCGATTTCCACCTGCATCTGCGTGCCGGCGCGGTCGGGCGTTGGCGAATGCGGGCCGATAGGGCCGGGCCGGATGGAGTAGAGCTCCTGGCCGAGAATGTGCGAGGCGAATTGATCGGGCTGGCGGTGCGCGGTCCGGCCGCTGTCCTTGCACGTCGCGATTGAGCGAAAGGCGGATCATGCCTCGGATTTTCAGCCAGATCTGGCGGCTGCTGCGCCTGTGCGTCGCCGGCCCGGGTGGGCGCACGAGCCTTGCTTTGCTCGCGGTGGTTCTCGGCCTCAATCTGGGCAGCGTCTATGTCAGCCTGCTGCTGATCGATTGGAATGCCCAGTTCTACGGCGCCCTCGAAAAGCGGGACGCGGCCGCGGCCGTCAACCAGATCGGCGTGTTCGGCCTGCTGATCGCCGTCAATGCGGCGATGTATCTGGCGGCGGTCTATCTGCGCAAGAGCGTGCAGATCCGCTGGCGCCACGCGCTGACCGCGGCCGCGCTCGACCGCTGGCTTGGCGGCAGGACCCATGCAAGGCTGCGCCAGGCCGGTGCCACCCCCGATAACCCCGATCAGCGCATCGCCGAGGATTGCCGCCTCTTCGTCGACAAGTTCACCGAGGAGGGCTTGGAGGTCGTCACCAGCATCGTGGGGCTGGTGTCCTATGTGGCCCTGCTGTGGTCGCTGTCCTCCTTTCCACTCGCCTTCACCCTGTTCGGCGTGGCGGTGGAGATCCCGCGCTACATGGTGTGGGCCGCTCCGGTCTATGTGCTGATCTCCAGCGGGCTCACCCATTGGCTCGGTCGTCCTCTGCTGGCGCTCAATGCGCAACAGCAGAGCCGTGAGGCCGATTTCCGCTTCGCGCTCGCGCGCCTGCGCGAATCCTCCGACGCCGTGGCGCTGATGGCGGGCGAGGCCGCCGAAAGGCGCGTGCTGGACGCCCGCTTCGGCGCCATCATGCGCAATTGGCGGGCGCTGATGAACCGCGACCTCATCCTGGGCTGCTTCACCAGGCCCTATCACAGCACGGTGCTGCGCATCCCGATCTTCCTGGCCTTGCCCGCCTATCTTGCCGGGCAGGTCGCGCTGGGCGGGCTGATGAAGCTGGCTTCCGCCTTCCAGAACGTGGTCACCACCCTGTCCTGGTTCATCTTCTCCTATCGCAATCTGGCCGAACTCGCGGCAGCCATCCGCCGTCTCGACGGCTTTCTCGATGCCTTGGGACGGGTCACGGACGGCGAAGGCGTCCGGACCAGGACGAGCGGGCTCGATCACCTGTCCATCCAGGGCCTCGCCTTGGCCACGCCCGAGGGGCGCGCCCTCAACATCCTGGCGGATATGAGATTGGAGAGGGGCGAGAATGCCTGGCTGGCCGGGGCGTCGGGCATCGGCAAGAGCACCCTGATCAAGGCGATGGCCGGCCTGTGGCCGCATGGCGAGGGAAGGGTGACCCTGCCGGCCGAACGGAGGATCGCCTTCCTGCCGCAGGCGGTCTATCTGCCTCTAGCGGATCTGCGGACCGTCCTGGCCTATCCGCAGGATCCCGGGATGCTGCCTCGGCAAGCCTATGCCGGGGCCCTCCAACTGGTCGGCCTCGAGCATCGACTGCCGGGTCTCGATGATGGCGAGCCGCCCCTCGGCCTTTCCGGCGGTGAACAGCAGCGCCTGGCTCTGGCACGGCTGATCCTGGCACGGCCGGACTGGGCCGTGCTGGACGAGCCGACCAGCGCCCTCGACAGCGCCGCAGAGGCGCAATTGTTCGCGGCGCTGCGGGCGGCCCTGCCGCATACGAGCTTCGTCGTGGTGGCGCATCGCGAGCCGGCTGGCCTGGGGCCACTGCGGCGGATCGAGCTTGAGCCATACACATTGGAGGTCGTATCATAGATAGGCATGATTTTTGCTTAAAGCGTTTTGCGATTTGCTGGTATTGGCAAGAATTGCAAAACGCGTCGAAACTGAAGGTTGGAGCAAAAAATCGTTCAACCATAAACGCGCTTTGCTCTTGGCGATCGGCGATGAGAGAGGGCGAAGCGCGCTGCTAGGACGCAGCATTTTGTCCTCAAACTGTCGCAATCGCGGAGAAATATGCTCCAGCTTCCAAAGTGCATCGAACGGTGAAGCGCATGCGTTTGAACAAAATTCTCTATTTTGGCGATTTTGTACTCTGTCCTGCTGCGGCCCTCGGCCTGCTTCTCTTGACTCTTCTGCAGCATGACGCCACCGCCGTGGGCATCTGGGCGATGGCTTTCGTGCTGGGCTGCATCGGCTGGACTTTCGTCGAATATGCCGTGCACCGCTGGATCTATCATGCGGTGCCGTTCTTCGACCGGATGCACGATGCGCATCATCAGGAGCCCAAGGGCATGATCGGCGCGCCGTCTTTCCTGAGTGTCGGCGTGATCTTCCTGGTGTTCTACTTGCCGCTCTATTTCGCCAACCATGCCTTTGCTGGCGGCTTTACCAGCGGCATCCTGCTCGGCTACGTCGCCTATATGCTGGTGCATCATGCATCGCATCACTGGTCGTCGAAGCCGGGCAGCCTGCTCTATCGCCTGCGCCTGCAGCACATGGTGCATCATTATCGCGGCGAGGAAGGCAATTACGGCGTGGTCACCTCGTTCTGGGACCACATCTTCTCCACCTATGTCGAACCACAGCGGCGACGAGCCTGATTCGGGGGCCTTCACGTCATGAAGGCGAAGCGGTTGGGATCGTCGGGCTCTTCGGCCAGCGCCTTGCAATAGTCGGTGATCACCCCAGGCGTATCGCCATCCGCCCTGAGGCGCCCACGGTCGATCCAGATCGTGCGCTCGCACAGATCCATCACCTGGTCGAGGTCGTGGGAGACGAACAGGATGGTGCCGCGCTGGCGGAAGGCGCGGATCAAGGTCCGGCAGCGTTCGCGGAAGGCATCGTCCCCCACGGCGAGGGCTTCGTCGACGATCAGCACGTCCCCATCGGCATGGGCGCAGATGGCGAAGGCCAGGCGCGCGCCCATGCCGCTGGAATAGAGCTTCACGGGCTGTTCGAAGAAATCGCCGAGGCCGCAGAGCTCCTGAATGGCGGCAAGCCTTGCGGTGACCTCAGCCCGCTTGAGGCCGAGAATGGCGCCGGACAAATAGCAGTTTTCGCGGCCTGTGAGTTCGTAGTCGAAGGCGGCGCCGAGGGCGAGCACAGGCGCGATGCGCCCCTTGACGGTGAGCGAGCCGACGGTGGGGGCGGTGATGCCACAGAGGATCTGAAGCAAGGTCGACTTGCCCGAGCCGTTGCGACCGACGATGCCGACCGCTGCGCCCTTGGGAATGGTGAAGCCGATCTCCTTCAGTGCCCAATACTCATCGTAATAGCGCTTCTTGCCGCCGAGAAGCACCTGCTTCACCTGGTCGATCGGATGGCGATAGAATTGGTAGGCCTTGCCGAGGTCGCGGCATTCGATCGCGAGTTCGTGCGCGAGATCTTGGCTGGCCCTCTGTTCAGATGATGTCGACAAGGATCGTCTTCTTTCGCATGAACAGGGTCCGGCCGGCATAGAACACCGCGAACGAGGCGGCGAGGCAGACGAGATAGAGCAGGCCATCAGGCCAGGTGCCGCGCAGGATGGCGGCGCGCATCATCTCGATGATACCGGTCAGGGGATTGAGATAGAGCAGCCAGCGCCAGCCCTCTGGCACATTCGAGACTTCATAGAACACCGGGGTCGCGAACATCGCGACCGGAATGATCGAGATGATCAAATGGTTGAGGTCGCTGGTCAGGGCGCCGATGGTGGAGAGGATCCAGACGATGCCGAGCAGGCAGAGGCAGAGAGGCACCAGGATGAACGGCAGTGCCAGCCACGACCAGTGGATCGACTGGTTGATCAGGATCTGCCCGATCAGCAGCACGCCGAGGGCGATCAGCATATAGACGCCGCCGCGCGCCACCGCGATCCAGGCCAGGATCTGGGGCGGGAAGATCGAGCGGCGGATGATGTGCTTGTGCTCGGCCAGCAAGAGAGGGGAGCGATAGGCGATCTCGGCGAAGAAATTGAACACCACCAGGCCGACGAAGATCGAGAAGGCATAGCTGAAGCGCCCGCTGCCTTCCTGGGCGGCGCCGACCTTGAGCGCGCCGGAGAAGACCAGCGTGTAGATCGACAGCATCACCAGCGGCGCCAGCACGGCCCAGGCCCAGCCGAACACCGAGCCGCGAAAGCGCACCTGCAATTCGCGGGTCAGGATGGCGCGAAAGAGTTCGCGTTGGCGCCAGATATCGGCAAAGGGCTGCAGCAAGGGCTGGGTCTCCATGATTGGAGCCATAACCAAAGCACAGAGGTGGAACAAGGGGGCAGCCCGACGGATGCCAGTGGCTGAGGCTGGCGTGTTCTTCTCACGCCCGTTGCCTTTCCCGCTCGAACTTGACAGAAGGACGGCATGCCGGTCACCGTCCGTCCCGTCTCCTCCAAGCGCGAGCTCAGGCAGTTCCTTGCTCTGCCGCGGCGGATCTATGCCTGTTACAGCGACTATGTCGCTCCGCTCGACCACGACCGCGCCCAGTTGCTGGATCCCGGCAAGAGCGCCTTCTGGACCCATGGGGAGGCGGCCTATTGGCTTGCTTATGATGGGGAGGGCAGGGCTGTCGGCCGCATCTCCGCCCAGATCGATCATCTCGCCACAGGCCCGCAGCATGAGGGCATCGGCTTCTTCGGCTGCCTCGACGCAGTGGACGACGAAAAGGTGGTGGTCGAACTGGTCCGGACTGCAGCTGCCCATCTCGCCGGCAAGGGCAGAAAGGTGATGCGCGGCCCCTTCACGCTGTCGATCAACGCCGAGTCCGGCCTGCTGATCGATGGCTTCGCCGCGCCGGCCATGGTGCTGATGCCCTGGCATCCGCCCTATCTGCGCGCCCATCTGGAGGCGGCCGGCCTCACGCTGGTGAAGACACTGCATTCCTACGCCTTCGACCGCCGTCGCAGCGATCTTCCCGACAGGCTCGAAAAGCTCGGCATGGAGCGCCGCCGCAAGGGTTTCGATATCCGCGCCATGCGCATGAACAGGCTGGCCGAGGATGCCGAGCTCGGCCGCTGCCTGTTCAACGGTTCCTGGGCTGCCAATTGGGGCTTCGTGCCGGTTTCCGAAGCGGAGATGACGGCGATGATCAAGGCCTTCAGACCCCTTCTGAAGGCCGATTATGGCGTCTTCGTCGAACGGAAAGGGGAATTGTTGGGCTTTGCCCTGTTCCTGCCCAATGTCTTCGAGATCGCGGGCGATCTCGGGGGCTCGCCGTCCCCCGCCGGCTGGCTGAAACTGGCCTGGCGCGGCCTGACCCGGCGCTTCACCGGCGGCCGCGCCGTGCTGTTCGGCGTGGCGCCACGGCTGGTCGGCTCGGTCTCCGGTGCCAGCGTCGCGCTGATCCTGGTGGATGAATTGATGCGCCGTGCTGCCATCACCGGTGTGCAAGATTTGGAATGCGGTTGGATTCTTGACGACAACTATGCCATGACGAGCGTAGTTGAATGGCTCGGGGCTCGGTCAACACGCCGTTTCGGTGTATTTGAGACATCGATTCAGTCCCATTACGCCTAAGGACGTGTCCAGGAAGAAGATGTCGACCGATACCCAAGATAACATCCTGTCCAATCCGCAGCGTGTCTATGACGAGGTCGTCAACCTGATCATATCCGAGGGCATGGTCGATCGCGAGAAGGTCACGCCCGACGCAACCTTCGAGACGCTCGGCCTCAAATCCATCGATATCGTGATGATCCTCACGGCGGTGGAAGAAAAATTCGACGTCTATATTCCGATGGATGGCTCGATCGCCGAAGCCAAGGATCTCAAATCCTTCATCGACGGCGTGCTGGCCCGTATCGCCAGTGAAAAGTCCTGATTTGAGCAGAAAGCGCGTCTACATCACCGGCATGGGAGCAGCGACGGCGGCGGGACTCGGGGTTCCGGCGCTGTGGCAGGCCGCGCGCGAGGGACAGAGCGCCATCGGGCCGCTCGAAGTGGCGCGGGAGCTGCGCCACAATATCCGCATCGCCGGCCAGTTGCGCGGTTTCGACCCGGCTGTCCATATCGAGCCCGACGTGCTGGCCTTCTGCGACCGCTTCACACAGCTCGCCATCGTCGCCGGTGACGAAGCCTTGGCGCAGGCCGGCTTTGCCCGCGCCGACCGGCAGGGCGAGCGCACCGCCACCATCGTCGGCACCGGCGTTGGCGGCGGGGAAACCATCGAGATCGGCATTCACAATGCCTATGTCACTGGCCAGCGCCTCGATCCCTGGAGCGTGCCGCGCCTGATGCCCAATGGCGCCGCTTCGCAATTGAGCGCGCGCCATGGCGCGCGCGGCCCATCCTTTGCCGTCGCCAGCGCTTGCGCCTCCGGTACGCAGGCCATCGGCCTCGGCGCCCATTTCATCCGGGCCGGCATCGTCGACCGCGCCATTGTCGGCGGTGCCGAGGCCTGCATCACCGCCTCCGGCATGAAGGGCTGGGAAGCCCTGCGCGTGCTCTCGCCCAATGCCTGCCGTCCCTTCTCCAAGGACCGCAACGGCATGGTGCTCGGGGAGGGCGCCGCCATCTTCGTGCTGGAGAGCGAGGAGAGTGCCCGGGCCAGGGGTGCGGCACCGCTGGCCGAGCTCTGCGGCTATGGCACCTCCAGCGATGCCGGCGACATCGTGCGCCCGGACGCCGGCGGCGCGGCTTCCGCCATGCGCCAGGCCCTGCAGGATGCCGGGCTGGAGCCGGAGGCGATCGACTATGTCAACGCCCACGGCACCGGCACGCTCGCCAATGACGCCACCGAGGCGGCTGCGCTCGCCGCGATCTTCGGCGAAAGACTACCCCATCTGCCCGTCTCCTCCACCAAGCCGGTGCATGGCCACGCCCTCGGTGCGGCCGGCGCCATCGAGCTCGCCATTACAGTGATGGCCCTGCGCGAAGGCGTGGCGCCGCCGACCCTCAACTGGACAACGCCCGATCCTCGATGTGATCTTGATTGCGTTCCGGATCAGAAGAGGGCGGTGACGATGCGCCATGCCATGACGAACTCCTTCGCATTCGGCGGCATCAATGCGGTGCTGATCGTCGGGCAGGCATGAGCGCGCTGCCGCCTCTACGCATCGGCCCCATTGCGGCCCGGGTCGAGGCGGAGGCCGTGCGGCGCTACCGCAAGGCGACCGCCATCGATGGCACGATGAGCCAAGGATTGGCGGGCGACGGTGACGAGGTTCCCGCGACCTTCCCGGCGATCTGGTTGTGGCATCCGGCCGCCAAGGCCGCCTTCGACGATCTTGCCGGCGAAGAGCATCTCATTCCCGTGCTGATAGCCCAGCGCTTCAGCTATTATCGCGCCTTGCTGATTGGCCAGGAGATCCGTTTCGTGATTACGCGACGGGCGGATGCCTCCGCGCCCGATGATGTGCAGATCGAAGCGCATATCGAAGGAGCGGATGGCGAGGTCATTGCCGATTTTGCCGCGACCTATCGGTTGTTCCAACCTGAGCAGGCGCAATGAGCAATTCGATCCCGCCTATCGTCATAGGCCCGATCGGCCCAAGCGAGGTCGAGGCGTTCGCCCGTGCCTCAGGCGACACCAATCCCCTGCATGTCAGCGCGGCCATCGCCCGCACCATCGGGCTTGAGGCCGCACCCGTACATGGCATGTTGCTGGTCGCCTATCTGCACGAAGCGGTGCGGCGTTTCCTGCCTGAGGCCGTTATCACCGGCCTGTCGACCCGCTTCATGGCACCTGTGCCGGTCGGTGCTGAAGTCGAGATTTCCGGGCGGACGGTCAAGCGTCGCGAAGACGGAGAGCCGGCTGTGCTGCGTCTCTTCGTCAAGACAGGCGATGGCGTGGTCGCCTGCCTAGCGGAAGCGACTCTATCGTGCGCGATGGAGGGTCGGCCATGAACCGCCAGACCGTGCTGATCACCGGCGCCAGCAGCGGTATCGGCAGGGCCCTGGCACTTGAATATGCCGCACCTGATCGCTGCCTTCTTCTCGTAGGCCGCGACGAGGCGAGGCTGGCTGATATCACTGAACTCTGCCGGGCGCGCGGAGCCACGGTCGTCGCCATCAGCCTCGACGTCCGCGACCGCAAGGCACTCGCCGCCTGGATCGCGGCCCGGGATGGTGAAACGCCGATCGATCTCGCCATCGCCTGCGCCGGCATCGTCTCGGGCACCAGCGCGCAAAGGCCGCTCGACCCGGGCGAGGCGATGCGGGCCGTTCTCGCCGTCGATCTGATGGGGGCGGTCAACACCATCGAGCCGGCCCTCGAGGCCATGCGCCGCCGTCGCCGCGGCCATGTCGCTTTGGTCGGCTCGCTTGCCGGGCTGCGCGGCTTTCCCTCCTCGCCGGCCTATTCCATGGCCAAGGCCGCGGTTCATGCCTATGCCGAGGGCATCCGACCGGCACTTCGACGGGAAGGCATCACGGTCAGCCTGATCGCGCCGGGCTTCGTCACCACGCCGCTCAACGCCGAGCTGGTCGCGCCGCAGCCGCTCAAGGTCACCGCCGCGCGGGCAGCCCGGATCATCCGCAGCGGCCTCGATCGCCGCAAGCCGGTGATCGCTTTCCCCTTCATCCTCTATGCGGGATTGCGTCTGCTCACTTTGTTGCCCGCCCGTTTCGGCGACTGGTTGCTCGATCGCCCCGGCGTCGATGTGCCGTTGACGCGGGAGCGGGAGCGCGCGGGATCATGACGGTGCTTGCTGGCTTGGTCGGCTCCCTGGCCGGCCTGTGGTGGGTCGCCCTCGTCTCCGTGCTGCTCGGCTCTACACTGCTCGCCTTGCTCCAGCCGGCACTCGTGGCACGCCGGGCCGTCGCCGGCGAACGCGGCCCCATCTCCGTGCTGGTGCCTCTCCGGCGCATCGAGGAAACGAGGAGCGAGGCGAACCGCAAGCTTCTCGACCTGGATTATCCCGGCCTCGAAATCCTGTTCTCGGTGAGCTGCAGGCAGGCAGAAGATGCCGCGTCCCACCCTCCCATGGAGGGGGAGGGGATGAAACGAGCACGCGCCTCGCTCCTCTTCACCACGCCCATCCCCGATGCCAATCCGAAGATCGCCAATCTCGTCGAATCGGTCGAAGCGGCTGTTCATGATCTCCTGTTGATCAAGGACGCCGCCACCATTCTGCCGCCGGGCGCTCTTGCCGCGATGACGGCAAGTCTGGCTTCGGGCGTCGGGCTGGTCTGCGCCGTGCCGGTGGCGCGAAGGCCCGCCAATTTCGCGGCCCTGCTGGAGGCCAGCCTCGTCAATACCTATGGCGGGAGGCTCCTGCTGGCGCTCTCTGCGCTCGGGGGCGGGGCCGGCATCGGCGCGGCCATGCTGCTGCGGCGCGGCGATCTTCAGGCCGCCGGCGGCCTCTCGGCGATCCTCGACGCGGTGGCCGACGACCATGCTCTGGCAAAGCTTCTGAAGGGCCGGGGCCTGCGTCCGGTCTTCGCCAGCGCCACTGTCGATCAGGACCTCGGCGCTCGTCAGCCTGGCGAGATCTGGCAGAGGCATCTGCGTTGGGCGATCTGCCGGCGCTTGGAAGAACCCTTGGCCTTCGCAGCCGAGCCCTTGACAGGCCTGCCTGCCGCCTGCCTCGCGGCGCTCGCCGTCGCCGCTTTCCTCGGCCTGCCCGCCATACCCTTGCTGGTGCTGTCTATCTTCCTCTGGCCCACAGCCGAATGTGCGCTCGCCTGGCGCAAGGGCTGGCCGCTCTCCCCGGCCATGCCGTTCGCCGTGCTCCTCAGGGAGGCGATCATGCCGGCGCTCTGGCTGAACGCGCTGCTGGCACGCCGCCTCGCCTGGGGCTCGGCCACGATCGCGCTGGCGGGGCGGCGCTGATGCTCCTGGTGATCGATGCCATCGGCCTGGCCGCCGGCCTTTTCCTTGTCGTCCTGCTCGGCCAGCATCTGCGCCTTGCCGGGCGCGCGCGCCGCTACCGGCCGCCCCCGATGCGATCGGACGGCGAGCCTCCGCATATCCTCCTGCAGATCCCGCTCTACAACGAGGCCGGCTCCGTCGAGGGAGCCTTGGCCTCGGCCCTGGCGCTGGACTGGCCGGCCGACCGGCTGACCATCCAGCTCCTCGATGATTCCACCGATGAGACGGCGGCCCTTGCCGCCGCCGCCATTGCCAGCCTGCCGCCGGGAGGCCCGGTGGTGCAGCAGGTCAGGCGGGTAAGCCGGGACGGCTTCAAGGCCGGCGCTCTCGCCGAAGGCATGCGGCGCTGCGATGCACCCTTGATTGCCATCCTCGATGCCGATTTCAGGGCGCCGCGCCAATGGCTGCGGCAGGCGGCAGCGGTGCTGGCGGCCGATGCGCGTGCCGCCTTCGTGCAGTTCCGCTTCGAATTTGGCAATCGCGACCAGAACTGGATGACCTCGGGCCAGCAATTTTCAGTCGATGCGCATTTCCTTGCCGAGCAGGCGGGAAGGCAGGCCGGCGGTGACATGTTCCAGTTCAACGGCACCGGCGCGATCTGGCGCCGCGCCGCCATCGATGCGGCCGGCGGCTGGTCCGCCGACACGCTCGCCGAGGACCTGGACCTGACCGTGCGGACCTATGTCGCCGGCTGGCACGGCCAGCTCATGTTGGAGGCTCCGCTGACCTGCGAGGCGCCTGCCGACCTCGCCAGCTGGCGCGTGCAGCAGGCGCGTTGGTCGAGTGGCTTCATCCAGGTCGCGCGCAAGGGACTGCCGCTGGTCTGGCGCTCGGACTGGAACCTTGCCGCCAAGCTTGGCACCAGCCTGCTGCTCGGCCTGCAGCTTGGCCTGCCCTGTTTCGTGCTGGCGGCGGCCGCCTTTGTACTTGACGGCCTGCTGCGCGGTTTTGGCGGCGGACATGCCCTTCTGGCGATGGCGGTCGCGATTTATGCCGTGACCAGCGCTGTTCTCATTACCTTGCCGCCATTTCTACGCTTGCGCCGAGGTGGTATCATCCGCTACGGGGCAACCCTGATCGCAATTCCGGTCCTGCTCGTCTTTCTGGCGATGGCCAATTCGGCAAGCGTGATCGCCGCTCCCTTCACGAGGCGGCATGATTTCGTGCGCACGCCCAAGCGCGGTGACCGGTGACAGGCGACAGGGACGGGCGGTGGGTCTTCGGACCCGCCTTGCCTGCCGGCAAGCGAGGCGTTTCCAGGCGGGTCTGAAGACCAGCCCCCCAAATCACCCTCCACGGTTTGGAGGCGAGCAATGACGAGAGACGGAGTTTGACGGGTTTGTGGGAGAGTTTCTGGGCGATCGCCGGCTGGCTGGCGGTGATCTTGGCCGTGATATCGTTGCTCGGCTGGGCGGTCACCTTCGGCTCGACCCTGGCGACCTTCTATCTCGTCTTCAAGCATTGGCGCCTGCGCCGGACCGGCATCGAGGCTGAACGCCGACTGCTGGCGCATGGACTGCCCGCCGACGCCGACCTGCCGGATGTGGTGGTGCAGATCCCCACTTATAATGAAGGCGCCATGGTCGCCCGGGCGCTCGACGCCGCCATCGCGCTCGACTGGCCGCGCGAGCGCCTGCATATCCAGATCCTCGACGATTCCACCGATGGCTCCACCGTCTTCGCCAATGAAGAGGTGGCGAGGCGCCGGGCACTGGGGTTCGACGTGGTGCTTGTTCATCGCAAGGACCGCACCGAATACAAGGCCGGCGCGCTCGCCAATGCCATGACGCTGACGCCGCATGGCTTTTTCGCCATTCTCGACGTCGATTACGTGCCTGATCCCGATTTCCTGCGCAAGACCATGACCTGCCTGTTGGCGGATCCAAAGCTTGCCTTCATCCAGGCCCGCTTCGACTATATGAACCGGGACGCCAACCCGCTGACCCGCACCCAGGCAGTGCTGCTGGACGCGCATCTCGCCGTCGAGCAGGGTACGCGCTGCTGGGCCGGCCATCCCCTGCCGTTCAACGGTACCTGCGGCGTCTGGCGCCGCGAGGCCATCGAGGCGGCCGGCGGCTGGCGCGGCGGCACGCTGGCCGAGGATCTCGATTTGTCCTACCGGGCCTGGCGCATCGGCCGGCGCGGTTCCTTCCTGATGAGCGTACCGGTGCCCGGCGAGCTTCCCGAGACGATGAAGGCCTGGATGAGCCAGCAGCAGCGCTGGACCAAGGGCTTCGGCGAAGTGATGCTGCGCCTGCTCTGCCCGATCCTCGGCGACGGCTCGCTATCGTTGGGCGATCGTCTGAAGGCGGCGATGCATCTGGGGGTCTGGTGGTCGGGCCTCGCCTGGGCCGTGGCCTTGCCGGCCGGCATCGCCGCGATCGTGCTCGGAGTGCCGCTGCGCTGGGAATTGGCTGGCCTCCTGATCAGCCAGCTCCTGATCGGCTATGCCGCCCTCTTCGTGTTCCTGCGAGCCGGCAACCTGTCGCTGCGTCCGGGACAGACCAGCCTTTTCGACTTCCTGCGCGAATTTGCCCAGGTTTCCCGCGACCTCTTCCGCATTGGCGCCGTCATCGGCCCGGCCCAGCGCGAGGTGATCTTCAGGAAACGCAGCGAGTTCGTGCGCACGCCGAAATCCACCGCGGCGCCGAAGGTCGTTTGATGGCGTGCCTCAGGGCACTTCGAGCCGGCTCCTGACCAGGAGCAGGCCGACCATGGCGAGCGTCGCGAAGCCGGCGCCGGCGAGGAAGGTGCCGCCGGGGCCCACCATCTCCCAGATCAGGCCGGCTATCACGCTGGCCACCAGCAGGGCGAGGCCGGTGACGAGGTTGTAGACGCCGAAGGCGGTGCCGCGCAGTTCGGCGGGAGCCGCCGCGGCAATCAGGGCGGCGAGCAGCCCCTGCGTGAAGCCCATATGCAGCCCCCACAGCGTCACGCCGATGCCGACACTGGTGATTCCCGGAGCCAGGGCCAATACGAGATCGGCGGCGATGAGCAGGATGAGGCCGAGGACCAGCAGGGTGATGCGGTCCATGCGATCGGCCAGGATGCCGACGGGATAGGCCGAGAGCGAATAGGCCAGACTCATGATCACCAGCACGATGGGCACCAGGGCCAGGGGCAGGCCGATCGACTGGGCCTTCAGGATCAGGAAGGCTTCGGAGAAACGCGCCAGGGTAAAGATCGTCGCGACTGCCACCACCCACCAATAGGCCGTGCCCAGACGGGCGAGTTCGTCGCGGTGGAGCGGCATGCGCACGCGCCGAAGCCCTTGGGGCCGTGGCGGCTCCTTGACGAAGACCAGGATCAGGGCGACGGCGACGAAGGCCGGGATCACCGCGACCCAGAACACCGCCTGGAAATGGTTCGCTGTCAGCCACATCAGCCCGATGGCGATGAGCGGTCCGGAAAAGGCCCCGATCGTGTCGAGGGATTGCCTGAGTCCGAAGGCCGCGCCCCGCAGATGCGGCGGCGCGAGGTCGGCGACGAGCGCATCGCGCGGCGCCCCGCGAATGCCCTTGCCGAGCCTGTCGATGAAACGGGCCGCGATGAGCCAGTCGAGCGAGGCTGCGAGCGGAAAGATCGGCTTGGTGCAGGCGGCGAGGCCATAGCCGATTGCAGCCAGGAGCTTGCGCTTGCCGAGCCAGTCGCTGAGCGCGCCCGAAAACACCTTGGTGATCGAGGCCGTCGCCTCGGCAATGCCCTCGATGATGCCGACGGCCAGGGTGGAGGTGCCGAGGACAGCGACCATATAGACCGGCAACAATGCATGGATCATCTCCGAGGAGACATCCATCAGCATGGAGACGAAGCCGAGTGCCCAGATGCCGGCCGGGAGCTTGCGGTCGTTCGACGCTGACGGCGTAGCCGGCGCATTCGGGTCGGTCGATCCGTCGTGCGGATTCATCGGGCGTCTTTCGGCTTACAGGTGGGCGTGATTCGATCAGGTGGGCGTGATTCGATTGGGAAATCATCGTTTCCATATCAGCCCGGCGCTGGGGCCGCATCCGGAGGATTGCAGGTTCCGGCCCCTGTTCAAGACGAGATCGGGCCGGCGAGGCCCGCCGCCAGGGCGTCGATGGTGACGCGCAGGCGGGCCGAGAGCACGGCATCGGATGGCCAGACGATGTGCACCGGCAGGCCCGGGGCTTCGAAGGCGGCGAGGACGATTTCGAGCCGGCCGGCCACGATCGCCTCGGCGGCCAGCCAATGCGGCAGCTGGGCCAGGCCGGTGCCGGCGCAGGCGGCGGCGAGGGCAGCCTGCATCTGGCCGACTCGCAGCCGGCCGCGCACCGGCAGCGTCAGCCGCTTGCTTCCGTCCAGGAAGCGCCAGGGCAGGACGTGGTCGTCGGACAGGATGCCGATGCATTGGTGGCTGGTGAGGTCCCCAGGATGGCCGGGGCGGCCATGCCTGTCGAGATAGGACGGGGCGGCCGAGGTCACCACGCGCTGCGTTCCCAGGCGGCGGGCGGTCAGGCTGATCGTATCCGGCAATTCGCCGATGCGTACGGCAAGATCGACGCCATCCTCGATGAAGTCGACATGGCGGCTGGAAAACAAGGCCTCGATTTCCAGCATTTCGTGGCGCTGCAAGAGGTCCAGCAGGATCGGCATGACGCGGTCCCGGCCGAAGAGGGCCGGGAGGGCGATCCGCAGCCTGCCGACGGGCTCGTTGGCGTGGCTGGCGAGGCTTGATTCGGCGCGTGCCAGCTCGTCCAGCGCGCGCTGGCAGCTGTCGCGGAAGGAGCGGCCGGCATCGGTGAGCGCCAATTTGCGTGTGGTGCGCTGGAACAGGCGCACCTGCAGGCGTTCCTCCAGCCTGGCGATGGCCTTGCCCACCGTGGATTTGGAGAGGCCGAGCTGCGTGGCGGCCATGCTGAAGCTTTCGGCTTCGGCCGCCTGCAGGAAGGCCCGGATGGCATGAAATCGCTCGCTCGAAACCATCCTGTCAATTTGGCGAAATAATTTCGCTAATCAATCGAAAAGAAGGAGCAATTCGAGATCATGGTTCTGCCGTAGCCTGGGCCGGTTCATGATCGTTCGGAGAGGCTTGCCATGGCGCGCAACGGAGTATTGGAACAAGGCAGCCGCTCGCGTTGGATCGCCCTTGTCGGCATCAGCATCGCCAGCTTCGTGGGCTGCACCGATCTCACCATCGTCAACACCGCCATCCCCGAGATCCAGCGGGGCCTCGCCGCCTCGCTCGGACAAACGCAATGGGTCATCACCCTGTTCGTGATGGCGCTTTCGGCCTTCCTGGTACTCGGCGGCAGGCTGGCCGACCATTATGGCCGGCGGCGCGTGCTCTATGGCGGCATGCTGGTCTTTGCCCTCGCCTCGCTCGGGGCGGGCTTTGCCGGCTCGATCGGGGAACTCGTGCTGTTTCGCTTCATCCAGGGCGCCAGCACCTCGGTGCTCTACACCGCCTCGACGGCGATCGTCGCCGACATGTTCCCTGAGCATGAACGCGGCCGGGCTGTCGGCATCGTCTCGACCGGCGGCGGGGCGGGGCTGGCTCTCGGCCCGATCGCCGGCGGCATCCTGGTCGGGCTCCTGGACTGGCGCTGGGTCTTCTTCATCAACGTGCCCTTCCTGGTGCTGAGCTTCGTGCTCTGCCTGCCGCGCGTGCCGGAGTCGCGTGGAGCCGAGACAAATGAGGGCATCGACTGGTGGGGCGCGGGATTGCTGATCTCAGGCCTGTCCTGCCTGCTGCTGGCGCTCTCGCAGGGGCTCGACTGGGGCTGGACCTCGCCCGTCATCCTCGCGCTGTTGGCCGCCGCGGCTGCGATCCTGGCCGTCTTCGGCCTGGTCCAGCACCGCGGCGCGGCACCACTCCTGCCGCTCGGCCTCCTCGGCAATGGCCGTTTCCTGCTGGTGTGCCTCACCACCATCTGCCTCGGCTTTTTCTATGCCGCCGCCTTGTTCCTGATGCCGCTCTACCTTGCCGTCGCCGGCGGGCATGACAGTTTCATCACCGGCCTCCTGCTGCTGCCGGCGACGGCACTCGTCGCCCTGGTCTCCCCGAGCGTCGGCAGGCTGGCCGACAGCAGCGGCCCCATTCCCTTGCTCATCGCCGGTCTGGCGCTGCTGGCACTCTCCGCCGGGCTGCAGGCCCTGTTCTCGGTTGGCAGCGGGCTCGGCCTCGTCATCGCAGCCTTCGCCGCGATGGGGCTCGGCTGGGGCTGTATCCTCGGCCCCTCGACGGTCGCCGCGCTGTCATCCGTCGCGCCGCGGCTCGGCGGCACCGCCATCGGTGTGAGCTGGACGCTACATAATGTCGGCGGGGCGCTGGGCCTGGTGCTCGCCACCCTGGTCTATCGCCTGGCGGCGGAAAACGCGTTCGAGATTGCCGCCGGCAACTTGCCGGCTGCGGCGGCAGGCCTCGCCGACAGGGTGGTGAGCGAGCCGGACAGGGCGGCCGCCCTGCTGGCAGGCAGCGGCATCGACCCAGTTCGAGCGCAGGATCTCGCCGCCAGCCTGTTCGTCGCCGGCTATCGAGCCAGCATGATCCTGCTGCTCGCCGTCACGTCGGCCACCGTCATTGCCCTCGCTTGGGCCGCGCTGCGCTGGCGGCGAAAAGGCGGCCGGCAGCCTGCCGCGGCAGAGGGTGAGTCTTCAGACCTGCAGGAATGCGCGAGGTCGTGACTGCGAGAGCGCGCCATTTCAAGCTGCCGGCCGGAGCACCCCGGTCTGGCGGCCGGCTGTGGCGATGATGTCGAGCGCGGCCTCGATATCGGCGGCGCTGTGGGCGGCCGAGACGGAATAGCGCAGCACCACCTCGCCATTGGGTGTGGCCGGCGGGATCAGCATGTTGACATAGAGCCCAGTGCGCAACAGGGCGGTCCAGGTCTCCAACCCGGCCTTGATGCCCGGCATGCGCACGGCGCCGACCGGGCCAGGCGGGGCCAGAGGCGGCAGGCCGAGGCCGGTCAGGCCGCGATGCAGGGCCTCCGCACGTTTGGTGACGGTGGCGCGGCGCTCGCTGTCGCCGGCGATGATCGAAAGCGCCTGCCTGGCGGCGGCGACCACCGGCGGCGGCAGGGAGGCGGTGTAGAGATAGCTGCGCGCGGCAAAGCGTAGGGCCCGGAAGGCCGGATCATTGGTGACGCAATAGCCGCCGACCACGCCGACGCTCTTGGAGAAGGTGCCGACGATCACGTCGACCTTGTCCTCCACGCCCTGCGCTTCGGCAACGCCGCGGCCCCTGGCGCCGTAGAGGCCGAGCGAATGGGCCTCGTCGACCAGGAGCACGGTGCCGGTTTCCGAGGTCACGGCGCTGATCGCTTCGAGGCCGGCGACATCGCCGAGCACGCTGTAGAGGCCCTCGACGATGACGAGCGTGCGGCTCGGCGCGATGTCGCTTGCCGCGATGACGCGTGCGAGATCGGCGGCGTCATTGTGCTTGAAGGTGAGGATTTTCGCGCCAGACAGCTTGCAGGCGTCGAAGATCGAGGCATGGCAATGGGCGTCGAGCACCACGGCATCGCCTTCACGCACCAGCCCTCCGATGGCGCCGAGATTGGCCATGAAGCCGGTGGAAAACACCACGGCGTCACGCCGGCCGTAGAGTTCGGCAATCGCTTTTTCGAGCTCGATATGCAGGGCTTGGTTGCCGCTGGCGACGCGCGAGGCGGTCGAGCCGGTGCCGAAGCTCGCCAGCGCCGTACTGGCCGCCTCGATGCAGGAGGGATCGAAATTGAGGCCGAGATAGGAATTGGTGCCGAACATCAGGGTCTCGCGACCTTCGATCACCGCCCGGACCGGGCTCAACACCTTCTCGATCACCACGCTGAGCGGGGTGAGGGCGCCTCCGGTGGAGCGATCGAAAATATCGGCGAATCCCTGCGACCGTGCCTTGATGCCTGGCGGCCCTGCCATCGTCACTCCTTGTTCTCCAGAACAAAATGCGTTTAGACGGAAACGCTCGTTTGCTCTAACTCTTTGTTTCGACGTGTCTTTGCGATTTGAAGTGATTCCGTCAAATCACTAAACACCTTGAGCAAGCCGCACAGCGGCGGAACGTTTGCCTGCTCCAACGCATTGTTTCGATGCGCTTTTGCAATCCATGCAAGACTGCTGAATCACAAACGCCAATCGTCCGGCGAGAGTTTCCACTGTCGCCGGCTTGTTTCGGTCATACCCTATTTTTTCGCCTCGTCCATCTTCTCGACTGGAGCGAATCCGTCGCTCGAAGGGAGTTATGCCTTGAAACGCCTGATCGTCAGCCATCGCACGACCTATCGCTATGCCGAACAGGTCAGCTTCGGCCCGCATCGCATGATGCTGCGCCCACGCGACAGCCATGAGATGAGGCTGATCTCGGCCACCCTCACCACCTCGCTGCCAGCCGATTTCGCCTGGAGTTACGATGTTTTCGGCAATGAGGTCTGCACGGGGGTCTTCACGGGACAGGCCAGCGAATTGTCGATCGAGAGCCACCTCGAGATCGAGCGCTTCGCCTCGGCTGCACCGACGGCCCATCTGACCGGCAGGGAAGCCCCCTTTCCCGTGACCTATTCGGCTGACGAGGCCATCGATCTCGGCGCCGCCATGCTCGCCTCCGCCGACGATTATCCCGATGAGCTCAGGCTCTGGATCGCCGGTGCCCCGAAGCGCCATCCGGGTGGCGCGCGCGACCTGCTGACCGGCCTGTGCCAGGAGATCCATGGCGAGTTCAGCTATGTCACCCGTTTCGAACAGTCGACCCAGGATCCCGCCTTCACTTTCGCCAGCCGGAGTGGAGCCTGTCGCGACTTCGCGGCTTTGTTCATCGCCGCCGCCCGCCTGCTCGGCTTCGGAGCGCGTTTCGTTTCCGGCTACCTGTTCGATCCTCCGGCCGAAATGGGTGCGCCCATCCTGCAGGGGGCGGGGGCAACCCATGCCTGGGCCGAAGTCTATCTGCCGGATATCGGCTGGATCGAGTTCGACCCCACCAATGGCCTGGTGGCATCCGATCGCCTGATTCGCATCGCCGCCGTGCGCGAGCCGCATCAGGCAGTGCCGATAGCGGGCTCCTTCATCGGCTCCCCCTCGGCCTTCATCGGGCTTTGGGTCGGCGTGGACGTCGAGGAGGTGGAAGAGGCGGGTGTGTCGCCGTAGGGGCGGTATCGTGCACAAAGATAACGGCACACCGAATTGGGCACGACAATCCTTCCCCGGTTTTGGGGAAGGTGTCGCTGCATGGCAGCGACGGAAGGGGGAGAGTGGCGTTGCGAGTGCTCTATCATGACCCATTAGCGCCATCCGACCCCATCCGCCCCATCCGCCTCCATCCGGCCCGGCTTTGCCGGCCCAGCTTCCCCGAAACCGGAAGGATTGTCGCGCTTCATTCGATAGCGGTATTTTCCTAGTTCAGCCCCGATTTCTTTCCGGGGCGGAGGTTTTTGAGCTAAAACGGGCGCTATTATCTCCAGATCGGAAATAGTACATGGAACGGCTCGAATGCGACCGCATGTTCGTGGCAGTGCTGGAGGCCGGCAGCTTCTCTCGGGCGGCGGTCCGGCTCGGCACCAGTTCGGGCCAGGCCTCCAAGCTGGTGTCGCGGCTGGAGGCTGATCTCGGCGTGCAACTGCTCAAGCGCACCACGCGGGCTTTGTCGCCGACCGAGATCGGCCGCGCCTATTACGAACGCATCAAGATCGTCCTGGAAGAGTTCGATGCCCTCGACGCCTCCGTCCGTAGCGCCTCCAGCCTCGCGGCGGGGCGCATCAAGCTGTCGGTGCCCCTCAGTTTCGGCACCATGCATCTGGCGCCGGCCTTCGTCGCCTTCGCCAAACTCTATCCCGACATCCAGCTCGATGTCGGCTTCACCGATCGCGTGGTCAGCCTGGTCGACGAGGGCTTCGACATGGCTATTCGCATCGGCAATCCCAGCGATTCCAGCCTGATCGCCCGCAAGCTTTGCGAGACCCGCGTCGTGGCGGCCGCCTCGCCGGCCTATCTCGCCGAGCATGGCGAACCCCTCCATCCCAACGAGCTGGCGCGCCATGAATGCATCATCGATACAAATTTTCACGATCCGCTGACCTGGCAGTTCATGACTGACAAGGCCACCTTGCAGGTGGCGGTCAAGGGGCGGCTTCAGTTCTCGAACGGGGAGGCCAGCTTCAAAGCGGCCGAGGCCGGGCTTGGCGTCGCCTGCGGGCCGAGCTTCCTGGCCGGCGAGGCGTTGCGGGCCGGCCGGCTCAAGCCGCTGCTCCGCGCCTTCGAAGACAGGTCGCTCGGGGCGTATGCCCTCTATCCGCCCGGCCGCCATCTGGCGGCCAAGATCCGCGTCCTCGTCGATTTCCTGGCCGAGCGCTATCGCGGCAGACCGCCCTGGGAGCAGGGTTGGTCGTGATATAATTTCTGGAATGGAAGGAATATTCTATCCTTGGCGAGGATAATCTCTGCAATGGAAATGGTGCAGATTAAGGACAGCAAACCCTTTGCCTGGAGACAACCATGTCCGACACCCGCACCGCTCCCTATGCCGCCCTGCTGCTCCGCCTTGCGCTCGGCGTCCTGTTCCTGGCCCATGCCGGGCTCAAGATCTTCGTGTTCACGCCGGCTGGAACGGCCCAGTTCTTCGGCTCGCTCGGCCTGCCGCCGGCACTGGCCTATGTGACCATCGCCTGGGAGGTCATCGGGGCCCTTGCCCTCATCCTCGGCGTCTGGCCGCGACTGGCGGCCCTGGCCCTGATTCCGGTGCTGGCGGGCGCTATCGCCACAGTGCACGGCCCGGCCGGCTTCTTCTTCACCAATCCCAATGGCGGTTGGGAATTCCTGGCCTTGTGGATCGCCGGCCTTCTCGCGCTCGCCTTGATCGGCGACGGTGCCCTGGCATTGCGGCCAACGCCCTCGCGCGGCACCCCCCACTAGAACCGAGCCTTTCGAGCCAACCAGCCTTCGTCCGGAGGATATCATGTCAGCCAGTGACGCTCCCCTCAGCATCGGCACGGTCAGCCTGACCGTGCATGACCTCGATGCGGTCAGCGGTTTCTACGAACAGGCGATCGGCCTGCAGCCGGTGTCGTCGGAAGCTGGCCTGCGCCGGCTCGGAACCGGCGACACGGTGTTGCTGGAGCTGCGGCATGACCCGCAGGCCCGACGGCGTTCGACTCGGGAGGCCGGCCTGTTCCATACGGCCTTCCTGCTGCCCGGTCGGGCGGATCTCGGCCGCTGGCTCAGGCATGCCGTCGAAGCGCGGCTGCCGCTCCAGGGCGCTTCGGACCACCTGGTCAGCGAGGCGATCTATCTGGCCGATCCGGAGGGCAACGGCATCGAGGTCTATGCCGACCGTCCGCGTAGCGCCTGGACCATCGACGGCGGCACGGTGACGATGTCAACGGAGCGCCTCGATGTGCAGGACGTGATCGCCGAAGCCGGTACGACACGCTGGCAGGGCTACCCCGCCGGCGGCATCGTCGGCCATGTGCATCTCCAGGTCGGGGCCACCGAGCCGGCGGATGCCTTCTTCGGCGGTGTGCTCGGTTTCGATCTCACGGCTCGCTACCCCGGCGCCAGCTTCTTTGCGACAGGCGGCTATCATCATCATCTCGCAGCCAATATCTGGAACAGCCGCGGGGCGGGGCAGCGCGATTTTCCCTCGACGGGTCTGGCCGAAGTGAGGATGATCGCGGCCGATGCGGAGATCCTTGCCGCCGTAAGGAACCGAGTCCAGGCGGCCGGCGTTGCCACCAGGGAGAAGGCAGGCGGCTTCGCCTTGCACGACCCGTGGGGAACATCGTTCTCCATCGTCACCCGAAAAGGTTGAGCCATGCTGGTCAACGGAAAATGGAGCGCCGACTGGCATCCAGTACAGGCGACCGACAAGCAGGGCGGCTTCGTGCGTCAGGTCTCGAAATTCCGTAATTGGGTCACGCCCGACGGCCGCGCGGGACCGACTGGCGAGGCCGGCTTCAAGGCCGAGGCGGGGCGCTATCATCTCTATGTCGCACTGATCTGCCCCTGGGCCTCGCGCACCCTGATCGGACGCAGGCTCAAGGGCCTCGATGACGTCATCTCCGTCAGCGTGGTCGAACCGACCACAACCGAGCAGGGCTGGCGTTTCGGCAATTATCCCGGCGCCACGCCCGATACGGTCAATGGCGCGACCTATATGCACGAGGTCTACACCCGCGCCGATCCCACCTATACCGGCCGCGCCACGGTGCCGGTGCTGTGGGACAGGCAGCGCGGCACCATCGTCAACAACGAGTCCGCCGACATACTGCGCATGCTCAATGATGGTTTCGGCTCCCTTGCCCGCGGCGATATCGATCTCTACCCCAAGGATCTGCGTCCTGAGATCGACGCCCTGAACGAGGCCATCTATCCCAGCCTCAACAATGGCGTCTATCGGGCCGGTTTCGCCACCACGCAGGAAGCCTATGAAGCCGCCTTCCGCGAGATTTTCGCCATGCTCGACCGGCTGGAACAGCGCCTGGCGGCTGGCGGTCCCTTCCTGCTCGGCGCCGGCCTGACCGAAGCCGATATTCGCCTGTTCGTGACGCTGGTGCGCTTCGATGCCGCCTATCACGGCCTGTTCAAATGCAATCTCAGGCGGCTGGCCGATTATCCCGCGCTTTCGGCCTATCTCGCAGCCATGCTCGCCGTGCCGGGGATCCGCCAGACCGTCAGCATCGACCACATCAAGCGCGGCTATTATTCGATCCGCGCGCTCAATCCGGGCGGCATCGTGCCTGTCGGCCCCGATCTGCCGGGCCTGGATACCGCCGAGGCCAAGGCCGCATGACGAACAATCTGATCATCCTCCTGCACGGCGTCGGCAGCAATGGCGGCGATCTGATGCATCTGGGTGATATCTGGCGCGAGATGCTGCCGGGCGCCGTGCTGGCGGCGCCGGACGCACCCTTTGCCTTCGATGCCGGGGGGATGGGGCGGCAATGGTTCAGCGTCGCTGGCGTGACCGCGCAGAACCGTGGCGGCCGCATTGTCGCCGCCCGCACGGCCTTCGACGCAACCCTGCGGGATGTGATCGACAGGCATGGCTTTTCTCAAACGCCCGGGCGTGTGGCGCTGGCGGGCTTTTCGCAGGGTGGGATCATGGCGCTCGATGCGCTTGCCTCCGGCCGTTGGCCGCTGGCGGTCGTCGCCTTTTCCGCCAGGCTGGCGACGCCGGATCCCCTGGCGCCGGCGACGGGAAGCGCGGCTTTGCTCGTTCATGGCGAGGACGACAGGATCATTCCCGCGTGCGAAAGCGAGGCGGCTGCCGAGCGCCTCGACCGCGAGGGTGTCGAGACCGAACTCTTCATCGAGCCTGGCCTCGATCATACCATCTCGCCGGAAGGCGTCATGAAGGCGGCCGATTTCCTGGCCCGACGCTTCGGCACCCATGCGTATGCGTGAGGGGGCCGTGTGACGGTACAGACCGTACTCGTTCACGCCAGCGGCAGTTCCACCACGAAACGGCTGCCGCCGCCCTCGCGGCTTTCGCAGCGCACCGATCCGCGGTGGCGCCCGGCAATCTGGCGCACCAGCGCCAGGCCGAGCCCCCAGCCGCCCGAGATCTCGCTGCGGCCGGCGGGTCGATAGAACGGCTCGAACAGATGATCCCGCTCTTTCTCGGCAATGCCGGGGCCGCGGTCACACACCTCGATACGGGCCCTTCCTCTCTCGCTGGCGATGGTGATCTCCACCGGGGGCTTGCCATGCTTGCCGGCATTCTCCAGGAGGTTGCGCATCAGCCGCCGCAGCAGCGTGGCATCGCCGCGGATTTCCACCGGCTCGCCATCGGCGGCGGCGCCGGTGCGGGCGGCTTCCTCGGCCGCCAGGCCCAGCAGGTCGACCGGCGCCCCTTCGAGCGGCGTGGCGGCGGCGTAGTCGAGCCGGCTGGCGAGCAGGATCTCCTCCACCAGCTGGTCGATCTCCTGCAGGTCCTTGTTGATTTCCTCGCGCACCGCCACGCTGGGTTTGTCGGCGCCGATCTCCACCGCCATGCGCAGCCTTGCCAGGGGCGAGCGCAGTTCATGGCTGGCATTGGCAAGCAGGGCCTTTTGGGAATTGACCAGCGCCTCGATGCGGCTGGCGGCGCCATTGAAGCTGCGGGCCACCATGGCGACCTCGTCGGCTCCCTGTTCCGCCACGCGCCGGTTCAAGGCACCGCTGCCCCAGCTCTCGACGCCGGCACGCAGCGTTTCGAGCCGTCGGGTCAGCCGAGCCGTGGCCGGCCAGGCTGCGATGCCGACGCCGCCGGCGACCAGCAGGACCAGAAACAGGACACGCAGCCCCGGCTTCGGCGGCCTCGGCAATTGGGCGAGCACGGTGCGCCCACCCGGCAAATCGAGGCGGACGACATGGTCGAGCCAGCGCTGCGGAACATCGTCGTCTCCGGCCGGCAGGGCGATCGGAAAGCCGCGCGAGGCGATCAGCACGCGCTCCTTGCTGTAGACGGAGATCGAGGCGCCCATTTCCTCGCTGAGCTTGCGGATCTCGGTGGGCAGGTCCTCGGGCGTGCGTTCCTGGAAGCGCACCAGCTCGTCGGTGAGCCGGACGCGCAAAGCGCCCCAGCGCTCGCCCGCCGTATCGCCGGCCATGCGCCAGAGCGTACCGACCAGCAGAGCCAGCACGACGAGGCAGGCGAGCAGCGTGAGGTAGACCTGCCAGAACAGACGCTTGCGAAAGAATTTAGGCATGGGCGCACACGATATGATGGTCCCGAACGCGCTTTGCTCTGCCGTGCCGGTGTTCGCCGCTCCACCGGGCGATGGAACGTGGCCGGCAGTCCGCGACCGTTATGACCCTTATAGGCTGGTTTCTACTCAATCGGCGTCACTTAATCGGCATCCTGGCGCTTGGCGAAGACATAGCCTGCGCCGCGCACGGTGAGGATGCGGCGCGGATGCTTGGCATCGTCCTCGATCGCGGCGCGGATGCGGGAGATATGCACATCAATCGAACGGTCGAACACGTCGAGTTCCTCGCCCTTCACCAGATCCATCAGCCTTTCGCGGTTGAGCACCCTGCCGGCATTGTCGGCCAGCGCCAGGAGCAGATCGAATTGATGGCTGGTGAGGGCGCGTTCCTCGCCGTCGATGCGGGCGCTGCGCGAGCCGCGATCGATGGTGAGGCGCCCGAAGCGCAGGGTCTGGTTGTCGAGTTCGGCCGGTGCCGAGCGCCGGCGCAGTACGGCGCGCAGGCGGGCGAGCAATTCGCGCGGATTGAAGGGCTTGGGCAGATAGTCGTCGGCGCCGATCTCGAGCCCGACGATGCGATCGGTATCGTCGCCCCGGGCGGTCAGCATCACCACCGGGATGTTGGAGCGCATGCGCAGGCGGCGGCAGACCTCGAAGCCGTCGAAATCAGGCAGCATGATGTCGAGCACCACGGCATCGTAGCCGTCGCGCTCGATGGCGCCGAGCCCTTCCGCGCCCGAGGGCCTGTGATCGACGTCGAAACCCGCGGCCGCCAGATAATCGCCCAGCATGGCGGCGAGCCGGGTGTCGTCGTCGATAATCAGGATACGTTCCACGGCCACTGCCCGCTCCGGGATAGAGAAAATCCGTTCGGCCGCTCCCGGACGTGTCGCAGTCATGGATTGGAACCCAATTCATGACTGCGACACGTCCGAGCGAGCGGCCGTTATTCTGCGTCGATCCTAAAGCGTTTTGCGATTGGATGGAATGACCACGAATCGCAAAAGCGCGTCGAAACAAGGAGTTAGGTAAAGCGGCGTTTGGCGCCAAGCGCGCTTTGCTCCAGGAGGCGCCTCAATTGTCGCCGTTGTCGCCGCCTTTGCCGTCATCAGCCGGCCGTTCGGGCCGGCCCTGTCCGTCATGGTGTTCGCGATGGCCACCCATCATCGGGCCGCGCGGGCTCCACAAATCGGCCCGTTCGGCGAGTTTGGCCCGCTGCTCGGGCGTCAGCACGTCGGCGGTGGCGAGGACGGCTTCAACGAAGCGCTTGGACTTGGCGTCGGTCCGGGCCACGAAATCGCTGCGCAATTTCTCGATCGCCGCCTTGTCGATGGTGGGCGCCCGCAACAGGTCGATCGCCTGCTTGCGGAAGGCCGCCCTGTCTTCGGGTTTGGGCGCCAGGTCGGTATAGGCCGCGGCGACGATGTCGTGCACCTTGGCCTCCTGCTCGGAGGTCGCGGCCACGGAATCGAGCGACATCCGCACGAAATTCTGGATGCGCTCCAGGCGGGGGCCGTGATGCCAGCCACCACCACCCATCACCGCGGCGGCAGCCAATCCGCCGGCGCCGAGGGCGATGCCGGCTGCCATGGCGCCGCCGAGAACCAGCACGCGCGGCCAGCGGCGTGCGGGAACGGGAGCATTCGGGCTTTCACTCATGTCAGTCTCCATCAAGGGCAGTGCCGGGAGGCACTGCAAGAGCAGCGCCAGGGGGCACCGCAAGGGCAATGCCGGGGCACTGCGGGATGATGAAGCCTAGTGACCGGAGGTTTCGCGCCGTCCAGGCGTTTGTAAAGTTAGATGAAGCGGATAAGGAAAATCCGCGCCCGTGGAGACGGAGCGCGGATCGGTCATTGCGTCTTGTCGAAGCGGGGGCCTGAAAGCCGGTCTTCAGAAGGTGACCACCGAGCGGATCGACTTGCCTTCATGCATCAGGTCGAAGGCCGTGTTGATCTCGTCGAGCGGCATGGTGTGGGTGATCAGGCTGTCGATCTCGATCTTGCCCTCCATGTACCAGTCGACGATCTTCGGCACGTCGGTGCGGCCGCGCGCGCCGCCGAAAGCGGTGCCCTTCCACACGCGTCCGGTGACGAGCTGGAACGGACGGGTGGAGATCTCCTGACCCGAGGCGGCCACGCCGATGATGATCGATTCGCCCCAGCCGCGATGGCAGCATTCCAGCGCCTGGCGCATGGTCACCGGCAGGCCGATGCATTCGAAGGAGAAGTCGGCGCCGCCGCCGGTGAGGTCGACGATGGCCTGCACCACCTTGTCACTGCCGACTTCGGCTGGATTGACGTAATGGGTCATACCGAACTTCTTGGCCATCTCGACCTTGGCCGGGTTGAGATCGACGCCGATGATCTTGTCGGCGCCGACCATGCGGGCGCCCTGGATCACGTTGAGGCCGATGCCGCCGAGGCCGAACACCACGACATTGGCGCCCGGCCAGACCTTGCCCGTATTGATCACCGCGCCGATGCCGGTGGTGACGCCGCAGCCGATGTAGCAGATCTTGTCGAAGGGGGCGTCCTCGCGCACCTTGGCGAGGGCGATTTCCGGCAGCACCGTGAAGTTCGAGAAGGTCGAGCAGCCCATATAGTGGAAGACCTCGCCGCCGTCGCAGGCGAAACGGCTGGAACCGTCGGGCATCACGCCCTTGCCCTGGGTGGTGCGGATGGCGGTGCACAGGTTGGAACGCTGCGACAGGCAGGTTTTGCACTGGCGGCATTCGGGCGTGTAGAGCGGGATGACGTGGTCGCCCGGCTTCAGGCTGGTGACGCCGGCGCCGACTTCGCGCACGATGCCCGCGCCTTCATGGCCGAGAATGGCCGGGAAGAGGCCTTCCGGATCGGCCCCCGACAAGGTGTAGGCATCGGTATGGCACACGCCCGTGGCCATGATCTCGACCAGCACCTCGCCCGCCTTGGGGCCGCCGATCTCGATGGTCTCGACCGTCAGAGGCGCTCCCGCCTTCCATGCCACAGCCGCTCTCGTCTTCATGATTCACTCCCCAAAGCGTTTTTCGATCTGCCGGGATCGGCAAGAATCGCAAAGACGCGTCGAACCAAAGAACTGAAGTAAATGAGCGTTCATGCTTGAACGCGCTTTGCTCCAGGATTCGCCAAGGGCTAGCCGGATGCGGGCGGAAGCGCAAGCGCCGCCGGGAGCATGCGGACCCGGCCGGCGCTTAGAAGTTTCTTATGAGAGGGAAGGGGCGTGCCAGATCAGCGCGGGGCGCGCTTGGCCAGGATGCGCTGCAAGGTGCGCCGGTGCATGGCGAGGCGCCGCGCCGTCTCCGAAACGTTGCGGCCGCACAGTTCGTAGACGCGCTGAATGTGTTCCCAGCGCACCCTGTCGGCAGACATCGGGTTCTCCGGCAATTCCGGCTTGTGGCTGGGATCGGCCATCAACGCCGCATGGATGTCGTCGGCATCGGCTGGTTTTGCGATATAGTCGAATGCACCCAGTTTCACCGCGGTAACGGCGGTGGCGATGTTGCCGTAGCCGGTGAGGATGATGCCGCGCGCATCGGGCCGCTTGACCTTCAGGCGCGAAATCACGTCGAGGCCGGAGCCGTCGGTGAGCTTCATGTCGATCACGGCGAAGGCGGGCGGCGAGCCCTCCACCTGCGCCAGTCCCTCGGCGACCGTGTCGGCCGTGGTGACGGTGTAGCCCCTGGCTTCCATGGCTCGGCCCAAACGTTGCAGGAACGCCTTGTCGTCATCGACGAGAAGAAGCGAACGATCGGGAAATTCGGGGGCAACCATAATGCAGACTCACCTAATCCTTGTTCGAGCGAAGGGGCTCCGTTTCGCGTGAAGGGAATGCGTCTCGCCAATTCAGCGCGAGCCTCCTGCTCCCTCCAGTGCCTGAGGTCAGGCTCTTTGGATCGAAGACCCGATCGCCTCCTTTGGCGCGACAGTTCGCCACAGTGGGGACTATAGCGGCAAAGTGAAGAAATTTCACTGGCGACAGCCCGCTATCGTTTATTCGGTTATGCGGCGATTGCAATCCCCAGAGATTATTATGGATCATGGCCGGGGGAGCGGCGCGAGCGCTTGGGGCGAGCGAAAAGAACTCGATCGCCGGAGCTTGCGGGACGCCGATGAGAGCGGCCTGTCTGCCGGCCCCACGTCCTCGCCGCACCGTGGCGAGATGAAGACTGGCAGTCCGCCGTGTCGTTTCGCGGACCAAGACGCAAGTGCCGCCAATCCTCGCTGTTGCCATCCGGCTGATCTCGACCTTCGCCAGGGTTTCCTCACGGCTCGATGAGCAAAGTGCAGGACCATAGTAGCGCAAATTTTCATTAAGTCTTTGTTTCGATGCATTTTCTTGAACGAAAGGTCATACAAATAATTTGGAGAATGCAGTGGCATAGGATCATCGGACAAAGCTTGTCCAGGTCTAAACGTGGTCTTGCAAGATTTAGCCGGGGCGCCGGTCGCTGCGCATTTCGGGTCCCGGTGTGGAAGCCGAGCCTCAGCGTTCGAAGGTATCTCGCGGCCATTCCAGCTTGACGATGGCGCCGCTTTCCGGCCAGGGGCGGTTCGCCAGGGCGATCGCTGCGCCGGAACGCTCCAGCAGGGTCTTGGCGATAAAAAAGCCGAGGCCGAGGCCGCCGCCCGGTTGGCCTGGCAGGCGCGGACGGCGCTGGGTGACATAGGGATCGCCGAGGCGCCCCATGATTTCGGAAGGAAAGCCGGGACCATCGTCGCCGACGATGAGAGTCACCGTCTTGGCGTCCCAGCTCGCCGTGACGCTCACCCTGGATTTGGCGAAGTCCACCGCGTTCTCGACGATATTGCCGAGGCCGTAGAGCATGCCAGGATTGCGCGGGGCCGAGGGGGCGTCCTCCTCCTGGCCCTGGAACTCGGCGGAGATCGCGATGCCGAAATCGCGATGCGGTGCGGAAACTTCCTCGATCAGCAGCGGCAGGGGCAGGCGGGCGAAGGGGGTGCCGCCATCGTCGCCCAGCGAGGCGAGCTTGCCCAGAATCTCGCGGCAGCGCTCGACCTGGCTGCGCAGCAGGCGAATATCGTCGGCGAAATCGCCTTCCGGCGGCGCGGCGACCTCCAGCTCCTTGGCCACCAGCGCGATGGTGGCGAGCGGCGTACCCAATTCATGCGCGGCAGCGGCGGCCATGCCGTCGAGCTGGGACAAATGCTGTTCGCGCGCCAGCACCAGCTCGGTGGCGGCGAGCGCGTTGGAGAGCAGGCGGGCCTCTTCGGCCACCCGCCAGGCATAGACGCCGATGAAGGCCAGGCCCAGCAGCACCGAGAACCACATGCCGATGACATAGAGCATCGGCATGTCGAACGCCTGGCCCTCGAACCAGGGCAGCGGCAGATGCCAGGCCGTGAGCAGGGAGGCGCAGCCGATGGCCAGCAGTCCCAGCGCGAGGGTCATCAGAGGCGGCAGCGAGGTCGCCGAGATCATCACCGGGGCGAGGAAGAGGAAGGAAAAGGGATTTTGCAGGCCGCCGGTGAGGAAGAGCAGCGCCGCAAGCTGCACGATATCGAAACCGAGCAGGGTCGCGGCACGGGCCGGATCGACGCGTTCGGTCGCCGGGTAGCGCAGCCGCAAGGCGAGATTGACCAGAATGGAGACGCCGATCAGCGGCAGGCAGGCCTGCAGCGGCACGGGAAAGCCGAGGCCGTAGCGCACGCCCAGAACGGCGACCAACTGGCCGGCGATCGCCATCCAGCGCAAGCGAATCAGGGTTTCCAGGCGCAGCGTATCGAGGCCGAGGCCGTCATGCGGCAATACAGAGGCGGTCATCATTCTCCTGTCCCGCCACGCTCGCGATCGCGCCGGCGGTATCAGACCTTAGCGCCCAAAGCGGGGTAGCCCAAAGCGGATTGTCTCTGCCTGGATTGTATCGGCCGGAAAGGCGTCGTAGGGCTGGCGCCGGACGGGAAGCAGGCAGGATGCGGGGGGCTTGATGAGGACCGAGGACAGCGTGGCACTCGAGACCTGGCGCGCCTGGCATCCCGCCGAACTGGCCCGGCGGATAGGGGGCGTGCCCAAGCCCTGGTGCGTGGTGGGAGGCTGGGCGCTCGACCTCTGGCATGGGCATCAGACCCGCGATCACGAGGATCTCGAATTCACCGTCCTGGGTGGCGATCTTGCCTTGTTCCGGAATACCCTGGCGGGCATGCGCTTCTATACGGCAGGCGATGGGATCGTCGAACATCTGCCGGATAACCAGGAGCCGCCGGACGGCATTTTCCAGATCTGGTGCCGGGACGAGGCGGCGCAATGCTGGCGCGTGGACATGATGCTCGAGCCGGGAACCCCGCATATCTGGGTCTATAAGAGAGATCCTGGCATCACCAGGCCGCGGGCCGAGATGATCGGCATGACGGACGATGGCCTGCCCTATCTCAAGCCGGCCGCCGTCCTGCTGTTCAAGGCCAAATATCAGCGCGACAAGGACGAGGTCGATTTCCGCAACGCCCTGCCGAAGCTGGAGGCTGCGGAGCGCCAATGGCTCAGGGCCTGCTTGGAGGCTACCCATCCCGGCCATGACTGGCTGCGATCGCTGTGATCCCCTGAGCCCGGCGCGGTGATGGTTGAACGCTTGTTTGTTGTTTCGGTGTGTCTTTGCGATTCCAGGTGATTCCGACCACTCGCAAAGGCTTTGGCAATGGGCATCCAGGGCAGGATCGCATAGTACCCCATGGAAAGCGTCGGCAGCTCTATACAGTCCCGGCCTGCCGCGCTAAGGAAAACCCGATACGTCCATTCTTGAAGGTTTCTAGCAAATGGCGCCAGTCAGCGATCGCTTGGTCACGGTTTTTGGTGGATCGGGATTTGTGGGCCGCAATCTCGTGCGCTCGCTCGCCAAGCGCGGTTTCCGCGTGCGGGTGGCCGTGCGCCGTCCGGATCTCGCCCAATATCTGATGACGGCCGGTGCCGTCGGCCAGATCCACGGCGTCCAGGCGAATCTGCGCTATCCCGCATCGATCGCCGCCGCCGTCGAGGGCGCGGAGGCGGTGGTCAACCTCGTCGGCGTCATGCATGAGCGCGGCGCCAACAGTTTCGATGCCGTGCAGGCTTTCGGCCCCGGTGCCATCGCCCGCGCCGCCAAGGCCGCCGGCGTGCAGCGCTTTGTGCATGTCTCGGCCCTCGGCCTGCATGCGGGCTCCGACTCAGTCTATGCCAAGACCAAGCTGAAGGGTGAGGAAGCTGCCCGCGCTGCCTTCGAAGACACCATCATCCTGCGTCCCTCAGTGATGTTCGGACCGGATGACGATTTCTTCAACAAGTTCGCCGGGCTGGCGCGGATGTCGCCCGTGCTGCCGTTGATCGGCGGCGGCGAGACCAAGTTCCAGCCGGTTTTCGTCGGCGATGTTGCAGAGGTGCTGGCACGTGGCGCCGAAGGCGCCCTCAAGCCCGGCGCGACCTATGAACTCGGCGGCCAGGAAGTGCTGACCCTGCGCCAGATCTTCGAATATGTGCTCAAGACGGCCAATCGCAAACGCCTGCTTGTGCCGATGCCCTTCGCCATCGCCAATGTGCAGGCGACCTTGTTCGAGCTGGCGCGGACTTTGTCGCTCGGCCTGTTCACCCCGCCTTTGACGCGCGATCAGGTCACGTTGCTGCGCCACGACAATATCGTGTCCGAGGAGGCCGGGAAGGACGGCCTGACGCTGGAGGGGCTGGGTATCCAGCCGGCGACGGTGGAAGCGATCGTGCCGAGCTATCTGTGGCGCTTCCGCAAGTCCGGCCAGTTCGAGAACAAGGTGGCCTGACGGCCGGCGACGGCGATCTGAACAAGAAAAGGGCCGGTCTCTATGGAGACCGGCCCTTTTTGCTGCGGGCTCGCGCTCAGCCCCTCGTGCAATCAACCCATCGTGTAATAGGCCAAGAGGCCGATCACGCCGACGACGATGCGCCACCAGCCGAACAGAGCAAGGCCGCGCTTGGAGACGAAATCCAGCAGGGTCTTCACCACGAACCAACCCGAGATGAAGGCGGTGACGAAGCCGATGGCGGTCAGGCCGAGATTGTCGGTCGTCATCGTCTTGTAGGACTTGGCGAACTCATAAACGAAGGCGCCGACCATGGTCGGCATCGCCAGGAAGAAGGAAAATTCCGCCGCCGAGCGCTTGTCGAGGCCGAGCAGCATGCCGCCGACGATGGTGGAGCCCGAGCGCGAAACGCCGGGGATCATCGACAGGCACTGGAACAGTCCAATCTTCAGATAGACCGGCAGCGGCAGTACATAGCAATTGGAGAAGCGTTTCTCGATCTTGAACTGTTCGATGGCGAGCAGGACGAAACCGCCCGCGATCAGGGCGTAGCAGACCACTGGCACGTTGAAGAGATATTGCTTCATCTTGTGCTCGAGCAGCACGCCGAGGACCACGGCAGGCAGGAAGGCAACCAGCACGCCGAGGACGAAATGCTGGGCCTCCCGGTCCTTCGGCAAAGCGGTGGCGATGCGCCACAGCCTCTCGGCATAGACGGCGAGCAAGGCGAGGATGGCGCCGAGCTGAATGAGGATCACGAAGGAATCGTCACCCTCGAATTTCAGGTAGCGGGCTGCAAGCAGGAGATGGCCGGTCGAGGAAACCGGGATGAACTCGGTCAGGCCTTCGACCACACCTAGGATGATCGCTTCCAGAATATTGGCCAGGGTCATGGGATGCCTTCGCGAGAATCGGGCGCCGATGCGGCCGCATGGCACCCGTGCGGGATGAATGGGAGCGGCCCTGCACCTCGCTGACGCGAGATACAGGCCGGAATCGTGGTGATTCTAGGCGCGAGTTATAACCAAACAGTAACCATGATGCAGCCGGACGCTCTTCCATGCAGCGATGAGGCGAGCGGCCACGGCGAAGTCGCAGCCTTCGAGAACGTCTAATTCATGGTGACGTCGTTGTCCCGGCCTCGGCAAGCCTTTCGCAGTATGATTTTCATGACGTTGAAATCAAATTGCCTCTCGGGAAGGCGTGGGGAAACTTCTGGGAAGACACCTAAGTCATGCGTGTCTTTGAAGGAAATGCTGTTTTAGAATATGATTTTGTTCAAATAAATTTATTTAGACATCAGTTTATCTTGGTGTCTTGAGAGGTGTATTGGAAGAAATATTTTCCGTCTTGTGAAAGCGTTTCCTATTTGCACTGTGCGTAGTACTTAAGTATTAGACATCCCTCCCAGTTAGGTATAGGTCGCAATGACAAGGCATTAGGTATTCGTAGTCAAACACTTAGAAGAAAATATCTTTTAAATTTCTACCGACATGATAGGAACTATGCAGCTGCAACGGTGTTGTCGCGGCGTGAGTGAACGCCCAGCCGATCCGGGGCGTCTTCTTGCTTGTCCTCAGTTGTGACGCCAAAATCCCATGCAAAAAGGGGTGGTGATTGAGCGAGTTGTCTTGGAGAAGCGCAGGATCTCTATCGGAGTGCGCCAAGATTCATAATGTCAGCCATTTCGGTTTGCAGAACCCTGTCAGCGTTCCGCTGCCGAACTACCAGTCGGCCGTCCTTGCAGACGCCCAGGCCCTGAGAGCGCATACCGGCTTCAAGGCCGCGCGGAGCACGTTCGCGCGTCGCTACGTTTCCATTCTCAGGACCAATCTGCCGCTCATCCATATGGCGACGGATGAAATCCGCCTGATCGTGGGCGCCTATGTGCTGAGCCGCCACTTTGCCGCCTCGCCCAATGATCCGCCCGCGGGCGTCACGGTGGCGGATGTCCAGACTTTCTGCACCGTGCACGCCTTGGCGGGGCACAACCGCATCGGGGCCATGCTGAACCTGTTGCGCCAGGCGGGCTATCTGCGTCAGACCAAGGATCTGCGCGACAAGCGCATCAAGCGGCTGGAGGCAACCCGCGCCGGTATCACCATCGCTAAGCAGATCATCACGCCCTATCTGCAGGCACTCGCGCAATTGCAGCGTGTCGATCACGCCGTCAGGCGGGTGGAGATCGACGATGCCTTCCTCGGCGCGCTGGCTCGCTATTGCAGCAATTATTTCCTGATGCATGGCACCTTGGTCGATCTCGTGCCCGAGATGCGGCTGTTCATGGCGCGCGATGCCGGGTTCGAAATCCTGCTCAAGCTGATTGCGACGGAAATGCCGGGAGAGATCCTGAAGGACCGTACCGTCCATTTCCATTATGGCGCCGTTGCCGACTGCTTCGGCGTCTCGCGTGTCCATGTCCGCCGCCTGCTCGAGGATGCGGCCGAGGAGGGCTATGTCACCTTGCATGCCCCCGGCGGGCGGGCGATCGAGATCCATGGGAGCCTGTTCGAACTCGTCGACAAGTTCATCGCCCTGCAGATGGCGCTGTTTCTGCAGGCGGTTCTGTATGCCGGTGGCAAAGCCTGACCGACCATACCGAAAAGTGGACGCGGTTTTCGGTAAAAACGATGCGACAACAATAATTTGCAAGCGTCGGGCCCTGCGCTTCGATCCGGAACGCGCTGGCATGCAGTTCGAACAAAAGGCGGGCCCAATTGGGTCCGCCTTTTTCTCTTTCACAACACCTTGGAGGCTGCCTTCGTGGCGCCTGCCTTACCCGCGCAGCGTTGCCCCGGTCTTCTTGCCGACTTCGGCGATGATCTTGGCGGCAACGGCATCGATTTCGACGTCGGTCAGCGTGCGGTCCTGCGGCTGCAGCACCACCTCGACGGCGACCGATTTCTGATCCTCGGCGATGCCCTTGCCCTCATAGATGTCGAAGATCGACACGCCTGAAATCAGCTTCTTGTCGACGCCCTGCGTCGCCTTGACGATGTCGGCGGCCCTGACCTTGCGTGCGACCAGGAAGGCGAAGTCGCGGGTGACCGGCTGGAAGGGCGAGAGGGCCAGGACGCCGCGCGTCTTGGTCGCCTTGGGCTTGGGCACCGGGAGGGCGTCGAGGATGATCTCGAAGCCGACCACCGGCCCATCGGCGTCGAGCGCCTCCAAGGCCGAGGGATGCAGTTCGCCGAACCAGCCAATGATGTTCTGCGGGCCGAGCTGGATCGTGCCCGAACGGCCGGGATGGTACCAGGACGGCGCTCCCGACACGATCTGGAAGCTCGCGACCGGCGCGCCGAGGGCGGCCAGCAAAGTGAGGGCATCCTCCTTGGCGTCGAACACGCTCACCGCGCTTGCCGGCCCCGACCAGTGGCGGCCGAAGCCGTCGGGACGAGCTTGGTTGCGGCGGATGCCGCTGGCGGCGATCTTCTGGTCTTCCGGCCGATCTCCGCGGAAGATCTGGCCGACCTCGAACAGGGCGACGTCGCTGGTGCCGCGATCGGCATTGCGCTGGCCCGCCGCGATCAGGCCGGGCAGCAGGCTGGGGCGCATGTCGGAAAGATCAGCGGCGATCGGGTTGGCGAGCGACAGCGTCGGCTGGCCGCCGCCGAAGCGTTCGGCCTGGGCCTTGGCGATGAAGGACCAGGTCACGGCCTCCATCAGGCCGCGCGCGGCGAGGCTCCGTTTGGCCAGGCGGGTGCGCTTCTGCAGCACGGTGAGCACGGGCTGCGGCACGTGGGCCTCGCGCGGCAGCGGCGTCACCGGAATGGAATCGACGCCGACGATGCGCATCACCTCCTCGACGAGGTCCGCCTTGCCTTCGATGTCGGGGCGCCAACTCGGCGCTGTCACCGCCAGCGCGTCCGGCTTGCGGATGACGCCGAAGCCGAGGCGCTCGAGGATGTCGGCGCTTTCGGCGAGGCTGGTCGCGAGCCCCGTCAGGCGTGCAACCTCGTGGGCCGGCAGATCCAACACCTCGGGTGCGGGGGTGACGCCGCCCACCACGAGGGTCTCGGTCGGCTTGCCGCCGCACAATTCAATCACGAGCTGAGTGGCGAGGTCGACGCCCGGTACCATGAAGGCGGGATCGACACCGCGCTCGAAGCGATAGCGCGCATCAGTGTTGATGCCGAGCGCACGTCCGGTGCGGGCGATGTTGAGTGGCTCCCACAGCGCCGATTCGATCAGCACATCGGTGGTGTTCTCGTCGCAGCCCGAATGCTCGCCGCCCATGATGCCGGCGATCGACTCCAGGCCCTTGTCGTCGGCGATCACGCAGATGCTGTCATTGAGCACATAGGTCTTGCCGTCGAGCGCGACGATGTTTTCGCCCTCGCGGGCGCGCCGGACGGTGAGGTTGCCTTCGATCTTGGCAGCATCGAAGACGTGCAGCGGCCGGCCGCGGTCGAAGGTGACATAGTTGGTGATGTCGACCAGCGCACTGATCGGGCGCAGGCCAATGGCGTTGAGCCGGCGCTGCATCCACACGGGCGAGCGGCCGTTCTTGACGCCGCGCACCAAGCGAAGCGCAAAGCCGGGGCATAGCGAGGGCGTGTCGCCGAAATCGAGCGTCACCGTAACGGGGCAGGGGCCTTCGCCGGCGATGGAGGGCACCGCGGGCGTTTTCAACCTGCCGAGGCCGGCGGCGGCGAGATCACGGGCAATGCCGGCGACGCCGGTGCAGTCGGGCCGGTTCGGCGTGAGGTTCACGTCGATCACCGGGTCGTTGAGGCCGGCATATTCGGCAAAGGGCATGCCGACAGGCGCGTCGGCAGGCAGGTCGATGATGCCGTCATGCTCGTCGGAGATTTCGAGCTCGAATTCCGAGCACAACATGCCGCGGCTCTCGACCCCGCGTACCGGCGCGATGGCGAGCGTGATGTTCTTGGCCGGGATATAGGTGCCGGGCGGCGAGAATACCGATTTCATGCCGGTGCGGGCATTGGGGGCGCCGCAGACCACCTGCACCGGATCGCCCTTGCCGGTATCGACCATACAGACCCGGAGCTTGTCGGCATTGGGATGCTGCTCGGCCGAGACGACATAGGCGATCGAGAAGCCGGAAAGCTTCTTGGCAGGGTCCTCCACCCCCTCGACCTCGAGGCCGATGCGGGTGAGGGTCGCGACGATCTCGTCGAGCGTGGCTGAGGTTTCGAGGTGATCCTTGAGCCAGGAAAGCGTGAACTTCATTGCGGGCAGCCTAGTCCAATCGATTTGGCCATGCCGATAGCGCGTCGGGCAGGAAGATGCAAAGAAATCCCGGTTGAAAGCGAAAACGCGCGATGTTGTGGGATACCCGAGCGCGACCGAAGCGGGGTTCTGGCGGGATTTCATCCCGTTGGTTTGGCGTTGTGCTTCAAAGCTGACGCCGCCAACGATCGATAGAGTCATCTTCCAATTTCGGCCCTGGTATCGTGAATGAAACACCCCATGGGGGCAATCCGGCATGTTTTTCTGCAATTGCCTCGATACGGTCAGCAAGAAATACACACCAATACACATTTATCGTTGACGTTGGCCTAAATTGTGTGTATCAATACACAATCCTCAGATGAGGCGCGACGACATGAATGTGAAGCGCTCCCCGATGACACCGAGAAAGGTTGTCAGCCGCCTCAAAAAAGAAGGTTGGGAGCTGAAACGGAAAGGGCCGGGTGACCACCAACAATTCACCCGGTCCGGCCGGCCCGGAAGAGTGACGGTTGACATGGGAGTAAGGGAGATCCCAACCGGGACGCTCCGGTCGATATTCAAGCAGGCGGGGTGGGAGTGGTGAACTCCCACTCCTTCTTCGGACCACCAAGGAGGGTGTGATGAGGGCATTGGCATACGCATTGATCCATGAAGAGAATGGAATTTATGGCATCTCGTTCCCTGATTTCCCCGGCGCCGTATCGGGTGGAGGCTCGGCGGAAGAGGCGATTGCCAAAGGGCGGCAGGCATTGGCTCTGCATGTCGAGGGTATGGTCGAGGATGGCGAGGCGCTTCCTCTGCTCCGTGAGCTCTCCGAACTTCGGGTGGATCCCGAATTCGTGGAGTGGAGCAAGGATGCAGTGCTGGTCCTGGTTCCTGTCGACTTGCCGTCCAAACCCGTCCGCATCAACATCTCGATCGATGAGGGATTGCTTGATCGTATCGATCGAGCGGCCAAGGCACGCGGCGAAACCCGTAGCGGGTATTTGGCCAGTGCAGCGAGGGTCAGGCTTGCAGGGTAACCTATTTGCGCCGCACCGTTACGGTCGTGGTGACCTCTGAACATCAAGCGGCACGGATACACGATAACGGCGCGGCGAAGCGCATGATCTTCATCCCATTTGCATGGCGTAGCGCTTGGCTTCGGCGATCAGGGCGGCGACCAGGGGTGTCTGGGTTTCGCGCTTGGGTGTGATCAGGCCGACCTTGTGATGCGCTTGCGGCTCGACGATGGGGATCGAGCGCACATGGTCGCCGGCGCCCAGCATCTCGACCAGGATGGCCGGCATTACGCTCGACCAGCGCCCCGTGCGCACATGCGAGAGCAGCACCTGCATCGAGTTGGAAACCAGGGTCGGCGCCACCGGCGTCTCGGCATTGCGCAGGAGGTGGTCGACGATGCGCCGGTTCTGCATGTCGGGCGTCAGCAGGCAGAGCGGCACATGGCCGAGCTCCTCCCAGCTCACCGTGTTGCGGCCGGCGAATTCGCCATTGACGTCGGTGAGCAGGCAATAGCTTTCGCGATAGAGCTCCACCGTCGAGACCTTCCCCAGCGGCTCGTTGTCGAGATAGGTGATGCCGGCATCGATGGCCAGGTCCTCCAACTCCTGCAGCACCGTGGTCGAGGGGCGCGAGAGGATGGTGAAGGTCACGTTGGGGTGGCGGGCGCGAAAGGGCGTGGTGATCGAGGCAACCATGGAGAGCGCCGTCGGGATCACCGAGATGGTGAGGTGACCGTTGAGGCCGCGCTTGAGCGCCTCGACCTCCTGGCGCATGGCGCGGCTGTCGCTGACGATGCGCCGGGCCCATTCCAGCACCCTGTCACCCTCCGGGGTGAAGCCCTGGAAGCGCGAGCCGCGCGCCACCAGCAGGACGCCGAGTTCGCCTTCGAGCTGCTTGATGCCGGCCGAGAGGGTGGGCTGGGTCACCCCGCAGATCTCGGCGGCCCGGCCGAAATGGTGCTCGCGGGAGAGAGCGATCAGGAATTCGAGCTTGTCGATCATGGCCCATCCTTCCAATCGAGGATTGAAGATCGGGGCGCCCGTAAGTTCGATTCTCTGCTCATGCCCGCTACTATGTCGTTGCCGCCGATGAAGGGCAATCAGCGCCTGCAAGATCCCCCGCACGCCCGAACACGCATCGGTTGCATCCCGTGACGAATCGCACGGAGAGGCCGGGGCGGCGGTGGCATTGTCATCCCATCAAAGCAAGCGCAGCCCGCGCAAGACAAGAATGGGAACGAGACGATGTTGAAGAAAATCCTGACCGGCGCCCTGGTTGCCGCAACACTGGCAGGCACCGCCATTGCCACCACTGGCACCGCCGAAGCCCGCTATGGCCGTGGTGGCGCCTTCGCCGCTGGTGCCGGTATCGGCCTGCTGGGTGGGCTGCTCGCCGGCTCCGCCTACAACAACAGCTATTATGGCGGCGGCTATTACGACGATTACCGCCCCGTCTACTATCGCCGCTGCCACATCGAGAAGCGCTGGGTCGACGGCTATTACGGCGGCTTCTGGAAGCGCGTGAGGGTCTGCTACTGAGCCCGAATTCGGGTTATCGGACCCTGCACCCCAACACCAGCCCGGTAGCCCGTAGGAAGCCCCGCCCCCGGTGGGGCTTCCGCCTTTTTGCGGTAAGGGATGATGGCCTGCAGGCCGTCACGGCTCGTTGGCGGGGAGCCTGTCCACAAAGACCAGTTCGCAACAATCCGCGTTGAACGCCAGGACCTGGGCCGGCTCGAACAGCCAGGGCGTATTTCTTTGCCACCATCGAGCGGCTTGCGGGGAATGGTTATCGAGCAGGCGCAAGGCGCTTGCGGCCTGCACTGAATAGGCCTGCCAAATTGCCGTCGGCGGCTTGAAGCCCAAACGCTGCTTCAGCAGGCTGAGGACGCCGGCCGGATTGCGAAACCCGATTTCGACGATCATCGTCTCCGGCTCCGACGGCGCCGTTTCCAACAGCGGCAGGGTCAGGCCGATCCAGGCCTGCCTGATGGCGATGGGAGCTTCCCCCTGGGGTGTCGCGTCGATCCTGATGCCGCGCCATGGGGTCAAGTAGGCCATCGACGTTTGCTCCATCACGAACGAAGGGCAGGCTCGTTCGTCCTTGTGAACAAATAAGCGAACAAAACGGCGAACGTCGACATTTCATCGCTGGTGGAGCGAGTAGGATTTGCCGATGTGGGAAAGAATGTGCATCACTCTTCGCATTGCAACATAAATTCCCAACTCCCCTCCAGACCGCGAGTGCTCATGCGACCGTCCTTCCGCCGCCTGCTCGTCGCCAATCGTTCCGAGATCGCCATCCGCGTGTTTCGGGCCGCCACGGAACTCGGCATCTCCACCATTGCCGTCTATGCGGAGGAGGACAAACTTTCGCTGCACCGCTTCAAGGCTGATGAAGCCTACCAGATCGGCAAGGGCAAGGGGTCTGAAAGGAATCTGGGACCGGTGGAGGCCTATCTCTCCATCGACGAGGTGATCCGCGTCGCCAAGGAAGCCAGGGCCGATGCGATCCATCCCGGCTACGGCCTGCTGTCGGAGAGCCCGGAATTCGCCGAAGCCTGCGCCGCCGCCGGCATCGTCTTCATCGGTCCCAGCCCCAAGACCCTGCGCACGCTCGGCAACAAGGTCGATGCGCGCAACCTCGCCATTTCGGTCGGCGTGCCGGTGATGCCGGCGACCGACCCGCTTCCCGACGATCCCGAAGCGATCAAGGCGGCGGCGCAGGCTGTGGGCTATCCTGTGATGCTCAAGGCCTCCTGGGGTGGCGGCGGGCGTGGCATGCGCCCGATCGAGAGCGAGGACAAGCTGCTCGATGCCGTCTTCACCGCCAAGCGCGAGGCCAAGGCTGCCTTCGGCAAGGACGAGGTCTATCTGGAAAAGCTGGTGCGCCGCGCCCGCCATGTCGAGGTGCAGATCCTCGGTGACGGCAACGGCACGCTGGTGCATCTGTTCGAGCGTGACTGCTCGATCCAGCGCCGCAACCAGAAGGTGATCGAGCGCGCGCCCGCGCCCTATCTCGACGAGGAGACGCGCCAGGGCCTGTGCGAATCGGCGCTCAAGATCGGGCGCGGCACCGATTATGCCGGCGCCGGCACCGTCGAGTTCCTGATGGATGCCGATACCGGCAAGTTCTATTTCATCGAGGTCAATCCGCGCGTCCAGGTCGAGCACACCGTCACCGAGGTCGTCACCGATCTCGACATCGTCAAGGCCCAGATCCGCATCGCCGAGGGCGGGCGCATCGGCGTCATCGGTGCCGATGGCGAGCTGGAGACCGGCATTCCCGCCCAGGACGACATCTTCATGCGCGGCCATGCGCTGCAGTGCCGGCTGACCACGGAGAATCCCGAGAACAACTTCATCCCGGACTATGGCCGCATCACCGCCTATCGCGGTGCCATGGGCTTCGGCATCCGCATCGACGGCGGCACCGCCTATTCCGGCGCGGTGGTGACACGCTGGTACGATCCGCTGCTCGAAAAGGTCACGGCCTGGGCCTCCACCCCGCAGGAAGCCATCGCCCGCATGACCCGCGCCTTGCGCGAATACCGTATCCGGGGCGTCGCCACCAACCTGCCCTTCCTGGAGGCGGTGCTGGCGCACGAGAAGTTCCGCTCCAACCAGTACACCACGCGCTTCATCGACGAGACGCCCGAGCTGTTCCAGTTCGCCAAGCGCCGCGACCGCGCCACCAAGCTCCTGACCTATATCGCTGACGTCACCGTCAACGGCCATCCCGAGGCGCGCGGCCGAGCGCGGCCGCCCGCCGAGGCGCGCACGCCGCATGCGCCCGAATTCAAGGTGAGGCCTGCCTCCGGCACCAGGCAGCTGCTCGACACGCTGGGCCCGGAGAAGTTCGCGAGCTGGATGAAGGAGGAAAAGCGCGTCCTCGTCACCGACACCACCATGCGCGACGCCCATCAGTCGCTGCTGGCCACGCGCATGCGCACCTACGACATCGCCGGCGTCGCCTCGGCCTATGCCGCCGGCCTGCCGCAGCTGCTTTCGCTCGAATGCTGGGGCGGTGCCACCTTCGACGTCGCTATGCGCTTCCTCACCGAGGATCCCTGGGAGCGTCTCGCTTTGATCCGCGAACGCGCGCCCAACATCCTCACCCAGATGCTGCTGCGCGGGGCCAATGGCGTCGGCTACACCAATTATCCCGACAATGTCGTACGGCTCTTCGTCAAGCAGGCAGCCGATGCCGGCATGGACCTCTTCCGCATCTTCGACTGCCTGAACTGGGTCGAGAATATGCGGGTGTCTATTGACGCCGTGCTGGAGGCCGGCAAGCTGGCCGAGGGCGCTATCTGCTATACGGCCGACCTTTTCGACGCCTCGCGCTCGAAATACGACCTGGCCTATTACGTCCGCATGGCGCGCGAGCTTGAAAAGGCCGGCTGCCATATCCTGGCGATCAAGGACATGGCGGGTCTGCTCAAGCCGGCCCAGGCCCGCAAGCTGGTGAGCGAACTCAAGCAGGAGATCGGCCTGCCGATCCACCTGCACACCCATGACACTTCGGGCATTGCCGGCGCCACCGTGCTGGCGGCGATCGAGGCTGGTGTCGATGCGGTCGATGCCGCCATGGATGCGATGTCTGGCACGACGTCCCAGGCCTGCCTCGGCTCCATCGTCGAGGCGCTCAGGCATTCCGAGCGCGATCCCGGCCTCGATCCGGAGGCGATCCGCCAGATCTCCTTCTATTGGGAGGCGGTGCGTACGCAATACACCGCCTTCGAGAGTGACCTGAAGGCCGGTGCGTCGGAGGTCTATCTGCACGAGATGCCGGGCGGCCAGTTCACCAATCTCAAGGAGCAGGCGCGCTCCCTCGGCCTGGAGACGCGCTGGCACGAGGTGGCCAAAGCCTATCGCGCCGCCAACGATCTGTTCGGCGACATCGTCAAGGTGACGCCGTCTTCCAAGGTGGTCGGCGACATGGCGCTGATGATGGTGGCGCAGGGCCTCACCCCGGAGGATGTCGCCGATCCCGCCCGCGAGGTCGCCTTCCCGGCCTCCGTCGTCGAGATGATGCACGGCGATCTCGGCCAGCCCGAGGGCGGCTGGCCTTCCGCCCTGCAGAAGAAGATCCTCAAGGATGCAGCGCCGATCACCGTGCGCCCCGGCTCGCTGCTGCCGCCGGCCGACATTCCGGCGTTGAAGGCGGAGGTGGAGAAGAAGATCGGCCGCGCCGTGGAGGGCAACGAGATCTCCTCCTATCTGATGTATCCCAAGGTCTTCACCGACTATGCCGTCACCGCCCGCAAATACGGGCCCGTTTCGGTGCTGCCGACCGCGACCTATTTCTACGGCATGGCGCCGGGCGACGAACTCACCATCGAAATCGAGCGCGGCAAGGCCCTGGTGATCCGCCTGCAGACGATGGGCGAGACCGACGAGGAAGGGCAGGTTCGAGTCTTCTTCGAGCTCAACGGCCAGCCGCGTATCATCAAGGTGCCCAACCGCCTGGCTGCCGGCAGCGTCAAGGCGCGCCGCAAGGCGGAGGACGGCAACGAGGCCCATATCGCCGCACCGATGCCGGGCGCCATCTCCACCGTGGCGGTGAAGGCGGGGCAGGCGGTCAAAGCGGGCGACGTGCTCTTGACCATCGAGGCGATGAAGATGGAGACCGCGCTGCATGCTCCCCAGGACGGCAAGATCGCCGAAGTTCTGGTCTCGCCCGGCGCCCAGATCGACGCCAAGGACCTCTTGATGGTGATGGGATAACTTCCGGGTGCGCGGGCTTCCAGCCCGCTCTTTCCGCCGACCCTTGGAACCGGCGCATTTGCGGGTTAGGAAGAGCGGACGAGACGTCCGCGCACCCGGAAAGCCCATGTCCCCCGCCTTCACCCTCCATCCCCAGCTTGCAGGCGATTCGATCGCCATCGGCGACCTTGCCCTGTCGCATCTGCGCCTGTTGAACGATGCCAGCTTCCCCTGGCTTCTCCTCATCCCCAAACATCCCGATATCAGCGAGATCATCGAGCTCGACGAGGCTGATAGAACCGTGCTGATGCAGGAGATCGCCGCGGTCTCTCAGGCGCTGAAGGCTCTCACGGGCTGCGACAAGCTCAATGTCGCCGCCCTTGGCAATATGGTGCCGCAGCTTCATATCCACGTCATCGCCCGTTTCAAGGGCGACCCCGCCTGGCCGAAACCCGTCTGGGGGCAGGTGCCTGCACGGCCTTATGCGGAAGCTGTCGCCGCCGATTTGATTAGCCAGCTTCGCAGGCTACTGTCGATTTCATGAAGATCTTGCCGGAAAAATTTGCCATGACACTGCATACTCTGTTCGATCGTTCCGCCGCCATCGCCTATTCGGTCAATCCACTCGATCGCGCCTCGGGTCAGCGCGAGGACGAAGCCTTCATCGCGGACAAGCTGGCCCATTCCTCATGCCGGTTCTTTGCCTTCTCGGGCGACATCCCGCTTCTGCGCATTCGCGACGGCGCCCATGAGGCTCTGTTCGATCGCGAGGAGATCGAATCTTTCAAAGATAGCCGGCAAATTGTCTTCCTCGGCCTGCAGTCCGATGGCAGTGCCGTGTTCGCACAGGCTTTCGACAAGGGGCTGGCCGACGAACTCGCCTGGCGCACGGATGTCGAGGCGATGGACCTGCGCTCCCTTGCCATGCGGGGCCTGGTGGCGCCGGGCATTCTCGGCGAGCTGTCCACGGCCAAGGAAGTGCTGGACTGGCACCAGCGTCATCGTTTCTGTGCCAATTGCGGCCAGGAGACCCGGATCACGTCCAGTGGCTGGCGGCGCGACTGTGCCAATTGCAGCACCCAGCACTTTCCCCGCGTCGATCCGGTGGTGATCATGCTGGCTATCGATGGCGATCGCTGCCTGATGGGTCGCCAGACCCGCTTTCCGGAAAAGATGTATTCGGCGCTGGCTGGCTTCCTGGAGCCCGGCGAGACCATCGAGGATGCCGTGCGGCGCGAGGTCCTGGAGGAATCGGGCATCGCCTGCTCGCATGTGCGCTATTTCGCCTCGCAACCCTGGCCCTTCCCCTCCTCCCTGATGGTGGGCTGCTTTGCCCGGGCGGTCGGCCGCGACATCAATGTCGACATCAAGGAACTCGAGGATGCGCGCTGGTTTACGCGCGAAGAGGTGGTCCAGATGCTGATCGACGAGCATCCTCTGGGCTTCAGTGCGCCCAGGCCGATGGCGATCGCCCATCACCTCCTGAAGGAATTCGCGGAGAAGGGCGGCGCGGTGGTGCCGTGAGGTTGGAGCGCGGACATCCTGTCCGCCTCTTGGAAGCGCTGCGCGTGATGGAGAGCAAGAGGCGGACAGGATGTCCGCGCTCCGTTCACTCCGCCGGTGGCGCGTGGTCGTCGCGGGCCGGATCGGCCGGGAACACGCCGAAGATGCGCATCTTGGTCGAGAAGAAGCCGAGTTCTTCCAAAGCGCGCTTGAGGTTCTTCTCCTCGGGATGGCCGTCGACCTCGGCATAGAACTGGGTGGCGGAGAAATGCCCGCCGACCATGTAGCTTTCCAGCTTGGTCATGTTGATGCCGTTGGTGGCAAAGCCGCCCATCGCCTTGTAGAGCGCGGCCGGCAGGTTGCGTACCGTGAAGATCAGCGACGTCACCGTCGGCCCCTTGCCCATGGGCACCCAATCCGGCTCGCGCGACAGCACCACGAAGCGGGTGGTGTTGTAGGGCTCGTCCTCGACGTCGGGCTTGAGGACCTCGAGGCCATAGATTTCCGCTGCCAGCGTGGAAGCGAGGGCTGATTTGCTCGGATCCTGCCAGTCGCGCACCAGCCGGGCGGCGCCGGCGGTGTCGCTCTCGGTCACCGGCGTGAGGCCGAGGCCGCGCATGGTGATGCGGCATTGGCCGAGGGCCTGGGGATGGCTGTGGACCGTGCGGATGGTGTCGAGGCTCGCGCCCGGGACCGCCATGAGCTGATGGTGGATCGGCAGGAAATATTCGCCGATGATATGCAGGTCCGAGGTCGGCAAGAGATGATGGATGTCGGCGACGCGCCCCGCCACCGAATTCTCGATCGGGATCATGGCAAGCTCCGCCTCGCCGGAAGACACCGCATTGAAGGCGTCCTCGAAGGTCGGGCAGGGCAAGGGTTCGGCGTCGGGATAGACGTTGATGCAGGCGATATGAGAATTGGCACCAGGCTCGCCCTGGAACGAAACTTTCAGTTTGGACTCGGTCATCAGTTTAATGTCTTTCGAGAATCGCGCGGGCGCGTTCGAGATCTTCCTGTGTATCGACACCTAGCGGCACGGCGGGAACGATCGCAACATCGATGCGCATTCCCGCTTCCAGCGCCCGCAATTGCTCGAGGCGCTCGCGCTGCTCCAACGGTGCCGGTGGCAGCGTGACGAAGCGCTCCAGCGCGGCGCGGCGATAGGCGTAGAGGCCGATATGGTGATAGAGGTCGCCCTCGCCCCAGGGGGCGGTGGCGCGGGTAAAATAGAGCGCCCGCAACACGCCGGGCTCGATCGGCGTGCCCACCACCTTCACCACGCTGGAATTGGTCTTCTCCTCCTCGCGCGTGATCACGGCGGCGAGGGTGGCGATATCCACAGCCTCGTTGGCAAGCGGCCCGAACACGGCGCGGATCGATTCCGGCTCGATGGTCGGCAGGTCGCCCTGGACATTGATGATGGTGTCGTGCCGGCCCTCGGGGTCGATAGCGCTCAAAGCCTCGTAGATGCGATCCGAGCCGGTGGGGTGGTCGGGCCGCGTCATCACTGCTTCGCCGCCTGCGGCACGCACGGCGTCGGCGACCTCGGCCGTATCCGTCGCCACCACCGCCCGGCCCAGGCGCGATTCGCACGCCCGGCGCCAGACATGCACGATCATCGCTTCCCCTGCGATCGGGGCGAGTGGCTTGCCCGGCAGGCGGGTCGAGGCCATGCGAGCGGGAATCAGGATGAGGGGATGAGACAAGGAAATTCACCTAGAGGCCGTTGTGAACCATGGATAGGGTTTTGATGAGGTCAAGGCTGGCCACCTGCAGTGTCGCTTTTGCTCGACGAGTGCGTCGTTCCAGCCACGGGCTTTGCCTGTGGCAGACGTAGCAAGCCGCAAGGCTTGCGTCCTCGAACTCCTTCACCTCGAACAAAATCGCTCACGTCAAAATCCTATCCATGGTTCACAACAGCCTCTGAACGGCCGCTTCCGGAGCGGGGCGGCGAAAAGTAGCAAGCGCGCGCGATTTATACGAGTTGCAAACTACGGGTCAAACCGGATAGAGGGTCCCATGCGGTTTGCCGCTTGACAGAGTGGCTGCCGGAGTTTGTGTTTGGGGCAATCAGGTGCGGGGGCATCTTTTGCCTTTGGTCGCGTCTATTTCGCTAAGTCTATCTCGAGTCGGAGCCGGGGATGAGTTCGTCGTCATCGTTTGAACTGAACAAGATTGCCGGCGCAGTCCTGGGCACGCTGATGCTGACCTTGGGTCTGGGCATTGTCGCCGAGGAAATCTTCAAGCAGGAAAAACCGGAGAAGGCGGGCTATGAGCTCACCGACGCCGCGCCGGCCACCACTGCCGAGGCGCCTGCTGCCTCCCAGGATCCGCCGCTGGCCGAGCTGGTCGCCAAGGCCTCGGTCGAGAAGGGCGCCGCCATCTTCAAGAAGTGCGCTGCCTGCCATACCGACGACCAGACCGGCAAGAACGGCGTGGGTCCGAACCTGTTCGGTGTGATCGGCGGGCCGAAGGGCCACAAGACGGACTTCGCCTATTCCGATGCCATCAAGGCGCTGCACGACAAGGGCGAGACCTGGACGCCCGACGATTTCTATCACTTCATCAAGAGCCCGCAGGCTTTCGCCAAGGGCACCAAGATGTCCTTCGCCGGTCTGCCCAAGCCGCAGGACCGCGCCGACATCCTGGCCTATCTCAATTCGAAGAGCGAAAAGCCGATCGATCTGCCGAAGTAAGCAGCGGCGCTCTTGCCAGAATCTGCCAAAGCCGGGCTCATCGCCCGGCTTTTTGCTGTCGCGTGATCTGCAACTTTTCCGAATAAGGCGCGACAAGCCCTCTCCACGAAGTGGGGAGGGTGGCCCGACGAAGTCGGGTCGGGTGTGGCGGGCAGCGCTATGTCCCAAGTAAGCTTGCGCGGCCCGTCCCGCCATCGCGTCATGCATGGCGCACTGCCCGCCACACCCCATCCGTCATTGCTTCGCAATGAACAGCCACATCTTCGTTTCGAAGATGTGGCGGACTTCCCCACTTCCTGGAGAAGGCTGTTATGCCATAGGGGGATGGTATCGCGAGAGCTGCGCCCCTATCGCCGCCTGATCCCGAGCGGCACGCCTACCGTCGGAGGCACCGGCAGGTCTGCGTGGGCCCCGGCGATCGCCGCGATGCGCTCGGCGATCTCTGGCGGGAAGGGGGAGGAACGCCCGGCCTGCATGTCGACATGCACCAGGATCTGCTCGGCGGTGGCGAGCACTGCTCCATCAGCCTCGTTGGTCATGGCATGGAAGACGTGCAGGCGCTTGGCGTCGTGGTCGATGAGTTGGAGCGTCAGTGCCAGCGGATCGCCGATATGGGCCTCGCGCCGATTATGGATGCGGGTTTCCATGGTGTAGATCGAGGAACCCGCGGCGCGATAGGCCTCGTCGACGCCGATCATGCGGAAGAAGACATCCGAGGAATCCCCGAACACCAAGAGGAAGGCGCTCTCCGTCATGTGGTCGTTATAGTCGGTCCACGCCTCGACCACCGGCGTGCGGTGCAGGGCCAGCGGGGCCGGGATCGGCTTGGCCCAATCCCAGCCCGCAAAGGGCTTGCCCTCGTTAGGGGTAGTGACCCGGCTCATTTCTGCTTCTTCAGGCCGAGCTTGTCGCGCGCTTCCGCTGGCGTGAGCGCCCGCCCGCCCAGACGCTCGATCACTTCCTTGGCGCGGGTGGTGAGCGACTGGTTGGTCGCATGTACGCCGCGGTCGAGCCAGATATTGTCTTCCAGGCCGACGCGGACATTGCCGCCCAGCAGCATGGACTGGGCCACGAAGGGCATCTGCATGCGGCCGATGGCGAAGGCGGCCCAATTGGCGCCCGGCGGCAGATGGTTGCGCATGGCGACCATGGTCTCGGTGGTGGCCTCCGCGCCCCAGGGGATGCCGAGGCAGAGCTGGAACATCGGCGGCGCGTCGATCAGGCCGCGCTTGATCAGATCCTTGGCCTGCCAGATATGGCCGAGTTCGAAGCACTCGATCTCGGGCTTTACCCCGACGGCCTGGATGCGCTCGGCCATCTCGCGCAAGGTCTCGCCGGTGGCCATGAACAGGCCGTCGCTGAAATTCACCGATCCGCAATCCAGCGTGCAGATCTCGGGCCTCAGTTCCTCGACATGGGCGACGCGCTCGGCCGCATTGGCGATGTCGGTGCCCGCGCCCCCGGTGCGCGGATTGGCGGGGTCGAAGAAGAAGTCGCCGCCCATGCCGGCGGTGAGGTTGATCACCACATCCACGCCCGAATCGCGGATGCGCTGGACGGCCTCGCGATAATGTTCGAGCTTGCGGCCGGCCTTGCCGGTGTCGACATCGCGGACATGCAGATGGGCGATGGCGGCGCCCGCCTCGGCCGCCTCGATGGCCGAGTCGGCGATCTGCTTGGGCGTGACCGGAATGGCCGGGTGCTTGCCGACGGTGTCGCCGGCCCCGGTGATCGCGCAGGATATGATGACGTCGGTATTCACGGTGCTTCCTCCCTGTCGCGGGGATGTTAGGCCAGCCCCGTTTACGGACGTGACCTGTCGCGACAGGCACGATGCAGAATGCGACAGGGGCGCTTTGCCTGCTTGCACGGGAGTTCCAAGAGCGGACGTCGCCGCCACATAGAGCGCCGCTCAATGTGGCTGTTGTCCGCGATCCCACCCGCACCGCTTCCTGCGCGACGCCGCCAAGGTTTGCGCAAGAGACGCCAACGCTGGGACCGCGGACGTCTCGTCCGCCTTTCCTGTCCGACAAACGTAATGCTTCCAGGATAGGCGGGACGAGAACGGTCCCGGGGAGCCTATCCCGCAGTGCGAATTTGTCCCAGAAACCCCCGCGCATTGTCGAGCGCCTCGCGCCGGTCTCGCCAGAAACGCTCATTGAGTTCGTGGATGGCGATGACGTCGGCGGGGAAGCTGCACTGCTCGGCGAGAGCGTCCCAGGGCAGGCTGCCCCAGCCCAGCGGCAGATGCAGGTCGCCCAGGCCGAAGGCATTGGCCTCGGCGCTGTCATAAACCCAGGGCAGGTCGGGCTGGCCGAAGGAATCGTGCAAATGGAGGTGCTTGGCGAAGGGGGCCAGCGCCTTGGCCTCCTCCAGAAAGTCATAACCATATTGGCTGGCATGGATGTAGCCATGGCTGAAATCGAAGGTGGCCCGGACATGCGGGTGGTCGATCAGGGCGAGTTCCTCGGCCAGGCGCGCAATGCTGGGCGTCGCCGCATAGGGGCCGAAATCGAACAGGTTTTCGACGCATAGCACGACCTTGTGTGCGGCCGCCGCCTCGCCGGCACGATGGAGGTAGTCGCGCTGGCGGGCAGCCGCATTCTCGGCGTCGTGGCGCTCGTCGGCCTGCATCATGCCGGCATGGATGACCAGATGCGGCGCGCCGATGCGGGCCGCGATCTCGATGAAAGCCTTGGTCGTGTCCAGGAAGCGCGGCAGCAGCGCGGGCGGTGCCATGAAGTTGATCGGCAGCGGGCCGTGCACGGTGAAGCCGAAAGGACGGTCGCGGCATATGGCTTCGAATTCGGCGACGCGCGAGCCGATCGGGCGCCCGGCCAGCACGAGGTCGTAGTGGTAGGCCGGCAGCTCGACAAAAGCGAGACCGAGATCGGCAACCTCGTCCAGCGTGGCGGCGAGGCCGGACAGATCCGGCTGGCCCTCGCGCGAGGTCAGGCCGACAGCAGGCTGGGTGGGCATTTCAGTCTCCCTTGATGGTGTCGAAGCAGCATAGGCTTCCTGATCGCTGCCGGTATCAGATTGTTGACGATATCGCTTTTACACTCCGGAATATTTGTTGCGTCGCAATAATGCTGCTATGACAAATCCGTGACGAGCATTCGGCGACGGACCTGCAATCCTGTAGTTTGGTGGTGCTATGTTTGAAGAACTTAGGGGCATGATGGGGTTGGGCGCGATTTCCGCGCCCGTCTACACCATCTACGAAGCGACGCATGCGGCGCTGGGCCCGACTAGAGCTTTTTCCGACGCGACCCGGGCGTTTTTTGAAAATCCGGGCAATCCTTTTTCTATGACCACCTGGGGCAAGTCGGTTGCGGCAGCCTGCGAGGTCTTCGAGCGCGTGACGCGCCGCTACGGCAAGCCGGCCTTCGACATCAAGGACGTGCTGGTGGGCGGCGAGCGCGTGGCCGTGCATGAGGAAGTCGTCTGGCGGCGGCCCTTCTGCAATCTCCTGCGTTTTTCCCGCGCCATCCGCGGCAATCGCCGTCCGGATCCCAAACTCCTGATCGTGGCGCCGATGTCGGGCCATTACGCCACGCTGCTGCGCGGCACGGTCGAGGCCTTCCTGCCCAATCACGAGGTCTACATCACCGATTGGATCGATGCCCGGCTGGTGCCGGTGTCGGAGGGGCGTTTCGATCTCGACGATTATATCGACTATGTCATCTCGATGCTGCATGTGCTCGGCCCCGACACCCATGTGATCGGCGTCTGCCAGCCTTCGGTACCGGTGATGGCCGCCGTTTCCCGCATGGAAGCGGAGAACGACCCCTATGCGCCGCTGACCATGACGCTGATGGGCGGCCCGATCGACACCCGCCTCTCGCCGACCAAGGTCAACGACGTCGCCGTGGAGAAGGGCGTCGATTGGTTCCGTTCGAACGTCATCACCAAGGTGCCGTTCCCCAATGCCGGCTTCATGCGCGACGTCTATCCCGGCTTCCTGCAGCTGACCGGCTTCATGACCATGAATCTCAGCCGCCATTTCGACGCCCACAAGACGCTCTATTTCGATCTGGTGCGCGGCGACGGCGACAGCGCCCAGAAGCATCGCGAATTCTATGACGAATATCTCTCGGTGATGGACCTGACGGCGGAGTTCTATCTGCAGACGGTCGATACCGTGTTCATCAAATATGCCTTGGCCAAGGGCGAGATGACCCATCGCGGCAAGCCGGTGGATCCGGGCGCCATCCGCAACACCGCGCTCTTCACCATCGAGGGTGAGAACGACGACATCACTGGCCACGGCCAGACCCATGCGGCGCATGGCCTGTGCGTGAACCTGCCGGCCGACAAGCGCGCCCACTACACCCAGATGAACGTCGGGCACTATGGCGTCTTCAACGGCTCGCGCTTCCGCTCCGAGATCGCTCCGCGCATTTCCGACTTCATCCGCTCCAATCTGGCGCCGCACAAGCCGAGCCCGGGCGGTGCCAACGATCCGATTCCGCTGGATTCCAAGCGCGGCAAGGGCCCGGTGAGGCCGGTCTCGGTCTGATCGCATCACCGCACAAGATTGCCAGCGAGTGCGAACGTCCTCGTGCACAGGCGCTGACCTTACCCACCCCTCCAGGGGAGGGTAAGGTATCCGGAATTCCGTCCACAGGGCTGGTGCCTATGAACACCTGTTTCTGCGCTTGCCCGGAACGTGTTCGAGCATCGTCTTCGCTTTCCCACCTCTGGGGCTTCGTGCCGGTGTACCAGTCCGTTGACGGCTGTCCGCCAAGGCCATAGGGCTGGAAGGATCAAAAAGGGAGGCGGGTGGTCCATGCGCAATCTGACGGGCTTTGTTTTGATGGTCTCGTCTTGCCTTGCTGGTGGCATTCCGGCCGCCGCCGCACAGGATTTCGGCAGGGACGCGGGGCAGGTAACCATCCGCACCGAAAATTATCCGCGCCCGCCCTATTCCGAGGCGACCTATTACATTTACGAGCAGAGCGAGGCGATCATCTGTACCAAGCTCGAGGTTTGCAACAAATTCGGTGATTGCACCACGAGCTATAAGAGCGGCTTCTATAAGGACGATCCGGACATCGAAACTGGGAAGGCCTACGGCAGCACGCCGCCAGTCGTCATCGCGCCCAGCAAATACGCCAAGCATGTCTGCCTGATGAAATATTCCCGTGGCCGATGGTGAGGCTGGCAGCTGGCTATCGCGCCGACCCGCCGGGTTGCCGCAACCTTGGGGAATGACGCTAGAGCGTTTTGCGATTTGGCGGTTACGCCAAGAATCGCAAAGACGCGTCGAAACAAGGAGTTAGAGCAAACAAGCGTTTCCGTCTAAACGCGTTTTGCTCTATGGTGCGCGGGCGAAATCTGTTCCTCCCCCATAGAGATCCTGCTTGCCCCATTCCATCTTGCGCCTCCGGCCCGCCCGCCACCTGATCGCGGCGGCCCTGCTTTGCCTGTCCGTCGCCCCCTTTCCCGTCCGAGCCGAGACTGCAGCCAAGATCGCTGTTTGGCCTCAGGCCGATAGCGACCTGAAGCCCGAAGCCGGCATCCGTTTCGGTGTGCTCGGCAACGGCATGCGCTTTGCGGTGATGCGCAACACCACGCCGGCGGGGCAGGCCGCCATCCGGTTGCGTATCGGATCCGGCTCGCTGCAGGAGGCCGACGACCAGCGGGGTCTCGCCCATATGCTGGAGCACATGGCCTTCAAGGGCTCGACCCGGGTGCCGGAAGGGGAGATGGTGCGCATCCTGCAGCGCAAGGGGCTGGCCTTCGGAGCCGACACCAACGCCCATACCAGCTATGACGAGACAACCTATGCGCTCGACCTGCCGGAGGTCGATGCCGATACCGTCTCCACCGGCCTGATGCTGATGCGCGAGACGGCGAGCGAACTCACGCTCAGCGCCTCCGCCCTCGATCGCGAACGCGGCGTCGTCCTTTCCGAGGAGCGCCTGCGCGACACGCCAGGCTATCGCAGCATCATGGGCCTGTTCAACGTCCTCCTCGCCGGACAGCGCGTGCCGGAGCGCGCGCCAATCGGCAAGACCGAGATCATCCGCACCGCCCCCATCGAGCGGCTGCGCGCCTATTACCAGGCCAATTACCGTCCGGACCGTGCCACTTTGCTCGTGGTCGGCGACATCGACCCAGCCGCCATGGAGGCGGAGATCCGCCGGCGCTTCGAGGACTGGAAGCCCGTCGGCCCGGCCGTGGCCGAGCCCGACCTCGGCCAGCCTCTCAAGCGCGGCGTCGGTGCCGACGTCGTCAAGGTTCCGGGCGCGAACACCAAGATCTACCTGGCCTGGATCCGCCCCTTCGACGCCGCGCCGGACAGCTATGCCAAGCGGCGCCAGAGCGCGATCGAATATGTTGGCCTGTCGGTGCTCAAGCGCCGTCTCCAGGCCCTGTCGCGCAAGGCCAATGCGCCCTTCATCGCGGCTGATGTCGGCCTGCAGGATCTCTACGAATCGGCCCGCGCCGGCCTGTTGTCCGCCGATGTCGAAACCGGTGCCTGGGACAAGGGCCTGGCCGCGCTCGATCAGGAACAGCGCCGTCTCGTGCAGTTCGGCACAAGCCAGGCCGAGGTCGACCGCGAGGTGGCGGAATATCGTTCCGCCCTGCAATCATTGACCGATGGTGCGGCGACGCGCACCAGCCCGGATCTCGCCGCGATGCTCGCCAGCAGCGTCGACGAGAGCAAGGTCTTCACCTCGCCTGCCGACGATCTCGTTCTTTTTGAGCGCATGGTGAAGGGATTGACGGCCGCCGAGGTCGACAAGGCTGTTCAGGCGGTGCTCTCCGGCAGCGGTCCGCGCCTTGTGCTGCAGGGCGCCGAGCCGCCGGAGCCGGCCGCGGTCGAGAAGGCTTATGCACGCTCGCAGGCCGTTCCCGTGACCGCGCCGGCCGATGCCGCCGAGGTGGTCTGGCCCTACACCAAATTCGGCACGCCGGGCGACGTCGCCGAGCGCCGTGCCGTGGAGGATCTCGGCCTGACCATGGTGCGCTTTGCCAATGGCGTGCGCCTCACCGTCAAGCCCACGAAGTTCAGGGCCGACGAGATCCAGGTCCGTGTCGATATCGGCCGGGGCCGGCTCGATCTGCCGCATGACCGCCCGATCCCGACCTGGACCGCCCAGGCGGTTGAGCTCTCGGGCCTGAAGGCGATCGACTATGACGATATGCAGAAGGTGCTGGCGTCGAAGATCGCCAGCGTCGGCTTCTCCCTGGAGGACCGTGCCTTCAAGTTCGAGGGCACGACGCGTCCGGCCGATCTTGCCACCCAATTGCAGATCTTCGCCGCCTATGCCTCCGATCCCGCCTGGCGGCCGGAGGTCTTCGAGCGTATCCGGCAGCTCTATCTCGCCAATCTGCCGCAATATGAGGCGACGGCCGGCGTGGTGGTCAGCCGGGACTTCCAGGGGCTGATCCACTCCGGCGATCCGCGCTGGACCTTCCCGGACCGCCCGCAATTGCTGGCGGCCAAGGCCGGCGATTTTCAGGCCCTGTTCGCGCCGGTCTTCGCTGAGGGCGCTCTCGACATCACCATTGTCGGTGATGTCGGCGTGGATGAGGCCATCCGTCAGGTCGCCGCGACCTTCGGTGCCCTGCCGCCCCGCCCGGTGCCGCAGACGCCGGCCGCCGACGCTGCTGCGGCCTTTCCGGCCATCAAGGCCGAGCCGGTCGTGCAGAGCCATTCCGGGCGCCCGGACAATGCCGCCGTCCTGGTCGCCATGCCGGTGGGCGATATGCTGTCGGACATTCCGCGCAGCTTCACGGCCGACCTTGCCAGCTCGATCCTGGTCAATCGCCTGATCGACGAGTTCCGCATTGCCGAAGGGGCGACCTATTCTCCCCAGGGCTCAGTCGATCTGTCCTCTTCCCTGCCGGGCTTCGGCTATGTCTATGCCATGGTCGAGACCACGCCGGCCAAGGTCGCCTCCTTCTATGCCCTGGTGGACAAGATCGCGGCTGATCTCATCGAGAAGGACGTTTCGCCCGACGAACTTGCTCGTGCCCGTGCGCCCAAGATCGAGACGATCAGGCGCCGGCAGCAGGAAAACGACTATTGGCTCGGCAAGGTAAGCGGCAGCCAGACCGATCCGCGGCGCCTCGAGCTGATCCGCGCCGGCCGGGACGGTTACGACAAGGTCGGCCCAGCCGATATCCGCGCTTTCGCCCAGACCTATTTCAAGCCCGGCAATGTCTGGAAGCTGACGGTGCTGCCGGCCGGAGCCGCCGCGGCGCGCTGAGACGCGGAGGCGGAGAACCAGCCTCTTGCCGGTCAGGCCCGCGCCTGCGCCCTGATTGCCGGCACCAGATCGGCGAAGGCCTGTTCGGCCAGCCTGGCGGTCTCGGTCTCCACCGAGCGGTAGGCGGCGAGCAGGTTTTCGCCGAAGGCGGTGAGGCGGGCGCCGCCGCCATGGCTGCCGCCGGCCGAGGTCTCGATGGCGGGCTGGCCGAACATGGTGTTGACCGCATCGAGAAGCAGCCAGGCTCGGCGATAGGACATGCCGAGTTCGCGGCCCGCCGCCGAGATCGAGCCGGCCCGTTTCACCGCCTCCAGCAGGTCCATTTTGCCCGGGCCGAGCCGGGCGTCCTCGCCGAAGCTGATCTTGAGGTGGATCGCGGGTGGGCCGGACATGATCGGTCTCCTCAAGCACAGGGCGGGAGCAAAGCGCGCTTGGCTCTCAAGCAGGTGTCATTGCGATTACGGGCGAACCGCCCTATTCAGGAGAATATAGCGTATTCGGGCGCAGGCCCAAGGTCTGACATCGGTTGGCCTGATGTCGATGGGCCGCGTGCCATAGAGTGAAAGTGCGATTCATCAAAGTCGCGCTTTCACCCTAACTCTTTGTTTCGACGCATTTTCTCAAAAAATGCTTTAGGCGGAGGAATGGGGGCGTGCTTTCGCCTGAAGAATGGACGGCCCTGTGGCTCAGCCTCGAGATTGCCGGCTTGGCCACGCTGATTTCGGTGCCCTTTGCGGTCGCCGCCGCCTGGGTCCTCGCTCGCCGGGCCTTTCCCGGCAAGGCGCTGTTCGACGCTCTTGTCCATCTGCCGCTGGTGCTGCCGCCGGTGGTCACCGGCTATGTCCTCCTGATTTTGCTTGGGCGCAACGGCCTGATCGGCTCTTTCCTCGCGTCGAAGCTCGGCATTGTCTTCGCCTTCCGCTGGACCGGCGCGGCCATCGCCTGCGCCGTGATGGGCTTTCCCCTGATGGTGCGCGCCATCCGCCTCGCCGTCGAGGCGGTGGATCCCAGGCTCGAATCGGCGGCCGGCACGCTCGGCGCCAATCCCTTCTTTTCCTTCCTCACGGTAACGCTGCCTCTCGCTATTCCCGGTATCATCGCCGGTATGGTGCTGGCCTTCGCCAAGGCCCTGGGCGAGTTCGGCGCGACCATCACCTTCGTCTCCAACATACCCGGCGAAACGCAGACCCTGTCGGCGGCGATCTATACGGCGCTGCAGGATCCCAATGGCGACAATACCGTGATCCGCCTGACCCTGGTCTCGGTGGTGCTCGCCTTCGGTGCGCTGATCATCTCCGAGGCGATGGCCCGGCGTGCCCGCTCCAGGCTCGGACAAGCCGGCCAGAGCTGATGATCGGGGCCTGTCTTGCAATGTGGAGCAGGGCATATCACTTCTGAACGCCCGTCGATTCGTGGAGACCGACTATGAGCCTTGAAACGCCCGACCGGCAGCCGGTCAAAGGGCCCGCGTCCTATTTTCCCTCCATCGAGAAGAAATATGGCCAGCCGATCGCGCATTGGCTGGCGCTGATCGAGGGCAAGCGCGGCTCCAAGCATATGGAAATCGTCGGCTGGCTGAAGGACGAATTCAAGCTTGGCCATGGCCACGCCAATGCCCTGGTGGCCTACGCCCTCGCCAAGGATGGCAAGGGGGGCTGATTTCCCGGGGGCAAGAGCGAACGTCCCGTCCGCTCTTGCCGTCTCCCGCGCGCTGCATTTGCACGAGGGCAGTATGCGAGCGCAGCCGGGAACAAAATCCGATTCAATCCGCCCTGATTCTGCGCTAGGCCTTGGCCATGGCTTCTTCTGCACCGCTCCTTCAGGTTCGCGACCTCTCCGTGGCTTTCCGGACGGAGGGGCAGCCGGAACTGGCGGTCGACAAGGTTTCCTTCAGTCTCGACAAGGGCGAGACCCTGGCGCTGGTGGGGGAATCGGGCTCGGGCAAATCGGTCACGGCCCTGTCGATCGTGCAGCTTCTCAATTATCCCGCTGCCTCCCACCCCTCGGGCGAAGTGCTGTTTCGCGGCGAGAATCTCCTGGGCGCGCCGGAAAAGACCCTGCAACGCGTGCGTGGGGCCGACATCACCATGGTGTTCCAGGAGCCGATGACTTCGCTCAACCCGCTCCACACCATCGAGCGGCAGGTCGGCGAGATCCTCAGCGTGCATCGCGGCCTGTCGAAGCGGGCGGCGCGCGCCCGTTCGCTGGAACTCTTGACCCAGGTCGGCATCCGCGATCCGGAAAAACGCCTCGACGCCTATCCCCATCAGCTTTCCGGCGGCCAGCGCCAGCGCGTGATGATCGCCATGGCGCTCGCCAACGACCCGGACCTCTTGATCGCCGACGAGCCGACCACGGCGCTCGACGTCACCGTCCAGGCCCAGATCCTCGCTCTCCTGAAGGAGATGCAGTTGAGGACCGGCATGGCCATGCTGTTCATCACCCATGACCTGTCGATCGTGCGCAAGCTGGCCGACCGGGTCTGCGTGATGCTGAAGGGACGGATCGTCGATGCCGGCCCGACGGGGCAAGTCTTCGCCAACCCCACCAGCGACTATACCAGGCGGCTGCTGGCGGCCGAGCCCAAGGGCAGGGCGACGCCTTTCGATGCGCAGGCCCGCACCATCGTCTCGGCCGACGATCTCAAGGTCTGGTTCCCGATCCGGGCCGGGCTGATGCGCAGTACGATCGGCCACGTCAAGGCGGTCGACGGTGTCAGCCTCGCCGTGAAGGAAGGCCAGACCCTCGGCGTCGTCGGCGAATCCGGCTCGGGCAAGACCACGCTCGGCCTCGCTTTGTTGCGACTGATCTCCTCGACGGGGCCGATCGCCTATCTGGGCAAGCCGATCCAGGGCCTCGACCGGCGGGCGATGATGCCATTGCGCAAGCAGATGCAGATCGTCTTCCAGGATCCCTATGGTTCGCTCTCGCCACGCCTGTCGGTGGGCGAGATCGTCGAAGAGGGGTTGCAGGTGCTGGGCGGGGGGCTCGACGCCGCCGGACGACGGGCGGCGGTCGCCCGGGCGCTTGCCGATGTCGGCCTCGAACCCAAGGCGATGGACCGCTATCCGCACGAATTCTCGGGTGGGCAGCGCCAGCGCATCGCCATTGCGCGCGCCATGGTGTTGCAGCCGAAATTCCTGGTGCTGGACGAGCCGACCTCGGCCCTCGACATGTCGGTCCAGGCCCAGATCGTCGACCTCCTGCGCGAGCTGCAGCAGCGCCACAAGCTGGCCTATCTCTTCATCAGCCACGATCTGAAGGTGGTGCGGGCGCTGGCCAACGAGGTGATGGTGATGCAGGGCGGCAAGATCATCGAGCACGGTCCGGCCAGCGAGATCTTCGAGCGCCCGCGGGAGGACTATACCAAGGCTTTGCTTGCCGCCGCCTTTGCCATGGCGGCCGCGCCAGAGGACGTGGTGGGGCAGTAATTTTGGAGGCCGGTCTTTAGAGACTGACTTGAAACCCGCAACGAGGCCAAGAAAAGCTCAATTCTTGTCATGCCCGGGCTTGTCCCGGGCATCCAGACATCGCAACCTATCGAGGCTTGTAGCGCTGGATCACCGGGTCGAAGCCCGGTGATGACAAAGGTCGAGGTTCCCGAGACTTTTCGGTCAGGCCCATCAGACCAGACAGGCAATGTCGAGGTCGCCCGGGAAGGCTGGTCTGAAGACCAGCCCCCCGATCACCTCAACTTCGCCTGCAATGCCGTCCAGCCAGCGGCGAAGACGTGCTTGGAAACGATCTCGACATATTTGCCGGCGTCGGCGGGCGCCTCGTCGAAGCTGGCGCTCCATTCAGCGAAGGTGCGATTGCCGTCGGTGATGGGGATGAGGCGGATAACAGCCACATAATTTTCGACCGGAAAGGCCGGCTTGACGAAATTGTAGCTGAGCGTGTGTCCGGCATCGTCGAGCGCCAGCAGGCGCTCGCGCACATGGGCGCTGTCCGCGAGATGGAAGGAGCGGATGGAGCCGACGGCATCGGCACTGCGACCATCCTCGATCTCGCTCCTGGCGATGGCCGGGTGCCAGTCCGGCAGGGCGTTGAAGTCGCGCACGATCGTCCAGACGGTTTCGATCGGCGCATCGATCACGGCGCTCGCATAGGCCTTGGCCATGGGGGGCTCCCTATTTTTTGATGTTGAGGTTCTTGAAGGCCTGGGTCTGGGCGACCAGCGCCTTTTCCACCGGCAGGCGTTCCATGCTGGAGGCGCCGTAGAAGCCGTGACAACCTGGGCAGTTTGCCAGGATGAAACGGGCGTCCTCCGGCTCGGCGATCGGCCCGCCATGGCAGAGCACGATGATATCGGGTGAGGCCTCGCGCGCTGCGGCGGCGATGGCGTTGATCTCGCCGACACAGCCTTCCAGGGTGAGCGCGGTGTCGGCGCCGATCGAGCCGCCCGTGGTCAGGCCCATATGGGCGACGATGATGTCGGCCCCCGCCTTGGCCATGGCGCGGGCATCGTCCGCATTGAAGACATAGGGCGTGGTGAGGAGGTCCTTCTCGCGCGCCAGGCGGATGAGGTCGACCTCCAGGGCATAGCCCATGCCGGTCTCCTCCAGATTGGCTCTGAACTTGCCGTCGATCAGCCCGACAGTCGGGAAGTTCTGGATACCGGCAAAGCCCATCGCCTTGAGATGATCGAGGAAGGGACCGAACTGGCAGAAGGGATCGGTGCCGTTGACGCCGGCAAGCACCGGCGTGTGCTTGACCACCGGCAGCACTTCGCGCGCCATGTCGACCACGATCTCGTTGGCGTTGCCATAGGCGAGCAGCCCTGCCAGCGAGCCGCGGCCGGCCATGCGATAGCGGCCGGAATTGTAGATCACGATCAGGTCGATACCGCCGGCTTCCTCGCATTTGGCCGAGAGGCCGGTGCCGGCGCCGCCGCCGATGATCGGCCGTCCCTCGGCGATCATGCCGCGAAACCTTGCCAGGATCCTCTCGCGCTCACTGTGCGCCATATCAATGCTCTCCAATAATGCTCTTGAAATTCGCCGTGAGCGCCTGCGCGAAGACGGGATCGTTCACCCCGGCCGGTACGCGGATGAGCTGGCGCCGCGGCGTCTGGATCACCGTCGCTTCCAGCGCCGCGAACAGGGCCGCATCGGCCTCGGGATCATGGAAGGGCATGTCGGGCGCATCGAGCAGGGAAACCCCACCCTCGGGGATGAGGAAGCGTACCTCGCCCTCGCATTGGTTGAGCTTTTCGCCGATCCAGCGGCCCATTTCGGCATTCTCCGCCGCCGTGGTGCGCATCAGCGTGACCTGCGGGTTGTGGACATAGAGATTGCGGCCGCGATAGCGCTCCGGCACGCTGTCGAGCGCGCCGAAATTGACCATGTCGAGCGCGCCGCAGGAGCCGACATAGGGCACCTTCGTGCGGGCGATGGCGCCGAAGCGGTCCTCGGTCGCCGCCAGCACGCCGCCGAACAGGAGGTCGCAGACCTCGGTGGTGGTGACGTCGAGCACGCCGGCGATCAGGCCGGAATCGACCAGCTTCTCCATCGACTGGCCGCCAATGCCGGTGGCGTGGAAGACGAGGCAGTCATAGTCGGCGGAAAGAGCGGCCACGAGTTGGTTCACGCAGGGCGTCGTCACCCCGAACATGGTGAGGCCGATGGCCGGCTTGTCGTCGGCCTCCGCGACCGCCTCGGCCCGGCCCCGCGCCATGCCGGCAATGGCATTGGCGGCATTGGTCATCACCACCCGCGAGATGCGGTTGAGCCCGGCCACGTCGGTCACCGAATGCATCATGGTGATGTCGCTCGGGCCGACATAGGCGGCGACATTCCCCGAGGCGACGGTGGAAACCATCAGCTTGGGCGTGCCGACCGGCAATTCGCGCATGGCGGGGGCCACCAGGGCGGTGCCGCCCGAGCCGCCGAGGCCGATCAGGCCGGCGACGTCGTCCCGCCCGGCGATGAAGCGAACGAAGGCGAGCGCCATGGCGCTGACGGCCGAACCGCGATCGCCGGTGAACACCGCCTTGGCCCCGCCGGGATGGCTGGCCGCCACCGCCGCAGCCTGCACCTCGACTTCGCTGGCCGTTCCGCTGGTGGAAAGGTCGACCCGGGTGACGTCGAGCCCATGGGAACGGATGCAATCGGCCACGAAATTGAGCTCGGTTCCCTTGGTGTCGAAGGTACCAGCCACATAGACGCTCGACCCGCCCATCCCTACGCTCCCAATTGTCTTATCATTGTGGCGGGACGCTAGCACGGACGCAGTGGGCGAGTTAAGAGCGGATGGGGTGGGAAGGTCGGTGTTTCCTCCCTTCTCCCCTTGTGGGAGAAGGTCCCGGCAGGGGGATGAGGGGTGCTACCGCAACCTGCAGCTTCGTTTCGATCGACTGCCGGAAAGGACAGGAATCATGGCCGTGCTGCGCATCGTCGCCAATCTCGCCGCCGCCGACCCGCAGGCGGCCCGTGCCTTCTACCAGGATCTGCTCGGGCTGGAGGTGGTGATGGACCACGGCTGGATACTCACTTTCGCCGGCCGGGGCCATCAGGCGCCCCAACTCAGCCTTGCCAGCGAGGGCGGCTCCGGCACGCCGGTGCCGGACCTCTCCATTGAAGTTGATAACGTCGACGAGGTCCATGCCCGCGCCGTGGCTGCCGGCTACGCGACCGTCTACGGCCCAGCCAACGAACCCTGGGGCGTCAGGCGTTTTTTTCTCCGTGATCCGCTCGGGCGCCTCGTTAACATCCTCGCGCATGGGGGGCGAGGGGGCTGATGGGGGGCTTCGGAAACATCCTCCCAGGAAGTGCGCAGCCGGCCTTCTTTTGCGCGGTCGGCGAACTCTGCCATTTAGTAGCAGATGCCATCGCCGAGTGAGGTCGAGCCGGGCCTGCGCCGTCTCGACGCGTCATCGGCGGGCTGTTGCCCGATAGACGGATGGCGAGATTTTCATTCCCATGCGGAAGGCATGCCTGAAATTGGACGTATCGCTATACCCCAGGCGCTCGGCGATCTTGCCGATCGGCAAATCCGATTCCAGGAGGAGTTTGGCGGCCTGCTCCATGCGCACCTTGTTCATGACGAGCCGAAAGTTCGTGCCTTCCATGGTGAGCCGGCGTCGAAGCGTGCGCGAGCTCATGCCCAGCCAGCCGGAGGCCTGTTCGATCGAGACTGAACCCGCCCCTCTTTCCATCATTATCGCCTGGAGCCGGGCCTCAATGGCCGGAGACGGGAGGCTTGGATCGAGCTGGCCCTCATAGAGCCCTTGCATGAGGGCGAAAGTCGGCGCGAAACCCTGTTTCGGCACGAAATCGAGCAGGGATGGATGGAACAGGATGCGATCGACCGGCCGTCCATATTCGATCGGGCAGCCGAACGTGTCGCCATACACGGTGGAGGTCGCCGGCTTGGCCGCGGTCATTTCGATGGCAGATATCGGCCATTCTGATCCCAAGAGCTCGCGTCCGCAGGAGAGACAAGCCCCCAGGGCGTATTCGACCAGAAAGACATGGAGGTCGCTCTCCAAATGTCTGTCGCAGGAAGGGTGGAAGGAAATCGCAGCCATGGCGGGGCCTTCGGAGAAGGCGAATCTCACGATCACATCGGAAGCCGCATCATGCCGTGTCATGAAATCGAAGAGATCCCGCAAACGAGGCGCGCTTAGCATCGTCAGGCCGTAGAGGCCATAATTGGTCATCGTTACCGCCTGGCCGAAACGCAAACCGAGATGCCGGCGCGGCGAAATCGCCATGGCCCTTCGGATGACATCGAGAAGCTGCGGCGTCGAGACATAGGCTTGAGGGCCGGAGGGGTTGTGCAGTTTGATTCCCGTTCCTCTCAAGAGAGGCTCTCTTGATATTCCTTCGTTCTCGAGGACATTAAGAAGAACAAATAGAAGATTTGTCCTGTATATTAGATTTTCTTTAGAAAGATTTGGCATTTTGTCCTCAGGTTGTCTATTTTTGTATCAATTTCTCTATATGAATCCTGAGTGATGTACTTTAATGTCCATATCAGCGTGTTGTATTTTGAATTTTCATTCAGTATTTATTTTTTAGTGTTATGGCCGAAACTAACTTGGAATATGGCCTGTCATAACCTATGCGAATAAGTGCATATCGTTACGTTATGACGCAAGGGAGCTGGCCGTACTCGTCAGCCTTCGCCCCGCGACAGCAGCGTAAAGTAACGCGCGTGGTCGCAGCAATGGGTCTAGGGGCCGAGAAGGTGATTCATGGTAGATATCAGGCCGCCCTCGGTGCCGCCAGAGGGTCAAAAGTATTGGCGTGCTTTGACCATTCGGTCGAACCTGGCTTCACTCGATATCGGCATTTCGAGGGATGCGGCTTGTTCACGAGTGCGCCCTCTCAGGCTGCCCCCTTGCAATCCGGCATGTTGAACGACGCAGCAGGACGCGGACGGCAAGGCACTTCGGACGGCGCAGGCTAAACATCCCCTGAGATCGATGTGACGCAACCCTGACGTGTGCTGAATCGCACATACGCGTATGTCGCCAGCCTCGATATGTGCGCGATTACACCAACTGGTCAAATCTTCAAAAAATGGCAACTCGACGTAAGAAACTTCTCGGTTCTCCGAGCGCATCTCCTGCTGGGCGAAGACAGCAACCGATCAAGCTCGCCGCAGGTGCGGCGAGTTGCCTTCTCGCGCTGGTTCCCTGGAACGGTGCGCACGCTCAGAACGCGGTGGTGAACAACCAGACCGTGGATGTTCCCGGCACGCAACCGAGCCCGTGGAATGTGGGCAACCTCTTCATTGGCATGCCCAATACAGGAACGGTCAATGTCCTTGCCGGCGGCAGCGTCAACGTCAACGGCGTCCTGGCGGTGGGCCGCTCCGGAACCGGCAATCTCAACCTCAGCGGCGGCGGCCAGACCAAGGCCAGCTCGACCACTATAGGTCAGCTCGCAAACTCGACGGGAATCGCGACCGTCACCGGAACGGGCTCCACCATGACGTCGACAGGCTCGCTCGTCGTCGGCGGCTCCGGCAAGGGCACTCTCAACGTCAGTGATGGTGGCAAGGCCACCGGCAGCACCGTTATCATTGGCAATTTTGCAGGCTCGAACGGAAACGCGACCGTGTCGGGAACCGGGTCCAGCCTGACATCGAACGGCACGCTGGTGATTGGCGCCTCCGGCACGGGCTCGCTGAGGATCGAAAACGGCGGCAGCGTCACCAATGCTAATCCGCCGAATACCCCTGCCCAGACGACCATAGGCCAGCAGGCCGGTTCGAACGGCTCGGTGGTGGTGACGGGAAGCGGCTCGAGCTTCGATGCCGGTACCTATCTGTTCGTCGGCGATGCCGGCCAGGGCTCGCTGCGCATCGAGAATGGCGCCAAGGCCTCGAGTTCCTCCTTCGTCACGATCGCCAACAGCCCCGGCGCCACCGGTTCGACGATGGTCGTGACCGGCGCCGGTTCGGCCTGGGATTCCTACAGCGTGACGGTCGGCGGAGAATACTACAATCCCAATGGCCCGCCGGGCGGCCAGGCATCGCTCCTCATCGAAGACGCCGGCCAGGTCAACACCACGTCCGGCTCCATCGGCTACGCCGGCACGCCCTCGCTCGTGACCATCACTGGCACCGGCTCCAAATGGACCGCCACCAGTGGCCTGACGATGGAATCGAGTACACTCAACCTCGAGGATGGTGGCCAGGCCGAAACCGGCTTCTTCTGTGTCAATTGCTACAATGGCTACGGGCCGAGCGCGATCAACGTCACGGGCGAGGGCTCCAAGCTCGTGGCGTCGAACCAGCTCTCGATCTTGTACGGCACAACCACCGTCGATGTGACGGCGGGCGGCGCGATCGAGAGCGGCATCACCCATCTGAGCTATTACGAAGGCTCCGACACCACCGCCACGGTGAGCGGCACGGGCTCGAGCTGGACGACGACCGGCGAGTTGATCGTCGGACGCCTCGGCACCGCAAGCCTCACGGTCGAGGATGGCGGCAAGCTGAAGAGTGCCTCCGCGACGCTTGGCCAGTTGGTCAGCAACACGGGCGTCGCCTCCAACGGCACGGTCAAGGTCTCCGGCGCGGGCTCCAGCTGGGAGAATACCGGCACCCTCGTCGTCGGCGACAATGGCAAGGCCGGCCTGACGATCGAGGACGGCGCCAAGGTCACCAGCGGCAACACCACGATCGCCCGCTTTGACGGCTCCGACGGTACCGTCACCGTCACCGGCACGGGCTCGTCCCTGGCCGTGACCGGCGACATGTCGGTCGGCAATAGCGGCGCCACCGGCGTCGTCAACCTCACCGATGGCGGTCTTGCCTCCGTCACGGGCACGGTCGGCGTCGGCGGCGGCTTCTCGCCCAATGGCACCGGCACCATCAATATCGGCACGGGCGGCCTCGCCGGGAACCTGACGGCCGGCAAGGTCACCAGCTATTCCCAGACTGGCGCGACGATCAACTTCAACCACACCGACGACATCATCTTCACGCCGGCGATGACCAGCGCCTCGCCGGACTACAAGCTCGCCGTCAACCAGATGAACAGCGGCACCACCGTCCTGACGGGGCAGAGCAGCTATTACGGCCTGACCACCGTTTCGGCCGGCATGCTGCAGGCGGGGGCCGCCAGTGCTTTCAGCCCGAATTCCGACGTCAATGTCACGGCCGCCACGCTGGATGCCAATGGCTTCAACCAGACCGTGAAGTCACTGACCAATGCCGGCATTGTCGCTACCAATCTGAAAGGCGGTCTGGCAGCCACAACCCTGACGGTGGCCGGAGATTATGTTGGCAATGGCGGTACGCTCGAGCTCAACACCTATCTGGCCTCGGACAATTCCCCGACCGACAAATTGATCGTCAACGGCAATGTCTCTGGGACGACGACGCTCAATATCCACAACACCACCAGCCCCGCCGGCCCCGGCGCGGCGACCACGGCCAACGGCATCGAGGTCATCCAGGTCGGCGGCACCTCGCAGGCCGGCGCCTTCAGCCTCGGCGCTGCCGTGGCGGCGGGCGCCTATGATTACAACCTCTATCTCGGCGGCGTGGGCGCCGATGCGGGCAATCAGAACTGGTATCTGCGCTCGACCGGTAAGCTATCGCCCAACAGCCAGACGGCCCTGCCCTATGCGGACGTGCTGTCGAACTTCGCGCAGGCGACGCTCGGCACCCTGCAGCAGCGCACCGGCAACCGCATCTGGCCCGATGGTACGGCCGCGGTTGCGGCCAATCTGCCGCCCGCTGGAGCCATGGCCTATGCCAAGGGCGGGCCGGCGCTGATCGGCCAGGGTGCCTGGGGGCGGATGGGAGGGCAGTATTCCTCCTTCGCGCCCAGGACGGGCTCGGCCTACAATCAGAGCATCGGCTTCCTGCAGGCCGGCTATGAAGGCGTGGCCAAGGAGACCGCGGCGGGCGACCTCACCATCGGCGCCTATGCGATCATCGGCACCTCGACGGCCCGCATCGATGTAAGCAACGACCCGGTGACGGGCGCAGCCCGGGCCAAGGGCCGGATCACCACGCACGGCTATGGCATCGGCGCCAACCTGACCTGGCTCGGCCATGACGGTCTCTATGCCGACGCCATCGGCCAGTTCACCTGGTACGATTCGAGCCTGTCGAACAAGAACGGCCGCAACCAGGGCTGGTCGAGCGCGGCGAGCCTGGAAGTTGGCAAGCGCTACGAGCTCGGCTCGGGCTGGGCAGTGGTGCCGCAGGCGCAGCTCGCCTGGACCCATGTCGATTTCTCCAGCTTCACCGACAATCTGGGCAACCGCATCGCGCTCGGCCGGGGCGACAGCCTCCAGGGCCGCGCCGGCATCCGGCTGGAACATTTGTCGAGCTGGCAGGATGCCAATGGCCAGACGGCGCGCCTGCAGTTCTACGGCATCGCCAACCTCACCTACGAGTTCCTGAAGGGCAGGAGCGTGAAGGTGTCCGGAGCCTCGCTGGTGCAGAGCAATCGCCGCCTGTGGGGCGAGGTCGGCGCCGGCGCAACCTATGCCTGGAGCAAGAACTGGAGCGCCTATGGCGAGGCCTCCTATGCCATGGCCCTGTCCGGCAAGGGGGGCGACAACTACACCCTCAAGGGTACCGCGGGTTTGCGTTACCGCTGGTAAGCGCCGCCCGGAGCGGCTTTATGCCGTGTCGCCCGGAGTAAAAGACAAGCGTGCTTCGAAGCAATGAGCGTTCACAGTTGAGCGCTCCATTGCCCTCACTCTTCGTTTCGACATGTCTTTGTAATTCCGGGTGCTTCGGTCAGCTCGCAGGAGGCCTTGATTGGTCTCAAGTCTTGGTAATGAATGCGGGTTGATAGGCTCAAAGCTTTGTCGTGGCAGCATTGCCGTGGCAATCAGGAATAACAACCAGTGAGAGTAAGGAATGACCTTGACATCTTATTTTTTGCTCTACTGTATCTTGTCGTTCTTTCTGATTTCTCTGATCGGAAGGAGCTTGAGATAGCTCGTTATGCAGTTTCTCCCGATCGAACCTGACATGCCCCAAAATGCACGGCCTCGCCTCTCCATCGTCGCTCAATTCGAGCGTATCTGGAAGAACCGAGCAGCTTAGGATGCGGCCAGGAAGCGGTCGACCACGCGCTGCAATAGCGGGGCATAGTCGCCGAAGCTGCGGGTCTTGAGGCCGGCGACCTTGCCGGCCTCGTCCCAGAGCCGGACCCGCACGGCCTCCTTGTAGAAGGGGCTGGAACGGAATTGCGCAATCTCCGCCTCGTTCATCGGGCCGCCCTGCAGCGACAGCGTATGGCGCGAGGCGGGAGAGAGCTTGGCGTCGTAGCTCGGATCGGTTGCGCACAGATAGCGCTTGGCCGCCACATGCAGCCGCACGCATTCGGTGATCACCGGCGGGAAGAATGGTGCCAGCACCTCGGCGCCAGCATCGTCGTGATGCTTGTCCTCGGTGTCGTCGGGGGAGTAGGCGCCGAACTCGCTGGTGAAATGGCCGACATCGTGCAGCAAAGCGGCGGCGACCAACTCGTCACTGGCGCCATCCTGTTCGGCGAACCAGGCGCCTTGCAGCATATGCTCGGCCATGGTCACGGGCTCGCCGAGATATTCCTCGGCACCGCGCCGTTCGAAGATGCCGGCGAGGAAGGGCACGATGGTGGTAGTGTCGAGAACTGGCGTCGTCATTCGGCGGCCTCCAGGCGGGTTTCGGCCCGAATGGCCGCAAGGGTGGAAAGCAGGCCGTCCTTGTCGGCATAGCAGCCCTGGAGCCAGCGCTTGCCGCTGCCCGAAAAGGCTTTGCGCGCATGCAGGACCCGGGTGTTGTCGACGATGAAGAGCTCGCCAGGCTTGAGCTTGAAGCTCACTTCCATGGCGGGATCCTCCAGGATTTCGGCAAAACGTCGATAGGCAGCATAGAAGGCGGCCATCTCCGCATAGGGCACGTCGGTGAAGGCGGCTGCCGAGCGGTTGTTGAACCGGATGGCGATCATCTCGCCATCCGGCCCCAGTTCGATGAAGGGGCGCTTGGAGCGCAGGCACACCCCGGACGAACCGACATATTCGAAGCGCACGGCATGGCGGCTGAGGAGATCGAAGGCTTTCGGATCTTCGGCCTGCAGGCGCCTGGCAGCGGCAAAGCCGTCGACCACGATGGAATCGCCACCCTCGACTGAGTTCTCCAGGCAGGCCAGCAATTGCAGCGTCGGCACGGGATCGCGATAGGGATTGTCGGTATGGGCCTGCAGACCGAGATTGGTATAGGCGAGATTGGTGGGGTTGACCTCGGCGCGCACCTCGAACAAGCGGCCGTAATTGGTCTCGCGCACATAGCCGAACAGTTCGGCGACCTCGCACAGCCTGCCCGAATCGATGGGCATGCCCGTGACCACGGCAAAGCCATGGCGCTCGACCGCGCCGAGCCAAGTGCCGAGCGCAGCCCGGTCCTGGCGCAGGCGGTCATAGGAGGCGGTCGGAACCTGGCCTTGCAGGGCGGCGTCCCAGGGCTCGATTCGCGGGCCGAGCCAGCCCGGTGCGCCGGGCGCCGGCTTGTCGTAGCGGCGTTCGTGAAGCCAACTGCCCGGAAAGACGGCCTCGTGCTGCTCAGGCGCGAAGGTGATGCTGACATCGCCCTGTGCGGCAAGCACGGCGGAAGCGATCACGGTATCAGCCGGAATGTCGAGTACCGTGATCAGGCGCTGGCCATTGGTACTGCTGCGGGTGCGCGGATCGAGGGCATTGTCGCGCAGCCAGATCGCGTGGAAGCGGTGGCTTTCGCCATTGCCCCAATTGACGCACAGGGCACGGCCCGCGTCCAGGATCTCAAGTGTTTCCGCCTTCATCGCATGGTCTCCCGTCTCGATGGCGGCTATTGTGCGAAAGCCTCTGTCATCGTACAAACAATGAAAACTGTGCAGTTGACATCGTTTCAATTATGGCAGAATCGTCTCGTCTTCCGCCGCTTGTCTGGCTGCGCACCTTCGAGGCTTGCGCCCGCCATCTCAATTTCACGGCGGCCGGCGAGGAGCTCGGCCTGACCCAGGCCGCCGTCAGCCAGCATATCCGCAATCTGGAGGCCGAACTCGGCGCCGCGCTGTTCATCCGCCAGCGGCGGGGCGTGGAACTGACGGCGGAGGCCGGTGCCTACCTGCCCCATATCCAGGGTGTCTTTCGCTCGCTGGCCCGCAGCACCACCGAATTGTTCGGGCGGCGAGCCGGGCAGAGTGTCGGCCTGCGCTGCCCGATCTCCTTTGCCCTGCTTTGGCTGGCGCCGCGCATTCCGGCCTTTGCCGCTGCTTTTCCGCAGATCCGCCTGGCCCTATCGACGGTGCATGTCCCCGCCGACTATGCGGATGACCGCGAAGGCTTCGACATCCGCTTCGGCATCGGCGCGTTCGAAGGGCGCGACAGCCATCGCCTGATTTGGGAACGCCTGGTGCCGGCGGCGGCACCTGCTGTGCTGGCCGGGCTGGCCGACCCGGGGCAGTGGCCACAGCTGCCTCTGCTCTCGGTCGCCGGTGGCCGCGAAATGTGGTCGGACTGGTTCGCGCGAGCCGGCATCGTGGCGCCCGGTCGGCCCGCCCTGGTCTTCGACAGTTTCGTGGTGGCGCTGGAGGCGGCCAAGGCCGGTGCCGGCGTGGTGCTGGCCTCGCGGCCGCTGGCGGATACGGCGCTTGCGGAAGGCCGGCTCCAGCCGCTGTCGGACCTCGAACTCGCCGGCGAGCGCGGCCATTTCATTACCAGCCCGGCCGGCCGGGCGCTTGCACCGCATGAGCAGGCCGTGCTGGACTGGATTCTGGACGAAGCAAAGCCCCGGGCCTGAGCCAGCTTGGCTCAAGGCCTGACGGCTTGCATGCAGCAGCGCAGTGCGTCAGGGAGTGGCGACCCGCAGCGGGATCCGGTTTTCCTCACGAGCTTCCCACGAAGGGCCGGACGGGCCGCCCGATCGAGGCGTGCCGCCGGGATGCCGCGTGTCCAGATTGCCGGGCACCGTTGCGGAGGCGAAGGGGTCGCCCAGCCGGCCATTGCCGACCCAGTCGGTGAATTGCAGCAATTGAGCGAGGGTGGCGGGTGCCGGGCCAGCCGGCAGCCAGCGGCGCAATTCATAGGGATTAACCGTCATGTAGCGGACGGTAAAGCTCTGCGCCTTGCCTGCCTCCCGCCAGTCAGCCACCAGGCGCAGCCACTCCGCATAAGGTATATGCAAGGACAATAATTCTTCGAGGAACGGATAATGTGTTCTCGTGACTCGGGGAAGGAACAGGAAACGCATAGTATTCCCCCGTAAGCTTGAGAGATGATTCGAACTTATCTGTCCGGCAGCATACTCCGTAATTTCCTACCTCTGGAAGTTGACCAGACGGATTAGCGAATGAAAGCCGCGACTTAATACTTGTTAGTTATCCAGGCGCCGAGATTTGCATTGCCATGATAGTCAACGGTATTAGGTTGTCAGGATGTCTGCGACCTGTGGTTGTATCCAAACGACCCGGCGAGGCCTGCTACCCGAATCACGGCCTTGTTTCCAGACCTCGCCCGCATGTCGGTCGAGACGGTGACTGCAATGATTCCATGACCATCGGCCTGGCGCAAAGAGAGCCCGAATACATGCTCCGAGCCTTGTTTCGGCGGGTCTTGGTAAGTACGGCCGATGCCGGTAAATCGCAAAACGCTTTAGGCCTGTCGCACCGTTGTGCTATCGGGGTGCCCCCGCTGCCCACCCCAGGAGGCTATCCTTGCCGATCGATCTCAATGGATTAGGAAACCTGTTCATCCTCTATGGCATCAACTGCCTGGGGGCGCTGGTGATCACGCTGATCGGCTGGTGGGCCGCCGGCATGCTGGAGCGCCTGACCGCCAGGACCCTGACGGCGACCTCGCGCATGGATCCGATCGTCACGGCCTTCCTGTCGAGCCTGGTGCGCTATGGCGTGCTGCTGCTGGTCTTCATCCTGATCCTGCAGGTTATCGGCATCCAGGCCACCAGCCTGGTGGCCGTGCTGGGCGCTGCTTCGCTGGCCATCGGCCTGGCCCTGCAGGGCACGCTCTCCAACATGGCGGCCGGCGTGATGCTGCTGTTGTTCCGTCCCTTCCAGCTCGGCGACAGCATCGAGGTGGCCGGCAAGGCCGGCACGGTCAAGAACCTCAATCTGTTCATGACCGAGCTCGCCAGCGGCGACAATGTGCAGGTTCTCATTCCGAACGGGCAGGTCTGGGGCTCGCCGATCACCAATGTCTCGGCCTATCCCACCCGCAGCGTCAATGTGAAGGTGCCCGTGCCCTATGGCGGCAATGCCGAGGCGGTTTCGGGCGCGATCCGCGATTTCCTCAGCCGCGACAGCCGCGTGCTGCCGCTGCCCGCGGCCTCGATCGTGCTGTCCGGCTTCACAGACAAGGGCGTCGACGTGGCGGTGCAGGCCTGGGCCAAGGCGGCGGACGCCGATGGACTCAAGGCCGAGATCGTGCAGCGGGCCGCGGCGGCGCTGACTTCCGCCGCCGCGGCCTGATCGCAGGCGGGTCAGCGTTGCGCGGCACGCCGTTCGGCGACGCGTGAGAGCGCGGCCCAGTCGAGATGGCCTTCGCCATGGGCGAGGGCATCGAGATGGTTGTCGCGCAGCACGCCGGCGAAGGGCAGCGGCACGTTGACGGCATCCGCCGCCGCCAGGGCAAGACGCACATCCTTCAGGCCGAGCGACAGCTTGAAGCCGGCGGGCTCGAAGCGCTCCTCCGCGATGGCGGCGCCATAGCCCTTATAGGGCGGCGCGGCGAAGATGGTGGAGGTCAGCATCTCCAGGAAGGCAGCCTTGGCGACGCCGTGCCCCGTTGCCAGCGTGGCCGCCTCGGCCATGGTCTCGATGGCGCTGGCGATCATGAAATTGGCGGCCAGCTTTACCGCGGCCGCCTGTTCCGGCCGGTCGCCGAAACGCCAGGTCTTCTGGCCCAGCACGTCGAACAAGGGCTGGACCCGGTCGAGCTGGTCGGTATCGCCGGCCGCGAGGATGTTGAGCTGGCCGGCCTCCGCCACGTTCACGCGCCCGAGCACCGGAGCGGCGATGTAAGAGAGGCCGCGGGCTGCGTGCTCGACGGCGATGTCTTGGGTAAAGGCGACGGAGACGGTCGCCATGTTCACGACGACGGCGCCCTTGCCGAGGGCGTCCAGCGCGCCTTGGCCGAGCAGGACGTCCCGGCTCGCCTCGTCATCGGCCAGCATGGCGATCAGCACCTCGGCGCCATCAGCCGCATCGGCCGGCGAGGCGGCCCGTTCGGCCCCCAGCGCCGCGAGGCGGGCAACCGGCTCCTGCGAACGATTCCATGCCCGCACGCGGTTGCCCGCCTTGACCAGATTGGCGGCCATGGGGAAGCCCATGGTACCCAGACCGAGAAAACCGACTTGCATGATCGAGAACTCCTTAATTGGAAATGATCGTTTCCGAATTGGCCAAAAAAATCAGTCGAGCACTTTCAGCGCGAGATCCACGATATCGGCCATGTCGCCATGCCGGCGGCCGGTCTTGCCGACCACGCGCATGCCGAGCAGGATGCACAGGATGGTGCGAGCCGCCTGATGGGCGCCGAGATACGGATTGACGGAGCCATCCGCCTGCCCCTGCCGGATCAACTCGATCAGTAGCGCCTCGTTGCGGCGCAGGGCCAGCGAGACCAGGTCGGCGAGATCCTCGTCGAGGGTCACCAGTTCGACGGCGCTGCCGACGACCAGGCAGCCGCGGCGCCCTTCGAGGTCGTGGGCGGAATCGACATAGAAATCGAGCACGGCGCGCAGCCTTTTGCGCCCGGTGGCCAGCCCCGCGATGCTGGCGCGCAGGCCGATATTGCGCAGTGAGGTATAGCGTTCGAGCGCCGCCACGAAGAGGGCGCGCTTGTCCTTGAAGGCCTTGTAGAGGCTGCCCGCGGTCAGATCCATCGCCTTGCCGAGATCGGCGATCGAGGCGGCGTGATAGCCACGCTCGCGAAAGGCGACAATGGCCTTGTCGAGCGCGGCCTCGAGATCGAACTCTCGGGGCCGGCCGGCCTGGCGCTGGGGAGCGGGAAGGGGAATGGACATGCGGCGAGATTAGGAAATGATCGTTTCCTAATCAAGTCATTTCATGAAAAGAGCGGACAGGATGTCCGCGGTCCCAGTCGCGGCATTTCCAGAGCGAAGCTTGCAGACGTTGCGCGGGAAGCGCCGCGGCTGGGACCGCGGACTTCCTGTCCGCCTCTTCCCGCTTCAGCCCGTGACCGCCCCTTCGCTGGCCGGCCGGGCGAGTGCCGCGAACTTGGCGAGCACGCCGCGCGTATAGCGGGGGGCGGGCTGGCGCCAGGCGGCGCGGCGCCTGGCGAGTTCGGCGTCATCGACCTCCAGCTCCAGGCTCTGGCGACGGGCGTCGATGGTGATGGTGTCGCCTTCCTGGACGAGGGCGATGGTGCCGCCCTCATAGGCCTCCGGTGTGACATGACCGACCACCATGCCCCAGGTGCCGCCCGAAAAACGGCCATCGGTGATCAGGCCGACGCTGTCGCCGAGGCCACGGCCGATGATGGCCGAGGTCGGCGCCAGCATTTCCGGCATGCCGGGCCCGCCCTTGGGGCCGAGATAGCGCAGCACCACGACATCGCCGGGTTTGATCGCGTCCGATAGAATCGCGTCCATGGCCGACTTCTCGTCGTCGAACACGCGCGCCGGCCCGCTGATATAGGGGCTCTTCAGGCCGGTGATCTTGGCGACGGCGCCGCCCTCGGCGAGATTGCCCTTGAGGATGGCGAGGTGGCCTTCGCGATAGATCGCCTTGTCGATCGGGCGGATGACGTCCTGGTCGGCGCGCGGCGCGTCCGGCACCTGCGCCAATTCCTCGGCCAGGGTACGGCCGGTGATGGTGAGGCAGTCGCCATGGATGAGACCGGCATTGAGCAGGAGCTTGAGCACCTGCGGCACGCCGCCGGCCTTGTGCAGATCGACGGCCATATATTTGCCCGAGGGCTTGAGGTCGCAGATCACCGGCACCTTGCGGCGCATGCGCTCGAAATCGTCGAGCGTCCATTCCACTTCTGCGGCATGGGCGATGGCGAGAAAATGCAGCACGGCATTGGTCGAGCCGCCGGTCGCCATGATCAGCGCCACGGCGTTCTCGATGGCCTTGCGCGTGACGATGTCGCGCGGCTTGATGCCCTTTCTCACCGCCTCGACCAGCACGCGGCCGGATTCGGCGGCGCTGTCGAGCTTTTCCCGATCAGGGTTGGCCATATTGGCCGAATTGAGCAGCGACATGCCGAGCGCCTCGAAGGACGAGCTCATGGTGTTGGCGGTATACATGCCGCCGCAGGAGCCCGTGGACGGGCAGGCATTGCGCTCGATGCCGTCGAAATCCTCCTGGCTCATCGTGCCCGCCATGAAGGAGCCCACCGCCTCGAAGGCGGAGACGATCGAAAGGTCCTGACCCTTCCAGCGGCCCGGCTTGATGGTGCCGCCATAGACATAGATCGCCGGGGCATTGGCACGCAGGATGCCGATCATGCCGCCTGGCATGTTCTTGTCGCAGCCCCCGAGCACCAGCACGCCGTCCATCCACTGGCCCTGCACCGAGGTTTCGACGCAATCGGCGATGACCTCGCGCGAGACCAGCGAATATTTCATGCCTTCGGTGCCCATCGACATGCCGTCCGAGATGGTTGGGGTGCCAAAGAGCTGCGGATTGCCGCCGGCAGCCTTGATGGCGGCCACAGCGGCATCGGCCAGTGGCTGCAGGCCGGCATTGCACGGCGTTATGGTGGAATGGCCGTTGGCGATGCCGATCATCGGCTTGTCGAAATCGGCCTTTTCGTAGCCGAGAGCATAATACATGGCCCGGTTGGGGGAGCGGGCGACGCCTTCCGTGATGTGCCGGGAGCGCTCGTTGATCGGCATGGGATCCTCCATTGGCGGGGCAAGGCCCGCATTCAAAATCCCGCCCATGCTAGAGCCGTTCCAATCGTTGGTAAAATATATGTTTCTGGCTATATTAGGTCGTAAAAGATATGAAAAAGCAGCGACGAGAATGGCGCGGATACCTTTCTCCCCTCGCGGGTATCGTCCACTCCACTTGGAGTGGACTGGGTACCTCGAAGGGGCGGATGAGGGGAGTCGGCGCTTCGCTCGGATAGGCGTGGTGAAAACCCCTCCTCCGGCTGCCGCCACCTAAGGCACTTCCCTGGGAAGTGCCAGATCCCGCAAGGGGGCAAGGGACCAAACCGATAGAAGGAGCCCGCATGGATCTGCGGCAGCTGCGCTATTTCCTGACCGTGGCGGAAGAGCTGCATTTCGGCCGTGCCGCCGAGCGGCTGGCAATGACGCAGCCGCCGCTCAGTCAGGCCATCCAGGCGCTGGAGGCGGAGCTCGGAGTCAAGCTGTTCGCCCGCACCAAGCGCCATGTCGCGCTCACACCGGTCGGGCGTGCATGGCAGGTTCATGCCCGGCGGGTGCTGGAGGACGCCAATGGCCTGCCCGACATGGCCCGCCGCCTGTCGCGCGGGGAAGCGGGACTGTTGCGGCTCGCTTTCGTCAGCACCGCCGATTATAGCCTGCTGCCGGGCCTGGTCAGCGCGTTCCGGGAACGGTACCCGGCCGTGGAACTGGCACTCACGGAAATGACCAGCGACCTCCAGATAGAGGCGCTGCTGGAAGACAAGGTCGATGTCGGCATGGTGATCGCCTCCTCGCGCACCAGCCTGCCCGGGGCGCTCGATTACCGGCCGCTGCTGCGCGAACCGCTGGTCGCGGCCGTGCCCGAGGCCTGGATCGAGCAGGGACGAGCCGGTTTTACGGGGCAGGGGCTGCCGATCGACGCCCTGGTGGCGGCACCCCTGATCCTGTTTCCGCGACGCAGCGCCCCTTCTTTCCATGACATCGTCTCCGGTTATTATGCCGCGCATGGCGCGACCCTGCCGGTCAAGCAGGAGGCGATCCAGATGCAGACGATCATCAGCCTCGTCGCCGCCGGCATGGGGCTGGCGCTGGTGCCGCGATCGCTGCAACGCCTGCAGCGCCAGGGCGTGCGCTATCTGGCCCTGCGGGATGCCGCGCCGGTGATCGAGACCGGGCTCGCCTGGCGTCTCGAAGATCGCGCACCGGCCTTGCGGCGTTTCCTGGAAGTGGCGGAGAAGGAAGCAATCTGGAAGGAAGCACTCTGAATGTCCGTCATCATCCGACGTCTCGGCCCCGCCGATGGCGACGACTATCGCACCATTCGCCTCGCCGCGCTTGCCACGGCGCCGGATGCCTTCGGCAGCACCTATGCGGCCGAGGTCGTCAGGCCGGCAGCGGCCTTCGCCGAACGGCTGTCCCAGGCCACAGTGTTCGGAGCCCATAGGGATGGTCAAATCGTCGGCATGGCCGGCTATCGGCGCCATGACGGCCTCAAGGACAAGCACAAGGGCAGTGTCTGGGGCGTCTATGTCGAGCCGCAGTGGCGGGGGCAGGGCATTGCCGGTGCGCTGATGCAGGCGTTGATCGGGGCCGCGCGTGGCGAGGTGGAACAATTGCTCCTGGCTGTCGTGCAAGGCAATGACGATGCTCTGGCGCTCTACCGCCGGCTCGGCTTCGAGATCTATGGCGTCGAGCCACGCGCGCTCAAGACCGGGAACGGCTATGTCGACGAGGCGCTGATGATACGTTTTCTCGGTGGCGACGAGGAAGGCTCTACAACGTCGGGAACGCCGTCGTTATGATGGGCGCGTGGGCACCGCCTCACCGATTTCAACATCGGAGCGTGGGGCCGTTCCGGCACCGCCCGCGAAAGGTTCCGCACGCTCCAAAGATCGAGGTTGAGCGATGAATGACATCGCCCCACACGGCATTCGCTTCGGGCGGATCGCCGCCACCTTGCCTGTCAAGGACATCCAGCGCGCTCATGATTTCTATGTCGGCGTCCTCGGGTTCGCCAAGACCTTCGAAAACGGCAATCCGGTCGGCTTCATGATCCTCAAGCGGGAAGGCGCCGAACTGCATCTGACGCTGCAGCCGGGCCACAAGGCGGCACCCTTCAACGTGGCGCATCTGATGGTCGATGATGCCGATGCCCTCCATGCCCTATGCGAGGCCGACGGCCGGCGGATCGTTAGGCGCCTGCAGGACAAGGATTACGGCCTGCGGGCCTTCGTCTTCGAGGATCGGGACGGCAACCGCATCGATGTCGGGCAGCCCCTGTAACCGCCGCAGGAATCGGGTTGCCGGCACCAGGCCGGCAACCCATTCTCGCATCTTTCGAGGCAGGACTGTTTGGCATGCATGCGTGGAGCGAGGACGGTGACTGGGCCGAGGCGGGCTCGAAGCGCCAACAGGAGGTGCGCGAAGCCTTGATTCGCGCAGTGGAGGAGACCCCTCCCCAACTCAAGGGGCGCGACCTGCTCAAGGCGGACTGGATCGACACACCCATCGGCGCCATGCTGGCGGTCGGCGATCGCCATGCCCTGCATCTCATTGAGTTCTTCGACCGCAAGGCCCTGCCGGGTGAGCTCGCGCGCCTGCGCAAGGCGGCCCGCTCGGCCATCGCCTTCGGGCGGTCGGCGGCGATCGACAAAATCGAGGTCGAGCTCGCCGACTATTTTGCCGGCTGCTCGCCGGTTTTCGCCACGCCGCTCGCCTTGCATGGTTTGGACTTCACCAGGCAGGTCTGGCAGGGGCTGAGGCAGATTCCGGCCGGGATCTGCCTTTCCTATGCCGCCCTCGCCGGGCGATTGGAGCGACCCTCCGCCTTCCGGGCCGTGGCGCGGGCCAATGGCGCCAATCCGTTCGCCATCGTCGTGCCCTGCCACCGCCTGGTCGGCTCCGACGGCGCGCTCACCGGCTATGGCGGCGGCATCTGGCGCAAGCGCTGGCTGATCGAGCACGAGCGGCGTTGGAACTGATCGCCTGGAGCAGCACCTCATGATTGACGGCGTGACCGCGCGCCTGATCGATAAAGGCACCAACCCTTGTCATGCCCGGGCTTGACCCGGGCATCCAACTCTTCATCGCGACCCTGTTGAAAGGGAAGGCTGGATTGCCGGGTCAAGCCCGGCAATGACAAAGGTCGCGCTATTCCATGAGACACTCCAAACAGGCATCGAGTCTTTGGCTTTGCAGGGCCTCGCTTGCTCTGTAATGAGGGGCGGACCCTTTCTTCCAAGGCGTTTTTGGGATTTGCCGGAAACGGCAAGAATCGCAAACACGCGCTTTGCTCCAGGAGACTCGCTCCCATGGCCCTACTTCTGTGCATCACCCAGTGGGAGGTCGAGCCCTGGCTCGAGCGGCTGCGCCGCCTGGCGCCGGACCGCGACATCAGGGCTTGGCCCGATGTCGGCAATCCCGCCGACATCACCTATGCGGCCGTGTGGAAGCAGCCTCCGGGCCTGCTGGCTGGTCTGCCCAATCTGAAGGGCATCGTTTCGCTCGGCGCGGGAGTCGATCACGTCCTGTCCGATCCGACCCTTCCCAATGTGCCGCTCGGCCGCGTGGTGGACGACAATCTCACCGGCCGGATGAGTGAATGGGTGGTGATGCATGCCCTCATCCATCTGCGCAACCAGAGCGATTACTATCTGCTGCAGCGCCAGAAACTGTGGCGCGAGGTGATGCCCTCGCCGGCCGCCCATGAATTGCGGGTGGGCGTGATGGGCCTGGGCGTGCTCGGTGTCGATGCCCTCGGCAAGCTCAAGACGATGGGCTTCGACGTCGCCGGCTGGAGCCGGACGCCCAAGCATATCGAAGGCGTGAAGACCTATGCCGGCGACGAACTCGATGCCTTCCTGGGCCGCACCGACCTGCTGGTCAGCCTGCTGCCGCTGACACCGGCCACCAAGGGTATTCTCAAGCGGGCCCTGTTCGAGAAGCTCGCCCATGATGGCGTGCTCGGCGCGCCCATCCTGATGAATGCCGGCCGCGGCGGCCTGCAGGTGGAGGCCGACATCATCTCGGCGCTCGACGAGGGTGTGTTGCGGGCCGCGACGCTCGATGTCTTCGAGACCGAGCCTCTTCCGGTGGATAACCCGCTCTGGGAGCATCCGCGCGTGACGATTACGCCCCACAACTCGGCGATATCGGACGAAGACGCGGTGGGACGTTTCGTGCTGCGCCAGATCGAGCGTCACGAGCGAGGGCTGCCCTTCGAGGCACCTGTGGACGCCGCCCGGCATTATTGATCCGCAAACCGCCTCAGATTCTTCATAACGCACTCATATCGCTAGGAAAATTCGGAGATTAGAACTTTATTTGCGGAAGGGCATTTCTGCTCGCGGGCGACGTCGTGAAAATAATGTAACGTTGACGCCGCCGCCATACGGTCTTACCTAATTGGGGGTGACCTCAGGGTGTGTCGTCAGTTATGGCTTCGGGTTTGACGGAAGCCATAACTGACGACACGCCCAAGGGGGTACCACCCGGATGCCGGCCCTTCGGCCTGCGTGTCTCAAGAAGCGGAGCGAAGCATGACGCTGCGTGTCTCAGGACAAAATCTCGACATTGGCGATGCGTTGCGGACCCACGTTCAGGCGAGGGTTGCCGAGAGCCTGTCGAAATATTTTGACCAATCCTACACCGGCCAAGTCACCGTGAAGAAGGAAGGCACCGGTTTCCGAACCGATTGCCGTATCCACCTTCCCACCGGGCTTACCCTGCAGACCGAATCGATGGCGCATGACCCGCACGCCAGCGTCGATCTGGCGACGGAACGCCTGACCAAGCGTCTCAAGCGCTACAAGCATCGCATCAAGGACTATCACGCCGGCCCGGACACCGCGACCGCGGCCGAGTCGACCGACTACGTCATCACGGCGCCGAACGAGGAGGAGGGATCTCCCGAGGAGTTCACGCCGGTGATCGTGGCCGAGAACACCACCAAGATGAAGCGCCTTTCGGTGAGCGAGGCCGTTGTCGACCTCGATTTGACCGGTGCGGCCGCCCTCGTTTTTCGCCACGCTGGACATGGCCGCGTGAACGTGGTTTACCGCCGCCCCGACGGCCATATTGGCTGGATCGACCTGCCGCAGACAACGGCAGAGTCGACCTGACAGGCCCACCAGATCGAGCGCCCGCCTCCCAAGAACATTTCTGAAGGGGCGGGCGCCAAGCTATTGAGCCGGCCCTTTCGCATGGGCTCCCGGCTCGAACCCCCACGAGGAATGCGATGCCTTTGAGTGATCTGCTGCCGCAGGATGCTGTGCTTCCGGCGCTGAGAGTAAACTCGAAAAAGCAGGCTCTGCAGGAAATTGCCGAACGTGCCGCTGCACTGACCGGCCTGGGCGAGCGAGAAATCTTCGATACGCTGCTTCAGAGAGAACGCCTGGGATCGACCGGCGTCGGCAACGGCATTGCCATCCCCCATGGCAAGCTTGCCAAGTTCAACCGGATCTTCGGTTTGTTTGCCCGCCTGGAGCGGCCGATCGACTTCGAGGCCCTGGATGGCCAACCAGTCGACGTCATCTTCCTGCTGCTGGCGCCCGAAAGTGCCGGCGCCGACCATTTGCGAGCCTTGTCGCGCATTGCCCGCATGCTGCGCGATCCCAGCATCGTGCAGAAGCTGAGGGCGACCAGTGACGCGGCGGGTCTCTATTCGATCCTGTGCGAGGAGCCGGCGTCACACGCCGCCTGAGGGTCTCGGTGTGCCGGCCTTCTCAGCTCCATCGAGAGATGGAGCGGGACCGGCAGGGGACCTCGGCCTATGTCGGGAGGCGATGGCCGGTCTGAAGACCGACACACCGCGTAGCCAGCCTCCGGTTCAGAAGTCCCCAAGCCCCAATACATCAGCCATGGAATAATAGCCCGGCTTGCGGCCGAAGCCCCAGAGCACGGCCTTGAGGGCGCCCCTGGCGAACATCGTGCGGCTTTCGGCCTTGTGCGAGAATTCCAGGCGCTCGTTCTCCCCGGCGAAGATTACGCTGTGCTCCCCAACCACGGTGCCGCCCCGCAAGGTCGCAAAGCCGATATGGCCCTTCTCGCGAGCGCCGGGGTGGCCGTCGCGCACCCGGTCGGCATTGGCGTCGAGATCGATGCCGCGGCCCGCAGCGGCGGCCTGGCCCAGCATCAGGGCGGTGCCGGAGGGCGCGTCGACCTTGCGGTTGTGATGCATTTCCAGGACCTCGATGTCGAAATCCGCATCCAGGCTCTTGGCGACGCGCTTGACCACGGCCGCCAGCAGGTTGACGCCCAGGCTCATATTGCCGGACTGCACGATCACCGCATGGCGCGCCGCCGCCCGGAGGCGGGCGAAATCCTCCTTCGACAGGCCGGTGGTGCCGATCACATGCACGATGCGCATCTGCGCGGCCAGAGCAGCCAGCTCGACGGTGGCGGCTGGCGCTGTGAAGTCGATGATGCCTTCAGCCGAGGTCAGCAGGCTGAGAGGATCGTCGGTGACGATGACACCATTGGCATCCAGGCCGGCAAGGCGGCCGGCGTCCTGGCCAATGGTTGACGATCCGGTCCGCTCGACGGCACCGGCGAGCACGACGCCCGGCGTCTCCGCGATCATGCGGATCAGGGTCTGCCCCATGCGCCCGGAGGCGCCTGCTACGACGAGCCGCATGTCGGCCATGGTGAACTCCTTGTCTGCCGGGCGCTCGAATGTCCGGGCATAGGCACTGGGATCGTGTGAATGGCGAAACAACAGCTAGCCCTTCCCCCCGCTTCGCAGGGCGAGGGGCCCTATCGTCGCGCTCCTTCGTTGCGTCTACCATCTCGCTCGACCGTTGTCCTCGTGCCTTTGGGCGTCCCATCCGTTCATGGATGGGCCCTGCCTCAGACGTGACTGCCGCCCCTCGTATTACCGCAACGCTCGCTCCATGATGATTGCCGTCGCCGGCGCCCCCTTGGCCCGGGCATAATAGGCTTGGCGTCTTGCGATCTCGTTGAAACCGTGGCGCCGATAGAGGCTGATAGCCGCGACATTGTCCTCGGCGACCTCCAGGAAGACCTTGTGGGCGCCTGCCGCGGCGAGACGGCCGAGATGGTGCTGCAGCAACAAGGTCGCCAGTCCGGCGCGGCGGGACGCGGGCGCCACGGCGACGGTGAGGATCTCGGCTTCATCGACCACCACCCGCGACAGGGCAAATCCCGTCGGCGCTCCCTTGCCGCCCGGGCGGGCGAGATGGGCGATCGTCAGGCGGTCGGCCAGCATGCGTTCGAATTCATGCACATCCCAGCCCCGTTCGAAACCGGAAGCATGGATGGCGGCAAGGCCCACCGCGTCGCCGGCCTTTGCATCGGCGATTACGGGAGGCTGTTTGCGGCCGAACCAGCTCATGCCCACGCCCTCATTGCCGACGCCCTCATTGCCGCGCGATCTGGCCGTTCTGCTGCGGCGTCGCGTCGGCGGGCTTGAGATAGGTCGGCTTGGGGGGCGAGTCGGCGGGATCGGCGAGCAGGCCGAGCCTTGCCACCCAGTCGATGTCCGGGGCGGGGCTCGCATCGACGATATGACCTGCCGTGCCGGCGGCCTTGGCTTCCTCGAACAGCAGTGGCGCGGCCGGCCCCGCCATCTTCACCGTCGTCGGCCCGAGGACGCGCGCGGCCTCGCGCAGCGGGATGCAACTGGCCTCGACGATGCTGCGGCCGCGATTGGAGAACAGTTCGAAATAGACGTTGCCATGGCGGGCATCGATGGCGACGGCGACGTGCTGGCCATCATTCTCGTCGATATGAGGCGCGGCGATCGCCGCCAGCGTGGAGATGCCGACACAGGGCACCCGCAGCGACAGGGCAAAGGCCCGTGCGGCCGAGATGGCGACGCGCAGCCCGGTGAAGGAACCCGGTCCGACAGTGGTGGCGATACGGTCGATCAGGGAGAAGCCGCCGGAACGCTCGACGACGTCGCGCACCAGCGGGATCAACGCCTCGGCCTGGCCGCGCGCCATCGGCAAGGTCTGCGAGGCGATGGCGCCATCATCGGAATCGAACACGCTGGCCGAGCAGGCTTCGAGGGCTGTGTCGATGGCCAGGATACGCATGGAAAACACCTATGGGAGGCCGGACCGTCCGGCTGCCGCCAAATCCCAGCGATATCGCAGGACTTGGCCCCTGTGCAACGCCCAATCCGATAAAGAGGTCGAATGGCTCTTTGTGCCAGACCTAAAGCGCCTTGTTCCAAGCAGCGTTTCCCGGCGACGCGCACCGATGGGCCTCGCCGGGAAACGCTGCAAACGTTTGATATCTTGCAGATTCTTCTTGATCGTGGCCGTGGCTCGATCAAGCAGAATCTGCTTAGGGGACCAGCAGATAGATCGGCAGATAGCCCTTGTCCTGCAGCAATTCGACCAGTTCAGCCACCGGGAAGGCGGCCAGGAACAGGCAGGCGTCCAGGAAGGTGCGTGTCACCAGCGAGGTCTGGATCTCCAGGGTCGGCACCGAGCGCCAGAGCGAGAAATTCGGCAGGAAACGAGGCACGCGGGCGCAATAGGCGTCGTAGACGGCGCCGAACTTGGCGTGGAGGAACTGCTCCTCCTTATGCGTCACGATGCTGAAGATCACCACGGTGATGGTGAAGACCAACGCTGCCGTGGTGATGGTGCCGAACTGGGCCCCGGCGCCAGCGGCGCCGATGAAGGAGAAAACGTAAAGCGGATTGCGGCAGATCGAATAGGGGCCGTCCTCGACGATGAGCTGCTTCTTGCGCCCGCCGATATAGAGGGAGCACCAGGTCCGTCCGACGATGGCGATCACGATCAGGACCAGCCCGACGCTTTCGATAGTTTCGTGGAAGCCGTGGCCGAGTTCGTCCTGCCACAGGGAGTCGGTGAACAGCAGCACCGCGAAACCGAGCACGCCCAGCAAGCCGAGGACGATCCGGCGTATGGTCTGCACGGCATTGATGTCGATGGCATTGCCGATATTGCCGCTGCCCTTTGTATTGTTCATGTAGCCACTCGATTGAGGTGCCGGCCCGCGTGGGACCTGCGCCCCGGCATCACGCCAAATGCAAGATTCTCGACATGAGAATGTCATGACACTACTTCGCGCAAGCGCCTGCGTCCACGTCCTACGCCGTGCAAAAGCCACAATGCTCTTCAGGCCGGGCGGTCGGGGATGGTGATCCGGAACGTGGCGCCGCCTTGATCCGCCTCCTTGTCGAGCAAGGTAAGCGTGCCGCCATGCGCCCGGGCGAGTTCGGCGGCAATCGCAAGGCCGAGGCCGGAACCGCCGGGGCGCGTCGAGCCGGAAAAAGCCTCGAACAGCTTCAGGCCGGCCTTTTTCGAGACGCCCGGACCATTGTCGGCGACATCGATGGTTACGACGGTGCCGGCCCGCCATCCGCTGATGCCGATTGTGCTGGGTGAGCCGTCGGGCGCGGCATAGCCGTCGAGGGCCTGCGCTGCGTTGCGGCAAAGATTGAGCAGGATGCGCGAAAGCTGGTCGGGGTCAGCGTCGATCTGCAGGCCGGGCTCGAGCTTCTCCGTCCAGATCAGCTTGTCGTTCGCCTCGCCGAGGCCGAGGAGTTCGCGGGTATCGGAGACGACGGGCGCGAGTGCCATCCGACGGCGTGCGGGGGTGGGCTCGGAGGCGAGCCCATAGGAAAGCGAGGACTGGCAGAAGGCGATGGCTCGGCCGATGGTCTGGATCAGTTTGGGCGCCAGCCGCTGCACGATGGGATCGTCGGTCTCGGTCAGGCGGTCGGAAAACAGCTGCGCGGCGGCCAGCATGTTGCGCAGGTCGTGATTGATCTTGGAAACGGCGAGGCCGAGCGCCGCCAGCCGGCTCTTTTGCTGCAGCATGCCATGGAGTTGGCGCTGCATGGTGGCGAATTCGCGCTCCGCCACACCGATTTCGTCGTTGCGGCCGGAGGTGCGGATCACGCCCGCTTCATCCTCGGGATCGGCGGCAAAGCGCATCATGGCGCCGGTGAGCCGGCGCATCGGGCGCACGATGAACAGGCTGAGGGTGAGATAGATCAGGCCGGCGGTGATGGTTGAAATGGCGAGCGTGATGGCGAGCCAGCGCCGGGCGAAATCGTACATGCCCTGCTGGAGCGGCGTCTCGTCGACGACGATCTCGACATATTGCCCATGCATGGGGGCATCGCCGATCACGCGGATGAAGCGTCCCCTGGGCGCCAGCAGCGTATCGAGCGCGTCGCTGATCGCCTCCATCGCCGTAAGGCTGCGCAGGTCCGTGGCGATGGCGACGGTGGGCGGCATGTCGGAGGAGGCGAGCAATCGCTTGCTGTCGTCGGTCTTCAACGCCACCATCTTGGCGCCCACCGAGGCGAGGATCTGCCGGGCGAGATCATCGGAAACCATGCCGTCGGGCGCTGCTTCCAGCACCAGCGCCGCAGTGATGGCGGAGGCGATGCGATTGGAGAGCCAGTTTCGGCGATAATTGGCCACCACCGGCAGGTAGACCAGCACTTCGGCCAGCAGGCCGAAGAGGATGGTGAGGACGAGCAGGCGGGCCGACAGTCCGAAACGGCCGGGCCTGTTGCCGGGCTGGGGGCTGATGGAAGAGGAACTGGACACGCCATTGCCTTAAAGGAATTTGGCAAGGCTCGCCAGAGGCTGCTTGCGAGGGCGGCTTTGGAGCGCGGACTTCCAGTCCGCCTCTTGCCAACTCACCAAGCGCCGTGTTTCCAAGAGCGGACATCGCGACATGCAAGCGTCTCGCTGAGAAGTCCACGGTTCGGGCAACGTCCCATTGCTTTTTTCTGGCTTTTTGGCTGCGCTTCGACTATAGGGCCGCATCCCGGCGCGGATGTGCCGGATTTTACCCGCCTCCGCCGACCCCGCTGGACGACATCCCGGCCGGGCCTTGGTGGACGGCGATCCTGGCCAGACAGGCCTCCTTCGTCGCAAGACGGTACCGGCAATCGCGCGCCTCGCGCCGCGAAGGCCTATGAAAGGACTATCGATGTCGATCTCGCAAGAGCGCAAGACCGCGCTCATCAAGGAATATGGCGCCAAGGCCGGCGATACCGGTTCTTCGGAAGTGCAGATCGCGATCCTCACCGAGCGCATCACCAATCTGACCGGCCATTTCAAGTCGCATGTGAAGGACAACCACTCCCGTCGTGGCCTTCTCAAGATGGTGGCTCTGCGCCGCTCGCTGCTCGACTACATCAGGTCGCGCGACGAAGAGCGCTACAAGTCGATCATCGCGCGTCTCGGCATCCGCCGCTAAGACTGATCAAGCCCGGAAGGCTCCATGCCTTTCGGGCTGTTCCATTTCAAGACCGGGACGCGGCGGCATGGGGCCGGCGCGAAAGCCCACAGACCGGATAGGCAGCAGGCCATGGCAGGATCGCAGGAAGCAAGCCTCGAACGTTGAATGTGAGGATGCTTCCCGCCATCTTGCGATGGCTGCTTTTGTTTCAGGCGCCGTTGGTAGACGCCCTGCCTCGTCCGGTCGATCCACACAACAGGATTGATCCTTAATGTTCACAATTTATCGCGAAGAGCTGGAATGGGCAGGCCGTAAGCTGACCCTCGAAACCGGCAAGATCGCCCGCCAAGCCGACGGCGCCGTGCTCGCTTCCTATGGCGACTCGACCGTGCTGGCCACGGTGGTTTCGGCCAAGGAGCCGAAAGCCGGCATCGATTTCTTCCCGCTCACCGTCAACTACCAGGAAAAGGCCTTTGCGGCCGGTCGCATCCCTGGTGGCTACTTCAAGCGTGAAGGCCGCCCGTCCGAGCGCGAGACCCTGATCTCCCGCCTGATCGACCGTCCGATCCGCCCGCTTTTCGTCGATGGCTATCGCCATGACACCCAGGTCGTCGTCACCGTGCTGTCGCATGACCTGATCAACGACACCGACGTCCTCGCGATGGTCGCCGCCTCCGCTGCGCTGACCCTGTCGGGCGTGCCCTTCATGGGTCCGGTGGGCGCCGCCAGCGTCGGTTTCGTCAATGGCGAGCTCAAGCTCAACCCCACCCTCGACGAGATGAAGGAATCCTCCCTCGAGCTCGTGGTCGCCGGTACCGCCGACGCCGTGCTGATGGTGGAATCGGAAGCCAAGGAACTCTCCGAGCAGACCATGCTCGAGGCCGTCATGCTCGGCCACAAGGGCTTCCAGCCGGTGATCGAGGCGATCATCCGCTTGGCCGAGAAGGCCGCCAAGGAACCGCGCGACTTCCAGCCCGCCGACAATTCGGAACTCGAGAAGGCGATGCTCGCCGTGATCGAGACCGAGCTGCGCGCTGCCTATTCCATCACCGCCAAGCAGCAGCGTTATGCTGCCGTGGATGCCGCCAAGGCCAAGGTGTTCGCCCACTTCCTGCCTGAGGGCGCCGAGAACCCGGCTTATTCCAAGCAGGTCGTCGCCGAGGTCTTCCATGACCTGCAGGCCAAGGTCGTGCGCTGGAACATTCTCGACAAGGGCGTGCGCATCGACGGCCGCGACGTGAAGACGGTCCGCACCATCGTCGCCGAAGCCGGCATCCTGCCGCGTACCCATGGTTCGGCCCTGTTTACCCGTGGCGAGACCCAGGCCCTTGCCGTTGCCACACTGGGCACCGGCGACGACGAGCAGTATGTCGACAGCCTGGAAGGCACCTACAAGCAGCGCTTCATGCTGCATTACAACTTCCCGCCCTATTCGGTGGGTGAGACCGGCCGCATGGGTTCGCCCGGCCGCCGCGAAATCGGCCATGGCAAGCTCGCCTGGCGCGCCCTTCATCCGATGCTGCCCCCGCAGCACGAGTTCCCCTACACCATCCGCGTCGTCTCCGAGATCACCGAGTCCAACGGCTCGTCCTCGATGGCGACGGTCTGCGGCACCTCGCTGGCTCTGATGGACGCCGGCGTGCCGCTGCGCGCACCGGTTGCCGGCATCGCCATGGGCCTGATCCTGGAAGGCGAGCGCTTTGCCGTGCTCTCCGACATCCTGGGTGACGAGGACCATCTCGGCGACATGGACTTCAAGGTTGCCGGCACCGAAGGCGGCATCACCTCGCTGCAGATGGACATCAAGATCGCCGGTATCACCGAAGAGATCATGAAGGTCGCACTGGAGCAGGCCAAGGGCGGTCGCCTCCACATCCTCGGCGAAATGTCCAAGGCCCTGTCCGGCGCCCGCGCCGAGCTCGGCGAGCATGCCCCGCGCATCGAGGTGATCACCATTCCGGTCGACAAGATCCGCGAAGTGATCGGTTCGGGCGGCAAGGTCATCCGCGAGATCGTGGAAAAGACCGGCGCCAAGGTCGACATCCAGGACGACGGCACCATCAAGGTCGCCTCGGCTTCGGGTACGGCGATCAAGGCCGCGATCAACTGGATCAAGTCGATCGCGTCCGAGCCCGAGCTCAACGCCATTTATGAAGGCACCGTGGTCAAGACCACCGATTTCGGCGCCTTCGTCAACTTCTTCGGTGCCAAGGACGGCCTGGTTCACATCTCGCAGCTCGCTGCGAACCGCGTGAACAAGGTCACCGACGTGATCAAGGAAGGCGACAAGGTCAAGGTCAAGCTGCTTGGCTTCGACGAGCGCGGCAAGGTCCGCCTGTCGATGAAGGCCGTCGATCAGGCCACCGGTGAAGACCTGGAAAAGAAGGCCAAGGCAGACGGCGAAGCCGCCGCCGAGTAAGGCAGCCTTCCAGCGCCATGAATCAGAAAGGGCGGCCCCGGCGGGCCGCCCTTTTTAGTTGTCCGGCTTGCTGTCAGGCCGCGCTGGCCTGGGACACCCGATAGCGTGGGGCCGGCTTGGCGTGGGAGAGGTTCGGCGACAACGCCTGGCGGGCGGCCTCGAAGCTGTCCCAGTCGGCGATGTCGGGCAGCGCCGGGATGGTGGCCAGTTCGCCCTGGTCGAGGCCGGCGAGGGCGGCGTCCACCATGTTTTCGGCCGACATAACGCCGATGCTCTCCGGCAATTGCTCGACAGGCACGCCGAGGACGTTCCAGAAATCGGTGGCGGTGGCGCCGGGCAATACGGCCTGGACACGGATGTTCTTCTCGGCCAGCTCGTGATGCAGGCTCTGGCTGAAGGCGAGCACATAGGCCTTGCTGCCGCCATAGACGCCGTTGAGCAGCTCCGGCGCTACAGCCACGATGGAGGCGATGTTGACGATGGTGCCGCCGCCGCGCTCGACGAGGCCGGGGACTGCGGCATAGGTCAGCCGCGTGAGAGCGGTGACGTTGAGGCCGATCATTTCTTCCATCTTCTCGACCGAAGCCTGGAGCAGGGGTGTCGCGCTGCCGAAACCGGCATTGTTGACCAGCCCCGTGATGCTCTTGTCGCTCTTCAGCACGGTCTCGACGGCGGCAAGACCGTCCTTGGCGTTCAGATCGGCGGCGAGGATGCGTACCTGGCGGCCGGTTGCCTTCTCGATGCGGCCGGCGAGGGCCTTGAGCTTGTCCTCGCTGCGGGCGACCAGGATCAGGTCGTAGCCGCGGCGGGCTAGGCGGTCGGCATAGACGGCGCCGATACCGGAGGAGGCACCCGTGATCAGCACGGTGCCCTTCGGGGTGGTGGACACTTTGGAGGAAGACATGGGAAATCTCCATGGGTTGCACTGAGCGGAGACTAGACTCGCTGGCTTTTGTCTCAAATGTCATATATGCCACCTTTCAGGACACAAAGAGGAGGCGCTCATGCAGCGCGTCGGCTTTCTGATTTCGCCGAATTTCCAGATGATGAGCTTTGCCGCTCTCTCGGCCTTCGAATTCGCCAACTATGCCGCCGACAGGGCGCTCTATGACATCGCCATCGTCTCGGAGAGCGGCGGCCCCGTGCGAAGTTCGGTCGGCCCCAAGCTCGACAGTCTTTGCTTCGGCGAGCCTGACTTCGATACGCTCGTGGTTTGCGGCACGCCCGATGTCGATCCGCCGACACCGGGTGTCATCGATTATGTGCGCCAGGCGCCGGCGCGCTCGCGGCGCGTCGCTTCGATCTGCACCGGCGCGTTCGTGCTCGCCGAGGCGGGACTGCTCGACGGCCGGCGCGTGACCACCCATTGGCTCTGGACGCGCGATCTGCAGGCCCGTTTCCCACGGCTCAAGGTGGATGAAGACCGCATCTTCATCGCCGACGGCCAGATCTGGACCTCGGCCGGCATGAGCGCGGGCGTCGACCTCGCCCTCGGCATGGTGGAGGAGGATCACGGCGCCGAGCTCGCCCGCATCGTGGCCCGGCAGCTGGTGCTCTATCATCGGCGCGGCGGGGGGCAATCGCAGCATTCCAACCTGCTCGACCTCGACGCCAAGTCGGATCGGATCCAGACGGCGCTCACCTATGCCAAGCGCAACCTGCATGCGCCGCTGACGGTGGAACAGCTCGCCGCGGTCGCCCATCTCAGCCCGCGCCAGTTCAGCCGGGCCTTTCGCAACGAGACGGGCCAGTCGCCGGCCAAGGCCGTGGAGAATCTGCGTGTCGAAGCGGCGCGGCTGATGATGGAGCAGACCCTCCATCCCATCGACGTCGTGGCTGCGGAAACGGGGTTCGCCGACCGCGAACGCATGCGGCGCGCGTTCCTGCGGGCCTTCGGCCAGCCGCCGCAGGCGATCAGGAGGCTGGCCAAGGGACCTGCCGGCCTGATGTGACATTCCTTTCCGAGGAGCTTCGTCCGGCGGTACACGCGATCGCTGTCGATTTGAGAGCCGTTCGCTTCGGTGTTCCGGGCGTATCGGGAGAGCGGGCATGGTCGTGCTAGAGACGATCCGCGGGCGGCGGAAGCGCCGGCCGGTCCTCCGGAGAGAGTTCATGTCACGTCGTCTGCGCCTTTTGCCCCTGGCCGTTTGCTGCCTTGCCCCTTCGGCCTTGGCCGCGCAGGGCAAGCCCGGTGTGCCCTATCCCGCCGAGGCGCAGGGTGTGTGGACCCGCGATGTCGAAAGCTGCACCAGCAAGAAGGACCTGCGGGGCGAGGCGCCGATCCGGATTGCGGTCGAGGGCAAGGACTGGACGGAGGAGGGCGGTATCGGGCAGGCCAGCGCCGTCACGCAGATCGCGAAGGATCCTCCCACCTGGCGGCTGCAGGTTTCGGAAGACAGCGAGGGCGAGACCTTCGACTACGCCGTCATCCTGGTGAAGATTGGCAAGGAATTGGTGACGATTTCCCATGCGAGCGTGGACGGCGAGAAGACGCCGGTGGTGCATACCTATCGCAAATGCGGATAGGCTCGGCGTGGTGAAGCGTTTATGCTCAAGCCTGTTTCGCCTCAGCGAAATGCGCTGAAATCGAGGGTCGAGGCCACCCGGCCTGTTGCTTTTCTCCGTGCTTGTCGCTATAGACGCCGCTTCCCCGCATCGACCGGCTGATAAGGGCTGCCGTGGCGATGTTGTTGGCTCGGGCGCTTTTCAAAAAGCACACGGCTTACCGGTGGCGGAACCCAAAAGGTTTCGGCGCCTTTTTTATTCGGAGACGAGCAAAATGCCCAAGATGAAGACCAAGTCGGGCGCTAAAAAGCGCTTCAAGATCACGGGAACCGGCAAGGTGGTGCACGCTCAGCAGGGCAAGCGCCACGGCATGATCAAGCGTACCAACAAGCAGATCCGTAAGCTTCGCGGCACGCGCGTCCTCTTCAAGACGGACGGCGATAACGTGAAGAAGTATTTCCTGCCGAACGGCTGATCGCCACGGCAACGCGAAACCTTAAGGAGATCAGCGAATGGCACGCGTGAAACGGGGCGTTACGTCCCATGCTAAGCACAAGAAGACACTCGACGCGGCGAAGGGCTTTTACGGCCGCCGCAAGAATACGATCCGCATCGCCAAGCAGGCGGTCGATCGTTCGATGCAATACGCCTATATCGGCCGCAAGCTCAAGAAGCGCAACATGCGCGCTCTGTGGATCCAGCGCGTCAACGCTGCTGTCCGTGAGCTCGGCCTGACCTATTCGAAGTTCATCGCGGGCTTGGCCAAGGCCGGCATCGAGATCGACCGCAAGGTGCTGTCGGATCTCGCCATCCGCGAGCCGGAAGCCTTCAAGGCCCTGGTCGAGAAGGTCAAGGCTGCCGCCTAAGCAGCGCTTTACCGAATATGGTTCCTGAAAAACCCGTCGCGGCAACGCGGCGGGTTTTTCTTTTGGGCTTTCGGAGCCAACCGAATCTTGCAAACTGAGAGAGTCGCAAAGACGCGTTTACGCTTGGATGCGCCTTGCTCCAGGGAGTGCCAGCATGGCTGCGAAATCGAAGTTTACGGCAGCGACCCTCGCTGAACTCGGCCCGGCCAAGCTTGCGGACCTGATTTTCGAGGAGGCGCAGGCCAATCCGGCTTTCCGCAAGCGGGTGATTGCGGCGCTGGCCGGTACGCAGGGGCCTGAAGCCGTCGCCAAGCTGGTGGAACGACGCCTTTCTGCCCTGGAGAAGGCGCGCTCGTTCATCGATTGGCCCAAGCTCAAGGAATTCGAGAAGGATCTGTCGGCGACGCTGGCGAGCATTACCGGCGAGATCGGCACCGGTTCGGCCCCGCTCGCCGTCGATCTTCTGCTGCGTTTCATCGCAACCGCGGGGGGTGTTTTCGCGCGGGTCCTGTCCTCCAGCCGCCTGGAAGACCTCTATGGCGAGGCGATCGCGGCCCTGGGGCCATTGACCGTTCGGCTGGAGCCAGGCGACCTCGCCGGCCTGCCCGAGAGGGTGATGGCCCTTGCCGACCAGGCGGGCGATATCGCTCCTGCTATGATCGCTTCGTTCCTGGAGCAAGCCTCGGCGACGGATCTGGATGAATGGGATCGCCTGCTGGCAAGCAAGGTGGCGGCGCTGCAGTCGGCCTACATGGCTCATCCCTAGCGGGAGTTGCGCCAGGCCATCGCCATTCGGCGCGACGATCTCGATGGCTGGATCGCCCTGGAGAACGACAAGCCCGTCCAACTCCGCGACCGGCTTGCCGTTGCGGAGAAGCTGCTTGCAGCCGGTCGGGCGGAGGAAGCACTATCCTGGCTGGGTGTCGAAGAGCCCTCGCCGCTCGCCTATGCCGATGCGCTGGACGTCGCGGACGGCGTGGTCAGGCGGGATTTCCGCCTGCCGGCTCGGATCGGCCTCAAGGCGCGCATTCTGAAAGCCCTGGGCCGCGGGCAGGAGGCCCAGGCCCTGCGCTGGGCAACCTTCGAGGCGACGCTCGACGCCGACATCTTGCGCGCCTATCTGGCCAAGCTCGATGATTTCGCCGAGTTCGAGGTCCTCGACAGAGCTTTCGCCCATGCCCTGGCCGCCAAGACGCGCTACCGCGCCCTCTATTTCCTGACCGAATGGCCGCGCCTTGACTATGCCGCCAGGCTGGTGCTCGATTTCGGGCTGGTCTGGGACGGCAGGCACTACCAGGTGCTGCAATCGGTGGCGGACAGGCTGCATGAGGAGCAGCCCCTTGCCGCGAGCCTGCTTTATCGTGCCCTGGTCGAGGAGATCCTGTCGAAGGGCAAATCGGCCGCCTATGGGCATGGCGCCGCCTATCTCGACAGGCTGGACGATCTCGCCACGCGGCTTGATCCGGGAGCACTGGCGACGCTGGGGCGGCTCAGCCATGCCGATTGGCGGGCCTTTCTAGGCAAAAAGCATGCTCGCAAGGCCAGTTTCTGGGCGGCTGTCGCCAAATAGTCTGCGCAAACCCGCTCCTGTTATGGTGAGTCCGCTGGGATCCTGTTCCCTGAAGAATGGCGGTCGTTTGTGCCGGCCGATAGATTGGCCCAGTGCTGAACCGTTGGGGAGGGCTGCATGGTCGGCAAATCACTCATGATCGGATTGCTCGTCGCCATCGCCACCGGCCAGGTGCAGGCGGAGGAGACGCTCCCCGAGCCGTTCGCCCGGGCTTGGCAAGCCTGTCAGGACCGCATGACGAGCCAGCCCAATGACTGGATCGGCTGGCGGCGCGACTTTTTCAACGGCTATGGCGACAATTTCGCCTATTGGAGCAGGGAAACGGCCGTTGCCGGGCAGCCGGCGGTTTTGCGGACGGAGACGCTGATCGACGGCGCCCACTCGGTTTCTACGATCTATTGTTTCCAGGCTGACGGCCGGCCTGCGCTCACCCGCTCCGTCATGGCCAGCGTCAACATTGCCGACGGGCCAAACATTGAGGTCCCTCTGCAGCGCGAGGGTTGGATTTTCTTCAAGCCGGATGGCGCGCTCGACAGGGTGATCGGCCGGCTCGTCGATGACACGGGCAAAAGCCATCGGCTCGACGAGGCCGGCTGGGTGCCGGGGCGCGGCTGCGACCAGCAGAAGGTTGCCCTGTTCGAGCGCGCCGATGACGTCACCAAGGCCTATGTGGCCGAGATGGGCGACATCGAGGGCAAAAGGCCGGCATTCAAGCCTGAAGAGCTGAATTGGTGCGACAAGGCTCAAACGCCTTGAGAGCACCTATTCGGACGGTGCCGTCAAACCCTTGCGCTCCAGGATCGACCAGCATTCCTCCGCCGTTTCGGCATAGTCGAACAGGCTGAGATCGTCGGCCTTGATGAAGCCTTCCTCGGCCAGGGCCTCGAAATTGATGATCTTGGTCCAATAGGCCTTGTCCATCAGCACGATCGGGCAGAAGGACATCTTGCCGGTCTGGCGCAAGGTGATGATCTCGAACAATTCGTCGAGAGTGCCGAAGCCGCCCGGAAATACCACCAGCGCCGCCGAATGCATGGCGAGGTGCATCTTGCGCATGGCAAAATAGTGGAAGCGGAAGGTGAGGGAAGGCGTGGTGTAGGGGTTGGGATATTGCTCGTGCGGCAGAGTGATGTTGAAGCCGATGGTCGGGGCACCGGCTTCGTTGGCGCCGCGGTTGGCCGCCTCCATGATGCCGGGGCCGCCACCGGTGGCGATCACGTTGAAGCGCCCGCCGCCATCCTCGTTGAGGGCGCCGCCGCGGCGCGAAGCGATATAGCCGAAAGTGCGGGCTTCCTTGTACCAGCGGCCGCGATTGCCCGGTGCGTTCTCGCTGACCCGGGCCGAGCCGAAGACCACGATGGTGGAACGGATATGGGCCGCCTTCATTCCCTCCTGAGCCTTGGCATATTCGAGCTGGAAGCGCACGCCGCGGGTCGAGTCACCCAGCATGAAGTCGGGATCGAGGGCCGCCAGGCGATAGGCCGGCGCCTCGCTTCGCTGCAATTCATCGACCTTCGCGCGCGTTTCGGGGGTCAGGGCCTCGACGGTGGACAGCATGTTGGTGGGCGCGGAATTGTCGGAAGACGGCATGGAGACCTTGCGTGAACCAGTGAAACACTCTGCTCTATTGAGCCGTTGTGCCCGACACTGCAAGACCCCAGCGGTTGTAGGGGCCTTTCGGGTGGGTGCCGTATTGGCTCAATCTGGAAATGGTTGGGATAGGGCACCATGACCCCTCATTCGCCTGCCGGCACCTTCTCCCTTGCGGGTGTCGTCCACTCCACTTGGAGTGGACCGGGTTGCGCGAAGCGCCGGGTGAGGGGGCACCGTCCCATCCGGACTTCTGATCTTAATTGAAAAAAGGCGAGTTCCTAGAGCCCGCGCCCCGACAGCATGTTGCGGCGGATGCGTTCGAGCGCGGAGTCGGCGCCGTCCGGTTTGGCAGCCGGCTCGAAGGCCGACAGGAACTCCAGCAGCGTGTTGGCAAGCGTGTCGCGTCTCAGGCCGTAATGCACGTTCTGGCCGCGCCGTTCACGCCGGACCAGCCCGGCATTCTCCAGGATGGAAAGATGCTTGGAAACCGCGGGCGCCGACATCGCATCGGCGAGCTTTTCGACCACCTGTCCAGCGGTCATGTCTGCCTTCGAAAGATCGGCCAGAATACGCCGCCGGGGTGGCGAGGAAAGCGCTTCGAAGACCTTGTCGACTGTCATATTCCGTTTGCCGTTTTTGCCAAGATGCCCACAAGCCTTTGATAACACGTAATTTTAAATGTTTTCAAGATTAATTAATTAGATAATTAGCGAATAAGTTAATATTTCAGGAAAGCGAAAAGAGGGTTTGAAAACATGCATCGGAAGCGCGCCTCAAGCCGATCATCGGGCTCCAACGCGCCATTTCGCATGGCTCGCCGAGCCCTCTGGTTCCCACTTTTTTCGTCGAGATGGGTGCAAAACCGTTATTTGGCGAGCTAAATCTGCGTTGCCTGATCTGTCGAATGCGGTTCCCTTTTCCGCCAGAAATAGGCTAGAAGGCACCTCGATTTGAGGAAGTGACGATGAGCGACCTAGCCAGCCTGGAAACGACCCTGTTGTCCGATATCGCAGCCGCCGCCGACGAGGCGGGCCTGGAGGCGGTGCGCGTCTCGGCGCTCGGCAAGAAAGGCTCGATCTCCGAGCGCCTGGCGACCCTCGGCAAGATGGCGCCGGACGAGCGCAGAGAGGCCGGCGCCGCCATCAATGTCGTCAAGGAGCGCGTCACCGCGGCACTGGCCGAGCGCAGGATCGTGCTGAAGGCGGCTGCGCTGGAAGCGCGCCTGGTGGCGGAGGCCGTCGACGTGACGCTGCCGGTGCGCGAGAGCGGAACCGAGCTCGGCCGCATTCACCCGATCAGCCAGGTGATCGACGAGATCACCGCCATCTTCGCCGATATGGGCTTCGCCATCGCCGAGGGCCCGGATATCGAGACGGACGAATACAACTTCACCTTGCTCAACTTCCCGCCCGGCCATCCGGCCCGAGAGATGCACGACACCTTCTTCCTGGCGCCCGACGAAAAGGGCGAGCGCAAGGTGCTGCGCACCCATACCAGCCCGGTGCAGATCCGCACCATGCTGAGCCAGAAGCCGCCGATCCGTATCGTCGTGCCCGGCCGCACCTATCGCCATGACAGCGACCAGACCCATACGCCGATGTTCCATCAGGTCGAGGGGCTGGTCATCGACAAGGTGAGCCATGTCGGCCACATGAAGTGGGTGCTGGAGGAGTTCTGCCGCGCCTTCTTCGAAGTGCCGTCGGTGAAGATGCGCTTCCGCCCCTCCTTCTTCCCCTTCACCGAGCCGTCGATGGAAGTCGACATCCAGTGCTCGCGCAAGGGCGGTGAGATCCGCTTCGGCGAGGGCGAGGATTGGCTCGAGATCCTGGGCTGCGGCATGGTGCATCCCAACGTGCTGCGCAATTGCGGCCTCGACCCCGATGAATATCAGGGCTTTGCCTGGGGCATGGGCATCGACCGCATCGCCATGCTGAAATATGGCATGCCGGACCTGCGCCCGTTCTTCGACGCCGACGTGCGCTGGCTCTCCCATTTCGGCTTCCGCCCCTTCGACCTGCCGAGCCTGGCCGGCGGCCTGACGAGCTGAGTTCGCGCGACGTCGAACCAGACGTGAAAAGCCCTCCCCAAGTGCCAGAGAGGGCTATTTACTGGCCATTGTGCTGCCCCTCACCGTACCTCTCCCCGTAAGAACGGGCGAGGGGACGCAGGCGTCGCGCTTTGTCCTTACATACCTGCATCTCGCCTAGATCGCGATTGTCAGATCGCACACACCTGCGGCTTGCGTCCGATCCAGGGGGCGGCTTCCTCCGCCTGCGCGGCAAGCTGGAGGATCGTCGCCTCGTCGCCATGGCGCCCGACGAACTGGATGCCAACGGGCTTGTTGCCGTCGGCCATGCCTGTTGGTACCGACATTGCCGGCAGGCCTGAGATGTTGAAGGCGAACATGAAGGCGGCATCCGACCAGCGTGCCAGATAGCGCTCGCGATCGCCGTCCTCCATCGACCAGTAGCCGACGGGGCGTGGCGGCTGCGTCAGCGTGGGCGTGACGAAGACGTCGAAGGGAGCGATTTCCGTTGCGATGCGCTGGGCAGCCTTGCGTACGGCGCCGAGACTGGCCGAATACTGCGTCGCCGACAGGGTCTTGGCATATTCCAGCATTGACCAGTTGAAGGGCTGGAGATCGGCCTCTTCGGGCGGGCGCCCGGCGAATTTGGCGTGCTGGGTGAATTCGGTCGAGGTCTCCACGGCGATGATGTCGTTGTAGCGCCACCAGGCCTCTTCGAGATCGACCTCGAAGCGATATTCCTCGACCGTGTGGCCGAGGCTTTCGAGCAGCCTGACGGCGTCCTCCACGGCCGCTTTCACCTCGGGGGCATAGGGCTCGCCGAAGGGGGCGGTGAGCGTATAGCCGATCTTCAACCTCTTGGGACGCTTGGCGAGCAGGGATAGCCAACTCTCCGCAGGGCGCGGCGCCGTATAGGGATCGCCCGGCAGATTGCCGGCGACGACGTCGAGAAAGGCGGCGGTGTCACGCACGCTGCGGCTGTTGCACAGGAAATAGATACAGCCGAACCACAGATCCGCATCGAAGGGGCCGTAGCTGACCCGGCCGCGCGATGGTTTCAGGCCGACCACGCCGCAGCAGGAGGCCGGTACGCGGATCGAACCGCCGCCGTCGGAGGCGTCGGCGATCGGCACAATGCGCGCGGCGACCGCCGCTGCCGACCCGCCGCTCGATCCGCCGGCGGTAATTGCCGGATTCCAGGGGTTGACGGTGGGCCCGTAGAGGCGCGGTTCGGTGGAAATGCACCAGCCATATTCAGGCGTGTTGCTGCGTCCGATCGGGGCGAGGCCGGATTCCCGCATGCGGCGGCCGATTTCCGAATCCGCCGGGCAGACATAATTCTGGAGATAGGCGAGCCCCGAGGTCAGCGGCGTGCCCTTCCACTGGGTGCCGAGGTTCTTGAGCAGGAATGGCACGCCGGCGAACGGGCCCGAACCCGGTGCTTCGGCGACCTGCCGCGCGACGTCGAAGGTCGGGATGACCACGGTGTTCAGCTTGGGATCGAGGCGGCCGACGAGCTCGATCGCGGTCTCGACCAGCTCTGAAGCCTTGACCTGATTGGCCCGCACCAGCTCTCCGAGCGCCAAAGCGTCGGACCCGGCATAGAGCTTTACGAGATCGTCCGTGACGGCAACCATTTCCTTACCCCATAATTCTATCGGCCTGCGATGGCCGCCAGTCTGGAGGTAAATGCGGCGGAATTGGATGCCTCTGCTTCCACGATCTCTTGCTTTGTCCGTTGGAGGGACTTGCGTCGCCGCGCTGCATTTGGTCGACGCAGAGGGATTGCCCGTCCGTAGGTCGGAGACTTTCTCTCGGCCCCCGCGACAACGGCGCGTGGCCGGCGAATGCCGGCCTTGCTTCCTCAGCGCAGCGCCTGCGGCCCTATGGCTCCTTCCGCCGTAACTCGGACCGCGGAGAGCGGTTCGGCGATGTCCTCCAGGCCCTTGCCTTCTGCGTCGACGCCGTAGAACAGCGCCACCACGCCGCCGAAGATCATCACCGCCGAACCAACGACATAGCCCCAGAACAGCGGGTCGCGCTCGGTACCTTCCCCGACCAGATAGCCGAAGATCAGCGGCCCCATCGAGCCGACGACCTGGGCAACGGCGAAGAAATAGGAGATTGCCTGGCCGCGAACTTCCAGCGGGAAGATCTCGCTGACGGTCAGATAGGCCGACGAAGCCCCCGCCGAGGCGAAGAAGAAGGAGATGCACCAGAACAGCGTATGGGTATTGGCCGTCAGGCTACCCTGCTTGAACAGATAGGCAGAGACCAGCAGCACCGCCCCCGCCAGCACATAGGTGCCGAAGATCATCTTGCGCCGGCCGATGGTGTCGAACAGCGGCCCGAGCAGCAGCGGCCCGATCAGATTGCCGATGGCGAAGGGGAAGAAATACAGCGCCGTCTGCGACTCGTTGAGATGATAGAAATTCTTCAGCACCAGAGCGTAGGTGAAGAAGATCGCGTTGTAGAGGAAGGACTGCGTCACCATCATGGTGATGCCGAGGAAGGTGCGCGATGGGTACTGCCGGAAGAAAACATCCACCAGTTTGGAGAAGGGAACCGATTCTTCCGGTTTGACGTACATCGCCTTGCTGTCGTCGACGGGCGCGAGCGTAACGCCCTGGGCGCGCACGCCGGCCTCGATGCTCTCGACGATGGTCTCGGCCTCCTTGTCCTGGCCGTGGGTGACCATCCAACGCGGGCTTTCGGGGATGTGCCGGCGCAGGAAGATGATGACGAGACCGAGCACCGGCCCGATGAAGAAGGCGATGCGCCAGCCGACATTCTCGGCAAACAAAGTGTGGTCGAGCAGAAAGAAGCTGCCGACGGCGCCCAGCATGGCGCCGGCCCAGTAGGTACCGTTGACGGCGATGTCGACCCGGCCGCGATATTTGGCCGGAATGAGTTCGTCGATGGCTGAATTGATCGCGGTGTATTCCCCGCCGATGCCCAGGCCTGCGACGAAGCGCCAGAGATAGAGGAACCAGGGCGTCCAGGCGAAGCCCGCCACGCCGGAGCCGACGAGATAGATCGCCAGGGTGATGATGAACAGCTTCTTGCGGCCCCAGCGGTCGGTTAGCCGCCCGAAAAACAGGGCGCCGACCACCTGGCCGATCAGGTAGATCGTGCCGGCGAAGCCGACTTCGGCGCTGGTCATGCCCAGGCTTTTCTGGAAACCGGAGGCCGAAACGAGCTGGATTTCGATACCATCGAGGATCCAACTGATGCCAAGGCCCACCACGACCATCCAGTGGAAGCGAGCCCAGGGCAGTCGGTCCATGCGTGCCGGAACGAGGCTGCGGATGGCTTTGCCATCGGTCAATTCTACCGGCATGATCGTACTCCTTGCAGCGTGAATTTCGTCCCACAATATTGTTTGTTAACCTTTTGTAACAATTCGCGCTTGAATCACCTCATGTCAATGCTTCCGATAATACCTCTGGGGAATGGCGTAGCAGATGAGCAGATTGGGGATTGTGGTCTGGGTCGTCCTGGACAATGGGATCTATCGATCCTTGCTGATGCCGTATGGCTGATCTTTCATTTATTTCACCATGCGGCATAATGACGGGCGCAGTGGATGAAATCTGGCCTAGGAGGCGGCCGTGCAACCTGCTGCCGAGTGTGAGGCGCCGAGGCTTGGTGGCGTCAATGTCTGGTTAACCCCTACCGCCCATTTTGCGCCGCCAACCACAGAGCCTGTGTTCTATTCATGCAAGGCGGTTGCCGGGCGGTTGTACGGGGGGGTATACCGGTTATCCGCCTCGCCCCACTCGGGCCCTCATTCGCGGTTTCCAGATTCACGGTTCAATGGCCAAGCTTTTTCATCATCCTGTCGACCCGCAATCGCGCTTTATTCGTCTCGTGCTCAGCGAAATGGACGTGGCGACCGATCTGGTCGAGGAAAAGCCCTGGGAGAGACGAGAAGCCTTCCTGCACATGAATCCGGCCGGCGTGCTGCCGGTGATGATCGACGCCACCGGCCTGATCGTGCCGGGGGCGACGCCGATCTGCGAATATCTCGACGAGGCCTATGGCGATGCCCTCGGCGAGCAGCGCCTGCTGCCGCGCGATACCAGGGCGCGGGTGGAAACCCGCCGTCTGATCGAGTGGTTCAGCATCAAATTCTATGCCGAGGTCACCGAATATCTGATCACGGAGAAGATCCTCAAGCGCTTCCTGCCGATCGGCGAGGGCGGCTCCTCGCCGGATACGGCGGCGATCCGTGCGGCCAAATCGAATGTGCGCTATCATCTGCGCTATGTCGGGTATCTGGTGCGGCGTCGGAACTGGCTGGCGGGGGACAGGCTTTCCTACGCCGATTTCGTGGCGGCCGCCCATCTGTCGATCGTCGACTATCTCGGCGACGTGCCCTGGGACGAGGACCAGGCCGCCAAGGAGTGGTATGCGCGCCTCAAGTCGCGTCCGTCCTTCCGGCCGCTGCTGGCCGAGACGCTGCGGGGAACGCCGCCCTCGGCAACCTATGCGGATCTCGATTTCTAGCTTGGTGTTTTTTGACCTGGGACCGCTCGCTTTCTGCCGGGTGTCTGCTTGGCATGGTGTGCACTGTCATCCCCGGCCGAGCATGTCACAAGCTTTGCTTGTGACTGGGAGGGGAAGGGGATCCAGGTGTAAATGCGCTGCCCGTAGCTCCTGGATCCCCTTCCCACGGCCTGCGGCCGTGCCGGGGATGACAGTATCGGTGCTTTCGAACTTTGCGGAGGGGCAACAACCCGGGCGCCGGCGGCCTCGCGCGAGGAGGTCATCATGACCGCCCTCAAGGCAGAACTCCTCCAGCGCGCCGAAGCGGAAGGCTTCGATGTCGTCCGCGTCACCACGCCCGACGCCATTCCCCAGGCGCCCGCACGCCTGCGCCGCTTCCTGGAGGAGGGGTTCCATGGCGAGATGGGCTGGATGCACGAGCGCGCCGATCAGCGCGGCGCGCCTTCCACGCTCTGGCCGGACGTGCGCAGCATCATCATGCTGGGGGTCAATTATGGCCCGGACGGGGACCCGATGGCGGGGTTGGCGGATCGCTCTGGCGGGCTGATTTCGGTCTATGCCCAGGGCGACGACTATCACGACGTCATCAAGAAACGGCTGAAAAGCCTTGGGCGCTGGTGGGGCGAGACAACCGGGGCGCCGCTCAAGGTCTTCGTCGACACCGCGCCGGTGATGGAAAAGCCCCTGGCCGCGGCGGCGGGCCTGGGCTGGCAGGGCAAGCACACCAATCTGGTCAGCCGGGATTTCGGCTCCTGGCTCTTTCTCGGCTCGATCTTCAGCGCCACCGAGATCGAGGCCGATGCACCGGAGCGGGATCATTGCGGCTCCTGCCGCGCCTGCCTCGATGCCTGTCCCACCGCCGCTTTTCCCGCGCCTTATCGGCTCGATGCCCGGCGCTGCATCTCCTATCTCACCATCGAGAACAAGGGACCGATCCCCGCCGAGTTCCGTGTGGCGATCGGCAACCGCATCTATGGCTGCGACGATTGCCTGGCCGCTTGCCCCTGGAACAAGTTCGCGGTGGCGGCGCGCGAGCACAAGCTCAAGGCGCGCGAGGACCTGCGAACGCCCAGATTGGCCGAACTCGCCCGCCTGGACGATCCCTCATTCCGGGCACTCTTTGCCAAGAACCCGGTCAAGCGCATCGGGCGTGATCGTTTCATCCGCAATGTGCTGATCGCCATCGGCAATTCCGGCGATGCCGGCCTTGTGGATACGGCCGAGGGGCTCCTGGGTGATGAATCGTCGCTGGTGCGCGCCATGGCGGTCTGGGCGCTCGCCCGGCTCTCGTCGGCCCGCCTGGCAGCCCAGTCCTGGCGGCGGGAATACGAAACCGATGCTGATGTGAGGGCGGAATGGCAGGCCGCCGGCCAGAGCGTTTTGCGATTTGGCGGAATCGCCAAGAATCGCAAAGACGCTCCAGCCAATCCGTAGGATTGGCTTGGAACCAATGAGTTAGAGCAAAATAGCGTTTCCGTCTAAACGCCTTTGCTCTAGGCGGCGCCGGTGCAGCAAGAGGCCTTATCGTGATGGTCATATTGAGGATCGGACGCAGGGACCGCTTGACGGCGGCGGCGTTCGCCAATAGCGATGCGAACGGGGCAAGCAAGGAGCAGGCCGATGGTCCATAAGGGCGGCGCGCGACGTGACAATTGCAAGCCATCCAGACGTTTCGGTGAAGCCGCGCAGTTCTTCCGCAGCTGGACCGAAAAGCCCCTGCAGATGGGGTCGATCACCCCTTCCAGCCCTTTTCTGTCCAAAGCGATGGCGAACTGCGTCGATCTTGCCTCCGAAGGGCCGGTGGTGGAAATCGGGCCCGGCACCGGTCCGATTACCCAGGCCCTGGTCGAGCGAGGCATCGCCGAGGATCGCCTGGTGCTGGTCGAATACAGCCCGCAATTTTGCGATCTCCTGTCGCAGCGTTTTCCGAAGGCGACGGTGGTGCAGGGCGATGCCTATGCCCTGGCCAATACGCTGGACGGCAAGCTTTCCGGCAAGGCCGCCGCCGTGGTCTGCGGTCTGCCGCTGCTGACCAAGCCCGAGCGGCAGCGGCTCGACCTCCTGGCCCAGGCCTTCACCCTGATGCAGCCCGACGCCGCCTTCATCCAGTTCACCTATTCGCTGACTTCGCCGATGCCGACCAAGAACGCCTTCTTCACCTGGCATGCGTCGCCCCGGATCTGGCGCAACGTGCCGCCCGCCCGCGTCTGGACCTACCGCCAACTTCTGAGGAACTGATTTGGATACGAGAGACCGCCTGATCTGTGGCCTGGATGTCGATAGCGTTGCCAAGGCCGAGGCCCTGGTAACCCAGCTCGGCGACAGCGTGACCTTCTACAAGATTGGCTATCAGCTCATCTTCAATGGCGGTCTGCCCTTCGCCCAGGATCTGGCCCGCTCGGGCAAGAAGATCTTCCTCGACATGAAGCTGCACGACATCGGCAACACCGTGACCAAGGGGGTCGAGGCCATTGCCGGCATGGGCATGACCTTCCTCACCGCGCACGCCTTTCCCCAGACGATGCGAGCGGCGGTCGAAGGCGCCCGCGGTTCGGATCTGAAGATCCTCGCGGTCACCGTATTGACCTCCTATGACGATGCCGATTTGGCCGAAGCCGGTTATGGCAAGGGCGTGGGGGAACTCGTGGCCCAGCGTGTCGCCCAGGCCATGGCGCTCGGTGTGCCCGGCCTGGTGATGTCGCCGGAAGAGGTCGCTTCGACCCGCAACCGGGTGGGAGATGGCATGCTGCTGGTGACCCCGGGCGTGCGGCCCGCCGGCAGCGACAGCGGCGATCAGAAGCGGGTGATGACGCCCGGCGACGCCATCCGCGCCGGGGCCGACCATTTGGTGGTGGCCCGCCCCATCGTGGCGGCTCCCGATCCGAAGGCGGCAGCCGAGGCGATCCAGGCGGAGATCGCGGCAGCGCTATAGCGGAGCACGGACTTCCCAGGGACATGGAGACATGTCGCGATGTCCGCTCTTTGGAAACAAGCCACATTGAAAAAGGGCGCGGCCGACAAGCCCGCGCCCTTTTTGTGGTCTGTGCTGCAGGAGCGGACCTCGCGGCATGTCGCTGAGAAGTCCGCGCTCCCGGATCAATCCTTGGCGCGTTCGACGTAGGAGCCGTCTTCCGTCATGATCACCACGCGGGTGCCGGCGCTGATGTGGGGCGGCACGGTGGTGCGCACACCGTTGGAGAGGGTGGCGGGCTTGTAGGAGGAGGAAGCCGTCTGGCCCTTGGTCACCGGCTCGGTCTCCGTCACTTCCAGCACGACGCGGGCCGGCAGTTCGATCGCCACCGCCACGCCGTTGTAGAGGCTGATCTGGCATTCCATGTTCTCGGCCAGATAGACGGACTGGTCGCCGATGACATCGTTAGGCACGGCGACCTGCTCGTAGCTGTCCATGTTCATGAAGGCATAGCCATGCGCGTCTTCATAAAGATAGGTGTGCGACTTGGTCTCGATGAAGGCGCGCTCCACCTGCTCGGTGGTGCGGTAGCGCTGCACGGTCTTCACACCGTCCGACAGGCGGCGCATGTCGATCTGCGTGGTGGGCGTGCCCTTGCCCGGGAAGAAGCTCTCAGCCTTGAGCACGACGAATAGCTGGTTGTCGATCTCGACGACGTTGCCCTTGCGGATCTGGCTGGCGATGACCTTCACGATAATGTCCTGAAACTTTTCAAGTGAACTAAAGCGTTTTGTGATGTGAGGGAAACGCTCCCAATCGCAAAGACGCGTCGAACCAAAGAGCTAGAGCAAAGCGCGTTTTCACCAAAACGCGCTTTGCTCTAGGAACAGATGTGGGCGCCTCTTACACCGCCCTGCCGCCGAACGAAAGCGCGAAGCGCCGTAAATCGGCGAAAGAAGGCCGAATTCCCGCCTCACGACGCGTTTTCCCACGACTTTCGCGATGACGCTGCCCTGTCATCACGAGGCCGTGAGTGTGTAACAAGCGACGGTCTGCCGACGAATAGCACAGGGACGGGGCCTTTGTTCGGGCCGAATACTGACGAGGCCATTCATGCGGCGATCGACGAAGAGGCCGTGTTCCAGCCTGACGCGGCTCGCTCTATTGGGATTGGGCCTGACCATGCCGCTGGTCGGCGGCACGGCGTCGGCCTGGGCGGGGCAGCTTACCGTGGTGGAGCTCTTCACCAGTCAGGGTTGTTCCTCATGCCCGCCGGCCAACGCCAATCTGGCCACGATCAGCCGGCGGTCCGGCGTGCTGGCCCTGAGTTTCGGCGTCACCTATTGGGACCGGCTGGGTTGGAAGGATATTTTCGCGCGTCCGGACTACACGCAGCGCCAGGTCGCCTATGAGAAGCCCCTTGGGCAGAGCGGCCCCTTCACGCCGCAGATGGTGGTGAATGGCAGGACGTCCCTGGTCGGCAACGACCTCGCCGAGGTCGAGGCGGTGATCACGGCCGCCGCGGCGGCCCGGCCGGATGCCGGACCGAGCCTTGCTCTTTCTGCCGGCCGCGCCGCCATCGGCAGCCATGCTTCTCCGGCTGCCGGCCTCGACGTCTGGCTGGTGCGCTACGATCCCAGCCAGGTCCAGGTGCCGGTGCACGCGGGCGAGAATTCCGGCCGCACCCTGCCCCATAAGAATGTCGTGCACGATCTGATCCGCCTCGGACATTGGAAAGGCGAGGCTCTCAGCCTGCCGATCCCAGCGCCGCCGCCCGGCATGCGGACAGCCATCCTGCTGCAGGCGCCCCAAGGCGGTGCCATCGCCGCGGCAACGACTGATTGAGGGCGCGTACTCCCTCTCCAACTCCCGCCTGCTGGACGGCTGGTCCGGCTTTCCCCGCGCAGATGCGCAACCACTGAAAGGAAATGAACAATGGATCGTATCGCCAAGATCGTCTCGACGGGCCTGCTGGGACTGGGGCTTGCTTTCGCTGTTTCCTCGCTGTCGCAGGCCCAGGACGCCACGCCGAATACCGACACCATGCAGAAGCCTGCCCCGATGGAATCGCAGACGATGAAACCGATGCAAGGCGATGCCATGAAGGCCGACACCATGAAGAAGCCGATGAAGAAGATGACCAAGAAGCACATGGCCAAGAAGCACATGGCCAAGAAGATGAAGAAGCATGGCAAGGCCATGAAGGCGATGTGACCGACACGCGAACGAAGTTCCGGGCCCGTGCTCAGCGCGGGGCATCCTCCACCAGCCAGCCCTTGTAGCGCACGATCAGTCCGAGCAGGGGGTGGGCGATCTCGACATGAAAGTTGAAGCGCCCATCCTCGGCGCTCTCGAAGCTGTTGCCATAGGGAGCGAGGAAACGTGGCAGCGGCAAGCCGAGGAAACGCCAGTTGCGCACCGCGAGCTTGAGCGTGCCGTCCTCGGCGAGGAGAGCCAGGCCGAAGCTGAAAGGCCCGAAACGCTCGTCGATGAGGCCGGCACTGCGGCCACGGCCGGCGGTTTGCACGGAGCGGAAGCGGCGTCCGGCAAATTCGCGCCGCCAGATTTCCTGGTTGCGCCCGATCTCGAAGGACACGCGCACCGGCACGTCCGCGCCGGCTTCGGGAAAGCCGACGAGGGCGCCGACCAGCCGTGACAGCAGCCCCTTGCCGCGCTCCACGCTGGCGCGACCGCTGACGCTGTGGCTCGCTTGGTGCCGATGCAGGGCCTGGATGGCCGGCGGCAGGTCGCGATAGGCAGAGCCCAGGACGCGCGGATAGAGCGGCAGGCTGGCCTCGGCCGTGACGTCGCGCGTGCCATGCGCGAAGGCCCGGCCGGCAAAGATCCGATCATAATCGGCCAAGGCGAGTGCTCCGGTTGCCGGGCGGGCCCCCGGCTCCGGCCTGATGCCATCGAGGCGCCGGCGGATGAGGGCCTCGATCGCCATCGCCGGAATATAGGGCCCGTCATCGCCTTCGGCCGTCAGGTGCCAGCTTCGCGTCAAAGGCTCGCCACGGTGGCCTGATCCCACGACCTCGACGAACATGCCGCCGCGATGGGGACCCCAGCGCAGAATGTGGTTTGCCCAGAGGAAAAGCCCGGCCAGCGGCCTGAGCGACGGCAGTATTTTCCCCCGCACCAGCAGGCTCAGTCCGATCAGGCAACGATGCAGGATCTCGGGGCGCGGCCCGGCCCCCACCCAGACCGAACGCACACTCGGCCACAGGTCGGCGAGCAGCAGGAGATCGGGCACCTCCACCAGCGAGAACAGCGTATTGGAGAGGGGCATCCGTCCCGGCGGAGCGATGGTGAAACGGCAGGTTTCGGTGAGAGGATGCACGAGCAGGGTCTGCCCGCGCCGCCGCGCCGGCACGGCCTGGCCGGCATAGCTCGCGATCGCCTTGAGCACATTTTCGCCGACGATGGCATGAGGCGAGGGGGCGATGCCGGCGCGGATGGTCTCGATGCGCGAGAAGGCGCCGGCGAGATGCCTGACGACCGCGGCGGTGAGCACGGGAAAGCTGCTTACGCCCGAGAGGATTGTGACGCCGCGCTGCCGGGCCGCTGCATCGAGGCTGGTGACGCCGCGCACGAAGGCGGCCCCGTCCGAGAAGTCGAAATAATCGGCCCCGCAGGCGATGGTGGCTTCGATCAGGCGATAGGGCTCCTTGCCGTAACCCTGGAAGGGGCCGCTGGCATCGACGACGATGTCGGGCTTCAGGGCCTGCAATTGCGGCTCGAGGGGCTGCTCGCGATCGAACTGCGCCGGTGAGAGGCGAGCCCGTACCGGGCGGCTGGCGCAGAAGAATTCCGCCTTGGCGAGCGAACGCCCGGCAATGATGAGGGTGAGGCGGGGCTCGTCCGCCAGCAATTCCGCCAGCCGTCCACCGAAGATGCCGTAGCCGCCGACGATCAGGACGCGCAGGGAGGGTGGGGATGCATTCACGGTGCGGCTCCAGCCTCGCATGCGTACAGGGAGCAGCCGGAACCGGCAAGGTGAAGCCTTGCACCGGTGCCGGACCTGGTGGCTAGACTTGCGTCTTGCGCCCGCGCCCGCCATAAGCGCTAGCCTAAGCACGATTTTCCGGCGAGACCCGCGGGCGGGCTTCTCCGGAAAATCGTGCATGTGTTCGATATCTTGCAGCTTGTTCTTGATCGCGCCCGTGGCTCGATCAAGAACAAGCTGCTTGGACAATAATGGAATCCTCTCGCCATGACGAAGTTCGTGGAGCGCGTTTTTTCGGGCGTTCAACCGACCGGCAATCTGCATCTGGGCAATTATCTCGGCGCGATCCAGCGCTTCGTCGAGATGCAGAAGAGTCATCAATGCATCTATTGCGTGGTGGATCAGCACGCCATCACGCTCTGGCAGGATCCCAAGACCCTGAGCAGCGCTATCCGCGAGGTCACCGCCGCCTTCCTGGCCGCGGGCATCGACCCGAAGGCCCACATCGTCTTCAACCAGAGCCAGGTGGCCGAGCACGCCGAACTCGCCTGGGTGTTCAACTGCGTGGCCCGCATGGGCTGGCTCAACCGCATGACCCAGTTCAAGGAAAAGGCCGGCAAGGACAAGGAGGCGGCCTCGGTGGGCCTGTTCGCCTATCCCACTCTGATGGCCGCCGACATCCTGGTCTACCGCGCCACCCACGTGCCCGTCGGCGAGGACCAGAAGCAGCATCTGGAGCTCGCCCGCGACATCGCCGCGAAATTCAACAATGATTTCGGCGACTCCATCGCGGCCAATGGCTTCAATGATGGCTTCTTCCCGCTGCCCGAGCCCCTGATCCAGGGCGCTGCAACCCGCGTGATGAGCCTGCGCGACGGTTCCAAGAAGATGTCGAAATCGGATCCCTCCGATTTGTCGCGCATCAACATGACCGACGATGCCGAGACCATCGCCGCCAAGATCCGCAAGGCGCGCACCGATCCCGAGCCGCTGCCTGGTGAGGAGGAGGGGCTGAAGGGACGTCCCGAGGCCGACAATCTCGTCTCGATCTTCGCTGCCCTGTCGGGACGCACGGTCGCGGAGGTTCTCTCCGAGTTCGGCGGTGGCCAGTTCTCGACCTTCAAGACGGCGCTCGCCGATCTCACCGTCGCGAAAATCTCGCCGATCACCGCCGAGATGAAGCGCCTGATGGCCGATCCCGGCCATATCGACGCGGTGCTGGCCGAAGGCTCGGAGCGGGCGCGCGCGATCGCCGCCCCGATCATGGCCTCGGTGAAGGACATCGTCGGCTTCATCCGGGCGAAGTGAGGCCGAGTGAAGTCAGGCATTGTCCGGAAAGTAGCTGAAACGCCGCCTTCGTCATGCCTGGCAATGACAAAGGCCAAGTCAATTCGATCCGTTTATTGCGGACGAACTCCGACGGGTTGTGGGAAGGGACCGATATGCTGAAGATCTGGGGCCGCGCCAATTCCTCCAATGTGAAGAAGGTGCTCTGGTGCGCCGAGGAACTCGGGCTCGCTTATGAGCGCATCGATGCGGGCGGCGCTTTCGGCGTGGTCAACGATCCCGCCTATCGCGCGCTCAATCCCAACGGGCTGGTGCCCTGCATCGAGGATGACGGCTTCGTGCTGTGGGAATCCAATGCCATCGTGCGTTATCTGGCCGAGGGCGATGCCGAGCGCCGGCTGGTGCCGGCAACGCGCCAGGCGAAGGCTTCCGCAGAGCGCTGGATGGACTGGACGACCTCCACCATCGCCGCTCCCTTCCGCGACGTGTTCTGGAACGTCGTGCGTCGTACCGCCCAGGACCGGGTCGAGACCGAGCTCTCCCGGGGCCTCGACAGCTGCAGCCGCCTTCTGGCCATCGCCGACAAGGCCTTGGCCAGCCAGCCTTTTCTGTCCGGCGAGAAGTTCGGCATCGGCGACATCCCGCTCGGCTGCAGCGCCTATGGCTGGTTCAACATGGCGATCGAGCGGCCTGATCTGCCCCATCTTGCCGCCTGGTATGAGCGCCTGACCGAACGCCCGGCCTATCGCAAGGCGGTGATGATCCCGATGACCTGACGAACGGGAACTCCCCGGCCGACATTCGCGTTACCGAGCCGACCATGATTGTCATGGTCGCTCGGGGAATGTGTCCATGTTGTCTCAAGTGATCTCGCTGCTGATCGGCGTCTTCGTCATCGGCCTCGTCTGCTGGCTATTGCTGTACCTAGTCGACCGCCTGCCCATGGAAGGGCGCTTCAAGCAGATCGCGCGCATCCTCATCATCGTCATCGCGGTCCTCGCCATCGTCCAACGCATCGTGGTGCTGCTGGAGCCGGTACCGAGCCTGTGACGAGCAGCCTCATGCTCGAGAACGTGCGGGACGGATACTTGTCGAACATGGGTTGCCCGGCGTGGGGCATCCCGATCGGGGGCGCAGCCGACATGTTCGGGAAAACCCTGAAAAAGCTGCGGGATGGCTTGCCTTTCGCCTGAGCAAATTGCATGGTCTTCGCCCTTTTTCCACCGTTTGCGGCAGCTCGGTCCGCTTGCGGGTCGCTATGCCAGGACGCACTCCATGAAGGTTACGCTCGAACGGACTGCCCTTCTCAAATCGCTGGGCCACGTCCACCGCGTCGTCGAGCGGCGCAACACCATTCCGATCCTGTCCAACGTGCTGATCGAGGCCCAGGGCGCCAGCCTGCTCTTGAAAGCGACCGACCTCGATCTGGAGGTGGTGGAGTCCTCTCCTGCCGATGTCACCATGGATGGTGCGACCACGGTACCGGCGCATACCCTCTACGATATCGTCCGCAAGCTCCCCGACGGGGCCCAGGTCTCGCTGGAAGGCGGCGGCGAGGCGACCCAGCTGATCGTGCGCTCCGGCCGCTCGCGCTTCACCCTGCAGACGCTGCCGCCTTCGGATTTCCCGGACCTGGCGGCGGGCGAGTTTCCGCATAATTTCCAGCTCAAGGCCGCCGATCTGCGCAAGCTGATCGAGAAGACCCAGTTCGCGATTTCCACCGAGGAGACGCGCTATTATCTCAACGGCATCTATCTGCACACGCTCGAAGTCGAGGGCGAGACCCGCATCCGCGCCGTGGCGACGGACGGCCATCGCCTCGCCCGCGTCGAACTGCCGGCGCCCGAAGGCTCCAACGGCATGCCCGGCGTGATCCTGCCGCGCAAGGCGGTGGGCGAGATCCAGAAGCTGATGGAAGACGCCGAGGCCATCGTCTCTGTCGAGCTTTCCCAGGCCAAGGTCCGCTTCACCATCGGCCCGGTGGTGCTGACCTCCAAGTTGATCGACGGCACCTTCCCCGATTATGCCCGCGTCATTCCTGTCGGCAACGACAAGTCCCTGATCGTCGAGCGCGCCGACTTCACCGCGGCCGTCGACCGCGTCTCGACCATCTCCTCCGAGCGTGGCCGCGCCGTGAAGCTGTCGCTGGCCGACAGGCGCCTCGTCCTCACCGTCACCAACCCCGATTCCGGCACGGCGACCGAGGAGATCGAGGTCGATTACGACGCCACCCCGCTCGATATCGGCTTCAACTCGCGCTATTTGCTCGATATCGCGGCGCAGCTCGACGGCGATACCGCCCTGTTGAAATTCGCCGATCCGGGTTCGCCGACCCTGGTGCAGGACCGCGAAGGCGCCGCCGCCCTCTACGTTCTGATGCCGATGCGGGTGTAATCCGCGATTTGCCTTCTCCGCGCAGCGGGGAAGGTGGCGGATACTCGTGACGTCGGCCTTGCAGGCGATAGCGCTCGAAATGCGGTGTGCCGATCTCCAGATCGGCATCTGACATGTTGGCGAGCACAGCGGTTCCAACAATGCCGATCTGGAGATCGGCACACCTGTTTCATGCTTGTCCCTGCAAAATTAGCGCCGGGAGCAGGATGCCTGCGATCCCAAAAATGATCTCGCCCCGCATCACCCGCCTGATCCTCACCTCCTTCCGGTCCTATCCGCGGCTCGATCTTGCCGTGGATGCCGGCATGGTGGTCCTTACGGGGCAGAACGGCGCTGGCAAGACCAACGTGCTCGAAGCCATCTCGCTGTTCACCCAGGGCAAGGGCTTGCGCCGGGCGGATCTCGAGGACATGGCCAGCGAGGACGGGCCCGGCAGCTTCGCCGTCGCCACCGAGGTCGAGGGCGCGCTCGGGCCGACCCATCTTGGCACCGGACTGGAAGGCCCCGACAGTGGCCCGCGCAAATATCGCGTCGACCGCCAGCCTGTGTCCTCGGCCACGAGCTTTGCCGATCATCTGCGCCTGGTCTGGCTGACGCCCTCGATGGATGGCCTGTTTTCCGGTTCCGCCGGGGAGCGGCGGCGCTTCCTCGACCGGCTGGTGCTGGCTGTCGATGCCGGCCATGGCAGCCGGGTCAATGCGCTCGAACGCGCCTTGCGCTCGCGCAACCGCCTGCTAGAGGATCCTCGTGCCGATCAGCGCTGGCTGGATGCCGCCGAGCATGAAGTCGCCGATCTCGCCATCGCGGTGGCGGCATCACGGGCCGACACGGTGCGACGCCTCGCCGGCCTGATCGATGAGGAGATCGATCCCGCCTCTCCCTTCCCCCATGCCCGCATCGCCCTCGACGGTGCCATCGAGAATGCCGTGCTGGACGAACCGGCCCTGGCCGTTGAGGAGCGCTATCGCCAGATCCTGCGCGAAGGCCGTTCCCGGGACCGGGCGGCCGGGCGTACGCTCGACGGGCCGCATCTGACCGATCTCCTCGTCGTGCATGGCCCAAAGGGCATCGCCGCCGAGCGTGCCTCCACCGGGGAGCAGAAGGCCTTGCTGCTCGGCCTGGTGCTGGCCCATGCCAGGCTGGTTGCCCGTCTCGCCGGCATGACGCCGATCGTCCTGCTCGACGAAGTCGCCGCCCATCTCGACCCGATGAGGCGCGGGGCGCTCTATGACCGGCTCGAGAGCTTCGGCGCCCAGGTCTGGCTGACCGGGGCCGATCCCTCCGCCTTCGAGGCAATTGCCGGCAGGGCTGCCGTCTATCGGGTCACGCCGGGGCGGGTCGAGGGGTGAGGAAGTTTCTGCAAACAAGGGCTCTGTCATCCCCGGCACGGCCTTAGGCCGTGCCGGGGATGACAATCCTCTCGATGCGATTGTCACCGAGTGGTTCCTGACGTCAGCGCCTTTGCGAACGTGGCGACGCAATGACGGTCAATGCTTCAGCAGCACGTCGAAGCGGGGATTGATCTCGTCGAAGATCGGCAACGAGGCTGCGCCCAGCACCACGGTGTGATGGCCTACGGAGCCCGCCATCAGGCGGGGGAGGCTGCGGCCGCTGCGCGAGCCCACCGACATCGGCAGCGGCATGGCCTTCTCGATCAGGCTGGCCAGCACGCTGGCCGGTGCCAGCCCACCGAGCAGGATGGTTTCCGGATCCAGGGTCGATTCCAGGATGTTGACGGCACTGGCAAGAAAGGGCGCGGCCTCCTCAACCCAGCGCTCCACGGGAGCGGATATCGCGCCATCCAGCTCGGGGAGGACAGGGGAGCCAGGCTGGTCGGCCAGAAATTCCTGGGCGGCGCTCAGAGAGAGATAGCGCTCCAGGCAGCCGCGATTGCCGCAGGGACAGGGCTTGCCGTTCGGCATCACGATCATATGGCCGATTTCGCCGGCATTGAGCGAGGCGCCGCGCCAGGGCTGGCCGCCGAGAAAGACGCCGGCGCCGAGCCCTTCGTCCAGGAACAGGAAGACGAAACTGTCGATTGCCCGGGCGACGCCGTGCAACCGCTCGCCGATCGCTGCCGCCATGGCATCGTTCTCGATCTGCACCGGCTGTTCGAGAGCCTCCGCGATATGCCGCCTGGCATCAGGATCGTCCCATCCGGGCAAAGTGGTCGGGCCCGCCGTGGTGATGGCGCCGACCCCGAAGCGCACGGGCAGGGCGACCCCCGCACCGAGCAGGCGCGAGGCGGGAACGCCGGCCTCCTCGATCAACGCATCGGCAAGCTGCCGCAAGGCCGGCGCTGCGCTGCGGGGAGAGGGGCGCTGGGCGGGAATCTCGCGGATGGCGACAGGCTTGCCGGTGAGGTCGACCAGGGCCGCGATGATGGCGCTGTGGTCGACATGGAAGCCGAGCGACCAGGCGCCCTGAGGGTTGATGGTGTAGGGGATGGAGGGCTGGCCCCGTCCCTCGCGCTTGGGTGCGCCGGGCAGGAGGAAGCCGGCCTGCTCCAGTTCCTCGACGATGTTGGAGATCGTCTGGTTGGTCAGGGCGGTCTCCCGGGCGATCTCTGCCCGCGACACCGGCCCCAGCCTGCGCACCGTGTCGAGCACGACGCGCCTGTTATGGGAGCGGGTGAATTCGAGATTGGTCCCCGCAACACTTCGGCCCGGTTGGGGCGCCTTGTCCGCCTCGCGCCTTGCCATCTCAGCCACCCCCTAGAGCAAAACGCGCTCAGATGAGAACGCTTATTTGCTCTAACTCTTTGTTTCGACGCGTCTTTGCGATTCTAGATGATTCCGTCAAATCGCAAAACGCTTTCCCGATTTCGTCGGCAACTATGGCAGCATGTTTACATTCAAACAAATTGAGTTAATAATTTTTCCGGGTCGCAGAAAATGACCGGGAGCCATCGAGAACTCTCCGCGCCCCTGAACCATGCAGGGCGGCCACCGGTCGCCGTTCGAATTGCAAGCGGGAGATGATTGCAATGTCTGGAATTCACAAATCGGTCCTGGCTGGGCTGGCAATGACGGCCCTGGCGGGATTGTCGCCGGCAGCTGCGGAAACGCTCAATGCCCTGTTCATGGCGCAGGCCGCCTATAGCGACGCCGACGTCAAGGCGATGACCGCCGCCTTCGAGAAAGAAAATCCCGGCGTTACCGTCAATGTCGAATTCGTGCCCTACGAGGCCCTTTACGACAAGATCGTCGCCTCCAAGGCCGCTGGCGGCGCCGGCTATGACGTCGTGCTCTACGACGTGATCTGGCCGGCCGCCTTCGCGCAGAACGGTGTCCTGGTCGACGTCACGGACCGGCTGAAGGATCTCGACCGCTCCAAGGTATTCGACGGGGCCTGGGCCACCGTGAATTATGACGGCAAGACCTATGGCATGCCGTGGATCCTCGACACCAAATATCTGTTCTACAACACCGAGATCTTGCAGAAGGCCGGCATCGCCGAGCCGCCGAAAACCTGGGATGAGCTGGCCAAGGATGCCAAGATCATCAAGGACAAGGGCCTGGTGCAATATCCCATCGTCTGGAGTTGGTCGCAGGCCGAGGCGGTCATCTGCGATTATGTGACCCTGACGGCGGCCTATGGCGGCAAGTTCTTCGAGGGAGACAAGCCGGTCTTCGACAAGGGCGGCTCGCTCGATGCCGTCACCTACATGGCCGACAGCCTCAAGAACGGCCTCTCCAACCCCAATTCCAAGGAATATCTGGAAGAGGACGTCCGCAAGGTGTTCTCGGCTGGTGATGCGGCCTTCGCGCTCAACTGGACCTACATGTATGCCAAGGCCAATGACCCGGCCGAAAGCAAGGTGGTCGGCAAGGTCGGGGTGGTGCCGGCTCCCGGCGTCGAGGGCAAGAGCAAAGCCTCGGGCGTGAACGGCTCGATGGGGCTGGGCATCACGGCCGGTTCCTCCAAGCCGGATCTCGCCTGGAAATACATCGTCTATCTGACCTCCAAGCCGGTGCAGAACCAGTATGCCAAGCTCAGCCTGCCGATCTGGAAGGCGTCCTACACCGATCCGGCCGTCACCAAGGGGCAGGAGGGCTTGGTCAAGGCCGCCGATGTTTCCATCGGCCTGATGACCCTGCGTCCGACGGTCGCTTCCTACCAGGAACTCTCCACCATCCTGCAGGCGCAGATCCAGAACGCGCTGGCCGGCAAGGCCTCGCCCGCCGATGCCCTGGCGGCAGCGGCCAAGGATGCCGCGCGCATTCGGTGAGACCTTTACCCAGGGCTGATGTCGGTCGGTATTTGGTACACCGGTGAAGGTCCGGCAGAATGGGCGCGACCAGCCTTCCCCACGAAGCTGGGGAAGGTGCCCCGACGTCGTCGGGGCGGATGGGGTGTGGCGGGCAGTGCGATACCTTTGAAAGGCTGGCCGAACGGTGATGCAATCTTGTTGCGTTCAGCCTATTGCCCGCCACATCCCATCCGTCATTTCTGCGAAATGAACAGCCACATCTTCGAAACGAAGATGTGGCGGCCTCCCCCAGCTTCGTGGGGGAGGCTGGCCACACCTCTTTCTGTCGGGTGCGAAAAGCTGCCCAGACCTAAAGGATTTCCCTGATGATGAGCGGCCGTGTCGGCATGCCCTCACCATGGCTTCTGCTCGGTCCGATGCTGGTCATCGTGTTCGCGGCGGTCGGCTATCCCATCCTGATGACTCTGTGGCTGGCCTTCACCGATACCCGCCTGATGGCGGGGCCGGGGGCAGCGCATTTCATCGGGCTGGAAAACTTCGCCTTTGCCTTTACCGATTCCGATTTCCTCGCCGCGGCAGGTCGGACGATCTATTTCACCGTCGTCTCGATCAGCGCCGAGGCCCTGCTCGGCATCGGCGTGGCCTTGCTGCTCAACGAGAAATTCCGCGGCCGCACCTTCTGCCGTGCGCTCCTGGTACTGCCCTGGGCGGTGCCCACCATCGTCAACGCTTTGATGTGGCGGCTGATCTACCAGCCCGATTTCGGCGTGCTCAATGCAGTGCTGACCCAGAGCGGGCTGATGGAGAGCTATCGCAGCTGGCTCGGCACCGAAGGCAGTGCCATGAATGCGGTGATCGTGGCCGATGTCTGGAAGAACTATCCGCTGGTGGCGCTGATCGTGCTGGCCGCGCTGCAATCGGCACCCTTGGAACTCTACGGCGCCGCCACGCTCGACGGCGCCAATGCCTGGCAGCGCTTCAAGGCCGTTACCTGGCCGGTGATCGCGCCGCCGCTGCTGGTGGCGCTGGTGCTGCGTTCGATCGAGGCACTGAAAGTCTTCGACATCTTCTATGTGATGACACGGGGCGGTCCGGCGAGTTCGACCAAGACCATGAGCTTCTTCGTCTATGAGGAATCCTTCCGCTTCATGCGAGTGGGGTCGGGTGCTTCCTACGCCCTCATCGTGGTGCTGATCTGCATGGTCTTCGTCGGCTTCTACGTCCGGCTGATGCGCAGACAGGAGGCCTGATCATGCAGCGCAGCCCCATCGCAACTTTCTTCCTCTATTGCGGCGTCGCCCTGTTCCTGGTGGTGACGCTCGCGCCGGTGCTCTGGCTCGGCGTGATGAGCATCTCGCTACCGGCCGATCTCACCGCCAAGCCGCTGTCGCTCATCCCGCATCATGTCGACTTCAGCCGTTATGCCCGCCTGCTCACCTTCGAGACCAACAGCCCGGGCGAGGCCTTCCTGATGGCGTTGCGCAACAGCCTGTTGAGCTCGCTGGGCGCGACGGCGCTGTCGCTGCTGGTGGCGGTGCCGGCGGGCTGGGCCTTTTCGCGCTACCGCAATCGCGGCGTGTCGGTGGTGCTCTACAGCATCCTCGCCACCTATATGACCCCGGCCGTGGCGCTGATCCTGCCGCTCTATTTCCTGCTGTCGATGCTGGGGCTGCTCAACAATGTGTTCGGCCTCATCCTGGTTTATTGCTCGATCCTGACGCCCTTCACCGCCTGGTTCATCAAATCGTCCTTCGATGCGGTGCCCGGCGAACTCGAAAGCGCTGCGGCGATCGACGGCGCCTCGACGCTGCAGACCCTGTGGTGGGTCACGCTGCCCTATGCCCGGGCCGGCGTCGCCACCGCTGCCCTGTTCGCCATCCTGCTGGCCTGGGACGAATTCTTCTACGCCCTGCTCTTCACCTCCAACCAGAATGCCAAGACCCTCACCGTCACCATCGCCGACTTCGCCGCCGGCCGCGCCACGGATTTCGGCCTGGTCTCGGCCGCGGGCCTGCTGACGGCGCTGCCACCGGTTCTGATCGCCTTCATCCTGCAAAAATCACTGGTTGCCGGCCTGACTGCCGGCAGCGTCAAGGGTTGATATCATGAGTAAAATCGTGCCGGGCTCGGGCCTGGCGATGATCGAGGCCGAAATGGCCAGGCAGCATGCCGATGCACTGGCCTCTTTCCACGGCGCCGGGCCGATGGCCGCGCGGCTGGCCGACAGCATCCGCCGTACCGGCCGGCTGACCCTGGCCGCCATGGGCGGCTCGCACTGGGTCAACCGCGCAGCCGCCGTGCTCTATCGCCAGCTCGGCATCGAGGTCGAGACCGAGGTGGTGTCCGAGCTTCTCATCACGCCGCAGCCCGACCGCGAGCGTACCGTGCTGCTGGTGTCCCAGTCGGGCAATTCCGGCGAGATCGTCGCCTATCTCGAGCGTCCGGCCGGCCGGCAGGAGCGCTTCGGCCTCACGCTTGATGCCGATAGCGCGCTCGGCCGCGGCGTGCCCGCCCTTGTCGGTGTCGGCGGGTCGGAAAAAGCCTTCGCCGCCACGCGCAGCCTCCTGGTCAGCCATGCGCTGCATCTTGCGGTGCTCGCCGCATTGGGCCTGCCGGCGGAACCCGCGCTCGCCGTGCTCGATGCCCCCGTCCGGCCCGATCTGGGGGCGGCCCTGTCCGCTCTCGCCGCCAGCACGTCCCTGATCCTCAGCGGCCGGGCCGAACTGCAGGGCGTGGCCGAATCCGGGGCGCTCTGCGTGATGGAACTCGCCCGCCTGCCGGCCCTGGCCCTGGAGGGCGGCCAATTGCGGCATGGCCCGATGGAGATGCTGTCACCGGCCAGCGGCATCGTGCTGCTGCGCGCCGCCGGCCCCTCGGCCGGCCTCGCGCCGGGGCTGGTGGCGGCCTGCCGCGCGGCCGGATCGCCGGTGGTGGTGTTCGACCTCTCCGGTGAGGCCGACATCGCCGATGCTGTCACCATTCGCCTGCCGAGGGAGGAGGGCATGGCGGCCATCTTCGCCGTATTGCCGGCACTGCAGTCCTTCCTGGTGACCTTTGCGGCCGGCCGGGTTACCCAAGTCGGCGAGCCCCTGCGCTCGACCAAGGTGACGACGGAGCTATGAGGGAACCGCTGTTTCTGATCGGCAACGTCAATGTCGATCTCGTGATGGGCCCGCAGGCGCCCTGGCCGCAACCGGGCACGGAAGTGATCGTGCCCGAGAGCGAATTCCGCGTCGGCGGCGCCGCTGGCAATACGGCGCTGGCCCTCGATGCGCTCGGCGTCGATTACCGGCTGATCACCAGTCGCGGTAACGACATGCTGGGCCGCTGGCTCGCCGAACCCTTCGGGGCACGGGCGCTGGGCTGGACCGTGGCCGAGGGGGCGACCACGGTTTCGGTCGGCATCGGCCATCCCGATGGGGACCGCACCTTCTTTACCACCACGGGCCATCTGCATTCATTCAGGCTGGCGCACGTGCTGTCGCAACTCGACGAGAAGGGGGAGGGGTGCGTGGCCCTGCTGGTGGGTCCCTTCGTGATTCCGGCCCTGCTCGCCGATTATGACGAGTTGATCGTCATCCTGCGGCGCCGGGGTTATCGGGTCGCCCTCGATACGGGCTGGCCGGATGGCGGCTGGACGTCTGGGGTGCGGGCGCGGGTCAATGCCTGGATCGGCCATTGCGAGCATGTCCTCATCAACGACATCGAGGCCAAGGGGCTGACCGGCGCCGAGACGGTCGCGGACGCGGCGGAGATGATCCGGCCGCTGCTGCCCGCCGGCGCCAGCCTGGTGATCAAATGCGGGCCGAAGGGGGCCTTGGCCTGGCGTGGGGACGAGCATGTGGCCGTGCCGGCGCCGCAGGTCGACGTCGTCGACACCATCGGGGCCGGCGACACCTTTTCGGCCGGCTATTTCGCCAGCCTGGTCGAGAGCGAGGATCTTGAGAGGGCGGTGACGAATGGCGTGGCGGTCGCCTCGCTGGCGGTCTCGACGCGGCCACGCCGCTATCGGTGAGGGAGGCGCCGCCCCCTTCACACATACCCGCGGCGCTTCACCTCGGCCCAGCTGTCGTCGAGCGTCTTCTTGGCGGCGGCGATCAGGGCGTCGACTTCTTCATGGCTGATCACCAGCGGCGGGGCGATGATCAGCGTGTCGCGGGTGGCGCGCATGACCAGGCCGTGCTGGAAGGAGAAGTCACGGGCGATCAGGCCGACCGTGCCGGTTTCCACAGGCCAGGAGGCGCGAGTCTTCTTGTTCGGCGTCAGCTCCAGCGCGCCGATCAGGCCGACCATGCGCGCTTCGCCGACCATGGGATGATCGCCCAGCGCCAGCCACTGCTTTTGCATATAGGGGCCGATATCGTCCTTCACGCGCTCGACGATCTTCTCGTCACGCAGGATCTTGATGTTGGCGATCGCGGCCGCTGCGCAGGCCGGATGGCCCGAATAGGTGTAGCCATGGTTGAAGTCGCCGGCATTGGCGATCACCTCGGCCACCTTCTCGGTCACCATCACGCCGCCGATCGGCAGGTAGCCGGAGGAAATGCCCTTGGCCATCGCCATGATGTCGGGCTCGAAGCCGAAATACTGGCTGCCGAACCATTCGCCGGTGCGCCCGAACCCGCAGATCACCTCGTCCGAGATCAGGAGGATGTCGCGCTCGCGGCAGATGCGCTGGATTTCGGGCCAATAGGTGGCGGGCGGGATGACCACGGCGCCGGCACCCTGGATCGGCTCTGCGATGAAGGCGGCGATCGTGTCGGCGCCGAGCTCGTCGATGGTGCGCTCGAGCTCGCGCGCCGCCCACAGGCCGAATTCCTCCGGGCTGCGGTCACCGCCCTCGGCATACCAATAGGGCTGGGCGATGTGGACGATGCCGGGGATCGGCAGGCCGCCCTGGGCATGCATCGGCGTCATGCCGCCGAGCGAGGCGCCGCCGATGGTCGAGCCGTGATAGCCGTTCTTACGGGCGATGATGGTCGATTTGCCGGGCTTGTCCTGGGCCGCCCAGTAATGACGCACCATGCGGATGATGGTGTCGTTGGATTCCGAGCCCGAGCCGGTGAAGAACACGCGGCTGAACTGCGGCGGCGTCACTTCCGCAAGCAGGCGCGACAGCTCGATCGCCGGCAGATGGGTGGTCTTGAAGAAGGTGTTGTAGAAGGGCAGTTCGCGCATCTGCTGCGCCACAACCTCGACGATTTCCTCGCGGCCATAGCCGACATTGACGTTCCACAGGCCCGACATGCCGTCGATGATCTGGTTGCCTTCGGAATCCCACAGATGCACGCCCTTGGCCTTGACGATGATGCGCGCGCCCTCGGCGTTCAGGCCCTTGGTGTCGGTGAAGGGGTGCAAATGATGCGCGGCATCGATCGCACGCAGTTCCGCTGTGGTGAGGTTGGTCTGGTGCAAGGACATGATGCGCGCTTTCCCGAAAAATGTGATCCCAATTTTGTGATCACAAATTGCGGAAGTCAAGGGGGATGCGTTGTCGCGGTGTTTGCAAGAGCGGACGTCCTACGACACTCGAGAGAGCGTGGGACAATGCCCTCAATCGTCCCGCCAGCGCGGCATCGCCCTAAAGCGGTCGAAAACTTCTACGCACCCGCCAGGACGATCTCCGCTTCGTGTTCCACCGGAAAATTCACCGAGCGGGCGATGAAGCACATCTCATGCGCCTTCTTGTGCAATTCATGCGCCTTCTGCAGGTCGGTGCCGGCGGCGACCACGACATGCGGGCGCAGGGTGACCTTCTCGAACTGGCCGGCACCGCCAGCCACCTCGACCATCACGCCTTCTGCCTCGTCCTCATAAGAGAGCACATTCACGCCCATCTGCGAGCACAGGCCGAGATACCAGAGCTTGTGGCAGGCCGAGAGCGAGGCGACCAGCAGGTCCTCGGGGTTCCAGCGCGTGGCATCGCCGCGAAAGCTCGGGTCGGAGGAGCCTTCGATCGTCGGCTTGCCCTCGGCCTGGATCTGGTGGGCGCGGCTGTAGCCGCGATAGGTGGGCGTGCCCTCGCCCTCATTGCCGGTCCAGATGACCTTGACCGCATAGCGGTGTTCGCGCCCTGCCATACCTTCCTCCTCATGTCGTTATGTGGCGGGAGGATGCCCTCTTGTCCGGCTGTTTCGCAATGGGTGTGTGCATAGCGCGTCAATCTTCCGCGTCCGCCGGCCGCAGGGAGCGGGACAGGAAATCGACCACGGCACGTACCGCGGGCAACTGCCCGCGCCGATGGGTGGTCAGCACCGTGGTGGTGACTTCGCCTGCCTGCCAGTCCGGCAGCACGAGACGCAACAGGCCGCCCGCCACGGCCGCCGCGCTGATCGAGCGGGGCAAAGCGGTGATGCCGAGCCCGGCTTTGGCCGCTTCCAGCAGGGCGACGGATTCGTCGGCGAAGAAACGGGCGCGGGGCATGACCTCTATCGTCTGGCCGTTCGCCGAGAGCTTCCATATCGGCGCCCGGGGCTGGGTGAGGAGGCCGTCATGACCGGCAAGATCCTCCGGCGTGGCCGGCATTCCCCTGATGGCGAGATAGGCGGGGGCAGCCACCAGGCCGATTGCCTCCCGGTGAATGGGGCGGGCCATCAGGTCGGAATCGGCGAGCGGCCCGAAATGGCTCCGGAGCGCGATGTCGAAGCCTTCCTGGATGAGATCGACGAAACGGTCGGTGACATGCAACTGCACCTGCAGCTTGGGCAGGGCGGCGGCGAGCCTGGGTAGCTGGGCGGCGAGATGGAATTGCGCAGTGGGAACCGAAGCCGTGATCCGGACGGTGCCGCTCGGTTCCGCCCGCCGGGCCAGCACGGCGCTTTCGGCCGCCTCGACCTCGATCATCGCTGCCCGGGCATGCTCGAACACCTCCCGGCCGGCATCGGTCAGCACGAAGCTGCGCGAGGTGCGGTTCAGCAGCCTGGCTTCCAGCCGAGCCTCCAATTCGGCCACACGCTTGCTCACTGTCGATTTCGGGATGCCGAGGTGCCGGGCTGCGGCAGCAAAGCCGCCCTGCTCGACGGCCTGGGCAAAGAGGATGAAATCGTTGAGGTTCGACATTCAAAGTTTCCAAGTATGGACTTCAGGTCCATATCTGCCAGTCTACAGCTCCAAAGTCCATGTGTGCATATTGTCGTTATCAACCCAATAGGAGATACGACAATGGAACCGATCATCTTCGCCGGTCATCCCGCGGGCAGCTCCCTCGGTCTCGTCGCCGCTTTCGAATGGCTCGGCAAGCCCTATCGCGCCACGCGGGTGCATATGCCCGACGAGATGCTGAGCGAAGCCTATGGGCGGGTGAACGGCCGGCGCGAGACCCCGGTGCTGATCCGCGAGGACGGCAGTGTGCTGACCGAAACCACGGCGATTGCCCGCTGGCTCGAACTGCGCGACGAGGAACATCGCATCAGTTTCGCTACCGATAGTGCCGAGGCGCATCGCATGCACCAATTCATCGGTTTCCTGAACACCGGCTTCACCGGTGCCTTCACCCCGCTCTGGGTGGCGCTGGAAATGCAGGGCGGAAGCGAGGCTTATAAGGAAGCGCTGCGGACCTTCGGGCGCGACCTCGTCGCCCATCGTCATCGCCAGCTCGAGGCGATGATCGGTTCCTCGGCCTATCTGGCCGGCGACAGGCCGAGCCTGGCCGATGCGGTCTTCATCGGCGTCGCGCGCTGGGCCGAGTTCCACCAGGCGCTCGATCTCACGCCCTTCCCGAAGATCCAGGCGTTGAAGGCAAGGCTGGAGCCCGATCCGGCCGTGCGGTTCGCTCACGCGATCGAGGACGGTGTTCCCGCGATCGGCAGTGGCGCCTTGCGCGGTCTGCTGCCGCTGGAGGAGGTGTTGGGTGAGTTAGGTGCCAGACTGGCGGCGTGAGCACCCGGATCGCCTCGCGCTGCCTGGATGGCAAGGGGGCTCACCCCCTTGCCATGCCTATGGCGCCTCGGGGCGGAAACTTGCGATGGAGCGGTCGCAGAGCGGACGCCACGTCTCGATCTCGGAGGTTGGAAACTCGCAGACGATGTTGAACACGCTGTCTGGCGTCTTGGATACGCGGGTGATGGCGGACTGCTTAGGCCCCCTCAGTTCGGCGCGAACGAACTCCTCGGTGCCGCTACGGCCGATCGGCAGATCCGGCACCCGGATGCCTCGCTTCTGCGCCAGTTCCTGGATGAACGTCCGTAGATCGATATCCTTCATCCTGGCTGTTCGTTCGAATTTGATCACGCCGAACTCGTGCTGCCCCATCCGGCTGCCGACACCATGCACGACCATGGGGCCGATCTTCGGATCGTCCACCGTGAAGCTGTAATCGTTGAAGGGGATGGGGGAGATCACGAAGAAACGCCCCCTTGTCGATCGCGCCGGATAGCCGCCCTGGCCGTCGGTCTGCCGGACCTCGGTCCGGTGCATTTCGATATTAGCCTGTGCCTGCGCGGCCACTGGACCTGCAAGAACAAGCAGCCAGGCTGCAACTGCTCGGTCAACCAGTCGTCTGTGAGCCATCGGGAGCTCCGGATCGCGGTTCTCACATCGCCCGGGTGCCGCTTTTGTGGTAGCGGGCAAGCACGGCGCGCAGGCGTGCTTCGGCGTCCGCGTTGGGCGGCAGGCCGAAGCGCAGCCAGCGTGGGTTGGCGCCAAAGCGGCGCACCCAGATGCCGGCCTGGCCGAGCTGGCGGAACAAAGCGGGGGCATGCGCGGTCTGCAGCAGGCGATAGAGATCGGTGCCGCCGATCACCGCGCCGGCCTTGGTCAGGTCCTCGTCGAGATTCTGGCGTGCCGTGCGCAGTGAGGTGCGCGTGCCGTTCTGCCAGAGGATGTCGGCGAGCGCGGCGCGGCCTATGGCGATGGCCTCGCCCGAAACCGCCCAGGCTCCCATCGCCTGGCGCAATTTGCCGGTGAGCGCGGGTTCGGCCAGCACGAAGCCGAGCCGGATGCCGGCCAAGCCGAAGAACTTGCCGAAGGAGCGCATCATCACTAGGCCCTGCGTGCCTGCCATGGCGGCCAGGCTTACCTGCGGCATCACGTCAGCGAAGGCCTCGTCGACGACGAGGGCGCCGCCCCTGGCATATTTCTCGGCGGCGAGCGCGAGCAACTCCTCGCGGCCGAAATAGTTGCCATCGGGATTGTTCGGATTGACGAGGACCGCGATCTCGGAGCCGGCCAGTTCCTCGAAGCGGCGAGCCTCTCGCACGTGATGGCCGCCCAGCGCCCAACTGCGGGCATGTTCGGCATAGGTCGGGCTCAGCACGCTCACCGTACCTGCGGCGAACAGATGGGGCAGCCACTGGATGGCGGCCTGCGTGCCCGGCGTCGCAACGACGCAGGCATCGAAGGGCACGCCATAGCATTGGGCCGCCACGGCCTCCAATTCACGGGCCTCGTCGGGAGAGGGCAGGGCAGCCCAGGATTCGGCCGGAATCGCTGGAATTGGATAGGGCCAGGGGTTGATGCCGGTGGAAAGATCGATCCAGGGCCCGGAGGCCTGCGGGAAGAGGCGACGTGCCTCGCCGAGATTGCCGCCATGCTCCACTGCGCTCATTCTCCTGCCACTCTTGTCTTGACGCCTGAAACCGGCGCGACCAATGTCGCGCCAAATTTGTTTATTGGAGGGTATGGCCATGGTGGACGCTGCGATCAAGCTTCATGACGCCGGCGAAGCGATCAAAAAGGCTGGTGAAGCCTTCGACTGGTCGGATCCGCTCGATCTCGAATCGCTGCTGACGGAGGAGGAGCGGCTGGTCCGTGACACCGCCCGCGACTACGCGCAGGACCGGCTGATGCCGCGCGTACTCAAGGCTTATCGCGAGGAGGATTTCGATCGCGCGATCATGTCGGAGATGGGCGAGCTCGGCCTGCTCGGCGCCACGATTCCCGAAGCCTATGGCGGTGCGGGCCTTGGCCATGTCGCCTATGGCCTGGTTGCCCGCGAGGTCGAGCGGGTTGATTCGGGCTATCGCTCGGCGATGTCGGTGCAGTCCTCGCTGGTGATGCACCCGATCTATGCCTATGGCAGCGAGGAGCAGCGCAAGAAGTACCTGCCCAAGCTTGCCAGTGGCGAACTCGTCGGCTGCTTCGGCCTCACCGAGCCCGATGCCGGCTCCGATCCAGGCTCGATGAAGACCCGCGCGGTCAAGGTCGCCGGCGGCTACCAGCTCAACGGCACCAAGATGTGGATCACCAATTCGCCGATCGCCGACATCGCGGTAGTCTGGGCCAAGCTGGACGACGTCATCCGCGGCTTTATCGTCGAGCGCGGTACCAAGGGCTTCTCCACGCCCAAGATCGAGGGCAAGCTCTCGCTGCGCGCCTCGATCACCGGCGAGATCGTGCTCGATGGCGCGGTGGTGCCGGAAGAAAACCTCCTGCCCAACGCCAGGGGCCTGTCCGGGCCGTTCGGCTGTCTCAACAAGGCGCGTTACGGCATCGCCTGGGGCGCCATGGGCGCGGCCGAGTTCTGCTGGCACCGCGCCCGCCAATACACGCTCGACCGCAAGCAGTTCGGCCGGCCCCTGGCGGCGACGCAGCTCGTGCAGAAAAAGCTCGCCGACATGCAGACCGAGATCGCGCTCGGCCTGCTCGGCGCGCTGCAGCTCGGCCGCCTGCTCGACGCCCATACCGCGGCGCCGCCGGCGATCAGCCTGATGAAGCGCAACAATTGCGGCAAGGCGCTCGACATCGCCCGCGTCGCCCGCGACATGCATGGCGGCAACGGGATCGCCGACGAGTTCCATGTGCTGCGCGTGGCCCAGAATCTGGAGACGGTGAACACCTATGAGGGCACGCATGACGTGCACGCCCTCATCCTCGGCCGCGCCCAGACCGGTATTCAAGCATTCTTCTGAGGGTGGCCGTTCGGCGTTCTTAAATATCTGATTTATAAAGAAAAGAGCGCAATCCTTGTCATGCCCGGGCTCGACCCGGGCATCCAGCGCAACGGGGCCTGCTGGATTGCCAGGTCAAGCCCGGCAATGACAAAGGTTGAGCCAGTTCGCCTGTTGATCAGCTACCCCTATGGTGGCGATCGAAAGGCCGACTCCGGTTTCCTGCGAAACATCTTCCAATTTAATGACGCTTGGCCTCGAGGCTGGGCCGCGTTCTTATGCGCACAACCAAAATCAGCTTCCGAGGAAATGTCATGCGCCTGTGGCTCAAGGATCCGCTCGCCATTCTTGCCGAGGGCGCCGAGCGCGGCGTCGTCGTCGAAGGCAGCCGCATCGTCGAGCTGGTGCCGGCGGGGGGCGAACCCACCGCTCCCGTCGACAAGGTGTTCGAGGCTTCCCGGCATGTCGTGCTGCCTGGCCTGGTCAATACCCACCACCATTTCTACCAGACGCTCACCCGCGCCCATCCCGATGCCTGCGACCAGCCGCTGTTTCCCTGGCTGAAGACGCTCTATCCGATCTGGTCGCGCCTCGATCCCGACAGTTTCCGCCTCTCCGTGCGCCTGGCACTGGTCGAGCTCCTGATGTCCGGCTGCACCACGGCGGCCGACCATCATTATGTCTTCCCCCAGGGGCTGGAAAACGCCGTCGACATCGAGGTCGAGGAGGCCCGCAAGCTCGGAATCCGCATGACGGTGTCGCGCGGCTCGATGAACCTGTCGCAGAAGGATGGCGGCCTGCCGCCTGATTCGGTGGTGCAGGACGAGGACACCATCCTGGCAGATTGCGAACGGGTGGCGAGTGCCTATCACGACACCAGGCCGGGCGCGATGACGCGCATCGCCTTCTCGCCCTGTTCGCCCTTTTCGGTGACCAAGAGCCTGATGCGCAAGACGGCCGATCTGGCCGAACGTTTCGACTGCCGCCTCCATACCCATCTGGCCGAAACCCATGACGAGGATGATTTCTGCCTCGCCACCTACAAGTGCCGGCCGATCGAGCTCCTGGACGAAGTGGGCTGGATGAGCCCGCGCACCTGGCTCGCCCACGGCATCCATTTCAGCGCCGACGACTGCACCACGCTGGGGCGCCATGGCGTCGGCGTCTGCCATTGCCCGACCTCGAACGCCGTGCTCGCCTCCGGCTTCTGCCATACCGGCCTGCTTGAAAAGGCTGGCGCGCCCGTCGGTCTCGGCGTCGACGGCTCGGCCTCCAACGATTCCTCCAACCTGATGGAAGGCGTGCGCCACGCCTTGATGATCAACCGCCTCTCTCATGGCGCGGAGGCGGTCTCCTGGCGCGATTGTCTGCGCTGGGCCAGCGAAGGCTCGGCCCGTTGCCTGGGCCGCGACGACATCGGTGCGATCCGAGCCGGCCTGGAGGCAGACCTCGCGCTCTATACGCTCGATGAACTGCGTTTTTCCGGCGCCCACCACCCCATCGCGGCTTTGGTCCATTGCGGTGCCCATCGCGCCGACCGCGTGATGGTGGCGGGCCAGTGGCGCGTCGAGGATGGCCTGCCCGTCGGTGTCGATCTCGGCGCGCTGCGGGAAGCCCATGGCAGGGTGGCGGCGAAGTTTTTGTAGGTCTCCGGGAAACGCTGCGGCTGGAAACGCGGACGTCTCGTCCGCCTCTTCCTATCCCGCAACCTCCGCGTTTCCAGAATGCGGACGGGACGTCCGCGGTCCCAGCCGCGGCGCTTCTTGCCTCGACCTGGGCATGGCGTTCTGCTATCCGCAGGCCATGCCCAATCTCCATGCGCCTCTTCGCCTCCGCCCCGACCCGAACGGCACGCCCGTCGAGTATCGGTGGATCCCCTTCGACCGGACGGATGCCCGCTGGCACGAGCCGTTGGTCGACATGGCGACCGAGGGGCTGCTTGCCGAGGCCTGGTATGCCCGCACCGATGGCGGCAACGCACCCTATTTCATGCCGATCGCCGGCGCGGTGAAGACGGTGGCGGCCCGCACCAGCGTGGCGCGTCTGGTACGCGAGGCCGATGCAGCCGTCTCCGGCCTCGGGCTGCGGCTCAAGGTTGTTGATGCCTACAGGCCGATCGAGACCCAGGCCGGCCTGTGGACCTTCTTCGAGCAGGAAGTCGCGGCCGAGCGGCCCGAGCTTTCCGCCGCCGAGCAGGAGGCGATCGTCCGCACCTTCGTCTCCGATCCGCGCCGCTTCAACCGCGAGGACGAGACCACCTGGCCGATCCATTCCACGGGGGGCTCCGTCGACGTCGTGCTGGTGGATGCGGCCAGTGGCGCCATGCTCGATCACGGCGCGGCCTTCGACGAGGGCCACGAACGCTCCTACACCGATCACTATGAGCGTCTGTTGCAGCGCGGCGAGATCGCTCCCGACGATGCGCGCCTCACCAACCGCCGCATTCTGGTCAATGCGATGGTTAACGTGGGCTTTACCAACTACGCGTACGAATTCTGGCACTTCGACTACGGAACGCAGGCCCATATCCTGACCTTGCAGGATGAAGGCGTGGCCGGCGCTCCCAAAGCCGCGTGGTATGGCACCACGGACCTGCCGGAAGGACTATGCTGATCCAATCGACTTTCTCCGCCAAGGGCGCCCCCCATGCCATCGTCTCGCTGGGCAAGCCGCTCGAGGCCGGAACCCCGCATGTCATCTGGGCCCATGGCTGGGGCCAGGATCATCGGGCCTTCCAGGCCCTGGCCGGCTCTCTGGAACGGACGGGTCATCACACGCTGATCGACTTTCCCGGCTTCGGCCAGAGCCCGGTACCGCCTGAAACAGGCCATGGTGGTATCTGGGATACGGCCGATTACGCCGATGCCGTCGCCGAATGGCTTGAAACCCTGCCGCGTGGCAAACGCATCTGGGTGGGACACTCCTTCGGCGGGCGTGTCGGGCTCCGCCTGGCGGCTCGCCATCCGGATATTCTCGACGGCATGGTGCTGGTCGGCTCGCATGGCCTCAAGCCCATCCGCAGCCTGATGACCCGGCTGAAGATCTTCCTGCGCGTGCGGGCCTTCAAGGCCCTCAAGCTCCTGGAAAAGCTCGGTGTCGACGTGTCGGCCCGCAAGGCCAAGTTCGGCTCGGCCGATTACCGCAATGCCGGCGCCATGCGCCCGATCTTCGTCAAGGTGATCGGCGAGGACCAGAGCCAGGATATCAAGGCCATCCGCATTCCCGTCCGCATCATCTGCGGCGCCCTCGACGACCAGGCCCCGCCGGAGATGAGCGAACGCATGGGCCAGCTCATCCCGGGCGCCAGCGTCAGCATCCTGCCTGGCCTCGATCATTACACCGTTCTGTCCGATGGCGGCCCCCAGATCGCCCATACGGTTGCGAAGCTCTTGGAGGCTTGATGCTCGAAACACTGGCCCCCGTGCTGAATTCGGCTCATCTCGCCGCGGCTTTGGTCCTCATTGGCTTCATCCCCTTCGCCTGGAAGCGTTTCCTGACCTATCTGCATATCTTCCAGCAGGAGGAATATGACGGCCGGCGTTTCCTGCACTGGCTCTTCTACAACGTGGTTGTCGATACCAAGGCGAGCCTTGCCATCGTCCTCCTGTCGGTGATGGCCAAGCTCTACCCCTCGCCGGTGCTGGTGCTCGCTCTGTTCATCGCGGTGATCCTGCTGGTGGTGGCGCGCCGCGAGCGCGACCCGCGCCAGACGGGCAAGAAGAAGCTGGCGATGACGCAGCGCGCCACCCGCATCCTGCGCGTCGCCTTCGCCCTCGTCCTGGTGATCGGCCTCGTCGGGGTTGGCTTTGGCGTGGCGCCGGTCTGGATCGTGCTCCTGATCCAGCTGATCCCCTTCGCCCTGGTCGCGGCGGTGATGATCCTGCAGCCCGGTGAGAATCGCATCCAGCAGGGCTTCTGGAACGAAGCGCATGACAAGCTCAAGCGCCTGTCGCCGGTGATCGTCGGCGTTACCGGTTCCTACGGCAAGACCTCGACCAAGCACATCCTCGGCCATCTGCTCGAAAGCGCCGGCTCGGCGCTGATCACGCCCGGCTCGGTCAACACGCCGATGGGCATTGCCCGCATCGTGCGCGAACGCCTGGAGCCTTATCACCGCCATTTCGTGGTGGAGATGGGCGCCTATGGGCCGGGCTCGATCGAGAGGCTCTGCCGTCTCGCCCCGCCCGACATCGCGGTGGTGACGGCTGTTGGTGCGGCCCATTACGAACGCTTCAAGTCGCTCGATACCGTGGCCAAGACTAAGTTCGAACTACCGGCGGCGGCGATCGCGCGCAATGGCAAGGCGATCATCAACGACGCCGTGCTGGCCTTCAAGGATGCCCGCGACTTCACCGATGCGCATCGCGCCTCGATGGTGCTGGTCGGCAATGGCGGTAACAGTGAGGCCCGCATCAACAGCGTCACTCAGGAAAAGGACGGGCTCAAGGTTTCCCTGACCTATCTCGGCAAGGACTACCAGCTCTCCGCCCCGCTCTACGGCCTGCATCACGGCAGCAACATGGCGATTGCCTTCGTCACGGCGCTGGCCATGGACATCGACGCCGAGACGGCCGAAATCGCCATGCGCTCGACGCCGCAGATCAGCCATCGCCTCGAGGTGAAACGCCAGGCCGACGGCATCGTCATCGTTGACGATGCCTATAATTCCAATCCGGCGGGCTTCGCCTCGGCCCTGGAGATCCTGCCCTTGCTGGTCTCGGGCGAGGGCCGGCGCATTCTGGTGACGCCGGGCATGGTCGAACTCGGCGCTGCCCATGCCGAAGAGCACCGCAAGATCGGTACAAAGGCCGGCGAGACAGTCGACATCCTGCTCGCCGTGGCACCCGATCGCATTCGCGACCTCATCGATGCCTACAAGGCGGCCAGGCCCGACGGCCAGGTGGTGGCGTGCGCCAGCTTTGCCGCCGCGCAGACCTGGATGGGCACCAATCTCAAGGCCGGAGACGTCGTGCTGCTCGAAAACGACCTGCCCGATCTCTATGAGCGCCAGTTGCGGCTGTGACATCCTCTCGCAGAGATACGATCTGGAACAGAAGCGCCTTCATCGCCGCCAATACGCGCCCGCTGCCGGTGCCGCATGCCCCGGAAATCAGCCTCTATCTCGCTGACGAGGTCACGCCTCTCTGGCTGAAGACCGAGGAAGAACTGGGGGCGATGGGGTTGCCGCCGCCCTTCTGGGCCTTCGCCTGGGCGGGTGGCCAGGCCCTGGCGCGCTATATCCTCGACCATCCCGACCACGTGGCCGGCCACCGCGTGCTCGACTTCGCCTCGGGCTCGGGCCTGGTGGCTATCGCGGCGATGAAGGCCGGAGCGGCGCAGGCCCTTGCCGCGGACATCGACGAATTCGCTGTCGAGGCCATCCGGCTCAACGCCGATCTCAACGGCGTGGCGGTCGAACCCTGCGGCGAGAATGTGCTCGGCCGCTTCGATCGGCCCGTCGACGTCGTCCTGGCGGGTGACATCTTCTACGACCGCGAGATCTCGGCCGAAGTCCTGGCCTGGCTCAAGGGCTGGCGCGAACGCGGCGCCACCATCCTGGTGGGCGATCCCGGCCGGACCTATCTGCCCAGGGACGAACTCAACCTGCTGGCAACCTATCAGGTGCCGGTTTCGCGCGATCTCGAGGATCTCGAGATCAAGAAGACCAGCGTCTGGACGCTGAAGGCATAGCGCTACCGGCGATTATGGCAGCTTTGCCTGGGCGGCCTGCATGGGCGCGTTGTTCTGCGGCATGGCTTTCAGGAAGGCCAGGACTTCCGTGATTCCCTTGACCGCAAAGCTGCTGTTCTCGATCGGCGATAGGGGCGTGACCGCGTTCGTCCAGTTCTTGATCGCCTCCAGGTGACGGGGGCGTATTTGCTCGCCGCTATTGGCCACGGACGGGTAGTCCCTGATATAGCGGGGATCCCGAGGAACCGCATTGCATTTAAAACCGTCGGGGCGCAAGCCATTGGCGTCGCATTCATCCGCATACTCGTCCCGCAGGGCGATCATGTGCGCGAATTCGTGGATGGCAGGTCGTTGCTTGTAGGAATGGCCTTCCTTTTGCCGGGTAACGGGCGAGAGGTCGTTGCTGTAAAGCGTCGTCCGGCCGATGAGGTTGTCATGGGCATGCTCGACATTGCTGGTATAGAACCGGCCCTTGGGAACCTTGACCACATCGATCAGCCAGTGATCGCCCGGAGCCGGGTTGGAGAGGCTCGAACGGAAATGGAATTCGAGCCCGACGATGCGGCCGCTCGGCGTCGTGGTCAGGGATTTGGTATTGTATTTCTTCTGGATTTCGGCCTGCCATCGCGTGGCAAAGGCAATCGCCTCCTGCTTGTCCGACCAGCCTTCCTTGCCTTCGGAAGAGAAGCGGAAGCATAGCTTCATCAAGGCAATCGTGCGCGGGCCGCCCAGCGTTTCGACGAAATAGATATCGTAGAGTCCTCCCGCGACACCGATGGCCCACATTGGGGCATAGGGGACGAGGCTGGGCGGAATGGCGGTCTTGGAAATGGCTTTGATCTGGTCGGCGAGAATCTGGGACGTCACCGTCGGCATGCTGCTCTTTCCATTCGGCCATGGTCAGGTCCGCCAGGATACGACGCCGGGATGGCACTGCGATATTCTCTCCGATGCCCCGGGTCATCGCCCCCTGCCGGAATGAACGCGCCGGAGAAGCCTGGCGGTGCCGCTACGGCCCGGGCACGCCGACCCGGACGAGGGCAGAGAAGTCGGGGCTTTCGCCGACCGCTTTGGCGCGCTTATCGATTTGACCGCGCTGGCGTAACTCGGTGAGCGGCACCTGATGGCTCAGCGCGCCGATGTCGTAGAGGTAGTCGGGCAGATAGCCACTGACGAGCACGCGCCAGTCCACCGGCAAATCGGGATCGAGTTTCTGGGCGAGGTGGAACGGCACCGTGGTGCAGTTGGTGGTCGCCGTGTTGTAGAAGCGCGGCCTGGCCGCAAGATCGTTGGCCTCCGAGAGCAGATAGAGGAACAGTTCCTTGGCCTGGGGCGGGCTGGTGCGCAGCCGGAAGAGCTGGACGTCCTCCCCCCTGACATTGGAACGCACGCGGATGACATCGCGCTCGTCGGCCGCGATGACCACGAGTTCGTCCTGCTTGAAGAAGCCGGAGACCGCCGAGTAGACCTCGCCCTGTTTGCGCCTGACCTCCACCGAGAAGACGAGGTGGCGCCCGTCGGAAAAGCCGAAGCTGAGCATGGTATGGGCGATGGCGGGGCCTGCCCAATAGGAGGCGAACAGGTCGACGCCGGTAATGGTGTCGAGGTCGTAGCTGCGGCCCTCCCAGCGCTCGGTGAAGTCGCCATCGGAGCGCCAGTCGAAATCGCGCACATCGCTGAGCCGGGCGGTGGAGCCCTCCACGGCAGCAGTGAACTGGCGGGCCACGTCGGGCGCCCAATCGCCCTTGCCGGTCGGCTGGATGGTGGACCACCAGATCAGCAGGGCGGCAAGGGCGGCGACGAAGGGCAAGGTCAGCCGCCAGCGCGCGGCGATCACGGCGGCCAGGGCAAGGAACGCAAGGACGATCCATAGAGCGGGGAGGGCGTAGCGGCCAGCTTCCCCGAGTGGCAGGCGATACCATAGCGCCAGCGTGCCCCAGAGTGCGGCGAGCATGGCCGCCAGCACCAGCAGGAGGCGGCCGGCGATGCTGAGCAGCCTGGCGATCATCGATGATATCTCATCCCAGCTTCAACTGCCCCCGCGCGATCTCGAACAGCATCACGCCGGTGGCCACGGCCAGGTTGAGGGAATCGGCTTGACCGCGCATCGGGATCTTGACGAGGTGGCTGCAGGCCGCGGCGAGATCGTCGGGCAGGCCCTGCTGCTCATTGCCCATCAGCAGGAGGCAGGGCTGGCCGGCATAGTCGACCTCGCGATAATCATGCGTGCCGGACAGATGCGTGCCGACCACGAGGCCGTCGAAACCCTTGCGCCAGGCGAGGAAGGCCTGCGGCGTCGCGCTCGCGAGGCGGACATTGAAGATCGAGCCCATGGTGGCCCTGACGGCCTCGATGCCAAAGGGATCGGTGGTGTCGCCGATCAATACGATGCCCTCGGCGCCGACCGCATCGGCGGTGCGGATGATGGTGCCGAGATTGCCGGGATCGCGCACGCGGTCGAGTCCGATCCAGATCCGGTCGCGCGCGATCTTGACGCTGTCGATCTTCTCCAGGCGCTGCTCAAATACGCCGATCACCGTCTGCGGGTTGTCGCGGCGCGACAGCTTCTCCAGGATCTCGCCGGTGACCTCCAGCACCTCTCCGCCGGCCTGCCGGGTGGCGCGCACGGCGCGGGCCAGCATCGGCTTGTCCTCGCCGGACCTGTGTACCAGGATGCGGATCGGCCAGCCGGCCTCGATGGCGTCGGCCACCAGCTTCAGCCCTTCGGCGATGAACAGGCCGGCCTCCTGGCGGACCTTGCGCATATCGAGAGCGCGGATGTCCTTGATCAGGGGGTTGGTCAGGCTGGTCACCACGCGCGAGACCGGTGCGGCGGTCGCTGCGGGGCGCGGGCGTTGAAAGCGGGACTTCATGCCAGCGTCCTTTCGAGGGGGACCGTCATCCCCTTCCCTCGGCCTGCGGCCTCGCCGGGGATGACAGCCCGCCGCTGGTTGGTAGAAGCTTTCGGCCTCATGCGGCACTCCAGCGCGAATAGAGCGAGGTCGAAAGCAGGCGCCCTGAGCCTTCCTCCGACACCACGAGCTCGCCGGAAGTGATGTCGCCGCCGAGCTCGCCGAACACCTCGCGGGTGAGTTCGTGCACCGCCACGAAGGAGGCGCGGATGGCGTAGGCGGTGACGATCACGAAGGCCGGCTTGTCGGTGAGCACGGCCCGGCAGAGGTCGAGCATCTTGGGCAGGTCGCGGAAGAGGTCCCAGACCTCGCCGCCGGGGCCGCGGCCATATTTGGGCGGGTCGAGCAGCACGATGTCATATTGGGAACCGCGACGCTGCTCGCGCGCGGTGAATTTCATGGCGTCGTCGACGATCCAGCGGATCGGGGCATCGGCGAGGCCGGCCAAGGCCTGGTTCTCGCGCGCGAAGCCGATCGACTTCTTGGAGGCGTCGACATGGGTGACCTGCGCGCCATGCTTGGCCGCGAGCAGGGAGGCGACGCCGGTATAGCCGAACAAATTGAGCACCCGGGCAGGCCGCTTCAGCGCCTGAAGAGCCTCGATCATGTAATCCCAATGCGGGGCCTGCTCGGGGAAGAACCCGAGATGGCGGAAAGGCGTGAAGCGGCCGTGGAAGGCGACTCCGCGATAGGAGACGGGGAAGTTTTCCACTGGCTTGCCGGCGAACTTCCAGCGTCCGTCCGAGCCTTCGTCCTCGGCATTCATGCCCAGGAAGACGGCATCGGCCTTGTCCCAGGCCTCGGGCTTATGGCGCAGGCCCATGGCCTGCGGCTCGGGACGGTCGACGAGGAGCTTGCCGAAGCGTTCGAGCTTGCGGCCTTCGCCGCAATCGACCAGGCGATAATCGGCGAAGCCGGGCGTCACCAGTAATTGCGGCAGGGTTTGGGTGGCGGAATTTCGTGGGTCGGGCATGCGCGGACCAAACAGGAGTTTGTCGCGCGCGGCAAGTCCGTTGTTGCCGGTTTGTGGTGCCTAACGCGTCTTTGCGATTTGGTGGAATCACCAAGGATTGCAAAGACGCGTCGGAACAGGGAGCTAGAGCAAATAAGCGTTCATGCTTGAACGCGCTTTGCTCTAGACCGCTGCCACGATGACATGCGCCTGAATTTTGGCGGCAACCTCGCCATGGCCATGCCTGCCGGCAATCGCTGATGCAGCGTGATCGGTTGCAGCGTCCAGTTTGCCAGTTTCTCGAGCCTCGATTTCGGTGCGGAGCAGGGTTCCCTGGCAATAGGCAACGGCGGGAAGGCGCGGCGAGGATGCACGGCTTTGTTTGGCTCTCGTCTCGATCAGTACGCGGGAAAAGCCTGCGCCCTCCAGCTCGCTTCGGATCAGTCCGGTATCGTGATAGCCGTGCGGCGTGCGCGCCAGAAAGCGCGGCGGATCGTCCGGGAAAATCTCCGCCAGCGCCTTCGTCACCTCATCGGCAAAGATGTTCTCCTCGATCCGGTCCCAGACGTTGAACAGGAAATGTCCTCCGGGTTTGAGGACACGCCGAGCCTGGCGGTAGGCGGCCGGCCGGTCGGGGAAGAACATCGCGCCGAATTGGCAACAAACGAGATCGAAGGCCGCATCGTCGAACGGCAGCGCCAGAGCATCGGCCTGGCGCCAGGTGATGCGACTGTCGGGCGTTTGCCGCGAGGCGGCATAGTCGAGCATCGGCTGGTTGAGGTCGGTGACGACATAGCTGGCGTCGGGAGGCAGTTTCGGCGCCAGCATGCGGGTGACCACCCCGGTGCCCGCGGCGATTTCCAGGACTGAAATGGGCGACAGGGAGGCGGCCCGTCTGGTCAGGTCGGTGGCGAACGGCTCGAAAATCAACGGCACCATGTAGCGGTCGTAGTTTTCCGCAATCGAGCCGGTGAACAGCTTGTCCGTTTCCAACATGGCCATCACCCGCCAGCGGTTCGCTAGCCCGCCAGCTTAGCATGAATGGCTTGCTCTTGCGCGTTTTCGACCGAGCGGCATTGTGCGCGCTGGACCACCCCATCCGCCTCGCGCTCGCCGCCCCGGAGGGCTTCCAGCGAGTGCAGCATCTTGCGCTTGAGTGGCGGCGTGACGTTGACGAGGCGCATGGCGGTGCGCTGGCAGGCCAGCAAGGCACGTCCGATCACCGGCTTGTGGATCACCGTGCGCCCGTCCATCTGCTGGCGTGATCGCTCGACTGCTTCATTGCTGTATCGCCGCATCTGGGCCTCATAGGCTCCGATCGCCTCCACCAGCCCCGCGCTTCCTTCCTGCACCACCTTGAGATGGCGGGTCAGCAAGGCGGCATCGCGCAGCGCCGTGTTGGCACCGACACCACACCCGGGCGTCATGGTGTGGATGGCATCGCCCAGCAAGGTGACATTGGACGGCGCCCAAGGTTCGACCGGCACGGAAGTGCGGATGACTACCGGAAACACCGAATTCGGGTCGGAGGCAGCCAGCAGCCGACGCCAGTTCGGATGCCATTTGGCCGTGAGGCTCTGGCTCAGCGCCAGCAGGGTTTCCCCATTCATCGTGCGCAGATCCTGGGGAAACTTGTCGGCGGCCGCCCAGATGCCCCAGCTGATATAGTCGCGGCTGTTGTCGAAGCGCAGGCCGGGCCATTGGGCGATCAGATCGGCATCCGTCGTGCCGATGCCCTGCTTGGGGGCACCTGCCTTGTCCCAGGGAAACTCCATGACATGGAGGATGCCACCAAAACCCCTGGGGGCCATGATGAGCGTCACCCCGCGATGGATTTTGGGGGTGAGTAGCGCCAGGGTCTCGGGTGTGGCCGGCACCTTTCCGCCAATCGAGCGGATCAGCGTGTCGTCCATCTCGGCCTGTGGCAGATATTGCCTGCGGATGCGCGAGTTGGAGCCGTCGGCTGCAACCAGCACGTCGGCCACCGCGCTCGAACCATCCTCGAAGAAAGCCTCGACCTGGCCGTCGGTCCGCTGCTCGTAACGGGAAAACACCTTGTCGAAATGGGTGACGTCTTCCAGCCCCGTCAGCAGGACCTGGCGCAGCGTCATGCGGCTGACGGAGCGTTCGCCATGGAGTGGATCCCTCGGCGGGCTGGGCTTCAGGCTCAACAATTCCCCATAGTGCTCGCTGAGCATGTTGAACCAGTGCGGGGAGATGGCGCAGGTCGCCAGAAAGGTCTCGTACAGCGCCGGCGGCAGATTGGCGTCGAGCGCGCGGCAGCCATCGGGATCGATGCCGACCCGGAAGCCCTGCAGCCCGTCCTTGCGAGTGCGGTCGCGCTCGAACACGTTCACCGTGATGCCGGCCCGCCTGAGCCCATGGGCAAGGCACAGGCCGCCGGTGCCGGTGCCGACGCCGATGACGATCACGCTCAGATTTTGCTTTTCGGGGGCATTGGACATGGTTCCTCCTCTCCCGCGCACGGTGTTTCCCGGCGGGTGGCTGACGATGGATGAAGGGCGTGCGACATCCGCCTCGAACGAGGCCGGTCGCGGTCTTCCTTGGGATTGCGGGTGGAGCGCGGGGGCGCGGACTTATCCGGTGCGGGGCGGCTGTTCACCCTCGAACTGGGCGGCGATTGTCTTGAGTTCCTCGATCGACCAGGCGAGCCGGCCCGAGCGAAGATCGGCGATGACGCCTTCGATCCAGTTTCGCTCCGCGCTCACGATGGCCAGCATGTACTGACTCTCCAGCAGCACCACGCGCGGCAGCACGGTGAGATAATTCTCCAGCTCCGCGGCGAGCCCGAATTCGCGCTTGCGCAAGGCCGTCAATCTCGTTTCGAGCAGCGGCATGACTTCCTCCGGCGAAAGCAGCGGGAGGAAGGACATGGCGACGGGAAATTCCGGAAACTCGTTATGAGGTTCCGCCAGCATCGTGCGCAGCCAATCGACGGCAACTGTCCGTCCAAGCGGGGTTGCCTCATAGACGGTCCGTTCCGGCCGTCCGTCGCTCTTCTCGACGCTGCCCGGGGCGATCAGGCCCTCGCGTTCGAGCCGTTCGATGGTCTGATAGAGTGAGCCGCGCTGGCGGATGTTGATGACCTCCTCCTTGCCGCGCGATTTCAGCAATTGCTGCATGCGGTAGGGATGCATGGGTGCCTCGATCAGCAGCGCGAGCACGGCGAGGGCAAGTGAGGAGCGTTTGAAATTTGCCATAGTCATATTATTACTAGATTAGACACAACTAGTCAAATTATGACTATATGAACATTTCAAGCGACTCACCCTGAAACGCACAACGCCCCGGCCTTGGGGACCGGGGCGTCAGGCGAAAGGGCGGACCGGGTACTGAAGGGCGATCAGTTCGCCGGCAGGCTGACCGAGACGGGAATGGTCCTGACCGTCACTGTCTTGGTGGCGGGCGACTTCACGGTCGCGGGCTTCACACTCACAGGCTTGACGACGAGCGGCTTGGCCGGGACGGCAGGCTTGGGTGCGGAAATGGGCTTGGCCGCGGTGGGCTTCGGTGTTGCAGGCTTGGCCGCTTTCGGCGGCGCAACGGGCACCGAGCCGGTCCGGTCCACCGGGACGGGCTGGGCGCTGGCGTCCTTGGCGACGAGCTGATCGGCCGGCGTGTCGAAATTGTAGACGTCCGGACGGAACTGCACGCTGCCGTCGGGGCCGCCCCAGCCGGTCAGGTAGACCCAGGCCACGGGAATCGGCTTGGCTGGCTTGATGGTCTTGGGCTCGCCGGAATCGATCTGGTCCTGGATCGCCTGGCCGCTCCAGTCCGAGCCTTCCATGATCCAGGCGGCGAGGTCCTGCGCACCGGCGACGCGGATGCAACCCGAAGACTGGAAGCGCACATCGTTGCGGAAGAGTTCGCGATGGGACGTGTCATGCATGTAGACGGCATCGGAGTTGGGCATGTCGATACGCAGGAAGCCGAGCGAGTTCCACACGCCGGGATCCTGCTTGGCGAGGAAATCGGAGGCGCGCGCCTTGCTCCAGTCCACGGTGGTGGGGTCGATCTCCTGGCGGCCGCGATAGAGCTTGAGATGGTTGGCCTTCAGATAGCCCGGATCCTTCTGGAGCTTGGGCATGATGTCGGCCTTGAAGATCGACTGCGGCGCATTCCAATAAGGCAGGATGTTGACGGCGATGACTCTGGTCTGCAGGGTCGGCGAGGCGCGATCGGGACGGCCGACCACGGTGGTGTAGGTGCGTGCCACCACGCCATTGTCGACCGCCTCCAGGGCGGCGGCGGGGATGTTGGAGACGATGTATCGCTCGCCGAACTTGAATTTCAAGGCGGCCAGGCGGTTGGCGGAGGCATCGAGTTCGCGCAGCCGCTGCTCTACCGGTACGTTGAGCGCCAGCATGGTGAGGCGGCCGACCGAGCCGGTCTCGCTCAGGCCGTGCCGGGCCTGGAAGCGCTTGAGCGCGTCCTGCGTGGCCTGGTCGAACTCGCTGCTGGGAGGCAGGGAGGGATCGAGGTCGCGGGTGGCGGTGAGCCGGTCGCGCAGCGCCTTGGCGAATTTGCCCTTGGCGCCGATTTTCATGCCTGCGGCAGTTGGCGGTAGAGCCTGCCAGCCACCATTGTCGGCGATCTCCTCATAGGCGGAGATGGCCCGCAAGGTCAGCTCATAGGTACGCGGGGAGTAGTTGGGTTCCTCGTTGGCGAAAGCCGGGATGGTGAAGGCGACGACGAGGGCGGAGGTCAGGGCGACCAGGCGGCGCAGGGGCGCGCCGGACCATCCCGCTTGTGAAGAAGCGCGGCGGGACGAAGTCTCCCGGTTCTGAAACGAATAGGAAAGCCAGGAGGAGGTCATGAAATCACTCAAACGCAACTGGGACACTTACAGGTCCCCAGACTATCGCGAGGATAGTGAATCTTTCCTTACGGGACCTCCCGTGGCCATTAACGATAATCGTCATTGCAAGCTCTGCCAATCCGCAGGGTTGGCATGGCGAAGCAATCCAGTTTTTCCTGCGCCATAAGCTTGGATTGCTTCGCTGCGCTCGCAATGACGAGAGGTCCATCAATCGGAACGTCGAGCCGGTGGCATGATGCCGGTCCTCGCCCCGTCAGGGGCAGGCCTGGCGCAGGCGGGCCATCGCCTTGGTCACGCCGTCGAGCGAAAAGACATAACGGGTCTTGTTGCCCCGGCCCGAGACCGCGTCCACGGTCATGGTGCGCTCCTGCTTCAGTGCGGCCAGGAATTCGGTCTCCCGCGTGCCCGTTCGGCGCAGCCAGGCGCCATTGCCGGACGAAATCATGTGGAAGGGCTGTGCTCCCACGCTGACCAGGATGTCGGCATTACCGGCAAGGGCATAGCCGGTCTGCAGGCTGGCCTCGCTGCGAGCCTCGGTCTGCCTGGCGGCGCGAATGAAGAAGGAGACATCGCCGTGATTGAGCGAAGCGGGTTCTTTGCTGACCGGACTCGAATAGATGAAACAATGATTCCCAGAGTTGTCAGTATAGGCCCAAGTGCTCCATTTGCCGAATACACCCAAAGATTTTGGTGATGCCGCAAGTACACCCGTGGTCGAAAGAACGAAAATGACCAGTGCGAAAATCGATAGTTGAGTCATGTTTGCATGAATTCCTCGTCTCTTGCCCCCGCACGACAATGTTTGGGCGCAAGCGTTAACGAGAGGCTAAGGTATCATTACAATTGCATTACTTTTGAGCGGCGCCGTTCATGCTGGCTTGGGTCATGGTGACGAGATCGGGGAAGAAGGCGTCGAAATCGTCGAGAAATCCTTGTTGCTGCTGTTCCAGGATGGCCTGGAGTCCGACGAATTCCACCGGTCGGCGCAGGCGCTTGCCGAGTTCGGTCATGGCGGTGCTGACACCTGCCATGGTCTCGTAGTCGCCGAGCCACTGGGTGAGGGAGTCGATGCGCCTGTAGGCCCTGTCCGGCAGATCCTCGCGCAGGGCGGGCAGGGAGGCCCGCACCTCGGCCAGGAACACCGGCAAAGGCTGCCCGTGATAAAGCTCCCAGCGCTGGATCAGGCAATGATCATAGACGACATCCACGATCACGCCGGAAAAGCGCCGAAAGGTGGGCCAGAGGCGTTGCCGGCTATGCTGCGTAAGGGGATGGGCATCGGTGAAGGCGTCGATGCGCCGATGCAGCTCGATGCCCTCGCGATAGCGGCCCTCGAACAGTTCGAGTTGCGGCAGCCGCAGCAGGTCGGGCAGGAGATTGCCGATCCGGAACGCCGCATCAGGCGGTGAAAGCAGGAGATGGGCGAGATAGTTCATGCGGATCCGGCGGGACGAAACAGGCGCCCGTTTCCGCAAGATATGAGGGCCGGCGCGCTGGGACGCAAGACGCGCCGGCCCTCGGGCAGAGTCCGACCCCTCTGCTTGGGAGAGAAGCCGAGGGGACGATCCCTGCCGATGCTTTGACCTGCCGGGCGGAAGGTCGTGCGGGCGGCTTCTGGATAGCCGGGTCAAGCCCGGCTATGACAATTCGAAGCTTTTTTCTTTTTCAGTGAGCCGCATGGCCGCCCGGGGCTTATTTGCGATACCCAGGCGTCAGCAACACCTTGATCGAGTCGGTCGAGTTGGCGAGCTTGAGCGCCTCGTTCCAGTCGGCCAGGTCATATTGGTGGGTGACGATGCCCTTCGAAGTCACCAGCCCGCGCGTCAAGAGGTCGATGGCGATCGGATAGCAATAGGGTCCAAGATGGGCGCCGCGGATGTCGAGTTCCTTGCGGTCGCCGATGATCGACCAATCCGCGGAGGTTTCCTTGCCGAAGACCGAGAATTCGACGAAGCGCCCGAGCTTTCGGATGATCTGCAGGCCCTGGGTCACGCCGCTGGGATGGCCTGTCGTCTCGATATAGACGTCGCAGCCATAGCCGTCGGTAAGGGAACGCACGACTTCGTCGACATCATCAGTCTTGGGATTGATGGTGACATCGGCTCCGAAGCCCCTGGCGAGTTCCAGACGGTCTTCCATCAGGTCGACGACCACCAGCTTCCTGGGTGTCTTCAGCCGGGCAACCTGTGTCATCAGCAGGCCGAGCGGGCCGGCGCCGGCGATCACCACCACGTCGGCAAGCTGGATGTCGCCGCGCTGCACCGTATGGATGGCGCAGGACAGGGGCTCGATCACCGCGGCATCGGCCAGCGGCATCTCCGCCGGGATCTTGTGCACGCGGGCCGTCGTCGGGAACTTCATATATTCGCTCATGCCGCCATCGGCGACCTCGCGCTGGAAGCCGAAGATGTTGTGCACCTCGCACATCCAGTAGCTGCCCGAGCGGCAATACCGGCAGCGATCGCAGGGCACGATCTGCTCGGCGATCACCATGTCGCCGGCCTTCACGCCGAAATGCTCGGCCGCGCCCGGCCCCAATTCCTCGACATAACCGAAGAATTCATGGCCGGGGATGACGGGCGGCTTCACATAGGGGTTCTTGCCGCCCCAGAACATGGCCGCGCCCGACCAGCATTTGCAGTCGCTGGCGCAGATGCCGCAGGCGCCGATCTTCACGACCAGCTCGTTCTGCCCCGCCACCGGCCGCCCGACGTCCTCGACGCGATAGTCCTCGGGGCCGTGGCAGACGATGGCCGTCATTCTCGAATTACTGGCAGGCATGGCGTTCCTCTGTGCTGGGGCATCGATCGTGTTTTTGAATGGTTCGGCGGCGGCGTCAGGCCGCGAAATTCGAGGTCCGGTTCTCGTTGAACAAAGCGCGGAAGCGGCTCGGTGACATGCCCTTCTGCAAGGCGAAGTGCCGGTTGAAATTCGACAGATTGTTGAAGCCGATGCGAAAGCAGATGTCCGTGACCGGGCTCTTCTCGCTCATCAGGAGCTGGCAGGCCAGGTTGATGCGCATGCGGTTGACGTAGTGCACGAAGGTCATGCCGGTGTGGCGCTTGAAGGCGCGCGAGAAGCCGCCGGGGGTCATCCCGGCAATGGCGGCGATGGCGCCCTCGCTCATATTGCCCTCGAGATGTTCGCCGACATAGGCGAGCGCCCGGTTCATGCCGCCCGACATATAGGCCGAGGGATCGGGCAGATAGCTCGCGCTGGTGAGATTCTTGCGGCCTCTGTCGGCAGTGAGCAGGCCGAGGAGCTGCACGAACAAAGCGATACGCTCGGCACCCTGGGCGTTGAGGAGTGCGGTCATGATCCTGCGGGCGGTTTCTCCGGTCTCGGGCCGGAACAGGAGACCGCGCCGGCTCTCGTCGAGCAGGGCGGCGACCGGTTCGAGCTCGGGGAACACACCGATGCAGGATTCGATAAAGGTCTGGGTGAATTGCAGCACGATGCAGCGGCGCGGGATGGTGGTGCCCTCGGCCACGTCACTGATCCAGTTGTGCGGCAGGTTGGGGCCCGTCATCACCAGATTGCCGGGCACGAAGTCGCCGATGAAGTCACCGACGAAACAATGCCCGGTCGTGTCGGTGATCAGGTGAATTTCGTATTCGGGATGAAAGTGCCAGCGGACCGTGCGGAAGGGATAGCCATGCGCCCAGACGATGAAGGATTCGCCGCTATGAATCTGAACCAGTTCAAGCTGTGGCTCCATCGCCCTCGCCTCCCATGTCTCAGGCTGCCGGACATTGTCATTTTCTTGTCAAGGAGTGTCCTGCCCTGAAAACCCTACTGCAAGGCAGCGGCGCCAGCTACCAGCCATCGACGTGGACACCGATACTTTTTTGATCGATAGGGCCGGCCAAGTGTCGAGCGGCTCGGGCCATGCGTCCTGCCGCCGGGTCCCACGATGTAGCGTGACGCGGCCATGACATCCGCAAAGGTCAAGCGCAAAAACGCCGGATGATTTGAAATAATTCCAAGCTACCCACTTGCGATTGGAACAAAAACGAGGTGCTATTCGCCACCGCGTCGTTTTGCCCATGTGAGGGAGAACTGTATGAAACGTTTCGTTATCGCCGCTGCTCTGGTTGCCGCCGGCGTCGCCACGGCTTTTGCCGGCCCGATCGAAGATCGTCAGGCCTTGATGAAGACCATGGCCAAGAACACCAAGGAACTGGCAGGGGTCGCCAAGGGCGAGACGCCGTTCGACGCTGCCAAGGTCAAGGCGTTGCTGCAGGTTTATGTCGACGACTCGGCCAAGCTGCCCACGCTCTTCCCCGAGGACAGCAAGACCGGCGGCACCGATCCGACCACGGCCGCACCGAAGATCTGGGAAGACCAGGCCGGCTTCAAGACCGCCGCCGCCAAGCTCGGTACGGACGCTACGGCAGCTTTCGCTGCGGCAGACCAGGCCAGTTTCGCCAAGGCTTTCGGCACGGTTGCCGCCAATTGCAACGCCTGCCACGGCACCTATCGCATCAAGAAGAATTGAGGCAGGCTTGCGCCTTGCCGGGATGCTTCACCGGAAATTGATCTCGAAGTGACATTGCCGGGCTCGTCCCGGTAATGTCGTTTTGAGGCTGTGTGACCGCATTGTCCGGGGTCGCCAAAATGACCCTGGGACATCTGGAGCAAAGCGCGTTCAGGCTTGAACGCTTATTTGCTCTAGCTCTTTGCTCTGGCGCGTCTTTGCGATTTGAACTGAGTCATTCAGATCACAGAATGCTCTGGTGAGGGGACGGCCGGGGCAAAAAACGATAAGGGCCGCGCAATCTGCAGCTGGCGCGACCGGGGAATAAACCGGCTGCGGCGACTGTCAGGCAAGACGGGCCTGAACAATGGCGTTCAAGCCGGAAAAGGGGGCTTTCCCGGATGTCACTGAAGCGAATACTCGGTGGGTTGGTAGTGCTTGGCCTGATCGGGCTGGGCGTGTTCTGGTTCGTGACGCAGCCCGCGCCCTTGCCGGCCTCTGTCCTCACGGCGGATTACAAGCCGAACCTGGCCAATGGCGAGACAATCTTCAATATCGGCGGCTGCGTCTCCTGCCACAAGTCCCCGGGCCAGGAAGAGCGGCTCAAGCTCGGTGGAGGGCTGGCGCTGGGCTCGCCCTTCGGCACCTTCTATGCCCCCAACATCTCCCCCGACGCCAAGCAGGGCATCGGCGCCTGGAGTGAGCTCGAATTCGTCAACGCCTTGCAGCGCGGCGTCGGGCGCGAGGGCGAGCATCTGTACCCGGCTCTGCCCTTCACGTCCTACGCCAAGCTGAAGCTGGAGGATGTGCGCGATCTCTATGCCTATATGAAGACGCTGCCGGCGGTCGATACCGCCGACAAACCGCATGAGATCGGCTTTCCCTTCAATATCCGCCGGCTGCTCGGTGGCTGGAAGTTCCTGTTCTTCGACGACAAACCCTTCAAGCCCGATCCGTCCAAGACCGCGGAGTGGAATCGCGGCGCCTATCTGGTGCTCGGTCCTGGCCACTGTTCCGAATGTCACAGCCCGCGCAACGCGTTTGGCGGTATTGAAGCGGATAAGCGGTTTTCGGGCGGGCCCGATCCGGAAGGCAAGGGCTGGGTGCCCAACATCACCCCCCATGCCGACGGCATCGGCACCTGGACCGAGGCGCAGATCGCGAGTTTCCTGAAGGATGGTTTCACGCCTGACTATGACTCGGCGGGTGGCAGCATGGCCGAAGTGGTCCAGAATACGGGCCATCTCAGCGACGACGACCGCAAGGCGATGGCCGCCTTTCTGGTGACGCTGCCGGCGATCCCGGGTAAGGCGCCGAAGAAGCCATAGAGCATAATCCCAGAAGGTTGCGCGACTTTTTGGACAAGATTATGCATTGAAACAAGGACTTAAAGAGCGTGGTCCGGTCCGTGTGGCAGGAACGCGCTCCATGCAGGCTTCCCGGGACGGGGCCATTCCTGTCCCGGAGGAATCACGCAGGCTTTGATAGTGCCCAGGTTCCAGCCTTGCCTCGGGAAGGCCTGGATATCTGGCCTGAAACGCAAGACGCGCCGAAACGGGGAGTGAGAGCCAAGCAGCGTTTTCTCATAAGCGCGCTTTGCTGTAGGCAGGGACAAAACGTGGTGCGAGCGCTGAGAATGCTGACGTCGATCAGGGCGATTGTGACCGGGGCGGGGCTGATACTCGCTTCACCGGTGCTTGGCGCCGATTCCTATGCGCTGGTGGTGGGTATCGATGCCTATGAAGCGCCGATCAACTCCTTGCACGGTGCCGTCAACGACGCCAAGGACATTGCTCAGGCCCTGACCAAGGCCGGCGTCAAGAAGCTGACCCTGATCACCGACAAGCAGGCAACCAAACCCAACATCCTCGCCGCCTGGAAGGAGTTGATGGACCAGGCCCAGCCCGGCGACACCTTCTATTTCAGCTATGCCGGCCACGGCTCGCGCGAGCCCGGCAAGCCAAACGATCCCGATTCGCCCGACGGGTTGAACAATATCCTGGTGATGGCCGACTTCGCCCCCAGGCTGCCGGGTGCCGCCAATCGCATCGTCGACAAGGAAATGGCGGTACTGCTCAAGGAGGCGGCCGCCAAGAAGGTCTATCCCATCATTGTCATCGACGCCTGCAACTCCGGCACAATGTATCGCTCGGTCACCTTGGGCCTGACCTATCGCGCGACGCCCCAGGCCAAGATCTCGCGTGAGGAATTGCTGGATTTCGCCCCGCCCGTGCCTGATGTCTCGACCAAGATCGCTGCCAACGACCCCTTCACCTTCCTGGCGGGCGTTGCCGACGACAAGCTGGTGCCGGAGGTGGCGATCGACGGCCAGCCGCGCGGTGCCTTGTCCTACGCCTTCTCGCGCGCAGTGGAGGGGCAGGCCGACGCCAATCATGACGGCGTGACCACCGAGAAGGAACTCGTCGCCTTCGTGCGCGCCTTCGTGCTGCAGGCGACGCAGAGCCAGCAGGTCTCGCAGTCCTTCCCCGATATCAGCCGAGATATTCCTGTCTTCCGCTCCGTGGCGGCCGGCCCGAAGGGGAGCCAGGACGATATCGTGAAGGCAATCGCCGTTGCCGAGCAGGTTGCGACGAATACCCAGCTTACGCTTGCCGTGCGCAATGGCAGCCTCGCCGGTGCTCCTCCCGGCGCTACGCTGGTGAGCGACGAAGCCGGCGCCGACCTCGTTTATGACGCGGCCGCCGGCACCGTGGAAAAGCGCGTGGCCGGTGTGGTGGCCGAGGGCGTGCAGCCCTCCGGCCTTGGCGGCATCGTCGCCAAATGGCGGGCGATCGCCTTCCTGCAGGCCATGGCCGGAGGCTCGATCCAGCCTTTCGAAGTGGCAGGCGGCTCGCGCACCTTCAACCGCGGCGAAAAGCTGACGGTGGGCCTCGCCGCTTCCAATCACCGTTTCATGACGCTGTTCAACCTGCCGCCCAACGGCAAGGTCGAATTCCTCTATCCGACCTCCCAGGCCGAGCGCGACGAGAATTGGAGCGGCAAGCCCTTCACCTTGCCGCTGCAGGTGCGCGATCCGCCTTTCGGCGCCGAGCACCTGATCGCCGTCCTGTCAGACCAGCCGCTGGACCAGTTGCACACTGCCTTGCAGAAACTGTCGAGCCCGCAGGCTGCCGAGGACCTGCCTGATACGCTGAAAAACGCCCTGAGCGGCCAATCGGTCACGGTCGGCATCGCCAACGTCTTCACCAGCGCGGGGACGCCATGAGGCTCTTCATTTGGAGGCCCTTCATTCGGATGCCATTCATGCGGAAGTTCCGGATAGTGGTCGGTGTCATGGCCTTGGTGGGCGCCACCCCGGCCTTGGCCGACAAAGCCCTGATCGTCGGCATCGACACTTATCGGGCTGATGAGCTTTCGGCCGAGCTCAAGGGCGGCGCTCGTGCCGACGCTCTGCGCATGCAGGCGATGCTGACGGGCGCGCTCGGCTATGACAAGAGCGATGTCAGGCTGCTCCTCGACGATCAGGCGACCGGCACGGCGATCCTCTCCGGGTTGCGCGATTGGCTCGGCGGCAGCAAGTCGGGCGAACGGGTATTCTTCTATTTCGCGGGCAAGGGCCAAGCCGCCAAGACCGGCAGCGGGCGCGAGGACGTCCTTCTGCCGTTCGATGCCACCATGCAGCCCGGTGGCTTCGGCAATACGCTGAGCCGCAACGAGATCGACCGGCAGCTCGGCAAGCTTGCCGGACGCCGGATCACGGAAGTCATCGATTCCAGCCATGCCGGCACGGTGACGCGGGCGATCAGCGTCGAAGCCAGCGGCGGCGGCAATCCAGCCGCTCGTTCGCCACAGCTCGATGGTTCCACCCGCTCGATCGTGGTCGAGCCCGCGCTGGGGGATGAGCCGGTGGCCGCGCCTGCGCCGGCGGGCACCGATTTCGTCAAATGGCAGGCGGTCTCCCCCGCCCAGACCGCTCTGGTCGACGAGGAGGCGGCGCCTGCTTATCGCGGCGTCTTCACCACCGCTTTTGCCGACGGCATCGAGAAGGGGCTGGCCGATGCCAATGGCAATGGCACCGTCTCGAACCAGGAACTGCTCGATTATGTGAGGGCACAATCCTCGGCCTATTGCGGACGCCACCGCGACCGTTGCGAGATGGGCCTGACGCCAATGCTGTCGGGGGATGGCGCGGCGCTCAAGGTCGCTGCGGTTGTTGGAGGAACCGCCTCGGCCGGGAGCGGCGAGGCACTCAACCAGGGCAAGCCAACGGCGGACAAGATCCTCGATTTGCTGGGGGCCAAACTGTCCGACAGCGTCAGCGTCGAGCAGATTCCGCCATCGCCCGTGCGTTTGGGCACCAGGGACATGCGCTTCAAGGTGACCTCCTCGCAGGACGGCTTCTTGATCCTGCTCTCGGTCTCCGACGAGGGCGAAGTGGTACAGCTCTTTCCCAACGCCATCGCGGCGGCCCATGGCAAGGATGGCCGGATTCGCGCCGGCAGCCCGATCATGGTGCCCGATGCCAGCTACGGCATGCGCTTCGATGCGACCTCTGTGACAAAAGGTACAGTCCTGGCGCTGGTTGCGGTTGATCCTTTGAAGCTGTCGAAAGGCTTCGTCACGCGCAAGATCGACGTGATCCCGCAGGATGAGGTCAACGGGTCGGTCCTGCCCGAACTGGCCGACAGCCTCGCCAAAACAGCCAATGCGGACAGTGTCAAGGCCAATGCCAAGGCGATAGGACGTTCCGTTGCAACCATGCGTTATGAAATCGTCCCGTGAGGAGACCGTCATGTTTTACCGCAATCCCCTGCGCATCGCCGGCCTGATGGTCGCGGGCGCCCTGCTGACGGCGGGGCTGGCGGCCTCGACCTCGCAGGTTTTCGCCCAGACCAGCAATCAGAATACGGCTGCCCCTGCGCCGGCCGAGGCGCCGGCGGGGGACAGCAAGCCAGCCAACCCGGCGGTAGCCGCCCCCGCGCCGGCGGCACCTGCCGAACCGGCCAACCAGGCCGCACCCGCTGCTCCCGCTGCGACGCCTGCGCCTGCCGCTGCACCGCCGGCTCCACCCACTTCCGAGCCGAAACCCGAGCCCGCCGCCGCTCCGTCCGCGCCGCCGCCACCAGCCGCCCCTGCGCCCGCCGCCGCTCCGGCTGCCGAGCCGGCGCCGGCACCGGCTCCCACACCTGCGGCAGCTCCAGCTCCAGCTCCGGCAGCGCCCGCACCCGCACCCGCGCCAGCCCCGGCGGCCGCCGCCGCCGGTATTCCCGCCGATATCAAGGTGCCGAGCGATCCGGTGGCCAAGGCCGCCTTCGACGTCTTGGACAAGCACTGCTCGCGCTGCCATCAGAACGGCATGCTCAACCGCGAGAAGCCGGCCAAGAATTTCGGCAACATCCTGCATATGGAAGAGATCGCCGCGGATCCGCATCTCATTCAGGCCGGCAATCCCGAGGGTTCCAAGCTGTTCCAGCAGGTGCTCAACAAGGAGATGCCGTATGACGTGAACTACGAGTTCGATACGACGAAGCCGGAAGTCACGACGGCGGATATCGAGGCGCTGCGCACCTGGATCAAGGCAACCGGCGACCAGGAGGCTGCTGCCTGCACCGGGCGCAAATTCGTCACCTCCGAAGATATCGTCGCTGCGATCTCGGCCGACCTCCAGAAGCAGGACGATCACCGCGTCCGCGGCATGCGCTATTTCACGCTGACCAATCTCTACAATGCCTGCGCCAGCGACGAGGCGATGAACGTCTATCGCCAGGGCCTGGTCAAGCTGATCAACGGCCTCGGCCGCCGCTCCGACGTGGTGAAGCTCGCCACCGTCGACGAAGCCAAGACCATCGTGGGGATCAATCTCGAGGACCTCGGCTGGCAGGAAAGCGACTGGAATACGGTGCTCGCCAACTATCCCTACGCCGCCAAGCCGGATGTGCGGGCCTATGACTTCATCGCCCAGCAGACCAACACCGAGCTGCCTTATGTGCGCGGCGACTGGTTCGCCTTCACCGCGTCCCAGCCCCCGCTCTATGATACGCTGCTGCAACTGCCCAACGACTTCCCCGGCCTGACCGACAAGCTCGGTGTGCCGATGGCCGACAACATCAACAAGTTCATCGCCCAGCGCGCCGGCTTCCAGAAATCGGGCGTGTCGCAGAACAACCGCCTGATCGAGCGTCATCCGATCAGCACCGGCTATTTCTGGACCTCCTATGACTTCGCCGGTTCGAAGGGCAAGCAGAGCCTGTTCCTGCATCCGCTGGGTCCGGAGCAGGACGGTATCGCCAACGGCTTCCATCATGACGGCGGCGAGAGCATCTTCTCCCTGCCCAACGGGTTCCAGGGCTACTATCTCAACAAGTCGGACGGTGCCCGCCTCGACAAGGGACCGACGCAGATCGTCCGCGATCCGTCGCGGCGCGACCTTTCGGTGACCAACGGCATTTCCTGCATGGGCTGCCACGACCAGGGCATGCGCAAGGCCAAGGACGAGGTGCGCAAGGCGGTAACGGCCGATCGCTCCTTCTCCAAGGACATCCGCGACACCGTCGCCTCGCTCTATCCCGACAATGCCAAGATGGATGCAATCATCGAGGACGATTTCCAGCGCTTCAATACGGCGATGAAGCGGGCCGGGCTCGACCCGACGCTCAAGCTCGCCGGCGTGGAAATGACCAACGCCCTGTTCAAGCGCTATGAGGACGATCTCTCGTTGCGCCGCGCCGCCGCCGAGTACGGCTATTCGCCGGAAGAGTTCAAGCAGCGCTTCATCGACGCCGGTCCCGAGGCCATCGCCCTGATGCGCCGCCTGGAGCAGGGCATCGTGCCGCGCGACCAGTTCGAACAGCTGTTCTCGAAATTCGTGGAAGGGGCGACCGAGGACCGCGTGCTCGACACCTCCAAGCTCGAGGGGGCGCAGACCGTTGCAGCTCCGATCGACAGGCCGGCCTCCGGCGGCTCCTTCGATCTGCAGCTCACTGCGGACAAGAGCAGCTATAATGTCGGCGACCGCATGGTGATGCAGGTGGTCTCCACCCGCGATTGCAACCTTTTCGTGGTGAACGTTGACAAGGCCGGCACCGGCACCATCATCTTCCCCAACAAGTTCCAGATCGAGAACGCGGTTCGGGCGGGCGAGCGCGTGGTGCTCGGCGGTTCCGGCTCGAAATTCGCCTTCAAATTGCGCGATCCCGGCCAGGAGAAGGTCGTAGCGGTCTGCCGTGTGGGCGGCGCGACGCGCAGCATCGCCGGGATGCAGGTCGATCCGGTGGCCAATAGCTTTGCCTCGATCCCCAATTTCGAGCAGGGACTGACCCGCCAGATTGTCGTCGAAGCCAATGAGGACCGCCAGGAAGCCTCCGGCCTTGACAATGACAGCCGCAAGCAGGCCCAGTTCGCCAAGATTGCGCAGGCGACGGGCAACAAGGTGGCGGCCGGTGCTCCCGACGCGGCCAAGCAGTCGGTCGCATCCACCGCCATCGTGATCCCGGTGCGATAGGGAGGTGAGGATGGGCGTTTCCTTCATCCTGAAGCTGGGTGTCGCCACGGTCGTCGGCCTGGCGGCAGTCAGCGCGGCCCTGGCCGATTGCGCCAGCCTGGATGCGCAGGTGAAGGCGGCGATCGGTGCCGGCAAGGCGGATGCCCTGCCGGCCCTGGCGGAGGCCATCACCAAGGATACTTCCTGCGACAGCGCCTATGTCGCCAAGGCACGCCGCTCGATGGCTCTGGCCGTGCTGCTCGCCGGCGAGCAGTCGGGCGGGGACTACAGCCCGCAGGCCGTCGCCAGCGCGGCGGCGATCGCCCGGCCCTGGCAGGTGGCGATGGCGCTGGGCGACGTGAAATATGATGGCAAGGACTATCCGGCGGCCGTCGAGGCCTATGAGGCGGCCATCAACGACATCCGCAACGTCAAGGACGTGCCCAAGGCGCCACCGCGCGAGATCGAGGAATATCTGGCCAAGCGCGCCTATCAGGCCAAGTCGCTGGCGCCGAGCTATATCTCCTCACGCGGCGTGCGCGGCCAGGCCGAAGGCGTGATCGTGCCGACCTTTCGCAATTTCACGGCAGTGTCCGTGCCGGTGCCGATCCGCTTCGACACCAATGAGGCGGTGCTGACGGCCGACGGCGATAAGGCGGTGGACGATCTCTACAACTTTCTCAAGACCCAGAGCATTGGCGAGGTCACCCTGATCGGGCATACCGACGAGCGTGGCAGCGGCGAGCATAATATGAGGCTGTCCAGTGCCCGCGCCCTGGCGGTGGCCGAGGCGCTGCGCCGCCGCGGCCTGCCGATCTTCATTCGCGTCGTCGGTCGCGGCGACCGCGAGCCCTTCGCCGCCGACGATCGCTCCAAATACAGCCGTGACGACCTCTACTCCTTTGATCGGCGGGTGGAATATCAGGTGAAGTGATCCGGCGGAGCCAGGCATGCAGCCGGACGGCAAGCTCCGCCACGGCCTGATATCGGTGCTATAGCGGCCTCGCCGGCGACAACGCCGTGCCTGTGGGGTTTCTGACATACCATGCTACCCGGCGAGGCGTAGTGGTGTTCGCTTCGCAGCGAAGGCCGGCCGCGTGAGCCTGAATTTGTCAGATTATTTCGCAGTCTACCCCTTTGCTCGCTTGACTTTGGATCGGCCCTCCCGGACTTTTTGCCTCCCTGACGGGTTAAAGGCCGCAGGGGGAGGACGGGTTTCCAGAGGAGAGCCATATGAAGTTTTCACGTCGCATCGCAGGCGCCGCGCTGACGGGGGTCGCCATGGCCCTGGCGGTGGGGCTCGCCGGTCCCGCATCGGCCCAGAGCCTGAAGAAGGTTGGCGTCTCGGTCGGCTCGCTCGGCAATCCCTTTTTCGTCGCCACGATCAAGGGCATCACCGACAAGGCCAAATCCATCAATCCCGCCGTCGAGGTGACCTCGGTCTCCGCCGAATACGACCTCAACAAGCAGTTCACCCAGATCGACAATTTCATCGCTTCCGGCGTGAACGTCATCATGCTCAACGCTGTCGATCCGCAGGCCATCCTGCCGGCCGTGAAGAAGGCACAGGCGGCCGGAATCGTGGTGGCGGCCTTCGATGTCGGTGCGACCGGGGTCGATGTCACCGTGATGACCGACAACGTCAAGGCCGGCGCCGAAGCTTGCCAGTACATCGTCGACCAACTCAAGGGCAAAGGCAGCGTCCTCATCGTCAACGGGCCGCAGGTCTCCTCGGTGATCGACCGGGTCAAGGGCTGCAAGGAGGTGTTCGCCAAGAGCCCCGACATCAAGATCCTCTCCGACGATCAGGATGCCAAGGGTTCGCGCGACGGCGGCCTCGCCATCGCCCAGAGCCTGCTAACCCGCTTCCAGAAGGTCGATGCCGTCTTCGCGATCAACGACCCGACGGCCATTGGCGTCGAGCTCGCCGCCAAGCAGCTCAACCGCAGTGAATTCTTCATCACCAGTGTCGATGGTGCGCCGGATATCGAGGTCCAGCTCAAGAGCGGCACCTCGATGATCAAGGCTTCGGCGTCGCAGGATCCTTACGCCATGGCCGGCAAGGCGCTGGAACTGGGAGCGGGGATCGTCGATGGCAAGAAGCCGGATCCGAACGTGATCCTGCTCGACCCCGCGCTGATCACCAGTGAAAACCTTGCGAACTACAAGGGCTGGGAAGCCGCCCGCTAAAGTCTCTTTTGGAGCGCGGACCTCACAGCCCCATGAAGCCATGGGGCGGTGTCCGCTCTTGGAAACGCCGCGCTCCAGGGAGACGCTCTCGTCCCGGCAGCTTGACACTGGCGGGCTCGTAACTCAGAGTGAAACCGGTTTCACTTATTGAAGAAGCGAGCATGCGCTTCGATCTTGCCATCCTCACGCCCTATGTCGGCTTCCTCGCCCATGGCGCGCTGCTGACGCTGGAGGCCTGTGTTCTGGCTCTCGCCGGCAGCCTCGTCTGCGGGGCGCTGGTGGCAATCGCGCGCACCTCGGCCTCGCCCACGTTGCGGCGGCTCGCCTTCGTCTATGTCGACCTCTTCCGCAACGTCCCCTTCATCGTGCAGCTCTTCTTCTTCTATTATGGGCTGCCGGAAATCGGCGTCTATCTGAACGCCTTCGCCACCGGCGTTATCGCGCTCTCCATTGCCGGCGGCGCCTTTGCGTCCGACGTCATCCGCTCCGGGATTCTCGCCATCGATACCGGCATTCTCGAGGCGGCCGAAGTCAGCGGCCTGTCGAGGCGCACCATCTTCACCCGCGTCATCATGCCGATCGCCCTGCGCACTTCGATCCGGCCGCTCGGCTCGGTGTTCATCAACCTGGTCCTGACTTCCTCGATCCTGTCGGTCGTCACGCTGAACGAACTGACCGGCACGGCCAAGATCGTGGCCTCAAACACCTTCCGCCCCTTCGAGGTCTATGCCGCGCTGCTCGTCATCTACGCCGCGATGACCTATCTCATCTCGCTCGCCATCGGCCTCATCCATCGCCGCCTCAACCGGGACATGATGGAGGCGGTGCGCTGATGCGGTATACCGAGTTCACACCCTATGACCTCGTCTTGCTGGCGCAGGGGCTCGGCGTCTCCCTTGGCCTGTTCGCCGGCACCACGCTGGCCGGGCTGGCGCTCGGCGCCTTGCTGGCGGGATTGCGCTTCTACCGTATTCCGGGGCTGAATCCGGTGCTGACGGCTGTAACCGAACTGCTGAAGAACTCGCCTGTGCTGGTGCAGCTCTTCCTGGTCTTCTTCGGCCTGCCGGCCTTCCTGAAGATCAATGTCACGCCCATCACGGCGGCATCGATCACCCTGACCGGCAACACCGCCGCCTTCGTCTATGTGATCGCCACCGCCGCCATCGACGCTGTGGGGCGCGATCAGCTCGAGGCTGCCAGGGTGTTCGGCCTCACCCGGTGGCAGGTGCTCAAGCATGTCGTCGCGCCCCAGGCCATCGCCTTCGCCATCGGGCCGCTGACCGGGCTCCTGGTCAACCAGCTCCAGGTCACCTCGCTGATCTCGGTGATCGGCGTGATGGACCTGACCAAGGTCGGCAACATCCTCAATCTGCGCACCCTCAAGCCCTTCGTGGTCTGGACCGTGGTCGGCCTGTTCTATTACGCGGCGGCCAAGACCTTGGCTTGGCTGGGTACGCGCTATGAGACAAGGCTGAGGGCCCATAGCGCCTGGAGAGGGATCTGACGTGCTGAAGGTCGAGAAGGTCTGCAAGGATTTCGGCTCCCATCGCGTGCTCGACGGCGTGGACCTCGCCATCGAACCCGGGCAGGTCGTCTCGGTGCTTGGCTCCTCCGGTTCGGGCAAATCAACCCTGATCCGCTGCATCAACGGGTTGGAGAAGCTCGATGCAGGCCGGATTACCATCGACGATTTCGATGTCGCCGCGCCACGGGATCTCACCGAGGCGCGCAAGCGCTCGGCCACCGTGTTCCAGCTCTTCAATCTCTATCCGCATCTGACCGTGCTGCAGAACATCACCCTGGCGCCGCTGGAGGTGTTGCGCCAGTCGCGGGCGGAGGCCGAACACCGGGCCATCGTCCTCCTGGAGCGGGTCGGTATGCGCGACAAGGCGGCTTCCTATCCGGCCCAGCTCTCGGGCGGCCAGCGCCAGCGTGTCGGCATCTGCCGGGCGCTTGCCATGAACCCGCGCTATCTTCTGCTCGACGAAGTGACGAGCGCCCTCGATCCGGAGATGACGGCCGAAGTGCTGGCGATCCTGGCCAAGCTTGCCCGCTCCGGCACCACCATGCTGTTCGTCACCCATGAGGTGGAATTCGCCCGGCGCATTTCGGACCGCATCGTCTTCCTGGAACATGGCAGGCTGCTGGTCGACCTGCCGACGCAGGCCTTCTTTGCCCCCGAGGTGGGGCGTGACCATCCGCGCATCGCGCAATTCCTTTCGAAAATGCGGAAAGACTGATGTTGCTCCTTGCCAATGCCGAAGCCTGGCCCGGATTCCCGTTGACGGTCGAGATGCTGCGTGCGGGCGCCGACAGCCTCGACGCCATGGTTGCCGGCATAGGCCGGGTCGAGGCCGAGCCGCGCGTGCGCAGCGTCGGCTATGGCGGCTGGCCCAACATGCTCGGCGTGATGGAATGCGATGCTGCCGTGATGAACGGCACCACCAAGGAGATCGGCTCGGTCGGGGCCGTCCCGGACACCATCCCGGTCGCCGCCTTGGCCCAGGCTGTGATGAAGCGCCTGCCCCATGTCATGCTGACGGGCGACGGCGCGCGCCGCTTCGCCAGTGAAATCGGTTTCTCCGTCGATGAGGTGCTGATCGAAGATTCCAGGCGTGTCTGGCGCGAGCGCTTGGAAAACGAGCTCGATGCCGAGCAATTGGCCCGATTTCCCGATATACCGCTTGCGCCTCTATCGCGCACGATCACCGATCCGGAGCGGGTGAGGGACACCACCGTGTTCCTCAGTGCCGATGCGCGGCGCGGCATCCACACCGCGACCTCGACTTCGGGCTGGGCCTGGAAATATCCCGGCCGCCTCGGCGACAGCCCCATTCCCGGCGCCGGCTTCTATGCCGACAGCCGCTATGGTGCAGCCGTCTGCACCCATACCGGCGAGATGACCATGCGCTGCGCCACCGCGCGCACCATCGTGCTCGCGCTCAAGCTCGGCCGGTCGTTGCGCCAAGCCGTCGACCTTGCCGTGGAGGAACTCGCCGAACTCAGCGAGGGGTTTCTCGGCGGTGTCGTCATCCATGCGGCCGATGCCGAAGGCCGTCACGAGGTCGTCAATTTCCGCTGCGAGGGCGAGATCCGCTACTGGCTGTGGGAAGACGGCATGGCGGAGCCCGAGCTCCGGCCGGCAAGAACAATCTGACTGAGGGGAGTGTACAAACATGAAGAAAATCCTGCCCGCATTATTGGGATTGGCGATCGCCGCCTGCGCCGCCCTGCCGGCGTTTGCCGGCAAGCTCGACGACATCCGCGCGCGCGGCAGCGTGCGCATCGGCGTCTCGCTGGGAGGAGAGCCGATCGGCTTCCGAGACGCCCAGAACAATCCCGTCGGCTATGATGTCGATGTCGCCACCCTCCTGGCCGAAAAGCTCGGCGTGCCCGTGGAGTTCACCGATGTCTCCGGCGATGCCCGCATCTCGATGCTGGTTTCCGGGCAGCTCGACATCGTGGTCGCAAATACTTCGGCCACGCTGGAGCGGGCCAAGACGGTGGATTTCTCCATTCCCTATAACCGGGCGGGCCTGCGCATACTGGTGCAGGCCGATGCCGGCATCGCCAAGCTGGAGGATCTCGGCGGCAAGTCGGTGGTGGTGGGACGCGGCACCACCGGCGAGAGCTTCCTCAAGAAGGCGGTGCCGACGGCCAATCTCGTCTATGTCGACCAGTTCGCGCCCGATGGCGTGCTGCAGCTCCAGCAAAAGCGCGTGGACGCGGCGATCGAGGATTCGTCCTTGCTCGACTATCTCGCCACCAAGAACCCCTCGCTCGCCACCCTGCCGGGGCTCTATTCCAACGATCCCATCGGCATCGCGGTCGCCAAGGGGGATCCCGAATTCGTGCGCTGGCTCGACATGTTCGTGTCCGACTATATCCAGTCCGGCGCCTACGAGGCCAATTACAAGAAATGGTGGGGCGAGAAGGCCAATCCGCCCAAGCTCACGCCGCTGTGGTGAGGAGACTGCGCAAAACCTTCTCCCGCAAAGGGGAGGAGGCAATAACGCCTCGTCTCACCCCGTCAGGCGCGGCACATAGCGGGTCGGCACCAACTCCGGCTCGAATGTGCTTTCGACCACCGGCGGCTCGTTGAGCAGGCGCACCATGCGGGCGACATAGGCGGCCTTGTCATAGCCGATCGAGGAAATCGGATAGGCCTCGAAATCGAGCAGCGAGAGATTGTCGAAGCCGTAGAGGCGGAAGCGTGCCGGCCGGTTGCCGGGGAAATCGGCCCTGAACACGTCGAGAATGCCCATCGCCATGGCATCTGAGGTGCAGAATACCGCGTCGGGGTGGTCGCCCTCGAACAGGCCCGGCGCGAGAGCATGACCGGAACGATAGGAATAGTCGCCCTGCAAGGTTCGCAGCAACTCGATGCCATGAGCCGCGAAAGCTTGGGCGTAAAGGCCGATGCGCGCCTGTTCCACCAGGGAGCTTGCCCGGCCCGTGACCAGGCTGGCGCGCCTCACGCCCTTGGCAGCGGCATCCGCGGCCGCCTGGCCGATGCCGACGGCTTCGTGGGGAATGATGGCGGGCGAGCGGTGGTCATGTCGGCCGTTCAGCATGACCACCAGGTCGGAGCGGAACATGCGCCGCACCGTCGCCGCATCGGCGAAATCGGAGAATACCAGGGCGGCATCGACGTGATAGGCCACGCCCTGACGCAGGAATTCCTCGACCTTGTCTGTGGAGCCGACGCGCACCAGGATGACCTGCCGCCCGCCCGCCTGGATCTCGGCGAGCAGCAGGTCGAACAGATCGAGGTCGGAAAGGTCGTGAATATGGTTGACCAGGACGGCGACGAGATTGACGGTCTTGGTCGTCAGGCTCTGCGCCAGGAGGTTGACGCGGTAGCCGAGTTCGGCGGCCGCGGCCAGGACGCGATCGCGCTTGGCGCCGGACACCGGTCGCTTGGAGGCGGAGAGCGCGCGCGAGGCCACGGCCCTGGAGACGCCGGCGAGTGCGGCAACGTCGCTGATGGTCGGTGCTGCCTTGCGCCTCATGAGGCCTTGCACGCTCCTTGCCGGAAATTCGAAACCATGACTGACGACACGCCCTAAAGCATTTTTCAGAAAGGTCGATAGATTTTCGCCTGGAAAATGCGTCAAAACAACGAGTTAGAGCAAAGCACGATTCAGGGAAATCGCACTTTGCTCTAATACAGGAAACAGCGGCTTGGAAGGTCTCTTCTGTCAATGACGATCTGCTTCGATATCGGCGGCTCCGCCATCAAGGCGGCTGTCGCCGCGCCTCAAGGCGAGATCAGGCCCTTTGCCCGCGTTGCAACGCCGCTCGGCGATTTCGAGGCCTTCGTGCAGGTGCTCGCGGATCTCAGAAGGCAAGCAGGGGGCGGGGCTGGCGGCGGCGTCGCCTTGTCCATCACCGGCGTCGTCGATCCGCGCAGCGAGATTATCACCTGCGCCAACATTCCCTGCCTCGACGGGCGGCGGCTGGGCCCCGACCTTGCCGAACGCCTGGGCGTGCCGGTGCATGTTGCCAATGACGCCGACTGCTTCGCCCTTGCCGAGGCTGTGAAAGGCGTTGGGCGCGGGCATCGCATCGTTTTCGGCATCATCCTCGGCACGGGCATCGGTGGCGGCCTGGTCATCGACGGGCGGATCCTAACCGGCGCGGGCGGTTTTGCCGGCGAATGGGGGCATGGACCGGTGGCGGCGACGCAATCGGGTAATCCGCCGGTCGCGCTCCCCCGCTTCGCCTGCGGCTGTGGCCAGAAAGGCTGCGTCGATACGGTTGGAGGAGCCCGCGGCCTCGAAAGGCTGCATCGCCACCTTACCGGCGTTGAACGCGACAGTACCGAGATCATCGCGGCCTGGCGGGCCGGCGACGCAGCGGCGGCGCGCAGCGTGGCTTGTCAGGTCGATCTCGTCGCCTCTCCCCTGGCCTTGGCCGTCAATATCGTCGGCGCCGACATAGTGCCGGTCGGGGGCGGCCTTGCCAGCGTGCCGGAATTGATCGCAAGGCTGGACGAGGCGGTGCGCAGCCGCATCCTGCGGCACTCCCCGGAGCCGCTGGTGGTGCCCAGCATCCTCGCGCCGGAACCCGGGCTGATCGGCGCGGCCCTGCTCGCCCGCCAGGGAGAACGCCTATGACCGCCTTGCTTGAAATCTGCGTTGCCGACGCCCACAGCCTCGAAGCCGCGATCGAGGGTGGCGCCGATCGCATCGAACTGTGCTCGGCGCTCGAACTCGGTGGCCTGACGCCATCATCAGGGCTGATGCGGCTGGCGGCGCAGGCGCCGATCCCGGTCTATGCCATGATCAGGCCGCGGGCCGGCGATTTCGTGTTCTCCGCGCGGGAAAGCGAGATCATGCTTGATGATATCGAGGCAGCGGGAGGAGCAGGGCTCGCCGGCGTGGTGCTGGGTGCCTCCCAGCCCGGCGGCCAGCTCGACGAGGCCCTGCTGTCGCGCCTGCGGGTGCAGGCGCAGGGGCTCGGCACCACGCTGCATCGCGCTTTCGATCTCGTTCCCGAGCCGCTGGCGGCTCTGGAGACGGCCGTTGCTCTCGGCTTTGAACGCATCCTCACATCGGGAGGAGCCGTCACCGCGCCCGAGGGACTGGAGGCGTTGCTGCGCCTGCATCGGGCCGCCCGGGGGCGGATCGGCATCATGCCGGGTTCGGGCTTGACGCCGGCCAATATCGCTCCATTGCTGGCGGCGCTTCCCGTCTCCGAGGTGCACAGTTCCTGTTCCGCCGCCGGGGAGCCATGGAGCGCCGAGGCCGTCCGCCTGGGCTTCGCCGTGGGGCGGCGGCGCCAGACCCGCGCCGACATCGTCTGCACTTTCCGCAAGGCGATGGCATAAGCCGGAAAAGAAATGGCCGCCCGAAGGCGGCCATTCCGGCGAACAAGATGTGCCGCCTCAGAGGACCTGGCGCAGCACCACGAAGAGAAGGAAGGACAGCGCCATCGAGGCGGGCAAAGTGAGTATCCAGGCCATCAGCAGGTTACGCACCGTCGACATCTGCAGCCCGGTGCCATTGGCCGCCATGGTGCCGGCGACACCCGACGACAGCACATGGGTGGTCGACACCGGCAGGCCGAGATAGTCGGCAGCACCGATCGTCGCCGCGGCAACGATCTCGGCCGAGGCACCCTGGCCATAGGTCAGGTGGGTCTTGCCGATCTTCTCGCCGACCGTCACCACGATGCGCTTCCAGCCCACCATGGTGCCGAGGCCAAGGGCCAGGGCGATGGCGACTTTCACCCAGGTCGGGATGAACTTGGTCGTGTTGTCGGTGGCGGTGTGATAGGTCTTGATCGTCTTCAGATCGGCGTCCGACACCGGCAGCAGCTTCTTGGAATCGATCAGCTTCAGGGCCTCGCCGATCAGATATATGTCGTTGCGGGTATTGGAGACCAGTCCTGCGGGCACTGCCGAGGCCGAGCCGTAAGGCGAGAGCTGGGAGGTGGTCTGCTCGATGAAGGTCTTCAGGGCTGGCGTCGTCTCGTCGTTCCAACTGCGCGTGCGCACCGCCTCGGAGACCTTGGCCTTGGCATCGGCGGGAGCGACCGTCGCGCCCGGCTTGATGTAGTTGCCCAGGACCGAACCCGCCGCGCTCGAAGCAGCCTTGTAGGTCTCGAGATAGTTGATGTCGGGCGTGCGGTTGAGGGCGAAGGCGGTGGGTACCACGCCGATCAGGATCAGCATGATCAGGCCCATGCCCTTCTGGCCGTCATTGGAGCCGTGGAAGAAGCTGACCAGTGTGCAGGTCAGGATCAAAAGGCCGCGGATCCACAGCGGGGGCGGCTGATTGCCTTTCGGCTCGACATAGAGAGCCTTGTTCCGCACCACGAGCTTCATCACCAGCAGCAGGGCGCCGGCCAGCACGAAGCCGAACACCGGCGAGACCAGCAAGGACAGGCCGATATTCTTGGCCTGGGACCAGTCGACGCCGCTGGTGGCGGAACCGGCAGGGGCCAGGAACTGGTTGGCGAGGCCGACACCGATGATCGAGCCGACCATGGTGTGGGAGCTCGAGGCCGGCAGGCCGAAATACCAGGTGCCCAGGTTCCAGACGATGGCGGCGATCAGCAGAGCGAACACCATGGCCAGGCCCGCGCTCGAACCGACCTGCATGATGAGTTCCACCGGCAGCAGCGAGATGATGCCGAAGGCGACCGCGCCGCTCGCGGTGAGCACGCCGAGGAAGTTGAAGAAGCCCGACCAGATCACCGCGAATTCGGCCGGCAGCGAATGGGTGTAGATCACCGTCGCCACCGCATTGGCGGTATCGTGGAAGCCGTTGACGAATTCGAAGCCGAGGGCGATCAGCAGGGCGAGGCCGAGCAGAATCCACGGCACTGCCACGGCGCCCGTGAGATCGGCGGCCAGTGCGTAGCAGACATAGCCGAGGCCCCCGAGCAGGATCACGGCGATCGCGATGTTGGGCAAGCTGCCAAGAGAGTTCGGCCTATCGAGCGGATGGCCGCTCCTCTGGCCAGATGTAACGTCCGTCATCTCCAAACACCCCCGTGTTTCCATGGTCTGGCGACCCTTAGGCGGGGTTCGTGAAGGTTGGATGACAAAATGTTAATCTTGACCGGCGACGAGGAAGAAGGAGGGCTGATCAGGGCTCTTTCGTCGAGGGAAGCAGCCGCTGCCGCCAGAGAAGCTGCACCGCCCGGTCGAAATCGGCAGTGGCCTTCTCGAAGGCTCCGAGCTGTCGATGGACGATGCTGCGCTTGAAGAGGGCATCGGCATGGCCGGGATCGAGCGCGATCACCCTGTCATAATCGGCGATCGCCGCGGGAAAGGCCTGTTTGTATTGATAGGCAAGAGCCCGTCCGTAAACGGCGTCGACAGCATCGGGCTTGAGTTCGATCGCCTTGCTGAATTCAGCAATTGCCCTGTCGAAGTCCTGCTCGTCGGGCCGTGCCGGAGTGGCGTCGGCCGGAGTGGTTTCGGATGCGGACATGCGGACGAAACGCCTTTGCACCTCTACGGAACCTGCCGAAACTGCAACGAAGATCCCCTCAATCGCTGCAAGAGTCATGAGGTCCACTCGAAAGAACCTGCTCACATATGAGCAGCAACGTTGGGGAATGTCCATGGCGTTGCGTTAGAGCGTCTTGCGATGAGGCGGAATTACCGGGAAACTCTGCCTAGAGGGCAGGGGGCTTCAGTTGCGCAGACGCTCGAGGGCGAGCTTGCGCCCCGCCATGGCCTGCGGCAGGCCTGGATTGAGCTGCAAGGCACGATCGTAGTCGGCCAGCGCGCGCTCGAAATCGCCGCGCTTGCGATGGGCGCCTGCCCGATTGAGAAAGGCCAGTGCGTTGCTGCCATCAAGCCTGATCGCTTTGTCGAGATCGGCGATGGCGCGTGCGGTGTCGTCGGCATTGGCGTAGGCGGTGCCGCGATTGTAGAGGGCCTGTGCATTGTCCGGCGCCAGGCCGACCGCCAGGCTGTAATCGGCGATCGCCTTGTCGAGCGCACCCATGTGATGATGAGCGGCGCCGCGCCCGAGCAAGGCGGCGATATTGTTGGGCCTCAAGCGCAAGGCCTCGTCATAGTCGGCCACGGCGCCGTTGAAATCGTGGCGGTGGTCCTTGGCGATGGCCCGGTTGAAGAAGGCGGACCAGTCCCGGCGGTTGAGGCCGATGGCCTGGTCGAAATCGGCGATGGCCCCAATATCGTCACCCCTGAGGCCGCGGACGGCACCCCGCAGGCGCAGGGCCTCGGCATGGCGCGGGTTGAATTTCAGCGCCCTATCATAGTCGGCGATGGCGAGAGTGAATTCCCTGCGGCTGGCACGGGCATAGCCCCGCGACGTCAGGGCGAGCACGTGCTTGGGATTGAGCCGGATTACGCTGTCATAGGCCAGAATGGCTTGCTCGATATCACCCTGGCGGCCATAGAGCCCGGCCAGCGCGTAGAATCCGTCGGGGTTGCGCGGATCGAGAAGGGTGGCCCGGTGCAGATCCTCCAACGCCCGGGCCGGCTGCTTCTTGGCGGCATAGGCACTCCCGCGTGCGATCAACGCGATCGCCCTGGCCCCATCGTCGACGCCGCCCAGATCCACAATCGAGGTGCAGGCGATGATGACGCGGTCCGGCGCGCCCTGTCGGCAGGCCTTCCAGTCGAGCGGCTGGGCAGGACCGTGCGGATGGAGCGCCAGGAAGGCCGGAACCAGGGCTTTGAGAGGCAGCATCGTGGAAGTCGCGGTGGGGCGGTAAACGCAGCCCACCATCTATAGGCGCGATCGGTGGCGTGGGAAACGGCTGCCTTAGAGCGTTTTGTGATTTGGCGTAATCGCCAAGAATCGCCAAGAATCGCAAAGACGCTCCAGACAATCCATTGGATTGGTTTGGAACCAAAGAGCGAGAGCAAAGCAGCGTTTCCGTCTAAACGCACTTTGCTCCAGGGGCGGCGGACCCGTCAGTTGCCCCGGGAAGCCGTTATCCCCTTCTGCCCCTGGATACGGCGCATTCGTGGGAGAGGAAACCGGGATGCCCGTTATCCCTGGAGGGGCATTCCGTCCACTTCGAATGTCTGGATGAAAAGGCGCTTCTTTGCTTTTCCCTTGACTTTGCACTGCGAAAAGCGCAGCAACCGTGTGTAACGACCGCTCGGGGGTTCGCGCGGCGCGCTGGTTTTTGGCTTTTTGAGAAGCAGCGCCTCACCTCCCGGCCGTCCCCAATAACATTCCGCTGCTCCCATCCGCGCGTGGGTCGCGATATCGCCGTACCGCCTCATCATGCCTTTCCGGCTGACGACGGACTTGCGATCGCGGACCCGGACGGTGGCGCGCTGCTGTCCGCTCGATGAGCGTGGCATGAAGGATTTGATGTGACTTCCGAAGTAACTTTTGCAGCGCTCGGCCTGGCCGAGCCGCTTTTGCGTGCGCTTGACGCCGCCAACTATGTGACCCCCACCCCGATCCAGCACAAGGCCATTCCCGCCCTCCTCGAGGGGCGCGACATGATGGGCCTGGCGCAGACCGGCACTGGCAAGACGGCTGCCTTCGCGCTGCCGATCCTGCAGCGCCTGTCGAAGTCCCGCCACGGTGCCGGCGCCAAGGGCACCCGCGCCCTGATTCTGGCCCCGACCCGCGAGCTGGCCCTGCAGATCGACGAGAGCTTCCGCTCCTATGGCGTGCATATGGGCTTCCGTTGCGCCGTGGTGTTCGGCGGCGTCAGCCAGGTGCCGCAGGTCAAGGCGCTTTCCGATGGCGTCGACATTCTGGTCGCCACCCCCGGTCGCCTGCTCGATCTCGTGCAGCAGCGCAAGGTTCGCCTCGACAAGGTCGAAGTTCTCGTCCTCGACGAGGCCGACCGCATGCTCGATATGGGCTTCTCGCGTGACGTACTCAAGATCGTCGACGAGACGCCGCTGGAGCGCCAGTCCCTGTTGTTCTCGGCCACCATGCCGAAGACGATCAAGAAGCTCGGCGAGGAGATCCTCCTCAACCCCGTGCATATCGAAGTGACGCCGGAAGTGGTGACGGTCGACAAGATCGACCAGCATGTCTACCACGTGCCGGCATCGGTGAAGCGCTCGCTGCTCCTGCACCTGCTCAACGATCCGGCAATGAGCCGCGTCATCGTCTTCACCCGCACCAAGCATGGCGCCAACCGCGTCTCGGGCCATCTCGACAAGGCCGGCATCCCCTCGGCGGCGATCCATGGCAACAAGTCGCAGAATGCTCGCCAGAAGGCCCTGGAGGATTTCCGTTCCGGCGCCTCGCGCATCCTGGTGGCGACCGATATCGCCGCCCGCGGCATCGATGTCGACGACATCAGCCATGTCATCAATTTCGAGATGCCGGTGGATGCCGAGAGCTATGTGCACCGCATCGGCCGCACCGCCCGCGCCGGTCGCAGCGGCATCGCCTATTCCTTCTGCGATCCCAATGAGCGCGACGAGCTCAAGGCGATCGAACGCCTGACCAAGAAGCCGCTGACGGTGGCCGCTCCCGTACAGGGGCTGGAAGCCGATCAGAAGCATGGCGAACGCGGCCCTCGTCACCCGCACCAGGGCAAGCCCAACGGCAAGCCCCGGAACAATGGGCAAGCCGAAAAGCCTCAATCGGGCCAGCCCCGCTCGGGGGGCGCGCGCCGTCCGGGTGGCCGCAACAACCAGCGTCGCGCCGCCTGAGGGCGCGGCCTATCCTTTTCTGGGAGCAAAGGGCGTCCATGGCGTCTTGCGATTTGATGGAGACACTTCAAATCGCAAAGACGCGTTGAACCAAAGAGTTAGAGCAAACGGCGTTTCTGCCAAAACGCGCTTTGCTCTAGGTGTGGACGCTTCTTTGTTCTAACGCTTCGTTTGGATGCGTCTTTGCGATTCTTGGTGATTCCGCCAAATCACAAAACGCTTTGACAGGACCTGCACATGGCAAAAGAAGAACTGATGGAATTTGAAGGCTCGGTCTCCGAAGTGTTGCCGGATGCCCGTTTTCGCGTGAAGCTCGACAATGGCCACGAGATGATCGCCTACACGGCCGGCAAGATGAAGAAGAACCGCATCAAGACCATCGAGGGCGATCGCGTTACCGTCGAGATGTCGCCCTACGACCTCGACAAGGGCCGCATCATCTTCCGCCACAAGGACGAGCGTGCTTCATCCGGCCCCCGCCCGCCGCAGCGCGGTGGCGGCAATATGCGTCGCCGCTAAAGCGTTTTGCGATTTGGCGGTCACGCCAAGAATCGCAAAGACACATCGAACCAAAGAGCTGGAGTAAAGCAGCGTTTCCGTCTCAACGCGCCTACTCCAGGAGTCGGGCGGCCCTGCGGGGCCGGTCGAAAAGCTCGGTGAGTCTCGACTTTTGTCGTCGCGGGGCATGCCCCCATCGGACGAGTTGTCCGGTGTAGATCCAGAAGCTTGGGACGCAGCTTCGCGTGCAAATCCCCTGAATTGCCTTCTGAGGCGCTCAATTTCGCTCATCCCGCGATTAGAGCTTGCCATGTCGGGACCTTCTTCCGCATTCGATGGAATAGCCTCGAATCCGGAAGATCCCTCATGAGCCCAGACGAACTCGGCCTGCGCCGCGCCATCATTGAAAAATGCCGTTGGATGAATGCCAACGGTCTCAATCAGGGCACCTCCGGCAATATTTCTGCTCGTCTCGGCGACTGCATGCTGATCACGCCTTCGGCCGTCCCCTATCACGAGATGGAACCGGAGATGATCGCCGCCATGCCCTTCGAGGGCGAATATGGCGCCTGGCAAGGCCCGCTCAAGCCTTCGGTGGAATGGCGTTTCCATTTCGACATCCTCAAGGGCCGCCCGGATGCCGGTGCCGTGGTGCATACGCATGCCACCTGGTCCACCATCCTCGCCATCGCCCACAAGCCCATCCCGGCCATCCATTACATGATCGCGGCATTCGGCGGACCCGACATACGCTGCGCGCCCTATGCCCGCTACGGTTCGGAGGAATTGTCGCGCTTCGCCCTTGAGGCCCTGGAAGGCCGCAATGGCTGCCTGCTCGCCAATCACGGCATGATCGCGGTCGGCTCCAGCCTGGACAAGGCGATGTGGCTCGCCCATGAGCTGGAAACGCTGGCCAAGCAATATTATCATGCGCTGCAGATCGGCGGCGCCAACATCCTGCCCGACAGCGAGATCGCGCAGGTGATCGAGGGCTTCAAGAACTACGGCCTGCAGGATAAGAAGCCATAAGCTTCGAAGTCCTGGTGGAGTAGAGGATCGTTCAGGGGAGCGGGATCCCGTCGGCGGATGTCGACACTTCACCAGGTCGGCACATAGGCGCCCTTGTATTTGTCCAGGACAAAGGCCCTGACCTCGGGCGAGCGGTAGGCCTCGGCCAGGATCGGCACCCAGGGCTGGTCCTTGTCCGCCGTGCGCACCGCGATCAAATTGGTGTATTGCGGCTTGAGTTCCTCCAGCAGCAGAGCCTGCTTGGTGGGATCGAGGCCGGCGGTGACGGCGTAATTGGCATTGACCGCCGCGGCATCGACGTCATCGAGCGAACGCGGCGTCTGGGCGGCGTCGACCTCCAGAAAGCGCAACTGCTTGGGATTGGCGGTGATGTCTGCCACGATCGGCTTGTAGCCGACACCGTCCTTGAGCGTGATCACGCCCTTGTCGCGCAGCAGCAGGAGCGTGCGGCCGCCATTGGTCGGGTCGTTCTGGATGGCGATGGTGGCACCATCGGGCACCTCGCTCCAGGCCTTGTGCCGGCGTGAATAGACGCCGAGCCGCGAATTGATGATCGGTGCGATGCCGACGATCTTGTAACCGCGATCCGCGATCTGGTTGTCGAGATAGGGCTGGTTCTGGAAGGCGTTGGCCTGGATCTCGCCCGCATCCAGCGCAGCATTGGGAACGACATAGTCGGAGAACTCGATCACCTCGATCTCCAGGCCGCGCCTGGCGGCGACCGGCCTGGCCGCTTCCAGGGTTTCGGCCATGGGCCCGGGCGTGGCGCCGACGCGGATGCGGGTGGGCGTGGCCCATGCGGCTGCGGGAGCGGTCAGCAGGGACGCAGCGGCGAGCGACAGAACGGAGCGGCGGGTGAGGGAAGGAGGCATCGATCGATCTCTTGCTGGAACAGGTCGGAACGATGCTAGTAAGCTCAATCAATATAGTCTATAAAAATTATATATTAAATTCTAAACCCTACAATCCTCGTAATTGGACCTCGCGAAACAGGGCGCGATCAGCCTTCTCCACGACGTGAGGGAAGGCAGATCGCGCCCCTTCTTGCTCGGACGGTGCTAGCCGCTCACAGAATGAACTGGCTGAGATCGGTGTTCTTGGCGAGGTCGCCCACCGTCTTCTGCACATAGTCGGCGTCGATGGTGACGCTCTCGCCACCCTTGTCGGGGGCGGTGAAGGAGATCTCGTCGAGGATGCGCTCCATCACCGTCTGCAGCCGGCGCGCACCGATATTCTCGACGGTGGCGTTCACATGCACCGCTATGGCGGCGATGGCGTCGATTGCTTCCGGCGTGAAATCCAGGGTGAGGTTCTCGGTGCCCATCAGCGCCACATATTGCTTGATCAGGCTGGCTTCCGTGTCGGTGAGGATGCGGCGGAAGTCGTCCTGGGTCAGAGCCTGCAGCTCGACGCGGATCGGCAGGCGGCCCTGCAATTCGGGCAGCAGATCGGATGGCTTGGCGACATGGAAGGCGCCGGAAGCGATGAAGAGGATGTGGTCGGTGCGCACCGCGCCGTGTTTGGTCGACACGGTGGTGCCCTCGATCAGCGGCAAGAGGTCGCGCTGTACGCCTTCGCGGCTGACATCGGCGCCGCCGCGATTCTCGCGGGCGCAGATCTTGTCGATCTCGTCGAGAAAGACGATGCCGTTGTTCTCGACCTGGCGGATGGCCTCCTGCACGATCTGGTCCTGGTCGAGCAGATTGTCGGCCTCTTCCTGGATCAGCTGGTCATAGCTTTCGCGGACCGTTGTGCGCTTGGTCTTGGTGCGTCCCGAAAAGGCCTTGCCGAAGATGTCGCCGATCGAGACCACGCCCATCTGGCCCTGGGGCAAGCCGGGCAGCTCGAAGGACGGCGAGGACGTATCCTTCATCTCGATCTCGATTTCCTTGTCGTCGAGCTCGCCGGCACGCAGCTTCTTCTGGAAGCTGTCGCGGGTCGCCGGGCTCGCCGTCGCGCCAACCAGGGCGTTGAGCACGCGCTGCTCTGCGGCGAGATGAGCTTTCGCCTGGACTTCCTTGCGCTTTTCGGCCTTCACCAAGGCTATGCCGATATCGATGAGATCGCGCACGATCTGTTCGACGTCGCGCCCGACATAGCCGACCTCGGTGAATTTGGTGGCTTCCACCTTCAGGAAGGGAGCATTGGCGAGCTTGGCGAGGCGGCGCGAAATCTCGGTCTTGCCGACGCCGGTCGGCCCGATCATCAGGATGTTCTTGGGCATCACCTCTTCGCGCAGCGTCTCGTCGAGCTGCAGGCGGCGCCAGCGATTGCGCAGGGCAATGGCGACGGCGCGCTTGGCGTCGTGCTGGCCGACGATGTGACGGTCAAGTTCTGAGACGATTTCGCGGGGAGAGAAATTGGACATAGGCACTCGGGGGAAGGGTAAAGCTGCTACATAATGGCTGAAGCGCGAAAATCCAGCATCGAGAATTAAAGGCGCTCGTGCAATTGTGCGAGGCAAACAAAGGTGCAGCGGTATGATGATAGCGCTGCGCTTCCGCTGGAAAACATTGGTCTGAAGATTTGTGCGGGATGAGGGGCTCTTTGCCTTGACAGGGGTCTTGTCCCACCGTCAGGATGCCGCCGCTTGCATGGACCGGCCCCTTCCGATGGCGGGCCGGCTTCCGCAGGTGGTTCGATACGGTCCGAAAGAGGCCGAGAAGGCAGAAATGCCGCCCCTCGTGGCGGCGATCGGGCAACATCATCCTTTTGCTTGGGGGGAAGCGTCGTGGCGTCAGTCGACTTCGTCAATGTCAGGAAATCATTCGGGACCCACCCCGTCATCAAGGGCGTGGACATCGAGATTGCCGATGGCGAGTTCGTGATCCTGGTCGGCCCGTCGGGCTGCGGGAAATCCACGCTCCTGCGCATGCTGGCGGGCCTGGAGAACATCTCGGACGGCGAGATCCGCATCGGCAAGGATGTGGTCAACAACCTGCCGCCCAAAGAGCGCGACATCGCCATGGTGTTCCAGAACTACGCGCTCTATCCGCATATGAGCGTCGCCGACAATATGGGCTTCTCGCTCAAGCTGAAGGGCGCCAACAAGGCCGAGATCGAAAAGCGCGTGAAGCCGGCCGCCGAAATTCTCGGCCTGTCCAAGCTGCTCGACCGCTATCCGCGCCAATTGTCCGGCGGTCAGCGCCAGCGCGTCGCCATGGGCCGCGCGATCGTGCGTGACCCGCAGGTCTTCCTGTTCGACGAACCGCTCTCCAATCTCGACGCCAAGCTGCGCGTGGCCATGCGCGCCGAGATCAAGGAACTGCACCAGCGCCTGAAGACGACGACGGTTTACGTCACCCACGACCAGATCGAGGCCATGACCATGGCCGACAAGATCGTGGTGATGCATGACGGCATCGTCGAGCAGATCGGCGCCCCGCTCGAGCTCTATGACCAGCCGGCCAATCTGTTCGTGGCCGGCTTCATCGGCTCGCCGTCAATGAATTTCATCAAGGGCCGGCTCGATCCCCAGGATGCCAGCCGCTTCATCGCCGCGGATGGCAGCGTTCTGCCGACGCGCGTGCCGCGCGAGACGACCGACAAGCCGCTCATCTACGGCCTCAGGCCCGAGAGCCTGCGATTGAGTGCCAGCGGCATTCCGCTGACCGTCGTGGTCACCGAGCCGACGGGATCCGAGACCCATATGATGGCCAAGCTCGCGGGCGTGGACGTGGCCTGCGTCTTCCACGAGCGCGTGGGGGCCCAGCCTGGCGAGACCATCAATGTCTCCATCGATGTCGGCTCGACCCATCTGTTCGATGCCGAAAATGGCCGCCGCTTGGAGCCTGCCGCCTGACCGGCCAGGGCGGCATCTTGATATCGCTTCCGCATTCGGCGGCAGGAACGAGCGCGGTCCTTGCGAAGGCTGGGCTCGTCTTTTCTGACGGCTGACGAAAACTGCTTGCCTGCACGCCCGGCATATCGGTCGGCGTTCGGGCCATAAATAATTGCCATTGCCAGGGAGGACTTCGATGACGATCAACAGACGTGATCTGCTCACTGCTTCCGCGGGCCTCGCCGCGGCTGCCGGGCTTGGCCGCCTTGGCGTTGCGCCAGCCTTCGCCCAGGCAGCCGAACCCAGCTACAAGCCCGAGGAAGGCGCAAGCCTGCGCGTGCTGCGCTGGACCCCCTTCGTGCAGGGCGACGAAGATGCCTGGCTCGCCAATACCAAGAAGTTCACCGAGGCGACCGGCGTGCAGGTCCGCGTCGACAAGGAGAGCTGGGAGGACATTCGTCCGAAGGCGGCGGTGGCCGCCAATGTCGGCTCGGGCCCGGACATCGTGCTGTGCTGGTTCGACGACGCCCATCAATATCCCGACAAGCTGGTCGACCTCACCGAACTCGGCACCTATCTCGGCGGCAAATATGGCGGCTGGTATGACGGCCTGAAGGGCTACGCCACGCGCGAGGGCAAGTTCATCGCCCTGCCGTTGGCGGCGATCGGCAACGCCATCTGCTATCGCGACAGCCATATGAAGGCAGCCGGCTTCAGCGAATTCCCCAAGGATACCGCTGGCTTCCTCGAATTGTGCAAGGCGCTCAAGGCCAAGGGCACCCCGGCCGGCTTCCCGCATGGCAAGGCCGTGGGCGACGGCAACAATTATGCCCATTGGCTCTTGTGGAGCCATGGCGGCAAGATGGTCGACGAAAGCGGCAAGGTCACCATCAACTCGCCCGAGACCATCGCCTCGATCAAATATGCCAAATCGCTCTACGAGACCTTCATCCCCGGCACCGAGAGCTGGCTCGACATCAACAACAACCGTGCCTTCCTGGCCGGACAGGTGTCACTGACCGCCAATGGCGTCTCGCTCTATTACGCGGCCAAGAAGGATGCCAAGCTCAAGGACCTGGCCGCGGATATCCGCACGGTCAACTTCCCGGTCGGCCCCGTGGGACAGAAGGTCGAACTGCACCAGACCACCTCGGCGCTGCTGTTCAAGCATTCCAAATATCCCGAGGCGGCCAAGGCCTATCTGAAATTCATGTATGAGGACGCGCAGATGAATGCCTGGATCGGCGGATCCAGCGCCTATTGCTGCCAGGCCCTGAAGGCTTTTGCCGCCAATCCGGTGTGGACGGCCGATCCGATCCATGAACCCTATTCGCATGCCTCCGAGACGCTGCGCCCCAACGGCTATGCCGGCCCCCTCGGCTATGCCTCGGCCGGCGTGATGGCCGATTATGTGCTGGTCGACATGTATGCGGTCGCGGTGACAGGCCAGATGTCGCCGGAGGACGCGGCCGCCCAGGCCGAGAAGCGGGCCAATCGCTATTACCGGGTATAGGGGCTTGCCGGTCGGATAGGTTGCGCTTGCACCCCTTCTCCCCTTGCGGGACCTGGCACTTTCAGCGGAAGTGCCTTGGGTCCCGGCAGGGGGATGAGGGGTGGATGCGTAGCCCCATGGTAAACCTCGATATCCCGTTTTCCACCAAGGCACCCCATGAGCATCGCGACATCGAGAGCACGGCCGCGACCTTCCGCCTTCGCCAGGCTGGCGCAGAGCAGGGGCGCGCTCGGCACACTCTTCATGCTGCCGGCGGCGGTGTTCCTGATCTGCCTGCTGGCCTATCCGCTGGGCCTGGGCGTCTGGCTCAGTTTCACCGACACCAAGATCGGGCGTGAGGGCGTTTTCGTCGGGCTGGAGAACTATGAGTTTCTCTGGGCCGATTCGGTGTTCTGGATGTCGGTGTTCAACACCGTCGTCTACACGGTCGTTGCCTCGATCCTCAAATTCGGCCTCGGCCTCTGGCTCGCTCTGCTCCTCAACCAGCATCTGCCCTTCAAGTCGCTGTTCCGGGCGATCGTGCTGCTGCCCTGGGTCGTGCCCACCGTGCTCTCGGCCCTGGCCTTCTGGTGGATCTATGATGCGCAGTTCTCGATCATCTCCTGGACGCTGATGCAGCTTGGCCTGATCCAGCAGCCGATCAATTTCCTCGGTGATCCCGTCAATGCCCGCATCTCGGTGATCGTCGCCAATGTCTGGCGCGGCATTCCCTTCGTCGCCATCTCGCTGCTGGCCGGCCTCCAGACCATTTCGCCTTCGCTGCAGGAAGCCGCTTCGCTCGATGGCGCCACGAGCTGGCAGCGCTTCCGTCATGTCACCTTGCCGCTGCTGACGCCGATCATCGCCGTGGTGATGACCTTTTCGGTGCTGTTCACCTTCACCGATTTCCAGCTCATCTATGTGCTGACCAAGGGTGGCCCTGTGAATGCCACCCATCTGATGGCGACCCTTTCCTTCCAGCGCGGCATTCCCGGCGGCCAGCTCGGCGAAGGCGCGGCCATCGCGGTGGCGATGGTGCCCTTCCTGCTGGCTGCGATCCTGTTCAGCTTCTTCGGCCTGCAGCGCCGGCGCTGGCAGCAGGGTGGACAGGAATGAGCGGAGGCACGACGATGAATTCGAAACAAGCCACCGCGCCGCTTACCGACAACGTCGAGGGTATGGCCTATCTCTCCAGCCTGCCGCGGCGGGTGGTGACGGTCTACCTGCCCCTACTGGTCTTCGTCATCGTGCTGCTGTTCCCGTTCTACTGGATGGCGATCACCACGGTAAAGCCAAACGACCAATTGACCGATTACGCCAATCACAGCCCGTTCTGGGTTGTAGGACCCACGCTCGAACATATCCGCTATCTCCTGTTCGAGACCTCCTATCCGGGCTGGTTGCTCAACACGATCTATGTCTCGGTTGGCGCGACGGCGCTGGCACTCTTTGCCTCGGTTCTCGCCGCCTATGCGATCGAACGCATCCGGTTCAGGGGATCGCGTATCGTCGGCCTCCTGATCTTCCTGGCCTATCTGGTACCGCCCTCGATCCTGTTCATCCCACTCGCCTTCATCGTCTTCAAGCTCGGCATCTACGATACCAAGCTTGCTTTGATTTTCACCTATCCGACCTTCCTGATTCCCTTCTGCACCTGGTTGCTGATGGGCTATTTCCGCTCGATCCCCTATGAGCTGGAGGAGAGCGCCCTGGTCGACGGAGCCTCGCGCTGGCAGATCCTGGTGCGGGTGATCCTGCCGCTGGCGGTGCCGGGCCTGATTTCCGCCGGCATCTTCGCCTTCACCCTGTCCTGGAACGAGTTCATCTACGCGCTGACCTTCATCCAGTCGTCCGAGAACAAGACGGTGCCGGTGGGCGTGCTCACCGAACTGGTGCGGGGCGACATCTTCGAATGGGGATCCTTGATGGCGGGGGCGCTGTTCGGCTCCCTGCCGGTGGTGATCCTCTATTCCTTCTTCGTCGACTATTACGTGTCCTCGATGACGGGCGCGGTGAAGGAATAACTGGTTCGCATTGCGGCCGCTTTTCTCTGGGACCGCCAGCATCCTGCTGGCTCTTGGAAACGCCGCCCTTGTTGGAAACAAAGAGCCAGCAGGATGCTGGCGGTCCCAGGGAAATGGCGATCAAATATGCGGTGGTCACCCATGTCTCAGCGCCGGTTGCGCCGGTCCTCATACATCTGCTCGAGCGGGTCGATGAAAGAGCCGCCGAACAGCACATAGGCGACGACGAAATAGACGAATTTGGCGAGGGTGAAGAAGCCGATCCATTGCAACAGCACGAAGGGCGCGCTCACCGCGACGAGGCCGAAGCAGATCAGCGCGCTGGCGAGCAGGCATGCCAGCAGCACCACCAGATGCATCGCCAATTGCGTCCAGCTGTCATAGCCGCTGATGTCGAGCCTGCCCTTCACGCGGCCTCCCGTTCAGGTGACGCGATGTCCCGCCTATTTGTCCTCGGCGAATTTGTAGGCAGCGGCCTCCGGAGCCTTGCCGGTGATGCAGGCCTTGAACTTGGCGACTTCTTCAGGCCCAAAAGTGCCGAGGCCCTGGGCCTGGCATTCGGAACTCGCCTGGCTGTACTCGGCTTCCAGCTTGACGCAACGCTCCCGTTGCGGCGAGCCAGGCCGGACGCCCTTGCGGCTGCAGGTGTCGCCGGCAATACCCTGGGAGGCCTTGCGCCGCATGCAGTCCGCCATGGCTGTGCCCGCCTTCACCCCCTCGGCCTGGCAGGCCTTTTCGAGGGGGTTGGTGGTGGGGAATTCGGGCTGCTTTTCCGCCGCGCAGCCGGCAAGGGCGAAAGCGGCGAAGATGACGGGGAGGCTGATCCGGAACGAGAGCATGCGCGGGCGGCTTTCTGCCTGATGTGAATGCCCACCTCTTATCAGAGATCGATGCTCTCGATCACCAGGTTATGATTGGTATAGACACAGATATCCGCTGCGATGTTCATCGCCTTCTTGACGATGGCCTCGGCATCATAGTCGGTGTCGACCAGCGCCCTTGCGGCAGCCAACGCATAATTGCCGCCGGAGCCGATCGCCATCACGCCGCCTTCGGGCTCCAGCACGTCGCCGGTGCCCGTCAGCACCAGCCCTGCCGATTTGTCGGCCACCAGCATCATTGCTTCCAGCCGGCGCAGGTAGCGATCGGTGCGCCAGTCCTTGGCGAGCTCGACGCAGGCCCGCGTCAACTGGGAGGGATATTGCTCGAGCTTGGCTTCCAGCCGCTCGAACAAAGTGAAGGCGTCGGCGGTGGCCCCGGCAAAGCCGGCGATCACGTCGCCCTTGCCGAGCCGGCGCACCTTGCGGGCATTGCCCTTGATCACGGTCTGGCCGAGGCTGACCTGCCCGTCGCCGCCGATGACCACGCGCCCGCCCTTGCGGACCATCAGGATGGTGGTGGCGTGAAAGGGCGAACGGGGGCCGCTGTCGGGGCCGGCGGAACGATCTGATGTCATCGGAACCTCACTGAACATGGCCTCTATCTAGGAGGTCCCGGGCAAAAGGCAAAGGGCGGGAAGGCGAGAGTCCCCTTTATCGCTTCACTCAACTCGTCTATCGATTCGGCATGAACAGCATCTTCGCCGGCCTTTCCACCACCGTCTTCGAAACCATGTCGCGCCTTGCCCGCGAGCATGATGCCGTCAATCTCGGCCAGGGCTTTCCGGACGATGCCGGGCCGCTCGACGTGCGCGAAAAGGCGGCCGAGGCCGTGATGACGGGCTGGAACCAATATCCGCCCATGCTCGGCCTGCCCGAGCTGCGCCGCGCCGTCGCCGAGCACTATGCCCGCTTCCAGGGCGTGGCGCTTGATCCCGAAACCGAGGTGATGGTCACCTCCGGCGCCACCGAGGCGATTGCCGACGCCCTGATGGCGCTGATAGAGCCGGGCGACGAGGTGGTGCTGTTCCAGCCGATGTATGACGCCTATCTGCCGCTGGTGCGCCGGGCGGGTGGGGTGCCGCGCTTCGTCACGCTGCAACCGCCCCATTGGCGCCTGACGCGCGAGACGCTCGATGCCGCCTTTTCCTCGCGCACGAAGGTCGTGTTGTTCAACAACCCACTCAATCCGGCCGCCATCGCTTTTTCGGACGAAGACCAGGCCCTGCTGGCGGAATATTGCGTGCATTACAACGCCATCGCCGTCTGCGACGAGGTCTGGGAGCATGTGCTGTTCGACGGCCGGGTGCACCGGCCGCTGATCGGCTTTCCCGGCATGCGCGAGCGCACGGTGAAGATCGGCTCGGCCGGCAAGATCTTCTCGCTCACCGGCTGGAAGGTCGGCTTCGTCATGGCGGCGGCGCCAATCCTGAAGGTGATCGCCAAGGCGCACCAGTTCTTCACCTTCACCACGCCTCCCAATTTGCAGACTGCCGTCGCCTACGGGCTCGGCAAGGAGGACGCCTATTTCACTGGCATGCGGGCAGCGCTGCAACGCTCGCGCGATCGGTTTGCGGAGGGGCTGGCCGAGCTCGGCTTCGCCACCCTGCCGAGCCAGGCGAGCTACTTCCTCAACATCGACCTGACGGCCAGCGGCATCGAGGAGGACGATGTCGGCTTCTGCCAACGCCTGGTGGTCGAGCACAAGGTCGCCGCCATTCCGGTCTCGGCTTTCTATGCGCAGGATGCGGTAACGACCGTGGTGCGCTTCTGCTTCGCCAAGCGGGACGAGACCCTGGCAGCCGCGCTCGCCAATCTGAAGGGCGTGGCGCGGCGGGGGTGATTGAGCGGGAACCGCCCCCTCAATCGCGCCGACGCGCGCCCAGCCGGGCCAGGAAGGCGAGCGAGACGCTGGTGAGGCCCAGCGCCATCAGCCACCAGGGCTGCCAGGCGGCGAGGCCTGCAAACATCATCACCAAAGCGGAGGCCGAAACAGCGAGGGCGGCGGGTGCCGAACGGTCGTCGTCGCGGTTCATGCCCATCAGCGTCAGCCAGAGCGCGATTGCCGCCAGCGCCACGCCGACAAGGCCGAGTTCGAGCCAGATCTGCAGCGCGGCATTGTGGGGCGAAGCCAGGAGCTGGCCGCCGATGCCACGGGTCAGCGACGAACTCGAATCATATCCGAAGCCGGCTAAGAGGTGATCGGGCAGGGCGTAGGTCACGTCGCGCCAGAGCGCCACCAAATGATCGCCCTCGGCCGGCAGCAGGAAGCCGCCCCAGCGTGCCATCATCCAGCCGGCCAATGGTGCGAGCACCAGCAGGACCAGAGCCGAGATGGCGACGGCGAAAGCGGCGGCCCGCCGGCGCCACAGGGCCAGGGTCATCACCACGATGCCGGCGATGAAGGCGGTGAAGATCACCAGATCATGCACCAGCCAGAGCGCCAATATCGTCACCAGGCAGAGCAGCAGGGCCTGCCAGCTGCGGCCGCGTGCCAGGACGGCGCCCACCGCCGGCCAGACCAGGAGGGCGAGAAGCAGGGCGGCGCGCGTACTCTCGGCGTCCTCCGTGCCCGTCTCACCGAGGCCTTGCAGAGGCGAGCCCGGCAGATATTCGAAGATCAGGGTCACGCTGGCGATGCCGACGCCGATCGGAATGAGGTTGGCGTCGCTGAAGCGCACCCGCGGCTTCAGGCAGGAAATCGTGACGGCGAACAAGAGTACGACGCCCAATATGCCCGGCAGCCGGCCGGCCGCCGAAGCGGGACGGGGGGTCCACCAGATGCTGATGGCAGCCCAGACCAGCAAGGCAAGCAGCGCCAGGGTGCGGGGCGAGGTCAGCGCACCCTGCAGGCGGCGCAGCGCCGTCGGCAGGCGGTTGTCGAGCGCCGCCGCCAGGATCAGCAGGGCGGTGGCGATCGGTACGATGATCGCCACGGCGTGGCGCGAGAACATGGCAAAAAAAGGCGCGAAAATGACCAGCAGGAACAAGCCCAGCCGGGTCAGGAGGCCCGACACCGCGAGTGCGGGGTCGAGCGGAGCTTCATAGGCGCGCCGTTCCATCGCCTCGTCCTCAATCGTCGAGAGCTAGCTATGGCCGAAGGCAGGCGAGGCGTCGATGACGAAAAAGTCACACTATGGTTAAAATCGTCCGGCGGCCTGTCGGTCGCAATGCCACATTGGGCGTAGTCCCCGGGAGCCGCCGCTCCCCTTCAGGAGAGGGATAGCAGCGACTTCCGGGACGGCTGGCCCGTCCGCCATTGCACTTGCCTCCTTGATGCGTCACATCGGCGCGATGCGTGTGTTCGATCAGCCTTTGCCCATCGATGATGCCCTGCCGGCCCTCAAGCAGGCCCTGCAGGCGCGTTCCAATGCTGTCCTCGTCGCGCCGCCCGGTGCGGGCAAGACCACGCGCGTGCCGCTGGCCCTGCTGGACCAGGCCTGGACAGGCGGGGGCAAGATCATCGTGCTGGAGCCGCGTCGTCTTGCCGCTCGCGCTGCCGCCGCCCGCATGGCTGCCACGCTGGGCGAATCCGTCGGCGCCACGGTCGGCCTGCGCGTGCGCCTCGAATCGCGCATCTCGGCCAGGACCCGCATCGAGGTGGTTACCGAGGGCGTATTCGCCCGCATGATTCTCGACGACCCCTTGCTCGACGGTGTGGCCGCCGTGCTGTTCGACGAGTTCCACGAACGCTCGCTCGACGCCGACCAGGGGCTGGCCTTCGCACTCGACGCCCAGGCCGGACTGCGCGAGGACCTGCGCATTCTGCCGATGTCGGCGACGATCGACGGCGCGCGCGTTGCCGCGCTTCTGGGCGATGCGCCGGTTATCGAGAGTGCCGGCCGTGCCTTTCCGGTGGTCACGCATTATCTCGGCCGCGATCCACGCCAGCGCCTCGACGAAGCGGTTGCCGATGCGGTGATGCGGGCCCTGAGGGCGGAGACGGGCTCCATCCTGGTCTTCCTGCCCGGCCAGGGTGAGATCACCCGCGTGGCCCGGTTGCTGGCGGAGCGCAATCTTGGCGAGGGCGTCGACATCGCTCCCTTGTTCGGCGCCATGGAGGCGCGCGACCAGGACCGCGCCGTCGCTCCCGCGCCGGCGGGGCGCCGCAAGGTGGTGCTGTCAACCTCGATCGCCGAGACCAGCCTCACCATCGAGGGCGTGCGCGTGGTCATCGATGCGGGCCTCGCCCGCGTGCCGCGCTATGAGCCGGATCTTGGCCTCACCCGGCTCGAAACCGTGCGGGTGTCGCGCGCGAGCGCCGACCAGCGGCGCGGTCGCGCCGGGCGTACCGAGCCGGGTGCCTGCTACCGGCTGTGGGAGGAGGCGGCCACCGGCGCCTTCGAGGCTTTCGCCAAGCCCGAGATCCTGGCGGCCGATCTCAGCCCATTGTTGCTCGATTGTGCCGCCTGGGGGGTGGGCGATCCCCTGGCGCTCGCCTGGCTCGATCCCCCGCCTGCCCCCGCGCTCAAGGAGGCGAGAGCGTTGCTGACGGCAATCGAAGCTGTCGATGCCGATGGCCGGCTGACCGAAATGGGGCGCCATCTCTCCAGTCTGGCCCTGCCGCCTCGGCTTGCGCGCATGATCGTATCAGCCGCGCCGGCGGGAGAAGGGATGCTCGCGGCCGAAATCGCCGCCATCCTGTCGGAACGGGGGCTCGGCGGCGACGGCACCGACCTGGTGGAGCGCATTGAACGCTTTCGGCGAGACCGCGGCGGGCGGGCGCAGGACATGCGCCGGTTGGCCAGGACTTGGGCAAGGACCGGGTGGGCCAGAACCGCCAGCACCGAGACGGCCAGCAAGGAAGCGGGGCGGGGCGAGGGCGATTCGGCCCGGGCCGGTCCGGTTCTGGCCCTGGCCTATCCGGACCGCATTGCGGTGGCTAGGGGGCAGCCCGGCAGCTTCACCATGGAGAATGGTCGGGCTGCCCGCCTGGAGCCGTATGACCGCCTGGCCCGCGAGCCGACACTCGCCATCGCCGAGATGGCGGGCAGCGCCGGCGCGAGCCGTATCCTCTTGGCGGCTCCGATCGCGGCCGAGGAGATCGAGGCTTTGTCCGGCGTCAGCGAAAGCGTGAGCATGGGCTATGATGCCGCCAGCGCCAGCCTGAAGGCCCGCTCTGTCCGACGCTATCGCCGCCTGGTGCTGCAGGAGACCACGGCGCCGCTGACCTTGGATGCCGCCGCTGCCGCCGTACTTGCTCGCGGCCTCGCCCAGGCCGGCATCGGCCGCCTGCCCTGGAGCAAGGCCCAGCGCCAGTTGCGCGACCGCATCGCCTTCCTCACCGCCAGCGGCTCGCCGGATTGGCCCGATCTTTCCGATCAGGCCTTGGCGGAGAATGCCGAAACCTGGCTCGCCCCGGCCATCGAAGGTGTGCGGGGCCTGTCCGGCATCACGGCCGAGCATCTGGAAAATGCCCTCGCCGGCCTGCTGCCCTGGCACGAGCGCAGGCGGCTCGATACCGAAGCGCCGGCCTTCTTCGAGGCGCCGACCGGCTCGCGTCTCGCCATCGACTACGAGGCGGAGGGCGGTCCCGCCATCTCGGTGCGCGTGCAGGAACTATTTGGGCTCGCCACCCATCCTAGCATTGCCGGCGGGCGCGTGCCGCTCACCATCAACCTGCTTTCCCCGGCCCATCGGCCCGTGCAGGTGACCAAGGATCTGCCAGGCTTCTGGAAGGGCTCCTATGCCGCCGTCCGGGTCGAGATGAAAGGGCGCTATCCCCGCCATCCCTGGCCCGAAGATCCGGCCGCAGCCCTGCCGACCACCCGTACGAAACCGCGTGGCACCTGACGGCGATCACCGGGCTTCATCGGTTGGCAGAGCGGCAGGCCGATCGTGTCATCCGGGACGGGCAAGTCCGGGATGGGCTGGGACCCGGTCAGGTCTTGCTTTCGGTGAGATGCGCGGCCTGCAAGGCCTTGGCCAGGGCGCTCATCGAGCCTGAAGGCGGGAGCGAGACGATCTGAATGTCCGGTTGGGCAGCGAGTTCGTTGACGGAAGAGGGCCGGTTGCGGCGCGGGCGGGCATCGAGAATGCGATGCAATAGCGTAACAATACACATGGCAATAACCTCAAAATACACCCCCAATATAATTTAAATTTGAATTTCGGCAATGTCATGGTGCCGACATGAATTTGGAACGGCCCGAAGAGTGGGGGATAAAACGAAGGTATCGTGGCCGCGATGCAGCGAGCCGAAAGGGGAGGGGCCAAGTGCCGCATTCGAGACGGATCTTCGAAGGCGGTGGTCGGCAAACCTGCGTTCTCTTCTACCGGCCCGCCTTGTTCCGTCGCCACATAGTCTGTGGATCTGGCGCGTTTCGCAGCCCTCGACGCAATTGATATAGGTCGTGATATATGTCGCAGGGGGCTGTTCACCGCAACCGGCTTCAGGCTCGCAAGGTACCGGGACGACGGACAGGCCGCGGCAGGGCGCCGATGCTCGCTCCGGTTCCGCGATCGACACGCCTTAGCGCTTGCGTACGAACTCGGTACGCAAGACCAGACCTTTGATGGAGTCGTGGCGGCAGTCGATTTCCTGATCGTTGTCCGTCAGTCGAATCGACTTGATGACCGTGCCCTGCTTGAGGGTCTGATTGGCCCCCTTTACCTTGAGGTCCTTGACGAGGACCACGGAATCGCCATCGGCGAGGGCATTTCCGGCCGCATCCCGTACCACGGCCCGGTCCGCCTTGGCGGGAGGCGCCATCTCCGAGGCCGGCCGCCATTCGCCGGTCACCTCATCGTAGACATAGTCATCATTCTGATCGGCCATTTTGCTTGCACCTTTGCTTATGGAGTTTCCCGGTCGAGTCCGAGAACGAACCGCCGTCACGACCAGATCCACTTCACAAGCCGGACGGATGCCATCTACATCGCTGCGGTCGACCGGTGCAAATCCTTGATCATTTCCGGCGGCAGATCCCGCACTGCCCGGAGAGGGTGCGCGCCCTGCCATCCCCGTCTGGATCGGACGATCGATCCCCGGAAGGGGATTTCACGCCGATATCGGGATCACGTCACCGGCTCCGTCACGCTGTCGTCGTATTCTCCGCGACTTCTTGCGAGTCCCGATTGACTTCCCGGACGCCATCCCCCATAAGCACCGGCGAATTTGGCGTCGCCCTATCGGGCCCGGACGCACCCAGGGCGAAGGCCGGGGCGCGTTTTTGGTGTTCGGGGGTGCGCTTTTCCATTCAACTCGATCGGCATCCGGCCGCGACCGCGGAGAACGACCCGTGAAACGTACTTATCAACCGTCCAAGCTTGTCCGCAAGCGTCGCCATGGCTTCCGTGCCCGTCTGGGCACCAAGGCAGGCCGCAAGGTTCTGGCTGCCCGTCGCGCCCACGGCCGCAAGCGCCTGTCGGCCTGACCGGAACGGATTGGCACAATGATTCCGCATCATTGTGCCAAGCTGATTTCTCTCGATCGTGCCACGGGCACGATCGAGAGAAATCAGCGAGATTCCGGACATTTGCAAAGTTTCCTGGCCAGATCTTGCCGGGAAACTTTGCCTGGAGCATTTTGCTCAAGAGCCTCCGAGCCCTCATCGATGCAGCGTCTGCTCAAGCGCCGGGACTTCCTTTTCGTCCGCGAAGGCCGTAGGGCACATGCTGCAACGCTATCCCTGCAGGCACGCCGCCGCGAGCGCGCGGGTGCAGTCGAGGCTGCGCCGCCGGCGTCTGAGACTGTCGAGCCGCGTGTCGGCTTCACCGTGACCAAGAAGGAAGGTTGCGCCGTCGAGCGCAATCGGATCCGCCGGCGCTTGCGCGAGGCGGTGCGGCTGTCTGGCGCTCTTCACGCGCGCGATGGTTATGACTATGTCGTGCTCGGGCGGCGCTCCGCCCTCGACGCATCTTTTGCGACGATCGTTGATGAAATGGTAACGGCGTTCGGCCGTGTGCACAGCGAGCGTCAAGGCGCCCGCAAGCCACGCCGTTCAGCCGATGAGGCTGTACGATGAAGAATTTTGACACCAAGAACGTCGTTCTGGCGGTCGTCCTGACGCTGCTCGTCGTCGTCGTGTGGGAATATTTCATCGGCCAGCCCATGCAGCGGCGCCAGCAGCAGGAAGCCCAGCAGCAACAACAGATCCAGCAGACCCTGCAGCAACAACAGCAGCAGCAGGCGGCTACGCCCACGCCCGGCGTTCCCGGCGGCGCGGGAGGGCAGAAGCAATTCTCCAGCCGCGCTGAAGCGGTGGCGGCGAGCACGCAGCGCGTAAAGATCGATGCCCAGCGTCTGATCGGTTCGATCAACTTGGTTGGCGGCCTGATCGACGACGTGGCCCTGCGCGGTTATCGCGAGACGCTCGACCCCAACTCTTCCAATGTCGATCTCTTCTCGCCGTTCGGCACCCCTGTAAAGCCGGCTGATCATCACGCCAATCTGGAAAATCGCGGCCCCTATTTGACGGTCTTTGGCTGGCAGGAAAAGCCGGGTTCCAATGCCGCGACCAAGCTCAACCTGCCCGGTTTGAAGACGGTCTGGACGGCCAAGTCGCAAGCGCCCCTGTCGGCCGCCACGCCAGTCGAGCTGCAATGGGACAATGGCCAGGGCCTGATTTTCCACCGCACCATCTCGATTGATGAGGATCGCGGCCAGAGCGGTTCCCTGCTGCCGTCGGCCGGCGAGACGCTGCCCGCCGACAAGCTCGACCTGCCTCGCCAGAATCTGCCCAAGGATCAGCAGGCCAGCGCCGCCAAGCCGATCGGCGGTTTCATGTTCACCGTCAAGGACAGCGTGGAGAACAAGGGTACGGCGCCTGTGGAGATCGTGCCCCAGGCTTATATGCTGCGCGTCGGTACCCCGGGGACTCAGGGCACTTACGTTCTGCATGAGGGGCCGATTGGTCGGTTCTCCGGTTCCCAGAAGGAACTGTCCTACAAGGATCTGGCGCCCGACGCCAAGCAGGAGCCCTTTGCCGACGTCACGGGATGGCTCGGCTTCACGGACAAGTATTGGGCCAACGCGCTGGTTCCCGATCCCTCGGCCCGCTTCACCGCCCGTTTCGTCGGCCAGGATTTCGGCGGCACGCCGGCCTATCTCGCCCAGATCGACCGGCCAGCCCTGACGATTGCGCCGGGCGCGAGCGCGGATGTGAGCACCAATCTGTTCTCCGGCGCCAAGGAAGTCGCGACCCTTTCCTATTACGACGATAAGCTGAAGACCGATAACATCGCCTATCTGATCGACTGGGGCTATCTGTGGTTCATCACCAAGCCCTTGTTCCGCCTGATCGAGATCCTCTTCCATCTCTTCGGCAATTTCGGTCTCGCCATTCTCGGCACCACCGTCATCCTCAAGCTGTTCTTCTTCCCGCTCGCCAATCGCTCCTATGAGTCGATGTCGAAGATGAAGAAGTTCCAGCCCGAGATGCAGAAGATCAAGGACGAGTTCCCTGACGACCGCATGAAACAGCAGCAGGCCACCATGGCCCTGTACAAGGAAAATAAGATCAATCCGCTCTCGGGTTGCTTGCCGATGCTGCTGCAGATTCCGGTGTTCTTCGCACTCTACAAGGTGCTGTTCGTCACCATCGAAATGCGCCAGGCGCCCTTCTATGGCTGGATCCACGATCTGTCGGCGCCCGATCCGACCACCCTGTTCAATCTGTTCGGCCTGATCCCGTGGACGCCGCCCTCCGTGCTGATGGTCGGTTTCTGGGTGGTGGTGATGGGCATCACCATGTTCATCCAGATGCAGCTCAACCCCGCGCCGCCGGATCCGACCCAGGCCGCCATGTTCCGCTGGATGCCGCTGATCTTCACCTACATGCTCGCCGCCTTCCCAGCCGGCCTGGTGATCTACTATTGCTGGAACAACACGCTCTCGATCCTGCAGCAGGTCTTCATCATGAAGAAAAACGGCGTGAAGGTTGAGCTGTGGGACAATCTCAAGGCCATGTTCGGGCGCAAGCCATCATCGGCGGCGAGTTGATGTCCGAGGGACCTGATTATACGGAAGCCGGCAGGAAACTCTTCGCCAGCACCTGGGATTTCCGCCACGCCTCCAATACGCTTGAGGCGTTGCCGCCCCCCGGTGGGGTCGAGATCGCGCTCGCCGGCCGCTCCAATGTCGGCAAGTCGAGCCTGATCAACGCGCTGACCAACCGCAACGCCCTGGCCCGCACCTCGCACACGCCGGGGCGCACGCAGGAACTGATCTTCTTTTCTTCGAACCCAGCCCTGACCCTCGTCGACATGCCGGGTTATGGCTATGCCAAGGTCAGCGAATCCAAGGTCAAGGCGTGGACCCGGCTGATCCATGACTATCTGCGCGGACGAGTGAATCTGGCGCGCGTCTTCGTGCTGATCGATGCCCGGCATGGCCTGAAGACCACCGACGATGCCGTGCTGAAAACGCTGGATCTGGCGGCCGTCGTCTACCAGATCGTGCTGACCAAGGCCGACGAAGTGAAAAAGCCCGATCTGGAACGCTGCATCGCCGAGACCAAGGAAAAGATCTCGCGCCGCCCGGCCGCCTTCCCCGAACTCATCGTCACGTCGAGCCGTGAAGGCACGGGCATGGACGAACTGCGTGCCACCATTGCCCAGATCCTGGCCGAGCGCGGCGGCCTGACGCTGTGATCGCCGACCGCCTGCTCACCGTGCTGGGCGGCCTGTACGGCGCCGCCGGCATCGGCCTGATGGCGCTTGCCGCCCATGGCAAATGGCCCAGCATCGACTACGCCGCCATCATGGTGCTCGCCCATGCGACGGCCCTGATCGCCATTGTCGTGGCCATTCGCGCAGGCCTGCTCTATGCGATGCTGGCCCGGCCCGCCGCCTTCCTCCTCGCTGCCGCCGTGGCCCTGTTCTCGGCCGACGTGGTGTTGAACGCCATGACAGGCCAGCGCCTGTTCCCGATGGCCGCGCCGATCGGCGGTACCGGCTCGATGGCTGCCTGGCTGCTGGTGGGCGTATCAGCGCTGGTGGCGAAGAAGTAGCGGAGCGCGGACATCCTGTCCGCTCTTGGAAGAGCAACGCCTGCAAGGGAAGAGCGGACATCGCGACACGCAAGCATGTCGCTGAGATGTCCGCGCTCCGGGCCTCACCGTATCGGCAGCACATTCGTATATTTCACCTGCGCCAGAGCGAAGCTGGATTCGATCGAGGCGAGGCCATCGAGGCGGGTGAGTTTTTCCTTGATGAAACGCTCATAGGCGGCGAGATCGGCACAGACCACGCGCAGGAGATAATCGCGCGTGCCGGTCATCAGATAGCATTCCAGCACTTCAGGCCAGGGCGCGATGGCGGCGGCGAAGCGATCGAGATCCTCCTCGCGCTGGCGTTCGAGCTTGATCGAGATGAACACGCTGACCGGCAGCCCGACCTCCTTCTGCTCGACCACGGCGACATAGCCGCGGATGACGCCGCTCTCTTCCAGTTGCCGCACGCGGCGCAGACAGGGTGAATGCGACAGGCCGACCTGCTCGGCCAGGGCCTGCACCGTCATGCGGCCATCCTCCTGCAGCAGGCGGAGGATCTTGTTGTCGATGGCGTCGAGTGCAGTCATTGTCCCGCTCTGCGTAATTTATGCGCATTCCCTGTCACGAATGGCGATACTCTCTAAAGCCATGTGTTGCAGCCTTCAAGATCAACCAAAATCGCCCGTCGTCTTTTGTTATAACAAGCCAGTTCAGCTGGAATCTCCGTCATGGCCGACCCTCGTCTCTCCTTTCTCGCCGCCCTCGAACGCAAGGCCCTGTGGCTGTCCTCCTGGATGATCCACAATGCCAACCATCTGCGCGCGAAGGAGGATGGCCTCAAGATCGGCGGCCATCAGGCCTCCTCTGCCTCGCTGGCGACGATCATGACGGCCCTCTACGGCGCGGTGCTCAGGCCGCAGGACCGCGTTGCGGTGAAGCCCCACGCCTCCCCGGTCTTCCACGCGCTCAACTATCTCTTTGGCCTGCAGACTCTCGATAAGCTCAAGAATTTCCGCGGCTTCAAGGGCGCCCAGAGCTATCCTTCCCGCACCAAGGATGTCGACGACGTCGACTTCTCCACCGGTTCCGTCGGCCTCGGCGTGGCCCAGACCCTGTTTTCGGCCCTGGTGCAGGATTACGTGAAGGCGAAGGGCTGGGGCGAGTGGCCGGAAGGACGGATGATCTCCCTCGTCGGCGATGCCGAGATGGACGAAGGCAATATTTTCGAGGCCCTGCTGGAAGGCTGGAAGCAGGGCGTGCGCAATGTCTGGTGGATCGTCGACTATAATCGCCAATCGCTCGATGCCGTGGTGCGCGAGGGCCTGTGGCAACGTTTCGAATCGATCTTCCGCAATTTCGGCTGGGAGGTGGTCATCCTCAAATATGGCCGCCTGCTCGAGGCTGCCTTCGCCGAGGCGGGCGGCGAGGCGCTGCGGCACTGGATCGACAACTGCCCCAACCAGCTCTACGCGGCGCTGTGCTATCAGGGCGGAGCGGCCTGGCGTCGCCATCTCAACGATGCCATCGGCGACCAGAGCGAGGTCAGCAGGCTGATCGAGAGCCGCTCGGACGCCGAACTCGCGGCGCTGATGACCAATCTCGCCGGCCACGACATGCCGAGCCTGCTGGACGCCTTCGAGGCGGCGGCCCGTCATGACCGGCCGACCTGCTTCATCGCCTACACGGTCAAGGGCTTCGGCCTGCCCTTCCAGGGGCACAAGGACAATCATGCCGGCCTGATGACGCCGGCCCAGATGGAGACCTGGCAGCAGGCGATGGCCATCCGCCCCGGGCATGAATGGGACAAGTTCGAGGGGCTGGAGCTGACGCCTGAGGCCATGCAGGCCGCGCTCGATCGGGTGCCCTTCGTACAGAAGGGAAGGCGGCGTCTGGCCGCCCCCAAGGTCGAGGTGCCCGCCACACTGCCCTATCGGGCATCCGCCTCGATGTCGACCCAGCAGGGTTTCGGCATCATCCTCAACGACCTCGCCGCCACCGATTTGCCAGTGGCCGAGCGTATCGTCACCGCGGCGCCCGACGTCACCGTCTCCACCAATCTCGGCGGCTGGGTCAACCGGCGCGGCCTGTTCGCGCGCGAGGAACTGGCCGATGTCTTCAAGAAGGAGAAGATCCCCTCGACCTTCTCCTGGGACTTCTCGCCCAAGGGGCAGCATATTGAGCTCGGCATTGCCGAGATGAACCTCTTCATCCTGCTCTCGGCGCTGGGCCTGTCGCATTCCATCAATGGCGAGCGGCTGCTGCCGATCGGCACGCTCTATGATCCATTCATCCAGCGCGGCCTCGATGCCCTCAATTATGCCTGCTACCAGGACGCCCGCTTCATGGTGGTGGCGACGCCGTCGGGCGTCACCCTGGCGCCGGAAGGCGGGGCGCACCAGTCGATCGCCACGCCGCTGATCGGCTTGGCTCAGGACGGTCTCGCCGCCTTCGAGCCGGCCTTCGTCGACGAACTGGCGGTGATCATGCGCTTTGGCTTCGACTATATGCAGCGGGACGGCGAGGGTGACCGCGACGAGACCACCTGGCTGCGCGACGAGACCGGCGGCTCGGTCTATCTGCGCCTGTCGACCCGCACCATCGAGCAGCCGCAGCGCACGATGTCGCCAGCGCTGGCCGCCGACATCGTCAACGGCGCCTATTGGCTACGCCCGCCGGGCCCCAATGCCGAGATCGTGGTGGCGGCCATGGGCGCCGTAGTGCCGGAGGCGATCGAGGCCATCGGCCTGATGAGCGAGGACCGCCGCGATGTCGGCCTGTTGGTCATCACCTCCGCCGACCGGCTCAACGCCGGCTGGACGGCGGCCGAACGCGCCCGTCAGCGCGGCAATGCCGGTGCGAAGAGCCATATCGAGCGCCTGCTCGCCCCGCTTTCTCGCGATTGCGGCCTCGTCACCGTGCTGGATGGCCACCCGGCGACCCTGGCCTGGCTCGGCAGCGTGCGCGGCCAGCGCGTGACCTCGCTGGGCGTCGAGCATTTCGGCCAGACGGGCAGCATCCAGGAGCTCTATCGCCACCATGGCCTTGACGCCAATGCGATCCTGCATGCGGCCCAGGCTCTCTCGCCGGGGCGCCCGATCCGCAACCGCAGGGAACTCGCACCGGCGGAGTAGCCGCTGCTTACCCTCCCCTGGAAGGTAAAGATGGTAGTTGCATATCCTTCCCGGGGATTGCCACGAATCCTCAGCCTTGCGAGATTGAAGCTCTCGCAAGGTTATGCCGATGTCCTCCTCCGTCCTGCGCGTTGCCACCTTCAACACCCAGCTGCTGGCGAGGCCCGGCGTGCGCTTCCACGAGCAGCCGCCCTATTCGCCCGAGGAGTATGAGGCCAAGACCGCCTTCATCGGCGGGCTGCTCGAACGCGGCCAGGTCGATCTCGCCGGCTTCCAGGAAGTGTTCCACGAGGAAGCCCTGCGCGAGGCGGTCTGGAAGGCGCCGCGCCTGCAGGGCGCGACCGTCAACGCGCCGCTCGCCGATGACGACGGGCCCAAGACCCCGGATGGAGCACTCAATGCACCACGGGTCGGGCTGGCGAGCCGGCTGCCGGTGCTCAAGGTCGAATCGATCGCTGCTTTTCCTCCGGGCCTGGGCCAGGGCTTTGCCGTCAGGCGTGACGAGAACGGGCGCCAGCAGGCCGTGCCCGTTGGCATCAATTTCTTCGAGCGCCCGGTCCTGCGGGCCGAGGTCCTGTTGCCCGACAGTGTGCCGCTGACCGTCTATGTGGCGCATCTCAAGTCCCGCCGGCCGGTGGTGCTGGAGGACGAGGATCGCCGCGACCCCGCCGTGCGGGCGCTCGCCGTGGTGCGCGCCCTGCTCCAGCGCGGCGCCGAGGCCGCGGCGCTGAGGGTGATGCTGTCGCGGGAGATGGCGGGGCGGGGGACCGAGCCTCGTCCGGTGATGGTGCTGGGCGATCTCAACGACGAACTCACCAGCGTGACCACCGAACTCATCCGCGGGGAGCAGCCGCTGCCCGAAACCCTCAAGCCGCTGATGGCCGATCCCGGGGACTGGCAGCGCAAGAACCGACGCCTGTGGGACCTGCATCTCTACGCCGCGTCCGATCAACAGGCGGTGCACATCAAGGGAACGACCCTCTACACCCATATCCATTTCGGCGACTATCAGGTGCTGGACCACATCCTGTTCAGCCAGGAATTCCACAGCCGCAATCCACACCGGATCGGGGATTTTCGCTATCTCCAGGTCTATAACGACCATGTCGTCGACACGCATATGACCGATATGACCCGCAATGTCCGGACCGCCAGCGACCACGGCGTGCCGGTGGCGGAGTTCAATCTGCTCACGCCGGCTTCACGGCAACCCGTGCAAAATGGCAACGCCAATGGCAGAACTGTGCCTTCCGGCACCGCGAATGCTTAACTTTTCGCTAAGACTTCCGTAACATCATGGTTACGAAATCGTTTCACAGGCCGAATCGTGACGGGAAAGATCCTCATCGTTCTGCATCAGGAACACTCCTCGCCCGGGCGGATCGGGCGCTTCCTGATCGAACGCGGCTATGAGCTCGATATCAGGCGCCCCCGCTTCGACGATCCCCTGCCGCAGACGATGCGCGATCACGCCGGCGCCGTGATTTTCGGTGGGCCGATGAGCGTGAATGACGAGGAAGCCTGGATCCGCCGCGAGATCGACTGGATCGGCGTGCCCTTGAACGAGAACAAGCCTTTTCTCGGTGTCTGCCTCGGTGCCCAGATGCTGACGCGCCATCTCGGCGGCCGGGTCTCGCGCCATGAGGGCGGCAAGGTCGAAATCGGCTATTGGCCGATCGAGCCGACCCAGGACGGCCGCGCCCTGATGTCCTGGCCGAGCCATGTCTATCATTGGCACAATGAAGGCTCGGAGCATGTGCGGGGCACGCGGCTGCTCGCGACCGGCAAGACCTTCGCCAATCAGGCCTTCGCCTGCGGACGGGCCGCTTATGGCCTGCAGTTCCACCCAGAAGTCACCTATCTGATGATGAATCGCTGGACCACCGGCAGCGAGGAAAGCTTCAAATTGTCGGGCGCGCAGGATCGTGAGCAACAATTCTCGGGCCGTTACCAATATGACCCGGGCATGCAGCAGTGGCTGCATGGCTTCCTCGATTTGTGGCTGACGCCGGCGATGGCGATGGCGGCTGAGTAGGAAGAGAACAGTATATCAGCAAGCATCAGTCTTGCCGGTTTGGCACGGAACCGGAGGGTCGATCTCCACAGCTCCATCAATTGATGGAGCGAGATCGACCACCTTGCCCTCCTCATCCGCGGCGTTTCCAAGATGGTCGATCTGGAGATCGACCCTCCATTATCCTTCCAGCTTGGCCAGCGCTTCCGCCGCCAGAAGCTTCGTCAGCTCGCCCGCCGAAGAGCCATCCCGGGCGAGGCGTGCGGCCTGGCCGGACCATAGCGACATGAAATCGCCCGAGCCCTGCGGTTCCGTCTTGGCGCGCAGCGGCGCCAGCGCGCCGCCAGCGAGCGGGAAGGCGGGGGCAAGGTCCGATATCGGGCCGACTTCGCGCATCAGGCGGTTGACGATGCCACGGGCCGGCCGCCCGGTGAACAGATTGGTGAGCGCCGTCTTGTCGGCGTCGGGACTGCGCAAGGCAGCCGCGTGCGGAGCTGCGAGCCGCGCCTGCGGCGTGAACAGATAGGCTGTGCCGATCTGCACCGCCGCGGCGCCCAGGGCGAAGGCGGCCACGATGCCGCGGGCGTCGGTAATGCCACCGGCCGCGATCACCGGTACCTTCACAGCGTCCACCACCTGTGGCACCAGCGCGAAGGTGCCGATCTGGGTGGCGATGTCGTCGGTAAGGAAAATGCCGCGATGGCCGCCCGCTTCGGAGCCCTGCGCGATGATGGCGTCGCAGCCACGATCCTCGAGCCAGCGCGCTTCGTCGACCGTGGTGGCGGAGGACAGGATCTTGGCGCCTGTCGCCCGTACACGGTCGAGCAGGGATTTTTCGGGCAGGCCGAAATGGAAGCTGACGATTTTGGGCTTGAACTCCTCGACGATGGTACAGAACGTATCGTCGAAGGGCGCCCGGTTCGAGCTCGGAATCGGAGCGGCTGGATCGATGCCGGTTTCGCGATAATAGGGTTCGAGCCGCTTGCGCCAGCCGGCCTCACGGGCCTGGTCGGGCTCGGGCGCGGTGTGGCTGAAGAAATTGACGCTGATCGGCTTGGTGGTCTGCTGGCGGATGATGCCGAGCTCGGTGCGGACCTGTTCGGGCGTCAGCGTGGCACAGGGGAGGGAGCCCAGCCCGCCTGCCTCGCTGACCTCGATCACCATTTCATAATGGCTCGGGCCTGCCATCGGCGCCTGGATGATAGGGATCTCGATACCGAAGAGCTCCTGAATGCGCCGATCGGGCCACATTGCCATTCTCCTTGATCTGCCTCGCTGTCTTGCCAGCGCCAGCATAAGTAAGTGAAGGCAGCTCTATCATTTCTTATTTAAAAACGATATTAATTTTTAATTCTTTAAATGAGAACGAAATTGGACCTGTCATCCCTCGATATCTTTCGCACCGTCGCCGCCGAGCAGAGCGTCACCCGAGCTTCGAGCCGGCTGGGGCGGGCGCCTTCCAACGTCACCACGCGGGTCCAGCAACTCGAACGGGAACTCGGCGTTGCCTTGTTCAGCCGCGCGGGCAAGCGCATGCGCCTGACCCGGGAAGGCGAGATCTTCCTGTCCTATACTCATCGGCTGCTTGCCCTCGCGGACGAAGCCCGCAGTGCGGTGAAACCGTCGGGTCCGGCGGGACTGTTCCGGGTCGGAGCGATGGAGAGCACGGCGGCGAGCCGTTTGCCGCCGGTCCTGGCGCGGTTTCATGCCGCCTGGCCCGCCGTATCATTGCAACTGACCACCGGCGGCACAAAGGGGCTGATCCGCCGGCTCCTTGCCCATGAACTCGATTGCGCCCTGATCGGCAAGCCGCCGATGGAAGGGATCGACACCGGCTATGATGCCGAACGGCTGGAGGCCGAGCACGTCTTCACCGAAGACCTGCTCATCGTGCTGCCTTCCAGTCATCCTCCCATCGGCACGGCCGCCGATCTCAGGGTCGAGAGTTTTGCCGCGCTGGAACCCGGTTGCACCTACCGGGCCGTCGCCGAACATTGGGCTGAAGGCGTCAAGGGGCTGCGGGTGCAGGAACTCTCGTCCTACCACGCCATGCTGGCCGCCGTGTCGGCCGGCAATGCCATCGGCGTCATGCCACGTTCCGTGCTCGACCTCCTGCCGGGCGGGAGCGGCGTTCAGACCCACCGCCTCGGGCTGATCGAAACGCTGCTCATCCGCCGCCGGGGCGAGGCATTGCCGGCCTTCGAGGCATTCCGGCAGGCGCTGCAGGAGAGGTGATTGCATTTGGCAGTTCGGCATCTGCGAGTTCCTCTGGAGGGTTTGCTTCCTCCCTCGTGCCGCGATTGTCGTTCTAATTCTTTAGTGGTCGACAAATAATTTTCTTGACTTGAATGCATCAGGCTCCATTCTTTGTCGATCAACAAATAATGGAGCCTGAGATGTCGTCATTGGAACGAGGCCTGGAACTGGGGGCTGGGCGCGCGCGGGCTGCCGGATCCGGCTGGGCCCTGGCCCTGCTGGCCTTCGCCCAGCTCATCATTGCGCTGGATCTGAACATCGTTTTTGTTGCCCTGCCTGAAATCGGCGCGGGACTCGGCTTTTCCGGCCAGACTCTGCAATGGGTGGTCAGCGCCTATACCGTGTTCTGCGGCGGTTTCCTCTTGTTCGGAGGCCGCGCGGCCGATCTCATCGGCCAGCGGCGCGTCTTCGTCTTCGCACTGGCACTCTATGCCCTGTCCTCGCTGGCCGGCGGCCTTGCCGGTTCGCCGGCCGTCATCATCGCGGCACGCGCGGTCCAGGGCATCGGTGGCGCCTTCCTGTTTCCGGCGACCCTGTCTCTGGTGAACCGGCTTTTTGCCGAGGGACCGGAACGTAACCGCGCCTTGGCGGTCTGGGGCGGTGCGGGCGCCAGCGGCCTGACCATCGGCTCGCTGGCCGGCGGCTTCCTGACCGCTGCCTTCGGTTGGCCGGCGGTGTTCTATGTCAATGTGGTCCTCGCCGCCATCGCCATCCCAGCCGCTTTCTTCGTGATCCCGCGCGATCCGGAGCGGCGCGAACATCGGCGCTTCGACCTGCCCGGCGCCATTGCCGTGACGATGGGTGCGACCCTGCTGGTCTTCACGTTGGTGCAGGGCCCAGACTATGGCTGGACCGCGCCGAGCATCCTGGCGAGTGCGGTGCTGGCCGTCTTCTTTCTGTCGGTCTTCGCCCTGATCGAGGCGCGCAGCCGCGATCCCCTGATGCCACTGCGCCTGTTCCGCAATGCCAGCCTGGTGGCGGGCATGACGATCACCTTCCTCTATATGGCGACCTTCGGGGCGCTGCCCTATTTCCTCACCGTGCTGTTCCAGACCGTGCATGGCTTTTCGGCGCTCGAAACCGGGCTTGCCTTCCTGGTGCCGTCACTGGCCATCGCGGCCGGGACGCAGCTCGGCGAGCGCCTCGCGACGCGGATCTCCACGCGTCCCACCCTGGTCTGGGGCATGCTGGTGGGTGCCGTCGGCACGGCGCTGATGGTGCCTGGCGCCAGCGTCGGGGCGGGCTATCTGGCGATCGTTCCCGGCGTGATCGTCTCGGGGGTGGGACAGGGCATCGTCTGGACCGCCATGTGGATTGCGGCGGCCTCCGGCGTGCATCATGACGAGCAGGGCATCGCCTCCGGCATGGCTTCGACGACGCTCAATATCGGCAATGCCGTCGGCCTCGCCATCCTGATCGCCATTGCCAACCGCCATGTCGGTGGCCTTTCGGGCGAGGCCTTGAGAGGTGCGATGGCCGAGGGGGCGCAACTCGCCTTCTGGCTTGCCGCTGCCGGCATCCTGGTCAGTCTGCTGGCAACAGTCGCCGTGCCACGCCGGCGCTGATCCTTCCTGGGAAGGCCGGCTTGCAGGAGAGGAAGGGCCGGCTGAAAGCCGGTGCTCCTGGAATCTTCAATCCTTCAAACAGGCATCCGCCAGTTTCTGGAAGGAGCGGGCGCGGTGGGAGATGGTGTTCTTCTGCGCTTCCGTCATCTCGGCGAAGGTCTTGTCCGAACCGTCGGGCTGGAACATCGGATCATAGCCATGGCCATGGCCGCCGCGGGTTGGCCAGACCAGCGTGCCTTCGGCCCGCCCCTCGAAGGTTTCGGAATGGCCGTCGGGCCAGACCACGGTGAGGACGGAGACGAAGCTGCCGCGCCGCCGGGCCGGCTCGGTGGCCCCGACGGCGAGGAGTTCGTCCTGGGCTTTCTGCATGGCGACGTCCCAGTCGCGGGTCGGACCGGACCAGTCGGCGGTATAGACGCCCGGCGCCCCGTCCAGGGCTTCGATGCACAGGCCTGAATCGTCGGCGATGGCCGGCAGCCCGGTGGCTTCGAGGGCGGCGAGCGCCTTGATGCGGGCATTCTCGACGAAAGTCGTGCCGGTCTCCTCCGGCACGGGCAGGCCGAGCTGGCCGACGGAGACGACATCCACGCCGTAAGGCGCCATCAGGGCCTTGAACTCGGAGAGCTTGCCGTTGTTGTGCGTGGCCAGCACCAGCTTTCCGGCGAGACGGCGGCCCATTACGCCACCGCCTGCTTCTGCAATTCGACCAGTTCGCCGATACCCTTGCGGGCCAGCGCCAGCATTTCAAGGAACTGGTCCTGGCTGAAGGGCGCGCCTTCGGCCGTACCCTGGATCTCAACGAGGCCGCCGGAGCCCGTCATCACGAAATTGGCATCGGTCATCGCTTCCGAATCCTCGGCATAGTCGAGGTCGAGCACGGCATTTCCCTTCGAGATGCCGCAGGAGATCGCCGCGACATGGTCCTTGATCGGACTGACGGTGAGCATCTTGCGCTCCATCATCCACTTCACGCATTCCTGCAGGGCGACGAAGCCGCCGGTGATCGAGGCGGTACGGGTGCCGCCATCGGCCTGCAGCACGTCGCAATCGATGGTGATCTGCTTCTCGCCCAGGCGCACCAGATCGACCACGGCGCGTAGCGAGCGGCCGACCAGGCGCTGGATCTCCTGGGTGCGGCCGGAAGGCTTGCCCGAGGTGGATTCGCGGCGCGTACGCTCATGCGTGGCGCGCGGCAGCATGGCATACTCGGCCGTGACCCAGCCCTTGCCGGTGCCGCGCAGCCAGGAAGGCGGCTTTTCTTCGAGGCTGGCGGTGCACAGCACATGGGTTTCGCCAAATTTGATCAGGCAAGAGCCTTCGGCATAGCGGGCGACGTTACGCTCGATCGAAACGGGGCGCAGCTCGTCGGGGGCGCGGCGGGAGGGACGCATCGGATTCTCCAAATTTGTGGCCGCCTTGTAGCCCGGCCGGCGCCGCCTGTCACGGTACCGTGCATATTGCGTGGCACTGAAAGGAGGTAAGTTCGCGTCAGGCCACCGCCGGGTGGTCCCTGGGAGCAGAGCGATCCTACCTGGACGGGTAGGGCGGCGGATTCAGAAGAAAATCACAAGAACCGTGTTACATGTTACAAAAAATGAAATTTGTAACATTGATTTTCGGCCTGAATCTTGTCGGGAGAGGAATGTGTTCCTTTCTATCATCTTGTTGATTAAAAAGAGTTATTCTATCTCCATCTGCATCCTCGAGACGCGATGGAGGGGGCATTTCAACCTGGGGTCGCCTATCGCTTGAACCCCGCTTCCAAAGGGGCTATCGGAGGGGAGAACGAAACTCACCTTTGGCTACAATCTCAGGGACATTACGTTATGGCACGTAGCAAGATCGCTCTCATCGGGGCGGGACAGATCGGTGGTACGCTGGCTCTTCTGGCCGGTCTGAAGGAACTGGGCGATATCGTGCTCTTCGACGTGATGGAAGGCGTGCCGCAGGGCAAGGCTCTCGACATCGCCGAGGCATCTCCGGTCGACGGCTTCGACGTCAAGCTTGCCGGCACCCAGAGCTACGAAGGCATCAAGGGCGCCGATGTGGTGATCGTCACCGCCGGCGTGCCGCGTAAGCCCGGCATGAGCCGCGACGATCTCCTCACCATCAACCTCAAGGTGATGGAACAGGTGGGCGCCGGCATCGCCAAATATGCCCCGGACGCTTTCGTCATCTGCATCACCAACCCGCTCGACGCCATGGTCTGGGCTCTGCAGAAGTCCTGTGGCCTGCCGGCCAACAAAGTCGTCGGCATGGCCGGCGTGCTCGACTCCTCGCGCTTCCGCCACTTCCTGGCCGACGAATTCAACGTCTCGGTGGAAGACGTCACCGCCTTCGTGCTCGGCGGCCATGGCGACACCATGGTTCCTTCGGTGCGCTACTCCACGGTGGCCGGCATTCCGCTGCCGGACCTGATCAAGATGGGCTGGATCACCGAGGCGCGCCTTGCCGAGATCGTGCAGCGCACCCGTGACGGCGGCGCCGAGATCGTCAACCTCCTGAAGACCGGCTCTGCCTTCTATGCACCCGCCGCCTCCGCGATCGTGATGGCCGAGAGCTATCTCAAGGACAAGAAGCGCGTGCTGCCCTGCGCCGCGCAACTCACCGGCCAGTATGGCGTCAAGGACCTCTATGTCGGCGTGCCCGTGGTTCTCGGCGCTGGCGGTGTCGAGCGCATCGTCGAGATCCAGCTCGACAAGGAAGAGCGCGCCGGCTTCGAGAAGTCGGTCAACGCGGTGAAGTCGCTGGTCGACGCCTGCAAGGCCATCGCTCCCTCGCTCGCCTGATCCCAAGCACAAAGCGTTCGAACGAAGACGCGTCTTTGGGGTTTGAGGCGATTTCACCAAACCCCAAAGACGCTTTAGCCAATCTGGAGCTACTGGCCATGAACATCCATGAATACCAGGCGAAGGCGGTCCTGAAGGAATTCGGCCTGCCCATATCGAAGGGCGTGCCTGCGCTGACGGTTGAGGAAGCTGTTAAGGGGGCCAAGGAGCTTCCGGGTCCGCTTTATGTGGTGAAGTCGCAGATCCATGCCGGCGGGCGCGGCAAGGGCAAGTTCAAGGAACTGCCTGCCGATGCCAAGGGCGGTGTGCGCCTGGCCAAGTCGATCGAGGATGTGCGTGCCAGTGCGCAGGAGATGCTGGGCAACACGCTGGTGACGGTGCAGACCGGCCCGGCCGGCAAGCAGGTCAACCGGCTCTATATCGAGGACGGCTCGGACATCGAGAAGGAGTTCTACCTCTCGGTGCTGGTCGACCGCGAGACCAGCCGCGTTGCCTTCGTGGTCTCCACCGAGGGCGGCATGGACATCGAGAAGGTGGCCCATGAGACGCCGGAGAAGATCGTGACCTTCTCGGTCGATCCGGCCACCGGGGTGATGAACCATCACGGCCTAGCGGTCGCCAAGGCGCTCGGGCTTTCCGGGGACCTGGCCAAGCAGGCGGTCAGCCTGACCACCAAGCTCTACACCGCCTTCGTGGCCAAGGACATGGCGCTGCTGGAGATCAATCCCCTGATCGTCACCAAGGACGGCCAGCTCAAATGCCTGGACGCCAAGATGGGCTTTGATGCCAACGCCCTCTACCGCCATCCCGACATCGTGGCGCTACGCGACGAGTCGGAAGAGGATCCCAAGGAGATCGAGGCCTCGCGCTACGATCTCAGTTACATCGCCCTCGACGGCTCGATCGGCTGCATGGTGAACGGGGCTGGCTTGGCCATGGCCACGCTCGACATCATCAAGCTCTATGGCGAGGAGCCGGCCAACTTCCTGGATGTCGGCGGCGGTGCCACCAAGGAGAAGGTGACGGCGGCCTTCAAGATCATCACGGCCGATCCGAAAGTGAAGGGCATCCTGGTCAACATCTTCGGCGGCATCATGAAATGCGACGTGATCGCCGAGGGCGTGATCGCCGCGGTGCAGGAAGTCGGCCTGAAGATCCCGCTGGTGGTGCGGCTCGAAGGCACCAATGTCGAACTCGGCAAGCAGATCATCCGTGAATCCGGCCTCAATGTGATTGCTGCCGACGACCTCGACGATGCCGCCCAGAAGATTGTCAAAGCCGTGCGGGAAGCCAAGTAATGTCGATCCTGATCAACAAGCAAACCCGAGTGATCTGCCAGGGCTTCACTGGCAAGAACGGCACCTTCCATTCCGAGCAGGCGCTCAAATATGGCACGCAGCTGGTGGGGGGCACCTCGCCGGGCAAGGGCGGCTCGCAGCATCTGGGCCTGCCGGTGTTCGACACCGTGGCCGAGGCGCGCCATGTCACGCAGGCCGATGCCAGCGTGATCTATGTGCCGCCGCCGGGGGCGGCCGATGCGATCTGCGAGGCCATCGATGCCGAGATCCCGCTGATCGTGTGCATCACCGAGGGCATTCCGGTCGCCGACATGATCAAGGTGAAGCGGTCGCTGTCGGGTTCGAAGTCGCGCCTGATCGGGCCGAACTGCCCGGGGGTGATGACGGCGGACGAGTGCAAGATCGGCATCATGCCGGGCAACATCTTCAAGAAGGGCTCGGTGGGCATCGTGTCGCGCTCGGGCACGCTGACCTATGAGGCGGTGTTCCAAACCTCCAATGAGGGGTTGGGGCAGACCACGGCGGTGGGCATTGGCGGCGACCCGGTGAAGGGCACCGAGTTCATCGACATGCTGGAGATGTTCCTGGCCGATCCCGACACCCATTCGATCGTGATGATCGGGGAGATCGGCGGCTCGGCCGAGGAGGATGCGGCGCAGTTCCTGATCGACGAGGCCAAGCGCGGGCGCAAGAAGCCCACCGTCGGCTTCGTGGCCGGCCGCACCGCACCGCCCGGACGGCGCATGGGCCATGCCGGCGCCATCATCTCCGGCGGCAAGGGCGATGCCGGCTCCAAGATCGCCGCGCTCGAAGCCGCTGGCGTCAGGGTATCCCCATCCCCCGCTCGCCTCGGTACCACGCTCACCGAATTGCTGAAGGGCTGAAGCCAAAAAGGGGCTGAGATCGGACCGGGGCCGTCGCCCCGGCCCTCGGAACCGAAGGAACGGGACGATGGATCGTCAAGACGACATGAACCTGCAAAGCTTCGCCTATAGTGGCGACGCCGAGTATCTCGAAGATCTCTATGCGCGCTACGAGGACAATCCGTCCTCGGTCGACGGCGAGTGGGCGGCCTTCTTTGCCGGTCTCGCCGACGACAAGGCGATCGTCGAGAAGAATGCGCGTGGCGCGAGTTGGGCCAGACCCAACTGGCCGATTGCGGCCAATGGTGAAATCGTCTCGGCCCTCGACAGCAATTGGGGCCAGATCGAGAAGAAGGTCGGCGAGAAGATCAAGGCCAAGGCGGATGCCCAGGGCGCGGCCATCTCCTCCGAGGCCATGCTGCAGGCGACGCGCGACTCGGTGCGTGCCATCATGCTGATCCGCGCCTATCGCATGCGCGGCCACCTCTTCGCCAATCTCGATCCGCTTGGTCTGCAGGAAGCGCGCGATCACGAAGAGCTGCATCCGCAGACCTATGGCTTTTCGGAAGCCGACCTCGATCGCAAGATCTTCATCGACCATGTCCTCGGTCTGGAATTCGCGACCATCCGCGAGATCGAGACGATCCTCAAGCGCACCTATTGTTCGACCCTCGGTGTCGAGTTCATGCATGTCTCTGATCCCGCCCAGAAGGCCTGGATCCAGCAGCGCATCGAAGGGGCGGACAAGGAGATCACCTTCACCCGCGAGGGCAAGCGCGCAATCCTTTCCAAGCTGATCGAGGCCGAAGGCTTCGAGAAGTTCATCGACGTCAAATATACCGGCACCAAGCGCTTCGGCCTCGACGGTTCGGAATCGGCCATTCCCGCGCTGGAGCAGATCATCAAGCGCGGCGGCGCGCTCGGCGTGCAGGACATCGTGCTGGGCATGGCCCATCGCGGCCGCCTCAACGTGCTCGCCCAGGTGATGGGCAAGCCGCATCGCGCCATCTTCCACGAGTTCAAGGGCGGTTCCTATACGCCCGACGACGTGGAAGGCTCCGGCGACGTGAAATACCACCTCGGTGCCTCGTCGGACCGCGAGTTCGACGGCAACAAGGTGCATCTGTCACTGACCGCCAATCCGTCCCATCTCGAGATCGTCGATCCCGTGGTGCTCGGCAAGGTGCGCGCCAAGCAGGACCAGCATGGCGACACCGATTCGCGCGCCAAGGTGATGCCGCTGCTCATCCATGGCGATGCTGCTTTTGCCGGCCAGGGCGTGGTCGCCGAATGCCTGGGCCTGTCGGGCCTGAAGGGGCACCGCACCGGCGGCTCGATGCATTTCATCATCAACAACCAGATCGGCTTCACCACCTATCCGCGCTATTCGCGCTCTTCGCCCTATCCTTCCGACGTGGCGAAGATGATCGAGGCGCCGATCTTCCATGTGAATGGCGACGATCCGGAGGCGGTGGTGTTCGCCGCCAAGGTGGCGACGGAATTCCGCCAGACCTTCCACAAGACGGTCGTCATCGACATGTTCTGCTATCGCCGCTTCGGGCACAACGAGGGCGACGAGCCGGGCTTCACCCAGCCCCTGATGTATCGCAAGATCCGCTCGCATCCGGGCGTGGTCGAGCTTTACTCGAACAGGCTGATCGAGACCGGCGTGGTCACCGCCGGCGAGGTCGAGAAGATGAAGGCCGACTGGCGCGCGCGCCTGGAGGCCGAACAAGAGGCTGGCCAAGCCTACAGGCCCAACAAGGCCGATTGGCTCGACGGGCAGTGGGCCGGCCTCAAGGCGATCGGTTCGGGTGACGACGATCCGCGCCGCGGCGCTACCGGCGTCGATATGGCCAAGCTCACCCAGATCGGCAATGCGCTGACCAAGCTCCCGGAAGGCTTCCAGGTCCACAAGACCATCCAGCGCTTCATGGAAACGCGCCGGAAGATGATCGAGACCGGTGAGGGGCTCGATTGGGCGACCGCCGAGGCCATGGCGTTCGGCACGTTGTGCGACGAGGGCCATCGCGTGCGGCTCTCGGGCCAGGACTGCGAGCGCGGCACCTTCTCCCAGCGCCATTCCGTGCTGATCGACCAGGAGACGGAGAAGCGCTACACGCCGCTCAAGAACATCCGCGAAGGTCAGGGCAAATACGAGGTCATCAACTCGATGCTCTCGGAAGAGGCCGTGCTCGGCTTCGAATATGGCTACTCGCTGGCCGAGCCCAAGGCGCTGACCCTGTGGGAAGCCCAGTTCGGTGACTTCGCCAATGGCGCCCAGGTGGTGTTCGACCAGTTCATCTCCTCGGGCGAGCGCAAATGGCTGCGCATGTCCGGCCTGGTCTGCCTGCTGCCGCATGGCTATGAGGGGCAGGGGCCCGAGCATTCCTCTGCCCGCCTCGAGCGCTTCCTGCAGATGTGCGCCGAGGACAACATGCAGGTCGCCAACTGCACGACGCCATCGAACTATTTCCACATCCTGCGCCGGCAGCTCAAGCGCGACATCCGCAAGCCCTTGATCCTGATGACGCCGAAATCGCTGCTGCGCCACAAGCGCTGCGTCTCCAAGCTCAGCGAGATGGGGGCCGACACCACCTTCCATCGCATCCTGTGGGATGATGCCCAGTTCGGCAATTCCACCACCAAGCTGGTGGCGGACGAGAAGATCCGGCGTGTCATCCTGTGCACGGGCAAGGTCTATTACGACCTGCTCGACGAGCGCGAGAAGCGGGGCATCGACGACATCTATCTGCTGCGCGTCGAGCAGCTCTATCCCTTCCCGCTGAAGTCGCTGGCCAACGAGCTGTCGCGCTTCCGCAAGGCCGATGTGGTCTGGTGCCAGGAAGAGCCCAAGAACATGGGCTCCTGGTCCTTCGTCGAGCCCTATCTGGAATGGGTGCTGGGGCAGGCGGGCACCAAGGCCAAGCGGGCTGCCTATGCCGGCCGTCCGGCTTCCGCTGCGACCGCAACGGGGCTGATGTCCAAGCATCTGGCCCAGTTGCAAGCCTTCACCGACGAAGCCCTGACGATCTGACGGGCTCACTTCGCACCGGCGGGCGGGATCTGTTCCCGCCTGCCGCAACTCCCCAGAGCAAAAGCGCGTTTTGATGAAAACGCTTCCTTGCTCTAACTTTTTGTATGGACGCGTCTTTGCGATTCTTGGCGATTCCGCCAGATCGCAAAACGCTTTGAAAAAGAGGGCGCCTCAAGGCGGGCGTGAGAGCATGGCGACGGAAATCAAGGTGCCGACCCTGGGCGAATCGGTCACGGAAGCCACCATCGGTAAATGGTTCAAGAAGCCGGGTGAGGCCGTGAGGGCCGACGAGCCATTGGTGGAACTCGAGACCGACAAGGTCACGCTGGAAGTCAATGCCCCGGCCGCCGGCGTGCTTGGCGAGATCCTGGCCAAGACAGGCGAGACCGTTGGGCCGGGCGCCACGCTCGGCACCATCGGGGCGGGCTCCGGCACAGCCGCTGCCCCGGCCGCCGCGCCCGCTCCGGCTCCTGCCGCCCCGGCACCAGCCCCTGCTGCGCCGGCAGCCGCCGCGCCGGCTGCTTCCGCTGTTCCGCCTTCGCCCGCCGCGGCCAAGATCGCCGCCGATCGCGGGCTCGACCCCGCCCAGATCGAAGGGTCTGGCCGCCGCGGCCAGGTGCTCAAGGGCGATGTGCTTACGGCTCAGCCGGCCCAAACCACGGCCCCGGCTGCAGCTCCCGCACCGGCTCCTGCCGCTGCTCCGGTGCCATCAGCTCCGCGGGTCGCTTCGCCCCCGGCCGATGCCGCGCGCGAGGAACGCGTGCGCATGACCAAGCTGCGCCAGACCATCGCCCGCCGCCTCAAGGAAGCGCAGGCCAATGCGGCCATGCTGACGACCTTCAACGAGGTCGACATGACCAACGTCATGGCGCTGCGCAACCAGTACAAGGATCTGTTCGAGAAGAAGCACGGCGTGAAGCTCGGCTTCATGTCCTTCTTCGTGCGGGCTTGCACCCAGGCCCTCAAGGAGATGCCGGCCGTCAATGCCGAGATCGACGGGCAGGACGTCATCTACAAGAACTATTGCCACGTCGGCGTCGCCGTCGGCACCGACAAGGGCCTCGTCGTGCCGGTGATCCGGGATGCCGAGACGCTCGGCCTCGCCGGCATCGAGAAGACCATCGCCGATTTCGGTAAGCGCGCGCGTGATGGCCAGCTCAAGATCGAGGAGATGCAGGGCGGCACCTTCACCATCTCCAATGGCGGCGTCTATGGATCGCTGATGTCGACGCCGATCCTCAATGCGCCCCAGTCGGCCATCCTCGGCATGCACAAGATCCAGGAGCGTCCGATGGTCATCGGCGGCCAGATCGTGGCGCGTCCGATGATGTATCTGGCGCTGTCCTATGACCATCGCATCATTGACGGCAAGGAAGCGGTCACCTTTCTGGTGCGCGTCAAGGAGAGCCTGGAGGATCCGGCTCGTCTGGTACTGGATCTGTAAAATTTTACCCTCCCCTGCAGGGGGAGGGTCGACGCGTAGCGTCGGGGTGGGGTGGTGGCTCAACATTGCGGAGCGCTACCACACTTGGTCGTATCGACGGGCGCGCGGAAATCACCCCACCCCGGCCTCCGGCCGACCCTCCCCCTCCAGGGGAGGGTAAAGAAAAACGAGAAAGCCCATGCCCTCTCATGATCTCGTCGTTATCGGCACTGGCCCCGGCGGTTATGTCTGCGCCATTCGCGCCGCCCAGCTCGGCATGAATGTCGCAGTGGTCGAGAAGCGTGCCACCTATGGCGGCACCTGCCTCAATGTCGGCTGCATCCCGTCCAAGGCGCTACTGCACGCTTCCGAACTGTTCGACGAGGCCGGGCATGGCTTCAAGGCCTTCGGCATCGAAGTGCCGGCGCCCGTGCTCAATCTCGGCCAGATGCTGAAGCACAAGCAGGAGACCGTGGACGCCAATGTCCAGGGCGTTGCCTTCCTGTTCAAGAAGAACAAGATCACGGCCTATCGAGGCACCGGCAAGATCCTCGCTGCCGGCAAGGTCGAGGTGACGGCCGAAGACGGTTCGGTTGAAACGCTGGAAACCAAGTCGATCGTGATCGCCACGGGTTCGGATGTCGCCCAGCTTCCCGGCGTCACCATCGACGAGAAGACCGTGGTTTCCTCCACAGGCGCGCTCGAGCTCGCCACCGTGCCGAAGAAGCTGGTCGTCATCGGCGCCGGCGTGATCGGCCTCGAGCTCGGCTCGGTATGGCGCCGCCTCGGCGCCGAGGTTACGGTGGTCGAATTCCTTGATCGTATCCTGCCCGGCATGGATGGCGAGGTCGTCAAGCAGGCCCAGCGTCTGCTCGGCCGCCAGGGCATCGAGTTCAAGCTCGCCACCAAGGTCACCGGTGTCGAGACCAGCGCTGCGGGTGCCGTCGTCTCCGTGGAACCGGTGGCGGGCGGCGACAAGCAAACCATCGCAGCCGACATCGTGCTGGTCGCCACCGGCCGTCGGCCCTATACGGACGGCCTTGGCCTGGAGGAAGCCGGTGTCGTCACGGAGCGTGGGCGGGTTGTTATCGACGACCATTTCGCCACCAATGTCCCCGGCATCTATGCCATCGGAGACGTGGTGCGCGGGCCAATGCTGGCGCATAAGGGCGAGGACGAGGGCATTGCCGTCGCCGAGATCCTGGCCGGCCAGCACGGTCATGTGAACTACGACGTCATTCCGGCGGTGGTTTACACCTATCCCGAGATCGCTTCGGTGGGTAAGACCGAGGAAGAGCTCAAATCGGCCGGTATCGCCTACAAGGTCGGCAAATTCCCCTTCACCGCCAATGGCCGTGCCCGCGCCAACCGCACCACCGAAGGTTTCGTCAAGGTAATTGCGGATGCGAGCACGGACCGCGTGCTCGGCGTGCACATCCTTGGTGCCGGTGCCGGCGAGATGATCCATGAAGGCGTGGTGCTGATGGAGTTCACCGGCTCATCCGAGGATCTCGCCCGTTCCTGCCACGCGCATCCGACCATGTCGGAAGCCGTCAAGGAGGCAGCGCTGGCCGTCGAAGGACGTGCGATCCATATTTGATCGCGGCTTCTGCACGGCTTTGTTGTTGCAAAGCCGCTAAAAGGCCATAGACACGCTTTAGGGCACATTCCCCAGAGCAAAGCGCGTTTGGTGAAACGTCGCTTTGCTCTGGTCCCTCGCTTAGACGCGTCTTTGCAATTCTTGGTGAGACCCTCGAATCGCAAAACGCTTTGGGATGTGCCCCATTCGTTTCCAGTTGCCGGTTCCGGTCTCCGCGCCGGTCGTCTCGGAGTTTGCAATGCCTTTTGCCCGTACCGTTCTCGTCGCTCTGAGCCTGTCCTTGCTGGCCGGCACTGCCTATGGGCAGAACGAGTCCGGTACGCCGCCCGCCGCCACGGTGCCGGCTGCCGCCGACGCCCTGCCGTCACCCGACTTGGTCGCCTCGGGCCAGCCTCTGGAAATCGATACCCATCGCATCAATCCCAAGGCACTCAGTGCGGCCGACAAGGCGACGCTCGACCAGATCGACAGTTATTTCAACAATATCAAATTCTTCTCAGGCAGCTTCGTGCAGGTCGGCTCTGACGGTAAGCGCATCAATGGCAAGTTCTGGGTGTCCAAGCCCGGCCGCATGCGCTTCGACTATGACCCGCCGTCCTCGCTGCAACTGCTGGCGGATGGCACCTCGGTGGCCGTTCGCAACCGCAAGCTCAACACCCAGGATCTCTATTTCATCAAGCAGACGCCGCTGCGCTTTCTATTGGCCGACAGGCTCGATTTGATCGAGGATTCCAGGGTGCTGGCGGTCGGGCGCGAAGCGGCCGGAATCAGCGTCATCCTGGAGGAAGGGTCGGCAGCCAGCGGCGGCAAGTCCCGCATACAGCTGACCTTTCCGGCACCGAACTACGATCTGAAGCAGTGGACCGTCACCGATCCGCAGGGCTACGACACCACGGTGACGATCTCCGGCATCGATCGCAAGCTGCAGTTGCCGGATCGGATCTTCTATATCGACCAGACCAAGATCCTGAAATAGGACCCAGGAAGAGCCGATATCGAGGTGGGCTGAAGCAGGCCCGTTCATTGTGCCGGCTCGGTCAGTTCCTTTTCCGGCAGGATCGGCTTTGGCAGGGGAATGAGGTCGACATTCTTCGATTGGCCGCCGAGAAAGGCCGGATCGAGCACCCCGCCTCCGGAAGGGTCGCCGCCCGGCGGTGCGTTTACGTTGATGGGGCCGGAAACACCCTCGGTCGAGGACGGATTCCCATAATAACGGGGCTTGCCGCCAACCAGCATGCCGTCCTTGATCTGGGCCTGCGCCTGGTTGACCCGATCGGCCAATTGTCGCGAATAGGGCAGGAGATAGGAGCGGGGTTCACCGCTGGGCAAATTGGCCGCATCGAGTTCCTCGACCCAAAGATGCACCGCGCCCGGATTGGCGTGTGCCGGATCGGGCTCGACCACATAGGTCCACAACACCTTGAAACGCTCGGGCAAGGCCCTTGGCGCGGACCAGCCGAGCAGGCCCTGCGTGGAGAAGAAGACCGCGACGTAGAAGGAACTGGCAGCCAAGATCGCCGCCACCTTCGCCAGCCGGTTGAATGCCAGCTTGCTCACGATAGCAAGGAGCAAGGCCGCCGTCGTGACATAGGCCAGCGTGAGAAGAAGCACATGGATCTGGACCCAGCTCATGGCTTGGCACCATTGGCGCGGGGATTGTAGAAGGTCTGCAGGATCGATTTCGGCGTCCGATCGACCTTCGTCACCGCGCCCTTTTCATCCATGGTAAAGCGTAGCGCAGTCTTCTCGGTGCCGCCGTCGACAACCTCCAGCGTCTCCTTGGCCACGATGGTCACCTTGGGGTTGAGCTTTTGCAGCGTCACTGTCACGGGCACCATACGACCCGTCAGCGCAGTGAAGTGGTAGACGTTGATGGTGTAGTCCCCGGCGACGAAGCCTCGGATGCTGACCAGTTCCTGCCGGGTCGCCGTCGGAACCTTGCTGCCATTCACCATGACGAAATCGTTGATCCCACCTCTGTCGTCGCGATCGAGCAGCATGAAGCCAGCCTCCCGGCGGCGGTACCAGACCACATTGCCAAGCGGGTCCTGGACGAAAATATCCATGTCGTCGGGGTGGTTGTCCGGCCAGTCCATGCTGATCAGGAATTCGGCCTTGCTGTCGACCTTGCCGTTGTCAGCCTTGGGTGCCACGATGATCAAGGCGATGAAGAACAGGAAGGCGACGACCTGCAGCGCCTTGAACAGCACCACGCTGAACGGATCGAACGCCTCCTCGCGAGGCATCAGGTCGAAATCGTCGATCATGCCGCCTGAGCCCGCCGCTCCAGCGCCGAGACCACATAGACCTCGGTAATGTCCACGGCGAAGGCAAAGATGGCGGCGGTGGCGTTCTCCAGGAATTGATACTGGATCTTCAAGAGGATGGAGCCGGCCAGCCCGACGAGCGTGGTATACATGGCCACGGCCATGCCGTCGCTCATCAGCGACATCGAGGTTCGCATGGCCGCGTGATCTTCGATGTCGAGGCCGGCAATAGGCGCCAGCATCATGATGAACCCGATGATGGTGCCCAGGAGCCCCAGCTTCATCAGGGTGTCGCTGGCAAAGGCGCCCAGGCCGTTCGACCCCCGCAGGCGATTGGCGAGAACACGCAGCAGCAGCGTCTGGTCGAGGCGCATATGCCCCTGCAGGCTGGCTTTCGTCTTGAGGTCCCGGATATGGGACGAGACAAGTCCGGCCGGCAGCTCCTTGACGAGATCGATTTTCGGCTCATTGGAACGACCGTTCTCGTAGCCGATGAGAAGCCGCGCCGACCGCAGGGCTGCTTGCCCCTCCTTCGAGATGATCAGGACGCGCCACAGGCAGTGCAGGCTGGCGACGACATATAGAACGGCAATGACGACGGAGATGAAGGTGCGGTCACTCGCAACCATTCTGGCGATCAGCCCGAAATACCATGCCAGCAGGAAGGCGAATAAAGTCACGCCGGTAAAGATCAACCAGGCCGGAAGCGGATCGCTGCCTGGCAAGTCTGCCACTTCCTCTGTCCTCAACGCGTCCTCCTTGCTGAATTCCGGCCGCCTCCAGGGCAAGCTCTCGCGCATTCAGAAGGATAGGATGAGGTATTTTCGGTATTCTGTCTTTATTTCTTCGATGAATGTAAATTAATAAGGGCTTTATTAGAGTAATCGACAGTTGTTGTGGCCGTGAAGTTGCTTCCTGTTCTATGGCTGGGCATCGAGGGTGAAGGCCCAAGGCCAGCGCTGCAGGAAAAGGCTTGCCCAGGGCAGGCAGGATCAGCGCCGGGCCTTCGCCATGAGGGCGATCCGCATCAAGGCGCGCGAGACGATCGCCTGCCCCAGGGCAGTATTGCGGCGGGCATCGAGCACGGCGTCCGACAGGTCGGCCACGATGCGATCGAGCCTCGCCATCGTCAGGGCCGCAAGCTGAGCCGAGACGCCGGCCTTGCGGCGAAAATGCACCTGCATGCCCATCGAATCGACGACGGCGGCCGCAGGACGGCCCTTCTCGACCTCGCCTCGCAGGCGGTGAAGCAGGAGAGCGTGACGCAGAGCCGTTCCTGCCAGCTGAGAGGTGTTGACCCCTTCATTCCAGGCCTTGGCCAAGGTGGAGTCGAGCAGGTCGGCCCGGCCGGAAAAGGCGGCGTCGATGATCTCGTCGGTAGCGAGCGCGCTGGCATCGCCCACCACGGCCTCGACATCGCTCAGTTCGATACGCCCGGCACCATGGGCATAGAGCGTCAGCTTCTTCAGCTCGCTGCGGGTGGCCAGGCGATCGCCGCCGAGAAGGCCAATCAGCGTCTCGCGCGCTTCGGGCGCGATGGTCAGGCCTGAAATGGCGACTTCCTCGGCGATGATCTGGCCGATATTGGCATTTTCGTCGCCGAAGCAGGCGATTACCGCCCCGGCTCGCGATTTCTCCACCAGGGAAACCAAAGCGTGATTCTTCTTGAGATCGCCGGCTTCGATCACCACCCGGCAGGCCGCTGGCGGGTTGGCGAGCACGGGCTCGACCGCCGGCACGATGTTGCGGCTGCCGGCCCGCAGGCGCACGGCGCGGCGCCCCCCGAAGAGGGGAATGGTGAAGACTTCGTCGGCCAGGCGGGCCGGGTCGCCGCTGATTTCGTCACCGTCGAGGCGAACGAGTTGGAAAGGATCGTCGAGATCGTCGACTGAGGCCGCCACGAGTGCACGGACACGTTCGCTCACCAGGCCAGTATCCGGCCCATAGACCATGATCACCGCGAAATGGGCGTCCGGTTTCTTGATGAAGGCATCGACGGCGCGCCGTTCGATGGAGGCCATGTATGGTTACTGCCTATGGGTGTCGTTACTGTCTGTGGTGCCTTGCGTTGCACCGAAGCAGGCGGGGCAAGCCGCTACCGAACCAGGGATAGGGTGAGGCGCGCCGGACGGGCGTGCCTCACCCCGGCTATCAGGGATGGTCGGCGAGCCAGGTCGCCAACCGGAGCCGGATCTGGTCGGCCATCACGTCAGCCGCATCATTCTCGGCATTGCGCCGCGCCCGTACGGTGGCGAAACGCTGCAGGCCGGAATTATAGGACTTGCGCGCGAAGTTCTTCGCCTTGAGCAGGATCTTGTCGGTTGCCGGATCGATAAGGGTGTAATCCGTCGTCAGCGTCACGGTGTCGACCTGGGGCGTGGCGCTCAGCGCGTCGACCAGCGCGGAATCGGAGCTGGACGACGTCGCAAGCACCAGCCGGTAGCGCGACGGCGGCGTTTCGGCGCCGCCCGTGAGATTGAACGACAGGCGGTTGCGTACCTGCTGGCCGACACGGTCGTCGACCGGATCGATGGCGATGGAAGCAAGGCGCCCCTTCAGCCCGGGCGAGCCGTTGCCGGGATCCGCCAGCATCGGGCGGAAGCAGCCGCCCAGCATCACGGCCGGCAGGAGGGCGAGGGCGAACAGCGCACCGCGGCGCGAGGTCTGACTAGACGACGACATTCACAATCCTTCCCGGCACGACGATGATCTTTTTGGGAGAGCGCCCTTCCAGCACACGCTGGACGGTTTCATCAGCCAGTGTGGCAGCTTCGACTTCCTTTGGCGATGCCGTTTTCGGCACGGTAAGATCGGCCCGCTTCTTGCCGTTGAACTGCACCGGCAGGGTGATGGTGTCGTCTTCCAGCAAAGCAGGATCGGCCACAGGCCAGGAAGCCTCGGCCACCAGGCCCTGACAGCCCAGCACGCTCCAGCATTCCTCGGCCAGATGGGGCATCATCGGCGCGATCAACTGCACCAGCATGACGCCGGCTTCCTTCAGGGCGGCGGCGAGATTGGCAGGCACTGCCTCGGCGTTCTTGGTGCCGTCCAACGCGCGCCCGAGACTGTTTACCAGCGTGTAGATATGCGCCACGCAGCGGTTGAAGCCGAGGCGCTCGATATCGGCTTCGACGGCGGCCAGGGCCCGGTGCGCGGCCTTGCGCACGGCCAGAACGTCGTCCTCGCTTGCGGTGGGGCCGACGGGAGAGGCCGTATGGGCGGCGATCTCGTTGACGATGCGCCAGATGCGCTGCACGAAGCGGCTGGCGCCCTGTACACCGTCCTCGGTCCAGATTACATCGCGCTCGGGCGGCGAGTCCGACAGCATGAACCAGCGTGCCGTGTCGGCGCCGTAGTCGGCGATGATGTCGTCGGGATCGACGACATTCTTCTTCGACTTCGACATCTTCTCGATCGAGCCGATCTCGACCGGTTCGCCCGTGCGGTTGTTGAAGGCACGGCGCTCGGCGCCATCGCCCTCGATGCGCACGTCGGCCGGCACCACCCACTCGCCATTGTCGGCGCGATAGGTCTCGTGCACCACCATGCCCTGGGTGAACAGGCCCTTGAAGGGCTCATCCAGGCCGACATGGCCTGTCTTCTTCATGGCGCGCACGAAGAAGCGGCTATAGAGCAGATGCAGGATGGCGTGCTCGATGCCGCCGATATATTGGTCGACCGGCAGCCAGGCATCGACTTCCTTACGGACTGTCGGTGCCGTCTCGATCCACGGATCGGTGAAACGCGCAAAATACCAGGACGAATCGACGAAGGTGTCCATCGTGTCCGTCTCGCGGCGGGCCGGTTTGCCGCATTGCGGGCAGTCGACATGGCGCCAGGTCGGATGATGGTCGAGCGGATTGCCGGGCCGGTCGAAGGTGACGTCGTCGGGCAGCTTGACCGGCAGGTCCTTCTTGGGCACCGGCACCACGCCGCAGACCTCGCAATGGATCACCGGAATCGGGCAGCCCCAATAGCGCTGGCGCGAGATGCCCCAGTCGCGCAGGCGGAAATTGACCTTGCGCTCGGCCACGGGCGCGTTGCCGCGCGTCCGGCTCTCCAGCCGGCGGGCCACTTCTTCCTTGGCCTGCTCGATGGTCATGCCGTCGAGGAAACGCGAATTGATCATCCGCCCTTCGCCGTCATAGGCGATGTCGGTGATCACAAAGCTGGCGGGGTCCTGGTCGGGCGGGCACACGACCGGCGTGTTGCCGAGACCATAGGCGTTGACGAAATCGAGGTCGCGCTGATCATGCGCCGGGCAGCCGAAGATGGCGCCCGTGCCATATTCCATCAGCACGAAATTGGCGACGTAAACAGGCAGCTTCCAGTCCGGATCGAAGGGATGCACGGCGCGGATGCCGGTATCGAATCCCTTCTTCTCGGCCGTTTCGATCACGGCCGCCGAGGTACCCGTACGTCCAATCTCCTCGATGAACGCGGCCAGCTCCGGATTGTTCGCGGCGGCAGCCTTGGCGAGCGGATGGTCGGCCGCTACGGCCATGAACTTGGCGCCGAACAGCGTATCGGGGCGGGTGGTATAGATCAGGAGCTCGTTCTCGCCCTGCGGCGCCGTGGCCGCGTCGAGTTCGAAGCGCACCTGCAGGCCTTCCGACCGGCCGATCCAGTTCTTCTGCATCAGCCGGACCTTCTCCGGCCAGCGATCCAGCGTGTCCAGGGCCGAGAGCAGGTCCTGCGAATAATCGGTGATCTTGAAGAACCACTGGGTCAGTTCGCGCTGCTCGACCAGGGCGCCCGAGCGCCAGCCGCGGCCGTCGATCACCTGCTCGTTGGCGAGCACGGTATGGTCGACCGGGTCCCAGTTGACCTTGGAAACCTTGCGCTCCACCAGGCCGGCCTGCAGGAAGTCCAGGAACATCGCCTGCTGGTGGCGGTAATAAGAGGGATCGCAGGTTGCGATCTCGCGGCTCCAGTCCAGCGACAGGCCCATCGACTTGAGCTGGCCGCGCATGGTGTCGATATTGGCATAGGTCCATTTGGCCGGATGCGACTTGTTCTGCATCGCGGCATTCTCGGCCGGCATGCCGAAGGCATCCCAGCCCATGGGATGCAGCACGTTGAAGCCCTTGGCCCGGCGATAGCGCGCCACCACGTCGCCCATGGTGTAGTTGCGCACATGGCCCATATGGATGCGCCCGGAGGGATAGGGGAACATCTCGAGCACGTAATAGCGCGGACGCGGATCCTCATTCCTGGTTTCGAAGATCGCCTGGTCGGCCCAGATCTTCTGCCATCTGGGCTCGGCGTCGCGGGCGTTATAGCGCTCGGTGGTCATGGGGGAGGGAACTCGGAGTTGAATAGTCAACTGACAGTTGATTTTGAAACGCCGCTTTTAGCGGGCACGGAGGTGCAAAGCTAGCCTTGTCTCCTTTCGAAGGCCTGAAGAATCTGCGGGAAATCACCCGACAGGGCCGGTACAGGCGCAGTTTTGTCATGCCCGGGCTTGACCCGGGCATCCAGCGTCGACGGATTTCCGCTCTGGAAACGAGAGCTGGATTGCCGGGTCGAGCCCGGTAATGACAAGGGTTGAGCCATCGTCAACGGCCGAACGTCGGGCAGGCCCTGCCTACTCGGCCAGCTTGACCGGTACCGGACGGGTCAAGAGGTCGACGTAGAAATCGGAGAAGCGCTTGTTGTCGAACTGCTTGACCACTTTCACCTTCTGCAGGAGGTCCGTCGGCTGCTTCTGCCAATAGCCGAGCGTGCGGCCATAACCAGGCCCGAACGCCACGTCGACGTCGATATAGAGATCGTCGACCTTCGTCGCAAAGCTTGGATCGACCAGATAGGCGAGGGCGAGCGTATCGAATACGCTGGCCTTGGCCTTGTCATCCTTGGCAAATTTCTTGGCCATCCAGCTATCCTGGAAGAGTTTCTGAATCGGGCCGTTGCCAGCGGTCAGGCGATCGAACTCGGGCTTGCCGATCTGGGTGATGTCGGTGACGTCGAGCGGAATGAGGGCTTGCTCGATCGGTTCGCGCATGACGATGCGGGCGGCCTCAGGATCGATCCAGACGTTCATCTCGGCGGCGGGCGTCGTGTTGCCTTTCACGTCAACCGCGCCGGCCATGTAGACGATGCGCTTGATCAGCGGCACGATTTCCGCGTTCTTGCGGATTGCCAGGGCGATGTTGGTGGCCGGCCCGATTACCAAGAGCGAGACCTGGTGCGGATTGGCCTTGATCGTGTCCACGATGAAGTCGACGGCATCGTCCTTGCGCAGCTTGGTTTTCTTGGCAAAGCCGTCCGGCGGGGCGATCAGGTCGGCATCCTTAGGCTGCGGGCGATGGAACGAAGTCTTGTAGCTTTCGCCGAAGCCGAACAAAGCGCGCTCATGCTCGAAGCTGCGGGGATCGTGCACCAAGGGCAGGTTCGCGCCGGCATAGACGCCGACTCTGTCCTCGATGCCGAGGCGTTCGACGGCGCGCAGGGCATCGGCGACTTCCTGCTTCAGCCAATCATTGCCGGTGACCACGGTAATGCCCAGAAGGTCGATCACACCATCCTTCTGCAATTGGGCCGCCATGATCAGCACCTGGCCGTCATCGCCGATCGTCGAGAAATCCGTGTCGAGAATGACTTTTTCGGGGGCAGCGCTGGCTGGCGAAGCCAGGAATGCCCCTGCGGCCAGCAGGACGGCCGCCATCAATCGTTTCATCAAAAATTTCCTCCTGGTTTCAAATGTCTTGTCTTCGCCAACGAGCAGCGAGCCTGGCCGCTCGAACGGCGGTGGGGGGCTACATTCCCGCCTGGGGTAGGAGATGGCAAGCCGCCGCGCCGCATCTGGGTCGCGGCTCGACATGTTCCGCAGGAAACAGGTGGCGGCCAAGGACCTCCTTTGCCGCTCTTGCGCCACTGCCAGAGCCCGACTTTGCCATCATCGGTGGCGAGCTTGGCGTGTTGCAACTCGATTGCAGAACGCCCGGGAGATACGCCGTGAAATCCGCCCTTCGCCTCGCTTTCGCGACGGCCAGCCTGCTTGCGCTCGCGATGCCGATCCTGCCTGCCCATGCGACCTCGGATCCGCAGGTGCGGCCGCGCGTCGAGGTTGCCTTCGTGCTCGACACCACCGGCTCGATGGCGAGCTTGATCGACGGTGCCAAGCGCAAGATCTGGTCGATCGCCAATGCCATCGTCGACGCCAATCCGGATGCGGAGATTCGCATCGCCCTGATCGGCTATCGCGACCGCGGCGATGCCTATGTCACCGATGTCCATGCCCTTACGGGTGATATCCAGGGGCTCTATGGCGATCTGGTGCAATATACCGCCGACGGTGGCGGCGACACGCCTGAATCCGTGAACGAGGCTTTGGATAAGGCTGTCCGCAGCCTGCAATGGGATAGCGGAGGCCAGACCCGCAAGATCATCTTCCTGGTGGGGGATGCGCCGCCGCACATGGATTATCCCAATGCGCCTCGCTACCCCGAGATCGTCAAGGCGGCCGTGGCCAAGGGCATCGTGGTCAACACGGTCCAGGCCGGCGATGCCGGCGACACCCGCCAGATCTGGCAGGACATCGCCCGCCGCGGCAATGGCCGCTATTTGCCGATCCCCCAGGATGGCGGGCAGATCGTCGAAGTGCCCACGCCCTATGACGAGGACATCCTGCAACTGCAGCAGTCGCTCGACGATACCGTGCTGCCCTATGGCGATGGCGAAAGGCAGCAGGCCGTCCGCAACAAGATGGATCTGCGCAAGCAGGCGCCGGCCCCGGCTCAGGTCGACAATTCCAGCTTCTACAGCAAGAAGGCCGGACCCAAGGAGGTGGTGACGGGCGAGGGAGATCTCACCGCCGATATCGCCAATGGCCGCCAGAGCCTCGACAAGGTCGCGGCCTCGGCGCTTCCCAAAGTGCTGCAAGGCAAGTCCGAAGCCGAGCGCAAGGCCTATGTCGAAGAGCAACTCTCCAAGCGCAAGGGCCTGCAGGAGAAGCTCGCCGAGATCAATCGCAAGCGCGATGCCTTCGTGGCGGCCGAGCGCACCAAGACCGGCAGAAACAAGGCCGATTCCTTCGATTCAGCCGTGCAGGAAACGCTCAGGCAGCAGCTTTGAGGTAGCTTAAGATTCGTCCGTGAACAAATGAATCGACTTGGCTCGGCCTTTGTCATTGCCAGGCTTGCTCTGGCAATCCAGCCCCCTTTCAGACAACGAAGACAAGGGCGCTGGTTGCCCGGGTCAAGCCCGGGCATGAAAAAGGCGGTGCTTCAATTATTTCCCGACAATGCCTCACGGCGCCTTCTTGCCCGCGAGCCCGATCAGGCTCTCGAAGGCGGCTGACGTGGCGTGGCCGTCGGCCTTGGCCTTGACCAGGAGCTTGTCCTGATCCTGGGCGAAGACGGCCTGCTCGATCTTGATCTCGAGGCCCGGTATCTGAGGTACGGAGGCCCGGGCCTTGTCCTCGTCGAGGGCCTTGGCCACCGCCGCGGTCAGGCGCTGGTTGAGATTGCCGAGCAGGGCGGTCGCGATTTCGGTGATTTGCGGATCGCCGGTCTTGATCGAGGCTTCTCCCTTCACCCGCAGGGCAACTTGGCGCGGCGTCGGGATGTAGAGCTCGACCGGGATGGTGATGGCAATCCTGTCCGTGGCGATCTTGGTCTTGATCTTCTGTCCCAGCACCTTGGCGCAGCCCCAGGCCGTCACCTTGCCGGCAACGTCGATCACCGCCGTGTCGCCCTCGGCGCGAATACGGGCGCTGTCGATGCTGTTGACCACGAGATTGGGGCCCTTGCGGGCACAGGCATCCTCCGGAAACGGCAATTTGCGCGCGATCGCCAGCGCATTGTCCTGCAGGGATTTCAGATCGCCGGTGACGGCGAGGTCGAGCTGGACGCCGCCCGCCTCGCTCTTACTGTGGAGCGATGCGCGGATCGGAATGTCGAGGGGAATACCAAAGACCGGCAGGGATATCGTGGTCGGGCCGATATCGAGGGCGGAGGCTGGCCGTCCCAGACCGCAGATCAGGAGCGCTGCCAGGGTGCTTCGTGCCAAGATCTGCCTTCTTGCCAAAATAGATTTGGCCACCTTGAATCGCATCATCGGCCTACCCTCTCTACGCTACGCTTGCAAATGACTGGAGAGGGCTTTTAGCACGGCCCGGCGAGGTTCCGGTAGCCATGGCCCGCCTGTCCTATTATGTCGAAGGCCTGTTTCGTCTTCCGTCACTCTCTGGAAATCATCTCATGTCCGATGCTCCGGCCCGCCTTGCGGAGGTCCGCCTAGCCATCGCCCGCGCTGAAGCCGACGCGCTGCGTCCCGCCGGTTCGGTGGCGCTGGTCGCCGTTTCCAAGACGTTCGGGCCGGAGGCGATCGAGCCCGTGCTCGCCGCGGGCCAGCGGGTCTTCGGGGAGAATCGCGTGCAGGAGGCGCAGGGCAAGTGGCCTGATCTCAAAGCCGCCTTTCCCGATGTCGAACTGCACCTCATCGGCCCGCTGCAGTCCAACAAGGCCAAGGAGGCGGTGGCCCTGTTCGACGTGATCCATACGGTCGATCGTCGCTCGGTGGCCCAGGCGCTTGCCAAGGAAATCGCCAGGCAGGGCAAGGCACCGCGCTTGCTGGTGCAGGTCAATACGGGCGAGGAGGCTCAGAAGGCCGGTGTTGTTCCTCAGGAGGCCGATGCCTTCATCGCGGCCTGCCGCGACGACTATGGCCTCGCCATCGATGGGCTGATGTGCATTCCGCCGGTGGAGCAGTCGCCCGGGCCGCATTTCGCCCTGCTCGCCAAGATCGCCGCGCGCAACGGGCTTTCGATGCTCTCGATGGGCATGTCGAGCGATTTCGAGACTGCCATCGAGGTCGGCGCCACCCATGTGCGGGTGGGCAGCGCCATCTTCGGGACACGCTGAGCTTTTCTCTCGGCCGGCGGCGTGCGCGGGGGCTATTTCTTGCTGCCGTCGCTGGTGGGGTCGGCGAGGGGATAGCTCTTGTCCGTGAGGCAGGCGCGCAGCCATGGGCTGTCTTCGTCCTCGCCGAGATCGGCGCTGATCTTAGGCGAGGGCGTGCTCGCGCCGCCGCCTGTATTGGCACTTGCAGCCGGTTGAGGGGTCCAATGCCGGTCGGAGGAAGGCCGGCTATCGGGGCAGGGGCTGTTGCCGTTCTCGTCGCCGCAGGTCGCGATCGTCTTGAGCTTTCCGTCGACGACGTCGGCCACCGTCTGGGTGACATAGAGCGCGTTGGTGGCAAAGTCCGTCGTCACGGAGCAGACCCGGTCCTTGTTCTGATAGGAGCGGGTTCCCAGGCAGGTATAGATCTGGTCCCCGCTGCTGGGCAGAAAGTCACAATCCGCGCTGTAGCCCGCGAAGGGACCACCGGTGAACTGGGCGTTGAACTGGCGCTGCTTGTTGGCGATCTCGATGAGGCGCGGTAGCGTCGGATTGGCCTTGGAGTATTCGGCCAGATCCGCGGTTCGGGCCTCGATCGCCTTGAGCAGCACATTCGGCGCCTCCTCATCGGATGCTTCCTCGCCCTCTCTCCGGCCGTCGCCTTGGCTTTCGCTCTCGTTGTCCAGGCGAAGGTCCCGCCGCGCCAGCCAATGTTTCTGGCTTTCGATCAGCATGGCGCGGATCTGCGGATCCGGGCTGGCCTTGAGGATCTTGGCATAGGCTGCGCCCATCGCGGCATCGGCCTGCCGCAACGATTTGTCGGCGCAGATGCGGCGTTCGATCGAGGTCGAGGCCTTCTTGCAGTCGATGGCGTGGGCGGGCAGGGCATGGAATGCAGTCAGGGCGGCTACGCTGAAAGCCAGGCGTTTCATTGCGAATATTCCAGGGGGATCGAAAGGGGGCGGCAACGGGGTTGAAGGAAGGCAGGTCGTGAAGCGCCGGTATCAATGGCTCCTGCGCTTGTAGACGCCGTCTATCACGCTGCCCCCGCCACCGCAGATGGCTGCCGCATCGGCGCCGCGAATCGTGATCGCGCCGTTGTCGACGGAGAAGGCGAGGCCGAGGCCGGGCTTGGCCACATCGCCCTCCTCGTCGAGATCAGCCACGATGTTGACGCGGGTAACCTTGCCCTCGAAGGCCCGGCCGGTGATCGTGCCTTCGGCGATGAAGCCGCAGTCGGCAACCGTCGCCGCGCCGTTTGGAACGCCGCCGATGGCGGCGCTCACCCGCCAATGCTCGCTGGTTCGCTTGACCACGAGCGTGGCTTCGCCATTGTCCCGACGGACATAGGTGCCAGCTGCGACATCCTGAACGCTCATGGCCGCCGTCGCAGTGGCAAAAGCCGTCGCGGCAATCGCGAATCCGGCTGCGGCGAAAATGATCTTCCTCATCAATTCATCCTTGCTATGAAATATCTCGGGGCTTTTTCGCATGGCCGATGCCTCCCTCGTTCGGCCACCATCACGGCATAGCGCGACAGACGCGGCAGCGCCTTGCGGAACACGTCCGGTGGTACGGCGACGAAGCCGGCGGTCGGCGCGCCCAAAGATAGGCGACCCAACCTACCGTCAAACGTCCGCGGCCGCCTGAAAGCAGCGAGACCCGCGCGCGGATGAGGTCGATCCTGTGTTTCAAGGGCTGACTTTCAATAATTTCGGCACAAATGCCTGTCGAAAGTGCATTGCTGCGATTCACAAATCATGGCGCACACCGTCATAATGCGATAGAGCGCTAAAGCGTTTTACGATTTGTGGGAGTCACCAGGAATCGCAAAGACGCTCGAGCCAATCCATTGGATTGGCTCGGAAACTAGGGCAAAAGGGCGTTTTCGCTAAAACGCGCTTTGCTTTGGTATTCAAAGCGCGAAAGCATACCGGGTTTCCTGCCGCGCACGCCGAGCGCCTGAACAGATTCTTCCTGATCGAACCACAGGCTCGCTCAGGAGGAATCTGCGGGATTTCAAACGCTTCCGCCTTCTGGGGAATCTCATGTCCGGCAGTCGAAAAATTCTGATCGTCGACGATGATAACGAGCTGCGCCAGGCCCTGGCCGAGCAATTGGCGCTCTATGACGAGTTCGAGATCGAGCAGGCCGAATCCGCAAGCCGCGCGGTTCAGATCGCCAAGTCGGACCATCTCGATCTCGTGATCATGGATGTCGGTCTGCCGGATATGGACGGGCGCGAAGCCGTCAAGCTTCTGCGCAAGAACGGGTTCAAATCGCCGATCATCATGCTCACCGGCCATGATTCCGACGCCGACACCATTCTCGGCCTCGAGGCCGGGGCGAACGACTATGTCGTCAAGCCCTTCCGCTTCGCAGTGCTGCTCGCCCGCGTGCGCGCCCATCTGCGCCAGCATGAGACGAGCGAGGACGCCGTCTTCAACATCGGCCCCTTCACTTTCAAGCCAGCCTCCAAATTGCTCTTGACCGAGAAGGGCTCCAAGGTGCGGCTGACCGAGAAGGAAACCTCGATCCTGCGCTATCTCTATCGCTCCGGTCAGAAGGCGGTACAGCGCGACGTGCTGCTGCAGGAGGTCTGGGGCTACAATTCGGGCGTGACCACCCATACGCTCGAAACCCACATCTACCGCCTGCGGCAGAAGATCGAGAAGGATCCGTCCAACGCGGCCCTGCTGGTCACCGAAGGCGGCGGCTACAAGCTGGTGCCCTAGAGGCTGTTATGGACCATGGATGGGGGTTTGACGTGAGCGATTTTGATCGAGGAGAAGGAGTTCGAGGACGCAAACCTTGCGGTTTGCTACGAAGAAGGACGTACTCGTCGAGCAAAAGCACCACGCCCCTGCGGGGTGAGGTCAAGACTGGCCATCTGCAGCGTCGCTTCGCTTGCCAAGACGAAAGTCTTGGCAGCGCTCGCTCCTCCCATCTAGCCAGTCTTGACCTCATCAAAACCCTATCCATGGTCCATAACAGCCTCTAGGGCCTCTCTTCTCGAACCCAGGGCCGCAGATGGCGCTCGAAGACGATATGGTATTGCTGGAAAGAGTGGCGCTGTTCCGCGCCATGGACCGCGATGCCTTGCGCCTGCTCGCCTTCTCGTCCGAAACCAGGCGGCTGCGCGCCGGCGACACGCTGTTCCGCAAGGACGACATTTCCGAATATGGCTTCGTCGTCGTCTCGGGTGCGATCACCCTGATCGACGATGATGTCGCCAGCGCCATCGTCGGGCCTGGTACCCTGATCGGCGAAATGGCCCTGCTGTCGGAAACGCGCCGCCCCACCACCGCCATCGCCCGCGAGGCCAGCGTGGTGCTGCGCGTGTCGCGTCAGATGTTCCGGCGTACGCTGGAGGAATATCCGGCGACGGCGGCCCGCATCGCCGACGAGCTTCGTCACCGCGTGCAGGAAATGTCGACCGAACTGGCCGGCGTGAAGGAACGCCTGCGCCGCATCGGCTCCGATCCGAACGGCCACGAAGGCTGATTCGCTCGCCTTTCGTTCAGGCGCTGTTCGCTTTCTTAAGACGTTGTCTCTCATCGAGCCCAGTTGTTCCGCTTTGGAACAGAGGTCTGTGCCGTTCAGATACGGTTCAGCTCACCCTTGCTAATTTTCGTCATCACAAGTGTCTGAAGCAAAGCGTGTTTTGAAAAAACGCGTCTTTGCTTGAGCTTCCTTTGTCGATGCGTCTTTATGGTTCTGCTGAAGCGCAAAACGTTCAAGGAGAGTGCGGGATGAGAACACCCATTGGGTTGATCTTCGCGGCTTGCTTTGCCGCGATCGGCTTCTTCGCTACGGTCCAGACTTCGTCAGCCATGCCTGTTGCGCCGGCCGGCCAGACCAACGCCGGCGGTCTGGTGCAGGATATTCGCTGGGGTTGCCCGCGGGGCTGGGCTCCCAATCGCTGGGGACGCTGCGTGCGTCATCGCCCCTATTGGCGACCCCGCCATTATTATCGCCCCTATTACCGTCCCTATTACAGGCGCCATTATTATCGGCCCCATTACCGCCACTACTATCGCCCCCGCTACTACCACCATCGCGGCTGGGGCGGGGGACATCGCCGCTGGCATCGCTGGTAGCAGCCACTTCGTCGCCCAGGGGTGACATGATTTGGGCGACATGATTTGCGGGCCGGTCCCAGGACCGGCCCGTTCTGCTGTCGAACCAAGTCGGTGATTCGGGCGCCCTTTGTTCCAGGCGCGTACCAAGCCTTAAGCCGCACCCTGAAAAGCCGGCCAGGGTGGTCCATTCCGGGAATTAACCCTTGCCTGCCGGGAGTAGGGGCCAGCAACACTTTCCTCATGGGCGAAGAGAGATGAACAGAGGGCCGGATCGCTCGATCGGCAGGATAGTCGGTGATTCGCTCTCGCTTCGTTCAGACGCCGTTCCAAGCGTTAATGGCCTGTCGGAAGGCCCCGAAAGCCCGTTCCAGAATGGGAAACGAGCCGGCGTGTCGCTGCTGTCGGGAGCGGATGCGGTGTTAACCCTGTTCAGGCAAGGGGCTCCCGTCGCGCCAACCTTCCTGACATCAGCCGAACAGAGCAGGAATTCAGCCGGGGCAGCGATTCGGGCGCTTTTCGTTCCAATCCCGTTCGGGGGGTTAAATTTCGGCCGCCCGCGCCCATATTTGCGTTTCATGGCGAGACAGAATGGCGTGTGTCTGGTACCAGAATGCAGGAAATACCCGCAAAGGTCGTATTTCCTTGACGTCGCGGGGCAATGGGTGTCCGGCAAATCCTGAATCGGGGGCTTCGGCTTCCCCAAAAGCGATTTGACGAAATCGCGCCGAATCGCAAAGACGCATCGAAACAAGGAATTAGAGCCAGGAAGCGTTATCGCCAAAACGCGCTTTGCTCTGTGAAATGACACCCGAAAGACCGCCGACTTGATGCTGCCTCCCATCCTGCCTCCATCCGTGCGCGCACGCGGCGTTACAGCGGTGCTGGGGCCAACCAATACCGGCAAGACCTATCTGGCCATCGAGCGCCTGCTTGGCCATGGCGCTGGCATTATCGGCCTGCCGCTGCGCCTCTTGGCGCGCGAGGTCTACAACAAGCTGGTGGAGCGGGTCGGAGCCGAGTTCGTGGCGCTGGTCACCGGCGAGGAAAAGATCAAGCCCGACAAGGCCCGCTACTGGGTGGCGACGGCGGAAGCCATGCCGCGCGATCTGGAAGTGCCGTTCGTGGCGCTCGACGAGATCCAGATCGCCGCCGATCTCGAACGCGGGCATGTCTTCACCGACAGGCTGCTCAACCGCCGCGGCACGCATGAGACGCTGCTGCTCGGCTCGGCGACGATGAGGCCGATCATCGAGAGATTGATTCCGGGCGTCAACGTCGTCACTCGGCCGCGCCTGTCCCATCTCCTGTTCGCCGGCGACCGCAAGCTGACGCGTCTGCCACGGCGAACCGCCATTGTCGCCTTCTCGGCCGACGAGGTCTATGCCATCGCCGAACTGATCCGCCGCCAGCGCGGCGGCGCCGCCGTGGTGCTGGGAGCGCTGTCGCCGCGCACCCGCAATGCGCAGGTGGCGATGTATCAAAATGGCGATGTCGATTTCCTGGTGGCCACCGATGCCATCGGCATGGGGCTCAATCTCGATGTCGACCATGTCGCCTTTGCCGGTGACCGCAAATTCGACGGCTATCAGTTCCGCCGCCTGACGCCTGCCGAGTTCGGGCAGATCGCCGGCCGTGCCGGGCGCCATGTTCGCGACGGCACCTTCGGCTCGACCGGACGCTGCGATCCTTTCGAGCCCGAACTCGTGGAGGCCATCGAAGGCCACAGCTTCGACAGCGTGAAAGTGCTGCAGTGGCGCAATCCGGCCTTGAATTTCACCTCGGTGGAGGCGCTCCAGGCCTCGCTGTCGGCCACGCCGGAGGAGCAGGGCCTGACCCGGGCTCCCGACGCCGACGACATCCGGGCCCTCTCCATCCTCGCCCGCGATGAGGAGGTGAGGCGCCTCGCCAAGGGAGGGCAGGCCGTGGCGCGCCTGTGGGAAGTGGCCGGGCTGCCGGACTATCGCAAGATTTCTCCTCATTCTCACGCCGACATCATCACGAATCTCTATGGATTTTTGATGCGTGAGGGTAAGGTCCCCGACGACTGGTTCGCCCGTCAGGTCGCCATGTCGGATCGGACCGACGGCGATATCGATACGCTCTCAACGCGTATCGCCCATATCCGAACCTGGACTTTTGCGGCAAATCGGCTTGACTGGCTGAAAGACCCCGCTCATTGGCAAGGTGTCACACGCAGTGTGGAGGACAAGCTCTCCGACGCATTGCATGAACGGCTTGCCCAACGCTTTGTCGACCGTCGCACCAGCGTGCTGATGCGGCGCCTTAGAGAAAACGCTATGCTTGAGACTGAAATTACCAAGACCGGCGATGTGATTGTCGAAGGGCAGCATGTCGGAACGCTGCAGGGTTTCCAGTTTGCACCCGATCCGAGTGCCGGTGACGGTGAGAGCGGCCGTGCCTTGCGAGCCGCGGCAGCCAAGGCTCTGGCTGGCGAGATCGAGACGCGCAGCCAGAAATTCGCGCAGGCGCCCGATACCGAATTCGCCCTGGCGGCGGATGGCACCGTGCGCTGGATCGGCGAGCCCGTAGCCAAGCTCCTCGGTGGGGAAAGGCCGCTCGCCCCGCGCATCCGCCTGCTGGCGGACGAGCAATTGACGGGCCCCGCGCGCGATTCCGTGCAGACGCGGCTCGACATCTGGATCGGCAACCATATTACCCGCCTGCTCGGGCCGCTGCTGCTGCTGGACAAGGCCGAAGATCTGCAGGGCCTGGCCAAGGGAATCGCCTTCCAGCTCGTCGAGGCGCTGGGCGTGCTCGACCGCTCCAAAGTGGCCGAGGACCTCAAGCAGCTCGACCAGAACCAGCGTGCTTCGCTGCGCAAGCATGGCGTGCGCTTCGGCGCCTATCACATCTATCTGCCGATGCTGATGAAACCGGCGCCCCGCGCGCTCGCGGCGCAGCTCTGGGCTCTCACCCATGGTGGCCTCGACCAGAAGGGGCTCGACGAGATCCCGCATCTGGCGGCATCCGGCCGGACCTCGATGCCGGCCGACAAGAGCATCGACAAGGGACTTTATCGCCTTGTCGGCTATCGCGTCTGCGGTGAGCGGGCGGTGCGGGTCGACATTCTCGAACGCCTTGCCGATCTCATTCGCCCGGCGATTGCCTATCGTCCAGGCACCACGGTAGGCCAGCCGCCGGCCGGCGCTGCCGATGGCGACAGCTTCATTGCGACCGTGCAGATGACCTCGCTGGTCGGCTGCTCGGGCGAAGACTTCGCCTCGATCCTGCGGGGCCTGGGCTATCGCTCCGAAAAGCGCAAGGGGCCGGCGATCACCCACGAGATCAGGCTGCCTGCGCCGACCGAGCCTGCAGCCCCTGTCGAGGCTGCCGCCTCTGACGCGGCGAATGGGGCGGAGGCGGCCGAATCAAGCCAGGAGGCCACGCCGAGCCCGGCCGAGATCGATGCCATGGAGGCGATCGGCTCGCCGCCACATGAGCACAGCTTCGAGGAAGTCGCCGAGGCTGCCGGGGAGACGGCGAACGAAACGCCGGTCGAGGCGATGCCCGGCATCGAGGCGCCAGCGGAGGAAGCCCAGGCGGAGGACATTCAGGCTGAGGAGACTCAGGCCGAGGAAGTCCAAGTCGAAGAAGCTCAAGTCGAGGCAACTCAAGTCGACGAAGCGCCGGCAGACGAAGCTGTGGCTCCGGAGACGCCCGCGGAACCGAGCGAAAGCGCCGAGATTGCCACCGGTGAAGCTGCAGCCACCGTCGAAGCCTCCTCCGAGGCACCTGCCTCCGAGACGCCTACCGTCGCGGCAGGCGTGGAGGAAGTGCCGGAGATCGAGGTCTGGCGTCCGGCGCGCTTCGAGCGTCATCAGCGCCCGCATCATCAAGGCCGCCCCCAGCACGGCAACCGCCAGCCGGGCGGGGAGCGCAAGCCGGAGGCCGGCGGCGGCTTCCGCCGCGGCCGCCCCGCGCCCGTGGACGGAGCGGCGCCGGCCGCGCCGGCTGAGGGGGCGGAGGCCCGGCAAGGCGAACGGCCAAATCGCTTCGAACGGCCGCGTCGCGATGATCGCGGCAATGGCCGGCCGCGCGAAGAAAACCGGCCCGGAGATCGCAAGCCGGCCGGAGAAGGAGGGCGCCGCCAGGGCGATGCCCGTCCCGATCGTGGCCCTCGTCCCGATCGCGGCCCGCGTCCCGATCGCCAGGATCGGGGTGGTGAGCGTCCGCGCAACTGGTCGAGCGACTCCAAGCCGCAGGGACGCGAGTCCAATCGCGCCCCGGATCCGAACTCGCCCTTCGCCAAGCTCCTTGCCTTGAAGGAGCAGATGCAGGGCGGCAAGTCGGACAAGAGCTGATCCCAAGAATCGGATTCAAGGAACCGGATTCGAGGAACCTGACCTATGGACCAGGCCGGCAGCCAGGATCGTCTTCGGATCGATAAATGGCTCTGGCATGCGCGTGTCGTGAAGACACGCTCTCTGGCAGCAAAATTGGTGGCGGACGGTCATGTCCGCCTCAACGGCACCCGAATTGATACGCCTGCCAAGGCGGTCAAGCCCGAGGATGTTCTGACCATCGCGCTGGAGCGTACCGTCAGGGTCTATCGCATTCTCGCGCTCGGTGAGCGCCGGGGGCCTGCCAGTGAGGCCCAGGGGCTATACGAGGATCTCTCTCCCGAACCGCCGGGCAGGCCCAAGACCTTGCCTGAGATGAGCTGAGATCCTTCTTTGCGATCACGGGCGTCCTCGCCTGCATCTTTCTTTCCACATGCGCCTTGGTTTCGAGCCCCTCCTTCGTTGGGGTAGACCTTCCGATTCGATCGATAATCCCTATATTCGTGATAGACAGGATAGACTTCTGTCACGCGGAGCAATCAGGGCGATGCTGACGAACAAGGGCAAATATGGTCTCAAGGCGCTGGCGCATCTGGCCGGCCTGCCGGCCGGCGAGACGGCGCAAAGCCAGGAAATCGCCGAGGCAAACCGCATTCCCAAGAAGTTTCTCGATGCGATCCTGGGTGAGTTGCGCGTGGCCGGCATCGTGCGCTCCAAGAAAGGCAAGGGCGGTGGCTATATGCTGGCCCGCGAGGCCAGCCAGATCAGCGTCGGCAATGCCATCCGGGTCCTCGACGGTCCGCTCGCGCCGATCGCCTGCGCCAGCCACACCGCTTATCAGCCTTGCCTCGACTGCCCGGATGTTCCAGGTTGCACCGTACGCCTTTTGATGCGGCGTGTGCGGGACCTTTCTTCCGACCTGCTCGACAACATGTCGGTGGAAGAGATGCGTCGGGCAGGTGGCGGGGAACAGGAACTGACCTATTCGATTTGAGTTCCCTGCGGCCCTGGAGGCCGAGCCGGCACGCTTTCGTGCCGGTCAGGTCCATATTTTGTCATGATCATGGAGAGCATTTATGGAAAAACGTGCGATTGGGCGGTCTGATCTTTCGGTTGCTCCGTTGGGCCTGGGCGGCAATGTCTTCGGCTGGAGCGCGGATGAGAAAGCCTCCTTCGCTGTCCTCGATGCTTTCGTTGGGGGCGGCTTCAACCTGATCGACACGGCGGATGTCTATTCGGCCTGGGTTCCCGGCAATCAGGGCGGTGAGTCTGAAGCCATCATCGGCAAATGGATGAAGGCCCGCGGCAATCGCGCCGACATCGTGCTCACCACCAAGGTCGGCTCGGAAATGGGGCCCGGCAAGAAGGGCCTGTCGCGCGACTATATCCTCAAGGCGGCCGAGGATTCCCTGCGGCGCCTGCAAACCGATTACATCGACCTCTACCTCTCCCATTGGGAGGATCCGGAGGTGGATCTGGAAGAAACGCTCTCCGCCTATGACGAGTTGATCAAGGCCGGCAAGGTGCGCGTGATCGGCAATTCCAATCATAGTGCCAACACGATGTTCAAGGCGCTGGCTATCAGCACCAAGGAGATGTGGCCGCGTTTCGAGAATCTGCAGACGCACTACAATCTCTATGACCGCGCCGGCTATGAGAACGAGCTCGAGGCGTTCTGTCTCAAGAACGAGATCGGCGTGACCAGCTATTTCTCGCTGGCGAGGGGGTTCCTCTCCGGCAAATATCGCAGCGAGGCCGATTTCGCCAAGAGCAACGCGCGTGGCGGCGAGATGGCCAATTATCTCAACGAGCGGGGCCTGCGCATCCTGGCCGCTCTCGATGCGGTAGCCGAGGCCAAGAGCGCCACACCGGCCCAGGTCGCCATCGCCTGGCTTATCGCAAGGCCCGGCATCGTCGCTCCGATCGCCAGCGCCACCAGCGTCGAGCAACTTGGGGACCTGATCAAGGCGACCGAACTCAATCTGGGTTCGGGCGAGATCGAGCAACTCACCAAGGCGAGCGCATAATTTTCGTCCTGCTGTCGAAAGCGAACGGGATGGCGCGTCATTGTCATGTCGGCGCATCATGCGCCGGCGGAGACAGGAGAGACCCATGCAGTTCGCGATTCTGATCTACAGCAACGAGGAAGCCATGCTGAAGGTGGACCCCGCCAATAAGCAGGCTGTGCTGGCCGCCTATCAGGCCTATACGGAGGCCCTCAGATCGGCCGGTGCTCTCGGCCCGTGGAGCCGTCTGCGCCCCACGTCTGCGGCGACGACCGTGCGCCTCGCCGACGGCAAGACCCAGGTGCTCAACGGCCCCTTCGCCGACACCAGGGAACAACTCGGCGGTTTCTACATCATCGATGTGCCGGACCTGGATGCCGCGATCGGCTGGGCTGCGCGTTGCCCGAGTGCAGCCATCGGTACCATCGAGGTCCGGCCGGTGTGGGACCCCAAGGATTATTGAACCAAGCGAGCCGATCCGGTGCCTTCCGCCCCCGCCGTCGAACTTGCCGAAATCGTCGCGCGACGCAGCTATGGCAGGCTCGTCGCCCTTCTCGCGGCACGTTCGGGCGACATTGCGGGGGCGGAGGACGCCCTGGCCGACGCCTTTGCGGCGGCTTTGGAACATTGGCCGGCGGGCAGTGTGCCCGCCAATCCCGAAGCCTGGCTCCTGACCGCGGCCCGGCGCCGGCAGATCGACGCGGCCCGCCGCGCCAAGCTGCGCGGCGAAAAGGCGGACGAGGTCATCCGCCATGTCGAGGCCCTCGCCTCCGAGCAGGCCGAACAGCCTGTCATTCCCGATGAGCGCCTGCGCCTGATGTTCGCTTGTGCTCATCCCTCGCTCGATGCCGCCGTGCGCGCGCCCTTGATCCTGCAGACGATATTGGGGTTCGACGCCGGCGCGATCGCCAGCGCCTTCCTGGTTTCACCTGCGGCGATGAGCCAGAGATTGGTGCGGGCCAAGCTCAAGATCAAGCAGGCCGCCATCCCCTTCCGGATCCCGGAACCCGACGAGTTGCCCGGTCGTCTCGAAGCGGTACTGGAGGCCGTCTATGCCGTCTATGCCGAGGGCTGGGCCGATCCCGAAGGGGCGCAGGCCCGCGAGCGCAATCTGTCGGTGGAAGGCATCTGGCTCGGCCGGTTGCTGGTCTCGCTCCTGCCCGGCGAGCCGGAAGTGCTCGGCCTGCTGGCCCTGATGCTGCATGCCGAGGCGAGGCGGGCTGCACGCCGTAGCCCGGTCGGCGACTATATCCCGTTGGAACAGCAGGATACCACGCGTTGGGATGCCGCCCTGATCGAGGAGGCTGAGGCTTTGCTCGCCAGGGCCGGGCAGGCGCGACAGATCGGTCGCTATCAGCTCGAAGCCGCGCTGCAATCGGCCCATGCCAATAGGCGCATCTGCGCGACGACGGACTGGGCCGCGATCGTCACGCTGTATGAGGCCTTGGTACTACTGACCGCGTCCCCCGTCGCTGCCATCAACAGAGCCGTGGCGCTCGCCCGTCTTGCGGGACCGCAAGCCGGATTGGCCGGGCTCGACGAGGTCGCCAGCGACAGGCGGATCGCCGATTACCAGCCTTATTGGGCTGCACGCGCGGACTTGCTGGCCCGCGCCGCAAGGCAGGAGGAGGCCCGCAACGCCTATTCGCGGGCGATCGGGCTGGAGAGTGATCCCGTCATCCGCCGTTATCTGCAAGGGCGCCTGGCGGCTCTGGGCTGATATCGGCGCCTGCAGAAGCTATTGGGGATAGCGGCCATTGAAGGGCGGGGCCTCGATCCACCATTGCGGTGTATAGGCGCGCTTGATCGGGCAACGGATCAATGTGTCTTCATCGAGCCACAGCTGCCGCTCGGGGGCGGGGGTCATCACGATGGTTTCCGCCGTGCCGGAGCGGCCGCTTCGCAGGGCCTGGTCCTGCGCCGGCGAGCTGCCGCATCGAAGCTGCAGCGTCGCCTGGAACTTGGCGCTGGAAGGCTCCTCGCCATCGGCCTCGATGACCGCGCAATATTTGCCGTAGAGCTGGATGGCAGGACCGGCTGCCCGTAGAAGCTGCACGGAAACCCGGTTGCCTGGCGTCGCCCCCTGCTTGTCGCAGCCATCGTCCTGCAAGGCATAGATGCCGTCGGCATAGTTGCCCGCCTTCTGGGCATAGGACATGCGCGTGGCGGGCGCGCGTCCGGCCTGCCTGACGGACAAGACGGTCCTGATCTGCCTGCTGCCATCGGGTGCGACCTCCACCATGGCCTCGACCTCGCATCGCGAGCCTTCCTTGCAGATACCGGCGACCTGCTCCTGCATGTCGCTGTCGGCTGCGATGAAGCAATCCTTGCCGATATAGGAGCCCGCCAAGCCGGAGCCGGTACCGAACTCGCCCGAACACAAGGTTTTCTTGAGCTTGGCCGCTGCGGCATCGCTGGGAAGCAGCGCCAACGAACTGGCAGTCAAAAGCGACGCGACGAGCAAGGAACGGATCATGGCAACCCCGGCATTTTCTTTGGCAAGTCGTCTTATCGCAAGCCTCTGAAATCGCCTAGATCGGGCGAGTACCGGGTACGTGATGCGACAAGGCCGGCGGCGAGCCGCCGGCCTTGGTGTCGGGCGATGAAATATCCGTCCTAGGCCTGCTTGGCGAAGGTCTCGTCGAAGGAATAGCCGGCGCCGCGAACCGTGCGGATCGGGTCGATCTCGCGCGTGCGGTTCATCGCCTTGCGCAGTCGCCCGACATGCACGTCGACCGTGCGCTCGTCGATGTAGACGTCGCGGCCCCAGACGCTGTCGAGCAATTGCTCGCGTGCGAACACGCGTCCCGGCGCCTGCATCAGGAATTCGAGCAGGCGGAATTCGGTCGGGCCGAGGCGGATCTCGCGATTGCCGCGATGAACGCGCTTGGTCTCGCGGTCGAGGGAAATGTCACCGGCCTTGAGCAGGGAGGCGACGTGATCGGGCTTGGCCCGACGCAGCAGAGCGCGGACGCGGGCCGAGAGTTCCGGCACGGAGAAGGGCTTGACGACATAATCGTCGGCGCCGGTGGCCAGACCCCGCACACGCTCGGTTTCCTCGCCACGCGCCGTGAGCATGATCACGGGCAGGCGCTCGGTTTCCGGCCGCATGCGGATGCGCCGGCACAATTCGATACCCGACAACCCCGGCAGCATCCAGTCCAGCAATACCAGATCCGGCACGCTTTCGCGCAGGCGGATCTCGGCATCGTCACCGCGCGCCACACTGTCGACCTCATAGCCTTCGGCTTCGAGATTGTAGCGCAGCAGCAGGGTCAATGCTTCTTCGTCCTCGACGATCAGAACCTTGGGAGGCATGGCCTATCCCTTGTTACTTAGCCGGCACAGGAAGGTCGACGAGATCGGTGCTGTTGTCCGCCTTGGGCCGCTCGCCGGCCGGCGATTCACCGGTCACCAGGTAATGCACCGTCTCGGCGATGTTGGTGGCATGGTCGCCGATGCGCTCGATGTTCTTGGCGCAGAACAGCAGATGGGTGCAGAAGCCGATATTGCGCGGATCTTCCATCATGTAGGTCAGCAATTCGCGGAACAGCGAGGTGTACATCGCATCGATCTCGCCGTCCGAACTCCAGACCGAGAGCGCTTCTTCGACATTGCGCTGGGCGAAGGCGTCGAGGACCTGCTTGAGCTGCTCGAGCACCAGGTCAGCCATATGATCGAAACCGCCGAAGAGCTGGGCCGGCTGCGCATGGCTGTGGATGGCGACCACGCGCTTGGCGACGTTCTTGCCGAGGTCGCCGATGCGTTCGAGATCGTTGGCCACCCGCAGGGCCGAGACGATTTCGCGCAGGTCGAGTGCCAGTGGCTGGCGCTTGGCGATGACCAGGATAGCCCGGTCCTCGACCTGGCGCTGGAGCTTGTCGATCGCCAGATCGAGCTCGATCACGGCCTTGGCGCGCTGGGTGTCGCGCTTGAGCAGGGCTTCGACGCTGTCGGCTACGCTCTTCTCTGCATAGCCACCCATTTCGGCGATCATGTTGCGCAATTCGCGCAATTCCTGATCGAAGGATGTAACGATGTGGTCGGACATGCCGCCTCCAAATGAATTCGACGCTGGCCGAGGGATCAGCCGAAGCGGCCGGTGATGTAATCCTGTGTACGGCTGTCGTTCGGGGTGGTGAACATCTTGTTGGTCTGGCCGACCTCGATGAGGTCACCCAGATAGAAGAAGGCCGTCACATCCGCGCAACGCGCCGCCTGCTGCATATTGTGCGTGACGATGACGATGGTGAAGTCCCGCTTCAATTCGTCGATCAGTTCCTCGATCTTGGCGGTCGAGATCGGATCGAGCGCGGAGGTCGGCTCGTCCAGCAGCACGACTTCGGGCTTCACCGCGATGGTGCGGGCGATGCACAGGCGCTGCTGCTGGCCACCGGACATGCCGAGCGCAGAGGCGTGCAGGCGGTCCTTGACCTCGTTCCACAGGGCGGCCTTGGTCAGGCACCATTCGACTCGGCTGTCCATTTCCGCCTTGGAGATCGACTCATGCAGGCGCACGCCGAAGGCGATGTTGTCATAGATCGACATCGGGAAGGGCGTGGGCTTCTGGAACACCATGCCGATGCGGGCGCGCAGCACTGCCGGATCGATCTCCTTGCCGATGACGTTCTGACCATCGAGCAGCACGCGGCCCTTGGCAGTCTGGCCCGGATAGAGGTCGTACATGCGGTTGAGCACGCGCAGCAGGGTGGACTTGCCGCAGCCGGAAGGGCCGATCATGGCCGTGACCTGCCGGTCGATCATGTCGAGATTGATGCCCTTGAGCGCATGCTTCTCGCCATAGAAGAAGTCGAGATTCTCGACCTTGAGCTTCACGGCGGCGGCTGGATTGGCGATGGGGCGTTCGGCAACCGCGATGGAGGCTTGTGGAGTAGCGGACATGGGATCACTCATTTCTTGGGAGCGAGCACGAAGCGGGTCAGAATATTGAGCGCCAACACGCCGGCGGTGATGAGGAGGGCGCCGCTCCAGGCCACCGAGACGGCCTTGGGGTCGGGATAAGGCGCGAGCTGGTAGATGGCGGCCGGCAAGCTGGCAAAGGCATTGCCGAGGTTGAGCGACCAGTTGGAATTGCCGAAGGCTGTCAGCAGCAGGGGTGCGGTCTCGCCGGCGGCGCGGGCCAGGGCCAGCAGGATGCCGGTGACGATACCGGTGCGGGCCGAGCGCCAGGTCACGGAGGTGATGACCTTCCACATCGGCGACCCCAGCGCGAAGGCGGCTTCGCGCAGGCTGATCGGCACCAGGGCCAGCATGTCCTCGGTGGTGCGCACGACCACCGGCAGGATGATGATGGCGAGGGCGACCACGCCGGCCCAGCCGGAGAAGCCGCCCGTCGTCACCACGATCATCTGGTAGACGAACAGGCCGATCAGGATGGACGGCGCCGAAAGCAGGATGTCGTTGATGAAGCGCACCGCGTCGGCGAACTTGCTGCCGCGCCCCGCCTCGGCGAGGAAGGTGCCAGCCATGATGCCGATCGGCGCGCCGATGAGGAGGGCGAGCAAGACCATGGCGAAAGAGCCGACGATGGCATTGCGCAGGCCGCCATCAGCCATGTCCTTGGTGAAGAGGTCCAAGGTCAGCGAGGGCAGGCCCTCGCGCAGTAGGGTGTACAGGATCCAGGCGAGCGCCAGAAGGGAGATCGCGGCAAAGCCGATGGAGACGACTTTGTAGGCGTAGTCGAGGGCACGACGGCGGGCGAGGCGGGCGTTGCCGTGGGCGAGATGGGCCATGATGCTCTCCCTTACTTGGCGTTGCTGCGCACGAGCATGCGGGAGATCGCAAGCACGATGAAGGAAATCACGAAGAGCACGAAACCGAGCTCCAGCAGCGACTGGCTGCGCAGCGAGCCGGCAGGCGCGTCGGGAAATTCGTTGGCGATGGTGGAGGCGATGGTCGCCCCCGAGGAGAACAGCGATGCCGATATGCGGTTGGCGTTGCCGATGACGAAGGTCACGGCCATGGTCTCGCCGAGGGCACGGCCGAAGCCGAGCATCACGGCACCGACGAGCGCGGTCCGGCCATAGGGCACCGAGACGTTGCGGAAGACCTCATAGGTGGTGGCGCCGACGCCATAGGCCGATTCCTTCAGCATGGCGGGCACGGCTTCGAGGATCTCGACGAACATCGCGGTGATGAAGGGAATGATCATCAGGGCCAGGATGATGCCGGCGGTCAGCATGCCGGCGCCGTTGGTGGGGCCCTTGAACAGATAGCCGAGCACCGGCACATGCGAGAGGACGGAGATGATCGGCGGATAGATCGTCTGGGCCAGGATCGGCGCCACGATCAGCGAGCCCCACATGCCGAAGATGATCGAGGGCACGGCCGCCAGGAGCTGGATGGCAATGCCGATCGGCCGCCGCACGCTCTGCGGCGCGATCTCGGTCAGGAAGAAGGCGATGCCGAAGGACATCGGCAGGGCGATGATCAGCGCCAGCAGGCCGGTGAACAGCGTGCCGTAGATCATCACGCCGGCGCCGAATTTCTCGGTAACGGGGTTCCAGGCGGTTGACCAGTAGAAGCTCGGCCCGAAATGGGCCAGCGCCGGCCAGCCGCCATAGAACAGCAGCACGACGATCGAGCAGAGCAGGATAAGCACGAGAGAGCCGCAACCATAGAGGGCGGCCTTGAAGATGGGATCCAGGTTGGCGCCAGGAACCGTCTTGGCGCCGGGCGAGGGAGAACCCTGCGCGACCTTTGCAGCCGAGTTGGATGCGTCCAGCGAGGAGTCGGCTATGGCGCTCATGGCGATATTCCGGCCTGTGTTTCGACGGGAGCAAACCGCGTTTAGACGAAAACGCTGGTTTGCTCCGATTCTTTGGTTCGACGCGTCTTTGTGCTTCCTGGCGATTCCGCCAAATCGCAAAACGCTTTTGGGAAGACGACCCGGCGCAAGGTTGCGCCGGGTCGCGTTCAACTTATTCGTAGACAGCCTTGCCGTCGGCAGCCTTCACTTCGCTCTTCCAGGCCGTGCGAACGGTGTCGATGACGTCCTTGGGCAGCGGGATGTAGTGGAGCTTTTCGGCGGTGGCGGAGCCATCCTTGTAGGCCCAGTCGAAGAACTTCAGGACTTCGGCGGACTGCTTGGCGTCCTTGGGATCCTTCGGCAACAGGATGAAGGTGGTGGAGACGATCGGCCAGGAGGTCTCTCCACCGACATCGATCATGGAGACGGCGAAGTCCTTGGCACCCTTCCAGTCGGCCTTGGAGGCGGCGGCCTGGAACGCCGGAACGGTCGGCTTGATGACCTTGCCGTCCTTGTTCTGGAGCTGCGTGGTGGTCAGCTTGTTGTTGGCAGCATAGACATATTCGACATAGCCGATGGCGCCCTGGGTGTTCTTCACCGCACCAGCGACGCCGTCATTGCCCTTGGCGCCCGAGCCGGCCGACCACTGCACCGAGGTGGCGGCGCCGATGCCGCTCTTCCAGTCGGGGCTCACGGCAGAAAGGTAGGACGTGAACACATAGGTCGTGCCCGAGCCGTCGGCGCGGTAGACCGGGGCGATGTCGAGATCGGGGAGTTTCACATCCTTGTTGAGCTCGGCGATCTTCGGATCGTTCCACTTGGTGATCTTGCCCTGGTAGATGTCGGCAATGATCGGGCCGGTCAGCGTGAGCTGGTCGGTGGAAACACCTTCGATGTTCACGATCGGAACGATGGCGCCGATCACGGTCGGGAACTGCAGCAGCTTGGCGGCAGCCAGCTTGTCGGTGGCCATCGGGGCGTCGGAAGCGCCGAAATCGACGGTGCGGTTGGTGATCTGGGTCTGGCCGCCGCCCGAACCGATCGCCTGATAGTTCAGCGCGGTGCCGGTCTTGGCTTTGAAATCGCTGCCCCAGGCATTGTAGACCGGGGCGGGGAAGGTGCCGCCGGCGCCGGTGATGTCGGCGGCATAGGCAGCAGTGGCAGCGATCGTGCTCGACAGGGCTACTGAAGCGGCGAGCGCAAGAAAGGAAAGCTTCACGGTCTATCTCCGTTGTTCTCTGGACAGGGCACGGCGACCGTTCACCGGTCGGCAATCCTGTCTACGTCGCGACTCCTAAAAGCCGGCAGCAACGGTTCTATGACAGTTCGACTATCGTTTTATGACATTTATAATTGTTATATTTCAATATGATAGGGGAAATGTTGCGATGTCGCCAAAAAGGACGCGACGCAATTGTAAAAAGTCCCGGAAACACCGGCGGCATCATATAGACGCGCCTTCTCAGCCGATCTGATCGATCCGGACCGAGAAAGTGCTGCCTTCCCCGGGCGCGCTTTCGATTCCGAGCCGGCCGCGATGGCGTGCCACGATGTGCTTGACGATGGCAAGGCCGAGGCCGGTGCCGCCCTTCTCGCGGGATTTGGCCGCGTCCACCCGGTAGAAGCGCTCGGTCAGGCGCGGCACATGTTCGGCCTCGATGCCCGGACCGTAGTCGCGCACCGTCACCACGGCCTCGCGGCCCTTGCCCTGCGTCTTGGGCAGCGAATCGATGACAATTTCGACCTTGCCGCCGGACGCGCCATATTTGATGGCGTTCTCGACCAGATTCTCGAAGACGCGGATCAGCTCGTCCCGCTCGCCGCGAACCTCCAGCGTCGGGACGCGCTTGTCGAGGCTGAGCGTGACGCCCCGGTCCTGGGCGAGGGGACCGAGCGTGTCGGCGACATGGCCGACCACGGCGCTGAGTTCGACCGGTTTGTCGGGCTGGACATGGGCATTGAGTTCGATGCGCGAGAGCGACAGGAGATCGTCGATCAGCCGGGACATGCGATTGGCCTGGGAACGCATGATGTCGAGGAATTTTTCGCGCGCGGCGACGTCGTTGCGCGCCGGGCCCTGCAGGGTTTCGACGAAGCCGAGCAGGGAAGCCAGCGGCGTGCGCAGTTCATGGCTGGCATTGGCGACGAAATCCACCCGCATCTGCTCGACGCGGTGGCGTTGGGTGACGTCGCGCAGCACGATTACCACGAAGGCGGTGCGCCCGCTCTCGCCCGCAATGGTGGAAATCTGCGCCTCGACGACACGATCGATCGGCACGCGCTCGGAATATTCGATCTGCCGGCTGGCCCCGGTGTCGAGGGCCGAGCGGATGGCATCGACCAATTCCGGCACGCGCAGCGCATAGGTCAGGGCTTCGGAAATACGCAGATTGGGGACGATGTCACGGGCGCGGCGATTGAAGTAGCGAACCGCAAGCTCCGAATCGAGCACGATCACCGGGTCCGGGATGGCCATCACCAGATCGTCGAAGGAGGGCTTGCCGCCGCTTTCGGGCAGAGGGGGCCTGATGCTGCCGTCATGTCCGCCGGTCGAGGGAAGGGTACCCGTGGCCGCGACGATCATGGCGAAGATGAGCAGACCATGCCAGGGATTGGCGCCGTCCCACAGCACCAGGGCGGTCAGCAGCAGCGCGATCGAGAGCACCAGCCAGCGGCGGCCCCAGATGCGGTTCAGGATGTTTCGGTTCGAGCCCACCGGACCAGCTACACCGCTCCAGGCCAATTTCGTCAAGAGCCAGGAGCGTTCCATCACCATCGACATTGCGGCTTTCCATCCAAGGCGTTTTGCGAATTGACGGACTCATCTCGAATCGCAAAGACGTGTCCAACCAGAGAGCCAGAGCAAAAGGGTGTTTCTACTAGAACGCGCTTTGCTCTGGGCATTGTGGAAATCGTTCATGCTGGCAATGTAGACAGAGCGATGACAGTTTCACGACGATCGTGCGGATTTGGAGAGGTTCCATGACAAAGAAGGCGGGTAAGCAGGCGGACGAAGCGCTCATGAAGGCGATCGCCGGGTTTCGTCTCGATGATCTCGACCTGCCCCCGGAGATCGACGACGCCGCCTTTCGTTCGGGCAATTACCCGCATAAGGAAAAGCTGAAATCCAAGACCTATGAGCGGGACCTGCGCGCGCTGCAGATCGAGCTTCTCAAGGCGCAGACCTGGGCGAAGGCGCAGGGCGAGCGCGTGGTCGTGATCTTCGAGGGGCGCGACGCCGCAGGCAAGGGCGGCGCCATCCACCGCTTCACCCAGCATCTGAGCCCGCGCGATGCCCGCGTGGTCGCGCTGTCGAAACCGACGCCCACCGAGCAGGGGCAATGGTATTTCCAGCGCTATGTCAGCCAATTGCCGACCAAGGGCGAGATCGCGATCTTCGACCGCTCCTGGTACAATCGCGGTGGGGTCGAGCCGGTGATGGGGTTCTGCACACCGGAGCAGACCGACAAGTTCCTGCACGAGGCGCCCCAATTCGAGGCGATGCTGGTGCGCGACGGCATCCGCCTGTTCAAGCTCTTCCTGACCATCGGCCAGGCCATGCAGCTCAAGCGCCTGCATGCGCGCTATGCGGACCCCCTCAAGCAGTGGAAGCTCTCGCCGATCGATCACCAAGCGGTGGGCAAATGGGAAGCCTATTCGCAGGCCTATGACCGCATGCTGGAAGCGACCGACACGGTCGACACCCCCTGGACCATCGTCAAGGCCAATGACAAGCTGCGCACGCGCCTTGCCGCAATCCGCAGCGTGCTGGCGGGCCTGCCCTATCCCGACAAGGACGAGAAGCTGGTGGGCGCGCAGGATTCGAAGATCGTGCTGAGCGCCGAAGACTTCCTTGCCAAGGGTGGGGAGGTCTGACGCGGAATAGATCGAAACACGCTGTACCGATCTTCAGATCGGCGCGCCAATTTCGTGCCAGGCCTTGGGCCCCAGAAACCTCGCTTGTCGGGGAACCAGCCGGCCCGCCCTGCGTTTCCCCCGCAGCGGCCGGGCAATGCGGGGCGGGCGGATGCCGTGATATGTCTGATCGGCAATGCCCGCCACGCGCCTCTGCGTCGGCCGCTCCGTTAAACGCGACGAGGGAGCGCAGCGATGCCACATACGACCGAACAGCGCATTCGAATGAAGGCCTATGAGATCTGGCTGCGCGAAGGGTGTCCGGAAGGCAGCGATCTTCGCCACTGGGAGATGGCCAAGAAATTCATCGTCGGCGAGGAAGCAAAATCGACGCTGACCTCCCGCTTCTATGACGTGCACGAACTGAACGCGAAAGGCGAGCCCGAGCCCGAGCGGAAGGCTATTCCTGCAGCCAAGCGGAAAGCCAGCAAGCACTGAGTCGGCAAAAGCGCTGTGTGATTTGAACGGATCACGCACTTCATTCTGGACGGTTTGGCGCATATTCACCCGAACCATCGCCTTTGTGTCTTGCTCCTCTAGCGGCTAGAGGAGTTATGTTTCCCCTGCATCGCGGCTTGCGTTGTGCGGCAATTGCAAGAGGGCATGGATGGGACACGGGCATGCGCACGGGGTGGCCTCGCGCGGGGAGACGGCAGCGGGCCGTCACAAGAGCAGTTTGCTGACCGCCCTTGCCTTGACCTCGGCCTTCATGGCGGCGGAGGTCATCGGTGGCTTGTGGACAGGCAGCCTCGCTCTGCTGGCGGATGCCGCGCATATGCTAACGGATGCCGGAGGCCTCGCTTTAGCCTTGATCGCCATCCGTTTCGCCGAACGGCCGGCCACGCCTCAGAAGACCTATGGCTATGTCCGCATGGAGGTCCTGTCGGCGCTGACCAACGCCGTCGTGCTGCTGCTGCTCACCGTCTACATCCTCTATGAAGCCTATGAGCGCTTCCTCAACCCGCCCAAAATCCTCGGGGCCCCGATGCTGGCCGTGGCCATGGCGGGACTGGTGGTCAATCTGATCAGCATGAAGCTCCTGTCCGGGGGCTCTTCCGAGAGCATCAACGTCAAGGGGGCCTATTTCGAGGTCCTGTCCGACATGCTCGGCTCCCTCGGCGTCATCCTCGCCGCCCTCGTGGTGATGCTGACGGGCTGGACGCTGGTCGATCCCATCATCGGCGCGGGGATCGGCCTGTTCATCGTGCCGCGCACTTGGATCCTGCTGAAGCAGGCGGTGCATATTCTTATGGAAGGCACGCCACCTACCGTCGATCTCTCCCTGCTCGAGAAGAAGCTGGGCGAAATTCCCGGCGTGGTCGCCGTGCATGACCTGCATGTGTGGACGATAACCTCGGGGCTCGATGCCATGAGTGGCCATCTGGTGCTGGCCGACATGACCCAAGCGCGCGAGGTTCTGGTCGCAGCCCGCCAGCTTGTCGGCCACGAATTCGGCATCGGCCATGTCACCATTCAGATGGAGGACCGGGCCCTGCGCGAGGACGAAGGCGAAACCAGGTTGTGACGGCCATCCGGGCCGGCAGGCTCAATCGGCGGGCGCGCGCCGATGCAGCGAGAAGCCCGTTTCGCCCGACGTTTCGAGCCCGGCTCGCAGTTGCATGGTCGGGATCAGGTAGTCGCCGGCATTCTGGCGGCGATAGGGAATGGGCGACGCGGATGGCAGCGTTCGCATTCTGTCGCGCAGGCGCTCGGCCAGCGGCTCGAAACCCGCTTCCTTGAGGCCATCGGCTCGATAGGCCACGAAGGGCGGCAGTACGTCGTAGCCGGGATAATAGAGAATGCCGTGATGGATCGGGAACAGCAGGTCGTCGATCGGGCCATTGATCCCGCGCGGCGTATAATGTTCTTCCCAGCCGCCGGCCGTCACGATGAGCATCGCGCGCTTGCCGGCCAGGGTTCCCTCGCCATAGCGATCCCCCCAGCGCTGGTCGCTATGTTCCCCGACGCCATAGGCGAAACCATAGGCGAAGACGCGGTCGACCCAGCCCTTGAGGATGGCCGGCATGGTGAACCACCAGAGCGGAAACTGCAGGATGAGGACATCGGCCCATAGCAGTTTCTCGATCTCGGCTTTGACGTCGTCGGTTAGCGTGCCGGCCTCGAAGGCTTTCTTGGAGGCATGCACCGGTATCAGTCTGGCTTCGGCTTCCAGTGCCGGAAAATCGGCCTGGTCGACTTCGGATTTCCATTTGTCGGCATAGAGATCGGACAGACGAACTTCGTGGCCCTGGGCCTCGAGTTCGGCGATGGCAACGTCGCGAAGCCTTGCATTGAGCGAGCGGGGTTCGGGATGCGCGAAGACGAGCAGGACTTTCATGGGTGTTTCCGGGAATGAGAAATCATTCCTCAAAGCTAGGGAAGGTCCATATAATCCGCTATACCTGGAGAATGCATAGTACTATGCCGATTTATGGATAAATCAGACGTCACTTTGGAACGCATTCGCAGCTTTGTTCGCGTCGCCGAGCGCGGAAATTTTTCTGCGGTCGCACGCGAGCTGAATATCGGCCAGTCAAGTGTCACGCGGCACCTGAGCGAGCTCGAGGATGCGCTGGGCGTGGCTCTTCTCAGCCGCACGACCCGGCGCGTCTCGCTCACCGAGGAAGGCAGCCGTTATTATGCCCATGCCGTCCAGATCCTGCGCCTCGTCGAACAGGCCGGCGACGAGGCTCGACAGGGGCAGGGAGAGCATGCCGGCACGGTCCGCCTGTCCTGCACGGCCGCCCTCGGCGTTCGGCATGTCGCCCGCCTGCTCTTCGCCTTCCAGGACCGCCATCCCGATATCAGAGTCGAATTCAGCCTCACCGACGAACGTATCGATCTCGTCCGGGAAGGCGTCGACCTGTCACTGCGGCTCGGGCCGCTCGACGAGAGCTCCATGAAGAGGCGGTCGCTGGGCCGCAGCCGTCGGGTTCTCGTGGCAGCTCCTGACTTTCTGGCCCGGTATGGGCGGCCACGGACGCCGGAAGACCTGGCCGGGCTTGAGGGCATACGCATGTCGAACATCGCGGGCAGCGAGATGCTCGTTCTCGAGGGGCCGGACGGAAGCCGCCATGCCGTGCCCTTTGGCGGACGCCTGCAGGTCGATCACGGACTTGCGGCGCGCGAAGCTTTCGCGGCCGGCCGTGGTTTCGGCCCGACCCATGTCTGGCTGGTCGATGATCTCCTCGAGCAAGGTCGGCTGGAGCCGATCCTGCCCGATTATGTGCCGGTGCCCACGCCTTTGAACATGCTGATCGTGCCCGAGCGTGCCGGCATTGCGCGCGTCAGACTGCTGATCGAGTTTCTCGCAAGTGCGATCGCCCAGTTGCCAGGCCTCGATGCGAAGTCGATCTGAGGGCCGGTGCTGAAGATGCGCTTGGGCAGCAATTCGCCGCGCGCGCGTTCGGCGAGCGCTCCCGGCGCGCCGCCTAACATCACCACTGCCGCGCCTTCGAAGACCAGTGCGTCGCGGCCACGCAGGACGGCAAGGCCTCGAAGGCGTAGATATCACGCCAAGCGCCGTAGCCTCATATCGTCCTTGTCCGTTGCGGCCGCGACATGATGCACCCATGGGTTGCAGGTAATATTAAACCTGTCAAAAAGGTGACGGAGAGACGTCTGCCCGAGCCGGTCGATTCGGGAAGCGTCGCTGCATTGCCTTCACGTCGGGTGGGGCGAGTGCAGGCAAGCCTCCCAACCCATGAAGCGGCGCCCATGAATCTCGAAGAAAAGCGTCTTGCAGTTACGCGTAAGCTCGTCGGGGAGGTCGCCGACAAACTTGGGGCGGATCTCAGTCTCGAATTGTGGAACGGCGAAGTTCTGCCGCTCGGGCCTCATGCCAGAGACGACATCCGCTTTGTGCTGCGCTCCCCCGAAGCGATACGCAGGATGTTGACGCGCCCGAGGCTGATGACGTTGTTCGAGCTATACGCTGAACAGGAAGTCGATATTGTCGGTGGAAGTCCTCTGCAGGCGGCAGAACGCTGGAATCACAGCAAGGCACTCGCCACAGGTCGGTCATTTCCCAAAATGAAGCTGTTGGGGTTTGCCACGCCATTCCTCTTTGGCCGGATGGCCAAGGCAGCCCCGCTGCCCAGCTTTGATGGCTCGGTCCCGATGCGCTATGCCAAGGGGCGGGACGACAAGGAGCTGATCCAGTTCCATTACGACGTCTCGAACGAGTTCTATCAATTGTTCCTGGATCCGGAGATGGTCTATTCGGCGGCTTATTTCCCGAGTCCGGAATCCTCGCTTGAAGATGCCCAGCAGACCAAGCTCGACCGCATCTGCCAGAAGCTTCAGTTGAAACCCGGTGACCGATTGCTCGACATCGGTTGCGGCTGGGGCGGGCTGGTCTGCCACGCTGCCCGGCATTACGGCGTCACGGCCTATGGCGTGACCCTGGCGCAGCGCCAGCTGGAATTCTGCCGCGCGAAAATCGAACGGGAGGGGCTGGGAGACCAGGTCGAGGTGGAATTGCGCGATTATCGCACCATCGAGCCATCGGGGCAGTTCGATGCGGTCGCGCAGATCGAGATGTTCGAGCATGTGGGGCTGAAGAATCACGACCGCCACTTCATCCACATGCGTGAACTGATGACGCCCGACGGCCGCTATCTCCACCAGGCCAGTGTTCGGCGTGCCTTGTTCGACATGTCCAAGTTCGGCCGGGAAACGGCCTATATGAGAGTCATCCGTCGCTATATTTTCCCGGGGGGCGAGATGGATCATATCGGCATGACCGCGACCAATCTGGAGCGGCATGGCTTCGAGATCCATGATATCGAGCCGATGCGCATGCATTTTCACCTGACCCTCAAGCACTGGGTCGACAATCTCTGGGCGAACCGGGAGAAGGCCAGCGCCATGGTCGGCTGGGAACGCACGAGGCTATGGCTGCTCTACCTGTCGATGTGCTGCATCAGCTTCCAGCGTGGCGGCATCAACGTGTTCCAGACCGTGGCAACCCGGCGCATCCACGGGCCGTCGATCTTGCCCTTGCGAAGAGCGGAGTGGTTTCAGGAAGCCTGAAATCCCTCTGTCTATCGCAAATGAGCCGACCCCCGGCTGCCGGGACGGCGAGGTCACCGGCCCGCAAGACGCAACAGCACCGGACTCGATTCAGGAATCAGGTCCGACGCTGCAAGGAGCTGTTGCCGCTTCGTTTTGGCAAAAACCGGTGTCCGCCTTTTGGCACGACGCTCTCTATAGTCTGAAGATGCGCTTGGGCAGCAATTCGCCCCGCTCGAGTTCGGCGAGCGCCACCAGCGTTCCGCCGGACATCACTGCCGCCACGCCTTCGAAGACCGGCGCGTCGCGGCCTCGCAGGATCACGCCCTGGCCGCGGGCAAGGCGGCTGGCGTCGTGCTGGGAAACCATCAGGGTCGGCAGGGCCTCGAGGGCGGTTTCCACCGGCAGCAGGGCTTCCGCCAGCGGGGGCAGGTCCGGCGTGCCTTCCTTCATGGCGCGCAATTCGTCGGGCGTAACCGCATCCTGCTCGTCGAAGGTACCGACCATGGCCCGGCGCAAAGCGGTGACATGTCCGTAGCAGCCGAGGTCGCGGCCGAGGTCGCGCGCCAGCGCCCTGACATAGGTGCCCTTGCCACATTCGGCCTCGAAAGTGGTGGTCTCGCCGGTAAATTCGACGATGCGCAGGGCATGAACCTCGATATTGCGGGCCTCGAGCTCAACCTCCTCGCCGTCACGCGCAAGGTCGTAGGCGCGCTCGCCATCCACCTTGATGGCGGAAAAACGCGGGGGGACCTGGCTGATCACGCCGGTGTAGCGGGGCAGCAAGGCTTCGATCTCTGCTTTTTCAGGCCTGAGGTCGGAGGTCGCCACCGGGCCGCCTTCGGTGTCGTCGGTGTTGGTCTCCACTCCCCAGGTGACGGTGAAGCGATAGACCTTGCGGCCGTCCATGACATAGGGGACCGTCTTGGTGGCTTCACCGAGGGCGATGGGCAGGATACCGGAGGCCAGGGGATCGAGCGTGCCGGCATGGCCCGCCTTCTTGGCGTTGAACACGCGCTTGACCACGGCGACGCCCTGGGTCGAGGTCATGCCGACGGGCTTGTCGAGGATGATCCAGCCATTGACCTCGACACGGGTTGAACGGGGCGCGTTCATGCCTCGTCCTCCTCCTGGCCGGGCAGCCTTTGCTCGAGATCGCGGCTGACTTGCGGCTGGCGCAGAAGGGTGTCGACCTTGGAGGCGTAATCGAAGGTCGTATCGATCAGGAAGCGGAAATTGGGCGCGTATTTCATGGTCACCCGCCGGGCGATCAGGCCGCGCAGATATTTGGCATGGGACGCGAGGGCCTTGATCACAGCCTCGCCATCCCCGCCGCCCAGCGGCATCACATAGACGGTGGCGACCTTGAGATCGGGTGACATCCTGACCTCAGGCACGGTGATGACCTTGCCTTCAAGCACGGGATCCACGATCTCGCCGCGCTGTAGGATCTCGGCGAGGGCGTGGCGGATCAGCTCGGCGACGCGCAACTGCCGCTGCGTGGGGGCCTTGGAGGAGGAGGGGGTAAGACGGGGCATCTTTGCTTTCGTTGAAGTTCCGTTGTTCCTCAGGTCCGGATCATAGCGCGGCTGCGCCGCTGCCAAAACCCGAGAAGCACGCAACCCAACGCCGAACCAGCGTTGAGAAGCATGTCTATGATATCAAGTTCGCGCGAAATACAGCCTTCCCCGACGGCAAAACTGTAAACCGGCTCGTCTGTCAGCGCTCCTAGCAGGCTGAAGAGCATCATCGCGGTTGCAGTCGACGCGACCAGGAATGAGAGCCAGGGTTGGCGCGAGAACCATGCTCCGACGACGCAGACAAGTACTACTGCGGTCCAACTATAGCGAAATAGTGCTGGACCATCATCAGGGCTCCATGCGTCACCGACAACCTTGTCGCAGACTTCGGCCAGAACTGGGACCGTCATCGCGAACCAGAGAGCAAGCCCGCGGAGCAAGACAGTGACGATGCCCAGTGGCATCGACATCAAAGAAGAGCGATCAAGACAGGGCATAGTTCTTAGTCCAGATCGCGCAGTCGCGAAGGAGCGGATTCATTCTTCATAAAACGGCAATGGCCGGGTTCCCCCGGCCATTGCGTAATTTTCTGCCGAGATCGATCAGAGCGTACGCTTGATTTCCTCGACGCGGTAGCACTCGATGACGTCGCCGGCGCGCATGTCCTGGTAGTTCTCGAAGGCCATGCCGCATTCCTGGCCGACCTGGACTTCCTTGACCTCGTCCTTGAAGCGCTTGAGCGTGGAGAGCTTGCCTTCGTGGATGACGACGTTGTCGCGGATGAGGCGGACATTGGCACCGCGCTCGACGTGGCCGTCGGTGACGCGGCAGCCCGCAACCTTGCCGACCTTCGTGATGTTGAACACCTCGAGGATCTGGGCATTGCCGAGGAACTCTTCGCGCAGCGTCGGAGCCAGCAGGCCGGAGAGCACGCCCTTCACGTCATCCACGAGGTTGTAGATGATGTTATAGTAGCGGATCTCGGTACCCGTCCGCTCGGAAGCCTCGCGGGCTTCCTTGTGGGCGCGGACGTTGAAGCCGATCACAGCGGCACCGGAGGCTTCCGCCAGACCGATGTCGGATTCGGTGATGCCACCGACACCCGAATGGATGACGCGGGCCTTGACCTCATCGTTACCCACCTTGTCGAGGGCACCGATGATGGCTTCCAACGAACCCTGCACGTCGGCCTTGACGACCAGCGGCAGTTCGCGGGCACCCGAGCCGGCCTTCACCGCCGCCATCATGTCGGCGAGCGTGCCGCGGCCTGTGCTCAGGCGCGCAGCGGTGTTCTCGCGCTTCTGACGCGTACGGTACTCGGTGATTTCGCGAGCACGGGCTTCGCTCTCGACCACGGCAACACGGTCACCGGCTTCCGGCGTTCCGTTGAAGCCGAGCACCTCGACCGGCAGGGACGGGCCGGCCTGGGGGATGGTGGCGCCGAGATCGTTGACCAGGGCACGCACGCGGCCCCACTCGGCACCGGCGACCACGATGTCACCGACCTTGAGCGTGCCGCGCTGCACCAGCACCGTCGCAACCGGGCCCCGGCCACGATCGAGCTTGGCTTCGATGACGGAGCCCTCGGCCGGACGATCCGGATTGGCTTGCAGGTTGAGAATTTCGGCCTGCAGCTGGATCATCTCCAGCAGCTTGTCGAGATTGGTGCGCTGCTTGGCCGAAACATCCACCTCGATGGTCTCACCGCCCATCGATTCCACCTGGATGTTGTGCTGCAGCAGTTCGGTGCGCACGCGTTCCGGCTTGGCGTCGGGCTTGTCGATCTTGTTGATCGCCACGATCAGCGGCACTTTCGCCGCCGTCGCGTGATTGATGGCTTCCACCGTCTGCGGCATGACGCCATCATCGGCCGCGACCACCAGCACCACGATATCCGTCACCTTGGCGCCGCGGGCACGCATGGCCGTGAAGGCGGCGTGGCCGGGCGTATCGATGAAGGTGATCTTGCCGCCGAGCGGCGAGGTCACCTGATAGGCGCCGATATGCTGGGTGATGCCGCCGGCTTCGCCGGAGACGACATTGGCGGAGCGGATCGCGTCGAGCAGCGAAGTCTTGCCGTGGTCGACATGGCCCATGATGGTCACGACCGGCGGGCGCGACTCCAGATGATCGTCGATGTCGGCCGTATCGAACAGGCCCTCCTCGACGTCGGCTTCCGACACGCGCTTGGCCGTATGGCCGAGCTCCTCGACGATCAACTGCGCCGTATCGGCGTCGATGACGTCGTTGATCTTCTTCATCTCGCCCTGCTTCATCAGCAGGCGAATGACGTCGACCGCGCGTTCCGACATGCGGTTGGCGAGTTCCTGGATGGTGATCGCTTCCGGAATCACCACTTCGCGCATGATCTTTTCCTTGGCCTCGACATGGCGATGGCCGGTCATGCGCTGGGTACGGCGACGGAAGGAGGCGACGGAGCGCGTACGCTCGTCCTGTTCACCCGTGGCGCTGGTCACGGTCAGTCGGCCGCGACCCTTCTGCTCGGTCGTGCGCGGTGTAGCCTCACGGCGAGGGGGAGCGGCGCCGGCACGACCGGGACCGCCGGGACCACGACGTACGCCACGGGCGCCATCATCGTCTTCGACCACGGCACGAGCGCGCGGCGGACCACCGACATTGCGGCCCGCGGGCGGCGTGATTGCCGGTTCGGACGGAGCAAAGGCGGAAGCACCGCGATTGGCCCCGAAGCCACCACCGCCGGGACGACGGTCGCCAAAGCTGGAACCACCTTCGCGCGGCGGGCCGCGACGGTCGCCAAAGCCGGTACCGCCTTCGCGCGGCGGGCCACGGCGTTCGCCAAAGCCGGCACCACCCTCACGCGGCGGACCACGACGGTCACCGAGGCCGGCACCGCCTTCACGCGGCGGACCACGGCGTTCACCTGCTGGCCCGGCACCGCCTTCACGCGGACGCCGATCGCCAAAGGAACTGCCGCCTTCGCGGGGCGGCCGCCGATCGCCGGGACCTTCGCGCCGGTCGCCATAGCCACCCGGCCGAGCCGGTGCAGCCCCCTCGCGGGGCGCAGGCGCGGCTTCGCCCAAATGGCGGCGTGCCTCGGCCTCGCCATGGCGGCGGGTTTCTTCCTCGCGGCGATGACGCTCATCTTCTTCGCGCTTGCGGATTTCGGCCGCCTTGCGCTCTTCCTCGCGGCGGACTTCCTCGGCCGCGCGGCGCACGGCTTCCTCGGCCGCGCGCTTGCGCTCCTCGGCTTCGCGGACACGGGCTTCGGCCAGCACACGCGTGCGGGCGTCCATTTCCTCGTTCGACAGCGTGCGCAGAACCATGCCGGCGCCGGGCCGGCCCGGGCGCTGGCCCTGGGGCCGACCGGACGGCGACTGTCCGGGGCGTCCACCCTGCTGAGGTGCGCCTGGACGTCCCTGCGTCTGAGTAGCCTGACGGGGGGCCACAGGAGCGGCCGGAGCCGGAGCCGCGGGGCGGGGAGCCGCCGGTGCCGCTGCAGCCGGAGCCGGGGCTGCGGGGCGCGGCGCCGGTGTTTCCACCTGCGGTGCGGGAGCGGGTGCCTGTGCAGGAGCGGCAGCCGCCGGAGCGGCTGGCTTCTCGGCAACGACCGGCGCAGGCTGAACGGGTGCAGGCTGAACGGGCGCGGGCGCCGGAGCCTTGGGCGCTTCCACCGGGCGCGGCGCGGGCGCCGGTTCGGCGGCCCGGGGGGGCGGAACCGGCTGGGGCGCTGCTGCTGCCGGAGGAGGCACCGGCCGCGGTGGCGGCGCAGCAGGCGGCGGCGCGGCAGGCGGAGTAACGGGGCCTGACGGACGGCGCTTCACCGTCTCGACGACGACAGTCTTCGAGCGGCCATGCGAAAAGCTCTGGCGAACCGTATCCGGCGCGCTCGAGGGCCGCTTCAGCGTCAGCGTCTTGGTGGGCGTAACAGTCAGCGTATCGCCCGGGTTTTTCGTATCAGTCATTCCGTGCCAAATCCTGCGGGTCGCCCCGTTTCATTCGATAGTTCAGCTGACGTCGTCGCCGTCTCGCGACGGGGCGGCATCTTGCGTTGAGGGTTCGTCGTCCGCCTGCAGCGGGGCTTCGGAGGATGGACGTGGCTCAGCCGAGGCCAGTCCGCCATCCTGCCAGAAAGCAAGCGCTGCAACGCGATCCAGGAAACCGGTAACCGCCGGGCCCGCGCAGAGCGCAGCATGTATCACATTTGTCCGCCCTAATGCCAAATCCAAATGGGCAGAATCGAAAATCGTAATGAAGTTAGGTGCATTTTTATCCCAATAGGCCCGTTTGACGGCTTGTGCAAGCTTGCGGCCGCCATCTTCGGCCCCATCACGCGCTTGAATCAGGGCCACGAGGCGCCGTGAAACGCGTTCGGATTCGATTGCATTCATTACTTTGGCGAAGCCGGAGAGGACGAGTCCGGCCTTATTGGCGAAGCTTAGCATGTCGAGCGCCGCCTTCTGCAACAGCCGCTCGATGATGCCTGGCAGATCGGCCGGCACTTCGACCGGTCGTTTGAGCAGGCGGGCGAAGGCCCGCTTGCGCATGGCTTCCTGCACGCTAGCCCTGTTGGCGGTGACCCAGACGCCGCGTCCAGGCAGGACGCGTTTGAGATCCGGGGTCAGGGTGCCGTCGGGCGCTGCGACCAGGCGTATCAGCGTGTCGACAGGACGTACGAGGCGCGTAGCCGCGCACAGGCGCTCGCGCGCCCGGCGGTCATCGTCTTCCTCGATGCGCTCTGTCAACACGAGGGGTCATGCTCCATGCTCGGAGAGTGTAGAAGCTTCCTCGTCGGCAGCCTCTTCCTCGGCAGTCTCTTCCTCGGCTTGGGCCGGAGCCTCGACCCAGCCGGCCTTGACGCGGGCGGCCATGATGATCGCCTCGGCCTCGTCACGGCTGAGCTCGAAGCCGTCGAGATAGCCGGCATGCTTGGTGGTCTCGCCGTCCTTGCGCTCAGTCCAGCCGACGAGATCGTCAGTGGCGCAGCCGGCAAGGTCCTCGACGGACTTCACGTCGTTCTCGCCCAGCGCCACCATCATGGCGGTGGAGATGCCTTCGACCGTCTTCAACTCATCTTCCACGCCCAACGCCTTGCGCTTGGCATCGAACTCTTCCTCGACCGCGGTGAGGTAGTCGCGGGCGCGGGTCTGGATCTCGCCGGCGGTTTCCTCGTCGAAGCCTTCGATCGACGACACGTCGGAAGGGTCGACATAGGCGACTTCCTCAACCGTGCGGAAGCCTTCGGAGGCGAGCAACTGGCCGACGACCTCGTCGACGTTCAGGGCGGTCATGAAGGTCTGGGTGCGCTGCACGAATTCCTTCTGGCGACGCTCGCTCTCCTCGGCCTCGGTGAGGATGTCGATGTCCCAGCCGGTGAGCTGGGAGGCCAGGCGCACATTCTGGCCGCGGCGGCCGATGGCCAGCGAAAGCTGGGCTTCGGGTACGACGACCTCGATCTTCTCGGAATCCTCGTCGAGCACCACCTTCGACACTTCGGCCGGCTGCAGCGCGTTGACGATGAAGGTGGCGACGTCGGGCGACCAGGGGATGATGTCGATCTTCTCACCCTGCAGTTCGCCGACCACCGCCTGCACGCGCGAACCGCGCATACCGACGCAGGCGCCGACCGGATCGATGGAGGAATCGCGCGAGATCACGGCGATCTTGGCGCGCGAACCGGGGTCGCGGGCCACCGCCTTCACCTCGATCACGCCGTCATAGATCTCCGGTACTTCCTGCTCGAAGAGCTTGGACATGAAATGGGGATGGGTGCGCGACAGGAAGACCTGAGGGCCACGCTGCTCGCGACGCACGTCGAAGAGATAGGCGCGGATGCGGTCGCCGGGGCGGAAGACCTCGCGCGGCAGCAATTCGTCGCGGCGTACCACGGCTTCGCCGCGGCCGAGATCGACGACGACATTGCCATATTCCACGCGCTTGACCAGGCCGTTCACCACGGTGCCGACGCGGTCCTTGAACTCGTCGAACTGGCGATCACGCTCGGCCTCGCGCACCTTCTGCACGATGACCTGCTTGGCCGACTGGGCGGCGATGCGGCCGAAATCGAAGGGCGGCAGGGTTTCGGCGATCCAGTCATCGATCTGGGCAGCCGGATTCTTGCGGCGTGCATCCTCGAGCAGGATCTGGACGGCGTCGTTCTCGATCTGGTCAACCACCTGCAGCAGGCGCGACAAGCGGATCTCGCCGGTCTTGGGATTGATCTCGGCCCGGACTTCCGTCTCCTGACCGTAACGGGAGCGGGCGGCCTTCTGAATTGCGTCTTCCATCGCGGCGAGCACGATCTGACGATCGATCACCTTCTCGCGGGCGACGGCGTCGGCAATCTGCAATAGTTCCAGGCGGTTCGCGCTGACGGCCATGATTCTTTCCTCTCAGCGGGTTTTTGGTTGTCTATGCGGCTTCTTGGACGGCGTCTCCGGATCGGAGGTTTCGTCCGATTCCAGTTCGTCCGCTTCCAGCTCCGACGTTTCTTGAGCCTCGAGTTGCGCGGCCAGCGCCTTGGAGGCGACCTTGGCGCGGCGCAGCGATTCCGTCACCAGCGCGTCGGTCAGGATGAGATGGGCTTCGCTCATCTCGTCGACCTTCAACTCCACATCGGTGGCCTCACCGGGACCGGCATCGACACGGCGAATCTTTGCCTTGCTGCCTTCGGCGCCCAGCAGGATGCCCCGGAAACGGCGGCGACCGGCCACGATCAGGGTCATCTCGATCTTGGCTTCATGCCCGGCCCAGCGCTGGAAGTCGCTGACGCGCACCAGCGGGCGATCGATCCCCGGCGACGAGACTTCCAGGTGATAGGCCTTGCCGACCGGATCATCGACGTCGAGGACGGGTGAGAGCGTCTTGGAGATCAGCTCACAATCGTCCACCGTCATGGTGCCGTCGGGCCGTTCGGCCATGATCTGCACGGTGCCGCCATTATTGCCGTTGAGGCGTACCCGCACGAGGCGGAAGCCGAGTGGCATAATGGTGCGCTCGGTGATCTCTGCCACGCGTGCGGCAACGCCCGTCTCGGTGAGACGGCGCGGTTCGTTCAACGCGTCAGCCGACGAATCGGCCTTGCTGACAATGGCTTCGGGTTCGTTCACGCAACCCTCGAAACAAAAAGAGCGGGTCCCGGGTGGGGCCCACTCTCAAAACCAACGATCAAGTAGACCGTCTATGAGATGTCTCATCGAGACAAACGCAATATAGGGATTTTTCGTCGCCATGCAAGGAAGGAATCGTTCACCTTGTTGACGGGCGCGCTTCGGATCCCTTGCTTCAGTAAAAGACCCCGGCGACCAGTGCCACATCCATGACGCTCAATCTGTACCATTGATCATCCAATACGATGTGCAGCGTATCTTGGCGAGCGGTGAAAAGCTGCGCCGGTCGTTCGCGGCTGAAGCCCAGATCGAGATCGTAGGCAGCAAGGGTCTTGATCTCGTGCTTGTCGCATCGGAACAGTACGAGGCGATGGCTTTCTTGCGCATAGCCGCCGGCCAGCAGACCGAAGTGACGATCGATGGCGATAGCCTTGGCGCCCTCGATCGCGTTGGGCCGGAGCCGGTGAGTCCCAGACAGGTCGATGCTGAGAATGGGGAAGTCCGTGTAGCAACAGCTCCAGACCTGCCTGCGTCCGACATTGAGCGCATAGCAGTCGACCATGGCAAAGTCTGTGGTGGCGACGCCCTGTGACCAGAGGGCCCTTCCACCTATATCGAAGCGCATCAGGCCGCTGGGCGCCATGCCGGGGCCGCCGCGGCTCCAGGCGCGATTGTCGAGAGCACCCTCGTCCCAATATCCGCACCAGATCTTGCCTTCGCCGTCGCATTGCAGGTGTTCGATGGCATCGGAAAATGGGCTGGTTCCGTCTGCCTTTCGCCGTCGAAGATCGATAGCCGGCCCAACGTCGGAGCGCTTTTGAGAAACGATTCACGGCCCTGCCTGGCGATATCGTGGCTGGTTTCGAGGCAGATCAGCCGGCCGTCGCTGCTGACGGCGTAATCGAATTCGAACCAGTCGGGTCCGCGCGGGGGCAGGGAGACGGCGCTCGACGGCGCGATCTTCGGCCTCGTCCCGGTGCCGGTCACGTTTTCACCCATCCGGCGCTCTCGCGCTCGTCGAGCGCGCCCTTCAGCGTGGTCAGTTGTTGCGAGGCAGCGTTGCCCTGCATCAACTGGAGCAGCAGCTTCGCCCCGGTCGATCCGAGGTCGAAACGCGGCTGGCGAATGGTCGTCAGGGTCGGCTCGACGAAATCGCCGAGTTCGATGCCGTCGAAGCCGATGATGGAAACGTCCTGGGGTACCCTGAGCCCACCCCTGCGGATGGTCGTCATGAAGGCGATCGCCATTTCGTCGCTGGTGGCGACCACCCCGGTCGGCCGGCGCTCCAGCGCCAGAAAAGCCTTGCCCGAGGCGACGCCGGAGGCGAAATCATAATTGCCCTCGAAGCGCACGAAATCATCGGGCCCGAGGCCGGCGGCGGCGATTTCGGCCTGGAATCCGGCATAGCGATGGCGCTCGTTGTAATTGCCCTTCGGGCCGGCGAGATAGGCCAGATGCCGGTGGCCCCTGTCGAGGAGATAGCGCGTCTGGGCCTGGCAGCAGATCTCGTCGTCGACCACCACGGCCGGTATGCCGGCAACATCGGTCTCCGCGCAGATGCCGACGATGGGAATGCCTGAATCGGCGATGGTGCGCCCGGCATGCGAGGGCACGGTGCTCGCAAGCACCAGCGCTCCGTCGATATGGCCCCCGAAAACGAGGTCGACCAGATATTTCTCCTTGCCGTCGATGCTATCGAGATTGCCCATCAGCACGGCATAGCCAGCCTGGGACAGAGCGGTGTCGATCCCCCGCAGCACCTCGCTGAAGAAGGGCGGATTGCGCCGGGGGCCGACCACCACCAGCACGCTGCGCGAGGAGCCGGCGCGCAACTGCCGGGCGGCGCTGTTGGGCGTGTAACCGAGCTCGCGCACGGCCGCGAGCACACGCTCGCGCGTTTCCGTCTGCACCCGATCCGGAAAGGTGAGGGCACGGCTGACCGTGGCCGTCGAGACCCCCGCGGCGCGGGCCACGTCGCCGATGCGGATCTTGGAGACGTCGCGCAACGCGCGTCTTTGAATGCGTTTGGCTCGTTCTTTGGCGGGCGGCATCAGACTACCGTACTCTAACCTGTTGACGAAACTTCGTAAAAGTCACGTCATCTGCTCGTTGCGGGTGCGACCGGAGCCCTGCGCCGATCCCCTTGACACGAACGCCGATCGCAATCAATATCCCGGCGCATGCAATCGATTACATAAGCACAGCATGCGATCCTTCAGGGAGGATGTCCATGGAAAAATTGAGGGCGATTCTGCAGCGGGCTCCGGCGCGCTCGATGCTTGCCGGTGCGCTTGTCGCGCTGGCGTTTGCCGGGCAGGGCATTTCCGGGCAGGCCATGGCTCAGGACAAGCCCAAGGCCGAGGTGATGCATTGGTGGACTTCCGGCGGCGAGGCCGCCGCCGTGAAGGTCTTCGCCGACCAGTACACCAAGGCCGGGGGCATTTGGGTCGACTCGGCTGTTGCCGGCGGCCAGGCCGCGCGCTCGGCTGCAATCAACCGTATCGTCGGTGGCAATCCGCCCACTGCCTCGCAGTTCAACACCGGCAAGCAGTTCGACGATCTGGTCAGCCAGAGCCTGCTCAATACCGTCGACCAGGTTGCCGAGGAAGGCAACTGGAAGTCCTTCCTGCCGCCTTCCTTCATCGCAGCCGCGAGCCGCGAGGGCCATATGTATGCCGTTCCGGTGAACGTGCATGGCCAGAACTGGGCCTTCTATTCCAAGGAAGTGCTCGACAAGTCCGGTGTCACCACAGTGCCGACCAGCTGGGACGATTTCTTCGTGGCTCTCGACAAGATCAAGGCGGCCGGCTTTATCCCGCTGGCACAGGGCGGCGAGCCCTGGCAGGAGCGGCTGCTGTTCAATGTCGTGCTGCAATCGGTCAGCAAGGACACGTTCATGCGGCTCTATGCCAAGAACGATGCCACCGCTATCGATACACCCGAGTTCAAGAAATCGGCCGAGATTTTCGGCAAGTTGCGTGCCTACACCGATGCCGGGTCGCCGGGACGCAACTGGAACGATACCACGGCTCTGCTGATCACCAACAAGGCCGGCGTGCAGTTCATGGGCGATTGGGCCAAGGGTGAATTCAAGGCGGCGAACAAGGAGGCCGGCAAGGATTTCTATTGCCAGATCGGCATCGACGATAAGGAGCTGGTGATCGGCGGCGACGTCTTCGTCTTCCCCAAGACCACCGACGCGGCCCAGCTCAAGGCGCAGAACCTCCTCGCTTCGACCATGCTGTCGCCTGAGACCCAGGTGTTGTTCAATATTCAGAAGGGCTCGATGCCGGTGCGCACCGATGTCGATGCCAGCAAGTTCGACCCGTGTGCGCAGAAAGGCATGAAGCTCCTCGCCGATCCCGCGCATCAGACGCCGGTGGTCGACATGCTGTCCAGCGCCGATCTGATCGGCGCGCTCGAGGATGTCGTCACCAATTTCTGGAACGACAAGGGCCAGACCCCGGAAGACTTCACCGCCAAATTCGCGAATGCGCTGAAGTCGGCGCAGTAGGCTCCTACAGGCGGGTCCTCGGACCCGCCTGCCCGACGCACGGACAAGCCGGTCTCGCTCCATCTCGCGGCGGAGCCGAGAAGACCGGCCCCCATTCTCACCACAAGATGGATCCTGAAGGAGGTCGCAATGGCCGAACCTGCAAGATTGTCGCGTCCAAATCGTCGTCCTCGCCGACTGAGCATGGCGGCATTGGCCTTGATACCGGCCTGGATCATCGTCGTAGCCGCCTATATCGGCACGGTTATCTGGACGATCGTCATCTCCTTCACCGGTTCCAAGTTGCTGCCGGTCTACAATTTTGTCGGTTTCGATCAGTATGTCCGGTTGTTTGCCTCGGATCGCTGGCAGGTTTCGGTGTGGCACCTGGCCGTCTTTGGCGTGCTCTTCATCATCTGCTGCCTGATCGTGGGCTTCTTGCTGGCGGTGGCGCTCGACCAGAAGATCCGCTTCGAGAACACGTTCCGCACCATCTTCCTCTATCCCTATGCGATGTCCTTCATCGTCACGGGCCTGGTCTGGCAGTGGCTGATGAACCCCAATCTCGGCATCCAGAACACGGTGCGCAACTGGGGTTGGACGAGCTTCACCTTTGACTGGGCGGTGAATTCGAATCTCGCCGTGTTTGCACTGGTGATTGCCGCGATCTGGCAGGCCTCGGGCCTGGTAATGGCGCTGATGCTGGCGGGGCTGCGCGGGGTGGATACGGAGTTGTGGAAGGCGGCGAAGATTGACCGTATCCCAACCTGGCGGGTCTATGTCTCCATCGTCCTACCGATCCTGACCCCCACCATCACCACGGCGACGGTGCTGCTTTCGATCGCGGTGATCAAGGTTTATGACCTCGTAGTCGCCCTCACCAATGGCGGGCCGGGCACGGCCTCCGAAATGCCGGCCAAATTCGTGATGGACAATCTCGGCCAGCGCCAGAACATCGGCCTCGCCACGGCGGCCTCGACCGTGATGCTGATCACGGTGATCTGCGTGATCTCGCCCTGGCTCTACCACACTTATTTCCGCCGGCAGTCGAGGAGGCCGGCATGAGCGCCCTCGAGACGCAACGCGGGCGCAAACCCTCCCGCCTTACCCCCGGCCGCATCGGCCTCTACATCTTTCTCGTCGTCGCCGCTGCCTTCTTCCTGCTGCCGGCCGTGGTGATGGTGCTGACGTCGCTCAAGACTATGGACGAGATCCGTCAGGGCCAGATCTTCGCCCCACCACAGGCCTTCGACCTCACGGCCTGGCGCACGGCCTGGTCGAGTGCGTGCACGGGCCTGGCCTGCAATGGCATCAGCGTTGGCTTCCTCAATTCGGCGAAGATCCTCATTCCGAGCGTGGCGATCTCCATCGCCGCCGGCGCTATCAACGGCTACGCCCTGTCGCTATGGAACGTGCGCTACGCCAACCTCCTGTTCGGCATTCTTCTGGTCGGCGCCTTCATTCCCTATCAGGTCTTCATCTATCCGCTGGTGCGCATCTCCTCGCTCGCCAACATCTTCCAGACCCTGCCCTGCATCGTGATCGTGCACACCATCTTCGGCATGCCGCTGATGACGCTGATCTTCCGCAATTATTATGCGAGCCTGCCGGTCGAATTGTTCAAGGCGGCGCGCGTGGATGGCGGCGGCTTCTGGCAGATCTTCTTCCACGTCATCCTGCCGATGTCGACGCCGATGCTGATCGTCGCCGCCATCCTGCAGGTCACCGGCATCTGGAATGACTTCATCCTCGGCCTCACCTTCGCGGGCGGCGCCAATTCGCCGATGACGGTACAGCTCAACAACATCGTCAATTCGACCACGGGCGAGCGGGCCTACAATGTCAACATGGCGGCGACCCTGCTCACGGCCGCCGTACCGCTCGTCGTCTACTTCATCTCCGGTCGTTGGTTCGTGCGCGGTATCGCCGCCGGCGCGGTCAAGGGGTAAGCATCATGAACGTTTCCGCGAATACATCTGCCTCGGTGAAGGACGTCTCGGTCTCGGTGAAGGATCTGGCGATCCGCTACGGCGCGGTGGCTGTCATCGACGATCTCCAGCTCGACATCCGCCAGGGCGAGTTCATCGTGCTGCTCGGGCCCTCGGGCTGCGGCAAGTCCACCTTGCTCAATGCCATCGCCGGCCTCCTGGAGATCAGCGATGGCGAGATCTGGATTTCGGGCAAGAACGTTACCTGGGCCGAGCCGGCCGATCGCGGCATCGGCATGGTGTTCCAGTCCTACGCGCTCTATCCGCGCATGAGCGTGGAGGGCAACATGTCCTTCGGCCTGAAAATGGCTCGCGTGCCCAAGACCGAGATTGCCGAGCGCGTCGCCAAGGCCTCCAAGCTCCTGCAACTCGATGCCTTGCTCCAGCGAAAGCCTTCCGAATTGTCGGGCGGCCAGCGCCAGCGCGTCGCCATCGGCCGCGCTCTGGTGCGCAATGTCGACGTCTTCCTGTTCGACGAACCCCTGTCCAATCTCGACGCCAAGCTGCGTAACGAACTGAGGGTGGAGATCAAGAAGCTCCACCAAAGCCTCGGCAACACCATGATTTACGTCACGCATGACCAGATCGAGGCGTTGACCCTGGCCGACCGCATCGCCGTGATGAAGGGCGGCGTCATCCAGCAACTCGCCAGCCCGCTTGAGATCTATCACAAGCCGGCCAACCAGTTCGTGGCTGGCTTCATCGGCTCGCCCGGCATGAATTTCATCGAGGGCCAGCTTTCGGGGGCGCCGGGACACTGGCGTTTCGAGGCGGATGGCGAGAGCATCGACCTTGCGGCCTATGCGTTCTCGGTGGAACCGGGTGTGCGCAAGGCCGTGCTTGGCATTCGGCCCGAGCATATCGACGTCGGCCCTGCATCGGCGGGAAGACATGCCGCCCGCGGCAGGATCGACATCGTCGAGCCGATGGGCGCCGAGACGGTGCTGTGGACCAGCTTTGCCGGGAAGCCCGCCACCATTCGCGTCGACGGCGACAATGAAAGCGGGCCCGGCGACGAGATCGGTTTTCATTTCGACGTCGGGCGTGCCTCGCTGTTCGACGCGGAAAGCGGAGAGCGCCTGTGAAAAAGCCCGGCCGCGATTGCCACCCAACCCGTTGATTTTTCTCATTTCATGAAAGGATCTGTCATGGCTCTGCAATATCCCCTGTCTTTCCAGCTCTATTCGGGCCGCAACTTCCCGCCACTCGAGGGGCAGCTCAGGACGATCGCCGAGGCTGGCTTCAGCAATGTCGAGCCCTACGGCGCCTTCTACCAGGACGTGCCCGCCGCTGCCCGCCTGTTCAAGGAGTTCGGCCTGACGGCCAAGAGCGGCCATTTCGGTATCGATGGCCTGGAGGCCGATCTCGACGGCAATCTGCGCATCGCCGAAGCGCTCGGCATCGGCACGATCGTGGCGCCCTATCTGATGCCCGATGCCCGCCCCAGGGATGCGGCGGGCTGGAAGGCATTCGGCAATCGCTTGGCGGCGGTGGCGCGCAAGGCCGGTGAGGCCGGTTACACCTTTGCCTGGCATAACCATGATTTCGAGTTCATCGCCCTGCCGGATGGCTCCTATCCGATCGAACATCTGCTGGTCGACGGCGTGAAATGGGAAGCGGATATCGCCTGGATCGTGCGGGCCAATGCCGATCCCAAGCCCTGGATCGCGCGCTATGGCGCCATCATGCCGCTTGTCCACGTCAAGGACATCGCGCCGGCCGGCGAGAAGGTCAACGAGGATGGCTGGGCCGATGTCGGCACCGGCGTGGTCGACTGGGCGACGATCTGGCCGCTCTGTGTGGCTGCAGGCGCCGAGATCATGGTCGCCGAGCACGACAATCCCTCTGACCTCAGGCGTTTTGCCACGGTGAGTGCCGAGGCGATGCGCAAGCTCGCCGGAGTGTGAGCGGGAAAAGCTGTTATCCCCGGCGCCACCACAGGCGGCGGGAAGGGGATCCAGGGGCACAGATCGAGCCCTTCAGCCCCTGGATCCCCTCGCCCTCTCTCGCTGCGCTCGCGAGCGGCTCGGCCGGGGATGGCAGATTATGAAGCCGCGACCAGTTCATAACTTTCAAATTCAATGCCGATCCCGCGCCACCGACTGCCGTCGATGTCGCTGAGGAGATCGGCACCCCAGATATTCAGGAGCTTCCCATGCCATTGCGCGTCGGATTGATCGGCTGCGGCAATATTTCGGACATCTATCTTCTCAACGCCGCCCTGTTTCGCGATTTCGATTTCGTCGCCTGCGCCGACCTCAGGGAGGAGGCGGCGAAGAAACAGGCCCAGAAATACAATCTGCAGCGGCGCAGCATCGAAGCGCTGCTGGCGAGCGACGATGTCGACATCGTGCTCAACCTCACCGTGCCCGAGGCGCATGCCGAGGTCTCGCGTGCCGCGATTGCGGCTGGCAAGCACGTCTATGGCGAAAAGCCGCTCGCCACGCGCCTCACCGATGGCATCGCGCTGATGGAGGCGGCGAAGTCGAAGGGACTGAGGGTCGGCTGCGCACCCGATACGGTGCTCGGCGCCGCCATCCAGCAGGCGAGGCTGCGCATCGATGCCGGCGAGATCGGCCGGCCGCTGATCGGTACCGCCGCGGTACTCGGGCACGGCATGGAGCACTGGCACCCCAATCCGGAGTTCTTCTTCAAGCCGGGCGCCGGCCCGGTCTTCGACATGGGTCCCTACTACCTCTCCACCCTCGTCAATCTGCTCGGGCCGGTCGCTTCGGTGATGGCCTTGAGCCAGAGCGGCTTTGAGGAGCGGGTGGTGACCACCGAGAGCTCGCCGTTCAAGGGGCAGAGCATCGCGGTAGAGACGCCGACCAGCATCCAGGCGCTGCTCGCCTTCAAGTCCGGTGCGCAAATCACCTTCCTGGCAAGCTGGGACGTCTGGGCCCATGGCCAGTTGCCGATCGAGCTCCATGGCACCGATGCGTCGCTGCGCGTGCCCGATCCGAACTGGTTCGGCGGCGAGGTCTCGCTCGCCCGCCCGCGCGAAGCCTGGGAAAGCCATGCTTCGTCTGGCGACCGTTTCGGCCAACCGAACTGGCCGGCGGAACATCCCGTCAATGCCAATTATCGCGGTCTCGGCCTTGCCGACATGGCACGCGGCATCATCGACGGCCGCCCTCATCGCGCCAACGGCGATATCGGCTTGCATGTCCTCGCCGTGATGGAAGGTGTCCTCACCGCTGCCGAGCAGAAGCGGCCGGTGCTGATCGAGCAGGGTTGCGAGCGGCCCGCGCCGCTCGGTGACGAGGAGGCGAGGGGGCTTCTGGCCTGAAATTTGCTGAGGGGGAGGCCGGTCCTATTCGTCCACCGGCTTCCATTCGTCGCGTCCGAGGTCGATGACCTTGGGATCGCTGCTCGCGGTGCTGGCGCGACCCTGCGGGGCCGGAACAGGGCCTTCACGCCATTGCCGCAGCAGGCTCGGTAGAAGGAGCGCGAAGCCGATGATGTCGGTAACGAAGCCGGGGATGATCATCAGCACGCCGCCGAGCGCCACCATCATGCTCTCGCGGGCTGCGCCGTTGCTTGGCTCGCCGCCCTGCATCGCACGCAGCAGGCGCGAGAACACGCTTCCGCCCTGCCGGCGCAGCAGCGAGGCACCGATGAAGGAGGTCGCCACCAGGGCGATCAGCGCCAGGGCGATGCCGATCCGGCCCGCGACCCAGACGAAGGCGGCGATTTCCGCAAAAGGCAGGATCACAAGTCCGGCCAGGCCGAGCCAAGCCCAGCCAGCGGGAACATTGAAGCTGCGTGCGATCATCGGTGTCTTTTCTCCTGAAGCAAGGACGCGTTTGCCGAAAATGCGTCCTTGCGGGTCTTGGTGGTCCCGCCAAACAGCAACCGCTTTGTCGGAGCCCCCCCTGCAAGATATCAAACATTTGCAGAGTTTCCCGGTGGGGCCGTCGTCGGCCCCACCGGGAAACTCTGTTTGGGCCTTGCGCAGCGGCACACGCCGCATGCTGGCCATGTTTGCCCTTCATGGTAGCATGAAGCTGGCAAACTGCTCGATAAACACCATATAGGTGAGGATTGTGGCATTGCCACAGGGGACTTGAGCCGTTATTTCGAGTCGTCACTCGGTCGGTGGGGATGCTGAAGGCACAAATGGGTAGTTTCGATATCATCACGCTGGTGTTTCTGGGGCTCGCGGTGTTCGTGATCTTCAAACTCCGTTCCGTGCTTGGGGAGCGCACCGGCGCCGAGCCTCCAACATTCGAAGGGTTGCGGCGAGACGCCCAGCCTGCGACCCGCGACGACAGGGCCGTAAACCCGCCGCAGCGCGAGGCCGAATCCCCTATCGAAGCCCAGGCGCCGACACCCGCCTTCCCCTGGGAAGGTTTCGCCGAGAAGGACACGCCCCTCGCGGCCGGGTTCGATGCGATTGCCGTCGTCGATCCGAGCTTCCAGCCGCAGAGCTTCGTCCCGGGCGCCAAGGCGGCCTATGAGATGATCGTCACCGCCTTCAACAATGGTGACCGCAAGACACTGAAGAACCTGCTGTCGCGCGAGAATTTCGACGCGTTCTCCCAGGACATCACCGAGCGCGAGGCGCGTGGCGAGACGGTGCAGGCCAATTTCGTGTCGATCGACAAGGCCGACATCGTCGCCGCCGGCGTCAAGGGGCGCGTTGCCGAACTGACCGTCAGCTTCGTCTCGCAGATGATCAGCGCCACCAAGGACAGGAACGGCGCGGTCGTCGATGGCAGCGCCGATCAGGTCGCGACCGTCTCCGATACCTGGACATTCGCGCGCGATACCAGCACCAAGGACCCGAATTGGCGCCTCGTGGCGACCGGCGGTTGAGCGCGGTCGGATAGAGGCGGGCGGGCCACGGTATCGATGTCATGGGAATCTTGCGCCGAATCGGGCCCTTCGCCGCTTTCTTCGTTGCGGCCGGCCTAGCCTGGGCCGGCGAACGTCCGCTGCCGCCTCCGCTTCCGGCGGGAGCGACGGCCGCGCTAGTGCCCTTCGGCAAGCTTCCGGGTTGGAAACGGGACGATCACGCCGAGGCTTGGCAGGTCTGGCTCGCGTCCTGTCGCTCGCAGGCCGCGAACAATCCCGCCCTCGATGCCGGCGTGCCGGTCCCGACAGATCTGGCCGGCCTTTGCCGCGAAGCCCTGAAGCGCGGAGCGCTGGATGGCCCGGCGGCCCGCGCGTTCTTCCAGGCCCATTTCAATGCCTGGCGCATCACCACGCAGAAGGGCAGCGGGCCCACCGGCGGAAAAGCATTCTACACCGGTTATTACGAACCTGAGCTCCGGGGATCGCTGGTGCGCGAAGGCGAGTTCCAGACCCCGCTCTATGACCGGCCGGCGGATCTCGTCAGCTTCGAACCCAACGCCATACCGCCCGGTTTCGAAGGCTACAGCGCAGCCCGGCGAAAGCTCGACGGCAGCCTGGAGATCTATCCGGACCGCAAGGCGATCGAAGAGGGAGCCCTGGACGGGCGAGGGCTCGAGATTGCCTATGTCGCCGATCCCGTCGACCGCTTCTTCATGCAGGTGCAAGGCTCGGGACGCCTGCGGCTGCCGACGGGCAGCGTGGTGCGCTTTGCCTATGCGGGCAAGAACGGCCAGCCCTATTCCGCCATTGGCAAGGCGGTGGCTGATAGGCTCAACATCCCGCCCCGCGACGTCACCATGGCAGGCCTCAGGGATTTCCTGGCGCGCGACCCCCAGGTTGCGCGCGAGGTGATGTGGCACAACAAATCCTTCGTCTTCTTCAAGGTGGCCCCCTTCCTTGGCGCCGATGCCGGCCCGATCGGCGGCGAGGGGCTGCCGGTGACGCCGCTGCGCTCCATCGCCATCGATCGCAAGATCTGGCCCTACGGCCTGCCCGTCTTCGTCGAGACGGCAATTCCCAATGTCGGCGGCGGTGTGAAACCTGAACCTGTCCGCAAGCTGATGATCGCCCAGGACACCGGATCGGCCATCATAGGGCCGGCGCGGGCCGACATTTTCTTCGGATCGGGCGCCAAGGCCGGTGCGGTTGCCGGTGCGGTCCGCCATGGCGGCGGCTTCTACGTGCTGTGGCCCAAATCCTCCCCCAGTACGGATAATGGCCCCGAGGCGCGGCCATGACCCGCCGCAAGGGGCTAACCGCCGAGGACAGCGAACTCTGGGCCTTCGTCACCCGGGAAATCATCCCGCTGAAACGCCGCCGCCGCAAGCTGGCCACGGCTGCAGCCAAGGCAGCGGAAACGCCACCGGAGCCTGCTTCACCTCCCGCCAGGCCTGCGGCGAAGCCGAAAGCCGCGGCCAGCCGTCCGGTCAAGCCCCCTCCCGCACCGCCGATACCGCCGATAGCACCCATCGACAAACATGAGCGGCGCCAGGTCGTGCGCGGCACGCGAGCCATCGATGCCAGGATCGATTTGCACGGCATGCGCCAGGTCGAGGCTCACGGCGCCCTGCGGGGCTTTCTCGCCATTGCCCAGATGCGTGGTTATTCCATGGTGCTGGTCATCACCGGCAAGGGCGGTGGCGGCGATATGGCGTTTTCGGGCGATGAGCGCGGGGTGCTGCGCCGCGTCGTGCCGCAATGGCTGCGCATGCCCGATCTCAGGCCCCTGATTCTCGGCTTCGAGGAGGCGCATCACGGGCATGGCGGCAGCGGCGCCCTCTATGTCCGTCTGCGCCGCATCCGCAGGCTTGGCGAACGATGACCCCCTTTGGTGCCCGATTACGCGCCCTGCGCGCCGCCCGCGGCCAGAGCCTCAAGGAGATGGCAGAGGCGCTCGGCGTCTCGGCCGCCTATCTGTCGGCCCTGGAGCATGGCAAGCGCGGGCAACCGACCTGGATCTTGCTGCAGCGGATCATCACCCATTTCAATATCATCTGGGACGAAGCCGAGGACCTGCAGCGCCTGGCTGCGCTGTCCGACCCACGCGTCGTGGTCGATACCGCCGGTCTGTCGCCACAGGCCACGGAGCTTGCCAACCGGCTGGCCCAGGACATCGCGAAACTGCCCGAGGCCGAGGTCGAGGCGATGCTGGCCCGGTTGAAGGCGATCGATGGAACATGAAGGCCGGATATCCAGGCATGCCAAATCGCATCACGCCCCTCTTCACAATTCGGTCTTCCTGCGCGCATAAGGCAAGCCGTTCGAGTAGCTCGGGAGTTGGTATGTGACGGCGAACAAGGACGAGAACAAGCCGGCCGCGCGATTGCTCGTCCTGCCGCCCGGGAATGAGAAGCACTCCACCTTTCGGCGGCTGCTGCGCCGCGTGCCTTGGCGCTATGTCGGGCCGATCCTGTCGATCGGGCTGTTCGTCGGTGCGCTCATCGTGCTGGCGTCGATCCTGCGCGGCGTCGAGCCGGAGAAGGTGGTGGCCGCCTTCACCGCCACGCCGACGACGGCGATCGCCCTCTCGATCCTGTTCACGGCGCTGTCTTATCTCGCCTTGACCGGCTATGACGGCCTGGCGCTGCGCCAGATCGGCGCCAAGGACATTCCCTATTCCACCGCCGCCATCGGCTCCTTCACCTCCTATGCGATCAGCTACACGCTCGGCGTGCCTCTGCTGACCGCCGGCGCGGTGCGCTACCGGGTCTATGGTGGCGCGGGGTTGTCTGCGCCGCAGATCGCCGCCCTGACCCTGGTGTGCACGCTGACCTTCTGGCTCGGCATGGGGGCTGTCCTGGCGTTCGGCCTGGTGCTGGTGCCGGGGTCGGTGGCCGGCGTCGACCATTTGCCGTTGTCCCTCAACATGTCGATCGGCGTCGCCATCATTGCCGTGATCGTCGGCTATGTCGGCTATGTCTCGACAGGCAAGCGCGTGGTGGCGGTCGAGGGCTGGTCGATGCCGCTGCCGGGCGGGAAGGTCACCGTCGCCCAGATCGTGCTCGGTGTCTTCGACGTCTGTGCCGGCGCCGGCGCGCTCTACATTCTGCTGCCGGATCAGGCGGCGAACGTGCCCTTCTTCACCTTCATGGTGATTTATGTGCTGGCAGCCTTTCTCGGCGTGCTCAGCCATGCACCGGGCGGCATCGGGGTGTTCGAGACCACGATGCTGATCGCGCTGCCGATGATCGCCAAGGATGATCTGCTCGGCCGCATCATTCTCTACCGCGTCATCTATTACTTCGTGCCCTTCGCCCTGGCTCTGGCGATTCTGGGGGCCTATGAGCTGGCGCGCCGGCGCCATGTCGTCGGCAAGATGGTGGACCAGGTCGCCAGCATCATGAAGCCGCTCGCTCCGATCCTGGTGGCGGGCGCCATGTTCCTTGCCGGCGGCGCCCTGCTGATCACCGGCGCGGTGCCGGCCACCGAAGCCCGGCGCATCCTGCTCTCCAACCTGGTGCCGCTGCCGGTGGTGGAAACGGCCCACATCATCGCGTCGCTGTCGGGCGTGGCACTGCTGTTCCTGGCGCGAGGCCTGATCCGGCGCATGGAGGCCGCCTGGCGCGCGGCGATGCTCGTCCTCGTGATCGCCACCGTCGCCACCTTGCTGCGCAGCGCCGATTGGCGCTTCATGCTGACCTTGTGCTGCGCCTTGCTGGTGCTTGCCCTCAGCCGTCCGGCCTTTCCCCGTGGCTCGCGTGTGTTCGGCATCGATTATTCGCCGCTCCTGCTCGGCGCCATCACGGCCATGCTGGCGGTGACGGTGTGGATCGGCTTCTTTGCCTTCCGCTTCGTCGACTACACGCCGGAGCTGTGGGTCGCCTTCGGCTATGGCGATGAGATGTCGCGCTTCCTGCGCTCGACCAGCCTGGCTGTCACAGCCGCCATCGTCATCGGCATTCTCAGTGCCTATTGGAAGGGCGGTATCGGCTTGGTGCCATCAGCTTCGATCGATATATCCGGCCTGGTCGCGCGGGTGCCTTCGGCGGAGGCCCGGCTTGCCTTGCTGCCCGGCCAGATGCTGCTCGCCAACGATCAGGGCAACGCTGCCATGGTGGTGGCCCGCGCCGGGGCGTCCTCGATCGCGCTGGGCGATCCCATGGGTGATCCCGCCTTGGTGCAGGATCTGCTGTGGGTCTTCGGCGAGAGGGCCGAGCAGCAAAGATTGTGGCCGGTAATCCTTTCGGCCTCGCCGCGGATGCGGGCTGATTATCTCGAGGCCGGCCTGACGCTGACGCCGATCGGCGATCACGCCACGCTCGATCTCGCCGGCCTGGCGGAAGAGCCCTATAGCGGCGCCAATGCTATTTTCTCCTGGGCCGATATCCATGCCCTCAGTCTGGATCTGGTTCCCGCCGGCGCCACGGCCGCGATCATGCCGACGCTGGAAGCCGTGTCCCGTTCCTGGCTCGCGGGCACCGGCCGAAGCGAAGGCCATTTCGTTGTCGGACGCTTCTCGCCCGGCTGGATCCGGACCAATGACTGCGCCATCCTGCGCCGGGCGGGCGAGATCGTCGGCTTTGCCGTGGTGATGCGCAGTGCCGACAATGAGGAATGGGCGGTCGACATCCTGCGCTATCTGCCGGAACTCGGCATCTCGACGCTCGATTTCATGCTGCTGCGCCTGTTGCGTCTCGCCAAGGCCCGGGGCGCCCGGCGTTTCGATCTCGGCCTGACGCCCAACCCGGCGCAGGCCGGCGAGAATCTCGGCCCGGCCTGGCAACGCGTCACACCGCTGCTGTTCCGCTTCGGTGATCACATCGCCAATTTCGACGCGCTGCGCGGTTTCAAGGCCCGCTTCAATCCCCGCTTCGAGCCGCGCTATCTTGCCTGTACGGCGGGCTTTGCCTTGCCGCACATCCTGCAGGACGTCACCACCTTGATCGAGAAGGGACCGGAGAAAACGGGGTAGGCGCAGCGGCCGACGTCATTGCTTCGCTGCGCGCGCAATGACGGATGTCGGTCAATGTTTGGCCTCGCCGATATCAACCTGCCAATTGAGAGCTTGTCGCATGAAACTGCTTTCGCGAGCCGGCCTGACCATCTGCCTGACAATGCTGCCGGTCTCCGTTGCCTTAGGGGCGCCGACCTATCTGTCGTGCAGTTTCCCCAATCCCCCGAAAGAGCCACAGATCTTCAATTTCGCCCTCGATGCGTCATCGGGAACGCTTGGGGTCCATGTTCCCGAGACCGGCAGCGAGAGAAAGGTGAGGGCGGTGTTCGGCGCGAGCACGGTCACGGCGAATGAGGGCTCTGTGGCGTGGGAGATCGATCTGTCCAGACGGGCTGTCATCCGCGACAAGAGGATGGTGGGGGAGAAGGATCGCGGCGCCTGCAAGGATATATCCGCTGAGGAAAGCGGCTTCGGGCAATAGGTGCTATCCAGTCATGGCCGGCTGGGTGGAGCACATCACCGGGCAGGCATCGCAGAAGGCTTTGCCCGCAGTCTTGACAAAAGGGGAGTCCGGGTCGACTATCGTTAGTATACAAACGAATTTGACCCGCCTTCGGGGGCTCGCTCCATGCCGTCCTACAGTGAGTTTTCCGCCCATAGCGAGTTCGAGACGCCGGCTCCGGCAGTCTCGGCAGACGGCAAGATCCGCTGCGATGCCTGTCCGGTGATGTGCTACATCAAGCCGGGCATGGCGGGGGCCTGCGACCGCTATGCCAATGACAATGGCACGCTGGTCCGGGTCGATCCGCACATCCTCCTGGAGCGTACTGTTTCCGAAGGTGGTGACCTCGTGCCCTTCGGCAGCGCGAGGGGATGGGACGGCTCTTTGGTACCGAGTCCCGAGAAATTCGTCACCGCCATCGGCGCGGGCACCACCTATCCCGACTACAAGCCGGCGCCCTTCATCGTGTCCTCGCAGGTCGAGGGCGTCGACATGGTCACGGTGGTGACCGAGGGCATCTTCTCCTATTGCGGCGTCAAGGTGAAGATCGACACGGATCGCTTCGTCGGGCCCGAGCAGAGCACGGTGCGGGTGAACGGGGAAGCGGTCGGCCACGTCACCACCGGCGAATATGGCTCGCAGATGCTGTCGCTGGGAGGCGTGCATCATCTCACCGGCGGCTCCAAGAAGGAGGGGCGCGTCACCTGCGACGCCCTGCTGGACCTATGCAACCGCAAGCCGATCGAGATGACCGTGGATGGTGGCGCCACCCTGGTCATCGAGGCCGGCAAGGCGCCAGTGGTCAATGGGCAGCTCGAACAGCGCATGCGCGTCGGCTGCGGTTCGGCCACCATCGGCATTTTCGCGCGGCAATGGCTCGGCAAGGCTGACGAGGTGGTGGTGGTTGACGATCACATCACCGGCGTTCTGTCCGAGCATCAGGCCGGCAAGCTGCTCGACATCCCCGACACCGGCATCAAGCTCAAGGGGCGGCGCTCCACGCCCGGGCGCTATTTCCAGGTGGCGGAGCCCGGTACCGGCTGGGGCGGCACCAATATCGATGATCCTCTCGCCATTCTAGGCCCATTCGACCCCAAGACGGCCTGGCCGGGCCTGCGCCTGCTGATGGTGAGCACTACCGGCGAGCATCACGGCTATTACGAACTCGACGAGACGCTGCGGCCGGTGCGGCGGGACCTGCCGACATCCCTGGTCGAATCGGTGGAGCGCATTGCCGAAAATTGCGAGCCGGCTCTCGCTACGGTGCTGTTTATCGGCGGCGCCGGCGGGTCCCTGAGGGCGGGTGTCACCGAAAACCCGGTGCGGCTGACCCGTTCGGTCAAGGATGCCCTGACCTATGTCACCTGCGGCGGTGCGCCTGTTTATGTCTGGCCGGGCGGCGGCATCACCTTCATGGTCGACGTCACCCGCCTGCCGGACAACGCCTTCGGCTATGTACCGACGCCGGCTTTGGTGGCGCCGATCGAGTTCACGCTGCGGCTCGACGATTACGAGGCGATGGGTGGGCATATGGGCCATATCAGGCCACTCTCCAGCCTGCGCGAAGGGGTCGATCTCGCCCAGCGCGCCGACAATCCCTGGCCTTTCGCCCCGCATGCGGCCCGGAGGTCGCACGGATGAGGGCCGGGCCGCAGGCCGCGTTCCTGGGCGATAACAGGCGCCTGCACCTGCAGCATGGCCCGATCGATCTCATCATCGAGGCGCAGGCCGAGCCCGAGGCGGTGCAATCAGCCTATGGCGCCGCGATGCAGCGTTTCGACGGTCTGCTCGAGACACTCTGCGAGGAACTCCCCCTCCTGCGATCGCCTCAGACGGCGAGGAGCCTGCCAGCGCAGGGCGTGGTTGCACGGCGCATGCAGGCCGCGGTCTCCCCCCATGCCGGCAGCCATTTCATCACGCCGATGGCGGCGGTGGCCGGCGCCGTGGCGGATGAGATCCTGGCGGCGATGCGGGGGGCGGCGCCCCTGCGCCGCGCCTTCGTCAACAATGGCGGCGACATTGCCGTGCATCTGGCCGAGGGCGAGGACTTCGCCATCGGCCTTGTCGACCGCCCCGACAGGCCTGGTCTGTTCGCCCGCAGCCATATACGGGCGGGCGAGGGGATCGGTGGCATCGCCACCTCCGGCTGGCGTGGGCGCAGCTTCTCCCTGGGTATTGCCGACGCTGTTACCGTTCTGGCCGCGGATGCGGCGGCGGCGGATGCGGCGGCCACCATCATCGCCAATGCGGTTGATATCCTCGGCCATCCCGGCATCCTGCGGGTGCCGGCGTCCTCACTGCAGCCCGACAGCGATCTCGGGGAACGCCTGGTGACGCGGGATGTCGGCTCCCTCACACATGAGGACATAACCGCGGCGCTGCGGGCGGGGGAGGCGAAGGCTCGCGGCCTACTCAACGATGGGCTGATCCGCGCCGCCGCCCTCCATCTTGCCGGCGTCACCGCGCTGGTGTCGACTGACAACACTCTGCTGCAACCGAAAGCCGCCTGACATGCCCGAAATCGTTCTGCGCAAGCGCGCCATCATCGTCGAAGAGATTTTCCACGAGGGCGGCCCCGTCAGCGCCGTGCCGCTGAAGCGCGGCGCCATTCTGAGCGTGATCCGCAATCCCTTTGCAGGCCGCTATGTAGAGGAGATCGCGCCCTTCATGGAGGAGCTCAAGCCGCTCGGCGTGGAGATGGCCGAGGCACTGCTGGCGGCGCTCGGCGGCAAGGCCGGGGAGGTCGAGGGCTATGGCAAGGGTGCCATCGTCGGCGCCGCAGGCGAACTCGAACATGGCGCGCTCTGGCATGTGCCCGGCGGCTACGCCATGCGCGAGATCCTCGGGGACGCCAAGGCGATCGTGCCCTCGGCCAAGAAGCTCGGCGGACCCGGCACGCGGCTCGACGTGCCCGTCACCCATATAAACGCCTCCTATGTGCGCAGCCATTTCGACGCCATGGAAGTGGGGCTCGCCGACGGGCCCAAGGCGGACGAACTCCTGCTGGTCCTGGTGATGACCACCGGAGCACGCATCCATGCCCGCGTCGGCGGCCTCGCGGCCAAAGACGTCAAGGGCGTGGATGGGCTGCGGTAACTCTGTTCTGGAAAGGAAACGCCGTCATGCCGGCCAGCATCCGCAAGCTCGTCACCTTCGTCGAGGAAGTCCGCCGCGAGATGGACCGCCCCGTCGAGCCGCCGACCCGGCGGGCGGCGGCGATCGCGGTGATCGCCAATCCCTTCGCCGGCCGCTATGTCGAGGATCTCACGCCGCTGATGGAGATCGGCGAGGAGCTCGGCGCCTTGCTGACCGAGCGGGCGGTCGCCGCCCTCGGCATCGAGGGGCCTGATGCCGAGAGCTATGGCAAGGCCGCGGCCGTGGGCGAGAATGGCGAGCTTGAACATGCCGCCGCCATCCTGCATCCCAGGATGGGCACGCCGGTGCGCAAGGTACTCGGCAAGGGCGCGGCGCTGATCCCGTCGGCCAAGAAGCGCTGCGGCCTCGGCGGCGTGCTCGACGTGCCGCTCGGCCACAAGGACGCTGCCTATGTGCGCAGCCATTTCGATGCCATGGAAGTGCGCGTGCCCGACGCGCCGCGTGCCGACGAGATCTTGGTGGCGATCGTCGTCACCGACAGCGGCCGTCCCCTGCCGCGTGTCGGCGGCCTGACCAAGGCCGAGATCAAGGGCGAGGACGGCTTGCGGTAGGGGATCAACAAGCGACACGGCTGGGACCGCGGACGTCCTCGTCCGCTCCTTGGAACCGCGGCGTTTGCGGGAAAGGAAGAGACGGACGGGACGTCCGCGGTCCCAGCCGCGGTGTTTCCCAGGCCTCGCATGATGGCCTTGACGCCGCCGTCAACGATCTGTTCCCTTGGGCATTGTCGATTATGCGGCTTCGGTCGACGGTCCGGCGCAAGAGCGACAGGGAGCTTCGACGATGCGATTTCCTCTGCGGCCCGTGCTCGCCGGCCTCGCGTTTGCCCTTATCTGCTGTACGGCGCTTTCCACCCCCGCACTGGCGGACAAGCGTATCGCCCTGGTGATCGGCAATTCGGCCTATCGCAATACGGTGCCGCTGCCCAATCCCCGCAACGATGCCACCGATGTCGCTAAGGCCCTGAAGGCGGTCGGCTTTACGGTGGTCGAGGGCTACGATCTCGACAAGCGCGGCATGGACGATGCCTTCAGGCGCTTCGCCAATGAAGCCGACGGCGCCGACGCGGCGCTGTTCTACTATGGCGGCCACGGTTTCCAGTTCCAGGGCTCGAACTATCTGATGCCGGTGGATGCCAAGCTGACCGGGGTCGGTGACGTCAATTACGAGATGGCGCGGGTCGACGACATCCTGTCCGACTTGCAGCGTGCCAACGGCGTGCGCATCGTCATGCTCGATGCCTGCCGCGACAACCCCCTGGCCCAGCAGCTTTTGTCCAAGGCCAGCCCGACCCGCTCCCTCGGCGTCAGCCGGGGGCTGGCCCGCATCCAGCAGACGGCGGGCAGCGTGATCGCCTATTCCACCCAGCCGGGGGCCGTTGCCGCCGATGGAGGCGGCCGCAACAGCCCCTTTGCGGCAGCCTTTCTGGGAGAAGTCGACAAGCCGGGCGTCGAAATCGGCGCGCTGTTCCGCCGTGTCGCCGCCAATGTCTACAAGGCCACCAATGAGCGGCAACTGCCCGAGGTCACCTTCTCGCTGCTGGGCGATTTCTATTTTGCCGGCGGGGCTACGACCGCTCCTGCGATCTCCGCGCCCAGCACTCCGACGACGGTGGCGCCACAAACGCCGACGCCGGCGCCGCTGGATGCCGGGGCGCGGGCTGCTGTGGAAGGATGCGACAAGATGGCGGCTTCGCCGCAGGACATGGACCGCCCTTCGGGCGTGCCCGGTGTCGAGTTCAACCGCATCCAGCCCCGGCTGGCCGTCGAGGCCTGCCGGGCGGCACTCGCGGCCGCTCCCGAGGATCGGCGTGTGCAGTTCCAGCTGGCGCGAGCGCTCGATGTCGCCGGCAGCGATACCGAGGCTCGGGACCTGCTGACGAAGGCCGCCGCTGCGGGTTCGGTTTCGGCCATGTCGGATCTGGCACTGATGCTGGAGACGGGCGAGGGCGGACCTGTCGACCTGGCGCGTGCCGTGAGCCTGTTCGATCAGGCGGCAGCGGCCGGCAACGTCTCGGCGATCCGCAACATCGCCATCGAGTTCGAAAACGGCACTGGCCGCCCACGCGACGCAGTGCAGGCGGCGCAGTGGTACAGGAAGGCGGCCGATACCGGCGATCCGCAGGCGATGGGTTTCCTCGCCGTGCTCTACCTGCAGGGCACGGGAGTTCCTAAAAACGCGGGCGAGGCGCGCCAATGGATCGACCGGCTCGTCGAGACCGAGCACACCCAGACCATGCTGCGGGTCGGCTATGTGCTGCTGGGTCAGACCGGCGCGGTGAAGGACTTCGCCACGGCCCGCAAGCTGTTCCAACGCGCCGCCGAACTGGGCGACGGCGACGGCAACGTCATGCTCGGCAACATGGCGGCCAATGGCATTGGCGGGCTGCGTGATTTCGGCAAGGCCGCGGATTTCTTCGAGAGAGCAGCTGCGATCGGCAACCTCAATGCCAAGGCCAGCCTGATCCCTTTCCTGATGGCGGGCGCGGGCGGCATCAAGCGTGATCCCGGCAAGGCTGCCGATTATGGTCTGGAAGCCTTGAGGGGTGGCTCGCCGGTGGCACGCGGTCTTCTGATCGACAAGGCCTCGACCTCGCTCACGCCGCAACTGCGCAAGGCCGTCGAACAGCGGCTGGCCAAGGCGGGCCTGCTCAATCGTGCTGCGGATGGCAGCTATGGGGCCGATACGCTGGCAGCGCTGCAAGCCTTCGTGCTGGCGAAATGACGATTCAGGCATCGCGACCCGTCCGTTTCGTAGGCGCCCTCGGAAAATCAGAGTCCTATTCGATCGGGTCGGAAAATCGAGGTCTCCCAAATCGCGGTGGTTATGGCGCTAGGCGCGCCCGGGCTTGCGCTCGATGACCTTCTATCCCTCAACCGTCACGCCGCCGCCCGCGCCGCTCGGGACGTGGCGGAGTTTGGCTGCCGCGTTGAAGAATCCGCTGGAAATGTGGTCTGCCGACATGTTCGAGACCGATGTCAGCGTGATGCGCTGGCCGGGTGGGCGCTTCATCACGGTGACCAGCCCCGAGCTCGCCAGACAGGTGCTGCTCGACGATGCCGAGTCCTACGTCAAGTCGACCCTGGTGAACCGGATCCTCAAGCCAGCGATGGGAGAAGGGCTGCTGACGGCGGAAGGCGAGGCCTGGCGTGCACAAAGGCGAGCTGCCTCTCCTGTGTTCCGGCACGAAAAACTGGTTCCCCTCGTGCCGTCGATGAGCAAATTCGTCGGCCAGACGGCCGCTGCGTTGCGGGCCTTGCCGGATGGCAGCCGCGTGGATGTCATGCAGGTCATGATGGCCACCACGCTGGACATCGTGGTCGAGACGTTGTTCGGGGATCCCGGCCCCCATTACGACCGTGACAGGACCATCGAGGACGTCGACCGCTATTTCCGGACGCATGGCGTGGTGGGGTTTTCCGACTATGTCGGCCTCCCCGAATGGTTCCCGCGCCTGCGTCATCGCGGAAGAGGCGCGATCCGGCGCTTGCGGGAGACCGCCCGGGCCTTCGCCGAGTCGCGAGCGACGCCTGTCGATGGGATGGACAGTCTCACCAGCCTGATCGGCCGGGCCGTTGATCCGCAAACAGGCAAGGCCTTGCGGTTGGAGGAGGTGGTCGACAATGTCGTGACCTTCGTCGGTGCTGGTCACGAGACCACAGCCTTGGCGGTCACCTGGGCGCTCAGCATCCTTGCCAATCTACCCCAGTTGCAGGAGCAACTGCACGCCGAGGCCGAGGAGATATGCGGGAAGGACCCGGTCACCGCCGAGGCGATCGATCGGCTCGACCTGCATCGGCGCGTCATCCAGGAGACTATGCGCCTCTATCCGCCGACACCGGCTGTCGGTCGGACGGCCATCCGTTCCACCAGGCTGGGAGACCTGACCATCGGCAAGGGCGATCACCTGACCATCGCCGTCTATGTCCTCCAGCGCCATGCCAAGCACTGGCACGATCCGGCTGGCTTCGACCCCGATCGCTTCGACGAAGCGGAAATCCGCAAGCGCCATCGCTTCGCCTACATGCCGTTCGGTGGTGGCGCGCGCATCTGCATCGGCATGAAGCTGGCGACCATGGAGGCGACGGTGCTGCTGGCCACGCTGATGCGGGAATTGCGCTTTGCGCCCGACCCCGATCATGCCATCTATCCGCAAATGAGCATCACCTTGAGGCCCTGCGGCGGCATGCCCCTCTTCGTGCGAAGCGCCTGAGGAGCCATCCATGCTCGGCGTCTGGCTGCAATCCCTGACCCAGGACTACCTCGACCTCGGCCTGCGCGCGGGCGCGGGCCTGGAGGTCCGCATCCTCGAGCGTCCGGGCCTGTGGATGGACGATGACGCGCTCGAAGGCGTGCGGCAGGACCTGTCCGCCGTGGCGGCGGCCAATCTGCCGGGGCAGGTTCTCAACTATGGCGTCTTCGCCGGCGGCCGCCGGGCCCTGGGCAGTAGCATCGTCACGATCGTCTATCGCCGGGGAGAGAATCCGCGCCCGGTTGCCTTCAACGCCCTGGCGATGATGGATGTCGACCTCAACGGCCGCCCGGAACGCGTTATCCATCTCGGCCTGGTGATGGTCGATCCGGCCGAGCGCAGCCAGGGTCTTTCCTGGGTTCTCTACGGCCTGACCAGCCTCCTCCTGCTGGCCCGCAACCAGCTCAGGCCATTCTGGATCTCCAACGTCACCCAGGTTCCCGCCGTGATCGGCCTGGTGGCGGAGGGTTATTCGCGAAGCTTTCCGAATCCGGCCGGTACCGACGGGCGCAGCTTCACCCATCTTCTGCTGGCCCGACAGATCCTGCAGCGCCACCGCGCTGTCTTCGGCGTGGGCGAGGAGGCTGAATTCGACGAGGAGCGCTTCGTGATCGCCAATGCCTATACCGGCGGGTCCGATGCCCTGAAAAAGAGCTTCGAACAGGCCGCCAAGCATCGCGACACGCGTTTCAACGACTATTGCCGTACTGTGCTGGATTATGAGCGTGGTGACGACATTCTCCAGCTCGGCGTCATGGATATCGGGGCGGCCCGCCGGTATCTCACCGAGAGCGTGCCGCGCGAATCGCTGCGTGGCCTCCTGCTCTCCGCCGCCTTCGCCGGGCTGCAGGGCCTGATCCTGCCCTTGGTCTATTGGCTGGCGCCGCATCGTCAATGGGGGGAGCTGCGTCCATGCCGGAAATAGCCAAGCCGGACCTGGCAAGGCCTGAGAGCCGCGAGGATTTCGACTATGGGCGCTTCATCACCCGCAATATCGGCTTCGTCACCGAAGCGGAGCAGGAGCGGCTGCGCAATGCCCGCATCTTCGTCTGCGGCACCGGCGGCATGGGCGGCGGCTGCGTGCTCGCTCTGGCGCGAGCCGGGGTCGGCGGGCTCGATCTAGCCGACCTCGATGCATTCGAGCTTTCCAACCTCAACCGCCAGGTCTTCGCCAATCTCGACACAATCGGCCGTCCCAAGGCCGAGGCGACGCGCGACCAGTGCCACCGGATCAATCCGGATCTCCTCATCGAGGTACATGGCCGCGATTGGCCAGGCAGCGCCGACACTCTGATCGCCCGCTGCGACGTTGTCGTGAACGGCACCGACGACCTTTCCGCCTCGCTCCTGCTCTACCGGCGGGCGAAGGCGCTCGGCAAGACGGTCGTCGATGCCTATGCCTCGCCCTTGCCCTCCGTCTATGTCACCCGGCCCGGCGATCCCATGCCGGAGGAGAGGCTGGGCTATCCTACGCTGGCGACACAGTGGAACCAGGTGAGTCCCGAGCAGCGCAGCCAGGCGTTCCTGCGCGAGGCGGAGCATGTCATGGTGCACTCCTCCTCGCGGCATCACATCGATCTTGCCCTGGCGGGGGAGGTGGCGGCGGGCAAGCGCAGCCGCATGTCCTTTGCCCCTATGGTGGTGACCACCGGCATGCTGATGGCCTATGAGACGATCGAACTCATCCTCGGCCGGCATACCGCCACCGATTGCCGGGGCTGGTTCTTCAACCCCTATCGCGCGCGCGTCGAGCACCCGCGCAATGCCGCGGTGGCGGCGCTGCTGCGCCCGGTGGTGCGGCGCTTTCTCGGCAAGCTCACGGGCGGAGCATGACGCAGGCCCAGCTCATTGCCGACAGCCTGGTGTCGATATCGGCCATCGGCGGGCTTGCCGTGGTGACATCCGTCCTGCGGCGAGGCGGCAGCACCGACATCGCGACGCGCCGGGTCCGGTTCGGACTCTGGCTGGTGATGATCCTGCTCGGCGCCCGGGTGCTGAGCTGGCTCACCGGCATCGGCCTGTTCTCGGCGGCGATGTTCATCGCGGCGGCCCTGATGCCGCTTGCAACCATCATGATTGCGGAAGGACTGCTGCGCCGCCATGCCGGGCCAACGGTCAAATATGCCAGTCTGGCGGCGACGATCGTCCTGCTGGTGCTGGCGCTCTGCCCCGAAAGCCTGGTCGAGCCCGGACGTTCCTGGTTCCTGTGCGCTGCCCAGCTCGCCGGCTTCGCCCTGGCGGGCTGGATGCTGCTGCGCCGTGATAGAGCCTCGCTCACGGCAAGCGAGAACTGGCTTGTCGACCGCATGATCCTGCCGCTGGTGCTGATCCTGCCATTACTGCTGACGGATTTCCGCTTCGACGGCTTCGATCTTCCGGTGCGGCTGGGCGGCATCGCCATTCTCTTCACCTGCTGGATCGTGGTGGGCATGGGCCGTGGCCATTTCAGCCAGGGCGAGACCATCCGGGCCTTTCTCGTACTCGCGGCCTCGGCCTGCGCCGCGGGCATCGGCGTCGCCGTCATGGAGGGATTGAGCCTCACGGGCGGCGTCCAGACCGTGGCCGTGATCTTTGCCGCCTGCCTGCTCGCCGCCATCTTCAGCGACAGCCAGCACCTGGCCGCGGCCGAACGCCAGAGAAGCCTGCTCGCCCATATCGCCGGCCATGGCACGATGGATGCTGCGGGCTTCCTGGCCATGCTGCGGCGTATCTGGTTGGTGGAGGACGCGCTGACCCTGGAGGCCGCCGACCTCAAGGATTTCGACGGGCAGGCCCTCGCGGCTTTGTTCGAGCGTGACCCCGTGCGCCGGGCCGGAGATTTTCGGGCGACATGGGCGGCCGGTAGCCCCGAGGAACAGATGGCGGCCTTGTTCGAGCGCTATGGCGCCACGCATATTCTGATGGCCGACCGGCAGCCTTTGACGCTGCTCGCCCTGAAGATCCCCGGCATGGTGTCGGGAAGGGCAATCGAGACCGAGCTCAGGGCGATGCAGCGTGTCGCCATGCTCTTGTCGGAGAGACATGATGGTCACCATTCGTAGGGGCGATTTCGACGCTTTCTTTGCGGCTCCCTTCGAGGCCTATGGCAGGCAGACACTCTATGTCTCGCCGATGCGGAACGATCTCCAGCGCTTCCTGTCGGTGCGCGAGAATCCGCTGTTCTCGGGGCAGGACGACCTGGCCTTCTTCACCGCCCATGCGGGCGGGCGGGTGCTCGGGCGGATCACGGCCCATGTCCATAGCGCCTCGAACGAGCGTTACCGCCAGAAGCGCGGCCTTTTCGGCTATTTCGACTGTGCCGACGATGCCGATGCCGCGCGGGCCTTGCTGGGCGAGGCGGAAGCCTGGGCGCGCGAGCGCGGCCTCGACGAATTGATCGGCAACTTCAACCTGACGGCGATGCAGCAGGCCGGCGTGCAGACCGGCGGGTTTGAGCAGGCCCCCTATACCGACCAGATCTACAGCCCGCCTCACGTGATGAAGCTGCTGGAGGGGGCCGGCTACCGCGCGGAATTTCCGATGAGCACCACCGCGCTCGACCTCACCGCCATCGATCCGGCGATGCTGCTCGGCCCCAAGCAACGGGCCCTGCTGGCGAGTGGCGACTATGCCTTCGCGCCGGTCGATCGCAAGACCCTGCCGGCGCGGCTCAAGGATGCGCATGCCATCCTCAACGCATCCTTCGCCGACAATCCGATGTTCGTGCCGCTGAGCTGGGAGGAATTCGAGTTCCAGGCGCGCGACATGAAGACCATCATCGATCCGCGCATTTCCGTGGTGATGCAGAGGCGCGGCGAACCGATCGGGGCCGTGATCGCCATCCCCGATCTCAACCCACTCGTCCGGGCGACAGGCGCACGTTTCAAGCTCACGACGCCCTGGCATTATTTGCGCTATCGCCTGACCCGCACGCGTGCCGTGATCATCTTCCAGGGTGTGCTGCCGGCCTATCACGGCGAGGGCGTCAACCCGCTGATGCTGCACCATGTCGTCTCCGCCATGAAGGCGGCGGGCTATCGCAGCGTCGGCGGCACCTGGATCGCCGATGTGAACCGGGCAAGCCTGCGCCAGGCCGAGAAGGCCGGCGCCCGCCAGCTGCATCGCCTCCACCTCTATCGCAAGGTCCTGTGACCCATGTTCGATGCCGCCACGCAGCGACGATTGGTTGGAGGTGCGAACCTCGCGCCGTCGGTGCACAACACCCAGCCGGCGCGCTGGTGCTTCGAGGCCGATGGCTCCATCGCGCTCCTGGCCGATCCTGCCCGACGCCTCGCCGTGGGGGATCCGGAGGGACGCGATTTAGCGGTTTCCTGCGGCGCTGCGCTGGAGGGTATGCTGATCACCCTCGCCGAACTCGGCCTTGGCGCCGGCACCATTGCGGAAGTCGATGAAGATGGCCCGGGCGGATTGCGGCGGCTGGCACGCTTCGAGGTGACGGAAGGCACGCAGCCGTCCGGCATGGCCGAGGCCTTGCGCAGCCGGGTCACCTGGCGCGCGCCCTTTCTCGCAGTCGAGACAAGCAAGGCGCGTGATTTGCAAACCTGGGCCGGTGAACGGCCCGACGTCACGCTGGTGGCAGCACCGGAACACAGGGCGTTTCTCGCCGGCCTCGCGGACGAGGCGAGCCTGCATCTCCTCCGCGACAGGGCTTTTCGCCTGGAACTGTTGAGCTGGATGCGGCTGTCGAGGTCCGATCCGGCCTATGGCGAGGACGGCATGAACCTCGATGCCTTGCACCTCAGCCCGATCGAAGGCTTCCTGGCGCGCCAGGTAATGGGCGGAGGCCTGTTCTCGCTGGTCGATCGTCTCAAGCTCGCACCCGCCCTCTTCGGGGAGCGCGGCAAGACGCTCAGTGCCGCTGGCATCGTGCTGTTTCACCGGCCCTTCGAGGAAACAGCGCTGCAATCGGGCCGGGCTTTCCATCGCTGCTGGCTGGAACTGACCCGCGTGGGCTTGTCGGCCTGGCCGATGGCTGTTCTCGCCGATGATCCCGATTGTGCCGGCGAATGCCGGCGCCGTTTCGGCATTGGGGACGGGCGGCGGCTGATCAATGCCCTGCGCGTCGGCCGGGCCGGTGGAACCGTCGGCAAGGCGCGCCTGAAGGCCGAAAGCCTGCTCGTCGATCTCACGGGAGTGGGTTGAGGCAAGAAAGAGGCGGACGTCTCGTCCGCCCTTCCTTGCCTCGAAAACCTCTCCTGTTTCTCCCGATACAAACAGCCGCCGCCGCTCGTGGCATGAGTGTTGATATCGAACGCTCAACCTGGATTGTCCCATGCGCCTGCGTCTTGCCCTAGCCGCCCTCCTGGCGAGTGCCACTCCGGTTCTGGCCGCCGACCTTGGCTATGCCACCGCCGAGCCGATCGCGCCGGTCGCCCCCTATAGCTGGACCGGTTTCTATGTCGGTGCCCATGCCGGCGCTGCCTTCGGCAATGCCAAGATCACCTCGAGCGACGGCTATCGCCAGGGCTTCAACAATGTCGGCTTCGTCGGGGGCCTGCATGCCGGCTACAACTACCAGTTCGACAACCATATCGTGGTCGGCCTGGAAGGTGACATCGACTATAGCTCCCTTTCCAAGACGCGCCATGGCATCGCCGCCGCCACGCCCTACGCCGTCCGCTTCAAGAGCGAGTGGCAGGGGTCCGTCCGCGGCCGCCTCGGCTACGCTTTCGACCGTTTCCTGCCCTATCTGACCGCCGGCGTTGCCTTTGCCGACGAGAAATACCGCGTCACGGTACCGGCTGGCGTGTCCTCGCAGAGCACCACTCGCGTGGGCTGGACTGTGGGCGCCGGCCTCGAATATGCGATCGACGAGAACTGGTCGGTGCGCGGCGAGGTGCGCTATTCCGATTTCGGCAAATGGCGGCTGCGCGGCAATCCCTCCGGCAAGGTCCGCTTCAACGAAACCACGGCGCTGCTCGGCGTGAGCTACAAGTTCTGAGCAAGGGATGCGAGGCGGGTGACGATTGTGGCGCAGTCACACCAGGGATTGCGGCGGATACGATGGTCGATCACCTCGAAGCCGGCCTCCTCCAGTTCCGCCAGGAGAGCGGGCAGCGGCCTGAGGGTGCGTGTGGGAACGCCATCCTCGACGAGGCATTGATGAGCGGCATCGTAGCGGGCGCAGGCCCCTGACGAGGGCGGCGGGCCGCATATGGTGCTGGCGATGAAGACGCTATCCAGCTGGAAGGCGGCGCACCTCTGCCAGGCAGAGGCAGCGGTCGGCGCCGATCAGGCAATGCAGGCAGGCGCCGAAGACCAGGGCAAAGGACGCGGCTCCGATGTCGAGTATGGCGCGGACATCGCCCTGGACGAAACGGCCGGCATGCCCGGCGGCCTTGAAGATCTCATTGGCCCAGGCGATGGCCGTTGGCGAGATGTCGATGCCCTGGACCCGATAGCCGCGTTCGGCCAGCAGCACGGCCGCGTTTACGTCAAATGTAGCGCTGACTCTAGGGCGTTTTGCGGCTCGGCGGAGCCACCGGGAAACGCAAGGGTGCGTCGAAGCAAGGCGTTGGAGCCAAGATCGTCTGGTCGTCACCACGCGTTGCTCTGGACCCGGCGTCGATTTCGGTTAGGATTCCCGAGACGCGTCTCTTTGTTCTCAGGGTGAAGCCGGGAGGCAGCATGGCGACCGACGTTTACGCTACGACCTTGCTGGCCATCGGCGGCCTGTTCGTCGGTTTGGGGCTGGTAGTTGCCATCCTGTGGGGGTCTGCGGCCTGGGAAAGGCGACGGCAGCTCTACAGGCGGCGTCGCTTGCGCCCGCTCTTTTTCGTTTTTGCCGCATCGGAGTGGGATGCTGGCGGTGCCGATGCTCCAGTCGGCTCTGGGGATGGCCATGGCGGCTGCGGGCATGGCGACGGGGGACATTGAGGCAGCCATGCTGGGACCCACACTCGAGACAGCCAGGCTTGTCCTGCGCCCGCCGGGGCCGGAGGATTTTCGAGCCATGGGCCGCGATGATGGTGGTTCCGCAGACGGCGCGCTACATTGGCGGCCTGATGGAGCGCGCGCCGGCGTGGCGGGCGATGACTTTGATGACCGGCGCGTGGATCACGCGCGGCTTCAGTAACTTCTCGGTGTAGAGACGGCGATGGGCCAGTGGGTCGGCCGCGTCGGCCCCTGGCAGCCCGAAGGCTGGCCAGGCACGGAAATCGGCTGGCCCCTGGCTCGTTCCCATTGGGGCAAGGGCTATGCCACGGAGGCTGCGGCGCGTTGTGTCACCTGGGTCTAGAGGAGCTCGGATGGCAGGAGATCGTCCATGTCATCCACTCCGGCAACACAGCCCCCATCGCCGTAGCCAGAAGGTTTGGTCCGCAGCGGTTGGGGTCGACCAGCCTGCCGCCGCCCCATAGCGGAGCGCTCTACGAACTCTATGGGCAACGGCGCCGATAAAACACGGAGGGCAGGGTTGGGCGGAGTGAATCCTCGACCTCGCGGGCTTCACATTCTTGCGACTGCATCTTGACGTTAACGTAAACTGAATGTATTTCCTCCTCATCCGCGATGCAGAGGTGTACGATGTCACTGAGCGAGATGGCCTTCTCCGATGAAGCCGCCGACCTGCGGAAGGGTGGACAGCGCAAGGAGCAGTTCACCATCCACGAACTGGTCACCGAGTTCGAGGTGACTTCGCGTACCCTGCGTTTCTACGAAGAAAAGGACCTGCTGACCCCCACGAGGCGGGGCCAGGAGCGTATTTATTCCCGTCGTGATCGCGCACGCCTCAAGCTTGTCCTGATGGGCAAGAGCGTCGGCTTCTCGCTCGAGGAGGTCAAGTCGATGCTCGACCTCTATGATCTCGGCGATGGCCAGGCCACGCAGTTGCGCGTCGCCCTCGAGCGGTTCGAAGAGAAGCTCGCCGAGCTCGACCGTCGCCGTCGCGACATCGACCACGCTTATGCCGAACTCAGCCATGCGCGCGACACCGTGCGCAGCCGCCTCGCCCGTCAGCAGAAATAGTCGAACAGGAACAGACAGATGCCCAGCTACAAGGCTCCCGTGGAGGATGTGATGTTCCTCCTCAACGACGTGCTCGACATCAACAAGTACAACAATCTTCCCGGCTTCGAGGACGTCTCCCCGGAAACCGTCGGCGCCATTCTCGGCGAAGGCGCCAAGATGTGCGAGGAGCTGCTGCAGCCTCTCAATGTCAGCGGCGACCGCGAGGGCTGCATTCGCTCCGACGATGGCGCGGTGACGACGCCGGATGGTTTCAAGCAGGCTTATCAAGCCTATCGCGAAGGCGGCTGGGTCGGCTTGCCGGCCCCGGCGGAATATGGCGGCGCCGGCCTGCCGGCTGTGCTCAACTCGGTGATGCAGGAATTCGTGTCGGGCGCCAATCTGGCCTTCGGCATGTATCCGGGACTGACCCAAGGCGCCATCGCCGCTCTCCTGGAGCATGGCAGCGATGAGCAGAAGCAGGCCTACCTGCCCAAGATGATAGCCGGCGAATGGACCGGCACGATGAACCTCACCGAACCGCTTTGCGGCACCGATCTCGGCCTGATCCGCACCAAGGCCGTGCCCGTCGGCGATGGCTCCTACAAGATCTCCGGCACCAAGATCTTCATCTCCGCCGGCGAGCATGACCTGGCCGACAACATCGTGCATCTGGTGCTCGCTCGCATCGAGGGCGCGCCTGAAGGCACCAAGGGCATCTCGCTGTTCGTGTGCCCGAAAGTTCTGGTCAACGCCGACGGCTCCCTCGGTGACCGCAACAAGGTCTCCTGCGGCAAGATCGAGGAGAAGATGGGCATTCACGCCAATTCGACCTGCGTGATGAACTATGAAGAGGCCATTGGTTATCTCGTCGGTGCCGAGAACAAGGGCCTCGCCGCCATGTTCGTGATGATGAACGAGGCGCGCCTGGCGGTCGGCATGCAGGGTCTGGCGCTGGGCGATGTCGCCACCCAGAACGCAGCTGCCTATGCCCGCGACCGTCTACAGGGCCGGGCCCTCACCGGCGCCAAGGAAGCGGGCAAGGCGGCCGATCCCATCATCGTGCATCCCGACGTGCGGCGCACCTTGATGACCGCCCGGGCCCTCAACGAAGGCGGCCGCGCTTTGGCGCTCGCCACTGCGCTCCAGGCCGATATCCATCGTCGTTCCCCCGATGCGGCCGCGCGCCAGGCGGCCGATGACCGGCTTGGCCTGCTGACGCCGATCGTCAAGGCCGTCCTTACCGAAAACGGCCTGCAGAATGCGATCAATAGCCAGCAAATGTTTGGCGGTCACGGCTATATCGCCGAGGTCGGCGTCGAGCAGTTCGTGCGGGATGCGCGCATCACCCTGATCTATGAAGGCGCCAACGGTATTCAGGCTCTCGACCTCGTCGGGCGCAAGCTGCCGCGCGACGGTGGCCGCGCCATGATGGCCTATCTGGGGGAATTGAACGGTTTTCTCAAGGCCCATGAGGCAGACGAGGCGCTCAAGCCCTATATTGCTCCCTTGAAGGCTTCGGCCGGCCACCTGCAGCAGGCCACGATGTGGCTGATGCAGAATGCCCTGGCCAAGCCGGACAATGCCGGCGCGGCTTCGACCGATTATCTCCACCTTTTCGGCCTGGTCGCGCTCGGCCAGATGTGGGCGCAGATGGCGAAGGCGGCGCTGGCGAAGGGAGACGATGCCTTTGCCAGGAACAAGCTGGTGACGGCCAGGTTCTTCGCGGACAGGCTGCTGCCGGAAACCGGGCTGCGCCTGGCCCGTGTCACGGCTGGTGCCGGCGACGTGATGGCTCTGGAAGCCGAGGCGTTTTGATTGGAGCGCGGCCATCTCGGCGACATGCAGACATGTCGCGATGTCCGCTCTTGTAAGCTGTATGTCTGATCGGGAAAAGCGGGCAAGATGCTCGCGCTCCCAGGGAGAGACCCAATGAGCGAAGCCTTCATTTACGACGCCGTGCGTACGCCGCGCGGGAAGGGCAAGGCCGATGGCGCCCTGCACGAGGTCACCAGCCTGTCGCTGGCGAGCCAGACGCTGAGGGCCGTGGCCAAGCGCAACGAGCTGCCGGAGAATGCGGTGGAGGACGTCATCCTCGGCTGCGTCGATCCGATCGGCGAGGCTGGCGGCGACATCGCCCGCATCGCGGCCCTGCATGCAGGCCTTGGCGAGAAGGTACCGGGTGTGCAGATCAACCGTTTCTGCGCGTCGGGCCTGGATGCAGTGAACCTTGCGGCCGGCCAGATCGCCGGCGGCCAGAAGGACCTCGTCGTCGCCGGCGGCGTCGAGAGCATGTCGCGCATCGGCATGATGGCCTCGGGCGGCGCCTGGGCGCTCGACCCCTCCAGCGCGGTGCCGACCTGGTTCATGCCCCAGGGCATTTCCGCCGATCTGATCGCCACCAAATATGGTTTCTCGCGTGACGACGTCGACGGCTATGCGGTGGAATCGCAGCGCCGCACCGCCCAGTCATGGAGCGAGGGGCGCTTCGCCAACTCCGTCATCGCCGTCAAGGACATCAACGGGCTGACCATCCTGGACAAGGACGAGCATATGCGCCCGTCCACCACCATGCAGTCCCTGGCCTCGCTCAATGCCTCTTTCGTGCAGATGGGCGAGATGGGTGGCTTCGACGCGGTCGCGGTACAGTCGCATCCGGAAGTCGAGAAGGTCAGCCACGTCCATCACGCCGGCAATTCCTCCGGCATTGTCGATGGTGCTTCCGCCGTGCTGATCGGTTCGGCCGAGGCCGGCAAGCGCTTCGGCCTCAAGCCGCGCGCCCGTCTCCGGGCAGCTGCCTCGATCGGCTCGGATACCGCCCTGATGCTGACCGGTCCCGTCGACGTCACCGAACTCCTGCTGCGCAAGGCCGGCATGAGCAAGGCCGACATCGATCTGTTTGAGATCAACGAGGCCTTCTCCTCGGTGGTGCTGCGCTACATGCAGGCCTTCGATCTCGATCCCGCCAAGGTCAATCCCTGCGGCGGCGCCATCGCCATGGGCCATCCGCTCGGCGCCACCGGTGCAATGATCCTGGGCACCGCTCTCGACGAACTCGAGCGCACCGGCAAGTCGACCGCCCTGATCACGCTGTGCGTTGCCGCCGGCATGGGCGCCGCCACCATCATCGAGAGGATCTGAGATGAACAATTTCCGCTTCGATGTCGATAGCGACGGTATCGCTCTCGCCACCTGGGACATGCCCGGCCGCTCGATGAACGTCATCACCGTGGAGGTGATGGAGGAACTCGGCCAGATCCTCGATCGCGTGACCTCCGATGCCGCCATCAAGGGTTGCGTGATCGCCTCGGGCAAGGACGCTTTTTCCGGCGGCGCCGACCTCACCATGCTCGAGGGCATGGGCCAGCGCTATGCCAAGGCGCGCGCCGAGCTCGGCGAAGAGAAGGCGATGGAGACCTTCTTCGCCGAGAGCCGCTTTCTCTCCCAGCTCTATCGACGCATCGAAACCGCAGGCAAGCCCTTCGCTGCCGCCATCAACGGCGTCTGCCTGGGTGGCGCTTTCGAGCTTACCTTGGCCTGCCATTACCGCATCGGCGCCTCCGACAATGACAAGGCCCGCGTCGGCCTGCCCGAAGTCAAGGTCGGCCTGTTCCCCGGTGCCGGCGGCACCACCCGCGTGTCCCGCCTGATGAAGCCGGACCAGGCCCTGCAGATGCTGCTCAAGGGCGATCAACTGCGCATCAGCCAGGCCCAGAAGATGGGCCTTCTGCATGCCGTCGCGCCGCGTGAGGAATTGGTTGTAAAGGCTAAGGAATGGATCAGGGACGGTGGCTCGCCGGTGGCGCCCTGGGATGTCGAAGGCTTCCGCCTGCCGGCCGGCCCGGTCTATTCCAAGGCCGGCATGATGGTGTTCCCGCCGGCGAACGCGCTCTATCGCCGCGAGACCTACGATAATTACCCCGCCGCCCGAGCCATTCTGCAGACGGTCTATGAGGGCCTCCAACTGCCCTTCGACCGCGCGCTCACGGTGGAATCGCGCTATTTCGCCCATGTGCTGCGCTCGACCGAGGCGCGCTCGATGATCCGCACTCTGTTCGTCTCCATGCAGGAGTTGAACAAGGGCGCGCGCCGTCCGGCCCTGCCGCCGTCCAACCTCAAGCGCGTCGGCGTGGTCGGCGCCGGCTTCATGGGCGCGGGCATCGCCTATGTCTCGGCACTGGCCGGGCTCGACGTGGTGCTTGTTGACCGCGATCAGGAAGCCGCCGACAAGGGCAAGGCCCATTCCGACGGCCTGATCACCGGCCAGATCAAGAAGGGCCGCGCCTCGATGGCCGATAAGGAAGCCCTGCTCGGCCGAATTACCGCCACGGCCGATTTCAACGCGCTCGCCGGCGTCGACCTCATCGTCGAGGCCGTGTTCGAGGATCGCACCGTCAAGGCCGAGGTGATCAAGAAGATCCAGGCAGTGATCAGCGAGGATACCGTCTTCGCATCGAATACCTCCACGCTGCCGATCTCCTCGCTGGCCGAGAACTCGGCCCGTCCCGAACAGTTCGTCGGCGTGCATTTCTTCTCGCCGGTCGACAAGATGCTGCTGGTCGAGGTGATCAAGGGTGCCAGGACCGGTGACAAGGCCATCGCCGTGGCGTTCGACTTCGTGCGGGCGATCAGGAAGACGCCGATCCTGGTCAATGACGGCCGCGGCTTCTTCGCCAATCGCTGCGTGCTCAACTATATCCGCGAAGGCCATCTGATGCTGGGCGAGGGCGTGCCGCCAGCGATGATCGAGAACGTCGCCCGCGCGGCCGGCATGCCGGTCGGGCCGCTCTCGCTCAACGACGAGATCGCCATCGACCTGGCATGGAAGATCCTGCAGGCTACCAAGAAGGATCTCGGTGAGGCCGCCATCGATCCGGCGCAGGAGAAGCTGCTCGATGCTTTGCTCAATCAGCATGGCCGCCTCGGCCGCAAGAACGGCAAGGGCTTCTACGATTATCCCGCCGGCGCCTCCAAGCGGCTATGGCCGGGCCTGTCGGATCTTCAGGCGGTGAAGCTCGATCCCGACACCATCGACAAGGAGACCCTGAAGCACCGTTTCCTCGTGGTCCAGGCACTGGAAGCGGCTCGTACCGTGGAGGACGGCATCATCACCGACATGCGCGAGGCGGATGTCGGCTCCATCCTCGGCTTCGGCTTTGCGCCGTTCACGGGGGGAGCCCTGTCCTATATCGACGGCATGGGCAGCAAGGCCTTCGTGGCCCTGTGCGATAAGCTGGCAGCCGCCTTTGGCCCGCGCTTCCAGCCCAACAAGCTGCTGCGCGACATGGCTGCAAAGGATGAGCGTTTCTACCAGCGCTTCAAGCCGGAGAAGAAGGCGGCGTAATGACTTCTGGGATCGCGGGCAAGGATGCCTGCGATCCCAGACGATTACCGCAGTCCCTTCTTGATCTGCCGGATCAGGCCGGGGCCTTTGTAGACCAGGCTCGAATAGAGCTGCACCAGCGTGGCGCCGGCCTCGAGCTTGGCCTTGGCGGTCCTGGCTGAATGAATGCCGCCGACCCCGATCAGGGGGAAACGGCCACCGACACGCCGCGCCGTTTCGGCCAGCACCTGCGTGGAGAGTTCGAACAAGGGCGCGCCCGACAGGCCGCCGGTTTCCTTGGCCGTCTCACGCTCCTTGAGCGTCTCGGGCCTGGAGATCGTGGTGTTGGAGACGATCATGCCGTCGAGCTTGTGGGCGAGGGCGCGGTCGACGATGTCGTCGAGTTCGAACATGGTGACGTCGGGCGCGATCTTGAGAAGAAGCGGGCGACGCGGCCCGATGAGCGCGGCCGTATCGCGCGCCTCCACCGCACGGGCCAGCAATTCGTCGAGCGCCTCCCGCTTTTGCAGATTGCGCAGGCCCGGCGTGTTGGGCGAGGAAATATTGAGGGTGAAATAGGAAGCGACCGGGGCGAAGACGATGATGCCGGCGGCATAGTCGGCGGCCTTGTCCTCGCTGTCCTTGTTGGCGCCGACATTGACACCCAAGATGCCGCGGCCCTTGCGGGCTTTGAGGCGGGCCAGTACGGCGGCATGGCCCTGATTGTTGAAGCCGAAGCGGTTGATCACACCCTCGTCCGCCGGCAGGCGGAACAGGCGGGGGCGGGGATTGCCATCCTGCGGCCTCGGCGTGACGCTGCCGATCTCCACGAAGCCGAAGCCAAGCTTGAACAGCGGATCGACGACCTCGGCATTCTTGTCGAAGCCGGCGGCCACGCCGACCGGATTGGGGAAATCGAGCCCGAAGGCCTTCACCTTGAGCGAGGCCGGATCGGGGAGGGAAGGCGGCATCGGCAGGCTGCGCAGGGCGGAGAGCGTAGCCTCATGCGCTTGCTCGGGATCCATCCGGAACAAGCGGGGACGGATCAGGGCGAAGGCTGCGCCGATCATGGCTGCTGGCTCGAAAGGAACTCGAGCGGGAAGACATGGTGGCCGTCCGCTCCGAGCGGCAGGGGCGCCGTCCATTCGACCAAATCGAGGGGCAGGGCGGCATAAAGATGCGGGAACAGGGCACCGCCGCGCGAGACTTCCCATTTGAGGGCCTCGCCCAGCCTGTCAGCCTCGACGGCGGCGAGAATGAGATCGTCCTGCCCGGCAAAATGCCGGGCGGCCGTCTCCTGCGCTGTCTCGGCGGAGGAAAAATGGATGTAGCCATCCTGGACATCGACGGGCGCCCCATCGAAGCGCCCGCTGGCCTCGGCATTGCGCCATTGTTGCGCCGTCAAGATCTTGTAGATGAGCGCCATAGATCCTCCTGCCGTTTCCTGGAGCGTTTTGCGATTTGGCTGAATAGCCAAGTGTCGCAAAACGCTCCAGGAAACGTCTCCTACAAGGCGCGGAGATTTTACGAAAGGGCCAAAGCGTTTTGCGATTTGGCGGAATCGCCAAGAATCGCAATGACGCATCAAAACATAGAGCGAGGGCGAAGAAGCGTTTGCGTCCAAACGCGTTTTGCTCTCGCCTGCCGCGGCCTGCATGGTTTTTCCACGCTTTGCACGGCATCGATGCTTGAATGCGCCACGACAATGACGGATTGACGCCTTGTTCATGCCTTTCGCGCAGCGGAAAGCAGGAGGAAATTCCGGTGGTAACCGTTGTTAACCCAACGCTGCTATGACTGGTCTGATTGCAGGGGCGTCTTGCGATTGGCGGTATCGCCAAGAATTGGCAAGACAATCGTAATGACGCGATAGCCAATCCGTCGGATCGGCTGGAAATGATGAGTTAGAGCAAGGGAGCGTCCACGCTTGAACGCGCTTTGTTCTGGAGTTTTGGAAGGCAAGGATGGCGCAAGGGCAACGGCGCATGGTTGAGCGGGTCGAGCCGCGTTTCGAGCCGGAAGCAGGCCAGGAGGCCGATCAGGGCGATACGTTTCGCCTGACCCGGGAAGATCGGCCCGCGCCCGTACCGCTGGAGCAGCGCGATCGCGCGCCCTCGCGCGCCAAGGCCGTGCGTTCGAAGAAGGGCTGGAGCCTGTTCGGCGGATCCTCCTCTCGAAGTGGCGGTGGTTCGTCCCGCCGCGGCGGAGGCGGTGGTAGTTCTGGCGGCGGAGGACGCAAGCCCAAGCGCCGCCGCTCGATGCTCTACCGCCTGACCTATTGGTCCTTCGTGATGTGCATGTGGGGCCTGCTCGGCGTTGGCGGCGTGGTGGCCTGGTATGCCGCCAATTTGCCGCCGATCCAGAACCTGGAAGTGCCGCCGCGGCCGCCCAATGTGAAGATCGTCTCGGCTGATGGCACCGTGCTCGCCAATCAGGGCGAAATGGGCGGCGCCGCCGTCTCGCTCAAGGATCTGCCGAAATATGTGCCTCTGGCCTTCGTCGCCATCGAGGATCGGCGCTTCTATTCCCATTACGGCGTCGACCCGCAGGGCTTGGCCCGCGCCGGTTATGTCTATCTCACCACCCATCGCCTGACCCAAGGCGGCTCGACGCTGACCCAGCAGCTGGCCAAGAACGTCTTCCTGACGCCGGAACGCAGCCTGCGCCGCAAGATCCAGGAGGCCATCCTCGCCGTCTATCTCGAGCGCAAATTCTCCAAGAACCAGATCCTGGAGATGTATATCAACCGCGTCTATTTCGGCGCGGGTGCCTATGGCATCGAGGCGGCGGCGCAGCGTTATTTCCGCAAGCCTGCCAAGAATCTCACCATTGCCGAAGCCGCGACCCTGGCCGGCCTGGTCAAGGCTCCGTCGTCACTCGACCCGACCAAGAACCCCAAGGGTGCGCATGACCGGGCTCAGCTCGTGCTCGACGCCATGGTCGATACCGGGGCGATTTCCGCACAGGACGAGAAGGCGGCTCAGGCCACGCCGGTCAAGGTTTCCAAATTGGCGGTTCGCTCTTCCGGCAATTATCCGGCCGACTGGATTTCCAACCAGCTCAGCGATCTCACTGGCCCGCTCGACACCGACGTGGTGGTGGAGACCACCATCGACGCCAAGCTGCAGAACCTTGCCGAGCAATCCCTGCGCCAGGGCCTCGACAAGTCCGGCGGCAAGCTGCGCGTGAGCCAGGGGGCCCTGGTTGCGATGGATCCCGATGGCGCCGTGCGCGCCATGGTGGGCGGGCGCTCCTATGCCGAAAGCCAGTTCAACCGGGCGATCTCGGCCTATCGCCAGCCCGGCTCCACCTTCAAGCCTTTCGTCTATCTCGCCGCGCTGATGAACGGCGCCACGCCCGAAACCGTACGTGACGATGCGCCGATCACTCTGGCGGGCTGGAGCCCGAAGGACTTCTCGCGCGAATATCGCGGCCCGGTCTCGCTGACCACAGCGCTTGCCCTCTCGCTCAATACGGTCGCGGTGCGCCTGTGCGCCGAAGTGGGCCCCAAGGCGGTGGTGGCGGTTGCCCACAGCCTCGGCATCAATTCCAATCTCGAGCCCAATCCCTCCATCGCCCTCGGCACCTCGGAAGTCACACCACTGGAGATCACCTCGGCCTATGCCACTTTCGCCAATGGCGGGCGCATGGTGATCCCCTATGTGGTCAGGAGCATCAAGACTGAGAAGGGCAAGGTGCTGTTCCAGCGCCAGGCTCCCGGCAATCAGCGCGTCATCGAGGACGACAAGGTCGGCATGATGAATGCGATGATGAGCCAGACGCTGACGGTCGGCACGGCGCGCAAATATGGCCTGCCAGGCTGGCAATCGGCCGGCAAGAGCGGCACCAGCCAGAATTATCGCGATGCCTGGTTCATCGGTTATACCAGCCACATGGTGACGGCCGTCTGGCTCGGCAACGACGACGGCACTTCCACCTCGCGCATGACCGGCGGCAGCCTGCCGGCCCAGATCTGGAACGAGTTCATGCGCGGTGCCCACAAGGGCGTGTCGCCGGCGCCGTTGCCCGGCAAGCCCTGGGTGCGCGAGGCGCCGCCGCCGGAGGACGTCATCGCGGCGCAGCCGCAATTCGACGGAGCGCCGGAGGACCAGCCGGTGGCTGTCGAGCCGGTGATGACGGCCAATGCGCCGCGGAACACCGGCCGGCCGATCGCGGATTGGCTGAACCGGGTACTGGGGCGGTAAGTCTTGGAGGACTGGTTTGCAGGACCGGCCTGCAATGTGGCGGTTGCTGGTAGGGCGCGGTAATCCTTCCCCAGCTTCGTGGGGAGGGTGGGGTCGTGCCTCATTCGTGACGCAGTCGTTTGAAGATCAGCTCCCCTTATCCCAGATCCATTTCGAACCAGTTCTCCAGGTGTCGCGGCCAGCGCCGTGGCATCACGAAGACCGCATCGAAACGCTGGGTGAGCTGGGCCTGATCGGGATGGCGCGCCAGCCAGGCCCGGGCGGCGGTGGCTATACGCCGCTGCTGGGTGGGCGTGATCGCTTCGAGCGCCACCGCCAGATCCGCTCGTGCCTTGACTTCAACGAACACTAGCGTGCTGCCGCGCCGGGCGATCAGGTCGATCTCGCCGCCCGGCACCTTGAAGCGGCGGGCGAGCAGGCGATAGCCCTTGAGGCGCAGCACCCAGGCCGCTTTTGTCTCGGCATTGAGGCCGACACGGAAGGCAGCCTGGCGTTCGAGCCTGCTCAAGAGGCCCTGCTGCGGCGCTCCGAGGCCATCTCGACGGCGCGGGCATAGACGTCGCGCTTGGACAGGCCAAGGCGGGCCGAGACCGCGGCGGCGGCATCCTTCACCGAAAGCGTTTCGAGGGCCGCGGCGAGCGATGCCTCGATGTCGTCGGCGCTGGCTGGTTCCTCGACGGGCGGGCCGACCACCACGACGATCTCGCCTCGCGGCTCGTCGGCAATGGCGAAATCGGTGGCCAGCGACACCAGCGTGCCGCGATAGACGGTCTCGTAGGCCTTGGTCAGTTCCCGCGCCACGGTCGCTGCTCGGTCGCCGAGTGCCGTCGCCATGGCGGCTAGGCTGTCGGCGAGGCGCGGGCCGCTTTCGTAGAAGATCAGGGTGGCGGGAATGGTCTTGAGCTCGGCGAGGCGGTTGGACCGGGCACCGTCCTTGTTGGGCAGGAAGCCCTCGAAAAAGAAGCTGTCGGTCGGCAGGCCTGCGACGGCCAGCGCCGCAAGCGCGGCGGAGGGGCCGGGCGCCGCGAAGACGGGAATTTCCTCTTCGATCGCTTCGCGCACCAGCTTGAAGCCGGGATCCGACACCATCGGCGTGCCGGCGTCCGAAACCAGGGCGACGCCCTGGCCGCTGGTAAGGCGCTCCAGGATCTGGGGCCGTACGCGGGGCGCGTTGTGGTCGTTATAGGCCAGGAGCTGGGCGCTGATGCCATAATGATTGGTGAGGCGGCTGGTGACGCGCGTATCTTCGCAGACGATGAGATCGGCGGCCGCCAGCGTGGTCAGCGCCCGAAGCGTGATGTCCGAAAGATTGCCGATGGGCGTCGCCACCACATGGAGACCCGGCAACAGGGAGGGGGCGGTCAAGCGCTGGCCATGCAGCAAATAGCTGTGCTCGGCGTCGACGATGGCGGGAGAGAAATCTGGACGCATGGGGTCCTGCCTTTGCCGGCCGCGAGTCGCAATCCGCAGCCTATTCTTCTGTGTAGCTCCCTGAGAATCAAAGGCAAGTTGATCTTCCAGCCGGGGTGATCAAGATAGAGGCATAACGCCGTGAAGAGAGAGATTTCATGAAGCCCGGCCCGAACGACGTCCTGTTGGTGATCGACGTGCAGAACGATTTCTGCCCGGGCGGGGCTCTGGCCGTGCCCGACGGTGATTCAGTGGTGCCTGATATCAACCGGATGGCCGTGGATTTCGCCCATTGTGTGCTGACGCAGGACTGGCACCCGCCCGGCCACTCCTCCTTTGCTTCCAGCCATCCGGGCAAGGCGCCGTTCACCACGACGACCATGCCCTATGGCGAGCAGACGCTCTGGCCCGATCATTGCCTCCAGGGCAGCCAGGGGGCCGAATTCCATCCCGGCCTGGCCCTGCCCAGGGCGGAGATGATCATCCGCAAGGGCTACAATCGCGCCATCGACAGCTATTCGGCCTTCTTCGAGAACGATCGCAAAACCCCGACCGGGCTCTCTGGCTATCTCAGGGAGCGCGGTCTCGGCCGGCTGTTCTGCGTCGGCCTCGCCACCGATTTCTGCGTGCGCTTCTCGGCCGAGGATGCCAGGCGCCTGGGTTTCGAGACCATCGTCGTACTCGATGCCTGCCGCGGCATCGATCTCGATGGTTCCGTCGCTGCGGGGATTGACGCCATGCGGCAGGCTGGCGCCACCCTGGTCGACAGGATCTAGCTTTGGTGTGCCGGTTCCGCTCCATCTCTCGACGGAGCCGAGAAGACCGGCACACCGGGACTCAATGCGCCTGAGCGGTCGCCGCCAGTTGCGGCATGGCACGATGCAGGTGCCGCGTCAGCCGCTTCTCCAGAAGGTTCCAGACATGGGCGATGGCGAAGACCATGATCAGGTAGATGATCGCGGTCCACATATAGGCCTGGAAATCGAATGTGCGCGAGAAGGCAAGACGTGTCACGCCCATCAGTTCCGGTACCGCCACAAGGGCGGCGACCGAACTCGCCTTGAGCATCAGGATCAACTCGTTGCCATAGGGGCGCAGGCTCACCATCAGGGCCTGGGGTAGAATGATCTTGCGGAAAATCTGGCCTGCATGCAGGCCAAGCGCGAGGCCTCCCTCGGTCTGGCCTCTCGGCAACGACTCGATGCCGCCGCGCAGGATTTCGGCCTGATAGGCGGCAGTATTCAGGGTGAAGGCCACCACCGCGTAGTAAAAACCGTCGCGCAGTAGCCACCACAGGCCGAGATCCTCGAAGAAGGATTTGTGGGTACCAAGGAAGATGCCAAGGCCGTTGTAGATCAGATAGACCTGCGCCAGCAGCGGCGTGCCGCGAAAGAAATAGATATAGCCATAGGCCAGCCCCCTCAGGATCGAATTGCGCGACATGCGCGCCAGAGCGATCGGGAAAGACAGCAAGGCGCCGAGCACCATTGCCAGGGCGACCAGCAGCAGCGTCAGGCGCAGGCCGGCCAGGAAGCGCGGGCCGTAGGTCGCCAGCAGATCGGCGTTGAGGCCGATATCACCGACGAGGCCGAGAAAACCGGACCAGAGCGTATCCATGCTCAAGCCCTCGCCAGGTTCTGGCCGCGATTAAAATACCTTTCCAGCATCGTCTGGGCGACGCCGGACAGGATGGCCATCACCAGATAGAGCAGGCAGCAGGCTGCATAGAACATCAAGGGCTGCTTGGTCGCAAACACGGCTCGGTTGGTCATGTACATCAGTTCGCTGACGGCGATGGCGGAGACGAGCGAGGTGTCCTTCAGGAGCGCCATCCAATTGTTGCCGAGGCCGGGCAGGGCCGTGCGGATCAGTTGCGGCAGGATGATCATGCGGAATGTCTGGCCGCGGCTGAGGCCCAGTGCGGTCGCCCCCTCGCTCTGTCCTCTGGAAAGGCTGCGCAGGGCGCCGAGCCAGACCTCGCTGGAAAAGGCGCCGAGCACCAGGCCGAGGGCCATGAAACCGGCGGCAAAACCGCTGACTTCGATCTGGATGCCGATCCCCAGGGCCGTCAGAAGCGTATTGATGGCGGATTGGCCCAGAAAATAGACGATCAGGATGGTGAGAAGCTCGGGCAAGGCGCGAAACAGCGAGGTATAGATACCGCAGACGACGCCGAGCCATATGGGGCCGCCGTTCTTGGCCATCGCTACGGCGAGTCCAAGCAGCAGGCCGAAAGGCAGGGTGCACAAGGCCAGGCCCAGGGTCATCATGGCGCCTTGCAGCAGCGGGGGGCCCCATCCCGTTGCACCAAATCCCAGAAGTTCCATTCCGTCTCCCCGCCGCCGAGCCATCGGGATAGGGCACTGGCACCGGATTCGATGCCAGGCCGATCAATGCGCCGTCACGTCATGGCCGTTGGCCTCATACGGGGCCAGCGGCCTATGCGTCACGCGTCTCAGGCGGTGGCGTCAGGGCACCCAGAGGTCGAACGGAAAATACTTGGCGTTCAGCTTCTGGTAGGTGCCGTCGGCGTGGATTTCCTCGATCGCCTTGCTGATGGCGTCGCGAAGATCCGTATCCTCCTTGCGCACGGCCGCGCCGACGCCAGTGCCGAAATATTTCACATATTTCTTGATGTCGATCTCGGCCTTGATCTCGCAGCACTTGCCGGCATCGGATTTGAGCCACTCCGTCATGGCGCTCTTGTCGGCCTCGACGGCGTCGATACGCCCGGCGGCGAGGTCAGCATTGGCCTCATCCTGGGCGGGATAGAGCTTCACCTGCGCGCCGCCGGTGCCGATCTCACCCTCCAGGAAGTTGGAATGGATGGTGGAGGACTGGGTGCCGACGATGGCGCTCTTCAGGCCTTCGGAGTCGAAGGATTTGATCTTGCTGTCCTTGGGAGCGACCCAGACGGCTGGTGTCTGGTAATAGGACCTGGAAAAATCGACCTGCTTCTTGCGCTCGTCCGTGATCGACATCGAGGCGAAAATGGCATCGTATTTGCCGGCCTTCAGGCCAGGAATGATGCCATCCCAATCCTGTGCGACGACGGTGCATTTTGCTTTCAGTTTCTCGCAGACGGCCTTGGCGATGTCGACGTCGAAGCCGACGATCTCACCCGATGGCGTCAGGCTGTTGAAGGGAGGATAGGCCCCCTCGGTGCCGATCTTGATGGTCGACCAATCCTTGGCGCTGGCCATGCCCATGCTGGCCATCAGCGCCAATGCGCCGGCCGCGAATTTTACGAAACGCATAGAACCTCCCTGGGTGGTATCGGAATGCTTCTTAGCTCGTATCATGCAAATGTCATCCCGTCCGGCGAATGAAACATTGCCCCTAGGTAAAAGCAATAGGGGCAGAATGGCGCCGGTTGTCCCCTTCGATCTGGTTGCCCTTGCTAAGGCCTGGAAATTGTGATCACAATTCCAGGAACAGTCACTGGAACCCGCTCCCCGATGAAATCCGTCTATTCCGAGCGTCACAAGGGCCATGCCGGCAATGTCGAACTGGTGGCCGGCGCCATCGTGCCGGCCTTCGAGATGCCCTCGCGTGCCGAATTCATCCGCGCCCGCATCGACGCGGTCGGGCTCGGCCCGGTGCTGGCGCCGCAAACCCATTCGCTCGATGCCGCCTTGCGCGTGCACAAGCCTGATTTCATCGATTTCCTCGGGCGGGCCTATCCGATGTGGAAGGCTGCCGGGCGCGAGGGCACGGCGATGCCCTTTACCTGGCCGACGCGCGGCCTGAGGGGCGACAAGCCGCCGGAATCGATCGAGGCGCTGCTCGGCTATTATTCCTTCGACGCCGGGGCGACCTTCGTGGAGGGCACCTGGGACGCGATCAAATCCTCCTATGAGGTGGCGCTGACGGCCGCCGGACTGGTCAAGGGTGGCGAGAAGTCGGCCTTCGCCCTCTGCCGTCCGCCCGGCCATCATGCCGGTTCCGGTTTCATGGGCGGCTATTGCTTCATCAACAATGCGGCCGTGGCGGCGCAATGGTTCCTGGACAATGGCGCACGCAAGGTCGCCATCCTCGACGTCGACTATCATCACGGCAATGGCACGCAGGAGATCTTCTACGAGCGCGACGACGTGCTGGTGCTCAACCTGCATGGCGACCCCGCCAACGAATATCCCTTCTTCCTCGGCCATGCCGACGAGACAGGCGCCGGCAAGGGTGTGGGCTTCAACGTCAACTATCCCATGCCGGCAGGTACCACCTTCGAGGTCTGGGGCGCGGCACTGGACGATGCCTGCGCCAAGGCGGCGGCCTACAAGCCCGACGTGCTGCTGGTCTCGCTCGGGGTCGATACCTTCGAGAAGGACCCGATCAGCGCCTTCAAGCTGAAAACCGAGCATTATCCGCTCATCGGCGCGCGAATCGCCAAGCTCGGGCTGCCGACGCTCTTCGTGATGGAAGGCGGTTATGCCGTGGCCGAAATCGCGGTGAATGCGGTTGGCGTCCTCACCGGCTTCGAGGAGGTATGATGGCCAAAACGACCTTCGGCGTGGTGCAGTTCGCCTGCACCGACAGCGTTGACGACAATGTGGCCACGGCAACGCGGCTGGTGCGCGAGGCGGCCGGTGCTGGTGCCCAAATCGTGCTCGTGCAGGAACTGTTCGAGGATCTCTATTTCTGCCAGGAGGAGAAGGCCGAGCATTTCGCCAAGGCGCGCACGCTGGACCAGGATCATCCGACCCTCAAGGCCATGCGCGCCCTTGCCGCCGAGCTCGGCGTGGTCCTGCCGGTCAGCCTGTTCGAGCGGGCCAACCAAGCCTATTACAACAGCCTCGTCATGGTGGACGCCGATGGCGGCGTCCTCGGCCTCTATCGCAAGTCCCATATCCCGGACGGGCCGGGCTATGAGGAGAAGTTCTATTTCCGGCCCGGCGATACCGGCTTCAAGGTCTGGCCTACCCGTTTCGGCACCATCGGCGTAGGCATCTGCTGGGACCAGTGGTTCCCCGAAGCGGCGCGGTCCATGGCGCTGATGGGTGCGGATGCACTGCTCTATCCCACCGCGATCGGCTCCGAGCCCGCCACCGGCTTCGATTCGATGGAGCATTGGCGCACGGTGATGCGCGGCCATGCCGGCGCCAATATCATGCCGGTGATGGCGGCCAACCGCATCGGTGTCGAGCGCTTCGGCGAGCAGGATCTGACCTTCTACGGTTCTTCCTTCATTGCCGGCCAGCACGGAGAGCTGGTGGCGGAGGCGGGGCGCTCCGGCGAAGCCGTGCTGACGGCAAGCTTCGATCTTGAGGCGATTCGCGCCGAACGCGCCGCCTGGGGGCTGTTTCGCGATCGCCGGCCCGAGCTTTACGGCCGGCTTTCCACCGGAGACGGCAGTCTTCCCCTGCGATGACCGGTTCGGGAGGCAATAAAACTTGAATGCGAGGCGGATCGGCGCAATCATGACACTGTGACGACAAGCCGCTTACACAGGAGGCGTCATGACGGAGGCTGATCCGCCTGGATCGCTGTTTTCGCGAAGCGAAAGCGCAGATGTCGCGCACCTTCCCGCTTCGCGCCGCCCCGATCCACCAGCCATCGCCTTCGACCGGCACGAACTGCGCCAGATCATGAATCTCTACGGTCGCATGGTCTCCCATGGCGAATGGCGCGACTATGCCATCGATTTCCTGCGCGACAAGGCCGTGTTTTCCATCTTTCGGCGCGCCTCGGAGATGCCGCTCTATCGCATCGTCAAGGATCCCTCGCTCGCCCAGCGCCAGGGCGCCTATAGCGTGTTGGCGCCGACGGGCATGATCCTCAAGCGCGGCCACGATCTGGCGCGCGTGCTGCAGGCCATCGACAAGCCGCTGCGCCTGGTGGTGTGAGGACGTCGGTCATCCCTCGCGCGGTGCGGCATGCAGTGTTGCGCCGCAGATCCAGGATAACCGTAAAACAGGATTACCTCAGCCGCCACTCGCCATCACGCAGAGCAGCTCGAACATCAGCGTTGCGCCGGTCAGGGCGGTGAGGCCCGAGGGGTCGAGTGGCGGAGAGACTTCCACCAGGTCCGCGCCGACCAGATTGGCGCCTTCCATCAGGCGGATCATCGCCTGGGCTTCGCGCGAGGAGATCCCCCCGATCTCCGGCGTGCCCGTGCCAGGCGCGAAGGAAGGATCAAGCGCGTCGATGTCGAAGGTGAGATAGGCGGGGTGCTCGCCGATGATGGCGCGCGCTTCGGCCATGACATCGGCCACGCCGCGGGCCATGAACTCCTCGATGAATACGATGCGGACGCCCGCGGCGCGGGCGAAGTCGTAATTGGCTGCGTCGGAGATCGCGCCGCGAATACCGATCTGGATCATGCGCTTGGGATCGACCAGCCCTTCCTCGATGGCGCGGCGGAACGGCGTGCCGTGGTTGTAGCGGCTGCCGAAGAAGCTGTCATAGGTGTCGGAATGAGCGTCGAACTGGATGAGGCCCACTGGGACCTGCTTTGCCAAAGCGCGCAGGATGGGCAGGGTGGTGAGATGGTCGCCTCCCGCCGTCAATGGGCGGGCGCCGGCGGCATGGATCTCGGCATAGAAGGCCTCGATGCTCTCCAGGCTGGCCATGAGATCGAGCGGATTGATCGGCGCATCGCCGCAATCGCCCGCCCGTACCCGGTCGAAGGGCGAGATGCCGGTGACGTGGTGCACCCGCCGCACCAGGCTCGACTGGTTGCGGATCTCACGGGGGCCGTGCCGAGCGCCGGTACGATTGGTCGCGCCACCATCGAAGGGAATGCCGACCAGGGCGATCTCGACCTCCTCCGGTCTTGCCATGGGCAGGCGCATGAAGGTGGAGGGGCCGGCAAAGCGCGGCACCACGCCCGAATCGAGCGGCTGGAAGGAATTGTTGCTGCTCACTTTTTCGTTCCTGTCCGGGGAGCCAGAGGGCTCTTATCTGAAGGGTTATATCGAAGAGACTGTCATCCCCGGAGAGCCACGCAGTGGCGAGGAAAGGGGATCCAGGAATTCCAGGCGAAGTCCTTTCGGCCCCTGGATCCCCTTCCCGCCGCCTATGGCGGCGCCGGGGATGACAGAGCACTCTGCTCTCAAGCCGCGCCTGAGGCGGTCAGTCGATGGTGTAATGCGCATCCTGGGGGATGCAGTCGGCGCCGTTTACCGGCACCAGGTCCTGGGGACAGGCCGAGAAAACGATGATCAGGTCCATCTCGGCCCTGAGGCGGACATGGGATTCCGGCGTCGACACCGGCGGCTGGAAGGAGACGCTGCCGTCTTCACCGACCGGGATGTTCATGAACAGGTTGAGCGGGCTCGGTGTCTCCGCGTCGGTGACGCCGACCGAAGCCAGGGCATTCGCCAGATTGTCGGTGCAACTGTCGTGATGGCCAACATGGCCTAGCTGCTCATAACGATAGCGATCGCAGGCGGCGATCAGCGTGTCGTGGATGCCGCCGGAATTGTCCTCGGTCAAGGTGAGCATGGGGCGGCGGCGATTGCTGCGCAGCGTGTCTCCGACCTGGGGATTGACGCGCAGCATGGCGCCGCGGCTGTGCTCCATCGACATGAACTCGCCGGGATCCTCGGCATTGAAGGCCCAACTGTCGACGACCTGGCTGCCATGGGTGTTGATCACCGTCACAGTCTGCCCGGCCTTCACCCGCTCGGCCACGCCCTTGCGCGCCGGAATGAGCCGCAATTCACCCTTCGCTCGCGCCTCGATGCCCATTCGTGCTGCCTCCCTTGAAATTGCCTCGGCGCCTGACGCGCTCAACCTTTGATGCGCAGCCTTATCGCAATTTCTTTACGAACTCCGCTACCACCGGCGCCAGCCTTGTAACGATCACGTCGACGCCGGCGGCGGTCGGATGCATGCCGTCGGCCTGATTGAGGCCCGGTGTGCCAGCGACGCCATCCAGGAAGAAGGGATAGAGTACAGCCCCATATTGGCTTGCGAGATCGGGGTAAACAGCATCGAACGCCTTCTGATAGTCTGCGCCGAGATTGGGCGCGGCGCGCATGCCCATGAGCAGGACCGGGATCTTGCGCTCCTTGAGGCGCTCCAGCATGGCGGCGAGATTGGCCCGGGCGAGCTTGGGATCGAGCCCGCGCAGCATGTCGTTGGCGCCGAGTTCGATCAGCACCGCCTTGGTACCGTCGGGCACCGACCAGTCGAGCCGGGCGAGGCCGCCATCTGTGGTATCGCCGGAGACGCCGGCATTGTCGATCACCACCTCGACGCCGAGCTTGGCGAGGGCGGCCTGCAGCTTGGCGGGATAGGCATCCTTGGCTTCCAGGCCAAGCCCGGCGGTGAGGCTGTCGCCCAGGGCCACCAGCCGCAGCGGTTCGGCGGCTGCCGACACGCTCGTGAGCGGGGTCATGACAAGCAATGTGAGAATTGCCACAATCGATGCATAGATACGATACACGATCACGAAAACCTTTCAGGCAGGATGCGAATGAGCGAAGCGATCGATCTGGCTGATGTCCATCTCAGCCTCGGCACCGGCGCGGCGCGCGTTCACATTCTCAAGGGCGTTACGCTGAAAATAAGGCAGGGGGAAGCGGTTGGCCTCGTCGGTCCTTCCGGTTCGGGCAAATCCACGCTTTTGATGACGCTGGGCGGCCTGGAGCGGCCCGACAGCGGCAGCATCCGCATCGCCGGGCAGGATCTTGGTGTCCTCGACGAGGATGGCCTCGCCAAGTTCCGCGGGCGGCATATCGGGATCGTCTTCCAGTCCTTCCACCTCATCCCCACCATGACGGCGCTCGAAAATGTCGCCGTGCCGCTGGAACTGGCCGGTCGGCGCGATGCCTTCGCCAGGGCGGAAGCCGAATTGGAGGCTGTGGGGCTCGGGGCACGCAAAGCCCATTATCCGGCCCAGCTCTCGGGCGGCGAGCAGCAGCGCGTGGCGCTGGCCCGCGCCCTGGCGCCCGAGCCGGCCATCCTGATCGCCGACGAGCCGACCGGCAATCTCGACGAGGGCACCGGCGCGGGCATCGTCGAGCTGATGTTCCGTTTGAAGCGCGAGCGCGGCGCCACCCTCGTGCTGGTGACGCACGACCTCGGTCTTGCCGCCCGCTGCGACCGCATGATTCGCATCCGTTCCGGTCATATCGAGGCGGACGAGGCGACGAAGGCCGAGGCGGCGGAATAGGTCTTCCCAGCTCCATCAGGCCGATGGAGCGTGGCCGGCACACCGGATGCCGCGCTTTTCGACAGGCCCGAGATCCCGAACTTTGCCGTGCCATGGCCACGGAATGCGCCAGATTGCCGATTAGGCAATTCGGTTTTAGGTCTCGCGCCTTGCGCGAGGGGCACTGGGGAAGAGTATGGTTGATTCACGACAGGGCAGGCGTGCCCTTTTCATCGTCAATCCCAACGCGCGCAATGGCGGCAAGGGCACCGATGCGATCCGCAAGGTGCTGGAGACGGGCGGCATCGATCTCCTCGAGGCGAGCCCGGAAGGGGATGAGAAGATCGCCGACGTGATCCTGCGGCGCCGGGAGGAGTGCGACCTCGTCATCGTCGGTGGTGGCGACGGCAGCCTCAACGCCGCCGCCCGAGGGCTGATGGAGGCGGGCCTGCCGCTGGGCGTGCTGCCGCTCGGCACCGCCAACGATTTCGCCCGCACGGTCGAGATCCCGGCCGATCCTGTGCAAGCTGCCGAGCTCATCGTATCGGGGCAGCCCAGACCCATGGACCTGGGCGAAGTCAATGGCCAGCTCTATTTCAACGTGGCCAGCATCGGCTTCAGTGCCGACCTTGCCGCCGAGCTCTCCGAGAAGGCCAAGAAGATGTTCGGCAAGCTCGGCTATGGCATCGTGGCGGCCCGGCTCTTGGCGCGCTCGCAGCTTTTCACCGCCTATCTCGACCATGACGGCCATACCGAGAGGATCAAGACCCTGCAGGTCTCGGTCGGCAATGGCAAATATTACGGTGGCGGCATGAGCGTCGAGCAAACCGCCACGGCGGACGACGGCAAGCTGGATTTCTACAGCCTGGAGGTCGATCATTGGTGGCGCCTGCTCAAGCTGCTGCCGAGCCTGCGCAAGGGTACCCATGGCCAGTGGGACGATGTGCGGGCCTTCGCCACCACCGAACTGGTGATCCGCACCAACCGGCCGCGCCCGGTCAACACCGACGGCGAGCTTACCACCTGGACGCCGGCGCATTTCAAGCTCCGGCGCCACGCCATCGAAGTCTATGCGCCGCCGGCGAAGTCTGGCTGATCAATGTCCCGACAGACGCTGCGCCAGGAGCGAGCAGAACAGGGCCCAGCCGGCGCCGATCACCCAGCCGGCGATCACGTCGGTGGGCCAGTGCACCCCGAGATAGACGCGGCTGATGCCGACCACGAAGGTCAGCAGCGTGCACACCACCATGATGTAGATCGACAGGGCTCGCGAGGGAAAGCTGCGGGCCAGCATGATGCCGAGCGTGAAATAGACGGTGGCGGACATGAACGAATGGCCGCTGGGAAAGCTCGACGTGTAGACCCTGGACCCATGCGCCACCAGGTCCGGCCTCGGCCGGTCGAAGCCGTATTTCAAGAGCGAGCTCATCAGAATGCCGCTGCCGATGGCGAGGATGACGAAGACGGCACTGCGCGGCGATCCCGAAAGCGCAAGAAAACCCGCTACGACCAGGGTGGTCAGCGTCAGCACGCCGACGCCGCCCAGGCCGGTGAAATCGCGCATCATTTCCTCGAGCCAGCCCGGCCCGAGCGGATCGGTGAGATCAGCGGGATTGCGCATCATCAGGAGAATGGCGCGATCGAAGGCTTCCGTGCCTCCCTGCGTGACCAGGCCGGCTAGCACGGCAAAGATCAGGGCCGCGCCGGCGACGCAAAGGATGGCGACCAGCGCCGAGCGCTCGGGATGCTGTTGGATCATGAGGATTGCGAGGCTCTGCTAACGATGAAGACGCTGGAGCCGGCTGTCATTCCCGGCCGAGCGTTTACAAGCTTGCTTGTGAACGTGAGGGGAAAGGGATCCAGGGGCCTAAAAGCGCTGCCTGCAACCCCTGGATCCCCTTCCCAAGGCCTGCGGCCTTGCCGGGCATGACAAGTATCGTATCGAATCATTAAAACTCGATGCCTTGCTGGGCCTTCACCCCGGCGGCGAAATGATGCTTCACCAGAGTCATCTCCGTCACCAGGTCGGCGGCCTCGATCAGCTCCGGCTTGGCGTTGCGGCCGGTGACGACGACATGCAGGTCCGGCCGGCGTGCCTTCAGGGTCTCGACGACCTCGGTGAGGTCGAGATAGTCGTAGCGTAGCGCGATGTTGATCTCGTCGAGCACGACGAGGCGAATGGCGGGGTCTGCCAGCATCGCCTTGGCCGCCTCCCAGGCGCGGCCGGCGGCGGCGACGTCGCGCTCGCGGTCCTGGGTCTCCCAGGTGAAGCCCTCGCCCATGCTCTTCCAGGTCACCAGATCCTCGAAGCGTTCCAGCGCCTTGCGCTCGCCGGTCGACCAGGCGCCCTTGATGAACTGCACCACGCCGATCTGCCAGCCATGGCCGAGCGCGCGCATGATCAGGCCGAAGGCGGCTGTGGACTTGCCTTTGCCGGGACCGGTATTGACGATCAAGAGGCCCTTTTCGGTGATGGTCTTGGAGGCGACCTCGGCGTCCTGCACCGCCTTGCGCTTTTCCATCTTCGCCTTGTGGCGCGCGGCATCGTCGGTCATGTCAGCATCCAATCACTTCACCACCATCGGCAGGCCTGCCACCATGAAGATCACCTGGTCGGCGAGGGCTGCGATCTGTTGATTGAGCCGGCCCTGCTCGTCGCGGAAGGCGCGGCCCAGGGCGTTGTCAGGCACGATGGAAAGACCGACCTCGTTGGAGACCATCACCACCGGGCCGGACGTCGCCCCGAGACTCTCCTGAAGCTGGAGGAAGGCGGATTTGAGGTCGTGGCCGCCGAGCATGAGGTTGGTGAGCCAGAGCGTCAGGCAGTCGACCAGCACGGGGCCCTGCGTTGCCGCGAGTGCTCCGGGTAGGGCGAGAGGGGCATCGACCGTGCGCCAATTGGCGTCGCGCCGGGCCTGATGCTCGCCGATACGGGCCCGCATCTCGTCGTCGAAGGTCTCGGCGGTGGCGATATAGGTCCAGGGGGCGGGATGGGCCGATATCAGGTTCTCCGCATGCCGGCTCTTGCCGGAACGCGCGCCGCCGAGGACCAGGGTGAGTCGAGGCTGGGACATGGAGCCTTCCTGCCGGGTCTTGGGCAGGAAGGCAAGTGGAGCGCGGACTTCCAGTCCGCATCTTCCTCTACCGCAAGCGCGAGGTTTCCAAGATGCGGACTGGAAGTCCGCGCTCCGAACAAGCTCACACCGGTCCCCATTTCAGGTCGGTGTTCCTGACCGGCAGGCTGCGGATGCGCTTGCCGGTAGCGGCGAAGATCGCATTGCAGACCGCCGGGGCGATCGGCGGCGTGCCGGGCTCACCGATCCCGCCCCATTTCTTGCCGCCGCTGAGCACGAGATGGGTCTCGATGACAGGCGTATCGGCAAGGCGGGCGACCTGGTAGTCGTCGAAATTGCCCTGCACCACCGCGCCCTTCTCGATGGTGATCTCGCCGAACAGGGCGGCCGAGAGGCCATAGATCACCGCGCTCTCGATCTGCATCTCCACGGTGAGCGGATTGACGACATGGCCGCAATCGACGGCTGCTACCACGCGCTGAACCTTCACCTCACCCTGCGGGCTGACGGCGAGCTCGACGACCTCGCCGACGATGGTGCCGAAGGATTCATGGATGGCGATGCCGCGCCCCTGGCCCTTGGGCAGCGGCTTGCCCCAATCGCTCTTCTGAGCCAGCCTATCGAGCACGGCGAGAAAATCAGGCTTGCCCTCGAGGAGCTTGCGCCTGAAGCGATACGGATCCTGGCCGGCGGCCAGCGCGAGTTCGTCGATGAAGCTCTCCAGGGCGAAGGCATTCTGCGACGAGCTGACCGAACGCCAGAACATCACCGGCACATGGGTGTTCTTGAGGATGCAGTCGACCTGGGCCGCGCCGGAGCGGTAGGGCATGTTGGCAAGGCCCTCGACCGCGGAAGGTTCGACCCCGTTCTCCACCTTGCCCCAGCCGAGCGAACGCTGGATGGAACCCACGGCTGTGCGGACATGGATTGCGGCCGGCAGGCCGTCGTCACCGAGGGACGCCTGGAAGCGGATGGCGGCCTGCGGGCGATAGCGGTCGTGGCGCATGTCCTCCTCGCGCGTCCACACCAGCTTCACCGGCTTGCCCACCGCCTTCGACACCGTCACGGCCTGCACCAGTTCGTCGTTGACGGCGCGCCGGCCGAAGCCGCCGCCGAGGAAGCAATTGTGAATCTCCACCTCGGAGGGCGCGACACCGGCCGCCTTGGCGGCGAGCTGGAGCGCCATGTCGGGATTCTGCGTGCCCATCCAGACCTCGACCTTGCCGTCATGGACATGGGCGGTGCAGTTGAGCGGTTCCATCGGCGCATGGGCCAGATGCGGCGCCTGGTAGAGGGCGTCGACACGCTTGCCGCGAGCGAGGGCGGCGTCGACATCGCCTTCCTTGCGCGCCGTGACGGCGGGGCCGTCGAGGGCTGCGACATAGTCGGCATCGAAACCCTTGCTGTCCGTATCGGCGGCCGAGCCTTCTTCCCATATCACGGGCAAGGCGAGTGCCGCTTCCTTGGCGCGCCAGAACCGGTCGGCCACCACGGCGAGGCCGCCCTCGATCGGCACCACCGCCAGGATGCCGCGGCGCCCCTTGATGGCGGCTTCGTCATGGGATTTCACGCGGCCGCCGAAGACGGGACAGGTCACCACGGCGGCATAGACCATGTCAGGCAGGCGGATATCGATGCCGAATTGCGCCGCCCCCGTCAGCTTGGGCGGCGTATCCAGACGCGCCAGCGGCTTGCCGATCAGCGTGAACTGTTCGGGCGTCTTGATGGCCGGCTCCCTCGTCAGCGTGACCTTGGCAGCCTCGCCGGCCAGCTCGCCAAAGCGCAGGCTGCGATTGCTGGCCTGATGCAGCACCTTGCCGGCATCGACGCTGCAGCTTTCGGCCGCCACCTGCCAGCGCGAGGCAGCAGCCTGCACCAGCCTTTCGCGGGCATTGGCGCCGGCTGCCTGCAGGAATTCGCGCGAGCGGCGCACGGCGCCCGAACCGCCGGTACCCATGCGCTTGTAGACGGTGTTCTCGCGCAAATTCCGGTTGGCCGAGGCGTATTCGGGCTTCACCTTGGCCCAGTCGCAACCGAGTTCCTCGGCGACGATCATCGGCAGGGCCGTGAAGATGCCTTCGCCCATTTCCGATTGCGCCACGCGGATGATCACGGTGTCGTCGGGCTCGATCAGGATCCAGGCATTGATCTCGCCGTCGGTGGAAGCACCGCCCCAGGGTTGGTCGGCGATATCAAGGGCCTGTGATGCAGCGGGGATGAACCCGCCGATCATCAGGCCGCCGGCGGCAGAGAAGCCGATGGCGAGAAAGCTGCGCCGGCTCAGCGCGGTGGACGTGCGGTCGATCGCGTTCATGGCCTCATCCCTTCATCAGTTCGGCGGCGCGATGGATGGCGGCGCGAATGCGCGGATAGGTGCCGCAACGGCAGATATTGGTGATGCCGTTGTCGATATCCGCGTCGGTGGGGGTGGGCGTATCCTTCAGGAAGGCGACGGCGGCCATGATCTGGCCCGACTGGCAATAGCCGCATTGCGGCACGTCCTCGGCGAGCCAGGCCTGCTGGACCGGATGCTTGCCGTCCGCCGACAGGCCTTCGATCGTGGTGATGGTGGCGCCGTCGACGTCACCGATCTGGGTCTGGCAGGAACGGATGGCGGCGCCGTTCACATGGACGGTGCAAGCGCCGCATTGGGCGATGCCGCAGCCGAACTTGGTGCCGGTGAGGCCGAGTTCATCGCGCAGGACCCAGAGCAGAGGGGTCTCGGGCTCGATGTCGAGCCGGTGGACGGTCGAATTGACGGTGATGGCAACCATGGGCAGGCCTTCCAGCGGCTGATGCCGGGCAGAAGTGCCGGGCCCATCGGCGTCGGCCTTCTGGTGGGCGATTGCGGGAAGGCAGAATTGTGGCGGCAATCATGGCGGCGGGGTGACGGGTAACGCAGACGTGAGAGTTTGTGCAGTCTGGAAACGGTCGAGAAATGTGGCCGCCAGTTGCGAAGGGGCCCCCGGCCTATTGCTTGAACCAGATCCGGCTATAGCCGAGCGCGTCGCCGGCGATGGCGACGAGGACGCCGACCGAGACGAGGATGAGGCCGATCATGAAGGTGCGCACGATGCGGCGATAGACTGGCGCCTCCAGTGATTTGACCGAGAGCATGCCGGCCAGCGCCCAGACTTGGAAGATGATGCCGCCCCCGATGAGAAAGACGGCGGCCAGGTCTTCCGGGATCCAGGTTCCTGGCTGCGATGCCCAGTTGTTGAGAAAGCCCAGCGAGAAGGCGAGCACGACGCCGATGGCCGTCACCGAACCGCCACGGAAGATGACGTCGATCTTCTGCGGCTCGGATGACGGTATCGGCGGCAGCTTCTCTTCGGGCATGGCAACCTCGTCGGTGTGGCGACGTCGCCGCCCTTTATGCCGGATTTTGCGCGTGCTTTGGAAGCGGGAACATTGACAAGCCCGTCCGCACACCCCTTATGTCAGCCACGATCGGTCTCTCGTTATGAGAGAAGAGGGAATGCGGTGCGGATGAAGAGCGGCCAGTCGATGGCTGCCTTGGATGCCAAAGCCGCGGCTGCCCCCGCAACTGTAAGCGGCGAGCGCCCCGCCTCGAGGCCACTGGGTAACCGGGAAGGCGGCGGGGGGCGATGAGCTGCGAGCCAGGAGACCTGCCGTTCGCAACCTTGTCACCGGTCCGGGCGGGGCGCCTCGGAGGCCGGTTCCGTTTTCCCGGACGATCGTCGGCCTCGCCGTCGGTCCCGCGCCCTCCATCCGCTTCGGCGGCGATGAACAGGGCCGATGCCACAAACACCTCTTCCAGTTCGGCTGCTCGTCTGCGTGACCTGCAGGCGCGAGGGCGACGATCCCGACGCGCCGCGCCAGGGGGCACGGCTGCGCGATGCGCTCGCCGGCATGCTGCCTGAAGGCGTCGAGTTGCAGCCGGTCGAATGTCTGGGCAATTGCAAGCGTTCCTGCACGGTGGCGCTCACGGCCGAAGGTACCTGGACCTATGTCTTCGGTGATCTCAGTGCCGAGAGCGGCCCCGACGTCCTCACCGGCGTCAGCCTGCTGGCCCATTCCACCGACGGCCTGATGCCCTGGCGCGGCCGTCCTGAAGTCTTCAAGCGCAGCATGATCGCGCGCATCCCACCCATGCCAACACTCAAGGACGCCGCCGAATGAACGCGCACACCAAAGTTCCCTGCACCATCGTCACCGGCTTTCTCGGAGCCGGCAAGACAACGCTGATCCGCAATCTGCTGGCCACCGCCAATGGCCGCAGGCTGGCGCTGATCGTCAACGAGTTCGGCGATGTCGGCGTCGACGGCGATATCCTGAAGTCCTGCGGCATCGAGAGCTGCCCGGAAGACGCCATCGTCGAACTCGCCAATGGCTGCATCTGCTGCACCGTGGCGGATGATTTCGTGCCGGCGCTGGAAATGTTGCTGTCGCGCCCCAACCCGCCCGAGCATATCGTGATCGAGACCTCTGGCCTCGCTCTGCCCAAGCCGCTGGTCAAGGCCTTCAACTGGCCGGCGATCCGTTCGCGTGTCACCGTCGACGGCGTCATCGCCGTGGTCGACGGCGCCGCGGTTGCGGCCGGACGCTTTGCCGATGATCCGGAAGAGCTCAAGCGCCAGGCCGAGGGCGACGCCTCCCTCGACCACGACAATCCGCTCGAGGAGGTCTATGAGGACCAGCTCCTCTGCGCCGACCTCGTCGTGCTCAACAAGGCCGATCTCCTTTCCGCCGGCGAAGCCGACAGCGTGGAGAAGGACATCGAGAAGACGGTGCCGCGCGCCGTCAAGGTGGTGCGCACCTCCGAGGGCCGCATCGATGCCGCCGTGCTGCTCGGCCTCGGGGCCGCGGCCGAGAACGATCTGGAGGCGCGTCCCTCCCACCACGACCACGAGGCCGAGCACGACCACGACGACTTCGATACCTTCATCGTCGACCTGCCCGCCATTCTCGATGCCGATGCCCTGGTGGACAAGCTGAAGGCGGCGGCCGAGGAACATGATATCCTGCGCATCAAGGGCTTCGTCGCTGTCGACGGCAAGCCGATGCGCCTCTTGGTCCAGGGCGTCGGCGCCCGTTTCTCGCAGCATTTCGACCGCGCCTGGGCGCCGGAGGAAACCCGTTCGAGCCGCCTCGTCATCATCGGCGAGAAGGGTATCGACCAGGCCGGCATCCGCAAGACGCTGGAGGGCTGATGCATCTGCTGCCGGCCGATACGCGTTCGCTCGACGCCAGCGAGGCCGCCATCGATCTGGGTCAGGCACCCGGCGCGATCGTGTTCGCCTCGCTGACCGATAGCGACCTCGCTCTGGCGGCCGCTTCCGGCCTTGACGATTTGCGCCTGGCGCCGTTGCAGAAGCTGCGCCATCCGATGTCTGTTGACCTCTATATCGAGAAGACTGCTCGCCATGCCAGGGTGATCGTGGTGCGCCTGCTCGGCGGACTCGATTATTGGCGCTATGGCGCGGAGGAACTGGCCGCGACGGCACGCAACAATGGCATTGCGCTCGCCTTGATTCCCGGTGACGACAGGCCCGATGGACGCCTGTCCCAGCTCTCCACCGTGCCCCAGGATGCCCTGGACCGGCTCGCGCATTACTGGCGTGAAGGCGGCCCGCAAAATGCCCATGCGTCGCTGCTTTATGCCGCAAGGCTGGGCGGTTTCGATTTCGGCGAGCCGGAAGCACCGGTCGCCGTGCTGAAATATGGGGTGTTCCTTGGAGCGCAGGCGTCCTCGCCTCGACCCTCCCCATCGAGGAGAGGGTATGGGCGCGCTGTCATCCTCTTCTATCGCTCCATCCTGCTCTCAGCCGACACTGCTCCCATCGAGGCCTTGACGCTGGCCCTCGGTGCCGAGGGCCTCGCCGTATCCGCCCTCTATGTCGGTTCGCTCAAGGATGGGGAAACGGCGGCATGGGTGCGCCGGCAGCTTGAGGACCTTCAGCCCCGGGTGATCCTCAATGCCACTGCCTTCTCGGCCCTGGCCGACGACGGTGCTTCGCCGCTGGACGTGGCCGGCTGCCCCGTCCTGCAGGTGATCACCTCCTCCTCGGCGCAGGAGGCCTGGGAAGCCTCGACCCGCGGGCTGTCGGCCAGCGACCTTGCCATGCATGTCGCCTTGCCGGAACTCGATGGCCGCCTTTCGGCTGGCGTGATCTCCTTCAAGGCCGAACGCGAGGAGGGCACCTTCAGCCGTCTCGCCCATGCTCCCCATCACGAGCGCATCGCCGCCGTGGCCGCCAAGGCCGCCGCCTGGGCCCGTCTCGCCGCCAAGGCGCGGACGGAGCGCAGGCTCGGCCTGATCCTCTCGAACTATCCGGGTGCAGACGGCCGTCTCGCCCATGCCGTTGGCCTCGATGCGCCCGCCTCGGCCCTGGCGATCCTGGAGCGGCTTCGCGACGAGGGGTATGTAGTTGGTGATCTGCCACAAAGCGGTGCCGATCTGCTGGAGCGGTTGGGCCGATCTCTTCCTGGGATTGTAAGCCTCGAGCCTGCCCTCGGAAACACGGCCGATAAGAGCACGCCGGAAGCCTCCGACCCCAGGGAGCTTTCCCTCCCGCTCGCGGTTTACCGGAGCTGGCTCGACACCCTTCCCGTTACCCTCCGGGACAAGCTCGCGGCCCAGTGGGGCGATCCATCAACCGATCCGCTTTGCCTCGACGGCGCCTTCCGCTTTGCGGGCCATCTCTGCGGCCATGTCGCGGTGGCAGTGCAGCCCGATCGCGGCTCGGCCCTTGACCGCAAGGGCGACCACCATTCGCCCGATCTGCCGCCGCGCCATGCCTATCTCGCCTTCTATCTGTGGTTGCGCCAGGTTTTCGGCATCGACGCGATGATCCATCTCGGCACGCATGGCACGCTGGAATGGCTGCCAGGCAAGGCGGCGGCCCTATCTGCCCAGTGCTTTCCGGAACTGGCTGCAGGGTCCGTGCCGGTGCTCTATCCCTTCATCGTCAACAATCCCGGCGAGGCGGCACAGGCCAAGCGCAGGCTCGGCGCCGTCACCATCGGCCATCTCACCCCGCCCTTGCGGGAGGCTGGCCTTTCCGGCGGGGCCATCGAGGTCGAGCGCCTGATCGACGAATATGCCAGCGCCGATGGCCTCGACCAGCGCCGCATGGCCTATCTCAGGCGCGAGATCCTCGAGCGAGCCGTCGAAACAGGCCTGAGCGCCGAATGCGGCATCGCTCCCGGCCTCGACGAGGACGAGACGCTGGCGCGCCTCGATGCCTTCCTGTGCGACGTCAAGGAATTGCAGATCCGCGACGGGCTGCATGTCTTCGGGCGTCGGCCGGAGGAGAGCGCCCACCTCCTCGATGTCCTGGCTGCCTCCTGCGGCGAGGAGGAGCGTCCGGTTTTGGCCGCTCGGCTCGACAGTTGCGGTGACAGCGAAATGGCAAGCCTTCTCGCCGGCCTCGACGGATTTTTCGTGCGGCCCGGCCCCGCCGGGGCGCCGACGCGCGGGCGCGCCGACGTGCTGCCGACCGGACGTAACCTCACCACAACAGACCCACGGGCGGTTCCGACCCGTGCCGCCTACGCGATTGGATCGCGTGCGGCGGATGCCTTGATCCAGCGCTATCTGCAGGATCACGGCGATTATCCCAAACGTATCGTGCTCGACCTTTGGGGCTCGGCGACCATGCGCACCGGTGGCGACGATCTCGCTCAAGGATTGGCCCTGCTGGGCGTCAAGCCGGTGTGGGATAACGGCTCCAATCGCGTCTCGGGCTTCGAGATCCTGCCGCAGGCGCGGCTCGACCGGCCGCGCGTCGACGTGACCCTGCGCATATCAGGCCTGTTCCGCGATGTGTTCGCCCAGCAGATCGCGCTGTTCGACGAAGCGGTCAGGGCCGTCGCCGCCCTGGAGGAAAGCGCGGAATGGAATCCGCTGGCCGCCACGGCGAAGGCGAGCGGCGAGCGCCCGCTGCGCATCTTCGGCGCTGCCCCATCAGCCTATGGCGCGGGGATCACCGACCGTATCGCGCGGGGAGCCTGGGAGACGCGAGCCGATCTCGGGCGTGATTATCTCGCCGCCAGCGGTCATGCCTATGGCGCCGGCATCGAGGGCGATGCCGTACCGGCTGTCTTCGCTGAGCGGGTCGCCTCGGCCGATGCCCATGTCCATGGCCAGGATCATCGCGAGATCGACATCCTCGACGACGTCACCTTCGCGGCCTACCAGGGCGGTTTTGCGGCGGCGCTGGAAGCACTCGGTGCCAAGGCCGCCCTCTATCACGCCGATCTCTCCAATCCGCAGGCGCCGCGTTTGCGCAGCCTCGGCGAGGAGGTCGGCCGCCTCGTGCATGGCCGGGCCGCCAGCCGGCGCTGGATCGACGGCATGATGGTGCATGGCTATGCCGGGGCCGCCGAGATGGCCAATGCCATGGATTCGCTGTTCGCCTTCTCGGCGACGGCCGGCATCGTCACCAATGCCGCCTTCGATCGCATGCACGAAGCCTATGTCGAGGATGAGGAGGTCGCGGCCTTCCTCGCTTCAGCCAATCCCGCTGCGGGTCGGGCGATCCGGGCGCGGCTGGCGGAAGCGATCCGCCGGGGGCTGTGGCAGCCGCGTCGCAATTCTGCCAGCCGCCTGCTGGACGAAGCTGGGAGAGCGGCGTGAGCGAGCCGTCCAATCAGGTCAAGGGCTGGTGTCCGGGGGCGCTCAGGCCGATGCGCTCGGGGGACGGACTGATCGTGCGGGTACGTCTCACCGGCGGGGATCTCAGCCCGGAACGCGCGGCCGCGCTGGCCGAGGCTGCCCGGCGCTTCGGCAATGGCCTGATCGATCTGACCTCCCGTGCCAATCTGCAGATGCGCGGCGTCAGCGACGAAACCCTGCAGCCGTTGCTCGACCGGCTTGCCGAACTGGGCCTGCTCGATGCCAGTGCTGCCGCCGAACAGGTCCGCAACGTGATTGCAAGCCCGCTCGCCGGGCTCGATCCGAGCGCGCCTGTTGACGTGCACCCTATGATCCGAGCGCTGGAGCTGAGGCTGATTGGAAACGAGCGTTTCCATTCTCTCCCGGCCAAATTCGGCTTTCTGCTCGACGGCGGCGGCGTGCTGCCGCTTGACGACGTCGAGGCCGATATCGCTCTCCGGGCCGAGGATGACGGGCATCTCCGCCTGGAAGCCGGTGGGGAAGTACTCGGACGGGTGAGGGTGGAAGAAGCCCTGGAGGCGGCCCTCGGCGTTGCCGAGCGCTTCCTCGCTTTGCGCCAGCCCGATGAACGCCGCATGCGCGATCTGGTGAGGCGGTTGCAGGATGAGGCACACTTACCTTCTCCACGAAGTGGGGAAGGTGGCGTTGCGAAGCAACGACGGATGGGGTGTGGCCCGCTAGCGGCACTCTATCCGGATAATATGCTTCTAGCGAACCCCACCCCATCCGGCCCGACTTCGTCGGGCCACCTTCCCCACTTCGTGGAGAAGGCAGTTGCACCCACTCGTCTCGCCGGCCCCCACGACGCGGGCTTCTTTACCGCCGCGGCTCCGTTCGGGCGGCTCGATGCCGGCCAGCTCGAAGGCCTCGCTGCCATCGCGGCGCGGCATGGCGCTACGCTGCGCCTGACGCCCTGGCGCGCCATCCTGCTGGCGCCGCTTGCCGTCGACGTCACCACTGAGGTGTCGTCCCTCGGCCTCGTCGTCGACCCCGACGACCCTCGTCTTGCCATCGCCGCTTGCCCCGGCAGCCCTTCTTGTCTATCCGGCGAAGCGCCGGCACAAGCCGATGCTGCCAGGCTGGCGCCGGTGCTGGCCGGTTTTATCGAAAGGGGGGCGAGCGTGCATGTCTCGGGCTGTGCCAAGGGCTGCGCGCGGCGCGCGCCAGCCTCGATCACGCTGGTGGGGCAGGGCGGACGCTACGGCATCGCCTTCGACGCCGACAGCAAGGCGCCGAGCGAGACGGAACCGATGTCCTTGGGCGAATTGACGGCGTTTTTGGCCAAGCGACTACAGCATTTTCCAGAAAAGTTGAGCGACTTTCCGATTAAGAAAATGCGCTAGAACAAGGAGTTGGAGACAGTTGCGATTCGATGGAATTGCAGTTTCTTCCAGCCGAAAAGAGTTTCAAGAGCTGTGACCATGTCTGAACGCGACTATATCCGTGACGGTGCCGAGATCTATCGCCGCTCCTTCGCGATGATCCGTGCCGAAAGCGACCTGTCGCGCTTTTCGGCCCTTGAGGCCCCCGTCGTCGTGCGCATCATCCATGCCTGCGGCATGGTCGAGGTCGCTGCCGATGTCGAGATGTCTTCCGACTTGGTATCGAGCGCGCGCGCCGCGCTCCAGGCCGGTGCGCCCTTGTTGTGCGATTCGAAGATGGTGGCCAATGGGGTGACCCGTGCCCGCCTGCCTGTTGACAACGACGTGATCTGCACGCTCGACGATCCACGCACGCCCGATCTTGCCCGCAAGATCGGCAACACCCGCACTGCGGCGGCCATGGAACTCTGGCGTGAGCGTCTCGGCGGCGCCGTGGTTGCCATCGGCAATGCGCCGACCGCGCTCTACCATCTCATGGACATGATCGACCGCGGTGCGCCCAGGCCCGCTGCCATTCTCGGCATTCCCGTCGGTTTCGTCGGTGCCGCCGAATCCAAGGACGACCTCAAGGCCTGGGGCAAGGTGCCCTGGCTGATCGTGCGCGGCCGCAAGGGCGGCAGCGCCATGACAGCGGCGTCGATCAACGCCCTGGCGAGCGAAATCGAATGAATAGCCCGACGTCTCCTTTGGGTCGTCTCTATGGCGTTGGCGTCGGCCCCGGCGATCCCGAGTTGATGACCCTGAAGGCGGCGCGCCTCATCCGCGCTGCGCCCGTCATTGCCTATTTCTGCAAGCAGGGGCAGCGCGGCCATGGCCGCACCATCATCGAAGGCTTTCTTGCCGATGGCGTCATCGAGGAAAAACTGACCTATCCGATGACGACGGAAGTGTCCGCCGCCGATCCGGTCTACCATTCGGCGCTCGGCAGCTTCTATGACGAATCGGCGCGCCGGCTGGCCGATCACCTCGATGCCGGTCGCGATGTCGTGGTGGTGTCGGAGGGCGATCCCTTCTTCTACGGCTCCTTCATGCCGATCTTCCATCGTCTGGCTCCCTCCTACGAGACCGAGGTTGTCGCCGGCGTTTCGGGCATGGCGGGCTGCTGGACACGGGCCCGCACGCCTATCACCTATGGCGACGATATCCTCACCGTCCTGCCCGCGACGCTGGACGAGGCCGCGCTCAGGCGCCATCTCGAACTTGCGGACGCGGCGGTGATCATGAAGCTCGGCCGGCATTTTTCGAAAGTTCGCGCCGTGCTGGAGGAACTGAATCTCGCCGAGCGCACCGTCTATGTCGAACGCGGCACCATGGCCGGCGAGAAGATCATGAAGCTGCCGCCAGCCGATTTCACCGGTGCGCCCTATTTCGCCATGCTGCTGGTGCCCGGCCAGGGGCGGCGGCTGTGACCGGCCGCGTCATGATCATCGGCCTCGGGCCAGGGCCGGCGAAGTGGGTCACGCCCGAAGCCAGCGCGTTGCTGGCGGAGGCGACCGATATCATCGGCTACGGCCCCTATGTCGACCGCGTGCCGGCAGGCCCGGCGAAGCGCCATGCCAGCGACAACAGGGTCGAGGTCGATCGTGCCCGCCACGCGCTCGAACTCGCAGCCGGCGGGGCACGCGTTGCCGTGGTCTCGGGCGGGGATCCCGGCGTCTTCGCCATGGCGGCGGCGGTCTTCGAGGCGGTCGAGGCGGGGGATCCGGCCTGGCGTGACCTCGACATCATGGTCGCTCCCGGCGTCACCGCTGTCCTGGCCGCTGCCGCGCGGCTCGGCGCACCGCTCGGGCATGATTTCTGCGTGGTCTCGCTGTCCGACAATCTCAAGCCCTGGTCCATCATCGAGAAACGGCTGATTGCGGCGGTGGAGGGTGATTTCGTGCTCGCCTTCTACAACCCGGCCTCGAAGGCCCGGCCCGAGCAGATCGGCAAGGCATTCGACGTGCTGCGCCGCCATGCCGGCGAGCGCATCGTCGTGCTCGCCAAGGCCGTCGGCCGGCCGGACGAGGAGATCATCCTGACCAGCCTGTCGGCAGTGAAGCCAGAAGAAGTCGACATGCGCACGCTCGTGCTGATCGGCTCCTCCCAGACCCGGCTGATCGAGCGCGGCAATGCGGAACCCTGGATCTATTCACCCAGGAGATGGGAAGCGTGACCCCCTGGGCAGGCCGGCTATCCCTGCCGCTCGATCCAGGCCAGGGCCTCCTGCGCCGTCGCCACCGTCTTCACCTCGGCCGTCTCAGGCCGGCGCAGCAGGATGACCGGCAGGCTGAGGCGCCGCGCGGCGGCGATCTTGCCATAGGTGGCGCTGCCGCCGGAATTCTTGGTGACCACGATGTCGACGGCCTCTTCCCGCATGAGGCCGATTTCGTCCGTCTCCGCGAAGGGGCCGCGGGCAAGGATCAGCTTGGCGCGCGGCGGCAGCTCTTCCGGCGGATCGACCGAACGAACCAGATAGAAATGCTGGGGCGCGGCGAGGAAGGCCGGCAGTTCGAGGCGGCCGGTGGTCAGAAAGACGCGCCGCGGCGCTGCGCCCAGCGCCTGAACCGCGGCCTCGGCGTCCGCCACTTCGCTCCAGCGATCGCCGTCCGCCGCCTGCCAGGCAGGACGCCGCAAGGCAAGCAGGGGCACGCCCATGCGCCGGGCTGCCTCGACCGCATTGGCCGACATGCGTTCGGCGAAGGGATGGGTGGCATCGACGAGCGCGGTGACAGCATGCTCGTCGAGAAAGGCGCAAAGCCCCTCGACGCCGCCGAAGCCGCCGATACGATAGGCGATCGGTGGCTCGATGGGATTGATCGTCCGCCCGGCAAGGGACACCATGGCCGGAATGTCGGGGCGCGCGGCCAGCAGCCTGGCCAGGGCCGAAGCCTCGCTGGTGCCGCCGAGCAGCAGGACATGGGGACGGGAATTGGTGCGGGTCACTTAAGCGTCACTCACGTTGGTTCGACCTTTGTCATTGCCGGGCTTGACCCGGCAATCCAGCTTTTTGCCCGATTGCGAGTGGCTTCTGGATAGCCGGGTCAAGCCCGGCTATGACAAACCGGAGCGTTTCTTCTTAAGTGAATTGCGTTGGAACTGAAATGCGCTGTCGTCTCGTGAGGGTCGGATGAGCCCTATCAAGCACTCGGATCGCTGGCTGTCGATCGTCGGCATCGGCGAGGACGGCATGGCCGGCTTGTCGCCGCTGGCGGCCGCCGTGGTTGACAGGGCCGAACTGCTGGTCGGTGGCGCCAGGCACCTGGCGATGGTGCCGGAAGGAACGGCCGAAAGGCTGGCGGAAAGGCTGACTTGGCCGAGCCCGCTGACCGATGCCATCGGCCCGATCAAGGCGGCTCGAGGGCGCCGGGTCGTCGTGCTGGCCTCCGGGGATCCGTTCCTGTGGGGTGTCGGTGTCACGCTGGCGCGTTTCATCCCGCCCGAAGAGATCGCCTGCCATCCCGCGCCTTCGTCCTTCTCCCTGGCAGCGGCGCGGCTCGGCTGGGCGCAGCAGGAGTGCGCCCTGATCTCGCTGCATGGCCGGCCGTTCGAGACGCTGATACCGCATGTCCAGCCCGATGCCCGCATCCTGGCCCTGACCTGGGATGGCCGCACGGTCGCCAAGGCGGCTGCCCGCCTTACCGAGCTCGGATTCGGCTTGTCCCGCCTGACCGTGCTGGAGCGCATCGGCGGGACCGGCGAGAGGATCCGCTCCGCCCGGGCAGAAGCCTTCGATCTCCACGGGATCGATCCGCTTAATGTCCTGGCCATCGAGGTGGTTGCCGGCCCGGATGCCCGCCCATTGCCGCTTGCCACTGGCCTGCCCGACGCGTTCTTCGAGCATGACGGACAGCTCACCAAACGAGAGATCCGTGCCGTGACCCTGTCGGCGCTGGCCCCGCTCAAGGGCCAATTGCTCTGGGATATCGGCCTGGGAGCCGGTTCGGTTGCCATCGAATGGCTGTTGCGCCACCCGTCCAACCGGGCCATCGGCATTGAGGAAAATGCCGACAGGGCAGCGCGGGCACTGGTCAATGCCATCAATCTCGGAGTGCCGCATCTGCGCCTCGTCACTGGCGCGGCGCCGGCCGCGCTGGTCGCACTGGACCGCCCCGATGCCGTCTTCATCGGTGGGGGAACGGGGGATGACGGCGTGTTCGAGGCCGCCTGGGATGCCCTGCGCCCCGGGGGGCGCCTCGTCGCCAATGCCGTTACGCTGGAAAGCGAGCAGGCCCTGGCCCGGCGTTTCACCCAGCATGGCGGCGATCTGATCCGTCTCGGCGTAGAGCGGCTGGTGCCCGTCGGCAGCATGCATGGCTGGCGCCCCGCCATGCCGGTGACGCAATGGAGCGTGGTCAAGCCGTGAAGCTGTTCGTCGCCGCCGGTCTCGGCTGCCGGAAAGGGTGTCCGGCCGATGAAATCGCCGATCTCGTCCGGTTGGCCCTGCAGGAGGCCGGCTTTGAGCTCTCGGCGCTTTCGGGCCTGTTCGCACCGGCCTTCAAGCAGGGCGAGGCGGGGTTGGCGGAAGCCGCCGCCAGCCTCGGCGTACCGCTCGTGCTGGTTCCGCAAGCCGCACTGGAGGCCGCCGAGCCACGTGTGCTGACCCGTTCGGAGCGCGTGGTCGTCCTGACCGGTCTCGGCAGCGTGGCCGAGACGGCAGCGCTCGCCGGCGCCGGTCCGCAATCCATACTCAAGCGGGCGCGCATCGCCAGTGCGAATGCCACCTGCGCCATCGCCGTCAACGAGGCCTGACATGACCGTTCATTTCATCGGCGCCGGTCCCGGCGCGCCCGACCTCATCACCGTGCGCGGCCGCGATCTCGTGGCGCGCTGTCCGGTCTGCCTCTATGCCGGCTCCCTGGTGCCATCGGAAATCATTGCGCTGGCGCCTGGGGATGCACGCGTGGTCGATACCGCGCCCCTGACGCTCGACCTGATCATGGCCGAGATCGAACGGGCGCATGCCGAAGGCCTCGACGTGAGCAGGCTGCATTCAGGGGATCTTTCGATCTGGAGCGCGCTGGGCGAGCAGACCCGCCGCCTCAGGGCCCTCGGCATTCCTTATACCATTACCCCGGGCGTGCCCTCCTTTGCGGCTGCTGCCGCGGTGCTCGGCAAGGAGCTCACGCTGCCGGAAGTTGCACAATCGGTGGTGCTGACGCGCACTTCGGGCCGGGCCTCGGCGATGCCGGAGGGCGAGACGCTCGAGGCCTTCGCGCAGACCGGTGCGACGCTGGCGGTGCATCTTTCCATCCATGCGCTGGCCCGCGTGGTGGCGGAGACGACGCCGCATTACGGCAGCGTCTGCCCGGTTGCAGTGGTCTTCCGGGCGAGCTGGCCGGATGAGCGTGTCGTCACCGGTACGCTCGGCGACATCGAAGGCAAGATCGCGGCCGAGCCGATGGAGCGCACTGCTTTGATCCTGATCGGGCGTACGCTCGCCACCGAGGATTTTCGCGAGAGCGCGCTCTACGACACCGACTACAAGCGGCGCTATCGCGGCTTCGAGGGGTGACGGACAGGGCTATCGCCTCCGGCGAGCAGCGATGAGTTCCTATCGAAAGCGAGCGCTTTGCTAACCTGAAGCGGTTGTTGGGTGACGAGTCATCTTCAGGCCTTGCCGAATTGGCTTTCCAGCGCGCCGACCTGCGCCGGCGTCAGCGCTCGCACCGCCATGCCGCGGGTGACGATGAAGAGGCGGGCGCTTCCCTCCAGCTCCTCTGCCGCATTGACGGCGGCTTCCAGCGTGGTGTCGGCGATGACCGGGCCGTGATTGGCGAGCAGGATCGCCTTGTGGCGGGGCGCTGCTGCGGCGATGTGGTGCTCCACGGCCGGATCGCCGGGCGCGGTGTAGGGCACGATGGCAAGGCGCCCGATCCGCATGACGAAATAGGGCGTGAGCGGCGGCAAGGCATCGACGGGATCGACATCGTCGAGGCAGGAGACCGCCGTCGCATAGGTCGAATGCAGATGGACGACGGCCCCGGCCTGCGGCCTTGCGGCGAGCATGGCGCGATGGAGCGGAATTTCCTTGGTCGGCTTGTCGCCATCCCGATGCCGCCATTCCGTATCGAGGCGCGAAAGCCTGGCCGGGTCGAGCCGCCCCAGGCAGGAATTGGTCGGGGTCACCAGGTAGCCGTCGGGCAGGCGTACGCTGATATTGCCGCTCGAGCCCACGGTGAAGCCGCGATCGAACAGGGATTTGGCCAGGAAGCAGAGCTGTTCGCGCAGGCGGTTTTCGTCTCCTGACATGCTCACGCCTTTCCGGCCAGCAGGGCCACGGCCTTGGCGAAGAAGTCCGGCGCGCCGAAATTGCCGGATTTGAGCGCGATCGCCACCGGTTTCGTCCCCCGCAATTGCAAGGCGGGCACGCCGGGGTCGATTTCCGGCCCGATGGCGAGGACGGCATTGCCGAGCGTGCCGGCGACGGCACCGGATGTCTCGCCGCCGGCGGCCACGATCCTGGTAAAGCCGTGCTTGAGGGCCGCGCGGGCGAGTTCGGCGAACAGGCCTTCGATGCGTTGGGCGAGGGCCTCGCGGCCATGGCGCGCCTGGGCTGATGCCACGACCTCCGGATCGGCCGAGGAATAGAGCATCGGCGCGGCATCCCGGTGGGCTTCGAGAAAATCGACGAGGGTATCGAGCCCGAGGCTGCCATTCATCACCGCGTCGGCCTCGATGGCCATATGCGGGTGGTCCTGGGCATAGAGGCCAACCTGCCGGCGGGTCGCCTCGGAACAACTGCCCGAAAGGATGACGGCCGGGCCGTCAGCCCCGGCGAAGGCCGGCGTGGTGCGGCCCGGCGCGATGCCATAATTGGCAGGCAGGCCCATGGCGATGCCGGAGGCGCCGGTGATGAAGGCATGATCGGCAAGGCTGGCGCCGAGTGCGAGCAGATCCTCATTGCTGGTGGCATCGGCCACGACGAGGCGTTCGCCGCGGCCCGCGGCGTGCGCCAGCGCGGTCCTGATAGACGAAATCCCGGCCCGCACCACGGCGTGCGGCAGATGGCCGACCTTCAGCGGCGTCTGGCGCTGCAGCCAACGGCGGATGTCGGGATCGGTCATCGGGGTGAGCGGATGGCGCTCCATGCCGGATTCCGACAGGAGGCGGTCATGAACGAAAAGATGGCCCTGGTACAGCGTGCGGCCCGTGCCGGGAAAGGCCGGACAGACCAGAGCCAGGGGGGCGTTGAGCACGGCGAGCACCGCCTCCGCGACGGGGCCGATATTGCCTGAGGGGGTCGAGTCGAAGGTCGAGCAATATTTGAACAGGATCTGGCGGGCGCCGTTCGCCTTCAGCCAGGCGGTCGCGCTCAGCGAAAGACGCACCGCCTCGGCCGGGTCGATGGAGCGGGATTTCAGCGCGACCACCACCGCGTCGTCACCGGCCGGGGCCGTGCCGGCGGGAATGCCCAGAGTGAGCGAGGTGCGCATGCCGGCCCGCGCCAGCGTATTGGCGAGGTCGCTCGCACCGGTGAAGTCGTCTCCGAAGGCCCCCAGCAGCATGGCGTTTCCCACTTCCGTCGCGCTCTGGCGGCGCCCATCTTGTCGGACAATAGAAAGAGGGACCGGGGCTGGCAAGGCAGGGACGTGACTCCTTGGAACGCGGACGTCCCCGCTCCCAGGAAGGCTACCATCTCACTTGCGGTCCGGATCAGCCAGAAATGTCGTGCCTGGACTATTCGACGTTCGCATTCCCGGCATTGTGGAGGTCCTTCCTCCTGGTTGCGTCACCGTCATGTCTTCCCGTGGCTCTCACCTTGTCGGTGCGTTCCTCGCCCTCTCGGCGGGAACGGTGTTTTCGTTTGGCAGCGTCACCATTCGCGAGTCGCCGCATCTCGACGCCGTGCAATATCTCATCTGGCGCAGCTTCGGCCTGCTGCCGCTGGTGCTCGGGGTGGCGCTGCTGCAGGGCAAGTCGCCGCTGCGCCAGATGGTTTCGGGCAGCTGGCTCGGGCTCGGCGGCGCGCTGTGCATGACGGTGATGGCTGATTTGTTCATCTTCGCCATGAAGACGACGACTATCGCCAATGCTTTGCTGTTTTCGAGCGCGGCGCCGCTGATCGGCGCCATCCTGGCCCGCGTGATCCTGAAGGAACGCATCCTTGTCGCCACTTGGTGCGGCATCGCGATCGGCATCGCGGGCCTGCTGGTCATGACCTGGGGGGAACTGGGCAGCGGCAATGCCATCGGCAATCTCGCCGGCTTCGGCGTGGGCTTTGCCTATGGCCTCTATTCCATCATTGCCAGGCTCGGCCGCGACAGGGACATGTCGGGCGTGGTGCTGGGCTGGGCGGTGCTGACCATCCTCACCTGCGGCGCCTTCATGCTGTTGCATGGCGTCACCATCGCCACGCCGATGCTGGAAAATACCTATGCCATGATCCATGGCGCCGTGTTCATCGGCGGCGGCATGTATCTGCTCAATGCAGCGGCTCGCCATGTCGGCGCCGGGCAACTCACCTTGTTGGCCCAGACCGAAATGATTCTCGGGCCCGTCTGGGTCTATCTCTTCTTCGGCGAGGCGCCGCGCTTGACCACGATCCTGGGTGGTGCCGTGCTGCTTGCCGGCGTGCTTGTCGCCGCCCTGGGACGCAATTTTACGCGCGAAGAGGAAGCGGAAGTGGCAGCGCGCGCCTCGGTTTGATCGAGCTGGCTCTGCCGGTTCAGGACGACCGGATGCGCAAGCCGCCGAGAATGTGCCAGACCACGGCCGCGAGCACGATGGCACCGCCGACGATTGCGGCCGTACCCGGATCCTCGGCGAAAAGCAGATAGACCCAGAGCGGTGCCAGCACCACGTCGAGCGTGGAGATCAGACCGGCTTCTGCAGCAGGGATCCGGCGCGCGCCGGCCAGGAACATGAAGAAGGCGAGTGGAATCGAGGTGAAGGCAAACACGGCCAGGACCAGCCAATCCTGGGCTGTTGCCGCGGCAGGCGAAGCGAAGGGCAGGCCTACCAGCGCCGTGAACAGGCAACAGAACAGGTTGACCGGCAGCATTTCCAGCTTCGGGCGCGCCCGCGCCACCACCGCCACGATGGCAAAGGAGGCAGCCATGCCGAGCGCCATGGCATCGCCGAAGAGATGGCTGGATCCGAAGGAGCCGCCCACCATCACGACCACGCCGACGAGTGCGCCACCAGAGGCGATCAGCGTGCGCCGGGTGACCCTCTCGCGCATGATCAGCCAGGCGAGGCCGGCCGCCAGGAAGGGCGTGGTGGCATAGATCACCGCCACATTGGCGATTGTGGTGTGATAGAGCGCGCCGACATAGAACAGCATGGACAGCGAGGCGCAGGCCGCAATGATGAGCCCGAACCAGCCGATCGAGCGGATCGCCGCCAGGCTGTCGGCGCGGTGCACATAGACAAGACCGGCCGCCATGTAGATCGCCCCGATCGCCGCGCGCAGCGACACGGTCGTCCAGGCATCCACCGTCAGCATGCGGGCGAAGATGCCGCTGATGCTCCAGGCGACAGCGGAAGCGACGACGAGAAAAACACCGAGCCGATGGACGGAACGGGCGTCGGACGAGGCGGTGATGGCGGACATCGGAAAACCAGGGGTGGGAGGACGCAACTCACATGATTTTCAGCGGCACTCCCAACGGGCCGATGAAGGTGTGGTCAGCCGCAATCTCCTTGTTTCAGATGCTTCGTTCAAGGGAGGAAAGCTATCTTGAACGACAAGAAAAGCTTGATGACGAAGAGAGTGTTTCCCACACTTCATCCGCTGTCCCGACGGTCCTCGATCGATCTTCGCGCGATCGAGCGCGCCCCGCCGTTTTTTTCGAGCATCAGCTGCCGTCCGGCACCGGCGCGAGGCGTCGAACATGGTTCAGCTTGTGCTCATCCTGCTCTCGTAATCGGCCTCGAGTTGCGTATGCAGACCCCAGAAGCTCGGCGGTGTCTGTCCTCCGAGGCGGGCGGCGAGGATATCGAGATGGGTGTGCCAGCCGGCGGCGACGCTGATCAGTTCATCGCGGGCGAGCAGGCGGCTATGGGTAATGGTGATATGGGTGCGCCCGAGCTCCGGCTTGAGGTCGATACGGACCTGCGAGCCGTCACCCCAGGCATATTCGATCAAGGTCGGCGGTTCGCAGGCGATCACCCGTCCATGCATCTCGACCGTGTCGTTCAGATGCAGATATTTGGGCGGCGGCGGATCATCGGGTGCCGATAGGTCGCCATTGCGGAAGACATGGTTGACCCGTCCACCTGGCTGCAATTCCATTTCGCCGCCGGCCAGCCATTGCTGGCGCTTCTCGGCCTCGGTCAGGAAGGCCCAGACGCGTTCGATCTGTCCGGAAAGAACGCGTTCGATACGCACGGTCTCGGTGTCGATGATCACGCCGTAGTCGGACATGGTTCAGCTCCCTAGAGTGAAGCGCGTTCATGGCTGAACGCTTGTTTTCTCTAACTTTTTGTTTCCAAGCCTATCCGGTGGATTGGCCAGAGCGTCCTGTATTCCGGCAAATTGCAAGGCGCTTCGGGTTCAGCTCCTCTGAGGATTGGCGATTGCATCCGCAATCAGCAGGGCATCGAGGGTGTCGAGTCGCTGATTCCAGAGTTTTTCGTAAAAGCGCATCCATTCCAGGCCGGCATGCAGAGGCCGCGGGTTCAGCCGGCAGGTGTGGGTGCGTCCTTCGACACTGCGTTCCACCAGGCCGGCCTTCTCCAGGACCTTGATGTGCTTGGAGGCGGCTGCCAGCGAGATGGCGAAGGGATGGGCGAGTTCGCCCACCTTGCGGGGCTCGGCAGCGAGGTTGCGCAGCATGGCCCGCCTGGTCGGATCGGCCAGGGCATGAAAGATGGCATCGAGAGGATCTTTATATTCAACCATACGGTTGAACATCTGCCTTCATCGGCCAACTGTCAACCAGATGGTTGACTATATTTCCGTCGCGTTCGGCACCTGCGATGTCGCGCCATGCAAAGGCCTTTTCGGCAAGGCCTTGTCTAGTCGCGCCGACAGGGAGAACAGCGATGGCCACGACATCCAAGACGTCTGCAATCAAGACATTCGCAATTATCGGTACCGGCGTGATCGGCGCGGGGTGGGCGGCGCGGGCGCTCGCACACGGTCTGGATGTCGTCGCCTACGATCCGGCCTCGGGCGCCGAGGAAAAGCTGCGTGCGACCATCGACAATGCCTGGCCGGCCCTGGAGAAGCAGGGATTGGCTGCCGGTGCCGACCGCAAGCGTCTGAGCTTCGCCAACTCCGTGGCCGAGGCCGCCGGCCAGGCCGACTTCATCCAGGAAAACGCCCCGGAGCGCGAGGAACTCAAGCAGTCGCTGCTGGCCGAGATCGACGTCGCCGCCAAGCCCGGCGCCATCATCGGCTCCTCCACCTCGGGCCTGTTGCCGAGCTTGCTGCAGGCCAAGATGGCCGATCCGACCCGGCTGGTGGTGGGCCATCCCTTCAACCCTGTCTATCTCCTGCCGCTGGTGGAAGTGCTCGGCGGCAGCAAGACTTCGGCCGAGACGGTCGAGGCCGCCAAGGCCTTCTATGCCTCGATCGGCATGCGCCCGCTGCATGTCAGGGTGGAGATCGAAGGCTTCATCGCGGACCGCCTGATGGAAGCGCTCTGGCGCGAGGCGCTCTGGCTGGTCAATGACGGCGTCGCCACCACCGAGGAGGTCGACGCGGCCGTCGTCTATGGCTGTGGCCTGCGCTGGTCGCTGATGGGCACCTTCCTCACTTTCCATCTCGCCGGCGGCGAAGGCGGCATGCGCCACATGCTGCACCAGTTTGGGCCGGCCCTGAAACTGCCCTGGACCAAGCTCACGGCCCCCGAGCTGACGGAAGAACTGATCGACCGCGTCGCCGATGGCTGCGAGCACCAGGCCGCCGGCCGCTCGATCAAGGCGCTGGAGCGCCGCCGCGACGACTTCCTCATCGAAGTGATGGCGCTGGCCAAGAAATACTGGCCGGAGGCCGAAGGACTCGAAGGAAGGGTCTGATTCCCGGGATCGCAGGCTTCCAGCCTGCTCTAGGAACCGTCACACTTGCAGGATAGGCGATGCAGGCGAGACGCCTGCGATCCCAGAGCAAACAAGCGTTCACAGGTGAACGCTTGTTTGCTCCATCTCTTTGTTTCGACGCGTCTTTGCGATTCTCGGTGATTCCGAGAAATCACAAAACGCTTTGGGGATTCCCATGCACCTTCTCGACGAAACCGTCCGCCCGGAATGGATCGACTATAACGGCCATCTCTATGACGGCTATTACGCGGTGATCTTCGCCAAGGCCGTCGACGAGTTCCTCGGTCGCGTCTGCCTCACCGCCGCCGTGCGCGAGACGACGCGCCATACCATCTATACGATGGAGACCCATGTCCGCTTCCTGTGGGAGGTCAAGCTCGGCACGCCCGTCTCTGTAACCTGCCAGGTGCTGGACCTCGACACCAAGCGCGTCCGCATCTTCCTGAGCATGTACGACAAGGTGCGCAATCTCGTGGTGGCGACCTCCGAGCAGCTCTTGATGTCGATCGACCAGACCGAGCAGCCCCATGCGGCGCCCTGGCTGCCGCAAAGCGCAGCAGTGCTGGAGGGCCTGCTAAAGGAGCACGCTACCCTGCCGATGCCGAAGGATGCCGGGCGCAGCATCGGCATCAAGCGGTAGTGGTCCTTTGCTGGATCCACTGAATTGCAGCCTCTAGCCAGGTCATTCCAAGGCAAGGCCAAAAAGGGGAAAGCGCCAGGCGAGCTCTCCCGATCACTGATTTGCATCGGCATTGACCGATTGGGCTGGCATTTTGGAAATGATGGCAGCATATCTCTTCGGTTATGTGGACCAGTCGAGGCCTCGTGCGCCGCTTTTGTACGGCAGTCCTGCTGCTAGTGATATCCCTTGGCAGCGCCGGTGCTGCTTGCCAGGACTATCTTGCGCAGGCGTTCGATAGGCTGAACGCACAGCCGTTTACGGCCGAGACACGTTCGGCCGCCGCTAATACAATCACCTATCTCATTTATGATCAGGAACGACCCGACGTCTTTCGCGCTCACCTGAGATTCGAAGGTCACGGCAGGGGAACGATCGATTTGGTCAATATTGGCGGCAAACGTTGGTCTGATCGTGGTGAAGGCTGGAAGTTGCTGGATGAGAGAGACTACGAGCGGTCGATATCGTATGTCTCTTTCTAATGGCGTCCTTTCTCCGCGAAAGATGTTCGGCAAGCCAGTTGTATGGGGTCCACGCCCAAAAAGGGTGTCTGGCATTCCGTGTTCGGGATTGCGCAGGGGCGCACATTCCTGACGGTCTACGTCAACAACCTCACGGGCTTGCCAGAGAGCTGGTCGACACAGAACGGCCAAGCTGAAGCGGCCTTCCGTTATGATCGAGCTGTCCGTGTTGCGCACCCAATGCCGTGACCGGAGCAAAGCGCGTTTCCACGTAACCGCTGCTTTTCTCTAACTCATTGTTCCGACACGTCTTTACGTTTCCACCAAATAGAAAAACGCTATGGGGGTCTGTCCGCGTCTTCCTGGGATTGCCAGCACGACACCGGTGACCCCAGGAAGAGCTTTCACTTCCGTCCATCAATCCGGCCAGCCGCCGGGGCTGGTTTCGGCGCCGTCGTCATATTTGGACAGCCACTCCACGGCCGTGTCGCGGAAACGGGTGAGGCCCTTGTAGTCCACCAGTTCGGACGGCAAGGTCTGCAGCACACGGTGCAGGCGCCGGCCCCATTTGGGCACCGTCACCAGTTCCTCAAGCTTGATCAGGTAGCAGCGGATCGGGAAGACAATGGCGTTGGAACGCGGCAGGCGGAAGAAAGTCTGCAGTTCGACGCGCAGATGCAGCTTGTTGCCGATGTTTTCGGGAGTCAGCGTGGCGCGGTCCTTGCCCCATTTGTGATAGTTCTCGGGCGAGGTATCGAGCCGCGGATTGACTGTCATCGTCCAGTTGAGCCGCCTGGTGGGCGAGCCCTGACGCAGGTTGAGCATGAATTTGAGAGCCCGCTCGAACACGCCGAGCTGGTGGGCCAGCGGCACCGGGCCGTGCCATTCCATGAAATTCATGCCGATGTCGAAATCCAGCGACCAGTCGGCCTGGGTAGTGACGATGCCCGCATCCATCCACAGATTGCCGTCGCGCTGGTCGAGCAGGCAGAAATCGCCCTGGGCCTGGCGAGTGATGTATTCCATCGGCCCATAGGGCAGGGTGGCGACGTCACCGAAGGTGAAGCGGTCGTCGATGCCCAGCGGCCGGTTGATCCAGTGCCACTGGTCGCCGTCCCGCTCGAGCGTGAAATGCTCGGGATAGGAGGTCGACATGCTCTCCATCAGGAGTTCGAGCAGGTCCCATCCCGCCAATGTCATATGCGGCAGGGACTGGCAGCGCAGCGGGTCTTCCTTCAGCACCAGCGCCCGGTCGGCCATCTCCGAGACATAATGCTCGTCGACGTCGATGGGATGCTCGAAGGCCGAACCCTCCGGGCCTGAAATATGCGGTTCGATATTGACCGCATACATGTAGTTGTCCTTGTCGAAGGGAAAGGGAAAGCGGCGGATCGCCGCTTCCGAATTGCGGAAGGTAAAGTCGTCGCGGAAGGTTTCCTGGCGGAATTGGATGCCCATGGTGAAGCTCCTGGGATCGCCGGCTTCCAGCCGGCTCTTGAAACGAAGGCCCTGGAAGAGCCGGTATCACGACATGCAGGCATGTCGTTGAGAAGCCGGCGATCCCAGGAATTGCAAATCCAGCAGTTACAAATCCAGCACCAGTTCCCGGCCTTCGAAGCGCGAGACGCAGGGCATGACCTTGGTGCCGGAGGCCTTGTCGGCCTCCGAGAGGTAGTGGTCGTTGTGCATGAGCGTGCCGTCGCAGGAGAGCACCCGCGTCTCGCACTGGCCGCAGGCGCCGCCGCGGCAGAGATAAGGCGCATCGACGCCGGCGGCCTCGATCGCCTCCAGCATGCTCTGGTGCGGACCGACCCTGGCCCGCTTGCCCGATTGGGCCAGGGTGATCTCGTAAGGCTTGCCGGAAGCCGGGGCGATGAACTGCTCGTCATGCAGGTTCTGCTCGGGCCAGCCCTCGTTGCGGGCGGTGTTGAGCACCCATTTGATCATACCGCCGGGCCCGCAGACATAGAGATGCGTGCCGAGGGGCTGGCGCGCGAGCAACTCGGCGAGCGCGATCGCCTCACCCTTGTCGTCGCGATAGATGTGCACCCGGCGACCGTAACGTTCGGCCAGGTGGGCAAGATAGGCGCCATGCTCGTCCGAACGCACGGCGTAATGCAGCTCGAAGGGGCGGTCCTCGTCGGAAAGCTGCGCCATCATCGCCATGAAGGGCGTGATGCCGATGCCGCCGGCGAAGAGCAGGTGTTTCCTGGCGCGCTGGTCCGGCGGGAACAGGTTGACGGGATGACTGATGCGGATGACATCGCCGGGCCGGACCTTGCCATGCAGGAACATCGAGCCGCCACGGCCCTTGTCGTCGCGCCGCACGCTGATGGTGTAGCAGGCGGTGTCGCCCGGGCGGCTCATCAGCGAATAGGGGTTGCGCCGCAGCGTGGCGCCGTCCTCCATCTCCACCACCACATGGGCGCCGCCGGAGAAATTGGGCAGAAGGGAGCCGTCGACGGGCTTGAAATGGAAGCGCTTGATCTCGGGCGTGACCTGGTGGATCTCGCTGACGCGCACCTCGATCTTGGGTGTCTTGTCGCTCATGGAAAGGCCTCCTCGGTCGGCGGCACCACGCCGGGCTCTTCGGCGTCGATGCACACGCCCTGGAATGCGGCGATGCGGCGCGAATAATGGTCCCGGACCAACAGAGTCAGGCCGCAATGGGCACATTTGACCGGCTGCGTGCGCACATGCTCGGTGATGCCCTTGCAATGCACGCATTGCACCCGTCGTTCTTCCGAGCCGCGATGCTCGGTCTGGATGGAGAGATGGTCAACGCCGGCCTCGATCGCAAGCTTCATGGCCTGGCCGATCAGGCCTTCCGTGCCTGCCAGATAGATCTGGGTGCCCATATGGGCCGTCGCCAACGTCTGGGCCAGGCGCGGCAGGGCGGCGGCGATGCTCGGGCCTTCATAGAACATGTCGGGGCCGAGTGCTCGGAGCGCCTCGCCGAAATTCTTGGGAGCGGCCCCGCCGGGCACATCGTCGATGTGCCCGGGTACATAGATGATGTGAGCCTTGTCGAGGAAAGCAGCCTCGGCCGTTTCGGTCGCGTCCAGGATTGCCTGCGCACCCTCGGCATCCGCCACGAAGAGGTGCCGCTTGGCGCCGGGGCGGATGGCAAGGGTGCCATAGACAGGACGGCTCTTGATGCCGGATACGAGCATGGTTCTATCGAAACTCCAGCGCGAACGAAGTGGATCAGGCCCTTGTTTTACCCTCCCTTGGAGGGGGAGGGTCGACGCGAAGCGTCGGGGTGGGGTGGCTCCGCAAGAATTGCTAGGATCGCGAAACCGGGCCTCGATCAGCCGAGGTGGTGGTTTTCACCCCACCCCGGCCTTTCAGGCCGACCCCAGGCACTTCCAAGAGGAAGTGCCGATCCCTCCAGGGGAGGGTATTTCCTTACAGCGCCGTACGCTTCTTCTTCTCCGGATCGTCGAAGGTGATGGTGTGCGCGATGGCCGAGCACTGCACGTTCTTGCCCTTGACCTCAAGCTTGGTGCCCTGCTTGGCAACGTCGACCGCCATGCGGGCGATTGCCATGGACCGGTTGGTCAGGCGCGAATACATGCCGCAGGTGACCACGCCCACCTTCTTGCCGCCGGCCCAGAGCTCGTCGCCGGCATCGAGGATCTTGTCGGTGTCGGCGAGGACGCCGAAGATCTTGAAGCGCTCCTTGCCCTTGAGGCGGTAATGCTCCTCGGCGCCGCGGAAGCCGGTCTTGCCGGGCGAGACGGTGAAGGTGAGACCGAGTTCCCACAGCGTGTCGCCGGGGCCTTCATTCTCGAAGGGATACATCTGCGAATTGTCGTAGGGATAGAACAGCAGATAGCTCTCCACCCTGAGCCAGTCGAGCGCGGTGAAGGAGGCGGGCAGGATGCCCATGCGCTTGCCTTCCTTCAGGATGGTGTCCCAGATCTCCACGGCGTCCTCGGACTTGCAGAAGATCTCATAGCCACGCTCACCGGTGTAGCCCGTGCGCGAGATCATCACCGGCTTGCCGAACAAGGTGGTCTGCATGTGGTGGAAATATTTGAGGTCCTTGATCCCAGGCACATGCTTTGAAAGATATTTCACCGCCAGCGGGCCCTGAAGCGACAGGTCCTGCAAATCGTCGTCGAAGATGACGGCGACGTTCTTGCCGGCCGCATCGCGCGCCATGTCCTCGAAGCCGGTGCCCGAACCATAGACCGTCATCCAGCTGTTGGGGCCGGTGCGATAAAGGATGCAGTCGTCGGTGAATTTGCCGGCATCGTTGAGCACGCAGGCATAGGCCGACTTGCCGGGCACGATCTTGCGCACGTCGCGCGTAGTCAGGCGCTGCAGAACCTGATGCGAATGCGGGCCGACCAGATGGGATTTGCGCAGGCCTGATACGTCCATCAGCGCCGCCTTGGTGCGGATCGCCTCATGCTCGTCGGCGAGGTCCGACTTGGTATAGGTCCAGGCCGTCTCCATCCCGTTCCAGTCTTCCAGGGTGGAGCCGAGGGCTCGATGGCGGGCTGCGAGCGGCGAACGCCGCCAGGACATGACACTCATGGATGTTCCCTTCTGTGATCGGTGTGCCGGTCTTCGGATCGGCGCGGTTGGGCTGGCAAGGCCGGAGGAATGAGGCTGCGCTACATCCTCACCCTCGTCTTGTCCGGGTCGTAATGGGCAAAGCGAACGACCTTGGCCTTGAGGCGCTTCTGGTGGCCGTCGAGCTTGCCGATTTCGAGTTCGGTGCCGATCTCGGCCGAGCCGATGTCGACGCGGGCGAGGGCGATGGTCGCGTCGAGGATGGGCGAGCGCATGCCGGAGGTGACCACGCCGATGCGGGCGCGCCCGGCATAGACATGATCGCCGTGATGGGCTGTTTCGCGTCCCTCGATCTCCAGGCCGACAAGCTTGCGCTGGGGTTCGGCCTTGCGCTTGACCAGGGCCTCCTTGCCGACAAAATCGCCCTTCTTGGAGACCAGCGGCACGGTGAAGGCGATGCCGGCCTCGAACGGGTCGGTCTCGTCGGAGAATTCGTAATGGGCGAAGATCAGCCCGGCCTCGATGCGCAGCATGTCGAGCGCTTCGAGCCCCATCGGTACCACGCCGAGCGGCTTGCCGGCCTTGAAGACGGCATCCCACACAGCCTCGCCATCGCGCGGATGGCAGAAGATCTCGTAGCCGAGCTCGCCGGTATAGCCGGTGCGCGAGACCACCACGGCAGGGCCCTGGGCATGGCCGAGCCGGCCGACGGTGGAGCGGAACACCCCGATCTCGTTGGCAGCCGGCTGGGCCGGCGGCGTCCAGATGATCTTGCTGATGAGGTCACGGCTTTTCGGGCCCTGCACGGCGAGATTGTGGAGCTGGTCGGTCGAGGAGCGGATCCAGACCTTGAAGCCCTTTTCTTCGGCAAGCTGGCGCAGATGCACGCCGACATAGGGATCGCCGCAGACGAGGCGGAACTGCTGCGGCCCGAGGCGGAACACGGTGCCGTCATCCAGCATGCCGCCATGCGGATAGCAGATGGCGGTGTAGACGACCTGGCCGACCGAAAGCTTGGTGATGTCGCGCGTCACGGCATAGTCGAGCAGCGCCTCGGCATCAGGGCCCAGCACCTCGAACTTGCGCAGGGCGGAAAGGTCGATCACCGCCACCTTTTCGCGGCAGGCCCAATATTCGGCCACCGCGCCGTCGGCGAGGAAGGAATTGGCGAGCCAATAGCCGCGATATTCGACCATGCGGCGCGAAAGAGGAGCGACCTTCGAATGGAACGCCGTCTCCTTGGTGAAGACCGGAGGGGAATCGGGTGTCATGCGCGTAGCAATCGCCTTGGGAAATTCGTGATGCGCGTCATAGACGCGGACCTGGATGTCGGTGGGGTTCCAGCCATTGGCGGGGTCGATGTCGTCGGCACAGGAAGAGGCGGCACAGGTGAGGTCGATCAACGCGCGCATCAGCACATAGTCGCCGGGACGCGACCACGGCTCGTCGGCGCTGATGGTGCCGTCATGGTTGACTTGCGTGTTGAAGAAGAAATTGATCGCCGGCCAGCCGGGGCGAGGCACGATGCCGTCCTGCGCCAGGACCCTGTTGAAGTTCTCCGAGCAAGAATCATGGCCCGGATAACCCATGTCGTCGTAATATTTCATGGTGCAGGCGAGGCCGAAGGTGTCGTGCCGCCCGCAGGTGTCCTGCACCACCTCCACCGTGGCGCGCATGCGCTGGTCGAAGAATTTCGAGAACAGGCCCGGGCCCGGATAGGCGCGTCCCATCAAGGTGCGGGTCGCGGTGGCGTCGAGGCCGCATTCGATGCCCTGCTTGAGCAGCTCAGTGTCGAAGGCGAGGAAATCCGAGCATTGGCGGCCGTCGATGTCCATGATCTGGATATATTGGCCAGCCTTGACTTCGAAACGCTCCGCGGTCGCGGCCTTCACCCGGAAGTCCTGGACTGGGGTGGCAAGGGGTGGCGCGGGCAGGCTTTGCGGCGCGCGCTTGGCGGTATCGTCGCTGCGCGCGATTTCCAGGGAGAAATCGGTCGCGGGCACCACCGCATCCGCCGTTGAAGACCCGGCGGGCACGATGAGCACGCAGGTCATGTCGTGAGCGGCGGACAAAGTGAAGGCCTCGCCCGCCTGGGTGTCCGGTCCCGACAATACGATGCCGCTGGCGCTGGCAAGATCGTGGCCGGCGAGCCGGTGATGGGTGGCCGCGGCATTCTCATTGGCCGCGATCAGGCCCGCCAGCGCATCGCGCGGAGCGGCGGGATGGTCGGATGGCAGGCTTTCCTGCGCTGCGAAGGCATAAAGCAGGGCGTTCTGGCCGCCTTCCAGATTGGTCAGGCGCAGGCGATCCCCTTTGCCGAGGGCGAAGACCTGGCTCGATCCGCCGGCGACGCGAAGCATTTCGGCTTCAGGCATGGCAAACCACTCCTACAAGCAAGCGAACGGGCGGGAAGAGCCCGAATGATTGGCGATATGCAGTCCTATTGGGCTTCCTCTCCCAGCACCCGGTAGCGGCCACCGAAGAAGAGCAGCGGCTCGCCCTCGACATTGTGCTCCATGTCGACCACCCGGCCGACGATGATGCGATGGTCGCCGCCCTCGTACTGGGCGTGATGCAAGCAGTCGAAGGCCGCCATGGTCTCGGGCAGGATCGGCGCTCCGAAGCGCCCTGCCGTGTAGGCCACGCCCGTCCATTTGTCCTGGTTCTGCCGGGCGAAGCGGGCGGAAAGGGCGCGTTGTTCCTTGCGCAGCACGTTCACGCAGAAGCCCGGCGCTTCCAGGAAGGCCGACAGGCTGCGCGCCGTGTTGGCGATGGAAAACAGCACCAGTGGCGGATCGAGCGAGACCGAGGAAAAGGAATTGGCCGTGATGCCGATCAGCCCGGCGGTCGGATGGGTGGCCGTCACCACGGTGACGCCGGTGGCAAACAGCCCGAGTGCTCCGCGAAAGCGCAGCGGATCGATGGATTCCTGGACGATATCCGCCGTCTCCGGCTTTTTTGCAGAACCCTGGACCATCTTGCCTCACACCCTTACCGTCGCCGGCGCTTGCGCGCCGATCCCGGTATACTCCGGATTCGCGTGAATCCGGGAGGCCGCTCGACGCCGTCGTCGCTCTGCCGGCGAGGGCATCATGACGGACCGCACGTCCCGCCGAGGATCGCGTCATAGGGGCCCCCATCTTACGCCGTCTTCCGAATGGCTGGGGGATTGATTTCCGCCAGTAGCCGCTCGGCCAGAGCGCGCTTGGCGTCCACATCCATCTTCTTGATCTCGTTGTTGAGAACGCGCTCGTTGATCGAGGTGTTCCAATAGTCGACCGCCTCGAAGCCGAGCAGCGAGGTCTTGCCGACAAATTGACGCAGCACCTCGTTGGTGGGCCCCATCACCCAGCCGGCCTTGGCGTCGCGCAGATAGCGCTCGATCTGCAGCTCGGGCTTGTAGCCGGTGCCGCCGCAGGCATGCAGCATCTTGTCGGAAACGGCGGCAACGTTCTTGGCGGCAGCGAATTTCAGCTGCCAGAGCCAGTGCAGCAGGCCGGCACGCGGCAGGAAGGACACATCGTTCTTGTGAACGGACCAGTCATTGTTGCCGGTGGCGTCGTCCAGCGCCTTGGCGATGAGGAAATCCATCGAGCGCACCACGTTGGTGTCGATGATGGCTTCGCCGACATAGTCCTGAATGGTGGCGTAGTCGGCCACCCGCATGCCGACATCCTTGTGGGTCTTCTTGGTGGTATGGGCCTTGGCGATGTCGATCATGCCCATGGCGATGCCGCTCCAGCAGGCGGAGGAGCAGAGCAGGAAGAAGGGATCGACCACCTCGTCATTGGAGCGCGCGCCGTCCCCGATCGGGCCGACCAGACGGTTGCGCGGCACCACCTTGTTGACTTCCAGCGGGCCGGACTGGTTGCCGCGCAGGCCGAGGCCGTTCCAGCTGCCGGGATCGTTGGTGATCTCGTCGCCGAGGATGAGGAAACAGGAGAGGTCGGCGTAATTGCCGTTGAAATTGGGAGAGGTCGTTTGGACGATGTACCAGTCGGCAAAACCGCCGGAGGTGGTCCAGGACGCCTTCTTGCGGACGTGCCAGCCTTCCTTGGTCTCCTCGACGCTGGAAGAGATCGGATACCAGAAATGCGAGCCGGTTTCCGGATCGGAATAGGACAGCGTCCCGATCAGGCAGTCCTTGTCGAGACGGCGGAGGATGTCCTTGAGGGCTGCATTGTCATGATGGCGCAGCAGGGCGGCGGCGACGGCGCCAGTATGCATGGTATAGCACATCGCCGTGGAGGCGCAGCCATAGCGGGCGACGGTCTCCACCACCATGGCGACGCAAATATGATTCTCGCCCTGGCCTCCGAGCTCCTTGGGCACGATCAGACCCAGAAAGCCGTGCTCAGCCAGGATCTGGAAATTCTTGCGCGGATAGGCGCGGTTCCTGTCACTTTCGATGGCGTTGGCGCGCATCTCCGTCTGGCACAGCTCGATGAGCTTGGCCTGCAACGTCTTCTGGCGCTCGGTCAGCATCCATTGCGGATCCCACTCGAAACCGAGGCCCCAGAACGGCTCATTCCCCCACATCTTGCGTGACGACATATGGGCATCCTTCGAATGGTTCGGTCCCATGCTTTTTACTCGCATGGTGACAGCTGAAGTTTCCAGAGAAGAAACAAGTTTGTCCAGCAGGAAATTTTATCGGCCCGGATTCTTTTTGCAGGACGACGTTTGCATCGTTCTGGCCGGAATGCGCGAATGCTCAAAAAATAAGCAAAAAACCGTCATTTGAGAAGGAAACGCAGAAAACTAAAGGTTGACGCTTCCTGAGAGTGTGTCACTCTTCACTCGCAGGAAAAAAATAGAGACGGTGGGTGAAGACGAGAGCCGTTATGGAACTCTCGCAGCCAGTACCGCCCCAGCATCCAGTGCATTCGATCAGATCCGGGGAACACAATGACGGCGACAACTGACGCAAACACGAGCGCGAGCGGCGACAGCCAATTGCTGCGCCATATCGATTGGCGAGGAGCCTTCTGGGTTGCAAGCGGCGTGCCGCCGCTGGTGCTGTTCTCGATCGGCGGCATCGCCGGGACGACGGGCACGCCGGCCTTCCTGATCTGGACGGCCTCCATGATCATGGGCTTCATCCAGTCCTTCACCTATGCCGAGATCGCCGGCCTGTTTCCCAACAAATCGGGTGGTTCTTCCGTCTATGGCGCCACGGCGTGGCTGCGTTACTCCAAGTTCATCGCGCCCTTGTCGGTATGGTGCAATTGGTTCGCCTGGTCGCCCGTGCTGTCGCTCGGCTGCTCGATCGCCGCCGGCTATATTCTCAATGCTCTCTTCCCGATTCCGGTCTTTACGGACAGTTCGCCCGAAGTTTTGGCCTATATCGCTGCCCATGCCGGCACGGTGCCGGCCGATGCGATCACGGCAGTGACGGCGGCGGCGACCCCGGCGATCCGCACCTGGACGCTGTTCAGCCATACCTTCCCGCTCTTCGGCTTCTCCCTCAATTCGGTCTTCTTCATCGGTGCCGCGCTGATGCTTCTGACCTTCGCGATCCAGCATCGCGGCATTCTCGGCACCGCCAACACCCAGAAGATCATCGGCCTGGTCGTGATCATCCCGATGCTGATCGTCGGCATCGTGCCGATCGTCACCGGCCAGATCAATTGGGCCAACTATTCCCCGCTGGTGCCGCTCGCCACGGCCTATGCGCCGGCGCCGGGTAGCTGGAACGTAGCGGGCTGGACCCTGGTGCTCGGCGGCATGTTCATTGCCGCCTGGTCGACCTATGGCTTCGAAACCGCGGTCTGCTACACCAGCGAGTTCAAGGACCCGGGCCGGGATACCTTCAAGGCCATCTTCTATTCCGGCCTGCTGTGCATGCTGCTGTTCATCCTGGTGCCCTTCACCTTCCAGGGTGTGCTCGGATTGAACGGCATGCTCGCCACCCCCATCGTGGACGGCTCGGGCGTGGCGGCAGCCATGGCCGACATGGTGCATGGCGGCGCCCTCATCAGCCAGCTCCTGGTCATGCTGATGATTCTGGCACTGATCCTGGCCATCATGACCGCGATGGCCGGTTCCTCCCGCACGCTCTACCAGGGCTCGGTGGATGGCTGGCTGCCCAAATATCTGAGTCATGTGAACTCGCATGGCGCCCCGACGCGGGCGATGTGGACCGACCTCATCTTCAATCTGCTGCTGCTCGCCATCGCCGCGGCTGACGCCACCAGCTTCTTCTTCATCCTGGCCGTGTCGAATTGCGGCTACATCATCTTCAATTTCCTCAACCTCAACGCCGGCTGGATCCATCGCATGGACAATGGCCACATCAACAGGCCCTGGAAGGCGCCCACCTTCGTCATCGCCATCGGTGCCATCTTCGCCTATGTGAATGCGATGTTCATGGGGGCGGGCGCGAAGGTCTGGAATCCTCTGGCGCTGTGGGCCGGCCTTTTTACCGCCTCCCTCATCATCCCGGTGTTCTGCTATCGGCACTATATCCAGGATGGTGGCAAGTTCCCCGAGCATATGCTCGACGACCTCGGTCTACGGTCCGTCGACCTTCAGCAGAAAAAGGCTGGCATCCTGCCCTATCTCACGCTCGTGGCCGGCCTGGCGGTGGTGCTGCTGGCGAACTGGTATTTCGTTCTCTGACAAGGCCGCATGGGCTCGATCATACACGGGGCGCTTCGGCGCCCCGTTTTACGTTTGAGGTGGCTGGCCTGCGATCAAGCCGATATTGTTCCAGTTGAGCGATACCGATCCGCGCTATGCCGGCGAGGTCGTCGGCGCTGGCGCCGTCCTGCGCCTGCACGGACATGCCCTGGACCAGGGCGCCGAGGAAGCGCGCGAGAGCGGCGATGTCGGTTTTCGGCTTAAACCTGATCCCAGGCTTTTGGGGGCCGAACCCGGGATGATTTTTCGAGCCCGCGATAACAAAGCCACTGTTAATCCTGGAAGCCAGTATCAGGCGCCATGTGCGAACAAGTGAATCTCGTTATATTTGTTCGGAGGGTGGAGAGTTCTGACAGGTAAGGGCTGAGGATTGGCATGGGCGGCGAAACGACCCAAACTCGAGATCATGCGGGCGGCTCCTCTATTTTCTTCTCCCGCGACAGCGACGCCGAACAGGATCGCCTCATCGGTGATTTCCGTGATTTCATTCGGAGCAGCATATCCTCGCTCGAGCCGGTCCTTGAGATCGGTCCGAGCTACAGGCCCGTGCTGCCGAAATCGCGAGGCTTCAATGTCGAGACAGTCGACCACGCCGATCAGGAGACGCTGCAGCGCATATACAGGGCACACGGTGTTGATGTTGCCCTGATCGAGACCGTCGATCACGTGTGGACCGGCGGCCCGATATCGGCCCTCACCGGCGAAGGACGGTTCAACCTGGTCCTTGCTTCTCACGTCGTGGAACACACGACCAATCTTGCCGGATTCCTCGTCGACTGCATGGCTTTGCTTTCGCAAGGTGGCGGGCTGGCCCTTATCGTTCCTGACAAGCGATATTGTTTCGACTTCTTTCAGCCCACGACCGATATCGCCAAAGTCATGTCGGACTATAGGGGAAACCGCTCACGTCACACCTTCGAGGCTTTTTATCGCTGGGCAACCAATATCGAGGTCCTTTCGGGCGATAGGGCCGATATTGCCTGGGGGCAAGGGTGGGTCAAGGACTTCGCCTTCGCTGCTTCCTTTGATCGCAATCGTTGCTCCACTGCCGAGGCGTCATCAGCGGCACCGGATTATGTCGACAGCCACGAATATTATCTGACGCCATCGGCGTTGGCTCTGATTCTGCTGGAATTGCGTCAATATGAAATTCTGGATGCAACCGTTGAAACGCTCACGCGGGCACGGGGCTGCGAGTTTCTCGTCATGCTCAGGAAAGGTGGCGGTATGCCGCTGTCGGAGGAAGCCTATCAGGCCATCCGCCGCCGCCTGCAGCTTCAACGCATTTGGGAGCAGATGGAAGCCTGGTCCATGTTCGGGCCCCTTGTAAAAGACGAGGAAACTGTGGCGCCGGCAATGCCGGCCGACATGGCCGCGCTCCATGTTCGAAGCCGGAGTTCTGGCTATAGGGCTTCCAAAGAGGGAACCGCCGTGGATTGGGTCGAGCATCTCCCAAGCCTGGAGGCCCACATTGCAAAACTGGAAGCTTATATTGGGGATCTGGAGCCTCGCAGTGCGCGTCTGGAAGCTCAAATCGACATTCTGCAGCAGGAGAATGCCCAGTTGCAGCGGGTTACATCGCTCATGCGGGGGTCCGCGAGTTGGCGATTGACGAAGCCGCTGCGTTCCGTCTCCGCGCAACTCAAGCGATTAAAAATGCGCTGAGATCGGCAAGTGAGCTGGAAGTCTGTGATGTGATCTACGCGCCCTGAATCGCGAGATGGGCCGTGGTGGCCTTGGCTTCCGCCAACAGCCAGTTGCGGAAGAGGGCGACCTCCGGCCGTCCGGCGACGGTGCGGGGATAGACCAGCCAATAGCTGTAGTCGTTGGGCAGGATCGTATCGACCGGGCGTACCAGGCGGCTTTCGTGCAAGGCTCGTTCGGCCAGGAAGAGCTTGCCGAGCGCCATGCCTTGTCCTTCAGCAGCTGCTTGTAGCAGATGACTATGATCGTCGAAGGCATGTCCCGCGGCAATGGTGGCTTCGGGCAGGCCGGCATGGCGGAACCAGCGCGACCACGCGTCCTTGGGCGTGTCGTGCAGCAGATGGGTGGCGAGCAGGTCCGAAGGCGTGCAGGGGGAGGGCAGGCCTGCCGCGACCCTCGGACTGCAGACCGGGCTGAGTGCCTCCTGCGCGATCAGATCGGCCTTGAGCCCCGGCCAGCGGCCGAGGCCGGAGCGGATGCCGAGATCGAAACGATCCTCGGTGAAAGCCCACGCTTCCGGCGAACTTGTCAGCTTCAATTCGATATTGGGATGGCTCTGGCGAAAGCGTCCAAGCCGGGGCACCAGCCAACAGGTGGCGAAGGAAGGCAGCACCGTGATGCGCAGGGGGCCGTCACGACGGCCGCGCAAGCGCTCGGTTACCGCGGCCAGCCGATCGAGCAACTCGCCGGCTTCGGCAAGAAAAGTGCGCCCGGCCTCGGTCAACCGCAAGGCGTGGCCAGAGCGCTCGAACAGCCGCACGCCCAGCCAGGTCTCGAGCTGGCGCACCTGATGGCTGATCGCCGTCTGGGTCACGCATAGTTCGTCGGCAGCCCGGGTGAAGCTAAGGTGCCGGGCACCGGCCTCGAAGGCGCGGACAGCCACAAGCGGCGGAAGGCGACGCATGCTCGATGAATCCAGTTCATGGAGGCGGTGAAAATAGATCGTTTTGTCGGGCCCGAAAAGTGGTGTTTCCATCCCCTAGAGCAAAGTGCGTTCAAGCGTGAACGCCCATTTGCTCCAGCTCCCTGTTCCCAAGCCAATCCGTAGGATTGGCTGGAGCGTCTTTGCGATTCTTGATGATTCCACCAAATCGCAAAACGCTTCAGTGCACCGGCGCCTCGCCCGGTTCGGCTCGTTGAAATGAGATCGCCATGCTCGTCTGGAATGTCTGGATTCTCTTCGTCGGTTACGCGGTGCCGCTGGTCATCAGCCCCGGACCGGGCAATACCGTGCTCACCGCCATGGGCGCCCAGCATGGCGTGCGCGGTTCGGTACGCTTCTGGGTGGGGTTCGAGATCGGCAATCTGGCGCTTTGCCTGATCTATGGCTTTGGCCTTGGCGAGGTCGTCCGCGCCCATCCCGGTTTCGCATTCGGGCTGAAACTGGCGGGCATTGCCTATCTCCTCTATCTGGCCTGGAGCTTCTTCCGGTCGGCGAGCCATGCCGCCAGTCTGGAGCGCAGGCTTCAGCCGCATCTCGGCCTCGTCGACGGCATCCTGGCCGTTGCCGTCAATCCCAAGATCCATTCGATGGTTCTGGCGATGTTCACGCAGTTCCTGGATCCGGCCGCCGGGGTCACCAGCACCGTCATCCAGCTCACGACGGGCTTCGTGCTGATCTCGGTGCTCTGTCACTTTCTCTGGATCTATGCCGGCGCCAGCCTCCTCGGACGCTTTCGCTCCGAGCGCGCCCAGCGGACCCAGAGTTGGGCCTTCGGTACCTGCATGCTGCTGGTCGCGGCCTTTACCGCGATCAATTGAGGATCGGTGCGATGGCGCGTTTTTCCGCCCTCCGAGACGGCGCCCCGTAAGGGGCCCTGGCTTGGCCGGCTCAACCGGTCTATGAGCGCTGCTGGAATCGTGCCTGTATTCGCCGGGCACCGGAAAGCGGAGAGAGCCATGCCCCACATCATCGTGAAGATGCTGCCCGGCAGATCCGAGGACCAGAAGCGCAAGCTCGCCGACGCCTTGACCCGGGCCGTGATCGACAGTCTGAACAGCCAGGACAAGTCGATTTCGGTCTCGATCGAGGATGTGCCGGAGGACGAGTGGACCCAGAAGGTTTATATCCCCGACATCAAGGACAAGCCGGACCTCGTCTATAAGAAGCCCGGCTACGACCCGCTCGGGTGAGCCAATAGCGCTCAGCGATCGACCCGCGCCTGCAAATGTGCCGGATATCGATCACCCTGCACGGCAATCCCGGAGACCGCCGCTTCGATCTCGGCGAGGTCGGCCGGCGACAGTTCGATGTCGATCGCTCCGACGTTCTCCTCCAGCCGATGCTGCTTGGTGGTGCCGGGGATCGGCACGATCCACGGTTTGCGGGCCAGCAGCCAGGCCAGCGCGATCTGCGCCGGCGTGGCTGATCTCTGTTTCGCCAGCTGCGTGAGCAGGTCCACCAGGACCTGGTTTGCCTTGCGTGCCTCCGCAGAGAAGCGCGGCACGATGGTGCGGAAGTCGCTGCTGTCGAAGCTCGTGCGCTCGGTGATCGCCCCGGTGAGGAAACCCTTGCCGAGCGGGCTGAAAGGCACGAAGCCAATGCCGAGCTCCTCGAGTGTCGGCAGGATCTCCCGTTCGGGCTCCCGCCACCACAACGAATATTCGCTCTGCAGAGCAGCGACCGGCTGAACTGCGTGAGCACGCCGGATCGTCTTCGCGCCGGCTTCCGACAGGCCGAAATGCTTGACCTTGCCCTCGCGGATCAGATCCCGGACGGTGCCGGCGACATCCTCGATCGGCACGGCCGGATCGACGCGATGCTGATAGAACAGGTCGATGCGATCGGTCCTGAGGCGGGTGAGGGCGGCCTCGGCCACGGCCCGGATGCGTTCCGGCCGGCTGTCCAGTCCGGCTTGGACGTCGCCGTCCTTGAAACCGAACTTGGTGGCGATCACGACATGGTCGCGGAACGGCGCCAGTGCCTCGCCAACCAGTTCCTCGTTGACGAAGGGGCCATAGGCTTCGGCCGTATCGAAGAAGGTGACCCCCCGCTCCACCGCTGCACGGATGAGAGCGATGCCGGCCTGCCGTTCGACGGCCGGCCCATAGCCATAGCTGAGCCCCATGCAGCCGAGGCCGATGGCCGAGACCTCCAATCCGCCATGTCCAAGAATGCGTCTTTGCATGGTTTTCGTCCTGTTTCGTTGTGTTGGTTCCATGTGCCGCGGACTCTAGGCCAAGGCAGAGCTTGCGATTAGGTGGATAAATCGGCATGTAATCATGAGGAAAGTTCATGAGTGATGCGCGAGAACCTCAACGATCTGGTCGCCTTCCTGGCCGTCGCAAGAGCACGCAGCTTCACCCGGGCCGCGGCACAGCTCGGCGTCTCGCAATCGGCTCTGAGCCATGCCATGCGTGGCCTCGAGGAAAGGCTGGGCCTGCGGCTGTTGGTCCGCACCACGCGCAACGTCGCGCCGACCGAAGCCGGCGAGCGCCTGTTGTCGAATCTCGGGCCGCGCTTCGAGGAAATCGAGGCCGAACTCGCAGCCCTCAGCGCGTTTCGCGACAAGCCGGCCGGCACGATCCGCCTCACGGCGGGCGAGCACGCCGCCGAAACCGTGCTCTGGCCCGCAGTGGAACGTCTGCTGCCGGGCTATCCGGACGTTCATGTCGAGATCATCGTCGACTACGGTCTCACCGACATCGTGGCGGAGCGTTATGATGCCGGCGTGCGGCTCGGCGAGCAGGTCGCCAAGGACATGATCGCGGTGCGGATCGGTCCAGACATGCGCATGGCGGTGGTCGGAGCGCCCGCCTATTTTGCCCGGCGGCCGAAGCCGGTGACGCCGCAGGATCTCACCGCTCACCGCTGCATCAACATGCGGCTGCCGACCTATGGCGGCCTATTCGCCTGGGAGTTCGAGAAGGAAGGGCGTGAACTCAAGGTGCGGGTCGAGGGGCCGCTGGTCTTCAACAATCTCGCCTTGCGCCTGAGAGGGGCATTGGGCGGCCTGGGGCTCGCCTATGTTCCGGAAGACGCCGTGCAGGATTTGATCGCACAGGGCAGCCTCGTCCGGGTGCTCGACGACTGGTGCGCTTCTTTTGCCGGCTACCATCTCTATTATCCGAGCCGCCGCCAGGCGTCCCCGGCTTTCGCCCTGCTGGTCGAAGCCCTGCGCTATCGGCGCGGGCCGTGACTGGCCGAGACTATCGCGCTTCGGCGGCTTCCTCGATCACCCCGGCGATGGCATCGAGCATGGCGGTATCGTCGCCGGCCATGCCGTCCATGTCGGCCATGCGACCGATCACGGTGGCGGCGATGTTTTCCTCCACCGTGTTCTCGGCGTAGGCGTAATAGATCACCGCGCGCTGGCCGTCGCGATGGCAGCGTCCTTCGATCTGCTGGAGCTGGATGGCGCTGTGGCGCATGTCGTGCACCACCAGCGAGCGCTCGCGTTCCCCGCCCGGCATTTCGCCGCGATGGAGGGAGATCGCCTCGGTGACGGTGAACACCACGGCATCGAGTTCGCCGCGCTGGAAGGCAAGGCGCACCGCCTCGTTGCGTTCGCCGCTCTGCGTGCCGTTGATGGCATCGACGCGCCAACCATGGCCCCGCAATTTCTCGACCAGGAGGGCACTCGTCTCCAGGAAGGCGACGGATATGGCCACCTGCTGGCCGTTGCCGATCAGGTCGTCGGCGAAATCGGCGGTACCGGTGATACGCAGCAGGCTGCCCTTCTGGCGAAAGCGCAGATCGGCAGCCCAGCCCGCCGCCCGGCGCGTCGAGCCGCCGGCGAGCCCGAGTTCCCGGCGGAATTCGCGCCAGGTTGCCTCGTAGAGACGCCGGCTTTCGGCATCGAGTGCGGTCGGGGTCACCTCGCGCTGCACTTCCGGCCATCCGGCGATCTCTTCGGGGCGACGGCGCAGGCCGATGGCATCGTGTCCCTTGTAGAGCAGGGAGGACATGGTACGGCGGTCGTCCTCGTTGGGCTCCCAGGACCAGTTCTTCCAGCGCCCCTTGGCGCGCCCCATCCCGAGCCGCTTCATCAGGGCCCGGAAGCCGTCGAGATCGCCGCTAAGGCCTTCGCCCTTCCTCTTGTCGTCTTCTCGTGCGAGCAGGCGGGCAAGATAGGAGAGTTCATGCGGCGCCTGACCGGCGGTGGCGCTCATATAGAGCGTGAAAGTGGCAGCCGCCGCCATTTGGCGGCACACTAGGCCCTGCTGCGAGTTGGGGTTGCGGATGCGATGCGCCTCGTCGATGACCACCAGTGGCCAGATGCGCTTGGGCGTACCGAGCTTGGCGAGCTCGTTGTTCTTGGCCCGGGTCGAGCGCTTGGTGCTGGTGGCGGGCGGCGCCATCAGCGTCTTCGTGCGCTCGAAATTCATCACGGTGACCGCCTTGGCCGGCAGGCCGGCCTGCGCCATGGTCAGGCGCCATTGCGGGATGGCGCCCTTGGGGCAGATCACCAGGATCTCCGGCTCGGGCATGGCGCTCAGCGCCAGCCAGGCCGATAGCGTCTTGCCGAGACCTGTCAGATCCCCCAAGAGAAAGCCCGGCCGCCCCGCGCGCCGGGCGGCGAGGATCGCCTCAGCAGCCTCGATCTGGTGCGGGCGGGGGACGAGTCGGGGCGCGAGAGTCACGCCTCGTCGCGGAAATAGGGTTCGACCGTGCCCTTGAGCTTGATGGTCAGGGGATTGCCGCGCCGGTCCTTGGCATTGCCGGCCGCGACCCGGATCCAGCCCTCGCTGACGCAATATTCCTCGACATTCGTCTTCTCGGCGCCGTTGAAGCGGATACCGACGCCGCGTTCCATCAGAGCCTGGTCGAAGAAGGGGCTGTCGGGATTGGAGGCGAGGCGATCGGGCAGGGTATCGGTCATCTTTTGTCTCTCCTGGAGCAAGGAGCGTCATGACGCGACGCTTCATTGCTCGGTCTTTTCGTTTCGACGCGTCCTTGCATTTCCTGCCGTTACCGGCAAATCGCAAAACGCTTGGGGATGTCGAATGCCGGATTAGCTCCCCGGGCGCCGAAAGCCAACGCCTGATGTGAATTTTATCCAATAGGACATGCCTTTCGCGGAGAAAGGCTGGCCGCATTCCATTCCGGCTCCGGAGCAAAAAGCGTTTCTACCGAAAGGCGCTTTGCTTTAGGGAGGGCTTATCGAAATTGAATGAAGGAGTGGCGCGATGGATGATCGGCCCATGAAGAAGGCTCGCATGCTCGCGGAGATCGCCAGCATCCAGAAGCAGGCCAAGGTCCTGGCGGTGCAAAAGAATCGTGGCGCCCATTACGAGCGCCTGGCTCGAGAGGCGGAAGAACGCGTGGCCAAGCTGCGTGAATCGATCGCCACCATCGAGGCGGAGCTCGCTGCCGCCAAGCAATGAGCTATATCGGCATTGAGGCGGCAGGGTGCTGCAATCAGCGGCACAGCCTGCCTGCGAAGATGTCAATTGCGTTGCGGATTTATGTCAGGAATGCAATATTGCATACGTGTTGAGCGAATTGGCTAAGAATTCGCCATAATCGGCCAGTTAGCCATGCGAGCCATGCAATTCGGCATTGCGACGATGTATGTTGCACCGCAATATGAGAAGGTGGATACTCCCCGACAACAAAGGAGTAATCATCATGATTTTCGCAAGCATCATTGCTTATTTCAAGGACCGCATGGCCAAGCAGGCCGAGTTCCTGCGCCTGCTCGACGAGATCAACAGCCTGTCGGACCGCGATCTGCGTGATCTGCGCGCCGACCGTATGGAGATGATCCGTCACGCTCGCCAGCAGGTCTACGGTGCCCAGGCTGCCTGAGCACCGCCTTCCGTCGACGGACGAATTTCGAACGCGCCGCCTTCTTTCCTGAAGGTGGCGCGTTCTGCTTTTGGGGGGCAGATCGAATCCCACCAGCTTCAGGCATGGGCAGGCTTCAGACCAAGGCGGGCACTTGGCTGTGCAGGGAGCGATCGAGCGCCTTGCGCAAATAGCGCTTGGCCTGTTCGAAGGCTGCGCCGTCACGATCTCGCGGTCGGGGCAGGTCGACGGTGACTATTTCCTCGATGCGCCCCGGTTTCGGCGTGAGGATGACGACACGATCGGCGAGCAGCAGCGCTTCTTCGATGTCATGCGTGACGAGAAGGAGAGTCTGCCGATCCTCCAGCCAAAGCCGGGCGACATGATCCTGCAGGCTCGCGCGGGTCAGCGCGTCGAGGGCGGAGAAGGGCTCGTCCAGGAGAAGGATGCGCGGCCGTGCCGCCAGGGTGCGGGCGAGGGCCACGCGCTGGGCCATGCCGCCGGACAATTCCTTGGGCCATCTTCCGCCCAGTCCCTCCAGGTCGACGCGTGCGAGAACTTCTTCCACCCACCTGTCGCGCTCCTTCCTGGGCAGGCCGTCCAGGCCAAAGGCGACGTTTCCGGCAACGCTCAGCCAGGGCAGCAGGCGAGGTTCCTGGAAGACGAAGCCGACGGTTTCGGCCGGGCCGCGGAGATGGGCGCCCTCGATCTCCACCCGTCCACGGGTCGCAGCCTCCAGGCCGCCGACCAGGCGCAAAAGTGTGCTCTTGCCGCTTCCCGAACCGCCGATGATGGCGACGGCCTCTCCTGCCGCGACGGACAGGTCGATGCCACGCAACGCTTGCGTGCCATTGGCATAGACCTTGTCGAGATTGCGTAGCGACAGCATCAGCGATCCTCGCCGGCGAAACTGTCTTCATGGCGCAGGAAGGGACGGCTGAGCGCGACCAGGATCATGTCACTCGCCTTGCCGATCAGCGCGAACAGGATGATCGTGGCGACGATCTCATCGGGTTTGCCCAGTTGCTGGCCATCGACGAGTAGATAGCCGAGCCCTTCGGAAGCTCCCATGATCTCGGCAGCCACCACGAACATCCAGCCGAGGCCAAGGCCGACCCTCAGGGCCGTAACCACCTGTGGCAGGATGGCGGGCAGGAGGATGCGCCGCACCAGCCGCAGCCCCTTCAGCCGGAAGACCTGACCGACCTCGACGATCTTGCGGTCGACCGAGCGGATCGCGCTGGAGACGCCGAGATAAACCGGAAAGAACACGCCGACGGCAATGAGGATGATTTTCGATTCCTCAAAAATGCCGAACCACAGGATGAAGAGCGGCACCCAGGCCAGCGAGGGAATGGCGCGCAGGCCCTGCAGGGTCGGATCGACCAGGGTTCGGAACAAGGACGAGTAGCCGGAGGCAGCTCCGAGCGCGATGCCGGCGAGAGCGCCGAAGAAGAAGCCGGCCCCGACACGGGCCAGGGTTGCGAGGATGTGGGTGGTGAGGTCGCCGTTGCGCGCCAGCTCCAGCAGCGTCGCGGCGATGCGGCTCGGTGGCGGCAACAGTCGTCCGTCACTCCAGCCGGAATGGACGGCATATTCCCATGCCAAGGCGAGGGTGAGGGGCAGAAGCAGCCCGACATAAGGCCGGACATGGCGAAGAGAGGGCCTGGTCGCCGGGCGCCGCTCTTTCAACGCCTCCGGCGCGATAGGGCTTTCGAGTGCCGTCATGGCCCGGCCTATTGCGTCTGGGCGCCGAAACGCGGGTCGATCAGCCCGTTCACCGCCGCGGGCACGTCGATCTCGGCCTTGATCACGCCGGCGCCCTGCAGGGCTTGCCCGGCGGCCATCAGCGTCTGTCGCTGGGCGTCCCCGATGGTGCCGGTAGACAGGTCCGTGCGGGTGAGCTGGCGCTCGATCACCGCATCGGGCAGCTTGGCGGCTGCGATCAGGCTCCGCTTGAGATCGGCGGGGTTGGCGAGGGCATGCTGGCGGCCCTTTTCATAGACGGCCAGCACGCGGCGCACGAGCTCGGGATGGGCGGCGGCAAAGGCCTCGCGCACATTCAAGACGCCCCAGCTGTTGAGCGCGGGATCGCGGAAGAAGAGTTTGGCGCCATTTTCGACCTCGGCGCCGGCCATGATCGGATCGAGCCCCGCCCAGGCGTCAACGTCGCCGTGGATCAGGGCAGCCTTGCCGTCACCATGCTGGAGTGGCACGAGCGCGATGTCCTTCTCCTTCAGCCCGGCCGAAGCCAGCGCGCGGATGAGGAAGATGTGAGGATCGGTACCGCGCGTCGCCGCCACGCGCCGGCCCTTGAGATCGGCGACGCTGGCAATGCCGGTGTCGGGACGCGTTACCAGCGCCGTCCATTCCGGGCGCGAATAGACATAGACGGATTTGATCGGGTTGCCGTTGACGCGGCCGACCAAGGCGGCCGCCCCCGCCGTCGATCCGAAATCGATGCTGCTGGCATTGAGGAATTCGAGGGCTTTGTTGGAGCCGAGGGACTGGACCCAGCGCACTGCGATGCCGTCGGCCTTGAGCTCCTCCTCCAGCCAACCCTTGTCGCGGATCAGCAGGCCGACGGGATTGTAGGTGGCATAGTCGATCCGTAGTTCGGACGGATTGTCGGCGGCTCTGGCGATCCGAGGTGCCGCGAGGCCGCCCGCGACGAGGGAGGCAAGGCCGGCAATGAAATGGCGTCGGGTCGGCAAAGCGGGGAGGGACATGGCATATCTCCGAAAACAGATCCTTATTTTATTAATACATAAAGATTGTAGACAAAATAGACAAAAATGCCTTGCTCGGCCACCCGGAGGGGATTGTTCTCGCTGGGCATGGCTGCTAGCATCCGTGGATGCGTATGTCGTCTTTCTCAGCAAGCTGGTGGTGGCCCGTCTAAGCACGGACGGCCACGCATGATCATGCTCATCTGGCCGTCCCGGGAGGGGCGGCTTTTGATTTTTTAAAGATCAGCGCAGGAGCACCCAATCCGAGACGGCCCCAACTCGGAGTTGGCTCCATGACGGACCATATCTACCACTCGGCCGGCGGCATCCGGATCCAGCGTGCCTGCCGCGACCTCGACTACCCCCATAACATGTCCGCTCTCGCTGATAGCCTGGACCAGCAGCGCGGCGCTGTGTTTTCCTCGGGCTGCGAGGTGCCGGGGCGCTATCGGCGCGGGGAGGTCGGCTTTGCCGATCCGCCGCTGGTCATCACCGGCAAGGGCCGGAGCTTTCGGATCGAGGCTCTCAACCAGCGCGGCGCTTGCCTGCTGCCGACGATCGAGGGGCGCTTGCGCTCGCTCGGCCTCTTCGAGACTTTCGCCGCGGGTGAGGGATATCTGGGGGGCACGGTGCGCGAGGCGCAAGGCGCGTTTGCCGAGGAGGAGCGCAGCCGCCAGCCCAGCCTGTTCTCGTTGCTGCGGGCGGTGATCGAACTCTTCGCCGCGCCCGACGACCCCTATCTCGGTCTCTATGGCGCCTTCGGCTACGATCTCGTCTTCCAGTTCGAGCCGATGGATCTCCGGTTGCCACGGGCCGAGGATCAGCGCGATCTCCTGCTCTATCTGCCCGACGAACTGGTGGTGGTCGATCATGCACGCCAGCGGGCGCAACGGCTGAGCTATGATTTCAGCGTGGACGGACGCTCGACCCGAAACCTGCCTCGTGCCACCGAACCCCATCCCTATCGCCAACTGGCCGGCCCGGATCTGCCGCCCGAGAGCGATCATGCGCCCGGCGAGTATGCCGCCATGGTCGAACGGGCCAGAGCCGCCTTCGCCCGGGGTGACCTGTTCGAGGTGGTGCTGGGGCAATTGCTGTCGGTGGCCTGTGCAGAAAAACCCAGCACGATCTTCCGCCGGCTTGCCGCCGCCAATCCCTCGCCCTTCGGCGCCCTGATCAATCTGGGCGAGGGCGAGTTCCTGGTGGCGGCCTCGCCGGAAATGTTCGTGCGTGTTGACGGCCGGCGTGTCGAGACATGCCCGATCTCGGGCACCATCCGCCGCGGGGCCGATGCCCTGGAGGATGCCGAGCGCATCCGCGAACTCCTGAATTCCGTCAAGGACGAGGCCGAACTCACCATGTGCACCGATGTCGACCGCAACGATAAATCGCGCATCTGCGAGCCCGGCAGCGTCAAGGTGATCGGGCGGCGCCAGATCGAACTCTATTCGCGCCTCATCCATACCGTCGACCATGTCGAGGGGTTGATACGGCCGGGCTACGACGCACTCGATGCCTTCCTCAGTCATGCCTGGGCGGTGACGGTGACCGGGGCGCCCAAGCGCGGTGCGATCCGCCATATCGAGGCCGAGGAGAAGAGCGCCCGGCGCTGGTATGGCGGGGCCTTCGGGGCGGTCACCTTCGACGGCGCCATGAATACCGGCCTGACGCTGCGCACCATCCGTATGCAGGACGGCATCGCAGAATTGCGTGTCGGTGCCACCTTGCTGCATGACAGCGATCCCCGGGAGGAAGAGGCGGAGACCCGGCTCAAGGCCTCCGCCATGCTGGCTGTGCTCGAGGAGGATGCTGTCCGGGCCGATCGGCCGGCAGCTCCGGTACGCAGGGCCGGGTCCGGGCCGCGCCTGCTGCTGGTCGATCATGAGGACAGTTTCGTGCACACGCTGGCCGGCTATTTCCGCGCCGCCGGTGCCGGGGTCGTAACCCTGCGCCCGGCTCTGGCGCGGCAGAAGCTCGCGGATGGGGAGCCGGTGGACCTCCTGGTGCTCTCGCCCGGGCCCGGGCGGCCCGAGGATTTCGCCATGCACCGGACCCTGGAGCTTGCCTTGCAGCGCGGGCTGCCGGTTTTCGGAGTCTGCCTCGGCCTGCAGGGCATGGTCGAATACTTCGGCGGCCGGCTCGACCTGCTCCCGAAACCCGTGCATGGCAAGGCCTCACGCATCGAAGCTGGGGATGGACAGCTCTTCGCCGGCCTGCCCGGCAGCTTTTCGGTAGGGCGCTATCACTCCATCCATGCTGATGCGCACGACCTGCCGCCGGAACTGCGGGTTACCGCGCGCGACGCAAACGGCGTCATCATGGCGGTGGAGCATGCCACCCTGCCGTTGGCCGCCGTGCAGTTCCACCCGGAATCGGTGATGACGAGGCCCGAGATCGGCCGACGGATAATCGAGAACGTGCTGGCGATGATCGGCGGTGAAGCCGTGGCTGTCGCGGCGGAGTAATGGTCGGCAAGGACGACCTCATCGCTGCCGGAAGAGGCGGGTGAATCCCTCCCCGGTTTCGGGGAGGGGGACCCCGGCGGAGTCCTGACGGCTTCTTGTGAGCAGCAGGTCACCTCTCTTCCGAACCCGCTTCCTCAGCTCCCACCATCCATGCGCAGGTTCCAGGTCTCGTAGGGGCGGCGGAAGGTCGGCAGGCGCTCCGTCATGGGGGGTAGCGGCGCGAAGGGCTTGTGCGGCTCGGCCTGATACCAGAACGCCACCGAGGAGAGGTCGTCCGAACGCCGGTTGGCGTGGCCGTGCTCAATGCTGACCCGGATCGATCTGTGGAAGATCACCGGGTCCTCGATGTGCCAGCGATAGAGCGTCACCGGTTCGGTCCAGTTCGGGCCGCCGGCGGCGATGATACCGTGATAGGGCGCGCTGTAGTCCTGCGTCGGGCACCAGGCCGTATTGAAGTAGTCCTCCGTGCCGGTACCATGCAAAGTGGGCGGCCAGGCATCGTTGGCGCCGGGGCTGCTCTCGTTGCGCGGCGCGATCGGCTCGGCCTTGGGTCCGATGCGCGGATCGGGCTTGCGCATGGTGTCGGGGACCGACAGGCCTGGCTCGCCATCGACGAAAATCATGTCGTCGCCCTCGCCATACCAGTCCCACAGGTCAGAGCGCCGCCGCGAATAGACGCTGTAGAGCACGCCGACATAATGGCCGTGCCCTTCCGCCTCCAGGATGGTGTAGTTGTCCTTGCCGTCGACGGTCTCGCCGCCGAACAGGAACTGCTCGTTGGCGAGGCCCGCCTCGTCCATGCCTTGGGGACGGTCCTGGCGATACTGGGCATGGAAGCGGCCGAGCCCCGGCTCGAGCTCATCGTGCAGTTCGAGGTCGACATAATAGTAGAACAGCAGGTCGTCCTCGGCCTCGTTGGTGACAGTCAGCTTCATGTGGCCGGCGAACGGCATCGGGAAATAGCAGTTGAAGGCCTTGCCGTCCTCGGGGCTGGCCTGCACCGGCAGGCTGGCGAAGTTGCGTGTGGCGGCATGCCCCATGCCGAAGAAATCGCCGATCGGCGTCTCGACGCTCGGATGCTCCTCGCCGTCCCAATAGGCCCGGAGCACGATCTTGCGCAGGAACAATTCGCTCTTGCAGGCGAGGGTGGCCCAGATATGGGTGACGATGCCAGTGCCGGCATGCTCGGCGATAACAACCGTCTGCCCCGGCTCGATATGCAGCCTGTCGTCATTGCCGCCGGTGCGGTCATAGCTCGAGAAGCGGCGGGAGCGGCCTTCGCGCAGTTTGGCGAGGCCACGCAGGGGCGAAAGTCCGGACTGGGTCATGCTCACTTCCTCAATGGGACGGTACTTGAAATACCGCTGTCATTCCCGGCGAGCCACATAGTGGCGAGGGAAGGGAATCCAGGGCTGCCGAGTAATGGCCCCTGGATTCCCTTCCCGTTGCCTGCGGCAACGCCGGGAATGACAGCTTTTGAGATCGTACAATTCGGCTCATTTCAGGCCGCTGGTCTTGATGGATTCGGTGATTTGGCGCTGGAACACAGCAAAGAGGATCAGCATCGGCAGCGCGACAATGGTCGAGGCCGCCATCACATAGTTCCAGGCGCCGGCATATTGGCTGCGGAAATTGGCAATCGCGACCTGGACCACCCACAGGCTGGAATCGGAGGCGACCGTGAGCGGCCAGAGGAAGGCGTTCCAGTTGGCCAGGAAGAACAATATGGCCAGCGCCGCCAGGATCGGCCGGCTCAGCGGCAGCACGATGCTCCAATAGATGCGCCAGCGCCCGGCGCCGTCGATCAAGGCTGCTTCCTCCAATTCGCGCGGCAGCGACAGATAGTATTGCCGCAGGAGGAAGATGCCGAAGGCGTTGAAGATCGAAGGTACGATCAGCCCGGCGTAGGAATTCAGCATGCCCATCGCCCGGACCAGGATGAAGAGCGGCACGATGATCACCGGCAGCGAGACCAGGAAGGTGGAGAACATGGCGAGGAAGATCGCGTCCCGCCCCGGGAAATGCAGCCGGGCCAGCGCGTAGCCCGCCATGGAATGGAAGAACAGCGCGACGATGGTGACGATCGCCGAGACCAGGAAGGAATTGAGGAGGTAGCGCAGGAAGGGGATTTCGGTCAGCACATAAAGGAAATTGCCGATGGTGGGCCGCTGCGGCACGAGATCGGGCAGGAACACTTCGGCCGGTGGCTTGAAGGCGACCACCAGCATCCACACCAGCGGAAACACCGTCATCAGCGCCAGCACCAGGCTGACCAGCATCCACAGGAAGCGCACGAGCTGGCCCGGCGGGGCGAGGGCAGGGGCGTTGCGTTCAGGCATGATGGAAGCGCCCGCCCCGCGTCAGCCTGAACAGGATGAGGGTCACGGTCATCAGCAGCGCCACCAGCAGCGATGCCATGGCGGAGGCATAGCCGAAGGCGCCAAACTGGAAGGCCTGGCGATAGATGTAGACGATCAGGGCCGAGGTGGCATTGGCCGGGCCGCCCTTGGTCATGACATAGATGAGATCGAAGACCTGGCCGCCGGCCGCCGCTGTCACCACGGAGACCAACACCACGAAGAAGCTGGTCGGCCGCAGCAAAGGCAGGGTGATGTAGCGAAAGCGCGCGAGTGGGCCGGCGCCGTCGAGTTCGGCCGCCTCGTAATATTCGGCCGGGATATCCTGCAGGCCGCCGAGGAAGATCAGCATGTAGAAGCCCATCATGAACCAGACGCTGACGGCCACGAGAGTTGATAGCGCCAGATTCGGATCGCCCAGCAGCGAGAGCCCGGGCAGGCCGAGCCAGCCGAGGAGGCGGGAAAGGATGCCGACTTTCTCCACCAGCAGGATCTGCCAGACCATGGCGACCACCACCAGGCTGACCATTTGCGGGGCAAAGAACATCGAGCGGATCATCGTCTCGAACCGCCCGCCACGCTGCACCAGCAAGGCGAGGCCGAGCCCGCAGACGTAGAGCGCGGGCACCAGCAGGGCGGCATAGAGCAGTGTCACCCTGAGCGAGGTCCAGAACAGCGGGTCACGCCACATGCGCCAGTAATTGGCCAAGCCGACGAAACGATAGCCGCCGAAACCGTCGACCTCATAAAAGCCGATGGCGAGGGCGAGCAGCATCGGCAGGCCGACGAAGACGGCAAGGCCCAGGGCGTCGGGCAGCACGAAGAGATAGCCGGCGAGGACATCGCGGCGGGAGGCGCGGGTGGATGTCATGGCGCGGCTCCTTGCCTCGTGGCGGAGCGATCGGAATGAAGCGCGACCAGCCTTCTCCCCTCGTGGGAGAAGGTGGCCGAGCGGGGCGATGTCGGATGAGGGGAGATACGCAGCCTTGCAAGGTCTTTGCCAACACCCCTCATCCACCCCTTCGGGGCACCCAGTCCACTCCAAATGGAGTGGACGATACCCGCAAGGGGAGAAGGCTGGTCGCGCCTTGCGCATTTCGGCTGGAAAAAGCCCACTCGGCCCCTCACAGGATCGGCGCGCCGCTATAGCCGGCGAGGAAGGCGTCGAGCTGCTGGCTGGCTGCCGTTGCCGCTTCCCGGGGATCGGTGCCGCCGAGCTGGGTGGCCTGGATCGCGTCGGAGATGATCTTGTAGACCTCGGGCGGCACGCGCGGCTCGGCCCGTGTGCCCGGATAGATCTCCTTGGCGAAAAGGCCCATCCTGCCAGCTTGGAAGGCCGCGGAACCGGCGGCAAGAGCGCTGGCGCGCGGCGGCATGTCGCTCTTGGCGGTCGTGCACCAGTCGACGACCCGTTGAACCGATCCCTTGTCCATCGAGGCCAGGGCCCAGGCGCAGAATTTGGCCGCCGCGTCGGGATTCTGGCCCTTGGCATTGGCAACGAAGGCCCAGCCGCCGCCGACGGTGACATACTTTCCACTCGCCGGAATCGGCAGCTTGAACACGCCATAGGGCGTGTCCTTGGCATTGTTCTCCATGGCGGCTATGCCCCAGATGCCGACATTCTGCATGGCGGTCAGGCCGGCACCGAGATTGGAGACGATGTCGAAGCCGCCGCTGACCACCTGTCGGGGCGCGGAGCCCGACTGGATGGCATCCTGCCAGAGCTTGAGGGCCTGCACGGTGGCGGGCGAGTCGAAGGCGCTCTTGCCGTCCTTGCCCTGAATCTCGCCGCCGCCCTGCCAGAGGAAGGGGTACCAGGTGAAGTTCTGGTAATAGCCGGGCGTGGTCTCGAACAGCACGCCATAGCGGTTCGACGTCGTCAGCTTCTTGGCAAGCTCGAGGAGCTCGTCCCAGGTCTTGGGAACGTCGTTCTCGTTCAGCTTGGCTTCCTCGAAGGCCTTGACCGAATAATAGAAGGCCATCGGCTCGACCTCCATGGGCACGCCATAGATCTTGCCGTCGACCTTGCGGTTGGCAATCACGCTGTCGGGAAAGTCGGTGCGGGCCGCTTCCTCGATATGGGGTGTCAGGTCCGCCAGCACGCCGCCATTGTAGTAGCGCAGAAAGTCGCCGGGACTGATCAGGAAGATGTCGGGGCCCTGGCCGGAGGCGAAAGCGGTGGCGAGCTTGGAGCCGGAGATGTATTCGCTGTTGACGATATATTCGAGTTCGACTTTGGGGGAATGATCGGAATTCCAGGCTGCCACCAGATCTTGGAACCATTTGACCTGGGGCTTTACGTCGCCACCGGGCGCGTAGAACTGCCAGAATTTCAGGGTGGCGTCCTGGGCCTGGGCTCCGGAACGGTTGAGATAGGGTGCGTTCAGGAACCCGCCTGCCAAGCCAGCGCCGGCGACGAGCAGGCTGCGACGGCTGATGCCGGCCTTTTCCACGCGATTTTCGGGACGCACGGCCTTTACAGTCATGATTTCCTCCCTATTGCCGGCTGTTTTGCCTCCGGCTTGTCGTTCTCAACGGATGCGGCTCGCGCCGCGTTCCCGTCAGGCTGAATCGAAGGGGTGCAGGATGGATGGCACGGTTGTGGTGCGTGGCGCGCCGGTGAAGCTGCCGCTCAGGCGTTCCAGCAGCATGGCGGTGGCCTGCCGGGCGAGGGCGGCCGGGCTGTTGCCCACCCTGGTCAGGCGGGGGCGGACATATTCGAGCTGCGGCAGGTCGTCGAAGACGGACACGGCGATGTCATCGGGCACCGAAATGTCGCTGTCGTAGAATTCGGTGAGGGCGCCTGAAGCCATCAGGTAGTTGGCGAAGAAGACGGCCGTTGGCAGGGCATGGCCATGCTCGCGCTTGAGCCATGCGGCGGCCTCGCGGCCCGATGGCGCGAGATAGCTTCCGGTAAAGCGCAAGGCAGGATCGATGGTGACGCCGTTGTCGCTCAGGGCCTTCTCGAAGCCGTCGGCTCGCGCCATCGCCTCGGAGAAGAAGGCAGGGCCGGTGACATGGGCGATGCGCCTGTGTCCCTGGCGGGCGAGGTATTCGCCCATCAGATAGCCGCCGCCGAAATCGTCCAGCCTGATGCTGTCGACAGCTTGATTGGGCAAATGGCCGATGAAGACGGTGGGAATGTCGATGCCCACCAATACGTCATGCATGCCGTGCAGGGCGAAATCGCCCACGATGAGGCCATCGACCCGGCGGTTGCGGATCTGCTGGAGATATTCGCGGCCATGGTCCTGGGAGTGGCCGCCCGGCACGTCCGTGTTGAAGATCAGCATGTCCAGGCCGACATTCTCCAGCTCGGACTGCGCCGTCTTCACCAGTTCGGGATAGAAGGGGTTGCGAATGTCGGGGATCAGCATGGCGACGGTATCGGTGCGCCCGGTGCGTAGGCTGCGTGCCTGGGGATTGGGTTGGTAGCCCAATTCGCGGATCGCCTGCTCGACGCGCTCGCGCAATTCCCTGGAGACGCGATCGGCATGATTGATCGCATGCGACACGGTCGTGCGTGAAACGCCAGCTCTCTCGGCAACTTTCGATATCGTGCTCACTTGGGCATGATAGCTAAGATGAATGCATTTGCAAATCGATTTGCATAAATTCTTTGCCCGAATATCCTCTGGCTGCGCGGACGTCCCGTTCGCGAACAAGACGTCCGCTCAGCCAGAGGATCAGGGCGTCGCCTGTACCAAGGTGCCGGAATAGAGGATAGGGCCGGTGGGTTGGCCTGAGGGGGAGCCGCCTTCCGGCTCCAGGGTCACGGCCAGGACAGCCTGCTGCACCACCTGTTCGGGCAGACTGGTCAGCCGCGCCTTCTCCACCGTGAAGGGCTGGTCGCCGATCACGCCGAGCGATCGTGGGCCGGGGAGCTTGTCGTTCACCAACCACAATTCATAGGATTTGTTCGGTTGAGGCCTGGCCGCTACCGGCCGGATAGTGAGGGAGCGCGCCTCGACATTCACCGAGACGATGAAGGCGGGGGAGGCGGCGTCCTTCTGCAGCACGGCGACGAAACTGCCTGGTTGCACAGGATTGTGCAGCATGGGCGTGAGGGCGAAGAGGGCCAGCCCCGCGGCCAGCGCGCCGGTACCCAAGGCGGTCATCCGCCAGCGCCGCAGGCGCCTTTCGAGCAGGGGAACCAGCTTGTCCGTTCCACTGTCGAGGCGAGCCAGGATGCTTGGCAGCAAGGAGGCCGGCGCCTCCACGGGCGCTATGGTTTCGGCCAGGGGTGCCAGGCTCCGTTCCCAGGCCATGATGGCGACATCGAGAGCCGGTTCGCGCTGGCGCCGCGCCGCAACGGCGGCCCGCTCCGCCGCATCAAGCGTGCCCAATACGTATTCGCCTGCCAGCAGATCGAGGTCGTCGGGATCAGTCATGACCGAGACACTCCCTCAACTGGGCGAGGCCACGGTGGAGCAACGTCTTTACTGTCGGGACCGGCCGCTCGAAGCGCCGGGAGAGGGCTTCGCGCGAGGTGCCTCGGTAATAGGCGAGCAGGATCATCTGGCGCCGCTCCTCATCGAGGCCGGCGAGGCAGGCGATGAGGCGTCGCAGTTCCTCGCTGCGTTGACGGCCCTCAAGTGGTTCGAGGCTTTCGGCCGGCAACTCGTCGAGATCCTGGGTACCGGCATTGGCCGCGTGCCGTGTACTGCGCAGAATGTCGATCGCGCGGTTGCGGGCGATCGTCGCCATCCAGGTCATGGCGGAGGCCTTGCCGGGATCGAAATCCGCCGCCTTGTCCCAGATCCTCACATAAATCTCCTGCAATGCATCTTCGGCCGTGGCTCTCTGGCGCAGGATACGAAGGACCACCCCATAAAGTTTCGCCTGGGTCGCATCATAGAGGCTGCGGAACGCAGCCTTGTCGCCCGAGGCGACGGCGCGCATCAGGCTTTCCAGTGTCCCTTCTTTTGCCTCGAAGCTTTTGATGCTGATCAAACCGACCGTCCCGGTTCCCCACTGGCGCAGGAATGATTTCTGCTGCGATCAAACAATAAAATCGAGATGGATGGAACAGGTTTCGTCTACAAGAATCCTGGCTTCCAGACAGGGTGACTCACTACGTCGTGGGCGGTGAAAGGTTTCAGCCGAAGAAAAGAATATTTTTATTCTTTATGATGAAACCTTATCTCGATCGTACCGTATATGTTTATTTTTGTGCGATGAAATATTTTCTGAATTCAAAAAAGAATATTTTCGAAAACTGAAACCTTCGGAAAGTCGAGGCGTAGATCTTCACGAGACACGAACAGTTTCGCTCTCCACCGGTCTCGACGATCGGTGCAACCTTGCCTTCCGGAGATCTGCCATGACCCGTCGCACTTCCTCCTATGCAGCCGCCATCGGCGTCGTTCTTGCCGCATCCGTGTTCTACACGCTGGGCGCAGCCCGGGCCGAGACTACTGTCAATGTCGGCGGCGCCCCGATGTATCCCTCCAAGAACATCATCCAGAATGCCGTCAATTCGAAGGACCACACCACCCTGGTTGCGGCGGTCAAGGCAGCCGGCCTTGTCGATACCTTGATGACCCCCGGGCCGTTCACGGTCTTCGCGCCGGTGAACAAGGCGTTCGGCAAGCTGCCGAAGGGAACCGTTGAGACACTGCTCAAGCCTGAGAACAAGGCGACGTTGACGGCTGTTCTTACCTATCATGTCGTCCCCGGCAAGCATTCGGCCGCAGAGCTGATGTCCGAGGTCAAGGCTGGCGGTGGCAAGGCCACCTTGAAGACCGTGCAGGGCGGCACGCTGACGGTCACGCAGGTCGGCCGCAAGCTCGACATCACCGATGCCAAGGGTGACAAGGCGACCGTGACCATCCCCGACGTCAACCAGAGCAATGGCGTCATCCACGTCATCGATACCGTGCTGCTGCCGCAATAACGGACCGCGCCGGACCGCGCTTTCTAGAGCAAAGTGCGATTTCACTGAATCGCACCTTTTCTCTAACTGTTTGTTTTAACGCGTTTTCTTGATCGAAAAGTCTATCAACGTAATTGCTCAGGGGGGGCCGCCCCTCACCTCTATCCTCTCCCCGTAAGCACGGGGCGAGGCAAGGTAAGGGGCTGCGCGACCTCGACGGTAGGGGGAGCAAATACCGATCAACTTTTCTGAAAAACGCTCTGCCGCGGTCCGGTGCCACCCTCATCCTCTTCGGGGAGGCCTTTCGTCATGAGCGAGCCCATCTCTCGTTCCCAACCTGTCATCGCACCGATCCATCCGACCATCGTGAGGATTACGCATTGGACCAACGCCGTTGCGATGCTGATGATGATCTCCAGCGGCTGGGCCATCCATAATGCTTATCCCACCCTGCCTTTCCTCTTTCCCTCCGCCCTCACGCTCGGCGGCTCGCTGATCGGCGGCCTGCAATGGCATTTCGCCGCGATGTGGCTGGTGATGGCCAACGGCCTGATCTATCTCGTCTATGGCTTGGCCTCGGGGCGGTTTTACCGAAAATTGCTGCCGATCTCGCCCGGGGCGGTGTTTGCCGATCTCAAGGCGGCTCTGGCCGGCCGGCTCGGCCATGCGGATCTCGGCGGCTACAATGGCGTGCAGCGCCTGCTCTATCTGGGCGTGATCGTTGATGGCGTGCTGGTGGTGCTGTCGGGTCTGGCGATCTGGAAGCCCGTGCAACTGCGCCCGCTCGTGATGCTGCTGGGCGATTTCGATACGGCGCGCCTTATCCATTTTGGTGCGATGTCGATCATCGTCGGCTTTCTTATCGTGCATGTCGTCATGGCCCTGCTGGTGCCGCGAAGCCTGCTGACGATGGTCCGCGGGCGCTGAGAGAGGGAGATTGCGATGTCCCGCCAGCCGCGAAGATCCCATCCCGATACCGGCATGATCCTGCGCGAGGCGGCAGGCCGGCTCGATAGGCCCACCCGGCGCTACTTCCTGCGTCAGGCGCTCGGCCTGGGAACCCTGACGCTGCTGGCCGGCTGCGATGTCACCGACGGCTATAGTGCCGAAGCCATGCTGGGGCGTATCTCCGACTTCAACGATCGCGTTCAGGCCTGGCTGTTCTCGCCCGTCCGTCTGGCGCGGGAATATCCGCCGAGCGCGATCACCAGGCCTTTCCCGTTCAATTCATTCTATCAGCCCAACACGCCGGAACAGGCGCCGGTGATCGATCCCGAGGCCTATCGCCTGAACGTCACCGGACTGGTCGAGCGCCGGGCGGATTGGACACTGCCGGAGCTGCATGCTCTGCCGCGCATCACCCAGATCACCCGCCATATCTGCATAGAAGGCTGGAGCGCGATCGGCAGCTGGTCGGGGGTGCCCTTCTCGCATTTCCTGCACCGCGTCGGGGCCGATCTCGGCGCGAAATACGTCACCTTCCGCTGCGACGACAATTACGTCACCAGCATCGACATGCCCACCGCCCTGCATCCGCAGACACAGCTGACTTTCTGGTTCGACGGCCAGGTATTGCCGCGTGCCTATGGTTTTCCGATGAAGCTGCGCGTGCCGACCAAGCTCGGCTTCAAGAATCCCAAACATATCGGCGAGATCGAGGTCGGCAACGACTATGTCGGCGGCACCTGGGAAGCCCAGGGCTATAACTGGTTCAGCGGGCTGTAGTTGGCTGTTTCCTGGAAATGCCGACGTTCTCGTTCGCGTCTGGAAGCTCTGTGCTTATGGAAAAGAAAATGCGGGCGACGACGCCCGCATCTCCATGGATACTTCGCTTCCAGCGCTTCCGCGACGGGGATAGGCCGGCTTATTCGGCGGCAGCCTTCGTCGTCACGCTCGCCTCGGCAGCTTCCTGGGCTTTGAGGGCCTCGGGATGCGGCATCGAGATGATGTTGTAGCCGGAATCGACGAAATGCACTTCGCCGGTGACACCGGTCGAGAGATCGGAGAGCAGATAGAGCGCAGAACCGCCGACCTCCTCGATGCTCACGGTGCGACGCAGCGGCGCGTGGGCGCGCTGATAGTTGAACATCAGCCGGGCATCGGAAATGCCAGCGCCGGCGAGGGTGCGGATCGGCCCGGCCGAGATCGCATTGACCCTGACGGCCTGCGGGCCGAAATCGGAGGCAAGGTAGCGCACCGAAGCCTCGAGCGCAGCCTTGGCCACGCCCATGACATTGTAGTTCGGCATCACCCGCGTGGAGCCACCATAGGTGAGGGTGAGGATCGAGCCGCCATCATGCATCAGGTCGGCGGCGCGCTTGGCGATCTCGGTGAAGGAGAAGCAGGAGATCACCATTGTCTTGGCGAAATTGTCGCGCGTGGTGTCGGCGTAGCGGCCCTTGAGCTCGCTCTTGTCTGAATAGGCGATGGCATGGACGAGGAAGTCGATCTTGCCCCATTCCCGCGCCAGCGTGGCGAAGACGCCGTCGACGGAAGCGACATTCTCGACGTCGCACGGCACCAGCAGGCTGGAGCCGACGCTATTGGCGAGCGGCTCCACGCGCTTGCGCAGGGCATCGCCCTGATAGGTGAATGCCAATTGGGCGCCTTGGGCGGCAAGGCTCTTGGCGATACCCCAGGCGATCGAATGATCATTGGCTACGCCCATGATCAGACCGCGCTTACCTTGCATGAGCCCTGTCATGGCCTGCAACTCCAAATCCTGGTCATCAGTCACTAGAGCAAAGCGCGTTTTTGTGTGAACGTTGCTTTGCTCCAGCTCCTAGGTTCGAGGCGTTTTGCGATTTGACGCGATTCCGTCAAATCGCAAAACCCTTTGGGGCTCAATCAGACCAGAATCGGCCGATCAGCCCGCATTTCCGCCTCTTTACCACGTTTTGACAAAGCAGCCGGGGATTTGCGCAGGTCCCGGATCACTTTATCTGTCTCTTTGTTACCGGGCATGCTCATCCACGGTCTTCAAACTCTGGACGAGCGCTCGCCCCGGATAGTCCGGTCGGAACAGGCGGTGACCAATCTCAGGCGTCGAGGCGCTTGAAGACCAGGGCCGCATTGGTGCCGCCGAATCCGAAGGAATTGGACAGGACATGGCTGAGCTTGGCATTGTCGATACGCTTGCGGACGATCGGCATGTCGGCAAAGGCCGGATCCAACTCCTCGATATGCGCACTCTCGCAGATGAAGCCATTATTCATCATGAGTAGTGAATAAATTGCTTCCTGCACGCCGGTCGCACCCTGCGAATGACCGGTCAGTGCCTTGGTCGCGGCGATCGGCGGGCACTTGTCACCCGCGCCGAACACCTTGCGGATGGCCTCGATCTCGGGAGGATCGCCTGCCGGCGTCGAGGTGGCGTGCGGGTTGATGTAGTCGATCGGCGCCTTGATGTTGGCCAGCGCCATGCGCATGCAGCGCTCGGCGCCCTCACCCGAGGGGGCGACCATGTCATGGCCGTCGGAGGTGGCGCCATAGCCCGCGATCTCGCCATAGATGCGGGCGCCGCGAGCCTTGGCATGCTCCAGCTCTTCCAGCACCAGCACGCCGGCACCGGCGGAGATCACGAAGCCGTCGCGGTTCTTGTCGTAGGGGCGGGAGGCCGTGGAAGGGGTGTCGTTGTATTTGGACGACATCGCGCCCATGCCGTCGAACAGCACGGCGAGCGTCCAGTCGAGCTCCTCGCAGCCACCGGCAAACATCACGTCCTGCTTGCCGTACTGGATCTGCTCATAGGCATTGCCGATGCAATGGTTCGAGGTCGCGCAGGCCGAGGAGATGGAATAGTTGATGCCCTTGATCTTGAACCAGGTCGAGAGCGTGGCGGAGGCGGTCGAGGACATCGCCTTGGGAACGGCGAAGGGACCGACCTTCTTGGAACTGCCCGACTCGCGCGCCTTGTCGGCGGCCTCGACAATGGTGCGGGTGGAGGGACCGCCCGACCCCATGATGATACCGGTGCGCTCGTTGGAAACCTCGTTGGCCTCCAGGCCGGAATCGAGGATGGCCTGCTCCATCGCTACATGGTTCCAGGCGGTGCCGCCGCCATGGAAGCGCATGGCGCGGCGATCGACCACTGAAGCGGGGTCGAGCGTGGGTGCGCCATAAACCTGTGAGCGGAAGCCGTATTGGGCGAACTGCTCGGCGCGCGTGATACCGGATCTGGCCTCGTGCAGGCTGGAGAGAACCTCCTGCGTCGAATTGCCGATCGAAGACACGATACCCATGCCGGTAACGACGACACGTCTCATGGCGATCCCTTCCAGTTTCGTAACCGACCCACGATCCTCTCCGAGAGGACCGCCAGGCCGGCACTGCGTTCCCTAGAGCAAAGCGCGTTTAGACAGAAACGCTTGTTTGCTCTAGCTCTTTAGTCGGACGCGTCCTTGCGATTCTTGGCGTGACCGCCAAATCACAAAACGCTTTAGAGCAAAGCGCGTTTAGACAGAAACGCTCGTTTGCTCTGGCTCTCTGTTTCCAGGCCAATCCAACGGATTGGCCAGAGCATCTTTGCGACTTCAGGCAATTCCGTCCGATCGCAAAACGCTTGAGCAGAATTTCGCAAGCGGCCCGGTTTTGGGCAAGCTCGGAAATTGTGCTCGCTGCCCGTGAAGGGGCAGGACCCAATCACGGACGACCTACAAAGCGTCAACCCCGTCGGCGCGTCGAGCGTCGTCGGGGCCGCACCCTGCATGTTTCAAAGCACATTGCAATAGGCAAGCCAATGGCCGGCTCGACCGGAAATGCGCTCGATCCGCACCGCGTGGAGGCCAGAAATCAGGCCTGGAACTCAAGCTTGGAACAGGCCGACGCGCAGATCCTTGGCTTCATAGATGGTACGGCCATCGGCCTTTAGCCAGCCATCCGCGATGCCGAGAATCAATTTACCCTTGAAAACCCGCTTGAGATCGACGCCATATTCGACCTGTTTGACGCTGGGCAGCACCTGGTCGGTAAATTTGACCTCGCCGACACCGAGGGCGCGGCCCCGTCCGGACTGGCCGAGCCAGCCCAGGAAAAAGCCGGTCATCTGCCAGAGAGCGTCGAGGCCGAGGCAGCCCGGCATCACCGGATCGCCCTGGAAATGGCAGGAGAAGAACCATAGATCCGGTTTGACCTCGAGCGTGGCACGTACGCAGCCTTTGCCGTTCGGTCCGCCGGTCTCGGAGATCTCCGGGATGCGATCGAACATCAGCATGGGGGGAAGGGGCAATTGCGCATTGCCGGGTCCGAACATCTCGCCGCGCCCGCAGGCGAGGAGATCTTCATATTCAAAGCTCGAACGGCGTTCCGCCATTGCGTCTCAGTCCTCATCGACCAGTCAAAATCGCGTGGCCGAACAGGCGAGCCTGCCCGCACCACGGCCTCCCCTTAACATAGCAATCCCGCAGCCGAAAGCGGGGGGAGGGTCGTGGGCGCGATGTTGCCCCCTTAAAAAGGACTCAAGCGGTCTTGTCGGACCACGGATCGGCTGGCGGCCAGGGTAGCGCCTGCTATCGCGCCGCCGAATCGTAGCGAAACACCAGTGTGTCGTCGCGCCAGCCGGTCTGTGCACAGTCCTTGGCACGCCGGGGCACCTTTCCACGCAGGGTGATGGTCGGCGGTTCCCCGGCAGACGAGCCTTCGACTCGGTAGGAGATCGGCCCGCATTCGCGCGAGAAGACATAGGCCTGGCCGCGATAGACGCCGCCGCTGGCCGTGCCCTTGAACAGCAGCGCTCCCTTGCGCACCCCGGCCTCGGCAAGGCCTGGTCGGGGTGCCTCATAATAGAACAGGCGATTGCCTTCGCTGGCTGAAAGAGCGACGCGCGAGCCGTTATGGTCCCAATAACTCGAGACCGTATAGGGCGGCAGGTTGGATCGAGCCGGTTCGGACTGAGGTGAGGTGGCGATCGGGGCCTGCCCACCCGTGAGCTTGGCCTGGGCATCCAGCCGCCGGCGCACCGATGCGGCGCAATAGCCTTTGGGAAAATTGTCGAGATAGGCTTCGAGCTTGATCGGCGTGGGATCGATGCCGAGATCGCTGCAGGCCGCCATGTCGGCCTTGTCGAGGGACGGGCTCACCGGAATTGCTGGGAGCGGCTGTGCGGTGCCGGGCGGCGTGGCCGGGGCAGCGCTCCCGCCGAGATAGAGATCACCGAGCAGGGCCTCGTCGACCCAGGGCGTCTGGCGCTGGTTCGTCGCGGCATGAACGTCCTGGCGCACCAGCGCCAGCATCCGCCGGATCTCGATGCCGGCTTCGGGCAACCGCTTCAGCAAGGCGGCCGCGAAAGGGGAATGGGCGCCATCCCCGTCATCGGCGACGGCATTGGGGCCTGTGGCGAAGGCGACCAGTGTGCCGGTACTGGCGGCGTCGAGACGAGCCAGGCCACGCGAGGCGCCGCGGCTTGCGCTCGCCGGCAGGGGATTGTTGCGGCAGGCATCGACGAGCAGGATCTTGGCCTTGGCGCCCGAGGCGCTCAGGATGTCGCTGATGTCGTCGAGCCTGACCGTCTGGGTGGCGAGATCGACGCGGCTCTTGATGTCGGCGCCGATGGGAATGAGGAAATTGCGCTGGTCGACCTGCATGCCGTGGCCGGCATAGAACACCAGCGCGATATCGGCATCGGTGGCTTCATTGCCGAATTCGGCCATCGCCCGCAGCATGACGGCGTGGTCGGCATTCGTGGCGCGGATCACCTTGAAGCCGAGCGTTCCTCCGGCCAGCAGTGCGGCCATGGCGTCGGCATCGGCCACGGGATTGGCGAGACGGCCGAGCGTGCGATAGTCGCCATTGCCGATGACGAGCGCGACACGCTTGTCGGCGACCGCCGCCGTGGCGCTGGCCAGCCAGAACAGACACAACAACATCAAGCAACGCCGGATCATCGCCCCATCCCGGATTCACGGCAGCACCGGATCGATTGTGGCATGCCCGCCGGGTGCTGGCCAGTTCGAGGGGGAACAGGGCGTGGGACGGCATCGTCAGGGCACCGGGGCTTAGGTCAGCTCGCAATAGATTTGTAAACGCTCGGACACTTTCCTTCGCATGACTTTCCTTCGTGGATCGTGGAGGCTATCGTCGCGGCCCGAAATCGAAAGGCCACGCAGGGACGGGGCCGCCAAGGCGTTTTGCGATCTGGCCTATCAGCCAGGAATCGCAAGGATGCATTCAGCTTGACCCCGTTCTGCTCCAGGGAGCCCAGTTCGTGACCCTTCTTCCCCAGGAAATCATCCGCAAGAAGCGCGATGGCGCGGCTCTATCCGCGGCCGAAATCGAGAGTTTCGTGCAAGGGCTGGTCGCCGGCAGCGTCACCCATGCCCAGGTCGCGGCCTTTGCCATGGCAGTGTTCTTCCGCGGCATGGCGATGGACGAGCGCATCGCGCTGACGCGGGCCATGACCCAATCCGGCACCGTGCTCGACTGGCGTGGCCTCGACCTGCCGGGGCCGGTGGTGGACAAGCACTCGACCGGCGGCGTCGGCGACAATGTCAGCCTGATGCTCGGGCCGCTGGTGGCGGCCTGCGGCGGCTTCGTGCCGATGATTTCAGGCCGCGGCCTCGGCCACACCGGCGGCACTCTCGACAAGCTCGATTCGGTTCCGGGCTATGCGACCCAGCCCGACCTCGCCCTGTTCCGCCGCGCCGTGCGCGAGGCCGGCACCGCGATCATCGGCCAGACCGCCGACCTCGCTCCGGCCGATAAGACCGTCTATTCGATCCGAGACGTCACGGCCACGGTCGAATCGATCCCGCTGATCACCGCCTCGATCCTGTCGAAGAAGCTCGCGGCCGGGCTGCAGGCCCTGGTGATGGATGTGAAGACGGGTTCGGGCGCCTTCATGCCGACGCTGGAGGGCTCACGCGAGCTGGCCGAATCGATCGCGACCGTCGCCACGGGCGCCGGATTGCCGACCACCGCGCTGATCACGGCCATGGACCAGCCTCTTGCCAGTGCCGCCGGCAATGCCCTGGAAGTCCGCAACGCGGTGGATTTTCTCACCGGGGCGCATCGGGACGTGCGCCTGCTCGAAGTCACCGTCGACCTGTGTGCCGAGATGCTGGTGCTCGGCAAGCTTGCCCGCGACACCGCCGAGGGACAGGCCCACATCGAGCAAGCCCTGGCGAGCGGGCGGGCGGCCGAACATTTCGCCCGCATGGTCGCGGTGTTGGGCGGCCCGGCCGATTTCGTCGAGCAGCCCGAGCGCTATCTGCCGGCCGCGCCGGTGGTGAAGCCCGTCTTCGCCGAGCAAGCGGGGCGGGTCGACAGCATCGATACGCGGGCCGTCGGCCTCGCGGTGGTGGCCTTGGGCGGAGGACGCACCCGCCCGCAGGATGCTATCGACCACGCCGTGGGCCTCACCGGGCTGGCGGAGCTTGGCGCCGAGGTCGGGCCCGACCGTCCCCTGGGCTTCGTGCATGCTCGCAGCGACGCGGCGGCCGAGGCCGCAGCGGCTGGCCTGCGAGCGGCCTATCGCACCGGAGAGGGTGAGGAAGCCCTGCCGCCGGTGCTCGAACGCATTGGAGGAAGCTGAGATGGGTCGCGCGCTCCTTCTGGTGATGGATTCCTTTGGCATCGGCGCAGCCGAAGACGCCGAACACTATGGTGATGCGGGGGCCGATACGCTCGGCCATATCGCCGCCGCCTGTGCGGCGGGGCGGGCGGGCGAAAACGAGCATCGCACCGGGCCTCTGCGCCTGCCCGTGCTGGCCAGCCTTGGCCTCGGCGTGGCTGCGCAAGCGGCAACGGGTACGCTGCCGCCCGGCCTGGAAGGCGGCGTGGCTGAGGCCCTGTGGGGCTATGCGGCCGAGGTCTCCAAGGGCAAGGACACGCCCTCGGGCCATTGGGAGATCGCCGGCTATCCCGTGCCGTTCGACTGGGGCTATTTCCCCAAGGAAGTGCCGTGTTTTCCCGCCCGCCTGATCGCCGCCATCGTCAAGGAAGCCGAGCTTCCCGGCGTGCTCGGCCAGCGCCATGCCTCGGGGACGCAGATCATTGCCGAACTCGGCGCCGAGAGTATCGAGACCGGCAAGCCGATCTTCTACACCTCCACCGACAGCGTGCTGCAGATCGCTGCTCATGAGGAGGCGTTCGGGCTGGAGAGGCTGCTGTCCCTGTGCGAGATCGCCCGCCGCCATGTCGACCATCTCAACATCGGCCGGGTGATCGCGCGGCCTTTCGTCGGCGATGCCGTCGGTGGCTTCACGCGCACTGCCAACCGGCGTGACTATGCCGTGCCGCCGCCGGCCGATACTCTGCTGGATGTGGCCGAACGCGCCGGACGGGGCGTCATCACCATCGGCAAGATCGGCGACATCTTCGCGCACCGCGGCACCGGCGAGAGCGTCAAGGGCCCGAGCAACGATGCCTTGATCGATCGCACGCTCGAAGCGATGGGGCGCCTGCCCGAAGGCGGCCTGCTCTTTGCCAACTATGTCGATTTCGATACGCTCTATGGCCATCGCCGGGATATTCCCGGCTATGCCGGTGCCCTGGAGCAATTCGACATGCGGCTGCCGCAGATCCTCTCGCGGCTGGGCGAGGATGACCTCCTGATCATCACGGCCGACCATGGCTGCGACCCGTCCTGGACGGGAACGGACCACACGCGCGAATTCGTGCCGGTGCTGGCGCGCCTCGGCAAGCGCACGGGACCGATCGGGCGGCGGGACAGCTTCGCCGACATGGCTGCCAGCGTGGCAGAGCATCTCAGGCTGGACTGGCAGGGGGCCGGGAAGTCGTTTTTGTAGTTCCGGGTGCGCGGGCATCTTGCCCATAGGCGCTAACGTTGCGGCCGGCGGCGCGGGTAGCGTGGAGGGTCGATCTCCACAGCTCCATCAATTGATGGAGCGAGATCGACCACCTTTGTCCTCTATCTGGCTCGACATTTCCAAGATGGTCGATCTGGAGATCGACCCTCCAATCTGGTGCCACCACCCAAAGTTAGCGCCTATGGGTATCTTGGATGCATGGCTGCTTTTGGAAGGGCGTCGCCCCGGCCGAAGGGAGAAGCGGGCAAGATGCTTGCGCACCCGGAGACCCGCTCACCTCTTCTCAACCATGATTCCAGACGGCGCGACGAATTCGCGCCGCGTTAACGCCGGAGCACCTGCGACGCTTTCATCATGACCCGGTTTCGAGGTGGGTTGTTTGATGATCGAGCGCATGCAGATGGTTCTCAAGGGCGGCATATCAGCCGAAGACAGGGCCCAGTTCTGGGTCGGGCTGACGCTTGCCGTCGCCACCGTCCTGCTGCTGGCAGCCAGTTTCCTCGACCTGGTGTCGATCTAATCGATCAACCCAGATTTTCCGGGCCGAAGCTCTCGGGCAGCAGCTCGTCGAGCGTGAAGCTGCGGCGGATGCCTTCGGGGCCGGCGACATGGATTGAAGTCGACGGCTTTGCGAATTCGCGGATGCGCTGGCGGCAGCCCCCGCAGGGCGTGGTCAGGCCGGGAGCTTCGGGATGGGCATCGGTCCAGCCCAGCACCAGGATTTCGGCGATTCCCGTCTCGCCATCCGCCACCATGGCCGAGATGGCGCCGCCTTCGGCGCAGGCACCGACCGGATAGGCGGCGTTCTCGACATTGCAGCCGGCATAGATCCGGCCCGAGCGGCCACGGATGGCCGCTCCCACCTTGAAGCGAGAATAGGGCGCATGCGCCTTCTCGCGCACGGCTCTGGCAGCCTCGAACAGATCCGCGAGCGCGTCCATCAGCGTTCCTTGAGATAGGGAACGCCCGCGGCCTTGGGGGGCGTCGCCGCGCCGACGAAGCCGGCCAGCATGAACACGGTGAGGATATAGGGCAGGGCCGAGATCAACTCGGAGGGCACCCGCATGCCGGCGATCACGAAGCTCGAGCCCATGCGGATCGAGATGGCATCGAGCAGGCCGAAGAGCAGGCAGGCGCCGAGCGCCGGCCAGGGCCGCCATTTGGCGAAGATCAGGGCGGCCAGGCCCATATAGCCGCGCCCGCCCGTCATGTTGGAGACGAAGGCGGCCGAATCGGCGGTGGAGAGATAGGCGCCGGCGACGCCGGTGAGCAGGCCGCAGATCAGCACGGCGCGATAGCGCAGCCAGGCCACCGAGATGCCGGCGGTGTCGACGGCCTGCGGGTTCTCGCCGACGGCGCGCAGGCGCAGGCCGAAGCGGGTCTTGTAGAGGATCCAGGCCGTTACCGGGACGCAGGCGAAGGCGAAATAGACCAGGATCGAATGGCCGGATAGCACGTCGGCATAGAGCTGGCCGAGCACCGGTACGCCCCTGATCGCCTCCGCCCCCGGCAGCTCGATCGGCTGGAAGCGCGCGGCGCCGCTCAGGCTGGGGGTACGCCCGCCCTCGCCATACCAGGCATTGCCGATGAAGGCGGTCAAGCCGAGCGCCAGGATGTTGATGGCGACGCCCGAGACGATCTGGTTGCCGCGATAGCGGATGGAGGCAATGCCGTGCAGCAGTGCAAAGCCGATGGAGACGATGATCGCCATGACGAGGCCGAGCCAGGCCGAACCATAGGTCGCTGCGGTGACCGCGGCTGCGAAGGCGCCCACCAGCATCTTGCCTTCGAGGCCGATGTCGACGATGCCCGAACGTTCCGAATAGAGGCCGGCGAGGGCGCACAGCAGATAGGGCGTGGAGATGCGGATGGCGGCGGCCGCCACGCTGGCCAGCATGATCACGGTATCCATGGCGTCATGCTCCCTTGGAGGCAGGGGTGAAGAGCTGGAACAGCATGGCGAGCTGCGGCCGGAACATCAGTTCGAGGGCGCCGACGAAGAGGATGATGATGCCCTGGATCATCACGATCATGTTCTTGTCGAAGACGGGGTTTTCGAACGAGAGTTCCTGGCCGCCCTGGATCAGCGCGCCGAACAGGATGGAGGCGAGCACGATGCCGGCGGGATGGGAGCGACCCATCAGCGAGACGGCGATGCCGATGAAGCCGGCGCCGGCGGTGTAGTCGATGATCATGCGGTGCTGTTCACCCATCAGCACATTGGTACCCATCAGGCCGGCCAGGGCGCCCGAGATCAACATGGCGATGACGATGATCTTGGCCGGGGAAATGCCGGCATAGACGGCAGCGGTCTTGTTGTGGCCGACTGTCCGCATGGCGTAGCCCAGCCGGGTCCGCCAGATCAGGGCCCAGACCAGGATGGCGGCAAGCAGCGCGATCGGGAAGGCGAGATTGACCAGCGTGAGGTCGAGCTGGATGCCGATGCCTGCCAGGATATCGCTGATCTGCGGCAGGCCGGTCGAATCGGCGAAGAGCTCGGATTTCGGCTCGCCGGAGCCCGGCTTCATCATCACGTTCACCAGGAGATACTGCACCAGCGCCGTGGCGATGTAGTTGAACATGATGGTGGTGATGACGACGTGGCTGCCGCGCGTGGCCTGCAGATAGCCGGGAATGAAGGCCCAGGCGGCGCCGAAGAGCATGCCGGCCATCATGCCGAGCGGAATGGCGAGGAACCAGGGAACGCTGCCCAGATGCAGGCAGGCGAGGGCGATGCCGATGCCGGCGATCTGGCCTTGCCCGTCCACGCCGATATTGAACAGGCCGGCATGGAAAGCGACGGCCACGGCAAGGCCGGCGAAGATGAAGGTGGTGGCGTAATAGAGCGTTGTCCCCACGGCGTTGGCGTCGCCGAATGCGCCCGTGATCATGGTGACGCCGACCGTCAGCGGATCGGCGCCCACGATGACCCAGACCGCGATGCCGGAGACGAGGAAGGCCACCACCACATTGAGCAGCGGCAGCACGACGGTGTCGGCCCACCAGGGCAGGGTGACGAGGCTGGCGCTGCTGCGCCTGGAGAAGAGCGCGCCCAGAAGGGCTGATGGCGTGGTGGTCTGACCGCTCATGCCGCCTCTCCCGACACGCCGGCCATCAACAGGCCGAGTCCGTTCTCCGTGGCATCCTTGGCCAGGCATTCGCCGGTGACGCGTCCGCCGCACATCACCAGGATGCGGTCGGACAGGCCCATGATCTCGTCGAGCTCGACCGAAACCACCAGAATGCCCTTGCCGGCGTCGCGCATGGCGATCAGGCGGCGGTGGATGAACTCGATGGCGCCGATGTCGACGCCACGGGTCGGTTGTCCCACGATCAGCAAGGCGGGATCGCGCTCCATCTCGCGGGCCAGCACGATCTTCTGGGCGTTGCCGCCCGAGAAATTGGCCGTCTTCAGCTTCGGGTCGCGCGGACGCACGTCGAAGCGTTCCATCTTGTCGGTGAGGTCGGCGATGATGCGCCGGTAATTGAGGAAGGGGCCGCTGCCGAGCTTGCGGTCCTTCTGGTAGCCCAGGATGGCGCTCTCATAGGCCGCGAAGGGTTTGACGAGGCCCATCTTCATGCGGTCCTCGGGCACATGGGCCAGGCCGAGCTTGCGCAGCTCCGCCGGGTCCGCCGCGGCGGTATTGGCGCCGCGCAGCCTGATTTCGCCCGAATGGACCGGCCGGATGCCGGCAATGGCCTCGAGCAGCTCCGACTGGCCGTTGCCGGCCACGCCTGCGACGCCGACGATCTCGCCGGACCGCACGGTGAAGGAGACGTCGTCGACGCGGGTGATGCCCTTCTCGTCCTTTACCGTGAGGTTTTTCACTTCGAGGATGACGTCGCCGGGCTTGGCCTCCGCCTTGTCGACGCGCAGCAGTACGCGGCGGCCCACCATCAGCTCGGCGAGCTCGGTGGGGTTGGTCTTGGCGGTGTCGACGGTGGCCACCATCTCGCCGCGCCGCATCACCGAGACGCGATCGGTGATCGCCATGATCTCGCGCAGCTTGTGGGTGATCAGCAGGATGGTCTTGCCCTGCTCGCGCAGGACCTTCAGGATTTCGAAGAGCTGGTCGGCTTCGGCGGGCGTCAGCACGCCCGTCGGCTCGTCCAGGATGAGGATATCGGCGCCGCGATAGAGCGCCTTGAGAATCTCGACGCGCTGCTGGGCGCCGACGGGCAGTTCGCCCACCACGGCATCCGGATCGACCTCCAGGTGATAGCTTTCCTCCAGCCGCGCCAGTTCGGTACGAGCGTGGTCGCGTCCTCTCGCCAGCAGGCCGCCGCCCTCGGCGCCGAGCATGACGTTCTCCAGCACGGTGAAGGGATCGACGAGCATGAAATGCTGGTGCACCATGCCGATGCCCGCATCGATGGCATCCTGCGAGGAGCGGATCGCCTTCCGGGTGCCGTTGACATGGGTCTCGCCGCTATCGGCCTCGTAGAAACCGTAGATGATCGACATCAGCGTGGATTTGCCGGCGCCGTTCTCGCCGATGATGCCGTGGATGGTGCCTGTCTCGACCACGAGGTCGATCGCCTTGTTGGCGTGGACGGGGCCGAAACGTTTGTCGATTTGCTTCAGTTCGAGGGCAGTTGGCAAAGGGAGCCTCGCGGGAGCAATAGGGGGGCCGATCCCGGATCGGCGAAAACGGTAGGTCATGGGCGAAAGGCGGATCCTTGGACCTAATGCGGCTCACTTAAGGAACAAACGCTCCGAATTGTCATTGCCGGGTCAAGCCCGGCAATGACAAAGGTCGTGCTAACTCGAAGACGTTCAAGTGAACTGCGTTAGATCCTTGGACCCGCCTTTTACGCCATGAAAATCAGTCTGCCGCTCGCTCAGTTCACCGGGCAGACATTGTCCTTCTCGTAATTGTGCACCACCACCTTGCCGTCGGCGATGTCCTTGGTCACCGCCGCGATCGCGGCCTTGTTGGCCTCGTCGATCAGGGGCTTGTTGTTGTCGTCCATGGCCAGGGCGACGCCATTGTCCTTGATGCCGAGCACATGCGTTCCCGGCTTGAACTGGCCGGCCTCACCGTCCTTGAAGCCCTGATAGACCGCTTCGTCCACGCGCTTGAGCACCGAGGTCAGCACCTTGCCGGGATGCAGGCCGTTCTGGTTGGAATCGACGCCAATGCCGAGCTTGCCGCCATCGGCGGCTGCCTGCAGGACACCGATACCGGTCTGGCCGGCCGCTGCATAGACGATATCGGCCCCTTGCGAGATCTGCGCCTTGGTCAGCTCGGCGCCGCGACCCGGGTCGTTCCAGGCGGCGGGCGTGGTGCCGGTCATGTTCTGGATGACCTTGATCTGGGGATTGGCGGCTTTGGCGCCCTGCGCGTAGCCACAGCCGAAATTGCGGATGAGGGGCACGTCCATGCCGCCGATGAAGCCGATCGTGCCGGTCTTGCTGGTCTTGGCGGCGAGATAGCCGGCAAGGTAGGAGCCCTCGTCGGCCCGATAGACGTAAGAAGCGACGTTGGGCAAATCGACGACGCTGTCGACGATGCCGAAATTCACCTTGGGATAGGCCTTGGCTACCTTTTCCAGCACGTCGGCATAGCTGAAGCCCATCACGATAACGGGGTTGTTGCCGTCCTTGGCGAAACGGCGCAGCGCCTGCTCGCGTTGCGAGGCGTTGGTGACTTCGAACTCGCGATAGGTCTTGCCGCTTTCCTTCTTCCAGCGCTCGGCCCCGTCATAGGCCGCCTCGTTGAAGGACTTGTCGAATTTGCCGCCCAAATCATAGATGACCGCCGGACCGGGCTTGTCGGCTGCCTGTGCCGTGCCAAATCCCGCAACGCCGGCTGCCAGCAGGGCAGCCAGGCCAAGAAGGGTCGATTTCATCACGCTCTCCCGCGCTTGTTCTCGCTCTTGGATGGAGGCCGCGTGAGAAAGGCTTCCCATGCAGACCTTATGGTCAACATGGCACGCCGATTGCGCTATTGAGAAGAGGCGTTGTGCGGTTGCCCCAGATTTTCACATGGAATCAGATGGGAAACGCCGATCTGAAATGAGGATACCCGATGTCGAAGCTGGTCAGGCGCACTCTGGCGCTCGTCGCGCATGATCTCAAGAAAGACGAAATGGTCGAGTTCGCGCTCACGCACCGGGCCATTCTGGCGCGCTTCAACCTCGTTGCCACCGGCACGACAGGTGGCCGCATATTGGCCGCCTGTCCGGAGCTGTCGCTGACCCCGCTGAAGAGCGGGCCGCTCGGCGGCGACCAGCAGATCGGCGCCTTGATCGCCGAGGGGCAGGTCCATGGCCTGTTCTTCTTCGTCGATCCGCTCTCGCCCCTGCCGCATGATGTCGACGTCAAGGCCCTGACCAGGCTTGCCCTGGTCTACGACATCCCCATGGCCCTCAATGCCGCGACGGCGCATATGATCGTGGGGCAATTGGTGGATTGAGGGTGCATCCGGAAGCCTGTCTTGCCGCCCCTCACAGAATGCCTTCGAGCCTGACATAGCTGGCTTCCATGCCGTTCTCCATGCCGGTCGCCAGCATCTGCTCGCGCATCTCTGCGCTCGGCAAAGTCATGCGCAAGGTCATCAGCGTGCCCGCGCCGTCCGCTTCGAAGCGGGTCTCGACATGGTTGTCGGGCGTTGGGTCGGGCAGGTGCATGCGCTCGACATGCACGATGCGGCTGTGAGGCTCGAGCTCGATATATTCGCCCGTCAGCGAGAAACCGCCTCCGGAGCCGTCCTGCCATTCGAAGCGGATCTTGCCGCCGGGCCGGGCCTCACTGATGCAGACGGGCATGGTGTATCCATCAGGCCCCAGCATCCATTTCTGGATGAGTTTGGGCTCGGTGTGGGCGCGGTAGACCGCCTCGGGGGAGGCGGCGAAGCGCCTGGCGACCACGACATGGGTGTCGCCTTCGGTGCGGATCGTCAATTTGGTCATGGGTTGTCCTCTTCTTTTTCGGGAAGTCCTGCGGCCAGGAGCACGTCCAGCCGGTCGTAATTGCGGGCCAGGGCCTCGCGCAGCATGCCCAGCCATTGGTCGATGGCCGCGATGCCTTCCGGGGCGAGCCGGCAGGGTCGCTTCGTCCCCTCGGCGCGGCGGACGATCAGCCCGGCGCCTTCGAGAACCTTGAGATGGCGCGAGACGGCGGGCTGCGTCATCGCGAAGGGTTCCGCCAGCTGCATCACCGTCGCCTCCCCGAGAGCCAGGCGGCTGAGGATCGCCCGGCGAGTCGGATCGGACAGGGCCGCAAAGGTGTCGTCGAGGTGGGGCATGGAGGTGACCGAGTTTTATTTATAACAAGTATGTTATATAATATAATTGTTATAGTCAAGTTTTTTGTGTGCGGCCGCCGGGGCGGCGTTGCCTGCTGGAGGCGGATGGAGCTCACCAAAACCGGGTGACCATGGAGAAAGGCTGATGTATCGCTATACCGCCTGTTGGCTCGTCCCAGCCGGACCCGGCCGGGCACTTCGTCGAAGAATTGTGACGAAGACGCAAATTCCTTAGCGGACAGGCAGCTTTCGCGCCTTGCGGCCCGTGAAAGCCCCCCTTATATACCCGCCGAACCCGTGATTAATCCCAACGCAATCACGGGGTTTCCGATAGGGACCGGCCGGGTTCCTGAGGGCTTTCCCGGCCTAGGCGCTGCTGCTTCGGGGCGCGTCGGTCTGCTGAATAGGAAGGATGAGAAACTATGGCTAAAGTTATTGGTATCGACCTCGGCACCACCAATTCGTGCGTAGCCGTCATGGAGGGCACGAGTGCCCGGGTCATCGAGAATTCCGAGGGCATGCGCACCACGCCCTCCATCGTGGCTTTCACCGATGATGGTGAGCGCCTCGTGGGCCAGCCGGCCAAGCGCCAGGCTGTCACCAACCCTGAGCGCACTTTCTTTGCGATCAAGCGCCTGATCGGCCGCACCTATGACGATCCGATGACCAAGAAGGACATCGGCCTGGTGCCCTACAAGATCGTCAAGGCCAACAATGGCGATGCCTGGGTCGAGGCGGACGGCAAGTCCTACTCCCCGTCGCAGATTTCGGCGTTCACCCTGCAGAAGATGAAGGAAACGGCCGAGGCTCATCTGGGCCAGCCGGTGACGCAGGCCGTCATCACCGTTCCCGCCTACTTCAACGACGCCCAGCGCCAGGCCACCAAGGATGCCGGCAAGATCGCCGGCCTCGAAGTGCTGCGCATCATCAACGAGCCGACGGCGGCTGCGCTCGCCTATGGCCTCGACAAGAAGAAGGCCGGCACCATCGCGGTCTATGACCTCGGCGGCGGCACCTTCGACGTCTCGATCCTGGAGATCGGCGACGGCGTGTTCGAGGTGAAGTCGACCAATGGCGACACCTTCCTCGGTGGCGAGGACTTCGACATGCGCCTGGTCGAGTATCTGGCGGACGAGTTCAAGCGCGAGCAGGGCATCGACCTCAAGAAGGACAAGCTCGCTCTCCAGCGCCTGAAGGAAGCGGCCGAGAAGGCCAAGATCGAGCTGTCTTCCACGGCGCAGACCGAGATCAACCTGCCCTACATCACCGCCGACGCTTCGGGTCCGAAGCATCTGGCGCTCAAGCTCTCGCGCTCCAAGTTCGAAAGCCTGGTCGACGATTTCGTCCAGCGCACCATCGAGCCCTGCCGCAAGGCCTTGAAGGATGCCGGCCTGGCCGCTGGTCAGATCGACGAAGTGGTGCTGGTCGGCGGCATGACCCGCATGCCCAAGATCCAGGAAGTCGTGAAGCAGTTCTTCGGCAAGGAGCCCCATAAGGGCGTCAACCCGGACGAAGTGGTCGCCATCGGCGCCGCGGTCCAGGCCGGCGTGCTGCAGGGCGACGTCAAGGACGTGCTGTTGCTCGACGTGACCCCGCTGTCGCTGGGCATCGAGACGCTGGGCGGTGTCTTCACCCGCCTGATCGAGCGCAACACCACGATCCCGACCAAGAAGAGCCAGACCTTCTCGACCGCCGAGGACGGCCAGACGGCCGTGACCATCCGCGTCTTCCAGGGCGAGCGTGAAATGGCCCAGGACAATAAGGCGCTCGGCCAGTTCGACCTCGTCGGCATTCCGCCGGCGCCCCGCGGCATGCCGCAGATCGAGGTGACCTTCGACATCGATGCCAACGGCATCGTCAATGTCTCGGCCAAGGATAAGGCGACGAGCAAGGAGCAGCAGATCCGCATCCAGGCTTCCGGCGGTCTTTCCGATGCCGACATCGAGAAGATGGTCAAGGACGCCCAGGCCAATGCCGAGGAAGACAAGAAGCGGCGCGAGCTCGTCGAGGTCCGCAACCATGCGGATGCGGCGGTGCACCAGGCCGAGAAGTCGATCAAGGAGCTTGGCGACAAGATCTCCGAGGCCGACAAGTCGACCGTCGAGGCAGCGGTTACCGCGCTCAAGTCCGCGCTGGAAGGCGAGGATGTCGAGCTGATCAAGACCCGCACCAACGATCTGCAGCAGGCTGCCATGAAGCTGGGCGAAGCCCTCTATCAGCAGCAGCAGGCCGCGGGTGCCCCGGGCGACGAAGCCGGTACGAAGAATGACGATGTTGTTGACGCCGACTTCGAGGAAGTCGACGACAGCAAGAAGCGTGCGTAATCTTCGACGATCTTGTGCGAGCCCTCGCCAAACGATGCAGGCCGAAAGGTCTGCATCGGATATGGCGGGGGCTTTCGCACACCTCCAGAGCAGAGTGTGTTCAAGCGGAAACGCACAGTGCTCGAACTCGTTATTTCAACGCGTCTTTGCGGTCTCGGTGATTCCACCATCGCAAAACGCCTTCGCTGGGGTGCTTTGAGCGATTCCGATGGCCAAGCGTGACTATTACGAAGTGCTCGAGGTTACTCGCGAAGTAACCGAAGTCGAACTCAAGGTTGCTTTCCGCAAGCAGGCGATGAAGCACCATCCCGACCGCAATGCCGGTGACAAGGATGCCGAGGCCAAGTTCAAGGAAGTGAACGAGGCCTATGAAGCCCTGAAGGATCCGCAAAAGCGCGCGGCTTATGACCGCTTCGGGCACGCCGCCTTCGAGCAGGGCGGCATGGGAGGCGGAGGCGGCGGTTTCGGCGCAGGCGGTGGCTTCGGTTCCTTCTCCGACATCTTCAACGATATCTTCGAGGATCTGGCCGGGCGCGGCCGCGGGCGCAGCAATTCGGGCGGGCGCGAGCGCGGCGCGGATCTGCGCTACAACATGGAGATCACGCTGGAGGAGGCCTTCAACGGCAAGACCGCCACCATCAAGATCCCCACATCCGTCACCTGCGATTCCTGTTCCGGTTCCGGTGCCAAGGCCGGGTCCAAGCCCAAGACCTGCGGAACCTGCGCCGGCCATGGCCGCGTGCGCGCCACCCAGGGCTTCTTCTCTATCGAGCGCACCTGCCCGACCTGCCAGGGCCGTGGCGAGGTCATCGACAATCCCTGTCCTTCCTGCGGCGGTGCCGGCCGCACCACGCGCGAGCGCACCCTTTCGGTCAATATTCCCGCTGGCGTGGAGGACGGCACGCGCATCCGTCTCGCCAATGAGGGCGAGGCCGGCGCGCGGGGCGGGCCTTCGGGCGATCTCTACATCTTCCTGTCGCTGGCTTCGCACGAATTCTTCCAGCGCGACGGCGCGGATCTGCATTGCCGCGTTCCGATTTCGATGGTGACGGCCGCCCTCGGCGGAGAGTTCCAGGTGCCCACCGTCGATGGCAGCAAAGCCAAGGTGGCAGTGCCCGAAGGTACACAGACCGGGCGGCAGGTGCGCCTGCGCGGCAAGGGCATGCCGGTGCTTCGTTCGCGCGAGCATGGCGACATGTATGTCCAGTTCTTTGTCGAGACACCCAAGAATCTCACGCGCCGCCAGCGCGAATTGCTGGCGGAGTTCGACGAGCAGTCGTCGAAGGAGACACAGCCAGAAAGCGCCGGTTTCTTCGCCAAGGTCCGTGATTTCTTCGACGGGCTCGGACAGTAATGAGGGGCGGGTCTTCAGACCCGCCTTTATCGTGAGGCCGGAAGGGAGACTGGCGGGTCTGAAGACCCGCCCCCCGAAACGGCGGGAATGTATTGCATGAATCTCCTGATCTTCGGCCTCGGCTACACCGCCTCGCATTTTGCGGCTCGCTACGGCGACCGCTTCGCCAAGATCACTGGTACCTTCCGCTCGTCGGCGCCCCACGAGAAATTGCCGGAGCTGCCTGGTGCCACGCGTCTGGCCTATGACGGCCTGGCAGGCTCGCCTGCGGTCGATGCCGCCATTGCCGAGGCGACGCATATCCTCACGTCCATCGCCCCCGATGATGACGGCGATTCCGTATTGCGGCATTTCGGTGCCGCCCTACGGCAGGCACCGAAGCTGCAATGGATCGGTTATCTCTCCACCGTCGGGGTCTATGGCGATGCCGGGGGCGCCTGGATCGACGAGACCGCGCCGCTGCGCCCGACCATGGAGCGCAATGCCATGCGGGTCGATGTCGAGAAGGAATGGCTCGATCTTGGCCGTGGCAGGGACGTGCCGGTGCAGCTTTTCCGGCTGGCCGGCATTTACGGGCCGGGACGCAACGCCGTCGTCAATTTGAAGCGGGGCACTGCCCGGCGCATCGTCAAGCCGGGACAGGTGTTCAACCGCATTCATGTCGAGGACATCGCGGGTGCGGTTGCGGCCGGCATGGAGAAACCCGACGCCGGGCCCGCCTTCAACGTCACCGACAATGAGCCGGCGCCCCCCCAGGATGTAGTCACCTACGCGGCCGGTTTGCTCGGCGTGGCGCCGCCGGCCGAGATCGCCTATGACGAGGCGCAGATGACGCCGATGGGCCGCTCCTTCTACGGCGAGAACAAGCGCGTCTCGAACCGCCGGGTCCGCGAGGAGCTGGGTTATGCGCTGCGCTATCCGACCTATCGCGAAGGCATCCGCGCCTGTTTCGACGCGGATGCGTGAGCGCTTCGTGGCTGATTGAAGCCTCTGATTTGCAACAATAGAAGCATCAGTGTTTGTCATGCCCGGACTTGACCGGGGCATCCAGACGTCCGGCATTCACAGCGCTAGACTGGATTGCCGGGTCAAGCCCGGCAATGACAAGGATTGCGTTCTTTTTTCGACAGCCACCACCCCGGGTGAGTGACGCTGCCCTCATTGCGGAATAATCGGCCGCGTGCTGCCGATCGGCCTTCCCGGCCGGCCGGGACGGAAGACCGGCTTCGGACGCGGGCCGCCATGATGAGGTGGCCGGACGCCGGGCGGGCGAACGCCAGGTGGACGAACGCCAGGAGGGCGGACCACCGGAGGACGTGTCCCGGGCGGGCCTATGACGGGCGGACGCGGGCGCCAGCCCGGCCCGTGATGCGGCGGCCGCGGTCGGCCATGGCCCCACCAGGTGTTGTACCAGGGACGCCGCGCATAATAGCGGTCCCAATAGGCATAGCTGAAGACGATGGCGGGGATCGCCAGCGCGCCGATACCGACATTGCGGTTCGCCGCAGCGGACAGATATTTGTTCGCCGACCAGCCCCGCTCTCCGCGCACCGATATATCGCACCAGGATCGGTCGCTCAGGCAGCCATGGATGAGCACGGATTCGCCTGGACGCAAGGTGGTGACGGCCGGATATTGGGTGCCGGGTCCGGCACGCAGATTGACATTGGCGGTGGCATAGCCCCGGACGGCCGCCTGCGCGCCGCTTGCCAGCAGGAGGATGCCGCTGCTGGCTAAAGCGGCGACGAGCAGGGCCCGGATCAGGCGTGGGATACGAATGAGGAGGCCCGTCATATCGGGCTGAGTTAAGGGCATCATGCAACCCCGTGCGGTGGAAGCCGCCCTGAGGGAAAGCCGGAGCGGCCTGACCCGGCCGACAATGCAACGGGCGGGCGCCCTCGCCAAGCGGGCAAGCCGATTATTTCGGTATTATTTGGTAGATTGCCAGCAGCGGTGCTTCAGAGCGAAGCCGACAGATCGGTCAGGAAACCGGCAATGTCGTCCGTGATGTAGTCGATGTGCTCGGCCTGGACGCGCTCGATTTCCCAGGCATCGCGCACGATCTCGGCATTGTGCTTGGGCACGACCAGCACGGTGCGCATGCCCCGATCATGCGGCACGATCAAATTGCGCGAAAGATCCTCGAACATGGCAGCACGGGCCGGGTCGACGTCGTGGCGGGCGAAGAAGCTCGCATAGGTGTCGGCGGCGGGCTTGGGCAGATAGTCGGCTGAGACGATGTCGAAGACATCGGCGAAATGCTCCTCGACACCCAGGCGCTTGACGATGTTCAAGGCGTGCCGGGTAGTGCCGGAGGTGAAGATCAGCTTGCGGCCGGGCAGCAGGCTGAGCGCCGTGCCGAGCAGCGGGTTGGGCTCCAGCGGCGAATGGTCGATGTCATGGGCAAATTCGAGGAAATGCGCGGGGTCCACGCCTTCATCGATCATCAGGCCGCGCAGCGAGGTGCCATAGCGCTGATAGTAGTATTTCTGCAGCCCGCGCGCGGTGAGGCCATCGACGCCATAGTAATTCGCCATCCAGGTGGTGATGCGGTTGTCGACCTGCTCCCACAGATTGGCGTGGTGAGGGTAGAGCGTATTGTCGAGATCGAAGACCCATGTGTCGACATGGGCGAAATCCGCCGACAGCTTTTCCCTGATTGTGGCTACGCTCTGATCCATGCTCGTCTCTACCATCCTTATCGCAGCATCCGGTGGCAAAGTTAAGGATGGATTGCCGGTTCCTGGGAGAGCGGACATCTCGACGACATGAAAGCATGTCGTGATGTCCGCTCTCCCAGGACTTGACGAAGCGCCTCAGCGCCGGATCAGCGTGCCGGCGCCGTGATTGGTGAGAAGTTCCAGCAGCACGGCGTGCGGCACCTTGCCGTCCATGATGACAACCGCTTCGACGCCCTTTTCGAGCGCATAGATGCAGGTTTCGACCTTGGGAATCATGCCGCCGGTGATGGTGCCGTCGGCGATCAGGTGGCGGATGCCTTCCACGTCGATTTCCTCGATCAGGTTCTTGTCCTTGTCGAGGATGCCGGGCACGTCGGTCATCAGCAAAAGGCGAGTCGCGCCGAGCGCCCCCGCGATGGCGCCCGCAAAGGTGTCGGCATTGACGTTGAAGGTGCCGCCATCATCCGACGCCGCCACCGGTGCCAGGACGGGGATGATCTGGGAATGGATGATCTGGTCGAGCACGGTGGTGTCGACCTTGTCGGGCTCGCCCACGAAGCCGAGATCGACAACTTTCTCAATGGCGGAATCGGGATCGTAGACCGTGCGCGTCGCCTTCTTGGCGGTGAGCATGCGGCCATCCTTGCCTGATAGCCCGACGGCACGCCCGCCGGCGGCGTTGATGAAGCCGACGAGCTGCTTGTTGATCGAGCCGGCCAGCACCATCTCGACCACTTCGACGCTGGCGGCGTCGGTGATGCGATGGCCGGCGGCGAATTCAGACTTGATGCCAAGACGTTCCAGCATTTCCGAAATCTGCGGGCCGCCGCCATGCACCACCACCGGATTGAGGCCGGCCTGTTCGAGCAGCACGATGTCGCGGGCGAAGTCGCGGGCAACCTGCTCGCTGCCCATGGCATGGCCGCCATATTTGACGACGATGGTGGCATCGTCGTGCTGCTGCATGTAGGGCAGGGCTTCGGAAAGGATTTCGGCCTTGTCGTGGACGCTCAAATTAGGGCTCATGGCTGGGGGATCCGAAAGAGACTGGAAGCGCTTTTACAGCATGTTGCGGGCATGAAAAGAGGCGATTGGCACGAAAGCAAAACGCGTTCAGGCGGAAATGGCTCTTTGCTTTCGAATGTGCGTCGGCGCGTTTTGCGATTCCCGGTGATTCCACGAGACCGCAAAGCGCTCGGGCGGTCACTCCATCGCCATCGAGGCCGGCTCGACCTTGGTCCGCAACGGCCGCTCTTCCATGCGAAACAGGGCGCAGAGCGTGGCGAGCGATCCGAGTGCGGCGGCCAGGAATACCCAGCGGAACACCGAGCCGATATCGCTGCCGGCCACGGCGATCGATGTCGCCAGCGTCTCGATGGTGACGTTGGCGGCGAGATCAGCCGGCAGGCCTCCCATCACGATCGCCCCGAACACCGCCACGATCAAGGCGCCGCCGAGCGAACGGAAGAAGTTCATGGCCCCGGTTGCCGTGCCCATCTGATGCTGCAGCACGGCGTTCTGGATCGCAACCGTGGTGACCGGCAGCATGGTGCCGATGCCCAGCGAGGCTAACGTCAGCAGGATTTCAAGCACCGCCAGCGGGAGGGCCTGCGGGTTGATCGAGATCAGGGCGAAGGCGAGGGTCGAGACGGCAAGACCAAACAAAGGCGGGCGCTTATAGTGCGTTATGCGCGCCATCAACCGGCCAGACAGCGTTGCCCCGGTGACGGTGCCGACCATCATCGGTATCAAGGCCAGGCCCGACTGGCTGGCCGTCAACCCATAGACGCCTTCCAGGAGGATCGGCATGTAGATCGTCATGCCGATGAACACGCCCATGCCGAAACAGGCGGCGATGGTACCTGCCGCCACCACCGGATTGGCGAGGATTTCGGTAGGGATCAGCGGCTCGGGCGCGGTGCGCAGGCGAATGACGAAGGCGATCCAGAATAGGACCGAGAGGCCGAACAGCCCGAGGATCGGCGCCGAGGTCCAGGCATAATGCGGGCCGCCCAGGCTGAGGGCGAGCAGCAGGGCGATGGTCGCCACGGCCATCAGCCCCGCGCCGAGAAAATCGAGCTTATGCGGCCTTTCGTGGCGCGGCAGCTTCTTGAGCACGGAATTCGTCATCCCGAAGGCGAGCAGGCCGAGCGGCAGATTGATCCAGAAGATCACCGACCAGTGGAGCTTTTCGGCCATGAAGCCGCCGAGCACAGGCCCGGCGATACTCGAGGCGACGAAGACGGTAGCAAAATAGGCCTGGTAACGAGCCCGTTCCCGCGGCGGAATGATATCGGCGATGATGGTCTGTGCCAGGGAGATCAGCCCGCCGCCGCCGAGGCCCTGCAGGGCCCGCGCCAGGATCAGGGTGAGCATGGTCGGGGCGAGGGCGCACAGGATCGAGCCCGCCATGAAGGTGCCGATCGCCACCAGCAGCGTTACGCGTCGGCCGTTGATATCAGCCATCTTGCCATAGAGCGGCGTCACCGCCGTCGAGGTCAGCAGATAGATGGTAACGACCCAGGGCAGATTCTCGAAATCGCCGAGCACACGGCCGATCGTCGGCATCGCCGTGGCGACGATGGTCTGGTCGAGCGCCGCAAGGAACATCGCCACCAGCACGCCGATGATGATCGAGCGTATCTCGTGGGGGCTCAGTGCGGAACTGGCCTGTTCGGACTGGGTCATAACGGCTTTCCGGAAGCTCGATCGCGGCTTCCTGTTTCATAGAGCGGAAAGAAGAGGCGGGCCCGAAGACCCGCCTCTTCTTGTAAATGGCTTGAATGGCGTTCTCTGGAACATGATCCGATCAAGACGATCGGATCATGTTCATCAAGTCTCTGCTTGAACGCATAGTCTTGTCCAAAAAGTCGTGCAACTCTTTGGGTTTATGCTCTGGCGACCCGCCATCGATGATCGGTTGCGAGAGCGTCTTTTCGATCCGGTTGGATCGGAAGGACGCGTCTGCCTTTTTTAATTCCGAGCATCATCCGATCCAGCGGGGGCGGATGATGCTCCTGCGCCTACTCGGCCGCCTCGCGGGCCGGCGCGGGAACCGGCTGCAGATCGAGCGGCAATCGGCGTTCGGCGTCGCCTATATAGTCGCGCGTCAGCGGCACGGCGTTGATCGACTTGGCCACCTGGATCTGGAAGACCATGTGGCCGCCCCACCGGAAGGTGGCCTCGGAGGCCGCCAGATACATCTCCCACATCCGGCAGAATCGGTCATCATAGAAGGAGCGGATCTGGTCGCGGTGGTGGTTGAAGCGCTCGCGCCAATGCTTGAGCGTCTCCGCATAGTGGATCCTCAGGATCTCGATGTCGGTGACGATCAGGCCGGCGCGTTCGATTGCCGGCAAGACTTCCGACAGCGCCGGCGAATAGCCGCCCGGAAAGATATATTTCTGGATCCACGGATTGGTGGCGCCGGGCCCGTCCGACCGACCGATGGCATGCACGAGGCCCACGCCGTCATCGTTCAACAGCGCGGCGATCTTGCGGAAATAGGCATCGTAATGATTGACGCCGACGTGCTCGAACATGCCGACCGAGACGATGCGGTCGAATTTCCGGTCGAGAGCGCGGTAGTCGATCAGTTCGAAGCGCACACGGTCGGCGATGCCGGCGGCCTGAGCCCGGGCGTTGGAAACCCGGTGCTGCTCCTCCGACAGGGTGATGCCGGTGACATCAGCCTTGGTCACCTCGGAGATGTAGAGGCCCATGCCTCCCCAGCCCGAGCCGATGTCGAGGACCTTCACGCCTGGTTTCAGCAGCAGCTTGGCGGCGATATGCCGCTTCTTGTAAGCCTGCGCTTCTTCCAGCGTGATGTTGAGGCTGGGAAAATAGGCGCAGCTATACTGCCGATCCACATCCAGGAAGAGGTCGAACAATTCGTCCCTCAGATCGTAGTGATGGGCGACATTGTTCTTCGACTTTCCGGCCGGATTATACTGAGCAATGCGCCGGCCGATCTTGCGAGCAGCGGAGGCAATGTTGCTCAATGGCCCGATCGAAACAGACCAGCCGATATTCTGCATGAACAGGGCAAGCATCTCATAGACGTCGCCCTTCTCGATGACGAGCCGGCCGTCCATGAAAGCTTCGCCGACCTCCAGTTCCGGGTTGGTGAGTAGCTTCCAGGCTGTCGCCTTGTCCTCGATTCGTATCGTGCTGGAAAAACCTTGATCAGATCCGTAGGTATGAACGTGGCCTTCGGGATCAATAACCGTAAGTGCACCCTTTTTAATCAGGCGCTTCAACATAGTATCTAGAATAAACATCTGCAAAAACCCTGGCGGATTCGCATCGCTGGAGCCCGTTCGGTCGCCTGCCACTGTTGCCGTGCAGGGAGGACCACCACTTGCCGGCTGGCAGATTCGACACGATCCGTTCCCAAATTGAACGCAATTTGAGCAGGGATGCAATTGTTTTTCTGCACGTCCTAAACAAAATCAAAACCGCGCGGGTCAGCGCTGGTCCCGAATATTGTCCGGGCATCAGAATTCGCCCGATCGTCTTGCTCCGCCAATTGATCGCCGCCGCTATTTTACCGTTGCGCTCTGTCGAATGCTTTCTATGATGCGCCTCTGCGAATTTGTCTGAGGAATGTGCCTGGTGTCTCCCACTCCCTTACGTCTTGCCCAATTGCGCCATCAGGGTCGGCGCGCTGTCGTCGCCACAAACGATGGTGTTTCTCGCCTCATCCGCGATATTGAGTCGGTACTAGACCTTGCCAATGCCGCGATCGCTTCGGGTCACAGCCTGCGGGCCGAAATCGAGCGGCGAGGCCTGGGGGGAACTGTCGACCTTGCGGCTGCGCTTGCCGCCGGCGAGATACTGGCGCCGATCGACCATCCTGATCCCAGCCATGTCATGGTTGCCGGCACCGGGCTGACCCATCTCGGCAGCGCCGAGGGGCGCGACAAGATGCATCAGGATCTGGCTGACCTGTCGAAGGCCACCGATTCGATGAAGATGTTCCGCATGGGGCTCGATGGCGGCCGGCCGGCGCCGGGCAAGGAAGGCGTGCAGCCCGAATGGTTCTACAAGGGCGATGGCTCGACGCTGATTCCCCCGCAAGGTGCCTTGCCGTCGCCGTCCTTCGCCCTCGACGCCGGCGAGGAACCGGAACTGGCCGGCATCTATGTCAACGGCCCCGACGGCGCACCCTGGCGCATCGGCTTTGCGCTCGGCAACGAATTCTCCGACCACGTCACCGAGCGGCAGAACTATCTCTATCTCGCCCATTCCAAGCTGCGCGTCTCGGCCATCGGGCCGGAGCTTCTGGTCGGCGAGGCGCCTGCCGACATCCGCGGCACCTCGCGCATTCTGCGCCAGGGCAAGGTGATCTGGGAAAAGCCCTTCCTCACTGGCGAGGCGAACATGTCGCACACCATTGCCAACCTCGAGGGCCATCACTTCAAATACCAGCTGTTCCGCCAGCCCGGGCATGTAAACGTGCATTATTACGGCACGGCGACGCTAAGCGTCTCCGATGGCGTGGTGACCGAACCGGGTGACGTCTTCGAGATTTCGGCCGAGCCGTTCGGGCTGCCGCTTGCCAATCCGATCAGGCGCGTGGACGCGCCATGGCCGACGGTGAAGGCTCTCTAAAGGAGCGTGGAAGAGGAGCGCTGACAGCTCAGCGATATGCACAGCATATCGTGATGTCCGCTCTTTTCCGCCAGCGCGCCGGTTTCAGGAGCGGACATCGCCCCATGACTTCATGGGGCTGTGGTGTCCGTGCTCCAAATCACCCGAAATACTGCCCGAGGATGCGCTGGTAGATCCGGGTCAGGCTCTCCAGGTCGAGGATATCGACGCGTTCGTCGATCTGGTGCATCGTCTTGCCGACCAAGCCGAATTCCACCACCGGGCAGACATTCTTGATGAAGCGGGCATCCGAGGTGCCGCCGGAGGTCGACAGCACCGGCCGGCGGCCGGTTTCCGCCTCGATCGACGTGACGATCGCATCGACGAAGGCACCGGGCGGGGTGAAGAAGGATTCGGAAGCCGAGCGCTCGAAGACGAGGTCATAGGCGACCTCGTTGCCCGCGGCGCCGTCGAGCTTGGCCCGCACCCACTCTTCCAGGCTTTGCCGGGTCCAGCGGTCGTTGAAGCGGATATTGAAGGTCGCGCGAGCGTCGGCGGGAATGACGTTGAAGGCGGGATTGCCGACATCCACCGACACCACCTCGAGATTGGAGGCGTCGAAATGGTCGCTGCCGTGGTCGAGTTCGCTTTGGGTGAGGGCGGCGAGCAGGCGCACCATCTGCGGCACGGGATTCATGGCCAGATGCGGATAGGCGACATGCCCCTGCTTGCCATGCACGGTGATGATGCCTGACAGCGAGCCGCGCCGGCCGATCTTGACCATGTCGCCGAGAGCGTCGGGGTTGGTTGGTTCGCCGAGAATGCAATGGCCGATGCGGTCGCCCTTGGCGACGGCCCAGTCCAGCAGTTTCACGGTGCCGTTGATGGCTGGGCCTTCCTCGTCGCCGGTGATCAGGAAGGCGATCGGCGCGTCGGGATTGATGTCGAGATGACGCAGGCTCGCCGCGACGCTGGCGGCGACGCCGCCCTTCATGTCCACCGCGCCGCGCCCATAGAGCTGTCCGTTGACGATGTCGCCCGAGAAGGGCTGATGGCGCCAGCGTGCCTCGTCGCCCGGCGGCACCACGTCGGTATGGCCGGCGAACATCAGGGCCGGCTTGTCTGGCGGTCCGATGCGCGCGTAGAGATTGAGGACATCCGGGGTGTCCTCGTCGCTGAACGGCACCAAATGGGTGGTGAAGCCGTTTGCCTGCAACACATCGGCCAGCAGCGTCAAGGCCCCGCCTTCCGCCGGCGTGACGGAGGGGCAGCGGATGAGGGCTTGGGTGAGCGCGACAGGATCGCGGGGGTCGAAGGTGAGATCGGTCATGGGGCTCCCTTTACCCTCCCCTGGTGGGGGAGGGTCGACGCGAAGCGTCGGGGTGGGGTGACTTCTCCGTAAAAATGAGTTGTCACCAATTGCGGCAAGATCTGCGTATTTTCACCCCACCCCGGCCTTGCAGGCCGACCCTACCCCCTCCAGGGGAGGGTAAAACGGGGAGCTTCCAAGGCTCAGTGGTTTCCGTCGCGCAGCAATTCGTTGATGCTGGTCTTGGAACGCGTCTGCGCATCGACCGTCTTGACGATCACCGCGCAATAGAGCGAGGGGCCGGGGCGGCCGTCCGGCAGCGGCTTGCCCGGCAGGTTGCCGGAAACCACCACTGAATAGGGCGGCACATAGCCCTTGTAGATCTGGCCGGTGGCCCGATCGATGATGGTGGTGGATGCGCCGATATAGACGCCCATCGAGATCACCGAGCCTTCGCCGATGATCACGCCCTCGACCACTTCGGAGCGGGCGCCGATGAAGCAGTCGTCCTCGATGATGGTCGGATTGGCCTGCAGCGGTTCCAGCACGCCGCCAATGCCGACGCCGCCGGACAGATGCACGTTCTTGCCGATCTGGGCGCAGGAGCCGACGGTCGACCAGGTATCGACCATGGAGCCGGTGGAAACATAGGCGCCGAGATTGACGAAGGATGGCATCAGCACCACGCCGGGCGCGATATAGGCCGAGTGACGCACCACGCAATTGGGCACCGCGCGGAAGCCGGCCTGGCGGAATTCCGTTGTGCTCCAGCCCTCGAACTTGGAGGGGACCTTGTCCCACCACAGAGTGCCGCCCGGGCCGCCCGCGATGGTGGTCATGTCGTTGAGGCGGAAGGAGAGCAGCACCGCCTTCTTCAGCCATTGATGGGTGTGCCAGGATTCCCGGCCGGTCGCGCCGGGGACTTTCTCGGCCACGCGCAGCTTGCCCTCGTCGAGCAGGCCGAGCGTATGGTTGACGGCTGCCCGGACTTCGCCCTTGGTCTCGAAATTGCACTGGGCCCGGTCTTCCCAGGCGGCGTCGATCACGGTCTGCAGGCGGGCGATTTCCATGGCGTATCCTCACACAATCTTGCCGCAAATGCCGCGCGAAAGCCGGAGCTGTCAAGTTCCAGACCGTCGTGGACTGGCCTAATCTTCCTCTCTTGTCCGTTGTGCCGACAAAGGGCTTGACGGCGCGGGGCATCATTGATGGTCTGCGCGCTCGATTGTTCCCCTTTTGAGGTTTGCCATGTCCATTTCCTCCGAGAGCCATTCAAAGCGTCTCGACAAGCTTGCCGAGACGGCCGTGAAGGTCGGCCTCGGTCTCGCGCCCGGCCAGGAATTGGTGATGACGGCCTCGATCGAGGCCCTGCCGCTGGTGAGACGGATCACTGAGCATGCGTACAAGGCCGGTGCGAGCCTGGTCACCACCCTGTTCTCCGACGAAGAGTCGACGCTGGCGCGCTATCGCTTCGCGCCGGATGCCGCTTTCGACACTGCCTCGGGCTGGCTGTTCGACGGCATGGCCGCGGCCTTCGACCGGGGCGCCGCCCGCCTCGCCATCGCCGGCGAGGACCCCTCGCTGCTGGCAGGCCAGGATCCGGCCAGGATCGCGCGGGCCAATCAAGCGCGCTCGGCCGCCTACAAGCCGGCACAGAAGCGCATCGTCGGCTTCGACATCAACTGGAACATCGTCTCCTACGCGTCATCGGCCTGGGCCAAGGCCGTGTTTCCCAACGAGCCGGAGGAGGTTGCCGTCGCCAGGCTGTGGGACGCCATCTTCGCCGCCTCCCGCATCGATTCGAATGACCCGGTCGCCGCCTGGGCGGAGCATAATCACAACCTGCATGCCCGCGCCGCCTATCTGAACGACAAGCGCTATGCCGCCCTCCACTATACCGGGCCGGGCACCGATCTCACCATCGGCCTCGCCGATGGGCATGAATGGCTCGGCGGCTCGTCCAAGGCCAAGAACGGCATCACCTGCAATCCCAATATCCCGACGGAGGAAGTCTTCACCACGCCGCATCGCGACCGGGTGAGCGGCTATGTCTCCTCCACCAAGCCGCTGTCCTATCAGGGCACGCTGATCGACAAGATTGCCGTGCGCTTCGAGGAGGGACGCATCGTCGATGCCGACGCCGCAAGCGGCAAGGACGTGCTCGCCAAGGTGCTGGAGACCGATGCGGGGGCCAGTCATCTCGGTGAAGTGGCGCTGGTGCCGTTTTCCTCGCCGATCTCCCAGAGCGGCCTGTTGTTCTACAACACGCTGTTCGACGAGAATGCCGCCAGCCATATCGCGCTCGGCCAGTCCTACAGCCAATGCTTCGTCAATGGCGGATCGCTCAGCCCGGAAGAGCTGGCAGCGCGCGGCGCCAACAACAGCCTGATCCATATCGACTGGATGATCGGCTCGGGCGAGATCGACATTGACGGCATCGGTGCCGACGGCAAGGCCGAACCCCTGATGCGCAAGGGCGAGTGGGTGTAGCCGGCTCAGCTCTTCGAATAGCCCAGGCTGGCCTCGAGGTTCTCGAAGGTGTCGTCCATGGCGTAGCTGCGCAGGAAAGGCAGCGAGAAATGCCCGAAGCGCAGCGACATCTGGCTTTCCGCCTGCGCTTCGCTCACCTTCGTGATCGCGGCGAGATAGAGGGCGGCGGCCAGACCGCTGCGGTCCGCACCGCCTTCGCAATGGATCAGGATGGGTTTTTCCGCATTGCGCAGCAATTGCACCAGGGCGTCCGCCTGGAGGCCGCTCAATTGGCGTGACGCTGACATGGCGAAATCGACATGCGTGACGCCGAGCCGGGCTGATTCGGCGATCTCGGCATCGTACCAGGCGGTGCCGGCATTTCTGCCGCGCAGATTGATCACCGTGCGGATGCCCGCCTCGCGGACATAGTGCCTGAGCCGCCCGGGCGTGGGTTGACCCGAGCGATAGAGCTCACCGGCGACCACGGTGTGGAAATTGCCGCCGAGATATTGCAGGCCGAGATAGGTTGCGCCGACGGCCAGGAGGGCAACACAGGTGAGAACCGCAGTCAGGAGAGCACTCCGCAACCGGGCGGTGCTCATTGCGCGGCGCCCGAAAGGGATTTCATACGCAGAACCGTTGCTCAACCTTCGCCTCCGACCACTTGTCGTCGGCGCGTTCTAGCCCTGTGGAATTAGGGTAGACTTAGGGGGGGCCGAGCATGGCCGCCAGGGCCTGGTGCAGGCCGGTGTCGCCGGGCCTGACATTCCCGATGGCCGCCTCCACGTCGATGCGTCCGGCATTGTGGGCATCATACATGTCGGCGACGAGCTGGGCATAGCTCGTACTCAGCCCGCCCTGTGCCAGCGCGGGTAGCCATTGGGCGCGCGGCAGCGCCCGTGCCACGATTTCCCGGCCGGTGAGGGTGGCCAGCGCCGAGGCGACATCCGCCGTGCTGTAGCGCTCCGGGCCCTCCGCGTGAAAGATACGAAGCCCGTCTTTGGCGCCGGTCGTCAGCAGCTGGGCGGCAATCTCTCCGAGGTCGGCGGCCGAGATGGTGGGGAACAGCTTGGTCACGGGATGGTGCAGGCTTGGCAGTACGCCCGTTTCGATCGCCCGCGGTAACAGGCGGGCCCAGTTCTGCATGTGCTCGGCCGATCTTACCAGGGTCAAGGGCAGGCCCAGACCGCGAAGAGCCGCTTCCAGATGGTGGAAGGTCAGGGCAATGCCGGTATCGCGGGTGTGATGGGCGCCATAGTCGGAAATCGCCAGCACGGATCCCGGACCGGCGTCGGCCAGGGCTGCGCTGATCGCCTCGATCGAGGCCTGCATCTCCGCGCTGGCATCGTCGCTGCGCGGGCTGATGGGGCAGATGATCTGAACCGCCTGCGCCTCCCGCAGGGCGTGGCGCAGGGCCTCGCCGTCATGGATATCGGCCATGGCGATGTCGCAGCCGAGGGCTTGCAGGGCCGCCGCATGGCCTGCGTTTCGAATGACGGCCCTCACCGGTGCGCCGAGCCGGCGGAGCGCTTCGATCGAATGGCGGCCGACTTTGCCGTTGGCGCCCAGAATGACGAACATCGTGTCTGTCCTCGCTTGCTGTCGAGGCGCGATTGGAAGCCGTTTCGGCAGGTGTCGTCGCACGCAAAAGGATGGCGAGGAACAGAAAGGGATGGAAAAAGGGCTCTTTGCGGTCAGGCCGCTCGCTCCCGCCTCAGGCGGACGAGGCCGGCCGGCGTCACGCCCAGGACGCGCTTCATGGCGTGAGCGAGATGGCTTTGATGGGCAAAGCCGGCGCTCAGGGCGATCTGGCTGATCGGCAGTTCGCCATCAGCGAGCAATTGCCTGGCATGCTCCACCCGGCGCCGGATAACGTATTGGTGCACCGGCAGGCCGAACGAGCGCCGGAACAGGACCTTGAGGTGCGGCACGCTGATGCCGGCGATCCCCGCCAACACCGCGAGGGAGAGATTGTGTTCGAGGTGGCTTTCGATGAATTCGACCAGACGATTGCGCTGCCTTGCCGACAGTGTCTGTCTTGCCGAAATGGCGGCCAGCCTCGCATGTCCGTCGATGAGGCGGACGGCAAGGGCGGAACCGAGGCCTTCGGCAACCAGGCGGTCGGTCGGGATCTGCCGCGCCGGCTCGGCCAGGGCCTTGGCAATATATTCGATCCTGGAGTCGCGGCACTGGAAACGCGGTATCAGCCTGACGCGGTCGGAATCGATCTCCAGGTCCTCGGCAGCCTTGCGCAGGAGGGCAGGGCTTACCCATAGGCGCAGGATGGTGCAATCGGCGTCATCCTCCCACTCGCCATCCAATCCTGCCGGAACGATGTCGATATCGCCGTCGGACTGGATTCGGATGTGGCGCTGGCCGTCGCAGCGGCAGGATGCGTTGACCGGCCTGCCGACATGAACGCCTAGCCGATGGAAGGGGGATGCCGGCACCTGTGTGAGGCCGGCGGCAATGTCGCGGCGCTCGACCGCGATGCCGATGGTATCAAGCCAGTCCGCACTCATGATCGCTCCAATCACCAAACCGGATATGCCGATTATGTGGCAACGAAGGAAGCTCACGACCAGCCTGGCCGCGGCATATTTCAGGCCCCTGTCGGGGCATTCGCGATCTCGCCGTCCAGGTGAGCCGAGACCAGGAGTTCGGCCACCAGGCCGCTGCGATCCACCCGATTGGCCAGAGAGAGGGCGATACCATGGCCGTTGGCGATGGATCTAGCGATCGCCAGCCCCAATCCGGTGCCTTCGACGTGCTGCGGCGCGGCCCGGAAGAAGCGTTCGAAGACACGTCCGAGCAGGTCCGGATCGAGCCCCGGCCCGGTATCGGTGATGCGTATCCCACGCCCTTCGTCGATGGTTTCGACCGTGACTTCGCCACCCGGTTGGGTGTAGTGCAGGGCGTTTTCGATCAAATTGGTGAGCAGTGTCCGTAGTTGCCTGGTGTCGCCGGCCAGGGGAACCTCGCTGTTTCGCCGCAAGCTCAGATGCAACCCCCCAGCCTTGGCGATCGGCTCGAGATCGGCCACGCAAGCCTCGGCCAGTGCGCCGAGATCGACAGGCGTGCGTTGCTGCCCGCTGGCACCGGATTCCAGGCGGGCCAGCTGCAGCATCTGGTTGGTGAGATGGGTGGCGCGCCTGGCGCCTGCCTCCAGGTCGTCGAGCCTGGTGTTCAGTTCCTTGCCTCGGGCAAGAGGCCTGAGATTGCCGATCTGCAGGGTGAGAGCGGCGAGCGGGGTACGCAGCTCATGGGCGGCATCGGAGATGAAACGGCGCTGACGTTCCAGCGTCTGCTGCAGACGGGATAGCGCGCGGTTCATCGCAGCAACGAGCGGCAGGACCTCCGAAGGCACGCCCGTCACGGGGATGGGCATGGTATCGGCGACGGATCTCTCCGACAGGGTCGCCGCGATGCGGCCGAGCGGCTTCATCACCACATAGATGACCAGGCCGAGGAAGAGCCAGGCGACAGGGATGAGAATGATGATCGGCAGAACGGCACCGAGGGCCGCATGCTCGGCCAGCTCGGTACGTGCCTCGATTTGCTGGGCGATCTGAGCCGTGCGTTCTCCCTCGGCGAGAGTGTAGACCCGCCATTCATGCCCGGCGACGATCTCGTTCGAGAAGCCGGTACCTTCGCCGCGCGGAATGGCAATGGCGGGATTGGTCGAGCGCATCGGCGCGCCGGCGTCATCCCAGACCTGGACGAGCAGATCGTCCTCGCGGTTGCGGGTGCTCTTGATGGCGGGGCGCAGATTGCGCGCTTCCAGGGCATAGACGGCCACTTGCTGCAGCTGCTTGTCGAGAAAGCGATGGGCTTCACGCCGTACGGCGAAGTAGGAGGCGAGGGCCGCGCCGATGCCGACCACCAGCAGCACGGCGGCGATGGCTGTAAGGCTCGACCAGCGCAACGACATCAGGGAGCGTCCTTTTCGATCATCCAGCCCGCTCCGCGCGAATTGCGGATGATGTCCTTGCCGAATTTCTTGCGGATGGAGTGGATCAAGACCTCGACGGCGTTGCTCTCGACCTCCTCGCCCCAGCCATAGAGGCGTTCCTCCAGCTGGCTGCGCGAGACGATCGCGCCGGGACGCTCCATCAGCACCAGTATCAGGGAAAAGACTCGTGCGGTCAGCACATGGCTTTGGCCGCGATAGGTGACACGATGGCTTTCGAGATCGAGTTCGAGATCGCCATGGACCAGCGTGGAGACGGCCTGGCCGCCATGGCGGCGACGCAGTACGGCGCGAATTCGGGCGAGCAGCTCGCGCATTTCGAAAGGCTTGACGATATAGTCGTCGGCGCCGAGGTCGAGGCCGTCGACGCGATGGTCGAGGTCGTCCCTGGCGGTGATGATCAGGACGGGCGTGGTGTCGCCGGCCCGCCTGAGATCGCGCAGCAATTCAAAGCCGCTCTTGCCGGGCAGGCCGTTGTCGAGCAGGACTACACCATAGCCGTGGCGTTGCAGGGCGGCCTCGCCGTCGGCACCGTCCCGGGCCCAGTCCACCGCCATGCCGGCATCGCCGAGTGCCTGCAGCAGCGCCTTTCCGATCATCGGGTCGTCCTCGATCAGAAGAATGCGCATGGGGCCGCCGTGGAAACAGGGTGAACTCGGCGAGGATGGCAATCAATTGAGGGCTGATCAAGGAAACGCCCCAGGAACGTCCTTGGAGCGCGCCAGGTATTCCCGCCTACTTCGTCCCGTAGATGCGGTCGCCGGCATCGCCCAGGCCCGGCACGATATAGCCGTGGTCGTTGAGATGGCTGTCGATCGCCGCCGTCCAGATCGTCACGTCGGGATGGGCCTCGCGCAGATGCTTGATGCCCTCGGGGGCGGCGAGCAGGCAGACGAAGCGGATGTCCTTGACGTCGCGGGCCTTCAGCCGCTCGATGGCAGCGACGGCGGAGTTGGCCGTGGCCAGCATCGGGTCGAGCACGATCACCAGGCGCTCCGCCACATCAGGCGGGGCCTTGAAGTAATATTCCACGGCCTGCAGCGTGGCGGGATCGCGGTAGAGACCGATATGGGCGACGCGGGCCGAGGGCACGAGGTCCAGCATGCCTTCGAGGAAACCCTCGCCGGCACGCAGGATCGGCGCCAGTACCAGTTTCTTGCCGGCCACGCGCGGCGCCTGCATCTTGGTCAGGGGCGTCTCGATCTCGACCATTTCCAGCGGCAGGTCACGGGTGACCTCGTAGCAGAGCAGGCGCCCGATCTCGTTGAGTAACTGCCGGAACCCCTTGGTCGAGCGATTCTTGTCGCGCATCAAAGTGAGCTTGTGCTGCACCAGCGGGTGATCGACGACTATCACGCCTTCCATCGGAGTTCCCCTTCTTCACATTCTGCCCTTACCTAGCCGATTTCTCGGCCGGGGTAAGGCATCATAATGCGCCTTCCACGCCTTTCATCGCCCTCGGCGTCAGGTTGTGCCTCCGGTCTTCCTCTTTTTGTCGGCTTGCCTGCCGAAAAATCTGGCGTGAAACTTGCTTCTGGCCGCCGTCCATGCAGGATGCTGCCCGCAACAAGACTGATAATCAGGATCGTCCGCGTTCATGGCGTTGTCGCAAAGGCTTGAGTTCCGCCAGACCCAGTCGCTGGTGATGACGCCGCAGTTGATGCAGGCGATCAAGCTTCTGCAACTGTCCAATCTCGATCTCACGGCCTATGTCGACGCGGAATTGGAGCGTAACCCGATCCTGGAGCGCGCCGATGGTGAGATCTCGCGCGAACCCGAGACGCTTGCGACAGCGCCTGTCGATCCCGCCGCGGGCGATTGGCTGAAAGATGACATGGCGCCCTCCCGCGAGGCGATGGAGCAGGGGCTCGGCACCGATCTCGACAATGTCTTTCCCGACGAGCGGCCCGCCGACAGGCAGGAAGCGCCGGCGGCGATCGAGCAACTGGCCGGGAGCGACCCCTATGTCTCGTCCTGGTCGAATGTCGGTGCGGGCGGCCATGGTGGCGACGAAGACGTCAATTACGAGAGCATGGCCGCGGCCGGCCTTTCGCTGGCCGATCATCTGGAGACGCAGCTTGATCTGGCAACTCGGGATCCCAGGCACCGGCTGATCGGCCGCTTCATCATCGATATGATCGACGAGAGCGGCTATCTCGTCGGCGATCTGGCCGAGCTGGCCGAACGCCTGGCGGCGGCGCTCCAGGAGGTGGAGGCCGTGCTCGTCATCGTGCAGGGCTTCGAGCCGAGCGGCGTCGGGGCTCGTTCGCTGAAGGAGTGCCTGGCGCTCCAGCTCAAGGAGCGCAATCGGTTCGACCCGGCCATGGCCGCACTGCTCGACAATCTGGAGCTGGTGGCCAAGCGCAACATCCCGGCTCTCCGGCGCCTATGTGGTGTCGACGAGGAGGATGTGACGGAGATGATCGCCGAACTGCGTGGCCTCACGCCCAAGCCAGGCCTGGCCTTCGGCTCCACGCCGGTTCAGCCGGTGGTGCCCGACGTCCTCTTGCGCGCCGCACCGGACGGGACCTGGATGGTGGAACTGAACCCCGACACCTTGCCGCGCGTGCTGGTCAATCAGAACTACTATGCCCGCGTGGCGCGGACGGCCCGCAGCGAGACGGACAAGACCTTCCTGACCGAGGCCTTGCAGACGGCAAACTGGCTGACCCGCAGCCTGGAGCAGCGCGCACGCACCATCCTCAAGGTCGCCACCGAGATCGTGCGCCAGCAGGACGCCTTCTTCTCCCTCGGCGTGCAATATCTGCGTCCGCTTAATCTCAAGACCGTGGCCGATGCCATCGGCATGCATGAATCGACGGTGTCGCGCGTTACCGCCAACAAGTTCATCGCCTCGGCCCGCGGCCTGTTCGAGCTCAAATATTTCTTCACCGCCTCGATCTCCAATGCCGAAGGGGGGAGGCGCATTCGGCCGAGGCGGTGCGCCATCGCATCCGCCAGATGATCGATGCCGAAGCACCCAATGCCATCCTCTCCGACGACACCATCGTTGCGTTGCTGCGCAAGGACGGCATCGACATTGCCCGGCGTACCGTCGCCAAATATCGCGAATCCATGCGGATCGCCTCCTCGGTGGAAAGGCGGCGGGAGAAGGCGGGACGATGACGAGCGGTTTGCCGATCCTGCCCGTAGACGGCCGCCAGTCCGCCGCGGCCCTGACGATCCAGCGCGGTGCCAGCCGGCTCCTGCGCCAATACGGCCTGACGCCAGTACCAGAGGTGACGCTGCCCAATGGCCGCCGCGCCGATCTGCTCGCCGTCGGCCGCAAGGGCGAGATCTGGATCGTGGAGATCAAGTCCTCGGCGATCGACTTCCAGGTCGACCACAAATGGCCTGATTATCTCACCTATTGCGACCGGCTGTTCTTCGCCGTCGGTCCGGATTTCCCACTGGCTCTGCTTCCCGAGGAAGCCGGCAGCATCGTGGCCGACGCCTATGGCGGCACATTGCTGCGGGACGCTCCCGAGCAGCGTCTTGCCGCGCCGACGCGCAAGGTGTTGACCTTGCTGCTTGCCCGCCTGGCGGCGGGGCGGCTGCACCAGGCCATGGATCCGGAGGGAGCGTTCGGCTTCGGAGAGTGATGCGCCGGGCTGGAGCAAAGCGCGTTTTGGTAGAAACGCCCTTTTACTCCAGCTCTTTGGTCGGACGCGTCTTTGCGATTTGAGATGGTTCCATCAAATCGTAAAACGCTTTAGCTCTATTGCCCGGCGAATTCCGTGACGAGCGAGACCAGTTCCGCATCCTGGCCATTGAAGCCGTGATGCGCGCGGGACCGGCAGGGATTACCGGTTTGCAGGCCACCCTCCAGCCATTTCACCGTCGCTCGCTCTCCGGCCCAGGCCTGGAAGGAGGAGACGCCGGCCGGTTTGGTGAAGCGGCAGCCATCCTGGCGGTGATGCACCACGAGGGTTGATGGCAGCAGCTTGGAGGAGCCGAGGATCGCCATGACGCTCTCGGAGGGGCCGGACTCCTTGCTGAGGAAAGCTGAGGTCAGTACCAGTCGGTCCGGCTTGGCGCCCTTTACCAAGCCTTCGGCGGCCCGGGGCGTGCCGGCGGAGGTGGCCACGACCGTGACGGGCCGCTTAAGGCCTGCCATGGTTTCGACCGCTGTGGCGAGGTTGGTGCCTTTGTCCACGAGCAGGACGTTATAGCCCTTGGCGGCAAAGGCGTCGCGGTTGCGGATGAGCACATTGTCGGCACCGCTGCGAAACTGGCCGTTGGGCCCGACATCGAGCCGGCCGTCACCGCCGGTGAGCAGGATGAGGCTGCCCTTGGCATTGGCATGACGGATCAGGATGTTTTCGATGCCGGCAACTGCCACGGTCTCGCCGCCGCTGGCAATCGGGGACGTCTGGGCGAAAGCGAGACCGCTCGGTGGCAGCAGACCCAGGGCGCAGAGTGCCACGGCCACCCATCCGCGAAGCGATGTGTTCCGATTCATGATTCGAAATGTCCTTGTTGTGGCTCATCGATAGGAAACAAGGGTTGCGGCTGGATTACGGGAGTGGGGAGCGACGACAGCAGGCAGCAGCAATTTTACATCCCTGTCTTGCTCCGCGGCCGTCGGTCATGATCTATGAAGCAAAGGGGCATATGGCCCGGGAGGAGCAGTTCCATGGATATGAGCGGTTCGCAGCGCATCGAGGCTTCGCGCGAGAAGGTCTGGGAGGGCCTGAACAATCCCGAGGTCCTCAAACAGTGCATTCCGGGCTGCGAAGCGATCGAACTGGTCTCGCCGACCGAGATGACCGCCAAGGCCGTGCTGAAGATCGGGCCGGTCAAGGCCACCTTCAACGGCAAGGTGACGTTGTCTGACCTCGATCCGCCCAATGGCTACACCATTTCCGGCGAAGGCCAGGGCGGCGTCGCCGGCTTTGCCAAGGGCGGCGCCACCGTGCGTCTCGAGGCCGATGGCGAAGAGGCTACAATCCTTCACTATGACGCCAAGGCCGATGTCGGCGGCAAGATCGCCCAGCTCGGCGCGCGCCTGATCGATGGCACGGCCAAGAAACTCGCTGGCGATTTCTTCGAGAAGTTCGGCCAGGCGATCTCGCCCAAGCCGGAAGGCGAGGAAGCCCCCGCCGAACCGGAAAAGAAGGGCTGGTTCGGCCGCAAGAAGTGAGCCGTTCGCTCGTTCTCACGCAGGTATGAAGGGAAGGCCCAGCAAGGCCTGCACGAAGACGAAGAGCGTGGCTGCACCATAGGCGAGCGCGGCGGCGCAGACGATGACAGCGGCAATGCGGCCGCTGGCCCAGCGCTCAGCAATCAGGCCCAGGACGGGCATGATCTGCAAGACGTGCAGGCCGAGGAAATGAGCCACCCGCAGGTCGCCGCCCGTACGCGACCAGCCGAAGATCGGCACGCCCGTCGCGTCCGTGCGCGCGCCGCCGATCCAATGGCCATTGCCGGCGGAAAGAACGCTGCCCGAGCCTGCGCCGAGCACGAAAGTGAGCGTTAGCCCGAGCAGGACCGACAGCCAGAAGGCGGTCGACCAGGCTTGCGGGCGGTGTCGCAGCAGCAAGACTGCCAAGGCAGGGCTCACGGCCGTGAGCGTCACCGCGCCGATGCCCATCAACGTGTACATCAGCCGGTGGAAGGGATCGGCCACGTTGTAGTGCGAGGCGAGGCCCTGCGCCGCTTGCAGCATGATGTAGCCGATCTCGAACGTGCTCGCTGCCAAAGCGAGGACGACGAGGACCCGCACCGCCCGCCCGTGGCGGGCCTGTTTCGGCAAGGCGCCGACGAACCAGGCCACGGTCAGGAGATAGAGGCCGACCGAGAGCTGGAATTTCAGCGGCTTGATCCAAACGGAGATGCCGTTGAGCATCCTGTCGTCGATCATCAGGGCCGCGAGGGTCGGGACCATCAGCGCCAGGATGACGAAGCCGCCGCGCGCCAGCCGGCGCTCGCGTCGAAGCAGATCATCCGCCACTCTCCAGGCAAGCGCATGGGGACGGCAGGCAAGGCGCAGGCTGGAGATGTTCGTCGTCATGCGGGTTCTCCTTGACGGCGGGAGAAGCCGCGGAGCCAGACGTTGCGCAGGGCCAGGAAGGTCAGGAAGCCGACGGGACCGAATAGGAAAGTGAGGGCGAGACAGGGCAGGACGGCCAGCTGCGGCACTCCGGCCCGTTTCGCCTCGCGCACCTCCCAGGCTCCGATCAGCAGGTCGAAGGCGAGGTAATGCAGTCAGCCGGCCAGGAGCAGGCCGCGATGGCCGAACAGCGCGGCGACATCGCTGAGAGAACCAAAGCCGCCTGCAGCTTCGCCCCAGAAGCGAAGGAGCAAGGCGGCATAGGCAAGGCCAAGCGCGATCGGAATGATTCTGCCGGCAATCGCCTGGGCCAGGGCCGGACGCAAGGGAGAGAGGGCAAGGACGATCCAGCCACAGAGAGCGAGGATGCCAGCCCAGGAAAAGACGTTGTCGAGCGTGAAAGCTTGATCGAGAGTCATGTCGGCATCTCCAACTTGACAGTGTCAAGATAAGGATGGCAGCAATTTTGACATTGTCAAGATCGTGATGGATAGTGATGGCGACCCTACGGTGCGGGGCGGTGGTGTTGATGATGCGGAGCGAAAACGAAGTGGAGCAGGGATCGACGGCGCACAAGGCTAGCTATCATCATGGTGATCTGCGGGCCGCGCTGCTCCTCGCGGCTGAACTCGTCCTGGCCGAACGGGGTGTCGAGGGCTTCACCCTTCGCGAATGCGCCCGGCGGGCGGGCGTCTCCCATGCCGCTCCCGCGCATCATTTCGGTGATGTCGCCGGTCTCCTGACCGCGGTAGCGGCGCTAGGATTCGAAACGCTCACGCTGTTCATGCGCGAGGCCCGCGCTGGCATCGACGAGCCGCAGGCCCGATTGCGGGCGATCGGCCGCGGCTATGTCGCCTTCGCCCGCCGATATCCGGAGAGGTTCCGGCTCACCTTCAACCGGCATCGGCTCAACATCGAGGATCCGGCCCTAAGGGCTGCCGGGCAGGAGGCCTTCGCCGAGCTCGAGACCGCGATTCGCCTGGTAACCAGGGCGGGCGAAGGCCCGCTCGAGGGCGAGCGGCTCGACACCTTGCTGCATGTCTGGTCGCTCGTGCACGGCTATGCCCATCTCCTGCTGGCGGGGCAACTCGACCGGCCTCTCAAGGGAGGAGGAGACGGGGCTTTCGATGCCGCCCTGGAAGGCGTGCTGGCCCGGCTGACAGCCCAATAGAGGCAGCCCGCCTGGGTGGTCCCCGGGAAGACCTAAACTCTCCTGAAGGTGAAATAGGCGCCGCGCCGGCCCTCCCGCAATGCCTTGGCTTCGTAGCGGGTGGAGCGCCAGCCGTCCCAGGGCGTCAGCCAGTCGGCCTGGCGCTCGGCCGTCCATTCGAAATCGGACGAGCGTGCCACGCGCGCCAGGGCATAGGCGGCATAGTCGTCAATGTCGGTGGCAAAACGCAGTTCGCCCCCAGGCCTGAGAGCATGGGCCAGATGCGTCAGCATTTCCTCGCCCAGGAAGCGTCGCTTGCGATGGCGGCGCTTGGGCCAGGGATCGGGATAGAGCAGATAGATGCGCCCGATCGAGCCGGCCGGCAGCCAATCCACCACTTGCTTGGCGTCGTTGTCCCACAGGCGAATATTGGCAAGCCCGTTCTGCTCGATCTGGGCCAGCATCTTGGCGGTGCCGTTGACATAGGCCTCGCAGCCGATGAAGCCGACGTTCGGGTTCTCGCCGGCACGCTGGGTGAGGTGTTCGCCGCCGCCGAAGCCGATTTCGAGCCAGACGTCATCCACAGGCCCCGGAAACAGGCCGGCAAGGTCGGCGGGAGCCGGGGCGGTCAGGTCGAGGCGCAAATGCGGCAGCGCGCCGGACATCAGGTCTGCATGCCCCGGCCGCAAGGTCTTGCCCTTGCGGCGGCCGAAGAAAGCGCCATGGCCCCGAGACGGGGCATCCATACCGTCGCCGAACTTGTGCTTGTCGTCTTCAGTCACGACCCATACCCACCGAAGCAAAGCGCTATGAAAAAAGCCTCTCCCGGCGAGCGGGAAAGGCTTTGTGTCTATTGTCGGCCTCGGATCAGGCGCGCACGGCCTTCTTGATCGCGTCGGCGAGGTCGGTCTTCTCCCAGGAGAAGCCGCCGTCGCGGGCCGACTTGCGGCCGAAATGGCCATAGGCGGAGGTGCGGGCATAGATCGGCTTGTTGAGGTTGAGGTGCTCGCGGATGCCGCGAGGCGTCAGGCTCATCACGTCGCGCAAAGCCTTCTCGATCTTCTCCTCGGCGACATTGCCGGTGCCGTGCAGGTCGACATAGATGGCCAGGGGCTCCGACACACCGATGGCGTAAGCGAGCTGGATGGTGCAGCGGTCTGCCAGCTTGGCGGCGACCACGTTCTTGGCGAGATAGCGTGCCGCATAAGCCGCCGAACGGTCGACCTTGGTCGGGTCCTTGCCAGAGAAGGCGCCACCGCCGTGGGGAGCTGCGCCGCCATAGGTATCGACGATGATCTTGCGGCCGGTCAGGCCGCAATCGCCGTCCGGACCGCCGACCACGAACTTGCCGGTGGGGTTGACGTGCCAGACCGTATCCTTGCCGATCCAGCCTTCCGGCAGGGTCTTGCGGATATAGGGCTCAACCAGCTTCTTGATGTCGCCGGAGGTCAGAGTCTCGTCGAGATGCTGGGTGGAGAGCACGATCTGCGTCACGCCGACCGGCTTGCCGCCCTCATACCTCACCGTGACCTGGCTCTTGGCATCGGGGCCGAGCATGCCGAGGTCACCCGACTTGCGGGCCTTGGTGATGTCCTCGAGGATCTTGTGGGCGTAGTAGATCGGAGCCGGCATCAATTCCGGCGTCTCGCGGCAGGCATAGCCGAACATGATGCCCTGGTCGCCGGCGCCTTCGTCCTTGTTGCCGGAAATGTCGACGCCCTGGGCGATGTCGGGAGACTGGCCGTGCAGCAGGACCTCGATCTTGGCCTTCTTCCAGTGGAAGCCTTCCTGCTCATAGCCGATCGCCTTGACGGCGCGGCGGGCGGCGCTCTTGATCTTGCCCTTGGTGATGGTGTCGGGACCGCGATATTCGCCGGCGATCACCAGGCGGTTGGTGGTGGCGAGGGTTTCGCAGGCGACGCGCACCTGGGAGGGATCCATTCCGGTCTTCGCCGCCTCGCGATAGAACAGGTCGACGATTTCGTCGGAGATGCGATCGCAGACCTTGTCGGGGTGGCCTTCAGCGACCGACTCGCTGGTAAACAAATAGTCGGAACGGGACACGAATGTTTCTCCACGCCAAAATGGAACTTGGTATCGTCCCGTTTTGGCGAGGGTAGGCTTCGCCGTCAAGCGGCAAATCGTACGTTTTGTTCGTTTAAAGGAACGCTGGAGCGATTTTCCGCCGCGAACGGCGGTTTGGTGGCATCACCAAACCGCACAGGGCGCATCGAAACCAAAGGGCGCCGATGGGCGCCGCTTCGCGGCTCAGGCGGCGTGTTCCTGGCTGAGCGTGGAGACGAGGTCGACGACCCGGCGCCGCACCTTCGGATCCTTGATGCGGGCAAAGGCCTTGTTCAGCTGCAGGCCTTCCGTGGTCGACAGGAACTCGATGACATGGGAGGTGTCGCTCTCACCGGCATGCTCAGCCGTATGCACGGAGCCGGTTTCTGGCGGCAGGCCTTCAAAGAAGAAGGAAATGGTGACGCCCAGGATCGAGGCGATCTGCTGCAGCCGGCTCGCACCGATGCGGTTGGTACCCTTTTCGTATTTTTGTACCTGCTGAAAGGTGAGGCCAAGCGCCTCGCCGAGCTTCTCCTGGCTCATACCCACCAGGACGCGCCTGATACGGACGCGGCTGCCAACGTGCTGATCAATGGGATTAGGAACTTTCTTGATCATAATATTAACTCCAGGTCACTAGCAAATATTTGAAAATACAGTGACGAATTTGAAAATGAATTGCGGCCGTAACGTGGCGGAAGCGCGGCGCGCCAGAGATACAATTGCGGCGGCGCAATCTGAAGTAGTTCAAATGCATCCTGCAACCAGCAGGGAGACTATACCTCCTTATGCGGGAAAATCCAGTCGGTCTCGCGCCTTCCGCTTGGCGCGGTTGTAACAAATATGTGTTATCGGGGCTGTCGGCGTCGGTTCAAGCAACCAAGGCCGGCGCCGATTAAGGCAATCAGAAACAATGCGGTAACAATGCCGGTGCCGGCCGTGGCGAACACCGGCGGTGGCAGGGTGGTGGGAAGCCGCGAATCGAGAACGCCGCTGGTGCCCAGCGGCAGGCTGGCGACGATGCGCCCCACCGGATCGATCACCGCGGAAACGCCATTGTTGCCGGCGCGGACCAGGGGGAGCCCTTCCTCGATCGCGCGAGCCCTTACCTCGGCGAAATGCTGGTAGGGACCCGGGGTGATGCCGAACCAGGCATCGTTGGTGACGTTGAGCAGCCAGCCGGGGCGGTTGGTCGGATCGATCACCTCGCCCGGAAAGATTGCTTCATAGCAGATGAGGATGCCGGCGGGCGGCGCGTTGGGAATATCGAGCGTGCGCAAGCCCGGACCCGTCGAAAAGCCGCCGCGCTGCTTGGTCAATTGCTCGAAGCCGAGGGATTCGAGCACGGACTGATAGGGCAGATATTCGCCGAAGGGGACGAGGTGCACCTTGTCGTAATTGCCGATGATGGTGCCGGTGGCGTCGATGACATGCAGGGAATTGAAGAAGCGCCAGCCGCCGTCGTCGAGATTCTCCTCCGCCCGGCCGGCGCCCGTCAGCAGCACGGCCTTGGGTGCAACCAGGTCCCCGAGCACCTTGAGGGCTTCGGGATCTTGCGCCACCAGGAAGGGGAAGGCCGATTCAGGCCAGATCAGATGGGTTGTTTTGGCAAGGCCGTCACTGCCGTCGGCGGCCGGCTGGCGCGACAAGGCCAGATAGCGCGTCAGCACTTCATTGCGCAGGGCCGGATTGAACTTGGCGTCCTGCGGCAGATCGGGCTGCATGATGCGAAGCTGCACCCCGTCGACGAAACCGGTGGGGTGCTGGCCAAGCCGCCACACGCCGAAGGCGGCCATCGCGACCAGGATGGCGACGGACAAGACCGGCCAGCGCCAACCACCCCGCCGCACCAGCGCCGCCGGCGTGGAGAACAGGACGAGCGCCACGAGTGTGAGCCCATAGGCTCCGATCAGGGACAGGCTCTGCGCCAGATGAAGCTCCTCGGCGAGCGCGTAGCCGAACAGGTTCCAGGGAAAGCCGGTCAGGATATGGCCGCGCAGCCATTCGCAGGCAGCCATTGTGGCGGCAAAGGCGAGGATGCGGGCATTGCCCTGCGACCACAGCAGGCGCGCCAGGGCAAACCCGGCCGCGTGAAAGAAAGCAAGGCCGGCAGGCAGGAGCAGCACGGCGAAGGGCAGCAGCCAGGCGAACTGATCGGCATCGACGAGGAAGGCATTGCCGATCCACCACAGCCCGGCCAGGAAATAGCCGAAACCATAGCACCAGCCGAGCCGGGCCGCCGCGCCGATGCTGCGCCAGAACACGGGAGCCGGGTTCTCCGGCGGGAAGACGATGCCATCCAGCAGCCAGATCGCCACCGGAAAGCTGACGGCCAGCACCGGAAAGGCATTGAAGGGCGCCATGGCCAGCGCCGCCAGGGCGCCCGCCAGGAAGGCGACGGCCATGCGGCGCCAGCCTTTCAACCCGGCCAGGCGAGACGCAAGCGCAGCGATCACGTGGCGCCGTCGCCGCTGGTTTCGCTCGCCGGGCTCCGCTCGCCATTGGTGGCAATGGCCGCTTCATCGCCGGCAGGCGCCAGCTTCTTCTCGCGCTTGCGCCCATCGCGCGGCCTGACGATGCCACTGCCGGCCGTGTGGATGCGCACCCGTTTCACCCGGCGCGGATCGGCATCGAGAATTTCGAATTCGAGCTGGCCCGGCCCCTGCACGATCTCGCCGCGCACCGGCACGCGGCCGGCCAGCGTCACCAGCCAGCCACCCAGCGTATCGACGTCGGCCTCGATTTCGTCCTCATGCATCTCCAGGCCGATGGCGGTGGCGACGTCGTCGAGATCGGCACGGGCATCGGCGGTGAAGATGCCCTCGCCCGAGGCGACGATCATGTCGCCATCATCCTCGTCATGCTCATCCTCGATGTCGCCGAGCACGATTTCGACGATGTCCTCCATCGAGACCAGGCCATCCGTGCCGCCATACTCGTCGATCACCAAAGCGAGCTGGGTGCGGGTGGCCTGCATCTTGGCGAGAAGGTCGATGGGGGGCATCGAAGGCGGCACGAACAGGACGTTGCGCGTCAGCGACTTCACCGAGCTCAGCGGCGTCGAGAGGGTAATGTTGCCCAAGGCGAGGGCGGCCTCCCTGGGCGAGGGTTTGGCGGTCTCGCCGTCCTTGGCGAGGTCGCTCTCGCGGACCTTGCGGCTCCGCCGCGCGGCGATGGCGGCCCGCGACGCCAGCCAGGCCACGAAATCGCGGATGTGGACCATGCCGCGCGGATCATCCAGCGTCTCGTTATAAACGGGCAGGCGCGAATGGCCCGCCGTCTGGAAGACCTTGAGCAGGTCGCCCAGCGAAATGTCGAGCGGCACGGCCACGATGTCGGCCCGCGGCACCATCACATCGTCGACACGCTTGCCGCGCAGGCCGAGGATGTTCTTGAGCATGGCACGCTCTTCGGGGGAGAAGCTGGAATCTTCCGCAGCGCGTGAATTCTCGAGTGCATCGGCAAGATCGTCGCGGATGGAGGGCTGGGATCTCAGCCCAAGCGCGGACTTGATCCGTCCCAGCAGGCCTTCGTGCTGGGGCTCCTGGGAGGCGCTGGGTTGGCTGCTACTTCGATCGTTGCTGTCGGACATGGCTCTGTGTGTTAGAGGCTGTTATGGACCGTGGATGGGGTTTTGACGTGAGCGATTTTGGCCGAGGATGTCCGCACTTGCAAAGCAAGTGCGTGGGAGGGTGAGGACGCAAGCCTTTCGGCTTGCTACGATATCGGACGTACTCGTCGGCCAAAAGCGCCACGCCCCTGCGGGGTGAGGTGAAGACTGGCCGCCTGCAGCGTCGCTTCGCTTGCCAAGACAGAAGTCTTGGCAGCGCTTGCTCCTCCCATCCAGCCAGTCTTGACCTCATCAAAACCCCATCCACGGTCCATAACAGCCTCTAGCTCGCTTCGCGCAACAAGGGCGCGTCGGCATAGGGATTGGCGATACCGAGTTCAGCGAGAATGCGCACTTCCAGCGCCTCCATCACCTCGGCCTCGGCATCGGTCAAATGGTCATGGCCGAACAGATGCAGGAGGCCATGCACGGCGAGGTGGCTGAGATGATCGGCAAAGCTCGTGGAGGTTTCCTCGGCTTCCCGCGCGATCGTCTCATGGGCAAAGATGATGTCGCCCAGCATCGGCGCCGTCTCGATTGCGTCTCCCACAGCCTGTGGGAAGGACAGCACGTTGGTGGGCTTGTCCTTGCCGCGCCACTCGGCGTTGATGGCGCGGATCGAAGCATCGTCGGTCAGGACGATCGAGAGTTCGGCTCCCGGCGCATGCGCAAGCTCCGCGACGTCGAGGCTCTTGACCACTGCACGCGTGATCAAGGCCTCGATGGCATCGGGGTCCTGCCAAAGATCGCTCTCGATAGCGATCTCGATGGTGATGGCGGCGTCACTCATGACTTGGTTTCGCCCGAGGGCTTGCTAGCGTCCAAAGGCTTGGTCGAATCCCTGGCCTCATAGGCCCGCACGATCTTGGCGACCAGTTCATGGCGCACGACGTCGGCGGCGTTGAATCGGCAAATGGCGATTTCGGGTATGTCTTTCAACAGGTCGACGGCCTCGATCAGCCCCGATTTCTGCCCGGGAGGCAGGTCGATCTGGGTCGGATCACCGGTGATGATCATGCGCGAGCCTTCGCCCAGGCGCGTGAGGAACATCTTCATCTGCATCGAGGTGCAGTTCTGGGCCTCGTCCAGCAGCACCACCGAATTGGCGAGCGTGCGCCCGCGCATGAAGGCGAGCGGCGCCACCTCGATCATGCCCGAGGTCAGCCCTCGTTCGACGCGCTCAGGCGGCATCATGTCGTAGAGCGCGTCATAGAGCGGGCGCAGATAGGGGTCGACCTTCTCGCGCATGTCGCCGGGCAGGAAGCCGAGCCTCTCGCCCGCCTCGACGGCGGGGCGGGACAGGATCAGCCTGTCGGCCTCGCCTTTCTCGATCAGCGCCGCGGCGTGAGCCACGGCAAGATAGGTCTTGCCGGTGCCGGCGGGACCGGTGGCGAAGACGAGTTCATGCTTCTGCAGCGCCCGTATATAGGCGTCCTGCGCCAGCGTACGGGCGGCGATCGTCTTCTTGCGGGTGCCGACAGAGGCCGCGCCGCCGGTCGGCGCCACTTTCGGCTTGCCTTCCGGCGTGAACAGCACACCCTGCGAGCCAGCCATACGCAGCGCGCCATCGACATCGCCCAGCGTTATCTGCTGGCCCGAGCGCAGGCGTTGATACAGGCTCTCCAGCACGCGCTTGGCCTGTTCCACGCTGTCCTTGGCACCGCGCAGGGCGACATGATTGCCACGGGCCGTCGCCTCGATGCCGAGCTTGCGCTCGATGAAGGCGAGGTTCTGGTCATGCTGGCCGAATAGAAGCGTGGCCAGGCGATTGTCCTCGAAGGCCGTGACGATTTCCGCAGGTGCGTCCGTCGTCGGCAGCGATGGGGTTTGCGTTGTCATGTGTGTCCGTCGTTCCTCGTCCACCTTCAAGCAACGGCCTCCCTGAATCCAGCGCCGGCCAGTATGCCGTGCAGCGACCAGGCACCCGTGGCCGTGATTTCGACGGGCGCCACCGTACCGATCAGGCTGTCATCCGCCTCGATCTGCACGGCTTGGAGATAGGGGGTGCGGCCGGCGATCTGACCTGGCCGTTTGCCCTTGCGATCAAAGAGCACATCCATGGTGCGGCCGATGCTGGCCTGATTGAAGGCCTTCTGCTGGCCTTCGGTGAGCGCCTGCAGCCTGGCGAGGCGCGCGGCCTTCGCCACTTCGTCGATCTGGTCGGTCATCGTAGCGCCCGGTGTGCCCGGACGCGGCGAATATTTGAACGAATAGGCCGAGACATAGGTGACCTCTTCGATCAGCCGCAAGGTCGCTTCGAAATCCGCATCGGTCTCGCCGGGAAAGCCGACGATGAAGTCGGAGGAGAATGCCATGTCGGGCCGGGCATGCCGAATCTTCTCGATGAGCTTGAGATAGTCCGCTGCTGTATGCTTGCGATTCATGACATCCAGAATGCGGTCCGAGCCCGATTGCACCGGAAGATGCAGGAAAGGCATCAGCGCCGGCAGGTCGCGATGGGCCTCGATCAGGCTGTCGTCCATGTCGCGGGGATGAGAGGTGGTGTAGCGCAGGCGTACCACCGGCTCGATGCGGGCCAGGCGATGCACGAGTTGGCCGAGCGTCCAGTCGCGTCCATCCGGCCCCTCGCCATGATAAGCGTTGACGTTCTGGCCAAGCAGGCTGATCTCGCGCACGCCCGCCTCGGCCAGGCGCTCGACCTCTGCCACGATGGCGGCGACCGGCCGCGAGGTCTCGGCACCGCGCGTATAGGGCACCACACAGAAGGTGCAGAACTTGTCGCAGCCTTCCTGCACCGTGACGAAGGCGGAAGGCCCGCGCGCCAGGGTCTTTTCCCGGCGTGGTGCGGGCAGGATGGCGAACTTGTCTTCGACCGGGAAGTCGGTGTCGACAGGCTTGCTGGTGCCATCGGCCAAGCCTGTCGACACTTTGGCGAGCAGGTCCGGCAGGCGATGATAGGCCTGGGGCCCGACCACGAGATCGACGGCGGGCGCGCGCCTCATGATCTCCCGGCCCTCGGCCTGGGCGACGCAACCGGCGACGGCGATCTTCAGATCGCCGCCCTGGCGGCGGCGCTCGTCGCGCGCCACGCGCAGGCGGCCGATCTCCGAATAGACCTTTTCCGCCGCCTTTTCGCGGATATGGCAGGTGTTGAGGATGACGAGGTCGGCATTTTCGGGGCTGGAGGTCTCGACGTAGCCCTGCGGTGCCAGCGTATCGGCCATGCGCTGGCTGTCATAGACGTTCATCTGGCAGCCATAGGACTTGATGAAGACGGTCTTTGTCGGGAGGTCGAGGGTCTCTGCCGGAAGGTTCTTGGCGCGCGTGTCCCTGGAGCCGGCATCACCATGCGGTTTCTGCGGGCGTTTGCTTTCGGTCTCGTCAGGAATCATGGTCTCGCTATAGCCACCTATCAAGGTGCTAGGGATAGCGGTTTTCCGCCCTGATGAGAAGAGGTTGAGTTGCCGCGTCCCGGCTCTTCCCATGGTCAGAGGTTGCGCGACGGGCCGAGTGGAGCGGCAGGTCTTGCCGACCTTGCCGGTTCCCTGCACTGTGCGCCATCCCATCGAGGCGATTCAAGCTCATGCCCTCTGTCGATCCTGCCGTGTTTGCTCCCGATGCCGTGGCCGAAACCACGGCGGCCCTCAATGCCGATATCATCGCCAAGATGAGCGCCTTGCCGGATTTGTGGTCCTTTCCGCCCGAACTGATCCGCGAGACCCGGCGCCAGGGCAAGGGGATCTTCCCGCTGCAGGGCAAGAGCGCGCGGGCGCAGGTGCTGGAAATCGAGGGCCGGCAGGGCAAGGTGCCGATCCGCATCATTGCGCCGGAAGTGCCGACCGGGGTCTACATGCACATCCATGGCGGCGGCTGGATGTTCAACCAGTCCGACTTCCAGGACGAGACGCTGGAGAAGATCGCCGAGGCCACCGGCATGGCCTGCATCTCCGTCGAATATCGCCTTGCGCCCGAACATCCCTTTCCCGCCGGGCCGGACGATTGCGAGGCGGCGGCCTTGTGGCTGGTGTCCGAGGGGCGCAAGCGCTTCCGCACCGAACGTTTCTTCATCGGCGGCGAGAGCGCCGGCGCCCACCTTTCCGCGCTGACGTTGCAGCGCCTGCGCGATCGGCATGGCCTCAGGCCCTTCGCCGGCGCCAACCTCATTGCCGGCTGCTACGATCTCGGCATGACTCCAAGCGCGCGCAATTTCGACAGGGGCAGACTTATCCTGACGTCGCGCGATATCGCACTGTTCGTGCGGGCCTGCGTGCCCGACGGCGTCGATCTGCGCTCGCCCGATGTCTCGCCGCTCTACGGCAATCTCGAAGACATGCCGCCGGCCCTGTTTTCTGTCGGCACCTATGACGCCCTGCTCGACGACACGATGTTCATGGCGGGGCGCTGGGAGGCAGCCGGCAGCCATACGACGCTCAGGCTATGGCCGGGCGGCTGCCATGTCTTCCAGGGTTTCGATTTTCCGATGGCATACGAGGCCTTTGCCGACGAGATCGCCTTCTTCAACAGCCTGTGATGGATGGAAGCGGCGGTGAGGTGCCGCCGCTTCGCTCAGCGCCGCTTGCGCCAGGGAGCGTCCTGCTCCCAGTCGCCGGCCATGATCGAGCCATAGGGCACGACCTCGTCGATCACCTCGGCGAGCCCGTATTTGTCGATCTGGGCCCGGACCGAGGCGGCATTCTTGTAGGCCTGCGGCAGTTCGGACAGATCCGGCTTGCCGCAGTAGAAGCGCACGTCGATACCCTCGGGCAGATCCGGCTTTTCACGGCGCAGAAAGGCCGAGCGGCTGAGGTTGCGGCCCGCCCCATGTGGAGCGAAGCCGAGGGCCTCCTTGCGGTCGCGATGCGCCGTGATCAGGATCGGTTCGGCCATGTTGAGCGGGATCAGCGTGCGGCCGTCATCATCCGGCGAAAAGCCGGCCCAGGAAGGCGTTGCGCCCTTGCCGTGATAATAGAGCCCGTCGTCGCGCCGGAATACGAAATTATGCTCGTTCCAGAACCGGTCGGCCACGGCATTGCCCAGCGACCTGGCGGCATGATCGTGAATGGCGAAATGGCTTGCCTTGGTCCAGCTCCGCGCAAATTGCAGGGCCTGCCAATAGGCCTGCCCTTCCGCGCTCGAGGCCTTCAGCCAGGCATTGTGGGCCGGCACCCGCGGTGCCACGATCTGCGTGTGCTTGCGCGCTGCGGCCATGCCGCGCTTGTAGAGCTGGGCGCCGAGCCCGCGCGAGCCATGATGGGTCACCAATGCCGGCTGGCCGCTGGAACGCAGATGCCCGACATAGGCGAAGTGATTGCCATCGCCCTGCGAGCCGAAATGGCCTGTCACGATGTTGCCGAGCCCGCGCAGGAACGGATTGGCCTGCAACGTGGCGTCGATGCCGGGCGCGAAATCCGGGACGATCATCGTCTTGCGCCCACCGGGACCGAAATGGGTCACGGCTTGGACAGCGTCGAGGATACGCCTGGGATCGTCCTTGCGTGCGAACACGGTGATCGCCACCGAGCAGCAGATGTCGGCGGAATGAAAGCCGGGATGGATGGCATCCTCGCACGCCACCGCGCCACCGACCGGGATTGTCCCGAGGGCGGTGCCGGACGGGCAAACGTCCGGCATCACAGCGCCGGCGACGATAGTCGGCACCCGCATGAGCGCGTCCATATGCGCGGTTACCGAGGCGAGGTTGGCGCGTTCGAGTTCGCCTTCGGCATCCAGGAAGACGCCATAGGGCAAGCCATTGGTCCGCAGCAGTGTCTCGACCGGCTGCAGGCCCTGCAGGGCGATGAAAATGGCGTCGTCATCCGCGCCAGCGCGGCGCAGGCGATTGGCCTCGGCCAAGCCCTGGCTGAACCATTTGCCGGGCTTGAAGCCCCAGGCGACCAGTGTGTTGCCGTCGATGGCTACGCTTTTTGCCGCGATGTCGGGGGAAGCCCCATCCGCATTCCGTGTCATTGCTCCGGTTCCGGTGTGTTGTCTTGCAACGCCGCGCAACAAGAGTTTGGGGGCAGGCTGGCCCTTAGGCTAATGAACCTGCAAAAGAAAGGGTTTCCCTTTGGGAAAGGTACTGGTACCCCGCAAAAGAAAAGGCAGGGAAAACCCTGCCTTCGAATGGATAGGATGGGATGCGACGATCAGGCGCGGGCAGCGCGACGCTCCTTGTCGCGATCGCGCCTGCGGTCGAGCACCGGCTGGTAGGCGATCGAAGCATGATGGAGGCAGTACGGACCCGAGGGCCCGACACGGCTTCCACAGAAGCGGAAGTCCTCGCGGCCGGGATCGCCCAGCGGCCAGCGGCACATATGCTCGCGCAGTTCCATGATGGTGACGCGTTCGGACATCGGGATGACGACTTCCTCGACCGGACGCAGCGTAGGTTCGGGACGTTCCTCGATGGCGACAAGCGGCATCATCTGCGGCGCAAGGGCGGTGTTGCCCCGCACCACGGGCACGGAAGTCTGGGTGCGGAGAGGATGCGATGGAGCCCGGGTGGGCTTGATACGGCGCTGTGGCGCCGGCGCAGGAGCCTTGGCCCGGCCAGACAAGCCGAGTCTATGCACCTTACCGATCACGGCATTACGCGTGACACCGCCAAGTTCTGTGGCAATGGCGCTAGCAGACAGACCTTCTGACCACAGCTTTTTCAGAAGTTCTACCCGCTCGTCTGTCCAGTGCATCAGCCTCTCCTGCCTTCCGCCTTGTTTTCGCCCGAATTCGCTACGCCGAATCCTTTCCCATCAGCCACGATGTCGACAGAACATCGTTGCGCATGCACGCCATGAGCTGACAGGAGTTACGAGACGCCGCACGAGATGTCGTGCTTAACGAAGCCTTAACTACAATAGGCAGTGACTCCAGCGCAAGAGTCCTGCTGACGCGGTGTGCGTTTTCCCCAGCTTCGACGTCAAAGTGAGTCTTTTCGGTAACAGCGGGGGCGCATAAGTTTCCGTTTACGTCACGGAAGCCCTGCAAAGGGATCGACAGGAAACCAGCGGCGTACGAGATCGGCATAGATGCCCTGCTCCCAGATCTGGAAAAGGGCATAGTCGATCGCCTGCTTGAGATCGCCGTCCTCGCGTCGCAGGGCCATGCCGATGCCATCGCCGAAAAAGTGGCTGTCGAGATAGGGCGCGCCCACGAAGCTGCAGCAATCGCCGGCGTCCGAGCCGTTGAGCCAGAGCGACAGGCCGATGCCGTCGGCGAAGATCAGGTCGATCTCCCCGCGCTTGAGGGCTTCACGCAGCGCCGCGTCATTGACGAAGGACACTAGATTGGCGGTCTTGAGATAGGCTTTGGCGTAGTCGGCATGCGCCGTGTCGGCGACGATGCCGATATGGCGGCCAGCCAGCCCCTCCGGCGTGAAGACCGGCGGCGGATCCTTGCGCCGCATGGCGAAGCGGGCAGGACGCATGTAATAAGGGCGGGAGAACTGCAGCCGCTCGCGGGCTTCCTTGCTCGGCACGAGCGAGGCGGCGATGACATCTGCCTGGCCCTCTTCCAGGGCCGCGACGATGGTGTCCCAGCGCCGGGCCTGGATGGTGCAGGACAGTTTCAGCTGCCGGCAGACCGCGCGGGCAAGGTCGACATTGAAGCCTTCCAGAGTGCCGCTCGACCCCTGGAAGTCGAAAGGCGGAAAATCGTCCTCGGTCAGGAAGCGGATCCGGCGCACCGATTTCAGGTCTGGCCGCTCGGGGCGCCGGTGCGGATCCCACAGGCCATAGGGACCGGTGGTGGTCGAGGCGGCCCTGGCGTCGCCATAGGCTGATATGGCGAGCATCAATCCGAGGAGAAGCGTCGAGAGGGCGCCGAATTTCAACAGGTCGAATTCCTATTGCAGCGGGGCTGATCATTGTTTGGGTCGGGAATGCCGGATCCGTCCATGGCGATCCATCGCAAGGCCGACCCTTGATCTCGCACTCTATCGACCCTGCATGACAGTTTCCAGGAGCGCAACCACCTCGTCCGACGACGCGTGCAAGTCGAAGCTCGAACGCAGGCGGCCATCCTTGTCGAGTACAAGGACAGTGTTGGTGTGATCGATATTGTAATTCTTGCCTGTTCCCGGCAAAATTCTTGCTTCTATGCTGTAGAAGTCGCGTACCGCGGCAAGTTGTGCTGGGTCGCCCGTCAGGCCGCGCAGATGCGGGTCATAGGTGGAAAGGCTGGCCTTCAATTGCTCGGGCGTGTCCCTGTCGGGATCGACGGTGATGAAGAGCGTGTTGATCTGCGAGGCGTCCGGTCCCAGCTTCTTCATCACCTGCGCGAGCAGGAACAGGGTCGTTGGGCAGATGTCGGGGCAGTGCGTGAAGCCAAAATAGATCAGGCTCGGCTTGCCCTGCAATTCCTTGAAGTCGAAGGCTCTGCCATCGGCATCCGTCAACATGAACGGCTTGCCGATCACGCTGGTAGCCTTCTGCTCGGATAGGAAGAGGGCCCATAAGCCAAGGCCAGCAAACACAAGGAAACCTGTGCCGCCGATCAGGTACTTCCGACGGGTGAGTGCGACCACTTAGCGCGGCAGGGCGTTGGCCAATCCCTCATAACTGCGACGCAATTCAGCCAAGGCTTCGTCGATCTCGCGGCGCTGGCGCTCCAGATGCTCGATCTGCTCGCGGACGGTGCTGGCGCTGATGTCGAGACTTGCCGTCTTGCCTTCCCCATGATGGGCGATCATCTCGCCGATTTCCACCAGGGTAAAACCCAGCCGCTTACCCTTAAGGATAAGTTGCAGATGCTCGCGGTCACGTGCACTATAAAGCCGAGTCAGGTTGTCGCGCGTTGGATTGAGAAGGCCCTTGTCCTCGTAGAAGCGCAAGGTTCGCAAGGTAACGCCAAACTCTCGCGCAAGGTCACCTATTGTATAGGTGACCGTACTATTCGTGGCGTTTTCTGTCTCTGCTACGAATACCGTCACCGGTTGGCCTTTTGTGTTTGTCGCCGACCTGGCTTCCAACTTTGACATGGTCTCTCTCTCGCGCCCGTTACAGGCTAGCAGCGCCGCTACTCGTTCGTTGCAACAGGTACCATAATACGAAATCCGGGGGGCGTCAGCAATTAATATATTACCAAGCGAACGCCTAGATCTCCAGCAGGGAGATCATAGCCCCCGCTCTGCTTCCTTTCAAGGGTAACGTATTAAATTAGCGCGCGTTAAGCGTTTCGAACAACACGGGCATCAAGAGAATTCTAGCCTTGTCGCAAAGTCTAATGTCGGTTCTTGCACGGTACCCCACTTTCCTGTCCGCTCGGGAGCTTGGGTGGTAGGGTTTTTAGTAAAAAAAGCGCTTTGGATGCTCTACAATGTTGTTGCTGCCAGGAAGAGCGCTAGGGCAGTGACGGTTAAGGGGATATTTACCCTGTTGCGCGAAAGCTGCTGCTGCGGGCACTGCGTGCCGCCCTCTTTCCGTGTTTCCGGCCCGGTTTTCCGGGGCGGAAGACGGGAGAGGCGTGAGAATCAGGCCGTTCGCCGGCACGGGAAGCTAAATGAGCCAAGCAGTGTCATGGAGTGTCGAGGGCGTCGATTCCCAGACGCGCGAGGCTGCCGCCATTCTGGCACGGCGCTCGGGCATGACGCTTGCTCAATGGCTGAAATCGACCGTTGCCGAGCAAAAACTGCATGAACCGTCTCTTTTCGAGACGCAGAGCGATCTCCCGGAATCGCCCTTGGCTGCGATTGCACGGAAGCTGGCAGCCAGCCAGGAAAGGTATGCCGGTAGTGGTTCGAGTGACCCGAAACGCAGGATCCAGACAGTAGAGGTCAGCGCGTCCGTGCTCGCGCGCCATATCCGAGCAAGCGAAACCAGAATGGCGGGGCTGATCGAGCAACTTATCCACAGGCAGGAGCAGAGCGAGACCCAGATGGCCACCCTGGTCGATGCCCTCGTGGACGGTTTCGCGTCCCGATCCACGACTACGGCGCCTGTCGATGATACCGATGGTCTTGACGATTTGGCACGCGATCTGGAGCAGCGCATCGCCGGCATGGCCACCAAGCTCGGTCCGTCTGCGTCCGCACCATCGGTTTCGCCGGCGCCCCGTGACGATCTGAGCGAACAGATCGCGGCGCTGACACGCGAGGTCGCCGAACTGCGCCGCAGCCATCCCGCCGTCGCGCCCGGCCAGGAAGATCTCGCCGGCCTGCGTACGGAAATGGCGGATCTCAACCGGCATATCGCCGACATCCGCTCCCCCGAGCAGTTCGCTCGTCTCGACAAGAAGCTCGATCTGCTGACGCGTCAGGCCCAGGACCCGGCCGTACTGGCCGCTCTTCAGCGTGAGACGGCCGACATCCGCGCCCGCCTTGGCGATCTTGTTCGCCAGCCTGAGGGGGTGCACGATCTTCACGAGAAGATCGATGCCCTGCGCCAGGCCGTCGACGATGTGCAATCCTCGACCAATGCCTCGCTGACGGGGCTGATGACCAAGCTCGAAGCCCTGGATGGGCGCGTCATCGACGAGGCGGCCTTCTCCGCCCTGGAGCGGCAGATCACGGCGATGGCGGGGAGCATCGAAGGGCTCGGCAGCGGAACGCTTGGCGCCGCACAATTGCGGGAAACTTTTGGTGAGGCTTTGGCCGGATCGGCTTTGGCGGCCTTGCCGGAAGAACTGCAGCGTTTCTATAGCGAATTGCGCCAATATCAGCAGGACGATGTCCGGGATACGCGCACGGCCCTCGAAGCCTTGCAATCGCTGCTGCACCAACTCGGCAACAGTCTGGCCGCAGTCGAAGACATGGTCAGGAGCCGGGGTGGATCGGTCATCGTCGGGCCGCCCGACATGTCCGGCATCGCGCCCTTGTTCGGCTGCGAGCGGCCCGATGACATTTCATGGTCCGACGATCTGCCGCGATCCCTTGCGGGCGACGGATCCCGGAGTTCATCCGCAGAGGCACCCCAAAATATCGGCCGCCCCAGCCAGGTTTCCGCCCTCGGGGCGGGCAGCCCGTTGCCGTCGAGTGGAACGCGCAGCGCCTTCATCGCCGCAGCCCGGCGGGCGGCGCGTGCTGCAAATGAGGCCGAGGGGGCCATCACGCGCGAGGAGAACGATCCCGTGACCGGAGATGAACCTTTCTACAAGCGGCACAAGCGCCCGATCCTGCTAGGCTTGGCGGCCGTGACCATGATGCTGGGCGCGTTGCAGGGTGGAAAAGCCGGCGCTGCTCCCAGCGGCAACCGGCCGGTACCGCGCCTGAGCACGTCGGCGGTTCAGCAGGTGCGGCCGGCAATCACCATTCCCAAGCCGGAACAGGCCGGGCAGGCTCTGGCCTGGTTCGAGGAGGCCCGCCGGCTCGATCGGCCCGAGGCCTCCACCCAGGATCTCGCCAAGGCGGCCGGGCTTTATCGCCAGGCGGCCCAGATGGGCTATACGCAGGCGCTGTTCCTGCTGGGGCTGGCCTATGACAAGGGCAGGGGGGTCGGTCAGGACGCCGTGCTGGCGGGACTGTGGTATCAGCGCGCGGCCGAGCATGGCTCGGTGAACGCGATGTACAATCTGGCCGTGCTCTATGCCAATGGCGCCGTGATGGGCGCTCCCGATTACGAACAGGCCGCTCGCTGGTTCCATCAGGCCGCCGAGAAGGGCCATGTCGGCAGTCAGTACAATTACGCCCTGCTGGCAGCCCGGGGCCTCGGCACGCCGCGCGATCTTGCCGTTTCCTATCGCTTCCTCGCGCTTGCGGCGGCGGCGGGGGACGCGGACGCCCTGATGAAGCTGGCCGAACTCGAGCCGCGCCTGACGCCGTCGCAACGCGCTGCAGCCGAGGCGGGCAGGACAGGGCATCATCCCTGTTGAGGGGCATTATTCCATCAAAATGAGGCGCAACCAGCCTTCTCCCGCAAGGGGAGAAGGAAGTGGCACCCTCTCACCCGCCCAGGCAGCGCGCTCTCGGGAAGGCGAAGACGCGCTCGTCGCCCATCAAATGGGCCGTGAAACCGTCGGGGAAAAGCGGCGCGAAGGCGGCGTCTCGCACGTTCAGCCCGCCAGCATAGGCGCCGAAGGCCGGCAGGATGGCACGCCTGCCGTCGCCGGCAAAGCAGCGCCGTCTCAGCGAGCGGCCGCGCGTGGCTACCCGGGCGACGGGATGCAGGTGACCGGCGATCTCGCCAGGCTCGGCTCTTGCCGATGGCTCATGTCGAAACAGCACTGGCCCGATGGCCAGTTCCGGCGTTGCCGTGCCGCCAAGGTCGGTTGGGGGATCGGGATCATGGTTGCCGGCGATCCAGAATATTTCGCGCCCGTGGATGCAACGCTGTAGCGCTTCCCGGTCGCGCGAGGCGAGGCGAGTATCGGCACGGCGATCGTGGAAACTGTCGCCGAGGAAGATCAGCCGCCTTGCACTGAAACGAGACAGGAGCCGCGCCAGGCGTTTCAGGGTCTCGGCGGTATCGTAGGGCGGCAGCAATACGCGGCGTTCGGCGAAGGAAGAGCCCTTTTCAAGGTGCAGGTCCGATACGACGACCAGGCTTTCTTCGGGCCAGACCAGCGCGCCGTCGGCGGTGGCGAGGAATTCCACCCCGGCGACGCCGAGCACGGCTTCGTCCCGCCGGATCATCTCAGGCGCTTCCTCTATCGCCGGCTCGATCCTGCCGTCCAACCATGGCCTCCGCGATCAAATCATCCGCTGCCTCGGCGAGGACGCTGTCCGTCGCCTCGCCGTAAACCGGCTCCCGGCCGATCTCCAGCATGATCGGCACCGCCAAGGGCGAGATGCGATCGAGCCTCTTATGAATGATTCGGCCCCTGATGCGCGAGAGCATGCTGGAAAGGCGCTGGAGATCGAGCAGTCCGGTGCGCGCATCCTCCCAGGCGGCGCGCATCAGGATGTGGTTGGGCTCGTGCTGGCGCAGCACGTCATAGACGAGGTCGGTGGAGACGGAGATCTGGCGCCCGGTCTTCTCCTTGCCGGGAGCGCGGCGCTCGATCAGGCCTGAAATGATGGCACAGGTGCGGAACATGCGCTTCATCAGGGCGGATTCCGCCAGCCATTCCTCGAGGTCGTCGCCCAGCATGTCCTGGTCGAACAACTGGTCCATCGCGGCCCTGTGCATGTCGGAAACGCCCCACACCGCCAGTGCATAGTCGTTGGCGACGAAGCCCATCGGCTTCAGTTTCGCCCGTTCCAGCCGGCGGGTCAGCAGCATGCCGAGCGTCTGATGGGCGAGGCGGCCCTCGAAGGGATAGCAGACGAGATAATGGCGGTTGCCGCGCGGAAAGGTCTCGACCAGGAGGTCGCCGGCCGGCGGCATCCGGGAGATGTCGCGCTGCAGGCGCAGCCAGTCCGCGACCTGATCGGGCAGGGCGGGCCAGCTGTCGGGATTGGCCAGTATCGAACGGACGCGGGCGGCCAGATGCGTGGAAAGCGGGAATTTGCCACCGGCGAAGGAGGGGATCTTCGGGTCCCGGCCTGGTGGCGCGCGGGTGACGAGCACATCCTCCTCCTGGATGCCTTCGAAGCGCAGGATCTCCCCGGCGAACAGGAAGGTGTCACCGACCGAAAGTCCCTCGGCGAAATATTCCTCCACCTCGCCCAACACGCGTCCGAAGCCGCGCCGGGCCGATGTTTCGCCCGGCTTGCGCTTGGGCGGGCCGGAAGCCTTGGGATCCATGAACCAGGGCAGATACGGCGTCGGCTTGTCGGCGGCCATGCGGGTCGGCTCGCGAGGGCCTCTGTTGGAAAGGCGCACCTTGAGCAGGGCTTCCTCCACGATGGTGCCGACATTGAGCCGATAGGCTTGCGCCACCATGGGATTGGCGATGCGCCAGAGGCCATCCTTGCCCCGCCGGATCTTGGCGAAGCGATCGTAGGTCTTCAGGGCGTAGCCGCCGGTCGCCACGAAAGCGAGGACGTCGTCAAAGGTCGAACGGTCGAGCTGAGCATAGGCTTCAGTCGAGGCGATTTCCCGATAGAGCGCATCGGCGTCGAAGGGAGCACCGCAGGCAACCCCGAGCACGTGCTGGGCCAGCACGTCGAGGGCGCCGGTGCGGGCGATCGGCGTGTCCTGCTCGCCGGCCTTGGCGGCATCGACCGCTGCCTTGCATTCCAGCACCTCGAAGCGGTTGGTCGGCACCAGGATCGCCTGCGAGGGCTCGTCCAGGCGATGGTTGGCACGGCCGATGCGCTGGAGGAGGCGGGAGGCCCCCTTGGGCGCGCCGACATTGATGACGAGATCGACATCGCCCCAGTCGATGCCGAGGTCGAGGGTAGAGGTACACACCACAGCCTTGAGCCGTCCGGCGGCCATGGCTTCCTCGACACGTCGACGCTGGCCGACTTCCAGCGAACCGTGATGGAGCGCGATGGCGAGGCTTTCCTCGTTCACCCGCCAGAGTTCCTGGAACACGAACTCGGCCTGCATGCGGGTGTTGACGAAGACGAGCGTGGTCTTGTGGGTCTTAATCAGGGCGTAGAGCTCGGCCATGGCGTGGCGGGCGGTGTGGCCGGCCCAGGGCAGACGCTCCGCCGTTTCCAGGATGTCGAGCACCGGCGCCGCACCGCCTTCGGCGATCACCAGGTCGGCCATGGCTGGGCGGTCGGCCCCCCGAATCTGGTGGCCGGGGGATTGGGGCACGATCCAACGCCGGAGTTCATCCGGGTCGCGCACCGTGGCCGAGAGGCCGACGACTTCGAGATCCGGCACGAAATACCGCAGGCGTGCCAGGCCGAGGGCAAGCAGGTCGCCGCGTTTGGAGGTGACGATGGAATGGAGTTCGTCCAGCACCACGCGCTTGAGACCGCCGAACAGGTCGGCAGCCTCCCGGCTCGCCAGCAGCAGAGCAAGCTGCTCTGGCGTGGTGAGCAAGATATCGGGCGGGTCGCGCTTCTGGCGCTGGCGTTTGGCCTGGGGCGTGTCGCCGGTGCGGGTCTCGATGCGGATGGGCAGCCCCATCTCGCCGGCCGGGCGCTCCAGGTTGCGGGCGACGTCGACGGCCAGCGCCTTGAGCGGCGAGATGTAGAGCGTGTGGAGCGCTGAGGGGGCGTTGGCGCGACGAGGAGCAAGGTCGATCAGGCTCGGCAGGAAGCCGGCCAGGGTCTTGCCGGCGCCGGTGGGGGCGATCAGCAGGGCCGAGCGCCCGCTGCGCGCCTTCTCGACGAGCTGAAGCTGATGCGGTCGCGGCGTCCAGCCGCGGGCCGCAAACCAGTTTGCAAAGATCGCCGGAAGGGTTGGGAGCGGCGAGCTGGAGCCCAGATCTCCTGTCTCTCGCGTCCCGGTCTGTTCATTCATGCCGCTATCGCCGATTCCTGCGGAGATATTGGCCTGCCGGGGTCAGATGTCCACTATCGACCTCAAGGTGCTAGCGGCAATCATAGATTGCCATGATGGCATGGGCCTCGCCATAGGCGCCTGGATCATTGGTGATGCTGTAGCGGATGGGAGGGCGTGCCCCCTCGCACCCCTCCCGGCGAGCACGTGCATCCAGGTCATGCATGATGGCGGGTGTGATGGGTTGAGGTCTGCGCCAATAGTAAAAATTGGAGACCATGAGCCCTCCAGCGTGACTACCATCGCCAATACGCGAAATGCGCTTGACCACGTCGCCCCGCGAAGTCTCCTGAGAGGTGCGGGTGATGAGGTTCAGGTCGCTTCGGCCGGCGCAACTGGCAAGGCTGAGGCTTGCCACGGCTATAGCGAGAATTTTCGAGTACATGCTCTTTCTCCGGAGACCAGAGGCGGATTCCGCAAAAACCCGCTTGAAGCGGGTCGGTCGTCGGCCCGGTGTTCAATCGCAGTCGTAGTGGGTGATGATGCGATAGGCCGAGGTATAGGTGCCCCAGCGAGCGCTGACGCTGCTGCGCACAGGGACATTGCCGTCGAGGCAGCCGGCACGGCGAGCCCGGATGTCCATGTCGCGCAGGATCGGCGTCGTCACCGGCTGGGGCCGGCTCACATAATAGAAATTCGACACCATCAGATTGCCGGCCAGGATGCCGTCGGTGATGCGAGTGGTGTCCTTGACGACCCGGCCGCGCGGCGTCTGGTCAGCCGTCCTCGTCAGGGTCTGCAGACCACCGCTGGTTGCACAGCTCGCACAGGCAAGGCCCGCCAGGACGACCGCGGAAATTCTCGAAAACATAGTGCCCCCTTCAAGCGCATGACTCTCCGTTGGTTGGCAAGCAACCAAGTCCCCCGAGCCATCCTTACGTTGGGGAAGTACTTTTGCCAAGGCACGCGACGTACCAGGAGTGGCGCCGAGGTTTCTTGTCTTGCGGACCGGTCAGCGTTCCAGCACGACCACCAGGCCCGGCACCGGAACGCCTCGGTCGGTGCGAGCCCAGGCGTCATCGAGATGGCGTGGCTGCAGGCCCGCCGCGGCCACCCAGCTCTCGATGCCTTCACGCGAATGGGCGTAGCGCAGATCGTGATTGAGAATGAAGGCGGCAGGGCCGTCCTGACTCTGGACCGTGAAGGCGAACAGCCCGCCGGGCACCAGCACGCGCGCGGCTTGCCGGAAAATGGTGTCGAGGTCACCGAGATAGATGAACACGTCGGCGGCCAGGATCAGGTCGGCGCTGCCCGCGTCCTGCCGGAGGAGAAAATCGGCGATATCGGCTCGTTCCAGCTCACGATAGATCTGCTTGGCACGTGCCTTGGCAAGCATGGCGGCGGAGAGGTCGACGCCGACGATATTTTGGCAGTAGGGGTGGAAGATCTCGCCCGCAAGACCGGTGCCGCAACCCAGATCCAGTGCGCGTTCGAACGGCCCTTGTCGGCCAAGTCCGTCCAATGCCATGCGCAGCAGGGCAGGGCCACGATAGGAGAGATTGTCCACCAGGGAGCGCTCAAAGCGCGGCGCATATTCGTCGAACAGGGCGGCGATGTGCGCCGGCGTCATCGCGCCATTGGCCGGCATCTCGCCGAGCCGGGCCAGACGTGCTCCGGCGCCTGCTTCATCCGTCGGGTCGAGGGAAAGGGACCTTCGGAAGGCCTCGATGGCTTCTTTCAGACGGCCGAGTGTCTCGTTGAGATCGCCAAGCGTCAGCCAGCCGGCGGCCCAGCCAGGCGCCTCATCAAGGGCCTGCGCCACCAGTTCGGCGGCCGATGCAGGATCGCCCCCGGTCTTGTAGTCCATGGCATAGGCGAAACGGCGGTCGGCGATGGCATTGCCGGAGGAACGGGCTTTGAGCATGGTGGGGCTGCGGGAGAAAGCCGAGCGGACAGAACGGCCTGTCGGGCCATGTAGAGTTCGTGATGCCGGCAGCTCTCATCAAAATTGCGAGCACCACGACGTCCCTGGAAGCGCCAAAAGACGCCTACAGCCTGCCGGCTGACCATGACGGCCAGTTCTTGAGGACCGCGTCGGCGAAGGTCGAGCCGACACGATAAGCATTGGCAACCGACGGGCCGAAGCCGCCGGACTTGGCTCTGAGCGACTCTGCCGCGCTCTGGCCGGGCGCCTCGCGATCGAAGTTGGAGGCGGTGCGCAGCACGGCGATGCGGTCGAAGTCGAGCAGGCCGGCTTCGGCACCGCGCTTGAGGGCGGTCAGCGTGGCATTATCTTCCATCTGCGTGGTGCAGTAATTCGCCTTGCCGTCGGTGGCATGCTTGGCCCAGCGTTCCATGGCCTCGCCGATCCTGGATCCGTGCCAATAGGTGTCGATCGAGACGGTATCGCACAGCTTCACTGTCGGTTTGTCGCGGGCGGCTTCGTCCTGATAGCGGCTGCGATAATTCTGCGCGTCCTTGCCGTCTGCGAGTTCGACGGAGCGGGTCAGCTCGAAGGCCTTTTCCGCCAGTTTCGGATTGAGCGCATAGACCTCGGTACCGGCGTTCCAGCCTGCCTTGTCGCTCGGCTTGGCGGCGCCGAGGGGCAGCATGCCGTCGGGCCAGTCGGCGGGGATCTGGCGCGGGTCGATATCGTGGCGCAGGCCGCCATCGATGACATAGCGCGCCCACAGCGCCGATCCCAGCGTGCCGTCCTTGGGATCGACGCCGGCAATGCCGTCGATCAGGAAATAGGTCTGCTTCAGGTCGAACTTGCCGCCGAGGACGAGGGCTGCCGTCGAGCTGGCCGCATTGGCATAGCCCATGGCCGTCGTCATCACGCACAGGCCGTCGGTATCGCACGCGACGTCGGGATATTCCCGCGACAGGCCGGGAACCTTGATTTTCGTCGTCAGTTTCCGGGCCTCGAGCCAGGGCTTGGTTTCCTCGCCGAACATGGTGATCACCATCACCTTGGGGGCGATCCGTTCGGCGGCGCTGACATGGGTACTGACGACGAGAGCCAGTGTCGCCACCAGGCCGGCGCCGACAAGATATTTGCTTGCGGATGGCACCCGCGATTGGGCCTTGGCCAGCATCGGCGTCCGGTTGAACAGCATCTGGAAGGGATCTCCATGGTTGCCCTCTCCGGTATCGCATGGGCGGGGCGATGTCATCCTGTTCCACATGATGGTGACGCCGCATTTTGTTCATCATTTGTGGACGGGAGTGCCGAGAAAGTTGAGGAAGGGCGGATCGTGCTCAATTTTCCCGCTTCTTGGCGGGGGATGCTTGTGGTTTTTGGGGAGCGGGGGCCTATTGATGCGGAGATTGGACGCCCGCCCATGGACCCTGATGACCTTCGTAAAATCGCGGTGCTCGTGTTCGTGGCACTCTTGCTCGCTGCGTGTATTTGGGTCTTCGAAACCCTGAAGGCCGACAATGACCTGTTGAATTGCGTGACGTCTGGGCGCACCAACTGCGAGCCGCTGCATCAGTAATGGATCGCCCGGAAACTCAGGCACTTCGCGGTCAGACGTTCAAGCTTCGGCCTCATATTTGATGCGTCAAGGGGGCGCTGAGCCGGCAGGCGCGCTAGATGGCGAGGATGACAGGCCAGCCGCTGCCTGGCTGTTTCGGGCCGCCACCGCCGGTGATGCACCGCAGTGTCCCGAAGGCATCGACCATGCAGGTCATGACGGCCTTCGCTTTCCACGCATGCTCGGGAACCCAACCAGCTTTGGAGCGTTGCTGCTGTCGTCATAGCTGTTGGGCATATTTTGATTTGATCCGTAATTTGGGGAGAAAAACCCGCTTCCGACGGCGCTTGGGAATTCGCCTTGAAATCGGCGCTGCGGGTTCAAATCTCTGTCTCGGCTTCGAACGGCCATACACTTATTGGACTAGTTGAGGTGTGAAATGTCGGAAGTTGCCTTCCATCATCCTGTCTCGTTCAAGCTCGGGCACAATCGGACGGTTGTGATCCGATCGGTTCAGCAGGCACTGGATTTTCTCGACAATCGGTGGCCTGAGATGGGTGAAGCTCTCTATGTGGTTGCCCGAGGCGCCTGCCTTGAAGCGGTGATCGACGGGGGGAAAGTCAAAGCCGCGAGATATGCCTTCATGGACGCCCTGGTCGAGGCTGGGCTTGAGCCGGTCTTCGAGTTCGGATTCATGTCGGCAATGAGCAACAGTTCACACAATGGATTGGTGACCTGAGCGATGATGGTAAAGCAAATCAAGGTGACTTGGAGTGGCAGGACTTGAAGTGGCGGGACAGGCGCTCGGCGTGGCCATGCCAGCCTGAAAACTGGAGGACGCTGGCACGCACCTTCTGGCACACACCTCCTGGCACCCGCACCTTGGCCCCGTTCCGCTTTCACCCTATGTTCTCGCGATGCGGCCTTCGGACTTGCTGATTCCGACGCCGTCGGGGCTGTATTGCCCGCTGGCGGATGTCCATGTCGATCCCATCGGGCCGGTCGAGCGGGCCCTGATCACCCACGCCCATTCCGATCATGCCCGCGCCGGTCATCGCCAGGTGCTGGCCACCGCCGAGACGCTGGCGATCATGGCGGCGCGCTATGGCGAGGATTTTTGCGAAACGCGCCAGACCGCCATTCTCGGCCAGAAGCTCGATCTCGGCGGCGTGAGCGTGACGTTTCACCCCGCCGGCCACGTGCTGGGCTCGGCGCAGATTGCCTTCGAGGCAAAGGGCCTGCGCATCGTCGCCTCGGGAGACTACAAGCGCCAGGCCGATCCGACCTGTCTGCCCTTCGAGCCGGTACCCTGCGATGTCTTCATCTCGGAAGCCACCTTCGCCCTGCCGGTGTTCCGCCATCCCGATCCCCGGCAGGAGATCGGCAAGCTGCTCGGGTCGCTGGCTCTGTTTCCCGAGCGGGCCCATCTCGTTGGCGCCTATTCCCTCGGCAAGGCCCAGCGCATCATCGCCATGGCCCGCCAGGCCGGTCATCAGGCGCCGATCTATCTGCATGGCGCCATGGAGAAGGTGACGCGCCTCTATGAAGCCTTCGGCATCGAACTCGGAACGCTGCAACTGGTGCGCGACGTCAAGCCTGCCGGACTGGCTGGTGCCATCGTGCTCTGTCCGCCCAGTGCGGCCCAGGAAGCCTGGTCGCGCAAGATGCCGGATCCCCTCAGCGTCTACGCTTCGGGCTGGATGCGCATCCGGGCGCGGGCGCGCCAGAGTGGCGCCGAACTGCCGCTGGTGATCTCCGACCATGCCGATTGGTCCGATCTGCAGCGCTCGATCCTGGAGACGGGCTGCTCGGAGCTCTGGGTCACGCACGGCCAGGAAGATGCACTGGTGCATTGGGCCGGCAGCCAGGGGCTGAAGGCCCAGCCCCTGCACATGATCGGCTATGGCGACGAGGAGGCGGAGGAGGCATGAACCGCTTCGCCGAATTGCTTGATCGCCTTGCCTATGAGCCGGGCCGCAACGCCAAGCTGCGGCTGCTGACGAGCTATTTCCGAGATACGCCCGATCCGGACCGCGGCTATGCGCTTGCGGCGATCACCGGGGCGCTGTCCTTCCGCAACGCCAAGCCGGCCGTGCTGCGCGAGTTGATCGGCGAACGGGCCGATCCCGAACTCTTTGCGCTGTCCTACGACTATGTCGGCGATCTTTCCGAGACCATCGCGCTGATGTGGCCGGCCCGGCCGGGCATGAACCATGCGCCTACCTTGTCGGAAGTGGTGGAGGCTCTGAGCCAGGCCGGGCGCTCGGAAATGCCTGCCCTGATCGCCCGCCATCTCGACGCGCTGGACGAGAAGGGGCGCTGGGCATTCCTCAAGCTCATCACCGGAGCGTTGAGGATCGGCGCTTCCGCCCGTCTCGCCAAGAGCGCCGTTGCGGCGCTGGGCAAGCTCTCGGCCGACGACATCGAGCTGGCCTGGCCAGGCCTGCAGCCACCCTATCAGGAGCTGTTCGCCTGGGCGGAAGGCAGGGGCGAGCGGCCCGAGAGCGGCAACCCCGCCCCGTTTCGGCCGGTGATGCTGGCCCATGCCCTGGAAGAGGGCGATCTTGCGGCCATCCTGCCGGACAGCCATGTCGCGGAATGGAAATGGGACGGCATCCGCGTCCAGGCCGTCGGCGCTCTCACTGAAAATGGACCCGTGCTTCGCCTTTACTCCCGCACCGGCGAGGATATTGCCCCGGCCTTTCCCGATCTCGTCGAAGCCCTCAATTTCGAGGGCGCCATCGATGGTGAATTGCTGGTGCGGCGGCTCGGCGAGGATGGTGCCGGCCGCATCGAGAATTTCAATGCCCTGCAGCAGAGGCTCAACCGCAAGAGCGTGACGCCCAAGCTGGTCGCCGACTATCCCGCCCATATCAGGGCCTACGACCTGCTGGCCGAAGGGGATGAGGATCTGCGCGATTGTCCCTTCATCGAAAGGCGGGCCCGACTGGAGACTTTCGTGGCACGCCTTGCTTCGCCACGCCTCGACCTTTCGCCGTTGGTCGCCTTCGCCGGGCCGGACGCCCTGGCGTTGGCCCGGGAAAATCCCGCTAGCGCTGGGGCCGGTCCTGACGCCGAAGCGGTCGAGGGGCTGATGCTGAAGCGGCGCGACAGCCTCTATGTGCCCGGCCGGCCGAAGGGGCTATGGTTCAAGTGGAAGCGCGAGCCGTTCCGCATCGACGCCGTGCTGATGTATGCCCAGCGCGGCCATGGCAAGCGTTCCTCCTTCTATTCCGACTACACGTTCGGTGTGTGGAAGGGTGAGGAGCTGGTGCCGGTCGGCAAGGCCTATTTCGGCTTCACCGACGAGGAATTGCGCGACATCGACCGTTTCGTCCGCAACAACACGGTGAACCGCTTCGGGCCAGTGAGGGAAGTTGTCCACACCGCCGAGAAAGGCCTGGTGGTGGAAGTTGCCTTCGAGGGACTGGCGCGTTCCAGCCGCCACAAATCCGGCGTCGCCATGCGCTTTCCTCGGCTGGCACGCTTGCGCTGGGACAAGCCGCCGAGCGAGGCGGACAGGCTGGAAAGCCTCACTGCCCTGCTTGACCGCGGGGCCGTCACGCCCGAAATAGGCCCTGGTACGGTAGGAGATTAGGTATGGCTGGGCTGGAGAAGTTCATGGGCGGCTCGGTGATGGGCACGATTATCAAGCTGGTGGTGGTTTCCGTCGCCGTGGGCCTCGTGCTGGCCTGGCTCGACCTCACCCCCTGGGAACTCCTTGCCAGGCTCCGGCACTTCCTCGAGCGCCTGTCGGCGCAGGGCTTCGGCATGATCAAGGACCTGTTCGGCTATTTCCTGCTCGGAGCGGTGATCGTGGTTCCGATCTGGCTCGTGCTGCGCCTCTTGAAATCCGCCCCCTCCGGCGGGCGCAAATAGAACGCGAAAGCCTCCTTGCCGCCGCGTGCCGTTACGCGGCGAATTCCTTGGAAAAGCTACCCAGGCTTTCGGCCGCTGCCTTGCGCATGAAGGCCTGGTCGGAGGCCATGATGAAGGCGAAGGCACCGAGGGCATGGTAGCGCCTCGCTTCGGCCGCACTGGCTACCATCATGCAGACGGGCTTGCCGGCCCGTCCGGCCGCAGTGCAGATCGTCTCGACGGCGGCTTGGACGGCAGGCGCGTCGGTGCTCTCAGCCTGCAGCGCCACCGTAAGATCGCCCCGCCCGATGAAGACGGCATCCAGGCCCTCTGTGGCCAGAATGGCGTCGATCTCCGCCAGCGCTTCCGGGTCCTCGATCATCGCGATGAGACTGACATGTGCGTCCTGTCGATCGACATGCTGCCACATGCCGAGGCCTCCATAGCGCCCGGCGCGCGGCGAATTGGAAAAGCCCCGCCGGCCACCGCGATAGCGGCAGGCCTCGGCGGCTTCCCGGGCCTTGGCCGCGGAGGAGATGTGCGGGACGAGGACCCCTGCCGCTCCGTCGTCCAGCGCGCCGAGGATGCGGCTGATCTCGGGCACGCGGACGATCGCGGCGGTGCCGGCTGCGCGCGCTGCCAGCAGCACCAGTTCCGTCTGGCCACGATCGAAAGGGGCATGTTCCTCGTCCACGACAACGAAGTCGAAACCGAGATCGCCGAGGATTTCGGTTGCATGGACGGTCGGTGTCTTGATGAACGATCCGAGGAGGGGTTTTCGCGAAAGCAGGCGCTGGCGGAAATTGTCTGTGGGGTGTGACAGGCTGTTGGCAGGCATGGGATTGTTTTCTCTTGTTTCGTTAGTCGAAACATCGTTTCTATAATCAGGTTCAACTCAAAGGGCGCCCATGTCAATGGGCAGATGTGCCCTTCCTCGTGAGGGAATGAAGAATGCCTCGTGTTAGCGGCCCGGGTGGCGACGGCGTGCAGGCGGTGGTTCTGGCCATGCGCATCCTGGAATTGCTGGCGGAGGAGGGGCGGCCCATGGGCGTGTCGGCGATGGCCGTCGCGCTGGAAACCACCAAGAGCCGGATCTGGCGCTATCTGCAGACGCTGGTGCAGCACGGCTACGTCGTCCAACTGCCGGAGACCGAGCGCTACCAACTCGGCAGTCGTCTGATCAAGCTGGGGCGGGCCGTGGGGGAGGGGCGCGATATCGTCTCGGCCAGCGCGCGGGCCCTGCGGGAATTGCGCGACAGTCTCGGCCATTCCGCGGTGATTGCCCAGCTGGAAGCGGATGGGGTGCGCGTTCTCACCACCGTTCCAGGCAAATCCACCGTCGAGATCGGCGTCCGGCCTGGATCTCTGCTCGATTTTCACAGTTCGGCCCAGGGCAAGATCGCTCTGGCCTTCGGCAATGATGCCTTGCGGGCCGCTGTGTTCGGCATGCGCCTGGAGCGCCGCACGCAGGCGACGATCGTCACGCCCGGCGGCCTGCGCAAGGAGATCGAGCGCGTGCGCCAGGCCGGCTGGGCCACCGCACCGAACGAGATCCTGATCGGCCTGAATGCGCTGGCAGCACCCGTCTTCGATGCCGCCGGCTCCCTGGTGGGCACGCTGGCGATCGTCGACTCCGTGCAGTTCATTACCGAAACGCCCACCGCCGAACAGATCGAGCGAACGGTCAGGGCCGCAAAGCAGGTTTCCGAAGCGTTGGGCTACGTGCTCGATTGACGGCCGTTGGTGGCCCTCTTGACAAGGGAGAGCTTTGTCTCAAAAATAAATAGAACGTCGTTTCAACTAACGAAACAATAAGCTAGTCGGTCGATGCGGCGCAAAGTGCGTCGGGTCCCGCTGGGAGGTTGCCATGTATGACGCTTCGGATCCGCGTTCGACGCTGGCGTCGGTCCACGCCGCGCCGGCGGCGACCGAGTTCGCCGGTGCCGATTGCGGCAAGTTCTACGAGGCCGCGCCCCAGGAGGACGATGCCAATGGCCGCAGCTGGCTCATCCGCAGCCAGCATTGCGTGGTTGCCTATACGGAAGCGCTGGATGGTGCCTGCTTCCGCCGCGCCGCACAGGCCGACGAATATGTGCTCCTGCTGCCCGATGCGGGCGTGAGCGCCGAGGTCGAGACCGCCGACGGCAAGGCGCGCGTACCGGGCTATTCCATCGTCTTCGTTCCGCCCGGCCCGAGCACGATCCGGATCGTGGGATCGGGGCCGGTCGTGCGCTTGTTCACCACCAGGGCCGAGGATCTCGCGGCCCGCTGCGTGAACGCGGCATCCTATGAGACGGCGCATCCCAATGTCGGGCCGTTCCAGCCCTGGCCGCAGGCGCAGGGTGGGCCCCAGCTGCATGTCTATTCGCTCGACGTGCCGGACGAGCCGGGGCGGTTCGGGCGCATCTGGCGCGGCTCGACCATGATGGTGAATGTCCTGCCGGTGCAACACGGGCCGCGCGACGTGACCAAGCTCTCGCCGCATCATCATGATGATTTCGAACAGATCTCCCTCGCGCTGGAGGGCGCCTTCACCCATCACCTGCGCTGGCCCTGGACCACGGATCTCAACGCCTGGCGCGACGATCAGCACGAATATTGCGAAGCGCCTTCGGTGATGGTGATCCCGCCGCCGGCCATCCATACCTCCCGCGGCATGCTGGCCGGGGTGAACCAGCTCGTCGACATCTTCTGCCCGCCGCGCCTGGATTTCTCGCTGAAGCCCGGCTGGGTGCTGAACGCCGCCGACTACCCGATGCCGGCTGAGGGTGCTGGCATCCTCTCTTAGCCCATTGATCGCACGGCAGAGCCGGCAGGCCCAAGGCGTTTTGCGATTTGGTGGAATCACCGGGAATCGCAAAGACGCGTCGGAACAAGGAGTTAGAGCAAATAGGCGTTCACTCTTGAACGCGCTTTTCTCTAGGGAGCCAAGACCATGGATGCACTGACCATCGATACCGGATCGACCGGGGATACCCAGCGCATCGACGCGCTGCTCAAGGGTGCGATCGATCCCCATGTGCATAGCGGGCCTTCGATCGCGCCGCGCGGCCTCGACCACCTGGAACTGGCCCGCCAGATGTCGGAGGCGGGCTTTGCGGCGGTGGTCACCAAGGACCATGACTATGCCGGCGTGGCGACGGCGGCGTTGATTTCCCGGCACCATCCGGAACTGACGACAAAGGTCTTTTCCGGCATCGTGCTCAACAATGTGGTGGGGGGCATCAACCCCCATGCCGTCGAGCATACGGCGGCGATGGGCGGCAAGGTCGTCTGGATGCCGACCTTGGCCGCCGAGAATCATCTCGAATGGGAGAAGACATCCTCCTGGTCGCATCCGGCCTCGACCCAGAAGATGCGGCCGGCCCGGGCGGTCCCGGTCCTCGACGCCAACAGGCAGGTGCTCGATGAGGTCAAGGACGTCCTGGACGTCATCGCCCGCAACCGCATGGCGCTTGCCAGCGGCCACCTGCATGTCAGCGAGACCTGGATCCTGTTCGAGGAAGCCCAGCGCCGCGGTGTCGAGCGCCTGATTTTCACGCACCCCGAGGACATCGTCGGCGCGAGCCTGGAGGATGTGAAGGGCATCGCCGCCATGGGTGCCTATGTGGAGCATTCGCTCTGCATGTTTCTGGAAGGATCCAAGTTCAAGACCCGCTCGGCGGAGGATCTTCGCCAGCAGATCGAGGCGGCCGGTATCGACCGCACCATCCTGTGTTCGGATCTCGGACAGGTCGGTGTGTTCAGCCCGCTGGAAGGGTTCCGGCGCGGCGTCCGGCTGTGCCTGGAACTCGGCTATTCCGACGAGGCGATCCGCCGGATGATTTCGACCAATACGGCGCGTGTGCTCGGCCTGGAGGAACTCGTCCTCCGGGCAGCCTGAGCAGCGCCCCAGGGCAGCGTTCTGCTCCTGTGGCGCCTTCGGGCTCCCGAATGCGGGCGCCTGTGCCGCGCCGATCTACGCGTACCGACATAACCGGCCCCACGCTCGCGCCTGCCAACGGAGCTGGACGCGCAGCCTTCAACACAAGGCCGGAAGCAGGGAGGAATGCATGTTCGCCTGGTTTACCAGTCTCGATCGTACCGAGCGCAAGACGCTCTATGCCTGTTTCGGCGGATGGGCCGTCGATGCGCTTGACACCCAGCTCTACAGTTTTCTCATCCCCACTTTGATCGCAGTGTGGGGCATGACGAATGCCGAGGCTGGCTTTCTCGGAACCTCGGCCCTGATCTCCTCCGCCATCGGGGGCTGGGCGGCCGGCATCCTGAGCGACCGGATCGGGCGCGTGCGCGTCATGAAGCTCGCCATCCTCTGGTTTTCGTTTTTCACCGTGCTGAGCGGTTTTTGCAACTCCTTCGAGCAGTTGCTCGCCGCCCGCATCCTGTCGGGCATCGGCTTCGGCGGCGAATGGGCTGCCGGCTCGGTCCTGATGGGTGAGATCATCCGTTCCGAATATCGCGGCAAGGCGGTGGGAACCGTGCAGAGCGCCTATGCGATCGGCTATGCCATTGCGGCGGTTCTCTCGTCCATCCTGTTCGCGACCCTGCCGGATACGCAGGCCTGGCGCTGGATGTTCTGGCTTGGCGCGGCGCCGGCCATTCTTGTCCTGCTTGCCTTGCGCGGCGTCCCCGAGCCCGCTGTCTTTCTGGCGGCGAGGGAGAAGAGGGTGAAGGCCGGGCAAGCGCCCGCCAGCCCGTTCATGATCTTCCACCGGCGCTATCTCCGCACCACCTGCCTGACCTCGCTCCTGGCCTTCGGCGTGCAGGCGGGCGGCTTTTCCATGGTGATCTGGCTGCCGACCTTCCTGAAGACGGTACGGGAAATCTCCACGGTGGGCGTGGGCTATCACATGTTCGTTCTCACCGTGGGCTCCTTCGTCGGCTATATCGTCGCCGCCTATCTGTGCGACGCCATCGGCCGCCGCCGCAACTTCCTGCTCTTTGCCCTGCTGAACTGGATCTTCATACCGGCCTTCCTTTATCTGCCGGGTGGCGGGGTGGTGATGTTTGCGCTCGATTTCGTGCTCGGCTTTGCCGCTCTGGGAATTTACAGCGCGCTCGGGCCCTATTTCACCGAATTGTTTCCGAACGCCATCCGGGGCAACGGCCAGGGTTTTGCCTATAATTTCGGCCGGGCCGCCGGTGCCTTCTTTCCCACGGTCATCGGCCTGATGACGGCAGGTGGCGTCCTCCTGCTGCGCGATGCCATGGCCGTCACCGCGGTCAGCGCGTATTTCTTCGTGCTCCTCGCCATCGCCCTGCTGCCTGAGACGCGGGGCCGTGAACTCACCGAGGAGATCGAGAAGGACGATGCGGGGCAGGGGGCGCTGCACCTGGCGCAATCGGCTCCCGGAAGCGGTACCTGACCGGAACGGCAATCGGGCTTGGGCGAACACCTTGGAATGACTCTTGATTGAGGCTACCAAGGCGTGAGGAAAATCACCGCCCATGCCTGTCGCTTCGCCCGATACCCCCGTTCGTCCCGTCCCCGTCAGCCACCGCATCGTCATCGGCATCGCCGCGCCGATGACCTTGGCGCATCTGTCCACGCCACTGCTCGGGCTGGTCGACACCGCCGTGATCGGCCAGATCGGCAGCGAGGCCCTGCTCGGGGCGGTGGCTCTCAATGCCCTCCTGTTCGACTTCCTGTTCTGGGGCTTCGGCTTCCTGCGCATGGGCACCGCCGGCCTGACGGCGCAGGCGGTCGGCGCCGACGACAGGCTGGAGCAGCGGGCGGTGTTCCTGCGGGCGCTGGTGATGGCCGCCGTGCTCGGCCTTGCCATGGTGGCATTGCAGCGCGCAATTGCGGCGGTCGCTTTCCCGCTGCTCGGTGCCTCGCCCGAGGTGACCCATGCGGCGGAGATCTATTTCGCCATCCGCATCTGGTCCGCGCCCTTCGCCTTTGCCAATTATGCCGTGCTCGGTTGGCTGATCGGGCTGGGCCGGACCACCACCGGCCTGTTCCTGCAGATCGGCATCAACCTCGTCAACATCCTGCTCTGCGTCCTGTTCACGCTGGCGATGGGCTGGGGCGTTGCGGGTACGGCCTGGGCCACCACCCTGGCGGAGACGGCCGGCGTCGTCGCTGGCCTCGCTGTGGTCGCAGCTCATTTCGGCGGGCGCCTCGGTGTGCCCCGTACCTTGGTCTTCGACAAGGCCAAATTCGTGCGCATGATCGCGATCAACCGTGACATCATGCTGCGCACTTTCGCCTTGCTGGCAGCCTTCGTCTTCTTTGGGCGCCAGGGCGCGCTGGCCGGCGATGTGACGCTGGCCGCCAACGCCATCCTCAACAATTTCTTCCTGGTCGGTGGCTATTTTCTCGATGGCATTGCCACCGCGGCCGAACAGCTCAGCGGGCGCTCGATCGGTGCCAACAACCGGCCGTCCTTCGAAAAGGCCGTGCGCTATTCGGTGATCTGGAGCCTGGCGCTGGCGATCGGCATGTCTGCCCTGCTGTTCGTGGCGGGCGGGGCTTTCATCGATTTCATGACCACCAGCACCTCGGTTCGCGAGCTGGCCCGGCAATTCCTGCCCTATGCCGCCATCACGCCTGTCGCGGGCGCGCTCGCCTTCACCTTCGACGGTGTCTATGTCGGTGCCACCTGGAACGCAGCCATGCGCAACCTGATGGTAGTGGCGCTCGCCTGCTATTTCGGGCTGTGGTGGCTGCTGCAGCCCCTCGGCAATCACGGCTTGTGGCTCGCCTTGATCGGTTTCCTGGTGGCGCGCGGTGCGGGGCAGGGGCTGGCCTATTTCCGCCTGCTGCCAGGTTCGTTCTCCGGCATCCAGGCCAAGGCCGCCTGATCGGCCTGCCCCGGTTTGCGGCAGCGCAACATCTTCGCTGCCTGAAATTTCCGCTTGGCGCTGCCGACAAAATTAGTTGTAATCGTCCACTATATCGAGGACGGGGTACAAGCACCCCGCCGGTGATTGGGAAGGATGGTCACGATGCTGGTCTCCGACGCCGAGCCGAAAGCCCCGGGCGCGACCATCCTGTCGGTGGACAAGCTCACCGTCAGCCTGCCGCGCAACATGGAACGGCCCTACGCCGTCGAGGACATTTCCTTCGAGCTCAAGGCCGGCGAGATCCTCTGCATCATCGGTGAGTCCGGCTCGGGCAAATCCGTTACCGCCAACACGATCATGGGCCTGCTGTCGACATCGCTGACGGTGACGGGCGGGCGCATCCTGTTCAAAAACATGGACCTGCTTGCGGCCCGGGAAGAACAGCTGCGAGACCTTAGGGGCCGGGCTGTCTCGATCATCTTCCAGGATCCGCTCTCGGCGCTCAATCCGCTGATGACCATCGGCGACCAGATCTCCGAGGCGATGGAGGCCCATGGCGTGGGCACGCCGGCCGCGCGGCAGCAAAAGGTCGTCGAACTCCTCGGCGAAGTCGGGCTGCCCAATCCCACCACCATCCGCCATCAATATCCCTTCCGCCTCTCCGGCGGCCAGCGCCAGCGCGTGATGATCGCCATTGCCCTGGCCCTCGATCCGGACGTGCTGATCGCCGATGAGCCGACCACGGCGCTCGACGTTACCACCCAGGCCCAGATCCTTGAGCTCATCCGCAAGATCCAGCGCCGCAAGGGCATGAGCGTGATGTTCATCACCCATGATTTCGGCGTGGTGGCCGAAATTGCCGACCGCGTCGTGGTGATGGAAAAGGGCCGGTTGGTGGAGCAGGGCACGGCTGCCCAGGTCCTGCGTGACCCGCAGCACCCCTATACCAAGACGCTGATCGCGGCCGTGCCGCGCATGGTGGCCGAGGATGCCATCCCTGCCGCACTGCCCCCTGTCATCCTGGAGGCCGATGGGATCAGCAAGACCTACCAGGGCCAGGGGCGCTTCTTCGCCAAGGGCACGCCGGTGCGTGCCGTCGACGATGTCAGTTTCTCTGTCCGGCAAGGTTGCACCCTCGGGCTCGTCGGGGAGTCGGGCTCGGGCAAGTCATCGCTAGGGCGCGTGCTGATGAAGCTGATGGGCAGCGATGGGGGCCGCATCCTGTTCGAAGGGCGGGACATCGCGCCCTTGCGCGAGGATGAGTTCCGGCCGCTGCGTCCGCGCATCCAGATGATCTTCCAGGATCCCTATGCCTCGCTCAATCCCCGCCACACCGTCGGGCGCATCCTCACCGTCGGCCCCATGGCGCAGGGCATGGCCGCGGGCAAGGCCAAGGAGAAGGCCGTCGGCCTGCTCGGCCGCGTCGGCCTCGACGCCGGCGCCTATGACCGCTTTCCTCATGAATTCTCCGGCGGCCAGCGCCAGCGCATCGGCATTGCCCGCGCGCTGATGTTCGATCCCGTCCTGCTGATCGCCGACGAGGCGGTCTCGGCGCTCGACGTCTCGATCCAGGCCCAGATCCTGCAATTGCTGGCACGCATCCAGAAGGAGATGCATCTGGCCATGATCTTCATCACCCATGATCTGCGCGTCGCGAGCCAGATCTGCGACGAGGTCGCGGTGATGTTCAAGGGCCGGATCGTCGAGTCCGGGCCGCCGGCGCAGGTCTTCCGCAGGCCGCAGAACGACTACACCAAGCGCCTGGTGGCAGCCATTCCGGGCAGCGAATGGGAGCCTGCCGCATGAAGGAAACACGGGCCAAGCCGCCGACGCTACCCGAGCATATCGACCTCGACGTGCTCGAGAATACGCTGAGCTTCTATATCCGGGTGATCAGCCTGGCCGTGTCGCGCGACCTCGACGAATGGCTCGACGGGCTCGAAGTGGCCAAGGGCACCGGTAAGGTCACCACGTTGCTGCTGGTCGACAGCCATCCCGGCATCCGCCCCTCGGTGATCGCGCATCTGGTGATGAAGGACCGCTCCGCCATGGGGCGGCTGGTCGACCACATGATCGAGCAGGGGCTGCTCACCCGCAGGATCTCGTCCAACGACAGCCGGGCACACGAACTCTACATCACGCCGGCGGGCGCGGAGCTCGCCGCCAAGGTGCGCGTATTGGCGACGGAGCAGTCGAAACGCTTCTTCGACTTCATTCCCGAGCATGAGCAGAGACAGGTGATGGACATTCTGAAGCGGGCCTATTGCCGTTTCGTGGGCATGCCGCCTCGGAACGGTGCCGACAAGGAAGGACAAGTGGCATGAGTGAGCAGAGGGTAGCCCTGATCTCGGGCGCCAATCGGGGCATAGGGCAGGCGGCGGCGGCCGAGCTCGCGCGTCGGGGATGGCGGCTCTCACTGGGCATGCGGCATCCGGAGCAACCCACCTGGGCGGATCCAGACCACGTCCATTTGCAAGCCTATGACGCTGTCGATCCCCAGGCGGAGGCCGATTGGGCCGAGGCGGCCCTGCAGCGTTTCGGGCGCATCGATGCTGTTATCGCCAATGCTGGCATCATGATACCCAAGAACGTCATCGAGGCCGAGGACGAGGACCTGGACGCGATGCTGGCCGTGAACGTCAAGGCGCCGCGGCGTCTGGCCAAGGCAGCCTGGCAGGCGCTGTCCGAAAGCGGGAGCGGGCGGGTGATCGTCATCGCTTCGCTGTCAGGCAAGCGGGTCAAATCCTCGCGCGCCGGGCTCTATTCGATCTCCAAATATGCGGCCGTTGCGCTGGCGCACGGCATCCGCCATGAGGGCTTCGAGCGCGGCATCCGCGCCACCGCGATCTGCCCCGGCTTCGTCGCCACCGACATGGCTCTCGGCCTGACCGACCGCGCCGCCGAGAAGATGACCTCGCCGCGCGATCTCGCCCGCATCATTGCCATGCTGATCGAACTGCCCAACGAAGCCAGCGTCGCCGAATTCACCATCAACTGCCAGCTCGAAGAGTCCTACTGACATGCCCGGCCCCACTGTCATGCCCGTTCAAGGCGATGCGACGCTCCCCGCCAAGGTCGATGTCGTCGTCATCGGCGGCGGCATCATCGGCGCCTCGACGGCGCTCGAACTGGCCGAGCGCGGCCTCAAGGTCGCGCTCTGTGAGAAGGGCGGTATCGGCCAGGAGCAGTCGAGCCGCAATTGGGGCTGGGTGCGCATCTCGCGTCGTGACCCGCGTGAAGTGCCGCTGATGGCCGAGGCGCTGAGGATCTGGAAGACGCTCGACCAGCGGGTCGAGGGAGACACCGGCTATACCCGCGCCGGCATCATGTTCACCTGTGAGAACGACAGGGAATATGCCGACCACGAGCGCTGGAACCGCAATCTCGACGGTTACCAGCTCGACTCCCGCATGATCTCGGGCACCGAATACAAGCGGATGTTTCCCGGCACGACCATGGACATCAAGGGCGCTCTGTTTACGGCCGAGGACGGGCGGGCCGAGCCGCAGCGCGCCGCCCCTCTGATCGCCGAGGCCGCCCGGCGCAAGGGTGCTGCCATCCTGACCGAATGCGCCGTGCGCGGCGTGGAGACGTCGGGCGGAGCGATCAGCGGCGTCGTTACCGAACGTGGCCCGATCGCCTGCAGCGCCGTCGTCCTGGCCGGCGGAGCCTGGTCGAGCCTGTTCTCGGGCCGTTTCGGCATTCGCCTGCCGCAATTGCAGGTGAAGAACTCGGTCCTGCGCACCAAGCCGCTCGAAGGCGGGCCGGGGCCGGCGATCTGGTCTAACGGCTTCGCCGTGCGCAAGCGTGCCGATGGCGGCTACACCATTGCCTCCGGGCACGAGAACGTCGTCGACATCGTGCCCAACAGCTTCCGCTTCTTCTTCGACTTCCTGCCGGCCCTGCGCAAGGAGTGGCGCTCGCTCAATCTGAGGGTCGGGGGCCGTTTTTTCGAGGAAGCCCGTGTGCCCAAGCAATGGGCGATGGACGAGGTCAGCCCCTTCGAGCGTTGCCGCGTGCTGGATCCAGAGCCGGCGAAGGAATTGACCGACGTCGCCCTGGCCAATCTCGCCAAGGCCTTCCCGGTCTTTGCCAAGGCGGAGATCGCCCAGCGCTGGGCCGGCTATATCGACGTCACGCCGGATGCTGTGCCGGTGATCTCACCGGTCGAGGCCATACCCGGCTTTCACATCGCCACTGGTTTTTCCGGCCACGGCTTTGGTATCGGCCCGGCCGCCGGCAAGCTGATGGCTGATCTCGTCACGGGGCGGCCGCCCTTGGTCGACCCAGCCAATTTCCGTTTCTCCCGCTTCTCGGATGGATCAAAGATCGAGCTGATCAGCGGGTTCTGAGCCGCCGGCTCGGGGCTGTCCCGAACCGGCAAACGACTGCAACAATCATAAAAATATCGCCACTCTCTAGAGGGACCTATCATGTCGAAACAAGAGCGAAACCAGTTTCCCCATCCCAATCGCCGGCAGGCTCTCGGCCTGATGGCGGCGACCGGCGCCTCGGCGCTGCTGATGCCGGCCCTGCTCGGGCGGGAGGAGGCCCTGGCGGCCGGCAAGGACAAGCCGTCGGGCCAGATGGTCATCAGCTTCTCGCAGGAGCCGACCGTCTTCAACCCGCATCTGCTTCACATCGAAGTGGACGAGGGCATCCATTACAGCGTGTTCAATCCGCTGTTCGACGTCGATCCGGAGGGTAAGTTCACGCCCTCCCTCGCCGTCGAGGTGCCGAGCGTGGAGAATGGCGGCATTTCCGCCGACGGTCTCAGCTGGAAGGTGAAACTGCGCGATGGCGTGAAATGGCATGACGGCAAGCCCTTCACGGCCGAGGACGTCAAGTTCACGCTGGAACTGATGGTCGACCCGAACTTCCGCAGCTGGCGGCGCACCGGCCATGAGCATGTGCGCGACATCAAGGTGGTGTCGCCCACCGAGATCACTTGGCGCATGGAAAAGGCCTTCGCGCCCTATCCCTCGATCCTGGCCTCTACCTTTATCGTGCCCAAGCACATCCTGGGCGAGGTGGCCGACAAGAACACGGCACCCTTCAACAATGCGCCCGTCGGCACCGGGCCGTTCAAGTGGAGCAAGCGCGTTGCCGGCGACTATATCGAGCTTGCCGCCAACGAGGATTATTTCGGTGAGGGGCCCTATCTGGAGCGTGTCGTCTACAAATACATCCCCGACATGACGGTGATGTACACCCAGTTCAAGACCGGGGACGTCGACCTCGTCGGCCTGCAATGGATCACGGCCGATCATTATGAGGAGGCCAAGACCCTCGAGGGCAAGATCGTCACCGTGGTGCCGAATGGCACCATCGAGTCGGTCGCCTTCAACATGGAGCGTCCGCAGTTCAAGGATCCGGCCGTCCGCAAGGCGCTCTATCATGCGCTGGACAAGAAGACGATCATCGAGGCGCTCTATTACGGCCTGCCGACTCCGACCGAATCCTACATGCCGCAGCAGTCCTATTATTACAATCCGGACCTGCCCAAGCAGGAATACGACCCCGAAAAGGCCAAGAAGGTGCTCGACGAGGCGGGCTGGGTGCCCGGCGCCGACGGCATCCGCGCCAAGGATGGCGTGCGCCTGTCGTTCAGTAATTCGACGACGGCCGGCAACCATCTGCGCGAGCAGGCGCAGCAATTCATGCAGCAGTCCTTCAAGGATGTCGGCGTGGAGATGACGATCTCCAACCTGCCTCCAGCCGTGATGTGGGGTGACTACTGGATGATGTCGAAATTCGACAGCGTCGTCGTCGGCCTGAACTTCCTCACCGGCCCCGATCCCGACACCTCGGACTATTTCATGTCCACCTCGAGCGGAGCCAAGGGCGGCAACGGCCAGAACACCTGGCAATATGCCAATCCTGAAGTGGACAGGCTCCTGAAGGAGGCCGGCAATCTCTTCGTGCCGGAGGAGCGCAGGAAGCTCTATTTCAAGATCCAGGAGATCATGCGGGCCGACCTGCCCTTCCTGCCGATGTATCAATACGCCACCGTCCGCGGGCGCAAGAAGGGGGTGGAAGGCTTCCTGCCCAACATCAACAACCGTATCGACAGCTGGAACGTCAACACCTGGCACTGGGTCAAATAGGCCTGCCACCCAGGGCAACTGCCTCGGGTAAATGAGCGCCGTCTTACCCTCCCCTGGAGGGGGAGGGTCGAGGCAAAGCCTCGGGGTGGGGTGGTTCTTCGTTTAGCGGCCTGTTCGCATGATCACGTCAGCGCTCTTCACCCCACCCCGGCCTTTCAGGCCGACCCTCCCCCTCCAGGGGAGGGTAGTGGTGCCTCCGCGTTAACCCGAAGTGGTTGGCCTGGCCCGCCACCCTGCTGACAGCCGGCCCATAAGGCCGGCCGAGTGGAGACGATCCCATGCTGCGCTATCTCGCTGGCCGGCTGTGGCAGAGCCTTATCCTGCTGCTGCTGGTCTCGGTCATTGGTTTTGCGGTGCTTACCCTGGCGCCCGGCGGACCGCTTTCCCAATATACGCTGACGCCGGGCATGACCAAGGAGGCGCTCGATCGCATCGCCGAGCAGATGGGCCTGAATCGCCCTCTGCCCATCCAGTATCTCGACTGGCTCTGGCGTCTCGTGCAGGGCGATTGGGGCCGCTCCTACCGCGACGGCCAGCCGGTGCTCGCCATCATAGGCGGGCATCTCTTCGCCACCCTGCTGCTGATGGGCTTTTCCACCCTGATCTCCGTCATCCTCGGCACCTGGATCGGCGTGATGGGCGCCACGCGGCGCTATTCGCTGTTCGACACGCTGGCGACGGTGGGCGCGATGGTGGCGCTCTCCATCCCAACATTCTGGTTCGGCCTGGTGGCGATCTACCTCTTCTCGCTCAAGCTGAAATGGCTGCCGGCGGGCAACATGTTCACGGTGGGCGACGGCAGCTTCGCCGACTATGCCATCCACCTCATCATGCCCAGCATCGTGCTGGCGCTGGTCAATGTGGCGGTGTGGAGCCGTTATATGCGCACGGCGACGCTCGATGTGATCAACCAGGATTTCGTGCGTACCGCCAAGGCCAAGGGGCTGAAGCCACGCCGCGTGCTGGTCAAGCATGTGATCGGCAATGCCCTCCTGCCGATGATCACCCTGGCCGGCCTGCAAGTGCCCACCATCCTGAGCGGGGCGCTGGTGACGGAGACCGTCTTCACCTGGCCCGGCATGGGCCGGCTGTTCCTCGATAGCCTGGGCTACAGCGACTATCCGGTGATCATGGGGCTTTTGATGTTCTCGGCGATCCTGGTGCTCATCGGCAATCTGATCGCCGACCTGCTCGTCGCCTTCGTCGATCCCCGCATTCGGCTCGGTTAGGGAGAATAGTGATGGCCTCAGCAACCCTTTCCCCCGCATCGCCCTCTCCGAAGCCGCGCTGGTGGCGCAACCGCGCGGTGCAGCGCTTCTGCCGGCACAGGCTCGCCATGGTGGGCGTGGCGATGATCGTCATCCTGACGCTGGCCTGCATCCTCGGTCCGCGCCTGCTGCCCTATGACGAGCTCTTCATCGATCTGAGAGCTCGTTTCGCGCCGCCCTTCACCGGCTACCATATCTTCGGCACCGACCCCCTCGGCCGTGACCTCGCCGCCCGCCTGTTCATGGCTGGGCGCATCTCGCTGCTAGTCGGCTTCTTCGCTATGCTGCTCAGCACGGCGCTCGGCACGGTCATCGGTGTCACCGCCGGCTATTATGGCGGCTGGGCCGGTTCCGCTTTGATGCGCTTCGTCGATGCCTTCCTGTCCTTTCCGAGCATCTTCCTTCTGTTGACGCTGGCGGCCTTCATCAAACCGAGCCCCCTGATGATCACGGTGATCATCGCCGTCACCAGCTGGATGGAGGTGGCGCGCATCGTGGAGGCGGAAGTGCGCTCGCTGCGTGAACGCGACTTCGTCTTGGCCGCGCGCATGGTGGGGCTGTCGAACAGCTGGATCATGTTCCGGGAATTGCTGCCCAACGTCATCGGCCCGATCATCGTGGCGGCAACGCTGACGGTGGCCCGTGCCATCCTGCTGGAGGCCTATGTGAGCTTTCTGGGCTATGGCATCCAGCCACCGCTGCCGAGCTGGGGCAACATGCTCAACGGGGCACAGCAATATCTGGCCAATGCGCCCTGGCTCGCCATCGTGCCGGGCGTGGCGATCACGCTCGCCGTCACCAGCTTCAACTTCATCGGCGACGGGTTGCGCGATGCCCTCGATGCCCGAAGCGACCTGAACTGAGGAGTGGCCATGTCGAAATTCTCTCCCTTCGACGCGACGCTCTGGTATGCGACGGCCGCTCCCGCGCCGCAGACCATGCCGCTGACCGGGCGTGTCCAGGCCGATGTCTGCATCGTGGGCGCCGGCTATACCGGCCTCACCACCGCGCTCGAATTGGTGCGCAAGGGCGTCAGTGTGGTGCTGCTGGAGGCCGAGCAGGCCGGTTTCGGCGGGTCCGGCCGCAATGCCGGGCACTGTACGCCGACCTTCACCCATTTCAGCCTGCCCGAATTGCGCCGGCTGCTCGGCGAGCCTTGGGCCGAAAGGCTGATCGCCCGGCAGACCCAGGCCAATGCCCGTGTCAGCGCCATGATCGAACGCTACCAGATCCAATGCGAGTGGCAGCAGAACGGCTATGTCCAGGCGGCCGCTCGGCCTGGTGCCATCGACGCCATCAAGCGCAAGGTCGAGCAGTACAACGCCGTCGGCGCCCGCACCCGCTTCGTCGACAAGACGGAAGTGGAAGCGATCACCGGCAGCCCGCGTTTCCACGGCGGCTGGTTCCACGGTGAGGCGGGCCATCTCAATCCGCTGGGCTATGCACGCGGCCTGGCGCGGGCGGTGCAGCAGGAAGGCGGCGTGCTGCATACGGGCTCGAAGGTGACCAACGTCACGCGCGAAGGTACGCGCTGGGTGGCCCACACCGCTGATGGCAGCGTGGTGGTCGAAAAGGTGATCTTCACCACCGGCGCCTATACGGTGGAGGGCTGGCCGAAGCTCGACCAGAGCTTCAAGATCATGCGCGTCTTCGTGGCGGCGACACAGCCGCTCAGCGAGGAGGAGCGCCGCTCCGTCCTGCCTGAGAATACCACCATGCATGACGGCCGCGGCGACATCTATGTCTACAAATACAATGCCGAGGGCCGTATCGTCGCCTCGATGTTCCCGATGGGGCGACGCGGGCGTGACCTTGCCTATACGCACCAGGTGATGAGCGATCGCCTGAAATGGCTGCATCCGCAGATCAAGCAGGAGATCCGCTGGGAATATTTCTGGTTCGGCGAGCTCGACATGCAGGCCAGGACCATTCCCCGTCTCTACGGCCTGGCGCCCGGCATCGTCGCCCTTACGGGCCTTTCGGGGCGAGGCGTACCCACCGGCAGCATGCTCGGCGGCATCCTCTCGGAATGGGCGCTGGACGTGCCGGCGCAGGATCTCTCGCTCAAGGTCGAGCCTCTGCACAAGGCGCCCTTCTATATGAGCTTCGGGCCCCAGCTCACGCTGCGCTACTACCGGGCGCGCGACTGGCTGAAGACGCGCATGGACGGCGCGTCCCTGCCGCCGCACGCCTGAGCGGGCGGGCTGGCCAGACGGCTGCCCCGACTTTCCGTCGTAGATCGCCGAAGAGCGTGACCGGCTGGGTTGCGCCCGAGGGCCGTTCGACCTCCAGGCCGGGCTTTGCTGCGAGCTGTCCGCGGAGGAAATGTCGATCTCACAATTAAAGTGTGATCACAGTATATAAAATTATCCCAAAATTTGTTGACATATCGTCGATTTTTCTGCTGATTGTGATCACAATCAAGCGCGGCATCACTAGGCGATGAGCGGCGCGCCAATCCATCCAGCGGAGGTTTCTCGTGTCCAGCACGCCGATCGACAATGCAGCCATCGAGGCGCGGGTGCGGACCCTGCTGCCGGTGGAACTGCAGCTTTATGCCGAGCGCCGTCCCAAGGCGCAGGCTATGGCCGAGCGTAAGGGCAAGGGCCTCTTCGACAATGTTCCAATGCACTGGATGCTCGATTGGCCGATGCCCTTCCCGATGGTGATCGAGCAGGCGAGCGGCGTGCACCTCACCGACATCGACGGCAATGCAGTGGTCGATCTCTGCCTCGGCGATACCGGCGCCATGTTCGGCCATGGGCCCGAGCCGATCCTGGAGGTGCTCAGGGCCGTCGGTCATCGCGGCCTGACGACGATGCTGCCATCCGCCGATGCCGAGATCGTCGGCGAACTGCTGGCCGCCCGTTTCGGCCTGCCGCATTGGCAGATCGGTGCCACGGCGAGCGATGCCAATCGCTTCGCCATCCGTGTGGCGCGGGCCGTGACAGGGCGGCGCAAGATCCTGGTCTTCGATGGCTGCTATCACGGCGCCGTCGACGACACGCTGGTCGATCTCGTCAACGGACGCACCTTCTCCCGCCGCAGTCTGCTGGGACAGGTGGTCGATCTCGGCGAGACCACCATCGCCATTCCCTTCAATGACGAGGAGGCGCTGCGTCGGGCTTTGGCTTCGGGCGAGGTCGCCTGCGTGCTGGCCGAGCCGGTGATGACCAATTGCGGCATGATCCTGCCTGCGCCCGGCTTCCACGATACGCTGCGGCGGCTGACGCGCGAACATGGCACGCTGCTGCTGATCGACGAGACGCACACGATTTCCACCGGCCTCGGTGGCTACACGATGCTCCACGGCCTGGAGCCGGACCTGATGGTGATGGGCAAGCCCATCGGTGGCGGCGTGCCGGTGAGCGTGTGGGGCATGAGCGCCGCAGTGGCCGAGGGCCTCGACCGCGCGCGGCGCGCGCGCGACAGCCACGGCCATTCCGGCATCGGCACCACTTTGTCCGGCAGTGCGCTGCAGTTGGTCTGCCTCAAGGCCAGCCTCGAAAAGGTGATGACGGCCGAGACCTATGCCACCATGGCCGCGCGAACCGACATCATCGAAGCGGGCCTCATCAAGGCCATAGGGGCGCAGGGGCTGCCCTGGCATGTCACCCGCGTCGGCGCCCGGCTGGAAGTGGTGTTCAGCTCAGAGCCGGTGCGCAATGCGGCTGAGGCCCGGGAAGCCGCCTTCTCGGTCATCGAGGAGGGCCTGCATCTCTCCCTGCTCAATCGCGGCTTCCTGCTCACCCCCTTCCACAACATGATCCTGGTCAGCCCGGCCTTGGCCGAGGCGGAAGCCCGCGCGCTGGTTGCCGCCTATGGCGAGATCCTCGCCCGCTTCTGCCAGGCCGGGGAGGCGGCGTGATGGCCGACGCCCTGTCGACGCGGCCGGCCCAGGCGGCCGATATCGCCGAAGCCGAGGCCTTCCTGGCCGATCACCCCGAGATCGGCGCCTTCGATCTGGTGCTGATCGATATCAACGGCATTGCCCGCGGCAAGATCATCCGGCGCGAGGAATTGCTGCCGCTGTTCCGTGGTGGCCGGCATCTGCCCGGCTCCATTCTCGGCCTCGACGTCACCGGCGAGGATGTCGAGGAAACCGGCCTGGTCTGGTCGGATGGCGATGCCGACAGGCGCGCCTGGCCGATCGCCGGCTCTCTGGTGCCGCTGCCCTGGACCTCGCCGCCGCGCGGCGAGGTGCGCCTGTCGCTGTTCGAGCTCGACGGCTCGCCGATGGCCGCCGACCCTCGTCATGCCCTGGCCGCCCAGCAGGCTCTGCTGCAGGCCGAGGGCAGGCAGCCCGTTGCGGCCTTCGAACTCGAGTTCTATTTGCTCGACCGCGAAACGGCGAATGGCCGGCCTCAGCCGCTCCGCATGCCGCTGACCGGCGAAAGGCTTGATGGCATCCACGTCTACAGCGTCGACGAGCTCGACCGTCTCGAGCCTTTCGTTGACGCGGTCTATCGCGCCGCCGAGGCCCAGGCCTTGCCGGTGCAGACGCTGATCTCCGAATATGCGCCGGGCCAGTTCGAACTGACCCTGCGCCATCGCGAGGATGCGCTGCGCGCCGCCGACGATCTCATCATGCTGAAGCGGCTGCTGCGGGCGCTCGCCGTGCGCCACGGCATGAAGGCCTGCTTCATGGCCAAGCCCTTCGCCGGCCGCGCCGGTTCGGGCATGCACGCCCATGCCAGCCTGACAGGCCGCGACGGTGCCAATCTCTTCGCCGACCGGAATGGGGAGCTTGCGCCGGCCCTGCATCACGCCATCACCGGTCTGCTGGAGACCATGACGGAGAGCATGCTGGTCTTCGCGCCCCACCTCAATTCGTGGCGACGCTTCGCGGCGCAGAGCTATGCGCCGACGGCGCCGAGCTGGGGCGTCAACAACCGGGCCGTCGCCGTGCGCGTTCCCGCGGGCTCGCCGGAAGGCCGGCACCTGGAGCAGCGTGCCGCCGGGGTCGATGCCAATCCTTATCTGGTCGGCGCCGTCGTGCTGGCGGGCATTCGCCGCGGCCTTGCCGCCCAGCGCGATCCGGGGGCCCCGGCCTCCGCCTATGCGAGCGCGGCCGACGATGCCCTGCCGGCCGATTGGCGCAGCGCCATCGAGGCGGCGGCAGGCTCCGCCTTCCTGAAGGAAGCGCTGGGCGAGCGCCTTCATCACGTGCTGCTGGCGCTCAAACGGGCTGAATACCGGCGTTTTGCCGCCGATATCACCGCATTGGAGCTGCAGCTTTATGGAGAGATCGTCTGAGATGGCCAGGCGGAACGTTCTGATTGCCGGCGGCGCCGGTGGAATGGGTCTGGCGACGGCCCTGCGCTTTGCCCAGGATGGCGCGCGCGTGGTCCTGGCGGATCTTCCCGGCCCGCGTCTCGAAGAGGCTCGGGCGAAGGTGGTGGATGCGGGTGCCGAGGTGCTCGCCTTGGCGCTCGACATGCGCTCCGCCCAGGCCTGCCGCGAGGCGGTGGCGAAGGCGACCGAGGCCGACCGTCTCGATGTGCTCGTCAATGCGGCGGGCGTCTGGCTGGAAGGGCCCGCCACGTCGGTCGGCGAGGAGGATTGGGACCGTGTGCTCGACGTCAACCTCAAGGGCGCGTTCTTCCTGATCTCGGCGGCCATTCCCCATCTCGCCGCTTCTCGCGGCGTGATCGTCAACATCGCCTCCGATGCGGGGTTGGTCGGCAACAAAGGCGCGGCCGTCTATTGCGCCTCCAAAGGCGGGCTGGTGCTGCTCAGCAAGGCCCTGGCCCTCGAGCTCGCGCCGCAGGGCATCCGCGTCAATGCGATCTGCCCCGGCGACGTCGCCACGCCAATGATCGAATACCAGGCCGCGACCTATGGCGGCGGCGACCCCGATGCCTATAAGCGCCGCCTGCTCGGCAACTATCCGCAGGGCGAGAGCGCCCGTTTCATCAAGGCCGAAGAGATTGCCGGCCTCATCCATTATCTCTGCCAGCCCGGTGCTGCGCCGATCACCGGCGCCGCCCTCCCAATCGATTTCGGCATTACCGCAGGCTATTGAACCCGAGCTTATGGCATGAAGACCTTCTACACCACCGACCACCATCTCCATCACAGCGGCATGGAGCTTTCCTTCGGCAAGATCGTCGAGACTTTCGAAAAGCCGGAACGCGCTGAGATCATCCTGGCGCGGGTCAAGGAAGTGGGCCTCGGGCCGGTGCTGACCCCGCAGGACTATGAGATCGCGTCGCTCAAGCGTATCCACACGCCCGATTACGTCGACTTCCTCAAGGGCGTGTATGAGGAATGGCAGGCGGCCAGCCGCGATGGCGAGGTCTGGCCCTATAGTTGGCGCCACCGTTCCATGCCTCCCATCGACAAGGCGCCGAGCGGCCTCGATGCCCGCCTTTCCTACTATTCCTTCGATATGGCCGGTTCGATCACCGCCACCACCTGGCAGGCGGCCAAGCGCGCCGCCGACACCGCACTGGCCGGCGCCGATGCCGTGCTCGCCGGCGAGCGCACGGCCTTCTCGCTGTGCCGTCCGCCCGGCCATCATGCGGGACGCGACTTCTTCGGCGGCTATTGCTACCTCAACAATGCCGCCATCGCCGTGCAGCGCTTCCGTGATGCCGGCCGCTCTCGCGTGGCGGTGCTCGACGTCGACTATCATCACGGCAACGGCACGCAGGAGATCTTCTACGACAGGGCCGACGTGCTGGTCGCTTCCATGCATGGCGATCCCGATTTCGAGTTTCCCTTCCATCTTGGCTATGCCCGCGAGCGTGGCGAAGGAGCCGGCGAGGGCTTCAACCTCAACTATCCCCTGCCTTCAGGCACGCAATGGCCGGAATGGTCCGCAGCCTTAGGGGATGCCTGCCGCAAGATCGAGGCCTTCGATGCGCAGGCCCTGGTGGTCTCCCTCGGCGTCGATACCTACAAGGACGATCCGATCTCGCAGTTCAAGCTCGATACCCAGCATTTCACTGAGATCGGGGCGCGGATCGCGGCGCTCGGCCTGCCGACCCTGTTCGTGATGGAAGGTGGCTACGCCATCGGTGCACTCGGGGTCAACGCCGTCAACGTCCTCACCGGCTTCGAACAGGTGGGAGGGTGAAATGGCTTCGGGATCTTTCGTCCGCTCGCGCTCCGTGCTGGTAACAGGAGCGGGCGCTTCTGACGGCATCGGCTTCGCCATTGCCAGGGCCTTTGGACGAGCCGGATTGTCGGTGGCGATCACGGCCTCGACCGACCGGATCTATCGCCGCGCGGCGGAGCTCGAGGCCGAAGGCATCGAAGCCTGGGCCGCGGTCGCCGATCTTACGCGGCCCGACGAGGTGCGCCGATTGCGGTCGGCGGCCGGCGATGTCGACATCCTCGTCAACAATGCCGGCATGGGCAGCATGCTGAAGCCGGCCGTGCAGAAGCGCTTCGTCGACCTCGACGAGGCCGAATGGAATCGCGGCATCGACGTCAGCCTGAACACCGCCTTTCTGGTAACCCGGGCCTTCCTGCCCGCCATGATCGCGAAGCGCCATGGGCGCATCGTCAATGTCGCCTCGGTCACCGGCCCCTATGTCTCCAATCCCGGCGAGGCGGCCTATTCGGCGGCGAAGGCGGGCATGGTCGGACTGACTCACGCCCTCGCTCTGGAAGTGGCGGGGGACGGCGTCACCGTCAACGCGGTCGCTCCGGGCTGGATCGAGACGGGCTCCTCCACGGAGGAAGAGCGCGTTGCCGCCCGCGCTACGCCGCCGGGTCGGGCGGGAACGCCTGACGAGGTCGCCGCAGCGGTGGCGTTTCTGGCCTCCGACGGCGCGAGCTACGTCAACGGTTCCGTGCTGGTGGTGGATGGCGGCAACATCCTGCAGGAGCGCAAGGGCTGATTCAGTTCGCTCCCAGGCCGAGCGTATGCCGCAGCAGGTACATGCCATCGAGAATGTCGGCCTCGATGGCGGTGCGCAGAGAATCCGCGTCGTTCCGGCGGATCGCCTCGATCGCCATCTTGTGCTTGTCGATGATCTCGGCGCCTTCGACCACGTCATAGATGGTGCGCATGAACGGGCCGAACTGCACCCAGACGCTTTCGAGCAACGGCACCAGCACGTCGGAATTGCCGGCACGATAGAGCTCGAAGTGGAAGTTATAGTTGGCGAGCATGTAGACGTCGGCGTTGCCGGTCTTGTAGTTCCGGTTCATCGTTTCGTCATGAGCGATCATGCGCTCCAGCCTGTCGCCGTCTACAAAAGGCAGAGCGCGCCGGGCGCAGAGGGGTTCGAGGGCGAGTCGCGCGCTCATCAGCTCCTCGAAACGGGCCACGGTGAGATGCGGCACGCAGACCCGCCTGTTCTGCTGGACTTCCAGGGCGTTCTCGGCCGCCAGGCGGCGGATGGCTTCGCGGCAGGGCATTACGCCCACGCCCAGCATGTCGCTGATGCCGCGCAGGCTCATGCTCTTGCCGGGATGGAAATTGCCGATGATCAACTGCTCACGCAGCGTCCTGTAGACCTGCTGGTGTAGCGGATTGGTCGCGGTGTCGGCCGGTTCGACGGCAGCGAGACTATCGGTGCTCATCGCTGACTGTGATCACATTGGCAGCCCGAGGGCAAGCGTTGAAGCAGAACGGCGCATGCCCCGCTATGTCCCGGCTTCCACCAGTACTGCCGACGGATTGCGGGTGAGGCCGAAACCGGGCGTGTCGGAAACGTCGAGACGCCCGTTTCGGGGCACCGGCTCATTGGTGAAGAGGGGGCCGAACACCGGCAGCACATCCTGGCCATCGGCGCTGTTGGCGACATATTCGCAATAGGGCGAATGGGGTTGCGACATCACGAAGTGATAGCTGAAGGGGCCGCTGCCATGCGGCACCACCGGAATGTCGTAGGCGCTCGCATGGGCGGAGATCCGCAGCAATTCGGTGAGACCGCCGACCCACATCACGTCGGGTTGCAATATGTCGATGTGACGGCCCTCGATCAGCTTGCGGAAGCCGTAGCGCGAATATTCATGCTCACCCGTGGTCCATTTGGTTGCCGGCAAAGCTCTCTTGAGCAGGGCATAGCCGTCGATATCGTCGGGATGCAGCACCTCCTCCCACCAATAGATGTCGAGGTCCCTGCAGGCGGTGGCGAGCTCTATCGCATAGGGCACGTCGAGCGCCATGTAGCAATCCACCATCAGAGGGTAGTCGGGGCCGACCGCTTCGCGATGCGCCGCGAGGAAGGCGACATTGGCGCGCAGGCCGTCGATGCTGTCGGCCGGGCCGTGGGGCAGCGGCACCTTGCCGCCCCAGAAACCGAGCCGGCGGGCCGCTTCCGGCCGCGGACCGGTGCAATAGAAGCGGATCTCCTCCTTGGTGCGCCCGCCGATCAGCTTGTAGACCGGCTCCTCGCGCAGCTTGCCGATCAGGTCCCAGAGGGCGAGATCCACCACGGAGATGGTCGCGAGCGGCAGCCCCTTGCGACCGTAATACATCGAGGCCCGGAACATCTGGTCCCAGAGGCGATTGAGGTCGCGCGGATCGGCGCCATCGAGGAAGCGGCGGAGATGGTGCTGGATCAGCCAGCACGCCGGCTCGCCGCCAAAACCCGTGGCGAGGCCGACATGGCCACTTTCTGTCTCGATCTCCACCACGATCGAGCCCATGACATTGATCCCCCAGCTGGTGCGCGAGGCCTTGTAATCGGCATAGCCCGACATCGGATTGGCGATCAGCGTGTCGATCAGCCAATGCCCCTGTTTCTGGCTGAAATAATCGCCGCCACCCTCGCTGCGGACCAGATAGGTCCTGACCTGCTTGATGCGGGGAGATGCCATGCCTCGTCCTTCCTGCGTTTGGTTGCGCGGAATAGTGACGTAAGAAACTTGTCAGTCAAGTTTACAAATTCTCGAAACCTCGCTCTCTTGTTGTCTGACAAATAATCCGATATCACCCGATTGCCTCGGGAAACACGCAGGCGCCGGCAGGATGGCCGGCATTTGGAAGGCAGGGGAAGGACCGGCATGACCACGATCATTCGCTTCGAGGGCCGCGGCGCCATCATCACCGGCGGGGCCTCCGGCATTGGCCTCAAGACGGCCGAGCGCATCGTGGCCGAGGGTGGCTCGGTCTCGATCTGGGATGTGGATGCCGCCCGCGTCGAGACGGTGCGCCAGGCGCTGGGGCCGCGGGCCCATGGCATCGCTATCGACATCACCGATCCTGCCGCCGTCGAGAAGGCGGCACAGCAGGCCGAAAGCCAACTCGGCCGCATCGACGTCCTGGTCTGTTCCGCCGGCGTGGCCGGCAAGAACGAGTTGCTGGTCAATTATCCGATCGAGGAGTGGAAGCGGGTCTATGACATCAATGTCAACGGCCTGTTCTATTGCAACCGCTTCGTTGCGCCGCTGATGCAGAAGCATGGCTATGGCCGCATCGTGAACGTCGCCTCCATCGCCGGCAAGGAAGGCAATCCCACGGCATCGGCCTATTCCTCTTCCAAGGCGGCGGTGATCGGCCTCACCAAATCGCTGGGCAAGGAATTGTCGAAGGAAGGCATCACCGTCAACGCCATCACGCCGGCGACGGTCGACACGCCGATCCTGCAGCAGGTCAGCCAGGCCCATATCGACTACATGCTGTCGAAGATCCCGATGGGCCGCTTCGGCACCGTGGAAGAGTTGGCCGCCATCATCACCTGGCTCGCCAGCGAGGAATGTTCTTTCACCACCGGCGCGGTGTTCGACATTTCCGGCGGCCGCGCCACCTATTGACCGAACGTCAGGAGCGGCGGGCTATCAGGGCCCGCACCAGCACCACGGCCAGGGCCGCCAGCCCGATGGCAGCGGCTGCGACGATGACGGTGAGACTCGTCATCACATAGCAGGGTGCCGAATTGGCGGGATTCTGCTGGCAGGGAAACCGGCTGTCGATCAGCCGTGCCAGATAGTGTCCTCGCGTCTCGAAAAAGACCAGCATGGCGCAGCCGAGGGCCAGCAGCGCAAGGAAACCGGTACTCGGACGCATGAAGGAAGCCCTCGGGGAAATGCTGTCTATTTTTCGCATCGGTTGATCTGCACGGCAGTTTCGCCGGTCACAGCCAAATCGGCTAAACAGGGGCGGATCGAGTCGCAGCCGAGGGAGGAATATCGGGCATGAAAGTCGTATTCAGCGAAACCCAGAGGCGCCACGATCCGACCTTCTTCCTATCGAGCGGTACGCAGCGGCCCAATCCGGAAGTACCACGTCGCTGTGACATCCTGCTGCAGGCTGCCCTTGGCGCCGGCCTGACACAGGTCGCCCCCGACGATGCGGGGCTGGCGCCCGTCGCAGCCGTGCACAAGCCAGACTACATCCACTTCCTGCGCCATATCCATGCGCGCTGGCGCGAGATCGATGGGGCTTCGGCCGAGGTGATCCCCAATATCCATCCCGATCGCCGCAACGGGGCCTATCCCGCTTCCGCCGTGGGGCAGGCGGGCTATCATATGGCCGACACGGCCTGCCCGATCTCGTCCGGAACCTATGAGGCGGCCCTGGCCAGCGCCCACACGGCCTATCATGCGGCCGGCCTGGTGCTGGCAGGCGAGCACGCAGCCTATGCCCTCTGCCGTCCGCCGGGACATCATGCCTTCGCCGATCTTGCCGGTGGCTTCTGCTTCTTCAACAACAGCGGCATCGCCGCCCAGGCCCTGCGCAGCCGCTACGACCGCGTCGCCATTCTCGATGTCGACCTGCACCACGGCAACGGCAGCCAGGGCATGTTCTATGGCCGCCCCGACATCTTCACCGTTTCGGTTCATGCCGATCCCATCCGTTTCTACCCTTTCTTCTGGGGGCACGCGGACGAGCGCGGCGAAGGCGAGGGGCTCGGCTACAATCTCAATCTGCCTCTGCCGCGCAAGACGGGGGATGAGGGCTTCCTTGCCGCGCTCGATGTGGCTCTGGAGCGTATTGCCGCCTTCGCGCCAGGCGTACTGGTGGTGGCGCTCGGCCTCGACGCCTTCGAGGGCGATCCCTTCCAGGAGTTGACGGTGACCACCAAGGGCTTTGCCCGCATTGCCGCCCGTATTGCCAGCCTCGGGCTGCCGATGGCGATCGTGCAGGAAGGCGGCTATGTCTGCGACGCGCTCGGCGACAATCTCGCCAGCTTCCTCGGCGGGCTTTGAGGTATTTTTCCAGCCCTCATGGTTTACGACATCAAAATGCCGGGGTCGGGGCGTAGGTTTGTGGCCGGTTTGGGACGATCGAGGGAGTTGTTCCGATGACCAGTCTTGCTATCGATGTCAGTGCGCTGCTGGCAGCCCTTTGGATGCCGGCCCTGCTCAAGATCCTGGCCGCCGATGTGGCCATTGGCGCTGTCATCCTGTCGGGATATCTCTGGCATAGGAAGCAGGAACGCTGCAATGCGGAGCTGTCCGAACGCAAATGGGGCAGGCGACATCTGCATGGCTGAAGGCAAGCCTTAAAGCGTTTTGCGATTTGGTGGAATCAGCGAGAATCGCAAAGACGCGTCGAATCAGAGAGCTAGAGCAAAACAGCGTTTCCGTCTAAACGCGCTCTGCTCTAGGCACCAGGGATGCGTTTTGTTCCAATTTTTTGTTTTGACGCATTTTCTTGACCGAAAAGTCCTCGGGCTTGTCGATGAGATGGCTAATGCACGACCACACCGGTCGGATTGCCTTTCGACATCCACACCACCAGCGCGTCATTGAAGGAGGCGACCGCGTCGCTGGCGATTGGAATTCGGATGATGGCCCCATCCGCAAATTCGAATTCGGCTACGGCAAATTGCCGATGCTCCGGCGAAGTCAGGCCGCGAAATTTCGTGAGAAGCGGCGTGACGACCGAGCCGTCTCCGCTTTCGAGCGGGTCCGAAGGAACGCTCATTCAACCATCCAATGCCAAATCCAATAATTGCCTTCCCTATGACGGTGGGCTGTGACATGGGCGTGATACGAAATATATCATCTGAGAAATTTGTTGAGTCGAACAACAAGCAGATGCATCCATCTACCGTAAAGGTAACAATAGCAAATAATATAGGTTTATTGAAAAAATCCGAGAGTAAAATAAAGATAGGGACGCTTCCTGATTTATAACTTCAGAAGGCGCCCTTGTGCGGGTCGATGCTCTATTATATCAGTGCTGTGTTTTCGATCGGAAAGCGGCCGCCCCTCCGATCCAGACCGAAGCAATCGCCAGCTCATCGGTCAGCACCACCATGTCCGATCTGCTGCCCTGGCGCAGACGGCCATAATGCTGATCCATGCTCACGGCCATGGCCGGGTAAAGCGAGGCCATGCGCAGGGCTTCGCCCAGATCGACACCGATCGTCTCATGCACGAAACGCACGGCCGAAATCATGTCGAGGTCGGCACCCGCGAGAGTACCGTCATCCAGCGTCAGGCGGCCGTTCTCACGCTTGATCACCCGGCCATTGAGCGTGAACTGCTGCATGTCCGTACCGATCGTGGCCATGGCGTCGGTGACCAGGAAGATCCGGCCGGGCTCTCTCTTGGCCCGTAGTGCGATGTCGATGGTGATGGGATCGACATGGATGCCGTCGGCCACCAGGCCAGCGGAGAGGCCGCCAAGGGCGATCGCGGTGCCGGCTAGTCCCGGCTCGCGGTTCTTGATCTGGCTCATGGCGTTGAACAGATGCGTCGCCATGGAAGCGCCGGCCTCCGTCGCCGCGACCACATCGCCATATTCGGCATCGCAATGGCCGAGGCTGACGACCAGGCCGGCCTCCGCGAGGCGACGGACCTGGGCCGGCGTCACTGACTCCGTGGCCACCGTCGTGAGCAGGACGGGAACCCGGCTTCTGGCGGCAACCAGCCTGGCGAGATCGGTCTCCTCCATCGGGCGGATCAGTTTCGGGTCATGCGCGCCCTTGCGCGACACGGCGAGATGCGGCCCCTCGATATGCAAGCCGAGGAAACCCGGCACCTTCCGTCGTGCGGCCTCCGCACCGGCCTCGAGGGCCTCTGCGGTGATTTCGGGCGTATCGGTGATCAAGGTCGCGAGCAGGGCCGTCGTGCCGAACTGCGCATGGGCTGCGCAGATCGTGCCGATGGTCTCGGCGTTGCGGCGGTCGTTCAGCATCACCCCGCCGCCGCCATTGACCTGCAGGTCGATGAAGCCGGGCGCGATGAAGCCGGCCTCCACCGTCTCGACCGCGATGCCCGCCGGGACGGCACTGCGAGGCACGATCGCCTCGATGCGCTCGCCATCGACAATCACGGCCGCATCCTGATGCCAGCCCTCGCCGTCGAAGATGCGTGGGGCCAGCAGGGCCGATTGCGTGCTCATACCGTCTCCGTAACCTTGCGCAGATTGCGGGGCTCGTCGGGATTGAGGCCACGACGACGGGCGAAGGCCTCGACGAAGGCATAGAAGGAGGCGATCAGCACCAGCGGATCGGTCAATGGGTGGCCGGTGGCCGCGAAGGGCAAGCGGGTGGCCTGGTGGGCGCCGTCGGCGGTGATGAAGGCGGCTGCCCCCTTGGCGGCCAGGGCGTCGGCGGCGCCGATGATCGAGCTTTCCGCCTTGTCGCGGGCCGCCAGGGCCAGCACCGGGAAACCCGGTCCCACCAGCGCCATCGGTCCATGCATCACCTCGGCGCCGCTATAGGCTTCCGCATGCACTGAGCAGGTTTCCTTGAACTTCAGCGCCACCTCATTGGCGATCGCCAGGGCCGGTCCACGCCCGAGGATGAAGACCGAAGAGGTGCCTTCCAGGGCATCGGCAAAGGCGGTCCAGTCGCAGGCGACGGCCTGCTCGAGATGACGAGGCAGGTCGTGGAGGGCTGATAGCAGCGCCTTGTCGCTGGCCCAATGAGCGAGGACGCCGAGCCCGGCCACGGCGGAATTCACGAAGGTCTTGGTGGCGGCAACGCTCTTCTCGGTGCCGGCGGCGATGTCGATCGCATGGTCGGCCGCAAGTGCCAGGGGCGAGCCTGCTGTGTTGGTGAGGGCAATGGCGACCGCGCCGCTGCGACGCACCGCCTCTGCCATGGCGACGATGTCGGGGCTCTTGCCCGACTGCGAAATCGCCAGGCTGGCGGCGCCGGCGAGCTTGAGCGGTGCCTCATAGATCGAGGCGATCGAAGGGCCGAGCGAGGCGACCGGTACGCCGGTGGTCAGCTCGACCGCATATTTGAGGAAGGAGGCGGCATGGTCGGAAGAGCCACGGGCCACGGTGACCAGGACATGTGGATCGACGTCCTTCAGCGCAGCGCCTGCCCGCTCCATCTCAGCGGCCGATTGTTCGAACAGCCGTGCGACGGCTTGGGGAATTTCCAGCACCTCGCGGCGCATATGGGTTTCGGACATCACGATGTTTCTCCTTCGCTGGGCTCGGCCAGCCGCAATTCTGCTACGAAATCATAGGTATCGCCCCGGTAGATCGACCGGGTGAATTCAACCACCTTGCCGCCGGGCAGGTATGAGACGCGCTCGATATTGAGCGTGGCGGCACCTGGAGAAATGCGCAGGAGCTGGGCATCCTCCGGCCCGAGATTGGCGGCCGAGATGCGCTGGACAGCGCGCACCGGCTTGTTGCCGTGCTCGGCGAGGGCGGCATAGAGCGAAGAGCCGACCTCTTCCGGATTCGGCAGCAGCGAAGCGGCGATGGAAGCGCGCTCGATCGCCACGGCGGTTTCATTGGCAAAGCGCAGGCGGTTCACGCGGGCCACCATCTCGTTGGCCGTCAGGCCGAGCACCATCGTCTCCTGCGGCGAGGGGACGTAGACGCCTCGCTCTAGCCACACCGAATGAACCTGCTTGCCGCGCCGCGCCATATCCTCGGTGAAGGAGGTCAGGCGTGACAGGGATTGCTCGACACGTTCGACCCGGGGCGCCACGAAGGTGCCGGAGCCGTGGCGCTGGATCAGCACCCCCTGTTCCACCAGGTTCTGCAGCGCCTTGCGCACCGTGACACGCGAGATGTCGGCCTTGACGGCAATGTCCCGCTCGGAGGGAAGTGCATCGCCGGGCGTCAGCACGCCGTCCCGGACCGCTTCTTCGATTGTTTTGCGCAATTGCAGGTAGAGCGGCGCATTGCTGCCCTTGGCATCGGCCAGGGAGCGGAAGATGAGGTCGATGGCGTCACTCATGGCTTGCCTTTCCGAGCCGAAATCTCGGACCTGTCCCTTGAAGGAGGGCAAGAGTTCGGCGTGACTCAACGCTCTGGCGATCATGGCTGGATCAGTCCTTGTTTGCCATCCGACAATGACCGATCGAGGCCGAATAGTCGGGCAGCCATGGATACTGCGCCGCCCAAGGCGTCCTGCAGCGGCGGTACGAGCCGCTCCCGGTGTTTTGCGGAAAGGCGAGGTCCGATCAGCGTTGCCAGCCCGCCCAATAAGCAACGGGGCGTCGCATTGGCAAGCCCGAGGGCATCCAGCGAAACCTCGACCGCGGCGATGGCCCGATTGACGATCCTGGCCGCAGTCGGGTCGCCACGGTCGAGATGGTCGAAGACCATCGGCGCGAAGGTGCCGAAGTCGCGCGGCTGGGCGGTCTTGGTGAACTCGACGATCTCCTGCGGATCGTCGTGGTGGGCGGCCAGCACCGCCTCGACCAGGGGCGAGCGGGGGACGATACCGTCATGGGCGAGCAGTGTCTCCTCCAGCAGGTCGCGTCCGATCCGCGCCCCGCTTCCCTGGTCGCCGACAGCGAGGCCCCAGCCGCCAAGATAGCGCGCCTGTCCCGATTGTCGGGCCAGATAATGGCTGCCGGTGCCCAGGATGCCGATTGCGCCGTCTCCCGCCCCGATCGCACCCTCCAGGGCGATGAGGACATCGGTTTCGATGCGGCAATGGCAGAAGGGCAGGCGGGCGAGCAGCTTGGTGGCATAGATGGCGATATTGGCACCCGCCATGCCGAGCACGATGGGCGTGTCGGGGATGCCAGCCGGATCCTGGCCCGCATCGGCGAAGGCTTGGTGGACAGCGGCCATGATGTTCTCGCAGGCCCCGTCCAGATCCGTGCGGATGTTCGCCGGCCCAGCCTTGGCGCGACCGATGATCTGGCTCTGCGCTGTTGCGAGCGCAGCCCTGCAGCTTGTTCCTCCACCATCGACGCCAAGGACCATCATCGCCGTCTTCTCCTTATGAGAAGACAATACCAATAAGCTACCACTCGTCAAGTGGCGATTGCAGTAAAAAAATTAAACTAAGCAAAATCAATGTATTATGCAATTAAAAGCAATTTGATGAGAAAAGTGTCATAAGATCTCTGGACAAGTGGTATTTATTTGGTATTGTCCTGGCCATCGGAGGGGGCGGTGCCGGGCCTAGGCTGGCGCCACCAGCCGGCGGCTGCGGTCGCGCAGTTCATCGGCCTCCGGGCAACAGGCCAGTTGCCGGCCGGAAGGGCAGCGCAAAGCGTGCGTTCCGCTGGGGCTGGAGACCCCCAAGTCGACCAGAGCCGGCCCTGGCAGTGGCCGGTACAGGGAGGAAGACGGATGAAGAAGCGACTTTTGATGGCCCTATTCCTGGGCTCCACCATTCTCGCGGCGACGGCTGCTTCGGCGCAGGACGCCACGCTGACGATCGAAAGCTGGCGCAATGACGACCTTGCCATCTGGCAGGAAAAACTGATCCCCGCTTTCGAGAAGGCCAATCCCGGCGTCAAGGTGAATTTCACGCCCTCGGCGCCGCCGGAATACAATGCCGCGTTGAACGCAAAGCTCGATGCCGGTTCGGCTGGCGATGTGATCGCCTGCCGCCCCTTCGATGCTTCCCTCGAACTCTACAAGAAGGGGCATCTGACGGATCTGTCGGCTCTCCAGGGTATGGACAATTTCACCGACACCGCCAAGGCCGCCTGGCAGACCGACGACGCCAAAACGACCTTCTGCGTGCCCGTGGCCTCGGTGATCCACGGCTTCATCTACAACAAGGAAGCCTTCGACAAGCTCGGCCTCAAGCCGCCGCAGACCGAGGAAGAGTTCTTCGCTGCGCTCGACAAGATCAAGGCCGACGGAACCTATATCCCGATGGCGATGGGCACTAAGGATCTCTGGGAAGCCGCCACGATGGGCTACCAGAACATCGGCCCGACCTATTGGAAGGGTGAGGACGGTCGCCTGGCGCTGATCAAGGGCACGCAGAAGCTGACGGATGCCGATTGGGTCGAGCCCTTCGTCACGCTGGCCAAGTGGAAGTCCTATCTGGGCGACGGCTTCGAGGCGCAGACTTATCCCGACAGCCAGAACCTGTTCACCCTCGGCCGCGCCGCCATCTATCCGGCAGGTTCGTGGGAGATCTCCCCCTTCGGCGCCCAGGCGCAGTTCAAGATGGGCGCCTTCCCGCCGCCCGTGCGCAAGGCCGGTGATCCCTGCTACATCTCCGACCACAACGACATCGGTTTCGGCCTGAACGCCAAGAGCAAGAATCCGGAAGCGGCCAAGAAGCTGCTGGCCTGGATGGCCTCGCCGGAATTCGCCACGCTCTATGCCAATGCGCTGCCGGGTTTCTTCAGTCTCGCCAAAAGCGAGGTGAAGCTGGACAATCCCCTGGCGCAGGAATTCGTGTCCTGGCGCGGCAAGTGCAGGTCGACCATCCGTTCAACCTACAAGATCCTGTCGCGCGGCACGCCCAATCTCGAGAACGAGACCTGGGTCGAATCCGCCAATGTGATCAACGGCACCGACACGCCGCAAGTCGCTGCCGAGAAGCTCCAGAAGGGTCTCGACAGCTGGTTTAAGCCGGCTAAGTAGAGCTTGCTTCGGCCGCGCCTCGAGAAGGCGCGGCCATCCCCTCCATCATCGCCGTCTCCGACAACAGCAACGCACATGCGAGGATTGCTGCAATGTCTCTCGAAGATTCACCAAATAGAAAAGCGTTTCGCTGGCACATTCCAATTTTTCTGGCGCCAGCCGTCATCATCTACACGCTCGTGATGATCCTGCCGCTGATCGGCACCCTGCAGCTTTCGCTGTTCCGGACCGTCGATGGTGTGTCGCATTTCGCGGGACTCGACAATTTCCGCACGCTGTTCGGCGACCCGCGCTGGGCCTCCAGCTTCTGGAATGCCCTGCGCAACAATTGCTGGTTCTTCCTCATCCACATGGTGGTCCAGAACCCGATAGGCGTCGTGCTGGCGGCCCTGCTTTCCCATCCCAAGCTGCGCTTTGCGGCTTTCTACCGCACGGCGATTTTCATCCCGACCGTGCTGTCCTTCGTGATCGTCGGCTTCGTGTGGAAGCTGATCCTCTCCCCGCTCTGGGGCGTGGCGCCCTCGATGCTGGACCTGATCGGCCTCAAGAGCTGGTTCACGCCGCTGCTCGGCAAGGAAGCCTATGCATTGACCACGCTCGGCCTCGTCTCGGTCTGGCAGTTCGTGGGCATTCCGATGATGCTGATCTATGCCGCCTTGCTATCGATCCCCGAGGAGGTGGTCGAGGCGGCCGAGATGGACGGCATCACCGGCGTTGCTCAGTTCTGGAAGATTAAGCTGCCGCTGATCCTGCCTTCGATCGGCATCATCTCGATCCTCACCTTCGTCGGCAATTTCAATGCCTTCGACCTGATCTACTCGGCGCAGGGAGCGCTGGCCGGGCCGAACTATTCGACCGACATTCTCGGCACCTTTCTCTACCGCACCTTCTTCGGCTTCCAGCTGCAACTCGGCGATCCGAACATGGGCGCCACCATCGCCTCCATGATGTTCTTCATCATCCTGGCCGGCGTGTGCGTCTATCTGTTCGCCATCCAGACACGGCTGCGGCGGTATCAGTTCTGAGGAGATCGACATGAGCAAAGCCACGCACTCTCCGGCCCGTTCGATCGCCGCCCATACGGTGCTGATCGTCTACACAGCGATCGCCCTGTTCCCGGTGATCCTGGTCCTGATCAACTCCTTCAAATCGAGGGATGCGATCTTCCGCTCGCCCCTGACACCGCCGGGACCGGCCACCTTCGACGCCATCGGCTACAAGACCGTGCTCGCCCAGGGCGACTTCTTCCTCTACTTCCAGAACAGCATGATCGTCACGGTGGTCTCCCTGTTCTTCGTGCTGCTGCTTGGCGGCATGGCGGCCTTTGCGCTCGCCGAATATCGCTTCAAAGGCAACACGCTAATGGGCCTCTATTTGGCCCTGGGCATCATGATCCCGATCAAACTCGGCACCGTCGCCATCCTGCAGCTCATGGTCGCCAGCGGTCTGGTCAACACGCTGACGTCCCTCATCCTGGTCTATACGGCGCAGGGTCTGCCGCTGGCCGTGTTCATCCTGTCCGAGTTCATGAAACAGGTCTCGGACGATCTCAAGAACGCCGGTCGCATCGACGGATTGTCGGAATACCGTATCTTCTTCCGCCTCGTCCTGCCGCTGGTGCGGCCGGCCATGGCAACGGTTGCGGTCTTCACCATGATCCCGATCTGGAACGATCTGTGGTTCCCGCTGATCCTGGCACCGGGCGAGAGCACCAAGACCATCACGCTCGGTACGCAGGTCTTCATTGGGCAGTTCGTCACCAATTGGAATGCCGTACTGGCGGCGCTGTCACTCGCGATCCTGCCGGTGCTGGTGCTCTATGTGATCTTCTCGCGGCAGCTCATCCGCGGCATCACCTCGGGCGCCGTCAAGTAGAGCCTGGCTCCACGCCATGCCGCCCCGCTCAGCGCGAGACGGCATGGTGATGAGCCGGCTTAAGGGCATCCGGCCTCCCCCCAATCTGCAATGAAATTCTTTCGTGGTCCGCATCGAGCGGATGAAGAAGCGCGCATGCGCCCCACCGTCAACCTTTAGGGGAAGTATCATGGGTTCGCTGAATATCGAGAATGTGAAGAAGTCGTTCGGTTCGGTCGACATCCTCAAGGGGATCAATCTGGACGTGAAAGACGGCGAATTCGTCGTCTTCGTGGGGCCGTCGGGCTGCGGCAAGTCCACCCTGCTGCGCATCATCGCGGGGCTGGAGGACACCACCTCTGGCGCCGTGAAGATCGACGGCCAGCCTGTCAACGACGTGCCGCCTGCCAAGCGCGGCATCGCCATGGTGTTCCAGAGCTATGCGCTCTATCCCCACCTCACCGTGCGCAACAATATGGGTCTGGGCCTCAAGCAGGCTGGCGAAGACAAGGCCGAGATCGACAGGCGCATCAAGAAGGTCTCGACCATGCTCGCTCTCGAGCCTTATCTCGAGCGCCGGCCCTCCGAGCTCTCCGGCGGCCAGCGCCAGCGCGTCGCCATCGGCCGTGCCGTGGTGCGTGAGCCCAAGCTCTTCCTGTTCGACGAGCCCTTGTCCAATCTCGACGCAGCGCTCCGTGTTAACACCCGCATCGAGATTGCCCAGCTTCACCAGCGCCTCAAGGCGACGATGGTCTATGTGACGCATGATCAAGTCGAGGCCATGACTCTGGCCGACAAGATCGTGGTGCTGAATGGCGGCCATATCGAGCAGGTCGGCGCGCCCATGCAGCTCTACAACGATCCTGACAACACCTTCGTCGCCGGCTTCATCGGCTCGCCCAAGATGAATTTCGTCGACGGCGGACGCCTCGGCGAGAGCGTGAAGACCATCGGTGTGCGGCCCGAGCATGTCACCGTCAGCCGCGAGGCCGGCGACTGGAAGGGCACTGTGGTCTATGCCGAGCATCTGGGCGCCGATACCTATCTCTATCTCGACACCGAAAAGGCCGGCTCGATCACGGTGCGTCTCTCGGGCGAGTATCAGGTTGAGCCGGGTGCCGCCATCTACGCCACGCCGGATCCGGCACGGACCCTGCGCTTCGACGAGAACGGCAAGCGCCTGCGCGGGTGAGGCGTGCGAAATCCGATATGCCGGCCCCGCTCAATCGGTATGCCGATGGAGCGGGGCCGGCATATCGATCTCGCGCCCGCCTCCGTAGAGGCAGCATCACCGTCTCTCGTACTTATAGACAAAACATTCATTGTGGACTAGTTCGTCTATGCTTGCCATTTGACGGACGATTCCAGCGATGACCGATATTGTCGACGACGCCATGCCCCGCCTGATTGCGATGCGGCACGAATTGCACCGCCATCCGGAGATCTCCCGCGAGGAAGCCTGGACCTCGGCCTTCGTTGCCGAGCGCCTGACCGAAATGGGAATTCCCGTCCATACCGGTGTCGGCGGCTATGGCGTCGTCGGTGTCGTCGAGGGCAGCGGCGAGGGGCCGGGCGTGGCCCTGCGCGCCGACATGGATGCTCTCGCCATGGACGAGCACAACAGCTTCGCCCATCGCTCGCAGATACAAGGTGCCATGCATGCCTGCGGCCATGACGGGCATATGACCATGCTTCTGGGCGCGGCTTCCCATCTCTCGCAGACCCGCCGTTTCCGCGGCACGGTCTATCTGGTGTTCCAGCCGGCGGAAGAACGCTATGGCGGCGCCCAACTCATGCTTGATGCCGGCCTGCTCGAGCGCTTCCCCGTCCGCAATATTTTCGGCCTGCACAATTGGCCCGATGTGTCGGCCGGCGAGGTGGTGGTGCATGACGGCCCGGTGATGGCGGGGGCCGGGGAGTTCACCCTGACGTTCAAGGCGCCTGGCGGCCACGCCGCCATGCCGCACATGACCGGCGATCCCGTGCTGGCCGGCAGCCATTTCGTCACCGGCATCCAGCAGGCAGTGGGCCGGGCCATCAATCCGCTCGATGCCGCCGTCGTCACCGTCGGCTCGTTCCAGGGTGGTTTTGCTCAGAACGTGATTTCGCGCGAAGCTACGCTGGCCGGCACTTTCCGCGGCCTGCGCCCCGACATTCTGGCTCTCCTGAGGACGCGCATCGAGGAGATCGCTCAGTCGGCCGCCAGGATCGCCTCGACCGAGGTCGAGATCGGCTTCGACGAGCTGCCGAGCCCGCCGGTGGTGAACACACCGGCCGAAGCCGAGATCATGAGGCGAGCTGCGCGTGCATTGCCCGGAAGCCCGGCCTTGCATGTCGGCGTGCCGACCATGGCGGGCGACGATTTCGGCGCCTTCCTCGAGCATCTGCCCGGCGCCTATGCCTGGATCGGCAATGGTCCGTCGGAGCGGCATGGCCGGCTTCACCAGCCCGACTACGATTTCAACGATGCCATCATAGGCACCGGCGTCCGCTTGTTGGTGGCAACCGCCGAGCAAGCTCTATCGTAGACAAAAAATCTTCTATGGACTTTTTGTTTCCAGTATCCTAGGTGTTGGAAGAGGCTGGCGGTGGCCGCCAGGATTGAGGCGGGAGCCTGCTCGGATCAAATGGACAGCCTTCATCGCTATCGCCCGATCTGCGACGCCATCGCTGCTTTGTTTCAGCCTTATGTCGAAGTGGTGCTGCACGAGCTCTCCACCGACAAGGCCGTCTATTTTGCCGGCAATTTCTCCAAGCGCGTCCCCGGGGAACCCTCGCTGCTGCATGAGGTCGACTTCGACAGCCACAATCCGGTGATCGGTCCCTATGAGAAGGTCAATTGGGATGGCCGGGCTCTCAAATCGATTACCGTCGTACTGCGCGATGAGACGGGCAGCCCGCTCGGCGTGATGTGCATCAATGTCAACGTCTCCGATTTCCACGCCGTCATGCAGACGCTGTCGGCGCTCGTGCGTGTGCCGGAGCCGCATTATCGGCCGGACGCCTTATTCAAGGAGGACTGGCACGAAAGGATCAACGAGTTCATCCGGCAATGGACGCATGGGCGTAATGTCGCGATTTCGGCGATGACCCATGCCGACCGCAAGGACCTGGTCGTCGCGCTCGCCGAGAGCGGTGCGTTCAGCGGCAAGAATGCCGCCGCCTATATTTCGCGCGTGCTCGGCATGGGGCGCGCGACCGTCTACAAATATTTGAGAAATGAAAAATGATTAGCCTTTCGCTGGCCCAGCTCCAGGAGTTGGTTTCGATCGACGCCGCCGCCATATCAGCCATCACCGATGCCTATGTCGCCGTGGCGGACGGACGGGCCAACGTGCCGCCGGTCGGCTATCTCGAGCTGCGCGCGCAGAATGCCGATTGCCACATCAAATATGGCTATATCGCCGGCGATCCGATCTTCGTGGTGAAGATCGCTTCCGGCTTCTATGACAATCCCAAACGTGGCTTGCCGTCCAGCAGCGGCATGATGATCGCGATTTCAGCTGCTACCGGCGCCACCGTCGCCATCCTGAACGACGAGGGTTGGCTCACCAATCTGCGCACCGGCATCGGTGGCGCCGTCGCCACCTTCGCTCTCTGCCGTCCGGACAGCGAGGTCTTTGCCGTGCTCGGTACCGGCACGCAGGCGCGTTTCCAGATCCGCGCCGCCGCGGCGCTGGCCAAGCGCCCCGTGCAATTTCTCGTCTGGGGGCGCTCGGCGCAAAAGGCAAGAGAACTCGTCGCCGAATTCGCTGGCTCCGCCATCCAGGTGTCGCAGGCCGCGGATCTGGAGGAAGCCTGCCGCTCGGCCGACGTGATCATCGCCACCACGCCCGCGACCGCACCCTATGTGGCGAGCGAATGGATCACGCCCGGCACCCATGTCACCGCTGTCGGGGCGGATGCGCCTGGCAAGCAGGAACTGGATCCGGCCCTGATCGCAAGGGCCGATCTGCTGGTGGCCGATCTCGCCAGCCAGAGCCTCGACCATGGCGAGTTCGCCACCGCCTTCCAGGACGGCTTGTTCCGGCAGGAGGACTGCCTCGAACTCGGTGCCATCCTGAACGGATCGAAGCCGGGCCGCAGTTCGAGCGACGCGATCACCATTGCCGACCTCACCGGTCTTGCCACCCAGGACATCGCCATCGCCAGGACCGCCCTGCAGAGGGTGCCCGATCTGGTGATGTGAGGGCGTTTTTCATCGTCTTGGCGGGCGGCTGCCACGCCCACATCCGTTCAAGTTTGTTTTGAGAGGGGACTGCCGTGAAGAGACTATTGATGGTTTCGCTCGCCGCGTTGCTGAGCGTTTCGGCCGCGAAGGCGGAGAGCCTGCGCATCGCCTCCAGCGCGGATTTTCCGCCCTGGGAGTCGGTTGATGCCGCCAATGAGATCGTCGGCTTCGATCGCGATATCGGCAACGAGGTCTGCAAGCGCATCGGCGCCGACTGCAGCTGGGGCAACCAGGCTTTCGACGGCCTGTTGCCGGGGCTGCAGGTCGGCAAATATGATCTGATCATGTCGGGCTTGTCGATCAATGACGAGCGCGAGAAGCAGGTCGATTTTTCGGCGCCCTATGCCGATGCGCCCAACAACATCGTCGTCGCTGCGGGGAGCCCCGTTGCTCAGGCCAAGGATACCAAGGCCCTCGAAGAAGGACTGGCCGGCAAGGTGATCGGCGCGCAGACGGGGTCGACCCACGAGGCCGTGATCCGGGCTCACTTCAAGGGTGCCGACGTCCGTCTCTATGACCGGGCCGAGCAGGTCGCCGACGATATCGTGGCCGGTCGCCTCGATGCCGGACTGATGGAGCGCTCCGCCTGGGAAGGCATGATGTCGTCCCGCAAGGACAGCGGTATCACCATCGCTGGCCCGCTGATCACCAGTGCCGATTATGCCGAGTTCGGCCGGGGGCAGGCCATTGCCCTGAAGAAGGGCCGGGACGATCTGAAGAAGCGGATCGACGAGGCCGTCAACGCCATGCTTGCCGACGGCACGGTCGCCAAGCTTTCGGAGAAGTGGTTCAAGTACGACGTCTCCTTCAAGAAGAAATGAGCGTACCCGCCGGCGCCGCTGAGCACCGCCTAGAGCCAATGTAATGCACGCCCCCTCCCGCTTCAGGGGAGGGGGACGGGCACTCCAACGTGCTCCCGAAGCGAGATCTCTTCCATGTCCGTGGTTTCAGCCTATCTCCCGCAACTCCTCCAGGGGCTTCTCGTCACCCTCCAAGTGGCTGTCGGCAGCTTCATGGTGGGGTTCGTTCTTGCCATAGCCGCCGTCTTCGCCTGGAGTTCGGGGCCCAAGCCCCTGCGCTGGCTGGTCGCCTCCTACGTGGCCGTCATTCGTGGCCTGCCGGAACTCCTGGTGATCTTCCTGGTGTTCTATGGCGGGACGGTGCTGCTCACCGGACTGGTCGGAGCCTATGTCGAGGTCAGCGCGCTGGCGGCGGGCATCGCGGCGCTGTCCTTCGTGTCGGGCGCCTATCTGACCGAGATCATGCGCGGCGCCCTGCAAACCATTCCTCCGGGCCAATGGGAGGCGGCGCGCAGCCTCGGCCTGAAGCAGGGCCAATTGTTCCGCAAGATCATCCTGCCGCAGATGTTCTCCCACGCGCTTCCCGGCCTCGGCAATCAGTGGCTGGTGATCCTGAAGGAAAGCGCGCTTGTCTCCATCGTCGGGCTGGAGGAATTGATGCGCAAGGGCGTGGTGGCGGCCGGTGCCACCCACCAGCCGATGACCTTCTATCTCATCGTCGCGGCCCTTTTTATCCTGATCACCACCGTCTCGACCGCTGTTCTGAGCTTCGGAAACAGCCGTCTGAGCTGGATGCGGTAAAGCGTTTTGCGATTTGACGGAGTCATCTGGAACCGCAAAGCGCGTCGAAACAAAGAGTTAGAGCAAACAAGCGTTCATGAACGCGCTTTGCTCTAGGAGGCGACATGTCCCTGGAAATGCTGCTGCGCGCCATTCCCGTCGTTTTGACCGGGCTCAAGCTGACGCTGCTGATCACGTTGGCTGCCTTTGCGGTCGGGCAGTTCGTGGCGCTGCCGGTCGCCCTTGGCCGGGCCTCGAAGTTCCGCCTGCTGCGCGGGACGACTTGGCTCTACACCTTCCTGCTGCGTGGCAGTCCGTTGTTGGTGCAGCTTTTCATTCTCTATTACGGCCTGGCGCAGTTTCCCGCGGTTCGCAACAGCGTGCTGTGGCCTGTTCTGCGCGATCCCGTCTATTGCGCCATCCTGGCGATCGGCATCAATTCCTCGGCCTATGTCGCCGAGGTGATCGCCGGCGGCATCCGCAAGATACCAGCCGGGCAGTTCGAGGCCTGCGTGTCGCTCGGCCTGTCGCGCCGGCGCACCTTTATCGATGTTGTGCTGCCTCAGGCCTACCGGGCGATCTTCCCATCGATCGGCAACGAGCTCATCCTCGTCCTGAAGGCGAGTTCGCTCGCGAGCGCCGTGACCGTGATGGAGATGACGGGCGCGGCGCGTGCCTTTACCGCCAAGACCTATGCTCCCTTCGAAGTATTCATCGTCGCCGGCCTCGTCTATCTCCTGGTCGGCTTTGCCTTCAGCCTGATCTTCCGGGCCGGCGAGAGCGCGCTGTTCCGTTCGACCGGCTTCGGGTCGTCCAAGGCGAGCGCGCCCTCCCGCCAGGCCGCGGAGGCCGCGCCATGATCCTGGCCTCCAATCTCACCAAGGCCTATGGCCCCCACACCGTGCTCAAGGGCGTCAGCCTGTCGGTGGGGGAGGGCCAGCGGGTGGTGCTATGCGGTCCGTCGGGCTCGGGCAAGTCGACCCTGATCCGCTGCCTCAATGGCCTGGAGACGCGCAGTGGTGGCGATATCCGCATCGCTGGCCACCATCTTGCGCCCGATTGCACCAATGTGCTCGACCTCGCCGGCGAGGTCGGCATGGTATTCCAGCAGTTCAACCTGTTCCCGCACAAAACCGCGCTGGAAAATCTGATTCTGGCACCGCGCCGCGTGCGCGGCCTCGCGCGCAAGGAGGCGGCTGATCTCGCCATGGCGATGCTGGAGCGCATGCGCCTCGCCGATAAGGCCGCTTCCTACCCCGGCCAACTCTCCGGTGGCCAGCAGCAGCGCGTGGCCATCGCCCGGGCGCTTTGCATGGCGCCCAAGGTGATGCTGTTCGACGAGCCAACTTCCGCCCTCGACCCCGAAATGGTGAAGGAGGTGCTCGATGTCATGGTGGATCTGTCGCGCGAGGGGCTGACCATGGTTGTGGTGACCCATGAAATGGGCTTTGCCAGGAATGTGGCCGACCGCGTGGTCTTCCTCGATGGTGGCCGCATCGTCGAGAGCGCCGAACCCAAGGCCTTTTTCGAAAATCCCCAGCATCCCCGCACCCGGGATTTCCTGCACCAGATCGCGCGGCACTGATCTGGATATCGGGTGTCAGCCAAGGAGTAGACTGTCATGAACCCCGACGTTCTGGCTTCGGCCGCCCGCTCCGTGCAGGCGCGCCAGCGCATCAAGGCCCATATCTACGAAACGCCTCTGCTGCCGTCGCGGCAGATCGGCGCCGAAGCAGGCAGCCAGCTCTTCTTCAAGGCCGAGAATTTTCAGCTCACGGGCTCCTTCAAGATCCGCGGCGCCAGCGCCAAGATTTCGGCCATGGCGCCGGGACGCCATCTCGTCACGGCCTCGTCCGGCAATCATGGCATCGGCTCGTCCCAGGCTGCCCGTTCCTTCGGGCGGGACCTCACCGTGGTACTGCCTGAAACGGTCGCTGCCGCCAAGCTCGCCCGTATCCGTTCCTATGGCGTGGAAACGCGGCTGTTCGGCGCCGAGACCTGGTATTCCGAGCAGCATGCGCTCGAGCTCGCCCGTGACAAGGGCCATGAATATATCTCGGCCTATGACGATCCCGATGTGGTGGCCGGGCAGGGCACCATCGGGCTGGAACTCCTCGACCAGCACCCCGCCATCGACAATGTCTTCATCGCGATGGGCGGGGGCGGGCTGATCAGTGGGATCGGCAGCGTGTTGAAGAGCTTCCTGCCAGGCGCGCGCATCTATGGGATCGCAGCCCGCAATTCCTGCGCCTTCGCCATGTCGATGGCGGCGGGCAAGGTGGTAGAGACCGAGCACCTGGAGACGCTGGCCGACGGCGTCGCCGGCGGTGTCGCCGAGGAGACGATGACGCTTGGTCTCGCAATGTCGGTGGTCGACGAGACGATCATCTGCACGGAAGAGGAAATCGTCGCAGCACTCCGCGATCTCGCCTTCAAGGAAAACATGCTGGTGGAAGGCTCTGCCGGCCTGGCCTTGGCGGGATTCGCCAAGGTTGCGAGCGCTTGCCGCGAACAGGTCAATGTGGTGGTGCTGTGCGGGGCCAATTACGACCGGGACAAGCTGACGAAAGCGGTATTCGGCTAAAGGAGCGCCCTCCGGCTGCTGGACCGATCCGGAGGGCGTTGGCTGGTCAGGCGAGCAAACGCGTGTCCGGCGTGGCTTCGTGGGCCTGCCCATGCGTAATGGCCGTGTTGTCGCCGGCAGGTTCAGCCGAGACCGAGGTGAGCGTGATGGCCGTAACGGCGCTAAGAAGTAGAAATATAGACGTGATGATAATCTTCATTTCTGGAATCTTTCGAAAATATACGGAGATAAAGCTTCCAAAGAGGAGGTTTTATGCTCCACAAGCGCGATGAAATTTCACGCAAGCTAAAAATTAAATATTATTTCGTTATTGAATAAGAAACGACCTGGCCCTTGCCTAGTGGGCGCATACTCAAACATGCGCAATGCAGGCGAAAAGATCCATGTTTGGGCGGCTGTTGGAGCCGTTTGAATCGGCGAGAACCCCCTTCCCCCGAAAGCCTTCTGATTCTCCATTGATGTTACTTACCGGTAACACCCGGGGGTGAAATAGTCAAGGCCGCAACGATATGATGCTGACGTTTCAAGGCTGAATGGAAAAGCTCGGCGCTGCCGAGGCGCATCTTCCGTCGTATGCCGCGAGAGAGGCCAGATGGGGTGGCGTTTGCCCCATCTGGCCTCGAGCATCAGACGCGAGAGCCGCTGAGCATTCGCGCGAGGGCAATGAGGATGCAGGCGCCAATAAAGCCGGCGATAAGGTAGCCCAGCCACCCACCGAAGCCCACGCCTAGCAAGCCCAGCAGAAAGCTGGCGAGGGCCGCACCTACGATGCCAAGAATGATGTTCATGAGGACGCCGGTATTGCTCTTCATGAACATTTCAGCCAGCCAACCGGCCAAGCCGCCAATGATTATCGCGGCGATCCAACCAACCTCGGGACGATCCATTCATTCACCTTTGCATCTATCGGATTGTCTGGGATTCACGCCTTGTCGATTACCGACTTGACCGCGTCCTTGACCTTGCCCTTGGCCTCCTGGACCTCTCCTTTGGCTTTTTGAATCGCGCCATCGGCTTCCATCTCCTGATTACCCACGGCCTTGCCGACGCCTTCCTTCACCGAACCCGCCACCTTGTTGGCGATACCCTTGACCTTGTCCGTTGTGCTGTTCACTCGGTTACTCCCTTGAATGCAGACCCCCAGTTCACAAACGCTGGCGTCCTTTCGAGGTTCCGTAGTGATTTTGACTTAGGGGGGGCCTCCTCGCAGTTCTTGAGCCGTGTTAGTGGTCGCGTCACTCCCCGTCGCAACTGGCAGGTAATAAAATCGAAACCATTCGGTTCCTACCGTAATTAATCGTCAATTACAGAAGGAATTGACTGAATGGGCATGCGTATCATAAGCGGAATTTTCAGCTTTTCCATGATCATTATATTCATGGCTATGGTCTCTGGACATGCAGAAACCCTAGGCACGGCATCCTTTTATGGCAAGGAGCTGAAGGGATATCGTACCGCAAACGGAGAACGCTTCAATCCAGCAGGACTGACTGCCGCCCATCGCTCCTTACCTTTCGGAACGAAGCTGCGCGTTACCAATCTCAAGAACCACAGGAGCGTTGTCGTCCGCGTCACCGACCGAGGCCCTCACAAGCGGGGTCGCATGATCGACCTTTCCTACGGAGCCGCCAAGGCCGTCGGGATGATCGAGACGGGCACGACCAGGGTATCAGTCGCCAAGATTGCAGCGCCTTCCTTGGCCTCGGAAAAGGCCAACGCACAGCCAAAGCTTCCGCCGCGTCGACGATAGCTCATTGCCGCGCGGACAGTGGCATATCCGCCCCCTCGATCTTCGGGTTGGAGGGGTGCCTTTTGCGTCTGGGCCCTTGTTCAACCTGCTTTCGCCAAATGCGCGATAGTCGTTTAGCTGTTGATCTTTAAAGGGGGTTTTGGAGCGGGCGATGGGAATCGAACCCACGACATTCAGCTTGGGAAGCTGACGTTCTACCTCTGAACTACACCCGCGTAGCGATTGCTGCGATCTTGTAGCCTGTTTCTCGGGCGTGGATCAAGGCCACCCACACGCTTTTCATTGGATGTGACAAGGCCCGGCACAAGGCCGGGCCTGACGATCTCGCAATCATTCGCTCATAGCGCCGGTTCACGGCGCCAGCCCGTATCGACGGATCTCAGCTGTAGACCTTGAAGCGATCATTGTCGCTCATGAAGTTCTTCTCGGGGAAGGGCTGCTCGTTGGAGCCGAAGGGCATCTGGGCGCGCAGCTTCCAGGACGTCGGCACATGCCATTCCTTCTGCACGGCCTCGTCGACCAGCGGTGCATAGTGCTGCAGGCTGGCGCCGATGCCATGCTCGGCCAGCGCCGTCCATACGGCGAACTGAGCCATGCCGCCGGACTGCTCGGAGAAGGCTGGGAAGGCGTCGGCATAGAGCGGGAACTGCTCCTGCAGGTTCTTCACCACATTCTGGTCCTCGAAGAACAGCACGGTGCCAGCGCCGGCGGCGAAACTGTCCATCTTGGCCTCGGTCGAGGCGAAGCTGTCGGCCGGCACGATCTTGCGCAGGATCTCCTTGGTCAGGTGCCAGAACTTGTCGCTCTGCTTGCCGAACAGGATCACGGCGCGCGAGCTCTGCGAGTTGAAGGAGGAAGGTACGTGCTTGATCACGTCCTGGATCAGCAGTGAGATCTCTTCCTGGCTCTTGGGCAACGTCTTGCCCAGGGCATATTGCGTGCGGCGGGTCTTGATATGGTCGATAAAGGTCTTGGACATGAGAAGAATTTCTCTCAATGAAAATTTGCCAAAGCGGAAGAGGCGCTCGAACGCAACCTCGACTGCAAAACTCCATGCCTTGAAATAGGCATATCGGAAACCTGCATAATCTCGATCGTTAGGTTCGATCAAGTTGATATGTCGATGGTGGAGCTCTGTCAGCCGCCGCTGTCGACGCCGGTCTCCGCCACGGCTTCCAGACGGGCAGTGATCTCGCGGCGCAGGGTTCGTCGCAGTTCCGCAGCCTTATAGCGGCGTTCCTCTGTCGGCCCGCTCACTGCGAGAGCCGGTACGGCCGAGGGGCGACCCTCGTCGTCAACAGCGACCATGGTGAAGTAGCAGGAATTGGTGTGCCGGCGCATACCGGAGCGGATGTTCTCCGCCTCCACCCGGATGCCGACCTCCATCGATGTCCGGCCGGCGTGGTTGATCGAGGCCAAAAAAGTGACGAGTTCCCCGACCTGGATCGGTTCCTTGAACATCACCTGGTCGACGGACAGGGTCACCGCATATTGGCCCGAGAACCGCGAAGCGCAGGAGAAGGCGACGCGGTCGAGCAGGTTGAGCAGCGCGCCGCCATGCACCTTGCCGCTGAAATTGGCCATGTCCGGTGTCATCAAGACGGTCATTTCCAGGCGGCGTCGATCCATGGGCCGGTTTCCTCTGTCCTCGTGACTCGTTGCCGAGTGTAGTGGAGAGGCCGTGGATAGGAAGCCGGAATCAGGTCTTGCTCACCGGCTGGGAGCGCAGGCGGCTGGCAAGGGAGGGATCGGCGCGGCGACAGAGCTGCGGTGGCAAGCCCTTGAGGATGAGTTCGAGATCGGCGACCGTCATGCTGCCGATCTCGAGCAGGGCATCCCTGGTGCCGCCGGTGCGATGGGCCGAGAACACCATGTTCGGCGTGGCCCGCACGGGATCGTCGGCCGGAACCGGCTCGACCGGAAAGACGTCGGTGGCCACGCGAATATGGCCGCTGCGCGCGGCGGCAAGCATGGCAGGAAAATCGACGACGGCAGCCCGGCTCATCAAAAGGAAGGCCGAGCCCTTCTGCATGCGGGCAAATTCAGATGCGCCGATGAAATGGGCGTTTTCTGTGGTGGGGGCGGCGAACACCGCCACGAAGCGGCTGCCTTCCAGCAGCGTCATGAGGTCGCTTTGCCGGCAATCCAGCCGTTCGATGATCTCGGCCGGCAGCCAGGGGTCGTAGACCCTGACCTCGTTGCGGAACGGGCGGATGAGTTCGCGGAATTTGCGGCCGAGATCCCCGAAGCCGATGATGCCGACCGAGGCGCCTTCGAAGCGGATCGTATCGCTATTGGCCTCCAGACCATAGGTTTCGGTGCCGGCGCGGAAGGTGCGGTCGGCCGCGCTGATGCCGCGTGCAAGGTCGAGAGCAAGGCCCAGCGTCGCTTCCGCCACCGGAGCCGCGAAGGCCGAGGCCGGAGTCAGCACCCAGATGCCGCGCGCCTGGCAGGCGGCATAATCGATATTGGGCAGGAAATTCGTTTCGACATTGATGATGGCTTTGAGGCGCGGGGCGCGCTCCAGCCTCTCGGCGGGCATTGCCGTCTGCCCGATGATGGCCACGGTGTGGGGCAGCAGCGCCTCGATTTCGTCGTCACTCATCGGCCTGGCTTCGCTGATGACCAGGCGTCCGAGACGTTCGAGCCGGGCTCGCACCGGCGGTGCCATGATCTGTTCGAGCGTACGCGGCAGGGGATCGACGAGAATGACGGAGGCAGCCATGGCGGGTCCTGTGCACGGAAACCAGCAAAGCATGAAGAGTCGCGAAGGAGTCTGCAATGGTCGGACCATAAGCGGGTTTGACGGCGAAGCCCGTGAATGCGTAAATCAGGGCATGTACAGCGCCATCACACGTCATATCAAAGTGACGGTCCGCCCCCGATTCCTTGCCGAGGAATCGCGGCCGGCGGAGGGACGCTATTTCTGGGCCTACACGGTCGAGATCGCCAATATGGGCCCGGAAACGGTGCAGCTTCGGTCGAGAGCCTGGGAAATCACCGACGAGAATGGCCGCCGAGAGGAAGTCAGGGGCGCGGGCGTCATCGGTGAGCAGCCCGTGCTGGAGCCCGGCGAGCGCTTCGAATACACTTCCGGCTGCCCCCTCGGAACGCCGTCCGGCCTGATGGTGGGCACCTATCTCATGGTGGCCGACAGCGGCGAGAATTTCGAGGTCGCCATTCCGGCCTTCTCGCTCGACAGCCCCTACGCCAAGCGCAGCGTCAACTGAACCCGAGGAGCGCGGACATCGCAGCGACATGTCCGCATGTCGTGATGTCCGTTTTTTGGAAGCGCTCGCTTGGGAAGCAAGAGGCGAACGCACTGTCTACGCCCCGATTCTGACCTAGTACGCCCAAAAATGCACCTCTCTTCCTTGAAAGCAACAAGGAAGTGCTTTATTATATTAAACATGACCGGAAAGCCTGATGCCACCATGGTTTTCGTCCTGGCGCCGACCGCCGAAGATCGCGGTGCGCTGCAGGCCACCCTCATTGCCTATCGCCAGGCCATGGCCATTCTCGACGGGACCAAAGGGGCTAATCTCGTCGCTTTGCACGAGGAAGCCTATGAGGAAATCCGCCTGAAGACCGGGCTACCCTCGCGCATGGCGACCCTGGCCCTGCGCGATCACAGCCGGCGGCAGTCGGGCGTGCCGATCGACGACATTCCGCTCGACTCCAAGCTGTTCGCCGTGAAGGGGCCGGACAGTGTCAGCATCGCCACCATCGATGGCCGGGTGGTCATGCCCTATTCGGTCAGCGGCTATCGTGGCGGCTGGGACGATTTCGCCGAAGCCCGCCTCGTCTTCGAAGGCCCCTCGCTGCATATCGATGTCGGCGTGCAGGCCAGCGTCCACTCTCAGAAGGAGACCCCGATGTCCAACGAAGGTATTCTCGCCCGGCTCGGGCGGGTCATCGCCGGTGTCGTCAACAATGCGGTCGATACGGCTGAGGCCTCCAATCCCACCGCGGTTGCCCAACAGGCCGTGCGCGAGATCGGCAAGATCGCCGAGGAGGCGCGGGCCGCGCTCGGCGTCGCCGTTGCCGCCGGCCACCGCCTCAGGGCCAAGGCCGACGATCTCGATGCCGAGATCCGGGACCTCGACGGCAAGATCAAGATCGGCCTGGAGAAGGGGCGAGAGGATCTCGCCCGCGCCGCGACGGGCGTTCAGATCGATCTGGAAGCCCAACGGGAGGCACTCTCCAAGGCGATTGCCGAAAACGCCGGCGAGATTGCCGAAGCCGAAACCACACTGCGCAGCATAGCATCGGCCCGGGCCGATGCGATGAAGCGGCTGGAGGATGCCAAGCGGGCGGAGCGCGCCGTTCCCGCAGCCGTGACGCCCTCTCAGCGCAACGACCAGCGGCTCGCCGACGCGCTGGCGGCCGTGGAGCGTGTGACTGGGGTCCCGACCAAGCCCGTCGCCGCGGCCGTCGAGGTAGAGGAACTCGGGCGGCTGCAGCGCCAGGATGCGATCGAGGCGCGGCTCAAGGCGTTCAGGGAAGGCCAGCGCTGATGGAAGCCCCGTGATGATGGAAACTTTGGTCCAGCCGGGCACGGCGCCCTTTTGGGTGGCATTGTTGACGGTGATCGGCATCGGCGTGGTCGAGCTCGTCTCGGTGCTGCTTGGCGCTTCCGTCTCGGCCTTGCTCGACGATAGTTTCGGATTCCAGGGCTTCGAGCATCAAGGCCTCGGGCATCATGCCCCCGGCGATCACGATAGCAGCGTGCTCGGCGCTTGGTCGTCATGGCTCAATGCGGGCGGCGTGCCCATCCTCGTGCTCATCGTCATCCTGCTTTCGGCCTTTGCGGCCTTCGGCTTCGCCATCCAGGCGGTTGCCTCCGGCCTTGCCGGGCCGCTGCCGAGCCTGATTGCCGTTCCTGGCGCGCTGGCGGCAGCCCTTCCCTCCACACGCTGGATCGGCCGGGGCGTCGCCCGGATCATCCCGCGCGACGAGACCAGCGTGCTCAGCCAGGACGAGTTCGTCGGACTGATCGGCACGGTGACCATCGGCCCGCTCGACCAGGGCAATCCCGGCAGCGTGCGGGTCAAGGACCGCTACGACAATTTTCATGCCCTGCGCGCGAAAGCCGCGCCGGGGCATGTCATCGAGACAGGCGCGCTCGTGGTGATCGTTGATGGGGTCGATGGTCTCTTCCAGGCCATTCCCGCGCCGCAGCCTCTCGATCTCGACAACAACAGGAGCTGAACGACCATGGACTTCCTTTCGTTGGGGCTCATTGCCGGTGTGATCGTGACGGCCATCGTCGTCATCGGCATCATCATGACGACCCTCTACACCAGGTCCACGCGCGACAAGGCCTATGTGCGTACCGGCCTCGGCGGCAAGAAGGTGGTGCTCGACGGCGGCTCGGTCATCCTGCCCATCTTCCACTCCTATTCCTGGGTGTCGCTGAGCACGTTGCGGCTCGAGGTCAAGCGTTCCGAACATGAATCGCTGATCACCAAGGACCGCATGCGTGCCGACATCACCGCCGAATTCTATGTTCGGGTGAAGCCCGATGCCGAGAACATCGCGCTCGCCGCCCAGACGCTGGGCGATCGCACCAACGACGCCGATGCGCTCAAGGCTCTGGTGGAAGCCAAATTCGTCGACGGCCTGCGTTCGGTAGCTGCGACCATGTCGCTGCGCGATCTGCAGGAGCAGCGCGCCGAATTCGTCAAATCGGTGCAGGCGGCGGTGGCGCACGACCTGCAGTCCAACGGTCTCGAACTCGAATCGGTCTCGCTCACCCGCCTCGACCAGACCGACATCAAGCATTTCAATCCGAACAACACATTCGATGCCGAGGGCCTGACCGCCCTCACCAAGATCACCGAAGAGCGCAAGCGCGAGCGTAACCAGATCGTGCGCGACAACGAGGTCGAGATCGCCACCAAGGACCGCGAGGCCGCGCTGAGGCGTCTCACCATCGAGCGCGAGCAGCGCGATGCGGAATTGAGCCAGGAACGCGATATTGCCAACAAGACGGCCGAAACCCGCGCCGAAACGGCCAAGGCCGAGCAATTGGCGCGCTTGAGCCAGGAAACCGCCCGGCTCGATACCGACCGGGGCATCGCCGAGCGCGACGCGGAAGCGCGCCAGGCCCGCGAGGCTGCGCGTATCGGGGCCGAGCAGGGCATCGCCGAGCGTGAAGCGGTGGCCCGCAAGATCACCGAGACCGCGCGTATTGACGCAGCGATCATGGTGGCCCGCAAGATGGAGGAAGAGCAGGCTGCCCGCGCCAAGGCGGATGAGGCGAAAGCATCAGCCATCACTGCCGAGGAGCAGGTCACCACCGCCCGCGAGGTTGAAATCGCCGAGCGCGCCAAGCGCATCGCCGTTATCGATGCCCGCAAGGCGGCCGAGCAGGCGGCGACCGCCATCACGGTCAAGGCCGAGGCGGAGAGGCAGGCGGCCGAGAACGTGGCCGCCGCCACCAAGATCCAGGCCGACGCCGAAGCGCAGGCGGCCAAGATCCGCGCTACCGGCGTGATCGAACTGGGCGAAGCCGAAGCGCGGGCCGAGCGGGCCAAGAACGAGGCGCGCAATGCACTGGCGGAAAACATCATCGGCTTCGAACTCGCCAAGGCCCGAGTGGCGATAGTGCCGCTGGCACTGGAACAGGCGATGAAGCCGATCGAGAAGATTTCCGACATCAGGATCTTCAGCGCGGGTGGGTTGGCCGGTGCTCTCGGTGGTGCGGGAGCAGGCGGTGATCAGGGCGGCCATCCGATCGGCGACCTGTCCAGCCAGCTACTCAGCTTCACCGCCCAAAAGCCCATCCTCGACGAGATCCTGGCCCAGGCCGGCTTCAAGGGGGCCGATCCCACCCAGGCACTACTGGCCGCCTCGCTCGGAGGCGCAGGACACAAGGCGCCGACCGTTGGCCGCCCCGACGGAATCGGGTCGCCGGAAGTGGACGATGCCAAGCACAACGGCTGAAGGTGGGTGCATGAACGGGGACACGGCGCGGGCCTGACCTGACCGCGCCGGTCCGCTCCAACGCTGCCATTGACAGCATCGCCCTCACGCCTAATATATTTTTCGTTGAAACAGCCGCCCTCAAGCAGCAACCTTGGGGCGGCGTTTTGATTTTTTGGCCCAAGCGTTTTGCGATTTGCCGGCATCGCCAAGAATCGCAAAGACGCGTCGGAACCAAGAGTTGGAACAAAGTGCGGTTTCGCCAAAACGCGCTTTGCTCCTGTCATCATGATGTTCCAGGACTATCTCAAATCCCAGGACTGTCTCAAACCTCTAGAATTGCCAACTTGAAAGCCACACCCGTGAACGCCTCCGTCAAATCTCAGCTCTCCCATGATCCCGCCCCGTCGGCCATCCTGCCGACTTATGCCCGAGCGGACGTGGCTTTCGAGCGAGGCGAGGGCGTGTGGATGATCGCTTCGGACGGCGAGCGCTATCTCGATTTCGGTGCGGGCATCGCCGTCAATTCGCTTGGCCATGCCCATCCCCATCTGGTGTCGGCGCTGACTGAGCAAGCCCAGAAGATCTGGCACACCTCCAACCTGTTCCAGATGCCGGGCGGCGAGAAGCTTGCCCGCCGGCTGGCCGACGCCACCTTCGCGGACAAGGTCTTCTTCACCAATTCGGGGGCGGAAGCGCTCGAATGCGCCATCAAGATGGCCCGCAAATATCAGTCGGCCAACGGCCATGCCGAGCGCTACCGCGTCATCACCTTCGAGGGCGCCTTCCACGGCCGTACGCTGGCGACCATCGCTGCCGGCGGCCAGGCCAAATATCTGGAAGGCTTCGGCCCCAAGGTCGACGGTTTCGACCAGATCGCCTTCGGCGACCACGAGGCGCTGGACCGGGCGATCACGGCGGAAACCGCCGCCATCCTGGTCGAGCCGATCCAGGGCGAGGGTGGCATCCGCTCCTTCCCGCAGGCTTGCCTCAAGGGCATGCGCCAACTGTGCGACGACAAGGGGCTTCTCCTGATTTTCGACGAGGTGCAGACAGGCGTTGGCCGCACCGGCAGGCTGTTCGCGCATGAATGGGCTGGCGTGACTCCCGACATCATGGCGGTCGCCAAGGGTATTGGCGGCGGCTTCCCGATGGGCGCATGCCTCGCCACCGACGAGGCGGCCAAGGGCATGACGGCCGGCGTGCATGGCACCACCTTCGGCGGCAATCCGCTCGCCATGGCGGTCGGCAATGCCGTGCTCGACGTCGTGCTCGAGGAAGGGTTCCTGGAGCATGTCGCCAAAGCCGGCCTGCTGCTGCGCCAGCGCCTGGCCGAGCTCAAGGACCGCTTCCCCGACATCATCGAGGAGATCCGCGGCGAAGGCCTGATGCTCGGCTTGCGCACGCGCGTGACGCCGGGCGAATTCGTCGGCGCCCTCAGGGCCGAAAAGCTGGTGGCCATTCCGGCCGGCGACAACGTCACGCGGCTGCTGCCGCCGTTGATCATCTCGGATGAAGAACTTCTCGAAGGCGTGCGCCGAATCGAGGCTGCCTGTGTCGCCCTCTCGAGCAAGCCAAAGACTGCCGGACATTGACGATGGTAAAGCATTTTCTCGATCTTTCCGACCTTCCCACCCAGGATTTGCGGACGGTTCTCGACCTCGCCGCCTCGATCAAGGCCAAGCGCGTGAAGGGCAAGGTGGCGAGCGAACGTCCGCTCACCGGCAAGGTGCTGGCGATGGTATTCGAGCAGCCCTCGACGCGTACGCGGGTTTCCTTCGATGTCGGCATGCGCGAACTTGGTGGCGAGACCCTGATGCTGACCGGTGCTGAGATGCAGCTCGGCCGCGGCGAGACCATCGCCGACACGGCTCGCGTGCTCTCGCGCTATGTCGATGCGGTGATGATCCGCATGCTCGACCATGCCGCGGTGCGCGAACTGGCGGCCAATGCCACGATCCCGGTGATCAACGGCCTGACCAAGCTCTCCCATCCCTGCCAGATCATGGCGGATATCCTCACCTATGAGGAACATCGCGGTCCGATCAAGGGCAAGACGGTGACCTGGACGGGCGATGCCAACAATGTGCTGACGTCCTGGATCGAGGCAGCACAACGCTTCGACTTCACCATGCGCGTCGCCGCGCCCCATGACCTTTCCGTGCGCAAGGAGGTCGTCGACTGGGCCCGTGCCAACAATGGCCGGCTGGAAATCAGCACGGATCCCCGCGAGATGGTGGAGGGCGCCGATTGCGTCGTCACCGATTGCTGGATCTCGATGGGCGATTCCGAGGGCTATCGCCACAATCTGCTGCGCCCCTACCAGGTCAACGCCAAGCTGATGGGTCTTGCCAAGCCGGATGCCCTGTTCATGCATTGCCTGCCCGCCCATCGCGGCGAGGAGGTGACGGACGAGGTGATTGACGGGCCGCAATCGGTGGTGTTCGACGAGGCCGAGAACCGCCTGCATGCCCAGAAGGGCGTGCTCGCCTGGTGTTTCGGGCAGGCCGCGGCATGAGCGAGCCTCATCTGATGGAAGACGATCACATTCTGCCCTTCCAGGCGGAGGGGCTGGACGTGCGGGGCCGCGTCGTCAGGCTCGGTCCGGCCATCGACACCATTTTGCGCCGGCACGACTATCCGGCGCCGGTTTCGCGCGCGCTTGGCGAGGCGACGGCGCTGGCATTGATGCTCGGCACCACGCTGAAATTCGACGGCCGGTTCATCCTGCAGACCCGCACCGACGGGCCGGTGAGGATGCTGGTGGTCGATTTCCAGGCACCGGACCGGGTACGGGCCTGCGCCACCTTCGACAAGGAGGCCGTGGCTGCTGCCATCGATGCCGGCAAGACCAGCACCATCGAGCTGCTCGGCAGTGGCCATCTTGCCATGACCATCGACCAGGGCCCGGACATGGCGCGCTACCAGGGCATCGTCGCTTTGGAGGGCGAGAGCCTGGAAGCGGCAGCGGACCAGTATTTCCGCCAGTCCGAGCAGATTCCCACCCGCGTCCGTCTGGCCGTGGCCGAAAATTACGTGGCCGGGGAGGGGACGAGCTGGCGCGCCGGCGGCATGATGATCCAGTTCCTGCCGTCCTCGCCCGAGCGCATGCGCATGGCCGACCTGCCGCCGGGCGATGCGCCCGAGGGGGCCGAGGTGATGGAGCATCGCGAGGACGACGCATGGGTCGAGGCCAAGCTCCTGATGGGGACGGTCGAGGATCACGAACTCACCGATCCGAATGTGCCGGCCGAGGAACTGCTCTATCGCCTTTTCCACGAGCGCGGAGCTCGGGTGTTCGACAGCTCGGCCATCATCGAGAAATGCCGCTGCTCGCGCGAGGCCGTCACCACCATGCTGCGCAATTTCTCGCAAGCCGATCGCCGTGACATGGTCGCCGATGACGGATCGATCACGGTGACCTGCGAGTTCTGCAACGCCCGCTACGATTTCGACAAGGCCGAGACGGAAGAGCTGGTGAACGCGTAGGTGGCGACACCAGTGGGAAAGAAGGAGCGGACGTCGCCGCCACATTGAGCGTAGCTCCATGTGGCTGTTGTCCGCGGTCCCAGCCGCGCCGCTTCCTGTGCTATCTCGGCGACGTCCACTCCTGGAAACGAAGCGCCTGCAATTGAGGAAGAGTGGACATCATGCCCTCTCGCTATACCCCCGCCGAACTCACCGCCAAGCTGGTTTCCTTCGATACGGTCAGCTCCCGTTCCAATCTGGCGCTGATCGATTTCGTTGCCGACTATCTAGCCGGGCATGGCGTCGAGAGCGTCCGCCTGCCCAACGCCGCTGGCGACAAGGCTGCGCTTCTTGCCACCATCGGCCCGGCAGATCGGCCGGGCGTGGTGCTTTCCGGCCATGTCGACGTGGTGCCGGTGGAAGGCCAGGCCTGGAGCGCGCCGGCCTTCGAGGCGCGGCTGGAGGGTGAGCGCCTTTACGGCCGTGGCACCTGCGACATGAAGGGTTTCGTCGCCACCGCGCTCGCCTTGGTACCCGATTTCCTGGCGATGAAGCTGAAAGCGCCTGTTCATATCGCCATCTCCTATGACGAGGAGATCTCCTGCCTGGGCAGCCTCGACATGATCGCCCGCTTCGGCCAGGACCTGCCCTTGCCGCGCGCCTGCATCGTCGGGGAGCCGACGCTGATGGAAGTGGTCGATGCGCAGAAGTCGCTTGCCGGTTATCTCACCCGCATCACCGGCCGGCCCGCCCATTCGGCCATGCCGGCGCTCGGCGCCAACGCCCTGCATGCGGCCGCCCGCATCATCAGCCATCTCGATGACATTGCCGACGAATTGCGGGCCGCAGGCGATCCTTCCGGCCGGTTCGAGCCCGGCTATTCCACGGTACAGGCGGGCCTCATCCAGGCCGGCAAGGCCATCAACATCGTGCCGGACGAGGCCCGCATCGTCTGGGAATGCCGCGGGCTGCCCTCCTTGCCGGTGGAGTTCGTGCCGGACCGGATACGGGCCTTCAGCCAGGAGGTCGTGCTGCCGCGGCTGAGGCGCAATGCGCCGGAGGCCGATATCGTGACCGAACTCGACGTGGCGGTGCCGGCCTTGTCGCCCGATCCCGGCTCCTATGCGGAGACGCTGGCCCTGCGTCTTGCCGGGCGCAACCGCACCCAGGCGGTGTCCTACGGCACCGAAGCCGGTCATTTCCAGCTTGCCGGCATTCCAACCGTGATCTGTGGCCCAGGCTCGATCAAGCAGGCCCATGGCGCCGACGAGTGGATCGCCCTGTCCGAACTCGAGGCCTGTGCCGGTTTCCTGCGACGGCTCGGCCAGACGCTGGAGGTTTGACGCGATGTTTTACGAACCACGCAAGGGCGATCACGGCCTGCCCCATGATCCCTTCAAGGCGCTGGTGACGCCGCGTCCAATCGGCTGGATCACCACGAGGTCGGCGGCCGGGGCCCTCAATCTCGCCCCGTTCTCCTTCTTCAATGCGTTCCAGTCGCGTCCGCATCTCGTCGGCTTTGCCGCGGACGGCCGCAAGGACAGCGTCGTCTTTGCCGAGGAGACACGTGAATTCGTCTGCAACCTCGTCACCGAAGATCTGATGGACGCGATGAATGCCACCTCGGCCCGGCTGCCGCGCGGCCAGAGCGAGATGGAACATGCCGGGCTGGAAGCCGCACCCTCGCGCATGGTAAAGCCGCCGCGCGTGGCCCGGGCCGCTGCCGCGCTGGAATGCCGCTGGACCCAGACGATCCAGCTCGTCGATGCGGAGGGCGCGCCGAGCGATGCCTGGCTCGTTTGCGGCGAAGTGGTCGGCATTCATGTCGACGACCGCTTCATCCGTGACGGGCGCGTCGATACCGCAGCGATGCGCGTGGTCTCGCGCCTGGGCTATCGGGACTATTCCGTAGTGGAAAGCACGTTTGAGCTGGAACGTCCGGGTGGACAATGACTTGCATCCCCGCGTGAGGAGGCTAATCATTACCTCCCTATAGTAACGAATCTTGGCATTGGCGCCGGTATCATCGGGTGACAGAGCCAGGGATCGGTTGCATTGACGTCGGTCCAGGCAGGCACAAGCGGAGGCTCCATGCTCAAGGAATTCAAGGAATTTGCCCTTAGGGGCAACGTCGTCGACCTCGCCATTGCTGTTATCATCGGTGCGGCGTTCGGAAAGATCGTGGACTCGATGGTTGCCGACATCATCATGCCGATCATCGGCAGGATTACAGGTGGCCTGGATTTTTCCAACATGTATGTGTTGTTGAAGGGAACCGTTCCGGAGGGGACCTCGCTGGCGGATGCCAAGAAAGTTGGCGCCGTGTTGGCTTATGGTAATTTCATCACACTGGTGGTGAATTTCGTCATCATCGCCTTCGTGCTGTTCCTGGCCATCAAGGCGTTGAACCGCCTGAAGAGCCAGAAGCCTGCCGAAGCGCCTGCACCTCCTCCTCCGCCCGCCGATGTGCTGTTGCTGACGGAAATCCGCGACCTGCTCGCCAGGAGGTGAGCCTGCCATGTGGGCAGCCTTTTCCGCGAGTCGGGAGAGGCTGCCATCGGTATCCATGCATGCAGGCGATGGATTCCATTCCAAGTTTTGGTTTCTGCTGTTTGCGCTGATGTCATAAAGTCCGGCATTCCCATTGCAAGGATAATGCCGTGACTGCCGCCTTCGAGACGATTCCCTCCGCTCCCACCTTCCTCGATGGCATCAGGCCGGAGGCGCTCGGCGCACCGGAAAGCGGCATCGTCGAGGTGATGAATTATGGGCGCACGCGCCAGGGCATGATCCCGCTCTGGGCCGGCGAGGGCGATGTGCCCACACCGGCCTTCATCACCGAAGCGGCGACACGGTCGCTGGCCGCCGGCGAAACCTTCTACACCTGGCAGCGTGGCATTCCTGATTTGCGCGAAGCCCTGGCGCGCTATCACACCAACCTTTTCGGCAAACCATTCTCCGCCGATCGCTTTTTCGTTACCCAGTCCGGTATGCATGCGATCCAAACCGCGGTTCGCCTGATCGCCGGTGCCGGCGACGAGGTGATCGTGCCGACGCCGGCCTGGCCGAATTTCGCGGCCGCCATCGGCGTGGCCGGTGCCAAGCCGGTGATGGTGCCCCAGATCTTCACCGAACAGGGCTGGAAGCTCGATTTCCAGCGTCTCGCCGACGCCATCACGCCGCGCACCCGCGGCATCTTCATCAATTCGCCGTCCAACCCCACCGGCTGGGTCGCCACGGCGGAGGATATCGCCTTCGTGCTCGATCTCGCCCGCCGGCATGGGCTGTGGATCTTCGCCGACGAGATCTATACGCGCTTCCATTATGCCGGCGGTCGCGCGCCCTCCTTCCGCGACATCCGCACGCCGGAAGACCGCATCATCTTCACCGATACCTTTTCGAAGAACTGGGCGATGACCGGCTGGCGCATCGGCTGGATGGAGGCACCGCCTGAACTCGGGCAGACCATCGAGAATCTGCTGCAATATTCCACTTCGGGTGTAGCAACCTTCCTGCAACGCGCCGGCATCGCGGCCCTGGAGCGGGGCGAGAGCTTCGTCGAGCATCAGATCGCCCGCGCCCGTCAGGGCCGTGATATCGTCATCAACGGCCTGAGCGCCACCGGCAAGGTGCGCTTCGCCCCGGCGAGCGGCGCCTTCTACCTGTTCTTCTCCGTGGAGGGGAAGCCGGACGTGCGTCGCCTGGGCCTCGAGATCGTCGATCAGGCCAATGTCGGCCTCGCGCCCGGCACGGCCTTTGGCGCTGGTGGCGAGGGCTTCATGCGGCTGTGCTATCTGCGCAGCCCCGAGCAGCTCCAGGCCGCCACGCAGCGCCTGGTCGACTGGCTGGACAAGATCTGACGTCCGCCTCTTTCTCTCGGGCAAGCACGCTGCTTTCAAAAGCGGGTATCGCGACATTGAGCCAAGCTCAATGTCGCTGAGAAGCCGGCGGTCCCGGGCAGCTTACGGCTTGGCGCCGAGCCGCGACAGGCCGCCCTTGGCCGGCTTGTTAGCGGGGTCGAGCTCCAGCGCCTTGTTGAAATCGGCAATGGCATCGTCGCGCTCGCCCCGGCTCTCATGGATGCGCGCGCGCGTGACGAAATAGTCGGTGACTTGCGCATTGGCAGCGATGGCGGCATTGGCATCGCGCAGCGCCTCGTCATAGCGATCGGCGGCGAGATAGGTCAGGGCCCGTTCATTGAGGGTATCAGGCTTGTCCTTGGTGAGTTCGAGCGCCTTGCCGAAATCGGCCAGTGCATTGTCGTAGTCCCCGAGTTCGCGCCAGACCATGCCGCGCGAGACATAGGCCTGGTCGCTGGTCGGCTGCTCGCGGATAGTCTCGTCATAATCGGCCATCGCTTCGTCATAGCGATGCAGGGCGGCAAAGAGCTGTCCACGTTCCAGGCGCGCGGACGGAAAACTGGTATCGAGCGCGAGCGCCTTGGTATAGTCGGCGATGGCGCCTTCGGTGTCGCCGAGCTGCCACTGCACGAAAGCGCGGCTGAAATAGGCGGAATCGAAATCGCTATCGAGGTCGAGCGCCTTCTGCAGGTCTTCCAGAGCGCGAGTATAGTCCTTCATCTCGATGAGGGAACGGGCTCTGGCATAGAAGGCATTCTTGTAGGTCTTGTCGAGCCGGATGGCCTGCGTGTAGTCGTCGATGGCGGCCATATGCTCCTCGAGGGCGCGATGGGCATCGCCACGGCCCTTATACGCCTCTTCCTCGCGCCCGTTGAGGGCGATGGCAGCATCGAAATCCTTGATCGCCTCCTCGTTGCGGTCGAATTGGAGCAGCGCAAAGCCGCGATTGACCAGCGGGAGGGCCGAACGCCGATTGACGGCGATCACGGCGGCATAATCGGCCAGCGCCGCGTCCATCTCGCCGAGGCGGGACTGGGCATCGGCCCGTGCGGTCAGGCTGGCGGCGTCGCGCGGCCGCAATTCGAGCGCCGCGCCGAAATCCGCCACCGCCTTGGCGTCGTCGCTGTTTTCCGCATAGGCCTGTCCACGCCGGAAATACACCAGCGCCCGCGTCGTTTTGGCCAGCTTCCGGTCGAGCAATTGCGTGCAGGCGGGAATGCGCTGCTCGGCCACCCCTTTCGAGCAATCCCGGTCGGCGCTGTCGGCAAGAGCGGGCGTGCTGGCGCAAAGAGCAAGCAGGATAAGAGCAGGGCGCAGAAGGGCGGTCATACCGGGCACGGTTCCACTGACGGGGCGAGAGAAGGAGGCGACAGGCACAGCCTCTATAGCGTTTTGCGATTTTCCGGAACCGGCAAGAACCGCAAAGATGCGTCAAAACAGGGAGCTAGAGCAAACAAGCGTTTCTGTCCAAACGCGCTTTGCTCTAGACCAAGCCGTGGCAGCTGGGAATGGCAGAACTGTGATTTTTCCCGCCTCTTAAGCCTGCTTGGGCCACGCACTTGTGAATTTCGACAAACCTGTGTTATCGATCTGACGTCATTTGGCCGGACGACTGGGCCGGTACATCCATGCACTTGAGCTGCCTTCGGGCGGCTCTAGCGGGACGTACGTTCAGGACACCCTCCCCAAATTTCACAAAACCGGGCGAAGCACGGATTTCCGTGGGGCGTCCATGCTTTGGAACGAAGTAAAGGACTATCTATCTATGAGCACGGGAACCGTAAAATGGTTCAACACCCAGAAAGGTTATGGCTTCATTCAGCCTGATGACGGTGGTCACGACGTATTCGTGCATATCACCGCCGTCGAGCGTGCCGGTCTACCCGAACTGCGTGAAGGCCAGAAGATCGGTTACGAGATCCTGACCGATCGCAAGACGGGCAAGGCGGCAGCCGGCAACCTCAAGACTGTGTGATCCCCGACAAAGCATCTTCAAGCGGCAGGGTCACCGGTTCGCGTGAAGGCAAGCGACGAATAACAAGAATGGAGGGCCTCTCCGGCGCATAGGGTCGGGCAGTCTCTCACCCAATCCCATTCAGAGGCGCGCCCCGGCGCGTCTTTTTTATTGGTCGAAACGGTTGTGAACCGCGGATGGCCTTCACGAAATGCTGAACCACCTTACCATTTGATCATTTGTGGCAGGCGGCAAAGGATGCTCAATATCCTTCCGCTTGGGGGCGGACGACAGGGTTGTATTAACCTTAATTCCGCATGGTCAAAGGCAATGGATTCCTCGCCTGACCGATGGCGTACTTCTGAAAGGCCGTCTTCATGATCCGGCTCCTCGCGGGTCTCAGTGCTGTTTCCACGATTGGTTTTGCTGCAGGTTCCATCGTCGGTCCGGTGCCCCTGTATCTGCCCCTGGCATCCCTCGTGCTCACGGTTGTCTTGTTTCTGTCCGCCCGCATTCCGACAGTCCTGCGCTTCCTGGTGAGCTTATTTGCCTTCTCATTTCTGATCCTCGGTGGCGTCACGGCCCTGAACGAGGCGGGTAAAGTTTCGGAGACAGTTCAGCCCTATCTGCCTCCTGCCAACGCCGCCATCGTCGCCAGTATTCTCGCCCTGCTGCATTACCTGATCTATTTCGTGCCGGTGCTTCGACGGATCGTCGACTTGGTAAACCCCTATTTCGAGGCGGAAGACCGGGCGGAACTCAACCTCGGCCTCTTCGGCAAATGGACGATGCGGGAAAGGAACGTGGCTCTTGGCCTGCTCGGCCTCGTCATCGTTTCGAACGTGTTGTTCGTCTATCTCAACGTTCTCTTCAATTTTTGGCAGAACCGCTTTTATACAGCCATCCAGGACAAGGCCGCGGCCGCTTTTTGGACGGAGATGGGCGTTTATGGGGCGCTCGCCTTCTTCTGGGTTCTGAGGGGCATGGTCGATCTGTATATCAGCAGCTACGCCGCCCTGCGTTGGCGCAATTGGCTTTCGGGCCGTTATGTCAAAGATTGGCTTTCCGACAAGGTCCATTATCGCTTGTCGGTTGCCGGTAATAAGACGGACAACCCGGACCAGCGTATCTCCGAGGATGTTCGCGATTTCGTCCAGGGTTCCTACGACAATTATACCGGCATATTCTCACAACTTCTCAACATCTACGCCTTCGTCACGATATTGTGGGGCATATCGGCTGAATTTCCCTACAAAATTGCTGGATATGATCTGAGTAATATTCCCGGCTACCTGGTGTGGATGCTCCTGGCCTGGGCCATCCTGTTCACCTATCTCTCACATCTTATCGGCCGGCCGCTGGTGCCGCTCAATTTCAAGGTTCAGAGGCTCGAGGCCGATTTCCGCTACAATCTGGTGCGCGTGCGCGAAAATGACGAGCAGATTGCTCTCCTGCACGGCGAGGAGGAAGAAAAGCGGGGTCTGCTGGCACGTTTCGCGTCCGTCTATCAGACACGCTTCGATCTGCTGATGCGGCAGCTCAAGCTGGTTTCGGTCACTTTCGCCTACGGCCAGTTCAATCTCGTGTTGCCCTTCTTCCTGTTAGCCCCGGCTTATTTCGCCAATGAGGCCATGAAGTCGGGAACGCTCATGCAAACTGCCGATGCATTCGGCAATATCATACCCGCTCTTTCCTTTTTTGTGACGTCCTACGCCATCCTTGCGGCTTACAAGGCCACGATCGACCGTCTTACCGGCTTCGACTTGGCCATCGTCAGGGCCAACGCGGCGCGCGATGAGGGCGTCCACGCCATACCCGTTCCGCAGCAAGGGATCATCGAAGGCAAGGATGTGGATGTGGCGCTGCCCAATGGAGCCAATCTCCTCAAGAAGACGGATTTCAGCCTCCCCAAGGGAGTCCGAACTTTGGTGACGGGGCCGTCGGGCTCCGGCAAGACCACCCTGTTCCGTGCCATTGCGGGCATCTGGCCCTATGGCAAGGGCATCATTGCCCTGCCGGAGACCGAAGACGTGATGCTGCTGCCGCAGCAGCCCTATTTCCCGCTGGGATCGTTGCGCTCGGCTCTGGCCTATCCCCACGGGGCCGAAGCCTTCGAAGAACAGCACTATCGTGCCGTACTGGAGCAGGTCGGTCTTGGTGAACTTTCCGATCGCCTCGATGCCGACGACAAATGGGACAACACCTTGTCGGGCGGGGAGAAGCAGCGCATCGCTCTGGCGCGCGCCATCCTGCGTCGGCCCGCCTGGTTGCTGCTGGACGAGGCGACCTCTGCGCTTGACGAAACGAGCGAGGCCGATCTCTACGGCCTGCTTCGTCGGGCCTTGCCCGATACCACGATCGTCTCGATCGGGCACCGCTCCTCGCTTGCCGGATTGCACGACCGCCGTCTTGCGGTCGTGCCGGACGAGACGGCGGCTCATATCGAGGAACGCCCACTGGCCGAATTCGGTGCGCGATGAAGATACACCCCCTCATGCCAGGCGGCAGAGCCCCTTACTTTCCCGCGCGCGAGAAAGAAGGGGCTCTGCCCGGAGAACGTGCCCGTTTTATACAAGCCACCCGTTGTCTCCGGCCCGTTATTTCCATGACAGATGAGCAGCGCCATAGGTCGGGCTGCGGGTGCAAGAACCACAAGAGCGCTGTTGCGCTCGCACGCAAAGGAATTTTCTAGGTGTTCACGTCCTTCTTCCCAAAACCAAAGGTCTTCTTTTTGACGGCCAGCCTCTGGCTGCTTGTTGCAATCCTGCTTTGGTACGGAGGAGCGAGAGGCTGGGGCCAATATATCGGATTGCCCGCCAGCGACGGCGATGGCGACGTGGTCGACCTATCCTACTTCTGGACCAATTCCTTTCTTTGGTTCTATGTCTACTTTGCCGTGTTCTTGGGCATTTTCTACGGATTTTGGGCTGTTTTTAGCCCGCATCGCTGGCAGAACTGGTCGATTCTTGTATCCGGCTTTCTGATCTTCGTGACCTATTTCGGCGTTCAGGTCAGCGTTGTGATCAACAATTGGAGGGGGCCCTTTTTCAATCTCATCCAGAAGGCGATGTCTGCGCCGAACGCCGTGTCTGCCTCCGAATTGTATCTAGGATTGCTGCCATTTCTCGTCATTGCATCGGTCGCCGTTGCCGTCTTCGTGCTGACCTCGTTCGTGACGAACCACTATGTCTTCAGGTGGCGCACGGCGATGAACGATTTCTACATGGACAATTGGGCCAGGTTACGTTCCATCGAAGGTGCTGCTCAGCGTGTCCAGGAGGATACGATGCGCTTCTCCACCATCGTTGAATCGCTCGGCATTTCGCTGGTGAGCTCCGTTATGACCCTGGTGGCGTTTCTGCCGCTTTTGTCGTCCCTGTCACGACATATCGTTGCCTTGCCGGTGGTCGGCGTCATCCCGCAACCCCTGGTCGTAGCAGCAATCCTATGGGCTGTATTCGGAACAGTGCTGCTTAGCGTGATCGGCATTAAGCTGCCGGGACTGCAATTCCTCAATCAGAAGGTGGAAGCGGCCTATCGCAAGGAACTGGTCTATGGTGAGGATCATGCCGACCGCGCCAGCCCCATTACGGTGCAGGAATTGTTCGCCAATGTAAGGAAGAACTACTTCAGGATCTATCTGCACTACACCTATTTCAATACGGCGAGGTCGCTCTATCTGCAGGCCGACAATGTCTTCGGGGTCTTCCTAATGATTCCGTCCTTTGCCGCCGGGGCGCTTACGCTCGGCCTGTATCAGCAAATCGCCGGTGCCTTCAACAGTGTCGCCAATTCCTTCCAGTTTCTGGTGAATTCGTGGACGACCATCGTCGAATTGCTGTCCATTCACAAACGTCTGCGGGCGTTCGAGGCGTCGCTGGATACCAGCGGCAGGATGACTCATTCCGAGCCCACTGCGGCGGCATGATCGGGCGCACGGTCCGTTGAAGCACAAAAGGCCGGTCTCTCGCGACCGGCCTTTTCAATTCCGTTCCGAAGCCCGGGCTTACGCCGCCGGCTGGAACTTCATCTCGCCGTAGGGGCCACGCAGGATCAGCGTGTAGCCGTCATAGGACCAATCGGTCGAGGTGCGCATCACGAACAGGAAGACCTGCTCGTTGTGCATCAGGCGATCGGCGCATTTGCGCTTGCTGATCGCCACCGGGCCGATGGCCATGCGCTGGTCGGCGCGTGGAATGATGGTGGCGGACCAGTTGTTGCACGCCGAAAACCCGGTGCCGCGATAGCTGTCCGAGACCAGGATGGTCGGCCGGTCGTCCTTGAAGGTCTGATCCTTGTAGGAGATCGCCGCAAAGGTCCGGTTCATCGGGAAGGGACGGGAGGCCTTGCTGTCCATGGGCTTGGGCAAAGTCGGCGGCACATTGTTCGGCGGCACCGAACCGAACATCGAACAACTCGACAGGGTAACGGCCGACAGGGCGGCAAGGACAAGGGAACGCAGAACGCGCATCAAAACCTCCGGTTCATTGCTGCGCACGATAGAGGCGGAGCTGAAAAATCGCAACGCGGCTTATACATGATACACGCGTTGGAGAGAAAGATGTTCCCGGGCGCGAAACTGTATCTTGTGGAACAGGCCGTGAGGCAGGGCAGCAGCGGCGGAGTGAGGCGGCGTCAGCCTAGTCTGTGAGTGATCTTGTCGATCAGGCTTTCGCGCAGGGCGCGATAGGCATCGAGCTTCTGCTCGCGGTTGCCGCTGGCGAGGCTGGGGTCCGGGGTCGGCCAATATTCGACGTCGGCGGCCAGAGTGCGCGTGAGGTCGAGCGCCTTGTGGTGAGCCTGCGGGGCGAGGGTGATGATCAGGTCGAAGTTCAGTCCTTCCAGTTCTTCCAGATCCTCGAAGCTCTGGGGGCGGTGCTTGCCGAGTGAGATGCCGATTTCGTCCAGCGCGGCGGCGACGAAAGGGTCCGGCTCGCCCGGACGCACACCCGCCGAGCCGAAGAAGATGGAACGTCCGAAATAATAGCGCCCGATCGCCTCCGCCATGGGCGAGCGGACGACATTATGCGCGCAGGCGAACAGGACCGACTGTGGACGGCGGCCCTCCTTCACGCCTCAGCCTTTCCAGTAGAGAGCGGAAACAAGAGTGAACAGCCGCCTTGCGGTGGAAAGATCGAGGGCGATCTTGCCGGCCAGCCTTTCGCGCAGGATCTCCGATCCTTCATTGTGCAGGCCGCGCCGGGCCATGTCGATCGTTTCGATCTGGGAGGGCGTGGCGCTGCGGATGGCGGCGTAATAGCTGTCGCAGATGGTGAAATAGTCGCGCACTACGCGCCGCAGCGGCGTGAGCGAGAGGATATGCACCACGACCGGCTGGCTGTCGGCATTGCGGATATCGAGGACGAGGCGGCCATCCTGCAAGGAGATATGCAGGCCGTAGGGCCCTGCGTCATAGCCGACCGGCGAGAACGCATTCTCCTCGATGAGGTCATAGGCGGCGACCCGCCGCTCATGTTCTTGATCCTGATTGCCGCGCCCGATGCTGCGCTCATCGAGATGAACGGCGATCAACCGGCAGGTGGGGCTGAATTCCTCATTGTCCATGGCATCTCATAGCACGGTGCATGGGCTCTCATAGAGCAAAGCGCGGTCAAACGGAACGTGGCTTCGCGTCAGCCTGGAGTGTTGTCCAGAAACAATTGAAACGCCGCTTTGTCATGCCCGGGCTTGATCCGGGCATCGAGCGGCCCCGTCTTCCATGCCCGGAAGGAGGGCTGGATTGCCGGGTCAAGCCCGGCAATGACAAAGGTCGAGCCAATTCGGTCCGTTTATTGCCCGACGAATCTCAAAGGCGATTGCTGCGGATCGAGACCGAACGCGCATGGGCGGCAAGCCCTTCCGCCTCGCCGAGCGCGATCGCGGCCGGGCCGAGAGCCGCAAGCTGCTCGGGTCCGCATTTCAGGATGGAGGTGCGCTTCATGAAGTCGAGCACGCCCAGGCCGGAGGAGAATTTGGCCGAGCGGGCCGTGGGCAGCACGTGATTGGAGCCGCCGACATAATCGCCGATCGCCTCGGGCGTGTGGCCGCCGAGGAAGATGGCGCCGGCATTGCGGATGCGGCCCGCGAGGACCTCGGCATCGCGGGTGACGATCTCCAGATGCTCGGCGGCGAGACGGTCGGCCAAGGGCGGAGCCTCGTCCAGCGAGGAGAGGGTGATCAGGGCGCCGTAGTCGCGCCAGCTCGCCCCCGCGATCTCGGCGCGGGGTAACGTGGCAAGCTGGGCTTCCACCTCGCGCTCCACCGCCTCCGCCAGCGCAGGGCTGTCGGTGATCAGGATCGATTGGGAGGCGCTGTCATGCTCGGCCTGGGCCAGCAGGTCGGCGGCGATCCAGGCCGGATTGGCGCTGTCGTCTGCGATCACCAGCACCTCGGAGGGGCCAGCGATCATGTCGATGCCGACATGACCGAAGACACGGCGCTTGGCGGCAGCGACATAGGCATTGCCGGGCCCGGTGATCTTGGCGACCGGCGCGATGGTCCGGGTGCCATAGGCCAGCGCGGCGACGGCCTGGGCGCCGCCGATGCGATAGATTTCGTCGACCTCGGCGAGCTTCGCTGCTGCGAGCACCAGTGGGTTAAGGACGCCTCCGGGGCTCGGCACCACCATCACCAGGCGTGGGCAGCCGGCGACCTTGGCCGGAATGGCGTTCATCAAGACGGAGGAGGGATAGGCTGCGGTGCCGCCGGGCACGTAGAGGCCGACGGCCTCGATCGCCGTCCAGCGCCAGCCTAGCTCCACGCCGAGCGCATCCTTGAACAGCGTGTCTACAGGCTTCTGGCGCTCATGGTAGGCGCGGATGCGGCTGGCGGCCAGTGCCAGGGCTTCGAGCGCACCGGCATCGCATTGGGCATGTGCCGCTTCGATCTCAGCCGTCGTGACACGCATGGTCTCGGCGCTGAGCGTCAGGCGATCGAAGCGGGCGGTATAGTCGATCACCGCCGCGTCGCCACGCGCGACCACATCCTCGATGATGGCCTTGACGGAGGCGTCGACATCCTCCGAGATCTCACGCTTGGCGGCGAGAAGGGTGGCGAAGGCGTCGGCGAAATCGGCCTGGACGCTGTGGAGCCGAACCGGCATGGCATTTCCTTGTGCGGCGGGAAGAACGAAAGGGGCGGGCCGCTAATGACAAGAAATGCCGGGGCGCTTCAAGAAAAATACGTCGGCGAGAGACTTTGCCTCACACCCGCTCCGGTGGCGGGGAGCCACAGGGCCAGGCCGGACCGAGATCGGACATCGCCGCTTCCAGGCATTCCACTTCGAGGCGGATGGCGCCGCCGCCCTCGAAATAGAGGGTCACCAGCCCGGCTGGATCGTCGCTGACCTCGAAGGAGATCGAAAGCAGAACTGCCTTCTGGCCGGCGTTCTGCTCGAAATGCGAACGCTTGACCCCGAGAACCCGCTCGAAATGCAGGCCAGAGCGCCGCCTCGTGCGCTCACCACTCTGGGCACGGCACCAGTCATAGCGATCCATCACCAAGGCGAAGCGCTTCTCGCGCGGCAACCAGGCGATTTCGGCCGGCACGACGGCCGCCTCCTGCAGATGGGTAGAGATGACCTCCAGGTCCTCTCCATCGAAGGCAAGCAGCTTAAGGGGTTCAGGCGACAACATGAGCTGCATGTAATGTTCCGCAGGCCTCGCGGCAAGAGGTCGCGGAGATCGAGGGCGCCAAGACACGCCTTCCGCAACAACGCCGGCGCCGATGGCAAGATGCCGAGACTGCCCGGAAGAATGGCGGTTCCACGAAGCTGATCCTGGGCGTATGACTCGGGCTGTTCATCCAAGAGTGCCAATGCCCATGTCGGTGTCCAAAGTAGAGCCCAGATCCGAGTCTCAACCCCGCAATGGCGGCCGCCTGATCGTCGATGCACTGGTCGCGCAGCGTGTCGAACATGTCTTCTGCGTGCCGGGCGAATCCTATCTCGCCGTGCTCGATGCCCTCCATGATGCCCCGATCGACGTCACCGTCTGTCGCCAGGAGGGGGGCGCGGCGATGATGGCGGAAGCGGTCGGCAAGCTCACCGGCAGGCCCGGCATCTGCATGGTGACGCGCGGGCCGGGCGCCACCAATGCCTCCCATGGCGTGCATATCGCCATGCAGGATTCCACGCCGATGATTCTCTTCATCGGCCAGATCGAGACGGGCATGCGCGAGCGTGAGGCCTTCCAGGAGGTCGACTACAAGGCCTTCTTCGGCTCGATGGCCAAATGGGTGGTCGAGATCGACAAGGCAGAGCGCATTCCCGAACTGGTGACCCGCGCGTTCCGCGTCGCCATGCAAGGCCGCCCCGGCCCGGTGGTGATCGCCCTGCCGGAGGACATGCTGGTCGAAACAGCCACGGTTGCCGACGCCGCTTTCGTCGAGCCGGTTCAGACCTATCCCGGCCAGGCCGAGATGGCGCGCCTCGAGGGCCTGCTCGGGGAGGCGAAAAATCCCTTCCTGATCGTCGGCGGGTCGGGCTGGTCTGATGAGGCGGTGGTTGATCTCACCCGCTTCGCCGAGCGCTTCGACCTGCCTGTCGGCACCTCCTTCCGGCGCCAGATGCTGTTTCCGGCCGACCATCCCAATTATGCCGGCGATGTCGGCATCGGCCCCAATCCAAAGCTCGCCCAGCGTATCAAGGAGGCCGACCTCCTGATCCTGGCCGGCGGACGGCTTTCGGAAATGCCGTCTTCTTCCTATTCGCTGGTCGATATTCCTACTCCGCGCCAGCGCCTGGTGCATATCCATGCCGGAGCCGAGGAACTGGGACGGGTCTACCAGCCCACGCTCGCCATCCATGCGACGGCCCAGGCCTTCGCCGCAGCCTTGGACGGGCTTCAGCCCTCGGGCAGCCTGTCATGGTCGGGGCAGACGCGCCAGGCGAACCGGGACTTCCACGACTGGACCGACGAGCCCAAGCCCATTCCCGGCACGTTCCAATATGGCGAGGCGCTGCTCTGGTTGCGTGACCGCCTGCCCGAGGACACGGTAATCTGCAACGGCGCCGGCAACTATGCCATCTGGGTGCAACGCTATCTGCGCTTCCGCCGCTTCGGCACGCAGCTTGCGCCGACATCGGGCTCGATGGGCTATGGCGTGCCTGCTGCGGTGGCGGCCAAGGCGTTCGACCGTTCGAAAACGGTGGTCTGTTTCGCCGGCGACGGCTGCTTCATGATGAACGGCCAGGAATTCGCCACCGCCGTGCAGTATGACCTGCCGATCATCGTGGTCGTCGTCGACAACGGCATGTACGGCACCATCCGCATGCATCAGGAACGGGAATTCCCTGGGCGGGTCTCGGCGACGAAGCTCAGGAATCCGGACTTTGCCGCCTATGCGCTCGCCTTTGGCGGCCATGGCGAGACGGTGACGACGGCGGCCGAATTCGGTCCGGCCTTCGAGCGGGCGGCGGCCTCCGGTAAGCCCGCCATCCTGCATTGCCGCATGGATCCGGAGGCGATCACGCCGATGACCACCATCGCAAGGATCCGCGAGCAGGCGCTGGCGAAATGACAGGTTCTTCCTGGGACCACTGGCTTCCAGGCGTGACAATGGTGTGCCGATCTCCAGATCGGCATACTTGGAAACGGTGCGTCGATCAGGCAAGCGGATGCCGATCTGGAGATCGGCACACCGGGCTTCGCGCGGCGGTCCCAGGAGCGCTTCTCGCCCTTCTTCTCCTGTCATCGCCTGCCTTTGCCGGCGATGCCGTGAAAGGCAAGGCTGGCTTTACCCGTTGCGCGGCCTGCCATCGGGTCGGCGAGGGCGCCAAGAACGTGGTCGGACCCCAACTCAATGGCATTGTCGGACGCCCCGCCGCCTCCGCGCCGGATTATGTCTATTCGCAAGCGCTGAAGACGTCGGGCAAGATTTGGGACGAGGCCTCTTTGCGCCTCTTCCTTGCCCACCCTTCGGCTGTCGTTCCCGGTACCAAGATGACCTTTGCCGGTATTCGCGATGACGCGACGGTGGATGATGTCATCGCCTATCTCGCGACCTTCGACGCGGAAGGAAAAGCCAAGCCATGAGCCGTCCGCTCCAGAATCGCGTCACGCCATTCGGTGAGATCGTTGCCATGACGGCACGTGGCACGATGATGGGCATTCGCGGAGGCCGCATCCATGACGAGACCAAGCGCCTGACGCGCCGGCGCTGGACCTCCAAGCGCTGGATCTGCTGCGAGCTCTCTTTCAAGGGGCGCTGGCGGGAGGTCATGGGCCCCGGCTACACGCATTTGTTCTTCCTGGATGAGGTTACGGCATTGGCCGCCGGGCATCGCCCCTGTTTCGAATGCCGCCGCCCTGACGCGCTCGCCTACCAGGCTGCCTTTCCCGAGCAGGGAGCGGGTGCCGATCGCATGGACGAGATCTTGCATGCCGAGCGTCTCGCTGAACATCGGTTGGAAGACAGCGGGGACCTCCCCGACGGTGCCGTTTGGGCCGATGGCAAGGATGCCTTCACCCGGCGCGAGGGCAGAGTGCTGCACTGGTCGCCCGAAGGCTGGCACGCCGTCCAATGGCAGGATCGAGCGGCTCGGCTGCTGACCCCGCCGGCCAGCGTCGCGGCGCTCCGCAACGGCTTCAAGCCGAGATGGCAGGATTGACAAATACGCGCCTTTATTGAACCAGCCGGAGAAAGTCCGATCCGCTCAGGATCAGGTCTTGCAACCCCTTCTCCCGAAGGACCTTTTTCCCGTGTTCCTGACTGACCGTCTCATTCATCGAATAGATGTCGAGAGGAACGCATTCTCGATCGAGGCGCCCACACAATGTTTTGAGATCTTCTCCGGGGACATGAGTGTCTTCCTGGATTCCGAAGCCGAAATGTATATGTGGGCCGATAAAAAGGGTTGGATTTAGATTTCCCGTCACATCGGCAAGGTGGATGGAGATCGAGGAGAGGTCGCGAATGGATTTGATGACGTCCGAAATGTTTGAATCGCCGTTCAAGCCGTCGAGGGTGATCGCAAAGTTGCCTGTTATGACATCCACCTCGCCTCGGAGATGATTGATATCCTCAAGTTGGAACCACTCGCAGCTCGGTTCTGAGCCAAAGTCGAGCTGCAACTCCAGGCGCCCATATCCCCAATAGTCCGGAACTGGACGAAAATTCCATTCGTCTTTCGCAACCCACCATTTCGGTGGTCCGAGCAAGTCTATGACTTGTTGGATGCCGACGCCCGGATAGAGGGGACCGAGCTTTCCCGAATTAAGGAACTCGACCAGAGAGGCTAAGTACGCCACTGATTATTCTAGTCCGCCAGCGCTGCCGAAATCCGCTTGTTCAGTTCTTCCGGATTGACCAAGGCGAGGGCTCCGCGGGTCTTGCTGACCAGACCTTCCTTCTCCAGCGCCGAAAGTTCGCGGGAAACGGCTTCGCGGCGGCAGCCGATGCGGGCGGCGAGGTCGTGATGGAAGGGGGGCGGTGAGAGCACGCGCTGTCCGGGATGGCTGGCGCGGGGCTGCGAGAGGCGGATGAGTTCGGCATAGAGCCGGTGCTTGGTCTGCAGGAAGGAATGCTCGGCGAGCTTGGTGTTGAGGGCTCGCACGCGGCCGGCGAGCAGCAGCAGGATCTGCTTGCACACCGAGGCGTTCTGCGTGAGCATCTCCATGAAGACCGGTCCGGAGATGATGCACATCTGCGAGCGGTTGAGCGCGGTGACGTTGGCCGAGCGCCCGACACCGTCGATGGCCGACAATTCCCCGAAGAACTGCCCGCCGCCGAGTTCGGCCAGAATCACTTCCTTGCCGGTGATGGTGCGGTAGAGCACTCGCACCTTGCCGGAGAGCAGGAAATAGACGTCGTTGGAATTGTCGTCATAGTCGACGACGAGTTCGTTCTCTTCGAACTTGGCCCAGCGTACTCGGCCGTCGAAGGCCTTGATCGTGGCTTCGTCCAACGATTGGAACAATGGAATCTGAGACAGGGTATTCGACATCGTTCCTCCGCTGAAGCGCCTGCCGAGTCCGCCAAATCGCAAAGCGCTTCGGGATCGGAAAGGCGCGTTCATTCCATGAATGTCACGACCGGAATTCGATCGTGGCGGGCCTCCATCGCCGCGCAAAGTGCTTCATGGCGCGCCTCGTGGCAAGCCCGGGCACCCAAGATCGCCGCTACCGGTGTACCAGCCACAGAATTTCCATGGAACGGCAACAGGATCGCGATTTGCCTCGTCGCTTGCAGCACCTTATTTTCGAGGCAACGATTCGGTTCAATCTCTGGAGCAAAGTGCGTTTAAGTGGAAACGCACTTTGCTCTCCCTCTTTGTTCGAACGCGTCTTTGCGATTCCTGGCGATTCCGCCAAATCGCAAAATGCTATAAGGAAACACGATGTCGAAAACGCGCGTCGCGGTACTGTTCGGTGGGCGCTCGCCGGAGCATGACGTCTCCATCGTTTCAGGTCTGCAGGCGCTCAACGCGCTCGACAGCTCGAAATATGAGGGTTTTCCCGTGTATATCGCGGGGGACGGTGCCTGGTTCACCGGCGATGCCCTGCGCAATCGCGCGAACTACATCCCGGATGAGGAAGCACGGCGCGCGCTGACGCGGGTCGATCTCGACCTGTCGGCTGGCAAGGGGCTTCTGGTTCCGCGCGGCAAGACGGGCCTTTTTGCCAAGAAGCCCGAGCCGATCGAGTTCGACGTCGCCCTGCTCGCCTTCCACGGCAATATCGGCGAGGACGGCCAGATCCAGGGCGTGTTCGAGACGGCGAACGTGCCCTATACCGGCGCCCGCACCATGGCTTCGGCCATCCTGATGGACAAGGCCATTACCAAGCGGGCCTTTGCCGGGCGCGGCATCGTCATGCTCCCGGATGTGGTGGTCTCGCGCCCCGCGACCGGCCTGGTGCCGGACAAGGCGGGCCTGGAAGCCGCGCTCAAGAACATTGCCTTCCCGGTGATCGTCAAGCCGGCGCATCTGGGCTCCTCGATCGGCGTCGCCAGGGCTGAGGACGTCGACACCGTGCGCCAGGTGCTGCCCGGCATCTTCAAGTTCGACACCCACGCGATCATCGAGCCTTTCGTCGAGAATCTGGTCGAATACAATGTCGCCGTGCGCCGCGAGAAGGGCGAGATCGTCACCTCGGCCATCGAGCGGCCGAAGCGCCAGAGCGACCTGCTCGACTTCAAGACCAAATACATGTCCGGTGGCTCCAAGAAGACCGGCGGCAGCAAGCAGCCGGGGGCTTCGAGCCAGGGCATGCTGTCGCTGACGCGCGACATCAATCCCGAACTGCCGGCGGTGCTGGAGAACAATATCCGGCAATGGGCAACGGACGCCTTCGATGCCGTGAACGGCACCGGCGCGCCGCGCATCGACTTCCTGTCCAATGAACGGACCGGCGAGGTCTGGCTCAACGAGGTCAATCCCTGCCCGGGCTCCTTCGGCTATTTCCTCTGGGAGGCTGCGGCCAAGCCGGTGCTGTTCACAGCTTTGCTCGACCAGCTCATCGAGGAGGCCAAGGCCTGCCATCGCGCCGCCCAACTGCCTGGTGATCCTACGCCGGCGGATGCGCGCCTGTTCAAGCGGTGATTTGGAGCGCGGACGTTCCGTCCGCCCTTTTTTCTCCACACGCGTGATGTTTCCAAGAGCGGGCAAGATGCCCGCGCACCCGGGAAATCCTATTTCGGGACTGGAAGTCCGCGCTCCAAGATCGCCGCCCGTACCCGGTCCGGTGTCGCCGGAACTCGGCGCAGCCTGATCCCTGCCGCATCGTGCAGGGCGTTGAGGATAGCTGGCGCGGTGGGAATGAGAGCCTGCTCGCCGACGCCCTTGGCACCGAACGGACCGACAGGTGAGGCATCCTCGATCAGGATCGTCTCCACCGGGGGAACGTCGCCGATGGTGGGGATGAGATAATCGTGCAGGTTCTCGCCACGGCCGGGATGGAACTCCTCCATCAGGGCCAGGCCGAGGCCCTGGGCGACGCCGCCTTCGATCTGGCCCTCCACCAGGGTCGGATTGATGGCGCGGCCGACATCATGGCTGGCGGTGATCTTCAGGACCTTGATCGTGCCGAACTCGCAATCGACCTCGATCTCCGCCATATGGGCGCCGAAGCCGTAGAGAGCATAGGGGTCGCCCTGGCCATCCGCGTCGAGGGGGCTGGTGGGTGGATCGAAGGTCTGTTCGGTGGAGAGGGCATAACCGAGCTCGTTGGTCGGCAGGTCCGCCAGAGCGAGCGTGCGCACCCTTTCGCCGTCTTCCACCGTGAGCACGGCATCCCCGAAGCGGATCGTGGCAGTCTCGCCGGCATTGGTCTGGCGCAGGATCTGCGCGCGCAGGTCCCGCCCCGCGAGTTCCGCCGCCTTGCCGGTGACGAAGGTCTGGCGAGAGGCCGAGGTCTTGCCGCAATCGGGCGAGAGGTCCGTATCGGCGGAGACGAGGTCGAAGGCCTCCACCGGCGCGCCAAGGGCCTGCGCGCAGATCTGGGGGATCACCGTGTTGGATCCCTGGCCGATATCGACGGCCCCCTGGTGCAATGCCAATCGCCCATCAGGTTTGAGGCCCAGCCGGATGGTGGAGGGATTGGGCAGGGAGGTGTTGCCGCAGCCATACCACATGCCGGCGACGCCCACGCCTCGCCGCAATGGACCCGCCTGCGCGCCATTGAAGGCGGTGGCCTCCTCGCGGGCGCGCCGCCAGGGAGCGCGTAAAGCCTCCAGGCAGGCCTTGATGCCGACGCCCTTGCCAAGCACCTGGCCCGTCACGGTCGGCTGGTCATTGGTTAGGGCGTTGAGGATGCGAAATTCCAGCCTGTCGATACCGAGCCTGTCGGCAAGCTCGTCATAAAGCTGTTCCTGGGCGATCGAGGATTGCGGTACGCCGAAGCCGCGAAAGGCGCCTGCCGGCACCAGATGGGTGTGCACGGCCCTGGCGAGCGCACGATAATGCGGGATGTAATAGGGACCGGAGGCGTGCACCGGCACGCGGTTGGCCACCGTCGGGCCCCAGGAGGAATAGGCGCCGGTGTTGAAATCGCCGGAAAAGTCCATCGCGGTGAGCCTGCCCTCCCGCGAGGCGCCGATCCGCAGCTTCATCCGGGCCGGATGCCGCTTGGTGGTGGTGGCGATCGATTCGGAGCGCGAATAGACCATGCGGACGGGACGATCGAGCTGCCAGGCGGCGACCGCGATGAAGGGCTGGATCGACAGATCGAGCTTGGAGCCGAAGCCGCCGCCGACGGCGGTGGGGATGATGCGCACATTCTCCGGCGGGATGCCGAGGAGGCCGGCGACGTCGTCGCGATCCATATAAGGCGCCTGGGTACAGGCCTGGATCTCGATGCGGTCCCCCACGCGGCGGGCAAAGCCTGCTTCCGGTTCGATATAGGCATGTTCGACGAAGCCGGTCTCGAATTCACCTTCCACCACGACATCGGCCGCGGCAAGGGCGACTTCGACGTCACCGCGCACGACGCGGCCGCGGGTGAGGATGTTACCGGGGCGGGTTGGATGAAGGAGCTCGGTCGAGGCGAGGGCCTCGTCGATGGCCGTGAGGGCGGCGAGCGGCGTCCAGCTGACCGGGAAGGCCGAGAGGTCGAGCGCCTCGACGGCGGCCGGCTCACCCACCACGGCAGCGATGGCCTCGCCGCGAAAACGGGTTTCGCCGCTGGCGAAGACAGGCTGATCCGCAAAGGCCGGGATGACGCCGTAGCAATTGCGGCCGGGGACGTCCCGTGCCGTGAAGACCCTGAGGAGGCCGGGATGCGCGGCGAGGAAGGCGTCGATGTCACCGATCTCGAAGGCAGCGCGATGGTGAGGACTGCGTATGGCCCGTAGCGCCAGGACATCCCGGGGCTTCTCGTCCGCTCCGAAAATGTCACGCCCTTCCACCTTGGCAAGGCCGTCGAGACGATCGATGCGCGAGCCGACAGGGCCCTCGGAGCTGGAAGAAGCGGCGGTTGAAGAGCCACAGGCCACTTCGAGCACTGCGTCGATGATCTTGCGATAGCCGGTGCAGCGGCAGAGGACGCCGCCGAGCGCATCGGCGACAGCGCTTTCGGTGCACGCGCTGCCATCCTGCAGCAAAGCCGTTGCAGCCGTGAGCATGGCGGGCGTGCAGATGCCGCATTGGGCCGCGCCGTGCCGCAGGAAAGAGGCCTGCAAGGCCCGAGTGAGCGGGTTGCTGCGGGTCAGCCCTTCAATGGTATCGACGCGGCGTCCCTCGGCCTGAGCAACCGCAACCAGGCAGGAACAGGTCGCCTCGCCGTCGAGCAGGATCGTGCAGGCCCCACAGTCACCCGCGTCGCAGCCGACTTTGGTGCCCGTCAGCCCGAATGTCTCGCGCAGGACCTGACTGAGGCGGGCGCCGGGCGCCGCGGCGATGGTGGCGGCCCCGCCGTTGAGCGTGAAGCCGGGCAGCTTCTGGTCCATCCCGCCTCTCCTTATTGTAGGGCCGCATCGAGTGTACGGGCGATCAAGGTTCTCACCACATCCCGCCGATAGTCCGCGCTGGCTCTGACGTCGTCGATCGGTGCCAGGCCGGCGAGGTGCTCCGGCCGGATCGCCGCACCCAGGCCAGGCTCCGCCTTGGTGCCGATCAGGGCAGTCTCCAGGGCGTTCAGGCGCCGGGCGACTTCCGAACAGGCGCCGACGGCAATACGTGCATCGCGAATGATACCCCTGTTATCGCAAGCGAGGATGACGGCAACCATCGCAATGGAGATGACCAGATATTTGCGGGCCCCGAGCTTCAGGAAGGCCGAGCGGGCCGTCTCGATGCAGCGCGGTACCAGGATGGCGCTCACCAATTCGTCGGGCCGTCGGGCCGTCTTGCGATAGCCCGTGATGAAATCGGCCAAAGGGAGCTCGCGCCTGCCCGCCGCCGAGCGCAGTTCGACGCGCGCATCGAGGGCGAGCAGAGGCGGTACGCCGTCCGCGGCCGGGGAGGCGTTGCATAGATTGCCGGCTATGGTTCCTGCATTCTGGATCTGGATTGCGCCGACTTCGCGGGCAGCTTGCTGCAGGGCGCGCAAGGCTGGCGGCAGCGTTGCCCTGGCGATGGTGGACCAACTGGTGCGCGCGCCGATGCGAATGACATCGGCGCCAAGATCGATGCCCGACAGGCCTTCAACGGCGGAAAGATCGAGCACGGGGCCAGTGAGCGGTCTGTCGCCGAGCGCGGGGAAGATGTCGGTGCCGCCGGCGAGAATACGCATCGGCTCGGCCGCGAGGGCCGCGCAGGCTTCGTTCACCGTTCTGGGGCGCAGATACATCCCACCTCGCGACGCAGTGAGAAATTGTTAGTGTACAAATAAATTATCGAGGTCCTGGGTCATGTCAAGTGAAGGTTGACGGATGGGAGCCGCGGACCCGCCCGTCAACGCCCAACCCTACAAACCGAGGCTTTTCCGCACAGCTGGCAATCCGGACTGCCCGCCAAAGGCGGTGACGCCGGCGAGCCAGGCTTCCAGCATAGCAGGATTAGCCTTGAGATATTTCTCCGCCGCCGTCGGGCCGTCCAGACCATCGCCGGTGATCATCTGCATCATCTGGTTTTCGAGTTCGACCGTGAACTTCAGATTGGCGATGAAACGGGCGGCATTCGGGCACTGTTCAACCCAGCCGGCCCGCACATTGGTGTAAACGACGGCTTTGCCGTAATCAGGCCCGAAGGTATCGTCGCCGCCGGCAAGATAGCGGATCTTGAAGTTGACGTTCATCGGATGCGGCGCCCAGGCCAGGAATACCATGTCCTCGTGGCGCGCGACGGCCCCCTGGAGTTGGGCCAGCATGCCCTGCTCGGAGGATTCGACCACCTGGAAGCCTTTCAGGCCGTTCTTGTTGGCGTCGATCAGGCCCTGCACCAGGCGATTGCCATTATTGCCCGGTTCGATGCCATAGAGCTTGCCTTGAAGGCTGTCCCGAAACCTGGCGATGTCGGCAAAGTCGTGCAGGCCCTTGTCATAGGTGTACTCGGGCACGGCGAGGGTATATTTCGCGCCCACCGGCAGATTGGCGCCGATGACCGTAATGGATTTGTCCTCAAGATAGGGCTTGCGGTCATTTTCCATGCTTGGTTGCCAGTCACCGAGATAGACGTCGATATCCTTGGCCTTCATCGAGGCATAGGTGACCGGGATGGAGAGTACGGTCGTCTCCGGCTGATAGCCCAGCCCCTTGAGGATGGATGAGGCGATGGCGGTGGTCGAGGTGATGTCGGTCCAGCCGACATCCGAGAACCGCACCGCCTTGCAGCTTTCCGGTTCGCCCGCAAAGGCAGGCGCGGAAACGCCCACCAGCAGGCCGGCGATGGCGAATGCTTTACCAAGATAATTCATGTCACCCCTCCTGGGGCCAATAGGCCCTCATCCGTCATTGGCCCCGCCGCCCGACATGGCGCGCTGAGACCCCGAACAGGGATGCAGGGGAAGACAGGACATCGGGGCGCGCGGGCCTTCAGCCAAGCACAGCACCCGCGTACCGACTATGTGACCGGGGGCACCCTTGTGGCACAGGACAAGGCACTGCTACGCTGAAGCGGGCCGTATTGGTGGCTCCGCCGTCGTTTCGATGAGAGCGGCGTTCGTCCGCCCGTAAGCAGAGTTTCTTGGCGAGGCCCGGTCAGGAGGAATCTGCTTAGCCGCGACCGGCCGTCAAGCCCCCTCGATCACCGGCACCTTCGTCGCCGGCGGCGTGTTGCGGCTGCGCTGGGTGCGCACCACGCCGTCGATCACGGTCATGCCGATGCCGGGCAGGTCGCCGAACTCGATGCTTTCAAGCAGGTTCTTGCCCGCCGAATGCTGGGCCTTGTCCATCAGCACGAAATCTGCAGCCCGGCCCACTTCGATCAGCCCGCAATCGAGGGAGCGCATGCGCGCGGTATTGCCGGTGGCAAAGCACAGGGCGATCTCTGCCGGCACATCGCCGAGCGAGGACAGCATCGAGACCATGCGCAGGATGCCGAGCGGCTGCACACCCGAGCCGGCCGGCGCATCCGTGCCGAGAATGACGCGTTCGAGCTGGTTCATCTCGCGCGCGGTGCGCAGCGTGTAGAGGGCGGCCCGTTCATTGCCATTGTGCACCAGTTCCAGGCCGCGGCCGCAGCCCTCGCAGATGCAGCGGATCTGGTCGAGGGGCAGGGCGGTATGCCCACCATTGATGTGGCCGATCACATCGGTGTCGGCCTCCAGCACGACGTCCTTGTCGATCAGGCCCGAACCGGGGATCGAGGGGCCACCGGTATGGATGGTCGACTGGATGCCGTATTTGCGGGCCCAGCCCACCATCCTGCGCGCGGTCGGGCCGTCCTTGACGCCGCCGAGACCGACTTCGCCGAGCAGTTTCACGCCGGCGGCGGCGAGTTCCCGGAAATCGTCCTCGACCATGTCGGGCTCGATCACCGGCGCACCGGCATGGATCTTCACGCCGCTGGGCCGGAAGGCCGAGAAGGTGCGCTGGGCATAAACAGCCATTGCCTTGAGGCCGATGACATCCCTGGGGCGGCCGGGCGTGTGCACCTCGCCGGCGGATATCATGGTGGTGACGCCGCCATGGAGGTTGGATTCGATCCAGCCGAGCTGGTTCTGCCGCGGCGTCCAATCCCCGGCGACGGGATGGACATGGCTGTCGATCAGGCCGGGTGTAACAGCGGTGCCGGAGGCGTCGATCACGCTGGCGGCGCCGGAAAGGTCGAGATCCCTCGCCTTGCCGATAGCGGCGATGCGGCCACCGACCGCCACGATCGTATCGGCATCGAGGATGGGATTGGCGATGTCACCGCTCAAGAGCAGGCCGATATTGCGGATGACAAGCTTGTCATTGGCACCGCCGGCCTTGGCTTCCTCATGCGCCATGATGCGCTCCTCCCGAATTGTTCAAGATCGTTAGTCTACAAACAATTTGGGAGAGCTCAAGCCTGTGCCCCACACAATCGCTTGCAAGGGAAGCAGCGATTGCGAGGGGTATCAGCCGGTCTCTTCGTCTTCCTTCGCTTCCTCTGCCGCGTCGATGGCTTCCTTGTTCAGGGTGACGCCAACCGTGTCCGGGCGTTCCAGCGGCTCGGGCTTCATCAGGCGCTTGGAATTGACCAGGTCCATGCCGGCATAGATGCCGCCTTGCTGCTGCGCCACGATGCGTCTTGCGTCGCGGTCACGCACGTCCTCGATGATCTCCTCGGCCTCGATATTGTCGATACCGAGGGCTTCCAGGGTTGATCGCCCGAAGGCGAGGGCGCTCTCATAGGTCTCGCGCATGTGGAAGTCGACGCCGGCGCTCAGCAGGGCCAGCACGTGCTGGCGATCATAGGCGCGGGAATAGACTTCGGTGAGCGGAAATTCGGCCTTGATCATTTCGACGATCTTCACCGCCGTGGCGCGGTCATCGATCGCCACGCAGATCACGCGGGCCTCGCCGGCCCCGGCCGCGCGCAGCACGTCCAGCCGGCCGCCATCGCCGAAATAGACCTTGGCACCGAAGCGGGCGGCGACGTCGATCATCTCGACATCCTTGTCGATGATGGTCGTCTCGATGTCGGCGGTGCGCAGGACCTGGGAGACGACCTGGCCAAAGCGGCCGAAGCCGATGACCAGGGCCTTGCCGTGAGCGTCGGAATAATCCTCCTCCCGGGTCAGCTCAGCCGGGGCGAAACGCGTGAGCAGGCGTTCGGATCCGGCTGCGATCAGGGGGCCGAACAGCATGGTGAATGCAGCCAGTGCCTTGACGAATCCGGCCTGCTCGCCCTGGAGGAAACCGTAGGAAAGCCCGAGCGGGATCAGCACGAAGGCGAATTCGCCGGCGGGCGAGAGCAGGATGCCGGAGCGGATGGCATCGAGCCTGGTGGAGCCGGTGAGGCGGAAGACGGCGGCGACCGAGACCGATTTGACCAGGATGAGGCCGAGGGCGGCGATCACCAAAGCCAGCCAGTGCTGCAGCACCAGCGCGCCATTGATGTCCATGCCCACGCTCATGAAGAACAGGCCGAGCAAGAGACCGCGGAAGGGCTCGATGTCGGCCTCGAGCTCGTGGCGGAAATTCGATTCGGCCAGCAGCACGCCGGCGAGAAAGGCGCCGAGCGCCATCGACATGCCCGCCCACTGCATCAGGAGGGCGGTGCCGAGCACCAGCAGCAGGGCCGCGGCCGTCATCACCTCGCGGGCATCGGTGGTGGCGAGGATGCGGAACAGCGGATTGAGCAGATAGCGGCCCGCCAGCACCACCACGGCAATCGAGCCGACCATGATGCCGGTGCGCAGCCAGCCGCCGCCTTCACTGGCGACGTGGCTGGCCTCGACGGCGAAAAGCGGGATGAGCGCCAGGATCGGCACCACCGACATATCCTGGAACAGCAGGACGGCGAAGCTGCGCTGGCCATAGGGTGCCTGCAATTCGCCGCGTTCGCCCAGAACCTGCAAGGCGATCGCCGTAGCGGAGAGAGCCAAGGCAATGCCGGTGAGCGCAGCTCCCATCACCGACAGACCGAATGCGTTGGCGATGCCGCCGATCACGAGGGCGCAGACCAGAAGCTGCAGGCCGCCGAGGCCGAAAATATCCTTGCGCATCGCCAGAAGGCGCGAGAGCTGCAACTCGAGCCCGATGACGAAAAGCAGCAGGACGATGCCAATCTCGCCGATATGCTGAATGGTGACGGTGTCGGTGAACAGCGCGAAGCCGGAGGGGCCGATGGCGAGCCCGGCGATCAGATAGCCGAGAATGGCGCCGAAACCGATGCGCTTGAAGATGGGTACCGCGACGACCGCGGCGCCGAGGAAGAGCAGAAGGCTGGGAAGAAAACTGGCGTTGGAATGTTCCATGAGCCTTCATGCAATTGGAGAGCGGTCAGGTCAATTCCTTGGGGACGACCAGTGTCCGGAAAGGGATCGGAGGTACTTGGAGGATGGTAGAAAAAAGAGAGGAGGTCTCCCAGATTTAATCTCCTCGGATGCCGGTTCAAGGGCAGCTGTTGATCGGTCTGCTCACGGAAAAGAAAAAGGGCGGTACCTTGCGGCACCGCCCTTCGTCAAGCCAGAGAGGAAGCCGGACTTAGAAGTCCATGCCGCCCAATCAAGTCCGGCTTGCCGGACTTGATGATCTTTCGCTTTTGGGCGAATGGACTTCTTAGAAGTCCATGCCGCCCATGCCACCGCCCGGCATTGCCGGAGCAGCAGCGCCCTTGTCCTTCGGCGCTTCGCCGATCATCGCTTCCGTGGTGATCAGGAGCGAAGCCACCGAAGCGGCGTCCTGCAGCGCGGTGCGCACGACCTTGGCCGGATCGACGATGCCCTTCTCGAGCAGGTCGACATATTCCTCGTTCTGCGCGTCGAAACCGAAGGTCTTCGACTTGTTCTCGAGGATCTTGCCGACGACGATCGAGCCTTCGACGCCCGAGTTCTCGCAGATCTGCCGGATCGGGGCTTCGAGAGCCTTCTCGACGATCTTGATGCCGGCGCGGATGTCGGAGTTGTCGGAGGTCAGCTTCGAAACCGCAGCCTTGGCGCGGAGCAGAGCCGTGCCGCCGCCGGGAACGATGCCTTCCTGAACGGCCGCGCGGGTGGCGTTCAGAGCGTCATCAACGCGGTCCTTCTTCTCCTTGACTTCCACTTCGGTGGAACCACCGACGCGGATGACGGCAACGCCGCCGGCGAGCTTGGCCAGGCGCTCCTGGAGCTTCTCGCGGTCGTAGTCTGAGGTGGTCTCTTCGATCTGAGCCTTGATCTGAGCGACGCGACCTTCGATGTCCTTCTTCTTGCCGGCGCCGTCGACAACCGTCGTCTTTTCCTTCTCGATCGTCACCTTCTTGGCGCGGCCAAGCATCTGGAGCGTGACGGTTTCGAGCTTGATGCCGAGGTCGTCGGAGATCACCTGGCCGCCCGTGAGGATGGCGATGTCTTCCAGCATGGCCTTGCGGCGGTCGCCGAAGCCCGGAGCCTTGACGGCGGCGATCTTCAGGCCACCACGCAGCTTGTTGACGACGAGGGTGGCGAGAGCTTCGCCTTCGACGTCTTCAGCGACGATGAGGAGGGGCTTGCCGGTCTGCACGACGGCTTCGAGCACCGGCAGCATGGCCTGGAGGCCCGAGAGCTTCTTCTCGTGGATGAGGATATAGGGATCCTCGAGGTCCGCGATCATCTTCTCGGCATTGGTGATGAAGTAGGGCGACAGGTAGCCGCGGTCGAACTGCATGCCTTCGACGATGTCGACTTCGGTGTCGAGGCTCTTGGCCTCTTCGACCGTGATCACGCCCTCATTGCCGACCTTCTGCATGGCCTTGGCGATTTCGCCGCCGATGAAGGCGTCGCCATTGGCCGAGATCGTGCCGACCTGGGCGATTTCAGCCGAGTTCGCGACCTTCTTGGAGCGGTCAGCGATGTCCTTGATGGCAGCGGTGACGGCGAGGTCGATGCCGCGCTTGAGGTCCATCGGGTTCATGCCGGCGGCAACGGCCTTGGCACCTTCGCGGACGATGGCCTGGGCCAGCACGGTAGCGGTGGTGGTGCCGTCGCCAGCGGTGTCGTTGGTCTTGGAGGCGACCTCACGCACCATCTGGGCGCCCATGTTCTCGAACTTGTCAGCGAGCTCGATCTCCTTGGCGACGGTGACGCCGTCCTTGGTGATGCGGGGTGCGCCGAACGACTTTTCGATCACGACGTTACGGCCCTTCGGGCCGAGCGTGACCTTGACGGCATTGGCGAGAATGTCCACGCCGCGCAGCATCTTGTCGCGCGCTTCCGTGGAGAATTTAACTTCCTTGGCAGCCATTTGGGTGTCCTCAGAATGAATGGGGAGATGGTAGCTGCCGTTTAGGCAACGATACCCATGATGTCGGATTCCTTCATGATGAGGTAATCCTCACCATCGAGCTTGATCTCGGTGCCCGACCACTTGCCGAACAGCACGCGATCACCAGCCTTGACATCGAGGGGAGTGAGCTTGCCGGAATCATCGCGGCCACCGGGGCCGACGGCGATGACCTTGCCCTCCTGGGGCTTTTCCTTGGCGGTGTCAGGAATGATGATGCCGCCCTTGGACTTTTCCTCGGCATCGACGCGCTGTACGACCACGCGGTCGTGGAGCGGACGGAACTTCATGTTGGTCTTCCTCTTGTGCGAGGGGCTAGGCCCCTTGGTCCACATCGAAGGGATTTTATGAAAGATCGTTAGCACTCATTGAATGCGAGTGCTAACGACTGACCCGGATTTAGTCAGCCCCCTCGGGACTGTCAAGGAGCGCGCCCGTAAACAATTTTAGCCAAAGCGAATTTGGTGAATGGCGCGCCCGAAGCATTTTGCGATTGGACGCGGACGCCGCGCCTCGCAAAGACCCATCGAAACAGCAAATTAGGGCAAAACAAGCGTTCTCGCCTGAACGCGCTTTGCTCTATGCCGCGCGAGCCCGTGGGACGCTGAAAGTTGCAAACAGGCAGGCGGCCATGATCAGCGTGGCGCCGGCGAGCGTCCAGTTCGTCGGCACTTCGGAGAAGATATAGTAGCCAAAGATCATCGCCCAGACGAAGGCGGTATATTCCATGATGCCGAGCCGTGCGGCATGGCCGCGCGCATAGGCCCAGGCCAGGCAGAGATGGCCGAATGTGCCGAACAGGCCGACGGTGGCGGTAATCAGCCAATGTTCCAGCTTGACCGGCTGCCATTGCCACAGGCCGGCCGGCAGCACGAACAGGAAGGCGAAGCAATTGGAGAGCATCACGATGGTCAGCGTCGAATCCTGGCTCGACTGCTGACGCATCAGCACCATGGAGAGAGCGTAGAAGAAAGCGCAGCCGAGCGCCGCCAGGAGGCCGATCACGTCGAAGGCATGGGCCTGGCTGGCCTCCTGGCCGCGAGCAATCACCAGCACGCCGGCAAAGCCGACGAGGATGGCCACCAGCGCCCGCACGGCGATCGCCTCCTTCAGGATGATGCGCCCCAGCACGGCCATCAGCAGCGGGGCGAGGAAGGTGAGCGTGATTGCCTCGACCAGCGGCAGCCGCGAAATCGCCGTGAAGAAACAGGCCGCCGTCGCCAGGACTACCACGGCGCGCAGGGCGTTGCGCTTGAGCGCTGCGGGACTGGGACGGCCCTTGGCAAAGAGCAGGTAGATCACCAATGCGACCACGGCCCCGGCGCCATAGCGCATGGTGATGGCCTGCATCAGCGGGTAGGTGGTCGAGATCACCTTCATGCCGGTGTCGAGAAAGGCCAGGAAGGTGACGCCCAGCCCCGACATCAGGATGGGGCGCAACGACGCCTCGTTCCTCATGGCCGCACCTTCGGGGCGACGGCTAAGCAGAGTTTCCTGGCGCGGCCCACGGATGGGTCTCGCCAGGAAACGCTGCAAATGTTTGATATCTTGTAAATTCCTCCTGATCGGACCCGTGGCCCGATCAGGAGGAATCTGCTTGGGCCACGATATGCGCAGGCGCGGCTTGTCGGCGGCCCGACAGCGGTGCCGCCACCGTTACGGGCTGCGCGGATCTCGATATCGGGCAAAAACACGGGAACAACCGCTGCGTGTCAGGAAATCTTGTTTCCTTTCATTAATGAGGAAGGGGGTGAATCGTCCATTGGGCGGCGAAAATATTTCTCGGCTTCGCTTCCTTTCCGCGACCGGATTCTTTCCCACGCGTTTGGCGGGAAGCACTTTCCAGCAATCGAAGCAAGACGGGCCGATGGCTTGCTCCTATGCTTGGTGCGTGAGATTGCGATGCGTGCGAAAGCGCAAGGACCCGCGACCAATCGCCGTCTTTACTGTCCATCCTGGTGCATCGGCCCAAAATTCGGGTTATGACTGGGCTAGATTGGAAGAGTTCGAAGCGAGCATTGGCTTCTTCGGTCAGCGTCGCCGGGTTTGGGGCAGGCCCCGTAAATCCGGTTCAAGGCGAGTTTGGGTTGAGATGATGAACTACACCGCGATTTTCGAAACGGCTGTCGACGCTCTCCGGCGTGAGAAGCGCTATCGTGTCTTCGCCGATATCGAACGGATCGCCGGGCGTTTTCCCCACGCCCTCTGGCATGCGCCCGAAGGCTCGCGCGAAATCGTGGTGTGGTGTTCCAACGATTATCTCGGCATGGGGCAGCACCCCGGCTCGATCGCCGCCATGGTCGAGGCCGCGCAGCATCTGGGCGTCGGCGCCGGCGGTACCCGCAACATCTCGGGCAACAGCCACCAGGTGGTGACGCTGGAGCGCGAGCTTGCCGATCTCCACGGCAAGCAAGCCGCATTGGTCTTCACCTCCGGCTATGTTTCGAACCAGACCGGCATTTCCACCCTCGGCAGGCTGCTGCCTGATGGTCTGATCCTGTCAGACCAGCTCAACCACAATTCGATGATCGAGGGCGTACGGCAATCGGGCCGCGAGAAGGTGATCTTCCGCCACAACGATCTCGACCATCTCGAAGACCTCCTGCGCAAGGCTGGCAAGGAGCGTCCCAAGCTGATCGTCTTCGAGAGCGTCTATTCCATGGATGGAGACGTCGCGCCGATCGGACGGATCTGCGATCTGGCCGCGCGCTACAATGCCATGACCTATCTGGACGAGGTTCATGCCGTGGGCATGTATGGCCCGCGCGGCGGCGGTATCGCCGAGCGTGACGGTCAGATGGGACGCGTCGACGTGATCGAGGGCACGCTCGCCAAGGCGTTCGGCACGCTCGGTGGCTATATCGCTGCGAATGCCCCCATCATTGACGCCGTGCGCTCACATGCACCGGGCTTTATCTTTACCTCGGCGCTGCCGCCGGCCGTGGCAGCGGCGGCTCAGGCCTCCGTCCGTCATCTCAAGGCCTCGCAGAGCGAGCGCGCGGCCCAGCAGGCCAATGCGGCCCGCACCAAGGCGGCGCTGGCCAATGCCGGCCTGCCGGTAACGATTTCCGAAACCCATATCGTGCCGGTGATCGTGGGCGATGCCGAACGCTGCAAGGCTGCCAGCGATCTGCTTCTCGCCGAACACGGCATTTACATCCAGCCCATCAACTATCCCACCGTGCCGCGCGGCACCGAGCGCCTGCGCATCACGCCGACACCCTTCCATGGCGAGGAACTGATCGCCGAGTTGACGAAGGCACTGGTGGCGGTGTGGCACAAGCTCGATCTGCCCTTCCGGCTGCGTGCCGCGGCGGAATAAGCCCGCCTCTGAAACTCGGCTTCTCCTTATTGCGAACGGCGTGAAGCACTCCGGCGCGTTGCGAGCGCCTGGCGGCGCTTACGATGACGGCATGGGCCGAGACGGAGCAGCCGGCCGAAAACAAGCCGTGGTGGTAACCATGATTGCTAGCCGAAAAGTTACCATGTTCCGGGAATGGCGCGCCTTGTGGCGCGAAATCAACGGTGAGGCGCCCTGATTCAATCTTTGTTGGCGATTTGCGCACAAACGTTTCGTTACGGCTTCCGGGGGGACTGGGGCCGATCGTTCCGGCGTTTGTTGACGTGAGTATCCATGCGCGTACTGGGTCTGCCAGCCATTCTCGTCGCCTGCCTCGCTCTGGCGAGTTGCAGTGCCATCAGCGGCGATCCTGACCGGCCCATCCGGCCGCCGGAGACCACGGGCTCGGTTGCTTCCTCCATTCCGGCGCCGCCGGAGCCGGAACCGATCCAGCAGCCACTCCCCGAGGGCGTGCCGCCGGACACGGTGGCCATGGCGTCGCCACCGATTTCCAGGCCGCCACTGCGGCCCGTGACACTCCCCGTCGAGCCCGCGGCAGCGACCATGGCCGCGCCGGTGATCAAGCAGAGCCTGCGCGAGCGCATCTATGGCCGCCGCTTCCGGGATGCCAAGCCGATCAATTTCGGCAAGGCTTCGCCGCGCGCCTTCGCGGTTCACGGTGTCGACGTCTCGCGCTGGCAGGGCGACATCGACTGGCAGACGCTGCGCCAGCAAGGTGCCAACTTCGCCTTCATCAAGGCGACCGATGGCGGCGACCATCTCGATCCCCTCTTCAGGCGCAATTGGCGGGCTTCGCACGAGGCCGGGCTCAGGCGCGGCGCCTATCATTTCTTCTATTGGTGCCGCAGCGGCGCCGAGCAGGCACGCTGGTTCATCCGCAACGTACCGCGTGTCGACGGGGCGCTGCCGCCAGTGCTCGATGTCGAATGGAATGCCGACTCGGCCTGCAAGCGGCGGCCGTCGCCCGCCGAAATCGTTGAAAAGATGCGCGTGTTCCTCACCATGGTGGAACAGCATTACGGCCAGCGACCCATCATCTACACGGCGCCGGGCTTCTATCACGACAATCTGGAAGGCGCCTTCCTGGACTATCCCTTCTGGCTGCGCTCGGTCGCCCAGCATCCTTCCAAGGTGTTCGAAGGCCGGAGATGGATCTTCTGGCAATATTCGGGATCGGGGCTCTCGCATGGTGTCAGCGAGAAGATCGACCTCAACGTCTTCAACGGCAGCGCCGAAGCGTGGTATCGCTGGGTTGATCAGAATACCGGTGGAGGAAGCCCAGGCTCCGACCGTTATGCATCCCGAGAATAGATCACTATTTTAATAGACTTTGACGTTGGTGTGTAAATGATGGATCGTCGGCTCGATCGGATTTCGAGTCGAGGGGCCTTCCAATGCGCATCATCCTTGCCGCCTTTTCCGCCTGCGTCCTGCTTTTAGCCTCCTTCGGTGCGGTCCGGGCGGCCGAGCGCTGGGAGACGCTGCCGCCGACGCCGGCACCCGTCACCAAGGGAAGCTTTGCCGATATCAACGGCATCAAGCTCTATTACGCCACCCTGGGAAAGGGAGCGCCGGTCGTGCTGCTGCATGGCGGCCTCGGCAATTCGGACTATTGGGGCCTGCAGGCCAAGGCCTTGGCGCGCCGTCACAAGGTGATCCTTGTCGACAGCCGCGGCCATGGCCGCTCGAGCCGGGATACCAAGCCCTATGGCTATGACCTGATGGCCGATGACGTGGTCGCCCTGCTCGACAAGCTCAAGATCAAGCGGGCCGATGTCGTCGGCTGGAGCGACGGCGCCATTCTCGGCATCGATCTCGCCATCCGTCATCCCGACCGCGTCGGCAAGATCTTCGCCTTCGCGGCGAACACCGTGACCTCCGGTGTCAAGGACGGGGTCGACAAGAATCCTACCTTCGCCGCCTATATCGAACGGGCCGGCAAGGAATATGCCAAGCTGTCGCAGACCCCGAAGGAGTATGAGGCCTTCGTCGGCCAGATCAGCCAGATGTGGGCGACACAGCCGAGCTGGACCGATGTGCAGCTCAAGGCGATCAAGACGCCGGTGCTGGTTGTTGATGGCGATCGTGACGAGGCGATCAAGCGCGAGCATACCGAATACATCGCCGCCACCATCCCCGGCGCCGGCCTTTTGATCCTGCCCAATGCCAGTCACTTCGCCTTCCTGCAGGATCCGGCCCTGTTCAATGCTGCGTTGATCGGGTTCCTCGACGGGAAATGAGCACGGGCTTGCCAAGTCCGGCTCATGCCTAAAATGTTTCCCGGCCTGCTCCGAGAACGCGCAAGAAAGCGTGAAGCGGCAATCTATGCCGATCGCTCTTCGTGATCGGAGGGCACCGGCTTGCCGCTCGCCATCGCTTTGATGCGTTGCAGGAGCATGCGGAAGATGCCCGGCTTCGGTTTCCCGCCAGTGAGGAGGAAGCCATTATGCCGGGGTGCATGGCACCAATGGCGGCCCCAGGGATCGTCCTGATAGTCGGTGCTGGACATGTGTCGAACTCCGCTAACCGTTGTCCGACAGAATATAGGATTTGTCTGCTGACCGCAGCCTGTCAGCAGTCGCAGGGTTTCAACCACCATCTTGCCGCTAGAGCGTTTTCCAGAAAAGTTGATAGACTTTTCGATTAAGAAAACGCGCTAAAACGAGGAGTTAGAGAAAAGGTGCGATTCAGAAAAATCGCACTTTGCTCTAGATTCTGCGATCCGGATCGGACCGGTGCAGATAGCCCGCGAAAACGTCCACGGAAGCAGCCTCGACAATCTGCGGCAGAAGCCGGCCGATCTCACCGCGGTGATAGCCGGCATGTGTGACGACATGGGCCAGCATTTCCTCGCGCGACATGCGTCCGGGCTGTCCATCCGTGAACCTGAAACGAACGGTCTCCCGTAATTCCTCAGCCGGCAGGCCGGCGATGTAATCGACATAGGCGCTGTCCGTCTGGCGAATATCAGCGGAAAGATCCTTCAAGGCCGGCAGGTCGTCCGGTTCATTGTCGTCATAGCCATGGCTGCGCCCCTCAAGATGCGCCATGAAGATGCGATCGACGATATGGGCATGATAGAGGATACGCAGCGCCGCGCCGAAACCAGGGAGCGGGCCGGCGCGCTCTACCTCGATCATCGCGTCCAGCATGAGATCGTCGGCCCAGGACTTGTAGCGATATAGCGACATCAGAAGGGTCTGCGAGCCCATGCCGTCTCTCCGTCTTGTTCGGCTGCAGCAGACTTGCATCGGCAGCGTATTCGCGCAAATTCGAATTTGACGCTCACGAATAAGCAGATGTTATGGGACCTCCGATCAATCTGAGACAAATCGAGGCCTTCAGGGCCGTCATGCGCACCGGCCGGATGACCTTGGCGGCGGAGCTGATGTCGGTGACGCAGCCGGCTGTCAGCCGCCTGATCGCCGATATGGAGCGTGCCACGGGCCTCATCCTGTTCGAACGCAAGAGCAATCAGATCAGGCCGACCCGCGCTGCGATCGATTTGATACAGGAAGTGGAACGGGCCTTTATCGGCCTGGACAGGATTGCCTTCCTCGCCCAGGAGATCAGGCGGCATTCGGCCGGTACCCTGCGGATCGCAGCCATGCCGGCCTTGGGCAATAGCCTGCTGCCGCGCTTCCTGGCCCGCTTCCTGCGCGACAAGCCGGGCCTGAACGTGTCCTTGAATGCGCTTCCTTCCGCCATGGTGATCGAGGCGGTGGCGTCAGGCCAGGCCGATATCGGTTATGCGGATGAGCCGCTCGACAGGCGCGGCTTTGTCATCGAGCCTTATCCGGCTGCCGCCATTGCCGCGCTTCCGGCAGGCCATCGTCTGGTCGGCAGGCCGGTCATCGAACCAGGCGATCTTGCCGGCGAGCGCGTCATCAACCTGGATCCCGGCACGCTGTTTTCGATGCGGGTGGAATTGGCGCTTGCCGGGGTGCCACGCCTGGCCAAGCTCGAAACAGGGCTTTCCTATACGGCCCTCACCTTGGTGGCCGAAGGCGCGGGCATCGCACTGGTCGATCCGGCTTCTGCAAGCGAGTTCACGAGCCGGGACATCGTCTTTCGCCCCTTCAGCATCTTCATCGATGCGGGCTTCCAGATGATTCGCGCGGCAAACCAGACCGGTATCGAGGTGGCGGAGCGTTTTGCCAGTGAGTTCAGCGCCTATCTGAAGGAGCGCCTCGACAAGACGCTCTAGCTTGGGAGCGGATCAATGTTTCTCAGTAGGCGAGCCGGCCATGAAGATCGTCGAATGGCATCATCACATGCTCCCGATAGGGGGCACGTGTCGCCAGGTTCTCGTACCATGCCTGCACATTCGGGATTTCAGGGCGCGGAATATCGAGATTGAAATAGCGATAGAGCGTGGTGCCGACGGTGATATCAGCCAGGCTGAGATGATCGCCCAGCATATAGTCCCTGCCTTTCAGCCAGCGATCGAGCAGCAGGAAATGAGCACTGCAGTGCTCGATGCCGCGGCGGATGCGTGACCAGTCCCTCTGTGCTTCCGGCGTGCGGTAAAAGCCCCAGAACACGTCGGACAGGAAGGCCGGTTGCAGGGCAGTCTGCGACCAATCCATCCAGCGCTCGAATTGTGAGCGGTCGCCGGCGCCATCAGGCCAGAAACGTCCGGCTCCGAATCGAGCGGCGAGATAGCGCAGGATCGTGTGTGATTCCCACACGATAGTGCCCGCATCTTCGATAAGCGGCACTCGGCCATGCGGGTTCAGCGCCAGGAATTCAGACGTATCCAGGCCGCCGAAATCGCCGCCCGCCGGAATATGTTCGTGGGCGATTCCGAGTTCGCCGACCAGCCACATCACCTTCTGGACGTTGAAGGAATTTTGGCGTCCCCAGATTCTCAGCATGCTCGACGGTCCGTTACGCAAAAGGGGCGCGAACCGACATGGCAGCGCCCCTTCAGAAGATAACCAGGCCGGCATACGCTGGCGAAGTGGAAAATCTCAGCCTTCGCCGGAAATGCGCTCGATCTGGGCACCGCAGGCGGCGAGCTTGCGCTCCAGGCTCTCGAAGCCGCGGTCGAGGTGATAGACCCGGTTGACCACGGTATCGCCCTGGGCCGCCAGGCCGGCGATCACCAGCGACACCGAGGCACGCAGATCCGTCGCCATCACCGGGGCACCCTTGAGGGTGCTGACGCCTTCGATGATCGCCGTCTGGCCGTCGAGATGGATATGGGCGCCGAGGCGAGCGAGTTCCTGCACATGCATGAAACGGTTCTCGAAGATCGTCTCGGTGATGCGCGACTTGCCCTTGGCCTTGGTCATCAGGCCCATCAGCTGGGCCTGCAGGTCGGTGGGGAAGCCCGGGAAGGGTTCGGTGGTCACGGCCACCGGATCGATGCCGTGACCATTGCGGCGCACGCGGATGCCCTCATTGGTGGCGGCGATCTCGGTTCCAGCCTCGCGCAGCACGTCGAGCGCATTCTCGAACAGCTCGGGCTGGGCGCCTTCGAGCATGACGTCGCCGCCGGCCATCGCCACGCACATGGCGTAGGTGCCGGCCTCGATACGATCGGAGATGACGCGGTGATGCGCACCCTGCAGGCGCGAGACACCGGTGATCTCCATGGTGGCAGTGCCGGCGCCCTTGATCTTGGCGCCCATCTTGATCAGGCAGTCGGCGACATCGACGATCTCGGGTTCACGCGCCGCATTGTGGATGACGGTGGTGCCCTCGGCCAGGGTCGCGGCCATCAATGCGACATGGGTGCCGCCGACCGTGACTTTCGGGAAATCGATCTCTGCGCCTCTCAGGCCGTTCTTCGCCTCGGCGACGGCATAGCCGTTTTCGATCTCGATCTTGGCACCGAGCCGTTCCATTGCCATCAGCAGGAAGTCGACCGGGCGCGTGCCGATGGCGCAGCCGCCGGGCAGCGAGACACGGGCACGGCCCATGCGGGCGAGCAGCGGGCCGAGCACCCAGAAGCTGGCGCGCATGCGCGAGACCAGCTCGTAGGGCGCGGTGGTATCGACGATGGATCGGGCATCGAGGCGCACCGTCTGGCCGGTCAGTTCCAGCTCGCCCGGGCGCTTGCCGGCGATGGTGACGTCGAGGCCGTGATTGCCGAGGATGCGGGCAAGCAGGGCGACGTCGGCCAGGCGCGGCACATTGGTGAGGGTGAGCACGTCCTCGGAGAGCAGACTCGCGATCATCAGCGGCAAGGCAGCGTTTTTGGCGCCGGAAATCGGAATGACGCCGTGAAGCGGCGCGCCGCCGGTGATCTTGATTCGATCCATGTTCGATCCTTCGGAATGGCTTCGGCCTCGCCCGTGATCGGCGCATTGGCGGCCGGAAGGCAAGCAGTCGAGCAACGTAAGAGATAAGGTTAACCGGTTTGAGTAAACGAAGCGCAAAGGCCGGACAAGGGCGAAGCCGGGGCGGAATCGCGGCGGGGTCTATTCGGCATCGTCCTGTGGCATTTTCGCATCGGCGTTTTCCCGGTTTTCACTCGACACGGCGTCACGCCCGCGCGACTGGCTCTTGCGCCGGCCGAGATTGGCGCGCAGGGCTTTGGCGAGGCGCTCGGCTCGCTTATCGGCCTCGGTTTTCACGGGTGTTTTCATCAAATGACGACTTTATGCAGCAACCGGCTTGCGCGGAAGCCTCCCTTGTGGCACTAGAGCGCCGCGCCGGGCAAGTACCTTGGCAGATGCTGCAGTAGCTCAGTGGTAGAGCACTCCCTTGGTAAGGGAGAGGTCGAGAGTTCAATCCTCTCTTGCAGCACCATCTAAATCCTTGAAACAATTGATTGTTCATGCTGTGGCTTCGGCTGGTTGAGCCGTCCATTCAACCTGTCCGCCCTCGGCCGGGCTCTCCGAAAACGGGGAGGTCGAGGCTGTTCGGGCGAAAGCAGATTCGCCGGGAATCGTCCTCGTCCGAGGAAGAGACGCGGGCAAAATGAAACGGGCCGGATGTCCGGCCCGCATAAGCATCGTCCTGTGGCTCGGCGAACGCCAATCCCCCTCAAACTTCTGAGCGGGCCAGCTTCTTGGCTGGTGGGCGCAGATCATAGGTCGCTTCCAGTTCGGCGAGCATATCCGGCAAGGGCTTCGCGCCGGCCGCAAGAGAAGGAGCTTCCTCGGTCACATCGCCGTTGCGGAGATGCTCCTGCCACTGAGCCTCGCTCATCTGGCCGGAGAGATAGCAGGCGCGAAGAAGATTGGCTTGTTCGGAGGTCATTGCAATCGATTGGGTGAAAAGAAACGGACATCGCCATGATAAAGCGAGGCGTCGCGCGGCCAAGTCAGCAATTAGGAGTTGGCCTGCCCCGAAAGGACTAGGCTGAAGGGAGTACGCTTCGCCCGGGGCCATGATGAGGCCGTATCAAGGAAAGTCTGTGATGCCAGGCGCAAAGGCAACGAGGTGGAAAGGCTGGCCCCGAATGAGGGGGCAGCCGATCGTCCTGCTCAGGCGAGCGCAACGGGACGTATGGCGATGCCAGGGAGGCGCGTTTCGATCTGTTCTGAAGCCGTTGAAGTTGCTGATGTGGTTGACGTTGCGTTAATCTTCCGCTCGTTCAAGACGAACCAGCGATGAGCAATTAAAATTACGAGAGCTACAATAAGATCGAGGACGATCATGCTGAGCATGGTCGAATTAAAAAAATAACTGAACCAGTCGCTGGAAATCTGAGCGTTTTGCGAAATATCTGTCATTCCCTGGTTGAACTCCAGTTCACCTGCAGCGCCCCGCCGCCCGGTAGCCTTACGCTAGGGATGATTAGGTTGCACAAAGGTTAACGCATGTCTCGTTATTCGACCGTGACGGCGCGCACAGGGCGCGCGGCACGATGCCGCGTGACCTTTGGCGGAATGACGGCCTACCTTGTCGGCGCCCCTCAGGGCTGTTGAATTCCAAGGCGGAGGCCGGTGGTGAGCTACGGTCTTTATATCGGCAGGAACCATACGGCGGATGGGATCGCCTATCTCGCCGGCTATGGCGACGAGCCCTCGAGCCATTGGCTCGAACTCGTGCCTCGATGCCGGCATGCGGCGGATGCGCGGATTGCGGTCGGCGTGACGCCTCAGGCCGATCTGCCGGGACAGATGAGCGAGATTCCGCAGGTTCCCGAAACGGCGCGGCATCTGCGCGTCAGCTACAGCTACTACAAGGGGGTGCCGGCCCCGCTCACCAATGGCGGCCTCAACGAACATGGCGTCGCCGTGCGCGACATCTGGTCATCCTCCCGCGCCGAACTGGTGGCGATGACGCCATCGGACCAGACCGGCCCCAATTACAGTGACCTCGCCCGCTTCGTGCTGGAGCGGGCGCACACGGCCCGCGAGGGCGTCGAGATCATCGCCGATCTGATCGCCCGCCATGGCTATGCCGATTATGGCGGCAATTCGCATCTGATCGCCGATGCTGACGAGGCCTGGGTGGTGATCGAGTTCTCGGGCGGCCAGGGCTTGTGGGTGGCGGAGCGTCTCGGGCCGGATGCCATTCGCGCCTCCCGGCCCGGCTATGTCGGGCAGGTGCCGGTCGAGGACCCGGCGCAGACGGATTTTCTCTATCCACCGCATTTCGTCTCCTTCGCGCAGGAGCGCGGCTGGCACCGGCCCGGTGCGCCTTTCGATGCCAATGCCGTCTATGGCGACGGCAAGGGGCGCTGGCCCGGTGTGCAATGGATCGAAGAGGAAATGACGGCACGGGCAGCCCGGCCGGAGAAGATCGGCCTGGCGGACATCTTTTGGGCCGTGCGCACGGAGCGGCTGACCGGCGACACTGCCGGCTACGGCCAGGTGGTGCCGCTGCTGGGCGTGATTCCCGAGGCCTTGCGCCTCATCTGGCACACCCAGGTCGGCGCGGTGGCGGCACCTTTCGTGCCGGTGTTCCTGGGCATCGAGACCGTAGCGGAGGAATATCGTCAGCACCGCTATCTCAGCGACGGGGAGGCCTCGCGCTTCCTCGACACACGCCATGCCGAGAAGGGGCGCCCCGAAACCTTGTCGGCGGTGCCGCAGGGCATCGAATCGACCCGCTCGGCCAGCCTCGCCGGCAAGCGGCTGCTCAATCTGCTCTTCCAGCACCACGAAGCCTTCCTGCCCGAAGCCCTGACGCTGTGGCAGGCGATGGAGGAGATGCTGGCGGTGGAGCATGCGAGAATCGCACGCAGCGCCGCGGTGCTGATCGAAGCCGGCGAGCCGAATCTCGCCGCGCATTTGCTCACCTATTTCACCAACACCGAACTGCGGCGCGCCCTCGATACCATGGAGCAGTTGGCGCAGGCCCTGGAGACCAGGACACGCTATCTCTTCGGCTTCAGGACTGAACCCGTCCCGCGTGCCCCGGCGCAAGTGTGGTGATGCGTGCCGAGCGGCCCAGCATCGCCGCCGCCCCTGCAAGGCTGAGCACCAGGGCGAAGGGAATAAGGCGGAAGGTGAAGGGCGCATGCTGGATGCTATGGTTGGCCTTCAGCTCCAGCACCAGCAGCGGCAGGACTGTCAGCACCAGAACGCCGAGCATGGCCGCTGCCTGGCCGCGCCGCAGCGCTACCGAGAATAGCGCGAGCCCGGCCAGGAGGCAGGCTGCGATCGGCCACCAGCCCAGAGGCATGGTGGCGCTCTCGAGCAGCAGTTCGTAGAGGCTTTGCAGGGGCCGGTAGACACCGTCGCCGCCGCCGAACCAGCGGGCGAAATCCTGGCTCGGCACCGAGGTCTGTTCGCCGAAGATCCTGCCGACGACCACCACCAGGACCCATTTCGCTGCCCACATGGCGATATAGCCGGCGATAACAACGCCCTGCAGAAGGATCGCCTGCACCAGGCTGGCGCCGAGCGGGCGCTGCTCGGCCAGCACGGCGCGCAGCAGAAAGGTCCAGCCGAGTACGTAGGCCAGAAGGTCGGGATTGTAGAGAAAGTCGAAGAAATTGTAGATCGCCCCCATGGCGAAGGCCCAGGGCGCGAAGCGAAGCAGTTCCATCGGGCCCTGTTTGCGCAAGGCCACCGCCCAGCACAGCAGGAGGACCGAGAGGGAGACCATGTGGGTCGGGGTGAGGCCTGATATCGGCAGGTCCGTCATCACTAGGCCCAGGGCCATAACGGCAACCAGCGTGGCGATCCGTGCCAGGCTCGCCGTGCCGCGGATGACGGGAGGCAGGAACGGAGCAAGCACCAGAAAGGCGCAGAGGATGAGAAAGGCGCCGCCCCAAAGCTGCAGGCTGCGATAGGAGAAGAACGACAGGAACGGTTCGGTGACGAGGCGATAGCCGTGCCAGTAGCGCGAATAGGCGAAATGCGGCTGCTCCGTGCCGGCAAGCTGTTCTCGCAAGCTGTCGCAGATCGATCTCGGCGGCTGCCAGAGCAGGGCCGGGGATTGCAGCGTGAAGGTGATGGGATTGGCCGCGGCTGGAGCGATCGCCGTCGAGAGGCCGATGCATTCGCTGAAATGGCTGAGCCGGTGCTGCCCGATGCGCTCGATACCTTCCCGATCGCCGAAGGACTGGCTGGCGATGGCCGCCCGGACCGCTTCCTGGATGGCCTCGGGCCGGCGCAGGCCGTCGGCCAGCCCCAGCGAGAGGCAGGCCAGCACGACGATGATGGCGAGAGCGGCGAGCGCCTGCGCGACGGTTTTGGCGATGGCGGTCAAATCCACGCAGAGAGCCCCGGGCTTTGGTAGCAAGGCGCTGGACCTGGCGGCAAATGCCGTATTTTGTCAAATCGGTCGGGACGGCCTGCCGTTGAACGAGCGGGCGGCTTACCGGTTTGTTGGAAAGACTTCATGGCGCGATTGCCCAAATATTCAGCGCTTCCGCGGGTGGGGAGGCCTGTACATCCTGGGACAAAGGCGGCATAGCGCAAGGAAAGGATCGATGTGCTCGGGGCACCCCGGGCAAACAGGGAGAAGCCGAAAATGGCACAGGCAGATATCGCAGTCATCGGCATGGCGGTCATGGGTCGCAACCTCGCCATGAACATTGCCGAGAAGGGATTCAAGGTTGCCGTCTACAACCGTTCCTCGGCCCGCACCGATGAGGCCTTGGTCGAGGCAGGTGATCTCGCCGGCAACATGATTGCCTGCCGTTCGATCGAGGAACTGGTCGCCGCCCTCAAGCCGCCGCGTGCGTTGCTGCTGATGGTGAAGGCGGGTGCTGCCGTCGACGAGACCATCGCCCAGCTCAAGCCACATCTCGCCAAGGGCGACATCATCATCGATGCCGGCAATGCCAATTACCGCGACAGCGTCGCCCATGACCAGGCCCTCTCGGCGGAGGGTTTCGAATTCCTCGGCGTCGGCGTTTCCGGCGGTGAGGAGGGCGCTCGCCACGGTCCTTCGATCATGGTGGGCGGCAGCCAGAAGGCCTGGGAGCGGGTCCAGCCGGTGTTGACGGCGATCGCCGCCCGCTATCAGGGCGAATCCTGCTGCGCCTATATGGGCCCGGCCGGTGCCGGCCATTTCGTCAAGACGCTGCATAACGGCATCGAATATGCCGACATGCAGATGATCGCCGAGGCCTATGGCCTGATGCGCGCCGGCTTGGGCATGACGCCATCGGCCATCGCCGACGTGTTCGAGGGCTGGACCAAGGGCCCACTCGCCTCCTATCTCACCGAGATAACCGTGCAGGCCCTGCGCACGACCGATCCCGCCACCGGCAAGCCGCTGGTGGACATCATTCTCGACAGCGCCGGCCAAAAGGGCACGGGTCGCTGGTCCGCCATCGAGGCGCTCGATCTCGGCGTGCCGGCAAGCGCCATCGCCGCGGCCGTCGAGGCGCGCGGCCTTTCCGGCATGCGCAGCCTGCGCCAGGCGGTGAACGGTGTCCTCGGCGATGCCGAGCGGGCCGCGATCGGCACGGCGACGCCCGAGATCATCGCCGAGATCGAGAAGACTCTGCTGACCGGCAAGATCCTGGCCTATGCCCAGGGCTTCGACGTCCTGGCCGCCGGTTCCAAGCAGTTCGGCTGGAACCTGCCGCTTGCCGAGATCGCCAAGATCTGGCGCGCCGGCTGCATCATCCGTTCGCGTATGCTCGACAGCATGTCGCGCGCCTATTCGGCGACGCCGGCGCCCGAATCGCTGATTCTCGATCCGGATTTTGCCGGCGAGCTCAAGGCGAGCCTGCCGGCCGCGCGCAAGATTCTCGGCCTTGCACTCGCCAATGGCCACCCGGTGCCGGCCCTGACCTCGGCCCTCAACTATCTGCAGCAACTGCGGGCCAGCAGAGCCACAGTGGACCTGGTGCAAGCCCAGCGCGACATCTTCGGGGCCCATGGCTTCGAACGCATCGACCAGCCCGGTGCCCATCATGGCCCCTGGCACACCGGTGCCGAGTAACGCTTGAGGAAAGGGCAGCGTGACCGGCCACGCCTCCCGGGCGTAACCGGTCACACCGCCCTTTCATATCGGCATCGGAAAGCTGTGCCTTCGATCAGAAGCGATTGGGAACGCAGCGCCGGCCGGACGGAGCCGGGTGCATGCCGCGAGGGCAAGCTGGGCGACGATAGGCCGGGGCAGGGCGCTCGAAACGGTCGGCGCGGCGGAATTCGCAGCGCCCGAAGCGATTACGCTCCATGCCCGGGCCACAGCGGAAAGCAACTTCGTTGACGATCAGAGAGCCTTTCGTCATCGGCGTGGAGGCAGGCATGGCCTGCGCACCCCCAGCCGTCGCGGCGATGAATCCAAGAGCGGCAGCAATCTTTACAATTCTTAACATAGTATCCGTCTCCGTTGGTGAATATTAACTGCCGCCCAGCCTATGTAACGTAAGGGAATGTTACGTTATCCGGTATAGGGATACAAGCGACAGGTGTCAATGCACACGAATCTGCCGGGCCAAAATAGGCTCGCACAGCGGACTATGTGGTAAATTTCCGGTATTTCTCCGAAGGGGCAGCCTATTTGCTCGGATTGGCCATCTTCTTGAATACGCTGTCTATGGCGTTCATCAACAGCCTGTCGGGCTGGTGCTGGCATTCGCTCTTCACCGCCAGGATGATGCCGTTGCCATCGGTGCGGCTGCCGACCCAGTGATTGTCGTTGCGGCTGTTGAGCCCGGTCCACCAGCCGAGAATCCAGCTATTGCCTTCCCCTTCGAGGCGGGTGGTGGAGAGCCAATATTTGCACGGCATCGTGCCGAGGCCGAGCGCCATATAGTCATAAGCCTGGGCGGTCGGCGTACCGATGAAAGCCGCCGCTGCCGCCGCCAGATAAAACTTCCTCACCCTTCATTCCCGTCGCTGACATGATCGAATTGCGCGCCTTGTAGCAGGCGATGACGGGCCAGGCGGACGCCGACGCCCCGGCCATGCTCCGAGATGAATTCCACCCCTCCGGTTTCGAGCGCCCGGCGGATGGCGGCGGCGTTCGCGCTGGTGATCTGCGGAATGTCGTCAAAGGCATCGGCTCGCCGGATTGTCGCCACGCCGAGGCTCGAGGCATCCGCCAGCTTCTGGGCAGTCCAGCGCAATAGGGCACGGCCGGCCCGGATCTGCGCACCGGTAATCGGGGTAGCATGCATGACGTCAGTCCCCTCTCTTATCGGATGATCGGATAGCGATCACGACTATACGCTGCCCGCCGATGGGACGGAACCGGTTGCATGGCGCGTGCGCCGACAAATCCGTCGATTCCTGCAGCCCCTCCCAGACGATGCCCGCGTCATAATGCATATTCCATGCACTATGCTTGACTTTGCGCATGCCGGCCGCTCTGATGACCTCGAAACAGAGCCAGGACATATTCTGATTTCAGCCGCGTCTGCGCGGGCCGGGATCCGGGATAGCAGAATGCCTCGGCAAGAAGGGGGGAGGCCTCGCATGGCCAGGATCGAACGCATCGAATTGTCGATGGTGGTGCTCGAACCCAAGGTGAAGCGGGTCGACGCCATCCAATCCTTCGTGGCCCAGGAGACACCGATCGTCCGCGTCTTCGACAGCGATGGTGCCGTCGGCATCGGCTATAGCTATACGATCGGCACGGGGGGGCATTCCGTCCTGGAACTCCTGGCGCGCACGTTCGCGCCGGCGCTGATCGGGCGCGAAGCCGCCATGGTCGAGCAGATCTGGCGCGATCTGCTCTTCCTCAGCCATGCAACCTCAGTGGGCGCCATTACCTCGCTCGCTCTCGCTGCGATCGATACCGCGCTGTGGGACCTGCGTTGCCGCAAGGCCGGACTGCCCCTGCATGTCATGGCCGGCGGTGCCCAGGACAGGGTCCGGCTCTACACCACCGAGGGCGGTTGGCTGCAGCTCGACAAGGAGGCCATTGTCGCCGACGCCCTCAAGGCCAAGGCCGACGGTTTCGGCGGTTGCAAGATCAAGGTTGGCCGTCCGGTGCGCGAAGACGTGAATCGCCTCATCGCCGTGCGTGAAGCCGTCGGCGAGGGCTTCGAAATCTTCACCGATGCCAACCAGGCCTTCGCTGTGGACGAGGCGATTCGGCGTGCCCATCATTATCGCGAGGCGGATATCGGCTGGTTCGAGGAGCCGCTGCCGGCCGACGATGTCGATGGGCACGTTCGCCTGGCCGCTTCCACCTCGATCCCGATCGCGGTTGGGGAAAGCATCTACAGCCCGTCCCATTTCCGCGATTATCTGCAGCGGCGCGCCTGCTCGGTGGTGCAGGTCGATGTCGCCCGCATCGGCGGTATCACGCCCTGGCTCAAGGTGGCGCATATGGCGGAGAGCTTCAATGTCGCGGTCTGCCCGCATTTCCTGATGGAACTGCATGTCGGCCTGTGCTGTGCCGTGCCCAATGCACGCTGGGTGGAATACATTCCCCAGCTCGACGGCGTGACGGGCAAAACAATGCGCATCGAAGCCGGCTATGCGCTGCCCTCCCCAGAACCGGGTCTAGGTATCGACTGGGACGAAGGGGCCCTTGCCGCCTTGCAGGCCGAGGGGTCGGCGAGGCGGATCACGGCGCGCTGATCGAAAGAGGGGAAGGAGGAATGTCATGGCAAGGCGGCTGAGGCTCCAGTTCATCGCCGTGACCTGTGACGAGGATTTCTTTCGCCCCGTCCGCAAGGGCATGATGGATGCTGCCGCCCTGATGGATGTCGAGGCGGTGTTCACGGGAACCAAGGGGGTGGACACCGAGGAAATGGCCGAGCTCGCACGGCGGGGCATGACTGATGGTGTGGACGGGTTGGCACTCGTCGCCTTCGACGGCGCCGCCTTCGCTCCCGTGGTCGCCGAGGCCCATGCCAGGGGCATTCCGGTGGTGGCCTTCAACATCGACCAGGGCAGCGGCAGCGCCGGCACGCTCAGCGGTATCGCGCAGGATTTCGGCGCGGCCGGCCGGAACCTTGGCCGGCGGGCAGCCGCTTCCATCGCTCCAGGCAGCCGCGTGCTGCTCACTCTCCACGATGCCGGCATCTCGGCGCTGGAGGAACGGCGCGACGGCATCACGGCCGCCCTGGAAAGATCTGGCATCGAGTGGATCGAGACGGTAACCGGCCATCAGGTCGAGGAGGCCACCCGGCATATCCTGGCGGTTCTGGCCAGAGAGCCCGGCATTTCGGCGATTCTCGCCACCGGGCAGGCCGACACCGAAGCAGCCGGGCTGGCGGCGGAACAGGAAGGCCGGGCGCTTTATGTCGCCGGCTTCGACCTGTCGCCCGCCATATTGCGGCTGATCGAAGCGGGACAGCTTGCCTTCACCATCGACCAGCAACCCTATGCGCAGGGCTTCTATCCGGTGATTCAGCTCGTGCTCAATCTGCGGTATGGCTTGATGCCGGCAAGCCTCGATGCCGGAGCCGCCATCGTCGACCGCGACAATGCAGCCCGGATCAGGACCCTGTCGGAAGCGGGCTACCGTTGAGCGCGTGACGCACGATGCGAGGGGAGGGGCGGCATGGGCATCCCGGCGACAAGACGACGGTTGAACGAGATCGTCGGCGAAACGCTGGCCTCCCATATTCGCTCCGGTGCGCTGCCGGCCGGGTTCGTCATCCGGGAAAAGGCGGTCACCGATCTGTTCGGTGTCGGCCGCATGCCGGCCGTGGTCGCGCTGACCCGCCTGGAGGCGGAACGCCTGGTCCATCGCAGGCCGGCGCTGCGGGGGGTGGTCGTAGGCCTCAGCCAAGCGGTGCCGGCAAGGCCGGGTGATCTCGCCGGCCACGTCACGCTGCCGGAGGGCCTTGGCAGTGAGCTCGGGCAGCGCAACTGGCGCAGCCTGATCTATCCCACGCTGGAGCGCCAGGTCGCGTCATGCCTGCTGTTCGGACGCTTCCAGATTCGTACCCTCGCACTGGCAGAGCATTTCGGCGTCAGCCGCACCGTTGCCCATGAACTCCTGCTGAGGCTCGAACGCGTCGGCCTGGTGCGCCAGGAGGCCAATGCGCGCTGGTATGCGGGTCCGCTGACACCGGCTCGAATCGACGAGCTCTACGAAATGCGCATCCTGCTGGAGCCGGCCGCCCTTCGGCAGGCCGCGCCAGGGCTCGAACCGTCGATAATCGAGGAAAGACTCGAACGGGTGTCGCAGGCGCACACCGCCGAGGCGCGATCGGATACATCCTTGTTGCACCGGCTCGAAACGGATCTGCATCAGGACATCGTGCTGCGCTGTGCCAATGAGGAGTTGCGTGCCACGCTTTATCGCTGTCAATTACCGCTGATTTCGGTACATCTGTCTTTCGGCAATTATGGCGAGCGCACCGACATTCCTCAGATGATCGGGATGCATAAAACTGTGCTGGAACATCTTGCCGGGGGGCGAGTGGAAGAGGCGGCGCTCGCCCTAAAAAGCCATTTGTGGCACTCGCGTGGCGAGAATCCAGCACGCCTTGTGGATCTGCCCACACTTGGTCCGAAGCAGTTATACCCCTATCTTGACCCGATTTGACCTGAAAACGGCTCGATTCGAGGCGAAATCAATGTCAAATATGACGGGCACGGTCACGCTTGCATTTTTGCGCCGATATCAGCATAAAAGCCCATCGATCTCGGCCGGACGTTTTGGCTGTGTGGTTTTGCGACCACGCTCGCTGATGACCTTCCTACCAATTTCGACCCATGGAGCTTCGTGCCGCCGGTCGGTTGCAGGAAGTTCGATCGTGCCCATAGGAAAGGTTCGTCATGAGCACAGGTACCGTTAAGTGGTTCAACTCCCAGAAGGGTTATGGCTTCATTCAGCCGGATGACGGCTCGAAGGATGTTTTCGTTCACATCAGCGCCGTGGAGCGCGCCGGCCTGCGTGATCTGCAGGAAGGCCAGAAGGTCAGCTATGAGCTGGTCGAGGATCGTCGTTCCGGCAAGATGTCGGCTGATCGCCTCCAGGCTGCCTAAGCCCTGCGGGCGCGTCGCAGGACGCGTCTGATTCAATTCAAGACGGGCGAACGCTCGTTTGACGCCTCCGGCGATAGCCGGGGGCGTTTTTTATTGCCTGAGGGCTCTGCCAGAACGGCTGGCGTGTTCTCGACAAAGGTTGTTCTCCCATGCCGTCCCGACGGTTCGAATGGGTGATCCCGGCGCAGCGCCGGCGGCGGCCGAGCCATCGACGTCCAAAGCCGAGAACAATCTGTGACGACCCCAGCGACTTCCGACGCGACCAGCGTTCGCCGACTAGGCGGACCTCCTAAGTCCCTTCTTACTCGGCAGGTTGCTCGGGCTCGCCAGCGTGATCGCCCTGGTAGCCGTCATGGGCTGAGGTACTGACAGGAGACTGTCTTCCGCTGAGTTGGCCGAACTGCGCTGCCCGCGGCAAGGGCGGGCCGAGCGGTTCGTGGGTGAGAAGACCAGTTCCTCGACGAGCAACGCCGAAAGGCGCCCGGCAAAATCAGCACGAGCAGGCCCTGCCGCCGTCGAGCCTGAGAATCGATTCACGCACGAATGGTGAGATTTCCACGACACGGAACTCGCGCGACAGCCGCATGCCGACATGGGCAGGCACCCACACGGCGCTGTTCGGCAGCACAACCCAGGTGCCGCGGCGATCGGTGGTGTCGGAGACGCCGCCGCTCGCCGCATAGACCAACTGTGCCTGATGATGAGAGTGGCGGGTACCGGTGAAAGAAGTTTCGTCGCGGGCCAGCAGGGATATCGAGCCTGCTTTGGTCGTGATTCCTTCCGGGCCGGATATGGCTGCTATGGTGATGGAAACGAGTCTATCCGCGCAAAATAGCCATCGAATGCTCTATTGTCGCGCTGGTGTGGGAATCTTCATCGGTCGCATGAGTGAGATTGAGTTTTGCCGGGCTGTCGAGGCAAGACGCGCAGCATGATCCGCGTGAACTCGACTTGACCTGATTTAAATGACGTCAAACCGGAGAAATTTCTCGACGGTCACGTCGCAAGCACCACCACCGCATCAAGCCTTGTGATGGTACAGTTGGGTGGTCTCGAACCACCGACCTCCGGAGCCACAATCCGACGCTCTAACCAACTGAGCTACAACTGCATCTGGGCATGCGTTTAGCGGGATCGATCCGCTATTTCAAGTGTGGCACGCGGGATTTTTTAATCCGTCCCACTCAAAGAAAAGGCCCGGACCATGTCCGGGCCTCGAAAGAGCTGTACGTGCTGAAAAATCAGGCGACGCTCTTGAAGGTCTTCTCGACCTGAGCCTTGACCGGAGCGATCGCCTCGTTGGCAACCTTCTGGGCGAGCTCGCCGAATTCCTTGGTCTGAGCAGAGACCGCTTCAGCCTGCTTGCGCAGGAAAGCGGTGTTGAGCTCGATCACGTCGGAGAAGGTCTTCACGCCGAACAGGGCGATGGCATGATCGAAGGAAGCGTTGGTGTTGGTGCGAGCCGACTCCAGAACCTTCAGGCCGAGGGTCGAAGCGCCCTTGGAAGCGGTGCTGTAAGCGCCTTCGAAAGCACTGGAGGCTTCCTCGGCAGCAACCTTGATCTTGGCATAGGTGTCCTTGGCCTGGGCAGCGCCCTTCTCGGCGAAGTCACGGACGGAAGCAGGGATTTCCAGCTTGGAGAGATTTTCGAAGGCCAGCTCAGTTTCAGTCTTGTTCTTGGCGGCAACCATAGAACGCTCCTTGGGATAAGGGTGAAATTGGATCAGTGGACTTAACGAAACGACTTTGAGGAAGCGTCGGCATGACGTGCTGCAACGAGCGGCGACCTCACCTGCCGCAATCTATATCAAATGCCTTTGTGCGATGCAATAACTTTGTTGCAGTGCACAATCGTCAGATCAAAGCGCAATTTTTGGGCGATTCATGCCCAAAATTATGCCTATTGGTGAATTTTTCGCTTGGTCAGATCAGGGGTGATTGACGGGTTTTTACCCGATATTGCGCTGCAATTGCCACTTTTATGACAATTGGTGGCCGAATTAGCGCTTTGCCGCCATAGAGGAGAGACGCAACGTTACGCGGCGGAAAGTATTACGTATCACCGCGACGAAGAGATATGCCGGGATTGCAAGACAGGGCTGTCTTTTTGCAGGGTCGCCAAGAATAGCTCAGTTATTTTGAATTATTAGCGTGCGGGCCCCAAGCAATATATTACCTCGCACCTGCGCCAGTTGAGATAGGAATGCGGCACTGCCGGGGCTGCCCGTCAGGGCAATCCCGGCCCGGCTGTCTTGATAATCTCTATTTCTTCGGCTTGGCGACGTCCGAAGCCACCTTGCTGGCCGTGGCACCAATATCCTTGGCCTGCTCGCCGAAAGCCTGGAGCTGCGCCTTGATGAAGTCGCTCTGCAGTTGCAGTACCTGTTGAGGGTCCCTGGCCTTGACGAGGTTCGAGGCGAAGTCCAGAGCAGCCGCCACGTTCTGTTCGGCATAGGTCAGGGCCTTGCGGCCGATATCCTTGCCGCCGGTCTGAATTGCATCGCTGGTGCCTTCGAGGGTACCGGCTGCCTTGTAGGCCGCGCCCATGAAACCGTCGAATGCCTTCTTGGCCTGATCGACGCTCTTTTCCGCCATGTCGCGCATCTCGGACGGAATTTCGAAGTTCGGCGGCTTGGTTGTCATTGGCGTATCCTCCGTTGCCCCCGCCCCCAGGCCGGTGACGGTGCAGGTGACGATAGCGCAGGCTTGGCGTTTTAACCATGCCTGAGATCAGCGGGGGATGACGGCGGGCCGGCGATTTACCCTTTTGTTTTCCATCTGTATTCATACTTTGTTAGTCATTTCGGCAGGTTCTTGGAAAACGGCATGATCGAGGCGATGTTGCGGACGGCTTTGATGGCCGATCAGCGCCTGCAGGCGCTGATGGACGACCCGCGCCCAGCCTTCGTCTGGCATCTGGACGGGCGTGCGCTTGCCTGGGCCAACCGCGCCGCAGCCCAGAGCCTGGGCCTGGCGCCGGCGGACATCCTGCGTCAGCAATCGAGTTCCGCCCTGGTTTCGCTCTCGCCGCAGATCGCGGCCATCGCCCGCAAACTCCCGAGGCCAGGGGCCATGCGGCTCGATCGCCTGCGCCTGCCCGGCATGGGCGCGCTCGACACCCTGTCCTGCGCCTGCCGATCCTTCGACGGTCCGGAAGGGTTTCTGGGACTGCTCGTGCAATCGCTCGATCTGCCGCGCGGACGGCGGCAGCAGAGCTGGGCTCCGCCCTCGGTGACGGATACGCTGCCGCCCTTACCGGCCGCAGGAACGGAGGCAATTCCGCCCGGTGACTCGGCTGCGGCCAAACCCTTCGAACAGAACGGCGCCTGGCGCTGGGTCGAAGCCGAAGGCGAGCGCAGCGAGCCGGCAAGGCCGGACGCTCCGCTGTCCTCGCCCGTGGAGGCCGCGCAGAACAAGCCCGCCGAGCCGTTGCCCATCGCTCGCACCAAGCCTCTTCGCTTCGTCTTCCAGACCGATGCCGAGGGACGTTTCGTCTCCGTATCGGCCGAACTGGCGCAGGCCCTGGGCCAGCGGGCCGCCGACTGGACCGGCCGGCGTTTCGCCGATATCGCAGCGGCGCATGGTCTGCGCGACAGCACGGCCATCGTCTCGGCCCTTGCCGGGCGCCGGACCTGGACCGGGCTGTCCGTGCTCTGGCCCGATGCTGCCACCCGACAGGAAACGCCGATCAGCCTGAGCGCTTCGCCGCAATTCCAGGGCGAAGGTCAGTTCGCCGGTTTCCGTGGTTTCGGCATTGCCGGTATGCCGAGGGCGCTATCCACCCCGATCGAGGCTGAAGTGCCGCCGGCGAAAGCCGCGGTCGTCTGGCAGGATGCCGAACCGGCGGATGGGCAGGAACCGGCACCCGCTCCTGAACCATTGTCGGTTCGTACGCCCCCGCGGAATGCCGACAGCAATGTGGTACGCTTGCCGAGCAAGGTGACCCAAGAAAAACACGCACCCGAGCGGCCTGTATCTGAAAAACATATATCCGAACGGTCCGGGCCGGAGCGGCACAGCCTGACGGCGACGGAACGGACCGCTTTCCACGAGATTGCCAAGGCCTTGGGGGCGCGTATCGAGGGTGAACGTCGGGTCGAACCGGCGAAGCAGGAAGCGCCCCCGGCCGCCGAACCCGATCACGCTGGTCTGGAGCAACCGGTCGCTCACGCGGAACCGGAAACGCGCCTTGAAAAGCCCGGCGCCGTGATAGCCCTGGCGCAGCCCGATCCCAAGCCCGCCGACCCCAAGCCCGCCGACCCCGCCGTTGCGCCGGCCCTGAGTGCCGATGAGATCCGCTGGCTGGAGGACGCCGCTTCCGAACCGGAGGCAGTCTCGCCCGAAACGCTGCCCGCAGGCGAGCCAGAGCCGGTGGCGCGCCCGATCAAGCTTGGGCGTCTCGACAAGGTGCCGGTCGCCCTGATCGACCGGCTTCCGATCGGCATCTTCATCGCGCGCGGCGAGGAACTGCAATTTGCCAATCGGACCATGCTCGAACTGCTGGGCTATCCCGATGTCGAGGCGATCCGCCAGGCCGGCGGCCTCGACCATGTCTTTGCCGGCAGCGGACCCATCGCCACGGGCGAGGATACCAATCCCGGCGTGCTCCTGAAAACCGCTTCGGGCGAGACCATCGCCGTCGACGGCCGCGTGCAGACCACGCATTGGGATGGGGAGAGCGCTCTACTCATTTCCGTTCGCCGTCCGCTCGGCGAGGTCGGTGCCGACAAGCTGCATGCGGCCGAACGCCGTGCCGACGAACTTCAAGCCGTGCTCGACACGGCGACCGACGGCGTGGTGATTCTCGACGAGCAAGGACGCATCGTCAGCATCAACCGCAGCGCCGAGGCATTGTTCGGCTATGAGCAGCGCGAGATCATCGGCAAGGACCTCCTGCTGCTGTTCGCACCGGAGAGCCATCGCGCGGCCTTCGACTATCTCGACAGCCTACGCTCCAACGGCGTGGCGAGCCTGCTCAATGACGGCCGCGAGGTGATCGGCCGCGTGCGCCAGGGTGGCGCCGTGCCGCTGTTCATGACCATCGGCCGGCTGGGGAGCGAGAAGACGGGCGAGGAGGCCAAGCGCTTTTGCGCCGTACTGCGCGACGTCACCAGCTTCAAGAAGGCCGAAAGCGAACTGACGGCCGCCAAACGCCAGGCCGAGGAAGCCTCTTCGCAGAAATCGGATTTCCTTGCCAAGATCTCGCATGAGGTGCGCACACCGCTCAACGCCATCATCGGCTTTGCCGAGGTGATGATGGAGGAGCGTTTCGGTCCAATGGGCAACGAGCGCTACCGCTCCTATGCCCGCGACATTCACACCTCCGGCGAGCACGTCATCAGCCTGGTCAACGATCTGCTCGATCTCTCCAAGATCGAGGCCGGCAAGCTCGACCTCAGCTTTTCCAGCGTCAATCTCAACGAGGTGGTGCAGCAGTCGGTCAGCCTGATGCAGCCCCAGGCCAGCCGCGACCGCATCATCATCCGCATGGCGCTGGCCGGGAACTTGCCCAATGTCGTGGCCGATGGGCGCAGCATCCGCCAGATCGTGCTCAATTTGCTGTCCAACTCGATCAAGTTCACCCAGGCGGGCGGCCAGGCGATCATCTCCACCACACTGTCGGAGCGTGGCGAAGCCGTGCTGCGTGTGCGCGATACCGGCGTCGGCATGACCGAACGCGAGCTCACCATCGCCATGGAACCTTTCCGCCAGGTCGCCTCGACCACCCTGGGCGGCACGGGTCTTGGCTTGCCCCTGACCAAGGCGCTGGTGGAAGCCAACAGGGCGAGCTTCACCATCCAGTCCACCAAGAATTCGGGAACGCTGGTGGAAGTGACCTTCCCCTCGACGCGGGTGTTGGCGGAGTAGGGGGCTCCAGCCGAAATTGGTGAGTTTGGAGGAGCGAGTCGGTATGGGTTCCTTGCCCACGACGAAAACTTCTTGCCGGGCGTTTCTGACGGTGGCCTTCGTCGTGCCTGTCTTGACTTTTCAGCTCCCTGCCGGCGCCCGAGCTTTCGCCCAAGAAGCGGCCTCTGTAGAGCCTGGAGCCGCGAGGCCAATCATCATGGTCACCGCCCAATTGGGTCAGGCGGCTGGCCAGTTCTTCGCCGCCAATCCGACCATCGATCCCAAGCCCCATCTCGGGCAAGCCGGGGCCGAATTACCCGATATGGGATTTATGTTTCTGCATGCCTTCGCCGATCGGCCGGCCGAGCCTGATGGCTATATCCTGCGCTATGAGAAAGGCGATTGTGCGGTCTCCTTGCCGGCCGGACGTGACGTCTTTTTCGGGCAGACGGCTGGCTTTCTGACGAATTTTGCCGCGACATTGCCGCGTGAACCACTGTCGTTCGATCAAATGATGGCTCTGGCGCAGGAGATCGCTGCGAGGTTCGACAAGGCGGGTTGGAAGCGCCTCAATTACAATGCCGCCATTGCGGCGGAGAATTTCGGCAAAAACGGTCCCAACAAGACGCAGGAGAAGCTCGGCGAATGGGTGCCGTGCAATGAAGCCGGCCTCGTGGTCGCCATTGCCCTGGTCAATCATAGCGATGTGCGACCGGGGATGATGGAGCCCGCAGCCCTCACCGCGCAACGGCCGGCCGATGCCCCGCCTCACTATGTCGTCGAAGTCCGCTTTATGGATAGCGACATGGCACTTTACGATGAAGCCATCGCCCTGCGCGATGCCCGCCGCCTTGCCGTCAACGGCGATACGGACAAGCCCCTGACGTTCAAGCTCTGGGTCGATGAGCCCGACTGGCGTCCTAAAGACTGGCAGGGCCAATTCATCAAATAGAGCAGCCTGTCCTATTCATATAGCGTGCTCTTTCCCGACCAGGTTTCTTCACGCCGTCCTTGCCGATCCATGCGCCACCGCGATCGTCGCTTCGAGCAGCAGCCGAGCACCGTCCCTTATGCTCGCAGGCTCGACATGCTCGGCCTCGTTATGGCTGATGCCGTCTCGGCAGGGTACGAAGATCATTGCCGTCGGCGCCACGCGGGCAAGGAACAGCGCGTCGTGAAAGGCGCCCGAGACCATCCTCTTGCTGGGCAGGCACAAACGGTTGGCCGTTGCCTCGATGGTGTCGATCATCTCTGGCGCGAAGACACCGGGCGGCATGTCGAAGGCGGTGGCGATCTCGACCGAGCAGCCCTGCTTCTCACCCTCGGCGCGGCAGATGGCCCGCACCTCGCCCTCGATGGCTTCGAGCCGGCCAGCCGAGGGATGACGCAGGTCGAGGCTGAAGATCACGGCCTTGGGTATGGCGTTGACCGATCCCGGGATGGTGGCGATCCGCCCGACCGTCAGCCTCGCATCGGCATCGGAGGGCATCACGCTGGTCTGGAGTTGATGCATCATGCCGACGGCCGCCACCATCGGGTCGCGGCGATAAGGTAGCGGCGTGGTGCCGGCATGGCCGGCCTCGCCGGTGACGGTGACCTTGAGCCAGCGCGTGCCCTGGACGCCCGTGACCACGCCGATGGCGAGACCTTCCTTTTCGAGCGAGGGGCCCTGCTCGATATGCAGCTCGATATAGCCCGACAGGGGGGGGCCGAGGGGGCGCAGGGCCGCTTCAGGCAGGGATGCAAGCGTCGCGGCCAACTCGCCCGAGAAGGAGGCGCCGTCGCTCCCGGTCAGGAACTGCCATTGCGCCGGATCCGCAGCGCCGGCAAAGGCCATCGATCCCATCACGCCGGGTGCGAAGCGGCTGCCTTCCTCATTGGTCCAGGCGACTGCCTCGACGGGACCCGGCGTCTGCAGGCCTGCATCCTCCAATGCTTCGAGTGCCTCGAAGGCCGACAGTGTGCCGAGCGCTCCGTCATAGCGCCCGCCGGTGGGCTGACTGTCGAGATGGCTGCCGATCAGCAAAGGCGGCAGGCTGTCGTCACGCCCGCCGCGGCGGATGAAGAGATTGGCCATGGCGTCCTGGAAGACCCCGAAGCCTCGGGCCTGGGCCAGTTCGGCCAGCAGGCGCCGCGCGGCGCGATCCTCCGGGCTGAGGGCCTGGCGGTTGACGCCGCCCGCCGGCGTGGCACCGATGCGGGCGAAGGCCTCGAGACGCTGCTGCAATCGTTCGGCATTGATAGCCGGAGATGTCATCGGGCCAGCCCGGCGATGAAAGCGGTCACACGGGCGGGGTCGACCGGGTTCCACCATACGCCGTCATGCTTGAGGGCGCTGGCGATGATCACGCCGTCGACGATCGAGAGGATGTCGTTGGCATTGTCCGGGGTAACGCCACTGCCGACGAGGGTCGGCAGGCCGGCTGCCTCCTTGATCATGCGGATATAGCCAAGATCCGCGGCATGGCCGGTACGCTGGCCGGTGGCGATGATGGCATCGGCGTCGAAGAAGACGAGATCCTTCACCAGTTCCTCCACCGGTCGGTCGGCGACGATGGCGTGAGAGCCGTGCTTCACATGGGCGTCGGCGAAGATGCGGATGCCGTTGGCGCGCAATTTGGCCCGGAAGCGCATGGCGCGGGCAGCCTCGCCCTCGACGAAGCCTTCATTGGCGACGTAGGCGTTGGCCCATTGGTTGACTCGAATGAAGCCCGCGCCGGCGGCGCTGGCGATGGAAAGGGCGGGGATGGCGGCATTGGCCAGCACGTTGATGCCGATGGGGCGTCCGAGTTCGCGCCGGATGCGGTCGGAGATCACCGACATATAAGCCGATGTCTCGGGGCCGATGTCGTCGGGCTTGGCGAAGGGGATGTCGCCATGATTCTCGACGATCACGCCCTCGCAGCCGCCATGCAGATAGGCTTTCGCATCGTCGAGGCCGCGCTGATAGATGGCTTCGATCGCTTCGCCCTGATAGCGCGGGGAGCCGGGAAGCGGGGCGAGATGCACCACGCCGATGACGACCTTGGTTCTGCCATAGAGGCTGGTCAGCGCATCGCCGGCAGCCTGGCCGATGGGTTTGGAGGAGGGTGTCATGGCTTTTCCGTTTCCAATTTCCTGATGAGGTCGCGGATCTCCGCCCGGCTGGGGCAGGACTCCGATGTGCCGCTGCGGCCAACCGCGATGGCAGCGGCGGCAATGGCGAGGCTGGTCGCCTCGACGGGCGCCATGCCGAGATCGATGCCGCCGGCGAAGATGCCGCAGAAGACATCGCCCGCGCCGCTGGTATCGATAGCGGTGACCGCCGGGGCTGGCAGGCGGCGAATGCTTCCGGTCCTGCCCTCGGCAATGAGGCAGCCGCGGGGGCCGAGGGTGACGAGGACGATGCCGGCTTTCTGGCGGAGGAGTTCAGCGGCGGCCTGCTCGGGATCGTCGCAGCGGGTCAGCGCCTGGGCTTCCCCCTCATTGACGATGACGATATCGGCCGACGGCAGTGCCGGGCCTGTTTCGGCGGGGAGAGGGCTGGGATTGAGAATGGTGCAGGCGCCGCGGTGCCTGGCCATATCAAGACAAGCCGAAGTGGCCCGGGGCGACAGGTTGCCCTGCATCACCACAATATCGCCGGGCGCAATCCGCTCGGCGATATCCGTTTCCGCGTTGGGATCGAAGGCTTCGGCACACAGGCTTCCGGTGACGATGATGTTCTCGCCGCCGGTTTCCACCAGCACCGCCGAGCGATCCGTGGGCAGGGGCTTGGCGGTGAGGCGGCAGGCGAGACTTTCCGCGGCGAGACGATCGGTGATCCAGCCTCCCGCCAGGTCGTCGCCAACAGCCGCCCACAGCGTCACGTCCGCGCCTGTGCGGGAGGCGGCAATGGCCTGGTTGGCGCCCTTGCCGCCGATGCCGTCGGCGTGACCGGAGGCATTGAGCGTTTCGCCGGGAACCGGGAAACGCTCCAGCCGGAAGGTCGTGTCGACACAGACATTGCCGACGACATGCACTGCCATGGTTCAGCCCTTCGTGGTCGCCCGATTCTTCTCGGTCGCCCAAGCCAGCATCTGCTCGAACAGTTTCTTGTAGCCGTCCCAGGCGATGAAGCCCGGCGGCAGCCAATGCGGGCCGACATCGGACGTCCAGGCCACGGTGCGGCCCTTGCCGTAGGTGCCGGTCACCAGCAGCGGCTGGGAACCATAGTCGGACGAGACCGTGGCGAGCACCTCGGCGCCCGGCTTGAGCGTCACCTCGTTGTAGCCGAGCAGGATGGGCCATTCCGTGCCGAGACCCTGCAAGATCGGATGATCGGCCGCGCCGGTGACGACGGGGGCGTAGCCCTCGGGCACTTCCACGCGATCGTCGAAAGCAAGGCATTCGACCGGCAGCACGTCCTCCACCGGCGTCTTGCGGTAGCGCGCGCCGCCATTGATGCCCTGGAAGCTGAAATAGCCGCCGAACATCAACAGGCCGCCGCCGTTCTGCACATAGTCACGCAGAAGGCGCAGGCGGTTCGGGGTGGGCTTGGAGTGGATCCAGGTATCGGGATGGAGCAGCAGCGTGTTTGCGCCGATATCGGAGAGCACGACGGCGTCATAGGCGGAAAGCGCCTCGATCGTCTGCGGGAAATGGCGCTGGGCCTCATGCGCAGGCATGAAGGTCACGTCGAAGGCGCCGTCCTTCAGGGCGGCGAGAAGCTCGTCCGCGCCGGTGTGATAGGTGGCGGTCGGGAACTGGTCGAAGCCCTTGATATGGGTCGAGGTCGAGACCCAGGATTCGCCGGCGAGCAGGATCTTCTTCTTGGACATGGTCACTCCTATAGCGTTTTGCGATTTGGTGGGATCACCAAGAATCGCAAAGACGCGTTCGAACAAAGAGTTAGAGCAAAAGTGCGTTTTCGATAAAAAGCGCTTTGCTCCAGGAAAAGGGGTCGTGGGCTCACGCCGCGGCGGAGAACACCGATTTGGGATTGTCGACGAGCACGCGGTCGATCGCGGCCTGCTCCACGCCGTGGCGCAGGAGGCGGGGCACGAAATGCTTGAGGATGAAGCCGTAGCCGAAGCCGCCATAGCGGGTGAGCATGATCTTCAGGAAGACGTCCTGCGACAGCAGCAGGCGGTCGGTGAAGCCCATGTCGACCAGCGCGCGGATCGCGGTGGCGTTCTGCTCGTCGGAAGGGGACTGGGCGTCCTGGTCGGCAAAATAATAGTCCATGCCGATCATGTCGTATTCGAGGAAGGCGCCGCGCTCGGCCAGGGCCCGCTGATAGGGCAGGTCGGCATGGCTCGGATTCATGTGGCAGAGCACGGTATGCCTGGGATCGGCGCCCTCGGCCTCGACAATGTCGAGCACGCGATGGCCGAGACGCTCCCAGCCCGGCAGATGGATGGAGAGCGGCAGGCCGGTGATCCCGGCTGCGCGCGCCGAGGCGCGCAGCGACTTTTCCTCCTCCGCCGTGAAGTCCTTGCTGACGCCGACCTCACCGATGATCCCCGCCATGATCTGCGGCTGCTCTTGCCCGCCGCCGACATCGTTGACGATGAACTGCGTCACCGCCTCGACATCCATTGCCTTCAGCCAGTCCGGATGGGTCGGCTCCAGATAGAAGCCGGTACCCATGATAATCTTCATGCCGGAAGCGCGGGAGATGCGTGCCAGCTTCTCGGGTGCCCGGCCGATGCCGATATTGGTGGCCTCGATCACCGTATGGCCGCCGAGCGCCTGGAAGCGCTTGAGCTCGGACAAAGCGAGGTCACTGTCGTCGAGCGAGACATTGTCGCGATTCATATAGGGGTTCATCCGCAACTCGCCGATGATCTCGATATTCACCGCCTGCTCGGCGATCGCTTTCTCGTCCGGATGGCAGGGGCATTTCCAGGTGCGGGCGCCATCGAGCAGGATGTGCTCGTGCATCAGGGTGATGCCGAGGTCGTCCACCGGCACCGGGCCGAGCACGGTCATGGCGGTGCCGGATCGGATGCCGATCGGCTTGCGTTCGGCGGGACGGGGCTGGAACAGGTGATCCATGCTCAATGGCTCCTCATCGCGCCCTTGAACAGGCGGAAATTGAGCCAGATGGCGATCAGGATGATCGAGCCGGTGACGATCGGAGTCAGGAAGGGTGACATATGCGCCAGCACCAGGCCGTTGGCGATGACCGCCACCGTCAGGGCGCCCAGCACCGTGCCGACAACGGTGCCGCGCCCGCCGAACAGGCTGGTGCCGCCCAGGACCACCGCGGCGATGACGTCGAGCTCGAAACCCTGGCCGGCATTGGAGGAGCCGGAGCCAAGGCGCGCCGCCAGGATGACGCCGGCCGCGGCGGCCGCCATGCTGGAGAGGATATAGACACACAGCACCACGAAGCGGGTGTTGATGCCGGCGCGCCGGACAGCCTCGGCATTGGCGCCGACGCCGGTGACATAGCGGCCGAAGGGCGTCCGGTTGAAGACGAGGAAGGCGATCACCAGCACCACGAGGGCGATCAGGGCGGGCACGGGCACGCCGAGGAACCAGGCGCGCCCGATCGCAGTGAAGGGGCTCTGGGCCTCGACCGGGATCGAATAGCCGGCGGTGATCAGGAGAGCGAGGCCTCGGATCACCGACAGGCCCGCCAGGGTGACGATGAAGGCGGGAATGCGTTCATAGGCGATGAAGAAGCCCTGTATGGCGCCGATCACGCCGCCCATTGCCAGCATCAGCACGATGACGAGGGGCCAGGGAATCCCGGCCTGCAGCGAGGCCGCCGACAGAGTCGCCGCGAGCGCCAGCACCGAGCCGACCGAAAGATCGATGCCGCCCGTCGTGATCACGAAGGTCATTGCGGCCGCCACGATCAGCAGCGGTGCCGACTGGCGCACGATGTTGAGCAGGTTGGGGGTGGTGAGGAAGGCGTCGGTCCAGATCGAGAAGACCAGGCAGACGAAGATGAAGAACAGGGCGATCGAAATGATGCTGCCATTCGCCATCGCCTTGTCGCGCCAGCGCGCCTTGTGGACGCGGGGGCGATGGGCGGGGGTGGTGGATGAGGCCGTCATGCGCGGGCTCCGTTGTCCTGGGGAGAGCCGTTCTTTTGGGCGGCGCCGGCGGAGCGGGCGTTGAATTTGCGGCCGACGATGAGGTTGACCACCTCTTCGATATTGGTGTCCTCGATCCGGCGCTCGGCGACGTTGCGACCCTCATACATCACCTGGATGCGGTCGCAGACGAGGAAGAGGTCCTGCAGGCGGTGGGTGATCAGGATGACGCTGACGCCGCGGGCGCTGACGGTGCGGATCAGTTCGAGCACCGCCTCGACTTCGGCGACGGCCAGGGCGGCCGTAGGCTCGTCCATGATCAGCACGGAGGGATTGAAGGAAGCGGCGCGGCCGATGGCGATCGACTGGCGCTGGCCACCGGAGAGGTTCTCGACCTTCAGCCTGGTATCGGCGATGACGATGCCGAGCTTGTCGAGCATGTCGCGGGCCTGGTCGTGCATGCGGCGCTGGTCGAGGAAGGGAACGCCGAGGATGCGGTGCCTGGGCTCGCGGCCGAGGAAGAGATTGCCGGCGACATCGACGCTGTCGCACAGCGACAGGTCCTGATAGACCATCTCCACCCGCGCCGCGCGGGCATCGGCAGGGGAGGCGAAGGACTGCACCTTGCCGTCGATCTCGATCGTGCCGGTGTCGGGGATCACGGCGCCCGAAAGCACCTTGCTCAGGGTCGATTTACCGGCGCCATTGTCGCCGACCAGTCCCAGCACCTCGCCGGGCCTGAGCATCAGCGATACGTCGTCCAGGGTCTGGATCGTGTTGTATCGCTTGGAGATACCGGTCATCTTGACGCGGTAGGGGTCGCCACTGTCCATCATGGTTCCGCCTGGCAATGAGATGCCCCGCCCGCGGCTCGAAGAGCAGCGGGCCTGGGCCCAACTATGCGTGGGGGCCTGTCAGCCCGTTACTTGAACATGCCCCGGAACTTGTCGACGTTCTCCTTGGTGACGATCGTCACGGGAACGTTGATGATCGGCTCGACCTTCTCGCCCTTCTTGAGCTTGGCCAGGGCTTCCACCGCGGCCTTGCCCTCGCCGGCCGGATCCTGCTGGATCACGCCGGTGACCCAGCCCTGGTCGATGCCTTCGATGGCCTGCTTGGTCAGGTCCCAGCCGAAGACCTTGACGCCTTCGGTGCGCCCCTGGCTGGTCACGGCGGACACGGTGCCGAGAAGGGCCGGTTCGCCGGTGGCATAGAGCGTGGTCATGTCGGGATTGGCCGTCATCAGGTTCTCGGCCGCGCTCAGCGCCACGTCCTGCACGTTCTGGCCGTCGACGGTGTCGAGGAAGGTGACCTTGAGGCCGCTGGCCGTCACCGCCTTCTTGAAGCCATCCAGCCGCTGGTTCTGGATGTAGGAATTGAGAGCGCCGACCACGCCGATCTTGGCGGTGCCATCCAGCTTGGACTTGACGTAGTCGGCGTAGAACTTGCCGATGTCCTCGCCGGCCTTGAGATTATCCACGCCGACGAAGGAGACATTGTCGCCGTCGGGGATCTGGGCATCGATGGCGATGACGGGGATGCCGGCCTTCTTGGCGGAGGTGATGGCGGGCTTCACGCCGTTGACGTCGATGGCGATCAGGATGATGCCGTCGACCTTCTGGGTGATGTAGTTCTCGATCGCATCGTTCTGGGCGCTCGGAACATTGTTGGCGTTGAAGATGACGAGCTTGGCGCCGGCCGCCTTGGCGGCGGCCTCAGCGCCTTCGTTGATTTGGTTGAAGAACAGGGCCTGCTGGTTGATGGTGACCAGGGCGAAGGTGTCGGCCAAAGCGGACACCGATCCTAGGGACAGCGCCAGGGCTGCCGCTGCCGAGCAGCCGGCGAGATATTTTGAAAGCCGCATTTCAGTTCCCTTCATGGATGGCCCGTGCCGGGCTCATTCTCAGTTCTGACATCAGCATCATTCAAGAGACTTGAATTCATGTCAAGTTACTTGAATGGCGGTCTCGGGGATTCTTGAAACGCCGACGGCGTGAGGCGTTAGAAGGTGGCAGGCGTGTTGACCCAGAAGATGCTCGCGCGCTCCGTTCCGGTGTTGCGGTACCAATGAGGCAATTCCGACTTGAACACGAAGGTATCGCCGGCAGAGAGCTTGAAGGTACGCTCACCGACCATCAGCTCCACGGTTCCGGTCAGCACATAGCCGACTTCCTCGCCCTGGTGCTGGATCGGCCCGGCGCTCTCGCCGCCGGCCTCGATGTGGTGGATGTTGCATTGGAGGAGATGACCGGGCGAATAGGGGATCACCCGTTCCAGCGAGATGCCCTCGCCCCGGCGGAGCGGGTCCAGCGAGATCAGGGGGCGCGAGCCGGCGCGAAAGACGATACCCTCTTCGCTATCCGATTCCTCGAACATCCAGCCGATATTGGTGCCGAGGACCTCCACGAGGCGATGCAGCATGGGCAGGGAGGGGGAGGCCTTGCCGTTCTCGATCTTGGACAGCAGGCTTTCCGAACAGTCCGCGGCCGTCGCCAGGGCCTTCAGCGTCAGCCCCCTTGTCTGCCGGGCCAGGCGAAGGCGGGTGCCGAGCCGCACGGGATTGGCCTGTTCCAGGGGATCGGGGTGATCGCCGGCGCGTCGTTTGAGGTCGATCTTGTTCATTGCGCGATTGCCAGGATGCTTCATTGCCCGAAAGCCTAGCCGACGATTCTAGGCCACAAGCCTGCACCCTGTCCACTTCGCCGCCGGCCGCTCGGCATCAGCGTCCCAAACGGCTGGGCAGCCGGCACCTCCCATGCTACATCCGCAAGACCTTCGGTGCCCGCTTGCGGGAGAATCGGGAACGCGGTTTGAAGCCGCGACGTGCCCAACGCTGTAAGGGGGACTATCCGGGCAGGTTTCAGGCCACTCGCTCTGCGGGGAAGGCGTCCGGATGGGTGGATCCCAAGTCAGAAGACCGGCCGGAGGCGATAGATCGGCGCGCGTGGACGGCGCGGCGATTGCCATCGCAAGGGGAATGACGATGGACCCATCCACGGGAGCGCTTGCGCCCTCCGGGCCGTTTTCACCGGCCGAACGCGACGCCGTCTATCGCGCCATCTTCACCAGGCGGGACGTCCGCAGCCAATTCAGTCCGCAACCCGTTCCGGACGATGTCCTCGCGCGCATCCTCGTGGCCGGGCATCATGCGCCGTCGGTCGGCTTCATGCAGCCCTGGAGTTTCCTGGTGCTGCGGTGCCCTGAGGCCCGGGGCAAGGTGCAGGCCCTCTTCGAGGAGGCCAATGCGGAAGCGTTGGCGATGTTTCCGCCGCAGAAGCAGGCGCAATACCGCTCGCTGAAGCTTGCCGGCATCCTCGATTCCCCGGTCAATCTGTGCATCACCTGCGATCCAGACCGCGCCGGCCCCGTGGTGCTCGGCCGCACCCATGACATGGCCATGGACCGCTACTCCACCGTCTGCGCGGTGCAGAACATCTGGCTGGCGGCACGGGCCGAGGGCGTTGGGGTCGGTTGGGTCAGCATCGTCGATCCCGTGCGCCTGCGTGCGGCACTGGGCATTCCCGAGCGCGTAATTCCGGTCGCCTATCTGTGCCTTGGTTATGTGCACGAAGCCTATGCCCGGCCGGAGCTGGAAGTGAAGGGCTGGCGCCAGCGCCTGCCGCCGGAGGCCGTGCTGAGCTTCGACGCCTGGGACGGCCAGCGGCCCGACCATCCCTTGCTCGCCGCCATGCGGACGGCTATGGGGGATGCTGGTTGACAGAGCAAAGCGCAAAGACGCTTTGGGGTGGCCGGCGCAGATGCGCGCCGTCTCGATCGGGTGGCACGGCCGATGGATTTCCTGCGTAAGAATGCGATCTGGATTATCGCACTGCTGATTACCAGCCTGGTCTTGCTGGAGGGGCCGAGGGCGATCCTGATCGGGGCATTCGTGGCCGCCCTCGTCGGTCTGTTCTGGCTGTTGCGCGGCAAGGCCCGCAAGCCGGCGGCGGGCCGCCGCCTCGAGACCGTGCCGAAAGTTGTCCCCCTTCCGCTCGACCGGGGTTCCGACACGGTTCGGCCGCAGGCGCTCGAGCGCGCCTCTCTCAAGACCATCGATGATCCGAGGCTCGCGGCCGTCGTCCTGATGATACAGCTTGTCCGCACCAATGGCTTGCTGACCCGGGCCGAGCGGGACACGATCCTCGCTCTTATGGCCGATCCACTCGGGATCGGCGATCGCGAGCATGTGTATGAGCAGGCCTTGCAATTGACGGATCGCGGCCGGGTGTTCACGCCGGTCGCCGAGGAATTGGCGCCCCTTCTGCGGGCGCGCCTGTCCCTGCCGGAGCGCCAACAGCTTATCGATATGCTGGGCGAGGTCGCCAATGCCTATGGCGAGGCCAGCGATTTGCAGCGCGAGGCGATCGTTCGCCTGAAGAGACGCCTGCTTGCGCCGGATGCCGCGGCCGGGCGCCCGCTCAATTGAAATAGAAGGCGTAGCTCGCGACGTCGCCGCCGAAGATACTGGTCGCCTGGCCCCAGGCCTCTGCATCCATCACCTTGCCATTGTCGAGGAAAGGCAAGGCGCCTGGGCCGGTGATCCACAGCACCAGGTCGAAATTGCCGGGCTGCTCGAAGACCCTGGCGAGATTGACGCCCTTGGTGAAACGCCAATGCGGCATCAGCAACTTGCCGTCCAGCACCTGCTCGACCTGGCCGAGCAGCGCAAGCCATGAGTCGATACGCTCCTGCGTTACGTCGAGGGAGGGCAGGACGCCGCTCTTCTGCCGCGGGCCCGGCAGCCATTCGTGATCGTCGTCGGTCTCCTTGCCGATCAGCGCCCAGGTCTCACGGTTGAGCCGGATTACCGTCTTGATATGGTCGCGCACCTCCAGCCACATCGCCTTGTCGGCCACCGGCCAGTCGATCGTATGCACCAGGCTGATCAGATCGGCGATGGCGTCGGTGTCACGCTTGCTCGTGCCGAACAGGGTCATGCCCAATCCGTCGCCACCATCGCCGCCATTGGCCTTGGCAAGGCCGCTGATGGCATGTGGAAACAGGCTGCCGAAGCCCGCGTCCCAGCTGCGCGACATGTCGTGCGACAACAGGGTCTTGGTCAGGGCCATCAGGAAATTGCAGTAGCCACGCAGCCATTTGGCGTCGGCCGTGTCGAAGGCGACGATGAAGGGCTTGGGCTTGCCGGCATCGTCGATGTCGGAAATGGCTGCTCCGATATGGTCGCGCTCGTCGATGATGCCGTCGCCGTTCCAGTCGAAGCGGGTGACGGAAAGATCGACCGTCAGCTTGGCGGGGCTGTCGCCGACCTCAGCCAGGGTCTGGTCGGCCTTTTCGAGATCGGCCAGGAACGTGGCGAGGATGCCGCGAAAGTCCTTATAGGTGATGGGCTGCGGATCGGGATTGGTGCTGAAGACGGTGCCCGAGAGGCCGAGCGCCCGCATCGCCGGCATTTCGGTGGCGAAGCCATATTTGTAGAGGGCCTGCGACAAATGTTCGAGCGCCCGCGCCGTGCGCACCATGCCGAGGCCGAGCCTGGCGTCGGCATTGCCGCTGGCCTTGGTGGCGAGGGCCAGCATCTGTTCGTCCGCTTCGCTGATACGCCCCTGGCCGAGATAGCTCTGGAACAGGGCCGAGGCCGGGCTGTCGGCCCTGGCCGGTGCGAAGGAGAACACCACCGTCATCGTGACGGCCGCGGCCCATGTCAGCAAATAGCGCATCGTCATTCCCGGATCGGCAGGGCGCATACCGGGAATCGGATGCCGCCCGCCTGAAAGATGGTTGGATAAGCAGAGGCCGCGAGCGCCGCAACGGCTTCGCGGCCCGAGTCTAAGAAGAGGGAACTTTTCTAGGCGCGAGGTCTCAATCGAACACATTCGCGACGGAGCCGGTCAAATCGATTCCGTCCTTGAGCAGGCGCAGGCGATAGGCCGCGATCGAATAGACCCCGATCAGCCACGCATACATCAGGGGTAAAATCAGCAGCATCATGATCAAAGCCGCGATGCCGCCGCCGGGACCGAATATGCGAGCCAGGACATTCACGACCACGAGATAAGCGAGCCAGATCACCCAGGTGAGGAGCATCATGCCGAAAAGAGGCCAGCGGTATCCGGCGCTGAGATAGCGGCTGCGGCGGAGCGCGCGGATTGGCCCCACATCCTCGTTGATGCAGATGACGAAGGAAAGAAGGTAGGGAAAGACCAGGAAGAGACCAAGAATGCCGATGATCAACGCAGCGACGATGAGGAAGCCGGGCGGAGCGCCAATGCCAAGGAACACAAGGCTGATCAAAGCGGCGATGAGGTAGAACGCGATGTAGGCAAGAATATAGATCAGCAATAAACCGAAGACGGGCAGGAATCTCCTGGCGCCGGCCAGGCAGGCTGCCATGAAAGGTTTGGCGGGATCGGCGTAACGATCATGAAGCAAGCGGATCATCGCGCAATAGAAGGCGAGCGACAGGAAGCCCGCCGCCAGGAGCAGCAGGTAGAATAAGGCGATGTTCCTTTGGATCGCCAATTGGGCCGCCAACCGGTCACCGCTCAATGCCGCCCAGAAAAACGAGCCGAGCAAGCCGAAGAAAATGGCGAACACCGCGAGCTGGAGCAGGAACACCCAGCCATAATTCCTCAGGCTGACGCTGAAGGCATCGGCGATGATCTGTCCGATGCCTAGAGGCTTGCTTCCTGGCTGGTCGGATGACGGCGAGACGACGGACATGAGAGTTCCTTTGCTCATGATCAATTCCGGAGCGCACTCGCACCAGCCTATACGAGCAAGGCGCCAACACAATTCAATAGAAGTGAGTATGCATTTCGGCAGGCTGGGGGCCCTGACGCAAGCTATCCTAGTGGCTCCGATGGAGAAACAGAGTCCCGTACGTTACATCCAGGTGTCGTGGACAAGGAGTATTCGACTACACCCCCATATCAACCAAGCGGGGGCACGGCTCGCTAAGACGTAGGGTTATTCTCGCGAGAATGACAATGTTCTGTGCTCTGATCTGGCAGAAGACGCACGTCAGGAGCGTCATTGTCCGAGATCATTGGAGCGATTCCGTAAGGACAGTTACCGAAGAAATTCCCAACATTCTTGGAAGGTAATTTCGGCGGATGAGCCTATTGCCAAAACAAGGGCAGCTGTTCCATAGCCCTATCCACTCATTTCCAATCAAGGGTCACGTGAAAACCATGCTTCGCAAATCGCCGTTGTGGCTGTCCATCGGGCTGTGCCTGCTTCTAGCGGCTTGCTTCAGCAAGGAGCCAGAGCAGCGCAAGGCCTATATGGAGTTTTTGCAGGCCCGCTTGGTCGATAACAAGGATGAGACGACATTTCCGGTCATGACACCCCGCCAGGAAGAAGCCTTCGGCCCTTACGCGGACAGCTTCAAGGTCATGCAGGCGTTCTTCGATGGCATGAACCAGCGCACGGGCGTGGGTCGCAACGGCAACAAGGCCATGCGCATGCCCGGCGCACCGGAGTTGATCGCCGATCCGACTTTGCTCGACAAGTTCAGTGAAAGCTTCCTGCGACGGGTCAAGGAAACCAAGATTTTGGTCGACACGGCGGATACGGCCAGGGCCCGGTTGCAGTTGCCGGATGAATTGAAGGCCGTCTACGACAAGGCCTATGATCGTACTGTGTCCAAGCGCGGTCGCGACTGGGCAAATCTGGAGCCGCAATGGACGGGGGTGACCGACCAGATGAAGAAGCTCGTCACCTTCGTGCGGCAGAACCAGAGCAAGATCCAGGTACAAGGCAACGGTCTGCTCACCGACGATCCGGCGATCCTGGCGCAGATGCAGGGCATCCTGAAGGATCTCTATGCCAGGCAGGACGCATTGAACAAAGCATTCGACGCCCTCTGAGCAAAACGCCTCGAGTGTGGACGTCCATTTGCTCTAAGCCCTTGTTTCGCTGTGCTTTTGCGATTCTCGGTGAATCTACCAAATCGCAAAACGCTTAGGTGCGGGTCTGGATTGACCTTTGCAGCCCGATCCGCCACAAGGTCCGGCAATCTCTCCCGCACCATCCGGACACCGCAGCATGGCCGCCGAAGCAAAGTTGAAGAAAGCCGTCGAGCATCATCGCGAAGGCCGGCTCGATGCCGCCGAGGCCGGCTATCGCGAGATCCTGGCCAGTCGCGCTGGGGATTTCAACGCCCTGAACCTGCTTGGCACGCTCTTGCTGCAGCGCGGCGTGCATGACGAGGCCGAGAAGGTGCTCCGCCGGGCGGTCGAGATCAATCCCGGCAGCGCCGACGCACAGATGCGGCTGGGCCTCGCCAATCGTGGCCTCGGCAATGCCTCGCGTGCGGAATATTGCTTCCGTTCGTCCTTGAAGCTCGATCCCAAGGCGGCCGACACCCATTATAATTACGGCAATCTGCTTGCCTCGCTCGAGCGAGGCGACGAGGCGCTGCAGGCCTATCTTGCCTGCCTGAAGCTCGAACCGAACCATGCCGAAGCCCATATCGGCCTTGGCGATCTCCTCTTGCACAATGAACGGGCCGAGCCGGCCGCTGCCCATTACCAGCAGGCCGTGGCCTTGAGGCCCTCCTCGCCGGAGGCCCTTGTCGGCCTTGGCCGTTCGGCACGCGCCCTCGGCAAGAGCGAGGAAGCCCGGAAGATCTTCGAGAGGCTGGTCGAGCTCGACCCCGAGCATGTGGAGGCCAGGCAGACCCTGTCCGAGCTGGGATAACCAGCCTTCCTTACCCTCCTCGGGAGAAGAGGGTAAGGATGCTTCTTTCACTCAGCAGAACTAAGCGCCTGGGCTGCCTTGAATTCGCGCCGGCGCGCATGAAGCAGCGGCTCGGTATAGCCCGACGGCTGCGAGCGGCCCTCGAAGACCAGATCGCATGCCGCACGGAATGCCACCCCGTCGAAAGCGGGAGCCATCGCACGGTAGTGGGGATCGCCGGCGTTCTGGCGATCCACGACCTCCGCCATGCGACGCATGATCTGCCTGACCTCGTCCTCATCGACGATGCCGTGGTGAAGCCAGTTGGCGACATGCTGCGCCGAGATGCGGCAGGTCGCGCGATCCTCCATCAGCCCGACATCGTTGATATCTGGCACCTTCGAACACCCGATGCCCTGATCGATCCAACGCACGACATAGCCGAGGATGCCCTGCGCATTGTTCTCGACCTCACGGCGGATCTGCTCGGGCAGCCACTTCTGGTAGCTTGCGACCGGAATTTCGAGGATCGTCTCGACATAGGCGCGCCTGCCGCCTTTCGCCAGCGCGGCCTGCACCGCGAAGACGTTGATCTTGTGGTAATGCAGGGCATGGAGCGTTGCCGCCGTCGGGCTCGGTACCCAGGCGCAATTGGCGCCGGCCTTGGGGTGCTCGATCTTGGCTTCCAGCATGGCCGCCATCCGGTCCGGCATCGCCCACATGCCCTTGCCGATCTGGGCCTTGCCCGAAAAGCCGCATTGCAGGCCGATGTCGACGTTCTGGTTTTCGTAGGCGACGATCCAGTCCTTGCGCTTGATGAAGTCCTTGCGGCTGAACGGGCCGGCCTCCATCGAGGTATGGATCTCGTCCCCGGTGCGATCGAGGAAACCGGTATTGATGAAGACGATGCGATGCTTCGCCGCTCGGATGCACTCCATCAGGTTGACGCTGGTGCGCCGTTCTTCGTCCATCACCCCCAGCTTGACCGTATGCTTGGGCAGGCCCAGCACCGCTTCGACATGGGCGAAGACCTCGTCGGCGAAGGCGACCTCGTCGGGCCCGTGCATCTTGGGCTTGACGACATAGACCGAGCCGGCGACCGAATTGCGCAGGCCCTCGGACTTTTTCAGGTCATGCATTGCGATCAGCGTGGTCACCATCGCATCCATCAGGCCCTCGAAGACTTCTCCGCCATCCTGGTCGAGGATGGCTGGATTGGTCATGAGATGGCCGACATTGCGCACCAGCATCAGCGCCCGACCCTTGATCGTGACTTCGCCGCCATTGGGTGCCGTGAAGGTCAGGTCGGGGTTGAGCTTGCGCGTCATCTCGGCACCGTCCTTGCGGAAGGTCTCCGTCAGGTTGCCCCGCATCAGCCCCAGCCAGTTGCGATAAGCGACCACCTTGTCCTCGGCATCGACGCAGGCAACCGAATCCTCGCAATCCATGATCGCCGAGATGGCGCTTTCCAGCCGGATGTCGGCAAGACCGGCCTGATCGCGACTACCGATCGAGTGGGCCCGGTTGAAGATCAGTTGGACGTGCAATCCGTTGTTGCGAAGCAGCACGGCGTCGGGCGCGCGTGGATGGCCGCGATAGCCGATGAATTTCTCCGGCTCGACCAGTGGCATGTCGTCGACAAGAAGCGCGCCGTTGTGGACATGATAGCGCCGGGCATCCGCATGGCTCGTGCCCTCGAGTGGGAAGGCCTCGTCGAGAAAAACCCGTGCCTTTGCCACGACGCGGGCGCCGCGGCCCCGGTTATAGCTGCCGGCCGGCGGTGGGCCGCCCCCTGCGTCGGTACCGTAGAGGCTGTCATAGAGGCTGCCCCAGCGCGCATTGGCGGCGTTCAGCGCGAATCGCGCATTGGTGATCGGCACCACGAGCTGGGGACCTGCGACCGTGGCGATCTCGGGATCCACGTTCTCGGTCGCGATGGTGAAGTTGTCGCCCTCCGGCAGCAGATAGCCAATCTCGGTGAGGAAAGCCTTGTAGGCATTGCGGTCATGCGGCTGGCCGTGGCGCGCGAGATGCCAGGCGTCGATCTGAGCCTGCAGTTCATCGCGCCGCTGCAAAAGCGCCTTGTTGCGCGGTCCGAAGTCACGGACCAGCGCTGAGAACCCATCCCAGAAGGCCTGCGCCTCCAAACCGGTGCCGGGCAGGGCCTCCTGCTCCAGAAAGGATGCAAGCTCGGGCGCGACAAGCAAATCGCCGCGCGCCACGCGAGTGGCCGAGTGTCCGGCTTCAGCCGTATCGTTCATGGTGCTCCCTTATCAGTCAGCAATTGTCATGATCATGGCGGGTTCCGTGTGGATACGCCAAACATCCACGGTTGGGTATCGAATTTCCATCTGACGGAAACCTTGCGACGGCCTCGCCCTCCTCGAGCAATGTCCATTTTCAGCCAAACTGCCGCTTGGCTTTAACGCCGTGTTTTACCCTAGCCTTGGAGCCGGCTCTTTCCAGAACCTGTTTGAACGGTTCAGTTGTGGGTCAAAACATCCCGAAAACTCGTTCGCATGATCGATTTCGAATTGCTTAGAGGTTGTATTCGCACGTCGTTCTTCATTGATGTCGCCTCTCTAGAGAAACCGATTTGGGCGAGGCCTCTCGTGCAGTGACACCATCGCGTTCAGCTCCCCACAGGTACTCTCGCGCGGCGTGCGATGCTCTCCTTGAAGGACGTAAGAAAGGCTCAAGGCCCTGCGTTCAACGTATTCGATGATGGAGAAGGGATCGTCGTTTGCCGCACTTCCTATACAGGCAAGATTTTCGCATGACGGCGGCTCTTTGTGGCGCCTTTTCGAAATATATTGCTTCCACTGCAGCCCGGGATTCGCGGAAATGAGCCGGTCACCGAAATAGAGTGACAGGTCCAGAATGACATTGAGCCCGGCCCATCGGCCGATCCAGGGCACAGCGTGTTCATGCCAGACGCGAGAAAAGTTTCTCCCCGAGTTCCTAGAGGAAAGGACGTAATGGCCTCCATAGGGAACGAGGTAGCCACCATTGCGATCAAACCAAGCGGCGACGTCAGCCAAGCTTTCCTGCGTAGGGGCCAGCGTCAGCCCTTGCTTCGCCATAAGAGCTTTCAAATAACTGATACGCTCGTTTTTTGAAGCCATCAGCGCATCGAAGTTCACCCTCCCTTCGGCGGTACTGAGATAGGCGGCATGCGTTTGGATCGGGATTGGTGGGGCATAGGCGGGATAGTCGGCCAATTGGTGCTGTATTCTGCGAAAACGCCAATGCTTGAAGGGGGACAACGGTCGTTCGAAGAAACCCTGCGCAGCCGTAGGGATCGGTGGTTCAGTTTTCTCGGATGCGGCTTCGTCCTCTGTACCCGCATAAATGATGGGCTCGAATTCTGCCTCAAGTTCTTCGCTGAAGAGAAGTTCCGTCAGCGTGACCTCGCCTTTCTGTCCCAGCGCCGCCATGCCGGTCTCATTCGCGGGATCGATATAGCGAGCATCAAAAGTGAGGTCGGGGAAAGCTTTGGTGTAAATTTCGTAGACCGGAAAAGGCGGCCCATCGGTACTGCAGAAGCCAAGCGTGAGCCGACCTTTTTTCTTGTGCATCACCAGTGTGTCTTCGACCTCCGGCGTGCCCCAATTGGCGCGGGCCCAAGCGACTCCTGCCGACCGGGGCATTGGCACCGCCTTTTCGAGACTTAGTTCAATCTTCTTATCCGAGGCCTCACAGAACCGTTGGACAAAGGCATCAATCTCGACCTGCTTTCCCGCAATGGTAATGAGATTGTAGACAAAATTGGACATGGCGGATGCACGTATATCTTGGGTGTGGATGGCTACCGAATTGGCGCCTCCATCCCGATTAGAGTATTCCTTTTGCATCTGAATTTTGCAACGGATTCTGTGTGAAGCTCACCAGTTGGCTCGTCTCGGCACAGTTTTTGTCTTCTCCACACAGCCTCCTCGTCGAACAACGGAGACGGCCGCATAGGCATGAAAGCCTGCCTTATGGCGTGGGCATTCGTTTGATGCACGACGCGCCGAGCAGCAGGGCGATGAAGAGACCGATGGCGGCAACCCACATCGCCGTGCTCATGCCGGAGAGGGAGCTGCCGCCGGCGCCGATCACGCCGAACACCGCCACGCCGACCGCTCCTCCGGTTTGACGCAGGGCATTGAGAACGCCGGAGGCAATACCAGCCCGGGTCTTCTCGACCGTGGCGAGCAGGGCGCCGATCATGGCGGGCACGGCGAGCGCCATGCCGCAGCCGATGAGCAGCAGCGGCCACCAGATATGACCGTAGCCGGCATCACCTCGCAGCTGCAGCGCGAGGACGACGAAACCGAAAGTGTCGATCGCGAGGCCGAGCACGATGGGCAACCGATTGCCCCAACGCACGGCAACGCGTCCCGACAGGATATTGGTGATCGCGATGAGACCGGTCATCGGCAGGAAGGCGAGGCCTGCGTTCAGTGGCGACATGCCGAGACCATCCTGGAAATACAGGCTGAGCAGGAAGATGGTGCCGTAGAAGCTGACATTGAGCAGGGTACCGACCAGGGCTGCGGCCGTGAAGATCGGGTTGCGGAACAGGCTGAGCGGCATCATGGGTTCCGCCGTACGGGATTCAACGGCCAGGAATAGTGCGCCCGCCAGGAGGAAGACGGCAACAGCGCCGAGAATGACAGGGTGACTCCAGCCCAGGGGCTCTCCCTCGATGATCGCCGCCGTCAGCGCCACCACGGTGATGATGCCGAGAACCTGGCCCGGCAAATCGATGGCGCGAGCATGGCGCTCGCGCGTCTCCTCGGTAAAGCGATACGCCATCCAAAGGGCGAGCAGGCCGACGGGCAGGTTGATCAGGAAGATGCTGCGCCAGCCGAACAGGGCGATCAACAGTCCGCCGAGGACGGGGCCGGCCACCATGGCAAGACCGCCGACGGAGCCCCAGACGCCGATGGCCTTGGCGCGCTCGGAGGGGTCGCGATAGGCATGAACAACCAGGGCCAGCGAAGGAGGCATCAACAGGGCGGCGCCGATGCCCTGCAGCACGCGAGCGGCGATGAGAGTGGTGCCGCTCGGTGCGAGGCCGCAGGCGAGCGAGGCAAGCGTGAACAGCGCGAGACCGAGAAGATAGAGGCGCTTGGCACCGAACCGGTCTCCGAGCGCGCCGCCGGTGAGCAGGAGCCCGGCAAAGGCGAGCGTATAGCCGTTCACCACCCATTGCAGCCCGGCGACGCCGCCCGCCATCAGGCCGCGCATCTGGTCGAGGCCGACATTGACGATGCTGACGTCGAGCTGCACCAGCGCGACCCCGAGGCTGAGAGCGGTCAGCCGAGCCGCTGGGCGGATCGGCCTGCCGAGTCCGGAACCGGTCGACCCGGCTGCCGAGGCCCAAACCGGCTCGCTTCCTGCTGCGCATGGTTCCGATACAGCCGGCTGCAGGCTTGTCATGATGAAATCTCTTCTTGAAAATTTATCGCATCTGCGATGTCATTTAAGTATGATATTATTCATACCTGGAAGTGCACCCATTGGCAATCAGCCAACGCGGGACGACTTCTTCGGATGGGGCTTGGATCGCAACGGAGGCGGCAATACCTGACCAGGACGATCCTCCAAGCCGCGAGGAGATCACTCTCGGCCCTGTATTGGCAGCCCTTGCCGATCCGCATCGGCGACGCGTGGTGGCGACGCTCGTCCTTGCCCCCGATGGCACGGAGATCGGCTGCTCGTCCTTTGGCTTGCCGGTGACCAAGGCGACCCGTACCTATCATTTCCGCATGCTGCGCGAGGCTGGCCTGATCGGCATGGTCGACTATGGCAATTGCCGTAAGACCTATCTGCGCCGGGCGGATATCGAGGCGAAATTTCCCGGCCTTCTAGCCTGGCTCGTTGCCGAGGTCGAGGCCACACCGAGTTGAGAGTGGGCTTTCGAGAGCTGCGCAGAGATTTGGAATTCAGTATACCGCATGGGAGATCTCCGAGAGCGAAATGCTTTTGAGATGCTCGAATCTAGCAGCGCGGAGACTGGGATGCTTCGGTGATGGCCGAAACGTGGCTGTCGTGAGAGCGGAAGCAAACAGCCTTCAGGGCGACGCCTTCGCTGTCGGACAGCCCGGCAGGTCGAACAGGGCGGCGAGGCCGCAGGACGACGTCAGCATCTTGTCGCCACTATGGCCCACACCCTGCACCAGCCACAGGCTGTGACGGGGCGTACCGCCGTCGCGTTGGCGCATCGTCGAGACATAGGCCTCGCCGCGGGCCAGGCGATAAGGACCCTGGGCTTCGGCCATGCAGGTCTTGTCGAGCGCGGGATGATTGGGATCGGTATCCTCCGTGCCGAGCAGATAGATCACGCGCCGGGCGATATAGGTCTTCTCCAGCATATCCGGCGAGGGGGAGGCGAGATAGGCCGGGCGGGCCTGCATGCCGTATTTCCAGTCGTCGAAGCCCGGGCAGGAAGCGGCGACATCAGGCGCTGGCCGTTCAGACGAGAAATAGGCGTAGGAAGAGGGATTGGCGACGACATAGCGCACGCCGATGCCCATCGCGACTAGGGTGCTTTCGCCCTTGCCGGCAATGGCGTAGCGCTGCACCACCTGCCCACCGCCGGAATGGCCGGCGACCACCACTTCCCGCAAATGCGGGAACAGCCGACGGTCGGCGAGGCGGGCCAGGATGGCGTCGAGGGCTGCAAACGAACTGACCGGCCTGGGGCCGAGGGCATCCTCGCCACCCTGCCAGCTCGTCAGCGTCCAGCGCAGGATATCGGGCGGCAGGTCGAAGGCTTTCACATCCGTCTTGGCGAGAAATTGCGGCGCGATCATCAAGGCTGTCTGCCCTGCCGGCCCGGCGGCAGCCTGGGCCTTGAGGGCGGAGCGGAAATAGACATCCGCATCGCGCAGCCTCCCATGCAGCACCAGGACGGCGCGATCGATCTGCGGCAACGGCTTGGACCAGTCCGCCGAGACATAGAGCGGCAGTTCGCCGCCGCCGGGAACGGCAATGCGCCCGTCGGCGATGACCTTGACCGGCTTTTCGTTGGGAGACCGCTCGTCCTGAGCGAAGGCGCTGGCAGTCAAGGCAAGGAGCATGGCGAGGAACAGGCTGCCGAGCTTCGTCATCGAGTTCTCCATCCTTGTCCTGGGATCGCAGGCTTCCAGCCTGCTCTTGGAAACATCGCGCATGCAGGCAAGGCAAGAGCAGGCTGGAAGCCTGCGATCCCAGGAATTACAGCCCCTTCGGTTTCGGTCCTCCGGTCGCCCAATCCAGGAGTTCCACCGTATGCACGATCGGCGTCGTGGTCCCCAGCGCCAACTGCGTCATGCAGCCGATATTGCCGGCGGCGATGATCTGTGGCCTGGTGGCGGCGATATTACCGAGCTTGCGTTCGCGCAGGCGCTCGGAAATCTCGGGCTGCAACATGTTGTAGGTGCCGGCCGAGCCGCAGCACAGATGGGCCTCCGCCGCCTCCTTCACCTGGAAACCGGCGCGCTTGAGTAAGGTCTTGGGCGCGGTCTTGATCTGCTGGCCGTGTTGCAGCGAGCAAGCCGCATGGTAGGTGACGCTTTGGCCGGTCTCGACCGTCACCGGCAGGGGCGGCAGCGTCTCCAGATATTCGCTGATGTCCTTGGCGATGGAGGAAACCGCGGCCGCCTTCTGCGCATAGGCGGGGTCGCCGCGCAGCATGAAGCCGTAATCCTTGATGGTGGTGCCGCATCCCGACGTAGTGATCAGGATGGCGTCGAGTCCTTTGGCCATTTCCGCCGTCCAGGCGTCGATATTGGCCTTGGCGTAGGCGAGGGCGTCCTTTTCCTTGCCCATGTGGTGGACGAGCGCGCCGCAGCAGCCTTCGCCCTTGGGCAGCACCACCTCGATACCATGCCGGTTGAGCAGACGGATCGCGGCCTCGTTGATGCCGGGGGCGAGCTCGGCCTGGGCGCAGCCGGTGAGGAGCGCGACGCGGCCTTTCCTGGCGGTCTTCGGCGCGAAACTGCCGGGGCGTGTGGCAGAGGAGGCTGATGGCAGGGACGTCGGTGCGAGAGCCAGCATGGCGGCCAGCCGCTTGCCCTGGGGAAGCCTCGCCGCAAGGCCCGCAAAGGGACGGCCGAGCCGCGCCAGCGCCATACTCCAGCGAAAGGCCCGGCGGTTGGGCAGGACCTTGGCCATCAGCGTGCGCAAGAGGGCTTCGCTGGCCGGGCGGCGATAGGTCTTGTCGATATGGGCGCGGGCGTGGTCGACCAAATGCATGTAATTGACGCCCGAGGGGCAGGTCGTCATGCAGGACAGGCAGGACAGGCAGCGGTCGACATGTTTGACCACCTCGGCCGTGGCCGGCTTGCCGCCTTCCAGCATGTCCTTGATCAGGTAGATGCGCCCGCGCGGAGAATCGAGCTCGTCGCCGAGCAGCACATAGGTTGGGCAGGTAGCGGTGCAGAAGCCGCAATGCACGCAGGTGCGCAGGATCTGCTCGGATTCCTTCATATGCGGATCGGCGAGTTGGGCGAGCGAGAAATTCGTCTGCACGGTCAGCCTCCCAGGCGCCCGGTATTGAGGATGTTGGCGGGGTCGAAGGCCTGCTTCACCCTGGCGCTCAGGGCGGCGAGCGGGCCCTCCTGAGCGCCGAAATGGAAGGCCTCGGCCCGGAAGTCGGCGCTGGCCTTGATCAGCATGGCATGGCCGCCCTCGGCCTTGGTTGCCGAGACGATCGCCTTGGAAAATTCCGTCGTTTCGGGGGCCAGCAGCCAGATCAGGCCGCCGCCCCAATCGTAGAACAGCTTGATCTCGCCGAGCCAGCGCAGCGAGGCCCCGAGGGCGGCAGCCTTGGAAGGGGCCACCGAGAGGCGCCAGATCATGCCGTCCTGCTGCGCCAGCGGCGCGACATCGGCGATATCGAACCAGAAACTGCAGCAATCGTCACGGTCGCGCACGGCATGGTCGCCGAAGCGCGTGAGCAGGCGGCCAAGCTGGTCCCGGCGATAGGCGACGGAACTTTCGAAATTCTCCAGCCGGAGCGCGGTCAGAGCCGTGCCGGCATAGAGGTCGGCCGGGACATGGGCGGCGGCCGAGACCTCGAAGGGGCTGCCGAGGCCCGAGGACATCAGTTCGATGGCCTGGTTGTCGTCAAGACCTTGCCAGACCAGGCTGGTGCTGGCCTCCGGCTTGGGCAGGACCTTGAAGATCACCTCGGAAAGGATGCCCAGCGTGCCCCAGGATCCCGCCATCAGCTTGGTCAGGTCGTAGCCGGTGACGTTCTTCATCACCCGTCCGCCACTCTTGACCGTCTCGCCCTTGCCGTTGACGAAGCGGACGCCGATCAGGCTGTCGCGACAGGCACCCGTGACGATCCGGCGCGGACCGGAGAGATTGGCGCCGACCAGGCCGCCGATCGTCGGCTCGGTCGGGGCGGTGCCGAGCAGGCGGCGCCAGTCGCCCGGCTCGAAGGGCAGCATCTGGCCGCGGGCGTCGAGGGTTGCGGTGAGCTCGGCCAGGGAGGTGCCGGCCCGGGCGCCGATCACCATCTCGGTCGGTTCATAGAGCGTGATGCCGGTGATGCCGCGTGTTTCCAGGATGGCGGAGGCATCCACAGGCCTGCCGATGCCGGCCTTCGAGCCGCCGCCGGTCACGGCGAGTGGAATTTTGTTCCGGAAGGCCTCGGTGACGATGCCGGCCAGCTCAGCTTCGCTGGTAGGGGAGAACGCCGTCATGCCGCCCAGCCTCCCGGCTTCATGTCGAGCGGGAAGACCTTGGCCGGGTTGAGCAGCCATTTGGGATCGAAGGCGAGCTTGAGGTCGCGTTGCTGGTCGAGATCGACCTGATCGAACTGCTCGCGCATCAGGTCGCGCTTCTCGATGCCGACGCCGTGTTCGCCGGTCAGGCAGCCGCCGGCTTCCACGCATAGGCGCAAGATGTCGAAGCCACAGGCCTCGGCCTTTTCGCGCTGGTCGGCGTCGTTGACATTGTAGAGTACGAGGGGATGCAGATTGCCGTCGCCGGCATGAAAGACGTTGGCGACGCGCAGCCCATGGGCTGCGGTGATCTCATCGATGCGCTTGAGCACCATCGGCAGTTGGCCGGTCGGGATGGTGCCATCCATGCAGATATAGTCGGCGATGCGGCCGGTGGCACCGAAAGCCGATTTCCGTCCCTTCCAGATCGCCGCGCTTTCGGCCTCCGACTTCGAGATCTTGATGGTGGTGGCTCCGTGCTGGCGCGCCATGGTCGAGATCAGGTCGAGCAGCCGGTCGATCTCGGCGTCCGAACCTTCGACCTCGATGATCAGCATGGCGCCGGCATCGCGGGGGTAGCCGGCATGGGCAAAGTCCTCGGTGATCTCGATGGCGAGCCTGTCCATATATTCGATGGCGACGGGAATGATGCCAGAGGCGATGATGGCGGCGACGCAGCGCCCCGCCTCCTCGGGTGCGGCAAAGCCCACCAGCATGGGCCGGGCGCCCTCGGCCATCGGCAGGATGCGCACCACCGCCTCGGTGACGATGCCGAACTGGCCTTCTGAGCCGATGACGATGCCGAGCAGGTCATAGCCGTCGGCATCCATGGCGTCGCCGCCGATGTCGAGAATCTCGCCTGCCATCGTCACCAGGCGTACGCCGAGGATGTTGTTGGTGGTGACGCCATATTTCAGGCAATGGGCGCCGCCGGAATTCATGGCGATGTTGCCGGCGATGGTGCAGGCGAGCTGGCTGGAAGGGTCGGGCGCGTAGAAGAAGCCCTCGTGCGCCACGGCGCCGGAAATGCCGAGATTGGTGATGCCGGCCTGCACGCGCGCAAGCCTGTCCGGCAAACGCAGTTCCAGCACCTTGCTCATCTTGGAGAGGCCGACGACCACGGCGTCCGCCTGGGGCAGGGCACCGCCGGCGAGCGAGGTACCGGCGCCGCGCGGGATGACGGGAACGCCCTCTTGGTTGAGGAATTTCAGGATCGCCGCGACTTCCTCGGTGGTCTCGGGCAGCACCACGGCGAGCGGTACGGCCCGATAGGCGGTGAAGGCGTCGGTCTCATAGGCGCGGCGCTCGTCCTCGCTGATGATCAGGTTCGCCGCGGGCACCAGCTTGGCCAGGCCCTCGATGACAGCCTGCCGCCGCGCCAGGATGGCGGGGTCGGGAGGCGGCATTGGAATGCCGGTGGTCGATGGCGTGCCTTCAGGCATGGTTGGTTTCCTCCAGCGATGCCGAATCCGGCATCGCGCCGATGTGTCAGGCCCTACCAGGGGCCATTTTTACGGCCTCAAGGTAGTAACCATGCATGCTTTATTGAATTTTTGCCGCCATTATCGCGCGAGCCGCATGAAATTTCGATAGACAATGGCCGCGTTGGCCTCGAAGCCCTCGGCATGGGCAGCGATGTCGGCCTGCAGGCGCTCCATGGCGCCTTCGCCATTGGTGCGCTCGAGCGCGGTCCTGTATTCGGGCACGCAGCCCCATTGCTGCACGGCGGCGTTTTCGGCCTCGACATGATACTGCATGCCCCAGGCCCGTGGCGCGGCACGAATGGCCTGAACCGGGCAAAGGGGCGAAGAGGCCAGCACCGCGGCGCCCTCGGGCGGCTGGGCGACGCGCACCGAATGCCATTGCAGGGCGCGGAAGCGCGGCGCGAAGCCTTCGAACAACAGGTCGGCCTGGCCGGCTTCCGTTACATCCACATCGAAGACGCCGACCTCGGGCGGTGTCTGCGGCCCGCAGGTCCCGCCAAGCGCGTCGGCGAGAAGCTGATGGCCGAGGCAGATGCCGAGATAGGGCTTGCCGAGCTCGCGCACCCAGCGGCGAATGACACGCTTCTCCTCGACCAGCCAGGGAAACTGGTCGACGTCCCACACATCCATGGCACCCCCCATGACCCAGAGCGCATCATAGGGATCGAGCGCGGGGATGGTGCCGCCTTCGTCGAGTTCGACGGCATCCCATTCGATGCCGTCGCGGGCGAAGAAGGAGCGGAAAATGCCGGGATGCTCGGAGGCAAGATGCTGGAGGACGAGGATGCGCATGGCGGGATGAAAGCCGTCAATAATCGAATGGTCAGACCATCCGACAAGCAATCATCGCTTCGTGCAAGCCCTATTGTCGCTCCGAAACCCTCATCCGGCCGGCAAAGGCCCCGAAACAGGCGCGGTGCGTCGCCGCAGGCCGAGCCAGAGGACACCGCCGACCAGAAAGGCGAAGCCGCCGAAGGTTGCCAGGCTTGGCGGATGCGCGGGCACCTCGCTCCAGCGCGGCGATACGACGTCGGCAGTGTTGAACGCCTCGCCGCTGAAACGGCAAAGCACCAGTGCGGCATTGTTCCTGACCATGTCGAGCCCGACCTTGTCGACGAGGGCGCGCACGTCAGCGCGGTCTCCGCGGGTCTGCCTGAGTTCGAGCAGCAGGGCCTGGGTGCCGGCGAGATAGGCATGGCTGCATTCGTTGAAGGGGCTTTCCTCGTCCTTCAGGCTGCCGGGTACCAGGCCACGGAAACAGAAGAAATACTGCCAGTCGACGAAGGCGCGTAGCCGGCGCGCGGTCTCGTCGAGGCCGGTCTGGCGGTCGGCGACGGCGAGAATCGCCGGCATATTGTCGGCGATGACAGCCATCTGGCCATGGGTGAGATTGGGGATGGGAATGCCTGCCCCCGTACCATCGCCATCGGACGTCTGGCGATGGGCGAAGGCGGAGGTCGCCAGCAGGGCAAGCAGCAGGGCTCCGATGAGGCGGCCGGCGAGGCTGAGCACTCCGCTTGTTGTATTCCTGCCCGGCATCCGGCCCTGCCTTCGACTGCCTCTGCCCCCGAGGGCAGCTCTCCGGCAAGGCAAACCGTGATACGGCGTGCCTGTCAAGTCGGCTCGATCATGCCGAAGAGACTGACGAGGACGAGTACGCCGGATCCGAGCAGCAATTCCGCGACGGTGAGACAGCTCAGCAGCCGCAGCGACCTCGTCCGCGCCAGGCGGATTCGGGGAACAAGGAAGTAACGGTTGATCAGGGCGATCGCGATCATGACACCGACGAGGCCGATCTTGGCGGCGAGTAGGGCCTGGTAGGGGGAGGACCAATCCGTCGGTGCGCGGCCGAGAACGAGGGTGGTATTGGCGATGCCGGTGACGACCACGAGCGACACCGCGACATGGCCGGCGGTCGAAAAACGGCGAAGCGCCTGGGTGGCGGGAGGGGCAGGAAAGGCATCCCCGAGCATGATCAGGCAAGGGAGGAGAGGGATGAGGGCACCGAGCCAGGCGCCTGCCGCGAGCAGATGCAGCATGTGGTTGCCCCTCTGCAGCAGGCCAGGCCAGCCGCTCAGCATGGCGGAGTGACCGGTCAAGGCCAGGCTGGCGAGAAGCAGGCCCGAGCAGAGGGCAAGTGCGGGCAACCGGCGCGGCCCAAGCAGAAACACGGCTGGCAGACACGCGGCAAAGACGAGGCGCCATTGCCAGGCTCGACCGAAGCTGCTGTCGGTCAGCACCGAGGTGATCAGGGCTGGATCGAGCGTGTCGGCCCAACCGTCACCGATCTCGCCGGTTTTCAGCAGGAGCCAAGCCAGGATGGTCGCGGCGGCAAGGCCTGCCGCCACGACCAGTATAATTCTCAACCGCTCCCCGAGCCGTTCGGCCAGTTCCTTCGGCGCCAGTATGGCGAGGAAGGCGCTGGTGCCGAACAGGGCCATCGCTGCGGCATAATGCAGGAAGCGGCAGGCCTGGAGAGCGGCTTCGAGATCCATCAGGGCTTCACGTCGAAGGAATAGCTGCCCTTGACCTTATGGCCATCCTTGGAAAGGACATGCCATTGCACCGTATATTTGCCCGGCGCGAGCTTGGCTGTAACGGGCACGGAGAGGCTGGCCTCGTCATCGCCGAAATGGGTGGGATCGCCGGTGGCGACGGCTTTCTGATCCGGACCGGTCAGGCTGACACCCGAGAATTTGAGATCGACGCCTTCGCTGAAATGCAGTTCCAATGCGGCGGGCGCAGCCGCGACCACGGCATTGTCGGCCGGTGCCGCGGATTTCAGATGGGCGTGGGCCAGAGCCGAGCCGGCTGCCGTCAGGCTGAGGGCGGCGGTGAGCGAAAGAAGCGAGAGATTGCGCATGAGAGACATGATGTGAACTTTCATGGTTAGTCCGCCATCATCGGCGGGGCAGGATGGAAGCGATAGCGAGGCGGTGAAGGCAGACCCCGCCGCCTCGAAGCTGCGAATGGCGCCGTTCAGGCAAAGGCGCGGCGCAAAGGCGGCACGGTGCGGATGACCAGGAGATCGAGCGCCACCATCACGGCGATGGCGAGCCCCGTGATGGGAAAGGCGAGGCCGACGGCGTTGGCCACGATCCACAGGCCGCGATAGACGCGGGGATCGCTGGGATAGGGCGGCACGCCGAGCCTGCCGCTCGGGCGGCGCTTCCACCACATCATCACGCCGGAGACGCTGGCGAGGATGATGGCAAGGCAGGTCGCCAGCATCACCAGCTGGTTGGCGAGGCCCCATTGCTGGCCCTGATGCACGTTGATGCCGAATTCGATCGCCTTGGCGACGCCGCCGAAATCCGCGAATTTGAGATCGACGATCGGTTTGCCCGAATATTGGTCGATATGGATGGTGCGCTCCTTGGCCAATTCGTCCGGGAAGATCGCCGCGGTGTAGACGCCGTTTTCTTCGGTCGGCAGCGCCGTCTCGAAGCCGGGTGCGATGCCCAAACCGCGCGCGACGGCAACCGCGCGGTCGAGCCCGATCGCGCGGGTGTAGGGCTGGGCAGATTGCGGCACCGGCGAATTCTCCACCGTCCAGCCGGCCTTGCTGACGACGTCCTGTAGCGGCACGGTGGACGTCGGCGTCTCGTCCCAGAGCTGGGTAGGGTAGCCCAGCCCCGCCTGGGTCGCGAAGCCATTGAGCTGCTTGCCCCAGAACCCGGCCCAGGGCAGGCCGCTTGCCGCCAGGAAGAAGATCACCAGTCCGGCGAAGGCGCCGGTGACGGCGTGGAGGTCACGCCACCACACCCGGCGTGCCGGCGTGCCCCGAAGGCTCACCACGCCGCCGCTCTGGCCGCGGGGCCACCACAGATAGATCCCCGTCGTCACCAGGATGAGGGCAAAGCCGCCGACAGCCTCGATCAGCCGGTTGGTGAAGGTGCCGAACAGTTCCAGGCTGTGGATCTTCTTGATCAGCCACATCGGCTCACGGTCGGCGCGCACGGTATCGAGCACCGCGCCGCTATAGGGATCAAGGTAGACATAATGTTTGCCGCCGTCGTCCTTGTAGGTGACCTTGGCCGAGGAAGTTGCGTCCGCGGGTTCGGTATAGGCGGTGGCGGCGGCCTCGGGCTTGCCTTCGAGGGCCTTGTCGACCAGCTCTTCCGGCGACAAGGCCGGCGTACCGGGATTGGCGACGATGGTGCGGTAGGCAAAGAGCGTGTGGTTGATCTCGTCCTTGAACAGATAGAGCGAGCCGGTGACGGCCAGCAGGATCATGAAGGGGACGCAAAGCAGGCCGGCATAGAAATGCCAGCGCCAGATGGCGCGCTGTAGCGACAGGCGCGAAGGCGGAGCGACCGCGAGGGCGTCCGCGCCATGGGAGACGGTCATGGTTGTGTCCTGAGTTGCCCTTCGCCCGCGCATAGCCAAGGGGCTGCGTACGGCGTCAGGCCGAAAACAAAAGGGAGGTCGTTCTCAGGTCACGCCATCGGTGGTCCGCGCGGCTGGGCGGCCGTGCGATGCAGGGAAGGAGGAATGTGGGTGTCCGCCGCCCAGGGGGCGAGGGCCGCCAGGACGGCCAGGCGCCGCGGCAGGTCGATGCCGGCCGGCGAGGCAGGCCCGCCGAAGCCGGGGCAAAGTATGCAGCACTCGGCCTCATGGCCGCGATGGTCTAAGGGCGGGCCAGACCCCGCATCGGTGATGCCCATGCCGTCGCCGGCGCAGACGATTTCGAGCGCGGCGAGATTGCGGTCGAGTGTGTCGGCCCGCAATTGCGGGGCCATCAGCACGCCCATCAGCAGGCTGTTGACCAGCAGCGCATAGACAGCGAGGGCCGTGATGGCGGCCTTCGTGATGTCCCTGCTTATGCGCGAAGCGAGCACTGCTGCCGGTTCCTGATGGGTCTTGCCGAGGCGCGCCGGATGAATGCCGGCGCCATGATCATCTTGTCATTGCCGGGCTCGGCCCGGCAAGAAACAACTTTGTCGCGTATCTTAAGCCGAGTCGGTGCATGCCGACCCGCGGGGGTCAATCCCTCAGCGCCGGCAGGTCCTTGTAGAGGGCCAGCGCCTCGGGATTGGCCAGGGCCTCCTGGTTCTTGACGGTGCGGCCGGCGACGATGTCACGCACGGCAAGCTCGGTGATCTTGCCGGACTTGGTGCGCGGGATATCGGCGACGGCGATGATCTTGGCCGGCACATGGCGTGGCGAGGCACCGGTGCGGATCTGGCGCTTGATGCGGTCGATGAGGGTATCGTCCAGGGCCACGCCCTCGCGCAGGCGCACGAACAGCACGATGCGCACGTCACCTTCCCAATCCTGGCCGATGGCGAGCGATTCCAGCACGTCCGGGATCTTCTCCACCTGGGCATAGAGTTCGGCGGTGCCGATGCGCACCCCGCCCGGATTGAGCGTGGCGTCCGAACGGCCATGGATGATCAGCCCGCCATGAACCGTCCATTCGGCAAAATCGCCATGGTGCCAGATGTTGTCGAAGCGCTCGAAATAGGCCGCTCGGTATTTGTGGCCCCCTTCATCGTTCCAGAACATCACCGGCATGGAGGGGAAGGGACGGGTGCACACCAGCTCGCCTTTTTCCTCGCGCACGCTCTTGCCGTCGTCGTTCCACACGTCGACCGCCATGCCGAGGCCCGGCGCCTGGATCTCGCCTGACCACACCGCCCCGGTGGGATCGCCCAGCACGAAACAGGAGACGATATCTGTTCCGCCCGAGATGGAGGCGAGGTGGAGATCGGCCTTCACCTCCTCATAGACCCAGCGGAAGCCCTCGGGCGACAAGGGTGAGCCGGTCGAGGTCATCAGCCTCAGCCCGCTCAGGTCGTGAGTCTGGCGCGGGCTCAGCCCGGCCTTGTGGGCCGCATCGATATATTTGGCCGAGGTGCCGAACATCACGCCCTTCTCGCGTGTGACGAAATCGAACAGCACGCTCGCCTCGGGGTGGAAGGGCGAGCCGTCATAGAGCAGCAGCGTCTCGCCATTGGCCAGGCCTGCGATCAGCCAGTTCCACATCATCCAGCCGCAAGTAGTGAAGTAGAAGCTGCGCTCGCCCGGCCGCAAATCGCATTGCAGGCGATGCTCCTTGACGAGCTGCAGGAGCGAGCCGCCGGCGCCGTGCACGATGCATTTGGGCACGCCCGTGGTGCCGGAGGAATAGAGGATGAACAGGGGTTGGTTGAAGGGCAGCGGCTCGAATACCACCGGCTTGGCCCGGTAGGGCGCGGTGAGGATGGCCAGTGTGGTGCCTTCCGGGATCTTGGCCGCCACCGTCTCGGCCTCGCCGAGATAAGGCACCACCACCGTCTTGCAGCCGAGTTCTGCGGCGATCGCGATCACCTTGGCGCCGTTGTCGATGCGCTTGCCGGCATACCAGTAGCCGTCGATGGCGAAGAACAGCTTGGGGGCGATCTGACCGAAGCGGTCGAGCACGCCGCGCTCGCCGAAATCGGGCGAGCAGGAGGAGAAGATTGCGCCGATCGAGGCGGCTGCCAACATGATTGCCACCGTCTCCGGACGGTTTGGCATCATGGCGGCGACACGGTCACCCACCTGGACCCCCTCGGCACGCATCGCCTGCTGCAGGCGCGAGACGAGGTCGGTGAGCTCGCGCCAGCTCAGGGTCAGGCTTGCCTTGTCCTCACCCTGGAAGATCAAGGCGGGCTCGTCGTCGCTGCGCGGCAGCAGGTTCTCGGCGAAATTCAGCCTGGCATCCGGGAAGAAGCGCGCCTTGAGCATGTCGTCGAGATCGCTGGTGAGCCGCTCGCCCTTCTCGCCCTTGATGCCGCTGTCGTCCCAGATCAGGTTCCAGAAGTCGGCGGCGCTCTCGACGGACCAGCGATGCAGGTCGTGATAAGTCTTCAGCGACAGGCCATGCCGGGCATTGGCGGTGGCGATGAAGGCCGCGACCTGCGTTCCCGCGACACGCGCTGGCGAGGGGATCCATAACGGCTTGTCGTCGGCCGGTTCGGCAGGCGCCTCTGCGGCATCCGCCAGCGCTTCGTCGGACACTGGCTTGGATGGTTTCCGGGCCTTGTCGTCCTTGGCCGTCGTTTCCTTGCTGGTGGTTTCCTTGGCAGTGGTTTCCTTGACCATGTCCTCGGCTGTTTCCCTTTGCTTCGGCGCTTCCCTAAGCCACAGCGCGCATCGCTCTTCGCAACTGCAGTATGACGATTTTGCTCGCTAAGGAAGAGGCTTGATGGTTTCGCCGGGATATCGGCAAGGCATGTATTTATCTCGAGCTTGCCAAAGAAGGCGTGCCGGTGAGGCTCGGCGATATTCATCCCGACCGCTCCAAAGACCGCCCCTTTGCCATTACTCTTGCTATAAGGGCCGCTTCTCGGGCCGGGGAGCAGGGCCGATGGAGATCTGGACGGAACTCGACAGCGTGGTGACGGCGGATGGCGACCAGATCGCCTTGCGCCGGCGCGGCGGTCTGTTTGACATCCGTTTCAACGGCTGGGAGCTGATGTCGAACCATGATCCCCGCTCGGAGATCGCATTGGCTCGAACCGTCTGCCAGTGTCTGGGCGAGGAGGAACCGCGCATCCTGATCGGCGGCCTCGGCATGGGCTACACGCTGAGGGCGACGCTCGACGCCGTCGGCCCTCGGGCGCGCATCCTGGTCTGCGAACTCCTGCCCGAGGTCGTCGCCTGGAATCGGGGCGTCCTTGCCCCGCTCGCGGAGCATCCGCTGGCGGACGGCCGCGTGATCGTGCACACTGGTAGCGTCGCCGATATCATTGCCGCTAAGCCCGGCGGTTTCGATGCCATCCTGCTCGATACCGACAACGGCCCCGATTATGTGGTGCACGAGCCGAACCACGCGCTCTATTCAGGCGAGGGAATTGCCCGCATTGTTCGGGCCCTCGCACCGGGCGGTATCGCCGGCCTGTGGTCGGCCACCCAGTCGGCGGCTTTCGAAGCCAATCTGGTGGCCTCGGCATGGCCCTGGCGGCGCGAGCGGGTATCGCTTGGGGAACCGGGGCAGGAGCCGTTTCACGTGGTATATGTGATCGGCGCGCCTGCCGGATGAGAAATGCACGAGCCGCAGGGCCGAACACGGTGCCTCTCTCTTCCGGCTTTCTTAACCATGCCGACCCATCATGGCGGGATTGGAGGCACGCGATTGTATCGTACCCGTCTAAGCAAATTCCTCCTGATCGTGCCCATGGGCACGATCAGGAGGAATTTGCAAAATATCGAACATTTGCAGAGTTTTCAGGCGCGACGCATCCGTGGACCGCGCCAGAAAACTGTGCTTGGTCGACGACCTGCTGCGCCGCTTTTCCCGCATGGCGGCTTTGCCACAACCAAGCCTCGCTTTTACCATGATGGACTGCCATTTATAATGGATCGAGTTTGTGATTCAGCTCCGTCGCCCGGGCGCATGGCAAATGTCACCAACCACTCTTTGATCGAGCGAGGCGCGGAAACGGCATGAAGCGTATTGGGCTATCCCTGGCCGCTATCGCCGCTGCGCTTGTTGCACTGGTGTTGACCGTTCCTTGGCTGACGCCGGAAAGCGTGTTGCGTGACACGTTCACCCGCGAAATCGTCGCCCTGACCGGCCGCACGCCCATTATCGAGGGGCAGGTGCATCTGGCCTGGGCGCCGCTGCCGACGCTGATGATCGAGAAGGTGACCATTCCCGGGCAGGAGGGCTTGTCCGGGCAGGAGGGCCTGCCGCCATTGCTGGTGGCCGACAAGATGCAGGGCACGCTCCGCCTGGCGCCGCTGGTGATCGGACGCATCGAGATATCAAGCCTGATGCTCAAGCGCGCCAGCATTGGCCTTACCGCGGGCAAGGGTGGCGCGCGCTCTTGGGAATTCAAGGAAGGTGTGCTGGCCGAGGCGGCTGCCGGGCACTTCGACAAGCCGATGCCGGTCAAGACCATCCGGCTCGTGGACGGCACCATTCGTTATAACGACAATGCCTCGGGCCGGGCGACCTCCGTTTCGGTCGGCGATGTTACTTTCGCCTGGGCGGGCCGCAGTGACGCGATGTCGGCGGCCGGCATAATCAATTGGCGTGACCGTGAGACCGAGATCGCCGTGGCGCTTGCCGATCCCGCCAGCTTGATTGCCGGCGGCAAGTCGGATCTGCGGGCACGCATCAAGGGTGACACGCTCAACCTTGCCGCCAGCGGCATGCTGGACGGGGAGGGGCGGCTTGACGGCAAGGTCTCGGCCAGCGGCGCTTCGCTGCGTGACACGCTGCGCTGGCTCGGATTTGCCTTGCCCGCCGGACACAGCCTTGCCGCTTATGACCTGCAGTCGCCGCTGTCGCTCGACCGCAGCGCCATTTCCCTCAACGAGGTGCAACTCTCGCTCGACGGCAATGAAGCCGAAGGCTCGCTCACCGTCGAATTCGGCAGGGAGCGCCCGAAGGTCAGCGGCACGCTTGCCGCCGATACGCTCGATCTGAGTGCCTATTCCAACGAACTCCAGCTCGCGGACGGTCGGCCACGCAAATGGCGTGCCGATCATATCAGCATCAACAGTCTGCTGGTCAGTGATCTCGATCTGCGCATTTCCGCCGGCGAGACAACCATCGACAAGGTCCATCTCGGCCGTGCTGCGGCCACCGTCTCCACCCGCAACGGCCAGCTCGAACTCGCCCTCAGCGAGGCTGTCGCCTATGGCGGCACGCTCAAGGGCAATATCGCGCTCAAGCCCGCTGACAAAATGACCGTACTCGCCGCGACTGCCAGCTTCGAAGGCATCGACATGGGCAGTGCGCTGGGCGATCTCTTCGCCTTTCGGCGTCTGGAAGGAACCGGCACGGGAACGATGGCGGTGAACGGCACCGGCGCTTCCATCGCCGAGCTGTCGCGCTCGCTGCAGGGACAGGCCAATATCAGCGTCTCCGGAGGCTCTTTAGTCGGCATCGATCTCGCCAGCCTGATGCAGAAGATCGAGCGGCGGCCGCTCTCTGCCCGTTTTGAATCTTCCTATGGCGGCCGCACCACCTTCGACCTTGCCAAGGCGAGCTTCAAAATCGCCGACGGCATGGCCAAGACCGCCGACTGCCGCATGGAGAACGGCTCCCTTTCAGTTTCGCTGACGGGGGATGCCAATATCGCCCTGCGCAGCCTCGACATGGCTGGCGTGGCCAATTGGAGCGACGCCGATGCCGCCAATCCCTTCCGACTGCCTTTCCGCGTCTATGGGGGGTGGGAGGTGCCGGTGGTCGAGCCCGATACCGAGGCGCTGATCCGCCGTTCGGGTGCCGCCGCTCCTCTGCTGCGCAGCTTCATCCGGCCGGGCCGTGACGTCACGCAGGACACCGGCAAGAATCCACCTGCCTCGGCGGCGCAGTAGGAGACGTTTCAGCGCCCCGATTCGCTGGCTTGCGAGCGTTCCAATACGGCAAAGAAGATCACCGTGAGGACGAGCACGATCACCAGCAGCACGAAGGCCGCTGCCGCACCTTCATTGAGCGACAGGCCGAGAAAAGCCCGGCGATAGGCGAAGAAGCTCAGCACCTCGGTGGCGTTGCCGGGCCCGCCCTTGGTGAGCACATAGGGCAGGTCATAGGTGCGGAATTCGTTGATGAGCTGGATGATGATGGTGATGGCCGCCACCGGCCGCAGCATTGGCAGGGTGATGTAGAAGAATTGCTGCCAGGCCCTGGCACCGTCGACCTCGGCCGCCTCGTAGGGGTCGCGCGGCAGGGCGGCAAGGCCCGCGGCCAGGATCAGCACCACGAAGGACATCTGCTGCCAGATGTCGATGGCCGCCATTGTCCACAGCGCCATGCCCGGCGTGCCCAGCCAGTCGAGCCGGGGTAGGCCGAAGCTTTCCATCAGATGGTTGGCGATACCGAGATTTGGCTGCAGCAGCATGCGCCAGATCAGCGCCACCGAGATCGGCGACATCGCCATCGGGATGGTGAGGATGGCGAAATAGACCGGCTTCATGTGCACGGTGCGATTGAGCATCAGGGCGATGCCAAGCCCGATCACGAATTCGCCGATCACCGTGATGGCCGAATAGCGTACCGTGAGCCATAGGGCGTTCCAGAACAACGGGTCGGCCAGCATCGACGCGAAGTTCTTGAAGCCGACCAGCGGCATCAGGCTGGGTTTGATCAGCGTCATCGACGAGATCGACAGGATACAGGCATAAACGAGGGGAAAGCCCATCACGATAGCGAGCAGCAAGAGGCCGGGCAGGGCGAAAGCCCATCCGATCCGCCATTCCCGGCTGCGTCCGGCCAATCCCATCGCGCTCATCTGTTACACCACTGGAGCGTTTTCCAAAAAAGTTGATAGACTTTTCGATCAAGAAAACGCGTCAAAACAAGGATTTAGAGAAAAGATGCAATTTAGAGAATCGCACTTTGCTCAGGTCTGTAGAACCGGCGCGGCCGAAGGACCGCGCCGGAAGAAGGTCACTTGTCGAGCAGTTGCTGCAAGCCGTCCGAGGCCGCCTTCAGGGCCGCTTCGGATGTCGCCTGGCCGCCGGCCGCAAGCGAGAGCTGCGTGCCGAGCACGTCCTCGTACTGGGCCGAATAGGTGAAGATCGGGAAGGACTTGCCGCTCGCCACCACGGATTCGGCCGTCTGGTAGAAGGGGTATTTCTTCAGCACTTCGGCGTCCTTGTAGACATCGCTGCGCACCGGCGCGTGGCCCTGCAGGGCCCGCTTCACCGAGACCTCCTTGCTCTGCACCCACTGGATGAAGGTCCAGGCCGCTTCCTGCTCTTCCGGTGTGGTGTTCTTGGGAATGCCCCAGCCCCAGCCGCCGCTCTCGCCATGGCCGCCGGGCATCACCGCAAGGCCGACCTTGCCGGCCACCGTCGGGCATTTGGCGGCATCGTCCATCTGCGGCAGCATCCACCAATAGGTCACCATGCTGAAGGCCGAACCCGAACACATCAGGCGCATGGTGTCGTCGAGCGTGGCCGAGATCGCGCCCTGCTGGGCTCCGTTCTGGATATTGTCGACATAGAGGTCGAGTGCCTTCTTGGCCTCCGGCGTGTTCAAATTGGCCTTGCCGCCAGCGTCACGATAGGCCCCGCCCGCCGAGAACAGATAGTTGGAGAATTCCATGCTGTTCGGATCGCCGCGCTGGCCCTGCATCGCCGCACCCGCGACCTTGGCATTGGCCTTCATGAATTTGGAGATCGCCACATAGTCTTCCAGCGTGGCGGGCAGAGCGAGCTCCTTGCCTGTGGCGTTCTTATAGGCCGCCTTCAGCTTCTCGTCGGCGATGAGGTCCTTGCGATAGAGCAGGCCCATCGAATAATTGTACATCGGTATGAGATGGAGCTTGTCCTGGCTGCCGCCGAGCAACTCGATGGTGGAAGGGATGAAGGCCCCGAGGTCGTATTTGCTCTTTTCGGCCAATGGCTTGAGGTCGACCAGCCAGTTGGCCGCGGGGAATTCGCCGGCCCAGAGGAAGTCGACCTCCAGCAGATTGTAGTAGCTCTGCGGCCCGGTGAGCTGGGCCACCAGCTTGTCGTGCATGTCGGGATAGCCGATCTTCTCGAACTCGACCTTGATGCCGGTCTTCTTTTCGAATTCCGGCAGCAATGCCTCGATGATCTTGGTCTCCGGTACGTCCTCCATCAGGGCGCGCAGAGTGACGGTCTCGGCGGCGGCCGACGACAGCGACGCCCCCAGCAGCATCGCCGCGCCGGCAGCCGCCAGCAGGGTCGTCTTCAGGCGATTTTCGTTCCAGATCATGGCTCTATCCCTCTCTCCGTAATGTGCGGCTTTGTCGCCGCTCTCCATATTGCTGGCTTATTTGACGCTGCCGAAGGTCAGTCCCTGGACGATGAAGCGCTGGATGAAGCGCGAGGCGATCACCAGGGGCAGGATGGCGAGGATGACGCCGGCCGAGACCTTGGCGATCTGCACGCCGTTGGAGGTCTGCAGCGCGGCGAGTGCCACCGGTATCGTCGCCGTGGTCGGCCCGCTCAGCACCAGGGCGAACAGGAACTCGTTCCAGGCCAGGATGAAGCCGAGCACGCCGGCGGCGGCGATGCCGGGCAGCGACACCGGCAGCACGATGCGCCAGAACGCACCCCAGGCGGTGGCACCGTCGGTCATGGCGGCCCATTCGAGGTCGATCGGGACGCCCTCGAAGAAACCCATCAGGATCCAGGTCAGGAAGGGCAGGTTGAGGGCGGCGTAGACGATGATCAGCCCGGTCAGCGAATTGGAGAGTTCCAGGCTGCGGAAGAGGGTGAAGGTCGGCAGTACCAGCGCCACCGGCGGCAGCATCTGGGTGGCCAGCACGATGAAGCGTGCCCAGCGCCCGCCGGTGCGGAAGCGGGCGAAGGCATAGCCGGTGGTCGCCGCGAAGGGCAGGGCAACCAGCACCGAACCGAGTGCCACGATGAGGCTGTTGAGATAGGAACCGCCGAAACGGCTGGAGATCAGCGCCGCATAGTTCTCGGTGGTGAAGGCCGGCATCAACTCGTTGCTATAGGAGAGCTGCTCGGGCAGGAAGCTGGTCCTGAGCACCCAGAGTGGCGGCAGCAGGATGAGGGCGCAGACGAGGACAAGGCCGAAATGCAAGCCGAAACGTCGGCGGAAGGGAACGGTCTGGCTGTCGCTACGCATCGTCATCACATCCCTCCCGTCAGCGCCGGCCTGGCGATCACCTGTTCGGTTTCGGGGTCGAACAGGTGCATGGGCAGCGCATCGACATAGAGTTCCACCGTCGATCCGATCGGGGCGGTGAAATTGCGCCCGAGCCGCGCCGCGATCTCCAGCGGTCTGTCACTGGTCTCCTGCTCGCCGGCGATCTGTCCGATCAGGATGTTCTCGGCGCCGAGGGCTTCGATGGCGACCACACGGATCGGCATCTTCTGCCACTCGGGGTGCTGCTGGGTTTCGTAGAAATCCTCGGCCCGGATGCCGAGGATGACGCGGCGGCCGGCCTGGCCACCATAGGCTCCGTGGTGGCGGGCCGGCACGCTCAGCTTCGCGCCCGCGTCGCTCACCACTGCAAGGCCCTCCGCCGGCGCACTCTCCAGCCTGGCCGGGATCAGGTTCATCGGCGGGGTCGCCAGGAAGCGGGCGACGAAGGTGTTGGCCGGGTTGGCGTAGACCTCGAGCGGTCGCCCGGCCTGGACCAGTTGGCCTTCGCGCATGATGCAGATGCGGTCTCCCATCGTCATCGCCTCGACCTGGTCATGCGTGACATGCACGATGGTGCGGCCGAGGCGGCGATGGAGCTTGATGAGCTCGAGCCTCATCTCGGCCCGAAGCTGGGCGTCGAGGTTGGAAAGCGGTTCGTCGAGCAGGAAGGCGGCGGGTTCGCGCACGATGGCGCGGCCGAGGGCGACGCGCTGGCGCTGGCCGCCCGAAAGCGCCGCCGGCTTGCGGCCAAGCAGGTTCTGCAGGCCGAGCAAGTGAGCGGCGTCGGCGATCTTGGCATCGATGGTGGTGGCGTCGACGCCGCGCATTTTCAAGCCAAATGCCATGTTCTGGCGCACGCTCATATGCGGATAGAGGGCGTAGCTCTGGAACACCACCGCAATGTTACGGTCGCGTGGGGCGACATGGGTCATGCTCTTGCCGCCGATGCGCAGATCGCCGGAAGAAATGCCTTCGAGCCCGGCGATCATGCGCAGCGTCGTCGACTTGCCGCAGCCGGAGGGGCCGAGGAAGATGACGAACTCGCCGTCCGGTATGGTCAGGTCGACGTTGCGTACGCCATAGGCGCCATTGGCGTAGAGCTTGGAAACATGATCGAGTTCGATGGACGCCATGGTGCCTTCCCAAGCAAAGCGCGTTTAACTGAAAACGCCTTTTTGCTCTAACTCCCTGTTTTGACGCGTCTTTGCGAGTCTCGGCGGTTTCGCCAGATCACAAGACGCTGCGGCGACGTTCAAGAGGGGCGGGCGTCGAGACACAGGAAAGAACAGAATCAAACATGTAAAGCAACGATTCCGACTACCAATGTTCCATTCCCTGGTACAATTTTGCTCCTCATTTCTTTGATGTTGCTCCCTTTTTCTGACGGGGAACACCCAAAAACTGAGGTGCGCGGCGGTTATTCACCTGGTCTGATGTCGTATTCGTCATCAGAGGCGAGCCCCGACTCCACGATTGATGAGGCATGCTATTCAACAAAATATAACATCGCAAGAGCGATTATGTTAGAAAATGTTAGAATCTGTCTCGGCCCGTGAATCTACAGTGAAGCGATGGGTGGTTCGGCCATTGCCACGTTGGGACATGCCCGTAAATGACAAAGCCCCCGCCCCGTGGAGGGGGCGAGGGCCTGAAGCTTCGGGCTGCTGATGGTTGGGCCGGATCAGCCGGCTGCGGCCAGCCTCTCGGCGCGTTCGCGCTCCTTCTCCGCACGGCTGGTATAGATGGCGGCGGCCACCACCCCGAGCGCGACCACGGCCAGCATCAGCGTGCAGGCGGCATTGATCTCCGGCGTCACGCCGAGGCGCACGGACGAATAGATGCGCATCGGCAGCGTGTTCCAGCCCGGGCCGGAAGTGAAGCTGGCGAGCACGAGATCATCGAGCGACAAGGTGAAGGCCAGCATCCAGCCCGAGATCACGGCCGGCGCGATGATCGGCAGCGTGATCAGGAAGAAGGCTTTGAAGGGATGGCAGCCCAGATCCAGGGCCGCCTCTTCGATGGAGCGGTCGAAGCTGAGCAGGCGCGACTGCACCACCACGGTCACGAAGCACATGGTGAGTGTGACATGGGCCAGGGTGATGGTCCAAAAGCCGCGGTCGATGCCCAGCGAGATGAAGAACAACAGCAATGACAGGCCGATGATGATCTCGGGCATCACCAGCGGCGCATAGACCATGGCCGAAAAAGTCATGCGGCCGCGGAAGCGTCCCATGCGCACCAGAACCACGGCGGCGAGCGTGCCGAGTATGGTGGCGATGGTGGCTGATACGGCGGCCACGATCAGCGTGATCTTGGCGGCGTTCATGAAGGCTTCGTCGTGGAAGAGTTCGACGTACCAGCGCGTCGACCAGCCGCCCCAGACCGTCACCAGCTTGGAGTCGTTGAACGAATAGATCACCAGGATCACGATCGGCAGGTAGAGGAAGGCCAGGCCGAGGGCGACCGAGGTCATGCTGAACCAGGAGGAACCCTTTCTCATCGGTCGGTCTCCAGCGCCTTGGCTTGGCTGTGCTGATAATAGGTGATCGGCACGACCAGGATAATCAACAGGATCACGGCGACGGCGGAGGCCGCCGGCCAGTCGCGGTTGGAGAAGAACAGGTCCCACATCTGCTTGCCGATCATCAGCGTGGAAGATCCGCCGAGCAGATCCGGGATGACGAATTCGCCGACCGCCGGAATGAAGCAGAGCATGCAGCCGGCGATCACGCCGGGCAGGGAGAGCGGGAAGGTCACCAGCCAGAAGGCCTTGATCGGCTTGCAGCCGAGATCGGCCGCCGCTTCCAGGAGAGTGTCATCCATTTTCTCCAGGGTCGAATAGAGCGGCAGGATCATGAAGGGCAGGTAGGAATAGACGATGCCGATGAAAATCGCCCAATTGGTGTTGAGGATCTGCAGGGGCTGGTCGATGATGCCGAGCTTGATCAGCGCCAGGTTGAGCAGGCCCTCCGGCTTGAGAATGCCGATCCAGGCATAGACGCGGATCAGGAACGAGGTCCAGAACGGCAGGATCACCAGCATCAGCAGGGTTGGACGCACGCTCTTGGGGGCACGCGCCATGCCATAGGCGATGGGATAGCCGACGATCAGCAGCAGGATCGTCGAGACCAAGGCGATCATCACGCTGGACAGGTAGGCTTTCAGATAGAGCGTATCGCCGTCCTCGCCCCAGATGTTGAACATCGTCCAGTAATTGTCGAGGTTCAGCTCGGAGATGAAGCCCGTAATGCTCTGCCAGGTGCCGTCGAAATTGAAGACCGGTGTATAGGGCGGCTGTCCCAGCGCCGTCTGGCTCAGCGAGATCTTCAGCACCATCAGGAAGGGCAGGGCGAAGAAGATCGTCAACCACAGATAGGGAATGGCGATCACCCCGGTGCGTCCGGAGAAGAAGCCCTTTCGGGTCTTGTCGGCCAGATTGTCGGTCATCCCGCCGCCCTCCTATTTGGTCAGGACGACGCCGGCATCCGGCGCAAAGCTGACATGAACCTTGTCTTCCCAGGTGATCGGGCGCTCGACGAAGCGGCTCATATTGGCCTGCGACACCCGGATGCGCTGGCCGGTGCCGGCGATGTCGACGAGATAATTGGTCCAGTCGCCGAGATAGCCGATGTCGAAGACCTCTCCCGCCAGCCAATTGCCCGGTGTGGTGGGCGCATCGAGCGAGATGCGCATCTTTTCGGGGCGGATGGCCAGGAAGACGCTCTGGCCGACGGAGCAGCTTTCGGCGCTGTCGACACTGAAGGCCTGGCTGCTCGGCGAAGTAATGGTGAGGGAACTGCCGTTCTGGGCGGAAATCTTGCCTTCGAGGATGTTGATGTTGCCGATGAAGTCGGCGACATAGCGTGAATTGGGCTGCTCGTAGATTTCGCCGGGCGGCGCCACTTGCACCAGCTTGCCATGGTCCATGACCGCGATGCGGTCGGACATCGTCATCGCCTCTTCCTGGTCGTGCGTGACGATGACGAAGGTGATGCCGAGCTCGACCTGGATGTCCATCAGCTCGAACTGGGTTTCCTCGCGCAATTTCTTGTCGAGGGCGCCCAGTGGCTCGTCGAGCAGCAGCACCTTGGGCTGTTTGGCGACGGCACGGGCAAGGGCGACACGCTGGCGCTGGCCGCCGGAGAGCTGGTGCGGCTTGCGGCTGGCGAATTTCTCCAGCTTGACCAGCTTCAGCATCTGCCCGACGCGCGTGTCGATCTCGGCCTTGGGCATCTTGTCCATCTTCAGGCCGAAGGCGATATTGTCGGCCACGCTCATATGCGGGAACAACGCGTAGGACTGGAACATCATGTTGACCGGGCGTTCATAGGGCGGGACGCCGGCCAGATCCTTGCCCGCCAGGGTGATGCGTCCGCCCGTCGGCTGTTCGAAGCCGGCCAGCATGCGCATCAAGGTGGTCTTGCCGCAGCCAGAGGGGCCGAGCAGGGAGAAGAATTCACGTTGATGGATGTCCAGCGAAACGTCGTTCACCGCCACGAAATCGCCAAAACGCTTGGTGACGTTCTCGAAGCGAATGAGGGGAACGGCGGTTGGATCGGACCAGGGTTGGAATTTCCGGCGAACGCCCCCGATCGCCTTCTGCGACTTCACGGGCGCCGTAGCGCCATCCCCGCCTGTATCACGCATGGTATCCCATCTGTTTGTGGTGATTGGTTTCAGCCTAGACCGGGAAGTCGGCGGTGGTCTACAGGGGAAATGCGATTCCACGCAAAAATGTGATCACATTTTTTGTGATCACATTTTTTGGCCAACCCATTTGACTTTTGGACGCGGCTAAAGGCAGTGTGCGCCAGCGTCGGTCCACCGATGCCTCTTTTGCGCGTCTTCCCCGATGCGCGGCGCGTGCGCCTCCGCCCTCCTAAACCAAGGGCCCGAACCGGAGGTTAGTCGCGTGATGGCCCCTCGTGGGCTGTCAAACAGGTCGCCGGCGCTTGTTTCGGGTCGCCGCTCCGCATTTCCTGCGGGGTGGAAGCCGCATGTGTGCGACGATGAGCAAAAAGAAAAAGTCAGACAAGCCCGAGCATTCTAGCGTGCCGGATATCGAATCCGCGCGTGGCATCTCCGGTATGGAGAACGCGAGAGACTGGTTTCGCGCCCGCAATATCGAGGAAATCGAGTGCCTCGTTCCAGACCAGGGCGGGGTGGCCCGCGGCAAGATCATGCCGGTGTCGAAATTCCTGGCCTCGCCGGTGATGAACCTGCCGCTTTCGATTTTCTATCAGTGCATCACCGGCGAATATCCCGCCTATGACGGTCTGGTGGACGCGGTGGAAGCCGATACCGACATGTTCATGCAGCCTGATTGGTCGACCCTGACCGCGGTGCCGTGGGCGATGGATCCGACAGCGCAGGTCATTCACGACGCGATGACGCGCGACGGCCGCCCCGTCGAGCAGGCGCCCCGCCAGGTGCTGCGCCGCATCCGCGAACTCTACCGCAAGAAGGGCTGGCAGCCGGTGGTGGCGCCGGAGATCGAGTTCTATCTGGTCGAGCCCAACACCGATCCCGACTATCCGCTGAAGCCGCCGATCGGCCGATCCGGCCGCCCGGAACTTGGCCGCCAGGGCTATTCGATTTCGGCCGTCAACGAATTCGACGCCCTGTTCGAGGACATCTACAAATATTCGGAACATCAGGGCCTGGAGATCGACACGCTGATCCACGAGGACGGCGTGGCGCAGATGGAGATCAATCTGCGCCATGGCGATCCGCTTGAACTGGCCGACCAGGTCTTCCTGTTCAAGCGCACCATCCGCGAGGCCTCGCTGCAGCACAAGATCTATGCCACCTTCATGGCCAAGCCCATGTCGGGCGAGCCGGGCTCGGCGCTGCATATCCACCAGTCGATCGTCGACGCCGAAAGCGGCCAGAACATCTTCTCCGATCCGGAGACGGGCGGGCCGACCCCGCTGTTCTTCTCCTTCCTGGCCGGCCAGCAGAAATATCTGCCGGCGATCATGTGCATGCTGGCGCCCTATGTGAACTCCTACCGCCGGCTGACGCGCGATTCCATGGCACCGATCAACGTGCAATGGGGCTATGACAACCGCACGGCGGGCCTGCGTGTGCCGCCCTCGGGCCCCGACGCAAGGCGCGTCGAGAACCGGGTTCCTTCCTCGGACGCTAATCCCTATCTCGCCATCGCCGCGAGCCTGGCGGCCGGCTATCTCGGCATGACCGAAGAACTCGATGCGACGGCGCCGATCGAGTCGGATGCCAAGAACCGCGATTTCGAGCTGCCCCAGAGCCTGCTCGAGGCGGTCGCGGAAATGGACGAGAGCGAGGCGATCCGCCAGGTGATGGGGACTTCCTTCGTCACCGCCTATGCCGCGATCAAACGCCAGGAACACGAGACCTTCATGAAGGTGATCAGCCCCTGGGAACGCGAGCATTTGCTCTTGAACGTGTAGAATTCGAAGCGCGGACTTTCACAGCGACATGCCGGCATGTCGCGATGTCCGCTCTTCCCATCGCTTGGCATAACGTTTCCAAGGGCGGACAGGATGTCCGCGCTCCCAGGATCATGACCGACAACACCGGCCATCCGGCCAATTCCTATTACACCGCCGCCGCCAACCGCCTTCCCGCCCAGCCTCAGCTCCTGGGCGAGGAGCGGGCCGATGTCTGTATCGTCGGCGCCGGCTATACCGGGCTCGGCGCCGCGCTCGCCTTCGCCGAAAAAGGGCTTTCGGTGATCGTGCTCGAGGCTGCCGAGATCGGCTCGGGAGCCTCGGGGCGCAATGGCGGCCAGGTTCATTCGGGCCAGCGCCGCGACCAGGATTATCTGGAGAAACTGGCGGGCCTGGACGGCGCCAAAGCGTTATGGCGGATGGCGGAGGACGCCAAGGCCCATCTCAAGGGCCTGATCGTCAGGCACCAGATCGCCTGCGACTACAAGCAGGGCATCCTGATCGCCGACCACAAGCCGCATTATGTGGCGATGTCGCACGCTTATGCCGAGAAGCTCAGGACGGTCTACGGCTATGACAAGGTCGAGGCCATCGGCAAGGCCGAGCTCGACGCCGTCCTCGGTGCGACCGGTTATTACGGTGGCTTCGTCGATCATGATGGCGGCCATCTCCACCCACTGAACCTGGCTCTGGGGCTGGGCGCGGCCGCGATTGGCGCCGGTGTGCGGATCTTCGAGCGTTCGCGTGCCGTCAGCTACCGGGCCGAGGGCAGCAGGGCGGTGGTCCGTACTGCGCAAGGCAGCGTTTCCGCCGACTGGCTGATCCTGGCGGGCGACGGTTACCTCTCCGGGCTCGACGCCTATACCGAGGCGCGGGTGATGCCGATCAACAATTTCATCCTGGCGACCGAACCTTTCTCGGACGATGAAGCCAGGGCCTTGATCGCCAACGATTATGCCGTCGCCGACAGCCGCTTCGTGGTGAACTATTATCGCCTGTCGGCGGATCGGCGCCTGATCTTCGGCGGCGGCGAGAACTATCGCTCGGGCTTTCCGGCCGACATGAAGGCCTTCGTACGCACTCGCATGCTCAAGGTCTTCCCCCAGCTTGCCGACAAGCGCATCGACTATGCCTGGGGCGGCACGCTCGGCATCACCACCACGCGCCTGCCCTTCGTGCGGCGACTGGCGCCCAACGTGCTGACGGCCTCGGGCTATTCGGGGCAGGGGGTGATGCTGGCGCCCTATTTCGGCAAGATCCTGGCGGATGTCACCGCCGCCACCCTCGGCGAATTCGATCGCCTCGCCGCTTTGCCGACACCGCCCTTCCCGGGCGGGCGCCTGTTGCGCTGGCCGACCCTGGCGGCCGGCATGAGCTATTATGCGCTGAGGGACCGGCTCTGAGCCCCCGGGTGAGGCGTGTTCGAGCGGAACGCGTTTTGCCCCATGCCAAGTTTAAGCGGTTCCACACAGGGATCCGACACGTCGACCGCCACGCTCCGGCCTCTCGCACATCAGGCCGGTGCGAGCATGCCGGCCGGTATTCAGCTTGCAAGATCCAGGAAAACGTCACACTCTCCCGGCGCTTTAGAAGTCTCCCGCGCTGCAATGCCGGATACTTCATCTCTATACGCAATCAAGACAACGTCATTCTACAATATTGTCAAAGCGGGATGGAAAGCGCCATGGTTTCCTATTCGGATTATTATTGGCCCGGATTAAGTCTGCATCGGATCACGCATGTCAGATTGATCGGATCGGCCGCCAGGACTTCATTTGTCGCGGGGACACTGACCCTGGCCGTGGCTGCGACCCCGGCAAGCGCGGAAGGCCCGGAGCCTTGGATCACGACATGGGCCGCCACGCCAGCCCCACGCTGGGCCGAGGAATTGCCGGCGCCCTTCGATGTGCCCGAGGTGCTCGGTGATCAGACCGTCCGCCAGATCGCACGCATCAGCGTCGGGGGCGAACAAGTGCGTGTCGTCATCTCCAACGAGTTCGGCACGCGTCCGGTTGCGATTGGCTCGGCCAGCGTGGCGCTGTCCAAGGGCGGCAGCGCCATCGATGAGGGCTCCGTGAAGCCCTTGACCTTCGGCGGTAAGCCATCGGCCGTCATTCCGCCCGGCGCGCCCCTGCTCAGCGACCCCGTGGATCTGCCGGTCAAGGCCCTGTCGAGCCTGGCGGTCAGCTTCTACCTGCCCAACAGGGCCGGCATCACCTCGGTTCATTGGGATGGGGCCCAGACCGGCTATGTGTCAGAGCCCGGCGACAAGACCAAGGAGGCCGATTTTAAGGCGGTGAGCACCAACAAGTCGCGCCTGCTGCTCAGCCGTATCCTGACCACGGCCAAGCCGGAGTCGAAGGCCATCGTATTCTTCGGCGATTCCATCACCGATGGCGCCTGTTCTTCGCCGGACAAGAACAATCGCTGGCCCGATCATATCGCCGAGCGGCTGCAGGCCGAGGGGCATCAGGATGTTGCGGTGGTCAACGAGGCCTATTCGGGCAATCGCGTGCTCTCCAACGGCATGGGAACCAACGCCCTAAGCCGGTTCGACATGTCAGTGCTCAGCCATCCCAAGGTTTCGACCGTGGTGATGATGATGGGGATCAACGATATCGGCTGGCCGGGCAAGGATGCCATCACCCCGGCCGATCCCGAACCGACGGCCGAGGACGTGATCGCCGGCTACAAGCAGATCATTGATCGCGCCCATGCCCATGGCATCCGTTTCGTCGGCGTCACCCTCTCGCCCTTCGTCGACACCTTCAAGGGGTTGCCGACCTCCGGTTACTACACGCCGGAGAAGGAAAAGATCCGCCAGGAGGTGAATGCCTGGATCCGGGCCAACAAGACGGCGGACGGGCTGATCGACTTCGACAAGGTATTGCAGGATACAAAGGATTCCAGTCGCATCAATCCTGCCTATGATTGCGGCGACCACCTGCATCCCAATGACGCCGGCTACGAGGCCATGGCCAAGGCCGTCGATCTCGGTGTGCTGGTGCCCAAGCAGTAGCTGAACGATGCAAAGGCCCCGGCGGCGCTATTGCGCCGGGGACGCTCTACGGCGTCTGACGGGTGGCGCTAGGCCAGCCGACGGTCGAGTTTGAGAAGGGTGCGCAGCAGCACCTCGGCGCCGTCGGCGCATTGCCGGGGCGATGAATATTCTCGTTCATTGTGGGAAAGCCCGTCGCGGGACGGGATGAAGATCATCGCCGTCGGCGCGAGGGTCGCCAGATGGGCGGCGTCATGGCCGGCGCCAGATGCGATGTCGCGGCAGGACAGGCCGCAATCGGCGGCGGCCTGGCGGACAGCATCGATGCAGGCGGGATCGAAAGCGACCGGTTTCTTGGCCCAGATCCGCTCGATGCGGCTGTCGGTCTGGCCGGCAACGGCCTGTCGCAATGCGGTTTCCATGGCTTCCAGCCCGGCTTCGCCGGGATGGCGCATGTCGATCTGCAGGCTGACCCGACCCGGAACGACATTGCGGGAGTTCGGGAAGACACCGGCGCGGCCGACCGTCAGCACGCCGGGGGCATGGGCGCGGCCGATCGCCTCGACATCGAGGATCAGGCGGGCGGCGGCGGTCAGCGCATCGCGCCGGTTCGCCATCGGGGTCGAGCCGGCATGGGATTCGGTGCCTTTGATCTCCACGTCGAACCAGCGCAGGCCCTGCACGCCGGTGACGGCGCCGATCGCGATCCCCTCGGCCTCCAGAACGGGCCCTTGTTCGATGTGGAGTTCGACATAGGCGGCCGGATTCTCCGTATGGGATCGGCTGCCGCGATAGCCGATGGAGTCGAGGGCCTGGCCGACACTGACGCCGGACTGGTCGCGGACCGCGAGCGCCTCGTCGAGCGCGATGGCGCCGGCATGCACGCCCGAGCCGAACATGGCCGGGGAAAAGCGCGAGCCTTCCTCATTGGTCCAGTTCACCACCGTCAGCGGGTGCTCGGTGACAAGTCCTGAGCTCTTCAGGGCGCGGAGAGCGGCGAACCCGGCCAGCACGCCGAGGATGCCGTCATAGCGCCCGCCACCTGGCTGGGTGTCGAGGTGGCTGCCGGTCATGATGGCGGGCAGGGCGGCATTGCGCCCGGGATAGGAAGCGAACAGATTGCCGATCGGATCGATGGTCACGCTGCAGCCGAGCTCGCTGGCGCGGGCAACGAACCAGTCCCGGACGGCCTTGTCCTCCGGCGTCAGCGTGAGGCGGGAGACGCCGCCATTCCCGGTGCCACCGAAACGGGCGGTGGCCTCGATATCGGCATTGAGCTGCGCCGCATCGAGGAGGGGCGTCGGGCCGATCCGGCTGGCGAGAGGCTGGTCCATCATTCCGCCTTGGCGGCTTCTTGCAGCTTGTAGCGGAAATTGCAGTGGCTGGAGCCGTCCATGATCGTCTGCGTGCGCTCGAGTGTGATACGCGGATCGTAGCCCGTGCAGAACACGCCGTCGCGGTTGCAGGACAACAGGTGCCCGATCTTGCCGAGCCCCATCTCCTTGTAGGTCTCGGCATAGCGGCAACGATGGACGTTGTAGTCGAACTCGGTGTCGGTGGCCTTGACTACCTCGATCACCAGCGCGTCGTCCTGGGTCCACAGGGCCTGCAAATCCTGGAAACTGCGCAGATCGGTGCCGCCCGGGGTCTTGGCGGCAAAGCTGCGGCCGGCCGCGATGGCGGCCTTGCGGATGGCGGAATCAAGGATCGACTGCGCCAGTTCCTCGCCGAGGCGTTCACGCATTTCCTCATAGATCGGCGCGATGATGCCGGCCTCGATCCGCCGGCGGGCGAGAATGCCGATCTCGCCCTCCATGACGGCCTTCGCGCTTTCCGTCCTGTCGGGATCTGCTGCCTGCTTCATGACCTGCCTCCTGTTCGCTGATCCATCATGCTGCCAGTTGGGCAGCGTTGGGGCCTGGCGCAAGCGAAAAATCGACGGCGGCGGCCGCGTGGATCGTGGTGGAGTCGAAGCCGGGCAGGCCGAGGCTGTCGGGGGAGAGGATCAGGCAGATCTCGGTGCAGCCAAGGATCACGCTGTCGGCGCCTTCGGCCTTGGCCCGCTCGATCAGGGCCTCGAGCTTGCGGCGCGAGCTATCCTTCACCAATCCGGCGCAGAGTTCGGAGAAGATTACATCATGCACGATGGCCCGGCCCTCGGCATCGGGAACCATCACCTCGATGCCATGCTGGCCCATGCGGTCGGCGTAGAAGCCGTGTTCCATGGTGTAACGGGTGGCGAGCAGGAGAGGCCGGCTGCGGCCGGCTGCGGTCAATGCCTTGGCGGTTTCGTCGATGATGTCGATCAGCGGACAGGCGATCGCCTCCTGCACCGGGCGGGCAACCAGATGCATGGTGTTGGTGCAGATCAGCACGCAGCCGGCACCGGCGCCTTCGAGGTCGCGGGCCACGCTTGCCAGCCTCTCGGCCGCCACATCCCAGCGTCCGGCCTTCTGCATGTCGACGATATCCTGGAAATTCACCGAATGCAGCATGACCTCGGCCGAATGCAGGTCGCCGCGCCGAGCGCGCACTGCCTCGTTGATGAGCTTGTAATAGATCGCCGAACTCTCGAAGCTCATGCCGCCGATCAGGCCGATTTTCCGCATATCCGTCTCCCATCCGGGGTTGGTTATCATGCCTGAATAATGCCTCGAAATGGATGAAAATGGTTTGCATTTTTTGGGCGTTTGGGATGCTGAAGGAACAAGTATATTGCGTCTGAAATTAGAACAGGCAAAGATTTTGCGTCGTAGATTTCTTCTACACAATCTGGATGCGTGAGGGAGTCATGAAGCTCGACCATCGGGACAAACAGATCCTGGCCCTGCTGCAGCTCCAGGCCGACCATCCTCTCGCCGATCTCGCCGAGAAGACTCATCTATCGCCCTCGGCTTGCTGGCGGCGCGTCAAGCGCCTGGAGGAGGAGGGCTACATTGTGCGGCGCGCGGCGCTGCTCGATCGCAAGAAGGTGGGGCTGCCGACCACGGTCTATGTCATGGTCCGCACGGCGAACCACTCACTGGATTGGCTGGAGCGTTTTCGCGCTCTCGTCGCCGACACGCCGGAGATCGTCGAGATGCACCGCCTCACGGGGGATATCGACTATCTGCTCAAGATCGTGCTGCCCGACGTCGAAAGCCTCGACCTGGTCTACAAGAAGCTGGTCGCCAAGCTGCAATTCAACGACATCTCTTCCTATATCTCGATGGAGATGTTCAAGGACACTACGGTGCTGCCGCTGTCCAATGCCTGAAGGATTCAGCGCAACGGAATGAGCGCTTTCAGCCGCGCCAGCCTGCGGCCGAACAGGGAGGGGTTGCCGAGGGCGCGCGCCGTCACCAGCGCCCCCTGGATGCCGGCGACGATGTCCTCAGCAAGTTCGCTTGCGGAATCCGGATCTTTGCCGAGGCGCTGCAGGGCTTGCGCCAGCGCGTCGCGCCATTCGGCGAAATAGCCGTTGATGCGCTCTGCGAAACGGTCACGCACATCCGACAGGGCAAACACGCCGACGATGCAGACACGCCCGCCCGAATGGAAATAGCGGTCCGTCGCCTCGAACATGGCCGCGATCGCGGCTTCAGGATCCGCAGTGGTCCGCAATGGCTCGAAGACATGAGTGCGGAACCAGCCGTCGATATGGTCGAGCACGGCGCCCGCCATCTCCTCCTTCCCGCCCGGGAAGAAGTTGTAGAGGCTGCCCTTGCCGAGGCCCGTCTGCTGGCCGATGAGGGCGAGACTGGCGCCCTCATAACCATGGCTGCGAAAGACCTCGGTGAGGGCGGGCAGGATATCGGCGCGCTCGCGGACCGTCTTCATCTAGAGCGTTTTCCAGAAAAGTTGACAGACTTTTCGATTAAGAAAAAGCGTCAAAACAAAGAGTTAGAGCAAAACGACGATTCGGAGAGAAGTCGTTTTGCTCTAAAGGCCGAGATCGCTGAGTCCGGGATGGTCGGCGGGGCGCGGAGCGCTGCGATCCCAGCGGAACTTGCGCTCGCTCTCGCGGATCGGCACATCGTTGATGGACGCATGGCGCACTGCCATCAGGCCGTTCTCGTCGAATTCCCAGTTCTCGTTGCCATAGGAGCGGAACCAATTGCCGGCATCGTCATGCCATTCGTAGGCAAAGCGCACGCCAATGCGGTTGTCGCCATAGGCCCACAACTCCTTGATCAGGCGATAGTCCTGCTCCCGCTGCCATTTGCGAGTGAGGAAGCTCACGATCTCCGTGCGTCCGGTCAGGAAATCGGAGCGGTTACGCCAGCGGCTGTCAGTCGTGTAGGCGAGCGAGACGCGCTCGGGATCGCAACTGTTCCAGCCATCCTCGGCGGCGCGGATCTTTTGTATCGCCGCTTCCCGGGTGAAGGGAGGCAGCGGCGGGCGTTGTTCGGGCATGGCAATTTCCTTATCTGTACCGGTTGGTACAATGTGGACCAATCGGTACAAGAGTCAAGAACTTCCTTGGAGCGCGGACTTCACGCCTTCTGCGGCAAGGTCAGCCCATATTTGGCGGCGAGCTCGACGAAGGCCTCCTCGCTGACGGGATCGACCGGCACACCCTTGCGCGCCCGTTCTTCCTCCACGGCCCATTCGCGATCACCCGGCGCCATCGGCTTGCCGCTCGCGCCCTCGGCCGGCATGGCGGCGCGGATATTGGCGAGGTAGCGTGTCATGATCGCGCCATAGATCTCGGGTGCGATGAAGGCCGAAGGATTGATGGCGAGGGCGAAGCCTCCCATGTCGCGTGGAGCGCCGGTCGAGGGCTGACCGTACATCGGCACCAGCTCGGTGGAGAGTGCCATGCCGGTGAGGGGGGCGGACAGGATCTCCACCAGCCCGGCGAGCGCGGCGCCCTTGAAACCCTGCTCGCCGCCTACCGGTGAGAGCACGCGGGCCGCTTCGGGATCTGTGGTGTTGACGCCCTTCTCGTCGACGGCCACGCCCTGAGGCAGAGTGAGGCCGAGCGAACGGTAAAGCAGCACGCGGTTTTGCGGGATTGCGCTGGTCGCCATGTCCATCAGCCAGGGGCGCTGGCCGGGGACCGGGGCGCCGATGGCGATCGGGCTGGTGCCATGGAAGGCGTCACGCCCGTCGAACAGCCGCACGGCTGCGTCGGAATTGGCGGTGAGCAAGCCGATGAAACCCTGTTCGGCAGCCCACATCGGATAGGCACCGGCAGCGCCCATATGGGAGGAGCGCCGGATGGTGACGGCGCCGATGCCCTGCGTCCTGGCGATGTCGACGGCCACTTCCATGGCCCGGTAGCAGGCCAGGTGTCCGATGGCGCCATCCGCATCGAGAATGGCCGTCGCACCTTCGCCGCGTGATACTTCGAGCTGCGGATGGCCGTTGATCTCGCCACTGGCCAGCACCGAGAGGTAATAGGGCAGCAGTCGGACGCCATGGCTGTCCACGCCGAGGCGCGAGGCATGCATCATGGCGCGGGTGGCGGCCCGTGCCGAGGGCACGTCGGCTCCGCCGGCCAGGAGGGCGGATTCGAGAAAGGGTTCGAGGCTGCTACTCGTATAACGCTGCGGTTCGCTCATCGGTCATGCTCTGTCTTCGGATAATCATCCTGGTCGCTCGGATCGACTTTGTCGGTCTCCTCGCCGGGAATGGCGTAGACGCCCTTCAGCCAGCGCGACAGGTCGATGTCGGCGCAACGCTTCGAGCAGAAAGGCTTGCTGGCCTCGACGCTGGGCTTGCCGCAGATCGGGCATTTGCGCTTGCGCAGAGGGGTTGGGGTCGGTTCGCTCACAATTCGTCCCTCCAGGTACCACGGACCGGGAAGCCCGCCCCTTCGAGAAGGCTCACCGTCTCATAGAGCGGCAGGCCGACGACATTGGTGTAGGATCCGACAAGTCGCAATACGAACACGCCGGCGCGGCCTTGGATGGCGTAGCCGCCCGCCTTGCCGTGCCATTCGCGGGAATCGAGATAGGCATTGAGCTCGTCGTGCGACAGATGCTTGAAGCGCACCCGTGTTTCAACCAGCCGGGTCCGGATTGTGCCATGCGGATCGGCGACGGCGACACCGGTCATCACGATATGGCTGCGGCCCGACAACAGGCTGAGGCAGGCTTCGGCATCCTCGCGGGTCTCGGCCTTTGGCAGGATCCGCCCGGTGCAGGCCACCACCGTGTCGGCCGACACCGTATAGGCGCCGGCAAGATCGGGCCGGCTGGCGAGAGTGGTCAGGGCCGCCTCGAGCTTGCCCCTGGCAAGCCGCTGCACCAGCATGCGCGCCGCCTCGCCACGCCGGGGCGTTTCATCGATATCGGTGGGCAGCAAGGCATCCGGCTCGCAACCTGCCTGCTCGAGCAGGGCATGACGGCGCGGGCTGGCGGAAGCGAGGACGAGCTTGGGACGGTCAGTCATGACAGGCGCAATAGCAGGATTCGTCCTGTTTGGACCAGAGTTGGCTGAGAATTAGAACCCGGGCCCTGAGGCCGCGGTTTGTCTTCCTGGGAGGAAGCGTCATTCGAAAAGCGCAGTCGGTTTATAAAAAGTTCCGCAGGGAACAGAGGTTGACCCCGCATCTATACTAAGTCCCCCCGACACTTATAAATGCCGTGGCATGTATCTCATTGCGAGGGGCTGAGGAGTTCTTGCCGAGCACGAAAGCAAGCTCGAATGATCTCCGACGATTTCGATTGAATCGTGAACAGGGAAGGGGCTGGCATGCAGCATAAAGGTTATATCGCTTTCGTGGCGGCGAGTATTGCTTTGCTCCCGATCGGAAGCGCGAAAAGCGAGGTCATCGGCCGTTACGACATGGGGCAATGGGTGATCGAAGCCAATGCCAGCAATGGCCGCTTCGAATATTGCGCTTCCAGCGGCAAATACTCCAGGGGAGCGGCGGTGCATTTCCTGCTGACCCGCGAGACGGCCTGGGGCATGGTCATCGAGAATCCGAACTGGAACTGGGTCAGGGATTCGCGCGGCGATGTCACCTATTGGGTCGACAATTACCGCTCGCGTGCCAGTGGCGCCAAAGCCACGGCGCCGACCCGGCTGCTGATTCCGCTGGCCGACTCGACCCAGCTCTTCCAGGAGATCCGCGGCGGCCGGGTCCTCTATTTCCAGCCTCGCGGCAACAAGTCCTTCTCGGTCACCCTGAACGGCACATCGTCGGCGTTGAGCGCGCTGATGCAATGCGTGGCTCGCTATCGCTAGGGCGCCTTGCGATTCTCGGCGATCCCGTCAAATCGCGCGACGCCCTAGGCAAGGCCGGAGGCGGCGCGCATGAATGGCGCCGTTCCGCTTACTGTCCTTCGGGATAATCGGCGCCCTTGGTCACCTCTTCCCAGGCATCGAAGTTCTGCGTGAGTTGGGCGATCTTGGTACGCGCGCCTTCGAGTGCGATGTTGCCGAGCAGCAGGCGCAGGGGCGGGCTGTCGGCTTCGACGGCCTTGATGATCGCCTGGGCGGCGCGCACGGGGTCGCCAGGCTGCTGGCCGCTATAGCCGCGAATCTGGCTCTGGCGGGCGCCGGAGGTCTCGCGATAGGCGTCGATGGTCTGCGGCGCCTCGTTGGCCGAGCGCCCGGCCCAATCGGTCCGGAACGGGCCGGGCTCGACGATCAGCACCTTGAGGCCGAGCGGAGCGACCTCCTGGGACAGGGCTTCCGACAGGGCCTCCACCGCGAATTTGGTGGCGGTGTAGAAGCTGACGGAGGGGGCCGCCCGAAGCCCGCCGAGCGAGGAGATGTTCACGATGGTTCCCGAGCGCTGCTCGCGCATCGCCGGAAGCGCAGCACGCGTCATCGCCGTCAGGCCCCAGACATTGATGTCGAACATCTTGTGGACCTCGCCGAGGTCGCTTTCCTCGAACGAGCCGAAATAGCCGATGCCCGCATTGTTCACGAGGACGTCGATGCGGCCGAACCGCTCCAGTGCCACGGCCAGGGCGGCATCGATATCGGCCTGCTTCGTCACGTCGAGCTTGAGCACCAGCGCCGTGTCCCCGAACTCCATGACGAAGTCCTCGAGCTGGGCAGGGTTGCGGGCCGTGACCACGGTGGGATAGCCCAGCGAAAGCGTATGGCGCGCCAGTTCGCGGCCGAAACCGGTGGAGCAGCCGGTGATGAACCAGACGGGCTTTGCAATTTCTGACATGACAATCTCTTTGGAAAGCAAAGGTGAGGCATCTTACATAGAAGCAGGGGCCTGTCTCAATAAGCGCGGTAAAATCATATAGGCCATATAGTTTGGCTGATGAATAGCCGGCTTTTAATTGTCCTTTTTTTAACCATATCGGGTCAGGACTATCTCCCGCCTTTCGGTGTTGGCGCGGTTGGCAGCGTCGAGGCAGGCGATCAGGTGTCGTGCATAGGCCCCATCGACGGGAACCGGCGTGTTTCCCTCGATGGCCGCCGCCATGGCCCGCCATTCGGCTTCGACGGCACGCTGCATCCAGTCGGGATCGGCGGAATGGGCGATCGGGGTCCACGTGCCGCCACGCCCGATCGAGACGCCGTGCTCGAAATCGATGCGTAGCGTGCCGCCTTCGCAGACGAGATCCATGGCGAAGCTCACGGCGCCATCGCGATAGCCGATGCTGGCGACCTGGCCGATGCGCCCATCCGTGAAGCGCAGCAGCATCAAGGCACTGTCGTCGGCCTCCTGCCGGTGGAACCAGGTACCGGAGAGAGCGCTCACCGCGGCGATCTCGCCGCCCATCAGCCAGACCAGGCGGTCGAGGGCATGAATACCGGCCGTCATCAGCATGCCGCCGCCCGATGCGTGGGAGAGATGCCAGGGGCGCCGGTTGGCTTCCATCCACAATTTGATCATCCAGCTGCTGCCAAGCACCGGCTGGCCGAGCGTCCCGCTGTCGAGAATCTCCCGGGCGATGAGGCAAGGACGGGCGAAATGCATGACATGGCCCACCATCAGTTGAATGTCGGCCTGCTGAGCCGCAGCATTTATGGTGTCGCATTCGGCGATCGTCGGTGCCATTGGCTTTTCCAGGAGGATATGCTTGCCGGCCTCAGCCGCCGCCACGGCCATCTCGGCGTGCAACTGATGGGGCGTGGCAATGACGACGGCGTCGACGGCGGGATCGTCGAGCACTGCCCGCCAGTCGGTGTGGACGTTGCCACCATGTTCGCGGGCGAAGGTCTGCGCCGCCGCGGCGTCTTCGCGGCAGACGGCTGCGACACGCAGGCCTCGGGTTGCGGCGATCGCCTTGGCGTGAACCGTGCCGAAATGGCCTGCGCCGATGATGCCGATGCCGATCATGCCATCGCCGTCCCATAGGCCTCGTCGATCATTGCCATGGCCCGCCAATAATCCTCGATGCCGACGAGTGGGGCCTCGCCCCGCGACAGGCGGCCGAGCGTATCTGCCATGAAGGCTCTGTAGCGCTCGCCTGGCGGAAGGGGCGGTTCTTCGCGTGTGACCTCGTCGTCGAGCGTCGTGATGCGGCAATGGTCTCCGCGGTCGACGAGGTAGGCGTTTGCGCTGGAGACCCGCCATTCGAAGTCGCCGCCCGCCGCCATCGAGGCGTAGGTGTAGCCGGCCTCCACCGTGACGATCAAGCCCTGGCGGCTACGCAGGGTCACCACCGCATAGTCCTCGACCGCCTCGCCATGCAGATGGCCGAGAGAGGCGGAAACCAGTTCCAGGTCGCTGTCACCCGCCAGGGCCAGCGCGGCGTCGATGCCGTGGATACCGAGATTGCGCAAGGCGCCGCCGCCGCTGGCCTGCGGCGCCAGCAGCCAGGGCACGCCATCGATGCGATAGCGCTCCGGCGGCCCGTTCACGAGGCGGAACTGGGCGTGGGAAAGTCTGCCAAGCCGGTCGCTTGCGGCAAGTTCTGTCATGCGCGCCCAGATCGGGCTGCAACGATTGGGAAGCGGCACGGCGATGAAGGCGCCATGCCGGCCGCGGTCCCTGAGCGGTTCGAGTTCGGACGCTTTTAGCGCTGCCGGCTTCTCCAGCAGCACGGGCAGGCCCGCATCGACCAGGGCAAGCGCGCGCTCCACCAAACCTGCCGGCCTGCCCATCAACACCACGAGATCCGGCCGGGCCGCCACCACGGCTTCGAAGAAAAGATAGGCCTGAATGCCGTTTTCCAGGGCAAAGCGCGCTGCGATGTCGGCATCCTCGTCCCAGACGCCCGTAACGGTAGCTCCGGCATGATGGGCCGCCTCCCGTTGCATGCTCGCATGCCAATGTCCGACGCCGGCCAGGGCGATGCGCATGGTCGCTTCCTCCATCTTTTGAAGATCGACTTGACAGATATCCTACAAGTCAATCACTATCAAGCAACGGACAACGAGGCGGGCAAATGGCTGTAGACATGACGAGGGCAGGCAAGGTGAAGGCGATCAAGCCGCTCGACCGGCCGCCGCTTCTGCATGTCTCCGTGCAGGAGAGCCTGAAGAGCTATATCGCCGACAATCAGCTCGGGCCCGGTTCGGCGCTGCCGCCGGAAGGCTTCCTCGGGCAGCAATTGGGCGTCAGCCGCAATTCGGTGCGCGAAGCGATCAAGGCATTGGAGTCGGTCGGCATCCTGGAGACTCGGCGAGGCATCGGCGTCTTCGTCAAGGCCTTCTCCTTTGCGCCGCTGCTCGACAATCTCGCTTATGGCCTGGGCGGAGCCTTGCGCGAGGTCGAGGAGGTGCTGGAGATCCGCCGCGTGCTGGAAGTCGGCCTGATCGCCAAGACGATTGCGTTGATCGGCGAGGACGACGTCGAGGAATTGCGCCAGACGGTCGAGCAGATGCGCCAGGCCGCCGAGCGCAATCAGAGCTTCGCCGCGGAAGACCAGCGCTTCCACAATTTGCTGTTCCGCTGCCAGGACAATCGCATGCTGACCAGCCTGATCGATGTGTTCTGGCTGGCCTTCTACAAGGCCTCGGATTTCGTCAACCTGGCCAATATCGATCCGATGGCCACCTGGCAGGATCATTACGACATCTATGCCGCCGTGGCCGCGCGGGACGTCGAGGCCGCCCGCAGCCGCCTCGACCAGCATTATGACGGCATCGCCCGCCTGCTTGCGACCAGGAAGACAGCGCCGACGCCCGATTGAGGGCCTTGCGGCCGGCGCGATCAAACAACAAGAGACGAGGGGAGAGATCATGGCACTGAGGAAGATTGCGCTCGCGCTTTTGGCCGCGACGATCATGGCAATACCTGCCGCCGGACAGGCCCAAGCCGCCGACAGTCCGGCGATAACCGGCGCTTTCGATGTCGGCCCGGGCGGGTTCCAGGGCAATTTCAACCCCCTGGCGGCCACCGGTGGCTTCACCTGGCTCAATCTCTATTTCGAGCCTCTAGTCATCTATGACGGCAAGCTGGAGAAGATCGAGGGGGCGTTGGCCACCAAGTTCGATGTCAGTGCCGACCGGCTCTCCTACAGCTTTACCCTGGCCGACACCAAATGGCATGACGGTCAGCCCTTCACCTCGGCAGATGTGAAATTCACTATCGAAACCGCCAAGAACGGCGCCAGCGGCTCGGTCTTCGCCGCCCGCCTGGCGGCGATCCAGGCGGTCGAGACCCCGGATCCCCGTACCGTGGTCCTCAAGCTGTCGGCCCCCAATGCCGGCCTGCTCGACACGCTGACCCAGTTGATGATGCTGCCCCAGCACGCGCTCAAGGACATTCCGGCGGAGACGCTCGCCAAGAACCCCTGGTGGTCGAAGACGCCTGTTGGCACCGGCCCCTACAAGTTCTCGCGCTATGTCACCGACCAATATGTCGAACTCGCCGCCAATGACGATTATCGCGGCGGCAAACCGGTGACGGGCCGCATCATCAACCGCTATTTCGCCAATACGGCGGCAGCCGTAGCGGCCCTGCGCGCCGGGGAGATCAGCTTCAGCTATGTGGAGGCCGATGACGCCGCCTCCTTTAAGGGCAACGACGCCTATCGCGTCATCGACGGCAATTCCTTCGTGGTCAATTATCTCGGCTTCAACCAGGAAGCGCCCCTGTGGAAGGACCTCAAGGTGCGCCAGGCGGTGATGCATGCCATCAATCGCGATGCGATCGTCCAGAGCCTTTATGGCGGGGCCGCCAAAACAGCCAATTGCGGCTATGTCGCGGACCGGCTTCAGTCCGCCGATCTCGACCCCTATGCCTATGATCCTGAAAAGGCCAAGCAATTGCTGGCCGAGGCCGGCTGGGACAAGATCAATGGCGACAAGCCGATCACCCTGCTGACCTATTACAATACCCCACAGGCCACCAATGTGCTTGCCGCCGTGCAGGCCATGTTGTCCCAGGTCGGCATCAACGTGGTGCCGCGTGCCGTCGACACGCCGACCTATAACGGCACCATCTATGCCCAGAAGCCGGATTGGTCGCAATTCCCGCTGGTCTATGCCGGCCTGCGCAACGGCCCGGATCCCGGCGGCCTCAACATGGGCCTCAACGAGAAGCAGATCCCGCCGCAGGGCGCCAATTTCCTGCGCATCAAGATGCCGTCGGTGAGTGGGGCCTTCGACGCGGCCTTGAACGAGGCCGATGACGCCAAGCAGGCCGAACGCTACCAGGCGGTGTGCAAGGCGATGAATGCGGACCTGCCCTGGGCGACGCTCTGGGTCGCCAACCGCTATGGCGTGGCTTCGAGCAAGCTCAAGAATTTCGTGTGGCTGCCCGCTCCCGGCGGTGGGCCTTATGCGGCTCATCCGGAGAAATGGGCGGTGGAATAGAGAGGCGAGAATCCCTCCCCGACTTCGGGGAGGGTGGGCCGGCAGAGCCGGCTCGGGTGGGGTAGAGTGGTGCGGTCTCGCCTTCTTCCGATCACCTACACCACTCTCCCCCTTCCGTCGACGCTACGCGTCGACACCTTCCCCGAAGTCGGGGAAGGATTCTCGCGCGCTATCCTGGAACCTCGATAGATCAAACCCCGCTCCCAACGAGGAACGCCATGCTGCGCTATTACCTCAATCGCCTGCTGGTCGGGGCCGCCATGCTCGTCGCCCTCAGCCTGCTGGTCTTCGTGCTGCTGCGCCTGGCGCCCGGCGATCCGATCGACGCCTATATCAATCCGAATGTCGCGATGTCGCAGGAGGAAATGGCAGCCGTGCGCAGCCGGCTCGGGCTCGACCGGCCTTTGCCGGTGCAATACGCCGCCTGGCTCGCCAGCGCCGCCAGGGGGGACCTGGGTTTCTCGCTGCAGCGCAATGGCGACACCGTGCTGGGCCTGATCGGCGACCGCATCGGACCGACACTGCTGCTGATGGGAGCAGGCCTGGCGATCGCCATCGTCGTCGGTATCGCCACGGGCATTCTCGGTGCTGTCAGGCGCAACTCACCGACGGATGTGAGCCTGTCGATCGCTGCCTTCTTCGGCATCTCCAGTCCCGCGTTCCTGACGGCCCTGGTCGGTCTCTACGTCTTCTCGGTGCTGCTGCGTTGGGCACCCTCGGGCGGTATGCTCACCCCGGGCGCGCCCTTTTCGGTGGGAGACCTGCTGCGCCATCTCATCCTGCCGGCCCTGCTGCTGTCGATCGGCCATGCTGCCCTGATCATGCGCTACATGCGCGCCTCGCTCTTGGAAGTTCTCAACCAGGACTATGTGCGCACCGCCCGCGCCAAGGGCGTCAAGGAGTTCTGGGTCATCGTCAAGCATGCGCTGCGCAACGCCCTGCTGCCGGTGGTCACGCTGATCGGCTCTACCATCGGCATTGCCGTGGGCGGCGCGATCTTCCTGGAAAGCGTGTTCAACTGGCCCGGCATGGGGCTGCTGCTGGTCAATGCGGTCTCGACCCGCGACTATCCGGTGATCATGGGCGCGACCCTGGTGGTGGGCGCCTGCGTCATCGTTGTCAACATCCTCACCGACGTCGCCTATGCGGCTGTTGATCCGCGCATCAAGGTTGCTTGAGATGGCGGTTTCGACACAGCTCCGGTCCCGCGGCAACGGCCCGCTCGCTCGGGCGATGAGACGCTTTGCCGCCAACTCAGTCACATTGGTGGGCCTCGCCATTCTGCTGATCATGCTGGCGCTGGTGGTCTTCCATCCCTGGCTGCTGCGCTACAAGCCCAACGACATCGATCTCCTGGCCATCAACAAGGGCCCTAGCGCTGTCCATTGGTTTGGCACGGACGGTGTCGGGCGCGATATTCTCGCGCGCGTCCTGCGCGGCGGTCGCATCTCCCTGTTGGTGGCAGGCAGCTCGGTGGTGATCTCGCTGGTCATCGGCTACGTTGTCGGCGCGCTCGCCGCCATGGCCGGGCGCATCGTCGACGCCGTGGTCATGCGCCTGGTCGACCTTGCCATGACACTGCCGCCGGTGATCCTGTTGTTGGTGATCGCCTCGATCACCGGCGCCGGCATCGTCTCCACCATTGCCGTGATCTCGCTGCTGTCCTGGCCGGTCCTGGCGCGCATGGTACGGGCCAGGCTGATGGAACTGCGCGAGCGCGACTTCGTCATCGCCGCGCGCGGCATGGGTGCCTCGCTCGGCCATCTGCTCTGGCGGCATGGCCTGCCGAACACGATCGACATCCTCGTCGTCTATGCCGCCCTGCAGTTCGCCGCCGCCATCCTGCTGGAGGCCGGCCTCTCTTTTCTCGGCCTCGGCATTCCGCCACCGGAAGCGAGCTGGGGCAACATGCTGAACGCCGCCCGCAGCACCGTCGTGCTGGAGCAATACCCCTGGCAATGGCTGTTCGCCGGAGGCGCCCTCGTCCTCACCGTGCTCGCCATCAATTTTGTCGGCGACGGCCTGCGCGATGCCTTCGATCCTCGTTCCGAACTCAACTGATTGCAAAAAGGTTCTCCATGTCCCCCGCATCCCCTCTGTTTCCATCCCCTTTGTTTCATGGCGTCGTGCCGCCGGTCGTCACGCCCCTGACCGCCGATCTCCAAGTGGATTATCCCTCCTTCGCCCGGGTGATCGAGCATCTGATCGCCGGCGGCGTGCACGCCCTCTTCGTGCTGGGCTCGACCAGCGAGGTCGTCTTTCACGACGAGGCGACGCGCCGGATGGTATTGGAATTCGCGGTCGAAACCGTCAACGGCCGGGTGCCGGTCCTGGCCGGCGTCGTCGATCCCACCACCGATCGCGTCATCGCCCATGCTAGGACGGCCCAGTCGATCGGGGTGAGCGCCGTGGTCGCCACCGCTCCCTTCTATGCCCGTACGAGCGCGCCGGAGGTGATCGACCACTTCCGCTATCTGCGCCAGGCGATCGACGTGCCGGTGGTCGCCTACGACATACCGGTCTGCGTGCATTTCAAGCTCGACCGCCATACGGTGGTGACGCTGGCCCGGGAAGGCAGCATCGTCGGCCTGAAGGATTCGAGCGGCGACGACGGCAATTTCCGCTATGCCCTGATGGATCTCGCCGACCGTCCCGAGATCATGATGATGACGGGCTCGGAAATCGTCTGCGACAGTGCCTTGCTGATGGGCGCCCATGGCATCGTGCCCGGCCTCGCCAATGTCGACCCAGCCGGCTATGTCCGGCTCTATGACCTCTGCCGCAAGGGTGACTGGGCAGGTGCGCGCCAGGAACAGGAGCGCCTCTGCCGCCTGTTCGAGATGGTCTGGGTCGCGGCCCCGCGCGTCAGTGCCGGTTCGGCAGGCGTCGGTGCCTTCAAGACGGCGATGCGCCGGCTCGGCATCATCGAAACCAATGAGATGGCGCGTCCGCAGCGGGCGCTGAACGAAGCCGAGGCAGCCACGATCGAGACGATCCTGCGCCAGACCGGCCTGTTGAGCTGAGCATGGTGATGGCCGCGCAGCCGATCCTCGCCATCGAAGGCCTGAACACGGTGTTCCGCGTCAGCGGGCGCGAAGTGCCGGCTGTGTCGGATCTCGACCTCGCCATCGGCATCGGCGAAACGCTGGCGCTGGTGGGTGAGTCCGGCTCCGGCAAATCGGTGACCGGCCAGTCCATCATGGGGCTGCTGCCCGGCAAGATCGCACGCGTGGCCGGCGGGACGATGCGGTTCCGGGGCAGGGATGGCACCACTCGCGATCTCGTCGCCTTGGATGCCGAGGCGCGGCGGCGCATCCGCGGCAACGAGATCGGCATGATCTTCCAGGAGCCGATGACCAGCCTCAATCCAGTCTATACCATCGGGGATCAGATCGCCGAGCCGCTCCGCGTGCACAAGGGCTGGTCCCGCAAGGCAGCCATGGCCGCCGCCGTCGAGCTGCTCGACAAGGTGGGCATCCCCGATCCCACCCGCCGGGCCCGCCAATATCCGCACGAACTCTCCGGCGGCATGCGGCAGAGGGCGACCATCGCCATGGCGCTCGCCTGCGACCCGGTGCTGCTTTTCGCCGACGAGCCGACGACGGCGCTCGACGTTACCATCCAGGCCCAGATCCTCGACCTCTTGCAGCGCCTGCAGGCGGAGAAAGGCATGGGCGTCCTGTTCGTTACCCATAATCTCGGCGTGGTCGCCGAAATCGCCCATCGTGTCGCGGTGATGTATGCCGGCCGCATCGTCGAGCAGGGTTCCGTTCGCGATGTCTTCAGACATCCCCGACATCCTTACACCAAGGGCCTGCTGGCCTCTGTGCCGAGGCTGGGCGAGGCGACGCGGCTCAAGAAGGCCGGCGGGCGCCTGGCCGCCATTCCCGGCGCCGTTCCCAGCCTTGCCACCATGCCGCAGGGCTGTGCCTTCGCGCCCCGCTGCTCCCTTGCTTTGCCGGCCTGCCGCGAGGCCATGCCGGCGCTGGCCGAAATCGGGGCCGGGCATGCCAGCCGCTGCATCCGTTCGCAGGAGTTGTGACATGGAGACGTCTTCTCTCGGCCCATCTTCACCGCTTCTCAGTGCGCTCACGCCGCTTCTCAGTGTGCGTGGACTTGCCAAGCAGTACGGTGGCTCCGGTCGATCAGCGCCGGTACGGGTGCTCGAGGATATTTCCTTCGAGGTCAAGCGCGGCGAGGTGGTCGGGCTTGTCGGTGAGTCCGGCTCCGGCAAGACCACGATCGGACGTTCGATTTTGCGCCTGATAGAGCCGAGCGCCGGCGAGATTCTGTTCGACGGCAACGACATCGCCCGCCTGTCGGCCGGGCATCTGCGCCGGCAGCGCCGGCGCATGCAGTATATTTTCCAGGACCCCTTCGCCAGCCTGTCGCCACGCATGACCATCGGAGAGATCCTGATGGAGGGGCTTTCCATCCAGGGCATCGGCACCCGGCGCGAGCGCCTCGACAAGGCTCGCGCCACCCTCGAAGCGGTCGAATTGCCGCCCGATGCGCTCGATCGCTACCCTCACGAATTTTCCGGCGGTCAGCGCCAGCGTATCGGCATCGCGCGGGCGCTGATCCTCGAACCGGACCTGATCGTCGCCGACGAGCCGGTCTCTGCCCTCGACGTCTCGATCCAGGCCCAGATCGTCAATCTCCTGCGCGATCTCCAGGTCCGCCTCGGCCTGACCATGCTGTTCATTTCACATGACCTTGCCGTGGTGGAGTTCATCGCCGACCGCGTCATCGTGCTCTATCTCGGCCGCATCATGGAAATCGCGCCTTGCGACCGGCTCTATGAGGCGCCCAAGCACCCCTATACGCGGGCGCTGCTGTCGGCGATCCCGGAACCGGACCCAGATCGGCCGCGCGAGCGCCAGATCCTGAAGGGCGACATTCCCTCCGTCGCCAATCCGCCCTCGGGCTGCGTCTTCCGCACCCGTTGCCCGCACGCCATCGAGGCCTGCGCCCGTGAAATCCCCAAGCTCGAGGAAGTCGAGCCGGGTCATTTCAAGGCCTGTGTTCGCCAGGACATCAGCGCATGACCCTTCGCGGCAATTGGGCGACTCTGCTGCTGCCGATCGCACCCGACGATGCGATCGACTTCGGCCGCCTCGGAGAAGAGATCGACCTCCTGATCGCGGCCGGCGTCGACGGCATCTACTCCAACGGCACGGCCGGCGAGTTCCACAACCAGACCGAAGCCGAATATGAGGCGATCCAGGCTTTGCTGGCTGAAAAATGCCAAGCGGCCGGCATGCCCTTCGTGATCGGTGCCTGCCAGGGCGATCCCCGCCAGTCGCTGGAGCGGCTGCAGCGGGCGGCCGGGTTGCAACCGGTGGCGATCCAAATCATCCTGCCGGACTGGTGGCCGGTGACCGACGAGGAAGCGATCGATTTCCTGGATATGATGGCGGAGGCGGCGCGGAGCCTGCCGCTGGTGCTCTACAATCCGCCGCATGCCAAGCGCGTCCTGCCGCCGGAGGCGCTCGGTGGGCTCGCGCGGGCGGTGCCATCCGTCAAGGCCATCAAGCTCGCCGATGGGGATGAAGCCTGGTACGCCGCTGCGCGCCGGCATTTGGCCGGCATCGCGCTTTTCGTTCCCGGCCATCATCTCGCCACCGGCATCAAGGCGGGCGTGGCGGCCGGCGCCTTTTCCAACGTCGCTTGCCTCAGCCCCCGCGGTGCGCAGGCCTGGACCGATGGCATGACGGACGACATTGAGGCCGCACTCGATCTGGAGCGGCGGCTCCGCCGCTTCATGGATGAGCACATCGTACCCTTCAGGCGCGATCTCGGCTATTCCAACGCCGCACTGGACAAGCTCCTGGCGGCTATCGGCGCCTGGGGCCCGGTCGGCCCGCGCCTCAGGCGTCCCTACCGCTGGATTGCCGAGAGCGAGGCGGAGCGATTGCGTCCCGTCGCCAAGGCACTCCTGCCGGAACTGTTCGAGGCGTGAATTCTTTCGGGGATCGCAGGTACGCCTGCCTGCTCTTTCTGTCCTGAAACTGCGATGTTTCCAGGAGCCGGCAGAGATGCCTGCGATCCCAGGGATTATCCCAGCTTCTTTTCCAACTCCGCGTAAAGCGCGCTCTGCGGCTCGAAGACGAAATCGAGGCTGGTCACTGCGATCGAGGCAGCGCCTTGTGCCGTCAGCCAGGCGGCGAAGTCGAAGACCTGTCCGGCCGGGACGAGGAAGGTGAGGGGCTGGCCCTGGGCTGGCAGGCCGAAGGGAGCGCTGGCGCCGAAGAGCTCGCCGGCATCCCGCAGATGCTGCTGGTTGACTCCGCGCAGGAGGCAGCGGATCTCGCGCTGGGCGCTGCCCTTGGCCTTGGCGGCGAGGCGGCCGAGCATGGCGGCCGCGCCGGCGCGGGCACGCTCGTTCCAGTCGGCACCGAGCGAGGCAACGAGATTGGCCTGGCTCTTCAGCATGATGCCGTCCTCGATCACCTTCAGCGCATTAGCGGTGAGTGTCGATCCGGTGGTGGTGATGTCGACGATGAGATCGGCTGCCCCGGAGGCCGGTGCACCTTCGGTGGCGCCGAGGCTCTCGACGATCAAATAGTCGGCGACGCCGTGCGCCGAGAAGAAGGCGCGGGTGAGGTTGATATATTTGGTCGCGACCTTGAGACGGCGGCCATGGCGCTGGCGAAAGCTCGCGGCGACGTCCTCGATGTCGGCCATGGAGCGCACGTCGATCCAGGCTTGGGGCACCGCGACCACGACATTGGCCTGGCCGAAGCCGAGCGGTTGTACGAGCGTGACGCGTTCATCGGCGCGCGGAATGTTCTCGCGCACCAGGTCCTCGCCGGTGACGCCGAAATGGATGGCGCCCGAGGCGAGCTGGCCGGCTATCTCGGAGGCCGAGAGGAACAGCACCTCCACATCGTCCATGCCGGGCACGGAACCGCGATAGTCGCGTGCACCGCGTTCTTGCACGAAACGGATGCCGGCGCGCTCGAAGAAGGAAGTGCAGTTTTCCTGCAGCCGGCCCTTCGACGGGATGCCCAGAAGCAGCGGAGAGGGAGAGGGGTTAGTCATCATGCGTCTCCGCCGAACCGGTCGAGCCAGATCGAACAGCCCACCGCCGGCACGGCCTCGGCGGCGCCGAGCTGCGCCATCAACTGGTCGTAGCGTCCGCCGCCGACGCGGGCCGGGGCTTCCGGCTCTGCCGGATCGGTCAGCTCGAAGACGAAGCCGGTATAATAATCGAGGCGGCGCCCGAAGCCGGTGGCGAACTTGATCCTGACAACGTCGATATCGCGGGCAGCGAAGAAGCCGGTGCGTTCGTCGAAGGCATCGAGAGCCGCGTTGAGGTCGAGCCTGGCTTCGCCGGCGATGGCGCGCAATTCGGTGCTGGCGCTGTCGGGATCGCCGGTGACGGCAAAGATCCGCCGGGTGATCGCCACCTTGTCGGCATCGACGCCAAGACCGGAAGACAGCGCCGCCTGTTCCAGGAAGCGGTCGGCGATCTCGTCTACGCTGCGCCCGCCAATCGGCTGGATGCCGGCGATCGACAGGAGGTCGGCGACGGCGGCACGGGCCGAACCCGGGTCTGAGCCTTCGAGGGCCGCGAGGAAGCCGGCATAGGCGGCAGCGCCATTCTTGGGCGCGGAACTGCCGAGGCGGGCAAGGTCTTCGTCGAGGTCCTTGGAGCGCCTGAGGTCGCTGGTCAGGCGCCGGCGCCATACCGGCGGCAAATCGAGTGCATCGAGCATGGCGGTGACGATGCCGGCATCGCCCATGCGGATGTCTGGTCTGGCAAGGCCGAGATCGCCAGCCGCTTCCAGTGCGATGGCCAGCATTTCGGCATCGGCGGCCGGCTTGTCGTTGCGGCCGAAATTCTCGAACCCGGCCTGCAGGAATTCGCTCGGACCGTCGGTGCGGAAGCGGAACACCGGGCCGCGATAGGCATAGGCGCCGACATCCCCGGCTTTTACGGCCTTGAGATGATGCAGCGACACCGGAATGGTGAAATCGGGCCTGAGGCAGAATTCTCCGCCCTCGGCATCGGTGGTCAGGAAGGCGCGGCGGCGCATGTCCTCGCCGAGCAGATCGAGGAACAGGCCCGCCGGCTGCAGGATCGGCGGATCGACCAGCTGATAGCCCGAGCGCGAGGCGAGCGCGTCGAAAGCTTCATAGGCGGGATGGGGCATGCCGGCGGTCCATAGTGAATGTCGGGGGTCTTCTAGCAGGGCAGGCGGCGGGGTGCGACTGGAAAGGGCAAACGAGGTTTATGCGAGTTGTCATCCCCGGCGAGCGAAGCGAGGGAAGGGGAGCCAGGGGCCGCAGCCTCATTCGTTCGGTATGCTATATTCCATATCGAGCCATTGAGGATTTGCATCCTCGATGAGCTTGAGTTTCCAGGCGCGATTCCATCCCTTGAGCTGCTTCTTTCTCATAATGGCTTCGTCGATGCGTTCGAAAATCTCGAACCAAACGAGAGTGTAAACACGGTATTTCCTTGTGAAACCTGGAACAGTGCCGGAGCGGTGTTGCTCGATACGTCGATGAAGATCGTTTGTCACACCGACATAGAGGGTTCCGTTGCGTTGGCTGGCGAGCATGTAGACGAAGTACAATCGCGCGCGCCCGCTCCAATATTTGGGCTTTCCTACCATTTCTGGCGGGGTTGTCGCCGGAAAAAGCAATCCTGAGGCTAGAACGCATTCTCGGCCCCTGGATCCCCTTCCCTCGCTTCGCTCGCCGGGGATGACAGCGTGTCGCCTACCCCAACATCTCCTTCACCACCTTGACCAACTCGGCCCGCGGAACCAGGCGCTGGGCGACCCGTGCCTCGCGCCATTCGGTGTTGCCTTCGATGCCCTTGGCCATTTCGGCGCCGAGCGCCAGGTCCTTGAGCTGGACCTCACCCTTCTCGGCCTCGTCCGAGCCCTGAATCACCGCAACCGGGGCCTTGCGGCGGTCGGCATATTTGAGCTGGGCCTTCATGCCGGAACCGCCGAGATAGACCTCGGCGCGGATGCCGGCCTGGCGCAATTCGTTGGCCATCGCCTGATAATCAGCGAGACGGGTCTGATCCATCACGCAGACCACCACAGGTCCGGCGACACCGGCCGTGTCGACCCGGCCGAGCGCGGTCAGGGCCGAGAGCAGGCGAGAGACACCGATGGAAAAGCCCGTCGCCGGTACCGGCTCGCCGCGGAAGCGGGCGACGAGGCCGTCATAGCGCCCGCCGCCGGCGACCGAACCGAAGCGCACCGGCCGGCCCTGTTCGTCCTTGACCTCAAAGGTGAGTTCCACCTCGTAGACAGGACCGGTGTAATATTCGAGGCCGCGCACGATCGAGGTGTCGATCAGGATGCGGTCGGTGTCGTAGCCCGATTTTTCGACCAGCTCGGCAATACGCGCGAGTTCCTCGACGCCCTCGCTGCCCGTGGCCGAGCCCGAGACCAGCGGACGGATCCGCGCCAGCGTGTCGGCGTTGCTGCCACTCTGCCCCGCCACATAGTCGAGGATGGTCTGCGCCTGGCTGTCATCGAGGCCGGCGCCCTTGGTGAAGTCGCCGGACTCGTCCTTGCGGCCGGCGCCGAGCAGCGCCCTGACGCCCTCCAGGCCCAGCCTATCGAACTTGTCGATGGCGCGCAGCACAGTAAGACGGCCAGCGGCGTTCTCATCGCCGGCGAGACCGATCGCCTCCATGATGCCGTCGAGGACCTTGCGGTTGTTGACGCGCACCACATAGGAGCCGCGGGGTATGCCGAGCTTCTCCATGGTGTCGGCGGCCATCATGCAGATCTCGGCATCGGCCGCGACAGAAGCCGAGCCCACGGTGTCGGCATCGAATTGCATGAACTGGCGGAAGCGGCCGGGGCCGGGCTTTTCGTTGCGGAAGACATAACCGGCGCGATAGCTGCGATAGGGTTTGGGCAGGGCGTCGAAATTCTCGGCGACGTAGCGGGCGAGCGGTGCGGTCAGGTCATAGCGCAGCGACAGCCACTGCTCGTCATCGTCCTGGAAGGAAAACACGCCTTCATTGGGCCGGTCCTGGTCAGGCAGGAATTTGCCGAGCGCATCGGTATATTCGACGAAGGGCGTCTCGACCGGGTCGAAGCCATAGCGCTCATAGACTTCCTGGATCACCGAAACCATGGCGCGCGTTGCCGCGATCTCGCCGGCATTGCGGTCGACAAAACCGCGTGCCTGTCTTGCCTTCAATTTCTGCTTCTTCTCGCCCGACATCGCTGCAAACCTTCAAAATTCTTGCCGCTGTTTAGGCAGCAAAACCGGCTGGGGCAAGTTTTGGCGCAAGAATTATCGCTGGCGATCCGCAATTGCCGGTCAAAAGCCTGCGATGAAGACGCAGTCTGTGTCTTGCCTTGCTGGGTCAAATAGCGGAACCCTAAGCACAGCCTCCCGATATCACCCACGAATGGGCAATATCAGGAAGAATCTCTTGGGCGTGCTGAATGATCGTGGTGGGGAGGCTGGACGGCATGACGAAACGACGGCTGGCGATCATCGAGGCCCCCAGCAATCTGGGATTGATGGCGCTGGGCGACGATGCGGAGCCGGGAACGCGGCATGCCCCGGCAACGTTGCGCCAGCTCGGCCTGCATGACCGGCTGGCAGCGGAGCACGTCGTCACGGTGGAGCCGCCGCCCTATAGCCGCGACGACCAACGTCGCATCAATATCCGCAACATTGACGCCATTGCCGAATATTCCATACGTCTGGCCGATGCCGTGGAAGAGGCTGTCGAGGCCGGGTATTTTCCCCTGGTTCTCGGCGGCGATTGCAGCATCCTGATCGGTTCGATGCTCGGCCTGGCGCGGCAGCGTGAGGCCGCTCTCCTCTATGTCGACGGCCATACGGATTTCTACCTGCCCGAGCAATCGGCCACGGGCGGCGGTGCCGGCATGGATCTGGCCTTGGTGACCGGATGGGGTCCGTCGGCCCTGACCGACCTGGAAGGGCGCTGGCCCTATGTAACGACACGGCGGGTCGCCGCCCTGGCCAATCGCGATCACGAGGGGGCGCCTCCGAGCTCTATTCCGGCTATTGCCGAGTCCGGCATGGTCTACAGGCCCTTGGAACGGCTTCGCGACGAGGGGATGGAGGCCTGCGTCAACGCAGCCCTGAACCTGATCGATGCCGACAGGGAAGGGTTCTGGATCCATTTCGACGTCGACGCCATCGACAGCCGGCTGATGCCGGCGGTCGACTCCCCGCAGGCGGACGGCCTCGATTGGAAGGAGGCTGCTGCGCTGCTCGCCACCGCCCTGAAACGGGGCGCTCTTGGCCTGCAGGTGACGATCTACGATCCCAGCCGCGATCCCGGACACGCAGCCGGGAAGGCATTGATCGAATGGCTCGTCGATGTCCTGGCGACCGAAGCCTGACCGGGCCGGAGCGAAACGGCGTTTCAGCGGCGTCGCGTGACGATACGCACCACATAGATGAAGGCGAGAAGAAACGCGATCAGGATGAGCCAATGTATGATCGCGAACCCGCCCATGGTGACCTCCAGAATTTGAGAACCTGAAGGTTAGCAGGAGTGACGCTGGGGTGACAGCGTTTGATGCGGCCCTTGCCAATGCACGGGGCAGTTCCTAATTTTGTCATTATTGTTCTGTTTTTAAGCAATTTGGATTAAATCTTCAGCCGGACCGATACAGATGCGCTCGGCAGGTGCATCGGATCTAAGAATATAATCTTGATGCACGCGGTTTACATGACTTCATTTTCACGAATCTTTGCTAAAAAGATACTAGAGATTGGCCTTGTGGTTGCTCTCTTGAGTATTCCTGATGTAATATTTTCTTATTTCGGGTGGGATATCGCTCCGTTCCGGACGAGGGAATATTTTGTAACATTATTGTCATTTTCTGTGCTCTTCGCCCTCTCGGCCGGCACATGGTTCAGAATACTCATCATTGTCGTGGTGTTCTTGAATCAGGCCATCTGGCTAAGTTCTCTCGCCTATTTCGGGGCGCCGCTCACGCCCGAGCAGGTCAGGCTGTTTTTCAGCGATACGGCCGATTCCGTTTCGACCGGGTTGCAGGTCCAGAGCGAATTCCTGCTGCCGATACTTCTGGCACTGGCAACGGCCGTCTTGCTCGGGGTGCTCACGCTGCTTCGCTCCTTGCGGACCGGTCGATCCTGGGCATTCTCCTTCCTGCTCGTATTGGCGCTCGGCGGCGTCGCGGCGCGATGGGAACTGCACAAATTGCCGAGTGTGGTGCAGGCCAATACCTATTCCGCTTCCTTCATCTCCAGTGCCAATGCGGGCGTGCTGGCGTATCGCGCCAGCCGGGCGCCCGCGCCTCCGGCTTCCCTCAATGGCCTGGCCGATCATGTCTTCGGCAAGGCCGAGATACCGGAGGGCCGGGCGACCGTCGTGTTCGTGATGGGGGAATCCATCAATCCGGTGCGGATGTCGCTTTTCGGCGCGGCACGACAGACCACCCCCCGTCTCGATCACCTGTTCAGGGAGCCGCCGGCAGGGTGGCGGATGTTTGCCAAGATTGGCTTTTCCGGCGGCGTGGCAACGCTTGCCAGCGTTCCCTCCGCTCTGAGGCTCGTTTATTTCCCCAATTTGCCGGAACGGCAGCCGGTGAACGTTTTCGACATCGCCAAGGATGGCGATTTCGCCAGCTATTACTATTCGGCACAGGCTATTCACACCATGCAGATTGCCGGTGGAGCCCGGCATGCCCGTGAGTCGAAGACGGTGGAGACCTATGACGAAACGGCCGAAAAATCGGCCGAGGAGTCGCTTGCCGACGACGTCAAGGGCGTGCCGCCGGCCGCGCGGCGCTTCGTCTATGTCCATCAGCGCGCCGATCACGAGCCCTATCTCGACAATTGCAAGAAATATGCGGGCGAGTTCCAGGCATTCTCGCCACCCGACGCCAATGCGGACGAGGCGCGGCGGGCACGCTACGACACCGGCCTGCAGTGCTGGGACCGCAGCACTAGCGATATCATCGACACCATGCTGGCCGAGAAGGATCCGGTCTATATCTTCGTCACCTCCGATCATAACGAGCTGATGGGCGAGGATGGGCTGTGGGGACACCTGATCCGCCACCTGCGGACGGCAGTCGTGCCAGTGATGCTGATGACCAATAGACCGGACTCGGCGATCGCCAACGCCTTCCGCCAACTCGATCGTCCCACCCAGTTCCAGCTCATGCAATTGACGGCGCAAGCGATGGGCAAGACGGTTGCGATCAAGCAATATGATCCGTCGGTCTTTTATGTGAACGGCACCATGCCCTTCGGCCAGGCCAAATATATGAAGGTCGAGCGCCTGCCGGGCGACGAATACCAGATATCCCACTATGCCAGCGACGGCTCGCCGGCCGAGCCTCCAGAACATCTTTCGCTGAAGGGCGTGCCGAGGGAGCCCGGACATCTGGGCTCCTGACGGATTTTACAGAGCGTCGCACCGGAAAGTGGACGCGGGTCAACGTCGCTGGCGGAAGAAATCCTGCAGCAAGGTGCGCGACGCGCTGGCGTGGATGCCGGAATAGACTTCGGGACGGTGATGACAGGTGGGGGAAGCATAGAATTGCACGCCGTTCTCCACTGCGCCGCCCTTGGGATCGTCGCAGCCGAAATAGAGTCGCCGGATGCGGGCAAAGGAGATTGCGGCTGTACACATCGGGCAGGGTTCGAGCGTGACATAGAGGTCGGCGCCGATGAGGCGCTCGCTGCCCAGCACCTGCGCGGCAGCGCGGATGGCAAGCATTTCGGCATGGGCGGTGGGGTCCTTTAGCGCCAAGGTGCGGTTTCCTTCGCGCGAAAGCACCACTCCGTCCTTGACGACAACCGCGCCGACGGGTACCTCCCCGCGACCTGCGGCAGCACGTGCTTCCTCCAGCGCCAGTTCCATGATCGAGCGCTTCATCTCGTGACAAGCCGCCTTTTCTGCTAAAGCGTTTCACGATCCCTGCGGATCGGAAGGACGCCCCTCTTTTCAAGGAGTTTTGGAATACCCTCCGATACGATGGTAGCGGGGGCCATTCCAGCAACAATCCATGTCCGACGATAAACGATCTGGCGGCGGCGGCCGCAAGCCCCCAAGCGGGGGCAAGAAGCCATTTGGCCCCAAAAAGACCTCCTCTGACGCCGGACCTCGTCGGCGCGGCGTGGATGGCGACGCGCCCCCACGCCGTTCCTTCCGGGATCGCGACGAGGGCGGCGAGAGCCGCCGGGAGCGTCCGGCCCGTTCCTTTGCCGAACGACAGGATGGCGAGCGTCGTCCGGCCCGTTCCAAGCCGCGGGAAGGTGGGGATTTCCAGGCCCGCCCCGCCCGCCGCCCGTTCCGCGAGCGCGACGGCGGCGAGGAGCGTCCCAAGCCTCGCCGCTTCGAGGACCGCGGCGAGCGCGTGGAGGGTGGCTTTCGGCCGCGCCGCGATGCAGAGCGCGGGGAGGGTGGCGAGCGCTCCTTCAGCCGCAAGCCCGGCCGGAGCACCGGCGACGGGGAACGGCCCTTCGCGCCGCGCCGCTTCGATACTTCCGTCGAACCGCGGGAGGGCGGCCGCAAGGCTTTCGAGCCGCGTTTCGATGATCGGCAGGAAGAACGCGGGCAGGAAAAACGCAGCCCGAAGCGTCCGCCGCGTCGTGCCGAGCCCAAGGCCGAAGCTGCGGCCGCAGCCGAGGCAGGCGCCTTTGCCGGCGAGCGCGTCGCCAAGGTGATCGCGCGAGCTGGCCTCGGATCGCGCCGCGACGCCGAGACCTGGATCGAGGAAGGCCGGGTTGCCGTCAATGGCGAAGTGCTGACCAGCGCGGCGCTCAACGTTCTGGCTGATGACAAGATCACGGTCGACGGCAAGCTCCTGCCCCGGCGTGAGCGCACGCGGTTGTGGCTCTATCACAAGCCGCGCGGCCTGGTGACCACGGAAAAGGATCCCGAAGGGCGTCCTACCGTGTTCGAGAACCTCGATCCGTCCCTGCCGCGCGTGATGTCGATCGGCCGACTCGACATCAACACCGAAGGGCTGCTGCTGCTGACCAATGACGGCGGTTTGGCGCGTCAGCTCGAATTGCCTAAGACCGGCTGGCTGCGGCGCTATCGCGTGCGGGCCTTCGGCGAGACCGACCAGGTCCAGCTCGACGCACTGTTCGAAGGGCTGACGATCGACGGCGTCGACTACGGACGCATCGAGGCTCGCCTCGACAAGGAGCAGGGGTCCAATTCCTGGCTGACTCTGGGGCTGCGCGAAGGCAAGAACCGCGAAGTCAAGAATGTGCTGGGCTCCATTGGTCTGGAGGTCAACCGCCTGATCCGAGTTTCCTATGGGCCGTTCCAACTCGGCGATCTTGCCGAGGGTGCCGTCGAGGAAGTGAAGACCCGGGTTCTGATGGATCAGCTCGGTCCCGACCTGATTGCCGAGGCCGGCTGCGAATTCGAAGCACCGATCCATGAAGCCGTCGGCGAGAAACCGACCAAGGCTGCAGCCAAGCCCGCCAAAGGCGGTCCGGTGCGCGGGCTGCGGGTCAAGTCCGAGGAGGGGGGCAAGGAACGCGTGATGCGCGGCAGTTTGGTCGAGGATCGACATGGCCGCCGTGTGCTCGTTCAGCGCGTTACCGACCTTCCTGATGACAAGCCGGCTCGGCGCAAGCCTGTCCGCTCGCGTGATGAGGCGGGCGGCGATCGTCCCTTCAAGCCGCGTCCCGCTTTCCGTGATCGTGACGAAGGTGGCGAGCGTCCGCGCAAGCCGTTCCGTGCCCGCAGCGAAGAGGGCGGTGACCGTCCCTTCAAGCCGCGCCCCGCTTTCCGTGATCGTGACGAAGGTGGCGAGCGTCCGCGCAAGCCGTTCCGTGCCCGCAGCGAAGAGGGCGGTGACCGTCCCTTCAAGCCGCGTCCGTCCTTCCGTGATCGCGACGAAGGTGGCGAGCGTCCGCGCAAGCCGTTCCGTGCGCGCAGCGAGGAGGGCGGCGACCGTCCTTTCAAGCCGCGTCCGTCCTTCCGTGATCGCGACGAAGGTGGCGAGCGTCCACACAAGCCGTTCCGTGCGCGCAGCGAAGAGGGCGGTGATCGTCCGTTCAAGCCGCGTCCGTCCTTCCGTGACCGCGACGAAGGTGGCGAGCGCCCGCGCAAGCCTTTCCGTGCGCGCAGCGAGGAGGGCGGTGATCGTCCGTTCAAGCCGCGTCCGTCCTTCCGTGATCGCGACGAAGGTGGCGAGCGCCCGCGCAAGCCTTTCCGCCCGCGGGGCGAAGAGGGTGGTGATCGTCCCTTCAAGCCGCGCACTCCCTCCCGCGATGGAGATGGCGAGCGTCCGCGCAAACCTTTTCGCTCGCGTGATGAGGGGAGCGGTGATCGTCCGTTCAAGCCGCGTGCCCCCTTCAGGGATCGCAATGAAGGCGGTGAGCGTCCCTCCAAGCCGCGTCCCGGCGGTAAGCCGGGCGGCTCGCCGCGCCGGGGGCGTTGACGGGCTGGTCGATGCGTATCGTCGGCGGGCAATTTCGCGGCAAGCAATTGGCGACACCGAAGTCGGACGCGATCCGGCCGACTTCGGATCGCCTGCGTGAAACCCTGTTCAACATCCTGGCCCATGGCTATGACAATCCCGTGCGCGATGCCCGGGTGATCGACTTGTTCGCCGGCACCGGGGCTCTCGGTTTCGAGGCCCTGTCGCGTGGCGCCAGCTTTGCCACCTTCGTCGACGAGGGCGCGGAGGCACGCGGCCTGATCCGCGGCAATATCGAGGCGATGTCCCTGGGCGGACGCACCCGACTGTTTCGCCGGGACGCCACCAAGCTCGGCATGATCGGCCCGAGCGAGCCCTTCTCGCTTGCCTTCCTCGACCCTCCCTATGGCAAGGGGCTGGCTTCCCTTGCCCTCGCCAGCCTCGCCAATGGCGGCTGGCTGGCCAAGGGAGCCTTGTGCGTGGTCGAGGAAGCGACGGATGCGCCTCTGGAAGCGCCGCCCTCCTTCGCCCTGGCCGATCAGCGCGATTATACGGGCACCAGGCTGACCTTCTTCAGCTACGAGCCGGGCTGACCGCTACTTCAGTCGCTTCCGCTCCCCCTGCCTTGCTGCCCTAGTCCGACGACATCACGGAGAGGGAAAAGGCTATCGCGACGGCTGTGACGCTGGAAGTGCGTTGCCGCATGCGTAACGGGTCCGATCCGCAACCGGTGATCGAGCGGGCAAGGGCGATGTGCGTGGTGGCCAATTCTCTGCACCGCGGCATGCCTGCCAGCATCGAGATGGCGGCGTGAACGGGCGCATCGGCGACATACGCATTCTGGAGAAGCGTGCCGAAAAGGATCGCAGAAGCCAGGCGGATGGCTTTCTTCTGACCTATACCTTGCTAGGTCCATGCTCCAGGAGGTAAGGGATACTTCACTTCACCCGTTTTCTACCCATATTGGGTGGACCCCTTCGCTTTCCCTCCCGATCGGACCTTCTATGACGCTTGCGCTTATCCCCGGTCTCGGCGGTGCTTCCCATGCCCAGGGCCCGGCGATCACGGATTTCACGCTTCCCAACGGCCTGCATGTCGTGGTCATTCCCGACCGCCGTGCGCCGGTGGTCACCCACATGGTCTGGTACAAGGTGGGTGGGGCGGACGAACCCAAGAGCAAGTCGGGCATCGCGCATTTCCTTGAACATCTGATGTTCAAGGGCACGGAGAAGAATCCGGGTGGCTTTTCCAAGCAGGTCGCCGAACTCGGCGGGCAGGAGAACGCCTTCACCTCTTATGACTATACCGCCTATTTCCAGCGGGTGGCCAAGGAGCATCTCGGCGCCATGATGGCGTTCGAGGCCGACCGCATGACCGGGCTGGCCCTCACCGACGAGGTCGTCAATCCCGAGCGCAATGTCGTGCTCGAAGAGCGCAAGATGCGCGTCGACAACGATCCCAATTCCCAATTGGCCGAGGAGATTGCCTCGACCCTGTTCACGCACCATCCCTATGGCACGCCGATCATCGGCTGGGAGGACGAGATCGAGGGCTTGACCCGGCAGGACGCCATCGATTTCCACAACCGTTTCTACACGCCGAACAATGCCACGCTGATCGTGGCCGGTGACGTGACGGCCGAGGAGGTGCGCGAACTGGCCGAGAGCCATTACGGCCTGGTGGCCCGGCGCGCCGATCCGCCGCCACGCCGGCGACCGCAGGAACCCAGGCAGCGTGCCGACCGCCGCGTTCGTCTGGCCGACAAGCGGGTGGAGCAGCCGATCTATCAGCGTCATTGGCGCGCTCCTTCCTATATCCAGGCCCACAATGGCGAGGGCGAGGCGCTCGATCTTCTGTCGCAGATCCTTGGCGGCGGGCAGACCTCGCGGCTTTATCGCGCCCTGGTGGTCGACAAGAAGGTGGCGTCGGCGGCCGGCGCCTTTTATGGCGGCTCCGCCGTGGACGAGACGCGCTTCGGCGTCTGGGCCATCCCGATGCCAGGCGTCAGCTTCGAAGCGCTGGAGGCGGCTGTTGACGAGGAGATCGGCCGTGTCGTCGAGGAGGGCGTCAGCGAGGCGGAACTGGAGCGTGCCAAGACACGCCTTGTCGCCGATGCGATCTATGCCCAGGACAATCAGTCGACCTTGGCGCGCTATTATGGCGCCACCCTGTCCGTCGGCGGCAAGGTGGAGGATCTGCAGCTCTGGCCGCAGCGCATCGCCGCTGTGCCGGCCGGGCGGCTGCCGGAACTGGGCCGTGCCGTCCTGCTGGAGGGCAAGTCGGTGGTCGGCCTGCTCGAAGGGCAGGCCTGATCCGTTTCGAACCGCCATCGCGGGCGCAGCCAAGCAATCCGGCCGCGCCGCATTTGATTATCTGGATTGCTTCGCCGCGCCTCCAATGGCGGGACAGTCTTGCAGCGGCGCGTCAGTCCAGGAGCAAAACGCGTTTAAGTGGAAACGTCTTTTTGCTCTAACTCTTTGTTTCAACGCGTCTTTGCGATTCTTGACGGTTCCGCCAGATCGCCAGACGCTCTTGCCGTCATTGCCGGCTTTGCCGGCCATGACGATCGGCTTTTGTGAACGAGTGTTTCCATGATCCAGAAGATCGTCTCGCCCCTTGGCATTGAAGCCTGGCTGGTCGAGGACTATGCCGTGCCCGTCATCGCAATCGACTTCGCCTTCAAGGGGGGAGCCGCACAGGATCCGGCCGACCGGCCAGGCCTGGCCCATATCATGTCGGCGCTGTTCGACGAGGGCGCCGGTCCCCATGACGACGAGGCCTTCCAGCGCCTGATGGAGGAGAATGCGGTCGAGTTGTCGTTCCATGCCGCGCGCGACCAGATCAATGGTTCGCTGCGCACCCTGGCCGACCGCAAGGCCTTCGCCTTCGATCTTCTGCACTATGCCGTCAGCGAACCGCGCTTCGAGGAAGCCGCGGTCGAGCGCGTGCGCCAGAGCCTGCTTGCCAGCTTGCGCCGCGAGGCCGGTGATCCCAACGCCATGGCATCGCTGGCTTTTTTTGCAGGGCTTTTCCCCGACCATCCCTATGGCCGCCCGTCGCGCGGCACCCTGGAGAGCGTCGGCGCCGTCAGCCGCGACGAGATCGCGGCGCAGCATCGGCGCCTGCTGGCAAAGGATGGGCTGACGGTGTCCATCGTCGGCGCCATTGATGCCCATGACGCCGAGGAAATGCTGGACACGGTGTTCGGCTCGCTACCGACCACGGCCCTGCTGCAGCCGGTGCCCGAAGCGGAACTCGCCGGCTTGGGCGTGCGCAAGATTATTGACCTCGACGTGCCGCAGACGGTGCTGCAATTCGCTACGCCCGGCGTGAAGCGCGACGATCCAGACTTCATGGCCGCCTTCCTGCTCAATCACATCTACGGTGGCGGCAGCTTCTCTTCGCGCCTGTTCCAGAAAGTGCGGGAGGAGAGGGGCCTGGCCTATTCGGTCTCCACCCAGCTCGGCGCACTTGCCCGGGCTGCCTTCGTCGGTGGTGGCGTCGCCACCCGCAATGACAAGGCTGCCGAAAGTCTCGCCATCATCGAGGCTGAGATGGCCGAACTCGCCCGCAATGGGCCCGCCGCCGCCGAATTGGAAAGCGCCAAGAAATACATCATCGGCTCTTATGCGCTGCGCTTCGATTCATCGACCAAGATCGCCAACCAGCTCACCATGATCCAGATCGAGCAGCTCGGCATCGATTTCATCGACCGCCGCAACGGCTTGGTCGAAGCGGTGACACTGGACGATACCAAGCGCGTGGCTCGACGCATGTTCGGGGGCGGCAAGCCCTTCGTCGTCGCCGTCGGGCGTCCGGAGGGATTGTCCTAAGCCGAGCTTTTCGGCGAGGCCAACGGAACAGCGCCAAGAAAATAGCGGTGATCCGCAAGAAATGGCGAGAAAAGCGAGCCGTCCCGATCGTTCTCTTCTCGCCGAGCAAGGTTAAATCGTTCTGCTTACGTCACACTGACTATTGCACGAAGGGGCTGTCTGCATCACCCTGTCGCTCGTCGAGAAGCGGCGGGGGTCGCTGATGCGGGAGGATGTCATGACGCTTTGGAGTGTTTCGGCTGTCGTCCTTGTTGGCCTGATGGCAGCAAGCTGTGCGACCAGTGGTTCTGGAACTTCGCGTGGTTCCGACGTCAGCGGCGCTGCCGTTGCCGTGTCGTCCGGGCGCGTCAGCAAGATCGATCAATTTTCCTACATCACCCCCGCCTGCAGGGAAGTGCCCGGCGTTGCGGCCCATGTCACCAAGCAGGCAGCCTATGGCCGGGCGAGCATCCGCCGGGCGCGCGACTTTTCGCCCTATGAGGCCGGCAATTCCAGTGCCGGCTGCAATTCGAAGCGTGTGCCGGTCTGGCAAGTACTCTACAGCTCTGCCCCCGGCTATCATGGTCCCGATCAATTTGCCTATCGCAAGGCTTTTCCCGACGGCAAGGTGCTCGACGTCGTCGTCAATGTCGACGTGCAATGAGCAAAGCACGTTCATGACTGAACGCCTGTATGCTTTAGCTCCTCGTTTCCAGCCAATCCTACGGATTGGCTGGAACGTCTCGGTGAAGCGAGTCCGTCTCATCGCAAAACGCCTTGGAGTCTGAGGCGCGTCTGCCGGCCGTTCCGATGGCCGGTCCCATGGTGTATTGTCTCAAGCACGTGATGCATTCGTTCCCCAGGTGGGGGATAGAATGTATCAAGTCTTTGATTTCGCGCCTGATTTCTCACTGGTGAAAATCAGCCGCCGATGGACGATTCGCCCCATGGCCATCCGCGCTCTTCCCCAGATCCTGATCGACCGCATCGCTGCCGGCGAAGTGGTGGAGCGGCCGGCAAGCGCCGTGAAGGAATTGGTGGAGAACGCCATCGATGCCGGTGCCAGTCGGATCGAGGTCGTCACCGAGGGAGGCGGGCAGCGCCTGATCCGCATCGTCGATGACGGTTCGGGCATGTCGTCCGAGGATCTGGCCTTGGCCGTGAAGCGGCATGCCACCTCCAAACTGCCGACGGAAGATTTGCTCGCTATCAACACGCTGGGCTTTCGCGGCGAAGCCTTGCCGTCCATCGCCTCGGTGTCGCGCCTCAGCATCACCACACGCGAGCGTGGCGCCGCGACGGGGGCGATGATCGCCATCGAGGCGGGCGAGCACCAGGCGATCCGCCCGGCCGCCATCGGGGAGGGCACTCGCATCGAGGTGCGCGATCTCTTCTATGCCACGCCGGCCCGTCTGAAATTCCTCAAGACCCAGCGTACCGAGGCGGCGGCGATCGGCGATATCGTCAAGCGCCTCGCCATGGCCAATCCCGCCATTGCCTTTACCCTCGCGGGCGAAGATCATTCGCCCTCAACCTGGCCTGGTGGTGACGAGGAGACGCGCCTGGGTACCTTGCTGGGGGCCGATTTCATCGACAATGCGATCGCCATCGACGTGACGCGCGGCGATACCCGCTTGCATGGCCATATCGGCTTGCCGACTTTCAATCGGGGTACGGGGCAGCATCAATATCTATTCGTCAACGGGCGGCCGGTGCGCGACAAGCTGCTGCTGGGCGCCGTACGCGGCGCCTATGCCGATCATCTCCCCAAGGACCGTTTTCCGGTTCTGGCCCTCTTCCTCGACATTGCCCCGCAGAATGTCGACGTGAATGTCCATCCGGCCAAGGCCGAGGTCCGCTTCCGGGACGGCGGCCTGGTGCGCGGCCTGATCGTCTCGGCCATCCGCTCTGCGCTGGAACGCGAGTCCGGCCGCAGCTCAAGCGGCAATGCCGATGTCGCCCTCGGCCTGCTTGCGCGCAGTCTCGAGCGCCCCGCCGATCTCGACTGGGACTGGCGGGCTTCGCCCGCAGCGCCTCGCCCGGGGGGGATCGGCACGGGCGGCGGTGGAAGCGGCTTTGCCGCGCCGGCCCAGGCCGGATTCGACACGCTGGTGCTGCCTTCCGCCGATGCGCGGGCCACGGTGGTATCTCCCGCGCCCGACAGCCTCGACCGGCCGCTTGGCGCGGCGCGCGCCCAGCTGCATGAGACCTATATCGTGGCGCAGACCCGGGAGGGCGTCGTCATCGTCGACCAGCATGCCGCCCATGAGCGCCTCGTCTATGAGCGCTTGAAGCGGGAGCGCGCGGCTGCCGGCGCCAAGTCGCAATTGCTGCTGATCCCGGAAGTCGTGGATCTCGATCCCGCCGATGTCGAGCGCCTGACGGCAGCGGGTGAGGATCTGGCGGCCCTCGGCCTGGTGGTGGAACCGTTCGGGCCGGGTGCCCTGCTAGTCCGGGCTACGCCGGCCGCACTGGGCACGACCGATCCGGCTGCGCTCATCCGCGACCTCGCCGACGGCTTTGCCGAATGGGGGTCGGAGATCGTGCTGGAACGGCGCCTGGACCATGTCGCCGCCACCATGGCCTGTCACGGTTCCGTGCGGGCCGGGCGACGCTTGTTGCCAGCCGAGATGGATGCGCTGCTCCGCGAGATGGAGATCACGCCCAATTCCGGCCAGTGCAATCACGGCCGGCCGACCTATGTGACGCTGAAGCTCAGCGACATCGAGGCCCTGTTCGGGCGGCGATAAGCTCGGCGGTATACAAATGAAAAGGCCGGTCCAGCTCCATCGAGAGATGGAGCTGGACCGGCCTTCGGCATTGTGCTTGCTTGAGCGTTTCTTACTTGACCTTTTGGGTCTTGAACACTCGGTCGAACCAGGACTCGCTCTTGTTGCCCTCGGAGGGCAGGGGCTCATTGCCGGCCAGCGGCGCCGAGGCGAGCGGCTTGCGGTAACCCACCGGCGGCTCGGTCAGTGAGCGACGCGGCGGTTCGACGCCAGCCGCGAGCGGTGTGGTGTCCTCACCCAGGTTGAGGCGCTTTTGCAGTTCGCTGGGCTTGAGCGGAACGGAGCTGGCCTTGGCCGCGTCGAACGGCTCCGGCGCATCGACCCGACCGGCGCCCGGAACGCGGCCAGCCGCCATCTCATCAGGGGAGAGACGGCCATCGCCATGCTCGGCCTTGCCGCGCGGAATGACGCCGGAGGCCTTGCGCTTCTTGTAGTCTGGGTCCACCGGCCAGTTCGGATCATTGTCGGAAGTCGCGGCCGTACCAGGCGGCGGCAGGTCGAGCTTGCCCGGTTTTGCCAGCGGCGCACGGTCGGAATAGTTGATAGCCGGGGCATCGTCGCCGGTGCCGAGCATCTTCTGGAAGAAGTTCTGCCCAAGGGACTGCGCATTCGCCGCGCCGGCCGGCGCCAGGGCAACCAGTGCCGTCGCCGCAGCCAGGCCAAGCCAAATCTTTGTCCGCATCCTATATCCCAATCACTGCTAGATTTCGGTGCAAATTCCGGGAGAGATCTTCGCTCTACTGCCCGAAAAATGCGTCAAAACCAAGAAACCGATACACTTTCGGGCAACCAGTACCTGAAAAGTCAGGAGGACCCGTGCGTCTGTGGCTCTTTGTTCACCACCATGTCATACAACAGCAGGGCCACGCCCGCAACGATGGCGACATCGGCCAGGTTGAAGACATACCAGGAAAAATCGCCGGCATGGAGCAGGAAGAAGTCGGCGACGGCGCCGTAGAGCACGCCGTCTATGGCATTTCCGAGTGCGCCGCCGATGATCAGGCCGATGGCGATCGCGCCGATTTTCGTGGATATCCGGGCAAGCCAGGCCAGCAACAGCACCACCGCGGCGATGCGGAAGGATATCAGCGCCCAGCGGCCGAACTCGGTTTCCTGCTGGAACATGCCATAAGAAACGCCGCGGTTCCACACCAGCACGAATTGCAGATTGGGAGTCCAGTCGACCGGGCCTGAATTGGCGATGTCGTGGATATAGAGCGCCCAATATTTCTGGCCCTGGTCGATGGCGACGGCGAGAATTGCCGCCACCACGCCAAGGAATGAATGCCGTCCGATAAACCAGGACTTCATTGCTGAGCCCCTGCCGCCGCCTGCCATTCACGCATCGCCGCCGCATCGCGCGGCGTGATGTTGGGGAAGGCGGGATCAGCGGTACTGGGATCGAAATAGCGCCAGGAGCGCGCGCATTTGACGCCACCCGCCCGGCCGGGAACCACCGCGATACCGGGGACGCCGTCGAGGCGATAGGCCTCGGCGGGACCCTCGCCGGCCGCCAGCGTCAACCCTGAGACGATGCAGACATCCTCGAAATCGACGCTGCGCAGCACCGCCAGCGTCGCCTCGTCGGCGACATGGACTGTTGGCGCGGCTTCCAGCGAGGAGCCGATGCGCTTGGCCGCGCGTTCATGCTCCAAAGCGCCGGTGACCACGCGGCGTGCCTCGCGCACCAGGTCCCACTTTTCGGCGAGTGCCGGATCGATCCAGGCCGGATCGGCCGCCGCGAAGGGCTGCAAATGCACGGAAGCTTGTTCACCGAAGCGCGAGGTCCAGGATTCTTCCATGGTGAAGCACAGCACCGGCGCCAGCCACGTGGCCAGGCAGGTGAAGAGCTTGTCGACCACACTCAGCGCCGCCCGACGGCGCAGGGACGATTTCGGATCGCAATAGAGCGCGTCCTTGCGCACGTCGAAGTAAAAGGCCGACAGGTCCGCCGTCATGAAGGTCGCGAGCAGTGCGACCACGCGCTTGTAGTCATAGCTTTCATAGGCGGTGCGCACTTCGCGATCGAGCTCGGCCAGCCGGTGCAGCATCAGCCGCTCGAGTTCCGGCATCTCGGCGGCGGCAACGGTGTCACCGGCCTCGAAATGGGCGAGCGTACCCAGCATCCAGCGCATGGTGTTGCGCAACTTGCGATAGGTATCCTCCACCGTCTTGAGGATTTCGGGGCCGATGCGCTGGTCGTCCGTATAGTCGGAGGTTGCCACCCACAGGCGCAGGATGTCGGCGCCCGAGCGCTTGATCACGTCCTGGGGATCGACGCCGTTCTTCAGGGACTTCGACATCTTCTTGCCGTCCTCCGCCATGGTGAAACCATGGGTGAGGACGATGTCGTAGGGCGCCCGTCCGCGCGTGCCGCAGCTTTCCAGGAGCGAGGAATGGAACCAGCCGCGATGCTGGTCGGAGCCTTCCAGATACATCACGGTATCATCGCCACCGTCGATCTTGCGCTGGATGCCGGCAAGGCCTGGGAAGTGCCTGGGATCCTCGAGCGTGAAGGCGTGGGTGGAGCCTGAATCGAACCAGACGTCGAGGATGTCGTCGACCTTGACCCAGCCTTCGCCGGCCCGCGCGCCGAGGAAGCGCTCGGCGGCGCCTTCCTGGTACCAGGCATCGGCGCCTTCGGCCTCGAACGCCGCGGCGATGGCCTGGTTGACGGCCTCATCCTTGAGGATATCGACGGCGCCGCCCGGCTTGTCGCGCATGAACACGGCGATCGGCACGCCCCAGGCACGCTGGCGCGAGACCACCCAGTCCGGGCGGTTGGCGATCATGCCGGTGATGCGGTTCTCGCCGGCGGCCGGCACCCATTGCGTCTGCCGGATGGCGTTAAGCGCGAGTTCGCGCAGCGAGGAGCCGTCGCCGAGCGTCGGCCCGATATCGTTGCGCAAAGCGCCGCCTTCCATGCGGACCGGCGTCGCTGCCGGCACCGTGCCTGGCGGCACGACATCGATGGGCTTGTCCATCGCGATGAACCATTGCGGCGTGTTGCGGAAGATCACCGGCTTCTTCGAGCGCCAGGAATGCGGGTACTGATGTTTGATGCGGCCGCGGGCCACGAGGTTGCCTTCGGCCACCAGCGCCTTGATCACCGCGTCGTTGGCATCGCCCTTGTCGCCCTTCTCGGTGATGACGCGCTTGCCGGCAAAGCCCGGAGCATCAGCGGTGTAGAAGCTGTCGCCATCCACGGGATAGGGGATATAGGTGCTGATGCCGCGGGCGTTCAGTTCCCGCTGATGCGCGGTCCAGACGTCGAAGTCCTCGCGGCCATGGCTGGGGGCGGTGTGCACGAAGCCGGTGCCCGCCTCGTCGGTGACATGCTCGCCCTCGAGCAGGGGCACGACAAAGCCATAGAAGGGGTCGAAGCCCGCCAGCGGATGGGCGGCCGTAAGGCTCGCGAGTTCACCGGCCTCGACGCCGCCGACGCGCTCATAGGCCTCCACTTTGGCGGCCTTGAACACCTCTTCGGCGAGCTTGTCGGCCAGGATGAAGCTGTCGCCTGCCTTGGCCCAATTGTTCTCGGGTGCAGCAGTGACGCGGTAGAGGCCATAGGCGACGCGGCTCGAATAGGCGATGGCGCGGTTGCCGGGAATGGTCCAGGGCGTGGTGGTCCAGGCCACGAAGGCAGCCGTGGCCACCTCGTCGCGCGTGGCCCCCGAGCGCACCGGGAATTTCGCCCAGATCATGTCGGAGGTATGATCCTCATACTCGATCTCGGCTTCGGCGAGCGAGGTCTTCTCCACCACCGACCACATCACCGGCTTGGAGCCACGATAGAGCTGGTCGCTCATGGCGAATTTCATGATCTCGCGGGCGATCTGCGCCTCGGCTGAGAAGGCCATGGTGAGATAGGGATGGGCCCAGTCGCCCTCGACGCCCAGGCGCTTGAACTCCTCGCGCTGCACGCCAACCCAATGCTCGGCGAAGGCCCGGCATTCGCGGCGGAACTCGACCAGTGGCACCTCGTCCTTGTTCTTGCCCTTGGCGCGGTACTGCTCCTCGATCTTCCATTCGATCGGCAGGCCGTGGCAGTCCCAGCCCGGCACATAGTTGGAATCGAAGCCGAGCATCTGCTGGGAGCGCGCCACCAAATCCTTCAGGATCTTGTTGAGCGCGTGACCGATATGGATGTTGCCATTGGCATAGGGCGGGCCGTCATGCAGCACGAATTTCGGCCGGCCGGCCGAAGCCTCGCGCAGGCGCTGGCGCAGATTCTGACTCTGCCAGCGCGCCAGGATCTCAGGCTCCTTCTGCGGCAAGCCGCCGCGCATGGGGAAGGCCGTCTGCGGCAGGAACAGGGTCTTGGAATAGTCGAAACCCTCAGGACTCGCCTTCGAGGCTTCGGCGGTCTCGCTGGAGGGGGACGCAACATCGGTCATGAACAGTGGTCCGTCGATACGGAGGAAAAGGAAAAGCGGCGCAAACCCGGACCTTCCGCGGAGCTCAGCCGAGCCCGCACGCGGAAGCCGGGACGATAATTCGGGCTATGCGCAACGCGTAATTCATAGCGCGCGTGATAGCAGGCTCTGCGCTCGGGATAAAGCGCGGAGGGAAGGAGAGGCCGGGATTTTCTGGGGCAGAGCCGCCTACGTTGCCCTAGCATGAGCTTCAGCCCCTCCCTATCTGCCATGAAGGCAGCCTTTGCGCTTGCTGGCCCTTTCACTGACATGCTCTGATCTGGAGTTCGAGAATGACCGGTTCGCCCGACTACACGCCCCCGAAGATCTGGACCTGGAACAAGGCGAATGGCGGTGCGTTCGCCAATATCAACCGGCCGATTGCGGGCCCCACCCATGACAAGGAATTGCCGGTCGGCCGTCATCCCCTCCAGCTCTATTCGCTGGGCACGCCGAACGGCGTCAAGGTCACCATTCTGCTGGAGGAATTGCTGGCTCGCGGCCACAAGGGCGCCGAATATGATGCCTGGCTGATCGAGATCGGCAAGGGCGACCAGTTCGGCTCGGGCTTCGTCGACGTCAACCCGAACTCCAAGATCCCGGCATTGCTCGATCGCAGCGGCGCCGAACCGATCCGGGTGTTCGAATCCGGCTCGATCCTGTTCTATCTCGCCGAGAAGTTCGGGGAATTCCTGCCCAAGGATGCCGCTGCGCGCGCGGAGTGCATGTCGTGGCTGTTCTGGCAAATGGGCAGCGCCCCCTATCTCGGCGGCGGCTTTGGCCATTTCTACGCCTATGCGCCGACCAAGATCGAATACGCCATCGATCGTTTCGCCATGGAGGTCAAGCGCCAGCTCGATGTGCTCGATCGCCGTCTGGCGCAGCTGGAATATCTGGCCGGCAGCGACTACACCATCGCAGACATGGCGGTGTGGCCCTGGTATGGCGGCCTCGCCAGGGGCTGGCAGTATGGCGCGGCCGAGTTCCTGCAGGTCGAGGACTACAAGAACGTGCAGCGCTGGGCCGAGGCGATCTTCCAGCGTCCGGCCGTGCAGCGCGGGCGAATGGTCAACCGCACCTCAGGCGAGCCGGCGAGCCAGTTGCGCGAGCGGCACGACGCCAGCGATTTCGAGACGAAGACGCAGGACAAGCTGGAAGCCGCGGGCTGAGGCGCGGCTCTCTCGGGATCGTCGGCATCTCAGTGACAATCTTCATCGAAAATTGTCACGATTGCCTGCTCTTGAAGTACTGCGACAGATGGATGGGAAGAGCAGGCAAGGATGCCTGCGATCCCAGGACGGGTCGGCCTCACTGCAAGGGCGGTTTGCGCAGGAAGGCGTTGCGATCGGCCGATTTGACGCGAAGCCAGCTCTCCCGGCCACCGCGCAGCACGCGCATCGGCACTTCTACGCCCGCGGGCCCGCCGCTCCACACCTTGCGATAGAAGTCGGCAAGGCCCTGGACTTCCTCGTTGCGGATGTCCGAAATGACGTCGCCCGCCTTCAGTCCCGCCTTGGCCGCCGGTGAGCCCTTGGCCACGCTGGCGACCACGACCTTGCCGTTGCTTTCCGCCGAGAAGGCGCCGAGCCAGGGACGCGGCGGCTTATCGACCTGGCCACGCGTCAGGAGATCGTCGAGAATGGGCGGCAGGAGGTCGATGGGCACGACCATGTTGATGTCGAAATCCTCGCCGCCCCGTTCCATCTGCAGGAGCAGGGAGCCTATGCCCAGCAGCCTGCCGTCTTCGCCAACCAGCGCCGCACCGCCCCAGGCAGGATGGGCGGGTGCGATGAAGATCGCCTCATCGAGCAGATATTCCCAATAGCCTGCAAATTCCTGCTTGGCCACGATGCGGGCCTCGACATGGCGCCCCGTGCCGTCGACGAAAACGGCTTCCTCGCCGACCGCCGTCTTGCCGGAACTGCCAAGCCCCAGGGCCGGCAGGCCGAGTTGGCCGAGCGCCTGCAACAGGCCGAAGCCTGTTGTCTGGTCATAAGTCAGGACATGGGCGGGAACCACACGCCCCTCCTGCGTGGTCAGCCAGACCTCGTCGGCTTCGGTGACGAGATAGCCGATGGTGAGCACCAGCCCGTCGTCGCGGATGACCACGCCACTGCCTTCACGCTCGGTGCCGAGCGCAGCCGCGGTGAAGGCGTCCTGTGGAATCCTGGCCCGCACGGCCACGACCGAGCGCATGATCGAACGAAGTGTCATCGCTTTCATCTTGGTGAAGGGCGCCTGCAGCAAGGCAGCATGCGCAACACCCGCAATCCGGGCAATGAAGATTTCCTAGAGGTATGCAGCCTGGCGTCGTGCTGCAAGGGCATAAGGGGAAGCGCCATGATGACGGGAGGCCGATCGCGGCTGGCCGATCTGGTCGCTTGAAGGCTTCTTCCTGGCGAGTTTCGCGCCGTATCGGCCGGACCGCACTCAGCTCCGTTTCGCGAACCAGATCACGTGCCGGGCGCCGCTGCGCCCCTTGTTGGCGCGCACGCGAACTTCGTCCACCGCAAAGCCCGCCTGATGCAGCCGCCGGGCAAAGGCCGAGGAAGGACCTTGCGACCACACGGCCAGCAGGCCGCCTGCGGTCAGTGCTCCCCGTGCCGCCGCGAGGCCTTCCAGGCTGTAGAGGCGATCATTGCCGGCATGGGTCAGCCCTTCCGGACCGTTGTCGACGTCGAGCAGGATCGCGTCGAAACGGCGCCCGGAGCGGATCATTCTGTCGACATCGCCGAGCTCGATGCTGACGCGCCGATCATCGAGGCTGCCTGCGAAGATCTCGGCCATGGGGCCCCGGGCCCAGGTGACGACAGAGGGCACCAGTTCGGCGACCACGATCTCGGCATCCTCGGGAAAGCTTGCCAGGGCGGCGCGCAGGGTGAAGCCCATGCCGAGCCCGCCGATCAGGATGCGCGGATGCTTGCGTGCCGCCAGGCGCTCGGCGGTCATCGTCGCCAGCGCCTCTTCCGAGCCGCTGAGCCGGCTGTTCATCAGCTCGATGCTGCCGAGCCTGATCGAGAATTCACTACCGCGCTGCTTGAGGCGCAGTTCTGCGCCGCCATTGGGGATCGTCGCGGTGTCGAGGTGTTTCCAGGGAATCACGGCAGGCTCTTTCCAGACAGGCGCGGATAGCCTTCTCCCCTTGTGGGAGAAGGTGCTCCGAAGGGGCAGATGAGGGGTTTCGCGACAGTACTTAAAGAATGGTGCGACCGCTCATCCGACCTCGCTACGCTCGGCCACCCATGGCACTTCTATCGGAAGTGCCCGGTCCCGCAAGGGGGAGAAGGCTATCCGTGCCTTTCCTATAGATCGTTGTCCAATCCAATGCGCGCCATCACCATGCCGGCCGTCACGGTGGCACCAGCTTGGACTTCCTGCGCCAGCTTTCCGGTCCTGTGTGCCTTGACCTGCATTTCCATCTTCATCGCCTCCATCACGGCGACGACATCGCCCTCCGCGACCTCGGCGCCGTCTTCCACTTGCCAGGAGCGCAGTGTGCCGGCCATCGGCGCGACCACAGCATCGGGCGAGACTTCGGCTTGCACGGCTGCTGCCGGCGCCGCTGATGGCACGGCCTGGAGGCCGCCCAGCAAGGCGGGGGGCAGACCCAGAGTGACGCGCCGGCCGTCGATCTCCACGGCGGTGCGCAGCAATGTCGCCGCCGGCAGCGGTTCTGGCCGCGTGGCGGCTGCAAGGGTGGCGGCAAAGTCGGTCTCGATCCAGCGGGTGTGGACCTTGAAATCCCGCTCACCGGTAAAGTCGGTATGGCCGATCACCGTGCGATGGAAGGGCAGGACCGAGGCGACCCCCTCGATGCGGAACTCGGCGAGGGCGCGCCGGGCTCGCGCAATGGCCTCGCCCCGCGTCGCGCCGGTGACGATGAGCTTGGCCATCAGGGAATCGAAGCTGCCGGGAATGGTCGAGCCGGTGGTGACGCCGGTATCCAGGCGGACGCCGGGGCCGGAGGGCGGCTCGAAGGCGGTGATGAGGCCCGGCGTCGGCAGGAAGCCGCGTCCGACATCCTCGGCATTGATGCGGAACTCCAGGGCATGGCCTCGTGGCGCCGGCGTTTCGCTGATGCTGAGAGGATGACCGTCGGCGACGCGCAACTGCTCGACCACCAGATCGATGCCCGCCGTCTCCTCCGTTACCGGATGCTCCACCTGCAGACGGGTGTTGACCTCCAGGAAGGAGATCGCATCCGAGGCGCTCAGCAGGAATTCCACCGTGCCGGCGCTGACATAGCCGGCCTTGGCGCAGATATCGCGCGCCGCCTGGTGAATGCGGGCGCGCTGCTCGTCGCTGAGGAAGGGCGCCGGGGCTTCTTCCACCAGCTTCTGGTTGCGGCGCTGCAGCGAGCAGTCGCGCGTGCCGAGCACCACGACATTGCCATGGCTGTCGGCGATCACCTGCGCTTCGATATGGCGGGGGCGATCGAGATATTGCTCGACGAAGCATTCGCCGCGGCCGAAGGCGGTGACGGCCTCGCGTACGGCCGAGTCATAGAGTTCGGCGACCTCGTCCATGCGCCAGGCGACTTTCAGCCCGCGCCCGCCGCCACCGAAGGCGGCCTTGATGGCGATCGGCAGGCCGTGCTGTTCGGCAAAGGCGAGAACTTCGTCAGGGCCACCAACGGGATCGGCGGTGCCGGCGACCAGGGGCGCTCCGACCGCCATGGCGAGCTTGCGGGCCTGTACCTTGTCGCCCAATTGCTCGATGGCCGATGGAGGCGGGCCGATCCAGGTCAGGCCGGCATCGATGACGGCCTGCGCAAAACCGGCGCGCTCGGAGAGGAAGCCATAGCCTGGATGCACGGCATCAGCGCCGCTGCGGCGGGCGATGGCGATGAGCTTGTCGATGTCGAGATAGGTCTCGGCTGGCTTGTCGCCTTCCAGACCATAGGCCTCGTCCGCCATGCGGGCGTGCAGCGCGTCGATGTCGGCATCGGCATAGACCGCGACCGAGGCGACGCCGTAATCGGCGCAGGCCCGTATCACGCGCACGGCGATCTCGCCTCGATTGGCGATCAGGACCTTCTTGATGGGCATTATCGTCCCCTTGAGCAAAGCGCGTTAAAGCGGAAAGGCTTGTTTACTCTGGTTTTTTGGTTCGACGCGCCTTTGCGACTCCAGGCGATTCCGCCAGATCGCAAGACGCTTCGGCAAATTGGGTGATCGGCCGGAAACGGATCTGCCCTCCGATGGGAATCTGGCCGGCGCGGTCGAGATGGTAGGGGGCGACCGCCGCGATGACGGGATAGCCGCCGGTCAGCGGATGATCGGCGAGGAACAGCACCGGCTGGCCTGACGGCGGCACCTGGACCGAGCCCTGGATCGTGCCCTCGCTCGGCAGTTCCTTGCCCTCGCTCGCCGGCGCGCGCTTCAGCGCCCGCTCGCCGTAGAGGCGGATGCCGATGCGATTGGACTGGGGCGTCACCGACCAGGACTGATTTGCAAAATCCTTGAGCGCTGCCTCGGAGAGCCAGTCGCTGCGCGGCCCCATGACGACGTCGAGAATGACGAGTTCGCCGAGCCTAGGCAGCACGGGTGGCACATCCGGCAACGCCGTCACGGCGCCGGGCGGCGGCGCGAGCCCGGATAGGCGATCGCCGACCATGACGGCCGGCGGCCCGATCTGGGCGAGCGTGTCGGTGGCGGCGCTGCCCAGTACCGGGGCAATGGCGAAACCGCCGCGCACGGCGAGGTAAAAGCGCATGCCGGCCTGCGGCTCCCCGAAATGCAGTCTGTCGCCGGTGGCAAGCGCGATGGCGGCGTGACGCGGTACGGGGTGGCGGGAGCCTTCGGCGGTGGTCAAAGTGAGCGGCCCGTCGGCACCGGTGACGGCGACCACCGTTTCGCCGAGGCAGAGAAGTTCGCAGCCGCCATAGGCGATCTCGAGGCCAGGCAGTGGGCCGGGGTTGCCGACCAGCCGGTTGGCGCTGCGCAGGGCGGCGCGGTCCATCGCGCCGGAAACGCTGACACCCTGCCGCGCCTGGCCGGGGCGCCCTAGATCCTGGAACAGCATCTGGGGACTTGGCTTGATGACCTCGAAGAGGGGGGAGGCGGGGTCGTTTCCCTCACCCCCGGCCCCTCTCCCCACCGGGGAGAGGGGTGCAGGTCTCGCCATCTCCCCTCTCCCCGATGGTGAGAGGGGGTGGGGGCTCTCACCTTCGCCGACCTCGACGAAGCGCACACGGTCGCCAGGCTGCAGCAGAGCGGGGCGTTCGCGCGCAAGGTCCCACATCGGCAGGTCCGTCACGCCGATGATCTGCCAGCCGCCGGGGCTCGCCTGCGGATAGACGGCGCTGAAGCGACCGGCCAGGCCCACGGAGCCTGCGGCCAAGCGCGGGCGCGGCGTGGCACGCCGGGGCAGATCGAAGCTCGGATGGCCGCCGCTGAGATAGGCAAAACCCGGTGCGAAGCCGGTGAAGGCCACTGCGTATTCGCTGCCGGTATGGCGCCGGATCACCTCGTCGACCGGAATTTTGAGGAAATCGGCGACTTCGGCGAGATCCTCCCCATCGTAGCGGACCGGGATCTCGATCAGAGTGCCGCTTTGTTCGACATCGGCATCGAGGCGTCGCTGGCCGATGGCGGTGATCAGGTCCCGCTGCGTGATCGCCGCTGGACGGTAGCGCACCAGCAGGGTCCGGGCCGCGGGCACGATATCCTCGATGCCGGCGATGGGCTCGGCGCGCAGGGAGGCCTGCAAAGCCAACGTCTGCGGCAGGTCTGGGAGCTCCACCATGAGGGCATCGAGATTGACCGGCAGGAAGCGCATCAACGCTCTCCGCCCGTCGAGGCCATGAAGGAGCGAATGGCTACGCCCGATCGCTCCAGCAAGGCGCGGATTTCGCGTGCCATGGCGACGGCGCCGGGGCTGTCGCCATGGACGCAGATCGAATCCGCCTCGATGCGGACCGCGCTGCCGTCGATCGCGGGAACCGTGCCTTCCGTCACCAGGTGCAGCATGCGCGCCGCCACCTCCTGCGGGTCATGCAGCACCGCGCCGGGCTCGCGGCGCGACACCAGCGAGCCATCGGGCATATAGCCCCTGTCTGCGAAGGCCTCGGCGACCACGGTGAGGCCGGCGGCGCGGGCCCATCCGATGAGGGAAGATCCGGCCAGGGCCACCAGCGTGAGCTCGGGATCGATCTGCCGGATCGCCTCGATGATGGCCTCGGCCTGCCGCCGGTCCTTGGCGATGGTGTTGTAGAGGGCGCCATGTGGCTTGACGTAGCGCACGGTGGTGCCGGCAGCGGTGGCCAGGCCCTTGAGCGCGCCGATCTGGTAGATGGCGTCGGCGATCAGGTCCTCGCTGGCGACATCCATGTTGCGCCGCCCGAAGCCGCCGAGATCGGGATAGGCGATGTGCGCCCCGACCGTCACGCCCTTGGCCTTGGCGGCCCGCAGCGTGGCGAGGATGCCGGTGGGATCGCCGGCATGAAAGCCGCAGGCCACATTGGCGCTGGAGACGATGCCGAGCACCGCCTCGTCATCACCCATGCGCCAGGCGCCGAAGCTTTCGCCGAGATCGCTGTTGAGGTCGATGTTCATGGCACGAAGCTCCCGATAATTTTTGCTGCTCAGATGCCTGGCGGCTCAATGGATTTGTCCGCCACTCTCTCGCACGTCCTCTTGGACGGTGAGGGCGGTGTGCGTGAGATGTCTGATAGCCTCGACCTGCGTCCCCAGCGCCAAGCTCGGCAGTCCAGGCCGGCGTGCGGCATGCTCGGGCAGACAGGGCACGTGCACGAACCCGCCTCGCGTCTTGGCGAGTGGGCGTTGTGTCGCCAGCCGATGCATCAGGGCGTAGAAGATGTGGTTGCACACGAAGGTGCCGGCGGAGTTGGACAGCGAGGCCGGCAGCCCCGCCGCCCGGAGGTCCCGCACGATCGCCTTGACCGGCAGGGAAGAAAAATAGGCGGCCGGCGCACCTGATATCACCGGGATATCGATCGGCTGGCGGCCTTCATTGTCGGGAATGCGCGCATCGTCGAGATTAACAGCAACGCGCTCGGGCGTGATCTCGGGGCGCCCGCTCGCCTGCCCGAGGCTGACGACGAGACGGGGCTGCCATTGCCTCAGAGCCTCGTCCAGTCGCTCGATGGCTGCCCCGAACACGCAGGGCAATTGCACGGCGCGGACGCGAGCTCCCTTGCAGATCCAGCCGTCCAACGCCCGGGCAATCTCCCAGGAGGCGTTGGTCTCATCGTCTTCAAACGCCTCGAAGCCGGTGATCAACACGTTTGGCGGCGTCTTGTCTGGCGGCTTTTTGGGGCTCATGACGGCTTTCCGCGAATAATGTCCTACAGGGGCATCAGGACATAGAGCAGTACGATATTGGCGGCGAGCAGGGCTAGCGCCGTCGGAATTTGCGCACGGATGACCGCGTTCTTGTCGATTTCCAGGAGCGCGGCCGGCACGATGTTGAAATTGGCGGCCATGGGGGTCATCAGCGTACCGCAATAGCCCGACAGCATGCCGATGGCGGCGATGACCGCCGGATTGCCGTGATAGACACCGATCAGGACCGGCACGGCGACCCCGCCCGTCATCACCGGGAAGGCGGCGAAGCCATTGCCCATGATCACGGTAAACAATGCCATGCCGACGACATAGAGGGCGACTGCCACCAGGCGCAGGTCCATGTTGACATAGCTGGTGGTGAGATGGGCGACCGCCTTGCCGACGCCGGCATCGGAGAAGACCAGGCCAAGCATGCCCAGCATCTGGGGCAGGACCAGGGCCCAGCCGAGCGCATCGGTGAGACGGCGGGATTCGCGCAGGCCCTGTGCCGGCGTTTCGCGCGTCAGCCAGCAGGCGAGCCCCAGCGCGACGATGCAGGCGAGGCCGAGGGCGAGCAGGGTGGTATTCTTGGGATCGAACAGCGGCGTGCCGCCGAGGGTGACGTAATGGCCCGAAAGCGTGATCGCCACGGTCAGCAGCGGAATGGCGAGCGCCGGCACGAACAGCTTGTTGCCGAGCCGCTTTGCACTGGCCACCGCTTCGGCGACGCTAGGAATGCTGTGATGGCCGGCGCCGACTCCGCCGAGCCCCGCGATCAGCGCCAGGGCGGCAACACCCACGCCGACCACGGCCGGCGGCAGGAAATCTCCGACCAGAAAGGCCAACGCATAGAGACCCCAGAACAGGGCACTGCTGAAGCGTTTGGGATGGTTGCGGTCGGCCAGGGTCATGGCGGCTGTGACGGCGAGGATTGCCCCGACGAGATAGAACAGGTGGGAAAGCGAGAGGATCATGTCAGCTCTCCGACTGCGTTTCGGGTCGCAGGCCGGTTTCGGACGGCGCTTCGGCCAGCTCGCGGGCGATAGCCGCATCGAGGCGAGACAGCCGGAACGCATGAATGACAAAGGCGGTGGCAGCAGTGGGAATGCCCCATAGGGCGACATGGAGCGGCTCGACCTCGACGCCAGCCTCCCTCAGGAATGTCGTCATGAGCACGATGGCGCCGAAGGCGACGAAGATGTCCTCGCCGAAGAACAGGCCGACATTGTCGGTAGCGGCCGCAAAGGCCCTGATCTTATGGCGCACGCGCTCGGTGAGCGAGCCATGCCGAACCTCGGCCGCACCCTCCGCCATGGGCGCGATCAGCGGCCTTACCATCTGGGGATGGCCGCCAAGACTGGTCAAGCCCACCGCAGCGGTCAATTGCCGGGCGGCCAGATAGACGATGAGGAGGCGGCCCGATGTCGCCGAGCGGATCTTGCTGATCCAGGCCTGTGCATGCTGGCGCAGGCCATGGCGTTCAAGCAGGCCCACTACGGCGAGCGGGAGCAGCAGGATCACCGCCAGATTGCGCGTTTTCAGGAAGCCGGTGCCGATGGCCGAGAGAACCTGCAGTGGCGGAAAGCTCGCCGCGAGAGCCGTGCCGATGGCGGCAACGATCACGACGAGCATGGGATTGAAGCGCAGGACGAAGCCCACGACGATGATGGCCACGCCGATGAGGGGCCATAGGCTGATGTCACTAGGCACGGTGTTCGCTCCCCGGGGACATTGGATGGTCTGGAATTTCGACCGGTTCTTGTAGGGTGATATTTCCCGATCTGTCGGCAATATCATCTAAATTGATGGCTTGATCAAGCATTTTGATTGAACGTAACACTAATATTGTTCAACAATATGTCGATGCTCCCGAGCGATCAAAAAGCGGGGCCGAAAGGGCAGGCGGCAGGTCTGCCCAATCCGCAGCCGGTGGCAGGTGGGCTTTAGTCTGCGCAGGGATGGCCTTGTGTGGCTCGCCGGCCAGCGCATCTTCCGCTCAAAGGGGAGCTCCACGGTCCATCCCTGTCGAGATCTTGGCGCTGCCTCGTTGTGAATCCCCAGGATTGCCCTACAATCCAGCCCGGCGTCATGGACAGTCGGAATGGCAGCGTTGAGTGAAGATCGGACAATGGCACCAGGCACCGCCCATGACCCCGCGGGGTGATCCCCGTCCCGCGGCATTCGCCCTGACGCTGGGCGAACGCGTCGCCGAGCAATTGCGGCGCAAGATCACCCAAGGCGAACTCGCGCCCGGGCAGCGGCTGTCCGAGCAGGCGCTCAGCGATGATCTTGCCATTTCCCGCAACACGCTGCGCGAGGTCTTCCGGGTGCTGACGAAGGATGGCCTGCTCAGGCATGTTCCCAATCGCGGTGTGTTCGTGGCGGTGCCGAGTATCGCCTCGATCATCGACATCTACCGGGTCCGGCGCCTGATCGAGTGTCAGGCTCTCGCGCAGGCCTATCCGCGCCATCCTGCCAAGAAGCGCATGCGCGATGCATTCGAAGAGGCCATGCGTTGCCGGGTGGCGGATGACTGGCCTGGAGTGGGTACCGCCAACATGGCCTTTCATATGGCCGTAGTGGAACTGGCCGACAGCGAAAGGTTGAACCTGTTGTTCGCCCAGGTCCTGGCCGAGCTGCGGCTCGCCTTCGGCATGCTGCAGGATGCCGAATTCCTGCACGCTCCCTTCGTCGACAGGAACCTCGCCATTCTCGAACTGGCTGAAGCTGGCAGTTTCGAAAAGGCGGCGGCATTGCTCGGCGATTACCTCGTCCATTCCGAGCGCCTGGTCCTTGCCGTCTATGCGCGGCGCCTGGCTGATGGCAGCATCGGTGACTTGTAAGTGATCGGACGCGTCAGCGCCTGACGCCCAGTCTCGCCAGCACTTCGGGCGGTATCTTGAGCTCGCGGATGACACCGCCATGGGAGGCCATGCCCATCAGCTCCCTCTGGATGAAATAGCCATAGACCGCGTCGACGGCCTCAGCCAACAGATTTGGGCGGTCTGGATCGTCGGGCGCCGCACGCAGCAGCGCCGCCATGGCCCGGCCGGCGGCCTCGCCCGCGCGCCCCAGCGATGCGGCCTTCTCCACGTGGATTTCGGCGCCGAGGACATCGAGGGCTGTACGCGCGGCAGCAGGGGAGAGGTTCTGGGGCAGGCGAATGCTCATGCCGGCATTCTGCCGCCGCCTGGAACGCTTGTCGATATCGTCGAGCGGCAAACTGGCGCCGGGAAGCCCTGGGGGCGAGGGTGCTGCCGGCGCCTGTCCCTTTTGGAACAGCGAGTGCCTTCTCCCAAGGTCAATTATGGGCTGGCAGCGTGCCTGCTGCCCGGTTCAGTCTTCATGAGGGATGTGACATGGAGCTTCCCCTTGCAGCGCAGACCCCCTTTCAGCGTCTGCGCCCGCCATTGGCGGGCCTTGTCCTTGGCATTCTGCCTCTCTGGCTGTTCGTGGGGACCTCCGAGAGCTTCTCGGTGAACGGGCAATTGGTCTCGCAGTCGCGCTTCAACATTCTCGGCCTTGTGCTGGCCGGCATCGGCCTGGCCATCACGGCCAGGCTCTTATGGAATGACGGGCCTTGGGCGCAGCGCTGGTTGCCGCGAACGGCGCTTGCCGCAGTCGCGGCCGCGATTTGCCTGGTCCAGCTTGCCTATTCGGTCGGCATCGTCGATCTCGGCCGCTTCCTCGGCGGCCTGTGAGCCGCTTCCTCGGCAGCGCCTGAGGCGCACCCAAGACCAGATCCGCGACTATACCGCGCCCGCCGCGGCACGGCCAGCCTGCCGGCCGCTGAACAGGCAGCCGCCGAGGAAGGAGCCTTCCAGGGCCCGATAGCCGTGCATGCCACCACCGCCGAACCCGGCGGCTTCGCCGGCGGCATAAAGACCGGGCAGAGGAGCGAGATCCTCGCCGAAGACCCGGCCGTCGAGATCGGTTTCCAGGCCTCCTAGAGTCTTGCGCGTGAGGATGTTGAGCTTGACCGCGATCAGGGGCCCGTGGGCGGGATCGAGCAAAGCGTGCGGCCGTGCCGTGCGGATCAGCCGGTCGCCGAGATAATGTCGGGCATTGCGGATAGCCATGATCTGGCCGTCCTTGCCGAAGCCGTTGGCAAGGTCGCGGTCGCGCGCCTCGATCAGCTGCCGTATCGCGGCGGCGTCGAGCAGGGGTTCTTTCGTCAGGGTGTTCATGCCGGCGACGAGGCGTTCGAGATCCTCGTCCACCACGAAATCGGCGCCATGCTGCTTGAAGGCCTCCACCGGTCCGGTCGCCCGCCGGCCGATGGCGCGGCGTAGCGTCAATTTCCAGTCGCGGCCGGTGAGGTCGGGGTTCTGCTCCGAGCCCGATAGTGCGAATTCCTTGCGGATGATGCTCTGGGTCAGGATGAACCAGCTATGGTCGAAGCCGGTGGTGCGCAGATGGGCCAGCGTTCCCAGTGTGTCGAAGCCCGGATAGAGCGGGCCGGGCAGGCGGTTGCCGCGCGCGTCAAGCCAGAGCGAGGAGGGGCCGGGGAGGATGCGGATGCCGTGCCCGGGCCAGATCGGATCCCAGTTCCTGAGACCTTCGACATAGTGCCACATGCGGTCGCGATTGATCAGCCGTGCCCCGGCCTGTGCCGCGAGGGCGAGCATGCGCCCGTCGACATAAGCGGGGACACCGGTGACCATCGTCTCTGGTGGTTGGCCGAGGCGCCGCGGCCAATGGCGGCGCACCAGATCGAGGTCGCCGCCGATACCGCCGCTGGCGATGATCGTCACCGGTGCGGTCAGGGAGAAGTGACCCACCACCTCGCGTGATGTGGCGACCCCGCGCGGGACTTCGCTGGGAGCGAGCAGGCTGCCCTCCACGCCGGTGATCGCACCGCTGCTCCGAATCAGGCCGTCGACGCGATGGCGAAACCGCAGCGCCAGCCTGCCTTCCGATTCGGCCGCCGATGCGAGCCTTTCGAAAGGCTCGACCACGCCCGGACCCGTGCCCCAGGTGAGGTGGAAGCGCGGCACCGAATTGCCCGGGCCACCGGCGCTGCCGCCGCCGCGTTCGGCCCAGCCGACGACCGGGAAAATCCGATGGCCCATCGATCGCAGCCAGGCACGTTTCTCGCCGGCCGCGAAGGCGAGATAGGCCTCGGCCCAGCGTCGAGGCCAGTAATCCTCCTCGCGGTCGAAGGCTGCCGTGCCGATCCAGTCCTGCAAGGCGAGCTCGAAACTGTCCTTGATGCCGAGGCGGCGCTGTTCGGGGCTGTCGACCAGGAAGAGGCCGCCGAGCGACCAGAAGGCCTGGCCGCCCAGATTCTGGCGCGGCTCCTGGTCGAGCAGGATCACCCGCTTTCCGGCGGTGGTGAGCTCGGTGGCCGCGACCAGCCCGGCCAGGCCCGCCCCCACGACAATGGCATCCGCATCGGCCATCTTCCCTCCCGCGACTCGCGACATCAGGCATCATGCTCTGAATGCCGCGACGGCAGAACCCGGTGAATGTGACGATCATGACGCGTGCATGGCGCAGAAAATGCGCGCGAGTCCGGTCTTCTCCCCGTTCGCGGCATCTTGCCCAGGCGACGTTCAGCGACTAAGTCGGTTTCATGGCCGATGCAAACGGGACATTGTCGAAGCTGCGCGCCGGGTTTTCGCGCCAGAGCCTCAAGGCGAAGGTGCTGACCGGCATCGGCGGTTTTGCAGCGGCGGCGATTTCGCTGGGCGCCTCGCTCTATCACCTGCGCAATCCCGAGCAAGTGCCGGTCATGACGGCCGGGCAGGCGGTCGAGGCGGGGCGCTGGCTCGTCACGCCGAACTCGGCCGCCCTCGCCACGGCGTTGCCCGACGGTCGCCCGATCAAGGCCGGGCGCCGGGCCGTGGTGCTCGAGCTCGTGCTCACCAACCGGACGGAGCGCACTTCCAATGCCGTCGCCGGCATCCTGAAGCTCACCAATGTGGCCAATGCCGAGGGACCGGATTTCTACCTCGTCCGCGACAAGGAGCGGCTGATGGATTTGCAGCCTCGCCTGCCGGAACGCCTGCAGGCCGTCTGGACCCTGCCGGGCGATGGTGCTTTGCCCAAGGCTCTGGAGCTCACCGTGGCCGGCGCGACCTTCAAGCCAAGGGACAATCTCTATGGTGCCCCGGGCTGGTTCAACCCGCATGACGTCGCGCGCGTGAGCGTACCGCTCAATGCCGCGGGGAGCCCGGGATGAAGAATGCCGCCGTCACCGTGGCGATCGTGCTGATCGGCATTGCCGTGCTGGCGCTGCTGCGCTGGACGACGCCTGGCTATGCCGTCCTCACTGGCCCGATCGAGACGGCCGGCAGGCAGGGGACGCGCGCCGGGACCAGCGAGTTCAGTCTCAAGGTGGACAGGCTGATCCTGTCCGAGCTGCTGATCTTCCAGCGCTATGGCAAGAGGGTCGAGCGTGGCACCGGCGGCATCTGGGCGGTGGTCGCCGCCGACGTGTCGGGCAAACAGCGCTCTCTGATGCTGGGTGGTGTCGCGCTTCGGGGAGCAAGCGGGCGGACCTATATGCAGAGCCCCCGGATCGAAGGCATGTCTCAGTTGCTCTCCGGCAAGGAATTGCAGCCCGGCCTGCGGCAGCGTGGCCTTTTCGTGTTCGAACTGCCAGCCGATGAACTCGCGGGTGCGGAACTGGTGGTCTCGCGGGAAGTCTTTCCCCGGCTCACATCCCAGCTCGCCGTGGCGCTGGATGGGGGCACCGCCATCCGTCGTACCGTCCTGGAGATCGGCCGTGACCCTCTCTGAACAGGCAGCTCCCGAAGGCCGGCCTGCGGCGCGCTGGTATTGGCGCAGCATGATTGCGATACCCGTGCTTTTTGTCGCCGTTTTCGCCTTCGGTGCCCGGGTCGACATCACGGACTATCTCGCTTCGCATGAGTTTCGTATCGCCGCTGTCAAGCCGGGTGAGGCCGCTCCCTATGCCCGCGCTACCTGGTCGCTCGCATCGGCACAACTCGTCGATGGCGGCGAAGGCGCGCGGTTGCCCCTATCGAAAGACCGAAAGCTTCTCATTGTTCGCCTCAAGGCGGTACCTGACGGGAAGATCATCGATGAAGCGGATCGGCAGTCGGCCTGGATGGGCTGCAGCCTGACCCTGGTCGATGGCGGGGGGCAGCGCTGGAGCCCGCTATCCTTCGTCTTGTCCCGAGACATCAGCCGCGCGCTGGAGCCGACGGCGACGCCCGTGGCGGGGTGCCTGGAAGCCTCTCGCTCCATCGGGCTGGATGGCCAGCCAACTTTGGTCGAAGAGAAGTTCCTGATCCCGGCCGAGGCCGCTGCGGGGCTTTCTGCGCGCCTCTCCTTCCGTTCGGCCCTGCCGGACGCCCTCAGCTTCCCGCTGGAATTGCGCTGATCGGCCGACGGGCGCTACGCCACTGCCGTCCCTGAGCAAAGCCCGTCTCCAATCCTGCGGCGAGCAGGGTGATCTTCAAGGGCATGACCAACGCTCCGTTGCCGGGCGCACTTGGACTGCCCAGCAAGACGGAGAGGGCATGGGCGATGATCTGCCAAAGGCCGATTTCATGCGGCCCGATCAGGCGTGCAGCACCGTACCAGGCCCAGGCCGCGCTCCAGTCGAGGAGACGGAAGGCGACGATGACGGTGACGACGAGGGTAAGGCCCGTGCCGAAGGTCAGGCCGACGCCCTCTGCAAGCGCGCGGTAGCGCTTGGCTGTACCAGCCACGAAATGGGTGAGAAAATCGCGCAAGAACTTGGGCAATCGGCCCCAATGCCCGATTGCTTTGCTCCAGCGACCTTCAACCGGCAGGCCTGCCCGGCCGATGTCATAGCCGTAGACCAGGGCGGCCAGCGTCAGCCAGACCATGGGATAGAGCGCATAGATAAACAGGGCCGACAGCATGTCGAACCACGAGGCGGGCGCATACTCCACGGGCGGTGCGATCGCCGCGGCTCGCGCGGCTGGGAACAGCCAGCCATTCAAGGTCTCGGGCAGGTGCGAGACCCACGCCATGATCTCATTGTGCCAGTTGGACAGCACATAGAGCGCAATGAAAGCCCAATTCGCTTCGCACACCACGATCAGAAACGGCCAGAACACATGTTTGGAGCGCTTGTGCATCTGCTTGGCGCCGAGCCGTACCAGCCAGGCGATGGCCACGGAGGCCAGAAGGAGCCAGCCGCCACTCACCTCGAGGATACGCGCGTTCTGGCCAAAGGGGGTGAGGTCGAGCGCGAGCTTGGAATATTCGCGGACCGTGTCGCCGAGAAAGCCCCAGGCTGCGTAGAAGGCGAAGAAGGGAACCAAGGCCAGGGAGAGCGCCGTAGTGAAGCCGGCCGATTCTCCTTCGGGCCTGTCGGCGTGCGATGTTTCGGCGGCCTTGGCCGCGGCTTGCAGCGAGGGCAGCCCCGGTCGGACGATCTCGAACAGGGCGACGATCACCACCAGCTTGACCAGCACCACCAATGTGAGCGTCGAGAGCCCGGCCAGTTGGTTGAGGAAGCCGACACGCACGGCGATTTCGGTCAACACGTCCTCGGCCAACACGCCAACCAGCCAGAGCGCCATCAAATGCGGCCAGTAGCGCCGCAGCAGCGCCATCCATGTGGGTGGAAGCTTGGCGAGCGCCGACAAATTTGCAACCTCACGATGCCGACACGCCGCGGTGCCCATTTCGGTGTGAACCATAGCAATCGAAGGCTGTGCTCGCCAAGGCCCTCGCATCTGCATCGACACCACTGCCTCTAGAGCAAGGTGCGTTTAAGCCGAAACGCCCTAATCCTCGTCGGTGGACAGAATGTCCTTCGATCGATGGGCGATAGCCGTCCGGTTGATGACCTGCATCTGCTTCATGATTCGGCGGACATGCACCTTGACGGTGCTTTCGCTGATGCCGAGCTCTTTTCCTATTTGCGCATTGGTCTTGCCTTGCCGGATGGCGGCGACAATGGACAATTGCCGAGGCGTCAGGGGCTTCCATGCCTGTTTGCCGAACTTCGTTTCAGGCGGAACGAACGTTCCTCCCGCCAGGATGCGGTTCACCGCAAAGATCAGATCGCTGACGGGCAAGGAACTGGGGACATAGCCTCTGGCGCCCAGATCGATAGCCTGGACGATGCTCGCCGCGTCGCTGGCATTTGCGAGGACGAGCACGGGAATGTGGGGGTCATTGGCGCGCGCGGTCGCCAGGGTCCTTGAGGCATCCATATACCCCCGGTCGTGCAGGATCACCAATCGCGTCTGCACAGGCGAAGAAGAAATGCCCCATTCATCTACGGCATAAAATACTTGTATTCTGTATTGTGGAAAATTAAGAGTAAGAATAAAATTGAGGCAATCCCGTATTAATACATTGCTGCTGATCAAGGCTATATTGCCAACATATTGCAGATCGCTCATGCGGATTCCTCAGTAAGTCTATTTTCCTCCTTGTTTCAAGGATAGTTAATATACTCTCGTTGCCGAAGACATGCTTTAATAAAAGTATATAATTCACCTATATATTGTAATCTTCATAACTTCAATCCATTGAAATTAAGTCTTTAGGATTGGATTATTTTTGCCACAAAAGTAATATTTTACCTCGCGTGATGTGTTAATCATACTATCCCGTTACCAGCCTATACTTTCGTGGCTTTCTTTGGGTCTCTCGCGCGGCTGCGTGCTGCGAAACCCCGCCGAGGCATCAAATTGACGAGCTTGCGGCAAAGGGCAGGGGTAGTCATGGTCGAGAGCAACGAGCTAAAGAGTGTGGGCGATTGCCTCCATGCCGAACCAGGGACAGGGTGGTGCCGGAGCCTGAACGGACCAAATCGGGGATGAATTGCGTTTTTGGCGCTAAATCGCCGCATTCAGGACAAGAGAATAGCCAAGCCTCATCCCCATTTGTCAAAAGGAGTGATGCCCTTGACGTCTCGGATTGAAGACTACGCCCTGATTGGTGATTGCGAAACGGCAGCCCTCGTCTCCCGCGACGGTTCCATCGACTGGCTTTGCTTTCCTCGCTTCGACTCGCCCGCCAGTTTTGCGGCCTTGCTCGGCACGTCGGAGAATGGGCGCTGGCGTATTGCCGCCACCGACAGGAAGGCCCGCGTCAGCCGCCGCTATCGGCCCGATACCCTCATCCTCGAAACGACATTCGAAACGGAGGAGGGCGTTGCCACCTTGATCGACTTCATGCCGTTACGCGATGGCAGCAACGACCTCATCCGGCTGGTGGTCGGCCAGAAGGGCAGCGTCGATTTCAGCATCGATTTCGTCGTGCGCTTCGACTATGGCCGTACCGTGCCCTGGGTTACCCGGGCCGATGACGGCACCATCACGGCCGTGGCCGGACCCGATCGGCTGATTCTCTCGACCCCGGTGCCCCTGGAAGGCGAAGATCTGCATACCGCCGGCACGTTCAAGGTCAGCGCCGGTGAACAGGTGCCGTTCGTCCTGACCTACAGTCCTTCCACGACGCCGCCTCTAGCCCAGCCGGATGTCCAGACCGCGCTGACGAATACGGAGAGCTATTGGCGCGATTTTGCCGGGCGCTGCCCATCGGTCGGTGCCTGGACCGATGTCGTCAAACGCTCGCTGATCACCCTGAAGGCACTCACTTATATGCCGACGGGCGGCATCGTGGCGGCAGCCACCACCTCGCTGCCTGAACAGATCGGCGGCCCGCGCAACTGGGATTACCGCTATTGCTGGCTGCGCGATGCTACCATGACGCTGCAGGCCTTCATGAAGCTCGGCTATTACGAGGAGGCTTCCGCCTGGCGTGAATGGCTGATGCGGGCTATCGCTGGCGCGCCCGAGCAGATGCAGATCATGTATGGCCTGTCGGGCGAGCGGAACCTGCTGGAATGGGAGCCCCATTGGCTCAGCGGCTATGAGGGCTCGCGGCCGGTGCGGATTGGCAATGCCGCCGCCGAGCAATTCCAACTCGACGTCTATGGCGAGGTCGCTGATGCCATGATGCAGGCGGCCGCGGGCGGCCTGGCGCGTCACCCCAGGACGCGGGCGCTCAGCGAAGTCATCATGAACTTCCTCGAAACGGCCTGGCGCCGCCCTGACGAGGGGATCTGGGAGGTGCGCGGCGGGGCGCAGCATTTCACCCATTCCAAAGTGATGGCCTGGGTCGCCTTCCACCGGGCTGCCAACATGGCGATCAAATCCGGTGACAGGCCTGCCTTTGCCGAGCACTGCCAGCGCGTGGCCGACGAGATTCACCAAGATGTCTGCAGCAAGGCCTTCGATACCAATCTCGATAGTTTCGTGCAGGCCTATGGCTCCAGGACGATCGACGCCAGTCTCCTTCAGATCCCGCTTGTCGGCTTCCTGCCGGCGGATGACCCTCGGGTGATCGGCACGGTCAAGGCGGTCGAGAACATGCTCATGCGTGATGGTTTCCTGTTGCGCTACAACACCGACCACGTCGATGACGGCTTGCCGCCGGGCGAGGGTGCCTTCCTGGTCTGCACCTTCTGGCTGGCGGATGTCTACGTGCTGCAGGGCCGCGAGGACGACGCGCGCCGCCTCTATGAGCGGCTGGTGGGCCTTTGCAACGATGTGGGGCTGCTGTCGGAGGAATATGATCCGATCGCAGAGCGCATGCTCGGCAACTTTCCGCAGGCCTTCAGCCATATCGGGCTGATCAACACTGCCCTCAATCTTGCGCGGCATACCGGTCCCGCCGAAGAGCGGGTCGAGGCGAGCGGAGAGGCCGTGTCGCAGGCGGATGCCGTCTGATCATCACCGGCAGGCACTCGGGAGACATGACGCATTATGATCGCCGGGTGATTCCCGCCGGCGTCGACCGGCCGCTGGCTAAAGCGTTTTGCGATTAGACGCAGTCACCCAGAATCGCAAAGACGCTCTAGCCAATCCGTTGGATTGGCTTGGAAACAAAGAGTTAGAGAAAAGTGTGGTTCGGAGAAATCGCACTTTGCTTCAGGGAAGCCCGACATGCTGCATCATATCTCCTTCGGCGTCGCGGACATCCAGCGTTCCGCGGCATTCTACGACGCCGTTCTCGGAGCGCTCGGTTATATGCGGGTCTGGGAGGACTTAGAGCCGGGTGATCCGGATCAGGCGGTCGGCTACGGGATGCCCGGCGGTGGCGACAAATTCACGATCAAGCTGCGTGCCAAGAGTGCGCGCTCGCCGGGAGCGGGCTTTCACCTCGCTTTTGGCGCCTCCAGCCGCCCGGCCGTTTCGCAATTTCACCAGGCGGCCCTCGTGCATGGCGGCCTCGACAATGGTGCGCCCGGTCTTCGTGCTCATTACGGCCCGACCTATTTTGCCGCTTTCGTGATCGATCCGGACGGTCATCGCATCGAGGCTGTCTGTAAATCCGAAGAGTAGGCACTCGCGGGGGCGTCCCGTCGTCAAGAAGGAACTTGACAGAAGACAAAATTAGGTAGATCGGTCTACATAATTTTGGAGCCGAGCTCATGACCGACAGAATGCCAGCCAGGGAGCGTCTGCTGAAGGCGGCAGCTGAACTCTTCTATCGCGAAGGGGTTGGTGCGACGGGGATCGATGCCATCACGGCACGCGCGGGGGTCGCCAAGATGAGCCTCTACAACAATTTCTCCTCGAAGGCGGATCTCGTGAACGCCTATCTCCAGGGGCGCCATGCCGAATGGCGGGGGATCTATCAGGAACGACTCAAGGCTGCAGCGACCCCCCAGGAACGGGTGCTCGCGATCTTCGATTCCTATCTGGATCATGCGACAGGGGCTTATGCCTGGGGATTCCGAGGCTGTGGGCTCCTCAATGCGGCCGCGGAACTTCCCGTCGGCGATCCCGGCCGCGCGTCAGTCGCTTCGCAGAAGGAAGAGGTCGAGCGGCTGTTCAAGGCCTATCTCGGCGAGATGCGGCCGGACGCAGGCACGGCGATCGACGAGACCGCCGAGCATCTTTCCTTCATGCTCGAAGGCGCGATGGCGCGGGCGGGGCTGGACGGCCATGACGGGCGCCTGAAAACCGCGCGCAGGATCGCCGCCTCGATTCTCGATCAATTCTGAGGCTGGGCCGCACCGATGAGCGAAGCCGTCACCGCGCCCTGTCGCCGGGAGAACCGGGTTTTGGCGGTCGCCACGCTGCTCGTGCTCGAGGCCGCCTTGGTGGTCTCGTGGAGCGCCGGATTCGTCGGGGTGCGGTTTGCCATCGACCATGCACCGATCTTCCTGATCCTGCTGTGGCGAAGCCTGGTCTCCGGCCTCGTCCTGCTGCCCTTCGCACTCGCGATCGGGCCGCCGCTGCGCTGGAAAGACATTTGGCGGCAGATCCTGTTCGGCGCTTTGGCCATGTCGGGCTACCTCGCCGGTTTCGCCTTGGCGATCGCCTTCGGGGTCCCAACCGGCCTTGTCGCCCTGATCGCAGACATGCTGCCGCTGGCGGTGGCGCTGCTGTCATGGCCGGTGCTTGGGCAAGGTCTGAGCGCACGCCAGTGGCTCGGTTCCATTCTCGGGCTGGCAGGCGTCCTGATCGCTTCGGGCTGGTCCCTCGACATGGGGCACGTGCCGCTCTGGGCCTATGGCCTGCCGGTCCTCGGCACGCTGTCGCTGGCCCTGGCGACCTTGCTGCAGAAGCGCAGCCCGGCCGGCGCCATGCCGGTGCATCAGAGCCTGTGCATCCAGTGCCTGTCGGCGTCCGCGATCTTTGCGTTGTTCGCCTGGCATGAGGGCGGCGTATTGCCCAGGCTCGATCCCGGCTTTGTCGGCGGCATCCTCTGGCTGGTTTTCGTCGCGACCTTCGGCGCCTGGAGCCTCTACTACATCGCGCTTCGCAAGTCGTCGCCCACCCGTGTCACCTCGGTTCTCTATCTGAGCCCGCCGGTGACGATGATCTGGGCCTGGCTGATGTTTGGCGAGCCGCTGTCATGGGCCATGGTTGCGGGGCTGGTGGTGTCCCTGGCCGGTATCGTCATCGTGGCGCGGTCGCCGGCCATCATGGCTCGCCGGACCCCCGACGCCTGATCGGCGGATCATTTGACCAGCCAGGTGAAAGCCCTGCCGAGGAAAGCCTGGCCGACCCCGGTTACAGGCTCGCCATGCGCCATCAGCACCTTCTCGGTCGGCCATGCCAGAATGCGCTTAATGGCATCGCGCGCGGCGGGCCGGTTCACGAAGGCCATGCGGAACTTCCGGGGCACCGATGGCTCGGCGGCGACCATGAGGTCGAGTTTCGCCACCACTGCCCGCCAGCCGTCGAACCAGGCGGCGTCGAAATGCTGGATGAGATCGGTGAATAGGGCCGTTCTGCTCGCATGATGGAAAAACACCGCCTCGGTCGTGATCAGATTGCCCGGCACGAGGACATGGTCGATGTCACCAGCCCAGGTTGGCATGGGGGCCTCGCCGAGATCGCCGTCGAATCGGATGTCCTTGCGCTTGGCCCTGAGGCCAGGCGGCGCATAGACTTCGGCCTTCGGATAGGCGCGCTGCCAATCGCCCAGGAACAGGTGGTGCAGGGAATTGGGCGGCACCAGGTAACGCACCTCGCCCAGTTTATCGACCTGCGCGCGCAGATCTTGCGAAAGGGTGATCGGAGACCAGACGAAGAGACCGCCGCCCGATAATCGGATCACGGCCATGCGGGTGGGATAATGAAAGCCGGCCACCGAGGTGGTCGGGCCATTCGCAATCCAAATCCCGTCGCCGAAATCCTCCAGCATTGTCGATATCCCGCCTTTCCCCCTTGGGGGCTTTGCGCATGATCAACCAGGCTTGCCACAGCCATATGGCGGCGTGACCGATATCGAAACTCGTCCGAGGGAACACTCAGGGCGCGGTAATGCGCCGATGCACGCCGTCGAGGCTCTCGGCGAAAGTCTCGAAGAGCTTGCGATCGGTCAGTTCGCGCAGGACCTGCTCGTTGATGCCGCCACGTGTGGCATATTCCTGCGCCAGATGCATGAAATCAGCATCGGGCGCGGCTTCCGGAGCGTGAGCCAGGGCCTTGAAGAGGGCGGCGACATAGTCGCGGGCCGTCGGATCGGCAACGCCATGGCCCTGCAGCCAGCCGTGAAGCGTATCGAGATATTTGAAATAGGTGGCGAAGGTGGCGGTGGCGACGCTCAACGCATCGAACTCGCCGACATCCGCCACCGCGATCGTCTTGCCCAGCCGGGCGAAGAAGGCCACGACGTCGGGATCGGGTGGATAGATGATCGTAGGGCCCTGTCGCTGGGCGACCATCGGCATCGGCAGCGCCTTGGTGACATGCCTGGCGGGAGAGACCAGCGAAGTGATCTCCTCGCGGGACAAGGTGGCGATCAGGCTGATGATGCGATGGTCCGGATGGAACCGCAGGCTCGGCAGCACGTCATGTGCGATCTGGGGCCGGACGGCGAGCATGATGGTGTCGCAGGCGTCGAGGACGGCCTGATTGTCGGCTGCGATCCGAACATCTGCAAAGCGCGACGCCAGGTCGGCGGCAATAGCCTCGTTGCGGGGCGACAGGAGAACCGACACGTCATTGTCGGCGACGGATTTGAGGCCGGTCACGATCGCCGATGCCAGCGCGCCCGTACCGATGAATCCGAGTTTCATGGTGCGTCCAGTGCCGTCATCTGCCGGGCGATGCGGCTATCCTCGTTCATGCGCTCGACCAGCGCCTCGATCGAATCGAATTTCAGCTCGCCGCGGATATAGCCGACAAAGGCGATCTCGATTTCTTTGCCATAGAGATCGCCGGAATAATCGAACACGAAGGTTTCCAGCAGGGGCGGGCCATTATCGAAGGTCGGGCGTCGGCCGAAGCTGGCGACACCGGCATGCACGACGCCGTCGATCATCGCACGCACGGCGTAGATGCCGAGAGCCAGGCCGCATTGCGGATCGAGCGCCATGTTTGCCGTGGGAAAGCCGAGCTCGCGGCCTCGTTTCTCGCCGTGGACAACGGTTGATAGCACCGACCATTCATGGCCGAGCAAGCGATTGGCGCGCGTGATGTCGCCCGCCGCCAGGGCACGGCGAATGGCCGAGGAGGATACCGCCTCGCCGCTCTCGCGCGTCGGCGCCACGATGGCGATGTCGAGGCCGAGGGCGCGGCCATGCTGCACCAGGAATTCAGGGGTGCCGCGTCGGTCCTTGCCGAAATGAAAGTCGTAACCCACGGCGACGGCATGGGCGCCGAGCCGCCGCACCACCAGTTCTTCCAGGAATTCCTCCGCCGTCATGCCGGCAAGCGCCCGGTCGAAGGTGAGGGTGACCAGGGCGTCAAGGCCGGCCTTCTCCAGGAGGCGGGCCTTCAAGGCGGGCGGGGTCAGCCGGAACAAGGGTTCGTCCGGCCGGAACAGGCTGCGCGGATGCGGCTCGAAACTGAGGGCGATGGCGGGGCGCGGCCGATGATGGGGTCCCGGCTGCGAGCCCCTGGCGAGAGCCTCGACTGCCTCGATTACCGCCAGGTGGCCGCGATGCACGCCATCGAAATTGCCGATCGCGATGGCGGCGCCGGTGAGACGCGAGGGTAAGGTGACGGGATCGAGAAACTGCTCGAAGGCCATGATGTCTACCAGATCAGCCGCGGCATGACCGCGTCGGGAATGACGCCCTTGTCGGCGAGGAAGGCGGCGAGCGCCTCGGGGTCGACGCCATCGCCTTCGTGACCGGCTTCGAGCGCATGGATGCCGCCGGAGATGAACAGCGCGCCGCACCCGATGGCGGCTGCGCCGGCGAGGTCGGTCCGGACCGAATCGCCGATGGCCAAAGTGCGCTCGGAGGGTGTCGGTTTGCCGCGGAGCGAGGCGGCGGCCTCGAAGGCGGCGTCATAGATCGGCTTGTAGGGCTTGCCGCAAATGGCCACCTCGCCGCCGACGGCGCGATAGGCTTCTGCCAGCGCCCCGGCGCAATAGATGATGGTGCCGCCGCGATCGACGATGAGGTCAGGATTGGCGCAGATCATCGGCACATCACGTGCCTTGAAGCCAGCCAGCATGTCCCTGTAGGTCTCCGGCGTCTCCGTGGTGTCGTCGAACAGGCCGGTGCACACAACCACTTCGGCTGCCTCGGCCGTGTCGGCGAAACGGATGCCGAGGCCCTCATAAAGCGGCCTGTCGCGATCCGGGCCGAGATGGAAGACCTTTTTGGCTGCCACGGCGGCGATCTGCGCCCGTGTCACGTCGCCCGAGGTGACGATGGCATCCCAGCATTCGCGAGGCAGGCCGAGCCGGTCGAGCTGCGGCATCACCGACTGGGCCGGCCGCGGCGCATTGGAGACCAGCACCACGGTGCCGCCCTGCCGGCGATAGGCGATGAGCGCATCGGCAACGCCGTCGAACACCCTGTGGCCATTGTGGATGACGCCCCAGATGTCGCAGAAGATCAGGTCATAGGCGCTGGCAATCTCGCGAAAGCCATGGATGAGACGGGGCGAGGAAGCCAAGACAGGGCCTTTCGGTCGAATGAAGTCAGGGGCGGCAGGATGTCGGTGTCCCTCACATAAGCCCTCGAAGCCGGGCTGGGAAGAGACAAGGGGCCGCGCAGGCTTGTGCGCTCGCTGGGCCGCCGGCCCGGTTTACGCCTTATGGGCTTTCCATAAGTTCGCCGAGGCGTCTCTTCAATTCATCCTTGGCTGGCCGCGCCAGGCGAAAGACCACGCTGGAACGGGCGAAATCGAGGGCGCGGATGCTGCCGACATTGGGCCGGATCAGGATGTCGGGACGATAATGGGCGGCCTTGGCGTCGACGATCGCCGCCTGCATGATCTGCAGGGCGCCGAACATCGCCTCCAAGGTGCCGGGCATATCGGTCTCCATGGCGATGGTGGCTGCGCCGGAGACATCGATGCCCACGAGGATATCGGCCTTGCCGGCGAGATGGTCGAGCGGCAGCGGATTGACGGTGGCGCCGTCGATCAGCACCTGGCCGTCGATGCGCACCGGCCGGATTGCGCCAGGGATCGCCATGGAGGCGGCGACGGCTTGGCGCAACGGGCCCGAGGTGAACGCCCGTTCGCGACGACCGTAATAGTCGGTGGCCACGATGGTGAGCGGGACGGCAAGCTCGGAGAAGGTCTGGGGGACGGCTTCAGGGAGAAAGGCTTCGCAGAAGGCTTCGGCATCGATCATCACCGGATTGCCGAGGCCGGAGAACAGATCGGCCAACCGCCCGGTGCGGGCCGCCATCAGCTTGCTGCGGGTGCCGCGCCGGTCGGCGAGCGTGGCGAGCGTATAGGCATGGAGTTCGGCGGCCGAGAGGCCGGCGGCATAGGCGGCGGCGTAGATCGCTCCCATCGAGGTGCCGGCCATGGCGACCGGCCGGATGCCGAGTTCGTCGAAGACCTCCAGCATGGGGATATGGGCGAGGCCGCGTGCTCCGCCACCGCCCAGGGCCAATGCCACGGTCTTGGCAGAACTCTTGACCGTGGTCGTCATGTCAGGCCTTGCCTATGGCACGCCAGCCGATGTCGCGGCGGCTGAAACCTTCGGGCCAGTCGACGAGATCGACGGCCTCATAGGCGCGCTTCTGCGCCTCTGCCACGCTCTTGCCGCTGGCAGTGATGCCGAGCACGCGCCCGCCATTGGCCAGGATGTGATCGCCCGAGCGCTTGGTGCCGGCATGGAAGACCAACACCTCATCGAGCGAGGCCGCCTTGGCGAGGCCCCGGATTTCCGAACCACGGAGGAAGCTGCCGGGATAGCCCTTGGTCGCCATCACAACGCACAGCGCCGCATCGGTCTTCCAGCGCAGCGAGATGGTGGAGAGCACGCCGTCGGCCGAAGCGATCAGGGCCGGCAAGAGATCCGAGCGCAGCCGCGGCATCAGCACCTGCGTTTCCGGATCGCCGAAGCGAACATTGTATTCGATCAGCTCAGGCCCGTCCTTGGTGATCATCAGGCCGGCGAAGAGCACGCCCTTGAAGGGCGTGCCACGGGCGGCCATGGCCTGGACCGTGGGGCGAATGATGGTCTCCATCACGCGCTCTTCCATCTCGGGCGTCATGATGGGGGCAGGGGAGTAGGCACCCATACCGCCGGTATTTGGGCCTTTGTCACCATCGAAGGCGCGCTTGTGGTCCTGCGCGGAGATGAGGGGAATGGCGGTGGTACCGTCGCACAGGGCGAAGAAGCTCGCCTCCTCGCCGTCGAGGAACTGCTCGACCACCACCTCGTGGCCGGCTTCTCCGACGCTGCCAGCGAAGATGGCATCGACGGCGGCGAGAGCCTCTTCCAGGGTCATCGCCACCACCACACCTTTGCCGGCGGCCAGGCCATCGGCCTTGATCACGATTGGTGCACCCTGTTCGCGGACATAGGTGCGCGCGGCGGCAGCGTCGGTGAAGCGGCGGTAGGCAGCAGTCGGGATGGAGAATTCCTGGCAGAGGTCCTTGGTGTAGCCCTTGGAGCCCTCGAGCTGGGCGGCGGCCTTGGAAGGGCCGAAGGCCTTGATGCCGGCAGCAGCGAGATCGTCGACCAGGCCGGCAACCAGCGGAGCCTCCGGACCCACGACCACGAAGTCGATCTCGTTCTCGCGGCAGAAGGCGATGACGGCCTGATGGTCGGTCGCGTCGACGGCGGCGCAGATCGCACATTCCTCCATGCCGGGATTGCCGGGCGCGGCATAGAGCCTCTCGCAAAGCGGGCTCGCCGAAACAGCCCAGGCCAGGGCATGTTCGCGCCCGCCCGATCCGATCAGAAGAATGTTCATCGTCACCGCCTGCTCGAAGTGCTGAAACTCATTGGCCGGACCTTTGCCCGATCGGGCGCCGTGATGCAATGTCGAAGCGTCAACCGATGACCGTGTCCACCACCCACCAACCCGGCCGATGCTCTGCGATCGCCTGTCTTGCCGCCGTTGCGGCCTCGGCCGTCTGGAACAGACCGAACACGGTGGCGCCCGAGCCCGACATGCGGGCGAGGCGGCAGGCAGGCTGGTCACGCAGGGCGGCGAGCGCCTCGCCGATGGTTGGGCGGAGGGCAAGGGCTGGCGGCTCGAGGTCGTTGCGCCCCTGGCCGAGATTGTCGATCAATGCCATCGGGTCGCGCTCGCCCTCTATGGCTGCGGCCAGGGAAAGATCCGCAGAAGCGACCGAGCCTGCAGGGCGGGCAAGGGCACGGAAGACGTCCGCCGTCGGCGTGGCAACCCCCGGATTGACGAGGACGGCGGGCAGGAACGGCAGAGGGACTGGAGCGGACAGGGTTTCCCCCGCACCACGCATCCAGCGGCTCATACCTTCCAGGCAGACCGGCACGTCCGAGCCCGTGGCGCGGGCGGCGGCCAGGATATTCTGGTCGGTCAGCGGCAGGCCGTTGGTTCGAGCGATGAGACGCAGGGCCGCCGCGGCGTCGGACGAGCCGCCACCGATGCCGGCCGCTGCCGGCAGGCGCTTGTCGAGTCTGAAATGCCCGAGAGTGAGGCCATCACGCCTCTCGGCGAGGGCCCTGGCGGCCTTGAGCACGAGATTGTCGGTGGTGGTACCTGCCTCATTCGCGCGGGGACCAAAGACTTCCAGGGAAAGGCCGAGGCCTGGTTCGAGACTGAGCTCGTCAGCGATATCGGCAAAAGCGACCAGGCTGTCGAGCACATGAAAGCCGTCCGCGCGCCGCCCCAGAACGGCCAAGGTCAGATTGACCTTGGCGCGGGCTTTCTCGTTCAGCCGGACAGGCGAGGCTCCCGCCTCTCCGGCCGCCGGAACGTCAGCCACCATTGTTGTTGGACGGTGCGGCAGGCTTTACGGGCTCTGCCGGCTTAGGCACGTCCGTCGGCTTAGGCGCGTCCGTCGGCTTGGGTGCGTCAGCAGGCTTAGGTGTATCGCCGGGCTTGGGAGCTTCCATCGGCTTGGGCGCGTCGGCCGGTTTGGGGGTGTCGGCCGGTTTCGTCTCGTCTGCGGGCTTAGGCGCATCCGCCGGTTTGGGCGCTTCTACGGGCTTGTCGGCACCGGTCGGCTTGCTGGGCTCGGCTGGCTTTTCGGGCTGCGAGGGTTGGGCGGCATCCGGTGCCTTCGGAGCATCAGCAGGTTTTGCCTCATCCACGGGCTTGGGTGCGTCAGGGGACTTGTCTGCGTCACCGGCCTTGCCGGCATCGGCCGAGGCCGTGTCCCGCATGCCGTCCTTCATCTTCTGCTCGATCTTGGCCTTCTCGTCAGGTTCGGGCTTGGCGTCGAGGGCGTGGCGCCACTGGAAGGTCGCCTCCAGCTTGCGCCCGATCTTCCAATAGGCATCGCCGAGATGGTCGTTGATGGTGGGGTCGCTCGGCTTGAGGGAGACGGCGCGCTCCAGCTGTTCGACCGCCTCGTCATATTGGCCGAGCTTGTAATTGGCCCAGCCGAGACTGTCGACGATGTAGCCGTCATCGGGACGCTGATCGACCGCCTTCTTGATCATCTCCATGCCTTCCTGGAGATGGATACCCTGATCGATCCAGGAATAGCCGAGATAGTTCAGCACCGATGGCTGGTCGGGAAAGAGCTCGAGAGCCTTCTTGAAATCGGCCTCGGCCTTCGGCCACTGCTTGGTGCGCTCATAGGCGATGCCGCGATAGTAAAAGGTGGGCCAGTCATTGCGGGTGGGCTTGCCGATTGCGTCGACCGCCTGCGAGAACGCTACCGCAGCCTCTTCCCAGCGCTTGCGCTGATTGAAGATGCCGCCGAGCGAGATGATGGCGTCGAGATCCTGCGGATTGGCCGAGATGATCTTCCTGAGATGCGCAACGCCCTCATCCGTTTTGTCGAGCTCGTCCAGCGTGGTGGCAAGCTCGATCTCAGCGTTGCGCTTGAGCGGCGAGGAGGCAGGCACGGCCTTGAACAGGGTTTCGGCAGTCTGGGGCTGCTTGAGATCGCTGTAAAGCTCGGCGAGGCCGATCAGGGCAGTGGCGTTGTTGGGCTCCAGATAGAGCGCCAGACGGTAGAACACCACAGCATAGTCGGCGCCGCCTTGCTTGGCGATGCCGGCGGCGACCGAAACCAGAATATCGGCGGCGCCCTGCTGGGCTGATGTCACGGCCGGGCCGATGCGTTTGCCGGCCTTGATGTCGGTGGTCAGCGCCGTGACGATCGGCTGGCGCGGCACCTTGGCCGAATAGGCGTCCAGCACCTTGAGTGCGTCGTCCTTCTTGCCGGCACGCACCAGCGCGCGCGCATAGGCGTCGACGATGGAGACGGCATTGGCGTCGCGCTCATGGGCGTCCTTGAGCCGGGCGATCGCCTCATCCCGCATGCCCGCCATGTCGAGCATCATGCCGGTGGAGAAATTCTTGAAGGTGGAAAAGCCGTCATTGGACGAAATGTCGTCGCCGGCCACCACGCCTTTCTTGGTCTGGCCGGCACCCGCATAGGTCCAGGTCGAGATCAGGGGCGTCGCCAGTTGCAGGATAGGCTTGTCGAGCGTGAAGGCGAGTTCGTCGCGGGCCTTGGTGTAGTCCCGGCCCTTCAGCGCCCGGATACCGAGTACGAGATGGGCGATCGGGTTCTTTTTGTCGATCGCCACGACGCGCCGGGCGAAAGTGACGGCCTTGTCCATCTCGCCCGAGGTCAGCAGCGCAATGAAGGTACGATTGGTCAGCTCCTGGCGAGCCTGTTCGTCCTTGAACAGGCCGCTGCTCAGCGCCTTGGCATAGAAGGAGGCCGCGTTGTCGTCGTCACGCACATTGGCGGCCAGTCGCCCGGCCAACAGGCTGCCGGAGGCGGAGGTCGGCCGGAACGGGCGCTCGACCGCCTTGGCCGCCAATGCCGGCGCCATCAGGGTCGTCGAGAAGGCGATCGCCAGCAAAGCGGCGGAAAAAGACGTGCGGGAAGACAGGGGCACTGCTAAGAAAACTCCGAATCAGCCGGCCGCCTCGACACAGGCGACGCAGTCGCGAATTATTCGCCGCTACCATGGCTGCTTTGAGGCGAGGGAACAACCCGTCTGGGGCTCGAAAACCGCGATTTTGCATGTGGGCCCGACGAGCTTTCAGCCCTCGGCGCCAGGCATGACAACTCCAGATAGCGGCTTTGTGCAGGGGTATCGCCCGTCCCTCTTGGGTTGGTCCGGGATCGGCGCTTGACAAGCTCACCTTACGGGACGACGCCTTGGGCATGTCAGTTCCCGCCGCTTGTTCCTCGCCCGTGCCCCATGTCGCACGTGGTTCGGCCACCTACCGCAAGATCAGCCTCGCTTTGTTTCTCGCCGGTTTTGGCACGTTTTCGCTGATCTATTGCGTACAGCCGCTGTTGCCGCTGCTGGCCGAGGAATTCCATGTCGGTGCAGCCCAGAGTTCACTCGCCCTATCGCTGACCACCGGCGCTCTCGCCTTTGCCATCTTCGCTGCTGCGGCGGTGTCCGAGCGCTTCGGTCGACGCGAGTTGATGTTCGCATCCATCGGCCTCGCCAGCCTGCTCAATCTTGCCGTGGCGGTCACGTCGGGATGGCACGCCATCCTCGCCTTGCGCGCGGTCGAGGGGCTGGCCATTGGCGGGGTGCCGGCCATCGCCATCGCCTATCTGGCCGAGGAGATCGAGCCTGATGGCCTCGGCTTCGCCATGGGGCTCTACATCGCCGGCACTGCGCTCGGCGGCATGTCGGGCCGGGTGCTGACCGGCATCCTCGCCGAATTCCTGACCTGGCGCTTCGCTCTGGCGATCGTCGGCATCGGCGGCCTCGTCCTGGCGCTCGGTTTCGTGCTGCTCCTGCCGCCCTCGCGGCATTTCACACCGCGCAAGGGCTTCGATCTTCGCTATCACCTCAGGGCATGGCTTTCGCATTTCGGCCGGGAAAGGCCCGGCGCCGTGCTGGCGAAGCCCCTGCTGTTCGCCATCGCCTTTTGTGGTTTCGGCAGCTTCGTGACCGTCTACAATTACGCCGGGTTCCGGCTGATGGCACCGCCCTTCGATCTCAGCCCGACGCAGACCAGCCTGATCTTCACCGTCTATCTGTTCGGTACCATCTCTTCCTCGCTCGGCGGCATGGCGGCCGACCGGCTGGGGCGGGCACCGGTGCTGATCGCCAGCCTCGTGACCATGGCTGTTGGCATCGGCCTCACGCTCTCCTCGACCCTCACCGGCATCATTGCCGGCATCGCGGTGCTGACGGCGGGCCAGTTTGCCTGCCATGCGGTAGCGAGCGGCTGGGTCGGCCGGCTGGGCGGTGACAGCAAGGGTCATGCCGCCTCCCTCTACATGCTCGCCTATTATCTCGGCGCCAGCATCGTGGGCTCGACCGGTGGCTGGTTCTGGAGTGTAGGAGGATGGCCGGCCGTGGTCGGATTCACACTGCTCCTGATCGGGCTCGCCATCGGATGCGCGGTGCGGCTAGGGAGCAGCCGCCTGCGATGATGAAGGAGCCGGCAGTTCGCAAACGCGCCTGCCTCGATGCCGGATGCGAGGAGACAGCTTCAGGTGAACAAAGGTATCGACCTGCGTTTGGTTGACGGTCATGTTCGGCGCGATACAGACAAGGGGGAGGCGAGCGACTATGTCGTCGTCGTGCCGCTAATGCGTTTTGCGATTTGACCGAGTCACCTGGAATCGCAAAGACGCTCTAGCCCGATCCGTTGGATTGGCTTGGAAACAAAGAGTTAGAGTAAAAGTGCGGTTCGGAGAAATCGCACTTTTACTCTAGTAGAATCGAGACGGGCGCCGGGGAGCGGGATCATGAACGCATTTCGCCTGATGATCTTGGTTGCTGCTATGCCCCTATGGTTGGCCGCGCCGGCGTTCGCAGCTCCCAAAGGCGGCTGCGCCTCGGATGATCCGGCTGTTGCCATTCCTGCCTGCACCACCGCCATCAATCGCATCGCGGTGACGCCCGGCAGCCAGGCTACCGCCTATCTGCAGCGTGGGCGCGCTTATTACCGGCAGAAGCAATATGGTCTGGCGATCAACGATCTAGGCGCGTCGATCCGGCATAACGGCAAGAGCTACCTCGCTTATGTCTTTCGCGGCTTGAGCTATGCCGAGCTCGGCGACCATAATTCGGCGATCGACGATTATGACAAGGCCATCGCCATCAAGCCGGGATCGGCGGAAGTCTATTTCTACCGCGCCAATTCCCGCTCGGAGCAGGACGATGTCGAAAACGCCGTCGCCGATTATTCGCGCGCAGTCGATCTCGATCCGGGCATGAGGTCTGCTTTTGCCAATCGTGGCAATCTGCAGCAGCGGCTCGGCCGCCACGATAAGGCCGTTGCCGATTATACCAAGGCGATCGCGCTGAAGCAGGGTGTCTCGCTGATCTACAACAATCGCGGCAATTCCTACGTCAATCTCAAGCACTACGACCTCGCCATGGCCGATTTCGACAAGGCGATCGCGGCCGATGGCGGCAATTTCAATGCCTATAACAACCGGGCGAACCTGCATTACGCCAAAGGGGAGATCGACGCAGCCATTGCCGATGTCAGCAAGGCGATCGCCCTGAATTCGGGCATGGCGGAATTCCATTCGGGCCGTTGCGCGCTCTATCTGGCGAAGGGAGCGCTGCGGGAGGCACTGACGGATTGCGATACGGCCATCGCGGCACGGCGCGACTATGCCGAGGCCTACCTCAATCGCGGGCTGGCGCATTGGCGCCTCGAGGAGAGAGAAGCTGGCCTGTCCGACATGGAGATGGCCTTCTCGATCAATCCGAACCTGCCCAATGTCCAGCGCTATGTGACGCTCTTTCGTGCCTCGAAGGCGGTGCAGCAGGCCGGGGCCAGCAAGAAGAATGAGCCTGTACCCACGCAGAAGGCTGCTGCGGAAGGCTCTCGGCGGGTCGCGCTCGTCATCGGCAATTCGCGCTATGCGGGGGTGTCGCAACTGCCCAATCCCAGGCGAGACGCCGATCTCATCGCCGGGGCTCTGCGGACAGCCGGCGTGCAGGACGTCACGGTCGCCTACGATCTCGGGCGCGCCGGCATGGTCGACGCCCTCCGGTCCTTTTCCGCCAAGGCCGACGCGGCCGACTGGGCCATCCTCTATTATGCCGGCCATGGCATGGAGCTGACGGGGCAGAACTATCTCATACCCGTCGATGCCCGCCTGCAGTCCGATCGCGATGTCCCCGACGAGACCGTCAGCCTCCAGCGTGTGCTGTCGGCGCTGAGCGGCGCGCGGCGCCTGAAGCTGGTGGTGCTGGATGCCTGCCGCAACAATCCCTTCGCCGCACAGATGACGATGACCACGCCCACCCGTTCGGTCGGGCGCGGTCTCTCACGGGTCGAGCCCTCGGGGGCGACGCTGGTGGTCTATTCGGCCAAGGAGGGCACGGTGGCCGAGGATGGCGATAGCCAGCACAGCGCTTTCGCGGAGGCCTTTGCCAGACGGCTGGTGGAGCCGGGGCTGGAGATCAACAAGGTGTTTCGCTTCGTGACCAGTGATGTGATGTCGCGAACCGACAACCGGCAGGAACCTTTCGTCTACGGCTCGCTGCCTCCCGAGGATTTCGTCTTTACGAGCACGCGGAGCCAGCCGTCGTCGGCATCATCCTCGCCCTGATCGCTCTCGCTGCCCGCTGTTGGGTGCGGCGTGCGCAGGTGGTCCGGGTTCAGGCTGCCTGATCGGGCCTCGCATATGCGGCAGGCAGGGGCTCGCCGCCGATGAACACTCGCTCGACCTCCAGCTCCGCGCTCAGAACCACGATGTCCGCGCACTTGCCTGGCGCGAGGCTGCCGACTTGGCCGGCGATGCCCGCAAGCTCGGCCGGCGTCAGCGAGGCCATGCGGATGACAGCGGGGAGGTCCTTGCCAACGGCGTGCGCCATGGTCTTCACCATGCGGTCCATGCCATGCATCGAGCTTGCCAGGCTGCCGTCCTCGCCTCGGACGGAATGGCCGTCGCTCCAGACCCAGCTGCCATCCTCGCTAGAGCCGAAGCGATATTTGCCCGGCGGCATGTCCATGGCGCGGTTGGCATCGGTGACGAGGCAGCAGCGCAGCGGCCCGATCAGGCGGAAGGCGAAGCGTAGCAAGTCGTCGGAGAGGTGGATGCCGTCGGCGATCACCTCGGTGCTCATCCCCTCATTGGCGAGGACATATTGCTCCATGCCCGCCTGCATCGGCGTGCCGAAACGCTTGCGCAGGGAGGCGACCGAGCTCATGGCGCACCAGAAATGGTCGACATGGCGCATGCCATGCGCGAAGGCCGCCTCGAGTTCATCCCAGCAGGCGTTGGAATGGCCGCAGGTGATGAAGCAGCCCCGTTCGCGGGCATGGTCGAAGAAATCGAGGGCGCCGGGCAGTTCCGAGGCGCAGGTGGCGATCTTGATGATCTCCCGGCCGAGGAAATATTCATATTCCTCCCGCACTGGATCACGCCGGCCCTCGGGCGCGTGGATGCCGACCTTGTCTTCCGCAAAATAGGGACCGTAGAAATGGATGCCGGCGATGCGGGCGCCATCCGAAGGTGTCCAGGAGGCTTGCACGTTTTCGCACGCTTTCACCATCGCATCGAGCTGGGCGAAGGACCCCGTCGTGGTGGTCGGGAAGATCGAGGTGGTGCCGTGCCTGGCATGGGCGATATTCGTTCGCCGCACGGCTTCCACCGTGCCGTCCATATAGTCGGCGCCGGCGCCGCCATGCACGTGAATGTCGACGAAACCCGGCGACAGGTAGCGGCCGCTGAAATCCAGACATTCCTTGCCTTCATGCTTGGAAGCAGGCGGCTCGATCGCTTCTATCCGGCCGTCTACGCAGTGGATCACGGCGTCTTCGAGAATGGCATCTTCGAGGATAACGTTCCCCTTCAGGAGAAGCTCTTTCATGCTGGATCCGGCGATAGCTGTTGTGATAGGGAATGCATGTATCTAGCGATATCGTCACAAACGTGCAATTGAGGAATCGCCTTGCCCATCGAATCAACGCCTGACGAGAGGCGCGCCTTCGTCCTGTCGAAGCTGGAGGCCAAGGGCAGGCTGTCGACGCAGGAGGTCTCGGCGCATTTCGAGGTTTCCGAGGACACCATCCGGCGCGACTTCCGGGACATGGCGGCGGAAGGCCTGATCAAGCGTGTCCACGGTGCTGCCCTGCCGGTCTCGCCGGGAGGATTGCCCTTCCAGGGACGCTACAAGATCGCGGCCGCCTTGAAGACGCGCCTGGCCAGGGCGGCGGCGCAGCTCGTGCTGCCGGGTCAGGTGGTTATCATCGACGGCGGTACCACCAATCTCGAAGTGGCGAGGCAATTGCCGCGCGATCTCAGGGCCACCATCGTCACCAACAGTCCGCTGGTGGCGACATCAACCACCGAGCATCCGCATCTTGAGGTCATCCTGCTCGGCGGCGTCTTCGACAAGCGCAGCCAGATGGTCCTGGGCGCGCGCGTGCTCGATCAGCTTCACGCCATCAATGCCGATCTGTGCTTCATCGGCGTGCACGGCATTCATGAGGAGTTCGGGCTGACCACCGCCGGCTATGACGAGGCCGCGATCAAGGCCGCCATGATGAAGGCGGCTGCCGAGATCGTCGCAGTGGCGACCCCGGATAAAATCGGCACCGCGGCGGCACACCATTTCGCTGCGCTATCGTCGATCGACACGCTCGTCACCGAAGATACGCCCCGCACCCGCGATCTGCTGGAGAAGGCCGCCATCAAGGCCATCTACGCTTGAGGCGTTGCTCTAAAGCGTTTTGCGATTCGACGGAGTCACCAAGAACCGCAAAGACGCGTCGAAACAATGAGTTAGAGCGAAAAAGCGTTCAGTCGTGAACGCGCTTTGCTCTTGGGGGCGGGTCTTCGGACCCGCCTGCGCTGCCGCTTCATAGGAAGCCGGGCATGAAGACCCGCCCCCCATTTTCGCTCCGTTATGCGGCCCGCTTTTTCGACTGTCGGGAGGCAGCGGCGGCCGCGCCCAAGGCGCCGATACCGGCGCCGATCAGAGCGCAATTGAGCAGTATGCCGATAAGATCGCTGCGATTGGCGGTCGCGATCGCCTGAGCAGCCTGTTCGGCGCCGGCCCCCCCGGCCCTCGCATCCATCATGGCGACCATGCCCGGCTCGCCGCATTTGGGCAGGAGCGTGTATTTGGCTTCGTCGCTGTCGCCATAGATCTTCTCGATGGCCTGCTCGCAGCGCAACCGGTCGGCCGGGGAAACCCCAACCGTGCCGAACTGCAGATAGAGGCCGACACCCAGGAGAACGATCCCGAGGCCGGCATAAAGGAAGGTTTTCATAAAGACAGCTCCGAGATCCGCTTACATGTTCGGATAGTTCGGGCCGCCGCCGCCTTCCGGCGTCACCCAGTTGATGTTCTGGGCGGGATCCTTGATGTCGCAGGTCTTGCAGTGCACGCAGTTCTGCGCGTTGATCACGAAACGCGGATCCTTCTTGGCTGCCTCGTCGCCATAGACAACCTCGTAGACGCCGGCCGGGCAATAGAGCCGGGCCGGTTCGCCATAGAGGGGCAGGTTCTTTTCGATCGGAACCTTGGGATCCTTCAATGTGAGATGAACAGGCTGGTCTTCCTCGTGATTGGTCGAGGACAGGAAGACAGAGGAAAGCTTGTCGAAGGACAGCTTGCCATCGGGCTTGGGATAGTTGATCGGCTTGCTTTCGGCGATCGGCTTCAGCGTGGCGTAGTCGGGCTTGCCATGCTTGAGCGTGCCGAACAGGGAGAAGCCGAGCTTTTCGTTGAGGTGCATGTCGATGCCGCCGAGCACTACGCCAGCGATGGTGCCGAGCTTGGACCACAGCGGCTTGACGTTGCGCACCTTGTAGAGGTCGCGGCCGATCTCGCTGGAACGCCAGGCCGCCTCATAGGAGGCAGGCTCGTCATGCGAGCGGCCCTCGGCCAGCGCCTTGGAAATATGCTCGGCCGCCTGCATGCCCGACAGCACGGCATTGTGGCTGCCCTTGATGCGCGGCACGTTGACGAAGCCGGCCGCGCAGCCGATCAGGGCGCCGCCGGGGAAGGAGAGCTTGGGCACCGACTGGTAGCCGCCCTCAGTGATGGCGCGTGCGCCATAGGCGATGCGCTTGCCGCCCTCGAAGGTCGGTGCGATCAGCGGATGGTGCTTGAAGCGCTGGAACTCGTCGAAGGGCGAGAGATAGGGGTTGGTGTAGTTGAGGTGGATGACGAAACCCACCACCACCTGGTTGTTCTCCAGATGGTAGAGGAAGGAGCCGCCGCCCGTCTTCGAATCCAGTGGCCAGCCAAAGGAATGCTGCACCCGGCCGGGGACATGCTTGGCCGGATCGATCTGCCAGAGTTCCTTGATGCCGATGCCGTATTTCTGGGGTTCGCGGCCGTCGGCCAGATTGAACTTGGCGATCAGCGTCTTGGTCAGGCTACCGCGGGCGCCCTCGGCGAAGAGGGTGTATTTGCCGTGCAGTTCCATGCCGCGGGTGAAGCCGGATTTGGGCTGGCCGTCGCGGCCGATGCCCATGTCGCCGGTGGCGACGCCCATCACCGCACCCTTGTCGTCATAGAGCACTTCGGCGGCGGCAAAGCCCGGGTAGATCTCTACACCCAGCGCTTCGGCCTGAACAGCCAGCCAGCGGCAGACATTGCCGAGCGAGCCGACGAAATTGCCATGGTTCGACATCAGCTTGGGCATGCCGAAATTGGGCAGGCGCAGGGCGCCGGATGGGCCGAGATAGTAGAACTGGTCCTCGGTGACCTCCGTCACCAGCGGGCGGTCCTCCGCCTCGCGCCATTCGGGCAGCAGCTTGTCGAGACCGATGGGATCGATCACCGCGCCGGAGAGGATATGGGCGCCGACCTCCGAGCCCTTCTCCACCACCACCACGCTGGTCTCGGGGTTGAGCTGCTTGAAATGGATCGCGGCCGCCAGGCCGGCAGGTCCGGCGCCGACCACGACGACATCATATTCCATCGCCTCGCGGGGGCCGAGATCGGCACTGTCGGTCATCGAGAAGTCTCCGGTGGTTTTGAAATAGCTTGGAGTGCCCGTGCTTTTTTCACGTTTTTGGAATCGGTGCAAACAAAGCTGCCAGGGTTTCCTGAATTAAGTAACCAATTGGTGCGTTAATGTCACGTTCGCCGGCGCCGCCGGTTCCATCCGCATGCAGCAGGGTTCAGGGTCACGGTATCTTCTCCCGTCGCAGGGTTCGACATGACATCAGCATTGCCGGTAGACCGGCAGGCAGGAAGACACGAAAAGACTATATCGACCGCGGCGATGCCCTTGATCCGTCACTGATTGTCATATTCTCCCGCAAACAGGCGATTGAGGCGTGCGCCGTTCTCGGGTGGGGGCTCCTGCAGGTTCTATACTGACGCGCATGATGCCTGTCCCTTGGGTTACCCTTTCCCATTGCCACGCGTGCTAGGTAGAGTAGGCTGTCTGCGGCTTGCGATCCGTCGGTATGGAGCATACGGGCATGGGCATTCTAGACTTCATCTCCAAGCAATTTATCGATGTCATCCAATGGACGGCCGAGGAAGCGGGGCTGTTGGCCTACCGCTTCCCGATGTCCGGCATGGAAATCCAGAACGGCGCCCAGCTCGTGGTGCGCGAGACGCAGAAGGCGGCCTTCTTCAACGAAGGCAAGATCGCCGATATTTTCGGCCCCGGCACCTATACGCTCACCACGCAGACCCTGCCGGTGCTGACCTATCTGAAGAACTGGGACAAGTTCTTCGAATCGCCCTTCAAGTCGGACGTCTATTTCTTCGACGCCAAAGATCAGATCGACCGCAAATGGGGCACCACCCAGCCCCTCACCATCCGCGACAAGGAATACGGCCCGATCCGCATCCGCGCCTTCGGCAATTATTCCTATGCCATCGGCGATGTCGGCGCGTTCTGGTCGCGCCTGGTCGGTACGGCCGAGCGCTGCACCTCCGAGATGATCGAGGGCCAGCTTCGCGGCGCCGTGCTCACCGCCATCGCCTCGACGCTCGGCCAGAGCAATGTCGCCTTCATCGACATGGCCGCCAATCAGGAGGCCTTCTCGCAGAAGCTGGCGGAAGCCATCCGCCCGGCGCTCCGGGACTATGGCATCGACGTCAAGAGCTTCTACGTCCAGAGCCTGTCGCTGCCGGAGGAACTCCAGCGTATCCTCGACAAGGCGAGTTCGATGAACATGCTGGGCGACCTCAATCGCTACGCCCAGTTCCAGACGGCCGAATCCATCCCGCTGGCGGCCGAGAATCCGGGTGGCCTCGCAGGGGCTGGGGCAGGGCTCGGCGCCGGCATGGCGATAGGCCAGGCCATGGCGCAGGGCTTTGCCAATGCGGCGCCGGCGCCGGCCCCGTCAGCGCCGGCACAGCCGGCCGCGCCTGCGCAGCCGGCGGAGGATCCGATCCAGCTCCTGGAAAAGCTCGGCGGGCTGCTGGCCAAGGGCATTCTGACCCAGCAGGAATTCGACGCCAAGAAAGCCGAACTGCTGTCACGGATCAAATAGACAGGACTTCGCCCCGCTCGCCGGGAAACTCTGCTTGAGAACCGTTTGCCGATAAACGAATTGAAGAGCCTGTCATCCCCGGCTGAGCTACTCACGAGCGTAGCGAGGGAGAGCGAAGGGAAGGGGATCCAGGGGCCATGAATCACACCTATTGGCCCCTGGATCCCCTTCCCTCGGCCTATGGCCTCGCCGGGGATGACGAAGCCCTAATTTCGGAACGGTCATCTTGGCCGAACAGGCCGGTCAATCCCGTGATCCATACGAGGCCCAATGCGTAAATTCGCCTGCCCTTCCTGCGGAGCGGATGTCGTGTTCCGGTCGGCGCAGTCGGTCTATGCCGTCTGTGCCTATTGCCAGTCCATGGTGGTGCGAACCGATGTCGACGTGACGTCGCTCGGCGTGATGGCGGCGCTGCCCGACGACATGAGCCCCCTGCAGCTCGGCACCGGCGGTGTCTTCGACGGGCAGTCCTTCACCATTATCGGGCGCCTGAAGATCGGCTGGAGCGACGGGCTGTGGAATGAATGGCACATGCTGATGGATGACGGCCGGGAAGGCTGGATCGGCGAGGCGCAAGGCTTCTTCTCGGTGAGCTTGGAGGCGGAGGAGACCTCCTGGGGCGGCGTGCGCGAGGCGCTGGATCGCTGCCAGCCGCTGCTGACGGCGAGCGAGAATGGCGCTGCCGACATAAGGCCGGGCTTTTCGGTGTCGGTGAATGGCGTTCAGCTCAGGGCCGTCGACATCAAGCTGGCGACCTGCCTGGGCTCGGAAGGCGAATTGCCTTTCGCAGCCCCCAAGGGCCGGCGCACCGTGTCGATCGATTGTGTCGGTGCCGATGGCGAATTCGCCACGCTCGAACATGATGGCGAGGAGGCCAGTGCCTATTTGGGTCGCTATCTCGAATGGGATGCCTTGCGCTTCTCCAATCTCAGGCCGCTGGAGGGCTGGTGATGGAGGAGCCTCTCGCACCGCCACCATCGGCACCATCCGTGCCTGCGCCGCGGCCTCCCGGTCGGCCGCGAACCTTTGCCTGCCCCAATTGCGGCGGGTCGGTGACGCTGCGCGCCGTTGGCCAGTCGATCAGCGCCACCTGCAGCCAGTGCTCCTCGCTGATCGACGTCGCCGACGAGAATCTGCGCATCATCCAGAAGGCCGAGGCCGTGCTCGAACCCTCGGAGATTCCGATCGGCACCCGCGGGCGGTTGCAGGACGTCGAATGGGAGGTCGTCGGCTATATGCGCCGGAGCGACCGGACGGGATATTACGAGTGGATCGAATATCTGCTCTTCAATCCCTATCGGGGCTATCGCTTCCTGGTTCGGGAAGCCGGCCATTGGACCGTGGTGAAGATGCTCACCCGCGACGTGCCGGCGGCCGGCAGCACCATCGACCTCACGGTCGAGGGGCGCCGCTACGCCTTCTTCAGCAAGGGGCAGGCGCGCACCAAATATGTCGCCGGCGAGTTCTATTGGCGGGCTTCCACGGCGGATGTCACCGAGACGGCTGATTATATCGCGTCGCCTCATCGGCTGATGGTGGAGAGCAACGACGAGGAAATCATCGTCTCCGAAGGCATCTATCTCGAACCCAGTCAGGTGGCCGAAGCCTTCAAGCTGCCGCTTGCGGACGAACGCCATAGACCCGGCGTCAACCAGCCCAATCCGCACCGGCGCTGGCTGAGGGTACCGCTCGCCGCTCTCGGCGTGGCGACGCTGCTGCAGTTCGGCTCGCTCGCCCTCTCGCCCGGGCGCCAGGTCGCCTCGCAGACCTTCACCCTGACCTCCGCCGACAAGGGCAAGACCTTCGCTTCCGAGCCGTTCCGCCTCGACGGCCGTGGCAATGTCGAGTTCGAGACCAGCGCCGAACTGAAGGATGACTGGCTGGAGCTCGACGTCGCTCTGGTCAATGTCGAGACCAATCGCAGCTATCGCGCCACCCAGGGGTTGGAGAATTACAGCAGCGGGCGGGTCACCGAGCGCACCAGCGAATTGCTGGCGCCGGTGCCGGCGGGCACCTACAAATTGCTGATCGATGCCAATGCCGGCCTGTTCAGCAAGGTGGCGGAGACCACGCCGATGGTCGCGCGGGAGGATTATTTGCAGACCTGGCTGCGCAACAATGGCCAGGCCGGCAGTACACCTGCCTCGCAGCCCGCCATCGCCCCCGCACCGCCCAAGCCCCTGCCTTCGGAGACGTTCACCGTGACGGTCCGCCACGACGTGCCGATCTGGTCGAACTATCTCGGTGCCGTCGGCCTCCTGGCCGTTGGTGCCGGCTTCGGTTTCCTCCGGGACAGGCGTTTCGAACAGAACCGCTGGGAACAGGGTGGCATCGATGAGGAAGCGCCCTCGGTTTCTGGCAGTCTGGCGGCGGGAGGCTTCATCGCCGGCGGCGCCAGCAGCGACTCCGATTCCGGAACCGGCAATTGGTGGTCGTCGAGCGACGACGATGACGACGATAGTTCCTCGTCCAGCGATGATTCCAGCAGCAGTTCCAAAAGCGAGGACACGTGAGCAGGATGCAGATGATCTACGCCGCTGCGGTCGTGTTCGGCATGACCCTCGGCAATTTCGGCGGCTATTCGCTGGCCACTATGTGGCACGGCAAACAGACGACCAGCCGCGGCATCAGGAGCAGCGACGATGGCGGCTCCTCCGGCTGGTTCGGCGGCGGTAGAAGCTCCGGCGGCGGCTATTCATATCATAAATAGGGGGCTTTCATGGATGTCTCGGGCCTGATCGAACTGAAATATGTGGTTGCCTCGCTGGTCTATTCCGGCATCGGCCTCGTCGTCTTCGTCATCGCCTTCTGGCTGCTCGACCTGCTGACCCCGAAGGTGCAGGTCTGGAAGGAATTGTGCGAGAAACGGAACACGGCGCTGGCGATCTTCCTGGGCGCCGTGGCGCTCGGCATCGCCATCATCATCGCCTCGGCCATCCATGGCTGATGGCCCTAATGCTCCAGGGACCGCAGGCGTCTCGCCTGCACTTGGAAGCGCAGAGGCAGGCCGATAGAAAGAGCAGGCGAGACTCCTGTGGTCCCAGGAAGAAGCAGTCTCGAAGCAGATTGGGGTAAGGCGCGTTCGTGGAAATCCTGCTGCTCTTCTCGGCCTTCGTGATCGCAACCTGCGGGCTGATCTACGAACTGATCGCCGGCACGCTGGCGAGCTATCTGCTCGGCGATTCCGTCACGCAGTTCTCCACCATCATCGGTACCTATCTCTTCGCCATGGGTGTCGGCTCCTGGCTCTCACGCTATATCGAGCGCGACCTGCTCGGCCATTTCGTCCGTATCGAGCTGCTGGTCGGGGCGGTCGGTGGCAGTTCGGCTGCTGCCCTCTTCATCCTGTTCGACCATGTCGCCTCTTTCCGCCTCTGGCTCTATTCCCTGGTCGGGGTGATCGGCATCCTGGTCGGCATCGAGATTCCGCTGCTGCTGCGCATCCTGGAAGGGCGGCTCGCCTTCAAGGACCTGGTCTCCAAGGTCTTCACCTTCGACTATATCGGTGCGCTCTTCGCCTCCCTGCTGTTTCCGCTGGTGCTGGTGCCCTATCTCGGCCTGATCCGCTCGGCCTTCCTGTTCGGCATCCTCAACACCCTGGTGGCGATCTGGGTGCTGTATGCGATCAAGGCGCCGATACTCCGCCGCGGCGCGCACAAGGTGGCTGCCTTTGTCGTTCTGATCGCGCTCGGCGCCGGCTTCGTCTGGTCCGAACGCATCCAGTCGGTAGCGGAGGCGAGTGCCTATCCGGGCACGGTTGTTTACGCCGAATCCACGCCCTATCAGCGCATCGTGGTCACGCGCCAGCAGCGCGACGTCCGCCTCTTCCTCAATTCGAACCTGCAATTCTCCTCACTCGATGAATATCGCTACCACGAGGCGCTGGTGCATCCGGTGATGAGCGCGCTCAAGGCACCGCGCAGGGTGCTGATCATCGGCGGCGGCGACGGGCTGGCGCTACGAGAGGTCCTGAAATATCCGGCGGTCGAGGCGGTCACCATGGTCGATCTCGATCCGGCCGTGACTCGCCTGTTCTCGCACAACGAGATGATGACGGGCCTCAATGGGGGTTCGCTGTCCTCGCCCAAGCTAACCCTCATCAACGCCGACGCCTTCCTCTGGCTGCGCGAGCAGAAACCGGCCGAGATGCGCTTCGACGCGGTGATCATCGATCTGCCCGACCCATCCAATTTCTCGATCGGCAAGCTCTATTCGCTCACCTTCTACCGCCTCTTGAAATCGGCGCTGAACCAAGATGGCCTGGTGGTGATCCAGAGCACCTCGCCTTTGGTCGCGCGCAAATCCTTCTGGTGTGTCAACAACACGCTGGCGGCGGCCGGCTATCAGACCGCGGCCTATCACCTCTTCGTGCCCTCTTTCGGGGAGTGGGGCTTCATAATCGGCTCCTTCTCGCCCTATCGTCAGCCGGACCGCCTGCCCGAGGGGCTGCGCTTCCTCGACCTCACGACCATGCAGGCGATGTTTCAGTTCCCGCCCGACATGGCCCATGTCGCCACCGCCATCCAGCGCCTCGATGACCAGCCGCTGGTGCGCTATTTCGACGAGGAGTGGGGCAATTACCTCATTTATTAGACATTCGGCTTCGAGCTTACCGCTTTCAGGGCGACCTTCACCGTGACCCGGATCAGCCGCAAGCAATTCCTCGCTTTGGGGGCTGCCTCGCTCGGACTAGCCGGTGCCGGGCTGGTCGGAGGAGACTTGCTGGCGGGCAAGGGGCTGCCGGGAGGCGGCGAGGGCGGCGCTGTTCCCGGTGAATTGGTCGGCGCCTCCTCTCGCATCGGCCACAGGCTGCGGAGCGGTGGCTTCTCCAGCCCGGGGGAGATCCTGAAAACCGGCATCCTTATCGTGGGCGGGGGGATCGCAGGTCTCGGCGCGGGCTACCGCCTGGCCAAGGCCGGTTATGACGATTTCCTGCTGCTCGATCTCGAGGCTTCACCCGGCGGCAATGCCGCCAGCGGCCGCAACGAGGTCTGTGCCTTCCCCTGGGGTGCCCATTACGTGCCGCTGCTCACCGAGGAGGCGAGGGCTGTCAGGGCGTTGTTCCGGGATTTCGGCATCATCACCGGCTACGACGCCAAGGGCACGGCCATCTATGACGACTATGCCCTCTGCGCGGATCCCTCCGAGCGGCTCTATCGCTATGGGCGCTGGCAGGAAGGCCTGATGCCCGCTATCGGTCTCAACGCCGACGAAGAGGCCGACGGCAAGCGCTTCTTTGCCGCGATGAAGGCGTTTCGCCAGCGTATCGGCAGTGACGGTCGGCGCGCCTTCGCCATCCCGCTCGATCTGAGCTCGCAGGATGCCGATTTGATGGCGCTCGACGGCATCACCATGACGGCCTGGATGGAGCGGGAGGGGTATCGCTCGCCGTCCCTGGCCTGGTATGTCGATTATTGCTGCCGCGACGACTACGGCACGCGCTCGCGCGACGTGTCGGCCTGGGCCGGCATTCATTATTTCGCTGCCCGCAATGGCCGCGGCGCCGATGCCGAGGACCAGGGCCTGGTCACCTGGCCGGAGGGCAATGGCTATCTCGCGCGCCGCCTCGCCGAAGCGCTCGGTCCCCGCATACGGACGCGCTCTCTGGCCTACGCCGTCGAGACCGGAGAGGGCGGCGTCGCCGTCGACGTCTGGGACGCGGCTCAAGACAAGGTCTTCCGCATCGAGGCGAAGGCCGCCATCCTGGCGACGCCGCATTTCGTCACAGCGCGGCTGCTGCGCGACCAGAACCTTGCCGCCGGCTTCTCCTATGCGCCCTGGGCGGTCGCCAACATTACGCTGAGCCGCCTGCCCGGCGGCACCGGCGCCAATCTGAGCTGGGACAATGTCGTATTCGACAGCCCCCTGCTCGGCTATGTCGTCGCCACCCATCAGATCACGCAGATGCGCCCGACCAAGACGGTGCTGACCTATTACTGGCCGATCAGCCATCTGCCGCCCGAGGACGCCCGCCGCGAGGCTCTTGCCCGTCCCCTGGCGGAATGGCAGGCGGTCTTCCTGAAGGAACTCCTTGCCGTGCATCCCGAGCTCGAAGGCCATGTCGAGCGGGCCGATGTCTGGATCTGGGGACACGCCATGATCCGGCCGGTGCCGGGCTTCATCTGGGGTGGACAGCGGCGGGCGGGACTGCAGCAGCGGCCGCCGGTCTTCACCGCCCATTCCGACATGAGCGGCGTTTCCATCTTCGAGGAAGCCTATACGCATGGCGTGCGTGCGGCCGAGAACGCCATGGCCTCTCTTGCCCATCCCTTCGAAACGGTGCTGTGATGGCGCGGGCAGAGCAGGGAAAGCCATTGGCAGTGCAGGCACAAACCTCGGGAGCCGAGCCAGACTCGATGGCGGATGGAGCCGCCGTCCAGGCCCGGGCCTTTGCCCCCGGCCTGCATCTGCTCATCGATTTCTGGGACTGCCAGGGCCTCACCGACGCCATGGGCATCGAGCACGCTTTGTGCAAAGCTGCGGCCGCCTGTGGGGCCACGGTGCTCGGCGTCAAGCTGCATGGCTTCGGCGACACCGGCGGCATCACCGGCGTCGCCTTGCTCGCCGAGTCCCATATCAGCATCCACACCTGGCCCGAGACCGGCTATGCCGCCCTCGACATCTTCATGTGCGGGCGCTGCGATCCCCGCCAGGCCCTGCCGGTGCTGGAGGCTCATTTCGCGCCAGGGCGGGTGAAGGTAAGCGAGCATCGGCGGGGATAGGGCAATTGCCCTGCAGGCATCAGCCCTCCTCGGTGCCCATATCGGCATCGGTGAGGTAGATCGTCTCGATCGTTCCCGATGGATGCACGCAATACCAGCTATAGGGGTTCAGTTCCTCGTCTGTGATGATTGAGCGGCAATCCGCGGCCTTCGAAAAATAGAGGGCGAAGCGCCGCTCCTCCTCGATCGAGTCAGCGCCGGGCTGCCAGATTTCCATCAGGAAAGGATAGGTTTCGCTCAGGGGCCGCACGATGACATGGACGTCGAGCGGCGTGTCGCCACCCGCACCCCAGCTCTCAATCATCTCGTCCTTGGAGCCGAAATAGGCGATCGTCCGGTCCGGCTCGAAATAGTGTCGGACGGCGCCTTTGATCGTCTCGGTATCGAGATGACGGTCGATGAAAAGCTGGAAGAAGCCCATGCCTTGCCCGTAGATGTAAAAATCCCGCCGGATCTGAGCCCGGCGGGAATGATCGTTTCCTATTTCGCCCCTATTCCGCTGCGTCCTTGATCGGCTCCGGCGGCGTCCAGCGCAGCACGGGCTGGCGGGCGGCCCTGGTTTCGTCCAGGCGCCGGCGCGGTGCGTGATAGGGGGCGCCGGAGAAGCGCTCCGTCTCGCCGCGCCTGGCGGCCAAAGCAAGGTCGCGCAGCGTAGCGATGAAGAGGTCGAGCGAGGCCTTGGATTCGCTCTCCGTCGGCTCGATCAGCATGGCGCCGTGCACCACCAGGGGGAAATACATGGTCATCGGATGATAGCCCTCGTCGATCATCGCCTTGGCGAAATCGAGCGTGGTCACGCCGGTGTCCTTGAGCCAGGTGTCGTCGAACAACGCTTCGTGCATGCAGGGCTGGTCGCCGAAGGGGGCGGACATCAAATCCTGCAGACTGGCGCGGATATAGTTGGCGGACAGCACCGCGTCCTCCGAGGCCTGCCGCATGCCGTCCGTGCCATGCGAGAGCATATAGGTCAGCGCCCGCGTGAACATGCCCATCTGGCCGTGGAAGGCGGTGAGGCGGCCGAAGGGCGTCTCGCCATTCATCACCTCTTCGGCCCGCTCGACCAGCACGCGGGCATTGACGACATAGGGGAAGGGCGCGAAGGGCGCGAGCTTGTCGGAAAGCACCACCGGCCCCGCGCCCGGCCCACCGCCGCCATGGGGCGTCGAGAAGGTCTTGTGCAGGTTGATATGCATGGCATCGACGCCGAGATCACCGGGGCGGACCTTGCCGACGATGGCGTTGAAATTGGCGCCGTCGCAGTAGAAATAGGCGCCCGCCTCGTGCACCACATCGGCGATGGCACGGATATCACGCTCGAACAGGCCGCAGGTGTTGGGGTTGGTCAGCATGATCGCGGCGACATGCGGCCCCAAAGCCTTCTTGATTTCGGCCGGATCGACGGTGCCGTCCTCGCGCACGGGGATGGATTCCACCGAAAAGCCGATCAAAGCGGCAGTGGCCGGATTGGTGCCATGGGCCGAGTCGGGCACCAGCACGACCTTGCGCGTATCGCCTTCGCCCCTGGCCGCGATGGCGGCCTTGATCGCCATCATGCCGCAAAGCTCGCCATGTGCCCCGGCCTTCGGGCTCATCGCTACGGCCGGCATGCCGGTGAGGGTCTTCAGATAATGGGCGAGATGGTCGATCACCGCCAGCGCGCCGGGCACGGTCGAGATCGGCTGCAGCGGATGGATATCGGCAAAGCCTGGCAGTCGCGCCACCTTCTCGTTGAGGCGCGGATTGTGCTTCATGGTGCAGGAGCCGAGCGGGAAAAGCCCGGTATCGATGCCGAAATTCTTCTGGCTCAGGCGCACGAAATGGCGCATCGCCTCCGGCTCGGAGAAACCGGGCAGGCCGATCGGATCCTTGCGCTCGAAGGCGCCGAGCCTCGGCTCGAAATCCTCGACCTCCTCGACGTCGACGCCGGTCACGTCGGTGCGGCCGGTCTCGAACAGCAAAGCTTCCTCGATGATGAGGGCGCGGTTGCCGGTGAAGGTGGGATGGGACGCCTCGGCGCCATCGCCGGGGGAGGAGGGGCGTCCCTGACGGTTCAACATCAGACCAGCTCCTTCAGGGCACTCACGAGGGCGGTGCGGTCCTCGTCGGTATTCACTTCGGTGGAAGCGATGATCAACAGATCCTTCAGCTCGGCATTGGGCGACAGCCGCGAATAGGGCACGCCTCCCAGAATCCCCCTGGCGGCCAGCTTTTCTAAGAGCGAGGCGGCACTGCCGGGCACCCGAATGGCGAATTCGTTGAAGAAGCTCTTCTGGATGATCTCGATTCCCTTCACCTTGGTCAGCATGTCGGCCAGCTTCACCGCATTGGCGTGGTTGACGAGAGCGAGCTTGCGCAGGCCCTTCTCGCCGAGCAGCGCCATGTGGATGGTGAAGGCGAGCACGCACAGGCCGGAATTGGTGCAGATGTTGGAGGTCGCCTTGTCGCGGCGGATATGCTGCTCGCGGGTGGACAGGGTCAGCACGAAACCGCGCCGGCCCTCGGCGTCCACCGTCTGGCCGCACAGGCGGCCCGGCATCTGGCGTACATATTTGTGCCTGGTCGCGAACAGGCCGATATAGGGCCCACCATAATTGAGGGCATTGCCGATCGACTGGCCTTCGCCGACCACGATGTCGGCGCCCATTTCGCCCGGCGATTTGACGAGGCCGAGCGAAACCGCTTCGGTGAACACCGCGATCAAGAGGGCGCCGGCCTTGTGCGCCGCCTCGGCGATCGGAGTAAGGTCGCGCAGATTGCCGAAGACGTCCGGGTTCTGCACCACCACGCAGGAGGTTTCCCCGTCGATTTCAGCGATCAGATCCTCGCTGCCGTCGACGTCGGCAGGCATGGCCACTTCGTGATGGCCGGCCATTTTCGAGATGGTGTGCACCACATCGGTGTAGTGCGGATGCAGGCCGCCGGAGAGGATCGCCTTGGAGCGGCGCGTGACGCGATGGGCCATCAGCACGGCCTCGGCCGTGCCGGTCGAGCCGTCATACATCGAGGCATTGGCGACTTCCATGCCGGTCAGCAACGCGACCTGGGTCTGGAACTCGTAGAGATATTGCAGCGTGCCCTGGGCGATCTCGGGCTGATAGGGCGTGTAGGAGGTGAGGAATTCCGAACGCTGGATCAGATGGTCGACGGTTGCCGGCACGTGGTGCTTGTAGGCGCCGGCCCCGACGAAGAAGGGCACCGAGGACGCCGTCACATTGCGCGAGGCGAAGGCGATCATGATCTTCTCGACCGCCATTTCGCTCTTGGTATTGGGCAGAACGGGGGGCGCCTTCAGAAGCTTGTCGGCGGGGACGTTGGCGAAGAGATCGTCGATGCCGTTGACGCCGATCTTCGCCAGCATGGCGCTGCGATCATCGGCGGTCAGGGGTAGATAGCGCATGGATCAGGCTCCGATATGGGCCTTGTAGGCCGCATCGTCCATGAGGGCATCGAGCTCGGCCGGATTGGAGAGCTTTATCTTGATGAACCAGCCCTTGCCGAGCGGGTCCTCGTTCACCGTGGAGGGAGAGTCGGGCAGGCCCTCGTTCGCCTCGATCACCGTGCCGGATACCGGGGCATAGACTTCGCTGGCGGCCTTCACCGATTCAACCACCGCGGCTTCGTCGCCCTGCTTGAGCACTTTGCCGGTGGCCGGAAGCTCGACGAACACCACGTCGCCGAGCTGCGACTGGGCGTAGTCGGTGATGCCGATCGTGGCGACGTCGCCCTCGACGGACACATATTCGTGGTCGCTGGTGAACTTAATCGTGGCCATGGTTTTCCTCAATCTCTGGATAGCTCAGGAACGGTGGAAGCGGTGCGGGGCGAAGGGCAGCGGTACGACCTGGATCGGCACATCCTTGCCGCGCAATTCGACGGTGAGGCCGGTGCCTTCGGCCGCCAGGGCAGGGGCCACATAGCCAATGGCAATGGGGCCGGCCACGGTGGGGCCGAAGCCGCCCGAGGTGACGATGCCGACGGTCTCGCCGGCCTTGTTCTTCAGGGCCGCGCCCTCGCGTACGGGCGAGCGCCCTTCCGGCTTGAGGCCGACGCGGATGCGAGCGGGCCCTTCCGCGATTTCGCGCTGGATGCGGGAAGCGCCGGGAAAGCCGCCCTGTTCGCGCCGGCGCTTCTGGATCGACCAGAGAAGACCGGCCTCGATCGGCGAGATCGTGGGATCGAGTTCATGCCCATAGAGGCACAGGCCGGCTTCCAGGCGCAGCGAGTCGCGGGCGCCGAGGCCGATCGGCTTGACCCGTTCGTCCGCGAGAAGCGTGCGCCAGAGCGCAACGGCCTTGTCGTTGGGAACTGAAATCTCGTAGCCGTCCTCGCCGGTATAGCCCGAGCGGGAGAGGCCGACCGCAATGCCGTCGAAGGTCGAGCGGTGGGAGGCCATGAAGGGCATGGCTCCAGCGTCCGGGCAATGATCCGCCAGCACGGCGGCAGCGAGAGGGCCCTGCAGCGCGAGCAGGGCATAGTCGGCGGCGACGACCAGCTGGGCACTGTCGCCGATCTTGTCGCGCAGGAGCGCAAAATCGGCTTCCTTGCAGCCGGCATTGACCACCAGGGCGAGCTTGCCGTCTTCGGCGGGGTCGGTCGAGCGCGCCACCATCAAATCGTCGAGCGTGCCGCCCTCGTCGTTCAGGAACTGGGTATAGCGCTGGCGGCCAGGGGCGAGATTGAGAATATCGGCCGGCACCAGGGTTTCCAGGGCCGCAGCGACGGCGTCATGGCTGTCGGCGATGAGATAGGCCTGCCCCATATGCGATACGTCGAACAGGCCGGCGGCGCTGCGCGTGTGGTTGTGCTCGGCGATGATTCCGGTGGGATACTGGACCGGCATGTCGTAGCCGGCAAACGGCACCATGCGCGCGCCGAGGGCGACATGCTCGGCATGAAGAGGAGTCTTTAGGAGCGTTTGCGGATCTGGGCTTGCGGCTGGCTCGGCCATGGGGACTCCGGCAAAAGGGTGCACGCCGGACGAATGTCCGGTTGTGCCCCCTCTGTCGCGGTTACCTGAGAGATTTCGCGATTCCGCACCCTGGGGAACCACTTACGCCCTTCGGTGAGCCCGAATGCTTGCGCATTCGTGCCGCTTTCCAGAGTTTCGTTCCCCCGCGGTCCGGGTGCCTGAGAGTTTCCGGGGCGGTTGCTCCTTCGGCGCCGGTCCGTGATTCCCAAGAGAATCAGACCGAACTCTTCCGCGGGGATCGGCCGAATGCCGGGAAGCTATCCCTGGCCTCACCTGTCGTCAACCCAACAGAATACGGCGCGATGAGAAAAGGTCTGAGGAATTTTAAGGCGCTCAGCCCCGCCGCTTTTTCTTGGTGACCGTGCCGCCCTTGCCGTCGAAACCGACCACGATGTCATAGGAACTGAGTGGCTGTTCGAGGCCGATGGTGATCGGTGCCGAGGTATCGACCACCCGGAAACTGCCCGGGCCGCCGCCAGGCGTCGCCGCGGCTGAGACGCGGATCACCTTGGTGTAGACGGGCTTCTCGTCGCGGTCGCGGATGGTGATGCGCACCGGCGCCGAATAGCCGCCGCCCCCGGCCGAGGCGACATGGCCCTCCACGCCGATCTTGATGGTAACGGTATTGCCGCTGGCAAGGTCGCACTCACGGGCGAAATTGGTGATCGAGAATTGCGCGCTGGGAGGGCCATAGGCCGCAGCACCGGTAGGAATGTTGATCTGCGGGCATTCGGTATCGGGGTCGAAATCCACCCGCAGCGGCGCTTGGGAGGCGGTCTGCGTCTGCGTTGGCGCAGCCGTTTCCGTCGGCGTGCCATAGACACCGGTGATCATGCTGCTGGTGCAGCCGCCGAGAAGGAGCGCCGGGGCGACCACACCTGCCAACAGGGCGCTACGAGCCGCCCAGACGCCATACTGACTGCCAACCATCGTCACGCTCCGCTGAATGCACGGCGTCCTTATAGCATGCCGTTCGGCTTCGGCCAGTCCGGCAGGCGCGCGCATGCACAGGCCCTTCGGTCCGATTACCAGTCCGTGTGCTGCAGGAAGCGGCGCAGGATGTGATGGGAGTAAAAACTGGCGACTGTGGCGAGGAAAGCCGGAAAATCGACATGGGCATTGTCGTCGGCGCTGTCGGAGATGGTACGCAGCACGGCACAGGGCACACCATAGTCGTGGCAGATCTGGCCAATCGCTCCGCTTTCCATCTCGATGGCGAAAGCGTCCGGAATGTCGTTGCGCAGGGCTGCGACCGCGGCATGGCCGTTGACGAACTGGTCGCCGCTGATGATCAGGCCGCGATGGAGGCGGGGGGCGGCGAGAGCGAACCGGTCGCGAATCTCGGCGGAGAGCTGCGGCAGATCCTCGGCCAGGAAGGCCTCGATCGCCCGCGACAGGCTGTTGCTGATGGCGGCATCGGCGGCAAAGCGGGACATGCCCGTCAAGGGTACCTCATAGCGCGGGAAGATCGGCCTCGCGTCGAGATCGTGCTGGAGCATCGCATCACCGACCACGATATCGCCGACCTTCACCGATCGGGCCGCGCCGCCGGCCACGCCGACATTGAGGATGGCGCCGACCTGATAGGCATGGATGAGGCCCGCAGTGGCGGTGGCGGCGGCGACCTTGCCGACCCGCGAGAGCGTCAGCACGCAGGGACGGCCGAAGAGATGGCCGCTGTGATAATCCCTGCCGCCGATGCGCAGTGTCTGTGTGGCGCCGTCCTGCTTCATCAGGGCGAAAAGCGCTTCGGCCTCCTCGGCGAGCGGGACGAGAATGCCGAGGGGCGAGGTAGAAGAGATTGTCATGGGGGCTTCCGGGGGAGGGCGGTTCGGCGAAGGCGGGAACAGACACCATAGGCCATTCGTTCATCGTCTTGATGTCAAGCCATTCCGAGGCGGCCGCCGGCCTTGCCAAAAGAAAAGGCCGGGACTGAGCCCGGCCACCTCGTCTCGTTCATGGGGGAGGCGCGGCGTCAGACCGCGATGCGCTCTTCGATCTCGTTGGGCTCGCGCAGCACATAGCCGCGACCCCAGACGGTCTCGATGTAATTGGACCCGTTGGTGGCGTTGGCGAGCTTCTTGCGCAGCTTGCAGATGAAGACATCGATGATCTTCAACTCGGGTTCGTCCATGCCGCCATAGAGATGGTTGAGGAACATCTCCTTGGTCAGCGTGGTGCCCTTGCGCAGCGAGAGCAGCTCCAGCATCTGATATTCCTTGCCGGTCAGATGCACACGCGAGCCATGGACCTCGACCGTCTTGGTGTCGAGATTGACCACGAGGTCGCCGGTGGCGATCACCGACTGGGCATGGCCCTTGGAACGGCGGACGATGGCGTGGATGCGCGCAACCAGCTCATCCTTGTGGAAAGGTTTGGTCAGATAGTCGTCGGCGCCGAAGCCGAGACCCTTCACCTTATCCTCGATGCCGGCAAGGCCTGATAGAATCAGGATCGGCGTCTTGACCTTGGCCACCCTGAGGGAGCGCAGAACCTCGTAGCCCGACATGTCGGGAAGGTTCAGGTCGAGCAGAATGATGTCGTAATCGTACAACTTGCCGAGATCGACACCTTCCTCGCCCAGATCCGTCGTATAGACGTTGAAACTCTCTGACTTGAGCATCAGCTCAATGCTTTGCGCCGTGGCGCTATCGTCTTCGACAAGAAGTACGCGCATCTCAATCCCCCACTGCGGCCTCGGAGGGTCGACCGCCGTCGCGAATGCGCAGACGGCACGGTGAAGTCACCTCGTCGATGATCAACCGCGACGCTACGCAGGCATGGTTAACAAATTGTGATTCTCTCATGCAAGCGAAACTTGAAAACAAGGTACAAAACTCCCTGTAACACATTGCCTGAAAGACAGATTCGGTGAGCAGCAAGCGTCAACATTCACATGAAGAAACCTGCCTAAGCGATTCAACCGACTCACCCATTCGCCGCAGGATTTGGACAAACGTGGCGGTGAGTTCGTTGACCGTTGTTAGGGATCATTAACGAGGCAGGTAAATTAATGGTTACCGTCGGGGCAGGTTCTTAGGGATTTAGAACGAATCAACAGCTTTCCTCGAGTGCCCCGTCCCATGGCGAGAGCGGCGGCTGCTTCATCGGCGAGGAAAGAGGCTGGTCGGTTCATTGCGGGGCCGCTTCATCGAATCTGCTTGCTTCTTCAAGCTGTTAGAAACAAGTGAACGCAGTATTAATTCTGCCGTCGCTGCCCAGTGTGAAGCATAGTGCCGACCGGAGCCGGTAGTCTTTCCGCAGTCGGCCGATCCCAGGAGAAATCTTAAGAAAAGCGGCCGCCGCATGGAGAAGTGATGTATCGACTTGGTAAATCATGGCGCACGATTTTCTTGACTGTCGACTGTCCCGCCTTGGTTCGCGGCTTTTTTGCGGCGAGTAAGGAAGAATTCACGTCCATGCCGGATGGTGTGGGTCTTCGCCGGGCCGATGGCTTGGCGATCCGATTGTGCGGCCTGTCCTCCACCATAGGGCGGCGGGCCGATGCGGCTGATGGAGTAATGAGTAATGAAGTCGCGCGATACCCTTATTCGTCTCAAGCGCTTCCAGGCAGACGAGAGACGCCGCCAGGTCGTCCAGATCGAAACCATGGTGGCTGAGTTCGAGCGCATGGCAGCCGAACTGGACCGCGAAATCAAGGCTGAGGAAGCCAAGGCCGGCATCACCGATCCAAGCCATTTTGCCTATCCGACCTATGCCCGCGCAGCGACTGCGCGTCGGGACAATCTGCGTGGCTCTGCCGATGATCTGAAGGTCAAGCTGGAAGATGCCAGGAGCGCGCTCGCCGATGCCCTGGAGGATCTGAAGATGGTCGAGACGCTCGATGACCGCGAGAAGGCAAGCGAGCGCAGCATCGCCGCTCAATAGATACCGACGCTGGACGTACAGGCCCGGCCGGCCTCCGGCTTGGGTACCATCGGGATGATACGGGGCCGCCGCTCACTGCTTGGGTGTCGGCGGCTTGGTACTGGTGCAGCGCAGATCCTTGCGCACGCAGGCGATACCCGGGGTCGAGCACATCGGCTTGCCGTTCACCACCGCACAAATGATGCATTCATCGGTGATTTCAGTACAATCGGGGTGACCGGCGATGAAGGAAAACACGCGGTCGTCAGGGGCAACAGGCTGGGAAGGAGCCGGAGGCTCCGCCGGTTTGGCCTGATTGTCCTGCGCCAGCACCGGCCACCATCCCTGGCCGACGGTCAGCAGGGCCGCAGCCAGACACAGGCGGATCAGCACGCTGCGCATGAGACATACTCCCTGCAATCGGCCTTCTCGGTGGGGATCCTAGAGCAAAGTGCGTCAGCCGCGAAATGCCGTAACCTCGATTTCAACCTTGATCTCTGGCTTGATGAGATCGCAGATCAGCATTGTGGCTGCCGGCCTGATCTCGCCGAAGACCCGGCCAGTCACCGCCATCACGGTCTCCACATGCTCGGTGCCGGTCACATAATAAGTCGCGCGCACCACCTCGCTCATGGCAAAGCCGCCCTCGGCCAGCGCCTTTTCGATGGTCGCCAACGTGTTTTCGGTCTGGGCGGCGACATCTTCCGGCAGCGTCATGCTGGCATAATCATAGCCGGTGGTGCCTGAAACGAAGCACCAGTCGCCCTGCACCACGGCGCGGGAATAGCCGGCGCTGCGTTCGAGCGGGGAGCCGGTCGAGATCAGTTTGCGGGGCATGGATATTTCCTCACACCGGCGTGGCCGCGATGCGCACGCCGCCATCGATCGTCTCGACGGCGACGGACATGCCGGCGGCGCGGGCGATCAGCCCGGTATAATAGGGCTGGATCAGATGGCTATCGAGCGTGCCGTTCTCCGGCTCGCCCGCGAGAAGGTTGATCAGGCCGGGCGGAATGCGCGAATTGCCCCCGAGCGAGATCACCTCGAAGGTCGGAGCCTCGGGATCTCCCGTCACCTTGGCATTGATGGAGCCGCCGCGCGGAATGGTGGTGGTGGCGACCACGAGCAGGTTCAGCAGCAGCTTGACCTTGTTCTTGGGCATGAACTGGCGCGGCGCCGACCAACTGAGCGTCACCTTCTCGTCCTGGATGAAGCCCCTGGCCACATTCTCGGCATCGCCGAGGTCGATCGAGGCTCCGGCCGAGCCGGCGGCACCGAAGGCAATCCGTGCAAATTGCAGGCGGGCCGAGGCATTCCTGGAGCTTTTCTTGATCAGGTCGAGGGCGAAAGCCTTCATCGAGGCATCGTCCTCGTCCTCGAGGACTTCGAGCCCGTTGACGATGGCGCCGACCGGATTGATCACATCATGGCACACGCGAGAGCAGAGCAGGGCGGCCAGATCAAGCGCATCGAGTTGAAAACCAGCGGTCATCGCAGCACCCAGGGTAAATCAAGAGAGAATCAAGTCTCGGAAATAAGGTTTTCAGATAGACTCTGCCGCACGGGATGTGAAGGCGCTAAGCCGATTCCCCCTGATCGAGCCAGGCTCGATCAGGGGGAATCGGCACAATCTCAAACGGTTGCCGTGCTTACCGATATCGCCTGTTCATGGGCGATATCGGTAAGCACGGCCTGGGCATTCCGCCTTTCCGTTCCGCGCTTTGTACAACCCAGAAGAGCGATCTCGAAGGGATGCGGAAAGGCAAGGCAGACCCAATATTCTTGCGGCATGGTGTCCATGAGACTAAACAGGCCCTGTTATCGGAGGCCCCTTTGAACCAGACCGCTCAGTCCTCGTCCCCGCTCGCTTCCACGCCCGATGCTATTGCGCGTGTCTTTGCCGACATTGCCCGTGAAGCGGGCGTCGCCATCATGCAGGTCTATGCCAAGGAATGCACGGCCCGCATCAAGGATGACCGCTCGCCCGTGACGGAGGCCGACGAACTGGCCGAGGCGATCATCCTGCGAAGGCTGGCGGATGTGATGCCTGATGTGCCGGTGGTGGCGGAAGAGTGCGCGGCCAAGGGCGTAATTCCCGAGGTCGGAACCCGCTTCATCCTGGTCGACCCGCTTGATGGCACCAAGGAATTCCTTCACCGCAACGGCGAGTTCACCGTCAACATCGCCCTGATCGAAGATGGCAAGCCGGTGGCGGGCTGCGTGTTCGCGCCGGCTGTGGATACGCTTTACGCTGGCGGCGACACGGCGTGGCGCGTGCAGGACGGCGTCGAAGAGTCGATCTCCACGCGGGCCTACCCGGCCGAAGGACTGACGGCCCTGTGCAGCCGTTCGCATCCTGACGCCAAGAGCGAGGCTTTTCTGGCTGAATACCCCATTGCCGACCGGCGCGAGGCGGGGTCATCGCTGAAGTTCTGCCGGGTTGCGGAAGGCGTCGCCGATGTCTATCCGCGCTTCGGGCCGACCATGGAATGGGATGTCGCCGCCGGCCATGCCGTGCTCTCCGCTGCTGGGGGGCAGGTTCTGATGCCCGATGGCGAAGATTTTCTCTATGGCAAGACCGAGGCCGGCTTCCGCAATGTCGCCTTCGTGGCCTGGGGCCAAGATACTCCCCGCAAATAAGACACGCCTCCCAAGCAAGACACTCCTGGCAAATAAGCTCGCTCCCCGTAAATAGCCACGGTCGAGCCCTTGCGGCGGCCCCGCTCGATCCCGGGTCGGTGCAATCCTGCAGGCCTCCTTGCCTCAATCCTGCGTAAATCTAGCCATGCTTCCGGGCGTTTTGCCTGTTGGAATCGCATGGTCGTATCGCCAAAGCCTCCTGCGATCTGGTGGCCTCACCGGGACCCGCGCGGACGCGTCGAAACGAAGAACGAGGGCAAGGCAGCGCTGCCTTGCAGACGCACTTTGCCCTTGGAAGCAATTTGTTAACGCTGATGGGCCACAAAATAGGGCTCACAGAGGCCAGACCCTCAGCCAACGAGGCTCGCGATGAACGATATTCTTCCCCGCCGCAAGGCTCTTACCATGATGGCCGGCATGGCTCTGTCCGCGACCGGCTTCGTCTCCCCGTCTCTGGCGCTTGCGCAGTCGGAGCGGCCGGAGCGCATCTCCTCCAACGAACTCGTCAATTCAGGCCATCGTTTCTTCGGCACCGTGTCGAGGGACCTGGCGCTCACCATTCAGAAGGCCGTGGCGCGCTGGGGTGAGCCCAACGGCTACATCCTCGGCCAGGAAGGCTCGGGCGCCTTCATCGGAGGGCTTCGCTACGGCGAGGGCACGATGTTCACCCGCAATGTCGGCGACCGCAAGGTCTACTGGCAGGGCCCCTCCGTCGGGTGGGATTTCGGCGGCGACGGCGCGCGCACCATGATGCTGGTCTACAATATGGACCGGATCGACGAGATCTACAGCCGCTTCCCCGGAATCGCCGGTTCAGCCTATATTATCGGTGGCTTTGGCATGACCGCGCTGGGCGATGGCAATATGATGGTGGTGCCCATCAAGTCCGGCGTCGGAGCCCGCCTCGGCATCAATCTGGGTTATCTCAAATTCACGCCGTCCGCGACGTGGAATCCCTTCTGATCACGCACAACCTTGCGGGATCCTGAGGGCGGTTGCTGGCTTTGATCTTGGCAGAAAAATGCCGATGCCAGAGCCGCCATCAGATCATCTAGGCAAACCGCACGTCATGGATGCTGGCGGGACATCGAAGTGCGATTTTAAGCACGCTGTGCGTTTTCACCCTGCAATGTCGTCGAATTGACGTATAGTACAGCGAAGATATCGCCGTACTGAGACTCTGCCGTGCTCGATTATGCGATTGCCTTTTTCCTGGGAGGAGCGCTCGCCGCCCTGGCCGCATTGGCCATGGTGCCCGCGATCTGGGGCCGTGCGCGTCGCTTGATCCGCCGTGAAATGGAAACTGCGCTGCCCCTGTCGATGGCGCAGGTTCGGGCTGCTCAGGATCATGTCCGCGCGGAAGCGGCCATACGGCATCGCCGCCTTGAGCAGAAGGTTGAGAACGAGAGAGCCCGGCGCCATCAGCTCATGGCTGAACATGGCCGGCAGACCGAAAGGCTGCGCCGGCTCGAAACCCTGCTCGGAGTTGATGCTGCCAGGCTTGCCCAGATGGAAGAAGGTGCTGCCAACGCCCAGCGCGGCGTGCTCGCCGCCCAGCAGGATGTTGCAGCCCTCAAGGCAGAACTGGCGGCAGCGCGGGTAACCATTGCGCTGCGCGACGACGAAGCGCTCGATCATGGCCGCGAACTTGCCTCGGCGCGGGGAAGCAATGACAGCCTGCGCATCGAAGTGGTCGCTCTTCGCACCAAGCTCGCTGCGGCGGAAGATGGCGCGGTTCTGCATCAGCATGAATTGCAGGAAGTGCTGGAACTGGCGTCCGGCAAGGATGATCGCCTCGCCACCCAGTCCATCGAGTTGATGCGGCGCGATACTGCGATCGCCGCCCTCGAGGCGCGCACGGCCTCGTTGCAGCGCGAATTGCAGACGATGGCCGACAGGAGGCAGGTGGCCGAAACGGAGAAATCGGACAGTCAGGTCCGGTTCTCGGATTGGGAGGCAGACCTGCGCCGCAAGGACGCCCTGCTGGCCGAGCGCGATGCGCGGCTTGCGCTGGCGGCCGGACGGGAGGCCGAACTGATCGCCGAGCTCAATCGCCTGCGCCGCAGCGCGGAGCCGAGCGCGGCCGAGGAAGAAATCGGTGCCCTCAAGATCGAGCGGGCTCGCTTGCAGGCCGAACTTGCCGCTCTTCGCGAAGAGGCTCATGAATCCTGGCTGCGCATCGAAGCCGACAACAGCCTGCTGCGGCGTGAAATGGCACAGGTCGCTGCCGAGATCGCCCGCGAGGCGGCGACCCGCAGGGCCGTCGGCGTGGTGCCCGGACCGGAGCGCCAGGCGGCGAACGATCTGGCGGCGAACGAGCCGCACGCTGTAGACAGCCGGGAAGCCGCGCCCCGCTGACGGCGTTGCCCATGCATTCTCGGCTTGTAGTTATACCCACGCCTTTCAAGGTCTTTCGAATCTAAAACCCGGCGAAGGCTGGATAGGGCATTGCGACCCCTCATCCGCCCCCTCGGGGCACCCAGTCCACTCCAAGTGGAGTGGACGATACCCGCAAGGGGAGAAGGTGCTGGCAAGCGGATGAGGGGTTGCACCGCTCTATCTGGACTTTAGAACTCAACATCTTGAAAGGGGTGGTCATCAGACCCGCCCTCCAAATGTCGCCTCCCGTATCGGCTTGCCGTGAGTCACTCTTTTCGCGACCCGGTATAATGATCTGGGCTTAAAGCGCGGCGGCGATCTTCGCCGCCAGGCGCGCATTGTTTTCCACCAGGGCGATGTTGGCGATCAGGCTGCGCCCCTGGGTGAGGTCAAGCATGCGCGAGAGCAGGAACGGCGTGAGAGCCTTGCCGGAAATGCCCATGGCATCGGCTTCGTCCACGGCCGCCTCGATGGCGGGATTGATCTCATTGGCGGCGATCTCGTCGGCCAGCGGGATGGGATTGCCGACCAGCACGCCGCCATCGAGGCGCAATTCGGCGCGGGCGCGGATCAGGGCGGCGATGTCGGCGGGATCATCGAGGCGAATCGGCGCCGCCAGGCCGCTCTTGCGGCTCCAGAAAGCGGGAAATTCGTCGGAGCCGTAGCCGACAACCGACACGCCGAGCGTTTCCAGCGTTTCCAGGGTTTTGGGCAGGTCGAGAATAGCCTTGGCGCCGGCGCAGACGACGCAGACCGGCGTGCGCGCCAGTTCCTGCAGGTCAGCCGAGATGTCGTAGGTCTTCTCGACACCGCGGTGCACGCCGCCGATGCCGCCCGTGGCGAAGACGCGGATACCGGCACGGTCGGCGGCGATCATGGTGGCTGCCACCGTGGTGGAGCCGTTCTTCCTGGTGGCCACGGCATAGCCGAGATCGGCGCGGCTGAGCTTCAGGAAGCCCGTGGCCTGGCCCATGGCTTCGAGCTGGCTGTCCTCGAGCCCGGCATGGATGACGCCCTCCAGCACCGCGATGGTCGCCGGTTCGGCGCCTCCAGCCCTGACGGCAGCTTCGACCTTGCGGGCTGTCTCGACATTCTGGGGCCATGGCATGCCATGGGTGATGATGGTGGACTCGAGGGCAACCACCGGCTTGCCCTCGCGGAGGGCTGCGGCGACGGCGGGCGAATGGGTAATGGAGGTCATGGCTCTATCGTTTCGAGGGGATGGGAAAGGGCGTGGCGGGCCAGCACGGCCTGCATGGTGAGATCGGAGCGCACAGTCTGGGGTGATTCGACCGTAAGGGCGGCGGCGGCCATGGCGCGACGGGCTGCCGTGAGAAAGGTGTCGCCGGCGGCAAGGCGCGCCAGCGTGCCGCCGGCCAGCGCATCCCCGGCACCGTTGACGTTGGTCGGGCGGGAGGGAAGCGCCGCGATCGGCGTGACCTTGCCCCCCTCCCAGGCGAGAGCCCCTCGGGGACCGAGCGTGAGCAGTCCGCGCGGCACCGGGCCGGCAGCGAGCCTGGCAGCCAGATCCTCCGCTTCGTCCTCGCTCCCGAGCAGGGCGCGCGCCTCGTAGAGATTGAGGAAGAGGATGTCGATCGCAGCCAGGATGGGTACGAGCTTGGCCAGTTTCTGTACCGAGACGGGCACGCAGGCGAGGGGACGGGCACCCTTGGCCTCTGCCACGGCCTGCAATGCAGCTGGCGGCAGGTTGGCATCGGCGAACACATAGCCATCCGAAGGGAAGGCAGCCAGCCGGGCGGCGATGGCTTCGGGCGCGATCCGGTCGAAGATCGCCATGTCGGCGAGGCCGATCACCAGTTCGCCCTCGCCGCTGAAGATGGCGGTGTAGGAGGCGGTCGTCGCACCGCTTGTGGCGATGACGCTGGTCATGTCGATGCCGGCCCGGCTGCTTTCCTCCATGACTCGGCGACCCTCCAGGTCGTCGCCGACCAGCGACACGAGGCCGACATCGACGCCAAGACGCGCCAAATTCTCCGCCACGTTACGGGCAACGCCACCCAGGCTGGTGCGCATCGTGCCGATGTTCGAGGTGTAGAGGCGCTCCTTCGCATCGGCGGTCTCGCCGACGCGGTCGATGACGCAGCCCCCTGCACACAGAACGGGACGATAGGCCATGCTTCCTCACGACGGGCAGCTCTTCGAGATGCCCCAAAGCGCCTCCCGTGCCACAGATTCGTGCCCGCAACAATGCGACGCTCCGCCGGTTGCCGCTTTCCTCTTGCGTCATGCCACGATTGCAGCCATGAGAAGCGCGCCTTCCGGTCAAGCAGAATTTCCTGATAGCACCCACGAACGGGCACTATCAGGAAATTCTGCAGGCGTTTGAGATCCAGCGGATTCCCTCTGGTCGAGCCACGGGCTCGACCAGAGGGAATCCGCCTAGGCCTTGCTCTTTCCCGGCAACCGCCACATTTTGCGCATTCTTGTTTGGCTTTTGTGGCTCTTCTTCCCTCCGAGATGGTTTCATGCGCACTGCCCCCCTGCTTGCTGCCCTGTTGCTGATGGCCTCGCCAGCCCTGGCCCAGACGGAGCCGCAACCTTCGCCGCCCCAAGCCCAGCCACAGCCTCAGGCCGAACAGCAGCCTCAAGGTCAACCCGCTCCCCAAGCCCAACCTGCTCCCCAAGCCCAGCCGCAATCCGGGACGCAGCCCGCCGTACAGCCCCAGGGGCAGGCACAGCCGCAGCCCCAGACTCAAGTCCAGGTTTGCACCACGCCCACCGATCCCGCCGGCTTCCCGGCCTGGCTTGAGAATTTCAAGAAGGATGCGCTGGCCAGGGGCATCGGCACTCAGGGAATGGCGGCTCTGGACGGCGTCAGCTACGACCCCAAGGTGATCGGGCTCGATCGCGCCCAACGGAAGACCTTTTCGCAGACCTTCGAGGAATTCTCGGGCCGCATGGTCAATGCCTACCGCATCAAACGCGGCAAGCAGGTGATCAAGAAGTACCAGGCGGTGTTCGACAAGGCCGAGGCCGAATATGGCGTGCAGGCGCCGATCATCGCTTCCCTGTGGGCGCTCGAGACCGATTTCGGTGCCAATGTCGGCAAGTTCGAGAGCATCCGCTCGTTGGCGACCCTCGCCTTCGATTGCCGCCGCGGTGACAGGTTCCGCCCCGAATTGTTTGCCGCCCTCACCATCGTCGACAAGGGCGACGTGCCGCTGCACGAAATGCGCGGCGCCTGGGCGGGCGAGATCGGCCAAGTCCAGTTCATGCCGACTTCCTATCTCAAGCATGCGGTGGATTTTGACGGCGATGGCCATAAGGATCTGGTCAAGAGCCAGGCCGACGTAATCGGTTCCGTGGCCAAGTTCCTGTCAGGCCGCTGGCAGCGCGGCGCCGGCTGGAACCCTGGCGAGCCGAATTTCGATGCCCTCAAGGCTTGGAATGGCAGCGAGCTCTATCGCAAGACGGTGGCGTTGCTGGCCACGAAGATCGCGGAATAGCCAAAAGGCCGGTCCCGAGACCCAATGCAGCTCACTTAAACGTCTTCGAGTTAGCGCGACCTTTGTCATCGCCGGGTCAAGCCAGGCTATGACAATTCGGAGCGTTTGTTCCTTAAGTGAACCGTATTAGGTCCCGAGACCGGCCTTTTCCATGTGGGGACCGTGAAAATCCCCTGTTCGGCATGAAACCTGCGTGGCAAGGTTGCGGCTTGAGCCCGCCACACCGGAGTTTCCCGATGCTTCGCCGCACCTTTCTTGCCCTTGGCGCCCTCGCCGCCATGGCCGTTCCCCTTGGATTGACCCAGGGACCGGCCGAGGCCCAGACGCTACCCGATCTCAAGGGCCGCACCATCGTCGCCGTCACCGAGAACGCCTATTTTCCGCTGAACTTTACCGATCCGAAGACGGGGCAGGGCATCGGCTGGGAATATGATGCGATCAACGAGATCAGCAAGCGCCTCAATGCCAAGATCGAATGGAAGACCTCGTCCTGGGACGCCATGATCCAGGCCGTGCAGAATGGCCAGTTCGACATCGGCATGGACGGCATCTCCATCACCGATGAGCGCAAGAAGCAGGTCGCGTTCACCGACCCCTATTTGGTGTCCGAGCAGTTCATGCTGGTGCGGGCCGATGAGAAGCGCTTCACCGACGCCAAGAGCTTCGCAACCGACGACAAGCTGTTCGTCGGTGCCCAGTCCGGCACCACCAATTTCTTCGTCTCGGTCACCGATCTGCTTGGCGGCAACGACAAGAGCCCACGCCTCAAGCTGTTCGAGACGTTCGGGGCCTCGGTACAGGCGCTTAAATCGGGCGATGTCGATACGGTGCTGATGGACAAGGCCGGCGCCGAAGGCAACATCGCCGCTTCGCCCGACAGCTTCAAGATCGTCGGCAATGGCCTCGGCCATGACGAGTTCGGCTTCATCCTCAAGCAGGGCTCCGATCTCATCGGTCCTGTCAACGCTGCCCTGGCTGCCATGAAGGCCGACGGGACGACCAAGGCTCTCGATAAGAAGTGGTTCTTCGACTACAAGACCGCGAACTGAGCCGGTGCCGGCCGCCTGGTGCCATGGCGTCATGGCGGGCGGAACGAAGCGATGACGAAAATGCCCATCGGTCCGATCCTCGGGCCGCCTGCCTCACTTCCGGATCTTCCTTTCTGCAGATGACGACATCTCCCGCCGCCGGCACGCCCCGCCACGCGCCACCGCCGCCGCCCTCCTTCCTGTCGAAAGTGCCCTGGTGGCTGGTGATCCTCGTCGTGCTGGGGGCCGCCGTCCTGATCGGCGGCCTGGCCAGCGAGCAATATCGCATCATCTTCGGCGTGGTCGGGCAGGGGCTCTTCGTCACCATCCGGGTGACCGTGATCGCCTTCGCCGCTTCATTGGTTCTCGGCACCATTCTTGCGCTGGGCCTGGTGTCGCACTCGCGCTGGCTCGGGGAGGCGCTCAAGGCCTATGTCGAGGTCATGCGCGGCGTGCCCATGATCGTGCTGCTCTATTATATCGCCTTTGCGGTCGGCCCGGCACTGATCGAAGGCTATGTCGCGCTGTTCGGCCCAGCCATCGCCGCCGGTTTCATGCCGGAGATCACCATCCGCGATTTTAGTTTCGAGTGGCGCGCGATCTTCGCGCTGACCCTGGCCTATTCGGCCTTCATCGCCGAGATCGTGCGCGGCGGTATCCAATCCATCCCCGCAGGACAGTTCGAAGCCGCGCAGGCCCTCGGCCTTACGCGCTTCAAGACCATGCGCCTGGTCGTGCTGCCGCAGGCCTTCAAGACGATGACGCCGCCGCTCGGCAACGACCTCGTCTCCATGCTGAAGGATTCCTCGCTGGTGTCCGTGCTCGGCATCGCCGACATCACCCAGAACGGCAAAACCTATACCGCTTCCACCTTCCGCTTCTTCGAGACCTATACGGTGGTGGCCTTCTTCTATCTGGTGATGACCATCGGCCTGACCCTCCTGGTGCGCCGGCTGGAGCAGCGCATGCGTCGTAACGAGGTTCGGCAGGATTAGGGGTACTGGAGGGTCAATCTCCAGATTGACCTCTTGGAAACGCTGAGTGTGCGGATAAAGAGGTCGATCTGGAGATCGACCCTCCAAGGAGGTTGGAAACCTACAGTCCCTTGCGCCGTCCTGGCCGAACTGGCACATTCCGTCAAGATCATGCCAGATGTTTCCTCTCCCGCCGGTCCCCTCGTGGCCGTGCTCGTCTATGATGGCCTGTGCACCTTCGAGTTCGGGGTGGCCTATGAGGTGTTCGGCCTGTCGCGCCCCGAGATGGGGCCTTTCTGGTATCGCTATGCCACCTGCGCCATCGAGCCCGGCCCGTTGCGGGCGGCAGGCGGGCTGACGGTGGAATCGCATGCCGGCCTGGAACTGCTGGACGAGGCCGATCTCGTCATCGTGCCGGGCTGGCGTGGTATCGACACGCCGGTGCCGGCGGATCTGATCGCCTGTCTCAAATCCGTGCATCGGCGCGGTGCCCGCCTGATGTCGCTGTGTTCCGGTATCGCCGTGCTCGCCGCCTGCGGCCTGCTCGATGGCCGGGAGGCGACCACGCATTGGCGCTATGCGGCTGATATCGGCGCTCGCCATCCCAGTATCGTGCTCGACCCGGACCGGCTTTATGTCGACCTCGGCGACGTTCTCACCGCTGCCGGCAGCGCGGCGGCGCTGGATCTGTGCCTGCATGTGATCCGGCGGGACTTCGGGCCGGATGCCGCCAACACCGTGGCGCGCCGGCTGGTGGTGCCCCCGCATCGCGATGGCGGCCAGGCCCAGTTCATCGAACGGCCGGTGCCACGCGAGCGCGAGTCCGCCCGGCTCGCCCCGTTGATCGACTGGCTGCGGCAGAATTTGGCCCTCCCCCATCGTATCGAGACGATTGCCGCTCGTTCCGGCATGAGCCAGCGCACCTTCCAGCGCCGTTTCGAGGAGACGACGGGGTTGCCGCCGGGAGAATGGCTGGTGGCCGAGCGCGTGCGGCTGGCTCGGGAACAGCTCGAGCGCAATCTCGGCGCCTCGCTCGGTGACGTTGCCGCAAGCTGCGGCTTCAATTCGCTGGAGACGATGCGCCATCATTTCCGGCGTCGCGTGGGCGTCAGTCCTGCGGCCTATCGGGCGCGCTTTTACGGCGGGTAGCTCTTCCTGAGATTGCAGGCTTCCAGCCTGCTTCTTCCTAGCCGGAGCCTGTCCAAGGCAGGCTGGAAGCCCATAGGCGCCAACTTTGCGAGTGGAGGCGCCTGAAACGAGGTGTGCCGATCTCCAGATCGGCATCTTCCTGCCGGCAAGCACGGCGCTTCCAAGATGGTCGATCTGGAGATCGACCCACCAGATAAGCACCGAGTTCCACAAAGTGAGCGCCTATGGGCTGAAAGCCTGCGATCTAAGAAGTTTAGTCGGCAAATTTCAGCACGGATTGTAGCAAACCCGGGAATTTTTCATCGATATCCGGGCGCAGGGCGACGAAGCAGCGCGTGCCTTCCTTGCGGTGGCTGACGACGCCTGCCTCGCGCAACTGTTTGATGTGATGGCTCAGCGTCGAATTGGCGACCTGGCAATCGAATTCCGTCGATCCCTTCTCGCCCTCCGCGAGCAGCGTGGTGACGATGTGCAGCCGCACCGGATCACCGAGGGCGGCCAGAACGCCGATCAGATTGATGTTGTTCACATCGGGGTGAGGGTGTTGCTTCATGGCTTCTTATACCTATATTCGACGAACATCGAACTTTGAAACTTTAACGCCTCGGCGAGCCGACCACCAGTTAAGTCTGTGTAAGCCAGGTGCAGGAGTGTCAAGCGATCACCCAGAAAAGCCATTTGGAACAAGGTTCTTCCAATGCCCTCCTTACTTGATCCCATTCGTATCGGCGCGCTCGACCTGCCCAACCGCGTCGTCATGGCCCCGTTGACCCGTACCCGCGCCAGCGCAGGCCGCGTGCCCAACACGCTGATGCGTGATTACTATGTCCAACGCGCCTCGGCCGGCCTGATCCTGACCGAGGCCACCGCCGTCACGCCGATGGGCGTGGGCTATCCCGATACCCCCGGTATCTGGTCGCGGGAGCAGGTCGAGGGCTGGAGGGTCATCACCAAGGCCGTGCACGAGGCCGGCGGGCGCATCGCCCTGCAGCTTTGGCATGTCGGTCGCATTTCCGATCCTGTCTATCTCGACGGGGCCCTGCCGGTAGCGCCGAGCGCCATCGCGCCTGCAGGCCATGTCAGCCTCATCAAGCCCGAAAAGCCCTATGTCACGCCGCGTGCACTCGAACTCGACGAGATCCCCGCTATCGTTGAGGCCTATCGCCAGGGCGCTGCCAATGCCAAGGAGGCCGGCTTCGACGGCGTCGAGATCCACGGCGCCAACGGCTATCTGCTCGACCAGTTCCTGCAGGATTCCACCAACAAGCGCACCGACGCCTATGGCGGCTCGATCGAGAACCGGGCGCGGCTGATGCTTGAGATCACCGACGCGGTGATTTCGGTTTGGGGTGCCGACCGGGTTGGCATGCATCTCGCCCCGCGCGGTGATTCGCATTCGATGGGCGATTCCGACGCGCCGGCTCTGTTCGGCTATGTCGCCCGGCAATTGGACGCCCGCGGGATCGCCTTCATCTGCGCTCGCGAATACGCCGATGGTTCCAGCGTTGCTCCGGTGATCCGCAGCAATTTCAAGGGCGTCTTCATCGCCAACGAAAAGCTGACGGCCGCAGACGCCGAAGCCCTGGTCGAGAGCGGCGCAGCCGATGCGGCGGCTTTCGGCAAGCTTTTCATCTCCAATCCGGACCTGCCCAAGCGCCTGTCGCTCGGCGCACCGCTCACCCCGTGGAATGCCGCGACCTTCTATGCCAAGGGCGCCGAGGGCTATACGGATTATCCGGCGCTGGAAGAAGTGCCGGCGTGATCCTCCTGGGAGCGCGGACTTCCAGTCCGCTCTTCCTGTCCTGCACGCGCAGCGTTTCCAAGAGCGGACATCGCGACATGCAGGCATGTCGCTAAAGCGTTTTGCGATTTGGTGGAATCACCAAGAACAGCGTTTCCGTCTAAACGCGCTTTGCTCTAGGATCTCCGCGCTCCTTTACTTAGCCTTCTTCACGTCCTTGATGTCGGCGAAGACGATGGCCGGTGACCTTTCGCCCTGATAGCGCAGGTCGAAGGCGGATTTGGCCATGAACACCGGATCGCCGTCGAGATCGTCGGCGATCGAGAAGTTGTGGGAAGTGAGGAAACTGTCGAGCTCTTGCTTCGTCGGTGCCGAAACCCAGCGCGCCAGCGCGAATTCGGAGGGCTCGAAGCGGATCTCCAGCCCGTATTCAGCGGCCAGCCGGCCCTGCAGCACGTCGAGCTGCAGGGCGCCGACCACGCCGACCAGGGCAGGGGAGCCGTCGCGCGGACGGAACACCTGCACCACGCCTTCCTCAGCGAGGTCCTGCAGGGCGTCCTTGAGCTTCTTGGCCTTCATGGCGTCGGGCAGGCGCACCCGGCGCAGGATTTCCGGGGCGAAGCTGGGTACGCCGAGGAAGGCGATCTCTTCGCGCTCGGTGAGCGTGTCGCCGATGCGCAGGGCACCGTGGTTGGGAATGCCGACCACATCGCCCGCATAGGCCTCCTCGGCCAGAGCGCGATCCTGGGCGAAGAAGAATTGTGGCGCGTTGAGGCTCATCGACTTGCCGGTACGCACCTGCTTCACCTTCATGCCGCGCGTCAGCTTGCCCGAGCACAGCCGTACGAAGGCGATGCGGTCACGGTGATTGGGATCCATGTTGGCCTGGATCTTGAAGACGAAGGCGGACAAATTGTCCTCCGTCGCTTCGACCATGCGGGTGGCCGCCTCCTGGTCGCGCGGCTGGGGCGCGTAATCGCCCAGGCCCTTGAGCAGGTCGCCCACGCCGAAATTCTTGATGGCCGAGCCGAAGAACACCGGCGTCATATGGCCTTCGCGGAAGGCGGCGAGATCGAACTCGCCGCAGGCTTCCTGGACCAGCGCGATCTCCTCGGATGCTGCTTCGGCGTCGATGGAAGGCACGGCGCGGGCGAGGGCGGCCGCATCGCCAGCCTCGACTGGAATCGGCGCGGTGTCCTTGTCGAGCAGGCGGACATGGCTGGCGGCCAGGTCATAGGTACCGGCGAAGTCGCGGCCGCGGCCGAGTGGCCAGGTCATCGGCACGGTGGAGAGGGCCAGCGTCTTCTCGATCTCGTCGAGCAGCTCGAAGGGGTCGCGCCCCTCGCGGTCCATCTTGTTGATGAAGGTGACGATGGGAATGTCGCGCAGGCGGCAGACCTCGAACAATTTGCGCGTGCGCGCCTCGATGCCCTTGGCCGCGTCGATCACCATTACCGCCGAATCGACGGCCGTGAGCGTGCGATAGGTATCTTCCGAGAAGTCTTCGTGGCCCGGCGTGTCGAGCAGGTTGAAGACGAGGCCCTCATATTCGAAGGTCATCACCGAGGTGACCACCGAAATGCCGCGCTCGCGCTCGATCGACATCCAGTCCGAGCGGGTATTGCGCTTTTCTGCCTTGGCCTTGACCTGGCCAGCCAGCTGAATCGCGCCGCCGAACAACAGCAGCTTTTCCGTCAGCGTGGTCTTGCCGGCGTCCGGGTGGGAAATGATGGCGAAGGTGCGCCGCCGCTCGACTTCGCGGGCGAGCGGGGTGATGGCCGAAGTGTGTGACAGATCGTTCAAGGCGGAACCACAGAAAAGTTTGAGGCCCAGAAGCGGGGGCGATCATCGGGAATTGGCGCGCTTTTGGCACGAAACGGGGCTCGCGTCACCCCCGGCGATATAAGCGCGGCCTGTGGATTGATCACGCAATGCAAAAAAACTGAAACTTGCCTGTTGCAATCCGTCACGGGCTTTGGCATAGAGCGCCCACGCCGATGCAACGAGCATCTGCGGCCCACGGATGCGGGAGTAGCTCAGGGGTAGAGCACAACCTTGCCAAGGTTGGGGTCGAGGGTTCGAATCCCTTCTCCCGCTCCAGTGGACCACTTAAAAACTCTCAACATATCAATGTCTTGCGATAGGTTGGCCTTCGGGCCACCTATCCAGGCTTGTGCCTACCGGTGCGCAACGAATCCGGAACATCCCTCCCCAAGTGGGGGAAAGTGGGGAAGCGTTCGGCCTGATTCGTTCTCCTATCCCCTCCCGACGCCAGGAAGCCAAAGCCGTGATTGGCTGAATGGGAGGGCTTGGCGATGAGTGATTGGCAACCAATTGTGACGGCGCCGAAGGATGGCACCGTAATCCTCATCTCATCGGATGGTTATGTCGAAGCCGCATACTGGGGCCTCGCCCCAAACACTACTGGGGGTGATGAAAAATACCCGTGGGTTATCCTTGATCCAACCAATATGACCAATGGCAGGCAAGAGGGAAAGTACGGGCCGGATTGCTGGATGCCACTTCCACAATGCCGAAGAGGTGAGGTGTAGCCATGAGAAAAAAGGAATTTTCGCCGCGCCAGATTCGAGCATTGCAGCGTTGCGAGGAAGCGAGCGCAACAGGGGCCTCTTCATATTGGCTCAGCCGCCATACGCCGATGACTGCCCCTCAGATATCGGCAACGCTGCGCCAGCTCAAAACTCGCGGGTTGGTGAGCAACGGCAAGGAAAATAGCCCCTATTACCATTGCATGTGGAGCCTGACCAAGGCTGGCCAGAGCGCTTTGGATGCTGTCCGCGCCAATGGGCTCACTCCCCACTCGGATAGTTAAGCGGATCATGGCGCTCTGAGAAATTCTCCGAACTCAACACCACCCGCATGCCGTGGCGCAATAGGATGCGCTTATGCGGGTGCTCTTCGACGGCAGCACCAAAGGCACGGCGCGCCATCAGAATTCCATCGCAGGCGGCAATGGTCTCGTAATCCTTCTCCGGCTCGTGAACATGGCCCCAATCCTCCACGCAATAGTTCAGGCCACCCGGTCGCGGCCGGAAAAACATATGCATCAAAACTGAGACCTGAATGGACATGGCCGCCTCCATGTTCCCAGTTTGTTCTTGGGGAGGAGGAGAGTCAAGGCCCCTCCCTTAGCGCGTTGGCGTGATGCCCTGCAGGCGGCGGTTCTGATCGGCGATGGTGGTTGTCAGGACCTCCACCTTGGTACCCACCGAATTGATGTCCTTGCGCAGGACCTCCAACCGGTCGCCAAAGCTGTCGACGATGCGGTCAACCCTGACATTGGTATTGATGATCTCTCCTTCCGCTTTGGTGAGGCGGTAGACGATCGAATCGACCGGGGCAATCTTGGTCTCTATCGCGACAAACCGAGCTTCGGTGTTGCTCCGTATCTCGGCATAGGCTTTGTCCTGGTTGATCTGCCAGGCCAGATTGGCCGCCTGGTTGGCCTCCATCCTATTCCATGCGGTGACCACGGTTACGAGGATGACGGCAAGCGTGATCAGATTCCCTGCGTCGAAGGTTGAACTGATCCATGATGGCCGTTGCATATGCATGGGGCGATCCTCTTCTGGTTGGTTCGCAATGTCCTCCACTGGTGGAGTATCCTTCAGTTAAGCAGTGGCACAACAGGTGGAGGATGGAGGCGCCAGGCTATGGCGCCACCGTGACCGACGATGCGGTTTTGGGGTCGATCTTGACGATGTTCGCGGCGTCCTTGGCGTCATCGACGACGACAGCCTTGCCGGGATCATTGGCGACATCCGCGGCGCGCTTGTTGGGCCGGTTCTTCCAGAACGAATAAAAGACCGTCGCGCCGGCGATCACGCCACCAACCGCCGTGGTGACAGCGCTCTGGTTCTGCATGATGTAGTCGAACTGCTCCTGAGAGAGCCAGCCCTTGCCGATCAGGATGCCGGCGATGAGAGGCATGAGCTTCCAGAAGGCGGCAAGCATCTGCTGCCAGTTGAGATAATCCGAGAGTTTCATGTTGCGCCTCCAGTCCGGAAGCGAGCGGAAGCCTTATCGAAATCAGCGTCGACTTTCGCGTTCAAGGCATCGATCGTGGCGACCTGTTCTGGTGTGAGCACATCGTTGCCCTGAAGGGTGGCGATGATGCCGGTCACAACCGGGATGAGATCCTGTGCCTCTTTCAGGATGACCGGAATCCACTGTTCGAGCAGTGTCACGATCTTGTCGACGGTCTTGTTGTCGGTGAGGTTCTGGACGAGGTTCAGGATGATGTTCAGCACGAGGCCAATGGTGGTGATATCCATGGGGATGGCTCCTAGCCTTTGATGTCTTTGTTGAGGGCGGCTGTCGCGGCCACCACGGCGTCATAGGCAGCGCGAACACCGATGCCCTCGGTGGTGCCTTTGGAAGCCACCCACAGGCTGTTGCGGGCCGCTGTACCGGCATCCACGTCTGCGACGATGGTTCGGCCAAGGCTCTGCGTGATGCAGCCGTCCTTGATGGCCTTCTGGCCTTCTTTGCAGTCGGGCAGGTTGAGGACGTTGGTGGCGGTAGCCTTCACACCGTCGAAGCCCTGGACGGCGATAGCGACCTGCTTCTGAGAGACGGTGTAGCCGGCGATCTTGTTGAGGGTCGAGCACGAGGCGAGGGCGAGCACCAGCATCGCCGCGCCAAGGAGAGCACGAAGTTTCATGAGGAATGGTCCTTGTTGGGGAGGGGAGACGCGGTTACACGCCGACGCGGCCGGCGAGCCAATAGAAGACGCCGCAGACGAGGCAGAGCAGAAGAAAGCCAGTCATGCTGAAGCTTTCAGGGCTGAGAGGAACTTGATGTGGTAGGCAGAGATCAGGACGGCACGGTCAGGAAGCGTTTCGCCTTTGCGCTTTCCGTTGATGATTGACCTTGCCCAAATCGGGTCACTCTTTGTGCTGTTGAAATAGCTCGCCAGACGCTTGCCGGTGAACCAGCCCTCCATCATGCCAAGCACAGCGACAGGGGCGGCGATCTCAGGCTGCATGGCCTTGTCTGGGTTACTCACCAGATCGACGCCTAGTTCCTTGCTGGCGCGCTCATAGTTGTATTTCCAGGTGAGCTGGACATAGCCGCGGCCGTAATAGGTCTTGCCCGTCACCTTGTCCGGCGAGCCATAGGCGCGGCCTTTGCCCTTTCCGTACTCAGCAATGGGCTGCATGGTCTCGGCCGTCTCGTGCCAAGCGGTTGCCAGCACATAGGCGAACTTTCGGAGATCGCCGTCGCCATCTTTATCCCATGCGGCCGACAGGACATTGAAGCCATTGACCTGATCCTGAGTGAGCTTGCCGAACGCGCTCTTCACCTTGGCGAAGAAGGGGGCGCCGATCATCACTTGCCCCCAATCATCTTGGACAGCGCGGCAGCATCACGGTTCGACATATCGCCGCTGGTGCTGCGCCATCCGCAATTTGAGGGCGAAAAGCAGATCGTGGTGCAGGACATCAGGGCGAGCAAAGTCGCCCCGAGAAGCAGGGTGCGGAACATGGAAGTTGTCCTTGTTGGGGATCGGGTATTGCGCCGGCCTACCGTCATCGGCAGGATGCATGGCCGCTGAGAGGTTGAGAGATGACTATTCGCAGAAGCTACTATGTCGACCGCGACCCGACCGGCTTTGGCTTCGACGTCCAAATCGAGCGGGACGGCATGAGATCAAGGGTTTACCCGACCAAGGATGAGGCCTTTGAGTTCGCCAAAAGCTCATCAGAGGCACAATCGGCGGCGCAGCGCAGAGACGCCGATATCTACGTCAGGGAAGATGACGGAGAATTCCATCTCAGATGGATGTACAGGCACGACGCCGCTAAGAGGGTTATCTGATGCGGACGCACTGAAGATTGCCGTTGGCGTTGGAGGTGCTACCGGAGAACTGAGCGACACCCACCAAATAAATCGTGCTTGAGGCTGTCAGGTCAAAGGCATAGCTACCGGTGTTGAAGATGCCGCCTTGGCCCGCCGCCTGATTGGTGACCTCTTGAAAACCACCTTGGACGCCATTGGCCGGGATCGTTACCGAGGTCGTGTTCAAGGCCCCCTGGACAACAGCCAGGGTTGTGCCACCAGCTGGCAGATACTGGATATTCCCCTGGCATAGCCACTTACCAGGAGGCAGAGCCAGCGAAGCCGCGTTGAAGTTCACATTCGTTGTGATCGCAAAGGCGGCCGGGTTGCTCTGAGCAGTGAACCCAAGGTTGACGTTCCGGAAAAGCGCCGAATTGTTGTCGGTGTTGTTCCAGACGATATAGTTCGCAGCCGGCTCAATCGGCACGAAGGCCGAGGTGAACACATTGTCCTTGAACAGGATGCCGACTGAGCCAGCATCCGCCTTGAATACGCTGGACGTAAAAGCGAGGTTGCCAACCTCGATGGTGTTATTGGTGATCTGGGAAACCAGAGGATTGATCGGACCAGTCAGACCGCATGCATTGTCAGAGCGGACATGGATGAAGTCGCCGATCCCGATAGCTTGGGCATTGTTCGAAATAAAGGCGTCCCGGATATTGACCGTATTCGCCCGGCAGATGCGGATGAAGTCTGCTCCGGTGCCGTTCCAGGTGGTTGCCGGAATAGCCGGGGCAAGCAAGAAATCGCCGCCACGAACGATTACGTGCCAGCCACGATCGACATCAAGGCAAGTCGTCGTCGCATCGCAGGAGAAGTTGTCGATGGAGAACTCGAATGGCGAGTAATTGCCGGCAGTGCCGGTCATCGCACCAGTGATCTGGAGCCCACGGCGACAGCCGCCGCCACCCGAATTGGTTATACGCTGATCTTCAAGCCCAGCACCAAGGGCATAGAACCGATAGCAAAGTTCGTACCCCTGCATCAGGCTATTGGAGATGTGGTTGATGAAGGTGCCACCAACAGCCTGGCCAGTGCCTGTGTCAGTGTGCGGGCCGCCCTGGATCTCCAAGCCAGTACCGAGCCCGGTGGAGCCGCCGGCGCGCTGCGTGTAGCAAAACACCGAGTCGATGACCATGCCAGCGCCGTTCTCGGTGCGGATGCAATTGTTAAACCCCTGGAAATTAAGGTTCTTGGCCAGCAAGTTTGTCTGGGGGCGAAAGCGCGCCTGAATGGCATAATTGGCGCTGGTATTGGCTGTCTTGATCGCCCCGAAGTTCTCCAATTCCAGGCGTGCAGAGACGAGCGGATCAGAGCCGCCCTGGCAATAGTTGATGAGATCCACATCTGCATTGACGTTGAAGATCGTCGCCTGTGCTCCTGAGCCATTAATGCGGACATTGGGGCCGCACGCCGACAGCGTCTTGTTGACTGTGGGCTTGCTGGGGCCAAGGTTGATCGAGATGGGATTGGAGCCAGCAGCGGTGATGAACGATTGCAGAACCACCCAATCGAGTTCATCGGTAAGGGCCGTAGCCGCTGGCAAGATCGCCTGCCATTGGCCGAGGGTCCACCCCGTTGTTGGGCGCCCATTGATCGTGGGAGCGGAGGCCAGCGTGCGCGATGTATTATCACCGCGGTAGCCGAAGGCCCTCAGCTCGCGCTCGGTGATTTGAGACAGGTTCCGCGTTGCAATCGGGAGATCCCAAGATCCGATGCGCGTATCTGTGCACCCGATCTGAATGCCCTTATCGACATTCGGCGACGTCAGATCCCAGATGGTGAGGCAGCGGGTCGTGCCGGAGTTGTCGATCTGGAATGTCGGCGTGCCCTTAGCTTGCGCAACGGCAACGGTCGCAAAGAGTGCCAGGAGAAAGGCGAGGAAACGGGTCATACTGGCTTACTCCGGGCGAGTGTCATGAAGGTGGCCATCTGCGGGCTACTCCAGCCAGTCGCAGTCTGGATTAGGGTATAGAGGGGATCATTCGGGGCCATGGCCGAGCCGGCGAACCACTGCGCAGCTTGAGCCGCTATAGTTGGATCGGTCGACAACGGATCGGCATAGGCATTCACGTTGGGGACCATGTTCGACCCGGCCGGATTGCTCGTATCCTGTAGTGCAAGATAAACTTGGCGTTTCGTCACCGACCCGGCCGGGCCGATCACCCCGGTACCGATCGCGATCGCAAGCTGAGAAAAAGTCACCAGCCCGTCGCCGCGCGTTGCATCCGCGGCGCCAATGACCTGCGATCCACCGGCATTGAAAGGGCCAGTCCCGTCGTCCAGTTCGCCCTTGGTAAGCGAGCGTGCCATCATGTCGAGAATGTATTGCTCGACCATGGCCCGGCGGTCATGGGCGCCATTGACGGTCTTGGATGGTTGCGGGCCGCCGTCTTGCAGGTTCATGTTCTGCGTAGGCGGCACCTTGCGGAGGATGATCAGTGTCGAGCCAGTGACGGGCGCCGCCACCATTGTCGCCGTGCCACCAGCCGGATTGCCGGCGCCGGTCAGCGTGTAGTCTGTGGCCAGGATCTTGGTCGTGTAATTGCCTGAAGCGTCCTTGATTGCGACAACAAGATCTGTGTTCGTCGTGAACGGAGGCGGGAAGGCAAATACGGTCGTAGTCCCGTCGCCCGCATAGCTCCGGCGGTTGTCATAGCTGGGGATTGTCATGAGGGCTCCGGGTAAAGAAAAACCCGCCGGGTGAGGGCGGGCTGTGGTAGAAGAGCTGTTCGTTTCAAGCAGAGGGCGGCAAGGATGAATGCGGCTGCAATCATCGGCTATTTCACGGGTGTGACACTTGACCCATTGGGATGGATCGTGGCCATTGTGGCCGCCATCCTTTTCAGAAAACTGTCCTGGGATAAGTCATTGGCAGCAACAATGGTGGCAACGGCAGTTGCCTATCTCGGGATTGGGATGCTTCTGCGCAAAGGTGATATCCCATCCCATTTGCTTCTGGCCTGTCTGTTCGCCAGCATCGTATGGGGCGGCATAGCCACTGTCATTGCGAAGAAGCTCATTCCTACCTCTGCCCCCAAGTAGTCTGGCCATAATCCTTGAAGCGTTGGCGGGCAGCTCGAGCGGTAGCACCAGGCGTTGCCCAGTCCCGCGCATTGTTCAGGATGAGATAGTCCAGAGCTGGTTTGGTATAGAACAGATTGGCGAACGGCGCGTTGCCCTGGAGCAGGCTGATCCATTGGGCCGCCGGACTGGCTGATTTACCACCTTCCAGCTTACCCTGCAGATAATCGCGGGTGGTCAATCCTGCCTTGATGACATCGGCTGCCGTACCAATCGTAGGGCCGGCCAATGTCTCAAGAGGGCCGCCACCGAAACGATTGTTCTGGGCAAACAGGTAGTCGCCATAAATACCAAGCGCGCCGCCTTGCTGGAAGGCTGCAAGCATGGTCTTCGGGTCCGATGGATCGCGCGGCGGCCAGTTGCCCTTCAAGGCATCCTTCATCACCATGGCCATGTATCCGGCAGCGCCAAGGCCAGCAATGATCGTGCCGATATGTGCGCCGCCTTCCCATGACAATGCACCGGTCCGCTGACCAAAGGCGGCGCGGCCCAGAACTCGCTGTGTGAAGGCAATGGGGAAGCCCTTGAATTGGCCGATGTAGCGAATGGCTTCGCCAGCCTTGGTGCCGGCCCTGAGCCCCTGAGTGGAGAAGGCGCGCGATCGGGCATCCGTGGAGATCATGGCGTACCTGGATTGATCGGCCACAAAGGCGCGGACCTTCATTTCCAAATCGAAGCGAGCCTCGTCAGCATCGCGAACGGTCTTTCCAATCAGAGGCGCAACAGCCTCGTCACTGAGATCGCGCATGCTGTCACCGAGGATGTAGGAGCGCCCATTTGAAAGCCGCGCTTCTGCCTGCCTGAGAACGTTCCAGCGAGCCTCATCGATGCCGCCTTGCAGCAGGACATGCTGATAGGCAGGAGGCAACTTGGAGAACTCCTTCGAAGCTCGCATGCCCATCTCAGCGGCAATGGTGCGGACGGAGCCACCACGCATGATGCCATCCCACCACGTCATGCCGTTCATCTTGAAGAACTTCTCCATCAGCGTGGAGACTTTTCCCAGAGGTGCGTCATTCGCCGTTGCGTCGGCATTGATATGACCGATGATGCCTTCAAAGCCCTCATTCAGAAGGTAGGTGATTTCCTTCTGCTCGCCCTTGGGGCGACCTTCCAGGATGCTGCCGAGGCTATCGGTCAAGCCCTTCCAGAAGCCGCTACCGCGGAACTGTGCGGCGATAGCGTTTGTCACAACGTCGGCCGGCATGGAGGAGATCGTCGCTCCACCGAGTTTGGCCATGGACTGAACAGCGCGGATGTTGCTGCTGATCATCGCCATGTTGGCGTTCACCGGGCGAGAGGCAAGCCCTGACATGATGTCCAGATCGACACGAATCGAACCGCCATCCGTGCGCAACTTCTGGATCAGCTTCTGCTTCTGGGCCGGGTCAATCTTGGGATCGTCACGGATATCGCGGGCCATCCTGTCAGCCAGCTTGATCACCATGTTTTCCGGATTGGCGCCAAACATCTGCATGGCCGCGGCTAGCTTGGCTGCCTTGCTCTGATGCGCCATGATTGAGGAGGAAGTGTTGCCGTAGCCATAGGTATCACGATAGGCGATCACCGCATCGGCATCCTTGAAGTGTAGGACGCGTTCTTTGCCAAGAGACTTGGCGAGGTTGGCCGGATTGACGCGGCCGGAAGACTGGCGCTCGACAGGCTTGGATGAGATGCCCGTGACAATGGTGTCGTACACATCATCCAGGATATCGCGGACTTCTGCCATGGACTGGGCTTCAGGGAAGGTGCGCTCCATGTCGAGAAGCTTGGTGATATCGTCGACCCACTTCACCTTGCCGGCGCGCATGAGCAAATGATCATCGTGGGTCTGTGCGCCGGCCCAGCCGTCCAGCTTGCCGATCGAGGCTCCAAGCTTGTTCAACTGGACGCGGCTCATCTCGGCATAAGTCGCATAGACCTTGGCGATGTACTGGGCGTCCTTGTTCTTGGTGATGCCTGGCGTTCCGCCTTCGCGCAACTCCATCATCTCGCGGACGACATCATTGTCGAACTCGCGATGGCGCAGCATTTCAAAGACTTCCGGCCGCTCGCGCTGGATCTGGCCGAACATGTCTCCCAGGAACATGCCACGGAAGGAAAGGGAGTTGGCATCGACCGAAACGCGGCTGCCTTCCACTCGGCTTTCCGTGCCACGCATCAGGCTCTGAAGCACCGTATGAGGCTTCATGCCCTGGGCCTTCATCTTGTCCGAAACCTCAACCAGCTTGTCGAGTGTCAGGATGTTGATGGCCTCGATCCGCTTGTTGATGGAGGCGGCGATCTGGGCACGTTGCGCTTCGACCTCGGCCTTCTGCTGCAAACGGTCTGCAAGATTGCCTGTCTCGCCTCGGGCGATCAGCCGTTCCTTCTCGTCCGATACCTTCTGGAAGGCCTGGAGGATTTCATCGTCAGTCAGCTTTCCGCCGCTGGCTTCCTTGGCGGCATTGAAGCAGGCAGCGTCAGGACGATAATTCATATCAGACACGCCACGGCAGCACGGAGAGCTTCGCCCCAGCTTTTCGCCGTCTCTAAGTTGTCATTGGCAGTTTGCATTGCGGCACGGTCGGCTTCCGTCAGGCGGCCTTCCTTGTCCAACTGATCGAGCCACGCCTGTTCCTTGAATTCTCCGGTCTCATAGTTGACGCCATTCGCCTCGGCAACCTCTTCCGGTTTGGCTGGCTTGCCGACGGCCTTCGCCGCCTGGAGGGCCTGGGGAGAGGTGCGTTCCTGTGCCGGCTTCATGGCGATATTGTCGCGAGACAGAGGGGCCGGTGCAGATGATACAGTGTCGGGGCGGGCGGTAGCAGCCGCCTCTTGCGGGCGAGAGCCTTCTTCCTGAAAGCGCTGGATTAGGCTGGCGCGCTCGGTCTCCATCTTGCGTCCTTGCTCGGCACGAGCATTCAGGCTGGGGTCGCCATGGTCAACGATCTTGATCTGATCAGGGCTGAACACCACCCAATTATCGGCAACGGCGCTGCTGGCATCGGTATAGCCTGGGTCGCTGATCTGTTTGAACTGTACCGCGTCGTGGCCGTCTTCCTTGGCCTTGCGGAGGATATCAGCAACTTCCTTTTCGTTGATCTCCCTGCCGCCATACTCGACAACCAGCGGGTTCTTGGCATCAAGATGTGCAGTGACGACCCGGCCTTCGGTGATCGCCGACTTGCCAAACATTTTGGTGACCGCCTCGTTCAGCTTCTTATAGCCGCCAAGGGTGAGCTTGTTCAGAGTGCGGAGAAGCGGGCTGACTTCATAAGGGTCGTCCTTGGCATACCCGCCGGCCACATCCTTGTTCTCGGTGAAGAAGAAGCCTTCCCTGGCTGAGCCTGCACCGGTTTCCTTGCCGAGCTTTTCGCGGTCGAACTTCTCGAAGCGATTGAAGGTGCCATGATAGACAGACACCAATTCGCCGGCATCATTGCGCGCCTTGCTCTCCGGTGCCCATTGGGCCGTAGGCGTTTCGATGTTCTTGGCGAGAGAGCTTGTTTCGGGCGTCCGCTCGAAATCCTTGAGAGGCTGAAGCTCTGGTGCGGCCACCGGTTCGGGCGAGAAGTCGCCCTTGATATACCGATCCTGAATATCCTTGCGGGCCGTTTCGATCTTGTCAACCACAGGCTCGCGTGCGGCCCTGGCATCAGCCAAAGCCTTTTCGCGAAGGGGAATGGCTTGCTCCAGTTCCTGCAGCCGGTCGACCGTTGCAGGGTCTAGCCTATCGAAGACGGCCTTCACCTTGGCTTGGACGTCATCCATTTGCTTCTGCAGTTGAGCGCGCTGCTTGTCCGAATTGGCTTTATCGGCCGCATCCGACAGGCGTTGATAGGTGGCGTCGAGCTGCTGTGCCTCGATGAAGGCGGCTCGCGTCGATCCAAAACGCTCATTGTCCATGCTCTCGGAACGAAGAGAAGCCAGTTCGCCCTGATTGCCTGCAATGGCAGTGTCGAGTTCAGAGAGCCGGCGCAGATCCTCTGGCATCGTTTCGGACAGGACACGGCTGGCATAAGCCGATGGCAATTCCCGCTGCACTCGCCCCGCAAGATCGTTCACATGGGTGATGGCGTTATCGCTGAGATCAACGACGCCATCATTGGCAAGACCTGCAACAGCCTCGCGCAAATTGGCCATGGACTGTTGGCCTTCACGGATCGTAGAAAATCTCTGCTCCAGTTCCGTACGAAGGGCGGCCGCACGTGCATTGGCGCGGACATGGAAGATGCCGCCGATAGCACCAAAGCCAGCGCCAAGGGCGGCGCCCATGGCCATCTGTGAAACCTGAGACTGCCAGGAGACATCATCGCCGTACTGCGCTCGGGTGCCTGCCGTCAGAAGCCCAGCAATGCCCTGGTTCAATGCAGCATCGGCACTGGCCACAAGAGCCCGCCCGCCGATGACGCCGAACCGTGCGACGGCAGCTGATGCAGCGCCTTCACCAAGGACAGGGATATAGTTGATGGGATCGAGGGCGCTCCCCGTCAACGTGCCGGCGAACGCCACGATTGGGTGACTGGCTGCCATCTCCTCGCGCACGGCCTTGACGTCCCAATAGGCCGAGAGATCGCGGGCACGGTTGACGGTCATGTTATCTGACCACGGGATCGCCTCGCGATAATAGGGCGATGCCTTATATTGCTGCTGGTTTAGCGGCTGGTCGCCGCGCTGCTTGATCTCCGGATCGGTCTCTTGCCTGATCGCCGGCGACACATCGGTCAGCAGATCATTCATGTTGACCGGCGGAACGCGGCTTGCATCATCGGTCGGGACGAACTGCCTGCCCTGATCAATGGTCTGCGACTTGATGGTGGTGCCGAGGCCGAAGGAATCGAGCGCACCCTGCGTTACAGCTGCCCCGAACGATTGCGAGGCCGAGAACGGCTGATCGAAGGCGTGCGTCAGGAACTCCTGCGGCGTGTAGGCATCGCCGCTAGGACCATCCATGAAGGAAAATGCCATCTATCAGTTTCCGAGCTGACTAGGATCGACCATGTCCCGGGCCCGTTGAAAGGCATCAGAACCAGACGTTGGAACCCCGTTGGTCGGGGGTTCCGGTGCTTTGATCTGTGGCACGGTTCCCGCCTTTGGCGCGGCCTGAGGCGGCAGGAAGTTCATGCCTGTCTGGCCGGCCCCTCCGAGGAACCAGGGCGCGCCCTGAGACTGGGTTGGCTGACTCTGCTGCTGAGCAGCCTGATCTGCTGCCTGGAAATCACCGAGCTTGAACACGAGGGGCTTGCCGTCTGTGCCGGGAACAAACTTGTTGGTGTAGGGGTCGAGGAAGGCGAAGCCATCACGGCCATAGTTGATGATCTGGCCGCCGTTCATAACGTTGCTGGTTTGCGCTTTGATATCGGCCGCCATCACAGCCTCAGTCGTCGGGTTGCCTTTGGCTATGTTTTTCTCACGAATGAATTGCGTTGCAGCATTGGCTGCAGCCGCTTCGATCTGTGGCCGCATCGCAATCATGCCGCGGGAGAGAGAGCCCAGGTCTGCGCCATCGGGTATGATGGCTGAGAAGTTCATGCCGCCGAACGTATTGCTGTAGGCGTGCTGCTTGCCGAATAGATCTTGGGCAGCATCCTTGACGGCCTTGGTGGCGTCCGTTTCACCCTGAGCGATGCGAAGCTGTGCCGACCGCTTCAGGATCTCCATGCCATCTTGGGCGCGGCCGATATTGTCTGGGTTGCCGTTCTGGAGACCATAGGCCATGTTGCCGATCTGGCCGGGAGCCATGAGCGCCGCGACTGCTGTATTGATATCAGCCGTCTTCACTGCCCCATCCGTGGGAAGCTTGGCAGGATCGAGCATGACAGCAGACATCAACCGATCGCCGGCCCCTTGATCGCCGCGGGAATAGGCCTCGATCGCCCCGGTCATCGTTGTCGGCAGACCGGCCTTTACGAGCTGTCCGAAGATCGCCTTCTGTTGATCGGGGTTGTTGGTGCGGAGGATGGCCCCCAAGACAGGCGCCATGCGCTGCTGCACGGTCAAGGCATCGTTCTTGTATGCATCCAAGGTCTGTTTGGCGAAATCGTCTGGCAGCAGTTTCTGGTTCTGCGGCGTGATACCGATCTGAGACTGTGCAGCAGCCATGGCGGCAAGGGCATTCCGATATCCATCCGGCGTGTTGGCGCTCTGCCATAATGCTGCGACCTTCGGATTGATGCTCTTGATGTAGCCAGCTGGATCTTCCTGACGCATCTTGATCGTAGTGGCGCCCGCCTTTGCCATCGCCTCATAGCGAGACTGGGCCATGGCGAAACCATCGCCAGCGCCGATAGGCTTCGAGGCCTCGATATCAGACTGAATCTGCTCAGGCGTCATCGACTTGAAGGCGTCGATGTGTTGGCCAATGTCCTGGACTTGGCGGAAGCTAGAATACCGCTGCGCGCCTTCCTGAGGACCGTAGGCGGCAGCGAAGTCCTGCTGCGTAGGCATGCGCCCATCATAGCGGCCCGTGGTCATCAGGGCGGCTGAGGCGTCCTGTACGCGCGGCTCCAGTTCACCCTGCGCGATAGCACGGTTCTGGTTCTGCGCAGTGCGGGCCGTATTGATGAGGCCATCCCATTGATCCATGGTGATGGAAGCGAACTGAGGATTAGGTGTCGACGATCCAGCTTCAGTCTCGCCTGGCTTATAGTCACCACCCGCCAAACGCCGGGATTGATCGCGACGGTTGCTCCACCCATGTGAGGCAGTAGCGCCACTCTCTGACCCTTGCGGACGCTCATAACCCGTAACGAACACACCTGCCGCTTCGTCTGGCGTCTTAGCAGCCAGAAGCTTTTGCTTCACGCCAGAATAGCCGGTGTTCAACTCATGATCGACGAAGGCAAGTTGCACACCTAGGTCATGCCAGTCTTTGCCCTGCGCTGCGGCAAAAGCCTTGAGGTTTGTCGCGCGGGTGCTGTTCCACTGGGCGATCCCAATGCTATCGGTGCCATCCGACCCGTCGCCGGGGTTCCGGCTCTTGACGTTCAGGCCCCCGCTTTCATGCACGAGATTTCCAACAATGCCGGCCGCCTGCTCACGGCTGTAGCCGCGGCCGATGAAATAGGACATCGCAGCGCTTTCACGGTCAGCCTGTGCTGGGCCAATGGCGCCCTTGGGGAGAGCAATAGAAGCCCCGTCACGACCGGCCATTTCCTTGACCTTATCGGGGTCATCGCCGGCTAGACCTTTGACCTGTGCAATCTCAATGCCATTCTTATAGCTGTCCTTTGTCAGCGCCCTTTGCTGCGGGGTCAGATAAGGGGCATTGTCGATGCGGTCGAAGAGGGTCTTTTCAGCCACATCACGGCCAGCAGGATTGTTGCGAACCTCGTTTTGAGTGGCCTCATACAGCCCCTTCACGGTGTTCAGGCTGTAATTGTTGCCGAGCGTATATTCGTCACCTGCCGATTGCGTTTCCCAGCCTTGACGTAGCAACGAGATTTGCCCCGCGACTTTCTCGCGTTGATCGGCAGGGACACTCGCGACATACGTCTTAGCATTCTCGTCGAACTGGGCCATCCAGGCGCCGTGGAGACCATCGCCATCCTGAGGCGCGCTATTCTGCTGGAAATCCTGATAGAGCGTCTTCTGTTGCGCAGCGAAAACGTCGGTGTTGTTATCGGTATTGAAGGCCCGCTTCTGTTCCTGGATCTTCTGGTAATGATGCAGCCCTACAGCCGCCTCGCTCAGCCCCTGGCCAAGGTTCTGCAGCCCGGCGCCAATAGCCTCGGCACCAGTGCGCACCTGTGGCGTCGAGCCTGGGTTGAGCCCAACGCTGGCCTGCTCAGTCGGGAAACGAGGCATTTACGAACCCATTCCGAAGACATTCCCGAACATCGTGCGCTTCGGGTCATACATCTTGCCGATCTGCCCGAGGCCGCCGAACAAGCTGCCGGCCGCATTGAAGTAGCTGCCAGTCTGAGCGTTCTTGCCGGAGATGTTCGAGAGCTTGGCCTGATAGTTCAGGGTGTCGGCCTGATTGCGGGCGTTCCAGCGAATTGCCGATGTATCGAGCGCACCTTCGCTTGCCGTTGAGCTGATGACGTCGGACGGGCTGCCATCAAGAGTAACACCAGATCCGCCAACCAGGGCCGTCTGCGTGCCCATCGTGTTGTTGACCTGATCCTGACGGCGGGCGGCCTGATACTCTCCGGTCTGCGTCTCGATCAAAGCCTGCCTGCGATAGGCGTCCGCCTGAGCATCAGCTTGCGCCTTGGCCGCGCTGCCCTGCTGGATGGCGCCGACTGCGCCCATGGCAGCACTGAGACCAGCGATAAGGATCGGTGGGCACATTCTACGGCTCCGGATCTGTGACAGGCGTGATGGAGCGGATGGTTGCGGGTAGGGGGCCATCGGCGATCATGACGAGTTCACCCTTGTCGCCCCACTTGGTTTCAGGTCGCGCATCATGAAAACCGGTGTGAAGGGACGGAGCCTCTCCGAGGTCATCGCTCGTGCTGCGGAATGCGACTTCTTCCGCCGTTGCATCGTCGCGCCCGACGCGCAGAGAGCCGGTTTCCAGAAAGTCGATCTTGGCAAAGACGATCTTCTTCCGGCGCCCGAGACCGGAACCATCGCCCGCGGAGACAGAGGACGGCATCAGGCGGGCACGAGAGGTATAAGGCAGCCCCACGGTGATCGTGCTCGCTGGCCGGCCCGAGGCCAGTGTGACAGCACCTCCGGTGACAACCTGATCGTCCTCACGGGCGCCATCCGCCAGGATAGAGACGGTCATGCCCTCAAGGTGCCCAAGCCCCGTGACTCCCGTTGCCGGCGCTCCTACGGTCTGCAGGGCGCAATCCAGATACCAGGCATTGGCAAGCGGCATGGTGGCGAGGTTGAACGCTGGCGCCATGCGCTCAATGTAGCGTTTCGTGACGCCACCAATGGTGCGCCGGACGATGAGCCACAGTTCATTGCGCCCTTGGCCTGGAATGGTGCCGGAACTCTCCACAAAACCATTGCCGCCGACAGGGTGACGGTGAAATCCAGCCATGGACTGTTCTTTCTCATAGGTCATGCCGATGAGAGCGCCGTTGCCATTGGGGAGCCAGATAATGCTATCGGGCTCCTGGGAATAGGAGACCTCAGTGACGCCTGAGGTCAGGAGATGTTCGGAGAGGATCGAGATATCTGGAGTGGCATAGCCGACGCCGTTATCGCTCTGCACGAACTCCCGCATAGCCTTGCCGAAGCTCGATATGAAGACCGTCGAGTTGCCTACCTTCACCGGGCGGATGGCCTGAGAGGCGAAGGACGAGGCGAGCATCTGCCGGAAGTTGTTGGCCGAGAATGGCAGGTTCGGACTATCGCGGCCCATGGTGCGAGCGGCACCGGCCGTACCCATCAGGAGATCAGAGCCCTCCGCAATCCACTGGATTTCATTCACATCGGTCAGCGTGAAGGAGATCGCGTCATCATCCTTGACCGGGACGGTGACCGAGAAATCCAGGAAGGAGCCATAGCCACCCGTCTTGGTGGCCCAGATGCCCGAGGGCTGGGCATTGGTGCGGGCGTAGACCTTGCGTTGTTCGAAGGTGGCAACATGCGCCGGCCATCCAGGCGTGACACCCCAAGCGCCGAGACGCCACTGCAATGTGCCCTGAGCGACCGGAAGTGGAGCGTCGTCGAGCTTGGCCTGCACCACAGTGGTGGAGGTAACCGCGGTGATGACGAATGCGCGATAGACCGCGTTCGAACCGAGAATAGCAACGATCCGGCCGATGTCATCGGAGGTGAAGCCAGCACCACCATTGATGCCTGCCGTTGACGATGCGGTGATTGGGATCGCTGGCGCAGTGGCCATGTCCTCGGTGAAGGCCATCTCGGCAATGCCGACGTTCACCGCGCCATTGTTGGACGTGATATTGATGCGATAGCCGACATAGGCAGTCGTGTTGGTGAAGCGAAAGAAGCGAATTTCACCATCGCTCCAGCTTGATTGTCCGAACTGGCTATCTAGGACCGTCCAGTTAACGCCATCATTGCTACCCTCGAACGTCCAAGCCTTTGGTGCTCGCAATATCCATTGCTCTCCACCAACGAGGCCGGTTCCGCTCTGGACGGAATATCCAACGATGATACGCGCTGATGGGAACGTATAGGAGAGCCATTCGTTCGCAGGGCTGGATGCATTCCACGTTGTCGAGCTATCTCGATCAAAGGCTCCCCATGCTGGAAAAGTATTGACGGATGATGCATCAGCCGTGCCACTCGGAGTGGTGTTGCTGGTCATCTTTGGGATCGGGTTGCCGGTCGCTGAAGGCGTAAGCGACGTAGCGGTATCATTGATGGGGAGAAAGGGACCAAACCGGAAGTTCACGGTTGCGATCGACCAGGACGTGTCGCTCTGGCGCCTCACCCGCCGCGGCGCGTAGCTCTTGTGTGTGATGTCCAGGACGTCGTTTGTCTGGTCGAAATCGAGCTGAAACAGATCGCCATCAGCATAAGGATGCGCGACCTCAACCGTTCCTACCCGCCCACCAAGGGTATAGACCCGGAACACGCCGGCATTGAACACCAGCATGTAGGCTTGGCTGGCAGAGAAGATGAAGGGAATGAAGCGGGCGGGGCGAGTGCTATCTTTCACCTCCTGCACGAATTGCGTGCCGGGGCGGCGGGTCAGGCCACCCTGGCGCATCACCATGAAGTTTTGGCATTCCTTGAGTCCGGTCTTGAAGTGCTCCAAGTCGGCGCGGCTGTGCAGCTTTGGGGAAAGCTCACCGCGGCTGAAGACGGGCTTGAGGTCATAGACGGCCATCAGGAAGCTCTCGCGAATTCGCCGAAATATCTTTTCGCGGCTTCGAAATATGCGGCATGGGCCTTAGTTGGACAGTCGTAATTGCCAAGAAAAATGTGCTTCCTTGCAACAGTAATGTATGACTGCCATTTATTTCTGGATTTGCTATAGCTTACGCCCTTGTATCCTGATGTATTTTTCTTTGAAAGCTTTGAATTTGCGATATTCAGGGCGCGCGTCGCTACACGTAAATTGCAAATACGATTATCGAAAGTGTTCCCATTAATATGATCAACATCACCAGCGGGCCATTCTCCATAAATTATTACCCAGGCGAGGCGATGAAGCCTGTAAAGCTTGCCTCCGATCTTGAAGCGCTGGTAGCCAATGCCGTCTGTAGCTCCGATATTCTTCTTGGTTTTGAGGCTAAAAAAAACCCCGGTATCGGGGTCATATTGAAGAACGCTTCGGACATCATCAGGCGTTAAATCGGTCATTGGCGGGCGTTCTCCCAAAATGAATCTTCGGGATCATCAGGCGTGCCCTCCAGAGCATCGATGCCTTGGGCATCCTGCATGGCGGCCTGCAACTGCTGCCCGATCTGCTGGGCATAGGAGGCCTTGCCTGTGATGAAATGGCTAGCCTTCTGAGCCAGGGCCATGGCCAACACATCGGTGAACTGCTGATCGAACTGCCCGGTATTGTCGACACGGCGCACATAGCGAACCGGGCGTGGCGCCGGCTCATTGGTAAGGATCTGCGTGCCTTCGACTTTGTGTTTGATGGTCTGGCTCTCCTCGCCACCATCGCAGGTCAGAGGCATCACGCGGAGGCAATCAACCGGGACATCATAGGCATAGGACCAGCCGAACGCAGGCGCCGTTGCCGAGGCTGGCAGCATGGTCCGCGTCATGGCAAAGTTCCACGGATGCCGGCGCATCAGGCTCCAGGCGATGGGCCAGAAGTTACGTTTGAACCAACGTCCGACAGCGGAATTATCATCGATCGAGGTCAAAGGAGCCTCATCCAGATAGTCCAATGCGAGATTGGAAATCTCGGTGATGTCGAGATTGACGGACATCAGACTTGGTAGCCGTGGGCCGTGACGGCGGCGTTGGTATTGCCGGCGCCGAAGCTGGGGGATGATACGACGATTGCCGTGTTGACCGCGCTGGCTGGCAGCGGCGGGTTGAAGAACACCACAAGCGGCGTGATGCCGACAGTGGCACCAGTGGGCACTGCGATGTTGTAGGAGAGCGTGCCGCCAAGAGTACCGGTGATCGTGGCCGTCACGATTGCGCCGGCCGTAGCGCCGCCACCCGTGATCTCAAAGCCGCTGATATAGGTGGTCTTCGCTGCGGCGCCTGCAAGCGTGGCCGTGGCCGTGGCCGCCGCGACATTGCCGGATGAGGCCGCAACAGCGGTAGACCCTGCCGGGGCACCACCAGTGCTTCCGCCTTGCGTCACATAGAGAGGCCGGGCTGCGGCATCGCCAAGGATGTTCCCATTGCCATCAGTGATTTGCATGTCGCAACTCCGAAAAGAGAAAGGCCGGAGCGTTGGCTCCGGCCTGGTGTCACTTGAAGACGTTCGCCTGCTTGTACTCGGCAAGCTTGCGCGCGACGATTTCCATAGACGTCTTGTCGTCGATCGGCTTGTTGCCGTCGTCCAAAAGCTTGGCCTTGATGGCTTCGGCCCTGATATCGGCATCGACCTTTTCGGCGTCAGCCTTGGCCTGGCTCTTGTTGGCGGCCCCATCGATCAAAGAAAGGTGCTCGTCTTCCTCACGGACCTTGCCCGCGAATTCGACCTCTTCACCTTCTTCGACAATGCGGCCATCAATATAGGCCTTGGCCAACACCAAATAGCGAGCCATGTCAGAAGCCCCCCATGTTCAGGCCGGATGGGTAGTAGACGATGCCCTGCCGATCCATGACGATGAAGGCGCTCACCGTGCCGGCGCCGAAGGTGCCGACGATGGTGTACTGCGCACCGATATAGCGCTGCATCTGGGTCGACAGAGACAGGGCCGGGATCTGCACACGCAGCCATTCCGTGCCAGCGGTGAGGCTAGCAGCGACGATGGCAGGCGTCTGCACGATCACATTTGGCGAGGACAAGTCAGCGTTGGCCGACGTGATGTAGGCAAACTGGATGGACGTGCCACCAGTGAGTGCCGTGTTGACCTGAATGACGAATTCGAGGTCCTGATCTCCGATGCCGAGATCGCGGGCCTGGCCCAGGTCGATAGTGTTGGTCGAAACGACAGTGCCCGTGGTGAGCGCCTGCTTGTCCGACAACACAAGCTGTTGGTCCATGATCATGGACGTATCTCCGATGTTGGGATGAGGGAAGGAGGAGGCCTGGAGGCCTCACACCACGCGCGTCTCGGTATTGAGAAGCTGATCGGTCAAGCGGACCGGAACACCGCGGAACGATAGGAAGGGGCGGCCCTGTGCATCCATAATGGTCTGGAATGCCAGGGTGGTCTTCTCCATGGCCTGGATGTCACCCCAGGTCTTGACAGCGCGATTGACATAGAACGCCGCCTTGCCGGTGGGTGCCAGATTGGGAGAAGTGTTCCCATTCGCCGGGAAGTTCGGGATCTTGTTCATCGCCTTGATCATCAGGCGATAAAGGTTCGGCGGCGTCGTGGACTGCAGGCCACCGGCCGACGTGGTCGTGTCGATGTTGCAGATGCGAACCGCATAACGCCAGTCACGAACGGTGAGGCCGCACTTCCACTGGTACTTGGTCTGGTAGGCCTGGAAGCGGTTGCCGTTCACATCGAGGATTGGTGCCGAAGTGGTCACGTCCATGTGAGTGAGGCCGGCAATCGTCCCCTTGGGATAGATGCCATGGATCGTGTCAGGACCCCAGACAACCAGCCAGATCGAAGTATTGGACGAACCAGTGCCGCCCGCATCCACGATGTTCGCGCCGCTGCCCGCCGAGAGCGAGGAATAGCGCGGCGACAAGCCGGTGATACGATCGGGGTTGGCGCCGATGGACTCGTAGAAGAGAGCCTGCGTGAACTGCTGGTTCATGCCTTCCAGGAAGGCACGATCCTCAGTGAGACGGAAGGAAGCGGTATTGCCGTTGAGGTCCGCTAGATCCTTGTCGATCACACTGTAGGTTTCCAGCATGCCGGTCACGTCGGTGACAGCAGCCGTGGTGCTCTTGCCGGCGGGAACGCCATAGTTCAGGCGGCGCCACGTGGCCTGAGGCAGACCGGTACGCACGATGGTCTTATGGCCGGTGGGCAGGTTGCCCTCGATCCACGGGATATCCTGCAACGGCTCGTTGGTCTGCGAGAGCAGTTCGGCGATGGTGGTTTGCACCTTACCGTCTTCGCCCGAACGCGCTGCCACATCGACAAGCGTCGGGTAGGTGTTGCCAATGGTGGACATTGGTATCTTCCTTAATGGAAGGTCTTACCGTTTGAACGGATCGACCGGGTAAAGGGTCTCAGCGGCCGATTTCGGCTGAGCCGCAGCACCACCAGTCGCGAACTGGTCTTCCGCGTAGAGGGCCTTGCCAGCCTTCGCCATGGCCTGAGCCAGGACGGGGGACAGAACAAAGCCATCGGGATCAAGCAGGCCGTTTGCCTTCATCTCGCCAAGCAATGCCTCACCGCCGTTGTGACGAATGAAGCGATCGGCGAACTGGACATTCTGCTTGTAGCCTTCGGACGCCTTATCACCCCAGACCTTCACCAACTCGCCCTGTGCGGTCTCGCCCTTCTGGACGATGGACTGCGCGTAGGCGGTTTGCTGGCCGGCCTGGTACTGGACAAAGCGATCGTGCAAGGCCTGAGCCTGCCTCGGATTGAGGCCTGCTTCATGAGCCCAGCCTTGATAGGCTTTGGCGCTCTCGCCATCGTAGGCGAAGCCCTCGGGCAGACCTTCCGGCATCTTGAATTCGTATGCCTCGGCCTTCTCGGGGCGACCCAGTTTGGCGTAGAACGCGTCCCATTGCTCTTTGGGAGCATCGTTCGCGGGTGGTGCGAGGGCCTTCGCCTTGAACTCGTTGTACTCGGCTTGAACCTTGTCCGCGTGGCGGGCAGATTCAACCAGAGGATCAAGAGCCCTGTAGCCTTTGCTTTCGACCCATTGCCGGCTTTCTGCGTTCTGCAGGCCCGCAAAGATGTCAGGCGCGTCGCCGGGCGGCGACCCATTGTTGCCCGGAGAAGCGTTGGCGTCTGCTGGGGTTACCGCGGGAGCGGCCCCAGGGTTTGCCGGATCAGTCATCAGATGATGCCTTCGTTCGAACTGGCGATCGCTTCCACACGCGCGGCTTGCACCAGCGCTTGCTTTTCGTCGTCAGTCAGGTTGAGGAAACGAAAAAGCCGCCCGAAGGCGGCTCGCTTGCCATCCGAAAACGCGCGGTCATCGGGTGGTATTCCTTCACCGTTCACACGGTAGAAGCCGGTGTAGTCGGCCAGATCGGCAAGGACGAGTTGCACGTCCTCGTCGCTGGCCTTGAAAACGTTGTGGTAGGCGAGGGCTAGCCTGAGATGAGCCTCACTGCCTCGCGGCCGAAGGAAGCGCTTAGCCAGCGGTAGCCATTTGATCACTGACCCGGCGCCCCAGCCATGCCGTTACCCAAGATCGCGGCAGCCTGCCCGACAGCCGGCACGATGTTCTTGGCCGCCTCGCCGCCTGTCTTGGCCATTTCGAGGGCGGCCTGGGCCTGCTGCATCTGCTGCTTGGCCTGTCGTGCGGCATCGCGCTCATCGGTGGTCTTGAGGATCTTGTGCGGGGCGCCTTCAATCTCAGTGACGGACCGCGCTATCTCATCCAAATCGAAGTTGTCGACCACGCTGGGATCAACCTGTGCCAGCGGTAGCACGGTAGAGAGCGTACGCTGAATGCCGATGCCTTCTTGGCTGCGACGAAGCCTGTCGAGCGGCGACGTGAAGCGAGCACCGAAATCACGGCCACGGAGGCTGTCAGGTGGGGCCAAGGGAGAGCCTGCCTTCATTGCACCCTTGCGCTCCATGATCCCAGCAAGGCGGTCGACGTCGCGCCCCATGGCGATCTGAATGCGGCCGCCAGCAGGACCAAGCAGCTCACCCTTCTCATTCGCCCGTATCATGGCCTCGGTGGCGGTCATGTTCGGGTTCTGCAGAAGAATCTGGAACAGGGTCACATAGAGGCTGTCGTTGATGTTCTTGCGTTCGGCATCAAGAATTTCATTCACGAAGTCGGGGCGAGCTCCGGGCTGGAGCGGCACGATGAGCTGATGGCCATCTTGGCTGACGGCCCGATAATTTATCTTGCCTGGGTTCATGTTGGGCCGGTTCATGACGCCGTCGTGCGCTACGCCCCAAGGGGGGTCCATGTAGCCCTGCAACCCCTTGAGGGAGAGCTTGCGGATCGCGTTCAGGCCCTTGATATCAGCAAGAGCCAACATGACAGGTGACTGGGCATAAGGGCTGTCCACATCGACCGGAGCCCAATAGTAGACGATGAACGGGAACTCATAGAACCCGCTCTCGCCAATGAGCTTCATGTTGTCTCGATCAAGATAGAACGAAGCCCAGGCCGCGTTGCGGTTGGTCGAGCCTGTCGTTCCAGTTTCCTTGCGAGGCTGGACGGCGTGAATGATCGTGAAGTTGCGATCCTTCTCTGCCTGGCTGGCAGCAGCTCGCTTCACGGCATCGGATAGCTTGTCCTCGCCAAACTGCTGCACCATCTGGCGAGCCGTCATCGTGAACTTGCGATAGAGCGTGTCGGGTTCGCCCTGGTTGTCGACGGCCAGATAGCACTGGCTCAGCGGCATATGGCGATAGAGGACAGGGGCAGCGGAACTCGTAGCGCCGATGTTCTCCTCAGCAAAGCTGATGCCGGTTCCCATGGCGATGGCGGAACGCAGCGCCTTCTGATGGGCACCAATGAAGCCAGAGCGGGGATTGTAGCGCACGGCGAACATGTAGTCGCGATACCGCTCAAAATATTCCTTCTCCTCATCGCTCTCTTCGGGCGACAATGGATCGGTGCTGGCCAGCCCGTGCCACTTCTCAGACTGAGGCGTGACGAGGCTTTCCATGCCTGACGCCAGCCGGTCGACAGCCCGCATCGCCGTATCATCATAGCGCTTGCGGCCACGCTCAACCGAGGCAGGAGCGTTGGCCATGTTGTCATAGGCGGACGGATTGAGCGACGACGTTCCAGGCATGAATCGATAGGTATCGGGAAGGCACAGCGTGGCGATCTCCTGCCACACGCTTTCCCATTGCGTCCGCTGATTAGCGAGCGCGTCCATGCGTTGAACGAGGTCGTTCTCGATGGTCATCGTTACGCCGCCATAATTTCATTGGTTCGGGCGAATGCGCCGAAAAGCTCTTTGGCTGCCCGATCATAGGCCGCAGCGGCCACTTTCTTGTCGGCGTGATACCCAAGCGAACGAGGGCGGCCTTCGACCTGGATGCGAGCCACCCACATACCGCGTCCCTTGTGCCAGCTCACGCCTTTGAAGCCGGAGGTGTTGTTTCGGCCAGTGCCGCAGTTCGCTTGGTTCTGTGACTTGCTACAGGCACGGAGGTTTGCAATTCGATTGTCGAATTTGTCGCCATTGATATGGTCGACTTCCTCGGCAGGCCACTCGCCATGCATATAGAGCCATGCCAGCCGATGCGCCCGGTAAGCCTTCCCATCGATCTGGATGCGCTCGTATTCCATATCGAACCAGCCAGCACGTCGGCCATACTGCCTCCGAGCGCTCAAGCCTTTGGCCCAATAAAAAACCCCCATAAGGGGGTCATATGTGACAAGTTGCTTGAGCCGACTGACTGTCAATGTCATGCGGTACGGCCCAGCTGAGTTGCGCTCACATTGCGCCCATAATTTGGGTCTCCCAACCCTCCAGTCAGCATTGTCTGATCACTGCCGTTCTGATTGCGGGCGCGGCGAAGCGCAGTCTGAACCGCGGCTTGGTTGGCATCATCCGCCCTGTTCGGGACCGGAGGAGGCGGCGGGAGTTTGGGAGGCGAGGGGGTGCTAAAGCACATGGTCAATCCTCAGTAGGAGCAGAAGCACACTGTGCTTCAGACATGATCTTGTGGACTGTGATTGCCCGACGCTGCCGTGCTTCGGCTTCTTCCAGTCGACGCTCTGCCTCTTTCATCCGCCTGGTGGCTTCTTGCAGGCGCTGCCAATCCATACGCCGACGAACCACTGACTTGGTGACGAGCTTTGCCATCAGGTTTTCCTTTGGCGCGTTGCCGCGTAAGTGAGAAAGTCGAGGCCGCCAGCGCCGTAATCACGAGCGGTGCCTTCAAGGGTGAACCCCAATCGTTCAAGCCAACGATGGCTGATGTCGTGGTCTATCGCCGTCCTGACCTCGATCCGCCGGAACCCCTCTGCAACCAGCATCGGCTTCATGGTCCGCATCGCGAAGCGTGTCACGGCTGGGATCGTCCGTACCATGCTCTTGGAACCGTACGCCCATGCGCTGCCGAGACCATGGAACAGCCTTGTCACTCCGAAGGCACACACCGGCGTGTCATTAATCCAAGCGCACCAGGCGAGGCCCTGAGACGATCCGTAGAGCATGGCTCCGATGGCGGTGTCGCTCTCGTCGATGACGGCTCGGATTTCACGCCTGTCTTGCTCCCGCATGTGAACCGCGATCCATGTCATGTCGCGGAGGGTGGCGGGCTTAATTGATATGCGCGACAAGCCTTGTGTCCTGCGCGAAGCTATTCGCCATCTCTAGGCACGCTTCCTCGACAGTCTCTCGCATCAGCCGGTCGTGAATGAGAGCCCAACGAAATGCGTTCGAGTGAAGCTTGCGGATTGGCTGCGTGCCAGCCTCAAGGCCATGGTAAGTGCGCAAGCTCACACCCATAAGATCAGCTGCCTCTTGCTGTGTCAGGCCATTCAACTGGCGTACAAGCTTCATCTCATCTGTTGTGAGATCGTCGGTCATGGTTGCCTCTTTGCGGATGGTGATCAATGCCGCAAGCCATCAATGAGCATGAGAACAATGAGGACCAGCATCATCGCGATCAGCGTGCCAGATCCAATTGCGTACCAAAGTGGCGCTGGATCGGTAGTCATGTGGTCGAAGGAAACGCCTTGGCGAACTCAGCCCTCATTGCAACTTCGCGATCGCCAATCTTGGCCGGATCAAGCTGCAGCTTCATGCTATCGATGCTAATGACGGCCTGCTTTGCCTCTTCCTCAAAGGTCAGGCCATCAGCTTCGAAGTAGGCTTCAAGTTTCTGACCATTCGAAAAGAGGATGGTGACGACCGTGTGGTTCTTGGTCATGCTCAGTACTCCAGGGGATCATAGGGCTGCTCAACGCGCATCTGATCGAGAGCCCCAGGATTAAGCGTGGCAAACCTCAGCATCATGATGAGATAGCGCGTGGCGCTCATCAGGTCGTCGCGTTCCTTCACCACCTTGCCGTCCTTGCGGTGATAGAGGCGGAACTCCTCCCACCACTCATTCAGATGCTTCGATACCTTGAGCCGGCCAGTGTTCATCCGGTCCAGCATTTCCATGAGGCCAGCTTCGACGCCGTTTGACCCATCCTGGAAGGTGGCACGGACAGGCAGCATGTTGAGGCGCTGTGCCTTGTATTGCTCTGCGAGCTGATCGCCAGAGCCCTTGTCGTGCTGCAGGCCATCGTGCGGCCATGCCCATGGCAACCATTCGCCCCAGCCTCGCAAGGCGCCAGCGTGCATGATCGGCGTCTGCTCTCGCGCCCTGAAGGCGTTCGTGATGTAGACGATATCACTGTCACGATCCCAGAAGCCTTTGACCGCGGCGAAGGGGTGATCCCAACCGAAGTCCATGGCACCAAGCGCCGGCCAGAATGGTTCTGGCTTGACCTGATCGACCTCAATCATCGCCTCTTCGACAGGGAAGATACGACCGGAGCCGAGGATCGGAATACCCTTGGCGCGGGCTTCCCGTTCATGGGCCGGGAATGATGCAATGACCCTAGCCCTTTCCTCAGCCGGGATATGCTCTGCATCTTCAATGGTCATGTTCACGTCTTTGCGATCCTCTGACTTTCCAGACAGAAACCGCATCACCACATCGCTCATACCGAGCAGTGGAGTGAAGGTCATGAAGGCAATGCCGCCTGTCGCAATCGTGCGAGCCAGCCCTTCGTCATAGATATCGGCCGGTGGCTCTTCGTCGTACCACACCAGATCAACAGGGGGGCCCTGCCACTTCTGCCGGCCCTGCTCGTAATATTTGAAGCGCAGCGTTGAGACGCCGCCACTCACATGCCGGACCTTCACATAGTCCAGCAGATCGGCGACACCACGAGCCGGAGCGGTGTCAACGATGCAGTCAGCAGGAATAGTGCCCGTGCCCTGTTCCCCAACCATGCCCATCAGGACACGTTGCGGGTTGTCTCGCGTGGTCTCACCGGTGACGCCAGTTGCCCAGCAGACGATAGGGCGATCCCAGCGTCGGCCTTGCCACCACTCGGGATACTGCCCAGTCAGATGATAAGCGACCTCAGACCCGCCGCAGTAGGTCTTTCCATTCTGGTTTCCGGCCCGAAGAAGGCGCTCACGATACTTGGCGCCGTGTGTGTGAAACTCTGCCTGCTTTGTGTACGGCTCATACAGAGTGATACGGTTGAAGCGAAGTGCCTCAAGCTCCGCCAGAATGCCGTCAAGCTGATCCGGCGGTAGTTCCGAAACGGCTGAGGCCAAGCTGCTTTGTGAGTGCAATGGCTCGTTCTCGCTTCTGGTCCAGCGTCATATCGTCGAAGGCGCCAGGCTTGCCGACCTCCTTGCGCTCGATGAACATGCCGATCTCTTTGCCGAGGAGTTCGAGGGCCTTGTTGGCGACGGAGCCCTCGTACTTGTATTCACCTGTTCCAGTGCCATCGGGCTTCTTGACCTCGACCTCCTGCATGGCCCGGCTGACGTTCTCGACGAGACGCTCGATCACCCATTCCTTGGTGATGGCGAGCTTTTCAACGGCGCGCTCAGTGGCGGTAGCGTCCATCTTCTCCCGCTTGTCGAGCAGTTCGCCCACTCTGCGTAGAATGTCGTCTTGAGCGTGTAGCTTAGCCGCATTGCGGCGATCGGCCTTGAACCCGGCCATTTCGTAAGCCTGAACAGCGCTGCGACCATTCGCAAGCTCTTGAGCAAAGCGCTCATGCCTAGCGTTTTGAAGGGTGCCCATCACTCACATCCACAATCTCTTGCAGCGCCTTGATCGTGGCCTTTGCGACCTCTATCGGATCCTTCCCCTGGTCGAGCAGATCGGAGGCGCCAAACAGTTCAGCCTCTACCATTGCAGCGAGGGGAGGCGGGGCCAGTGCTGCCTTGATGGTGGCGAGAGGCAGGATATCAGCCATCTGCGTTCACCATCTGCATGACTTGGTTCTGGGCTAGCGAGAGAAGCCAATGGGTCTTGGATAGCTCGCCAAGGGAGGAGGCGAAGTACAGGCTTCCATCCTCATTCTGGCCAACCACGACGACGCTCTTAAGGCCCTTGGCAGCATCGACAACGCGATCAGCGGGGACATCCAACGTAGTGCCGCCACCGAACCAAACGACGTTGTCAGCCATTGGGTCCATCGTCCTTCAATGCCTTGAGCACATCAGCATCGCGCTTCATGATCTCGGCGCGGGCTTCTGCCATACGGTTCCGAACCTCGTTGGCATTCAAATCTGGCGTTTGGGTAATGAAGTCCCAATGCTCGATGCTGACGCCCTTAGGCTCTGGGCCGAACATTCCGTCTGCGACATTGCGGAGAAGATGAGCGAGGGGTTCACCGCCCTTGGTGCTTGCCTGGATAGAGGCTTTGGCGATGGAGAGCTTTTCGGGGTCGGTCATCGCTGACTCAGCCATTTTGCAGCCGTCGAATTGTACTCCCGCTGCATCTCGATCATCTTGTTCTGCCAGTCGATCTTGGCATTCGGCCCAGGAGCTGGACCAAGATCCTCCACCCTGACATAGCGCCCGTCTTTGATCTGGACGCCTCTCATCATGCAGGGGCAGAGGGGCTCTCCGTTCTGCGGGCCGATGCAGCCGCAGGAGTGAGTGGAATCCAGCTTGACCAAGTCCCAGATGCGTATAGAGGCGCCAGGATCACCAGCGTTCATAGCTCTCTCCAAATGCGAATGCCCCGCGGGCGAACCGGAGGGGTGTGGTGAGGTCGATAGTATCGAGGGCATCATGCGGGCAGGGCTTGATACCTGCTAACTCTGTCCACCGAGGCTCGCGTGCGCATCACCTCGGCCTAGCTGCTATGGGCTCTCCCAGCGCTTCCTTCAGCGCCGCCGCATGAAATTGGATCTGCGATTAGTTGGGTTGGATTCGAACCAACGCCCGGTGCTAAACATCCAAATGGACCGCTACCACTCTTCCCCTGAGTTACGCAGCTAATCGCAGAATAGGCAGGGCCGCCGGACGAGAATCCCCATCCCATATCCCTGATTGCGAGCGGAGTAAGAAAAGACGCGAGGTTAGGAGCTCGCGCCTTCAGCGTCTTTCGGACTTCCAATGCCACCCGAAAGACGGGCTATAACTCTGAATTGAAGAAAACCGGCTTGCTCCTACTTGCAATAGGAGAGCCGGTTTTCGTGGTAGCGAAAGCAACCGGGTGGTCGACCCGATTCCTGACGCAGTTCCATTCCTAGGAGTCAAAACGCCCAACCTTCCGGCCGGGCGCAAAATCAGTATCGGGACCTAATGCGTCCGATTATCATTTAGATGACAGTTACGGGCTGCTTCGTCAAGCCGCCGCACGTCTTCCCACAAGAAATTCACGGGAAATCGCATTGAGCCCGATGCGGAGATCGCCATGCATGTGGGGTAGGCGCTCAGTCTGCCGATCCAGGATATGATCGAACGCCGCCATGACAGGCGAGCGAGCTTCGATGCTTACACGCTGGAGGCAGGCACGGATCGAGGCCCATGCAGCCTTGGCGTTCTCGCACCAGCGGGCGTAGGCATCAGGATCGGATGAGACCGGCTCATCATGGCGCTGCCACTGTGCCCCGGGCGCCTTCACGGCCTGGAGGTACTCGTTGCGGCGGTGCAGATACCACTCAGCGGCGGTCCATTGATCGGCGTCGATGTAGCCCATGAGGCAGAGATAGCCTTGCTGGGTTCCGACATTGGGCTTGCCGGTCTCGGGCTTGCCGTCGACGAGATGCTCGGGGAGGCCGGTCTTGCGCATGCGGGCGGACAGCCCCACCGACTTTGCTTCGCGCTCGCTCATTTCCTGGTGCACTTGGATATCCTCCTTGCGGCGTGATGCTCTTCCGTTTGGTTCTCGGATGACTGCTTTGCGCTTGCGGGTGCGGCGAGGCATTCAGGGCTCCTTTGCTTGGGCGCGAAGGAACTCGTCCACGGACTGCCGAGGCCTCCATGATTTGAGTTTTCTTTTCAGTCGGAAACGTGTCGCCAATCGAGGAAGGACACACCCAGCAATGTGGGTGTCGTCACTCGGTCCACCAAATGCATAGGGCCAATTGCGGATCCAAACCTTGTACGGCCCAATCTCAACAATATAGCCGCAGCCATTGATGACCTCGAAATGATCGAGAGCCTTGTTCAGCTCTGCATCCCATTCCAATGAGGTGGGAGAGTTCTGGAACCAAGCTGGTGGGTATATTATGCGGAGCCAGTCCATCATACGCCCTCCTTCTTCCACGCCTGCTTTTCGTACCAGTCAATGATCTGGCTCTGGCAGGAGGGGCACAGGTCCATATGGCGGGGATAACAGTGGGACGATTGATATGCTGGTATGCCCTCAATCGAGAGAGAGACGCGGCTCCAGTAAGCTGGATTTCCCCCAGCCCTGGTTTCCTCAATCTTGCTGCAGCCGTCACAGGTATGCTTTGAGACCGTCACCATCACACGCCCTCCTTGAGCTTGACGTGGATGCGGTAGAGAACCTTATGGCCGAGATACCGCATGGCTTTTATTCGGCCGTTGCTCGTTGATAGAAGGCTGTCGCGGCAGGAGTGACGAACCCCTTTCGTGCGCAGATGGCTGAAGTAGACAACCCAATACTCACGCATCACCCCACCTCCGGAGCGAGGGGAGCGGCGGCGATCGGAAGGGGCGCGTACTCGACCATGATGCGATAGATGTCAGCGCAAGAATTGCGTGCGTCTACCGGCGACGGCTCGTGATCATAGTATCCTCGGTGAGCCATCATCAGAGTTGCCTCCCTCGGCACCACCACGAGTCCCTCGGCATCCAGATCTGCCGCGAGATGACAGAGGGCAGTAACAACAGCAGAACGACGTTGAGCCTCTCGCTCCATTTCGTCAGCCTCGTGGATGCTATCAAACCAACGGGTCTCCAACTCCCCGTACAGCTCATCCAGGTTCATCGCGTTGTAGTCGGTCATGCTGCAACTCCTGATTGGGCGGCGGTGCGGGTTTTCTTGTCGCCTACGTCGGCGTGGTCGATGGCTTTGAGGAGTTCAGCGGCCATGCGGTTTCGCGTCTCTTGCGGCACATCGCCGAACGCCATGGACACTTCGATCTTTGCGAGGCGCCGAAGCGCAGCGATCTTGCCTTTGGTGATCAACACCACCTCATCGGCCAGGCAGCGCAATTCCGGCGGCGAAGGAGCAAAGCGCTGAGGGCCGCTCTTGCCTGAATTCCAACGCCGCGCAGCTTCCTCAACGGCCCACGTAGGGACCTCATCCAGCGCCATTTCATAGGCTCGCATCATCATGTCAGTGGCCTCCGAAGAGCCTGTCTGGCGTGCGAAGGAAGAGAGTAGAAAACCCACCGTCATCGTCTCGACGGCTGGTCTCTTGTCCGTCATGATCGATGACAACCGGTCGGCTGCTTCCGCCATTTGCTGACGCATCTTGGTCGAAATCAAAGCCCCGATCGGGAGGCGACCATCCGCCTGGATCGATTTGAGCAAGTCGGCGACGGGTTGCGGAAATGACCTGATCAGCGGCAGATCGGCCGGCGTCGGGGCGACGGGTGTTTGCGACAGCTTCGCTATCTGGTTCATCGTTCCAGCTTCCGGAGTTGAGCCAAGTTGCGGGGTGTGGGGTGAATTTCGGATCATGGGGCTGGGCAGCAAATCGTCTGGTAGCTGCCAGTAGGACTTCCCATGTGACCCGCTTCGAGCGCCGTACCTTGGTGAAAGCTCGCTCAGCGGCGTCAGGGCTCTTCTTCCGGGGATAGGCCGCGTACCAGACCGAAAAGGCGTCTTTCGGCCATCCGTCATCCATTGCCTTGGCTTTCGGCGGGGCAGGGGGGACTATAGGGGGGACGGGGTTTAGATTAATCTCAGGACTATCAGAATTATCTCCACCATCATTTGGGGAGGGGGGTGTAACGTTGCTGGTAATGTTACTGTCACATGTCTGTAACGTTACAGTCCGAGATTTATCTCGTGACCGTGCGGTTCTCTCGCGCTGACGAGCCTTGCGTTCATCATCAGCGGTCTGCATGTCAGCAATGATGGCTAGGACCTCTGACATGTCTTCCGGTTGAAGCTGAAGAGCGGCTAGACGCTTGAGGATATCGGCGCTGATCACTTGATTGCGCCCCCATAGGACACGACAGCATCCTTGATGCGCTTCATGGTCTCAGCGGTACGGCTGAAGATGTCGGATCCGGTGGCACGAATGATCTTATGGACACCTAGCCGCTTCAGTTCCTTGTCACGCTGGATATCCTTGAAAAAATCGCGATGGAATTGCTCGCCATCACACTCGATGACGATAACGGCCATGTCATAGGGACGCGTGATGCGGAGAGCGAAGTCGACCCGATAAGGGCCAATCTCACACTGAGGGATAACAACCGTGTTCGCCTCGAATGCATTGCGCAGAAGGCGATCCATCTCCGTTTCGATCGGGCTCTCGTGAACGCCAGTCTCATCCCAATCGTCGACGTATTCCTTCTCACCATCAGGAAGCCAGACGATCTTTTTTGCTGAAGCTACTCGGATCACGCTGCCCGCTCCCGTGCTTCCAGACGCTCAGCAGCGGCCTCTAGATCATCGGCTGCCGCCATGACCTCCAGGCCAAGCTTGCGGCGCTCATCGAGGCTCGCAGGGACGCCGGAGTAGCGTTTGATGACGGCTTCGTTTTCGCACCACTCCAGGCGCTCGCCGGCAAGGCGACGGCATGAGGCAGCGCGAGTGCGGTAATAGGCTGCGTCCTTCATGCTGCCAGCCCTTCCAACTTATCGGCGTGGCGCTCTGACACGGTACCGGGGCCGAACATCTGAGCATGATGATCAATGCACCAGGAGCCGCCGTCAGACGGAGCGCCGCAATAGAACTTGCGATCGATCGGCAGGCTCTCGTGGGTGCCCCAGAGCGGAGCACGGCACATACAGCGGTCGAGTTCAAAAATGGTGACGCGCTTGGATGGGATAGGGCGATGGGCCGGCACCACCACCACAGGCTTCGGCCAGACAAGCTCTTTGGTCTCTGAATAGGTGGCGACACAGACAGGCTTAGTGGCTGGCTTATGGGGCGGCTTTCTATTCCTCTTCCTACGCTCTGCTCTTTCGATGGCCTGCGCGGACCGTACGGCAGTCCGTGCAGTCGCCGGGACAATCTCGCCCATCAGCTTCAATCGATGGAAGCGGCCGATCACGGAATTGCGGGTGATGCGCTCGTCATTCATCGCAGCGGCAATGACGGAAGAGGTCAGGCCATCAGCACGAAGCTGGAGGATCTTGGCGTCTTCCTCGGCTGTCCAAAGGTGTGTCATGCTGCGGCCCTCGCTGCCATCTTGCGAGCCTCGCGACGAATGGTATCCATGCGCCACCAGATGCGACGCTCTGGAATGCCGAGGATCGCCGCCATGTGAGCCGTATCCTTGCCGTAGAGCCACATCGAGGCGGCTTGCCTGATCTGATAAACAGTCATGCCCGAATTCCTTTCCCGACGATGGTGATGGGGAAGCCGTGAATGGCCGCGAAAAGCTTGGCTTTGAGGCGGAAGCCGGCGATGCCGCGTGTGGCCGGAGACTTCACGTCTTCCACGACCTCTCTGCCGTTCTCGCGGTAGGAAAAATCTGCGATGTAGGTGGCGATCATCTCGCCATTGACTTCGAGCTTGAAGCGGGGCTGAAGCTCAAGATCGGATATCTGGCCGGCCATCTGGCGCAGCTTCAAAAAATCATAGCGATCGGCCTCGGCGCCACTGTCAAAGCGATAGCCATCGACCACCACCCGCACATTGCGATATTTCGAGGGCTTGGGCTTGCTCGCGATGAGGGCGCGGTATTCAGCTAGGCTGATCGTTTGAGGGGAGACGGTCATCGGTTCCTCACGTACGTATACGCGTGCGCCTGCAGGAGGCGGCTCATTCCATCCCAAGGGCCTGGAGATATAGTTCGAGGATCGCGTCCTCTTCGGCGCGCTCATGGGCCGGCTTGCGGCGCATGGCGACGATCTTCTTGATCACGGCCACGTCGAAGCCTTTGGCCTTGGCCTCGCCATAAACCTCTTTCTTGTCGTCGTTGATGGCCTTGATGTCTTCCTCAAGGCGCTCGATGCGCTCGACAATGGATTTCAATTGGTCGGCCGATACGGACGCAGCGTCAGTCATTTTGATCGCTCCTTGAGAAGGCGTTTCATTCCCTCGATTTGCGAAACCATCGCCGCCATTTCGCCAGCGCTAGCGCCAGGAGCGCTCGCCTCAACCAGTGCCAATTCGTGTTCAAGGCGACCGATCTCCGCTTTGAGTTCGTTCGAAACGGCTTCGCAAAGCCGCATGTAGACATCGACGGGAATTGCTTTCAGGCGCCCGCGCCAAAGGTTCGCAACGGTGCCGGGCGAGATTTTCAGGATGCGCGCAATGGCATTCGGCTCGTGCCGCTTGCCGAGAAGGCGCACATACCCTTTCGATTGCTCGACGTAAGTGTCACTCATGGGCCTAACTGTTGGCTGATTTGTACGCGGGTCTTGGCTGATCATGTCCACCTGTCCGTGCTGTATTGAGGTCAGCACGGAGGACAACGGAGGCATGGCGGAAACGATTGGAGCGCTTAGCTGGCGGGTTTTGCAGACGGCGAAGCGAGCGCGAAGAGATAGGGAAAGGACGAGCAGCGTTGGGACGCCGCTCGCCAAGTCTCAGGACACCAGACAGGTTCGAACCGAACCAGCCCATGTCGGGAGTGAGCCCGACGCCGTACGCCACAAGGGCGAATTTGAAAGGACGGGCGGTGCCATGGGGATGGCGACCGCCCGCCAAGGTTTGTCGAGCGTCAACAGCGGGGGAGGCCGGAGCATCGACGATCCGGGGGAGGACAGCCCGGAGCGGGGAAGCCGCAAGCACGGCAAATGACGGTGGGGCAACTCGCATGCCCCTTCCGGCTGGCGCCCGGATGCCTGCGCAACGCTCCTCGCGACCCGCAAGCATCTCGCTACCTGTGCCGGCTAGGGCTGCTTGGCCTTGCGGAGCTGCAGCCGAGTATGCCTCGTCGCCCGTGCTTAGATCACGGTTAGAGGGGCTCTCATGGATGGGTGTATTGGCGCCGCTCATGATTTCAGCCATATCGCGAAGCCGATGATAAGGCCGCAGAACACGATGCCGAGCGCTGCCAGAATGAAGACGAAGGCGCGAGCCGTGCCCATCGACATGTCGTCATAGTCAAAGTCGGCGCGGTCAGGGCCGGGGTCGTCTGGAATGAAGCCTTTGGGGATAGGGTCTCTACGCATCTGCCGGCTCCCTGAGGACGCGACCAATGGCGCATGCCATGAGAACGGAGGCGGGGAGGTAGAGTATCGCGAGGCCAATAATCACGCTGCTGCCTCCGAGTTGTGAGGAGGTGTGAAGAAAAAGGCGTCTCGCCACTTAAGGCGGCGGCGCTTGGCTTCGTCCCGTATCATCGCGAGTTGATCGCGTGTTGGCTCCAGAGCGCCGGTCTCCCAGCGGGAGACGGTTGCCTGGCTGGTTCTCGCTAACTCAGCCATTTGGGTCTGAGTGATGCGCAAAACCTCTTTACGGATGTGAAGCATGGGGGTCATGCTTCTTACGTATACGCATATGAATTCAAAATGCAAGGGTTTAATGCGTTTACGAATTGGACCATTTTCATTCGGTCGCGTATCACGCTGAGATGGATGTGAGAGAAGCGCTGCTCAAAATCATGGATATGAAGGGGTGGAAGCAGGATGAGCTTGCCCGCCAGCTGGGCGTTTCTCAGCCTTCGATATCTAGGTGGATGAAGGGCGCTGATCCTCGTGGTGCAGCGCGTGATAAAATTCGCGAGATTCTAAATGGGGATCGTATTACGATTGGCTCGACCGTAGGCGAAGACGTCGCGGTAAGGAGTGTGCCAGTCATGGGGCAGGTAGGGGCAGGCGTTTGGTTCGACGAGGGAGAAGTCGATGAATCTGTATATAGCGATATCCCGGTAATACCCGGGCGCTATGCAGCAATTCAGCAATCGGCTTATCGGGTTACTGGAGATTCCGTCGACAAGCTGGGCATCTCGGACGGCTCTTATGTCATCACAATAGAATATTGGATGGTGAGGGCCGCCATCCAAGATGGCGATGTAGTGGTGGTTGAAAAGCGCGAGGGCGGCAAGATCGAGAGAACCGTTAAGGTCGTCGTTGTGACGCCAACGGATTTTCGCCTTGAAGCCAGATCAAACAATCCCAAGTGGGATGGGGTCGCTATCGTCATCCCTCGGAAGGCCGCTGACTTCGCCGATGATCGAGAAATTGTGATCGTCGGCCTGGTTATCGGGGATTATCGGGTAAGGGCCTGATTCGAATTAAAATTTGCTTTTAACGCTACACAACGGCGCTCCTAAAGAGGGGCGCCGTCATATTCGCATATTCGAAAACATTCAGAAGCGTATTTTTTTGTTTGCAGTGACATTCAAATGCGTATATGGATATCCCCATCAACTCAGCACCACCGATGGGGACAAGACGATGTCCAACCAGTTCAATTTCACCGCCGCCGATTTCAGCGCTGCGTCTTCGATCAAGAGTGAAGCGGTGCGTCGTCTGGTGCTGGATCGCCTGAACGAAGCAAACGGCCTGCTGATCCGCTATGCCAGCGACCGTTTCCTGAGGCTTGAGATCAATCTCTCGCTCTGGGCCGATTTCGTCCACCGCTCTCCTGTCAGCACCAGCTACGGCAAGCTGACCGAGGCTGACCTTCCTTCGATCTTTTCCGCAATCGCCATCATCGAGCCGATCACCGCAGCCATTCGCGGCGAGACGGCGCGCGCGCAGAAAGCAGCCTGACATGCGCTATTTCGCATTAGTCCTGAGCGACCCAGACGACTGGGCTTACGACGATGTTTCTCGGATCTGCTTTTCGTTCAGTTCCTTGGTGTGGTGCTGAACATGAGCGCTCTCGCCTCCAGCATGGCAACCGCCATCCGCAGTTCAGGACTTCCCCTCTCTGATCTGGGCGGCCTGATCTTCCATCTTCAGAGCCTTCTCCGATCTGACGGCAGCCGCCAGTTCAGCACTCGCGAGATCGCGGCAAACATTGATTTCGCCATCACGATTGCTCGCCGGCGAGATGGGGTTTTGGGGCTGGTGGCATGAGCACCTACGACCTTCACAAGCAGATGGAGGCGGCGAAGGCTCTCAAGGGAAATCTTGCCGATATCCTGGCAAAAGACCCTGAGTTCCTGCCTGAGGCCATCGAGGCTGAGACCAGCCTATTCGAAGCGCTCAACGCCCTAGTGGCATCGGTGCGCGAAGATGAGGCTTTGGCCGATGGTGTTGACCGTCTGGCGGCTCGCCTGAAGGCGCGCAAGGAAGCGCTAGAACGCCGTGCTGAAACCAAGCGCGCTCTGATCGCATCCGCTCTGGAGATTGCCGGCATCACGTCTCACGAGGCGCCAGCCGGCACTGTCTCCCTCAAGGTCACGCCCCCCAAGGTGATCATCACCGAAGAGGCCGACATTCCGAGCAAATTCTTCACGTCTCCAGATCCGGTCATCAGTCGGAAGGCGATTGGCGAAGCCCTCAAGTTCCGCGCGGCCGCGCTCTCCGCTGCCGCCGATATCGAAGACGAAGACGAGCGCGACACAGCTCGCGCCCAAGTCGAACGAGATTTCCCGCCGGTTCCCGGCGCCACCCTTTCAAACGGCGGCATCACCGTCGCTATCCGAGGCTGACATGAGCAACGTCACTGTACTGAACCGGCCCACGGCCATGGTGCCCAGCGTTGATGATCCGAAGATGCTGGCGCTCATCCGCCGTACCGTTGCGGCCGACACGAATGATGATGAATTTACAATTTTCATCAACATGGCTCGCGCCCTGCGTCTCGATCCTTTGCGCCGGCAGATCTACGCCATGGTGTTCAGCAAGAAGGACGCTGAAAAGCGCCGTATGTCGCTGATCGTCGGCATCGACGGCTTCCGCACCATTGCGGAGCGCACCGGGAACTATCGCCCCGACGAGGATGAGCCGACCTATGAATTCAACGAGACGGTGAGGGGACCGCTAAACCCCACTGGCCTGATCAAGGCAACGGTCCGTGTCTACAAATTCTCTCATGGCGAGTGGCACAAGATCACCGCATCCGCCTATTGGGAGGAATATGCCCCGATCAAGGATGAGTGGGTAAATCGCGAGAAGACCGGCAAGCAGATCCTCGATATCTCCGGCCAGTGGGGCAAGATGCCTCGTGTCATGCTGGCCAAGGTCGCCGAAGCACTCGCACTTCGCAAGGGCTGGCCTGACGACTTCTCCAGTGTCTACTCCGAAGAGGAGATGGACCGCTCGCGGTTGATCGACGTTACTCCGATTGAGGCCATTCAGCAGCATGAGATTGCTGAGCGTCAGGCCAAGATCGGCGGGCCGGCCATCACCATCGATTGGATGGATGGAAACGCTCTTGATGCTGTCCCGGTAGGCCAGTTTGCCGAGCGGGCTATCGATTGGATCGGAAAGGCCGACCCAGTCGAAACCGCCGCATGGGCTGACCGCAACCGGCATTCCCTTCGTGAGTTCTGGGCCGCCAACAAGACCGACGCCAACGAAATCAAGAAGCGCTTGGAAGCTGCCCGCAGCAAAGCGGACGTGCTGACTGGCGAAGTTCTGAACGCGGGGTGAACCATGTCACGCGCTCTCATCACTCTCAACTATCCGATTGACCGGGCACGTGCCGCAGATCTCATCCGCAAAGCGCCAGAAGGAACCCGCGTAGAGTTCAAGGGCTCACAGCGCTCCCTCGATCAGAACAATGTCATGTGGGGGATGCTGACGGATATCGCCCGCCAGAAGACCCACAACGGCCGGCGCTACACCGCCGATCAGTGGAAGGTGATCTTCATGCACGCTTGCGGGCGTGAGGTGCAGTTCATCCCGTCTCTCGACAATTCGACCTTCATTCCCTGGGGCCAGTCATCGTCTGACCTGTCCAAGGCTGAAATGGTCGACCTGATCGAATTTCTAATGGCCTGGGGCGCGCAGAACGGCGTCGAATATTCCAAGCCTCCAGGCGGGAGGGTTGCAGCATGAGCAAGCGCGTAAGTGCTAGCCCAGAAGAGCGCGCTCGTCGCATCAAACGAGTAGTGAAAGCCGGCTTCGATTATGTCCAGTTCAGCGAGCACCATTTCCGGTTTGAAGGTGTTGTTGATTTCTGGCCTTCCTCTGACCATTGGAATGCGCTTGCAACCAAAGAGACGGGGTACTCGACAGCTAGCCTAATCGCTTATCTCAAGAAGCGTTTCCCCGAACTGGTGGAGACTGCGGCATGAGCAGGCGCGAATTCTCCAAGCAGGTCAGGCAGGACGCTCTCAAGCGTTCCGGCATGTTCTGCGAAGCAGTCGGCTCCTTCTACGGCCTGCCGGATGGCAAACGCTGCGATGCGCCGCTCGGCTACGGCGTACAGTTCGATCATGTCATAGCCGACGGCCTTGGCGGCGAGCCTACGCTCGATAACTGCGCCGCCGTCTGCATGTCTTGCCATCGCTGGAAGACGTCACGCCGTGACACTCCGCTCGTGGCCAAGGTCAAGCGTGTTCGTGATCGCCATCTCGGCATTCGCCAGCGCGCAAGCTCTTGGCCAACCAGCCGAGACAAGCCCTTCAAATCCAAAATCGGTGGCGGAGTTGTGCCCAGATGACCTCAGACCTCACCCACCCCGACCTTGAGAAAGACGCAGAGCTACGGGCTTTGGCGAAAGGGGAAGATATGACCAAATTTGCAAAGCTCTCTGAAATCAAGGTCGGGTCAAGGCTTGTCGCCGATGGCGGTTTCGACTGCATTGAGCAGGGCACTATCCTTATCGTTTGCGACAGCGGTGATGGTCTCTATGTCCCTTGCGCCTGTGGCGAGCACTATCTTGAGGGGCAGCTTGATTTCGACGACGACGATACGCTGATTGGCCTCTCCGCCTTCGACCGCGCCATCGCGGCAGCGGAGGGCGAACGATGAGCAAGACCGAAACCGGCGGGGCTATTGCGGCCCTTGAGCATCAGATTACCAATAACATGAGCGGTGGTGAGACAAATAACAACGAACCGTTCGAAGATACCCGTCGCAAGATCGCAGACCGTAAAACCATGGCTAAGCAGCTTGTAGCGTGCAGCAGTTCAATCCGGTTCCATAAAGATAATGGTCATACCGCCCTTGTTGGACCAGATCTTTCGACCGGGCGCAGCCGGCTTACATATTTCGATGATAAAGGGCCAATTTGCCATGTCGAGTATAATACGCTGACGGATGCTATTGAGGCCGCGCTCTCTGAAAATTATCGGCCAGGATACTACACCGTTGATTCTGCAATCCGCGCCAGAGGAGGCACCAATGCCGAATGAGACCGGCGGGGCGTTTCCCGCGTGGCAGCCGATAGCGACGGCGCCGAAGGATGGAACGCAGATACTCGCTATCGTTCATCCATACGGCTACCCGAATGACACTAGCTTCGAGATCATTTTCTACTACCCGAGCAAGTTCTTTTGGAGCAGCCAGGGCTACGGCGATCCAGACATTGATTGGGGAATGCCAACCCACTGGCTCCCCCTCCCACCCGCACCCGGCAAGGGAGGCGATAGCGATGTCTGAGTTGAAGCTCCCCCTTGGCGTCGCCCAGGCGCTGAATTTGTTGGTGACCGAATGCATCGATGCCGGAGTGCACGGTCGGTTCGCTGCTGCGAACGCAGCTAGGCAAGCCCTGGATAAGGAGCTTTTTGCCTGGAACACCCGCGCCTACGAGCCCGACCAGGCCAGGATTGCGGAGCTGACCGAGGCGTTGCGCGCTCTGATCGAAGTCGCCAGCCGCAACATTTATCCGAAGCCTGACGTCGGACCGGAGCACCCTTGGTCGGTGCTGGAGCGCGCCCGCGCCGCCCTGGAGAAGCGCCATGCAGATTGATAGCGGAATGCGAGTTTTCTACTGCGAAATCAAGGACGACGCTGCTTGGCAGAAGCTGCAAGTCGAGCAGGAAAAGGAAGGCTACCGGGTAGCAGCGATCAGCAATACCGGGCTTCACGGCACTGGGCAGGTACGGGTGACATTCATCCCGGCCAGCGAGTTCAAGGACGCCGAGGGGAATGGCCATGATTGATCGGGAAGCTCGTCAAGCGGCTATTGAGGCTGCAGCCGTTGCAGCCTGTGCAGCACAAGACCCGCTAAGGTCCATTGAGCGCATCACAGATAAGGCGCTCACCGCCTACCTCACCGCCCTCGCCAGCCAGGAAGGCGCGCAGGCGGGGGAGGCCGACGGGCCCAAAGACTTGCCTGAGGCGATGATGAATGCCGGATACGAGGTGATCCAGTCCAAGGCCGTTCACCTGATAATGGCTGGCTTCTGTCTGGGGCACGCTGCTGAAATCTACGAGGCAATGGAACGTGTACGCATCACGCACACCCCACCCGCCCCCTCAGCGCAGGCGGGGGAGGTAGTGGCTTGGCAGTGGCATGAAGGCGCGCCGCAAAAGCCCTGGTCCGAAGAATGGTTCATTGCCGCGACGACCTATGGCGACCGCGTGGTGCTCCGGGCATTGCCGGAAGAATACGCCTACGATTTCAGAACGGCGGACGATACTTACATCAAAGCCGACAAAATCAAGCGATGGATGCAGTTCCCCGATAGCGAATACATCGCCCCGCCCGACGATGCAGTGCGCGCGGCAAAGCCAGAAGACGCGTGGCCTCACGCCGTGGCTTGGGCGGTATCACGGTGGAATGCTGAAGTAGCCAACCGGCCGCTCGTAAACGTGCATCGCCGCAGCCTAGATGACGCATGGCGGCAAGTTATCCGCCACTTCGGTGGCGATCCAGAAGCACTCTGCGGCGCTGCCCATGACGAATTGCTCGCCGCTAAACCCATTGTCCAAGCCGGGCCAGAGAAACACGATTGCGCCCCCGACGATGCAGTGCGGGCGGTGGAGGCTGAGCGGGAGGCGTGTGCTCAGATAGTTCAAGGCGCGGAAACCTCATCTTGGTCATGCGGCTTCTCTGAGCCTTCACCGATCAAGCGAATGCTGGTTGAGCGTGATCTTGAAATCGCAGCCCAAATCCGCGCCCGCAAAGGCGGTGCGGCATGAATACATTGGCAAAAATACAGATCCGGCACGCTCCTCTATCAAATCGGATAGTTGTGGCGCGCTTCGGCAAAGATCCGTGCGTTGCCCTAGATACACGCGATGCCATGAGCGAGTTTTGGCAAGCGCTCGTGTCTTTTGGTTTCAACATGAAGATCCCTGAAAAGGGTCAGGCCTGCGAAATCAATTTCGGCGGCGGAGATGAGCAATACGAACTCGTGCTTCGGCGGGTGAAATCATGACCACGCTCTACCCGCCCACCAACGGCACCGCGCCCAACACCTTCCGCGACAACGTCGTGATCTGGGCTCTCATGCCTTTTGCGGTGGCGCTGGTGTGCTTCGCTCTGGCGATGCTCTTTGTCGAGGCTGAGATGCCGAGGAGGGGAGCATGATCAAGCGCTCAGATTTCCCTGTAGCTATGAACGGACGGCTCATCCCCGCCAGGTCGCGCAGATCCTGCCCAAAATGTAGGTGCCGGACCCTGATGCTTATTGAGACAATGGAAGCGCATACTTCGTGGGAGGTCATGGACGGCCTTCTGAACCGGGAAGACGGCATCCACGAGTTTGGATCATACGTGCATGTCGATGCCCGATGCCGAGGGTGTGGCCATAACTGGCGGCTCAAGAACGCGATTCAAATTACAGACGTCGTGACCGATTTGGATCCGCAAACATTTCAGCCGATACAGGAGCCATCAGCATGACCACCACAAAGGAAGCTGCCGGGCTCGTGGCAAAACTGCGCGTGCCGAAGGTTAAGAACCGCCGCTATTACGACCAGGCCGCCTTTGGTCGGACGTACAAGGAAGGCGACAGAGACTTCACGCAGAACAACATGGCAGCCTGCGTGTGGTTCCTGAAGAACCGCGACAAGATAACCACCCTCCTCGCCCAGATGGAGGGGCTACGGCGGGAAAGGGATGCGGCGCGGGCCGGGATAGCGGAGGCGGTGAAGGTCTGCGAGCCATTCAAGAATGGAGCAGACAGGTACGACGAGACCAAAGACCCATTCGATGACGAAGATTGGGCCATCACTATGCTTGGCCACCTCCGCGCCGCCCGCGCCTTCGTGGAGAAACACAAATGACCGAGATCAAGATCGGCCAGATTTGGCGCGAGGTAGACCCGCGCTATCCAAATTTGCCGCAGAAAGTCGTTCTCGGATTTGAGAACGGCAAGGTGGTTCTGGCGACAGCCGGCATTTTCACCCGGAAGACGAAAGCTCAGCCCGAGCGCTTCAACGGCAAGCGCGGTGGCTACCAACTCATCAAGGACGTGCCATGACCCGTACAGACCTTCTCGACCTGGCCGAGCGCGTGGAAGCCGGGAGTGGCGCCGATGACAATCTTGACCGTGATGTTGCCCTTGCTACGGGCCTCGTGGAAGTGCCGCATCCATTCCCCGATCCGGACCGGATATACAGCGAGTATCGGCGCCGCAATCCGGATGGAAGTCATAGCACCGGATCGTTCTATGTCATGATTAACCGCGTTTCTTCCTCCCTCGATGCCGTCGAAGCGCTGCGCGAACGCTTGCTGCCGGGGAGCGTGATCACTGTGAAAGCTGTGACAGATTATGTCACATGCAGCGTCAGTTACGCCGGGCGCTGGTCGTCGATACCCGCGCGCAGGGCAGAAGGCGCCGCCCCCACCGAGCCAAGAGCCAGATTGGCCGCGCTTCTGCGAGCCTATGCCGAGACGGTGGGAGGGTGAGATGTGGCTGCCAGACGCAATGGAACAAGCTATGTCATCAACGGACAGGGAACTTGTAGAGCGAGCCTCCAGCCACACAGGCAAAGCAGATTTTAATGAGGTGCTCTGCGACTGCATCCAACTGGCACACCGCTTCTCCGAAGCCCGCGCCGAGGCTCGTGCGGCAGCGCTTGAGGAGGCGGCGAGGGTGGCGGAGACCTTCTTCACCAATCCCCACGCAACAGATCTCTCAGCGCGGGCACTTACGGCGGTGACCGCCCGTATCCGCGCCCTGGTCGAGGAATCCCCATGATTACGGAAAAGATGATCGAGGCGGGGGCTAGGGCGCTATATGCCGTCCAATGGCCAGGCTATGATTTAGAGCGCCAGTCAGATGCGACCAAAAATCTTTACCGGAAATGTGCCACCGCCGCCCTCGAAGCGTCCGAGCGGGCTGCGTGGAGGCCTATCGAGGCGGCGACCCGCGAACCCAACCGACAATGGCTTGCGTCCTCGCGCGAATGGCAATGCCCCGCCGTCATTCAATGGGTGGAGTACGACGCTGAAGCCGCCGAGGAATTGGGCGAGCCTGGATACTGGGCCTATGTCGAGAGCCTGATCGGCGATGCGGCCGGCGCCGCTGATGAGGCGGAACTCGTCCGCCCCCTTCCATCACCACCGGAAGCCCCGAAGGGGGAGGAGTGAGAGATGGTTAGCTCCAGGCAAAGCATTCGTGACCTGCTGTCCGAAGGACTGGACCTGTGTGTCCGCGCTCGAAACATGGATGCTATCGACCGGCGTAACAATACGCTCGCAATTTCGAAAGATGCGGAGGAGTGGTTGTCGTCGGGCGCATTCGATCGCCATGTTGAACGGCACAACGCCAAGAACCCCGACGCGCCAATTTCAACCAGATCCGGCACCATCGCCCTGTGGGTTCAAGAGCAGTACGATACTGATCTGGCCGACTGGGAACGCCGCGCGCGCCGCGCTTTGATGGAAGGGCGTGAAGAATGACCCCGCACCCTCCTCCTTCTCGCGCTCATGGCGGGGTGAGATGACAGCCATTCTCGAAGACCGCCCGCTCGATCTCAAGGAAGCCTGCCAGGCGCTGCGATGCGGCCGGCGCTGGCTCCTTGACTGGCTGCACGCCAACCCCGACTATTGCTATCGCATCGGGAGATCGTACCGTTTCACCACGCAAGACATCATAGCTATCAGAGACGCCCTTAAATGCCGCTCAAGCTCTTCAAAGGCCGGCACGGATCACCGAACTTCTACATGCGCGGAACCGTCCGCGGCATCCGCGTTGACGAAAGCACTGGCACTGGCAGCCGCACAAAAGCGGAAGAAGTTCGGGCCAAGCGGGAAAGCGAACTCCTTGAGCAAAGCATCCACGGTCGTCGCGCTGTCGCGACGTTCGCCAGCGCCGCGTTGAGTTACATGCAGATCGGTGGAGATGGCCGCTATCTGACGCCCCTAATCGAGCACTTCGGAAATACTAAGTTGGCTCATATCGATCAGGCGGCGATTGACCGGGCAGCGCGCATCATCAAACCAAAGGCCGCGCCAAGCACGATCAATCGGCAAATCCACACGCCGATATCGACCGTACTTAAGCATGCCAATATGCGCGGCTGGTGCGACCTGAAACAGATCGAGCGCCCCAAGCAGCCAAAGGGGAAAACTCGCTGGCTGACCGTGGACGAGGCGCAACGCCTGATCAGGGAATGTTCGGAGCACATTGCCCCGCTGGTTGTCTTCCTGCTCTACACAGGCGCCCGACTATCGGAGGGGCTCTATCTCAATTGGAAGCAGGTGGATCTTGAGCGCGCCCATGTGATTTTCCTCAACACCAAGAACGGAGAAGACCGCGGCGTGCCGCTCCACCCGAATGCTATCGCCGCGCTGGCGAACCTCCCGCATCGGGTTGGTGCTGTGTTCCGTAAGCCGGATGGCCGGCCATATCCGCGTAACCTGGACGGAGGCGGCCAGATCAAGACGGCATTCCAAGGAGCGTGCCGCCGAGCAAAACTCAGTGGAGTATCACCGCATACTCTGCGCCACACATGGGCGACATGGTACTATCAGGAGCACCGGGACTTGGCTCGCCTGATGGAGCTTGGAGGCTGGAAATCCCTGGCCATGGTTCAGCGCTATGCCCACGTGAATTCGTCGCACAATGCCGCCTCCGTCAATGCCCTTCCGACGCTAGACTTGGGCATAAAGACGGGGAGCGGGAAAATCAGTAGCTCAAATTGGCGAGCGAAAACAAAGAGGTTATCATGACACCGCACTCTACCTTGCCAAGGTTGGGGTCGAGGGTTCGAATCCCTTCTCCCGCTCCAGTGGACCCTTCGGGGAAACAACAAAAAAGCGGTCCTTCGGGGCCGCTTTTTGCTTTTGGAGCCAATGGCTGGCCAGTTGTTCAGTGACTTCCTACTTCTTGCCGCCCATCAGGGCGATGAAGTCGGCGGCCTTGTTCTTTTCGTACATGGAGCCTGTGGTGATGTCGAAGCCGGGCTTGATTCCGCCGGCCTGCATCGCGGCGAGCGAGAGGGCGAGATAGCTCTGGGCCTGAGGGTCCTGCCAGGCCGCCGCCATCACATAGCCGTCCTGCACCTCGTTGGCGGTATCGAGCGAATTGCCCCAGCCGACCACCGGAATCGCGCCCGGCTTCACGCCGACCTGGTCGAACACGCGCTTGATGCTGCCGGAGACGAGGTCGCCGAGGGGGAGAATCGCCTTGATCTTGCTGCGGTTGGCCGTGAGGTAGTCGCTCATGCGGGAGATGATATCGGCCTGATCGAGCGTGGCGTCGGTGATCTCCCAGCGGATATTCAGCGGCTTGAACACGCTGGCGATGCCCTTTTCCTGGTCGGCGCCATAGGTCGCGCCCGGCACTTCCACCGGCATCCAGACGAAATCGCCAGATTTCACCAGTCCCTTGTCGACGAGGTAGCGAGCATGGTCGGCGCCGGCCTTGACATTGTCCCCGCCCACGAAGGTGGAAAAGCGCACGGTCTTGTCGTCGGAGTTGAAGGCGATCACCGGGATCTTCTTGGCATTGGCCTCCTCGACCGGCTGCACCAGGCTGCCGGCCGCGGGGCTCGCCGTGACGATGCCGTCGGCGCCCGCTGCGATGGCGGCGCGGATGGCCTCCTGCTGCGAGGCGACGTCGCCATTGTGGAAGGAGGTGTTGACCTTGTTGCCGGTGTCCCTGGCCCATTGCTCGGCGCCGGCCAGGAAATAGGTCCAGACGGGGTCGGCGGCCGAGCCGTGCGAGATCCAGTAGAATGTCTTGGAGGCCGCCTCGGCCGGAGACGGGGCAGACGAGAACGCTATGCACAGCGCGGCGCCGGCGCCGAGCCCCCAGCGCATCATCCGTCCGGCCAGAACTTTCAGTCGCATCATTTCCTCCCGATGTGATTGTTCGTTGTTGTGATGATGCCGGCACCAGTCTGAAAGACCGGTAAGCTCATCCACGACGAAGCATCCTACATCGGCGGGCACTGCCAGATGCCGCAGATTCCACCATTCTTGTGCCGGCAGGTTTTTCGATCGCCCGAGGCCGCCTGGGATCGAGCCTTCTTCAGCAGATCGAGGGCGGCGCGATCGCCTGGCCCTGGCCTGCACGGGGCCGTGTCAGGGTCCGATCTGCCGGGCCTTGGCGAAGGCTTCGGCTTGCCGTTCCGCCTCTTCACGCTCTGCCACCAGACGCTCGGCCCGCCTTTCGCGCCGCCAGGCGATCAGGCTGTTGATGGTGAGGGCGGCGAAGCCGAGCGTATAGACCGCGGCGACGAAGGCGCTGAACCAGGCATTGTTGTCGCCGGTCCGCAAAGCGCGCTGGAGTTCGATATAGGTGGCGATGCCGTAGATCAGCACCACCAGCATGATGAAGTTCTGCACCCGAGCGCCGAAGCGCCGGAGGATGAGATGCAGGCACAGATAGAAGAACGGCATCACCACGGCATTGGCGATGATGCGGCCAATCGGATGGAAGATCGAGGGCAGCATCTCGCCGAGCCAGCGCGCGCCGAAAAACGGGACGGCCAGGAGCACGGCATAGAGCAGGCCGAGGCCGATCCAATCCAGCAGGCGGTTGGAAAATGCCGGTCTCGTCGGTTCTGCCGTCATGATCCCGTTCCGTGGACTGTACCCGCTCCGGATTTAAGCACATTCCGGAGCGAGGGACAGAGGAAACAGGGTCGCTGCGATCAGGCCGCGCCAGCTTCGCGAATGACGCGGCCGAGCCGCTCGATGCCCTGGTCGATCGCAGCGTCATTGGCCAGCGAGAAGCTCAGCCTGATCGTGTTGGCGCCCGAGCCGTCGGCGTGGAAGGCCTGGCCCGGCACGAAGGCGATGCGGGCGGTCTCGATGGCGCGGGCCAGGAGGCGGGCGCCGTCCATGCCGTCGGGCACCGTCACCCACACGAACATGCCGCCTTCGGGGCGCGACCAGCGCACGCCCTCAGGCATGTGGCGTTCGAGGGCCGCCAGCATGCGGTCGCGCCGATGGCGATAGGCGCCGCGGATCTTCTCGACCTGGGCGGGGAAGGCATGTTCTGCCACATGGTGCATCGCCATCTGGTTGATGGTGGGGCTGTGCAGGTCGGAAGCCTGTTTCATCAGCACCAGCTTCTTGATTACACCGGCTGCGGCGCAGATCCAGCCCATGCGCAGGCCCGGCGCCAGCGTCTTGGAGAAGCTGCCGCAGGAGATGGTACGGGTGGCGTCGATATGGCCCTCGCGGGCAATGTCGAGCGCCAGGATCGACGGCACATCGGCTCCGTCATAGCGCAGGGATTGATAGGCCGTGTCCTCGATCACCACGATGTCGAGTTCGCGGGCGAGATCGAGCACGCGTTCGCGCCCGGCCCGGTCCAGCGTCTCGCCGGTCGGATTGGCGAAATCCGGCGTCAGATAGGCGAATTTCACCCGCCCGCCGGCCTTCGCGGCGGCGTCGGCATAGGCGGAAGGGGTCATGTTGCCCTCCACCGGCGCCAGCCTGTCATAGCGCGGCTCATAGGCGTTGAAGGCCTGCAGAGCGCCGAGGTAGGTCGGCCAGGTGACAAGGGCGGTATCGCCGGGCGAGATGAGCAGCTTGCCGAGATAATCGAGCGCCTGCTGAGAACCGGAGGTGATGAGGATGTTGTCCGGCCCACAGGTAACACCGATACGCTGCATCTGCCTGACCACCCAGTCGCGCAAGGGCGGGAAGCCCTCGCTGGTGGAATATTGCAGTGCCGCGCCTGCGCTGGCATCGCCGAGCACGCTGGCATAGGCCGTCCGGAAGGCCTCGCTCGGAAACAGGGCGGGGTCGGGAATGCCGCCGGCGAAGGAAATGATGTCCGGCTGTTCCAGCAGTTTCAAAAGTTCGCGGATTTCCGAGGCACGCATCCGTCCCGCCCGCGTGGCGAAGATCGCTTCCCAGTCCAAGATCCTGTTCTCCTGACAAACGGCAGCAAGACGCATGCCGCCACACAACCACGGCATCGCCTCCAATTGGAAAAAGCCTGCCCGTTTTCAGGGCGCGATGCTCATGTTGCGTGCAGCATCCTCCTTGGGAAAAAATATGTCAACAATGCTGACATATTTTTTCACTTGTTGCACGAGGCAGGCCGGCACCATGCGTGAGGGAGGCGGTCGATCACCTACCAGATCCGTCGAATGGGTTTCTGTCGGGATCATGGGTCAGTTTCAGATTTCGGGCCGGCCGAATCGCGGCATGGAAAGGCTGTACTGGTACTATTATCCTTGTTTTACTGGCGCGATAACACTAGTTGGCGCTGAAAACAACATTAAGAGGACATTGCATGTCGCGCGAATTCATGATTTTATCTTAATTCTGCGAATTAAGTTGGAGGGAATCTGATGATTGATCCAATTTCTTCTTCGTTCTATCTCTCTATTTTTGACAATTCGATAGAAATATTTAAAGAAAATAAAGTATCTGATGATATGGAGATGGTCGATAGAGTCGATCTTATCTCGAGCATCTTGGAGAATAGGGAGTCGTCGACAGGCCTATTGCCTGAGGAAACGGCCACTCTTCTTCATCTTATACGCCGCAATCCGGATCAGAAACTTCGTGCAATGGTTGTGGAGGCGGCCCGCAGGCAACGCCAGAGAACCTTCGGCCAGAGCGTGGCGACAATGGTGCCGATCGAGGTGACGTCCTTTTGCGCGAGCACCTGCCGTTTCTGTGGCTGGCGCGCCGACAACAAGGAAATGGTGCGCCTTTCCATCACCGAAACAGCCATCCGCGAGCAGGCACGCATTCTGGCGCGCAAGGGCTTCTCCCATTTCGAAATCGCGGGCGGCGATGACCTGACCCTGCTGCAGCAGCATCTCAAGGGACTGGTGCGCGGCCTCAAGGAAGAAACTTCGGCCGTCAATCCGGAGGCGCGCGTCTCGGTCTGCCTTGTGCCGATGCATGAGCAGCACTATCGCGATCTCAGACAGGAGGGGCTCGATTGCGTGCTGACCTGGCAGGAGACCTATGACCGCGAACTCTACGGCTATCATATTCCGAGCGGACCGAAAGCCTGGGGTGTCGACGAACAATTGCGCCTGCAGAAAAAGACGGACGAGCCCGTCGGCTTCCTGCATCGGCTGCGCTCCCAGGAATTGGCCATACGTGCCGGCCTGCAGGCCGGGCTCGGGGCGATGATCGGCCTGTCGAAGGTCACCGAGGCCGATATCCTCTCCGTCGTCCTGCATGGCCGCCGGCTGATCGAGCATTATGGCGACGCGGTCGAGCCCTTGATCATCGGCATGCCGGCTTGGAATCCGATCCTGACGCAGGCGAGCGACAACCGGCCCGCCAGCGAGTTTGATTTCGACACACAGGGCAATTTCGAACTGATCGCCGCCATCTATCTGCTGGCCTTCCCCGATCGGATGGCCTGGGTCTTCGCCAATGGACGGGTGCCGCCGGATATCCAGACCGATTGCGTCGAGACGGCGTGCTGCTTCACCTCGACCCTGGTCCAGATCTCGCCGGGCGCCTATCTCGATTTCAAGCAGGCGCAACTCGACACCATGTTCGAACGGGTCCGCGGCGTTGCCGAGGCGACGCCGACCTTCGAGGAGGTGATGTCGGGCGAGCAGTTCATGCATTATTTCGCCAGCCACGAGGAGTTCGTGGCCGGCTTCGAGGCGCGCAACCTGCATGTCGTCTCCGATCGGAGCTATTTGCGGCGGGCCGATTGGGCAGTGGCCGCGGAATGAACCATGCTTTGCCGGCAGCGCAAGGCCGATCGCCTGGATCTCCGCAAGCGGGGCCCGATCGACGAGCGGGCCCTGTGGACGGAGCTTCGACCCGTGCGCTGGCTGGCCGAGGCCGAACGCCCTGAAACACCGGTCCTGGAGATCGTCTCCGTCTGCAAGTCGGAGGTGCCGGGACTGGTGAGCAATCACGGCCATGCTTTCGTTCGGCTCGTGGATGAAGAGGGCGGTGTTCGCCCTATCGGCTTCTTTCCTGATGAGAGCACCGGTATCGAGCCGGATGATTTCCCTGGCCTGCGCATGCCCGGCATGCTGCTGCTGCCGGACAAATATGACCGTGTCGCCTGGAACCCGCTGATCACGCGCGTCATCCTGTCCCGGCCGGCCTTCGCGGGCATCTGCGCCAGCATCGAGGCGCTCCAGCGCGGCAAGGGCGAGGGTGAACTCAGCTTCGATCTGCTCGACCAGAGCTGCGTGGGTTTCGTCGTCCGCATCGCGCGCCTGGCTCGGATCCGGGTCGAGGCGGAAGTGCTGCTGACCGATTTCGCCGACGGGACAGAAGTGGACGCCGGCCCGACCTGGCGCCGACATCTCGGCCGTCTTCTGCCGAGGCCGCTCTACCGCCTCCTGTTCAATCTGGCGCTTTGCACCCATGGCGGCTTCTGCACCGTGTCCCGGCAATGGGACAAGGTTGGTGACGAGCCGGTACTGCGGGCAATCAGGGGCATAAGGCCGGTGTTTACGCGCTGGCGCGACATCTGGTCCCGCCACGTTCCGTTCTACCATGTGCGCGCCCTCAGGGAGTGGCAGCGCAAGGTCGAACGCGAGGGCCTTGAGCCCTACCGCCTCGCCGAGGCCTGATCGCCGGATCTGAGGAAGCGCAGGGAAAGGCCGGCCCACCAAAGCGGGCCGATGATGACGCCACCGAGGCCTGCGGCGACATCGACGATCAGCATCTGCTGGTTGGCGCGTGCGATGAAGGCGACGACATAGAGCAGGCCGCCGGCCATGCCGAGCAGGGCCAGGACCTTGGGGATCGTGCCGAGCCGCCAGCCCAGAGCACCGAACAGCAGGAGGCTTACGCCACTCAGGAAGAAGATCAGCCAGCCTTGCGGATCGAGGACGAGTGAGAAGGAGGTGATCGACTGCCTCACGGCATCCGTACCTGCTGCGAAGGCCTGGGCGCGCTGGGCCTCGCCGCCGAGCAGGCGGACATAGCTGATGGCGGTGACACCGAAGCCGAGCTGGCCGAGCGAGGCTGCGAGCCGGGCGAGGCCGCTCGCCGGGCCTATCAGGCGCTGCACTTCGCTCATGGCGCAGAAAGCGGTGAGACCGGCCAGGGCGAAGGCCATCAGGAAGGCCTGGCGCCCGAACGGCGCCCCTGCCAGCGCATTCCAGTACTCCAGCGTGCCGGTCTTGAATTGCGAGGTCGGATCGAGAAAGAAGGTGGCGCCGGTCGCCGCATAGCTGAGGGCGCAGATGAGGCACACGATGCTGGCGGTTCTATTCATCCGAGTGCCCCTGTTCGATTGTTACCGCCATCGGCCATCAGGTTTCGAACAGTTTGAGGATGGCGCCTTGCGGCATCAGTCGCATGATGGTGTTGCGCAGTGTGGCCGTCACCGGCGTCTGCCATTGCCGCATCTTGCCTATCTTGCGCGAGCGCGCGACGAGGGGCGAGGTGCGCGCCAGCCCGATACCCTGGTAGGTCGACAAGGCCGCCGAAAGCTCCGAGCCGGCTTTGATGCAGTGCACCAGGGCCAGGGCGTCCTCGATGGCCTGGCAGGCGCCCTGGCCGAGATCGGGCGTCATCGGGTGAGCGGCATCGCCGAGCAAAGCGAGGGCACCGTCGGTCCAGCGGGGGAGCGGCAGGGTGTCATAGACGCCGGTTCGCACCAGATCCTCCGGATCGGTCGCGCCGATCACGCTATGGGCGAGGGGCGGCCAGTCCGCGAAATGCGCCAGGGCCTCGGCCTTGTGCGCGGGATGGATGGCAGGCTTGTCGTGCACGGCGCTGTTCAGCGTGCCGTACCAATAGACATAGTCGTCGCGGATCCAGAATACGCCGAAGCGGCTGCCGCGGCCGAAGAACTCGCGGTAGCGGCCCTTCGGGAAGGTGCCGGCAGGCAGTTTGGCGACGCCGCGCCAGGTCATCCAGCCGACATAGCGCAGCGGCGAGAAGCCGATCATGGCATCGCGCAGGAAGGATCGCACGCCGTCGGCCGCCACCACCAGGGGAGCGCGACGTGCCGAACCGTCCTCGAAGGTCAGGCTAGCGCCCTCGGCCTGACGCTGATAGCCGACGCAGCGGCTGCCCGTATGGATCCTCGCTGGATCGAGCGGACGCAGCAACTCGGCATAGAGGTCGACCCGGCGCAGGCAGAGCAGAGGCAGGCCGCTACGCTCGCGCACCGGCGTCAGCGGGATGGTTTTCAATGGTCTTTGCCGCCAGTCATAGATCTCGCCCAACTCCAGCGGGTCGGCCAAGGTCTGGACGCCGCGGTCGAGGCCGAGCCGACCGAGCGCCCTGAGCGCGTTGGGCCACAATGTCAGGCCGGTGCCGCCCATTCCGATGTGTGGCGACCGCTCGTGAATCTCCCAGCTCATTCCCGCCTGCGTCAAGGCGTTGGCGACGGCCAGTCCACCTATGCCCCCGCCGATGATGATGACTTCGGGAAATCCCGACATGTTTGTATGATCCGTTCGAACCGGGTGTCCGCAGGCCTGAACGGGGTTGATTGTCGTATGGGCGCGGGCGGCTGTAAAACGGAAAAAGGGGTGGTGATGAACTCTCGACATGATGACGGCGGAGCCATTCGGTGAGTGTCGAAGCTTTCGTCAAGCTGTTCCTGCTGGTCTTTCCGCTGATGTTCAGCCCCGGGCCGACGAATTTCCTCTGCGCGGCGGCGGGAGGCCGCCACGGCCTGATGCGATCGGTGCCGATGATCCTCGGCATGGACCTGATGGTGTTCCTGCCCGCTTTCCTGGTTGGCCTGGGTGTCACCGGCTTCCTGGTCAACTATCCCGGTCTGCTCACGATGGTGCAGGTCGTCGGGGCACTGGTCGTTCTCTATATCGCCTTCGAGATGGCACGGGGTTCGGCACTCAGCGCGTCGACGGCCACCGACGCATCGCCGATGGGGTTTGGGGGTGGCATGCTGGTACAGGGCCTGAACGTGAAGGGGTTGACGCTCCTGCTCATCATCTACGCCCAGTTCCAATTGCCCGATAAAGACCTGGTCGCCAATGCCCTGATCATCGCCGTCGCCCTCACCATCCTCAGTCTGGTCTCGCATTTCGTCTGGGCACTCGGCGCGATGTGGCTGGCCCGGCGCTTCTCCTCGCCCCGGGCCTTGCGCATCCAGGGCTTTGCCTACGCCTTCATGCTGGCGCTGGTCGCTGTCTGGATGTTGGCCTCGGCCCTGACGGGGGTGGGTTCGTGAAGGCAGTTGCTCGCCTCATTTGTAAGGGTGAGGGGTGGCGCGGCCTTCGTGGTAAAGGGCAAATACATTCGAGGAAGTTGCGCTTTTTCTACCCCACCGTCACCCGATAGTCCTCCTCCAGCCAGGGGCCGCCGATCGGCGCGAGGCGGAAGCGGATCTCGGCGCCATCAGGCAGGGTCGAGGTCGGCAGGTCGAGCACATGGAGGGACAGGCCCGCATCATGGGTTCGGCCTTCGTCATGGCTGGCCCAGCCGTCGAAGCTCCAGCGAATTGCCGAAAGGTCGGCGAGTTCGATGCGCAGGACCTGGCCGGGGGCAATGGCTCGGCGCTGGTGGTTGAGCCGCCAGAAGCGGCGGTTGCTCGTAATCTTGCGCTTCAGATAACGCTCGACCGTCTGGGGCGGGGTGTCGAACACGGCCCCATCCCGCAGCGAGCGCAGCAGCTTGATATGCTCGCCATGGGCCCAGACCAGCGGCATGGCGCTGCCGGTCGGCTTGCCGAGGAAGAGTTCGTGCTCCGGCCGGTCGGCGCCGTCCCAGATCTGTTCGGGCAATTGGCCGCCAGGCCCCGCCGAGGCTTCGAGCGCTGCCAGCAGGCGCCGGGCCTCTTCAGGCCTGCCGGCAGCGAGTTCGTAATGGGCGCGTTCACCGGTCAGGAGCGGCCAGAGCCGGCCGACGCCGGTGCCGTCGAAGGCAGAGCCGTCCTCATGCTCGCCATAGCCGTCATTGTTGTAGCGATACCAGCAGGGGCCGCTGGGCAGATCCTTTTTCAGGAGATGATCGATCGCCTTCACGGTCGCCACCATGCGCGGGTCGTCGGCGGCACGCAGGCCGAATCGCACCAAGGCGAGGGCGTCGGGACTGAGAAGCATCTTGGCGCTGAGCACGGCCTCCTGGGCGGAGCGGTTCTTGATGGCGACATTGCCGCCGAGGCCCGGCCCGTCCTCGGTGTCGCCGGGGCCGATGCGGACATAATAACCGGGAATGCCGAGCGCCCTGGCAAGGTCGGTATCGCTGGCAAAGGTCCAGTCGTCGATTTCGGCATGCCAAGCGTCGGCCGTCTCGCGCAGCAGCGTGGCGGCATCCGGGCGATCCGCCGCGTCCATGGCGTCGGCAGCGGCGAGCAAAGCGGCGATTTCGACGGCAAGCGTGAAGGGTGAATAGCCGGCGTCCTCTTCCCAGCGATCCTCGTCGGTGACCGGCCCGTTACGCAGCACGAAGCTCGCGGCGCGCTCCACCATCGGTACGAAGCGCCTGGCATCGGTGGCATCGAGACTGCCGGCCCGCACGAGCATGTCGTAGAGCAGGATGGGGAAGGCGGTCTCGTCCATCTGGATGCCGTCCCAATAGGGATGGCCGTCGGTCCAGTTGTTCTGGGCCCAATGGCCGTCGCCCTCCTGGATGGCGGCGAGATAGTCGAGGATGCCGCGCGCATCGGCCGGGCTGCCGGCCGCCAGGAACCCTCCGGCCGTCTCGACGAGGTCGCGCGGCCAGATCAGGTGGTAGCCGCCGAGATCGTTGTCACCCTTGTTGTAGCCCCAGGGCGTCGACAGGCTGGCGATGGCGCCGCCCGTGAAGGCGCCGGTGCGATGGGCGGCAAGCACGGCGGTGCTGGTGCGGTAGCTGGTGCCTCGAGCGGGGCTGATATGGTCGAGATCCTCGAGGCCCGCCTGCCAGCCCTGCCAGATGGTGCGCACGCGCCGGCGCGCGGGCTCGAACCCTTGCTGCAGGCTGGCGATGGCGTTGAGAGCCGCTTCCTCCGGCCTGAGGCCCAGGCCGAGGCTGAGCAGCACACGGCCCTGGCTGCCGCGAAGGTCGAGCGTGCCGCTCAGCGCGACATTGCCATCCTCGGCGCGGAGCCAGGCGGGGTTGACGCCTTCGCCTCGTTTGAGGGTCTGCCAGCCGTCGGAAAAACCGACATAGCCGGCCGAGCGGGCCTGCCAGGGAACCGAGGCGGCGAGGGCGAGCGAATAACCGTAGCTGCCGCTGGCCATCAGCAGGCCGTGCCCCTTGTAGTCGTCGACCCAGGCGGTGTTGTGGCTGCCCTGGTTGACGAGGTGCGGCGACAGCAGCACGTGCAGGCCGTAATCCTCGGTCTCGCCCTTTAGAGCCTCGAATCGAATGTCCTGCAACAGGCTGTCGCGGAAGGGGTCGGCCAGCACAGTCTTGCTGATGCGATAACGCCCGTCCTGCGCCGTGTTGACGAGTTCGAAGATCGGGATGCCGTCGCTCTCCATGCGGATGTCGCCGTCGGCGTCGCGCTTTTCTTCGGAAAAATAGTCTGCCGCCGTGACCAGGAGGCCGCAATCCCTGATGCAGGCGAGGTCGATGCGCGGATAGTAGATCTCATTGAGGATGCCGTGGCTGAGGGCGAACCAGACACGGCTCGACGCGGAACCGGCAGTGCCGATGCCGCTCTTGGCGGCCGAGGTCCAGCGTGGCTCGACGCCCGGGGCACCGGGGGGCGGATTGGTTTCGCTCATGCCTTGCCCTTTTTGCCGATCGATTCGGCCTTGCGGGGTGGTCGAGACTTGCCGGGAGGCTTGGTCTTGCTGGAAGGTTTAGCCTTGCGGGGCACCGGCGCTTCTTCGGATTCGTGGAAATTCTTCAGGCGCCAGAGCGCCGCACCTCCGTCGAGGCCGGCATCGTTGGAGCCGAGCGTGACGTTGGCCGGTAGCGCGAGTTTCACATGCTTGGTGTTGCCGCCGCCGAGATAGAGGTGGTCATAGTGGAACAGCACGAAAAGCACGTCGATGACATGCTTCAACCGCTTGTTCCAGCGCTTGTTGCCGATCTTCTCCCGTGCTGCCTCGCCGATATAGTCGTCATAGGTCTTGGAGCGGGTAATCGGGTGGTGGGCCAGCTCCATATGCGGCATCAGCTCGCCGTCACGGAACACCGCCGTCCCCGCTCCGGTGCCCAGGGTTAAGGTAAGCTCGATGCCCTTGCCTCTGATCAGGCCGAGGCCCTGGACTTCCGCATCGTTGATCAGCCGTATCGGCTTGTCGCCGAGCCGTGCCGAAAGTTTCTGCCCGAGCGGGAAACCGTCCCAGCCATCGGGAGCAAGGTGGGGGGCGGTGAGGACGCGGCCATGCCTGATCACGCCAGGAAAGCCCACCGAGATCCGGCTATAGGCGGGAAGGGACGCGACCAGCTCCGCCAGGGTCTCGACCAATAGATCGGGCGGGCAGGGATGGGGCGTGGCAACGCGCACCCGTTCTCCTTGCATCTGGCCGTCCGGATTGATGATCGCCGCCTTGAGGCCGGTGCCTCCAATGTCGATGGCGAGGATGTCGGATGTCTCCTTGGCCACGGGCAAGCTCCCTGATTGACGGCGACCCCAGCCTTACTGGGCTTCGTCGATGGAAAGGCGCAATTGTGGCTGGCTTGTGTTGCCGGCTTTATTTTGGTGGCGATCCTACCAGCTTGGTTACCCCTGCGGCAATTCGGAGGCGGAATCCGTCCCCGTTTGGGCGCCGGCATTCGATTGAGGCGGAATGTTGCCCTATTGCTAAGCGCTATGCACAAAATCCATGCAAGCGCCGCATACCGGGCATACGCGCCGGTCTGTGCGATTTTTTACCGTGCGGTGCAAAAGAGGAGTATATGCACTGCAACAAATCAATCTCTTCGGAAAGTAAGTGTCATGGTTCTCTTCGGTTTCGTCTCTTCGATCGCTTCTCGTTTCACGGCCTATCGCAATTATCGCCGTACCCTTCAGGCTCTCTCGGCTCTCGATGACCGTGAGCTTGCTGATCTCGGCATCTTCCGCGGCCGTATCGAGGAAATCGCTCGCGGCGCTGCTCGCTAATCGAGCTTAGCATCCGTTACGGAATACAAAGCCGCCGGGATGATTCCCGGCGGCTTTTTCTTTGTCCTTGCTTGAGCCGGTTCCCCAGGAAATGCAGGGGCGCTTATGCTGCACTTGCGAAAGGAAGGGGATAGCGTACCTCTTGGTTATACAGAGGCATCCGTAGGGCCATCCGCGCTCAGCGCATAGCTCACGCAGCGCAGAAGTGATTCTAGGAGGCTTGCTGGCGTTCAAACCAGGCCAAGGCCGGTTCGGCCTCGGTAAACTTGACCTCCTCGTCCAGCTTCACCCGCTCACCACCCTTCTGTTCGAAGAGCCGGCCACGATAGAAAGTGGCAACGCCGCCCTCGGTAAGCGGCTTGTCGAGCTTCCACAATTCTGCCCGGCCGTTCTGGCGGATACGCACCCAGCGTAGCGCCGTCACAGGCCGTTGATCCGCATCAGCGCCTCGAAATGCAGCTTGGCCTGGTGGTCGAGGACATCAGTCCATTCGCGCGCCGTGCTCTCGATGACCTGCTGTGGAATGAGCTTGAGCGGCTGGCCGGTCGACATCGCCAGCACCTGCTGGCGGCACGCGCGGTCGAGGTAATAGAGATCGTCGAAGGCGGTGGCGACGGAGGGGCCGCCGACGATGACGCCATGATGGGCCAGGAAGACGATATCGGCCTTCTGGTCCGACTTGGCGGAACTGGCGATGCGCTCGCCTTCCTTCTTGCCCGAGGCGAAGCCGCCGAATTCATCGTTATAGGCAGTTCGGCCGTAGAAGCGGGCCGCCGTCTGATGCGCCATTTCGAGCCGCCCCCCCTCGATCATGGTCAGGCTGGTGGCCCAGGGCATATGGGTGTGCAGCAGGCAAAGATGACGTGGATTGGCGCGGTGCCCGGCAATGTGGATGTTGCGCGCGGTCGCCTCCAGCTCGCCTTCGCCCTCCAGGATCTGCCCCTGTCCATCAACGAGCAGAAGATCGGCCGGACGCATTTCCGACCAGTGGACACCGTAGGGATTGAAGAGGTAGCGCTCGTCGGCACCCGGGACCTGCACCGAGAAATGATTGCAGATGCCTTCGTTGAAGTCGAACTTCGCGGCAAGGCGGAAGGCGGCCGCGAGTTCGCGGCGGAAGACGTCGATATCAGGCATTGCATTCGTCCGATCACGGGATGGTAAGCTTTCTTATCCCGTGCCGGCGGGCTGACCGCAACGGCCATGATGCCGCGCTGAAGGTGCCGCGCGCACTTTCCGGCAGTGTTTCCTCGGGATCGCCTGATGCGCGCAGCCGATTGACGCCGGAGGCGGAACTTGCCACACCTTCATCGAAGAATGCATCCATGGGGTGGTAATGAAACTCGTCCGTTCTGTCCGCCTATGGATGAAAGAGGGGACATCCGACAAGATCTACGAGGTGGATCTCGTCGATCTCGAGCGTCAGCAAGTCGAAGAACGTTATCTGGTCAATTTTCGATATGGCAGGCGTGGGGCGACGCTGCGAGATGGTACGAAGACACCTTCCCCGGTCGCGTTGTCATCGGCAGAAAAGCTTTATGACAGCGTCGTCATTTCGAAGGTGAATGACGGCTATCGCCGCATGGGCGAGGAAGCCAAGCCTGTGGCGACCTCCCAAGCGCCTGGTGAGGCGCCGGTGGGCGGCCGCGATGGCGAGTTACTGAACCAGCTCGCGTCCTGCCTGCGTTCGCCCTGGCCCGCCAAGGAGCGCGATCGCCTGTTCTGGCGCATCGGCGTTATCCGTCTGAGGGCCGCCTGGCCGCAGCTCGCGGCCATGACCGAAAAGCTTGGCCCAAACGAGGCGAGCTACAGCCTGGTGCATGCCCTGGCGCGCTGCGGCGGCCCGGATGCGGCCGGGCTTTTGGCCGGGATCGCCGAGACCAATATCAGCGCGATAACGCGCGACTATGCCGCCTACGCTCTCGCCAGCGATCTCCTCGGTCCGGCCCGGCAGCCGCCGCGCCTTGCGCTGTCCAGGGCCGGCAATGCGGCGCAGGCTGCGGCCATCGAGGCCGCCATCGCCGCCGCCGACGGCCATGCCCTGGTCGATACGCTGCTTGCGGTGGCAGCGATGCAGCCGGGCTTCGCCAACCAGTTCCTGATTGCCCTTGCCCATCGCGCGCTCGTCGATGCCGCCGCCCGCAAGGCCCTGCTGGCGGGGCTCGCCGCCATCTCCGCCCGGCCTCCCTTCGTGCAGGTGCTGCGGCGCCTGTTCAAATATGCCGACCTCACCGATGATGGTCCGCTTTTTGCGGCGACGGCCCGCCAGTTCGAGCTGGCCTCGCCGATGTATCGTTATGCCTATCGCGGCCAGGTCTGGCTCCCGGGCGAGCGCAAGCCCCTGAAGCTCAGTGAGGAGCAGGCCAGCGCCACGCCGCGCGTCGCGCTGTCGGAACAGACGCTGCTTTATTTCAAGCGCCGGGCCTGGCGCAGCCTGCGCAAGCGCGGCGAACTCGGCCAGGACGCTTTCACCGCGATGGCGTGCGAGCTGCTGCTGGCTTTCAGCGATGCCGATGGCGAGAAGGCCTATGAGCAGCAGCATTTCGTGCAGGTCGACGGGCGGTATCAGCGGCGCACGCTCTATCATCCGGCCCTGCGGCGGATCTGGAGTCTTGGCCAACTGCTTCACCGCAATCAACCCGGCGTGCGCTTCCGTCCCAACAGGCTGAGCTTCTCGGTTGCCGACGAAGCGGGTGCGGATGGGCGCGGGGAGGCGTTTCCGGCGTTGTGGGACACCCAGCCGCAGCGCCTGCTGCGGGTGGCGGCAGGGGCACGCTACCAGGCCGCGGCACTCTTTGCCGTCCAGGCCCTGCAGGAAGGGCCGGCGCGGCCGGCGGCGATGGATGCCGCAGCGATCCCTGACCTGCTGACCTCTCCCTATATCGAGGTGCTGGGCCTGGCGGTATCATTGGCGCGCCGCCTCGTCGACGATGACAAGGCCGATGCCGCCTTGATCGCGGCCCTGATGCAGGCCGACCTCGCCGAGGCCCATATGCTGGCGATACGGGCGATCGCCGCGCGTCCCGAATGGCCCTGGTCCGAACCGGCTTTGGCATTGGCGGCCCTGCTCACCACGCAGGCGCGCATGCAGCAGGCGAGCCGCGATTGGCTGGAACAGCGCCCGCCGAGCCGGCAGCAGCGGGTCCGCCTGACCGAGGATTTCGCAGCCTGGCTCGGAACCTTGCCGGTCGAACCGGACGAGTGCCAGATCGTCGGCCTGCGCTTTGCCCTGTCTTTGCTGCCTGCTCTATGGCCCGCCCATGACTGCCCGCTGCCCCCGGCCGCAATCGAGGCATTGACGGGCCACAAGGCCAGCGTGGTGCAGGGGGCTGCGATCGAACTGCTCGCCGTTACGCCGATTCGCCCTGGCGAGCTGCCGCGCCCCTTCTGGGATGCCGTCCTCGCAGCCGAATCGCTGCCGGTGCGGTCCGCCTCCATGCGCCTGCTCGCCCGGCTCGAAGACGCTGAACTCGAAGCGCAAAGCCAGACCATCCTCGCGGCCGCCACCGGGGCCCACGCGGATCTGCGCGCGGCGGCCCGCCCACTGGTGGCCAGGCTTGCTGCGCACAATCGCGGCTTTGCCGAGGCTCTCAGGGACAGGCTGATCGATGGCCTGTTCCGGGCCGAACCCTCCGACGGGCATGCGGCCGATATGGTCGAGCTGTTCGCCGCAAGCCTGCCCGATTTTCTCGCCGGCATCGATACATCGACGCTCTGGCGGCTGTTGCAGGCACGGGCCAAGGGCGCGCGGCTGCTCGGCACCCGGGCGCTCACGCAGAGCGATGCTTCGCGCTTTTCCGTCAAGCAGCTTGCCCGGCTCGGCAATCATCCCTTCGCGGCGGTGCGCGCCTTCGCCCTCAATGCCTTCGAGACCGACCAGGCCCGCTTCCTGGCAGCGCCCGAGGATGCGGTGCTGCTGGTCGAAAGCGAGTGGGAAGACATACGCGAGCCCGCTACACGGCGGCTGCTGGCCTGGCCCGATGGCGCCTTGCCGGCCGCCGCATTGGCGGTGATGGCCGATTCCACCTCGCCGGCCGTGCAGGAGAGTGCACGCCAATTGCTGCGCCGGAGCCTCGATACGGGCGATGCCTGCATGGTGCTCGCGCGCGTGCTCGAACATCCCTCGGGCAGCTTCCATCTCTTCGTCACCGAACTGATCACCGGACAGAGCCTTGCGGATCCAACCTTGTTCGCGACCTTCCTGACGCAGGCCCGCATCATTCTGATGCAGATCAATCGTGGCCGGATCGCCAAGGACCGCGTGTTCGCAGCGCTCCGGCGGGAGGCGCTCGAAAGCCATGAAAGGGCGCAGGCGATCTGGCGCCTCTTACATGATTTGACCCTCAGCGCTGTTGCCAAGGACCGGGCGCCGGCGCTCGCCATCCTCACCGAGATTGCCCGCCGGTGGCCGGATATCGCCTTGCCGATCGCCCAAGCCCCGATTCGTTTTACACCGGCCCGTCTGGCGGTTCCTTCAGCCTCGCAGGAGAGCGCGGCATGAATTTCGTCTACCGTTTTCTCGGCGAAAGCCGCGCCAGTACAGATGCGGGGGCGTCCATTTTCGGCTTCGCGCCCGATACGCTGCGCCAGCCGACCTTCTTCACCGGGAAGGTCGCGCGCCACCTCGCCTTTCGCGAGGCGATCTCCGCGCTGCACCATGTCGTGGTGTCGGATCTCAGGTTCAAGCCGCGCGATCGCACGGCCTATTTCGAATGGTTGAAGCAGAACGAGGCGGCCTTGCTGGCCGAGGCGGCCACCCGCCGCGAGGAACTGAAGCCGCGCATCGAAACGCTGCAAAAGCGCATTCGCACGCTCGATGACGAGAGCCAGCGCTTGATGAAGCCATTCTTCACGGCGCGGCAGGCCTATTTCAACTATCTCTACAAGCAAAATCGCGATGCCTGGATCGTGCTGGATCCGGTCATCAGCGTGCATCCGGACGAGATCTTCTTCGAATGCTTCAGCCTGGATGAGTCGAGCTATGGGCGCCTGTCCTGCGATCACGACGTGTTCGAGCAACTCGGCGAGATGGAGTTCGGCACCACCAATATCGACTACAGCCATGCGCTCTATGACGAATTCCAGAAGATCAGGACCTATCGCGACACCACGCTGAGCATCGATCCGTCCGGCTTCGAAGTGCAGACCGCCGACGACAACAGCTTCCGCGAGGAGAAGATCGAGCTCCCCGATAGCTGGGTCCGGGGCTTCCTGCAGGTATCGAGCGCCATGACCCTGCCGGCGCATGTCTTTGACCTCCATCCGATGGATCTCGCCAATATCCTCACCAGCCTCGCGCGCCGGAAGGAACGGGTCGGCCCCCGTTCGCTGCGTTTCCTGCTCAAGCCCGATGCGCCGGTGGAGGTCCTGGTCGAGCCCTGGGGCGAACGCCTCACCTTTCGGCGCTCGATCTATCGGGGCCGGGAAGGGGGCGAGATCCGGATCTGGGGCCGGCGCCGCCTCGCCATCCTGGAACGGGCGCTGCCGCTTGCCCGCAGCGTGCGCGTGCACCTCACCGGCACGGGGCTTCCCTCTTTCTTCGTGGTCGATTTCGGCGGGATCCGCTTCACCCTCGGCCTCTCCGGCTGGACGGCCAATGACTGGTCCTCGGCCGGTCAGTTCGATCTGCTGGCCCCCCGCCACAAGGTGGATGCCGATACGGCCCGGCGCGTATTCGCCGCACTCGGAGACCGGCATGCCGCGCCGGCGCGGGACCTCGCCCGTGACCTCGGGCTGGAGGAGGGTATCGTCCAGGCCGCTCTGGCCGCCTATACCCAGGCGGGGCGGGTGATGTTCGACCTCGACAAGGGGGTCTATCGCCGGCGCGAACTCACGCGCGAGCCCCTGGCGCTGTCGGAACTGCGTTTCGCCAGCGAGCAGGAGGCCAACGCCGATCGCCTGGTCGAGGCCAATCTCGTCACCATCGCCGGCGTCGACCGCAATCAGGGCCGCCGCGTCGTCACCGGCACCGTGCTCGACAACGCCCGCAAGGAGAGTGTCGCGCTCACGATCGACGCTGACGATCGCCTGGTCGAGGCACGCTGCAGCTGTCATTTCTACGGCCACAACAAGATGATGCGCGGGCCTTGCGAGCACATGCTGGCGCTCAGGCGCATCTTCCATGCCGAGGTCGAGGGCGTGGCCCAGGACAAGGGGGGTGCGGCATGAGGCTTCCCTTGTTTACCGAGCCGTCGCCAGGGACGGCGCGCCGTCACGTTGGAGCTTTCTCACCGCTGTGCCGCCGGGAACGGCGACATGGCTTGAAATCGGTGAGCGGATGCGCTTACCTCACCTATCGGAAGGGCGCGGGCCGGTCAGGACCTTGCAACCCGGGCGGCGTATCGCCGTCCTTGCAACATGACCGTTCACGCATCACTGGCCCAATCTTCACTGGGCGGGGACTGCCTACCGGTGCGCTATTGCAGATTGGGTTCCTTGAACCCAATAGCGCACCGGTAGGCGTCCCCGCTTCGAGTGGATTGATCCAGTCCTTGGATGAGACGAAGGCAGCCCGGCCTGCGCCCCTTCCGGTTCCCCGCGCCGACGCGTTCCTTCGTCCCCAATGGCGGGAGGCGACGTGAACCAGACCGTCGCACCGGGAAGCCTGACCCGGCAGGAACTCTATGACCGCATCCGCGAATCGTCCAAGGACGAGGTCATTCTCGAAGAGATGATCCGGCTCGGCTTCTGGCCGGATGGCACGGCCGCGCCGAGCCCGGCGGCCGCAGCGATACGCGAGCGCGGCGAGGCTCTGCGCGAACTCGGCGAGCTTCAGCGCCAGAACGCCCTGTGGAGCGATCCGGAGCGGGCGATCAAGGAGATGCACAAGCGCCGCAAGGCCGAGGCCCTGGCACGGCGGGCCGAGACCAGGCGCCGCCATGCCCAGGCCCGGCAGGACCGGGCTGAGGCTTGGCATCTGCGGCGCCAGCGCGAACTGCTTTATCTGGGGGAGGGCGTCTCCGCCGGTCTCAGCGCCGATCCGATCAGGCGGCCGCTCCTGCCGGGACTACCCGATATCGCAGATGCCAAGGCCCTGGCGGACGGCATCGGTATTCCCCTTTCAGAGCTGCGCTTTCTCACCTTCAGTCGCAAAGTCTCTTCCGTCAGCCATTATCAGCGTTTCCGTATTCCCAAAAAGACTGGTGGAGAGCGCCTGATCTCGGCGCCGATGCCAAGGCTGAAGCGGGCGCAATATTGGGTGCTCGACAACATCCTCGCTCGCGTCGGCCTGCACGAGGCGGCGCATGGTTTCGTGCCCGAGCGTTCGATCCTCACCAATGCCCGCAACCATGTCGGCAAGGACGTGGTTGTCAATCTCGACCTCAAGGATTTCTTCCCGACCCTCACCTATGCACGGGTGAAGGGCATGTTCCGGTCCCTAGGCTATGCGGAAAAAGCAGCGATCCTGCTCGCGCTGCTCTGCACCGAGGCGATGGTCGACGAGGTCCATCTCGACGGCGAGCGCCATTTCGTCGGCGACGGCAGTCGCCTCTTGCCCCAGGGCGCGCCGACCAGCCCCGCGATCACCAATGTCATCTGCCGCTATCTCGATCGCCGGCTGGACGGCCTCGCCAACGAACTCGGCTTTACCTATAGCCGCTATGCCGACGACCTTACTTTTTCGGGCTCGGGCGAGGCGGTGCGCAAGATTGGCACCTTGCTGAAGGCGGTGCAGAGCATCGTCACCGCCGAGGGCTTCACCGTCCATCCCGACAAGACCCGCATCATGCGCCGCTCGGGGCATCAGGAGGTCACGGGACTGACCGTCAACGAACGGGTCGCCGTTCCCCGTCCCTTGCTGCGCCGCTATCGCGCCGTGCTGCAGCAGGTGGAAAAACACGGTCCGGCTGGCCGCCATTTCGGTCCCGGCAAGGATGTGGTGCGCTCCCTGCTCGGCTTCGGCCAGTTCGCGGCCATGGTGGATCCGCAGCAGGGTGCCGCCCTGCTGGAGCGCGCGCGCCGCATCGCCGCGGCGTATGCCGTCCCGGCTGCAAGACCGAAGCAGCCGGGCGGTGCAGTGGCTTTCCGCGCCGCCGCCGCGGCCGGGCGCGCGCCGGCTGGCCATCATTGGTTGCCGGCGGAAAGGCCAGCGCCGGCTCTCGATCCCGTATTGGCGGCTCTCGCGCGCGAAGAGGCCAGGAAGGCCGAACAGGCCCGGCGTCAGGCGGAAGCCCGGCCTGCCGTGCAAAGTGCCCTGCGGCGGCCTTCCGCCGAGACGGCGGCGTCTTCGGTGGGCCAGACGGCGGACCGGCGGGAGACACGCCGCGAGCCGCCAGCCGGCAAGAGGCCGCGCTTCACGCCGCAGCGCCTGCTGGTGATTGCCGCGATCCTGATTGTCCCCGCCCTCATCCCGGTGATCGGGCCGTTTATCAGCGGCATCGGCCTATTCATCTATCTGCGCTGGCTGTGGAAGCAGGGTTGAAGACAGAGCGGCTACAACGATCGTTGCCTTCGCCCTGTCCTCACTGGCTGCCGATCAGGATGCCAGTGAGCAAAACCAGGATGCCACCGAGGACCACCTGCACGATCGCCGAGGTAAAGGGCGTGGCCATGAAGCGGGTGCGGATCCAGGCGATGGCGATGAGCTCCAGCACGACCACGCAGCCGGCGACGCCGGTCGCCACCCAGAAGTCGGGGATGAGGTAGGGCAGGGTGTGGCCGAGGCCGCCCACGGTGGTCATCACGCCGCACGCGGCGCCGCGCACCCAGGGATGGCCGCGCCCGGTGATCTCGCCGTCGTCCGACAGGGCCTCGGTCAAGCCCATGCTGATGCCGGCGCCGATCGAGGCGGCCATGCCGACCAGGAAGGCGTCCCAGGAGTTCAGGGTGGCGAAGGCGGCGGCGAAGATCGGGGCGAGAGTGGAGATCGAACCGTCGATCAGCCCGGCCAGGGCAGGCTGCACGATCTGCAGCACGAAAAGGCGCCGGGAGGTTTCTTCCTCGCTGCGTTTCTGATCGGCCGGCAGCTTGGACTCCAGCGTCTCGGCCAGGCTTTCGTGGCGCTTTTCTTCTTCTGCGAGATCGGCCAGCAGGGTGCGGATTTCGACGTCATGGGCCCGTTCCGCCGCCTTGGCATAGAATTGGGCGGCTTCCAGCTCCATGGCCTCGGCCTGTTCGCGCACCGCGTCGATGCGCAGATTGTCGAGCAGCCAGATCGGGTTGCGCTTGAGGAAGCCGCTGACATCCTGGCGGGTGATATAGGGCAGGGTATCACCGAACTTGGCTGTATAGGTCTCCAGCAAGCGGTGGCGATGGCCGTGCTCTTCTTGTGCCATTGCCTCGAAGATCTTGGCGGAGCCCGGAAAATCGGTGCGCAGGCGATTGGCGAACTGCAGATAGATGCGCGCATCCTCCTCCTCGTTGGAGATGGCGAGCGCGAGGATCTCGGCCTCGTTCAGGTCGGCAAAGCGTTTCATGGCGAACTCAGATTAGAATGGTTCTAAATTAAGTTCCTTCTATCCCTCTCCTCGGCTTGTGTCGAGCCCAATCCCTATCCCGGGAAAAACGGGGGCACGAACAGCCACGCCAGCACAGAACCCATCAGGAAATTGAGAAGAATGCCGATCAACACCACTGCAATCGTATAGATCGGTACCTTCAAGACCGGCGCTCGCGTCAGCACTGGAATGCCGGTGAAGAGGAGATGGACGCTGTAGAGGCCGACGATAGCAAACAGTCCCAACGCCGGAATGACGGTGAAGACGTTGGCGAGCCACGCTGCGGTCATGCTGTAGGCGGCAAGTTTGAAGGCGCCGAGGAAGTCGGGTCTGCCGCCGAAATGGGGAGCCAGGCGGTTGATGACGATAGCCATGGCATGGAGCATGGCGAGGGAAACGAGGTAGCGCAGGACGGCCAGGCAGAGGCCCGAGGCCAAGCCGATGCGCAGACCGCCGACGCCGATCAGCGAAGTGCCGATGAAGCCGGCAATCGGGCCGATGGCGGCGAGATAGAGCACATAGTTCCGATAGATACGCTCGACGCTGGTCGCCTCGGCAGCGATATTTCGCCATTCGGCTGACGGCGACAGCAAAAGGTTCCGCGCCCGCGCCCCGATGTCCATGACCATGGTGATGACAACTCCGATCGATCGCCCTTTGCATAGCACGGGGCGCGGCGCCGTCATGGTCCGTCGCAGGTGCTTGGAGAGTTATCCAATACCGTTCAGGGCACAGAGCAGCTTCATGCGATGGGCCGCTTTCTCGGGATCGATGAGGAGCTGGGCCTTGTCGGCCAGGCGGAAGATATCGGCGTAATGCGCGATGCCGCGGGCCGACTCGGCGCCGCCCACCATGCGGAAATGCGACTGGAAGCCGTTGAGCCAGGACAGGAACACCACCCCGCTCTTGTAGAACTGGGTCGGCGCCTCGAACAGGCGGCGCGCCAGCGTCACGGTGGGATCGAGAATGATGCGATAGCCCTCGGCGTTGCCCGCCGCGAGGCGGTCCATCGCAGCGGCGGCCGCCGGCGCGATCGGATCGAAGATGCCCAGCAATCCATGCGAGAAGCCCTGCAGGTCGCCCTGCATCAGTTCGGCATAGTTGAAATCGTCGCCGGTATACATCGCCACGCCCTCCGGCAGCAGCCGGCGCATGGTGATTTCCTTGCTGGCGTCGAGAAGGGAAATCTTGATGCCGTCAATCTTGCCGGCGTGGCTACGGATCAGTTCCAGCACCGTCTGCATGGCGGGCTCGAAGGCCTGCGAGCCCCAATAGCCTGCGAGTGCCGGGTCGAACGCTTCGCCGAGCCAGTGCAGGATCACCTTGTCGCGTGTCTGCTCGATCAGCCGTCCATAGACGGTGAGGTAGTCGTCGGGTCCCTTGGCAAGGCGGCACAGGGCCCGGCTCGCCATCAGGATGATGCGTCCGCCATGCTTCTCGACATGGGCGATCTGTTCCTCATAGGCACGGATGACGTCGTCGAGCGTGGTGGCGGTTTCAGGGGTGAGCTGGTCGGTGCCGGCCCCGCAGGCCAGGTCCGCACCGGGCATGCTGCGAGCTTCGGCCAGCGAGCGCTCGATCAGTTCGGCGGCGGCGGCCCAGTCCAGGCCCAGACCGCGCTGCGACGTGTCCATCGCCTCCGCGATCTTGAAGCCGAGCCCCCATAGATGGCGGCGAAACCGCAACGTCGCTTCCCAATCGATGGCGGGGCTGCGCCAGGGGTCGTCCAGCCGCCGCGGATCGGCGACGACATGGGCGGCTGCATAAAGGGTGCGTGGGAAATTGCCGGTATGGACGAGGGGATAGGGGGAGGAGGGGCCATAATGATAGGCCTCCAGGCCGCCATCGACAGTGGGCAATATCAGCGCGCTCATCGGCCTCTCCTCGTTCCTCTCTCGTCCGGCTTCTTCGACGCCCAGCAGAATTTCCCGATAGTGCTCCTTCGTGGGCACTCTCGGGAAATTCTGCAAGCCTTTGAAATCCCGCGAATTCCTTCTGGTCGAGCAGGGACTCGACCGGAAGGAATTCGCTTGGGGCACTTTTCGCCCGATGGCTGGGTCCTGGCGGGGAATCTGCTGCAAAGCAGGATCCGACACATCGTCCCAAGATACTGGCAAAAAGTGGCCATGGCGTCGCGGCCTTGGGAATAAGCATGTCAATTAGAACGTTCCAAAGTCAAGAATATTTCATTGATGAGGATATTTATCCTTTCATTTCAATGGGTTCTTGACCAAGCGAAAGCGGTATTGACATGGATGTAGGAACGTTCCAAAAATATAGATCACTGGCCCGCTTCAAGAGGCCAGCCGAGGGAGCGTGAGGATGGGCGGAGGCAAGCGCGGCGTAAGCCGGGCCACGACGATCGTCGATATCGCCAGGGCGGTCGGCGTGTCGAAGTCGACCGTGTCGCTGGTGCTCAAGGACTCTCCACTCGTCAAGTCGGCCACACGCGACCGCGTCATGCGGGCCATCGACCAGCTCGGCTATGTCTACAACCGCTCGGCTGCGAGTCTGCGCACCGCCCGTTCGAGTTTCGTGGGCATGGTGATCTCCGATCTGATGAATCCCTTCTTCACCGAGCTTGCGGTCGGCATCGAGGATGGGCTGCACAATATGGGCTTCGTGCCCATCCTGGCCAACACCAACGAAGACGTCGAGCGGCAGACCCGTGTGCTGCAATCCCTGCGAGAGCACGGGGTCGCCGGCATCATCATGAGCCCGGCTCGCGGTACCGATGTCTGGTCGCTGGCCGAGACCCTGCCGCGCTCCCTGCCGATGGTGCTGACCATGCGGCGGGTCGAGGGCAGCACCTTGCCCTATATCGGTCCCGACAACCGCACCGGCTCGCGCGAGGCCGTAAGTCACCTCATCAATCTCGGCCACCGCTCCATCGCCTTTCTCGGCGGCTTCGGCACCATGACCACGCAGAAAGAGCGCATTTCCGGCTATCAGGACGCCCTGATCGCCGCTGGTCTGCCGCTGCGCGGCGAACTGATCTTCGAAGCGATGCCGACGCGCGCCGGGGGCGCCGAGGCGATCGCCGCTGCCCTGGCGAGTGCCCACAAGCCGACGGCCGCCTTCTGCTACAACGACATCGTGGCGATGGGGGCCACCCGCGCCTTGGGCTTGCGCGGCATCCGCGTCGGCACCGATTTCGCGGTGATCGGCTTCGACGATATCGTCGAGGCCGAGCACAATGCGCCCCCCCTCACCACCGTCAACGCCGATACCAGGGTCATGGGTACCCGCGCGGCCCGCAGCCTGCTCGGCCTGATCGATGGGGCCGATCCGGAGGCGATGTCCTTCATCGGCACGACCCGTCTGGTGGTGCGTGAATCCTGCGGCGCTCATGGACATACTATCTTGAAGGAGACGGCATAATGGCCCAGCCAACGTCGGGTAAGAACGTGGCAGCTTCAAAAAGGGGCTTGCGCTGGGGGATCGTCGGCGCCACGACGATCGCCAAGGAATGGATGATCGGAGCGATCCGCGAAACCGGCGGCGAAGTCGTCAGCGTGATGTCTTCCGATGCCGAGCGCGGCAGGGCCTATGCCAAGGCAAACGGCATTCCCCATTCGACCCGGAGCCTGGCGACGCTGCTCGCCAAGGATATCGACGCCGTCTACATCGCCACCACCAACGAGAAGCACAAGGCGCAGACCTTGGCGGCCGCCAAGGCCGGCATCCATGTGCTGTGCGAAAAGCCGCTTGCCCTCAAGCTTTCCGATGCGCATCGGATGGTCGCCGCCTGCAAGGAAGCCGGCGTCGTCATGGCCACCAATCACCATCTGCGCAATGCAGCGGCGTTCCGCGTCATGCGCGATGCCGTTGCTACGGGCCGGATCGGCAAGCCGTTGTTTGCCCGGGTCTTCCACGCTGTCTATCTGCCGCCCCATCTGCAGGGCTGGCGCATCAAGGATGCCAAGGCCGGCTCTGGCGTGGTGATGGACATCACCGTGCACGATGCCGACACGCTGCGTTTCGTGCTCGGCGAAGAGCCGGTAGCGGCAACGGCCTTCACCCAGCAGGGTGGCATGGGTGGTGCCGGCATCGAGGACGGCGTCATGGGCGTGGTGCGCTTCGAGAGCGGATTGCTGGCGCAGTTCCACGACGCCTTCACCACGGCCTATGCCAATACGGGCTTCGAAGTGCACGGCAGCGAAGGCTCTCTGATCGGTACCAATTGCATGACGCAAAAGCCCGTCGGCGAAGTGGTGCTGCGCAATGCATCCGGCGAGCACAAGCTGCCGTTCGAGCCGGAAAACCTCTATGTCCGCAGCGTCGCCAATTTCCAGAACGCCGTGCGCGGGAAGGGCACGCCATCGGCCACAGGCGAGGACGGTATCCGCTCGATGGCGCTGGCCCTGGCCGTGCTGAAATCCGCCAAAACAGGCCGCGAAGTCGCTGTCGAGCCGGGGCTCTGATCCGATGGCCTTCCCGAAAGTCCTCTCCGCCGACCAGGCTGCCGCGCTCATCCCCGACGGCGCCGTGGTGACCGTCTCCTCCTCGTCCGGCCTCGGCTGTCCGGACGCAATGCTGGCTGCCATCGGCCGCCGCTTCGAAGCCTCCGGCCATCCGCGCAACCTCACCACGCTGCACCCCATCGCGGCAGGCGACATGTGGGGCATCAAGGGCGTCGATCATATCGCCAAGCCCGGTCTGCTCTCCTGTATCCTGGGTGGCTCCTATCCTTCCGGCCCCTCTTCGGCAGAGCCGCCGGCGATCTGGAAGATGATCACCGGCAATGAGATCCCCGCCTACAACATCCCCTCCGGCATCCTGTTCGACATGCATCGCGAGGCGGCGGCCAAGCGCCCCGGCGTGCTGACCAAGATCGGCATGGACACTTTCGTCGATCCCGCTCGCGAGGGCTGTGCCATGAACAAGCGGGCCATGGAAGCGCCGATCGTGCGCCAGGTCGAATTCGACGGCGAGAACTGGCTGTATTTCAAGACCATCATTCCCGAGGTCGCCATCATTCGAGCCACCACGGCCGATGAGCGCGGCAATCTCTCCTACGAACATGAGGGCGGCTATCTCGGTCCGCTCGACCAGGCGCTGGCCGTACGCAACAATGGCGGCATCGTCATCGCCCAGGTGAAACGCCTCGCCGAGAGCGGCACGCTCAAGCCGCAGAACGTGCTGGTGCCCGGCGTGCTCGTGGATGCCATCGTGGTCGCGCCGGACCAGATGCAGACGACGCAGACACCCTATGAGCCGGCGATCTCGGGCGAGATCTTCCGGCCGCTGTCGAGCTTCGAGATCCCCGAATTCGGCGTCTCCAAAGTGATTGCCCGTCGGGTGGCGCAGGAATTGCGCTACGGCGATGCCGTCAATATCGGCTTCGGCATTTCGGCCAACGTGCCGCGCATCCTGATCGAGGAAGGCCGGCATGGCGAGGTGACCTGGGTGATCGAACAGGGGGCCGTCGGCGGCGTACCGCTCACCGACTTCCAGTTCGGCTGTGCCTCCAACGCCGAGGCGATCATGCCCTCGCCCTATCAGTTCACCTATTTTCAGGGCGCGGGATTCGATGCCTCGCTGCTCTCCTTCCTGCAGATCGACCGCGAGGGCAGCGTCAACGTCTCCAAGCTCGGCGTGCGTCCGCATGTGACGGCGGGGGCCGGAGGCTTCGTCGACATCACCGCTCGGGCCCGGCGCATCATCTTCTCCGGCTTCTTCACGGCCGCCGCCGGCCTGGCCGTCGAGAACGGTGCGCTGGTCATCGCCAAGGAAGGCAAGGTCAGGAAACTGGTCGAGACGGTCGAACATGTCTCCTTCTCCGGTCGCCGCGCCGTCGCCCAGGGGCAGGACATCACCTATGTCACCGAGCGCTGCGTGCTCAAGCTGACGCAGAAGGGCATCGTGGTCACGGAGATCGCACCCGGCGTCGACCTCGAGCGCGATGTCCTGGCCCAGGCCGAGTTCGCACTGCTGGTCGCCGACGACCTCAAGGTGATGGATGCGGCCTTATTCCGGCCGGAGCCGATAGGGCTGGATATCGGGGGAGGGCGGGCCGATGTCTGATCCCGTCCGTCTCGATATCGAAGACGGCATCGCCGTCATCACGCTGGTCCGGCCCGAAAAACTCAACGCACTCGACGAGACGATGATATCCGGGCTTGCCATCGCGGCCGAACGGATCGACCGGCATGGTTCCATCCGTGCCGCCATCCTCACCGGTGAGGGCAAGGGTTTTTGCGCGGGCGGCGACATTGCCGCCTGGGGCAAGCTTTCGCCCCTCGACATGGGCCAGCAATGGGTGCGCGACGGCCATCGCGTCTTCGACCGCCTGACGCGGCTGCGCGCGCCGCTAATCGCGGCCATCAACGGGCATGCGCTAGGCGGGGGCCTCGAATTGGCGGCGACTGCCGATATCCGCATCGCCGAGGAACAGGCCAAGTTCGGCCTGCCCGAGACCGGCATCGGCATGGTGCCAGGCTGGTCGGGCACGCAGCGCCTCGTCACCCGCTTTGGCGCTGCCGCGGTGCGCCGCCTTGCCCTGACCGGCGAGATCGTCACGGCCGAGCGGGCGTTGCAACTCGGACTGATCGACGAGATCGCACCCAAGGGGCAGGGGCTCGAACAGGCGCGCGAACTTGCTCGGAAGATTGCGGTGCGCGCACCGATCGCCAATGCCGTCGCCAAGCAGATGATCAATGCGGCGGAAGGCGAGGATGCCGCCGCCGCCATCGAGATCCTCGCCGGATCGTTGGTCTCCTACACCGACGATCTCAAGGAGGGCGTCGCCAGCTTCGTCGAGAAGCGCACGCCCGATTTCAAGGGAAGATGACCGTGACGATTGCCGTCCGCCTCGACAAGGCCCGTTTCGCCGCCGCGCTCGCCGGCATCCCCCGTGAGCACCAGCTTTTCATTGCCGGAACCTTCGGGCCCGCCGCCGAGGGGCGGACCATCGAACGGCTCAGCCCCGGCCATGGCGAGCGGGTGGGCCTTTATCCGCAAGCGGGGGCTGCCGATCTCGATCGCGCCCTCGACGCGGCGCGCCAAGCCTTCGATAACGGGCCATGGCCCTCGTTGACCGGAGCGGAGCGCTCGCGCTTCCTCCACAAGGTCGCCGACCTGATCGACGAAAAGCTCGAGATCTTCGCCACGCTCGACAGCCTCGAAGCCGGCAAACCGATCAGCCAGGCCCGCGGCGAGATGGCCGGAGCCGTCGACATCTGGCGTTATGCGGCAGGCCTTGCCCGCGATTTGCATGGCGAGAGCTACAACACCATCGGCGCCAACAAGCTCGGCCTGGTGATGCGCGAGCCGATCGGGGTGGTGTCCATCATCACGCCCTGGAACTTCCCCTTCCTGATCGTCAGCCAGAAGCTGCCCTTCGCCCTGGCCGCCGGTTGCACCGCGGTGGTCAAGCCGAGCGAGATGACTTCGGGCTCGACCCTGCTGCTCGGCCATTTGCTGGCAGAGGCCGGCCTGCCCGAGGGGGTGGTCAACATCCTCTCCGGCTACGGTCCCGAGATGGGCGGGCCGATGACCACGGATGGCCGTGTCGATATGGTCTCCTTCACCGGTTCGACCCGGGTCGGCAAGGCGGCGATGGCGGCGGCCTCGGGTACGCTGAAGAAGCTGTCCATGGAACTGGGCGGCAAGAATCCGCAATTGATCTTCCCCGATGCCGATCTCGACGCGGCGCTCGATGCCGCGGTGTTCGGCTCCTATTTCAACGCAGGCGAATGCTGCAATGCCGGCAGTCGCCTGCTCGTACATCAGGACATCGCTGCCGAGTTCGAGGCCGAGTTCGTCAAGCGCTCTCGCCAGGTCGTGGTCGGCGATCCCCTGGATCCGGCAACCCTCGTCGGGGCGCTGATTTCGCCGCAGCATCTGGCCCAGGTCGAGGGCCATGTCGTCGCCGCCAGGGCGGAGGGAGCCGAAATAGCCCTGGGAGGAGACCGCCTGGAAAGCGACGCCGGCCAGTTCATGGCAACGACGGTGGTTGCCGGCGCGCGCGCCTCGATGGCGATTGCCCGCGACGAGGTGTTCGGGCCGGTGGCGACCGTGATGCGTTTCACCAGTGCCGACGAGGCCGTTTCCATCGCCAATGGTGTCGATTACGGTTTGTCGGCCAGCGTATGGAGCCGGGATTTCGACACGGCCGTCGGCATCTCCAGGCGCCTCAAGGCCGGGACGGTTTGGACCAACACCTTCATGGACGGGGCTGCCGAGCTGCCCTTCGGCGGTTTCCGGCAATCGGGGATCGGACGGGAACTCGGCCGCAATGCCGTGGCTGATTACACCGAGGAAAAGACGATGCATCTTCATTGCGGACCGCGCACGGCCTGGTGGCTGCCGCGGTAGGCGATCGAGACCAAGAGGTATTGAAAATGCCTCTTGGTGCCTTCTGCCGATTTTCTTCAAATCCCTGATTTGGAGAAGAGAAAATCGGCAGGTGTTCAAGCCGAGGATGCATCTGCGTCTTCGAGGCTTGGAATGAGACGTCGCCGGAACGTATCCGGCATCATAAGGTCATGGGAGGATTAGATGACCGTTCGTACCAAACTGATCGCAGGCGTAGCGCTCGCCGCCGCCGGCCTCGGCTTCGCCAGCCTTGGTCTCGTCAGCGCGGCGCAGGCACAGACCAAGGAAGTGCAGATGCTGCACTGGTGGACGTCGGGCGGCGAGGCAGCCGCGCTCAACGTCCTCAAGCAGGATCTGGCCAAGGAGGGCTATGCCTGGAAGGACGTCCCGGTCGCAGGCGGCGGTGGCGATGCCGCCATGACCGCGCTGAAGGCCATGGTCGCAGCCGGCAACAATCCGACGGCGTCCCAGATGCTGGGCTATACCGTGCTCGACTATGCCGCCGCCGGCAAGATGGGCGACCTGACCGAGCTCGCCAAGTCGGAAGGCTGGGACAAGGCAGTGCCGGCACCGTTGCAGAAATTCGCCGTCTATGACGGCAAGTGGGTCGCCGTCCCGGTCAACGTCCACTCGGTCAACTGGCTGTGGATCAACAAGGCCGTGATGGACAAGATCGGTGGCACCGAACCGAAGACCTTTGACGACTTCATCGCCCTGCTCGACAAGGCCAAGGCTGCAGGCGTCACGCCGCTCGCACTCGGCGGCCAGGATTGGCAGGAAGCCACCATGTTCGACTCGGTCGTGCTCTCCACGGGCGGCCCCGAGTTCTACAAGAAGGCGATGAACGACCTCGACGAAGCCTCGCTGAAGTCGGACACCATGAAGAAGGCCTTCGACAACCTGGCCAAGCTCAAGACCTATGTCGACCCCAACTTCTCGGGCCGCGACTGGAACCTGACCACCGCCATGGTGATCAAGGGCGATGCCTTGGTACAGGTGATGGGTGACTGGGCCAAGGGCGAGTTCAAGGCCGCCAGCAAGACCCCGGGCACCGACTATATCTGCATGCGCTTCCCGGGCACCGACGGCAGCGTCGTCTACAACTCCGACATGTTCGGCATGTTCGCGGTTCCTGCTGATCGCAAGGAAGCCCAGCTCGCGCTCGCCAAGGCAACGCTGTCCAAGTCGTTCCAGTCGTCCTTCAACGTGGTCAAGGGTTCGGTTCCCGCCCGCACCGACGTGCCGGACACCGACTTCGACGCCTGCGGCAAGAAGGGTATCGCCGATCTGAAGAAGGCCAATGACGGCGGTACGCTGTTCGGCTCGCTCGCCCAAGGCTATGGCGCGACGCCGGCCGTCGCCACCGCTTACAAGGACGTGGTGGACAAGTTCTTCAACGGCCAGATCAAGACCTCGGACGAGGCTGTCACCCAGCTCGTCAAGGCCATCGACGAAGCCAAGTAAGCGCTGAAGCAAGCGTTTCCATGGGAAGCGAACCGACCGGGCGCCCCTATTGCGCCCGGTCGACTCGAGCAAAGAGCGTTCATGACTGAACGCTTGTTTGCTCTAACTTCTTGTTTTGGCGCGTCTTTGCGATTCTTGGTGAGTCCGTCTAATCGCAGAACACTCTCGGCTCTCGGGGCACAAGAACAAAAAAGCGGGGAACCTTCATGACATTGGCTACGACAAGCGCGCCGCCTCGCCCGGGTTTGCGCGAGAAACTTCAGGATGCCTTGCCCAAGATCGTGCTGGCGCCGAGCTTCGCCGCGATCCTGGTGTTCGTTTATGGGTTCATCCTGTGGACGGTCTATCTGTCCTTCACCAATTCCAAGACCTTTCCGAGCTATGAGCTGACGGGAGGCCTCGCCTATCAGCGCCTGTGGGGCTGGACTTTCGAAAGCGACCCGCCGTCGAGCTGGTACTATTCGATCACCAACATGGCTGTTTTCGGCGTGCTCTATATCGGCATCTGCATGGTGCTGGGCCTGTTCATCGCCATCCTTCTCGACCAGCGCATCCGGGGCGAGGGCATCCTGCGGCCGATCTATCTCTACCCGATGGCGCTTTCCTTCATCGTCACCGGCGTGGCCTGGAAATGGTTCCTCGACCCCGGTCTCGGCCTGGAGGCAACGCTGCACAATCTGGGCTGGACCAGCTTCCATTTCGACTGGATCAAGAACAAGGACCGGGTGATCTACACGGTGGTGATCGCCGGCGTCTGGCAAGCCTCGGGCTTCGTGATGGCGATGTTCCTGGCAGGGCTGCGCGGCGTCGACGGCGAGATCCTCAAGGCTGCCCAGATCGACGGCGCCTCCACCTTCCAGGTCTATTGGCGCATCGTCATCCCGATCCTGCGCCCGGTCTTCCTGTCCGCCTTCATCGTGCTGGCCCACATGGCGATCAAGTCCTACGACCTCGTGGTCGCCCTGACCTCCGGCGGGCCTGGCGGCTCGGCCTGGCTGCCGTCCAACTTCATGTATGAGTACACCTTCAAGCGCAATCAGATGGCGATCGGCTCGGCCAGTGCCGTGATCATGCTGATGACGATCAGCGCCATCATCGTGCCCTATCTCTATTCCGAATTGCGGGAGAAGAAGTGATGAGCGCCGCCACCCGGGACGTTTCGGGGCCGGTCGGCTCCAATTGGGTCAGCCGCGTCGTGATCTACGGCCTGTTGCTGATTTTCGCCTTCGTCTATCTCGTGCCCCTGTTCGTGATGCTGACCACCTCGTTCAAGACCATGGACGAGATCCAGGGCGGCAACATGCTCGCTCTACCAGGCGCGCCGACGGTGCAGCCCTGGCTGAAGGCCTGGAACGAGACCTGCGTCGGCCTCACCTGTGCGGGGATCAAGGGCTATTTCTGGAATTCGATCAAGATGGTGGTGCCGGCAGTGGCGATCTCCACCATCCTTGGTGCGCTCAACGGCTATGTGCTGACGAAATGGCGCTTCCCCGGCCATAAGATCGTCTTCGCCATGATGCTGTTCGCCTGCTTCATCCCGTTCCAGTCGGTGCTGCTGCCGATGGCGACGGTACTGGGTCAGTTCGGCGGCGTCGGCACCTTCCTGCAGTCGACGATCGGTACCTCGCTCGGCTTCGGTTCCTCGACCTTCAACCTCGTCTTCGTGCATGTGGTCTATGGCCTCGGCTTCACCACTTTGTTCTTCCGCAATTACTACGAGGCGTTCCCCAACGAACTCGTGCGGGCGGCGATGGTCGATGGAGCCAGCTTTTTCCAGATCTTCCGGCGCATCCTGCTGCCCAATTCGATCCCGATCTTCGTGGTCACGGTGATCTACCAGTTCACCAACATCTGGAACGACTTCCTGTTCGCCTCCGCCTTCGCCGGCACCGGCGACGTGATGCCGATGACGGCTGCGCTCAACAACGTGGTCAACACCACCACCGGCGCGGTCGAATACAACGTCAATATGGCGGCTGCGATGATCGCGGCGCTTCCCACCCTCTTCGTCTATATCGTCGCCGGCCGCTATTTCGTGCGTGGCCTGATGGCGGGCGCTGTGAAAGGCTGACCCAATGGCGTTCCTGGAAATCAACAATCTCAAGAAGCGCTACGGCGCCGTCGAAATCCTCAAGGGGATCAATCTTGACCTCGACAAGGGCGGTTTCCTCGTGCTGGTCGGGCCGTCCGGCTGCGGCAAGTCGACCCTGCTCAATACCATAGCGGGGCTGGAGAACATCACCGAAGGCGAGATCCGGGTCGACAACAACAAGATCAACGGCCTGCATCCATCCAAGCGCGACATCGCCATGGTGTTCCAGAGCTACGCGCTCTATCCCAACATGACCGTGGGCCAGAACATCGCCTTCGGCATGGAGATGCGCGGCGTCGCCAAGCCCGAACGCGACACGGCGGTGGCGCAGGTCGCCAAGACCTTGCAGATCGGCCATCTCCTCGACCGCAGGCCCTCTCAGCTCTCGGGCGGCCAGCGTCAGCGCGTCGCCATGGGTCGTGCCCTGGTACGCGACCCCAAGCTCTTCCTGTTCGACGAGCCCCTCTCCAACCTCGACGCCAAGTTGCGTGTCGACATGCGCGTCGAGATCAAGCGCCTGCACGCCACCACGGGCAAGACCATCGTCTATGTCACCCATGACCAGATCGAGGCGATGACGCTCGCCACCAAGATAGCCGTGCTCAAGGATGGCGAGTTGCAGCAGGTCGGCACGCCCGCCGAGATCTACAACAAGCCCAACAATCTCTTCGTCGCCGATTTCATGGGCTCGCCGGCCATGAACCTGATCCAGGCCAAGGCGGCGCGGGAGAATGGCAGGACGGTGCTGAAGATCCTCAACAAGAGCGGAGGCGGCGTCAGCCTGCCGGTACCCGAGGATATCGCCGAGGTGTCGTTGGAGGATGGCCGCGAGCTGATCTTCGGCATCCGGCCCGAGGCGATCACCGACCATGACGGCGCTGACCGCAATTCCAAGGCGATAGAGATGGTCAATGCGGTGGTCGACGTGGTTGAGCCGGCCGGCGCCGATACTTTCGTCGTCACCCATCTCGGCGGCAAGGAGGTCACGGCGCGCATGCGTTCCGACGCCATGGTGGCGCCGGGCCAGGAACTGCCTTTCGCCTTCAACCTCGACAAGGCGGTGGTATTCGATCCGGCGAGCGGGAAGAGGTTGTAGAGCTCGTTACACCCCTCCCTCATTTGTTGAGGAGGGCGGTGCCCTGACACGAAAAACGCGACGCCAGCCGCCCCTTCGCCCCGTTCTTACGGGGAGAGGGGGCACAAGCGCAGAGTTTTCTCGTCGCCTTCGCCATCTCGCCCAACCCTTGTTTTGATCCAGGAGCCTTCATGCCTTCGCCTGACATCGTCATCATCGGCGCCGGCATGGGCGGAGCGACGATGGCTCATGCCCTGGCGCCGAGCGGGGCCGAGATCCTCATCCTGGACAAGGGCGGCCAATTGCCGGACCGGCCGGAGAACCGCGATGCGCGCGCGATCTTCCAGCGGGGTTTTTTCCGCCCTCAGGAGAGCTGGTACGACAGCGACGGCAATCCGTTCAATCCGGGCAATTATTACTGCAACGGCGGCAATACGAAATTCTACGGCGCGGTGCTGCTGCGTTATCGTGCCGAAGATTTCGACGGCATCGCCCATGCCGATGGCGACGCTCCAGCCTGGCCGTTCCGCTACAACGAACTCGCGCCCTATTACGACGAGGCCGAGCGGCTCTACCAGGTGCGAGGCAGGGCTGGCGAGGACCCGACGGAACCGCCGCGCACCGGCGACTTTGCCTTTCCGCCCGTGCCGGACGAACGGGCGATCGCCGAGGTGCGCGAACGCCTCTCCCGCGTTGGGTTGAAGCCCTTCTCCCTGCCGCTCGGTGTCGATATTGACAAATGGCTCTCGCATGGCCGCACGCCATGGGATGCCTTTCCGGACGCCCGCACCGGCAAGATGGACGCGGAGACCTGCGCGCTGCTGCCGGCGCTCGAACATGCCAATGTGCGGCTGCAGAACCATTGCGAGGTTCGTCGGCTGATCCCGGCCGCCGATGGCCGGCGCATCGAGGCGGTGGAATATCTGGAAGGCGGCGAGCTCAAGCGCCTCACGCCGCGCCTCGTCGTGCTGGCGGCCGGGGCGGTGCGCTCGGCGGCGATCCTGCTGGCCTCCTCGCCTGAGGGGCTCGCCAACAGCTCAGGCATGGTCGGCCGGCATTTCATGAACCACAATCTGTCGGCGATGATCGGGATCGATCCGCGCTTCAACAACGATTCGATCTACCAGAAGACCTTCGCGCTCAATGATTTCTATCTCGGTGACGGCAAAGGCGGCCCACCGCTCGGCAATGTGCAATTGCTCGGCCGCGTCTCCGGCACCATCCTGAAATCGGACCTGCGCAAGGTGCCCGAATTCGTGCTGAACGCCGTGGCGCGCAAGACCATCGATTTCCTGATCATGAGCGAGGACTTGCCGGATCCCTCCAGCCGCGTCCGGCTGGAGGGTGAGAAAATCGTGCTGGAATGGCGGCGTTCCAACATGACCGCGCATGAGGGGCTGAAGGTGGCGATGCGCCGGGCCCTGAAGCAGGCGGGTTTTCCGATCGTGCTCACCCATCTGTTCGATCGCAAGACGCCGTCGCATCAATGCGGCACCATCCGCATCGGTGCCGATCCAGCAGAGGCGCCGCTCGATTCCTTCGGCCGTGCCTTCGACCATCCCAATTTGTTCGTCGCCGATGCCTCGACCCTGGTAACTTCGGCTGCCGTCAATCCATCCCTGACGGTGGCAGCTTTGTCCCTGCGGACCGCCAAGCACATTCGTGAACAAGCATATTCGTGAAACGGAGCTGAACCGATGAGCCGTCCCGTCGTCCTTGTCACCGGTGCCCGGCGCGGCATCGGCCTTGCCATCGCGGTGGCCTTCGCCGAAGGCGGCTATGACATCGCCTTCACCGACATCGTCGACAATGACGATATCGGCGATGCCGAACTGGCGATCGGCCAGGCGGGCGGCGCGGCGCTGTTCTTCCAGAACGACGTCGCGGATCTCGCCAGCCATCAGGGGCTGGTCGACGAGGTGCTGTCGAGCTATGGCCGGCTCGACTGCTTCGTCTCCAATGCCGGCATCGGCTCGCCGGTACGCGGCGACCTCCTCGATCTCGAACCCGGCAATTTCGACCGGGTGATGAACGTCAACATGCGCGGGGCAATGTTTCTCAGCCAGGTGGTGGCCCGCACCATGCTGAAGCTGCCCTCGCCGCAAAAGCCCGTACGCAACCGCTCCATCCTGTTCATCACCTCGGTCAGCGCCGAAATGGCTTCGCCCGAGCGGGCTGATTATTGCGTCTCCAAGGCCGCGCTTTCCATGTGGGTGAAGAACCTTGCCGTTCGGTTGGCGCCGGACAGCATCCCCGTGTTCGAGATCCGTCCGGGCGTGATCCGCACCGAGATGACGGCCGCGGTCGCCGACAAATACCAGGCCATCATCGACGGGGGACTGGTGCCGGCCCGGCGCTGGGGGGAAGGGGCCGACGTCGCCCAGATGGCGCTGGCGCTTGCCGGCAGTTCCTTCGGTTTCGCCACTGGCAGTGCCATCGCCTGCGACGGCGCACTCTCGATCTCGAGGCTGTGATGACGTCCGGGGGCGCGGGCACCTTGCCCGCTCGTCGAAACGGCGCACTTGCGGAAACGAAGAGCGGATGGGACGTCCGCGCACCCGGGAGTGTCCTATGACCGATTACATCATCGTCGGGGCGGGGCCGGCTGGCTGCGCCCTGGCGGCGCGGCTGAGCGAGGATACGGCCGTCAAGGTTCTGCTGATCGAAGCGGGCGGGCGCGACAGCCATCCCTTCTTCCACATGCCGGCGGGCTTTGCCAAGATGACCAAGGGCATCGCGAGTTGGGGCTGGTCCACGGTGCCCCAGAAGCATCTGGACGGACGGGTGCTCTGGTACACCCAGGCCAAGGTGCTGGGGGGCGGCTCCTCGATCAATGCGCAGATCTATACCCGCGGCAATCCGCGCGACTATGACATCTGGGCCTATGTGCATCGCTGCCAAGGCTGGAGCTATGCCGAGGTGCTGCCCTATTTCAAACGGGCCGAGGACAATCAGCGATTCATCGACAGCTACCATGCCGCCGGTGGACCGCTCGGCGTCTCCATTCCCATCAATCCCTTGCCGATCAACGAGGCCTTCATCCGTGCCGGCCAGGAATATGGCTTGCCTTACAATGCCGATTTCAACGGCGCCAGCCAGGAGGGTGTCGGCCATTACCAGGTCACGGTGCGCAATGCCCGGCGCTCTTCCGCCGCGGCCGCCTATCTGAAGCCGATCGAAGGCAAGCGGCCGAACCTCACCGTCCGCACCGATGGCATGGTGACGCGTATCCTCGTCGAGAAGGGGCGGGCGGTCGGTGTCGAGATCGCCGGGAAGGACGGTAGGAGCGAGATACGCTGCGAGCGCGAGGTCATCGTCGCCTCCGGCGCCATCGGTTCGCCGCGCCTGCTCATGCTGTCCGGCATCGGGCCGGCGGCCCACCTCAAAGAGGTTGGCATCGATGTGGTGCACGATCTGCCCGGCGTCGGCGAGAATTTGCAGGACCATCTCGATCTCTATGTCATCGCCGAATGCACCGGCGACCACACCTATGACAACGTCGCCAAGCCCCACCGCACCGCCTGGGCCGGGCTGCAATATCTCCTGTTCAAGAAAGGGCCGGTGGCTTCGACCCTGTTCGAGACCGGTGGCTTTGCCTATGCCGACAAGGCTGCCCGCTCGCCCGACATCCAGTTCCATCTCGGCTCGGGCTCAGGCATCGAGGCCGGTGTCGCCCGGCTGCGCAATGCCGGCGTCACCTTGAACTCTGCCTTCCTGCAGCCGCGTTCGCGCGGCACCGTGCGGCTCAGATCCGCCGATCCCGCCGACCATCCCCTCATCGATCCCAATTATTGGTCGGATCCCTACGACAAGGCAATGTCTCTGGAAGGGCTGCGCATGGCGCGCGAGATCCTGCGCCAGAAGGCACTCGCCCCTTTCATTCTGGCCGAACGCATGCCGGGGCCGGACAAGGTCAGCGAGGCGGAATTGAGTGACTATGCCTGTCGGACCAGCAAGACCGACCACCACCCCGCCGGCACCTGCAAGATGGGTGTCGACGACATGGCCGTGGTGACGCCCGAGCTCAAGGTAAGGGGGCTCGAGGGCTTGCGTGTCTGCGACGCCTCGGTCATGCCGATCGTCAACTCCTCCAACACCAACGCGCCCACCATCATGATCGGAGAGAAGGGCGCCGATCTCATCGCGGGCAGGCAACCGCTCCCCGCCGTCAATTTCGGATCTTGAGCAGGAGAACACCATGATCCGCCATATCGTTCTTGCCCGTTTGCGGACGGATCTGCCGCAAGCTGAGGTCGTGGCCCTGCTGTCGGCCATTCGCGGCATGAAAACCGAGATTCCGGGAATCCTGCAGATAGAAGTCGGCGCCGACAACAGCCCCGAAGGTCTGGCGCGCGGCTATGGCCATGCCTTCACCGTGGACTTCGTCGACGCAACGGCCCGCGACGCCTATCTGCCCCATCCGCATCACGCCAAGGTGGCCCAGGCGCTCGTCGCCGCGACGCAAGGCGGTGTCGATGGCCTGTTGGTGCTCGACTTCGAAGCCTGACCGCGGGAGTTACATTCCCGTTGGCGCTCCGGTCGGCCTCTCGGTCCGGCTGTGCGGAGTGCCAGCGTCACAACCGATTGTTAACCGCAATACCAAGCCCTTTTCGCACCGCGGAGGGGCTTTTTGCGCTGATTCGCGTGGATTTGGCCGCCGTTTCCGCGCAGGCGTACGTCTTTCGCCTTAATTCCGCCGCCGGATGGGAAGCATCATCCCGCCCGTCCATACGGGTGTGGCTTGGTTTCTTGTACAATCTCTGATACTGAGAATGAACGTTCATTCTCGTTCGGGGTTGTGATAGTGGCGATCGAAGCAGGGGTGGTGGTGCCGCCACCCGCGGTGGCAAAGGGAATCGACGCGCGTCGAACTCACATTCTCGATGCCTTCGAGGTGTGCATCCAGCGCACAGGATTCCATCGCACCACCATGCAGGACGTTGCCAGGGAAGCCGGCATGAGCGCCGGCAATCTCTACCGCTACTTTCCCTCCAAGGAGGCCTTGGTGTCGGGCCTGATTGAGCGCGATCGCGAACGTTTCAGTGCCGATTTCATGAATGTGGCGCGTTCCAGCGATGTCATGGGGTCCTTCGTCGCGCTGGGGCGCAAGCATTTCCTCGAAACGCCGCGCGAGCGCTGCGTCCAGTTCATGGAAATCTGGGCGGAGGCCAGCCGCAACCCACAGGTGGCGGAGATGTGCGCGGCCGTCGACAAGGAAGTGAACGACTTCATGGTCGCGATCCTGGAGGCGGCCAAGACCTCAGGCCAGATCCCCACATCGGTGGACAGCGCGGCTGTGATCACCGTGCTTTCGGCCATGGGAGACGGCATGTTCACCCGTCGCGCCCTGGAGCCGGATTTCGATGTCGAGGACGGTTTTCGGCTGTTGGTGAACGTTATGGACGCCTTGATGTCGGGAAAGATTCCGCTCGATCGTCCTTTGCCTGCGATTTCAGATTCTCCGGGCGAGCAGCCCGTTTCAGAGGAACAGCTCCATGTCCGCGGTTGAAAAGCAGAACCGGCCCGAACGCGATGGCGAGCGGCAGCGGCGGGAAGGGGGCTTTGTCGATGAGGCGAGCCTGACGGCGGTGCGTCTGTCGGGGCATGCCCAGCATGCACCGACCGATTATCGGCGAACTCCCTGGTATACGAAACTTACCATCCTGGTGCTTGTCGTCATCGCCGTGGCTGCGGCTCTCTATGCCTATCGCGAGCCCCTGATGGCCCGCCTCAACCCGCCGCCACCGCCTGTGGTGGACGCCAAGCCGCCAGCCGTCACCGTGACGCCGGCCGTGACCGGAGCCATCACCGAGCAGGCGGTGGTGACCGGCAATCTGGCGGCGCGCGAGGAGATTCTGGTGTCGCCCCAGATCGAAGGCTATGCCGTTGACAAGATCATGGTGGAGGAAGGCGATCGCGTCAGCGAAGGCCAAATGCTGGCTGAGCTCTCGACCACCACCATCGATACCTCGCTCGCCCAGAATGAGGCTCAGACCGCCAGGGCGGAGGCCGCGATCGCGCAGGCCGAGAGCGCCATAGCCGAAGCCAATGCCAATCGGGAACAGACCGCCAGTGCCTTTGCGCGCTCCAAGGCGCTGGTCCGGACCGGCAATACGACAGCCGAACAGCTCGACCAGCGCGAGGCCGCCGCCAAGATGGCGGACGCGCGTGCGGGAGCGGCCGAACATGCCCTGACCGTCGCCAGGGCCGACAAGAAGCTCGCCGATGCGCAGCGTTCCGAATTGATGGTGCGTCTGGAGCACACCAAGGTGCGCGCACCGGCGGCAGGCGTGATCAGCCGCCGGGTCGCTCGTATCGGTGCGATCGCGTCGGCGTCCGGTGATCCCCTGTTCCGCATCATTCGCGACGGTGACATCGAACTCGCGGCGGACGTATCGGAGGCGACGCTGGCGCGCATCCGGCCGGGCATGACGGCCGAGGTGGCGACGGCGGGCCGCAAGGAGCCTTTCGCGGCTCGCGTGCGCCTGGTTTCGCCTGAGGTCAATTCCGTCACACGCCTGGGCCGCGTGCGTATCGCCATCGACCAGGCGCCGGGCCTGACGATCGGCGCCTTTAGCCGCGCCAGCGTAGCGGTTGCCAGTCATACCGGCGTGCTCGTGCCGCAATCGGCCGTGCTCTATACCGAGGATGGCGCGACGGTGCAGGTCGTGCGTGACGGTGTCGTGGCGACCACGCCCGTCAAGCTCGGCCTGCGTACCGAAAAGCAGGCCGAGGTGGTCGAAGGCGTCAAGGCGGGCGATACGGTGATCGCCACTGCCGGCACCTTCGTGCGCGACGGTGACAGGGTCAGCGCCGTCAACGGGGCTGATGCAGCCCAGCCCGCGACCGAGTCCAAGTGAGGCACCGATGTCGTTCAACGTCTCGGCCTGGTCCATCCGCAATCCGGTGCCTTCGATCGTCCTGTTCGTGGTGCTGATGGCGCTCGGTTGGGTCTCGTTCCAGAACCTGCCGATCACCAAATTCCCCAATATCGATATCCCCGTCATCACTGTGACGGTAACCCAGGTCGGTGCCGCACCTTCCGAGCTGGAGACGCAGGTGACGCGTAAGATCGAGGACGCCGTCACCGGCGTCGCCGGCGTCAAGCATGTGCAGTCGACCATTACGGACTCAACCTCGACGGTTGCCATCGAGTTCTGGCTGGGCACCAACACGGACCGCGTGCTCAACGACGTCAAGGATGCGGTGACCAAGATCCGCACCGAACTGCCGCGCGATATCGAGGAGCCGGTGATCTCGCGCCTCGAAATCGAGTCGCAGTCGATCATGACCTATTCGGCCACGGCACCCGGCATGACGCTGGAACAATTGTCCTGGCATGTCGACAATGTGGTGAAGCGAGACCTGCAGAGCCTGCGCGGCGTCGGCCGCATCGACCGCATAGGCGGCGTGACACGCGAGATCCGGGTGGCCGTCGATCCCGATCGGCTGCTATCGCTCGGCATCACCGCTGCCGACGTCAATCGCGTGCTGAGGGCGACGACGGTCGATCTGTCGGGCGGCAAGGGTGAGGTCGGCAATCGTGAGCAGGCCATTCGTACCCTGGCCGGCGCCCATACGATCGATGAACTCAAGGATACCAAGATCACGCTGCCCGGTGGGCGGCAGGTACGGCTCAACGAGATCGCCAACATCACCGATGCCTATGCGGATCAGACGTCATTCGCCCGGCTGAATGGGTCGACGCCAATCGTCGCCTTCTCGATCTTCCGGTCCAAGGGTGCCAGCGACACGGTGGTGGCCGCAGCGGTCGCCGCCAGGATCCAGGCGCTGCACACGGCCCACCCCGAGGTCAGCTATGCGGTGGTGGACGATGGTGTCGCCTCGACCTATGGCAATTTTGAAGCGGCGATGCAGACGCTGGTGGAAGGCGCCATCCTCGCCGTCATCGTCGTGCTGATTTTCCTGCGCGACTGGCGGGCTACGCTGATCGCCGCCATTGCCTTGCCGCTCTCGGCCATCCCGACCTTCTGGGCGATGAGCGTGATGGGTTTCTCGCTCAACCTCGTCAGCCTGCTCGCCATCACGCTGGTCACGGGTATCCTGGTCGATGACGCCATCGTCGAGATCGAGAACATCGTCCGGCACATGAAGATGGGCAAGTCGCCCTACCGCGCCTCCATCGAGGCGGCGGACGAGATCGGTCTTGCCGTGATGGCGATCACCATGACCATCATCGCCATCTTCGCGCCCGTGAGCTTCATGGGCGGTATCGTCGGCCAGTATTTCAAGCAGTTCGGCCTGACGGTAGCGGTAGCGGTGTTCTTCTCGCTCCTTGTCGCGCGCCTGATAACACCGATGATGACCGCCTATTTCCTCAGGCCGCACGCTCATGTCGAGCCGCGGGATGGCTGGATCATGCGGGCCTATACCCGCTTCCTGGAGATGACGCTGGCGCGTTGGTTCTCTCCCTATCTCACCATCCTGGCCGGCTTTGGGCTGCTGATCCTGACCTTCAGGCTGATGGGCTTTTTGCCCGAGGGCTTCATCCCGCCGGAGGACAATGCACGCGTGGTCATCTCCGCCGAGATTCCGCCAGGCGGCAAGCTCGAGAGCACCCAGGCCAAGACCGACCAGATCGTTGCCGAGATCCGTAAGGTTCCGGAAGTCGTTCAGGTCTTCGTCATCGGCGGCACCTCGCCGACCGGCGGACTCGATCCGCGCCGGGCCGCCATTTATGTCAAGCTTTCCAAGCGCGAGGATCGGGCGCGCCACCAACTCGCCATCCAGGATGACATCGCCCATATCCTTACCGCCATTCCCGATTTGCGTGCCTGGCGCGTCAAGGACAATGGTGAGCGTGACGTCAACCTGGCGCTGAAGAGCGATGATCCGAAGGCGCTTGCCCTGGCGGCATCGCGCCTCGAAGGCGCGATGCGCCATGTGCCCGGCTTCAACAATGTCGCCGCCAATACCGGCCTCGAGCGGCCGGAGGTGCGTATCCTGCCGCGAACCGACGATGCCGCGCGTTATGGTATCACCACCGAGCAGATCTCGGAGGCGGTGCGTGTGGCGACCATCGGCGACATTGACGCCAATCTGGCCAAGTTCAATGCGGGGGACCGGCTGGTGCCGATCCGCGTGCAGTTGACCGAAGAGTCCCGTGGCAATCTCGGCCTGATCGAGGCGCTCAGCCTGACGACCGCCTCGGGCGGCAGCGTGCCGCTCTCCGCGGTGGCCGACGTCGAGTTCGGCCAGGGGCCGACCTCGATCGAGCGCAACGACCGTCAGCGGCAGATCAAGATCGGCGCCGACTTGCGCAAGGGGCTGGAGATCGGCGAGGCGCTGGATCTGGCCATGGAACTGCCGGAGGCCAAGAACCTGTCCAAGGGCGTGGTCTTTGCACCCACTGGTGACGCCGAAGTGATGGCAGAGGTGTTTTCGGGCTTTGCCATGGCGATGGGGACGGGCCTGCTGATGGTCGCGGGTGTGCTGGTGCTGCTGCTCGGCAGCCCCTTCCACGCCATCACCATCCTGCTCTCCTTGCCGTTGTCGATGCTCGGTGTGGTCCTGGCGCTGCTCGCTACCCACAACTCGATCTCGATGCCGGTGGTGATCGGCATCCTGATGCTGATGGGCATCGTCACCAAGAACGCCATCATGCTGGTCGACTTCGCGGTCGAACGGGTCAAGCATGGCATGCATCGCCATGACGCCATCATCGATGCCGGGCGCAAACGCGCGCGACCGATCGTGATGACCACCATCGCCATGGTGGCCGGCATGATTCCGACAGCGCTGGGGCACGGGGATGGCGGCGAGTTCCGTTCGCCGATGGCGATCGCCGTGATCGGCGGCCTGATCGTCTCCACCTTGCTGTCGTTGATCTTCGTGCCGTCCTTCTATGCGGTCATGGACGATCTCACGCGGGGCATTTCCTTCCTGTTCGGGCCCCTGGTGGGGCCGAAGGATGAGGCAGGGGAAGCCGGCGCGCCTGTGGCTCTGGATAGCGGTCACGGCGGCAGGGGCACGGCCGCGGCGGCGGAATAGGGGACATGGCATGCGTTCGACACCGCCCTGGATGAGACGCCGGCCGCTTGCCCCAGCGTCATCAGGCCCAGGTTTTCCAAGATTCGGGATGCCCCGGCATCATCGAAAGCGACGATCGGGAATCTCATGAATTTCATGCCCTTGCCGGACCGCGATCCGACGCCTCGCGAACGGTCCTATCTGACGGCCCTGGAAGCGGGGGAGTTGAGGCCTTCGATCAGCGGGCAGGCCGGACATATGTGCCGGAAGTTCGGCTGGTGCGAGGCCGTGTTCCATCTACCGGACGGCTCGCAGAAGACACGATCGGAATTGCCCAGCCAGATGGATTCGATTGCGGTGATCAAGGCAGGCTATCGCGCCATCGGCTATTGCCTCACTTCGCGCGGCCGGGCCGCGTTGGCGAGGTCCGTGGCAAAGAAGTAGCAAATCGCCGCTGTGGAATGGCCTGGCGCTACAGCCAGTTCTTCCAGCGGAACAGCACATAGGGGGCGATAGCGACCACCACCATCAAGATCAGGGCCATGGGGTAGCCATGCGCCCATTTGAGTTCCGGCATTCTCTCGAAATTCATGCCGTAGACCGAGGCTACCAGCGTCGGCGGCATGAAGATCACAGCCATCACCGAAAAAAGCTTGATGATGTTGTTCTGCTCGAGATTGACCAGGCCGAGGGTGGCGTCGAGCAGGAACTGGATCTTCCCCGACTGAAAGGTCGCGTGTTCCTCGAGCGATTGCAGGTCGCGCAGTGTCATCTTGACTTCCTCGCGCAGTTCCGAGGGGACCTTGGCGGCTTTGAGGCCAGCCGAGAACCACAATAGTACCCGCTCGATCGAGACCAGGCTTTCACGGCATTTCGAGACGAGATCGCCATGCCGTCCAAGGGCCTGCAAGGTACGCTGCAGGGTGGCGTTGCGATTGCCTTGCTTGACGGCGTCCTTGAACACGCTGCGGGAGAGCGCGTCGAGCCGCTCGCCGGTATCCTGCAGCACTTCGGCTGCACGGTCGATGATGGCGTCGATCAGCCCCGCCATGATCGCCTCGGGACCGCCCGCGCAGCCGCCGGGCTTGACCGCATGGCCGGTATAGGTGGTGAAGGACTTCGGCTCGCTGTAGCGTACCGTCACCAGCACGCTGGCAGTGAGAATGAAGGTTGCCGCTGAAATGGCCGGCTCGCTGGTGTTGACGTTCACCAGGAGGCGCGTGGTCATGTAGCGCGTGCCGTTCTCCGACCAGATGAGTTCGGAGGGCTCGATATCGTCCATGTCCTCATGGGTGGGAATGGAGATGCCGAGCAGCGTCTCGACCTGCTGGTCCTCCTCACGTGTCGGGTTGAGCAGGTCGATCCACAAGACATCCCCCGGGAGGGGCTCGTCGGGTTGCAGTGTATGGGGCAGCAGCCTGTCCTTGGTCGTCGGGCACAAGCGATGCGTGGTGATCATGACAGGCCCTGCGATAAGGGAGTGGAGGATTGCCCATCCCGCTAGAGCGTTTTTGCGATTAGGTGGAATCGCCAAGAACCGCAAAATGCTCTGTTTTCAGTAAGTTCAGCCAACGGAACGTGTCAACCCGAACGCATTTTGCTCTAGATGGGAAAGATGACGGCAGCGTGATTTCAATCGGTATCGGTCACAGCCAGCAGGAAGAGCCGCCGATGGCGCTTGTCAAGAACGACGAAAGTCTTGTCCCAAGCAATGTCGTAGAACCAGTCGGTCCAGGCCGTGCTGCTGGTATAGAATGCGATCTCGTCGAAGCGCAGCTCGAACAGGGCATCACAAAAACGCAAGGCCAATGCCTTTTCCGGCATGCCCGAACCGGTGGCGTGCCAGTACGCGCCGCCATGATAGAGCGCCCGGGCGAGCAGCGTATCCACCTCGAGGCTGTCATGGAGCTCGAATTCGATGTCGGGAAGCGGCGAGGGATCAATTATCAGATCCGGGAGGCCGGCTCGGATGGCTGGGTGGACCAGGAAACGCGCCAGGATGGTATCAAGATGCAGCTGGTTGCGTCCGATATGCCAATCCAAAGCCGGTTCGGCGCCGATTTCGAAAGCCGCGAACAAGGCGTTGCCATTGCAATAGGTCTGGCGAAACCGGGCAAGCACCTCGTCGATCGCCGGAGCCGCGTGCGGGATGGGTGTAATCGCAACATCCGTCAAGGCCTGGTCCAGCTCGGCCTGCGTCGGCCGACGGCCGATATTCCCAGGTCCGGACGGTTCCGCTGCTCCCATCATGCTCGATCCCGTCGCATCGTCCTCGGCGCGGCCGACAGGATGAAGCACGATGCCGGGGCTGTCGCGCTCAATTTGCGCGGGGCGGCTTGGCCTTGGGTTTATTCTGTGGCTGTGGCCCGCCCATGAAATGAATCGGGAGCTGAAGCGAGAAGTTCTCCCCCATCATATTGGCCGGCGGTTTGGGAAAGGGCGTAGCTCGTTTGAGCGCTTCCAGCGCAGCCTGGTCGAACTCGCTCTTGCCTGAACCCTGGACCACCCTGGCCGACAACACGCGTCCGTCACGATCGAGGACAAAGCCGACCGTGACCTGCGCGGACGGCAATGGAGGCGGCACTTCGCCTTCCTTCAAGGGCGGCTGAGGCAGGGTGGGAAACTGAGTATTGGCCCACACCTGCCTGAGCAGAGCGGTATGCCAGCTCCTGGCATCGGTGATCGGTGGAGGGGCGGGTGCCGGCTTGGACTGGGCCCAAACGGGCGAGGTGGCCAAAAGCGCTCCCTGGGGCGCTCCAAGCAAAGCCAGGATCAGCGCAAGACGTTGGAAGGCAGACATGGATTTTTCCGCAAAGCTCAGGCGAACACCCTTGTTGCTTTTCCCGAAAGATTGCAAGCTTTTGAATTCACTATGGAATAATTCTTATCGGCGCAGGCGGGCCGTGCAGGCTGCCTGTCATCCCTCGATTTCCTCACGCAGCATCTCCAGGGTCAGCCATTCCTCCTCGGCCTGCGTCTTCTCGGCTTCCACCTTGGCGAGTTGCTGGCCGAGCTCGGCGAATTTCTTCGAATCCTTGGCAAACAGGTCAGGGTCACCAAGCCTCTCCTGCAGGTTCGCAGCCTTGGTGGCAAGCTGCTCGATCTTGCGGGGCAGGGTTTCGAGGGCGTGCTTTTCTTTGAACGAAAGCTTGCGCTTGCCGGTGCGTTCCGGCGCTGAGCGGGCCGCCGCTTCGTCCGTCGGCGCCTGTCTGGGCGCCTCGGTCTTCTCCGCCGATTTACGAGCCACGCCGGCGCCGCGCTGGGCGACCATGTCGCTATAGCCGCCGGCATATTCCGTCCAGCGCCCATCGCCCTCGCTCATCAGGATCGAGGTCGAGACCCGATCGAGAAAGTCGCGGTCATGGCTGATGACGATGGCCGTGCCCTGATAGTCTCCGATCATCTCCTGCAGGAGATCGAGCGTCTCCAGGTCGAGATCGTTGGTCGGCTCGTCCAGCACCAGGAAGTTGGAGGGCTTGGAAAGGGCGCGTGCCAGCATCAACCGGCCGCGCTCGCCGCCCGAAAGCACCGAAACCGGCGTGCGCGCCTGCTCCGGTGGAAACAGGAAGTCGCGCATATAGCCGATCACATGTTTGCGCTCGCCCCCGACCTCGACATAGTCCGAGCCGCCGCCCGTAAGTGTATCGCTGAGGGTCGTCTGCGGATCCAGGCTTTCGCGGCGCTGGTCCAGCGTCACCATCTGCAGGCTTGCTCCGAGCTTCACCACGCCGCTCTCGGGCGGGATGGCGCCGGTCAAGAGGTTGAGCAGGGTGGTCTTGCCGGCGCCATTGGGGCCGACGATGCCAATCCTGTCACCGCGGGCGATGCGGATGGAGAAATCCTTGACGATCGGCGGGCCGCCCCAACTCTTGTTCACGCCGACAGCCTCGGCGATGAGCTTGCCGCTTTCCTCGCCCTCCGTCGTGGTCAGCTTCACCGTGCCGGTGACACGGCGGGCATCACGGCGCTCCTGGCGGAGGGCGCTGAGGTTGGCCATACGCCGGACATTGCGCTTGCGCCGGGCGGTCACGCCGTAGCGCACCCAATGCTCTTCCGCCACGATCTTGCGGTCGAGTTTCTGGCGATCGCGCTCTTCTTCCTCCAGCACCTGGTCGCGCCACTCCTCGAAGAAGGCGAAACCACGATCAATGCGGCGGGTCAGGCCACGGTCGAGCCAGACGGTGGCGCGCGACAGGTTTTCGAGGAAGCGACGGTCATGGCTGATCAGCACCAGGGCCGAGCGCAGCGAGCCGATTTCCTTTTCCAGCCATTCGATGGCGGGCAGGTCGAGATGGTTGGTCGGCTCGTCGAGCAGCAGGATGTCCGGCTCGGGGGCGAGCACCCGGGCAAGCGCCGCACGCCGGGCCTCGCCGCCGGAGAGGTTTTCGGGGCTCTCCTCGCCGGTCAGGCCGAGTTCGTTGAGCAGATAGAGGGCGCGGTAATTGTCGTCACCCGGCCCGAGGCCTGCCTCGACATAGGCGAGTGTGGTGGCAAAACCTCTGAAATCCGGCTCCTGCGGCAGATAGCGCACCGTGGCGCCGGGATGCACGAAACGTTCGCCACGATCGGCCTCGATCAGGCCGGCGGCGATCTTGAGCAACGTCGACTTGCCCGAGCCGTTGCGGCCGACAAGGCAGAGCCTCTCGCCGGGGGCGATCGATATGTCGGCTCCCTCCAGGGTCGGGGTGCCGCCAAAGGTGAGATGGACGTCGCGCAGGAAGAGCAGGGGAGGAGCCATGCGCGCCTTGTGCAGGCGGGCACGAGACGGGTCAAGCCTTCATTCGGTGCGCACTGTGTCCTAAAGCACGTCCCAGCCAGTTTGCGGGGCGTAGATGAAGCCAATGTGAACGGCGGTATGTTCACGAGAACGCGAGATAAAGAAATTCGGAACGTTGCAGCAAAGGCACAGCCGAACACTGAAGTCTTGCTTATTGTATGTGCCGGTTCTCCCGATCCCAGTAGGATGTGTAATGTCGTCTCTCTCCCGCCGCGCCTTTCTCATGGGCGCTTCGCTGACTGGACTGGGCCTCAGCCTGGCCAGTTGCGTGACCGATTCAGCCGCAATCAAGCCGGTGGTCGTAGCTTCGGCCGATCCTGCAACGCTGCCGGCGGTGCCGGTTGATGGCCGGCCGATCGATGAGATCACGCAGCCCGAACAACCCCTCACCCCCGAGGGAACCTATGACTACAAGGCGATCTACGGTCAGACGACTGACGGTAAATTCGTCGTGTCGGCCGTGGATACCAAGCGTATCGGTCCCCAATTCCTGCGAGCCGAGGTCGATTATCCGACCAGCGAGCCAGCCGGCACCATCGTTGTCGATCCCAGGGCGCATTATCTCTACTACGTCATGGGTGGCGGACGGGCCATGCGCTACGGCGTCGGCGTCGGCAAGCAGGGCTTCGGCTGGTCGGGCTCGGCGGAAATCCGCTACAAGCGCGAATGGCCCGATTGGTATCCGCCCAAGGAAATGATCGCCCGTCGGCCCGACCTGAGGGGCAGCCTGGCGCAATTGCAGAGCGGTGTGGGCGTGCGCGGCGGGCCGCGTAATCCGATCACCGGCCGCGCGCTGTATCTGTGGCAGGATAACAAGGATACGCTCTATCGTATCCACGGCACCAACGAGCCTTACAGCATTGGCCACAATGCCTCTTCGGGCTGCATCCGCATGATCGTCCAGGACGCGATCGACCTTTACAAGCGCGCCCCCCTCGGTGGCCGCGTGGTCGTCCTCGGTCCGGGCATGTCGGAAGCCTGAGGCAGAAAAAATCCGCCGATTTGCGGCGTTCACGCGAGGCCGGGTCGATGCCCGGCCTTTGCTTTTGGCGAGATGGATGATGTGGCCGCATCCTCAGGACGTCGCTTGCGCACGCCCTCGCGCCTGCTCCCGCATGTAGAGATCGAGTGCTTCAGCCTGCTCGGCCGTCATGCGCAGGCCGAGTTTAGAGCGGCGCCAGAGCACGTCTTCCGCGCGCTGGGCCCATTCGTGCTGCATGAGATAGTCGACCTCGGCCTCCGTCAGCGTGCCGCCGAAGTCGCGGCCGAGATCTGCGTAGGAGCGGGCCTGGCCGAGCAGCTGTTCCGCCTTGGTGCCATAGGCACGGGCGAGACGCCGGGCATGGTCCGCATCGAGCCAGGTGAAGCGCGACTTCAGGTCCGCGACATAGGCGTCGAAACCGAGCACGGGAATGTCGCCGCCCGGCAGTGCCGCGGTGGCCGACCAGCCGCGTTTGGCATTGGCGGCGGGGGCCGTGTATCTCTCCAGTTTCTCCAGCGCATGCTCGGCGAGGCGGCGATAGGTGGTGATCTTGCCGCCGAAGATCGACAGCAGCGGCGCGCCGGCCTCATCGTCGAGCACCAGCACGTAATCGCGCGTGGCGGCCTGGGCCGCGCTGGCGCCGTCGTCATAGAGCGGTCGCACGCCTGAATAGGTCCACACCACGTCCTGCGGCGTGACGGCTTGCGTGAAATATTCGCTGGCGGCTCGGCAGAGATAGTCGATTTCTTCCTCGCTCGCTTTCACGGTGGCGGGATCGGCGTGATAATCGCGGTCCGTCGTGCCGATCAGTGTGAAGTCGCGCTCATAGGGGATGGCGAAGATGATGCGGTTGTCGGCATTCTGGAAGATGTAGCAGCGGTCATGGTCGTAAAGGCGGGGCACGACGATGTGCGATCCCTGGACCATGCGCACATGGGCCTTGCTGGCAAGGCCGAGCTTGTTTTCCAGTACATCGGCGACCCATGGACCAGCGGCGTTGACGAGCGCTCTGGTGATCACCGTCTGGCGCGAGCCGGTGAGCGTATCCTCTACGATGAGAGTCCAGCCGTCGGGGCCACGCAGGGCCGAGACGGCACGGGTGCGCGGCAAGATGACGGCGCCGCGATCGGCGGCGTCCCGCGCGTTCAGGACGACCATGCGGGCATCCTCGACCCAGCAGTCCGAATATTCGAAACCCTTTTCCTGCGCGCCCGGCTTGAGCGGTCCGCCCGTCACGTCGCGGGTGAGATCGAGCGTGCGCGTGGGCGGCAGCAATTTGCGGCCGCCCAGATGGTCATAGAGGAACAGGCCCACTCTGAGCATCCAGGCTGGGCGTAAGCCCTGGTGATAGGGCAGCACGAAACGCAGCGGCCAGATGATGTGCGGGGCAATCCGCCAGAGCACCTCACGCTCCATCAGTGCTTCGCGCACCAGCCGGAACTCGTAATATTCCAGATAGCGCAAGCCGCCATGGATCAGTTTGGTGGCCTTGGAGGAGGTGCCTGAGGCAAAATCGTCCTGCTCGCACAGAAAAACCTTGAGCCCGCGTCCCGCCGCATCACGGGCAATGCCGCAGCCATTGATGCCGCCGCCGATGATGGCCAGATCGAATGCGCCTTCCACCTTCGCGCCTCCTGTCGAGTGCCGCCGCTCCCGTCCTCCCGGTGATGCGAACCAAGGGGCTCGGTGGGCTACAACCTGCGCTGCCCCGAAGGGCAAGGCAAGCCATCACTGCTTCCTGGGGTACGTACATCAAATCGCCGTTGCGCAGTCCAAAAGGATTTGCCATGGTGAGGCAAGCCGAGGGACAAGTCAGACAAATGGTCCCAAGCCGAAAGAGTGAGGCGGCATCCGTAGTCGCTCCGGACTCTCCGGCCCAAAGGCATCACCGCAGGAGACGCAGTCATGGCGGCCACGATCAAGGGACCGGCGATCTTTCTCGCCCAGTTCGCGGGCGACGCCGCGCCCTTCAACTCCCTCGATTCCATCTGCAAATGGGCTGCCTCGCTGGGTTATAAGGGCGTACAGATCCCGAGTTGGGACAGCCGTCTGTTCGATCTGAAGAAGGCGGCGGAATCGAAGGCCTATTGCGATGAGGTCGCCGGCGTGGTTGCCAAGCATGGCCTTGCCATCACCGAATTGTCGACCCATCTGCAGGGCCAGCTGGTTGCCGTACATCCGGCCTATAACGAGGCCTTCGACGGCTTTGCGCCGCCGGAGGTGCGCGGCAAACCGAAAGAGCGGCAGGCCTGGGCCGTGGAGCAATTGAAGGCTGCCGCAACCGCCTCCCGCCATCTCGGCCTCGATGCCAGCGTCACCTTCTCCGGTGCCTTGGCCTGGCCTTTCGCCTATCCCTGGCCGCAACGGCCGGCCGGCCTCATCGACGAGGCGTTCGGCGAACTGGCCAAGCGCTGGAAACCCATCCTCGATGCCTATGACGCCGTAGGGGTCGACGTCTGCTATGAGCTGCATCCCGGCGAGGACCTGTTCGACGGCGCGACCTTCGAGCGTTTCGTCGACCGCCTGAAAGGGCACAAGCGCGCCAACATCAACTATGACCCGTCGCATTTCGTGCTGCAGCAGCTCGACTATCTCGCCTTCATCGATATCTACCACGAGCGCATCAAGGCCTTTCACGCCAAGGATGCCGAGTTCAACCCGACGGGTCGCCAGGGCGTCTATTCGGGTTATGCCTCCTGGACGGAGAGGGCAGGACGCTTCCGCTCGCTGGGCGACGGGCAGGTCGACTTCACCGGTGTCTTCTCCAAACTCGCGCAATATGATTATGCCTCCTGGGCCGTGCTCGAATGGGAATGCTGTCTCAAGCATCCCGAAGACGGTGCGGCGGAAGGGGCGCCCTTCATCGCCGCCCATATCATCCGCGTGACTGAGAAGGCCTTCGACGATTTCGCCGGCGGTGGCACCGATCGCAAGGCGGTCCGGCGCATGCTCGGCCTCAACCGATAAGCAGAGGGAAATACGATGGCGATCGAGGGCCGTTCGGACAGCAAGGCAGGCGGGCGCGTGCGCTATGGCATGGTCGGTGGCGGGGAGGGTGCCTTCATCGGCGCCGTGCATCGCCTCGCCGCCCGCATGGACGATGATTACGTGCTGGTGGCGGGCGCCCTGTCGTCCACGCCGGAGAAGGCCCAGCGTTCCGGCGAGGCGCTCGGGCTCGCTGCGGACCGGATCTATCCCGATTTCGAGACAATGGCGCGCAAGGAAAAGCGCCGCAAGGACGGCATCGAGGCTGTCTCCATCGTCACGCCCAACCATATGCACGCCCCGGCGGCGGAAGCCTTCATCAAGGCGGGCATCCATGTCATCTGCGACAAGCCGGTGACCACCACGTTGAAGGACGCCCTGCGCCTGAAGAAGCTCGCCGCCGACAAGGGCGTGATCTTCGCGGTGACGCATAATTACACCGGCTATCCTCTTATCCGCGCGGCGCGTGAGATGGTGAAGTCGGGGCAATTGGGGCCTATCCGCCTGATCCAGGTCGAATACCCGCAGGACTGGTTGACCACGCCGATCGAGCAGAGCGGCCAGAAGCAGGCCGATTGGCGCACTGATCCCAAGCGCTCCGGCGCCGGCGGCGCCATCGGCGATATCGGCACCCATGCCTTCAACCTGGCCCAGTTTGTCGGCGGCCTGGAGGTTTCGGAATTGCTGGCCGAACTGACTTCCTTCGTGCCTGGCCGCGCTCTCGACGACAATGTGCAGATCCTGCTGCGCTATGCCAATGGCGCGCGCGGGGCGCTGTGGGCAAGCCAGGTGGCGCCGGGTAACGAGAATGGCCTGATGCTGCGCGTCTATGGCGAGAAGGCGGGGTTCCATTGGCGCCAGGACAATCCGAACTATCTCTATTTCACCCCGCACGGCGAGCCGACCCGTATCATCACCCGGGGCTCGGCCGCAGCCGGCGAGGATGCGGCGCGGATGACACGCGTGCCCCCGGGCCATCCCGAAGGCTATCTCGAAGGCTTTGCCAACATCTATACCGAGATCGCCCGTGCTATCCGGGCCGCCCGCGGCGGTGAAGCCCTCGATCCGGCCGTGCTCTTCCCGGGTATCGACGACGGCATCGCCGGCATGGCCTTCATCGAGGCGGCTGTGAAATCCTCGAAGAAGGGTGGCGTCTGGGTGAAGCCGTAACCGGCCGGAACCCTATCCGGCGCCATTTCCGCCGGAGGCGACCAGTGTTTCGATCCGACGCAGGAGTGCCTCGTCGGCGTCGATCTGCCAGGTCAGCAGATGGTACCAGTTGAATCCTGCCCACAATGCGATGCGTTCATCGATCAATCGGGCAGGAAATTCGCCGCGCGCCGCTGCCCGCTCGAAGAGACGGCGCGCTGGCCGGAACAGCACGGGCAGAAACTCGTTGCGCAGGCGCGAGCCCGCCGCTTCGCTCGCTTGCGCTTCGGCGAGCAGGGCCCTGAAGGCGCCGCCGGGGGGAGTTCGCCAGAAGCGCCATAGATCGGCGGTATGCTGTACGAGATCCTCGACCAGGCTGCCCGTGTCCGGCAGGCTTATCGCCCGCGCCTTTTCGGCTCCATAGGCTGCCATGAACAGGTCGGCCTTGGTCGGCCACCAGCGATAGACGGTGGCCTTGCCGGCACCGGCTCGCCGGGCGGCCTCCTCGATGGAAAACCCCGCATAGCCTCGATCCGCGAGAAGCTCTCGTGCGGCCTCGATGATGGCGGTCTCGGTGTGCGGATTGCGACGGGCGCCGATCGAGCGGCGCCTTGGCTGCGTGGTTGTCGTCTCCATGCGGTGCCTCCCCATCTTGACATAACGAAACGTATCGTTTTATTCAATCATAACGATACGTATCGTTTCATTAATCGGCGAGTACTCGCCGTGAAACTGCCTGCTGTGAACCCGATGCATCAGATGGAAAATACTGCCCCCGCCGCCGTCCGGCAGGCTGCTCCCGCCTTGGTCCTGACCCTGGCGGTCGCAACCGGGGCCATCGTCGGCAATCTCTATTATGCCCAGCCGCTGGTCGCCAAGATCGCACCCGAGATCGGTATCGGCCCTGATCTGGCTGGTGCCATCGTCAGCCTCACCCAGATCGGTTATGGCCTGGGGCTCATTCTGCTGGTCCCCCTGGCCGATCTCATCGAGAACAAGGTTCTGGCATTGGCGACGCTCGTTTGCGCGGCCGCCAGCCTGCTCCTCGCGGCTGTCGCACAAGGTGTCGTGGCTTTCCTGTTCGCATCGCTCGCCATCGGCATATTCTCGGCCGGTGCCCAGATCCTGGTGCCCTTCATCACTCATTTCGTTCCGCCCGAGCGGCGTGGCCGCGCGGTCGGCCTGGTGATGGCCGGTCTGATCACCGGCATCATGCTGGCAAGGCCCGCCGCGCTTTTCGTGGCGGCCTATCTGAATTGGCGGGCGGTCTTCCTCGTCTCCGCTGGGCTGATGATCGGCATCGGCGCTGTTCTCTGGCGCATGATGCCACGCTATCAGCCGTCCGGCACGAGCCATTACGGGGCCGTGCTGGCCTCGCTGCCGGGCCTCGTGCGGAACACGCCGATCCTCCGCCGCCGCGCCCTCTACCAGATGCTGTTGTTTTCAGCCTTCAACCTGTTCTGGACCGCCGCGCCCCTGATGCTGACGGAACGTTTCGGCATGTCCGACTATGCGATCGGTCTCTTCGCTCTCGCCGGGGCGGGTGGAGCGCTGGCAGCGCCGCTGGCGGGGCGCCTTGCCGATCATGGGCATGGGCGCATGGCGACCTACGGCGCGATGGCCTCTCTGGCGCTGGCCTTTCTCGCCACGGCTCTGGGCGAGCGTATCCTGTCTCTTCTGGTGCTGATCGTTGCGACGCTGGTGATCGACGCGGCGGTGCAGACCAACCAGATCGTGAGCCAGCGCACCATCTTCTCGACCGCCCCAGCGGTTCGGGGGCGCATCAATGCTCTCTATATGACGACGGTGTTCGTCGGCGGGGCCCTGGGATCGGTGCTGGGTACGCTGACCTATCACGCCGGCGGCTGGATGTTTACGGCCGCGACCGGTGCCGCTCTCGGCATCGCCGGACTAGCCGCCTTCGCAACGGAACGGCTGGAGCACCGCGGCCCCGATTGAGGAGGGTGGCAATACCGCCTAGCCGGCCTTGCGCAGCAGCTTGGCCAAAGTGCCGGCGAGCCCGTCGCGGAAGGCGAGCACGCAGATGACGAAGACCGCGCCCTGGGCCACCGTCACCCAGGAGCCGAGCGGGGCGAGATAGGTTTCCATCGCCACCACGATCAGCGCGCCGAGCATTGGGCCGAACAACGTGCCGGTCCCGCCGACCAGCGCCATCAGCACGACTTCGCCCGACATCGTCCAGTGCACGTCGGTGAGCGAGGCGAGCTGGAACACCAGCGCCTTGGTGGCGCCGGCAATGCCGGCCAGGGTAGCCGACAGGGTGAACATCATCAGCTTGAAGCGCTCGGCGTCATAGCCCAGCGAGAGGGCACGGGGCTCGTTGTCGCGGATCGCCTTCATCACCTGCCCGAAGGGCGAATGCACGATGCGGTGGATGGCGAACAGGCCCAGGAGCACGATCACGGCAACCAGGACATAGAGGGCCTTGTCGTCGGAAAGGTCGATGAGACCGAACAGCTTGCCGCGTGGTACCGCCTGGATGCCGTCCTCGCCGCCGGTGAAGGGCGCCTGCAGGGCGAAGAAATACACCATCTGGGCCAGGGCCAGGGTGATCATGGCGAAATAGATGCCCTGGCGCCGGATGGCGAGCGAGCCGACCGCGAGGCCGAGGATGGCGGCCACGGCACCTCCGCTGAGGATCGCCAGTTCCGGCGTCAGGCCCCAGACCTTGGCAGCATGGGCGCTGGCATAGCTCGCCATGCCGAAAAAGGCGGCGTGGCCGAAGGAGAGCAGGCCGCCATAGCCGAGCAGAAGGTTGAAGGCGCAGGCGAACAGGCCGAAGCACAGCACCTTCATCACGAAGACCGGATAGGCGACGAAGGGCGCGACGGCGATCAGTGCGACGATGAGCAGCATGACGCCGCGATCCCCGATCAGGGGCATTGTGCGGGTCGCGGCAGCCGGCTGGCTGGAGGAGGCCATCATGAGGCCCTCCCGAACAGGCCGGCGGGCCGCACGAGCAGCACGATGACCATCACCACGAAGACTACGGTGGCCGATCCCTGCTGGTAGAAATTCTTGACGATGCCCTCGATCAGCCCAAGGCCGAAGCCCGTCACCACCGAGCCGAGGATCGAGCCCATGCCGCCGATCACCACCACCGCGAAGACCACGATGATGAGATCGGAGCCCATATTGGGATTGACGTTGCTGGTGGTCGCCGCCAGCACACCGGCAAGTCCGGCGAGGCCGACCCCGAAGCCGTAGGTCAGCATCCTCAGCAAGGGCACGTTGATGCCGAAGGCCTCGACCAGCTTGGGATTCTCGGTCGCGGCGCGCAGATAGGCGCCCAGGCGCGTCTTCTCGATCACCAGCCAGGTCGCGAGGCAGATGGTCAGCGAGAAGGCGATCACGAAGACGCGGCTTTTCGGCAGCACCATAAAGCCGAGATTGACGGGCCCCGTCAGGGCCGCCGGCAGGGTGTAGGGCACGCCGGAAACGCCATAGTAGTTGCGGAACAGGCCCTGGATGATCAGCGCCAGGCCGAAGGTGAGCAGCAGGCCGTAGAGATGATCGAGCTGGTAGAGCCTGGAGATGAAGACCCGTTCGATCGCGATGCCGACCAGGCCGACGCCGAGCGGCGCCAGGATGAGCGCCGGCCAGAAACCGATGCCGGCATAGTTGAACAGCATCCAAGCCGCGAAGGCCCCCATCATGTAAAGGGCGCCATGGGCGAAGTTGATGACGTTGAGCAGGCCGAAGATGATGGCGAGGCCCAGGCTGAGCAATGCGTAGAAGGAGCCGTTGATCAGGCCCAGCGCGAGCTGGGCCATGATGCCCTGCAGGGGAATGCCGAATATCGTCGTCACCTTATGGGTCCTTCACCGTCGTCTGCTTCGTCATCGGCGAGAGGGAACGAAAGGCGCATCGCATGATCCGCAATGCGCCGAACGGCCCTATTACTACTTCACCAGCGGACAGCCGGCCTCGGCCATGGGTTGGAAGGCCTCGGCCGCCGGAATGGTGGCGAGCAGCTTGTAATAGTCCCACGGCCCCTTGGATTCGTCGGGCTTCTTGACCTGGAACAGATACATGTCGTGGGTCACGCGGCCATCCTTGCGCACTTCGCCCTTGCCGAACAGGGGATCGTCGGTCGGCGTTGCCTTCATCTTGGCCATCACTGCCGCGGCGTCCTTGGACTTGGCGGCCTCGATGCCCTTGAGATAGTGCAGGACACCGGCATAGACGCCGGCATGCACCATGGTCGGCATCTTGCCGCCGCTCTGTTCGGCAAAGCGCTTCGACCAGGCGCGGGTGCCGTCGTTGAGATCCCAGTAGAAGGCTTCCGTCAGCACCAGGCCCTGGGCCGCCTGCAGGCCGAGCGCATGCACGTCGGAGATAAAGATCAACAGGCCCGCCAGGCTCTGGCCGCCCTGGGTGATGCCGAATTCGGCGGCCTGCTTGATGGCGTTGACGGTGTCACCGCCGGCATTGGCGAGCCCGATCACCTTGGCGCCGGAGGACTGGGCCTGCAGCAGGAAGGAGGAGAAATCGGAGGTCGGGAAGGGCGCCTTGATCGAGCCGACCACCTTGCCGCCCGCAGCCTTCACGATGGCAGAGGCATTTTCCTCCAGTGACTTGCCGAAGGCATAGTCGGCCGTGATGAAGAACCAGCTGTCGCCGCCCTGCTTGACCATGGCCCCGCCCGTACCCTTGGCCAGAGCATAGGTGTCGTAGGTCCACAAAAGCGTATTGGGCGTACACTGCTTTCCGGTGATCTCGGTGGAGCCGGCGCCGGAGTCGATGAAGATCTTGTTCTTTTCCTTGGTCACCTGGCTGACGGCGAGTGCCACCGAGGAGGTCGGCACGTCGAAGATGGCGTCGACGCCATCCTGGTCGTACCATTGGCGGGCAATGCCGGCGCCGATATCGGGCTTGTTCTGGTGATCGGCCGAGACGATCTCGACCTTAAGGCCCTTCTCGGCGGCCTTGAAGTCCTCCACCGCCATCTTGGCGGCGATCACCGAGCCCTCGCCGGAGAGGTCGGCATAGACGCCGGACCGATCGTTGAGGATGCCGAGCTTGACCGCGATGTCCTCCGCGCTTGCCGGCCCGAGCGCCGAACCCATGAACATGGTGGCGAGGGCTGCTGCTGCGAGCAGGGTCCGTTTTGAAATCATGAGCGTCTCCCGTTCAGCTTTTTGATTGGCGTCACACGCCCAGATAGGCGTGCAATTTGTCGCTGCTGGCTTCCAGCTCGGCATTGGGGATCATGTCGATCACCTTGCCCTGCTCGACGACATAGTGGCGATCCGCCACGGTCGAGGCGAAGCGGAAATTCTGTTCGACCAAGATGATGGTGAAGCCGCGCTGCTTGAGGCTGGCGATGGTGTGCCCGATCTGCTCGACGATCACCGGTGCGAGGCCCTCGGTCGGCTCGTCGAGCAGCAGGAGATTGGCGCCGGTGCGCAGGATGCGGCCGATGGCCAGCATCTGCTGCTCGCCGCCCGAGAGCTTGGTGCCCTGGCTGGCGAGGCGCTGCTTGAGGTTGGGGAACAGGGTGAAGATCTCGTCCACCGTCAGGCCGCCGGGCTTCACCACCGGCGGCAGTTCGAGATTTTCCTTCACCGAGAGGCTGGCGAAGATGCCGCGCTCTTCCGGGCAATAGCCGATGCCCATACGGGCGATATGGCGAGAGCCGAGGCCAATGGTTTCCTGCCCGCCGAAATGGATCGAGCCCTTTCGCTTGGCCATAACGCCGATGATCGATTTCATCGTGGTGGTCTTGCCGGCGCCGTTGCGACCGAGCAGCGTCACCACCTCGCCGGGGTTAACGTCGAAATCGATGCCGTGCAGCACATGGGACTCGCCATACCAGGCCTCGAGGCCGCGTACCCGGAGCAGGGGGGCAGGGATGTTCGCCGAATCAGGCATGGCCACTCCCGATATAGGCCTCGACCACCCGCGGATCGCCGGAGACGGATTTGTAGTCGCCCTGCGCCAGCACCTTGCCGCGCGCCAGCACCGTGATGGTATTGGACAGGGTGGCGACCACCGAGAGATTGTGCTCGACCATCAGGATGGTGCGGCTTGCCGCGATCTTGCGGATGAGCTCGGTGGTGCGCTCGACATCCTCATGGCCCATGCCGGCCATCGGTTCGTCGAGCAGCAGCATTTCCGGATCGAGCGCCAGGGTCGTTGCGAGTTCCAGGGCGCGCTTGCGGCCGTAGGAGAGTTCCTTGGCCGGCGTAGCCAGGAAGGACGACAGGCCGACGCTCTCGGCGAGTTCGGCCGCCTCCTGGTTCATATCGGCGAGGACACGCTGCGAGCGCCAGAAATCATAGGAATGCCCGCGCCGGCGCTGCAGGGCGATGCGGATATTGTCGCTCACGCTCATCTCGCCGAACACAGCCGAGATCTGGAAGGAGCGGACCAGGCCGAGCCGGGCTACGGCGGCCGGCTTCATGCCGGTAATGTCCTGGCCCTTATAGGTAATGCGTCCGGCCGACGGGGACAGGAACTTGGTCAAGAGATTGAAACAGGTCGTCTTGCCGGCGCCGTTCGGACCGATGAGAGCATGGACCGTTCCGCGCATGACCGAGAGATCGACACCGTCGACTGCCCGGAATCCCCTGAAGTCCTTGGTCAGGCCTTCGGCTTTCAGGACTGTATCTTTTGCCATCAAGCGGAGCGTTTCCCCTAAGCAAAGTTTCCCGATATTGCCCACGAATGGGTAATATCGGGAAACTTTGCAAGCGTTTGATATTCTGCAGATTCCTCCTGCTCGAGCAGGAGGAATCTGCTTAGCGCTTCTAAATCTTGCTTGGCGCTAGTCTTGGCCATCCGGGCAAGCTTCGTCAATGGCGATATGGCACCAATACTGACGTTAAGATAGGCACCTGTTTAGGTGGCTGGGGATACAGGAATGTGACGGCAGAAGGGGATACGCTCGCGCGGGAGTGGTCGAGGACGCACCGCGCAGCCGTCGCGGGAATGTTCAGTACAGGGTGGCCCGCAGGAGTTCCTCAGTCCGGTGCCGCAAGGCGATAGTTTCGCTTGCAATGTTTAGGGTTCGATGATCAACTAAACAAATAAGCAAACCACGAGCCGGCAATGACCGGCCATCACAAGACTGCGGGGCGGAGGCCGGACGATGGACAGCCAAGCAAGAGAGCAGCTCATTCGTGCGGTTGCAGCAACCATATTCCAACATTCCGAAGAACTCACGGCGCTCGATCAGGCGATCGGCGATGGTGATCACGGCCTGAATCTCAAGCGGGGCTTCGAGGCCGTTACCGCCGAATTGCCGGGCCTTGCCGAAAAATCCTGGCCGGACCTGCTCAAGGCGGCGGGCATGGCCATGGTGATGAAGGTTGGCGGTGCGTCCGGCCCGCTTTTCGGTACCTTCTTCATGGAATTTGGCAAGGCTGTCGGCACCGAGCCCGATCGAGCTGCGCTGGTCGCCGCCTTCGCCAAGGCGGTCGAGGGCGTGAAGGCGCGTGGCCGCTCCGAAGCCGGGCAGAAGACACTGCTCGATGTCCTCGTCCCGGTGCAAGCGGCCTTGGCTGCCGGTGCCGACGCAGCCGCGCTCAAGGCGGAAGCCATCGCCGCCGCCGACAAGACGGTGCCGATGCAGGCGATCCGTGGGCGCGCTTCCTTCCTCGGCGAGCGCTCGGTCGGCCATATGGATCCGGGCGCCCGATCTTCCTCGTTGCTCATCGCCACCGTGGCGGACGAACTCAACAAACAAGGGCTGATGCCATGACCGTGAGCCTGGTGATCGTATCGCACTCGCCCAAGGTCGCCGAAGGCGCGGCCGACATGGTGAGGCAGATGGTAGGCGATAGCGTGCGCGTCGCCTGGACGGGCGGCGACCCCGGCGGCGGACTCGGTACCGATGTCGCCAAGATCATCGCCGCCATCGACAGCGTCTGGTCGCAGGAAGGCGTCGCCGTCGTCGTCGACCTCGGCGGTGCCGAGACCAACGCCGAGATGGCCGTCGAGATGCTCGACGAGCACAAGCGCGACCTCGTGGTCATCTGCAATGCGCCGGTGGTGGAAGGGGCGGTCATCGCCGCAACGGAGGCCTCCGGAAATTCCTCCCTGGCGGCGGTTCGCTCCGCCGCCGAAGATCTCTATGGATAGGATCGATATGCCGGATATCAACGGAGCATTGACGGGCAAGGCCGAGCTGACCAACGCGATCGGGCTGCATGCCAGGCCGAGCGTGAAGCTGACCCAGCTCGCCAAGAGCTTCCAGTCGAGCATCGAGCTGGCCACCGATGCAGCGGGACCCTGGGTCGATGCCAAGAGCCCGGTCAAGGTGATGCGGGTGAAGGCGCCCAAGGGCACGGTGCTGCATTTTGCAGCGAACGGACCGGATGCCGAGACAGCGCTATCGGCTATTCTGGGACTGATCGAGGACAAGTTCGGAGAAGAGTGACGATGCTGCATCCGGGGGGCTGCCAAGGAGGGTGTCATGACTGAACGGCGGATGGCGGGACGTCCTGCATCGCCTGGGCTTGCCTCCGGACCCGTCTTCATGATCGGCAAGCCGAGGCCGCGGACCGCGAAAGCACCAGTGCAGGAAGATGGCGACGCCGCCTTGCGGACCGCCATCGATGCGGCGCTGGTCGATCTGGTGTCCCTGGTCGAGGCCGTCGATGAAGAAGGAGCCGACATCATCGGCTTCCAGATCGCCATGCTTGAGGACGAGGCCCTGTCGGAGGGCGCCTTCGATGCGATCGCAGCCGGGGTGGGGCCCGTCCACGCCTGGCGTTCGGCCCTCGACGCGGAAATTGCCGATTACGAACGCAGCGAGGATGCCTATTTTCGCGCGCGTGGCACCGACCTCGCCGATATCCGCGACCGCGTGCTCGCCCATCTCACCGGAGCAGCCGAAAGCGAGAAGGTGCCGCCCGGTTCGGTCCTGGTGGGCGAGGACCTGCCGCCATCCCTGTTCCTGTCGGTCGACTGGAGCAAGGGCGGCGCGATCGCCCTGGGTGCCGGTTCGCCATCCTCCCATGTCGCCATGCTCGCGCGCAGCCGCCGCGTGCCGATGGTGACCGGGCTAGGCGTGCTCGGGGAGGCAAGCCAGGCCATCGTCGACGGGGCGGCGGGAACGGTGACCTTCGATCCCGACAGTGCCTCGCTCGCCGATTTCGGCCCGGCCCTCGCGCGCCGGCACGAAGCCGATGCCCGGGCGGAGACAATGAAAAGCGAGCCGGTGTTTCTTCCCAATGGCACTCGCGTCGACATCATGATCAACGTCGCCTCGCCGGATGATCTCAAGGGCATTTCGCCTCAGATTTGCGATGGCATCGGCCTGGTGCGCACCGAGTTCCTGTTCGAGCCTGGCCGCCCCCTGCCGGACGAGGAAGCCCAATATGCCGCCTATGTCGCCATCGCCGCCTGGGCGGCCGGGCGGCCGGTGACGATACGCACCCTCGACGCCGGTGGCGACAAGCCGATCGCCGGGGTCACCAGCGATGGCGAGTCCAATCCTTTCCTGGGTCTGCGTGGATTGCGGCTATCGCTGGCTCGTCCGGAAACTTTCCGCGTCCAGCTCAGGGCCTTGGCGCGGGCCAGCCTGCATCACGAGATCCGCATCATGCTGCCGATGGTGACGGTGCCGGGAGAACTGGCCGAGGCCTCCGCCCTGCTCGACGAGGTGGTGGCTTCCCTCATCGCCGAAGGCACGCCCTGCCGCCGGCCGCCGCTCGGCATCATGGTCGAGGTTCCCGCTGCCGCCCTCGGGGCGCTGCGTTTCCCGGCGGATTTCTATTCGATCGGCTCCAACGATCTCACGCAATACACCATGGCCGCAGCCCGCGACATTGCCGATGTCGCCGGCCTCAACGATGCCGGCGATCCGGCCGTGCTCGAATTGATGGCCCGCGCGGTTGGGGCCGGCAAAGCCCGCAAGGTTCCGGTCTCGATCTGTGGCGATGCCGCCGGCGAGGTGCGCCTGGTGCCGAAACTGCTCGGCGTCGGCCTGACCTGCCTGTCCGTGCCGCCCGCTCTGGTGGGAGCCGTCAAGGCGGCGATTGCGGATCTCAAGCATGTCTGACGCCCGCGATGCCAGCACGCGCTCGATAGCCGCCTATAAGGCTCTGCTGCGGCGCGCGCTGGACAATCGCCCCTCGGGCACGAGGCTGAAACTGGCTGCCGCGCTCGGCACCAACAGATCCTTCATTTCGCAGATCACCAATCCCGGCTACCCCATTCCGATCCCGGCCCAGCACCTCGACGTCATTTTCGAAGTCTGCCACCTCGCGCCGGCCGAGAAGGCGGAATTCCTCAAGGCCTATCAGGCCGCCCATCCAGGGCGGACGCAGGCTCAGGGCAGGCCGGCACAAGGGCGTAGCCTGACGCTGACCCTGCCGGATCTCGGCGATGTCAGGCGCAATCAGGCGATGGATAAGGCCATTCTCGATTTCGTCACAAGCCTGGTCCACTACACGCGTGCACTCGATCGCAAGAGCAAGGGGGAGGAGGAACCGGCATCCGATAAATCTGGAGACAGCCAGGTTCAGAATTGACAGCCGGAGATCGGTTCCTGCTGCGACACGTCCTAACCAAGAACAAAGGGAGGCCCATGGAATGAAAAAGCTCATCAACGCAGTCGACGACGTGCTGGCGCAGAGCCTGGACGGATTCGCGGCGGCTCACGCCGATCTCGTCACCCTGGGCGAAGAGCGTAAATTCGTGCGCCGCCGCCAGGTCAAGCCGGGCAAGGTGGCCCTGATTTCGGGCGGTGGTTCCGGTCATGAGCCGCTGCATGCCGGCTTCGTCGGCTTCGGCATGCTCGACGCAGCCTGCCCCGGCCAAGTCTTCACCTCGCCCACGCCCGACCAGATGATGGCCGCTGCCGAGGCCGTCGATGGCGGCGCCGGCACGCTCTATATCGTCAAGAACTACGAGGGCGACGTGATGAACTTCGCCATGGCGGCGGAGATGGCGTCGGGCCCTGTCGAAAGCCTGATCCTCGACGACGACGTTGCCGTGGAGAACTCGACCTGGACCACCGGCCGGCGCGGTGTCGCCGGCACGCTGATCGTCGAGAAGATGCTTGGCGCCGCGGCCGAGCGCGGCGACGACCTCGCCAGCCTCAAGGCGCTGGGCGCGCGCGTCAACAGCCATACGCGCTCGATGGGTGTGGCGCTCACCTCCTGCACGGTGCCGGCGGCCGGCAAGCCGACCTTCAACCTCGGCGAGGACGAGATGGAGATGGGTGTCGGCATCCATGGCGAGCCCGGCCGGCGCCGCGTCAAGCTGGCTTCTGCCGATGCCATCGTCGACGAGATGCTGGGCGCCATCGTGGGCGACCTGTCGCTGACCTCTGCCACCGAAATCCTGCTCTTCGTCAACGGCTTCGGCGGTACGCCCTTGATGGAGCTCTATCTGATGCAGGATCGGGCGCGTAAATGGCTCGACGCCAAGGGCATCAAGGTAGCCCGCTCGCTGACGGGCTCCTATGTCACTTCGCTCGACATGGCCGGCTGCTCGCTGACGGTGTCGGTGCTGGACGAGCAGGCCAAGGCGCTGTGGGATGCGCCGGTGCATACGCCAGCCCTGCGCTGGGGGGTGTGAGGGGCGAAACTACGGCATTCGTCGGTTCTGACCGAGACGAATGAAGCGCGAGGCCCTTCTCCGCTTGCGAGAGAAGGTGCCCCGAAGGGGCGGATGAGGGGTGAAACATGCCCCATCCAAACGTTCGCCGACACCCCTCATCCGTCATTGCTGCGCAATGCCACCCAAGACACTTCCAAAGGAAGTGCCAGGTCCCGCAAGGGGAGAAGGTAAGCCGCGCCTCTTTCTACTCCCCCTTACCCCGCCAGCAGTTCGTCGGTCGAGACGAGCTCGGCATAGCCGAAGGCGAGCGATGCCATGGCGGCGGCATGGACCTGCGCAGCCGGCACGGTGACGCCGCCGAATTCCAGGTCCCGCGTGGCCGCGGCGTCATGGGCGACGGTGACCGCATAGCCGAAATCGGCCGCTGCCCGGGTCGTCGCCTCGATGCACATATGGCTCATTGCGCCGGCGATCAGGACGTCGGTGACGCCGGCATCGTCGAGCAGTTTCTTGAGGCCGGTATCCCTGAAGGAATTGGGGAAGTTCTTGACGACGACCTGCTCGCCAGCGCGGTTGGCTACGCCCGGGTTGATCTCGGCGCCCGGCGTACCGGCCACGAAGAAGGGAGCATCCGGCTTGGCTGCTTCATGGCGCACATGCACCACGACTTCATCCTTCGCCCGGGCCGCCTCCAGCAGGCGCGCGGCGTTGGCGGTGGCTGCCTCGATGCCGGACAGGGTCCATTTGCCGCCCGGGAAATAGTCGTTCTGAATATCGACGAGGATCAAGGCACGCTTGGACATGGGGTATTTCTCCAGTTTCAAAAGACGTTGTGATTGCTGAAATAGGACGCCCCGGGCAGAATGCCGATTGGCACATGTGACAAAAATCAGGGCGAAAGTGACAAATGACCATGCCTCCCTCCGAGATTGGCTTGTTGGCCTATCCCGATGTACAGCTGGCAGCGCTCTATGGTCTGGCCGATCTCTTCGCCATCGCCGACAGGATCGCCAGGGAGCGTAGGGAAGGCAGTGGTCCGCTGCTGCGGGTGAGCCGCTGGGAGTGTGACGACAGCGGCCAGGTCCGCAATCGTGACGGCGACGACAGCGCAATCCCGAGCATGATCATTCTGCCGCCGAGCTTGGCAAAGCCGCCGAGCGAGGCCTGGACCGCTGATCTGGCCGACTTCCTTCGTCGCTGCCATGGCCGCGGCAGCGTGCTGGCCTCGGTCTGCGTCGGTGCTTTCCTGCTCGCTGAAACCGGCTTGCTGGACGGGCGTCAGGCGACCACCCATTGGAGCTATGCCGAGCTTCTCGCCGAGCGTTTCGGCAAGGTCCGGGTGGATTCGGCCAAGATCGTGATCGATGATGGCGATATCGTTACCGCAGCGGGGCTGATGTCCTGGACCGATCTCGGCCTGAAGCTGGTGGAAAGGCTGCTCGGCACCAGCGTCATGGTGGAGACCGGGCGTGCCATGCTGGTGGATCCCCTGGGGCGCGAACAGCGCCATTACAGTGTGTTCTCGCCCCGGCTCAATCATGGCGACGAACCCATTCTCGTGGTTCAGCACTGGCTCCAGCAGGCCTATGCCGGTGAGATCGACGTATCGGCCATGGCAACCAAGGCAGGGCTGGAGAGACGGACGTTCCTGCGCCGCTTCGGCAAGGCCACGGGTCTGAGGCCTGTCGAATACTGCCAGCAGCTTCGCGTTGCCAAGGCCCGCGACATGCTGGAGACGACGCGGCTTTCCTTCGATCGCATCGCCTGGAATGTCGGCTATGGCGACCCGGTCTCCTTCCGCAAGATCTTCGTGCGGACGATGGGGCTCACCCCGGGCGATTATCGCCGCCGCTTCGGGGCGGCGTGAGCGTTTTTGACGCTATTCCTTCAGGCTTGCATCGATCAGCATGTCGGCGATCACGGCGACGGAGCTGGCCGGTCCGCCTTCGTGAAAGATCTGGCCGCTGATGAAAGCGCCTTCGATCAGCAGCAGCAGCCCGTCTGCAAGCAAGCCCGGCTTCCTGGCGCCCATGCGCTCGGCCATGCCTTCCAGGCGCTCGCGCAGCAATACCTTGCCGCCCTCGGCGACCATGCGGGCGGGATTGTCCTCTTCCGGATATTCCACCGCGGCATTGCTCAGCCCGCAGCCGCGATAGCCCGCCAGGGTCGCCCTTTCGCCAAGGCCTGTCAGGTAGTTGCGCAGATGGGTGCGCGGGTCGTTCTCGAAGCCGACGCCTGCACCCTCGAAGCGGGCCCAGAACTCGGCATCGTAGACCCGGACATAGGCGGCGGCCAATTCGTCCTTCGAGTTGAAACAGCGATAGAGCGTGGGTTTGGTCACGCCAGCTTCCGAGGCGATGGTATCGACGCCGACAGCCCGGATTCCCTCCTTGTAGAAGAGCTCGCGGGCGGTCTTGAGGATGCGATCTGCCGCGCGTGGCTGCGGCGGCGAAGCGACGTTTGCAGATCCGGTCATTTGCCTCTTTCCAATTTCCAACAACGATGTTACAGACCGGTACGTATCAAGTCAATCTCGACAGTGCAGGTCTTCCGATGCAGCCCGTGAGCCGTCGGCCTTTCGGCCAGAAATATGCCTTCGTCGTGGTCGCCGTCATCTTTCTTTGCCTGCTGGTGGCGGCCGGCGTGCGAGCCTCTCCCGGGCTGCTGCTTCAGCCTCTGCACAAGGCGTTCGGCTGGGGTATCGACACGATTTCGCTCTCCGGTTCGATCGGCATCCTCCTCTACGGCCTGGTCGGCCCGTTTGCCGCGGCCCTGATGAACCGCTTCGGCATACGTCAGGTGCTGGTCATCGCCCTGACGCTGATGGCGGGCTCCATCGGCCTCAGCCTGCTGATGACGGAATCCTGGCAGTTGATCGCGACCTGGGGCGTGCTCTCAGGTCTCGGGTCCGGATGCGTCGCCATGGTGCTCGGCGCCACGATCGCCAATCGCTGGTTCAAGACCAATCGCGGCCTGATCATGGGGCTGATGGCGGCCAGCGCGGCAACGGGCACACTGATCTTCCAGCCCGGGCTCGCCAAGCTCTCCGAGATCGGTGGCTGGCAATTGGTGGTGGCGGCGGTGGCGATCGCCTGCGCCGTCTTGATTCCGCTTGCCTTCTTCCTGGTGCCCAACCACCCCAGCGACATCGGTCAGCGCCCCTATGGCGCCGATCCCTCGGCCCCGGTTGAGCCGCCGCAGGCCCAGACCGGTCTCATCGATGCTTCGCTCGGCGCGCTGGTGCGGGCGGCCCGCACGCGCACCTTCTGGTATCTCTTCGCCACCTTCTTCATTTGCGGTTTCACCACCAACGGCCTGGTGGGCATGCATCTGATCTCCTTTTGCGGCGACATGGGCATCCCCGAGGTGCAGGCTGCCAGCCTGATGGCGATGATGGGGATCTTCGACCTCTTCGGTACCACTTTCTCGGGCTGGCTGACCGATCGCTACGATCCGCGCAAGCTGCTCTTCGTCTATTACGGCCTGCGTGGCATTGCCCTGATCTATCTGCCCTTCAGCGGCTTCAACATCTATACGCTCACCGTCTTCGGCGTGTTCTACGGCCTCGACTGGATCGCCACAGTGCCGCCGACCGTGCGCCTGACCAACGAGGCCTTCGGCGATCGCGATGCCCCCGTCGTATTCGGATGGATCGCGGCAGGGCACCAGATCGGCGCGGCCAGCGCCGCGGCCCTGGCCGGCTATATGCGGGTGCTGCAGGGAAGCTATGTCGAGGCCTTCCTCTTCTCCGGCCTCACCGGCATCGTCGCCGCGCTGATCGCCCTCCTGATCGTGCGCCGGCGCGTGACGGCCGTTGCGGCTGCCTGAACAGGTGGCGCTGGAAAATGGCTGGCCGCGTCAAGCTGCCGGTTTGCGCCGGGCATTGGTTAGACTAATGTCCGGCCAGTTTCTCTATCTTCAGGATTGCATCGATGACACTGCACGCCCGTAACTTCATCGCCGGCGAATGGGTCGCCTCGTCCGATCTCGCGCCGGACGTGAATCCTTCCAACACCGCCGAGATCGTCGGGCATTTCCCGCGGGCGACCAAGGCCGAGGCCGAAAAAGCCATCGCTGCCGCCAAGGCTGCGTTCCCGGGCTGGAGCCGCTCGACCCTGCAGGAGCGCCATGATGTGCTCAAGCGCATCAGCGACGAGATCCTGGCGCGCAAGGAAGAACTCGGCGCCATCCTTTCGCGCGAGGAAGGCAAGACCCTGCCCGAAGGCATCGGCGAGGTGGCGCGGGCCGGCCAGATCTTCGGATTCTTCGCCGGTGAAGCCCTGCGTTTGGCCGGCGAGATCATCGGTTCGGTGCGCCCCGGCGTCGGCGTCGAGGTCACACGCGAAGGCATCGGCGTGGTCGGCCTGATCACGCCCTGGAACTTCCCTGCCGCCATTCCGGCCTGGAAGATCGCGCCGGCGCTGTGCTACGGCAACACCGTGGTGTTGAAGCCGGCCGATCTCGTGCCGGCCACCGCCCATGCATTGGGCGAGATCATCGCGCGTTCCGGCCTGCCCGCCGGCGTGTTCAATCTGGTGATGGGCCGCGGCTCGGTGGTCGGCGAGGCGCTCTTGTCCTCGCCTGACGTCGATGCCATCTCCTTCACCGGCTCGGTCGGTACCGGTCGCAAGATTGCCGCGACCTGCGTCGCTTCTTCGCCGATGAAGAAGGTGCAGCTCGAAATGGGCGGCAAGAACCCCTTCGTCGTGCTCGACGATGCCGACGTCAAGGTGGCCGTGGAGGCCGCCGTCAACGGTGCCTTCTTCTCCACCGGCCAGCGCTGCACCGCCTCTTCGCGCCTGATCGTCACCGACGGTATCCACGATGCCTTCGTGGCGGCGTTGGTCGAGCGCCTCAAGGGCCTCAGCGTCGACGACGCCATGAAGAGCGGCACCCATATCGGCCCGGTGGTCGACCAGAGCCAGCTCGACCAGGACCTGAACTACATCAAGATCGGCAGGGAAGAGGGCGCCAACCTGGCCTTCGGCGGCGATCTGGTAAAGCGCGAGGCGCCCGGCTTCTATCTGACGCCGGCCCTGTTCACCGGCGCCAGCAACGACATGCGTATCGCCCGCGAGGAGATTTTCGGGCCGGTTGCCGCCGTGGTGCGCGTCAAGGATTACGACGAGGCACTCTCCGCCGCCAACGACACCGAATTCGGCCTCTCCGCCGGCATTGCCACCACCAGCCTGAAATACGCCACGCATTTCAAGCGCAATGTCCAGGCCGGCATGGTGATGGTCAACCTGCCGACGGCGGGCGTCGACTATCACGTACCGTTCGGCGGTCGGAAGGGCTCGAGCTACGGCTCGCGCGAGCAGGGCCGCTACGCCGCGGAGTTCTACACCACGGTGAAGACCAGCTACACGTTGGCCTGAGGAGGCTGGTCGCCTGACAGGTTTGCGAGGGAGCGCGCGAGATTGGCGCGCGCTCTTTCCTCCAGCTTTTCGGCGAAGAGATTGCTGAAATAGAGCCTTGGCCGGACCATGAAGCGCTGCAGCACGGCAGTCCGCCCGATGCGCCAGGCCGTTTCAGGCACATGCGCATATTCTCGGCGCACCGCGGCCTCATAGGCATCGAAGCGTTCCGCTTCTGCGCCGAGGATCTGCAGGTCGAGATCGAGGAAATAGGCCAGGTCGGATCGCTCCTCAGCTCCTGTGCCGTCAGTGAATTCATGCTTTTTGGTGGCCAGGATCAGCGCTGCCACCCGTTCCAGTCTTTCCGGTTCGAGCCGCCTATCGAGAACCTGTCGGGCGAGATCGGCGCTGCGCTCCTCATTGTCCGGGGCCGCTGCATCGTACACGGCATCGTGGAACCAGATTGCGAGTTCGATGGCTCCGGCATCATGGAGGAGGGGGCGACAGTCCTGAAAGCCCGCCAGCATGGCCTCGATATGGCCGATATCGTGATAATGTCGGCGCGGATCCCGATAGGCCGTAAGCAATTCGGCGAAAGCCGGCTCGGAAATGGCCGGCGGCCTGGAAAGGTGATCGCCAACGCTCATGGCAGCAACTCCCGGCGTGCCCATTCGGCCAGATCGCCGGAATCATCGCGGGCTCCAGCACCGGATTGAAGTTTGGCGAGCAGGCTCCGGCTGAAGGCCGCCTCTCCGACCTCACCGATCAGTCTGAGAATGACGGCCTGCGCCTCGTCCTGATTGGCCTGTACCTCGGCAGGTGTATGCCCGCTCCACAGATAGCCCTTGTCATTATAGCCGGCGATGCCCCCGAGATGATCGACGAGACGCTGGCGGGCTGTAATGGGCGTTTTCATGCAGCAGCTTTCGGAGTTCGGCGGATTGTCGACGCCGCCAGATCTCCAGGTCTATCAACTGTCATGCTTTTCGACGAGGTCTGCCGTTGGCGCCTGGACTATCCAGGCGCCCGTCGGGGCTTTAGTCGTAGAAGCCCGGTGATTGCTTGAAGGCCGGCCAGGCGTCCGGGTCGTGGCCGGTGACCACCTTGGCCTCGGTCTTGGCAGCGAGGGACCGCAGCTTCTGCACCGAGCGCACCGTGTCCACGGTCGAGGCAAGGAAGCCGGGCAGGGCCTTCTCATTCCAATGGTCGAGCGTGTAGGCGGCATCGACCGCCAGCAGGATGGCGCCGCTGTTGGGCAGGGTGACCAGGAAGGATTGATGGCCCGGGGCATGGCCGGGTGTGAAGATCATCTTGAGCGTACCGTCGCCGAACAAATCATAGCCATCGGTGGCCTCGGCCTCCAGGAACTGCCATTTCAGGCCAGGCCGGTCGAAATCCTTGCGGATATAGCCGCCGGCGGCGAACCAGTCGGGTGCGTAGGCATATTCGTATTCGCGGCGCTGGACGACATGCACGGCATTGGGGAAGCGGCCGATCGCGCCGGTATGGTCGAGATGCAGATGCGACTGCACGACATGGGTGACGTCATCGGGCCGGATGCCCATGGCTTGCAGCTTCTGCACGCAGCCATCGCTTTCCTGCATCACCGGCCAATAGGTCCTGGAAATGCCGCCCCAATAGCCGCGCGGATCGCTGGCACACTCGACGGCATTGCCGCCATCGATCACCACCAGCCCCTTGGGATGCTTGAGCAGATACCAGGGGACCGGAATTTCGTAGTCGGTGTTGGCGCCCTGGTTCATCTTGATGTTGTGCAGCTTGCACTTCAGCGTGCCGCACTGGAACATGTGCAGTTCGATCTCACCCATGGTTTCCTCCTGGTCTTTCTTCCGTCAGCACGCCTACCAGTTGCGCAGGGATTGGCGCATGACGGCCTCGATCCCGGCGGCGTCGATGGGTTTGGGGGCACCGACCAGGAGGCGCTGCTGCTTGAGCGCGCCCTGCACCAAGGCTGGAATGTCTTCCTCGCCATAGCCGAGTTCGGCGATGCCCGATGGCGCGCCGACCGCCTTCATCAGCCTGATCAGGGTGTCCGGCAGCGAGTCCGGGCCTGGATTGGCGATCGGTCCGGCATTGAGCAACTCTGCAGCCTGGATGTGTTTGTCCGGTGCAGCATCATAGGTGAAGCGGAATACCGCCGGGGAGGTGACGATCACCGAGAAGCCATGTGGCACGAAATTGTGGCTCGTCTCGTAGCCGGGGGCGCTGTAGCTGTGCTTGAGGCCGGCGAGGGGATAGGCACAGGCATGGGGGATGTGCACGCCCGCCGTGCCGAAGCCGATGCCTGCCATGGTGGCGCCGAGCATCATGGTGCCGCGCGCTTCCAGGTCGTTGCCGTCGCGTACGGCGCGCTCGAGAAAATGCCCGCCGAATTCGATCGCCTTGAGGGACCAGATGTCGGCCACCGGGTTGCTGCCCTGATAGGGCGGACGGTCATCCGGCGTGGCAGGGCGCGGTCGGGCGTCGAAGGGGCGGGAAATGAAGGATTCCACCGCGTGGCAGACCACGTCGAGGCCGCATGAGGCCGTGACGGCTCCCGGCGTGGTGCGCGCCAGTTCGGGATCGACGATGGCCAGCGTCGGCCGCATATAGCGGTGCGAGATACCGGTCTTCATCTTGAATTCGGGAATATCGAGGACGGCGACCGTGGTCGCCTCCGAGCCCGAGCCGGAGGTGGTCGGGATGGCGATCAGGGGACGCAGGGGTGAAGGTGGCTTGCGGCCCCCTCCGACGGGCGCATTGACATAGTCGATAATGGCGCCGCCATGGCTGCGGATGAGGTTGGCGATCTTGGCGGTGTCGATGGTGGAGCCGCCGCCCAGGGCGACGAAGCCATCGACGTCCTGGGATGAAGCGAAGGCGGCAGCCTCCCCCAGCGACTCGATGGTTGGTTCGACGAGAATGCTTTCGAAGACGCTGATCTCGACGCCGGCGCGCGCGATGATTTCGGTGACACGTTCGGTAATTCCTAGCCGGCGCAACCTTGGGTCGGCGACCAGCAATATCTTGCGAAGCCCAAGGCGCTTGAGCTCCCAGTCGAGTTCCTCGACCGCCCCGTTGCCGAATTTGAGCTGCGTTGCCTCCAGGGTGAAGATGGTCTCGTTCGCGCGCCGATCGGTGGGTGCCATCGTCATGTCCTCCTGCGCCGACGATCATTCGACCAGGCGAGGCAGCCAGGCTGCGCAACCATGCTCGCGATCGGGTCGTGTGTCCTGACTTGCGAAGTTGGCGGAAGGCTTCCACAATGGTAAGAACATGTCAATATCACATGGTGACATGGTCATATGATGAATTCTGTTTCTGTGTGTTTTGAAACGAGCAATCGATCCGCATAACATCCTGAAACCGGGCAGGGCTCTGTCCGAAAGCCGAAGAGGAGGGGTGTTTGGCCCTCAAAGAGCGAGTGCGCCCGGCCCCGGAACCTGCCGGGCAAGATGGTGAGGCGGACAGGCGTCTGGGGCGCCCGCTTCCTCTGGCCGATCGGGTGGTCGCCGCACTGCAGGAGGACATCGAGAAGGGGCGCTTCGAAGCTGGGGCCCGCCTGCCCACCGAACCCGAACTTGCCGCCAGCTTCGGCGTCAGCCGCACGGTCATCCGCGAGGCGGTATCCCGCCTTAAGGCCGACGGCATCGTGGTCAGCCGGCAGGGAGCTGGGGTCTTCGTCAGCGCCGCCCCGCTGCAGCGTTCCTTCCGGATCCGAGACGCAGAAGTCGGCAGCGGGGTCGCCCTGCGCGAGATCTTCGAACTGCGCCTGTGTCTCGAAGTGGAGGGGGCCGGGCTTGCGGCGATCCGTCGTTCGCAGGACGACCTGGCCGCACTCCGGCATTGGCTGGAGGAGATGGATCGCACCAAGCTCGGCCAGGATCTCGGTGTTGGCGCCGATATCGAGTTTCACCGGGCCGTGGCGGCGGCGAGCGGCAATGGCAAGGTTGCCGATTTCCAGCGCTATCTATCCTTGCTGCTGCACCAGAGCGTGACCGTCGCCCGCAACAATACCCTGCAGAAAGGCCCGGCCCACGTCGACAGCGTCATCGAGGAACATGGCGACATCTACCGCGCGGTCGAGGCGTGTTCGGCTGCCAATGCGCGCAACGCCATGCGCCGCCATCTTCTGCTGGCGGCGACGCGGTTGGGTGTGATTGGGGTGGAAGAGGCAGCGCTTCTGGCTTAGAGCGCCGTTATTCGTCGTAGCCGCCGGCCGGAACCTCCTGGATCGAGCCGGTATAGTCATCGGAAGGCGGCGGCGCACCGCCGGCACCACGTTGCGCGGCGGCCACCCAGCCGGCGGGAGCGCGCGGACGGCAGATGCTCTTGCTGCGCGCGCCATGACGTGCAAGATCGAGATGCAGATGATTGTCGTGCAAGGGGGCGCCGGGCCCGAGCACGGTGGTGAATTTAGGGCAGGCGCCAAAGGCGATGTCACGCCAGAAGCTGCGCTCCTGGGCCGAGCCGCGCCAGCCGGTCAGGATGCGCGTCTCGCGTCCGTCGGCCAGTTTGAAGCCCTTGACGTCGACAGCATTGGCAAAAGCATGTTCGGACATTCGGCCGAAATGGCCGTTGTTGCGCCGGCGGCAGGAATAGCTGCCGAACGTCGTCATCTCCACGATGGGTGAGCCGAAATTCGCCATCGCCGCTGGCTGCACGTCCTGAACCAGCCAGCGGGTCAGGGCCGGGATCATGGAGCAGGACAGCACCAGGCTGCGGTCCATCGAAACCGCGAAGGGGCCGCCATCGGCAATACGGACGGGACCAGGCGACGGGGCTGCCCGGTAGGACATCGGCGCGGAAGCGCCGCTATCGCCGAGTGCGCCGGTCTGGTCGCCGACGGCTGCGGGTGGCAGCAAACCGTCTGGTGTCCCCGAAGCCGGAGGCGCATATTGTTGCTGAGGCTGAGGTGCGTAATTGGGCTGCGGGGCCACGGTTTCTGGCGCCCGAGGCTGAAGGGTCGCGTAGACCGGGGCGGACTGTCCGCCATTGGTATTGAGGGCTGTGACACGGAAGGGATGGTCGACACCGCATACCCCAGGCCCCTCGATCGCCTGGGCGATGCGAATGCCGGCGCTTTCCCGGACCGCGCCCGAGGCCAGGCACTGCGACTCCGCCTGGGCACGCCAGGGCTCACGCTCTTCGAGATTGAAGAACGACCCGCAACCAGCCAGGCTACCGAGAACCGTACCCAGCACGAGAGAACACACAACGCGACGCAACATGGCCGCAGCTTAACGGCCATTTTCAAAAAGAAGCGTTAACCGCGCGGCCGTGATTGATTTCGTCGACGCGAGACGCTTCCATGATGGCCAAGCATGGTAAAACCGTGTATTCGGCTTTGCCTTTCCCAAAGAGCGAAGTGTCATCCATGCCCTCGGACGATGATCAGCCTTTGGCGAATTACATTGCGATCGTTCTCGCCGGCGGCGAGGGGCGACGCATGGGGCGCAACAAGCTGTTGCTCGACATTTCCGCCCGCCCGATGATCCGCCATGTCGTCGAGACCATCCGCGGCGTCATCGCCGATGTCATTGTCGTGACCGGTCACCAGCGGGAACGCATCGAGGAGGTGCTCGTTCGTACGCCGGTCGAATTCGTGGACTCGCCCTCGGCCGATGGTCCGGCGGTGGCGATCCGGCGTGCTTTTGAGCGGGCAGGCCTGTTGGCGGCCAAAAGGGGCTGCGACGGTATCATGTTATGTGTCGGCGACCAGCCGCGCCTGACGGAACGTGAAATTGCCGGGTTGATCGACCAGTACCGCGCCGGCGACCGGCGCAAGGCGCTGGTTCCGGTGCGTGGTGACAGGCGGGGTTACCCTGTGATGGTACCGCCGGATTTCGACGTAGGGGGCATTGATCTTTCGAGTGAAAGTCTGATTGCCGATTATCCCGACCAAATCGCGGCTTTTCCTACACGCAATCCTGTTTATGATTCCAGCTTGGACACGCCGGAAGATTTTCGGAGCTTTTTTGCAATCTCGAAACTTCCATAGCACGTACTTTAATACCTAAGATGCGCCCTATCCTGGTGAATTCGTCCGACTAGTCGCACGTGGGAGATGGCCGAACTGGGACGTAAACGCTAAGTTTTGTGTGTTAAACTTTTAAAACAAAGCCTAATACGAAAATATTAACGTTTCATTTTTTGAAATATTTTGTATCCATCTCGTTGTATATTAGATGATCGCTAAAAATCATGAGAATACGACGATAGTCAATTTTGGCTACCGCTTTATGGCTGTTGAGTTAGTCCACATTCATAGGGCGCATATCTTTGTATACCGCTTATGCAAGTCTTGCCCCTCCGCACGGTTGACGCTAAGGGCAGGTTGATAGAGTTCTCACCACTCGCGAGGCCCGCAATGTCGTTCACGCTCACCCCCGAAAATACCCTCCCGGTCGACGGTGTCGCCGGGACATTGATCGGGCGTGTCTGGCTGCCGGATGTCGAAGGGCCGGCCGTTGTGGTTGCCAAGGAGGATGGTCTGCATGACATCACCTCCAGCTTCCCCACGGTCAGGGATCTCTGCGAGGCCCGAAATCCGGCCCAGGCCGCCAAGGCGGCCCCCTCGACCGAGATCGGCCCCCTCGCCGAGATCCTCGCCAATACGCCGCCGGCCAACCGCGACCTGCGCAAGCCCTGGTTGCTGGCGCCGATCGATCTGCAGGCCATCAAGGCGGCGGGTGTCACCTTCGTGGTTTCGATGCTCGAGCGGGTGATCGAGGAAAAGGCGCGAGGGAACTCGGCTGCGGCGGCATCCCTCAGGGCCGAGATCGTAAAGCTGGTCGGTGACGACCTTGCGCGCCTGCGTCCCGGCTCGGCCGAGGCGGCGCGGTTGAAGGAGGTGCTGATCGCCCAAGGTGCCTGGTCGCAATATCTGGAGGTCGGTATCGGACCGGATGCCGAGATCTTCAGCAAGGCCCAGCCCATGGCAGCCGTCGGCACCGGCGCCGATGCCGGCCTTCATCCGAACTCCACCTGGAACAATCCCGAACCCGAAGTGGTCATGGTGGTGTCTTCGGCCGGCAAGATCGTCGGAGCAACGCTGGGCAACGACGTCAATCTGCGCGATTTCGAGGGGCGTTCGGCCCTTCTGCTTTCCAAGGCCAAGGACAACAATGCCTCGGCGGCGATCGGTCCCTTCGTGCGCCTGTTCGATTCCACTTTCTCGCTCGATCATGTCAGGCGTGCCGATGTGACGCTCGAGGTGCGCGGGCCCGAGGGCTACCGGCTCACGGGTGTCAGTTCGATCTCCAAGATCAGCCGCGATCCCGGCGACCTCGTTTCCCAGATGATCGGCGTGAACCATCAATATCCCGATGGTGCAGTTCTCTTCCTGGGTACCATGTTCGCGCCTATCGACGACCGCGACGAGAAGGGCAAGGGCTTCACCCACAAGATCGGCGACGTCGTCACCATCGCGGCCCCGGAACTCGGCTCGCTTACCAATCGCATGGTGCGCAGCTCGGATGCACCGCCCTGGACTTTCGGCGCCAGCCACCTCCTGCGTAATCTCGCCAAGCGCGGTTTGCTGTGATCGCCTGTCGGTGAATTAATCACGTAGCGGCTGATCCTGGCTGAAGGTCTGAAAGGGGCGACCTCGTCCGCCCCTAGCGTCTCCGCTGCTTTTCAGGCCAGCTCTTGCGAGCGCAGCTCTTCAGGCGGGTGGCCGGCGGCTACGAAGCCACGGACGGTCAGTCCGATTTTCCAGTTCTTCTGCTTGCCGGTGATCGAGAAGAGATTGTAGGAGGCCGGCCAGCGGGCACGCTCCGGCGCAGCCGAGGCCGAGGGCGTGCAGACCACCGGGATCGTTCCCTTCGGGCCCTTGAGACGATGCACCAGTCCGGTATGGATATGCCCGTGCAGGACGAGCTCCGCGCCCGTCCGGCGCAGCACGGCGTTCAGCCGGTCGCAATCGATCAGCATCGCGGTCGGCCCGGCATCTTGGCGGCGCACAGGGTGGTGCAGCATGACCACCCGGCAATAGCCCTCATGCTCCAGATGTTCGAGAATGGGACCGAGCTTGGCGATCTGTCGTGGGCCGAGCTTGCCGGTCGCCATGAAAGGCGCTGTCGGAATGGCGCTGGACAGGCCGACGAGAGCCACCTTTCCGCGGATGCGTACATAGGGAAAGCGTTCGTCTTCGTCGAGCGGATGGGCGCCGGTGTTGTCGCCACGCATCCAGGGATCGAAGGCCGAGAGCAAGTGGAGGGCGCCGCCCTTGGTGTAGGCGTCATGATTGCCGGGCACCAGCGAGACGAAGTCGGGCGCGCCGACCGTTTCAAGAAAGGCGCGCGCCGCCGGGTACTCGCCGGGCAGAGCGAGATTGACCACGTCGCCGGTCAGGGCGATGTGGTCGGGCGATTGTGCATGCAGGTCTGCGAGAAGCTGCTGCAGCACGTCCATGCGATGGACGTCGCGGCGCCCTCGATTCCAGTTGATCCAGCCCAGAACCCGCTTTCCCGCCAGTTCCTTGGCCCTGGCTCGCGGCAAAGGCCCGATATGGGGGTCTGAAAGATGCGCGAGCTTGAACATCAGGAGACAATCGGGGAGGCAGGTATCACGAAGCGACAACCGATGATGCTATGGCGTTTTGCGATTCGACGGAGCCACCGAGGACCGCAAAAAGGCGTTGAAACAAGAGGCTAGAGCAAAGTGCGTTCAGTCGTGAACGTGCTTTGCCCTAGCGTGGCCATAGGACCTGTCTGTGTCAACGCAAAACGCCTGCGCGTTCTCGTGAACGGCAGGCGTCGTTTCGGCCGGGGATCATCGACCACCGTTGTGGGGCGGGACGATCGTTAAGCTTTGCTGAAGGTCAGCAATGCGACAGTGTCGCGGGTAGCCTGGGTCTTGGCATGAATACGAACGGCGCTGGCAAGCAGCCGGAAATAGGTCAACATTGATCTCTACCGGGGCGAAGGCCCCTGGGTCTCCTCTATTAGGGTGACGCTTCTATAACGTAAGATTAGGTATTTTACCATCCGATAAAGGCTGCTTGGCACGCTGGACAGCCATGCATGGGCGGGATGGCAGGTGCTGGAAGTTTTTTGCCGCTGCTATCTCGAACAAGCCTTAGCCGTTCTCTTTCAATCACCGAGCATCGACGGATGATTTCTTCTTCAATTACATTACGACAGAAGATCGGACGTCTGGTGACTCCGCTTTTCATGATCTTTTTTCGAATGCAGCGCGGTATGACTTTGGGGGTGCGTGCCGCCGTGCTCGACGGAGAGGACAGGGTCTTTCTGGTGCGACATACCTATGTGCCGGGCTGGTATCTGCCGGGCGGTGGCGTCGAGACCGGAGAAACCGCGCTGGAAGCCTTGGCCCGGGAGTTGGAGGAGGAGGGGCATATCCGTCTCAAGGGGCCGCCTGAGCTGCAGGGCCTCTATTGGAACCGGGAGGTCAGCCGTCGCGATCATGTCGCCTTCTTCGTGGTCCGGCACTACGCCCAGGCGCAACCCCGCCTGGCGGATCACGAGATCGCCGAGGCAGGCTTCTTCGCCCTCAATGCCCTGCCGGAAGATACCACCAAGGCGACCCGCCGCCGGCTCGATGAAGTGGCGGGACGGCGCCGGCCGGATGGCCTGTGGTGACACGGCGACCCGCGTCGGCCGCATCTGGAGCAGGTCGATTCTCGAAATGGCACGATCGGCGCGCCAAAATATCGTTCGATCGCTAAATCCGGTTGTAAGGCGACCGCATTTGTTGTACGCGCCGGCCATGATGACGAAGAGCCTTCAGCTGCGACGACGAACCGTGGTTTCGCTCCACTCCCTTTCGCGCGCCTGAACCGTTGAGCCGGCGGGCGCCTCTGCCTGTCGGAACCATCGCAAATGCCTGAAATCGCTATCGACCTCACCCTGGAGACGCCTGACGACGGCGCCGTCATCGACAAGCTGCACGAACGGGCTTTTGGTCCCGGACGCTTCGCCCGCACGGCTTTTCGGCTGCGCGAGGGAGTGCCGCCCCATCCCAAATTGTCCTTCGTGGCACGCATCGGTTCGATGATCGTGGGTTCGATCCGGCTGACGCCCATCCATGTCGGCGAAACCTCGGCCCTGCTGCTCGGACCTTTGACGGTGGAGCCTGCGTTCCGCTCGCTCGGCATCGGTCTCACGCTGATGCAGGCCAGCCTGACCGAAGCCGCGAAGATCGGGCATCGGCTGGTCATTCTGGTGGGCGACGAGCCCTATTACAGCCGTGTCGGCTTCAAGCGCATCGCGCCGGGAAGAGTATTGCTGCCCGGACCGGTCGACCCGATGCGTTTCCTGGTGAAAGAGCTTGTCGAGGGGGCCTTCGAGGGGGTCACGGGCGCTGCCCGCGGCGGCTGATCACGGACGCCTGTTCCCCACGGAGCAGCCGGTTATGCGGTCTTACGCACGGCTTCTTCCAGGATAGCTTGGCGCTGCGCGCCATCCTCCGCAAAGCCGCCGTCGATCCAAGCTCTTTCTGCGCGGGCAAGAATGCGACCGATGCGCGGGCCGGGCTCGATGCCGAGGCGCGCCAGATCCCTGCCGCTGAAGGGCGCATCGGGAACGGCCCAGCGATCCGGCAAAATGAGAACCTCGGTAAAATCCTCGTCGGCGTGATGCGCGGCCGCGACCAGCATGGCGTCGCGATAAAGCTCGGGACCCAGGCGATAGAGCCACTCCCGGGCCTTGGGAAGCGTCGGAGCGTGCCTGACGCGCTCCAGCACCATGGCAATCGCCGCGAGGCGCTTGGCTTCGGCGTTGGAAAGGCGCAGCCGTGCCGCCAGACGCTCGGCATCGAGGCGCGTGAACAGGCTGAGGGCGGCCAGCCGCCTGATGGCGTCTGGTTCCACCAGGCCCCTGGCCTCCAGCCCTGCGATGCGCCGGAACGCCTCGACACGTGCCACGCCCCCCAGCAGAATGCCGAGAAAGCCGGCATCGTCGATCTCGGCGAGGACCCCCGCCGCCTGGGGGGCTGTGAGTAATTTGAGGAGTTCGGCCCTTATGCGTTCGGCCGAGAGCTGGCGCAGGCCCTCGCGCCCGCGTATCGCCGCCGCAAAACTCGCCCCGTCGAGCGGTCCCGTGCCAAAACGGGCATGGAAGCGAAACAGGCGCAGGATCCTTAGGTAATCCTCGGCGATGCGCTGATCGGCATCGCCGAGAAAGCGCACGCGCCGGTCGGCAATGTCGGTGAGGCCACTGGCATAGTCATGCAACCGGCCATCGGGGGAGAGCGAGAGGGCGTTGATGGTAAAGTCGCGCCGGAAGGCGTCGGCCCGAAAGTCGCGGCCGAAATGCACGATGGCGCGGCGACCATCCGTCTCGATGTCCTCCCGCAGCGTCGTGACTTCGAGGGGGTGGCCGTCGATGACCACGGTCACCGTGCCGTGCTCGATGCCTGTTGGTACGACTTTCCAACCCCGGGCCCTGGCCCGGGCCTGGGTCTCGGTGGGCAGGGCGGTGGTGGCGATGTCCCAGTCGGCGACGGCCTCGCCCAGCAGGGCATTGCGCACGGCTCCTCCCACCACCCGTGCTTCTTCCCCGTCGCGGTTCAGAGCCGCAAGCAGCATCGACAAGGGAGGCTGGTCGAGCCAGGGAAAACGCTCATCCATCCGATCATGCATCCAAAAGCATTTTCTGGAAAAGCTGACAGGCCTTTCGACTAAGAAAATGCGTCAAAACAATAGGTTAGAGCAAGGCCCGATTCGGAGAAATCGCACTTTGCGCTATCGCGTCTCAGGCTCGACCAGCTTGCCATTTTCCATATGCGCAGGGACGTAGGCACTCCCGGCAGGAGCTCCGCCATAGTGGGCAAAGAGAGCGAGGCCGGCCGCCATGCACATCACACCAAGCGCGATCAGCCGCAGCAGCGGGATCCCCGTCGGTGCGGGGGCGTCGGGCCGCTCGCCGCGCAGCAGCAGCCAGATCCCGTAAATCAGGAAAGGCAGAATGAACAGTACTGCCTCGAACAGGAAAGGCCGGAACATCAGCGTGCGACTTTCATCGTCTCAGCCATAGAGCCGCTCATAGAGGGTATGGATGATCCCCGCCGTCACACCCCAAATATAGTGGTCCTGCCAGGGAATTGCATAATATTGGCGCATGGCGCCGCGCCATTCGCGGCTTTCGGCAATGTGATTGACCGGATTCATCAGGAAGGCCAGCGGGCATTCAAACACGCTGTCGACCTCGGCGGGATTGAGACGCAGCACCATGCCCGGATCGGCCAGAGCCACCACCGGCGCAATACGATAGCCAGAGCCGGTGAGATAGAGATCGAGATAGCCGATCGGCCTGATCAGGCTGGCAGACAGGCCGACCTCCTCCTCGGCCTCGCGCAAGGCGGCCGCGAGCACGCTGCCGTCGTCGGGATCGATGCGACCGCCCGGAAAGGCGATCTGGCCCGAATGGTTGCGCAGCGCGCTCGAGCGGTGGGTGAGCAGCACCGTCGGCCCGTCGGGCCGGTCGATGAGCGCGATCAGCACGGCGGCCGGCTTGGAGGGCGTCGCGGGCAATTCGGCGAGCAGGCCGGGGGAGAAGCGGTGATCGCCATGATCGGGCACGCTGTCGAGATGGAGCCCGACTGGCGGCTCCGCGGCAAGCCGGTGCCGGGCCCGTTCGAGAAAGGCTTCGAGCTCGGGATGGTGGGTCGACGGGGGAAGGGCGGTCAGCATGTCGGGACCTGACACATCAGGGCTTGGCACATCATCATGACTTCACACATCATGCCTCGGCGCCGATTTCATCCGCGGGCGCCATGGCAAAGAAGCTGCCGCCTGAGGTGATGCCGAACATGGCAACACCGTCGATCTCGCGAACTTCGCCGAGATCGGCAAGGTCGTAATACAAAGCACGGTTGACCCGGGCCCAAAGGCCGGCACGCACATGCACATAGGGCTTGAGCCCTTCGGAAGCCCCGATCTCGAACCGCATCGGATGATCCGGGCCGGCTTCGGTCCAGTCCTCGACATTGGTGCGGAAGGCCAGAGTTCGCCCGCTTGCACCCTCTTCCACGCGCATCTCCACGGCGACGAAGGGCACGTCATCAACCACGATGCCGACGCGCTCCACGGGTGTCACCAAGACATAGCGATCCTCGTCGCGGCGCAGGATCGAGGCAAACAGCTTGACGAGCTCGATCCGTCCGATCGGGCTCTTCATGTAGTGCCAGCTGCCATCGGCTGCGATGCGCATGTCGATATCCCCGCAGAAGGGAGGATTCCACAGATGCACGGGACGGGCGCCAGCTTGCTTGCCGGCCTCCTTGATGGCTTTGGTCAATCCGGCCAGATCGGTCTGGGCCATATTCGAAATCACTCGGTGATAAAACGGACGTGAAAACGGCAGAGAAACTCTCGCTCCTGCCTTAGTTGCTCTCTAGTATCCTGCGATACAAGGGAATCGTGCAAGCTTCCCATTCTTAAGCGCCGCCGCCCGGCGCCCTTCCTGCGAGGCATGATGACGGCCGATACTGCCACCAATCTCGACGAAGCCATCATCCGTTCGGCGGAAACCACCGCTGATCTCATCAGGCAGGCCCGCGAAGCGGTGCATGGCGTGATCTTCGGCCAGGAGGCCGTGGTCGATGGCGCCCTAATCACCTTGCTGTCCGGTGGCCACGGTCTGCTCGTCGGCGTGCCCGGCCTTGCCAAGACCAAGCTGGTCGAGACGCTCGGCGTGGTGCTCGGGCTCGATGCCAAGCGCGTGCAATTCACGCCTGACCTGATGCCTTCCGACATCCTCGGCACCGAAGTGCTCGATGCCAACGAGACCGGCAAGCGCAGCTTTCGTTTCGTGCGCGGGCCGGTTTTCGCGCAATTGCTGATGGCGGACGAAATCAACCGCGCCTCACCGCGCACGCAGTCGGCCCTGTTGCAGGCCATGCAGGAATATCACATCACCGTGGCGGGCGAGCGCCATGACCTGCCCAAGCCCTTCCATGTCCTGGCAACCCAGAACCCGCTCGAGCAGGAAGGCACCTATCCCCTGCCGGAAGCCCAGCTCGACCGTTTCCTGATGCAGATCGACGTGCCCTATCCCGATCGCGAGGATGAGAAGCGCATTCTGCTCTTCACCACTGGCGTCGAGGAGAGCCCCGCACGGCCTGCCATGAGTTTCGAGGATCTTCTGAGCGCGCAACGCCTGGTCCGGAGGCTGCCGGTTGGCGAATCGGTGGTGGAAGCGATCCTCACGCTGGTGCGCTCGGCCCGTCCTGGCGAGACCCCCGACCTTGCCGGCAAGATCGCCTGGGGACCGGGGCCGCGCGCCAGCCAGGCCCTGATGCTCGCGGTGCGGGCGCGGGCTCTGGTGCAGGGCCGGTTCTCGCCCTCGATCGACGATGTGGTTGCCCTCGCCGAACCGGTGCTCAAGCACCGCATGGCCCTCAGCTTCGCTGCCCGGGCCGATGGTGAAAGCATTGAGGGCGTGATCGGGCGCCTCGCGCGCAAATTGGGCTGAGCCGGATGGTGGTTTCCACGCGGCTGATTGACGAGCACAAGGCGGTCAGATCCGCTGGCCTGCAGCAGGCTGCGCTCGATCTGGCCGAAGCCATGCCCAGACTTGCCTTGGAGGCACGCCGCGTGGCGGCGACGGCGCTGCACGGCCTGCATGGCCGCCGCCGTGCCGGGCAGGGCGAGAATTTCTGGCAGTTCCGCCACTTTGCTCCGGGAGAGGCCGCCGCCAATGTCGACTGGCGCCGTTCGGCGCGCGGCGACGAACTCTATGTGCGCGAACATGAATGGGACGCGGCCCAGACCCTGTGGCTGTGGGTCGATCGTTCGATCTCGATGAATCTCGCTTCCAGCCTGGCGCAGACCTCCAAGCTCGAACGGGCCTTGGTGCTGTGTCTGGCTTTTGCCGACCTCTTGGTGCAGGGGGGGAGCGCGTCGGCCTGATCGGCCTGGCCCGGCCGACCTCGCAGCGGGCGATCATCGAAAAATTTGCCCTCGCCTTGATGACGGCGGCTCTGCCCGCTAGGGCGGAGCGCAGCGGCCTGCCCGAGCGTATCGCGCTCGGCCCCCGCAGCGAAGCCATCCTGATCGGCGATTTTCTCGACGAGCCGGAGGTGACGGCCGGCACCATCGCCGCCTTGGCGGCGCGCGGTGCGCGCGGCCATCTCCTGGTCATCGCCGACCCCATCGAGGAGACCTTCCCCTTCGCCGGCCGCACCGAGCTCATCGATCCCGAAACCGGAGCCAAGTTCCAGGCCCCGCGTGCGCAGGATATCCGCCAGGCCTATGAGGATCGGCTTTCGGCCCATCGCGATGCCCTGCGGGCGATCACGCACCGCTATGGCTGGAGCATGACTCTGCACCGCACCGACAAGCCGGCTTCCCAAGCCGTGCTCGCCCTGCATCCGCTGCTGCAGCAGGGAGAGGGTGTGTGATGGTGGCGATCGAGAGGCTTGATCGATGCTAGGTTCGCTGGCTCTCGCATCACCCTGGATGCTGGCGGCGCTGGCCCTGCTGCCGGCGATCTGGCTTCTGCTGCGCCTGGTGCCGCCGCGGCCGCAGCGCATCGACTTTCCACCGTTGCGCCTGCTCTACGGCCTGTTGCCACGCGGACGCGTGGCAGCACGCTCCCCCTGGTGGCTGACGGCTCTGCGTCTGGCGCTCGCCGCCTTGGTAATTGCCATGCTGGCCGTGCCGACGCTTCGGCCTTTCAATCAGGCCGGGCCGACGCGTGCGGCGCCGCTCTTGTTCCTTATCGACAATGGCTGGGGTTCCGCAGCGACCTGGGCAAAGCGCCAGGAAGTGATCCAGGCCACGCTTGCAGCAGCCGATCAGGATCGCCGCCCGGTGGCGATCGCGGCCCTGGCCGAACCGCTCACGGATCTCTCGCTCAGCCCCGCCGCGAGCCTCGGTCCTCGCCTTGCGGCGCTGGCTCCCCAGCCCTGGCAGGCCAGTCGCGGTGCCTATGCGCCCGCCATCGCTTCCTTCCTGCGCGCCGCGCCAGAGACCGAGATCGTCTGGTTCTCCGATGGTCTGGCTGATGACGGCGACGACGTCTTTCTCGCCACTCTGTCGGAAGCCGGCAAGCAGGGGCGCGTGACGGTCTATCGTGACGATGCCCGCAGCTCCCTGGCGCTCGCCGGCGCGTCCAATTCGCCAAGCGGCATCTCGGTGCGCGTCCTGCGCATGAGCAAGCTCGACCGCACCTTGTCCGGCACGGTCAGGGCACTCGACCTCAAGAACCTGCCGGTCGGCCAGGCCGATTTCAACTTCCCGGCGGGCGCGGCCGAGACGACGGCCCAGCTCGACTTGCCTGTGGACATCCGCAACGATGTGGCGCGGCTCGAAATCGTCGGCGATGCCTCGGCCGGCGCGGCGCAACTGCTCGACCGCACCTGGCGCCGCCGCATGGTCGGCATCGTCTCGGGGCAGGACAAGGATGTCAGCCAGCCCCTGCTCTCGGCGAACTACTACCTCACGCGAGCGCTCGAACCCTATGCCGATGTGAGGACCGCCGAGGGAACGTCTCCGGCCGAGGCGATCGGCCGCTTTCTCGACGACAAGCTGCCGGTGTTGATGCTGGCCGATGTCGGCAATCTCGGCGATGCGGAAGCCAAGCTTTCCGCCTGGATCGAGAATGGCGGTGTTCTGGTACGCTTCGCCGGTTCGCGTCTTGCCGCCGCCGAAAATACGCTGCTGCCGGTGAAGTTGCGCCAGGGCGGGCGCACGCTGGGCGGGACGCTCTCCTGGGAGAAGCCGCAAAAGCTCGGCAGTTTCGACGCCAACTCTCCCTTCGCCGGCCTGGCCTTGCCGGATGACGTCAGCGTCAAGCGCCAATTGCTGGCCGAGCCCGATATCGATCTGCCCGGCCGGACCTGGGCCGCCTTGGCCGACGGCACGCCGTTGGTCACTGCCGAGAAACGGGGCAATGGCGTCGTTGTGCTCTTTCACGTGACGGCGGACACTACCTGGTCCAATCTTGTCTTGTCGGGGACCTTCGTGGAGATGCTGCGCAAGGTGGTGGGGCTGGCCAAATCTGCGCCGGTTGCGGGCGCATCCGCAACGCCGGCGGGCGCTGCGGCACCGGTCTATGCGGCGCCGAGCCGGACGCTCGACGGGCTGGGGGCCTTCCAGGTCCCGCCGGCGACCGCCCAGCCCGTGCGGGTGGACCAGCCCGGCATCGGCCGACCCGATCATCCGCCCGGTTTCTATGGGCCGCCCGATGGTCTGGTGGCCGTCAATGCATTGGCAGCCAATGCCGTGTTGAAACCCCTGGACTACAAGGCGCTGAATGCCTCCCTGGCCGATTATACGGTTGCCAAGCCGGTCGCCCTTGGGCCCGTCCTGCTGCTGGTCGCCTTGGCGCTGCTGCTGGCCGATGCATTGATCGTCTTCTTCATGGCGGGCGGCTGGACGCGCCTTGCCCGCGCCGGCGCTGGTTCGGCGGCTTTGGTTGTGTTGGCTCTGACCTTGCTCGCGCCGCCGGACGCCCAGGCGCAGAGCCGTCCCTTCGACGCGGCACTGAAGACGCGCCTTGCCTATATCGTGACCGGCGACAAGGAGACGGATGAAACCAGCCTCGCCGGCCTCAAGGGCCTGACCGCCTATATCGCCGAGCGCACGGCGTTGGAGCCGGGGCCGCCCGATGGTATCGATCCAGCCAAGGACGAACTTGCCTTCTATCCTCTGATCTACTGGCCGATCGTGCCGGGCAAGGAACCTCCGCCGCCGGCGGTGATGGCGCGTATCGACGCGTTCATGAAATCGGGCGGCACCGTCATTTTCGATACGCGCGACGCGGTACAACAGGATGCCGGCGGGGCAGCGACGCCGGCCGGCGAAACGCTCAAGCGCCTGCTCTCGGGGCTCGACATTCCCGAACTCGAGCCCATCCCGGCCAAGCACGTGCTGACCAAGACCTTCTACCTGCTCGATAAATTCGTCGGGCGCTATGACAATGGCGAGACCTGGGTGCAGGCCACCGCGCCGACGTCGGAGGACAGCGACAAGCCGGTGCTGGGGGGAGACGGCGTATCGCCCCTGATCATCACCTCCAACGATCTGGCTGGGGCCTGGGCCGTGGATGCCCAGATGAACCCGCTCTTTCCTGTTTCCACCGGGCTGGAGCGCCAGCGTGAGCTGGCCTATCGCGCCGGCGTGAACATGGTGATGTATGCGCTGACCGGCAATTACAAGGCGGATCAGGTGCATGTGCAGGATCTGCTGGAGAGGCTCGGACGCTGATGAGCGATTTCTCCCTCCAATTCCTGCCTCTGCTGCCCTGGCCTGTCGTCATCGGACTGGCCGTGCTGGCTGCTGCCGTCGCGGGGCTGTGCCTGCTGGCGCGGTTGCGCGGGGCCTGGCTGCGCACGCTGGTGCTGGGCCTGTTCGTCCTTGCTCTGACCGGGCCCATTCTGACGCGCGAGCAGCGCGCCGTGCTGCCCAATGTGGTGGCGCTGGTGGTCGACCGCTCCGCGTCCCAGTCGCTGGACGAAAGGACGCGGCAGACGGACGAGGCGCGCGACGCGCTGAGCCGGCAGATCAAGGCGTTGGGCAATACCGAGCTGCGCGTGGTCGAAGCGGGCGGCGGCGTCAACTCCGGCGCTGACGGCACCCAGCTTTTCGCTCCCTTGGCCACCGCCTTGTCCGACGTGCCGCCCGACCGGGTCGGCGGCGCCATCCTGCTGACGGACGGCGTGGTCCACGACGTGCCGGCACGGGCGGCAGCCCTCGGCTTCAAGGCGCCGCTCCATGCCTTGATCACGGGCCGCGAGGATGAACGCGACCGCCAGATCACCCTGGTCGAGGCGCCACGTTTCGGCCTGGTGAAGCAGGCCACCACCATCCGCTTCCGGGTCATCGATCGCGGCCCGAACATGCCGTCGACGGCGGCAGTGATCCTGCGCCGTGATGGCGAGGAGATCGCGCGCACCACCGTACCGGTCGGCGAATTGTCCTCGCTGCAGGTGCCGATCGAGCATGCCGGCGTGAACGTGGTCGAGCTCGAGGCCGAAACCGTGCCGGGCGAGCTCTCGCCCGTGAACAACCGGGCCGTGCTGCAGATCGAGGGCATCCGCGAGAAGATGCGCGTCCTGCTGGTGTCGGGGGAACCCAATGCAGGCGAGCGCACCTGGCGCAACCTGCTTAAGGCCGACGCTAATGTCGAACTCGTGCACTTCACCATTCTCCGGCCACCGCAAAAGGGTGATGGCACCCCGATCAACGAGCTCTCCCTGATCCAGTTCCCGACCCATCGTCTGTTCGACGAGGAGATCAGCCGCTTCGACCTGATCATCTTCGACCGTTATGCGCAGGAGGGCCTGCTGCCGGCCGCCTATTTCGACAATATGACGGAATTCGTGCGCAATGGCGGCGCCATTTTGCTCGCGTCGGGCGCCGATTACGCCTCAGAGAACAGTCTGTGGGGCACCGGCCTGGCAGAGATCCTGCCGGCCGCGCCTTCAGGCAATGTGCTCTATCAGCCTTATCGGCCCGAGATCAGCCCGCTCGGCAAACGCCATCCGGTGACGCGGGACCTGCCGGGCGGCAATGCCAATCCGCCGGCATGGGGCCAATGGTTCACCACGGTGGAGACCAAGCTGCGCGAGGGCAGCGCTGTGATGACCGGCGCACAGGGCGATCCGCTACTCGTGCTGGCTCATCAGGGCAAGGGGAGGGTGGCCTTGCTGCTGTCGGACCATGCCTGGCTGTGGGCGCGCGGCTATGAGGGCGGCGGTCCCCATGTCGATCTGCTGCGGCGCCTGTCGCACTGGCTCTTGAAGGAGCCAGATCTCGACGAGGAAGCGTTGCGTGCACGGGCTGTTGGCCGCGATATCACCATCGAGCGCCAGACCATGGCGGAGACGGCGGCGCCTGTCGAACTGACTGGCCCGAACGGCGAAAAGGTCCGGCTCGCCCTCAAAGCGGAGAAGCCCGGCCTGTGGAGCGCGGTCTATTCCACCGACGTGATGGGGCTGTGGCGAGCCCAGGACGGCGCCTTGCAGGCGATCACCAATGTCGGCCCCGCCAATCCACGCGAATTCCAGGATCTGCTCTCCACGCCTGACAGGCTGAAGGGCCTGGTTGGCGAGACCGGCGGCAGCGTGGAACGTCTCGCCACCGCGTCCGGCCTGTCGATCCCGGCGGTCCGCGCAGTCGGTGCCGGCTCCGCCTACGGTGGCAGTGGCTGGATCGGCCTCAAGCGCAGCGAAGCATCGGTGGTGCAGGGTATCGACACCATCCCACTCTTCGCAGGGCTGCTGGGCCTCGCCTTGCTGCTCGGCGGCGTCACGCTGCTCTGGGCCCGGGAAGGCCGGTGATTCCAAAGCGCTGATGCTGCTCGATGGGCAGGATTTAGCGCCTGCCGCACGCGACGTTGCGATTCGACTCTTGAGCCGTGAGGCCCTAAATTGCAGATGCAGGTTTCCGATCGGGCCTGCCTCAACGGAATGGGCCGAGGATACGAGAATGCGTAGCGACGAGATCCGGCCAGGGACGCTGGCCAAGCGCCATGCAGACCGACGGTCGCAGATGTCGCTGGGGTTCCGGCGCGAAAGTTTTACTTTGCCGCGCGAGGAAGCACGCGCCAAGGCGCGTGATCTGTTTACTCGCTACCCCAAGGCAGCCTATATGACCGAGATCGAATACTGGGAAGAACTGCCAGACGGGCAGATCTTCGTCACCATGCGCCATTTGCCGACCGCCGATTGAGAAGGGCGGCTTTCGCGGCAGGGGCCAATTGATTTTCGTCGACGTCGCTGGCAGAGTGACATCATGTTCAGGTTCTATCGATCGAACTCGCTGCTGATCTCGTCCGACCCCCCGGGGCCGGGTTGCAGTCGCATGCGCTGAACTCTCTCCGCCATCGCGTTTCAACCAGGGCCCCGCCATCCGGCAGGGCCTTTTCGTTTGCGCCTGCCGCTGCGCGCCGCCAGCATCAGGAGGCAACATTGCTGGATATCGCTTTCATTCGTAACAACGCCGCCGCCGTCGCGGCGGCGGCCCACGCCAAGGGCATGACCGTGGATCTGGATCAGATTCTGGCCCTCGACGCTGCGCTGCGTCGCGACAAGACACGGCTTGAAACCCTGCGGGCGGAACGAAATCGGATCGCGGCCGAGTTCCTCACGGCTGCCGAGCCCTTGCGTGCCGCCGGTGCCGAACATTCCCGGGCGATCGCCGGCGAGCTTTCCGCCCTCCAGGGCCGTGTGACGGAGATGGAGCAGGCTCTGCGCGAGCTCTTGCTGACGGTTCCCAACCTGCCGTGGCAGGGGGCGCCGATAGGGCCGGATGAAAAGAGCAATCAGGTGGTGCGTGTCGTTGGCGATCGGCCCGATTTTACCTTCACGCCGCTCGATCATGTTGCCATTGCCGACAGGCGTGGCTGGATCGATCCGCCTCGGATCGCCAAGGTTGCGGGGGCTCGAAGCTATGTGCTGAAGGGGCGCCTTGCCCTGCTGGAGCAGGCTCTGCTGTTCGACACCTCCCGCCGGCTCTCCCAAGAGGGGTTCCAACCCATCTCTGTCCCGGCCCTGGTTCGCGGGAATGGCTTCGTCAATACCGGCCATTTCCCCTTTGCCAGGGAGGATACGTTCGAACTCCCGCGCGACGGAGCCTATCTCGCCGGCACGGCCGAGATCGCCCTGACCGGCCTGCATGGCGGCGAGATCATCGAGGAGCGCGATTTACCCCTGCTCTATGCGGGTTTTTCTCCCTGCTTCCGCCGCGAAGCCGGCAGTGGCGGGCGCGACGTGCGCGGCCTGCTCAGGGTCCACCAGTTCTACAAGGTGGAGCAATATGTGATCTGCCGCGACGATCCCGAGGAGTCCGCCTATTGGCACGCCCGGCTGCTCGCCAATGCCGAGAACATCCTGCGGGATCTGGGTCTGCCCTATCGGGTCGTCGAATGCTCCACTGGAGACATGGGCCCCGGCAAGGTGCGAATGAACGACATCGAAACCTGGGTGCCGAGCCTCACATGCTACCGGGAAACCCATAGCTGCTCCAGCCTGCATGAATGGCAGGCACGGCGTGCCAATATCCGCTGGCGCGACCGGAAGGGACGGGTTCGCTTCTGCCACACGCTGAACAACACCGCGATTGCGACACCGCGCATCCTGGTGCCCTTGATCGAGAACCACCAGACGCCACAGGGGCAGGTTCGCGTCCCCCCATTCCTGCGAAATTACCTAGGCGGGGAGGAATTTCTGTGATGGAGGGACAGCGTGATCGACACGGACCGGATTACAGCCGGTCCAGCAGGCCAGGCAGTTCCGCCAGGAAGGCATCGCGCGCCTGGAGGCCGGCTCGGATATCGCCTTTGCCGGCCAGTTGCACCTGGCGCACGAAGGCTACGTTACGTCCGTTCCTGTTGGCCCAGCCGACGAACCAGCCATAGGCATGATCGAGGTCGAGCTTGCCGTCGGAGCGCCGGGGCGCCCCGGAACCGGTCTTGCCGTGAACTTCCCAGCCATTGGGCAGCGGCGCCAGTTCCAGGATGCGGGTGGTCATGTCATAGGCTCGGTTCGAGACCGGCAGTTGGTGGCGCACCATCCGCTCCAGGAACCTGAGCTGCTGGAGCGGCGTGATCTTCAGGGACGAGCTCAACCAAGCATGGGTGAGGCCGTTCTGCTTGCCCGGATCGCCCGCGACGTCTTGGTTGCCGTAATCGAATTCGGCGACATAGCGCTTGAATCGCAGCTTGCCGAGGCTGCGCGTGACCTGTTGCGAGTACCAGACCACCGAATTCTTCATCCAGCTTGTGGGGTCGGTGCTGGTACGCCATTCCGGCACCCAATCGGCATAGCCTTCGCGAAAGGGCAGGGCCGGCACATGCTCGTTCTTCAACAGGCCCGAATCATAGCCCATCAGGCTGATGGCGATCTTGAAGGTCGAGGCCGGCGTAATCGGCTGGTCGCAACTGCCTTCCTGAGTGAGCAGCTTGCCGGTTGCCACATCGGCCAGCAGCGTGCAGGCGCTCGCGACCGCAGCTCCCGAGGGCTGAGCCAGGGCGTTGCCCGTTCCGGTCGAGATCGTCAAAAAGACGGCGGCGGCAAAAGCCTCCAGAGCGGTCGTCGGGCGGGGCATGCAGCAGGGTCTCCGGGATCGACGCGCATCTGTCAGAGACATTGTGGCCCGATCTTGTCGATGGCAGCAACAGGCTGCGCTGCACGAGCGCAAAGTGCGGTTTCTCCGAACCCACTTTGCTCTAACTCACCATTTCGACGCGACTTTGCGATTTGAGGCGATTCCGTCAAATCGCAAAACGCTTTGGTTTAGAAGCAGGCTGCGGACCTTTCCGGGAAATTCCGCTTAGCGGGTCAAGGCCATTTCACCGTGGGTGGCATCGAGGACAGGATCGAGGAAACATTGCCGCCGGTCTTGAGGCCGAACAGCGTACCGCGGTCATAGAGCAGGTTGAATTCGACGTAACGCCCGCGGCGCACCAGTTGCTCGTCGCGTTCCGTCTCCGTCCAGGGCTTGTCGAAATTGCGCGTGACGATCTCCGGATAGATGGCGGCGAAGGCGGTGCCGACCGCCTGGGTGAAGGCGAAATCGGCCTGCCAGTCGCCGCTGGCCAGCCCATCATAGAAAATGCCGCCGATGCCGCGCGACTCATTGCGATGCTTGAGGAAGAAATAGTCGTCGCACCATTTCTTGTATCGGGCATAGTCCGCCACGGGATGGGCCTCGCAAGCCCGGCGCAGGGCGGCGTGAAAATCCTGGGTGTCCGGGTCTTCCTGCGTGCGGCGCCTGTCGAGCATCGGCGTCAGGTCCGCACCGCCTCCAAACCAGGCCTTGGTGGTCACCACGAAGCGGGTGTTCATGTGCACTGTCGGCACATGAGGATTCCAGGGATGGGCGATCAGGGAGATGCCGGAGGCCCAAAACCGCGGATCTTCGGCGGCACCGGGGATCTCGGTGCGGAATTCGGGCGAGAATTCGCCATGGACGGTCGAGCAATGCACGCCCACCTTCTCGAACACCCTGCCATGCATCATCGCCATCACGCCGCCGCCGCCGGGGCGGCCCGTGTGGTCGGTGCGTTGCCAGGGCGTGCGTTTGAAGTGTCCCGCTGTGGTGCCGGCCGGCGCTCGGGCCTGCGGCAACGCTTCCTCGATGGCCTCGAAGGCGGTGCAGATCTGATCGCGCAGCGATTCGAACCAGACACGGGCCTCGGCCTGATGGGCGGCGATCTCGGCGTAAAGTGGGGCGGAAGCGGGCTTTGTCATGCTGCCTCTATAGTCCGTTTCTACCAGCAGGCAATTGCGCAGGATCAATGACGGCCGGAGGAAGGCCGGTGTTCGATCAAGCAGAATCTGCCGGGGAAGGGAAGCCATCGGTCTGGCGCAGGGCCTCGCCGAGCACCATGGCGGCGGCGACAGCCACGTTCAGCGAACGCAACCCCGGACGCATCGGCACGATCACCCGCGCGTCGGCTGCAGCATGAACCATATCGGGCACGCCGGCCGATTCCCTGCCGACCATCAGGATGTCGTCCGGTTGAAAGACATGGTTGGGATGAGGCACCGCGCCCCTGGTCGTCAGCAACACCAGCCTTTGTTTGTTCGCGGCTCGCCATGCCTCGAAGGCCGGAAAGGAAATGTGGCGGTCTATGGCGAGGCGGTCGAGATAGTCCATGCCGGCCCGGCGGAAGGCCCGGTCCGAGACGGGAAAGGCCGCCGGCTCGATGATGGCCGCCTTTACCCCGAGGCAGGCGCATAGGCGCAGCATGGTGCCGGCGTTCTGGGGGATGTCGGGCTGGAAGAGGGCGAGAGTGAGGGGCATTCGGGTTTTCGTGGCGGAAAGCGAAGAGTGCCTTCATAGGACACCTGCCCGGCATCGGGCATGGAGAATCTGCATGATTGGCGTTGATGTCATGCGACATAGCGCCATTTGCGGGCTGCACGATCTAGACAACTTCGCAACAGAGTGGCATGAGCCCCTTGATAAGGTTTGCCCCAGTTTCGCCGCGATCCGGTTTTGCGCGGCTGGGGTGGCCGAGATTTGGCAGAGTTGGATGGTGCGGGACTGATGCGTCCGGTTCCTCCATCATCCCGGCGGTGGCCGGGATGCGACGTATGAGAAGGATCGATCCGTGTCAGTCACGAACGAACACGCCGCAGAGCCCACTCGTCGCGATTTCATTTACATTGCCACCGGCGCGGTCGGTGCTGTGGGTGTCGCTGGCGCAGCTTGGCCTTTCATCAGCCAGATGAATCCGGACAAGGCAACCATCGCGGCGGGCGTGCCGGTCGAGGTTGACCTGACCCCGATTCCCGAGGGGCAGTCGGTGAAGATCTTCTGGCGTGGCAAGCCGATCTTCGTTCGTCACCGCACCAAGGCTGAAATTGCTGCGGCCGAGGACGTCAAGCTGGGGGATCTGAAGGACCCTCAGGCCGATGCGGACCGGGTCAAGAAAGATCAGGCGCAATGGCTCGTCGTGGTCGGCATCTGCACGCATCTGGGCTGCATCCCGTTGGTCAACGAGGGGGCCTATCATGGCTGGTTCTGCCCCTGCCATGGTTCGGTCTACGATACCTCGGGACGCATCCGTCAGGGTCCGGCTCCGCTCAACCTGGAAGTTCCGCCCTATAATTTCGAGAGCCCGACCAAGATTATGATCGGCGCCGAATCGAACGCACAAGCTTAAGGTCACAATTCATGAGCGGAACCTCGACCTGGACTCCGAAATCCGGCCTTGGACGGTGGTTCGAGAGCCGCCTGCCGATCGGCGGGCTCGTCCACTCCTCGTTCATCGCCTATCCCACGCCGCGTAACCTCAATTATATGTGGACCTTCGGCGCCATCCTCTCCTTCATGCTGGGTGCGCAGATCCTCACGGGCGTGGTGCTGGCGATGCACTACGTCTCCGATTCGAGCCTGGCCTTCACCTCGGTGGACCTGATCCGTCGCGACGTGAACTGGGGTTGGCTAATCCAGAAGCTGCACGCCAACGGCGCCTCGATGTTCTTCATCGCCGTCTATCTCCACATTGCCCGCGGCATGTATTATGGCTCCTATAAGGGCCCCCGCGAGGTGCTGTGGCTGCTCGGTGTCGTCATCTTCCTCTTGATGATGGCGACCGGCTTCATGGGCTATGTGCTGCCCTGGGGCCAGATGTCGGGCTGGGGTGCTACCGTCATCACCAACCTGTTCTCCGCCATTCCCGTGTTCGGCAAGTCGATCGTGACCTGGCTGTGGGGCGGGTATTCGGTGGGCAATCCGACCCTGAATCGCTTCTTCTCGCTGCATTATCTGCTGCCGTTCATGATCGCCGGCGTCGTCGTGCTGCATATCTGGGCGCTGCATGTGGTCGGCCAGAACAATCCGACCGGCGTCGACATCAAGTCAGACAAGGACTCGGTACCCTTCACGCCGTATGCGACGCTGAAGGATGCCTTCGGCATCGCCTGCTTCCTCGTCTTCTTCATGTATTTCGTGTTCTACATGCCGGACTATCTGGGTGATCCGGAGAACTACATCACCTTCGATCCCGGCAAGACGCCCGCGCATATCGTGCCCGAATGGTACTTCCTGCCCTTCTACGCGATCCTGCGTTCCATCCCGGACAAGCTGCTGGGCGTCATCATGATGTTCGCCGCGATCGTCATGCTGGCGCTGCTGCCCTGGCTCGACACATCGAAGGTGCGCTCGGCGGTCTATCGTCCGGTGTTCCGCTGGGTGTTCTTCATCTTCGTGGCTATTTGCATCGGCCTCGGATGGATCGGCTCGCAGCCGCCGGAAGGCTCGAAGGTACTGATCGGCCAGATTCTGACCGCGCTGTACTTCTCCTACTTCCTCATCGCCCTGCCGTTGCTGGGGTTGTTTGAGCAGACCAAGCCGGTTCCCGCTTCGATCGCCGATGCCATTCTGGCGAAAACGGGCGGCATCCCCCTGCCGGCCGCAAACACCGCCGAATCGCAAAGCAAGGGCTGAGGGGCGAACGAGATGATTGAGATGTTCAAACCTTCACGTGTGGCCGGCCTGGCTGTCGCCCTGGCCACCCTGTTCGGCGCTGCCGGTCTGTCCCAGCCCGCCTGGGCGGAGGGCGGCGAGCAGCCGACCCGCCAGCAGTGGAGCTTCGCGGGTCCATTCGGTCGCTATGATCAGGGTCAGCTGCAGCGTGGCTTCAAGGTCTATCGCGAAGTCTGCTCGGCCTGCCACAGCCTGCATCGCGTTGCCTTCCGCACCCTGTCCGATCCCGGCGGCCCCGGCTTCACCGAGGGGCAGGTGAAGGCGCTTGCTGCCGAATACACCGTCATGGACGCGCCCAACGACAAGGGCGAGGTCCTCGAGCGCAAGGGCCGTCCGGCGGATTATTTCCCGCTGGTCTATCCGAACGATCAGGCTGCCGCCGTCGCCAACAATGGCGCGGTGCCGCCGGACATGTCGCTGCTCGCCAAGGCGCGTGGCGTGAAGTCCGGCTTCCCCGGCTTCGTCTTCGACATCTTCACCCAGTACCAGGAGCAGGGGCCGGACTATATCCATGCCCTGATTACCGACGGCTATCTGAAGGACGATGAGAAGCCACCCGAGGGTGTCACCGTTCCGCCGAACGGGCATTACAACAAGATCTTCGGTGCTTCGATCGGCATGGCCAAGCCGTTGGCCGATGGGCAGGTTGAATATACGGACGGCACGCCGCAGACGGTGGATCAGTATACCCACGATGTCGCGGCCTTCCTGGCCTGGGCCGCCGATCCCTCCCTTGAAAAGCGCAAGCAGACCGGTTTCGTGGTCATCATCTTCCTGATCGTGCTGGCCGGCCTGCTCTATTACACCAAGAAGAAGATTTGGGCCGACGCTCATTGAGGGCTTTGAGCCAGACTTGATTGACGAAGGCCGGGGATCGTCGATCCCCGGCCTTCATTATTTTAATCGGCTGTCTGTGAAGGGGAAGGCGGGCCTTTCTGCACCAGCCCGGCCTCGACTCTTGGGCAAGGGCGTGGTCTTTTTCGGCATCGAATCCGCGGAAGGCAGACTATGACCGCCAAGACAGAACTCTCGGGCTCGACGGCCCGCATCCTCAAGGACGCGATCCGCACCATTCCGGACTATCCCAAGCCGGGAGTGGCGTTCCGCGATATCACCACCTTGCTGGGGGACGCCTGGGCCTTCCGGCGTGCGGTCGACGAACTTGTCCAGCCTTGGGCGGGTGCCAAGATCGACAAGGTTGCCGGGATCGAGGCGCGTGGCTTCATCCTGGGAGGGGCTCTGGCCCATCAGCTTTCGTCCGGCTTCGTGCCTGTGCGTAAGAAAGGCAAGCTGCCGCACGAAACCGTGCGCATCGCCTATTCCCTGGAATACGGCCTCGACGAAATGGAGGTCCACAAGGATGCGGTGAAGCCGGGCGAACGGGTCCTTGTCGTGGACGATCTCATTGCCACCGGCGGTACAGCGGAAGCGGCGGTCAAGCTGTTGCGTGAAATCGGTGCCGATGTCCTGGCGGCGGTCTTCATCATCGACCTGCCGGACCTGAAGGGGGCCGACAAGATCCGGGCGCTCGGCGTGCCGGTCCACACACTGGTATCTTTCGAGGGGCATTGAACGGGGGGCGTCTCTTGGAGCGCGGACATCACAGCCCCATGAAGTCATGGGGCTGTGATGTCCGCGCTCCAGGCACAACTGGCACAAGGCATATCGCGCTTCTTGCATTTCGCCCCCGATACGTCTATGAGAACGCCGTTCCGCGACCAGACACCCCTGGAGGCAATGCGGGACGACCGAACCGGCCGCGCCAGCGGCCTTTTTCTTTGAACAACCTAGGAATACACAATGTCCGTGAAGCAGATTTCCGCCACGGCTCGCACGCAAGTGGGCAAGGGGGCCGCGCGTGCCGTTCGTCGTGAAGGCAAGGTGCCGGCCGTGATCTACGGCTCCGGCAAGCCCCCCGTTTCCATCGCGCTCGATGCCAAGGAAACCAACCGGCTGGTTTATGCCGGCCACTTCCTCACCACCGTGTTCGAGATCGAGGTGGATGGCAGCAAGACCCGCGCTATTCCGCGCGACTATGCTCTCGACCCGGTGAAGGACACCGTCGAGCATGTCGACTTCCTGCGCATCGATGCCGGCTCGCGTCTGCGCGTCGACGTTCCCGTCCATGCCGTCAACGCCGCCACCTCGGTGGGTGTGAAGCGTGGCGGTTCCGTCAATATCGTGACGCATTCGCTCTCGGTTCTGGCCCCGGCCGACAAGATCCCCGATTCGATCGATGTCGACGTTGCCGCTCTCGACATCAACGATTCGATCCACCTCTCGCAGATCAAGCTGCCGGAAGGCGTTTCCTACGCCGGCCAGGACGATGCGACGCTGGTTTCGATCCTGCCGCCGGCCGGTGAAGAGGTTGCTCCCGAAGCCGAAGTGGCTGCCGAGCCTGCCGACGCCGCCAAGAAGTAATCCGGCTTCGAATATTGCTGCGATGGCCGGGCTCGTCCCGGCCATTCGCACAAGAGCGTTTGGCGATTCGACGGAGTCACCTAGAACCGCAAAGACGCTCTAGCCAATCCGTTGGATTGGCCTGGAAACAAGGAGCTAGAGCAAGAGAGCGTATCCGCTTAAACGCGCTTTGCTCTAGTGGGGGCTATCATGCGTCTTTTTGTCGGGCTCGGTAATCCGGGCGCCAAATATGCCGGCAATCGTCACAATATCGGTTTCCTTGTCATCGACGAGATGGCGCGGCGCCACCGTTTCGCGCCCTGGCGCGCCCGCTTCCAGGGCCAGATCAGCGAAGGCAGCATTGGCGGCGAGCGTGTCATGCTGCTCAAGCCACAGACCTATATGAACGAAAGCGGGCAGTCGGTTGGCGAGGCCATGCGCTTCTTCAAGATCGGTCTTACCGATCTCACCGTCTTTCACGACGAACTCGATCTGGCGCCCGCCAAGCTGCGCGTGAAGGTCGGCGGCGGCAATGCCGGTCATAATGGCTTGAGATCGATCACCGCCCATTGCGGCAACGACTATCGCCGCGCTCGGCTCGGCATCGGTCATCCCGGTGACAAGGCGCTGGTGCATCATTTCGTGCTCAGTGACTTCGCCAAGGCGGAGTGGCCCTGGGTCGAGGATCTGTGCTCCGCCTGCGCAGACGCGGCACCGCTGCTGGCGAGCGGGGAGGAGGCGAGCTTCCAGAACAAGGTCCACCTGTTCATGGAGGCAAGGGGACACGGTGCGACCAAACCGGCTTCATCTGCATCATCCACGAAGGGGTGAAGCAGATGAAGCCGGCAAGTGTTTGAAGTCTTGCAGATCAAACGCGGTCTGCATTGGCTCGCAGGGGCTTGAAGAATCGGCTGGACGAGCCGTCCGGCTCGGCCGAGCCATTGACGTTGCGCTGCTTCCTATCTACCCAGCGCCTTAACGGATTTCGTCGGCGGCAAAAGCGCGCCGGCTACAAGATGAACGAGCGATCACCATGGGTTTCAAATGCGGAATTGTCGGCCTGCCCAATGTCGGCAAGTCGACCCTGTTCAATGCGCTGACGCAGACGGCGGCGGCACAGGCGGCCAACTATCCCTTCTGCACCATCGAACCCAATGTCGGTGACGTGGCGGTGCCGGACGAGCGCCTGGAGAAGCTCGCGGCCATTGCCAAGTCCGGCACCATCATTCCGACTCGGCTGACCTTCGTGGACATTGCCGGCCTGGTGCGCGGCGCCTCCAAGGGTGAAGGGCTGGGCAACCAATTCCTCGGCAATATCCGCGAATGCGATGCCATCGCCCACGTGGTGCGCTGCTTCGAGGACGGCGACGTCACCCATGTCGAAGGCAAGATCGATCCGGTGGCCGATATCGAGACCATCGAGACCGAACTGATGATCGCTGACCTCGACAGCCTGGAGCGTCGCATGGTGGCGCTGGAGAAGAAGGCGCGCAGCGGCGACAAGGAGGCCAAGGAAAGCCTCGACCTGATCAACCGGGCGCTGGTGTTGCTGCGTGAGGGCAAGCCGGCTCGCCTGGTCGACGTCAAGCCGGAGGAACGCCGGGCCTTCGACATGCTGCAGCTTCTTACCGCCAAGCCGGTCCTCTATGTCTGCAATGTCGAGGAGGCCTCTGCCGACAAGGGCAATGGCCTGTCCGAAAAGGTGAAGGAGCGTGCTGCCGAGGAAGGCGCCAAGGCGGTGGTGGTATCGGCCAAGATCGAGAGTGAGATCGCCATCCTGCCGCCCGAGGAGCAGAAGGACTATCTCGACGCCATCGGCTTGAGCGAACCGGGTCTCAACCGCGTCATCCGCACCGGCTATGAACTGCTCGACCTCGTCACCTATTTCACGGTGGGGCCGAAGGAGGCACGGGCCTGGACCATCACCAAGGGCATGCGCGCCCCGCAAGCCGCCGGCGTGATCCACTCCGATTTCGAGAAGGGTTTCATCCGTTCCGAAACCATCGCCTATGCCGACTATGTCGCTCTCAACGGTGAGGCGGGCGCCAAGGAAGCCGGCAAGTTCCGGCTGGAAGGCAAGGATTATGTGGTCGTCGACGGCGATGTTCTGCATTTCCGCTTTGCGACTTGAGCGCAAATGGATTGCGCTCGGTTCGAAGATCTTGAAAGACCTTTGACACCTGGTCGATCCGGCGTAATTTAATATCAATACGTCAATTGGCAGCCTTCAATGAAGGGAGCCAATTGACAGAAGAAAATCGATTTATCTGTGTTATCATCGCGTGAGTGTTCGTTCGTGACAGGGGCGGGGGCCATGCAATCCAACGAACCGCCGCGCAAGATACCGGGTGAGCGGGCAACTATTCATGATGTTGCCCGGCTTGCGAATGTCTCGCCTGCCACCGTTTCCAAAGTGCTCCGCGGCCTCGGCGCAGTGAAGGCCGAGAGTGTCGCGCGTATTCATGCCGCCGTTCGGGAACTTGGCTTTCGGGTGGACCCGCTGGCTGCCAATCTGCGCCGGTCGCGCCGTTCGATCGTCGGGCTGATCGTCCCGGACTTCCGCAATCCGTTCTTCGGTTCCATGGTTGCCCATTTCGAGCGTCTGGCGGAGGGCAGCGGCTATCGTCTGGTGACCGTTTCCAGCGCCGAGAAGGCCGAGCGGGAGGCCGCCCAGACCGAGGCGCTGCTCGACTGGCGCGTCGCCGGCATGATCGTCGTGCCGACGGATGGGCGCCCGGCGGCGGAAGGCTCGCTGCTCGATCAGAAGGTCGCCACGGTCCTGCTCGATCGCGTCCCGGACGAGACCGGATTCGATCGCGTCAGCGTCAACAATATCGAGGCCAGTGCTGCAGTCATCCGCGAACTCGTGGCCCTGGGACACCGGCGCATCCTGCTCGGGCCCTCCTCTCTCGACCTCACCAATATGCGCGATCGCGTCAACGGCGCGATGGCAGCGGCACACCAGGCGGGCGTCGCCGATAATGTCGAAGTTCTGCTGTGTGGTCCCGATGTCGCATCGGCCATGGAGGCCATGGCTGCACGTTTCGACAGGGGAGAGTTGCCGACGGCCGTCTTCGCGCTCTATAGCCCTGCTACGCTCGCGGCCCTGCGGGAAGTGGAGCGACGGGGCCTCGTCATGCCCAGGGATCTGTCGGTTGTGGGCTTCGACGACATCGAATGGATGCAGGTGACCCACCCGCCGATCGCCGCGGTGATACAGCCGGTGGAGGCGATCGCCGAAGTTGCCTGGGCCCAGCTCATGCAGCGCCTGGCGGAACCCGGCGAGGCGCCTCGGGCCGTCGAAGTGCCCTGTCAGCTCGATTTGCGGGGATCGGTTGCCGGCCCGCGAGCCTGAACGCCCAATAGGCCGATCCAGCCTACTCCACCGCCTGAGCTTGGCCCGAAAGTTCGGCCTGCAGATGGGCGATCAGCCTGTCGATCGCCGCTTCCACCGGTCCGTCGTTGCTGATGATGAGATCGGGGGCGAGGGTGTCCTCGCGATCGATCTTGCGAGCCAGGCGCGCCCGGATCATCTCTTCGCTTTCGCGGCCGCGGGCAGCCAGACGCTGGGCGATGATCTCGGCCGGTGCGGTGATCAGCACCACGCTGAGGCCGGCGAAGCGCTGGCGCGCCTCCGGCAGGCTGGAACGGGAGAGATTGCAGACGGCGTGGCGGCCCTCTTCGGTTGCCAGCCGCACCTCAAGGGGCAGGGCGTAGCTGAGGCCGTGGGCGCGCCAGGAGAGCGAAAAACCACCCTCGGCCTCCAATTCGGCAAAATGCTGCTCGGTCAGGGTCTCGTGATCTTCCGCCGAATTGCTTTCCCGCGTGATGACGCGCCGCGGGAAGATCAGGCCGGGATGGCCGGCGAAATGGGCACGGGCCGCATCGATCAGCGTATCCTTGCCCGCGCCGCTCGGTCCGACGATGGCGATCAGTTTGCCGAACCGAGGTTTGGGCTGGATCAAAGCGGGTTCGTCGGTCATGCCGCGATCTTGCCCTCGTTCCAGACGCGGCGGATGATCGGCGTGGTGCTGGAGCCCGAGGCAACCTGGGTCACGCGCACCAGATCGGCCCGCCGTCCTTTTTCCAACCGACCGCGATCGTCGAGGCCCGTGGCGCGGGCCGGCGTATCGCTGACCATGCGCACGGCGGCCGGCAGATCGATCGCGGGCACCCGCTCGGGCAGCTGGAAGGCGGCCAGGAGCAGGCTGGCGGGCACATAGTCGGAGGAGAGGATGTCGAGCACACCCTGGCCGGCAAGGTCCGCCGCCGCGATGTTGCCGGAATGGGAGCCACCGCGCACGACGTTCGGCGCACCCATCATCACGCTGATACCGGCGGCGTGGGAGGCGAGGGCGGCCTCGAGCGTGGTCGGGAATTCGGCAATGGCCACGCCATCGGCCACGGCTTCGTCCACATGGGTCGCGCTCGCATCGTCGTGGCTGGCGAGCACGATGCCATGTTCGCGCGCCAATGCCACCAGATTGGTGCGGCTGTGCGCAGCAAAGCGGGCATGCCTGTCGAGCTTGGCCTTGATATAGCTCTCGACATCGGTCTCCCCGCGCGCACGGCGTGGAAAGTAGAAGCTCATCCAGGTTTCGAGATCGCGAAACTGGCGCTGGCCGGGCGTATGATCCATCAACGAGGCCAGATGAACGGGGTAGAGTTCCCGGAATGCCTGGAAGGCGGTGAGGACATCGTGCGTGGCGAGCTCGCAGCGAATATGGGTGCGATGCTCTACGCGCAGATGGCCGTGCTGGCGTGCCTCTTCCAGGGCCCCGGCCAGGGCCGTGCCCTCCTTGGAGATCGTGCCCTCCTCCGTCTCGGAGCCGAGGCGGATGGAATCGAACACGGTGGTGATGCCGGCGGCGGCGATCTGGGCGTCATAGGCCATCACGGCGCTGAGGGCATGCCAGCGCACCGAGGGGCGCGGCGAGTAATGAGCTTCCAGATGGTCGGTATGAAGTTCCACCAGCCCGGGCAGGATATGGTCTCCCGCCATGTCCAGGCCTTTTTCCGGCGCCTCTCCCTCGCCCATGTCCACGATGCGGCCCTTGTCGACCGCGATCCAGCCCTTGTCGATCACATGATCCGCCAGGACGAGGCGGGCGTTTGAGAGAACAAATTGCTCAAGATCAGGCATGATTGAAATGTCCGTTCAGGCGGCAAGTGAGGTTGCGGAAAACTGGGTGACGTCGACCACGCGGTCTGCGACTCGCTCGCGCACATCCTCATCATGAAAGATGCCGACAATTGCGACGCCATTTTGTTTCTTGGCGGTGATGAGCTCGACGACGACGGCCCGGTTGGCCGCATCGAGCGAGGCGGTTGGCTCGTCGAGGAGCAGGAGGGGCCGGTCGGATGCGAGGCCGCGCGCAATGTTGACACGCTGCTGCTCACCGCCCGAGAAGGTTGCAGGCGGCAGGCGCCACAGTCGTTCCGGCACGTTGAGCCGGTGGAGCAGGTCCTGGGCGCGCCCAATGGCCGCGTCCTCGGCCATGCCGGTTTCCCGCGCCGCCTCGGTGACGATGGCGAGGGCCGAGACACGCGGGATGACACGCAGGAACTGGCTGACATAGCCCATGGTGCGTCGGCGCAAAGCAAGGATACGCCGAGGTTCGGCTGTGGCGATATCCACGGCGTCTTCGCCTTCGCGCAGCAGGATCGATCCCCTATCGCAGCGGTAGTTGCCGTAAATCATCTTGAGGATCGAGGATTTGCCGGCTCCGGACGGACCGCCCAGCACGACGCATTCACCGGGGGCGACGGTGAAGCTGACATCCTGCATCACGCCGATGCTCTGGCCACCCTGGAGATGCAGGGTGAAGCTCTTGGAAACGCCTTCGAGGGTAAGGATGGGGGAGGTCATGCTGCCAGCACCGAAGAAACCAGGAGTTGGGTGTAGGCCTCGTGCGGGTCGTCGAGGACCTGGTCGGTCAAGCCCGTCTCGATCACCCGGCCCTGCCGCATCACCATGATGCGATGCGATAACAACCGTGCGACAGCGAGGTCGTGCGTGACGATGATGACCGCGATACCTGTTTCGGCGACGAGGCCGCGCAGGAGGTCGAGCAGGCGAGCCTGCACCGAAACGTCGAGGCCGGAGGTCGGCTCGTCCATGAAGACGAGGCGGGGGCGGGTGACGAGGTTGCGGGCGATCTGCAGGCGCTGCCGCATGCCGCCGGAGAAGCTTGCCGGCGTGTCGTCGATGCGGTCGGCCTCGATCTCCACCCGGCCGAGCCAGTCCAGGGCCGATTCGCGAATGCGGCCATAGTGCCGGGCGCCGACGGCCATCAGGCGCTCACCGACATTTGCGCCGGCCGAGACGCCCATCCGCAGCCCGTCGCGGGCATCCTGGCGCACGAAGCCCCAGTCAGTGCGCAGCAGGAAGCGACGCTCCGCCTCGCTCAGCGAGAAGAGGTCGCGAGCGGCGCCGTCGCGCATGCGATAATGCACAGAACCGGCGGTCGGTTCGACTTCACTGGACAGGAGACCGAGCAGGGTCGATTTGCCCGATCCGGATTCGCCCACCACGGCGAGAACCTCGCCCTCATAGAGGTCGAAGGAGACGTCGGCACAGCCCAGGCGCGTGCCATAATGCTTGGTCAACCCGCGTGCCTGGAGCAGCGGGGAATCGTTGAAGGTCATGCGACTTTCTCCGGCAAGGATAGGCGGAAGGACACGCCGTGACGCTCGAAACCGAGTGAATCGTAAAAGGCATGGGCGCCGGTATTGTGCAGGCTGGAGGCGAGAATGGCCTTGTAGCAGCCCTTCTCCTGCGCCAGGCGGAAGGCGGCCTGCAGCATGAGGCGGCCAATGCCTTCGCCTTGCTTGTCGGAAGCGATCACCACGTTCTCGATCACGGCGAAAGGGGTGCCGCGCCGGGCGAGGTTGTCGACCGCCATCAGGCAGAAGGTGCCGATGATCCTGCCGTCCTGTTCGACGACATGGAGCGTGTAATCGGGATAGAGGCCGAGGCGCTGGAGCTTGTCCTCGGCCTCCTCGAGCGTCAGGACGTTGTCGCCGTTGAAATCGGGCTGTCCGTAAAGGGTGAGCACGGCGGGCAGGTCCGCCTTGCCGCCGATGCGCACGGATAAGGAAGGGATGGCGCTCATGGTGCGGTCTTCCCGGCTTCGGCCGGCAAGGGCGAATTCGCACCCTGGCCGCTCAGTGTTTCGGGCGCCGTGCCCAGCATCGCGCCCCTGTGTCCCTCTGCCCGCCTGGTCTCGCAATGGTCGGTGTCCGAGCAGACGAACATGCGGCCGCCGCGATCGTCGAGGACGACCTCGTCGAGATAGACGCCTTGCGCGGCGCAGAGGGCGCAGGGCTGCTTGAAGCGCTGCACGCTGAAAGGATGATCCTCAAAATCGAGGCTCCTCACCCGAGTATGCGGCGGCACAGCATAGATGCGCTTCTCGCGCCCGGCACCGAAGAGCTGCAGCGCCTCGCAATCGTCGATCTTGGGATTGTCGAATTTCGGCGTCGGCGAGGGGTCCATGACATAGCGCCCGGCGACTTCCACCGGATAGGCGTAAGTGGTGGCGATATGGCCGTGGCGGGCGATGTCCTCGTAGAGCTTCACATGCATCAGGCCGTAATCGGCGAGGGCGTGCAGCTTGCGGGTCTCGGTCTCGCGCGGCTCCAGGAAGCGCAGCGGCTCGGGGATCGGTACCTGGTAGACCAGAACCTGGTCGGGCTTGAGCGGAGCCTCAGGCACGCGGTGGCGTGTCTGGATGATGGTGGCGTCCTGCGTCGCGGTAGTGGTGGCAACGCCGGCCGTCTTGGCGAAGAAGCGGCGGATCGAGACGGCATTGGTGGTGTCGTCGGCGCCTTGGTCGATCACCTTCAGCACGTCGTCAGGGCCGATGATGGCGGCCGTCACCTGCACACCGCCGGTGCCCCAGCCATAGGGCATCGGCATCTCGCGCGAAGCGAACGGCACCTGATAGCCGGGAATGGCGATGGCCTTGAGGATCGCCCGGCGGATCATGCGCTTGGTCTGTTCGTCCAGATAGGCGAAATTGTAGCCGGCCTCCGCGGGGATGCGCTCGCTGCCGGTGGGCAGGGCCTGAGTCTCGATCATGCTGCGTCCTCCTGTCCGACTTCGGCCAGTGCCGCCTTGCGGCGTTCGGCATGTTCGGCCCGCAGGCGCCGGACCAGGTCGAGTTCGGCCTGGAAGTCGACGTAATGGGGCAGTTTCAGATGCTCGACGAAGCCGGTCGCCTGCACGTTGTCGCAATGGGACATCACGAATTCTTCGTCCTGGGCGGGCGCAGTCATCTCCTCGCCGAATTCGCGCGCCCGGAGCGAACGGTCGACCATCGCCATGGACATCGCCTTGCGCTCGGCCTGCCCGAAGACCAGGCCATAGCCGCGCGTGAATTGCGGTGGGGCCTCGGCAGAACCAGCGAATTGATTGACCATCTGGCACTCGGTGACGGTGATCGACCCCATCGGCACGGCAAAACCGAGCTCCTCGGGCACGAATTCCACCTCCACTTCTCCCAGACGGATCTCACCGACAAAGGGATGGGTGCGGCCAAAGCCGCGCTGGCTGGAATAGGCGAGCGCGAGGAGAAAGCCCTCGTCGCCTCGGGCCAGCGCCTGCAGCCTGAGGTCGCGCTCGGCCGGGAAGGACAGGGGCTCGCGGGTGAGGTCGCCCACCGGGCGTTCGGGATCGGGATCGGCGTTGCGTTCGATCAAGTCTTCGCCGCCGAGCAGGTCGCTGACGCGTGGCGTCTTCTCGTCCGTGGCGGGTTTCTCCCGGGGCGGTTCGATTTCGGCACCGGCCGCTAGCATGAAGTCGAGCAGGCGGTGGGTGTAGTCGAAGGTCGGGCCAAGCACCTGGCCGCCGGGCAGATCCTTGAAGGTTGCCGAGATACGGCGGCGGATGGCCATCTCGTCGGTGTCCACGGGCACGCCAATGCCGAAGCGCGGCAGGGTGGTGCGATAGGCGCGCACCAGGAAGATCGCTTCGACCAGGTCGCCGCGGGCCTGCTTGATCGCCAGCGCCGCGAGGTCACGATCATAGAGCGAGCCCTCCGCCATCACACGGTCGACGCCCAGCGTGAGCTGTTCGCGGATCTGATCGGTGGCAAGATCGGGCACCGCCTTGTCGCCGCGCCTGACATGGGCGAGCAGGCGATGGGCATTGTCGATGGCTTCCTCGCCACCCTTGACGGCGACATACATCAGGCTGCTCCAACTTTCTTGTCTGCTCCAAGAATTTTTGACGAGCGCGGCAGGGCGGCGATCTTGCCCGGCGCCGTGAAGACGAGGTCGACGCCACGCGGGAAGGCCGCGTGATTGGCGGCAAGCTGCCGGGGCAGGCCGGAGGGGAGCGGAGCAAGCACCAGGCCGGCTTCTTCCCGGCTGCTCTCGGCCTTGATGCCGGGGCCGGTGAAGACGAGATCGTGGCCGGGTTCGAGCCGCTCGATAGCGATCAGCAGCGTGGTCGAGCGGTCGGGATATTCGTCGCTGCCCTGGGCGAAATGGGCAAGATCCGGACAGGCAGCCACGTCTGCGATCAAGGCGAAGGCCGCCTCCTGCGGATCCTCCGTCAGGCGGGCTCCGGTATGGAAGGTGAGAAAGGCGCGCACCGCCGGTGCCTGCAGCCTTGCATCGAGCCAGATAGGGGCCTCGTGATCGGCCAAGGCAAGGGCAAGGGCGGCCAGTTCCGGCGTCAGCGGCGCCGGCGGTGCGAGGTTTGTTTGGAGGGACAGGGGACGGGCGGGACGGGCCAGCGCATTCATGCAGGCCCGGAAGACCGCCTGGGATTCGAGCGCGGCATTGGCGAAGCCGGGCGCGAGGTCCAGTGCAAGGTTGGTCATCAGTCCTCTCCTCGTACCATGGTGAAGAAATTGACCCTGGTTGCCGCTGTTTGGCGGGCTGAAACCTCCGCATCGGCCGCGAGGCGGGCTGCGACAGGACGCAGCGCCCGCTCCACGGCATCGCGGCGGGGCTCGTCTTGCCAGAGTGCGTCGATCAGGGCGGCGGCGCTGGCCTTGGTGCGATCGCGGCCGAGATGATAGGCAAAGCCGATCGGCCCGTTCTCCAGCCGGACGGTGGCACGCGAGGTGCTCGCTTCCCCCAGGTTGAAGGCGCCACCGTCGCCGCCGACCTTGCCCTGCAGCATGACGAGGCCTGTTGCGGCTGGTCGCAGCGTCACATGGGCCGGAAGCGGGGCCAGGGCCGAAAGAACATGATCGAGTTCGGGGCCGGTAGCATGGGCGCACAGGCGCATGACGGCTTGGCGCGCCTTCACTCCGGCAGCCGGATTGGCTGCCATCTGGCGATGACGATCTGGAGAGGATTCATTCATGACGGAACCATGGGGGTTGCCTTCGGTCACAACAGGCTGGGCTCGAAACAGGGCTGGCGAAGCAAGTTGTCTAGTGATATAGACAACTATATGAGGAACCTTGCAACGCTTCCATGACAAAACCAGTCCCGACCCGGAATTTTTCGCCGCTGGGCGCAGTAGACGATCGCGCCGCCGCTGAAGGCACGGTTTTGCCGGGCGATGGCATCGCCATGGATGGTGCGGTCTTTCGCGGCGATGGTATCGCGGCCTGGCGCAAGATTGCCGATCTCGTCGAGGCCGAGATTGTCGGCGGCATGCTGGCGCCCGGCGCTCAATTGCCGACGGAGGCCGTGCTGGCCGCCCGTTTCGGCGTCAACCGGCATACGGTACGCCGCGCTCTGAGCGAGTTGGCCGGTAAAGGCCTCGTGCGCACTGCGCAGGGCAGGGGCACTTTCGTCGAACTTTCCCGTCTCGCCTATCCGATCGGCGCGCGCACCCGTTTCAGCCAGAACATGGCCCAGGAGGGGCGCGAAGCGGGGGGCACGATGTTGGAAGCCAGCGAAGTCCAGGCCGATCCGCGTCTCGCAAGCCTTCTGGCGATCGCGCCCGGCAGTCTCGTGCTCAGGCTGCTGACCCTGCGTTCGGCGGATGGCGTGCCGATCGCGTTCGGCAGCACTTTCCTGCCTCTGCCGCGCTTTGTCGGCTTCGCCGATGCCTATCGTCGCTTCGGGGCCGTGACACCGGCCTTGGCCGAATGCGGCGTCGACGACTACAAGCGCCAGGCGACGCGTCTGGGCGCCCGTTTTGCCTCTCCAGACGAGGCAGCCAGGCTGGACATTGCGGCGGGCCGCCCGGTACTGACGGTGGAGGGCGTCAATGTCGATAGTGACGGTGTGCCGATCCAGGCGATTTTCAGCCTCTTCGCCGCCGACCGTACCGAAATCGTGGTCCAGAACTGACGGTAACACCTAGAGCGTTTTCCAGAAAAGTTGATGGACTTTTCGATGAAGAAAACGCGTTAAAACAAAGAGTTAGAGAAGAATGACAATTCGGGGAAAAGTCATTTTGCTCTAGCCCCGATAGGCGTGCACGCCGCCACGCGGGTCCGTGACGAGATGGCCGTCTTCGCTCTCGGCTGCAAGATAGCTCGGTCCAATCGGCACCTTGCCGTGGCCGCCGGGAATGTCGAGCACATAGGTGGGCTGGCCGAGGCCGGTGAGGCTGCCGCGCAGCTCCCGCATCACCGCCTGGCCCTCGGCGATGCTGGTGCGAAAATGGCCGGTGCCCTTGGCGAGGTCGCCATGGTGCAGATAATAGGGCTTGATGCGCAGGCCGAGCAGAGCCCGGAAGAGGGCCGATAGCGCTTCGGCCGTGGCATTGACACCCTTGAGCAGCACGGTCTGGCTGACCATGGCGACGCCCGCCTGCACCAGCCGCGTACAGGCCTCCCGCGCGGCGGGAGTGAGTTCGCGCATATGGTTGGCGTGCAGGGCGACGAACACGCCCTTCGGGCTGTCGAGGTTTTCGATGAGTTCGGCGGTGATCCGTTCGGGGGCTACCACCGGCACGCGCGTATGAAACCGGATCACCCCGATATGGTCGATGGCCGATAGTGCTTTGACGATCCGGCCGATGCGCCGCGGCGACAGCGCGAAAGGATCGCCGCCGGTGACGATGACCTCGAAGATCGCAGGATTGTTGGCGATGTAAGCCAGGGCTGCGTCGAGTTCGCTGCTGGTGAGCGTATCGCCCTCCGGCCCCACCATTTCGCGGCGGAAGCAGAAGCGGCAATAGACCGGGCAGACATGCAGCGGCTTGAGCAGGACACGGTCGGGATAGCGGTGCACGATGCCCTTCACGGGCGAGAAGGCGTCATCCCCGATCGGATCGGTGAGTTCGTCCGGGCTCGATATCAGTTCGCGGCCGGTTGGCACGAACTGGGCGGCGATGGCATCGTCCTGGGGAGAGCCGGTGATGAGGTCGGTCATCGCCGGGGTGATCGCCACCGAGTAACGCCGCGCCACCTCTTCAATGTCGAGACGCTCAGCCGAGGAAATGAGCCCGCTGGCTTCCAGATCGGAAGCGCTCCGAAGGCTGGAATGCTTGTTCATTTCGATGCTCTTGCCATGATGCCGGCTGGATCGCCACGGCGAGGCAGCCCTTTAGCAGGCAATGGCTGGATATGCCAACCCAGGAACAAACAGGCGTTTCCGCCATAGGCGCTAACTTTGCGAGTGGAGGCGTAGGTAGCGTGGAGGGTCGATCTCCACAGCTCCATCAATTGATGGAGCTGTGGAGATCGACCCTCCAATCTGGTGCCACCACCCAAAGTTAGCGCCTATGGGCGTTTCCGCTAAAATGCGTTTTGCCGAAAACCGGTCTCCACTTTTCGGCGCGATGCTCTAGCGATAGCGATCGATCAGGTCTCGGGCGCAGGCGGCAGGCTGGGGCGGGTCGTTTTTCCCATGACCGTCGATCACGCCGATGTCGCGCAGCAACCGATCGGAGAGACCGTGCAACCCCTTCTTCGGCATTGCCGGCGGTGTTGTCGGCCGTGGCTTGCTCCCCTCCGTCTCGCTCCCTCGCAAACAAGATCGCTCAATCCATCCAATCTGAGCCATCGTCATGGCTCGATCTCCAAATTGCCAAGGTCTCCGGCGTTGTCGGCCCCATGGGCCGTCGTCGCCGATCCCTCATGCGGCGCAAGCCTGAAGGGGGCGACGTCATGGCGGGTGAAGCAGGCGATCATCATGGTGTCCCGGGTTGAAAGCGACCGGGACAGGCTAGGCGATTGAACAGCGTCGATGCTTCGGCTATGGTCGTAGTATGAAAGACGGACCGATGATCGCCTCGGTTGCCGCCCTGATCGGCGATCCGGCGCGCGCCAACATGCTCACTGCGCTGATGGACGGCCGGGCGCTGACGGTGAGCGAACTCGCCGAGGCCGGTGGCATCAGCCTTCAGACGGCCAGCGGCCATCTCGCCAAGCTCGATGCCGCCGGCCTGCTCTGCGCCGAAAAGCAGGGGCGGCACCGCTATTTCCGCCTGTCCGGCCACGACGTGGCCCAGGTCCTGGAAGCCCTGATGGGATTGGCCGAGCGCACCGGTGCGATAAGAGTGCGGACCGGCCCGCGTGACGAAGCCATGCGGACGGCCAGGATCTGCTACGACCATTTGGCCGGAGCACGCGGTGTTGCCCTGCTGGATGGCTTCGTGTGTCAGGGCTTGATCAGCGGCGACGAGGATCCCGTGGTTACGGCGATGGGCAAGGATTTCTTCGTCGGGCTCGGGCTCGACGTCCCGGGCATGGCCAGGAGCCGGCGCCCTGTCTGCCGACGCTGCCTCGACTGGAGCGAACGCCGCAGCCATCTCGGCGGCGCCCTTGGCGCGAGGCTCCTCGACTGGGTGATCGAGCGCGATTGGGCCCGACGCAAGGAGGGGCGTGTGATCGCCTTCACGCCCATCGGCGCGAAGGCGTTCGATGCAACATTCGGCCTGGCGGGGTAGGCCTCAGGGCCGCTGCGGCTGGCCGATGATCGCAAGTCGGAGACGCGACGAAATCACGTCGATGACGGCGACAGTGACGAGGATCATGAAGATCAGCACACCAAGCGGCGGCAGGTCGAGCACCCGCAGCAATTCGGCGAGATACTGGCCGACCCCGCCGGCTCCGACGATGCCGATGATGGTGGCCGAGCGCACATTGGATTCGAAGAAATAGAGCACCTGGCTCGCCATGACCGGCAGGACCTGCGGGATCAGGGCGAAACGGATGCGGTGGATCCGATTGCCTCCCGTGGAGAGCACGCCCTCGCTCGCCTTGTTGTCGGTGGTTTCGATGGCTTCCGAGAACAGTTTGCCGAAGGCGCCGAAATCGACGCAGATGATGGCGAGCACGCCGGCAAACGGACCGAGGCCGACGACGCCGACCCACACCAATGCCCAGATCAGCGCATCGACGGACCGGATCACATCGAGGCTACGGCGGACGGCAAAGCGGACGAAGACATTGGGGATGACGTTGCGTGCCGCCAGGAAGGCCACGGGCGCAGCCAGCACAGCCGCTGTGAGCGTGCCGGCAAAGGCGATGGCGAGCGTCTCGGTGAGAGCCTCCACGAAGAACCAGAACTTACCCTCGTCATTGGGCGGGAACATCTGCACGACGAAGGTGCCGAGCCGCGAAAGCCCGCTGAAGAACCGCTCCGGCGTCACCTCAAGCCGGACCATGGCGACGACGGCAAGGGCGAGCAGGACGACTATCACGCCTCCGGCCAGGAAACGTGTCCGCCAGGAGGTTTCGAAATGGGCACGGTGGCGGGCTGCCACGGAGGCGAGCCTTTCGGGGCTGAGGGAGGCGAGAGGGCTTGCCGACCGCGGTGCCGAGCCGTTGATGCCGTTGTTCATGGTGTCGCCTCCTGACCGATCAGACCATGGCGCAGCTTCTCGGTGGCGAAATCGATGATGAAGACCGTGACGATGATCATCAAAAGAATGGCGCTGACGTCGGCATAGGCGAAGGTACGGATGGCGACCAGGAGTTCCTGGCCGATGCCGCCCACGCCGATGAAGCCCATCACGCCGGCTTCCCTGACATTGATCTCGAAGCGGAGCAGGGAATAGGAAGCGAAGTTCGGCAGGGTCTGGGGCAACACGGCAAAGCGTATGCTTTCCAGCCAGGATCCACCGGTGGCGACAGTGCCCTCGACCGGCTTCATGTCGGCATTCTCGACCACTTCGGCAAACAGCTTGCCGAGCGCGCCCATGGTGTGGATGGCGAGTGCCAGTGCGCCGGCCATCGGCCCGGACTTGAAGGCGATCAAGAAGATCATGGCGAAGACGATCGTCGGCACCGTGCGGCAGAACTCAAGCCATCGGCGCACCAGCGCGCGCAATAGCCGGCTACGCGTCAGATTGGCGGCAGCCGCAAAGCACAGGAGGAACGCACCGAGCACGCCGAGCAGCGTGCCGAGATAAGCGACGAGCAGCGTATCGCCGAGCAGCACCAGCCATTTGCCGAAGCCCCAATACCATTCCCTGACATCGCCGACGAAATTGCCGGGGCTGAGCGGCGGGGCGATGCGGCTGAAAAAGGAGGTGAAGTTGCCAAGATGGGTCCACAGGAAGCCCGGCCGGATCGCCGCCACATGGGCCGAAAGGGCGTAGAGGCCGATGCCGACGATGACGGCGAGCCAGATCCTGCGTTTCTTGGCAGCAATGGTTGCCTGATAGGCCCTGAGCAGGGCTTGGGCTTGCGCCTGGGGCAGGCTATTGATAGCCGGCAATTGTGTATCCTCCTGCCTGGTCGAACGCGCGCGGTTCCAATGGAAATCCACCTGGCGAAATCCGCTTGCGCAAAGGGCGCGCACCTTTCGGTGCGCGCCCTTCATTGCGTCGTTGCGACCCCTTACTGGGTCTTGCGAAGCGCATCGTTGAACTTCACCATGTCGACGATCGGCTGATATTCCTTGGCGCTGATCGCAGTGAGTTCGAGATCCTTGCCGTCGGAAAGCTTATCGAAATTGGCCTTGTCGTTCTTGGCGTAGTCGATCAGGGCAGCGCCGATCTTCTTCTTCAGATCGTCGGGCAGCGAGGCGAGCACCGTATAGGGGCCTTCGGGCAGGAAGGGCGTCTTGTAGATGACGCGGAAGTCGCCCTTGGTCATCGGGGTGCCGTCATCCTTCTTGAGGATGCCGCGGCTGAGCATGCGGGTCAGGTTGGAATCGTCTTCCGAGTTCCAGCTGTTGGCGGCAGCATCTGCGGTACCCTGGGCGAGGGCCAGCACGGCATTGTCATGACTGCCGGCGAAGACGACCGAGGAGAAGAACTTGTCGACGTCGATGCCCTGGCTGTGGAGGCCGAAGCGCGGCGCATTGTTGCCGGAGGTCGAGTTGGGGTCGACGAGGGCGAGCTTCTTGCCCTTGAGATCCTCGATGGTCTTGTAGGGGCTGTCGGCCTTCACATAGATCACCGAATAGTAGCCGGTGAGGCCATTGTTGTGGCGGGGAACGGCGACCGGCTCGGTGGCCACGCCGGTGATGATGGCGCGGGCGTAGGAGGCCGGGCCGTACCAGGCGATCTGGGCAAAGCCGGCGCGCTGGGCTTCGATCACGGCGGCGTAGTCGTTGGCGATGTTGAGCTTGACCGGCACGCCGACCTGCTTGGCGATGTAGTCGGCCAGCGGCTGGTAGCGGTCATTGGTGGTGGAGGCATTCTCGGCCGGGATGACGGCAAGCGTCAATTCGGGATACTGGGCCTTCCAGTCCTCGGCCTGGGCGGTACCGGCGGCAAAGCTCATGGCTGCTGCGGCAAGGCCGAGCAGCGTGCGGCGCGAAAGCATAGGTCTCTCCTGTCGGAAATATCGTGTTCTTGTGGCTCTTGAAGATGCGCAGCCGGCCTGTCAGGCCGCGACGCTGGCAGGGCGAGCCAAACCTGCCGAGTTTGTGTCGCCTGCCCATTTGGCGTCGGCATCGGCATCCATGACTTCGCCGGCCTCGAGGCCGTAGAGGTCGCGCGCTGCATCGGCGGTGAGCATGGCGGGGGCGCCGTCGAACACCACCCGGCCGGCGGACATGCCGATCAGGCGGTCGCAATAGCCGCGGGCGAGATCGAGCGAATGAAGATTGCAGATGACGGTGATGCCGAAATGCTTGTTGATGCGCAGCAGCGCATCCATCACGACCTTGGTGTTGCGCGGATCGAGCGAGGCGATCGGTTCGTCCGCCAGGATGATCGAGGGTTCCTGCACCAAAGCGCGGGCGATCGCCACGCGCTGCTGCTGGCCGCCGGACAGGCTGTCGGCACGCTGGCCGGCGAGATTGGCGATGTCGAACTGCTCGAGCGCAGCGAGCGCCATGGCCTTGTCCTCGAGGCCCCACAGCTGCAGCACGGCACTGGCGGTCGAGACCTTGTTGAGGCGGCCCATCAGCACATTGGTGAGCACGTCGAGGCGGCCGATCAGATTGAACTGCTGGAAGATCATGGCGCAGCGCGCACGCCAGTCGCGCAGGGCCTGGCCGCGCAGGGCCGTGACATCGACGCCGTCGCAGGAGATCGTGCCCTCGCTCAGATCGACGAGACGGTTCAGCATGCGCAGCAATGTCGACTTGCCGGCACCCGAACGCCCGATTACGCCGATGAAGGCGCCGGGCGCGATTTCCAGATTGACGTCCGCGACGGCAGCCTTGCCGCCGAAGCGCCTGGAAACTCCTTTGATCGCCAGCATGAACAGATCCCTTCTCGTGCAGCTTTCCGAAGTCGGTAACGCTGGGCCATTACAGAGGGATGGCAGTTCAATGATGTTTCGGTGACGATCCCCCGCGGATGTCGCGGGCCTATGCGACAGATCGGGCGCTCCGGCGGATTCTTGTCACGTGGCTGTCGCAGCGGAGTGGGAAGCAGGGCCTTTCCATCACCGTTGGATCGCCCTTTGCCCAAACTCAGCCTGACGCCTTTCGTCGACCCGGCGGCTTTGATTTCCGCAAGCCGGCTCGGGCGCTACACCGAAGTAGGTCCCCGCACCAGCCTGCATGAGGTCGAACTCGGTGACTATTCCTATGTCGTCAACGATTCGGACATCGCCTACAGCCATATCGGCCGTTTCGTGTCGATCGCGGCCCATACGCGCATCAATCCGGGCAATCACCCGATGGACCGCGCGAGCCAGAGCCATTTCAGCTATCGCGCCTCGGCCTATTTCGAAGGCGAGAGCGACGAGGACGACTTCTTTGTCTGGCGCAGGGAACATGACGTCCATATCGGCCATGATGTCTGGATCGGCCATGGCGCGATCGTGCTGCCGGGGCGCCGCATCGGTATCGGCGCCGTGGTGGGGGCCGGCGCCGTGGTCACCCGGGACGTGGAAGCCTACACCATCGTCGCCGGCAATCCGGCACGGCCGATCCGCCGTCGTTTCGAGGAAGCGATTGCCGACCGCCTGCAGGCCCTGGCCTGGTGGAATTGGTCGCACGAGACCCTGCGCGCCGCCTTGCCCGACTTCCGTAAGCTCCCGGTCGAGGCCTTCCTCGACAAATATCAGGCTCTTGCCGTTGAGGGTCTAATCGGTCCATCCTGAGGGCATGGCTGATACCCTGCTCCATTTCGAAGATTTCCCGGTCGGCGAGATTGCCACCTACGGATCGTACAAGCTGACGCGCGAGGCCATCCTCGCTTTTGCCAGGGAATACGACCCCCAGCCGTTTCATCTCGATGATGAGGCGGCAAAAGGCACCATGCTGGGCGGGCTCGCCGCTTCCGGCTGGCATGCCTGCTGCATCTTGATGCGGCTCAACTGCGATGGCTTCATGCTCGGCTCCACCTCGATGGGCGCGCCCGGCATCGACGAGGTCAAATGGCTGGCGCCGCTCCGCCCGGATGTCACGCTGAGCGTTCGCCGCACGACCCTGGAGGCGCGCGCTTCCAAGAGCCGCCCCGAGATGGGCCTGGTGAAGTTCCTGTTCGAGCTCGTGGCTGATGGAAAGACGGTGGTGACCACCCAGACCGGCTCCATCATGTTCGGCCGGAGGCTGGCGGCATGAAATATTTCGAGGATCTCGCCATCGGCGATACCGACGAGATCGGTGCCTTCACCTTTTCGGTCGAGAACATCAAGCGCTTTGCGGTGCTCTACGATCCCCAGCCCTTTCACGTCGACGAAGCGGCTGCGGCGGCCAGCCATTTCGGCGGCCTGGTGGCGTCGGGCTGGCAGGTTGCCGCGGTCTGGATGAAACTCCTGGTGGCGCATCAGGAGGTCGAGATCATCAGGGCGCGCCAACTCGGCAAGCCGGTGGTCAAGCTCGGCCCGTCACCGGGCTTTCGCAACATGGTCTGGGCCAAGCCGGTGCATGCTGGTGATACGCTGCGCTACAGCGTGGAGATCACGGGCAAGAAGGAGAGCGCTTCCCGTCCCGAATGGGGCATCGTCTCGATGCTGAGTTCAGCCATCAACCAGCATGGCGAGCAGGCCTTCCGCTTCGAGGGCACGGTGTTCTGGGAAAGGCGGGGGTAAGGGAAATATAGCGTGCCCCGCAATTGGCTCGAACCTATGTCATTATGGCCGGCCTCTCCAGTTCCGCATAGAAGGCGTAGCCACGGTAGAGGTCTTTGGTCCGAAGCCGCAGTCCCTCGCGGCTTGCGAGGTCCGCCAACGCTGTGGGCAATGCCGCGATGGGATGGACGTGGAAGCGTGCCAGCCAGGCGAAGAGCAGGCGCTTGAACCAGCCAGGCAGGCCCTCCTGCTGGCCGAAATCCACGATCAGAAGGCGCCCGCCTGGGTTCAGGCCGGCAATGGCACGTTCCAGTACGGCGCGCCAGTCGGGGATCATCGAAAGCGTATAGGAAATGTAGATGCGCTCGAAACCCTTGCGCCTGAGCTGTCCAGGCGAAAAGCGGGTGGCATCGGCCTCGGCCACGGTGACTCGCGCCAGGCGATTGCGGTCGAGCGAGTGCCGGGCCGTTTCGAGCATCGCCGTCGAAATGTCGAAGCCGTAAAGTGGTGTGGCGGGATAGCGCCTGGCTACGGCGATGAGGTTGCGGCCGGTGCCGCAACCGATTTCGAGAATCGCATCGCTGGCGGCCGGTCGCAGCGAGGCGATCAGGTGATCCCGGCCGAGCAGATAATATTTGCGCGTGAGATCGTAGATGTAGCGCTGGTGGCGATAGATCCGGTTCATCGCCGCCGCAGCATCGCCTGTCTGCATCTCGATGCTCAATGGAGGGCTCGCAGCTCGTAGAGATGGAAACCGCCATAGATCGCGGAACGGTCGTGGGCGGTCCAGGCTCGGCAACGCTCGCGGTCATAGGACCAGCGTGCCAGCAAGTCGGCGGGGATGCGGCCCGGGAGCAGGCTCTCCTCGGCGGCGGTACGGAAGATCACCCGGGCGCCGGGGCGGGCAGTCCGGGTGATCTCGCTCCACAGCTTGGTGAGGATGACATCGGTCATCCAGTCCTGCGCATCGAGCAGCACATAGGCGTCGAGGCTGGCTGCTGGCTGGGCCTTGAGGTGGTCGATCAGGTTGACGTGGCGCACCTCGATGCGGTCGGCCCGATCGCGCACGGCCTCATAGGCGGCGCGCTCGAGATAGGGCGGCACCGGCCCGTCGCCCTCCGGTTTGTAGCCGCGGCCGAAGGCCTGCCAGGCAAAATAATTGTCCTTGAGGTCGAAATCGCAGGCGAGACGCTCCAGTCGTTCGCGCAGCACATCGGCAATGCCTTCCCCGTCGGCGGCGGCGCCGGCCAGGGCGTCATACTGTTCCGGCGGAATGCCCAGGCCATAGAGCGAGGCCCGCCGGCGGGTCAGCCATTTGATATGCGGGCGATCGAACAGGGGAGCGATGCGCTCGTCGAAGACACGACGCTGCTCGGCGAGGTCGCGGGCTGCCAGCAGGTCGGCCGGATCGATGCGATGCAGCCGTCCGATCAGGTGGCCGAGACCAATGAAACGGCCGAGCAGGCCATAGCGATAGAGGTTCTTGCCGAAATAGCCGATGCGACGGCGGCCAAGCAGGTCGCGGCCATCCCAATAGGCGCGTGTCTCGGCATCGAGATGCGGACGAAGCGCGGTTTCATAAGCCGAGACATTGCGGCGCTGATCGGCGCGCGCAAAGAAATCGTAGAAGGTGGCATGATCCGGCAATTGCTGGGCCGCGGCGATCTTCAAGCGATTGAGCGCGATGTGATGGCGGTTGAGATCGACGGCGGTGATCGAGGCCGGGCCGGCCTTGAGATAGCTCATCACGTTGCAGCCGCCCGAGGCGATTGCGACCAGCCGATCGTCGGGCTTCAGCGCCAGCGCTTCCATGTCGATTTCGGGGTCTTCCCAGATCTGGGCGTAGACGAGGCCGCTGAAAGCCAAGGTGAAAAGCCGATCCTGGATGCCGCGCAATGACAACAGCCGATGGTGCTCCACGGCTTGTTTGACGTGGCCCTGCTTGGCTTGGCCCTGGCTCTTGGCTCGTGCCTGTGTCCCGATGCTGTTCACATCCGTCATCCCCAGCCGCTCCTTCGTCGAATCCAGGTTGCGTGATGGGATTCGCGGATAAGACCAAGCGATGACGGGGGGATGACAGGGGCTCTTCAAAGCGACGTGGAGGCGACAGCTTTCCGCTGCCTCCTCAGTAGGCCAACAGTTTGGCCCGGCTGATGAAGAAGCCGTGGCCGTCTCGTCTGCGGCAGGTCAGGCCATCCTCGGCCGAGACGCATTTGAAAGGGCCATTCTCCCAGGTCTGACCATAGCCGACAGTGGTGTCGCCGTCACAGCAGAAGGGATCGCTGATATCCTTGTAGATGGCGCCTTTTCCGCTCGGCCCGAGAATGATCCGCGCGGGTGATTGCTTCTCCCTTTCGCAGCTCAGGGTCGGCAATTCCAATCCCGCGCTCGCGCCCTCGCCCTCGCTCTGCGGAATGAAGCGGCAGGAAATATTGCCGCTCGGCATGGCAAAGCTCACCATCGAATCGTCAGCCAGGGCCGGCACGCTCAAGGTGGTAGGCATGAGTGACAGCGCGAGGGTGACGGGCAGGATGAATCTGGGCTTCTTCATTTGATATTTCCGTTGGAAACACAGGCGGGGGAAGACGAAGAATGATGCTCTGCAAGCGTGATGGGGCGAAGTTTCGAAGGATACTCACGACACCCCCCGGCACTACAGCCGCAGTTCACGTTTGAAGGGGATATACGGAGCGTCAGCCTCCTGGCTGACGCTCCGTATATCCCGCCTCCTTAGGGCTCGTCCGCCGATAATAGAATCGAATTGGCTCGACCTTTGTCATTGCCGGGTTTGACCCGGCAATCCAGCTCCTTCCAGGTATCGAAGACGGGGCCGCTGGATGCCCGGGTCAAGCCCGGGCATGACAAAGGAGGCATTTCAATTATTTTCGGACAATGCTTTACCTGTTCAAACGCAACTGTCGTGCCAGGCCTCAAACCGTATTCGTGGCCTCGACGCGCTCCTTGCCCAGCGCCGCCGCCATCAGGGTCTGGGTATATAGTTCCCGCGGCGCATCGAAGATCTGGGCGGTCGCCCCTTCCTCGACGATGCGGCCTTCCTTCATCACCACGACATAGTCGGACAAGGCCCGCACCACCGATAGATCATGGCTGATGAACAAGTAGGACAGGCCATGCGTGGCCTGCAGTTCGCGCAGCAGTTCGACGATCTGTTTCTGCACCGAGCGGTCGAGTGCTGAGGTTGGCTCATCCAGCACCACCACCTTGGGCTTGAGGATCATCGCCCGTGCAATGGCGATGCGCTGGCGCTGGCCACCGGAGAATTCATGCGGATAGCGGTTGCGGGCGGCAGGATCGAGACCAACCTCGGTCAGAGCCTGGATGGCCCGCTTGTCGCGATCGGCGGCCGATAGATTCGGCTCGTGCACCCTCAGGCCCTCGGTGACGATGGAACCCACCGACATGCGCGGAGAGAGCGAGCCGTAGGGGTCCTGAAACACCAGCTGCAGGGCGCGCCGCAGCGGCCGCATCTCGAACACGCTCGCTTTCGAGATGTCCCTGCCGTCGAAGCGGATGTCGCCCTCGCCGGAATTCAACCGCAACAAGGCACGCCCCAGGGTCGACTTGCCCGAGCCTGATTCACCCACGATGCCGATGGTCTGTCCCTGCTGCAGGCGCACGGAAACATCGTCCACCGCCTTCAGGTCCATGGCCTTGTGGCCGCCGAACATACTACCGCTGAGATGATAGGTGACCCGGATGTTGCGGCCCTCGAGCAGCACGGGGGCATCGGGCTGCGGTGGATCCTTGTGGCCTGACGGCTCGGCCGCCAGCAGCATCTTGGTGTAGTCGTGCCGGGGATTGTCGAAGACCTCTTGCGTGGTGCCGGTCTCCACCACTTCGCCACGACGCATGACATAGACGCGATCGGCGAAGCGCCGCACGATGTTGAGGTCGTGGCTGATGAAAACGATGGACATGCCCAGGCGCTGCCTGAGCTCGGCGAGCAGGGACAGGATCTGCGCTTGTACGGTGACGTCGAGCGCGGTGGTCGGCTCGTCGGCGATCAAGAGGTCGGGATCGTTGGCCAGTGCCATGGCGATCATCACGCGTTGACGCTGGCCTCCCGACATCTCATGCGGATAGGCATCCACCCGCCGCTCCGGATGGGGGATGCCGACGAGCTTGAACAGGTCGATCACTTTCTTGCGGGCTTGCTTGTAGCTGCCGCCGCGATGATGGACGATCGGCTCGGCAACCTGGCGCCCGACCTTGTAAAGCGGATCGAGCGAGGTCATCGGCTCCTGGAAGATCATGGTGATCTTGTCGCCGCGTACCTTGTTGAGCTCCCTCGGCGACAGGCCGAGCAATTCCCTGCCGCGATATTTGGCCGATCCACGCACTTGGCCGTTGCCGGCCAGCAAGCCCATCAGCGCCATCATGGTCTGGCTCTTGCCCGAGCCGGATTCGCCCACGATGGCGACGGTCTCGCCACTGTTGACCTTGAGGTCGATGCCCTTGACCGCCTTGACCGTGCCGTCGGGGGTGCTGAAGCTGACCTCCAGACCGCTGATGTCGAGGAGGGTGTCTGTCGTGTCCTGATCCGAGGGTGTCTGTTGCATCGGTCTTCCTCAGCGATCTTTGGGGTCGAAGGCGTCGCGCAGGCCGTCGCCGATGAAATTGAGGCAGAACAGGGTGGTGACCAGGAAGATGGCTGGGCAGATCAAGAGGTAAGGCGCTGCTTCCATGGAATCGGCGCCTTCCTTGATCAGCGCCCCCCAACTGGTCAGAGGAGCCTGCACGCCGAGCCCGAGGAAGGAGAGGAAGCTTTCCAACAGGATGATGCGCGGAATACGCACCGTCAGGAACACCAGCACCGGGCTCAGCGTGTTGGGAATGATGTGGCGGCGGATCACCGCGCCCTCGCTGAGCCCCAGGGCGTGGGCTGCCGAGATGAAATCGCGCCGCTTCAGCGACAGGGTCTGCCCCCGCACGATGCGGGCCATATCGAGCCACTCGATGGCGCCGATGGCAACGAAGATCAGCCAGAAGTCGCGCCCGAAGGAAGCCACCAGCAAGATGACGAAGAACATGAACGGCAGCGAATAGAGGATCTCGACGAAGCGCATCATCAGATTGTCGGTACGCCCGCCGATGAACCCCGAAACAGCGCCGTAGGTGACGCCGATGATGAGACTGACCAGGCTGGCGAGCAGGCCGACGAGCAGCGAGACCTGGCCGCCGATCATGATCCTGGTCATCAGGTCTCGGCCATTGCCATCGGTGCCGAGCAGGAAATACTGGCCATTGATGTCGCCCTGCATGACCACCGTGCGGCCGTCGTCCCGGGTCTCGGTGACCTTGGTGTTCCGGAACTCGTCGATACGATCGACATAGCGGGTGGCGCGCGGATCGATCGACCGGCTGGAAGTCAATGTCGCCGTGAACTGCGTGCCTGAGGTCTCGAAAGATTGGACCTGCAGACGGGCCTGGGAGGCCGCCCGCTTCATGGCCTCCTCGAGTGTCGCGTGCTTGGGATAAGGCGAGAGGCTGGGGGGAACCTTGACGTAGGACCCGTAGACCTGGTCGTAGCCATGAGGCGAAAAAAACGGCCCCAGCACGGAAAAGAGCACTATGGCCGCAAACACGAACAGGCTGACCATGGCGGCCTTGTTGCGGCGGAGGCGGAGCCAGGCAAGCTCGACCAGACTGCGGCTGCGACGAGGGGCGCTTGTTGTCAAATTCGTCTCAGTCATTGCGCACCCTCGGATCGAGCCAGGCGTAGAGCAGGTCGACGATCAGGTTGAAAACGATGATGAAGACCGAGACCAGCACGACGGTCCCCATCACCAGCGTATAGTCGCGGTTGAGCGCACCTTCGACGAAATCCTTGCCGACACCGGGGATGCCGAAGACCTTCTCGACCACCACCGAGCCCGTCAGGAGCGAGGCGGCGGCGGGGGCAAGGTAAGTGACGATCGGCAGGACGCCGGCCCGCATGGCGTGGCCGATAATGGTCAGCTTGGCCGGCAAGCCATAGGCCTTGGCCGTGCGGATATGGTCGGCATGCAAGGCTTCCAGCATGGAACCGCGCATCAGGCGGGCAAACGTCGCCAGCTCCGGCAGAGCCAGGGTGATCATCGGCAGGAGCAGGTAGCGAAACGAACCGTCGCCCCAACTGCCGGTCGGCAGCCAGTGCAGGGTTTGTCCGAAGAGGAGCGCAAGGACCGGACCGATGACGAAATTGGGGACGGTGATGCCGATATTGCCGATCGCGGTCACGGCGACATCCACGATCGAATTCTGGCGTAGAGCGGCAATGGTGCCGATGAGAATGCCGCCGACGACAGCCAAGAGCAATGCCATGCCGCCAAGCTGCAAAGAATATGGCAGTTTTTGAAGTATGATTTCGGAGACCGTATAATCACGATAGACATAGCTGGGGCCGAAATCGCCCCGCAATACATTCCAGATATAGTTTAAGTATTGTTTCCAGACCGGGTCATCGAGATGATAGACCCGGTTGAGGTTGTCCATGATCTGCGGTGGCAGCGGGCGGGCAAGATTGAAGGGGCCGCCTGGTACCTGCCGCATCAGGAAGAAGGAAAGCGTGATGATCACGAACAGGGTCGGAATCGCGCTCGCCAGGCGCTTCAGTACGAATGAAAGCATGACATTGCCTCGGATTGGCTGCCCGCGAAGCGTTCAGGCCTGGCATCAGCGAGGCGAGCGCGCTTCCCTAGAGCAAAGCGCGTTTAAGTGGAAACGCTTCTTAGCTCTAACTCTTTGTTCGGACGCGTCTTTGCGATTCTTGCCGACCCCGCTAAATCGCAAAACGCTTTAGCCGCGGATGAGAGGCAGGCGGTTGGGCCACCTGCCTCTCACATACGGCGTTTCATTCCTTGGTGAGGAAACGCGTGCCGTGGTGGTTGGCGAGGTTGTCGTGCCAGCCCTTGACCTTCTTGGAGACCAGCCAGGGGTCGTTGTAGACCAGCAGAGGCGTGACGGAGGCGTCGCGCAGCAGCATGGCTTCGGCGTCATGCAGGATCTGCATGCGCTTGGGCACATCCCGCTCGGCGAAGGACTTGGCCATCAAGGCATCGAATTCGGGATTGTTGTAGTGGCCGTAGTTGAAGACCTTGTTGGTGGAGACACCCAGGGTCAGGAAGTTCTCCGGATCGGCATAGTCGGCGACCCAGCCGGCCCGGGTGATGTCGAAACTGTTGCCTTGCTGCAGATAGGCGTAGTGGGACTTGAGATCGGAATTGAGCATGGTGACCTCGGCGCCGAGGCCCTTCCACATATCGGCGATCGCCGTGGCGACTTTCTTCCAATTCTCATTGGTGTTGTAGCGGATCTCGACCTTGAGCGGCTTGCCGCCCGGACCGTAACCGGCTTCTTTCAGCAATTCCTTGGCCTTATCCTCGCGGTCGAGCTGAGGCATGTCGGCGAAGTCGGCCTTGGCCGGCGTGTAATTGACGATGCCGTCCGGGATCCAGCTATAGAGCGGCTGATAGACGCCGTTCAGCACGTCATTGGCCAGGAAGTCGCGGTCGATAGCCATGGCAAAGGCCCGTCGGACCCGGACATCGTCGAAGGGGGGCTTGCGGGTGTCGAAGGCATAATATTCGCTCGACGTCGATGGCGAGACGTGAACCTCGTCGCCGACCTTCTCCTGCAGGAACTTGCGCTGATCGGCCTGGAATTGATAGGCGAGGTCGAGCTCTCCGGCGAGGAAGCGGCGTTGGATGGCGGCCTGGTCCTCGCTCGGATAGGCAACGACGCGATCGATCTTCACATTTGCCGCACCCCAGTAGTTGGGGTTCTTGACAAAGGTGAGGTGGTCGCCTGGTATCTGCTCGGTGACCGTATAGGCACCGTTCGACACCAGATTGCCCGCCTTGGCGAAGTCGCGGCCATATTTCTCGACATTGGCCTTGTTCACCGGCACCACGCTTTGATGAGCCAGGAGTTCGGGGAAAAAGGGAACCGGACTTTCGAGGGTGATTTCCAGCGTGCCGGCATCGATGGCCTTGACCCCGAGAGTATCGACCGCTGCCTTGCCGGTGTTCACCGCCTGAGCATTCTTGATCGGATAGGACAGGCTGGCATATTCACCGGCTTCCTTGGGATCGAGATTGCGCCGGAAGCTATAGACGAAATCTTCCGCCGTGACCGGATCGCCGTTCGACCACTTGGCACTGGATCTCAATTTGAAGGTGTAGACGAGCCCGTCCGGGGAAACCGTCCAGCTTTCGGCGACGGCGGGACCCACCTTGCCGGCGCCGTCATAAGCGGTGAGACCTTCGTAGAGGTCGTCGATGATGAACTGCTCGATATTGGTGGTTGTGTGGATAGGATCCAGCGATTGAGGTTCGCCGCCAAGGCCCTTGTTCAGCACTGTTTCGGCCGAGGCCGGCAGGGCCGTGCCGCCGAGCATGCCGATGGCGAGCAGGGCGCCGAACAGGCGCGTTCGAATAATCGCTGTCATCCTGATTTCCCCTTGAAGCCAGTTGTTCCGGCTATTGGTTGAAGGCTGGCAGTAAAGGCTCTCGCGTTCGCTACGGCAACCCGCGATTTTCGACGGGGAGAGGAAGGGTAGTGCTGCGCGCGCCGCGTGCAGGGGAACAGTATGTCGAAGGGTATAGTGATCGTCTGAAAATTGCGGATGGCCGGGATACGACGCAATATTCGCCATAACCGACTGCGCTTTGTGCCTTCTGCGTTGCGGAGACTGATGGCGCGAAGATCTGGCTGAAATATGGGGATAAGCCACGGACAACCTGGCCGCGAGTGGCGCGGCAGGGCGCAGCCCCGATGTCGAGCCCATAGGAAGCTGAACCGCCGCGAGAAGGAGGCTGCGCGGGCGGTTCTGAAAAAGCCAATCCGAACGGAGGGACAGGCGGGCTCAGTTGAACAGGCTGGAGACGCTCTCTTCGGATGCGGTACGGCCGATGGCCTCGCCGATCAGCGGCGCGATCGAGATGACGCGGATATTCTGGGCCACGCGCACGGCCTCGGTCGGCATGATCGAGTCGGTGATCACCAGTTCGCGCAGCTTGGAGGAGGCGATACGGGCAACTGCGCCGCCCGAAAGCACACCATGCGTGATGTAGGCCAGCACGTCCTTGGCACCACGTTCCAGCAGAGCCTCGGCGGCGTTCACCAGCGTGCCGCCGGAATCGATGATGTCGTCGATCAGGATGCAGGTACGGCCCTTGACGTCACCGATCACGTTCATGACCTCGCTCTCGCCGGCGCGTTCACGGCGCTTGTCGACGATGGCGAGGGGGGCGTCGATGCGCTTGGCGAGAGCGCGGGCGCGCACCACGCCGCCGACGTCGGGCGAGACCACCATGAGCTTTTCGAGCTCCATGCGGGCCTTGATGTCGCGTTCCATCACCGGGGCGGCGAAGAGGTTGTCGGTGGGAATGTCGAAGAAGCCCTGGATCTGCCCGGCATGCAGGTCGAGGGTCAGCACGCGGTCGGCGCCGGCATGGGTGATCAGGTTGGCGACCAGCTTGGCCGAGATCGGCGTACGGCCGGAAGCGCGGCGATCCTGCCGGGCATAGCCGAAATAGGGGATCACCGCCGTGATGCGCCGTGCCGAGGAGCGGCGCAGGGCATCGGTGATGATCAACAATTCCATCAGATGGTCGTTGGTGGGGAAGGAGGTCGACTGGATGACGAAGACATCCGCACCGCGGACATTTTCCTGAATCTCGACGAAGATCTCCATGTCAGCGAACCGCCGCACCGAGCACTTCGTCAGGGGGGTTTTCAGATAGGTCGCAATCGATTCGGCCAGTGCACGATTCGAATTGCCGGCGACGAGCTTGATCTCGCCCGAACCGTGGCCCCTGTCACCTGCCGCCATGAAGCCGGCTCCCACTTTGAGAAAAATGCACCCGGCTCTTAGCAACTGGCCGCCCCGCATACAATGGGGGCGTCACAAGGAGTTCACACTTGCATGGCTGGAATGCGTGCGGATTGGGATGATTTGCCGCTGTTCCGATGCCCGGTCGGGCCTGGGCGGCCTTCCCGTCGCATCAGCGCATCTGCAATCCGGCATCGGCTCCGTTCAGCACTTCGCTGCCGTTCTGGGTCGTCAGGCTGGTGCGCCCGAGGCACATGGCGGTGCCGCTGTCGGAATCCATCAGGATCATATGGGCGAACATCACCATGCCCGGCTCCAGCACCCAGTCATTGCCTTCATAGAACATCGGCCGGTCCATCCAGGACGGCGTGAACTTGGCGCCGAGCGAATAGCCGCAGGCGGCAAGCCGATGGTTTTCAAGCCCATGCGAATCCATCACCCGAGCATGGGCGGCGAAGACGTCGCCGGCTGTGCGCCCCGGCCGAATCTCAGCCTCGCAGGCGAGAAGGGCTTCATGCGCAGCCGTGTAAAGCTCGCTGTGGCGGGGCGAGACGTCGCCCACGGTGACCGTGCGCATCAGCGCCGCATGATAGTGCCTGTAGACGCCGGCGAATTCGAGCGTGATCTGGTCGCGCTCGGCGAGCTTGCGGCGGCCGCTCTTGTAGCGGCAGAGCAGGGCGTCGCGTCCTGAACCGATGATGAACTCGTTGGCGGGGTAGTCGCCGCCAGCCGAGAAGATGGCATTGTGCTGGGCTGCGAGGATATCACCCTCGTCCGCGCCAGGAAACACGGCGGCGATGCCGGCCGCATCGGCGGCATCCGAGAGGCGGGCCGCTTCGCGCACATAGGCGATTTCGGCAGCCGACTTGACGGCTCGCAGATGGGCGATGACATCGGAGGCATCGATCAGTTCGAAATCGCCGGCGAAGGCCGCCTCCAGCTTGCGGCCATTGGCATGGGTGAGGCCGTAGGAATCGAACTCCGCGCCGATGCGGCCGCCGGTCACGCCGAGATCGCGCACCATGGCCAGGAGCTGCTGGGCCGGAGTTGCATCCTTGCTATCCGTCCAGATGCGGATGTCGCTGAGAATCGAGGTGTGCTGGGCCTGGCGCAGATCGGCCGTCCGCGTGAGCAGGGCCATCGTGCCGTCGGCGCGGACCAGCAGGGACTGGAAGAAGCAGAAACCGAACGTATCGTAGCCGGTGAGCCAATACATGCTCTCCTGCGCAAAGAGCAGCATGGCGTCGAGCTTGCGCGCGGCCATCTCGGCCTGCAGGCGCTTCAGGCGCGCGGCGAATTCATCGTTTGAAAAATGCAGCATGGCAGATCCTGCCTCGAATCCCGTTCCTGTCAGTCCACCAGAGCGATAGCATGCAGCAGGCGGCCATAATCGGGCTCCTTGCGATGGGTCACCCGGCGATAGGAGAAGAAGCGTTCCTCATCCTGATAGGTGCACAGCGCCATGTCCTCGAAGCGGCCGATCCCGGCGGCTGTGAGCCGCATGGTGATGTAGGCAGGCAGGTCGAACATGGCGTGGCCGGCATTGGGGCTCGGGCCAAAGAAACGTTCATTGGTGGTATCGGCTTCGATGAAGCGCTCCCTGAATTCGGGGCCGACCTCGTAGGCCGCGCGCGAGATCATGGGGCCAAGCACCGCGACGATGTCGCCGCGCGTGGCGCCGAGGCCCACCATGGCGTCGAGCGTGGTTTCGAGCACGCCTGTGAAGGCGCCCTTCCAGCCGGCATGGGCCGCGCCGATCACGCCGGCTTTTGCATCGGCGAACAGGACGGGACCGCAATCGGCGGTGGCGACGGCCAGAGCGAGATTGCGCTCGCGCGTCACCATGGCGTCGACCTTGGGCGCATGTTCGCGGGACCAGGGGGCGGTGACGGTGACCACGTTGGGCGAATGCACCTGATAGCAGGTGATGAAGCGGTCACGTGGCACGCCGAGGCTGTCGGCCATGCGGCCCCGGTTCTCACGGACATGATCGGGAACGTCGTCGGAGCCCGATCCTCCGTTGAGCGAGGCATAGATGCCGGCCGATACGCCTCCCTGGCGCGTAAAGAAGCCGTGGCGGATGCCGGGCAGGTCGAGGGCGGCGTGCTGGAGCGCGATGGCGGGCGAATCGGTCATGGCGGCAGGATCGGGAGGAAGGCGGGGGATGTCAAACGGGTGTCGGGAAGGAAGTCGATGCCAGCCAGGATTGTGACGCCGGCGATTTCGCTCCGGGAACCGTTGCGTTTTGAAGCCGTTGGTTCAAAGTGCTCAGCTATCTGGCCGTGGCCAGAAAGATTTGTTGAAATAGGTGCCCCATGAAAATCACGAAAATCCTGCCCGCCCTCGCGCTGGCGGCCTTGCTGGCGCCTGCGGCGGCCGGCTCCGCACAGGCGGCCGTCAGGACGGGAACGCTCACCTGCGATATCGGCGGCGGCATCGGCGTGGTGCTGGGTTCGCGCAAGTCGGTGTCCTGCCGGTTCTCGGACTTCAACGGCTACAGCGAACTCTATGATGGTACCATCACCAAGATCGGCGTGGATGTCGGTTTCACCTTCGGTGGCCGAATGGTCTGGGCCGTGTTCGAACCCTCCAATCGCCACGCGCCCTTGGGCGGCAATTATGCCGGCGTGTCGGCCGAGGCCAGCGCCGCGGTCGGTGTCGGGGCCAATGTGCTGCTCGGCGGCGGCAATGGCGGTGTGACGCTGCAGCCGATCTCGGTGCAGGGGCAGACTGGCCTCAACGCTTCGGCCGGCATTGGCAGCCTGCATATCCGCCCGGTCGCGGCGCCGGTGATCATTCAGTCTGAGCGGGTCTATCGCCCCCGCCACAAGGCGCATCGGCATCACTACAAGGCGAAGAAGCATCGCAAGAGCTGCCGCTGCAAGGTGTGAGGCTGACCGGGCCTTTCTCAGCTTCGTTGGGTTCCTGGCGCTGAAACGGCCAGCACCTTGAACAGCGAGCCCATGGCGCGCGGGGCATCGTCGGTGAGGCGTTCGAGCGCCTTGGCAATCGCCTCTGCCTGCTCCGGCGTGGCATGGCGGCCGAGATTGGCCGCCATCGGACGGATGCCGAGTTCGTTGAGGAATTGCGCCTGCGTGGCGAGGATGTCGATCGCAAGGCGCTTGTCGGCGGCGATCCGCGCCAGTGTCTCGAAACAGACATGGGTGGTGAGATCGGCTTCGCCGGGCCGGGCCAACGGGTCGACGAAGGCATGCGCCGCCATGGCCTGCAGCGTGTCGCCAACGCCGAATTCAAGATGGCCATAGTCGATGATCAGGGCAGCACCGCCAAATCGGGCGAGCCGATCGCAGAGGCCAGCCATCACCTGCGAACCGGCTTCCGGGTATTCGACGATGGTGCCGTCGAGTGCGGTGTTAGAAAGGGAAGGGGCCTGGCTGGCCGGCACGGGCTCGGCAGCGAGGCCGAAGGCCAGTTCGTCATCGACCAGGCCGACAAGACGTTCATGCCAGTGTCCGCTGCGATGGACCAGTTGATGCACGGGCAAGGCATCGAAGAACTCGTTGGCGATGACGATCGATGGCCCGTCCGGCAAGGTGGCGATGTCGTCGTGCCAGATCGGAGATCGGCCGGCGAGGCTGGGGCCGAGAGCCTCGGCCAAGATGGTGGCTTGGGCCTTGCGCAGCGTGGGGCTGGTCTCGACCAGATGCAGTTCGATGGCGGCTGCAAAGGCCGGCAGGACCTTGCCGATGGCACGCAGCGCATCCGCCATCAGCGTGCCGCGTCCCGGCCCCAATTCCACGAGGCCGATATGGGTGGGCGAACCCAGGATCATCCAGCGATGGGCAGCCCACAGGCCGAGGATCTCGCCGAACATCTGGCTGATCTCGGGAGCAGTGATGAAATCCCCGGCGGCGCCGAGCGGATCGCGCGTGATGTAATAGCCGTAACGGGGATGGCCGAGCGCGAGCGCCATATAGCGCGCTACGTCGATCGGCCCGTCCTGGCGGATGAGATCCTTGATTTCGCGGGCGAGCGGCGTTTCGCTCATGCCGATTTCGGTGTGTCGGAGGCCTTTGGCGCCTCGGGGCGATGCATCAGGGCGTAGATCACCAGGCCAAGGCCGGCCACGATCATCGGCAGGGAGTAGGCCTGGCCGATAGTCAGCACATTTTGAATCCACCAGCCGTCCGGCTCGCGATAAAGTTCGCTGAAGGAGCGGGCGGCGGCATAGCCGATACCGAACAGGCCGGCGATCAAGCCGGGCCGTTTCAAGGCGCCGAAGCGTGTCATGACGGCAAACAGCACGAACAGAGCAAGGCCCTCCAGAGCGGCCTCGATCAACTGGCTCGGATAGCGCGGCGTCGGTCCCTGTTGTGGCACCAGGGCGAAGGGGCTCGAAGGCGAGATCACGCCCCAGTAAGATCCCCAGGCTGGCCGACCCCACAATTCGTCATTGATGAAATTGGCGATGCGGCCGAGAAACAGGCCAATCGGCGCCACGCAAGCGGCAATGTCGAGATAGGACAGGATCGGAATCTTGTTGCGCCAGGCGAACAGGATGATCGCGAGGGCCGCGCCCAGGAAGCCGCCATGGAAGGCCATGCCGCCCTCCCAGACCTTGAAGATCTCGATCGGATTGGCGAGATAATAATCGGGCTCGTAAAGCAGCATGCCGAGCCGCCCGCCGACCACCACGCCGAGCGTGACCCAGATCAAGAGGTCGTCGAATTGCAGCTTGGTGCCAGGTTGTACCAGCCAGAGCCTGGCATTGCCGATCAGGCGACGTCCGTACCACCAGCCGCCGAGCAGGCCGAAAATATAGGCCAGCGCATACCAGCGGACGACGAGGGGGCCGATGCTGAAAATTTCGGGGTGGATGTAGGGGACGATGAAATATTGCTCAGGCATGGGTGCCTTTTGGTGACTAGAGGTGACAGCGTCAAGGCAGAAGCTTCTATCGGGGCCAAGCTTTTATCGAAGTCTGGCCCGTGCTATCGACGCCGCAAAGGAGTTTCGTGATGCCACAGCAATCCGGCCGTATCTATGACGAGTTCGCCAAATTGATGACCGACGCCGCCGGCGTAGCCCAGGGCGTGCGCCGGGAAGTCGACAGCGTCGTGCGCAGCCAGGCCGAGCGCATCATGCGCGATCTCGACTATGTCCGCCGCGACGAGTTCGACGCCGTGCGCGAGATGGCGATCAAGGCCCGCGACGAAAACGAACGTCTCGCCGCCCGTGTCGCCGAGCTCGAGGCCAAACTTGCTGCACGCTGAGCGCAAGACTGTCCCGCCGTGCGACAATAAGACCGGCTAAGAATGAGAGGCCTCCTTGTGGACGGCGGGAACGAATCCTTGCCGATTCAGCCCGAATGCCTGAACTCTCCCCTCACAGGCTGCGTATCGATCGGTGTTCGCAGCGCCAATGCGCCTCCTCGGAGGCGCCGGGAGTTGCAATGTCGGTAATCGAGCTCCAGAGCGAGCGGGCCGGTCATCCGGTTGATCTCGTCGAACATCTGGCGAGTCTTCATGACTGGGCTTTCGACAGACTCGGCGAAGATGAGATCTCCATCGTCGTGAAGGGGCATGGGTGCGACTATGCTGTCTCCTTCACCTGGATGGACGATATCGAGTCGCTGCATCTGGCCTGCTCCTTCGACGCCAAGATTCCCAAGCGTCGCCACGCCGATCTCCTGCAGACGATTGCGCTCGTCAACGAACAGTTGTGGATCGGCCATTTCGACGTCTGGAACGCTGATCAGGTCATCATGTATCGCCATGCCCTGTTCCTGGCCGGCGGCGCCGAGGCCACGCCGCGCCAGTGCGAAGCCCTGATCGAGATCGCGGTGGAAACTTGCGAACGCTATTTCCAGGCCTTCCAGTTCGTGATCTGGGCCGGCAAGACCCCCAAGGAAGCGCTCGAGGCCGTGCTGTTCGAGACCGTGGGCGAAGCTTGATGTACGGTTGCATGGTCGTTTGACCGAGCGCGGGAAACGCGGAGTGTTGGCCTCTGGTCGACAAATGTCAGCCGGAGGCTGACACTCCCGACACCCTTTCCCCCTCGGCATTCCCCATTCGCAGGAGTTTTTCCCATGGCTGAGACATTGGACATTGGCGGCAAGCTGTTGCTGCTGGGCGCCGGCAAGATGGGCGGGGCCATGCTGGAGGGGTGGCTGAAGCTCGGCCTCGATCCCGCCCATGTGGCGGTTATCGATCCGCATTTGCCGCCGGAGGTTGCCGGTGACCTTGCCGTGAAAGGTGTCGCGGTCAACCCGATGCTGGCCTCCTTCGGCACGCCGGCCGTGGTGCTCCTGGCGATCAAGCCTCAGATGATGGATGTCGCCATGGCCTCCGTCGCGCCGCTGTTCGGGCCTGATACCCTCGCCGTCTCCATCATGGCGGGCAAGACCATCGCCAGCATCGCGGCGCTGCTGCCGGCCGATACTGCTATCGTGCGCGCCATGCCGAACACGCCGGCAGCCGTCGGCCGCGGTATCACGGCCGCGGTGTCGAATGCCTTCGTCACCGCTGACCAGGAACGGGCCGCCGATGCTCTGCTGCGGGCGACCGGCGCGGTCGAGTGGGTTGTGGATGAAAGCCTCATCGATGCGGTGACGGCCGTCTCCGGATCGGGGCCGGCCTATGTCTTCCATCTCGTCGAGGCCATGGCCGAAGCCGGAGCGGCGGCGGGGCTCCCCGCCGATCTCGCCATGCGGCTGGCGCGCGCCACCGTGGCGGGTTCCGGCGAATTGCTGCACCAGTCTGATCTGCCGGCCGCCACGCTGCGGCAGAACGTCACCAGCCCGGGCGGCACCACCGCGGCGGCTCTGGACGTGCTGATGGCTGAAAACGGCTTGACGCCGCTGATGAAGCGGGCGGTCGAGGCGGCACGCCGGCGCGCGGGCGAACTCGCTTCCTGACGGACAGAAGGGCTCCTGTCTGCCAATGCGCCGCATTGATCCGGCTCGCGATCGGCCTATCTTAGGATGGGCAAACCAGAAAGCGAGGTCCGAGCCATGGTTGCCAAGTCGAAAGCAGACAATGCCGTCGATCCGCGTCAGGCTGCGATCGAGGCCTTGCTGGCGTTGTGCGCCGACAATCCCTGGGGCGAGATCGGTCTGGCCGATATTGCCGAGAAGGCGGGGCTGTCCCTGTCGCAATTGCGCGGCCTCTATCCCTCCAAGGGAGCCATCCTCGCCGCTTATGCGCGCCAGGTCGACCAGAAGGTGCTCGAAGGCATTGACGAGAGCATGGCCGCGGAACCGGCCCGCGAGAGGTTGTTCGACATTCTGATGCGACGCATCGATGTGCTTTCGCCGCATAAGACGGCCATCGCCAACATTTCCAGGGCCTTCGCACTCGATCCCCTCGCGTTGACCGCCTGGAACCGTGTCGTCACCAATTCGATGCAGTGGATGCTGACGGCTGCCGATATCGACGCCGAGGGCCCGATGGGAGCCGTGCGCGCGCAGGGGCTGGCGCTGGCCTGGGCCCGCATCATCAAGGTCTGGCTGAAGGACGAGGATGAGGGCCTAGCCACGACGATGAAGGAAGTCGATCGGCAGCTTCGTTCGGGCGAGCGCTGGATGGAGCGGGCCGACGATCTCTGCCAGATCTTCGCGCCGTTCCGCCGCATCGCCGAACGCTCCCATGCGCGCCGTGCCCGCATGCGCGAAAGGCTGCGCGAGCGTTTTCACGATTTCGCCGATTCTCGCCGGCGGGGCAGGGATGATCGCGACGATGCGGAGGCGGTGTGAGTACGAGTAACGGGCAGCCGGCAGCGGAAATCGGCTTCGACGATTTCCTCAAGGTTGATATTCGCATCGGCACGGTGCTGGAGGCGGTGCCCCTCGAAGGGGCCCGCAAGCCGGCCTACCGAATGCGGATCGATTTCGGCGATGAGATCGGCATCAAGGCTTCATCAGCCCAGCTTACCGCGCTCTACAATGCCGAGGAACTGGTCGGGCGCCAGGTAATGGCGGTGGTCAATTTCCCACCGCGCCAGATTGGCAAGTTCATGTCACAGGTGTTGACGCTCGGCTTTCCTGGCGCCGACGGTGCCGTCGTGCTGGCGACGCCGGAACGCAGCGCCCCGAACGGCTCGCGCTTGTTCTGACAATAGAGTGAGGGGCAGCGCGACATCCGCGGAAGAATGGGCGGTTACCCAAACGCCTGCGCCCCCGGTCACCTCCACTTACACGATCCTCTCGATCGCGATGGCGGTCGCCTCCCCGCCGCCGATGCAGAGCGAGGCGATACCGCGCTTGAGGCCGTTGCCGGCGAGGGCGTGCAGCAAAGTGACGATGATGCGCGCGCCGGTGGCGCCGATCGGATGACCGAGAGCGCAGGCGCCGCCATGGATGTTGAGCCGGTCGGCTGGGATGTCGAGGTCGCGTCGGGCCGCCATGGCCACCGCTGCGAAAGCCTCGTTGATCTCGAACAGGTCGACATCGCCGACGCTCCAGCCGGTGCGTTCGAGCAGCTTGCGGATGGCCGGGATCGGCGCCGTGGTGAACCAGGCCGGATCCTGGCTGTGGGTGGCATGGCCCTTGATCTCGGCAAGCACGGGCAGTCCATCACGATCGGCGATGGAGCGGCGGGTGAGGATGAGAGCAGCCGCGCCATCGGCATTGGCCGAAGAGCTTGCGGCGGTGATGGTACCGTCCTTGCGGAAGGCCGGCCTGAGCTGCGGGATCTTGTCGGGTGAGACCTTGAGCGGGTTCTCGTCGTCGGCAATCAGCCTGGGGCCGCCTTTGCCGGGCACCGCCACCGGCGTGATCTCGGCGGTGAAGGCGCCGGTTTCGATCGCCTTGCGGGCGCGGGTCAGGGTCTCCACCGCATAGGCGTCCTGGTCATCGCGGCTAAGCTGATAGGCCTGTGCCGTCGCCTCGCCGAAATCGCCCATCGGGCGGCCACCCTCATAGGCATCCTCCAGGCCGTCGAGCATCATGTGGTCGAGAAGGCGGTCATGGCCCATGCGGTAGCCGCTGCGCGCCTTGGCCAGCAGATAGGGCGCATTCGACATCGACTCCATGCCCCCCGTCACCACGATATCGGCGGAGCCGGCGCGAATGAGATCATGACCGAGCATCGTTGCCTTCATGCCGGAGCCGCACACCTTGTTGACGGTCGTTGCGCCCGTGGCGTCGGGCAGTCCCGCATTGCGGGCGGCCTGACGGGCGGGTGCCTGGCCAAGACCGGCGGGGAGCACGCAGCCCAGCACGACCTCGTCCACGCGGTCGGCGGGCAGGTTCGCCCGTGTCAGGGCCGCTTTCACGACATGGGCGCCGAGCGCGGGGGAAGCCAGGCTCGAGAGATCGCCCTGGAAACGCCCCAGCGGGGTGCGTGTGGCGGAGACGATGACGACGGGGTCGCTGTTGGACATGGTTCAATCCTCGCTGGCGCAGGCACGGCGGAGTACCCATTGCATGATGAATGACATATTATATTATGATCATAATATAAAGAGGAGAAAGCCATGGATCTTTCGGAACGCGTCGACCCGCGCGAACTGGCTCTGCAGATGATTACGCCCCGGCGGCTTGCCCCGCGTGCCATTCCGCTTCCCAAAGGTGCGAGCCGTTTTTCCGTGGCGCATGAAGGCGGCCTCGTCGCCGGGTGGCGCTGGGGCCAAGGCGAGCCGGTGCTCCTGGTGCATGGCTGGGAAGCCTCCCATGTCGACATGCTTGCCTTCGTCGAACCCTTGCTGGCGCGCGGCCTTGGCGTGATTGCAATCGATCTGCCCGCCCATGGCGTGTCCGAGGGCGTGTCGGCGACCATTCCGCACATGGCCAGGGCCGTGGCCGCCGTCGGCAAGGCCTGCGGGCACCTGCATGGCGTGATCGGCCATTCCGTCGGAGGGCCGGTCCTGACCGTCGCACTCGCCGGAGGGCTGGATGCCGGGCGGGTCGTCCTGATCGCCTCACCAGCCAATTACGGCCGTCAGATGCGGGCTGCCGCGATGGCCTCGGGGGTCGTCGACACCATGGATCTCGCCCACATGGCAGACGAACTCATTCGCCTGGGCACCGAACTGCCGATCATGGACCTGCCCAGTTTCGCCGAACGGTTGACGCAGCCAGCCCTTCTCATCCATTCCGGCGATGATCGCGTCGTCGCCATTAGCGAAGCCCGCGAGATCGCCAGATATTGGCGGGGATCGCGATTGATCGAGATGGATGGACTTGGCCATGGCCGCATTCTCGGCGATGCTGGCGTGATCGGCCACGCAGTGGATTTTCTGGCGGCGCGATTCCTGATGGGAGACGAGGCTGTTCATGCGCTATGACAAGGGGCACAAGGACGAGACGCACCGGCATATTCTTGAAACCGCCGCGCTGCGTCTGTTGCGCGATGGCATCGACGGCACCGGCATTGCGCCGTTGATGGCGGATGCGGGCCTGACCCATGGCGGTTTCTACAGCCATTTCGCCTCGAAGGATGCCTTGGTTCGCGAAGCCGTCACCCATACGCTGACCCAACGGCGCGGCAAATTGCGCCGCTCCGCCGAACGCGCCGATGATCCGATCGAGGGACTGATCCGCTATTATCTGCGTCCCATCCACCGGGATACGCCCGGGCAGGGCTGCGCAATCGCTGCGCTTTCCGGTGAAATTGCGCGCCAGTCCGAGAAGACCCGGGCTGCCTTTACCGAAGAGCTCTTCGGCAGCATCGGCGTGATCGCGGATCATCTGCCCGGTGGCGATGCCGAAGCGCGCCGCAGCACTGCGCTCGCCATCATGGCCCTGCTGGCGGGAACGCTGCAGCTTGCACGCGTCGTCCCCGATCCCGAACAGTCCAACGCGATTTTGGAGAACGGCGTCGAGGCGGCGCTGAAACTGGCTCGTGGCCCTGCCGTGGGCGATAAGGAAATCGGCGGGAAATAACCCTCTTCGTGTCGGCCTCTGGCCGTCATCGAACCCAGCCCAGCTCTGCCAGCAGCAGGCGGGCGAGTTCCTCGGGTGAGCGGCCGTCCGTCTCCAGCCTTATCGCTCCGTTGTCCGCCTCTCCTGCCATGCGCTCTGCCTGTGCCAGCGTGCGCTCGAGCTGGTCGTCCAGTCCTGATCCGATTTCGCGCTGAATGAGGCGCTCGGTCAGCGTGGTTCCGTTGGCCTGCAGGCGCACGACGGTGATGCGCGCATCGGGAATGGCGGCAAGGATCCAGCGCCGGTCGAAGTCGAGATGCAGCATCACGCCCGACATGATCAGGCGCCGATGGCCGAGAGCGCGATAGGTCGCCCAGATCGCCGCCAGATTGAGCGTGCTGATATCGAGCGTGCCCGGACGCAGGCGCTCCAGGTCCGCTCGGCTTGGGCGCGGATACACCCTGTCGAGTTCGTCCGTCTCCACGATGGCATGGGCAATGCCGGCTGCCGCCAGTTGCCTCCCGACTTCCCAGGTCAGCGTCGACTTGCCGATCCCCGCGGGACCGGTGATCACTACGATGTTGACGGGATCGGGCGCGATGTCATTGGGCATGAGGCTTGGCATAGTCCTGGCGGGTCGAGATGGTGTCTTACCAAATCACCAAGATGCTGACGCATTCGTACCTTGAACACCTGATGATTTTCGATTCCAAATCATGAGAAGGAACCAAAAGTCATCCCCGATGTCTCTTGGCATCAGACTGGAATGCGCACAATCGCTCTCAGGCCGCCCAACTGGCTGGTGGCAAGGGTGATGTCGCCACCATGGAAGCGGGCGATGTCGCGCGCAATGGCGAGGCCGAGGCCGGTGCCGCCATGATCCTGGTTGCGGGCCTCGTCCAGCCGGAAGAAAGGCTTGAACACGTCCTCACGGCTTTCTTCGGGAACGCCGGGCCCGTCGTCATCGACGGTAACGATGAGATAGCGCTGCTCGCGCACGCCGGTGATGAGGATGGTCCTAGCAAAACGCTGGGCATTGGATACCAGATTGGTCAGGCAGCGCCGGAATGCGTCCGGCCGCACCACCACGATGGGATCGCCCTGGAAGCTGACCCGTGCGTCCTGGCCCTGGCGCATGGCATTGGCGCGCAATTCCTCCAACAGGGCGGCGATGTCGGTGGCTTCGGCTTGCTCGGCCGCATCGCCGCGCGCGAAGGCGAGATAGGCCTCCAGCATGCGGCTCATCTCGTCGACGTCTTTCTGCAGGTCCTCATATTCGGGACTGCTTTCGTCGAGCAGGGCCAGCGAGAGTTTGAAGCGGGTGAGGATGGTGCGCATGTCATGCGAGACGCCGTTGAGCATGGCAGTGCGCTGTTCGAAGGCGCGCTCGACACGCCGGCGCATTTCGATGAAGGCACTGGCCGCCTGGCGCACCTCACGCGCACCGCGCGGACGGAAATTCTGGACATCGCGCCCCTTGCCAAAATCCTGCGCGGCATTGGCGAGCTGCTGGATCGGCCGAATCTGGTTGCGCAGGAACAGGATCGCCACTGTGATCAGGATCAGCGAGGAGCCGAGCATCCAGAGCAGATAGATATAGGAGTTGGAGGCGAAGGTCTGGCTGCGACGGGCAAAGACACGCAGCACGGCATCGTCGAGCTTGACGCGGATCTCGACGAAGTCCGAGCGGCCGACCGTATCGATCCAGAAAGGCAGGCCGATGCGCATGCGGATCTCGTCCGACAGCGCCTGGTCGAGAATGTCGAAAAAGGGGCGGGCGCCGCGTGGCGGCAAATCCTCGAGTGGACGAAACTCGATACCGAGTGCGAGCTGCTTTTGGGCCACCAGTTGGAGCAGGTCTGTCGTATTCTTGTCATGGGGCATTTGCTGGTAGAGCTCGACGATCGCCGCGATGTCCTTGGTGGTGGCGGCCGACAGCCGCGCCGTCACGCCCTGCCAATATTTTTCCATGAACATATAGGTGACAATGGCCTGCAGCAGCACCATCGGCGTGATGATGATCAGCAGTGAGCGGGCATAAAGGCCCTTGGGCATGCGGTCGCCCAGCGCCGAAAGCACGCGCCCGGGACCAGCAGAGAGTTCACGTACCCTGGGCCAGGCAATGCGTGCGGCCTCGGAGACCCCGGACAGGCATTTGCGGAGCAGGGCCCCGGCAAACTGGAGGGCCGGCAGACGAGGCTCCATCACATGTCGACCATCAGGCGGTATCCGGTGCCGCGTACCGTCTGCAGATAGACGGGATTGCCCGGATCCCTCTCGATCTTGCGCCGCAGCCGATTCACCTGCACGTCGACGGTGCGTTCATTGGCGATGTCGGCGGCGGGGCCGGCGAGTGCCAGCCGATCGACCGTCTCGCGCGGAACTTCGACCAGCAGGCGCAGCATGTCGCGCTCGCGTTCGGTGATGCGGACTGTCTCGCCGCCCTGCTGGAGTTCGCCGCGCGAGACATGAAAGGTGAAGTCGCCAAAGGTGACGATGTCGCTCGCCGGTTCCGCCGGTGGCGGAGCAACCGCCCGTTTCAGGATGTTGTTGAGGCGCAGCAACAACTCGCGCGGCTCGAACGGCTTGGGCAGATAGTCGTCGGCGCCGATCTCCAGGCCCTTGATGCGATCGTCCGGATCGCCGCGCGCCGTCAGCATCAGGATCGGCACGCTGGAACTGCCGCGGATCCAGCGGGTCAGATCGAAGCCGTTCTCTCCCGGCATCATCACATCGACGATCATCAGGTCGAAGGTGAACGCCTCGATGCGCTGGCGGGCGCTGGCGGCATGCTCGGCCGTGGTTACGCGGTAGCCATGCTCGCCGAGATAGCGCGAGAGCAGCGTACGGATGCGGCTGTCGTCATCGACCAGCAGGATATGGGGGGCGTCGTCGGGAAGGACGGCAACCTTGTTCATTTCTTTTCGCCCCGAATCTTGTCACCTCTGGTGACATTGCCGTGGATGAGCCGAGCGACTTCCGCTCGCCCGTCCGGATCGACCATGGCGAACAGGAAGCGTTGCGCCAGTTCGGGACCGGTCAGGCCGGCTTCGGAGAGCGCCCGCGCGATGCGTTGGGATTGAGTCGTTGCCAGCTCGACGGCCAGTTGCTTGCCTTTCACCGTGGTGGTCAGCAAGCGTTGGCGCCGGTCCTCCCGGCCTTCGCGCTGCAGGATGAAACCCTGGTCGACCAGGTCTTTCAGCACGCGGGCCAGCGACTGCTTGGTGATCTTCAGAATATCCAGCAATTCGGCGACAGTAAGATCTGGATTGCGGTCGACGAAATGCAGCACGCGGTGGTGGGCCCGCCCAAAGCCATAGGCTTCGAGGGCATGATCGGGATCCGCGACGAAATCCCGATAGGCGAAGAAGAAAAGTTCGATCAGCTCATAAAGCGGAGGCTCGCCCCGCTCGGTTTCCGAGCGAGGGGCGGGGGTAGGCGAGAACGAGAAATTTACGTCAGTCATATTGACATATTTTCGTCAGATCATTACGCAAACGGGGCTCACGGCGAAAGGATGTTCCGCAAGGGCGGGTGGAGACCTCAACGCGTGAAGTGCGGTGCCGTTTCCGGTACGAAACATAAGGGGATTTGGCCCCCGACGCAAAAGCGACGGTTGTTCTTATCCAGCCACGTCCCGAGCGGAAAAAGATGCTCGCGGCGAACGGAACAGTTTCCGCAACTGCCCGCCAATGGCTATAACATTGCGGTCATCAAGGTGTTTTGCGATCCGGCGGAGTTGCCGACAATTGCAAGGATACCTCGAGGCAAGGAGTTGGAGCAAACGAGCGCTCGGACATGAACGCGCTTTGCTCCAAAGCGTTTTGTGATTTGACGGAAGCGTTTCAAATCGCAAAGACGCGTCGAACTGAGAGTGAGAGCAAACAAGCGTTTTCGACAAAACGCGCTTTGCTCGAGGAAGCGCGAGGCGCTGGAGGATTTGTCATGTCGATGTTGCCCTTCGATCAACGCGATGGCTTTATCTGGTTTGATGGCCAGATGCTGGCCTGGGGCGATGCCAAGCTTCATGTTCTGTCGCATGGGTTGCATTATGGCGGCGCCGTCTTCGAGGGCGAGCGGTCCTATGGCGGCAAGATCTTCAAGTCCTCTGAACATTCGGCGCGTTTCCGCCATTCGGCCGAGATTCTCGACTTCGCCATTCCTTATTCTGTCGAGGAACTCGATGCCGCCAAGCAGGCCGTGCTCGACAAGAACGGCCTGAAGGACGCCTATGTCAGGCCGGTCGCCTGGCGTGGCTCGGAAATGATGGCCGTGGCCGCCCAGCATGCCACCATCCATACCGCGATTGCGGTGTGGGAATGGCCGAGCATGTTCGACATGGCGACCAAGATGAAGGGCATCCGCCTCGACGTGGCCGAATATCGTCGGCCCGACCCGCAGACCGCGCCCTCGCTGTCGAAGGCCGCCGGCCTTTACATGATCTGCACCATCTCCAAGCATCGCGCGGAGCGTCGCGGCTATGCCGATGCCCTGATGTATGACTGGCAGGGCCGCGTGGCCGAATGCACCGGCGCCAATGTCTTCTTCATCCAGGACGGCAAAATCCACACGCCGATCGCCGACTGCTTCCTGGATGGCATCACCCGCCGCACGGCGATCGATCTCGCCAAGGCTCACGGCCTGGAAGTGATCGAACGGCGCATCATGCCGGACGAGCTCGGCAGCTTCAGCGAGTGCTTCCTCACCGGTACGGCCGCCGAGATCACGCCGGTCTCAGAGATCCTCGAGCATCGCTATACGCCCGGCACCATCACCCGCACGCTGATCGAGGATTTTAATCAGGCCGTGCGTCCGGAGAGCCAGTCGGCCGCGGCCTGACCGGGCTGAGATCAGCGAGACGAAGCAGGGAGGCAGGCCCACAGGCCTGCCTTTTGCGTCTATGGTGCCGTAAGGAACGAAACCTGTTGCGGTGGCAACAGCGACAGCCTCGCCGCCGTGCTGGAATAGATGAGGTTGCGGCCAGGATGGGAGCGCGAGCGATGCGGGCATTTCGGCATCTGACCCTAGGGGCTGTCACGGCACTGGCATTCGCTGGCGCTTTCGCGCCGGCTGTCGGCATTGCACGGGACCGCTCGCAAATATTGCGTCTGGCGCCGCTTCAGATCATGTGCATTCGGGCACCATGTCCCTGGGGCGAGATGGCAATCAGATCAGTGGACGCTACCGATTCGCCGCACCCGCTCTATCGAGGGTCGTTGCCCAGGCTGCAGGCAAGGCCCGCCGATGCGGCCGCGATCCGTCGCGCCTGGCGGCAGCGGGCCTGCCTGATCGTCCGGGGCAGTGTGGAAAAGTCCGGCGCCGGCGCGGGGGCGAGCCTGCGCGTATCAAGCATCTTGCGGCGATGCTGAGAGCCTGACGCATATTCCCAGGGCCTGCGGGAGATACCGCTCCATCTGTTCGCACCGGCCTAGCCCGATGGAGTTGCCGGCCAGGCCATCCGCAGCCTTGCGCCGCGCCACCTGACCGGCAAATCCGACTGAACGCCTTCCGCCGCTTTACGAGGCGTCGACCAGCGCCATGGCTTCCGGCATGTAGCGTTCGCCGCGGACGTTGGCCAGCGGCATGGCCGCGTCGATGGCGGCAAGGTCTGCTCCGCTGAGGGCAATCCCGGCGGCGGCCGCATTGTCCTCCAGGTGAGGCAACCGCCGTGCACCTGGGATCGGCACGATGAAGTCCCCCTGGTGCAGTATCCACGCCAGGGCGAGTTGAGCCGGGGTTACCCCCTTGCCGTCGGCGATAAGGGAAAATTCGGCCAACAGGCGCTGATTCGCCTCCATGTTGTCTTCCTGGAAGCGGGGCAGGGATTTACGCCAGTCGTCGGCGGCGAGCGTGCTGTGATCCCGGATCGCGCCGGTCAGCAAGCCGCGGCCCAGCGGGCTATAGGGCACGAAGCCGATGCCGAGTTCCCGGCAGACCGGCAGAACATCCGCCTCGACATCGCGGCTCCAGAGCGAGTATTCCGTCTGGACGGCGGCAATGGGATGGACGGCATGGGCGCGTCGGATGGTCGTCGCGCCGGCCTCCGACAGACCGAGGGCCTTGACCTTGCCCTCCCTCACCAGATCCGCCATGGCACCGACCGTATCCTCGATCGGCACGGCGGGGTCGACGCGATGCTGGTAGAAGAGGTCGATGGCCTCGATGCCCAGGCGACGAAGAGAGGCCTCGGCGACGGCGCGCACATGTTCGGGACGGCTGTCCACGCCGATGATGCGGTCCCGATCCTGGCCTTCCGGCGCAATGCGGAAACCGAATTTGGTGGCGATGACCACCTTGTTCCTTACGTCCTTCAACGCCTTGCCGACGAGCTCTTCGTTGGTGAAGGGCCCATAGACCTCCGCGGTATCGAAAAGGGTGATGCCAAGATCCACGGCGCGATGCAGCGTGCGGATGGCATCCGCCTCGGCTTGGCCGCCATAGGCAAAGCTCATCCCCATGCAGCCGAGGCCGATGGTGGAAACGTTGAGGTTTGAACCGAGCTTGCGTGTCTTCATGGGACGATCCTCCGTGGTGGCGGGGACCATGTACCCAAATACAATGTTCGATAATCCATGCTTTTATGAACGGCTTGTTCTATATGGCTTAACAATGAAGCGAGCCGACTTGCCTGCCCTCGTCATTCTCGCGGCCGTGGCCGATCAATGCAGCTTTCGTGCCGCTGCCCGCAAACTTGGCATGTCGGTCTCCGCCGTCAGCCAGGCGATCACGGGCCTCGAGGAAAGTCTCGGCGTGAGGCTGCTGACTCGCACGACGCGTAGCGTCGCCCCGACCGTCGCAGGGGAGCGGCTGTTGATCCAGTTGCAGCCAGCGCTTGCCTCGATCGAGGAGGCGCTCGATCAGGCGAGCGCCTCGCAGGCCGATATCGCCGGCATGCTGCGTTTCAGTGCACCACGCGCGGCCGTGCAGTCCGTGCTACTGCCGCTGGCATTGCGGTTCATGCGCCGATATCCGGCAGTGACCGTGGAAATCCTGGCGCAGGATGCCTTCACCGATATCGTGGCGTCGGGGGTCGACGCCGGCGTCCGATTCGGTGAAAGCCTGCATCAGGACATGATCGCCGTGCCGCTCGGGGGTCCGCTGCGCTTTGCCATCGTCGGGGCGCCCAGCTATCTGAACGGTCGTCCTAGGCCGGAGCTGCCCGCCGATCTCCACGATCACGATTGCATCCAGCGTCGCTTCACCGATGGCTCCCTCTATCGCTGGGAACTCGAACGGGACGGCAAGGCGATCGAACTGGCCGTGACGGGCAGCCTGATCGTCAACGACGATGCGCTGATGCTCGATGCCGCCCTTGCCGGTCAGGGGCTGGCACTGCTGATCGAGGGGCTTGTTGCCGAGGCGCTCGTGCAAGGCAAGCTCGTGCGCCTCATGGAGGATTGGTGCCCAGCCTTTCCGGGGCTCTTCCTCTATTACCCGAGCCGGCGCCTGATGCGCCCGGCCTTGCGTGCCTTTGTCGATTTCCTGAAGACACAGGCCTAACCGAAGCCGTTACAGTTTGGCGTAATGCAGCACGGCCACGCCGCAGGGGAAGGGGCGGGCGTCGATGAGCCTGAGCCGGGTCGTTTTGCGAAGCTCGCCGAGAACTGCCTTGCCGCTGCCGAGCAGAGCCGGATTGACGATGAAATGGAACTCGTCGATCAGCCCGGCCTCCGCCAGGGACGACACCAGGATGGGGCCGCCATAGACGATGATGTCCTTGCCGGGCTCCTGCTTGAGGCGGGTGACCTCCCCGGAGAGGCCTGACCTGGCGATTTCGGTATTGGCCCAGCGCGTCTCCGTCAGCGTGCGGCTGAACACGACCTTGCGCATGTCGCCGATCGCCTTGGCGAAACTTGACTGGAGGCTGGCGGAATCCTCCGCAACCGTCTGCCAATGCTGGTGAAAGCCTTCCTCTGCCATCACGCGGCTGAGCAAGATACAGTCAGAGGAAAAGTTGAGATCGTGGTGGTAGCGGCGCAATTCCTCATCCCAGCCCCAATCCGGTGCCCAGTTCCACACCATCCAGTCATTGATGCCATCCTGGCTCGAACTGAAGCCATCGGCGGAGATCTGCATTTCCAGCTTGAGCTTGCGCATGGCCTGGCCTCGCTGTGGGAGAATTTCAGGGCGACACCTCGGCGAGATAGGCTTCGAGCCTGTCGAAGCTCTGGTTCCAGCCCTCACCATGGCCGTCCCGCGAGGCGAGGGAGGTGAAAATGGCCTGGTGAAAGCGCATCAAGGTCTGGCCGTTCTCATCCTTGAAGGTGACGGTGACGATGGTCTCGGGGCCGGGATTGCCGTCGTCGCCTTCCCAGGCATGGGTGAAGACGAGGCGGGCAGGCGGCTCCACCTCCAGATAGGTGCCGCGAACCCAATGATCCGTGCCATCAGGCGCGTGCAGGCAGGTGCGGTAGAAGCCGCCGGGGCTGCAGTCGAACGTGTGGGATGTGGCGCTGAAGCCCTTCGGCCCGGGCCAGCGGGCAAGGTGCTGTGGGTCCGTCCAGGCCTTGAACACCAGTTCGCGCGGCGCCTTGAACAGACGGGTGATGACGAGTTCGTGCTCGCCGGCCGCCGGGGCAGCCTGGGAGTGGCTAGTCATGTTTGTCGTCCTTGTTGTTTCCTCGGGCCTGGAGTTCGGCGAGATAATCGTCGAGACGGTCGAAGCTCTCGTCCCAGAAGCGGCGATAATGCTGGACCCAGTCGAAGGCTTGCCGCAGCGGCTCGGCCTCCAGCCGGCACGGGCGCCATTGCGCCGTGCGTCCGCGGCTGATGAGGCCGGCCTTTTCCAGGACCTTGAGATGCTTGGAGATGGCGGGCTGCGTCAGCGTGAAGGGCTCCGACAATTGCATGACGGTTGCCTCGCCCCGGGCCAGCCGGGCCAGGATGGCCCGGCGGGTCGGATCGGCGAGGGCCGAGAAGGTGTCGCTGAGATGATCGGGCATCGTATATAGCCATATAGTTAATTAACCTAATGGCTATATACGATATCTAGGGACGACGCGTCAAGGTTGATTTGTTCTGTGTTTGAAAGGGCGGGTCCTGGTTAGGGCGCGCGACCCCTCATCCCCCTGCCGGGATCTCTAGTCAACTCAAGAGAGTTGACGACACCCGCAGGGGGATGAGGGGTGATACGCGGCCTAGAAAGAAGGGGCTGGATCGCCTCAGCCGGCCTTCACCCGCAAGAGCCGCAGTGCATTCAGGGTGACCAGCACGGTCGCGCCGGTATCGGCGAGGATGGCCGGCCACAGGCCGGTGATGCCGGCGATGGTGGTGACCAGGAACACCGCCTTCAATCCGAGCGCCATCGTGATGTTCTGATGGATGTTCGTCATGGTCCGCCGCGACAGCGTGACCATGCTGGCCACGTCGCTGACGCGCCCATGCAGGACGGCGGCGTCGGCCGTCTCCAGGGCGACGTCGGTGCCGCCGCCCATGGCGATGCCGATATCGGCCGCCGCCAGCGCCGGCGCATCATTGATGCCGTCGCCGATCTTGGCCACGGTCAGTCCCTGCGCCTTGAGTTCGTTGACGATGCGCTGCTTGTCCTGCGGCAGCAATTCGGCATGCACTTCCAACCCGAGTTTGCCGCCGATGGCCTGGGCGGTGCGGGCATTGTCGCCGGTGAGCATGAGAGTGCGCACGCCGGCAGCACGCAGGGCCGACAAGCCGGCGATGGCATCCTCGCGTGGCTCGTCGCGCATGGCGATGAGGCCGGCCGGCGTGCCGCCGGCCAGGAGCACCGAGACGGTCTTGCCTTCCTGGTTGAGGGCCTCTATGCGCGCGGCGATTTCGGCGGAGAGTGCCGTTTCGCTCGCCGCGGCCTTGGGCGAGCCGAGGAAGAGCGCGAGGCCGTCTATGCTGCCGGTCACGCCCTTGCCACCGAGCGCCTTGGAGTTCGTGGCAACGGACGTGAGGATGTTCTGTTCGGCGGCCTTGGCCAGGATCGCGGTGGCGAGCGGGTGGCTGGAACCGGCTTCAAGGGCCGCGGCCAGCCGCAGCACCTCGGCTTCCTGGCGGCCGAGCGGCACGATGTCGGTCACCTTGGGCTTGCCCTCGGTGAGCGTGCCCGTCTTGTCGAAGGCGGCGGCGGTGATCTTGCCGACGGTTTCGAGCACGGCGCCGCCCTTCATCAACAGGCCGCGGCGCGCGCCGGCCGAGAGCGAGGCGGCGATCGCCGCCGGCGTGGAGATGACGAGGGCGCAGGGGCAGCCAATCAAGAGGATCGCCAGGCCCTTGTAGATCCATTCGTTCCAGGAAGCGCCGCCGATGAGGGGAGGCAGGATCGCCACCAGGGCGGCCACCACCACCACGCCCGGCGTGTAGTAGCGCGAGAACCGATCGATGAAGCGCTCGGTCGGCGCCTTGCTTTCCTGGGCTTCCTCGACCAGCTTGACCACCCGGGCGATGGTGTTGTCGGCGGCGGTCGCCGTCACGCGGATGCGCAGTGCCCCATCGCCATTGACGGTGCCGGCGAAGACGGTGTCGGCGGTCTCCTTGCGCTTCGGTGTGCTCTCGCCGGTGACCGGTGCTTCGTCGATGGAGCTCTCGCCCGAGACGATGACGCCGTCGGCGGGAATGCGGTCGCCCGGCCGCACCAGGATCACGGCGCCAACGGCGAGGGTTTCGGCCGGAACCTCCTTGGTGCGTCCTTCTTCTTCGAGAAGAGCGGTCTTCGGCACCAGGCTGGCGAGAGACTGGATGCTCGCGCGTGCCTTGCCGGCGGCGACGCCCTCCAGCAATTCGCCGACCAGGAACAGGAAGACCACGGCGGCGCCTTCCTCGGCCGCCCCGATGATCACCGCGCCCACTGCGGCGATGGTCATCAGCATCTCGATGGTGAAGGGCATGCCGTAGCGAGCCGCGACGAAGGCGCGCCGTGCGATCGGAATGAGACCGACCAGCATGGCGACTTCGAAAGACCAGACCGCGATCGAAGGGAAGAGGTGTCCGATGCCATAGGCCGCTACCAGCGCGATGCCGACGGCGATGGTGAGCACGCCCTTGCTGGAGCGCCACCACGGGCCGGAGGAGGGGGCATGATCATGACCATGCAGGTCGGCGAGGGTCGGGGCCTCGCCCTGGGCGCCGTGATCGTGCTTGCTGTGGTCATGTCCAGCGTGATCGTGTCCGGCATGATCGTCATGGTCGTGGTCACCGTGATCGTGCCCCGCATGATCATGGTCGTGACCAGAGCAGGCGCCGTGATCGTGATCGTGCTTATGATCGTGAGCGGGCTTCGCTCCCACGGCCGCCGGCGTCGAGGCACTCAGGGGCGACACCTTGTAGCCGAGGCGGCGGACCCTGTCCTCGACGACGCCGAGATCCTGGCCGTCGCCATGCTTGACCGTCATGGTGCCGGCCGTCACCGAAACCGAGACGTCCTCCACGCCTGTGACGCCGCGCACGGCCTTGTCGATCTTGCTGGCGCAGGAGGCACAGTCCATGCCCTCCACGCGGTAACGGGTCTGGCTTGCAGCGATTGCCATTTCGAGTCTCGCATTTCGAATGGGTTGTATCTTCTGCAAAGGGGACTACATCCTCTAGTGGCTAGAGGAGCAAGCGGAAAATGAAGCTTTCAGGCGTGGCGATCGGCGAGGCGGCCAAACGCAGCGGCGTCAAGGTGCCGACCATCCGTTACTACGAGCAGGTCGGCCTGCTGCCGGCGCCGCCGCGCACCGATGGCAACCGGCGTCTCTACGAGGCAGCCGATGTGCGCCGGCTCGCTTTCATCCGCCATGCGCGGGAACTCGGCTTCGAGGTCGATGCAATCCGAACCCTGCTCGATCTGCAGGACAATCCTGGCCAGTCCTGCGCGGCGGCCGATGCCATCGCCCAGGCTCGCCTCATCGAGGTGGAGCAGCGCATTGCCAGCCTGCAGGCGTTGAAGGTGGAGCTGCAGCGCATGGCGGAAGGCTGCCGCCACGGCCGCGTCGCCGAATGCCGCGTGATCGAGATCCTGGCCGATCACGACAAATGCCTGCATGTGCATCACTGAGCGCGGCGCGTCCCGGCGCCGCAGCGCTTTCTCAATGAGCGATCTCGTCATGCCCCCTGCGCCAATAGGCGACTATGAGATGCTTGTGCTGGCGCAGGCCGCGCTCGCCCAGGAGCTGGGCGCGCAAAGTGCGGAAAGCCTGGTATTCGCAGCCCACCCAGGCATAGAGGCGGGAACCGTCGCCGGGGAGGGCGGTGCGGCTGACCGCATCGACCAGTAGATTCGTGGTGCCGGCCGGCGCGCCGTTGCGGAACAACCATTCGATCTCGATGGCCGCGGCAAAATCGAGCTGCTGTATCTCGCTTTCGTCGGCGACCTCGATGAGGACCTTGCCACGCGCGCTTGCGGGCAGGCGCTCCAGCATGCGTCCGATTGCCGGAAGCGCGGTTTCGTCACCCACGAACAGATACCAGTCGGCCTCTGCCAGGCCGCCGCCGCCTGGGCCGAGAATGCCGACCTCCTCGCCCGGCTTCACGCTTTCCGCCAGGCTGGAGCCCGGGCCGGCATCGGCATGGCGCACGAAATCGATATCGAGCGTACCCGCCGCAACGTCGAGCGAGCGCACGGTATATTTGCGCAGGCTGGGTTTGCGATCGAGATCGGGCCAATGGATCAGCCCGTCCGGACCGACGCTCGGCCATTGCGCCTCGGACAGGTCGGGGTGCTGGGCGAGGATGTTGAGATGCAGCGCCTCCATGGACTGATAGCGCGTGACGTCACTGGCGGAAAAGGTGATACGGCGCATCCGAGGCGTCACATCCTTTACTCCGATCACCCGGAAGATCTGGAAGTTGGGAGGACGTGAGATCTCCGTGCCATCCCCAGTCCAGGCGATGGCGGGCCGGCGGCCCTGGGCAAATTCCAGGATATGCGAGGCTACGGCCTGACGGATGAAGTAGAGTTCCTCGAGACTCTCCGCCTCGGTGTCGACCAGCGTGGCTGGGCCGGTCTTCGAAAAGCGAGCCTGGGCGCCGCGGAAACGAAGGATATGGGCGCCGTCGCGCTGCTCGACCGCCGCACCATGTTCGATGAAATGCTCGCAGAGCGGCCCGATCACCGCTTCGGGGTCAGGCAATTCGATGCGGGCCTGGGCGACAAAACGCTTCATGGGTTTGCCTTCTGGTGTTGATGGGTCGGGGGGATGCCTGAGCGGTTGCTCCGCTCGACCACACCGTCGACCATGATTTGCAGCCGTCCCTGCGAACAGTGCTCCACCCGAGCCTCGATGTCGTAGACATCGGCCAGCATGCGCGGGGTGAGGATTTCGTCAGGCGGTCCGGCGCCATGGAGCTTGCCCTGGCGCATGACGATGAGGTCGTCGGCCCATTGCGCGGCCAAGGCGAGATCGTGCAGCACGGCCACCACGATGCGCCCGCCCGCGGCATAGTCCTTGATGCTGCGCATGATGAAATATTGCCGCGACAAATCGAGTGCGCTTGTGGGTTCGTCGAGCAGCAGCACGGGCGGTGCGCAGGCGATGGCTTGCGCCAGGCTGGCCACCTGCTTCTGTCCGCCGGAGAGCCGGTCGAGCGGCAGGGAGGCGAGATAGGGCACGCCGAGACGGGTGAGGACATCCAGCGCCTGCTCGGCATGCGAGCCTGCGCCTTCGCCCGCCTGGGCGACCCGCAGGGTCGCGATCACCGTTTCCAGCACGCTGAGGGAGACGTCGAGCGGCAGGGCCTGCGGCATGAAGCCGACCAGCCTCGCCCGTGCGGCGGGGCTGATGCGGGTGAGGTCGCGCTCGCCCAGCGCGACCTCACCGCGCATGCGAATGAGATGAGCCATGGCGCGCAGCAGGGTCGACTTGCCGGCACTGTTGGGGCCGACCAGCGCCACCAGCCGCCCCGGCTGCAGGGGAGGCAAAGTGAGATCGGCGATAATGTCATGCCCGCTATAGCCGGTATGAAGCCCGCGCACGATGAGTGTGGGGGTATGATCCGCTTTCATCGGCCTTTCCTCAGCGTTCGCAGCACCAGGGTGAAGAATACGGGCAGGCCGATCAGCGCTGTCACCACGCCGACGGGCAGCAGCAGGCCAGGTATGATCAGCTTGGTGACGATGGAAGCGACCAGCATGACCAGCGCCCCCACAGCCATGCTGGCGGGCAGCAGGAAGCGATGGTCCTCGCCGACCAGCAGCCGCGCAATATGCGGGCCGACCAGGCCGACGAAGCCGATCACGCCGACGAAGGCCACCGCGGTGGCCGAGAGCAGGCCGACGCGCAGCAGCGATCCAAGCCGCAGCCTGGCAATGTCGACACCGAGGCTGCGGGCGCGTTCCTCCCCCAGGCGCAGCAGCGTGAAGCGCGAGGAAGCCGCCAGCGAGAAGGGAATGCTGACGGCGAGCACGACGGCCAGGATCAGGGTGGAGCCGGCATCCGCGCGCACCAGGCTGCCCATGCGCCAGAAGACGAGCTGCTGCAGGGCATCGGTCGAGGCCATGAATTGCAGCAGCGACAGCAGGGCTTCGGCCGACAGGCCGATCGCGATGCCAAACAGGATCAGGGTCTGCGGACTGGCGCCGCGCCAGCGGGCGAGCGCGTGGATCGCCCCCAGCGAGAGGACGGCGAACAAGAAGGCATTGGCTGAAACCATCCAGCCCGCCGGTAACCCGGGCAGCGACAGGCCCAGCACGATCGCCACCGCCGCGCCGAGAGCGGCGCTGTAGGACACGCCGAGCGTGAACGGTTCGGCGAGGGGATTTCCGAGCACCGTCTGCATTTCCGCACCAGCCAAGGCAAGGGCGGCGCCGACCAGCAACGCCATCACGCTCATCGGCAGGCGGACCTGCCAGACGATAACCTGGATGGGGCGGGCCACTTCGTCCGTGCCGAACAGAGCCGCCAACGTGTTGTGCAGGCCGACACTGGACGGGCCGACGACGAGGTCGATCGAGAAGGCGGCGAGCCCGAGTGCGATCAGTGTAAGGACCAGGAACAGGCGGCGGCGCTGGCTCGCGCGATAGTCGGTGAGGGCGGTGCGGCCGGAGCCATCGGTGGAAGGGACGGGGCTCATGGCGCCGACGGACCCGTCACAGGTCTCGCATCGATCCAGAAGGTTCCCTCGATCGGGGCTGCCAGGAAGCTCCGGTTGATCTCGGCCAGGGTCTGCGCCGGGTCGAGATCGGCGAACAGCTCCGGATGCGTCCATTTCGCCAGGCATTCGACCGCCAGGATGTTCAGGGCCGAAATGGCGACCTGGTGCGACAGGCCATAGGCGCGGCCTTCACGCACGGCGCTGAGTTCGCCGAGGAGATTGCGCTGGACCACGGCGCGCAGGGAGGTGCGGGCTGTTTCCGGCTCGATGCCGGCGCCGAGAACGAGGCCGCCGCGCTTGGCCAGATGCGAGCCGCCGGTGCCGACATAGACTTTTGGATCGGCGGCCAGGACATATTCGGGGCTGAGCTGGCCATCATAGCCGGGAACGATGTCCGCGCCGAGTACGCGGCCGCCGGCAAAGGCCAGGTCATGCGTGATGGGATTGTCCGCACCGGGGGTGGAGCAGCATTGCAGGCCGGCATGGGCATCGACGAGGACCTGGGGCCAGGTGCCCCGGGGCTTCGTCTTCTCGCCTCGAAGTCGCTGTGCGATGGCGTCGTAGCGAGCCTTCAGGAAGGCCGCAAAGGCTTCGGCACGGGTATCCTGGCCGATGGCCCTGCCAAGTAGGCGGATCGAGGCGATGGTTGCCTCGCCGGCTCGCCTGCTGTTGCGGGGCGAGTCGAGAAAGATTACCGGCACGCCCGCAGCTTCGAGCTTGGCCGCGATCGCGTCCCAATCGGGCTGCCAGATGCTGACGACGAAAAGATCGGGTTGCGCGCCGAGGATCGCCTCGACCGAGCTGTTGGCGGGCGAAACTGCGCCGACCACGGCAATGTTGTCGATCTCGGGGAAACGGCGGCGAAAGGCATCGTAGAGGCCGCGATCGAAACGCTGCGGCGCGGCCCAGCCGGCCAGCTTGGAAATTGGCTGCGGATCGACGAGGGCCAGCGACAGCAGGACGAGGCTGTCATTGGTGACGATGCGCCTGGCCGGCTGTTGCAGGCGAACCTCGCGGCCGGCGGCGTCCGTCATCCGGATCTCGGCCTGGGCCACCGATACCAGGCTCATGGCAGCCAGGATGAGGCTGCCGAGCAAGAGGAGGGTCATACGCACGCGAGCCACCATTCCGGTGACTGCGGCCTGCGGTTCGGTGCGGTAGAGCTCTGCGATCATCACCATGTGTATTTCAGATTCGCGGTGATGGCGCGTGCCGCACCGTAATTGCAGCTGCCGCCGGTGATGTTGAGGCAGTGCGAGACATAGGTCTTATCGAACAGATTGGTGACATTGACCCGGAAAGTGGCGCCCTGCAGGTTCTTGCCCAGAGTGCCGAGATCATATTCGGCACCGAGATCGACCAGCGCCCGGCCGGGAATGCGCAGTTGCGGGAGATATTTGGCGTCGGTCTGATAGGAGGAGGTTGCGCGCATGCCGGCGCTCAGGGACAGGCCGGGCACAATGCCGGGGCGATAGAGAGCCCACAGGCTCGCCTGGTGCTCGGGCAGCCGCAGCATTTCCCTGCCACGCTCCACCGCATTGGTGGAGGACAGGATCTTGGAGTCCGAATAGGCATAGGAGGCCATCACCTGGAATTGCGGCGAGAAATCATACTTGCCTTCCAATTCGATGCCGCGAACGCGCTGCCGACCGTTCTGGACAGAGCCCAGGATTCCGAGGGAGGACAGCGAATTGTCCGTGGTGAGTTGGAAGGCTGAAACGCTCACCATACCCCCGCCACCGGGGGGCTCGTACTTCAGGCCGGCCTCATATTGCTCCGCCGTCAAGGCCTCGAAAGGTTGCCCGTAAGCGCTGGTTCCAAGCAACGGCAAGAAGGAGGTCGAATAACTCACATAGGGTGCCAGCCCATTGTCGAACAGGTAGGTTAGCCCTGCGCGCCCGCTCAATTGCCTGTCCTTGGTGGTAACAGGTGCCTTACCTTCGGGCATGCGGTCTTTCGTATCAATCTGCGAGATGTCGTAGCGCAGGCCGAGCGTTGCGACCCAGCGGTCATAGCGGACCTGGTCCTGGATGTAGGCGCCGACTTGGTTCTGTGTCTGCAGGCCGGAGCGCTGAAGCGGGGCCAGTGGGAACGGGCCATTGCCATAGACGGGATCGAGGATGTCGATCGGCCGTGTCGGGCCGCTATTGCCGAAATTGGTCGACGAGGTGCCATGCATATAGTCGAGGCCCGCCAGCACCGTGTGATCGAAGCGGCCGGTGGCAAATTTGGCCTCGATCTGGGTGTCGACCGTGAAGCCCGATAGCGTGTCCTGCGACATGGCAGTGACACGGTCGAGGGTACGTCCGTCGGACTGCCAGGCAAAGGCGGGGTTCACCAGCACCAGTTTCATGCTCTGGTCGGAGCGGCCGTAGCGCAGGTTCTGGCGCACTGTCCAGGTGTCGTTGAAACGGTGCTCGAACTCGTAGCCCAGATGGAAATAGTCGCGGTGGAAGTGGCCCCAATCCGGCTCTCCAAGGAAGATGTCGCGCGGGATCTGGCCCTTGGGATTGCGCAGCAGCGTGCCCACGGCCGGATAGAAGCGCGGATTGAAGACCGGCCGATCATTCTGATAGTAGCCGTAAAGCGTCAGCGTGGTGTTCTCGTCGGGGCGCCAGCTCAGGCTCGGCGCGATCAGGAACTGCCGGTCGCGCTCATGGTCGATCTGGGTGTTGAGGTTCTTGGCCAAGCCGATCAGCCGATAAGACCAGGCGCCGTCGTCGCTGAGGGGGCCGGTGAAGTCGAAGGCGCCCTGGATGCCGCCGAAAGCGCTGGATTGCAGCGACATTTCGCGGCGGGCGGTGGTGAGCGGGCGCTTGCTGACCTGGTTGATGAAGCCGCCCGGCACCGTGCGCCCATAGAGCACCGAGGCCGGGCCCTTGATCACCTCGACCCGATCAAGCGTATAGGGGTTGATGGCGGGATTGGCGTAGGCGCTGGGATCGCCGGGCAGCACGAGCCCGTCGAGCCAGGTTGTGGCGTAGGTGTTGAAGCCGCGGATGTAGAGCCAATCATAGCGGATATCGTTGCCGTTCGGGTCCGACATCACGCCCGGCGTGTAGCGCAGTGCCTCGGCAACCGTATTGGCACCCTGCGCATCCATCTGTCCGCGCGTGACGACGCTGACCGCCTGTGGTGTTTCGATCAGGGGCGTATCGGTCTTGGACGCGCTCTTGTTGCGCTTGGCCACCACGCTCCGCTCACCGCTCGGGCCACCTGTCGCCTGGACGACGACCGGATCGAGCTCGATCGGTTGCGACGTCGCCGTGCCATTCTGCTGCGCCAGGGCGGCGGGCGCGGACACGCCATGGAGAAGGACGATGGTGAGCGTCAGCCCGGAGACGTTTGCAACCATACGCAATCGCAACACGAATTCTGCGCAGTCTAGATTCATTCTAGATTTTGAATTTCGTAACGATCCACTGGTAACGCTGCGATTGTATTCTAGTTTTGATCTATTCAAAAACATGCGAGGCCCAGGGAATTGACTTACTAGGTGAGTTTAATTATCGGCTATGGCATTGTTTCGTACTTGGCAATGTTAAGGTCTTTGCGCGCCGATCTTAGATCTTTGCGCGCCGATGAAATCTTTGGTGACGGATGATCGCGGCGTCCCAAGCCCTGACTCTGGGGTGGAGAGATGTCGGACGTAGACGGAAGGGCTTTGCCGATGAGCACAGTGTCAAGCCAGCGCGGGCAGGCTACCGGCGGCGAGCTCAAGGCCATTCGCGTGCGCGATTTCCTCGAAAGGGACCGGGTTGCCCTCGATAGCCCCGACAGCCGCCTGTCGATGGATGATATCCTGATGGAAGGCGAGTTTATGCACCGGGAATTGCGCCCGGGCCTGTTCCTGCATGGCGGCGATGTGGTCGAAGAGCACGCCTTTACGGTCACCTCGCATCTGCAGCCGGGCCTGTCCTGCATCTTCTTCGTGGACGGCAAGGTGGGGCTTGGGATCGGCGACCGTCATTTTGAGTTTCGGGGCGGGCCGCGCGGGGCGATGGAAGGCGTTGCCATCATGAGTACCACGCCCGAAATCTTCCGCAGGATCTCGCGGGAACGCCAGCATGTCCGCCATCTGGTCGTGTCCGCCTCGTCGGAATGGTTGCAGATCGAAGGTCTTGAAGCGGTGCATGGCGATGGGGTCGTGGCCGGGCTGCTCAAGGATCATCTGGGCGAGCATCGCTGGATTTTGACACCGCGCCTGGCCGAGCTGGTGCGGCAGGTCATGACGCCGACGGCCTTCGCGCCGGAACTGCGCAATCTCTATCTGGAGGGGCGCGCCGTGGAGATCGTAGCGGAGACCATCGCCGCGGCGACGCGGACGGATCGCGGCAAGCCCGCCAGCGGTGCTTTGGCTCGTCAGGATCTGGTCCGCCTGCGGCGCGCCAAGGATCTGATCGAAGCCCGTCTGGCCGAGTCGCTCAGCATCGAGGCGATCGCCCGGGAGGCGGGGGTCTGCGCCAGCGGCTTGCAACGGTTGTTCCGGTTGGGGGAGGGCCATAGTGTCTTCGACTATGTGCGGCGCATTCGGTTGGAACATGCCCATGCCGCCCTGCTGTCGGGCGAGAAGAGTGTGCAGGAGGCCAGCGAGCTGGCGGGCTATGCCAGCCCGGCCAATTTCGCCACCGCTTTCCGTCGCCAGTTTGGCATCACTCCCCGCGAGGTGCTGGGCGCGCGACGGGCCCATTGAGGCCTCCGGACCATCCATGAACCCGCTTGGTGTCAGGCGATCAGCTTGGCACGCAGAAATGAGGCGAGCTGCTGTGTGGGATTGCTCGGTTCTTGCGCCAGGAACAGGCCGAAATAGGCAGCCGGCGGCGGTGGCAGGCGATATCGCGGCGCGAGGGTCTCGCAATCGGCCGGGAGCGTTTCCGGCAGCATCAGGCTGATGCCGAGACCGGCCCTCAGTGCCCCGACCAGCGCCGCGAAGGTGGTGACGTGGCAGGCGATCGTCCAGGCGATGCCGGCCTCGGCGAAGGCGACGGCCGTCCGATCCTGCCAGGTGCAGGATTCCTCGAAGGCAACCAGCGGTACCGGCTCGTCGACGGGCAGGTCGATCAGGCGGCTGCCACCCCAGACCAGCCGGCGCGACCAGTGGAAATGCGGTGACGACCCGAAACGGGAGGGGTCGGCGATGACGATATCGCAGCGACCGTCCCGCACCGCGAGGTCGAGGTCGGGGCTGTGGGCCGTCATCAGGTCGAGCTCGATCCGGGGGTGCTGCTGGCGGAAATCGGCCAGCAGCAGCGGCAGTTGCGTCAGCGCGAGATCCTCGACCAGTCCCAGCCTGATCCTACCGGCCAATTGCTGGCCCTCGATCTGCCGCCGGGCATCGATGGTCAGGGCGAGCAGGCGCCTGGCATAGGCCGCCAGTGTCTCGCCGGCCTGCGTCAGCGAGACGCCGCGCGAGGTTCTGTCGAGCAGTCTGGCACCGAGATCGCTTTCGAGCCGCTGCAATTGCATGCTGACCGCCGCCTGCGTCCGCGACAGCCGCTCGGCTGCCGCGCTGATCGTCCCGGTTTCGGCGGCCGCAAGCAGGGCACGCAAGAGATGGGGATCCAGATCCCTGGTCATAAATTATCCTGATATTGACATAATCATTATAAGAATACTTTTTAATTACCGGATCTGGCAAGTCTGCTCCCGCTGAATTGCAGGAGGCCATCATGCTCGCCAAACGGTTTCACGAACTCGGTCTCGCACCGCCGCTGGTCGCCCGCGCCGACCTGCCATTTGCGCCTTGCGTGCGTGTCGGCGACATCGTCTACATTTCCGGCCAGATCCCGGAGCGGGGGGAGGAAGTTGTCGCGATCGGCAAGGTCGGAGAGGATGTGAGCCTCGACGAGGCCCGCAAGGCCGCCGAATTATGCGCCGCCAACGTGCTGTTCTGGCTCGACGCGGCGTTGCAGGGGGATCTCGACCGGGTCGTTCGCATCGCCAAGGTCGCGGTCTATGTCAATGCGGCGCCGGGATTCAGCCAAATCTCGCAGGTGGGCAATGGCGCCTCCGAACTGTTTCTCAAGATCCTCGGATCACGAGGCGAGCATGCCCGCTCCGCGCTGGGGATGGCGTCGCTTCCCCTCGGCGTAGCCGTCGAGGTCGATGCCATCGTGCATGTCCGATAGGCAAGATTATTCATAAGATATTGGAAAATTACATGAATCTCGGCATAGATGGAAAACGCGCCTTGATCCTGGGCGGCAATAAGGGCCTTGGTCGTGGTGTCGCCGCGCGCCTGGCGGAAGAAGGCGCGGCGGTTGCCGCGGTCGGCCGTGACGATCAGGCGCTCAAGGGGACGCTCGACGACCTTCACCGTTTTTCGCCGGCCTCGTTCGGGATTCGGGCTGACCTCGACGACCCCCTGCAAGTGACGCAAATGCTCGAACAGGTCGATCGTGAATGGGGCGGTGTCGACATCCTGCTGCTCAATGGCGGCGGCCCCCCGCCCTATGGCGCCTGCGATACCGACGCGGCCCGATGGCATCGGCAGTTTGACGCCATCTTCATGACAGGGCTGCGCATCGCCGCCCATGTCCTGCCTGGCATGCGCTCCCGGCGCTGGGGGCGGCTCCTCGTAGTGTCATCCACAAGCGTGCGCGAGCCGATCAAAGGACTGGCGGCATCGAATGCCCTGCGGGCGGCGGTGGCCGGATGGGCAAAGAGCCTGGCCAGCGAGGTTGCGGCCGACGGCATCACCGTCAACCTTCTGCTTGCCGGCCGGCTCGACACCGAACGCACCAAAGTGCTCGATCGTCTCGATGCCGAGGTGCGCGGCGTCGCGGCCGAGACGATCGCAGCGGAAAGCCAATCCGAGGTTCCGATCGGGCGGTACGGCACCCCCGACGAATTCGGCGCCGTTGCCGCCTTCCTGGCCAGTGATCTGGCTTCCTATGTCACCGGCGCGGCCATTCCGATCGACGGTGGCCTAGCGAGGGCGATTCTTTAGTTCCCGCCTAACCTCAACCTGTCCCGAGCTTTGGCAAGCGTGGGGCCGCCGGCCGCCACGATATTCATCTGCGACGCGGTGACGTTTGCGCGCACCAGGCCTTGCGTGAGGCCGGCATTAGGTACGTTCTTGCTGAAGGAGAAAGTCATGATCACCGAATCCCCCGATTTGCGCGCGTCGACGAGATGGCCGTTATAGGGAGCGAGCGTCGGTGACCCCTCCATGAGAAGCTGGAGAGCCTGGCGTAGTTTTGCGTCGGTCAACTTCGGATTGGCCAATATTGCGCGAACGCCCACGGCACTGTTGGCTGGCGTTGCCGCGGTGCCGACCACCAAGAAACCGAGGCCTCCGCATTGCGGCTTGACGCAGACCAGTAATTTTTTGATGCGCGCCCCGGCCGGGACAAGCCCTCCGTAGGATCGCGCCTCTACCCAACCCTGTGAGGCCAGGCCTGGGTCGGAAGCTGGCGAAAATGACGTGCGCCCCGACGTTCCCGCGCAGGCGCCCAGTGCAAGACAAATCAGAAAGGTACCAAGAAGACGAATCAAGTGAACCCCCAGGATGCAAGAACAGACGACCTGTTCCATTGCGTCATCAAGCTAAGGGCGAGGGCTGGGGCAAGCAAACGATTTCGGAACCGAAGTCGTCATCCCAACGAAAAGATCAAGGAGGGAGGCGCGGTGCTACTCCGCCGCGATCGGAATGCTCACACCGGGCTCTTCCTCGAACGGAGTTTCCAGCTCGACGAAACGGTCGGGGAAGAAGCCGTTGAAGTGGGTGCGCAGGCCAAGCGAATAGGCACCGATATGGCCGATCTCGATCCAGTCGCCGGTGTCGATGGTCTCGGGCAGATAGAAGGGGCGGGTCAGGATGTCGACGGAATCGCAGGTCGCGCCGCAGATGCGGAAGGGCAAGAGTTTGTCGGGCGAGCCATTGCGGCGTTTGCGGGCGGGGTCGGGGATGAAGCGGGTGGGCAGCAGCAGCTTGCCCGTCCATGAATCGGAGAGCGAGGCCCAGACGCCGTCATTGATGTAGAGGCGCTGGCCCTTCTTGAGCAGCACGCGCACCATCACCGACAGGCAGCGCGCCACGATCACGCGGCCGGGTTCGGCCACCAGCGGCAGGTCGTCCAGCTTCCAGTCGGCGATATCGGCGCCGATCTGGCGCATCAGGGCTTCGGTGGTCGGCGTGCCCTGGTTCGAGCCCTTCTTCTTCGGATCCACGCCATATTGCGCCGGAAAGCCGCCGCCGATGTCGAGGCTGACGATATCCTCCTTGATGCGCGAACGCACCCAGGCAACGGAAGCGAGTGCCCGCTCATAGGTCTCGGGATCCTCGACCTGGGAACCGACATGGAAGGCGATGCCGGTCTTGAAGCCGATGCCGGCCATGCGGTCGAGCAGCTCAACGGCGTGTGTCGGCGTGGCGCCGAATTTCTTGGAGAGTTCATAGGCCGCCGCACCCTTGGTGGCTAGGCGCAGGAACAGCGTGATCTCCTCGGGCGGAATATCGAGGGCGCGCACGATGCGCAGGATCTTGGCGACCTCGTCCTCATGGTCGAGCGAGAGCTCGCGGATGCCATAGGTCTCCAACGCCAGCCGGATATGGGACTGGGCCTTGACCGGATGCATATAGAGCAGTTCGCAATTGGGAGAGGCTGCGCGGGCCGCCTCGAATTCGGCAGGGCTGGCCACATCGAAGGAGGTGATGCCGGCCCCGGCCAGCACCTTGAGGATCATCGGTTCGCCATTGGTCTTAACGGCATAGGCAGTCTTGCCGGGAAACTGCGCCATGAACTCGCGCGCATCGGCGGCCAGGACCTGCGGACGGAAACCATAGACCGGCTCGTCCGGGCGGAGCGCTAGCGCAGCTTCGCGGGCGGTGGTGAATTTCTGCATGGCCGAATCGACGCCCCGTTTCATGATCCATGTTTAAGCCTGTTCATGGCTGCTGCAAAACAACCGTCTTTCCTGACAGAAATGTGACGGCAGCGATGAGGGGAGAAGCGGCCCCGCCAAACTGGGTCGATTACGGCACGCACGGCCATGTGTTCTGCCTGAACGGTGTCTCTGGCCACCGTGACTCAAGCATGGTCCGAAATTCCCAGAAACGAGGCTTCATCGGCCTGGACATTCGCCGCAGGCGGTGATTGCATCGGTCTTATCCGGACCGGAAGCGATTGGGGCTCGGCCGCACGGCTTGGCGCTTGACGGGCGGCCTCGGCACGGACAAATTCGCACAGTTGCTGATTTAAGGATTCTCATCATGCGTATTGCCGGTCTTGCCGCCGTCCTGCTGGCTGCATCCTGTGCGCCGGCGCTTGCCGCCTCGGCGCTGGAAAAGAATTTCTGGCTGTCCGGGCCCAACTACGACGCCATCCTGCCCCATTGCGCCGACAAGGCCGTCTCCGATCAGATCGCCGCGCGCTTTGCCCGCAAAGAGGCCAATTATTGGCACTCCAACCTGGCGATCCAGCAGATCGATCGTCATCGCCAGATTGCCTTTTCGCCCTGGGGCCCGAGCTATATTCCGCGCCGCTTCTGCGTGGCCCGGGTGCTGACCAATGACGGGCATTACCGTCGCGTTTCCTATGCCATCGCCGAGGATACCGGCTGGATCGGCGCAAGCTGGGGCGTGGAATGGTGCGTCGATGGCACCGATCACAATCTGGCCTACGCACCCGCCTGCAAGATGGCGCGTCCGTGATCCGTCTTCTGCTCGCGGCCATTGTCATGGTGGCGGCGAGCAGCGGCCTTGCCGCGCGTGAGATCCGCGGCGGGGCGCCGGGGGATTTCGATCTCTATCTGCTCGCACTGACCTGGTCGCCGGGCTTCTGCGCTACGGGCGGGGCGACCAAGCAGCCCGATCAATGCGATATGGGATCGCGCCTCGGCTTCCTCGTGCACGGCCTGTGGCCGCAGGGGGAGCGCGACTATCCCACCGAGTGCAATCCCGGTGCCTTCGTACAGCGGCGCGATCTCGCCGCAACCAGGGGGGTGATGCCCTCGGAGGGCCTTGCTCGCTATGAGTGGCGCAAGCACGGGGCCTGCTCGGGCCTGTCGCCGGCGCGCTATTTCGAGGCGATGGCGACGCTCTATCGCCGCATCGTCGTTCCCGAGGCCTATAGGAGCTCGGCACAGGATAGCCGCGCCGCGCCCATCGAGATCGAGCGGGCCTTTTCGCAAGCCAATCCTGGCTTGCGGCCCGACATGATGACCGTGGTCTGCAGCCGGGGCGAGCGCGGCAGCGTGCTGACCGAATTGCGCATCTGCCTGAGCAAGGATCTGCGCAGTTTCCGGACCTGTCCGACGCAGCTGCAATATCAAGGCTGCCGAACGCGAAACATTCTGATACCAGCGCTCAACTGACATTGGTCTTGGTGAACCGACATGGCTCTATGGCTTAAATTCGCAGGCACGGGGGAAGGGGAGGCTGAGGCGGGAGCGCCCAAGCCCGAGCGGCTGGAGGCCGGCAATCCGGCGTTCCGCACCTGGAACAGCTATGAGAGCGCCGATGGCAAGACCTTCTGCGGTATCTGGGAGGCGAGCCCTGGGCGCTGGCGCATCGTCTATGAAGAATGGGAGAGCTGCACCCTGCTCGAAGGCCACTCCATCGTCACGCCGGATGGCGGGGCGCCGGTGGAATTGAAGCCCGGCGACACCATGATCCTCGAGCCGGGCTTTGCCGGTAGTTGGGAAGTGGTAGAGACGACGCGCAAGAGCTACGTGATCCGGCTTTGAATACCAACCGAGTGGTCCTCTATGCAGATTGGTATGAAAGGCTGGGTGCGCGCGGCCTTTGAGTATTACTGAAGCGTTACTTGGCCCTTTCGCCTTCAATCCCTCGGTCGAATACTCGTGGCAGATGGAGGCGTTGGGATAGAGCTCGGCCTTGTTCGCGGTGGAAACACGGGTTGCAGCTGCCGCGGCTATTTCCAGCTACATCACGAAATCGATGAAGGCATGCGCAGCCCGAGGGGGCAACGGATCCCTGGGAACGGCGAGCACCTGGATCACACTGGATTGCCGGACCGCCTGGCGGAGGCCGACGTGCCGGCGGCATGGGTCTGGTTGGAGAGTAAGCCCGAGCCGTAGACTTCCTCCTCCTGTGCCGCCAGGCTGCCATTTCCCCTCTTGCCACGCCAGCGGGTTCCCGGCGATATGGGGTGGGCGGAGGTAACAGGTACAATGACAGCAGAGCAGAGCGGCACCACTAGTTTTCTGCGCGAGCGCGATGGTCATGAGGCCCGCGTTTCCTATGCGGAACTCTTCTTCGATCTCGTCTACGTCTTCACGGTGACGCAGCTTTCCCACTCGCTGTTGGAGCATCTTTCCTGGGGCGGGGCGCTCCAAACCCTGGTGCTGTGGTTCGCCGTCTGGCTGGCATGGCAATATACCTGTTGGTTCACCAACTGGTTCGATCCTGAGAAGACGCCGGTTCGCATCTGCCTCTTCGCCTTGATGGCGCTCGGGCTGATCATGGCGGCGGCCTTGCCGGAGGCTTTCGGTGAGCGCGGGCTCGTCTTTGCGCTCTGCTTTGCGGCCATCCAGGTCGGCCGCACCGCCTTCGCCGTGTTCAGTCTGGGCGCCGGCACGCCGATCTCCCGCAATTTCCAGCGCATGATGGGCTGGAACCTGATCGCGGCCTGCATCTGGATCGCCGGCGGCCTCGCCGAGGGCGAGGCCCGGATCGTGCTATGGATCATTGCGGTTGCATGCGAATATTTCGCCCCCTGGTTCGGCTTCTGGTTGCCTGGGCTCGGCCGTTCGGATCCCGGCAAGGAATGGACGGTGGAAGGCGGCCATATCGTCGAGCGCTGCGCGCTCTTCGTCATCGTGGCGCTGGGTGAGTCCGTCCTGGTCACAGGAGCCACCCTCGCCAAATCGCCGGCCTGGGATGCGCCCGGCCTGATCGCCTTCTTCGTCGCCTTCCTCGGTTCTATCGCCATGTGGTGGGTCTATTTCGACATCAGCACCAAGGACGCCACGGAGGCCATTGTCGAATCCGAGAATCCCGGGCAGATCGCCGCCTATACCCATTATCTGCACGTAGCCCTGATCGCTGGCGTGATCGTCACGGCCGTTGGCAATGATTTGTCGATCGCGCATCCCGCCCATCATGTCGATTTCGGGGGCATGGCGGTGATTTTCGGCGGGCCGGCCATCTATCTGATCGGCAACGCGCTCTATAAGCGCCTGATCTATGGCGGTGTGCCGATCACCCACGTCGCCGGCCTGCTGGCACTGGCCATTATGGCGCCGTTCGCCTTCGTGACCGATCTGTTGATGATCAGCGGCATCACCACCGTCATTCTCCTCGTCGTGGCGATCTGGGAAGGCTATATCGGCAGGAAAGCAAAATCGAAGGCTCTGCATCACGCATCATGAACTATCGCCACGCCTTCCACGCCGGCAACTTCGCCGACGTACTCAAACATATCGTGCTGGCGCGTATCCTGACCCATCTCGGGGCCAAGGATGCGCCCTTCCGCGTGATCGACACCCATGCGGGCACCGGGCTCTACAATCTGGAAGCCAGCGAAGCCCGCCGCACCGGCGAATGGCTGGAGGGCGTCGGCTTGGTGGCCGAAAACCCGCCGCCGGCACGGGTCGCGGAACTGATCGCGCCTTGGTACGGCCTGTGCCAGGGGCTGATGGCCCAATCTCCGCCGCTCTATCCGGGCTCGCCCTGGCTTGCCGCCGATCTGACGCGGGACCAGGATCGCCTGGTCTTTTGCGAAAAGCATCCGGAGGATGCCGACAGGCTGCGGGGGAACTTTGCCCGCGGCAAGCGGGTCAAGGTGATGGAGGGCGACGCCTGGGACCTGCTATCAGGCCTGTTGCCTCCGCCCGAGCGGCGTGGCCTCGTCTTCATCGATCCGCCTTTCGAGGAGGACAACGAGTTCCGCACCATTTCCGAAGGGTTGGCGCAGGCCCTGCGGCGGTGGGCAACGGGCGTCTACGCCATCTGGTATCCCATCAAGGGCATGCGCGAGGTGGAGAGTTTCGCCCGCAAGGTAGCAGCTCTGCCTGTTGCCGGCCGCATCCTGCGGTTCGAACTCAGCCGCTATGCCGTGCAGCGTATCGATCGCCTCAATGGCTGCGGCATGATCATCCTCAACCCGCCCTGGAAGCTGGACGAGGAACTGCGGGCCGTGGGTGCCTATCTCGCGCCGCTCTTCGCCAAGGAAGGCAGTGGTCTCGTGCGCCTCGACTGGCTCAAGCAAGACGACACGCCCTAGGGCGTGTCGGCCCGTGCGGACTCGCCCAGCGAGGTGATGGGACGGGCGCTGGCGGTCAGTGATGCTCGAGGTGCGAAATCGATGAAAAGCGGCAGGCTCGCCGCGCCCAAGGCATGGGCGATCGAGCCGAATGTTCCCAGGCGCAACACCGGCGCGGTGCGGGCCTCGGGAATGGCGGCGGCGAGCGCCGTTTCGAGGCGCGTGACGATTTCCTGCATGATCGCTGGCCCGAGGTCGCCATCGACAACCACATTGGGAACATCGAGCAGGGCCTGCGCCGACAGGACCGGGCCGACCAGGGCATCGACGCAATCGGTGATCCATTCCTCCAGTACGGCGGGACTGCCGGCAATGGCCGCCGGCAGGTCGTGCGGCCCGGCGATCTTGCGGCCATGCCAGCTAAGATGGCGCATCAGGGCTGCAATGGATGCGCGGGCCAGCAGGATGTCGTAGGAGCCTTTGGGCGCGGGTACCGAAGGCAAGCGGGAGGGTGGCACCGGCAGCATGGCGACATCGCCGGCATTGCCCTGGGAGCCGCGACGGTAGTCGCCACCCAGCACCACGCCGCCGCCAATGGCCGGACCGAGGAAGAAATAGACGAAATCGTCGGATTCCCGGCCGAAGCCATAGAAGAGTTCGGCGATGGCGGCAGCCGTGCCGTCATTTTCGGCATGGACGTCGAGACCAGTCAGGCTCTGCAGAGCCGCGGCGAAATCATAGCCATCCCACAGCGCCAGCGTGTCGATCTCCAGATTGAGCCGGTCGAGCCAGGCGCCGAGATTGTAGGGTTGGGCCAGGCCGATGCCGAGCACGCGCCCGGGCGACAGGCTGTCGGCAATGGCCTTGAGGTCGGCTACATCGGCCGCGACCACGGCCAGGGCCTCCTGAGGGGCGGGCAGGGGATAGTCATGCGAACGTTTGTCGACCAGTTGGCCGCCGAGATCGACAAGGGCGGTCTCGATGCGGTTGCGGTCGATCCGCACCCCGATGCCATAAGCGCCTGTCGGCTCCAGGCGCAACAGCGTTGCCGGCTGGCCGCGCTGGCCGTGATAGCGCTTGCCGACCACCGAAATCAGCCCGAAGGCCTGCAGGTCCGAGACGATCTCGCCGATGGCGGTGTTGGTAAGGTTGGCGGCGCGGGCAAGGTCCGCCTTGGAGGCTTCGCGCAGGCGTCGCAAGCGTTGCAGCACGACACGGTGGTGGTAGTGACGGATGCGCGCGGAGGTCAATCCGCGTTCCGCCATCGACGCGGGCGCCATGGCTTCCTCCCCATTACCGCTAAGCAGAATTTCCTGGCGAGATCCACGGATGAGCCTCGCCAGGAAATTCTGCAAATGTTTGATATCTTGCAGATTCTTCCTGATCGGGCCGGTGACCCGATCAGGAAGAATCTGCTTAGAGCAAAACACGTTCAGGTGTGAACGCTTGTTTGCTCTCATTCTCTGGTCCCGAGCCAACCATACGGATTGGCTGGAGCGTCTTTGCGATTTGACGTGATTCAATCAAATCACAAAATGCGCTGGGCGTGGGCACGGTCACCGCGTCGCCCTTTATTTATTGCCGTTGAGTAAATTCAAGATGAGCAAAGGTGTCAAGCATCATGCGACGGCCCTACCTGCCGGTGCACGAAGAACCCGTGCCGTCCTCTCACCGTTCCCATGGTCGCACCCGGATTGACGCCGGGCAGGGGGTATTGTCAGATCATTGCCGGGTGCCTGGCTTAACCGGCGCCATGGTGGTTGGATTATGCAATTCGATTTCAAAAACAGGCTGGTGCTGGTCAGCGGCGGCACCAGCGGCATCGGGGCCGCGATTGCGGCGGGGTTTGCCGAGGTCGGAGCTTCCGTGGTGGCTGCCGGCTTGCCCGGCGTGGCCGCGCCTGCCGGCATCGAAACGGTGGAGCTCGACGTGAGGGATGGCGCGGCCATCACGGCGCTGGCGGGGCGCTATCGGCGGCTCGATGTGCTGGTGAATGCTGCCGGTATCATCCGGCGCGGGGCCGAGCACGAACCGGAGGTCTTCGAAGAGGTCGTCGACATCAATCTCAACGGCACGATGCGCCTTTGCGCTGCCTGCCGCGGCGCGCTGGCGGCGTCGGGCGCCGGCGCCGTGGTCAACCTCGCCTCCATGCTGTCCTTCTTCGGCGGCGGCCTGGTGCCGGCCTACAGCGCCAGCAAGGGCGGCATCGCCCAGCTCACCAAGTCGCTCGCCATCGCCTGGGCGGGTGAGCGTATCCGCGTCAACGCCATCGCTCCCGGCTGGATCGAGACGCCGCTCACCAGAGCACTGGTGGAGGATCCTGCCCGCAGCGGCCCGATCCTGGCGCGCACCCCGCTCGGGCGCTGGGGCGTTCCGGCAGACCTGGTCGGACCCGTGCTGTTCCTATGTTCCCCCGCCGCCGCTTTCGTCACGGGCACGATCTTGCCCGTCGATGGCGGCTATCTGATTGGATGAAACCATGAGTGTGTCCGACCGCAAGCTCGACCAGAGCCGAATGCCCTATCAACTGCCCATGCCCGCGGAGGCGGCCCCCGAGATCGTGGTGCCGCATGTGCTGCCCGACGACGAGCGCGTCTGGGTGCCGCAGATGGAGAATGTCTGGTTTCGCCCGCTCTGCCTGCATGTCGGGCAGGGCTACTGGGTCAACCTGCTGCGCGTGCGTAAATCCGGCGTGCTCTCGCGTCACCGCCATCCGGCGCCGGTGCATGGCCATGTCCTCAGAGGGCGCTGGCATTATCTCGAGCATGACTGGGTGGCCGAGACCGGCTCCTATGTATTCGAGCCGCCCGGCGAGACCCATACCTTAGTGGTGCCGGAGGATTGCGAAGAGATGATCACCCTGTTCCACATCACCGGCGCCATGATCTATGTCGATCCCTGGGGCAAGGTGACGGGCTTCGAGGACGTCTTCTCCAAGATCGACATGTGCCGTGCCCATTATGCCGCCAATGGCCTTGGCTCCGACTATGTCGAGCGTTTCATCCGGCGCTGAACGAGCCTATTTGGGGGCAGGGTGCTGCACCGGCGTGGCGGGCGTGCCGGCGCCATGGGGGCGGGGCGCCATGGCGAGTACGGCGGCTTCGAGCGACTTGTCGCGGTGCTTCAGGCAATAGCCGCGCAGATGTGCGCGCAGGCTAGCCGGATCGGTGAGGTCGGCAAGCGCGCGCTCGTTACCGAAATGACCGGGATTGGCCTTGGCATAGCCTTCGACATAACCGCTTGCCCAGGCGATGATCTGGCTGTCGAGAATGTCGCGACGGCGCACGGCGAAACCGCAGCGCATGTCGCCATAGTCGACGGCCTGGCTGACGGGTACATGCGGCTTGGCGGGTGTCGCGGGCTTGACGGCGGCAGGCGCGGCCGCCTCCGGTTTCGTCGGTGCCGTCTTGTCGGCAGGGGGCTTTTCTGTCGCCAGCGCCAGTGGAATCGAGAGGGCGCCTGCACAAAGGGCGCCTGCCAGGACTGCTGCCATCGTCACGCGCACATTCGCCTCCATCGCATTGATTTGCCGCGCCATGCTGCGCAAACAAAAGGGCAGCCGCAAGGCGTCAGTCTGGTGCAGAAACGCAAATCTTCGCCCGCCTGTCCTCGACACGCTGGCCACAACCGCCAATGTTCGGCATGACGGGCATTTGTTCTACGGAGCCGAGAGAAATCTGGCTGGGGCGGGAGGGTTCGAACCTCCGAATGGCGGAATCAAAATCCGCTGCCTTACCACTTGGCTACGCCCCAATCGGTGCGGCTCAATAAACGGTTCCCTCGGAGGCCGCAAGGCATGGCTACAAAAAAGCGCTACGAATTTCATCATCAAAAAAGCGCATATCCTGCTTGCGGCTCGGCGATGATCCCGCTATAGACCCGCCCACGACTGGAATACGGAGTGTGGCTCAGCCTGGTAGAGCACTACGTTCGGGACGTAGGGGTCGCAGGTTCAAATCCTGCCACTCCGACCAGTCGATTTTCCCGAGATCCAAGCCACAGATTTGCCAAATCCGTTAACGCCTCCATTGTGGCGTTTGCCGCGTGCGTGCGCTGCCGTACTGGTACGTGAAGCAGTATTTTGGTTTCTTCCCTGTTTAAAGTCATGATGATACCGTCCTTGAGAGGTGCAGCGTCTCTGCCTTGCCAAGTATGACTTGTGCGGATGCCTCACCGCTGCGCAACTGTTACGCGGGTAACTGAATACAGTGTAACAATTTTATGACAATGCGCCGGCGTGCAATAGATTGCCGTTTGTTTAAGCTTCGTCGTTATTCCATCGCCGGCGTAGCGATATTGTCTTTAATGTGGCATTTGGTTATCTGTGCGATTAACGATTCGTTATGAGGATTGGGAATGCAGAAGCTGCTGGCCGTAGGCCTTTTTGTCCTGCTGGGTAGCTGCTCCAGCCCGTCCGACGGCCCGAGTGCCGGCAGTTTTCTCAATGCGCGCCAGCCTTATACGAATGAGCGCGTTCCGGTCATCGATATCACCTACGCTGCGCAGACAGCCCTGGCTCCGGGCGCCTCGCCTTTCGCCGGCACGCCGGGTCTTTCGAAACTGCGTTCGGCTGGCTATACCGGCACGCAGATCAGCCGCGGCGACGTCCTGCAGATCACCGTGCTGGATACCGGCGAGGACGGCCTGTTCTCGCCGACGAACAGCAAGACGCTGGATCTCGGCCGCTTCACGGTCGACGACAATGGCTCGGTCGACATTCCTTTCGTCGGCAAGCAGCGGGTGGCGGGTTCTTCGCCGGAATCGGTGCAGAAGCGTATCGTCGGCAGCCTCAAGGGTTCTTCCGTCAATCCTCAGGCGGTCGTGACCATCATCGACCGGCCCAACAGCGCGGTTGCCATTTCCGGCGCGGTGCGCGGAGCCGGCCGCATGGCGATGGCCTCGGGCAAGGAACGCATCCTCGACGTGGTGGCGAGGGCCGGTGGTGCCACCGGACCCGCCAACGCGACGACGGTGACGGTGATTCGCGGCAATCAGCGCGCCGACCAGAGCCTCGACCAGGTGATGGCCGATCCCAAGCAAAACATCTATCTGCAGCCGGGCGATCAGGTCATCCTGGGTGGCAACACGCCGAGCTTCACCGCGATGGGGGCGTTCAAGAGCGCCGGCGAGTTCAATTTCGAACCCGGTCAGCTGACTTTGGCGCAGGCCATCGCGCGCAGCGGCGGTCTGCTCGATGACCGGGCCGATTCCCGCTACGTCTATCTGTTCCGCAAGCGTGCCTATTACTGGACGACCAAGGATTGCGTGCTGGTGCGGCCATCGCCCTATGGCAATGGCACCATGCCGCCGCGGACCAGTTGCCCGCAAGCCATGGCCTCGCCGCCGCCGCCGCGCGCCGTGATCTTTCGCATCAACATGCGGGACGCCTCCAGTCTCCTGATGATGCAGCAGGTCCAGATGGAAAGCGGCGACATGTTGTTCGCCAGCAATGCCGGCATGGTCGATTTCGCCAAGCTCTTCACCGTGTTCCAGAAGAGCGTGCCGACGGCGGCGGCGCCGCAACCCTCGGGAGGAATACCCTCCAGCCCGCCTCCGGCACCGGGTGTCTCGCTGAACCTGCCGTCTCAATAAGGCGGGAGGGCTTCAAGAAGCCTTTCAGTCGCCCCGCAGCATCGCTAAGGCGACGCCTGCCGATGACAGCCGCACCTCCGGATCAGGACGGGCGAGTTTCCCGGCGAGTTCTCTCAAGGGGTCTTCTCTCAAGGGGGCTTGGGCACCCTGGCCATCGGCGCATCGTTCCAGCAGCATCTGCAGGATTCGTCCGCTGGCATAAAGGTCCGTCCGGCCATCGAGAGGCTTGCCGGCCTGCTGTTCGGGGGCGCTGAAGCTTTCGCGGCCGGCCCTTGCCAGGTCGACATCGGCGTGGCGCTGCCCGGTTTCCAGAGCGATGCCGAAATCGGCGATGCGCAGCGTGGCGAGATCCTCGCCGTCATAGAGCAGATTGTCCGGTGCGAGATCGGCATGCACCAAACCTGCCGCATGCACCGCTTCCAGCCCCGACAGCAGGGCGGCGGCGATGGTGGCGACTTCGTCGCGGCGAAACGGGGCCTTCCGCATCCGATCGGAAAGGCTGGAGGGCAGCCAGTCCATCAATAGGGCCGGCCGGCCGTCGGCAAGCCGCAGGGCAGCGGTAGCCGCGGCGACATGGCGGTGGCGCAGCCTGGCGCCAAAACCGGCCTCGCGCAGCAGGAGATCGCGGGCGACGACATTGTCGGCCTGATCCGGCCGCAGCGCCTTGAGGGCGTGGAGGGTGCCGAGGTCGCGATGGCGGAGCTGGTGAATCTGCGTGAGAGCGCCGTCATGGACCATTGCTTCCAGGGCAAAGCTGTTGGCGATGAAGGAAGTCTCCACCGCTTCCAGCCGGCCGACGCGCCGGTCGAGTGCATCGCGCACGCGATCGGCCAGCAGCCGGGTTTCGGCAGGCGGGCGCAGTTCGCCGTCAGCCTGGCTGAGCGCCTGCCACAACGCGGCAAAACGGGTGGCGATCGCCTCCAGATCTTGCGGTGGCGCTTCCCCGCTCATGCCGTTTGGACGGTCACGACGACGGCGCTGACATTGTCCCGCACATTGGCAATCAGGGCATCCTGAATCAGGGCGGCGGCGGCTTCCTTCGCCGGCTGCTCGGCGATGAGGGTGGCAATGGTGCGCTCATCGAGAACCTGGGCCAGTGCGGCACTGCAGAGCAGAAAGCGATCGCCCGGCTGTATCAGGTCATGCACGATCTCCGGTACCAATTGCCGAGGCGCCCCGATGCTGCGCGAAAGCGCGAAACGCAGGCCGATCTCGACATGGTCGCGCGTCAGGCAACGCATCATGCCCTCGCGCATCAGATAGCAGCGCGCATTGCCCGCCCAGATCACGGCGAAATCCCTGCCCTGCATGGCGAGGGTAACGACGCTGGCGCTTGGGGGTTCCACAGCGCCGGGAAAGCGAATCGACTGCACGAGGCTGTGCGCGCGCCCGAGCTTGCCCTTCACATCCTGCACCAGGGTTTCGAGCCTATCAGCCGCTGAGACATCGGCCAGCGTGTTGGTGACGATCTTTGCTGCTTCCGCCGCGCCATTGCCGTCGCCGACGCCATCGGCAACCGCGAAAAGGCGAGGATTGTCGGAGACCAGCAACGCGTCGGCATTAACAGACAGGCGCGTGCCGGCATGGGTGGCATAGCCGCGCTCTATAGCAAGCAAGGGAGCCGGCGTTGGGGTGGATGGGGGAGGTGCTTTGGTCGGCACAGGGGGAGAATTAGGCTGTGAAGGGGGCTTCACGATGGGGTTGCCGCCTCTCAGGAGGCGCACGAAATCGCCGGCGCGTGGTGCCCCTTGGGTCTTGAAGCCGCTGGCTCGGCCCGTCTCGCTCTCTATGGTCCACCACAGCGATACACGGCCGTCCACGGCTCCGGGCGGCGGTGGAGGCGCGGATTTGGCCCGTGGCAGGCGCAGCCGCTTCAGCCCGGCCAGAAAGGCGGCGATGTCGAAGTTGCGCAGCGTGGAAGTCTCGGCAATCGCTTCGGCGGCCGTGAACCAGCTCTCGTCGAAACAGAACAGGCGGGCCGGGCCGTCATAGTTGCTGACCCTGGCTGCGATCACCAGTGGGAAGCTGCGGCCAACCCTGTCCTTGCTCGGCAGCAGGATGCCGACCATGGTGGCCCGCCCCCAGAGAGAACGCTCGATCACGAAGCGCCAAGGCGGTGTAGCGTGGAACAGGTCCTGCCATTGTGCGCCGAGCGTCTGTTCGCTTTCCTGCAGGCCTGATTGCAGCCAGTTGACGAGTTCGGTCTCGGCCTGGCGGCCGAGACCGGTCGAGACGAAATCGCCATGGCTCGGCACCTTGCCGAAAAAGCCGATACCGTCCTGCTCGGAAGGAGCCGCATGGGGGGCGCCGCGCTGAGCCATCGATCCGCCTTAGAACTGCGACGGGCACTTGAAATCCGCTATCGCCTTGAGGCGATAGGGATTGAGCGTACCGCCGAATTGCACCCGGAATTCGCCGCTCCTGCTATCCTGAGTGAAGCGGGCACGGAAGAGATCGGTGCCTTCCTCGGTGATGCCGGCCTTGTCGAGCAGCCGGAAGAGGGCCCATTCACCGGTCGCCTCGGATTTCCGACTAAAGTCGCCGGGGGTCAGCATCACCCAGGCACTAGCCGAGCTGTCCTTGGTCGGCCATTCGAAGATCTTCGCCTGCTCGATGCCCTTCACCGCGCGGATCGCCTCGCCCGGAGCGAAAGTGAAGACAGCCGAATTCGTCGCCTCGTTTACGGCGAGACCGGTTACGGTGATCCGGACGGAGGGCATCTCGGCGTCATTGGGGAAGAAAGCCTTGCGGATCTTGTCGGCATTCTCGAACTGGACAAGCGCCTCGCTCGCGATGCCCTCGCTGCCGGTGGCGCCCTTCCAGCGCCAGGGATTGGCCGAGGTGTCGACGAAGGGCTCGAGCTCCTCCTTGAAGAAGGTATGGAAGCGTCCCTTGGGGCCGAACAGGCGGGAAAAATCGGTCAGCGCCATGTCCTGCCGGGCGTTCCGGTCGAAGGGATAGCGCCCCACCATAATGGTGGAGCAAAGCCCGGCACCATCGGCCGCCCATTTGTCGGAGGCCTGATTGCGAGCGGTCCGGGACGACAGTGCACCGACATCGCCGGCGACACCGGCCATCAGGGTATCGAGCGGTGGCGGCAGGCGCCGGCTCTCTTCCTGCAGCGACTGGATAGCTGCGGTGAGCTGGCTGTCGACGTCGAAGATCTTGCTGACCGGCGCCGTCGAACTAGCGGCGCGCGAGAGCTGGGTATACATGGCGCTGAGCAGGGGCTTGAGGCCCGAGATCTGCGAGCGCGGCTTTTCCGAACTGTTGCCATCGCTCTGTTTGGGCGTCTCCAGGGCCTCCCGCAGACGGCCATAGGGATCGGGGACACTGATCGCACTGCTGTTCAACGCGGTGCTTTGGTTGCTCTGCTGAGCCGTGGCGACGGAGGCGTTCGCCGGGGGCCTGAGGTCGGCTGCGTTGGCAATGGACCGCGTCAGGTTCTCGATCGGACCGGGCTCGCTGGAGAGAACCCGAAGCGTATCGGCAGCATCGGCGAGCGACTGGAAAGGCTTTACGCCGAGATCGGCCAGCAGGCTGGCCCAGCGTTTCTCATACTGATCGAAATAAAGCTGCAATGCGGCCAGGGACAGGCTCTCCACCGTCATGCCGGCACTCGCGGGTTCGCCGCGCACCCAATGCTCGTCCAGCGCCTGGCGTGCAGCATCGGCGGCTTCGGGCAAGACGACGGAGCGATAGCCTTCGCCGGTGAACAGGCCGGGAATACCTTCGCGCAGCGAGGCCCTGGATTTGCGCTGGAACACCCGTTCACCCAGCGGACCGAGTGCGTCGGCGGGAATCCAGGGCGCCAAAGCGCGGACCTGCCGGTTCTCCTCCAGGATGTCATAGGCTCGCGCTGCCAGGCTCTGCCCGCGGATCGCCTGCCGGGCCTTGGCGACCAGAGTCTGGTCGATATCGATCGGCGGTAGCCTCCTTGCCACCAGCTGCTCGACATGCTGGAGAAGCTCGTGGCGAGCGGCTACCCGTCCCTCTCCGGGATAAAGGCTGTAGAAGATCTGCTCGGCTTCCTGCGCGGCGAATTTGGCGTCGACCTGGCCCAGCCCGCCGAGCATGCCGTAGAGCTTGAGGGCATCGAAGGTCTGGCGGACATTTGAGGTGTCGGCCAATTGCTTTTGCAACTGTACCATCAGGCGGGGCAGCAGCAGCGAATTGAGGGCGCGCTGATAGGCCTCGCGCTGCCGGCCCGCGATCTTGTCCCGCTGGTCCAGCCCGAAGCCGACTTGCCAGATTTCGGTGTTGGAGAAGCCGTCGCTCACGCCCCTGAGATCGTTCAGCGCGGGCAGGATCCGCAGGAAATCAGTGTCGGCGACATCCCGCACCGGGATGCCTTGCACCAGCCTCTCATAAGAATTGATGCGTTCGTCAGCCTGCGCCAAGGCGCGGGAATTCTGATAATAGGTCGCGATCCAGCTTGAGAAGACCACACCGAGCACCACCGCCGATGCGCCATAGACAACGCGGCGCAGCATCAACTGGCGGCGGGTCAGGCGCTTGTCGCGTGCGACAAGGGCAGCTTCCCCGAAGATGACCTCCTTGAACAGGCGCGGCAGGAAATAGCTTCGGCGCATGCGTGGCGCACCGGCCGCACCCGGCACCTCCGCCTGGGTACCGGAGGCGAAATAGATGCCGCGCAGCAGCGGAGATTCCACCAGTTTCGACCCGGCGCACAGTTCGACGAGCACCTCGTGCAGGCGTTCCTTGAGGGCGGCGAGTTCGGCGGGGAAACGAAAGATGCGTCCGCGCACCTCGCTGTCGGGTTCCTGTTGCAGACGCTCGAGCAGCAAGGCGTCGACGCGCTGCTGAAGCAGGCTGAATTCCTCCAGGAAACGCTCGGGCAGGTTGTCTGCCTGGTAGCTTTCGTCGAGACCGAAGGTGGTGCCCCAGACCTGCTCGCGATCGCTGGCATTGAAGCCGTCGAAGAATTCCACGAAGCCGGTGAGCAGATCCGATTTCGTCAGCACGAGATAGACGGGCACGCGGGCCTGCAGATACTCGTCGAGCTCCGACAGACGCTGGCGGACGGCGCGCACCTCTTCCAGCCGGGCCGTGGGTTCGCGGTTCAGGATGTCGGCGATCGACAGCGTGACCAGCGCGCCATTCACCGGTTGCGAGCGACGGTATTTCTTCAGGAGCGTCAGAAAGCCTTCCCAGCCGGCCTTGGAACTGCCGTTGAGGTCGTCCTGGGTGGTGTAGCGGCCAGCGGTATCGATCAGGATGGCTTCATCGGTGAACCACCAATTGCAGCTGCGCGTGCCGCCGATGCCCTGCACGGAATTGGCGCCGAGCGCATCGCCGAGCGGGAATTTCAGGCCCGAATGGGTGAGGGCCGTGGTCTTGCCCGATCCCGGCGCCCCGAAGATCACATACCAGGGCAGTTCATAGACATAGCCGAAGCGCTTCTTGGTGATACGGCGCAGCAGTGCCAGGGCCTGCTTCAGCCGGTCGCGAATTTCGCTGACCTCGGCCTGCTGGCTGGCGGCCGCCTCGGCCTCCGCGCTCTTTTCGAGATCGGCGACCAGCGCCTTGTCGCGCTTGCGCGCCTTGTAGATGCTGACGCCGATATAGGTGAGGCCGGCGATCAGTATGACGCCGATGGCGATCAGCCGATTGGTGGTGCTGGCCAGCGGATAGAATTCGCCATAGCCGATGAGGTGGCCGTAGAACCAGATGATGAGGCAGAGTGCCGCTATCCAGACGATGGGCAGGAAGCGCTGGCCGAGCAGGGTCCCGTAGGCTTCGACATAGGACCGGATCGTATAATAATAGCTGAGCGGGTTCATGGTGCGACGCTTCCCGGCCCTGTGACGTTGCGATCGACAACCGGCAGGCTCATCACGAGAGGCGAGCCGGTATAGCCGTCCTCAGGCCGGCCGATCACCAGGATCTCCGTGCGGCGGTTCTGCGCGCGTCCGGGTTCGGTATCGTTGGAAGCGATCGGGTCGGCCTCACCCCGCCCTTCGGTCGTGACGCCGTCGCGAGCATAGGTCTTCAGGATGTTGCCGACGGCATCGGCCCGCTCCTCCGACAATTGCTGATTGGTGCGGGCGCGCCGGTTGCCGTTGAACGGCCTGTTGTCGGTATAGCCGATCACCTTCGCCTTGAATTGGGCTGTTGCCAGGGCGGTGCCGATCTTGTCGATCAGGTCCTGAAAACCGGGTTTGACATCCGCCTTGCCCGTATCGAACAGGCCGGCATTGTTGATGCGGACCAGCACGTGGCCATTGTCGTTCCACAAGCTCACGAGCTTCTTGTCGACCTCCGGCTGCAGGAAGTTCATGAAGCCGCGCAGGCGGGTCACGCCCGCAGGCTCCGGGGGAACCTCTGCCTTGGCCTGGACCTGAACCGGTGGTGGCTCCTTCGCCTTGGGCGGCGGCTCGATGTAGATGCTGGGCGCTTCATTGGGCGGCAGATCACCGAGGCGCGCGAAGGTGCCGTCAGAGGCCCGGTCGAGCGACAGCGAAAAGAAGAGGTAGCCGAGCCCGAACAGGAGGGCGAGGATGCTGAGCAGCGTCCATAGCGCCGCGGCGGTGCGCAACGGCTTGTGCCTGGCGGCAACGCCGCGCCAGTGTGGGGACAATTCACGCTCGAATGCGCCATATTGGCCGAGCAGCGTCTTGTAGAGACTGTCGCGGATGCGGCTGAGCTCGAGGGCGCCGCGCGGGGAGACGCGGGTGCGGCCTTCGAAGGCGAGCGACAGGCACAGATAGATCAGCAGCAGCAGGTCCTTGTTGGCCCCCGGGCTCTGGTGGAAATGGTCGAGCAGGTCGAAGACCTTGTCGCCACCGGTGACATCCATGTGATAGGTCGAGACGAGGCCCGAGCGGGCCCAGCCGGCGCGCACGCCCCAGGGCTTGCTCAGCACCACGTCGTCGACGGTGGCGCACACGACATAATGGGCGGCGCGCGCCCGCTCCGGGCTGACGCGGGCACCGGCGAGATCGTGCTCGTACCGGTTGATTGCCTCCGTAGTGGTGCGGCGAAGCTGCTCGATGTCGGGCTGGTCCGCGGTGTGGCGCAAGGCATGGGCGAGGTTGAGCAGGGGAGCGGCCGAGGCTACGATGGTCGGCACTTCTTCGCCGCCGAAACGGAAATTGCGCACCAGCGTATCAGTCGACCAGCCACCCGACCGCAGCGGCTCGGCCGGAGCCGAGCCATCCTGTGGAGCGTCATCCAGCATCTCGGCCATCTTGCGTGCCGTCTGCTGTTTCTTGGCGCCGTCTTCGGTGAGCTCAACCACCGTCGGCAGGGACTGCCAGGGGGCTGTCGTTGCCTTGTTCATCGGCTGGCGTCCTTCACTCCCTCAGGGCCCACAGTTCCATCTCCAGGCTCGGAAAGTCGCCGGCGAGATGGAGGGCGATGGCGCCCGAGGTATCGAGCTGTTTCCACAGCGGGTTCTTGGTATCGAGTTCGAAATAGATCGTGCCCGAGCGATAGGGCAGTTGGCGCGGCAGCACCGGCAGGGGCCGGACGGGAATACCAGGCAAGGCGACATTGACCAGTTCGGCGATGCGCTCCACCGGCCCGACCTTGATCTGGGCGGGCAGGCGGCGGCGCACGTCCTCGGCCGGCATCTCGGCCCTGACAGCCAGCACGAAGCCGGCATCCTTGAGCAAAGTGCGATCGTTGATGGTGCCGACCCGCACGCCATGCCGGCGTTCGGCGAGCTCAATGGCAACGGCGGCCTGCTCGAGCACGGCCGAGAGCGAGGTCCTGAGATCGTCGAACACCGCGGCGAAGGTTGCCTTGAGATCTTCGTGCCGATAGGGCGGAAACTCGCTGGCGCGCTTGGAATCCATGGTGAAGGTGGCAAGTTCCCCGGCGAGCTGGATGCAATGCTCATAGAAGGTCATCGGGTGTATCCGCGTCGCGTTGGCCGCGATGTGGCTGAGCAAGGGATCGGCCCGATTGAGGATATGGAGCAGGAAGTAATCGCCGACCTCGGCCGTGCCGCGGATGGTGGGGTCGCCGATGCGCTCGGCGATGGCCGCCGCGCGATGGCGCACGATGCCGAGGAGTTCGGTCATGAGTTCGCCGAGCCGTGCCTCGGCAGCGCAGTTCAGGCTGGGGGCGATATAATCGGGATCGAGCAGCACGGCCTTGTCCGAGCGCACCTCGATGACGCGGGCGAGGCCGATCAGCTCATAGCCGGCGAGGTCATCGCCGCTCTTGAGATAGCGCAGGCTCAGCCGGCCGACATCGATGGGTGCCATGAAGTCGGTCTCGACATTGGCGTCGGGCGCTTCGTAATGCGAGGCGACCACCCTGACGCCGGGCGAGGAAGCGCCCCCATTGATGGCGATGTCGGCGCGCCCGGGCCGCCGGGCCGGCAGCGCCAGATAGATGATGGCGTTCTTGGTGGCTTCGTCGAGCTCCAGCGGCGGCGGCAGATCGGTGTCGAAGGGAGCCTCGAAAGGCGTGCCGTCCGGCAGGGTGCCGCGCAGATTGGCCAGGGCGAACTGCCCGATCGCCAGGGCGCCGCGGTCGATGCCAATCTCGGCGATGCCCCAGGGATAGGCGGCAAGCTCACGCGTGGTCGCACGAACCAGCCGCTCGGTCCAGCGATCGGCCTGCTGGAAATGCTGCACGCGAAGGAACATGCCTTCGCTCCACGCAACCCTGTTCTCGTTTCTCATGCGACTTCGTCGTCCTTGCTTGTCGTGCCGTCCGCCGTCCGGGGCGTCTGGCCACCGGCTGGTTCGTTCCTAACTTGGCCAAGCGAACTCAGCATTGCCCTGCGGAACAGGTCTCGGACTGAAAGATCCCGGCCGTCGGCGTTGAACTGCCGTCGATAGGTCTGCCAATAGGCCCCGTTGCGGCGCCAGGGCAGGCCGATCGTCCGGGCATCGGTGCTTGCCTCGATGATGCGCGGCTCCAATTGCGGGCTGACCTCGCGCACCAGGGTGCCGAGAGCCTCCGCGAGTGCCTGCTGTCGCGTGAGCAAGGTCTCGAGCCGCGCCAGCATGGCCTCTTCCCGATCGAGACCGAAGAGATCCGGAGTTTCCGCCAGCGATTCGGTGCCGATCTCGAATGTGGCGAAAGCCTTTTCGAGGGTTTCCTCGCACTGAGCCAGCAGGCCTTCGCAGCGTGGCTGCCAAGCAAAGACAGGTGTCAGGTCGGCAAGGAATTCGGCGGGATCTTCGTCCCGGTCCGAAGAGGGAATTGCCTGAGTCGTATCGTCGTTTGCCGGTGCTGCTTCGGAGCCGCTCTTGCCGCGGTCGCGCGCCATGGGCACGGAAACGAAGGTGGCCCGGCCATGTTCGAGGCGATTGCCGTAGTCGAAGTCCTCGTTCCAGTCGTTGGGCAACACCGGCTTGATCGCCTTGGGATCCGGCGGGCCATTCCAGCCGATCTCGACATGGCGCGAGGAGGGCGCCGCTTCAGCCTTGCGCCCGGCAGGACGGGAAGCATTCGCCTGCTGCAAGGGCCAGTCGTCCGAAACGCGTCCGCCCATGACCCCGGTCGCGGTCTGCCCGCCCGGTGCGATATCGGCAAGGATGGCGGTGATCGTCAGATTCTCCTCGCTGACCGCGAGGCCCGCTGCGGGGTCAACGATGTCGCGGTCGGCCTCGCCGGTGACCGATACCGAGAACGCCTGGCCGCCCAGTTCAAGGCGCGACTGATGCCTGAGGCGGGCGGTCTCGCCCTCCAGGACCAGGATGCCGTCCACACGGGTGCCGTTGGCGCTTTCATCGCGCAGCAGATAGCCGTCACGATCACGCAGAATGGTGCAATGGTGTTTGGAAAGGGTGCGGCCGGCGTCAGGCACCTGCCAGTCGCAATCGACCGAGCGTCCCAGCGTTCGGCGCCCCCGCTCCAGAACCCAGCGTTGGCCGCCTACCCTGGTTCCGCTCTCTTCGACCTGCTTGAGTTCCAACCGCATGGCCATCTCCTTACGAGACCGGTTGCAGCGTTGCTTGACGCTCGGTGATGACGGCGTCGTCGCTGTCCCGAGCTGCCGGCGCGCTCCGCGCCCAGCTGTTCCAGCCCAGGCGTGGCGGATCGCCCGCCTGGCCGAGCTGGCAGAAGGGAACATGCTCCTTCTTGAGAACGACCTGGATGTCGAAATCGAGCCCGCAGCCGATGAACAGGCGCGTGAGCGCGAAGAGCTCGCCGATATTGCGGCTGCCGGGCGCCAGCGAGAGATAGTCCCGATAGTCGAGTGGGCCGATCACCACGCGGAAGGTGCTGGAAAGGTCCCGGATGGCCGAACCCGCCATGGCATCGACGCCGAGCCGCACCGTGGCCTCGCGTGTCATCTGGCTTTGTTCAGGCTCGGGCACACCAAGCCAACGGCCCTGGAAGAGCTCGATCTCAACCGGCAGGCCGCTGACCTCGCGCAGTATGGCCCTGAGATTGCTGACATTGCGGGTGCGTGCCGCAAAGAAGCCGCTGAACCGCAGCAGCACATCGTCCTCGACGTTGCTGCGCTCCCGCAACCTGGCGGTGCCGAAGCCGGTGAGGGACAGCAAAGTCCTGATGAAGCCGTTGCGGTCCTCGCGGCTGCCCCAGCGCAACAGCCGGGCAAGCCGATATTTCTCGCTGGCATCGACGAACAACTCGTCCATGCGGGCGCCGAACAGCTGCAGGAAGGCCGCGAGGGAGGAGGATTTGTTACGCTCCTCGCGCATGATGAGTTCATTATAGGTCGGCGGCAGCGAGCCCAGCGGCCCGGCAAGCCCGGCCAGGGCGCTACGCAAGGTGGCCTGGCCTTCCTTTCGGCGAAACTCCGATACCGGGAGGGCAGCTGGTGAGACGCCCGCATGCGCGGTGATAGCAAGCTGCCCCTGCGCCGCCTGCTCTTGCGCCGCCTGGGCGACGCGAAAAGCCGTGGTCGGCTCGAAGCGGCCGGGGTCGCGTTCGAGCAGATCGGCAAGGGCATCTGTGCTACGGTCGGGAAGCATGGTGCGCGAAGGTCTCCTAGAGCAGCGGGCGTTCGGCCGCCCGGGCGGGCCAGGTGGCGATCGGCTTGGATTGGCCCTTGATGGAGACCGTCAGCCGCGTGAAGCTGTTGACCGAGGTGTAGAGGCCGCAAAAGCGATCGAGCACGCTGCCGAACAGGAAGGCTGATGGGCGATCGATCGCGGCCGGATCGAACTCGATCGCGATCTCGGTGCCGGGCACCATGCCGCCCCGGATACGGGCGGTGGCAGCCCTTGCCTCCACCTGGATGATGGCATCGACGAGCTGGCGCGTCTCCGGCAGGTCGCGGAAGGCGTAGAGCGACAGGATGTCCTTGAGCGCTGCCCCGCCATTGTCGAACAGCGAGACATGATTGAGCAGGAGATGCGACATCAGCCGCCAGTTGCGGCCGTCCTCGTCGTTCATGCGCACGGCTGGCGTGGGCGCGATCAGCGCCTCGATCCGTCCGACCGCCTCGTTGCCGGCCGCGAGCTTGAGATGTGGATGGCCGCCACCGAAGGGCAGGCGCTCGGGCAAAGCGCGATTGAGACACCAGGCATCGACGCTTGCCACGGCATCGAGATTGCCGGTGGCACGACGATTGTGGTCGACGAAGGCGATGTCGAGGTCGCAGGTGCCGTCGTCTGGGTCGAAGCGGCGATAGCTCTGCCAATAGGCGGCCGCCGCGCCTGAGCGCTGGGTGCGCCCGAAGAAGGGCTGGCAGGATTGCTGCTCTCCCTTCGATCCAGTCAACATCACCCGCTCGACAGCATAGATCTCGCGCGTCTTCTGCCGCCGCGAGTCGGACAGTAGCCGATATTCGGTACGGGTGCCGTCGAGCGCGAGGGGCTCGCAGGTCTGGCGGAACAGATTGACTACCGGCGTGGCATGCAGCACCAGGTCCCGGGCCGTAACCGAGCGTTCCAGCTTGCCGTCCGTCTCACCGAGATAGACGAAGATCTCCAGCCCGTCGCCGTGCCAGCGCTGCAGTCCGTCGATCTCGAAGAACAGGAATTTCTGCGGCAGCGCGAAGAATTCCGTAAGCAGGCGATAGCCGGTGAAGCTCGTGCTCGGATAAGGCAGCATCGTCTCGTCTGGCGAAAAACCGACCGGCTTGAGATGATCGGCCGGCAGGAAGATCGCCTTGTCATCGTCGGCGTGCCGCGCCAGCGCGATTCCGAGCGTGTGGTTTGCGAGCAATTCGTAGAGCGCGCTTGCTTGCCGCCAGGGCGAGGCGATGTGAAAGCGCAGGCGCTTGAGCCCGAGTTCGGACAGGGGCCGGCGGCCCGCCAGCGAACGGATCGACAGTCGCAGGCAACCGGCCGCGCCGGCATGGCGGGAGAGCGGTGCCTGGATCGGTTGTCCCGACAGCGAGACCGCGCTGACCTCCACCGGTGCGATTTCGACGTCCTGCGTGGTCAGGAAACGGCAGGTCTCGCCGCCGACCGGTTCGGCCTGCACTTCGGTATGGCGCAGCAGAATCTGCGTGGCGGCCAGCGTCTCGCCGGGCGAGAAGCGCATGATGCTCATGGAGGGTAGGGGCGCGAGATAATGCGGGTAGAGCGTTTCGAGCAGGCCATCGGTCAGCTCGGGAAACTCGTCGTCCAGTTTCTGGCGTACCCTGGCGGCGGAATAGGCGAAGCTCTGGATGAGGCGCTCGACATGGGGATCGTCGGCAACCTCGCCGGTCAGGCGCAACCGTCCGGCGATCTTGGGGAAGGCATCGGCAAAGCGCGACGCCCGCCGGCGCAGGGCCGACAATTCCTCGTTATAGCGTCGCAGAAAGCCCTCAACCATGCGCCGCCTCCACCTGGAAGCGCTGGCTGGTGGGATCGATGGTGGACTCGAAATTGATCGGCGGCATGCCGTCATAGAGGCGGAAGGTCGCCTCTATGCGCATACGCAGCGCTCTTTCGCCCTGGGTGCGGTTCTTGAGGATGGTGACGCGTATGTTCGACAGCCTGGTCTCGAACAGGGCGATGCGCCGCTCGATGGCGCGCGCCAAATGCAGCTTGGCCTCGTCGGTGACAAGGTTGGCTGAGACGATGCCTTCCACCCCGTAGCTGACCAGCGCATCCTTGAGCTCCGCCAGCTTGTCCGGCGGGCTTGTCGGACAGCGCCTGGTGTTCAGCAGGGCTTCAAGGTCGCGGCGGATGGCTTCGCGCATCTCGCGTGCCTGATCCGCGAGGCTGAGGGGAGGGTCCCGAGGAAGGTCCGGGGCTGCGTCGAGCAGCCGGTCCAGGATGGAGCGCGACAGGACCTGCTCGCGGGCCCGGAAACGTTCGAGCGGATCAACCATGGGCAGCCTGCTTCTGCCTGATGATTTCGGGCATGCCCAGGCTCTGCATGTCGTGGAAGGAAACCAGCTCGTCACCAGCGAGGAAGCAACGCTGGCCGCGGCCGGCGGTGATGCCGCTGGGCTCGGTGACCCATTCGGTCTCGCGCCCCAGCAACAGCGTCTCGCGGCCTTCGGTGCCCTGATAGATCGCTGGCAGCAGGACCGAGGCGGAGGCGCCGTCGGCCAGCGACAATTCTGCCCGGCGGAAAGCGAGGTCGCGTGGCCGGGCGATCGGCTCCACCGCCACGGAGGCGATCTTGGCGAAGTCGATCCACAGATAGGACCCGCCCGTCATGATCACTTCGAGCGCATGGGGAACCCGATCGTCCAGGTCCCGGAAATCGCCGACCGGCTCGCCGTTCCACAGCATCGGCCGTTCACCGCGCAGTCCGTCCAGGGCCGCCAGCGCCGGCCCTGCCGGGCTGCCTTCACGGTTGATGATGGCGAGTTCGATTGCCGCCCTGTCGAGTGCGCTCGGCCCATGCGGAAATTCTGGGACGGCACCGGTCTCGAACCAGGCCTTGCGGGCCGCCATGGCGCGCAACTGATTGCGGAGCAGGGCAAAGCCCATGGTATCCTGCGGCGCCAGGGTCACGGCGAGGCTGCATTGCGTGTCGGCCCGCTCATAATCGCCGGCGAGGATGAGCAGGTCGATATAGAGATGACGGGCATCCTTGTCGGAGGGGTGAGCCCGCATATGCTCCCTGGCGTGGTCGAGCGCCTGGCTCAGTGCCCCTTCGGAAAGAGAATTGGCGATGCTGGCGGCGAGCGTCATGCTGTCATCCTTCTGGGCAAAGAAGCGGTATCGACGCTGCTCGTCGGCGGCGCCATTTCGGCGATGAGGTGGAAGCTGGTCGAGACGTCGTCGAGCTGGAAATGCGGTTGCAGCCGCACCGTGCAGATGAAGGCGCCGGGCTTGCCGGGCAGTTCCTCCACGCTGATACCGGCCGAGCGCAGCGGATAGCGGGTGCGCAGCGGCAGGTCGGCATCGTCATTGCCGAGCGTGTAGCCCGACAGCCAGTCCTCGAGCTTGCGCTGCAGCGAGGCGGCATCGGCCAGCCGGCCGACCTGGTCGCGCATGATCACCTTGAGATAATGGGAAAACCGCGAAGCGCAGAGCACATATTGCAGCATGGCAGCGAGACGGGCGTTCTGGCGCGCGTTCTCGTTGGCGTAATGCTGCGGCGCATGGAGCGATTGGTTGGCGTTGAAGATGGCGCAGGCGGACATATAGGTGGTGCCGATCGGCACCAGGCCGTGATCGCAGAACTGCTGTTCCTGGCCGCCCGTCAGGCGAACCTCGACGGGCGCCTGGGCAGACAGTCCCTGGCTCTCCGTGCCGAAATCATAGGCGGCAAGTTCGGCGCTGCTCAGCATGCCACCGTCGACGGCATCCTGGGTAACGCCGCGAATGTCGGCGAACCAGCCGGAGTGAATGAAGTTGCGGATGACGACGCTTGCGAAGGCGAAGGCGCCATTGCCCCACAGCAGGCTGGCGCCGTCCTGCGAGATCGCCTCGCGGAAGGGAAAGCCATCGTCGCGCCGGCGCGAATAGGGCTCATAGGGCTGCCGCATCAGGATGCGTGGCGCGACCAGCCCGAGAAAGCGGGTATCCTCATGGGTCCGCAGGCGGTTCCAGCGCATGCGGTCGGGACTGGTGTCGAGCCAGTTGAGATCCTGCACGCGGTTGAGTTCTGAAAAGCTCTCCAGCCCGATCGCATGGGGTGAGGCGGCCGCCACGAAGGGGCAGAAGGCCGCTGCGGCCACCAAGGCCAATTGGGCAAGTGTGCCAACCACATCGCCATTGGCCTGGGGATCGGTGGGCGAGAGGTGATAGTCCCCGACGAGCAGGCCATAGGGCTCCCCGCCGGGCATACCGAATTCGCGATTATAGACCAGCTCGAACAGGCGGCTCTGATCGAAATCGGATGCGCGCTCCATGGCGCGTGCCAGCTCCTTCCAGCTCAGGCTGAGCAGCTTGATCTTGACCTCGCTCGAGCGCGAGGCCGCGCGCACCAGCATCGCCAGCCCGCGCCAGCGTGCTTCCATCGCCTGGAATTCGGGATGATGCAGGATCGCGTTGACCTGGCGATTCAATGCCTCGTCGATCAGGGCGATGAGCTGATCTGCTCTGCCTCGCAGCAAGTTCTCGAACCTATCGTCGGAATGGGCTTTCCTGGGAAAGCCGAAGGTGCCGCCGGGCAGGCCGGCGGCACGGCTCAGGATATATTTGCCGGCTTAGTTCTTGGCAGGAATGCGAGCGACCATGCGCAGTGAGGTCGTCAGTTCCTCCATCTGCAGCCAGGGACGCATCCAGGCCACGGCGTTGTAGGAGCCGGGCTTGCCCGGGACCTCCTGCACCGTCACCTTGGCGTCGCGCAGCGGATAGCGCGCCCGGGTTTCCTCGCCCGCCTCGTCATTGGCGTTGACATAGTTGGAAATCCAGCGGTTGAGCCAGGCCTCACAATCCTTGGCCTCCATGAAGGAGCCGATCTTGTCGCGGCCCATCACCTTGAGATAATGGGCAAAGCGCGAGGTCGCCATCATGTAGGGCAGGCGTGCCGAGACGGCGGCATTGGCATTCGCCTCGGGCCGATCGTACAGCTTGGGCTTGTGCGTCGTCTGCGCGCCGAAGAACACCGCATAATCGGTGTTCTTGTAGTGGCACAGCGGCAGGAAGCCGAGCTTGCCGAGTTCGGCGTCGCGCCGGTCGGTGATACCGACTTCGGTGGGGCATTTGAGATCGAGGTCGCCGTCGTCGCTGGAGAAGATATGCATCGGCAGGTTCTCGACCTTGCCGCCATTCTCGGCGCCACGGATGGCGGTGCACCAGCCATATTTGGCAAAGGCCTCGGTCAGGCGCGTGCCCATCACATAGGCGGCATTCATCCAGCAGTAATTGTCATGCGGCAGCTCGCCGGTCTTGGAATCGCCGGTCTCGTCATAGCCGAATTCATCGATGGGATGCGTCTTGGGTCCATAGGGCATGCGGGCCAGGACGCGCGGCAGGGCAAGGGTGACGAAGCGTGAATCATCGCTTTCGCGCAAGGAACGCCACTTGGCATACTCAACCGTCTCGAAGATCTTCTCGAGATCACGCGGGCGTGCAAGGTCGCGATAGTCCTCGAAGCCGAACATGCGCGGGCTCGCCGCCGAGATGAAGGGGGCGAAAGCCGCTGCCGCGATCGAGGACAGGCCCTGCAGCAACTGGACGTCATCGAAGGAGTTGTCGAATTCGTAGTCGCCCACAATGGCGCCCATCGGCTCGCCGCCCGGCGTTCCGAATTCGTCTTCGTAGATCGACTTGAACAGGCGAGACTGGTCGAACTCGACGGCCTTGGACAGGTCCCTGGCGAGATCGCGCTTGGAGGCGTTGAGCACCCGGATCTTCAGATTGACGCTGGTCTCGCTGTTCTTCACCAGATAGTTGAGGCCGCGCCAGGCGCCTTCGAGCTTGGTGAATTCGGGTGACTGCATGATCGCCGCCAACTGGCGCGAGATCGTCTTGTCGAGGGCGGCGATGGCGTTGTTGAGCGTCACCGTCAGGTTGCGGTCGTAGACGACCGTGCCCTTGAGAGCTTGGTCGGTCAGGGTACGCAGCAGGTCCTGGGCGCGGTCCGGCTCGGTCTGACGCGTAGCCGCTACCACTTGGGTGAGCAGATTCTCGTCCGCGGAGGTTTCGACGACGACATCGCGCTGGGCTTGAGTCTTGGCATTCATGGCTCGATCCTCGTATCGCTCAGGCGTCAGTTCGCCGAGCCGTCCTTGTTATTGCCGTCGAGTTGGCCGACCAGTTTCTTGATGTCGGACTGGCTCTGCAGGATGCTTTCGAGCAGACGCTCGAGATCCTCGGAACGGTCGGCCTTGCTCATCAGGTCGCGCAACTGGTTGCGCGCGTCGAGCAGGGCCTTGAGCGCCGGAACCTGGTTGACGATCGAGCCGGGTTCGAAGTCTTCCATGCTCTCGAATTTGAGGTTGACGGCGAGATCGGTGCCATCATCGGCCAGGGTGTTCTCGACCGCGATATTGAGGCCGGGCGTCATGCGGCGCATGACGTCGTCGAAATTGTCGCGGTCGATCTGCACGAATTTGCGCTCGCCGAAGGGTTTGAGCGGCTGGGTCGGATTGCCCGAGAAATCGCCGAGCACGCCGACGACGAAGGGCAGCTCCTTGACCACCATCGCCCCTTCGGTCTCGACTTCGTACTTGATGTGAACCCGGGGTTTGCGCACCCTCTCGAGCTTGGCGTGAACGCTTTCCATCTTGGTCTTCCTATCTGTGCCATGAAGCACGCTGATAATTTCTTGTATCGTCGGAACGGGAGATGCTGGCGGGGGCGAGGGCCTCAACCCCCGTCAAGCCCGCTGGCGCCTCTCAAGTGTCCCGCTTCTCGGCTTTGGCCTGAATCCCGGCCGCGGTCAGGACGGCATTGCGCGTCTGCGCCTCGGGAAGGAGTTCGGCCAGCAGTTCAGAAAAGTCCATGCGCCCTCTGCGCACCAGTGTTTCGATGGCTAAGGAAATCGGGGAATGCGGTTCCGTCCGTCGAAAATGGCGGGCAACGGCGAGCAGGATCTCGAAAGCTTCCTCGCGCGAGCCGATGACGCTGCCGGGGGCAAGAGAGCGCGGTGCTGCCAATGCTGGAGCGGCGACACCGACACTGGCCGCCTGGATCTCGGCCGTGGAGACCGGCGCCGTATCGCCTTCTTCCCCACCAAGGCCGGTGAGATCCCGGATGGCTGCCGCAACTTCCTGCAATACGTTGCGGGTGTTGGAGCTCGGCGGTGCCCGATCCCCACAGCGCTCGGTCAGCACCGCTGCCAGCTTGGCAAAGGAGGCGATGCAGTCGTTGACGACGGCCAGATGTGCGGCCATGGCGGTGATTCCCGCCTCCGTGGCTGCCTCGTGCAGGAGATCGCGACGTTCGGTTTCTCCGGCGCGCTGAGCGAGCTGGTAGTCCCATAGCGAGTGCTGGGCAAAACTGCCATTGGGCACCAGCGAGGCCAGTCGAATCGCCTGGATCAGCGAGCCTTCGCTGTTGACGCCATTGAGACCGGCAAGGGGGGCCAATCGCTCCTCGATGTCGTCGTCGCCAATGGAATGCAGTTGCTCCCAATAATTGTCTAAAAGCGACATCATGGCCGCGAAACTGTCCCGCAGCCCTTCGAAGCCACGCAGCCTAAGCTGGGCCTCGGCGAGCCAGGCAAGGATTTCGATATCCTTGCTATTGGACGACAAGATCTGCAGACCTAGTTCATTGACTTCATGCCAGGCCGGCGTAAGTCGAATATTTTCATTCGGAGACGCACTACGCTCAACGCTTCGAGCAGCATTTCGAGCGTCCTTAATCCGATAATACTTTTCCTGATATTTGGGAGTTACCCTGATATTCTCGCCGCATGGGCTGTCCTGCCCAAGTGGAGAGATAATCTCCCTCAAATCCATCAGCACAGCGGCCCCAAGCTTTAAACTCCTGACACATCCCGATGGCAGTCTGCTTCCAAATGCTCAAGCATTCTGTTTCCAAAGGTACAGTAATGTCAATGCCACAGCCGGTATGATGAATTAATGACGGACTATGGTATTAGCTTACAGTTTTCCAATCGATGAAGAATTATATGAATCATGTCGCGCGAATGTCATCAAATTGTCATGTACTATCGTACCGCCATTTTAGGGATAGACTCGCAGTGGTGTACCGGTATCTTGGCTTTTGTAATAATAGCTCTATAGACGGAAAATAGGAATCCTGCTTAACTCGATTGACGTTACGGCGCACTTGTGCATGAGCAGAAAAACCTACGTGGAATTCGTGGATGCCGAATATTGATCTCAACCAACTTGTCAGGATGTTGGGACCGGAGCTACGTGTCGCTCTTGAGACAGCTGCGTCCATCGCCGCACGCAATGCGAACCCCACTGTGGAGGTCGCGCACTGGCTGAGCGGGCTTGTCCAAGCGCCCGATCTGGTGGCGCGTTTTGAACAGGCAGGGCTCCGCGTCGAAGCTCTCAGGCGCGAGCTCGACATGGCCATTGCCGACCTGTCGCGGGACGGTCAGGCGCAGCTGACTCTGTCGCAGAATGTGCTGACGCTTGCCCGTGAGGCGTGGCTGGTGGCTTCGCTGCAGTTTGGTCGCAGCCGCGTGGAATTCGGCGATCTCCTGGTGGCGCTTGCCACCGAGCAGAGCCTTCGCATCGTAGCGCGAGCCACGGCCCCGAGCCTGCGGGACATCGATCTCAAGGCCGTCGAAGCGGCGCTTGCCGATCTCAAGACCGGGAATGCGGATCAGGCGCTGGCTGGGGTGGCAGCGCCGACCGGGGCGGCCGCCGGCGAGAGCGATTTCCTGCGTCTCTACACCCAGGACATGACGGCGGATGCCCGCTCCGGTCGCATCGATCCGGTGATCGGGCGTGACCGTGAACTGCGCCAGGTCATCGACGTCTTGATGCGCCGTCGGCAAAACAACCCGATTCTGGTCGGCGAGGCCGGCGTCGGCAAGACGGCCATCGCCGAGGCGCTGGCCCTGGAGATTGCGGGCGGCAATGTGCCGGCCATGCTGAAGGGTGTGCGCCTGCTGTCGCTCGATCTCAGCCTGCTGCAGGCCGGGGCCGGGGTGAAAGGCGAGTTCGAACGCCGGCTGCATGGCGTGGTGGATGCGGTCAAGGCCTCGCCTGTGCCGATCATCCTGTTCATCGACGAGGCGCACAGCCTGATCGGGGCCGGCGGCCAAGCCGGACAAGGCGATGCCGCCAACATTCTCAAGCCCTCGCTGGCACGCGGCGAACTGCGCACCATCGCCGCCACGACCTGGGGTGAATATAAGCGCTTCATCGAGCGCGACGCGGCGCTGACCCGCCGCTTCCAGACCGTGAAGGTCGATGAGCCTGACGAAGAAACCGCGATCCGCATGCTGCGTGGCGTGGCCGGCGCCTTCCGGTCCCATCACAAGGTGCGTATTCGCGACGAAGCGCTGGCTGCGGCGGTACGATTATCCGCACGTTATATTCCAGCCCGCCAATTGCCGGACAAGGCGATCAGTCTCATCGATACAGCCGCAGCGGCGGTATCCCTGGGGCGGCAGGCCGTTCCGGAGGCGATCCGATCGCTGCGGGGCGAACGCGAATTGCTGGAAGTTGAGGCCGCCTGGCTCGTCAAGGAGCCGGAGAGCACGGAAGGCCTCGAACGGCGCGGGCAGATCGATAACCGACTCGCGGTGATCGCCGACGAGATCGAGGGGCTTCAGGCCCGCTTCGAGGCCGAGGTACGTCTGGTGGAGGAGGCCGATCGGCTGGAGGCGATCCTGTCGGGCGAAGACGAGGCAGGCGAGCCCTCGTCGCCAGTCGGTGATGATGGGAATGTCGCGCCTTTCCCCGAGCAGCCCGGTACCCGCGAAAGCGCCCGCGCCGCGCTTGCGGTCGCCGAAGACAGCCTCGCAGAACTCACCGGCGAAACGCCTCTCTTGCCGCGCGCCGTCGACCGCGAGGTGATCGCTTCGCTGGTGGCGCGCTGGACAGGCATACCCGTCGGCAAGCTGCTCACCGACCAGATCGAGACGGTCAAGACGCTGGAAGCGCGCCTGAAGGAGCGTGTGATCGGCCAGGACGGCGCCATCGGTCGTGTCGCTTCGGCGATGCGCACGGCCCGGGCCGGGCTTTCCGATCCGCGCCGGCCGCCGGCGGTGTTCCTGTTCGTCGGCATGTCCGGCACCGGCAAGACCGAGACGGCGCTGGCGCTTGCCGACCTGCTCTATGGCGGCAGCCAGCATCTGACCACCATCAACATGTCGGAATTCAAGGAGGAGCACAAGATCTCCATGCTCCTTGGTTCGCCGCCCGGCTATGTCGGCTATGGCGAGGGCGGCGTGCTGACGGAGGCCATCAGGCGCCGGCCTTATGGCGTGCTGCTGCTGGACGAGATCGACAAGGCCCATCCCGGGGTCCAGGAGATCTTCTACCAGGTCTTCGACAAGGGCACGCTGCGCGACGGCGAAGGCCGCGACATCGATTTCAAAAACACCACCATCGTGATGACGGCCAATACCGGCTCGGAACTGCTGGCCACACTGGCTGGCGATCCCGACACCATGCCGGAAGGCGAGGCGCTGGAGGGGCTGCTGCTCGGCGAATTGCAAAAGCAATTCAAGCCCGCCTTCCTCGGCCGCACCACCGTCCTGCCCTTCATGCCGCTCGACAAGGCGGCGTTGTCGGGCATCGTCGACATCCAGATCGGGCGCATTCAGGGCCGCGTTTCGGCGAGCTATGGCAGCGACGTTGTCCTTCTGCCTGCGGCGCGTGAGGCCCTGGTTACCCGCGCCGGCACCAGCGAGATGGGCGCACGTGCCATCGAAGCGATGATCGCGCGCGAGCTTCTGCCGGATCTGTCCACCTTTTTCCTCGATCAGGTCGCCGCCGGAAGCAAGGCGGCGCGGATCGAGATCGGATTTGACGGACGCCGTTTCAGCATTGGCGCTGAGCCGGCGGCGGCCGCCAAGGAATTCGCCGGGCCGAGGAAACGGCCGGCGGATAAAGCAGCCTCGAATGGCAAGAAGGCTCATTCGGATGCGGTACGACCCAGAAAGGCGCGAGCGCCTTGACCTGACAAGGCCGATTCAACTTCGAACAGGAGAGAAGTAGTATGCCGATTTATCTGCAGCTCGATGGTATCCAGGGCGACGCCACCCAGGAACAGCATAAGAAGTGGATGGATATCGAAGCCATTCACTGGAATGTTTCGCGCAACATGAACACCTCGGCGGGTTCCGCCGCCAACCGTGAAGCGTCCGAGCCGACGATTTCGGAAGTGATCCTGACCAAGGTCAGCGATTCCTCCTCCACCCGGCTGTTCCAGGAAGCCTGCTCGGGCCGCACTGGCAAGACGGCGGTGATCCACCTGGTGTCCACCGGCAGCCCCGGCAACACCTATATCGAATACACGCTGACCAACACGCTGCTGGCCAATTATTCGGTCGATTCGAATGGCGACCGCCCGGTCGAGACGATCCGGCTCAACTTCACCAAGATGCAGGTGAAGTACACCCCCTACGGCGAGGACAACAGCAACGGCTCGCCGACGATCGCCACCTACGATCTGGCCACGACGAAGGCCGCCTAAGAGCTGCGCCGCACTGGACGCCGGCCTTCATCGGCTGGCGTCCAATTCGTTCGTTTACGCCTCGGGATCTTCGATCGAGGCGCCACCAACACAGGCTTCACATCAGCGAAGGGGAGTACGATGGGATTCCAGGACGGTATTCGAAAGGTTTCTCTCACACCCCAGCATCTCATTGTCGAAGAAAAATATAGCAGCAGCCCTCTGTTTGACATGGTCGCGCCAAGCCAGAAGGTGAAGGGGATCAAGGTCGTCGGCACCAAGCACAAGCATGGCCTGCGGCACGTGATCACTCTGGCCAAGGTCGAGGACGTCTATTTCAAGGGGCGCAAATTGCCGGGCATGCCCGGGGCTAGGGAGTTGTTCGAGGAATGGATTACGCCAGGCCAGCAGATCACCACGCGCCCAACCGGTGAATTGACGCCAACGCTCGCCTATGTCGGGAAATACAACACCTTCAGCGCCACTTTTTTGGGCAGCGCCGAGAAGAAGCTCTCCCTCGGATTCATCGATTATTACGGGGAAGACCCGGCACCGAGCGTGATCCTGCATACCAATGCGACGGTTCCGTTCATCCAGTACGGCGACGAGAACCTCATCGCGGCCGCCTATTACAACACCAAGACGAGACGCTTGGAAATATTGCGGCAGTTCAATCTCAAGACGCTCGCTGACGACTTCATTCGGCGCTTCGCCGCGGAATATTCGTCTGGATCATAGATAGCCGCTTCGAAGGCCAGGAGAACGATACTCCCCGCCTTGCGTGAGGTTTGAATTCAAGCATCAGATCAGGAATTGCATTCGATGGACGGCGACGCCAGCTCAGCATCCTACATCCAGGCCGAACGCATCCTGCGCATCGAGACGCCCTTGGGCTCGGATGTGCTGCTGCCCGAACATGTGGAGATGCGCGAGGCGGTGAACGATCTGTTCACGCTCGTCATCGCGGTGCGCTCCAAGAAGACCGACATCAAGCCGAACGAGATTGTCGGCAAGCTGGTCGACGTCTCCCTCGAACTCGGCCAGGGCGAGCGGCGCACCTGGAATGGACTGGTGGTGCGCCTCGTCGAGGGACCGCCGGTGACGCGGGGCCTGCGCGCCTATCAGCTCGAGATCCGGCCCCAGCACTGGCTGATGAGCCAGCGTTCGGACTGCCGGATCTGGCAGGACAAGAGCTCGCTCGACGTCGCCCGCACGTTGCTCTCCGAGCACAAGCTGCAGGCGCCGGTAACCTCGGGCGTCATCCCCGAACCCAAGCCCCAGCATTATTCGGTCCAGTTCAATGAAACGGACCTCGCTTATCTTCTGCGCCGCCTGGAGGAGGACGGCCTGTTCTTCTGGTTCGAGCATGAGGGCGGTGAGGCCGGCTCGGTCGCGGCCAGGCATGTCATGCACATCGCCTCGCATGTCTCGGGCTATACCAGCGGGCCGGAAACCGATGTGCGCCTTGCCATGGGCTCGAGCGACCGCAACCACCTCACCAAATTCCAGCGCAGTTTCACCTATGTGCCCGGCAAGCGTTCGGCGGGGGACTGGAACTTCCTCACCCCCGGTTCCGTGCCTTCCGGCGAGACGCCGAGCCTGGTCTCGCTGCCGGGCAACGAGGCCTATGAACTCTATGAATACCCCATGGTCGGCGGCTACGGTTCCGACAGTGCCTCCGAAGGCATCGCCAACGATCGGGTGGAACGCCAGTCCAAGCTGAGGATGCAGGCCGCCGAGGCCGATTTCGAGCGCATCGAGGGCGCTTCCTCCATCCGCACGCTCCAGCCCGGCCGGCGCTTCAAGCCCTATGACGTCGCCAATCCCGGCAACAGCTATGAGGAGCACGTCACCTTCCAGATCGTGCATGTGGCGCGAGACCGCTCCTACGAGACCAATGAGGGCGAGCCGGACTATTCCAACCGCTTCATCGCTTTGCCGAGCCGGGTGCCGGCGACGCCGCACCGCTCGACGCAGCGCCCGCGCATCGACGGCACCGACATCGCCATCATCGCCGGCCCGCCGGGTGAGGAGATCCATCCTGACAAATATGGCCGGGTGAAGGTGTGGTTCCCCTGGGACCGCCGCGCCAAGAAGGACGGCACCGACACCTGCTGGATCCGGGTGGCGCAGAACTGGGGTGGCGGCAATTGGGGCGGCCAGATCATCCCGCGCGTGGGTATGGAAGCGATCGTTTCCTATCTCGGCGGCGACCCGGACAGGCCGATCATCACCGCGCTGGTGCCCAATGCCAGCCAGCAGGTGCCCTACCAACTGCCCGAGCACAAGACCAAGAGCATCTTCCGCTCCAACACCTACAAGTCCAAGGACCCGACCAAGTTCAACGAGTTCTCCTTCGAGGACGCGCCGGGCCAGGAGAACTTCCACCTGCATGCCCAGAAGGACATGACCTCGAAGGTGCTCAACAACCAGATCCACACGGTGGATGCCAGTGCGCTGCATTCCTACGGCCAGCAGCACCAGCTCACGGTGGGCGCCAACATGAACCACCAGGTCGGCGGCGGGCTCAACCAGGTGGTGGGCGCCACCACCGGCATGGGCGCGGCTGCCTTGCTGGCCCCGCTCGCCGGGCTGATGGGCCAGAGCGCGGGCATGCTGCAGCAGGCCATGGCGATCGCGGCCCAGGCCGCCGCGAGCCAGCCCGGCAGCGCCGCCAGCAAGACCGCCGGCGCGGCGGCCTCGGCGGTGACGCAGGCCGCTCTGGGCGGGTTGGGCGGCGGATCCGGCCTCGGCGTTGCGGCGGCGGCAGAGGGAGGAAGTAGCGGCAGCGATGGCGGTATCCTCTCCACCCCACCCTTCGTACCGCCGGCCGATGCCGGCGGGCAGGGCGGCATCGCGGGGGGCATTGCCGGCTCCTTGATGAACAACGTGCTCGGCGTCGCCTCCGGCCTCTTCGACCAGGGCCTGAAGGCCGCCGCCAATGTCGCCCCCCAGGCCCTGTTCCAGGCTGGCGGCGCCCCGATGGCCGCGGCTGGGACATCGGCGCTTGGCACGCTGGGTGGGCTGTTGGGCGGGGGCGTGCTCAGCCAGACCATCGGGCGGATGCATGCATCCAACATCGGCATAGCCAGGACGACCCAAGTGGGGGCCGCTGACGTGTTGAATGTGGGACAGGCATCGATTCATAAAATCGGACACACGTACCAGATCAATGTAGGCGATACTTTCCAGTTGGGTGTCGGAGGCGGCAAGGACAAGGATGGCAATACCACCCCCCCAAAGGCCATGTTGATCATGACCAAGGATGGGCATGTTGTCATCAAAGGAGTTAAATTCTTCTTCGAGGCGGAGGGTAAATTCCAGCAACTAGGTGAAGTTATTCATCTAGGTAAGAAGTCATAATCGCTATGGAGATGAAGAATTTTACACCATTCTCTAATATCCGTTATATAAATAGTGATAGTAACGGGAAAGAATTTGGTGTCGTCATTGTAAAGATGGCATTTGATATCAATGAGGATGGAACTTGTATACTTTCCAGGGAGCAGGAGCCTCTGTTGTTTTCGGATGAGTGCTATGGCGAATTAAATGCTAGCTCATTGCGATATCCATCCGATCTCGTGCCTTATAAACCGGCCACTGATGTCCTTGTAGGTCTGGTCGCCAAGGCCCCGTGTACGAAGCCAATTTCGTCCTGGCTTTGCCACATAGCGGTCGAGGACGAATTCAGAACAAAAATAGAGAAAACCATAAGGGTCACGGGTCCGCGTTGGTGGGTGCCCAAATGGAAGCGCGCGCTGAATGACGATGAGCGCAGGAACTGGAAGAAATACCTTAGTCTTTTTGCCGGTTGGGAGTTGAGCGAGCCAGAGCCGATCGTCGAACTGCCCATCCGGTACGAATATGCCTTTGGTGGATTGATGCCCAAAGGTCTCGACCGCGACGGCAAAGAAGTTGTCGCAGCCTTCGAATACAATCCTGTTGGAAGAGGGTGGATCGACAAGGATTGGACAGACCATACGAAACCGGTCGCGGCGCCGCAGATCGAGGATGTGAGCGATCCTATCTCCAACCCTTATGAAACCTACCAGCCGCAAGGATTTGGTCCAATCCCGCCAGCTTGGCTGCCAAGGCGACCGTTGGGCGGAACCTATGATCAAGACTGGATGGAGAAAGTTTGGCCACAATGGCCGGCGGACTACCAGTTTAGCTATCATAATTCGGCGGCTAACATGCTTCGAGGGCCCGATGGTCAATTCATAGATGGTCAGGTGTCAGTCACTCTGACCAATGCCTCGGAGGAAGAAAAGACACGAAAAGTGTTGAGTTTCAATGTTCCTTCTATTCTAGTTCAATTAAGTGATAAATTTGAAAACATAAAAAGTATAAGAATAAATTTTGATACAATACATATTAAATTAGATGTAGAAAATCCACTCCATAAGCAAATTTATGTTTCAGGAAGGGCGGTATTCGAGGTTGATAAATTTGAGATAATTACGATTCATCAGGCGCAAGGTTGGATGAACGTGAATGGCGTGCATTTGCGCGATCTGTTTCCAGCTTCGCCAGACCCAAGTGAAGTCGTTTAGGAGAGGCTCATGGTAGCACCTATCACCGCGCGAAAGCATGTTTCGAATTTTATTGCTTCGACCGGGCCGGATGTATGCCTCACGCCAATGGGCTCATCCGTCGTGCCGGTGGCCTATTCCAGTATTGCCTTCTTCGATAAGGCGGTGCGGACGTCATCTGATGTGAATGACAATGCGCTTGCAGACTTTCATCTCAATGCTCGGGCCAAGTGGGTGCATGGCCATGAAGCTGGTCGTGAGAAAGGCGTCGCGGTTCGGGGCTATAAAAAAGCGTATGCGGCTGCAATCCAATCTTCGGCCTATGTGGCGATCAATGGATATCCCGTGGTTAGAGATGGTGATCCTGCCATGATCAACAGCCCGACCCCGGACCCCAAAGAAATACCTGCAGAATTTGAGCAAGAAAAAATCCAGATAAGCTCCTGGAATACCTAGACAATAGGAGCTGTTATTATGAATGATCCAGACTACAGATATAATAAAATAACTCTCTCTGATGATCAAATAAGAGATCGGAGTGGAAATTTTCTCTATGCCGATGTGATTCTAAAATATAGAGCGACGATCAGAGAGGCACGCGGTCTATACAAAGGAAATGGTAACGCGAGAGTCCATGTCGATTCTCTGCAGAGCCAAATGGAATATTGGTGTGACACGCTTATGCAGCACGCTGAAGATAAAAAAGCGGAGAAAATTAAAGATATTGCTAAGGAAATTAGCGAAGCAACGGATCAATTTCCAGACTGGGAACAACTGAACGCTGCTTTTCCCTATAGATTTGGTGCTGGCGGTCCTGAAAATATTGAAGGACTCTCCTCGGTATCGGCTAATCAATCTCAAATTAATGCCATTAACAATATCCGGACATTACAAAGGAATTACGATGAAGCTAAAGATACACCGGCCAAGGATTTCCTAGAAAATACGGATCAGGAGATACGCTATTCCTGGTGTCAAAAGGCAAGGGCTCAATATGAGTCTTGTGTTCAGGATTATAAAAATGCCCACGATGTAATTTCTCCTTATTCAGCCAGGGCAGGTCATATTTTCTTAAGTTCCACAAAAGCGGAAAATCAGGAAAACGCAAAAAAATGCGCACAAGAGGCTATTAATAATTACGGAAATTATAATAAAGATACACCCGTCGAATTTTATAATCGATGGTACCATAAAGGAGAAACGGCGCTCGATATCGCTTCCGTAGTGCCGTTTGTTGGAATACCTGCGTCAATTGCTTTGGCCGGACTTCAGGCGGCGAATGGCGAGCTTACCGCAGCCGCGATTTCTGCAGCGGGCATTATTCCAGGGGAAAAACTGGTTACAAAGGGCGGCAAATTACTGGGCGAGGGCGCCAGCGCAATTGAAAAGGCACTTCCCAGTCTCAACCGAGCGGCAACGGAAGGATTCGAGCGTCTGGTCAAGATGGACGCCAAGGCAGCCGAAGGCGCGATCGATGAGGCGGTCAAGGCTGGAACAATGGACGCAAAGGCGGCGCGTGCACTCAAAGATAAAGTTGCCGCGGAACGTCAGGCTCGAGCAGATGTCGAAGCTACAGTTCGTAGCGAAAAAGGAAAGGTAAAGGAAGCGGAGGTTTGTGCATGTTAGCTAGGTATTGGTCGATAAAATTCATGGCGCAAGGATAGAATATGCCAGAGCGTATTGTTTTGTCGATGGGCACATTCGTTTCGACCGATTCCGAGATTACGCTCGGCGGTTCCTTACCATTCGAGCTCTTTACACATTATGATCCTGCTCGGCAGCTTGATGGAGCTCTCGGCAGCGGACGAACCTCTCCTCTCGATGTAACAATCTGGCGAAATGACAGGAATGAACTTGTCTATCGCAATGAAATTGGCTTGCGCATCCACTTCGACCAACCAACCCCAGGTCCAGGCCTGGAGGAGACGAACAGTAAATATCCGGAGCTTGCTCTCTCTGCGGGCCGCAATCGTTCATTGTTATTACGTGAAGGTTCGATCACCAGACATTTCGACAAGGGTCCCGATGGTATTTGGCGCTTGACGGAAATTGTCGGCAAAAACGCCCTGAAGATTCATTTTCATCGTAATATTGAAGGACATCTCGAGCGGTTGGTCCATCCAGACGGGCTCGTCTTGGAGTTTGCCAATGGCCGGCTAGGGGCGCGTCAATCAATCGACCTTGTCGGTACGAAGGGGGAGCGCCGCGTACTGGTACGATACCGTTATGACGACAAGAACAACCTTGTTGCGGCTGAACGTACTTATGGTTCCTCTCGCTACTATAGCTACGATGCCAATGGTTTTCTTGTGCGTTGGCATGATGGTCGGCGAACAGACTATCATCTGGCCTATGACGCCAAGCGCCGTGTTATTGCGGCGGGGCTGGTTAACGACCCACCCGATGTTTTCGTCTACGATTTAGAGGCGCGACGCACTACGTTGCTGCCAGGTGGGGACGTTGGTAAGCGGATTGAATCCGAATTCAATGCCAGCGGTAAATTGATTTTTCGATGCGATGCTAACGGTGTTGTCACAACATACGAGTATAATGATAGTGGCCAAATGCTGGCGTTGCGCGATGGGCTTGGTCATGCCACTCGCTATGCCTATGACAGCTATGGCAATGTGGAATCCATCATCGACCCCGAGGGTCGCGAAACCTTCTATTCCTACGATGGGCAGCAGAATCTAACGCTGGCGCTTGATGGCGAGAGTGCTGCCTGGCGTTATGACTATGACGAGGAGGGCAACCTCGTTGCGATCGAGACGCCTGAGGGCACGCGCACCGAAATTGTCAACGACGAGGCTGGCCTGCCGGTCAGAATCATGCGCGCCGACGGACTGATGGAGAGCCGTGTCTATGATGCCCATCACCGCCTCGTTGCGATCCGAGACTATCGCGGTGAGCGCACGCAGTTCAGCTATGACGCTTTCGGGCGTATTACTGCTGTCACCAATCCCCTCGGCGGCGTGACGCGCCTGGATTATGAGGACCAGCGCGGCCTCGATTTCTGGACGCCGAGCCGGGTGACTCGCCCCGATGGCATTGCTACCATCAACCGCTATGACGCTGCGAACGGGCTTGCCGCCCTCACGGACGGCAACGGCCATACGGTGCGCTATCGTTTCGGGCCGCATGACCGACTCGAGGGCCTAGAGGACGCCAGGGGCGGGCTTATCGCCTTTGGCTATGATGAGGCCGGCCGGCTCCTTAGGGTGACGAATGCGCAAGATAGGGTCTGGACATTCGAGCGCGATGGCGGCGGGCGTGTCATTCGCGAGGAAGATTTCGACGGCCTCGCCATCGAATACAGCTACGATGCGGCCGACAGGTTGATTGAAAGCCGTCACGCCGACGGAGCGCGGCTGCTTTATGGTTATGATGCCTCCGGCCTGCTCACGCGCGAGGAAGCCTATGAGCCCGGCAAGGCCCCCAATAAGGACGAGGCGGGCGAGGTGACGCGCTTCTGGTATGACGGGCGCGGCTTGATGGCGCGGGCCGAGAATGGCGCGGCCCTTGTCGACTATCACCGCGACAGGCTCGGCCGGGTCGACGCCGAGGCGGTGAATGGGCGGCGAGTGGTAAGCACCTATGATTGCTGCGGCAACCGCATCCTGCGCGACATCGGCGGGCGGCTGGTCAAGAGCTTCTATGATCCGATGGGGGGCTTGGCGCGGCTGGAGATCGTGGGCACCAATCCCGACAACCAGCACGCCCCCCTTCTCTTTCGGCGGGATGCTTTGGGACGGGAAATGTCGCGGGCGAGCGGGGCAGGCTTCTCGCTTGAGCAACGTTATGATGTCATCGGCCAATTGGTGCGCCAAAGTGCCGGGGTCGTACCGGGGATCACCGGCGGCGGACTCGAGGCTGCGCTGGCGGCGGAGCGCGCGGCGAGAGGACCAACCGCCGCTCCCGTAATGGAGCGCCTCTATGGCTGGGACAAGGCCTTCGCACCGACAGTCATTGCCGATGCCGCCTGGGGTAAGCTCGATTATACCTATGATGCCAATGGCCAGATCACGCAAACGAGGTTTGGCGATGGCGCAGGTGAACGCTTCCGCTACGATGCGGCGCTGAACACGGCGGGCTTTGGCGAGGGGCCTAGTCCGGCCGCCGACAGCCTCGGCATTACGCCGTCCATTGCGGGTTCGGGCTATGATGGCGCCGGCCAGAGACGCGGTATTCAGGGCTGGCTCCTGTCGTCCGGCGGGCGGGTGAAGCTCGCCACCGGCCCGCAGGGCGAGCGCATCGAGTTGGAACATGACGTCCGCGGCCGGGTGGTGGAGCGGCGGGTGGAGCGCAAGGGCTTCCGGCCGAAGGTTTGGCGCTATGGATGGGATGCCAAGGATCGGCTGGTCCGCTGCCTCACGCCGGAGGGAGAAGCCTGGCGCTACGGCTATGATCCGTTCGGACGGCGGGTGTGGAAGGTGCGCGAGTTCAGCGCCACGGAGGCGAGGCAATATGCGGCTCACCTAGGGGGCACGGTTGACACAGCTGCCTTGGCTCCGATCAGTGTCACCGCGGCCGAAGCCGGGCGCTCGCGGCTCGATGCCGCCAGGCTGGAAGCTCTCGGCCTGGCCGGTATTCGTACGAGCGGCACTGGCGTTGGCGGCGGCGAGGGGCAGCCAGGACTTTTCGGAGCCCCGGTCGTCGGCGTGGCCTTCAGTTGGGATGGCGACGTCATCGCCGAGGAGGCACCGCTGCGGCTCGACGGTAGCATCGACTGGAACAAAGCGAAACGCTGGCATTATGAGCCGAATTCCTTCCGGCCGCTGGCGAAGGAAGCGCCGGACGGCACCCTGTTCTATATCGTCACCGACCATCTCGGCACGCCGCGCGAGATGTTTGAGGAGAATGGCAAGCTGCGATGGGCGGCCGAATATCGCACCTGGGGCGAGATGCGGCGGCTATGGGTGGCCGGGGCAGCCAATGATAATGCCCTGGAGGTCGATGATCCTTGGGCAGACGTGCTTGCGCCGCTGGAACGGCCGATGCGGTCGAGCAATAGTGGAGATGATGGTGTCAACTCGCGTGGTGGCGGGCGGAACTATGGCGCCCTGGCGCTGAAGGACGAATCAGATGTTGTGATGGAGGCACGCTTCCTTTGCCCGATCCGCTTTCAGGGACAATGGGAGGATGAGGAGACTGGGCTCTACTACAACAGGTTCCGATATTATGATCCCCTGGCAGGGCAGTATATGAGCCCAGATCCCATTGGGTTTCGGGGTGGACCAAGGACACACGCATATGTTGTAGATCCAAATCTGTGGGTTGATCCTTGGGGGTTAGCTCAGACAGCGTCCAGTTTGGGTGGTTGCAAGGAACTAGGCGACCAAGCCGAACGAATCCACAATCTCGCCGGAAGTGCACGCGCAATCGCCAATTCTGCTGTAGCAATATTTGAAGGCACAAACGGACAAATCTACGCCTCCGGTAGTGGAACCTATCTCAATCCAGCGCAACGACAAGCGCTACTCGATATGGGTATTCCTGAAGGTAATATATTTTCTGGGGCCGCGTTTCGGGCGGTGGATCCCCTAGATAATCATGCGGAAACATCCATCCTCCGCAACTTGCCTGATGGGGTAAAGGTAAATAAATTTGGCGTATCTTGGGGTAGCCAGAAGCGGAACTTATGTTGCGTAACTTGTGCAGCTAGTTTGCTGCCGAATCTCGCAAAATAAAGGCACAATCATGGTCAGCACGATTGCAGAATATCATAATTACATAGATAAGGCTGTCAATGATTTTGATTCAAATAACAGAATACTGTTTGGAATTTGGTGTGTTTATAATAATCTAAGCGACAAAGAAATGAATTCATTTATTGAAAAGGAGTCTGAAGGTGAAATATATACTAATGATATAAGAAAATTTTTAGAGAAATTGTGGGAAAGTATATTTATATCCAATAGTATCGATGGTCCTCTGATTGAGGATGGAATCAATATTAAGAGTATACTAAATAATACCGTATGGATTCACGATGAAATTGTTTCTAGGAATCCAGAAAATGAACATATATCGTGGGTATGTATATTGACAATTGGAGGAATGGAGAATTTTTTAGATTATATTTTGGACGGTAACGTTCATAATTTGCTTTTGTGTGCAGAGAATAATCTAAATATTTCTGATTATAAAGCGGAATTCGGATTGACATCAAATAAGCAAGCACTAAAAGATGAAATAGACACTCAAGTTTCATTCATCGACGATCTTCAGGCAGGTGCAATTAATTTAAAAGAAATCAATAAGTATTCTGAACGATTTATTTAAAATAATTGAATGCGGGCTCCGCTCTTCTATTGCGGTGACAGTGCACTCTATTGACGGCACTTAAGTCTGGCCGCATTGTGCTACGATGGCTCGGCTTGCGCGCATCGTGGTTCCTGGTTTGCCTTATCATGTCACCCAGCGGGGCAATGGGCGGCAGCGCACCTTCTTTGGTGTCGAGGATTACGCCCTTTACCGCGACTGCCTTGCGGTCCATTGCCAGGCTGCCGGAGTCGAGGTGTGGGCCTGGTGCCTGATGCCCAATCACGTGCATCTCATTCTCGTGCCGCCTGATCCGGATGGCCTGCGGCGGGCCTTGGCGCCAACCCATCGGCGCTATGCCGGCCATGTCCATGCGCGTGAGAAACGGACGGGACATTTTTGGCAGGGGCGCTATGGCGCGGTTGCCATGGATGAGGCGCATCTACTGCATGCGGTGCGCTATGTCTGCCTCAATCCGGTGCGGGCCGGCTTGGCGGAGAGGGCAGGGGACTGGCCCTGGGCCAGCACGCGAGCCCATCTTCTGGGGCAGGAAGACGGTATCACCAGCCTTCCGCCGGTTCGCCAGCGCGTCGCCGATTTCTCCGATCTGCTCGACGATGTGGACGAGGCGATGTTCAACCGCCTCCGCCGGGCGGAGAGTGTCGGACGCCCGCTTGGCGACGGCGCCTTCATCGACCGCATCGGGGTATTGACGGGTCGCAAGGTGAGACCGGGGAAACGCGGGCCTAAGCCCAAGGAAGGGTAGTTGGCGTCGGTTGGGCGGGCGGGGCAGAATAGAATGCACTGTCACCGTAATTCCAGGCTGGAAGCCCTCGGCCTGGCCGGTATTCGTACGAGCGGCACTGGCGTTGGCGGCGGCGAGGGGCAGCCAGGACTTTTCGGAGCACCGGTCGTCGGCGTGGCCTTCAGCTGGGATGGCGACGTCATCGCCGAGGAGGCACCGCTGCGGCTCGACGGCAGCATCGACTGGAACAAAGCGAAACGCTGGCATTATGAGCCGAATTCCTTCCGGCCGCTGGCGAAGGAAGCGCCGGACGGCACCCTGTTCTATATCGTCACCGACCATCTTGGCACGCCGCGTGAGATGTTTGAGGAAAGTGGTAAGCTGCGATGGGCCGCCGAATATCGCACCTGGGGCGAGATGCGGCGGCTATGGGTGGCCGGGGTGGCCAATGATAATGCCCCGGAGGTCGATGATCCTTGGGCAGACGTGCTTGCGCCGCTGGAACGGCCGACGCGGTCGAGCAGTGGTGGGAACGGTGAGGTCGACTCGCGCTGCGGTGGACGGATCTATGGCGCCCTGGCGCTAAAGAGCGAAGTCGAATCGATTGTCGAGGCGCGCTTCCTCTGCCCGATCCGCTTTCAGGGACAGTGGGAGGATGAAGAAAGCGGCCTGTATTACAATCGATTCCGATATTACGATCCGCTCGCGGGGCAGTATATAAGTAGAGATCCCATTGGGCTAGGTGGAGGTATTCAGCCGTCGGCATATGTCCATCAACCCAACGTTATGATAGATCCATACGGGTTGGTATCTTGTCATGATGTGGTTCCATATAGGCCCTCCAGTTCCCCTTTGGAGAATCATCACGGGGTGTTGGATGTCTGGGCTGCTGCTAATATTCCTGGATATGCTAGTCGTGCAGCTTCAAGCCCAACAATTGCTTTGACGGCTGTGCAACATGCGGCCACAAAGGCTGTGTATAGGGATTGGTTAACAGAGAACTTCGGCCGCCCAGTAGGTGCCCAAGTTGACTGGACGAAAGTATCGCCGCAGGAGGCGCAATCTCTTGCGGAGAGAATGTTTGACGCGGCAAAGGTGCCTGCCGATGCTCGCAAAAATTACTTTAACGCGCTCCATAGCTATATTTATAGTTGTAAATGTGGGTGCACACCATGACTAACAGAGGAGGGTATGTCTATGGAAGAAATCCTATCTATAATTTCAAAAAACCCTCGATGCCGCCTATATCCCGCAACCGGGCTACCGACAGTAGCAAAAGGGCATATAATTCCTGATGATCTATTGTCGTTCTATAAAATTTGTGGTGGGGTAGATTTTTTCTATGACTCTTTATATTCTATGAGCATAGTTCCTCCAGGGGAATTAATCTTATCAAATATTAAAATAATTGGTCAAAATTACGAAGAAGATAGATCTTCATCTTGGTACATAATTGCAAAATCCGGAGAAGAGCAATTTGTTTCAATTGATCTAGGATCAGAAAGAAATGGTAGATGTTACGATAGTTTTCATGAAATCCATGGCGTTGCTGGATCGTCTAAAATATTGTCGTATAATTTTGAAGATCTTGTAAAGAGAATATATGATAGTAACGGTGACTATTGGTATTGGTTGAAAAAGGATTTTTCATACCTGGGGGATGCTTATGATTGACAAAAAAATTGGATAAATGACGGCGACAGTGCATTCTATCGATAGCACTTAAGTCTGGCTAAATCCTGGTTTGATGGCTTGGCTTGCGCGCATCGTGGTTCCCGGTCTGCCTTATCATGTCACCCAGCGGGGCAATGGGCGGCAGCGCACTTTCTTTGGTGTCGAGGATTATGTCTTCTACCGCGACTGCCTCACGGTCCATTGCCAGGCTGCCGGCGTCGAGGTGTGGGGTTGGTGTTTGATGCCCAACCACGTGCATCTCATTCTCGTGCCGCCTGATCCGGATGGCCTGCGGCGGGCCTTGGCGCCAACCCATCGTCGCTATGCCGGCCATGTCCATGCGCGTGAGAAACGGACGGGACATTTCTGGCAGGGGCGCTATGGCGCGGTTGCCATGGATGAGGCGCATCTGTTGCACGCGGTGCGCTATGTCAGCCTCAATCCGGTGCGGGCCGGCCTAGTGGAGCGGGCTCAGGACTGGCCCTGGGCCAGCACGCGGGCCCATCTGTTCGGGCAGGAAGACGGCATCACCAGCCTTTCGCCGGTCCGCCAGCGTATCGCCGATTTCTCCGATCTGCTCGACAATGTGGACGAGGCGATGTTCAACCGCATTCGCCGGGCGGAGAGTATCGGACGCCCTCTTGGCGATGCTGCCTTCATCGATCGCATCGCGGTATTGACCGGCCGCGAGGTGAGGCCGGGGAAACGCGGGCCTAAGCCTAAGCAAGGGTAGCTGGTGTTGATCGACTGGACTGGCATAGAATGCACTGTCACCGTAATTCCCACCGTAATTCATGGCGCCCTGGCGCTGAAGGACGAGTCAGATGTTGTGATGGAGGCACGCTTCCTTTGCCCGATCCGTTTTCAAGGGCAATGGGAGGATGAAGAAAGTGGGCTGTATTACAATCGATTCCGATATTACGATCCGCTGGCGGGGCAGTATGTAAGCCGCGATCCTATCGGTATTCACGGAGGCTACAAACCCCAAGGCTACGTGCCGGTACCTGCAAACGGCATTGACCCCCTTGGTTTGGCGCTATGTCAGGTTAAAGCGAAAGTAAGTGCTGGAGAAAATAGTGTTATTGGTGAGAGCGGTAAGGGTATTCATGCTGAGATTGATGAATTAAGGCAATTAAACGCACAAAATGCATTACGGGGACAAGATGTAATCATCAGCGATATAACTGGTATGATGGGAGGGGAGAGAGGGACTGCGGGTATGTGTGCCGGTTGTCGTGCAAATATATTTGATGAGCTGATTGCTGGTGGAGCAAAAAGTGTAACGTTCCCGCAGACAATTGGCGGGGTAACGAAAGGTGTATTCACGATACCGGCCTCATCTTTTTCATCTGCTCAATCCGAGGTGCAATCTGTACTTAATGCTATTGGAGGTACGAGAAGGCAAGCAAGATCGGATGCTGCTTGGGAGGCATTGAAGAAAATAGGGGATTTCACACCATGCGGAAAATAGATACAAAGTACAAATACGGAAGAATTGTGTATGATAACAGAATTGGAGAGTTTTCAGCTTACTTAAATAATATTCAAATATTTAAACATCGTCTTGAGGATGATTTTTATTGCAATAATAATCCGTATAAGGATGATGGTGAAGAGCCGTTTCGTATTAAAGAGATATCGATATCGGAAGATGGAAGGACATTATTTTGTGTATTGGAGGATGGAATTAATGTAATTGAGCAATCGTTTTTTGGAGGTAGTCATTTTTCAGTATTGCTTAATAGGGCCATTTTCAAAATATATAATGAAAATATCGAATTTTCGGAAGATAAAACAAAATTTTCTTATGTAAATATCGGATTTTATTCTGGGCGAGAAGGATACAATTTGAAGATAATTCAAGGAAAGGGGTCTGACCAAAGCGATCATTTTTTTATATATAGTATGGGGCATGAGCTATTTTATAACAAAATTGAGCCCTTTGGTCGCGTAAAAGTTGATGCCATGCGGGTTATAAATGATTCAATATTGATTAATACCGAAATTGGAGATAAAGTAGTAAGTATTAATTTGCCATCATCAGTAATGAGTGCTGTTTCTGGAATTATTGATTCAATTGACATTCGAGATTTGCCTCAAAACTCGGGACATAAAGATCTTCCAAATATTTCCGTTCCCCGCATATTGCGAAAATAGACAGAAAAATCCCTATTAAAAAATTAGACGACTAAATCGTAGTGACAGTGTCCTTCATTGGGCCCAATTAATTCAAATTGTATCATGCCCGCTAATTCGACTTGGGAACGTCAATATTTCTCGATTGTTTGGTCGATTAGAAAAGGTAGCTATGGTGGGCGCGAGGTTTGGATTCTTAATGGCCGTATTTTTAATCGTCACTCTCAGGCTGAGAAACATCGCCCATTCTGCTCTAAACTCTCGAATTTCCTACAAACCTACGACAGAGATAGTCTCATCTCTTGGAAAGATTATCGCAGCGGACTTTAGGAAATGGTATGAAAATCGTTTATTGGCTTGTGGCGGCATCATTCGCAACTTTGTCTGCGGTCACTGGCTTGAATCCGAGCAATCCGGCTGAGGCTGCTACTGCCTGCGAACACCGCCCCGCACCGGCGGGCGCGAGCGGCAAGCGGGTGGCGGTCATCGTCGGCAATGGCGGCTATGGCAACGGCATTCCTGCCTTGCCCAATCCGGCTCGGGATGCGCAGGCCGTGGCCAAGGCGATGGGGGCGCTCGGCTTCGAGGTCTTCCTCGCCGGCGATGCCGACAGCGCGAGCCTGCAGAACTGCCTTGCCACCGCCTATGCCGGTGCGGCCGGGGCCGATGTGGCGATGTTCTATTATTCCGGTCACGGCATCCAGATCAGGGACGAGAACTATCTGGTGGCCACCGATGCCACCTCGAAGGATCTCCAGCATGGCTTCGTGCCGGTGCAGCCGATCGTCGATACCCTGCAGAAGGGCGCCAAGGCGACTTTGGTCTTCCTCGATGCTTGCCGCAACAATCCGATGGCCGAGGGCGGCCAGGCCGGGCTTTCGGTCTCGACCGGGCGCGGTATCGCCCGGGTCGAGGGGGCAGGGGCTGCGGCGGCACCCGGCGCCGTGCAGGCGCGCGGGCTGATGGTGGCCTATGCCACCTCGCCCAATGCGGTGGCGCTGGACGGCAAGGGCGAGCTCAGCCCCTTCACCGGCGCCTTCGTCAAGGCGGTCGGCACCTCCGGCTATTCGATCCAGCGCATCATGAGCGATGTCACCAAGGCGGTGGGCGAGGAGACCGACTGGGCCCAGACACCCTGGATGAAATCCTCGCTGACCGACGAACTCAAGCTCGGCGGCGGCCAGACGCTGGCCGAGGCCCAGTCCGTCTCCGACAACCATGCCGCCCGGGCCCAGACCCTGCTCAACACCAATGGCAGGCGGGAGGAGGCAATCGTCGAGGCCTTGAAAGGTCTGCCTGTGGCTCCGGACGAGACGGCGCTCCAGCGCTTTTCCAAAGCCTATGTTGCGCTTTATGCCGCCGTGCAGAGCCGCGAGGCCTTGCTGCCGGTAAAGCCCGGCTTCTCCCAGGTGGCGGTATCGACGCAGGGGCGGGTCGCCGTTTACCAGATGAGCGCCGACTACCAGTCCGGCGACCTCACTCTATGGTCGGTCACCGAGAAGAAGGCGCTGGCGAGCCTGCCGACCAAGGGCAGGGTCTCGAAATTCCTGTTCAGCCCGCACGGCAACCTGCTGGTCACCGAGATGGACAATGTGGTCACCGTGTGGAACGGGCTCGATGGCACCGGGCTCTTCGACCTGAAGGCCGGCGGCTATGTCACCTCGATGGAATTCAGTCCGGACGAGAGCCGGCTACTGTTGGGCGGCGACGGCTCCAGCGCGCTGACCATCATCGATGTCGCCAGCCGCAAGCCGGTGCTCGCCGTGAAGTCGGGCCAACTCGCCCAAGCCAACGGCAAGAAACGGGGCGGGCGCCTGGTCCAGGCCAATTTCGGCAGCAATGACACGGTGTGCTTCGCCCTCGATCTCGACAACGACAAGCGCCTGCTCGGCGTCTATGATCTCGCACAGAGGAAGACCGTGCGGCTGCGTGAGGCGAGCAATGCGGTCACCGTCTCCGTCTGCGATCCTGCCGGCAAATATATGGTGCGCACCTATGCCGTGGGGTCGAGCGAACAGGGCATGGAGATCTGGGACCTGGCCACCGATGCCGTCAACCTGGTCAAGGCGCCGATCGCCAACATCATGGGTATCGACCCCGACGGCAAATATGTGGGCGTGATCGCCTTGGACGCTGAGGTCCAGGGCATTTACGACCTTGCCACCGGCAAGAAGGGGCAGCCCGCCACGGTGCCGCCGGGCTATGTCATCTATGGCAGCCGGGTGCGCAATGCCGAGGGCGGCCTGGTCAGCCAGGACATCAATCCCAATGCGTGGCGCGACTGGCCGGATGAGAGTTTGCATGGGTCGGGTCTGGTGGAGAAGGCGCTGGCGGGATTGACCCCGGCTCAGCGCGAGGAGGTCGCACGCGGCAGGATCACCTTCGCCGAGGTCGCCGCCAATCCGTGATCCCGTTCAGTGATCAGCCTGGGCATGATCGGTGGTTCCTGTGAAGGCCGTTCGCTTGGGGAGAGGGCTCATAGTCACCCCCTCCCCAAATCACCCCACTTCCCCTATTCCCCTGCCTCGCGCATGATGGCGTGCGCCTTTCCGGCGCCCATCATGCCAGCAGGGAAACAACCATGCCGAACCAGCCCTCCGATGCCATCAGCGCCTTCGGGCCGGACTTTCCGTTTGCCTATGACGAATGGCTGGCCCATCCGGCCGGGCTCGGTGCGGTGCCGGCCGACAAGCATGGCAAGCGTGTTGCCATCATCGGGGCGGGCGCGGCCGGGCTGGTAGCCGGCTATGAGCTGATGCGCCTGGGCCTCAGGCCGGTTCTCTATGAATCGGCACGGCTCGGCGGGCGGCTGCGCTCGCAGCGCTTCGAAGGCACGGATGGCATCATCGCCGAACTCGGCGGCATGCGCTTTCCGATCTCCTCTCGCGGCTTCTATCATTATGTCGACCTGCTCGGGCTGGAGACGCGGGACTTTCCCAATCCGCTCACGCCGGCAGCCGGCTCCACCGTGATCGATCTGGAGGGCGAGACCCTCTATGCCCGCACGCTGGACGATTTGCCGCCGCTCTACCGGGAGGTCGCTGACGCCTATCACCAGGCGCTGGAGGAAGGGGCCCAGTTCTCGGCCCTGCAGGCGGCGATGCGCGCGCGCGACGCCAAACGCATCAAGGAGATCTGGGATCCGATCGTGCGCGATTGGGACGAGCGCACCTTCTATGATTTCGTGGTGTCCTCCGAGGCTTTCCGCAAGCTCTCCTTCCGCCACCGCGAAGTGTTCGGGCAGGTGGGCTTCGGCACCGGCGGCTGGGATTCGGATTTCCCCAATTCGATGCTGGAGATCCTGCGCGTCAATCTCGGCGCCTTCGACGACGAGCAGCGTTATGTGGTCGGCGGGGTCGAGCAGGTGGCGCAGGGCATCTGGTCCAAGGCGCCGGAGAAGCTCGCGCATTGGCCCGCCGGCACCACGTTGGCCGGGCTCAATGCCGGCGCTACCAGGGGGCGCGCGCAGGCGATCGCGCATAACGGCAAGGGCGGCTTTACGGTGACGGACCAGTGGGGCAATCGCGAGGATTACGAGGCGGTGGTGGTCACCTGCCAGAGCCATCTGCTGACCACCTCCATCGCCGCCGAGGAGAGCCTGTTCGACCAGAAGCTGTGGATGGCGCTCGACCGCACCCGCTACATGCAGGCGGCCAAGACCTTCATCATGGTGGATCGTCCGTTCTGGAAGGACAAGGATCCGGCCACCGGCCGCGACGTGTTGTCGATGACGCTGACCGACCGCATCACCCGCGGCACCTATCTGTTCGACAATGGCGACGACAGGCCGGGCGTGATCTGCCTGTCCTATTCCTGGATGACGGATGCCTTGAAGGTGCTGCCGCTCTCGGCCGAGCGCCGGGTGGAACTGGCCCTTTCAGCGCTCGGCAAGATCTATCCCGGGCTCGACATCGCCAGCCACATCATCGGTTCACCGATCTGCGTGAGTTGGGAGGCGGACGAGAACTTCCTCGGCGCCTTCAAGGGCGCATTGCCAGGGCATTACCGCTACAACCACCGCATGTACGGCCATTTCATGCAAGGGGACCTGCCGGAGAGCCAGCGCGGCATCTTCATGGCCGGGGACGGCGTGAGCTGGACGCCGGCCTGGGTCGAGGGCGCGGTGCAGACGGCGCTCAACGCGGTCTGGGGCGTGATGACCCATCTCGGCGGCCACTCGCCGACCGAAAATCCCGGTCCCGGCGATCTCTATCCCACGCTCAAACCGGTCGATCTTGGGGATTGAGGAGAGGGGCGCCGACAGCCGAGTTGTCATCCCTGGCGAGCCACGCAGTGACGAGGGAAGGGCATCCAGTAGCAGACGCATCGCTGTTAGCCCCTCGATCCCCTTTCCACGGCCTTTGGCCGTGCCGGGGATGACAGATCCAAGCTGCCGGCTCCAACGGGCGGCCTCCTTTACGTCAGTCCGCCCGGAAAAATCCAGCGATGCGCTGGCGCAGCCATTGATGGGCGGGATCGCCCCGGCGGCGCGGGTGCCAGATCTGGGTGAACGGCACGGCCGGCAGGGCGAACGGTGGTTCGAACAGGCGAAGGCCGTCAGCCTCGATCGCCGGCGGCAGGATGCTGCGTGCCACGGTGAGGACGATGTCCGTGCCGGCGATCAGGCGCGGAGCCATGCCCCAATGCGGCAGGGTGAGGCAGATCCGGCGCTTGTGGCCGAGAATGGCAAGGGCGCGGTCGATCTCATTCTCGACATCGGCGCGCAGCGCCACCAGGGCATGCGGGCGCGCAAGATAGGAAGCGAGATCGAGCCTGTCGTTGGCTGACAGAGCCGCTGCATCGGCGAGGCAGATGTAGCGGTCTTCGAAGAGCAAGTCATGGGCCAGTCGCTCGCCGAGATCGGGAAACACGCCGAAGGCAAGGTCGATTTCGCCATCCAGAATCTGGGCCGCCATCGCCTCCCGGCTCGCCTGGGTGACGAGGAGGTCGCAGTGGGGCGCTTCGGTGCGCAGCTGCGGTACGAGTCTGGGTAGCAGCACGGCGGCGCCATAGTCCGACATCGCCAGCCGGAAGGTGCGCCTCTCGCTCGAAGGATCGAAGCCGGCGGGGGCCAGCAGATCGCGCATGCGGTCGAGCGCCTCGCCGAGATGGGGCTGGATCTGGAGCGCCCGCGCCGTCGGTTTGAGGCTGCCGCCCTGGCGCGTCAGCAGGGGATCGTTCAGCAGCAAGCGCAGCCGCGCCAAGGCATGGCTGACGGCCGGCTGGCTCTTGTTCAGGCGCAGGGCCGCGCGAGAGACGTGGCGCTCGGCCAGCAAAGCCTCGAGCACAGTGAGAAGGTTGAGATCGACGCCGGCAAGATTATTCATTACGTGCATAGTACGGATATGAAATCGGAATTTCCATCCGATTTCGGCATGGCATAGCTTTTCCGCGATTGAAGGAGACTGCCATGACCAATCCCACCTCGCTCGTTCTGCTGCTGCTGCCGGCTTTGGTGGCGGGCGCGGTCGTACCGTTTCAGGCCGGCGCCAATGCCACGCTTGGCCGCCTGCTCGGCCATCCGCTCTGGGCGACGTTGGTTTCGCTGGCGGTGAGCATGGCGGTGATCCTGCCGGTGATGGCGGCCTTTCGTGTCTCGGCCCCCACCATCGAGGCGGCGTCGAAAGGGCCGTGGTGGATCTGGACGGGCGGTCTTGCCGGCGTGATCTACATCACCGCCGCGCTCCTGCTGGCGCCCCGGCTCGGCGCCGCCAATTTCATGGTGGCGGTGATCGCCGGGCAGATGATCGCCTCGCTGGCGATCGATCATTTCGGCCTGATGGGCTTTGCGGCAAAGCCGGTCAATCCGGCGCGCCTCGCCGGTGTCCTGCTCATCGTCGGCGGCATGGTGGTGACGCAATGGGCCAATGCCGCCTCGGCTGCGACGGTCTCGGCCCGCTGAGGGGGCCCTGAGCTAGCTCAGGCTTCCTTCGACACCAGGATCTTGTCGATGCGCCTGCCATCGAGGTCCACAACCTCGAAGCGCCAGCCGTCGCGCACGAAGCTCTCGCCCGTTTGCGGCAGGCGGTTGAGCTCGGCCAGGATGAAGCCGGCCGCGGTTTCATAGTCGCCGCGCTCGATCGGCATCGACAGGGTCTCGGCCAGTTCGTCGGCCTGCATCCAGCCCGATACCAGATAGGAGCCGTCCGAGCGCATGGTGATGGCCGGTTCGTCCCCATCGTCGTCCTGGAAGGCGCCGGCGATGGCCTCCAGCACGTCATTGGCGGTGATGACGCCCTCGAAATGACCGTACTCGTCGAAGACCAGCGCCATGTGGGCCTTGGAGGAGCGCAGCGACGGCAGCATGCTGAGCGCCTCATTGGTGTCCATCACGATGGGTGCTGCCTCGATATGATCGCGTACATTGAGGGCCCGGCCGTCGAGCTGGGATTGGAACAGGTCCTTGACGGTGACGACGCCGATGATGTTGTCGTCCTCGCCGTCCTGCACGGGCAGGCGGGAGCGGGCGGTGGCACGCAATTGCGCCATGATCGTCTTGGCGGAATCGGAGAGGTCGATCACCTCGACTTCGCGCCGCGGCGTCATCAGCGAGCGGGCGCTGCGATCCCCCAGGCGCATCACGCCGGAGATCATGTCACGCTCGGCCGTTTCGAGCACGCCGGCGCTCTCGGCCTCCCTGAGAATGGTGCGCACTTCCTCTTCCGTGACCTTTTCCTCCGACTTGCTGTTCTGGCCGAGCAGCGTCAGCACGGTCCGGCCGGAAATGTCGAGCAGCCAGACCAGCGGCGCTCCGCATTTCGACAAGAGCCGCATGGCCGGCGCCACGCGCGCCGCCACCCGCTCGGGGTCGCGCAAGGCGATCTGCTTGGGCACGAGTTCGCCGATGATCAGCGACAGATAGGTGATCGCCACCACCACGAGGCCGACGCCGAGCGTATCGGCAGCGCTGACTGACAAGCCCTGGGCCTGCAGCCAGCCGGCAAGACGCGCGCCGAGCGTGGCTCCCGAAAAGGCGCCGGAGAGCACGCCGACCAGCGTGATGCCGATCTGCACGGAGGACAGGAAGCGGCCGGGATTTTCAAGCAATTCCAACGCTGCCGCAGCGCCTCGCTTGCGGTCGGCGAGCGCACGCAGCCTGGCGGGGCGGGAGGAGACAATCGCGAGTTCCGACATGGCGAGGACGCCGTTGAGAAGCGTCAGGAAGACGATGATGGCGATGTCGAGGAACAAGGTGCCTTTGAGGGGTTGCGGGCCCGCGACGAATGTCGGACCGCTTCGAGGGGCGGAGCATAGCGGTATCGGCCAGCGTGGGATAGGGGGAGAGGGCGGCCCGGCTGGGAACGACGGCTGCCGCCGGCTCGGTCGGCCACGCGAGTCTGCCGGCTCCATCAAGTAGAAGATTTATATTCCCTTCGGGAAGCTAAAGTCCGGCTGTGCAAACAAAACGAATATGGCATAACGAGTCGCGTGTTGTTGCCACTTTCGGCACGGCCAATTGAGGGATCGAACCGATGTCAAAAATTTCCTTCGCGATCATTGCTCTCGTGGTGTCCGCGCTCACCCTGAGCGCCTGCGCCAACACGGTCACCGGTGTCGGCCGGGACGTGAAGTCGACTGGCCGCGCCGTCAAGCACGCGGTGCAATGAGCTAAAGTGCTTTGCGCATCAGCGTAACCAGCAAAACGGGCAGCGCTCCTTCGATGCTGCCCGCATCATTTGCCTCGAAGATGACGACGTCGCCAAAGGCGCATTCGATCGTCGTCCTATCGTGCCGGATAGAGCCGGCACCGAGCGCCACCACCAATCGCAGGTCGCCTTGCGGCAGCGCCAAGCGGCCAGCGGCAAGGTCGTGCCGGGTCACCTGATGGCCAAACCGTCCTCGCCGGGTCATCACGTTGAAGTCGCGGATGGGCCCTTCGGCCAGGCTGGCCGAAACCGGTACGTCGCCGGGAAAGGATAGGGGAGCGGAGGCCGCCGTGAGCGTCACCATCCCTCGCCCCTCGACGGTCATGACCAGGCCTTCACCCTCGATCACGGTCAAAGTGCGGTCGATCCCGGGAAACAGGGAGAAGGGGCCGTCGCTGGCCACCTCCGCCACCGACAGGCGCCAGTCGAAATCGTCGAACCCGGCGCTTTCCGGCGAAACCGCGATCTCCGTCGTGGTGCCTCCGCCATTCTTCCATGGCTTGGGGGTGAGGTCGGCGAAACGGATCAGCTTCATGGCGGGGTTCCGGTGTGCCGGTCTTCTCAGCTCCATCGATACATCGATGAAGCGAGGTCGGCATGAACGCAATATGAGTCAGATGCCGGTCCGAAGACCGGCACTCCAACTATTTCAGCGCCCGGGCGAAGACCAGGCAGGCATTGAGGATGCTGCCGAGCGTCTCGCGCAAGGGCTGGGCATAGGCGGCATCGAAGGCAACAGGCCAACCGGCTTCGCTGACCGGGCCGAGTGGCTCGTCGATATAGGAGCGGCAGGCGAGTTCCATCTGCACGGCGTGCACGCCCTTGTCCGGCTGGCCGAGGCTGCGCGTGATGAAGCCGCCCTTGAAGCGCCCGTTCATCACGGTCTCGCGCCCGCTGGAGCGGCAGAGCGCTTCGATGGTCTCGGCCAGGGCAGGATGGCAGGTCGTGCCACCATTGGTGCCGATGTTGAACTCAGGCAGCGTACCCTCGAACAGCCGCGGAATGACCGAGCGGATTGAGTGGCAGTCATAGACGACGAGATTGCGATGGCGCCCCTTCAGCCTGGCGACCTCGTCGGCCAGGGCCTGATGGTAGGGATCGAACCAGGTGGCGCGCCGCTCGGCCACCTCGGCCGCGCCGGGCGCTTCGCCGTCCTTGTAGAGCGGCTCACCGTCGAAGCTGGTGGTTGGGCAGAGCTCCGTGGTGGCCTGTCCGGGATAGAGCGAGACGCCGGAGGGATCGCGGTTGACGTCGATGACCGTGCGCGACATGGGCGTACGGATGACCGTGGCGTCGAGCCCGACGGCGAAGTCGTAAAGCGTCTCGATCCACCAGTCGGTGTCCTTGCGGGCCAGCCAGGGCGAGACCAGCCGCGCTTCGAGCGCGGCCGGGATCTCAGTGCCGGTATGCGGCAGGGAGACCAGCAATGGTGCCTGTCCCTGCCGGATCTCGAGCCAGTCGGGCCGGCTCATGCCGTGCCCTCCACCACGCTGGCCAGTGTCTTCAGGCCGGCGGCCTTCTGCGCCGCGCCGTTCCAGATCAGGGCCGTGGCGGCGGCGATGTCGGGGGCGAAGTGACGGTCGTCGGAAAGATGCGGCACTTCGGCCCGTAGCGTCGAGCGGGCCCGCTCCAGCGCTTCGCTTGACGTCAGCGGGGCATGGAAGTCACAGCCCTGCACGGCGGCGAGATATTCGATGCCGATGACATTGGCGGTGTTGCGGCTCATCTCCAGGAGGCGGCGGGCGCCATGGGCGGCCATGGAGACGTGGTCCTCCTGGTTGGCCGAGGTCGGAATCGAGTCGACGCTGGCCGGGAAGGCCCTCTGCTTGTTCTCCGAGACCAGCGCGGCAGCGGTGACCTGCGGGATCATGAAGCCGGAGTTGAGGCCGGGTTTGGGCGTGAGGAAGGCCGGCATGCCGGAGAGGGCCGGGTCGACCAGCATGGCGATGCGCCGCTCGCTGATGGAGCCGATCTCGCACAGCGCCATGGCGATCATGTCGGCGGCGAAGGCGACGGGCTCGGCGTGGAAGTTGCCGCCCGAGATCACCTCGCCCGTATCGGTGAAGACCAGCGGATTGTCGGTGACGCCGTTGGCCTCGATCGCCAGCGTCGTGGCGGCCTGGCGCAGCAGATCGAGACAGGCGCCCATCACCTGGGGCTGGCAGCGCAGGCAATAGGGATCCTGCACGCGCTCGTCGCCGGTGAGATGGGAGGCGCGGATGGAGCTGCCTGCCATCAAAGCACGCAGCGTATCGGCGACCTCGGCCTGGCCGCGATGGCCGCGGACCTTGTGGATGCGCGGATCGAAGGGGCCGTCCGAGCCACGGGCCGCGTCGGTCGAGAGCGCACCGGTCACCAGCGCGCCCTGGAAGACACGCTCGGCCTGGAACAGGCCGGCCAGCGCCAGGCCGGTGGAAACCTGCGTGCCGTTGAGGAGGGCAAGGCCTTCCTTCGGGCCGAGGACGAGCGGCGACAGCCCGACGCGCTTGAGCGCTTCGGTGGCCTCGACCTTCTCGCCCTTCACGAAGAAGGCGCCGACGCCGGTGAGCGCCGCAGTCATATGGGAAAGCGGTGCAAGATCGCCCGAGGCGCCGACGGAACCCTGGCCGGGTACGACGGGGATCAGATCCCTGGCAAGACAGTCACGCAGCATGGTGATGGTCGACCACTGCACGCCCGAGGAACCCTGGGCGAGGCTGCCGAGCTTGAGAGCCATGATCAGCCGCACGACCTCGACCGGCAGGGGCTCGCCGACGCCGGCGGCATGGGAGAGCACGATGTTGCGCTGGAGGATGGCAAGATCGGCATTCTCGATGCGCACGCTCGCCAGCTTGCCGAAGCCGGTGTTGATGCCATAGACCGGCTCGCCCTTGGCGATGATGTCGGCGACGGCCTTGGCGCTGGCTTCGACCAGCGGGCGGCAGCCTTCGTCCAGGGTGACGGCTGCGCCTTCATAGATGGCCCGCCACTGTGCGAGCGAGACACTGCCGGGACGCAGCAAAACGGGGTTGGTCACTGGCCTCTCCAGATGCGTTGATGTAGCGGATTGAAACCTAGGCGGTAGACGAGTTCAGCCGGGCGCTCGATATCCCAGATGGCGAGATCGCATTGTTTGCCGGCTTCGAGCGTGCCGATATCCCCGGCCTTGCCGAGCGCCTTGGCGGCATTGCGGGTCACGCCGGCGATGCATTCGTCGACGGTCATGCGGAACAAGGTGGCGGCCATGTTCATGGTTGTCAGCAGCGAGGTCAGCGGCGAGGTGCCGGGATTGCAGTCCGTCGCTACGGCCATCGGCACCTTGTGAGCCCTGAACAAAGCGATGGGCGGTTGCTTGGTCTCGCGAATGAAATAGTAGGCACCGGGCAGGATCACGGCCACCGTGCCGGCCGCATGCATGGCCGCGGCACCTTCCTCATCGGTATATTCGAGATGGTCGGCCGACAGGGCGCCGTAATCGGCCGCGAGTTTGGCACCATGAAGGTTGGATAGCTGGTCGGCATGCAGCTTGACCGGCAGGCCCGCCTTCCTGGCTGCATCGAAGACCTTGCTTATATGTTCGGGCAGGAAGGCGATGCCTTCGCAAAAGCCGTCCACGGCATCGGCGAGCCCTTCGACAGCCACGGCCGGCAGCATCTCCCGGCAGACGAGGTCGATATAGGCGTCCTTGTCGCCCTTGGCCTCGACGGGCAGGGCGTGGGCGCCAAGGAAGGTGGTTGAAACATTGACCTTGCGCACTTCGCCGAGCTTGCGGGCCGCACGCAGCATGGCGAGTTCGGTGCGGGTCTCCAGGCCATAGCCCGATTTCACCTCGACCGTGGTGACGCCCTCGGCGATCAGGTGGTCGAGGCGGGGCAGGGCGCTGGCGAGAAGCTCATCATCGCTGGCGGCGCGTGTCGCATTGACCGAGGAAACGATGCCGCCGCCGGCCCGGGCGATCTCTTCATAGCTGGCACCCTTGAGGCGCAGCTCGAATTCATGGGCGCGGTCGCCGCCGAAGACGAGATGGGTATGGCAATCGATCAGGCCGGGCGTGATCCAGCGCCCTTCGAGGTCGACAGTCCTGGCCTTGTCGCGCATGGTGGCGGGCACGTCGCTCTCGGGACCGGCGAAGACGATGCGCTCGCCCTCGGCAAGCACGGCCCCCCGCTCGACGATGCCGAGGTCATCCCCGACCAGGGTTGCCAGGCGCGCATTGCGCCACAAACGGAGCCCATGGCTGTTTGTCGACATCGATTTCTCCACCCTGCTATTATGCGGGAACATGTATAGACATATTAATTGACGCGCAAGTGGAATGATGAAAGTTTAATGCCGATTGGCTTGACCGGGAAAGCAGAACTTGGCGAGGGAAGCGGCGATGGCTAAGCAGGCGGAGTTCTTCGAGATCGTGGAGATTGCGCCGCCCGTCCGGATTGGCCCATATGGCTGGGGGAGCCTATCATGAACAACACCGCCTCCCTCGAGCTGGATGCCAAGGCGCAGACGTTGCATCAGCGCATCCTCGGCGATATCGAGCGTCGCATCGTTTCGGGCGAATGGCCGCCCGGCTATCGCATCCCGTTCGAGACCGAGCTGACCGAGATCTATGGCTGCTCGCGCATGACCGTGAATAAGGTGCTGACACAGCTTGCCGCCGCCGGGCTGATCGAGCGCCGGCGCAAGGCCGGCAGCTTCGTGGCGCAGCCGCGCAGCGAGGCAGCCGTGCTTGCCATTCACGGCATCGAGGCGGAGGTGACCGCGCTTGGGCTGCCCTATCGCTTCGAATTGATGCAACGTCGGCAACGACGGCCTACCCCGGGGGAGCGCCTGACATTCGCTCTGGAAAGTGCGCGGCCGTTGCTGGCGTTGACCTGCCGTCATTTTGCCGGCGACAGCCCTTTCTGCCTGGAGGAACGCCTGATCGATCTCGAGGCGGTGCCGCAGGCCGGTGAAACCGACTTTACCAAGGAGCCGCCCGGCGTGTGGCTTCTTGGCCATGTACCCTGGACGGTGGCCGAACATCACATCAAGGCAGCGGCGGCACGCGGGGAGGAAGCGGCCTTGCTGAAGCTGGAGCCTGGCAGCGCCTGCCTGGTGGTGGAGCGGCGCACCTGGCGCGGCGACCAGTTCGTCACGGCGGTTCGCTTCACCTACCCGGGCGATCGCCATCAATTGGTTGCGCGTTTCTCGCCATCCTGAGAATGGTGCTGCTGCTTCCGGCAAACCTGCTTCCGGGGACTGGCCGTTACTCGCCATCGGGGTATAGAGTTTGCGCAAAGCCGACTCGTAGGACCAATCCGGGAGGACCGCAGATGACAAGGGCCGAGGCCGCATGAGCGCAGCGCAAGCCGTTGCGCTGAAGGGCGTTTCGATTTCATTCGCGACCAGGGATTCCCGTTTCGATGCCGTGGATGCCGTTGACCTTGTGGTGGGCGATCACGAGTTCGTCGCCATCGTCGGGCCGACAGGCTGCGGCAAGTCCACGCTGCTCAATGCCACGGCCGGGCTGCTGACCCCGGTGGCCGGAACGGTCGAGGTCTTCGGCAAGCCGCTCAAGGGCTTGAACGGGCAGGCCGGCTATCTCTTCCAGCAGGAATCGCTGATGCCCTGGAAGACCGTCCTGCAGAATGTCGCCATTGGCCTGGAAGTTGCAGGCACGCCGTCTGAAAAGGCGAGGAAGGCGGCGCAGAGCTGGCTGGAGCGGGTCGGTCTCGCCCGTTTTGGCGATCGTTATCCGCGCATGCTGTCCGGCGGGCAGCGCAAGCGCGTCGGGCTGGCGCAGGTGCTCATCCGCAATCCCAAGCTGCTGCTCATGGACGAGCCCTTCGGGCCGCTCGATGCGCAGACCCGTCTGGTCATGGGCGATCTGCTCCTGAAGCTCTGGTCCGAAGACCGCAAGGCGGTGATGTTCGTTACCCACGACCTCGACGAGGCAATCGCACTGGCCGATCGCATCGTCATCATGTCGGCCGGCCCGAAGGCGCGCATCATCGGGGATTTCGCCGTGCCACTGCCCCGGCCTCGCGCCATCGCGGAAATTCGCCACGATCCCGCTTTCATCCGCCTGCATCGCGACATCTGGGATGCCCTGCGCGACGAGGTGATGAAGGCCTACAGCTAGTTCGCTGGCTTTTTCCATGTCTTCGATATCTTCACGACACCCTGATATCTTCACGACACCCTTGGGACTCCAATGAACAACAAGATCGTTTTGCTCGTCCTGCAGGTTCTTGTCGCGGTCATCGGCATCACTGTTTGGCACGTCGCCTCGACGACCTCGCTGTTCGGTTCGCCCAAGACGGTGGCGTTCTTCTTCGCCGATCCGCTCAGCGTCTGGAACAGGATCGTGGAATGGTTCACCGACGGCTCCATCTGGTATCATTTGTGGGTCACCCTGGCTGAATCGGCGTTGGCCTTCCTGTTCGGTGGGTTGGGCGGCGTGGTTCTCGGCTTCTGGTTCGCGCGCCAGCCCGTGGTCGCCGCCATTTTCGACCCTTATGTCAAGGCCGCCAATGCGCTGCCCCGGGTGGTGCTGGCGCCGATCTTCGCTTTGTGGTTCGGCCTCGGCATCTGGTCGAAAGTGGCCCTCGGCTTCACCCTCGTGTTCTTCATCGTCTTCTTCAACGTCTATCAGGGCGTCAAGGAAGTGAGCCCGGCCGTACTCTCCAATGCCCGCATGCTCGGCATGAACGAGCGCCAGTTGCTACGCCACGTCTATCTGCCTTCGGCGATGTCCTGGGTGTTCTCCAGCCTGCATACCTCTGTCGGTTTTGCCGTGGTCGGCGCGGTGGTGGGCGAATATCTCGGCTCGTCGGCGGGCCTGGGCTATCTCATCCAGCAGGCCGAGGGCGTGTTCGATGTCACCGGCGTCTTCGCCGGCATGTTCGTCCTGATGGCCTTCGTTCTGATCGTCGACTGGCTGATGACGGCGGTGGAGCGCCGCCTTCTGGTCTGGCGCGGCTAAATGATATTGGAAATCGAATTGGGAGGAAAAAACATGAAACGCAGAACTTTCCTGATCGGCGCTGGCGGCATGGTGTTCGGTGCCTCGCTCGGCGGAGCGCTGCCGGCCTTCGCCGAGGATGCCAAGCCGGAGAAGCCCGATCTGACCATCGGCGTCGGCGGCAAGCCATTGCTCTATTATCTGCCGCTGACGGTGGCCGAGCAGAAGGGCTTCTTCAAGGAGGAGGGGCTCAGCGTCACCATCAACGATTTCGCCGGTGGTTCCAAATCCCTGCAGGCGCTGGTCGGTGGCTCGGTGGACGTGGTGACGGGTGCTTACGAGCACACCATCCGCATGCAGAACAAGGGGCAGGATATCATCGCGGTCTGCGACCTCGGCCGCTTCCCTGGCATCGTGATCGCGGTGCGCAAGAGCCTGGCCGGCGAGATCAAGACCATTGCCGATCTCAAGGGCCGCAAGATCGGAGTTACCGCGCCGGGGTCCTCTACGGCTCTCCTGCTGCAATATGCCTTGCACAAGAACGGGCTGACCTCGGCCGATGTCGCGCAGATCGGCATCGGCGGCGGAGCCAGCGCCGTCGCTGCCATCAAGAATGGCGGCATTGACGGGCTGTCGCATCTCGATCCGGTGATCAGCCAGCTGCAGCACGACGATGACATCGCCATCGTGCTCGACACGCGCACGGAGGAGGGCACCAAGGCCCTGTTCGGCGGCACCAATCCGGCGGCAACCGTCTATCTGAAGCAGTCTTTCGCGCAGGAGAACCCCGTGACCACACAGCGCGTGGTCAACGCCATGATGAAGGCTCTGAAATGGCTCGGCCAGGCCAAACCGGAGGACGTTGCCGATATCGTGCCGAAGGAATATCTGCTGGGCAATCGCGACCTCTATATGCAGGCGTTCCAGAACTCGCGGCAGATGTATTCGCCGGACGGCATGGTCACCAAGGACGGCTATGAGTCGATGATGAATGCGCTCAAGGCCCTCGACCCTGAACTCGCCAATGCCAGCGTTCCCTACGAAAAGACCTTCGATCCGAGCTTCGTCAAGGCGGCCAAGATCTGACGTTTGGGACGTGACGGATAGGGCGTGTCAGCCCCCTGGCTGACATCTGGAAACGAAACGCTCGCCGGCAAGCGTTGTGTCAGCCAGGAGGCTGACACTGCGCCGCAACTGCAGGGCTAGCTCAGCGGCAGGCGACGGAACACGCCGGGGCGATCCGGGTCGTGATATTTGTTGTAGGGACCATCATGGAGGAAGAGTTGATGCAAATGCCTCAGTTTGTCCTGTGACAGCGTCACGCCGAGGCCCGGCCCCTCCGGTACCGGCACGACATTGTTCTTGGGACGAAACGGACCTTCCTCGATGACGTCGAGCGGCTGCATGCGGAACAGCGACTGGTTGGGTTCGCGGATATGCGGCATGGCCGCGCACAGATGCAGATAGGCGGCGCTCGCCACCCCTGAATCGCCGGAATAGCACCAGAAATCGAGGCCGAGCTGCTCGCAGGCGCCGACGAAGCGCATGGTGCGGGCAATGCCGCCATGGGTCGCGATATCGGTGACCACGGCATCGGGCACACCTAGATGTGCCGCCTGGCGCAAGTCGAGGCTGTGGACCGAGAAGGGAATCGATGTGTGCTGGCGCAGGGCCTTGAGGTCATAGAGCGAGCCGCACGGATCCTCCCAGTTGCGGATGTTGAGCGGCTCGAGTTCCCGCGCGATCTGGCGCGCCGAGGTCAGCGAATGAGCCATGTTGCCATCGATGCGCAGCATGGCGCCAGGCCCGAGCGCCTCGCGCAGCAATTCCATCATGCGTACGCTGGGGCCGATGTCGGCAGTGTAGAACTTGCCCTCGAAAAAAGTGGTGCCATGCGCTTCCCTGAGGCCAAGACAATAGTCCACGACCGCTTCCGGCGTGGTCTCTCCGCCATCGGGCCCGGCCTTCTCGCGGAAGGAGAAATAATCGGTGACCGGGATGTCCTTGCGCACCGCACCGCCGAGCAGCGCATAGAGAGGCAGGTTCCAAAGCTTGCCGCGCAGGTCCCATAGCGCCATCTCGATGCCGCCGAAGGCGCGAATGAGATTGTAGTCGATATTGTTGGAAACGCCCTGCCAACTCGGCAGCGAGATCAATTCGGCCCCGGCGATGTCGAGGGGATCGCGCCCGACGAGGCGGGGGCCGAGGCTCAGATTGATGATCGCCGCATGTGCGTAAGATGGTGCTTCGCCGATGCCGGTGAAGCCTTCATCGGTCTCGACCTCGACGATGGCTTTGGAAAAGCCGGCCAGCGAGCCGTAGGACCACAGATAGGGCGCCTCCAGCGGTATGTTGACGGGGGTGGCCCGGACCGCGGTGATCTTCATCCTGCACTCCTATTTTGTATAGGCATAAGTCGGCGTGAGGAATTTGGGAAGGCTGAGGATACAAGGGCGGCCTTCGGCCTGCGCCCGGGACTCCGATCGCCGGCCGCGTCTTCGACAGCCTTGACGGTCCATCCCGAATGGTGCCGGCTTTGCCCTCGCAACCCCGCACGGGCAGGCGCCCCAAAATCCCCTCTGGACTCAGTCTTTCTCCAAGGGAATAAAAAGCTGCCAGAAGAGTTTATAGCAGGCTGGATTCGGCTTTGGCCGCATCCGCAGCGGCAATCTTGATGGAAGATTGTCGCAATACCGGGGGAAATGCCATGAAATATCTGCTTCTGCTGGTACCTTGCGTACTGGCATTGCTGACACCGCTCTATAACAGCATCGATCCCGTGCTGTTCGGAGTGCCCTTCTTCTATTTCTACCTCCTCGTCCTGGTGCCGATTTCGTCGCTGTTCGTCTATCTCGCCTGGAAGGTTGAACGCTGATGCTGGACAATCTCAATTGGACGGCGGCGATGGTGTTCGTCTTCTTCTTCGCTGTCGTGACCGTGGTTGGCTTCGTGGCGGCACGCTGGAAGGCGGGGGATCTCGATCAGTTGCACGAATGGGGCCTCGGCGGCCGGCGCTTCGGTGCCTGGATCACCTGGTTCCTGCTGGGTGGCGATCTCTATACGGCCTACACCGTCATCGCCGTGCCGGGCTTGATGTACGCGCTCGGCGCCTATGGCTTCTTCGCCGTACCCTACACCATTCTGATCTATCCGCTGATCTTCCTGATCATGCCGCGGCTGTGGAACGCCACGCACAAGCATGGCTATCTCACCGGCGCCGATTTCATCGCCGGGCGCTACGGCAATCGCTGGCTGGAACTGGCGGTAGCCTTCACCGGTATCCTCGCGACCATGCCTTATATCGCCCTTCAGCTCGTCGGCATGGAGAAGGTGATCCAGGCCCTCGGCTTTTCGGCAACGGGCATGGCCTCGCACCTTCCCCTGACGATCGCTTTCATCATCCTGGCGCTCTACACCTATAAGAGCGGGTTGCGTGCGCCGGCGATGATCGCCTTCGTCAAGGACATCATGATCTATATCTTCGTGATCGCCGCGGTCATCATCATTCCCTATCAACTCGGCGGTTTCGGCGTGATCTTCGATAAGGCGAAGCTCGTCTATGACGCCAAGGCGGCCGCTCTTGCGGCGGCTGGCAAGCCTGTCAATGTTGGCCTCACCCTGCCAACCTCGCAGATCTGGCCCTTCATCACGCTGTCGATCGGCTCGGCCATGGCGCTGTTCATGTATCCGCACGCCCTTACGGGCACGCTGTCAGCCACAGGACCGAACGCCATCCGTCGCAATGCGGTGTCGCTGCCGGCCTATTCGCTGGTGCTCGGCCTCATCGCGCTTCTGGGCGTGATGGCAGTCGCCGCCGACATCAAGACCGACGATGCCCAGGCGGCGATCCCGCTGCTGGTCAACAAAATGTTCCCCGATTGGTTCGCCGGCTTCTGCTTTGCGGCTATCGCCATCGGCGCCCTGGTGCCGGCGGCGGTGATGTCGATCGGGGCTGCCAATACCTTCACGCGCAATGTCTGGAAGCCCTTCATCGAGCCGGATATGTCGTCGCAGAAGGAATCCTACCTTGCCAAGCTGATGAGCCTGATCGTCAAGGTCGGCGCCCTGGTGGTGATCGTGTTCCTGCCGACCAAATTCGCCATCGATCTGCAATTGCTCGGCGGCGTTTGGATGATCCAGATCTTCCCCGCCTTGGTGGCAGGCCTTTATACGCGCTGGTTCAACGGCTGGGCCTTGCTGATCGGCTGGGCGGTGGGCATGCTGGCCGGCAGCTATATGGCCTGGGGCCCAACCTCCGTGGTCTCGACCTACACCCTGTTCGGCACCTCCTTCTATATCGGTGTGATCGCCGTGGTGCTGAATTTCGTCGTCTCCGTGGTGCTGACCATGGTGCTGGGCTCCTCGGCGCAAGACGAGACGACGGCGGCGGACTATGAGGACGCCGTCACCACGCCCTGACATAGTTCGCAATCGAGGCGGGAGAGGCCGGCGGTGACGCCGGCCTTTTCATGTCCGGCGGGTGTATGGTGGTTGAACAATTGGCCCGGGCCGGGCAGTTTGTCTGATGAATGATTGCGGATTCGCTTTTCCTCAGTATTGGAGCCACCTATGACTTATGTCGCGGATGAGGCGCGTTACGACGCCATGCAATATCGCCGGTCCGGCCGCTCGGGCCTGCAGCTTCCGGCTCTTTCGCTGGGCCTGTGGCATAATTTCGGTGGCGACATCCCTTTCGAGAATGCCAGGGCGCTCTGCCGCAGGGCCTTCGACCTCGGCATTACCCATTTCGACCTAGCCAATAATTACGGGCCGCCGCCCGGCTCGGCCGAAGAGACCTTCGGGCGCATCCTCAGGACGGACTTCGCCCATCATCGCGACGAACTGGTGATCTCCACCAAGGCCGGCTATCGCATGTGGCCCGGCCCCTATGGCGAGTGGGGCAGCCGCAAATATCTGCTCTCCAGCCTGGACGCCAGCCTCAAGCGGATGGGTATCGAGACGGTCGACATCTTCTATTCCCACCGCTTCGATCCGAACACGCCTCTGGAAGAGACGATGACCGCGCTGCATGACGCGGTGCGCCAGGGCAAGGCCCATTATGCCGGTATCTCGTCCTATAGTGCCGAGAGGACCAGGGAGGCGGCTGCGATCCTGCGCCGTCTGGGCACGCCGCTGCTTATCCATCAGCCGAGTTATTCGATGCTCAATCGCTGGGTCGAGAAGGACAGCCTGCTCGACCAGCTCGAAGCGGACGGCGCTGGCTGCATCGCCTTCACGCCGCTGGCGCAGGGCTTGCTCACCAACAAATATCTCAGCGCGACCGGCATTCCCGCCGACAGCCGCGCTGCGGCCGGCAAGTCGCTCTCGCCCGATCAACTCACCGAGACGAATCTGACCAGGCTGCGGGCCCTCGATACGATAGCTCGTCGCCGCGGCCAGACCCTGGCCCAGATGGCGATCGCCTGGGTCCTCAGGGATGGCCGCATGACCTCGGCGCTGATCGGGGCCAGCCGCCTGGGGCAGATCGAGGACTGCGTCGGCGCCTTGAAGAATCTCGCTTTCTCCGCCGAGGAGCTGGCGGAGATCGACCACTATGCCGAGGAAGGCAACGTCAATCTCTGGGCGGCATCGAGCAAGAGCTGATCCCCGACCTGGCGACGATCGACCTGCAACGGGCCACTTTGTGGCCCGTTATGTTGCGATGGTTTACCAAGGAAATACGAATTTGCTTCCCTAATGTCCCGAGCGGGGTATTCGCGGTCAGAAAATAAAGCAATAATCCTGTTTTCGTCAGTCAATAGTATATCGATGATTAGTGTTCTATTGCTTTCAGAGATGGCAATTATCTGAGAATATGGACAATATGTAGAAATTGTGGCAGTGATTTCTTGCCGATCAACGTCGTGATAAGGTGGGGATCATGAAGAAAATCGTTTTAGCGGCACTCTTTCTTGCGCCAATGCCGGCACTTTCAGCAGACCTTGCGCCGGCGCCTGTGGAACCTATTGTGCCTGTGACGCCCTTTAGCTGGACCGGCTTTTATGTCGGTGCCCATATCGGCTATGGTTGGGGACGGGAAAAGGACGATTTGAGCAGGTCGACGCCCGTGCCGGCCGATAACTTCAACGTCAATGGTGTGCTCGGCGGCCTGCACGCCGGCTACAACGAACAATTCTCCAACAATATCGTCGTCGGTCTGGAAGGCGACATCGACCTCAGCAGTATCAAGGGCAGCCATACGGTCATCGACGCCCAGAACGGCAACAGCCGGCTGCATATGACCAATCGCTGGCAGGGATCGGTCCGCGCGCGTCTGGGCTATGCCTTCGACCGTATTCTCGTCTATGCCACCGGCGGCGTCGCCTTCGGCGATATCCGTGAACGCTGGAACCTCTTCGATGGTGACGTCGTGGGTTCCTCCACCAAGACCAAGGTGGGCTGGACCGCCGGCGCCGGTGTCGAATATGCCTTTACCGACAACTGGATCGGACGCGTCGAGGTCCGCTACACCGATTTCGGCAAGTCGCGCTTCCGCGTAGCGCCCGACACCCGCTTCAAGGCCGGCTTTCATGAGACCGTTGCCATGGTCGGCGTCAGCTACAAATTCTGAGTCGTCTGAGCAGGGGCGAGACAGCCCCCGCGTCGCCCTTTCGCTACCTTCCGCCTCCGGTACCAGCCCGCTAAGCTGACGCCGATGGGAGACGGACGGCCTGCATGAAATCGATTCTGTTCTATGTCCTGGCGGCGGCCGGCGAGATTGCCGGCTGCTACGCCTTCTGGGGCTGGCTGCGCCTCGGCAAACCGGCCTGGTGGCTGGTGCCTGGCGTGGCAGCCCTCATTGCCTTCGCCCTTCTGCTCTCGCGGGTCGAAACCGATGCGGCCGGGCGGGCCTATGCCGCCTATGGCGGGATCTATATCGCCGCCTCGCTGCTCTGGCTGTGGGGCGTCGAAGGGATCAGGCCCGATCACTGGGATCTGATCGGAGGGGTTCTGTGCCTGGCCGGCATGGCCGTCATCCTGTTCGCACCACATCGCATCGCCTGAAGCGGCCGCTTCACCCGGCCAGTTGGCGACCTCCCACCCACACGCCGCGCGCGGTCAGATGCTCGTCGAGATGCACGATGTCGGCACGATAGCGCGGAGCCAGCCGTCCCCGGCGGCTGTCGAGACGGAGGAACTGGGCGGGATAGAGGCTGGCCATGCGCAGGGCCTCCCCGAGATCGACGCCAAGATGGCCGACGCTGTAGCGCAGCGCCGCGTCCATGGTGAGGTCGGAGCCGGCCAGCGTGCCGTCTTCCAGCGTCAGGGCGCCGTTGCGCCGCGTCACCTTGCGTCCGTTGAGATAGAAGACGTCGTTGGCATCGCCAGCAGTGGGCATGGCGTCGGTGACGAGGAAGAGCCGTCCCGGCGCCTTTTTCGCGCGCAAGGCGAGCGAGAGCGAGCCTGGATGCACATGGAGACCGTCGGCGATGATGCCGACCCACAGCCCGCCATGGTCGAGCGCGGCCCCGGTGACGCCGGGGTGACGACCCTGCAAGGGCGACATCGCATTGAAGAGATGGGTGATGCCGGTGGCGCCGGCATCCGCCGCCGCCATCACTGCCTCATAGCTGGTATCGGTATGGCCGAGGCTGACGATCACGCCCCCATCCGCCAAGCGCCGGATCAGGTGAAGCGGCGCATTCTCCGGCGCCACGGTGAGCAGGATGGTCTCGATGCCGCTGCCGAGAATGAGCTCGACATCGGCTTCCGTCAGCGGCCGGATCAGGGCCGGGTCATGGGCGCCCTTGCGCGGCACCGAAAGGAAGGGCCCTTCCAGATGAATGCCGGCCATGCCCGGCACCCCATCGGCGATCGCCTGGCGGGCGGCGGTGATGGCGCTCTTCATTCCATCGGCCGTGTCGGTGATGTAGGTCGGCAGCAGGGCGGTGCTGCCATGGCGCCGATGAGCTGCGACCATGCCCGCAAGCGTCGCCACGTCGGGTGACTGGTTGAACAGGAAGCCGCCGCCGCCATTGACCTGGGCGTCGACGAAACCGGGTGCCAGCAGCCCGGAGGGCAGGGTGGTCACGGCGGCATGGGAAGGAATGTCGAACCGCGGCACCAGGCCGACGATCACATCGGCCTCCACCAGGACGGCGTGGCCCTCGATGAAGGTTTCGCCGTTGAACAGGCGGGGGGCGGTGAGAGCGTTTAGAGACATCGTCAGCGGCCCCTTTTCGCCAGGGTCAGGGCTCCGGCCAGGGCATCTCCCTTGGGCGGAACCAGGATCTCATCATAGCGCACCGGCAGATAGGGCCGATAGGGTTCGGCGAGCCCTCCCATCAGGGCGATCCTGGGGGCGCCAAGGTCTTTCAGGCGGTCGAGCATGGCGACGATGGCGCCGGTGGCTCCGGCAATCAGACGGTCCGCCACCACATCCCCCCCGGCGGCCTCGAACACCAGGGGAGCGAAGCGGCCATAATCCCTCGGCGTTGCGGTCCTGGCCCAGATCACCGCCTCGTTCGGATCGTCGTGGAAATGCGCCAGCAGGCGGCGGGTCAGATCGCTCATGGGGCCGAGCAGGTCGACGCTGAGCAGGGCGGCCCTGAGTGCGGCCCGTCCGAGCACGGCGCCGGAGGCGTCGTCGCCAAGGGCGAACCCCCAGCCACCGACCGAGGTCTCCCTGCCTCCCACCAGGGCGAGGCCCTGCGAACCCGTGCCGAGAATGAAGATGCCGCCATCCTGGCCGGCATGGGCACCGAGGCAGGCCGTGACCGCGTCCGAGGTGACGGTGAGGGCGCCATAACCGAAGGGAAAGGCAGCGATACTGTCGGCAAGGGCGGGAATATTGCCGCCGGAAAGACCGAGGCCGGCCCGGATCCGGGTCTTGGCTCCGGGGTCCAATCCGGCAGCGGCAAGTGCGGCATCGCCGGCTGCGGCGATGGCCGGGCCTGCAATATCGGTGCCGAGAGTCAGGTTGGAGGAGCCCGACAGGCCTTCGCCGATCAGCTTGCCGCTCTCGTCATAGAGGCGGGCGCGTGTATTGGTGCCACCGCCGTCGACCGCGAGATAATAGATAGCCGTCATGCCTGTCTCCCAAGGCAAGGCGCCTGAACGCTGCTTGCCCTAACTCCTTGTTCCGACGCGTCTTTGCGATTCTTGACGATCCCGCGAAATCGCATGGCCCCATGGCCGTGGCATATCATCATCGCCCGCGGAATTCAGCTAGGATTCCGCCGCAGGCGCATACTCTCCACGGTCGTGAGCAACAGCATAGGGCCGCTTTGTGCAGGCGACGCACAAGGTGGACGAGCCATGCAGAACAGACATATGAGGTGATCATGGCAGCGTATCCGGCCATAATCACAAGATATCAGTGTTTTTGCCTACATCTTATGCAAAAGGGGCACTCGTAACCAGGCGGCACTTGGGTTAAGGAGCACCGTCCTGGGATCAACGATCGAGAAGTGACACATGACTTCAACGTTGCACGACAAGCTCTATTCGGCCGAAGCGGCGATGGCTGTCGGTGATGAGGCGGCCAAGCTGCCCGAGGCGACCGGCGAGGCGCGGGCCTTCCGTGACCTGATCCTCGCCAAGCTGACCTATGCCGTCGGCAAGGACCCGATCGTGGCGCGCGACCATGACTGGCTGCGGGCCGTGAGCCTGGCGTTGCGCGACCACATCGTCGACCGCTGGATGGCGACGACGCGCGGCGTCTACCGCATGGGCGGCAAGCGTGTCTATTATCTCTCGCTCGAATTCCTGATCGGCCGCCTGCTCAAGGATGGCCTCAACAATCTCGGCCTCGTCGCCACGGCGCGCGAGGCTCTGGCTTCCGTCGGCGTCGATCTCGACATGATCGCCGAGATGGAGCCCGATGCCGCCCTCGGGAATGGCGGCCTCGGCCGCCTCGCCGCCTGCTTCATGGAGAGCATGGCCACCGTCGGCATTGCCGCCTATGGCTACGGCATCCGCTATGAGAACGGCCTTTTCCGCCAGAACATCGTCGATGGCTGGCAGACGGAATCGCCCGAGAACTGGCTGCAGAACGGCAATCCCTGGGAATTCCCGCGCCGTGAAGTCGCCTATGAAGTGGGCTTCGGCGGTGCCGTCGAAGCGACGGACGGCTGGGATGGCTCGGCCGTGCATAGCTGGAAGCCGGCAGAAACCGTGCTCGCCGTCGCCCATGACACGCCGGCCGTCGGCTGGCGCGGCAACCGCGTCAACACGCTGCGCCTGTGGTCGGCCCGCTCGCTCGATCCGATCTCGCTCGACGCCTTCAATGCCGGCGACCATATCGGCGCCCTGAATGACCGCACCAAGGCGGAATCGATCTCGCGCGTGCTCTATCCGGCCAATTCCACGCCGGCCGGCCAGGAATTGCGCCTGCGCCAGGAGTATTTCTTCACCGCCTCGTCGCTGCAGGACATCGTCCGCCGCCACCTGCAGCAGCATCGCGACATCAAGACCCTGCCTTCCAAGGCGGCCGTCCAGCTCAACGACACTCATCCGGCCATCGCCGTGGCCGAGCTGATGCGTATCCTGATCGACATTCACGGGCTGAACTGGGCCGACGCCTTCGCCATCACCCGCGAGACGATCTCCTACACCAACCATACGCTGCTGCCTGAGGCGCTGGAAACCTGGCCTGTGCCGCTGATCGAGCGCCTGCTGCCGCGGCACATGCAGATCATCTACGCCATCAATGCCCGCGTGCTGACCGAGGCGCGCGAGAGCGGCGCCTCCGATGCCATGATCGCCACCGTCTCGATCATCGACGAGAGCCATGGCCGGCGCGTTCGCATGGGCAATCTGGCCTTCGTCGGCTCGCACAAGGTCAATGGCGTGTCGGCCCTGCATTCGGAGCTGATGAAGGAGACGGTGTTCCGAGACCTCAACACGCTGTTCCCCGGGCGCATCACCAACAAGACCAACGGCATCACGCCGCGGCGCTGGCTGATGACCGCCAATCCGGGGCTGACCACGCTGCTGCGCGAGACCATCGGCGATGGCTATCTCGACGATGCCGAAAAGCTGGTGGCGCTGGAACCCTACGCCACGGATGCCTCCTTCCAGGAGGCCTTCGCGGCCGTCAAGCATGCCAACAAGGCGCGCCTGGCCAAGGTGCTTCAGCAGACGGTGGGCCTGCGTGTCGATCCTTCCGCGATGTTCGACGTCCAGATCAAGCGCATCCACGAATATAAGCGGCAGCTTCTCAACATCCTCGAGACCATCGCGCTCTACAATGCCATCCGCGCCCATCCCGAGCGCGACTGGGCGCCGCGCGTGAAGATTTTTGCCGGTAAAGCGGCGGCGAGCTACACGGCGGCCAAATATGTGATCAAGCTGATCAACGACGTCGCCAAGGTGGTGAACTCGGATCCGGCCGTGCGCAACCTGCTCAAGGTCGTGTTCATGCCGAACTACAATGTCAGCCTCGCCGAGGTGATCATTCCGGCCGCGGACCTGTCCGAGCAGATCTCGACCGCGGGCCTGGAAGCCTCGGGCACCGGCAACATGAAGTTCGGCCTCAACGGCGCGCTCACCATCGGCACGCTCGACGGCGCCAATGTCGAGATGAAGGAGCATGTCGGCGACGACAACATCTTCATTTTCGGCCTGAAGGCACATGAGGTCGAGGAGAAGAAGCGCCAGGGCCGCAATCCGGCCGACGCCATCGCGGCCTCGCAGGCCTTGGCCGAGGTGCTCGATGCGGTGGAAAGCGGCGTGTTCTCGCCGACCGACCGCGAACGCCATCGCGGCACGGTGCAGTCGCTGCGCTCCAGCGACTGGTTCTTCGTCACCGACGATTTCGACGCCTATGCCGCCGCGCAGCGCAATGTCGATACGCTGTGGGCCAACAAATCGGCCTGGCGCGAGAAGTCGATCCTCAACGTCGCACGCATGGGCTGGTTCTCCTCGGACCGCACCATCCGCGAATATGCCGACGAGATCTGGGGCGTGCAGACGACGCCGGTGGAGTAGACGCTGCTATTCCGGCAATCTCGATAAGATTTGCGTCCCGCGAGGCATGAAACACAGCTTCGCGGGATTTTGTTTGTCTGGAGACCAGTGTCTCAGGCCTTGATCCCATAGAGCAGTGGCATCAAGCCGACCATGGCCCTGAAGCGGTCCCAGGATTTTTTGGGCGGGGCCGTCCATCCGGTTTCCGCCAGGGCCGAAATGCGGGGAAAGATCAGGCGGTCGAACACGCCGCGGTCGGTCATCGGTTCGGACCAGATGCAGGTCTGCACGCCCAGGAAATGTTGCCTCTGGATATCCGACCAGCCTTCCACCGGATCGAAACGGTAGATCTTTTCGGCGTCGGACCAGCCGGCCCAGCCGGCGCCCGGCTCTGACCAGGCCGGACTGTTGGCCATGTCCAGATAGTAGACCTGTCCGGGGCAGACGACGATGTCATAGCCTTCGGACGCCAGCCTGGCGCTGATCTCTACCGTGTGCCAGCCATTCAGGTAGCAATTGGCCTTGTCGATGCCGCCGCCATGCGCCGCCTCTTCCCAGGCGCCCGTGATGCGGCCCCTGGCGGTGAGCGAGGCCTGGACGCGCTGCAGGAAGTGGGCCTGCAATTCGGCCGTGCTGCCGCCGCCCAAAGTCTTGAGATGCGCCATGGCCTGAGGAGAGCCTTCCCAGGCACCCGCCGGGACCTCGTCTGCGCCGACATGGATGGTGCGGGAGGGAAAGAGTTCGAGCAATTCGTCCAGGAGCTTCTCCACGAAGGCATAGGTCTCCTCACGGGCGGGATTCAGGCAGTTGTTCGGAAAGCCCTGGATGGAGAAATATTCGCCCTGTTCATCTGGATCGCGCAGCGAGGGCAGGGATTGCAGCACCGAGTAGCAATGGCCCGGCATGTCAATCTCCGGCACGACGTCGATGCCGAGGCGCGTTGCGAGATCAACGATCTGCCGGATCGCTGTCTTGGTATAGTAGCCGCCCGTAGGTGCCGCTCCGGAGCCGAGCAGCGGGGGGATGGCCAGGCCATGGCCGCGCCAGGCGCCGGTGGCGACCAGTTCCGGATAGGCCTCGATCTCCACGCGCCAGGCCTCGTCGTCGGACAGGTGCCAGTGGAAGCGGTTCAGCTTGTTCCAGGCGAGAACGCGCAGGAATTGCGCGATCTCGGCCGAGCCGTAGAACTGGCGGGCGACGTCGAGATGGGTGCCGCGCCAGCGAGCCCAGGGTTCGTCCCGGATCTCGCCCTCCAGAGGGAACAGGAAGGTCTGCGGATGCAGGCGAGCGCCGCGCAGTATCTGTCCAAGCGTGATCAGGCCGTAGAGGAAGCCGGCGCGGCTTGCGGCCGTGAGCGTTACGCCCTCTTCGGCGAAAAATATCCGGTAGGCTTCGGCTGCCACGCCGTCCTGATGCTGCAGGGTAACGGCAAGTCCGCCTTCGGCCTCGGGCCGGACGATGCCTTCCACCGGGAACAGGCTGGTCGTCAGCTCACCAAAGGCGGCGATGGCCTGGCCGGCCTCACCGGAGCCGGCCTGGGGGGCAAGCCCCAATGGCACACCGCGCCGGCCGGTGACTGAAACTTCGTTCGGCCAGGGAACGATGGAGATGGCCACGGGCGCGATATCCGGCACGGGATAGACGTCCGCGCCCCGCTTGGGCGAGGCGTTGTCGCCGCTGGACCGGCTGGGCATGACCGCGACCGGCAGATTGGTTCCGTCGTCGAAAACGACATAGGCGGTGTTGGTTCCATCGGTCCAATGCCGCAGCGGATAGCTGAGGCCCCGGGCGGTGACGGTCCAGGCCGTGTTCGGATGCAGGACGAATCCTTCGGGTGGCGCGAACTCGGCATAGTTCGACAGGCGGGTTCGAAGCGAGCCGCCTTCGATCGTGGCGGCAGGGTCGATGCGTCCCGGCCCGCTGATGCAGAGCCGGAATCCCGATATGGCCCTGTCGGACGTATTGGTCAGGGTCAGGGCATAAGCGAGCTGCCGATCCTCGCTGGATGGCGTCCAATGAGTTTCGAGGCGGAGAAGATTGCGCACGGATATCGTCATGAAAGTCTCTCGAAGGGCAAAGATCAACTGGAAGCTTTGAGGAGGCCGGCGAAGATGCCGGGCGTGGAGTCGGCGATCGGTGTCGCGCCGACCGTGCGGGCATAGAATTCCACCGGCCCAACATCGCCGATGGCGGCATAGGCATAGCCCTGTGCACGCATGTCATTGAGGCAGGCGAGGAGCAGGGCATGGCCAATGCCGCGGCCGCGTTCGGCCTCGTCCACGCCGGTGGGGCCGAAGAACCCCCGGGCGGTGGCGTCGTAGCAGGCGAAACCGAGCAATTGTCCCTGCCTGACCGCAATGAAGCATGAGACCGGCTGGCGGCAGAGAGCCACGGTCGCCTCGCTGGCCCAGCCGGCGGTGAAATGCCGGCGGATCCACTCCGTTATTGCGGCAAGCTCCGGGGGGAGGGCACGCCGGAGCGTGATGCCCGCGTCGTCGAGGCGGGTGTCCAACGCCTTGTTCGGCACGAGGTCGTAGAGTTTGACGAGAAGGTCCATGCAAAGTCCTGTTCAGTCTGAAGCGTTCTGTTCTGGAGATCCGGCTATCCGGACGAAATGGTTCGGGCCTGCCTGCTCGATCGTGTTCGAGGCGGGGCGCGAAATGCGGCGAATGTCTTCGGCTCGGCTGAGAAAGGCGCTGCTTTGGCCCGGGATGAACGGGCGGTTCGGATCGGGAACCGCGGAGAGCAGCAGCTTGGTGTAGGGGTGGCGCGGATTGGTGATCACCGCCAGGGCATCACCCCATTCCACCATCTGCCCGGCGAACATCACGACGATCTCCTCGGCGACATGGGCGGCCGTGGCGATGTCATGGGTGATGTAGAGCACAGCCAGATTGCGCTCCCGCTTGATGCCGGCCAGCAGGTCGAGGATGCCCTGCCGGATCGAGACGTCGAGCATCGAGGTAGGCTCGTCCGCCAGCAGGACCTGTGGGCGAACCGCAATGGCGCGGGCGATGTTGACCCGCTGGCGCTGCCCGCCGGAGAGCTGATGCGGGAATTTGCCGATCGTCACCTCGGGATCGAGGCCGACGCTTTCCAAAAGCTGCTTCACGCCTGCCTGGCCTTCGGCGCGTCCCCGGGCATGGCCATGCAGCAGCAGGGGCCGGATGAGGTGATGACCGATGGAAAAGACCGGGTTGAGCGAGGCGAAGGGATCCTGGAACACCATCTGCACCGCGCGCCGATAGGCTTTCTCTTCCTTGCGACTGCCGGGTTGCGTAACGTTGCGGTCGTGGAAGTGCAGGGCTCCCCCGGTCGGCCGGTCCATGCGGGCGATGATGCGGGCGCAGGTGGTCTTGCCGCAGCCGGACTCGCCGACCAGGGCCAGTGCCTTGCCGGGGACAAGCGACAGGGTGATGCCGCGCAGGGCCTGCACGGCCCCGAAGGAGCGCGCGATGTTCTCCAGCCGGATGATCGGGGCAGTTGCCGGCTGCAAACGGGTCGGGGAAGCCAGCATGTTCATCAAAGGCTCCCCTCGAGATGGCGGGCCACCGGCAGGGCCGGGATGGCGCTCCACAATTTGCGGGTATAGTCGTGCCTGGGGGCCATGCTGATCTGGCTGGTATCGCCGACCTCCACGAGTTCGCCCTTCAGCATCACGCCGATGCGGTGGCAGATCTGCGCCATCAGATGCAGGTCATGGGTGATGAAGAGCACCGAAAAGCCCTGGCTTTGCTGCAAATCCACCATTTGTTCCAGGATTTCCCGCTGCACCACGACGTCGAGCGCGGTGGTCGGCTCGTCCATGATGATCAGTTCGGGCTGCAGGGCGAGGCAGATCGCGATGACGATGCGCTGACGCATGCCGCCGCTGAACTGGTGCGGATAATGGCCCAGGCGATCGACGGGAATGCCGACCAGGCGAAACATGTCCTCCGCCCTGGCGCGCGACTGTTCCCGCGAATAGCCCTTGTGAAGCCGCAGCACGTCGTGGAACTGCGCCTTCACACGCAAGAGCGGGTTGAGGGAGTTCATGGCGCTCTGGAAGACCATGCCGATCTTGCGCCAGCGGATGCGTCTGAGCTCGTCCTCCGGCAAGGTCAGGATGTCCTGGCCGTTCAGCAGGATGCGGCCGCCCGTGGTCAGGGCCGGGGGCTTGGCCAGGCGGGTGATGGCATAGGCGATCGTGCTCTTGCCGCAGCCTGATTCGCCGGCAAGCCCGAAGAGTTCGCCGCGCCGGATCTGGAAGGAGACTTGCCTGACCGCATGGAAGGCTCCCTTGTCGAGCAGATAGTCGACGCTCAGATTCTGGATGTCGAGAAGTACCTCGCTCATGATCGGCTCCTCGACAGGCGTTTGCGCCGGTTGCTGAGCTGCAGCCAGCGGGTCAGGGCGGGGCCCGATCGCAATTGCGGATTGGCGATCTCGTCGAAGGTGAAGTTGAGCAGCGACAGGCCGAATCCGACCAGCATGATGCCGATGCAGGGCGTGGCGATGTCCCACCAGGCGCCAACGATGATGGCAGAGGAGTTCTGCGCATTGTAGAGCATGGTGCCCCAGCTGACGTTCAGCGGGTCGCCGAAGCCGAGATATTCAAGCGTGGTCTGGGCGACGATGGCGTAGATGACGCTGCCGACGAAATTGAGGGCCAGCAACGGCAGAAGGTTGGGCAGGATCTCGACGAAGACGATGCGCCAGCTCGGTTCGCCGATCATGCGCGCGGCAACCACGAATTCACGGTTGCGCAGCGCCAGCATCTGGGAGCGCGTCATGCGAGCGCCCCACGGCCAGGACGTCAGGGCGATGATGCTCATGATGGCTACGGGGCCGACCTTGCCGGCGAAGGAGGCGAGCAGGATCAGGAGCGGTATGTTGGGTATGACCAGCACCGCATTGGTGAGGAGGTCGAGGGCGTTGTCGGTACGTCCACCGGCATAGCCGCCGATCAGGCCGAGCAGCGTACCCAGCGCCGTGATGGCAAGGCCTGTGGCAAACCCCACCGTCAGGGAGGAGCGCGCGCCCCAGACAAACTGGCTGAAGACGTCCCGCCCCATCTTGGTGGTGCCGAGCACGTGTTCGGCGCTGGGCGGCTGGTGAGGGCGGCCGACACGGGCCGCCGGATCGTTGGGGGCCAGAACCGGCGCCAGGAGGGCCATCAGGCACAACAGCACCACGATGACGAGGCCGAAGACGGCTTTCTTCTGTTTCAGGACGGCCGTCATGCCCGGGCCTCCTCGATGCGCGGATCGATCGCGCCGTAGATGAGGTCGACCAGGAGATTGGCGCCGAGCGTCGCCAGCGTCATCAGCAGGAGCTGACCCTGGATGACTGGATAGTCGCGCGCCACGCTGGCCGTGTAGAGCGTCAGGCCCAGGCCCGGATAGTTGAAGACGATCTCGGTGACGATGGAGCCACCGAAGACCGCGCCCAGGATCAGCGCGAGGTTGGTGAGCACGGGCAGCAGGGCGTTGCGGGCGGCATAATTGAACATCACCGCCATTTCCCTCAGACCCTTGGCCCGTCCCATGGTGACGTAATCCTCCCCCAGAACCGAGATCATGCTGGTGCGCATGGTGGTCAGGAATTCGCCGATGAGCGCAGGGGAAAGGGCGAGCACCGGCATGGCCGCATGGAGGAGGACGCTGCCGATGAAGCTGAGAGAGAAGGACGGATCGAGGGACGGATCATAGGCATAACCCACCGGCAGCCAGCGCAGGGACACGCCGAAGACGAACAGGATCGACAGGCAGATCACCACCGGCGGTACCGATTTCATCACGATGGCCAGCGGCGAGACGATGGTGTCGAAGCGCCCGCCGCGCCGCCAGGCCGCCAGTGCACCGAGCAGGACGCCGACGATGAGCGAGAAGGTGATGGCACCCAAGACCAGGAAGGCGGTCCAGCCGGCGGAGCGGGCAAGGACTTCGGTGACGGTCTGGGGATAATATTTGACCGATACCCCCAGATCGAACGTAGCCAGGCCTTTGATATAGTCGATGAACTGATGCCAATAGGATTGATCCACGGCGCCGAAGCGGGCGCGGATGGCGTCGACGGCCGCGGGCGTGGCGCGCGGGCCGAGCTGGGCGATCATCCCGTCGACCGGGCTGCCGGGCATCAGCCGCGGCAGCAGGAAGTTGACCAGGATGGCGAAGACGAAAGCGGTGCCATAGACCGCCAGCCGGCGGGATGAGAGCCGCATCAGTTGGCGTTCGCCACCGGCTGCAGGCGCAGCAGATGCATGAGCCTGATGCGGTTGTCATCATGGTTCTCGGGGTTCATCGCAGGATCATCCTTGGTTACCCAGCCGGTGAAACGCTTCGAGCTGTACTGATACCAGGTCGGGCCGTTGAACAGCGGCACCATGGGGAAGTTGTCGGCGATGTGGAGCTGGATCTTGTCGAAGATTGCCCTGAAATCCGCTTCCTTGGAGGCGCGCTTATAGTCCTCGAACAGTTTGTCGAGCTCGGTATTGGTATAGCGCGAGGCGGCGAAGGACGACCGGCCGACATAGGGGGTGGCAAGGGTCTGGTAATAGGCACGGAACGGTGTCGGGCCATCGGGCCGGGACTGGAATACCGTATCGTAATTGCCTTCGACGATCTGCTTGTTCCACTGCTCGTATTCGGGCGTGGCCACCGAGGCGTTGATGCCGGCTTTGCGCAGGCCCTCCACGCCGATCTGCACCGCGTCGATCCAGTCCGTCCAGCCATTCGGCACGGCGACGGTGAAGGCGATCGGCTCGCCCTTCGGGGTCTTGCGGAAGCCATCCGATCCCTTCGCGTAGCCGGCTTCATCGAGGAGCTTGCCGGCCTTGTCGATGTCATAGGCCATCCAGGCGTCCTGGCCCTGCTGGGCCTGTGGATTGGCCCAATTGTCGAAATGCAGCGGCAGGCCGGTGGCGTGGGGATTGACCTTCGGATAGCCGAAGCCGGCGATATCGACCATCGATTTGCGGTCCATCAGCAGGCTGACGGCCTGGCGGAACTTGATGTCGTCGAAGGCCGCCTTGTTGCCTGGATTGGTGGTCTTGAGGTTCATCTCGAAGGAAACGGTATTGGCCGAGGGCTGCCAGTAGCCATTATGCTTGGGATCGAGCGAGACATAGGTCTTGTCGATTTCCGGCAGGAACGAGCCGAACCAGTCGATGTTTCCCTCCGGCAAGGTCGCGAGCATCTGGTCGTTGCCGCTGATCTGCGGCAGCTTCAGGCAATCCACCTTCAGATGTCCGGCATCCCAGTAATTGGGATTGCGGCATTGCTCGTAGACCTGCGGGGTGAAGCGGCGGATTTCGGTCATCGGGCCGGAGCCGACGGGGTTCTCGTTCTTGTAGGCGAAGGGATCGCCCACATCCTTCCAGACATGCTCGGGCACGACTGTGAAATCGGCGAGAGACTCGGGAAACTGGGAATCGATGTCCTTGAGATTGACCTTGACCTGGTTGGGCGCCGGCAGCTCCACCGACTGTACCGCGGCGCCGACTCCGACGATGTCGATGGAAGGGTTCTTCATCATCAGGTCGAAGGTGAATTTGACGTCCTTGCCGGTCAACGGCTGCCCGTCCGACCATTTGACGCCGTCGCGGATGGTGTAGGTGACGGACTTCAGGTCATCGGAGAATTTGTAGCCGGTGGCCAGGCGATAGATCGGCTTGCCATTGTCATAGGCGTTGAAGATGACCAGGGGCTCGTAGATGAAGTCGAGCGTGCTCTGCCGGCGCCCGGCTGCGTCGAACGGGTTGAAATTGCGCACCCAGCTGGTCTGCTCCTCGATATGCATGGTGAGCAATGCCTCCGCCGAGGCACTGCCGATGATGCTGCTCGCACATAAAGCAATCAGGATGCGTCTCATGTTCCACCTCTGTTATGGGATCGATCCCACATTTATTTATGGTCATTGACAGAACTCATCCCGGCCGGCGCTCGGCACAGACCGGGATGAGCTTTCCTACACTCTTGCTGCCTCCGCGGCGTGGTCCGTCTGATGTCTTGCCGAAGGATGGACGACGCTTTCCCTGACGATCAGTTCGGCGGGAATGACGACGTCATCCGGAACGAAGTTCCTGTCGGCAATCATGCCGAGCAGGAGTCTTGCAGCCGTCTGACCGGCTATGTCCGTCGGCTGGCGTATGGTCGTCAGCGACGGGGTGAGATGCCTCGCGTGGAAATTGTCGTCGAAGCCGAGGAGGGAGATCTGTTCCGGCGCCTTGACGCCATGGTGCCGCAGTGCCAGCAGGACGCCGGCGCCAATATCGTCGTCGCCGGCAAAGATGGCGCTGACCTTCCGGCCCGACGCCAGCAGCCGTTCCGTCGCTTCGTAGCCGAAGCGTTCCTTGTAATCGCCGGCTTCCAGATAGATGTCGCCCCGGCTCATGCCGACTTCCGCCAGGGCGGTGTCGATGCCGCGCAGACGCTCGCGCGTGTCGAAATAGGTGGGCGTGCCGGCGAAATAGGCGATGTCGCGGTGACCCATGGTCAGCAGGTAGCGCATGCCATCGAGAGCGCCATTGTAGTTGTCGATGCCCACTCTCGCCCAGGCGAGCGAGGTCGGCTCTCCGCCGATCGCCACGATTGGAATATCGGCCTTGGCCACCACGTCCTTGACCTCGTCGCTCACGGCATTTTCGAGATAGAGGATCAGGCCGTCGCAGGAACGGTCGATCAATTCCAGGATCGCCCGCGATTCCTCATGCGCCTGGGCATAACCGCTGGCGAGCAGGATCGACTTGTCGGCAGCCCGGCATACGCTCTGCATGCCACCGACCATCTGGGCGTAGAAGGGGCTGGCGACGTTGACGACGACCGCGCCGATGATTTCCGAGCGATTGGAGCGCAGCCCCCGCGCCATGGTGTTGGGCCGGTAGCCCAGTTCCGCGATGGCCGCTTCCACCGCCTGCCGGGCATTGTCCGAGACATAACCATTGCCGGCGATGATCCGCGATACCGTCGATCGCGAAACACCGGCGCGCCTGGATACGTCTCTGATCGTGGCCACGAAGGCTCCGCAGCTTCATTGTGGGATCGATCCCATATCTAGAACGCATGTTCGCGACGATGTCAAATCTCCCTATGGATTATCGGCTGGTCCTTCCTGAGGCAGCCGCGCCGGCGGTTGTACGAAGTCCGCCGACGGATTGCTTTGAGGCGGAACGAGCAAATTTTTCACCTTGCGGGGTTCCCGGCATAACCCATTTGGGCAGGCTGCGTTTAATCGTTGACCGGTGTAGCAAAAGCCCTAGCTTGTGTTCGAGAGGATCACAGGAAGACGCCTGATCCCCGGCAAGACAGGCGTTTCGATCCAGTCCGAAAAGGGGTCGCGGCGCTTGGCAAAAACAACGAAGACGAACGCTCCCACCGCCAGAGCCGTAAAGCCGGCGCCCTTGGCCAAGCGGCCGGCCAGCCGCGGCAAGACAGCGGATTGGCGTTTGTCGGACGTGGAAGTCGCGGCGCTCGCGGCGGGACGCCATGCCGATCCATTCGCCGTGCTCGGTCCGCATGAGACGCCGGCTGGTCTGGTCATTCGTGCCTTCATCCCCAATGCCGAGACGCTGTCGGTGCTTGCACCCAATCTGGTCGGGCCTGTCGCCCTGGAGCGGCGGCATGGCGATGGCGTCTTCGAAGGCCTGGTGCCCGACAGCGTCGGGATCTATCGCTTGCGTGCCGTCAATGCTGGCGGGCAGTGGGAGGTCGAAGATCCCTATCGCTTCGGGCCGCTGCTGGGACAGGTCGACGACTATCTGCTGACGGAAGGCACGCATCTGCGGCTGTGGGACAAGCTCGGTGCCCGCCCCCTGCGCCATGGCGATATGGAGGGTGCGCATTTCGCCGTTTGGGCGCCGCATGCCAGGCGGGTATCGATCGTCGGCGATTTCAACGATTGGGACGGTCGCCGCCATCCCATGCGTAAGCGCGTTGACACTGGCGTGTGGGAAATCTTCCTGCCGGGCGTCGGCGTCGGCGCCTACTACAAATACGAGATTATCGGGCCGAACGGTGCACTGCTGCCGCTGAAGAGCGATCCCTTCGCCTTTGCCAGCGAATTACGCCCGGGAACGGCCTCGCGGGTCGTCTCATCGGAGCCTTTCGTCTGGACGGATCAGCAATGGCTCGAAGAGCGTGCGCATCGCGATGCCAGGCGGGCGCCGATGTCGATCTATGAGGTGCATCTCGGTTCCTGGAAGCGGGGCGAGCAACAGCGCTTCCTCAGCTACGACCAGCTTGCCGACGAACTGATCGCCTATGCCGTGCACATGGGCTACACCCATATCGAATTGCTGCCGGTGACGGAGCATCCCCTCGATGCCTCCTGGGGTTATCAGCCGACGGGCATGTTCGCGCCATCAAGCCGTTTCGGTTCGCCCGAGGGGTTCGCCCGTTTCGTCGACCGTGCCCATGCCGCCGGGATCGGCGTGATCCTCGACTGGGTGCCCGCGCATTTCCCGACCGACTCGCATGGCCTTGCCTGGTTCGATGGCAGCGCGCTCTATGAACATCCCGATCCACGGCGCGGCTTTCATCCCGATTGGAACACGGCGATCTACGATTTCGGCCGGCGCGAAGTCGCCAATTTCCTGATCGCCAACGCCCTGTTCTGGCTGGAGCGCTACCATATCGACGCGCTGCGCGTGGATGCCGTCGCCTCCATGCTCTATCTCGATTATTCGCGCCGGGACGGGGAATGGCTTCCCAACATCCATGGCGGGCGCGAGAATCTCGATGCCATCGCCTTCCTGCAGCGCATGAACACGGAGGTCTATGCGGCCCATCCCGGCGTCATGACCATCGCCGAGGAATCCACCGCCTGGCCCGGCGTGTCGAAACCGGTGCATGATGGCGGGCTCGGCTTCGGTTTCAAGTGGAACATGGGCTTCATGCACGACACGCTCAGCTACATGCAGCGAGAGCCGGTCTACCGCCAATATCACCATGACGATCTGACCTTCGGTCTCATCTACGCCTTTGCCGAGAATTTCGTGCTGCCGCTCTCGCATGACGAAGTGGTCCACGGCAAGAATTCCATCGTCAACAAGATGTCCGGTATGGACGGCGACAAATTCGCGACCCTTCGGGCTTACTACGCGCTGATGTGGGCCTATCCCGGCAAGAAGCTGTTGTTCATGGGACAGGATTTCGGCCAGCGCCGCGAATGGAACGAGAATGTCGGGCTGGACTGGGACCTGATGCAATATGGCCCGCACAAGGGGCTGAGCGACCTCGTCCGCGACCTCAACCATCTCTATTGCGGCCGCGCGGCACTGCATCAGCGTGATTGCGAAGGTGATGGCTTCGAATGGATGGTCGTCGACGATAATGCGAACTCGGTGTTCGCCTGGGCGCGCTATGCCACCGATGCGATGCCGATCGTGGTGGTGGCCAATCTGACGCCCGTCGCGCGCGACGACTATCTGCTGCCCCTGCCGCTGGCGGGGCAGTGGTGGGAAATTCTCAATACCGACTCCGAGCGTTATTTCGGGCTCAATCGCGGCAATGCCGGTGGAGCCTATGCATATGCTAGCGATTGGAAGGGAAAATCGGCGGCTGCGCGGATCAATTTACCGCCCCTGACGGCCATCATGCTGGAATGGGCGGGGAACTAGACCGGGAAGTTGGCGTTGCATGTCTTTGGAGAGTCGACGCCGCGACAGGGCCGAGACTGAAGAAGAAGGCAGCAGCGTCCAAAGCGTTTTGCGATTTGGCGGAATCGCCAAGAATCGCAAAGACGCACTGGCCAATCCGTTGGATTGGCCAGGAAACAGGGAGTTGGAGCAAAAAAAAGCGTTTAGTCAGGAACGCGCTTTGCGCCAGGGATTATCAAGTGGGAGGAACTGTATGACGGAACCGAGGCATTCGAAGGGTGGGCCGCTGGCACGTTCGGCCATGGCTTATGTGCTGGCCGGAGGCCGCGGCAGCCGCCTGATGGAACTGACCGACCGGCGCGCCAAGCCCGCGGTCTATTTCGGAGGTAAGAGTCGCATCATCGATTTCGCCCTTTCGAACGCGATCAATTCGGGTATCCGTCGGATCGGCGTGGCCACGCAATACAAGGCTCACTCGCTGATCCGCCACCTCAGTCGAGGCTGGAACTTCTTGCGGCCGGAGCGCAACGAAAGCTTCGACATCCTGCCAGCCAGCCAGCGCATTTCGGAGGACATGTGGTATCGAGGCACCTCCGATGCGGTCTACCAGAACCTGGACATCATCGACGGTACAGGGGTCGAATATATGGTCATCCTCGCGGGTGACCACATCTACAAGATGGACTATGAGCTGATGCTCAAGCAGCATGTCGAGCAGAACGCCGACGTCACCATCGGCTGCCTCGAAGTGCCGCGCATGGAGGCCACCGGCTTCGGCGTCATGCATGTCGACGAAAAGGATCGCATCGTCGCCTTTGTCGAAAAACCCAAGGATCCGCCCGGCATTCCCGGCAATCCGGAGATGGCTCTGGCCTCTATGGGTATCTATGTGTTCTCGATGAAGTTCCTGACGGAGGAGCTGAACCGGGATGCCAATGATCCCAATTCGAGCCGCGACTTCGGCAAGGACATCATTCCCCACATCGTCAAGAACGGCAAGGCGGTGGCGCACCGTTTCCCGGCGAGCTGTGTGCGTTCCGAGCACGAAAAGGAGTCCTATTGGCGCGATGTCGGCACGGTGGATGCCTATTGGGAAGCCAATATCGACCTCACCGACGTCGTCCCGGCGCTCGACCTTTACGACCAGGAATGGCCGATCTGGACCTTCGCCGAAATTACGCCGCCGGCTAAGTTCGTGCATGACGCCGAAGGACGGCGTGGCACGGCGATCTCCTCGCTGGTCTCGGGCGGCTGTGTCGTCTCCGGGGCACTATGCAAGCACTCGCTGCTTTACACCGGCGTGCGCATCAACTCCTTTTCCAGTGTCGAAAGCGCCGTGATCCTGCCCTATGTCGAGATCGGCCGCTCAGCCCACCTCAAGAATGTGGTGATCGATCGCGGCGTGGTGATTCCGGAAGGCTTGGTGGTGGGTGAGGATCCCATACTCGACGCCAAGCGTTTCCGGCGGACCGACAAGGGTATCTGCCTGATCACCCAGCCCATGATCGACAAGCTGAACCTGTGAAGACAGGCCCAGTTTTTCGATGACCGAAATTTCTCGATGATCAAAGTCTCTCGATGATCAAAGTTCTTGCCGTTGCGTCCGAAATCCATCCGCTGGTCAAGACGGGGGGGCTCGCCGACGTCGTCGGCGCGCTGCCTGCCGCCTTGAAGGGCCATGACGTGGTGGTGACGACCGTGATCCCGGGTTATCCGGCCGTGATGGCCGCGGCCGACAAATGGGAAACGGTGGCCAAGCTGCCGGGCTTCTTCGGCGGTCGCACGACCATCAAGCGGGCGTCGATCGGCGAGCTCGATCTTCTGGCCGTGGACGCGCCGCATCTGTTCGACCGGCCGGGAAATCCCTATGTCGACGCGGATGGGCGCGACTGGCTCGACAATCCCCAGCGCTACTGCGCTCTGTCGAGCGCCGCCGCCGAGATCTGCCAGGGGCTGGTCAAGACTTACAGGCCCGACATCGTGCATGTGCATGACTGGCAGGCGGCGATGACGCTGGCCTATCTCAACTACACCGAGGCCGTCAGGCCGAAATCGGTGATCACCGTGCATAATCTTGCCTTCCAGGGCCAATATCCTCGCTCGATCCTCGGCAGCCTGGGCCTGCCGCAGCGGGCCTTCGCCCTGGACGGCGTCGAGTATTACGGCATGATCGGCTTCCTGAAGGCCGGGCTGCATTTTGCCGACCGCATTACCACCGTCTCGCCGCGTTATGCTGCCGAGATCAAGACGGCGGAAGCCGGCATGGGGCTGGAAGGCCTGTTGGCCGGCCGCGCCGACGTGCTCTCCGGTATCGTCAACGGCATCGACGAACGGGTCTGGAATCCCCAGACCGATCCGAATCTTGCTGTCAATTACGACGCCAAATCCCTCGCCAAGCGTGCGGGCAATCGCAAGGCGCTCGAAGAGCGTTTCGGCCTCGATCACGACGACTCCCCGCTGTTCTGCCTGGTCAGCCGCCTGACCTGGCAGAAGGGCATCGACATTCTCGCAGAGGCGCTGCCGCATCTGGTCGCCTCGGGGGCGCGGTTCGCTTTGCTCGGTTCGGGTGACAGGGAATTGGAGGGCATCTTCCGCCAGGCCAGCCTCCAGCATCCGGGACGTGTCGGCGCGGTGTTGGGCTTCGACGAGGCGCTCTCGCATCTGATGTTCGGTGGTTCGGACATGACCTTGGTGCCGTCCCGCTTCGAGCCCTGTGGCCTCACCCAGCTCTATGGCCTGCGCTATGGCTGCGTTCCAGTGGTTGCGCGTGTCGGGGGGCTCTCCGACACCATCGTCGATGCCAACGATGCGGCATTGACGCTCAAGGCCGCCACGGGCGTACAGTTCCAGCCGATCACGCCGGACATGCTGCGCGACGCCATTTCCAGGGCTATCGCTCTCTACAACGACAAGCCCGTGTGGCAGGCGATGCAGCGCCGCGGCATGGGGCTGGACCAGTCCTGGGATCTCAGGGCCGCCGGCTATGCCAAGCTTTATCGCGAGCTCTTGGAGTGAGGGGGGCTTGTCGGCAGCTTTTCAAGGGTAGCGCTGCCCCTCACCCTCACCCTCTCCCCGTGAAAACGGGGCGAGGGGGACTTCGACGTCGCGACTTGTCCAGCAGGCGAGACGTCTCGTATCGAGACGCTGCGTTTGGCGCCCCTCGCCCCGTTCTTACGGGGAGAGGTAAGGTGAGGGGCATCGCGCCTTTGCCTTTGATCGACCGAACTTCGTATAAACCAGAACCGGAACCTCACTATGATCCGCACTGTCCCGACCCAACCCTTCGATGGCCAGAAGCCCGGTACGTCCGGCTTGCGCAAGAAGGTGCCGGTGTTCCAGCAGCCGCATTACGTCGAGAATTTCGTGCAATCGATTTTCGACACTTTGGAAGGATTTGCCGGCAAAACATTGATCGTGGGAGGCGACGGGCGCTATTACAACCGCGAAGTCGTGCAGACCATCCTCAAGATGGCGGCAGCGGCGGGCTTCGGCCGCATCAAGGTGGGACAGGGCGGCCTTATGTCGACTCCAGCCGTCTCGGCCGTCATCCGTAAATATGGGGCCTTCGGCGGCATCGTGCTTTCTGCCTCCCACAATCCCGGCGGGCCGGACGGGGATTTCGGCATCAAGTACAATATCGGCAATGGCGGTCCGGCGCCCGAGAAGATCACCGACGCCGTCTTTGCCCGCACCAAGTCGATCAGCGAGTTCAAGATCGCGGATGTGCCGGATCTCGACATCGACCAGCTTGGCGAGACTGCGATCGGCGACACCGTCGTCGAGGTCGTCGATCCGGTCGACGACTATGCCGAGCTGATGGGCAAGCTGTTCGACTTCGATGCCATCCGGGAGCTGTTCAAGTCCGGCTTTACCATGCGCTTCGATGCGATGTCGGCCATCACCGGCCCCTATGCCCGCCGCATCATCGAGGATCTCCTTGGCGCAGCGCCGGGTAGCGTAGTGAACTCGACGCCGCTACCCGATTTTGGCGGCCATCATCCCGACCCCAACCCGGTCAACGCCAAGGATCTCTACGATCTCATGATGGGGCCTAATGCCCCCGATTTCGGGGCGGCTTCCGATGGCGACGGCGACCGCAACCTGATCATTGGCCGCGGCATCTTCGTCACGCCCTCGGACAGCCTCGCCATCCTGGCCGCCCATGCTCATCTGGCGCCGGGCTATGCCAAGGGCATCTCCGGCATCGCCCGCTCGATGCCCACGAGCCTTGCGGCGGACCAGGTCGCCAAGGCGATGGGGGTGGGCATCTACGAGACGCCGACCGGCTGGAAGTTCTTCGGCAACCTGCTCGATGCCGACCGCGTCACCATCTGCGGCGAGGAAAGCGCCGGCACCGGCTCGAACCATGTTCGCGAGAAGGATGGCCTGTGGGCGGTGCTGCTCTGGCTCACCTTGCTGGCCAAGCGCCGCCAGCCCACGCTCGACATCGTCCGCGAGCATTGGGCCAAATATGGGCGGAACTATTATTCGCGCCACGACTATGAAGCCGTGCCCACAGAGACCGCCAATGCGGTGATGGAAGCAGTCCGCTCGCAGATCCCCAGCCTGCCCGGCAAGAGCTTCGGTGCGCTCAAGGTCATTTCGGCCGACGATTTCGCCTATCACGATCCCGTCGACGGCTCGGATTCGAAGAACCAGGGCCTACGCGTCCTGTTCGAGAACGGCTCGCGCATCGTCTACCGCCTCTCCGGGACGGGTACGGAAGGCGCGACGCTGCGTGTCTATCTCGAGCGCTACGAAGCCGATCCCGCCCATCACGGCATCGAGACGCAGGCAGCCCTCGCCGATGTCATCGCCGTCGCGCGCCAGCTCAGCGGCATCGCCGAGAAGACGGGCATGGCGGAGCCGAGCGTGGTGACCTGAGGAGGGTGATTTACCTTCTCCCACAAGGGGAGAAGGTAGTCCTACCCTCGCGGTGCGCAGAGCTTCGGCTGGTCCAGCACCACCGGCTCGAGAAGACCGGCGGCGATGCGCTTGGCGGTGCGGTCATCGGTCAGCTGGCCCGCCAGGGCATAGGTGCGGCGCATCAGCTCCATCGCGACCGCCTTGCGATCGCTGGCGTCCGCGAAGGCCGCCCCGTCAATGGGATCGCCGATGGCGATCGGCAGGATCGTGCCGATGCGATCGCGCACCTCCTTGAAGATCAGCGACAGGCGCAGGGTTTGGTTGAGGTGGCTGGCGATCTGGAAGAGGCGGCTGTTCTGGCCGCCGAAGAAGATCGGCACCACAGTGGCCTTGGAGCGCTGGATAAGCTGTACCGTGAAGGGCTGCCAGGGCGCATCCATGGCGGGACGCCGGCCGAGTTTGTCGGGCGAGGTCGAGACGCCGCCGGCCGGGAAGACGATCACGCAACCGCCGCGGTCGAGCAGCCGGCGCGCTTCGGCCCTCGTGCGCAGATTGGTCTGCATCGCCTCCTCGGTCTCCGCGAAATCGACCGGGAGCAGAAAAGCCTGCGTTTCCGGCGCATGCAGCAGCACGGCGTTGGTGAGGATGACGAAGTCCTGGCGAACGAGGCCGATCAACCAGGCGATGGTGACGCCGTCGAGAACGCCATAAGGATGGTTGGCCACGATGACGCAGGGGCCCGTCTTCGGAATCTTGTCGAGTTGGGCTCTGTCGAATTGGACGTCGAGCCGGAGTTGGCGAACCGCGGCGGCGAAGAAGGTCTCGCCGGCCACGGGGTTGCGCTGGTTCTCCAGATAGAGCCGCTTCAGCCGAGGTTGCCCCGTCACCTTTTCGATGGCACGGATCAGGGCGCGTTTCGGCTTGGAAAAGGTCGGATCCGCATAGGTGAACTGGACGGCTTCGGCCCCGGCGGGGTGGGCATTGTCGCGAACCATGGGTTTCCTCAGGGCGCTCCATCGCGCCGGGATGTTCCTATAGCAAAACACACGGCAAGGACATTGGCAGGCTTCGATCCACGCGCAACTGGCGCTACGGCAAGAATTTAGCGGAGGCCTGTCATCTAGCCTTTGCGTTTTGATCGTCCAAGATGTCAGGAAAGTACGACAGGCATTCGACAATCGAGGCAAGGACCGTATGGCACGTTCAAGCATGGCGAACCCCGGCACGGAAGCTCCGCTTGGAGCGAGCTGGATCGGGGAAGAGGTCAATTTCGCCGTTCACGCCGCCGAAGCCGAGCGGATCGAGCTTTGCCTGTTCGATGCCGACGGTACCGAGAGCCAGAGGATCGTGCTCTCCGGCCGCAGCGGTGCTGTGCATCATGGCCGCATCGGCGGCCTCGCGGAGGGGCAGCTCTATGGGCTGCGGGCTCACGGTCCCTGGCGCCCGGAGGAAGGACTGCGCTTCAACCCGGCGCGCCTCCTGATCGATCCCCATGCGACGAGACTCGTCCTGCCCGAGGGCATGACCTCCGCCTTGCCGGTGAAGGGAGCACAGGGCGTGGACGATCTCGTCCTTGACGAGACCGACACCGCCGCGATCATGCCGAAAGCCGTGCTGGAGCGGATAGTGCCGGACAAGACCCGTCCTTCCGGCGTGAAGCCCGAAACCCGCATCATCTATGAAGTCCACGTGAAGGGCTTCAGCCAGGCCCATCCCGGCATCCCGGCCGATCTGCGCGGCACCGTCGCGGCCCTGGCCCATCCGGCGGCGATCGCGCATTTCACCGAAATCGGCATCACCACGCTCGAATTGATGCCGCTCGCCGCCGCCATAGACGAGCGGCATCTCGAGCCGCTCGGACTGAGGAACTACTGGGGCTACAATCCCGCCTGCTTCCTGGCGCCCGATCCGCGCCTTGCTCCCGGCGGCATGGCCGAGATCGCGCAGACGGTGGACCGGCTGCACGAGGCCGGTTTCGAAGTGCTGCTCGATGTCGTCTACAACCACACGTCCGAAAGCGACGAGCGTGGCGGCACCCATTCGTTGCGCGGGCTCGACAATCGGTCTTATTACCGGCTTGCCGACAATCCGCGCTTCTACGCCAACGATACCGGCTGCGGAAACACGCTGGCGCTCGATCGCGAGCCGGGCCTCGGCCTCACTCTCGCCGCCCTCAGGCATTGGGCCGAGGCTGGCGGCTTTGACGGCTTTCGCTTCGATCTCGCCCCGGTGCTGGGGCGCCGGCCTGATGGCTTCGATCGAGAGGCGCCCTTGTTCGCCGCCATTGCGGCCGATCCCGTCCTCAGCAACCGGCTGATGATCGCCGAGCCCTGGGATATCGGTCTCGGGGGCTATCAGCTCGGCCAATTTCCGCAAGGGTGGGCGGAATGGAATGATCGCTACCGCGACGATGTCCGGCGGTTCTGGCGCGGCGATGGCGGCATCGGCACACTGGCGACGCGCCTGGCCGGCTCCTCGGATCTGTTCGATCCCGGCAGTCGCCGCCCCACCGACAGTATCAATTTCGTCGCGGCCCATGACGGCTTCACACTGGCCGATACGGTGAGCTTCGCCGGCAAGCACAACGAAGCCAATGGCGAAGGCAATCGCGACGGGCATGCGGGCGAGATAAGTTGGAACAATGGCGCCGAAGGGCTGAGCACGGCGCCGGAGATCGTATCGCTCAGGCGCAGCCATGTCCGGGCCATGCTGGCGAGCCTCCTGCTATCGCGTGGCACGCCAATGATCGCCATGGGCGACGAGCTCGGCCGCAGCCAGCGCGGCAACAACAATGCCTATGCGCAGGACAATGCGATTACCTGGATCGATTGGGCCAATGCCGATCGTTCGCTGATCCAGTTCGTCGCAAGCCTGACGCGCCTGCGCAAGTCGCTGCCCCTGGTGAAAGTGAACACGTTCCTGACCGGCAAGCCCTATCCCGACAACGGGGCTGAGGGGGAGTCCGACGTGACCTGGCTCGGGCCGAGCGGCCAGCCTTTGCAGGATAATGAATGGGGCAATCCGGCTTTGCGCAGCCTCGGCATGGCCCTGACGGGGCCAGATGGTACGAAAGCGCTGATCTGGTTCCATGCCGGCGCCGAACCGCTTCATGCCCGCCTGCCCGACCTTGCACCCGGGCAAGTTTGGCGGCTGGCGCATGTCAGCGACGAATATCAGGCCTTCGCACCGCCGGTGCTCTACGGTGCCTTCGACATCATGGAACTCGCGCCGCGCTCGGTCGGCGTGTTCATCGCCGAGCCCGGCCGCGCGCCGCGGCGGGACGGGGATGCACCGCCAGAAGTGATCGAACTCCTGGCCAAGGCGGCGGGCATCGCGCCGGAATGGTGGGAGGTTTCCGGCCGCCACACTTTGGTCTCCCAGGACACCAAGCGCGCTCTGCTCACCGCCATGGGCCTGCCGCACCATTCGCTCGCCCAGGCGCGCGAGAGCCTGAACCATCTGCGCTCGCTCGGCGCTCCCATCGGGAACGGGCAAGCCAGGGCCCATCTGCCGCCGGCGCTCGCCGAGGGCGGCAAGCGCTTCGGCCTTTCCGCCCAGCTCTATACGCTGCGACGGCAGGGAGACCAGGGTGTCGGCGATTTCCGTACCCTGGAGAGCTTTGCGAAGGACGCGGCCGGCAAAGGCGCCAGCCTGATCGCGCTCAATCCCTTCCATGCCATGTTCCCGTCCGACCGGCAGCGGGCCAGTCCCTATCAACCCTCCGACCGCCGCTTCCTCGATCCGGCCCTGATTGCCCTTGATGCCGTGCCCGAGCTCGAAGGCCGGCTCACGGTCCCACCGCCCACTGGGCGTCTGGTCGACTGGCCCGAGGTCTGGCGCCACAAGCGCGCTGCGCTGGTGGAGGCCTTCGCCATCCTGTCCGAACGGCCTTCACGTCTGGCTACCTTTCGAGCCTTCCAGGCCGCGGGAGGCGAGGCTTTGGCCCGTTTCTCCCTGTTCCAGGCGCTGGAAGAGCAGGTCGGCTCGACGGCTATCCCGACGATGTCGACGGCGGCCTTGTCCCCGGAACTGAGGCAGTCCGCCGACTTCGCCGGCTACCTGCAATTCCTGGCGGAGGAGCAGCTTGCCGCTGCCAGCCGCAACGGTCTTGCCATCGGCTTTTGCCGAGACCTGGCCGTCGGCGCTGCGCCCGATGGCGCCGAGGTCTGGACGGCGCCCGAGGCCTTCCTCAAGGGGGTTTCGGCCGGGGCACCACCCGATCCCTTCTCGGCCAGCGGCCAGGTCTGGCATATTCCGCCGCTTGATCCGGTGGCTCTGCGCCAGAGCGGCTTTGCCCATTATCGCGAGCTGCTCGCCGCCAATATGCGCCATGCCGGAGCGCTCCGCATCGACCACGTCATGGCGCTGACGCGCCTCTTCGTGGTGCCCGACGGCGCACCGGCCAGTGAGGGCGCCTATCTGACCTATCCGCTCGAAGGCATGCTGGAGGTGCTGGCCGAGGAGAGCCAGCGCCATCGCTGCATGGTGGTGGGCGAAGATCTCGGCACTGTGCCGGAAGGTCTTCGCGAGCGGCTCGCCGAAGCCGAGCTCTATTCCTACCGAGTGCTGTTCTTCGAGCGCGACGGCGCGGTCTTCCGTCGCCCCGACGTCTATCCGGCCGCGTCGCTGGCCTGCGTCGCCACGCATGACCTGCCGACTTTGCGCGGCTGGTGGAGCGGCGCGGACATCGCGTTGGAGCGCTCGCTCGGCCGGCCCGTTGCCGATGATGCCGAGGCGGTACGCGCCGAGGACAGGCAGGCGCTAATGCAGGCCGTCGGCACCGAGGAGAGCACACTGACGCCTGCGCTCGTCGGCGCCATCCATGGCTTCCTGGCCTCTGCCTCCTCGGGGCTTGTCGCCGCGCAGGTCGAGGATCTCGCCGGGGAGGCAGAGCCGGTCAACGTGCCGGGGACCAATCGCGAATATCCCAATTGGCGCCGCCGCCTCGACCTCGATGTCCACGCCATGCTGGATACCGACGAGGCCAAGACGGTATTCGAGGCGATGCGGCAGGCGGGGCGGGCAGCTTAGTCATGACGCAGGCCGGCAAGCGGCATGAGAGAAGCCTGGCGCTGGGAGGCATGATCAGTCCCTGGACAGTTCCTGGCGGTCTTCCCCTCCTGTTCATCGCGCTTGAGCTTGTGGTCGGTGGGCACGACGGTATCCCGGGCTCGCAGATAGCCGGTGTTTTTGCCGCCTTTCTCCTGTTCGGCCTGCCTTTCACCTATGCTGTGCCCTTGGTTCTGGTTGTTCCGATGGCAGTATGGCTGCGGCGTTGGCAGGCACTGTCTGCCGCAAGGCTATGTTTGTGGTGCACGTTGTTGGGACCGACGACGATGTATGCCTATGCGTGGTTGTTGCGCGGTCAGCCTGCGAAAGTCATCGAGCTCGACGGTATCTTGTTGTCGGCAAGTTATGGACTGGCGTCCGGTATCGTTTTCTGTCTAGCCTCTGGTATCCGGCTTTTCGCCCGCTGAACCGACAGGCAACAGGGGGCCCTGCCTATGTTAGGGTTTCTGCCGGATCGAGACGGAGCCTGAAGCATTTTGTGATTTCACGGAATCATCTGGAATCGGAAAGATGCATCGAGACAATCAGTTGGAGTAAAAGTGCGGTTCGGAGAACTCGTACTTTGCTCTTGTGAACGCCATGCATCCCAGATTGCTCAAGACCTTTCTTGCCGTCACCCGTCATCGCAATGTCACGCGGGCGGCGGAGGCGGTGCATCTGGCCCAGTCGAGCGTGAGCGACCAGATCCAGGCGCTCGAAGCCGAACTCGGCACGCCCTTGTTCACGCGTTCGCGCTCAGGCTTGCAGTTGACGGCGGCCGGGGCGGCGCTGCAGCCCTTTGCCGAAGAAATCCTGATGCTGACGGACGAGGCGCACAGCGCCGTGGCTTTGACCAGTGGCCGGGAGCGGGGAGCGGTGTCGATCGGCGCTCTGGAGACGATTGCGGCGACCCGCCTGCCGGCCTGGCTCTCGCGCTTCGGGCAGGTCCATCCTGAAATCGCGCTTCGCTTGTCGGTGGCGGGCACGAATGACCTCCTGCGCAAGCTGGAAGATGGCGAGGTGGACGTCGCCTTCTGTTTCGACAAGGGCGAGGCCGACGAACGTTTTGCCAGGCGCAGCATTTCCAGGGAGCCGCTGATCCTGATCGCACCGGCCGGCGAGCCGCCGCTGCCGGTTGGCGAGGGGCTGTCTGCTCTGGCCGCAAGGCGGTTCGTGGCGACGGAGGCGGGCTGCGTCTACCGTCACTTGTTCGACGTGGCTTTCGCCGCCGAGGGACTTGCGGCGCCAAAGCTCGCTGCCGAAGTCGGCAGCATCGGTGCGATCGCCCGATTGGTGGCAGCGGGAACGGGGCTCGGTCTGGTGCCGCGTCTGGCGGTTGCCGAGGCATTGGAGCGGGGCGAGGTGACCGAACTCCCCTGGTCGGGGCCTGCCCAGTCCGCGGATCTGGTGATGATCTGGCGCCGGCGGCGGGTGCAGCCGCCGGCCCTGAAGCAGTTGCTGGCCTCGGCGAGTACTGGGCTCGACACGCTCAGACCAGGCGATGCCCGCCTTCGACATGCAGCACCGAGCCCGTCGTGAAGCCGTTGCCCATCACGAAGGCGAGGGCATCGGCGATGTCCTCGGGCCGGCCGACCCGGCCGACCGGCAATTTCCTGGCCATGGCACCGAGGGTCTCGTCCTTCCTGTCGCCGGCGACGAAGGTCCAGATCGGGGTGTCGACCCAGCCCGGCGAGACGGCGTTGACTCTTAGCGGCGCGAGCTCGACCGCCAGGGCCTTGACCAGCCCTTCCAAGGCGGCATTGACGGCGGCGACCGCCGCGCCCCTTGGCAGGGGACGGTAGGCCGCGATGCCGGAGACGAAGGTCAGGGAGCCGGTCGGGGCAAGCTTGCCCGCACCGTGCTTGGCCAGGAGGAGGGGGCCGTAGACCTTGCTTTCCACGGCCTTCTGGACGGCCTTCAGATCGAGCGACGGCAGAAGCTCATAGGCGCCCTCGATGTCCGCGGCGGTGCTGACGATGTGATCGAGCGGGCCGATCCGCTCGAACAACGACGCGACCTGCCGTTCCTGCGTGATGTCGACGGCGATGGTGTCGAGGGCGGTGGATTCCCCTAGGCTCGTACGGGCCTGGGCCAGCCTGCCTTCGCTGCGCCCGGCGATGCTGACACGCGCGCCGGCATTGAGACAGCGCCGCGCCAGCGCCAGACCCATGCCGGAACTGCCGCCGGCGATAAGAATTCTCGATTGTCCAAGGTCCATGATGATGCGTTTCCTTTCGATTCCGATGGAACTGACATCGGGATCGCAGATCGGCGATGGCCGGGAAAACGGAAGAAACCGATAGCGCCATCGGTGTTTCCGATGGTGGCGCCGTGCTTGCCAGGTCGGAGAGGCGGACGTCTTGTCCCCCCTTGACACCGTCAAGCATGCCGAAGATCCGATGCACCAGTACCTGCCGGCCTATCCGTCGGGTTGCGCGAGGCTCGCCGACTGAGCCATGATCGCTGGCTACATCGCGAATCTGGACAGTCCCGTGAGTCTCTATGCCCTCAAGCCCCGTTTTCAGGCCCTTTTGCGCCCGCGCGTCACGCGGTTGGCCGAGCGGGGCACCACCGCAAACCAGGTGACGCTGGCGGCGGCGGCGGGCTCACTTGCCGTCGGCTTCGGCGTAACCTGGCTTTCGGACCTGCGCATTCTCTTCCTGCTCTTGCCGGTCTGGCTCGCCATCCGCATGGCTCTCAACGCGGTCGACGGCATGCTGGCGCGCGAATTCGGCCAGAAAAGCCAGCTCGGCGCCTATCTCAACGAGATCGCCGACGTCGTCTCCGATGCGGCGCTGATCCTGCCCTTTGCCACCCTGCCGGTCTTCGGCCCGTTCTGGACCGGGGCGGTGATCGTGCTCGCGGTGATCAGCGAATTCGCCGGTGTGATGGGGCCGATGGTGGGGGCCTCGCGGCGTTATGACGGCCCGCTCGGCAAGAGCGACCGGGCCTTCCTGTTCGGCGCACTCGGCCTATGGATCGGCCTCGGCCTGCCGCTACCCGGCTGGTTTGGCTGGATCATGCCGCTTGCCGTGCTTTTTCTCACACTGACCATCGCCAATCGTGTGCATAAGGGCCTGCGCGAAGCGCGCGCCTTGCAGGAGTCATGATGCGTCCCTCCAACACCAGTTTTTTCCGCAGCCATGACGGCGTCGAGCTGTTCTACCGCCATTGGCCGGCGGTCAACGGATCAGCCAAGGGCGCGGTGGTGCTGTTCCATCGCGGGCATGAGCATTCGGGACGCATGGCGCATCTGCCCGATGAGCTGGCGATGCCCGATTATGAGTTCTTCGCCTGGGATGCTCGTGGCCACGGCGATTCGCCCGGCGAACGCGGCGATGCCCCGAGTTTCGGTGCTTTGGTACGCGACGTGCAGAGCTTCATCGACCATATCGGCACTGCGCATGGCTTCGCGCCCGCCGATATCGCAGTGATCGCTCAGAGCGTCGGGGCCGTCGTCGTCTCGGCCTGGGTGCATGACTATGCCCCCAAGATCCGCGCTCTGGTGGTCGCCTCGCCGGCCTTCAAGGTGAAGCTCTACGTGCCCTTTGCCCGGCCGGGCCTGAAGCTCTGGCAGGCCTTCAAGGGGAATTTCTTCGTCCAATCCTATGTGAAGGCCAAGTTCCTCACCCATGATCACGAGCGTCAGGCGACCTTCGACGCCGATCCCAAGATCACAAGGGCGATCTCGGTGCGCATCCTGCTCGGGCTCTACGACGCCGCGCAGCGGGTGGTGGAAGACGCCCGCGCCATCACGGTGCCGACGCAACTCCTCGTCTCCGGCGCCGACTGGGTGGTGCATCACGGACCCCAGCACCGCTTCTACGAAAATCTGGGATCGGCAATCAAGGAACGGCATGTGCTGCCCGGCTTCTATCATGATACGCTGGGGGAGAAGGACAGGGCGGTGGCAACAGGCCATGTCCGGCGCTTCCTCAGCGAGCGCTTCGCGGCGCTGCTGGAGCGGACGGTCCTGACCGAGGCCGATCGGCAGGGCTTCACGCGCGACGAGGCCGACAGGCTCGCTTCGCCCTTGCCGCTCGTCTCGCCGAAGGGACTCTACTGGGCGGGCACCAGGCTCGGGCTGAAGGCGACGGGGCTGATCTCGGACGGCATCAAGCTTGGCCATGAGACCGGCTTCGATTCCGGCTCAACCCTCGATTATGTCTACCGCAACACGCCGTCGGGGCGTTCGGCTTTCGGGCGGCTGGCCGACAGGAACTATCTCGATGCCATCGGCTGGCGCGGCATCCGCCAGCGCAAGCTTCATGTCGAGGAATTGCTGCGCATTGCCATCGCCCGGCTGCGGGCGGAAGGCAAACCGGTCTCCATCGTCGATATTGCCGCCGGCCATGGCCGCTATGTGCTCGAGGCCCTGGAAGCGGAAGGCGTGTCGCGGCCGGATTCGATCCTGCTGCGCGACTACAGCGACATCAACGTCGAGGCGGGTGGCCGGCTGATCGCCGAGAAGGGCCTCGCCGACATCGCCCGCTTCGTCAAGGGCGATGCCTTCGATGCCGCAAGCCTTGCCGGCATCGAGCCCAAGCCCACTCTGGGCCTGGTCTCTGGCCTTTATGAGCTGTTTGCCGACAACAACCTGATCAAATGGTCGCTGGGTGGGCTTGCCGCCGCCATCCCGGCAGGAGGCTATCTGATCTATACCGGCCAGCCCTGGCACCCGCAGCTCGAATTCATCGCCCGCGCTTTGACCAGCCACCGCCAAGGTCAGGCCTGGGTGATGCGCCGGCGCACGCAGGCGGAGATGGACCAACTCGTCGAGGCGGCCGGCTTCGAGAAGCTCGAGCAGCGCATCGACGAATGGGGCATCTTCTCGGTCTCGCTTGCCCGGCGCAAGGCCGCATCATGACCCTTGTTTTGGACCGCGGACTTCTCAGCGACATGCTTGCATGTCGCGATTTCCGCTTCTTCCTTGCCCGGTGGTGCGGCGGTTCCAAGAGCGGACATCACGCCATGCGAGCATGGCGCTGTGATGTCCGCGCTCCGGTATCGTCATGAGCATGGCGGTACCGGCAAGGCCCGCCGATGGGCGTCCCTGGGGCAGGGCGCTTGTCTGGCTTGCAGGCCTCGGCATCTTCTTCTATTCGAGCTATGGCCTCGCCAATTATCTGGCCGACCAGCGTGCCTTCGTGCCGTCCATCGTGTTCGGCTGGGAACGGGATATGCCGTTCCTGCCCTGGACGATCATTCCCTATTGGTCGGTCAACCTGTTCTATGCCGCTTCGCTGTTCGTCTGTACCAGCCGGACGGAGTTGGACACGCTGGGCCGCCGGCTGCTCACGGCGCAGGTCATCGCCGTCGCCTGCTTCCTCGTCTTTCCGCTGCGCTTCAGCTTCGCCAAGCCGGAGATCGGCGCCGGGCTGCCAGGCTTCATGTTCGATGCCCTGCTGAGCTTCGACAAGCCCTATAATCAGGCGCCTTCTTTGCACATCGCGCTCCTGGTGATCCTGTGGGTGCATTACCTCAGTCATCTGCCGACATGGGCTCGATGGTTACTCCATCCCTGGTTCGCCCTGATCGGCCTTTCCGTCCTCACCACCTATCAGCATCATTTCTTCGACATTCCGAGCGGTGCCTTGCTCGGCCTGTTCTGCCTGTGGTTGTGGCCGGATTCATCCCCGTCCCTGGAGGAGGAAAGTGAAGCGGGCAAACGTCGAAAACTCGCCACCTGTTACGGTCTTGGCGCGCTGGTTCTTGCCGTTGTCGGCATCGGGATTGGCGGCTGGGCGCTCTGGCTCTGCTATCCGGCGGTATCGCTCGGCTTGGTCGCGTCTAATTATCTCTGGCGCGGCGCTGCTGGTTTCCAGAAGCGCGCCGACGGCTCGATGCCGCTGGCAGTCCGGCTTCTGTTCGCTCCCTATCAGCTCGGCGCCTTCCTCAATTCGCGCTGGTGGACGCGCCATGAGCCATCGGCCGGCAAGGTCCGTCCGGGGGTCTATCTCGGCCGTATCCCCTCGCGCTTCGATCGGGCGCCGGGGAAGTATGGCAGCGTTGTCGATCTTGCCGCCGAACTGCCTGCCTGGCCGGGGTCCCTGACACAGGCCGTGCCGATGCTCGACCTGATTGCGCCGCAGGCGGCGAAGCTGATGGCGGCGTCCCAAGCGATTGAAGCCGCGCGTGGACAAGGTACGGTACTGGTGTGCTGTGCGCTCGGCTATTCGCGCAGCGCCGCCGCGCTGGCGACCTGGCTGCTTGCCAATGGCGAGGCGAAGACGGTGGACGAGGCGATTGCGATCATAGGTGCTATCCGCCCTCGAATCGTGCTGGGGTTGGAGGCACGTGCCGCCATTGCGGCGGCTGGAAGGATTGATAGCGTCGATGGCTGAGGCACAGGAAAATCCAGCGGTGATTGCTGCCATCGCCGCAGCCTATCTGCGGCAGGGTAGGGCGCTCGACCGGATTTCGCGCGGGCTCACCTTGCTCGGTGTCGGCGGTCTTCTCGCCGCTACCTATGCCTCGGCGCCCCTGTTGGTCAGCGCTCCTGTGCTGCTTGCGCTGGTCTTCGGGCTCGTGCAGAGCTATTTCGCCTTTCGCGCGGGCTTCGATGCCGAGATATTCGGCCATCTTGCCGGCAATGCCTTCAGCACCACCAATTTCGACGGGGCAATGAAGCGTCTCGGGCTGTTCGCGCAGGACCGCGCCTCACGCCCGATGTCCGAGCGGGCACGCGGCGCCATGGCCCTGGTCCGTCGGCAGGCCATTTTCCTGGCCTTGCAGGTTTTGTGCTTGTTGGCCTTGCCATTGCTCGGGATCGTGTTGTGAGTGACATCGTGGTGCGGGATGGCCGGTCTCTGCTCGGCCGGCTGGTGGGGACCGCCACCATCGGTTTTGCCCGGCTCGTCACCGGTGTGCGTGGCAATTGGCAAGGCTGCCTGCCGGTGCGCAAGCCGCGCATCTATTTTGCCAACCATGCCAGCCATGGCGATTTCATCCTGGTCTGGACGGTCTTCCCGGGTGTCCTGCGCTCGGCGGCGCGGCCAGTGGCGGCGCGCGATTATTGGAATGCCGGAGCGCTGCGGCGTTTCCTCGCCCATAATGTCTTCGACGCCGTGCTGATCGATCGTGAAAGCGCCACCCGCAGTGTCGATCCGATCGGCCAGATGGCCTCGGCCCTGGAAGCGGGATCCTCGCTGATCCTGTTTCCGGAGGGAACGCGCAACATGGGGGAGGAGCCGCTGCTTCCCTTCAAGTCCGGCCTGTTCTGGCTCGCCAAGCGCCAGCCGGAGGTGGAGATGGTGCCGGTCTGGATCGAAAACCTCAACCGCGTGATGCCCAAGGGCGAGTTCCTGCCGGTTCCCTTCCTGTGCACCGTGACCTTCGGAGCACCGTTGCGCCTGCGGCCTGGCGAGGAGAAGCAGGCCTTCCTCGATCGCAGCCGGAATGCCCTGCTGGCCCTCAAGCCGCATGAGGGGGACGAGGGCTGATGTTCGAGAACCATACCCTGACCCTGTTTGGCGGCATCGTCGCCTTCCTGGTCCTCGCCTCCCTGATCGGCTGGCAGCTCGATCGCCGGGCCGGGCCGCAGGGCAATGCCGCCATCGACAATCTCAATGCGCGCATCCGCGCCTGGTGGGTGATGGTAGCGCTGATGGGAGGCGCTTTCCTCCTCGGCAAGGCCGGAGTAGTCGCCCTCTTCGCCTTTGCTTCCTTTGCCGCCTTGCGCGAATTCCTGACACTGACGCCGACGCGCCGGGCGGATCATCGCACCCTGTTCGCCATGTTCTTCGTGGTGCTGCCGGTGCAATATTACTTGATCTGGATCGAGTGGTACGGGCTCTACTCGATCTTCATTCCCGTCTATGTCTTCCTGCTCCTGCCGATCCTGATCGCGCTCAGGGGCGACACGGCGAAATTCATGACCCGCATCGCCGAGATGCAGTGGGGCATGATGATCGCCATCTTCTGCCTCTCACATGTGCCGGCGCTGCTGACGCTGGACATTCCAGGTTTCGAGGGTCGCAAGCTGCTTCTCATCGCCTTCCTGGTCATCGTGGTGCAGATGAGCGACGTGCTGCAATATGTCTGGGGCAAGCTCCTCGGCCGGCACAAGGTGGCGCCGAAACTGTCGCCCTCCAAGACCTGGGAAGGCCTGATCGGCGGGGTGGCGAGTGCCACGCTGCTCGGCGCCGGCCTGTGGTGGATCACCCCGTTCTCCTTCTGGCAGGCCGGGCTGGTGGCGCTGGTGGTCACCTTGATGGGTTTCTTCGGCGGGCTGGTGATGTCGGCGATCAAGCGCGATCGCGGCGTCAAGGATTGGGGGCATCTGATCGAGGGGCATGGCGGCATGCTCGACCGGCTCGATTCCGTCGTGTTCGCCGCACCGATCTTCTTCCATGTGGTCCGCTATTGGTGGACTGTGTAGAAACGAGTCGTCGCCGCTTGCCGGCGATCCGGATGTCCACGCCTCATTGCTACTAAGGAAATCCCATGTCCAAGCCTGTCCTGTTCGGAACCTTCAACGGCGCCGATGTGCTCGAGGTCACCCTGCGCTCCGATGCCGGTGCCGAGGCCCGGATCATCACCTATGGCGGCGTGGTGCGCGATCTCCTGGTGCCCTCGAAGAACGGGCCGCAGCGCGTGGTACTCGGCTTCGAGAAGTTCGAGGACTATCCCAAATATTCCCCGCATTTCGGCGCCGTTCCCGGCCGCGTCGCCAATCGCATCGGCTTCGGCCGTTTCACCCTGGATGGCGTGACCTACGACCTCTCCAAGAGCCATGGCGGGCCGCACACGCTGCATGGCGGCGCCACCGGCTTCGGTAAGCGCGCCTGGTCGCTGGTGCAATCGGACCAGCGCTCGGCCACTTTGGTGCTGGTCTCCGAGGATGGCGACATGGGCTTCCCCGGCCGCGTGGTGACGACCTGTACCTACCGGCTGCTGGAGCCGGCGACGCTGCAGGTGATCTTCACCGCCACCGCCGACAAGGCGACGCCGATCAATCTCGCCCAGCATTCCTATTTCAATCTCGATGGTTCGGCCGACGTGCTCGACCATCGCATTGAGATCGACGCCGATTTCTACACGCCCACCGATACCGATCTCATCCCCACCGGCGAGATCCTTTCGGTGGCGGGTACGCCCTATGATTTTCGCGCGCCGCGTCCGCTGCGTTTCGATACGCCGGAGGGCCCCTTCAAATACGACATCAATTTCGTGCTGCGCAGTGCCGGCACGCTGACGCGGGCTGCGCATGCTTGGTCGCCCAAAAGCGGCGTCAGCCTCGAGACCTGGACGACCCAGCCCGGCGTCCAGCTTTATGATGCCGCCAAGCTGGATATCGCGGTGCCGGGCCTGGGCGGCGCCAAATATGGGGCCTTCGCCGGCTTCTGCCTGGAGACCCAGAACTTGCCGGATGCCGTGAACAAGGCGCATTTCCCGTCCTCGATCATCCGGCCGGGCCAGGTCTACGATCAAGAGACGCAATATCGCTTCGGACAGGTGTGAGCGGGATAATCCGGTTCTCGTTCGGGTGCGCGGGCATAGTGGCTTCGCATCCGGGACGGAGCTGCGCCATGGTTGATCTGTCTGGTACTTTCTGCACCGCAGGAGCAAGTCGGATCTTACCCGATGGCGAATTCGATCACCTATGAGGCGCGGCCTGATCTGCCATTTCTGCAGATGAACAATTCACTGACGTCGGTGTTCATCGGCGTATTGGCGTTGGCTGCCTCGTCATTGGCTGCGACCTGTCGGCATTGCCAGCTTGCATCCTGGATCGCCGCAAGGGACCAGGGCGTCTATGGCCTCGGAACCGTGGGCTTCGATGTCTCGGAGATGCCCTGGGAAATCGAGAGTTTCGTCGAAGACCGCTCCTTCCTTCTGCGCACGATTGCTACTGCGAAAGCGAAAGAGGGCTGGCACGGGCTCGGCTATGAGCCGAAGGAAGAATGGCTCATGCCATGCCTGGATAAATTCCAGGTGCTGCTGGCGGCGTTCGCGTCGGCGGATATTCGCGCCGAGGCGCAGAATGACAGGAATCGGTGGTCGGCTCCCGAGTTCGACCGTTGCCAGGTGCACGGCCTGATCAAGCATGTCCATGGCTGCCCGATCTGCAATGGGTCGTGATGGAGGGCATCAGCCCAACAGCAAGCAGGCACCCTGGCCTAAATCTCGCTCAGATAGACGATCTCGGTTTCAATCTCCCCGTCGTTGGTCTCCACGATGCGATAGCCGCATCGCGTCGCATCGACTTCAAGCCGATCGGCCTCCTTGACGATCTGGTAGGAGACGGCGGGGGTGCAGAACTGTCGGATGTTCGCCTCGTGCCGTTCATCCGCCATGTGATAATGGCCTGAAAACACCGATATGCCGCACTGGCTGCCGATCAGAAGCGCCTTGAGAGCGTCGCGTTCCTTCAAGGAGGCTCCGGCATGCTCCACCGGCGTGTCGATCGGCAGGATGGGATGATGCAGGAACAGCAGGAGCTGGCGCGTGCCTTGCAGTTCCCGCGCGAGCCAGCCGAGCTGGTCCTCGTCCACCCGGTTGGTTGATGAATCGAGAAACAGCCATTTCAGCGCCGGATCGCCTTCGGAAAAGCAGGCCTTGCCCTGAACGGCATGGGTCTGATCGGAAAGGAAGGGTGAAACCGCGTCATAGTCGTCGTGGTTGCCCAGCACTATTTTCGAATTGAAATCGTAGGATCCCAGAATCTCGAAGAAATCGGGGACGGCGCCGCGTGCTCCGATATCGCCGCCGAAGACCACGTCCGATATGTCTCTTGCCGCAATGTCGTCGAGGACTTGGCGCAGGTGATCCCAGTGTTCGGCAGGCTCGTTGGCATAGCGCATCTTGTCGCTGTCCATCGCACCGCCCATGACGAGCCTCTGACCGAGATGGGCGTCGGTGAAATAGGCGAATTTTCTTGTCATCAGGGCGGCCCGCCAGTTGCGTGGACTTGTCGCCCCGTTCTAGCGGGCCGTGTCGGGCAATGTTTCGACTTGCGTCGAAGCATGCTCAATCGACGCCGTCCACCCGGATCAGGTTTCTGCTCAGGGCCTTGCCACGAAAATTCAGGGCCTCGGCATATTCAGGGGAGGCATACCAGGCCTCGACGGCCTCCCGGTCGGGAAATTCTACCAGGACGATCAGGCGAGGCGACCAGTTTCCCTCCATGTTTTGCACCGATCCGCCGCGTGCCAGATAGCGGCCGCCATATTTTTCGATCGTCGCGGGGGCCAGCCGCACATAGGCGTTCCAGGCTTCCACGTCCTGCGGAACCACGTCGGAAATGACATAGGCACTCATGATTTTCGTCCTTTTTCCAGTTCAGCCAGGTCCAGGATCTTCTGCTGGATGACGACGAGACAGGATTGAAGGTCCTCGATCTGGGCTGCCACCCGCCGGCCTTGCTTCTCAAGCATGTCGCGGCGCGCGGCCTCGGTACCGGCGCCCTGCTTCCACAAGAGCGCATAGGCCGCGATGTCCCGGATCGGCATGCCCGCAGCCTTCATGCGGCCGAGGAATTCGATCCAGCCGAGGATGGCGGCGTCATAGTCCCGCTGGCCCGAACGGTTCCGAAAGGCTGGCGGAAGCAGGCCGGCTTTCTCGTAGTAGCGAAGCGTGTGCACCGACAATCCCGAGCGACGCGCCAGTTCTCCGATTTTCATCTGTCTTCATCGCACTCCTGAACTGTCGTCGAGGCTACTTGCTGGAGTGCACTCTAGATCAAGTGCTGATTTGCGGGATATCTGACGCGTGGCGAGTGCCGTCCAGGGAGCGACTTGCATGGGGCCTTCTCTGCCGAGAATGCTGACAGGCAGTTGTCAGCAGCGGCGGACTAAGGTCCCGGCTTCAACCAGCCGGAAGGGCAGATGGCCATGACAGGTTTCGAGACATTGTCGGTTTCGATGGTGCCCATGCGCCTTCTGACGTTTCAGGCTCCGGTGGAGGATGTCGATCGTATCATGGCGGCGGTCATTGCCATCACTCCGCTCACGATGGGGGCCTATGACAGCAATGCCTATCAATCCGCGCCCGGGACCGAGCGCTATCGCCCATTGGAAGGGGCGGCGGCCGGCGCCGAAAGTAAGCTTCGCCAGCGCCCCGGCGTGGTGGAAGTCTGTTTCGAGCTTCCAGATGTGCAGGAGATTACGGAGAGGGTGATCGAGGCGATCTTCCAGGCCCATTCCTACCAGGAGCCGGTGATCAGGCTGCAGACCATCCTGTCCAGCCGTTCCAAAGGGCTTGATGACAGCAAGAATCCCAATCGCTGGTGGAACAGCACGGGTGATTGGAAGAAAGCGGCCTCGACCTGAGGAAGAGCGACAAGGCGCCGCTTCAGGCCAATGCCCCCGCCAGGCGGAGCCTGCCCACCTCGATGCCGTTCCAGTTCTTCTGTACGGGTTCGAGGAAGCGTTTCAACGCCTCGGCCTCGTTTTCGGACAAGGGCAGCAGCTTGGCGATCACGCCGGCCATCATCAACTCGGCGGCTCTGGTGCCGCCATCATCGCATTTGAGGGCGATGCCGTAACCGAGTTCGGGAAAGGCGGCGCAGAATACGCCCTCGGCGCCGGTCTTCACGAAGACGCGCTCGCCGAAGATCGTCATGATCTCGGTACAGAAGCGCTTGGTGCCGGCAATCAGGAATGGTTCGGCCGCCGCGGCGCGGCGGATGCGGGTCGCGGCCTTCCCTCGCTCGGGGCCGAGATGGGCGCCGGTGCCGAAGCGGGCAAAGCCCCGTGCCACGCCGGCCAGCGGCGCGGCCTGGGTGGGAATGGAGCAGCCGTCGATGCCGACGCCATCGCCGGTGAGGGCGGCGCCGCTCATCTCGTTCACCGCCCCCATCACCTCGCGCATCACCGGATGCCCGGCTTCGACGTAGCCATGCGGATCGCGATCTCCGGCGCAGGCAAGGCAGATGAAGCCGGCGTGCTTGCCCGAACAGTTGTTGTGCAGGGCCGAAGGCTCCTCGCCGGCACGCAGCAGGGCCCAGGCGGCCGGGCGGAAACTCGGCGCATGAACGCCGCATTCGAGCGCGCCGGCATCGCGGCCGGCCTTGGCCAGCATGGCGGCGGCTGTCTCGACATGGCGCTGTTCGCCGCCATGGGAGGAGACGGCGAGGGCGATGTCGGCGTCGGTGAGGCCGAGCTTGTCGGCGGCTCCGGATTCCAGCAAGGGCAGGGCCTGGAACGCCTTCACGGCCGAGCGGGGAAAGATGGGCCTGGTGACGTCGCCAAGTGAAAGCACAAGGCGGCCTTCGGGATCGCTGACGGCAACGGCGCCGCTATGCCGGCTTTCGACCATACCGCCGCGTATGAGTTCGGCCAGGACGGGATTGGACATCGCGACTTGCTTTCTTTATGTGCAGCAAGCCTATTCCTCCTGATCGACCAGGGAGGATGAGGAGGAATAGGCAGGATCTAAAACGCTTGCAGAATATCCCGATACCGTCCACGGATCGACGATATCGGGATATTCTGCTTGGCCTCCATCGCAGGCTTCGCGAGAAGAGGCAACACCCGAATATGTGATCACATTTCTACATTGATCCGCGCGCGCCGAACGCCTATCTAAGCGCCAGCGAGAGACATAACGGAGGAAGGCGCATGTTGGAAAAGCTGGCGCAGACACTCGAATTCAAGCGTGAGGCCGCCTACGTCAACGGTCAATGGATCGCTGCCGATAGCGGCAAGACCTTGCCGGTTACCAATCCCGCCACGGGCGAACTCATCGGCAGCGTGCCCAATTGCGGCAAGGACGAGACGGCGCGCGCCATTGCCGCCGCCGATGCCGCCTTCCCGGCCTGGCGCGCCAAGACCGCCAAGGAGCGGGCCAAGATCCTGCACAAGCTCGCCGACCTGGTCGAGGCCAATGCCGACGCACTCGGCGTGCTGCTCACGGTCGAGCAGGGCAAGTCGCTCGCCGAAGCGCGCGGCGAAGTGGTGTTCTCGGCTGCCTATGTGCGCTGGTTCGCCGAGGAAGCTCAGCGCGTCTATGGCGATGTGATTCCTTCTCCCTGGCCGGGACGCCGCATCCTGGTCACCAAGGAGCCGGTCGGCGTCGTCGGTGCCATCACGCCCTGGAATTTCCCCTCTTCGATGATCGCACGCAAGCTCGGCCCGGCTTTGGCCGCCGGCTGCACCATCGTGATCAAGCCGGCCCTGCAGACACCCTATTCGGGCCTTGCCTGGGGTGTGCTGGCCGAGATGGCCGGCGTTCCCGCCGGCGTCGTCAACGTCCTCACCGGTTCGGCGAGCGCCATCGGCGGCGAGCTCACCTCCAATCCGCTGGTGCGCAAGATCACCTTCACTGGCTCCACGCCGATCGGCAAGCTGCTGGTCGAGCAGTCGGCCAAGACACTCAAGAAGGTCTCGATGGAGCTCGGCGGCAACGCTCCCTTCATCGTGTTCGACGATGCCGATGTCGATCGGGCGATCGAGGGCGCGATGATCGCCAAGTACCGCAATTCCGGCCAGACCTGCGTGTGCACCAATCGCTTCCTGGTGCAATCAGGCATCCACGATAAGTTCGTCGAGAAGCTGATCGCTGCTTCCAATGCGCTCAAGGTCGGTAACGGCCTGGAGGCTGGTGTGCAGCAAGGCCCCCTGATCGACGAGAAGGCGGTGGAGAAGGTCGAGGAGCATATCAGCGACGCCGTTGCCAAGGGCGGCAAGGTGGTGGCGGGCGGCAAGCGCCATGCGCTCGGCCACACCTTCTTCGAGCCGACGGTGGTGACCGGGGTGACCCCGGACATGCTGGTGGCGCGCGACGAGACCTTCGGGCCGCTGGCCCCGGTGTTCAAGTTCGAGACCGAGGAAGAGGCCGTCCGGATGGCCAACGATACCGAATTCGGCCTGGCCTCCTATTTCTACACCAAGGATCTCGGCCGCGCCTTCCGGGTCGCCGAAGCGCTGAAATACGGCATGGTCGGCGTCAATGAGGGCCTGATCACCACCGAAGTCGCTCCCTTCGGTGGCGTCAAGGAATCCGGCATGGGCAAGGAAGGCTCCAAATACGGCATCGAGGATTACATCGACGCCAAATATGTCTGCCTCGGTGGCCTCGACTAAGGCTTGCTCGCCTGCTGACAGCTGAATCGGGAAGGGCCGGCACCACGCCGGCCCTTTTTGTTTGGGTCAGTCGAATACGGTTGTCAGTTGCCTGACGTCGGCGCCTTCTTTCACGCGGAGGAGCTGAAAATAGGCCATCGCCGACGCAACGAAGGCAAAGCTGGTCGACAAGGCATCGACGCCGATGGTTGCGACATATTTCAGGTAATTGACTTGATCCGGCGCTGCACCCGGATCTTGGAAGGCAGCGATGATTTCCTCGAAATTGATGGCCAGTCTCGGTGCAATTTGAAGAAGCAGGAGAAGCAGGCCGAGGATCAGCAATTTCCATCGGTAGCCTCTCGTCAGTTCTGCACTTCTTTTCAGCGCTTGGAGGGGCCCGGTTCGCTCGACCACGCAGACGGGGACTGCCACGAAGTAACGGCAGAGCACCATCAGCCCGGGGATGATCAGGACGACGAGCCCGAGATAGAAGGCCCCGAGGAAGATGATCGTGGTCGCAAAAAGGGCAAGAAAACTGCGGCGTGCGTGCGTAAAAGCCGCTCCAAACGAGAAGGGTTGATGGCCCAGGACCTGCTGGACGCCCAGACAAGTTATCGCTCCGGCCGTTGCACTGAGTGCAAGGCTGAGCAGCAGGGTCGACCAATACTCGACCGATGTGAGGAGGCGATCCTGCGGTATGGGGAAGAAAGTCAGGATCAATGGGGGAGGCAGCACCGCAACCAGGGCCAGCAGCGTGAGCCGCAGGAATTGGCTGCGGTAGACGGCCCAGCTTACGCGCAATACCAGGCCGAGACCAAAATGATGCGCGGCCGATCTGGCTACGGCGATATTCTCACTTCCCGACATGGCTGGACGAACTTCCCTATGGCGTTTTGCGATTTGACGGCTTCACTCCAAATCGCAAAGACGCGCCGAGGGCGTTTCTGCCAAAACGCGCCTTGCTCTAGAATGCACCGACACAACCTCCACGATGTCATCGCGGGGCACAAGGTTCGGCACCTCTTGAATAGGCCGATTGCGTGACATTTTTGCCTCTATTGAGCAGAAAGCGCCATGAAATCGGGAAATTTTTGCCTGGAGGGCGCTCTGTCGCCTCAATTTCGCCTGTTCACTGACTATTCACCCCTTGCGCTGCATTGAAAGCAGCTCGGCAAACGGGATTGGGTTTCGATGCGGGTCGCCTCGCTCTTCGCTTTGGTTGCTTCGGCTTTGGTTCTGACGGGCTGCGTCGGGATCGATGACGATTCCGGCGACGCAACCTCGTCCTTGAAGCCGGTGCTCACCAACACGGCTTCCAACGATCAGGCGGCCAACGCCGCCCCGCTCGGCATCTGGCGCGGCGGCATGACCATGCTGATGATGACCACGCGCAATTCGACCGGCAGCAAGGAGCCTTGGTTCGGCGCCAAGCGCGCTTCCGATCCGACCGCAGCCCGCCTCGTGATGTATCCGCCGTCGAAGTCGCTGCTGGCCGCCGTCAATCCGGTTTCCACACCGGGCTGGTCTGTGGCCGGGGTGAGCGCCCTGCCGGGCGACCAGCCCGCCACGGCCCTTGCGGCACAGGCCGAAGGGCGCGACGTCATCGTCTATGTCCACGGTTATAACGAGACCTTCGACAGCGCGGCGACGAGCTATGCCAAGCTGGTCGATGGCATCAAGTTCTCGGGCGTACCGGTGCTGTTTTCCTGGCCCTCTCGTGCGGCGCTGCTGGACTACGTGACCGACAAGGACAGCGCGATGTGGTCGCGCGACGCCTTGGAGGACACGCTCACCGCGCTCGCCAACGATCCCAAGGTCGGTCGCATCAACTTGATCGCCCATTCCATGGGCAGCATGGTGATGATGGAAGCCTTGCGCTCGATGTCCGATCGCATGGGGGCTTCTCTCCCCAATCATTTCGGCGCCATCGTGCTGGCCAATCCGGATGTCGACCTCGACCTCTTCCGTCGCCAGATGAAGCGGCTGTCGTCGCTGTCATCGAAGATGACGGTGATCGTCTCCAAGAACGATCGCGCCCTGGAAATCTCGACCAAGCTCGCGGGCGGCGTGCCGCGCGTCGGCTCCGGCGACAGCGAGGAGTTGCAGAAGACCGGCGTGAAGGTGGTCGATGCCTCCGATTTCGGCTCCGGCTTCATCAACCACGACATCTTCATGAGCCGCGAGGAAGTACGGGCCGTGGTCGCCCGCGCGATCGAGAACGCGGATCAGTAGTCTTCGGCGCTGGTTGCAGAACCGCGCCAAAGCGGGATCATGCCAGGAAATCGGCGCGGTGCGGGGTGAAACAGTCCACTAGGCGGCCCTTCTCGAGTGCTTTGACGCCATGTTCGAGGCCGGATGGCACGATGAAGCTGTCGCCGGTGGCGAGCGTTTCGGTTCTTCCTCCAATGGTGACCTCGAACCGTCCCTCGGCGACATAGCTGGACTGTATGTGGGGATGCGAATGCAACCAGCCCACACCATCCTTCTCGAAGGCGAATTCGACCATCATCAGTTCGTCGGTATAGGCCAGGATGCGTCGCCGGTTGCCATCGGGCGTGAACCGCCATTCGGCGTCACCGGAGCGGGCGAATAGCTCCTTGCTGCGGATCATCGGACTTCACCTCGCTGTCCAGCTACGACCGGGAAGATAAGCACAGGTTTGGCGCGCTGTCCCGCAGACCGTCGGACGGGGCTGTCTATTGCCCGGCCGTCTTCTCGATGGCGCGCGGCGCATTGCGCAGGGCCTCCAGCATGCGGGCCCGCGAAATTTCCAGCAATTGGCTCATGGCCCTCGAGGCCTCGTCCGCCTTGCGGGCGAGAATGGCCGAGACGACGACCTGATAGGGCTGCAGATCCAGCGCCTGCCCATTGGTGCTGCGCTGGGTCAGGCCGAAGGAGACTTTCAGCGCCGTCTTGACCGCCCGCCCAATGGTGACGAACAGGCCGTTATGGGTGGCCGTCATGATGGCGAGGTGGAATTCCGTCTCGGCGCCCGCCGCCAAGGCTGGCTGCCCGAGCATGGATACCAGATCCGAGAAGCGCATCCGTATGCGTTCCAGATCATCCGCCGAACCGTCCCGCGCCGCCAGGAAGCAGGCACGTGGCTCGAAGCAGTTCCGCATTTCATAGAGATCCTCGATGATGCGCTCGTCGAACTGGGCATTGAGGCGCCAGGACAGCACGTCCTGGTCGAGCAGGTTCCAGTCGGCGAAAGGCAGCACGCGCGTGCCGGTCTTGGGGGAAACCTCGACCAGTCCTTTGGCCGCCAGGTTCTTGACGGCCTCGCGCACCGTCGAGCGGCTGACGCCATAGGCCTGGCAGAGTTCGTTCTCGATGGGCAGGGTGTCGCCGGGACGAAATTCTCCCGAGGTGATGCGGGTGCCGATGATGCGCGCGACCTGCGCACTCATCGTGCTGATGGCGGTATCCCGCTCGAACATACTCATCTCCAAACCAGCCCGCGGCCGTACACCGGCGGGAAGGCGCCCTTCGCTTGGGCAGCTTCGATCGTGCCCGGGAAGGCCTTCCACCTCTTATCACCGCTATCGGGGGCGAACAAAGCGCCCAACAACCCTCCTGCCAATTATGAATCCTCCTACAAATTGCCGATATCCGGCTCGGCGACGGATTGACACCGCGCCGCGATTACTCATATCTTATCATCAGATGATAATAAGAAAAGATGGTAGGAGGAAGAGGCCTTGAGTGCCATCGACATCGACAAGGTGTCCAAGACCTTTGGCGCCGTGAACGTCATCGCGGACCTCTCTTTGAAGATCCGCTCGGGCGAATTCATTGCCTTCCTGGGGCCGTCAGGCTGCGGAAAATCCACCTTGCTGCGCATGATCGCGGGGCTGGAGCGCGTCGATGGTGGCTCGATCTCGATCGGAGGCCAGAGGGTCGACCAGCTTCCCCCGGGCGCTCGCGGTGTCGCCATGGTGTTCCAGCATTATGCGCTCTATCCGCATATGACGATCTACGAGAACATGGCTTTCGGCCTGCGCAACATTGCCGTGCCCAGCCAGGAGATCGATCGCCGGGTGAAGGAAGCGGCGCGCATCCTGGAGATCGAGCCGCTGCTCGCCCGCAAGCCAGGCCAACTTTCCGGCGGCCAGCGACAGCGCGTCGCCATCGGCCGCGCTCTGGTGAAGAGCCCCAAGGCCTATCTGTTCGACGAGCCGCTTTCCAATCTCGATGCGGCACTACGCGTGCGCACCCGCGTCGAGCTGGCGCGCCTGCACCAGCAGGTGCAGGCCACCACCATCTTCGTCACCCATGACCAGGTCGAGGCGATGACGCTGGCCGAGCGCATCGTGGTGATGAATGCCCGCAAGATCGAGCAGGTGGGCACGCCGATGGAGGTCTATTCCCGCCCGACCACGGAATTCGTCGCGCGTTTCGTCGGCTCCCCCGCCATGAACTTCCTGCCCGTTACCATCGCCGAGCAGGGTGGTCTTGCCGCCGCCAGGCTCGCGGATGGCACCGGCTTCGCCACCCGCGTGCCCATCGCGGTCCTGCCTCAGGGTGCTAGTCTGCGCCTGGGCGTCAGGGCGGAGGCCGTCCGGGTCGATCCGGCGGGCTCTCTTGCAGGCCGGATCGAAGTGGTCGAGCGCCTCGGCGATCGCACGCATCTTTATGTGCGCCTGCCCGATGGCACCTCGTTGGTCGCTGAGGACAAGGGCGCATCGACCGCTGTCGCAGGGAGCGAGGCCCGTTTCTCGATGGATTCGCAGGCCGCACATCTGTTCGACGATGGCGGCCGTGCCTTCCATGCCGCGTGAGGAGGGGGCGATGTCCACGCAGAGCCTTCCCTCCGCCGCGACCGTGATACCCGTCCCCCGCTATGCCGGCGCTTCGATCGGGCCGAGCTGGCGCAATCTTCTGTTCGTCCTGCCTTTTCTTGCCGTCTATGTCGTCCTCTTGGTCTATCCGCTGTTTCGCGGCATCTGGATCAGCCTGCAGGAATACGACATGTTCGACCAGACGGCCTCCTTTGCCGGCCTGGCGAATTTCCGGCGCCTGTTCGCCGACAAGATCTTCCTGGGCACGGTGAGCAATACGTTCGTCTTCGTGCTGATGACCGTGCCGGTTTTCGTCGCCATCGGTCTTGCTCTCGCCCTTGCTCTCAACCGGGAGAGCAAGGGCAGTGCCGCCTTGCGGGCGATCTTCTTTGGCACCTCCGTGTTGTCGGTGACCATCGTCACCATCATCTGGAAGATGATGTATCTGCCGGACCGGGGCTTGATCGCCGGTATCCTCTCGATCTTCGACCTGCCGCCCATCCAGTTCCTCACCAGTCAGGAACTCGCCTTGCCGGCCATCGCGCTGTGTACGCTGTGGTGGGTTATCGGCCTGCCGATGATGCTCTTCCTCGCCGCCTTGCAGCAGATACCGGGCGAACTCTATGAGGCGGCCGCGCTCGACAATGCCGGGCGTTGGCGCTCCTTCTGGTCGATTACGCTGCCTTCGATCCGGCGCAGTGTCGTCGTCGTCGCGATCTACGAGATCGTCGCGCAGTTCCAGCTGTTCGGCCAGGCCCAGCTCCTCACCAGGGGGGGACCCAACAACGCATCGCGCCCCATCGTGCAGTTCATCTACGAGGAAGGCTTCCAGCGCTGGAACGTCGGCTATGCAGCCGCGGCCTCCGAGGTGCTGTTCCTGTTGATGGCCATCGCCGCGATCCTGCAATATGTCGCCGCCCAGCGGCGCGCGGAGGGCTAGGCCATGGCGAGCGCGCAGCAATTCGTCGGCCGCACCGCTGGAGACAGGGTGATCCTGGCTTGTGTCCTGCTCCTGGCTTTCGCCTGGCTGGTTCCTGTCGCCTGGGTGATCGTGCTCTCGTTCAAGCCCAATGCGGAACTGATGCTCTCGACCGCCACGGTCCTGCATCCGCCCTACACGTTGAAGAACTACACCGACATCCTCGCTTCCTCCGGCGTCTTCCGCTGGCTGCTCAACAGCATGATCGTGGCCGGCGGCATGACCATCGGCACTTTGGTGCTGTCGTCCCTGGCCGGCTACGGCTTCGCCCGCACCGAATTTCCGGGCCGTAATATCCTGTTCGTGCTGGTGCTGCTGGGTCTCGCCATTCCCGAGCAGGCGGTGATCATCGCGCGCCATCAGATGTTCACCGACTGGAAGATGCACAATGGCTATCCGGCACTGATCCTGCCGGGGCTCTCTCATGCCTTCGGCGTCTTCCTGATGACGCAATATTTCAAGGCCATCCCGCGCGACATCGACGAGGCGGCAATGCTCGACAACGCCTCGCGCTTCAAGATCTTCTGGAGGGTGGTGCTGCCGCTGACCATCCCGGCTCAGGCCACCCTCGGAATCTTCACCTTCCTGTCGGCCTGGAACGACTATCTGTGGCCGCTGATCTCGGCGACCAAGCCGGACATGTTCACCCTTACCGTCGGCATGGCCTCGACCCAGACCAATTTCGCCCAATCCGAGGGGCTCGGCTTCCTGATGGCGCAAGCCGTCTTCGCCGGGCTGCCCGTCTTCATCGTCTACCTGTTCTTCCAAAAATACATCGTCCGCGCCGTGGCCGGCGCCGCGATCCGCTGAACCCGACGAGATCTCCTGGTTCCGCGTCCCGGCCGCGCGCTCGACCTTGAACAAAATCGGCCGAAACGGAGGAAATGCATGATCGGTTTGAAACGATTGCTCTATGCCGGGGCCCTCTTGCTGCTGTCGTCGCAGGCCGGCCTCGCCCAGGACAAGACCGAGATCTCGGTGTCACGCTTCTTCGGTGCCTGCGAAGCCGACTATGGCGCGGTGACGGATGTTGCCAAGGCCAATGGTGAGTGCGGCATCATCACGGCGTTGATCAACAAGTTCAATGCCGAGAGCAAGGCTACCCGCGTCAAGGTCGATATCGTCGAATGGCCCGGTTACGACCAGCTTACTGCCCGCATCCGTTCCGGCGAGCCGCCGACCATCTCGGTCATGCATGAGGCCGTCATCAGCGACTATTCCTCGCGCGGCCTGCTGGAGCCCCTGGACGAGGGCTTGAAAACGGCAGGCGTCGATACCGGCGACTTCACCGACGCTGCCAAGGCCGGCGTCACCAAGGATGGCAAGACCTATGCCTTGCCATTCGATACCCATACCTGGCTCTGGCACATCAATCTGAACCTGTTCAAGCAGGCTGGGCTCGTCGATGCTGCCGGCAAGCCGATCCTGCCCAAGAATGGTGAGGAATTGCTGGCTCAGGCCAAGCAGTTCAAGGAGAAGACGGGCAAGCCTTATTTCGTCTGGACCATCGCCAATGAGCGAGCCTTCTTCACCCGGACCTTCGATACGCTGCTCTATCAGCAGAATTCCGATTTCTTCGCCGACCCGACCAAGGTCAATTTCTCGACGCCTGAGGCCAAGAACGCCGCGACGCTGCTGAAGACGCTTTACCAGAACGGCGACACCACCAAGGGGCAGGACTATGCCGCCTCGGTCGCCAGCTTTGCGGCCGGCGATGCGGGCGTGTTCATCTGCGGTACCTGGCTGGTCGATACCTACGACCAGGAATCCAAGAAGAGTGGCGCTCCCTTGTCCGGTGGCTATGCGGTGGTGCCTTTCCCGCAGCTCTATCCCGGCAGCCCGCGCGTCTGGGCTGACGGGCATAGCTGGGTGGTCCTCAAGGCCGATCTCACCGATGCTCAGCGCAAATCGGCCTACGAGTTCCTGAAATTCCTGTGGGACAATGATTTCCAGTGGGCACGCACCGGCCATCTGCCCATCCGCAAATCCGTGGCCGGCAGCGCCGAGTTCAAAGCCCTGCCGCATCGGGCCGATCTTGCGCCGCTGACCAGCAATGGCGCCGCCCGCCCGGCGGCGGTGAAGCGCCAATTCGCGATCCAGGAGATCGAGAATGACGAGGTCACCGCCGGCGTGACCGGCGACAAGGAGATCGACGCCGCGCTCGCCGACGCGCAGTCCCGCATCAACGAATTGCTGGCGAACGCGAAGTAACGCCGCGTTTCGCCACATCCAGGACCCACGGCTCTCCTCCCGCCGTGGGTCCCTCTCCCGCCAAACATTTCCCAGGTTCAAAGGTCAGTTTACGCCATGCCGTCCGCCCGCCTGATCGTCGATCACGATTTCATCATCTCCGATCTCGACCGCCGCATCTTCGGTACGTTCGTCGAGCATATGGGACGGTGCGTCTACACCGGTATCTTCGAACCCGGCCATCCCACCGCGGATGACCAGGGTTTCCGCCAGGATGTCGCCGAGCTGACCCGCGAACTCGGCACCACCATCGTGCGCTATCCGGGTGGCAATTTCCTGTCCGGCTACAATTGGGAGGACGGCGTCGGCCCGGTCGAGCAGCGGCCGCGCCGGCTCGATCTCGCCTGGTTCTCGACCGAGACCAACGCCTTCGGCACCAACGAATTCATCGACTGGTCCCGAAAGGTCGGGGTGGAGCCGATGTTCGGCGTCAATCTCGGCACCCGCGACCATGACGAGGCGCGGCGCTTCATCGAATATTGCAACCATCCGGGCGGTACCGAGCTGTCGGAACTGCGCAAGAGCCACGGCTATGACAAGCCGCACGACATCAAGTTCTGGTGCCTCGGCAACGAGATGGACGGCCCCTGGCAGATCGGCGCCAAGACAGCGGGCGAATACGGCCGCATCGCCCATGAGACCGCCAAGGTGATGCGCTGGGTCGATCCCTCGATCGAGCTGGCGGCCTGCGGTTCATCCAACCGCGACATGGCCACCTATGCCCGTTGGGAATACGAGGTTCTCGACCATTGCTTCGATTATGTCGACTTCATCTCCCTGCACACCTATTTCCAGAACCCGCATGACAGCACAGAGGAATTCCTCGGCAATATCGAGCTGCTGGAAGCCTTCATCCGCGAGGTGGTGGCGATTGCCGATGCCGTGGCCGCCACGCGCCGCTCGCCCAAGAGGATCATGCTTTCCCTCGACGAGTGGAACGTCTGGTACAAGGCGCGCACGCATGAGCATCTGCGCAAGCCCGGCTGGCCCGAGCACCCGCCGCTGATCGAGGAGGTCTACAACACCGAGGATGCGCTCCTGGTGGGCGGTGCGTTGATCACCCTGCTCAACAATGCCGACCGCGTGAAATGCGCCTGTATCGCCCAACTCGTGAACATCATCGGCCCGATCATGACGGAGCCGGGCGGAGCGGCCTGGCGCCAGACCATCTTCCATCCCTTCGCGCTGACGGCGCGCCATGCCCATGGTCGCGTGCTGCGCTCGCTGATCTCTTCACCCTTCTATGCCGGCAAGACAGCGCCGGAAATTCCCTACCTCCATGCCTGCGTCACCGAGGACGAGGCGACCGGCCAGGTCACCATTTTCGCCCTGAACCGTCATCTCGGCGAGCCGATGGATCTCGAAGTCCTGCTGCGGGGCTTCGGCGGCAACCGCCAGGTGGTGGAGGCGCTGCAGATCCACCATCCCAACATGAAGGCTGTCAATACCAAGGACGCCCAGGACACCGTCGCACCGGCCCCAATCGAGAAGGTGAGCCTGGAGGGAGATCGCCTGCAGGCCAGGCTGATGCCGGGTTCCTGGAACGTGATCGTCACCGCTCCGCGCTGAGCGGGGAGGGGAGCGATATCGTCATTGGGCTGAACAAGGCGCGATTTCAGAACTGAGCGCGCCAATCCCTCCCCGTTTGCGGGGAGGGTGGCCCGAAGGGCCGGGTGGGGGAGAGTGGCGCCACAGAGCTTCTTATTGCTCGATTTGAACCACTCTCCCCCTTCCGTCGATGCTTCGGATCGCCACTTTCCCCGAAATCGTGGAAGGATTGGCGCGTCTCACTCGTCCTGGCCGTGCTCCTCGGAATGAGAGGCAAAGATAGGAGCAGTCTCATCAACCCGGCATTTGTGCTGAAACGCCGGCTTTCATTTCTGACATGACGTTATAGGGTCTGGAAAAGCCAAATGGGGGCAAAGGCTGATGGACCCTATTCACCTGTTCGAACTGGTGATCGCGATGTTCCTGGCGATCATCGTCCTGCACTTTGCTGCGCACAAGCTGGGGCTGCCGCCCTCCGTCGCGCTGCTTGCCGGCGGCGCATCGCTCGCCTTTCTGCCGGGCCTGCCCGCCATCGCGCTCGATCCCAACCTGGTGCTCGTCATCTTCCTGCCGCCGCTCCTGATGGACGGGGCCTGGTTTATCGCGCTCGGGCGGTTGCGACGCCACATGATCGGCATTGCCTCGCTTGCGGTCGGGGCGGTGGTCTTCACCTGCGTCGTCGTGGCCGTGGTGACCCATCTCGTATTCCCGTCATTGCCCTGGGCGGCATGCGCTGCACTGGGAGCGATCGTCTCGCCGCCCGACGCCGTCTCCGCTCGTGCCATTCTGCAGCGGGTGAAACTGCCTCGGCGCCTGCAGATCCTGCTCGAGGGCGAAAGCCTGTTCAACGATGCGAGCGGCCTGGTGCTTTTCCGCTTCGCCATCGCGGCCGGCGTTACGGGTGCCTTCAGCGCGGTGGACGCGGTCGGCGAGTTCTTCCTGTTGGCATTGGGAGGCGTTCTTATCGGCATTGCCGCCGGCGCGGCATGGGTGCTGCTCGCCCGCCGCCTCGGTGACGAATATTTGATCATCGCTGCCACGTGCCTGTTGTCCTGGTCGTCTTATCTGCTGGGTGAGATGTTCCATGTCTCCGGCGTCATCGCCACGGTAACCACGGGCCTGATTGCCGGCTGGTATCAGCACACCGTGTTTTCGGCCTCGGTACGCATGCGCGGCACCTCGTTCTGGTCCGTGATGATTTTCCTGATGGAGGCGGCGGTCTTCATCCTGATCGGTTTCACCCTGCGCGGTGTGGTGGAACGGGGCGGCGGTTTCGGCGTGGTGTTCGAAACGATGGCCGTGCCCATCCTCGTGATCCTGCTGGCGCTCACCCTGGCGCGATTTGCCTGGGTGTTCGGTTCGGATCTGGTGATCCGGCTTTGCGAGGTGTTGGGCGTCGATCGCTACAAGCCGCTTGGCGTCCCCGGCGCCATCGTGCTGAGCTGGGCGGGTGTAAGGGGCGTCGTCACCCTGGCCCTGGCGTTGAGCGTGCCGGAAGGGTTCCCCGGTCGTGATTTCATCCTGGTGACGTCGTTCGCCGTCATCCTGGGAACGGTGCTCGTGCAGGGCACGACCCTCGGGCGCGTGATCGGCTGGGTGAAGCCGGTCGAGCCGGAGACGGAACGGGCGCGCCTTACCATGGCCCAGGCCGAATCCGCCATGGCGCAGAAGCAATTGGTCACCATCCAGCAGCTTGCCTATGACAGCGAGGGTACGCTCATTCATCCCCGGTTGCTGGAACGCTACCAGCGCCGGGCGACGATGATCGTCGATTATGCCGAGCGCACGGAAGACTTTACGCCGGGACTGCATGCCCATTTCGATGTCGTGCTGGCCGCGATCGCCACCGGGCGCAACGAACTCATACGTCTCCACCGCGCTGGCAAGATCGACAACGAGACGCTGCACGAACTGGAACGTGACCTCGACCTCGAAGAGTTGAGTGCGATTTCCGCAAAATCGTGACGGGCCAAATCCTGCTGCGGCCTCGGCAGGTTGGGCCCGCGGGCGGGCTTGGGCGGTTGTGAGCCGTCGACCTGCACGGGGCACTCGGTCCTTTCGGGCCGAACCTACCGGCCATCGCGCGGTTTGTTATGGTGACGATGGCGCAGCTGGCTCAGCAATTCGTCGAGCAAGCTGCTGGCGGCTTCGGTGATGACCGTGCCAGGTGGGAAGATCGCCTGGGCACCCGCCGCATAGAGGGCCTCGAAATCATGTTCGGGTACCACGCCGCCCACCACGATCATGATATCCGGCCGGCCCTCGGCCACCAGAGCCTTGCGCAAAGCCGGCACCAGCGTGAGATGCCCGGCGGTAAGGGAGGAGACGCCGACGATATGGACGTCGCTGTCGGCAGCCTGCCTGGCGACTTCCTCAGGCGTGGCGAAGAGGGCCCCGATATCGACCTCGAAACCGAGATCGCCGAAAGCCGAGGCGATCACCTTCTGGCCGCGGTCGTGCCCGTCCTGCCCCATCTTGGCGACCAGGATCCTGGGCGGGCGGCCTTCTTCCTCGCGGAAGACCGCAGTCTTCTGCTGCACCTTCTCGATGCCGCCACCACTCATCGCCGCCTTGTAGACGCCGGAGGTGGCGCGGATCTCAGCCTTATGGCGGCTGAACACCTTTTCGAGTGCTGAGGAGATCTCGCCGACGGTCGCCCTGGCCCGGGCCGCATCGACCGCAAGCGCGAGGAGGTTGGCATCGCCTTCCGCGCCCTTGCTCAGGGCGTCCAGGGCCTGCTCCAAGGCCGCCGGATCGCGCTCGGCCTTCAACTGCTCGAGCTTGGCGATCTGAGCTGTTCGCACGGCTGAGTTGTCGACCTTGAGCAGTTCGATCGCCGGTTCCGACTGCGGCTTGTAGATATTGACGCCGATCACGGCCTGCTCGCCGGCGTCGATGCGGGCCTGGGTCCGGCTGGCGGCCTCCTCGATGCGCAACTTGGGCAGGCCGGCTTCGATCGCCTTGGCCATGCCGCCCATGGCCTCGACCTCCTCGATATGCCGCCAGGCCTTGGCGGCGAGGTCGGCGGTGAGATTCTCGATGGCGTGGGAACCACCCCAGGGATCGATCAACCGCGTGGTGCCGCTCTCCTGCTGCAGCACGAGTTGGGTATTGCGGGCGATGCGGGCCGAGAAATCCGTCGGCAGCGCCAGGGCCTCGTCGAGGGCATTGGTATGCAGAGACTGGGTGCCGCCCTGCGTGGCCGCCATCGCCTCGATCAGGGTGCGAGTGACGTTATTGTAGACATCCTGCGCCGTCAGCGACCAGCCGGAGGTCTGGCAATGCGTGCGCAAGGCGAGGGATTTCTGGGACTTCGGATTGAACTGCTGCACCAGGCGCGTCCACAGCAACCGGGCGGCACGGAGCTTGGCCACCTCCATGTAGAAGTTCATGCCGATGGCGAAGAAGAAGGACAGGCGCGGGGCGAAATGGTCGATGTCGAGTCCGGCCTTCAGCCCGGCCCTGATATATTCGACACCGTCGGCCAGGGTGTAGCCGAGCTCCAGGTCCTGTGTCGCGCCGGCTTCCTGCATGTGGTAGCCGGAGATCGAGATCGCGTTGAACTTCGGCATATTCTGCGCGGTATAGGCGATGATATCGCCGACGATGCGCATGGAGGGGCCGGGCGGGTAGATATAGGTGTTGCGGACCATGAACTCCTTCAGGATATCGTTCTGAATGGTCCCCGCCAGCTTGTCGGGCGAAACACCCTGTTCCTCGGCCGCGACGATATAGAGCGCCAGGATCGGCAGCACGGCGCCGTTCATGGTCATCGACACCGACATTTCGTCGAGCGGAATGCCCTGGAACAGAGTGCGCATGTCGATGATGGAATCGATCGCGACGCCGGCCATGCCGACATCGCCGGTCACGCGCGCATGGTCGGAATCATAGCCGCGATGGGTGGCGAGATCGAAGGCGATCGAGAGGCCCTTCTGGCCCGCCGCGAGGTTGCGGCGATAGAAGGCGTTGGACTCCTCGGCGGTGGAGAAGCCGGCATATTGGCGGATGGTCCAGGGCTGCTGGACATACATGGTCGGATAGGGACCACGCAGGAAAGGTGCCTGGCCCGGCCAGGACTCGACCGCCTGCAGCCCGATGAGGTCGCTCTCTCCGTGCACGGCCCTGATGTCGATGCCCTCGGGCGTCTGCCAGACTTCGCCGGTGAGAAGCGGTCCTGGCGCAGGGCGACGGAAGGCGAGCGTCGAGAAATCGGGGATGCGACTCATAAGGTGCCTCCTGCCGTGCTCTCGGCCGTGACCTCGAAGGGCATGGCATCGCGCTGGCGGTTCAAGGCCGGGGCAGGCGGTGTGGCTGGATTGGGTGCAGGTCGCAACACGGGGACGACAGGTTCTTCGGCCAAGGCATATTTGCTGGCGCCGATGATGGTGCCGACCGGGGGACGCAGCCCGTCGATCTCCTCCTGCAGCCAGCCCGACTGGATCACATTGATGATGCCGCCCTGGCGTTCGATGGCCTGGAACTGGGACCAGCCGGCCTCGCACAGCGCCTGTGTCAGCGTTTCCAGCCCGCCGGAACCGGCGGCCGGATCGGCGATGCGGTGCAGATTGGCTTCGCTGATGAGGACGTGCTGGCAATTGCGGGCGATGCGCCGCGTGTGCGCGTCGGCCAGGCCGTTTGCGGCCGTGTAGGGCAGGGTGGAGATGCTGTCCGCACCGCCGAGCCCAGCGGCCGCCGTGGCCAGCCCGTTGCGCAGCATGTTGGTGGCCGGATCACGCCGGCTCAGCATGCGCCAGGCGGTTTCCGCGTGGATATGGATGGGGTTTGGAGCGAGGTCGCAGGCTTCCTCGATCTGCTGCCAGAGCAAACGCAAGGCCCGAAGCTTGGCGATGGTGGTGAAGGCTTCCTGGTCGGCGGCGATGGTAAAGCCGATGCAATGACGTGCTTCTTCGAGGCGCAGCCCGGTCGCTTCCAGCACGCGCAGATAGGACAGGGCCGAACTCAGCAAGCTGGCGAGCTCGAGCCCCGGGGTTGCGCCCGCCTCATGGAAGGGTCGGCCATCGGCTGTCAGCACCGTGCCGCCCTGCCGATGATTGGCGAGAACCGAAGCGGTGGAAGGCCATGCCGTCGGCAAGGTGCCTGTGGTCGCGAGCAGGCCGATCGGATCGTAGCCGTAATGGACGGTGCCACCTTCGATTTCGCTGAGCCAGCGCGCAATCTCGAGCGTTTGCGGGCCGGCTTCGATGCGAATCTCGATTGCATTGCGCAGGACGCCCGCCAGCAGGCCGTCCAAGGCGTTCATGGCATTGACCGCGACGCCGAAGCCGCGCGCGAACGGACTATGGGCTGTCGCCAGCACGATCCCGCCGGCGCCACCTTCCAGATCCTCGAGAAGCTGGGTGTTGGCTGCAGCGACGTCCGGATGGTCGGCTCGCTGAACCATGGTCCAGGGTGCAGCCGGCGGCCGCCCGGGAATGGGCAGGGCGCCGGCCATGCGGGCATAGAGGGGCTGCAGGCGTGCGCCGTCTGGCAGCAGGCTCGTCAGTCTGTCCTCGAAGGAGGCTCCCTTGAGCACACCGGCGACGGCTTCGCGCCAACGGGCCTCGTCCACACCCGCCTCTGCCATGGTTCAGACGAACTGCCCGAGTTCGGGAATCTCAGCGACGATCTTGCCGACCACTTCGGGGCCGGCTTCCTTCTCGGCATAGGCGAAGAGTTCCTTGCCGATTGTCTGGATCTGGTTGAGGTCGAGGCCGAGGGCCATCAGCTGGCCGCCGAGGCCGGCGATGCCGCCACCAACATGGCCGACCATGCCGGCCAGCATGCCCATGAAACCGCCGCTCTGGGCGTTCATGGCCTCGTTGGTGACTTCACGCGCGCCACGGATCGAATCGACCAGCTTCGATACCGCGTCGGCAGGTCCTTCCCGCTCCAGGAAGGCAAGCACGGCGCCGATAGCCTGCGTCGCAACCTCGGGGCTCACGCCAATTTTAGCACCCAGTTGGGCGACCAGCTCTTCCATCTTTCTTCTCCCTGACGTGACGCGGATGCCACCAAGGATTCACGATAGGCAAACCGCTCTTCTCTGTTTCGCATTTTGCCATGGAGATCAAGGCCGTGGCTTTAAATACTTGTAACACTTCCTCAAGCCGTTGCCCGTAGCGATATGTGGCGTGGGCGGGTATGGTTCGCCTCGCGATTTGACCGTTCAGGACAGGAAGAGATGACCGATCAGAGCCGGATTTTCGTTGCCAAGAGCGCAGAGCCCCAATATCTCGCGCTGGCCTTCGGCAACCGCCATGGGTTGATCACCGGGGCGACAGGAACCGGCAAGACGGTGACCCTGCAGGTTCTGGCCGAAGGGTTTTCGGCACGCGGCGTGCCCGTCTTCGCCGCCGACATCAAGGGGGACCTGTCCGGCGTTTCCCAGCGCGGCGAAGCCAAGGACTTCATCGTCAAACGCGCCGCCGATGTCGGCATCACCTATGAGCCCGACCAGTTTCCCGTACAGTTCTGGGACGTCTTCGGTGAGCAGGGCATGCCGATCCGCGCGACCGTCTCCGATGTCGGGCCGCTCCTGCTCGCCCGGATGCTGCAACTCAACGACGTCCAGGAGGGGGTGCTCAACGCCGCCTTCAAGCTTGCCGACGACCAGGGCCTGCTGCTGCTCGATCTCAAGGATCTTCAGGCGCTGCTAGCTGATATGGCCGACAGGGCGGCCGAACTGATCAAGACCTATGGCAATGTCTCCAAGACGACGGTGGGAGCGATCCAGCGTCAGCTTCTGGCACTGGAGCAACAGGGAGGCGATAAATTCTTCGGCGAGCCTGCTCTGTCGCTCGCCGATATCGGCCTGCTCGATGCCAGGGGACGTGGCACCATCAACATCCTGGCGGCCGACAAGTTGATGATGGCGCCCCAGCTCTACGCCACCTTCCTGCTTTGGCTCTTGTCCGAACTCTTCGAGCAATTGCCCGAGGTCGGTGATCTCGACAAGCCCAAGCTGGTGTTCTTCTTCGACGAAGCGCACCTCCTGTTCACCGATGCGCCGCCGGCGCTGCTGCAGAAGATCGAGCAGGTCGTGCGCCTGATCCGCTCCAAGGGCATCGGCATCTATTTCGTCACCCAAAATCCGCTCGACGTGCCCGACACCGTGCTCGGCCAGCTCGGCAATCGCGTGCAGCATGCCCTTCGCGCCTTCACGCCGCGTGATCAGAAGGCGGTCAAGGCCGCCGCGGAGACCTTCCGCCCCAATCCCGACCTCGATACCGCCAAGGTCATCTCGGAGCTCGGCAAGGGCGAGGCCCTCGTGTCCTTCCTCGAAGGCAATGGCGTGCCATCGATCGTGCAGCGGGCCCTCATCCTGCCTCCGGCGGCACGGGTGGGCGCCATCTCGCCAGCCGAACGCCAGGCGATCCAGCAGGCCTCTTCGCTGCGCGGCAAATATGAAACCGTGGTCGATCGCGAATCCGCCTTCGAAATGCTGCAGCGTCGCGTGACCGAGGAGGCTGCGCCTGCCGAGCCGGCGGAGGAGGGGGGCGGTTTTCTCGGCAGCGTCTTGGGAAGCGTGTTTGGTTCGGGCAGTGGTGGCGGGCGCTCGTCCGGTCGTATGACGACGTCGCAGGCTGTGGTCCGCTCCGTCACGCGCACCATCGCCACCACGGCTGGTCGTGAGATTACTCAGGCAATCCTGAGGGGCGTCCTTGGCGGGCGTTCGCGGCGCTAGGGCCTGTCGTCGCAACGTCATAGCTGAAGAGTCAGTATATAAGTACTACCGGTACACCGTTATTCGGGGCGCCTACGTCAAATTTCCCGTATTGCATTCCTAGCCTTCCTGGTGAGGTATCGGATCAGCATATACGTTTGGGTACCCTTGGCGTATGAGCTTTTGAAGCGCGATTGCTGGAGGCTCTTGGGCGATGGATGGCGCATCTATACTGAATGATCGTTCGAATAGAAAAGTAATACAATCTGCCGATGTTTTGGTGGTCAATCCAAACCAGGAGGTTGCCGAGTTTTGGCGCGAGAACCTCCTGGATTTCGGTATGACCAAGGTCAGACTTGCTTCGGGCATCGTGGATGCTTTGGAGATGGCGCGCCGGGATCCGCCACTGGGCGTGGTGATCGCACTGCCGGTGCTTGCCGATGCCTTCGCGTTGTTGGGGGCACTCAGCCAGGATGAAGGGGGCGAGTTGCGCGAAGTGCCGATTCTGCTGATCGCTAACCAGCCCAACCGTTCCGCGCTTCTGACCGCCACTCAAGCTGGTTTCGATGCCGTGCTGACCGAGCCGGTGTCGCCGCGGCAGATCTATCGGCGGGTGGGATCGATGATACAGCGTACGCGGCTCACCGCTCGGATGCGGAGCCTTGCGAGCTGACCATGCGGTTGCCCTCCCCTTACGAGGGGAGGGCAAAGTTATAGGCCGAAAACGACGTTGAGAGGCAAGTCGGCCCTACCCAGAGTGGGCAAGGCGCGCTAGCTTGGCGCTTTCTCACCCGCATCGTTAAGGCCCATGTCTGATATCAATAAAGCGCTCGATGCTGCCGACAAGGCACTCGATGCCAGCCTCGACCGGCTGTTCGAATTTCTCCGCATCCCCTCGATCTCCGCCGACAGCGCCTATGCCGGCGATTGCCAGAAAGCTGCCGAATGGGCGGCCGCGGCCCTGAGGGACGTCGGCTTCGATGCCTCGCCTCGCAAGACGATCGGCCATCCCATGGTGGTGGGGCATCGCCGCACCGGCAAGGCCGGCGTGCCGCATGTGCTGTTCTATGGCCATTATGACGTGCAGCCGCCGGATCCGCTCGATCTGTGGCACACCAAGCCGTTCGAGCCGGTACGCAAGCCCGGCCCGCATGGCGACATCATCATCGCCAGGGGAGCTTCCGACGACAAGGGCCAGGTGATGACCTTCATCGAGGCCTGTCGCGCCTTGATCGAGACCCAGGGGGAACTGCCCGTCGACGTGACGGTGTTCCTGGAGGGCGAAGAAGAATCGTCCTCGCGCAGCCTCGTGCCGTTCCTCAAGGAGAACAAGGACGAGTTGAAGGCCGATTTCTGCCTGGTTTGCGATACCGACCTGTGGGACCGCGATACCCCTGCCATCACCACCATGCTGCGCGGCATGGTCTATGAGGAAGTCACCATCAAGGCGGCCAGCCGCGACCTGCATTCTGGCATGTATGGCGGTGCTGCCCAGAACCCGATCCGGGTGCTGTCGAAGATTCTGGCCGCTCTGCATGACGACAATGGCAGCGTCACCGTGCCGGGTTTCTATGACGGCGTGAAGGAATTGCCGAACGCAGTGAAGGCCGAGTGGGCTGCCCTCGATTTCGATGGCGAGGCCTATCTGGCCGAAGTCGGCCTGAAGGTGCCGGCGGGAGAGAAGGACCGGACGGTGCTCGAGCAGATCACCGTGCGTCCGACCTGTGACGTCAACGGCATCAGTGGCGGCTATGAGGGCGAGGGCGCCAAGACGGTGATCGCCGCGCAGGCTTTCGCCAAGGTGTCGTTCCGCCTCGTGGCGGGCCAGGAACCCGAAAAGGTGCAGGCTGCCTTCCGCAAATTCGTGACCGATCGCCTGCCGGCGGACTGCAAGGCCGAATTCCAGTCGCATGGCATGGGACCGGCGATCGCCGTACCGACGGACAGCGAACCGCTGGCCAAGGCGCGCGCGGCACTGGCGGAAGAATGGGGCCGCACGGCGCCGATGATCGGGTCGGGCGGGTCGATCCCGGTGGTCGGCGACATGCAGCGCATCCTCGGCATCGATTCGCTCCTGATCGGCTTTGCCCTGGAGGACGACCAGATCCATTCACCGAACGAGAAATACGACGTGCGCAGCTTCCACAAGGGCATTCGCTCCTGGGTGCGCATTCTCGACGCTCTCGCCAAATAAGGGTCATCTTGATCAGGGCCGGCACGAGGCTGGCCCTGTCGCCCTTTCGCGACATGGGATGCGGGTCGATCATGAAAGCCGTCGTCTTCGAACAATTCGGGCAGCCGCCGAGAATACAGACCGTGCCCGATCCGACCCCGGCGCCGGAAGGCGTCGTCGTCAAGGTCGAGGCTAGCGGCCTGTGCCGCAGCGACTGGCATGGCTGGATGGGGCACGACCCCGATATCGTGCTGCCCCATGTGCCCGGCCATGAACTGGCGGGCACCATCGTGGCGGTGGGCAGCCGGGTCGGGCGCTGGCGCGCGGGGCAGCGCGTTACCGTGCCTTTCGTTGCGGGCTGTGGCCGTTGCCGCGAATGCGCCGGCGGCAACCAGCAGGTTTGCGAACAGCAGTTCCAGCCCGGCTTCACGGGCTGGGGGTCTTTCGCGGAATTCGTTGCGCTCGATTTCGCCGACGCCAATCTGGTCGAGCTGTCCGAAACCCTCGATTCGGCGACGGCGGCGAGCCTGGGCTGCCGCTTTGCCACCTCCTTCAGGGCGGTGGTCGACCAGGGCCGGGTCCGGCCAGGCGACTGGGTCGCCGTGCATGGCTGTGGCGGCGTCGGGTTGTCGGCGATCATGATCGCCAGCGCCGTCGGCGCCAATGTCGTGGCCATCGACCTGACCGAGGAAAAGCTGGATTTCGCCCGCCAACTAGGTGCGGTGGCGACGATCAATGCGGCGCAGACCAAAGATGTCGTAGCCGCGGTCCGCGATCTTACGGGAGGCGGCGCGCAAGTCTCTCTGGACGCGCTCGGCCATCCCGTCACCAGCGTCAATTCGATTGGTAATCTGCGTCGGCGCGGTCGTCACATTCAGGTCGGCCTGATGCTGGGCGACCATGCCAGGCCGGCCATTCCGATGGATCGGGTGATCGCCTATGAACTCGAGATCCTCGGCAGCCATGGCATGCAGGCTTTCCGCTACCAGGCGATGTTCGACATGATCGCCGCCGGCAAGTTGGCGCCTCAGAAGCTGGTCGGCAGCCGTATCGGCCTCGACGAGGCACCCGAAGCCCTGATGCGCATGGACCGCTTCGACGGCATCGGCATCAGCGTCGTAACGCGCTTTTGAAATTCATGCCCGCCGTACCGAAGGCGAAGTAGACCGTGGCGCCGTAGAAAGCGGCCCCGACGATGCCGACAAGCGCGAGGCTGACGATGTCGCCGACATGCGAAAGCCCGGCCAGGAGCGGCACCAGGCCTGTGGCCGCCGCATACATCGCCAAGCCGGCGGTCACGGTCGCCAGGGCGACGCAGGCCAGCATGGCATAGAGGCGGCGGTCGAGATGCATGAAGTGGCGGCGGCTAGCCAGGGCAGCCAGGATGCCGAGATTAACCCAGGCGCCGAGCGAGGTCGCCAGGGCAAGGCCCGCCTGCTGCAGCGGTCCCATCAGGATGATCTTCAGAAGGATGTTGACGCCGATGCCGGTGAGGGAGGCCCAGAGCGGCGTCGCCGTATCGCCGCGGGCATAGAAGCTGGCCACGGCCGACCGGATCAGCACCACGGCCGGCAGGCCCGCGCCATAGGCGAGAAGGGCACTGGAGGCCGCCTCGGCATCGGCGGCCGTGAAAGCGCCGCGCATGAACAGCGCGCGCATGATCAGATCGGGAACGGCAAGAAAACCGGCGAGAAAAGGCGCGGCCAGCAGCCAGGTCAGGAAGATGGTGCGCCGTTGCGCGGCGTGCGCTTCCTCGACCTGTCCGGCCGCCAGAAGCCGGCTCATCTGCGGCAGGATCACCGTGCCGGCCGCGATGCCGATGATGCCGAGCGGCAATTGATTGATGCGATCGGCATAATAAAGCGCCGCCACCGCGCCGGCCGACAGCAGCGAAGCGATGATGGTGTCGGCGAAAATGGCGATTTGCGTACCCATCGAGCCGATGGTGGCCGGCCCCAGCGCCTTGAAGAAGGCTTTCACCGGCGCGTCGAGCCGTATCGGCTCCGGCGTGGCAAGGACACGAGCCCGGTGCGCTGCCCACAGCATGAAGCCGAGCTGCAGAACACCGGAGACGGTGAGGCCCCAGGCCGCGGCGTGGGCGGTGGTCGGAAACCAGTGATGCGCGAGGAGGGTGGCGATCATCGCCACATTGAGCAGGATTGGCGCTGCCGCGGCGGCTGTGAAGCGCCCGACGGCATTGAGCACGCCACCATAGAGCGTGGCGAGGGTGATCAGGATGAGATAGGGAAAGGTGATGCGGGTGAGCGTGACGGCGAGATCGAAGCGTTCGCCCTCGAAGCCCGGCGCATTCAAGCCGACGAATTGAGGTGTGAAGATCAGCACCAATCCCAGCAGAATCACCTGCGAGATCAACAATATCGAGACGATCCGCCCCTGGAACAGCCGCGCGGCGTCATCGCCGTCCTGCTGGTGGACCCTGGTGTAGGCCGGCACGAAGGAGGCGTTGAAGGCCCCTTCGCCGAAGATGGCGCGGAAATTATTCGGCAGGCGAAAGGCGACGATGAAGGCCTCCGCCGCGGGGCCGCTTCCCATCAGGGCGGCCATCATGGCGTCCCGGACAAAACCGGTCACGCGCGACACCATGGTCCAGGCGCCGATGGAAAGAATGTTCTTCAGCAAGGAGAGGGCCTATCGTGACAACCGCTCCGCCCTATACGCGGCTTTGAACGGCGGGAACAGGCACTATCGCCTTGAAAAGGTTGCTAGCGGGTGATGGCGGGATGGATTTTCGGTGGAGAAGCCACCGTGCGTGCCGAGTATGTCCGAGATGGACGCTGGTTCGCTCTCCCGCTTGTTTCGGCCTGACTTTGTGATTCTCGCCAATTGCGTCAAAGTGCCCTGAAAAGAAAGAGGCCGCAGCTTGCGCTGCGGCCCAAGTCTAGGGAGGAAACGCCCAAGGAGGGCTATCAAACGGGGAACAAGTTCCGCGCCGTTTGATGAGGATTAGTTTAGTGTGCGCCGCACAATAAACAATTGCTGAGTTTGCATGGCTGCTAAGCGAGCCATGCGTGGCGATGGCAGGTGTCCCGATACCAAATTTTTGGAAAGCCAAACGATATCAGATGATTACCGGATACCCCTAGATTTGGCATTCAGACTTTGTGCAAAAAATAGGGCAGGGCTGATCGCCGGATGAGGCCGGTTGGCAGCGAAATCTCCAAAAATACGAAAGGGCGGAGAAAACTCCGCCCTCGGATTCTCGACAGATCTGCCGGAAGACGCCTTGCGACCCGATGGATTGCCGGGAAGCGCAGCACGATCTCTGCCAGGGGCGGAGCGTCAATCGATCCGATTGGCGCTCCGGAACTGCTTACTTCACCGCTGCTTCATAGAGCTCGGCGACATATTCCCAGTTCACCAGGCTGTCGACGAAGGCTTTGAGATAATCGGGGCGGCGGTTGCGGTAGTCGATGTAATAGGAATGTTCCCAGACGTCGACGCCGAGGATCGGGGTGGCGCCATGTACCAGCGGGCTCTCGCCGTTCGGTGTCTTGGCGATGACGACCTTGCCGTCCTTGACGGCGAGCCAGGCCCAGCCAGAGCCGAACTGGGTGACGCCGGCCTGGATGAACTCTTCCTTGGCCTTGTCCACCGAGCCGAGGCCGTCGACGATGGCCTTTTCGAGATTGCCCGGGATCGCACCGCCGCCATTCGGCTTCAGCCACTTCCAGAAGTGTAGATGGTTGTAGTGCTGGCCGGCATTGTTGAACAGGCCGGCATTCTTGCCGAAGGACCCCTTGACGATGTCCTCGAGGCTCTTGCCTTCCCACTCCGTGCCCTTGAGCAGGTTGTTGCCATTGTTCACATAGGCAAGGTGATGCTTGTCGTGATGGAACTCCAGCGTTTCGCGCGACATATAGGGCGCGAGGGCATCATAGGAGTAGGTCAGTTCGGGAAGCGTGAAGGACATGGTGTTCCTCATGAAGTGGCATGATGGCGACGGGCATGGCTACAAAACGCAGCCCGCCCCTCTTGTGTTCCCAACGGTTGCCACGAGATCGAAGACCTCGCAGTCATCCGGGCGGGAGCCGAATGAATGGGTGGCGGTCACAAGCCCGCCGCCGCCGGAGCGGACGGAAAGGCCGATGCACCGTCGGCGGGCAAACTTAAGCGGGATGGTCCTGGAAGGGAACAGATTTGGTAGAATGATTGGCATGATTTTATGCAAGCCTGCTCAAGCCCGCCCGGCCGGACAAAACTGTGCCTACCGGGCGGGGGGCAAGTCATGCCGCGCCCATCGTCTGCAGGGCGAAGGCCTGGACCAGAGCCACTTCCTTCAGCCGTTCGAAACGCCCGGAAGCCCCACCATGGCCTGAATCCATGTTCACCTTGAAGATTACCGGATTGCCGTGCGGGTTCTTCTCTCGCAGCCTTGCCACCCATTTGGCCGGTTCCCAATAGGTCACGCGCGGATCGGTCAGGCCGGCGAGCGCCAGAATCGGCGGATAGGGGCGTGCGGTCACGTTGTCGACCGGGCTGTAGGAGAGAATTGTGCGGAAAGCTGCCTCGTCTTCGATTGGATTGCCCCATTCGGGCCATTCCGGCGGGGTGAGGGGCAGGCTGTCGTCGAGCATGGTGGTAAGCACATCGACGAAGGGCACTTCCGCCACGATGGCGCCGAACAGATCGGGGGCGAGATTGGCGATCGCCCCCATCAGCATGCCGCCGGCCGAACCGCCATGGGCTATGATTCTCTTGCGGGCCGTAAAACCGCGCTCGGCCAGATAACTGCCGGCCGCGACGAAATCCTGGAAGGTGTTCGGCTTCTTTGCGAGCTTGCCCTCGCGATACCAGCGCCAGCCTTTCTCCGTGCCGCCGCGGATATGAGCGATGGCATAGACGAAGCCGCGGTCGACCAGCGATAGGGCATTGGTGGAAAACTGGGCCGGCATGGACAGGCCATAGGCGCCATAACCGTAGAGTAGGAGCGGTGCCGAGCCATCCAGCGCTGTTTCCTTGCGATAGAGCAGGCTGATCGGCACGCTTTCGCCATCCGCCGTTGGGGCGAAGACCCGGCGCGTGACATAAAGCTGGGGATCGTGCCCGGACGGAACCTCCTGTCGTTTGCGCAGGATGCGTTCGCGCGAGCGCATGTCGTAGTCATAGGTCTCGGCCGGCGTGGTCATCGAGGAATAGACGAAGCGGATCTGGTCGGTCGTAAATTCCATGCCGCCGTCGAGTGACAGGGAATAGGCTTCCTCGGCAAAATCGATGGCGTGTTCCTCGCCACTCGACAAGGAGCGGATCACGATGCGAGGCAGGCCGTCCTCACGTTCGAGCCGAACCAGCCAATCCGCCAGCAGCACGATATCGAGAATATAGCGGCCCGGCTTATGCGGGATGAGGTCGCGCCAGGACGTCTGGCCCGAAGTCGCCTGCGCCGAAGTCACCTGATCCGGCTTCGCCAGAGGCGCGGTCATGATGCGAAAGTCCTCGGCGTCGTCGAGATTGGTCAGGATCAGCAGCTGGTCCGTCCCGCCGGGCAGGGGGCGATGCTCGATCTCATATTGGACGCCTTCCTGGCGCGCGGCGATCAGATGCACCGTGCCGTCGGCATCGTCGAGGCGGATGATCCGAACTTCCGAGGTTTCATGGTCGTGGATGTCGATGGTCGCCAGGCGGCGCGACTGGGTCTGCGACAGGCCGACGAACATGCCGGCATCGGCCTCTTCGTAGACCAGGCGGTCGGTGCCGGTCGGGGTTCCCAGACGATGCAGCCACACGCTGGAGGCACGATGGTTTTCGTCGAGCCGCACATAGTAGAAGCCAGATCCATCGGCGAGCCAGACAGCCTCACCCTCCGTATCGGGAGTATTGTCCGCCAGCATTACGTCTTTCGAAGTATCGAGCAGGCGTATCGTATGAAACTCCGAACCGTTCTCATCGCAACTCCAGGCGATCAGTCGGTGGTCGGGCGAGGGGGCAAAGCCGCCAAAGGCGAAGAAGCTCTTGCCCTTTGCCAGAGCGTCGCCGTCCAGCAGTATCGTTTCCTCGCCGCCATCGCGCGAACGCCGGCAGAACAGACGATGCTGTCCGCCCTGCCGAAAACGCGAATAGTAGTCGAACGGCCCGTCCGGCGAGGGTACCGAGGAATCGTCGGCCTTGATTCTCCCCTTGAGCTCTTCGAACAGCACGCTCCGCAAATGCTCGCCGCCCGCAAGCTGGGCGTCGGCATAGCGGTTTTCCTCCTCGAGATGCGCCTTGATGTCGGCGGGCAGCGTCGAGCCGTCACGCAGCACTTCTTGCCAGTTGTCGGCCCGCAGCCAAGCATAGTCGTCCTGTAATGTAATACCGTGAACGATGCGCTTGCTTGGCCGTTTTTCGGCGATAGGCGGCAGAATAGGGGAAGAAATCGTCATCTCATGCCTTCTGGTCGGGCGTGAAATTCATGGAATGGCCATTGATGCAGTAGCGCAGGCCGGTGGGAGGCGGACCATCCGGGAAGACATGGCCGAGATGGGCATCACAAGCCGCGCAACGGATCTCGACGCGGCGCATGCCGTAGGATCTGTCCTCCAACTCGACTACCGCATTCGCATGCACGGGTTCGAAGTAACTCGGCCAGCCGCAGCCCGAGTCGAACTTGGTATCGGATCGGAACAATTCCTCGCCGCAGCAGACGCAGGAATAGGTGCCCTTTTCTTTGGAGTTCCAGAACGGCCCGGTAAAAGCACGCTCCGTGCCGCGCTCGCGGGTAATGTGGTATTGTTCTGGAGAAAGAAGCGTCCGCCATTCCGTGTCTGTTTTGTTAACTTTCTTGTTTGGCACAAGTGTCTCCCAATATTTTGCCGCAAAGGGATGCTATCGAAACGATAGACATACTTTGCGGCTGATTCGACGAGCCGAGCGTTTGAAGACTATTCAGTTCGTCGTAAATAGGGAGTGGGACGACAGTTCGCAATTCAGTGTCATGTTGAATTCGGAGGCAAGCTTGCAAATTTGCGTTTGCTGTTTGCCGGGATGGCAATTGTCGCAAGGGAAGTCGGTCTAACTCCGGAGCTTTCTCATCGGCGTCTGATTGGCGGCAGTCGCGGCGATGCTGCGTAATGCGCTGGTCATGTGCGCCTTTTTACAATTGCTGTCTGTGGTGATGCCAGAGGCGACCTATCCGGTTGTCAGTGCAGATCAGATAGTCCGATCGGGTGTTCCAGTACCCATTTGTGATAGGGGCGCGTCTTACGTAGGCGGTTGCATGTTTTCATGGCAGTAATCAGAAGCGGCGTAGTGCAAAATTCATGCTTGTCTTGCAAAAGATCTTGATTGATAAGATTTGAGAGTTTACATCAGTGCGCAATTCGAAATTCGCGATTCCAAAGTTGCGAAGCGGATGTATGGCCTGCACTGCTGTTAATGAATGGCGCGGCAGTGTAGCCGGTGGTGAACATTTAGTTAAATCAGACCAAAAAAAGAAAGTCGATTTACCATGAGCGACGGATCCAACAACACCAACTTCATCGAGCTAGCGGCGGATATCGTCTCGGCCTATGTGAGCAACAATTCGGTTGCTGCATCGGACCTGCCTGGCTTGATCAATGAGGTCCATGGTGCTCTTCAGCGTATCACCAGCGGCGTGCAGGAAGTGCCGGCCGAGGCTCCCAAGCCGGCTGTTCCGATCAAGAAGTCGGTGACGGCTGACTACATCATCTGCCTCGAGGACGGTAAGAAGTTCAAGTCCCTGAAGCGTCATCTGCGCACGCAGTACAATATCTCGCCGGAAGAATACCGCGAGAAGTGGGCTCTGCCGGCCGACTATCCGATGGTCGCCCCCAACTATGCTCAGGCCCGCTCCAACCTGGCCAAGCAGATGGGCCTGGGGCAGCAGCGTCGCCGCAAGGGACGGTAATTTCGCTACGGCGATGCCGGAACGACAACAAGAGCCGGATGCCACGCATCCGGCTCTTGTTGTTTGAAGTATCTACAGCATCGTCCCGAAAGCCGGCGTCCACTTTTTGGCACGATGCTCTAGCAAGATGTTCGATGCGGAAGCGGTCAGGTCGTGACCAGTACCTGCCGGGCATCGCTGCGAATGCGTTCGACGAATGATTTCAGCCCGTTGGAACGCTGCGGCGTGAGATGTTCCTGAAGCTGCAGGTCGCGAAAGATTTCGAGCGCGTCGATGGCCAGGATCTCCGAGGCCGTGTGGCCGGCATAGACAGCGACCAGGATTGCCAACAGGCCGCGCACGATAAAGGCGTCGCTGTCGCACTGAAAGGTTGCGCGCCCATCCTTCCAATGGGTGACGAGCCAGACCTGGCTGACACATCCCTGAACCTTGTTGGCCGCGGTCCGCGCCTCGTCCGGCAGGGGTTCGAGCGTCTTGCCGAGCTCGATCAGGTAGCGATAGCGATCTTCCCAATCGTCCAGGAGCCCGAAGTTTTCGATGATGGTGTCGATATTTTGGCTGCTCATCTCCTTCATATAGGGGAGATGCTGGAGAAGAAAAAGCCTTCTCAGGGAATGGCCGGGCGCGGTGGCGGCAGGGCGGTAAAGCGCTGAGCCGCTGGGGCCGGGGCGGTGGCGACGTCGTCGCTCGGGCCGGCCAGCAAGCCACCGAGCTGCCTGGCACCGGCCAGGCCGGCGGCGCATTGCTGGGGACTGGTGGCGCAATAGGACAATGCCGCGCTGACAGCCTTGTCGGCCAAGGTACTGGCCGACAGATTTGCCGAGGCTTGCCTGTCGTGCGGGGCCGGCGACGCCGGCAGCAGCAGGGCAACCACGGCAAGCCAGAACATCATGCGCAGAATGAAGAACACGTCATGGGCTCCCGATCGATGGCTAATTCTAGCATGAGCACCATCGACACGGGCGTGACGCACCGCACGGGCGGCGGCAAAGTGAAGGGATGGTTAACGTGCGGACCGCCCTTGGTGAGGAATTGTTCACCATGTTTGGCACTTGGCCTGTCTGGAGGCCTTTCTAAGCACAGGAACGGCCTGGGAGGGCCGATCTCTTAGGGTTCGTTTAAAGGACGCGCTGCCATGGTCGACGGGTCATGTAGGGAGCGCGGCCACAGTGCCGTGCCGGGGCGTTGCGTCAGTTTGATTGGTTCATATCCGCCAAGGCATCCGTCGACCGTTTGGTCCACGGATCGGCGAAACACGATCCCTTGACAGCAGCCCGGCATGGTGCCTTCGTTGCCATGTTGTTGGGAGCGGCGCTGTTCGGCCTGACACTGGTGCCACCTTTCCTGGCTTTCTCGGGGGGCCCCAGCCTCGGCGTCGGTGGCGTCATGGTGCTGGTCGCTGCCTTGCTGGCCATCGTCTGGCGTCTGTCGGTCACCGGCCGTCTCGACGTCGCGGCGCTGTTGACCGTGCTTGCCGTGTGTGGCTTTGCCGGCGTGGTGGCCCGCCACAGCGGAGGCCATAGCGCGACCGCTTACGCCCTTCTTGCCATTGTGCCTGCCATTTCGCTGCTGACGGGCGCTCGCAATATCGTCATTCGTGCCGTGGTGCTTGCCGGCCTGACGGCCATGGCAATAGCGCTGGCGGGAACCACGAACGCAGCGCCGCCGACTCTTGCAGCCCGCTTCTTCGACGGATCGGGTGTCGTGCTCGCCCTTGCGGCCGTCGGTGGCATCGTGCTGATGGAATTGCGGCTGCGGCGTTACGACCGCCAGCTCGTGAAGTCCGGCGAGGCCCGCTATACCTTGCTGGCCGAGAATATCAGTGACCTCGTGACCCGGCATGGCAAGCGCGGCCAGGTCGTCTATGCCTCGCCGGCATCCCAGGTCCTGTTTGGCGCCGAACCGTCCGAACTGCTCGGCCAGGGCCTGTTCGACTATGTGCATATTGCCGACCGTCCCGCCTATCTGTCGGCGCTCTCCAGCGCCGAGATGGACGGTCTGGGTTCGACGGTCGAATTCCGCCTGCGCCGCAAGGGGGAAGGCGCTCCGGTCTTCCTGTGGGTGGAGATGCGCTGCCGGCCGCTGGGCGAGGACGACGATCGCCAGACCGTTGCCGTCATGCAGGACATCACCGATCGCAAGGCCTATGAGCACCAGCTCATCGACGCCAAGATCGAGGCCGAGAAGGCCAACGCCGCCAAGAGCCGTTTCCTGGCCACGATGAGCCACGAGCTGCGCACGCCCCTCAACGCCATCATTGGCTTTTCGGAGCTGATGCTGAACGAGGAGATGATGAAGCTGTCGGCGGAGCGGCGGCATGAATATGCCGGTCTGATCCACGACAGTGGCCATCATCTGCTGTCGATGGTCAACGGCATTCTCGATATGTCGAAGATCGAGAGCGGCAGCTTCGAACTGGTGCCGGAATCCTTCCAGATCCGCGATCTCATCGAGAATTGCCGCAATATCCTGCTGCTGAAGGCGCAGGAACTCGGCATCTCCCTGGAGACGGCGATCGCGCCCGACATGCCGCCGATCATTGCCGACAAGCGCGCCTGCCGCCAGATCTACCTCAACCTGATGTCCAACGCGCTCAAGTTCACCAAGCGTGGAGGCCACGTCACCATCGGCGCGCGGCAGGAGAAATATGGCGTGGCTCTCTTCGTCGCCGATGACGGAGTGGGCGTGGCGCGCGAGGACGTGCCGCGGCTGGGCGAAGCTTTCTTCCAGTCGACCGCCGGCAAGCCATCCAAGGATTATGAACGTACTTATGAAGGCACGGGCCTCGGCCTCTCCGTCGTCAAGGGGCTCGCCCAGTTGCATGGCGGGGGCATGGAGGTCGACAGTCTGATCGGCCATGGCACCACCGTGACCGTGTCGCTGCCCTCCGATTGTGAAAGTGAGGCCTCCCGCCGCGCCTTCGCTAGTGGCGCCACCATTGAAACGCTGCCGGTACGTCCGGCGGCCCAAGATCATTTTGTTGAAGAAGAATTGGGGAAGAAGCGTGCGTGAAGCGTTAGCCCGTTCCGATCGCGATTTTCTGCTGTCGGATAAGGTCGAAGAGACCCCCTCGCGCTATGTCGGTGTCATGCGGGTGGTCCTGCAGCGTCCGGCCGAGGTTGCGGGTTTGGTCGTCATGGGCGGCCTCGGCCTGGCGATCCTGGTCAATGCGCTGGCTCTGCAGAACGGCACGCATACGTCTCCCTTCATCGCTCAGCGTGGCTCTGCCGCGTCGGCGCCCTCCGTGCCGGTGCCGCCCGAGGCACCCGATGCAGGCGAGCGCAGTTCCGCCGATGCCGCGGCCCAGGATGCTGTCGCCGTGCTGCGCGACGTCCAGCTCGCGCTGGCGGAACGAGGACTCTATGACGGCTTGGCTGATGGCGTTCTCGGCCCCAAGACCACTGCGGCGATCCGCTCCTTCCAGCAGCATAACGGCATGCCGGTCGACGGCCAGTCCAGTCCTGCCCTGCTCACCAGGATCATCGCCAGTTCCAGCCCCTTGTTGACCACGGAGTCCGGGGCCACCGAAGCCCCGCCGGCTCCGCCAGTGGATCAGATCGCCGCGCTCATCAATGGCGAGCCTGCCGCAACCCCTGGCCCCCAGCCCGACAAGCGCGTGCTGGGTGTGGAAAAGGCCCTGGCCAAGCAGGGTTACGGTCCTTTGAAGGTCGACGGTTTCATGGCCACTGATACGCGCAATGCCATTTCTCGTTTCGAGAAGGATCGCGGACTCCCCGTGACCGGCCAGATCTCGGCACGGCTGCTGCAGGAATTGGCCCGTTCCGGTACCAAGGTAGAATGAGCGCGCGTCTCAAATCCAGCCTGTTCGTCGCCGCCTATCTTCGCCGCGCCATGGTGGAAGGCGCCTTCGCCGCGCTGCGTCAGCGCGGTTCGGAGGAGGCCGGAGCGATCTTCGTCAAGATCGACCATCTCGACGGCACCGCAGTGCTTTACGGGCCGGCACCGCAATCGCTCATCACCGAGGACGACGGCGTGCGCCGCTTCGTCCGTCTCACCCAAGCAGGTGCGACGCCGCTGGATGTTGAGACCCGATTGCAGCGCGAGTTCCGCTTCGATCCGGATCTCTGGGTGATCGAAGCGGAAGATCGCCAGGGCCGGCATTTTCTCGACCTTGCCGAGGAAAGCTGAGGCAGGCCCACCCGGATTACCATTCTGCAATGTATCAAAACGTGATTCCGCAACCGACGGCTTTGGGTGCATAGTCCGGCCGAACTGCCGACGACGTCTTGCCGGACATCATGCCCAAAAGGCCTACGCCTATTTTGTTGGGCGCGTTTTGCCCGAAAAGGGCCATTTGGCCTTAATATCGCGCTCCGATGTGCAAAATCGCACATCGGAGTCACGCCGCAGTGACGGCGGGCGGTGTTTAGTGCGTACGTACACAGACTGTTAACTTTCCTTATCTGCTAATGCCGCAAAGCGAACGGAGTCTCGATTTCTGGTGCAATCTGCTGATAGGTCCCGCCATGAGCATCGTCCTGCCATTTCCCAAACACCCCCAAGCCCCGCGCCAACCGAGCGAGCACGAGGCACGCGAGCATAGTGCCGAAATCCTGTTCTTCACCGGTGTGCGCATCGAGCGCCACGTGGAAGACGATCGTCAGTCGCCCCAGCCTCGTCGTGGCACCGGTGGCGGAAAGCGCCATCGTAAGGCGTGAGTTCGAGCGACCATCTCGACCGAGCCGAGAGGACTCTCCTCGGGCTCGCCATCGCCGATGCGCTGGGCACCACACTGGAATTTTCAACCCGTGACAGCCAAACTCCCCTGACCGACATCTTCGGCGGTGGACCGTTCGCCCTTCCGGCAGGGGCCTGAACCGACGACACCTCCATGGCATTGTGTCTGGCGGCAAGTCTTCAGCAGCATAAACAACTCGATCCGCGGGACTGCATGAACCGTTTCGTCAATTGGTGGCGATACGGCCATCTGAGCGCGATCGGCGAATGCTTCGATATTGGCGGCGTGACCACGTCCGCACTGGCTAGATATGAGGCCAACGGCAACCCATTCGCTGGCCCGACTGCCCCCGATACCGCCGGCAATGGTTCCCTTGATGAGGCTTGTTCCCGTGGTCATCGCGGCCCGCGGGGATCGGCAGCGAGCCTTGCGGGATGCGGCCGACCAGTCTCGCCTGACCCACGGTGCCGAGGAGGCAGTCGAGGCCTGTGTCTATTTCGCGGATCTGCTCTTCGAGGCCCTGCACGGTGCCGAGCCGGCAATCGTGCTGCGGCCGAGGTGCTTGCCGGATGGGCTTCCCGAGCGGCTGCGGCGTTGCGCCGGCTCGGATTGGCGGCTGGTGGGACGCGATGAGATTTCCTCCACTGGCTATGTCATGCACACGCTCGAGGCTGCCTTGTGGGCCGTCAGTCAGTCGACCTGCTTCAGAGAGGCCGTCGTGCATGCGGTCAACCTGGGAGGCGATGCCGATACGATCGGCGCCGTGACGGGCCAACTGGCCGGTGCTCTTCGGGGACGCAGCAACATCCCGCCTGCCTGGCAGCACAAGGTCTTGTGGGGCGACAGCATTATCGTGACTGCCCGTTCCCTCGCGCTCGACTGACAGAATGCTGGAAGGTCAGCGACAGCTTGCCGGCTCCAGTGCCCGTTCCACATCGGCCTGCTGCGTCGGTTCGGGGACGAGCGCGCGCACCACGATTAGACCCGTCAGTTGGGGCGCCTGAAGACGCAAGGCGACCGGTAGGTCGGGGCCTTGCTTGGCCCTGATCTCGGCAAGCTGGGCCAGCGTGAACAAGGTCATGTCGAGGGCGCCGTTTGCGCCCGCCCGGTCGGTCAGCGTGTAGAAATTGAGGCCTGCCGGCGTATAGAACGACACCGAGAGGAAGCCGGCATTCAGCGGCACATGCACATGAACTGGGCCATCGGCCAGGTCATAGCGGCAGAAGGCCGTCACGATAGCCGGATCCGGCAGTGGCAACGGGATCTTGTCGGGAGGCAGTACGACGAAATGTCCGAGCGGGGCGATCGCGCTTGCGCGTTGGAAGCCGGTCTGTCCGCTGAGGCGAGGCAAAGCGACGATCGTGGTCAGATGCACCACGACGCCGATGAGCAGCCCCGCAAGCGTCCATAACAGCCAGCGGATCACGTTTTGTCTCCAGTGGCGCAGTCGAGCCGCTCGATCGCTGGAACGGCAACGGCTCTCCCCGCGCCGAATTCGGTGGCGAGGCCCGTCGAGACGGGACTGTCGTAAAGACGAAGGACCAGGCTCATCGGACCGGGAGAGCTGGGCAACCAGTTGCCGGGCTGGCTATTAGGCGCCACGGCGACGGTGACCTTGCCTTCTTCGCCGCGCAGGACAGCAGCGCTGGTGAAACCAGCCCGGTTGCTGGGATTGCGCGCGAGATTGTCGGATCGGTCATAGAGAGTAATGGTCCACCAGCGCGCTTGGGGCAGCATGGCCGCAAGGCGATAGCGGCAGGCCCCGTCAAGCGCCCGCCCCTCCGAATCTTCCCGCGCGGTGAAGGCAAGGCCTTCGCCGGGGCCGAGCGGCAGGTCCCCGCTGCGAGCGATGCGGGCCCGGTTGTAGCGATCGGCTCCGAGTGGGTCGGCGAGGGGCCATGCGGTCCAGGGACCGAGACGCATGGCGCCGAGCTGGAAATCGGACCCGGTCGCCCACCAGGTGAGGCCAAGGCCCAAGACGCCACCGAGGGCAAGGGCGTAGACCAGCCCTATGATCGTGCCAAAGCCCTTCATTCGATCGCCGACACCGGCGCTGGGCGGCGCATCTGGGCCGCCTGTTTGGCAGGGACGCGGTCGGCCTGCTCGATCAGCAAGGCGACATCGCGCAAGATCTGTGTGGCGTTGCGGGTTAGAACCGGTGGCGGGGCGGGGGCCTCCTGGGCTGCACCGGTGGCATCGGGTGCTGGCGGCTCCGCCTTGCTGGGTTGCTGCCCCGGCGGGAACGGGGCAACGCCGGGTATTTGCCTGATATCCACACCTTGATGGGCCACGGCCATTACCTGCTGCCAGGTCGTCGCGGGGAGCGAGCCACCGGTCATCTCATCCATGGGCTGGAAATTGTCATTGCCGAACCAGACCCCACCAATGAAATTGCCGGTAAAGCCCATGAACCAGGCGTCGCGGTAGGAATTGGTCGTGCCGGTTTTGCCGGCCACCTTGATGCCAGGCAACTGGGCCCGCTTGGCCGTGCCGTTTTCGACTACACTGTTGAGCATGCCGTTCATGTCGGCGATCACTTTGGGATCGATCACCACCGGGTCCTCGCGGGCGGGATCGAACTTATGGAGAAGGTCGCCCTTGGCATTGCGGATCTCGAGCGCGGCATGGGGAGGCGCCTTGTGCCCGCCGGAGGAGAAAACGCCGTAGGCGCCGGTCATCTCCAGAAGGTTGACGGCCTCGACCCCGATGGGCAAGGCCCAGGACTCCTTGAGCTCCGTCTCGATGCCCATGGTTCGCGCCGTCTCGATGATCATGCGCCGGCCATCGGCGGCGCTCTTGCTGAGGGCCAGGGAAATCTTGACCGGGATGACGTTGATCGAGCGGGTGATGGCCTGCGTCAGCGTGATCGGGCCGGAGAATTTGTGGCCGAAATTCTGGGGACACCAGTTCCGTATGCAGACAGGCGAATCCACCACGATGGATTTGGGCGTGAAGCCGTTCATCAGGGCGGTGGCATAGACGAAAGGCTTGAAGGAGGAACCGGGCTGGCGCAACGCGTCCGTGGCGCGGTTGAACTGGCTCTGGCTGTAATCGCGCCCGCCCACCATCGCGCGCACGGCCCCGTCGGGCTCCATGATCACGATGGCGCCCTGGTGCACGTTATAGTCCTTGCCATATTGGCGCAGGTTCGATTCCAGGGCGTTTTCCGCGGCGGCCTGAATGGCGGGATCCAGCGCGGTGCGCACGACGAAGACGGATTCGCTGCCCAAAGCGCCGTCATCGGCGAGATCGGCGATTTCGCCATAGGCCCAATCGAGATAATAGTCGGGGGCCTTCTCGCGCGCCCGGTCGACCGGGGTCGCCGGATTGCGGCGGGCGCCGGAAACCTGGCCCTCGGTCATGAAGCCGGCATCCACGAGATTGGAGAGCACCTGATTGGCGCGCCCGCGGGCAGCCGCCAGATTGTTGGTCGGCGCGTATTTGGTCGGCGCCTTGAACAGGCCCGCCAGCATGGCGGCTTCCGCCAAGGAGACGTCGCGCACCGACTTGCCGAAATAATATTGCGCGGCCGCCTCGATGCCGAAGGCGCCGCCGCCCATATAGGCGCGGTCGAGATAGAGTTTGAGAATCTCGTCCTTGCTCAAATGCCCCTCGAGCCAGAGCGCCAGATAGGCCTCGCGGATCTTGCGCTCCAGCGTGCGCTGGTTGGACAGGAAGAGATTCTTGGCGAGCTGCTGGGTGATCGAGGAACCGCCTTGCACCACGCCGCTTGCCTGGCTGTTGACGGTGAGTGCGCGCATGGTGCCGATGACATCGATGCCGAAATGATCGTAGAAGCGCCGATCCTCGGTGGCGAGCACGGCCTTGATGACATAATCAGGCATATCGGCCAGTGCCACGCTGTCATTGCTGCGGATGCCACGCTGGCCGACGATGGTGCCGTAGCGATCCTCGAAAGTGACGGCGATGTCGGCGCGGCGCAGCCAGTCGTCGCCGATCTGGCGGATTGCCGGCTGCATCAGCATCAGGCCGAAAATCAGGCCGGCAGTGCCGAGGGTCAGCCCCTCGCAGCCGACTTCCACCAGCAGCCGGCGCCAGCCCGAGACCTGAAATCTGTTCGAGATGTCGGAGCCGCGCTCGATCCCGGCCCGCACTTTCTGCCACGACGCGTAGACGGCGTTGTCGAGCCACGAGTCCAGACGAAGGGCGGCGCGGCTCAGGCGCTTTCGAAAGGACGGCTCTGGCTTGCGTTCAGGCACGATGGAACCAACCGGTACGCGAAAGACGTCGGGACAGCCAGTCTAACCCACGGTCGCCGATCCTGAAAGGCCTGCAATTTCACCGCCGCGATTTTCCGCTGGCATGGCAAACAACATGGCCTGCAGAATTATTTTCTCATCGCTGTCGGAACCATCCGCGCTGCATCGTCCTTGGGGCAAGTCCGCAAAACCTGGCCCATCAAAACCTGGCCCATCAAAACCTGGCCCATGAGGAGGGAAGACCATGACTGAGATCGCCCCGCACGGCATGAACGTCCTGTCACCGCATCTCATCTGTGACGGCGCCGCTGATGCCATCGAGTTCTACAAGAAAGCCTTCGGTGCCGAAGAGATGATCCGCCTGCCCGGACCGGACGGTAAGCTGATGCATGCCTCGATCAAGGTCTGCGGCTGCTCCGTCATGCTGGTCGATGAGAACAAGAATTATGGCATGCTCTCGCCCAAGACCCTCAACGGCTCGCCGGTGACCCTCCATCTCTTCGTCGCCGATGTCGATGCCTTCGTCGCCCGAGCGGTCGAAGCGGGGGCCGAGGTGGCGATGCCGGTGCAGGACATGTTCTGGGGCGACCGCTACGGCGTGATCAAGGATCCCTTCGGGCATCATTGGTCGATCGCTACCCATCAGCGCGATCTCACCGCCGCGGAAATCGAGGAGGGCATGCGCAAGATGGCCTGCTGAAGCGCCTTGCGCCTCCAGCAGCTATCCTCGAAGGGTGACTCGGGCCGGCTGTTCGGCTATGGCAACGGCGATGGAACAGCCTTCGAAGCCTTTCTGGAAAACCAAGCCGCTGGATGCGCTCTCGCCAGAGGAGTGGGAGAGCCTTTGCGATGGCTGCGGCCGCTGCTGCCTGGTCAAGCTGGAGGAAGAGGAAACCGGCGACACCTATTTCACCGATGTCGCCTGCTTCATGCTCGAATGCCATAGCTGCCAATGTTCGGATTACGAGCATCGCAAGCGCCATGTTCCCGATTGTGTCACGCTGACGCCCGAACTGGTGCGCACCATCGATTGGCTGCCGCCGACCTGTGCCTATCGGCTGGTTGCCGATGGCGAGGATCTCTATTGGTGGCATCCGCTGGTTTCGGGCGACCCCGACACCGTGCACCAGGCCAAGGTCTCGGTTCGCGGCAAGGTCAAGGCCGACGACAAGCAGGTGGGCGAGGGCGAGTGGGAAGAGCATGTGGTGCGCTGGCCAGCGCGCGTACCCAAGGCCGCCCGTAGGCGCTGAAGCCGGTCCTGCAAGCCGTTTCGACGCCATAGAGCCAGACTCGTCAGGATGGAGCTCCTGCAGCCCTATCTTCCCGCGAAGGTGGCGGACCCCGTTCAAGCGAGCCGACATGCGTGGGATCTCACGGACGAGGGACTTTGCCGGCCCGGCGTAGGCAAACATGAGTGCGCGGAGATCCTGGGAATTGCCCCACTCGCGCAGCATTCCAGCAACACAGCACGATTATCTTGGCGTCATTCAACAGGAGTTGCGGGATGGAAACGCTTGTCGACATCGGCTCTGCTGCCGTTCTTATGATCTTGGCGGGCATGATCTTGCATGTTGCCCTATCCATGCCGGTTTGAGATCGCACGAATACTAAGTTTACTCTTTGGTAAACATGTTTTGCCGGGAAGCGGAGTTTGTGCGTTTTCGCACGGAACGAATGCGCGCGCGGTGTTCGAAATAGCGCGTGATGAACATCAGATTCGGGGGAAGATTGATGACACGCGCACAACTGGTTCTGGATCGTCCTGAGCGGCTGTCGGGCTTCGGCCGGGTGACTCCTACGGCGGCTGGACGGCATCTGAGTTTTGCGATTTCGACCCTGTCCTTCGTCGTGATCGCCGCTTCCGCGTTGTTCCTCGCGTCGTTTTTCTAGGCGCAGCCCATGTCACTTCGTCTTCCAAGCCTAGGTCCTGGAATTGCGGACCCAGGGAAGGAAGCGTTTGCCTGGTGATCGCCCGTTCGCTATCGGGCTGCTGTTTCGGTGATCCCCAGAGCCGGTCTCGCGGTCATATCATATGTATTAAATGTGACATGCTGGTAGGGCATATCGCTCTCCGCATGTATTGAGCCTATGCGTCCGGAATGGCTGCAGCTGACCGCCGAGAGAGGCATCTCAATGCAGCGCCGGGGCGTGCCGGTCACGTCCTCCGAGCTTATTGCCCGATCAGCCGAAGGTCCGTGTCTTGAAATTCGTCGAAACCTTTACCCTCTATCCGTTTCTCGACACGGTGGTGAGTCTGCTCAGCGCCTTCTTTTTCGGCACGCTCATCGGGGCGGAGCGCCAATATCGCCAGCGCACGGCAGGTTTGCGGACCAATGTGCTCGTGGCATTGGGAGCAGCCGCTTTCGTCGATCTCGCCATGCGCATCGCTGGCCCGCAGGAAGCCGTCAAAGTCATCTCCTATGTCGTGTCCGGCATTGGTTTCCTGGGCGCGGGCGTGATCATGAAGGAGGGCATGAATGTCCGCGGCCTGAACACGGCGGCGACGCTGTGGTGCTCGGCTGCGGTCGGAGCCTGCACGGGGGCGGACATGGTGGCGGAGGGCGCGCTGCTGACGCTCTTCGTCATTGCCGGCAATACGTTGTTGCGCCCGCTGGTCAATGCCATCAATCGCATCCCGATCAATGCGCAGCGTTCCGAAGCAATCTATGAAGTGCGGGTGACCACCAGCCGGGCTTCGGTTCCCGCCATCCGCGAACTCTTGGTGGAGCATCTGGAGGCCGCGCAATATCCCGTCGGTGATGTCGAGCTGTTCGATCGGGGTGACGACATGGCCGAGGTGGTCGCTACCCTCGTCAGCACGGCGGTCGATCCCAAGGAGCTCGACGGTGTCGTTGCCCATCTCGAGCGCGAACATGGGGTTTCCCATGCGACCTGGGAAAGCAGCACGCAGGAATGAAGGTCAGCGGGGAGGCGCAGGAACGGTGGCGGGATCTGAGATCGCTATCCGGCAAACACGCGCAATGGTCATCACGGCTATTGGAAGCGCACGGGTGAGCCAGCCCTGTCGGCCATGGTCTCGATGAAGGAGCGATAGGCCGAGACGGCGGTAACGGCGGTGATGGTGCCGCAATCGCGCCCCTTGCCGCCCATCACGGCCGAGATCACGCCGACCAGCACGTAGTTTGTGCCCTGGCGCTGGAACACCGGCCCGCCCGAATCGCCCCGGCAGATGCCGTTGTTGTTGACGGTGCGGCGGGTCGCCTTGTGATCGATCAGGAAGAGCTGATGGGATTTGCTGTCGATCTGGTCCAGCATGTCGAAGCGCCGTTCGCGCAGCTTGCCGGCGCTGCTGACCACGCGATCGCGGCTCATGCCGAAGCCGGCGACCTGCACGTCGACGAAGCTGCCATCATCGGCGATGCGCGAGGCCAGCGGCACGGGTACCAGCCAATCGGGAAATTCATGGTCGACCCGGATCAGGGCGATGTCGTTGATGGCCGCTGAGGTGCCCAGCGCCGTGACGTCGAATTGAGGATGGATCGCCACCTGTGTCGCCTCGGCGAAGCGGAAGCGGAACTGGGTGTCGAGGGCACGGATGCGATAGTCGCCATGCCCGCTCAGAAAACAATGAGCGGCCGTCAGCACCAGCTTGCGGGAGATCACCGTGCCGCTGCATTTGGTGCCGCTCGGCCCCGTGATTTGCACGACATGGCTGCGGACGCCCGTGGGATCGGTGACGTCGCGACCGCCTTTGATCGCCAGGGCTGGCATGGTGAAGGCCACAAGGGACATGACAGCGACGGCGAGGCGGGTTTTCATCATGGCTAAGCTGTAGAGCATTTCCAACCAAAACCAAATTGTTGCGCGCCCAAGCGGCTTCCTGCCAATCGAGCCTCAAGCTCGATCGCAAAGAAGCTGCAGGATCTCAAACGCGTGGTCACGGCAGGGAGGCCCCCATCCGCGCCGCGCTGCTTCGTATCCAGGGCAGGGCGGTGCCGAGCAGGGCTACACCCGTCATGCCGCCGCAGCCCCGGCCGCTATTGGCGCCCACGGCGGAAGCGAGTACGCCGACAAGCATGCCCTCGCGCAGCACCGGCCCGCCCGAATCGCCCTGGCAGGCGCCACCGAGCCCGCTGCCCTCACGCAGGCGCAACTGCACCCTGGAGATGGGCGGGGCTCCCTCCAGCGCGATCTCGCGCAGGACGCCGCCGCTCTTGCCGGCATTCTGGGCGGTCAGGCCGAAACCGGCGACGCGATACACCGCACCCGCAATGCCCGCTTCGGCGGCAAGCGGAAGCGGGGCGTAGCCGGCCAGGGGCGCGTCAAGCTTCACCAGAGCGAGATCGATGGTGAAATGCCGCTTGTCATAGGCCTTGGCATCGAACTGAGGGTGAACAGCCACATTGCCGAGCGGCGAGAGCACCGGCTTGCCGGCCTGATAGGTCAGCAAGCGGTAATTGGCGCCCTTGCGCACGCAATGGCCTGCCGTCAGCAGGAGATCGGGTGCGATGACGCTGGCCGAGCAGAAACTGCCGCGATCGGAGACGATCATCACGACGTGACGGGCCATGTCGGCCGCTGCTGGCGTACCGCCGACGATGGCGTAGGCCGGTGGCGCTGATGCGAGGGCCATGGCCAAGACCAAAAGGCTCGCGGCGAGCGAGCGCAAGGCCAGGATCGACTTCGGTATCAGTACGCGTGACCGACCCGACCCGCGCGTGAACCAGCCTGAGCCCGGTGGATTGACAGGGCGGTCCTGCTGGCGGAAGGCGGAATTGAGCATTACGTTCATGCCGTGTTCAGAGGCCCTGCAGAATGATGATGATGGCTCGAATCGAGGGGAATCACGGCAGAATCTAGAGCAAGGCGAGCCAAGCGGAAATGCTGCTTTGTTCTAACTCCTTGTTTCGGCGCGTTTTTGTATTTCTCCGCATGAGGCGACCATATCGCAGAGCGCTATAGCAGAAGGATGAGGATGGGGCGGATATCTTCCTTGGTGATGGTCTTGGCTCTGGGACTTGGGTGGTTTGGCGCGATGCAGCCGGTAATGGCCGCTTGCGTCAGCCTCAGCGAGGCACGCCCGCTCGTGAAGTCTGGTACGATCGTGCCTCTTCTTTCGGCGTTGGGGGCGGCTCGACGTGCTGTAAAGGGGGAAATGATAGACGGCAATTTATGTGGAGACCCTGGCAATTACCGCTATGTCGTCACATTTCTGGGGACCGATGGGCGGGTTATAAGAGCGACGATCAACGCCAAGACCGGCGAAGTCGTGGGTGTGAAGTAAAGGAATACCGATGCGGCTTCTCGTGGTCGAGGACGATCAGGATCTCAACCGCCAACTCGTCAAGGCGCTTGAGGAGGCAGGCTACGCCGTTGACCGGGCCTTCGATGGCGAGGAAGGCCATTTCCTCGGTGATACCGAACCTTATGATGCCGTGGTGCTCGATGTCGGCCTGCCCAAGCTCGATGGCATCACAGTGCTCGATCGCTGGCGCCGCGCCGGCAAGGTGATGCCTGTCCTGATCCTGACCGCTCGGGATCGCTGGTCCGACAAGGTGATGGGCTTCGATTCAGGTGCGGATGATTACGTCGCCAAGCCCTTCCACATGGAGGAGGTCCTGGCCCGTCTTCGGGCGCTCATCCGCCGTACCACCGGCCACGCCACCAACGAACTGGTCTGCGGTCCCGTCCGCCTCGATGCCCGCGCCGGCCGTGTCGTGGTCGACGGCAATCCGATCAAGCTCACCTCGCACGAATATCGCCTGCTGGCCTATCTGATGCACTATACCGGGCGCGTCGTCTCGCGCACCGAATTGGTCGAACATCTCTACGACCAGGATTTCGACCGCGATTCCAATACGATCGAGGTGTTCGTCGGTCGCCTGCGCAAGAAATTGGGTGTGGATGTGATCCAGACCGTGCGGGGCATGGGCTATATACTCACACCACCGGACGCCATGCGCGTATGACCACGCGTTCGCTGGCCTTCCGCCTCTTCGTCGCCGCCGCGGCCTGGGTGGTGGTGGTGCTGGTGGTGGCGGGCGTGGTGCTCTCGTCCGTCTACCAGCATGCGACCGAGCGTTCCTTCGACGAACGCCTGCATGTCTATCTCAAGACGCTGGTGGCTGACATCGCCGGCGCCGATGTGGGTGACCGCACGGCGCCCGGCGCCATGGGCGAGCCGCGTTTCGAATTGCCGCTGTCGGGCTGGTACTGGCAGATCAACCGCCTCGACAAGCCGGCTTCCAACGGCTCCAAATCGCTGTTCGAGGCAACTCTGCCCAGCCTGGACGATCCGAATACGCCCGACGAGCCCAGCGGTGTCCGCGAGGGCTACATCAAGGGCCCGGACGATCGCCGGCTGCGCGCCGTCGAGCGCCTCATCGATCTCGGCGAGGATGGCCGCTACCGGGTGACCCTGGCGGGCCCTGCCGACGAGATCGACAGTGCCATTTCCGACTTTCAATATTCGCTGCTGCTGACCTTCACCGCACTTGGGGTCGGACTGCTCGCCGCCATTTTGCTACAGGTGCGCTTCGGCCTCAGGCCGCTTTCGCGCATCAGCGGTGCGCTGGCCCGCATGCGTACCGGCGAGGCGGCCAAGCTGCCACCCGACCTGCCCGACGAGATCGTGCCGCTCGCGCGTGAGCTGGATGCCCTGGTCGATGCCAATCGCGAGGTGGTTGAGCGGGCGCGCACCCATGTCGGCAATCTCGCCCATGCCCTGAAGACGCCGTTGTCGGTGATCGCCAATGAGGCGGGCGCGGCGCCGGCGGGCCCGTTGGCCGAACAAGTCGGCCGGCAGGTCGGCGTAATGCGCAAGCAGATCGATCATCATCTCCAGCGCGCGCGTATCGCCGCGGCCGTCAGTGTGGTCGGAACGGTGACCGAGATCGTGCCGGTGATCGAGGGGCTGGTCCGGGCCATGGAGAAAATCCATGCCGTCAAGCGCCTGAAGATCAAGGTGCAGGTCGATCCAGCGTTGCGTTTCCGCGGCGAAAAGCAGGACATCGAGGAGATGACAGGCAATCTCATCGACAATGCCTGCAAATGGGCGATCAGCGAGGTCATGATCCTGGCCGAGGCCTTTCACCTGGATGGCGTCCTGTTCGCCCGCATCGTCATCGACGACGACGGGCCGGGCCTGTCTCCCGAGAAACGCGCCGAGGTCGGCCAGCGCGGCAAGCGGCTTGACGAAACCAAGCCGGGTACCGGCCTCGGTCTTGCCATCGTGCAGGATCTCGTCTCGCTCTATGGCGGCCGCTTCAATCTCGACGAAGCACCGATCGGCGGTCTGCGGGCCATTCTCGATATTCCCGCCCTTCAGGGATCGGCGCCGCCACCCGGCGCCCGGCCTTCCTCGCGGAGCGGCGAGGGGGCGACAGTCTAGCCCCCTGCGGCCCCCACGGGCACCGAAGCGGTTCACTTTCTCGTAACGTTCGGAACAGCAGGGTCTTGCGACACCGTGAGACGGTTGGCGCGGGGCGTTTTTGCGTGTAAGGCTGCCGACAGTATCCGCTCAGGGCGTTTTGCGATTTGATGGGATCAGCTCGAATCGCAAGGCGCGTCGAAAAAAGGGAGTTGGAGCAGATGAGTGTTCAGTCATGAACGCCCTTTGCTCTGGGTTAGGGGTCCTATGACAAAATCGATCGTCAAGCTGTTTGGCCTGGCTCTGGTGGCGCTGCCGCTGGCAGGATGTGGGCTTACCGGTTCGACCACCCAGCCAAATGTCGCCGCTGCGCCACCCACGCCCGCCACCAGCAATTCGCCGATCCTCGACAGTCTCGATCCTGCCGACCGAGCCCGGGCCGAACAGGCTCGTCGCACGGCCCTGGATGGCAAGGCGAAGGTCAGCGTCGACTGGAAGAGCGACAGCAACGCCTCCACGCATGGCAGCGCGGTCGCCGGGCCTCTGCAGAACCAGGGCGCAGCCCAGTGCCGGCAATATTCCCAGACCATCTACAAGGAAGGCGTGCCGAGTGTCGCCCGTTCGACGGCGTGCCGGCAGCCGGATGGCGGCTGGGTCAACAGCTAAGGCGTTTTGCGATTGGACGGAATCGCCGAGAACCGCAAACACGCTCAAGCCGATCCGTTGGATTGGCTTGAAGTCAAGGAACTGGAGCAGACAGGCGTTCAGCCATGGACGCGCTTTGCTCCGGCGATAGTCGGGTGAAGGGGCGTGTAGCCGCGCACGCCACCAAATTGCATTGCGTGATACTGCGTGTTTGCGCGTGTGACGCGCCCAAATTAGGCCTTATGGCCAGCGCAAGAGATTTCGCATGCTCCTATGGATAGCCCTGGCCGCCATGACCGGCCTCGCAGCTCTGGCGTTGCTGTGGCCGCTGGCGCGGCGCGGTAGCGCTCTGACGCCGCAGGCATCCGACATAGCCATCTACAAGGACCAATTGGCCGAGATTGATCGCGATCTCGAGCGCGGGCTGATCGCCAAGAGCGAAGCACAGGCCGCCCGCATCGAGGTCTCGCGCCGGCTGATCGAGGCCGACGAGGGAGAGAAGCTCGAGAAAGGTCGGCAGCCCACCGCACAGGCGGCTATCGGGCGGCGCAGGCTTGCCGCGAGCATCGTCCTTGTCGCCGTGCCGCTGCTCAGCCTCGGGCTCTATGCCTATCTCGGCTCGCCGTCGAACCCCGACCAGCCTCTGGCTGCTCGCCTGGACAGCAATATCGAGAACGCTTCGCTCGATGAACTGGTGGCGCGGGTGGAAGCCAAGCTGGCGGAGAATCCGGAGGATGGTCGCGGCTGGGAATTGATGGCACAGATCTATCTGCGCCAGGGACGCTTCGAGGATGCCAAGCAGGCCTATGCCAACGCGTTGCGGCTGCTGGGCTCGACGGCCGAGCGCGAGACCAATTTCGGTGTCGCCGTCGTCGCCGCTGCCGACCGCATGGTGACGGCCGATGCCAAGGCGGCTTTCCAGCGAGCGGTTAAGCTCAATCCCACGGAATTCCGCGCGGCCTATTTCCTCGGCCTCGCCAAGGAGCAGGATGGCGACAAGAAGGGTGCAATCGAAGCCTGGCAGGCCCTGATTGCCGGTAATCCCGATGCTGCCGACTTCCTGCGGCAGGAAATCACCAGGGTCGGCGGGCAGCCCAAATCTGCTCCCGATGGCACCGCTCCCGATGCAGTTGGTCCGGGTCCCTCGAAGGACGATGTCGTCGCCGCCCAGACGATGACGCCCGAGGAGCGCGGCAAAATGATCCAGGGCATGGTCTCCGGGCTGGCTGAGCGGTTAAAATCCCAAGGGGGCAGCCCGGAGGAATGGATGAAGCTGATCAAGGCTTATAGCGTGCTTGGGCAGGCGGACAATGCCCGCAATGCACTTGCCGATGCCCGCAAGGCCCTGGCCAGCACGCCCGATGCCGTCAGGCAGATGGACGAGCTTTCGAAGGCATTGGGTCTATGACGCGTAAGGGCAGACGTCTGGCGATGATCGGAGTGGCCGGGGTGGTCCTCGCGGCTGCGGTGGGCCTGGTGTTGTTCAGCCTGGGCGGCACCATGTCCTACTTCGCCGGTCCGAGCGACATCGTCGGCAAGCAGACCACGCCGGGTCAGCGCTGGCGGTTGGGCGGCTTGGTGGAGCAGGGCTCCCTGCAGCGCGGCAGCGCGTCTGAGATCGCCTTCATGGTGACCGATACCAACAAGTCGATCAAAGTCATCTATTCGGGTATCGTGCCCGACCTGTTCCGCGAGGGCCAGGGCGTGGTGGCGGAGGGCGTGGTCGACGGTGCCGGCGTCTTCCAGGCCGATACGCTGCTGGCCAAGCATGACGAGAAATACATGCCCAAGGAAGTGGCGGATGCGCTGAAGGCGCAAGGCCATTGGGAAGAGGGCGGCGCCTACGGGAAGAAGCCATGATCGTCGAAGCCGGCCATTACGCACTCGTTCTCGCGCTTACGCTTGCCGCGATTCAATCTGTACTGCCGCTATGGGGCGCCCGCACCGGTGATCTCGGCCTGATGCGCATCGGTACCAGTTCGGCCCTGTTCCAGCTTCTCTTCATCGCCATGGCGTTTGGCGTGCTGACCTATGCCTATGTCAGCTCGGACTTCTCGCTCACCAACGTGTTCGAGAACTCCCATTCGGCCAAGCCGCTCATCTACAAGATCTCCGGCGTGTGGGGGAACCATGAGGGCTCGATGCTGCTCTGGGTCCTCATCCTGGCCTTTTTCGGCGGACTGGTGGCGGCTTTCGGCCGTAACCTGCCGCCGACCATGAAGGCGACCGTGCTGGCGGTGCAGGCCTGGATCAGTGCCGCCTTCCTGATGTTCATTCTGCTCACCTCCAATCCCTTCACCCGCCTCACGCCGGCGCCGATGCAGGGACAGGATCTCAATCCGATCCTGCAGGATGTCGGTCTCGCCATCCATCCGCCCCTGCTTTACCTGGGCTATGTCGGCTTCTCCATCGCCTTTGCCTTCGCGGCTGCCGCGCTGATCGAAGGGCGCATCGATGCTGCATGGGCGCGCTGGGTGCGGCCCTGGATCCTGCTGGCCTGGATCTTCCTGACGCTGGGCATCGCCATGGGGTCCTACTGGGCCTATTACGAGCTCGGCTGGGGCGGCTGGTGGTTCTGGGATCCGGTCGAGAATGCCTCGCTGATGCCCTGGCTGGCCGGCACCGCGCTTCTCCACTCCGCGCTGGTCATGGAAAAGCGCAACGCCCTGAAGGTGTGGACGATCCTGCTCGCCATCCTCACCTTCTCTCTCTCATTGCTCGGTACCTTCCTGGTGCGCTCGGGCGTGCTCACCTCCGTGCACGCCTTTGCCACCGATCCCAAGCGCGGCGTGTTCATGTTGGCGATTCTGGTGCTCTTCATCGGCGGCGGCCTCAGCCTGTTCGCCTGGCGTGCGTCTGCCTTGAAGCAGGGTGGCATCTTCGCGCCGATCTCCCGCGAGGGCGCGCTGATCCTCAACAATCTCCTGCTGACGGTAAGCTGCTTTGCCGTGTTCATCGGCACGCTCTATCCCCTGGCGCTGGAAGCCCTGACCGGCGGCAAGGTGTCGGTCGGCCCGCCCTTTTTCGACCTGACCTTCGGGCCGCTGATGCTGGCGGTGCTGATGGTGATGCCGTTCGGACCGCTTCTTGCCTGGAAGCGCGGTGATCTGGCGGGCGCCATGCAGCGCCTGGGCGCCGCGATCGGGCTCGCCATCCTGGCTGCGTTGGTGACGCTGTGGCTCAAGCAGGGCGGGCCGGTGCTGGCACCGCTCGGCGCAGGCCTCGCCTTCTTCATCATGGCGGGGGCGGTGGTCGAGATCGCCGGGCGTATCAAGCTGTTCCGTGAACCACTGGGATCGAGCCTGCGCCGGGGGGCCGGCCTGCCACGCTCGGCCTTCGGTACGGCCTTTGCCCATTTCGGCGTCGGCGTCACGCTGATGGGCATCGTCGCCGCCTCGGCCTGGCAGTCGGAGACCATCGTGGCGATGAAGCCGGGCGATACCGCCACTTTCGGCCGCTTCCAGGCCACCTATGTCGGCTCGGTGCCCAAGCGCGGCTCGAACTACACAGCCACCGAGGCGAGATTCGTGATCCGTCGCGATGGCGTCGAGGTTGGCCAGATCGCCTCTTCCAAGCGCTTCTACCCGGCACGCCAGATGCCGGTGACGGAAACGGGCATCAGTACCCATGGTTTCGACCAGATCTATATCGGACTCGGGGATACCATGCCGGACGGAGCCATTGCGGCGCGGCTCTATGACAAACCGCTGATCACCCTGATCTGGCTGGGCTGCCTGATCATGGCGTTTGGCGGCCTGCTGTCGCTATCCGACCGCCGCCTGCGCGTCGGCGCTCCCAAGCCGGCGCGTCGTGTCGCCCAGACCATGCAGCCGGCCGAGTAGACGATGTTGAAGCGCGTCCTCCTTGCCTGCTTTCTCGGCCTCATGGTGCTGCCGGCCCTGGCCGTGCAACCGGATGAGGTTCTGCCTGATCCGGCCCTCGAGGCGCGCGCGCGCGCGCTGTCGGCGCAGTTGCGCTGCATGGTTTGCCAGAATGAATCGATCGACGATTCGAATGCCTCGCTCGCCAAGGATCTGCGCATCCTTGTGCGCGAGCGCTTGAAGGCCGGCGACAGCGACACGGCGGTCAAGGACTTCCTGGTTGCCCGCTATGGCGATTTCATCCTGCTGAAGCCGCCGCTGGAATGGCGCACCTTGGCGCTGTGGTCGGGACCGCCCATATTATTGCTGCTGGGCGGCATCGCCATCTTCCTGTCGACACGGCGGCGGCAGGCTGCCGCTCCTGCGCCGCTCAGCCCGGACGAGCAGGCCAGGATCGACGATATCCTGAAGCGGGAAGGGTAGGCCGGGGACCATCGCGGGTCCGTCGGCCTGAGCGGATTCTCTATCGGCCGGTCTCGAACAGGAACCACGTCCGGCGCTCGGTCTCGCTGATACAGTTTTCGATCAGGCTGGCGGTCGCGACATCGCGGTGTTCGTCGCACAGATCGTGGGTCTCGCGCAGGAAGCCGATCAGGCGTTTGTTGTCGTCGAGCAACTCGGCAAGCATGTCGCCGGGCGTGACGAAATCGGCATCATTGTCCGACAGGCGCTGCAGCCGTCCGATATGGCCGGCCGAACGCAGCGTGGTATCGCCGATCTTGCGGACCCTTTCCGCGATCTCGTCGGTCATGGCGAAGATCTGCTCGGCCTGTTCGTCCAGCAGCAGGTGGTAGTCGCGAAAATGTGGACCCGAGACATGCCAATGGAAGTTCTTGGTCTTCAGATAGAGGGTGAACACGTTGGCGAGCAGCGTCGTGAGCGCGCCTGACAAGTCCTTGGTTGCATTGGAGCCTAGATCGGTTGGGACCCCCAGATCCGCCGTCTTCAATGCTTTCGCCTTGTCCTTGGCCATTACGCAATTTCCCTTGCTATGAAGTGGCTACGCCTCCGGCCGATCCGTAATGGATCCTGCGACGGGAAGCGGCGGCCGTCATAGAACATCGCTTGGCCGACAAGGTTCATCGCGGACCGGACTTGGTCGGCTATCGTGCCGCCCGGCATCTTTTCTGCTCCGCTTGGTTATTCGTGCGCGATCTCATCTTGAATCAAACAAAACCGGCGCTGTAATCGTCCGGTTCATGCCGGCTGGGGGAGGCGGAACAGGCGAGGCGCGGCGGACCAGGGACACCACCTCCTGATCGAGTTCCGCAAAACCCGAGGAACGGTAGAGCGAGGCGGCGAGGACGTTGCCGGCATCATCGATCCGGAAGCGTACATAGGCGATGCCTCGTTCTCCGCGCGAACGGGCGTCGGCGGGATAGCGCTTGCGCCGTTCCAGATGCGCGATCAACTGTGAGCGCCACTGCGCCGGCGCCGGGCCGGACACCTGGCTGGAGCTGGTTTGCCGGGCGGCATTGCGGCTGGACTGGCTGGCCTGGACCTGTGCCTCGACGGCCGCTTTCGAGGCCTCCTGAGCCTGTTGGCGACGAGGCTTGGCCGGCTTTTGCTTGAGAGGCTTCTTTGGCTCTTCCCGGCGCGCGGTCTCCTGCTTCGCCTGCTTTTGCACGGGCCGCTCCTGGGGAAGCGCAACCTCGGCCTGCTCGACAGGCGTCTGGGTCGTTTCCATCGTCGGCTCGGGCTTGGCCGCCTCCGTCACCGGTTCGGGAGCCGGGACTTCCTTGACGGGCTCGGGCGGCACGGCTTCCTCGGGTGTCGTGACCGCCTCGCTTGCTGCCTGGGGTTCCGCCGGGCGCAGATCGGGAGAAATCTCGTTCGCCTGGGTCTCCCTTGCCTCAGGCATCGGCGCGAACTCGATCATGATCGCTGGCGGGGGCGCATCGGCTGCCGGCGCTGCTGGCGATGGCTGCAGGTACCAGACCGCCGCCCCCAGATGGATTCCCAGCGTGAGGAGGCCGGCGCCAACCCACAACGCCAGATCGGCGGCGCGGTTGCCATGATCCGTAATGGCCCAATCGGTCACGGCCGCGCGTCCTCCGGCACGCTCTCCAGCCCGACCAGGGCAATCTTGAGATAGCCGGCCTCGCGCAGCTGGTTCATCAGAGTCATCAGCTGCTCGTAGCTCACCGATTTGTCGGCCCGCAGGAAGATGCGGGCCTGCCTGTCATTGGCGGTGAAATTGTCGAGAGAGGCCGCGAGGGTCTCGCGCTGGGCCGGCTCATTGCCGAGTGCGAGCGACAGGTCGGATTTCAGCGTCAGATAGAGCGGTTTGTCGGGGCGCTCCACCGGCATGGCCGTGGATACCGGAAGGTCGACGGCGATATCCACAGTCGATAGGGGTGCCGCCACCATGAAGATGATCAATAGCACCAGCATGACGTCGATAAAGGGTGTGACGTTGATCTCGTGGTTCTCGGTAAGCTCAATTCCGCTGTCTTCGCGCAATCCTCCTGCCATGGCGATCACTCTGCCGCCATGGCGGCTCTTGCGGCCGTGGTGTCGGGGATTGGTATGCGGCGCAGGTCCAGTTCGAGGCTGACCAGGCGCTCCACCGCGGCCGTGGCATCGGCCAGACGTTGCCGATAGCCGGCGACGGCGCGAGCGAAGAGATTGTAGATGACGACGGCGGGTATGGCGGCAACCAGGCCGATCGCGGTCGCCAGCAGGGCCTCGGCAATGCCGGGCGCCACCACCGCGAGATTGGTGGTCTGGGTGCGGGAGATGCCGATGAAGGCATTCATGATGCCCCAGACCGTGCCGAACAGGCCGACAAAGGGTGCGGTGGAGCCGATGGTGGCCAGGATGCCGGTGCCCCGGGTCAGCCGGCGCCCCGCCTGCGCCTCGATGCGCGAGAGGCGGGAGGCGACGCGCTCCTTCACCCCGTCGCTGCCGGCATGGTCGAGGGCCGGCAGCGACCGACGCAATTCATCCTCCGCCGAGCGCACCATGGCCGCTCCCGGCCCGCCACGACCGGTGAGGGCGTGCATGGCTTGCGACAAGTCCGTCGATCCGGCGATTGCCGCAAGGGCTCGCTTGGCGCGAGCGGCGGCGCAGGCGATCTCGACTGTCTTGGCCAGCCACACCGTCCAGGTCACCAGCGAGGCGAATGCAAGCCCGAGCATCACTGTCTTCACCACCCAATCGGCGGCCAGAAACATGCCCCAGGGCGAGAGGTCGTGGCCTGGCCCCGATGCGGGCATCGCTTCGAACAGGTGACCTACGGCTCCGATCGGATCTTCGAGGAAGGCGGGCGCCGGTGACGGCGCCGCGTCCGGTGCGGATGCCGGAAGGGGTGGCACGGGCGGTGTCACTTGTCCGGGCTCGACCGGAGACCCGGGAGCTGACGCCGGCGCCTGAGCCAGCGCAACGCCTGGCGGGAGCAGCAGCACCGACGCCACCACGATGTTATGACGGATGGCAAGGGATGGGCGGCAGCGGTTCTGGAGGTAGGGATACATCTTCGTCCTGTTGCTCTCCCATCCCGGCCAGGATGTCGGGGCCCGCTCCGAGGCTGGGAGGTGTGGTCATCTCATTGGAAAAAGGCCCGAACTCGGTCGATCGAACCGAGTTCGGGCCGATGCCGTCAGAATTTAGCGGTCAGCGAGGCATAGAAGGTGCGCCCGGGCCCCGGTTGCTGCACCAGGCTCAAGGGGTCAACGTAATATTGGTCGGTCAGGTTCTCGACGCGGACGCTGCCCGTGAGGTTCTTGCTGAACTTGTATTCGGCGAACACGTCCACCAGCGTGTGCCGTTTCCAGTCGACCAGGGCGATGAACTGGGAAGCGCCCTGCGCCGTCACGTCGCCATGGCCGATGGCGCGGGCGCCGACATGGGAAATCCGGCCGCCGATGGTGAGCGTGTCGTCCATCAGCTTCTGGGACAACGTCAGTGCCAGCGAATAGCGGGGCGGAATATGGTTGGTCGCATAGTCGGCATAGAGCGACTTGTTCTCGCAGGTTCCGGCGGTGCGGCAGAACTCGACATTGGTGTAGTAGTTGGCCGCAAGGTCCGCCGTGAAGCCGCCGAGCTCATAGCGTCCGGACAGTTCCAGGCCGGAAAAATGGGCGCGGTCGATGTTGAAGATGCGCATGCCCGAAGAGCCGTTGGGGAATGCGTACCATTGGCGGGCGATGTAGTCGTCGACGGTCCAGTCGAAATAACCCAGCTTCAGCATGCCTTTGTCATGCGCCGACAGAAGACCTTCCCGGCGCAGATTGGTGCCGACCTCCCAATTGCTGGAACGCTCGGGCTTCAGCTGGGAATTGACGTTCATGGTGAAGGCCGAGACCGACTCCATGATGCTGGGCAGCCGCATTGCGTTGGAATAGTTGACGTAGAACTGGGCGCCATCGATGGGCTCCAGCGTTACCCCGATCGAGGGGCTGAAGCCGCCCTTGGCCAGCCTGGTATTGTAGGTGTAGTCGGGGCGCACCTGCTCGGGGGCGTTGCGGTCCTCGGACCAGAAATGCTGGTAGCGCAGGCCCCCATTGAGGGTGAGCCAGTCGACAGGCTTCCAGGCGACCTTGGCGAAACCGGCTGCTTCATGGCGGATGCCGTCGCGCAGGTCCAGCCAGGTTTCCGCCTCCTTGGTGCCGCGGCTAGGGCGGGTGTCCTCACCCCGATAGGAGACGCCATAGGTCAGGTCGGCCGAGCCATAGGCGAACAGGAACTTGGAGGTGTTGGTGATCTCGGCGCCCCACATGTCCGTGTCGGACCCGGAGCGGAAGTCCCCCGGCTTGGGCGGCCTGTAGCCGGCGCGCAGGGGATTGCGCATCTCCAGCTTGCTCCACCACAGATTGGTCTTCAGATTGATGAGATCATTGTCCTCGGGCTTCCAGCGGTAGCGCAACGTGACGGTATCGACCGAAGTTCCGGTGGTCTGGGCCTGCTGGACCGCCTGTCCCCGGTTATTGGTAAGCCGCGATGCCAAGAGGTCGCCAGCTTCGCTGCGAAAGCCGTTATAGCCGAGCTCCATGCTCTGGCCGTCGCCGAAACGCATCGTTCCCTTGACGATCCATGATTGCGTTTCCAGCTGGGTGTTCAGCACCTCCTCGCCGGCGCGATAATTGGCGATGCCGCCATTCGCGATATAGTCCTTGTAGTTCTCGCAGAAGGAGGGATTGGAACAGACGCGGCGTGGCCCCAGATGGATGGGATAGGCCGAGGGGCCGTTCGATCCCGCATGGTAATTGCCCTGCTTGCGATAGGCATAGCCTGCGAGCAGGTCGAAATTCTCTTGCTTGACTGCTGCCACGACGCTGCCGGATCCGCTTGTCGGTGACAGGAGGGCGGGGCTGTTCATGCCGGTCGGGGAAGGCGTGGCGACGGGCGGAGCCCAGGAGGCGTAAGGCCACTGGTAGCCGGCGACCGCGCCAGCCTTCGGCGAAGAGGTGTTAGTGCCGAACCCGCCGCGGAATCGCACGCCGTAATTCTTGCCGTCCTCCACGATGTCGGCCGCGTCCAGCGTGCGCATGGCGACGGTGCCGGCAATGCCGTTGGAGGTGACGTCCGATCCCTTGGTGATGTCGATGCCACCGAGAAGATCGGGATCCACGAAGGTGCGGTTGGAGGTGCCCTGATAGCCCTGATAGACGGTCACCGCGTTTTCGGCGCCGTCGACCGTCACCGCGACGCGGCCCATGCCCTGCATGCCGCGGATATTCACATCGATGGCGCCGGCGCCGTTGCGCGCTTCGCCCGATGTCACGCCCGGCGTGCCCCGGAATATGTCGGCCGGACTCGACCCCCGGAAGCGCTCAATGGCCTTTTCCGAGATGTAGGCGGTGGGTGCCGGCGTCTCATAGGGAGCTTCCTGCGGATTGCCGCCCTTGCTGGCCGTCACGGTGATGACGTCGAGCACCAGCGAACCGTCATCGGCAACGGGCCCCACCGTGCTGGTGGCGCGCCCGCTGATGGTCACGGTGTTGACGCTGGTGAAACTGTAGGAGAGACCCGTGCCGGCGAGCAGGCGCGAAAGGGCCTGTTCGCGGGTGTAGCTGCCGGAAAGGGCAGGACTGGTCCGGTCGGCAACCAGGGACGAGGCGAACAGCAGGCGCAGTCCGGCTTGATCGGCGAAACGGGTGAGGGCCGACCCGAGACCCTGTTGGGGGATGTCGAGGCGAATGCTTCCCTGCTGCGACGGTTGGGCGTAGGCGTGGCCGCCTGTACCAAACGTCGAACCCAGCACCAGACAGATCGATACCGATCCCAAAAGTGCAATTGTGGTGAAGCCGCCAAAGCCGCACCCCTTGTCATATCCTGATCTTCTGCCGCCCATCAATCCCGTCCCGCTGACCAAAAGGGAGGAGGGCGTGCATTGTCTGCAACGCCTGCCAGACCCCATATCTTGAGGACGAAACGAGCGAGGCGATCTTGCACCGCATCGGGAAGAAAATTTCGAAATGATGCGGCAGGGCGGGCGAAGCGGCGTTCCGGGCGCTCGTCGTTGGACAGCCTCAATGCAGGATGGTGACGAAGGGCAGCCGCGTGACCTTGACGGGAAGCGTCGCCTCGATGGTGGAGAGAATGGACTCCGGATCGGCGAGATCGAACACTCCCGTCACCTCCAGAGACTGCAAGCGGGCGCTGGCGATCATGATCCTGCCGCGGCGCTGGCGCTCAATCTCGACCACGACATCCCCCAAGGGCCTCCGATTGAAGATGAGCTTGCCCCTGCGCCAGGCCGTTTCGGATTCGGCGTCGACGGGCTCGGCTGGCGATGGCTGCCGGTCGGCGCCATAACGTACCCGCTGATCGGCTGCCGCCAGTACGCCTGAGCCAGGTCGGGTGCCGGCCATCACGTCCACCCGTCCCTCCACCACGGTGACGACCACCTCGTGCGAGCGGATGTCGACATCGAAGACTGTACCGACAGCCCGGGCCTGGCCGCCATTGGCGGTCACGATGAAAGGCCGTCCGGCATCGGGCATGACCTGAAACAGTGCCTGGCCATTGAGGAGTTGTAGGCGCCGCTGGCCGGCATCGAAGGCGACGTCCAGTGCGCTGTCGCCGTTGAGAAGGGCGGTGGAACCGTCCGGCAGCGTTATGGTTGAGCGCTCGCCGGCGCCGGTGCTGTGTTCGGCGAACAGATGTGGACGTAGAAGGCTGGAGCCGGCAACGGCCAATCCGCCGATCGCCACCCCGCCGAGCACAGCCCGCCTTGTCAGTTTGGCGCGGGCACTGCGCTGAACCTTCTTCCCGGCAATGCCGATGCCATGCCAGATCGTCTCGGCTTCGCGGGCGGCCAATTCGTGCTCGGAGCTCTGCTTGCGCCAGGCCGCGAAAGCCTCATGGTCGGCTTTGCCGGCCCGGCCGGAATGCAGCTTCACCAGCCAATCTATCGCGGCATCGCTGAGCGCGAGATCCGCCTGCCGTCTTGTGGTGCCTGGGTCCATCTGTCTGTCGCGATTCTAGGGATTTTCCGCGGCGGCGCATTCTACACGCCATCGTACGAGGAAGCTCAGATGGCGGCACGGAAATGGTCGCGGCAATGACGCAAGGCCTGGACCAGATAACGCGCCACCATGCTTTCGGAAACACCGAGACGGCTTGCAATGTCGCGATGGCAGAGCCCTTCGCAACGGCTCAACAGCAACGCCGCCCGCGGTTTGGGAGCCAGCTTCGATAGCCCGATCGCCAGGAAACGCAACTGATCGCAATCGATCGTGATCGTCTCGGGGCTGGGGGCGCTGTCGGCGACCGCCGCCAATATCATCTCGTCGCTGATGCAGTGGGCGGCGTGCCGCCGCTCCTTGCGGGCGAGATCGATGGCAATGTTGCCGGCGACACGCAGCAGGAAGGCCTGGGGATCCTGAATGGGTGCACGCGGATTTTTCATGTTCGCCAGCCGCAGCCAGGTCTCCTGCACGGCCTCCTCGGCCAGATCGTGGGAACCGCTCCGCTTCCGCAACAGGCCCCGCAACGCCTTCCATTGGCGCAGATAGAGCGACATCAGGTCGTCACGGGTGTCGGGCGAGGTGGTCGTCGTCATCGGCGCTGCATCGGGAAGGGAAGCGAAAGCCGCGCTTCATCCAAGCGATGCGCGTCAAGCGATGTCGCGATCTGATACTATATCAATAATTTCCCTGCAACATCAATAATTTAGATGAGTTCTAAGCGGCGCTGAACTCGCGCGACATATGATCCATGTTCATTTGGAGGCGATGCAGACGGGTGCTCCCGTGGCACCATGGGCGCCTTAAGAAAAAAAGCGGCGACTTACTAAAGAGTAATCCCACGGAAAAAGAGTCGTAATGTTGGTCAGGGCATTGTCACCGGCAACGGCGCTGAATGGGGGCGCTGAAGCAAAGGCGACCGGCCTCTCCGAACGGAAGGCCGAGTCATTATGGAGCCTATCACGATGAATTCATCTGATCATGACATGAAGCCCAGGGACGTGCAGGCGAAATCCGGCATTCTCGCCCGGCGCCGCACGCGCCTGATGGCTGCCGTGTTCGGCCTTGGCGTCGCCGGCGCGGTTGCCGGCAACTTCGTGGTCATGCCGCCTGTCACACCCGCTTTCGCGCAGACCCAGAGCCAGGTCGCCCAGCCCGGCTTTGCCGACATCGTGCAAAAGGTGCGTCCCGCCGTCGTTTCCATCAAGGTGAAGACCGAGACCAACGCCAACGTCTCGGACGATGAGAATGACGGTGCGCCGCCCAATCCGTTCGAGTTCTTCTTCAACGGCCCGGGTGGTGGCGGCAATATGCAGCCCGGCCGGCCTCGCAAGCAGTTCGGCATGGCGCTGGGGTCCGGTTTCTTCATTTCGGCTGACGGCTATGTCGTGACCAACAACCATGTCGTCGACCATGCCAAGGAAGTCGATGTCGTCACCGATGCCGGCAAGACCTATACCGCCAAGGTGATCGGCGTCGATCCGAAAACCGATCTGGCCTTGCTCAAGGTCAAGGATGATGCTGTCAAATTCCCCTATGTCGAGCTCGAAATGCAGAACGAGCCGCGCGTGGGCGACTGGGTCCTAGCCGTCGGCAATCCCTATGGCTTGGGTGGCACCGTGACGGCGGGCATTGTCTCGGCCCGCGGCCGCGACCTCAACAACTCGACCTATAACGACTTCCTGCAGATCGACGCTCCCGTCAATCGCGGCAATTCGGGCGGGCCGACCTTCGACCTCTCCGGCCGCGTGATCGGTGTGAACACCGCGATCTACTCGCCGTCCGGCGGTTCGATCGGTATCGGCTTCGCCATTCCCGCCGAGACGGTTTCTCGCGTGGTCTCGCAGCTCAAATCCGATGGCCAAGTGACGCGTGGTTATATCGGTGTGCAGATCCAGCCGGTGAACCAGGATATCGCCGATTCGATCGGCCTGAAGAAGGCCGCGGGTGCGCTGATCGCCGACGTGACCAAGAATGGCCCTGCCGCCAAGGCCGGCCTGCAGTCGGGTGACGCCATCACGGCCGTCAATGGCAAGGAAATCGCCGATTCCCGTGAGCTGGCCCGTGCGATTGCCGATGTGAAGCCCGGCGAGACCGCCGACCTGACGGTCTGGCGTGATGGCAAGGAGCAGAGCATCAAGGTCGAGACCAGCAAGCTGCCGGGCGACAAGCAGTTGGCGGATGCGCGGTCTCTGCAGGATGACGACACAGGCGGTAAGAGCTCGCTCGCCGGTCTGGGTGTCGAACTCGCTCCTGCCGCGGCCGTGGCGGGTGCCGGCAAGGCCGGCGTGGTGGTGACCGACGTCGATCCGGGCAGCCCTGCCTCCGAATCGCTGCGCCCGGGTGATGTCATCCTCGACATTGCCGGCAAGCAGGTGAGCAATGTGCGTGAGGTTCGCGAGATCCTCTCGAGCGCCAAGGCCGACTCCAAGCGCACCGTGCTGCTGCGCGTGAAGAACAATGACGGTCTGCACTTCGTCGCCCTGCCGATCGGCAAGGTCTGATCCGACCGCTGAAGACTGATCCGGCTGCCCGGCATGGGCAACCGGATCAATTTACGGTTCAGATCCTATGCGGGGCCCATCCCGTCTCCTTCGGTCGGAGGAGAGTGAGGAGGGGGCTGCATTTTTGAACATGAATGTGAATGCTGCAGGGCGCAGGTCATTGCGCCCCTATGAGGTGACCTGGAAATGTGGCAAAGCTCGTCTCAGACGCCTTCAACTCAAAACGTGACTGAGTCTGAAACCAAAATGCGTATTCTGATCGTCGAGGACGACCGCGACGCAGCTGCTTACCTGGTCAAGGCCTTCTCGGAAGCGGGACATATTGCCGACCATGCCGCGGATGGTCTGAGCGGCTATGCGATGGCCAAGGATGGCCCCTATGACGTGCTGATCGTCGATCGCATGCTGCCCAAGCTCGACGGTCTTTCCATGATCTCGCGTCTGCGCCTCGAGGATACGCAGACGCCGGCCCTGATCCTGTCGGCGCTCGGTGAGGTCGATGACAGGGTCAAGGGGCTGCGGGCCGGCGGGGACGACTACCTGCCCAAGCCCTATGCCTTCTCGGAGCTTCTGGCCCGGGTCGAGGTGCTGTCGCGCCGGCGGGCCGGCAAGGGTGAGGAAACGGTCTATCGGGTCGGCGATCTTGAGCTCGACCGTCTGTCCCATGTGGTCAAGCGGGCAGGCGAAGAGATCGACCTCCAGCCGCGCGAATTCCGGCTCCTGGAATACCTCATGAAGAATGCCGGCCAGGTGGTGACACGCACCATGCTGCTCGAGCACGTCTGGGACTATCACTTCGATCCCGGTACCAACGTCATCGACGTCCATGTCTCGCGCCTGCGCTCCAAGCTCGACAAGGGTTTCGAGAAGCCTCTGCTGCACACCATCCGCGGGGCGGGCTACATGATCCGCGACAGTGCCAAGTAAGCTGTCCCGGCAGAGTTTTCAGGCGTGAGCACCAGGAACACCGCATCGGAGGCGGACTCGGAAAGACTGGCTGTGACCGGACTGCGAAAACTGATCCGAACCACGGCCTTCAAGCTGATGGCCGCCTATCTCCTGGTGTTCACGCTGTTTGCAGCCTCGCTGCTGGGCTATTTCTTCTGGAATGCGCAGCGCCTGCTCGGCTCGCAGATCAGCAATTCGATCAACAGCGAAATCAACGGTCTCAGCGACGAATATGCCCAGGGCGGCGTGATGCTGCTGGCCTCTACCATCGAGGCCCGCACCCGCAGGCCGGGGTCGCTGCTCTATCTGCTTACCACGCCGCAGGGAGAAGCGCTTGCGGGCAATGTCACCGAACTGCCGGACGGCGTGCTCGACAAGCCGGGTCTCAGCAATATTCCCTATCGTCGCGACGATGGCGGCAAGGCCGGGCCCCGCACGGCCTTGGTGCGGGTTTTCGCCCTGCAGGATGGCTACAAGCTGCTGGTCGGCGTCGATCTCGACGAGCAGAGCCGCGTGCGCGCGATCATGTTCAACGCGGCGCTGTGGTCGGTCGGGCTGATCATGCTGCTTGGCGTGGCGGGCGGCTGGTTCGTGGCGCGGCGCGTGCTGCATCGTCTCGACGATATCAATGCCACCAGCCGCTCCATCATCGATGGCGATCTTGCCCGGCGCCTCAAGGTTGCGGGAACGGATGACGAATTCGACAGGCTGGCTTCGACGACCAACGCCATGCTGGACCGCATCCAGGAGTTGATGGCCGGCCTCAAGGAAGTTTCTGACAACATCGCCCATGATCTCAAGACGCCGTTGACGCGCCTGCGCAACCACGCCGAGGAAGCCTTGCGCACGGCCAGGGACGAGGACGCCTACCGTACCGCGCTCGATCGTACCATCGAGGAATCGGACAAGCTGATCGGTACCTTCAACGCGCTCTTGATGATCGCGCGGGCCGAAGGAGGCCGCATCGACGGGGCGCTCAGCGAGTTCGACGTCGCCGAGGCCGTACATGCGGTGGCGGAACTTTATGAACCCGTTGCCGAGGAGAGCGGTGCCAGGATCGTGGTAGCGGCGCAGTCGCCCCTACCGCTGCGCGGCAATCGCGAACTGGTCAGCCAGGCGCTGGCCAATCTCATCGACAACGCCCTCAAATACAGCCCCAAGGAGGAGGGCGGACCAGCCGGTGACGTGACGATTGCGGCCGAGAAGCGGGAGGGCCGCATCATTCTCAGTGTGGCAGATCATGGCGCTGGCATTCCACAGGCCGACCGGCAGAGGGTGCTCGAACGCTTTGTCCGGCTGGAGTCGAGCCGGACGCGTCCCGGTTCCGGCCTTGGCCTGGCGCTCGTCTCCGCCATGGTAAAGCTGCATGGCGGCAGTATCCGGCTGGAGGACAATCAGCCGGGCCTACGCGTGGTGCTGGAATTGCCCGACAAGCCCGCCGAAGAATCGGCCCAGTCCAGGCTAGCCCTGCGCCGCCCCGGCCTGCGCCTGCGGCCCTAACTCATCTGCAAGCAGGGTAGGGGCGCGCAGCCAGCCCAGGGTGGGCAACGCGTGCTCGACCAGGAAGCCGCCGATGTTCTTGCTGCGCGATAGTACCAGGCGCTGGCGGGCCGGGCTGGCATTCTGCTGCACGATCTCGACGAAATCGTCGCCGGTTGCGGCAACGATGGCGACATGGCCATAGCCGCTGGCGCCGGCAAACACGATCAGATCACCCTTGCGCGGCGGCTCCGTCTCGCCTTGGCGAAACTGCAGCATGCCGCGCCCGAGGTTGAGCGCCCCGTGCGGGGTCTCCTCGTCGAAGAAGCTGATCGCGTGGCCCATGCCATCGGGCATGACATGGCCGCGTGCCTGGTAGAGATAGCGCTTGATGAATTCGACACACTGCCATTTCTGGCCAAAATAGGTGCCGTCGCCGGCATAATGGCGGCCATGGGAGACGGTGAAGATCGGGCCGTTGTCATAGACGGCAACACCGTCCATGCTCTCGATCGCCGTGCCGTTCGCCCAAGGGCTGCCTTTCCATTCGAAGCCGCGCAGAAAGACATAGGCGCCCGTGCCGCACAGAACCACGACAAGAGCACTCAATACCAGCCATTTGCGCATGCGATTTTTCCGGGTCAATGCTATCGCGAAGGAACAACGAGAAAGACCGAAAGATTGTGGCGAGGCGGCGGCATGATTCCCATTGAAGACAAACGTCGTGTCAAATCCCGTTTCGCCGATCTGGCGGAGGCCCTGGATCCGGTCGGTCAGCCCGCCGTGGCCGCGGCGCTGGAAGGCGGACCGGGCCATGCCGTGCTGGCCGGGCTTGCCACGGCCTCGCCCTTCCTGTGGGGGCTGGCTCTGGCTGATCCGGTGCGGCTGGAGCGTATCCTGGCCGGAGCACCCGAGACCGTGCTCGAAGCGGCGATTGCGCGGGCCAGGGCCCAATGCAGCGCCGCGGCCGATATCGCCGAAGCCATGCGGGCGTTGCGCCTGCTCAAGCAGGAGGCTGCCCTGTTGATCGGCATCGCCGATCTCGGTTGTGCCTGGTGTCTTGCCGAGGTCACGACGGCCTTGACCCGTGTTGCCGACGAAAGCGCGACGCTGGCCTTGCGTTTTCTGCTGCGCGAGGCGGCTGCCGCAGGCCGCTTCCTGCCCGTCGACCCTGAAAATCCGGACAGGGATTGCGGTCTCGTGGCATTGGCTATGGGCAAGCAGGGGGCGTTCGAACTCAATTATTCATCCGATGTCGACCTGATCGTCCTCTACGATCCCGAAACGGCGCCCCTGCGCGAAGGGCTGGAGCCGGCGCCCTTCTTCGTGCGTCTGACCCAGGGGCTGGTCAAGTTGTTGTCCGAACGCACGGCGGACGGCTATGTCTTCCGGGTGGACTTGCGCCTTCGCCCCGATCCGGGCGCCACCGCGATCGCCATCTCGCTTCCCGCTGCCTATGGCTATTACGAAAGCGTCGGGCAGAACTGGGAACGGGCGGCCATGATCAAGGCGCGCCCCTGCGCCGGTGACATCGCGCTGGGCGAGCGCTTCCTCGCCGGGCTGGTGCCCTTCATCTGGCGGCGTCATCTCGACTATGCCGCCATTGCCGACGTCCATGCCATGAAACGGCAGATCCATGCCCATAAGGGTCATGAGGCGATCGCCGTGGCCGGGCATAATCTCAAGCTCGGTCGCGGTGGCATCCGCGAGATCGAGTTCTTCGTGCAGACCCAGCAGTTGATCGCCGGCGGCCGCAATCCCGATCTACGGGGACGCGGCACCATTGCCATGCTTGCGGCCTTGCAGGAGGCCAGCTGGATCACGCCGCAGGCGCGTGACCAGTTGACCGAGGCCTATGATTTTCTGCGCGGGCTCGAACATCGCCTTCAGATGATGGCGGACGAGCAGACCCACAGCCTGCCCACGGAGAAGCCGGCTCTGCTGGAGTTTGCCCGCTTCGCCGGCTACGCCGATATGGGCGCCTTTTCCAAGGCGCTGATCGCCCGCCTGGAAACCGTGCAGCAGCATTATGCCCGCTTGTTCGAGGCATCGGCGCCGCTCGCCAGCGACGTCGGCAGCCTGGTTTTCACCGGCAAGGAGAACGACCCGGAGACCCTGAAGACATTGGAGCGCCTGGGCTATGCCTCGCCCTCGCAGGTGGCGGAGATGATCCGCGGCTGGCATCACGGGCGCTACCCCGCCATGCGCTCGGCCAAGGCCCGCGAGGATCTTACCGAGCTCACGCCCGCCTTGCTGCAGGCACTGGCCAAGGAGGGCAGGCCCGACAAGGCCCTGTTCGTGTTCGACGGGCTGCTCGCCCGCATGCCCTCGGGCTACCAGCTCTTCTCGATCCTGCGCAACAACGCCAAGCTGTTTTCCGTGCTCGCCCGTATCGTTGGCGTAGCGCCGCGCCTGGCCGAGGTGCTGGTGCGGCGCCCTCATGCGCTCGACGGCCTGCTCGATCATGGCACGGAGGGAAGCGATGCTCAGGGGTTCAACGCACAGGCCTGGATCGACGGTCGCCTCGCCGGCGCGCTCGCGACGGGCGAGAGCTACGAGGACAAGCTCGACCTCGTGCGCATTTTCGTGCGCGAACGCATTTTCGTGCTTGGCGCCCGCCTGCTTTCCGGGGAACTCGATCCCCTGCTGGTCGGCGAGCAGATCACCGTTTTGGCACAGGCCGTGGTCAGGGCCTTGCTCGATCTCGTCATCACCGAGTTGAAGCAGGCCCATGGCAGCCCCCCCGGCGCCCGTGTCGGCATCATCGCCATGGGCAAGTTCGGCGGGTGGGAACTGACCTCCTCCTCCGACCTCGACCTGATCGTGCTCTATGACCATGATCCCGATGCCGTCGAAACCGACGGGCCACGTTCGATCGCGCCTTCGGTCTGGTTCGCCCGGCTGACGCAGCGGCTGATCGCCGCCCTCTCGGCTCCGACGGGGGAGGGGACGGCCTTCTCCGTCGACATGCGGCTGCGTCCTTCCGGTCAGAAGGGGCCGGTCGCCATCCATATCGATGGGTTCAGGGACTATCAGCTCAAGGAAGCCTGGACCTGGGAGCATATGGCGATGACGCGCGCGCGCGTCGTCGCCGGAGATGCCGAGTTCGGGCGGCTGGTCGCGGAAACGATCGCAGGGATCCTCACCGTGAAGCGCGAGCCCCGCAGGATACTCAAGGATGTCGCGGAAATGCGGGCCCTGCTCGAAAGCGAGAAAGGTGGGCGTGGGTCCTGGGACCTCAAGAATGCCCGGGGCGGCCTGGTCGACATCGAATTCATCGCCCAGACGCTTCAGCTCCTGCATGCGGCCGAGCATCCGGCGATACTCGACGTCAATACCGGCCGGGCTCTCGACAAGGCAATGGAGGCCGGTGTGCTGGCCAAGACGGCGCATCGGCGCCTCACCGAGTCCTGGCGGCTCTACACCGCTCTTTCCCAGGTGATCCGCTTTTGCGTCGGCGGCAATCTCGATCCAGACAAGACCTCTGAGACCGGCAAGATCCTGCTCAGCCATGTGGCCGAATGCAGCGATTTCGACGAGCTCAATGCCGTCATCGGGGTGACGCAGACCCAGGTGCGGGATATCTTCAAGCAGATCGTCGGCGGAAAGTAAGGCCTCACGCAGGGACGGGCTCGCTCGTTCGCCGACACCCTTCGAGCGGGCTCGATTTTGCCGTCGGGACGTGGAAGAATGGGATTGATCCTCGCTTCCAGACGGGAGCCTTCATTGGGAGATTTCTGCCAATGAGCGACACTGACTTTCGCCCTCGTACCAAGACCGAACTCAAGACCCAGCGGCCGCGGCTGCACAAGGTCATTCTGGTCAATGACGACTATACGCCCCGGGAATTCGTGGTGATGGTGCTCAAGGCCGAATTCCGTATGAACGAGTCACAGGCCTATCGCGTTATGCTTACCGCCCATCAAAGAGGCGTCTGTGTGGTGGCTGTCTTTGCGCACGACATCGCCGAGACAAAGGCCACGCGGGCGACGGAGATGGCGCGCAGCCAGGGCTATCCCCTGTTGTTCACCACGGAGCCGGAAGAATGAACACGCCCCGCACGATACAATCCTACGATGCCGAGATCGCGATCATTCGCGAGAACATCCGTCAATTGATGGAGCAGGCGGCGGCATCCTCCGGGGCCGCGAACGAGGACCTCCTGGCCGACCGCATCGCCGCTCAGGAGGCGCGGCTGGCGGCGCTGCAACAGCAGATGGATGGTGCTGAAAACACCGGTAAAGGGGGCACGAGCCGAACCTGACCACGCAAAAGGTGGCCGAGGCGATTGCGCCGGCGTCAGTGCAGCAAGGCTGCCGATGCCGGCCGTCTCGGCACGGGGCGCATCAGGACGGGGATGGCCGGTTCGATCATCGGACGCGTGGCTTCGACCGGCAGCACCACCATGACGACGGTGCCGACGCCCACGGCGGAGCGGATACGGATCGAGCCGCCATGCAATTCCGCCAGGGATTTGGCGATGGAAAGGCCGAGGCCCGACCCTTTATGCGTCTTGGTGAACTGGGTCTGAACCTGCTCGAAGGGGCGGCCGAGCTTGCCGATCGCTTCCGCCGGAATGCCGATGCCGGAATCCTCGACATAGAGGGCAACCCGGTTGCCGTGCTGGCGGATGCGCACGCCGATCCTGCCGCCTTCCGGCGTGAACTTGATGGCATTGGAGAGAAGATTGTTCATGATCAGGCGCAGGGCTCGGCGATCGGCCTGAACGTTCACGCCATTGCTCCAGGAGGGGTGGAGGCTGAGCTTCTTTGCTTCCGTCTCGGGCCGGATCGACCGCAGGAGGTCGCCGAGCAGCCTGTCGACCGCCACGAGTTCGCGTTGCAGCGTGACTTCGCCAGCTTCGATCTTCGACATTTCGAGAATGTCGTCGACGAAATTCAGGAGATAGCGCCCGCTGTCGTTGATGTCCTTGCAATAGCCGACATAGCGCGGCTGGCCGAGCGAGCCGAAGGTGCCGTTCTCCATCAATTCGGAAAAGCCGATGATGGCGTTGAGCGGCGTGCGTAGCTCATGGCTCATATTGGCGAGGAATTCCGACTTGGCCCGGTTGGCGGACTCGGCCTTGATCGTCTCCTCGGCATATTTTTCAGCCAATTCGGCCAATTCCTGGGTCTGGCGTTCGAGCACCTGCCTGGAACGCTTGAGGTCGGCGATCATGCCGATCAGGCTGCGCTCGCTGTCCATCAGCCGGGTCTGCTGCTCCTTCAGCGAGGTGATGTCGGTGCCGACGGAGACATAGCCGCCATCCTTGGTGCGCCGCTCGTTGATGGTGAGCCAGCGGCCGTCCTGGAGCTGCGCCTCGAAGGTGCGGGCGCCACGCTCGATCGGTGCGTTGGCGGACATGTTGGTGCGCACCACCGGCTGGGAGCCGGCCTCGACGATGGCACTGTAATGGGTGCCGGGGCGGACGAGACCATCCGGCAGATTGTGCAAGGCCTGGAACTTGGAATTGCAGATCACCAGGCGGTTGCCGGCGTCCCACAATACGAAGGCCTCCGAGATGGTCTCGATGGCGTCGCGCAGGCGCAAATCGGCTCGCTTGGTGTGCTCGGCGAAGCGCCGCTCCTCGGTTTCGTCGACGACGATGCCGATCAGCCGCTTGTTGCCTTGCGGGCCATAGACCAGTTCGCCGCGCACGCGCACGAAGATCCATTCGCCATTGGCGCAACGCATGCGGAAACGCCGGTCGATTGCGAGTGGCGGATCCTTGGCCAGCAGTTCGGCGGAAAGGGTGCGCAAGCCACCGTCGTCGATATGGATCAGCCGATCGATGTCGCTATGGACCAGAAGATCATCCTGCGGCTCGTAGCCGAGCAGATGGAACATCGAATCCGACCAGAACACCCGTCCGGCCTCGAGATCCCAGTCCCACAGGCCGGAGCGCCCACGGCTGAGCGCGGTTTCCAGCCGGTTGCGCACATTGTTGTAGATATCGTCGGCCCGGCGCGCCCGCGAAGCCTGCCAGTAATAGGCAAAGCCCAGGATCAGCAGCACGCCGCCGGTGGTGGTGGTGAAGACGAGCAGACGGCCGCTGAGGGCATACCAGCCCTCCAGGATATCGTCGACGGGCTTGGCGGCGACGATGCGCAGGCTCTCACTGGTGCCGATCGAAGCGAGCATGGCGGTGCCACCGACCGTGACGGTCAACTGGCCGCTGACGCGGTCGCCGATCGCGCCGATCAGGCCGGCGACGTCGCCGTTGTCGTTGAGCAGGCGGCCATGCGGCGTGATCACGGCAAGCAGGACGTGGTCGGGAGCCGTGATCGCGGCACGGGTTGGCACGCGGCCGCTCTGGGCGACGATCGCGCTCAGTTGCGCGGCGGCGGCCGAGACGATCAGATCGAGGTTGCGGCCGGCATCCTGCATGGCTTGCTGGCGGCTGTCGCGGGCCTGGATGAAGGCAGCGAGTGCAATGACGGCAAGGAAGGCGATGATCAGCAAGGGCACGGCCTTGCGCAGGATCGGCTCAAGCCCGATCAGTCGCCTATAGGTTGGGCAGACCAGTGTCTTGGCAAGGCCCCGGATGCCCGGCGCGCGCAAAGACGCATGTGTCGCGTTTGCACGCGCCATTGCTAAGCCCTTCCAGCCTTATCTGAGAATTTGCGATAGAGCAGGTGTTCATCACCGCCCCCGAATCGATAAGGCTATAAGAATCAACCTTCACGTGATTTGTCTAGAGTCGGCGTGAACACTTTTTTAATTATTTGTGTCCATTTGCGGCTGAAAAGCGAAGAATTCGCGCCCGATTCAAGACGAAATCTTGATGCTTTGGCTACATGTATGGGGTTGAAAACTCTATACCACAAGATGTGGTGGGGCGGGGCTGCTTTCCATCGGGTGCAGCCTATGAATGCTTCCCTAGAGGCACCAGTACTCTCGATTGCAATGGCCAGCCTCGCCAGAAATGACCGCATAGTTGCAACAACCGGTTCATGCAAGCGATCTTTGCGCGATGTCAGCAACGTCGCGCGATAACCCCGGCCGCCTTGCGATATCGCGCAACGTCGCCGCCGCCAAGGTGCGCCTGCCTGGTTCGAGCGAGCGCCAGGTCTTGAACGCGACCAGGAGCCGGGCCGCCAATTGCGGATTCTTCGGGTCGATCGCCAGGATGATGTCGGCGACGAAGCGGTAGCCTTCGCCATCGGGGCGATTGAACTGGGTCTGGTTGGCGGAACAGAAGGTGCCGATCAAGGCCCTGACGCGGTTGGGATTATGCAGGGAGAAAGCGGGATCGCGCATGAGTTCCTTGACGCGGTCCAGCGTGGCCTCAAGCGGCAGCATCGCCTGCACGCCCATCCATTTGTCGATGACCAGTGGATCGCTGTCGTAGCGTTCCCGGAAGCTGCGCAAGGCTCGTTCGCCGGCCGGCGTGCCCGACAGGGCTAGCGTGGCGAGCGCCGCCATCTCGTCGGTCATGTTGTCGGCCTTGTCGAACTGCGTCGCGGCGACATCGAGTGCTCGTGCGGTTCCTCCGGCACAGGCCAGATCGAGTGCGCCGTTGCGCAGGGAACGCCGTCCGGCATCGGCGGCCTGGGGCGAATAGGGGCCCGCCACCGTCATGGTCTCGATCGTGCGCAGCAGGTCGACCTGCAACTCCCGAGCCAAGGTCTGCCGCAGAATCGAGCGGGCCTGATAAATCGCCTGCGGATCGACGTCATTGCCGATTTCACGGGCGATATCCGTTTCGCTGGGCAAGGCCAGGGAGAGCGCGGTGAAGGCCGGATCGGCGGCCCCCTCGACAAGGAGGCCACGGACAGCCGCGACGAAGCGCGGATCGACCGGGGTCGCCGGATCCTTGACCAGCCGCAACAGCAGCTTGAGTGCGTAGCTCTGGGACGCCTGCCAGCGGTTGAAGGGGTCGCTGTCAGCCTTGAGCAGGGTCAGCAGAGCTTCCTCGTCGAGCGCGACCGTGAGCTTGACCGGGGCCGAGAAGCCGCGCAGCAGCGAGGGGACGGGCGCTTGGCGCACATTGCCAAACACAAAATTGCGCTCGGATTCGGCCAGGGCCACCAGGCCATCGAAAGGCTGGCCGTCGAGCGTGACGGCAAGATCGCCCTCCTCGCCGACCAGACCGAGGCGGATCGGGAACAGCATCGGCTGCTTGTTGGGCTGACCCGGCGTCGCCGGCAGGATCTGCTTCAGGTTGAGGTGATAGGTGCCGGCCTGCTCGTCCCAGCGTCCTTCGGCGCGGATCTCCGGTGTACCCGATTGCCTGTACCAGAGCATGAACTGGCCGAGATCGCGCCGACTTGCCTCGGCGAAACAGGTCAGGAAATCCTCGATGGTGACAGCCTCTCCGTCATGGCGCTGGAAATAAAGATCCATGCCGGCGGCGAAGGCCTCCCCGCCGATCAAGGTCTTGAGCATGCGCACGACCTCGGCACCCTTCTCATAGACCGTGGCCGTGTAGAAATTATTGATCTCGTTATAGATTTCAGGCCGGACAGGATGGGCGAGCGGCCCGCCGTCCTCGGAGAATTGTTGGCTGCGAAGGAGCTTGACGTCATTGATGCGCTTGACGGGCCGCGAGCGCTGGTCGGAGGAGAATTCCTGGTCGCGGAAGACCGTCAAGCCTTCCTTCAGGCAGAGCTGGAACCAGTCGCGGCAGGTGATGCGATTGCCCGTCCAGTTGTGGAAATATTCATGCGCGATGATGGCCTCGACAGCCGCGAAGTCGCCGTCCGTGGCCGTCTGGGGCAGGGCCAGCACATATTTGTCGTTGAAGATGTTGAGGCCCTTGTTCTCCATGGCGCCCATGTTGAAGTCGGACACGGCGACGACCATGAAGATGTCGAGGTCGTATTCCCGGCCAAAGGCCTCTTCGTCCCAGCGCATGGAGCGCTTGAGGGCATCCATGGCATAGGCGCAACGATCCTCCTTGCCATGCTCGACATAGATCTCCAGCCTGACCTGCCGTCCGGAACGGGTGGTGAAGCTGTCGGCCACCATGGCAAGGTCGCCCGCCACCATGGCGAAGAGATAGGAGGGCTTGGGGAAGGGGTCGTGCCAGACGGCAAAGTGACGGCCGTCGGCCAAGGAGCCGTGCTCGGTCCGATTGCCGTTGGCGAGCAGTACCGGCGCTTCCTGGAACGAGGCCTCGATCCTTGTGGTGTAGACCGACAATACGTCCGGCCTGTCGAGGAAATAGGTGATGCGCCGGAAGCCCTCGGCCTCGCATTGGGTGCAATAGGCCGAGTTGGATCGGTAGAGCCCCATCAATTGGGTATTGGCGGACGGATCCAGGCGCGTCTCGATGGCCAGCGTGAAGGGTTCGGCGGGCGGATGGTGGAGGCTGAAGCCATTGGGCGAAACCGAATAGGCTTCCGATGGCAGCGACACGCCGTCGAGCCAGGCCTCCACGAAGACGAGGCTGTCGCCGTCGAGCTTCAAGGTATCCTGCCCCGAGCTGCGCGCATTGCGCTGCAGAGTGAGGGTGGAGACGATACGCGTCTGCGTCCGCTCGAGCCGGATATCGAGATGCACCGTATCGATCAGGAAGGCGGGGACCCGATAGTCGGCGAGGCGAACGGGTTCCAGGGCAGCTTCGGTCATAGGGGCTTCATTCCGGCAGGGACAATCTGAATCGTCGGGCTATCCCTCATCATGACGGATGAGGGGCGTGCACCGCAACCCGGGGCGCGCCGGTTCGAGAGGATGGTATCGATCGTCTTCGCCAGAGTGCCGTAATGTTGGTGCCGTTCGTGACGCGTGCTTTCCACGCCAACACGAAGGTTTCGATGCTCAATTCCGATAGATCGCGGTTCTTCCGCGCCTGGCTGAGGCGGCCCTTGCGCATTGCGTCGGTGACGCCCTCCAGTGCCGTTCTGGCGGCGCTGATCACCCGGGAAATCACCGCCGTGTCGGCACCGGTGCTCGAACTTGGCCCCGGTACCGGCATCTTCACCCAGGCGCTCATGGCGCGGGGCATCGCAGAGGACGACATCACCCTGATCGAGCGCGAAGAATCCTTCGTCACCGGCCTACAAGACCGCTTCCCGCATGCGCGATTGCTCCCGATCGATGTCAGGGAGATCGCACGCGAGGAGGCTTTGCGAAATCGCAGCTTCGGCGCCATCGTCAGCGGGTTGCCTTTGCCGAATCTCAGCCGCAACGATCTCTATGCCTTGATTGGGGACTGTTTCGAACGCCTGATCCAGGGGGGCGCTTTCTATCAGTTCACCTATGGACTGAAATGCCCCATCCCTGCGAGGATCTTGCGAGCCCAGGGGCTGCGTTGCGACAGGATCGGCTGGACCTTGCGCAATTTTCCTCCGGCTGCCGTCTATCGTATCAGTCGCCGGGGATGCCGGGTCGCCGCCGATGACGCCGCGATTCCATGACGATAGGGCTGATCATGAAGGCTGAGGGGCAATATGCGTGTCTTGCTCGTCGAGGATGAACCACGCATGGCGGCGGCGTTACGCTCAGCGCTCACCGTCAAGCACGACATGGTCATGGATCATGTCGCCACGCTGGCCGATGCCGAACTTGTCGCGGGGGATATCGATTATGACGCCATCCTGCTCGATCGTCAGCTTCCGGATGGGGATGGCCTCGATCTGGTGGCGAGGCTGCGAAGCCGGGGCGTCATGCTTCCCATCATCGTGATCACCGCCAAGGGGGCGGTGCCGGAGAGGGTGACCGGGCTCGAACTGGGGGCGGACGATTATCTGGCCAAACCCTTTGCCTTGGACGAGTTGTTGGCGCGCCTGCGCGCGGTTATGCGCCGGCCCAGCGATTTGCGCCCGAGTCGGATCAGCATCGGCAGGCTGTCTTTCGACATGACGTTTCAGGAGATATCGGTCGATGGCAGGCCCTTCGACCTGCCAAGGCGCGAGATTCTCGTGCTGGAATGCCTGATGCGGAGGGTCGGGCGCATGGTGCCGCGCTCGGTTCTCATGGAAGCGGTGTTCAGCCTGGACGATGAAATTCAGTCCAACGCCCTGGATTCCCATATCTCGCGGCTCAGGCGCAAACTGGCTGGGGCCCAGGCCGGCGTCGTCGTCAATGTGGTGCGCGGGCTCGGCTACATGTTGCGCGAGGAAACGTGAGCTCCGGCGGGCCATACTCTCTGCGCCAGCGCCTGTTCTGGCGGCTGCTGGGGGTGCAGTCGGTGGTTCTGCTGATGGTGGTGGCGGTGCTTTTCGGCTCCGGGCAGCTTGCCAGCCTGCGATCGACCGATGCGACCATCGAAATGCTGCGTGATGCCGTCATCCGGCAACCGTCCGGTGCACTGGCCCTCGAGGCGACCCCTGCGCTGGAAGCCTTGCGCAAGCAGGAGCCGGATCTGTGGTTCCTCATTCGCGACACCAGGGGACAAAGGCTCAGCGAAGGACGCATCCCCGAGGAATACGCCCGTATCGGCACGGCGCTCGATCAGATCGGGCAGGCGCGGCTTGGTTGGAACATCGGCGATCCCGATCGGCCGACCGCGCGAATGCGCTGGGCCGAGACATCTGCAGGCCGGTTGCAATTCATCACCGGCACCGAAGTCTTCGCCTCGCCATTGCTGGTGATGATGGGGGCATCGCTCGTCCTGGCCAAGCTGGTCGCGCCCATCGTTCTGGTCATGGCCGTCGGCGCCCTGATCGCAACGCCGCTCGTGGTGCGAAAGTCCCTGGCAGGTGTCGATCGGGCAGCGAAACAGGCCGATGCCATCGACGCCATCGAAAGGGGCGGCCGGCTTTCGACGGACGATATTCCCGGTGAGGTCACCCCGCTGGTGAAGGCCGTGAACCGGGCACTCGATCGCCTGGACGAAGGCTTCGAACGCCAGGAGCGCTTCCTGGCCGATGCCGCGCATGAACTGCGCACGCCGATCGCCATTCTGAGCACGAGGATCGGCGCGCTGCCGGACGGGGCCGCACGCTCGCAATTGCTGGAGGATTCCGAACGGCTGACCATCCTGACAGAGCAGATGCTAGACCTCCAGCGTCTCAGGCAGGGCAAGGTCGAATTCGAGACGATCGATATAGAAGGTCTCGTCAGCGAGGTCGCTCTGGAAATGGCGCCGATCGTTTTTGCCGCTGGATACACCATGCGGTTTGACAGTGCGGGTTCCGGCACCATTCGGGGAGATCGACCCAGCTTGCGCCGGGCCGTGATGAATCTCGTGCAGAACGCTGTCGACCATGGCGGGCGAAGAGGGGAGATCATTTTGCTGTGCAACTGCGGACGCATCGAGGTCTGCGATGAGGGCCCCGGGATTCCGGCTGATCTACGCGAGCGCATCTTCGAGCCTTTCGTCAAGCATCACCAGAACGGCCGGGGCGCCGGCCTTGGTCTTCATCTCGTTCGCGACATCATGCACATGCATGGCGGCAGTATCGGCGTCATCGGCCGCCAGCCCGGCGTGGTCTTCCGGCTGGAGTTCGGCGGCCGCGCTGGAAACGGACGAAAGCCGGTTTATTGATAGGCGGCAGCCTGAAGCTGGAAGAGTTCGGCATAGCGGCCGCCCCTGGCGATCAATGCCGCGTGGCTGCCTTCCTCGATGATCCCGCCTTGTTCGAGTACGAGGATATGATCGGCTATACGCACGGTGGAAAAGCGATGCGAGATCAACAGTGCCGTGCGGCCAGTGCTGAGATTCCGAAAGCGCTCGAACACGTCGGCTTCCGCCCGGGCGTCGAGTGCCGCGGTGGGTTCGTCCAGGATCAGAATTTCGGCGTCGCGAAAATAAGCCCGCGCGATGGCGATGCGTTGCCATTCGCCGCCCGAAAGATCATGGCCACGCATATAGCCATTGCCAAGTCGCTGCTCGTAGCCGGCGGGGAGGGCGGTGATCAATCGGTCGGCCAGGCTTTTCTGCGCGGCCTCCTCGATACGGGCACGCTCGGCCAGCGCCGTGATACGGCCAGCAGCAATGTTGGTGGCCGCTGTGAGATTATAGCGGGCGAAATCCTGGAAAACCGTACCGATACGGTCTCGGTAGGCTGCCAGATCGAATGTACGAATATCGACGCCGTCGAGCAGGATGCGACCCTCATCGGGATCATGCAGACGGGTGAGCAGCTTGACGATCGTCGTCTTGCCGGCGCCATTCTCTCCGACCAGAGCCAGGGTCCGCCTTGCCGTCAGGCGGAAGCTGAGACGGCGGATCGCCCAGGCTTCGCGGCCTGGATAGCGAAAACCCACATTCTCGAACACGATGCCATCGCGCATGGCTGACGGCATGGGATGCGGATTGCTCGCTCGCCTGATCGAGGGCTGCGTATCGAGGAAGGAATAGAAGTCATCAAGGTAATAGCTGCGGTCGGCGAGCTCGACAAAGCCCAGCATGGTTCTTTCGAACAGGCCACTGAGGCGCAGCAACGATCCGGTAAGGAAGACGAGATCGCCGAGGCTGATCTGCCCGATGACGGCCCGCCAAGCCACCAGGGCATAGGCGGCATAATAGGCGATCGACGCCACCCCGCCGAGCAGGCTACTCCAGGTGGTGTGGCGCAGGGCGATGGCCCGGTTGGCGCGATGGATTTCGCCGGCGAGTTCGCCAAAGCGCCGCGCAAAGAAGCCCCCGAGATCGAAAAGCTTGATTTCCTTAGCGATGCGCGGATCGGCCCCGGTAAAGCGCATATATTCGGCTTCGCGCCGCAACGGCGTGAAATCGCGGCTGATGCCATAGCGTTGCGCATTGAAATGGGCCTCGCCGACAAGGGCAGGGATCAGCGCGACCAGCAGCAACACCATCAATCCCGGGATGAAGGCAATCAATCCGGCGGCCAAGGCAATGACGGTGATGATATTCTGGGCCTGGCCCAGCAATTGGGCGAGGAGAGGCGTTCCCATGGCTGTCTGCGCAACCGCTCGCTGCATGCGATTCTGAAAGTCGCTGCTTTCGATCTGAGCAAGATCCATGCTTACGCCATGTTCGATGACAAGCACGGCCATGGCATTACCGTGGCGCTCCCCAAGGAGAGTTTCGGCCAGTGCGGTCGCCCGCATGAGCACCGTGTTTCCCAGAGTGAGCAGGAACTCCAGGCCGATAAAGGCCAGCAGGGGCGTGAGCCGCCCGCTGCTAAGCCATTCGCTCAAGCCGGCGCCGGGAAGAGATAGGCGATTGAGCTCGACGATCTCGTCGACGATGAGCTTGCCGACATAGATCACCAGTGGTGGTTGCAGTGCGCAGAGGAGGCGAACCGCAAGGATGATGCCGCCGAGCGCGGGACTGACCTGCCAGAGCGAGATGAACAGTCTCGGAAGGTGCCGCCAGCGCCGATCGAACAATTTGCCGAACATGACGCCTCCTTTGGACCAGGGCGCATGCCTATGGCCGAAGGTGCAGCGGAGGTCAACCTCCGCAAGACTACTGGCGGATATAAAAAATCAAGCTAGATCAATTACAAAATGGGTATTGCTGCCGGAAGATATGAGGTTTTCCGGCAGGGTCGGGCTGTCACCAGCCTGGCAGTTCTTGTCTTGCGGCAGCACTGTTTCTTGCGAAGGAGCATTCCCGCGAACGCCTCTTTCAACCCATCAGTGCGAGAATGGCCTTCGCCATGTCCGGAGCGCGATTGCGCAGCGGGCCTTGGAGACGACCATAGATGGTGAAGATGGCGGGCTGGGCGACGATGCCCAGCGCCATCGCGGTCAAGAGGTCGGCGTCTCGCTCGGGAATGTCCCTGCGTTGCATGGCTCCGGCAAAGATCGAGCGCACGGCCTCGACGACGTTCCTGTCGGTTTCATCAGGCACTTCGGCCAGATGGGTGTGCTGGGAGAGCAGCAGGAAGGTGAACAGGGCCCGATCCTCGTCGAAAAGTTCGCAGAAGACCTCGACGATCCGCATGATCTTGGCATCGAACCGGGGATGGGTCTGGTCGGCGGCGAGGATATCGGCCGCAAGCCTGGCATAACCATCGAGGAACAGGGAGCGTGACAGGGCGTCCTTGGAGGCGAAATGGCGGTAGAGAGCTGCCTCCGCCACGCCGACGGCGCCGGCGATATCGCGGATGGAGGTCCCTGCCACCCCTTTATCGGCGAACAGGCGCAGGGCCTCCGTCACGATCTTGGCGCGGGTCTTCGATCCGTCACGCATGGTTCTCGCCCGTTCCATCCTGGATGGCTTTGGCCGCAACCGGTGCTTCCGCTTCGGCTGCCTGGTCCGCCGGAGGCTTGGAATCGCCGGCGGGGCGACCCGGCGCGGCGAGCGGAGCGGGCGGCGGGCGGTGGGAGCCAGGCTCGGCGCCATTGCCCTGCGCGGGCGAAGGCGCGGCGGGCAGAATCTCGGCGGGTCTGGACGAATCGGGCAAGTCCGGCAGCGGGGCAGGCGGGGTGACCTTGGCCTCACCGGCCGCGGCATTGGCCTGGCGCTCTTTCAGCATCTTGTTAAGGCCGACATAGTCGGTCTTGCCGGTGCCCATCACCGGCATGGCATCGATGATCGTGATCTCCGAGGGGATCATCAATTCGGCGGCGTGATTGTAGCGCAGATGCGCGATCACATCGGCGCGGTTGGCCTGCTTGTGCGGCGTGATCAGCACCAGCCGCTCGCCCTTGCGTGGATCGGGGGTCGCCAGCACGGCGACCGGGCTCTCCGGCCACAGGTCGGCGAGCATGGCCTCGACCGCGGCGAGCGAAACCATCTCGCCGCCGATCTTGGCGAAGCGCTTGGCGCGGCCCTTGATGGCGATGAAGCCCTGCGGGTCGATGGTGACGATGTCGCCGGTGTCGTACCAGCCTTCCTCGGGCGCGGTGATCTCGCCTGGCTGATCGGCCTTGAGATAGCCCAGCATCACATTGGGGCCGCGCACATGCAGGCGCCCGCCTTCCTCGATGCCCGGGATTTCCTCCAGCCGCGTCTCCATGTCGGGTAGTGCCCGGCCGACGGTGCCGTTCTTGTTGAACATCGGCGTGTTCAGCGCCAGCACCGGCGAGGTCTCGGTGACGCCATAGCCCTCCAGGATGCGCAGACCGAACTTCTCGTTATAGGCCCGCCGCGTCTCCACTTTCACCGGCTCAGCGCCGGCCACGACATAGCGCAGCGAGCGGAAGTCGTAGGGGTTGGCCATCTTGGCATAGCCGGCGAGGAAGGTGTCGGTGCCGAACAGGGCGGTGGCGTTGGTGCCGTAGATCAACTCGGGAATGATGCGATAGTGCAGCGGTGTTGGGTAGAGATAGAGCCTGACGCCGTTGACGAGCGGCAGGATCATGCCACCGGTCAGGCCGAAGGAATGGAACACCGGCAGTACGTTGAAGACGATGTCGCCGGGGCCGAAATCGATGCGGGCGCCGACCTGCGCGATGTTGGAGAGAATGTTGCGGTGCGACAGCACCACGCCCTTTGGTGCCCCCTCCGAACCCGAGGTGAACAGGACGGCGGCAGGGGCGTCCGGCGTGGGTTTGGCATGGGCCCGTCCGGCGCCGAGGAGGCCCCTCAGCTTGTCGGCGGTGCCGACTTCGGCGCGCACATCCTCCAGCCAGACGAAGCGGACATGCGCCTCCATCGCGGCCACGACGTCACCGAGCCGGCCCTTCTCCACGAAGGCGCGGGACGATAGCACTGTCTTCACCTGCGCGGTCTTGCAGGCCGAGATCAGGTTGGCCTGGCCGGCCGAGAAGTTCAGCATGGCCGGAAGGCGACCGATCGACTGCAGGGCGAAGAAGGTGACGGCGACGGCATTGGCGTTGGGCAGGAGCACGCCGACATGTTCGCCAGGCGCTGTGAAGGCTTCGAACTTGCGTCCGAGCACGTTGATGCCGATGAGCAGGCGCTTATAGGTGAGGCTGCCGCTGACCGGATCCTCCAGCACCACCCGCTTGCGGCCATATTTGTCGGCAGCCGCCACCAAAGCGCGGAAGAGATCGGTGTCGACGGAACTCGTCTTGTAGATGAGGTCCGACATCACGTCGTAGAGGGCGGCACCGGCGGCCTGGCGGCGCTTCTTGCCGCGCAGGTCATCGTCGATCGTAAGGCGCGTCGGCTCGGTGAAAGTCACCGTCACCTTCGGGAACCAGCGGCGCGAGACCTTGTTGGCATCGAGCCTGGTGAAGGGCGTGCGCTCCAAGCCGTCGATACGCATCGGCACGATGTCGGCATGCGACTTGTCGGCGATCAGGCCGGCGCCGTCATAGACCTTCATTAGCGCGCCGGTAACGGTGAGGCGTCCCTCGGGGAAGATCACCAGGGTTTCGCCGGCTTTCACGGCATTGATCAGCCCGCGCGTCGCCATCGGCTTGGTCGGATCGAGCGGATAGGCCCGGCAGATCTTCAGGAAGGGCTTGACCCACCAGGCCTTGGCGATGGTGTGATCGATGGCGAACACCGGGTCCTTGTCAAGCAGGGCCAGGACCAGGCCGGCATCGAGAAAGCTGACATGATTGATCGCGATGATGCGATGCGGTGTCGGCGTCTCCAGGTTCTCGATGCCCTTGACCTCGAGGCGGTAGATCAGCCGGTAGAGCAGCAGGATGAGGTCACGGAAGCGGCTCATCGGCAGGACATAGAGCAGGACGATGCCGGCGATGATGTTGAGGATGGCGATACCCAGAAACGCGACCGGCGTGGTCAGGCCAAATTGGGCCTGCAGCAGGGAGAGGCCGCCGGCGCCCACCACCATGAATATGGCGGTGATCACGTTGCCGCCGGCGATGACGCGAGCCCGTTCATCCTTGGGAGCCCAGTGTTGTACGGCGGCGTAGGCGGGAACGATGAACAGACCTGCTGCGACGGCAGTCAGGATCAGCACGAGCGTGGTCTGAATGCCGTTGGCGCTGGCAAGATAGCTCATGACGCCCAATGGCACTTCGGAGCGCGTGGTCGCGAAGGCGATCACCGCTACGACAAGGCAGAACACGCCCATCAGAATGCAACCGATCGGCGAGAGCAGCAGGATGATGCGGCCGGCGGCGAGGCGGGCCGCCAGGATCGAACCGAGAGCGATGCCAATCGAGAAAGCGGTGAAGAACAGCGAGTTCACCGTATTGTCGCCGCCGATGACATCATGGGCGAGCGATGTCGTCAGGGACAGGATGACAATGCCGATCAGCCAGAACCAGGCTACGGCGAGCGATCCGATCAGGAGCTTACGGTCGGCTGCGACCAGGCGGACCAACTGGTAGCTGGAACGCACGACATTCCAATCGACCTTGAGGTCCGGCGCTGCTTGTCCCGTCGGTGGAATTGCGCGAGCGAACCACCAGCACGCCACGGCGATCACGATCATGACGCCGGCTACCAACGTGCTGGGCAGATCGGGTGCCACGATATTGGCACCGAGTGTGCCGATCAGGATCGAAAGAAAGGTACCGGCTTCGATCAGGCCATTGCCGGCCGGCAGTTCTTCAGGCGCGAGATGGTCGGGCAGGATGCCGTATTTGACTGGAGTGAACAGGGTTCCCAGGACCCCCATCGCCAACATGCTGAAGAGCAGCACGGGAACCGAATGCATCGCGAAGCCGACAGCAGCGATGGCAATGATGACAATCTCGACCAGCTTGATGCGTTGCGCCACGACGGCCTTGTCGTAGCGATCGGCCATCTGGCCCGCCAGACCGGACAGGATCAGCCCCGGTGCGACCAGCAGGGCGCTTGCCAGGGAAACCAGACTGTTGCTGCCTTCCATCGGCGCCGTCTGGGCGATGCCGTAGACAGCCAGGACGATCAGGGCCTGTTTGATGAAATTGTCGTTGAAGGCGCTGAAGAACTGGCTCCAGAACAGGGGCCAGAAGCGGCGGGCGGACATCAGCGATGCGAGCATCGGCGTGGTTCCTGGATGGGCGCGTACCGGGCGCGGGAGAATCGCATTTAAGTTAGCGTTCGTTCACTAACTTAAAATGTATGGTAAACGGCGTCAAGGCGGGGGAGGTTGGCGCAGGTCCGGCATGTGCGCCGCTGCACAATGGCTGGAGCCATCGGTATCGCGTGGCCATCCTAGAGCAAAACGCGTTCAAGTGTGAACGCTTATTTCCTCTAACTCTTTGTTTCGACGCGTCTTTGCGATTCTTGGTGATCCCGTCTCTTCGCAAAACGCTTTAGCCTTCGCGCCTGACGACTTCCAGGAAGAGTTCGCCGTAGCGCTCCAGCTTCGCCTGCCCCACGCCCGGTAGGGCCAGAAATTCGGGCAGGGTGCCGGGGCGCTCGCTCGCCATGGCGCGCAATGTGGTGTCGGCAAAGATCATGTAGGGCGGCACGCTTTGCTCGCGGGCGAGCCGACTGCGCTCGGTGCGAAGGGCGGCGAACAGGGCGCCGTCGCGTTCCGACATCTCGACCTCACCCCGCCGAGCGCGTTTTGCCTCGGTGCTCTTGCGTGGCCGGTCGCGGCGGAAGACGATTTGCCGCTCGCCCTTGAACACGGCCCGGGCCTCTTCGGCCAGGATCAGGGCGCCATGAGCCTCATGATTGACATTGACGAGGCCGGCGGCGGTGAGCTGGCGCAGCACAGATTGCCAGGTACGCGCCTCGATGTCCTTGCCGGCCCCGAAGACGGGCTGGTTGTCGTGGCCGAAGCGCTGGACTTTCTCCGTGACCTTGCCGGTGAGCACGTCGATGATATGGGCGGCGCCGAACATCTGACCGGTGCGGTAGATCGCGGCCATCGCCTTGACCGCGGCATCGGTGCCGTCCCAGCTCTCGACCGGCGAAAGGCAGGTATCGCAATTGCCGCAACGGCCGGGATGGGTCTCGCCGAAATGAGCGAGGATGGCCTTGCGCCGGCATTCGGCGGTTTCGCAGATGCCGAGCAGGGCGTTGAGCTTGCCGAGTTCGACCCGCTTCACCGTCTCCGGCGCATTGCCCTCTTGGATCATGCGGCGGCGCTGTACCACATCGGCCATGCCGTAGCTCATCCAGGCATCCGAGGGTAGGCCATCGCGCCCTGCGCGGCCCGTCTCCTGGTAATAGGCTTCCACCGAGGCCGGGATATCGAGATGGGCGACATAGCGTACATCAGGCTTGTCGATGCCCATGCCGAAGGCAACCGTAGCGACCAGGCAGAGATCTTCCTCCTCCAGGAAGGCGTCCTGGTTGGCGCTGCGAACAGCCACTTCCAGGCCGGCATGATAGGGCAGGGCGCGGATACCCTGCTCGTTCAGCCATTGCGCCGTTTCCTCGACCTTGGCGCGCGATAGGCAGTAGACGATACCGCTATTGCCCTTGTGCGCAGCCAGGAAGGCCAGCAATTGCCGGCGGGCGTTGTCACGCTCGACGATGGCGTAGCTGATGTTGGGCCGGTCGAAGCTGGTGGCGAAGACCTCGGCCTCGTTGAGACCGAGCCGCTCGATGATGTCGGCGCGAGTGACCGGGTCGGCCGTGGCAGTGAGGGCGATGCGGGGCACGCCGGGGAAGGAAGCGGCGAGGCCGCCGAGTTCGCGATATTCGGGCCGGAAGTCGTGGCCCCATTGGCTGACGCAATGGGCCTCGTCGATGGCGAAGAGCGCGATGTCGGCATCGGCGATCAGCGACTGGAAACCCTGTGTCGCCACACGCTCGGGGGCGACGTAGAGCAGGTCGAGCTTGCCGTCCATCAGGGAGCGGCGGACCTTGTAGGCTTCCTCGCGCGACAGCGAGGAATTGAGCGCCGCCGCGCGCACGCCAGCCTGCTTGAGCGCCTCGACCTGGTCGCGCATCAGTGCGATCAGCGGCGAGACCACAATGCCGACGCCGCGTCGGCATAAAGCCGGGATCTGGTAGCACAGCGACTTGCCGGCTCCGGTCGGGAACAGCACCACGGCATCGCCGCCTTCGGTGACATGCCGCACCACCGCCTCCTGCTGGCCGCGAAAGGCGCTGTAGCCGAATATGGCGTTGAGGACGGAGAGAGGATCTTGAGGAGAAGAGCGGGTCATGCCTGCAGGATGCACCTTTGGAGCCTGATTCCATTCCAGGGACATCATGGACACTTACCCGACAGGGGCCATGATTCGAAAATCTCCCACGCCGATTTCCCACGCTGACAGGCAATTGCGGTGGAACGGTCGCGGTCGCGAATGCCGGCAATGTGCCCCTCGGCCAGAATGCGGGTTACACCCGCAACACCGTTGACGGTCTACCGAGATAAAGATAGTTATGTTATAACGTTTCATATAAATGAAGCCCATTCTGGCGCCCGTGGTATCGACATGCTCCCAGGCGCCTGCAACGGATCAAGGAATTCCGACATCATGCAGCCCGCGCCGCAGACACCCGTCACCGTCCTCACTGGCTATCTCGGAGCAGGCAAGACCACGCTTCTCAACCGCATCCTGACCGAGAGCCACGGCAGGAAATATGCTGTCATCGTCAACGAGTTCGGCGAAGTCGGCATCGACAATGATCTCGTCGTCGATACCGACGAGGAGATCTTCGAGATGAACAATGGTTGCATTTGCTGCACGGTGCGCGGCGATCTCATCCGCATCATCGAGGGCCTGATGCGCCGACGTGACCGCTTTGATGCCATCCTGATCGAGACGACCGGGCTGGCCGATCCCGCGCCGGTCGCCCAGACTTTCTTCGTCGACGACGATGTGCGCGCCAAGACCAGGCTCGATTCGATCGTCACAGTGGTCGACGCCAAGCACCTGCTCGGCGAAATCGAGACAGCGCATGAGGCCCAGGAGCAGCTTGCCTTCGCCGATACCATCCTCCTCAACAAGACCGATCTGGTCACGACCGAGGAACTCGAACGGGTGGTGAAGCGGATCCGTCGCATCAATCCCACCGCTACCCTCCACGAGACACGCCGCTGCGATATCGCGCTCGACAAGGTGCTGGATCGCGGTGCCTTCGACCTCGACCGCATCCTGGAAGCCGAACCCGATTTTCTTGCAGGATTCCATGACCATGAGCATGACGACCATGTCGGCAGCTTCGCCCTCGTCGCCCGGGAATCGCTCGACCCTGGCAAGTTCATGCCCTGGCTGAACACGATCGTGCAGCAATTCGGCACCGACATGCTGCGGCTGAAAGGCATCATCGCCTTCGACGGCGATCCCCAGCGCTTCGTGGTGCAGGGTGTGCATATGCTGATCGAGGGCGATCATCAGCGCCCCTGGAAGCCAGAAGAGGAGCGCAGGAGCCGTCTGGTGTTCATCGGGCGTAATCTGCCGAAAGACGTGATCGAACAGGGGTTCCTGGCCTGTCGGGCCTAAAGCGTTTTGCTCCAGGTGAGGGAAGGCGCGCGCTGGGGCGGGAAAACAGGGCTCGCCATCGTCCGCCACCCGCTTTGCATATTCGCTTGACCGCGATCGGGACACCCCGGTAACTGTGGCACTGACGGTTCCCGTCGGGTGCGAGCCCGATGGGAGTAATAGGGAACACGGTCCGGCTTTCTCGAAGCCCATGCCGTGGCTGCCCCCGCAACTGTAGGCGGATTGCCGAGCATCCTCGTGGCGCCAAAAGCGCCATGCCACTGTGGGTGACCCCATGGGAAGGCAGAGGCAAGGCCGATATCCGCGAGCCAGGAAACCTGCCGTCATCTCGATCAATCCCATGTCACGGGCGGGGATGCCCGGAACAGGAGACAATGTGACGTTTCTTCCCGCCATCTCGGGCCGTCGCCCACCTGTTCCCTCCGCTTCGCGCCATCAGACCCTCTGCCACAGCCTGGCCTGAGGACGTTTCCCGTTTTCGGCCCTGCGCCGAACAGCGCCATCTTCCTATCGCGAACCGAGAGAACGTCATGACTTTTCCCAAGACAAGGGCCCGCTGGAGCAAGGCCCGCTGGTCGAGCTTCGCCGTCATGCTTGCGGCCGGCTTCAGCCTGACGCTGAGCATCGATCCAGCCGCCGCCCAGGCGACCAAATATCCGCTCAAGATCACCAATTGCGGACGCAGCGTCACCTTCGACCATGCCCCGCGGCGCACTGTCTCCGTCGGTCAGAGCGGTACGGAGGTTCTCTACCTTCTCGGTCTTGCCGACAAGGTGGTGGGGACGGCCGTCTGGTTCGGCCCGGTTCTGCCGGGCTATGAAGAGGCCAACGCCAAGATTCCGCGCCTGGCCGACAATGATCCGAGCTTCGAAAGCGTGATCGCCAAGAAACCCGACCTCGTGACCGCCCAGTTCCAGTGGCATGTCGGCCCCAGTGGCATCGTCGGCAAGCCCGAGCAGTTCGAGGAACTGGGTATCCCGACCTATGTTTCGCCCGCCGATTGCGTCGGCAAGGACAATTCCAGCGGTGGCGACGGCACGCGCGGCACCCTTTTCACCATGGATCTGGTCTATCAGGAGATCAGGGAACTCGCCGAGATCTTCGACGTGCAGGAGCGCGGTTCGAAGGTCATCGCGGACCTGAAGGCACGCGAGGAAGCCGCCCGCCGCAAGATCGCCGCCGGCGATGGCAAGGTCTCGGCTGCCTTCTGGTTTTCGAGCGCCAAGGTCGATGTCGATCCCTATATGGCCGGCAAGAACAGCGTCCCAGGCTACATCATGTCCGTCCTGGCTGTCCGGAACATCGTGGAAAGCGAGGAGGAATGGCCGAGCGTCGGTTGGGAGACCGTCGCCAAGGCCGATCCCACCATCATCGTCGCCGGGAGGATGGACCGTCGCCGCTATCCCGCCGACGACATCGCCGTGAAGCTTAATTTCCTCAAGACCGATCCGGTGGCGAGCCTGATGCCGGCCGTCAAGCAGGGCCATGTCGTGGAAATGGACGTCCAGGCCATGCAGCCGAGCGTGCGCGTCGTCGACGGCATCGAGATGCTCGCCGATGCCATCCAGCGTTTCGGCCTGAAGCGTTGAGATGAACCGCGCTGTCACGCGATTGCTGGCAATCGGCATGCTGGCGCTGGCCGTGCTGGTGTTGGCGCTCTGGCTGGGCGCCGCCATCGGCGAGACGGCCATCCCGATGGAGGTGGTGGCCAAGACGGCGGCCAACCGCCTGTGGGGCGCCGGCTACATTCTCGATCGCATCGATGAAGGCATCGTGTGGAACTACAGGCTGAGCCGCGCCGTCGTCGCGGCCTGCTGCGGCGCGGCCCTGGCGCTGTCGGGTGTCGTGCTGCAGTCGCTGCTGCGCAATGTGTTGGCCGATCCCTATGTGCTCGGCATCTCGGCCGGGGCATCGACGGGGGCGGTCGGGGTCGCCATTCTCGGCCTCGGCGCGGGATTTTTGAGCCTGCCGGCCGGCGCCTTTCTCGGTGCGCTGGTGGCCTTCGGTTTCGTCGCCTTGCTGGCGATGCGATCGGGGCGCGGAACCGGCGCGGTGATCCTCGCAGGCGTGGCGGGGTCTCAGCTTTTCAATGCCCTGACCTCCTTCATCGTCACCAAGGCGGCCAATGCCGAACAGGCGCGGGGCATCATGTTCTGGCTGCTGGGCAATCTTTCGGGCGTGCGCTGGCCGGATGTCTGGCTGGCCCTGCCGATCACGGCCGTGGGGCTGCTGGTCTGCCTCTGGCACGCTCGCGCGCTTGATGCCTTCACCTTCGGCACGGAATCGGCGGCATCCCTCGGCATTTCCGTCCGGCGCGCTTATGTCGTGCTCGTCGGCGTCGCGGCGATGATGACGGCGGTGATGGTCAGCATCGTCGGATCGATCGGCTTCGTCGGTCTGGTGATTCCGCACGCCGCGCGGATGGTGGTGGGCGTGCGCCATGGGCGATTGCTGCCGGCCAGCGCCCTGATCGGCGCCGTCTTCATGATCGTCGCGGACATTCTGTCCCGGATCATCATCCCCGGCCAGGTCCTGCCGATCGGGGTGATCACGGCCCTTGTCGGCGCGCCGGCCTTCGCTCTCATCCTCAGCCAGAGAAAGGCGACGGCATGAGCCTGTCGGCACGCAATCTGTCCTGGTCGGCGGGCGGGGCCTCGATCCTGCAGGGTGTATCGCTGGAGGTTCGTCCGGGCGAGTTGCTCGGCATCATCGGCCCGAACGGCTCGGGCAAGACCAGCCTGATGTCCCTGCTGGCCGGTATCCGCCGCCCGCAGGGCGGCGAGGTGTTGCTGTCGGACCAGCCACTCCACGCCTTGGCTCGCCGCGAAATCGCGCGCCGGATCGCTCTGGTCGAGCAACAGGCCGAGACGGCCGATCGCATTACCGCCCGCCAGGCCGTGGAGCTCGGGCGGACGCCGCATCTGGGTGCCTTCATGCCCTGGTCTGGCAAGGACGATGCCATTGTCGACCTCGCACTGGAGGAGGTTGCCATGACCAGCCTTGCCGCTCGCCTGTGGCATACGCTCTCGGGCGGCGAGCGCCAGCGCCTCCACATCGCCCGCGCCTTGGCGCAACAGCCCGAAATCCTGCTTCTCGACGAGCCCACCAATCATCTCGATATCGGCCACCAGATCGGCCTGCTGCATCTGGTTCATCGCCAGAACCTCACTGTCGTGGCGGCCCTGCATGATCTCAATCATGCGGCGATGTTCTGCGATCGGGTCGCGCTGATGCAGGCGGGGCGGATCGAGGCGATCGGTCCTCCGTCCGAGGTGCTGACGGCTTCGCGCATCCAGTCGGTCTTCGGTGTCGCCGCTGAGGTTGTCCACGACGGTACCGGTGGTTGTTTCATCCGCTATCGGCATCCGGATCTTCCAGTACCGCGGCCGGGCTGGGTCGCGGCTGCGTCATGACGCGGGCTCAACCGACAGATGAGGAGGGTCGACGGATGACGGGCGCCAGTTCAGCGAATTTCGATCTCAAGGAAGAGATCCGTGATTATTGGTCGAGGCGTTCGGAAACCTTCGACCGCGCCTTCGGGCATCATATTCCCGAAGGGCCGGAATTCGAGGCCTGGGCCGCGGCGATCCGCGATCATCTCGGTACCGAACCGCGCCGGATCCTCGATCTGGCTTGTGGGACGGGCGAGATCACCAAGCTGCTGCTGGCGCTCGGCCACGAGGTCACGGCCCTGGATTTCTCCGAGGCCATGTTGGCGGTGGCCCGTCGCAAGCATGCCGGCCGGCAGCGCCTGCGCTTCCGGCTCGGCGACGCCGAGAACACCATGGAACCGGAAGGCGCCTATGACGCGGTCGTCTGCCGGCATCTGGTCTGGACACTGACCGAGCCGCAGAAGGCCTTTGCCGATTGGTATCGCGTGCTGAAGCCGGGCGGCAGATTGCTATTCTTCGACGGGGATTGGGCCAGGCCCACCAGGGTCGGCCGGATGGCGTCCAAGCTCATCGCCCTGATCGACCGCCTCGGCGGTGCCGATCCCTATTATGACGGCGCGATGAGCGAGCGCCATGCCCGCATCATGGAGAGGCTGCCTTTCGGTAGGGGGCTACGGAGCGCCGATCTCCTTCCGTTCCTGGAGCAGGCCGGTTTCAGGGATATCGTGATCTCTTCGCATCGGCCGATTGCCGCTGCCCAAAGGCGCCAGGCCGATCTGCGCAACCGGCTGCGTACCCATCTCTACCAGCGCTTCATCATCTGCTGCCGCAAGTGAGGCCTCCGCGACCGGTCGCCTTGCATGGCTGTCCGGCAGGAACCATATGATCGAGATCAGTCTCGAAGGACCGCAGGCGGAGAGCGTTCCCGGGAACGCGGGAGCCCGTCTTTTCTTCCCTCTGCAGTGGGGCGAGAAAACAAGCACGATAACTGATGACGCCGCCGGGGCTGGGGTTTATGGTCCGTGCCGGGACGCTATCAAGGTCTGTGAACAAGGACGTTACATATGGCTTCGAAACTCGAACAATTGCGCGCCATGACGGTCGTAGTTGCCGATACCGGCGATATCGACTCGATCAAGGCGCTCAAGCCGGTCGATTGCACCACCAATCCGAGCCTGCTGCTCAAGGCCGCCGAGATGCCGGCCTATGACCATTTGATCGCGGAAGCCGTGATCTGGGGCGGCAAGCAGGGCGGCAGCAAGGAAGGCACCGTCGCAGCCATCGCCGATCGCCTGGCCGTCTCCTTCGGCGCGGAACTCACCAAGCTCGTTCCCGGCCGTGTCTCGACGGAGGTCGACGCCGACCTCTCCTTCGATACGCAGGCGACCATCGCCAAGGCGCATGCCATCATCGCCGACTACAAATCCCGCGGCATCGAGCGCGATCGCATCCTGATCAAGATCGCCTCGACCTGGGAGGGCATCCGTGCGGCCGAGGTGCTGCAGAAGGAAGGGATCGACTGCAACCTGACCCTGTTGTTCTCTCAGGCCCAGGCCGTGGCTTGCGGCGATGTCGGCGTGTTCCTGATCTCGCCCTTCGTCGGCCGTATCCTCGACTGGCATGTCAAGAATGACGGCCGCACCTTCACGCCGGAAGAAGATCCGGGCGTGATCTCGGTCAGGGGCATCTATGCCGACTACAAGGCACGTGGCGTCAAGACGGTGGTGATGGGCGCTTCCTTCCGTTCCACCGGCGAGATCGAGGCGCTGGCCGGTTGCGATCGTCTCACCATCGCCCCGAACCTGCTGCAGGCACTCGAGGCGGACGAGGGCACGCTGGAGCGCAAGCTCTCCCCCGACAATCATGCTTCGGCCCCCACGACGGGCAAGATCGACGAACGCGCCTTCCGCTGGGCGATGAACGAGGATGCGATGGCGACTGAGAAGCTCGCCGAAGGCATTCGCGGCTTCGCCAAGGATCTCGGCAAGCTGCGTACGCTCCTTGCCAAGCGCGTCGAGGGCACGGCTCAAGCCGCATGACCTTGGCTGCTTGATCGTCATATCGTGAGCCGAGCCTTTACCCAGGACGGCCAGGAAGGGGAGGACGCACAGGTCCTTCCCGAGCGGCCGGTCTCGAGCGAGCGCAATCTCGTTACCGCGCGCGGTCTTGGCATGATCGAGGCCGAGCTCAGACAGGCGCGTTCGCTTTTCGCCACGGCCGAAGCCGCAGGCGATCGCATTGCCATGGGCAATGCATCACGCGAAATCCGCTACTGGGCCACCCGCCGGGCAACGGCGGAACGGGTGGTCCCGGGCGCTGGCGATGCAGGTATCCGCTTCGGCATGGCAGTCACGCTTCACTATCCCGACGGGCGCGAACGCATCTGGCGTATAGTCGGTGAGGATGAGGCCGATGCCGCATTGGGACGGATCAGCCATGTCTCGCCGCTGGCGAAGGCATTGTTCGGCAAGGATGTCGGTGAGGTGATTCGCGTCGGGCCACAGGAGGCCGAGATCGTGGGGATCGACACGACGCCGGAGGGCAAGCCGCAATAGCCGGCCGGACCCAAAGACCCGACCAACGAAAATGGCGGCCAGCGGCCGCCATTGCTATGCACATCCCTGCAATCAGGAAAGCTTACTCTTCCGCGAAGCCGCCGAGATGGCTCTGCGAGTAGTTCTGGATGCCGAGGCGCTCGACCAGGTCGAGCTGGGTTTCCAGGAAGTCGATATGGCCTTCCTCGTCGGTCATCAGCTCCTTGAACAGATTTTCGGAGACGAAATCCTTGACGGTGCGGCAATATTCCGCAGCCTCCTGATAGAGGGCGCGAGCCTCGCGCTCGGCGGCAAGGTCGCACTCGAGAACTTCCTTCACAGTCTGGCCGATCCGCAGCGGATCGAGCGTCTGCATGTTCGGGAAGCCTTCAAGGAAGAGGATGCGTGTGGTCAGCTTGTCGGCGTGCTGCATCTCTTCGATCGATTCGGCGCGCCACTTCTTGGCAAGTCCCAGCAGGCCCCAATTGTCGAAGATCCGGTAATGCAGCCAATATTGGTTGATCGCGGTCAGCTCGCTCCGCAAGGCCTTGTTGAGATAATCGATGACCTTCTTGTCGCCCTTCATGAGCGTTTCTCCATACTTGGTGGACTGAAACTACATTAGAAGAATTCTAAATTTAGGCAAGCCCCCAGACGCGGCAAATTTGTCCGGAGGATTTTGCCAGGGGAGGGGAAGGCACGAAGCCTCCAGTGGCCACCCAGGCGCTTCCCAGTTTATTCTCGTTCTAAACTACTGATTTATAACGATTCTATTGTTGCGTCGGGCCATTGACAAGGTGAGCTCGTCCGTCCACATCACTCTCGTCACTGCCTTTGCTCGAACCCAAGATCGCTGCGAATGATCGTCTGTTCCTGCCGTGTTTTGACCGATGAGGATTTCACCAGCACGCTCGCGACTGAGCAGCCGGGTTGTCCCCGTTCGGCTACGGAAGCCTATCGTTGCCTGGGCTGCGGACCGGAATGCGGCCGTTGCCTGATCACAGTGCGGCAGATTCTCGCCGATGCACGCGCGGCTGCGCGTTGCCATGAGTGTACCGAGGATTGCGCCCTGCGCGATATGGTTGAAGCCGCCAATACCGACGAAGTGATGCTCGACGCCGCTGAATAGGCGTCATCCCGGGCGATTGTGCGCGAGGCGCTCGCAAGGCAGCCTCCAAATGCGGTTGATCGCCGGAAATCCTGGTTCCCCCTCACGGTTGCGTTTCCTGTCCGCCGCGCCACAATAATGCCGCTCCCTATCGGCATAGGCGATTCATGCCCCAATCAGGTGACCAGGACGTTCGGACCGGCCTTGCTGCGCATCTCGTGGCGTTGTGGCGGTTCGGGCTCGTGCTGTCGGGCAATGGGCAGTTCGCGGAGGAGTTGGTGCAGGCCACCTGCCTCAGGGCGCTCGAGCGCTCGCACCAGTTCATCCCGGGGACCCGCCTCGATCGCTGGCTGTTCGCCATCGAGCGTTCGATCTGGCTCAACGAGGTCCGGGCCAACAAGGTGCGCAACCCCGTCGAGCTGGAGCAGGCCGAGAACGTCCTGTCCTTTGATGGTGCGCGGCAGTTCGAAACGAATATTTTGGCTGCCCAAGTGTTGAGGCAGATACAGGCCTTGCCTGCAGCACTGCGTGAAACCGTCTTTCTGGTCTATGCGGAAGGGCTCAGCTATGCCGAGGCGGCGGACATGCTGGCCGTACCAATCGGAACCGTCATGAGCCGCCTGGCTTCGGCCAGGCTCAGGCTCGCTCATCTGAACAAGGATACGCCGGAGGGCGGTGCGGGGGAGGCATCATGACTACGCAGGAGATGGGACCCGATGACGCCAGCCTCGTCGCCTTTCTGGATGGAGCTCTGTCGCCCGAAGAGCATGCGGGGCTGGAGGTCCGCCTTGCCCAGGAGCCGACTCTGAAGGCGAGACTGGACGCGCTCGCGGCCGGTTCGCTCCCGTTCAAACAGAGCTATGATGCTCTGGCGGCGCACGCGCCCCGGCAACGTCTCGAAGCGCTTCTTGCCGAAAGCCAGACGGCGATTCCGGCGCCGGTGGTCAATGACAATGCACGGCGCTCGGGCTGGCGCATCCCGCCAGCAGCGGTCGCGGCGGCGCTCGCCTTGTTCGTGGTCGGAGCCGGGGTTGGCCGTTACGCGCCGCCCGGTCTGTGGCCGTTCCCTTCGGCGCAGCACAGCGACCATGAAGGGCCGGATGCCTGGCGCACGACGGTGGCCGAATATTGGGGGCTGACGACGTCGCAGACGCTCGACTGGATGCCGAACGATGTCTCCACCGCGCAGCGCGATCTTGCCGCGGCGACCCGCCGGCTCGGCTTCCCGCTGACACCCGAAAAGGTCAACCTGCCGGCCCAGGAGCTCAAGCGCGTCGAACTCTTCCACTACGACAATGCGCCCCTGGTCGAGATCGCCTATCTCGACGAACTGACGGGCCCGCTGGCCTTCTGCATCTATGCCAACAATCCCGGCACGGCGAGCGCACCCACGCTCGAACAGCGCAACGGCTTCAACGTGGTCTACTGGTCGGATGCCGAGCGTTCCTACATGCTGATCGGCCACGGGCCGGACGAGATCATGCAAAAGCTTGCCGCCATGCTGGCAAAACAGATCGCGGCGTGACAGAGGGCGGGTCTTTGGACCCGCCCTACCCCTTGCAATGTGTAGCGGTTCCAGGCCGGTCTGAAGAGCTGCCCCCAATTGCGCTTGCCAAGCTGGCAGAGCAGGCGGATTCTTACTCTGGAGCCGTTCAAAAGTGTGATTGACAGCGACTCGTTCTTTTGATCAACTGGTAAAAAATAAAGAGCTGACTACCAGAGGTTCAGATGACTGCACGATCCGACATTGCGCGGGGCCGTCTCGATTCCCCCACGCTCGCCAGCAATTTCTCAGACCTTCATCCGGCCTTCGACAGGCATGAGGCGCGCGTTGCCGCCGAGCGCTGCCTGTTCTGTTATGACGCGCCCTGTGTGAAGGCCTGCCCCACCTCGATCGATATTCCGATGTTTATCCGCGAGATCATGACCGGCAACACGGTTGGAGCGGCGCGGACCATCCTGGAATCCAACATCATGGGCGGCATGTGTGCTCGTGTCTGCCCGACCGAGACGCTGTGCGAGGAAGCCTGCGTCAAGGAAACCTCGGAGGGCAGGGCGGTCGAGATCGGCAACCTGCAGCGCTATGCCACCGACGAGCTCTTCGCCAAGGGCAGGCAATTGTTCAAGCGCGGCGCTCCCACCGGCAGGCGTGTCGCCGTGATCGGCGCCGGCCCGGCCGGCCTGTCCTGTGCCCACAAGCTGGCAACATTGGGCCATGAGGTCGTGGTGTTCGAGGCGCGTGAGAAAGCCGGCGGCCTCAACGAATACGGCATTGCCGCCTATAAGAGCACCGGCGGCTTTGCGCAGGCCGAGGTCGATTACATCACGGCGATCGGCGGCATCACCATCGACTATGGTAAGCGCCTCGGGCGCGACATCGAACTCTCGGATCTCGCCAAGCAATTCGACGCGGTCTTCCTCGGCATGGGGTTGGGGGACACCAACGATCTCGGCCTGGAAGAAGGTATCGAGGGCGTGATCGATGCTGTCGACTACATTGCCGCGCTGCGTCAGGCGGGAGACCTTGCGGATTTGCCGGTCGGCCGCCGCATCGTGGTGATCGGCGGCGGCATGACCGCCATCGACATCGCCTCGCAGACCAAGCGCCTGGGCGCGGAAAGCGTGACCATCGCCTATCGCCGCGGCCAGCAGCAGATGAATGCCTCCAATTACGAGCAGGAACTCGCCCAGACCGACGGCGTGCTGATCCGCCATTGGCTCAAGCCTGCGCGGCTGCATGCCGAGGATGGCAGGCTGGTGGCTGTCGAGCTCGAATATACCAGCGAGCAGGGCGGGCGACTCACGGGTACCGGCGAGACCCTCAGGCTCGAATGCGACCAGCTTTTCACCGCGATTGGGCAGTCCTTCCTGCCTGGGGAGGTCAACGGCGTGCCGCTCACGCTGGAAAGGGGACGAATTACCGTCGACGCCGAACGACGCACCTCGGTGCCCGGCATCTGGGCCGGTGGCGACTGTATCGCCGGCGGCAAGGATCTGACGGTGGCTGCGGTCGAGGACGGCAAGCAGGCCGCGCTTTCGATCGATCAAGCCCTTAAGTCCCAAGCCAAAGCTGCGTGAGGAGAAAAGACATGGCCGATCTCAGCACCAATTTCCTGGGCATCAAGTCTCCCAATCCGTTCTGGCTGGCTTCCGCGCCGCCAACCGACAAGGAATACAACGTCGTCCGTGCCTTCAAGGCGGGTTGGGGGGGCGTGGTCTGGAAGACACTCGGCGAGCAGGGGCCGCCGGTGGTCAACGTCAACGGCCCGCGCTACGGCGCCTGGCACAGCCAGGACCGCCGGGTGATGGGCTTCAACAATATCGAGCTGATCACCGACAGGCCGCTCGAGGTCAACCTGCGCGAGATCAAGCAGGTCAAGCGCGACTGGAAGGATAGGGCGCTGATCGTCTCCCTGATGGTGCCCTGCGAGGAAGACGCCTGGAAGTCGATCCTGCCCTTCGTGGAGGACACCGAGGCCGATGGCATCGAGCTGAATTTCGGCTGCCCGCACGGCATGTCGGAGCGCGGCATGGGCTCGGCCGTCGGGCAGGTGCCTGAATATGTCGAGATGGTTGCGCGCTGGTGCAAGCAATATACCCGCATGCCGGTGATCGTGAAGCTGACACCCAACATTACCGACGTGCGCAAGCCAGCCGAGGCGGCCAGGCGCGGCGGAGCCGACGCGGTATCGCTGATCAACACCATCAACTCCATCGTCTCGGTCGACATCGATACTATGCGCCCCTGGCCGAATACGGACGGCTTCGGCACCCATGGCGGCTATTGCGGCCCGGCGGTGAAGCCCATCGCACTCAGCATGGTTTCGGAGATCGCGAGAGCCGAGGCGACGCGCGGCATGCCGATCTCCGGCATCGGCGGCGTCGAGACCTGGCGTGACGCCGTGGAATTCATGGCGCTCGGCTGCGGCACCGTGCAGGTCTGCACGGCCGCCATGGTCTATGGCTTCAAGGTGGTGCAGGAGATGATCTCCGGTCTCTCCGACTGGATGGACGAAAAGGGCTATACCTCGGTCGATCAGTTCGTCGGCAAGGCCATTCCCCAGGTGACCGACTGGCAGCACCTCAATCTCGAATATGTGGTCAAGGCCCATATCGACCAGGATGCCTGCATCAAATGCGGCCGCTGCCACATTGCCTGCGAGGATACCTCGCACCAGGCCATCACCAACATGGTCGCCGGCGAGCGCAAGTTCGAGGTGATCGAGGAAGAGTGCGTGGGTTGCAATCTGTGCGCCGTGGTCTGCCCGATCGAGGACTGCATCACGCTCGAGCCGGTGACCTCCGGGGTCGACAAGCGTACCGGCAGGCCGGTGGGCGGGCATCGCACCTGGAAGGAGCATCCCAATAATCCGGCGGTGTACGCCAAGGCTCCTGCCGCGGCGGAGTAGGTGGCACGCTGCTTCACCTCCCATCACCCTGCCGGAACCTTCTCCCACAAATTGAGAAGGGGCTCGCTCGGATAGGCGAGTTTGCTTGAACAGGGCCGCGCTACAATATCCCGGCCCAATAAATTCCCTTCTCCCCTTGCGGGAGAAGGTGGCAGCAGCCGGATGAGGGGTGAAGCCCAACAGCGCAGAATGAGATTGTCATCTCTCTCCACCCACAACAGGATGCAGCGCTCTCATCGGGAAATCACGCCGGGCCCATGACGCTGGATCAGATTGCAGAACACGCCGAAGTCGTCGGTCTCTCAGTGAGGGGCGCCTTCCATCCCCGACCTGAGGACGGCGTCCCGGCGCTCGATACCGGGTCAGTCGAAACGCTGGTACTGCTCGGCTGGACCGGTGGCCGGCAATGGCCGGCCTTCGCGGCTTCGCACGAGGCTGCCGATGGCGCACCGCATCCATTGGATCGTTGGTCCGCGCGGGTGATTGACGCGATGGCAAACGAGTTTAGCGCCGTCGCCCTCTATCCCTTCGGCGGCCCGCCTTATTTGCCGTTTCAGCGCTGGGCGCAACGCGGCGATACTGTCTTCGCTTCGCCGCTCGGCATCTATGTGCACCCCGTGCATGGTCTCTGGCACAGCTATCGCGGTGCGCTCGGCTTTGCGCAAAGGCTGGCGCTGCCCCCGCTCGCAAGGGTGATCCATCCGTGTGAGAGCTGTGCGGCCAAGCCCTGCCTTAACAACTGTCCGGTCGGCGCCTTCACACTGGCGGGCTATGATGTGGAACGCTGTGCCGCCCATGTGCGCTCGCCGCAGGGTACGGCCTGCAGACAAGGCGGCTGCCTCGCGCGCCGGGCCTGCCCGGTGGCACCCGACAAGGCTTATGGCAGCCAGGAAGCAGGCTTCTACATGAAAGCCTTCCTGGCCGCGCATTGACGAAAATGGGCGGGTCGCAGGACCCGCCCATCTCACTTGTTGTCCGCCGGCGACAGATCCCGCAGCTTGACGAGATCGTTCATCAGGCCGCCGACCCCGTTATGCACGGTCAGGCGCTCGACCTTGCCGGCAATCGCCTCCAAGGCCTCCAGCTCCTTGAGCCGCAGCATCACCGGGTTCTCGGCCATCACCTTGGCCGTGTTGAGCAGCGAACGGGTGGCGTTCGTCTCCTCGCGGCGGCGGATGACATTGGCCTCGGCCTGCTTTTCAGCCGCCACGACCTGGTTGAGGATCTCGCGCATCTCGCCCGGCAGGATCACATCCTTCAGGGCGATCTCACCGACCTCGATACCGATATCGGCCATGTCGCTGCGCACCTTTTCGGCGGCCTCGGCATCGACGACGGTCTTGCGTTCCAGCAACTGGTCGAGCGTCAGGGCGCCCAGAGCCTTGCGGAAGGCGTATTGCAGGGAGCGGTAGAACGCATCCTCGCAATCCTTGACGGTGGTAACAGCCTTCACCGGATCGACGACGCGGAACTCGGCCGCGATGTTGACGCGGATGGTCACTCGGTCGCGCGTCAGCATCTCCTGGCCGTTGACGTCGAGCGAACGCAGCCGCACGTCGAGTGCCTTGACCTGTACCGGCTTTCCGATGTTCCAGAAGCCATGCACACCCGGCGCCAACGTACGGATGAAAGCACCGTCGACATAGAGCAGGCCGACCTGGCCATCCTGCACGGCGTGCAGGATCACGAGCTCGGCCTTGCGGGCCTGCACCAGCCGAGGGATCAGGCCCGGCTCGACGGCGAGGTCGGCCGGCGGAGCGATGGACGTCGAGGTCCAGGGGCCGGCCGCCTTCCACACGGTGAGCTTGCGATCGGGACCCAGCACCAGATGGACGAGACCATCACGCTCGACGATGGCAATCATGCCCGGCTCGGTGCGGAACCGCTGCAAATGACGCTCGGCCACGGCCGGAAGCTTGTCGAACAACGCCTTCTCGAGAGGAGAGTTGAACGGCCCTGCTTCAATGTCATGGCGCAGGATTTCGGTATCGTCCTTCCTGCCGGCCAGGACGTGCTCGCCCGGCTCCAGAATGGCACGCACCTCGCCCTTGCGCAGCACGATGGCACGCTCGGTTTCCTTCACGACGACGCGCTGGCGCCGCAAAATCAGGTCGAGAAAAGTCATGTCGTCTCCTTTCGGCAAGCTCAGATCATCTGCCGATCGTTCCTTCCGTTGTTGATGATTGGTCCCGGCAAAGATCCGGGAACCGGTGACGTCTGCCCGTGGCGGGCCGGCGGCAGCGGGGCGCGAGGCCGAGTGGCGGGCGCGGATCCGAAGATACGTCGCCGGCCACGGGGCGTCTTGCCCATATCCGCAAGCCAGGCTGCGGGCGAACGGCTTCAGGCTCTCCGTCAGAGGTAACACCCGTGGGCGCTGCTTCTTCCGAAGGCCGTCGGCATGCCAGTTCCCGGACCGTCAAGGGCGAAGCGTTTTTCAGGCGCTTTGGAGAAGGATTCGAACCTTCGTGCGTAGAGTATCAGTCTACTGCTCGACCACTGAGCTATCCGAGGTTAGGCTGACAGGAATCGAACCCGCGACCTCCGGCTCCCGCCGGCGCTCTGCCATTGAGCTACAACCCAAACCGATCCCGTCCCGACATCCGTACACAGGACGGCAGAGCCGCCTGCGCGGGCGGAGGTTTCGAGCTCCGGCCGCTGATATCGTTCCGGCTGGATGACCGGGGCGCGGCTTATAGGTGCACGCTTGAAGTTACGCAAGGGGCCAGTACAGAAAATTCGGCCTTATTCTTTTTGGGTTGAGTGCATGCACCCGGATATTCCAAGCAAAGGCGCGACCTGCCTCCCCCAGCCTTGTGGGCGCGCGCTATATTTGGTTGCTGTTGTGCAGGATCTGACCTGGGCAGAAGCCACGCATTCTCACTTAGCTGAAAAGTTGGCGAGCATTTCTGAAGACTGCTTTGGAGCGAAAGCTCGTTAACGGCCTCGGTTGCTCAGCGTGATGAAGCTAAGGACATTCGATAAACGCAGCGCCTCTCGATGCTGGCGAGAGCCGCCGGGACTAGCTCCGTCGGCGCGCCCGGCCCACCGAGCGAACCGAAGCCAACCGGTGGTACGAAGACATCGAACCGGGCCCGGCTATCGTCGCGTGGCACCTGCCGAAATTCGAGACCGAAATCGCCGCGCGCTGAGGTCATCACGGCGCTGGCGGCCAGTTCGGGCGCTGGCCGGCTCGCGGCATATTTCTCGTCGAGGTAAAGGCTGGTGTCGAACAACAGGGCAGGGAAGCCACGCTCGACCAGGAGAAAGCGGTATGGATCCTCGTCGATGTTACGCAAGGTTTCGCCGGCTTCCTGCATCATCGGGCCGAGCGCGGATTTGAACTGGTCCCATTCCTCGCGATTGCGCTGCTTGAACGCGTCGCCTTCGCCGCGCTGCGCCGCACCGAAACCATTGCGGAAACCGTTGAGGAACCCCCTGGCGAAGCTGCGCGCGCCGGCACCCGATTCTCTGGCGATCCAGCGGGCCTGTCTCCATCGGCGCCTGAACAGCTTCATGCGTGCGCTTCCGCCTTCAACGATCGGCCAGCACGCCGCGCAGGATCGTCTCGGTCAGCGTCTTCAGCGTTTCCTGGTAGAAGGCTTCGTCGGTGAGGTCCTTGCCGGTGAGGACACTGATCTGCGTGGCGAAATCGGCATAATGCTGGGTGGTCGCCCAGATCATGAAGAGGAGGTGATAAGGCTCGATCGGCCGCAGTTTTCCTTCGGCGATCCAGCCTTGGATGATGACGGATTTCTGCCGGACGGTGTTGGTGAGATCGGTTGCCAGGACCTTTTTCAGGTGAGGGGCGCCCTGCATGATCTCCATGGCAAACAGACGGGAGGACTCCGGATAGAGCCGAGAGCATTTGAGCTTGTGCTCGATATAGGATGTCAGTGCCACGACCGGGCCGCGTGCGGCATCGAGTTCCTTCAGAGGCGTGACCCAGACTTCCAGAGTGCGGGTGAGAACGGCCTCGTAAAGGGCGTCCTTGGTTCGGAAATAATAGAGAAGATTGGTCTTCGACATGCCGGCGGCTTCCGCGACCTGATCGATACGGGTACCGCGCAAGCCGTGTTTCGAGAAAGCCGAAAGGGCGCTGTCGAGGATCTTGTCGATATTGGCCAGGCCGAGCTTGGTCTTGCTGCGTTGCCGGCCGGCCTCTCCTCCCTCTGCCATGAGCGCTTCCTGTTTCGTTGTCCCCACCCCTTCATGGCTCAGAAGCTTGGCGGTGTGCAAGCCGATATCAACTCGCAGGGCGTGTCGCCGACATTACGAAAACGATGAGGTTCACGGCTGTCGAAATAATACGCGTCGCCGGGGCCGAGCACGGCCATATCCTCGCCCACCGTGACTTCGAGCTGGCCGCGGATGACGATGCCGCATTCCTCGCCCTGATGGTGCAGCAGCACTTTGCCGGAATCCGCCCCGGGCTGGTAGAGTTCGGAGATCATCTGCAGGGCGCGTCCGCGCAGGTCCGAACCGACCTGGCGATAGGAGACGCGCCCGCGACCAATCTCCATCAGTTCGTTGTTGCGGTAGAACACCTTGCGCCCGGGATTGGCATCGAGGGCGAAAAACTCCGCCAGACCAATCGGCAAGGCATCGAGTACCCGCTTCAAGGCGCCGACCGAAGGGTTCACCGCATTCGATTCCATCAGCGATATGGTGGCATTGGAGATGCCTGCCCGCTTGGCGAGCTGGCGCTGCGACAATCCGCGCGCCTCGCGCACGCGCCGCAGCAATGACCCCAAATCGACGTTCTGCATGGTGCCATCCTTCGTCCAGGCCTGTTTAGAATGTTAAATATCATGAACGCTGTCGACAATTCCACTTTGCATTCAATGCACCGGAATTTGCGAACCTAACGCTTGTAATTGAACATTCGTTCTAGAACAAAAACTCGGGTATTGAAGTGCGGCCGAAATAGGAATGATGCTGCCACAACAAAGAGTTGGCATAATTTCCAAATTCAAGGCAAAGCTATTGCCAGCTTAACGAGCCGGGCTTCCCGCCAGCCTTCGGGACCTCGGCAGCTTCCGGAGAGATCCCGATGAATGCCCCGATCCGCGCGACCAACAACCTCGAAGCATTCTGGATGCCGTTTACGGCTAACAGACAGTTCAAGGCCAATCCGCGCATGTTCGTCGCCGCCAAGGACATGCACTACACCACGGCCGATGGCCGCCAGGTGCTTGACGGCACGGCGGGCCTTTGGTGCTGCAATGCCGGCCATGGCCGCCCCAAGATCACAGAGGCGATCCAGAAGCAGGCGGCCGAGCTCGATTATGCGCCGGCCTTTCAGATGGGGCACCCCGCTGCCTTCGAACTGGCTTCGCGTCTGGTGCAGCTGACGCCCCAGGGCATCGATCACGTCTTCTTCGCCAATTCCGGTTCGGAAGCCGTCGATAGCGCGCTCAAGATCGCCCTGGCCTATCACCGAGCCCGCGGCGAGGGGCAGCGCTTCCGCCTGATCGGCCGCGAGCGCGGTTATCACGGCGTCGGCTTCGGCGGTATTTCGGTGGGCGGCATCGTATCCAATCGCAAGATGTTCGGCACGCTGCTCACCGGTGTCGATCATATCCGCCATACCCATGACCTCACCCGCAACGCCTTCTCCCGCGGCCTGCCCGAGCACGGCGCCGAATATGCCGAGGATCTGGAGCGTGTCATCGCCCTGCACGACGCTTCCACCATCGCGGCCGTGATCATCGAGCCGATCGCAGGCTCTACCGGTGTGCTGCTGCCGCCCAAGGGTTATCTCGAGCGCATCCGCGCCATCTGCGACAAGCATGGCATCCTCCTGATCTTCGACGAGGTCATCACCGGTTTCGGCCGCCTCGGCACGCCTTTCGCCGCCGACTATTTCGGCGTGACCCCGGATATGATGACTGTAGCCAAGGGCATCACTTCGGGCGTGATCCCGATGGGAGCGGTGTTCGCCAAGAAGGAGATCTACGATGCCTTCATGACGGGCCCCGAGCACCTCATCGAGCTCTTCCACGGCTATACCTATTCGGCCAATCCGGTGGCCTGTGCCGCAGCGCTCGGCACGCTCGACACCTATACCGAAGAAGGTCTGCTCACCCGTGCTGCCGATCTCGCCTCTTATTGGGAAGATGCGATCCATTCGCTGAAGGGCCTGCCGCATGTCATCGACATCCGCAATCTCGGCCTGATCGGCGCCATCGAACTGGAGCCGATCGCTGGCCAGCCCACCAAGCGCGCCTTCTCGGCCTTCCTGAAGGCCTATGAGAAGGGCCTCCTGATCCGCACCACCGGCGACATCATCGCCCTGTCGCCGCCGCTGATCATTTCCAAAGCGCAGATCGACGAGTTGGTCGCGACGCTCGGCGACGTCTTGAAGACGCTGGATTGATATTGCCGTCTCCCCTTGCGGAGCTCCGCAGTTCCTGCGGAACCGCTCGGGGTCCCGGCAGGGGGATGAGAGGTCTTGCGGCCTCGCCTGACGGGATGACGTCGTCGGAAATTTCAATTGGAGGGACCTCGTCCACCCCTCATACGCCCTTTTGGAGCACCTTTTCTCACAGGGGAGAAGGATGGATCGCTCCTAAGGTGCGCAGCAAGACAAACTCCTTCAGAGGAAACCCATGGCCCGTATCGACAATCTGATCGGCGGCAAGCAGACCGCCACCACCAGCGGACGCTTCGCGCCCGTGTTCAACCCCGCCACCGGCGAGCAGAGCGGTGAGCTCGGCTTGTCCTCGACCGCAGATGTCGATGCCGCCGTGCAGGCGGCGAAGAAGGCCTTCCCTGCCTGGTCGACCACGGCGCCGCTCAAGCGGGCCCGCTACATGTTCAAGTTCAAGGAACTGATCGAGGCCAATGCCGACAAGATTGCCCAGGCGATCTCGGCCGAGCATGGCAAGACCCATTCCGATGCCCTCGGCGAGGTGCAACGCGGCCTCGAAGTGGTGGAATTCGCCTGCGGCATTCCGCATCTGCTGGCTGGTGAATTCAGCCGCAACGTCGGCCCGGCCATCGACACCCATAATGACCGCCAGCCCCTCGGCGTCGTCGCCGGCATCACGCCGTTCAACTTTCCCGCCATGGTGCCGCTGTGGATGTATCCGGTGGCGATCGCGGCCGGCAACACCTTCATCCTCAAGCCGTCCGAGCGCGATCCCTCGGCCGCCCTGGTGGTCGCTCAGCTCCTCCTCGATACCGGCCTGCCGGAAGGCGTGCTCAATGTCGTCAACGGCGACAAGGAAGCTGTCGACGCGCTGCTGCATCACCCCGACGTCAAGGCTATCAGCTTCGTCGGTTCGACGCCGATCGCCCAGTACATCTATGCGACGGCTGCTGCCAACGGCAAGCGCTGCCAGGCTCTCGGTGGTGCCAAGAACCACATGGTGGTGATGCCGGATGCCGACATGGACCAGGCCGCCGATGCGCTGGTCTCGGCGGCCTACGGCTCGGCGGGCGAGCGCTGCATGGCGATCTCGGTGGCCGTGCCGATCGGCGACAAGACCGCCGACGTGCTGGTCGAACATCTGCTGCCGCGCATCAACAAGCTCAAGGTCGGCCCCGCCGCCGATCCGCAGGCCGAGATGGGGCCGCTGGTCACCAAACAGCACCAGGAAAAGGTACTTGGCTATATCGATGCCGGCGTGAAGGAAGGCGCCAAGCTGGTGGTCGACGGTCGCGGGCTCAAGCTGCAGGGCTATGAAAACGGCTATTATGTCGGCGCCACTTTGTTCGATCATGTCACCGAAGAGATGTCCATTTACAAGGAGGAGATCTTCGGGCCGGTGCTTTCCATGGTGCGCGCACGCGACTATGCGCATGCCACCAAGATGATCAATGATCACGAATATGGGAATGGTACCGCCATCTTCACCCGTGACGGCGATGCGGCGCGTGCCTTTGCCGACAGCATCGAGGTCGGCATGGTCGGCGTCAACGTGCCGCTGCCGGTACCGGTCGCCTACCACTCGTTCGGCGGCTGGAAGCGCTCGCTGTTCGGCGACCACTCGATCTACGGCATGGAGGGCGTGCGCTTCTATACCCGCCTGAAGACCGTGACCGCCCGCTGGCCTACCGGCATCCGCTCGGGCGTGAACCTCAACTTCCCCTCGACGAACTGAGATCGGGCGTAAACACTCGGCGGAGCCGCACTCCTTCTTGGCTTATGGAGTGCGGCTTCGCCGCAATGACCGCCGCGGACAGCTTCGGCTACAGGGTGGTCGAGGGATTTCAGCTTTTTCGGCAAGAAGGCTGCGGCTTGCCGGCCCGCCTGTCCGAGCCGCGCGCCTGCTGGTTCCAAGCAACCCCTGCTGCCGCCCCCCCTCCTCAGCGAGTGTCACGACAGGAATTCGCGTAGCGCGGCAATACGTTCATTGGTCAGCACGCCCTTGATGTCATCGGCAGAGCGACCTGGAAAAGCCTCGGCAACAAAGTCCGCGAAAGCGTCGCGATAGGTGAGCCAGGCACGCTGGGTCTCATGAATGCCGCTTTTCTGGACGGTGCCGTAGGAGAAGTTCTTCAGGCGCATGACCTTCTGATAGGTCGTGTTCAGGGTGGCATCGGCCTTGGCCAGTTGCGGTGCGCTGAATTTCTGAACCCTGCCGTTGACGACCTGCCGAAGATCGTCGTGGAAGGCCTTTTTGGCCGCGTCCGTCGCGTCGGTCTGCATGGCCGCGCGAAGTGTGCCGCTGAGATCCACCTCATTCTTCCCGACGGCGTCCGCATAGGCCGCCGATGCAGTCTGAAGCCGGGCCAAGGCTGCCTTCTGCTGATCGTTCCAATCCCTGGAGAGGGTCGTGATGGCCTGATCGCGTTGAGCGTTCTCGATGCGGGAGGCATGGACCTCGCAGGCGCCGCCGAGGAAGCCGCTCGTGGCGTCGTCGCATACGCTGAAATCCGTGCCCGCCCATCCTTCGGTGCGCAGCTTGGCGAGATGCTGGATGCGAAGATCCATTTCGTAATCGGCACCGTTGAGTTGGCAGGCAAGGGCGATTGCCCGATTGAGGTCGCGCGGTGCCCCGACTCCATTGGCATACATCATCATGAGAAGGCTGTTGCCGCCGAAGGGCGTTTCGTTTCCGTCGGGTCCCTTTGCCTCCTGTGCGGCACAGCGCCGAGCCGCGTCGAGGTCTGCCTTCATCCCGATGCCGTAGTAGAGCGCCTCGGAGTCGCAAGGGGCCTTGTCGTCAGGTTGGGCTGGTTCGGAAATGTCCACCGTCTTCGCCGATCGGCAGATCTGTTGCGACTTCGAGAATGACGGATCGGCCTTCGCATCCGCCCAGGATCCTGCATGGGTGGAGAGCGGAGCCGTTAGAAGGACGGGAATTGCCAGGGCAACGGGAGCGAGTTGCACGCAAAATTTCTTCATTCCTTGTCCTTCTGTATTAAAGGCAGCAACAGGTAAGGGAGGTCACTATACCAGTGCCATGCTCATCATCTCGCATTTATACCTAGATGTTCAGCAGCCTCACCTAGCCGAAGGAGATTTGCAACGTCTAAGTTGTAGTCCTTTCGGAATGGAAACTTGCCTGACTAGGGCACTGATCCTTTGCGCTCCCACAAGGGCTTGGTTTCACCATCGTCCTTATGAGAATAGGCGTGAAGATGGGATGCCCGCGGCGAGCAATTTCGGGCTGGTCAGGGACCAGTCCGCTATTGCAACGTTTTCGCGGTGAGAGCCCCGAAACTATCCCCGGTTGAACTGCGCCGGGCGCTTCTCCACGAAGGCAGCCATACCTTCCTTCTGGTCCTGCGTCGAGAACAGGGCTTGGAAAACGCGGCGCTCGAAGGTGAGACCGCTGGCGAGCGGCAGCTCATAGGCCTGGTTGATCGCTTCCTTCATCACCATGCTTGCCGTCAGCGACATGCTGGCGATGGTTTCCGCCGTCTTCACCGCGTCCTCGACGAGATCGGCGGCCGGAATGATACGCGAGGCCAGGCCGCAGCGCTCGGCCTCGGCGGCGTCCATCAGCCGGCCGGTGAGGCACAATTCCATCGCCTTGGACTTGCCGATCGAGCGCACCAGCCTCTGGCTGCCGCCCATGCCGGGGATCACGCCGAGCTTGATCTCAGGCTGGCCGAATTTGGCGGTGTCGGCGGCCAGGATGAAGTCGCACATGAGCGCGAGTTCGCAGCCTCCACCCAAAGCATAGCCGGCTACAGCTGCGATCTTCGGCTTGCGAGAAGCGGCGAAATGGTTCCATTCCGAGAACCAGTCGCTGCTGTGCATGTCGACGAAGCTCTGAGCCTGCATCTCCTTGATGTCGGCGCCGGCGGCGAAGGCCTTGGCGGAACCGGTGATCACCAGGCAGCCGATGCCGGGATCGACGTCCGCCGCCTGGGTCGCCGCCAGGAGTTCGCCGGCCAGCTTGCGGTTGAGGGCGTTGAGGGCCTCGGGCCGGTTGAGCGTGATCAGCAATACGCGTCCGCGCTTTTCGGTGATGATGGTCTCATAGGTCATGTCTGGTCCTCAAACCTTTGGGCAATTCCGTTCTCGAGGAGAGGGAAATGCGCCCTTCATTTGAAATATTGAGCCGGCTGTTATGTTGATGAAACTCAGCTCCTGCCCCGAAGCAGCCGGATGATGGCGGAAAAATCTTCCGTACCGTGGCCGAGGCCGTCGAACAGGGAATAGAGCTGGGCGGCTTCGGCGCCAAGCGGCGTGTTGGCGCCGACCGAATTGGCGGCCGCCTGGGCGAGCTTGAGATCCTTGAGCATCAGGGCCGCCGCGAAGCCCGGCTTGTAGTCGTTGTTGGCGGGCGAGGTCGGCACCGGCCCCGGCACGGGGCAATAGGTGGTGAGAGACCAGCACTGGCCGGAAGAGGTCGAGGCGACATCGTAGAGCGCCTGCTGCGACAGGCCGAGCTTTTCGCCGAGCGCGAAGGCCTCGCAGACCCCGATCATCGAAATGCCGAGGATCATGTTGTTGCAGATCTTGGCCGCCTGGCCGGCGCCGGCGCCGCCGCAATGCACCACGCGCTTGCCCATTATGGTGAGCAGCGGCTCGGCCCGGGCGAAGGCCTCGTCCGGGCCGCCCACCATGAAGGTCAGCGTGCCGGCCTTGGCGCCGCCGACGCCGCCCGAGACAGGAGCATCCACGGCGGCTAGGTTACGTCCGGCCGCGATCTCATGGGCCTTGCGGGCGCTGTCAACGTCGATGGTGGAGCTGTCGATCAGCAGCGCGCCCGCAGGCACGAGGCTGGCCAGATCCGACCATACCTTCAGCACATGGGCGCCGGCCGGCAGCATGGTGACCACGGCGTCGGCATCCTTGACCGCTTCGGCGGCGGAGGCGGCGATGGTGACGCCATCAGCACGCGCACTGTCGAGCGAGACCTGGGACAGATCGAAGCCGCGCACCGCGTGCCCGGCCTTGACCAGATTGGCGGCCATCGGTCCGCCCATATTGCCGAGACCAATGAAACCTATCTTGCTGCCGGCCATTGGAAACTCCTTTGCGAGAATACGATCAGGATCGGTGTCTTACGCACCGCCATGCGCTTAAGGAAACACCCGATCCGCCACCGGCTGGGTCCAGGCTTCGATATCGTGGTCATCGACCTCTGCAAGGCTTGCCGGCGACCAGCGCGGATTGCGATCCTTGTCGATAATGGCCGCTCGCACACCCTCGTAGAAATCGTGGCCCTGGGCCACCGCAACCGCTGCAGCAAATTCGCGTTCCAGAGCCTCTTCAAGGCCATCGGCCTCGCGGGCCAGACGGATCAGGCGGAAGGTGAGCTTGAGGCTGGTCGGCGATTTGGAGGCGATGAGGTCGCGCGTCTTCAGGGAGAAGGGCGTATTATCCGCTTCGAGAGCTTGCAGGATGGCCTCGACGGAGGAGCCGGCAAAGCAGCGATCGATCAGCGTGCGATGCTCGGAAAGGCGAGCGAGTTCAGGCTGCACGGCATGCTTTGCAAGCACGGCGCGGATTGCCTCATTGTCGGTTCCAGGCATCAACTGAGCCAGCTCGTCGATCAACGCGGGAATGCTGCCCTGAGGGATCTGGAGGTCGGCCAGGCCGGCATAAACAGCATCGGCAGGCCCGATCGTCTCGCCGGTGAGGGCGAGATAGGTACCGATCTCGCCCGGCGCATGGGCGAGCAGCCAGGTGCCGCCGACATCCGGCACGAAGCCGATGCCGACTTCGGGCATGGCGATGCGGCTGCGCTCGGTGACGATGCGGTGGGCGCCGTGAGCCGACAGGCCGATGCCGCCGCCCATGGTGATGCCGTCCATCACGGCCAGATAGGGCTTGGGAAAGCGGGCGATGCGGGCATTGACGCGATATTCGTCACGCCAGAATTTCGCGCCCGTACCATCGGGCGTGCGATCGCCTTCGTAAAGGGCCCGGATGTCGCCCCCGGCGCACAGGCCGCGCTCGCCTTCGCCCGTCAGCAGTATGGCGGCGATGGCGGCATCTTTCTCGAACGCGTCGAGGGCCGGCGCGATCAGATGTACCATGTTGCGCGTGAGGCTGTTCATCGCCTTGGGGCGATTGAGCCGAATGCGGCCAAGCGAGCCTGTGCGTTCGACGATCACGTCCGGAAGCGTCTCTTCTGCTGCCATTAGCGGTTCCCCAGCAGGGCACGGGCAATGATCACGCGCATGATTTCGTTGGTTCCTTCCAGAATCTGGTGCACCCTGAGATCTCTGACGATCTTCTCGACGCCATATTCGCTCAGATAGCCATAGCCACCGTGAAGCTGCAGCGCCTGATTGGCAACCTCGAAACCGGCATCGGTGACGAAGCGCTTGGCCATGGCGCAAAAGCGCGTCGCCTCGGGGCTCTTGGCATCGAGCGCGCAGGCGGCCCGCCACAGGAAGGTGCGCGCCACTTCCAGTTCCGTCGCCATGTCGGCAAGGCGGAACTGCAGGGCCTGGAAATCCGAGATCTTCCTTCCGAAGGCTTTGCGCTCGCCCATATAGGCGATCGCCTTGTCGAGAGCCGCCTGGGCGCCGCCGAGCGAGCAGGCGGCAATGTTGAGGCGGCCGCCGTCGAGCGCCGCCATGGCGATACGAAAGCCCTGGCCCTCTTCGGCAATGCGGTTGGCGGCGGGAACCCGGACATTCTCGAACATCACGGCGCGGGTCGGCTGGGCATGCCAGCCCATCTTCTTCTCGCTGGCGCCGAAGGAAAGACCAGGCGTGTCCTTCGGCACGATGAAGGTGGAGATGCCCTTGGGGCCATCGCCGCCGGTGCGGGCCATCACGATGTAGAGATCGCTGGCACCGGCACCCGAGATGAACTGCTTCTGGCCGTTGAGGACGTAATGATCACCCTCGTGCGTCGCCCGGGTAGCCAGGTTGCCGGCATCCGAGCCATAGCCGGGCTCGGTCAAGCAATAGCTGGCAATCGTCTCCATCCTGGTCATCGCCGGCAGCCATTGCTGGCGCTGTTCGGGCGAACCATAGCTATCGACGATCCAGGCGCACATATTGTGGATCGACAGGAAGGCGGCGACGGCCGGGCAGCCCGAGGACAGGGCTTCGAAGATCAACGCCGCATCGAACCGGGTGAGGCCGGAGCCGCCGACATCCTCGCGCACATAGATCGCGGCCATGCCGAGCCCGGCGGCCGCCCTGAGCGTGTCGATGGGAAAATACTTGTTCTGATCCCATTCGAGGGCGTGCGGGGCGATCGCCTCCGCCGCGAAGCCAGCCGCCATCTCCCGGATGGCCACCTGTTCGTCGCTGAGTTCGAAATCCATGGTGGTTGCCTCGTTTCCTACCCTCCCTGGAGGGGGAGGGTCGGCCCAAAGGGCCGGGGTGGGGTGACCGGCGCAGCGTTCTGCCAGATTGGGCGGCGCTAGACTGGATCGGTCGTGCAGACACCCCACCCCGACGCCGCGCGTCGACCCTCCCCCTCCAGGGGAGGGTAAAGATTGCCTCACCGCATCGTCGGGATCGAGAAATCCGCGCCGCTCTTGATGCCGCTCGGCCAGCGCGAGGTCACCGTCTTGGTCTTGGTATAGAAGCGGATCGAATCCGGCCCATGCTGGTTGAGGTCGCCGAAGCCCGAGCGCTTCCAGCCGCCGAAGGTGTGATAGGCGATCGGCACCGGGATCGGCACGTTGATGCCGACCATGCCGACATTGACCCTGGCGGCGAAGTCTCGGGCAGCATCGCCGTCGCGCGTGAAGATCGCCACGCCGTTGCCGTAGGAATGTTTGGTCGGCAGAGCCAGCGCTTCCTCGTAATCGTGCGCACGCACCACGGAGAGCACCGGGCCGAAGATTTCCTCCTTGTAGATGGTCATCTCCGGCTTGACCTCGTCGAACAGGCAGCCACCCATGAAGAAGCCGTTCTCATAGCCCTGGAGGCGGAAATTGCGGCCGTCGACGGCGAGTTTCGCGCCCTCGTTGATGCCGATCTCGACATAGTGCTTGACGCGCTCCACCGCCTCGCGGGTGACGAGAGGGCCGTAATCGGCGGAGCCGTCACTGGAGGGACCGATCTTCAGCGATTCCACCCGCGGGATCAGCTTTTCCATCAAGGCATCCGCCGTCGGCTTGGTGACGGGAACGGCGACCGAGATCGCCATGCAGCGTTCGCCCGCTGAACCGTAGCCGGCGCCGATCAGGGCATCGACCACCTGGTCCATGTCGGCATCCGGCATGATGATGGCGTGGTTCTTGGCGCCGCCGAAGCACTGGGCTCTCTTGCCGGTCTGGGCGGCGCGGACATAGATATATTCGGCGATCGGGGTCGAGCCGACGAAACCCACGGCCCGGATGTCTTCGTCGTCGAGAATGGCGTCGACCGCTTCCTTGTCGCCGTTGACCACATTGAACACGCCCGCCGGCAGGCCTGCTTCAAGGAACAGTTCGGCGATGCGGATCGGCACGGAGGGATCACGTTCGGAGGGCTTGAGGATGAAGGCATTGCCGCAGGCCAGCGCCGGGGCGCATTTCCACAAGGGGATCATGGCGGGGAAGTTGAAAGGCGTGATGCCGGCGACGACACCCAGCGGCTGACGCAGGGAATAGACGTCGATGCCGGTACCGGCGCTCTCGGTATATTCACCCTTGAGCAGATGCGGGATGCCGATGGCGAACTCCACCACTTCGAGGCCGCGCTGGATGTCACCCTTGGCATCCGGCACGGTCTTGCCATGCTCGCTCGCCAGGAGTTCGGCCAGACTGTCATGCTCGTCCCGCATCAATTCGAGGAAGCGCATCATCACACGGGCGCGCCGCTGCGGATTCCAGCCCGCCCAGACCACCTGTGCCTCGCGGGCATTTTCGACCGCGGCCCGCAACTCGGCCTTGCTGGCGAGCGCCACCTTGGCCTGCACTTCGCCGGTGGTGGGATTGAACACGTCGGCATAGCGGCCGCTGGTGCCCTCGACGCGCTTGCCGGCAATGAAATGTCCGATCTGTCGCATGGCTTGGTCCTTCATCGTGTTGTGAATTTCATTTTCCAGGTGCGCGGACGTCTCGTCCGCTCTTGGAAACACAGTGTCTGCCGAGAGCAAGAAGCGGACGAGACGTCCGCGCACCCGGAACGCCGCTGCCGCAACCCTATGCGCGCTTCCTCTCCGATGCCATCTCCGGGAAATCGGTCTCGGCGAATTCAACGCCCCGGAATGCGCTTTGCGTATCGCCCTCCACCTCCAGCCGACGCAGCTGGACGCGGCGGATCTTGCCGGAGATCGTCTTGGGCAATTCAGTGACGAATTCGATGCGGCGGATGCGCTTGAAGGGGGCGAGCCGCTCGCTGGTGTAGCGGAAGATCGACAGCGCCGTCTCGCGCGACGGCTTGGCCGCGCCGACCAGCAGCACATAGGCCTTGGGGATCGACAGGCGGATGGGATCGGGCACCGGCACGATGGCGGCCTCGGCCACCGTCTCGTGTTCGATCAGCACGCTTTCGAGCTCGAAGGGACTGATGCGGTAGTCGGAGGACTTGAAGACGTCGTCGGCGCGGCCGACGAAAGTGAGGTAGCCGTCCTCGTCGATGAAGACGACGTCGCCGGTGTGATAGACCTCGTCCTCCAAACCTCCGAGCTTGCCGTCGATCCCCTGATAGCCCTGCATCAGACCGGCCGAACGTGTGTCGCCGAGCGGCAGGCAGACCTCGCCTTCCGTGGCAGGCTTGCCATCGGCGTCGAGGACGCGGATGTCGTAGCCGGGGAGGGGGCGGCCCATTGCACCGACCTTGATCGTCTGTCCCGGCGAATTGGCGATCTGGGCCGTGGTTTCGGTCTGGCCGTAGCCGTCGCGGATGGTCAGCCCCCAGGCGTTGCGGACCCGTTCGATCACTTCCGGATTGAGCGGCTCGCCGGCCCCGCACACTTCGCGCAGCGAAACCTTGGTGGCGGCAAGATCCTCCTGGATCAGCAGGCGCCAGACGGTCGGCGGGGCACAGAGCGTGGTGACCTCGCAGCGTTCGAGTTCGCGCAGCAGGACTTTGGCGCTGAATTGCGGCTGGTTGATCACCAGCACCGTGGCGCCGGCATTCCAGGGCGCGAAGAACGAACTCCAGGCATGCTTGGCCCAACCGGGCGAGGACACGTTGAGATGGACGTCTCCCGGCTGCAGGCCGAGCCAGTACATGGTCGAGAGCGCGCCGACGGGATAGCTGCTCTGGGAATGGCGCACCAGCTTGGGCTTGGCCGTGGTGCCGGAGGTGAAATAGAGCAGCAGCGGATCGTGCGGATGGGTCGGGCTATCCGGTGTGAAGGTGGTGGGCTGGTTGAAAGCTTCGACATAGGTGATCCAGCCGGCTCCTCCGCCGGGGCCGACGGCGATGCGCTTGACTTCCGGTGGCGCCACATCTTCGCATTTGGCGAGCTGGTCGCGCTCGGCGATGATGGCGCGGGCCCTGCCGCGGTCGAAACGGTCGGCGAGCTCGTCCGGGGTGAGCAGCGTCGTGGCCGGAATGAGGATCAGCCCGAGCTTGATCGCCGCCAGCGTCGTTTCCCAGATAGCCGGCACATTGCCGAGCAGCACCAGCAGGTGGTCGCCGCGTCTCAGGCCCTGAGCGCGCAGGAAATTCGCCACCTGGTTGGAGCGCCGGCTGAGTTCGGAAAAGCTGAAACGAGTATCGGTTCCGGCGGCTGTGTCGACGATCCACAGGGCCGTGCGGTCCCGGCTTTCGGCAGCGGTGGCGAGCTCGGCGTCGAACCAATCGAGCGCCCAGTTGAAATGGGAGTCATCCGGCCAGCGAAAGTCGGCGCGAGCCGTCTCGTAATCGCTACGATGCTTGAGCAGAAAGTCACGAGCCTGCCGAAAGTCTGGCATGAAAGTTTCCTCGCTGTTGCCGTCGGGAGACGGGTCTTCAGACCCGCCAGTGGTTCGATGAAGGCGGGTCTGAAGACCCACCCCCCACTTACGCCAACCGTTCCACCGCCATGGCAGTCGCTTCGCCGCCGCCGATGCAAAGACTTGCGACGCCGCGCCTCAGTCCATGGCTTTCGAGGGCGGCCAGCAGCGTTACCAGCACGCGGGCACCGGAGGCGCCGATCGGATGGCCGAGGGCGCAGGCGCCACCATGCACATTGACCTTGTCGCCGGGCAGGTCGAGGTCACGCATCGCCGCCATCGTCACCACGGCGAAGGCCTCGTTGATCTCGAACAGGTCGACCTCGCCGGCCGTCCAGCCGGTGCGCTCGAACAATTTGCGCATGGCGCCGATCGGAGCGGTAGCGAAGCGGTTCGGTTCCTGGGCGTGGCTGGCATGGCCGACGATCGCGGCGAGCGGGGTCAAACCACGCTTTTCCGCCTGGGAGCGGCGCATCAGTACCAAAGCAGCGGCGCCGTCGGAGATCGAGCTCGAATTGGCTGCCGTCACCGTGCCGCCCTCGCGGAAGGCCGGCTTCAGCGTCGGAATCTTGTCCGGGCGGGCCTTGCCCGGCTGCTCGTCGACGCCGACGACCTGCTCCGTCTTGCCGGAACCGACGGTAACGGCCACGATCTCGCTGTCGAAACGTCCGTCTCGGATGGCGGCCTGGGCTCGGCTCAGGGAGCGCAAGGCAAATTCGTCCTGCGCCTCGCGGGTGAACTGATAGGCCTCAGCACAATCCTCGGCGAAGGTGCCCATCAGTCGCCCCTTGTCATAGGCGTCCTCCAGCCCGTCCAGGAACATGTGGTCCTTCACGCTGCCATGGCCCATGCGGTAGCCGCTGCGCGCCCGGTCGAGCAGGTAGGGCGCGTTGGTCATGCTCTCCATGCCGCCGGCCACCACCACGCCGGCCGTGCCGGCGGCGATGAGGTCATGCCCGAGCATGGCGGCCTGCATGCCCGAGCCGCACATCTTGTTGACGGTGGTGGCGGGAGTCGAAATCGGCAGGCCCGCGCCCAGGGCAGCCTGGCGAGCCGGGGCCTGGCCCTGGCCGGCGCTGAGCACGCAGCCGAACACAGTCTCCTCGATGGCTTCGGCGGGCAACCCGGCCCGAGACACCGCGGCCGAGATGGCGGCTGCGCCGAGGCGTGCCGCCGGCAGGCTGGAGAAGGCTCCCTGGAAACCACCGAGCGGGGTCCGCGCGGAACCGACGATCACGACAGGGTCATTCATCTTGAGGTCCCTTTTTGCGAAGGAGGATTTTACGCCGATTTCGGCGACATGTGTGGTCGATCAGCGCGGCGCCATGCGTAGGGCGCCGTCGAGCCGGATGATTTCACCATTGAGCATGCGGTTTTCGACGATGTGGCAGACCAAGGCGGCGAACTCTTGCGGATGGCCGAGGCGGGGCGGGAAGGGGACGGTCGCACCCAGCGAGGTCCTGACCTCTTCCGGCATGGCCTGCATCATCGGGGTCTCGAACACGCCGGGCGCCACGGCGACGACGCGGATGCCGAAGCGAGCGAGCTCGCGGGCTGCCGGCAGAGTGAGGCTGGCGACGCCGCCCTTGGAAGCGGCATAGGCGGCCTGGCCGATCTGGCCGTCATAGGCCGCGATCGAGGCGGTGTTGACGATGACGCCGCGCTCGCCGTCTTCGCCGGGCGCATTCGTGGAGATCGCCCGGGCGGCGAGGCGCGTCATGTTGAAGGTGCCGACGAGATTGATCTGGATGGTGCGGGCGAAGCGGTCGAGATCATGCGGGCCGTCACGTCCGACGATGCGCTCGCTGGGGGCGACGCCGGCGCAGTTGACCAGGCCGTCAAGCCGGCCGAAGGCGTCGAGGGCGGCCTCGACGGCGGCCTGCCCATCCCCGGCATTGGCGACGTCGGTGCGCTGGAAGCGGGCCGCAGGACCCAGCGCCGCCGCGGCTTTCTCGCCGGCTTCGGCATTGAGATCGCAGAGCAGGACACGCCCGCCGCGGCTCACGAACCCGGCTGCTACCGCATGGCCGAGCCCGGACGCTCCACCAGTCACCAGGAAGACGCGATCTTGGATTTGCATGGCGCGGAACTCTCCCCGTGTCGGCCCTTTGAGGGCCGTTGTCGTTGGCACCGATATTACGCGCGTCGGCGGTGGCATTCGATGACCCTTCGTGCTTAAAAGCGTGATCGGTTTTGCCATATCGTAAGGGGCGCGGATGGCCTGGAGAGCGCAGAGATTCACGCCATGATCGGCGTCGGCTTTATCGAGGATACGCTCGAGCCCCTGAGGCGCGGCGGCTTCGACCTCGCGACGGCGCTGGAGGCGGGTGGATTCAGCGAGAGCGATCTCGATCTGCCGGGCTTTCGCCTGTCGGCTGAGCAATATGGCCGGCTGTGGCTCAGCATCGCGCAGATCATGAGCTGCGAATATTTCGGCTTCGGCGCCCGTCCGATGGCGCCGGGCAGTTTCGCCATGCTCTGCCACGCCGTGATCTCCAGCCAGACGCTGGAGCATGCCGTCAGGCGGAGCTTGCGCTTTCTCAACCTGGTGCTGGGAGAGCCCAAGGGCGAACTGGTGATCGAGGAGACGAGCGCCAGCGTGATCCTGCGCGAGACCGCTCCTCCCCGGCCGGCCTTTGCCTATCGCACCTACTTCCTGCTGCTGCACGGCGTCGTGTGCTGGCTGGTCAAGCGCCGGCTCGAGATCCGCGAGCTGCATTATCGCGGGCCCCTCCCGAGCGGCCGAGAAGACCATCGCGACTTCTTCGGCACCAAGGTCGACTTCGATCGGCCACAGACCATGCTGACCTTCGACCGTGCGCTGCTGTCCTTGAAGGTGCGCCAGACCGAGAAGACGCTGCAGGGCTTCATAACCGGCGCTCCGGCCAACATATTGGGGCGCTATCGCTATGACCGTGGCGCTGCCTCCGCCACGCGACGTCTCCTGCGCGAGCTCCCTCCTACCGAATGGCCTTCCTTCGCCGAGATGGCCGCGAGGTTGGACCTGTCCGAACCGACATTGCGGCGCCATCTGGCTGGAGACGGCGAGAGTTTCTCCGAAATCAAGGAGGAGATTCGCCGCAAGCTGGCCCTGGACTGGCTGCTCCGCACGGCCAAGCCGGTTGGACAAGTCGCTGCCGATCTCGGTTATACCGAGCCGAGCGCCTTCCACCGCGCTTTCCACAAATGGGCCGGCTGCAGCCCCGGGGAATTCCGGCGCTCGCGTGGGAAATGACGGATGGGCCGGCCGGTTCCGTCATAACTCCTTGGGGTTATTGTTCGATCGCCGGCATCGGCACAAGCTTCCTGATGACAACGATAGGACGACCGCCGGCAAACCGGAGAACTTGTCGCCAGGGGAGAGAAGCGATGCAGGACGTGAAATTGGACAGGGCGTTGGGCCTGTGGTCGGTGGTATTATTCGGCTTGGCCTATATGACGCCGATGATCGTATTCGGCACCTTCGGGCCGCTGGCGACGGCGAGCCAGGGCACCACGGCGATGTCCTATCTGCTGGCCTCTGGCGCCATCCTGCTTACCGCCCTGAGCTATGGCGTAATGTCCCGGGTCTATCCCGTAGCGGGTTCGGCTTATACCTATGCTCGACGATCGTTGAGTTCCGGCGTCGGTTTCCTGGTCGGCTGGGCCGTTCTGCTTGATTACTTCTTCCTTCCGATGGTGATCTGGCTGATCGGCGCGGCCTATCTGTCCTCTGCCTTTCCCGCCGTGCCGAGCTGGGTCTGGATCCTTGCCTTCATCTTCACCACCACCGTGATCAACATCCTCGGCATTGCCTTCGCAAGCCGGGTCAATTTCGTGCTGATGCTGGTGCAGCTCGTCGTGGTCGTCGCCTTCATGCTGTTGGCGGCCCGCTACGTCGCCGCGGCGAACGGAACGGGCGGCCTGGCGGCAGCGGCGCCTTTCTTCCAGGCCAATGTGCCCTTTTCCGCCTCGGTGGCAGGCGCCGCCATAGCGGCCTATTCCTTCCTCGGTTTCGATGCCGTTTCCACGCTGACGGAGGAGACCAAGGACGCTGGCCGCACCATTCCGCGCGCCATCCTGATCGTGGCCCTGGCCGGCGGCGCCATCTTCGTGGCGGCGGCCTATGTGGTCCAGCTCGCCCATCCCGGTTTCGAGTTCGCCTCCGTCGATGCCGCCGGCAACGAAATCGCCCAGAAGATCGGCGGCGATTTCTTTGTCGTCATCTTCCTGGCGACGCTCGTCCTGGCGCAGTTCAGCTCGGGTCTCGCCGCTCAGGCCAGCGTCGGCCGCCTTCTCTATGCCATGGGCCGCGACAATGTCCTGCCGAGCGGCCTGTTCGCCCGCCTGCATCCGAAATGGCAGACGCCCCTCGTCAATCTGCTTTTCGTCGGTCTGGTCGGGCTGGCCGCGATCTGGATGGATGTCACGACCTCGACCTCCTTCATCAATTTCGGTGCCTTTTTGGCTTTCACGGCGGTCAATCTCTCGGTGATCGCTCTCTATCTGCGCGGGCATGAAGGCGTCAGGCCGCTGGGCGCGCTGCTGGGTGTGATCGTTCCGGCCATCGCGGCGGCCTGCGACCTCTATCTGCTCCTCAATCTCGATGCCCACGCCAAATGGCTCGGCCTAATCTGGCTGGCGCTGGGGGCTGCGTATCTCGCCTATCTGACGCGCATGTTCAGCCAGGCCCCGCCCGAAATGGACTTCGTGGAGGAGACGGCCTGAGCAGGCTCTTGTTCAGGCGGCAGTGGACTGCCCGGCCAGGAACAGGCGGAACAACTGCCCCTGGCTCGATATCTTCAGCTTTGCGTAGATGTGGCGGCGATGGACCTTGACCGTTTCCGGGGAGAGCGAGAGGAGAGCGCCGACCGAGAGGCTCGAATGCCCCTTGAGGATCAGTGCCACGATTTCCCGCTCGCGTGGCGTCAACTGAGGATGGGCGATAGCCGCCGATGGGAGCGCCTCGCTGGAGAGGGAGGGCGGACGCGTGGTTTGCCAATGCCGCTCGGCAAGGCGGCAGATGAGTCCGGCAATATCGCCGAATTGCTCGATCTGGCGGCGGCGGAACAGCGGGTTCGTGCCAAGACGGCTGATCGAGAGCACCCCGACATGTCTGCCTCCGAGATCGAGCACGAAGCCGATCTCGTCCCTGATGGTCGTCGCGGCATAGTGGATCCGGTAGTATTCGGACTGTCTGAAATGATCGGGTGCCAGATCCTGCATGACGATCAGGGATGTGGCGTCGCTCCCCCGGACGGCATCGTAGAAGGGGTCGAGCACATAGGCGCCGGCGAGATATTGATCGACGATGATGCCACGATCCACCAAGTCGGACGGGTTGTGAAGATCATGCGCCCTGCCGTCCGGCGTATAGCGAAAGCCGTTAATCATCTCGAAAGGGGCGATCAGGCGCAGGACCGTCTGCAGTGCCGCGGGAAAGCCCGGCGAGCCTATGGCCTCGACGGCATGGGCGAGGAGGCGGTTCCAGGCCTGGAATGGTGGCGGCATGGCGCTCCCTCGGACCTTTTTGGACAGGTGGATGGTTTGGCTGCCAACCCTATGCGCCCGCGTCGGGCCGCCAACAAGCCGGAATGGAGAAGACGATGAATCTGGCCGGCATGCGAACATCCCGAACTCATCCGCTCGACCTGCCGGCTTACGCGATTGCCGACGGCATTCGTCGGCAACGATTCAGGGCCGTAGATGTGGTGGCGGAAGCACTGCACCGGGCCGAGGCGTGTCAGCCCGAATTGAATGCCTTCACAGTTCTGCGACGCGATCGCGCACTGGCCTCGGCCAGCCAGGCGGATGAGGTTGCCAGGGCCGGACAGTCTCTGGGAGCGCTGCATGGCGTACCTTTCGCTGCCAAGGACATGACGCCGACGGCTGGCGATCTCACCACCTTGGGTTCCTGGACGAGCGGAGATCCGGTTCCCGCTGAAAGCGCCCTGTGCATCCGCCGCCTGGAGGCAGCAGGAGGCATTCTGATCGGCAAGACCACCACGCCGGAATTCGCATTCTCCAGCTTTACTCAGAGCCCGCGTTGGGGGGTGACACGCAATCCCTGGGATCCCGAGCGCACGAGCGGCGGGTCCTCCGGGGGATCGGCGGTCGCCGTGGCCATGGGCGTGGTGCCCATGGCGGAGGGAACGGATATGGGCGGCTCCGTGCGCATTCCCGCCGCCTTTTGCGGCGTGGTGGGCTTCAAACCAAGCCTGGGGCGCATTCCGATGACGATCCTGCCCAGTGTTTTCGACAATATCTCGCATTTCGGGCCGCTCGCACGCAGTGTGGAGGATGCCATCGCCTTCATGGCCGCGACGGCTGGGCCAAGTGACGAGGATATCCTTTCCCTGCCATTATCCTTCGACGGCATGCGGGCGCGCAAGGCAGGTCTGGCCGGCCGGCGTTTCGCTTTCTCGCTCGACCTCGGCTTCTATGCCGTCGAACCGGCGGTGGAGACGGCCATTCGCAGCGCGGTGGAAGACCTTCGCGGGGCGGGGGCCGTCGTCGACGAGATCCCGATGGGATGGAGCCGGGCCGTCGTCGATCAATGGTTCGACATCTGGTGCGTGTTCATGTCGGCCTATTTTGGAGACCGGCTCGCGGCAGGGCGAGAGCGCATGGATCCATCCGTGGTGGCGATGATGGAGACGGGACTTGCCATGGATGCCACGCATTACAAGCGCATCGAGTTGCTGCGCACCCAAATGTGGCGCGACATGGCGAAGCTGTTCGGGAGTTATGATGCCCTGTTGTGCCCGACCTGCGCCATCACAGCGCCCCTGGCAGGGCTAAGCGATGACGATTTTGCCGAGAGTCTGCCGGATGGGCGCCTGAAGGGACTGGACATGACCTGTCCCTTCAATCTCCTGCCGCAATGCCCGGCTCTCTCCCTGCCGGTCCATCGCGCCGGGGACATGCCGGTCGGCCTGCAGATCGTTGGTCGGCGCCATGCGGACGAGGACGTCCTTGCCATCGCGCTGGGCGCGGAAAAGCTCCTGGCGCCGCCGCGATAGATCCGTCCTGCAGAAAGAGAAAGCGGCGGCCCAGGGGAGCCGCCGCTTTGGCTTTTATTGCCGTATCGTTTCCTGCCGAAAATCGGGATCCATTTTTCGGCGCGATGCTTTAGCCGCCGAGCGCCGCGCTCATCGTCGTCTCGTCGGCTGCCACCTCGAACTGCTTGAAGTTCTCGGTGAACATGCCCACCAGCCTGCGGGCCTGGTTCTCATAGGCCGCCTTGTCGGCCCAGGACTTGAAGGGGTCGAGCACGTGGCTCGGCACGCCTTCCACCGCGGTCGGAACCTGGAAGCCGAAATGGCGGTCGGTGCGGAACTTGGCCCTGTCGAGGCTGCCGTCGAGGGCGGCATTGAGGAGGGTGCGGGTCCATTTGATCGGCATGCGGCGTCCGGTGCCATAGGCGCCGCCGGTCCAGCCGGTGTTGACCAGCCAGCAGGAGACCTGGTGCCTGTCGATCAACTCCTTCAGCAGGCGCGCACATTCGACCGGATGGCGCGGCATGAAGGGGGCGCCGAAACAGGTCGAGAAGGTCGGCTGCGGTTCGGTCACGCCACGTTCCGTGCCGGCGAGCTTGGCGGTGAAGCCCGAGAGGAAGTGGTAGATGGCCTGCTCCGGCGTGAGGCGGGCGATCGGCGGCATCACGCCGAAGGCGTCCGCCGTCAGCATCACCACCGTACCGGGATGGCCGGCTGCACTGGTTTTCGAAGCATTTTCGATGAAATGCAGCGGATAGGCGGCGCGGGTGTTCTCGGTCTTGCGGCCGTCGGTGAAGTCGAGCCTGCGCGTGATCGAATTGATCGAGACGTTTTCCAGGACTGCTCCGAAGCGCTGCGAAGCGGCAAAGATCTGCGGCTCGGCCTGCTTGTCGAGATTGATGGTCTTGGCGTAGCAGCCGCCTTCGAAGTTGAAGATGCCGTTCGGGCCCCAGCCATGTTCGTCATCGCCGATGAGCGAACGGTCGGGGGAAGCGGACAATGTGGTCTTGCCGGTGCCAGAAAGCCCGAAAAACAGGGCCGAGACGCTGCTAGGGCCGACATTGGCCGAGCAATGCATCGGCATGACGCCGCGCGCGGGCAGGATGTAGTTGAGATAGGAGAACACCGACTTCTTCATCTCGCCGGCATAGGCCGTGCCGCCGATCAAGACGACGCCGCGGGTGAAATCGCAGGCGATCACCGTCTCCGAGCGTAGGCCGTATTTGGCAGGGTCGGCCTTGAAGCTCGGCATGTCGATGATGGTGAGGTCCGGATAGAACCCGACGAGGTCATCGGCGGAGGGGCGAATCAAAAGATTGCGGATGAACAGGCTGTGCCAGGCCAGCTCGGTATAGACCTTGACCTTGATACCGTTGTCCTCATCGGCGCCGGCATGCAGGTCCTGCACGAAGAGCTGCTTTTCCGTCGCATGCCAGAGCATGTCGGCAAGCAGCGTGTCGAAGGCGGCGCGGGAGATCGCGTTGTTGTTGGTCCACCAGACAGAGTCTTCGGTCTCGCGCTCGCGGACAATATATTTGTCCTTCGGGGAGCGACCGGTATGGCTGCCGGTATCGACGACCAGGGCGCCACCGGGGCTGAGAAGGCCTTCGCCGCGGCGAATCGCAATCTCGATCAGCGAGGGCTCGTCGAGATTGGCGTGCAGCGCGCCGAGATTGTTGAACTGGATCGGCTCGATCTCGTCCTTGGCGCCGCCTTCCACAACATGAAGTTTCATATCACGCTTCCTCACATTTGCCGGTGCCTGGCCCGTTATCCGGCCTTGTTCCCGCGGGCAGCACCGTACCAATCATTCGCTGCCATGGCGATGCATGGCGGGGGCGGCTGCTTCCCATCCAAATGCGACCTTAGCACGGCGGCCGGGCGGAAGTGTCATGCGAATGTTGCGGCGAAATGCATCGGCGGCAGAATTCTGGCCGGCATTGGTATTGTTATGACAAATGACAGAAAAGGACGATCGCAGAGAGGCCCGCGATCGTCCCGATGCCGGTTAATACTTTGAGAGAACGCCGCAATTTCCGGTCCCGTCTTGCAGATGGGACCGGCAAGCCTGTCCAATCTCAGCCCTCGTGCTTCATGCGCTCGCGACGCTTGATCTCCGCCGGGCTCGGTTCGGCAAGCTCGAAGGTGCCTGTTGGCACGGGGCCGGCCGGTTCATAGGTGGCGATGACGACCCCTGTGCTCGAAACGTCATGGCTGGTCAGTTTCAGGGCGCCGGACGGCGTGCCGGTACCGAACAGGCGCTTGCCCTTGCCGAGCACCAACGGGAAGGTCATGACGAAGAGCCGGTCGATCAGGCCCGCGGCCAGCAATTGGGGGTAGAGCGTCGTGCTGCCCTGGATGAGGATGTCGGGACCTTCGCCCTGCTTCACCTTGGCGACGGCGGCGATATCGGCGAGGCGATGGCTGTTCTGCCATTCGAGAGGCTCGCTGCCGCGCGTGACCACATATTTGGCTGCCTTGGTGAAGGCTGGGCCGATGGGATCCTCCGGACCGACGAAGGGCCAGTGGGCTGCGAAGATCTCATAGGTCTTGCGGCCGAGCAGCAGGTCGAAGGGATTGCTGAACAGGCCACCCATCGCGGTGCCCATCGTGCCGTCCCAGAAGGTCGCCGACCAGCCGCCGAGCTCGAAGCCGCCGGTCGGATCCTCCGGTGGGCCGCCGGGGGCCTGCATCACGCCGTCGAGAGATTGGAATATGCCGCCGATGATCTTGCGCATGAGAAGATGTCCCTTGATTGCCCTTGTTTGGATGGGAGGCCGCTATGTTGGAGGCATGGCGTTATGCTCCAAGGACGAGCGGGCAGGTCCTCTCCCGACAAGGAACGCAATATTTCGCCCGGCTCTTCGTCGCCCTATGGGGTCACTTGCGCGAGGGGCCGGAGGAAAGAGCCAATTGCAGCAGGATTTCCTGATGAACGAGGCAGTCGCCACGGCCGACGGATTTCTTGGTCGCCTGGCCGCCGAGGGCAAGGGCCGGCACGAAATAGAAGCATTCGCCAGGGGCGAGCGGCTGCCCGCCGACCGTCGAGTAGAACTGGTGGAAGGCTTTCGGATTCTCCTGCAGGAAGCCCTTGAGATCCTTGGCGAAGAAGTCGTCCACGGACCAGGTGATGGCCGAACTGCCGCGATAGTGGATGCTGAGAAAGATCACGTCGCTACCGGTCTTCCAGTCGGCAGGCAGTCCGTTTTCCGCCGCCCTTTGCCGCAGATCCCGAAAATAGATCAGGTCGCCGAAGGCGGTGCGCGCAATGGGGACCCGCGTGGGGTCGGGATGTTGGAGCAGGAGCCAACGCGCCAGCATCGTTTCGGCGTCGCGCGGATCGAAAAAGGTGATGAAGCCATTGCCGAAAGAGCCGAAGCCAACCCTTTGCCAGAACTCGATCAATCTGGGGTGGACGTGCTCCTTTAGTGCTGGCGACAACTCGCCGCGAAAGGGGTGCACATCCTTTCCCGGCGGGAAGTCGGTCAGGAAGGTTTGGAACTCCTTCGGTCTGTCCTGGGCAAAGCCCGGTCGTGGCGCGACGAGCAAGCTCAACAAGCCCAAGCTCAACAAGCCAAGGAGGATAACAAGGGTGCGCATGATGGAATCTTCCTGCCGGCCAGACATCGACGGCTAATATGTACAATGTGACGATAGGGAAGATGGCTGGCAATCGGGAGTTTGGGTTTCCGCCTCGTTCGAAAGAGAGCTGCGCGGCGATGTGGATCCTCCTTCCTTAAATCTCTTCCAAATGGGGTTGCCTATTTTTTGTCCATAAGGTCAATATTGCTGCCAGCCGTTCGGGCAATCCGGGGTTGCCCTCGGGAGCGGTGAAGAGCAGGGGACGATCCCGCTTTTTTGCTCGCAAGGGGCAATCGGCTCGGTTTGAAATATTCCAACCGGGGCGGTGAGCCGGTAACGTGATAAAATAGAGACTCTCGTCGCAATGGCACGATCATTGCTGTGAACGGGGGCGAGCAGGGCGGAACGGTTCACCGTGTCCGCCGGGGACGAACCAGAGGTAGGGCCGGCATGCAGGTTGAGGGCGTGGATCGGAAGCTTGGTGCCGTACGGGAACGAACGGGCGCCGGCGAACCCGTGATTGCGGTCGAGGATCTTTCCTTGACCTTCGATACCGGCGATGGGCCGGTTTATGCGCTCTCCAAGGTCAATCTCACCGTCAATGAAGGCGATTTCGTCTCCTTCATCGGGCCTTCCGGCTGTGGCAAGACCACCTTGCTGCGTGTCATCGCCGACCTCGAACGCCAGACCTCCGGCTCGATCAAGGTCAATGGCCTGACCCCGGAGCAGGCACGTCTCGGCCGGCATTACGGCTATGTCTTCCAGGCGCCGGCTCTCTATCCCTGGCGCACCATCGAGCGCAACGTCATGCTGCCGCTCGAAGTCATGGGTTTTCCGGCCGCCGAGCGCAAGGCGAGGGCGGCCCGCAATCTCGAACTGGTCAATCTCAAGGGGTTCGAGAAGAAATTTCCCTGGCAATTGTCCGGCGGCATGCAGCAGCGCGCTTCGATCGCCAGGGCTCTGTGCTTCGATCCCAAGCTGATGCTGATGGACGAGCCGTTCGGGGCGCTCGACGAGATCGTCCGCGACAAACTCAACGACCAACTCCTGCATCTGTGGCGCACCACCAAGAAGACGGTGGTGTTCGTCACCCATTCCATTCCCGAGGCCGTCTATCTATCCACCAAGATCGTGGTGATGTCGCCGCGGCCCGGCCGCATCATCGACATCATCGATTGCAACTTCCCGCGCGACCGCACGCTCGACATCCGCGAGACGCCTGAATTCCTCGAAGTCGCCCATCGCGTGCGCGACGGCCTCAGGGCGGGGCACTCCTATGACGACTGAGGTGCTTTCAGCCCGTACCGCCCCCTCGCTGTGGAGCCGCCTGATGGTCGGCAAGGCCGGGCCGGTGACGGTGGTGGTGTTGGCGATCTTCGCGTTGTGGTATCTCGCCTGCCTGCCGATGAACGGCTCCGCGCTGCAGCGCGCTATGCCCGATGCCGCCAGCCGGCCGCTGATCGAACAGTTCATCGCCGCCATCAATCTGCCGGACGGCAATCTCGCCGCGCCTCACCAGATCGTCATGGCGATGGTGCAGGGCCTGTTCTTCGAGCCGCCCCTGGGGCGCCGCAGCCTGGTTTATCATGGCCTGATCACGCTCTCCTCGGCGCTATCGGGCTTCGTGCTGGGCGCCGTCCTCGGCATCGTGCTGGCGGTGCTGATCGTGCATTACCGCTCGATGCGCCAGAGCCTGATGCCCTGGGTGATCGTCTCCCAGACCATCCCGATCCTGGCGTTGGTGCCGCTGCTGACAGCGATCACCGGCCGGCTCGGCGCACCGATCCTGGTCCCGAAAGCCCTGATCGCCACCTATCTCTGCTTCTTTCCGGTGACGGTTGGCATGGTGAAGGGGCTGATGTCGCCGGACCTGATGCAGCTCGATCTGATGCGCACTTATGATGCCTCGAAATGGCAGACCTTCTGGAAGCTGCGCTGGCCGGCGGCGACACCCTATCTGTTCGCCAGCCTGAAGATCGCCATCGCCGGCTGCATCGTCGGCGCCATCGTCGCCGAGATGCCGACGGGAGCGCAGGGTGGTCTCGGCTCGCGTCTGCTCGCCGGCTACCAGTACAATAATCTGCGCCTGGTGCTGTGGGCCGCTTTGTTCACCGCCGCACTGCTCTCGGCTGCGCTGATCGGTCTGATCGGCCTGATCGAACGGCGCACCTTGGCGGGGATGGGCGTGAAGGGAGAGCAGGCATGACGGCTTTCCAATCGCGCGGTTTGTGTCTTGCAGGGCTGCTGATCTGCCTCAGTACTCTCTTCGCTATGGGCGCCGGTGTGATTCCATTCAGTCAACTGGGGGTGGTCTATCTGGCCGGAGCCATCTTTCTGGTGTCCCCATTGCAGCGGCGCTACCGGGGCTGGCTTGCCGCAACGCTGGGCTTCTTTGTTCTCGCCGCGATTTCGTTGACATTCACCGCCCACTCACCGGGCGTTGCGGGGATAGCCGGCTGGGGTTTCTGGCTGAAGGCGGTCGGTCTGTGGATCGCTTCCTGGATGCTGGTCGACATGATCGCCAATGCCGGGGAGGGACGCCGCACCTCGCGCTGGCGGAATCTGGCGCCGATGATCCTGTTTGGCGTCACGTTGCTCCTTCTTTGGGAATGGCTGGTCGTCGGTTTCGGCATCTCCCCCATCATCCTGCTGCCGCCTTCCGCCATCGGCCAGGCCGTGGTGGCGCAGGCTAACACACTCGCCACCGACTTCGTCTGGACCTTCCTGCACGAAGTGCTGCTCGGCTGGCTGATCGGCTCTGGCTCGGGGTTCCTGGTGGCGCTGGTGGCCGACCGCGTCCCCTTCTTGCGCCGCGGTCTCTTGCCGCTCGGCAATGTCGTCTCGGCGCTGCCCATCGTCGGCATCGCGCCGATCATGATCTGGTGGTTCACCTATGACTGGCCCTCCAAGACGGCCGTCGTGGTGGCGATGACCTTCTTCCCCATGCTGGTCAACACGGTGGCGGGCCTGGCGGCCAGCGGTGCCCTGGAGCGTGACCTCATGCGTTCCTACGGTGCCAGCTATTGGTCGACGCTGGTGAGCCTGCGGCTTCCCGCCGCGATGCCCTTCATCTTCAACGGCTTGAAGATCAATTCGACCCTGGCGATGATCGGCGCCATCGTGGCCGAATATTTCGACGGCCCCACCATCGGCATGGGCTTTCGCATCAACACCCAGGCGGCCTTGTCACAGACCGACATCGTCTGGGCGGAGATCGCGGTGGCGATGGTGGCCGGTTCCCTATTCTACGGCCTCATCGCCCTCGTCGAGCGGGCGGTGACGTTTTGGCATCCCTCTTACCGGCGCGCGTGACGCAGGGAAGGGTACTCAAGAAGAAAACTTGGTCAACAGAGGAGTGGACGGAATGAAGAAGGCACTTTTGGCAAAGACACTTTTCACCACCGTCGCTTTCGCGCTCGGAATGGGGGCGATCGGGCTTGGAACAGCGGGGGCGCAGGCGGCCGACAAGGTCACGCTGCAGCTCAAATGGGTGGTCCAGGGGCAGTTTGCCGGTTATCTCGTGGCCAAGGACAAGGGGTTCTACAAGGATGCCGGCCTCGACGTCACCGTGGCTCCGGGTGGCCCCGACATTGCGCCTGAGACCGTGATCGCTAACAAGCAGGCCGATGTGATCGTCGACTGGATGCCGGCCGCTCTCGCCGCTCGCGAGAAGGGTGTGTCGCTCGTCAACATCGCCCAGCCCTTCAAGCGCTCCGGCCTGCAACTCACCTGTCGCAAGGAATCCGGTGTCAAGACGCCGGCGGATTTCAAGGGCAAGACGCTGGGCGTATGGTTCTACGGCAACGAGTATCCCTTCAATGCCTTCATGGGCAAGCTCAGCCTCAAGCTCGACGGCTCGGCCGATGGCGTCAAGGTGATCAAGCAGGGCTTCAACGTCGATCCACTCCTGCAGAAGCAGGCCGATTGCATCTCCACCATGACCTATAACGAATATTGGCAGGTCATCGAAGCCGGTGTGAAGGCCGAGGACCTGACGGTCTTCAACTACACCGACCAGGGCGTGGCGGTGCTGGAGGACGGGCTCTATGTCATGGAGGATCGCCTCAAGGATCCGAAGTTCGTGGAGACGATGGCCAAGTTCGTCAAGGCCTCGATGAAGGGCTGGGAGTATGCCCGTTCCCACCCCGACGAGGCCGTGAAGATCGTGCTCGACAACGATGCCTCCGGTGCCCAGACCGAGGTGCACCAGACCCACATGATCGCCGAGGTCAACAAGCTGACGGAAGGCTCCGATGGTACGCTCGATCCGGCCGCCGCGGATAGCACGGTCAAGACGCTGCTCGGGGCCGGCGGCGATAGCCCGGCCATCACCAAGGCGCCCGTGGGCGGCTGGAGTTCGGCGGTCACCGACGCGATGAAGAAACTGTGAGCTGAATGACCCTCCCCTGGAGGGGGAGGGTCGACGCGCAGCGTCGGGGTGGGGTGAGAAGGCACCACCTTTGTAATTTCGAAGGTATTGATGACCTGACCGGTCAAGTCGAGCCTAATCACCCCACCCCGGCCTTTCAGGCCGACCCTCCCCCTCCAGGGGAGGGTAAAATCAGCGCCGAGGTAACAGGCGCGGCGAACTCGTTATTGGAGGACTATTATGCCGATCCTGATCCGTGGCGGTGTCGTGGTGAACCACGATCATTCCAAGCCGGCCGACGTGCTGATCGACGGCGAAACCATTTTGGCGATCGGGCCGAAGCTGGCAGCGCCGGCGGGTGCCGAAATCATCGATGCCGATGGCTGCTTCGTCCTGCCGGGCGGCATCGATCCGCATACTCATCTCGAAATGCCCTTCATGGGCACCGTGTCGGCCGACGATTTCGAATCCGGCACCAGCGCCGCCTTGTCCGGCGGCACCACCATGGTGGTGGATTTCTGCCTGCCTGCGCCAGGCCAGTCGCTGCTGGCGGCCTATCAGGAATGGCGGCATAAAGCCGAGAAGGCGGTCTCGGACCACTCCTTCCACATGGCGATCACCTGGTGGGACAAACAGGTCTTCGACGAGATGGAGACCGTGGTGAAGACCTACGGCATCAACACCTTCAAGCATTTCCTCGCGTATAAGGGCGCGCTGATGGTGAATGACGACGAGTTGTTCCACTCCTTCAGCCGCTGCGCCGGCCTCGGCGCGCTGCCGCTGGTCCATGCGGAGAATGGCGACATCGTTTTCCGCCTGCAGCAGCATTATATCGACCAGGGCGTCACCGGGCCCGAGGGCCACGCCTATTCGCGTCCGCCGGAAGTGGAAGGCGAGGCGACCAACCGCGCCATCATGATCGCCGACATGGCGGGCAGCCAGCTCTATGTCGTGCATACCTCCTGCCGCGACAGCCACGAGGCGATCGCGCGGGCGCGGGCAGCCGGGAAGCGCGTCTATGGCGAGCCGCTGATCCAGCACCTCGTGCTCGACGACAGCGAATACCAGAACAAGGATTGGGACTACGCGGCCCGCCGGGTGATGTCGCCGCCCTTCCGCAACAAGTCGCACCAGGATTCGCTGTGGGCGGGCCTCGCCTCGGGCTCGCTCCAGGTGGTGGCGACCGATCACTGCGCCTTCACCGCCGAGCAGAAGCGCATGGGCCTCGGCGATTTCCGCAAGATCCCCAACGGCACGGGCGGGCTCGAAGACCGCATGCCGGTGCTGTGGACGGCCGGCGTCAAGACCGGGCGCCTGACCAAGGAGGAGTTCGTGGCGGTGACCTCCACCAACATCGCCCGCATCCTCAACATCTATCCTCGCAAGGGAGCGATTGCGGTCGGTTCGGATGCCGACCTCACCATCTGGGATCCCGCCGCCACCAAGACGATCAAGGCCAAGACGCAACTCAGCCGCGTCGAATACAACGTGTTCGAAGGCTATGAATGCACGGGCTTGCCTGTTGTCACCTTGTCGCGCGGGCGCGTCGCCTGGAAGGACAAGCAGATCCAGCTCAAGAAGGGCGACGGCGCCTTCATCCAGCGCGATCCGTTCCCGGCCGCCGCGGTGGCGAACGCCACCTGGAAGGAGCTCAGCAAGCCCAGGCCGGTCTCGCGCATCGAGGTGACGCCGTAGTCGGGGACGTCACGCGCAAAAAGCCCTCTCCGCGAAGCGGGGAGGGCGCGCGCACCACTTGTGCGCGCTGGGCCCGGCGAAGCCGGGTCGGGTGGCGTGTGGCGGGCAATGCGAGACGCCTTTTTGAAGAATGGCGCGACCGTGGTGCAACCATGTTGGATTCAGTGCACTGCCCGCCACACCCCATCCGTCAGTGCTTCGCACTGACACCTTCCCCACTTCGTGGAGAAGGCTTTCGTTCTGCGTTGCAGGAGATAGATCTTGGATTCGACGCCTTCCTCTTCCCTCAAGCAAGGCCGCTGGCTGAACGAACCGCCATCCTGGTCGCTGGCCGGCGACCGGCTAGAGGTCGTGACCGGCGAGGCCACCGATTTCTGGCGGAAGACCCATTACGGCTTCACCCGCCATAGCGGCCATTTCTTTCACCTCGACAGTGGCGGCAATTTCACTGCGGAGCTGCGCGTGCGAGCGCGTTTCGAAACGCTCTACGACCAGGCGGGCCTGATGGTCCGGCTCGATGACGAGGCCTGGCTGAAGGCAGGTATCGAATATAATGACGACGCGCCCATGCTGGGCAGCGTGCTGACCGTGGGGCAGTCGGATTGGGCGACCGGTCCCTTTCCGGGCGACGCCCAGGATTTCCGCCTGCGCCTCACCGTCGCAGACGGGGTCATCAGGCTGCAATATTCGACGGACGGGATAGTCTGGCCCCTGGTGCGGCTGGCGCCGTTCCCGAAGGCCGCTTCTTATCAGGTTGGCCCGATGTGCTGCACGCCTGAAAGGGCCGGTCTTGCCGTTTCCTTCTCGGATTTTCGCCTGTCTCAGCCCAACGGCAAGCCGCTTCACGATCTTTCGTAACTTCAGAAAGGCCCACCATGCTCACCAATCTCAACATCAATCCGCAGCGCCTGTGGGACAGCCTGATGGAAACTGCCAAGTTTGGCGGCACGGCCAAGGGCGGCATCAAGCGCCTGACCCTGTCGGACGAAGACAAGAAGGTCCGTGACTGGTTCAAGGCACAATGTGAGGCGCTCGGCTGTACGGTGAGCGTCGACGAAGTCGGCAACATGTTCGCGGTGCGGCCCGGCAGGAACAATGATTTGCCGCCGATCGCCATGGGCTCCCATCTCGACACCCAGCCGACTGGCGGCAAGTTCGACGGCGTGCTCGGCGTGCTCGGGGCGCTGGAGGCGATGCGTACCCTGCACGAGCAGGGCTACGAGACCAATGCCCCCATCGAGATCATCAACTGGACCAACGAGGAAGGCTCGCGCTTCGCGCCGGCTATGCTGGCCTCGGGCGTGTTCGCCGGCGTCTTCACGCCTGATTATGCCTATGAGCGCCTCGACCGCGATGGCATCAGCTTCAAGGATGAGTTGGAGCGCATCGGCTATCGCGGCACCGAGAAGGCCGGCGCCCACAAGTTCCAGGCGATGTTCGAGCTCCACATCGAACAGGGCCCGATCCTCGAGGACGAGAAGACCATGATCGGCGTGGTCACCGGCGTGCAGGGCATGCGCTGGTACGAGGTCACGGTGACCGGGCAGGATGCCCATACCGGCGCCACGCCGATGTATCTGCGCAAGAACGCCCTGCTGGGCGCCGCTCGCATCATCGAGGCGGTCGATGCCATCGGCCAGAAGCACCAGCCGGGCGTCGCCACCGTCGGCCTGATCGAAAACAAGCCCAACAGCCGCAATGTGGTGCCGGGCGAGGTCTTCTTCACCATCGATCTGCGCCATCCCGACGAGGAGGTGCTGGAAGTGATGGAGCAGGAGTTCCGAGCCGCCCTCGAGGCCGCGCTGCCGCCGATGAAGCTTGCCTATGAAGAAAAGCGCATCTGGAACTCGCCGGCGGTGAAATTCGCCCCGGACCTGATCGAATGCGTCGAACATGGTGCCGACAAGGCCGGCTTTGCCATGCGCCGCATGGTATCCGGCGCTGGCCATGACGCGGCCTATATCGCCCGTATCGCGCCGACCACTATGATCTTCGTGCCGTGCGAAGGAGGGCTGAGCCACAACGAGGCCGAATCGACCTCCTTCGATGAATGTGCGGCGGGCGCGCAGGTGCTGCTCAATGCCGTGGTCGAGCACGACCGGCGCCTGGCGGGCTGATGGAGCGCGGACTGGAAGTCCGCAATCCGAGGGGCATAGACATGCTGTTCAAGCAGGCCGCGCTCGATGGCATTGCCGCCGGCAAGGTGACGCTGGCCTTCCGGCGCTGGACGCGGCCGACCGTCCGCGCCGGGGGAACGCTGACCACCGCTGTTGGTGTCCTGGCCATCGAGGCGGTGGATGTAATCGAACTCGCCGATCTCACCAACGAACAGGCTGATCAGGCCGGCTATGCTTCGACTGCCGCGCTTCGGCGCGATCTGCGGCCGGAGGGACAGCTCTACCGCATTGCCTTCCATCGGATGGGGGTCGACCCCCGGATTGCCTTGCGTGGCGAGGCCGCCCTCGATGCGGCTGACGTCGATGGCCTGCGTTCGGCGCTCGCCAAGCTTGACCGCAACCATCGCGGCGGCGCCTGGACAGCCGCCGCGCTCGGCCTGATCGCTGGGCGCGACGGCATTACCGCTGCCGAGATTGCTGGGCAGTTGGGGCGTGACAAGGCAGCGCTCAAGCCCGATATCCGCAAGCTCAAGGCCCTCGGCCTCACCGAAAGCCTCCAGGTGGGCTATCGCCTTTCGCCGAGGGGGCGAGCCCTGCTCGATCGCCAGGAACCGATTTCGCTGGTTGAGAAAACGGCTGGTGAGCGATAGAGCGGGCGGGTGACCCTGATAGAGGAGGCCGCCGTGCTGCCCGCCGAGCTTGAAGCCGATCTCCATGGCAATATTCCGCTGACACAGGCCATGCAGGTCCGCGTTCTCGAAATCGGACCGGATTCCGTGCGACTCGGCGCACCGCTTTCCGCCAATATCAACCATCACCGCACGGCGTTCGGCGGCAGCCTTGCTACTTTGGCCACGCTTGCCGCCTGGTCGCTCGCTTTTCTCAAGCTCAAAGGAGCAGGGCTCGATTGCAGCCTGGTCGTCGGCTCCGTCCACATGGATTACCTGGCGCCAGTGGAGGGTGATTTCTCTGCCCGTTCCGTTCTGGCCGAACCCGAGAAGTGGGCCCATGTGCTGGAGGCCTTCGCGCGCAAGGGCAAGGCACGCATCCCGGTCCTTGCCGAGATCGAGTATGGTGGCCTCTGTGCCGCCCGCTTCAGGGGTGACTTCGCGGCGTTGGCCCGCTGAAGCAGGCCTCGACGCGGCGGGGCGTCAATTGGTGCTGACCGCCAGGAAGGCGGCGGGCTGTACCGAGATCTGCCCCATGAACGGCCGGTCATGCGCGAGAATGACGAAATAGGCCGCTGTCACCACCACGACGAAGATATGGGTGGCGAGGATCTGCATGCGGAAGACATGGTTGTTGCAGATGGCGATAGCCGTGACGGTCGTTGTCGAGATGATCCAGATCGCGATCCATTGGGCCCAGCTCATGCCGGTATTCGAGGCCGACAGCCGAAGCAGACGCGCATGGCGCACGGCCAGCAGTTGATTGACCAAAGGCTGATAGGTCGCTGGCTGGACAGTGGTTCCGTTCTGGCGCGAGACGAGTCCGATCGCATTGATGAGGATGTTGCCGGAACGGTCGAATACCGGGCTTTCGATGCGCTCGCCATTGGCCATGGCGGGCCAATCGCCGGAGATGACCTCAGCGACATAGGCCTTCAGGCCGTCGCGCACACTGGTCTGGAGATCGGCCGGAAGGCCGGAGGACAGCACCAGAACATTTTCGACCGCATCGGCCTCCTGCTGGACGGCGCTACGGGCGGCGAGGGAATCGGCCCACAGACCCGCGGCCGAAAAGGCCACCATCAGGCCGAAAATGGTGGCGCAGACACCGACGATCGACTCGCGGATGGGCAGCGCCTCGTCCGCGGCGTGGCCGACTTTTGCAATGGTAAAGCGAACGAGGCCGATGACGATCCAGGTGATCACCAGGCAGAACCCCAGCACCGTTGCGAACATGACGGGCAGTGACAGCTGATGCAGCAGAATGAACATGAGCGGACCCCGGAAGAACGAATCTATTGAAAATCGACGACCTGGTCGTTCAGCGGGAGCTGATTGGCGTGCTCTCCGCGCCAGCGTGGTTCAATCCTTGCCACGGCGCCTTGCTCGAGTTCCTCCTCGTTCCCCGGCGCCAGCACGCCCTGCCCGGAGAAGCGCGTGAGCACGAAGGGCAGGCTGTTGGCATTGAGCGGCGAGGGGCCATCCATCAACTGGAAGTGCAGATGGGGAGCGGTGGAATTGCCGGTATTGCCGATCAGGCCGATGACCTGGCCGGCTTTCACGCGGTCACGCAGCTTGACCCTGAGGCTGCCGCGCTGGAGATGGGCGTAGAAAGCAAAGGCACCATTGCCGATGTCCGTCACCAGCATGTTGCCGCCGATATTGGCGGGGACGATGCCGCGGGCCGGTTGGCTGGGGATCTGTTCGTCGGCCTGGTCGTAGAGATTGACCACCACGCCATCGGCCGCTGCATGGACTTCGGCGCCGTAAAAGGAATAGCTGGCCAGATCCTGGGCATTGCCTGTGAACAGGCGGCTGCCGGCGTCGAGCCTGATCCAGTCGATCGCGAAGCGCTCGGGTATGCGTAGACGCCCGTTCACGGCCATGACGGCGCCGCGGTGGGCGGTGACGGCGTCGCAGCAACCATCGGCTGCAACCCAGCCGGTGCCCCTCAACGGTGGCTCGACCACCACGGCCGGCTTGCCGACCGTCGTAGCGCCGCCGATGAAGCTGTAGTGTGCGGAGACGGGTGCATCCGCCGGCAAAGGCGTGGGCTTGCCGTCTGCGCCCGCATTCTCACGGAAAGCCTCGATGCGGGCGGATACCCGCTGCGCCAGCTTGTCATCCCGGGCAAAGCCGACATCCATGAAGACGATGGCGGTGCCGCCGGGCGGCAGCTGGCGATCCCTGCCGCTGTAAAGATGCATCATCTTCGCCAGCTCTTCGCCCTCGAGGGAGGACAGGCTTTTGCCGGCGTCGTCGATCGCTTCGACCTTGTCGAGCCGCACGAACACATTGCCTGGGTTGTTGATCACCAGTTCATAGGCGAGATGGACGCGCCCATCGGCGCCGAGAACCGGATTGGGCTCGCTGATCGGCTGTACGGTGACCGAACTCAGGATCTCATCGGGTTTGAGGGATTGGGCCATGGCGGCAGAGGCCGCCAGAAGCCCTGCACAGGCAACGGAAAGCGACAGGAAACGCATAGGAAATGCCCCACCGGCTGCCCCGCACCGGAAGGCAGAACCTGTAGGCACAATCCCGCATTTGCCTCATCCTTTGTCAAGCGATGTCCGGGCGGTGACGGCCGTGGCCGGGAGCCGCCGACCGGCGCCCGGCCAAGCATTTCCTACCATAGATGATGGACGAAGCCGGCGATCTTGCGCTGGTAGAGGTTCTTCAGTGTTTCGAGCGTCGCCTGCGAAAGAGCCGGCACGTCGCTGGCGGCGGCATTCGCCGTGGCCTGGGCCGCATTCCTGGCGCCAGGGATGACGGTGGTGATGGCATCATCAGCCAGGATCCAGGCCAGCGCGAACTGCGACATGGTCATGCCATCGGGCACCAGCGGCCTGATTTCCTCCACGGCTGCCAAGGCGACGTCGTAGGGGACGCCCGAGAAGGTCTCGCCCTTGTCGAAGGCCTCGCCATTGCGGTTATAGGCGCGATGATCGTCGGCCGCGAACCGGCTGGCGGCATTCATCTTGCCGGTCAGCATGCCCGAAGCGAGCGGCACGCGCGCGATCACCGCGATGTTGCGCGCCTTCGCCTCGCGGAAGAAGAGTTCGGCCGGCCGCTGCCGGAAGATGTTGTAGATGATCTGGACCGAGACGACGCCGGGATATTCGATCGCCTTCAGCGCCTCTTCCACCTTCTCGACGGAGACGCCGTAATTGCGGATCTTGCCGGCGGCCACCAAATCGTCCAGCACGCCGAACACTTCGGGCCGGTAATAGACCTCTGTCGGAGGGCAATGAAGCTGGACGAGGTCGAGGCAGTCGGTGGCGAGATTAGTCAGCGAACGCTCGACGAAAGCGGTGAGGTTTTCCCGATTATAGCCGTCGGCGGTGTGGGGCTGGAGGCGACGCCCGGCCTTCGTTGCCACGAAGGGGCGGGGTCCGCCGCGCTCCTTCAGGACCTCGGCAATGAAACGCTCCGAACGGCCGTCGCCATAGACATCGGCGGTATCTATGAGGGTGGTGCCGGCATCGAGGGCGGCATGGAGGGCGGCGCGCGCATCGTCATCCGGCACATCGCCCCAGGAGCCTCCAATGGCCCAGGCCCCGAAGCCAATCTCCGAGACGTTGCGCGCGGTCTTGCCGAACAGGCGTTCTTTCATCGTTCCATTCCTGCGTTTCATGGCCGTCGAATAGGAGCCGGCCGGTGTTTCAGCGTTCCTCTTGCAGGATAGGGCTTGAGCCGGCCGGGCGCTCATTGTTTAGTGTGAACGGTAATCATAGAAGCATTGAAAGTTTTTCATCAATGGCGGCTCTCGAACGAACGGATCTCGGCGACCTCAACGTCTTCCTGACCATCGTCCGCCGGCGCAGCTTCACCACGGCTGCCATCGAACTCGGCCTGACGCCGTCAGCGGCTAGCCATGCGATGCGGCGCCTCGAGGCCAGGCTCGGGGCCAAGTTGTTGAACCGCACCAGCCGGGCGGTCTCGCCGACAGATCTCGGCCTGAAGTTCGCCCAGCGCCTCGAAGAAGGATTCGATGTGATCGGCTCGGCCCTGGAGGTGCTGGAAGCGCCGGGAAACGTGCGCTTCGGCGAATTGCGCCTGAACGTGTTCCGGGATGCCGCCCATCTCCTGATCTCGCCGGCCTTGCCGGAGTTCGCCCGCCAATGCCCGGATGTCCGCCTGACCGTTGCCGTGGATGACCGGCCCATCGACATCGTCGCCGAGGGCTTCGACGCCGGCATGCGCTATGGCCATCACGTGCCGGAGGACATGATCGCCGTGCCGCTCACGGGGCCGCAGCGCTGGGTGGTTGTCGGCTCTCCCTCCTATTTCAGGGAGCATGGCAGGCCGCAGACCCCGGCTGGCCTCGCCAGCCATGTCTGCCTGCAACTGCTCCTGGGCGACAACACAGCCTATCGATGGGATCTCGGCAGCGGCGCGGAGGCGCGCCGGCTGCGCGTGCCCGGCCTCATCACCCTCAACGACACAGCGACCACGATCACGGCTGCCAAGGCCGGGCTTGGCCTTGCCTATGTTCTGGAAGCGCGGATCGCCGGAGAACTCGCGCAAGGCAGCCTGGAGATCGTCCTCGACGACCACGCCTCGGATGGCGATCCCTTTCACATGTATTACTCGAGCCGGCGCCACAATCACCCGGCCTTGCGCACCCTGATCAACATCATCCGGATGCAGAACGGCATGACGAGGCTGGCGTGAGCCGGGTGCGTCTTATTCTCCCAGCAATTGGCAGAACCGGTCGATATCCACATTGCCGCCGCTGATCAGCACGCCGACGCGCTTGCCGGCGAGGTCTGTCTTCATGGCACGGGCGGCGGCGAAACCGAGGCAGCCGGTCGGCTCGATCACCAGCTTCATGCGGGTGGCGGCGAAGCGCATGCATTCGACCAGCTCGGCATCGGAGACGGTGAGGATGTCGTCGACATCGCGCTTGATGATCGGGAAGGTATGGGCGCCCAGATATTGGGTCTGCGCGCCATCGGCAATGGTGCGGGGCGTGTCGATCCTGACGATCCGGCCGGCGCGGAAGGATTGCTGTCCGTCATTCCCCGCTTCGGGCTCGACGCCGTAGAGCCGGCAGTTGGGCGACAGTGCCCGCGTCGCCAGCGCCGATCCGGCGAGCAGCCCACCGCCGCCGAGACAGACGAAGAAGGCGTCGAGTTCGCCGACCTCCTCGAAGAGTTCCTTGGCAGCGGTGCCCTGGCCGCAGAGCACGTCCGGATGATCATAGGGTGGAATCAACGTGAAGCCATGTTCGTGCGACAGATTCCGCCCGATCACCTCGCGGTCCTCGGTATAGCGGTCATAGAAGATGACCTTGCCGCCATAGCCCATTGTGGCCTCGGCTTTCGCCTTCGGCGCATCATGCGGCATGATGATGGTGGCGGGAATGCCGAGGATGCGCGCTGCAAGGGCGATCGCCTGGGCATGGTTGCCCGAAGAGAAAGTCACCACGCCCTTGCGCTTCTGCTCCTCGTCGAAACGCGACAGGGCATTGAAGGCGCCGCGGAATTTGAAGGCGCCCATGCGCTGCAAATTCTCGCATTTGAAGAAGACCTGCGCGCCGAGCTCCTCGTCGAAGCTTCGAGAGGTCAGCACCGGCGTGCGATGGGCCTGGCCACGGATGCGCTCGGCGGCGGCGGCGACATCGGCATAAACAGGCAGGACTGGTTCGCTCATGCCTGGCTCTCCCAGCCGATGGCCTGGCGCAGAAAGGTGTAGCCGAGTGCGATGAAGGAGGCGCGCTCCCGGCTGTCCTTGCCGTAGCCGTGGCCGCCGGCCTCGGGCTCGTAGAAATGCACGCGGTGGCCAAGTGCCTCCAGCTTGGCCGCCATCTTGCGGGCGTGGGCGGGATGAACCCTGTCGTCGCGGCGCGTGGTCGCCAGCAAGATGGGCGGATAGGAACCGGCATCGGCGACATGATAGGCGGAGATCTTCTGTAGGAAGGCCCAGTCGTCTGGCTTGTCCGGGTCGCCATATTCGTCGATCCAGCTCGCGCCGGCCAGGAGCTTGGTGTAGCGCCGCATGTCGATCAGTGGGATGGTGCAGAACAGGGCGCCGAATTTCTCGGGATGGCGGGTGAGCATATTGGCGATCAGCAGGCCGCCATTGGAGCCGCCTTCTGCCGCAATCCGCTCCGGCTGTGTGATGCCGCGCCTGACCAGATCGGCAGCCACCGCCGCGAAATCCTCATGCGCGAGATGCTTGCCCTCGCGGCGGCCCGCCTCGTGCCAGCGGGCGCCGAATTCTCCGCCGCCGCGAATATTGGCGGTGACCGACGTGCCGCCCCGTTCGAGCCAGAGCTTGCCGATGGAGGCGCTGTAGCTGGGCAGGACGGAAACGCCAAAGCCGCCATAGGCCGTGAGATGCACCGGTGACTCGCCGGTCTCGCCGGCGGGGCCGACCAGCGTATAGGGGATCTTCTCGCCGTCGACCGAGACGGCCTCGTGCTTGACGACCTGCAGCCCCTTGCTGTCGAAGGCATCGGGACTGCGCTTGAGGAGCAGGGGACTGGCCACCGCCTCGGGCCTGCTCACATCGAGCAGCAGCATTTGTGGCGGCGTGACCGGATCCTGCAGGGACACCATCACCTCGCCATTGGTGTCGGCCTCCTCCGCGTCGAGCGACCAGATATGCACGACGCCCGTGGAGGGCAGCACGTCGATGGCGTGCTTGGCCCAGGAGTCGGGGGAGGGCGTGACGAGCTCGAATCGGGGCTGGAGATTGTCCAGGATCGACAGCACGAGCTGTCCCTGGTTCCAGAAAAAGCCGTCCAGGGTCCGCCGTTCGGCAGGTTCGAACAGCACTTGGAAAGTGCGGCTGCCTGCCCGGAAGGCGGCAAGCGAGATGCCGAGAAGGGTATCGCCGGCAAAACTTGTGCCGGCGGGAGTCCAATTCGTGCGCAGCTTAACCGCCAGCCAGTCGCCGAACACGTCCCATTGCGAGTCGGCCGGCAGGTCGATGGCCTCGCTCGGGCCGCTCCTGTCGCCGAGCCAGCCCCGCGTTTCGAAGAAGACGGGCTTTTCGAGAAACCAGATGCGCTCGCCGCCGCCGGTGCGGTCGATGCCGGCCCAAACCGACATGGACTGGGGTTGGACCTCGAAGACCACCGCCATCTTCAGGGGATCCTCGCCACGACGCCACAGGCGCACCGTGCGGGCATAGCCGGAGGTCGTCGCCATGCCCTCGCCGAGTGCGCTGGAGAGCAGCAGCGTGTCGGCGTCGAGCCAGGCAATGCCGCCCTTGGCTTCCGGCAGCATGAAGCCGTCGGGGACGAAACGCCGTGAGGCCAGGTCGAATTCACGATGCACCGCCGCATCGCTGCCGCCGCGCGACAGGCTGAGGATGGCGCGCTGCCGCCCATGGGGTTCGAGCGAGGCCCCGGCCCAGACCCAGTCCTCACCCTCTGTCTTGGCGAGGGCATCGAGATCGAGCAGGATATCCCAGGCCGGTTCCGCCTGCCGGTAGGAGGCAAGAGTGGTCCTGCGCCACAGGCCGCGTGGATTGGCGGCATCAGTCCAGAAATTATAGACGAACTCGCCGCGCCTCCCGATGCCGGGAATGCGATCGGGGCGATCAAGGATCGCAGCCAAGGCGTCCCGATCGCGTTCGAAGCCGTCGGTGCCGAAGCGGGCCAGCGTTCGTTGCGAGCGCTCGTTCACCCAGGCAAGGGCGTCCTGGCCCTCGATGTCCTCCAGCCAGAGATGAGGGTCGTCGTCGGGCGCGGCCAGAGTCGGCCGGGAGACGAGATCGGACATGCGGGAGTTCCTTGAGATAGGGAGGCCGAGGAAGAGAGGTCTCAGCCGGCGAGCCGCGTTTCCGCCAGTTGTGTCCAGTAGCTGATCCCGGCAGGGATGATGGCATCGTTGAAATCATAGGCGGCATTGTGCAGTCCGGCGCTGTTGCCATTGCCAATGAAGATGAAGGCGCCGGGGCGCGCCTCCAGCATGAAGGAGAAGTCCTCCGCGCCCATCATGGGAAGAGCGGCAACATCGACATTGTCATGGCCGGCCACCATGCGAGCGACTTCCCCGCAGAACACGGTCTGCGTGGCGTGGTTGCGGGTGACGGGATAATGACGCTGATAGACGGCCTTGGCACTGGCGCCCAGAGCCTTCGCCGTCAACTCCGCCACCTCGACGACGCGTGTTTCGAGCAGGTCGCGAATTTCCGGCGTCAGAGCGCGGCAGGTACCGTGCAGATGGGCCGTGGAGGGGATGACGTTATAAGCGTCCCCCGCCTTGATCGCCGTCACTGAAACGACGGCGCCATGAAGGGGATCGGCATTGCGCGAGACGATGGTCTGCAGGGCATTGATGATCTGGGCCGCCACCAGCACCGGATCGACGCTCTCGTGCGGGCGGGCGGCATGCGCGCCCTTGCCGGTGATGTCGATGTCGAACACGTCGCTAGAGGCCATGATGGGCCCGGGGCACATGGCAAAATGACCTGGCGCCAGGCCCGGCAGATTGTGCATGCCATAGACTTCGCCGATGGCGAATCGCTCCATCAGGCCATCTTCCACCATGGCCTTGCCGCCGCCGCCGCCTTCTTCGGCCGGCTGGAAGATCACCACGGCGTCACCGTTGAAGTTGCGGGTATCAGCTAGATTTTTCGCCGCGCCGAGCAGCATGGCGGTATGGCCGTCATGGCCGCAGGCATGCATCTTGCCGGGCATGGTGGAAGCATATTGCACGCCACTCTCCTCGAGGATCGGCAAGGCATCCATATCGGCGCGCATGCCGATCGCGCGCGAACCGGGGCGCCCCTTGATCACCCCGACCACGCCGGCGCGCCCGATTCCCTCGACGACTTCATCACAGCCGAAATCACGCAACAGGCCCGCGACCAGGCCGGCCGTACGCTGCACGTCATATTGCAGCTCGGGGTGGCGGTGAATGTCGCGGCGCCATTGCGTCGCTTCCGAAGCCAAAACCTTGATGCTGTCCGAAATCGTCATCTGCAGTCAGTTCCAATATTGATTTATGCACCCGCTCCGGGCGACAAACACAGCCCGCAGTTTGACACGCCTTCGGACAATGAGGAAGGGAAACGGATATGGAGCATTCACAGGCCGCAAAGGTTTGGCAGGATCTCGAAGCCCATAAGCAGACACTGGCCTCGACGACGACGCGCGACCTTTTCGCCGCGGATCCCGACCGATTCGCCAAATTCTCCTTCACGCTCGACGACGTGCTGGTGGATTTTTCCAAGAACCGCATCGCCGACGAAACCCTGTCCCTGCTGCTCGAGCTGGCGCGGGCGCATTGCATCGAGACCCGCCGGGACGAGATGCTCAAGGGCGACAAGATCAACACCACCGAAGGGCGGGCAGTGCTGCACACGGCCCTGCGCGCGCCTGTTGATGCCGACATTCGCGTGGACGGCAAGAATGTCGTGCCGGAGGTGCATGAGGAACTGGCGCGCTGCTACGCCTTCGCCGAGAAGATTCGCTCGGGCGAGCTGCGCGGCGCCACCGGTGACAAATTCACCGACGTGGTCAATATCGGCATTGGTGGTTCCGACCTCGGCCCGGCCATGGGGGCCCGCGCCCTCTCGCCCTATGCCGACGGCCCGCGCGCCCATTTCGTCTCCAATGTCGACGGCGCCGACATGGCGGACACGTTGTCGCGCCTCGACCCTTCGCGTACCCTGTTCCTGGTTTCGTCGAAGACGTTCACGACGATCGAGACCATGACGAACGCCCAGTCGGCGCGGCAATGGATCGCCAAATCGCTCGGTGAGACCGCGGTGGGCGATCATTTTGCGGCGATCTCGACCAATATCGTCGCGGTCGAGGCCTTCGGCATCAACAAGGACCGGATGTTCCGCTTCTGGGACTGGGTCGGTGGGCGCTACTCGATGTGGTCGGCCATCGGCCTCGGCCTGATGATCGCCGTCGGGCCGGAGAACTTTTCGGAGTTCCTGGCCGGTGGCCATGAGGTCGACCACCATTTCGCCACCACGCCGCTGGAGAAGAACATCCCGGTGCTGATGGGCCTGATCGGCATCTGGCACCGCAATTTCATGGGCTATGCCGCCCATGCTGTGCTGCCCTACGACCAGCGGCTCGGGCGCTTCCCGGCCTATCTGCAGCAGCTCGACATGGAATCCAATGGCAAGCGCGTGCATCTCGACGGCTCGCCGGTGACCTCGGAGACCGGCCCTCTGGTCTGGGGCGAGCCTGGCACCAACGGCCAGCACGCCTTCTACCAGCTCATCCATCAGGGCACCAATGTGATCCCGGCCGACTTCCTCATCGCGGCCGAGCCGCATGAAGCCGGAATGGGCGATCATCATGCCATCCTGATGGCAAACTGCCTGGCGCAGACCGAGGCGCTCATGCATGGCCGTTCGCAAGAGGAGGCGACGGCGGTGCTGAAGGCCCAGGGGCTCGACGACAAGAAGATCGCGCTTCTGGCCCCACACAAGGAGTTCCCCGGCAGCCGTCCCACCACCACCATCGCCTATCGCAAGCTCACCCCACGCATGCTCGGCCGCCTCGTGGCGCTCTATGAGCACAAGGTGTTTACGCAGGGCGTGATCTGGGGCATCAACTCCTTCGACCAATGGGGCGTGGAACTGGGCAAGGAACTCGCCTCGCGCCTGCTGCCGGTGGTGAAGGGCGCGACGGTCGACGGGCTCGATGCTTCGACCAAGGGCCTGGTGGCCCATCTGAAGTCGCTGCGAGGCTGATCGAACAGGATCTCCTGTCCGACATCCGCTCCACGAAACAAGCCCGGCCGCGACGGCCGGGCTTGTTATCTCTCAGGCATCCTCTGTGGCAGCGCCTGGGTGAGAAGGTCGGCCCCTTCCGGGCCGAATGATCGTGCTGCCAGCCTGGAAAGAAATCCCCCATGAACCCGACCGTCGAACCGTCAGCCATCGTCCCTGTCTTCGATGGCCACAACGACACGTTGCTGCACCTGGCCTCCAACAAGGCAAAACCGGCAGAGACGGTGTTCGGCGAGGGCGACGGTGCCGGTCATATCGATCTGCCGCGAGCGCGCGCCGGCGGTTTTGCCGGCGGCTTCTTCGCCATGTTCCCGCCGCCCCTGAGCATGGCGAACATGGACGAGGAGATGAAGGGGACGAGCTACGATCTGCCTTTGCCGCCGCTGCTGCCCCTGGAAAAGGCGCAGGCTTCGACCATCGCCATGCTGTCGATCATGCTGCGGTTGGAGCGGGCCTTTCCTGACGACGTCGCCATCTGCCGCAGCGCCGTCGAGATCCGAGTCGCCATGGCGGCCGGCAAGATCGCGGCCGTCCTGCATATCGAGGGGGCGGAGGCTGTAGATGCCGATTTCGCCAATCTCGACGTGCTCTTCGCCGCCGGCCTGCGCTCGATCGGGCCGGTGTGGAGCCGCCCCAACATCTTCGCCCATGGCGTGCCCTTCCGCTTTCCGGCCTCGCCGGATACCGGTCCCGGCCTGACCGAGATCGGCCGCGAATTGGTGAAGGAGTGCAACACGCGCGGCATCATGATCGACCTCTCGCATCTCAACGAGAAGGGTTTCTGGGACGTCGCCGGGTTGAGTACGGCGCCGCTCGTCGCCACCCATTCCAACGTCCACGCCCTGTGCCAGTCCACGCGCAATCTCACCGACAGGCAGCTCGATGCCATCAGGGAGAGCCGCGGCGTCGTCGGCCTCAACTTTGCCACCTGCTTCCTGCGGCCGGACGGCGCCATGCGCGCGGATACCGATCTCGACGTCATGGTGCGCCATCTCGACTACCTGGTCGAACGGCTGGGCGAGGACGGCGTCGCCTTCGGATCGGACTTCGACGGTGCAGTGATCCCCGCCGCCATCGGCAGCGTCGCCGGCCTGCCGCGCCTGATCGAGAGGATGAGCGGCGCGGGATATTCGTCGGCCCTGCTGCACAAGATCGGCCATGAGAATTGGCTGTCCCTGCTGGAGCGGACGCAGGGGCAGGCTTGAGATCGAGCCGAGACCAAGAGAAAGCGCAAGAATCCTTCCCCGAAGTCGGGGAAGGATTCCCACGCTATGCGCGACGATGCCCTAACGCGTCGGAACCCGCGGTATTGAGGTGGATCCATGGCGGCATAGAGCCGCCATCTCGCACCGTGGGCAGAGCGGCCTCTGGCTGGTGCAGACCTCCTGGCCGAAGCGTTTGATCAGCCAGTGCAGTTCATAGAGATCGTCGGCGTCCCAGGCCGCCGGCATCAGGCGCAGCATGATCCGATGGGCCATGGCGAAGCTCACACTTTGTGGAAACAGGCCGAAGCGCTCGCCGAAACGCTTGATGTGCCTGTCAACCACGAAGACACGCCGCCTGAGCGTCGAGAAATTCAGGATGGCCGCCGCGCATTTGGGGCCGATGCCCTCATAAAGCTGGAGCAGTTCCATCCCGGCCTCGACCGACAGCGCGGCGAGATGGGAGAGATCGAACCGTCCCCGCTGCTCGACGATGCGGCCGACCGAAGCAACCAGCTGGCTGGCTTTCTTCTCGGGATGGGTGACGGTGGCAAGATGCGTGAGTACCTGGCGGGGATCGCTCTGCCCCAGCCTGTCGAGGGGGCGGAAATGCTCGCACAGGGCCTGGAAGGCTTTTTTGGAAGCAGAGTCATAGGTTTCCGAGCTGATCAGCGCCTTGACGAACTGTTCGGGCGGCGTGTGCCGCCGGGCGTCGCGTTGCGGGCCATAGGCCGCAAGCAGGCGCTGACGCAGCACGACGATGGGCTCTTCCTGGCCGAAATCGAGCCCGAGCTGGATCTGCTCCCTGATGGCAGGCATGCCCAATTCCTCAATGGAAATCCCGGCTCTTGAACAGGCTCAGTTCGAGCTGGGCTGGCGGCGGCGGTGAAGCGCCATCCGTCATATCGCGCAAGCGGGCGAGTTCGGCGGAGAGGTCGAGTACCTCCTCGGCGATGACATGCACGACATCGCTGGCACGCTGGAGCCGGCCGCGTATGGCGACGAAGCGGGCATTCATCACCGCGCGGCGGTTCCTCTCGAAGGTTCGCGACCACACGATGATGTTGGCGATGCCGGTCTCGTCCTCGATGGTCATGAAGACGACGCCGCTGGCCGTGCCGGGGCGCTGGCGCGTCACCACCAGGCCGGCGACGGTGACGAGGCTGTCCTGCTTGAGCTTGACGTCGCGATGCGCCTCGTTGGTGATGGCGCCGAGATGCTGCAATTGCGGGCGCAGGAAGGAGCAGGGATGGGCCTTGAGCGACAGGCCCGTCGACTGATAGTCCTCCAGCACATGCTCGCTTTGCGACATTACGGGCAGGGCGACGGCAGGTTCGGGAAACAGGGCATCGTCGAAATCGGCGGCCAGCAATGGCATGTCCCGGCTCGTCTTAGTGACGCCGATGCCGATGGTCTCGAAGCGGCGCACGGCCCACAGGGCCTCGCGCCTGTCCAGGCCGAGCGAGCGGAAGGCATCGGCCTCGGCCAGTTTCTGCATTGCCGCCAGTGGCAGGCCGCTTGCCGTGCCGAAGCGCTCCAGGCTGGAAAAACCGTTGCCGCGCCGGCCGGTCATTGCCGTGATCTCGTCCTCGTTCAGCCCGGAGACCAGCCGCATGCCGAGGCGTACGGCAAAGCGATGTTTGATGGGATCGCTGGCCGGTTCCAGCGTGCAATCCCACTCGCTGGAGTTGACGTCGACGGGCCTGATTTCGACGCCATGCTTCTCGGCGTCCCGCACCAGTTGCGCCGGCTGGTAGAAGCCCATGGGCTGGCTGTTGAGGATGGCGGCGCAGAAGACGTCGGGGTAGTGACATTTGATATAGGCTGAGACATAGACCAGCACGGCAAAGCTGGCGGCATGGCTTTCGGGGAAGCCATATTCGCCGAAGCCCTCGATCTGGCTGAAGCAGCGCTCGGCGAAGGCCTGTTCATAGCCGCGGCGCACCATGCCGCCGATGAACATCTCCTTGTAGTTGCCGATCGTGCCGGTGTGCCGGAAGGTCGCCATGGCGCGCCTCAGGCCATCGGCCTCGTCTGGCGTGAAGCCGGCAGCCTTGATGGCGATCTCCATGGCCTGTTCCTGGAAGAGGGGAACGCCGAGCGTGCGGCCCAGGACTGCTTCGAGTTCATCCTTCTCACCGAACTCGGACGATGGGGAAGGAAAGTTTACAGGCTCGAGTTTGTCACGACGTCTCAGATAGGGGTGCACCATGCCGCCCTGGATCGGGCCGGGACGGACGATTGCGACCTCGATGACGAGGTCGTAGAATTTTTCGGGTCTCAAGCGCGGCAGCATCGACATCTGTGCCCGGCTCTCGACCTGGAACACGCCGACGGAATCGGCGTTGCAGAGCATGTCGTAGGTGGCCTTGTCGTTGCGGGGCAGGGCGGCGATCACGCCGAGATCGCGGTCGTAATGGCGCTCGATCAGTTCGAGCCCGCGCCGGATGCAGCTGAGCATGCCGAGTGCGAGCACATCGACCTTCATCATCCCGACTTCGTCGATATCGTCCTTATCCCATTCGACGAAGGTGCGATCCTCCATGGTGGCGTGGCAGACAGGCACAGTGTCGTCGAGCCTTCGGCGTGTGAGCACGAAGCCACCGACATGCTGCGACAAATGGCGGGGAAAGCCGGTGAGGGCAGCGGTGAAATGCAGCGCCTGGCGGATCACCGGATTGTCGGGATCGAGGCCCGCCTGGCGCACGCGGCTCGGTGTCCAGGTCTGCATGCCCATGCCCCAGACCGTCTTCGACAAAGCCGCTGTCACGTCGGGCGTCAACCCCAGCACCTTGCCAACTTCGCCCACCGCCCGCCTGGAGCGATAATGGATCACCGTCGAGCAGATGGCGGCACGGCGGCGACCATAGTGCGTATAAATACGTTGGATAACTTCCTCGCGGCGCTCGTGCTCGAAATCGACGTCGATATCCGGTGGCTCGCCGCGGTTCTCGGAGATGAAGCGAGAGAACAGTACTTCCGTTTCGTTCGGATTGACTTCGGTGATGCCCAGGCAATAGCACACGGCGCTGTTCGCGGCCGAACCGCGCCCTTGGCAGAGGATGCCGAGGGTGTTGCGGGCATGATCGACGATATCGTGCACGGTCAGGAAATAGGGCGCGAATTCGAGCTTGGCGATCAGGGCAAGCTCCTCGCGCATTGGCTTGGAGACCTTGTCCGGAATACCTCGGGCGAAGCGCCGCTTAGCGCCAGCCCAGGCCAGGTCTTCCAGGTGCTGCTGAGCGGTCTTGCCCGGTGGGATGGGCTCGTCCGGATATTCGTAGCGTAGCTGCCGCAAGTCGAACGTGCATGCCTCGACGATTTCGAGCGTGCGCGCCAGTGCGTCGGGATGGTCGGCGAAGAGAAAGGCCATCTCGACGGGCGACTTGATATGGCGCTCCTCGTTGATCTCAAGTCGCAAGCCGGCCTCGGCCAAGGTGCATTTTTCGCGGATGCAGGTGAGGATGTCGGCAAGTGGCCGCTGGGCCGGCACGTGGTAGAGCACGTCGTTGACGGCGACCATCGGCGCGCCGATCCTCTCGCCCAGCTCGGCGATCAGGCCGAGGCGGCGGGGTTCGTCTCCCCTGAGGCGATGGCAGCCGGCGAGATAGACGGAGCCTGGCGCGGCCTCGGCGAGCGTGGTTGCCCGTTCGACGAAGAGCGGATCGAGCCTGTCGGGCGGCAGCACGATCAGTCTCTGCCCCTCGCAGGCGTCGAGAATGGCTTCGAAGCCGAACTGGCATTCGCCTTTCGCGCGCACCATGCGCTTGTTGTTGTCGCTGAGCAGGCGGCAGAGCCGACCATAGGCTTCGCGGTCGGTGGGATAGGCGATGGCCTCGAAACCATCCATGGTGACGAGGCGCACGCCGGGCAGATAGCGCAGGGACGGATATTTCTTGGCCTCGCGCAGGGCCCTGACCACGCCGGCGAAGGAGTTACGGTCGGCGATGCCGATGCCGGCCAGGCCGAGCTTCTGGGCCTGCCTCACCATGTCCTGCGGGAAGGAGGCGCCGCGCAGGAAGGAGAAATTGGTGGTGACGGCGAGCTCGGCATAGGCGGATGGGGCTGGTGTCGGCAAATCCACAGGAAGCGTCTGGTCTTTCACCCTGCCGGGAAGGGCGACATAGCCGCTGTCGGCCTCTCTCTCATATCTCATGCGAGCAGACCTCGCAGGGACCAGCTCTGCCGGCCGTCATGGCAGAGCCAGAAGCGTTGGCCGGTCTGCGTCTCGGCGACGTAATAGTCCTGGTAGGTCGGCGCGGGCAGCAGGACGGCGCGCTCGCGCCTGGCTTCTCCGTCCTCGAAACGGTTGCGCTTCTGGCTCCTTGGGCTCTCACCGTTGGGGAGGGCAGGAGCTTCCTCGCCCATCTTGCCCCAGCCATATTCCTCCTTGCCCGACTTGTCGGGCAGGACCGGGGGAGCCGCTTCCCACCAGGGACCGGCGATGCGTTCCGGTCCCTGCAGCGCAGTGATGTGATGGGACGAACCGCGCCAGCGGACATGATCGGGCAGGCCGTCTGGACGGGTGGCGAGGATCTGCAGGGGCTCGGGCTGGTCCAGAAACAAGGGTGGCCGCTGACGCAAGCCATCGGCCGCCGGCCAGGCCGGTGCAGGATCGGCGGCATCGCGCGCCTCCTCGGCGAAGGCCGGATCGTGTCGGGCGACGGGATGGAGCCGGCGCACGCTGCCGGGGCCGAGGCGCTGGCGGAGAGCGTCGATCAATTCGGCCCGGCGTTCGCCGGCATCGGCCGGCGGCGCATCCCGGCGTCCCTCCCGCAGGGACAGACGAGCCTGGCGCTGGCCGAATTTCTCGGTGACGGTCGCGGTGAGGCTGATGGTCTCGAAGCCAAAGCCGGCATCGATGGTCTCGCCCAGCCTTTCCAGGTCGAGCTCCACCAGCCTGGCAATATGGGCCGGATCGCGTGTGGCGGCGGCAAGGCCGATATGGATGGTACGCACCTCGCCATCGACCCGGAACAGGCGGAGCTGCAAAGCGCGCACTGCCACCCCGCTGGCGACGAGGGCGGGAACCAGGTCCTGCATCAGGCGGGTGGCGACATGCACCACGGCTGCCTGGCTCACCACCGGCTCGAGGAGCTGGCGGCTACGATGGTAGAGCGGCGGCGGTTCGATCAGGGCAAGGGCTTCCTCGCGCCGCCCCATGGCCTGGTCGAAGCGCTTGAGCAGGATCGCATCGAAGCGCGCGGCGAAGGGCCCCCGTGGCTTGCCGATGAGATCCCCGATGCGGGTGAAGCCGAGACGGCGCAGGGTCTGGACGAGGACGTTACCAAGGCGCAGGGCTGCCAGGGGCAGATCGGCAAGAGCCGGCCCGGGATCGCTGCCCTCGGCCAGGATGCAGCCATTCTGGGGATGGAAACGGGAGAGAGCCCAGGCTGCGCCGGGTGTGTCGGCCAGCGCCACGCGCGCACCGAGGCGAAGATGGCGCAGGCGCTTGACGATGTCGGCGAGAAGGGCCTGCTCGCCGCCGGCCAGATGGCTGGCGCCGGTGATGTCGAGGAACAGGCCGTCGGCGCCGTCGGCCTCGCGGTAGAGGGCCACGGAGGGCGTATAGCGCATGGCCCACAGGCCGAGCCGGTGCAGGGCCCTGGCATCGGCCTCCGGCATGGCCGGCCGGGTCTGCAGCCCCGGCACCTTGGCGCGGGCATCCGCAACCAGCCCGCCCGCCGCCAGGCCTTCGATCTCGGCCGGCTTGCTGGCAGCGGCAATGCGCGGCCCCCCGGCAGCATCGACCGTCAGGACGAAGGGATAATGGCCGTCGATCGTATCAAGCGACCTTGGCGTGTTGTTCTGGGCGACGAGAAAGCGCTGGATCGGCCAGCGTGGCAGATAGATCGAGACGATGCGAGGCATGGTCATACTCCATGAGCCAGGATCCGCTTTGCCCGTTGCGGCTGCGTTCGAGCCGAACGTGCCAGCGCCAGGCGGTGAGAAGGCTGAAACGATCGCGCGGACCGGTGGCCGCACCGATGCGCCAGCGGGACATCGCGGCCAGGGAAGGCGCGGCGAGGGGCGGGCGCAAAAGGAAGAGGGGGCAGGGGGCGGAGGCGGCCGCGAGCTGGAGGCGGCGGCTGGTGGCGGCGTCCATGCCGCCACCCGTCACGGCTGCCACCGCAGCGGCGGCGCCGGAGCGCAGGATCTCCTCCAGGGCCCAGGCAGCCTCGGTCTCGTCGCCGGCCGTCGTCACGATAAGCCCGGCAGGATCGAGGCCGAGGGCGTTGAGGCCATGGCCATGGAGCCGCCCGAGGCCGGCCATGCCGCGCGGTGATGTCACCAGCCAGATCGTCCCCTTGGCCTGTCGCAGGCACAGGCGGGAGGCGAGGAAACCCAGCGCGCTGCCATTGTCGAAAATGGTTTGCGGCGCAATTTCATGCAGGCCGTCCAAGGCAAGGCCGCCGCCGGGCAGGCGCGCGTCGATCTCCCCGATGCCGAAAGGCAGCACGCCGGCATCGGCATGCACATGATCGAGCCGGGGCAGCAGAGCGCGTAATTCCGCCAGCTTCTCGGCCCGTTGGCCGGCGAGAGAAAATTGCGATTCCGCTGGATCCCGATTTTTCTCTACCTCATTGTTTTGACGCATTTTCTTAACCGAAAAGCCTGCCAACTTTTCTGGAAAATGTTTTGGAACAGGAGGAGGGGCAACGCGTATCGTCATGGCTATGATCCGTTTCGTTCAGATTAGAACAAAACAAGAACATTTCAAGCGGAGTCTTCGATCACGCTCCATCCGGCCGCAAAAGAGCGCGGCATGGTAAAGGGACTCTTCCATGACGGGATGGCAGAGTCCCCGATTTCAAAGGTCGTGCGAAACGCGCCTCAATGTGACGGCAGGGAACCAGCCTGGCCTTCCTTGTCGTGCACGGCGAAGCGTTCCACCAGGGTGGCGCTGGCCTCGTTGAGGCCGACGACCTCGACCTCGCGCCCCTGGCGGCGCGCTTTGAGGACGATGCGGTCGAGCGCGCCGACCGCCGAGATGTCCCAGAAATGCGCCGCGCCGACGTCGATGACGATGCGCTCGATGGGCTCCTGCACGTCGACGGCATCGCTGAAGGTACCCGCCGATGCGAAGAAGATCTGCCCTTCGACCCGATAGACGCGCTCCTTGCCGTCGGCCGAGAGGCTCGAACGCACGCGGCTGAGGCGCGAGACCTTGCCGGCGAAGAACACGCCCGACAGGAGCACGCCCACCAGCACGCCCTTGGCGAGGTCGGCCGTCGCCACCACGGTGCCGACGGTTGCCAGCATCACCACGGAGGAGGGCACGGGATTGCTGCGCAATTGCAGGAGCGAGCGCCAGGAGAAGGTGTTGACCGAGACCATGATCATCACCGCCGTCAAGGCGGCGACCGGCACGATGGCGAGCAGGTCCTGCAGCGCCACCAGCAGGACCAGGAGGAAGCCGCCGGCGACCAGCGAGGACAGACGGCCGCGGGCGCCGGAGGAGACGTTGATCACCGATTGGCCGATCATGGCGCAGCCGCCCATGCCGCCGAACACGGCTGAGGCCATGTTGGCGATGCCCTGGCCGGCGCATTCGCGGTTCTTGTTGCTCGGCGTATCCGTCATGTCGTCGACGATCTGCGCGGTGAGCAGGGATTCAAGCAGGCCCACGGCCGCCAGAGTGAGCGCCACCGGCGTCAGGATCCTGAGCGTCTCCAGCGTCAGCGGCACCTCAGGCAAGCCGAAGCTCGGCAGCGTGGAGGGAAGCTCGCCCAGATGGGCCACCGTGCGCACGTCCAGTCCGAGACCCCAGGCGATGGCGGTGAGCACGGCGATCGCGACCAGGGGTGCGGGAATGGCCCTGGTGACATAGGGAAACAGATAGATGATGGCGAGGCCGAGGGCGATCAGGCCGTAGGTCGCCACCGGCACATGTACGAGCTCGGGCAGTTGGGCCAGGAAGATCAGGATCGCCAGGGCGTTGACGAAGCCCGTCATCACCGACTGGGAGACGAAGCGCATCAGCCGGCCGAGCTTGAGAAAGCCGGCGATGATCTGGAAGACGCCCATCAGGATGGTCGCCGCAAACAGATATTGCACGCCGTGGTCGCGCACCAGGCCCGTCATCAGCACGGCCGTGGAGGCCGTTGCCGCCGAGATCATGGCGGGGCGTCCGCCGGTGAAGGCGATCACGCAGGCGATCACCACGGAGGCATAAAGGCCGACCTTGGGGTCGACGCCCGCGATCACCGAAAAGCCGATGGCTTCGGGGATCAGGGCGAGGGCGACGACGATGCCGGAAAGCACGTCGCCGCGTGGATTGGAAAACCATTCCCGGGAATAGGCAGACAATTTGTTCATGAGAAAATTCGCAAGGGACATGCGGCCATACCCGGTGAAACGGGTTGGATGATGCTGTCGCGCCATTTGCGTTATCCGGCGGATCGGCGGCCGGAAGAGCCACCCGGAATTTCACCGGGTCCTTCTGAATAAGGCTCTTCTATCGGCAAGGCACGGGCTGAGGCAAGGCGAAAGGCAGCGCTGGCTACATTTTGTTGCGGCCGGCAGCAAACCTAGGGCGGTCGCGCTCTCAGCGCTCCTCCTTGCGGAAGGGTTTCAGCAGGGCTGATGGTGCCATGGCATTGCGCGACATCATCGCCATGGCGACGATGGTGAGCAGGAAGGGCAGCATCAGGAAGATCTGGTAGGGGATATGTCCCAGGCCCACCGCCTGCAGGCGCAGTTGCAGCGCGTCGACGCAGGCAAACAGCAAGGCGGCGCCAGTGGCGCGCAGGGGATCCCAGCGACCGAACACCACCAGGGCGATGCAGATCCAGCCGCGTCCCGAGATCACGCCGAAGGTGAAGGCGTTGAACTGGGCCATGGTGAGGAAGGCGCCGCCGAGGCCCATCAGGGCACCGCCGAGGATGACGGCTTCGAAGCGGCGGGCGATCACGCTGATGCCGGCGGAATCGGCGGCGCGCGGGTTTTCCCCCACCATGCGCAGGCCGAGGCCCCAGGGCGTGCGATAGATCAAAAAAGCGGTGAGGGCGACGCCGATCAGCGCCAGATAGACCAGGGCGTATTGCTGGAACAGGATCGGCCCAAGGATTGGAATCTCGGCAAGGCCGGGGATCGGCACCGGCTGGAAGGCCGCGATGGTCGGCGGCGAGGCCTGCTGGCCGAACACCAGGCGATAGAAGAAATAGGCAAGGCCCGAGGCGAACAAGGTGATGCCGATGCCCGAGACATGCTGGCTGAGGCCGAGCGCCACCGTCAGTACGGCGTGCAGCGCACCGAGCAGGGCGCCGGTTGCGATGGCGGCGAGGACGCCGAGCCAGGGGCTGCCGGTAAAATAGGCGGCGGTAAAGCCGGTCATGGCCGAGAGCAGCATGATGCCTTCGATACCGAGATTGAGCACGCCCGCGCGCTCGGAGATCAGTTCGCCGAGCGTGGCGAAGATCAGGGGGGTGGCGATGCGCAAGGTCGCCGCGAAGAAGCCGACCTGGAAGATCTGTTCGAGGATCAGGTTCATGCCATAACCTCCGAGCGTCGCAGGCGATAGGAGGTGAACAGGAGTGCGACCAGCATGGTCAGGAGGGAGGTGCCCTGGATGACGTCGGCCAGGAAGACCGGCACGCCGGTGGCGCGCGACATCGCCTCGGCGCCGGTCATCGCCGCCGCGAAGAACAGGGCCGCCGGCACCACGCCGAGCGGATTGAGGCGGGCCAGCATGGCGATGACGATGCCGCTATAGCCATAGCCCGGCGACAGGTCTCCCATTACCTGGAAATGCACGCCGCCGACCTCGCCGACACCGGCCAGGCCCGCCAGTCCGCCGGAAAGCAAAGCGGTGGCGACCAGGATGGCATTGACCTTGATGCCGCCATAGGCGGCCGCCTCGGCATTCTCGCCGGTGACGCGGATTGCAAAGCCCAGTGTGGTACGCGTGATCAGGAACCAGACGGCCGGCGCCGCGACGAGGGCAGCCAGCACGCCCAGATGCAGCCGCGTGCCCTCGAAGAAGATCGGGAAATTGGCGCTGTCCTCGATCGGCGGCGAGATCGGATAGCCGCTGAGCGAATCCTTCCAGGGTCCTTCGATCAGGGCGAGCACGCCAAGCAGGATTACCGAATTGAGGAGAAGCGAGGAGACAACGTCGTCGACCTTGAGCTTCACCCTGAGCAAAGCCGGCACCAGCGCAGCGATGCCTCCGGCTGCCGCACCCGCCAGCGCCATGGCGATGTAGGCAAGGGCGCTTGGCATCGCAAAGCTGCCGACGAAGCAGCTCGCCACCGCTCCGGCCATCAACTGGCCCTCGGCGCCGATGTTCCAGAACTTGGCGCGGAAGGCGACGGCGACGGCGAGGCCGGTGAAGATCATTGGCGCGGCCTTCACCAGCGTTTCGGTGAGGGCGTAGAAATCACCGAAGGCGCCTTTCAGCATCAGGCCATAGGCCTCGAAGACATTGGCGCCGGCCAGGACGATCAGGCCGCTGCAGAGGACGAGCGTGACCAGCACCGCCAGGATGGGCAGGGCGATATTGAACCAGACAGGGGTGGATTGGCGGGGTTCCAGCCTCAACATCAGTGCCTCAACATCAGTTCTTGGCTCCTGTCATCAACAGGCCGAGTTTCTCGATCGTCGCTTCGGCGGCCGGCAGGATACCGGCCACGCGCCCCTCATAGAGCACGGCGATGCGGTCGGAGAGGGTAAGCAATTCCTCCAGGTCCTCGCTGATCACGATCAGGCCGCGGCGGCGGGCGCGCAGGTCGAGAAACCGCTCATGCACGAAGCGAGCGGCGCCGACGTCGAGGCCGCGGGTTGGCTGGGCGACAATCAACGCCTTGGGATCGAAGGCGAGTTCGCGCGCCAGCAGGGCCTTCTGCATGTTGCCGCCGGACAGCGAACCGGCTCTCGCCATGGGCCCGGGGCAGCGTATGTCGAAGGCCCGGATCTGTTCCTCGGCGAAGGCCTGAATGGCGCCGGGCTTGAGGAGGCCGCGCGCCGAGAAGGCGGAAGTGCCGATGCGGGGCAACACCATCGAATCGGCCAGGGGCAGGGCCGTGACCATGCCCTGGGTCATGCGATCCTCGGGGATGCGGCCGAGCCCCATCTCCTGTACGCGGCGCGGGCCATAGGGCACGACTTCGGCGCCCGCGATCTTCAGCGTCCCAGCCGAGGGAGCGAGCATGCCGGCGACCACATCCGCCAGGGCCCGCTGGCCATTGCCGGTCACGCCCGCGATGCCGAGGATCTCGCCCTCGCGCACGGAAAGGGAAACGCTGGCAAGCCGCATGCCGCCATGCCGGTCGGTCGAGATGTTTTCCAAGGACAGGACCACGGCGCCAGGCTCGGAGATGGGGCGCTGCGGCGGCACGATCTCCTGGCCGCACATCAGCCGCGCCATCTCGGAAGAGGAGGTCTTGGCGGGTTCGTCGATCGAGCCGACGACGCGGCCATGGCGCAGCACCACGCAGCGATCGGTGATGGCGCGTACCTCGGTGAGCTTGTGCGAGATGAAGATGATGCCGAGGCCCTCGCCCGTCATCGCCCTTAGCGCCTTGAACAATCCTTCCGCCTCTTCGGGCGCGAGGACGGCAGTGGGTTCGTCAAGGATAAGGAGTCTCGCGCCGCGAAACAGGGCCTTGATCACCTCCAGGCGCTGCTGCTCGCCGACGGCAAGCGAGGAGACCGGCCTGTCTGGATCGAGGCGGAGATTGAACTTGGCGGCAATCTCGCCGAGGCGGACCAGGGCGCCTGTCCGATCGAGCCGTCCACCCCGCCCTGGCAGACCGACCAGCAGGTTTTCGAGCACACTGAGGCGGGGAGCCAGATGAAAGTGCTGATGCACCATGCCGATGCCGGCGCTGAGCGCATCGGCGGAATTCTGGATGCGCCGTGCCTGGCCATCGATCAGGATCTCGCCTTCGTCCGCCGCATAGGCGCCGAACAGGATGTTCATCAGCGTGGTCTTGCCCGCCCCGTTTTCGCCGAGCAGGCCGACGATCTCGCCCGGGCGCACCAGGAGATCGACGTCCGCATTGGCCTGGACGGTGCCGAAGCGCTTGGAGATGCCGCGCATCTCGACGAGGGGAGGGGAAGGGGGCATGGGTGGAAGGCGCACCTGGTTTCTACCCTCCCCTGGATGTCCGCAACTCTCTTGAGTTGCGCAGGGAGGGTCGGACGAAGTCCGGGGTGGGGTGATGGCTGGCAGTGATTTTCATCCAAACCATCAATGTCGACACTGTCGTTGAGGGGGCGCCGGCCACCCCACCTCGATCCTCCCTGCGCAACTCAAGAGAGTTGCGGACATCCAGGGGAGGGTAAAGGTAGCTCAGTCCGAGACCGGGGTGTTCTCGTCGACGTCGACGCGGAAGGTGCCGGCGAGGATCTCCGCCTTCTTCTTCTCCACCAGATCCTTGACCTCGGCCGGCAGCAGCTTGTCGAATTTGTGATAGGGCGCGAGCGAGGAGCCGCCCTTGGCCATGCGCGAGAAGTCGCCATAGTCCTGGGCGGTGAACACGCCGGCCCGCACCATTTTGATGGCCTGCTGCACGGTGGGATACATGTCCCAGACCGGGCCGGTAATCACGGTGTCCGGTCCCTGGTCTGATTGATCGGACATGTTGGAGATCGCATAGATCTTCTTTTCCTTGGCCGCGTCGATCACGCCGAAGCGCTCGGCATAGATGACGTCGACGCCGCCGTCGATCTGGGCAATGGCGGCTTCCTTGGCCTTGGGCGGATCGAAGAAGGAGCCGATGAAGGTGACTTTCTTCTTCACCTGCGGATTGGCTTCCTTGGCGCCGGCGAAGAAGGCGTTCACCAGGCGGTTGACCTCGGGAATGCCCATGGCGGCCACGGCGCCGACGGTATTGGATTTGCTCATCTTGCCGGCGATCAGGCCCGACAGATAGGCCGGTTCATGGATCCAGTTGTCGAACACGCCAAAATTGGGCTCGGCCGGACCGGCGCCGGAACCGAACAGGAAGGCGGTCTTGGGGAACTGCTTGGCGGTGCGGCGGGACTCGCGCTCGGCGGCGAAGGCATCGCCCATCACCAGCTCATAGCCGCCCTGCGCGTATTCGCGCATGACGCGGCCGAAATCGGCTGCCTGGACCTTCTCGGAGAACTTGTAGTCGATGTCGAGTTCCTTGGCCGCCTTGGTGAGGGCGAGATGGATCTGCTTGTCCCAGGGTTCCTCGATCGGGGTAGCGAAGATAGCCGCAACCTTGAGCTTCTTGTCGGAGGCGGCGAAAGCCGGCAGCGGCAGGCCCGCCGCGACCAGGCCGGCGGCGCCGAGCCCGATGAAATGGCGGCGCGACAGGCCTGATTCCCCGTGAAGCGGATTGCGATCTTTGCGCGACATGTCATTCCCCTCTCTTGTCGGATGAAATTTGTAACGGTTCGAAATACGGGATGGAACGTTTGGTTTGCCAAGCACTTGGCGGCTCTTGCCAGAGCAATGTGCCCTTTGGCGTGACGTCTGTCCAGATGGTCAAATCCGGTTTGAAGACCGGCACACCGGGTTCACTCCGCCGCCTTCGGTGCGTAGCTCGCCGGATCGAGGCTGGCGGGACGGTCCGGCAGATCGAGTGCGCTGCGTCGGGCCGGGGTCTGCGCAATCACCTTGCCGCGACGCACGACGAAGAGGCGGGTCGGGCGCATACGCACCGCTTCGATGGTGTCGGCCGCCTGCAGGATGACGAAATCGGCATGGCAGCCCTTGGCGAGCCCATAATCTTCCAGCCCCATCACGGCTGCCGGCACCGACGTCACCGCCTCGAAGGCCCAGCGTATCGCCTCGCGGCTGGTCATCGGCACGGCATGCACCGCCATATGCGCGACATCCAGCATGTCGGCGCCGCCAAGCCCATACCAGGGATCCATCACGCAATCCTGGCCGAGCGCCACGGGGATGCCGAGCGCCCGCATCTCAGGGATGCGCATCAGGCCGCGACGCTTGGGATAGCTGTCGTGACGGCCCTGCAAAGTGATGTTGATCAGCGGATTGGCGATCGCGAAGATGCCCGCCTCCAGGATCAGCGGCAGCAGCTTGGAGACGTAATAGGAATCCATCGAGTGCATGGAGGTGAGATGCGAGCCTGCGGCCCGCCGGCCCAGGCCGAGGCGCTGGGCCTCTGCCGCCAGCGTCTCGATATGGCGCGAATGGGGATCGTCGCTCTCGTCGCAATGCAAATCGATCATCAGGCCGCGCTTGGCGGCGATGGCGCATAGCGCCTTCACAGAGGCGGCGCCGTCCTCCATCGTACGCTCGAAATGGGGAATGCCGCCGACCACGTCGACGCCCATGTCGAGCGCCCGCTCGAGGTTCCTGGCGGCGGTGGGCGAGCGGTAATAACCGTCCTGCGGGAAGGCGACGAGCTGCAGGTCGAGATAGGGTTTGACCCTGGCCTTGACCTCGAGCAGTGCCTCGACCGCGAGCAGCCGGTCGTCGCAGATGTCGACATGGCTGCGCACGGCCAGCAGGCCCTGGCTGACAGCGAGATCGCAATAGCGCAGCGCCCTTTCGATCACGGCCTCATGGGTCAGCATGGGCTTGAGCTCGCCCCACAGGGCGATACCCTCCAGCAGCGTGCCCGACTGGTTGAGCCGCGGCAGGCCCAGCGACAAAGTGGCGTCCATGTGGAAGTGGCAGTCGACGAAAGGCGGCGCCACCAGCTGCCCGCCGGCATCGATACGCTGGGCCGCCTCGCCGGTGATTCCAGGCTCGATGGCGGTGATGCGTCCAGCCGAAACCGCGATGTCCTGGCCGGTGCGTCCGTCGGGCAGGGTGGCGTTGGTGACGATGAGATCGAGCGACATCGGGGCGGTTCCGTTGCAATTCGTTCAGGAGGGAAGGGCGGTTGCCATCATGGGCGGTTTGACGGATTCGGCCAATGGCGCAAGTAGCCTTGCCCTCATCCTGCCGGCCTGAACGGCTTGGCCAGCGAGGCCGGGAAATGCAGGGCCAGCATCTGGCGGTTGCGCGAGATCAGCACCAGCACCACGATGGTGGCGAGATAGGGCAGGGCCGATAGCAGTTCGGAGGGAACCGCTATGCCGAGCGCCTGGCCCTGCAATTGCAGGATGGTCATGCCGCCGAACAGCCAGGCGCCGAGCAGCACGCGGAGCGGCCGCCAGGTGGCGAAGACCACCAGGGCTAGGGAGATCCAGCCCTTGCCTGATGTCATGTTCTCGACCCAGAGCGGGGTATAGGCAACCGAGAGATAGGCACCGGCAAGGCCCGCCATCAACCCGCCGAACAGCACGGCCATGTAGCGGATGCGCACGACCGGATAGCCGATCGCATGCGAGGTCTCCGGCGACTCGCCCATGGTGCGCAGGACCAGGCCCGCCTTCGTCCGATAAAGGAACCAGCTGATCGCCGCGAACATCGCGAAAGCCAGATAGACCAGAGCGTCGAAGCGGAAGAACATCGGCCCGACCACTGGGAGCGCAGAGAGCACGGGGATGTCGAGCGGTTTCAGGGCTTCGATCGGGGCGCTGCCGAAATTGCGGCCGACAAAGGCGGAGACGCCGGAGCCGAAGATGGCTAGCGCCAGGCCGGCGGCATATTGATTGGTGAGGAAGGTGAGGGCGAGCACCCCGAACAGGAGCGAGGCTGCGGCACCGGCCAGCGCGCCGATCAGGATTGCGACGGGCATCGGCAGGCCCGATATCACCGCCCAGAAGGCGAAGGCGGCGCCCATCAGCATCATGCCCTCGATGCCCAGATTGAGCACGCCGGATTTCTCCACCACCAATTCGCCGAGCGCGGCATAGATCAATGGCGTGGCGGCGATAATGGTACCGGTGAAGATCGCGATGAACAGATCCATCAGGCATGCTCCCGCACGAGGCTGAACCGGTAGAAGATGAAGAAGTCGGCAGCCAACAGGAAGAACAGCAGGATGCCCTGGAAGATGCGGGTGAGGGACGAGGTCAGGCCCAGGGTAAGCTGCACGCTTTCGCCGCCGAGGAAGAGAAGCGACATCAACAGGCCACCGAAGACGATGCCGAAGGCGTTGAGCCGGCCGATGAAGGCGACGATGATCGCCGCGAAACCGTAGCCCGGCGAGATCTGCGGAGACAATTGCCCGAGCGGCCCGGAAAGCTCGGCCATGCCTGAAATACCCGCGGCCGCGCCTCCGGCGAGCAGGCCCGTCCACACCGCAGCGGATTCGCGGAAGCCGGCATAGCGGGCGGCCAGGGGCGCCGCGCCGCTCACCGACATCTTGTAACCGAGAAAGCTGCGGTCGGTGAACAGCCACATCGCGATCACGCCGATCACGGTGAGGATGATCGAGGTGTTGAGGCGATAGGCATCGTCGAAGACGGGAAACATAGCGGCGGGGGGCAGCAGCGCCGTCTGCGGATAGTTGAAGCCGGCAGGATCGCGCCAGGGACCATGCACCAGCCAGGACAGCAGCAGGCCGGCGATATAGGTGAGCATCAACGTGACCAGGATCTCGTTGGTGTTCATCCGTGCCCTGAGGAAGGCGGGGATTGCGGCCCAGGCCATGCCGGCCAGCGCCCCGGCCATGATCATCAGCGGCAGCAGCAGCCGGCTTTCCGGATCGGGATAGAACAGGCCGACGCCGCAGGCTGCGATCGCCCCCACGATCAGCTGGCCTTCGGCACCGATGTTCCAGACATTGGCGCGGAAACCGACGGCCAGGCCGCAGGCGATCAGGATCAAAGGTGAGGCTTTCAGCAGCCACTCCGACACGCCGTTCAGCGAATTCAGCGGCGCGATGAAGAAGGCCTGCAGGGTCTGGAGCGGATCCTGGCCCAGCGCCGCGAACAGGATGGAGCCGACCAGCAAAGTCAGCACGATCGCGACCAGGGGCGCGGCGAGGCGCATGGCAGCGGATGGTTCGGGTCTTTGTTCAATCTTGAAGCGCAACGGAACCGCTCCCACCGTTCTGGCCCCGGCCACCGATCCTGGTCATGAGCAGGCCGACCTCCTCCCGATTGGTCTCGTCCCGGATGAGGGGCGACGAGACCCGCCCCTGGCAGATCACCAACAGCCGGTCGCAGATCTCGAAGAGTTCGTCGAGTTCCTCGGAGATCACCAGCACGGCGGCACCGGCGCGGCTGAGATCGATCAGCGTCTGGTGGATGAAGGCCGCCGCGCCGACATCGACACCCCAGGTCGGCTGGGAGACCAGGAACAGCTTCGGGGCAAGCGCAATCTCTCGCCCGACGATGAATTTCTGCAGATTGCCGCCCGACAGGCTGCGTGCGCTCGCCCGCGGGCCGTTCGCCTTGACCTTGAATTTGTCGATAATACTGCCGGCGAAGCTGGCCGCCCGCCTGCGGTCGACCAGGCGATGGCGCACCAAGCCCTTGCCATGGGCCGTGAGCACGGCGTTCTCCCAGAGCGAGTGAGGAGGCACGGCACCGCGGCCGAGCCTTTCCTCCGGCACGAAGGCGAAGCCGAGCCGGCGCCTGGCGGCAGCATCGAGCCGGCCGACGGGCTGGTCGCCGAAATGGATGGCCTCAGGGCTTGCGACGGGCCGCTCGCCGCTGAGGGCGGCGATCAGCTCGGCCTGCCCATTGCCCGAGACGCCGGCAAGGCCGACGATCTCGCCGCCATGCACGTCGAAGCCGACATCGTGCAAGGCGACGCTGCCCTTGTCGGCGAGCACCGACAGACCGCGCACCTTGAGGATCGGTTCGGCGCTGAGTGTCGAGGGCGTGACCTTCATCTCGGGCAAGGCTGCGCCGACCATCAGCCGCGCCAGCTCCACCGAGGTGCTCTGCTTAGGCTTGGCGGTGCCGGTCACCCGGCCATTGCGCAGCACGGTGGCGGAGTCGCAGAGCGCCTGCACCTCGTCGAGCTTGTGGCTGATATAGAGGATGCTGCAGCCTTCGGCGGCAAGCTGGCGCAGCGTCTCGAACAATTTCACCACAGCCTGCGGGGTGAGCACCGAGGTGGGTTCGTCCAGGATCAGCAGCTTGGGCGTGCGCAGCAGGCAGCGCACGATCTCGACGCGCTGGCGTTCACCGACGGAGAGGTCGTGCACCCGGCGCCAGGGGTCGATCGGCATGCCGTAGCGTTCCGACAGGGTGATAATCTGCCCGGCCAGGGCATCCAGGCGAAAGGGGCCGGGGGCGCTGAGGGCGATGTTCTCGACGACGGTGACGGACTCGAACAGGGCGAAATGCTGGTAGACCATCTCGATGCCGAGGGCGCGCGAGCTCGCCGGATCATGCGCCTCGATCAGCCTGCCGTCGCAATGGATCTCGCCGGTATCGGCTTGGGCAGCGCCGTAGATGATCTTCATCAGCGTCGATTTGCCGGCGCCGTTCTCGCCGAGCACCGCATGGATTTCCCCAGGCATGATCGAGAGTGAGATGCGGTCATTGGCAACGACGCCGGGATAGCTCTTGGTGATATCGCGCAGTTCGAGACGCGGGGTCATGGCCGATCCTGCATTGGCTGGACGTGATGAATGGGCACGGCAAGGCATCACCGGAGAGCGGGCCCTCCGGTGAGGATCTTGCCGCCGGAGCCTCAGCCGAGCTTGCCGATCATGCCCTTGACGAACCAGTTCATGCCGCGAATGTCGGCGTCGGCGGCCACCGCACCGGCCGCGACCTTGATAGTGCCGGCCTGGTCCTTGAGCTCGCCTGCATAGGGGTGGATCTTGCCAGCGCCGATATCGGCCTCGAGCTGCTTGAGCTTGGCGACCACGTCGCTGGGGATGGCTTCGTTATAGGGCGCCATCTTGACCACGCCACCAGCCAGGCCATCCCAGCGGGCCTCGGGCTTCCAAGTGCCGGCAGCCACGCCCTTGGCGGCGCGCACATAATCGCTCGACCAGTCCAGCGTGAAGGAGGTGAGCTGCTTGCCCGCGCCGAACTTGGCCATGTCGCTGGCGTAACCGATCGACCAGGCGCCACCCTCGCCGGCAACCTGCACGCCCGTGGCGGTATCGGTCATTGAGCAGATGACGTCGCATCCTTGCGACAAGAGGGTCTTGGCCGCCTCCTTTTCCTTGCCGGGATCGAACCAGGAATTGAGGAAGATAGCGTTGCAGGTGATCTCGGGCTTCACGCTCTGGGCGCCGAGCAGCAGGGCGTTGGCCGGGCCGACGATGTCGGGGATCGGGAAGCCGCCGATGAAGCCGATCTTGCCGGATTTGGTCATATGCCCGGCAGCGGCGCCGGCGACATAGGTGCCTTCGTAATATTTGGCTTCGAAGGTGCCGAGATTGGCCATGTGCACGATGCCCGAGCAATGCTCGAAGGCGATCTTGGGGAAGCGCGGCGCCACCTTCTGCAGCGGGGTGCCGTGTGAGAAGCTGGTGCCGAAGATCAGCTTGTTTCCCGAGGAGGCGAGCTCGCGGAACACGCGCTCGGCATCCTGCGGCATGAAGATGTTGTCGATGACGGTGATCGCGACCTTGTCGCCAAATTCCTTCTTGATCGCCTCGACGCCGAGGCTGTGCTGCTTGGTCCAGCCGATATCGGCGATGGGCGAAACGTAGACGACGCCGATCTTGAGTTGCTCCTCGGCGTAAGCGCGGCTTGCAAAGGTCCCGGTGCCCAAAGCAGCGCCGGCCATGCCGGAATATTGCAGGAATTTTCGCCTGGTCAGGTCGATCATGGTGGCAGTCCCTCTGTTGGCTCGGTGATTGCCCGGCTTGTTGCCGAGTCTGTATGGAAGTGTCTATTTCGAAGTGTGGCTGTGACGATGTTTTGCCGCCTCACCATTGCTCTTTCTGGCGAGTTGCGGCCTGGCTTGCGAAGCTTCGCCGGCTTTGTGCTCGAGATAGGGCGCCAGCGCTTCGCGCGGCGACAACTCGGGAAAGACCTGCCGATCCATGATATAGCCGCGCACCACGCTGCGATGATGGGTGTCGATCAGTTCCATCGCCTGTTTGAGGCGACCCTTTTCGAGCAGGTCGATCACCCGCGAATGGTCGTCGATCAAGTTGCAATAGTCGAAATCGGCGGTGACCAGCGAACGCAGCAGCGTGGTACGGCGGACCAGTTGCGCGTGAATATCCTGCATCACCTTGTTGCGGCTCAGACGGACGAAGATCGTGTGGAACTCCTGGCCGAGGACATCCGCCAGGGCATCATTGCCAGCCGCGATGGCCTGCCTCTGGCGTTCGACATGCTGGCGTAATTCGGCCCACCCGGCCGGCCCCAGCCGATCGCTGAGCTGGGCCGCCACGCCCTGTTCCACCAGCGTCAGCGCGTCATAGATTTCCAACGCTTCCTGCATGCCGGGGCGGGCGACGAAGGCACCGCGATTGCGCTCGATCTGCGCGAGGCCGTCATCGGCGAGCCGGATCAGGGCCTGGCGCACCACGATGCGGCTGACATCGAAGATCTCGGCGAGGTCCCGCTCGCCGAGCTTGCAGCCGGGCACCAGCCGGTGCTCGATGATGGCCCGGGTCAGGATGTCGGCTATCGCCTGCGAGCGGCTGCTCATGCCCATTACCTCCCGCGCCGGCAACGCGCCATATGCGAGCTGCCTCCGTTATATCGGTATTCAATCCTCTCTCTGTGTCAATCAAGAATCCTTCTTTGTTGTGCAATTTTTAATTGATTGATATCCAATCCTGTGGTTCCAATGAGCCGTAACAGAGCTAGGTTCATGGGGAAGAGCTAGCCAAGGGAGGGTGCGATGAACACAGCAACCCTTTGTCGCGACCGGTTCCTTCTGAACGACTGGCACGTGATCGCCGACCTGACCAACCTGGCACCCGACAAGCCCTTCCAAACCCGCCTGCTGGGCGTAGCGTTGAATATCCGCTCCGGAGACGGCGCCTGCTGGCGAGTGATCCGCCAGCACGATGGTGAACCGGTCGCTTCGACCTGCCGATACGGTTTTCTATGGGCATGCGTGGGCGTGCCCGAGCGTGACATCCCGCTTGTGCCGGAAGCCGAGGAGGAGGATCGCTATCTGGTGACCGGCGGCTCGATCGCCGTCCGCGCCTCTGGACTGCGGGCGGTGGAGAATTTTCTGGATCTGGGCCATCTCCCCTTCGTGCATTCGGGTACCCTGGGAGAGGAACCCCATACGGAGGTGGCGCCCTACAATGTACGGGTGACCGAGGCCGATGAGATCCTGGCGACCGAATGCAAGTTCTTCCAGCCCTTCGCCTCGCCTTCAGCGCAGGGTGGCTTCCTGGTCGAGTATGTCTACAAGGTGATCAGGCCCTATACGGTGGCACTCTACAAGAGCAATTCCGTGCACAAGCATCGCTCGGACGTGATCGTGTTGTTCGTCCAGCCGGTGGATGAGGAGAATTGCGTTGCCCACCCCCTGCTTTGCTATGTGAAAGACGGGACTGGCGAGGCCGCCATCCGTGGTTTCATGCAATTGATCTTCGCCCAGGACAAGCCGATCCTGGAAAACCAGGTGCCGAAACGGCTGCCGCTCGATCCGCGTGCCGAAACCCCGATCCGCGCCGACGCCGTCTCCATCCACTACCGGCGCTGGCTGAGGGACCATTCGGTCTCCTATGGCGCCATTCCGGCGCGGCCGTGATGCCTTGTGCCGCCGCGATATGAGAGGAACAGCAATGACCGAGACACGATGCAAGGATCTGGTGACGCTCAATCTGTGGCACCCGCTCGCGGCGGTTGTCGAGACACCTGCCGGCAGGGTCGCTGAGACCGTGCTTCTCGAGGAGAGGCTCGGCTATGCCGTCGACGAGCGGGGCGATGCCGCCGTCTGGCGCGCGCGGCCCACACTAAAGCTCGGCGACGCCATCGATATCGGATCGCTGGAGGGCACACTGCCGGTCAAGGTCGCCTATGGCTATGTCTGGACCTCGCTCGGCACCCCGCCCGCCGATCTCTTCCCCATCCCGGAATTCGCCGAGCCGGATCGCCGTCGGCTCAATGCCGCGACCGTCGGCGTCAATGTCTCGGCGCCGCGCGCGATCGAGAACTTCCTCGACATGGGCCATTTTCCCTATGTCCACACCGACATCCTCGGTGCGGAGCCGCATACGGAAGTGAAGGAATACGACGTCGAGATCTCGGTGGACCGCGACGAGATCCTGGCAACGCGCTGCCGCTTCTTTCAGCCGATGGCATCAACCGTTTCGACCGGCGGCGCCGATGTCGACTATGTCTATCGCGTACCCCATCCCTTCTGCTCGGTGCTCTACAAATCGAGCCCGGCCGACGAGAATCGGCGCGACGTGATCGCCGTCTTCCTGCAGCCGATCGACCAGGAGCATGTCCGCGCGCACATGATGCTGTGTGTCCTTGACGAGGAGAACGAGGACAAGGTGATCAAGCGTTTCCAGCAGACCATCTTCGGGCAGGACAAGCCGATCCTGGAAAACCAGTTCCCCAAGCGCCTGCCGCTCGATCCCAGGGCTGAAACGCCGATCCGCGCCGACAAGTCGGCAATCGCCTATCGCCGCTGGCTCAGCCAGAAGGGCGTGACCTATGGCGTCATCCCGGCCGCGACCTGACGACAAGAGCAAAGCGCGTTCAGGCGTGAACGCTTATTTGCTCTAGCTTTTTGTTTCGACGCGTCTTTGCGGTTCGACGTGACTACGTCTCATCGCAAAACGCTTTGCCGAATTCCGGAGACAACCATGCTCGAGACCGCCAAGACCCGCTGGCATCCCATTGCCGCGTCTCACGACCTGCCATGCCGCCATGTCTTCCATGGCCAGTTGCTCGGCCGCGAATTCGCCGTCTGGCGCGCCGATGACGGCTACGTCAATATCTGGGAAAACCGCTGCCTGCATCGTGGTGTGCGCCTGTCGATCGGCATCAATGACGGGCGCGAGCTCAAATGCCAATATCACGGCTGGCGCTATTCCAACCGCACGGCAGGCTGCACCTATATCCCCGCCCATCCGGCCGATGCCCCGGCGCGCACCATCACCAACCGCACCTTCGCTTCAGTGGAGCGCTACGGCCTGATCTGGTCGACCGAGGAGCCGCTCGGCGAGCTCCCGGAGATCAACGGACTGCCGGAAGGCAATTTCCTGGCCTTGCGCGGCATCCCGGTGAATGCGCAGCCGGAATTGGTGGCAGAAGCGCTGAAGGCCTATCGCTTCCAGCCGAACGACGCCGTCACGGGTTCGGTGGCGGAGGTGACGGTCGAAGCCGCCGATGGGCTCAGCGTGACGCTGCACTCGAAGGAGAGCGAGCACTCGACCCTGGCGGTGTTCTTCGTGCAGCCGGTCGATTCCAATCGCTCCGTCATCCGGGGCGTGCTCGATGCCATCCCGGAAGGGGCCGGCCGCCTGGTGGTGCTGCGTCATCACAACGAGCTTCTGTCGAAATTGCGCGACAGGCTGGAGCGCGAGGCCGCTGCCCGGCCGGCGCCGGCTCCCCTCGAGGCAGTGATCGAGCGCGTCTCGCCCGAGCTTGCGGAGATGCCCGAACTCACCGCGCATGGCCGCAAGGCCACCATTCGTGTCGAGGTGGCACGCAAATGGCAGGTGGCCGATGGCATTGTCGGTTTTGAACTGCTTCCGGTGAAGGGGCTGCTGCCGACCTTCCAGCCTGGCGCCCATATCGACGTACACCTGCCCAACGGCCTGATCCGCCAATATTCCATCACCAATGGGCCAGGCGAGAGCGACCGCTATGTCATCGGTGTCAAGCTTGAGCGGGATTCCAAGGGCGGCTCGACCTGCCTGCATGACAGTGTGCGCGAAGGGGACGTGCTGGCGATTTCCGATCCGCGCAACAATTTTCCCCTGCGCCGGGATGCCTTGAGGACCATCTTCATCGCCGGCGGCATTGGCGTGACGCCGATGCTGGCCATGGCCCAGGCGCTGCATCATCAGGGATTGGCGCATGAGTTCCATTATTTCGCGCAGAACGAGGCACAGCTTGCCTTTCGCGATCGCCTGGATCTTCTGAAAGCGACGCTGGTGCCGCATCTCGGGCTCGGCCCGGAAGCGACGGCGGGCAAGCTGCGCGAAATTCTTGGCTCCTATGGCGGTGACACGCATCTCTATCTCTGCGGCCCCGGGCCGATGCTGGAGGCAGCACGCGCCATCGCCTCCGAATGCGGCTGGCCGGAAGAGGCGGTGCATTTCGAGTATTTCAAGAATACCAAGGCGATCGACGACAGCTCCAGCTTCGAGATCGCCCTGGCGCGTTCGAACGTGACGCTGAAGGTGTCGGCCGGCCGCACCATCCTCGAAGTCATGCGCGAGGCGGGCATCGACATGCCCTCCTCCTGCGAGCAGGGCGCCTGCGGCACCTGCCTGTGCTCGGTCATCGAGGGCGAGCCCGATCACCAGGATGTCTATCTCACCGAGGCCGAGAAGAAATCGGGCACCAAGATCATGACCTGCGTGTCGCGCGCCAAATCCGCCCGCCTCATTCTCGATCTGTAGGATTGAAGCCGTGATCAAACTCTACGACTACGAACTCTCGGGCAATTGCTACAAGCTTCGCCTGCTGATGGGGATCCTCGGCATCCCCTATGAAACCGTGCCGGTCGATTTCTATCCCGGCCGCGAGCACAAGTCGGACTGGTTCCTCAGGATCAACCCGCTCGGCCAATTGCCGGTGATCGACGATGACGGGCTGGTGCTGCGCGACGCCCAGGCCATCCTCGTCTATCTCGCCGCCAAATATGACGCAGGGGGCAGCTGGTATCCAGAGGGCAACCCGGCTTTGCTCGGCGAGATCAGCCAATGGCTTGCCTTCGCCGACGGCATCACCGCCACGGCTTCGGCGGCGCGGCTGCATGACGGCCTTTTCTACGAACTCGATGTCGAGGCGGCGCGGGCAGGCGCCCATCGCCTGTTCCGCATCCTCGACGAGCATCTGTGGTTCGGCGAGCAGGAAAAGCGCGACTGGCTTTGCAGCGCGTCCAAGCCGACCATCGCCGACATTGCCTGCTTTCCCTATGTGATGCTGTCGGAGGAGGGCGGCATTCCCCGCCAGGACTATCCGGCGATCCGCCGCTGGTCCGATCGGGTCAAGCGCATCAAGGGCTTTTCGGTGATGTCCGGCGTCTTCCCCGCCGGCCCGGCGAAAGCGGCGTGATCGGCACGCCGCCTCGAGCCCGACTTAACCCTCCACCAGCACCGAGGTCTTGGCGAAACGCGTGACGTCGATCAACCCCCTATCGGAGATGCGCAGCTCCGGGATGACCACCAGCGCCAGCAGCGAGTGCTGCATATAGGCGTTGTTGAGCGTGCAGCCGCAGTCACGCATCGCCTCGACCAGCCGGCTCGCCTTCCCGGCCACGATCTCGGCCCGCTCGTCAGACATCAGTCCGGCCACGGGCAGTTCGATCAAAGCGAGTTCGCGGCCCTCGCTGATCATCACGATGCCGCCGCCGACTTCCCCGAGCCGGTTGGCGGCCAGCGCCATGTCGCGCTTGTTGGTGCCCACGACGATCATGTGGTGGCTGTCATGCGCCACGGTGGACGCCATGGCGCAATCCCTGGTGTAGCCGAAGCCGGACACGAAGGCGTTGACCACCTCGCCGGTGGCGCGGTGACGCTCGACCAAAGCGATCTGGCAGACATCGTCGGCCCTGTTCATGCCGACGATACCATCCTTGACCGGCAACTTCCTTTCCAGCGCCCTTGTGGGTGCCTGGTTCTCGACCACGCCGATCACCCGGGCCGTGACCTCGGATGCGCCGGGAGCGGCGATATCGAAATCCTCAGCCTCCAGGTGCTTGCCGAGGCGCACCGTGTTGCAGGCACTGTCCGGATAGGCGTAGCGCGGGATCTCCGCCGTCAGGGCCCCATGCTCGGCCAGCAATTCTCCGCGGGCGAACACCATTTCGACAGGAAGCGCCGCCAGATCGGAGCTGATGATGAGATCGGCGCGGCGGCCGGGCGCGATCGAGCCGAGCTCGCGTTCGAGGCCGAAATGCTGGGCGGTGTTGAGCGTTGCCATCTGGATGGCGGTGACGGGCTTCAGGCCCTGGGCGATGGCATGGCGCACCACCCGGTTCATGTGGCCGTCATTGACGAGCGTGCCGGAATGGCTGTCATCGGTGCACAGGATGAAGTTGCGCGGATCGAGGCCGCGTTCGGTGATGGCCTTGACCTGGGCGGCGACGTCATACCAGGCCGAGCCGAGGCGCAGCATGGCGCGCATGCCCTGGCGCACCCGGGCAATGGCGTCGTCCACGGTGGTGCCCTCGTGATCGTCGGCCGGGCCGCCGGCCGCATAGGCATGAAAGGCGCGGCCGAGATCGGGGGAGGCATAGTGGCCACCGACCGTGAGGCGGGCCGCCTGCGTCGCGGCGATTTCCGCCAGCATCTTGGCATCGTTCGAGGCGACGCCCGGGAAATTCATCATCTCGCCGAGGCCGATGATGTTGGGCCAGGACAGGGCCTGCCTGACATCATCGGCGCTGAGCTCGGCACCGGCGCGTTCCAGCCCGGGGGCGCTCGGCACGCAGCTCGGCACCTGCATCAGGATGTTGATCGGTAGGCTCTGGGCCTCGTCGTTCATCAGTTTGACGCCGGGCAGGCCCAGCACATTGGCGATCTCGTGCGGATCGATGAACATCGTGGTGGTGCCGTGCGGGATGACGGCGCGCGCGAACTCGGTCACCGTGACCAGGCCGCTTTCGACATGCATGTGGCCGTCGCACAGGCCCGGCACGAGATAGCGGCCGGTGGCGTCGACGACCTTGGTCTCAGGGCCGACGGTGTGGCTGGCGTCAGGCCCGACATAGGCAAAGCGTCCGGCCGAAATGGCGATGTCGGTTCCCGGTACGATCTCGCCGGAATAGACGTTCACCCAGCGCCCGTTGCGGATGACCAGATCGGCCGGTGTCCGGCCCATGGCGACGTCGACCAGCCGGGGCGCGATTTCAGACCAGGGCTTCAGCATGTCCTGCTGTCCTTTCAGTTCGGGGAAGAAACGGGCGGGCGTGGTGACGCCCACCCGCGCGGCTCATCAGGATTGCACCTGCAAGACCAGCATGGCCGCAAGCACCGCCACGAACCACATCACCGGCTTCACTTCGCCCGGCTTGCCGGCCAGAAGCTTGAGCAGCACATAGGCGATGACCGCGAGCGACAGGCCGAGCGTGATCGAGAAGGTGAGGGGGATCAGCACGATGGCGAGAAAGGCCGGGATGGCATCCTCCATGCTCGACCATTGGATGCGGCCCATCGGCTCGGACATGAACAGGCCGGTGAGAATCAGCACCGGCGCCGTGGCGATGGCCGGCACCAGCGAAAGCAGCGGCGACAGGAACAGGAAAGGCAGGAAGAGCAGGCCCGAGACCAGCGCGACCAGGCCCGTGCGCCCGCCCTGGGCGATGCCCGCACCCGATTCCAGATAGACCGTGGCCGGGCTGGTGCCGAGCGGCGCCGAGATCAGGGCGGCAACGGCATCGACGTGCATCGACTGCTTGACGTTACGCGGCATGCCGTTCTCGTCCTTGAGATCGGCGGCTTCGGCGAGACCGAGAAAAGTCGACAAGGCCTCGACGAAATTCGTGAATAGGAACACGAAGATGAAGGGCGCATAGGCAAATTGCAGAGCGCCGAAGAGATCGATCTTGCCGACGAAGCTGAAATCGGGGGCCGCGCTCAGGCCGCTCCAATTGACCAACGTGTGCAGGTCGGGCGTGCCGGCATTGAAGGCAGCGCCATCCCCCCACCAGCGCCCGATCGGGATGGCGAGAAGGGTGGTGAGGATCATGCCCGCCATCATGGCGCCGGGCACACGGCGCACCACCAGCGCCACCGTGACGATGAAGCCGGAGATGAAGGTGAGCGTCACGGGCGAGAAATGGGTGAGCCCGACGATGGTGTCGGCATTCGAGACGATGAACTTGGCGTTGACCAGGCCGATCAGCGCAATGAACAGGCCGATGCCGCAGGCAATACCATAGCGAAGGTCTGTCGGTATCGCCTCGATCACCGCCGTGCGCAGGTCGAGGAGCGCCATGATGGTGAAGAGCACGCCGGCCCACAGCACGCAGCCGAGCGCGATCTCCAGCGGCACCTTGGCGCCGAGCACCATCGTATAGGTGAAGAGGGCATTGATGCCCATGCCGGGCGCCACCAGGATCGGGCTGCGGGCATAGAGCCCCATGGCGCAACTGCCGATGAAGCTGACCAGCACGGTGGCGGTGACGCCGGCCGAGAACGGGATGCCGGCCGGCAACAGGATCGAGGGATTGACGACGATGACATAGGACGCGGCCAGGAACGTCGTCAGTCCGGCCAGGATCTCGGTGCGAACCGTCGATCCGAACCGGGATATGCCGAAATAGCGGTCGAGCGCAGCCGCGAGCCAGGATTGCCCCTGGCCTGCGTGTCTGGCTTCGATGTCGGTCTGATAGCCCATTTCTCCTCCCCAGGAATTATTGTCGTTCTTGCCGTCGTTACCAGATGCCGTTTGCGATCGGCGTTTTGTCATCCCCGGCCGAGCCTTCACAAGCAAGCTTGTGAAGGCTCGGCCGGGGATGACGATCTTATCAACCTGCTTGTTCGTGGAGCGGCTCTAAGCCTTCGACAGCGCGTTATGCCGCCGCCTCGATTTTTTTGCCGGCCGCATCGGCCAGCGGCGAGATCACCTTCAAGTTGACGCAATCGACCATGCCGAGATCGGTGATTGCGTAGTCGGGAATCGCAGTGATCTGCAGCACGAACATGTACATGAACGGCCAGGGCAGGTCGCAACCGAGGCTCCGCACCGCGTCGTCGAGCCGCAATTCCTTCTCGGCCATCGCCTGAGGCTCGATATCCGCCACGATGCCGCCGATCGGCAGATGCAGGAATTCGAGCACCTTGCCATCGCGCACCACCACCTGGCCGCCCTGGTTGGCGATGAGATGGTTGATGGCAACGGCCATGTCTTCGGCATCGGTGCCGATGCAGATGATGTTGTTGTCATCCGGGGCGGTGGAACTGGCCATGGCGCCGGCCTTCAGGCCGAAGCCGGAGGTGAAGGCGACGGGGCGGTTGCGCGTCTTGCCGTAGCGTTCGACCACGGTGATATACTGCACGTTCTGGCCGATATCGGCTTGTACGCGCCCGTCCTTCACCGGCAGCGTCACGTCGCGTCGCGTGCGCACGAAGATCTTCTCCGGCGTTACCGCGATCGCCAGGACGTCGGCACTGTCGCCGGCGCCGGTGACGGGCACGGCGATTTCTTCAGGCTTGATCGGCTCGAGCTTGATCGAGTGCAGCAGGGCCTCGCTGCGTGGGGGAGGCGCGAGATCGACGGCCATCCTGCCGTCGCGCGCCGCCAGGGCGCCCTTGGCGATCACCGCCTCGATCTTGAAGTCGCGCAGGTCGTTGATCAGCAGGATATCGGCGGCACGGCCCGGCGAGATCGAGCCGACCTTGTCGTCGATCCTCAGGGCATCGGCGCCGTTGATCGTCGCCATCTGGATCGCCGCCATCGGCGAGATACCCATGGCGATCGCCATGCGGACCATGTTGTCGAGATGGCCGCGGGCCAGGATATCGCTGGCGACGACGTCGTCGGTGCAGAAACTGATACGGCGCAGCGCCTTCACGCCCATTTCGGTGACGATGCGCAGATTGTCGGAGAGGAAGTGCGAGATCGAGGATTCGCGCACCACCACATGCATGCCGGCGCGCAGCTTCTCCAGCATCTCCTCGGGCGTGTAGCTCTCATGGTCGGCGCGCACGCGGGCCTGCTGATAGGCGTCTAGCCGGGCACCGCGCGTCATTGGGCAGCAGCCGAGCAGGGGCAGGCGGCTGGCCTCGGCGATCTCGATCGCCTTGAGCACGTCGGCATCCTCCTCCTGGATGAACTCGCGCACCGTCTCCCAGATGCCGACGCATTCGGGCCAGTGGTGGGTGGCAAGGTGATCCTGCGGGCCGAAATAATGCCCGACGGTCGAGCGGGGCATGGTGTATGGCGTCTTGCAGGGCGCGCCCCAGAACACTTTCAGCGGCGTCTGGCGGGCCTCGTCGAGGAATTCGCGGGCTGCGGCCGGGCCGCCCACCACGATGATCTGGTCGAGGCCGGTGACGATCGAGGTGGTGCCGAGCGGCACGACGGCCTTGGCGAAGCTCGTGATCGAGAGCTTGGAGCATTCGACATGCAGATGCCCGTCGATCATGCCCGGGCAGAGATATTTGCCGCTGGCATCGATGATCTCGGTCCCGGGCCCGACATGGTCGGCGATGTCGCCGACGGCGATGATGCGATCGCCGAGAATGGCGATGTCGGCCTTGTAGATCTCCTCCGACACCACATTGACAAGTCGGCCGCCGCGAACCGCCAGGCTCGCCTTGGCACCGTGGCCCGACGCGGCGCGAATGAACTCCCGTATATCCGTCACTGAAACCTCCCTGGATTGGAAGGGAGTATTCCGGCCGCCGATCGTTTACACAACTGGTCGAATTAGGCTATCCGATGAACTGATCGTCCAATTCTTTGAACGAAATTGGGGCCGGCATGGATCTTTCCATAATCGATTGCTTCGTGAAGGTGGCGGATGCCCGCTCGATTTCAGCGGCCGCGCGGCTGCACCGCCTGCCCAAATCCACGCTCAGCCATCGCATCCGCCAACTCGAGGACGAGTTCGGCGTCGAACTCTTCGTGCGCGAAGGCCATCACCTCCACGTGACCGATGCCGGCTCCGAATTGCTGCGCCACGCCCGACGCATCCAGGCAAGCTGCGAGGATGCGGCGACGGCCATGGCCGAGATGCGCCACGAGGTCGCCGGCACGCTGCGGGTCGGTTCCACCGGCGAGTTCGGCACCACCATCACCTCCGAGCTGCTGTTCGCCTTCCGCCAGAACTATCCGCAGGTGGTGCTCGACGTGATGTTCCTGACCTCGCGGCAGCCTTTCTCGGATGTCACTGAACTGGCTCTCGACGGTATCTTCCACTGGGGAGAGCCGTCCGAGATCGACTATGTCAGCCGCCGCTTGGCGACGGCCTCCTACGGGCTCTATGCCAGCCCTGATTATCTCGACCGCCACGGCCTGCCTGAAACGACCGACGATCTCGTCGGCCATCGCGGCCTGATCTTCCGCCAGCCCACCCGTCCGCAATCCTGGTATCTCGCCGATGCACAGGGCGCGGAGACCGACATCCTGCCGCCGGTGAGCTGCATGACCAACGACTACTGGACGCTCAAATATTTCGCGGTGGCCGGCGAAGGCATCGCCTATCTGCCCGGTTTCTTCGTCGAAACCGAATGCGAGCATGGCCTGCTCGCGCCTGTCCTGCCGCAATGGCGCTCGCCGGAGACTGCGATCAACCTGATCTATTCCCGGCGCCGCCACGTCTCGCGCCGCTTCCGGGCCTTCGCCGATTTCTGCGCCGATTTCTATCGCGACCGGGAGAAGGGGCGGGTGCCACGCTATTATGTCGAGCGCGTTGGGTGACGGCGGGCGATATCCTCGTGTTGGGCGCTAGAGGCATAAAGAGCAGCGAAAGGGGGGTATCTCGCAACCGCACCAAGAACTTCTCTGTCACCAACCTATGCAGAGCCTCTCTGTTCGGTGAGGCAGGCCGTCGCCTGCGCTCAAAGCTTGCCTTGGCCGTTGAGACCCATCCCCTCACAGCTTGAAGGCGGCACCGATGCGAACCTCATTCGTCCTGACGTCGATCATATGGCTGGGGCCACCGCGCGGAGTGACTTCTCCATAGGGGGTGTAGCGGTATTCCGCTCTGACGAGCAGATGATTGGTGAGTGCGTAGTCCAACCCGGCTCCGGCCGTCCAACGCGTGAAATGATGGTTGAACTTCCGCTGCTCGAAGGGGGTCTCGACGGTGTGACTGAATTTGGCTCCGGCAACGCCTCCGGTAATGTAGGGAAGAAATCGGCCGAAAGCGAAACCGAGCCGACCCCGAACCGACCAAGCATGATCCAGGGCGGACGCGACCTGGAAGTCTGGGTAGGGTGTGCCATGGGCATCCCTCAGGACCCCGCGGGAGTCGATTTTCGATAGGAGGACATCGCCTTCCCCGCCCAGGACGATCCTTCCGAGCTGCCAGTTATAGCCGGCGAAAATCCAAGGGACGGTGGTCGAGGTGTTCAACTGCACCCGTGACGATATTGCCGTGAGCGGATAATAGCTGGACCGTTCCCAGGTAAAGCCGGCCTGGGCGCCGGCGTAGGGGCCACTCCAATCAAAGGGCGGGAGCTCCGCCCATGAAAGGGCTCGCTCTTCCCTTCCAGACGGGGCGCCGAGTTTCCAGGCGATGCCGATCCGGATCTCGTCGGTGGCGATTGAGGTTTGCGACGGGCGATCGGCGGAACCATCAGGCATCGTTCGGAATACGTATTTCTTTCCAAAATCGGTATGGCGATATTCGGTGCGAAAGATCAGGTTCTCGGATAGCCCGTATTCGATGCCTGCGCCGATGGTCCATCCGACATGCGACTGGTGGTCGCTGCGGGGCGCCTGCCCGCCATACAGGGTCGTCGGAAAATTGGCGTCGGCGAACGTCACTCCGCCGGCTAGATAGGGCAGGAAATTCCCGATTGCGTATCCCAGCCGCCCCCGAACGGAAACGCTCCAATCGATTTGTGAACCCACGGACATGGCATTGAGCGGTACGACGAAGCGGTCTCCGCGAATCCAAGTCTTTGCGAAGTCAGCCTCCATGCCGGCCACCAGTGGGCCAGACTGAAAATTATATCCCGCATAGACCCCGGCCAAACCGCCGGCCATGTCGATTGGTTGAGCCGGTCGCCTTCGGGTGGCAGGACCCAGGCTGTAATGAGCACGCACCCATCCGCCGCCGGTTTGCGCCCCGAAATAGGCCCCGGACCAAGAATAGGATGGCGAATAGGACAGGGAGAGAGCAGTTGATTCTTGCGCCTGTCCGTCTATTGGGATGGCTAGAAGTCCTGTTGCCGCCAATAATACTTGATAGGCTATCTTTGATCGAGAATGTTTGGCATCACGATTCGGGCGCATGAAACTCTCCAGCCGCGCATTGCCGGAGAATTATGGCATCGCGCACTGCTAAACGCAAAGTCTATTATTCAAAAGCGGCCGAAAACCATAGCAGTTTCAAGGTTACATTCCATTCGGCTTAGTCAGAGCGACCTTTTAAACTGCTTATAAAACAAGCAACGCTCAAGCGGTTGCTGGCACCAGATCGCTTCAGGTTTCGTTGCCGACCTTCTCCCCTGGGTTCTTCATGTTGCCAACCAGAACGCGCGTGCCGGTCTGGTCGAGGTGGCTTCAGCGAATGGTCATGATTTACTTCCGATGCGGCTACGTCTCGCGCTGCTTCCGGACCTTCGCCACTTTCCAAGCTATTATGTCGGTCACGTCGGCTGACGGAGGGCCGATCAACTCTTTGAAAAAAACAGGAAAATGCTGTAAGAGCCTGCGGCGCTTGGCGGCCCGACGCCCTCAGGATGGGTGCCGCGAGTGTGAAAGAGCAACGAAAGCAGCATGTTGGAACGAGACTTCTCCATCGCCCCGATGATGGACTGGACGGATCGTCATTGCCGGTTCTTCCATCGCATCCTCTCGGCGAAGGCCTTGCTTTACACCGAGATGGTGACCACCGGTGCCGTGATCCATGGCGACCGGCAGCGTCTGCTCGGCTTTTCCGGCGAGGAACATCCCATCGCCGTGCAGCTTGGCGGCTCCAATCCGAAGGACCTGGCCACCTCGGCCCGCATCTGCGCCGATTTCGGCTATGACGAGATCAATCTCAATGTCGGCTGCCCGTCCGATCGCGTGCAGGAGGGGCGGTTCGGCGCCTGCCTGATGGCGGAACCGGAACTCGTCGGCGAGTGCGTGGCCGCGATGAAGGCCGCGGTCGACCTGCCCGTCACCGTCAAGTGCCGCATCGGCATCGACGAGCAGGATCCCGAGGTCGCACTCGATCGCATCACCGCGACCGTCCGGGCTGCCGGCGTCGATGCCCTGATCGTGCACGCGCGCAAGGCCTGGCTGAAGGGGCTGAGCCCCAAGGAAAACCGCGACGTGCCGCCGCTCGACTACGGCCGTGTCTATCGGCTGAAGGAAGCCAATCGCGATCTCTCCATATCCATCAATGGCGGCATCAAGGCCGTCGAGGAATGGAGCACGCATCGGGCTCGTCTCGACGGCGTGATGGTGGGGCGCGAGGCTTATCAGAATCCCGAGATCCTGCTCGCCGTCGATCCCACGCTGTTTGGTGTGGCCGCGCCTGTCGCCGACGGCTTCGAGGCCATCGAGGCGATGGCGCCCTATATCGAGGGGCAGTTGGCTGAGGGCGTGCGGCTGAGCTCTATCACCCGCCACATGATCGGTCTCTTCCCGGGGCGGCCGGGCGCGCGGCTCTATCGGCGCCACCTCGCCACCGAGGCGGTCAAGCCGGGAGCCGGGCTCGAAGTGCTGTTCGAGGCGGCTGTGCATGTCCGCCGCGCGATCGAGGCCAAGGCCGCCTGATCGGGCCGCCGACCCGCTGCTCCCGTCAAAGTGAATCGTCTCGTCTCGCCGCGGCGCTATGCTGCGTCATCGGGGACGCTGTTGCGTCGCGGGGGCGCGGAGTTTGCATCATGACGAAACCCTATCGGCTTGCCGGCTTGCTGGTGCTCGCCTTCATCCTTCCGGCCCAGGCGCAGGAGGCCCCCCGCAAGATCTTCCGCGGCACGATCGAGTCGCTGGATGGCAAGGGGCTCAGCCTCAAGACCTCGGACGGCCAGAGCATTTCGATCCATCTTGCGCCTGACTGGAAGGCCCGGCTGGTGGTGCCCATCAGCGTCGAGGCCATCCATGCCGGCAGCTTCATCGGCACGGCGCAGATCCCCCAGGCAGACGGTTCGGGCAAATCGCTGGAGGTCCATGTCTTTCCGCCCGGCGTCAAGAGTGGCGAGGGCGAGCGGGACTGGGATTCCAAGCCGGGCGCGCGCATGACCAATGGCACGGTTGGCGGCGAGGTCGTCTCGACCGCGGCGGGTCGGGAGGTCATGCTCAGCTTTCCCGGTGGCAGCCGCAAGATCGTGATCCCGCCCGAGGTTCCCGTCGTGCAGTTCAATGCGGCCGAGCGCACGATCATCAAGCCGGGGATCGCGGTTTTCGTCGTGGCCCAGCCCGACGGCAAGGACTGGCGGACAAACAGCGTCGCTACGGGCCAGAACGGCGCCGCGCCGCCGATGTGAGAAGAATCGGAGCGCGGACATCTTGTCCGCTCTTGGAACCGCCGTATGCAGGGCGAGAAGAGCGGGCAAGATGTCCGCGCTCCAAGGTAGAGCCTATATCTCGATCACCATGCCGTCTTCGGCAAGGTCGAACAAGGTGCGGTCGACCTTGTCATGATGGGCCAGCATGGTCGGGCCCATATGGGTGAGCACGACGCGTTTGGCGTTGAAATCGCCGCGGCGGGCGAGCAGGCGATTATAGTTGAGGTGAGGCGGGGTTTCCTCGATGGCGAAGCATTCGAGAAAGAGCAGGTCCGCGCCGTCGGCGATCTCAGGCAGGACTTCGGTCCATTCGGTGTCGCCGGAATGCACGAAGATCTTGCCGCCGCCTTCCAGCCGCACCGCGGTGGCCGGCGCGCCGCAGGGATGCACCACCTCGACGGTACGGATCGTGAAGCCCTGGGCTTCGCGCTGCGTCCCCGGCGCCATTTCCTCCACGCTCCAGGCAAAGCTCCAGGGCGTCTCCATGGTCGCCCCGGCAAACAGGGCTTCGATGGTGGTGGACAGGCGTTCGATCGTACCGGGAGGGCCGATGATGCGCAGTGAACGGGTGCGCTTGCGGACCCATTGCGCATCGAGCAGCAGGAAAGGAATGCCGCCGAAATGATCGCCATGCAGATGAGTCAGCATGATCAAATCGATCTGGTCGGGGTCGATGTTGATGGCGCTGAGCGCCGTCATCGTCGTCGCGCCGCAATCCAGCAGGCAGACGGTGCGGCCCTCCTGCGGGTCCTCGATTTCGACCAGGCTGGCGGTATTGAACCGTCCACCTGACCCGAATGCATCGCCGCAACCGATCACCGTCACACGCATGACAGGATCCCCTGCTGCCGGGGCATCGAGAACTGGGGGGAGCGAAGAAGTATCTGCCTCATGCCGAAGTCTGTTCTATTTCGATCGGAAACCTCGCAGGTCGGCGAGGCTTCAGCCGGGTGATGCATGTCAAGTCATCCACCGGTATGAACCGAAAAGTCCCGGGACTTCAACTCAAAGAAAGCAGCCAAAACCGGCGAGAATGGGCCAGGAGAGGCCAGCTCACGAAATGCCGAAACTGTCTGTGCGAAAACGCACAAAGCGGGCGTTTGAGACCCTGCAGTTCGATCAGGGGAGTCTGCCTGGCTCAGAACTTGCGTGCGGTCGGTTCGACCACGATGCGGAAGGGGCCGAGATCGGTGTTGCCGCGCGCATCGACATGGCCCTTGACGGAGGAGCCGAAGCCGCTCTGCTGGCCGAGGCCGCTCTGCTTCCTGAAGCCGTAATCGGCCCTGAACTCGCCGCCGACCCTGATGCACATGCCGGTATCGGCCGAATAGACGAACCCTTCGCCATACTGACTGCAGCGGGGATCCGTTTTCTCGCCGGCAAAGCCAGGTGCCGTGAAGGCAAACACGGCAATGGCGGCGCTGATCGTCCTGAACATGAATAGGCTCCTAAAGCGTTTTGCGATTTGGCGGAATCACCGACATTCGCAAAGACGCGTCGAAACAAAAATTAGAGCACAGCAGGCATTTTTACCGAGACATACCCGACTCTAGCATCGACTCAGGCCTAGCGCCCGATCGTGACCACTTCGCGGCAAAGCTTTTGCGGGTGGAACACGAGATGTAACGGTTTGTTACATTTCGTCGTCGTCCCGCCCTATCTGTATCATCAAGCGCAGCTCACGCCTTGTCGGTGACACCAGCCTGAGCGAAGGTCGCCATGCCGGTATGGCAGGCAAGAGCTGCTTTGATGAGAGACACCGCCAGGGCAGCGCCGGATGCTTCGCCGAGTCGCATGCCCAGATCAAGCAGGGGCTTCTTGCCGAGACGAACCAGTACATCGGCATGGGCTCCCTCGGCGGAGACATGCCCGGCGATGCAGTGGTCCAGCAAGGCGGGATCCATGGCATGGAGGATGGCCGCGGCGGCGCAGACGACATAGCCGTCCAGCACTACCGGCACGCGCTGGCTGCGGGCCGCCAGGATGGCGCCGGCCATCGCCGCGACTTCGCGGCCACCGAGACGCCGCAGCACTTCGAGCGGGTCCTTGAGATGGTCGCGGTGAAACTCGACCGCGGCGGAGACAGCCGCGATCTTGCGGGCCAGGCCGGCATCGTCGATGCCCGTGCCGCGGCCGACCCAATGGGCTGCCTCCTCGCCGTAGAGAGCATGGTAGATGGCGGCGGCGATGGTGGTGTTGCCGATGCCCATCTCACCCAGAACCAGCAGGTCGATGCCGCCGGAAACCGCCTCCATGCCGAAAGCCATGGTGGCCGCGCAGGCTTTTTCGTCGAGGGCGGCTTCGCAGGTGATGTCGCCGGTGGGGATATCCAGAGCGAGATCGAACACTTTGAGGCCGATGTCGAATGTCGAGCAGATCTGGTTGATCGCGGCGCCCCCGGCGGCGAAATTCTCCAGCATCTGGCGCGTGACTTCCTGCGGATAGGGCGAAACGCCGCGGGCGACCACGCCGTGATTGCCCGCAAAGATCGCCACCAGGGGCCGCGAGACCGTGGGAGAGGGCGTGGCCTGCACGGCGGCGAGCCATTCGACGATGGTCTCCAGCCGACCGAGGCTGCCCGGCGGCTTGGTCAATTGGCTGTCGCGCTGCTTCACCCCTGCCACGGCGTTGTCGTCGAGGGCGGGCATGTTGCGGGCAAGCTCGCGTATGTCGTCGAAGGGCAGGGCGGTGCCGGCAAAAGCCATTGGGATGCTCCAGCGCAGGAGAAATGATTTGCCGCGCTTATAGACCGATGACTGCGAGGCGGAAAGGTCGTGTGACGACGGTTGATACCCCGGCGTCGACACGGGAGGCGGTGCAAGGAAAAGCCGCAGGGGTCATCGCACCGTTGATTTGATGTGCGCCAGCATGGCATGCAGGTCATCGCCATGATGCATTCATCGCTTTTCGCCAGCATTCCGCAGGCTCTGCGCTTCTGGTCGCGCCTTCCGGTGCCCGTCCTGTCCTTCGAAGTCGATCCGCATGGTCGGCCTGATATGGAGCGGCTGGCGCCGGTCACGCCGTTGGCAGGCGCCGTGCTCGGCCTGGCTGCCGCCATCGTGCTGGCCATCGCCCATCTTGCCGGCTTGCCCGCAACGGTTGCCGCCATCTTCGCGGTCGCCGCCCTGGCCGTGATGACCGGCGCCATGCATGAGGACGGACTTGCGGATGTCGCGGATGGATTCGGCGGTGGCGGCACGCTGGAGCGCAAGCTCGAAATCATGCGTGATTCGCGCATCGGCGCCTATGGAGCGACGGCCCTGATGCTGACCCTCGCCGCCCGGGTGTCGTTGCTCGCCTCCTTGCTGACGGCGACGGGCAGCGTCTGGCGCGCGGGCCTGATCTTGGCCGCTGCCGTCGGTGTTTCCCGTATCGTGGGGCTTTTGCCGCTGGTTTTGCTGGGGGCGGCGCGCCGGGACGGCGCCGGTGCCTCGGTGGGCCGTTTGACCAGCCATGCCTGGCGCTCGGGAGCCGTCCCTGCCATGGTCGTGGCGGCTCTCCTGGCTTGGGCCGGAACCGGCCATTTCATGTCGGTTCTCGCGCCTTTGGTCGGGCTTGCGGCGGCCTATGCTGTCACCAGGCTGGCGGAGCGGCAGATCGGCGGACAGACCGGCGACGTTTGCGGTGCCGCCGTGATGCTTGCCGAAGTGGCGGTTCTGGCAGGTGCTCTGGCGCCGCTGGGCTGGTATGCCTAGATTACTCGATATCGCGCTATCTGGATTGTGAACGCCATGCAGATCACCTCCACGCCATGCATCGCCATTTGCCGCATCGAGGCGGCGAGCGGCTTTTGCATCGGTTGCGGACGCTCCGGCCTGGAAATCGGCCGCTGGGTAGAGATGAGCGAGGAGGACCGCTTGGCGCTGATGGCGAGATTGCCGGAGCGTTTCGCGCAAACGCCGGCCTTGCAGGCCGCCCGCGATGCTTTCGACACTGCGATGGCGGCGCGCAGGCGGACCGGGCGGCGCAACCGCGCATGAATGCCACATTTGAAGGGCTGAACTCTTTTGTGCTTCGAGGTGCCGCTGCGATTGCTGGTGATTCCGCCAAATCGCCAGACATTTCGGGGAATCATCGAGGAGACGGTATGACGCGGATCGGCACTTTCATCTTGGCTGTCGCCCTCGTCGCCTTTGCCGGCAGCACTGTCTCGGCCAGGGAGTGGAAATCGATCCGCATCGCCACAGAAGGCGAATATCCACCCTTCAACCAGCTCGATGCCAAGGATCAGCCCATCGGTTTCGATGTCGATATCGCCAAGGCGCTCTGCCAGAAGATGGGAGCGACCTGCAGTTTCGAAGTTCTCGATTGGGACGCCCTGATTCCGTCCTTGAACGCGGGCAAGGTCGACGCCATCGTCTCGTCCATGGCGATCACGCCGGAGCGCCGGCGACAGGTCGCTTTCACCAATCGCTATTATGACCGGCCCACCAGTTTCGTGGCCCGCAAGGATAGCAAGATCGCCGCCTGGGACGCTGCGGGATTGAAGGACAAGGTGGTCGGTGTGATGGCCAACACGGCGCAGGCCGCCTTCCTGCAGGCGGAGATCCAGGCGGGAGGCGCCCAGATCAAGCTTTATGGCAGCCAGGCCGAGGCCAATGCCGATCTGGTGACCGGGCGGCTCGATGCGGTGCTTGCCGACAAGCTGGTGCTGGCCGGCTGGCTGGCCAAGCCCGAAAGCCTCTGTTGCGAGCTCAAGGCCGACGTCGACGTGGCCGATTATCCCAGCTTCTTCGGCGAGGGCGAGGGCATTGCCTTGCGCAAGAGCGATGGGGATCTCGTCGAAAAATTCAACAAGGCGATTGCCGATATCGTCGCCGATGGTACCTACAAGACAATCAACGACAAATATTTCCCCTTCTCGATCTATTGAACCTGGCAGCTGTTGGAAGCGCTGGGATAAAGGAGTTCTGCGATGAAAGTGGCGTTTCTCGGCCTTGGCGTGATGGGCTTTCCAATGGCGGGCCATCTGGCCGTACGCGGCGGTCATCAGGTCACCGTCTATAATCGCACGCCCGCCAAGGCACAGGCCTGGGTGGAAAAATACGGCAACGCTTCCGCGCCGACGCCGGCCGAAGCGGCTGCGGACGCCGACATCGTCTTTGCCTGCGTGGGCAATGACGATGACCTGCGCTCGGTGACGACGGGTCCGCAAGGCGCCTTTTCCGGCATGAAGAAGGGGGCGGTTTTCGTCGACCACACCACCGCCTCGGCCGAGGTCGCGCGCGAATTGTACGAAGCGGCCGGCAAGCTCGGCCTCGGCTTCATCGATGCCCCGGTTTCGGGCGGGCAGGCCGGCGCGGAAAACGGTGCGCTTGGCGTGATGTGCGGCGGCGATGCCGATGTCTATGCCCGGGCTGAGCCGGTGATCGCCCACTATGCCAAGGCTTGCCAGCTCATGGGGCCCTCGGGCGCCGGTCAATTGACCAAGATGGTCAATCAGATCTGCATCGCCGGGCTGGTACAGGGCCTCTCCGAGGGCGTCCATTTCGCCAACAAGGCCGGGCTCGACATCGAAAAGGTGATCGGTGTGATCTCGAAGGGGGCCGCGCAATCCTGGCAGATGGAAAACCGCTGGAAGCCGATGCAGGAAGGCAAGTTCGATTTCGGCTTCGCGGTCGACTGGATGCGCAAGGATCTGGGCATCTGCCTGGATACCGCACGGGCGAATGGCGCCCAATTGCCGGTGACGGCACTGGTCGACCAGTTCTATGCGGAGGTCCAGGCCATGGGCGGCCGGCGCTGGGATACCTGCAGCCTCGTCGCCCGGCTCGAAAAGCCGCGCAGCTGAATCAGGCGATGATGGGAAAGCCGCATTCATGAAGACCCTCGAGGATATGGGCTCGCCGTCAGGTTTCGACGGCGAGCCGGACTACAATGCCGAGACCGACGAGGAGGAAGGCAAGCTCTATGAAAGCCTGATGCTGGCGACGTCATCCGGTCTCGACGAGGCCGTGGCAGCCCTCACGGCCTTCCTCGAACGCCATCTCGGTGCCACGGTGGAAACCACGTCCGAGGACGTTGCCGGTGTGCGCAGCTGGATGGGGCGATGCACGAATGCAGGCCAGTTAGCGGATGCTCAGCTAACGGATTTCGGGGACTATCGCGGCGGTTATCTGCGCCTGGTCTCCGATCTGGATGGCCTGCAATCCTGAGGGGCAGGGGCCGACCCTGACAAGGTGGCTCTCACTGTAGCCGGTCGAGGAAATGCCCGCCGAGGATTGTTCGCCCGGCAGCATTTTGATAAAGCCGTGCCGCTCATCCATTGCAATGACAGCCAGGAGCCGGACATGAAGGGCCTCAAATCGTCGGACCGCTAGGCCGCAACGACATGTCGATGTTGTTGCGGCGTTCTGTCCGATCCCGTCCGGTTTCGCGCTGAAAGGCAGACCGCCGCCGAATGTTTTCATTTGAGCGGATGTTTTGTCATGCCTGCCAAAAACCCCGTCTGGGGCTATACCCTGCCGTCGACCCTGCTGCTGATGGCACCCTTCGATATCCTCGCCTCCCTGGCCATGGATATCTATCTGCCCATCGTGCCCATCATGCCGGTGACGCTGGCAACCAGCGTATCGGTGATCCAACTGACCCTCAGCCTCTATATGGTGATGCTGGGCGTGGGGCAGATCGTCTTCGGACCGCTGTCCGACCGCATCGGCCGCCGGCCGGTTCTGATCGGAGGCGCCGCTGTGTTCCTCTTCGCTTCTTTGGGACTTGCGGCCAGTTCGAACGCCACCGCCTTCGTGGCCCTGCGCTTCCTGCAAGCGGCCGGCGCCTCCGCCGCCCTGGTGGCAACCTTCGCCACGGTGCGGGACGTCTACGCCGAACGCCCTGAGGGTGCGGTCATCTACAGCCTGTTCAGCGCCATGCTTGCCTTCGTGCCGGCCCTGGGGCCGATTGCCGGGGCGCTCATTGCCGATCATTTCGGCTGGCGGGCGATCTTCGTCACGCTCGGACTGCTGATGGCGGCTGCCTTCGTCCATGCGGCATGGCGCTGGCCCGAGACCCGGCGAGCAGTGGTGGAGGGCGCCCGGCGCCCCGCCACCTCGGTTCTCGGCAGCTATGCATTCTGGACCTATACGACAGGCTTCGGCACGGCGATGGGAAGCTTCTTCGTCTTCTTCTCCACCGCGCCCCGCGTGCTGATCGACAGGGCCGGCTATTCGCCCCTGGCTTTCAGCCTTGCCTTCGCTACGGCAGCCTTGGCGATGATGGCCGCAACGCGCTTCGTGCCTGGCCGTGTCGAGCGCTGGGGGCGTCTGGGTTGTCTCAAGCGGGCGATGGTGACGATCCTGGCTGGCGCCGGCTTGCTCGCTGCGGGCGAGATCATGGAGGCGCCGTCCTGGTGGAGCTTCCTCGCGCCGATGTGGGTGATCGCCGTTGGTATCGTCCTCGCCGGCGGTGTTGCCGCCAATGGCGCGCTCGAAGGCTTCGATGACATCGCCGGTGCTGCGGTCGCGCTGTATTTTTGTGTGCAGAGCCTGCTGGTCAGCATCGGCGGTACCTTGGCTGTATTGATCCTGCCGGGGGATACCGCCTGGCCGCTGGTCGCCTATGCCGCCGGCATGGCGGGCCTGGTTCTCCTGCTTGCCGGAGCAAAGCGCGAGAGGCTCTTGGAAGCCGACGTCTGAAATTCATCTGCGGGCTGAAGCATTTTGCTCCAGCCCATCTTGTTCCCGTCACAAAGGCTCTCTATATAGTCACTCAAGGGTGATTCGGCGGACGCGTCGGGTGCCTGATTGAAAGGCAGTCCTACCACGGATGTACTGGGGGATGGGTCGATCAAAATGAATAGGCTGGTGCTTCGCCTTCGGGTTTGATCCTGGTCTTTGTCGCAAGGCAACCCCGTCAGCAATGGCGGGGTTTCGTTTTTCTGGCGCCTGTTTTCTGGCGTCCCTGGCTCGGAACGCCGAGCGCTCACTCCTTGCGGATGAGGAAGAACCAGGCGAGATAGCCGCCGACAGCCAGGGCGATCAGCAGCATCACCGTCTGCTTGGTATCCGCGCTCAGGGCCGCGTCGCGCTGCGCCTGGGCATAGCGACTCGCCATTTCGGGATTGCTACCGACATAGATGGCGGCGATGCCGAGTATCGCGGCCAGTACCAGCCAGATCCAGCGTGAACGAAACAAATCAGATCCTCAACTTCAACTTGGTTGCATTCTCGGCCGGAATGCCGACGATTTCACGTTAAGAAAGCGCAACTCTAGAGCAAAGCGCGTTCATGACTGAACGTTTTTTGCTCGGGTTCCTCGGGTTCCTTGTCCCGACGCGCCTTTGCGCTTCCGCCAAATCGCAAAACGCGTTGTCAGCGCCCCTGAAACTGTGGAGCCCGCTTAGCCAGGAAGGCCGCAACGCCTTCGGCAAAATCGTACGAAGCGCCGGCTTTGCGCTGCAGGGCTGCTTCCAAGGCCAGTTGAGTATCGAGATCATTACCGGCGCTGGCCAGGATCGCCTCGCGGATCATGCGAAAAGCGAGGGCCGGGCCTTGGGCAAGCTTGGCGGCGAAACCGGCGACGTCATCGCGGAAGCTCGCATCCTCGAAGAGTTTGTAGACCAGGCCCATGCGCAGGGCCTCCTCCGCCGGCACCGGTTCGGCCGTCAGCATGAGGGCGAGAGCCCGCTTGGGGCCAATCAGGCGCGGCAGCAGCCAGGTGCCGCCGGCATCGGGGATCAGGGCGATCTTGGCAAACGCTTCCTGCAAGGTGGCGGAGCGCGCCGCCAATACGATGTCGCAGGCGAGCGCGATATTCATGGAGGCGCCGACGGCCGGCCCGTTGAGCGCCGCGATGGTCGGCTTGGGCGACGTGACGATCTGCTTGATCAGGGGATTGTAGTCCCGCTCCAGGGCAGGGCCGAGATCGATGCCGCCCTTGTCGTCGCGCGGCAGGTCCTCGGTGAGGTCCTGGCCCGAAGAGAAGGCGCGCCCCTCGCCGGTGAGTACGACCACCTTGACGCCGTCATCGGCGATTGCCGCCGAGAGGGCCGCGCGGAGTTCGGCGTGAAGGCTTGCCGTAAAGGCGTTGAGCTTTGTGGGCCGGTTCAGCGTCAGGGTGCGTACCGAACCCACATTCTCCACCACCAACTCGCTCATGCCATACTCCCTGCTCAGGCACCCTTATCCAAAGCAGCCTCGATCGCACGCCGGCGCCGCATCTCGCGTCCGGCGGCATAAAGGCCGCTGAGGATGATCAATATCATGCCGGCGCCCGTCCACGCATCGGGCAAATCGCCGAACACCACAAGTCCGGCCAGTACGGAGAGCGCGATGGCCGAATAGCGGAACGGGCTGACGGCCGAGACGTCCGTACCGCGATAGGCTGCGATCACCAGGGCATGACCGCCGACCAGGCTCAGGCCGCCCAGCATCAGCAGCGAAAGGTCGGCAAGGGCGAGCGGCTGCCAGGCGGACACTGCCGAGCCTGCGAAGCCGGCCAGGGAGACGATGGTGGTGGTGCCAAGCGTCACCAGCAGGGTCGGCACGCTGGAGCCGATACGATGGGTGACCAGGTCGCGCAGCGCGGCCAGTACGGCACAAGCCAGGGTTGCCAGCACATAGAGGTTGAGGCCCTCCGTGCTCGGACGGGCAACCAGGATCACGCCGGCGAAACAGACGAACACGGCGGCCCATCGCCTGGCATCGACTTTCTCCTTGAGCAACAGGGCCGAAAAGGCGAGCAGCAGGATCGGCGCGATCTGCCCGATGGCGGTGGCGATGCCGAGCGGCACATGGCTGAGGCCGAGAATGGAGGCGAAGGCAACTATGCTCTCCATGCCGCCGCGAGCCGCGACCCGCCATTGCCAGATCAGGCGGAAATGGCGCTGAAGGCCGTTCGCCAGGATGAGGGCGAGTACGAAAAGCGTCGCGAAGACACCGCGGATGGCAATCACCTCGCTGACCGGCATGCGGGCCGTGGCGAGTTTGGCGACGGAATCGTTCACCACGAAGCAGGCCATGGCGCCGATCATCAGCACGATGCCTCGCTGATTGGCCCGCTGACGGCCGAGATCGGCCTCGGTGAACGCAACCGTGGTCATCAGGCGATGGCTTCCTGTGTTCGTCTCGATTTGACGAAGAGCAAAGCAAGCCCGCTCGCCACGATCATCACCATGCCGGTGACGGCGAGCCCGTTCGGTACTTCGCCCCAGACCAGGAAGCCGCCGATCACCGCCCAAACGGTGAAGCTGTAATAGTAGGGCGCCACGATCCCGGCCGGCGCACGGCGGTAGCTGAGGAAGATTGCCATCTGGCCGAGCGTGACGATGAAGCCCGACGCGGCCATGGTCAGCCACTGGTCAAGCGAGGGCGGCATCCAGCTCTCATGGATCAGGGTGGCGCAGCCGGTGGCGAGCGTCAGCACGACGGTCGTGGTGGTGAGGACGACGAAAGTGGGAATGGTGGACGGTGTGCCACGGGTGAGCAGGTCCCGCGTCGCCACCATCATCGCAGTCAGAAAAGCATAGAGCGCTGCGGCCGACAGGCCCGAGCCACCGGGCTGTGCCACCAGGAGGGCGCCAAGGAAGCCGGTGCAGACCAGGACGAGGCGGATCGCATTAATCCGCTCGCGGAAGATGACTGCAATGGCGACGATGACCAGCAGCGGTGCGGTCTGGCCGATGGCGATCGCATCGGCGATCGGCATGGCGGACAGCGCGGCCATGTAGAAGAAGGTGGCCGTCGCCTCGAGCAGGGCGCGCAGCACGGCGCGCCAATGCAACGCGCCACCGAGCTGGCGCACCTGTCCGGTCGCGATCAGCAGGAGGCTGCAGGACAACAGCCCGAAGAAACCGCGCATGAACAGGACCTGGAACGGTTGCAGGCCCTGCGCCGTGAGCTTCATCAGACTGTCGCTGACGACGAACAACCCTGTCGCGAGAACCATCGCGACGATTCCGGACCAGTGCGATTGTGCGGGTGGCATGGAGGCGCAATCAAAAGATCGCCGCCGGCAGGCAGCGGGCAATCAGGAGGGTAAGAGAATAATACTTACCTATACTTTGTCCGACGATTTGGCAAAGACAAACCGAGACAATCTCAAGAAAAGCGCCCGAGGTTGAACATGCCGAGGTCAAGGCGGCTACGGCCCGTGGTGGCGAGTTCGGCGAGGGCTTCGCCGATGGCGCTGGCGAATTTGTAGCCATGGCCCGAGCAGGGCGATGCGACGATGACCTGCTCATGGCCGGGCAGGGTATCGATGACGAAATGCTCGTCAGGCGTCATCGTGTACATGCAGGCCTTGAGGCCGAGCAGGTCGCCATTGGCGCCCGGAATGTGCTTGGCGAGGCAGGCGCGCAACTGCTCGCGATGCCGGGGCGAGGGCTCCCGGGTGGGGGTATCGGGATCATAGGCCTCTCCGCCATAATGCGGCGAGCCGAGCTTGAAGCCCGGATGCTGCCAGAGCGGAAAGCCATAGAAATGGCCTTCGTCGGCTTCGAGCGTGAAAACCGGGAAATGGGCGAGATCGAACAGGGAGGGCCGGGCAGGGGCGAACCAGCCGAGCGTCTGCAGCACTACCTCGGTGAAAGGCTTGAGCGCGGGCACGAGATCCCCGATCCAGGCGCCGGGCGAAAGAATGAGCTTGCCTGCCTCGTAGCTGCCCTGATCGGTCGTCACGCGCACACCACCCCCTGCCGTCGGCTCCCAGTCGATCAAGGCCTCGCAGCCGTGAATCTCGGCGCCGTGATGCAAGGCGAGTGCCGTATGGGCGAGGATGGCCCGCTCGGAAGCCACGAAGCCCGACTGAGGTTGGTAGAGGCCGATATGATTGCGATCGAGGGTGAAGGGATAGCGTGCCTCGATGGCATCGCGGTCGAGCAATTCGTGCTCCAGGCCGTGGGCCTGGCTGGCTTCGAGCGCCTTCTCGACGATGCCGCTGCCCTCATGGGCGATGTCGAGCGCGCCGACCTCGAAGAAGAGCGGCTCGCCGGTGAGCTTGCCGGTCTCGATCCACAGTTCCCGCGCACGCTGCACCAGCGGCACATAGGCTACGCCCTCGAAATAGGCGAGGCGCAGAATGCGCGTCAACCCGTGCGAGGAACCCATCGCATGGCCGATTTCGAATTTCTCGAGGCCGAGCACACGCACGCCCCGCTTGGCGAGCTGATAGCAGGCGGCCGATCCCATGCCGCCGACACCGACGACGATCACATCAAAGGTCTTGGACATTATGGGGGCCAAGTGGAAGGCAAACCGGCCGAGTCTTCAACCCCTGGAGCAAAGCGCGTTTGGACGAAAACGCTCTGGGAGCGCTATTCGCCTGGGACCGCCAGCATCCTGCCGGCTCTCCCTTCTTGCGGGGGTAACGTTTTCCAGGAGCCAGCAGGATGCTGGCGGTCCCAGGAAGGGCTTCACCCGCCCGTCACGCTCATATGCCTGCTAACAGCGGGCTGCTTGGTGCGCCGGTCGATGACGAAATCGTGTCCCTTGGGCTTACGGGTGATGGCGCGATCGATGGCGGCGTTGAGAAGATCGTTCGCCTCGGAGGCGCGCAGCGGAGCCCGCAGATCGGCGGCGTCTTCCTGGCCCAGGCACATATAGAGAGTGCCGGTACAGGTGACGCGTACGCGATTGCAGCTCTCGCAGAAATTATGCGTCATCGGCGTGATGAATCCCAGGCGGCCGCCGGTCTCGCGGACGCGGACATACCGGGCCGGGCCACCCGTATTATAGGGAATGTCATCCAGCGTGTAGCTGTCGAGAAGCTGGGCGCGCAGCACCGAAAGCGGCAGATATTGGTCGACCCGGTGCCCCGTGACGTCGCCCATCGGCATCACTTCGATGAAGGTGAGGTCCATGCCGCGGCCATGCGCCCATTCGATCAGGCCGACCGCTTCGTCCTCGGTCATGCCCTTGATCGCGACGGCATTGATCTTGACCGCGAGGCCCGCTTCCTGGGCCTTGTCGATGCCATCCATCACCTTGCTGAAGTCGCCCCAGCGGGTGATCGCCTTGAAGGCGGCCGGATCGAGCGTGTCGAGGGAGACATTGATGCGCTTGACGCCGCAATCCCTGAGTTCGGCGGCGTAGCGGGCAAGCTGCGAGCCATTGGTGGTTACGGTCAGTTCGTCGAGCCGGCCGTTGTCGAGATGGCGCGAGATCGAGCGGAACAGCGTCATGATATCGCGCCGCACCAGGGGCTCGCCGCCGGTGAAGCGCAGCTTCCTGACGCCCTTGGCAATGAAGGCACTGCACAGCCTGTCGAGTTCCTCGAGGGTGAGCAGATCCTTCTTGGGCAGGAAGGTCATGTCCTCCGACATGCAATAGACGCAGCGAAAGTCGCAGCGGTCCGTCACGGAAACACGCAGATAATTGATTGCGCGCCCGAAAGGGTCGATCATCGGCGGCACATCCGCCATTGCATGATCATCCAGCACGTCCATACTCCCGGAAGCAAAGCGTTTTTGCGGAATGCCGCTCTGCTCCAACTCCCTGTTTCCAAGCCAATCCGACGGATTGGCCAGAGCGCCTTTGCGAATGTTGCCGAAGCGCCGGATCGAAAAACGCTTTAGGGGCATGTCCCCTTTGGTATGTTTCTAAGCCGACAGCGGCCCAAACACCAATGATTGTCTACGGAAACTGCCATTATGTCGCAGAGATCGAACCGAATGCTCTGACGACGTCGGTTTGCGGCTTGCGCAGCATCCGCCTTCTCCCTATGTGGCGATCAGAACGAAAAAGGGAAGATGCCGTGAGCGAAGACGTCGCGAAGGCCTGGCCAACCGAATTGCGCCTGTCCAAGGACAAGAAGACCCTGACCGTGAGTTTCGACGACGGTCGGTCCCATGCGTTCAGCGCCGAGATGCTGCGCGTGATGTCGCCGAGCGCCGAGGTGCAGGGCCACAGTGCCGCCGAACGCAAGACGGTTGGGGGCAAGATCAATGTGGCGATCCTGAGCCTCGACCCGGTCGGTAATTACGCCGTGCGCATCTCCTTCGACGACATGCACAACACCGGCCTGTTTACCTGGACCTATCTTGCGGAATTGGGCCGGGAGAAGGAGAGCCGCTGGGCCTCCTATCTCGCCGATCTCCAGGAGAAGGGCCTGTCGCGCGAAAGGCCGGGGCAGCGCTGAGCGAAGGGCCTGCCGAGCGAGAGTCCGCTCGGCCTGCTGGAGACCAACCACTGCCCGGCGACACGGCGATTGGCCGGTGAGGGGGATAGTGCCTCGTCAGACGGGATCCTCGCGATGGAGATCGTGAATGGCCATGCCGCCCTCGGCGTCCTTGGGCGGCAGCAGCCATTGGCGATGGCGTAACGTGCGCTGGGTGTCTTCCAGCCCCATATCCCAATGCTCGCGCATCGAGGTGCCCGAGAATTCATAGTCCTTGGCGTGACCCTCGTAATTCTTGTGCTGATAGATCAGGTGCACGATGTTGACGACGCCGAGCCTGGCGTGGCTGTCGATAAGCGCCTGTTCCTCTGGCGTCAGCAGGTCCTTGGGCAGGCGCTTCAGCGCATCGATCAGATGAGTCTTGATGCCATGGATACGCTTGAAATTGTCGGTATTCTGCCGCGTCCGGCTCGAATACATGATGTCCTTGTGGCGCGAGAGCACGTCCGGCATGCTGCGCGGCAAGGTACCGCGGGCGCTGAAGAGATCGACCTGGAACACCAACGAACTGCGCTCTTCTTCCTGGTCGAGCAGATATTGCAGCGGCGTGTTGGAGACGATGCCGCCATCCCAGTAATATTCGCCTTCGATGCGGATGGCGGGAAAGGCAGGGGGCAGCGCACCGCTGGCCATGATGTGCTCGGGACCGATACGAACCTGGTCGGTGTCGAAATAGATGAAATTGCCGGTCCGCACGTTGACCGCGCCAACACTGAGGCGCTTGCGGCCGTCGTTGAGGATATCGAAGTCGATGACCTCTTCCAGCGTCCGCTTCAACTCCGAGGTGTCGTAGAAGCTGGTGGCGCCATCCGCACCCGGGAGTTCGAGCCAGGGATTGGGAAGGCGCGGCTTGAAGAAGCCGGGCTGGCCTTGCGACATGGTGATCCAGGAACTGGTGCGGTTGCGGATGTCGCGGAACAGATCGCCTTCCGGCGTGTAGGCCCAGATCTTGCGGCCGGAGATCGTCTGCCAGAACTGCTCGAGCCGCTGCAGCCGGTGACGCGGCTCGTTGCCGGCGATGATCGAGGCGTTGATGGCGCCAATGGAGACGCCGGAGAGCCAGTTGGGTTCGCAGCCGGCATTGGCCAGCGCCTCATAGACACCGGCCTGATAGGCACCAAGCGCGCCGCCGCCCTGGAACACCAGGGCGATGCGATCATATTGCGCCGAGATTTCCTCGATGGTGGCGCGCGCGGCCTTGTCTCTGTTGCGTTCGAGCACGATGGAAAACTCCGGTAAGACAGGCAGGATCAGCGGGCGGTGGCGAGATAGTCGTGCACCACCTCGCCGAGACCGAGCGTGAGGTCGGCGACGAAATGCACGGCCGAGACGACTTCGAGCACCGGCAGGCGGCTGACGTCGGCCATCACATGGGCATGGAGTTCCAGCGCTGCCGGGGCCGTCCAGGCCTCCTTGAGCGTCACATCCGTGAGGTGGTAGCGCACGAGTTCGCAGATCCGCGGCGACCCGTCGACATGGGGGATGATCTTGATGAGGAAGTTCGGCGCGGCGAGCGAGTCCAGCACGGCCTGCCGGTCGGCAAGGCGATGCTTGTAGCCCATGGTCCCGGTCGCGCACAGCACGCTGCCATAATGCAGCGTCCCCACGATGACCTCGCCCTCATGCACGATCCTGGGCGTCGCCAGCTTCTTGGGAAAGCCCCACAATTCGCGCCCACCGGCAATGGGGGCATCGTCGTCCAGATACATCGAATGCACATAGGCACCGTGCTGGCCCTTGTAACGCACGGGAATGACCTGCCCTGTCTCGGTGTAGTCACCGAAGCCGGTTGAATCAGGCATGCGGATGAACTCGTATTTGACCAGCGGCTCGTCGATCTCCAGCGGCGCGGGAACCACGGCCTCCAGCGCCTCGCGCGTCGTGCGATAGGTGATGATGATGTATTCGCGATCGAAGAAGCGGTAGGGGCCGGGCGGGAAGGAGGGATTGGTCAGCGGCATGGCATAGGCGCGCTTGACGACGTCGGCTTGGTCCACGGGATGTCCTTCATGAGAAAGCAGGGAAGGGATCGCCGCTATGTTGCACGGCAGCATGACAGGTCCGTGTCCGCCGCGCACAGGGCCGAACTGTAATAAGGGCGACATCTGGCCGTGCCAGCTTCCGGGCCGGTGGCACGTCGATGCCGCGCCTTCCCGCCTTCCTGTCTCATGAGATGAATATGGCCCAATTGTCTTCCCGCAATGCCCTGGTCACCGGCTCGACCAGCGGCATCGGCCTCGCCGTCGCCCGCGCTCTCGCAGCCGAAGGGGCCAATATCACCATCAACGGTTTCGGCGATGCAGACGCCATCGAGCATGAGCGGGCCGGCATCGAGAAGGATTTCGGCGTGAAGTGCCGCTACAGCGGCGCTAACATGATGGTTGGGGCGGAGATCACCGCCATGATCCATGAGGCGGAGGAAGCCTTCGGCAGCCTGGACGTCCTGGTCAACAATGCCGGCATTCAGCATGTCGCGCCGATCGACGAGTTTCCGGATGACAAGTGGGAGGCGATCACCCGCATCAACCTGATCGCCTCCTTTTATGCGATCAAGGCGGTGCTCCCCGGCATGAAAGAGCGCAAATGGGGGCGCATCATCAACACCTCGTCGGCCCACGCGCTCGTCGCCTCACCTTTCAAATCGGCTTATGTTGCCGCCAAGCATGGCGTGACCGGCCTGATCAAGACGGTGGCGCTCGAGGTTGCCGAGCACGGCATCACCGCCAATGCCATCGCCCCCGGCTATGTCTGGACGCCGCTGGTGGAAAAGCAGATCCCCGACACGATGAAGGCGCGGGGCCTGACCGAGGAGCAGGTCAAGCACGATGTCCTGCTGGCCGCTCAGCCGACCAAGGAGTTCGTCACGGTCGACGAGATCGCGGCTGTCGCGGTTTTCCTGTGCAGCGATGCCGCCCGGCAGATTACCGGCACCACCTTGCCGGTCGACGGAGGCTGGACGGCGCAATAGTACGGGTCATCCCGGATCTATGCCGCAGCATCTCATACTGCAGCGCGTCCGGGATGACACGAAATTCAGCCGCGGACCACAACGACGCGGGTGCCGACCTTTACACGATCGTAGAGGTCGGTGACGTCGTCATTGGTCATGCGGATGCAGCCCGACGACACGGCCTGGCCAATGGTCTGCGGCTCGTTCGAGCCATGGATGCGGTAGAGCGAAGAACCGAGATACATCGCACGGGCGCCAAGCGGATTCTGGATGCCGCCAGCCATGTAGGCGGGCAAGTCCGGCCGGCGTTTGCGCATCTGTGGGGGCGGGGTCCAGCCCGGCCATTCCGCCTTGCGCGAGATGCGGTGCGCACCGCCCCATTCGAAGCCTTTGCGGCCGACGCCAACGCCATAACGCAGTGCCGTGCCATCATCGAGCACGAGATAAAGCCGTCGTTCCGGCGAATTGATCACGATGGTCCCGGGCTTCTCCCGACCGTTGTAAGCCACCACCTCGCGTGGAATCGGCGAGACGGCGGCAACGGCGCCGGCATTGGCGGGCTGGCGTGGGCCGCCGAACAATTTCTCGAAGATACTGGCCGCATTCGCCGAGCTTGAGGCGATGCCCAAGCTCGACACCAAGACCAGGCCGGTCAAAAGACGACGCATGTTGAAGCCCCGAATGGTCCGATCGAAATTCTTCGATCTCATTGTAGTCGACGCAATAAACTGCGCTTCGATCCTTGGATTCTTCAATCGTTGCCTGAGTGTTTACAGGCAACCGTCACATGAAAATCGAAGGCTGTGTCCTCTCAACAACACATGGCGGGGCGCCGCTGTGCGTATCGACACGCGCCGGTCAGGTATTGGTGCCGCCGTCTATGGTATAGGCGCCGCCGGTGGCATATTGCGCTTCCGGACTGGCGAGCCAGGCGACGAGACCGGCGATCTGCGCAGGTTCGCCATATTTGGGGATCGCCATTGCCATCCGTGCCTGGGCGGCACGATCGGTGGAGGCCGGGTTCATGTCGGTATCCGTCGGGCCGGGGTGGACGATGTTGACGGTGATGCCGCGCGCGCCGAGGTCGCGGGCCATGGATTGGCTGAGGCCCGTGAGGGCGGCCTTGCTCATCACGTAGAGACCGATGCCGGCGCGTCCGACGCGTCCGACCAGATTGGATCCGATGGAAATGATGCGCCCGCCTTCGCCCATGTGCGCGGCGGCGGCCTGGGAGGCAACGAAGGCGCCGCGCACATTGGCGGCAATGATGTGGTCGAAATCTTCAAGGGTGACCTGCTCTACGGTACCGCTGGTGAAGATGCCTGCATTGTTGACGAGGATGTCGAGACGGCCGAACGCGGCAGCGGCCTGGTCCACGGCGCCCCGTACGGCCACGGCGTCGGCGCTGTCGGCCTGGAGTGTCAAGGCGCGCTGGCCATTCGCCCGGATTCGATCCGCGACGGCCTCGGCACTGTCGGTCCGGCTGGCATAGGTAATCGCGACATCGGCGCCCAGTTCCGCCAAGCGCACTGCGATGGCAGCGCCAATACCGCGACTTCCTCCGGTCACGATGGCTGCCTTGCCCGACAGGGTCTTGATCATGATCGCCTCCTTGGTAAGATGTTCGCCTTACCTAGCAGATGATTTAGGTACGACGCAAGGCTTACCTTTGGAGTGTTTTCCATGGCGGATCGCGAGGGCCATCCGGAACCGGAGGAGATGCAGCTCGGCCGCCTCATGGCTGCTCTGGCCGACCCGTTGCGGCGGCGCGTCGTTGCCGAATTGGCGCTGGCGCCGGAGGGTACGGCGCGCAGTTGCGCCTCTTTCGGTTTCGATGTCAGCAAGGCGACGCTGACGCATCATTTCCGGGTGTTGCGCGAAGCCGGCCTCATCCGGCAGGTCGATCGCGGGAACAGTCGCATCGCCAGCCTGCGCCGACAGGATGTCGAGGCGCGTTTTCCCGGACTGTTGAGCCTGGTTGCAGCGGATATCGAAGACGTGTCGCGGCGGCCTGAAGCCATTCTGGCCAGATCTTGACGCTGTCTGGCAATCGCGCCAGCTGCCATCACGGTGCGCGTGACCTATGAGAATGGCAGCCCCACAGTAGGAGACGATCATGAGCCTGGTCAGCGCCATCCCCGCAGCACCACCCCATCATGCCATTGCGCATTTCGAGCGGCGCCTTTCGGTCGAAACCGATTGTTCCGACGTGGCCCAGGCGCTTGCCTCGGGGGAACGGGACTTCGTTCTCCTGCATGTCGTCGGGTCGCCGGAAACCTTTCGTCGCCGGCACGTTCCGGGGGCCCTTCATTTGCCGCATCGCGAGATCGATGCGGAGCGCATGGTACAATGGCCTGCCGACACGCTGTTCGTGGCCTATTGCGCCGGGCCGCATTGCAATGGCGCCGACCAGGCCGCCCTCAAGCTCGCTCGGCTCGGCCGCCCGGTGAAGATCATGATCGGAGGCCTCACCGGCTGGGCCGACGAGGGATTGGCCTTCGCAGATGGGGAGGGGTGAAACTCATCGGGAGGCAGGTCTTCGGACCCGCCTCTTCCATTCGGCGGGCGTGGAGATATCAGGCTGATCTGAAGACCAGCCGCCCGTTACGGCCCCGCCTTGAACAGCGCGAACTCGTCTGCCGTCACGCGGTCGAGGTGGTCTCGATAGGCTTGATAATGGCGATGGGAGGGGCCGATCCGGCCGAAGGAGAGATCGTCCTCGCGACCGGGCAGAATCGGGACCAGTGCGATGGCGGCCGAGACGGGCGTGAGCTGCGTGCCTCGGCCGGCGCGCAACGAGGTGAGAATGCCGTACATCTCGCCCGTGTTCATCGGCCGGCCGACCACGGCCACTCGATATTGGCCGCTGATGGAGGTCACCAGATAGACATGGCCTGATTGGTTCGGCACCGAGACTTCGCCCGCCTGGTTGAAGCCGGTGTCGAGGCGCTCGGCTTCGCGGAAGATCAGGCGGGACGTGCTGTCGTTCCAGGTGATTTCGGTGCGGTAGGCGAAAACCGCGCCAGCCTCGCCGAAGGACGGACGCAAGGTGAGATAATTGCCGGTGAGCCAGGACACGGCCGCCTTGGTGTAGGAACCCAGATGCTCCGGTGCCGTCCCGCCTCCCTGGACGGTGGTGGGGGCCGCAACATGATCAGTATGGCGCAGGCCCGTATCGAGCGCCTCCTCCAACCGAATGACGGTTGCCAGCGTGAAGGGACGCCGGCCGGACAGCGCCTTCTCCAGGGTCGACAGGCTGATCTTGGCCTTCTCGGCCAGGGTCTGCCGTGAAATGCGCCGGCGCGCCAGGGTCTCGCGGACCGCGAGCGTGATCTGGTGGGCTTGCTCGCTGGAAAACTCGCTGTCCGACGTCACGGGGCTGATCCTGCTGGTGCGATCACGCTGTATCCAGGCCTGACGGCAGGCCATCGCGCACAATCACGTACAAAACCGGACATTGCCGCAGGAGTTCACCGCCGGCAAGGCGCTTTGTGACGGTTTATGCCTAACAAACGCGATTAATGAAGCTCGTACGCACAGTCCTCGCAGGAGCAGAACGGAACGAGGCCGCATGAGGCCCGACAGCGTTCAACGAGGACGACATGAACATGAACCAAGCGGTTGCCGGCCGCCAAACCGGCAGACGACGGCATCCTCATTCCGGTATCGGTCGTGCAGCGCTGGTCGCGCTCGCCGAACGTTTCCTCATGGCGGTGTTGATCCTCGCGACCTTCCTCATCTTCGTGGTCGGCGCCTATGCCGCTCCCCGCATCACCGTCGACGACGTCAAGGCGGGTTCGCTGTTGATGCGCACCGAGGATCCCGGCAGCTATGTCGAGGCCGTCAGGACGGCCACAGACGTGCAGCTCAATGTCAGCGGCCCCACCATCCGCGCCACGCTGACGCAGATGTTCCACAACCCCAGCAAATCCTGGGTCGAGGGTGTCTATGTCTTCCCGCTGCCCGATGGGGCCGCGGTCGATACCATGAAGATGGTGATCGGCCAGCGCGTCGTGGTGGCCGACATCAAGGAAAAGCAGCAGGCCAAGCTCGTCTACGAGCGTGCCAAAGCCGAGGGCAAGAAGGCGGCACTGGTCGAGCAGCAGCGGCCGAACATGTTCATGAACTCGATCGCCAATATCGGCCCCGGTGACACGGTGGTGATCCAGATCGAGTATCAGGAGCCGGTGCGCCAGGCCGACAACACTTTCTCGCTCCGCGTGCCGCTGGTGGTGGCGCCGCGCTTCTCGCCGAACGCGGTCGGCGCCGGCTCGGCCCAGACCGTGACCTTCCAGGACAAGTCGGGCTGGGGTGCCGCTACGCCGGCTCCAGCGTCGAGCCAGGTACCGCAGGCACCCGTCCTCGACCCACGCGAGAACGCGCCGGTCAATCCCGTACAGATCCGTATCGATCTCGACGCCGGCTTTGCGCTGGGCGAGGTGAAGAGCGCCTTTCATCCCATCAACATCACCGACAAGGGACCTCAGGTCCGCCATATCGAGCTGGCTTCGGGATCGGTGCCGGCTGATCGCGATTTCGAGTTGACCTGGCAGGCCCAGCCCAGCCAGACGCCCGGCGTCGGTTTGTTCCGCGAACGGGTCGGCAGCGACGATTATCTGATCGCTTATGTCACGCCGCCCAGCCTCAAGACCGCGCAGGCCGACCAGCGTCCGCGCGACGTCACCTTCGTAATCGACAATTCCGGCTCGATGGGCGGCACCTCCATCGAGCAGGCCCGGGCCAGCCTGGGCTATGCGCTGAGCCGCCTGTCACAGGCCGATCGCTTCAACGTTATCCGCTTCGACGACACCTTCACCAACCTGTTCGGCGGCACGTTGCCGGCCACGGCAGAGAACATCGCGCGGGCCCAGGACTATGTCTCGCGTCTCCAGGCCAACGGCGGCACCATGATGGTCGCGCCCATGCTGGAGGCCCTGAAGGACGACCATGTCGACGACCAGAATACCGCCAATCTGGGATTCCTGCGCCAGGTGGTGTTCATCACCGATGGCGGCATCGACAATGAGCAGGAACTGTTCGACACCATCGCCTCGCATCGCGGCCGCTCCCGTGTCTTCATGGTCGGCATCGGCTCGGCGCCGAATTCCTACCTGATGACCCGCGCGGCGGAACTCGGCGGCGGCGCCTTCATGCAGATCGGCTCGGTCGATCAGGTGCAGGAGCGCATGAAGCAACTGGTCGACAAGCTGGAAAGCCCGGCGATGACCAATGTCGACGTCGCCATCTCGGCCGGCTCCGCCGATGTGACGCCGCGCATCCTGCCCGATCTCTACCACGGCGAGACGCTGGTGCTGGCCGCGAAGGTCGGGCATCTCAAGGGCAATGTCGAGGTTCGTGGCCTCATCGACGGCAAGGGCTGGTCAGTCACGCTGCCGGTTGCCGGCGCCGCTGAGGGAGCCGGCATCTCCAAGCTGTGGGCGCGACGCAAGATCGACGATACCGAAGTGGCGCAGACACTGCGCCAGATCAGCCGCGAGGATGCCGACAAGCGCATCCTGGCTCTTGCCCTCGATCATCACCTCGTCACCCGCCTCACCAGCCTGGTGGCCGTGGACAAGACCCCGGTCCGCCCACGCGGCGTGCGCCTGTCCCGTTCCGACGTGCCGCTGAACCTGCCGGCCGGCTGGGATTTTGACAAGGTCTTCGGCATCAAGGGCGAGACGGCTGCCGACCGCGAGCAGCGCCAGGCCTTGCTCGATCTTGATGGCAGAAAGGTGCAGACGATCGATGCCTCGCGTACGATCAGCCTGCCGCAAACCGCCACTGACGCCGAACTGCGCCTGATCATCGGCGGCCTGCTACTCGCCGGCGGCCTTGGCTTCGGCTTCCTGACCCGCCGGCGCGGGGCTCCAGCATGATCGCGCTCAAACTCGAAAGGCTTCCGCCCGCAGCGGCGGGGCCTTCCTACCCTCCCCCGGAGGGGGAGGGTAGGTCTGACAGGCCTGGGTGGGGTGATTGCTCCACTTTGAGCGACGAGCCAAGCGGTGCGATAGGCCATTCCAAGAGGAATGGCCGACCCCTCCAGGGGAGGGTGCGGATTCTCCGCCTCATAATAACCGGTTTGCTGCTCTGCGCCGGCCTAGTCCTGGCAGGGCAGGGGGTGTGGATCCACACCAAGGCCTTCCTGGCCCAGATCCTGCTCGACCGGGCCTTCGACCAGTCCGTCGCCAGCGGCGCCATCGTCAAGCCCTGGTCCTGGCTGGATACCTATCCGGCCGCCCGCATCGAGGTGCCTCGCCTTGCCAAGAGCGCGGTGGCTCTTGAAGGGGCGAGCGGGCAGGCCCTGGCGTTCGGGCCGGCTCATGTCGCCGGTACGCCGGCCGCCGGGGAGGAGGGTACCGCCGTCTACGCCGCCCATCGCGATACGCATTTCGCCTTCCTCGGCGGGGTGCGGATTGGCGACGAGATCAAGGTCACCAACCGCGACGGCATCGCGGTTCGCTATCGCGTCACCGGTCACGACATCCGCCGCTGGGATGGTTCGGGGATCGACCCCGCCGCGCCAGGCCGTCATCTCGTGCTGGCGACCTGCTGGCCGTTCAATGCCGTCACCAGCGGCCCCTTGCGTTATCTCGTTTACGCCGAGATGGTGCAGGAAGGCATGAGGAAGATCGATTGAAGCGGCGCTCGCCATGATCTAGTTTGCTCACAAAACGTCCGAGGGGAGCGAACCTTGAGTGAACTGAACCGCCAGAACCGGATCATCGAGGTTCTGGGCAAGCGCCCCTTCCTCACGGTGCGTGACCTGCAGGGGCAACTGGGCGTCTCGGCCGCCACCATCCGGCGGGATATCGACAAGCTCGACCAGTCCGGCAAGGCACAGAAGGTCTATGGCGGTATCGCCGCGCTCGACGGTTCAGCCGCGCCAGGCCGTCATGCGGCCAAGCCTTATGACGAGAATCGCGACCTTGCCGTGGAAGCCAAGCAGGCGATCGCGGAGGATGCGGCAACTCTGGTGCGCGATGGCAATTCCGTCATCATCCATGGCGGCTCCACCTGCTTCTATCTCGGCGCGAAGCTCGCCCATCGCAATGTCCGCCTCTACACGAATTCGATGCCCCTTGTCGCCTTTCTCAGCGACCATGGCAGTTGCGGCCTGACGATCGCCGGCGGCGAATTGCATCGGGAGCCGGGCATCATTCACCCGACCGCTCCGGCACAGCCGTTCTACGCATCGAAATTCTTCCTCGGTGCCCAAGGCATCAGCCGCGACGGGCTGCTCGAATCCCATCCCCTGCTGGTGCGCACCATCATCGACCTGAGCACCAATGCCGACCAGGTCGTCGTGCTGGCCGATAGCCGGAAATTCGCCATCCGTGCACGCAGCGTCGCCCTGCCGCTTTCCCGGGTGGGCGTGCTCATCACCGATGACGGCTTGTCCGACCGGGATGCCAAGATGCTGGAGAATGCCGGCATCACGATCCGGATCGTTTCTCTTGCGCCCGATGCGGTCTGACTTGGCCGCGCGGTGGGCTTTGTGATTGAGATCAATCGAATTGGTGCTCAGGACGTTGCATGCGTTGGCGGTGCTACGCAGCTTCATGGAGGCGTTGGCTTGTCCTTATCATTGAAATATAAAAGATAAAATCAATTTCTCTCGTAAATTCGACTCTTGTAAGCGTGATGATTCTAGATCATGCGTGAGTTAATTATTGCACATTATGCGTTATCCCGCTTGCTGAAAGACGATTTTTGATCTAGTTGGGCGATATGTCTTACAAAAAAGCGTGAGGAGAGGCGCGGACATGGGGGAGACGCGGGTCGGCCGGATGGCGATCGCCACCGGGCAAGCCTTTCGGTCACGCCTGGGGCGTTTCATGGCGGCAGTCACTCGGAGGGCGCCATGACGGCCGTCGTCAGCCTTCGCGACATCTCCAAATCCTTTTCCGGCGTGAAGGTGCTGCGCGACGTCAATTTCGACGTGCGTCCCGGTGAAGTCCACGCTTTGCTCGGCGAGAACGGTGCCGGCAAGTCGACCCTGATCAAGGTGATCGCCGGCGTGCATCAGCCGGATACGGGTACGCTGACGGTCGGCGGCGAGACCGTCCGCTTCACCTCGCCACGGCATGCGCGCCGCCACGGCATCGCCACCGTCTATCAGGAGCTCCTGCTGTTCCCGGAACTGACGGTGGCCGAGAACATCTTCCTGGGCAATGCACCGCGCCGCAATTGGGGAGGGCTCGATTGGAGTGCGATGCGCCTCAAGGCTCGCCATCTCTTGGATTCCCTGGATAGCCATGATCTGGACGTGGATGCCAAGGTCGGCACCCTTTCCGTGGCCAATCGCCAACGGGTCGAGATTGCCAAGGCACTGTCGCAGGAGGCCCGCCTGCTGATCATGGACGAGCCGACGGCCGCCCTGGTCGAGGCCGATGTGCGCCGCCTGATGAGCGTGGTCAAGAAGCTGCGCGAGCGCGGCGTCGCCATCATCTACGTCTCCCATCGCATGCCCGAGATCTTCGAGCTGGCGGACCGGGTCACGGTGCTGCGTGACGGCAGCTATATCGGCACGCGCGACATTGGCGATGTGACCGAAGCCTCGCTCGTCTCGATGATGGTCGGCCGCTCGATCGAGCAGCTTTTCCCAAAAGTGGAGGCAACGCTCGGCGAGGTCGCACTCGAGCTGCGCGACGTGAGTTTCGGCCGCAAGGTGCAGAACATTTCGCTGAGCCTGCGGGCCGGCGAGATCTTGGGCCTCGCCGGCCTGATCGGCTCGGGGCGCACGGAACTGGCATTGACCGTCTTCGGTATCACCCCGGCCAGCACCGGCGATATCCTGGTCAATGGTCGCAAGGTGGTGATCGACGGCCCGCGCAAGGCCCGGGACCTCGGCATCGCCTATGTGCCGGAGGATCGCGGCTCCCAGGGCCTGGTGCGGCCGATGACCATCCGGGAGAACGTCTCGATGGCGGTGCTCGACAAGATGTCGAACGGCTTTTCCATCCGCTTCGGCGACGAGATCCGCCGCTCGGTGGAGGCGATCAAGCGCCTGGGCATCCGCACCCGCGGCCCCGAGCAGATCGTCGGTCAACTCTCCGGCGGCAACCAGCAGAAGGTCGTGCTGGCCAAGTGGCTGGAGGCCAATCCGCGCATCCTGATCATGGATGAGCCGACCCGCGGTATCGATGTCGGCGCCAAAGCCGAGATCTACACCCTGATGGGAGGGCTGGTGCAGCAGGGTGTCGCCATCCTGATGATATCGAGCGAACTGCCGGAGGTGCTCGGCATGAGCGATCGGGTCCTGGTCATCAATGGCGGGCGCATCGTTGCCGAATTCGATCGCACCCAAGCGACGCCGGATGCCGTCGGCGCTGCCATGACCAATGCCCAACCCCTGCAGGGAGTGGCCTGATGGGCGAAACTGCATCCTCCTCCGCCCTTGTGCCCTCGCGTGGTCCCCTGGCACGCCTCTTCGGCGGGCTCGGCCAGGAGATGGTGGTGCTCGGCGCGCTCGTGGTGCTGATCACCGCCATCGGCCTCTACAATCCGCGCTTCCTTGGTGCCAGCAACCTCAACGCCATCTTCGCCGGCAATGCCTATATCGCGGTGGCCGCCATCGGCATGGCCATGGTGATCATCTCCGGGCACATCGACGTTTCCATCGGCTCGCTGATCGGCGTGCTCGCCACCATTGCCGGCACGCTGGCCACCAAGGGGTATCCCATCTGGATCGCATGGCTCGTGCCGGTGCTGGTGGGCATCGCCATCAATGCTTTCGTCGGCGTGCTGGTTGCCTATGCCAGCATCCCTTCCATCGTGGTCACACTCGGCATGCTCTCGATCCTCAAGGGCGGGCTGATCCTGGCGACCAGCGGCAACTGGATCAACAACCTGCCGCCCGACTTCATGATCGCCCAGGCGAACTGGTTCGGCGTGCGCTCGCCGATCGTCATCATGGTGGTGCTGACAGCGGCCGTTGCCTTCTGGATGCGCTATTCGGCCTTCGGGCGTTCCATCTATGCCGTCGGCGGTAATCCCGAGGCCGCACGCGCGGCCGGCATTCCGGCCAAGCCCGTGACCGTTGCCGTCTTCGCCATTCACGGCTTTTTTGCCGGTCTGGCGGCGCTGCTCTTTGCCACGCAGCTGCAGGTGATCCAGTCGACGGTACCCCCCGGCCTCGAGCTCACCGTCATCACCGCAGCCGTGATCGGCGGCGTTTCCATCCTCGGCGGTACCGGCACGGTGATCGGCTCCACGCTGGCAGCCATGCTGTTCGCCACCATCACCTCGGCCTTGACCTTCATGCCCTATTCCAACGTGCTGGTGTTCTGGAAACAGGCGATCGTCGGCGTGCTCATCCTCATCACCGTGCTGGCGGATATGGTCCGCCGCCACCGCATGCTCTGAGGGGAGGGCAAGATGAACTGGCGTTCCCTCCTGCTTCGTCACGAGAGCATCCTGGCTGTGCTGCTGGCAGTGGTGCTCGTCTTCCTGGCACAATCGTCCGACAGGTTCCTCACCTTAGACAACCTGCTCAACCAGACCCGGCTGATGACGGAGATCGGGCTGATCGCGCTGGCGATGACCTTCGTCATCGTCACCGGCGGCATCGACCTGTCCGTCGGTTCGATCGTCGGCGTAGTCGCCATCGTGCTCGGCGTGCTCTGGCAGAATCTCGGCCTGCCGCTGCCGGTCGCCATCGTGCTGGCACTGGCGCTCGGCACCCTGTGCGGCGTCGTCAACGGCCTGATCATCACCAGCTTCAAGGTGCCGCCCCTGATTGCCACCCTGGCCACGCTCGCCCTCTATCGCGGCCTGGCTGAGGGCATCAGCCAGGCCCGGTCCGTGCGGGGCTATCCCGACTGGTTCCTGGTGCTGGGGCAGGGGCAGGTGCTCGACGTGCCGGTGCAGGTCTGGCTGCTCCTGCTGGCGGCGGTCGTGGCGGCCTGTGTCCTCGGCCTGACGGTATTCGGTCGCGCCACCTATGCGATCGGCTCCAACGAGATCGCCGCGCGCTTCTCGGGTATCGCGGTCGACCGTACCAAGATCCTGACCTACGGCGCCTCCGGTCTCTGCGCTTCGCTGGCTGGCGTGATCTTCGTCTCCCGGGTGACGACCACGCGCTCGGACATGGGGTCGGGCTGGGAGCTCGATGCCATCACGGCGGTGGTGCTGGGTGGCACCAGCATCTTCGGTGGCCGCGGCACCATCATCGGCACGGTGCTCGGCCTGGCCCTGATGCAGGCGTTGAAGAACGGCCTGCTGCTGCAGGGCTACAAGGGCGACAGCACCATCATCCTGATCGGCACGGCGCTGATCCTCACCGTATTGCTCAGCAATCTGGTTCCCCTGCTGAGCCGCATGGCCGGTCGCAAGCGGCAGGCCTGACGAAGGCCTTTCGGGCGGGGCTAGCGCTCCTGCCTGAAAGGGTATGCAAGTGTAAGACGTGCAATTTCAACGATCTGGCCCTTGTTCCGGAATCGGTTTCTCCGGCAACGAGGACGGCAATGGCAGCCGGCCCAAGGCCGGCGAACAGTGGAGGAAGACCATGATCCGCATATCCCTGGCGCTCGCTCTGAGCGTATCCCTGGTGGGCCTGGCGCATGCCGCCTCGGCCTGGACCGGCGGCGACGAGTTGCCCACCAATCCGCTCGCCTGCGATGCCACGCCGGCCAGCGCGACGAGCAAGCCCTATGATGGCGGTGCCGTCACCGGCGCGCCCGACCGCAAGGGCAAGCCGATCAAGGTGGTCGACGTACCCAAGCTCATCGGCATCGGTTACTTCAACGCCACCTCCAAGGGTATTGCCGACGCGGCCAAGGAACTCGGCAATGTCGATGCCAAGACCGACGGGCCGACCAAGGCCAATATCGACGAGCAGATCACCTTCATCGACAATTACATTACCTCCGGCGTCGACGGCATTCTCTATGCCGCCAACGATCCCGTCGCGATCGCCCCGGTGCTGAAGAAGGCCCTGTCCAAGGGGATCAACGTCGTCGGCTATGACGCCAATTCCACCCCGGACTCCCGCCAGTGGTTCGTCAACCAGGCCGAGTTCAACGGGATCGCCAAGGCCATGGTCGATACCATGGTCAAGGAGAGCGGCGAGGATGCGGGCGTGGCTATTGTCACCTCGACCTTCACCACGCCCAACCAGGCTCGCTGGATCGCCGAGATGGCAGCCTATTCCGCCAAGTGCCATCCCAAGCTGAAGCTTCTGGAGACGGTGGAAGCGCAGGAGGACAATGCGCTCTCCTTCTCGCAGGCGACCACGCTGATCAACAAATACGGGCCCGATCTCAAGGGTATCTTCGGCATGACCAGCGTCGCCACGCCGGCATCGGCCGAGGCTGTCACCCAGGCCGGCCAATGCGGCAAGGTGGCGGTGATCGGTCTGGCCACGCCCAATGCCATGAAGCCCTATGTCGCCAAGGATTGCGTGAAATCCGTGGTGCTGTGGAATCCCGTCGATCTCGGCTATGCCGCCATGCAGGTCCTGCGCGCCACGGCGGATGGTTCGCTCAAGCCCGGCGATACCAAGGTCAAGGCCGGTAAGCTCGGTGAGCTCAACGTGATCAATGGCTCGGAAGTACTGCTCGGCTCGCCCTTCGTGTTCACGAAGGAGAATATCGAGAAGTTCGATTTCTGACGAAAGATCAAGGCTGTAGGCGTCTTTTCCGAATCGGTTTGTCGCTTGCGCCAGGAACGACCACGAAGCCGGGAGAAATCCCGGCTTTTCCTTTGACGCCGATCCGGAATCGGTGTGGAGAAAACAGTATCCGGCTACCTAGAGCAAAGCGCGTTTAGACGGAGACGTTTGTTTGCTCTAGAGCAAAATGCGTTCTTACCGAAACTCTCTTCGAGAGAGGCGCTTTGATATCAAAAGCATTTTGCGGTTCCTGGTGATTCAATTTGAAGGAAACGTGCTCTAGCTCTTTGGTCCGACGCGTCTTTGCGATTCTTGATGTAACCGCCAAATCGCAAAACGCTCTGGCCGGATGCCCCCTTGACAGGGGGCGAATTGCACGGGAAGATCGTTTGTACACAAACGAATTTTAGGCGCTTTCTCGAAAGGGGAGTCATGGCCGTTTCCGCTCAAAGCCGTGCTCGGGGGGCGCTGGTCGGCCTGGCGATCGGTGACGCTCTTGGCATGCCCACGCAATATATGCCGCGAGCCCTCGTCTCGGCACGTTACGGCATTCTCGAGCGCTTCGAGCCGGCGCCCGACGACAATCCGATCAGCCGCGGCATGCCGGCCGGCCGGGTGACCGATGATACCGACCAGGCCGTCATCCTTGGCGAACTCCTGGTCGAGGGCAAAGGCTATGTCGATCCCCGGCGTTTCGCCGATGAACTCCTCGCCTGGGAAACCCGCATGATCGCGGCGGGCTCTGCCGATCTCCTCGGCCCTTCCACCCGCAAGGCGCTGACACTGATCGCCGAAGGCATGCCCACCGACGAGACCGGGCGCACCGGCGCCACCAATGGCGCGGCGATGCGCGTTGCCCCGGTCGGCATCGTCTTCCCGGCGCGTCCCGTCGAGGCGCTGGTCGATGCCGTCTTCCAGTCCGGCCATGTCACCCACAACACCACCATCGGTCTTGCCGGCGCCTCGGCCGTCGCTGCTGCCGTCAGCGCGGCCATCGACGGCGCAAGCATCGATGAGGCGCTGCAGGCTGCCGTGGAGGGTGCCCGGCACGGCGCCAGGCGCGGCTTCTATTTCGCCGGCGGGGACATCGCCGCCCGCATCCGCTGGGCGATCGAGCTGGTGCGGGGCAAAGGCGAGGCCGAGGCCCTCGAACTCATCTATGACATCGTCGGCACCGGCGTCGCTACGCAGGAGGCCGTGCCGGCGGCGATGGCCATCATCTCGCTGGCGCCCGAGGACCCCTGGCGCATCTGCCGCCTGTCGGCGAGCCTCGGTGGCGATTGCGATACCGTTGCTGCCATTGCCGGCGCGGTAGCGGGTGCCTGCCATGGCGTTGAAGCTTTTCCCGCTCCGGTGATCGCAGCCCTCGAGGCCGCCAATCCGGATCTCGATCTTGTCGGCCTGGCCGATCGCCTGCTGGCGCTGCGGGGCAGGGCATCGATCCTGCCTCCCGCCGGGAAGGGGGCTTCCACGGCATGAGCAGCAGGCCGACTCCCACCCGTCTCCTGTCCGTGGGCAGCATCCTGGCCGATGTCCGCCTCGACGTGCCCTGCCTGCCGCAACGCGGTGGCGACGTGCTGGGGTCCGAGGCGACGATCAGTGCGGGTGGGGGCTTCAACATTCTCACGGCGGCGGCCCGCAACGGGCTCAGGGCCGCCTTTGCCGGTCAGCATGGCAAGGGTCCCTATGGCGAGCGCATCCGTGCCGAACTGGCAGCCGAAGGCATCGAGGCGCTGATGCCGGTGAGCGCGGACGGCGACAGCGGCTTTTGCATCGTGTTGGTCGAGCCCGACGGCGAGCGTACCTTTGTCACCAGCCCCGGCGTCGAGGCGCGGCCGGGACGGGAGCCGCTTTCCGGGCTGCGATTGGGCGCTGCGGATGCGCTCTTCGCTTCGGGCTATGATCTCTGCTACCCGCAGCTTGGGCCCGCCATCGCCGATTGGGTCGGCGGCTTGCCGGCCAGCGTCACCGTGATGATCGATCCCGGTCCCCTGGTCGCCGACATTCCACCCGGCATCATGGCCGCGGTGCTGGCGCGGGCCGACATCGTCACCCTCAACCGGCGCGAGGCCGGCCTGCTTACCGGAGCCGATGACAAGACGGAGGCCGCCAAGCGGGTTCACGATCGCCTGTCGCCGGACACGCTGGTGATCCTGAGGGATGGCCCAGCCGGGTGCTTCCTGCTCGGCGGCGACATTGGCCAGTCCGGCCTGCAGGTTCCGGCGCCGGCCGTGCGCATGGTCGATGCGACCGGAGCGGGAGATGCCCATACCGGCGTGTTTTTGGCCTCCCTCGCGGCCGGCTATCCGGCTGCCGAGGCCGCGCGGCGGGCCAACGCCGCCGCCGCCATTGCCGTCACGCGCAAGGGGCCGGCGACCGCGCCCGGCACGGAAGAACTGAACGCTTTTCTCGCCAGGCAGGACCACGGCAAGACAACAACACGATAGGGTGGATGCCCACGCAGGCACGAACGCCCAGCCAATGATAAGAAAATCGAGAGCAGAATGTCGCCATCGACGAAGGGAATTGGAAAGATGACATATCGGATCACGCGCCGTCATTTCACCACCTTGGGAGCCGCCGCCGTCGCCGGCCTGTGGATACGCCCGGGTTTCGCCCAGGCCAAGGAAATCACCGTGCTCAACTGGAAGGGCTACGGCACCGACGAGGCCTTCGCGCTCAAGGCCTTTGCCGAGCAGACCGGCATCACGGTCAAGCATGACTATTTCAACTCCGAGCCGGAGATGCTGACCAAGCTGCGTACCAATCCCGGCGCCTATGACGTGGTGCTGATCAACAGCGCCCGTACCCAGCAGGCCCAGGCCGAAGGCCTGATCGATCCGGTCGATCTTGCCACCATCGCCAATGCCAAGGATCTGGCCCCGGCGTTGAAGGATCACGCCAATCTCAAGGCCGACGGCAAGATTTATGGTCTCGCCTGGCTCTGGGGCATGAATTCCCTCGCCGTGCGCCAGGGCATCAGCGCCGACAGCTGGACGATCTTCTCCGACCCCAAATATGCCGGCAAGCTGGCCTTGTTCGACGATGCCGTGACCTCCGTCGGCATCGGCGCCCTGCTGACCGGCCAGGATGCCAACGATCCCAAGGACCTCGCCAAGATCACCGAGGTGCTGAAGGCGATGAAGCCGAACGTCAAGCTGATGTGGTCCAGCGAGGACGAATGGAACAAGGCCTTCGCCGCCAATTCCTTCGACATCTCCGTCTACTGGTCCGGCGCGGCGGTGCGCTCCATCCGCCAGCACAAATTGCCGGTGGAATTCATCGTACCCAAGGAAGGCGCCATCGGCTGGCTCGACAGCCTGGCGGTGCCGACGTCGAGCACCAAGAAGGAGGATGCACTCAAATTCCTCAACTACATGATCGACCCGACCTTCTACCTGACCTGGGCCAAGGAGGCGGGCGCCCCGGCTTCAGCCAACGAGGGGGCGATGAACAAGCTGCCGGCCGATGATCTCAACCGGCAGATCCACAAGGCCGACTACCTGCCGAAGCTGACCTTCATGGCCGCCCTGCCGGATGATCGCCGCCAGGCCTTCAACGATCTGTGGGAAGAAGTGAAGGCGTTCTACGCCAAGTAGGGCGGATGGCGCCGACCTTTGTCATGCCCGGGCTTGACCCGGGCATCCAGATTTTCGGCCCTTCCAGCATGGGAAGGTGGACTGGATTACCGGGTCAAGCCCGGCAATGGCAAAGGTCGTGCTGAAACAAGCATCGTTCTGCTCGCGATCCCGGATCTGCGCCGCTGCCCTGCGTGCTGCAGCGTGGCCGGGGGGACCGAAAGGGGAAGCACAGGTGGAGATCGTGTCGAAAGCCGATGGCGGCAAGGCAGGCCCCCGAAGGCGCCTGGGGCAGGGCTGGACGACGGCGGCCCTGTTGACGCCGGCCTATGGCTGGCTGCTGCTGGCCGTCTTCCTGCCGCTTTGCGCCATGCTGTTCTTCAGCTTCCTGAAGAGTTCGCCGGTCCCGGGGCGGGCGCTGGTCTACACCGTCGACAACTACCTTGCCTTCATCAAGCGGCCCTATCTCTTCAACGTCGCCTGGACCTCGATCCAGATCGGCTTGTGGACCACGGGCCTGTGTGCACTGATCGGCCTTCCCGCCGCAATCGCTTTGGCGCGAGCGACGGCCGGGCGCTCGCGGCACATCCTGTTCCTCCTCATCATCCTGCCGTTCTGGACCAATGGGCTAGTGCGCGTGTTCTCCTGGACCATGGTGCTGAGGGAAGGAGGCATTCTCGATTATGCCCTGCACTGGATCGTGCCGGCGGCGCCCTCGGTGTCGCTTCTCTACAGCTTTCCGGCCATCATCATCGGCCTGGTCCATGCCTATCTGCCCTATATGATCCTGACCTGCTACCTCTCCGCCACGGCGATCGAAGACTCGACCATCGAGGCCGCCCGTAGCCTCGGTGCACGCACACCGGTGGTATTCTGGAAGATCCTGCTGCCGCTCTGCATGCCCGGCCTGATTTCCGGATCGATCCTGATCTTCGTGCCTGTGATCGGCAGCTTCATGGAGCCTCGCATCCTGGGCGGGCGCATCGGCGTCACCATGGGCACCGTGATCGAGGACCAGTTCACCGCGGCCTTCAACTGGCCGCTGGGCGCGGCCCTGTCCTTCACCATGCTGGCAGTGGTGCTACTGATCTTCGCCGTCTCCTCGCGCGTGCTGCCCGGCCGCGCGGCGACGCCGTAGGAGGGGACCATGATCGCTCTCGGCCGTACCTTCCTCGCCGCCACCCTGATCTTCCTCTATCTGCCTATCGCGGTGATGGTGGCGATGGCCTTCAACGCCTCGCCCCTCTACACCTTGCCGATCGAGCCGACCTTTCACTGGTTCGGCGTGTTGGCCGAGAACGGGCCGCTGCTCTCGGCCACCTACAACAGCCTGCTGATTGCCCTGGCAACCTCGATCATCGCCACGACCGTGGGCACGCTGGCCTCGCTTGCCCTCAACCGCCGCACCTTCCGGGGGCAGTCGCTGCTCAAGGTGCTGCTGCTGCCGCCGATCGCCATTCCCTGGCTGATCACCGGCACGGCCATGTTGGTGTTCTTCTTCTGGACGGGCATCGGGCGCGGCCTGCATGCCATGCTGATCGGCCATGTCGCCCTGGCCATCCCCTATGTCGTCCTGATCGTCGGCACCGGCATGCAGACATTGCGGGCCGATCTCGAGGAGGCGGCGATGAGCCTGGGATCGACGCCGATTCATGCCTTCTTTGCGGTGACGCTGCCTTTGCTGGCGCCGAGCATCATCGCGGCCCTGCTGTTCGCCTTCGCGGTTTCGCTGGACCAGTTCGTGGTCTCCTATTTCCTGGCCACGCCAGGCGTCTCCACCTTGCCGGTCGAGATCTATACCTCGATCCGCAAGGGCTTCACGCCGGAGATCAATGCGATCTCCGCCATCTTCCTCGGCGTCTCGGCCGTTCTCGTGCTGATCTTCGCCCAATTGTCCAATCTGGGAGGCAGTCGTGATCGGCGTTGAAGTCGCTTCGATCAGCAAGGACTATGGGTCCCTGCGGGTGCTCGACAAAGTGAGCACCGCCTTCAAGGCGGGCGAGTTCACCAGCCTGCTCGGCCCTTCGGGCTCCGGCAAGACCACGCTGTTGCGCATCATCGGCGGCTTCGTCGACCCCGATGAGGGGCGCATCCTGTTCGGGGGCGAGGACGTCACCGGGGTCGCCCTATGGCAGCGCAAGATCGGCATGGTGTTCCAGTCCTATGCGTTGTTCCCGCATATGAGCGTTTTCGACAATGTCATCTTCGGGCTCAACCGCCAGGGCATCCGCGGCGAGGCGGCACGCAAGGAGGTGGCCCGGGTGCTGGAGATGGTTCATCTCACCGGCTTCGAGCAGCGCAAGCCCAAGCAGCTTTCGGGCGGCCAGCAGCAGCGCGTGGCGCTGGCCCGCGCCATCGTGACCAAGCCGAGGGTTCTCCTCCTGGACGAGCCACTGTCCGCGCTCGACAGGCGCCTGCGCCAGGACATGCAGATCGAGCTGCGCCGCATCCAGCGCGAGAGCGGGCTCACCACCATTTTCGTTACCCATGACCAGGAGGAGGCGCTGACACTATCAGACACGGTGGCCATCCTCGATGGCGGGCGCATCGTGCAGGAGGGGGCGCCGCTCGAGATCTATGAGCGCCCACGTACCCGTTTTGCCGCCTCCTTCCTGGGAGACGCCAATTTCTTCGAGGGCAGCGTGACCGGTGAGGGGATCGCGATCGGGAGCGGCGTCATTCGCACGGACGATGGGCTGCCGAGCCCCGGCAGCCAGGCCACGGCGGCGGTGCGACCCGAGAAAATGCGACTTCTCGCGCCCGGAGAAAGCCCCGAGGGCGACAATGTCTTCGCCACGAGGATACGCGAGATCATCTATGCGGGCGCTGTCTCGACCTTCATCGCCGAAGGGCCTGGTGGCAGCGACATCAAGGTCCTGTCGCAGAACCGGGAGATCTCGTCGGTCTCGCCCGGGCAGGCCATCACGCTGGCCTGGTCGCCGGCCAACACCGTGCTGCTGCAGGCCTGACATGCCGGTAAGCCTCAACATTCCTCTCGAACGCGCTTGGAACAGCTGGTCGTCGCGGCCGGCGGAAATGGTGTTCCTGCCGCTCGGCCTCCGGCTCACCCCGCTTGCCTTCGCGGCCAGCACGGGCAAGGCCTGCCTGTTCGAGCCGGGCGATGCCCTCGCGCTGGGGCGGCACGCCCTCGATGCCTCGCTGGTGGAGCTCCAACTCTCCCACGCCGGAACCACCCTCGACTGGCGTTACACCAAACCCGATCCCTTCAGCCTTACAGGCAGCTGGCATACGGCCAAGACCGGCGAATGGGGTTTGCGCTTCTGGATCAATCTCTGCCTCTCGTCGGATAACGGGGAGGAGGTTCGTTTCGACGAAACGCACGGCGCTGCCATCATCCGTGTCGGGCACCGCTTCGCGGCGCTCGTCAGCGAGGAACCAGCCGTGCAGGTGACCGGCCACGCTTGCCTCGCCGACGCGATGCAGGACTACGAAACGCACGGCTATTTCCATACCGCTTCCCGGGCCGAGGCGGCGCCGGTCCTCGTGCTGCGCTTCAACCTGGAAATGATGCGCGACAATCGCTTCGCACTCGCGATTGCCGACAGGCAGGATCTTGCGATCACCCAGGCGCGGGCCCTGCTGGCGCGGCCTGAGGTGGTGCCGCCCCAACCGGATGGCGAGCCCGCCGTCGCGCTGGCGGCGCTGCGCGACGTCGTCGCCTGGAACACGATCTGGGACGGCATCAACCAGCGCCCCTATACCGCCATCAGCCGCAACTGGGACCTTGGGAAATTCGGCGGCTTCGGCGTCTGGCTGAACGACCAGTTCTATGCTGCCCTGATGGCCGGCGAGCTCGATGCCGGCCTGGCGCGCGATAATCTCGCTGCCGTGTTTTCGGGCGCGACGCCGCAGGGCAATCTGCCCTGCCTGCTGACGGCGAATGATGCTTGGGTCGATCGCAGCCAAAGTCCCATCGGCGGCTTCGTGGTCTGGCAACTCTATCTGCGCCATCGCGCCCGAGACCTAATCGAGGACGCCTATGCCACGCTGGCCCGCAATCATGCCTGGTGGTGGCGAGAACGCGATCCGGGCGGGACGGGCCTTGCCTCCTTCGGCACCTCGGATGTGGGCGAGGGTCTCTACAAGGGCACCCATTTCGGGGCCCGCAATGAATCGGCAATGGACAATTCGCCTGTCCACGATGAGGCCTGCTACGACAAAGTCACGCGCACGCTCGATAGCTGGGATGTCGGCCTCAACAGCCTGCTGGCCCTCGATGCCGAAATGCTCGCCTTGATGGCCGCGGAACTGGGGCATGAGGCGGAGGCGGTTGCCCATTTCGCTCGCGCCGAAGCCACGAAAGCTCGTATTCGCGAGACGTTATGGGATGGCGAGCGTGGCATCTTCGCCAATCGCCGGTGTGGTGGGTTCGTGAAAAGCCTGGCGCCGACCAGTTTCTATCCTCTGCTCGCCGGCGCCGCGACGCCCGAGCAGGTCGGCCGGTTGTGCGAGCATCTCGACGATCCAATGGCCTTTGGCGGTGACCCGGTCATCCCCGGCGTCAGCCGTGCGGATCCTGCCTTCGGCGACAATTCCTATTGGCGCGGCCGGATCTGGCCGCCCTTCAACTATCTCGTCTATCACGGGCTGCGCCGCTACGGGCTGAACGACAGGGCTGCGGTCTTGGCGCAGCGCAGCTTCGCCCTGTTCCGCTCCGTCTGGGAAAGCCGCCGCATCTGCCCGGAAAACTACAATGCCGAGACGGGTGAGCCGCTCGACCAGCCTGACACCGAGCGCTTCTACAGTTGGGGGGCGCTGATGGCCAAGCTCGGCATCGCCGCGGTGACCGACGTCACGCCCTGGCATGGCTGGGAGATCGCCAATCCGGGTTCGGAGGGCGAGTTCGGGCCTTTCGCAAGCCCGATGGGACAGGTTCGCCTCGCTGTTTCGCAGGGCCGCCTGAGCCTGATCCAGGGCGAGCGCACTCTGCTGGACACCGATGTCGCCGGCCGGATCTGCCAGCTCTCGATTGCTGCCGGTGCGATATCGTTGCGCCTGCCGCCGCTGGAAAGAGCATGCTCCCTGCGCTTCCCGCATCTTCACGCCGGGATGAAGCCTCAGGCGAGCCTCGACGGCGAGGTGGTTGCAACCACGGAGGAGGGCGGCCTCCGGGTTAGCCTTCCCGCGAGTGCCAGGGCGGTGGATTTCGAGCTGCGGTGGCGTGCGCCAATCAAGTCAATGCAGCCATGAGGCTGGAGGAGCCGTTCCTCGATAATTGAATCGAACGGATTGTCATCCCCGGCGGGGTCAAAGATCCCGGGAAGGGGATCCAGGGGCCAAGGGCTGTTCCCTTCGGCTCCTGGATCCCCTTCCCTTCGCCCTCTCTCGCTGCGCTCGCGAGCGGCTCAGCCGGGGATGACGAATGCATTTTTTTCGACATTGCCTCAGGCTGCCGAACTATCTTCCAAAGCCAGGAAGCCGCCGGACTGGCGTCGCCACAGCCTGGCATAGAGGCCGTCGCGTTCGATCAGATCCTCATGCCGCCCCTGTTCGACGATGCGGCCGCCATCGAGCACGATCAACCGGTCGAGTTCCGCGATCGTCGACAGACGATGGGCGATGGCCAGCACGGTCTTGTCATGCATCAGGCGGCGCAGCTGGCCCTGGATCGTTGCCTCCACCTCTGAATCGAGCGCGGAGGTCGCTTCGTCCAGTACCAGGATGGGCGCATCCTTGAGCAGCACGCGGGCGATGGTGATGCGCTGGCGCTGCCCGCCGGAGAGCTTCACGCCGCGCTCGCCGACGCGCGACTTATAGCCGGCGCGACCATCCTGGTCCCCCAGCGTGACGATGAAATCATGCGCGGCGGCCTGCCTCGCCGCATCCTCGATGGCATCCTGGTTCGCTTCCATACGCCCATAGGCGATGTTGTCCTGGATGGAGCGATGCAGCAGCGAATTGTCCTGCGTCACCACGCCGATATGCCGGCGCAGGCTGTCCTGGGTGACGCCGGCAATGTCCTGCCCGTCGATCAGGATCCGACCCGATTGGATCGCATAGAGGCGCAGCAGCAGGTTGACGAGCGTCGACTTGCCAGCGCCGGACGGGCCGACGATGCCGACCTTCTCGCCGGCGCGAATGGTGAGCGAAAGATCCGAGAACACCGGCAGCGTTCCGCCATAGCCGAAACGGACATGCTCGAAGACGATTTCCCCGCGAGGCACCGAGAGTGTGGCGGCATCCGGGGCGTCGACGAGGTCATGCGGCTTGGCGATGGTGAGCATGCTTTCCTGCACGGCGCCGATATTCTCGAAGACGTCGCGGATCAGATACATCAACCAGCCCGAAAGCTGGATCAGCCGAAGCACCAAGGTGAGGGCCGCCGCGCCGGCGCCGGCCGTCATGCTCGCCTGGCTCCACAGCACGAGGATCATGCCGGCGATGACCACCAGCAGCAGGCTGTTGAGCACCTGCAGGACGAAGCTGGCGCCGAGGATCAGTCGCATCAGGTCGAGGAAGCTCTCGTTCCAGCGCTTGAGTGCTTCCTTGACCGCCGAGCGTTCGAGATCGGAACGGGCGAACAGCTTGACGGTGAGGATGTTGGTGTAGGAATTGACGATGCGGCCTGTCGTGGTTGAGCGGCCGAGGGAATTGGCTTCCGAGCGCTTCAGAGCGCGTGGCACGAAAAAGGAGAGCAGCGTGGCATAGGCTGCCAGCCAGACGAGGACGGGCAGCACCAGCCAGGCATCGACCGAGCCGAAAAAACCGATGGTGACCCCGGCAAAGACCAGGGCATACCAGAGGTCGCCGATCACCGCGATGATGGCCGAGCGGATCGATTGTCCGGCCTGGATCACGCGCGCCGATAGGCGCCCGGCGAAATCGTTCTGGAAATAGGTGAGCGAATGGCCGAGCGTGTAGATGTGGTTGCGCCAGCGGATCTGGTTGGTGAGTGGCGGTACCACGATCAGATTGGTGACGGCCTGGGTCACGAAAAACAGGACCGGCCGCAGGAACAGCACCACGAACAGGGCGCCGGCAAGCAATAGGCCATGATCCTGCAGCAGGGTCTGCGGCGATCCCTTGTTGAGCAGGTCCACGAACCAGCCGACCATCAGATAGATGCCGGCCTCCACGCCGCTGAAGGCCAGTTCGATCGCCATGATGGCGAGGAGCCAGCCCTTTACAGGCTTGAGGTGATGCCACATGAAACGCCACACCCCCGTGGGGGGCGTGTCATGCTCGTCGAAAGCGGCGAATACATCTATGCGGCTTTCGAAAAACCGGAATAAGCGCGCAAACATCGAAAATATGACCTTGAAACAATGTCGGAATCGCTTCGAAGCGACACCAAATCACCAGTTTCAGGTCAAATTACGAGTCGCGCCAGCCTTCTTGCTGTGGGGAGGGCCTCGTCATCCCGGACGCGATGCGGCGCGTAGTGCCGCTTCGCAGATCCGGGATCGCAAGAGGGTGGGGATGATTTATCCCCAGGGGGTCCCGTGTCTGCACCGCGACACTGCGTGTCGCAGCGCGCACGGGACGACCAGCGCTTCCTGCCTCAGCCCACCAGGATGACCCGAAGGTCGTTGACGTTGGTAAAGGTCGGGCCGGGTGCGACGAGATCGCCGATGGCTTCGAAGAAGCCGGTCGAGTCGTTGTCGGCAAGATAGGTGGCCGGATCGATCCCGGCAGCGCGGGCTCGGGCGAGCGTGGTTTCGTCGATGATGGCGCCGGCCGGATCGGTGGCGAGACCACCGCCACCATCGGTGCCGTCCGTGTCGGCGGCGAGCGCGCTGATACCCGTTTCGCCGTCGAGGGCGAGGGCAAGGGCCAGGCTGAATTCCTGGTTCGGGCCACCGCGACCCTTGCCGGTGATGGTCACCGTCAACTCTCCACCGGAGATCAGGGCGGCTCGGCGGCCGGAGGCCTTCAGCGCGCGCGCCTGCCGGGCCTGGTCGGCTGCGACCTGCCGGGCCTCGCCCTCGACATTGGCGCCGAGCACGACCGGCTCGTAGCCATGCTGCTCGGCAAGGGCGGTCGCCGCCGCGATCATGTCGCCGGGGGTGACGACGATGCGAAACTCGCTGCGGGCGAACACGGCGTCGCCCGGCTTGGGTGTCTCGTTGCCGGCATCCTCGAAGAGGGCGCGGGCGGCGCCGAGAGGCGTGTTGAAGCGTTCGGCAATGGCGAGGGCCTCGGCATTGCTGACGGGATCGGGCACGGTGGGGCCGGATCCGATCACGGCGGGATCGTCGCCCGGCACGTCCGAGACGGCAAGGGTGAGGAGACGAGCCGGGTAGGCGGCCTGGGCCAGGCGCCCACCCTTGATGCGCGACAGGCGTTTGCGCAGGGCGTTGATCTCGCCGATAGCGGCGCCGGAGCGCAGCAGATGGCGGGTGATGGCGCGCTTGTCGTCCAGGGTGAGGGCGCCGGCGGGTGCCACCCAGTTGGCGGAAGCGCCACCCGAGAGCAGGACCAGGACGAGGTCGTCCTCGCCCGCCTCGGCCGCCAAGGCGAGCGCACGCTCGGCGCCGTCGATGCTGCCCTGGTCCGGTACGGGGTGGCCGGCCTCGATCATCGGCAGGGTTTTGAGAGGGCGGCCATAGCCATGACGGGCCACCGCCACGCCGGTGATGCGGTCGGCTGGGATGCCGAGTGCGGTGTAATGGGCCTCGGCGATCTCAGCCATGCTGCCGGCTGCCTTGCCGGCAGCGAGCAGGATCAGACGTCCCGCGGTGGGCGGTGGCGGCAGGTGTTGTGGCAGGAAGGCTGCCGGATGGGACGCGGCGACCGCTCCCGTGAAAATGGCGTCGAGAGTCTGGCGGCGGGCATCGACACGGTCAGGCATTGCGGCTTCGGGCTCCCTCGCGGCAGGACGCGGATGAGAAAACGCGTCGTGCTCCATACTTGTTCTTGCGTCTACCTTCGCGATGTCTTGGCGGCGATGGCTTGCCATGTCCCTTAACCCATGGAGCCGCGGTGAAGCCAGCCCATTGGCGGTAAATTTAAAATCCGCCGGCGGTCAGGATCTCGGGCCGCCTCTTTCTCGAAAGCGGCGCACGCGCATATGGGTGCCGCAGGCCTCTTCCGAGCACCATTGCCGGCGCCCGCCGCGCGAGGTGTCGAGGAACAGCCAGCCGCAATTGATGCCATGGCATTCCCGCACATCCCGGCGTCCGTTGCGGCTGGTGAGCAGGTCGGCTGCGGCGAAGGCGATGCGATGGAGAATCGCGTCGAGATCCTCGCCCTCGCGCCATCCCCATTCGAAAGAGCCGGCGACCAGACGCAATTCGCGCTGATGGTTGGCGCTCCGCAGCACGCCATTGAGGCGAGCGCCATCCTCCTCGCGTGCCGCTTCGCCCATGGTTTCGGCGAGGAAGAGATTTCTCAACGTCGTGCGCAGGGCTCGGACCCGCATCAACGCCGCGTCCGCCTCGGCCGGCTCAGTATCGGCCTGGTGCCGCAGGTGGGCCGAAAGGGCCGAATCGATGAGGTCGACACGTTCGGCCCAGGTGAGGAGGTCGTCATAGGAGACGAGCAGGTCCGGCCCCCATCGATCGCGCCACGCGTCGACCGTGTTGACGAAGTCCAAGGCCGGATGTCCGCCGACGAGGCGGGCGGCGGCAATGGTCTTGTTCTGGCTCATCTTCGCACTTTCCAGCGCCCAGGCTCGAAACTCAAGGGTGCATTGTAACGATTATAATGATATATAACCGTTACAACAAGTCGACGGAGGTTTCACCATGCCCAGCCGCACCACACTGCTGTTCCTGGTTCTTTGTGTGATCTGGGGAACCACCTGGATCGGCATCAAGGCCGGCGTGGAGGCGGTGCCGCCTTTGCTGTTCGCTGGAACCCGCTTCATCGCTGCCGGCGTGCTTCTGCTGGGATTCGCGACTTGGCGTGAAGGATTGCCGCGACTGGCATGGCAGGACCTGCCCCGCCTCGCGACCACCAGCCTGCTGATGATCACGCTGTGTTACGCGGCGCTGTTTTGGGGCGTGGCGCATGTCGATTCGGGCACGGCGGCCGTGCTCGAAATGTCGCTGACCCCGATCGCGCTGATGGCCTTTGCGCTCGGACTGCGGGAAGAAAGCTTCGACAGGCGGCGTTTCGGTGCCCTGGTTCTCGGAGTGGTGGGACTGGCCATCCTGTTCGGGCCGACTGCGCTTCGAAACTGGTCCGTTACGGCGGGCGATGGCGCGGGGTTGCGTCTGGCAGGGGCGGCGGCGGTATCATGGGCGGCCGTGGTCTATGGATGGGGTTCGGTGGTCGCGCGTCCCTTGCTGCGGCTCTACTCCTCGACCTTCGTGGCCGCCAGCACCACTCTCTTCGGCGGCCTGCTGCTGCTGGGCCTGTCGCTCGCCGGCGAACCGGGGGCAATTCCTGCCCTGGCGGGACAATGGGGCGCAGCGGCCTGGGCGGGATGGCTGTTTCTCGTGCTGTTTGGCTCGCTGATCGGCTACACCATCTACATGACGCTTCTCAGGGAGATCGGCGCCACGCGGGCCGGAACCTATGCCTTCGTCTCGCCCATCATCGCCGTGCTGCTCGGCATGGTCTGCTTCGGCGAACAGATTCACCTGCTCGACATGCTCGGCATGGCGGTGATGCTGGCAGGGGCTGGCTTGGCGATGGCCGAGCCCAAGCCAAAATCGCAGCTGAAACCCGCCACGAACTGAAGAGCCAGGGCGGACCTTTAGCTCGGACGTCTCGGATCGGAAAAGGTGTCAAAACAGGAAGTTGGAGCAAAGTGCAATTGGCGTAAATCGCACTTTGCTCCAGTCAAGGGCTTCGTCGGAGTCCCTGAGAAAGGTCAGGTCCGCCGATGGTGGCGATAATGCCGGCGCTGGTGATGGCGATGCCGATAGCCTTCACCGCCATGCTGGCGCAGCCAGCGCGGCCCGCGATGCACGCCCGGCATGCCATACCATTTGCAGCGGGCAGTGCGGGACGGGGCGTTGCAGGTCCGGTCCCTGACGGTCTGCACGAGCGAGGGATTGTCCGGCTGAGACACAGGCATGGCTGAGGAAGGCCCGGCGAGGGCAAAGGTGGCGCCTAGGGCGATGGCGGCGGCAATAAGAAATCTCATGGGCCTCTCCTGTCGAAATGAAACGAAAAACACGCATTTGATCGAAACGCTCGATTGAACGCATGGGCAGGGAGAAAGTTCCGCATGGGATGACGATGTATATCGAGGCAGGCCCGCAAATTGATCCATTGCACCGACCCTTAAAACAGGGCGATGAATACAGCTACCGGGCGATGGACTTGCGGAGTTTTGAATGGTGGGCGCGACAGGGATTGAACCTGTGACCCCTCCCGTGTGAAGGGAGTGCTCTCCCGCTGAGCTACGCGCCCCCGAAGGGAAGGCCTATTTGGATAAAGCCGGCTGCGCTGTCAAGCCGGTAATCGCATCGATCGCAGAAATCAGTTCATCGAAGTGAGAAATGACGCGTGTTGCCCCCAATTGGGTGGCAGGAATGTCGGTATAGCCGAAATCCACGCAGACCGAGGGCAGGCCGGCACGCAGCGCCGTATCGATGTCGGTCTTGCTGTCGCCCACCATGATGGCGTGGGCGGGATCACCGCCGGCGGCTTCGATCGAGAGAGTGAGATGGCGCGGATCGGGCTTGAACCAGGCAAAGGCGTCGCGCCCGCAAATCGCGCTGAAATAGGGGGCCAGCTTCAAGGCTTCGATCAGGCGCACCGAATGTTCGGTGACCTTGTTGGTGCACACGCCGAGCACCCAGCCTCGTGCCTTGAGCGTTTGCAAGGCTTCTTCGACACCGTCGAAGGCCACCGTCTCATCGGCCAGATGCTCGCCGTAATAGTCGAGGAAGTCGCCATAGAGCACATCCATGCGGGCGGGTTCGATGGTCTGGCCGCATTCGGCAAAACCGCGTTCCAGCAGGGCACGGGCACCGGCGCCCAAGAGGCTATGCGCTTTTTCGACCGGCAGGGCGGGCAGCCCTTCGCGGGCCAGGATGAAGTTCAGCGTTCCCATCAGATCGCGGGCACTGTCCACCAATGTTCCGTCGAGATCGAAGATCGCTGTCCGCGGCTGCATCATGCTGTTCTTTCCGGCTTGGTCTGGAAAATGCCATGTCTGGGTGGCAAGCGGAGATTCGAAAATTCACGATTCGAGATAGGACCCTATCGTCGATACGAATGTAACCGGCTTCGATCACGCCTGACTAGGGCGTGTGACACGACGCCCCAGGCATTCGGGACGATGTGCTCCGCCGAGGAAACGATGAGCCAGTCATCATGAAGAGTTCGCTAGGCCTTGCTGCCCTTCTTCTCACCGCCGGTCCCGCGCTTGCCGCCGACTATGTCTTCGTCGCGGCGCCGCAAAAGGACCTCAACCGGATCTACCGGGTCGACCGGCTGACCGGCGAGGTGGGAGCCTGCCAATATGGCGTCAAGGAGGACAACACCGGCGTCACCCTTTGTTTTCCGGCCGGTGAAGGGGCCGGCAAGCAGGAGCCCGGCGACTACACGCTGATCGCCTCCAGCCATGAGCGCGAGAGTTCGGTGTTCCGGGTGGAACAGCGCACCGGTACGATGAGCGTGTGCTATGTCTGGAAGGATCAGGTCATCTGCACGCCGCCGGGTAAATAGGCAAAGGCTGCAATCGGCGCATGGCCGGCTCACTTGGTAGAAGGGGTGGGGCCGATTTTCCTTGTGTCTAGCCCCTTGCTTCTCAAACTTAACTGATGCAATCGGCAGCAAAGCCGTTATAACCCCCACCCGATAACCCGAACAGCACAAGGTTGCCATGAACCCTGACGACATGAAGCGCGAAGCAGCCCGAGCCGCGCTCGCCCATGTCGAAAGTGGCATGCGGCTGGGCCTGGGCCATGGCTCGACGGCCAAGCATTTCGTCGACCTGCTGGGCGAGAAGGTACGCGACGGGCTTGATGTCATTTGTGTGCCGGCATCCGAATTCACCCACGATCAGGCCAAGAGCCTCGGCATTCCCCTGACCACGCTCGACGAGACGCCCGAACTCGATCTGGCCGTCGATGGGGCTGACGAGATCGGTCCGGCTCTCGGGCTGATCAAGGGCGGTGGCGGCGCGTTGCTGCGCGAGAAGATCGTCGCCGCGGCGGCGGCTTCGATGCTGGTGATCGCCGACGAATCCAAGGTCGTCCCGATGCTCGGGCGCTTTCCGCTGCCGGTCGAGGTCATTCCCTTCGGTTTCGGCGCAACCCGGGCGACAGTCGAGCATATTGCCGCAAAACTTGGACTTTCCGGTGAATTGCGCCTGCGTCAGCAGTCCGATGGCCTTGTTTTCGTCACGGATGGCGGGCACCACATTCTTGATTGCCACTTTCAACAGATCCCCGATCCCGTTGCCTTGGCGGCGGGCCTGTCCACCATTCCCGGTGTCGTCGAACACGGACTGTTTCTCGGATATGCCAAGGGCGCTTACGTCGCCGGCTCTTCGGGAGTCCGCTTCATCGGGCCAGCCTGATTTGTGATGGGAGTTCCATGATGCTTCGTCAACGCCATGTTTGTGGGCAGGTCCGCGTCTTGGCCGCCGCCATGGTCGCCGGACTGCTTGCAAGCGCTGCTGTGCTGCCGGCTTCGGCGCAAAATGCCACGCCGGCGCCTACGGCCGAGGTGCCCACGGGCAATACCGCCCAGCCCACGCCCGAGCAATTGGCGACGGCCGTGCAGTTTCTGAAGGCTTCCGGCCTCACCGTCGGTTTCGACGACATCATTCCGCAATATCTGCAGCAGGCGACCGCCATCTATGCCGGCCAGCGTCCCGAGCTCAGCCAGATCATCAACGAGGCCGCGATCTCGCTGGTACCCGAATTCATGAAGAGGCGGGGCGAGCTCGATAACAGCCTCGCCAAGTTCTACACCACGCGTTTCAGCGAGGACGAGCTCAAGCAGCTGATCACTTTCTATGAGAGCCCGGTCGGCAAGAAGCTCGCTACCCAGCAGCAGGTCATCCTGCGCGACTCGATGCCGGTGGTGCAGGGCTGGACGCGCGATCTGCAGGACGGGGTGATGAAGCGGGTGCGCGAAGAGGTGGAGAAGAAGGGCGGCAAGCTCGGCCCGTCGCCGACCGACGCGCCCGGTGATGCGCCGGCCGCAGCCGATAAGCCCGCTGCACCGGCCCAATAAATCCGAATATCAGCATTGTCGGGAAGCGGGATTGATCACATCAGTCCCGCTTCTTACGTTCAGGCCTCCTTCGAACGCTCCGTAGGCCTTTACCAGCCGGCTGGGCACGAAGGGGGCGATTTGCCGGAATCGGCAAGAATCGCAAAGACGCTGTGGCCAATCCGCTGGTTTGGCTGGAAACGACGAGTTCGAGCAGGCGGTGTTCGGCGTGAACGCGCTTTGCTCCGGAAATCAGGCGGGTACCATGTCGCAATTCGACTTTGATCTGTTCGTGATCGGCGCCGGATCCGGCGGCGTGCGTGCGGCCCGTATCGCGGCCTCCCACGGTGCCAGGGTCGCTGTCGCCGAAGAGTTCAGGGTCGGCGGCACTTGCGTGATCCGCGGCTGCGTACCCAAGAAGCTCTATGTGCTGGCGAGCCGCTTCGCCGACGAGTTCCGCGAGGCGGCCGGCTTTGGCTGGACGGTACCCCAGGCCGAATTTTCCTGGCCCAAGCTCGTCGCCGCCAAGGAAGCCGAGATCACCCGGCTGGAGCGCGCTTATTCGGCCAATCTGGAAAAATCCTCGGTCGCGACCTTCCCGAGCCGCGCCAAGATCACCGGGCCGCATACCATCCAGCTCGATGGCGGACGCAGCTTCACCGCCGGCCGGATCCTGATCGCGACTGGCGGAGCACCGGTCAAGCCGAACGTGCCGGGCGCGGATCTTGCCATCACCTCCAACGAAGTCTTCGACCTGCCGGCCCTGCCTGAGACGATGATCATCGTCGGTGGCGGCTACATCGCGGTCGAGTTCGCCTGCCTGCTGCAGCGTCTCGGCGTGAAGGTGACCCTGGTCTATCGCGGCGAGGCGATCCTGCGTGGCTTTGACGACGACGTCCGCCGGGTACTGACGGAGGCGATGGGCGCAGCCGGCATCGAGGTCCTGATCCGCACCGATCTCAAACGTATCGAGGCGGACAAGGCTGGCGGGCGGCGGGTTGTTCTCACCAACGGCCAGACGCGTCATGTCGGCGAGATCATGGTGGCGACCGGGCGCAGGCCCAATACCGCGGGGCTCGGTCTCGAAACGGTGGGGGTCGAGGTCAATACCGCCGGCGCCATCGCGGTCGACGACCAGTCGCGCACCACAGCGCCGGGAATCTGGGCGGTGGGTGACGTCACCAACCGCATCAATCTTACCCCCGTCGCCATTCGCGAAGGCCATGCCTTTGCCGATAGCGTCTTCGGCCATAAGCCCTGGCTCGCCGACCATCGCCTTGTGCCGACGGCCGTGTTCTCGACCCCGGAAATCGGTACTGTCGGGTTGAGCGAGGATGAGGCGCGTGCCAAATGCGGAGGCGGTGTCACCATCTTCCAGACCTCGTTCCGCTCCATGAAGGCCACCCTGTCGGGCAGCGGCGATCGCGTCTTCATGAAACTGGTGGTCGACAAGGTGACCGACAAAATTCTCGGCGTGCATATCGTGGGCGAGGGGGCTGCCGAAATGGCCCAACTGCTGGCGATCAGTGTCAAGATGGGCGCGACAAAGGCTGATTTCGATGCCACCATGCCGCTGCATCCGAGCGCGGCCGAGGAATTGGTGACGCTGCGCACCCCCGTCCGCTAAGCTGGTCTTTACCAGAGCAAAGCGCATTTTGACGAAAACGCACTTTTGCTCTGGCTCTTTGTTTCGACGCGTCTTTGCGATTCGTGGCAACTCCGTTAAATCGCGTAAATCGCGAGAACGCTTTGCCCGGTTGCAGGTTGCCGGCCCTGCTCTGTGGCGGGACCTGACCCAAGGCCAGTCGCATACGGGCGGTAGGGCAGGCGGTTCGGGGAGGGCATGATGCGGGCTCCTTTGGCAATGTTCGGCGTGGTGACGGCCAGCATGATTCTGCTGGCGAACACGGCTTCGGCACTCAATCTCACCCCGCCCCATGGGCGGCATGTTTCTCCCTTGCGCGTTGTGCCCGCCCAACCCCAGTCGGAAGAGGCCATCACCGATTGCGATCGCCTGGCCACCAGTCCCGAAGACAGCCAGAAACTGGTGGATGGCGTCGCCATGGAGACGCTCGACGGCACATTGGCCCTGGCACGTTGCCAGGAGGCCGTCAGACGCTATCCTGCTGTTGGGCGCTTTCAGTTCCAGCTCGGCCGGGCCCAGGAAAAGCTCGGCAATGACCAGGCTGCTCTCGATGCCTATCGCAAGGCGGCCGATCTCGGCAGCCTGATCGCCGCCTTCTCGGCGGGCGTGCGCGAGCGCGATGGCGTCGGCACTCCGAGCAATGACGCCGAGGCAAACCGCCTGTTCAAGCTGTGCGCCGACAAGGGCGATGCCGATTGCCTCAACTCCCTGGCCTATCAATATCAGGTCGGGCGCGGCGTGAAGGTGGATCCGGTTGAAGCCCTGGCACTCTACAAGAAAGCGGCGGAGGCGGGGCTGGCCACCGCCAATGTCAATCTGGGCTTTCTCTATCGGGACGGCGAGGGCGTCACGCAGGATTTCACCGAGGCGGCCCGGCAGTTCCAGGCGGCCGCCGACAAGGGCGACCCGGCTGGCGCACGCAATCTCGCTTTGGCTTATCAGAGCGGGCAGGGCGTGCCGAAGGACGGCGCCAAGGCGGTGGCGCTGTTCCAGGCAGCCGCCGACCAGGGTGACGACGATGCCCTGGTGAAAATCGCCTATGCCTATCTTAGCGGCGACGGGGTACCCAAGGATGACGCCAAGTCGGTGACCTATTACCGGCTCGCCGCCGATCGCGGCAATACAGACGGCATGGCGGGCCTTGCCTTTGCCTATGCCAATGGCACGGGCATTCCGGCCGACGGCAAGGCGGCGGCGTTGTGGCTGATGCGGGCGCTCGCTGCCGGCAACGAATACAGCTTCAACCAGCTCACCGATCATTGGGGCGCCTGGAATCTGGATACCCGCATGGAGGTACAGTCGATCCTGGTCGATCGCGGCCTCTACAGCGGCACGACCAGGGGCACGCTCAATCGGGAGACCTTGAAAGCACTCAAGATCCTGGCGGGGCGGGAGAGTTGAGGGTAGGGCTTCCCGAGAAAAGCCGATCTCGACGCGGCTTGGTATCGGACACGCCCTGCGATTTGTCGGAAACTGCCGAAATTTGCTCGAAGATTTCGTAAATGGAACTGAAAACCGCGGCTTTACGCTGGTTTTCTATTTGCCGGGCGCGTATAGAACCGGCCTTCGCCGGAAAACGCCGGCCTCGTGAAAGTATCGTAGTCGTGCGGGGCGGCTATAGCCGGTTCGCCCTGAGAACAGGAAGTATACTCATGTCCGAGCGTTGGACACCGCAGAGCTGGCGTTCCAGGCCGATTCAGCAGTCGCCTGCCTATCCCGACGAAAAGGCTCTCAACGACGTCGAGGCCACGCTCGCCACCTTCCCGCCGCTCGTCTTTGCCGGCGAGGCCCGCAAGCTCAAGCGCCAGCTCGCCAAGGTTGCGGCCGGCGAGGCCTTCCTGCTCCAGGGGGGCGACTGTGCCGAAAGCTTCGCCGAGCACGGCGCCGACAACATCCGCGACTTCTTCCGCGTCTTCCTGCAGATGGCGGTGGTGCTCACCTTTGCCGGCTCCTCGCCAGTGGTGAAGGTCGGCCGCATCGCCGGCCAGTTCGCCAAGCCGCGCTCGGCGCCCACCGAAAAGGTCGGCGAGATCGAGCTGCCCGTTTATCGCGGCGACATCGTCAACGGCACCGAATTCACGGCCGAGGCCCGCATTCCAGATCCGCGCCGCCAGCTCGAAGCCTATCGCCAGTCGGCGGCGACGCTGAACCTGCTGCGTGCCTTCGCCACCGGCGGCTATGCCAATCTCGCCCATGTGCATCAATGGATGCTCGGCTTCGTCAAGGACTCGCCGCAGAGTTCGAAATATCAGGCGCTGGCCGAGCGCATCACCGAGACGCTCGACTTCATGCGCGCCTGCGGCATCGATCCGGAGCTTCATCCGGAGATGCGCATCACCGATTTCTATACCAGCCACGAGGCCTTGCTGCTCGGCTATGAGCAGGCGATGACGCGCATCGATTCCACCTCGGGTGATCCCTACGCGACTTCGGGCCACTTCGTCTGGATCGGCGATCGCACGCGCCAGCTCGACCACGCGCACATCGAGTTCTTCCGTGGAGTCAAGAATCCGATCGGCCTGAAATGCGGCCCTTCGCTCAAGCCCGACGAACTGATCAAGCTGATCGACATCCTCAACCCCGAAAACGAGCCGGGCCGCCTGACCCTGATCGCGCGCTTCGGTCACGACAAGGTCGAGCAGCATCTGCCGGAGCTCATCCGCGCCGTGAAGCGCGAGGGCCGTTCGGTGGTGTGGTCCTGCGACCCCATGCATGGCAACACGGTGAAGGCGATGAACGGCTACAAGACCCGGCCGTTCGACCAGATCACCGGCGAGATCAAGAGCTTCTTTGCCGTGCACCAGGCCGAGGGCACCTATGCCGGCGGCCTGCATCTTGAGATGACCGGCAAGAACGTCACCGAATGCACCGGCGGCGCCCGCGCCGTGAGCGAGGCCGATCTCGCCGACCGCTACCACACCCATTGCGATCCGCGCCTCAATGCCGAACAGGCCATCGAGGTTGCCTTCATGGTGGCGGATCTCGTCAAGAAGGAACGCTCAGGCCAGGTGAAGCCGAGCATCATCGCGGCCGAGTAAGGCGAGGACGCCGGGCCTCTTCCCAGGCAGACATGTTTGCCTGGGATCCCAGAAAAGCGGCATCTTCAACGAGCGGTGATTCCGCGGATTTTCCTTCGACGCTGCATGTCGATGCGATCGATGCATCACAGGCGTGGGCCATGGTTGCCGTTCCCGAAGGCAACCATGGATCGCCATGCTCTCCCGACGCCATTTCCTGCTCAAGGCAGGTCTCGCAACGCCGTTCCTCTTCGGCGGCTACGCTTTTGGCGTCGAGCCTCAACGCCTGGTGGTTACCCGCTATCGGGTCGTGCCGGAGGGCTGGCCTGCCGGATCGATGCTCAGGATCGCCGTGCTGGCGGATATCCATGCCATCAATCCGTGGATGAGTTCCTCTCATATCGAGCGCATTGCGCGGGCGACCAACGCACTCGATCCGGACATCGTGCTGCTGGCCGGTGACTACGAGGCCAGCATGCCGCTCTTTGGCATCGGCTCCTATGTCTCTATGGAGGACTGCGCCAAGGCGCTCTCGCTGCTTCGAGCGCCTTTGGGTGTGCATGCCGTGCTCGGCAATCATGATCTGGGGCGGAGGGGCAGGGGCGGCGACAACGTTCGGCGCGCTTTCGCCGCTTTCGACATTCCCGTGCTGGAGAATGAGGCGGTCAGGTTGGAAAAGGGTGGCGTGGGCTTCTGGCTGCTCGGCCTGGGCGACCAATGGGGCGGAATCCATCTCAGGAGGCTTGACGATCTGCCGGGCACCCTGGCCCAAATGAGCGATGGCTCGCCGGCGATCCTCCTGGCCCATGAGCCGGACATCTTTGCCGAACTGCCGATGCTCGACCGCGGACGCCGTGTTGCCCTCACCATCTGCGGGCACACCCATGGCGGGCAGGTTCGCATCCCCTTCTATGGCTCGCGAGGCGTGCCGTCACGCTATGGCAGGCGCTTTGTCTACGGCCATATCGTCGAGGACGATCGTCATCTCGTCGTCTCCGGTGGCTTGGGCATGACCGGCCTGCCGGTACGCTTCGGCGTGCCGCCGGAGATCGTGATTATCACGCTGGGGGCAGGAGGTTCACCAGCAGCATAGCACTACGGTCGGAATCTTGATTTCCAGGCGATCTTCCTACGTCATTGCGAGCGAAGCGAAGCAATCCAGGGGTCGAGAAACATGGCAATCGCGGCTTCTGGATTGCTTCGCTACGCTCGCAACGACAGCCGAGTAACGAGTTTATGACTGTAGTCATAGGCCCGTACTTCGCTCGTCACACCCACGACGAATGCGCCTTCTTTCCATCGCTTCTGCATATCGCTGCTGCTGCAGCGCCACAAAGAGGCGTCAGTATGTGGCCGCTCGTTGAAATACCCCACGGTTCCGCATGCTCACCAGACGTAATTTCCTCCTCAAGGCCGGCCTCGCTACGCCTCTTTTGTTCGGCGGCTATGCCTTCGGCGTCGAGCCGCGGCGACTATTGGCGACGCAGTACCAGCCCGCGCCGCGCCAATGGAGGGGCGGCCCGACGCTGCGCATTGCCGTGCTCGCCGACATCCACGCCATCAATCCCTGGATGACGCCCGCCCATATCGAGCAGATCGCGTTGACGACCAACGCCCTGAAGCCCGACATCGTGCTGCTGGCAGGCGACTATGAGGCCGGCATGGGGCGCTTCGGTGTCGGTTCCTTCGTGCCGATGTCGGAGTGCGCCAGGGCGCTTTCCGTCCTTCGCGCGCCGCTCGGCGTGCATGCCGTGCTCGGCAATCACGATATCGGCTGGCATGACGGCGACAATGTCCGCCGTGCCTTCAAGGCCCATGGCATCCAGGTGATGGAGAATGCGGCGTTGCGCCTCACCAAGGATGGGCGGCCGTTCTGGCTGCTCGGCCTGGGTGACGGCAATTACGGCCTGGATGATCTGCCGGGCACTCTCGCCAAAATCGGCGACGACGCACCGGCGATCCTGCTGGCGCATGAACCGGATATCTTCGTCGATGTGCCCGATCGTATCGCGCTGACGGTCTGCGGCCATACCCATGGCGGACAGGTGGTCCTGCCCGGTGTCGGGGTGCTTCATGTTCCCTCGCGCTTCGGCAAGCGATTTGCCTATGGTCATGTCATCGAGGAGGATCGCCACCTCATCGTCTCGGGGGGGCTCGGCATGACCGGCCTGCCGGTACGCTTCGGCGTGCCGCCCGAGATCGTGCTGATCACGCTAAAGCGTTTTGAGATTTGACGTTATCGGCAAGAATCGCAAAGACGCGTCGAAACAAAGAGCTAGAGCAAACAGGCGTTCGTGCGCGAACGCGCTTTGTTCTAGGGGCAGGGGCGGCGCCGGCAGTCTAATCTGTTTGCGCTCCCCGCAAAGTTGTGAAACACAACGAACTCGTCAGACAATTGGCACGGGTTCGGATTTGCAATGACTTACGACACCATCATCGTCGGCGGCGGCTCGTCGGGCTGCGTCACCGCCATGCGGCTCGTGCGCGATCTCGGCCAGCGCGTCTTGATGTTGGAAGCCGGCCCCGCGAGCATGAACCCGATCATGCATATGCCCGCCGGCTATATGAAATATCTTGCCAAGGACACCTATCTCACCATGCACAGGATGGAGCGCCAGCCCCAGCTCGATGGGCGCGCCACCATCGTGCCGCAGGGGCGGGTGCTCGGCGGCGGTTCCTCTGTCAACGCCATGGTCTATATGCGCGGCCAGCCTGGTGATTACGACAATTGGGCGGAGAACTATGGGGCGGAGGGCTGGCGCTATGCCGATATCCTCCCGCATTTCATCGCGATGGAGGGCAACGCCGACCTCGCCACGCCGGTGCACGGCACCACCGGTCCGCTCAAGGTCACCAGGCCGCTCTATACCTGCGAGATGACGAAGGCGTTCCTCGAAGCGCTGCCGTCATTGGGCGAACCGCTCAATCCCGACTTCAATTCCGGGCGCCAGCGCGGGGTGGGCCTCATGCAGGGCACCATGGATCCGGTGCGCAAGCGCCGCTGCTCGGCAGTGGACGCCTTTCTGCCGCTGGTGCGCGACGATGAACGCCTCACCATCGCCACGGAGGCGATCGTGACGCGCCTCGTTATCGAGGGTAACCGCTGCACCGGCGTGGACTATGTCGAGGAGGGGCAAACCCGCAGGGCGTCCGCCGCCACGGTAATTCTCGCCGCCGGGACCTACGTCACCCCCCAGCTCCTGATGCTGTCGGGCATCGGCCCGGCCGATCAGCTCCTGCGCCATGGCATCAAGCCGAAGGCGGACCTGCCGGGCGTGGGCGAGAATCTGCAGGATCACTGCGAGGTGCCGGTGATCGCCGCCTCCAACGGCCGCTATGGCTATTTCGGTCAGGACAAGGGCTGGAACATGATCCGCAATGGCCTGGACTATCTCTTGCGCAAGCAGGGGCCGGTGACGACCACGGGGGTGGAGGCCTGCGTCTTCACCAATCCTGACGATGCCGAGGCTGACGCCTCCCTGAAGATCTATTGTGTGCCGACCGTCTATCTCGACCGCGACGTCACCGATGTCGCCGCCTGTGACGGCGTCACCTTCACCACCTGCCTGCTCAGGCCGAAATCGCGGGGAACGGTGAAGCTGCGCTCGGCGGATCCGCTCGAGCCACCGGTCGTCGACGGGGGCTTCCTGAAACATTCGGAGGATATCCGCCTGATGATAGCGGGTCTGCGTTTTGCCCGCTCCTTCCTCACGGCCTCGCCGATCAAGGAGAAGATCTCCCACGAAATGCTGCCCGGAGCCGATAAGGTCTCCGATGCCGATCTGCACGCCCATTGCAAGCGCATGGTCAAGACCAATTATCATCCGGTTGGTACAGCGCGCATGGGCCGGGACGATGACCCGATGGCGGTCCTCGATTCCCAGTTGCGCGTGCGCGGCATCGAAGGCCTCCGCGTGTTCGATTGCTCGGTCATGCCAGAGATTGTCAGCGGCAATACCAATGCCCCGGTGATGGCCATCGCCCATCGCGCGGTGGAGTGGCTGAAGGCAGGCTGAGGCACTCTGCGAGAAGCGCCTATCGCCCATGTCACATAACTGAAATATTCCTGCACTACGGGCTTCATCATAGTCTGGGCTTATGCGTCCGGACGACGATCCAGCACCATGGACCAGCCCCCTCGCGCAAGGAGTATTCGCATGATCACGCCAGCGGATAGCAGAGCCAACCTCGAACGTATCCAGCAGGAGATCGCCGACGGCTATGACGAGGAACTGGAACTGGAGCTGGAGGAGGCGCGCCTGGATCGTATCCTGACAGGCGTGCCCGACGCAGAGGGCGGCGATACGCTCGATCGCAGGCTTTATTTCCGCGAGCTTTTTCGCATGCAGCACGAACTGGTGCGGCTGCAGGACTGGATTCAGCACCACAAATTGCGTGTGGTGGTGATCTTCGAAGGGCGCGATTCAGCCGGCAAGGGCGGCGTGATCAAGCGCATCACCCAACGCCTCAATCCACGCATCTGCCGTGTCGCGGCCTTGCCAGCGCCAAACGAGCGCGAGCGTACGCAATGGTATTTCCAGCGTTATGCCGCCCATTTGCCCGCCGGCGGCGAAATGGTGCTGTTCGACCGCAGCTGGTACAACCGGGCCGGCGTCGAGCATGTCATGGGCTTTTGCACCGATGCCGAATATGAGGAATTCTTCCGCTCGGTGCCCGAATTCGAGCGCATGTTGGTGCGCTCGGGCATCCTCGTGCTGAAATACTGGTTCTCGATCACCGACGAGGAGCAGGAGTTCCGCTTCAATATGCGCATCCAGGATCCGCTCAAGCAGTGGAAGCTGAGCCCGATGGATGTCGAATCCCGCCGGCGTTGGGAAGACTATACCCGGGCCAAGGAAGTGATGTTGGAGCGCACCCATATTCCGGAGGCACCTTGGTGGGTGGTCGAGGCTGTTGACAAGAAGCGCGCTCGCCTGAACTGCATCAGTCATCTGCTGACCCAGATTCCCTATGGCGAGGTGGAGCGTCCGCCTGTGAATCTGCCGGAGCGCGAGCGGCATGAGGACTATGTGCGCCATCCCGTGCCGTTGGAAATGTATGTGCCGAAAGCCTTCTGAAGCGTCTTGCCCTGAATTCCGGCGATAATTGCAGGACATCGCCTGCCATCATGGCGCCTCGCTTCGCAGCCAGCCGAAGCGGGGCGCCATCCGCTTTTGGCATGATCTCATCATTTGAAGCGCGGCCGGTTTTGGCTTAGGCCTGTGAACCCGAACAGGTGCAAGGAGCCGTCCGATGTCGCTCGTCGATCATGTCAAATCCACCCTGGCTGATATTGCCAAGGATGGCTTGTGGAAGAGCGAGCGCGAGATCGCCGGCCCGCAGCGCGCCCGCATCGAGGTGGCTAATGAAGCCGGGCGTCGGCCGATGCTCAATCTATGCGCCAACAATTATCTGGGTCTGGCCGACAACCCCGAGATCATCGCCTCCGCCAAGCAGGCAATGGACGGCCATGGCTTCGGCATGGCCTCGGTGCGCTTCATCTGCGGCACGCAGACCCTGCATCGCGAGCTGGAGCGCACCATCGCCCGCTATCTCAACAAGGATGATGCAATTCTCTTCGCCGCCTGCTTCGATGCCAATGGCGGGGTCTTCGAGCCGCTGCTCGGCGCCGAAGACGCCATCGTCTCCGACAGCCTGAACCATGCCTCGATCATCGATGGCGTGCGCCTGTGCAAAGCCAAGCGCTATCGCTTCGCCAATGGCGACATGAACGATCTCGAGGTGCAGCTGCAGGCGGCTCGGGCGGACAATGCCCGCCACATCGTTATCGCCACCGACGGCGTCTTCTCGATGGACGGCTATCTGGCCGACCTGAAGACCCTGACCGATCTTGCCGGGCGCTACGGGGCGAATGTGATGGTGGATGATTGCCATGCCACCGGCTTCATCGGTCCCGAGGGCCGCGGCACGCCCGCCCGAGCCGGAGTGGAGGACAAGGTCGACATCCTCACAGGCACGCTGGGCAAGGCGCTTGGTGGGGCCATGGGTGGCTATGTCGCCGCGAGCCAGCCGATCATCGATCTTTTGCGCCAGCGGGCACGGCCCTATCTGTTCTCCAATTCGCTGGCCCCGCCGGTCGCGGCCGGTTCGATGAAGGCGATCGAACTGGCGCAAGCAGGCGATGATCTGCGCGAAAGGCTGTTCGCCAACACCAGGCGTTTTCGCGCCGGGCTGGAGAAGGCCGGCTTCGAGCTCTTGCAGGGCGAGACGCCGATCATCCCGGTGATGCTGCATGATGCCCGCCGCGCCCAGGACATGGCCCGGGCGCTCGACGAGCGCGGCGTCTATGTCGCCGGTTTCTTCTTCCCGGTAGTGCCAAAGGGCAGGGCACGCATCCGCACCCAGATGTCGGCCGGGCTGACGGAGGCCGATATCGATTTTGCCATCGACGCCTTCACCGATGCCGGCAAGGCTTTGGGCGTGATCTGATGATACAACAACAGATTGTGGCCACCTGGAATATTGAGGTCATCGATGAAGTTCATCTCCAGTCGGGCCTTGGAGCGCAATCTTGCGAGGGCCAAACGAGCCGCGCGGCGTGAGCCTTTGATTGTCACTCATCGCGGTCGGCCTGCCTTTGTACTGACCGGCTACGATCGCCATCGCGGCCGAAATCCGATCCGTCCCACCATGTTCGACCTGTTGCATGACGAGTCGACCCCTGATTTCGATCTCTCACGCATTCGCGACGGCAGTCCTGATCAGAATATCGTGGACCTGCTTCGACAAGATGAGCCTGGAGCCGATTTCGATTTTAACCCGCCGCGTTTTCCGTTCTCAACTCCTGGCAAGCCTGAAGGCCTCCCAAGAAAGCCCTGACAGATGAAAGCCCTCGTCAAATCCAAACCCGAACCTGGCCTGTGGTTCTCGGACAATGAGCCGACGCCTGAACTCGGACCCAACGATGTCCTGGTGAAGGTGAAGAAGACCGGCATCTGCGGTACCGACATCCATATCTACAAATGGGATGCCTGGGCGCAGAAGACGGTGCCGGTGCCGATGATCGTCGGCCATGAATATGCCGGCGAGATCGTCGAGATCGGTTCGGCCGTGCACAGCCTCAAGGTCGGCGAGCGGGTGTCGGGCGAAGGCCATGTCATCGGCATGAAGAGCAGGGCGACGCGGGCAGGGCGCTTTCATCTCGATCCCGACACGCGGGGCATCGGCGTCAACATGCCCGGCGCCTTCGCCGAATATGTGAAGGTGCCAGCCTTCAACATCGTGCCGCTGCCCGAGGAAGTCGACGACGAACTCGGGGCTATTCTCGATCCGCTCGGCAATGCCGTGCATACCGCGCTTTCCTTCGATCTCGTCGGCGAGGACGTGCTGATCACCGGCGCCGGGCCGATCGGCATCATGGCGGGGGCCGTGGCCCGCCATGCCGGCGCGCGCCATGTGGTGATCACCGACATCAACCCCATCCGCCTCGACCTTGCCGCCAAGGTGGCCGACATCGTGCCGGTTAATGTCGCCAAGGAAGATCTGCGCGACGTGATGACCCGCCTGAGAATGAAGGAAGGCTTCGATGTCGGCCTGGAGATGAGTGGCGCGCCGGCAGCCTTCCAGCAGATGCTGGATGTCATGCTGATGGGCTCCAAGATCGCCATGCTGGGCATCCCCGCCACGCCCTTCGCCGTCGACTGGAACAAGATCGTCTTCAAGATGCTGACCATTAAGGGCATCTATGGCCGCGAAATGTTCGAGACCTGGCACAAGATGCTGGCCATGTTGCAGAGCGGGCTCAATATCCGTCCCGTGATCACCCATCGCCTGGCCGTCGCCGATTATCTCGAGGGCTTCGAGACGATGGCGCGCGGCGAATGCGGGAAGATCGTGCTCGACTGGGGAGCGTGATAGGCACCGAGCCGGCCGCTTGAGTGCCAGCGCTAACGATCCATGAGGTCCGTCCATCATGGATCATTGACACGTCCGGGCGCTAATTTATCATTCATCGTACCATTGTGGTGGAGGGGTTGCCGCTGCAATGACGAAAAATTGAGGTACGTAACTCATTAAATCGGGAGGCACTATGGGATTGTTTCAAAAACTGTGGCTGGCGAGCGCCTTGGCCGCCGGTATCCTCGCGACGCCGGCTTTCGCGCAGGATAAGGGGACTGTCGGCATCGCCATGCCGGACAAGACGGTCGAACGCTGGATCGACGACGGCAAGAATGTCGTCACCCAGCTCCAGGCCAAGGGATATGGCGCCGATCTGCAATATGCCAATGGCGATATTCCGGGGCAGCTCGCCCAGATCGAGAACATGCTGACCAAGGGCGACAAGGTGCTGGTGATCGCGGCGATCGACGGCACCACGCTGGCCGATGCTCTCAAGGCCGCCGCCGCCAAGGGCGTGAAGGTCATCGCCTATGACCGCCTGATCCGCAATTCGGAGAATGTCGACTATTACGCCACCTTCGACAATTTCCAGGTCGGCGTATTGCAAGCCCAGTCGCTGGAGACCGCTCTCGGCCTCAAGGACGGCAAGGGCCCCTTCAACATCGAGCTGTTCGGCGGTTCGCCGGACGACAACAATGCCTTCTTCTTCTATAATGGCGCGCTGTCAGTGCTGCAGCCTTACATCGACAGTGGCAAGCTGGCGGTGCAGTCCAAGCAGATGGGCATGGACAAGGTCGGCACGCTGAACTGGGACGGTTCGCTTGCCCAGTCGCGCATGGATAATCTCCTCTCGGCCTTCTACACCGACAAGAAGGTCGATGCGGTGCTCTCGCCCAACGACACCCTGGCCCACGGCATCGTCGCTTCGCTGAAGGCGGCCGGCTACGGCTCGGGTGACAAGCCGATCCCCTTCATCTCAGGCCAGGACGCCGAAGTCGCTTCCGTCAAGGCGATCATCGCCGGCGACCAATATTCCACCATCTTCAAGGACACCCGCGAATTGGCCAAGGTGTCGGTCGGCATGGTCGATGCCGTACTCTCCGGCGGCAAGCCCGAGATCAACGACACCAAGAGCTACGACAACGGCAAGAAGGTGGTGCCGACCTATCTGCTCAAGCCCGTGCTGGTCACCAAGGACAATTGGAAGCAGGTGCTGGTGGACAGCGGTTATTACAAGGAAGATCAGTTGAAATAACGGTTCTGCGTCCTGGGCGGTAACCTGAGACCGCAACGCCGCCCGTTCGCATGACGGATTGACATGCGATGACCAGAGGCGCCACTGCCCTTCTTGTGGGGCGGTGGCGCAACATCTGTTTGCTAATTGTAATACCAATTGACAAGCATCGGAAAGCTTTTATGAATTCTGAGCTTGGCTGGGAAGAAACACCCTCAGGCGGCATGGTTCTGCGCGCATTCGGCCATGCTCCGAGGGTGAGAAGAGATGCCATTGGGATCGCTTCGATTCTCGACGTCGGCTGAGGGGCTATTTCTAGACCCGGTCCGTCCTGGATCGGGAAAACGTCAACTTGGGAGAGAGACGTGAAACTGTTCAAATCCTTGCTTTTGGCTGCCGCCTTCGGCGCGATGACCGTCGCATCGCCGGCCCTTGCCCAGGATAAGGGGCCTGTCGGCATCGCCATGCCGACCAAGACTTCCGAGCGCTGGATCGACGATGGCAACAATGTCGTCAAGCAGCTCCAGGCCAAGGGCTACGCCACCGATCTGCAATATGCCGACGACGACATCCCCAATCAGCTTGCCCAGATCGAGAACATGCTGACCAAGGGCGACAAGGTGTTGGTGATCGCTTCGATCGACGGCACCACGCTCGCCGACGTGCTCAAGGAAGCGGCAGCCAAGGGCGTGAAGGTCATCGCCTATGACCGCCTGATCCGCAATTCGGAGAATGTCGACTATTACGCCACCTTCGACAATTTCCAGGTCGGCGTGCTGCAGGCCCAGTCGCTGGAGAGCGGCCTCGGCCTGAAGGACGGTAAGGGCCCGTTCAACGTCGAGCTGTTCGGCGGTTCGCCGGACGACAACAACGCCTTCTTCTTCTACAATGGCGCCATCTCGGTGCTGCAGCCCTACATCGACAGCGGCAAGCTGGTGGTGCAGTCCAAGCAGACGGGCATGGACAAGGTCGGCACGCTGCGTTGGGATGGTTCGCTCGCCCAGTCGCGCATGGACAATCTTCTCTCCGCCTTCTACACCGACAAGAAGGTCGATGCGGTGCTGTCTCCCTATGATGGCCTGTCGCGCGGCATCATCGCCTCGCTGAAGGCGGCCGGCTACGGCTCGGGCGACAAGCCCATGCCCTTCATCTCGGGCCAGGACGCGGAAGTCGCCTCCGTCAAGGCGATCATCGCCGGCGACCAGTACTCGACGATCTACAAGGACACCCGCCAGCTCGCCAAGGTGACGGTCGACATGGTCGATGCTGTGGCCTCCGGTTCCAAGCCCGAGACCAACGACACCAAGAGCTATGACAACGGCAAGAAGGTCGTGCCGACCTATCTGCTCAAGCCCGTGCTGGTCACCAAGGACAATTGGAAGCAGGTCCTGGTCGATGGCGGTTACTACAAGGAAGACCAGCTGAAATAAGTGGTCGCTCCCGAACCATGTTAGGGTATCGGGCGGCAGGAGCATCATTCGGTCATCCTGGATCGAATGATGCCCGGGCTCCCACGAACAGAAGCATTTTCCGATCTCGAAGGGTCGGAAAATGCTTTTGCACGACAGCGCCAACCGCCCTTTTCACAGGTCATCCACTATGACAGCTATCTTGGAAATGCGGGGCATCACCAAGACCTTTCCGGGGGTCAAGGCGCTCAGCAACGTCAACCTCACGGTCAACGAGGGCGAGATTCATGGCGTGGTCGGCGAAAATGGCGCCGGCAAATCGACCCTGATGAAGGTACTGAGCGGGGTCTACCCCTATGGCTCCTATGAAGGGGAGATCCATTATCGCGGCCAGGAGTGCCGTTTCAAGGATATCCGCCATTCCGAAGAGCTCGGCATCATCATCATCCACCAGGAACTGGCGCTGGTGCCGCTGCTCTCCATCGCCGAGAATATCTTCCTGGGCAATGAGCAGGGCACGGGCGGCCTGATCGACTGGCCTCTGACCTATGGCAAGACCCGCAAGGTGCTGGACAAGGTTGGGCTGAGGGAATCGCCCGACACGCTCATCACCAATATCGGCGTCGGCAAGCAGCAACTCGTCGAGATTGCCAAGGCGTTGTCGAAGAACGTCAAGCTCCTGATCCTCGACGAGCCGACGGCCAGTCTCAACGAAAGCGACAGCGATGCGCTGCTCGACCTGCTTTTGGAGTTCAAGAGGCAGGGCATTTCCTCCATCCTGATCTCACACAAGCTCAACGAGATTTCCAAGGTCTGCGACGAGATCACCATCATTCGCGACGGCGCTTCGATCGAAACCCTGGACTGCCGCGGCCAGGCGATCAGCGAGGACCGCATCATCAAGGGCATGGTCGGGCGCGAGATGGCGGACCGCTATCCCAGCCGGCAACCCAAGATCGGCGAGCCGGTCCTCGAGATCAAGGATTGGGTGGTGCACCACCACGAGCATTCCGATCGACAGGTGGTCAAGGGCGTAAATCTCACCGTCCGCAAGGGCGAGGTCGTCGGCATCTCAGGTCTGATGGGGGCAGGGCGGACGGAACTGGCCATGAGCATCTTCGGCCATTCCTACGGCCAGCGCATCAGCGGCCAGGCCCTGATGCATGGCAAGCCGGTCGATCTCTCCACCATCCAGAAGGCGCTTGCCAATGGCCTGGCCTATGTCACGGAGGATCGCAAGCAGCTCGGCCTTGTCCTTGAAGAAGACATCATCAAGAACATCACGTTGAGCAATCTGGAGGGCGTGTCGAAGAATTCCGTCATCGACGACATCAAGGAATTGCGGGTTGCCAACGACTACAGGCGCAAGCTGAACATCCGTTCCCCGAACGTTTTCCAGAAGACGGTGAACCTGTCGGGCGGCAACCAGCAGAAGGTGGTGCTCTCCAAATGGCTGTTCTCCAATCCCCAATTGCTGATGCTCGACGAGCCGACGCGCGGCATCGATGTCGGTGCGAAATACGAAATCTACAGTATCATCAACGAGATGGTGAATGACGGCAAAGCCGTGCTGATGATTTCTTCCGAGATGCCGGAACTGCTCGGCATGTGCGATCGCATCTATGTGATGAATGCCGGTCGCTTCGTAGGCGAATTCCCCGGGGCAGAGGCCACCCAAGAGAAGATCATGCGCGCCATCATGCGGGCGGAAGGGCATTGACGATGACGACAAACACTGTGGAAGCTCAAGGCTCTTCGCCCAAGAAATCGATCCTCGAATATATCAGCGGCAACATCCGCGACTATGGCCTGCTGATCTCGCTCGTCGTCATCGTCGGCTTCTTCCAATACATGACGGAAGGGCGGATGCTGGCGCCGTCCAACATCAACAACATCCCCAACCAGAACGGCTACGTCATCGTCATGGCGCTCGGCATGCTGCTGGTGATCGTGTCGGGCCATATCGACCTGTCCGTCGGTTCGGTCTGCGCCTTCACGGGCGCGGTGGCGGCGACACTGATGGTGAAGATGGGCTGGCACTATGTGCCGGCGGCAATCGCCACCTTGGTGGTCGGCGCGCTGATCGGGGGCATCCAGGGCTATTTCATCGCCTATCTGCGCATTCCCTCCTTCATCGTCACGCTGGCGGGCATGCTGGTGTTTCGCGGGCTGACCTATCGCCTGCTCGGCAACACCAATGTCGGTCCGTTGCCGGCGGAGTTCAATCAGCTCAGTGCCGGCTGGATCCCTGACCCCTTCGCCGCCCCCGGCTTCTATACCACCACCTTCGTCCTCGGCCTCGTCGCCGCGGCGCTGTTCGTGCTGATGAACATCAAGGGGCGCCTGACGCGGCTCAAGCATGGGGTGGAGGAGGAGCCGATGGCAATCTTCCTCGGCCGCAACACATTGATGGCGGTTGCCGCCATCTATGTCGGCTACCTCCTTGCGATGTATCGCGGCTTGCCGATGGTGCTGATCATCCTCCTGGTGCTGACGCTGCTCTACGTCTTCGTCACCGGCCGCACGGTGATCGGCCGGCGCATCTATGCTCTCGGCGGCAACGAGAAGGCGGCCAAGCTCTCCGGCATCAACACCGACCGCCTCATCATGCTGACTTTCGTCAATATGGGGGCGCTGGCGGCGCTGGCCGGGCTCATCGTCACCTCGCGCTTCGGCGGCATGGCGACCCCCAAGGCGGGCGACGGCTATGAGCTCGACGTCATCGCGGCTTGCTTCATCGGCGGCGCTTCGGCCTCGGGCGGCGTCGGCAAGATCACCGGCGCGGTGATCGGCGCCCTGCTGATGGGCGTGATGAATGTCGGCATGTCGATCCTCGGCCTCGGCATCGACGACCAGAAATGGATCAAGGGCCTAGTGCTGCTCTTCGCCGTCTGCCTTGACGTCTACTACAAGAAGAAGCGCTGAGAAGCCTGGCGAAAGCACCGGCAAATTGGGCTCTCTTTCCGGCGGTCGCAAATCCTTGCGGCCGCCGTTTTTCGTTCAGTCTCCCCAGAGAGCAAAAGGAGTTTCATCGATCTTCCCAACGGGTTGGGCCCACTGAGGCCTGCGAGGCAGCATTCAAGGCCTGGATGGCAGCCTGCAGGCGTGCCAGGAAATCCCCGAACCGGTCTTTGTCCTCGAAGAAGCGCTGCGCCAGTTTCGTGGTTCCACCGTTGTGGTGGATATGCAGCAGGGGGTATCTGCCGGTCTGCAGGCTGAGATTGACAATGTCGGCGAGGGGAATGGTGGTCGTTGCCCGGCTCAGGATCGAGGCGGGGATGATGACGGCGTTCGGTGCGAGGGTCACATTGCGATCCGGCATGAGCGAGGCTCGCACGCTTGCCAGCCCGAAAGCGACAAGGCCCAGGCTGAGCAGGGCGATCAGCCAATAGAAGCCGGTGGCGCCTGTGGAATCGAGCTCGATGAGGCCGTTGATGACCAGGCCGACGTGGTTGTTCAGCGCCTCATGCCCCATGAACAGCGCGCACAGCAGAAAGAACCCGGTGGCCAGCGCGGCCAGCAGCGATTTGGGCCGGTACGGATATGTCGTCGTTTCGTTCATGCGAATGCCATCGAATGTCTGTGTGGGGCGGCGGGTTGACGTTTTCCGCCTCGTCCGGTGCCCCGTTGTATCGTCTATGGCGCCTGGGCACGACAGGCCGATGTTTCGTGGAGAACACAGCTTCAATTGCCGCTGCGCTTCGATCCGCGGAGCCATTTACCTCCGCGCCCGGGCGATTTCCATTTGCCGCTTGGCGAGAGAACCCGGCTGGCCTTAAAACGCGTTCCACTTTCGGGAGTGGTCATGGAGCGAATCGTCAAGGCATTCTTCAATTCGGCAGCGGGTCTTGCCCACGCCGTCCGCTATGAATTGGCGGTGCGTCAGGAGGTCGTCGTCCTGCTCATTGCGCTGCCGGCGAGCTTCTTCGTTACCGAGAACTGGTGGAAGCGCCTTGCCCTCATCGGCGTCATCCTGCTGGTGTTGATGGTGGAATTGCTCAACACCGCCATCGAAGCGCTCTCGGACCATGTCACACCCGACCGCCATCCCCATATCCGTATCGTCAAGGATCTCGGCTCGGCGGCGGTGTTCACGGCCCTGGCCTTGGCGGGGCTGACCTGGATTCTCGCGCTGGCCGAAAGGCTGGTGTAAGGATGGCGGATCCTCATCCGCCTTTGAAGAGACCATGAGCACCGATATTCTGCGTATTGCCGTTGCCCAGCTCAAACCGACGCTTGGCGACATCGCCGGCAATCTTGCCAAGGCCCGCGCGGCGCGGGCAAGCGCGCGCGATCAGGGCGCCGACCTCGTATTGTTCACAGAACTCTTCATCTCCGGCTATCTGCCCGAAGATCTGGTGTTGAAAGCCGCTTATCAGGACGCCTGCCGTGCTGCGCTGGAGGATTTCGCCCGCGACACTGCCGATGGTGGGCCGGCCGGCCTGATCGGCCTGCCCTGGCGCGAGAAGGACAAGCTCCACAATGCGGTGGCGTTGGTGGACAAGGGCGTCGTCGCTGCCGTTCGCTTCAAGAACGACCTGCCCAATTATGGCGTGTTCGACGAGAAGCGCGTGTTCCAGCCGGGCCCTTTGCCGGGTCCGATCGCCTTTCGCGGCGTGCGCCTGGGCGTGCCAATCTGCGAGGATATCTGGGGCCATGACGTCGTGGAATGCCTTGCCGAGACGGGTGCCGAGATTCTGCTGGTGCCGAATGGCTCCCCCTATCACCGCGACAAATCCGACATCCGCCTCAATGTCGCAGTGGCGCGTGTCACCGAATCCGGCCTGCCCATGCTCTATGCCAATGAGGTCGGCGGGCAGGACGAGGTGATCTTCGACGGCGCTTCCTTCGCCCTCAATGCCGATCACCGCCTGGCGCTACAACTGCCGGCCTTCAGGGAAGCTGTCGTCACCACCACTTGGCGGCGAGGGCCGCAAGGCTGGGCTTGCGAGCCTGCTACGGTCGAGACTGTGGAGGAGGGCGAGGAGGCCGATTACCAGGCCTGCGTCCTGGGCCTGCGCGACTATGTCGACAAGAACGGCTTTCCCGGCGTGGTGCTCGGCCTGTCCGGTGGTGTCGATTCCGCCCTGGTCGCGGCCATGGCGGTGGACGCTCTCGGGCCGGAGCGGGTGCATTGCGTGATGCTGCCCTATCGCTACACCTCGCAAGAATCCCTGAAAGATGCCTTCGAATGTGCCGCGGCGCTGGGCGTGCGCTATGACGTCGTGCCGATCGAGGCCCCGGTGAGCGGGCTTGAGGCGGTGCTCGAACCGCTGTTCAAGGGGCAGCCGCGCGGCATCGCCGAGGAGAACATGCAGAGCCGCACCCGCGGCACCATCCTGATGTCTGTTTCCAACAAGTTCGGCGCCATGGTGGTGACCACCGGCAACAAGTCGGAAATGTCGGTGGGCTATTGCACGCTCTATGGCGACATGAATGGCGGCTTCAATCCGATCAAGGACCTCTACAAGACCGAGGTCTATCGCCTGTGCGAACTGCGCAACCGTTGGAAACCGGTGGATGCCAGGGGGCCTGATGGCGTGGTGATCCCGCAGAACATCCTGACCAAGGCGCCCTCCGCCGAATTGCGAGAGAACCAGAAGGACCAGGATTCGCTGCCGCCCTATGACGTGCTCGACGATATCTTGCGCTGTCTGGTCGAAAGCGAGATGCGAGTGGCGGAGATCGTGGCGCGCGGCCATGACGAGGAGACCGTGCGCAAGGTCGAACGCCTGCTCTATCTCGCCGAGTACAAGCGCCGCCAGGCCGCTCCCGGCGTGAAGGTGACCGAAAAGAATTTCGGCCGCGACCGCCGTTATCCGATCACCAATCGGTTCCGGGACAGCAACAAGCCTGCCTTCGTGCCGGATGCCGCGCTTTATCGCGTCTCCACCACCGCGAGCGCGGACGCGGTGGATTTCTGAGCGTCGGTCGTCCGCCCATAGGCGCTAACTTTGCGAGTGGAGACGCCTGAAACGAGGTGTGCCGATCTCCAGATCGGCATCTTCCTGCCGGCAAGCACGGCGCTTCCAAGATGGTCGATCTGGAGATCGACCCACCAGATAAGCACCGAGTTCCGCAAAGTTGGCGCCTATGGGTCGTCTGCCTGCGCTTCCGCCCGTGCCGTCTCGATGAGCCAGCGCCGAACCGCATCCGTCGGCTCGGGATGGCGCTGCCGGCGCGGCAGCACCACGTAGAAGTCATGGGTGCCGGACATTTCGGCCGCCAGCGGTTGGATCAACCTGCCGCTGGCGAGATCGCCGGCGACCAGGAAGCGGCTGGCGAGTGCGATGCCCTGGCCAGCGGCGGCAGCCTCGATCGCCAGTCCCGTCTGGTTGAAGCGCATGCGCTTGGGTTCGGCAGCGGGCTTGAAGCCGAGCCCCCCTTCGAGAAATTCCGGCCAAAGATTGTGGGTATCGTGCAGGAGGGTGTGGTTCGGGATCTCGGCAGGTGCGATGCCGTTCGCGCCGGCTGGCAGCAAGGTGGGGGCGCAGACGGCGATTACCTGCTGCGAAAAAAGGCGCTCGACCACCAACCCCGGTCCGAAGGGTAGCCGCCCCTGCCGCACCGCGATATCGACGCCGTCGCTTTGGAAATTAGACAAGCCTTCATTGGCCAGAATGCGCAGGTCGACGAGCGGATGCTCGGCAACGAACTGAGGCAGCCTTGGAATAAGCCATTTGGTGGCGAAGCTCGGCGTGACGCTGATCGTCAACCTGGCAGGTTCGGGGCGCAGGCCCAATGTCGCATCGGCGATGAGTTCGAATGCTCGGCGGATATTTGGCAGATAGCTATGCCCGGCATGGGTGAGCGCAAGCCCGCGCGGCAGGCGCTCGAACAGCTTCACGCCGAGATCGGTCTCCAGACCTCTGATATGCTGGGCAACGGCGCCCTGCGTCACATTCAGCTCTTCGGCGGCCAGGCGGAAGTTCAGATGGCGCGCGGCGGCTTCGAAGGCTCGCAGAGCCCTGAGCGGAGGAAGGCGAGGCAGGGTGTCCGGCATGCAATAGTTTTTCTACAGGATGAGAACAGCTATTCTGGCTCGAATGAGGCCTGAATTGCCAGTATATCAGGAGCATGAGCTCTTTGTCGCGGCCTCCCGCCGCTTCGGGATATGGAAGGATGATTTCAATGGCAGCAGAAAAAGTAGCGATCGTCACGGCGGGCGGCAGTGGCATGGGAGCGGCCGCCGCAAGGCGCTTGGCCAAGGATGGCTATAAGGTTGCCATTCTTTCCTCCTCCGGCAAGGGCGAGGCCATCGCGCAGGAATTGGGCGGCCTCGGTGTCACCGGCTCCAACCAGTCGAACGAGGACCTGCAGCGCCTGACGGATCTCACGCTCGAGCGCTGGGGGCGGGTCGACGTGCTGGTCAACAGCGCCGGCCATGGCCCGCGCGCGCCGCTTCTCGAGATCACCGACGAGCAGTGGCACACCGGGTTCGACGTCTATCTGATGAACGTGATCCGGGCGACCCGCCTGATGGCGCCGGCGATGATCCGCCAGAAGAACGGCACCATCATCAACATCTCCACGGCCTGGGCCTTCGAGCCGACGGCGATGTTTCCGACTTCGGCCGTGTTCCGCGCCGGGCTTGCCGCCTACACCAAACTCTTTGCGAACCAGCATGCCGCCGACAATGTGCGCATGAACAACGTCCTGCCGGGCTGGATCGACAGTCTGCCGGCTACCGAGGAACGTCGCGACAGCGTGCCGATGGGGCGCTATGGCACCAGCGAGGAGATCGCCGCCACCATCGCCTTCCTCGCCTCGGAGGGCGCCGGCTACATCACCGGCCAGAACATCCGGGTCGATGGCGGGCTGATGCGCTCGCTCTGAGATAGCCGCCTTCGGAGCGATACCTTCCCGCGTATGCGGGAAGGTATCGCTGTCAGATCGCCCAGCCGACCTTCAGACCTTCCAGCACGGCTTCCTCGGCCGTGCGGGGTGTCAGACAGTCGCCGATGCTGTGAATCTCCGCAGCCAGGCCTTCCAGCTCGGCTTCCAAAGCATTGACGGCTTCATGGCCGAGCGAGGTCACCAGCGTGTCGATGCCGTCGATGATGATCGGCTCGCGGCCGGTAACATGGGCGAGATAGACGGTCTGGCCATCGACGCCGTAGAGATCGGCATAGGGGATGACCTCGATGCCGAGATCGTGCAGGACACCGGCCCAGTGGTCGCGGACATAGGCCTGGATACGCTGGCCCGGCATGTAGCCGTTAACGGCGAGGCGGACCTTGCAGCCGGCACGCGCCAGCTTCTCGGCGACGCCCATGCCGATCCAGTCACAGCGCCAGTCCGCCACCAGCACGGAACTGCCGACATTGGCCTCGTCGCGTAGCACCTGCCAGGCGTCGACGACATGCGCGGTTTCCGCGCCGGGCAATTCGGGATGGCGAGGCGTGGCACCGGTGGCGATGACAACCACGTCGGGACGCTCGCGCTCGACCAAAGCGCGATCGACCCTGATGTTCTTCACCACGGCGACGCCGGCAAGCTCCGCCTCGCGGGTTAGATTGGTGACGATACCGCCGAACTCCATGCGCCGGGGCAGCAATTGTGCCAGCAGGGCCTGGCCACCGAGCCGGCCCGAGGCCTCGTAGAGCGTAACGTCATGGCCGCGCGAGGCGGCGATGCTGGCGGCCTTGAGGCCGGCCGGGCCGCCGCCGGCCACCAGCACCTTCTTCACCGAGCTGGCAGGCAGCACCTTGCCATAACGCAACTCGCGCCCGGTCTCGGGGTGCTGAATGCAGGAAATGGGCACGCCGAGCTGGAAATGGCCGATGCAGGCCTGGTTGCAGGCGATACAGGCGCGGATGTCGTCGAAACGGCCCTGCTCAGCCTTCGCAGGCATGTCGGGGTCGCAGATCAGTGCCCGCGTCATGCCGACCATGTCGGCCTCGCCCTTGGCGATCAGCTGTTCGGCATCCTGGGGCTGGTTGACACGACCGGCATAGAAGACCGGGGTCTTGACCTTGCGCTTCACCGCTGCCGCCGATGGCGCACCATAGGCGCTGGAGAAGGCCATGGCGGGGGCGATATGCACGGCACCCCCGAAGCTGGCGGAGGAGCCGACCGTCAGGTTGAAATAGTCGAAGCTGCCATCGAGGGCGGTGAGCACCTCCGCCACCTCCTCGGCGGTAAGGCCGTTGAGATCGCTGTCCTCGGATGAAAAGCGCAGGCCGACGACGAAGTCGGGGCCCGTCCTGGCGCGAATGGCGGCAAGGCTCTCGCGGATGAAGCGTAGGCGATTGTCGAGTGAGCCGCCATAGGCATCCTCGCGCACATTGACGCGCGGATTGACGAATTGCGAGGGCAGGTAGCCGTGGCTGCCGACGATCTCCACGCCGTCGAGCCCGGCCTGTTCGAGCCGGCGCGCAGCCTCGCCATAGCCCTCGACGATCTCGCCGATCATCGTCGTGCTCATGGCGCGCGGCATGACGTGGAAGCGCTGGTTGGGCACGGCGGAGGGCGCGTAGGCGACGGGGGCGGTGCCCTCGGCCGTCTCCATGATCTCGCGGCCGGGATGGAAGAGCTGGCCGAACACCGCCGCCCCCTCGGCATGGCAGACCTCGGCGAGGCGGCGATAGCCGGGGATGCAGTCGTCGCTGGTTGCCATCAGGAGATGGGAGGTGTAGCGCGCCGTCTCGTGCACGCCGGCAACCTGCAGCACGATCAGGCCGACGCCGCCCTGGGCGCGCGCCTGCTGATAGGCGATCAGCGCGTCATTGGGCACGAAGGCCGTGGGCAGCGTGGTGTCGTGCCCGGTGGACATGATGCGGTTCTTGATGCGCAGATTGCGGATCGTGAACGGCGAATAGAGGTGGGGGAGGGCGGCGGACTGGCTCACGGGGCCTCGCAGAAGCTGGACCCCTACTGGGTGCACGGGACCGATCCCGCAATCAACATGGCCGATTGTCGCGACGCGGACACTTCAACGCCGGTGAGGTATTTCCCGGGTGCCCAGGCACTCGGGGATAGCTTCGGGGCGACTCAGAGATTGAAGTCGAAGCGATAGCTTGCCGATACGCCGATCGTGAACTGATTCGGGGAGCCGCGCTCCTTGACCAGGGTCGATTTGGAGGCGGGACCGGTAAGACGGCTATATTCGGCAAAGGCGCTGGTGGTGATCTTGTCCGTGGTCTTCCAGGTGAGCGCACCGCCGACGCCAACCGACTTCAGGCCACCGCCGGGCGAATAGGGGCTGAGGCCGGAAGCGAGTGATTCCTGTAGATTCACGCCATAATAGGCGTCGAAATAGCTGCGCGTAGCCAAGGAGACACGGGGGCCGCCGGAAATACGCCAATCCGGTGCGATGTCATAGAAGGCGTCCGCCGCGATATCGGCGACCAGGCCGTGATGCGAACGGATGCCGTGCCGCAATTCGGCGCGCAAACGCAGCCACTCGACCGGATAGATGTCGGCGAAGATGCCGAGTTCGCCGCCCCAGCGTACTGGCTTGAGGCCCTTGAGATCGTCGTCGGTGGAACCGTCCTGCTTGAGCAGAAGCTTGCCGACGGGGCCGATGCGCAGGAAGCCATTGTCGAGAATGCCGAGGCCCGGATTGTCGTTGCGCGAACTGAAAGCGGTCCCCTTGCCCTGACGGGACAGCGAGATGATCGGCGAGGGCAGGAAGGTGAAATCCTTAGCGCCCTCATAGTTGGGGCCCATGGCGGCGGTCGCGCCGAGTTCCAGCGACCAGCCACCGGCGATGTAGTTGTCCCAAAATCCCGTCGGCGTATAGGAAGAGGACTGGGCCAGTGCCGGCGTCGCCAGAACGGCAAGAACCCCTGCCGCTGCGGCAGTCTTCAGGGAGGTACGCAACATCACTCTATTCCCATTTCCGGTCGCGGCAGGAACGACCGCGAACTTGGCCGCACAATGCCTTCGAGGTGACAACAAACAATGAATGCTGGCATGAATAATCAACGAATTCCCTAACGTCATGTTTTGGATGCCGAGGGCATCGTCAGTTTCGTGATGCCCGTTTTGATGGCATTCACTGAGTGGCGATGATCAGCCGGGAAAGGGTGCTATGAGCCGGCTGCGATTGATTATCGTCTCCGTTATAAACACGATGGCGATTTCATGGCCAGCAAAAATGGCAGGAGCCTGTTCATAATCTCTCCTTCAAAAGGGAGGCCTCGCGGTATAGGACAGGCCATATTTCCAATTTCGAAAGCCCGTCATGCCGCCTGTCGTCCGCTTTGCGCCGTCCCCCACCGGCTATATCCATATCGGCAATATCCGCACCGCCTTGCTGAATTGGTGCGTGGCCAAGCGCGCGGGCGGACGCTTCATCCTGCGCTATGACGATACCGACATGGCCCGCTCGCGCCAGGAATATGCGGATGCCATCGCGGTGGATCTTGCCTGGCTCGGCATGGTCCCGGACGTGAAGGCGCGCCAGTCCGAACGCATGGCGCTTTACGATGCCGCCGCCGTCCGCCTGCGTGAGGCCGGTCGACTCTATCCCTGCTACGAGACCGAGGAGGAACTTGAGCGCCGGCGCACGCTGCAGAAGGCTCGCGGCCTGCCGCCGGTCTATGACCGGGCGGCCCTGCGCTTGACCGTCGAGCAGAAGGCGGCTCTGGAGGCCGAGGGGCGGCGTCCGCATTGGCGCTTCCTGCTCAACCACCGCATCGTCGAATGGCAGGACGGCGTGCGCGGCCCCGCGCATGTCGACACCTCCTCCCTGTCCGACCCGGTGCTGATCCGTGCCGATGGCGGTTATCTCTACACGCTGCCATCCGTGGTCGATGACATCGATCTTGGCGTCAGCCACATCATCCGCGGCGAGGATCACGTCACCAACACCGCCGTGCAGATCGAGATCTTCGAAGCCCTGGGCGGCACGGTGCCGGAATTCGCCCACCACAATCTGCTTACCACGGTGAGCGGCGAGGGGCTGTCCAAGCGCAGCGGGGCGCTGTCGATCGGTTCGCTGCGCGAGGCCGGCTTCGAGCCGATGGCGGTAGCGAGCCTGGCGGTGCTGACCGGCACGGCCGAGGCCGTGCGCCCGATCGCGTCGCTGCAGGAGCTGGCCGCGCTGGTCGATCTTTCGCGCATCTCGCGGGCGCCGGCGCGCTTCGATCCGGCCGAGATCGAGACACTCAACGCCAAGCTGCTGCATGAGACGGCCTTTGCAGACGTCTCGCAGCGGCTGACGGCTCTCGGCGTTGAGGGCGGCGAGGACTTCTGGCTCGCCGTGCGCTCCAATCTCGTCAGGCTGGCCGATGCGAAATTGTGGTGGGACGTGGTGACGGGGCCGGTCGCCGCGGGTGAGCAGGATCGGGAGTTCCTCGGCCGCGCCGCCGCGCTGTTGCCGAGCGGGCCCTGGGACGAGAACACCTGGGGCGCCTGGACACAGGCCGTGAAGGAAGCCACCGGCGCGAAGGGCAAGGCCCTGTTCATGCCGTTGCGCCAGGCGCTGACCGGGCTCGATCATGGCCCCGAACTCAAGGCGCTGCTGCCGCTGATCGGCCGTGAGCGTGTATTGGCGCGGCTCGGGTGAGGCCAGAGTGTCGACTTCCACAACTCCATCAAGTGATGGAGCGAGGCCGACACTCCACTCTAGCGCCCGGCCGGATGCCTTCCCATATGGGGGCCGATGAGGAGACCCCGCATGTTGCGTAGAATCTGCTTCGGCCTCGCTGCGATCGGACTTGCCCTTGCAGTTCCCGTCGCTGCCCAGGCCCAGGAACCGGACCTGATCTTCCGCAAGTCGACGGTATGGAAATTCCTGACCCCGGACGACAAGCTCGCCGTCTACGGTATCGACGATCCCGATGTCGAAGGGGTCGCCTGTCACTTCACCGTGCCGGAGAAGGGTGGTCTCAAGGGTATGTTCGGGGTGGCCGAGGAGGTGTCGGACGTCTCGCTGGCCTGCCGCCAGGTCGGGCCGATCAAGTTCAAGGAGAAATTCGAGCAGGGCGCCTTGGTCTATCGCCAGTCCCGCTCCTTGTTCTTCAAGAAGATGCAGGTGGTGCGCGGCTGCGACGCCAAGCGCAACGTGCTGGTCTATCTGGTCTATACCGACAAACTGATCGAAGGATCTCCGAAGAACTCGACCTCGTCGGTGCCGGTAATGCCCTGGGCCGGCGAGCCGCCCCAGAAATGTGCGGATTTCGTCACGGACTGAGTGCAGGGCCCAGCAGGGCCACCGCCCGCATCCTCACTTCTCGCAGGTCTTCACTTTTCGCAAGTGATCACGACAGCGTGCGGCTGCGAGGCAGCAGCGACCTGCGTGGGCGCGTTGATGGCGCCAGTGATGTCGGTTTCGGTCTGCCGGCGGAAGGCGACCGCCTTGGCATAGCCATTGGCGACACACCATTCGCTGGCAATCGGCTGGCCGCAGGGGGCGCCGCTTTCCAGGCAGGTGTCGACGCCGTAGCCATCGTCGGCGCTGACGACGAAGGAAGCCACATTCTGGGCGGAGGCGGGGCTGGCGAAAGCCAGGCAAGCCGCGATGAAGGAGAGGGTACGCAGGTTCATCGAAATCACACATGTGAACGGGGTCTGCCCCGTCCGGATAGCGGAGCTTGCCTATCATCGCCGTGCGTTTTTAAACATCGGTAAATCTACGTGTTTAATTTTTGGCGAAACTCTGTTGCCGGGCTGCATCAGTGCCGACATGCAAAGGCTCCACCTTTGTCGGCGTTTCAACGGGCGAGGGCCCACTTTGGTACTATGGGGCTTGTGCAGCCAGGGCGTGCAACGTTTCGACAAGACGATTATGGCTGATCCCGCGCCTTATTGTTTAGCGGCCATCGTCCCAATTCCTTAGCCAGGTGGACTTGCACTGGGGAGGCCGTTCCTGCTCTCCTTCAATATTCGGACTGCCCTCGAGCCGTCGTCTGAACGTTGTTAGGAAATCCCAAGTGCCGACTGACCATCCCCTGGTTTCTTCCATGGACCGCCCCATGCCAAACCAGGGAAGAAACGGTGACGCGCTCCCGGCACCGGTACTTGCGGCCACGCTGGAACCACGCGTCGAGGATAGGCCCATGGCCACCATGCCGCGCGTGGTCTTTCTCGACACGCTGCGCTTCATCGCCGCCGGGGCCGTGCTGTTTCAGCATGTGGCGGAAAAGGAAAGCGGGTTCGGCCAGTGGATCGTTGGTATGCTTTCGCCCGGTGTGTTCGGTGTCGTCCTGTTCTTCATCGTCAGCGGCTTCGTCATTCCCATGACGGCCGGACGCCGGTTCGACCTCAAAACGTTCATGATTCGGCGCGTGTTTCGTATCTATCCTCTGGTGTTCGCCGCCTTTGCGCTGATGGCACTCCTCGGCTATTGCACCGCTATTCCGGACTTTTCGGCGGTGAAGTCCGCCACGCTGGGTGACTGGCTCGCCAATCTCCTGCTGATACAGGACTATGTCGGCGCCACGCCGCTGCTGGGTGTGACATGGACCCTCAGCATCGAATTCGCCTGGTATGCGATCTTCGCCGTTGCACTGCTTAGCCTTGGACGGAAGTTCGACGACAAGCTGGCCATCGCCGCCCCGCTCGTGATGCTCGCCTTGGTCGGCATCTCGCTCGTGATCGGGCACCGCCTGCCGCTCGGACGGATCGGCATGATCTATGCCGCCATCCTGGGTTGCCGGGCGTTCCGCACCCAGGCCGGGGAATTGCCGCTGACGCGCCTTCTTGTCGATACGGGAGTCTTCGTCGTCATCATGGCGCTCTCGAACATCGTCTCCTTCGGCTATTTCAGCCATCCGAATATCACCATGAACCAGTCGCTGTTTCCCTGGCTGGTCGCGCCGATCGTGTTCGTGCTGGTCGCCGGCATTCCGAGCATCCGCCGCTCAGCGCTGGTCGACAATCGCATCACCGGATGGCTGGGCAGCGTCAGCTACTCGACCTATCTCCTGCATCCCTTCGCCATCGGCCTGGCGGGCGCCCTGGTGCCCTCCAGCCTCTTCGCCGTGGTGAGCGTGCTGTTTGCCCTGTTTTTCGCCGTGCTGGGCTATCGGCTGATCGAATTGCCAGGGCAGGCCTTGGGCAAACGGATCATTGCCCGAGCCGGATGAGCCCGGCTCCGGAACAAAGTGCGCTCGAGCCAGAATGCTTGTTTGCCCTCGCTCTATGGTTCGGCGCGCGTTTGCGATTCTACCCGTTACCGTCAATTCACAAAACGCGTTGGTCTGATGCGCGTCATCACCTGGTCGATCGAAGGACACGCCATCCTGTCGCTTGACAACGCCGCCCGCATGGCACATTGCTCCCCGCGATGACAAAGACGGCCATCCTTTCGCGGATTATTTGCAGCTAGCAGCAACGCTGGCTGGCGCCGTCATTCGCCCAAAATCTTGAGCGCAGGACGCCCCCGGCCAGCCGAGGTGGGGAACTCATGGTTTTACGGCTCTACGATACCCGTACGCGCTCCAAGGTCGATTTCACGCCGATCGATCCCGATCGGGTGCGTATGTATGTCTGCGGCCCGACCGTCTACGACTTTGCCCATATCGGCAATGCCCGCCCGATCATCGTCTTCGACCTGCTGTTCCGCCTGCTGCGCCACACCTATGGCGCCGAGCACGTCAGCTACGCGCGCAACATTACCGACGTCGACGACAAGATCAACGAGCGCGCGGCCGAGCGCGGCATCACCATCCGTGAATTGACCGACGGCACGCTCGCCCAGTTCCATCGGGACATCAGGGAACTCGGCGTACTGATGCCCGATCAGGTCAACCAGCCGGGGCAGCTGCCGCAGATGGTCGAGCCGCGGGCGACCGACCATATCGAGGAGATGAAGGCCATCATCGAGCGCCTGGTGGCGCGCGGTGTCGCCTATGTCGCTGAAGAACATGTACTGTTCTCCGTCCATGCCATGGAGAAGCTCGCCAAGGTGCCGCGCTACGGCGCACTCGCCCGCCGCTCGCTCGACGAAATGCTGGCCGGTGCGCGGGTGGATGTTGCACCCTATAAGCGCGATGCCATGGATTTCGTGCTGTGGAAGCCCTCCCATGGCCGCCAGCCCGGCTGGCCCAGCCCCTCGGGCATCGCCACGCCCGGACGCCCCGGTTGGCATATCGAGTGCTCGGCGATGTCGATGGCGACGCTGCTCACCCCCTATGGCGGCGGCATCGGCTGCGACGACCCGGCCCGCAACGTCTTCGATATCCATGGCGGCGGCATCGATCTCGTCTTCCCGCACCATGAGAACGAGATCGCCCAGAGCTGCTGCGCCTTCGATACGCCGGTGATGGCCAATGTCTGGATGCATAACGGCTTCCTGCAGGTCGAGAGCGAGAAGATGTCCAAGAGCCTGGGCAACTTCATCACCATTCGCGAACTGCTCGGCAGCGACCGCTTCGGCGGGCGGGCCTGGCATGGCGACGTGCTGCGCCTGGCCATGCTGCGCACCCATTATCGCCAGCCGATCGACTGGACCCTGCAAGCCTTGACCGAGGCCCAGCAGACCCTGTTGCGCTGGTATGAGGAGGTGCCTGCGGGCGGAAGCGTCGATGCCGGTGTGATCGAGGCCCTGTCGGACGATCTCAACACGCCGGCCATGCTGGCCCGCCTGCACCAGATCACCGATCCGGCCGACAGGGCGGCGACGCTTGCCTTTCTGGGCTTCAGCAATGATGCGGCGGCCCTGAAGGGTGACACACATGTCAGCGATGGGCTGAGGCGGGAGGTCGAGGCGCTTCTGGCTGCGCGCAAGGTTGCGCGTGCCGAGAAGAACTGGCCGGAATCCGATCGCATCCGCGATGAACTCGCCCGCTTGAACATCACCGTCAAGGACAACAAGGACGGTACTACCAGTTGGGAGGTCAAGCTCTGATGGCCAAGTCGACGTCGAATCCTGCTATGCCGAAACCTGGGCTGCGCCCGTTCCTGCCTGCCGACGCACCGATCCTGGCCGAGATTTTCCGAGCCAGTATCCAAGAGCTGACAGGTGAGGATTATTCCGAAGGCCAGCAGGAGGCCTGGGCCGAGGCGGCCGACGACGAGGAGGCCTGGGTGAAACGCCTTGCAGGCTGTCTGACCATCGTGGCAACGGTCGGCGGCTCGCCGGTCGGCTTCATCGCGCTGAAAGGCAAGGAACTGGTCGACCTGCTCTATGTCCATCCGGCGGTCGCCGGGCAGGGCGTGGCCTCGACGCTCTACGGCGCCATCGAACAGCTCGCCAAGGCGCGTGGCGCCGACCATCTGACGGTCGACGCCAGTGATACTGCCCGGGACTTTTTCCTCAAGCAGGGTTTCGTGCCCCAGCAGCGCAACACGGTGTCGCTTGGCGACGAGTGGCTCGGCAACACCACCATGAAGAAGGTGCTTTCGGCCCCGCCCGAGGCTGTCAGGCAATGACGCGCGATCGCCTCTATCTCTTCGACACCACTCTGCGTGACGGCGCCCAGACCACGGGAGTCGACTTCTCCCTCGCCGACAAGCAGGCGATCGCCGGGCTGCTCGACGATCTCGGTGTCGACTATATCGAGGGCGGCTATCCCGGCGCCAATCCGCTCGACACGCAGTTCTTCAGCCAGCCCAACGGCCTCAAGGCGAAGTTCACCGCCTTCGGGATGACCAAGAGGGCAGGGCGCTCGGCCGCCAACGACCCCGGTGTCGCAGGCCTGCTGGATGCGCAGGCGGACGCGATCTGCTTCGTGGCCAAGAGCTGGGACCATCAGGTGCGCGTGGCCCTCGGCATCAGCCTGGAAGACAATCTCGATTCGATCCGCGACAGCGTTGCCACGGCCAAGGCACGTGGGCGCGAAGTGCTGCTCGACTGCGAGCATTTCTTCGACGGCTACAAGGCCAATCCCGATTATGCGCTCGCCTGCGCCCGTACGGCCCATGAGGCCGGCGCGCGCTGGGTGGTCCTGTGCGATACCAATGGCGGTAGCCTGCCACATGAGATCGAGCGCATCGTCGGCGAGGTCGTCAAGACGATCCCCGGCGGCCATCTCGGCATCCATGCCCATAACGACACCGAGCAGGCGGTCGCCAATTCGCTGGCGGCCGTCAGGGCGGGCGTGCGGCAGATCCAGGGCACGCTGAACGGTTTGGGCGAGCGCTGCGGCAATGCCAACCTCACCTCGCTGATCCCAACATTGCTGCTCAAGCCCGCCTATGCCGAGCGCTTTGAGATCGGGGTGGATGCGGCTGGGCTCGAGAACCTGACGCGCATCTCGCGCAAGCTCGACGAACTGCTCAACCGCATGCCCGACCATCATGCGCCCTATGTCGGCTCCTCGGCCTTTGCCACCAAGGCCGGCATCCATGCCTCGGCCGTGGTGAAGGATCCCTCGACCTATGAGCACGTGCCGCCGGAAAGCGTGGGAAACCGGCGCAAATTGCTGGTCTCGGACCAGGCCGGCAAATCCAACATCCTGGCCGAACTGGAACGCCTGGGGCTGGCCGTCGACAAGGATGATCCCCGTCTCTCCAGATTGCTTGGTGCACTGAAGGACAAGGAAGCGCAAGGCTATGCCTATGAGGGGGCGGATGCTTCTTTCTTCCTGCTGGCCAAGCGTATTCTCGGCAGCGTGCCGGAGTTCTTCTTCGTCGAGCGCTTCAGCGTCAATGTCGAGCGGCGCTGGAACGAGCGCGGCGAACTCGGCGTTTTCTCCGAGGCCATCGTCAAGGTCAAGGTCGGCGCCGATGAACTGATCTCGGCAGCGGAGGGACATGGCCCGGTCAATGCCCTCGACACGGCGCTGCGCAAGGATCTCGGCAAGTATCAGTCCGTCATCGAGGACCTGAAGCTGATCGACTACAAGGTCCGCGTCTTCCAAGGCGGTACCGATGCGGTGACGCGGGTGCTGATCGAATTCCAGGATGCCGCCGGCGATCGCTGGGCCACCGTGGGCGTCTCCGACAACATCATCGATGCCTCCTTCCAGGCGCTGGTTGATTCGATGACCTACAAGCTGCTCAAGGCTGGCGCGGAGGTTTGAGGATCGAGCCCGTTGCGGCGAGCGGGCTTTTCCTCAACGGCGGATCGCCTCGACATTGATGTCTATACGCACGACGTCGCCGATCAGGGGGATGAAAGCCTTCATGCCATAATCCGTGCGACGGATGCTCGTGGTCGCGGTGAAGCCGGCCACCATGCGACTGCCGCGCAGCGGATCCGGCGCGATCTGGTTGAAGGTGGTCCGCAATGTCACGGGCCTGGATATCCCGAGCAGCGTCAGCTCTCCGCTGAGATCGGCGCTGCGCGGACCACGCCGGTTCACCTTTACGGTCCGAAAAGTGATCGTCTGATGGCGGGCGACGTCGAAGAACTGGCTCGACCTCAGATCCTCGTCGCGCGTCGGCACCCCCGTATCGATGCTCGATGCCTCGATCGTTGCCTCGACCAGGCTTTGCTCGGGATGTTCTTCATCGAGCGTGAGCATGCCCTTCAACTGGCGGAAGCTGCCCGTGACGGTGGAATAGCCGAGATGGTCGATATGGAAGATCGCCTGGGTATGCTCGGGATCGAGATCGTAGAGATCGCCTGCGAATACGAGAGGCGAAAGGCCGGCGCTGAAAAACAGTGCCGCCACAGTCACGTGGAAAGACCTCTTCATTGCATTGTCCATACTGCCAGGCCGCGAAACGCCGGAGCATGAACACCGCAGGGCGCAATCCTATTCGATCGCAGCCTCGCAATGCGAAGGTCAGAGCGTCTCGGGCGCGACGCTCATCGCCATTTCGGCCCGCGAGATCTTCTCGATCGCAGCCTTGACCATCGGCACGACCTCTTCGGGCGTGTTGGCCACCAAGACCTCCACCGCGGTCTCGGGACGAATGAAGCCTTCCTCGCGCATATGGTCGAGAATGTCGAGGAAGCGCGTCCAGAACCCGTCGATATTGACCAGCAGGATCGGCTTCTTGTGTTGGCCGAGTTGGGCCCAGGTCAACTGCTCGACCAGTTCCTCCAGCGTACCGACGCCCCCCGGAAGGGCGACGAAGGCGTCAGCCCGCTCGAACATCAGGCGCTTGCGCTCATGCATGTCCTTGGTGACGATGAGTTCCTCGACCTCGGTGAGCATGCGCTCGCGGCGCTGCAGGAAGGTCGGGATGATGCCGGTGACCTGGCCGCCATTCTCGATGACGGCGCGGGCGACGGTGCCCATCAGGCCAACATTGCCGCCACCATAGACGAGGCGGATGCCGCCTTCAGCCATGTCCCGGCCGAGACGCTCGGCGCCGGCGACATAATCGGGGCGGGTGCCATTGCTGGAGCCACAATAGACGCAAATCGAACGAAGCTTTGTCATATCCCCGGTTTCGCACTGCGGCATGGGTGGGTCAAGTTGCTTTGCCGCCGCACGGATCAATCGGCAAGGTTCCCTTGCCTGCCGCAAACCTTGCCCAACAGGAGATCGAGATCGCGGAAGCGGCCCGTCGAAACCCACACGGTTTCAGACGTCACAGGGCTGCGTCGTTTCGGGCCGATGGTGAAGTTCAAGGAGCGGCTGTGCTCGAGAACGCAGAAGGTCGCGGGGGCGATGGCGATCGTCAGCTCGGAATCCGGCCGGGCGCTTCCGCCCGGCCGGTCCGATAACTCGAACCGGTTGCCGATCTGGATGATGGCGAGCAGGTCAGCCGTGGGCAAGGGGAGCGCCCCGATCGTCGGCGTAACGCTCGCCACGACGCCAGTGCCTTTCGGATCCTGCCGGAAATTGACATGCGAGATGATAGCCTTGCCCTGATAGAGCCCCGCCGGCACGTCGGCGGCGGTCACAGTGAAGGCAGCGATGCGCTCGGACATTTTTTGAGCATTCAGCGCCGCCTGAAGTTTCAGGACCTCGCCCCGCGCATCCTGGTCGTCGGTGATGATCTTCGTCTCCAGCAATTCACTGTGGTTCATCACGTGAATGTTCTTGTTGTCGGCGAGCTGGAGCAGCCCGTTGATACGTGGATCAATTCCCATCTCGGCGAAATAGCGGGCGGCCTGGTCATATTGCGCCGGTGTCGTCTTTACCTTGATCCGGTTGACCGACAGAATCTCTCGCCGGATGACGCGCCCGTTCAGAGTGGTCTGGCGCCAGCGTGTCAGAGTCCGCGAGCTGGCGAATTGATGAACACCGACCGGGCTGACCCAAAAGACGTGACGTGCAACTCCTCCGGCCAGCGCGAACACACAGGCCGAATTGCAAAAGGCTCCCGCATTGTTGGCGAAGCCGCGACGGCCCTTCATCATGGTGTCGGAGCATTTCCTCTCTTCTGGCGTACAGGGAGCCAGCATGGTCCGGCCGACCGTGACCTCCAGGCCTGCCCGACGAATCAGGCGGCCGATGGCGTATCCGGCTGTAACGTCTCCGCCAGGCGAGGTGAGGATGAAGGGCAGCTTCCTGCCGCCACTGGCTTTCAGAACCTTGCGCAGCAGCGCCGGCGTCGCGGCGGTGATGTCACCGTCGGCGGAAATCCATTCGGCGCAATTGGGTTCACAATCGACGGCGGCGCTGCGCACGATGAGAATGCGCATCGCGGAGCTCTTCGGGCGTGCTCCAGCCTCTGTTTGGCCGGCTTGCGATGGCATGGTTCCAAAGAGAATGGTCAGGCAAAGAGCAGATACAAAGAGCGCCGCTCGTTTCATGGAACCTTCCGATCAAGCCCCGTCCGATGAAGAATATCGTGCGTTCCTGGATTTTCATCACAATTCTGCAGCAATGGCGCTGCAGTTCGGTGTACAAGTCCTGACAAGGGCGCCGGCAAGAAATGTCGGCGCGATACTTTGCTCGTTCGACAGCATTGTGATGGTGCAGGTCTTTCGTCCGGCAGGTGAAGCGGGTAAGTAAAATCTGATGAAACGGTGCGCGTTCTTGCATCGGGAGTAGAAGATGGCAGTGGGCTGGAAGAGTCTGGCGGGAATAGTGGGAGCCGCGAGCGTCGTCAGCGTCGGTACGCTCTACAGCGTGCTGGTGCGCGAGCCTGCCCGGCCGCCGTCGCCGCTGGTCGGCGATGCCAAGCCGGCAGTTACCGCCAATCCCCCCGCCGACAAGATGCAGAAGCCCGCGCTGACCGGCGAAGCCGTCAAGCCGGAGTCGGCCAGGACTGCGGGAAGCAATACCGAAGTGGCGAAAACCGAAGCCGCGAAGGTTCCAGCAACTGGCAACGAGACAGCCAAGCCCGATTCTGGCAAGCCCGATTCTGGAAAGACGGAGGCGGCTCAGCCGGGGCCCGTCAAAACTGAAGCCGCCAAACCCCAGCCTCCCAAGCCCGAGGCGCCGAAACCGGATGCGGCCAAAGGACAGACCGCCCCGACCTTCGATATTGCCCGCATCGAGCCGGCCGGCAGCGCGGTGATTGCAGGGCGAGCCGCGTCCGGCGCCACGGTGGAACTGCTGCGCAATGGCAACCCCTATGCCCGCGTCGTTGCCGACATCAACGGTACCTGGGCGATCACGCCGCCCGCTTTGCCGAAGGGCCCCTGCGAACTGACCCTGCGCACCACATCGCCGGACGGGCGGGTGACCTTGTCTGAGCAAACCCTCTCCGTCCGCGTTCCTGAAAAGCCGGGCGAAGAGGTGGTGGTCGTGCTCAACTCGCCCGACCAGCCCTCCAAGGTATTGACCGACGCGGCGCCGCCGACGAGCAAGCCAACCGAGCAGCCGGCAGCGCCATCTCCGGCAGGTGCAACCGCGTCTGCCGAGGCGGACAAGGGATCTTCACGAGCCAATGTTTCGATCCGGACCGTCGAGGCGGACGAGATGGGCCGTTTCTTCGTGACGGGTCGGGCGGAGCCGGGGGCCGCCTTGCGCATCTATCTCAACGATACCCTGGTGACCGGCGTGACAGCGGCCAAGGACGGCACCTTCGGCATGACGATCGAGAAGGGCATGCAGCCGGGCAATTACCGGGTTCGCGTCGACGATGTCGCGGCTGCCAACGGGCAGGTGCTGACACGGGCCGAAGTCCCGTTCGCCATGGTCGACAAGGCACCCTCGGCCTCGGCTCCGGCCGTGGTGGCGGCGATCGCCACCCCGTCGCGTTCAGGCTCCACCCGTGGCGGCCAGCCCGCTGCAACGCCGCCGCAAGCGGCGACCACGCCCTCTACCGCGGTGCCCGGCGCCGCCACACCGGCCCCGGGTGACAAGACGCAGCCGGCGGCGGCTTCCGCGCCGGCCCAAGGCGCCTCTCCGGCCATCGAGCCCGGCACGCAGGGGGCGGGAACCACGGGAGCCGCCTCGTCGCCGGCACAGGCGGAGGCCGTGCCGCCGGCCTCCGGCAATACCGTGGTGCCACGATCCGCCACGACGCCATCCGCCTCCAACCCCGCGACCCCCGAGACGGCACCAGTGCAGACGAGCGAGGCCAAGCCGGCCCAGCCGTCGCCACCGCCCTCTGTGGCCGTGATCCCCGAGATCCGCACCACGACGATCCTCCAGGGCGACAATCTCTGGCGGATTTCGCGCAAGGTCTATGGCCAGGGCATCCGCTATACCTGGATCTATGACGCCAATACCGATCAGATCCGCAATCCCAATCTGATCTATCCGGGCCAGATCTTCGTCATGCCGGATAAGAAAACGCCTTGAGCCGAGTGGGATGCGGGCCTTGTACGAGGCCTGGCGCAGCGAGATTTCATCGCAAGACGCTTGCGGTCATGCCGCTGCAGACCTAACTACGCAGCGTCATTGCCAGAAAACTCCTGATGCCGGCGATCTTCCGCTCGCCGGTCGAAAGCCCGTTCATGCCATCCGCCGACCCTTCCACCGCTCCCAAGCGCATCAGCGCCGACCAGGGTGCCTTTCTCCAGACGATGAAGCATTTGTGGCCCTATATGTGGCCACAAGATCGTGCGGATCTGCGCATGCGGGTGATATGGGCCTTCGTGCTCTTGCTGCTGACCAAGCTCATCACCCTGGTCGTACCCTACACGCTCAAATGGGCGACCGATGGGCTGGCCGCCGTCGGCGGCGACCGCGAGCTTACGGGCCATACCTTGGCGGTGTTGCTGGCCGGCGTGCCGCTCACCATGCTGGTGGCCTATGGCGCGGCGCGCATCCTGATGACGGCGATCTCGCAGTGGAAGGACGGCCTGTTCGCTGCCGTGTTCATGTATGCCGTGCGGCGGCTGGCGATCGAGACCTTCGAGCACATCCACAATCTCAGCCTGCGCTATCATCTCGAGCGCAAGACCGGCGGCTTGTCGCGGGTGATCGACCGCGGGCGTACCGGCATCGAGAATATCGTCCGCTTCGCCACCATCAACATACTGCCGACCATCGTTGAGCTGACGCTCTACCTGATCATGCTGCTGCTGCAGTTCGACTGGCGATACGCCCTGATCGTGCTCGCCACGACGGCCTTCTATGTCTGGTTCACCATCAAGGCGACCGAATGGCGCATCTCGATCCGCCGCGAGATGAACGATTCCGACACGGACGCCAACCAGAAGGCGATCGACAGCCTGCTCAACTACGAGACGGTCAAGTATTTCTCCAACGAGGAGCGCGAACTCGCCCGTTACGATCGCGCGATGGCTTCCTACGAGCAGTCGGCGATCCGGACCTATATCACCCTGACCTGGCTCAATATCGGCCAGGGCATCATCTTCATGGCGGGTATGCTGGGCTCGCTGCTGCTGGCCGGCCTGGGCGTCTACCACGGCGTCAATACTGTCGGCGACATCGCCCTGCTCAACGTGATGTGGCTGCAACTGGCAACCCCCTTGAACTTCCTCGGCTTTGCCTATCGCGAAATCAAGCAGGGCATCACCGACATCGAGACCATGTTCGAGCTGCTCGACAAGGATACCGAGGTCAAGGACCGGCCGGGCGCAGCGCCGCTCGAGGTGCGCGAGGGCCGCGTGACCTTCGAGAATGTGGTGTTCAGCTATGATCCTGACCGCCCGATCCTGCAGGGGCTTTCCTTCGACGTGCCGGCAGGCCGCACGGTGGCGATCGTCGGTCCCTCGGGCGCCGGCAAATCGACGATCTCGCGGCTGTTGTTCCGCTTCTATGACGTCAATGGCGGGCGCGTGCTGATCGACGGGCAGGACGTGCGCGACGTCACCCAGAAATCGCTGCGCGCCGCCATCGGCATGGTGCCGCAGGACACGGTGCTGTTCAACGATACCATCCGCTACAATGTCCGCTATGGTCGCTGGGATGCGACCGATGCGGAGGTTGAGGAGGCGGCCCGCCTTGCCCAGATCGACACCTTCATCCGGCGCATGCCCAAGGGCTACGAAACGGAAGTCGGTGAGCGCGGCCTCAAATTGTCGGGCGGGGAGAAGCAGCGCGTCGCCATTGCCCGCACCATCTTGAAGGGGCCGCCGGTGCTGGTGCTCGACGAGGCGACCTCGGCGCTCGATAGCTACACTGAAATGGAGATCCAGGCTGCGCTCGAGCGCATCTCGGAGAACCGCACCACGCTGGTGATCGCTCATCGTCTCTCGACGGTGGTGAATGCCGACGAGATCATCGTGCTCGACAAGGGCGTGATCGTCGAGCGCGGCAATCATGAGGAGTTGCTGGCTCACGGCGGCGTCTATGCCGGCATGTGGAACCGCCAGCGCGAGGCCGATGAGGCCCGCGAGAAGCTTCAGCGCACCCAGGACGATGCGTCGCCAACTGCCGATTATCGGGACGCTCTGGCCGGATAGGCGATATTGGGGGCGGAGAACCCGGCCTCAGTTCAGCCCCGGTTCATCTTGTACGCTGCTTACTCGCCCCGGCTGGGTGTTAGTCTTGCGTAACAGGAACCCTCTTCATGTCGACCCGACGTCGTTTTCTCGCTGGAGCTGCCGCCGCCGGCGCCACCATGCTTGCCGCTCCGGCGTTGGCGCAGAACCTGATCGAATGGCGGATGGCGACGGCCTGGCCGAAGGGGTTGCCGGGAGCGGGCATGGGAGCCCAGCGCCTGGCCGACCGGATCGGCGTGCTCACCCAGGGCCAGCTCACCATCAAGCTCTACGCGGCCGGCGAACTGGTGCCGGGTGACCAGAACATGGCGGCCGTGATGTCGGGCGACGTGGAGATGTCGCACGACATGTCGGCCTATTATCTGTCCAAGTCTCCTGCCTTCGCCTTTTTCTCTGCCATTCCCTTCGGCCTGATCGCCCAGGAATTCGATGCCTGGCTCTATGCCGGCGGGGGCAGGGCGCTCTGGGATGAACTGGGCGGGCAATTCGGCATCAAGGCCTTTGCGGCCGGCAATACCGGCGCGCGCCTCGGCGGCTGGTTCCGCCGGGAGATCAACAGTGTCGCCGATCTCAAGGGCCTGCGTTTCCGCATCGGCGGCCTGGCCGGCCAGGCTCTCGCCAAGCTCGGCGTTCAGCAGGTGCTGATGCCGGGCTCGCAGATCCTGCCCAAGCTCCAGGCCGAGGAACTGGATGCGGCCGAGTTCATGGGGCCGGTCAACGATCTCAGCTTCGGTTTCCACAATGCCGCCAAGTTCTGCTACTGGCCGGGCTTCCAGGAGCCCTGCGCCGCTCTGCAACTCCAGATCAACCGCGCGAAATACGATGAATTGCCGGCAACTCACAAAGTGGCGATCGAAGTCGCCTGTGCCGAGGAGAATACTCGCTCGCTGGCTGAATATGGCGCCCGGGCGCCGGCCGCGATCGCCCAGGCGGTAACGCAGCAAGGCGTTGTTCTCAAGCAATTCCCCGACGAGGTGTTTCAGGCCTTCGGCACGGCCAGCGGTCAGGTGTTGAGTGAAATCATCGAAAATGGCGACGAGTTCATGCGCCGTCTCGCCGCCTCCTATTTCGGCTTTCGCCAGCAGACCTTGCTCTGGACCCGGATCGGCGACCAGGGCTATGCCAATATGCGCCTGCTGGCCTACGACTATCCCAAAGGCAGCTGATCGCGTCTTTGTTCGCCGGGTGGGGGCTCTGATCTGGCCGGTTTTGTGTGCCTTCCGGATTGGGTCGCGGGAGACGGAGCGGCGGTTTGCCTCGTAGCGTTGGTTTTTACCATTTGTATACGATTGATGTGACGTAAAGTTATTTTTACGCCCTATGGCAGCGCGGTTTCCAGGTTTTCGATAAGCGTTCTGTAGAAAAACATCTATCGATTACATGCGAATGCAAATATGTGCCATTTAGTGTGAATTACGTGCCTAAGCATACGGGTAATGTTCAAACTTCAGCGCATGTCGTACCGGAACAGTTTATTCGATCGATACGATTGATTACGTAATTAACCGTTTGTTCATGATGATATACGGTGATGGGTTGATCGGAAGAGGTCGTTTGGCGTAAGGTTCACCTCCGGGGCGGCGCCCCCGTATCGGGGTTTAGTGGGGGCGCTGGTCTATGGCGTGGGGCGATCGACAGGCGATGAGGGGGCTCAGCAGGCTCGAACGCCTGATGCCGGCGCGGCAGCGTCTGGCCAAGGGGCTGGCCTTGTCGGTGGCCGTTATGGCGCTCATTGCCGGGGCGAAGCCCCAGCCCGCCGCAGCTTTCAAGCTTTTCGGCTATAATTTCTTCGGATCGGACGAGAAGCCGGTTTCGCCCGACGCCCAGACCTACAAGATCGAAGTGGTGATTGCGGGCGGGGACAAGGATATCAAGTCGGCGGTTGAGGGGGCGTCCTCTCTGTATAGCGGCAAGGACGAAACGCCGCCGCCGAGCACGCCTGCCTTCCTCTCCAAGGCGCGGACCGAATATGATCGTATCCTCGGTACGCTCTATGCCAATGCACGCTATGGCGCTTCGATCTCGATCCTGGTCAATGGGCGCAAGCTCGAAGAGATTCCCGTCGACGCCACCCTGCCTCACCCGGTCCCGGTGGTTGTAAACGTCAATCCCGGTCCCGTCTTCACCTTCGGCCGGATCCGGCTGGAAAACCGGGCGCCGCACAGCCCGATCGACGACATTCCCAAGACCAAGACGCCCGAGCGTCTCGGCCTCGAGCCGGGCCACCAGGCCAATTCGGACATCGTACTGTCGGCGGAGCAGGCGATGATCGATGCCTGGCGACGCCAGGGCTACCCCAAGGCCAAGGCGCTGCCACGCGTCATCACCGCTGACCACGTCAACAACAGGCTCGATGTCACGCTGGCGGTCGAGCCGGGGCGCCTGGCCCATTACGGGCGCATGACCGTCGATGGCACCAAGGACATGAATCCAGCCTTCGTGGCGCGTCAGACCGGCCTCCGGCCGGGCGACCAATACGATCCGGCCGAGATCGAACTCGCCAAGCGGCGCCTGCAGCGCCTGCAGGTGTTCTCGACCACCAGCATCGTCGAGGGCGACGCGATTGCGGCCGACAGCACCATGCCGCTGATGATCACCGTGTCGGAGCGCCCATTGCATGTCTTCGGTGCCGGTGCCGAATATTCCACCACCGACGGCATCGGCCTCAACGGTTATTGGGAGCACCGCAATCTGTTCGGCGAAGCCGAGCGCCTGCGTTTCGATGCGACCGTGGCGGGCGTCGATTCCACCGATCCGACCAAGTTCACCTATTCGGGCGGCGTCACCTTCGTGAAGCCGGGGATCTTCGATCCGTTTACGGATCTTACCGCGCAATTGCTGGCCAAGCGCGAGGTTTACGATCCCTATTCGCAGAACACCTTCCGTGCGCGCATCGGGCTTGCCCACGAATTCTCGGAGCGATTGACCGGCAAGATCGCGCTGAACGGCGAATATGACCAGGTCGAAGACTTTTACGGCAAGCGCAATCTCCTGCTGTTCAGCCTGCCCGGTGAACTCGCCTATGACACCACCGACGACAAGCTCGAGCCCACGCGCGGCTATCGCCTGAAGGGCACGCTCGAGCCGTTCTACGAGGCCAAGTTCGGCAATTTCGGCGCGATGACCCGTATCGACGGCTCGGCTTATTTCTCCTTCGACGCGATGGGACGCTATGTCCTGGCTGGCCGGGTTGCGGTCGGCTCCATCGTCGGGGCGCCCGCCAACGAATTGCCAGGCGATCGCATGTTCTATGCCGGCGGTGGCGGCTCGGTGCGCGGATACAATTTCCGCAGCCTCGGTCCCAAGCTCGACAATGGCTTCGTGGTGGGCGGCCGCTCTTTACTGGAGGGCTCGCTCGAAATGCGCATCAAGGTGACCGACAGCATCGGCATCGTCCCCTTCGTCGACGCAGGCAGCGCCTTCTCTACCTCCTATCCCTCCTTCGACGAGGACATGAAGATCGGCGCCGGCGTCGGTTTGCGCTATTATACCAGTCTCGGGGCGATCCGGGTGGACATCGCCCGGGGTCTTACACCCGTGAAGGGCTTCGTCATCGAGGATGGCAAGGTCAAGAAGAAGAACACGCCGCCTTTCGCCCTCTATATCGGATTGGGAGAGAGCTTCTGATGCGGCGCCGGATCATTCTCTTAACGGCCGTCGCAGTCGTGGCCGTGCCTCTCGGCCTCAGGGAACTTGCGCCGGCGCGGGCTGATGACGCCAGCGAGAAGTCGTGGTTCATCACCTATGTCGAGGACACCATCTCGACGCCCGACCAGAAGATCTCGCTCGGCCAGATCGATGGCGCCCTGTCGTCTGATGTGAAAATCTCTTCCATCACCATCGCCGATCGGCAGGGCGTGTGGCTGACCATCAAGGACGCCCATCTGGTCTGGAGCCGGCTCGCCCTGATGAGCAAGAAGCTCGATGTCGACCTTCTGGAGGCGGGGTCGATCGAGATCACCCGCAAGCCCAATCCGCCTCAGGGAGTGCAGCCGGCCGCGGGCGAGGGTGGTTTCTCCCTGCCCGAGCTACCGGTTTCGGTGAAGCTCGGCAAGCTTGCCGTACCCGTGGTCAAGATCTCGGCGGCACTGGCGGGCGAGGACACGGTGTTCGACGTTGCTGGCAATGCCCTGCTGGCAGACGGCAAGCTGCATTCGGAATTGCTGATTAAGCGGACGCAGCCCGCCGGTGGCGATCTCACTTTCACCACCGACTTCGACAATGCGACCAAGCAATTGGGTCTCAATCTTTCGCTGCAGGAACCGCATGGCGGTTTCCTGACCAGCATGCTGAAAGTACCGGGCTCGCCGCCGCTCGGCTTCACCATCGTCGGTTCGGGACCCCTGGACAATTTCGCTGCCGACATCGCTCTCTCGGCCGATGGCAACAAGCTGTTCGGCGGCAAGGCCATGCTGGCGCAGGGGACCGATGGCGTCACCTTCAAGGCCGATCTCGGCGGCAATCTGGAGCGGCTGGTCGATCCCGCCTATGCCGATTTCGTCCGTGGCCAGTCGGCCATTTCGGTCGAGGGCGGGCAGGTGGCCGGCGGGGGCTATGCGCTCAAGCATGCCACCATCAAATCCGGCGTACTCGACCTCGCTTTGTCGGGCGCCCTCTCGGCCGATGCTTTTCCGACCAGCCTCAAGCTCGACGGCAAGTTCGGTGCCGAGGATGGCCACGACATCCTGCTGCCGGGCGGCAACGCCCGCATCAAGGGCATGACGCTGGCGGCCCAGTTCGGTGACGGCGGCTGGACGGCGAATTTCGATCTGCAGAAGCTGGCGGCCGGCACGGTCGCCGCCGAGAGCGCCACCATCAAGGCCGGCGGTGATGCCCGGAACCTCGCCGATCCGCAAAAGCGCAGCCTCACCTTCAAGGTGGATGGACGCGGCGACAAGCTCAGTTCCTCCGATCCGGGTCTGGCCAAGGCGCTCGGCAGCAGCCTCGGCCTCACCGCCGCCGGCAAATGGCAGGCGGGGCAGCCGGTGGTCGTCGATGGCGTGCGCCTGGCAGCGAATGCTTTCCAGGCCGGCTTCACCGGCATCGTCGGCGCCAAGATGAGCGGCATCTACTCGCTGGCCACGCCCGATATCTCGGTCTTCTCCGGTCTGGCGGGACGCGAATTGCGCGGCAAGGCAGACCTGACCGCGAAGGGTGATGTCGCGCTGGCAGGCGGCGGTCTCGCCTTGACCGTCGAGGGCAAGGCCAGTGACATCGTGCTCGGCGATCCGCGCCTGGATGCCGTCCTCAAAGGGGCAACCAGCCTCAAGGGCGGCGTCCGGCGCGATACCGAAGGACTGCATTTCGACAAGATCACCCTCGTCAACCAGCAGTTCAACGCCTCGGCAGATGGGCTCTATGGTGCCAAGGCGATGGACTTCAAGGCCACGGCGAACCTGTTCGATATCAAGCTGGTGACGGACCGTGCCTCCGGTGCCGTCGAGGTCAATGCCAGCCTGAAGGGCAGCGCCGAAAAACCCGATGTCGTCGCCGATCTCATCGCGCCCAGGCTGGTGCTTCAGGGCAAGCCCTTCACCGATGGCAAAGCCAATTTCACCGGCAGCGTTGCCGGTGCCGCCGTCAATGGCGTGTTTTCGCTCGCCGGCCAGCTCGACCGCATGCCGGTGAAGGCGGGGGCGACGATATCAACCCTGCCGGATGGCACACATCAGATCAACGGCCTGAATGTCGGAGCCGGCGCGGCCCAACTCGCCGGCGACCTTGCCGTGACCCCGAACGGGCGCGCCAGCGGCCAGCTCAACGCCGCAATCCCGGATATGGCGGCGATCGCGCCGCTTCTGCTCGCCAAGGCATCGGGATCGCTCACCGCCAATATCGGGCTCTCGGTCGATGGCACCAAGCAGAACGCCGCGATCAAGGCACAGGCCAAGGCGCTCAAGGTCGAAGCCAATAGCATCGGCTCCGCGACGGTCGACCTGACTGGCCGCGACCTCACCGGTGTGCCGGCACTCTCGGGCACCGTCAACGCGTCGAATGTTCAAGCCGGCTCCTTCATCCTCAATCAGTTGCAGGCCACCGCCAAGTCAGAAGGCGAGAATGCGACCGCCTTCCAGCTCCAGGGCACGATGCCTCGCGGCAAACTGGCCCTGTCGGGTGCGGTGAAGCCAGCCGGGGATGGACTTGACGCTAGGCTCGATACGCTCAACGTCTCGCAGGAGGGCATCTCAGCCTCCCTCCAGTCTCCCGTCACCATCGCCAGCCGCAAGAGCGGGGTCTCGATCCCCAGGGCCGTGCTGCGCATCGGGCAGGGTGGTGTCGTCTCTATCGACGGCAAGGTTGGCGAGACCCTGGCGATGAACGTCGTCGTCGGTCAATTGCCGTTGTCGCTCGCCAATATCGCCTCCCCGGGCCTCGGTGCCACCGGCACGCTGTCGGCCAATGTGAAACTCTCCGGCAAACCGGCCGACCCGGTGGCGGAGTTCGACGTGAAGGGCGCCGGCCTCGGCGTCGCCGCCACCAAGGGCTTCGGCATTCCGGCTTTGCAGCTTGCCGCCAATGGCCGCTATGCGGGCAAGGCCGTCACCATCGGCAATGCCAGCCTGACGGGAGCCGGAGGTCTGTCGGTCACGGCGCGCGGCCGTGTCCCTCTGCAGGGAGCAGGCCTCTCCGTCGACGTGCAGGCCTCGGCGCCGCTCGCTCTGGCCAATGGCGCCTTGCGTGACCGTGGCGGCCGCGTGACCGGCACGCTTACCCTCAATGCCAAGGCCGGCGGATCGATCTCGGCGCCATCAGTATCAGGCCAGGCGGTGATCGCCGGCGGCACGGTGACCGATCCCGAGACCGGCATGAAGCTGACGGGAATCGGCAGCACCATCCGCTTCGACCGCGACCGGGCAACCATTGCCCAGTTCAGTGCCACCACCCAGGGCGGCGGCAGCATCGGCGTCAGCGGTTCGGTCGGGTTGAAGCCCGATTTCGCCGCCGACCTGAAGATCACCACGCGCAACGCCAAGCTCACCGACGGCAATCTGGCGACGGCAATCGTCTCCAGCGACATCACGATACGCGGGCCCTTGATGGCCAGGCCGGTTATCGGTGGCCGTATCGATATCCAGCGGGCCGAGATCACCATTCCCGAACGCTTTGCCGCCAATGCCGCCATGCTCGGTGTCAAGCATCTCAAGCCGCCGCGTGAGGTGGCCCGGACCCTCGCAAAGGCGAAGGACACCGCCGCGGCTGGCAAGCCCAAGAAGGGCAAGGCAAGTTCCGGCCCCAATGTGGTGCTCGATCTCACCATCGACGCGCCGGCCCGCATCTTCGTGCGCGGTCGCGGCATTGATGCCGAACTCGGCGGCCAGATGGCGCTGAAGGGCTCGGTCGCCAACATCGCGCCGGTGGGCTTCCTGGAGATGCGGCGCGGTTCGCTCGACGTCATCGGCCAGCACATCGTGTTCGACAGCGGCAAGGTGACCCTTGTCGGCGATCTCGATCCCAACATCGATTTCGCCGCGTCCACCCGTAACAGCGCGATCACCGTGACGGTACGCGTGACCGGACGCGCCTCCGATCCGCAGATCATACTCTCCTCGGTGCCCCAGTTGCCGCAGGACGAGGTGATGGCCCGGTTCCTGTTCGGTCGCAGCATCCAGGACCTGTCGCCGCTGCAGCTCGCCCAGCTTGCCACTGCCGTGGCCCAGCTCGCTGGCGGTCCTTCCGGCCCCGGCCTGCTCGACAAGATCCGCAAGTCGACCGGGCTCGACAATCTCGGCGTGGTCACCGATTCCAGCGGCAACGCGGCCGTGCAGGCCGGCACCTATATCGGCGACAAGATCTATCTCGGCGTGACCTCAGGCGTGGGCGGCCAGACAGACGCCACCATCAATCTCGACGTCACCAAGAACCTCAAACTGCGCGGCCAGGCCGGCACCGACGGTTCCAAGGGCGGCATCTACTACGAACGCGAATATTGAGGCCGGTATTTGCTTTGGGATTCGTCCGTCAATAAACGGATCGAATTGGCCCGACCTTTGTCATTGCCGGGCTTGACCCGGCAATCCACGGCCCCTCCAGACGTTGAAGACGGGACGCGCTGGATGCCCGGGGCAAGCCCGGGCATGACAAAGGCAGCGTTTTAGTTGTTTCCAGCCAATGCCTCAGCGACCACCAGATACCCGCAGGATCGAGCCGGTGACGTAGCTCGAGGCTTCGGACAACAGATAAAGTGTCGCGTCGGCGATCTCCTCGGCTGAGCCGATGCGCTGCATGGGAATGCTTGGCCTGATGCGTTCCACACGTCCGGCGTCGCCCGTACTGCGGGCATGGATCTCGGTATCGACCATGCCGGGCTGGATGGCGTTGACACGCACGCCCTCATTGGCGAGCTCGCGGGCAAGGCCATAGGTCAAGCCGTCGATCGCCGCCTTGGACGCGGCATACCAGACATATTCGCCGGGCGAGCCCAAGGTGGCTGCGGCGGATGACATGTTGACGATGGCCCCACCCAATCCGCCCAGCCGGGTCGAAAGCCGCCTGGCCGCTTCGCGCGCCACCAGGATGGCGCCGGTGACGTTGAGATCGATGGTTTCGCGGATGATGGACGGATCGGTGTCGGCGAGCTTGCCGGACTTGCCGGTGATGCCGGCATTGTTGACGAGGTGGGTCAACCTGCCGAAATCGTCGATGGCGGCAAACAAGGCCGCGATGTCATCTTGCCTGGCCATGTCGCCGGCGAGGACGAGAACCCGCGCCCCGGCATGACGGGCGGCCCGCGCCACGGCCTCGGCAGCTTCATGGTCGCTGCGATAGTTGATGATGAGGTCGTAGCCTGCTGCGGCGGCCTTGAGCGAGATCGCGGCCCCGATACCGCGGCTTCCGCCGGTGACGAGGAGGAGAGGGCGCATCGACATGGAGAACTCCCGGCTGTGATCTGCCTTGGCTGGCTGAGGGAATGGAGGCGCTCTGATTGCTCAGAGAGCGAAGACGCCCCCAGGTTCGATGGGAACGGCCTCGCGGATGACCCAATCGGCGATCCCCTCGATGTCGTCGAGGTCGAAGCGCTGCATCGGGAAGGGGCCGGGCGCGTCGGTGGCGATGGCGCGAATGTAAGGGTCGGCCGGATAGATGTAGTCCTTGTCGGTCGCGGTGCGGTGCACCTCGATCTTGGGATGCGGATCGCGCTTGAAGCCCTCGACGATGACGAGGTCGACTGGCGTCAGGCGCTTGAGCAGTTCGCCGAGCGAGGGTTCGGGCGCCCCGCGCAGCTCATGCATCAGAGCGAAGCGATGAGCCGAGGCGACCAGCACTTCCTGCGCCCCCGATTCGCGGTGGATGTAGGAATCCTTGCCCGGCTTGTCGACATCGAAGGCGTGGTGGGCATGCTTGATAGTCGACACCGTCAGGCCTCGACGGCGCAAGGCCGGGATCAAGGCGGCGATCAAAGTCGTCTTGCCGGCGCCGCTCCAGCCCGACAGGCCCATCAGCCGCATCATGGCGTGGGCGCCTTGCGGATATGGTGGGCGGTGAAGCCGGGCTCCTCGCCGCGGCCTTCATAGATGTCACCGGTCTCGCGCATGAGATTGGGCAGGTCGATCGCCGCCATCGGATCGGTGCATTCGAGGATGAGACGGTCGCCGGGAGCAAGGCGTGCCAGTTCCTTTTGCGCGCGCAGCACCGGCAGCGGGCATTTGAGACCGCGCAGGTCGATGCGCGAGGTCGGGTTGCTGCGCAAGGCCGGATTGCTGTGCAAGGCTTGGTCGGCGGCCGGTGGCGAGGGCGGAAGAGCGGACATATCTATCGCTGTAGCGAGCCGGAGGCCGCCATTCAACCATTGTGCGTCGTCGCGGCGCATCCGTCGCACCGGTGCGGCATGGCCCGGAGAGGAGCCCAGCCCGGAATGAGGGACGAATGTATCCGAGACTTGCGGGGAATGGCACGGACATGGAATATCGAGGCGGCGGCGCGTCGCTCTGTTGCCTTCCCTGGTCCTAGAGCAAAGCGCTTTCAAGACTGAACGCTTGTTTGCTCTAACTTATTGTTTCGAAGCGTCTTTGCGATCCTTGGTGATAGCGTCTAATTGCAAAACGCTTTAGAAAACCGCAGGGGCAGTGACTTTGAACCAGGACATCAAGAAAGCTGATGGCGCCGTCATGGGGGTGATCCTCGCCGGCGGCTTGTCGCGGCGCATGGGCGGCGGTGACAAGGGACTGTCCTTTCTGGGCGGGCAAACGATCCTCGAGCGCATCGCTGGCCGCCTGCGTCCTCAGGTCGATGCGCTTTTTCTCAACGCCAATGGCGATGCCGGGCGCTTTGAAACGCTGGGCCTCCCCATCCTGCCGGACGGCGTGCCGGATTTCCCGGGACCCCTGGCCGGCGTGCTCGCCGGTCTCGATCATGCGGCGCAGGCCGGTTTTGCCGAGGTGATCGCGGTGCCCTGCGACGCGCCCTTCCTGCCTGAAGACCTGGTGGCAAGATTGCGTGCCGGTACGCAGATGGGGAGAGGTGCCGTCGCGGTCTCCGCCGGCCGGCGTCACCCGACCGCGGCGCTCTGGCCCGTTCATCTGCGTACCGCTCTGCGGCAGGCCCTGGTGGAGGAAGATCAGCGCCGGGTCGAGACCATTCTGCGGCGGCACGATTTTACGGAGGTGGTATGGTCGGCGGCCCCCTTCGACCCCTTTGCCAATGTCAATGATCCCGACGGCATGGTGGAGGCGCAGGCTCTTCTTGCCCGTTTTCCGGCTGCCTGATCACCGACCTTGTCTGGCGCCGTACCAGTGCCCCCATCTGGCCTTAATTTCACGCCGGTGATAGAAGCGCGGCAATTGTCAGAGCGTTTTGCGATTTATTGGGTTCACCAGGAGGCGCAAATCCGCTTAGGAGTGACCACCATTTCGACCAAGGCCCAGAATTCAGTGCCTGCCATACCCTTGCTGCGGCGCCTGTTCTCCGACGAGGGGAGCAAGCATACCCACGCCTATGGCCTGGCGATCGCGGCCGGCGCCATCGAAGCCTCGATGGGCGGTCTGGTGGCGTGGCTGATCGGCCCCGTCATCCGCGCCATGTGGGACAAGCAGAGCATGGGGCAGATCGCCGGCTTTGCCTTGATGGTCGTTGCGGTCTTCCTGGTTCGCGGTGCGGCCGCCTATACCAAGGACACCGTGCTCGCCCGTATCGGCAATTCCATCATCGCCAGCGTGCAGCAGCGGCTGTTCAACCATGTCGTCCAGCAGGACATGGCCTATTTTACCGCGCGCCATTCCACCGAGATGGTGACCTCGAATAGCTTCATCGCCAATTGCTCGCGCATCGCCTCCAATTTGCTGGTCACCTCCGTTTCCAACGTTCTTCAGGTCGCGGCCCTGATCGCCGTGATGATCATCCGCGATCCCTTGCTGGCCCTGTCCGCCATTGTGGTGATGCCGCCGGCGGTGCTCGGCATCCGCTACATCACCAAGCGCATCAAGCGCGTGGTGACCCGGCAATATCAGAGCACTGCCCGCATCACCGGCATCATCCAGGAGACCTCGCAGGGCATCCGGGTGGTCAAGTCCTTCGGCATGGAAGAGGCGATGCGCGAGCGCATGGCGGCCGGGGTCGCCGAAGCGCAATCGGCTGCCAACAAGATGGCCGGCCTTGGCAACCGGACCGGCCCGATCATGGAGACCATGGCCGGCTTTGCCGTTGCGGCCGTGATCGTCTATGGCGGTTGGCGCATCACCGCCGGCCAGCTTACCGTCGACGAGTTGATTTCCTTCCTTTTCGCCTTCCTCACTGCCTATGCCCCGTCCAAGGCCCTGGCCCGTGTGAATGTCGATCTGAACGCGGCCGTCACCGGCGTCAGCATGTTCTACGATATCGTCGATGAGCCGGCCCGCGAAGGGCCGATCGAGGAGGCCAAGCCGGCTTTCGTCAACAAGGGTGGCCACATCGTCTTCGACCGTGTGAATTTCGGCTACAAGCCGGACGAGCCGGTCCTGCAGGATCTCTCCTTGATTGCGGAAGTCGGCAAGACCACGGCCCTGGTCGGGCCGTCGGGTAGCGGCAAGTCGACCGTGCTCAACCTGATCCTGCGTTTCTACGAACCGGGCTCCGGGACGATCCGCATCGATGAGCAGAATATCGCGTCGGTTTCCGTCGCCAGTCTGCGCAGCGCCATGGCCTATGTCGGGCAGGACGTGTTCCTGTTCGCCGGAACCATCCGGGAGAACATCGCCTTCGGCCGGCCAGGCGCGTCACAGGAGGCGATCGAGGCCGCCGCCAAAGCAGCCCATGCCCATGATTTCATCGTGGATTTCGACCGAGAATACGACACCGAGGTCGGTGAGCGCGGCCTGCAGCTCTCCGGCGGCCAGCGCGCCCGCATCGCGATTGCGCGCGCCATTCTGCGCGATGCCTCGGTCATCCTCCTGGACGAAGCCACTGCCGCGCTCGACTCCCAGTCCGAGCAGGCCGTCCAGAACGCTCTGGACGATCTCTGCGCTGGCCGTACCGTCGTGGTGATCGCCCACAGGCTGCAGACCGTCCAGGAGGCGGACAAGATCTGCGTGATCGACGGCGGTCGGTTGGTCGAGGAGGGCAGCCATGAAGAGCTGCTCGCCAAAGGGGGGCGCTATGCCGCCCTCCATGCCGTGCAGTTCCGCGAAGAGCCTCAGCTCTCGCCTGTTTTGGAAGGTTTTGCTTCGTGAAGTCCGTTGCCCTTTTCGATCTCGATGGCACTCTGGTCGATGCCGATCACCTGCATTACGAGGCCTGGCGCGAGATGGTGGCGCCACATGGCATCGAACTCTCCCTTGATACCTATGTTTCCGAGATCATGGGCCAGCCCAACAGCCTGCTCGCCAGGAACTTCCTGAAGGGTCTGGACGAGGATGTCGCACTCAAGCTCGTCGACGACAAGGAGGCGATGTTTCGCAGCCTCTTCGTCGGGCTCAAGCCGGCAAAGGGGCTGACGGATTTTCTCGACTGGCTCGAAAAGAACGGCGTGCCGATCGGCGTGGTCACCAATGCGCCGCGGGACAATGCGGAGCATCAACTCGTCAATCTGGGCCTGGTGGAGCGCTTCCCTACCGTAGTGATCGGCGCCGAGGTTACCAATCCCAAGCCCCATCCGGATCCTTATCTCGTTGGCCTGGAACGCCTGCAGGGAATGGCTGCTTCCAGCCTGGCCTTCGAGGATTCACGCTCGGGTATCACGGCCGGCAAGGCAGCGGGCCTTGCCGTGATCGGTCTTGCTACCAGCATGAGCGAGAAGGCACTGCTGGCTGCGGGCGTGGAACTGGCGATTCCCGATTATGAGGATCCGCGCCTTCGGCCCTTCGCAGCGGCCCAGCTCGGCATCGCTTGATGGCAGGCAGATAAACCTCGTCAGTTTTGCACCTTGTCGGCCGTGGGCGATCTCCGCCACGAAACGGGCTTTCCCTTGCCTCGGGAAAGCGCTAACACGGGAATCGTCTCATGGGGTGCCCGCAAGGGCTGAGAAGACGGTGGCCGCAAGCTTCGTCTAACCCATCGAACCTGATCCGGGTCGTGCCGGCGGAGGGATGAGCTTCGAAGCTTTCAGCTTCACCGCAATTTTCTTCACCGCCGTCGTCCGTATCGAACCGTTTTCGACATGGAGGACGCTATGCTGAGGAAACTGCTCGCCGCTCTCGCACTGGCCACCGTTGCCACGACGGCCTCGGCCGAGGACAAGCCGGTGCTCACCGTCTACACCTATGAGAGCTTTTCGAGCGAATACGGTCCCGGCAAGCCGCTGCAAACCGCCTTCGAGGCCAAGTGCAACTGCAAACTGACCTATGTCACCGCCGATGACGGCGGCGCTCTCTTCGCCAAGCTCAAGCTTGAAGGCGCCTCGACCAAGGCGGATGTTGTCGTCGGTCTCGACGACAATCTGATGGGAGAGGCGGAAAAGTCCGGTCTTTTCGTGCCGCATGGCGTGGCAGCCGAGAAGCTCTCTCTGCCCGAACCTTGGACCAACAAGACCTTCATTCCCTATGACTGGGGCTATTTCGCCTTCGTTTATGACAGCGACAAGCTCAAGACCCCGCCGGCCAGCCTGAAGGAACTGGTCGACGACAAGAACGGCCCCAAGCTGGTGATCGAGGATCCGCGCACCTCCACGCCGGGCCTCGGCCTGCTCGCCTGGGTCAGGGCCGTCTATGGCGACAAGGCCCCCGAGGCCTGGAAGTCGCTGAAGCCGCGCATCGTCACCGTCACCTCGGGCTGGTCGGAAGCCTATGGCCTGTTCCTGAAGGGGGAGGCCGACATGGTGCTCTCCTATTCGACCTCGCCCGCCTATCACATCGGCGCCGAGAAGAAGACCAACTACAAGGCCGCGATGTTCCCGGAAGGCCATCAGACCCAGGTCGAAGTCGCCGGGGTGGTGGCGAGTTCCAAGCAACAGGAGCTCGGGCGTCAATTCCTCACCTTCCTGCTCTCGGATGAGGCCCAGGCTGCGCTGCCCGAGACCAACTGGATGTATCCGGCCAGGACACCGGTCGCAGGACTCCCGGATAGCTTCAAGGCCGTTGCCGTTCCCGCCAAGGCCCTGATGGCCGATCCCGCCAAGCTCGCCGAGAACCGCAAGGCCTGGATCGACGAATGGCTGGCCGCCATGGCCAAGTGACGGCAACGAAAGCGAGAGGGCGTTGCGCGCTCCATCCTGAATGCCCGGCCTGATTCTCCTTGGCGCCCTTGCCGCGCTCGTGCTCGCAGCGCTCGCCAGCCTGTTCCTCGCGGCTGGCGGCGATGCCTGGCAGGGCAATGTCGGCTATCTCGTCTCGATTGCCGGCTTCACCGTCTATCAAGCGCTGCTCTCCACCTTGCTGTCGTTGTCGTTCGGGGCGTTGGTTGCCCTGGCGCTGGCCCGGCGGCAATTCCCAGGGCGCCGCCTGCTGCTGGCTCTGTTCGGCGTCGCGGCCGCGCTGCCTTCGATCGTGGCCGTGTTCGCCTTTGCCGGCATCTATGGCCGGGCCGGCATCGTCAACGCCGTGCTGGGGGCCATCGGCCTGCCGGGCATCTCGCTCTACGGGCTTACCGGCATTCTGATGGTGAATGTCTTCTTCAACGGAGCCTTCGCGAGCCGGGTGTTCCTCGCGGCACTGGAGACGGTGCCGGGGGAGCATTGGCGGCTGGCGGCCTCGCTCGGCCTGCCGCCTTCAACCATTTTTCGCCGTATCGACTGGCCAGTGCTGCAGCGGGACCTGCCGGCGCTGGCCCTCCTGATCTTCATCGCCTGCGCAACCTCTTTCGCCATTCCCCTCACGCTCGGAGGCGGCCCCGGCAGCGCCACTTTCGAGGTTGCCATCTACCAGGCCATTCATTCCGATGCCGACTTCGCCAGGGCCGCCGTGCTGGCCTTGCTGCAGATCGCCGCCATGGCAGTGCTGGTGACGCTTGCTGCGCCCCTGCTGGTGCGTCCTCCCGAAGCCGCCAGCCTCGGGCGCAAATTGGAGCGGCCCGATCGGGAAGCAGGCTGGCTGCGGCTGGCGGATACGCTGGTCGTCGGCCTTGCTTTGCTTTTGCTGCTGCCTCCCCTGTTGGCCGTCCTCCATGCCGGCCGCACGCTGCTGGCAGGAATTGACCCGCAGGTGCCCCGGGCTCTGGCGACCAGCCTGGTGGTCGCATTGGCGGCTGCCTCACTGTCGCTAGCGGCCGCCCTCCTGCTGTCGCGCTCGCGCCTGGCCCTGATGGGGCAGGGCTGGCCGCGCCTTGCCAGACTGATGGCGGCGGCTCCCCTGCTCACGCTGGCCGCACCGCCATTGGCCTTCGCCGCCGGCCTCTACGTGATCGCCCGAGCTTTGGGCGTCACCGACTTCGTGGCCATGCCGGCTCTCGTGCTGGTCAACGCCATGATGGCGCTGCCCTTCGTGCACAGGCTCGTCGATCCGCCCATGGCCCTGGCGCAGGAGCGTTACGGCCGGCTGGCCGACAATCTCGGCCTGACTGGCTGGACCCGGTTGCGTCTGGTCGAATGGCCGTTGCTGGCACCCTCCGCAACGGCAGGCTTCGCCCTCGCCATGGCGCTGTCGCTCGGTGATCTCGGTGTCGTGGCCCTGTTCGGCTCGCAGAGTCTGGTGACGCTGCCGGCCTTGCTCTATGCCAAGCTCGGTTCCTATCGTGTCGCCGAGGCCGATGGCATCGCCGCGCTGCTTGCCGGGCTGGTGCTGGTCCTGTTTCTGGTGGCTGGGCGGTTTGGAGGCCGGCATGCTCGTCGTGGATAGTCTCACCATCACCATCGACGACTGGACCGGGCGCTACGACCTCACCGTTTCCCGGGGCGCGCTGGCGGCCATGGTCGGTCCATCCGGCGGCGGCAAGTCCACCTTGCTCCACGCCATTGCCGGTTTTGAGAAGCCGGAGAGCGGCCGATTGAGCTTCGATGGTGTCGATCTCCTGCCTCTGAAGCCGGCCGACAGGCCCGTGGCCATCGTCTTCCAGGACCATAATCTCCTGCCCAATCTCACCGCCCTGCAGAACGCCGGCCTGGCCTTGTCGCCATCCCTGAGGCTCTCCGCGGCCAATCGTCAGGCCATCTCGGCGATGCTCGATCATGTCGGCCTGGGCGGCATGGAAGCGCGGCTGCCTTCCGAGCTCTCCGGCGGCCAGCGCCAGCGCGTGGCGCTCGCACGCGCCATGCTGACCACGCGCCCGCTGCTGCTGCTCGACGAGCCGTTGACGGGGCTTGATCCCGCCATGCGCGCCGACATGGTCGATCTCATCGACACGCTGCGCCGGGAAAAGAACCTGACCGTACTGATGACGACGCATACGCCCGAGGACGTCGACGGCAGAGCCGATAAGGTCATCACGGTGGCGGATGGACGGGTGGTGGGCTGAGGCAAAGCCTGGAGCGCGGACTTCTCAGCGTCATGCGGGCATGTCGCGATAGCCGCTCTTCCTTTCTTCCAAAGCACGACGTTTCCAAGAGCGGACTGGAAGTCCGCGCTCCGAGGTCTAAGCTGATCGCTTGCAAGCAGAAGGAATCGCCCGGATGGACGCCAGTGAACTCGCCCGATTGATCGCCCAGGGGCGAGGCACCGAGCCGGCTGACCTGGTGATCAAGAATGTGCGCCTGCTCGACCTCGTCAGCGGCGATCTGACCGAGACCGACATCGCCATCGGCGGGGACCGCATCGTCGGGACCTATGCCAGCTATCGCGGCCGGCGCGAGATCGATGGGCGGGGGCTCGTGGCCGTGCCCGGATTCATCGATACGCATCTGCATGTCGAATCCTCGCTGGTCACGCCAGCCGAGTTCGATCGCTGCGTGCTCCGCCATGGCGTGACCACCGCCATCTGCGACCCGCACGAGATCTCCAATGTTGTCGGTGTCGAGGGCATCCGCTACTTCCTGGAAGCCGCCGGCCATACGGCCCTGGATCTGCGCGTCCAGCTTTCGAGCTGCGTGCCCTCGACCCATCTGGAGACCGCCGGTGCGAGGCTCGAGGCCGCGGACCTCGAGCCGTTCATGAACCACCCTTGCGTGATCGGCCTGGCCGAATTCATGAATTTTCCGGGGGTGATCAACGCCGATCCCGCTTGCCTCGCCAAGCTTCTGCCGTTCCAGGACGGCCACATCGATGGTCACGCCCCGCTGCTGTCAGGCACCGATCTCAACGCTTATCTCGCCGCTCGCATCCGCACCGACCATGAGACGACGACGGCCAGGGAGGGCCGGGAGAAGCTCGCCAAGGGCATGACGCTGCTGATCCGCGAGGGCTCTGTCTCCAAGGATCTGCACGCTCTTGCGGAACTGATCACCATCCGTAATTCGCCCTATCTCGCTTTCTGCACCGACGACCGCAATCCTCTCGACATTGCCGAAGAGGGCCATCTCGATTTCATGATCCGCACCGCCATCGCCCTCGGTGCCGAGCCGCTCGCGGTCTATCGCACCGCCACCCTGTCGGCGGCCATGGCCTTCGGGCTCAAGGATCGCGGCGTGATCGCGCCGGGCAAGCGGGCCGACATCGTGCTCATCGAGGATCTCGATCATTGCGCTGTACGACAGGTGATCAGTGCGGGCCGGCTGGTGGAGGACGGCCTGTTCGAGGGACGGACCCGAATTGCGCCGGTGGGTCTAGGCTCTATTAGAGCACCCTGTGTCTCGGCCGCCGATTTCCGTGTGGCGGCGAGCGGACCGACGGGGCCGGTGATGGGAGTGGCGCCCGGCAAGATCATCACCGAGCATCTGCGGCTGAGCCTGCCCTATCAGAATGGTTATCGCGGCATCGACCTCGACCAGGATGTGGTGAAGGTGGCCGTGGTCGAGCGGCACGGCGTCAATGGCAATATCGGGCGTGGCTTCGTCAAGGGTTTCGGCCTGAAGCGGGGGGCGATCGCTTCTTCAGTGGGGCACGATTCGCACAATATCTGCGTCGTCGGCGCCGACGACGCAGACATGGCGCTGGCGGTCAACCATCTCGGTGAGATCGGCGGCGGCTTCGCAGTAGCCCAGGATGGCGTCATCCTGGCCGAATTGGCACTGCCGGTAGCGGGATTGATGAGCCCGCTCACCTTCGAGGAGGTGCGTGATCGCCTGATCCCACTGCGCGCGGCCGCCAAATCCCTCGGCGTCACCCTGGCCGAGCCCTTCCTGCAGGTTGCGTTCCTGCCCCTGCCGGTAATTCCCCATCTCAAGATCACCGACATGGGCATGGTCGACGTCGATCGCTTCGAGCTGATCACCGCTTGAGTCACGCTTCCCGCTGTACTGGAAAAGCGCCGTACTCCGGGCTCTTATGCAGGGATCCGGAATCATTTTCCGACTATGGCTCGGACCCGATTTCTGAATCGGGTCCGAGCCATAGGTTATTGTTGTCGCATCATTTTTGCCGAAAACAGGTGTCCACTTTTCGGCACGATACTCAGAGTGCTCGCGATGAAACTGCTCGTCGTCTACTGCCATCCGTGTTCGGAAAGCTTTGGCGCCTCCATTCGGGATACGGCGCTGCAAACGCTGAAAAGGGCGGGGCATGAGGTGCGACTGATCGACCTGTACGCCCTGAATTTCGACCCGGTCATGAGCGCGGAGGAGCGGCGCGGCTACCACGAACGCGGAAGCAACGAGGCGCCCGTGGCTGAGCACCTGGCGCACCTTCGCTGGTGCGAGGGCCTGATCTTCATCTACCCCACCTGGTGGTACGGACCGCCCGCCATGCTGAAGGGCTGGCTCGAGCGGGTCTGGGTGCCGCATGCCACTTTCACCATGCCCGAAAATGGCAAGGCGATCGGGCCGGTGCTGACGCAGATCCGCTTGCTGGCGGTTATCTCCACGTTGGGATCGCCCTGGTGGTGGTGGACGTTGTTCATGAAGGCGCCGGGCCGAAACATTCTTCTGCGTGGCTTGCGGGCACTTTGCGCGCCGCGCTGCCGCACCTTGTGGCTGGCCTTGCACCGCCTGGACGAAGCCAGTGAAACGCAACGTCGTCATTTTCTTGCGAAAGTCGAGAAGAAGATGGCGGCCCTCAAGAATTGAGAACCCCCGAGGCGCAATATCCGCGGGTATCTGGAGCAAGTTCGATCAGTTCTCGATACAGGGAAGTTTGGCGCTGATGCCATCCTCGTGAGCCGAATTACCGAACGCCTCCGCCGACGGCCACAAAAGGCCGAGTTTTGCCGAATTTATGCGAGATGTACGGGTATTGTCATGCTTCGGACTTGACTTAGGCACCAGCCTATTGTCTCAACGCGCCGTCTCAAACGGGGTTCTTGCATGAGTATCGCCTTCACGTTTCCCGGCCAGGGAAGCCAAAGCGTGGGTATGGGCAAGGCGCTAGCCGATGCCTTTCCCGTCGCCCGCGCCGTCTTCGACGAGATCGACGCTGCGCTTGGCCAGAAGCTGACGGCCGTGATCTGGGATGGCCCGGAGAACGACCTCACTCTTACCGAGAACGCCCAGCCGGCCCTGATGGCCGTCTCGCTGGCGGCTTTCCGCGTGCTGCAGGACGAGGCCGGCCTCGACCTCAAGAAACATGCCAGCTTCGTCGCAGGCCATTCGCTCGGCGAATATTCGGCCTTGGCTGCCTCCGGTGCACTGACGATCGCCGATACGGCTCGGCTGCTGCGCATTCGCGGACGGGCGATGCAGGCTGCGACGCCGGTGGGTACTGGTGCCATGGCCGCTCTTCTCGGCCTCGACTATGAGCAGGCAGTTGCCGTCGCCGCCGAGGCGGCGCAGGGCGAGGTCTGCCAGGCCGCCAACGACAATGCACCGGGCCAGGTGGTTATCTCAGGCACCAAGGCAGCGGTGGAGCGCGCGCTGGAGATCGCCAAGGGCAAGGGTGCCAAGCGTGCCATCCTCCTGCCGGTTTCAGCGCCTTTCCATTGCGCCCTGATGCAGCCGGCCGCCGATGCCATGGCCGAGGCGCTCGAGAAGGTTGCCATCGCGGCCCCGGCCGTGCCCCTCGTCGCCAATGTCCTCGCACGGCCGATCGTGGATCCTTCCGAGATCCGCCGTCGTCTTGTCGAGCAGGTGACGGGAACGGTGCGCTGGCGCGAAAGCGTCGAATATCTCGCCGGAGCCGGTGTCACCAAGCTGGTGGAAGTCGGCTCCGGAAAGGTTCTGAGCGGGCTGGTCAGGCGCATAGCCTCCGGCGTAGAAGCGGTGAGCATTGGCACGCCGGACGATGTCGCGGCATTCGCGCCGACCTTGCGATGAAAGGGCCCGCGGCCACCCGTCCGACAGCAGGTGGCCATTTCGGGTGAGGATAAACAATAAAGGTGCGCCCGCAGCGACCGGCAGCACTCGATTGGGGATGACGATGTTCGACCTTACTGGCAAGACAGCCCTGGTGACCGGAGCCACGGGCGGAATCGGAGCGGCCATTGCCGCATCCCTGCACCGCCAGGGCGCTACGGTAGCGCTTTCGGGCACGCGCAAGGCGGTGCTGGAGGAACTGGCGGCCAAGCTCGGTGACCGTGCTCATGTCTTCGCCTGCGACCTCACCGATAAGGAACAGCTCGGCACGCTGGTTCCGAATGTCGAGGCAGCCCTCGGTCAGTTGGACATTCTGGTCAACAATGCCGGTTTCACCCGCGACAATCTGATGCTGCGCATGAAGGACGAGGACTGGGACAGCGTCATCGCCGTCAATCTTTCCGCCGCTTTCCATCTGTCGCGAGCCGCCGTGAAGGGGATGTTGAAGCGCCGCACCGGACGCATCATCAACATCGCTTCCCTGTCCGGTGTCATCGGCAATCCGGGGCAGACCAATTATGCCGCCTCCAAGGCCGGCCTGGTCGGCATGTCCAAATCACTGGCCCACGAGGTGGCCAGCCGCGGAATCACCGTCAATTGCATCGCGCCGGGCTTTATCGAAACGGCGATGACGGATGCCCTCAACGAGAAGCAAATGGAGCCGATCCTTGCCGCTATCCCCGTGCATCGGCTCGGCCATGTCGACGAGATTGCGGCCGCAGCCGTTTACCTTGCCTCTTCGGAGGCTGCCTACACCACCGGGCAAACTTTGAATATTAACGGCGGAATGGCAATGATTTGAACGAGTTAGAAGTCAATTCCACAGTGGTTTCCACTGGTGGGATGCCCGCTGGCAATGGCATTTGAAGTGTGTTAATCACCGCCGAGGGACATTCCGATGGCCCCTATGAATGTGATTGTCCGGGATAATCGGAGGCCGATCGAAGGATTGGCCCCGGCTCAAGGAACTATCAAATACCGACCGCCTAACCGGCGGCGGAATAAAGTGCCGGCAGGCAGTCTTGGTTTATCAAAGGAACGAAAAATGAGCGATATCGCAGACCGCGTGAAGAAGATCGTGGTTGAACACCTCGGCGTCGATCCGGACAAGGTCACCGAGAATGCGAGCTTCATCGACGATCTGGGCGCTGACTCTCTCGACACGGTTGAGCTGGTCATGGCTTTCGAGGAAGAGTTCAACTGCGAAATCCCCGATGATGCCGCAGAGACGATTCTGACCGTCGGCGATGCTGTCAAGTTCCTGACCAAGGCTACGGCCTGAGACGATCGGGGAGCGCAGGCTCCCCGATATCCATCCATCGACCGGCCGGGGGACGAGATTGCATCATTGCCGGGAGGTCTGGAGTGTCAGCAGACATAGAGGCTGCCAGTTCAGCGTAAGGGCAATGCGTTCGAAGCATTGGAAGGGGCGATCCTCGGAGCGTCCGCATTCCGTGCTAGCCTTGCGCCAGGCAATCTTGCGATCAATCGGGTTTGAGTAGCCGGGGAGGGCGATTCCCCGGCCTTTGGAGGTTCTATGAGGCGCGTTGTCGTAACTGGTCTCGGCATGGTCAACCCGATGGGTGGCGATGTCGAAACGTCGTGGTCCAATCTCCTTGCGAGCAAGAGCGGCATCGTCAAGATCGACCGTTTCGAGACGGAGGATCTCAAGGCCCGGATTGCCGGCCTGATCCCGGCTGGCGATGGCAGCAACGGCACCTATAATCCCGACCAGTGGATGGAGCCCAAGGAACAGCGCAAGGTCGACGATTTCATCGTCTTTGCCATGGCCGCCGCGACCCAGGCTCTCGACGATGCCGGTTGGCATCCTGCTTCGCAGAAGGATCAGGAAGAGACCGGTGTCCTGATCGGCTCGGGTATCGGTGGCCTGCAGGGCATCGAAGACGCCGCGCTGACCTTGAAGGATCGCGGCCCAGGGCGCATCTCGCCCTTCTTCATTCCCGGCCGCCTGATCAATCTGGCCGGTGGCCAGGTCTCCATCCGCCATGGCCTGAAGGGGCCGAACCATGCGGTGGTCACGGCCTGCTCGACTGGCGCACACGCCATCGGCGATGCCGCCCGCCTGATCGCGCTCGGCGATGCCGAGGTGATGGTAGCCGGTGGTACCGAATCTCCGGTCTGCCGTCTCGCCCTTGCTGGTTTTGCCGCCTGCCGCGCGTTGTCGACCTCCTTCAACGACGAACCGGCGCGCGCCTCGCGCCCCTATGATCGCGATCGCGATGGTTTCGTCATGGGCGAGGGTGCCGGTTGCGTCGTGCTGGAGGAGTATGGGCACGCCAAGGCGCGTGGCGCCAAGATCTATGCCGAAGTCATCGGCTATGGTCTTTCGGGCGACGCCTATCACATTACCGCACCGTCCGAAGATGGTGACGGCGCCTTCCGCAGCATGCAGATGGCGGTGAAGCGGGCGGGGATCTCCGTCGGCGAGATCGACTACATCAACGCGCACGGCACTTCCACGATGGCCGATACGATTGAGCTCGGCGCCGTTCAGCGCCTGCTCGGCAATGCGTCCGCGACGGCCTCGATGTCGTCGACCAAATCGGCGACCGGCCATTTGCTTGGCGCTGCCGGTGCGATCGAGGCAATCTTCTCGATCCTGGCCCTTCGCGATCAGATCGTGCCACCCACCATCAATCTGGAGAATCCCGAAGTGGAGACCCCGATCGATCTGGTGCCGTTGACGGCTCGCAAGCGCGAGGTGAACGTGGTGCTCTCCAATTCCTTCGGGTTTGGCGGCACCAACGCCTCCATCATTTTGCGCAAGGCGGACTGACGTCTCGCCGGGATTCGGCGCGCGGCTGCAGAGGCCCGGCTGGCATTTTCGCCATATTCGCGAGGCATGCCGGTTGAAACAAACGCGATGTGGCTTCCGATTCCCGGAATCGGAGGCCGCCTTATTGTTCGTATTTTGATGCATTTTTGCCGAAACAAATTGCTACTTCCAAGCGCGGCACAATCAGGTTGGCATTTTGGCGAGATGTAACGCTCGCGGGGCCTGGCCGGGCATCTATGTAGGCGTACGAGGTTTCTATGGTCGATGATCGGGATGATTCGGGACTAGCGAACGAACGCTCGCGCTCCTTCGGGAAAGGCGCAGCCGGCTCGCGCGGATCCCGCAACATGATCCAGCCCGATGCTGTCGCCAAGCCGCCGACACGTTCGAGCGCGGTGCGCAATCCCTTCGTGGTGGCTGGCAATGCCGTCTTCGTCCTGCTGATGCTGGTCGCTATCGGTGGTTATTTCGGTTTGCGTCAGTTCACGTCGGCCGGGCCGCTGGCGGAAGCCAAGACGGTCTATGTGCCAAAGGGCAGCGGCCGCGACGAGATCGCCGATTCCCTCGAACGCCAGGGTGTGATCGATGGCGCCACCACCTTCACCACCGGCGTCTACATGCTCGGCCACGGCAATGATCTGAAGGCCGGCGAGTATGCCTTCAAGCCGGGCGTCTCCATGTATGACGTCATGAACATTCTGGTGGACGGCAAGGTGATCCAGCATTCGATCACCATCCCCGAGGGCCTTACCAGCCAGATGATCATCGACCGGCTGAACCAGGACGACCTGCTCACGGGTGATGCCCCGCCGGTGCCGGCCGAAGGGGCGTTGCTGCCCGATACCTACAAATATGAGCGCGGCACCACCCGTTCGGCCATGGTGCGCAAGATGCAGGAAGAGCAACGGGCCCTGGTCGACCAGATCTGGAAGCAGCGCTCCGCCAACCTGCCGCTGAAGAGTCCGGCGGAAATGGTAACGCTCGCCTCGATCGTCGAGAAGGAGACGGGCCAGGCGGACGAACGTCCGCATGTCGCCAGCGTCTTCATCAACAGGCTGCAGAAGAACATGCGCCTGCAATCCGATCCGACCGTGATCTATGGCATGGTCGGCGGCAAGGGCAAGCTCGACAGGGCCTTGACCAGCGCCGACCTCACGCAGCCGACGCGCTTCAACACCTACACCATATCCGGCCTGCCGCCGTCCCCCATCGCCAATCCCGGAAAGGCTGCAATGCAGGCCGTGGCGACGCCTTTGGCCACCAAGGATCTCTATTTTGTCGCCGACGGTACGGGCGGGCATGCCTTCGCCCCCACCTTGGACGAGCACAACAAGAATGTCGCCAAATGGCGCCAGTTCCAGCAACAGGGCGGCAACGCCCCAGTAGCGCCGTCCCCGCCTGCGCCCGAACCGGACGCTGCCGCGCCGCCGGCACCTGCCCCGGCTGAGGCACCCGTCGCCAAGCCCCCGGCCAAGCCCTGCAAGAAGGGCAGCAAGGCCTGCAAGCAGCAGACCGAGGCCGAGGCTCCGGTCGCGCCCACGCCGCCGCCTGCACCTGCCCCGTCGCCTGCGCCCGCGGCCGATATCCCGCTGCCTGCCCCGTCGGCTCCGTCGGCGTCTCCAGGCCCTTCGACGCCTCCGGCCGCCCAGGCGCCGGCCGCTCCCAATGCTGACCCGACCCAGGCCGCAAAGCCCAAGAAGGGTGGCTTTGACGATCCCGTCGCCAACACCACCCATGATCCGCTGCTCGACAAGACCTTCGATCTAAACTCGCCGCAGACGGTGCAGTAAGCCGGCTGCATGCGATTGGCTTGAGCGCGGAGCCCTTGGGCTCTATCTTCCGTCAGGCTCTGTTCGGCGCGCTTACGGCGCGTCGAGGGCAAGCGCTCAGTTTTCGTTGCTGGTAAAATCATCCGGCCGGACGCTGAAATCACCGTATGGAATGTAGGAAGATGTCCGTTGTCAGCATGACCGGCTTTGCCCGGGTAGAAGGACAGACCGGCGCGAACCGCTGGGCCTGGGAAATCAAGACCGTCAATGGCAAAAGCCTCGATGTCCGCTTCCGGTTGCCTCCGGGATTCGATGCGTTGGAGGCGTCGGCGCGTGCCGCTTTGGGCGCGGCCTTTGCCCGTGGTTCGTGTCAGATCGGCCTGTCGCTGAAGCGTGACGCCGTGGCGCCGGTGGTCCGCATCAATCAAGCGGTGCTCGATGCCATCGTCACGGCGATGGCCGAGGCCTCGCAGAAGGTGGATGCGGCGGCACCGCGCCTCGATGGCCTCTTTGCCATCAAGGGCGTGCTCGAGGTCGAGGATCAGGAGGAGGACGAGGCTGGGCGCACCGCGCTGCAGGGGGCCCTGCTGGAGGGGTTCGCCAAGGCCATTGCCCAATGCGCCGAGATGAGGCGCCAGGAGGGGCAGGCACTCGCCCGCGTCCTGCTCGGTCGCATCGACGAGATCGAAGCCCTCACGCATGCAGCGGACGCCAATCCGGCGCGCCAGCCCGCGGCGGTGCGCGATCGGCTTGCCGCGCAGATTGCCGCTCTCCTCGATGCGTCGTCGTCGCTCGATCCCGATAGGTTGCACCAGGAGGCGATCCTGATGGCCGCCAAGGCCGACATACGCGAGGAACTCGACCGGCTGCACGCCCATATTGCCGCTGCTCGCGATCTCCTGGCCAAGGGCGGGCCGGTGGGACGGCGCCTCGACTTCCTCGCCCAGGAATTCAACCGGGAAGTCAACACCCTTTGCTCCAAGGCGAATGATGTCAGCTTGACCGCGACCGGCCTTTCTCTCAAAGCAGTGGTCGAGCAATTCCGCGAACAGGTTCAGAATATCGAATGAGTAGCACTGCGTCCGTTCCCCAGCGCCGGGGCCTTCTGCTGATCGTTTCCTCGCCCTCCGGCGCCGGCAAGACCACGCTGACGCGCCTGCTTCTGGCCGAGGACAAATCGATGCATCTGTCGATCTCGGTCACCACCCGCCCGCGCCGCGGCAGCGAGATCGATGGGGTCCATTATCGCTTCATCGACGCAGGTACCTTCGAGACCATGCGCGAAAGAGACGAATTGCTGGAATCGGCCAAGGTCCACGGCAACTACTACGGCACGCCGGCAAGGCCGGTTGAGGAGGCGCTGGCCGCTGGACGCGATGTCCTGTTCGACATCGATTGGCAGGGCACCATGCAGATCTACAACAAGATGAGGCCCGACATCGTGTCCGTCTTCGTCTTGCCGCCATCGGTGGCCGAACTGAAGGCGAGGCTCGAGCGGCGGGCCGAGGACAGCGCGGAGATCATTCTGCAGCGCCTGCAGAATGCCCGCGTCGAAATCAGCCACTGGACCAAATATGACTATGTGCTGGTCAACACCGATCTGCAGACCACCTATGCCAAGCTCAAGGAAATCCTCGACGTCGAGCGCATGAAGCGCCAGGACAAGTCGCAGGTCAGCCGCCTGGTCGACACTTTGAAGGCGGATCTCGACGCCCTGACGCGCGGGCGCTGACGGGACGGGGGGCGTCGATCCCCCTGGCTTCGTGGTTCTATTTCAAGGTGTTCGCAAGGGCGACGAAGGCGGCCACGGGAACTTCCTCGGCTCGCATTTCCGGACGCAGGCCTGTATCGGCCAGCGCGGCCGCCAGATCGCCACCAAGCCCTTTGAGGCTCTGGCGCAGCATTTTGCGCCGCTGGCCGAAGGCCGCCTGCGTGACCCGTTCCAGGGCGGCTGCGGTACAGGGCAGGGGCGTCGGCCGCGGGCGCAGATGCACCACCGAAGAGGTGACCTTGGGCGGCGGCACGAAGGCACTTGGCGGTACGTCGAAAACGATTTCGGCTTCCGTCCGCCACCCGGCCAGGACGCCGAGGCGGCCATAGGCATCGTCCGCTTCGGTTGCCACGATACGTTCGGCGACCTCCTTCTGGAACATCAGCGTCATCGACTGGAACCAGGGCGGCCAAGGCTCGGTCTTCAGCCAGCCGATCAGCAGGGGCGTGGCGACATTGTAGGGCAGGTTGGCGGCGATGCGGACCGGCCCTTCCAGTCCTGCGATCAAGGCCGGCCAATCGGCTTCGAGGGCATCGCCGGCATGCACGGTCAGCCGGCCGGGATAATGAGCGGCAATTTCGGCCAAGGCCGCCAGACAGCGCTCGTCGCGTTCCACGGCAACCACGTGCCTCGCTCCGCAGGCCAGCAACGCCCGGGTGAGGCCGCCAGGGCCGGGGCCGACCTCCACGACATTCACCCCCTCCAGCGAGCCGCCGGCACGCGCGATCTTGGCGGTGAGATTGAGGTCGAGCAGGAAGTTCTGGCCAAGCGACTTCTTGGCCATCAATTCATGCTGGCGGATGACCTCGCGCAGCGGGGGAAGAGTATCGATCTGCACCATGACGGGCCCCAAAGCGTTTTGCGATCTGACGGCGTTGCCCGGAATCGCAAAGACGCGCCAAGACAAGGAGTTAGAGCAGAGTGCGATTCGATGGAATCGCACTCTGCTCTAGAGCATCGGACATTTAATCGTACGCATATCCAGCGGCGTTAAGATAGTTCCAGCATTCTTTTGGGGTGAAGAGATCGCAGATATCGCCGATTGCGTTCCAGAGTTGTTCGAAAGTTCGAGCGGCAGCCGCCCTCAGATGGGCTTTGAGTTTGGCAAAGGCCATCTCGATGGGATTGAGGTCGGGGGAGTAGGGCGGCAGGAAGAGGAACCAGGCGCCGGCCTGCTTCAGGCATTGTGCGGCATTGGTGCTTTTGTGGACGGCGAGATTGTCGAGAATGACGACATCGCCCCTGGAGAGTGTGGGCGCCAGTTGGGTTTCAATCCAGAGTCGAAGGCTTGCCGGTCCATCGCCTTGTCGACCACCCAGGGTGCGGTCAGCCCATGACAGCGCAAGCCCGCGATGAAGGTCTGGGTTTGCCAATGGCCGAACGGTGCTTGGGCATGGAGCCGTTCGCCGCGCGGGCAGCGGCCGCGTAACCGCACCATTTTGGTGTTCACGCTCGTCTCGTCCACGAACACCAGCCGATGCGGTTCCAGCCGCATGCGCGGCTGGCGATAGTCAATCCACAGATGACGTTCGGCCTGGATGTGTGCGCGTGCGCGTTCCGACGCCATCAGCGCTTTTTTTATATGTGAAGCCGTTTCGGCACAAAAAGCGCGACAGCACAGCAGGAGCAGCCCGCAAATTGTGGACTTCTCCGAGCCGTGCGGCCAGTTCCGGCATGGTGATGTCGGGCCTTGCTTCCACAACACCGATCAGGAAACCGGCAACTCCAGCCAGTTTACCTCCACCAGGAGGACGCCCCTGACGCGCGGGTGCCCCTGATCCATAGACAACCACACGCTGCAGCAGCTTCACAGCGAAGCTCTCGCTCACTTCAAAATGACGAGCCGCAGCTCGGCGCGAATGGCCGTTCTCAACAAAGCTGACAATCCGATCGCGAAGATCCTGAGAATAGCTCCTGCCCATGATCCACCTCCAATAACGGTGAATCACAAATTGCCCTCCAAGGGAATCGCCGATTCCAGTTTCAGATCCGACGCTCTAACGTGACATTCTGTCGGCCAGTGACAGGCTGGCGAGGAAACTGGAAGGGTTGGCCTTGCCCGTGCCCGCAAGATCGAAGGCCGTGCCATGATCGGGCGAAGTGCGGACGAAGGGCAGGCCCAGGGTCACGTTGACGGCCTCGTCGAAGGCCAGCGCCTTGGCCGGCGCCAGGGCCTGATCATGATACATGCACAGGGCCGCATCATAGGTCTGCCGCGCCCGGGCATGAAACATGGTGTCGGCGGGCAGGGGACCCCGGGCGTCGATGCCGGCGGCCCTGAGCCTGGCGACGGCGGGTGCGACCACGGCGTTGTCCTCGCTGCCCAAAGTGCCGTTCTCGCCGGCATGGGGATTGAGCCCGGCAACCGCGAGGCGCGGTGCGGCGATACCGAAGCGGGCCCCGAGGTCCTGGGCAACGATCAGGCCTGTTTCGTAGATCAAGTCCTCGGTGAGGGCCGTGGGCACCTCGGCCAGGGGGATGTGGATGGTGACCGGCACAACCGCGACGGTTTCGGACCAGATCATCATCACGGGCCTAAAGGCAGATTCTCGATATTGCCCATCAGTGGCTCGATCGGGAAGAATCGGCTTGCCATCGCCCTGCCAATGGCGCCGGGCCAGTTCGCCCAGGAATTCGGTGTGCCCGGGATGGCCGAAACCGGCGCGGTAGAGCACCTCCTTCATGATCGGTGACGTCACCACGGCCCGAGCATGGTTCTCGCGAATTGACAGTATGGCTCGTTCGATCGACTCGATGACCGCACCGGCACTAGCGACATCGGGCTTGCCGGGCCGATCGGGTACCGGATTTAGCAGGGGGACGACGGGAAGGCCGCGCGCGAAGGCTGCAGGCGCGCCGGCTTCGTCGGTCTCGATGATGGCAAGGTCCAGGCCGATCCGCCTGGCGCGCGCCGACAACAGGGCGGGGTCGGCATAGACGAAGAAGGGCGCCCCTTCCCGGCGGGCCGCGCCTGCCATCACGATCAGTTCGGGCCCGATGCCAGCCGGTTCTCCCATGGTCAAGACAATCGGCAGGGCGGGCTGTTCGGTCGGCATTGTCAGGTCAGATGGGCTCGCTTGATCTCAGAAGGTCTTCAGATTGCCGTAGCGGTCGGTATAGCTGCTCGGCTTGGTGACATTGAGATCGTCGAAGTCGTTGTTCCAGACCTTGTTGGTGAATTCCTTCGGGCTACCACTGACGCCGAGGCCACGCAGTTGCAATTGGAACTGCACCGTGGTGTCGTATTTCAACGACGTGGTGTCATAGGAACGCGAGACGCTCATACCGAGCGCGATGCAGGCGTCGACATAGGTCAGTCCAGCATAGCTCGACGCGAATTTCTTCGTCTTCATATCGTAAAGAGCACCGGCGCTGGCGATCCAGTTCTCGCTCAGCTTCAGGGCGGCTTTGCCGTTGACGCCTTCGCGATCGTCGAGCCCAAGCAGGGGCTGGGCATCATAGCGCGCATAGGTGACATCGGCCTTCAGGCGTCCGAGGGTGCCGAGGACACCGATCTCGAACTGCCGCATGTCCCAGTTCTTCTGGTCGAAGCGGGCACCCGACATCACGGCAAAATTGTTCACCGGCTGCAGATAGACACGCCCGACATAGTCGGAAACGTTGCGATCCAGTCCCGACTGCAGGCCCGTATTGGCCATGTCGCCGGTGGTGTAGGGGTTGGTGCCGCCGAAGGAATAGGACTGGCCGAACATGGCGTTATAGTAGCCGCCGCCATTGGTGGTCAGCGAATATTGCAGGCCAGCATTGATGCGAGAGCCGTCCTCGACCCGGTCATAGCCGGAATACTTGTCCCAGGCGAACAGGTTGCTGTCGTCGAAAATCAGGCTCTGTGCGTCTTCGTTGGGGAAGACGCCGCTCTGCATCGCCTTGGGGCGCAGGATGATCTGGGCGATCGGTTCGATGATCTGCGTACCCCAATCGGACTGCGAGATGAAGGGATAGCGATAGTCGAGGCCGATGGCTGGCACCAGGCGTGCGGCCGTATCGTTCTTCTTGTTGCTGACGAACTGGTCGGCAGGGTTGCCGTCGAGCTGGGTGAAGCCCAGATCGCCGCGGACATAGGCGAAGGGGGTCCACTGCTGCCCATAGGTGTCGGTAAAGGTCTTCTTCCAATAGGCGTTGATCGAGGCGCGGGTATAGGTGCCATCAATGCCGCGCTGCAGGCAGTTCGTCCGGGTTTTCGGAGAGAGGTTGTCGCAGTTGTAGCCCAGAATATTGTCGAAGGCAGCCTGCTGACGCGTCAGGCTGGTCAGATTGAAGTTCCAGCCCAGTTCGCCGCCGAGCACCGGGTGGTCGACGATATAGTCATAGTCGAGCACCGGCGCGACGACGGGCAATTGCTTCTGTACGTCGGCCGTGGTCAGGCCCTGGAAATAATAGGCGCGCAGATCGAACCAGGATTTGGTGCCCACGCCCGTCAGATAGACGGTGGAGGTCGCCTCGGTCTTGCCCCGCAGATTGTCGAGCCGGTAGTCGCGCCAATAATATTTGTCGCTCAGCAGCGAGCCGTCCCAGCCGAAGCGCCATTTGTCGTTCAGCCAGAATTCGCCCTTGGACGAAATCGAGCCGCGCCAATTCGGCTTGCCAATATCCTCATTGGCGAACTTGTCCGGGTCGCTGATGAAGGCACCCGATGCCATCACCGAATAGGCGCCATTCAGCGTGCGATGGCGCCACTCGATCTGGCCCGTCGGCCCCTGACTGCTGGCATAGCCGGGCGTGAGCGTCAGATCGTAGTTGGGAGCGAGGTCGATGAAATAGGGCAGTTCGGCCCCATAGCCGATCCGGGAGCTATGGAAATAGCGCGGCGTGATGAAGCCGCTCTTGCGGGTGACGGTCGGGTCGGGTGTCGACATATAGGGCAGGTAGGCGATCGGCATGCCGAAGAACTCAAAGCGAGCATCTTCGAAATAGATCATCTTCTCCTGCTGGTTGTGGATGACCTTGACAGCCTTGATCTGCCACAGCGGCGGCTTTTGCGGATTGTCGGCACAGGGCGAGCAGGCGGAATAGATGCCGTTCTGGAACACGGTGACGTTGCCGCCGGTGCGCTCGGCCCGGTTGGAGGCGATATAGAGCTCGTCCGCCGTCACCGTCTTCAGCGAATTGACGAAGCCGTCCTTGAAATCGTCGGTGAGGTCGAAATTATCGGCATAGGTCTTCGTGCCGTCGGCTTCGGTGATCACGACATTGCCGTTGGCGCGCACGCGCTTACCCTTGCGGTCATAGACCACACGGTCTGCCTGCAGGGCGCGGCCATTGTAGTAGATCTGCACCGTGCCGATGGCCGTTACGACCTCGTTGTCCTGATCATACTGCATCTCCCTGGCCTTGAGGACCATGTTGGAGCTGCCTTGGCCTCCGGCACCATCGGAACGTGCACCCAAGGGCCCGAGCAGGTTCTCCTGGGCGTGAACTTTCGATGGCAACAACGCAAACGACAGCGCTGCAACCGCAACAGTGGTGCACAGCATGGTCGTAAGGAAGTGGCGAGCTGATACGCGCATCAGCCATCCTCCTGGTTAAGCAACACGGTAAATCCGATCAGGGCCGCAATGGCGGCCGGAGTCCAAGCGGCGACGGCCGGCGCAACCAGCCCCGCAATGCCCAGGTCCTTGGCCATTTTGGTTACGACATACAGCAAGAAACCCGCCCCGATTCCACTCAAGATCATCACACCAATACCACCCAGGCGAGCAAACCGAAGCGATACCGTCGCGGCGATCAGCACCATCGCCACGAGCAGCAGGGGACGAGCAAGAAGCGTCTGATATTGCAACCGGTAGTCATTTGCTTCAAGTCCCGCGGCGCCCTGTTGTTCGATTGATGAAGGGAGTCTCCAGAAAGACACGCTGTCTGCCGACACCGCAAATTGCTGATCAACCTGAGACTTGGTCAAATTGCTAGGAAAATCAACGGTTTCTGAGGTTTTTACCGACTGGTTGGGGATGAATTCCTGAACCTTGGATAGATGCCAGGCACCCTTGTCAAGTTTTGCGGTATCCGCCTCGATGCGCCTGATAAAGCGGCCATCGGCATCGAGGGCATAGATGGTGACCCCCGTCAGCGCGCCGTTGTCGCTATTCTCGGCCGAGGTATGGATGACCGCCTGGCCATCGCGGATCCAGCGGCTCTTGTCGTCGTCGCGCACCTGGCGAGAGCCGAAGACACGCGTATCGAGCACGTCGCTTCTGGTTTTCAGCGCTGCCGAGAGCGGGTTGAAGGCCATCGCGGCAAGGAGGCCGAGGAGGACGGCACAGATGATCGGCGGGGCCAGGAACTGCCAGACCGACAGGCCGGCGGCGCGCATCACCACCAGTTCGAGCCGTAGGCTGAGATTGACGAAGCAGATGATGGCCCCGAACAGGAAGACGAAGGGCAGGGTCTGCTCGATGATGGAGGGCGTCCGCAGCAGAGACAGAGTGGCGATCGAGCCTACGGATACATGTGGCAAGTCGCTGGCGCGCCGGCTGGTCTCGGCAAAATCCAGCAGGAAGATCATGACGAACAGGAAGGCGAGCACGCCGAAAATGGCGATCAGGAAGCGCTTGCTGAGGTAACGACCGAGGGTGGAGGTCATGATCATGCGCGCGCCGTCCGGTTGGCGAGGCGCGAAGTCAGGTCATTGTACCAGTTCGTCAAGCTGCGCGGCAGCGACAGGCGCAAATGGCCGGTAATGACGGCAAGGCAGATCAGGGACGTCAGGACCGGCACGCCGAATGCGATATAGACGCCGCCAGCCGTGTGCACGCTCAGACTCTGCGTGGCGATGAAGCCGAGAATGCGCACCACCACGACGCTCAGAATGGCAAAACCGATCGCGCTGGCCCGACCCTGGCGGGTTGTGCGCGCCTGGCCGAGGAAGGCGAGGGCGATCAGCATGAAGGCGATCGGATAGAGGGGAGCGGTAAACCGGTCCACAAGTTCGCCGCGAACGCGGCCACGCTCGGCCGGTCCTTTCATCTCGGATGGCTGGGCGTTCCAGAGTTCACTGGTGTAGCGGTCGCGCGGCTTGTAGTTGATGGCATCGTTGTCGTCGCGGGCGAGCTGGGAGAGGTCGAACTGATATTGCTCGAAGGTGACGATCGAGGCATCCGAGGAGGCGCCGCCTTCCTGCTGCTGCAGCGAGCCGTTGTTCAGGACCAGCACCAATCCCGTCGAGGTATCGACGATCTTGCCGGTCCCGGCGATATAGGTCTTGGTCTTGCCCTTGTCGCGAGCATCCTGCACGAAAATACCGAGCAGCGTGCCATCTTCCTGGCGTTTACGGATATGGAAGGTGAAGCCGCGCAGAGCGGTGAACTGGCCTTCCTTGAGGAAGTGCTGCACCACGTCGGCCGCGGCGGCGACACGCCAGGCGGTCAGCTCATGCTGGCTGGCAGGCTGGATATAGAGGGTGACGGCGGCGATCCCCGCGGCGACGAGGCCGGTAATGCCGGCAAAGGGCGTGATCAGCCGCGAGGGGGAATAGCCCGCCGCATTGAGAACGACAAGTTCGGAACCGGCATTGAGACGTTGCAGCAGCCATACTGCGGCCAGGAAGACAGCAAGTGGCGCGACCACCACCATAAGCGCAGGCAGGGCAAGCGAACTGATGGCCAGGAAGACCAGGACGGACTGGCCCTGTGCCGTCATGACATTGAACTCGCGCAGGGCGCCGACCATCCAGGCCAGGAGCGTCAGCACGACGAGGCAGACCAGAAAGGCAAAGCCAAACTGTCTGGCAATATATCGGCTGACGAGGTTCATTGCCTTCTCGGGTCTCCTACCCGTTGCTTGTATCCTCCTGCTAGGTGGCAGGCGAGACGTTTGTATGGCAGGACCGAGGCTGCGAGCGATTTGTTGTAGACATGGTTACGGATTGACATGCAAAAGTCCCAACAAGCCGTCAACCGCGCGGCAGCTTCCTAGAATGGGCATCAATTATGGTTTCCGAATTGAAACTGTCTTTTTCAAAAGTCGAGAAAATTGCCGACGGCATTGCCGTCATATTCACAAATATCGATTTGGCCGTATCGCCTGAAACGGAAGCTGCTCTACCGGGTATCGGCAGTCTGGTCAAACGTGCGGCTTCCGCCGATAATTTCAAGGGGAAGGCGCTGGCCTCCCTCGACATTCTTGCTCCGTCCGGCCTGCCGGTGGACCGGGTGATCGCGGTTTCTCTCGGCAAGGCTGAAGAAAGCGCCCGCACCGATTGGGTCAAGGCCGGTGGCAATGTGATCGGCAAGCTGCCGGTCTCGGCGAAGACGGTTACCGTGGTGCTGGACCTGCCGGAGGCGGCCATCACCGCCGATCAGGTGGCGGACTTCGCCCTCGGGGCCAGGCTGCGGGCCTATAAGTTCGAGCGCTACAAGACGCGCAAGCAGGACGATGCGGCGAGCAAGGTGCTTGAACTGACGATCGCCAGCGGTGTCGACGGCGCGGCCAAGAAGGCTGGCAAGTCTCGCGAGGCGATCGCCGACGGCGTCAGGCTTGCTCGCGATCTCGTCAACGAGCCGCCGAACGTGCTCTATCCCGAGGCCTTCGCCAAACGCGCGGCCGAACTGGAGGAACTCGGCGTCGAGATCGACATTCTCGACGTCAAGGCCATGAAGAAACTCGGCATGGGGGCGCTGCTCGGTGTCGGCCAGGGCTCCGAGCATGACAGCCGGCTGGTGGTGATGCGCTGGAATGGCGCCAAGAATCGCGAGGCCAAGCCTGTTGCCTTCATCGGCAAGGGCGTGACCTTCGACACCGGCGGCATTTCCATCAAGCCGGCTTCCGGCATGGAAGACATGAAGGGCGACATGGGCGGTGCGGCCTGCGTGGTCGGGTTGATGCACGCGCTTGCCGCCCGCAAGGCCAAGGCCAACGTCATCGGGGCCATCGGCGTGGTCGAGAACATGCCAGACGGCAAGGCCCAGCGTCCGGGCGATATCGTCACCTCGATGTCGGGCCAGACCATCGAGATCATCAACACCGACGCCGAGGGCCGGCTCGTGCTGGCGGATGTGCTCTGGTACATCCAGGACAAGTACAAGCCGCAATTCATGGTCAATCTCGCCACGCTCACCGGCGCCATCATGGTGGCGCTCGGCCAGGAATATGCCGGCCTCTTCTCCAACAATGACGATCTCGCCGGGCGCCTGTTCGTGGCAGGGCAGACGACGGGCGAGAGGGTCTGGCGCATGCCGCTCGGCCCTGAATACGACAAGCTGATCGATTCCAAATTCGCGGACATGAAGAACACCGGCGGCCGCAATGGCGGGTCGATCACGGCGGCCCAGTTCCTGCAGCGCTTCGTCAACGAGACGCCTTGGGCCCATCTCGACATCGCCGGCACCGCCATGGGCTCGCCCGCCAGCGACGTCAACCGCAGTTGGGCTTCGGGCTGGGGCGTGCGCCTGCTCGACCGGCTGGTGGCTGAGCATTACGAGGGGTGAGGATCACACTGTTCGGCACGCCTGACAGCGTCTATACACGGATCATCCGGCTGATCCTGGATTTCAAGAATGTCGGTCATGACTTTGTCATGGCTGATATTTTCGACGACAGGGGCGTGCCGAATGAGTATGAGCGGCTGCATCCGTTCCGGCGTATTCCGAGCATCGAGATCGATGGTACGGTCGTCTATGAGACCGACGCCATTGCGCATTATCTCGAGGCGCTGCTGCCCGATCCTTTCCTGATACCGGCCGATCCTCGCGCGGCTGTACGCATGCGACAGATCATGCGCGTGGTCGACAATTACGCCTATCGGCCTCTCGTATGGGGAATCTACGTGCCACAATGGTGGCGCGATGGCACGATGCCCACCCCGGAGACACTGGCGCAGGCCGAGGTGGCATTGCGCGCCCTGCAGGAATTGGTATGCGAGGGGGGTGTCGGGCTTTCTCCCAACTTGGCTTGGTGCTACCTCGCACCCGTCCTGGCCGTTGCCGACAGTGTCTCGGCTGGAAGCGAGTTGATCGATCGCGTGCCGGCGCTGAAGGAATGGTGGCATTCTATCCGAAACGCGCCTGCCATGCTGCGGACGCGCTCGCCGGAAAGCGACTATTGAGAAAGGGGAGATGATGACGGAATTGCTCTTCTATCATCTGCAGAGAGCCCCGCTTGAACGGATTCTGCCGGGCCTTTTGGAAAAATCCCTGCAGCGCGGCTGGCGTTGCGCGGTGCAGGGGCCGCAGGAGCGCCTGCGCGCGCTCGACGACGTATTGTGGACCTATAATGATGAAGCCTTCCTGCCGCATGGCCTGGAGAGTGACGATGGTCCGGCCCAGCCGATCGTGCTGGTGGCGCATGAAGGCAATCCCAACGGGGCCGTGATTCGTTTCCTCGTCGATGGCGCGCCCTTGCCGACGGATGCGCCGAGCTATGAACGCATCGTGCTGATGTTCGACGGCAACGACGCCGACGCCGTGCAGGGGGCGCGGGATCAGTGGAAGCAGGCCAAGGAACTCGGCTTTGCCGCGACCTATTGGCAGCAGAGCGACGAGGGGCGCTGGGAAAAGAAGGCGTAGGCCAGACCTGATCGAATCGGAAATCGATCTAAAGCGTTTTGCGATTTGGCGGAATCACTTCAAATCGCAAAGACGCGTCGAAACAAAGAGTTAGAGAAAAGTCCGGTTCGGAGAAATCGCACTTTGCTCTAAGCGCATTCCTGCCCCCTGGCTGACGAAACTTCCGGACCCTGCCCGAAATGCGCGCGGGCATGGTCGATGAAGGCGCTTGCCATCCAGGTAATGGGAAATTGGCGCGGTGTGATGATCACGGCCTTTTGCGGGGGCAGCACATCCTCGAGCTCCACGATGGCCAGCGGGAGGCCATCCTCGCTGACACCGGACCGGGAGCGCGTGGTCAGCAGGGCAATACCGAGGCCGTTGGCGACGAGGCCGCGCACCATATCGATCGTGCGTGCCTCCATCCCCAGGGTGGGTGTCACCCCCGCCTGGCGGAACAGTGCCAGGAAATAGTCACGGCTGTGCGGCAGATTGATCAGGATCAGCGGCCAGGCCGCGAGATCCTGTAGCCGGGCGCGGCGTTTGTCGGCAAGCGGATGGCCGGCCGGAACGAGCACGTAGGGTTTGAATTCAGCGACGGTCTCGGCCGTGCCGGTGCGGCCGAGATCGAGATCGTAGAGAAGCGCAACCTCGATCAACCCGTTGTCGACCAGCCGGTGCAGTTCCTCGATATCGCCCTCCCGCATCCGGACTTCGACATGCGGATGGGACTGGCGAAAGGCGCGGATGATGGGCGGCATGTGCAATGGGCCCAGCGTTGCGAGACAGCCGACGTCGACGAAAGTCTTCCGCCCGGATGAAACGCCCGGGGAAGCGGCCCAGGCATTGATCTGGGACAGGATGGAGCGAGCTTCGGCAAGCTTGTCGCGGCCGGCCTGGGTGAGGACGAGGCCCTGGGCGTGGCGGCGCACGAACAGGGGCTGACCGACCCTTTCCTCCAATTGGCGGATGGCCACGGAAATCGCCGGCTGGGAGACATGAAGGGCGCGGGCCGCCTGGGCTGTGCCCTCATGCTCGGCGGCAGCAACGAAATAGCTCAGCTGGCGTACTGTGACCATGAATAGGAAAAACTTATTCTGTTGATGCAATAAGATTATTTGCATCTATTCAAGAACTGTCAAATCCTGCGGAAGAACCAAGGAACAGTCATGACTGGATTTGACCTGCCGCTCGAGGGCCTCGTCGTGCTCGATTTTTCGCGCGTGCTCGCGGGGCCCTTCGCCACCGCTCTCCTCGCCGATGCTGGCGCCGACATCATCAAGGTCGAGGGACGCGAAGGCGACGACTATCGCCATGTCGGCCCGTTCGTCGGCAACGACAGCGCCCTGTTCGAATTCGCCAATCGCGGCAAGCGCAGCATCGTACTCGACCTTAAGAGCGAGGCCGACCGTGCCACGGCGCGGCGGCTGGCGGCCGGGGCCGACGTCGTGGTCGAGAATTTCCGGCCGGGCGTCGCATCGCGGCTCGGCATCGCCTATACCGACCTCGTCGGTGAGAATCCCGATCTCGTCTATCTCAGCATTTCCGGTTTCGGACAGGAAGGTGTCGGGCGCGATCGGCCGGCCTATGACATCATCGTGCAGGCGGAGAGCGGGCTGATGGCGTTGACGGGCACGTCCGACGGGCCGCCCACCTTGATCGGGGAGGCCATCGGCGACATTGCCGCCGGTCTGTATGGCGCCTGGGCCGTCACCGCCGCGCTGTGGCAGCGCGAGCGCACCGGGCGTGGCTGCCATATCGACCTCGCCATGTTCGATGCCCTGCTTTCGCTGCTGCCGACCGGAGCGTGCCGCTATCTGGCGACGGGCCGCGTGCCGATGCGCGCCGGCAACCGCCACCCGCTCTCGGCGCCTTTCGGGGCCTATCGAACCGCTGACGGCCATGCGGTGATTGCGGTCCTCAATGAGAAGCTATTTGCCCATTTCGCCGCGACCATCGGCCAGCCCGAACTGGCGAGCGATCCGCGCTATCACACCGATTCTCTGCGCTCGGACAACGAGCCGGCCTTGCGCGGCTGCGTGGAGCAATGGACGGGAGGGCGGTCGACCGACGAGGTGGTGAAGGTCCTGGCCAGCGCCGGCATCCCAGTGGCACCGATCAGCACCGTGGCGCAGGCGATCGATTCGGAGCAGGCGCGCGGGCGTGGCCTTTTTCGGCAAGGGAGCATTGTCCCCCTGCCGGAACAGCCTGCCCATTTCTCCGGCTCCCGGCGTGGCCGGCCCATGCGAGCGCCGCGGCTCGGAGAGCACACGCACGACATCCTCGCCGGTCTGGCCGCACAGGAGGAGCGATCATGAATTTCGAGCCGGATGCCGACACCCTCGCGGTGGTCGAACAGATCCGCCGCTTTGCCGAGGACGTCCTCAAGCCGAATGCCCGTGAGATCGATGCGAACGGGATCTTCGCGTCGCGGCATATTCCGGCTCTGGCCGAACTGGGCGCGATGGGCATGAACCTGCCGGAGGCATGGGGCGGCCCCGGCCTCTCGCCGGTGGCGCTCTATCTTGCCGTCGAGGCTTTGGCGGCCGGTTGCGGTTCCACCGTCTCCATGATGACGGCGCATTTCCTGGCGACCGATGCGATCCTCATCGGTGGCGACGATGCGCAGCGCAGCCGCTATCTGCCAGATGCGGCTGCAGGCAAGACCCTTGGCGCATTCGGCCTGACCGAACCGGCTGCGGGCTCCAATCCGGCCGATATGACGACCCGAGCCGTCTGGGACGGCGGGTCGTATCATCTGCGAGGCGTCAAGCATTTCATCTCCAACGCGGCGCATGCCAATTTCATCGTCGTATTCGCCAAGACCGATGCCGCGGCAGGCGCGCGCGGCATCAGCGCCTTTGTGGTCGAACCGGCGAAAGGGGGGGTGAAAGTCGGTCCGCCCGAAAGGACGATGGGCCTGCGCGGTGGACATGTGTTCGAGGTCGAGTTCGACTGCCGCGTCGGCGAGGAGGCCAGGCTGGGACCCGAGGGGAGTGGCTTCAGAACCGCCCTGAAGACGCTCGACAATGGTCGCACCGAAGTCGCTGCCATGTGCACCGGAATGGCCGGCGAGGCGCTGGCCATGGCGGTGGAATGGGCGAAGACCCGCCACGTCGGCGGCCATCCGATCGCCGAGTTCCAGGGCCTGCAATGGATGCTCGCCGACATGGCGACCGAACTCGATGCCGCTCGCCTGATGGGACTGAGGGCCGCCTCCCTGCGCGAGAAGGGTGAGCGTTTTTCGAAGGAAGCCTCCATGGCCAAGCTGTTTGCCTCGGAAAAGGCCGGATCGATCATCGACCGCGCCCTGCAGATCCATGGCGGCTATGGCTATTCCCAGGAATTGCCCCTGGAGAGGATGGCGCGCGATGTCCGTATCATGCGCATTTACGAGGGTTCCTCGGAGGTACAGCGCAACATCATAGCGCGCATGGTGCTTGCCTGAGTGTTGTACGATCTGACGACTACCGCAAATCGTAGAGACTTGTCGCAACGAAGGGAGAGCAAGGACGTGGCTTCATCAAAGCGCGCTTTGCTCCCGGCGTCCTGATAGTAATACCTCCTCATGATTTAACGCGAGGCCGTGAACCATAAAACTGTCGTCGGGCGAAGGCGAAATCCTCTCTCGACGGTGCGCTAAAAAGCGGCTTCAATCCAATGGCTATCCAGGTGGAGAACATAATGAAAATCGGAACCTTATTGTGTGGCGCGCTGCTTGGGCTTGCCTTTGGCGGGCTCTCGGGAATGGCAGCGTCGGCCGATCAGCTGAGCAATGTCAAAAGTGCCGGTAAGATCGTGACGGCGACGGATATGCACTATGCACCGTTCGACATGGTCGTCGACGGCACCTATCAGGGCATGACCAAGGACCTGTTCGACAATGTCGCCAAGGAGATCGGCGTCGAACCCGTCTATCAGGACCTGCCCTGGACCTCCCAGCTTCCGGGCCTGGAAGTGTCGAAATTCGACATCGTCATCGCGCCGGTGACGATCACGCCGGAACGGCTCGAGCGCTACACCTTCACCCTGCCGATCGCCGACGCGACCGTCGGCATCGTCAAGGCCGCCGCCAACAAGGACATCAACAAGCCCGAGGACATCGCCGGCAAGACCGTCGGCGTGCAACAGGGCACGGCGCAGTTCAAGCAGTTGCAGGAATTCGGTGCCAAGGTCGGCAATGTGACCGTCAAGGAATACGGCACCACCGACGAGGCCTATGCCGATCTTGCCGCCGGTCGCCTCGATGCCGTGGCGGGCTCGGCGCCCAATCTTGCCTATCTCGTCAAGCAGCGTGGAGATGTGTTCGCCCTGCCTGAAGTGTCGACCTTCGGCAAGCCGACCTATTTTGGCTGGGTGCTCCGCAAGGGCGACGACAGCGCGAGCTTTGCCGGCGCCATCAAGGATGCCATCGTCAAGATGACCAAGGACGGGCGCGTCAAGGCGATCCAGGAAAAATGGCTCGGCAAATATACCGAGCTGCCGCTGGAGGTGCCGGCCAAGTGACCTGAAGTGTCTTCCGATTTGACGGATCCCGTCAGATCGCAAAGGCGCGTCGCAAAGAAGAGCTGGAGTAGGGTGTGATTCGCAGGAATCGTGCCTTGCTCTGGGAACGCATGGCCGCCTGGCGGCGCCGTGCTTCGGTCACTGGGCCTCCCCGCATGTTCTCGCTGAATGCCTTCATCAAGAGCTTCCACGCGCTGGCGCTGGGAGTGCCCAGTACCCTGATCGTCTCCCTGTTGGGCATTGCGATCGGGCTCCTCGTCGGCGCGATGATCTGCGCCGGCGCCCTGTCGCTCTCGCGTACGCTGCGGTCGGCAGCCGCCGTTTGGATCAGTTTCTTTCGCGGCGTGCCGCTGATGGTACAGTTGCTTTTGATGTTCTACCTCCTGCCGGTGACCGGCATCAACGTGCCGCCAATGGTGGCGGCGGTGCTGGCCGTCGGCCTGTGCTCCAGCGCCTATGTTGCCGAAATCTGGCGGGGCGCCATCAATGCGCTGCCCCGCGGACAAGCCGAGGCGGCGGTCGCCATCGGCATGCTGCCGCACGCGATCTGGACCCGGATCATCCTGCCGCAGGCGGTCCGCCTGTCGTTGCCGGCGCTCGTCAATGAACTCATCCTCTTGGTCAAGGCCTCCTCGCTGGTCTCCCTGGTCGGGATCTGGGAGATCACGCGAGCCAGCCAGGCAGAGGCTGGCGCGAGCTATCGCCCGCTCGAAGCCTATGTCGCGGCGGGATGTCTTTATCTCGTGATCAATCTGTGCCTGGCCACGCTTGGCCGGTACCTGGAACGAAGGGCGGCGGCATAATGGAGCTGATCGTTCACTACGGGCCGGCACTGCTGCGCGGTTTCGGCATGACGGTGCTGTGCTGGCTGGTCGGAACCGCCTGTTCCGTGGTCCTGGGCCTCGTCATCGCGCTTGCCCAGCGCTACGGGCCGGCGCCGTTGCGCTGGCTGCTCGTCGGTTATGTCGAGGCCATTCGCGGCACTCCCTTCCTGGTTCAGCTGTATGTGCTCTATTATGGCGGCCCCGCCTTCGGCTTGAGGCTGGATGCCCTGCCGGCGGGCCTGATCGGGCTGTCGATCTATGGCAGTCCCTATTTCGCCGAGATCTTCCGCTCGGGCTTCAATGCGGTCGCGGTGGGGCAGATCGAGGCGGCGCGAACCATCGGCATGAGCGAGTTCGCCATCGTGCGGCGCATCCTGCTGCCGCTCGCCTTGGTTTCGTCCCTGCCGGCGCTGGTCAATTTCGCCATCATCCTGACCAAGGAAACGGTGGTGCTCTCCACCATCACGGTGCCCGAGCTGCGCTATCAGGTCGACCGGATGATCACCGAGACCTTCCGCTATTTCGAGGCCACTTTGGCGCTGGCTCTGTTCTTCTGGGGTCTGGTGGAACTCGTCTCCCGGCTCGGTCGCTGGCTGGAAAGCCGCGTCACCCATTACATGATCGAAAGACGCTGATATGGAGCAGGCTTCCTCCGTCGAGATCCACAAGGTCGACAAGTTCTATGGGCCGTTCCAGGCGCTGAAGCAGATCTCCGTCTCGGTTCCCCCCGGCAAGGTCACCTGCCTGATCGGCCCCTCCGGATCGGGAAAGTCGACCCTGCTGCGCTGCATCAACTTCCTCGAAGAGTATGATGCCGGCGAGATCCGCATCGACGGCCGGCTGATCGGCTACGAGACCCCGGGTGGCCGCCGCATGGCCTCGGGCAAACTGCGCGAGATGCGCCGGCGCATCGGCATGGTGTTCCAGCAGTTCAATCTCTGGCCGCATATGACCGCGCTGCAGAATGTCGCCGAAGGACTTGTCCAGGTACGCGGCTTCTCCAAATCCGAGGCTGGTGCGCGCGCGGCTGAGGCGCTGCGCAAGGTCGGACTGGCCGACAAGATGGTGAGCCACCCCGGCCGGCTTTCGGGCGGGCAGCAGCAGCGCGTCGCCATCGCCCGCGCCATCGCCATGGAACCCCAGCTCATGCTGTTCGACGAGCCGACTTCGGCGCTCGATCCCGAACTCGTCGGTGAGGTGCTGAATGTTATGAAGCAGCTTGCCGCGGAAGGCATGACCATGGTGGTCGTCACCCATGAGATGGGCTTTGCCGCCCATGTCGGCGACCAGGTGGGCTTCATGGAAGCGGGCGAACTGGTTGCCGTCGATACGCCGGCGGCGATCTTCCACGACCCGGCCGACAAGCGTATCCAGTCTTTCCTGCGGACTTATAACGAGCGCAACAGTTTCTAGAGCGGCAAGCCTTGCTGCACGAGGCTTGCCGCAGGCCTACCCCTTCAACTGCGCCATGACGCCGGCAATGTCGCCCATGCCCCAATGCTCGGCGATCAAGCCGGCCTCGACGCGGAAGATGTCGCAAGAGGTGAAGCGCAAGGTTTTGCCCGTGGGGGCGATGCCGAAATAAGGGCCCTTATGCGTGCCGGTATAGACGAAGCTCGCGGCGACCTTGGCGCCCTGGCTCACATGCGTCTCTATCGCGACCTGCAGGTCCGGCATGGCGGTGAGGCGGGCCTGGAAGAAGGCCACGGTCGCCTGCTTGGCACTCAGCTCTTTGCGAGCCGGAGCGGCGGCACTGGCCTGGTTGTTGATGTAGATCTCGGCGAACAGAGCGGCGAAGCCGTCGATGTCGTGTGCATTCAGCCGGGCCGCGAAGCGCTCGGCGGCATTGGGCTCCTGCGCCAGTGCCGGCAGGCTCGTGCCACCCGCCAGGGCGAGCCCGCCCAGGATCATCAGTCTGCGTCCACAATCCATATCAGGCCTCCGTTCTTGCGTCAGGAAGACGCGTCCTCCAGGGCGGCACTGGCTTCCAGCCAGGCCTCTTCGGCGAGGAGAAGTCTTTCCTCGGCGGTGGCGCGGGCCTTGGCCATCTCGGCCGCCTTGTCGGGCGAACGCTCGAAAAGGCCGGGACGCGACAGCTTCTCGTCGAGATCCGCGATGATGGCCTGCAGCTTCTCCATGGCGGCCTCGATCTGGCGGATCCTCTCGCGGTCAGCCGCGGTTTGCGCCCGCCGCGCAGCATTGGTCTGGCGCTGCGTCGGCTCGCCGTTGCGCTCGCTTTTCTCCATGGCCGGCTTGGCCAGGACCAGGCGACGATAATCCTCCATGTCGCCCTCGAAGCCCTTGACCGTGCCGTCGGCCACCAGCCAGAGCCGGTCGACGCAGGCTTCGAGCAGATAGCGGTCATGGCTGATCAGGATGACCGCGCCGGGATAGTCGTTGAGCGCCTGGATCAGGGCCTGGCGGCTGTCGATGTCGAGATGGTTGGTCGGCTCGTCCAGGATGAGCAGATGCGGGCCGCCGAAGGTGGCCAGACCCATCAGCAGGCGTGCCTTCTCGCCGCCGGAAATGTTGGAGACCGGGGTGTCGGCCTTGTCGGCGCCGAAACCGATCTGGGCGGTGCGGGCGCGGATCTGGGCTTCGGTGGCGCCGACCATCATCTCGGCGACATGATCGCGGGCCGAGGCCGCCGGATTGAGCTCGTCGAGCTGATGCTGGGCGAAATAGGCGACCTTCAGCGCAGAGGAGCGCCGCATGCGGCCAGCCATCGCCGCCAGGCGCCCGGCCAGCAGCTTGGCGAAGGTCGACTTGCCGTTGCCGTTGGAGCCGAGCAGGCCGATGCGATCCTCGCTGTCGACCGAAAGGTCGAGCCGCGACAACACCGTGCGCTCGCCATAACCGGTGCTGGCGCCTTCCAGCGCGATGATCGGCGGTGACAGCGGCTTGGCGGGCGGCGGAAAGTCGAAGGGCCTGACTTCCTCGTCGACAATTGCCGCCACGGGCTCCATGCGCGCCAGCATCTTCATGCGCGACTGGGCCTGGGCCGCCTTGGTGGCCTTGGCCTTGAAGCGGTCGATGAAGGACTGGATGTGGCGGCGCTGGTCTTCCTGCTTCTTCCTGAGCTTCAGGCTCAGCGCCTGCTTTTCCCGGCGCTGTCTTTCGAAGCCGTCATAGCCGCCGCGATAGAGTTCGAGCCGGCCCTCGGTCAGATGCAGGATGTAGTCGACCGAGGCGTTGAGGAGGTCGCGGTCATGGCTGATCACCACCACGGTATGCGGGTAGGAGGCGAGATAATCCTGAAGCCAGAGCGTGCCTTCGAGGTCGAGATAATTGGTGGGCTCGTCCAGCAGCAGGAGATCCGGCTCGGTGAAGAGCAGGGCGGCCAGCGCCACGCGCATGCGCCAGCCGCCCGAGAATTCCGAGCAGGCACGGCTTTGTGCGGCATGGTTGAAGCCCAGACCTGCCAGGATGGTGGCGGCGCGGGCCGGCGCGGCATGGGAATTCTTGTCGGCGAGGCGGGTCTGGATCTCGGCGATGCGATGAGGATCGCTGGCGGTCTCCGCCTCGGCCAGCAGGGCCGTGCGCTCCTCGTCGGCCGCCAGCACCACCTCGATCAGGCTTTCGGGTCCACCCGGCGCTTCCTGGGCGACGCGGCCGATGCGCATGCCGCGCGGCACCGAGACGCTGCCGAGATCGGGGGAGACCTCGCCCATGATCATGCGGAACAAGGTGGTCTTGCCGGTGCCGTTGCGCCCAAGAAAGCCGACGCGCGCATCCGGCGGCAGCGCCACCGTGGCGTTGTCGAACAGGACGCGGGAACCAAGACGAAAAGTGAGGCCGTTCACATGCAACATGGCCGGGCTTTTGGCATGAGCCGGGCGGCAGGGCAATCATGCAATGCCTGCCGATGGCGATCGGCCGGCAAATGGCCGAAATCTTCAAGGCTTGCGCATGGCATGCATGGCATACCGGAAAAGAGCGTTCCTGCGGGAACCGAACAAGGAGTTATCGCAATGAAACCGCATATCAGCGTTCTGACCATCGGTGTGGACGATCTGGAAACCGCCCTGCGTTTCTACCGCGACGGCCTCGGCCTGCCCACCGAGGGCATCATCGGCCGTGAATTCGAGCATGGCGCCGTCGCCTTCTTCGATCTGCAGGGCGGATTGAAGCTTGCGATCTTCTCCCGCGCCAACATCGCGCACGACGCTGGTATCATGCAATCGGCGCACAGCCCGACCGAATTCACGCTCGGCCATAATGTCGGCAGCGAGGCCGAGGTCGATGCTGTGATGCAGCGGGCGATCGCAGCGGGTGCGCGCCTGGTAAAGCCCGCCCAGAAGACCTTCTGGGGCGGATATGCCGGCTATTTCCAGGACCCTGACGACCATTTGTGGGAGATCGTTTTCAATCCAGCCTTTCTGCCGGCTGCGTGAAAACCTGGTGCCGGAGCGGGGGAATACGCGGGAGGCTGGGGCCCCTTTCAGTAGTCCGCGCGGAGAACTATTCGGTCCTTCCGCTCCGTGAGGTAGCAGCTTGGTCTTGCCGAAGCTGGCAGTGTATGATCCCCGTTTTTAACCAATTGCTGAGGTTTCACTCGCAAATCCGGCATTTGTTTCATGGCGTTGCGCCAGAATCATGATACTTCATCTGTCTGTGGCGATTGGGGAGGTAAAATATTAATGCATTCCCCAGCGTCAATTTAGGATACCGGGCGACATCGAAATTGGTCCATGAAGATGAGTCATTCACGGCGTGAACCAAGCAACCTCTCATTAGACAAGCCCAAATGGATGAGACATGATTAAAAAACTCGCGGCAGAGTTCTTCGGAACGTTCTGGTTGGTTTTCGGTGGCTGCGGCTCTGCTGTCCTCGCTGCCCTCTTTCTCGGTCCGGGTAACGTGCAGCTCGGCATCGGCTTTGTTGGCGTCGCACTTGCCTTCGGCCTCACCGTGCTGACCATGGCCTATGCCGTTGGCGGTATCTCGGGCGGACACTTCAACCCTGCCGTCTCGCTGGGTCTGGCCGTCGGTGGTCGGTTCAGTTGGGCCGAGCTCATTCCCTACTGGATTGCGCAGGTCGTCGGCGGCCTCGCTGGCGCGGCGGTGCTCTATGCCATCGCCACCGGCAAGCCCGGCTTCGAGGTTGGAGGCTTTGCGTCCAACGGCTATGGCGATCTTTCGCCCGGCAAATACAGCATGGTCGCTGCCCTGATCACCGAAATCGTGCTGACGGCGGCGTTCCTGATCATCATCCTGGGTTCGACGTCGAAGGTCGCGCCGGCCGGCTTTGCGCCGATCGCCATCGGCCTTGGCCTGACGCTGATCCATCTGATCTCGATCCCGGTCACCAACACCTCGGTCAATCCGGCTCGCTCGACGGCGGTCGCTTTCTTTGCGCAGACCGGTGCGGTGAACCAGCTCTGGCTATTCTGGGTCGCGCCGCTGGTCGGTGCCATCGTGGGCGGCCTGATCTGGAAGGTGTTGCTGGAGCCTGAGCAGGCCTGAGGCTGACCCGCAACAAGACAAGCAAGCGGCGATCGGTCCCTCCGGTCGCCGCTTTTGCTTGGCAGCGAGGAAACTGAGCATTGCCGGAGCGTTTTGCGATTCGACGGAATCGCCAAGAATCGCAAAGACGCGCCCAGACAAAGAGCTAGAGCTTGAAGCCGGGAAGGGGCATGGCTATAAGCCGCTCACCTCAACTCATAGCAACCAGGACGATCATGGCTCTCGAGCGCACCTTTTCGATCATCAAGCCCGACGCGACCAACCGCAATCTCACCGGTGCCATCAATGCCGTGTTCGAGAAGGCTGGCCTGCGTATCGTCGCCCAGAAGCGCGTCCGCATGACCCGCGAGCAGGCCGAGACCTTCTACGGCGTGCACAAGGAGCGTCCCTTCTTCGGTGAACTCGTCGAGTTCATGATCTCGGCCCCCGTCGTCGTGCAGGTGCTGGAAGGCGAGAACGCCGTCGCCAAGCATCGCGAAGTGATGGGCGCCACCAATCCGGCCAATGCCGCCGAAGGCACCGTCCGCAAGCTCTTTGCTCTGTCGGTCGGCGAGAACTCGGTGCATGGCTCGGACTCGCTCGATAATGCCAAGATCGAGATCGGCCAGTTCTTCTCGGGCAACGAGATCGTCGGCTAAGCTGGCCGACGGGCTGCCGGCCTGATTGCACGTTCAGCTCGAACGCGCTTTGCTTCAGGCGGGCAGGCATCCTTCAAGGCGGATCCATTGGGTCCGCCTTTTCCCGATTTTAATTTTCTACTAATTCTATAGAAAATAATTGACACGCTCGCGCCGCCGTCGCACCCTTCGGTCATGAGGAGCGGGCAGCCCTGGTTTCCCCGCAAGCCGAACCTGTGGAAGGGGATCACCATGACCAGTTATTGTCGCTGCTGAGTCCTTTGCATTCGGGCGCCTGACCGGCGTCGCATCTCGCATACCCTTCATCACCGCATCGACGTTGCCGAGCGTTTTGCGACGCTCTTGCGCAGCGCATGACGGATCGCGTCTTCAAGGATCTCACATGACATCGCTCAACCGCCGCCTGTTCCTGGCTGCTGGCCTGGCTCTCGGCACCGCCCTCGGCGCGGCCCATGCGGCCGACAACAAGGTGACCATCGGCTTCCAGACCGGCGTGGACCCAGCCAAGGCGGCGCAGGCCGCTGGTGCCTATGAAAAGGCGACCGGCTGGCAGATCGCCTGGCGCAAATTCGATTCCGGCGCCGACGTGATTGCCGCCATCGCCTCGGGCGACGTGCAGATCGGCTATGTCGGTTCGAGCCCTCTCGCTGCCGCCGCCAGCCGCCAATTGCCGATCGAGACGATTTTCGTCGCCGCCCTCCTGGGCGATTCCGAAGAACTGGTGGTGCGCGACACCATCAAGGAACCCAAGGACCTCGCCGGCAAGAAGATCGGCGTGCCCTTCGTCTCCACCTCGCATTACAGCCTGCTGGCGGCGCTCAAGCATTGGGGCATCGCGCCAAAATCCGTACAGATCCTCAATCTGCGCCCGCCGGAACTGGCGGCGGCTTTCGAGCGCGGGGACATCGACGGTGGCTATGTCTGGGATCCTGCCTTGGGCAAGCTCAAGGAAAAGGGCAAGGTGCTGGTATCCTCGGCCGATGTCGCCAAATGGGGTGCGCCGACCTTCGACGCCTGGATCGCTTCGAAGGATTTCGCCAAGGCCCATCCCGATGTGGTGACCTCCTTCGTCAAAGTTACCGGCGAGGCCTACAAGACCTATCGCGACAAACCGGAGGCCTGGAGCGCCGCCTCCGATCAGGCCAAGGCGATCGCCCGGCTCACCGGCTCCAAGCCCGAGGACGTGCCGGATTTGCTGAAGGCCAATGTCTGGCCGCTCCTGGCGGAGCAATCCTCGCCCGACCTGCTGGGCGGTGCCACGATCAAGGCCATCGCCGACACGGCCGGATTCCTTGCCGAGCAGAAGAAGATCCCGACGGTGCTGCCGGATTATTCTGCCTATGTGAACAAGGCCTTCGCCGCACAAGCCCTGACGAAACTCTCCTCCCAATAGATTTTCGCAGGCTCGCCCGCCCCGGGATCTCCTCCCTTCCGGGGCGGGCCTTATTCAATGGCTTGAAACGGTGGCCCGCATCGTCATTGCGAGCTCTGCCAATCCGCAGGATTGGCAGAGCTCGCAATGACGTTCCAGGGGCCGAAAGAGGTTCTCGTGTCCGCTTTGTCCGCCCGTGACGTCGACGTCGTCTATTCCGGAAGAGGAGGGCGGTCCGTTATGGCCCTCAGCAACGTCTCCCTCACCATCGAATCCGGCGAGTTCGTCGTGGCGGTGGGTGCGTCCGGCTGTGGCAAGACCACCTTGCTCAAGCTGTTCGCTGGCTTTCTGCCGCCGAGCTCGGGCGCCATCACCCTCGGCGGCAAGCCCGTGCGAGGGCCCGGCGGCGAGCGCGGCGTGGTCTTCCAGGACGATGCCTTGTTTCCCTGGCTTTCGGTGCGCGGCAATATCGAGTTCGGTCCGAGGCTTGCCGGGCTCGATGTTGCCGAACGCAAGCAGCGCTGCGGACGCATCATCGACCTGGTGGGGCTGGCCGAGTTCGCCGATCACAGGATCTGGGAATTGTCCGGGGGCATGCGTCAGCGCGTCGGCATGGCCCGGGCGCTCGCCAACGAGCCGGAAATCCTGCTGATGGACGAACCGCTCGGCGCGCTGGATGCGCTGACGCGCGAGAAAATGCAGGAATTGCTGATCCGGCTGTGGGACCGCACGCGGCGCAGCGTCTTCCTGATCACGCATAGCGTCGAGGAGGCCATCTTCCTGGCCACCCGCATCGTGGTGCTGTCGCCGCGCCCGGGACGCATCACGCGCGAATTCCATACCGATTTCTCGCGGCGGGTTCTGGCCGGGGAGAACAGCCGGTCGATCAAGTCCGATCCTGCCTTCATCGCCCTGCGCGAGCAAGTCCTGGCAGCTGTCCTGCAGGGAGCTGATGCATGAGCGATTTCGCCAACTCCGCCGGCCTGGACGAGATCGAGGAAAAGGGCGGCACGGGCCGTTTGACAAGATCCAGCGCACCCCTCGGCGCGACACCGGTACGCATTCTCACCATTCTCGCTCTGCTGCTGCTGTGGTCGTTCGCCACCTATTTCGAATGGTTGCCGGCCTTCTATCTGCCGTCGCCCCGGGCCGTGGTGGAGCAACTCTTCACGGTCGCCACGGAAGGCTATGCCGACGCGACCCTGCTGCAGCATTTTGATGCCAGCCTCTGGCGCATCCTCGCAGCTCTGCTGATTGCGCTGGTCACTGCCGTACCGGCCGGCATCGCCATCGGGCTCAGCCCGATCGCCCGCGGCATTCTCGATCCCATCATCGAATTCCTGCGCCCGGTGCCGCCGCTTGCCTATCTGCCGCTGATGGTAATCTGGTGCGGTATCGGCGAAACCACCAAGGTGCTGATCATCCTGATCGCAGTTTTCGCACCGGTGGCGATCACCACCGCCGCCGGTGTCGGCGCCGTGCCGTCGGACCGGGTGGATGCGGCGCGGGCCCTGGGCGCGCGTCGCTGGCAGGTGCTCTGGCATGTCATCCTGCCCAATGCCCTGCCATCGATCCTGACCGGTGTTCGCATCGGGCTCGGTGTCGGCTGGTCCACGCTTATCGCTGCCGAACTGGTCGCCGCCTCCCAAGGGCTCGGCATCATGATCAAGACGGCGTCGGACTTCCTGCAGACCGATATCGTCGTCCTCGGCATCTTCGTGATCGCCCTGGTGGCGATCGGCTTCGAGTGGATCGTCAGGCTGGCCGAGAAGTTGCTGGTGCCCTGGCACGGCAAGGTGTGAAAGATCCGGGATGATCAAGCGGCCTCAGCCGATCGGCAGTCGCTCGATTGCGTCCACCCGGTCCGGGTAGAAGGCGAGATGGTCCTTGATGGCTGATACCGCGGGGTAGGGCGTCTCATAGCTCCAGACGGCATTGACTGAGCGATCACCGCCCGCCGGAAGGCTGAAATAGGAGCATTCGCCCTTGTAGGGGCAGTAGGTGGCATGCTCGGTGCGTGCGAGCGCCCCCATGTCGACGTCGCCGCGCGGAATGTAGAGGACGGCAGGATAGGAGGCCTCCTGCAAACGCAGCGCCCGTCGGCTGTCGGCGATCACCCGGCCGCCGAGGCTGACAACGATACGTTCCCCGCTCGGCTCGACACTGATGGGATGATCGGGACCCGGAATCTTCATCACCTTGTTCGTCATGACCTGTCCTTTCCTTTCCTTTCCTCAATCCGCCGCGGAGGGAACCGCCTGCGGGCCCATGGCCTTGCGCCGACCCAGGCCGGCCGCGAGATAGGCGCCGACGGTGTGACAGGCTGCGATGGCCAGCAGGGTCCAGGCGAAGGCATGTCCGATGCTGGCAGCATCGGTTCTCGTGCCTACCAATGTATAGAACAGCCCGCCCAGCACTGCCACGCTGATGGCGGCGCTGACCTGCAGCGTCGAATTGACGATGCCGCCGACCAAGCCGGCGTGATGCGGCCCGACCCGTTCGACGATCGCACGCATCATGGTCGGCATCGACGTGCCCATGCCCAGGCCGATGAAGCCGATGGCGGGTGCCATCAGCAGGAGCGGCGGCATGATTCCGGCCGGAAAGGCCAGCACGAGCAGGGCTGTCAGCGCCGTGCCTAAGGCCGAACTGGCGAAGCCGAAGGCGGGCGCAGAGCCGCCAACCAAGCGGCTGATCGCGGGGCTGAAGGTCGATCCGGCCAGGAAGCCGGCCGAGAAAGGCAAGATGGCGAGCCCGGCTTCCCAGGCCGTGTAGCCGAGGGAGCCCTGGAGATAGAGCGAATAGGTCAGGAAGAAGGTCGCCATGGCGTAGAGCGCAAGGATGGCGCTGATACCGCGCACCAGGCCGGGCAGGCGGAAGATGCCGAGATCGATGAGGGGATCGCCGCCGGCCCGGGCGAGGCGCCGCTCGTAACGTCGGAACAGTTCCACGAAGATGGGCGTCATCGCCAGCATCACGATCGACCACCAGGGCCAGCCGCGCTCGCGCCCTTCGACCAGCGGCACCACCAGGCTACTGAGCGCCAGGCTCGAAAGCACCACGCCGCCAAGATCCAGACGGGGCCGCTTTTCGCTGCGGGTTTCGCGCAAAAGCGGGATCGCCGCCAGGAAGGCAACGAAAGCGATGGGAAGGTTGATCAGGAAGATCAGCCGCCAGCCGAAACCGTCGAGATCGGCGCCGACGAGCGCGCCGCCTAGCAACTGGCCGATGATGGAGGATACGCCGAGCACGATACCGTAGATGCTGAGGGCGCGTCCACGCTCATGGGCCGGAAAGAGCGCATGGACTGAAGCCAGCGCCTGGGGAGCCATGGCGGCGGCGGCGAGCCCCTGCAGCATCCGCGCGGCGATCAGCACGGTGGGGGACCAGGCCAGGCCGCAAAGGGCGGAGGCGGCGGCAAATCCGGCGAGGCCGATCATGAAAATCGCCTTGCGGCCGAAGATGTCACCGAGCCGCCCGCCGGTGATCAGAAAGACGGCATAAACCACCGCATAGCCGGAAATCACCATCTGTACGTCGGCGGCGGTGCTATGGAGGCCGGTGGTGATGGCCGGCATGGCGACGTTGACGATGAAAAAGTCGAGAGGGGCCAGGAAGGCGCCAGTCAGCAGAATGGCCAGGGCCGACCAGCGGCGGGGATCGGGCGCAGGGCTGGTCGGCCGGGTAATATCGGAAACACTGAGTGCCGAGTCTGGCATTGCAGGACCTCGTTCTGAAAGATATAAAATACGGACGAACGTATTATTTTACGGCATCAATGGATTTTCGAATCGAGGCCCGGGCGTGGAGCGGCCTCAACGCAAAATCGAACCAAACAGGAATTTCTTGAGGCGTTCGACGGGTTCGGCGTTGCGCTCCGTCTTCGCGGTCAGGAAAGCTCCTTGAAGAGAGGAGAGAATGAGGGCGGCCGCCTCGTGGCAGTCGAACTCTTCCGGCAGTTCGCCCATCCGCACAGCGGCCTCCAGGCAATAGCTCATGGCGCCCCGGCTCTCGGCGAAGATGTCGAGCAATTCATGGCGAATGGCCTCGCTGTCGCTGCTGGATTCAGCGGCAAAATTGCCGAACATACAGCCGCAGCGCATGCCGTTCTGTTTGAACCGCTCCGTCCTAGCGTCGATATAGGCCCTCACGCGCTGCAAGGGTGGGCTATTGTCGTCGAGCAAGGTCTTGTGGGCATCTTCCCGCTTTTCGCTACGGTAGAGACCCAGCACTTCCAAGCCGAAAGCTTCCTTGGACGTGAAGTGGTTGGTGAAGCAGCCTTGAGGCACACCCGCCGCGCGCACGACGTCGCGCACACTGGTAGCGGTGAAGCCATGCTCGTGTATCAGACCGAGCCCGGCGACGAGAAGTTTTTCACGGTTGGATGCACGTGCCATGATTTCAATATGTACGACCGTATTATTTTGTCAAGCGCGATTTCCAGGGAACAGGTTCTGTTCCCGGAAGCGCCGACATCTTGTCCACTCTTCCCTTGCCGCGAATACGACGTTTCCAAGAGCGGACATCACCCCATGACTTCACGGGGCTGAGATGTCCGCCCCCCAAGAAGTTGCGCTTCGGTGTAGGTTCTACTTGTCCTTGGCCTGATGGCTGGTCGATGCCTTCAGGCGTCGCTCGAGCCACAGGCTGTAGCGCGAGGCCGGGAAGCAGATCAGGAAATAGACCAGGGCGGCGAAGGCATAGGCCTCCGGATAGGCGTGCGGCCAGATCTGCTCATTGGTAGCGGCCGTGTTCCTGACGGCGGTCAGGAAGTCGATCATTCCGATGAAGCCGATCAGCGGCGTGCTCAGGAGGACGCCGATGCCCAGATTGACCAGGGGTGGGATGATGGCACGCAGGGCCTGCGGCAGGATCACCAGGCCGGTGGTCTGCCAGTAGCTCAGGCCCAAGGCCCGTGCCGCCTCGTTCTGGCCTGATGGCAGAGCCTGCATGCCGGCGCGGATCACCTCCGCCAGATAGCAGGCGATGAAGAGGGTGAGGGCGACTTCGACGCTGAAGAACAGGTTCACGTCGAAATAGGGCAGGGCCATCGGCACGATCAGGCTTGAGACATAGAGCACCACCAGCATCGGCATGCCGCGCACGATCTCGATGAAGCTGGTGCTCACCAACCGCACGCCGCCCATGCTCGAACGGCGCCCCAGGGCCAGGGGAATGGCGATCAGGAAGGACGAGGCATAAGCGATCGTCCAGATCAGCATGGTCAGCGGCAGGCCGCCCCAATCATTGGTGGAGACGATGATGCCGGAGAAATAGCCGCGCAGCAGCAGGCAGGTGACGAGGGGCACCGCGATCCAGGCGAGGATCAGGCCGCGCCCCCAGAAGCGCGGGATGGTGCTGAGGCCGGCCAGGCCGAACATCAGGACCAGGCCGAGAATCGGGCGCCAGAGGAGGTCCGACGGGTAGGTCCAGAACAGCATCAGCTTGAGGTTGACGCCGACGAAAGCCCAGCAGGCGCCCCCATTGGCCTGGCAGTCCTGCGCGGTGCCCGACCAGGTCGCCCGGATGAAGGCCCAATCGATCAGATACGAGCCGACCCAGGCGACCAGGCCCAGCACGATGAGCGTGATCGCCGTGTTGAGCGGCGAGGAGAACAGGCCGGCCTTGATCGTCTGCCAGCGTTGGGCCGAGCGGGGCCGGAGCGCATCGGGGAGGGACACCGTGCTCATTTGGCGATGATCCCGCGCTGGGCCATGCGGCGATTATAGAGATTGATCAGGTATGAGGTCGGCATGCTCACGGCCAGGAAGACGGCGACCAGCACGATGATGGTCTCGACGGCATTGCCGGTGTTGTTGGCGCTCGTCTTGATGATGGCGGTCACCTCGGTGAAGCCGATCAGGATGCCGAGCGTGGTGTCCTTGGTGAGGTCGAGATAGCTCGAGGTCATCAAGGGCGTGATCACGCGCATCGCCTGCGGCATCACGATCAGGCGCATGATGCGCCCGCGCGGCAGCCCGATCGCCCGGCCCGCTTCCCATTGGCCTGCATTGACGGATTCGATGCCGCTGCGCACGCTTTCGGAAATGCTGGCGGAATAATAGATCGTCAGCCCGACGAGCATGGCGGCGAATTCCGGTGTCAGCGTGATGCCGCCGCGAATGTTGAAGCCTTGCAGCACCGGCAGGTCCGGCGTGAAGGTGACGTTGGCGATGAAGATCCAAATCAGGGCGATGGCGGGAAAGAGGGCTGATACGCCCAAAAGACCGAGAGCCGACAGGGGATGCTGCAGGCGACGGAGGAAGGCCCTCACGCCGAAGGCGAGCAGTATCAGCACGAGGGCCAGCAACCACAGGCTTTCGCCATTGCCAATCTCGACCCAGGGCAGGAAGATGCCGCGCACCGACAGGAAGGTCGAGGAGAAGGGCTGCAGGGCCTGCCGGGTGGAGGGCAGGGCCTGGGTCATCGCGATCCAGAAGAAAAGCTGCAGGGGCAGGGGCGTATTGCGGATCAACTCGACATAGGCCTGCACGAGGCGTGAGAGCAGCAGATTGCCGGACAGGCGGGCAATGCCCAGGCTCGTGCCGAGAATGGTGGCGAACAGGCAGCCGAGCACGGCGAGCTTGAGCGTGTTGAGAAGGCCGACCGCGATGGCACGCGCATAGCTGTCGCCGGCCTGATAGACGAGCAGGCTTTCGGTGATGTCGAAATTGGCCGGCTGCCAGAGATAGTCGAAGCCGGGCGCCATGCCCAGGCGATGCATGCTGCCCAGGATGTTATGGCAGATGAGACCGAGGAACAGTGCCAAAGCGGCGATCAGCAGGAGCTGACCATAGGGGTGCGCGCCCCACCACCGGCGGATCCTGCCGATGGGGCCGGGAACATCAGGGGACACTATGCTGATCGTATCGGCCATAAAGGCATCCCATGGGGGCGGGTCCGAAGACCCGCCCCTTTCAAGGTGTTGGAGACTGAAGTCCCGATAGAGCGGAGTAACCCCTCATCCGGCACTTCGTGCCACCTTCTCCCGCAGGGGGAGAAGGCGACCGGCTAGCCAGCGCCTTCCCTAATGATCCCCCTTCTCCCCCTGCGGGAGAAGGTGCCGGCAGGCGGATGAGGGGGCGCGATGCCCTATCCCGGCCTTCCCCCGGTTTGTTCGAAAGACCCTGAAAGGGGCGGGTCCGAAGACCCGCTCCCCATTGCATCTCAACGGAAGGGAGGCGAATAGATCAGGCCACCCTTGGTCCAGAGATTGTTGAGACCGCGATCGAAGCCGATCTTCGTGCTCTTGCCGAGATTGCGCTCGAAGATCTCGCCGTAATTGCCGACTTTCTTGATGATGTTGTAGGCGAATTTCGGATCGAGCCCAATGGCCTGGCCGAGCGATGGGTCGACGCCGAGGAAGCGCTTGATCGCCGGATCCTCGCTGGTAAGGAAAGAATCGACGTTCTCGCTGGTGATGCCGAATTCCTCGGCCTGGATGGTGGCGTAAACGGTCCAGTTCACGATCTCCAGCCATCGGTCGTCGCCGCCAAGCACTGCCGGTGCCAGGGGTTCCTTGGACAGGCGCTCGGGCAGCAGCACATACTCGTCCGGGTTCGGCAGGGCGGCGCGGCGCAGGCCGAGATCGGTACCGTCCTGCGTCAGCGCGTCGACGCGGCCGGAGGTCAGGGCCTGGGTGAAGGTTGCGGTGTCCTCGATCACCACGGATTTGTAGGTCTTGCCGGCCTTCTTGAAGAAATCGGCGATGTTCTGTTCACCCGTGGTGCCGCTTTGCACACCGATGGTGGCGCCGTCGAGCTCCGCGGCCTTGGTCACGCCGAGCGACTTCTTCGCCAGGATGCCCTGGCCGTCATAGAACACCACCGGGCCGAAATGGAAATTGAGCTTGAAGGCGCGGGTGATGGTTTGGGTCACGGCCGAGAGCAGGATGTCGAACTGGCCGGCCTGCAGGGCGGGGAGACGCTGCTGGGGCGAAGAATTGGTGAATTCGACCTTGTCGGGATCGTTGAACACGGTAATGGCGAGAGCCCGGCCGAAATCGACGAAGAAGCCTTGCCAGCGGCCATTGGCGTCGGGCGCGAAGAATCCGGCCTGGCTGCCGACGCCGACCTTGATGACGCCGCGCTCCTTGATCTTGTCGAGCGTGGGACCGGCCTGAGCCGGCGCCGCCGCGATGAAGCCGGCCGCGAGCGCGGCGATGGCGATACCGGCGTTCCGCCTGAAGCCGCGTTTGACTGAGTTCAGCATGAAAGTCCCTTTCATTCCCTGCGCGGTCGGTATCCACGACAGGGCGCCCCGTTGCTCTCTTATGTCACCGGCCTGGCAGCATGCGCCGGGATCAGTGGTTTTCGGAAGGATGCCATTGCCTCCAGGCATGATCGGGCGATTACACCGCGATGGCAAGATCGGCAGCGACCGCTCCAATCCCTGTCAGCTGTTTCATCCATTCAGCAGAATGTGATCGTAGAATGATTTATTACACACTGTCTACTGGTTTTATAAACTAATGAACAATATGAAATTGGGTGTTGTGCCCCGCCTCAGAGCCCGACGTCGAAGAAGATCTGGTCCATGGTCCGCCCCGGTTCGGCACTCGGCGTGTCGCCGATGATGCGGGCCGGCACGCCCGCCACCGTCTTGTGCGGCGGTACCGGAGCCGTCACCACCGAGCCGGCGCCGATGCGGGCCCCTTCGCCGATTTCGATATTGCCGATCAGCTTGGCGCCCGAGCCGATGAGGACGCCCTTGCGGATCTTGGGATGGCGCTGGCCGGAGCGGATGCCGCTGCCGCCCAGCGTCACCGATTGCAGGATCGAGACATCGTCCTCGATCACTGCCGTCTCGCCGATGACGATGCCGGTGGCGTGGTCGAAGAAGATGCCGCGCCCGATCGGAACGGCGGGGTGGATGTCGACCTGCAGCACCTCGGAAATCCGGCTTTGCAGATAGAGCGCGAAGTTGCGCTGGCCATGATGCCAGAGCCAGTGGGCGAGGCGATGCAATTGCAGGGCATGGAAGCCCTTGAAGTAGAGCAGTGGTTCCAGATAGCGCTTGCAGGCCGGGTCGCGTTCGAGCACGGCCTGGATATCGGCGCGTATGCCGAGGCAGATGCCGGGATCGGCGGCCATCGCCGTGCGGAAGGCGTGGCGCAGCACGGAGGCAGGCATATCCGGATGTTCGATGCGCTGGACCAGGCGTTGGATGAGCGCATCCTCGAAGGATGTGTGGTCGAGCACGCTGGCGTAGAACTGGGTGGCGAGCTGCGGTTCGGCGACGATGGCCTCCTGTGCTTCGTCCACCAGCCTGTCCCAGATCAGGTCGGATACGGCACCCGGACTTCGGGTCCGGCGCGAGAGCTTGCGGCTGTTCGAGGCGTTCATGGCAACTTCCTCAGGAGCAAAGCGCGTTGGGAAGGAAAGGTGCTTTCGCTCTAACTCTTTGTTTCCAAGCCAATCCGACGGATTGGCTTGAGCGTTTTGCGATTGCTGGCATGACCGCCAGATCGCAAAACGCTTGGGATCAGCGTTCGCTGGCTGTGCCGGCACGCTTGGCGAGAGAACGCTCGAGGCTGCCGAGCGCATCGTAGATGAGCACGGCGAGGAGCGCGACGATGACGCCGCCTTGCAGGATATAGGCGGTATTGGTGGTGGTGATGCCGGCCATGATCACTTCGCCGAGGCTTTTGGCACCGACGGTGGAGCCGATGGTGGCCGTGCCGAGATTGACCACGAAGGAGAGGCGTATGCCGGTGAGGATCACCGGAAGGGCGAGCGGCAGCTCCACCTTGGTCAGGCGTTGCCAGCCGGTCATGCCCATGCCGCGGGCCGCGTCGAGAGCGGTGGTCGGAACGCTCTTCAGGCCCGCCATGGTGTTCTCGAAGATCGGCAGCAGCCCGTAGAGGGTGAGGGCCAGCAAGGTGGGCTCAGCGCCGAAGCCGAGCGAGGGCACGGCGATGGCGAGCACGGCGATCGGCGGGAAGGTCTGGCCGATATTCACGATGGTGCGCGACAGCGGCAGGAATTCGGCGCCCGCCGGCCGTGTCACGAAGATACCCGCGACAAGGGCCAATGTGCCGCCGATCAGGGTGGAGACGGCGACCAAGCCGAGATGGCTGAGGGCGAGGAACAGCAGGCTGCCTTGGCGATAGACAGCCGGTGCGCCATTGTCGTTGAGGGGCGCCAGGACCGGCGTGAACAGCTCCGTGTCCAACAGCAGCAGCAGCAACAGGATGAGGGCGAGCGCCCTGGCGCCGTAACCGAGCCATTTCATGCGGGCGAGCTTTCCACGCGATGCGCTTCCGCGCCTGCCTGGCCCAGGATGGCCGGCAGGGTGATGCGGCCGCGCGGCGTGCCATCCGCTGCCGCCACCGGCAGTGCCTGCGTGCCAGCCCACAGCAACTCGGAGAGTGCATCGCGCAGCGTCGCGGTTTCCTGCACGGGCTTGCCCTCGGCGGTACCCGGCTGCACGGAATCGGCGACCTTGAGCAAGGAGAGCAGGCGCAGCGAGCGGTCGGGGCCGCCGATCAGGCGTTCGACGAAACCGGGAGCCGGATTGGTGAGGATTTCCGTCGGTGTGGCATATTGCAGGAGCTTGCCGCCATCCATCACGCCGATGCGGTTGCCCAGCAGCATGGCCTCTTCGATGTCGTGGGTGACCAGGACGACGGTGATGCCGAGCCGGCGTTGCAGAGCGAGCAGATCCTCCTGCGCCTTGGCCCGGATGATCGGGTCGAGCGCCCCGAAGGGCTCGTCCATCAGCAAGACCGCCGGCTCGGCGGCCAGAGCGCGAGCGACACCGACGCGCTGCTGTTGGCCCCCGGACAATTGATGCGGCAGTTTTTCGGCATAGGTGGCCGGGTCGAGATCGAACAGGCGGAGCAGTTCGTCGACGCGCTTGGCTATACGAGCCTGGTTCCACCCGAGCAGGCCCGGCACGGTGCCGATATTGCGGGCCACCGTCCAATGCGGGAAGAGACCGTGGCCCTGGATGGCATAGCCGATGCCCCGGCGCAGCTCCTCACCCGACAGGCTGGAGGTGTCGCGGCCATTGATCAGGACTGTGCCGGCAGTCGGTTCGATCAGGCGGTTGATGATGCGCAGCAGCGTGGACTTGCCGCTGCCGGAGGTGCCGACCAGCACCGTAATCGTGCCGCGCTCGATGATGAGCGAGACATCGTCGACGGCCAGCTGGGAGCCGAAACGGCGGCTGACTTGCCTGACTTCGATCATGCGTGCCGTCCTTTAAGCGTGTCGACGATGGCATCGAGGATGATGGCTGCCGAAAAGGCGAGGGCGATGGTGGGGATGGCACCGAGCAAAACGAGGTCGATCGCCGTGGCGCCCATGCCGTTCTGCACATAGACGCCGAAGCCGCCGCCGCCGATCCAGGCGGCGATGGTGGCCAGGCCGATATTCTGCACCAGCACGATGCGAACACCTGTCAGGATGACGGGGAAGGCGAGGGGCAGCTCGACTTGGAACAGGCGTTGCCACTGCGTCATGCCCATGCCGCGGGCGGCATCCACGACGTTAAAGGAAACGGAGTCGAGGCCGATCGCCGTGTTGGAAACCACCGGCAGCAGGGAATAGAGGAACAGCGCGATCAAGGCCGGCGAGGCGCCGGTGCCATGCACGCCGATGGCTTCGACGATGGGATAGGTTTTGGCCAGATAGGTCAGCGGCGCAATCATCAGGCCGAACAGCGCCAGCGACGGGATCGTCTGGATCATGTTGAGCACCGGCAGCACCACGCTGCGCAATCCCGGCTGGCGCTGGCAGAGAATGCCGAGCGGCAGGCCGACGACCAGGGCGCCGAGCAGGGAGGTGAGGGCAAGCGTGACGTGCACCCCTGCATTGGCGGCGAAGCCCGAGCCGTTGGTGTTGTATTCCTTCATGATCGACAGCCCGCTCCAGTGCCCCGAGAGCAGGAAGGCCAGGAAGACCGCCAGCGTGAGCAGCAGGGCGACAACCCTCTGGGCCGGGCGTAGCGACAGCTTGACCAACGCGTCGGTGAGCAGGATGGCGAAGGAGAAGGCGAGCAGCCAGAACCCGGCGGCAGGGCCGACCCGCGGCCTGGCATTGCCTGGTGGGATCAGGACCTCAGGCACCAGGCCGATCAGGATGGCCAGGAGCACCAAGGCACCGGCCGCCAGGGAGAGCCGGAGCCGCGGGGAACTCCGGCGCAGGAGCAAGATCAGGCAGAGGACGAGCAGGGCCAGGCTGGCCCAGGCAAGGCTTGCGGGAAGCGCCTGGATGAAGCCGATGCCCTGGGCCTGGCCGATGCGGCTCGGCCGGAAATTGGCGAAAGGCAGCAACAGCGCCGCGGCGGCGATGACGGCCATCACGACGCCGAGCTTGTCGAAGGCCAGGGCACGCGTGCCCGTGGCGGCGGGCGGCGCCGGGAAAGCACCGTTGTCGGCTTGAACCTCCCCGGCGCCTGCACTCACTTCACCAGACCCTTCTTCTTGAGATAGTCGGTTGCCACGTCCTTTGCCGCCTCGCCGTCGACCTGGATGCGGCCGTTGAGCTCCTGCAGCGTGGTGAGGTCGAGGCTGGCGAAGACCGGCTTCAGCCATTCAGCGATCTCGGGATGGGCCTTGAGTACGGATTCACGGATGACCGGGGTCGGCGCATAGACGGGCTGGACCGATTTGTCGTCGTCGAGCACCACGAGGTTGCCCGCGGCGATACCGCCATCCGTGCCATAGACCATGGCGGTGTTGACGCCGTCCGTCTGCTCGGCCGCCGCCTTGATGGTGGAGGCGGTGTCGCCGCCCGAAAGCACCACGAGCTGGTCGGACGAGAGCTTGAAGCCATAGGTGGTCTGGAAGGCGGGCAGGGCGCCGGCACTGTTGACGAACTCGGCCGAGGCAATCAGCTTCACCTTGCCGCCGCCGGTGACAAACTTACCGAAATCGTCGAGCGATTTCAGCTTGTTGGTGTCAGCCACATCCTTGCGGATGGCGATGGCCCAGGTGTTGTTGGCGGGGGCCGGATCGAGCCACACCAGCTTGTTGGCGTCGTAGTCGAGCTTCTTGGCTTCGGCATAGCCCTTGGCCGCATCCTTCCACAGGCCGTCATCGGCCTTGTTGAAGAAGAAGCCGGCATTGCCGGTATATTCGGGATAGAGGTCGATATCACCCGCGACCAGCGCCTTGCGCACGATCGGCGTGGTGCCGAGCCCGACCCGGTTATTGACCGACAGGCCGTGGGATTCCAGCACCTGCACGATCAGGTTTCCGAGCAGATTGCCTTCGGTATCGATCTTGGAGGCGACGGTGACGTCGGCGGCCTGGGCCATGCCGGCGGTCGCCATCATGGCGACGGCAGCCGCCGCGGATGTCAGCCGGGCCGCCCGCTTGCCGATGAGGGAGCGGAGGGGGAGCGAGAATGGCATCTTGTGATCCTCTTGGTGTCCTTTGAACGACGCCGGAAGCTGGAAGGGTTGTGCCGACGGTCGATGATTCAGATTCTGAAGTTGAGCGAGGCCCCGCATCTTGTTGATCCGACTCCGGAACTCGTACCGGCAGTCTTTGTTCAGGCGTCTCGTGCCGTCCCCGTCGCGAGGCTGGCGCAGAGCGCCGCGACACCGATCCACAGGCTGGCCGACCAATAGGCCACAATCGCCAGAGGGTGGGTGCCGCGACACAGCGATTTCGCAAGCTGGCAAATATCGCTGTTGCTGACAAGGCAAAGCCCGGCATCGGGAAGCGAGAGATAATTGTAGCCGATCACATCCCTGTAGGTAATCCACCACCAGAGCAGGGACAGGGTGACGATGGCTACTCCCAGGATGAGGAGAATTCGCGGATATAAGGGCAGGACGCTCATGAAAGGACCAATCCCAGCGCCGCCAGAATTTCCCGGCGCAGATGCACCAAGTCCACGTCGTCGCGATGGCGGGGATAGGGCTTGTCGATAGGAAATTCCGCCTTGATCCGCGCGGGCCGGTCGGAGAACACGATAACGCGCGACGCGAGCAGCAGCGCCTCTTCGACGTCATGGGTCACGAGCAACGCCGTGAAGCCCGTGCGCTGCCATAGCGACACCAACTCGTCCTGCAGGGCGAGGCGTGTCAGGGAATCGAGCTTGCCCAGCGGCTCGTCGAGCAGCAGCAGGGCGGGGTCGTGCACCAGGGCCCTTGCGAGCGAGGCTCGTTGGGCCATGCCGCCCGAAAGCTGGTGGGGATAGGCATCGGCGAAGCGCTCGAGCCCGACCAGAGACAAGGCATGGCCTATGCGATGGCGCTGACGGGCGAGCACGCCGCGCGCCTCCAGCCCGGCCGCGACATTCTTGCGGACGGTGAGCCAGGGAAACAGGGTCGGGTCCTGGAAGACCAGGATGCGGGAGGGATCGGGTGCCCCGACCGCCTTGCCGTCGGCCAGGATCGTGCCGGTGGCGGGAGGCTCCAATCCTGCGATCAGGCGAAGAAGGGTGGACTTGCCACACCCCGAGGGACCGAGCAGGGCGACGAATTCGCCGGGCGCGACCTTGAGATCGATGCCATCCAGTACGGGCAGTTCCGCGCCCGAGAGATCGAAATGATGGCTGACGCCGTGGACGTCGATGCCGATGCTGTGGCCGGAGACAGCCATCAGATGAAGCCCTTCTGCCAGGTGAGGAGGCGATCGCGCAGCACGAAGAGCAGCTTCACGATGCCGGCGCAGATGACGGACATGATCAGCAGCGTTGCGTAGACGTTGGCATAGCCCGAATAGGCGGTCTGGAACTGGATGTACCAGCCGAGCCCGTATTTGGCGCCGAGCATCTCGGCGACCACCAGGACTGCGAATGAGTAATAGAGGCCCATGAACAGGCCAACGAAGACATGTGGCAGGGAGGCGGGAATGGCGATGTTGCGGATCAGGTACCAGCTCTTGGCGCCAAAGATGCGGCTAACGTCGTAATAGGCCCGGTTGACCGAAGCGACGCCGGAGGCCGTCAGGATGGCGACGGGAATGCCGGAGGCAAGCGCCACGATGAACACGCTGGCATCGAAGGTATTGGGGAAGAAATAGAAGGTGCAGGGGATCCAGGCCGTGGCCGGAACCGGGCCGATCAGCTTGAGGATCGGCATGCCCCAATAGCTGAAGCGCTTCGACCAGCCCAGCGCAATGCCGAGCCCATAGCCGACGGCGATGCCGCAGAAGAAGCCGGCGGACCATAGGCGCAGCGAATAGGCGATGCAGATCAGAAGGCGCTGGCTCTCGGTGACGTAGACGTGGAGCAGGCCATGCGGAGGCGAGAAGAACGGCTTGGGCAGCCAGCCGGTCTTGGCTGTCGAGAGTTCCCACAGCGCCAGCCAGACGCCGATGGCAGCGAACCAGGGACCGTAATACAGCAGCGTGCGTCCCAGCCCGCCAAGACGGTGCACGGCAAAGGCTAGGGCCAGGAAGACCAGCGCCGCCGTGCCGGTAAGGGCGGCGAACAGACCAGCGCTGCCCCAGGGGACCACGTCGGGCAAGCCGATCGTGATGCCCGCAGTGGCCGTCAGAGCGGCCGAGGCAAGCAGCCCATGCTTCCACACGCCGTTCCAGAGGGCCTGCAGGGAAGCCTGTGAAGGCGGCCTCGCCTTGAGGACTCCGGAGTTGGGCGCGCGCAGGGTATCGCTCATGACAAGGCCTCAGGCGAGCAGGTTGATGGTGATCCGCTCGGCGAACTCCTTGGGATCGGTGGTGGGATCGAGCACTTTGACCAGCTTGAGATCTTCAGCCGCCAGGCGGATCTGGTCGATCAGCGGCTGGCCGATCGGATGGTTGTGGTAGACCAGCGTTCCCAGGATTTCGGTGAGCTGAGCGGTCGTCAGGCCGGCGGGCTTGAGCGTTTCAAAATACCATTGCGCCACCTCGTCGGGATGGTTGGCGGTATATTCATGGATCTCGATATTCGCCTCGGCGAGGCGACGCAGCGCATCCTTGTTCGCTTCCAGGAAGGGGCCGTTGGCGCCGAGGACGCAGCAGGTGTGGTTCTCGTAATAACCGGTCTGGGTGTCGGCGATCTTGGTGAAGCCGAATTGCTTCTCGATGGCCCAGGCCCAGGGATCGAGATGGGCGGCAAGATCGACATCGCCCCGGTTCAGCGTCTCGCCGACGAGATCGAAGGGCACGGCCTTCCAGGTCACGTCGGTTTCCGGATCGAGCCCGGCCTTGGCGAAGCTGACCTGGAAAGCGACCTGGGGCGGAGCGCCGATGCCATAGGTGGCGATGGTCTTGCCCTTGGCGTCCGCCAGCGTCTTGATGCCGGAATCCTTGCGTGTGAGCAGGCGCTGGCAGCCGCCATGGGAGCCGACGAAGAGCTTGACGTCGAAACCTTGCTCCAGGGGCTTCAGCCAGTCTCCGATCAGGCCGGCGCCGGCATCGGCCTTGCCGGTGGCGAGAGCCTGGATCAGCGTCTGGCCGCTGGCGCCCTGGTAGAACAACTCGACGTCGAGATTGTGCTTGGCGTAGATGCCCTTGGCCACGCCGAAGCCGAGCGGCGAATGGCAGGCGGCCACCTCCGTCCAGGCCAGGCGGATCTTGGGCGCGGGAGCTGCGATGGCCGGCGAGAAGATCCGGCCGCTGACGGCGCCGAGAGAGGCCAGAGCACCGGCCGTTCCGGCCAGTTTGAGCGCCCTGCGGCGCGAGAAAGTGGGAAGTTTGGACATGGGTTTCATCCGTGGCCGGCTGGGCGGTGAAAAGACTTTGTCATCCCCGGCGAGCGAAGCGAGGGAAGGGGGGCCAGGGGCCATCAGTCGAGCCCTTCAGTCCCTGGATCCCCTTCCCCTCGCACTCACAAGCAAGCTTGTGAGGCTCGGCCGGGGATGACAGGCGCTATTCTCGAGCGATGTTTTAGGCCGCCTTACGTTCCGCTGCGTCGTGCTCGCCTTCGGCAGTGGCCAGGGCCTGGGTCAGGTCGGCGATGATGTCGTCCGGGTGCTCGATGCCGATGGACAGGCGCACATAGCCGGGCGTCACCCCGGTGGCGAGCTGGTCTTCCGGCGTCAACTGCTGATGGGTGGTCGAGGCCGGGTGGATGGCGAGCGAGCGGGCATCGCCGATATTGGCGACGTGGTAGAGCAATTTGAGTGCGTCGATGAAGCGCTTGCCGGCTTCGACACCGCCCTTGAGCTCGAAGCCGACCAGGGCGCCATAACCACCCTTGAGATAGGCCTCGGCGCGACGGCGGTTCTCGTCCGACTGCAGGCCGGGGAAAATGACATGGCTGACGCCTGGGTGCTTGGCGAGGAAGTCCGCCACCTTGATGGCGTTCTCATTGTGCTGGCGCAGGCGCAGCGGCAGGGTTTCCAGCCCCTGCAGCAGCTGGAAGGCGTTGAAGGGCGACAGGGCCGCGCCGACGTCGCGCAGGAGCTTCACCCGCACGCGCAGAATATAGGCGATCGGCCCGAGCGGCTTGGCGGCCTCGGTCCAGATGGCGCCGTGATAGGCGTCGTCCGGCTGGGTCAGCAGCGGGAAGCGTTCGGCATGGTCTTCCCAGGGGAAATTGCCGCCATCGACGATCAGCCCGCCGATGGAGGTGCCATGGCCGCCGATGTATTTGGTCGCCGAATAGACCACGACGGCCGCGCCATGTTCGAGCGGGCGGGCGATCAGCGGCACGGCGGTATTGTCGACGATGAGGGGAATGCCGATCGAGCGGCCGATGTCGGCGATCTCGCGGATTGCCAGCACCTGCAGCTTGGGATTGGGCAGCGTCTCGGCATAGAAGGCGCGGGTCTTGTCGTCGCTCGCCCGGCGGAAATTCTCCGGATCGGAGGGATCGACGAAGCGGACCTCGACGCCGAACTGCTTGAGGGTCGAAGCAAACAGGGTCCAGGTGCCGCCATAGAGGTCGGTGGACGAGACGATATTGTCGCCGGCCTGGGCGAGGTTGAGGATCGAATAGGCCGAGGCCGTCTGCCCCGACGAGACAGCCAGGGCGGCCGCGCCGCCCTCGAGGGCGGCAATGCGCTGTTCCAGCGCGTCGGTCGTCGGGTTCTGCACGCGCGTATAGATGTTCCCGAGCTCCTCGAGCGCGAAGAGGCGCGCGGCGTGGCCGGTATCCTGGAACTGGTAGGAGGTGGTCTGGTAGATCGGCACCGCCACCGCACCGGTGGCCGGATCGGCGCGATAGCTGCCGCCATGCAGAGCGAGGGTTTCGAAATGCCGGGAGTCGGTGGTCATGCGAATGGCTCCGGAGGAGGGGCTTGAGGTCAGTAGTTTCGGTTCAGTAGGCGGACGCGACCTGTGCGGTTTTGCTGGTATCGATCAGGTCGGAATGGTGGCGGCGGGCGACGTCGGGGTGAGAGCGCAGGCGGCTCTTGAGATAGTTGCGTCCGGCCTCGCGGAAGAGCGGATTGAGCGGGTCCTGCGTCAAGCCGCGTGCTTCGGCTGTGAGTTCCGGTGCAAGTGTCAGCAACGGTACTTCGGCTTCGAGATTGGCGCCGAGGAAGAAGGGCACCGACAGGCGGTCGGTTCCGGCGGGCGGCGAGACGACGCGATGGATGTTGGCGCGCAGATAGCCGTTCGAAGCCAGTTCAAGGATCTCGCCGATATTGACGACGAAAGTGCCGGGAATGGGCGGTGCCTCGATCCAGCCATGCTCTCCCTCGACCTGCAGGCCACCCTGCACATCCTGCAGCAGCAGCGTGAGGAAACCCGAATCCTTGTGGGCACCGACGCCCTGGTCGCCCTCGCTGGCCTCGCGGCCGGGATAGCGCACGATCTTGAGGAGCTGGTTGGGTTCGGGTGTGTAGATCGGCTCGAAGGCATCAGCCTTCTGGCCCAAGGCAAGCGCGAAGGCACTGAGGACACGAACGCCGAGCTGGGTGATTTCACTGAGATAGCGCAGCGTGATGAGCTGCAATTCGGGCAGGGCTGCGGGCCATTGATTGGGACCTTGCAGGCGGTGCCAGGCCGGGGTTGCGGGGTCGAGGGGACGGGCCCTCTTCTCGGCGCCGATGTCGACCTGCTCGCGCCAGTCCGGCTTGCCGCGCGTATGCTCGAAACCGGCCCGGTTATAGCCGCGGAAATGCGGCGAGTTGATCATCTCGATCGCCAGCTTGTCCTGTTCGGGCAGGTCGAAGAAGCGACGTGACAGGCGCAGCACGTCACCGATCAGCTGCTGGGGGATGCCGTGACCGGTCAGGTAGAAGAAGCCGGGGCCGCGGGCTGCCTCGCGCAGGTCCTCCAGGAAGGCCTTGCGCTCTGCCGGCCCGGCCTCGAACCAGCGGAAATCGAGGATAGACAGGCTTTCGGCTGAAGTCGTCATGGCGTTGGACCGTCTGGTTGAATCTCTGTGTGAAATCGACCATGGCGGTATTTATAAGTCAACTGATTTTATAGACTATATAGAATTATAACGACGAGCTGCCGAAATAACACTTTTCTGCCAGAGAGTTAGGTACCAGAACGGAATCAGATCGTGAACGATCCGCACTGGAAGAAGAGGCCGGATTGCAGGCCAAATTCCATGCAGCCGGGGCGGGAAATTAATTATTGACTAAATCTATCAACTATTGGGATTATAGAGGCCGATATGCCTAAGGATGACCTGATGACCGCGCTCTGGACCCGCCGCTTCCTGCTTGCCGCCGCGCCCGCACTTGCCGTGACCGCCGCCCTTGGACCCGCGCGCGCCGCGGCGAAGACGGTGCGCGTCGGCTATCAGAAATACGGCACCTTCCTGCTGCTCAAGGCGCGCGGGAATCTGGAACGCAAGCTCGAGCCGCTCGGCTTCGGCGTGACCTGGACGGAGTTTCCCGGTGGGCCGCAATTGCTGGAAGCCCTGAATGTCGGTGCGCTCGATTTCGGCATCACCGGTGAGGCTCCGCCGATCTTTGCCCAGGCCGCTGGCGCACCCCTGGTCTATGTCGCCAACGAACCGGCTGCCCCCCTCAGCGAGGCGATCCTGGTGCGCAAGGATAGCCCGCTGCAATCGGTGGCGGAGCTGAAGGGCAAGAAGGTCGGGCTCAACAAGGGATCGAACGTTCACTATCTTCTGGTCAAGGCGCTGGAGAAGGCGGGTCTGGCCTATGGCGACATTCAGACCGTGTTCCTGACGCCTTCCGACGCACGAGCCGCTTTCGAGCATGGCGACATCGATGCCTGGGTGATCTGGGACCCCTTCCAGGCGGCGGCCGAGATCGCCGTCGAAGCGCGCCAGCTCGCCAATGGCGAGGGACTGGTCGCCAACCGGCAATTCTATCTGGGTGAACGCTCCTTCACCGAGGCCAATCCGGCCGCGATCGACGCCGTCCTGGCCGCCATCAATGAGATCGACCAATGGGCCAAGGACCATGTCGACGAGGCGGCGAAGGAACTCGCCCCCGCCGTCGGCATTCCCGCGCCGGTGCTCAAGCTGGCGCTCGGCCGGCAGTCCTGGAACGTGCAGCCGATCACTGCCGAGACGGTGGCCGCCCAGCAGCAGATTGCCGACACCTTCCATAAGCTCGGCCTCATCCCGAAGGCGATCAAGATCGCCGACGCGCTACGTCCCGGCGTGACGCTCTGAGCGGGGAGGGACCGATGGCATCGCAACGCATCAATGGGCTGACCCAGCGCCTGATTAGACGATTGATTCCTTGGCTGCTGCCCGTGCTGCTGCTGGCCGGCTGGGAGCTTGCCGCCGATCTCGGCTGGCTGCAGGCGCGGGTGCTCTCGGCACCGAGTGCGGTGGCGCTCGCCTTCTGGCAGACACTCCAGGATGGCAGCCTCCTGCACAATGTCGGCGTCAGCGCCGGACGCGCATTGCAGGGCCTTGCCATTGGCGGCCTCATCGGTTTCGCGCTCGGCGTCGCCAATGGCGTTTGGCGCCCGGCCGAGCTCTTGCTCGACTCCACCCTGCAGATGCTGCGCAACGTGCCGCACCTTGCCATCATTCCGCTGGTGATCCTGTGGTTCGGCATCGGCGAGAGCGCCAAGATCTTCCTGGTCGTCCTCGGCGTGCTCTTTCCCGTCTACATCAATACCTATCACGGCATCCGCACCATCGATCCGCATCTCACCGAGATGGCTCGTGTCTACGGCCTGGGCCCGGTGGCGCGATTCTGGCGGGTGATCCTGCCAGGCGCCCTGCCGTCGGTCTTCGTGGGCCTGCGCTACGGCCTTGGCATCATGTGGCTGACGCTGATCGTGGCTGAGACCATCTCCGCTTCATCGGGCATCGGCTACATGACCATGAATGCCCGCGAATTCCTGCAGACGGACGTCATCCTGCTCGGCGTGATCATCTATGCCGTGCTCGGCAAGCTCTCCGACACGCTGGTGAAGCTGCTCGAACAGGCCGCCCTGCAATGGCATCCCACCTATGCGCGACCCCGCCGGGAGGCACTAGCTTGACCCACGCTCTGCTCCATGTCGAAGACGGCTATTTCACTCCCGAATTGACCCGCAACAGCCTGGCGCCGTCGAATTTCGTCGCGCCGTCCCCCAAGCCCAAGGGATTGGCGATCGAGCTGAAAGGGGCATCCAAAGCCTTCGATCACCGCGTCGTGCTCGACAGGCTCAATCTCACCATCAAGCCGGGCGAGTTCGTCGCCGTCGTCGGGCGTTCGGGCGGCGGCAAATCCACGCTTTTGCGTCTCATTGCCGGCCTCGACCGTCCCAGCGCCGGCGAGGTGGAGATCGGCGGAACGGCCGCGCGAAGCGCACATGCCGGAGCCCGTCTGATGTTCCAGGACGCGCGGCTGCTGCCCTGGCAGCGCGTGATCGGCAATGTCGGCATCGCCCGCGGTCCGAGCTGGCGCGGCCTGGCCCAAGCTGCCCTCGACGAGGTGGGGCTGGGGGATCGGGCCAATGAATGGCCGAGCGTGTTGTCGGGCGGCCAGAGGCAGCGTGTCGCGCTGGCGCGCGCCTTGGTCAGCCGGCCCGACATCCTGCTGCTCGACGAGCCCTTCGGCGCGCTCGACGCCATGACGCGGGTGGAGATGCATCAATTGCTGTCGCGAATCTGGCGCGAGCACGGCTTCACCGCCATCCTCATCACGCACGACGTGTCGGAAGCGGTAGCGCTGGCGGATCGGGTGATCGTGCTGCGCGAAGGCGCCGTGGCGCTTGACCTGGCCATCGACCTGCCGCGCCCGCGTCGCGATGACGAGCGGACGGCCAAGCTGGCGAGCCGCGTGCTGTCCTACGTTTGATCTTTCTGCCGATATGAAAAAGGCCAGGGCAAGCATGCTGCCCTGGCCTTCTTGCTTGTGCCATGTCCGAGGATCGGAGGCTCAACCGCCCGCGAAGAAGGCGAAGCGGACGACGAACAGCGCGGCGACCAGCCAGGTGGCGAGATGCACCTGGCCCGGCCGGCCGGTGAGGGTCTTGAGAGCGCAATAGCTGATGAAGCCGAAGGCGAGGCCGTTGGCGATCGAATAGGTGAAGGGCATCATCAGCGCGGTCAGCGCGGCCGGAGCGGCCTCGGTGATGTCGTCCCACTCCACTTCGAGCAGTTCGCGCATCATCAGGCAGGCCACGTAGAGCAGAGCGGGCGCAGTGGCGTAAACAGGCACGGAACCGGCGAGCGGCGAGAAGAACAGCGCGGCCAGGAACAGGATGGCGATGACGATGGCGGTGAGGCCGCTGCGCCCGCCAGCCTGCACGCCGGACACGCTTTCAACATAGGCGGTGGTTGAGGAGGTACCCAGCAGCGAGCCGGCGAGAATGGCGGAGCTGTCGGCCAGCAGAGCGCGGCCGAGGCGGTTGGGCTTGTCGGGCTGGATCAGGCCGGCGCGCTTGGCAACGCCGATCAGCGTGCCGGTGGCGTCGAACACCTCGACCAGCACGAATACCAGGATGACATGCACCAGGCCCGCATGCATGGCGCCGACCAGGTCGAGCTGCAGGAAGGTCGGCAGGATGGAGGGCGGCATGGAGATGACGCCGCCGAACTTGCTGACGCCGAGTGCGATCGAAAGCGCGGTGATGACGAGAATGCCGATCAGGATGGCGCCGCGAACCTTGAGTACGTCGAGCGCCGCGATGATGAAGAAGCCGAGGATGGCCAGCAGCGTGCCGGTCTCCTTGAGCGAGCCCAGGGTAACCAGTGTGGCGGGACTGGCGACCACGATGCCCGAGCTCTTGAGGGCGATGATGCCGAGGAACAGGCCGATACCGGCCGCGATGGCCGATCGCATCGAGTGCGGAATGCCGGCGATCAACCAGCTGCGCACGCCGGTGACGGTCAGGACCAGGAAGATACAGCCGGAGATGAACACCGCGCCCAGCGCCTGCTGCCAGGTGAAGCCCATGGTGCCGACGACGGTGAAGGCGAAGAAGGCGTTCAGGCCCATGCCCGGCGCCATGCCGATCGGCCAGCGGGCGACCAAGCCCATGATCAGCGAGCCGAGGGCCGCGGCCAGGCAGGTCGCGACGAAGACCGCATTGCGGTCCATGCCGGTGGTCGACAGGATCTCCGGATTGACGAAGATGATATAGGCCATGGTGAGGAAGGTGGTGATGCCGGCGATCACCTCCGTCCGCACCGAGGTGCCCTGTTCCTTCAGTTTGAAAAACGCGTCCAGCACGGTTTGCTTCCTCTCTTGCGGCACGCGCATGACCTTGGTCGCGCGTCTGGCCATCCCTGTAAAGCGATCTCGATCGCCTGTTCGAGGCTGGCCTCTGCCGAGCGTTATGACTCCCTAAGCAGCATTTCTGCTTCAACCCAAAGGATGAGACCAGAAATTGCTGCGTCTTCTCAAGTTCTTTGCTGGTGCTTTCGGGCGGGAACCATGTTCCGATCCGAAAACATCAGCTGAGGCCCGCGCCGGATTGTTCTTCCCGGACGGGATCGCGGCTACCATTCGTTTGACGCGGCAAGATACCAGCTTCAAACCATTCCTTTCTCCGTTGCTTTGCCTTGAGACACAAGGCTTTCAACAGCCGGCTAAGCTGGAAGGTCTTTCGCAATTATTTGTAAGAGAAGGGGGAGGGAAGTGGAGGGTTTCCGCGCGTCTTGCAGAGGCCTTCGGGGATGAGCGCCGTTCTCGATCCGCCTTGCACGGGGCTGCGCTGGGCTCTCATCCACCTTGCGCAGCGGCCTTGCTGGCATACAGCCTGAAATTACGCTCACTATACAGCGTGCCTGTGGGGTTGGCCATTGGTCCGATGAGTTACTGACTGGCAGACCGTCTTTTTGTCCGATCATTACGGCACATTGAGTTCATGCAAGTCAGTGTCTATGGAGGGAACAAACGAAGTTCGTGGAGACCAAAAAAATCCACGAACAACAGTTGACTAATTTTGTGGACTATTTATTTTTGTGTCATCGGCTTCTCAGGGAGTCGATCGCGGGCATTTGAGCGTGCAGCTTGCGCCGCGTCATCAAACGCTAAAGCGCCACGGCTGATGTCGTGGGCTCCAAACAGGAAGTGGCCCATGATCGCGACCAGCGGGACAGGTATCAAAAAGCCAGACGGAAAGATGTGTTGCAGCTGTTGTTGTTGAAGCTGGTCTGAACGCATGCCTTCCCTGTCTTTCCGGAGCGCCACCAAGTGGCGGCCTTATCATGTCTCATCCCTCCAATTCCGAATCCTATGTTATTGAGATCTCCGGTGCCGCCGTCGGCATCGTGGTGCGCGAACCCCAGGCGCGCCGCTTTGCGTTTCATGCTGCGAGCCGGCGCTTCAGCCGTTTCGACGGCATGACCTTCGTGGGTCCGCGTGATGCCGAACGTTATCTCTCTGGCCAGGTTGCCAGGCGCCTGCACTCCCTCATGGAGGAGTTGGTGGCGTGAACGCACCTGTGAGAGTGGAAAGCCTGACCTTGCCTGGTGAGGTGGAGGCAGTCGAACCGATCGTGCGCTTCGAACGCGTGTCGCGTTCCTTCGCCGCGCGCAAGGGCAGTTCTGCCGTGTTCGCGCTCGACGATCTCAGCCTGGAGATTCCGCGCGGCGAAATCTTCGGCGTGATCGGGCGCAGTGGTGCCGGCAAATCGACGCTGCTGCGGCTGATCAACGGGCTGGAGCGGCCGACCAATGGTCGCGTCGTCGTCGACGGCATCGAGGTCGATGCCCTCAGCGAAAGCCAGTTGCGCCCGGTCCGCCGGTCCATCGGCATGGTGTTCCAGCACTTCAATCTTTTGTCCTCGCGCACAGTCTTCGAGAATGTGGCGCTTCCCCTGGAAGTGGCCGGTATCGCCGCTGCCGAGATCCGGGAGCGCGTCGAACCACTGCTCGATCTGGTCGGGCTGGCCGACAAGCGCAACCGTTATCCGGCGGAGCTGTCGGGCGGCCAGAAGCAGCGCGTCGGCATCGCCCGCGCCTTGGCGACCCGGCCCAAGATCCTGCTTGGCGACGAGGTGACCTCGGCGCTCGACCCGGAGACGACGGCCTCCATCCTGGCCCTGCTCGCCGATATCAACCAGCGCCTCGGCGTCACCATCGTACTGATCACGCATGAAATGTCGGTGATCAAGGAGATCTGCCATCGGGTTGCCGTGCTCGAGGCCGGCAAGCTGATCGAGACGGGGCGCGCCTTCGAGGTGTTGACCCAGCCGCGCCATGCCACCACGGCCAGTTTCGTGCGCGGTGTCACCGGTGTCGAACTGCCGGCCGATCTGGCCCGGCGCCTCGCCGACCAGCCGAGCCCGGGCAGCCACGCGGTGCTGCGCATCACCTTCACCGGCTCGCACGCTACAGCGCCGGTGGTCAGCCGTCTCACCACCATTCTCGGCATCGACATCAATATCCTGGCCGGTCGCATCGATACGATCGGTGGCGAGCCCTTCGGGGCACTGCTGGTTTCGGTGCCAGGCGACGAGGCAACCCGGCTTGCCGTGGTCGCGGCGGTGGAGAGGCTCAATCTGCAAGGGGAGGTGATTGGCTATGTCGCCTGAAATCCTCAGAGTCATTCGCGATGCCACCGGCGATTCCCTGATCATGGTGGGTGTCTCCATCCTGTTCGGCACGCTTTTCGGCTTGCCCCTCGGCATCTTCCTGGCCACCAGCCGGCGTGGCGAGTTGCTGGCCTCACCCAAGGCCAATGCCGTGCTCGGTGCCATCGTGAATGCCGTGCGCTCGGTGCCCTTCATCATTCTCATTGTCGCGATCATTCCGTTCACGCGTTTCGTGGTCGGCAGTTCGATCGGCCTGAAAGGCGTGATCGTGCCGTTGACGATCGCGGTCGCTCCCTTCATCGCCCGTATCGTGGAAAGTGCCATTCGCGAAGTCGATGCCGGGCTGATCGAGGCGGCGCGCTCCTTCGGGGCCACGCCGTTCCAGATCATCCGCAAGGTGCTGTTTCCCGAGGCGCTGCCGGGGCTCGTGCTTGGCCTCACCCTCACCACGGTCAGCCTGATCGGCTATTCGGCCATGGCCGGCGTAGTCGGTGGCGGTGGCCTGGGGGATGTCGCCATCCGCTATGGCTATCAGCGCTTCATGCCCGAAGTGATGGGGGCGGTGGTGGTCATCCTCATCCTGCTCGTGCAGGGCGTGCAGTCGGCGGGTGACCTGGCCGCTCGGAAACTCAACAAGCGCGTGCGACAGGACTGATATCAAGTCTCGCAGATGCCGAGGCATCCGAGACCTGAACACCTCGCAAATTATTGGGTAAACGCAGTGATTTACGAGACGGAACCGAGAGTCATTTCCAGTGCCTCTCGACATGATTCAACGTCTATCTAAAACAGGAAAGACTCCCATGTCCGCCTACACATTGACGCGCCGCCGCCTCGCCGGTGCTGCCCTGGCCCTGGTCTTTGCCCTCGCTCCCGCCGGTGCGGCCTTTGCTGCCGACAAGCTCAAGCTCGGCGTCATGGGTGGCGACGAGGAGCGCATCTGGGAGGTGGCCAAGAAGGTTGCCGCCAAAGATGGGCTCGATATCGAACTGGTTTCCTTCTCCGACTACGCCATTCCCAACGAGGCGCTGGAGAAGGGCGATCTCGATGCCAACGCCTTCCAGCACAAGCCCTATCTCGATAGCCAGATCGCGGCCCGCGGCTACAAGATCGTGCCGATCGGCTATACGCTGGTGCAGCCGATCGCCCTCTATTCGAAGAAGCTGAAGGCCTTCGCCGACCTGAAGGAAGGCGCCGTCATCGGCATTCCCAATGATCCCTCCAATGGCGGCCGCGCCCTCAAGCTCCTTGAGGCCAATGGCCTGATCAAGCTGAAGTCCGCCGATGGCCAGGTGCCGAGCGTGCTCGACGTCACCGACAATCCCAAGAAGGTGGAATTCAAGGAGATCGAGGCCTCGCAACTCGCCAATCTGCTGCCCGATCTCGACGGTGCGGTGATCAACACCAACTACGCCCTCGGCGCCGGCCTGACGCCGGCCAAGGATGCGCTGATCCAAGAGAGCCGCACCAATAATCCCTATGGCAACTTCATCGCCGTGCGCGAAGCCGACAAGGACAAGCCGATCTTCAAGAAGCTGGTCGCCTCCTACCAGAATCAGGAAGTGGCCGATTTCATCAACGCCAACTTCAAGGGCGCGATCCAGCCGGCCTGGTAAGATCGTTTCGGGGGTGCGCCGGCTGACGGTTGGCGCACCCACTTCCGGACCGCACTCAGCCCGATGATCGTCATCGGCTGCAAGCGGGGCGGGCCCTAGGCGAGAGCAGAAGCTCTCGAATTTTTTTTGGCCATAAATTCTATAAAATCTATAGACATAAGATTGTTGTTGTTGCACCATCCGCCCACGATGCGCCGTTGGGTGCCAGCGAAAGGGGAGGCGAGGCCTCCACTGCTTCTTTCAGATGACGGATACGAACATGAATATCGCCGTGAAGCTGCCGCCGGTTACGGCACCGAATCTGCGCGACGCCATGCGGCTGGTGGCTGGCGGCGTCAGCGTCATCACCGCGGGCGAGGGGGACGAGCGTACCGGCCTCACGGCGACGTCGGCCGTGTCGCTGTCGGTCGAGCCACCGACCATGATCATCTGCGTCAACCGCGATGCCTCGGCCTGGCCCGTCATCCGCCGCTATGGCCATTATTGCGTGAACATCCTGGCCGACCACCAGCGCCACGTCGCCGATCGCTTTGCGGGGCGGGGCGGCATCAAGGGGGTGGCCCGGTACGAAAACGCCGGCTGGAACCGCCTCTTCACCGGCGCCCTGGCGCTGGAGGGCGCGCTCGCCTCCGTCGATTGCGAGGTCGAGGAGTTCATCGACCGCCACAGCCATTCCATCATCATCGGTGCCGTACGCGGTATTCGCACCGCCGATGGCAGGCCGCTCGTCTATGCCCAGGGCGGCTATGGCGGCTTCCATCCTGCCTGATTCAAGAAGACCGGGATCACCATGACCATTTCCGTTGCGCCGCCGCTCACCTCCGAGCCACCTCAATTCGATCTCCAGCCTAAGGCCCATGTCATCACGTCCGATGCCGAGGCGATCGAGATTGCCACGACTCTGGCGGCGGAATTCGCGGCCGAGGCGGCGCTGCGCGATCGCGAACGGCTTCTGCCGGCGGTGGAACTCGACCGTTTCTCCAAGAGCGGCCTTTGGGGAATAACCATTCCCAAATCCTATGGCGGTGCCGGCGTCTCCTGGGTGACGCTGACGGAGGTGATCAAGCTGATCTCGGCGGCGGATCCTTCCATCGGCCAGATCCCGCAGAACCATCTCGCCGCCGTGGACGTTATCAGGGCTACCGCGTCGGAAGAGCAGAAGAAATTGTGGTTTAGCCGCGTGCTCTCGGGCTACCGGCTCGGCAACGCCTTCTCCGAGGCCAAGTCCAAGCATGTCGGTGCCTTCGAGACCACGCTCACGCCCGATGGTGACGGCTACCGGGTCAAGGGCGAGAAGTTCTACGCCACCGGAGCGCTGTTCGCGCATTACATCCATATCGGCGCCGTCGATCCCGCCGGCAAGGTGCATCTGGCCATCGTGCCCCGCGATGCCGAAGGCCTTGATATCATCGACAATTGGTCGAGTTTCGGGCAGCGCACCACGGCGAGCGGCAATGTCCGCATCGACAATGTCCGGGTTGGCCCCGAGGGCGTCATACCGGCCTATCTCGGCGGCGAGAATCCCTCGACCAACGGGGCGGTCTCCCAGATCATCCAGGCCGCCGTCGATGCCGGCATTGCGCGCGGCACTATCGAGGAGACCATCAAGTTCGTGCGCAACAACGTTCGGCCCTGGATCGATAGCGGCCAGGAGCACGGTTATGAGGATGTCTTCACCATCGCCCAGATCGGCGATCTCAAGATCAAGCTGCATGCCGCCGAGGCCCTGCTGGAGAAGGCCGGGCGGGCTGTCGACGCGATCGTGGAGCAGCCGACTGAGGAGGGCGTGACGGCGGCTGCCGTCGCGGTTGCCGAGGCCAAGGTGCTGACCACCGAGATCGCCATCCTCGCCACCAACAAGCTGCACGAACTCGGCGGTACGCGCTCGACCCTGGGCCAGTACAATCTGGACCGGCATTGGCGCAATGCCCGCACCCACACGCTGCATGATCCGGTACGCTGGAAATTCTTCCATGTCGGCAATCACGCCCTGAACGGCGTGAGCCCGCCACGCCACCCCTGGAGTTGATTTCTCCGGGTGCGCGGGTGTCTCGCCCGTCCTTGGAAACATCGAATAAGCCGGAAGGAAGAGCGGGCGAGACGCCCGCGCACCCGGAATAGGACTAAATCATGCCCACTGCCGCCGCCCTGACCGCCGATACCCCACCTGAGCGCCTGGTTGCGTTCAAGGCACCGCCCTTGCGGGCCGGCAAGGCCCGTATCATCAAGGATGACGCCGAGGCACTCGCTGCCGCGCGCAAGGTCGCGGCCCGCATCGCCGAGACCGCGATCGAACGGGATCGCGAGCGGCGCCTGCCCTATGAGGAACTCGACTGGCTGTCCGATGCCGGCCTGCTCGCCATCACTGTGCCGAAGGCCTATGGCGGCGCCGAGGTATCATCCGGCACTCTGGCCGAGGTGATCGCTCTCCTCTCCGCGGCGGATGGTTCGATCGGCCAGATTCCGCAGAACCACTTCTTCATCCTGCATGCCCTGCGCCTGGAAGGCAGCGAGGAGCAGAAGCGCTTCTTCTATGGCCGCATCCTGGCCGGCGAGCGCATCGGCAATGCCCTGTCCGAGATCGGCACCAAGACGGCCCAGGACCACAACACCCGCCTCAGCAAAGACGGGCCGGTGCTGCGCCTCAATGGGCGCAAATTCTATTGCACCGGTGCCCTGTTCGCCCATTGGGTGGCCGTGGTGGCCAATGACGATGAGGGGCGTTCGACCATCTCCTTCGTGCCGCGGTCGACACCGGGGCTCGAGGTCATCGACGATTGGGCCGGCTTCGGCCAGCGGGTAACCGGCTCGGGCACGACCACGCTCGATAATGTCGAGGTGCATCCCTTCTCGGTGATTTCGTTGAAGGCCGTCTTCGACCGGCCGACCTCGATGGGGCCGGTGGCGCAGATCATGCACGCCGCCGTCGAGGCCGGTATCGCGCGGGCCGCGCTCGCCGAGACGCTGAGCTTCGTGAAGAAGCATGCCCGTCCCTGGAAGGACAGCGGCCTCGATCATGGCTATGAGGATCCCTATACGATCGCCGGCATTGGCGAGGTGAAGATCCGTGTGGCCGCCTCCGATGCGCTGCTGGAGCGGGCCGGGCGCTTTTCCGACATCGCCGTGGCCGATCCCACGGTGGAGACGGTCGCGGCCGCCTCGATAGCCGTCGCCGAGGCCAAGGTTGCCTCCACCGAGGCTTCGCTGCTCGCCGGCAGCAAGCTGATCGAATTCGCCGGTTCGCGCGCCACCCAGACCCAGTTCGGCTTCGACCGTTTCTGGCGCAACGCCCGCACCCACACCGTGCACGATCCCGTGCGCTGGAAATACCGCGCCATCGGCGACTACTGGCTCAACGGCATCAATCCGCCGCGCCACGGCGCCATCTAAGCAAAAGCCCGTTCATGAACACGCGAACCGAATTGGCCCGACCTCCATAAGCGCTGACTTAACCGCCGAAGGCGCCGGGAGCATGGAGGGTCGATCTCCAGATCGACCGTCTTCGCGCCCCATCTCGTCCTACGTTTCCAAGACGGTCGATCTGGAGATCGACCCTCCAATATACGACCAGAGACTTTACCATGCCCTATGATCTCGACCTGCCCCCGCCCGCCCAGGAAACCGATGTGCTCTGGTTCCTGCCGACCCATGGCGACGGGCGCTATCTCGGCAGCGAGGAGGGCGCGCGGCATGTCTCGCTCGGCTACCTCTCTCAGATTGCCAAGGCCGCCGACGAACTCGGCTATTTCGGCGTGCTGCTGCCCACCGGCCGTTCCTGCGAGGACAGCTGGGTCATCGCCTCGGCCATGGTGCCGCTGACCAAGCGCCTGCGCTTCCTGGTGGCGATCCGTCCCGGCCTGACCACGCCGGCCTTCGCGGCGCGCTCGGCAGCGACGCTCGACCGGCTCTCCGACGGGCGGCTGCTCATCAATGTCGTCACCGGCGGCGATCCGGTGGAGCTGAAGGGGGACGGCGTCTTCCTCGACCATAAGGAGCGCTACGAGGTCACCGACGAATTCCTCGATATCTGGCGTGACCTCCTGCAGGGCGGCAAGATCACTCGCGAGGGCAAGCATCTGCGCATCGAAGATGGTGTGCTGCTCTATCCTCCGGTGAGCCAGCCCTATCCGCCGCTCTATTTCGGTGGATCGTCGGAAGCGGGTAACGAGGTCGCCGGCAAGCATGTCGACGTCTACCTGACCTGGGGCGAGCCGCCCCAGCAGGTCGCGGAGAAGATCGCCAATGCCAAGGCGGTCGCCGCCAAATATGGCCGCACGCTCACCTTCGGCATCCGCCTGCATGTGATCGTGCGCGAAACCTCGGCCGAGGCCTGGCAGGCGGCGGATGCCTTGATTTCTAAGCTCGACGACGAGACCATCGCCACGGCCCAGAAGGTGTTCGCACGCATGGATTCGGTGGGGCAGAGCCGTATGCGGGCCTTGCATGGTGGGTCGCGTGACAAGCTGGAGATCAGCCCCAATCTGTGGGCCGGTGTCGGCCTGGTCCGCGGCGGGGCCGGCACCGCGCTGGTCGGCAATCCCGACGAGGTGGCCGAGCGCATGAAGGAATATATGGCGCTCGGCATCGACCGCTTCATTCTCTCTGGTTATCCGCATCTGGAGGAATGCTATCGCTTCGCCGAACTGGTCTTCCCCAAGCTTCCCCTGAAGAAGACCACCGGCAACGATCTTGGGCCCGCCCGCAATGCCGGCCCCTTCGGCGAGGTCATCGCCAATGTCGTGGCGCCTTCCAATCGTAAGGCGGCAGCAGGATAATGGTGTGCCGGTCTTTTCAGCTCCATCAAGTGATGGAGCGAGACCGGCATCAATCTTCTTCCAACAAGGATTGCCGGTCTGAAGACCGGCACACCGAGTGATGTCCAAACCCATCCGTTTCAATGCCTTCGAAATGAACTGCGTGGCGCATCAGTCCCCCGGGTTGTGGCGCCATCCCCGCGATCGTTCGCGCGCCTATAACCGGCTCGATTATTGGCTCGATCTCGCCCGCATCTTGGAACGGGGCCTGTTCGATGGATTGTTCCTGGCCGACGTCCTGGGTGTCTACGACGTCTATGGCGGCAATGGCGAAGCGGCCCTGCGCCACGCCACGCAGATCCCGGTGAACGATCCCCTGCTGCTCGTGCCGGCCATGGCGGCGGTGACGCGGCATCTGGGTTTCGGCGTCACCGTCAATCTCAGCTACGAGCCGCCCTATGGTTTTGCGCGCCGCATGTCGACGCTCGACCATCTCACGGAGGGGCGCATCGGCTGGAACATCGTCACCGGCTATCTCGATAGTGCGGCCCGCGGTGCCGGCAAGGACAAGCAGACAGCGCATGACGACCGCTATGCCATCGCCGAGGACTATATGGCTGCGGTCTACAAGCTGTGGGAAGGAAGCTGGGCTGACGATGCCGTGGTTGCGGATGCGCAGAGCGGGGTCTTCGCCGATCCCGGGCGGGTGCGCAAAGTCCAGCATGACGGACCGCATTTTCGCATCGATGCCGTGCATCTGAGCGAACCTTCGCCACAGCGCACGCCCGTGCTCTATCAGGCCGGAACCTCGCCGGCGGGGCTCGGCTTCGCGGCGCGGCATGCCGAGTGCGTCTTCATTTCCGGGCCGAGCCGCAAGGTGATCGCCGGCCGGGTGGCTGCCATTCGGCAGGCCGCTGCACGGCTCGGACGCAACCCTGCCGATATCCTGATCTTTACCCTGCTGACGGTGATCGTGGCGCCCACGGATGAGGAGGCAGCGGCCAAGTTCGCCGATTATCGCCGCTATGCCGATCACGAGGGAGCCTTGACCTTGATGTCGGGCTGGACCGGTGTCGATTTTTCGCAACTCGACCGCGATGCGATCGTGGAGCATGTCGAGAATGAGGCCGGACGCTCGGCGCTCGAGAACATCACCCGCGCCGATCCCGATCGCCGCTGGACTGTGCGCGAGGTCGCCGAGCATGTGGCGATCGGCGGCGTCGGGCCTGTGGTGATCGGCTCACCTGCCAGCGTGGCTGACGAGCTGGAAGCCTGGGTCGATGAAACCGGCATTGACGGCTTCAACCTCGCCTTCGCGGTGCGCCCGGAGACCTTTGCGGATGTCGCCGATCTGCTGGTGCCGGAGCTGCAGCGGCGGGGACGCTACAAGACTGTTTATGCCGAGGGAACCTTGCGCGAGAAGCTTTTCGGCGGCTCGCCGCGGCTGCCCGAAAGTCATGCGGCGTCGGCTTATCGCCATAGCGTTTTGCGATTGGACGGGAGCACGTCGAATCGCAAAGACGCGTCCAAAGCAAGGAGCTAGAGCAAAGCTCGTTCACGCCTGAACGCGCTTTGCTCTAGTTTTGGCAAGCTTTGGCGACGGCATGAGTAGCAAATCAGTGCTTTTGCTATTACCAGAAGGCTGAAGTGGATTTCCGAATCGCAGTCCGGGGGCCGCATGCTGACGAAAAAAGGCAAATACGGCCTCAAGGCAATGGTGCATCTGGCCGGTGCAGAGCCGGGCAAGCCATGTCTTGTCTCCGATATCGCTGAACAGAATGGCATTCCCAAGAAGTTCCTCGATACGATTCTGGGCGAGCTGAAGAATGCTGGCTTCCTACATTCGAAGAAGGGCAAGGGCGGCGGCTATGTTCTCGGCCGGCCCGCAAGCGAAATCCGAGTCGGCCACATCGTGCGCGTGCTGGACGGACCGCTCGCGCCGATCCCCTGCGCCAGCCGCACGGCCTATCAGCGCTGTGACGACTGTTCCGACGAGAACCAGTGTGCGGTGCGTCTGATGATGCTGGAAGTGCGGCAGGCGATTTCCACCGTGCTGGACAATCGCAATCTCGCCGAGATGCGGGCGCTCGCCGATCTCGACGACCTGACTTTGATGTATCATATCTGATCCGCCCATCTGGATCGGTGTCTGAGACGGCCTGCTTTGAAATTCACCAGCTGAGCACCTTGTCGGCTGTGTGTGATTGATCTATCAAAATACTAGATTAATCGAAGTTTGCAGCATGCCGCTCACTGTCCATTCCGCCTCCTCCAGGCATATCGTCGTCATCGGAGGCGGAGCGAGCGGCGTGTTGATGACGGCCCATCTGCTGCGTCATCATCATCCGGATCTGCGTGTGACCCTGGTGGAGAAGAGCCGGGAGCTCGGCGCCGGCATTGCCTATGGCACCAGCCATCCCGATCATCTCCTGAATGTTCGCGCTGCCAATATGAGCGCCTATCCCGATGATCCCGACCATTTCTGGCGCTGGGTTGGCGAGCATAGCAGCACCCATTGTCCGGACTCCCAGTCCTTCGCGCCCCGGCGCCTTTATCGCGATTACCTCGCCGATCTGCTCTCGCCGCATCTCGTGCAGCGGCCGGGTAGCCGGCGTCTGGTTATCGTGCAGGACGAGGCGGTCGGCATCGCGGAAACCGGGCAAGGCGTTGTCGTCCATCTGAGCGGGGGCGGCAGGCTGAATGCCGACATCGCCATTCTGGCGACCGGCAATGAGGGTCCCAGGCTGTCGCCGGCCCCCTGGCGTTTCGATGGCTGGTTCGATGCCGGGCCGGCGGCCTTCTCCCCCGATGCCGCTGTCGTCATCGTCGGTACCGGCCTCACCATGGCCGACCGGGTCCTGTCCCTGCTGCATGCCGGACATCGAGGCCGGATCACCGCGATTTCCAGGCGCGGCCTCAGCCCGCAGGCGCACAAGCCGGTCCAGCCGCTGCGCCTCGACGCCGCCGACATCCCCTATGGCACGGGTATCGTCTATCTCACGCGCTGGCTGCGTCGGCTCGTGGCTGAACACCAGAGAGCGGGGGGCGATTGGCGTGCCATCGTCGACGGGCTGCGGCCCTATACACAGCCCCTGTGGCGCAGCCTGTCTCAAGAGGCGCGCCGACGTTTTCTGCGCCATGCCCGGGCCTGGTGGGACATCCATCGTCATCGCATGGCACCGGACGCCGCAGCGCGGATCGAAGAAGCTCGCCGGGCAGGGCAGCTCGCCATCGTGGCGGGACGGGTTACCGGATTCGATCCGCAGGCAGGTGGTGTAACGGTACGCTACACCGCCCGCACTGGTGCGTCCGAAATGCAGATCGATGCGGATGCCGTCTTCGAGTGCCGCGGGCGCGCGGCTGACGTCACGGCGACCGACAATCCGATTCTGCGCCAATTGCTCGCCGATGGCAGGGTGCGGCCCGACAGCCTCGGCCTCGGCCTGGATGTCGGCCTGGACTGCGGTGTGCTGGGGGTGGATGGCACGCCCTCGGATCGGCTCTTTGCCGTGGGACCGATCACCTCCGGCACGTTCTGGGAGATCGTAGCCGTGCCGGATATCCGCCAGCAGGTGGCCAAGCTGGCGGGCCATCTGCTGACGGCACCGTCCTAGAAATCTGCAGCTTGCTGGCTGATGCGGGCACGGACGTCCCGGCGGACGGGGCGTAGCTGACAAAGCAAGACGCGACAGGCCTTCTTCGGCAGGGAGTGTGGCAACCGCCTGGTTTGAGACGCGCAGGCCGCCTATACGGTCAGGACCGCCTTGATCACGCCGGTTTCCGGCCTGGACCATTCCGGTATCAGGCCGGGCGCATCGTCCAGGCTGCCCTCATGGCTGGCCAGGGCTTGCAGGGGCACCTTGCCGGCCCGCATCGCCTGCAGCACGGTCTCGAAATCCTGCCTGATGGCATTGCGGCTGGCATAGAGCGTGGTCTCGCGCTTGTGGAATTCCGGATCATTGAAGGTGATGTCCGCGCGCACCAGCGACAGCAGCACGTAGGCGCCGCCATGGCCGACGAGATCGAAACCCTTCTGCATGGCGCCGGGGCTGCCGGTAGCGTCGATGACGCAGTCGAAGAAATCGCCGCCCGTTGCCTGACCGAGGCGATCCCGGATATCGGCGGAGGCCTCGAAGACGCCATCCACCCCCAATTCGTCCGCGCAGAAGGTGAGGCGGTGGGGATTGATGTCGACGACGCTGACATGGGCGCCAGCCACCTTGGAGAAGACGGCGGCTGCGATGCCGATTGGCCCGGCGCCGACGATCGCCACGCGCTGTCCCGGCCCGATGCCGCCGCGCGCCACGCCATGGGCGCCGATGGCCAGGAACTCGACCATGGCCGCCTGTCCTGCCGTCAGGCCGTCGGCCGGAATGACGTTGGCCTCCGGCACGGCGATCAAGTCACAGGCCCCGCCGTCGCGATGGACGCCGAGGACTTCCAGGTGCTGGCAGCAATTCGTCTTGCCCATCCGGCAGGCACGGCAGTGGCCGCAATAGATCGTCGGCATGATCGAGACGATCTGGCCGGTGCGCAGGGCCGATCCCGCCGGCGCGCTGACGACCTCGGCGCCGAGCTCGTGTCCGATCACCCGCGGATAGCTCAGATAAGGCTGGTTGCCATGGAAGATGTGATAGTCGGTGCCGCAGACACCGACATGGCGAATGCGCACCAACACCTCGTTCCCGGTGGGGCGAGGCTCGTCGCGCTGGATGATGCTCAGCTTGCCAGGCTCGTCGCAGCTCAGGGCTCTCATGTCTGTCTCCAGGATTGGGCGGCGCCCAGGACGCCTTGGGTGGCGATCGCCCGATAAGCCGCCTGCAGATCGCCGACAAAGGCCGCGTTGCGTGGCAAGTCGTCGCCGAAAACAGCAGAAAGGCCGAGAAAAGCCTCGACCACAGCCTGGGGCGCTGCACTGCGCTGGTCGGGCTGGCCGGTCCAGGCCTCGAAGGTCGGATCGTTGAGGGGCAGGGAACGGCCCTTGTCGTCGCTGCCACCGCAGGAGCGAATCCAGGCGGCGATAGCGAAGATCAGTGGGCCGCAGGGCAGTCCCTTGGCGAGGCAATCGCGCAGGGGCGACAGAATGCGCTGCGGCAGTTTCTGCGAAGCGTCGGAGGCGATCTGTGCGGTGCGGTGATGCAGGGAGGTGTTCTCGTAGCGGCCGAGAAGCTGCCTCGTATAGGCGAAGGCCCTGCCGACCGGGATGGACAGGGTCGGGATGGCGCATTGCCAATAGCGCTCGATCAGATCGCGGATCACCGGATCGGCGATCGCCTGCGCCACGAATTCATGGCCGGCCAGCCGCCCCACCGCGGCGATGGTGGAATGCGTGCCGTTGAGCAGGCGCAGCTTCATATGCTCGAAGGGCTCGACATCGTCGGTGAACTCGACGCCGCTTTCCTCCAGGCGCGGCCGGCCGGCGGCAAAGCGATCCTCGATCACCCACTGGCTGAACGGCTCGCCCAGCACCGGCCAGGCGTCTTCGAGGCCGAGCGAGGCGGAAATGGCGGTGCGGTCCGCGTCGGTCGTCGCCGGCACGATGCGGTCGACCATGGAGGAGGGGCAGGGGATCTCGCCGGCGATATAGGCCGCCAGGTCCTTGTCCCGCAGGGCAGCGAATTCGGCGAGCACGCGTTTCAGCGTGCGCCCATTTTGCGGAAGGTTGTCGCAGGACAGGACGGTGAAGGGGCGACCGCCCTCCCGGCGCCGGCGCGCGATCGCTTCCACCAGGAAACCGAGGGCCGAGCGGGGCGCCTGCGGGTTGGCGAGATCATGGACGATATCGGGATGATCCTGCCTCAGGCCGCCGCTGCCGAGATCGACTGCATAGCCTTTTTCAGTGATCGTCAGCGTGACGATCCGGATAGCCGGGTCGGCGAGTTGGTCCAGGAGAAGAGTGGGATTTTCCGGTGCGACGGTGACACCGAGCACGGATCCGATCACCCGCAGATCCTCGCGGCCGCTGTCGCGTATGGCGAGTGTGTACAACCCATCCTGGGGAGCGAGGGCGTCGCGCGTCTGGGTGCCCCGCAGCGAACTGCCGAGGATGGCCCAATCCGTCTCGCCGCGGGCCAGGCAATCGTCGATGGCGACAGCCTGATGCGCCCGATGGAAGGCGCCCGTGCCCAGATGCAGGATACCGGGCCGGATCGCGGCCCGATCATAGCGCGGTTTGGCGATATCAGCCTTGAGTTGGGCGAGGGTACTGGTGCCGAGACGCATCGGGCTACTCCGTAACATAGGGCCCATACTCGTCCGGCAATTGGGCGAGCATGGTGAAGATCATGTCGAGATGCTGTTCGAGCCGGGCGGCGGCTTCGTTCGTCCTGCCGTCATCGAGGGCATCGAGTACGGCCAGATGTTCCTCCAGCACCAGAGGCAGACGGGAAGGCGTGCCGAACAGCCGCACGAAGCGTGCAAGGCGGGCGCGGACCTGCAGGATGGTCGGCCATACGCCTTCGCGCTCGGCGAAGCCGGCAAAGGCGTAGTGGAAGCGTTCGTCCTGCTCGAAGAAGCGGTCCTTGTCATCGGCGAGCATGGCCTGGCGTTGCGTTTCCACGATGGCGCGGGCCTCGACGCTCTTGGCCGATGTCCAGCGCGAAGCAGCCTCGCGCAGCAAAGCCAGCTCCAGATGCTTGCGGATGAAATGGCTATCGCGCACTTCGGCAAGGCGGATGGGCGAGACGAAGCTGCCCTGCTGCGGATAGACATCGATCAGGCCGTCCTCGCTCAGCCGCACCACCGCAGAACGCACGGGCGTGCGCGACACGCCGAAATGGCGGCAGATGCGATTCTCGCTGATCGAGGTGCCCGGCATCAGCCTGACCGTGATGATGGCCTGCTTCAAGGCTTCATAGATCTGGTCGCCCACCGGATGCTTGCGATTGATGTCGACGGCAAAGCCCAGCCCGTCTTCGTCCGGCCCGGACTGTTTGTTGGGCAAGGCAGACATCGGCCGGCTCCTTCAAAACCGCAATGATCGCAATGATATGATGCTCCATCCTGAATCGGAATGGCATGGGGGGAGGACCAAGATCGCTACCATTATCTTGCAAACATGGTTGCATAGATTGACCTTGGATCCTAGTATCCACACCTGTCAAGCGGGCCAAGCGAAGTCGAGAAGCGCCCGCAGCACGTCATCCCCAGAGGGAGGGAATTTCATGTTCATTCGACGTCAGCTCTTTGCTTGCGCGGCTGTGGCTGCCTTGTTCGCCGGTGCGTTGCCCGCTTTGGCCGCCAATGACACCAAGGTGGCGCTGGTGCCCGGCGGTCCGCATCCCTATTTTTCGGCCTGGGATCAGGCCGGCAAAGATGCGGCCAAGGATTTCGGCCTTGGGGCGGCCGACTACAAGGTTCCGCAGAAATGGGAGCTCAGCCAACAGAACGAACTGCTCGAAAGCCTGGTAACGCAGGGCTACAACGCCTTCCTGATCTTCCCGGGCGATCCGGTCGGTTCGGTGGCCACAGCCAATGAGCTGGCCGATACCGGCGCGCCGGTGATGGCACTGGCCGGCTGCCTGAAGGACCCTTCCAAGGCGGCCTTCTGCCTCGGTACCGATACCGGCAATTCGGCCTATCTCGGCACCAAGGAATTGTTCAAGGCGATGGGCGGCAAGAAGCGCATCGCCCATTTCACCGGCTTCCTGGTCGATCCCAACACGCAGCTTCGCATCGACGCCGTAAAGAAGGCTGCCGAGGAAGAAGGCGGGCAGGTGGTGCAGGTCATCGCCGATATCGACGCGCCCGAGCCGGCGGAAGAGAAGATCAACGCCTATCTTGCCGCCCATGCCGGTGAGATCGACGGCATCGTCACCACGGCCTGGGTGCCGGCGGTGGTCGCCTCCAACGCCTTGCGCAAGATCGGCGACAAGCGCATCAAAATGGTCGCCATCGACCATGACGAGGTGGTGCTCAAGGCGATCAAGGACGGCTTCGTCAACGGCACCATGCTGCAGAACCCCTATGGCCAGGGCTATATCGGTTCTTTCGCGGCCGACAAGCTGCGAAATGGCTGCACCGTGAAGGCCGATGCGCCCTGGAAGTCCAATGCACTGACCAACCACTTCATTGATTCGGGCACGGTTTTCGTCGATGCCTCGGGTGTCGACAACTACATCTCCGCCATGCAGGGCATCACCAAGACGCTGCTGGCGAGCTTCGAGAAAACTTACCTGGCTTGCAAGTAAGCGCGCCGGAGGGACTGTTCGTTATTGCGAGCCGCGCCGATCACAGGATCGAAAAGGCCCGCAGTGACGACCGGACGCAACTCTATTCCTACGGAGCCGAGATCCGCCGATGGCCGGTGACGAATCCCCAATCGCAACACTCGCGCCGACGACCGGCAAGCCGATGCAAAGCGGCACGGTGCGCTTCTACCTGACAAACGAATTCGGCCTGCTGGTCCTGATCGTGGTCTTCGCTTGCCTATTCGGCCTCGCCACCAAAGGGTTCTTCTCACCCTTCAACCAGTTCACGCTGGGGCGCGTCGCCGCCGTCAACATCATGGTGGGTCTGTCCATGATGGTGGTGATCGTCACCGGTGGGTTGAACCTGGCGGTCGGCGCCATTGGCGTCTGCGCGGCGATGGCCTTTGGCGCCCTGGTGGAATTGGCGGGGTTGCCCTGGCCTGTTGCCGCTCTCGGCGCCATCGCCCTGGCGGCGGCGCTCGGCTGGATCAACGGTTTCGTCGTGGTACGCTCCGGCCTGCACAGCTTCATCATCACCCTTGCCAGCATGAGCATCTTCTTCGGGACGATGATCTATCTGACCAAGGCTCAATCCTTCCGCGGCATTCCGGCCGACTTCTCCAATTTCGGGCGGTTGCGCCTGTTCGGCCTGGTCTCGCCGCTTCTCGTCGTCGCCCTCATCGTGGCGATCGCGCTGGGCATGCTCTATCGCTTCACCGTTTTCGGCCGCGAGATGCTGGCGGCCGGCGCCCGTCCCGAGGCCGCCGAGCTTTCCGGCGTGCGCGTCGGGCGTGTCTTCATCCTCTGCCACATGCTGTCGGGGGGGCTCGCCGCCATCACGGCCATGCTCGTGGTGGCGCGTACCGGCGCGGCCATTCCCTCAATGGCCGGACAACTGGGGCAGGACTGGCTGCTGCCGGCCTTTCTCGGCCCGGTGCTCGGCGGCACGCTGCTCAGCGGTGGCCGCGTCTCGGTGAGCGGCACCGTGCTCGGCGCCATCCTGGTTACGATGCTGACCAACGGCCTGCTTCTCCTGCAGATCGGGGAGTTCTGGGTGCAGGCCTGCCTGGGTTGCCTGCTGCTGTCAGCCGTGCTGATCGATAAGGCACGCCGTTCCTATCTCGCCCATCGGAGGATGGTGTGATGCCCCGCTTCATGCAGACCGACTGGTTCGGGCCGCTGGCGATCGCCGTCGTGGCGATTGCTTTCATCGGCAGCTTCAACCCGTCCTTCCTGTCGCCGCTCAACATCCAGGTGCTGCTGCTCGCCATCACCGTGAACATGCTGATCGCCTTTTCCCAGATGATCATCATCGCCATCGGGCAGATGAACCTGGCGGTCGGGGCCATCGGCGGACTGGCCGCGATCTCCTTTGCCGGCATGATGCAGGTGTGGGGCTTGCCGGCGCCGCTTGCCGCGCTGCTGGCGGCGGGGATCGGCCTCCTGGCCGGCATCGTCAATGGCGCCTTCATCGCCGGCACCGGTATCTCTGCCTTCGTCATCACATTGGCCACCCTGTCGGTGTTCAAGGGCATCAACCTCGCCATCACCAAGGCCCAGCCCTTCTACGGCGTGCCTCAGAGCGTCAAGGATTTCGGCAACACCACCTTCCTGGGTCCGCTGCCCTGGCTGGTGATCCCGGCGGCCATCGTGTTCGCGGCGATGTGGTATCTGCTCAACCGCCTGCCGCTTGGGCGCTTCATCCTGGCCGTAGGCGGCAATCCGCATTCGGCCGAACTCTCCGGCATCTCGGTGTCGCGGACCGTCGTCACCGCCCATGCCATTTCGGGCCTGCTGGCGGCCCTGGCCGGCATCGCGCTGGTGGCGCGGCTGGAGATCGGGCAGCCGACCATCGGCGACGACTGGCTGATCCTTTCCTTTGCCGCACCGGTGATCGGCGGTGCCGTGCTCGCGGGCGGCCATGTCTCCAGCTTCGCCACGCTGCTCGGCGTGATCATCGTCGCCATCATCACCCAGGCGCTCGTGCTCTTCCATATCGATCCCTTCCTGGTGCAGGTCGTTCTCGGCGGCCTGATCCTGTGGGCTGTCGGCATCAACCGCTGGCGCGAGATCCGCGTCAGCCGCGGCCTGAAGAGGATCTGACCATGGCGGCAGAGACACCAGCCCCGGTCTTCCAGGCGCGCGGCGTCAGCAAGTTCTTCCCGGGCGTCAAGGCGCTGGAAGGGGTCTCGATCTCCCTACGCCCGGGCTCCATCCACGCCTTGCTGGGCGAGAACGGTGCCGGCAAATCCACACTGATCAAGCTGATCACCGGTGTGCTCAGGCCCGACGAGGGCGAACTGGTGGTGGATGGGCAACCCGTGCATTTCACCTCGACCCGCGACGCCATCGCCAGGGGTATCGGCGTGGTGCATCAGGAACGCAACCTCATCCCGCGCTTTTCGGTGGGCGAGAACATCATGCTGGAGCGCCTGAGCGCCAGCCCGTTCAAGCCGATCGACTATGCCGCAGTGAATGCCGAAGCGCGGCGCTGGCTCGACGTCCTCGGGCTCGACCTCGACCCGGCCACCCCGGTCTCGCAGCTCAGCGTCGCCAAGATGCAGCTCGTCGAGATCGCCAAGGCGCTGTCCCTGCGTTCGCGCGTGCTGCTGCTCGACGAGCCGACGGCCTCCCTGACTCCGCATGAGACCGTCGCCCTGTTCGCTCTGCTCAAGAAGCTCAGGGACGAGGGTGTCAGCATGCTCTTCGTCAGCCACAAACTGGAGGAGGTGCAGGAGATCTGCGACCAGGTCACCGTGCTCCGCGACGGGCGCAATGCCTGCGACAGCCGGTCGATGGAAGGGCTCGGGCGCCAGGATCTCGTGCGCCTGATGATCGGGCGCAGCGAGCAGATCCCGGACTGGAAGCCGCGCGACCATGCCGGGGCAGCGCCCGTGCTGCAGCTCGAGAAGGTCGCCACGCCCTTCGGCCATCGCGACATCGATCTCACCGTCCGCCGCGGCGAGATCGTCGGGCTCTATGGCCTGGTGGGAGCCGGGCGCACCGAACTCGCCAAGTCTATCATGGGGCTGCAGCCGGCGACGTCGGGCACCATCCGGCTCGACGGCAAGGAGGTGGCCATTACCAGCGTCGGCGAGGCGATCCATACCCATCGGCTCGGCTATGTCAGCGAGGACCGCAAGCAGGAGGGCCTCATCCTCCTGCATTCGGTGCTGGACAATGCCGGCATCGCGATCTGGCGCAAGCTCGCCGGTTTCGGCGGCCTGCTCACCGACCGTACCGTGCGCAAGGCGACCGAGCCCTATATCCGCAAGCTGGAGGTTCGCACGCCTTCCCTAGGGCAGCTCGTCGGCAATCTCTCCGGTGGCAACCAGCAGAAGATCAGCGTGGCTAAATGGCTGGCTGCGGGTGTGCGGCTCCTGATCATCGACGAGCCCTCGGTTGGAATCGACATCAAGACCAAGGCCTATCTGCATGAATTGATTCGCGAACTGTCGGATGCCGGCACCTCCATCCTGCTCATCACCTCAGACATGCCGGAGATGATCGCCCTGGCCGACCGCATCGTGGTGATGAACGGCTACCGGGTGGCGGGAGACCTGCACAACAGCCGCGACTATGGTGCCATGAGCGAAGGCATTATGAACCTCATCCACAAGCTCGATGCAGCGTGAGGGCCGGATTATTTCTGACGGATCGGCCCGCACGGATAGCTGGTAATATCTCTGTCGGCTCGCCGTCGTCGGTTGCCGGAGTTGGTTGCCGGAGTTGGTTGATTGCCGCAACAAACTGACGATAATGTCGGATGAATACGCGCCGGCTCTTCGGCGACGTTTGCCCGAAACCGGAGGAAACCCATGCGTGCACTTGTCCTCGAACGCCAGCACGAATTGTCGCTGCGCGAAATCGATCTCCCGCTCGAGGTCGGCCCCACAGATGTGAAGATCGCCCTGCACACCGTCGGCGTCTGCGGCAGCGACGTGCATTATTACACCCATGGCCGCATCGGCAATTTCATCGTCAACGCGCCGATGGTGCTGGGCCATGAAGCGGCCGGCACGGTCGTCGAGGTCGGCTCGAAGGTGACGAACCTCAAGGCTGGCGACCGCGTCTGCATGGAGCCCGGCATACCGGATCTGAGTTCTCGGGCCTCAAAGCTCGGCATCTACAATGTCGATCCGTCCGTGGTTTTCTGGGCGACGCCGCCGGTGCATGGTGTGCTCACGCCCTTCACGGTGCATCCGGCCGCCTTCACCTACAAACTACCCGACAATGTCTCCTTCGCCGAAGGTGCGATGGTCGAGCCCTTCGCCGTTGGCATGCAGGCAGCTGCACGCGCCCGCATCGCACCTGGCGATGTCGGCGCAGTGATCGGTGCCGGCCCGATCGGCATCATGGTCGCGCTTGCTGCCCTGGCCGGCGGCTGCAGCAAGGTGCTGATCTCCGATTTCAGCAAGGAAAAGCTCGAGATTGCCGGGCGCTATGACGGCATCATCCCGGTCGACCTGACCAAGGAAACCTTCGCCGCCGCCATCGCGCGGGAGACCGACAAGTGGGGCGCCGACGTGGTGTTCGAGGCGAGCGGCAGCGCCAAGGCCTATAACGGCATCTTCGACCTGGTGCGGCCCGGCGGCGCGCTGGTGCTGGTCGGCTTGCCGGTGGAGCCGGTCAATTTCGACGTTCCTGGCGCCATCGCCAAGGAAGTCCGCATCGAGACGGTGTTCCGCTATGCCAACATTTATGATCGCGCTCTGGCGCTGATCGGTTCGGGCAAGGTCGATCTCAAGCCGCTGATCACCGGCACCTATACCTTCCAGGATTCCATCGCCGCCTTCAAGCGGGCCGCCAAGGCCTTGCCCACAGACGTGAAGCTGCAGATCCTGATGGAGGACTGAAGCGTCTTCCTGCCCTCTTGCTGAAAGAGGCGAGGGCCTCGCGGGAGGGCTGGATTTTCTCAACTCGTGCAGCCCTGAGCCCGCTCCCTCTCCCTGAACAGAAGCGGCGCCAGTTTCAGCGCGGCGAAAACACCGGGCAGGGCGATTGCGATCGCCAGGATGAACACGGCCAGCATGGCTTGCTGAAGCTGTGGACCCGTGGTGGCGGAGCCGGCACCGTTGGCGTTGGCCACGAAGCCGAGCACGGCGGCCCCGATGGCATAGGCCGCCGATTGCAGGGTGGGCAGCAGGGCCGAGGTGCGGTTGCGTTCCTCCGCCGGCGAGGCTTCCATCAGGCCCTGGCTCAGATAGCCCCAGCTTGCCCCGAAGCCCACGCCGATCAGGATCTGGCCGCCGACGAGCAGCACGATGTCGGTCCGCCAGAGCGCGACGATGATGGCGCTGAGGCCAAGCACCAGGAGCAGCGGGCCCAGCCAGATCAGCCGGCGACGGATCCTCTGCGAGGTTACGCTCGCCACCGCGATGGCGACGAGGCTCCAGCACACCGCCATCACCGCGTTGAGCGCGCCCGCCAGCGTGGCGCCGTACCCCCAAAGATGCTGGATCAGATAGACGAGGTAGACCGAGGCCACCGAATGGGCCATCGGCATCAGGAAGACGATCCAAAGCCCGAGGCCGATCGGCTTGCCGAGCCGAAAGGCATCCTTGGGGAAGAGCCGGGCCGGCGAGCGCCTGTCGCTGTAGACGGCGCCGACATACAGCAGGGCGGCGAGCACCAGCAGCAGCATGGCCGCGCCGGTGCCGCCGGCCACGTCGGCGATCATCACCGCCGCCATGCCGGCTCCGATGGCGCCGAGCTGGACGAGTGGAAGTGGCACCGCTTCCTGCCGGGTTGCATGCGGCACCACTTTGAGGACGAGGGCGATGAAGATCAGCGACAGCGGTACGTTGACCAGGAAGGCCGCCCGCCACGACACCGTCTCGCTGATGATGCCGGCGACGGCCGGGCCGCCGAAGGCCGCTGCTGCCCAGACCATCGCCTCGGCGCCGAACACCTTGGGAACCAGGCGGGAGGGAAAGATCTCCGGGATCAGCGCGTAGCAGATCGCGGCGATCAGGCCTTCGCCGAAGCCCTGCAAGGCGCGGCCGACCAGCAGCACGGCCATGGCGGGAGCAAGGCCCGCGAACAGCGTTCCCGCCGTAAACAGCAGGGCTGCCCCGATCAGTGCCGCCCGTGCGCCATGGCGGGCCTTGAGCAACGCCGCGATCGAGCCGCCGAGGATGGCGAAGATCAGATAGAGGCTGACCGACCAGGCGATCAACGAGGCGCCGCCCAGCTCGTCGATCGCCGAGGGCAGGGCGGTCGAAACCAGGAAGCTGTTGAAGGCGAACAGGGCAACGCCAAGGCAAAGCGTCGCCGTCGCACCGGCATAGCTGCCGACCGCGATCTCGCGCCAACGGGCTTCCGTTCCCGTGCTGACTTGCGTGTCCATCTTCAGCTCCAACTTCCAGCATCCGTCTCGAACGGTGTCCGATGCAACCTCTGCATCCCGACATCGTCTGGCCTACAACCTCTACTTAAGTTAAGGTCAAGCTGTTTTTGGGAGACGAACCATGGTTGAATTGAGCGTCGGCGATCTCGCTCACCGCAGCGGCGTGTCGGTCACGGCGCTGCATTTCTACGAGCGCAAGGGGTTGATCCGCAGCCGGCGCAACCAGGGCAATCAGCGCCGCTACGACCGGGCGGTGCTGCGCCGCGTCGCCCTGATCAAGGTGGCGCAGGAACTCGGCTTCTCGCTGGCGGAGATCGCAGCTCGCCTGGCCGAGCTTCCGGACGATCGTCCGCCTTCCCGGCACGATTGGGAAATACTCGCCAGTCACTGGGCCGACGAGCTCGACCATCGCATCGCGTTGATGCAGACCCTGCGCGCCGAACTGACGGGCTGCATCGGTTGCGGCTGCCTGTCGATGGAACGCTGCACCTTGCTCAATACCGATGACCGGCTCGCGGGTGCAGGCAGTGGGCCGGTCAGGCTGATGCAGGAGGCGGAGGCGTAGCCTGTGTCAGCCCACCGGCTCGAACGGCAGATTGATCTGCCAGGAGACGCCGAAACGGTCGGCGATCCAGCCGAACCGGCGGCTGAACCCGTAATCGTCAAGGGCCATGAAGACAGTGCCGTCCTGCGAGAGGGTGGCGAAGAGACGATCCAACTCCTCATTCGTCTCGCAATCGATGAAGAACGAAAAGGATGGCGTGAAGGTGAAATTGTGCTGCACCGGGCTGTCGATGCAGACCACGCTCTGGCCGGCGATGCTGAAACGCGCCTTCTTGATCGAACCCTGCAGCCCCATTTCACCGGGGCCGTAACGCTCGACGTCGAGAATCTTGCCGTCCGGAAACAAGGAAACATAGAGGTTCATGGCGGCGTCCGCCTGCCCGTGCCCCTGGAACATCAGGAAAGGCTGGACCGTCAGTGTCATCGGCATGTCCTCCAAAAGGGCGCTCATCGTCATTCTAGCGCTTATCCGGCGTCAGTCGGTACTTCCTTCCATGGTGACATAGCGAGAATTTCCGTGGTGACATGGCGAGAATATGGGCCGGTCATCTCTCCGTGCTTCGGGCGCTTACGCCGCTGAGAATCAGGTTAAGGCAGTGTGAAGCGCAAGAGCCCGGGTCGGGCGGGCTTGCAATCGGGGTAGATGGTAATGGGTGTCGTCGTGGTCAGGCAGGGCAGCGAGGCGGACAAGCCGGCGTTGAAGGCGATCCTCCGGGATACGTTCGACAGCACCTGGCGCCCCAACATCACGCCAGCAGCTGTCGAGCGCTATCTCACCTCCGGTCTCGCCGATCGCTTCATCGACGAGCATGGGCAGGAATGCCTGGTTGCCGAACTCGACGGCGAGGTGGCAGGCTTCGTGCGCTGGGAAGGCGATTTCATCGATGCCCTGCATGTCCACTCCAGCCACGCTCGCAAGGGTATCGGACACCGGCTGATGGACGCGGCGGAGGCCGCGATCAAGGCGGCTGGCTTTGCACAGGTGCGCCTGGAAACGGACACTTTCAACCAGCCGAGCCAGGCCTTCTACCTCTGGCGGGGCTATCGCGAGGCCGGTCGCTATCCCGACGAGGAATGGCAGAGCGGGCTGACCACCATCCTCTTCGTCAAGCCGTGAGGCTTCACTGCAGGCGGCGGGCGATCAGCGACTGTGCCATCATGAAAAGCGAGACGATGACGAGATAGTAGATCAGGGCGGCGCAATACCATTCCACGAAGCGGAAGGATGCTGCGATCGCGTCATTGACCACCGCCATGATCTCGCGCAGCGAAATGACATAGGCGAGCGAGGTCACCTTCAGAAGGTTGATGAACTCGTTGACCAAAGCGGGCAGCGAGACACGCAGGGCCTGCGGCAGGATCACCAGCCTGAAGGCCTGCAGGCGCGTGAGGCCGAGCGCGGTCGCGGCTTCCCCCTGTCCGGCGCCGATCGAGCGCAGGGCTCCCTTCATGATCTCCGCCATATAGGCTGATGTGACCAAGGTGAAGGAGATTGCCGCCGCCACGAAGGGCGTGAACCAGCCTGCCTTGAGCAGAAAGGGCATCAATTGCGGCGAGCCATTCCACACCAGGAGCAGCACCAGAATGAGCGGTGCGGCGCGGAACACCCAGACATAGAGCTGCGCCGAGCCATTGCGTATCGCCTTGCGTGAATTCAGGCACACCGCCAGCGGCAGGCAGAGGAAGAACGAGACGGCGAAGACGATGACGGACAGGATGAGGGCGATGGCGGCGCCCTGCAGCATGGCCGGGTTGGTCAGTGCCGTCAGGAGGAGTGCCGGATCGAAGGACATGTCGGCGCCGCTGCTCCCGGCTACTTGTCGTAGTCGACGTCGAAGACAGCAGCGTTGAGGCCGTATTTCTGGGCGAGAGCGGCGAAGAAGCCGTCATCGCGAAGTTTCCTCAGGGAGTTGCGCACCAGCGCCTGGTCGCCGTCCTTGCGACGCATATAGATGCCGTAGGTGAAGTCGGACTGCCATGTATAGGCGATCTGTAGCGTGTCCTTGGCGTCGGCAACGCGGAAGGCACCCTCGGCCTCCTCGGTCAGCGTTGCGTCGACGCGGCCCACCATCACCTGCTGATAGGCTGCCTGCTGGGTCGGATAATTGTGGATGGCGACGGGCGGCTTGCTGGCCGCTTCCAGGGTCTTGTTCAGGGGATCCAGCCGCTCTTCCTTGTAATAGGTGCCGGCCTCCAGTGCGACGTCGCGGCCGCTGAGGTCGTCCGGCTTGCCGATCGCCGCGTTGCCGGCCTTGGTCACCAGCACGGTGGCCGATTTCATGTAGCGCACGCCGTCATAGGTCTTGCGGCGCTCGTCATTGACATAGATGCCGCTGATGATCAGGCCGCAGCGCCCCGAACCCAGCGTCGGCAGCAGGCCCGAGAAGTCGGTGACGGTATAGCTCGTGCTGGCGCCCCAGGTCTTGGCCAGCGCCTCGGCGATCTCGATGTCGATACCGACGGGCGTCAGGTCGCCCGGTGAGCGCTTGTAGCTCAGGGGTGGAAATGCCGCGGTGGTGCAGATATTGATCGATCCGTCCGAAACGAAGCTCGGCTGTTCCGCGCATGCCGCGGTGCTGGCAAGCGTCGCCAGTGCGACCATGGTCACGAATTTCGCTGTCATGACTGTCTCCCCCTTGGAGCAAACTGCGTCCATGGCAGAACGCTTGTTTGCTCTAATTCATTGTTTCGACATGTCTTTATGATTCTTGGTGATGCCGTCTCATCACAAGATGCTTCAGCTTGTCCGGATGTCCGCCGCTTGGATGCGTTCGATGATCCCGCCATAGGCTTGCGTGTCGAAGGCGGGGAGGATGAGCGGATCGACATGGCCGTCGCGGCGCGCGGTGAGCACATATTGCATCATCGCTTCGGTGCTCGGCATTTCGAAGATCTGTACGAAGTCATAAGCGCCGAGCAGGGCGTAGAAGGCGATGGAGCGCCCGCCCAACGCCGCCACACGCTCTTCGCTGATACGCCTGCGCCCGGCGCTGTCACCGAGCTCGGCCAGGCCCTTGGCGGTGAGACGCATCAGCGAGACGTAGCGCTGGGGCGCGCCGTGGTGCTGGCTCACGCGCCGGCCCTCGGCAGCTTGGCAAGGCCGGCGAGCACAGCGGCCGAATCCGTCAGGGCGCCGAAGATGCCGTTCTCCACCGTCACCATGTGTAGGGCTGCCTCATGGGCGCGCTGGTCACCGCTGGCACAGGCATCCGAGATGGTCAGGCATTGGAAGTTACGGTCGCAGGCCTCACGCAAGGTGGTATGGACGCATACATCGGTGGTGCAGCCCGAGAAAAGCAGATGGGTGATGCCCTGGGCCCGCAGCACGTGCTCGAAATCGGTGTAGGTGAAGGCGCCGTTGCAAGTCTTGTCGACGATGATGTCCTCGGAGCGCACCTCGATGTCGGAGACGATCTCGAAGCCTGGGCTTGAACGCAGCAGAACCTGCGTGCCGTCGAGGCCGGCACGCTTACGGCGCCATTTTTCGTAAGGGGTCATGTCCGCCATATCGCCGCGATAGCCCTGGCGGGTATGGATGATGCGGATGCCGGCGGCGCGGGCGGCGTCGATCAGCCGGTTGACCGTCGGCAGGATGGCCCGAAGTGGGCTGGGATCATAGCCCTGCCTGGCGAAATAGCCCGTCGGCGAGAGGAAGTCCTCTTGCAGGTCGATGACGATCAGCGCCGTGCAGCGCGCGTCGAGCCTGCCGTCATAGGGATAATCGAATGGTGTCGCCTGGATCATCGGGGTGCTTCCTTTCGCCATCCTGGATAGCACCCGAAATTGTTCTCAAAAAACGATTTGTTTTAATCAAAATTGTTCTAATAATCTCATCGATCACCGCGCGAGGCATCATGGCTCGACCCCTGGTCTATCTGCAATATCTGCCGACCTTCGAGGCGACGGCCCGGCTGGCAAGCCTTCGCCGGGCGGCGGAGGAACTCAATCTCAGTCCAAGCGCCGTCTCGCTGCAGCTTAAGAAGCTCGGAGAGGCGATCGGGATCCCCCTGTTCGAAAAGGCGGGACGCAACATCGCGCTGACGCCGGCCGGCCGCGATTTTGCCCAGGCGGTTGCCGTCAGCCTCGGCCAGCTCGATTCGGCTGCACGTGACTGCCGCAGCCGAGGCGCTGCCACCCCGCAGCAGAACCTGTCGCTATCCCTGCCGACCGCGCTCGGGGTCGCCTGGCTGAGCGCGGTGGTGGTGGAGTTCGCGGAAAGCCGTAACATCGCCAATTTGGCCATCAACGAGGCGATAACCGCCGCCGAGGTGGATTGGCAGGCCAGCGATGTCGCCATCGTCTACGACAATCCGCCTTTCCCGGGACGGTACTGGCGCCTGCTCAGCGAGGTACGCTTACGGACGGTATGCTCGCCGATCCTGTTTCCACGGCTCGACCTGCAGCATCGTGAGCGCAAACTCAATGGCATCACGCTGCTGCACGAGGACCGCGGCGAGGAATGGGCACGGTGGGCCGTGGCGGCACGGGTCAATCTGCAGGGAAGTGCCAGCGTGCGCGTGGCCTCGGTGGCACAGGCGGTTGCCTCGGCTGTGCAAGGGCAGGGGCTGGCGCTTGTCTCGGACGTGCTCACGCGCAATCTGCTGCGCGAGGGACGGCTCATTCAGCCCTTCGCCACCTCGATCAATGCGGCGGCGGCTTATTACATCCTTTGTTCGGTCGACCGGGCGGAGGAGCCGCTCCTGCAGGCGCTGATGGAGCGGCTCGTCGAACGCGTCGGGTTGTGAGTTCCCGAAATGGCTACATGCGAGCGAGGACGAGGATCGAGCGTCCCCTTGCGTCCAGGAGCAGCAGCTTGTTGCGGGCCGCATCGATGCGCCAGCTGCGCGCGGACTCCAGGGCTTTGATGAACTTGCCTTCCTGATCCATGATGGCCGGCGGGCAGGCCATCTGGGTGCTGACGATCTGTCCGATGCGAATGCGCGAGCCCCTGATGGTGGCCCTGCCGCCCATGCCGTTGCAGCCCCCGCGACCGGAGATCGCGCCATTGGCGGCGATTTCGAGCACGCTCTGCGCATTGTCGACCACACCGCGGCCATTGATGTCCTCGGCCAGCCAGCGTCCGCTCGGACCGGCCGGGCTGGCTTCAGCCTCTTGCCCCACGCGATCGACCTGGATGTCGCCATTCACGAGCTCGCCCGCGGTGACGGCGTGGTGGGTGGTGTTGAGGAACCAGAGGCGGCCATTGACGCTGATGCGTGCCTCCAGGGCATAGCGGCCGGTCGGCTTCAGGGACCTGTCATCATAGCGCAGGCGATAGGGAATGGGCACCTGCCGGCCGGACCGAACCGATGTCCGCGCCAGCGTGCGGGCCGGGGCGTCTGCCAGGGACACGTCGACGAGCTTGACCTCGATCATCGCGGAGGGAGGCAAGGCGATGCGCTCTCGATAGCTGACTGTGCCGGTCAAGATACGCTGTCTTGCGAAAGCCTCGCTCGCGGGAAGCATCAGGCCGAGCAGAGCGCAGGCTAGTACGACGGGCCACCAGCGATTGATCATCGGATCTACTCCTCAGGGCGATGGGACCGGCACGTTCCGATCCTCGGGCTTCTTCGGTCACCCTATCAGCCTGACGCTGCCTTCGCAGCCTTTGGCTGGGGCAGGCGTCAGCCGAGCCGTCCCAGAGGTGCGCCGCGCCTCAGCTGTGCAGACCGGGCGCCTCATGCCCGGTGCGGGCGACATATTCGGTGTAGCCGCCGCCATATTGGTGGACGCCGTCCGGCGTCAGCTCCAGCACACGATTGGAGAGAGAGGCGAGGAAGCGCCGGTCATGCGAAACGAACAGCATCGAGCCCTCATATTGCGACAGGGCCGCGATGAGCATCTCCTTGGTCGCCAGGTCGAGATGGTTGGTGGGCTCGTCCAGCACCAGGAAGTTCGGCGGATCGTAGAGCATCTTGGCCATCACCAGCCGGGCCTTCTCGCCGCCCGACAGGAAGCGGCATTTCTTCTCGATATCGTCGCCCGAAAAGCCGAAACAGCCAGCCAGGGTGCGTAGCGAGCCCTGGCCTGCCTGGGGAAAGGCATCCTCGAGCGTCTCGAAGATGCTGTAATCGCCGTCGAGCAGGTCCATGGCATGCTGGGCGAAATACCCCATCTTGACGCTGCCGCCCTGCACGACCGCGCCCCTGTCGGGTTCGGCGGTGCCAGCAACGAGCTTGAGCAAGGTGGATTTACCGGCGCCGTTGATGCCCATCACGCACCAGCGCTCCTTGCGCCGGACCTGGAAGGTAAGGCCTTCATAGATGATGCGATCGCCATAGGCCTTGTGCACCTCCTTCAGGCTGACGACGTCGTCGCCCGAGCGCGGTGCAGGCTGGAACTCGAAGGCAATGCTCTGGCGCCGGCGCGGCGGCTCGATCTTGTCGATCTTCTCCAGCTTCTTCACCCGGCTCTGTACCTGCGCCGCGTGGGAAGCGCGCGCCTTGAAGCGCTCGATGAACTTGATCTCCTTGGCGAGCATCGCCTGCTGGCGCTCGAACTGCGCCTGGTGCTGCTTTTCGTTCAGGGCGCGCTGCTGCTCGTAAAACTCGTAGTCGCCCGAATAGGTGGTCAGCGTGCCGCCATCGATCTCCACCACTTTGGAGACGATGCGGTTCATGAATTCGCGGTCATGCGAGGTCATCAGCAGGGCGCCCTCATAGCCCTTGAGGAACCCCTCCAGCCAGATCAGGCTCTCGATGTCGAGATGGTTGCTTGGCTCGTCCAGCAGCATGGCGTCGGGACGCATCAGCAGGATGCGGGCGAGGGCGACCCGCATTTTCCAGCCGCCGGAAAGGGCGCCGACATCGCCGTCCATCATGGTCTCGCTGAAGCTCAGTCCCGCCAAGACCTCGCGGGCGCGGCCTTCGAGCGCGTAGCCCCCGAGTTCCTCGAAGCGGCCCTGCACCTCACCATAGCGTTCTATGATGGCATCCATGTCGTCGGCCCGGTCCGGGTCGGCCATCGCGGTTTCGAGTTCCTTCAACTCGGCCGCCACCTCGCTGACGGGGCCGGCACCATTCATCACCTCGGCGACGGCGCTACGGCCGGCCATCTCGCCGACATCCTGGTTGAAATAACCGATGGTGACGCCGCGATCGACGGAGACACGGCCTTCATCGGGTTCTTCCTCGCTGGCGATCATGCGAAACAGCGTGGTCTTGCCGGCCCCGTTCGGGCCGACAAGCCCCACCTTTTCCCCCTTCTGCAGGGTGGCGGAGGCTTCGATGAACAGAATCTGGTGGCCGTTCTGCTTGGAGATATTTTCGAGGCGGATCATGGAGCGATGCGGTCAATGCGGAGGGAAGCACGCTCTTACGCGATGCCGGAAACAGGAGAAAGATCCCAGCAGGCCGGACGTGCCGTGGAAAATGACGAATCCGGATCATGGGAACGGCGGACACCTGTCATCCACACTGGACGGCAGGTTCACAATCAGTCGATCACCATGAGGCAGGATATGAAATCATGCCCACAAGCAACTGACAATGTGATGAAAAATAGAAAGAATGGCGCGCCCGAAAGGATTCGAACCTCTGACCCTCAGATTCGTAGTCTGATGCTCTATCCAGCTGAGCTACGGGCGCACTGGGAAGCGACCGGCGCTTCCATGGCCGGTCTGATAACCAAGCCTAGCGGGGTATGCAAGCCCCCTTCTCGCTTTTTTTCATATTATCGAAATAAACCCTCGCCCTGCTCGTCGATCAACTGCTTGCCTTTGGTCAGTGAAAACTGCACGGCATCGTCCAAACTGGCGAAACGATCGGCCCGAATGAACTTATGGCTCTTGAGTTCGCCGCCGATCTCTTTTTCCACAAAGCCGCAGGTCTGATACTGGCCGCCTTCCTTGTAGGGGGCAGGGCGCACGGTAAAGCCGTTATATTCCTCGCCATCACCCTTGGGGGTGGGGTCACCATCCGATTCGCGTTTGCCTCCGAACAGGGAGGAGAGGGATTTAAGGAAGGAGGCCACGGCAAAGTCCCAATATGATTGATCGAGGCCCGCACGATAGCTGCATTGACGCTTGTCGCCAATGGGCGCATGTTCCGCCCGGTTGTGGGAGGACGGGCTTTCGCGCAGAAGCTGCGGGCGATTTGCTCCTGCCTGCGCGCTCCACTAGAATTCGCCAGCCGCGACGAGATGCGGCGGCAATTCCTGGGATACAGACATGAACAAGCTCATTCTCGCCGGCATGATCGTGATGGGTGGGTTCTATGCTGGAACAGGTACGGGACAGGCAGCCTCGCGCCAACAGGGTGAGCGCTACGCCGACAATGCCAGGATCGAATGCATCCTGCCATGGTATCGCTTCTTCGGCGCCTGTGACGAGGCGATCCAGGATGCGCCCGATGGCAAGAATGGCCACGCATGGGAGTATCGCGGCCATCGGCATCGCGGCTGGCGCCGCTAGAGTATCGTGCCGAAAAGTGGATTGCGGTTTTCGGCAAGAACGATGCAACCGCAAGAATGCTCTCAATTGGTTCCGATTCCGGAACCGCGAGCGCCTCGCTAAAGCAGGCGCTCTCGTTTTTTTCCGCATCGGTCTTCAGCCGGTGGCCTTGAAATTGCCGCAGGAAGACCAAAATCAAGGGACCCCACAAGACGGCGGGAGCCGCGGGGGGATTTCATTTTCAGTTTGCCGGACAAGGGAGCCGGCATCGGAATTGCCGACGAGCCCGGCGCACGGGGGCTTCGGCATGCCTGATGCCGACTCTCGTTAAATTATTGATTTTTCACCAGGGTCCGCGAAGAGGCAGCTATGCGTGAAGGTAGAATGATACTAGAAAATTTGCGTGGCCGCGATGCCGTGATCGGCACCCTGCTGGCTTTGGGGTTCTCCACCGCGGTGCTCGCCCAGAACGCGCCGCCGCCGCCCGTCGCGGTGGCCAAGCCCATCGTGAAGGACGTCGTCGAATATGACGATTTCATCGGCCGCTTCGAGGCGGTCGACAGGGTGGACATCCGCGCCCGTGTCTCGGGTTACGTCGACAAGATCCATTTCATCGACGGTGCCATCGTCAAGGCGGGGGATCTGCTCTTCACCATCGACCAGCGTCCTTATCAGGCCGCGCTCGAAGAGGCACAGGCCGGTGTCGAGGCAGCCAAGGCGCGGGTGGATTTCGCCGCCGGTGACGTCGGCCGCGCCGAGAACCTGCGCAAGTCGGGCAACATCACCGGCCAGATCTATGACGAACGCACGCAGACCCTCGCCACCGCAAAGGCTGATCTCAACCGGACCCAGGCGACCTTGAACCGCGCCAAGCTCGACCTGCAGTTCACCGAGATCAGGGCTCCGATCCCCGGCCGGATGTCTCGGCGCCTGGTCTCGCTCGGCAACCTCGTCAATGCCAATGAGACGGTCCTCACCAATGTGGTGTCGATGGACCCGATCAACTTCTATTTCGACGTCGATGAGCGCTCCTATCTTGCCTATCAGAAGCTCTCGACCGGGTCGCTGCGCATTTCGAGCGATGGCAATCTCAACGAGGTCCTAGTCGCCACTTCCAATGAGCGCGAGCCCATCCACAAGGGCCATATGGACTTCACCGACAACCGTCTGGATGCCGCCAGCGGCACCATGCGGGCCCGCGCTGTGTTCGAGAACAAGGATCTGGCCCTGGTGCCCGGCCTGTTCGGCCGCATCCGCATCCTCGGTTCCGACAAATACAAGGGCGTACTGGTGCCGGAGGACGCACTCGGGTCCGACCAGGATCGGCGCGTCGTCTATGTCGTCGGCGCCGACAACGCCATTTCGCTGAAGCCGGTCCGTGTCGGCTCGCGCGTGGACGGCTATCGCGTCATCCGCGAGGGGCTCAAGGGTGACGAGACCATCGTCGTCAACGGACTGATGCGGGTGCGGCCCGGCATCAAGGTCGATCCCAAGCTGACGACCTTGCCGGCCACCGCTGTCGCGGCCGCGAACTGAGAGAGCGGTCCATGCGATTTTCCCATTTCTTCGTCGACCGGCCGATCTTTGCATCGGTCTTGGCGGTCGTGATCACGCTCGTCGGCACCATCGCCTTTCTGGGCCTGCCGGTGGCGCAATATCCCGAGATCGCGCCGCCCACCATCGTGGTGCGCGCCAGTTATCCGGGCGCCAATGCCCAGACCGTCGCCGCTACGGTGGCCACGCCTTTGGAGCAGCAGATCAACGGCGTCGAGAACATGCTCTACATGTCCTCCTACGCCTCCAATGACGGCTCGATGTCGCTAACCATCACCTTCAAGCTCGGTACCGACCTCGATACTGCGCAGGTGCTGGTGCAGAATCGCGTCGCGATCGCCACGCCGCGCCTGCCGGATGATGTCAGGCGCCTCGGTGTCACCACGCTGAAATCCTCGCCCGATCTGATGATGGTCATCCATATGTTTTCGCCGGATGACCGCTACGATCAGCTCTATGTCTCCAACTACGCCCGCAACAACGTGCGTGACGACCTGCTTCGTCTCGACGGCGTCGGCGACCTCACCATCTTCGGCGAGCGCCAATACAGCCTGCGCGTCTGGCTCGATCCCGACAAACTCGCCAGCTACGGCCTGACCTCGTCCGATGTGGTGACCGCGATCCAGGCCCAGAACGTCCAGGTTTCCAGCGGCGCCATCGGCCAGGAACCGACAAGTTCGGGCGGCGCCTTCCAGGTCACCATCAACACCCAGGGGCGCTTCCAGGATGTCGCCCAGTTCCGGCGCGTGATCGTGCGCTCGACCCCGGACGGGCAACTCATCCGGGTCCAGGACGTGGCGCGCGTGGAACTCGGCGCCCAGGATTACGTCACCAATTCCTACCTCAATGGCAAGCCGGCGGTGGCGCTGGCGATCTTCCAACGCCCGAATACCAACGCGCTGGAGGCCGCCGACGAGATCATCAAGAAGATGGAGGAGCTCAAGCAGTCCTTCCCGCCGGGCGTCGCCTATTCCATCGTCTACAATCCCACCCAGTTCATCGCGGAGTCGGTCAACGCCGTCTATCACACCCTCGGCGAGGCCGTGGTGCTGGTGGTGGTGGTGATCATCATCTTCCTGCAAAGCTGGCGCACGGCGCTCATCCCGGTGATCGCCATCCCGATCTCGCTGATCGGCACCTGCGCGATCATGGCCATCTTCGGCTTCTCACTCAACACGCTGACCTTGTTCGGCATGGTGCTGGCGATCGGTATCGTGGTCGATGACGCCATCGTCGTGGTGGAGAATGTCGAGCGCAATATCAGTCTGGGCATGTCCCCACGCGATGCGGCGCATGAGACCATGGACGAGGTCGGCACGGCGGTGATCGCCATCGCCCTGGTGCTCGGCGCGGTGTTCATTCCCACCGCCTTCATTCCCGGCATATCAGGCCAGTTCTACCGGCAGTTCGCGCTGACGATCGCGGTCTCGACCTTCATTTCCGCCTTTGTCTCGCTCACATTGTCGCCGGCGCTTGCGGCCATCCTGCTCAAGCCGCACAGCCACGAACCGCCGCGCAATCCGCTGACGCGGCTCGGCAAGAGCCTGGCCGGCGGTTTCAACCGGAGCTTCGATGGTCTGTCCAACGGTTACGCCTCCAGCGTCAATCGCGTGGTCCGGCGCAAGATCATCATGCTGCCGCTCTATGCAGGATTGCTGGCCGGTACGGTCTGGGCAGTGCAGAAGGTGCCGCAGGGCTTCATTCCGACGCTCGACCAGGGCTATGCCATCGTGGTGGTGCAGCTACCGGACGGTGCCGCGCTTTCGCGCACCGACGCCGTCACCCGGCGGGTCTCCGAAATTGCGCGGGCAACGCCCGGTGCGCAGGATGCCGTGGCCTTTGCCGGCTTTTCCGGTGCGACCTTCACCAACGCCACCAATTCGGCCGCGATCTTCGTGCCGTTCAAGCCTTTCGAGGAGCGCCTGAAGGAAGGATTGACCGCGGACAAGATCATCAAGGATCTGTTCGGCCGCATGCAGGTGATCGAGGAAGCCTTCATCATCGCCATCCCGCCGCCCCCGGTGCGCGGCATCGGCAATGCCGGTGGTTTCAAGCTGCAGGTGCAGGAGAGGCTCGGCTCGGATATCCAGCGTATCCTCGCTTCGACCTACGAGATGATGGGCAAGGCACGCCAGAACCCGAAGCTTTCCGGCGTGTTCACCACTTTCTCGGCCAACTCGCCGCAACTCTTCCTCAACATCGACAGGCAGAAGGCCGAGATCCTGAACGTCCCGATTACCAACATCTTCGACACGCTGCAGCAGAATCTCGGCACAGCTTATGTCAATGATTTCAATGCGTTCGGGCGCGTCTACCAGGTGCAGGCCCAGGCCGATCAGCGCTTCCGCAACGATCCTGAACAGATCGGCGGCCTGCGCGTACGCTCGGCCTCCGGAGCCCTGGTACCGCTCGGTACGCTGGTGGAAGTGAAGGAGGTCTCAGGCCCACAGCTGATCCAGCGCTACAACATGTATCCGTCCGTGCCGCTGCAGGGCAATGCCGGCCCAGGCGTCTCCACCGCCCAGGCCCTGGACGAGATGGAGGCTCTGGCAAAGGCGACCTTGCCGCAGGGAACCAGTTTCCAGTGGACGGAACTGGCCTTCCAGGAACGTGCGACGGGCAACACCGCGATCTTCATCTTCGCCCTGTCGGTGCTCTTCGTCTTCCTGGTGCTGGCCGCCCAGTATGAGAGCTGGTCGCTGCCGCTCGCCATCATCCTGATCGTGCCGATGGCGGTGCTCTCCGCCCTGCTCGGGGTGATGGCGCGTGGCATGGACAACAACATCCTCACCCAGATCGGCCTGATCGTGCTGGTCGGTCTTGCGGCCAAGAACGCCATCCTGATCGTGGAGTTCGCACGGGAGGCCGAGGCACGGGAAGGCAAGACGCCGATCGAAGCGGTGGTGGAGGCTTGCCGCCTGCGCCTGCGCCCGATCCTGATGACGGCCTTCGCCTTCATCCTGGGTGTGGTACCGCTCCTGATCGCCACCGGTCCCGGCGCCGAAATGCGCCAGGCGCTGGGCACCGCCGTGTTCTTCGGCATGCTGGGGGTGACCTTCTTCGGCCTGTTCCTGACGCCGGTGTTCTATGTCGCACTGCGCATGCTTGCCCCGGGCAAGAAGCGCAAGGAAGTCAAGCCGGCAGAGGCGGCGCCAGCAGCCGAGTAGGAGCGAACGGTCGCTTCACCCAACTACAAAGGGCTTCTCCATCGTGTTGGAGAAGCCCTTTTCATTGGTCCCCACATCCTTGCAGGAAACGCAGGGGCTGGGACCGCCGACGTCCCGTCCGCTCTTGGAAACGCCATGCTGGAGGATGGGAAGAAGCGGACGAGACGTCCGCGGTCCCAGCCGGGTGCCACGCAGATTGTTCTGCGCAACAAAAAGGGCTTCTCCGATGCCGGAGAAGCCCTTTTTTCGTCTGAGGAACCAGCAATGGTGACAATCTTCACCGAAGATTGTCGCTGAGATGCCGGTGATCCCGGGAGGGATCAGTTGTCGAGGAAGCTCCTGAGCTTGCGCGAGCGGCTCGGATGCTTGAGCTTGCGCAGAGCCTTGGCTTCGATCTGGCGGATACGTTCGCGCGTCACCGAGAACTGCTGGCCGACTTCTTCCAGCGTGTGGTCGGTGTTCATGCCGATGCCGAAGCGCATGCGCAGCACGCGTTCCTCACGGGCGGTCAGCGAAGCCAGCACGCGCGTGGTCGTTTCGCGCAGGTTGGACTGGATGGCCGCGTCGATCGGCAGGATGGCGTTCTTGTCCTCGATGAAATCGCCGAGATGTGAATCCTCCTCGTCGCCGATCGGAGTTTCCAGCGAGATCGGCTCCTTGGCGATCTTGAGCACCTTGCGCACCTTTTCGAGCGGCATGGCGAGCTTCTCAGCCAGTTCCTCCGGCGTCGGTTCGCGTCCGATCTCGTGCAGCATCTGCCGGCTCGTCCGTACGATCTTGTTGATCGTCTCGATCATGTGCACGGGGATGCGGATGGTGCGGGCCTGGTCGGCGATCGAGCGGGTGATCGCCTGCCGGATCCACCAGGTGGCATAGGTCGAGAACTTGTAACCGCGACGGTACTCGAACTTGTCGACCGCCTTCATCAAGCCGATATTGCCTTCCTGGATCAGATCGAGGAACTGCAGGCCGCGATTGGTGTATTTCTTGGCGATGGAGATGACGAGGCGCAGATTGGCCTCCACCATTTCCTTTTTCGCCTGGCGGGCTTCGCGCTCGCCCTTCTGCACCATATGCACGATCTTGCGGAACTCGGTGATCTCGAGGCCGGTCTCGGTGGCGAGGTTATGGATATCCTCGCGCATCGTCTTGATGGTCTCGAGCTCGTGGGCCACGAACTCTCGCCAGCCCTTCGAACCGAGCTTGGAGACGCGCAGGATCCACTTGGGATCAAGCTCCGAGCCCTGATAGGTCTTGAGGAAGTCCGTCCGATCGACGCGATAGCTCTCGGCCAGGCGCATCAGGCGGCCTTCATAGCTGATCAGGCGCTTGTTGATGTCGTAGAGCTGCTCGACCAGGGCATCGATACGCGCCTGGTTGAGCGAGAGGCTCTTTACGTTGACGACGATCTCTTCCTTCAGCTTCTTGTACTTGCGGTCCTGCGACGGCGAGAGCGAGCGGTTCTGCAACCGGCTCTCAACATTCACGTCCTGCAGGCGACGCAGCTTCTTGTAGTCGTCGGCGATGCGATCGAAGGTCTCGAGCACCTTGGGCTTGAGCTCGGCTTCCATGGCCGAGAGCGACACGTTGTTCTCCATGTCGTCTTCGTCCATGTCGCTGTCCATCGGCGGCAAGGCGTCGTCGTCCATCTGCTGCTGCTCGGCCTCGCCGGCCTCAGCCTCGCCTTCGCCCGCCACTGCCGGCGGATTCTTGCCGTCGGGGCCGGCATAGGTCGCTTCGAGGTCGATGATGTCGCGCAAGAGAATCTTGCCGTCATTGAGCTCGTCGCGCCAGATGATGATGGCCTGGAAGGTGAGGGGGCTTTCGCAAAGCCCCGCGATCATCGCCTCGCGGCCGGCCTCGATGCGCTTGGCGATGGCGATTTCGCCCTCGCGCGACAGCAGCTCCACCGTTCCCATCTCGCGCAGATACATGCGCACGGGATCGTCGGTGCGATCCGTCGGCTCCTTGGCCGTGGTGGTGGAAGCGATCGCGCGCGAAGAGGTGGTGGCTTCGACGAGGTCGCCACCTTCGGCTTCCTCCTCCTCGCCCTGAGCAGCCTCCTCGGGCTCCTCGTTCTCTTCGTTCTCGACGACATTGATCCCCATCTCGGAGAACATGGCGAGCACGTCCTCGATCTGGTCGCCGTCGACCTGATCGGAAGGCAGGACGTTGTTGATCTCTTCATGCGTGACGTAGCCACGCTTCTTGGCGCGCTTGATCAAGGCGCGAACCGCGGCATCCGAGAGGTCGAGCAAGGGGCTGTCCTGGCTCGGCGCTTCGGTGTCCGGCGTTTCTTCCTTGTCAGCTTCCTTTTTCGCCATCGTTGCTTTCCCTCACTCGCTCAAGCAGGATTTCGCAGCTCGCCCCGCCGGGTAGAGCTCGGAAATCCCGCACAACGTTCCACCAGGACCAGCCTGGCCACTACCAATTCCCCCGGGCCACAGATTTCGGCCCGTAAGCACTGGCGCATCCGCACACCCTGTGCGACACCCGATATGGAAATCTTCAGATTCGCCGGAAGGCGCCTCCGAATAATTCCAAACAACTTCAAGGCCTTGGCGCAGGATCCTGGTCTCGAGCCTAAACTCCAGTCCCAAACCCTGACCTGGCGAGGGGTTCCCGCCACAGGCACCCCGTTTGCCAACACCAAAAAGGGCAGCATCCGGTATCCGGAGCCACCCGACTTGTCACAGCCTTGCTCCAGAGCCCTGGGAAGACCTTCCGTTCAACCTCGCAACGCCTTGCGGCGACTGGTAGAATCGAAATTCCAGTTCCAGGAACTGGTGCTATCACTACCCGGGTAAAGGCTAATCCGCCGTTAACCCTGATGGTTCCTACACAGCCCGCGAAGTCCGCCCGGAGGAAGCTCCAAACCCTTCGATCACTGCCTCGGTTCCTTCCATCGCGGCGATTTGTGCCTTGATATCAGTGAGCCGAGCCCAATTCTCTTCAGTGAAGTCCCGATCCAAAGCCGCCTCAGCGTGCTTGAGCTCCTTATGTAGCGCGCGATTCTTATGATGCAAGGCCACTGTATGCAGGAAACCGTCCCGAACGTCAGGAAATGCGGCGTCCCGTCGCACCCAAAAATGCCCCGGAACGGTCAGAGCGGCGGTATGCACCAGCAAACGCTCGAATCCAAGTGTCTTGAGTTCGGCTTCGATCTCAACTGATTCGCGCAAGCCGTGCGCCACGCAGTCAATCAACGCCTTGCGCAACCGGCCAGCTTCGACATTGTCGAATTCGAGCCCGGCCAGCAACTCGCAATGGGCGTCGAGCAAATGCGGATGTGCCACCAGAGCCGCCAATATCAAGGCCTCACGGGTTGGTATGGTGCCATGACCGCCGCGCATATGCGCGCTTTCCCGTACGGCGGGTGTCACCACATGGGCAGTCTGGGCCGTTTCGCGCCGGCCGCCGCCCTGGCGCCAGGCCCGTTGCTGGCCACCGCCGAAGCCGGACTGGGTGGCCCGGGCGGGGGCAAAGAAACTGCGCAGGCGGTTGTCCATTTCCGCGCGATAGTGCTTGCGTACCGTCTCGTCGCGGATCGGCGCCAGCGTATCCATCAGCTTGCGTTCGAGCGCGGCCCGCCGCTCCGGCGTGGAAAAGTCACCGCTTTGCGTTTCCCGCTCCCAGAGGATGTCGGACAGCGGCAGGGCGCCTTGCAGGACTTCCGAAACGGCGGTCGCACCGGAACTGCGCACCAGTTCGTCCGGATCCTGGCCGCTTGGCAGAAGCGCGAATTTCAGGGTCTTGCCGGGCGCGATCTGCGGTAGGGCGACGTCGACGGCGCGATAGGCGGCGCGTCGCCCGGCCTTGTCACCGTCGAAGCACAGCACCGGTTCCTCGCTCATGCGCCAGAGCAGGTTGAGCTGATCCTCAGTCAAGGCCGTGCCGAGCGGCGCGACCGTGTGACCGAACCCCGCCACGCTCATCATGATGACGTCGACATAGCCCTCCACCGCGATGACGCCACCCTTCTCATGGGCAGCCTTGCGGGCGCGGTGATGGTTGTAGAGGCAGGCGCCCTTGTGGAAGAGCGAAGTTTCGGGCGAGTTGAGATATTTGGCGGACGCTTCCTTGTCCATGGCGCGGCCGCCGAAAGCGATCACCTTGCCGCGCGCATCGTGGATGGGGAACATGATGCGGTCGCGGAAGCGATCATAGGGGACCTGGATATCCTCGCCATGGATGAGCAGGCCCGCTTCGATCATGGCGTCGCGGTCGACACCCTTGCCGGCGAGATGGTCGCGCAGGGCGAATTTCTCATTCGCCGAATAGCCGATACCGAACTCGGCCTGGATCGCCGGCGTCAGGCCGCGATCGGCGAGATAGCCGCGTGCCGCCGCACCTTCGCGCGCCTGCAGGCGCGACTGGAAGAAGGCGGCGGCGAGTTCCATCACCTCGTGCAGCGAGGCACGCTGCTCCTCGCGCCGGACATCCTCCACCGTCATCTTGGGCAGGGCGACGCCCGCATCGTTGGCGCAACGCTCCACGGCTTCGGGGAAGGAGATCCCCTCGACCTCGCTCAGGAAGCGGAAGATGTCGCCATGCTTGCCCGAAGAGAAGCAGTGATAGAAGCCCTTCTGGTCATTGACATAGAAGGAGGGCGTCTTCTCGGCATTGAAAGGGGAAAGACCGCGCCATTCCCGGCCCTGTTTCTTGAGCTTGACGCGCCTGCCCACCACCTCTGACACAGGTAGCCGGGCGCGGATTTCGTCGAGCAGGGAAGGCGGATATTTCATGGGCTCTTATGTGAGGACGCAGGCCGCAGGCGCAAGAGTGTCACTCTAGCACGGAAGGGATGAGTTGAATCTTTCCCCGCTGTCCTCAGGGCGCACCTTCCGTTCACGCCTGAGGTAGCAGAATGGCGGCTTGCGGACATGAAAACGCCGCTCTCGATGATTGCGTGTGATCGTCACGCGCAGGGAGGAACCGTTGGCCGAGATCTTGCGGATTTCTTTTGATCCTGATCCCGGCATGGCGCGGAGCGCACGAAAAAAAGGCCCGGCGCAAGCCGGGCCTCCCTTGATGCGATGATCGCAATGACGGATCAGAAGGTGCGCTTGATGCGCACGCCACCCATCCAGAAATCCGACTTGGCGTCGCGGGCGATGGCCGGCGCACCGGCCGCTGGCACGAAGGCCAGATTGTCGATCTGCTGATGGGTGTAGGTAACTTCGCCGGTGACGGTCAGGCCCTTGACGACCGTATAGGTCAGATTGCCCGTCAGCGAATACTCCTGGACCTTGCGGTCGCCGAGATTGCTGAATTTGTCATAGGTGGTGTCGATATAGGCACCGACCAGGTTGGCCCCCCATTGCGGCGTGAAGTTGCCGCCAAGTTCAGCGGTTACCGACCAGCCCTTGCCTCCATCGATCGTCCGATTGTTGGACGTCACGAAGTAGTCCTGGCCCTTGAGCTTGGTGCTGCCGATTCCGAGATAATCGAGAGCGCCGTCGGCATACTGGCCTTCGATCACGAAGTGACCCTTGTCGAGGGCTGGAATGTTCAGCAGCAAGCTTCCTCCGACCGCGTATCCCCATTTATTGGAGCGAGGATAGTAGCCTACGGCGCCAGGGGCGATCGGGATGCCGGCGGCGTCAACCGCGGGCTCGGCCGTACGATATTGATGCGCAGCGGCCTGGACGGCGATCGAACCCCAATCCTGCTTCAAACGGATCTGGCCGACAATGTCGGGGACCTGTTGCCCGCCCTGTATAGTCTGGAAGGCGTTCTGGCGATGGTCGCGACCGTCCTCGACCGACAGCGTTGCTGTGAAGCCGCTGCCGAAATCGGCCGTGTAGGCCAGCAGGTTCACGACGTTGGATTGGGCGTAGTAAGGCCCCCAGATCGTATTGCCGTAGTCGAGGTCATAGAAGCCGAAGAAGGAGTGAGCATACCCGGCTGTCAGGCCGCCGAACTGGATGTATGCATATTTGATCGAGAAGGTGTTGCCAGACGTATCGCTGCCGACACTCCAATTGCTCGGAATTGGATGGCTATTGGCTCTGAGTTGGAAGAAAGAGCGCAGCAGGCCGAATTCAGTCTGCGTGCGGGCGTCGAAGGAGATGCGAGCCTCGGTGTTGAAGGCGCTACTATGGTTGTTGCGGTTCTGCTTGTAACGGTCGCCGCTGAAATTGTTTCGGCCAGTAACACCGTCGCCGCTCTGGTTGTAGAAGCGATAGTCGGCACGGATTTCGCCGCCGATCTTGAGGCAGGTATCGCTGCCAGGGATGTAGAAGAAGCCGGGGCCGAAGGCCGAGCAGACCTTCACATATTCGACGGCTTCTCCCTTGGTCATGGGGAGGTCGGCGGCCTGGGCGGTGGCAAGGGCGGCGAAACCGGCCGCGGCGCCGAGGAGGAGAGATTTCATCGTCATCTGAAGGCTCACTGAGCAAATTGAGTTGGGTACTTCGGGCTGGCTCGTCTCGAGCCGGGCACAGGCTTTCGCCCAAAAAGGGCGTTTGAAGCCGGATGCTCGTGAAACGAGAGCCGAAGTGTCTTTGCGGAATCCCGAGGGGATTCACAACAACGTTTGCAACAGACAGCTGATATGACGTTTTAATAACTGAATAGTGTCTCCAAAAAGCCACATTACGTTTTGTGACAGTTTAATGAAACTAAATATATGTTTTGTTAAAACTGTATATCACTGAAGATAAACTGATTATTATTGCGGTCCTGGGTAAATGATCAGGCATCGCAAGGAAAATTCCCCATGTTTTCGACCGATTTGTTCTAGAAATGGAACAGCCTTCACCGCGAAATCAGGGCGCAATTGCAGACGGATGTTCGCGCGTTATATGCGTTTTTACGTGATTACGCTCAGAAGTTGAATTTGATTGCGGGGCGTAAACGGTCGGTGCCGCGGAGGCGTTCACTCCACGGTTTCGGCGGCGACCTGCCTGAAGACGTCCCGCAGCCAGGCAAGCAGGCGGTCATGCTTGCGGGATGCGTGCCAGACCATGGTGACGGGCAAGGTCGTCGGCCGAATCGGGGGCTCCAGGAGGATGAGCCCGAAGGCCGGAGCGAACTGGCGTGCGAAGGCACGAGACAGCATGGTCACCATCTCGGTGCGGGCTACGGCCATCAGCGCCGAGGTGAAATGCGGCGTTGTCAGGCCGATGCGTCTTTCCAGCCCGGCCGCGGCCAGCACTGCATCCGCCTCGGTGCTGCCGTCGCCGAAGACGGACACGGTGACATGTGTGAGGGCGGCATAGGCGCCGAGGCTGAGCGGTCCGTTCCGGGCGGCTGGATGATCGCGCCGCATGATCAGCGCGAGGCGATCGTCCATCAGCATCTCGCTATGGGTTCCGGCCGCGAGCGGGTAGTTGGCCAGAGCGAAGGTCAGGTCGACATCACCGCTCTGGAGACGGCGGGCGATGTCCGTTCCGATCGGCATGGCGCGCAGATCGACATGCGGCGCTTCTTCGAGCAGACGGGCCATCACGCCGGGAAAGAGCAGGGTGGTCAGCGAATCGACGGCCGCAATCCGTAGCGTGCGGCGCTCGGTCGAGGGATCGAAGAGCGGTTCGGCAACGAGGGCGCGGATATCGGCCAGGATCTCCTGCACCTGCGGCACCAGCGCCTCGGCGCGCGCTGTCAGCACCATGCCGGCTCCCGAGCGCAGCATCAGTTCATCGCCGAACAGATGGCGCAGACGATCGAGTGCCCGGCTCATCGCCGGCTGGCTGAGGCCGATCTCGCGTGCCGCGCGGCTGACGCTGCGCTGGGCGAGCAGGGCGCCGAGCGCCGTCAGCAGGTTGAGATCGATCGATTTCAAATGCACGTCGCGCATATAGTAAATATAAACCATGCATTGGAGTTATGATAGGGCACTTGCTAGCGTCTCCTCATCAAGGAGAACGCACCATGTCTGCTAAAATCATGATCCTGGGTTACGGCCCCATCGGCCGCGCCATCGCACAGCAGCTTTCGGAGGCCGGCCGCGAGGCGCTGGTCGCTCAGCGGCGGGAACCAGCCAATCTGCCGTCCGGCGTGCATTTCCATGCCTGCGATGCTCTTGACCGGGCCAGCCTGACGGCCGCGCTGCACGGGCACGACGTGCTGATCTGCACCATCGGGCTCGCCTATGACGCGGCCGTCTGGGAGAGGGACTGGCCCCGCCTGATGGCCAATATGCTAGCGGCTTGCGAGGCGAACGGGGCACGTCTGGTTTTTGTCGACGACCTTTACATGCACGGCCCCCAGCCCGGGCCGCTCGATGAGAACACGCCCCTCGATGCGCCCGGTCGCAAGGGCAGAGTGCGCGCCGCTATCACCCAGCAATGGCAGGCTGCCGGCACGGTGACGGCCACAGCCTTGAGGGTGACGGATTTCTACGGCCCCGGCGTGACGCTTTCGGTGCTTGGCCAAGAGGCCATCGGCCGTCTTGCCGCCGGCCGCTCCGCCCAACTCGGCATCGCCGCCGACGAGCCCCATGCTTTTGCCTACGCACCGGATGTCGCTGCGGCCGCGATCCTGCTCGCCGATGCTTCGGACGAGGCCTATGGCCGGGCCTGGATGATGCCCTGTGCGCCGGCGCGCACGCCGCGCGAGATCATCGGCATGGCCGCTACGGCGCTCGGCGTAAAACCTCGCCTGCAGGCGCTCCCCGGCTGGCTGCAGAGGTTGATGGGGGCGTTCGTGCCTTTTCTACGGGAGTGGACCGAGACGGCCTATCAGCACGACCGCCCCTTTCTCGTCGATGGCGGCAGTTTCGAGCGTTCTTTCGGCTTCAGGCCGATGCCGCTCGAGCAGGGGATTTCGGCCACTGCGGCCAGCTTTCTCAAATCCTGAGAATCACTGCCCGACGATGGCTTCGCCCAAACGCAGAGGAGTCTGCAGCAGCGTGCCGGCCGTATTGACGACGAACAGGCCGGTGCGCGAGATCGGATTGCCGCGGGCGGCCGCCGCGTCGCTCTTGGCCATCTGGCTGAGGGAGGGCAGCAGGCCGACGAACTTGCTGTGATTCATCGAATCCAGGCTCTGGGCATCCGACATGTCGATCACCCGCAGGCCGTAATGGGCGATGGCCTGCTGGGCCTCCTTGTTGTCGATCAGAACATTGCCGACGCGCGGCACATCCCCCGCCAGTCGCTGCGAGAAGCCGAGTGCCCTGTCGTCGCGTGAGATCCCGACCGTGATAGGCTGGTTTAGCTTACCGATGGTGTCGAGTTGGGTGCGGAAGACGTCGATGTCGATGTCCGGCGACATCAGGAAGACTTCGCCGAGCTTGGGAATGAAGGCCGAGTTGCCACGGATCTTGGACTGGCGGAGGGTCTCCACCGCCAGCCAATTACCCATGGAATGCGCGATGATGTGGATGCGTCGCACACCCGGCGTGCGGGCGAGGCCGTTGAGGGTGGCTTCAAGATAGTCGCGCGAATAGGTGGTGCTCTCGCGATCGGCGACATAGCCGGTCAAGGTGCCGAGCGAGGGCCAGGCGAAGGCTACGACCGCTCCCGGAAAGCCGCTGTCCTTCTCGAGCTGGGCAACCCGATAGACGGCTTCCTGGTAGTTGGTGTTGTAGCCATGCACGAAGACGATGACCTCGCCACTGCCCTTGGTGTCCTTTGCCACGGCTGCGTCGAAACGCGCCTGGTCCAGGGCCGTCGAACCGGTAACGACGAAGTTCACGGCAGGATTGCCGGGAGGCTTCTTCGGCCATTCGATATTGCCGACGACATGGTTGGGCGGCACCGAAATCGTATAGGCCTCATAACTCACGCCGAAATTGCGCTTGGTGGTGAAGTCGTTCTTGTCGGTGGCGGAGCGCTGACGCGTGGTGGCGACCAGTATGTTGACCGGCGTACCGATACCCGGCGATGCCGAGACCGGATGCAGCATCAGCGCACCGGGCCGGTCGGCGCAGGACGCCAAGCCGGCCACGGCGAGCAGGACCACCGAAAACCGAACCAGGAAGCGTGGGAAGGGCGCCATGCCGGCCTCATTGTTGCACGGCCGGCAATCTAGCGGGCGCGTCGGTCTCGGAAAAGCCTGGAATTTAGACGTCCTTAACCGCCGAGCGCTTCCTTGACCAGCGGGCTGGTCTTGCCGAAATCCATCTTGCCGGCGAAACGCTCCTTCAGCGCGGCCATGACCTTGCCCATGTCCTTGACGCCGGCGGCTCCGATTTCGGTCACCACGGCGGCGATGGCGGCCTTGGTCTCGGCCACGTCCATCTGCCTGGGCAGGAAGGAGGAGAGGGTTTCGATCTCGGCCTTGCTGGCTGCGGCCATTTCCTCGCGGCCTGCCTTGACGGCGGTCTCCAGCGTCTCCTGGGCCTGCTTGATCATCTTCTGCAGCATGGACAGGATCTCGCTTTCCGGGATCTTGCCGTCATGCTCGCCGCCGCGGGCGGCGATGTCGCGGTCCTTCAACCCGGCCTGGATCATGCGCACGACCGACAGGCGGGCCTTGTCGCCGCCCTTCATGGCGTCCTTGACGGCGGTGGTGAAATCGTCGCGCAGAGACATGGTGCCCTACCTTTCCTGGAATCAAAATTGTTCACCGAGCGGCACGCAGCAGCGAAATATTTGGTAGCTCCGTCTCAAATCATTGAATTTGCTTACGATTTTGAGCGTCACCAAGGGTTGACGGCAAGCCGTCCGCCCCCTACTTTCCGCCGCGCCTGCCGGGCGGAGCCAAATGTGCCGCCGCCATTCATCCGGCACTTAAGATGAAAATGACCGTCACACAAGCGAGCGCGAAGGACAGAGACATGGAAAATGGCTGGGCGGAACCCAAGGCGACCGCGCTCCTGGTCCTCGCAGACGGCACCGTGATCGAAGGCATCGGGCTCGGCGCCGTGACGAAGGCGGCGGGCGAACTGTGCTTCAACACCGCGATGACGGGCTATGAGGAAATCCTCACCGACCCTTCCTATGCCGGCCAGATCATCACCTTCACTTTCCCCCATATCGGCAATGTCGGTGTCAATGACGAGGACATCGAGACGGTCAACATGGCCTCTTCCTCCGGGGTGAGGGGCGTGGTGCTGCATGCGCCGATCACTGAGCCCGCCAATTACCGTGCCAGCCGCCATCTCGATGCCTGGCTCAAGGCTCGCAACATCGCCGGGATTGCCGGCATCGATACCAGGGCGCTGACGGCACGCATCCGCGAGGGCGGCATGCCCAATGCGGTGCTCGCCTTCGATCCCAACGGCAATTTCGACGTCGAGGCTCTGAAGCGCGAGGCCGCCGGCCTTCCTTCGATGGACGGCCTCGATCTGGTGCCCCCGGTCACGACCGCGCAGCGCTTCGACTGGGACCAGACCACTTGGGAATGGTCGCAGGGCTTTGGCAAGCAGGAGGCGCCGCAATACAAGGTGGTCGCCATCGATTACGGCGTGAAGCGCAACATCCTGCGCCTGCTGGCCGCGGCCGGCTGCGCCGTCACCGTGGTGCCCGCCACCACACCGGCCGAGGAGATCATTGCGCTTGAACCCGATGGTATTTTCCTCTCCAACGGCCCCGGCGATCCTGCGGCGACCGGCCAATATGCCGTGCCGGCGATCAAGGCGCTGCTCGAAAGAGACATTCCGATCTTCGGCATCTGCCTCGGCCACCAGATGCTCGGCCTCGCTCTTGGCGCCCGTACGGCCAAGATGAAGCAGGGCCATCACGGCGCCAATCATCCGGTCAAGGATTTCACCACCGGCAAGGTCGAGATCGTCTCGATGAACCATGGTTTCGCGCTGGATCGCGACAGCCTGCCGGCTGGCGTGGTCGAAACCCATGCCTCGCTGTTCGACGGTTCCAATTGTGGTATCGCGGTCACCGGCAAGCCTGTCTTCTCTGTGCAGCATCATCCCGAGGCCTCGCCCGGCCCACAGGATAGTCACTACCTCTTTAAGCGGTTTGTCGAAAACATGGCGTCTCGCCATGGTGCTGCCGCAGTTGCGCAACACAACGCCTGATCGAAAACGGAGCAGTGTGCATGCGAGCAAGCGTCGCCTGTCTCTTCCTGACTGTTTTCTGCGGCACTGCGGTGGCGCAAACGGCAGATGGACCGCTGGTCCCCCTGCCGGACTACTTTCAGAAGAGCATCGCTGCGGCGAACGCCAAGCCGTTGCCGCCCCTCAAGCCCAAGCCCAATCAAATGCGGGCCATCCGGGCTTCGACCGGGCTGGAAGGCCTGCCGGACCTGATCGTCCATGGCGGCGTGCCCACCCCACCGGAGCGACCCCGCGGCAATGATTCTCCCGTGGTGTCCGCCTATGCCGCCGATACACCCTTGCCGCCTGCGCGCCCGGATACAGATATCGACGTGGCCGGGCCAGAGCCCGATGGGGCGCCGGCGCAAGCCAACGCCGCATCGAATGCCAAGCCCGACGGTGGCTTGCCACCCGGAACCTTGTCACATGCCTTCGTGCCGCTGCCCGTGCGCCGGCCCGGTGGCATTGATGACCGCATGACCACCAATCCTGGCCTCAATGCACCGCCGCCGGAAACCAAGGTCGCCATGCTGGGTGCCTTGCCGGGCGCGGGCATTGCCATCAACAATCTGGCGCGTGCGGTCCCCGAGGCCGCCATCGTCAAGGGGGCTTGCAGCGTGGGGCAGCCCTATCGCCTGATGGCGTTGGGGCCGGGCAGCCGCACCACGCTGGTGCCGGCCGCGACCGTCGACTACGCCATGGTCAACGGGCTGGTGCGCTGGGAGGCCGGCATGCAGGCTGCCGCCAAGCAGTATCTCGGCGAGAACGTCGTTGCCATCAAGGTGGCTGCTTCCTATGTCTGCCGGGGCATGAACAACATTCGCGGCGCCAAGCTCTCCGAGCATGCCAAGGGCAATGCCATCGACATTTCCGGCTATATCACCGCGAGCGGCAAGGAAATCACCGTCCGTCATGACTTCAAGGGCGGGGGTGCCAAGTCGGCCTTCCTGAAACAGGTGCATGGCGTGACCTGTGGCGTGTTCCAGGTCGTGCTGGGCCCCGGTTCGGATGGCTACCACGAAGACCATTTCCATATGGATCTCGGCCGCTGGAAGAGCTGCCGGTAAAACCAGCCTCATTGCTGGTCCGCGCACCGAGCCCGCTCTTGCCGGCGGGCCGGCCCTCAGCCGCGGCAGCCGACAGTCTTCGCAATCTCCCGCGATGACGGCTCCGGTTTGGCTCGGAACAGACGCATGAACCGGGCCAGGCGCGTCGTCATTGTGGCTCTCGCCCGCCTGTGCGGCTGATTTTCTTCTCGATAAGCTCGTCGCTCCTCCATCTGTGCCACTTCGGTGCCCCGCAGCGCGGCCTGCGGTGACAGGGCAAGGCTAAGGCCTCTGGTCAGGCCGGCAGTTAGATAAGAATCAATCATGAGAGGTTACCTCCTCACCGCTTGCAAAAGCTTGGTGACATGGCAGTCATTCTCAGGAAATATTGGGTAATCGGCAAACGAGTTCAGTTTGAATATCGTGCCTCTTTCATAAGTTTTTCTTGTGGGTGGAACATATGGAAACACTGCCGTCCCTATCGGCCTTGCGCGTGTTCGCCGTGGCGGGAAAGGCGTTGAGTTTCACCCGCGCAGCCCAGATGCTGAACGTCACCCAAGCGGCGGTTTCGCATCAGATCCGGGTGCTGGAGGAGCAGCTCGGCGTCAAATTGTTCCAGCGCACCACGCGCAGCCTGCAGCTAACCGCTGCCGGACAGCAATTGCTGCCGGCAGCGGTGGCTGCCTTCGGCGAGATCGAGCGGGCGGTTGCCGGCATCAGGCGCGCGCAGAGCCTCCTCTCGATCACCACCACGCCTTCCTTCGGTGCCCGCTGGCTGGCACCACGCCTGCCACGCTTTGCCGAGCTCCATCCCGAAATCGAGATTTCGGTGCGTCATACCGAGACGCCGCTGGATATCGTGGCCGAAGGCATCGACCTTGCCATTCGGGGCGGCCTCGGCAAATGGCCGGGCCTCACGGCGGAATTGATCGGCCCGTCGGTCACCCTGCCAGTGGCCGCGCCTGATTATGCCGAGCGTCTCCGCCTGGCCGAACCCGCCGACCTTTCCCGCGCCAGCCTTCTGCACGATCAGGATCGCAGCGACTGGCGCGAATGGCTTGCCGTGGCACGCCTCGATCCGGCTCTGGCACAGGCCGGGCAGGTATTCGACGACGAGAACGTGCTGATCGAGCTGGCCTTGGCCGGGCAGGGGGTCGGTCTGGTCGTCGGCAGTGTGGTTGAGGGGCTGATCCGCCAGGGGCGCCTGGTGGCGCTGTTCGACCGACAAGTCACGCTCGGCTATGGGTATTATCTCGCTTATCCAGCCGGCGCTCTGGCTCTGCCCAAGGTGGCGGCCTTTCGGCGTTTCGTGCTGTCGCAGGCGCGGTGAGGGCCGGAGCGCGGACATCCTGTCCGCCCTTCATCTCCACGAGCGCAGGGTTTTATTGGAAGGAAGGGCGGACAGGATGTCCGCGCTCCGAAGCAGCTTATCGGCATCTCAACGCCTTGATCGGCTGGCCGGGCTTCCATTCTATGTCATTGCCGCTCCAGAAATGCCCCTGCTTGTCCGAAGCATAGAGAGCATTGCTTTCGAGCTCGCAGGTGAAGGCCAGGGAGGTGAGCGAGATCTCACCGACGGCATGATAATCCTCGCCGCTCGCCTCGATTCGCAGAACGTCACGGTTGCCGCCGATACCGCTCGCATCGAGGCGGAAGCGTCCTTGCGCATCCGTGGTGGTAAGCATGCTGTGGCTTGGCAGGTGTGAGGAGGTCGCGCGAATGCGGATATTCGGAACGGGCTTGCCTTGGTCGAGCAACCGGCCCGTTGCGCCGAAGCCTGCGAGTGCCCCGGCCTGGCCTGGAACGGGGGCCTCGGTGAGACGACAGGCGCTCAGAACGAGGCAACTGGCGAGGATGGCGAGGCGTAGGCTGATCATGGGCGTTTTCCACGGCCAAATGGGCAGATCTCGCGGAGATGGCCAACCATGATGGCACGATTAGGCCATTTTCGCGGCTGACACATGCTTCCCTTGCGTTATCGTGGCCGGGCAGGTTTCATCGGTCCCGAACAGGATCTCACCGCCAGGAGGGAATGACATGGGCCTACGTTTGATTCGCGCCGTCCTGGCAGCCGGACTGATCACCGCACCGGTCACGGCTCAGGCCCAGACCAAGGACAGCTGTCGGAGCCTCCTGCAACACGGTGGCAAGGTGATTGACACCTATGTCATGGATTTCGGCTCGGGCGACAAGCTCTATGTCCATATCGTACGCATGCCCGGCGGCCAGACGACGAAATGCACCACGCGCGGGCCGCTTTGAGCCGCCCATCGAGCCCACAATTTCTGTTACGATCGTCACTTTCCGCTCAGGTCGGCATTCGGCCCCTTTCGCAAGACGCCAAAATGGTTTAGTCGAACCGCTCGATCCGCCGCAGCCGATCTCAATCGGCCCGAATCGTGTTCGGGCCGATTGAGATCGGCTGGTACCGTGAATATCCGGCCGTGGAGTCCCCTCCGCGGCTTTTTCATGCCGGCCCTCCTAAATCGGACGAGCGATGCCAAAACGTAGCGATATTTCCTCCATCCTGATCATCGGCGCTGGCCCGATCGTCATCGGCCAAGCCTGCGAATTCGACTATTCGGGCACGCAAGCCGTCAAGGCCCTGCGCGAGGAGGGCTATCGCGTCATCCTGGTCAATTCCAACCCGGCCACGATCATGACCGACCCGGATCTGGCGGATGCGACCTATGTCGAGCCGATCACGCCCGAGATCGTCGCCAAGATCATCGAGAAGGAGCGCCCGGACGCGCTGCTGCCGACCATGGGCGGCCAGACCGCGCTTAACACCGCGCTGAAGCTTGCCGAGATGGGCGTGCTGGAGAAATTCGGGGTCGAGATGATCGGCGCCGATGCCGACGCCATCGATAAGGCCGAGGACCGCCAGCGCTTCCGCGAGGCCATGACCAAGATCGGCCTGGAGACGCCGCGCTCGAGCCTGGCCCATAGCCTTACCGAAGCGCTGGAGGCGCTCGACCATGTCGGCCTGCCGGCGATCATCCGTCCCTCCTTCACGCTGGGCGGCACGGGTGGCGGCATCGCCTACAACAAGGCCGAGTTCATCGACATCATCGAGCGCGGCCTCGATGCTTCGCCGACCAGCCAGGTCCTGGTCGAGGAGAGCGTGCTCGGCTGGAAGGAGTTCGAGATGGAGGTCGTCCGTGACAAGGCGGACAATGCCATCATCGTCTGCTCGATCGAGAACATCGATCCGATGGGCGTGCATACCGGCGACTCCATCACCGTCGCACCGGCGCTGACGCTGACGGACAAGGAATACCAGATCATGCGTAACGCCTCGATCGCGGTGCTGCGTGAGATCGGGGTGGAGACCGGCGGCTCCAACGTGCAGTTTGCCGTCGACCCGGCTACCGGACGCCTCGTCGTCATCGAGATGAATCCGCGCGTCTCGCGCTCTTCGGCGCTGGCTTCCAAGGCCACCGGATTCCCGATCGCCAAGGTCGCCGCCAAGCTCGCCGTCGGCTATACGCTGGACGAGATCGAGAACGACATCACCGGCGGGGCGACGCCGGCCTCCTTCGAGCCGACGATCGACTATGTCGTCACCAAGATCCCGCGTTTCGCCTTCGAGAAATTCCCGGGCGCCGAGCCGATCCTTTCTACCGCGATGAAGTCGGTCGGCGAGGCGATGGCCATTGGCCGTACCTTCCAGGAGAGTTTGCAGAAGGCACTGCGCTCGCTCGAAACAGGCCTCAACGGCCTCGACGAGATCGAGATCGACGGCCTTGGCCAGGGTGACGACAAGAACGCCATCCGTGCCGCTCTCGGCAAGCCAACGCCCGACCGCCTGCTCAACATCGCCCAGGCCATGCGCCTCGGCCTGTCCGACGTCGAGATCCACGGCGTGTGCAAGGTCGATCCCTGGTTCCTGGCCCAGATCCGCGGCATCGTCGAGACCGAGCAGAAGGTGCGCGCGATCGGCCTGCCCCAGACCCAAGGTGCCCTGCGCAGCCTCAAGGCCATGGGCTTCGCCGACCGTCGCCTCGATGCACTGGCCGGTGTTCCGGAAGGAACGGTCAAGAACCTGCGCACGCAACTTGCCGTGCATCCCGTCTTCAAGCGCATCGATACCTGCGCCGCCGAATTCGCCTCGCCCACCGCCTATATGTACTCGACCTATGCGCCGCCCTTCGCTGGCGCGCCGGCCGACGAAGCCAATCCGTCCGACGCCAAGAAGATCGTCATTCTCGGCGGCGGTCCCAACCGCATCGGCCAGGGCATCGAGTTCGACTATTGCTGCTGCCACGCCTGCTTCGCGCTTTCGGATGCGGGCTATGAAACCATCATGGTCAACTGCAATCCCGAGACGGTGTCGACCGACTACGACACCTCTGACCGTCTCTATTTCGAGCCGTTGACGGCCGAGGACGTGCTGGAGATCCTGCGCGTCGAGAAGTCCAAGGGAACCCTGCACGGCGTGATCGTACAGTTCGGCGGGCAGACGCCGCTGAAGCTGGCGGCGGCGCTTGAGGAGGCGGGCATTCCCATCCTCGGCACCACGCCCGACGCGATCGATCTCGCCGAGGACCGCGACCGCTTCAAGCGCCTGCTCGATAAGCTCGGCCTGCGCCAACCCAAGAACGGCATCGCCTATTCGGTCGAGCAGGCGCGCCTGGTCGTCGCCGATCTCGGCCTGCCGCTGGTGGTGCGTCCCTCCTATGTACTGGGCGGACGCGCCATGGCGATTATCCGCGACGAGATTGCCTTCGACGATTACCTCCTCGGTACCCTGCCGCAGATGGTGCCGCCGGAGATCAAGACGCGCTATCCCAACGACAAGACGGGCCAGATCAACACGCTGCTGGGCAAGAACCCGCTGCTGTTCGATCGCTATCTTTCCGACGCGGTCGAGGTCGACGTCGACGTGCTCGCCGATGGCAAGGATGTCTTCGTCGCCGGCATCATGGAGCATATCGAGGAGGCGGGTATCCATTCCGGCGATTCGGCCTGTTCGCTGCCGCCGCGCTCGCTGAGTCCCGAGGTCCTGGACGAACTCGAACGCCAGTCCAAGGCCATGGCCCTGGCCCTCGATGTCGGCGGCCTGATGAATGTGCAATACGCCATCAAGGACGGCCTGATCTATGTGCTCGAGGTCAATCCGCGCGCTTCGCGCACGGTGCCCTTCGTGGCCAAGGTGATCGGCGAGCCGATCGCCAAGATCGCCTCCCGGGTCATGGCGGGCGAAAGCCTGGCTTCCTTCAACCTGAAAGCCAAGAAGCTCGACCATATCGCGGTCAAGGAAGTGGTGCATCCCTTCGCACGCTTCCCTGGTGTCGATACGGTGCTGGGCCCCGAAATGCGCTCGACCGGCGAAGTCATCGGTCTCGACCGCGACTATGCCGTCGCCTTCGCCAAGAGCCAGCTTGGAGCCGGTGTCACCGTGCCCTCCGGCGGCACGGTGTTCGTGTCGGTGAAGGAGAGCGACAAGCCGCGTATCCTCGATTCGATGCGGCTGCTCGCCGAGCTCGGCTTTTCGATCGTCGCGACCGACGGCACGCAGCAATTCCTTGCCGGCCATGGCGTCAACGCCACGCGTATCAACAAGGTCTTGGAAGGGCGTCCGCACATCGTCGATGCCATCAAGAATGGCAGCATCCAGCTGGTGTTCAACACCACGGAAGGGGCCCAGGCCCTGGCGGATTCGCGTTCGTTGCGACGTGCCGCCCTCTTGCATAAAGTTCCGTATTACACCACTCTCTTCGGAGCGGTGGCGGCTGCGCAAGGGATCAAAGCCCATAAGGGCGGGGATCTGGAAGTGCGGCCGCTGCAATCCTATTTCTGAAAGGAGGCACCCTCTCCCGTGGGGGGAGGGTACCGTAAAATTGCAAAACCGATATGTCAGCCGCGCCGGGGAAGTCCGTCCGGCGCGTATCTTTTTTGCGTTTGGAAAGAGAAGACGAAGCAATGGACAAGATCCCGATGACGCCGGCAGGCTATGCCGCGCTCGAGGCAGAATTGAAGGAACGCCAGCAGGTTGAACGGCCGCGCATCATCGCGGCGATTTCCGAAGCGCGTTCCCATGGCGACCTTTCCGAGAACGCCGAATATCATGCGGCCAAGGAAGCTCAGGGCCATAATGAAGGCCGTGTCGCCGAACTCGAAGATGCTTTGTCTCGCGCCGAAGTGATCGATATTTCCAAGCTGTCCGGCGACACCGTCAAATTCGGGGCCCTTGTCACGCTGATCGACGAAGACACCGAGGAAAAGAAGACCTATCAGATCGTCGGCGAGAGCGAGGCCGATGTCCGCTCCGGCAAGATCTCGATCGGTTCGCCGCTCGCCCGCGCGCTGGTGGGCAAGAAGATCGGGGTCTCCGTCGAGGTCAACACGCCCAAAGGCCCCAAGGCCTATGAGATCGCCAACGTCGCCTGGCGTTGAGCCGGCCGCCGATTTCGGGCCCTGTAACACGGTGCGCCGCATCCTCGCCGGGTGCGGCGTTTTGCTGTTGGATACAGGACGACATGGTCGCGTGAATTTGCTTCGATTGGCGAGACGGCACGTTCTATAGAGAGCGAGTATCTATAGAGAGCGCGTATCGCGAGCAGGAGGGTACCATGACTTCGGAACGTATCGGGCGCAGGGGCTTCCTGACCATTGGCGCCGGTCTGCTGCTCACCAGTTGCGCCACCTCTTATGGCGACAATCCCGCCATTCCCGTCATCCGCAGGGTTCAGGTCAGCGGGAGCGGCAATCTCTGGCTCCAGCGCATGCCGCCCTATCTTCAGCGCAATCTCGTCCGTCAGCTCGGCTCGCGCTACCAGCCCGGCGCAAAGGGCGGAGCGACATTGTCGGTCGTGCTTACCGACATCAGTTTTCCTGTGGATTCCGACGGTGGCCTGGTCAGCTTCGACAGTGTCGACACGCTCGATGGCCGCATCACGCTGTCGTCATCGGGGGGCGTGATCAAGAGCTTCCCGCTCTTCGCCACCACGACCTCGGTGGATGCCGCTGCTGAAGTGCCTGATCCGACACCGCGCCGATATGATTGGCTGGCTTCCAGCTACGCGCATTGGCTGCTGAGCAAGCTGGTTCAGGCTTGATACGGTTCACTCAAGATGGGCAAGCACGCCCAGCTGAACCGCATCGGGGTCAGGCCCCTTCGCTCACGTCGAGTTCGAGGGGAACGATCGGATCATCCTTGATAGAGCGCAAAGTCAGCGCCGTCTTGACGTTGCGCACGGCCGGCCCTGCCGTCAGCTCGGCCACGAAAGCCTGGAAGGAGCGCAGATCCTTCGCCACGCATTTGAGCACGAAATCGACGTCGCCGGACAGCATCCAGCATTCGCGCACCAGGGGCTGATTCTTCACATAGGTTTCGAAGGATTGCAGATCCGCACCGGCCTGCGAGGTCAGATTGACCATGGCGAAGATGGTGATCTCGTAACCGAGCGAGGTTTCGTCGAGCAGGGTGCGGTAACCCTTGATCACGCCGGCATCTTCGAGGGCCCGCACACGCCGCAGACAGGGGGGCGCGGAAATGCCGACGCGCTTGGCCAGCTCCACATTGGTCATGCGACCATCGGCCTGTAGTTCCTGCAGGATTTTCCAGTCAACAGCATCAAGGCGTGCGCGCACGATAAGCATTCCGATTAAGAGCGGTTAAGCCGTCCTAAACCGGGGAGAACAGCCAGGCAAGCATCTTTGTTACCCAATCGGCCTTGCTGCGTGAAACAAACTTGCGTGTGCGGAAAATCGGCGGGCCAGCACTGCGGCAAATGCCGTGCTGGCCCGTGGAGTCTTGTTCGATACTGGCGGAGCGCGAAGGGTCAGTCTTCAAGCTCGAAGCGTGCGGATACGGTGACGTTCAGCGCGCTCTCTCCGGACTCGATCGGCACCGAATCCTGCACGGCCTTGGCGCGATAGAGGCCGCCGCCGATCGGGCCGGTATTCTCGCTCAGATCCACCAGCTTGCCTAAGCGCAGACCGGAGGCCTTGGCATAGATCTCGGCCTTGCGCCTCGCATCGTCCAGGGCGGTCTTGCGAGCCCCGTCGAGCAGGACCGACTGGTCGGAGACGACGAACTGGATGCCCTCGACGCTGTTGGCGCCGGCGCTCACCGCCTTATCGAGGATATCGCCGAGCCTGGGCAGGTCGCGTAGCGTCACGTTCACGGTATTGGAGACGGTATAGCCCGCAATGGCCGGGCCATCTTCGGAACTCGACGAGAACTTGCCGTTCTGTGGGCTCGCCGGCTGCACGCTGAAGCCCGAGGTCTGCAGGTCCTTGGGATCGATGCCGGCTGCCTTGAGCGCGGCGAGAACCTCGCCGGTCGCCTTGGAATTGGCGGTCAGCACGTCGCGCGCCACCTTGCCTGCGCTCTGCACGCCAACGCTGACATAGGCCAGATCCGGCTTGGCACCGACCGTCGCCTCGCCATTGATGGCGATCACGCGCTTGAAATCTTCGGCTTGGGCGGCGCCGAGCGCTCCGGCCAGCAGCAAGGCGGCGAGGGCGGGGCGGGCGACGAAGGACGGTAGCATCGATGAACTCCAGTGATAAAAATTGCGAGTGGAACCTTGCAATCGAAGGCGGCGGCATGATGACGGGCTTGCGGCAGGCATCGCAATTGCGGATAGCCGATTGAACCTGGACAAGACTCTGCCTATAGATGCCCCGTCTGGCACAGCCGGGCCTGTAGCTCAATGGTTAGAGCCGGCCGCTCATAACGGTCTGGTTGGGGGTTCAAGTCCCTCCGGGCCCACCAGAACTCCTTACAGGAATTCGCTAGCCTGGCGCGATTATCGGTCATTGCAGGTCGGTGGTGTTGCCGTCCGACCTAGCCAGCGCAGGGTGTGGTTCGTGCCCAACCTTGTTCAGCCACTGGGCGAATTCCTCCCAGGTTCTGTCCATGGCATAGCCGGGCAAAAAGGGCAGGGACAAGTGCCCGAAGAAGGGAGACAATTGGGCTTGCGCCTTCTCGCGGCCGGCCTTGGCGATTGCGGCGACATAGAGGGCGGCGGCAAGGCCGGTGCGGTCGGCTCCGGAAGCGCAGTGGATCAGCAGCGGTTTTGGCGCCTGCGCCATCAAGGTGATGAGTTCTTCGGCTTGTTCCCGGCTCAGCCCCCGCTTGGCCGACATCCGGAAATCGATGTGGTGAATGCCGAGCACCTTCGCATCGGCGACTTCCCTATCATACCAATCCTGGCCGGGATTGCTGCCGCGCAGATTGATGATGGCCTTGATGCCATAGCGCTGGACGTTGAATGACATCGTGGCGCTGCCGAGTTGGGCGGACCGATAGACCTGTCCGCGAATCACCGTGCCGAAATTGCCCCAGCAGATGAGCACCACGACATAGATAGCCACGGCGGAGATGCTCCAGAACAAGGTTCTGGAGAGCCATCCGCAGGCACGGCTGCCCCCTTTCGACCGTGCAAGCAAGACGCGTGGAAGCAGGTGTCTCAGGGAAGATCCTGGGTTGTAGCGGACATGTTGTTTCAATCTGTAATAAGACAGCAGCAGCGCGAACAGGATCGACAGCGATGCAAGGGCGATGGAGCGATCCGTACTTATTTTTTCATAAATTGATGCGAAAATTGCCGCAATTATCATTAGATTTATTAGAATAAATGAGATTATGTTATCAATGTTTCTAAATATATCCCTGATTACGTCCCTTATTATCATGAAAAAGGGTGGCATTTTTTGCATCCTGAAGCCGAATTTTTGAGATTGATATGCCGGCTTAATGGGAAGTGCGTTGCAAGAGTGTCGCCGGCGATAAATCTATACTGCTGATTATTATTGCATGGACATTGCGTGGTTATGTCGATGGCGCGCGACAAGAGGGGGATGTCATCTCGGAGAGGTGCCCGCCACTGCCGAAACCGACAAAACCATGCGGACTATGGCGGAGGGTTTCCCATCAGCGCATCCAGAGCAGCGCGCCGGGCGAGGGCGTCGCCGTATTCGAGGCCAGCCGACAAACTCGCAATGGCAACCAGGCGGTTATCGGGGTTCTAGAGCCGATGCGCCTTGCATGGGCGCGAGTCGGCTCCGGGTTGGGGCCACATCGGCCGACCCGTGCGAGGGCGCACAGCATTTTTGCGCTGAGCGCACCATGTGGATGCCGCGGATGGCGGCGTGACACTGCATCCGGTCTTCCCTCCCTGGTGCTGAAATGTTCTTCGAAATTGTCCGGCTCGGCCTGATCCATGCCGCCGCCCTCATTGCCGTTGCGGCGCTGACCTGCCGCGACCAGCTGGTCTTGCGTGCCCTCCTCGTGGTCTCGACCCTGCTCTACATTCTCTATTACCTGGTCGTTCCCGAGATCATGCTGTGGGATGCGCTGTTCTGGACCGTGGTCAATCTGGGCGTGAATCTTCTGATGATGGCCAGGCTGGTTTTTGCTCGCACCCAGTTTCGTCTGAGCGCCGAAGAGCGACGGCTGTTTGCTGCCCTGGGCGGCCTGTCGCCGGGCGAGTTCCGATCCTTGATGAAGATCGGTCTTTGGCGACGCAGCGAGGATGGCCACACCCTCCTGCGCCAGGGGGAAGCGGTCGAGAAGGTCTATTATGTGCTCGACGGGCGGTCCCATGTGGAGAAGGCTGGCCGCAATCTGGTCATCGGGCCGCAGTCCTTCATCGGCGAGGTCGGCTTCCTGCGTCGCCAGCCGGCCTCGGCCACTGTGACGGTCGAGCCAGGCGCCTGTTATGTCGAATGGCCGGTTGCAGCCCTCAGCGCCTTGCGAATGCGCCGCCCCCTGATCAAGGTCGCGCTCGACGGCTTGCTCGCCTCGGACATGGCGGCGAAGATGACGGCCGCCTGATTTCCCTACGGGCTCGAAAGATTGCCTCTTTCCGCAATGTCCGGATATTGGTACGACAAATGACCGTTCGGGGCGGATGGGGCGACGCCCGGCCGACTTCCGGACCGCTTCAAACTCCATGCCATGCGCCTGGAACGCTTTGCGAATTGACGGACTCGGCAAGACTTGCAAAGACGCTTCGAACCAAAGAACTCGAACCAAGAATTGGGCAAAGCGCATTCATCGCCGAACGCGCCTTGTTCCGGCAGGAAACGAAACCGAAATGACTTCCCCCCGCCAGGCTGGTATCGGGGCCGCGAGCGTCGGCATGGGCATCGCGCTCTTTCTCACCGGCGTGTTCTTTTTCGCCCTGAACGATGCCCTCGGCAAATGGCTGGTTGCCGACTATTCCGTCGGCCAGCTGTTGCTGCTGCGCTCGGTGGGCGCGGCCATCGTCCTCGTGCCGATGGTCTGGCACCTGAAGGTCGATCTCTTCGATTTCGGCCAGTGGCGGCTCCAGATCCTGCGCATCCTGTGCATGGCCGGCGACACCTACTGCTTCTATTTCGCCACGCGCAGCATGCCGCTCGCCGACGTCATGACCTTCTACATGGCGGCACCCCTGATCATCACCGCCTTGTCGGTTCCCCTACTCGGCGAAAGGGTGGAGCCGTTCCGCTGGGGAGCGGTCATCGCCGGCTTCATCGGCGTTCTCGTGGCGCTCCAGCCTTCGGCGGAACTGTTCTCCTCGGCCTCGCCCATCGCTCTCATCGGCGCCGTCATGTTCGGCCTGGCGGTCACCGTGACGCGGCAGTTGCGGCGCACGCATTGGCTTTCCCTCGTGGTCTGGCAGTTCGCCGGGGCGGGCGTCATCGGCGCGGCTACGATACCGTTCGCCTGGGTTACGCCGGGCTGGTTCGATCTTGCCCTGATGTTCCTCGTCGGTATCGTCGCCATGATGTGCTTCGTATGCATCACCCGCGCTCTGGCCATGGCGCCGGCTGCCTTGCTCGCCCCGTTCCAGTATTCGGCCATGGTATGGGCCACTTTGATGGGTTGGATCGTCTGGCGCGACGTGCCGACGCTGCCGATCGTCATCGGCAATTGCATCATCATCGGCAGCGGATTGTTCGTCTTCTATCGTGATCGAGCCACTGTGTCCGCGCCGGCCGGCTAAAGCATTTTCCAGAAAAGCTGATGGACTTTTCGCTTAAGAAAATGCGTCAGAATAGGAACTAGAAAGCAAAGCGCGATTTTCCCGAAATCGCGCTTTGCTTTAGTCAGGGCGCGGGCGGCACGGTGGAGCCGCGGAAGACGAGATCGACAGGCCAAATCTCTGCGATGGCGGCGGGATTGGCGCTGTTGGCCAAGGCCATGGCGATCTCGGCCACCCGGATTCCGGCGGCATGGATCGAGGAGAAAGTGGTGGTGAGGGCTGGCGTCAGTGTCTCCGGCCGGATGGCGTCGAGGCCGTCATCATGGGCGATCAGCGACAGGTTCTTGCCGACGACCCGGCCTGTCTCCCGGGCCGCCCGCATGGCCCCGAGGGCGAGAAAGATCGACGAGCAGAGCAGGGCCGTCGGCGGGTCTGATAGCTCGAACAGGCCACGGGCCATGCGGTAGCCGTTCTCCTCAGTCATGCGGGCGCCGCCTTCGAGTTCCGGAGAGGCGGTGAGCCCCCGGGCGGTCAACGCTCGGCGCCAGCCTTGCGAACGATGCGTAGCGAAGGTGAAGCGCAGGTTTTCGTTGAGCAGGCCGATGCGCCGGTGCCCCAGATCGATCAGCAGCGTGGTGGCCTTGTGAAAGGCCCCCTCATTGTCGATGTCGAGATGGGGATAATGCAGGCCGGTCTGTGTGCGTCCATGCATGACCAGGGGCATGCCCAGCCGCTGCAGCAATGCGATGCGCGTATCGTCGATCGTCGGGGAAGACAGCAGCACGGCGTCGACCGACCGGACGCGCGCGAGGCGTCGATAGGTACCGGCCTCGTCGCCCTGGGCGGAGGAGACCAGCACGTCATTGTCGGATCGAGAGCATTGGGTGGCGACGCCGGCGAGAAAATCGGTGAAGATCGGATCGAGCAGCATGTTGCGTTCGGACGAAAACACGATGCCGATCGCCCCCGCGCGACCGGTCGCGAGTTTGCGTGCGCTGGCATTGGGACGATATTGGTAGGTCTCGGCCGCCTCCAGCACGCGCTTGCGCGTCGCCTCGCCAACTTCCGGAAAGCCGTTGAGCGCGCGGCTGACAGTCGTCTGGGACAGACCCAGATGCTGTGACAGTTCCTTCAAGTTCACCGCAACGTTCCTTCCAGGCCTTCTCGTTTCTCTCGATGAACAGAAGCGGACCCGTTTTGCCGGGATCGGAGAGAAATATCCGTCGGGCACAGCGAATAGCTCGCGATACTGCGCACCCTTCTAGGCAACTCCCCCAGCCGCAAGCAGCGATGAGACCGCATCTGTTCATTAAAGCGCTTTGGGCCAACGCTTTCTATTATTTTTTCTGAGTCAGCTTAGTTCTTTTCCGTCAAATAGGTAGCATAACCGCCGTATTTGTTGGGAAATTCACAAGTTTCTCACGCATTCGCTCAAAAAACATCAGCGGCATTGAATTTCAATCAAAATATTTCAATGGAGCATGCCACTTTCGGAGGATCTGTTCGGGCGCCCCAGTTGTTACGCAGTTTTGCCATGTGGTTGCCTTGACAAAGGCGGACTTTTGTCGGAATTAGAATTCAAAGCGCTTTGAAGTAGATTATAGAAGCTCTGCTAAAAGAGACCTCGAACGAGGAAATGTCGGTTGCCTATGCTGACCTGCCATAGAGGAGGCAGCTACGGCACATTAAAGGGAGGAAGACCGCATGTTCATGCGTTGGGCCTTGGCCGCGACTGCCTCTATCGCTCTCACGAGCTTTGCCAGCGCTGCCGAAGTCGCGATTTCCTGCGGCGCAGTCGGCCAGGAATTGGCCCTGTGCAAGAGCGGCGCGGAAGCCTGGGCCAAGAAGACCGGCAATACCGTCAAGATCGTCTCGACCCCCAACGATACCAATGAAAGGCTGGCGCTCTATCAGCAGCTGCTGTCGGCTGGTGCGAGCGACATCGACGTCTTCCAGATCGACGTGATCTGGCCCGGCATTCTCGCCAATCACTTCATTGATCTCAGCCCCTACACCAAGGGTGCCGAGAAGGAGCATTTCCCCGCGATCATCGACAACAACACGGTGGGCGGCAAGCTCGTCGCCATGCCGTGGTTCACCGATGCGGGCGTGCTCTACTATCGCAAGGATCTTCTGGAGAAGAACGGGCTGAAGCCGCCGACCACCTGGCAGGAAATGACCGAGGCCGCGGCCAAGGTTCAGGAGGGAGAGCGCAAGGGCGGCAACGACAAATTCTGGGGCTTCGTGTTCCAGGGCAAGGCCTATGAGGGTCTGACCTGCGATGCGTTGGAATGGATCGACTCCTACGGCGGTGGCACCATCGTCGATGCGGAAGGCAAGATCACCATCAACAATCCCAAGGCGGCGGAAGCGGTAACGCTGGCCTCCTCCTGGATCGGCAAGATTGCGCCGGATGGCGTGCTCAATTACGGCGAGGAGGAAGCGCGTGGCGTGTTCCAGTCGGGCAACGCCGCCTTCATGCGCAACTGGCCCTATGCCTGGTCGTTGGGCAATGGCGCCGACAGCCCGGTCAAGGGCAAGATCGGGGTCGTGGCCCTGCCCAAGGGCGGCGCCGACGGCAAGAACACAGGTACGCTCGGCGGGTGGCAACTCGCCGTCTCCAAATATTCCAAGAAGGCGGATCTTGCCGCCGACCTCGCCGTCTATCTGACCTCGAAGGAGGAGCAGAAACGCCGCGCCATCGAAGGCAGCTACAATCCCACCATCGCCAGCCTCTACGAAGACCCGGACGTGCTCAAGGCCGTACCGTTCTTCGGCGACCTGAAAGCGACCTTCACCAGCGCAGTCGCCCGTCCCTCCAAGATCACCGGCGCCAATTACAACGAAGTTTCGAATGCCTTCTGGAACGCGATTGCCAGCGTGCTGTCCGGCAAGGCGAAAGCAGAGACGGCTCTCGAGGACCTTGACGGCGAACTCGCCAATATCAAGGGCTCGGGCTGGTAACATCCTCCCCGACTGCGCCGCGAACCCTCGGTTCGCGGCGCTCTTTCTTCTTCCTTCCTTCCCTCTCCAGCCGCATGGCCGAAGCCTGGGTCCTGACCCCGTGGGCGTGGCTATTGGCAGGTCGCATCTCGACTTCATGCGCTCCGACTTCAAGAATTTCGACTTGGGTGGTGGCGCATCCGCTGGCCAACTCTTCCTGCTTCCCTCTGGGAGTCCCCAATGGCAAGTCAATCAGAACTGACACGGACAAGGGTTCGGTCGGCATGGCTGTTCCTGTTGCCCATGCTGGTCGTGCTGGCTGTCGTCGCCGGGTGGCCGCTGCTGCGCACCATCTGGTTCGGCTTCACCGATGCCAAGCTGAGCAGTCCCGGCAATTACAAGATCGTCGGCTTCTCGAACTATCTGGCCAATGTCGACGGGCGCTGGATCGGCCTGCTCGCCAACAAGGTGTGGTGGCTTTCGGTCTGGAACACGGTGTGGTTCTCGCTGGTATCCGTGGCCCTGGAGACGGTGCTCGGAACCATCGTCGCGCTGGTGCTGAACGCCAATTTCAAGGGGCGCGCCTTCGTCCGTGCCGCGGTGCTGATCCCCTGGGCCATTCCGACCATCGTCTCGGCCAAGATGTGGCTGTGGATGCTCAACGACCAGTTCGGCATCCTCAATCACATCCTGCTCAGCTTGCACATCATTTCGAGCCCGGTGGCCTGGACCGCCAATTCGCAGACGGCGATGTGGGCCGTGATCATGGTGGATGTCTGGAAAACGACGCCCTTCATGGCCCTGCTGATCCTGGCGGCACTGCAGATGATGCCATCCGACTGCTATGAGGCGGCCAAGGTCGACGGCATCCACCCCGTGAAGGTGTTCTTCAAGGTGACGCTGCCGCTGATCCGCCCGGCCCTGATGGTGGCTGTGGTCTTCCGCGCCCTCGACGCGTTGCGCATCTTCGACCTGATCTATGTGCTGACCTCGGGTAGCCGGGACACCATCTCGATGTCGGGCTTTGCCCGGCTGCAACTGGTCGACTTCGCCAAGACGGGGCTCGGCTCGGCAGCGGCGACGCTGCTGTTCCTGGTGATCGGCATCATCACCGTGCTGGCTATGACCGTGGGCAAGGTGCGTGTTTCGGAGGATGCAACGCGATGACCAAGGTCCTCAAACCCATCGGATTCTGGCTGCTGGTCGTCGTCATCGTCCTCTACGCCGTTTTTCCGTTCTACTACGCCATCATCACCTCGATGCGTACGGGCCAGGCTTTGTTCTCGACCTCGCTGCTGCCCGACAGTCTGGACTTCTCCAATTATGTCGGCGTGTTCGAGCAGCAGCCCTTTGCCTGGAACATCTGGAACTCGATCCTCGTCGCCGTCACGGTGGTGCTGATCTCGCTCTTTTTGGGGGTGACGGCCGCCTATGCGCTGGGCCGGGTCCACTTCAAGGGCAGGGGCCTCCTCTTGATGACCATCCTGGCCGTGTCGATGTTCCCACAGGTCGCGGTGCTGTCGGGCATGTATGAGGTTGTGCGCGCCTTCGGCCTCTACAACACCATGCCGGCGCTGGTGCTTTCCAACCTGATCCTGACGCTGCCCTTCACCGTATGGGTGCTCACCACCTTCATGAAGGAACTGCCGCGGGAACTGGAAGAAGCGGCTTTCGTCGACGGCGCCAGCCCCTGGACGGTGGTACGCCGCGTGTTCATGCCGCTGATGTGGCCGGCCATGGTGACGACGGGCCTGCTCGCCTTCATCGCGGCCTGGAACGAATTCCTGTTCGCGCTGACCTTCTCGCCCGACAACCGCACCGTGCCGGTGGCGATCGCCTCGATGAGCGGCGCCAGCCAGCAGGAACTGCCCTGGGGCAACATCATGGCCGGCTCGGTCATCGTGACGCTGCCCCTCATCGTCCTCGTCCTCATCTTCCAACGCAAGATCGTCGCGGGTCTCACCGCTGGCGCCGTCAAGGGTTAAGCAAATGGCGAGTGTGACACTCAAGAATATCCGCAAGGCCTTTGGCCGGATCGAGACCCTGCATGGCGTCAACCTGGACATCGAAGACAGGGACTTCGTGGTCTTCGTCGGTCCGTCGGGCTGCGGCAAGTCGACCTTGCTGCGCCTGATCGCCGGATTGGAGGACATCACGTCCGGCGACCTCCTGATCGACGGACAGCGCGTGAACGACAAGACCCCCAAGGATCGCGGCATCTCGATGGTGTTCCAGTCCTATGCGCTCTATCCGCACATGAACGTCTATCAGAACATGGCCTTCGGCCTGGAACTGGCGAAGACCGATACGCAGACCATCGACCAGAAGGTGCGCGAGGCAGCGAAGATCCTGGAACTGACGCCGCTGCTCGAGCGCCTGCCCAAGCAGCTGTCCGGCGGCCAGCGCCAGCGCGTCGCCATCGGCCGCGCCATCGTGCGCAACCCCAAGGTCTTCCTGTTCGACGAGCCGCTCTCCAACCTCGATGCGGCGCTGCGCGTGCAGATGCGCATTTCCATCGCCAAGCTACACAAGCAGATGGGCGCCACCATGGTCTATGTCACCCATGACCAGGTGGAGGCCATGACGCTGGCCGACAAGATCGTGGTGCTGAACGCGGGCAATGTCGAGCAGGTCGGCGCGCCACTGGAACTCTACCACAACCCGCACAATTTGTTCGTCGCCGGCTTCATCGGTTCGCCGCAGATGAATTTCATCGATACCGAGGTGCAGGCGGCCGACGCCTCCGGCGTGAAAGTCGCCTTGCCAGGCGGGGGCAGCGTGGTGGCCAAGGTCGACGGCAACGGCGTGCGTGCCGGCGACAAGGTGAAGCTCGGCATTCGGCCCGAACATCTGCAGGAAACCGGCGGGGAGGCCTCGTTCACCGGCGATGTCGAAGTGGTCGAGGAACTCGGCGAAAGCCATTTCCTCTATGTGCGCACGGCGGACGGCAGGCTGGTGACATTGCGCCATGCCGGGGACGCACCCGTGGTCGCCGCGACCAAGGTGAATATCGGCGTGCCGGGAGAATTGTCGCATGTCTTCAAGGCCGACGGGGCGGCCCTGCGGCGGCTCCAGGCCTAGAACGACCTTGGCGGACGGCACCAGGGGCGTCCTCCGGGAACTCCTCGCGTAGCCGCCCGCCACCGGTGCAACGAGCATCGGTCCCGGCGAGCTTCGCCGGACCTGAAAATATCCTCAGATCCCACCTTCAATCATGCCCCAGGATGTGGCAGAGATTTCAATTAAAGCGCTTTGAATCGCCGTTGACGGCAAAGGAAATCCGACATGACTATCCGCGCACTCGTCTGGAACGAGAACCGGCATGAGCAGACCAACGCCCTGGTGCGCCAGCTCTATCCCAAGGGCATTCATGGCGAGGTTGCGGCGGCGCTGGAGGAGGCCGGGGGCATCAGTGTCGGTACCGCGACTCTCGACGAGCCCGAGCATGGCCTGACCGTCGAGAAACTCAAGAATACCGACGTTCTGCTGTGGTGGGGCCACACTGCTCACGGCGAGGTCAAGGACGAGATCGTCAAGCGCGTGCAGGAGCGCGTCTGGGAGGGCATGGGCCTGATCGTTCTGCATTCGGGCCATTTTTCCAAGATCTTCAAGCAGCTCATGGGCACGCCCTGTGCCCTGTCCTGGCGCGAGGCCGGGGAGGTCGAGCGGCTGTGGGTGCTGAACAAGAACCACCCGATCGCCGAAGGCCTGCCGGAATATTTCGAGATCGAGCATGAAGAAATGTATGGCGAGCCCTTCACCGTGCCCGAGCCGATGGAGACGCTGTTCATCTCCTGGTTCGAAGGCGGCGAAGTCTTCCGCTCGGGGCTGACCTATCAGCGCGGCGCCGGCAAGATCTTCTACTTCCGTCCGGGCCACGAGGCCTATCCGACTTACCACAACGCCACCGTGCGCAAGGTGCTCGGCAACGCGGTGAAATGGGCTTTCAATCCCGCGACGGCCTGGAAGCGAGTCAACGAAGCGCCCAACACGCCGCATGACAAGGCGCCCGTGCCTCTGGAAGTGAAGGGGCCACGGCTCCACGAGGATGGTGAAGAAGGCTTCCGGTGAATTTGGAGCGCGGACATCTCGGCGACATGCTTGCACGTCGCGATGTCCGCACTTCCTGATCGCCTGACGTTTCCAAGAGCGGACGGGATGTCCGCGCTCCCGAGATCATTCCATGTCCAAGATCCGCATTCTCGTGCTCGGCACCGGCAATATGGCGGCCAATCACGCCCGGCACTTCCAGGCCTCTCCCGATGCCGAGGTGGTGGCGGGCGTCGACATCGATGATGCGAGGGCGCGCCAGTTCAGCGACGAGCATGGCATCCCGCACTCCTTCGGTGATCTCGACGAGGCGATCGCCTGGGGCGGCTTCGATGCCGTAGCCAATGTCACGCCCGACAGGTTTCACCATCCCACCACGATGAAGCTGATCCTCGCGGGCAAGCATGTCCTGTGCGAGAAACCGCTGGCCGAAACCTTCCCGCAGGCCGACGAGATGGCGACGGCGGCCGAGGCCGCCGGCCTGATTGCCATGGTCAACCTGTCCTATCGGGATGTGCCGGCGCTGCAAGCGGCCCACGGCATCATTGCACGCGGCGAGATCGGCGAGGTTCGCCATGTCGAGGCCTCCTATCGCCAGAGCTGGCTGGTGGGCAATCACTGGGGTGACTGGTCGACCGAGCCGCGCTGGCTCTGGCGTCTGTCGGAGGAGCATGGCTCCAAGGGCGTGCTAGGCGATGTCGGCATCCACATCCTGGATTTCGCCAGCTATGCCGTGAGCATGACGCCGGTCGCGTTGCAGGCGCAACTCGCGACTTTCCATAAGGCATCGGGCGACCGGATCGGCGACTATCCGCTCGATGCCAATGACAGCGCGGTGATGTCGGTGCGTTTCGAAAATGGCGCGCTGGGCGTGATCCATACCAGCCGTTTCATGACTGGCTATGCCAACACGCTGAAGCTCAGTGTCTTCGGCACCAAGGGCGCGATCGAGATCAATCACGGCCCCTTTACCAGCCTGCGCATCTGCACCGGGGACGGCATCCACACCCAGGCCTGGCGCGATTTGCACGCCGATCCGGTGAAGACCAATTACCAGCGCTTCATCGCGGCGGTGCAGAGCGGAGAGAACGCCGAACCCAGCTTCCGCCACGCCGCCAATCTGCAGCGCGTGATTGATCGCTGCTTCGACACGGATATCGCCTCGGCGCCACCGATCGCCTGATCGTCTTTTGGGTGCGGGGGCGAGACGCCCATAGGCGCTAACTTTGGGTGGTGGCACCAGATTGGAGGATCGATCTCCAGATCGACCCTCCTGCTACCTACGCCTCTGGCCGCAAAGTTAGCGCCTATGGGCGAGACGCCTGCGTCCTCGGGAGCGGCCTCACAGTGCCTGCGATCAGGCCGCGTCGGCATCGAGCGCCTTCAGGAAGCGCTCGAGTTCCTCGCCGGCAATGCCGACGACCTGGTTCGGCGCCGGGAAGGCACCATTGGCGACGTCGGCATTGTATTCGGAAAATGCCGCGATGCGTTCCTTTTGCAGGCGCTCATATTCAGCGCGGAAATTGCGATAGACCTTGGCATGACGCGGATAATGCCCGTCATGGGCGCCGAGCACATCGTCTGCGAACAGGTACTGCGCATCGCATCCTCCGCCGGCGCCCATGGAGATCATGAACAGGCTGGTCCGGCGGCCGATGGCCGCGGCGACCTCCACCGGCACCACTTCGATCTCCGCCGCAAAAGCACCGGCTTCCTCGAGAGCCTTGGTCTGCTGCCAGACCTGCCAGGCGGTCTCGAAGGTCTTGCCGACAGCCTTGAAGCCGCCGGTCCAGGTCCGATGCGAGGGGATCAGGCCGACATGGCTCACTACGGGAATGCCTTCGTCGCGAAGCCGCCGGATGGTGGCAAGGCTGGCGGCGCAATAGACGGCGTCTGAACTCTGCTGCCTGGCAAGGAAGGCGGCCCGCAGATAGTCTTCCGCGCTGACGTAGTGGCCATGTTCCAGCCCGGTCACCGCAAAGGCCGTCGGTGCCGCATCACGGAAAGCGGGCTCGGCGATCAGCTTGGGGGGAACCGAGAGCATGCCGATGCCGGCGCGCTCGGCCGCCTCGGCCTCTTCCAGTGTGGTGACTCTCAGTTTGGCGATCTGCTTCTTGCCGCGAAGCGCAAGCAGGTCGGCAACGGTGGGACGAAGGCGGGCCATGACGGTCTCCAGGGGGCTGCGGTAAGATCGCATCGTCGAGGCGCAGGACGGATCAGGCAGCGAGAAGGGATTTGAGGCGGGTGTTGGGATCGGTGAGCTTGTCCCTGTCCGGGTGCGCGCGCCTGGCAATCAGCATCTCGCAAAGCCGGATATCCTTGGCGACGGCATTGCCGGGGCCGATGCCACTGGCGGCGACCAGGCGTCCGCCATCGTCGAGATGGCAGAGGATGAAGGAACCGTCCGCACCGTCTCGGCGAATGGTATGGCGCCCCTCGTCGACCAGTCCGGCGACCTGCAGGGATAGGTCATACTGATCCGACCAGAACCAGGGAACGGCGTCAAAGGCGACGTCTTCGCCCAGCATTGTGCGGGCGGCATGCGCGCCTTGCTCTTGGGCGTTGCGCCAGGATTCCAGACGCACGCGCCGTCCGCCATAGACGGGTAGGGGAAAAGAACAGCAATCGCCGGCCGCGAAGATGGCTTCGTCGCTTGTCCGGAGCCTGGCGTCGACGGCGATGCCGTTGTCAACGACAAGGCCTGCCGCCTCAGCCAGCATTGTGCTGGGCGAAGCACCGACGCCGAGAACGACGAGGTCGGCGAGCACCAGTTTTCCGCTGGTAAGGCGGACGGCGAGGCCGTCTGGCTCCTCCTCGATGGCGGAGATGCCTTCGCCGCACAGCAGCGTGCAGCCTGCCGCTCGATGGCGCTCTTGCACGACCTCGGCGATATCGGCGGGCACCCCCCGACTGAGCAGCCGTGGAAGTGCCTCGATGATGGTGACCGCCGCGCCGCGCTGGCGGGCGCTGGCAGCGAGTTCCAGCCCGATGAAGCCGCCGCCGATGATGACGATTTCCGCACCCGGACGAAAACGTTCCCTCAGATGCAGGGCATCCTCGAAGCGCCGCAGCGTCACGCATCCGGGCCTGTTCGCGCCAGCCAGGGGCAGCCGGCGAGGCGCTGCGCCGGTGGCAAGGAGCAGCTTTTCATAGGTGAGGGCATTGCCGTCATCGAGCCGAACCAGCCGCCTGTCCCGCTCGATCGTTGCGACGGTGCGCTTGGCCAGATGGACGATGGCATCGGCCTCGAAGCGCTCTTCCGCCACGATATAGCGCGGGGAAGGGCCGGCTTCGTCCAGCAGCGTCGCCTTCGACAAGGGCGGACGCTCATAGGGGGCGTGAACTTCGTCCCCGATCAGGGTGATGGAGCCTGCCCAGCCGTTCTCGCGAAGGGCGAAGGCGGCCCTGGCGCCCGCCTCGCCGGCGCCGACGATGACCATGCCCGGTTGCATCGGATCAACCGAGCTGGATCTGGACCTTGCCGTCGGCGAGCCGGACGGCATAGGTCTTCAGGTTGATGCAGACGGGGGCGCCCTTGGCCTCTCCGGTCTTGTAGTTGAATCGCCCATTGTGCTTGGGGCATTCGATGATGTCGTCCATCACCAGGCCGTCGGCGAGGTGGATCTGTTCATGGGTGCACAGCCCGTCCGTCGCGAAATATTCATCGTCCGGGCTGCGATAGAGCGCATAGGTGCGGCCGGCATGATCGAAGCGCAGGACATCTTCCTGCTCGATATCCTCGCTATCGCAGGCGTCGATCCAGGTGCTCATTTTTTCCTCCCGATGTGATTTTGCGTCTTGTGTCTGTCAGTGGTGCTGGCCGGCGAAACGGGCACGCGGGTCGTCGGGCGTGATCACCTCGCCATGCAGGTCGGGGCGATAGGGCTGGGCGCTTGCAGGGAGCATCCGCCGCACGAAATATTCGGGATCCTTCCTCTGTCGAAACAGGGCCGGGATGATCTCGCGATAGGCCGCGATCGTGTTGCGGTAGGGCGTCGGCGTGTCGGCAAGCATGGCCTTATGCAGTTCCGGGAGCGCGTGATAGGGCACCATCGGGAACATGTGATGCTCGACGTGATAATTCATGTTCCAGTACACGAAGCGGAAAAACGGGTTCATGTAGACGGTGCGCGAGTTGAGGCGGTGGTCGAGCACGTTCTCGGCCAGGCCCGCATGCTGCGTCAGCCCGAAATAGAGGGTGAGCCAGCCACCATACATGGTAGGCAGCACACCCACGAACATCATCGGCAGCCAGGATTGCAGTGCTAGCGAGAGTGCGACGGTGGCGGCATGGATGGCGAGCCAGATGCGGGCGACCAGATAGACCTTGCCGCGCTCCATCTCCGGCACGAAGGTCTCTTCCTCCTCGCTGAGCCTGCCGGTGGCATGCAGGGCGAGGCTTTTGAGAGCAGCCCAGGTCGAGGAGATCGCGAAGACATTCGAGACGAGGCGCAGCATTGCCGGCGGCCGCATGGCGGCGATCTCGGGGTCGCGGCCGACGATGATGGTATCGGTGTGGTGTCGGGTATGGCTCCAGCGCCAGATCGTCGGCTCGCGCATGATCATGAAGCAGGCGATGTGATAGATCACATCATTCATCCAGCGCGTACGGAAGGCGGTGCCATGCCCGCATTCGTGCCAGCGTGAGTCCGAAGCCGAACCGTAGAGAATGCCGTAAAGTGCGAAGAACGGCACGCACCACCAGCTTCCCCACAGCACTCCGGCGGCAAGGCCGCTCACCAACAGCCCGGCCAGCCATAGGGCGGTGTCGCGGATCGCCGGAGCATCCTTGCGCTGCATGAGTTCCTTCATGCGCTTGCGGGGAATATCGCACCGATACCATTCGGCGGCGGCCAGGCCACTCTCGACGGCGGCCTGGGCATCGCGCCCGATCAGACTGTAGTCGCGCCGGGTCGGCATCATTGCGGAGCTCCCTTGTCCGGCCCGGTTCCGATCAGGCCTCATCCTTGACATCGATGCTATGTCGCACCGGTGCGGGGCTCAATGGGCGGTTGACAGTTTCTATCAAAACACGTCAAAACGACTATCATCATGATGTAATTCCATCAGAGACAGCCATGGCAAGGCCCACGATCCAGGATGTCGCGAGGGAGGCGGGTGTCAGTCCCGCAACCGTTGACCGTGTACTAAACGGCAGGCTTCCGGTCCGGCCGGAAACAGCCCGGCGCGTGGCTGAGGCGGCCAAGGCACTCGGCTACTACGCCGCTGGGCTGATCCAGCAGCGCCTCGATCGCGATACGCCGCATTTGCGGCTCGGCTTCCTGCTGCTCAAATCCGAGTCTCCCTTCTACAGCTTGCTGGCCCAATCCATCGCCGAAGCGGCCGCTTCGGCGCCCGGCTATCGCATCTCCGCCATCATCGAGCATCATGGCGACACCTCGCCGACCGTGGTGGCCGAGCGGATGCACCGGTTGGGTGAACGGTGCCAGGCCTTGGCCGTCGTGTCGGTGGACCATCCCCAGATCACCGTGGCCGTCGCCGAATTAAAGGCCCGCAACGTGCCAGTCTTCGCCTTGCTGTCCGATTTCGCCGCCGAACATCGGGCGGCTTATGTTGGCCTCGACAATCGCAAGGCAGGACGCACCGCTGGCTGGCTGATCGCGCGGACGGCACGCCGGCCCGGCAAGGTCGGCATCATTCTCGGCAGCCATCGTTTCCACGGCCATGAACTCAGGGAAATCGGGCTGCGCAGCTATTTCCGCGAGCATGCGCCCGATTTCGAGGTGCTGGACAGCCGTGTCAATCTCGAGGAACCGAGCATCGCCCATGAGGCGACCTTCGGCCTGATCAGGCGGCATCCGGATCTGGCGGGGCTCTATGTGGCCGGCGGCGGCATGGAGGGCGTGATTGCCGCCTTGCGCGAGGAAAAGGCGGAAGGGCTGGTGGCGGTTTGTCCCGAGCTGACGCCGGGCTCGCGCCTGGCCTTGAGCGAAGAGGTGATTTCCTTCGTCATCGCGACACCGCTGCCGCAACTGCCCGTGGAACTCATCCGCGTCATGGCGCAGGCCTGCCTTGCGGGCAGCGTGGAAGGAGCCGGACAGGTTTTCCTGCCCTTCAATCTCTATCTTCCCGAAAATATCTAGAACGTTTGACGCCTGCTCGGCCTTGCGGAGCGCGGCCGGGCATGTTGCCGGGCCCGGCCAACCGCAATGGCGCGCGCGATCCCGGCGACCGATGGTGCAGCGCGCGCGAGCGAGCGCGCAAAAGAAATGCGCACTTGACAGCGCAGTGCAAAAATAGAATATTAATTCCAATTAAGATCAAAAACGGTCCAATCATTCTATTTTGATGACAGGTACCGGAAAGCACATGGCGTCGGAAACTGGCGCTGGCGAGGTTGGAAATCAGGCGCTTGCGCCTGCAAGGAGTGTTTCATGACAGGCGGAGCCGAATCCTTCGCTCTCAACCATATGACCGCGCCGAAGCTGCGGCCTGCGGAATTCTTCGCGCTCGCCCGCAATCTGGGGATCGCCGAGGTCGAGATCCGCAACGATCTCGCCGGCAATGCCATACTCGATGGGACATCCGCGGTTTCGATGCGGGAGGAAGCGCGGCGAGCCGGTGTCGAAATCCTGTCGATCAATGCCCTGCAACGCTTCAACGAGTGGACCGCGGCGCGGGCATCGGAAGCGGAAGAGCTTGCCGATTATGCGGCCGGTGCAGGCGCCAAGGCCCTCGTGCTGGTGCCGCGCAATGACGGTGACGGGTGCGGCGATGGTGAGCGCCTTCCCAATTTGATCGAGGCATTGGAGGCGCTCAAGCCGATCCTGTCGTCACGCGGGCTGAGCGGTCTCGTCGAACCGCTCGGCTTCGAAATCTGCTCCTTGCGCCTGAAATCGGAAGCGGTCGCCGGTATCGATACGGTCGATGGTGCGCGGACCTTCAAACTGGTGCATGATACGTTCCATCATCATCTTGCCGGTGAGGCGGCATTGTTCCCGAACCGCACTGGGCTGGTCCATATCTCCGGCGTGGACGACACGTCCGTAGCGGTGGAGGAGATGCGGGACAGCCATCGCGGCCTTGTCGGGGCGGACGATCGTCTGGGCAATATCGCTCAGATCAAGGCGCTGCGCGCCGGCGGCTATACCGGTGCGCTCTCCTTCGAGCCTTTCGCCGAAAGCATACAGAAAATGGATGCCGGGCAGATCCAGGATCGCATCGCCGCGAGCATGGCTCTGATCGCGGCAGGGTTGATGTCCTGAGCAAAACGCGTTCGAGCATGAACGCGTTTTGCTCCAAGCCTTTGTTTCTACGGGCCTTTGTAATTCTGGATGATTCCAGCAAATCGCAAGGTGTTTTGACGGTCTACCAATTCCCCGCAAGGGGATTATCCGGAAAATGACGGGTGCTGCCGGACATCCGACCCAGGGAGGAGACACGATGAAACGGACCCTTTTTGCCCTCGCCGCGACGGCTTTGCTGTGTGGCACGGCGTCCGCCCAGAGCGTGGGCGTCAGCATGGCCAAGTTCGACGACAATTTCCTCACCGTGCTGCGCAATGGCATGACGGACTACGCCAAGACGCTGCCGAGCGTGAAGCTGCAGGTCGAGGACGGCCAGAACGACGTCAACAAGCAGCTCAGCCAGATTCAGAACTTCATCGCTCAGAAGGTTGACGCGATCATCGTCAATCCCGTCGATACCGATGCCACCCCGCAGATGACCAAGCTCGCCACCGAGGCGGGTATTCCCCTGGTGTTCGTCAACCGCATGCCGTCCGATACCAAGCTGCCTGAGAAGGTCGCCTTCGTTGGCTCCGACGAGGCCCAGTCCGGCACACTCGAGATGCAGGAGATCTGCAAGCTGATGGGCGGCAAGGGCGACATCGTGGTGATCATGGGCGAATTGTCGAACCAAGCGGCCCGCCAGCGCACGCAGGACGTCGAGGACGTCATCGCCAAGGAACCCTGCACCGGCATCAAGATCCTGCAGAAGCAGACGGCCAATTGGGACCGGACCGCGGCCATCGATCTGATGACCAATTGGATCACCTCGGGCATCAAGCCGGCGGCCGTGGTTTCCAACAATGACGAAATGGCGATCGGCGCCATTCAGGCGCTGAAGCAGGCAGGGATTGCCGGCGGCAAGACCATCGTCGGTGGTGTGGACGCGACGCAGGACGGCCTCGGCGCGATGAAGGATGGCGATCTCCAGGTCACCGTCTTCCAGAATGCCGAAGGACAGGGCAAGGGCGCCGTCGATACCGCGCTCAAGCTGGCCAAGGGCGAGAAGATCGCCGATCCGATGGTGTGGGTGCCCTTTGAACTCGTGACGCCTGCCAATATGGACAAGTACCTCAAGAAGAACTGAGCGCAATCGCGCCAAAGTCCCTCCGGTCGATGCCGGAGGGACCTGGAAATATTCACCGCCTGTCTGGCCGCAGGTCCGGAGCCAAGCTTCGGGCGACCAGAACGCACGTCGGCAGCATGGCGCTGGCAGAGGGGAAATGAGGATGGCCGTCGCACAATCGACCGCGCCCGAAAGGGCCGGGCAAGCCAAGTCCGATTACCTGATCGAAGTGGAGGGCGTTCGCAAGGGGTTCCCCGGCGTTCTCGCGCTCGACAATGTTTCGTTCAAGCTGCGCCCGGGCACGGTGCACGCCCTGATGGGTGAAAACGGAGCCGGCAAGTCGACGCTGATGAAGATCATCGCCGGCGTCTATCAGACCGATGCCGGCACGATGAAGCTTCGCGGACAGGAAGTGCGTTTTTCAGGACCGCTCGATGCCTTGGAAAACGGCGTGGCGATGATCCATCAGGAACTCAACCTGATGCAGTACATGACGGTGGCGGAGAATGTCTGGATCCGGCGTGAGCCGCTGACCTGGCTCGGCTTCGTCGACCATGCCGAACTCAATCGCCGCACCTCCAAGCTGTTCGAGCAATTGAAGATCAAGATCGACCCTGCGGCCGAGGTCGGCACGCTCAGCGTAGCCAATCGGCAGATGGTCGAGATCGCCAAGGCCATCTCCTACAACTCCGACGTGCTCATCATGGATGAGCCGACCTCGGCGTTGACCGAGACCGAGGTCTCGCATCTGTTCGAGATCATCCACGATCTCAAGGCGGCCGGGAAGGGCATCGTCTACATCACCCACAAGATGAACGAGCTCTTCGAGATCTCTGACGAGGTTTCGATTTTCCGGGACGGAAAATATATCGGAACCGACCTGGCTGAGAACCTCACCCGTGACGAGATCATCCGGCGCATGGTCGGGCGCGAGATCACGCAGATGTTCCCCAAGGAGACGGTTCCGATCGGCGAGGTCGTGCTGTCGGTCAAGAATCTGACGCTCCAAGGGGTCTTTTCCGATGTCTCCTTCGACCTGCGCGCCGGCGAGATCCTCGGCTTTGCAGGGCTGGTCGGGGCAGGGCGCAGCAATGTCGCGGAGACGCTCTTCGGCGTCACGCCGGCGACGAGCGGCACCATCGCGATCAACGGCAAGCAGGTCAGCATCGGGTCGCCCTCCGTCGCGATGCGCAACGGGATGGCCTTTCTCACCGAAGACCGCAAGGACACCGGCTGCTTCCTCATTCTCGATATCCTCGAGAACATGCAGATGGCGGTTTTGACGCAACGCTATGTCAAGGCTGGCTTCGTCGCCTCCAGTGAAGTGGTGCCGGCTTGCAGCGAAATGAGTTCGACCCTGCGGGTCAAGACTCCCAACATGCACGAGCGCATCGAAAATCTCTCTGGCGGCAATCAGCAAAAGGTTCTGATCGGCCGCTGGCTGCTGACCAAGCCGCGCATTCTCATCCTTGACGAGCCGACGCGCGGCATCGATGTCGGCGCCAAGGCGGAGATCCACCGCCTGATCAGCAAGCTCGCCGGAGAAGGCGTCGCAGTCATCATGATCTCGTCCGAACTGCCCGAGGTTCTGGGCATGAGCGACAGGGTCGTCGTGATGCATGCGGGTCACGTCACCGGTATCCTCGATCGGTCGGAAGCCGACCAGGTCCGCATCATGGAGCTGGCAGCGCGATGAGAGGGATAAGAACACGACAGACACGGCTGGTAGCCGCGCATGGAAAAGAGGCGCTGCCCGGTCGATTCCTGATGGATCGGCGCAGTGGCTTCGAAATGGAAATGCACGAAGTCCGGGAATGGGGAAACGGAGGACGTCATGTCGACCAATGAGATTGCGAACAAGGCACCGGGAACCACCACGACGTCGCCGCGCCGGCGCATACCGCAGGAAGTCAGCATTCTGGTCGTGCTGATCGGCATCGGCCTGCTGTTCGAGGCACTGGGCTGGCCGGTCAAGCAGCAGAGCTTCCTGTTCAATGCGGATCGTCTCAGCATCATCTTCCTGCAGACGGCGGTGGTGGGCATCATCGCCGTCGGGGTGGCGCAGACCATCATCACCGGCGGCGTCGATTTGTCTTCCGGTTCGGTGGTGGGGGCAACGGCGATGATTGCGGCCAGCCTGGCGCAGGTCTCGACGGCCCGTTCCATCGTCTATCCCCATCTGTCCGACCTGCCCTTCATCGTGCCGGTGCTGGCAGGGCTGGCGGCCGGGCTGTTCGCCGGCGTCGTCAATGGTGCACTGATCGCCTATGCCAATGTGCCGCCCTTCATCGCCACCCTCGGCATGATGGTTTCGGCCCGCGGTTTTGCCACCTGGTACACCAATGGCGCGCCAATCAGCACTTTCACGCCCTCCTTCAGCATGATTGGTTCGTCGACCAAGATCTTCGGCGATTTCTCGATCAACTTGCCGATCACCATCTTCCTGGTGGTGGCGCTGATCTTCCACATCGCCATGCGCTACACCCGTTACGGCAAGTTCACTTATGCGATCGGTTCGAACATGCAGGCGGCGCGCGTGTCGGGCATCGACGTGAAGAAGCATCTGGTCAAGGTCTATGGCATTGCCGGCCTGCTGTCGGGCTTGGCGGCCGTGGTGATGATCGCCCGCGGCGGTTCGGGCCAGGCCGGTGCAGGCCTGGGCTATGAACTGCAGGCGATCGCAGCCGTGGTGATCGGGGGAACGTCCCTGTCGGGCGGCGTGGGACGCATCACCTCCACCGTGATCGGCCTGCTGATCCTCAGCGTCGTGCAGTCGGGTTTCACCTTCCTGGGCGTGCCGGCCTCTCTGCAGCAGATCGTGCTCGGTGCCATTATCGTCACCGCCGTGGTGATCGATCAGTACCGTCGCCGCCGAAAGGTCTGAAACGGGGCGAAGCCATCGAGCAGCTCCTTCGCGAGAAGGGGCTGCAATCTGTTTCCACAGATACGGTCGGTTGCGATCGAGCTCGATTACCCGGACAGTTCCGTTGCCATGCCGGAAACTTTCTATATCTATTCGATCTCAACGGTGACGGACGCCGGCGGGTCCTTCAAGCGATTGACTGGATGAGCCTTGGCACTGTCGCGGGGGCGATGGTTTCCATGGCACCAGGAGCATTCACGATGAATGTCATCCTGGCCAAGAAAGAGGGGTGAGCGGTTCAAGACTTCCGGCCTGTGGGCGGGAGGAGCGAGCCTGCGAGACTTGATGAGCAGCAACACAACAGTCTACCTGTTTCCGCATATTCTGAAATGCGCCGGTTTGAGCGTCAGGGATTATCTCCTGCACGATGTCCCGCCGCGCGGTTCCGCCGTGATCTATTCCAAGCCCGAACAACGGCCCTGGCTCGATCCGCAGGCTCGTGTACCTCAGGCCGATCGCGACGAAATCCGCATCCTGTTCGGGCATAGATTGCCGCGCGCCGCAGCCAGGGGCTTCGACGGCCGCATCATTCGCGAGATCGGCCTGCTCAGGGAGCCGGTGTCCTTCTACGTCTCGCTTTACAATTTCCTGCAGAAGACGCCCGAGAGACATCGGATCGTGGGCATGTCCTTCGAGCAATGGTATCCGACCAACAAGCACAACCGCATCAGCCGCTTCTATTTCAGGCATTATTTCGGTTTGTCCTCCTTGGGCATCCGCAAGATGAGCCAGCGCCAGAGGTTCGAATTTCTCTCCAGGCAGTTCGAGACGTTCTGGTTCGTCGGCGATTATCGCAACTGCGATGCGGTGATGGAGCAGATGACCCAGGATATCGGCTGGAAATTCGAAAAACTGCCTCATGAGAATGCCGCGCCTGCCAATGCGCTGCGCAGCCAGGATATCGGCGAGGCATTGCGCCAGAAGATCCGGGAGGACAACGCCCTTGATCTGGCCCTCTACGAGACCTGGGGCGAGCGCAAATGGGGTAGCAATCCGACACTGGAGCGCGGAGCGGTCCTGAACAATCGTTGGACCTGGCAATAGCTTTTACCGCTGGAGGGCAGGGCCGGCGCGTATTCGGACGGGAACTCGTGAGAGATTCGGCCGGATGCGTGCGAATTGGCCCGGCCGTTTCAGACTCCTGCCCGGTTAGAAGCACAAGGCTTCTTCTGACCGGGTTTTGCTTGTCGCCCCGGTGACGGTTCAGGACCTCGTTCTGCCGGGCCCGGGCGCCAATTGGCTGAAATGGACCGCGGCTATCGCGCCGACACCGGTCAGCAAACGGCAGCAGCCATGCATCTTTCTTGTCGGTCGCCAAAATTGGAAAGGGGAGATGGTGCCTAGGGACGGAATTGAACCGCCGACACTGCGATTTTCAGTCGCATGCTCTACCAACTGAGCTACCTAGGCATCCAGCGCGTCAGCCGAGGCCGAAGCGAGAGCGGGCTTATAGCCAGCGCCTCCGAGGTTGTCCAGCCCTCTCGCGCGGAAAAAATAAGCCGGCTGCAAAAACACCGGTACGCGCGCTGTTCCCACCGGTACAGATGGTGAAAACTCTCTGAATCATGATTGCCGCCGACCCGGGGCGCCCTTAGTCTTGTGGCTCGGTGGCCCGCTCCCCATGCGTATCGCGTGACCGTGGCGTGTCGTCAGCTATGGATTGCGTCCCTCCATAGCTGACGACACGCCACGGTCACGCCGGCACGCTAGCGTGGAAAGGACCGCCGCCATAGGCCGAGGGGCGGCTAAGAGGACAGGCAAGATGGTCAGGCAGGCAACGCGCCACGGCGTTTTCGTGCGGTTTTTCTCAGCGTTCGTGCTCATGCTCGCCGTGTCGAGCTGGGTGGCTGCTGGTCCGGCGCAAGCGGCCCCGCTGTTCCAGGCCGACAGCTATTCCTATGCGGCGGACAGCTACAAGGACAGCATCGCCAAGCTGGCCAAGACCATGAAGAAGAGCGCGCCGCAGCTTCAGGAGGAGCTGAAGGCCGCCGTCAGCTCCGACAATGCCCGCAACACCGCCGTGGTGGTGGAACAGTTCATCGCCCTGACACCCAATGACGGCGCGATGTGGAAGCGCCTCGCCGATTTGCTGCTGGTGGCCGAGCCCTTCAACAGCCAGGACCGGTATGAACTGCCCTACAAGGCGCTCGGTGCCTCGATTCGGGCCTATCAGCTTGCCAGGACACCGCAGGAACAAGCGGAGGCGCTGAACGATGTCGCCCAGGCCCTGGTCAAGCGCGAGGACTGGCGCCCGGCCCTCAACGCCTATCGGGCGAGCCTCGATCTGGTCGATAATGCGGAGATTCGCGAAACCTATGAAGAGGTGCGCAAGGAGCACGGCTTCCGCATCACCGATTACACCGTGGAGAGCGATGCGCCGCAACCGCGCCTGTGCTTCCAATTCTCCGATCCGCTGAGCAACGCGGTCAGCGACTATGCCCCTTATTTCACCCAGGAGCCTGGCCCTGTGTCGGCCGTTACCGTCGACGGTACCAAGCTGTGCGTCGAAGGGCTGAAGCATGGCGGGCGCTACAAGGTCACTGTGCGCCAGGGCCTGCCTTCAGCCGTGGACGAAAGCCTGCTCAAGAACGCCGACTATGAGATCTATGTGCGCGACCGCCTGCCGTCTGTGCAGTTCGTCGGCAAGAGCTATGTCCTGCCGCGCACCGGCCAGGCCGGCATTCCGCTGGTCTCGGTCAACTCCACCCAGGCCCGGCTCGCCCTCTATCGGGTCGGCGACCGCAGCCTGATCTCGGCCGTGATCGATTCCAACTTCCTCGAGCAGATCTACGGTTCTCAGGCCGGCGAGATCGCCCGCACCAAGGGCAAGAAGGTCTGGCAGGGTACGATGGACCTTGCCAGCACCGCCAATCAGGATGTCACCACCGCCTTTCCGGTCGACGAGGCGCTCGGCAAGATCGAGCCCGGCCTCTATGTGATGACGGCCCAGCCCGGTGAGGTGAAGGAGGACGAAGACAGCCAGCTCGCCACGCAATGGTTCGTGGTCTCCGATCTCGGCCTGACCACTCTCAAGGGCAAGGATGGACTGCACGTCTTCCTGCGTTCGATCGCGTCTGCCGATCCGCTCGCCAATGTCACGGTGCGCCTGCTAGCCCGCAACAACGAGATTCTCGGCTCGGCGAAGACGGGTGCCGATGGCGCCGCCTTCTTCGATGCCGGCCTGACCAAGGGCAGCGAAGGCCAGGAGCCGGCGCTGGTGGTGGCTTCCGACGAGAAGAACGACTACGCCTTCATCGATCTCACCCAGCAGGCCTTCGACCTCACCGATCGCGGCGTCACCGGGCGCGATCCGCCAGGCCCGGCCGATGCCTTCGTCTATGTCGAGCGCGGCGTCTATCGCCGCGGCGAGACAGTGCATGCAGCCATCCTGCTGCGCGACGGCAATGCCAACGCCCTGGCCGACGTGCCGGTGACCATGGTGGTTCAGCGCCCCGACGGCGTCGAATATTCCCGCACCGTGCTGAAGGACCAGGGCGCCGGCGGCCGCACGGCCGATATCGCCATCATTCCCTCCGCCGCCAGCGGCACTTGGCGCGTCGTCGCCTACACCGATCCCAAGGCGTCACCGGTCGGCGAGACCACCTTCCTGGTCGAAGACTATGTGCCCGATCGCATCGAGTTCGACCTCGCCACCTCCGGCACCCGCATCGACCGCACCAGCGGCGCCAATCTGAAGGTGGATGGCCGCTATCTCTTCGGCGCCCCGGCTGCCGGCCTTGACATCGAGGGTGACGTTTCGGTCTCGACCGACAGCCAGCCCTTCTCGCAATGGAAGAACTATGCCTTCGGCCTGTCGGACGAGAGTGTCGATACGGTGCAGAACACCGTCGACGATCTCGCCCAGACCGATGACAAGGGCCACGCTGAGTTCACGGTGCCGCTGCCGCAACTGCCGACGACCACTCGTCCGCTCAAGGCCAATTTCGTCATCCGCATGAAGGAAGGCGGCGGCCGCGGCGTCGTACGCTCGGCCTCCCTGCCGATCGCCTCCACCAGCCCGATGCTGGCCTTGAAGCCCGGCTTCGCCGAGGGCACGGTGCCCGAGGGGCAGCAGGCCCTGTTCGACGCCATTGCCGTCGATCCCCAGGGCAACCAGGTAGCGGCCAAGGGCGCGACCTGGACGCTCAAGCGTCTCACCACGACCTATCAGTGGTACAAGAGCAACAATCGCTGGAACTATGAAGCCGTCACCACCGCGCGCAAGGTCGGCGGCGGCACGGTCGACCTCGCGGCCGACAAGCCCGCTCAGATCTCGGCGCAGGTGCAGTGGGGCCAGTACCGCCTCGAAATCTCGGCGGATGGATTGTCTTCTTCCTCCAGCTCCTTCTATGCGGGTTATTACACCAGCGAGAAGGCCGACACGCCCGATATGCTGCCGGTCGCCCTCGACCAGACGAGCGTCAAGACCGGCGACACACTGCAGGTCAAGATCGATGCCCGTTTCGCTGGCAAGGCTGCGGTGCAGGTGGTCGGCGAGAAACTGCTGTCCTCTACCCTGGTCGACGTGCCGGAGAAGGGGACCACCGTTCCCGTCACCGTCGGCAAGGATTGGGGCACGGGCGCCTATGTCGTGGTCACCCATTTCCGGCCGATGGACGTCGCCGCCAAGCGCATGCCGACGCGCGCGATCGGCCTCGCCTGGTTCGGCATCGACCGCAATGAGCGCACGCTCAAGGTCACGCTCACGCCGACCGAGCTCATGAAGCCGCGCCAGCCTCTCAAAGTGCCGGTGAAGGTCGAGGGCCTCGCCGGCGAGAAAGCCTATGTCACCGTGGCGGCCGTCGATGTCGGCATCCTCAACCTGACGGGCTACAAGCCGCCGGAGCCCGAGACTTTCTATTACAGCCAGAAGCGCCTTTCGGCTGAGCTGCACGATCTCTACGGCCAGTTGATCGACGGCATGGAAGGGGCGAAGGGGCGGATACGCACCGGCGGCGACGGCGGGGCCAATTTCAACAGTCCGCCGCCGACTCAGGCACCCCTGGCGCTGTTCTCGGGCATGATCGAAGTCGGTGCCGACGGCACGGCCGAGATCAGCTTCGATATCCCTGCCTTTAACGGCCTGGTGCGCGTGATGGCGGTGGCCTGGACGCCAACCAAGGTCGGCCATGCGTCGGCGGACGTCAAAGTGCGCGATCCGGTGGTGATCGCCGGCACCTTGCCGCGCTTCCTTGCGGTAGGTGACCAGTCGCGCTTCCGCCTGGACCTCGTGAATGCCGAGGCCGCGCCGGGCGACTACACGCTCGCCGTCACTATGGAAGGACCCGTTGGCGCCGAGCCATCAGCTCTCTACCAGACCGTGAAGATCGGGGCCGCGGGCTCGCGCACGCCGGTGAACATTCCCATTACCGCCAACGGTATCGGCACCGGCAAGCTGGTCGCCACCCTGGCCGGTCCCGGCAATGTCGCCATCGACCAGAGCTTCACGCTCGGCATCCTGCCGGCCAATCCGCCGGTGACACGCCGCACGATCCAGACGATTGCCGCCAATGGCGGCGGCATCACCGTCAATGCCGACCTGGTTGCCGAAATGGTACCCGGCACCGGCGGGGTCTCGCTTTCAGTGGGGCCGTTCAGCGCACTCGACGTGCCCGGCCTGCTTCGCGATCTCGATCGCTATCCTTATGGCTGCTCGGAACAGCTCGTCAGCCGTGCGCTGCCCTTGCTCTATCTCAGTGAGCTCGGCGGCAATGCCATCGATCTCGACGGCACGGTGAAGGAGCGCCTGGGCGATACGGTTCAGCGCCTGCTCGCACGCCAGGATTCGAACGGCGCCTTTGGCCTGTGGAATGCCGACAGCGGCGAGTTGTGGCTGTCGGCCTATGTCACCGACTTCCTGCTGCGGGCCCGCGAGAAGGGTTTCGCCGTGCCGGAACTGGCGCTCAACCAGGCGGTCGACTATCTGCGCAACCGTGTCGGCAATGCGCCCGACGTGGAAGAGGGCAAGGGCGAGGACATCGCCTACGCGCTCTACACGCTGGCTCGGGCCGGCAGGGCGCCGGCAGGTGATCTGAAATATCTCGCCGATACCAAGATCGGCCAGTTCGGCAGCGCCATGGCGCGGGCCCAGATCGCCGCGGCCCTCGGCATGCTCGGCGACAAGCCGCGGGCCGGCGAGGCATTCGGCTCGGCTGCCGAAGCGCTCCAGAAGGAGACTGTCGATGCCAGCCAAGCCTATCGCAATTACGGCTCGCCGCTGCGCGACGCCGCGGCGGTGGTGGCGCTTGCGGGTGACGGCAATGCAGGCCTGCCGGTGATCAAGGCGGCGCTCAAGGTCATCACCGATGCGCGCTCCAGATCCCGCTATGCCTCGACCCAGGAGATGACCTGGATGGTGCTCGCGGCACGCAGTGTCGCCGACCAGGCCCGTTCCGTCAGGCTGATCGCCGATGGCTCGGAACAGCAGGGCGCCTTCTACAAGGTCTATCGCGGCGAGGCGCTCAAGACCCCGCATTCCGTCTCCAATCCCGGCGCCTCGGCCCTACAGGCCGTGGTCGCGGTCTCCGGCTCGCCCGTGGTGCCCGAGCCGGCCGCCAACAACGGCATGAACCTGACGCGCACCTATTTCTCGCTCGACGGAAAGGCCGTGGACCCCGCGGAGGTGAAGCAGAACACTCGGTTGGTGGTGGTGCTGAATGCAAGCCGGAGCGGCGACAACCAGACCGGCAACTTCCTGCTCGTGGACCGGCTTCCGGCTGGTTTCGAGATCGAGAATCCGAATCTGGTCGTCACCGGCGAGACGGGCAGCATGGCCTGGCTGAAGGACCTCACCGACGTCACCCATTCGGAGTTCCGCGACGACCGCTTCGTCGCCGCGTTCACCGATCAGGCCGCCAAGGTCGCCTATGTCGTCCGCGCGGTAGCGCCTGGCCGCTACATCCTGCCCGGCACCACGGTTGAGGACATGTATCAGCCCGAGCGCAATGCCACGCTTGCCACCGGCACGCTCACCGTCACCGAGAGGTAGAACGGACTGAGATGACCAATCGGCGCGTCCATATCCTATGCGCGCTCTTGTTCACGGCTGTTATCGCCGTGAACGCCGGCGGCTTTGCGCTTTCGGAGGCAGTGCGACGCCTCGGCCCGGTGCCGCTGGGCGAAAGCGTGACCTATTCTCCGCTGGTGGTGGATCGTGACGGCAGGTTGCTGCGCCCCTTCACCACCGCGGACGGCTATTGGCGACTGCCGGCAAAGCCGGAGGAGGTCGACAGGCGCTTCCTGTCGATGCTGGTCGCCTATGAGGACAAGCGCTTCTATTCCCATCACGGCATCGATCCGGTGGCTATGATCCGGGCGGCCTGGCAGATGCTGAGCCGCGGGCGCATCGTCTCTGGCGGCTCGACCCTGACCATGCAGGTTGCCCGCCTGCTCGAGCCGCGGCCGGATCGCACCTTTGCCGACAAGGCGGCCGAGATGATCCGTGCCGTCCAGATCGAGAACCGGCTGAGCAAGGAGCAGATCCTCGGCCTCTATCTGGCGCTGGCGCCCTATGGCGGCAATCTGGAAGGAACGCGGGCCGCTTCGCTGGCCTATTTCGGCAAGGAACCCAAGCGCCTTTCGACGGCGGAGGCGGCCATGCTTGTGGCCTTGCCGCAGGCTCCTGAATCGCGTCGGCCGGACCGAGTTCCTGCCGCGGCCAAGGCCGCCCGAAATCGGGTATTGCGGCTTCTTGCCGGCAAAGGCGCGCTCCATCCCGACCAGGCCGAGGCGGCCACGCTGGAAGCGGCGCCGCAGGGGCGCAAGCCCTTCCCGATCCTGGCGGCTCATGTCGCCGAACGGCTTGTGCGCCAGGACCTTATGCGTCAGGTCCAGGCCGGCAAGCGCGATCCCAATCCGGTGCTAACAACCACGATTGCGCGCTTCCTGCAGGAGCAGCTCGAAAATCTGGCGCGTGAGCGGGCGACGGCTCTGGGCGGCGGGGTTTCGATTGCCATCGTCGCCGTCGACAACGCGACCGGCGAGGTGAGGGCGCATGTTGGCGGGGTCGGCTATTTCGACAAGGCGCGGGCCGGCCAGATGGATCTCGCCGAATCGCTGCGATCGCCGGGGTCCACCCTCAAGCCCTTCATCTACGGCCTCGCCTTCGAGGACGGCCTTGCCCATCCCGAGACGCTGGTGGACGATCGTCCCGTGCGCTTCGGGGTCTACAAGCCCGAGAATTTCGACGATGCCTTCCAGGGCACCGTCACGATGCGCCGCGCCTTGCAGCAATCCCTCAACGTGCCGGCGGTGATGCTGCTCAATTCCGTCGGGCCGAACCGGCTGATTGCCCGCATGAAGAGTGCCGGTGCCGAGCCATCCTTGCCGCCCGACGCCGTGCCGGGCCTGGCAGTCGGTCTTGGCGGCGCCGGCGTGAAGCTCACCGATCTTGCCACCCTCTATCTGGCTCTGGCGCGGGATGGCGAGGCGCTCCCGTTGATCTGGCGGGCGCAGGATCGGGCGCTCGGTGTGCAGCCCCATCGCCTGTTCGAGAAGGCCGCGGCCTGGCAGGTCGGCAATGTCCTCATCGGGGCGCCGCCGCCGGAGAACGCCGTGGGCGGCAAGATCGCCTACAAGACGGGCACCTCCTATGGCTATCGCGATGCCTGGGCCGTCGGGTTCGACGGCGCCAACACCGTCGCAGTCTGGGTGGGGCGGCCTGATGGCGCGCCGGTTTCGGACCTGGTCGGGCGCAAGGCCGCTGCTCCCATCCTGTTCGATGCCTTCCAACGCATCGGCGAGCGGCGCGTGCCGCTGAAGTCCCCGCCGCCCGGCGTGGTCTTCGCGCGAACCTCTGAGCTGCCGCCCGCCCTGCAACGGTTCCGCCCGGGCGCTTTGCCTGAAGTCGCGGCCGCCGGTTCAGGCGATGCACCGCTGGTGATCTCCTTTCCGCCCGATGGCGCGAGGGTCGAGGTCTCGGCCGACGAACCGGACGCCACACTCTCTCTCAAGGCCATGGGCGGTGCTCCACCTTTCACCTGGCTCGCCGATGGCCTGCCGATCGTGATCGGCGAACAGCGTCGCGAGGCCATCTGGGACAAGCCGGGCAAGGGCTTCGCCCGCCTCTCGGTGATCGACGCCAGGGGACATACGGCCAGTGTGCAGATCAGGCTGGATTGACGGCGGTTTGTGCGGCGCCTCGATGACCCAGTACGAGTTTTTTCGGCCGGAACCATAATATTCCTGTCAAGAAGCGAGCCTAGCCTCAGGTACCGGCATTCCATTCATTGGCTGAAATCCATTTTTTCCGGGAGAACGCATCGTGCAGGCAGGGCGTTACGTGATCAAGCAAGGCGATACCTTGTGGGGAATCGCCGGCCGTTACTATGGCAATCCGGTGCGCTGGCCGGAGATCTATGCCTACAACAATGAGCCGGCTATCGTCGCGAAGACGGGACACGGCATCGTCAATCCCGACCTCATCAGGGCAGGAGCGGTGATCTACTTGCCGAGGCAGCACCGTCGCGTGGTGCTGCGCGGCGTCCCGGCAGGCACTCCGGCGGCGACAGCGACCGCCCAGTCAGCCAATCCGCCTGCGCCCAACTCGCCTGCCTCCGTACCCGCCCCGAGGGGCAGCTCGACCCCCTCTCATACGCATGTGCAGCCCGATGCCGGCAGCAATCCTGCGGCCAGGACGCTCGCGAACAATTTCGGTTTCGGCTATCAGCTTGACGACCTGTCGATCATCGAGATCAAGGGCAATGGTTTTTCGGCCAGGGTCAAGCTGAAGGGGGCGATCTTCCTGCAGCCGACCGACAAGGTGCCGCTACTCGTCTACAGCAACCGCGGACTGGAGTCGCAGGCGCGCCGGCAGACCTCGACCGTGCTCGGCGAACTGGTGTCCGGCGGCAAATTGAGCTGGGACCGCAAGTCCAACAGCGTCACCTATGAATGCCAGCTCACCTTGCGCGCGAATGCCCATTCGCCGGGTGCCCAGTTTTCCGCCGGCATATCGAGCACGGGAGAGCCGGTGCTCAAGGCCACGCTGACCTATCCACGCATGACCGGGCGAATCCGCGACTACGTCTATGTCGCCAGCGAGTTCAAAGTCGAGATCGAGCTGAAGCCGGATCAGCACCTGCGTCCGCCCCTGCCTGAGCCGGTTCTCGTACCCAGCTATCGTCCCGTCCCGGATGCAACACGGGTTTGGCGTCCCGAGCCCGTGCTCTCCAATCGCAGGCCCGCGCCTTCCCCGGAGCCCTCGTCAGGTATCCATTGGGGCAAGGCAACGGTGGCCATCGTCGGGGCCGTGGTCATTGTGGGACTGACCCTGCTCGAGGATGCCGCTACTGCCGGTGGCGGCGTGGCCGACGATCCGGCGAGCTTCGCGGCGGCGGGCGCCCTGCTGCGCTGGGGTTTGCGCCGGGCAGCCGTACAGGCAGCGCCGAGACTGGCGCCGGCGCTGGCCTACTAGAGCAAAGTGCGTTCATGACTGAACGCTTCTTCATCGCCTCTTTCGCTCTTTCAGCACGAAATCTGTTCTTCGATGCGGTTTCAGAGTTTTACAGGCCGGTCAGCAACGCTGGCCGGCCTTTTCTTGTCGCCGATGCGTCAATCGAGATTGCGTGTTAGACAAAGCCGAATAATTGACGGCCGCTCCGCGGCATCGCGGTGTGTCCTCGCCTGAAAATATCGGTGTATGCATGCCTTCATCTTTCTCGCCCGACCAGACCGCCGATCGCTCAGAACCGGCGGAGAGCGCTGAAGTCGGGCTGCTGATCGATTATCTGCAGCGCAAGGGACGCTTGGAAACCGAAAGCCCGACGGCTCTCTATCGGCGCCTGCAGGATGCCCTGCGGAGCGCCATTTCGGAGGGCATCGTTCCGGCGGGCGCCATGATCCCGGGCGAACGTGAACTGGCCCAACGCCTTGATCTGTCGCGCGTGACCGTGCGCAATGCCATCAAGGGGCTGGTCGAGGAACGGTTGCTGGTCCAGCGCCACGGCGCGCGAACCAGCGTGGCGCTGCGCCTGGAAAAGCCGATGACGGTGTTCACCGGCTTTTCCGAGGACATGGAGGCGCGGGGCCGTGTGCCCGGCACCACCTGGCTACGTCGCGAGGTCGGCATGGCCGACACGGCCGAAGCCATGGCGCTGGGCCTGTCGCCGGGTGCTGGGGTTTGCCGCCTGCATCGGCTCCGGCTGGCGGATCGCGTGCCGATGGCGATCGAGTATTCGGTGCTGCCGGCCGAGTTCCTGCCGAGCCCCGACCTGATCGAAGGTTCGCTCTATGTGACGCTCGATCAGCGTGGCTGTCAGCCGGTGCGGGCCCTCCAGCGAGTGAGGGCCGATGTGGCGACCGCCCATGAGGCGCGCCTGCTCGAGATCGAAACGGGTGCGCCCATCCTTGAAATGGAGCGCCGCTGCTCGTTGGAAAACGGACGCGTGGTCGAACTGACCCGCAGCCGCTACCGCGGGGATGCCTATGATTTCATGGTCGAACTGGCCCGCCGCGGCTGAATCCCAAGTGATTTTTCAACTGGTATTAAACAGGTTGCATTCTGGTCCTATCGGTGTCAGGCTTCCTCATCAGCAAGCGAGGAGCATGGGGTGGCATCTGCAGTTGAACGAGCGCTCGACGGATTGATCGTGTCATGCCAGCCGGTAATCGGTGGCGCCATGGACCGGACCGAGATCGTCGTCGGCTTCGCACTGGCCGCCGTGGCAGGGGGGGCTGCTGCCTTGCGTATCGAGGGCCTGGCCAATGTCAGGGCCGTGCGTGCGGCAACATCGCTGCCGGTCATCGGCCTGGTCAAGCGGGCCGAAGCAAACACACCCGTTTTCATCACGCCCCTGCTGCAGGACGTCGCCGATCTGGCGGAAGCCGGTGCCGACATCATCGCCTTCGATGCCACACAGCGGCCCCGTCCGGTTTCTGTGCCTGCCTTGATCGGGGCCATTCATGCCGCCGGACGCCAATCTATGGCCGATTGCGCCGGGCTCGCGGATGCCGTTGCAGCCGCCGAGGTAGGTGCATCCGTGATCGGCACCACCCTGTCCGGCTATGTTGGCGGGCCGGTGCCGGAGGATCCGGATGTCGACCTCGTACGCCGGGTCGCCGCTCTCGGGCGGCCAGTCTTCGCCGAGGGGCGCTATCGCACGCTCGCACAGGTGCAGGCCGCACGTCAGGCCGGCGCCGATGCCGTGGTGGTCGGATCCGCCATCACCCGGCCCGAGCACATAACGAGTTGGTTCGTCGAGGCGGTGAAGTCGTCCTCCGCCCCATCCTCCTAGGAATGCTCATGCAGCCGCGGCCTGTCCTTGCGATCGATATAGGCGGCACCAAGACGCTTTCGGCCTTGGTCGATGGTGAAAGGGTACTGGAGCAGCGCCGTGTCGACACCGCGCGCGAGGGCGGCCCGCAAGCCTGGCTGGATGCCGTCGTCGCGAGCATATCCGATTGGCGCGGGCGCTATGCCGCGGCCGGCATCGCCGTCACCGGCCGGATAGCAGGAGGTCGCTGGTCGGCGCTGAATCCAGCCATCCTGCCGGTGCCGGATGGTTATCCTCTCGTGGAAGCTCTCACCGAGCGCCTCGGCGTGCCCATCACCGCCGTCAATGATGCCCAGGCCGCCGCCTGGGGCGAATATCGCTTCGGCGCGGGGCAGGGGACCGACATGGTCTTCATGACGGTCTCGACGGGCGTGGGTGGGGGCCTGGTCCTGGGCGGGCGCCTGCTGACCGGCCGCAATGGCCTGGCTGGGCATGTCGGCCAGATCCTTACCGATCTCACGGCGGGCGAGCAGCGATTGGAGGATATCGCAGCCGGTTCTGCCTTGGCGCGATTGGCGGCCGGCAGCGGGCGGTGGCCCGACCCGCCGGCCCTGCTGGCGGCGGCCAGGGCCGGGGATGCTGGCGCCGAAGCCCTGATCGGCGGTGCCGTGCTCCCGCTGGTTCGTGCCGCACGCTCCTTGCAGATGCTGATCGATCCGGATTGCTTCGTCATTGGCGGAGGCCTCGGTTTGGCCGAAAGCTTCCTCGATCGGCTGCGAAGCCACGCCGCCGCGCTTCCTCCCCAATACCGTCCCGAATTCCGCGCTGCCGCGCTCGGCGCCGAAGCGGGACTGATCGGCGTGGCCGATCTCGTCGACCCATAACCAGAAAGCGCACCGGAGGTGGATCATGTTTGAGATGAAGCGAGGCCGAAGGAACAGATGCAGGGCGTTGCTGGCCGGTCTGGCTCTGGCGCTGGCGGGCAGTACCAGCGCCTTGGCCGAGGTCACCGTTCTCGGCTGGCCGGGTGGGCCGGAAGAGACAGCCCTGCGCGCGACGGCCAAAGCCTATAACGAGCGCTCGGGCCTGGCCGATGCCGACAAGGTCAAGCTGATCTTCTTCAACCGCGAAGGGTTCTGGGACAAGCTGCAGGCCGATCTCGCGGCGGGTTCGACCGAATTCGATCTCAATCTGATCGCTACCTATTCACTGGGCAAATATGCGCCTTTCATGCAGCCGGTGGATCTGCCGGCCGACAGCGCTAAGGTCTTCGGCGAGAAGGTGCTGAAGACCATGCAGTTCGACGGCAAGCAATATGGTGTGCCGACGGATCTGTCCTTGCATTTCATGTATGTGCGCAAGGACCTGATGGCCAAGCTCCTGGCCGATGACGGCTGGAAGAAGACCTATGGCGAGATCGCCCAGAAATATCTCGGTAAGCCGCTGCAGCCGGTGAAACCGGAGGCGTGGACCTGGGACGATTATGCGGCGACGGCCCTGTTCTTCACCAAGAGCATCAATCACGCCAGCCCGACGCGGTACGGCACCGTGCTGCAGATGAAGAACCTGTTGTTCAACATGATGGTGTTCCAGACCATGGCGCGTTCCTACGGCGCCGACTGGCAGGATGCGGCGGGCAAGATCACGGTGGATTCGCCCGCCTACCGCACCAGCCTGGAGCTCTACAAGAAGCTTTACGATGCCGGGGCCAGCCCCAAGGATTCACTGTCCTACGAATATGCCGAGGCCAATGCCGCCTTCGGTGCCGGGCAGGTCGCCACGATGCTGCAATGGAATGCCGCCGCGGCCGATCTCGACAACCCGGCCAAGAACGCCGTCGTGGCGGGGAAGATCGACACGCTGGCTCCACCCAAGGGGCCGGAGGGACGTACCACCCATATTCACGGCCTCGGCTTCGGCCTCAACAAGGCCTCGCCCCATAAGGAGGGGGCCGTCAAATTCCTGAACTGGCTCGCAGGCGCGGAGGCGATGAAGATCTACGCCGATGCGGGCGGTTCGCCGGCGCTCGACGCCAGTCTCACCGCGTCCCTGCCGAAGCGGCCGGACCTCGCCAAGATCGGCGACTTTGCCGGCCAGTACGGCTTCGTGATGACAGGCGGCACCTCGGCCGGCGCGCTGCAGGTCTACGAGACCCAGGCCAAGGACTTCACCGGCTATTGGGCGGGACAGACCGATCTTGACGCGGCGCTGAAGGATACCGCTGCCAAGATGCAGGAATTGTTGAAGAAATAATCGGTCTTCCTGTAGCGGAGCGGTGGCTTTGGTCATCGTTCCGCATGAGGACTCTGCGCGGGTGGGGCAAGGCGGCCGCAACAGGCGGAGGGCTCTTGCATGCCGCCTGCCGTTACGGCCGCCCTATCGAGCGGCTCCTGCCCGGAGACAGCCTGATGGCGCCCGCCAAGAGCAAGACACCCTATCTGCTCATCGCCCCGATCACCGGATTCCTGATCTTTTTGATGGCGCTGCCGCTTTGCATCGACATCGTCTACTCGCTCTCGAAAGTGACCTTCGAAACCTTGCGCAGCCCGAGCCTGCAGGGCTTAGGTAATTTCGTCACTGTGCTCCAGGATGGCGCGTTCTGGAGGGCCATGGGCTTCTCGCTGAAGTTCGCCGTTGCCGCCTCGATTGCGCAAATCCTGCTCGGCCTGTTCCTTGCCATCTTTCTCAGCCCGCTCCTGGCTAAGCGGCCCTGGCTGATGGCGGCTCTGATGCTGCCGATGATGCTGGCCCCGGCCTTGGTCGGCCTGATGTATCGCCTGGTGCTGCAGGAGTTCGTCGGCGTGATCCCCTATTATTTCCTGCTTTTCACCGGGGACAGCCCGGCTTTCCTCAGCCCGGACAATGCTTTCGCCACGCTCGTCACCATCGAGGTCCTGCAGTGGACGCCCTTTGCCCTGCTGATCCTCTATTCGGCCTACCAGTCGATCCCCCTCGAAATCAGGGAGGCGGCGGCCATTGACGGTGCCGGCTATTTCCGCCGGCTGCGCTGGATCGACCTGCCCTATATGGCGCCGGCCATCGCCATCACCTTCTTCTTCCGCTTCATCGACAGTTTCCGGGTCTTCGACAATGTCTATGTGCTCACCGGCAGCGGTTCCGGCGGCAGCACGACCACCATCAGCATCTATATCTACGAAGCCTTCTTCCGTGGCAGCAACATCGGGGTTGCCGTCGCTGCATCGTTGATCCTGCTCGTGATGTCCTATGTCGTGGTGGCTGGGCTGATGACGCTGGCGGAGCGGCGCGCATGACACGGCTTCTCACCATCCTGCGCTGGATCGTCTTTCTCGTCGCGGCCTTCGCCCTGAATTTTCCGCTGATCGCCACCCTGATCGCCGCGTTCAAGAGCGAAGCGGAAATCGCTGAGAACCCGTCTCTGCTGATCGAGGCGCCGACGCTGGAGAATTTCGCCAAGGTGCTGGAGATCTCCGATCGCTTCGACATCACGCATTATCTCGTCAACAGCTTGATTGCCGCCTCGCTGGGCTCCTTGTTCGCGATCGTGCTCAGTTTTCCGGCAGCCTACGCCATCGTGCGCCATGGCGTCGGGCAGCGCTGGCTGCTGCCCGGGGTGACCAATCTACGTGCCATTCCGCTGATTATCTTCTCCATCCCGATCTATCTGATCTATCAGCGTCTTGCACTGCTCGATACCCGTTTCGGGCTCGCCTTGATCCTCTGCCTCGTCAACCTGCCCTTGGTGCTGGTGCTGATCGCCAATGCCATCAGGGACCTGCCGCTCGAGATCGAGGAGGCGGCTCTGGTCGATGGCGCCAGCACGTTCTATGTGCTGTGGCGGGTGGTGCTGCCCCTGACAGCGCCGGCGATGGCTTCCTCTGCAATCCTCGCTTTCATCTATGCCTGGAACGAGTTCCTGTTCGGCTTGATGCTGACGACACAGAGCGCCGTGCCGATCACCGTCGGAGCCTCGTTCTTCTTCGCGGCAAGCGGAGGTGGGGTACAATGGGGCACGGCGGCGGCGGTGATGATCCTTTCCGTGCTGCCGCCATTGCTCATGAGCCTGCTGGCCTATCGCTATATCGGCCGCTCCCTGACCGCCGGAGCCGTCAAGGGATAAGCGTGGCCCCGCCAAGACGCTTATCGCGGTGCGTTCTTGCGCAGGACCTCCAGGGCCTCCATGCGGGCCTTGGAAAGGTCCCATAGCGTCTTGGTGGCCGCCGCCATCAGGGCTTCTATGATGGCCAGGATCGCCGCGTTCGAATCCCAGTTCGACGGCACGCCCGTGCGTGCGGAAATGACATGGCGCGCAAAGCGGGCGATCGGCGACAGCCACTGGTCGGTGAACAGCACGATGGTGGCGCCGCGCTCGGAGGCTTCCTGCGCTAGGAGGATCACATCGTCCTGGTAGCGCCTGATGTCGAAGACGATCAGGACGTCGCGCTTTCCGAAATCGATGACCTGGTCACGCCAGGTTGCCGCCTGTCCCTCGACCAGCGTGACGTCGGGACGGATGACCCTGAGATGGCGCACGGTATAGAGCGCCACGGCTTCCGTGAGGCGCCCCCCGACGATATGCAGCCGACGCTTGGTGTCGACGATGATAGCGAGAATCGCGTCGAACTCGGTCGGCGCCATGGCCTCGAAGCTGTGTGTAATGTTGGCGACCACGGCGGCAGCGAAGGCGGAGAACGGCGTTGTATTCGCTTGTTCCGGTGCCTGCTTCATCAGCGGCGACTGCAACTGCGCCTCAAGTTCGTCCTTCAGATGACGTTGGAAATCGGCATAGGCCCCGAAGCCGAGCCGGGCGATGAAGCGCAGGATCGAGGGCGCCGAAATACCGGCTCGAGAGGCAAATTGCGCAACGGTCTCAAGGCCCGCGAACGGGTAGTTCGACAAAAGAACATGGGCGGCGCGCCGCTCGGTAGGGGTCAGCGAACCGAGCCTGCTGCGGATGGTCGTCGCCAAGGTCTCATCGCTTGCCGTGGTCGCCGTGTCCGGGCGTTTGGTCATCAGGCGACTCCCTCTGGAAAAGCGAGAGTGGAAGGTGGACACAATTTTCACAATTGACAAGTCGGCTACGGCTGTACTCAAAATAACACTCAATACAAAAATAAGCTCGGACGTAATGAATGTTAGAATCGCTCACCGAGAGAGCCGCTAGAGGAACCTCGGATGGGGAAACCCAGCCCGAAACCGCTATCCTGGATAATGGTCGGGGCAGGGGAGCTCACGTCCTCGTTTGTGAGCACGCATCCAACTTCGTTCCTGCGCGATATGGCCAGCTCGGCCTGTCCGATGCCGACCTGCAGCGCCATATCGCCTGGGATCCGGGTGCCCTTGGCGTGGCGCGTGTGATGGCGCGCGAACTCGATGCGCCGCTGGTGTCCTGTGCCGTCAGTCGCCTCGTGATCGATTGCAACCGCGACCCTGCGGTATTCGATGCCATCACGCTCAGGAGCGAGGGCACTGTCATTCCTGGCAATACGGATGTCAGCGACGCGGAGCGGGCACGGCGGGTTCGCGAGGTCTACGAGCCTTTCCACGCCGAGGTTGCCGACGTTGTGTCGGCCAAGCGACTGGCCGGACCGGTGGCTGTCATCGGCATTCACAGCTTCACCCCGGTCTATAACGGCACCCGGCGCCCCTGGCATGTCGGCATTCTCTTCGACCGCGACGAGAGCCTGTCCGCGCCGATGGTCGCCGCCCTGCGCGAAGATCCGAGTCTGGTGGTCGGGGTCAATGAGCCCTACAGCCCGGGAGACCGCGTCTATCACACGCTCGATCGCCATGGCCAAAGCCAAGGCCTTCCCAGCGTGATGATCGAAATCCGCAACGATCTTCTGGCAGCGCCGAATCAGCAGGAAGAATGGGGCATGAAACTTGCTACCATCCTGAAGCGGATCGGCCTGCCGGAAGGCGATTCGCCAAAATGAGAGAGCCGGAACGACCGGCCGAAAACGATAGCTGCGTGAAAGGTAACATCCATCGGTCCAATGTCTATCGGTCCAATGTCGACCGATCCTGGACCATAAGTCGGGGGACTTTCTATGAGCGGATCGACTGACGAGGACGTCAAAGTCCTCCATTCCATGGGCTACGCGCAGGAATTGGCGCGCCGCATGGGCGGTTTTTCGAATTTTGCGATCTCCTTTTCCATCATCTGCATCCTCGCAGGCGGCATCACCTCGTTTCCGCTGGCGATGGGGACCGGTTCTGGCTTCGAAGCGACGATCGGCTGGGTCATCGGCGGCGTATTCGCCCTCGTGGTCGCCGCCTGTCTCGGGCAGATCGGTTCGGCTTACCCGACGGCGGGCGGTCTCTATCACTGGTCCTCGATCCTCGGTGGGCGCGGCTGGGGCTGGGCAACGGCGTGGATCAACCTGCTCGGCCTGATCTTCGTCGTCGCCTCGGTCAATGTCGGCGTCTGGCTGCTCTTCAGGGATCTGGTGCTGTCGGGCGTCTTCCATGTCGACGTAACTGCGTGGACCGCCGTAACCACGGACCCGTTGCCATCAGGCATGACGGCCGAACAGGCAACGGCGATCAACAATTCCGCCTATGCCGCACAGGTCGTTGCTGTCTGCCTGATCACGCTGGCCCAGGCCTTGATCAACCATTTCGGCATCAAGCTCACTACGCTGCTGACTGACTTTTCGGGCTATCTCATTCTGGTGATTGCCGTGGTGCTGACCCTGACCTTCCTGGGTTGGGGAGCCGGCTGGGACTTCTCGCGTCTCACCACTTTCGTGAACAACACGGGTGATCCGGGTGGCAACTATGTGCCTGAAGCACGGCCCGCCTTTATCGCTTTCCTGGTCGGCCTGCTCTATCCACTCTACACCATCACCGGGTTCGATGCCTCTGCGCACACCTCCGAGGAAACTCAGAATGCCCGCGTCGCGGTGCCGCGCGGCATGATCCATTCGGTGTTCTGGTCGCTGGTATTCGGCTTTGCCATGGCAGTATCCTTCGTACTGGCCAGCCCCGACCTGGCCCAGACCGCCAAGGACGGGGGCGCAGGCTGGTTCAATTTGTTCAACAACCTGCCCGCGCCGGGCTTGCTCAAGGATGTGCTGGCCATCGGCATCGTGCTGGCCAATTTCATCTGCGCCCTGGCCGGTCTGACTTCGACCTCGCGCATGATCTATGCCTTTGCCCGTGACGGCGGCCTGCCGGCTTCCGGCATCTGGAAGGGCGTGAGCCCGACCTGGCGCACGCCTGTGGCAGCGATCTGGCTCGGAGCGGTGCTCTCGATTGCCGCCACGCTCTATTCGCCCGCCTTCGCGGCCCTGGCGGCGGGCTGCGCGCTGTTCCTCTATGTCTCCTATGCGATGCCGATCGCAGCCGGATTGCTGGCGGAGGGCAAGACCTGGACCGAGTTCGGCCCCTTCCGCCTCGGTATCTGGTCCAAGCCTCTCGGCGTGATCGCCGTGCTCGGCGTGCTCGTCCTGATGTATGCCGGCATCCAGCCGCCCTTTGACATCTTGATCAACTATGCCATCGGCTTGCTGGTGCTGCTGCTGGTGTTGTGGTTCGGCATCGAGGCGCGCCGGTTCAAGGGACCGCCAATCGGTGGTGACATCGCCAAGCGGGCCAGCGAGATCGCAGAAGCCGAAAAGGCCGTCGGTCAGAGCTCCTGATCGTGACGACGGCCGGCCCCGGTGTCGCCGGGGCCGGCCATTCCAGGGCATTGAACCATCCACCAAGAACAGACCTAGAGAGACGGAACTAGCGGATCATGGCGAACCCAGCGAGACCAACCAATGCAGCCGAGGCGATCGCCTATGTGCGTGAGCACGGATTTTCCGATGTGAAAGTCGGTGTCTTCGACATAGACGGCGTCTTCCGCGGCAAATACATGGCTCGCGAGAAATTCGAGAGTACCCTCGAAAAGGGCTTCGGCTTCTGCAATGTGGTGTTGGGCTGGGATTCGAACGATCAGCTCTACGACAACACCAGTTTCGCCGGCTGGCACAATGGCTATCGCGACGCCGAGGCCCGGTTCCTGCCTGAAACCATGCGCGTCATCCCGCTCGAAGACGGCATGCCGCTCTTCATCGGCGAGTTCGCCGGCGAGGCGGAGGCCTATTGTCCGCGCGGCACGCTGCGTCGGGTGCTCAAGCGCGCCGCCGACATGGGTTACAAGGTCTCCGCTGCGGCGGAGTTTGAGTTCTTCGTCTTCGACGAAACGCCTCATAGCGTGCGCGAGAAGCGTTTTCGCAATCTGAAGAACATTACGCCGGGCTTTTTTGGCTACTCCATGCTGCGGGCCGGCGTGCATGCCGATTTCTACCAGGATCTCCTGCAGATGTGCCGCGATATGGACATGGAGATCGAAGGCCTGCACACCGAAACCGGCCCTGGCGTGCTCGAAGCGGCACTCAAGGTCGACGAAGCCCTGGCCATGGCCGACAAGGCCGCGCTGTTCAAGACCTACACCAAGATCCTCGCGCAGAAGCGCGGCTGGATGGCCACCTTCATGGCCAAGTGGTCGCATGACTGGCCGGGCCAGTCCGGGCATCTGCATGCCTCACTCTCGGATCTCAAGACCGGCAAGGGGATCTTCCACGACCCCTCCAAGCCACATGCTATGTCGGACGAGATGCGTTGGTTCGTCGGCGGCCAGCAGGCGCTGATGCCCGAATTGCTGGCGATGATTGCCTGCACGGTGAATTCCTATACCCGCCTGATCCCGGGCTTCTGGGCACCGACGGATGCGAGCTGGGGCGTAGAGAACCGCACCTGCGCCTTGCGCGTCATTCCCGGCTCGGAAAAATCCCAGCGGGTCGAGTATCGCGTGGCTGCCGCCGACATCAATCCTTACATCGCCCTGGCCGCGGCGATCGGCTCGGGCCTGTGGGGCATCGAAAACCGCATCGAGCCCGATGCGCCGGTCGAGGGCTCGGCCTACGATAAGAAATTCCCCAAGGCGCGCCATTTGCCACGCTCGCTTTGGGACGCGGCTCAGCGCCTGAAGGCCTCCAAGGCGGCGCGTTCGCTGTTCGGCGATGCCTTCGTCGAACACTACGCCGCGACGCGCGAGTGGGAGGAGCGTGAATTCCGCCGCACGATTTCGGATTGGCAGCTGGAACGCTATTTCGAAATCATCTAGATGTGATCACAAAGGGAATGGCCCGGGTCGACCCGTGATCATTTCTGCGTATTACAGGGATGTTTCGTCGTCGCGAGCCCTACCAATCGGCAGGATTGGCTCGGCGAAGCAACTCGGTTCTTCATGCGGGGCGAAGCCGGCTTGCTTCGCTGCGCTCGCAATGACGGTGCGCCAAGCCGTCCGAGGTTCTCAATCATGTCCGATATCGTCTGTATCTCTCCCATCGACGGCAAGGAGCTGGTACGTCGCCGGGCCGCCAGTGCTGCCGAGATCGACGCGGCCCTGGCCGCGGCCCGCAAGGCCCAGAAGGAATGGCGCCGGCTCTCCATCGAGGAGCGTAGCGCCTATGTCCTGAAGTTCCTCGACGCCATGCTGGCGATGAACCAGGAAGTGGTGCCGGAACTTGCCCAGCAGATGGGCCGGCCGGTGCGCTATGGCGGCGAATTCCGCGGTTTCGAGGAGCGCGTGCGCTATATGGCGCGCATTGCTAAGGACAGTCTGGCTCCGACCATTCCGGACGACGACCGTCCCGGCTTCAAGCGCATGATCAAGCGCGAGCCGCTCGGCGTGGTCTTCGTGGTGGCGCCCTGGAACTACCCGTTCATGACAGCGGTCAACACGGTTGCCCCAGCCCTGATCGCCGGCAACGCCGTGATCCTCAAGCATGCGGCGCAGACCATCCTGGTCGGCGAGCGCTTCCAGAAGGCGATGGATGCCGCCGGCCTGCCCAAGGGCGTGTTCCAGAATCTGGTGCTCACCCACGAGCAGACCAGCGACATCCTGGCCAAGGGACTGGTCGACCACACCAATTTCACCGGCTCGGTCGCGGGCGGGCGGGCCATCGAGAAGGCGGCTGCCGGCACTTTCATGACGCTTGCACTCGAACTCGGCGGCAAGGACCCAGCCTATGTGCGGGCCGACGCCAATGTCGAGCATGCTATCGAAAACCTGGTGGACGGCGCGTTCTTCAATTCGGGCCAGTGCTGCTGCGGCATCGAGCGCATCTATGTGCACGAGAGCCATTACGATCGCTTCGTCGACGGCTTTACCAATCTCACCAGCCAATATGTGCTCGGCAACCCGCTCGAGGAGACGACGACGCTCGGCCCGATGGCCAATGTCCGCTTTGCCGACTGGGTGCGCAAGCAGACGGCCGAAGCCCTCGCCAAGGGAGCCAAGGCTCACATCGATACGTCGAAATTTGCGGCTGACGTGGCCGGCACGGCCTATCTCGCCCCGCAGATCCTCACCAATGTCGACCATTCCATGTCCGTGATGATGGAAGAAAGCTTCGGCCCAGTCGTCGGCATCATGAAGGTGAAGTCGGACGAAGAGGCGATCGCTCTGATGAACGACTCGCCCTATGGCCTCACGGCCGCGATCTGGACCCAGGATCTCGATGCAGCCGAGCGCATCGGCGGGGAGATCGAGACGGGCACCATCTTCATGAACCGCTGCGACTATCTCGATCCCGGCCTGACCTGGACCGGCGTGAAGGATACCGGCCGCGGTACGGGCTTGTCACGGCTTGGTTACGACTCGCTGACCCAACCCAAGAGCTATCACCTGCGCAGCCTGTGAATTGGGGGGCGGGTCTTCAGATCCGCCTTCACAACGCCCATAGCGGGTCTGAAGACCCGCCCCCATTTTCGGAACCCAACCATGACCACGACCTCTCCCCGCGCCAATTGGAGCTACCCCACCGCCATCCGCTTCGGCGCCGGCCGCATCTCGGAACTGGCAGAAGCCTGCAAGAGCGCCGGCATCACCGCGCCGCTGCTGGTGACGGATCCTTTCCTCGCCACCCAGAAAATGACCAAGGATGCGCTGGAAAGCCTTAAGGCGGCCGGGCTGCATGCCGCCATCTTTTCGGACGTGAAGCCCAACCCGATCGAGTCCAACGTCTATGCAGGCCTGGAAGTCCTGCGTAAGGGCGGACATGACGGCGTCGTCGCCTTCGGTGGTGGCTCCGGGCTCGACGCCGGCAAGGTCATCGCCTTCATGGCGGGCCAGAAGCGGCCGATGTGGGACTTCGAGGACATCGGCGACTGGTGGACCCGGGCCGATCCCAACGGCATCGTGCCGATCGTAGCCGTGCCGACCACGGCCGGCACCGGCTCGGAAGTCGGCCGGGCAGGGGTGATCACCCAGGAAAAGACCCACACCAAGAAGGTGATCTTCCATCCCCTGATGATGCCCAAGGTGGTGATCTGCGATCCCGAACTCACCGTCGGCATGCCCAAGCACATCACCGCCGGCACCGGGCTCGATGCGCTGGCACACTGCCTGGAAGCCTATTGCTCGCCCTTCTACCATCCGATGGCTGAAGGCATGGCGGTCGAGGGCGTGCGCCTGGTCAAGGAATTCCTGCCGCGCGCCTACAAGGACGGCACGGATCTCGAAGCCCGGGCCCACATGATGTCGGCCGCGGCCATCGGCGCCACCGCCTTCCAGAAGGGCCTTGGCGCCATCCATGCGCTCTCCCATCCGGTCGGGGCGCTCTACGACACCCATCACGGCCTGACCAATGCGGTGTTCATGCCCTATGTCATCGCCTTCAACAAAAAAGCGGTGAAGGAGAAGATCGAGCGGCTGGCGGCCTATATCGGATTGAAGCCACGCTATTCGGCATTTCTCGACTGGACGCTGGCGTTGCGCGAGGAACTCGGCGTGCCGCATACGCTCGCGGGCCTCAAGGTCGACGACCAGAAATTCGACCTGATGTCGAAGATGGCCCCGAAGGATCCGACCGCCGGCGGCAATCCCGTCACGCTCACCAAGGCCGGTGCGCTGAAACTCTATCGCAAGACACTGGAGGGTGCTCTTTAGAGCCTACTGCTCTAGGGTGTCGTGCAAAAGCGGGTGCCAGTTTTGGCAAAAGCAACACGATGCCGGAGCCGAAAACGTGGCGTGTCGGTCATCGCTCGGAACGCCACGTTCGATTGCACGATGCCAGCTATGCACCACTATCAGGATCGTCTTGCAGCCTTGCCCTTGTGGGGCGGTCCTGTCGCCATCGAGGCCATGACCGGCGGTCTGACCAATCGCAACCTACTGATTACAGCGAAGACGGGCCGTTTCGTTGCCCGCATCGCCGATGACAATGCTGCGCATGACATCGATCGCGCGGCCGAACAGGCGGCGACGCGGGCGGCGTCCGAATGCGGGCTCGGCCCGGAACTCGTTTGGGCCGAGCCCGGATTGATGATCCTGCGATACATTGATGGAAAAACGCTTCGTTCGGCCGATCTTGCCGGTGCTGCTAAGCTTCGCCGGAGCCTGGCTTTGCTGGGCCGGGTCCGTCGGGAGATGCCCGCTCGCTATGATGGGACGCGGCGAGACCGGAGCCCGATTGCGCTCCTCACCGGTTATGCCAAACGTCTCGCAACGGAGCCCAATCGCTGGCAGCAAGCCATTGATCGCTACCGGCCGCTTATCGAACGCCTGCGTGCGCGGTTGGAGCTGTTGCCATCCGGCTTTGCCCACAATGATGTTCATGGCGACAACATCATCGATGATGGCGAGCGCCTTTGGCTGCTCGATTGGGAATATGCGGGGTATGGCCAACCTCTCGTCGATCTCGCCAGCCTCGTCAACAATGCCGGCCTGAGGGATGAGGCCATTGAGATCGGCTTGGCCGACTGGCTCGGCCATGCACCCACGCACAGCGAAGGAGAAGACTTTGCTACCACGCGGCTTGCTGCAGCCATGCGTGACCTATTCTGGGGCTATGCCCAGGATGGGTTGGTGGCCGATCAGCCGGGCAAGCTCGATGACTACATATCGATCAACGAAGGGCGGGTGAACGCAGCTGCCGCTCTGATCTGAAGATCTATCAAACGGATGCAACGAGCCTGGCGAGGCTCCAGCGCCCAAAGACTATTGAAGTCGATACGATAGGTACGATGATAGTTCACCGGGAGATTTGAGTGTTCACATCATTTCAATTTTAAGTGAGACGCTAGTCGCGTGGCTACGCCTATGTTGCACGTGGTGGATTTCGTCAGTTATTATCCCAAGTAGATCTACGATTCTGATCTTTTTACGATTAATATCGATCTAATTGCTTATGCAACTCTGGGTTGGTTGGTAATTGTAAAATGAAATATTTGAGCCCTATTGAAATAATTACTTATTCGGTGTTGAGATGAAAAGAGCCAGTGTCCTTATCGCTTGCGTATGCGGAAACCGTTTTGTCGATATCGATGCTGTGCGCTCCTTTCTCGGCATTGCGCTGGATTTGAAAGAGCGAAAGATCGAAGTCGACTTTCTCGGTCAATCCGGCATTCCCCACCTAGAGCATGCACGGAACGCGGTCGTCAGCTATTTCCTGGAAAAACGGGGCGATTATCTCCTGTGCCTGGATTCCGATATGGAGGTGTCGCCAAAGACGATCGGGCGCTTGCTGCAGTTCAGCCAACTCCACGACAAGCCCTTCACAGCGGCGCCCTATGTCTCGAAGGGCTATGACAATGAGAAGACCAGCAAGGTTTTCGCTCGCGATCTCGATGATTTTCATGCCGTCACATCGCGCTGGAACGTGGTCTTCGAGGACCCGACGGCATTGACGGGACAGGGGCGGCTCGACATGCGCAACGGGTTTGCGCGCGCCGTCAGAGTGGGGGCGGGGGCCATGCTCTGCCGCCGCGACATGCTCGAGACCATGGCCGCACACTATAGGGACGAAGGCTACTTCTACCATAACGTCCCGTTTCGCTTGTTTCCGCTGTTCAACATCCCGGTGGTGAATGGCGAGGCGGTTGGCGAGGATTATGCGTTTTGCGACCGATGGCGTGAATGTGGCGGCGAGTTGTGGGTCGATACCACGGCGACGATCCGCCACAACGGCCACCATTCCTATCGCGGCAATCTCGCTGAAACTCTGGATCTGCGGCGACGGGCCTTGAGCCAAGGCGAGGCTTGAGCCTAAAAACACGCCGAGGCTGGTGGCATGCCTTCTCCCCATCCGGCACATGGCGTTGGCACTATAGCGTTCAAGCCCTGAAACCATCGCGCTGATAGGCAGGGCGGCGCAGCAGTAATGCCCCTTCGAATAAAAGATTGTCGAATACAAGATTGTCGTTCGGAAGGCGCGTGCAGATTGCCCTCTGCGATGGCCTCAGGCTGGCGGTGGCTTTACCGGTCGCATTTAGGGCTGCGTTTGCGCCACCAAGCTCTTCAAACGACTGCGGCGACGATCATTGCATTTCGGCGTCGAATATCTAAGCCGAAACACGCCATCCCAGGCTTCATCATGCCATCCTATCTGGCGAGATCGAGCACGCCTTTTGTTTGGCTTGATGATCGACGCTCTTAAAAGTTGTAATATATATTTTTATCAACCTTAAGTAATAATTTTCGTATTTTTAGCAACCAAACTTATACGTGTAGTTATTGATGTTTTCAATATAAAATCTGTTCGGCGGATTTCCGAAATTTGCGGTTGGTTTTGGAAATTAAATGCAACCAGGAATTGAAATTCCTCTATATAGACTCTGTACATGTGGCGCTCCTGTGTCTTTTGGGTGACATGTATTACGCAAAGCGATGTGAATACGCTCAATTGTGGCAATTTGAGATTGTGAAAAGCCCCTCCCTGCCGCACTGTCACATCCAACGATTCACGCAATGGGTCGTCTCCGGGCCGCCGCCAGAGGTTGGGGCCGGGGTCTCGCGAGCCGGTCGGAGAGGTCAAGTCTACCGACCGAGTAAAAATGTCTTGGAGGTCATCTCATGACGATGAAGTCAGTTCTTCTCGGCGCCGCCGCCGGTATCGCCGCCATCGGCGCTGCCCAGGCCGCCGATCTGCCCATGACCAAGGGCGAAGCCGTTGAATATGTGAAGGTCTGCTCGGCCTTCGGTCCGGGCTTCTTCTATATCCCCGGCACCGACACCTGCCTGAAGATCGGTGGTGAAATCCGTGCGAAGTACTACGCTTTCGGCGGCACGGGCTATAACCGCAACGACAACCGTTCGGCTTTCGACACCCAGGCTCGTATTTGGTTCGATGCCCGCACCGAGACCGATTGGGGTCTGTTGCGTTCCTACTTCCAGATCAATGCCGACTCCAACAAACTGAAGGGTCGTGGCGGCGGTGATGGCTCGAAGAATGCCTTTGCCATCGACAAGGCCTTCATTCAGTTCGGCGGCCTGACGGCTGGTTACGCCCATTCGTTCTTCGGCTTCTACGATAACGAATATGGCGATACCCTCGAGGGTAACTATTACGGCCAGAGCAAGACGGTCAACCTGCTTGCCTATACCGCCCAGTTCGGCGGCGGCTTCAGCGCGACGCTGTCGATCGAAGACGGCCGTGACCATCGCGTTCTCGATAACGTAGATGTTATCGCTCCGTTCGTGAGAGATGGTGGGCAGCAGGTTCCTGATGTCGTCGGTCAGGTTCGCTGGGATCAGTCCTGGGGCTCGCTCGCTGTGCAGGCGGCAGGTCATCAGTCTCGCACGGGCGAGAACTATGTGGATGCTGACGGCAATGCCGTGAACGTTCGTCGTAGCAACAAGTATGGTTACGCTGTCGGCGCAACCGGCTTGATCAAGATCCCCGCGATCGACGGCTGGTTCGTGGTCGAAGGTCAGTATGCGGATGGTGCTCTGGATTACCTTGGCGCCTATAACACTTTTGTCACGCAGTCTGACCGCTTCGTAACTGCTGCTGGCCGGCTCGATACCGGCAAGGGTTGGTCGATCACCGGTGAATTGGGCGGACATATCACGCCGCAATTGCAAGCTGTTTTGGTCGGCAGCTATATCGACACCTCGTTCGACCGGTTCAATGCCAATGGCAGCGATGTCGGTATCAAGGAGTACAGCATCAGCGGTAACCTGACCTATACGGTCGTCAAGGGGCTGAAGGTGGCCGGTGAGGTTGGCTGGACGCACGGTAAGCTCGATCGGACCTTCACTTCGATCGACGGGCGCGATCGTACCAAGTACGACAACTGGCTGGCCGGCATGCGCATCACGCGCCAGTTCTGATCACTCAGTTCGAATATTCTAGGGAAGGCCCGGCGAAAGCCGGGCCTTTTTTATGAGCGAGACACGCCATTGTCTTGTGATTACGGCATTGGTCAGTTCTATGCCCTGTGACCGCCAAAAATGCCTGCCGCCCGTCATGGCACGAGAAAAAGCGATAGCGAGGGGTATCGCACCCTCGGATGAGCTGCGGGGGATACAGAGACGGGATTGAGGGTTATCGCCCATCCGTGTCGGAAGAAGGTGTTGCCCGAGGCCTTTGCCGCCGGCTTCGCAACATCTCCGAGTACCGCTTTGCGATCGCACCTGGCATTCGCGCGCAGTCCGATTCTTCATTCCCGCGGCCGTGGACTTGCGCATTTTGTATGTAGTCCGGCGCCTGCCCGTTCAATGATGGCGCATCGCCAGCCGTTCTTCCAAGCGAAAGTCAATGGAGACGCGTTACCGCGAGGGGGGCGGTGACTCGATGATGGTGATTCTAGATTGATGCTCTCAAGGCGGAATTAGATTGGAATCGCCGATCTATAGGGCACAGAGCGGTTGCAGTTCCTTCGAACTTCCGAAAGCGACACCAGCCGATAGCAAGACGCAGGCCCCGCCTGGTGAAGCGCAATTGTGTCATTCGAATGCGAATATCGCCGGAAAATCCCGAATTTTCGCCGAGACCCGCCCAAATTGTGGCGAAAATGCTGCGTGTGTCCTTTTTGCTACACAGCTTTGCCAAAATGTCACGACCCCAGGTTGTTGGGTGCAATCGCTATTGTGCAACCTAGAGGAGTAAAGCAATGTCATGACAACGATTCACTCGATGGGTCGTGTCCAGATTGCAAGTCTAACGTGTGATCGGGGTCTCGCGAGTCGATCGAAGCACCAAGCGGCGCTTTCGATCAAATAATAACTGTCTTGGAGGTCATCTAATGACGATGAAGTCCCTTCTCCTCGGCGCCGCTGCTGGTATTGCCGCCATCGGCACTGCCCAGGCTGCCGATCTGCCCATGACCAAGGGTGAAGCTGTTGAATATGTGAAGGTCTGCTCGGCCTTCGGTCCCGGCTTCTTCTATATCCCCGGCTCCGACACCTGCCTCAAGATCGGCGGCGAAATCCGCGCCGATTACCGCGCCTTTGGCGGCGATTCGATCGGTTCTCGCAGGGTTACTTCCACCGACGGGAACACATCTGTCAGTGGCCTTGCGAAAGGCAAGTTTAACCGTAACGACGATCGCTCGGCATTCAATACCCAGGCCCGAATCTGGTTCGATGCCCGCACCGAGACCGAGTGGGGCCTGCTGCGTTCTTATTTCCAAATCAATGCCGACTCGCATCCGATCAGTGGCGGGGGCCGCGGCGGCGTTTATAACGGAAACCGGTTCAGCATCGACAAGGCCTTCATCCAGTTCGGTGGCCTGACGGCTGGTTATGCCCACTCGTTCTTCGGCTTCTACGACAACGAGTACGGCGACACCATCTGGGCGCCCTATTATGCAGAATTGAGCACGGTTAACCTGCTCGCCTACACAGCCCAGTTCGGCGGCGGTTTCAGCGCCACGCTATCGATCGAAGACGGACGCGACCATCGTTCTGGTAGCGTTATCAACGGCTTCGTTCAGGGCGGCCAGCAGGTTCCGGATGTTGTTGGCCAGCTTCGCTATGATTCTAGCTGGGGTTCGCTCGCAGTGCAGGCTGCGGCGCATCAGAGCCGTACCGGCGACACCCTTGATAGCTTTGGCAACGTGGTCCCCGGGCCGCACAAAAACCAATACGGCTTCGCTGCTGGTGGTACCCTGCTGATTAAGATCCCGGCGATCGATGGTGGCCACTTCGTCGTTGAAGGTCAGTACGCTGACGGCGCCACGCACTATCTCGGAGCCGACAACACGGTACTTGGAACAACGGATGTCTACCGAGACGCCCGCGCTGGCGTTAATTTCGAGCGTGGCAAGGGTTGGTCGATCGTGGCCGAACTCGGCGGCAACATCACGCCTGTGTTGAATGCCAACTTGGTCGGCAGCTATATCGACACCAAGTATGGCGATGCGTTCGCCGTGGGACAGGACTTCAAGGTCCAGGAATATTCGGTCGCGGGTAATCTGACTTACACGATCGTTAAGGGCCTGACGATTGCTGGTGAAGTTTCCTATACCCACGTCAAGGTTGACAATGGCCTCTTCGTGGCTGGTACCGCCGCGGAGCCGACGACGGCGATCCGTAGCGACAAGGCCAACATCTGGCAGGCCGGTGTCCGTCTGAAGCGCGTGTTCTGATCGTTTTCGATCATTCACAAAAAAGACCCAGCTGCGCAAGCAGCTGGGTTTTTTGTTGACTACCGTCGCAACCATGCCGGCTGGATTGAGGTTGTGAGAATAATGCGATAACACTTACCCAATTCAAGGGTTATTCGATTTATTTGAGCGAAATAGTATGTATTATGGCTAAAATTTATATTTTCGCTGAGTATTTGTAGTTGTTGGAGGTAGTGTGTTCTAGTGTTGTTTTTTTATAAATGTGCTAGACATAAATTTCATCCTTTCTACTGAAGGAAAAGTCCCTCTATGTAACGCAAGAGTTTTTTCTCGCTCTCCGGCGGATATTCAAGTCCGGAAGGTGCGGTCGAAAGCAGATTCATTGTCGCGTTGATCTCGAAAATCAGCAGATTGCCCTCTTCCGTGAGATCGAAATCCATACCAAAAATCTCGAGCGGTATCTTTTCCGCAATCGTTCGAAGTTTGCCATAGATATTCGCCCCCAGTTCTGGTTCCGGATCGAGGACGATACGATTGGCAGTCTCCAACAGATCCGGGTTCTCACCATAGAAGGCCTGCTGCCCGGGGGCTCGACGGGCGCGTACGTTCCAATGGGCGCTAAAGTCGGCGCGGACGATGAGGGGCTGTTTGTCGACAAAAGCCGCCCGCAATGCGCGGAACCTGCCGTTGGCATGGCGGGTCTGGATATAGGTGATTGCGTAAAATTGCAGACCCTCCAGCTTGCTCAGGGCTTCACAAAGGCCCTGTCGATCGTTGATGCGCCAGGTTCCCTGACCCATCTGCTGGAAGACGGTGCGAATGATGACCGGATAGCCGCAGCGACTTTCGATATCCTCGATCAGCGCGGGCCTCTGCTCCCTGTTGCTGCGATAGCGGTAGACCTTCGGAATAATGATGCCGGGGATATTGGCGAAGCGTTCGGAATTCTTCTGGCGCGTTGCTTGTACGGCAAGCCTTGGATGATTGATCACCTTGACGCCGAGGCTGTCCTCGAAGGTGCTCACACGCTGTAGCGTGTCCTCTACCATCAATTGTTCGGCATTGACGACATTGTTGATTGCCAGAGCCGGGCGTGGCATGCCGCGCAACGCGTCGGTGGCGGTGGGGGATTCTGCCAGGATGGAGAGGAAGCGGAAACGATCGGCGAAGGCCTGTGCCAATTGCGACGGGAAGTTGCCGCTGTAATGGTGGCCGTGAGGCTCGCGGAAATCAACGATGAGTTCAGGCGAGGGGTTGAATACGGCAAGCACAAATTGCTGGCAGGGGGCGGCCTCGGCGAGCAGGATGGGCATGCTGGCAACGAAGCGCTGACTGCTTTGGTCGCAGGCGGCACGATCATGGCGCTCATAGGCAAGTGCGGCACGAACCGCATGCAAGTTCGGCAGCTCCTCTCCTGGACCGAAATCCCGATCAAGCGCGGCAAAGGCTTCATCGTTCCGGCCGGCGTCGTGCAGCATTTCGGCGATCAGCAGGCCGAAGTCGACGTCCTGCTCCAGAATGGGGAGAAAAGGAAAGCCCGTAGCGAGAGCCTGCTCGGCGAGACCGAGATCCCTCAGGGCACTGACCAGGCTGACGATCGTACCTTGCTCGATGGTGTCTGGTCTGCGCCCCGACGGCCAGGTGCCGGGTAAATAATCTTCGGCCGCATATTTCGCCTCCTCCAGCCGATCGGATTCGATCAGAAGACCGAGCAGGTTGTTGAGATTGCGATAAACGAGGGGAATCGATGTCCGCTCTCCAAGGCTCTGCCGCAACAGGTTCTCAGCCCGGTCGAGGCGACCGATCTGCTCGTTGGCCACGCCGAGAAGGCCAAGGAGATCGGCGCTGTCAGGCTGTTGTTTCAGAAGGTACTCATAGACCGCCACCGCCTGCTCGATTTGACCGTTGCGATGCAGCGCGACAGCATGGTCCCGGCTGGCCTGAAAAGGGGTCGACATCAAGGAACCTCTGGTTGTGCGGTACTTCCCTCCCAACCTAATGAGGGTTTCAGCCAAACGGAACTGTTTCGGCGTGTGGAAGGCTGAATTGATTGTGTCACGTCACGGCCTTCTAACGCGATTTCAGGCAGGATGAGGTTGACGTTGCGGCGTGCCCTTTTTGCAACGCGTTGTCTCAATAGTCGGTCTGCGGAGGTCCGACCTGCGGCATTTCATTGAGTTGCCTCGGCTTTTGCCGCACTCTGCAGCCAAAGGTTGTGCGGCTGGAGCGTGGAGTCGTCACCTTGGGGGAGAGCGATGAAGGCAGCGGCGATTGGCCTTGCCGGCGCATTGATGGGGGCTTGTATCGCCCAGGCGCAGGATCTGCCGGCCAGCAAGGGCGCGCCGGACACCTATCTTCAGGCTTGCGTCGCCATGGGCGTGGGCTTCTGGCAACTGCCGGGCAGCGATACCTGCGTGAAAATCAGCGGCGAAGTGCGGGCCGATTATGTGGTCACCCGCCAGAGAACCCGTGAGGATGACTTCACCGGCTTCACCACGCGCGGCCAGATCGGCTTCGATGCCCGCACTGAGACCGATTACGGCCTGCTGCGCTCTTTCTTGCTCATGGATGCCTATGTTGGTCCGGGAGCGAAGACGGAATTCGTGGTCGACAAGGCGTTTCTGCAATTTGGCGGGCTGACGGCTGGCTATGCCCATAGTTTCTTCGGCATCTACGATCTCGACTATGGCAACGATCTTCTGCAGCCCTATTTCGGCTATGCCGCTACCACCAATCTCATCGCCTATACGCAGGAATTCGGCGGCGGTTTCTCGGCAACACTGGCGCTCGAGGATGCACGCGGCACGCGCAGCGATGTGCTGAACTTCTTCGGTTTTCCCGATCGGCGCCCGGCGGGAGGAGCCGCAATGCCCGATGTCGTCGGCAATCTCCGCCTCGACCGCGATTGGGGCACACTCGCCCTATTCGGGGCCGCCCACCAGATCCGCTATCCCGGGCCACCGCAGATCAGCGGATCAGACTATGGTTATGCGGTGGGAGGGGCATTCGGTCTCAACCTGCCGATACGCTCCGGTGCGCATGTCGTAGTGGAGGGGACCTATGCCGATGGTGCTTCCTCTTATCTCGGCTGGCAGCAGATCGATGCCGCTTATGAGAATTTCAGCGGGCGCAAGGATCTCGGCCGTGGCTGGACTGTTACCGGCGAGGTGGGCATGAACGTCACCCCGGCGCTGACGTTGAATCTGCTCGGTTCCTATCTCGACTATAGCGGCGCGACCACGCGGGATTTTGTCAATCCAGCGGCGCCCGATGTCAGGGGCTGGATTGCCGGAGGCAATGCCGTCTACACGGTCACCCGCGGTCTCTCCTTTGGCCTGGAAGCCTTCTATTCATCCTATCGGGCCAAGGGCGGACAGGATTTCTTCCCCTATGAGGAAGAGGTGAGGGGCTGGACGGGCGTGATGCGAATTCGACGCACCTTTTGAGGTTCGATCCTAACGGCTCTTGCCGCGCATGTCGGCTTCGATCAGCAAAATGCTCTTGGTATCGAGGCGCGAGCGATAGACCTGCACATTCTCCAGCACGCGCTGCACGTAGTTGCGTGTCTCGGTGTAGGGGATGCGCTCCACCCAGTCGATCGGATCAACCTTGGGGTCGCGCGGATCGCCATAAGCCTTTACCCAGTCGGCCACCTTGCCCGGGCCGGCATTATAGGCGGCGAAGGTCATGACGTAGGAGCCCCGGAAGCGGCCGATCAGATCACCCAGATGGGCCTCGCCCAAACGCGCATTATAGACCGGATCGCTGGTCAGCTTCTTGGCGTCGAAAGCGATTCCGGCCAAACGCGCGGTTGCCTTGGCGGTCGAAGGCATCACCTGCATCAGCCCGCGGGCGCCGGCCGTGCTGACCACCTCATGGCCGAATTCGCTTTCCTGCCGGGCGATGCCGTAAACGACAGCCCGTTCGACCGTGCCGGAACTCTCGAAGCCGGGAATGGCGCCGATCGGAAAAGCGATCGCATCGAGGGGCAGGCCGCGCTGCGTCGCCGACTTGCCGACCGTGAGTGCCGTCTTGGCATCGAGATTGTCGAGAGCGATCTGGCCGAGCAGGGCCAATTGCTGGCTGTCCTGGAGCTGTCGGCCCATATCGGCAACCAGGATGCGAGCGTAGTCTCGCTTGCCGAGCGTGTAGAGCTGATTGATGGCACGCACCGCCAGAAGTTCGTCGAAGGCTGCGCGGCTGGCCGGCGTGGCTTCGGGCAGAGCGTTCAGGTCGAGCGTACGCATGCCCAGGCGCGCCCGGGCGATCTGGCCATAATAGGTGATCGGATAGCGCGCGGCCGCCTGGTAGAACCCCGTCGCCCCGGCCTTGTCGCCGGCCGCTTCGGCGGCGCGGCCCTGCCAATAGGCGCCGCGCGCAACTGAAATCGGCCGCTGGGATTCGGCGCTCAGATTGGCAAAATGCCGGGCCGCACTTCGAGGGTCGTTCAGGAAGCGCAGGGCGATCCAGCCGCAATGGAACTCGGCTTCCATCCGGGTCGTATCGCTCTCGGCGGTATAGCCGGCAACGACCGCATGGGCAGTCCGCGCATCCCCTTGATCGAGCAAGGCGCGAGCCACCAGGCGACGTTCCGTCCACCACTGGTCGGGGCGCACCAGCGCAGCGGCGTCGCGCGGTGCTTTCAGCAACAGGGCGGCGGCATCGCGCGGCTTCTTCTGGCGCCTGAGATAGGAGATACGGGCAAAGATGTAGGCCGGGTCGGTCGACACGTTGGCAGCCAGCAGGGCGCCGGCGTTCTTGGGTTGCCTGGCGACGGCAATGCGCAGCTTGGCAAGCGTCACCGCAGCCGGATCGGCACGGGCCGCGACACGCAAGCCATCGTCATAATTGCCATCATAGATCAGACGATCGGCCCGATATTTGTGGTCCGCTGGTGAAAGAAGGGCGCCGTAGTCGCGCAGGATATCGCCTTCGAGCTGACCCGACAGGCTGTCATTGCGATAGGCGTCGCGAATGAGGGCTGTGGCTCCGTCCTGGTTGCCGTCGCGCTGCAGCACGGCGGCAAGAGCGACCTTGCCTTCGTCGGTCTCTGGCTGGGACGAGGCAAAGAAGGCTCGCACCGTGTCGGCGTCGGCCTTCTCATTGTAAAGAGCCTCTTCGCCGCGCCGGCGGATCAGGCCGTTACCGGGCCAACTTGGATAAGCGGCGAGGAAGGCCTTGATTCGGGTGAGGCCGATATGGCGTGCGGCGCTGCGGATGGCGATCCACTCCGCCGCGGCCTGGCTGGCCGGATCGGTCAGCGAACGGGCGAGGCTGTCGCCGCCAGAGCGGTCGCTGCTTTCATAGGCCGTGATCGCCTGGCGCAGGGTGTCGAGCTGGTTCACCAGCGGCGAGGGGACGATGATGGAGCCGGTGATTTCCGTGTCGGAACGCGTCGAGGTCGTCGCGGTATCGGCATCCGTACGCAGAGCCACCGTGCGGGAGGGATGCTTGAGGGTGGCATCGCCCGGGCGCGTGACCGGCGCGGCAAGAGCGCCGGTCAGCACCGCCACGAAGAGGGATGTACCCGTCATGAACCGCAAGAGCATTGCCGCCACGCCAATCCAGGTGATCCGGTTTGGCGATTGTCGCGTCCTCTGATTGACGAAGCGTGAATGACGACGTTGGAATGCCGCATTCTCGCCATCAGTGAGGCACGAGGAAAAGGTGATTTTCAAGGCCCGAAGGCGGCGGATTCGCGGCTGCTGCCTTAAAAAGCGGCAATGAAGGCCCGACTCATTCCATTAACCAGAGCGATGCGAAGATCATCCCGTTGAAACGGGGTGTTTTCGGCCGCAAATCGCCGTCGATGCTCTTTTCGTGACCGGGTGGCTCGTATATGTCTGGCGCCCGGCTGCCGCGTGCACCGAGGCGGCCATCCGGCAAAGCGCTTTGCGATTTGGTGGAATCACCAAGAGACGCAAAGATGCTCAAGCCAATCGGCTGGATTGGCTTGGAACCAAAGAGCGAGAGCAAAAGTGCGGTTCCACCAGAACGCGCTTTGCTCCAGGGATCGTGGAGTTGAGATGATGTCGAAGGCAAAGTTCAGAGGGTCGCTCACCGCTTTGGTGACGCCGTTCCGCGACGGCGCCATCGACGAGAAAGGTTTTCGTGATCTGATCGACTGGCAGATCGCCGAAGGGACGAGCGGTCTGGTACCAGTGGGGACCACCGGCGAAAGCCCGACGCTCAGCCATGCCGAGCATCACAAGGCGGTGGAGATCTGCATCTCCCAGGCCAATGGCCGGGTTCCGGTAATTGCCGGTGCCGGCTCGAACAACACTGTCGAGGCGATCGATCTGGCTGTTCATGCCGAGAAGGCGGGCGCCGATGCCGTGCTGGTGGTGACGCCCTATTACAACAAGCCGACGCAGGAAGGCCTCTACCAGCATTTCAAGGCCGTCAACGACGCCATCGGCATTCCGATCTTCATCTACAACATCCCGCCGCGCTCGGTGGTCGACATGTCGGTGGAGACGATGAAGCGCCTCTACGAACTCAAGAACATCGTCGGGGTGAAGGATGCCACTGGCAATCTCGCCCGTGTGTCGCAGCAGCGCCAGCAACTCGGGGCGGATTTCATCCAGCTCTCCGGTGAGGACATGACGGCGCTCGCCTTCAACGCCGCAGGCGGGCAGGGCTGCATCTCGGTGGTTTCCAACATCGCACCGCGCCTGTGCGCGGACCTGCAGGAAGCGACGCTGCGTGGAGATTATGCCTCGGCCCTTGAAATTCAGGACCGTCTGATCCCACTTCATGGGGCAACCTTCCTGGAGCCGGGGCTCGCCGGAGCAAAATGCGGTCTGGCCATGCTCGGGCGCCTCAAGGAAGAGGTGCGCCTGCCGCTGCTGCCGGTGACGGACGCGGCGCGTACGCAGATCCAGCAGGCGATGGTGCATGCCGGGCTGCTCAATTGAAACGCTGAAGCGGGGGAGATAAAGCCTCTCCATCTGAAGCACGGGCATCTTGCCTGTCTCAGGAAACGCTTCGAAAACAAGAAGGTAGAGTCTGCTTCGAGTGTTTCGCTCGAAGGCTCTCTTTGGGTGATGACGTGGCGGACAAGAAGGACGGTGCTCGCAAGCTGGTTGCCGACAACCGCAAGGCTCGGTTCAATTATGAATTGATCGATACCTTCGAGGCCGGGATCGTGCTGGCCGGAACGGAGGTGAAATCGCTGCGCCTGGGCAAGGCAACGATCGGCGAATCCTATGCCGGGCCGTCGGGCGACGAGTTGCTGCTGTTCAACGCGGACATTCCCGAATATCTGCAGGCCAACCGCTTCAACCATGAGCGTAAGCGTCCGCGCAAACTACTTTTGCATAAACGCCAGATCAGCAAGCTGATCGGTGCCGTGCAGCGCGACGGCCTGACGATCGTGCCGACCAAGCTCTATTTCAATGAGCAGGGCAGGGCCAAGATCGAGCTTGCTCTCGCCCGCGGCAAAACTTTGGGCGACAAACGGGACACGGAAAAGAAGCGCGATTGGCAGCGCGAAAAAGGTCGTCTGCTGCGTGACAAGGGCTGACGCCTACAAGATAAACCCCCGCAAGGCGGGTTTCAGCGGTCGAGAATATCTCGGATCGTCTGGAAGACCGCCCGGAACATCGGTGTGGTCAGGCGGCCTGTATTGGTGTTGTAGCGCGAGCAGTGGTAGCTATCGACGAGCGTCAGGCCGCCGATTTCATGGCGCGCATGGTGGGCGAAAGGATAGTGGGCGGGCCTGCGGCCGAGGGCCGTGACCACGCTGTCATGCCCGATCTTGCCCAGCGCCAATATCACCTTGAGATTCGGCATTTCCTTCACGGTGTTGGCCAGGAAGGGGCGGCAAGCGGCGATCTCGCTGCCAACAGGCTTGTTCTCGGGCGGTACGCAGCGCACCGCATTGGTGATGCGGCAATCGACGAGTTCGAGACCGTCATCGGGGCGCTCGTCATAGGTGCCGGTGGCGAAGCCGAAATCGCCCAATGTTTCGTAAAGCAGATCGCCGGCCCAATCGCCCGTAAAAGGCCTGCCGGTGCGATTGGCGCCTTGGAGCCCGGGCGCCAGGCCGCCGATCAGCAAGCGGGCCGAGGCCGGACCGAAACTGGAAACCGGGGCATTGTGCCAATCGGGATGCTTGGCGCGCGCCTGCAGGCGAAAGGCGACGAGCCTCTCGCAAAGCGGGCAATCGCGTCCGGGTTCTTGGAATTGGCTGGCGATCATGAATATTGGGCCTAAGCAGAGTTTTCTGGCGAGTCCCACGGACGGGCTTCGCCGGGAAACTCTGCAAATGTTTGATATCCTGCAGATTTCTGTTGATCATGCCCGTGGCCCGATCAACAGAAATCTGCTTGGAACGAAAAGTGGTTCGGACGGAGCTGTCGTGAAGGCTCCGTCAATAGAACGACCCGATCGTTCGAGGCAACGTTCTTGATCTATTGATCGTCGGCCTGGCCGCTTGGGCTCGCCGACATGAAGCCGGGGGTCTGGCCGGCAAAACCCTGCTGGGGCGGCTGGCGGGTTGGCCCGGGACCGGCCGGAAAGTTGCCACCGGCCTGCGAGCGCACGGCGCGTTCGGACGGATCACGGCCGATCTTGCTTTGAAGCGTGACGAGGTCCACGAACTCATCCGCCTGGCGCCGCAATTCGTCGGCGACCATCGGAGGCTGGGTCGATATGGTGGACACGACGGAAACGCGCACCCCCTTGCGCTGCATGGCTTCGACCAGGGAGCGAAAATCACCGTCGCCGGAAAACAGGATCATGTGCGAGATGTGATCGGCCAGCTCCATGGCATCGATGGCGAGCTCGATGTCCATATTGCCCTTCACCTTACGGCGGCCGGTGGAGTCGACGAATTCCTTGGTCGGCTTGGTGACGACGGCATAGCCGTTATAATCCAGCCAGTCGATCAGCGGGCGGATCGAGGAATACTCCTGATCCTCCACAAGGGCGGTATAATAGAACGCTCGCACCAGATAGCCGCGGCTGTGGTACTCCTTGAGCATTTTCCGATAGTCGATATCAAACCCCAAGCTTTTCGCCGTTGCGTAAAGATTGGCGCCATCAATAAAAAGAGCGATGCGTTCCTGGGTGTTGTTCATTCTTCTGCCAGTTAGGGTTCGTTCTGCTGATGATCGGTCTGTTTGAATACGATTGAAATCGGTCTAAATTACAGTCTAATATTAATCCCAAGGACCACATCGAGAAAGGCCTCTCTGTGTAACGTCAGCGGAATGGTAGCAACGACAAGTTTAGGTCCGATGCAACTAGCTTGTGCCCATCGCGGTATAGAATGTCAAGTTCGTCTGCATTATCATTAGATTGAGCGTATTCCAATGAGAGTGTTTACAGGATTATTGCAATATCGAGACGAGCAGCCTCGATATGTAAGTCGAATGAGGTAGAACTTGCGGTCAATCTCTCTGCCTCGGAGGCGGGAGGATACCACGGATCGGTCTTTTAGGGTTGCACAAACTCGCTTGGCGGTGTAGTTGGCGCGCTTGATCCCAAAACACGGTACAGAAAGGCGTCGCCATGGCCCGCGTCACGGTGGAAGATTGCATCGACAAGGTCGAGAACCGCTTCGAGCTGGTTCTGCTGGCCAGCCATCGCGCCCGCATGATTGCCGGCGGCGCTGCACTGACAATTGATCGCGATCGTGACAAAAACCCGGTGGTGGCTCTGCGTGAGATCGCGGACGAGACCCTGACCCCGGATGACCTCAAGGAAGACCTGATCCACTCGATGCAGAAATACGTCGAGGTGGACGAGCCCGAATCGGATCCGGCGGCTCTTGCTTCCGGTGATTCCGACGACAACGTCGCCTTTGACCGCATGTCGGAAGAGGATCTGCTGCGCGGCCTGGAAGGCCTGGTTCCGCCAGCCAACAACGGTTCGGACGACGAGGAATAAACTCCTCCATCGATCCCGAAGATTTCAGCGGGTCGGCATTGCCGGCCCGCTTTTCTTTTGTGCCGCGGACGTATTGAATAGCGCCATGCTTCGGTTTGGCCGGGAGCTGGCAATGATGAAGCCGGGCGCTTGAAGGCGGCCGGCGGGAGACTGTGAGTGACGGCGCCATTTCGCCTGATGCGGCAATATGAACTCGTGGACAAGGTGCGGGCGTATAACCCTGCTGTTAACGAGGATCTGCTCAACGCTGCCTATGTCTACGCCATGCAGCAGCACGGCGCGCAATTTCGTGCCTCTGGTGATCCCTATTTTTCCCATCCCCTTCAGGTAGCCTCGCTTCTTACCGATCTGAAGCTCGACGATGCCACCATCGCAGCCGCTTTGTTGCATGACACCATCGAGGATACCGATGCCACGCGCGGCGAGATCGAACGTCGCTTCGGCAAGGAAATTGCGGCTCTCGTCGACGGGCTGACCAAGATCAAGAAGCTCGATTTGGTTTCCAAGGAAGCCAAGCAGGCCGAAAACCTGCGCAAGCTCTTGCTGGCCATCGTCGAGGACGTTCGCGTTCTCCTCGTCAAGCTGGCGGATCGCTTGCACAACATGCGCACGCTCAACTTCATGAGGGCGGAAAAGCGCGCCCGCATTGCCCAGGAGACGCTGGACATTTATGCACCGCTGGCCGGGCGCATGGGCATGCAGGATATGCGCGAGGAGTTGGAGGACCTGTCCTTCCACGAATTGCAACCGGCCCATTACGAAACCATCGTGCGCCGCTTGGAAGGCTTGAAGCGCCGCAATGGCGCGCTGATTGCCGAGATCGAGAACGATCTGCGCGAGAGGCTGCAGGAACGCGGCATCGAAGCGACGGTGAAAGGGCGGGAGAAGCGGCCCTATTCGATCTTCAAGAAGACCGAGCAGAAGCAGGTCGCCTTCGAGCAGCTCTCCGATATCTTCGCCTTCCGCGTGCTGGTGAACAAGGTGGAGGATTGCTATCGCGCCCTCGGGCTCGTCCACACCAAATGGCCGCTCGTGCCTGGGCGCTTCAAGGACTACATCTCCACACCCAAGCAGAACGATTACCGGTCCCTGCACACCACGGTGATCGGCCCGGGTCATCAGCGCGTCGAGTTGCAGATCCGAACCGAGGAGATGCACCGCATCGCCGAACTCGGCATTGCCGCCCATGCGCTCTACAAGGAGAACAAGGCTGGTGATAGTCTGCGCCTGGAAGGAGAGAGCCGGGCCTTTGCCTGGTTGCGCCGGACCATGGCGATGCTTGCCGAGGGCGACAACCCCGAAGAATTCCTCGAGCATACCAAACTCGAGCTGTTCCAGGACCAGGTGTTCTGCTTCACGCCGAAGGGCAAGCTGATCACCTTGCCACGCGGGGCCAATGCCATCGATTTCGCCTATGCCGTGCATACCGACGTCGGCAACACGGCGGTGGGCTGCCGCGTCAACGGCCGTACTACGCCGCTGGTCTCCGAACTCTACAATGGCGACGAGGTCGCCATCATCACCGCCAAGCAGCAGACGCCCCCGGCGGCCTGGGAAACGCTGGTGGTCACGGGCCGGGCGCGCGCCGCCATTCGCCGTGCCACGCGCACGGCGGTGCGGGCGCAATATGCCGGGCTCGGCCAACGCATCATCGAACGCGCCTTCGAGCGGTTGGAGAAGACCTACAGCCCCGATGCCTTGCAGGGAGCGCTCAAGCGCCTCGCCCGCAAAAGCGTGGACGATGTGCTCACAGCCGTCGGCCGTGGCGAAATGCGTTCGCAGGATGTGGTGCGGGCGGTGTTCCCCGACTTCAAGCTCGAACAGTCGAGCCATGCCGCTGCCGGGCTCGACGAGACCTGGTTCGGCCTGCAGGGCGGACAGAATCTGCGCTTCAAGCTGCAAGGTGGCGGTGATCCCGCCAAGGCCGCCATCCCCGTGCGTGGCCTGATGGGTGATCTGCCGGTGCGTTTTGCCGAAGGCGGGGCGGTGCCGGGTGACCGTATCGTGGCCATCCTCACCCCGGGCGAGGCGATCACCATCTATCCGATTCAGTCGCAGGCGCTGGCCGATTTCGAAGACAGGCCCGAGCTTTGGCTCGACGTGCGTTGGGATCTGGAAGCGGCCCGCGCCGAGCGCTATCCCGCCCGGGTCCAGGTGGTGTCGATCAATGAGCCCGGCACGCTTGCCCAGATCGCCCAGGTTGTCGCCGAGACCGACGGCAACATCGACAATCTCGCCATGCAGCGCCGCTCCTTCGACATGACCGAGATGATCATCGATCTCGAGGTCTACGACCTCAAGCATCTGCTGGCCATCATCGACGGCTTGCGGGCCCGCAAGGTGGTGAGCGAGGTGCAACGGGTGATCTGACGGCCGGCTCGACCTTTGATGGGAGCTTCATCTGCGGGCGTTCGGCGCTACGCGATCAGCTGCATTGCCCACCGATGCTGGTCATCCCGATTACGCGCCCGAACATTAGGCTGACGAGGACGGCGCAGGTGCGGTCGTAGGCAAGGCCGTAGCGAGCCAGGATCCGCTTCTGCTCGGGCAGCGGGATGGGTGGCGTGTCGCCGCGCTGGCGGAAGTCGAGGCGATTGCCCAGATAGACCAGACGAATGGTGCCACCTTCCTCTGCGCGAAAATCCGGCTTGCCGTAGCGCTCGACGAAGGCCTGTTCCGACGAGCCCATCGAGAACAGCGGCCGGATTCCGCCATCGCCGATCGCGCATCCGCTGAGCAGCAGCGATAGGCAGAAGATCAACTTTCTCACAGCACTCGCACTCCATACCTCGAGAAAACGGGAAATTGGCGGCTAAACCGTGTTGCGATTAGATGAAGTCTCTCGGAATCGCAAAGCCACGTCTAAGATCTCCCGTCAGCAACCGAAAGGCGGGGCACCGTTGTTGACTTTTCGCGAAATTTTCGCCCTCCGACCAGTATCGGCCATTGATCTGCACGCCCTGGAAGCGTAGCCCGTACAGCCGGAAAAACCAGGAGATGATGATGACGCAGGATGAGGTGCTGGCGGAATTCCGGGCGGCGGGAGCATTGCTCGAAGGACATTTCATCCTGACGTCGGGGCGCCATTCGGCGGTCTACCTGCAGAAGAATCTCGTCTTCATGGATCCCCCCCGCACCGAGCGTCTGTGCCGCGCCCTGGCCGAGCGCATCCGTGCCGCCTTCGGGCCCATCGACATGGTGGTGTCGCCGGCCGTGGGCGGCATCGTGCCGGGCTACGAGACCGCGCGTGCGCTCGGCGCCAAGACGGTGTTCGTGGAACGCGAGAACGGCCAATTCCAGTTGCGGCGCGGCTTCGCCATTCCCAAGGGTGCGCGCGTTGTGATGGTGGAGGACATCATCACCACCGGCCTGTCCTCGCGCGAATGCCTGGCATCCATCGCCAACCAGCCCGGCGAGATCGTGGGCGCGGCCTGCCTGATCGACCGCTCGGGCGGCAAGGCCGATCTCGGCAAACCCTTGGTGGCCCTGGCGACCCTCGACATCCCGACCTTCGAGGCCGACAAGCTGCCGCCGGAACTCGCCAACCAGCCGGCCGTCAAGCCCGGCAGCCGCGCTCTTGCGGGACAGGCTTGAAAATGACCTCCGCCGCTCTGCCCAAGATTCTTCGTCTCGGCGTCAATGTCGACCACGTCGCCACCGTGCGCAATGCGCGCGGCGGCCCCTGGCCCGATCCCGTCCGCGCCGCGCATCTGGCGGTCGAGGCTGGCGCTGACGGCATTACCGCGCATCTGCGCGAGGATAGGCGCCATATCCGCGATGCCGACATCCGCCGCATCCGCACCGAGGTGAAGGCACCGCTGAATTTCGAAATGGCGGTGACCGACGAAATGCTGGCAATCGCGCTGGACGTGAAGCCCCACGCTGTTTGCCTGGTGCCGGAAAAGCGTGAGGAGCGCACCACCGAGGGAGGACTGGACGTCAGGGCCGCCGAAGCCAATCTGAGAGCGGCGATCCCACAGCTCAAGGAAAGCGCCATCCGCGTCTCCCTGTTTGTCGAACCGGACAGGGCGGTGCTGGAGGCGTGCGCCGCTCTGGGTGCCGATATCGTGGAACTGCATACGGGAACCTGGTGCGAGGCGGTCGCCTCGGGGGAGACCGGCCACGCCGCCGCGGAGTTCGAGCGTCTGAAGCTTGGTGCGTCCATCGCTGCCGGGCTCGGGCTGGAAGTGCATGCCGGGCACGGGCTTGATTTCGAGACCTCCGAAATCCTGGCTGCGGTGCCCGAATTCGCCGAGTTCAATACCGGGCATTTCCTCATCGGAGAGGCTATATTCGTCGGGCTCGCGGAGAGCATCCGTACCGTCAAGGCGGCGATGGCGGCCGGACGGAGCCGGGCCGGATGATCATCGGCATCGGCAGCGATCTTTGCGACATCAGACGGATCGAGGCTGCCCTCGCGCGCTATGGCGAGCGTTTTCAACAGCGCTGCTTCACCGAGGCCGAGCGCGCCAAGGCGGCCGGCCGTGCCGACAAGGCCGGCACGCTGGCCAAACGCTTCGCTGCCAAGGAGGCATGCTCGAAAGCGCTGGGGACCGGCATCAGCGGAATCCATTGGCATGACATGGAAATCCTCAATGCGGAGAGCGGCCGGCCCGAATTGCGGCTGACCGGCGCGGCTTTGCAACTGCTCGACAGCCTGCTGCCGGCAGGACATGAAGCCCATATTCATCTTAGCCTGACCGACGAGCATCCTCTGGCGCAGGCCTTCGTGGTGATCGAGGCCCGACTGCGTGTTTGAACGCGGGGCTGGCCGTTTGCCGCGCAATTGCCGAAATCATGCTGTTTGTGGCGGACGTGGCCTGTGAATGATTGACCTCGTCAGGGCATCTCGAAGGCAGGCTCCGGCGTTGCACCCTCAATCCGCAGGGGTTATAGCAGCCGCAACAGAGTTGTTTCGTTACAAAGCTTCCGGAGCTTGCCTCAAGGCCAACTCCGGAAGCTTTGCGTAATTTCAAGGTTCTTGTGGAATCTTGGACCGGAGCGATATTCCGAGGCTCCGGTCCCGCCAAGGACCGCCTCCAAAGATGGAAGACCGATGAGCGTGGCCAGCCAACCGAACAAGACGCCCGACACCAGCGGCGCCGCCAAGAAGACGTCGAAGGATGGCGGTATCGGCGAACTGATCAAGATCATCATTCACGCCCTTATCATTGCGCTGGTGGTCCGCACGGCCCTGTTCCAGCCGTTCAACATTCCGTCCGGTTCGCTGATCCCGACGCTTCTGGTCGGCGACTACGTCATGGTCTCGAAATACAGCTATGGCTGGTCGCGCTATTCGGTGCCGGTGATTTCCGGCTTCCTGCCCTCCGGCCGCTTGTGGGCGGGCGAGGGGCCGAAGCGCGGCGACATCGCCGTGTTCAAGCTGCCCAAGGACAATTCGACCGATTTCATCAAGCGCGTCATCGGCCTGCCCGGCGATCGGATCCAGGTGCGCCAGGGCCGACTGTTCATCAACGGCACCATGGTTCAGCGCGAACAGGCGGGCACCTATCTGGTCAAGGACGAATTCGGGCGCGACAAGCAGGTGCCGAAGTATATCGAAACCCTGCCCAATGGCGTGAAGCACGAGGTCATCGAAATCCAGGGCGACAGCGGTTATTACGACAACACCGATGAATATGTCGTGCCGCCGGGCAACTACTTCATGATGGGTGACAACCGCGACAATTCCGATGATTCGCGCGATCTTGCCGCCGTCGGCTACGTGCCGCTAGATAATTTCGTCGGCAAGGGCCAGATCATCTTCTTCTCCGTCGCCGATGACGCCTCGCCTCTCGCTTTCTGGCAGTGGCCGTGGACCGTGCGCGGCAGCCGTTTGTTCTCGCTCATTCGATAATGGCGGATCAGACCACGTCTGACGGAGTGTTGCGTCGAATTTGGCCTCATGCGAGCCGCTCCAACAGATTGCTGTTTGCTGGTGGCGCTATGCTGTTGCTCGCCTCTTGCCGCAATTTCTCGGTGCCGAGTGGTTCCAACATTCCTACGCTGCTCGTGGGTGACGTCGTGATGGTGTTGCCCTTCGGCGAGGGACCTTTAGTCGGGGCCCCCGCTCGTGGCGACATGGCGGTATTCCGATTGCCCAAGGATCGCTCCACCTATTTCATCAAGCGGGTGATCGGCCTGCCGGGAGATCGCATCCAGATGCGCGATGGCCGTCTGTTCATCAACGGAAGCAGGGTGCCGCGCGAGCCGGCCGGCAGCTACAAAGCGGAGATGGCGTTTAGCGTCGACAAACAGGTGCCGAAATATCGGGAGACCTTGTCGAACGGACGGAATTATGAAGTCATCGAGGTTAGTGAAGACATTGGCTTTTACGACAATACCGATGAATATGTCGTTCCGGCCGGCCATTATTTCACGATGGGCGACAATCGCGACAATTCCGATGACTCGCGCGATCTCGCCGGTGTCGGCTATATTCCGCTTGAGAATTTCGTGGGCAAACCCTGGCGGGTCCTGTTCTCGACGGCCAAGGGACAAATGCGCCTGTTTAAGATCGTACAATGAGCTCGAAGAAGAAACCTCCGCTTGAAACTCTGGAAGCCGCGCTCGGCCATGTCTTTGCCGATCGCTCTGTCTTGGAGCGAGCCTTGACGCATATCAGCTTTCTCGACGGGCCGGCTAGGCTGGAGAGTTATCAGCGCCTGGAGTTTCTCGGCGACCGTGTGCTCGGCCTGGCGGTTGCCGACATGCTTTACAGCGTCTTCCCCGATGACGAGGAGGGCGCAATGTCGCGCCGGCTTTCCGACCTCGTGCGCAAGGAGACCTGCGCTGCCGTCGCAAACGACTGGGGGGTAGGCCCGCATGTCAAGCTCGGCCTTGGCGAGGCCCATTCGGGCGGGCGCAAGCGTGTCACCACGCTTGGCGATGTCTGCGAGGCCTTGATCGGCGGCGTCTTCGTCGACGCCGGCTATGATAAAGCGCGCGCCGTGGTCGAGAACGCCTGGCGCGAGCGGCTTCACGCTCCGGTCAGGCCGCCGAGCGATGCCAAGACCGCCTTGCAGGAATGGGCGCAGGGCCGTGCGTTGAAGGCCCCGACCTATCGCTTGGTTTCGCGTACCGGGCCCGATCACAATCCACGTTTCGTAATCGCCGTCGATATCGAGACGCTGGCCTCGGCCGAGGGCGAAGGCAAGTCCAAGCGCCTGGCCGAGCAGGCCGCCGCCACCGCCTTCATGGCACGCGAAGGCATCTCTCTGGAGGGGCGGCGGAGCTGAACTTTCGGCGGATATGGCCGACTGGCCTGCCCGGGACATGAACAAAACCGGCTTGCGGCGGCCCGGAGCGTTTTGTGGTTTGTCGGAAACGGGTCAAACCACAAAGACGCGTCGAAACGATGAGTTGGAGCAAAGCGCGATTCGGTAAAATCGAACTTTGTTCCAGGGCGTATCGCGCCGTATTTCGGAGCGCGAATGTCTGCTAGAACGTCGACAATGGTAGAATGTCCGAGCCCGTTCCTCGCGGACGCGTTCGGACATTCTGCTTGAGCCGGATTGATCCAAGAGCATTTTCCGGAAGAGTCGATAGACTGTTCGATTGAGAAAATGCGTTAAAACAAAGAGTTAGGGAAAATTGCGATGCGAAGAAATCGCAGTTTTCCCTAGAAAGAGCAAATGAACGAGACTACGCAAACAAGATGCGGCTTCGTCGCCCTGATCGGCGCACCCAATGCCGGCAAGTCCACGCTGATGAACGCCATCGTCGGCGCCAAGCTGTCGATCGTGACCCATAAGGTGCAGACGACGCGTGCGATCGTGCGCGGCATCGCCATCACAGGCGAAGCACAGATCATCTTCGTCGACACGCCTGGCATCTTCCAGCCCAGGCGCCGGCTCGATCGGGCCATGGTCACTACCGCATGGAGCGGAGCGGCCGATGCCGATGCCGTCTGCCTGCTGGTCGATGCCCAGCGCGGGCTCGACGAAGGCAATGAGGCCATCCTGCAAAAGCTTTCGGCAACCAAGCAGAAGCGCATCCTCATCCTCAACAAGATCGATGCGGTGAAGCGCGAAAAGCTGCTGGAGCTTGCCCAGGCCGTCAATGCGCGGCTGCCCTTCGAACAGACCTTCATGCTATCGGCGCTGACCGGCAGCGGCGTGGAAGATCTCACCCGTCATCTCGGCTCCATCATGCCAGCCGGACCCTGGCTCTATCCCGAGGACCAGATCTCGGATGCGCCCCTGCGTTCGCTGGCGGCCGAGATCACGCGCGAGAAGCTGTTCCTGCGACTGCATGATGAACTGCCCTACGAATCGACGGTGGAAACCACGGCGTGGACGTCGATGAAGGATGGTTCCGCCCGCATCGAGCAGACGATCTATGTCACGCGCGAGGGACACAAGAAGATTGTCATCGGCAAGGGTGGCGAAACCATCAAGGCGATCTCGATGGCGGCACGCAAGGAAATCGCGGCCATGGCCGAGGTGCCGGTGCATCTGTTCCTGTTCGTGAAGGTGCGCGAGAACTGGTCTGACGACCCCGAGCGCTATCGTGAAATGGGCCTGGACTTCCCGGTGGAGAAACCCTGAGGCAGGCGCCTTCCAATGCGTTTTGCGATTTGACGAAATACCAACCCGATGGAATGGATCGACAGCGGTTACATATTGGGCGTGCGCCGCCACGGCGAATCCAGCGTGATCCTGGAGGCTATGACCCGGGATCACGGCCGTCATCTCGGCATGGTGCGGGGAGGGCGCTCGCGGACTTTGCAGCCTGTGCTGCAGCCTGGCAACGAGGTGCAACTCACCTGGCGCGCCCGGATCGAAGGTCATCTCGGTCATTTCGCCGTCGAGGGACTGACCTTGCATGCTGCTCGGTTCCTGTCCTCCCGGCTGGCCTTGTTCGCCATGACCCATGTGGCGGCCCTGGTCCGCCTGCTGCCCGAGCGCGATCCACATCCAGGGCTCCACGAGGCCTTCGGCCACCTCATAGAGGTGCTTGGAGACCCCGCCTTGGCGCCGGCGCTGATCGCAAGATTCGAACTTGAAATCCTGTCGGACCTCGGCTTCGGCCTCGATCTGGCCGCCTGCGCCGTCACCGGCCGGCGGGACGACCTGATCTATGTCTCGCCCAAGAGTGGGCGGGCGGTCTGCCGGGAAGCTGGAACTCCCTGGCATGACAGGCTGTTGCGCTTGCCAGCCTTTCTGCGCGGAGAGGAAGGCGTGCCTGGCGCTGGCGACATCGCGGATGGCTTGCGCCTCACCCAATATTTCCTGGAGCGCGATGTCTTTGCGCCGCGCGGTCTTGCCATGCCCGAGGGTAGGCGTGTGCTGCTGGAAGACCTGGTGGTGGCGAAAGAAAAAGGTTAACCAATCCTTATTCCGCCAAAGTCGTTGGCTACGATCGCCGGGATGAAGTTCTCGAGGATGCCGCCGTGACGATCCGTCCTGTTTCCTTGTTGGCGATTACGTTCTGTCTCGTCACTCTGCCGATGACACAGGCCCAGGCGGGCTGGCGTGACGCTCCCTTTTACGACGACGGAGGATGGGGCGGCGAGTTCGAGGCGCCCATGCGCCCCTATCACCCGCGGCCCATCTATCGCGAGGATGATGGAGGCTACGAGACCCGCAGCTTCTATCCGCGCCCGTGGGTGAGGGGGCCGGCCTATGCTCCGGATCTCGACGCCCCCTATGACGTCCTGCCGGAGGAGCGTGGCCCGGCGATGCGACCGCTGCGGCCGCCCCGCCGTCTTGTCGGGACGCCGCAAAGCCTGCCGCGTCCGGCTCTGCCCAAACCGCGCAGCGCAGCCCTGTCTGCACCGAAAAAGCTCGAACCGGCCAAAACTCTGCCGCTCGCTGCTGCGCCCAAACCGCGCCCCGAGCCGGTTCAGGAGGCAAGAGCCCTGCCGGTGCCGCGGCCGAATCTCGAAAGTATGGATTTCGAGCCCGCGAAATAGAACAGCGCTCGTCCTTACGGCTCCCGGTGATCGGTCAAATAGTAATAGCGTTCAGGCCGGTATCTTCGTTCGAGCCACATAGAGTGCGAGGGCGGCGGCATTCGAGACGTTGAGGCTTTTGATCTCGCCGGGCATGTCGAGCCGGGCCAAGGCATCGCAGAGCGAACGGGTGCGCTGACGCAGGCCCTTGCCCTCGGCGCCGAGCACAAGGGCCAGCGGCCCGGCGAACACGGTGCCTTCCAATGTTGCCGGTCCTTCCGAGTCGAGACCGATTCGCGTCACGCCGCTCGCTTCCATTTCATCCAGCGTGTCGCCGAGATTGCGTACGGAAACGACCGGCACATGTTCGAGGCCGCCCGAGGCCGATTTGGCGAGCACGCCGGTGGCGGCTGGTGAATGGCGCTCGGTCGTGATGATCGCAGCCACCTTGAAGGCGGCGGCCGAGCGGATGATGGCGCCGACATTATGGGGATCGGTGATCTGGTCGAGCACCAGGACGATATCTTGCGCGCCGAGCTCGCCGAAGGCGGGAGCGGGCAGGGGAGCTGCCTCCAGATAGAGGCCCTGGTGAATCGAATCGGGCGTGAGCAGACGGTCGATGTCGCCGGGACGGACGGTTTCCGGCTTGATTCTCGTCTCGACCTTCTCGTCGGCCAGCCTTTTCAGGGCGTTTTCGGTGGCGAGCAGCCGCTTGAGCTTGCGGTTGGGGTTCTGCAGCGCTTCACGCACCGGGTGCCAGCCATAGATCACCACGGTTTCCGGCGTCGCTTCGCCAGCGTAGCCCCGATGGTGGCCGCGATGGCCTCTGCGGTCCCTGTCCTTCATGTTTTTCTCCGTTCCGGAGACTGCCCATGACATGCCCGGCGCGCCAAAAAAAGCCCCGTCCGCGATTAAGTGTAAAAACTCGTCGTCAATCTTCGCCTTTTAGGTTGACAGGCACCGATCCCCTCACCATAACGGCGCCCTCTGAACGAAGCGGTCGCGCCACTTGGTCGCTTCGATTTCGCAGCGGTGTCACAGCGTTGCGGAAGGACGTTTTGGAGGGGTGCCCGAGTGGTTAAAGGGGACGGACTGTAAATCCGTTGGCTCAGCCTACGTTGGTTCGAATCCAACCCCCTCCACCAAACGTCCAAAGAATACTGTGCTTGGTTGCGGGTGTAGCTCAATGGTAGAGCAGCAGCCTTCCAAGCTGAATACGAGGGTTCGATTCCCTTCACCCGCTCCACTCCCTTCCGGTCGGATTTTGGGCCGCACACGCGCCGTGCTCCATTCTCTTCTTGCGCGTTGCCGCAAAAACCCCTATCGAGCCGCCCGATATTTCGCACCGGCGAAATACCCAATCCTCCAATGCTGGAAACGGGGCTATGGCCAAAGAGAAATTTGAACGCAACAAGCCGCACTGCAACATCGGCACGATTGGTCACGTTGACCATGGCAAGACGTCGCTGACAGCGGCGATCACGAAGGTGCTTGCCGAGACGGGCGGTGCGACGTTCACGGCGTATGACCAGATCGACAAGGCACCGGAAGAGAAGGCTCGTGGCATCACGATCTCGACGGCGCATGTGGAGTATGAGACGAAGAACCGTCACTACGCCCATGTCGACTGCCCCGGGCATGCCGACTATGTGAAGAACATGATCACGGGCGCGGCGCAGATGGACGGCGCGATCCTGGTTGTTTCGGCAGCGGACGGCCCGATGCCTCAGACGCGCGAGCACATTCTGCTGGCCCGCCAGGTCGGCGTTCCGGCGCTGGTCGTGTTCCTGAACAAGGTCGACCTTGTCGACGATCCGGAGCTGCTCGAGCTGGTTGAGATGGAAGTTCGCGAGCTTTTGTCGAAGTACGAGTTCCCCGGCGACGACATTCCGATCACGATGGGCTCTGCGAAGGCTGCTCTGGACAACGTCAACCCGGCGATTGGTCATGACGCGGTGCTGAAGCTGATGCAGACGGTTGACGACTACATCCCGCAGCCCGAGCGTCCGATCGACCAGCCCTTCCTGATGCCGGTTGAAGACGTGTTCTCGATCTCGGGTCGTGGCACGGTCGTGACCGGCCGTGTCGAGCGCGGCATCGTCAAGGTTGGCGAGGAAGTCGAGATCGTCGGCATCCGCGCCACGCAGAAGACGACGGTGACGGGCGTCGAGATGTTCCGCAAGCTTCTGGACCAGGGCCAGGCTGGTGACAACATCGGCGCGCTGCTGCGCGGCACCAAGCGTGAGGACGTGGAGCGCGGCCAAGTGCTGTGCAAGCCCGGTTCGGTGAAGCCGCACACCAAGTTCAAGGCCGAAGCCTACATCCTGACCAAGGAAGAGGGCGGTCGTCATACGCCGTTCTTCGGCAACTACCGTCCGCAGTTCTACTTCCGCACGACGGACGTGACGGGCGTGGTGACGCTGCCTGAGGGTACGGAGATGGTGATGCCTGGCGACAACATCGCCATGGAAGTGAACCTGATCGTGCCGATCGCCATGGAAGAGAAGCTGCGCTTCGCCATCCGTGAAGGCGGTCGTACCGTCGGCGCCGGCGTCGTCGCCGCAATCATCGAATAAGAACGGGCGAAAGCTTGAGTTCGGAACGGCGCAGCCTTGGCTGCGCCGTTTTTGTTTGTATTGGTGGCTTTTGCGTAAAGTGTTTTTGACGCGTTTTCTTAATCGAAAAGTCTATCAACCTTTCTGAAAAACGCTCTATCCGCATTCGAGGAACAGGTCATGATCGTCGTCACTACCAATGATCTCCCAGGTTACCGCGTCGTGAAGCATTTCGGCGTGGTGCGGGGTATCACCGTGCGTTCGCGCAGCGTGATCGGCAATATTGGTGGCGCCATCCAGTCGGTGTTCGGCGGCAAGCTGTCGGTCTATACCAATCTGGCGGAAACCGCCCGGCAGGAAGCCTATGAGCTTCTCGTGCGTCATGCCGAGGAACTGGGCGCCAATGCCATCATCGCCATGCGCTACGATGCCAATGAGATCATGGATGGAATCACCGAGGTGCTGGCCTATGGCACCGCGGTGGCCGTCGAGCCGGTCTAAGCGAGGCCGGGGCAGCCCAGGTATGAAAACTGCCATGAAATGCGGAGCGCCTGCAGGTCCGTCGCACTTCTGCCCTGGCGGCGATGAAAATTTACACAGCGATCCCCATCTGTGGGATTGCGCCAAATCATTTGCGCGGCTATGTAGGCGCCGCGCGAGCAACGCGTAGGGGTATAGCTCAGCTGGTAGAGCGACGGTCTCCAAAACCGTAGGTCGCAGGTTCGATCCCTGCTGCCCCTGCCAATTTACGCGGATGAGGCGTTTAGCTTTTTTCGCTCTGTCATGAAAGCCGGGGGATGGGGCTTGGCCGCACCCTCGGTTTTGTGTTGGCAAAAACGGCCGGACAGGATTTGCAAGCCCGCTGGGCGGGATCGCAGACCCTGCGAGGTTCACAGTCGTCGCAGAGCCTGGCTGGCCGGATCATGTCCGCTTCATCCACGCTCCGCTCAGGCCCGGCCTTGCATTTGCAAGGTAGGATTTCGAAATGAGTGCCGGAACAATCCTGTTTCGGTCAAGGCGGTAGAACGATGGCAAAGACGACTCCGATGGAGTTCTTGCGACAGGTTCGCAACGAAACGAACAAGGTCACCTGGCCCACCCGCCGGGAAACCATGATCACGGCCCTCATGGTCGTCATCTTCACCATCGCCATGGCCATCTTCTTCTCCATCACGGATGCCGTGTTGATCCGTGCCGTCTCCTTCATCGTGAATCTGGGCCGCTAGGGAAAATCCATAATGGCCAAGCGCTGGTACATCGTTCACGCCTATTCCAACTTCGAGAACAAGGTCGCGCAGTCGATTCGCGAGCAGATCGCCCAGCGTGGGCTCTCCGATCTGTTCGAAGAGATCCTGGTGCCGACCGAAAAGGTCGTCGAGGTTCGCCGCGGCCGCAAGGTCGACACCGAACGCAAGTTCTTCCCCGGCTACGTGCTGGTGAAGTGCGACCTGACGGACGAGGTGCATCACCTCATCAAGAACACGCCGAAGGTCACCGGCTTCCTGGGTGCCGACAAGGCCAAGCCCGTGCCGATTCCCGACCGTGAGGCGGAGCGCATCAAGGGGCAGGTCGCCGATGGCGTCGAGCGTCCCAAGCCCTCCGTCAGCTTCGAGGTCGGCGAGCAGGTCAAGGTCGCGGACGGCCCGTTCGCCTCCTTCAACGGCATCGTCGAGGAAGTCGACGAGGGTCGTGCCCGCCTCAAGGTGGCGGTTTCCATTTTCGGCCGGGCCACACCGGTCGAACTCGAATATGGGCAGGTCGAGAAGGTTTGACCTGATTCCATACGCGGGAGGAGACATCGGGCCGATCGCCGCCCGATGAAACCGAACCGCGAAACTCCGGCCATCTCGATGGTCACCTGCCATCCTCTCGATGGCCTGCCATCCTCTTGATGGCTGATAACCGCGGGGCAACCCGCATAGGAGCAACAAATGGCGAAGAAAATTACGGGCTACGTCAAGCTTCAGGTTCCGGCCGGCGCCGCGAACCCGTCGCCGCCCATCGGCCCCGCGCTCGGTCAGCGTGGCCTGAACATCATGGAATTCTGCAAGGCCTTCAATGCGAAGACCGCGCAGATGACCAAGGGCATGCCGATCCCGGTCATCATCACGGCCTATCAGGACCGTTCCTTCACCTTCGAACTGAAGCTTCCCCCGGTGTCCTACTGGGTCAAGGAAGCTGCCGGCATCAAGTCGGGTTCACAGACCCCCGGCAAGGGCGCCAAGGCTGGCAAGATCACGATCGCTCAGATCCGTGAGATCGCCGAGAAGAAGCTGCCCGACCTCAACTGCGATACGGTCGAGGCCGCTATGGCCATGGTGAAGGGTTCCGCCCAGTCGATGGGCCTCGAGATCGTCGGGTGATATGATGGCACATCAAGGAAAGCGTATTCGCGCGGCCAAGGAAGGCATTGACCGCATCAAGCTCTACGGCCTGGATGAGGCTGTGGCCCTGATCAAGGACCGCGCCAAGGCCAAGTTCGACGAAACCGTCGAGATCGCCATGAATCTGGGCGTCGATCCCCGCCATGCCGACCAGATGGTCCGCGGTGTTTGCAACCTGCCCAACGGTTCGGGCCGGACGCTGCGCGTGGCCGTGTTCGCCCGCGGCGCCAAGGCTGACGAAGCCCGCGCTGCCGGTGCCGATGTGGTGGGCGCAGAGGATCTCGTCGAGATCGTCAATGGCGGCAAGATCGATTTCGATCGCTGCATCGCCACCCCGGACATGATGCCGCTGGTCGGCCGTCTGGGTAAGGTGCTCGGCCCGCGCGGCATGATGCCGAACCCGAAGGTCGGTACCGTGACCATGGACGTCACCTCGGCCGTGCAGGCTTCGAAGGGTGGTTCGGTCGAGTTCCGTGTCGAGAAGGCCGGCATCGTGCATGGCGCTATCGGCAAGGCCTCGTTCTCGGCCGACAAGCTCGCCGAGAACATCAAGGCTTTCGCCGACGCCGTGGTCAAGGCCAAGCCGACTGGCGCGAAGGGCACCTATGTCCAGCGCGTCGCCCTGTCCTCGACGATGGGCCCCGGCGTGAAGATCGATCCGGCCAGCGTGCTCAGCGCCTGATCCGGTTTGCATCGAACGATTTGAAAACCCCGCCGAAGCTGCTTCGGCGGGGTTTTCTATGTTCGAGTTGGTCTAGAGGCAGCTTTTTCGCGCTATGACGCAAGATCCAGGAAGACTGGATCGTCACCATCCGAATAGGTACACCAACCATCCGCCTCTTCGGTGAGAAGGCGCAGGAGCTGCGTCTATCTTGCGGTTATTGTTCCATGGCTGTATGGCGCCTCCGGGGCGATTTGCCAAAGGTCATATTCCAGATCTGACATCCAGCCGGCGTAGCAGCATTGCTGGCTGATACCCGTCTTCAGTGCCAGCAACCCCAGCGCAGCACCGCTCTGCGGGCTTTCCGTAAAGAGGCAATTGATCGTCGCTCCCGAGATTTCCAACTTGTACATCCCCGTCGCCTTGGTAGCCTGGGGGCAAGCACGCTGCTGCCATATTGGCAAGTCAAAGTGTTTCGATCGCGTCTTGAAAAATTGGGGTAACGATCAAATTCCCCCTTGGCAATTCGGCCAAGAGGGACTATATCGCGCTTCTCACTGAACTGATCAAAGGTTCATGACCCTGGGATGTGTAAACAGCCCGGGATTTTTGCTGTCCAAAGCAATTTGGACGGTAGGCTGGTCGGAAGGGTTTTCGAGCCTTGACGGCCATGTCCTGTCCGAGACTGCAGGCGCAGGGAAACCTGCTTAATCGCCGGGAGAGGCCCTGAAAAGCGCTCCTTTTGGCCTGCATAGACGGGGAAGACCGGTTTTCGGTATCCGCCTCGCGGCTGCCTCGTGAATTGGTTCGATCCGGCTCGCTCGTTGTGATGGCATGTGTCATTTTGACGCATATCCGATAACGAGGGACAGGCAATCGAGCGTCGCCTTTCAAGGTTCCGGTTCGCCGGTATCCCTAAGGCGGCAAATGCAACGGTCGGCTTTCCTTTGAATTTGGGAAAGCTGCAACCGGAGAGAGCAACGTGGAAAGAGCGGAAAAGCAGGAGTTCATCGGCGTTCTCCAGGAAGTCTTCAAGGCTTCTGGCGTCGTCGTCGTAGCTCACTATTCCGGCCTGACCGTCGCCCAGATGCAGAACCTGCGCAAGCAGGCCAAGGCAGCTGGTGCGACCGTGAAGGTCGCTAAGAACCGCCTCGCCAAGATCGCTCTCGATGGCACGGATGTGGCCTCCATCGCGCCCCTCATGAAGGGCCCGACCTTGATCGCTTATTCCAGCGATCCTGTGGCTGCTCCGAAGGTCGCCGTCGACTTCGCCAAGGCCAACGACAAGTTCGTTATCCTCGGCGGCGCGATGGGCAAGACCTCTCTGAACCAGGATGGTGTCAAGGCGCTTGCGTCTCTGCCGTCTCTGGACGAACTGCGCGCCAAGCTTATCGGCCTTATCCAGGCCCCGGCTACCAAGGTCGCTCAGGTCGTCAACGCACCGGCTGCCAAGCTGGCTCGCGTGTTCGGAGCCTATGCCAAGCGAGACGAAGCGGCGTAAGGCCGTTCGCAACCCGATAAACCGGTACGAACCTAAACTAAGGATTACGGACAATGTCCAAGATTGAAAAGATCGTTGAAGACCTCTCGAGCCTGACGGTTCTGGAAGCCGCTGACCTCGCCAAGGCCCTGGAAGAGAAGTGGGGCGTTTCGGCTGCTGCTGCTGTTGCAGTGTCGGCTGGCCCGGCTGCTGCGGCCGCTCCGGCTGCTGAAGCTCAGACCGAGTTCACCGTTGTTCTGGCTGCTGCTGGCGACAAGAAGATCGAGGTCATCAAGGAAGTCCGCGCGATCACTGGCCTCGGCCTCAAGGAAGCCAAGGACCTGGTCGAAGCTGCTCCGAAGCCCGTCAAGGAAGCCGTGGCCAAGGAAGAAGCCGACAAGATCAAGGCTGCCCTCGAGAAGGTCGGCGCCAAGGTCGAGCTCAAGTAAGCGAGCTTGCTTCAGGCGATTTGGCCCCGGGGTTTCCCCCGGGGCCTTTTCGGCGTTTTGGGGCCTTGCGCACCAGATGCCGGAACGGCGGACCAGAGAATCTTCGAGATTTCGATCCAATTGGATGAGATCGTTCGGGATTTTCCGGTCTGCCGTGACGAGAATGGCGAGGGCCGGTGATCCGGCCGACAGTTTCAGCACCGGGCCGCACCAGCGGCGCTGTGCCGGGCGGGGAGGGCAATCTTCCCTGCGATTCAAATGCCTGCAGGATCGGTGCAATGGTGCCGGGCCTGCTTGAAAGGACGAGGACCACATGGCTCAGACGACCAATGCCCGCAAGCGCGTCCGCCGGTTTTTCGGAAAGATCCGCGAAGTCGCGACGATGCCGAACCTGATCGAGGTTCAGAAGGCTTCCTACGACCAGTTTCTCCAGGTCTTGGAGCCCGAGAGCGGGCGGACGGATGAGGGATTGCAGACCGTATTCAAGTCGGTCTTCCCGATCTCGGACTTCTCCAACAAGGCGATGCTCGAATTCGTCCGCTACGAATTCGAAGCGCCGAAATATGACGTCGACGAGTGCCGCCAGCGCGGCATGACCTTTGCTGCGCCTCTCAAGGTGACACTGCGTCTGATCGTGTTCGATGTCGACGAGGAAACCGGCGCCCGCTCCGTGAAGGACATCAAGGAGCAGGACGTCTACATGGGCGACATGCCGCTCATGACCTCGAACGGCACCTTCATCGTCAACGGCACCGAGCGCGTCATCGTCTCCCAGATGCACCGTTCGCCGGGCGTGTTCTTCGATCACGACAAGGGCAAGACCCACTCGTCGGGCAAGCTCCTGTTCGCCGCACGCATCATTCCCTATCGCGGCTCCTGGCTCGACATCGAGTTCGATGCCAAGGACATCGTGCATGCGCGCATCGATCGCCGCCGCAAGATCCCGGTCTCCTCGCTGCTCTTTGCCCTCGGCATGGATGGCGAAGAAATTCTGCGTACCTTCTACAACTCCATCACCTATGTCCGCGACAAGGATGGCTGGCGCGTTCCCTATGACTGGAACCGTCTGAAGGGCGTCAAGCCGACCATCGATCTCATCGACGCCGATACCGGCGAAGTCGTGGTTGAAGCCGGCAAGAAACTGACGGCGCGTTCTGCCCGCGCGCTGGCCGACAAGGGCCTCAAGGCCCTGCGCGTCACGGATGAGGATCTGATCGGCCGTTACGTCGCCGAGGACATCGTCAATCTCAACACGGGCGAGGTCTATCTGGAAGCTGGCGACGAGCTCAGCGAGAAGAACCTGAAGCTGCTCGGCGACGAGGGTTTCGACGAGATTCCCGTGCTCGACATCGATCACGTCACGGTTGGTGGCTACATCCGCAACACGCTGGCGGTCGACAAGAACAACTCGCGCGAAGAGGCCTTGTTCGACATCTATCGCGTGATGCGTCCGGGTGAGCCGCCGACGATCGACTCCGCCGAGGCGATGTTCCAGTCGCTGTTCTTCGATTCCGAGCGTTACGACCTCTCGTCGGTCGGCCGCGTCAAGATGAACATGCGCCTCGACCTCGATGCCGAGGATACCGTCCGCGTGCTGCGCAAGGACGACATCCTGGCCGTGGTCAAGACGCTGGTGGACCTGCGCGACGGCAAGGGCGAGATCGACGACATCGATCATCTCGGCAACCGCCGCGTGCGCTCGGTCGGCGAGCTGATGGAAAATCAGTATCGCGTCGGCCTGCTGCGCATGGAGCGCGCCATCAAGGAGCGCATGTCCTCGGTCGACGTCGACACCGTAATGCCGCAGGATCTGATCAACGCCAAGCCGGCGGCTGCCGCCGTGCGCGAGTTCTTCGGCTCTTCGCAGCTCTCGCAGTTCATGGACCAGACCAACCCGCTGTCGGAAATCACCCACAAGCGTCGCCTGTCGGCGCTTGGCCCGGGTGGTCTGACCCGCGAGCGTGCCGGCTTCGAAGTGCGCGACGTGCATCCGACCCACTACGGCCGCATCTGCCCGATCGAGACGCCGGAAGGCCCGAATATCGGTCTGATCAACTCGCTGGCGACCTTTGCTCGCGTCAACAAATACGGCTTCATCGAGGCGCCCTACCGTCGCGTCCGCGACAGCAAGGTCACGCCCGAGGTCGTCTATCTGTCGGCGATGGAAGAGGGCAAATACTACGTCGCCCAGGCCAACATCCCGCTCGACCAGGAAGGTCGGCTGACCGAGGACTTCGTGGTCTGCCGTCATGCCGGTGAAAACGTCATGGTGACGCCTGACCGCGTCGACTACATGGACGTGTCGCCCAAGCAGCTGGTTTCGGTTGCCGCCGCGCTCATTCCCTTCATCGAGAATGACGACGCCAACCGGGCGCTGATGGGAGCGAACATGCAGCGTCAGGCCGTGCCGTTGGTGCGCGCCGATGCGCCGTTCGTCGGCACCGGCATGGAAAGCGTGGTGGCCCGTGACTCCGGCGCTGCCATCGGCGCCCGCCGCACCGGCATCGTCGACCAGATCGACGCGACGCGTATCGTTATCCGCGCCACCGCCGATCTCGATCCGACCCAGTCGGGCGTCGACATCTACCGCCTGATGAAGTTCCAGCGCTCCAACCAGTCGACCTGCATCACGCAGAAGCCGCTGGTCCGCGTCGGCGACGTCGTGAAGAAGGGTGACATCATCGCCGACGGTCCCTCGACCGAACTCGGCGAGCTGGCGCTCGGCCGTAACGTGCTCGTCGCGTTCATGCCCTGGAACGGCTACAACTTCGAGGACTCCATCCTGCTCAGCGAGAACATCGCCAAGGAGGACGTGTTCACCTCGATCCACATCGACGAATTCGAAGTGATGGCCCGCGATACCAAGCTGGGTCCGGAAGAAATCACGCGCGACATTCCGAACGTCTCGGAAGAAGCGCTGAAGAACCTGGACGAGGCTGGCATCGTCTATATCGGCGCCGAGGTGCAGGCCGGCGACATCCTAGTCGGCAAGATCACGCCGAAGGGCGAGAGCCCGATGACGCCGGAAGAAAAGCTCCTGCGCGCCATCTTCGGCGAAAAGGCTTCCGACGTGCGCGATACCTCGTTGCGCGTTCCCCCGGGCGTCACCGGCACCATCGTCGAAGTGCGCGTGTTCAACCGCCACGGCGTCGACAAGGACGAGCGTGCCCAGGCGATTGAGCGCGAAGAGATCGAGCGCCTGGCCAAGGACCGTGACGACGAGCAGGCGATCCTCGACCGCAACGTCTATCAGCGTCTCGTCGAATTGCTCGAGGGCAAGGCGGCGATCGGCGGGCCTAAGGGCTTCAAGAAGGAGACGGTGCTTACTGCCGACGTGATGCAGGAGTATCCGCGCTCGCAGTGGTGGAACTTCGCCGTGGCCGACGACGCTCTGATGAGCGAGGTCGAGGCCATGCGCAAGCAGTACGACGAATCCAAGAAGCGCCTTGAACAGCGCTTCCTGGACAAGGTCGAGAAGCTGCAGCGTGGCGACGAACTGCCGCCCGGCGTGATGAAGATGGTCAAGGTCTTCGTCGCCGTGAAGCGCAAGATCCAGCCGGGTGACAAGATGGCAGGCCGTCACGGCAACAAGGGCGTGGTTTCGCGCATCATGCCGATCGAAGACATGCCTTTCCTCGAGGATGGCACGCCGGTCGACATCGTGCTCAACCCGCTCGGTGTTCCCAGCCGCATGAATGTCGGTCAGATTCTCGAAACCCATATGGGTTGGGCAGCTGCCGGTCTCGGCAAACTCGTTGGCGATGCCATCGACGCCTATAAGAGAGGCAAGGGGGCCAAGCAGCTCAAGGATACGCTCGACCGCATCTACGGCAAAAATGAAGAGATCGAGTCCATGGACGAGCGTGAGCTCGTCGACATGTCCTCGACGCTTCGCCGCGGCGTGCCGATCGCGACCCCGGTCTTCGACGGCGCCAAGGAAAGCGACATCGTCGACTTCCTCAGGATGGCGGGGCATGACGCCTCGGGTCAGGTGCAGCTCTACGACGGGCGCACGGGCAATCCCTTCGACCGCAAGGTGACAGTCGGCTACATCTACATGCTGAAGCTGCACCATCTGGTCGACGACAAGATCCATGCCCGTTCGATCGGCCCGTACTCGCTGGTCACGCAGCAGCCGCTGGGTGGCAAGGCGCAGTTCGGCGGTCAGCGCTTCGGCGAAATGGAGGTGTGGGCCCTGGAAGCCTACGGCGCCGCCTACACGCTGCAGGAGATGCTCACCGTCAAGTCGGACGACGTGGCGGGCCGCACCAAGGTCTACGAGGCCATCGTGCGCGGCGACGACACCTTCGAGGCGGGCATTCCGGAATCGTTCAACGTGCTGGTCAAGGAAATGCGTTCGCTGGGCCTCAATGTCGAGCTCACCGGCCTGCGCAACGCCGACCAGATGCTGCCGCCGGCCGAAGCTGCCGAGTGACATTGCCCGGGAGGCGGGTCTTCGGACCCGCCGTGACCGTGCCGCGAATGAGGCGGGTCTGAAGACCCGCCCCCCATTTTTATCCGCGCGGGCAGGGGCGTTGGCCCCGCCTTAGCGCAAACCTGGAGACGGCCATGAACCAAGAGGTCATGAATCTCTTCAATCCGGTAGCGCAGCCGCAGACCTTCGATCAGATCAAGATCTCGATCGCTTCGCCGGAAAAGATTCTTTCCTGGTCCTACGGCGAGATCAAGAAGCCGGAGACCATTAACTACCGTACGTTCAAGCCCGAACGTGACGGCTTGTTCTGCGCGCGCATCTTCGGACCCATCAAGGATTACGAGTGCTTGTGCGGCAAGTACAAGCGCATGAAGTACAAGGGCGTCATCTGCGAGAAGTGCGGCGTCGAAGTCACGCTGTCGCGCGTCCGCCGCGAGCGCATGGGCCATATCGAACTCGCTGCGCCCGTCGCCCATATCTGGTTCCTGAAGTCGCTGCCGAGCCGCATCGGCCTCTTGATGGATATGACGCTCAAGGATCTCGAGCGCATCCTGTACTTCGAATATTACGTTGTGATCGAGCCCGGCCTTACCCCCTTGAAGGAGCGTCAACTCCTCTCTGAGGATGAGTATGCGCGCGCTCAGGACGAGTATGGCGAGGACAGCTTCACCGCGATGATCGGCGCCGAGGCCATCCGCGAGATGCTGCGCTCCATGGATCTGGAGAAGATCGCGGCGGATCTGCGCGTCGAGATCGCCGAGTCCACCTCGGAGCTCAAGCCCAAGAAGCTGGCCAAGCGCCTGAAGATCATCGAGGCCTTCGTCCAGTCGGGCAACAAGCCTGAATGGATGATCCTGACGGCCGTGCCGGTGATCCCTCCGGATCTGCGCCCGCTCGTCCCGCTCGACGGTGGCCGCTTCGCGACCTCGGACCTCAACGATCTCTATCGCCGTGTCATCAACCGCAACAATCGTCTGAAGCGGCTGATCGAACTGCGTGCGCCTGACATCATCATCCGTAACGAAAAGCGCATGCTGCAGGAAGCTGTGGACGCGCTGTTCGACAACGGCCGCCGTGGCCGCGTCATCACCGGCGCCAACAAGCGCCCGCTGAAGTCGCTGTCCGACATGCTCAAGGGCAAGCAGGGCCGGTTCCGCCAGAACCTGCTCGGCAAGCGCGTCGACTATTCCGGCCGTTCGGTCATCGTCGTCGGTCCTGAGCTGAAGCTGCATCAGTGCGGTCTGCCCAAGAAGATGGCGCTGGAGCTGTTCAAGCCCTTTATTTATTCGCGTCTCGACGCCAAGGGGCTTTCCGCGACCGTCAAGCAGGCCAAGAAGTTGGTCGAGAAGGAAAAGCCGGAAGTCTGGGATATCCTCGACGAGGTCATCCGCGAGCATCCGGTGCTGCTCAACCGTGCTCCGACGCTGCATCGCCTCGGCATCCAGGCCTTCGAGCCGGTGCTGATCGAAGGCAAGGCCATCCAGCTGCATCCGCTTGTCTGCACCGCCTTCAATGCGGACTTCGACGGTGACCAGATGGCCGTGCACGTCCCGCTGTCGCTCGAAGCGCAGCTGGAAGCGCGCGTGCTGATGATGTCGACCAACAACATCCTGCATCCGGCCAATGGTCAGCCGATCATCGTGCCGTCGCAGGACGTCGTGCTCGGCCTGTATTATGTGACGCTGATGTCGGACGGCGAGCCCGGGCAGGGCATGGTGTTCGGCAACGTCGGCGAACTCGATCATGCGATCGACAACAGAGTCGTCACGCTGCACTCGAAGATCAAGTGGCGCTGGAGGGGCATCGATGCCGAAGGCAACGAGGTCACCAAGATCTACGACACCACGCCCGGCCGCGTGAAGCTGGCCGAGTTGCTGCCGAAGAATCCCAAGATCTCCTTCGAGGCCGCCAACAATCTGATGACGAAGAAGGCAATCTCCGCCCTCATCGACGTCGTCTATCGCAACGTGGGTCAGAAGGAGGCGGTCATCTTCTGCGACCGCATCATGACGCTCGGCTTCTCCAACGCCTTCAAGGCGGGCATCTCCTTCGGCAAGGACGACATCGTCGTGCCGGAGAACAAGTGGAAGATCGTGGCCGAGACCGACGCTCTCGCGAAGGATTACGAGCAGCAGTACAATGACGGTCTGATCACCCAGGGTGAGAAGTACAACAAGGTCGTCGATGCCTGGGCCAAGTGTGCCGATCGTCTCGCCAAGGAGATGATGGACCGCATTTCGGCCGTGAAGAAGGACGAGAGCGGCCGCGACAAGCCGATCAACTCCATCTACATGATGGCGCACTCCTCGGCCCGTGGTTCGCCGGCCCAGATGCGTCAGCTCGGCGCCATGCGCGGCCTGATGGCCAAGCCGTCGGGTGAAATCATCGAGACGCCGATCATCTCGAACTTCAAGGAAGGCCTCACCGTGCTCGAGTACTTCAACTCGACCCACGGCGCCCGCAAGGGTCTGGCCGACACCGCCTTGAAGACGGCGAACTCGGGTTATCTGACGCGTCGTCTCGTCGACGTCGCCCAGGACTCGATCATCACCGAGACCGATTGCGGCTCGGAAGGCGGCATCGGTGTTCGTGCGATCGTCGATGCGGGCCAGGTCGTGGCTTCGCTCGGCATTCGCGTCCTCGGTCGTACTGCGGCTCAGAACATCACCGACCCCTCGACCGGCACCGTCATCGTGCCGAAGGGCGAGATGATCGACGAGAAGGCGGTCGACCTGATCAGTGCCTCGGGCCTGCAGGAGATTAAGATCCGTTCGGTGCTCACCTGCGAGACCAAGAACGGCGTCTGCGCCACCTGCTATGGTCGCGACCTGGCACGCGGCACGCGCGTCAATATGGGCGAGGCTGTCGGTGTCATTGCGGCACAGTCGATCGGTGAGCCGGGTACACAGCTCACCATGCGTACCTTCCACATCGGTGGCGCGGCGCAGATCAACGAGCAGTCGAACATCGAGTCCACCTTCGAGGGCACGGTCAAGATCCGTAACCGCAACGTGGTGCGGAACACGGACGGCGAGCTGATTGCCATGGCCCGCAACCTGGCTGTCGTGGTCCTCGACCATGACGGCACGGAGCGCTCGGTCAACCGCGTCCCCTATGGTGCCCGCATCAAGGTCGATGACGGTGACAAGATCAAGCGCGGCCAGCGTATCGCCGAGTGGGATCCCTACACCCGCCCGGTGATCACCGAACTCGATGGTGTGATCGGCTATGAGGATCTGGTCGACGGCATCTCGGTTAACGAGAGTGCCGACGAGTCGACCGGCATCACCAAGCGCGTGGTCTCCGACTGGCGGACGTCGAGCCGCTCGGCGGATCTGCGTCCGGCCCTGGTGATCAAGGGCGGCGACGGCAAGATCGCCAAGCTGTCGCGCGGCGGCGACGCCCGCTACTTCCTGGCGGCCGAATCCGTCATCTCGGTCGATCCAGGCTCGAAGGTGAATGCCGGCGACGTCATCGCCCGCGTGCCGCTGGAGAGCGCCAAGACCCGCGACATCACGGGCGGTCTGCCGCGCGTGGCCGAGTTGTTCGAGGCTCGTCGTCCGAAGGATGCGGCGATCATCGCCGAAATCACCGGCACGATCCAGTTCGGTCGCGACTACAAGAACAAGCGTCGTCTCGTGATCCAGCCGCATGAGGCTGATCAGGAGCCGGTCGAATATCTGATCCCGAAGGGCAAGCACATCCATCTCCAAGACGGCGACGTCGTCGAGAAGGGTGACTTCATCGTCGATGGTAACCCGGCTCCGCACGATATTCTGGCGGTCAAGGGCGTCGAGGAACTGGCGGCCTACCTGGTCAACGAAATCCAGGAAGTCTACCGCCTGCAGGGCGTGCAGATTAACGACAAGCACATCGAAGTGATCGTCCGGCAGATGCTGCAGAAGATCGAGGTCACCGACGCCGGTGAGACCGAGTTCCTACCCAGCGAGCAGGTCGACCGCATCGAGTTCGAAGAGGCCAACCTCAAGGCGGTCGAGGAGGGCAGGAAGCCCGCGGTGGGCCATCCGGTGCTGCTCGGCATCACCAAGGCTTCGCTGCAGACGCGTTCGTTCATCTCGGCGGCCTCCTTCCAGGAAACCACCCGCGTGCTCACCGAAGCTGCCGTCAACGGCAAGTCGGATACGCTGGAGGGCCTCAAGGAGAACGTCATCGTCGGCCGCCTCATCCCGGCCGGTACTGGTGCCCAGGTTGCTCGGGTCCGCGAGATCGCCAAGCGCCGCGACGATCTCATCCTGCAGCAGAAGCAGGCCGAGGCCGGTGTTCCGGCTACGCCGGCGGCCGAAGCCGAAGTCGTGGCATTGCCCGCGGCGGAGTAAGAAAATTCAACCGATCGGTTGAGTGGGAGGGCGGCTTGCAAGAGCCGCCCTTTCGTCTTTGAGGGAGCCGTGATCATGACGAGGGAGGGGCAGACCCGAAGCCGGAAGTCATGCAAAACGGCAAAGGGGCTATGCGAAAGGCCCTATCGGCTCAAAAACCTCATTTATTGGTAAATTTGACACGCTTCGCGCTTGACGAGAGGCGAGTCGGCAGTTAAAGACCACATCACTTTCAGGGCGGGCCGTAAGCCGTATTGTTCCTGCAGTCGACAAGACGCGGAACTGATCGCTTAAACGCTGCCTCCGGGCTACCAGACACAGTTCCGGTCATGATCGTACGCTCTGCGTTGCGATCCTCTGTGGGTGTCGCGCTTGCATCCCCTAATAGGGAAGCTGGCGCGGTTTCGTTTTGCGTGATTGCTCACGCAGGGCAAAGCAGTGCGTTCGTAGGGGCGTACTAATCGATGTTGAAGGGCGAACGATGCCAACCATTAGCCAGCTGATCCGCAAGCCGCGCGAACCGAAAGTGTATCGCGAGAAGGCGCGCCACCTGGAAGCATGCCCGCAGAAGCGCGGTGTGTGCACTCGTGTGTATACGACGACTCCGAAGAAGCCGAACTCGGCTTTGCGTAAGGTTGCCAAGGTGCGTCTCACCAATGGCTTCGAGGTCATCGGCTACATCCCCGGCGAAGGCCATAACCTTCAGGAGCATTCCGTGGTCATGATCCGCGGCGGCCGCGTGAAGGATTTGCCCGGCGTCCGCTATCACATTCTCCGCGGCGTTCTCGATACCCAGGGTGTCAAGAACCGTAAGCAGCGCCGTTCGAAGTACGGCGCGAAGCGTCCGAAGTAAGGGAAGATTTCACCATGTCCCGTCGCCATCGTGCAGAAAAGCGTGAGATCATTCCGGATCCGAAGTTCGGTGATCTCGTCGTGACCAAGTTCATGAATGCCATCATGTATGATGGCAAGAAGTCGGTTGCCGAGAAGATCGTCTACGACGCTTTCGACACCATCGAAGCCAAGGCCAAGCAGAGCCCGATCACGGTGTTCCAGACTGCCTTGTCGAATGTCGCCCCGGCGATCGAGGTTCGCTCCCGCCGCGTTGGTGGTGCGACCTATCAGGTCCCGGTCGAAGTTCGTCCGGAGCGCCGCCAGGCTCTCGCCATCCGTTGGATCCTCAGCGCGGCCCGTAACCGCAACGAGAAGACCATGGAAGAGAAGCTGTCGGGCGAGCTGCTCGACGCCTCCAACAATCGCGGCAACGCCGTGAAGAAACGCGAAGACACGCACCGGATGGCGGAAGCCAACCGCGCCTTCTCGCATTACCGCTGGTAAGCCGGAAGACAGGACTGAGGATCACACGATGGCCCGCACCCACGCGATCGAGGACTACCGCAACTTTGGTATTATGGCGCATATCGACGCCGGTAAGACCACGACGACCGAGCGGATCCTTTACTACACCGGCAAGTCCCACAAGATCGGCGAAGTCCATGACGGCGCCGCCACCATGGACTTCATGACCCAGGAGCAGGAGCGCGGCATCACGATCACGTCCGCCGCGACGACCGCTCTGTGGGCCGGCAAGCGCCTGAACATCATCGACACCCCCGGCCACGTCGACTTCACCATCGAAGTCGAGCGTTCGCTGCGCGTACTCGACGGTGCCGTCTGCGTGCTCGACTCCAACCAAGGCGTCGAGCCTCAGACCGAGACCGTCTGGCGCCAGGGTGACAAGTACAAGGTTCCGCGTATCGTCTTCGCCAACAAGATGGATAAGACGGGCGCCGACTTCTACAAGTGCCTCGACGACATCGTGAAGCGCCTTGGTGCCAAGCCGATCGCCATTCAGCTGCCGATCGGTTCGGAGTCGAACTTCAAGGGCATCATCGATCTCGTTCGCATGAAGGCCGTGATCTGGTCGGGTGAATCGCTGGGCGCCGAGTTCGACGCCGATCTGCCGATCCCGGAAGACATGGTCGAGAAGGCCGTCGAGTACCGCAACATGCTCATCGAAGCTGCTGTGGAACTCGATGACGAGGTTCTCGCTGCCTTCTTCGATGGCCAGGAGCCGGATGAAGCGACGCTGAAGCGTCTGATCCGCAAGGCCGTCCTCACGGGCGCCTTCTATCCGGTTCTCGCTGGTTCCGCCTTCAAGAACAAGGGCGTACAGACCCTTCTTGATGCCGTGGTCGACTATCTGCCGTCGCCTGTCGACGTGCCGGCCATCAAGGGCATCGACCCGGAGACCGAAGAAGAAATCGAGCGCAAGTCTTCGGACTCCGAGCCTCTTTCTCTTCTCGGCTTCAAGATCATGGACGACCAGTATGGTGTCCTGACCTTCTGCCGCATCTACTCGGGCAAGCTCGAGAAGGGCGTCTCGCTGCTCAACTCCTCCCGCGAGAAGACCGAGCGTGTCGGCCGCATGGTACTCATGCATGCCAACAACCGCGAGGAAATCGCTGAAGCCTATGCTGGCGACATCGTCGCCTTGGTTGGCCTCAAGGACACCCGCACCGGCGACACCCTGTGCGATCCCAACAAGCCCGTCATCCTGGAACGCATGGAATTCCCCGAGCCCGTCATCGAGATGGCCGTGGAACCCAAGACCAAGGCGGACCAGGAAAAGATGGCTTTGGCCCTGATCAAGCTCGCTTCGGAGGATCCGTCCTTCCGTGTGTCGACCGATCAGGAATCCGGCCAGACCATCATCAAGGGCATGGGTGAACTCCATCTCGACATCAAGGTCGACATTCTGCGTCGTACCCACAAGGTCGAGGTCAATGTCGGCGCGCCGCAGGTGGCCTTCCGCGAGAAGATCACCAAAAAGGCCGAGATCGACTACACCCACAAGAAGCAGACCGGCGGTACCGGCCAGTTCGCTCGCGTCAAGTTCGTCGTCGAGCCGAACGAACCCGGCAAGGGCTTCGAATTCGAATCGAAGATCATCGGCGGTTCGGTGCCCAAGGAATATATTCCCGGCGTCGAAAAGGGCCTCAACTCGGTTCTGGGTGCGGGCATCGTCGCCGGCTTCCCGGTTGTCGACGTCAAGGTCACGCTGATCGACGGTGCCTTCCACGAAGTCGACTCGTCGGCTCTTGCCTTCGAAATCGCCTCGCGCGCCGCTCTTCGTGAAGGTTTGCAGAAGGGCCATTCGGTCCTGCTCGAGCCGATCATGAAGGTCGAAGTCGTTACCCCGGAAGAATATACCGGCTCGGTCATCGGCGATCTCAACTCCCGGCGTGGACAGATCCAGGGCCAGGACATGCGCGGCAACGCGAATGTCGTGAACGCCATGGTTCCGCTCATGAACATGTTCGGCTACGTCAACCAGCTGCGTTCCTTTACCCAGGGCCGCGCCAGCTACACGATGCAGTTCGATCATTACGAACAGGCGCCGTCCAACGTCGCTGCTGAAATCCAGGCGAAGTACGCCTGATCCCCTTGATTTGAGTTTCATCCGCCGTTTCGGCGACAGGTGAAGGAGGCCCCGATGGCCAAAGAGAAATTTGAACGCAACAAGCCGCACTGCAACATCGGCACGATTGGTCACGTTGACCATGGCAAGACGTCGCTGACAGCGGCGATCACGAAGGTGCTTGCCGAGACGGGCGGTGCGACGTTCACGGCGTATGACGAGATCGACAAGGCACCGGAAGAGAAGGCTCGTGGCATCACGATCTCGACGGCGCATGTGGAGTATGAGACGAAGAACCGTCACTACGCCCATGTCGACTGCCCCGGGCATGCCGACTATGTGAAGAACATGATCACGGGCGCGGCGCAGATGGACGGCGCGATCCTGGTTGTTTCGGCAGCGGACGGCCCGATGCCTCAGACGCGCGAGCACATTCTGCTGGCCCGCCAGGTCGGCGTTCCGGCGCTGGTCGTGTTCCTGAACAAGGTCGACCTTGTCGACGATCCGGAGCTGCTCGAGCTGGTTGAGATGGAAGTTCGCGAGCTTTTGTCGAAGTACGAGTTCCCCGGCGACGACATTCCGATCACGATGGGCTCTGCGAAGGCTGCTCTGGACAACGTCAACCCGGCGATTGGTCATGACGCGGTGCTGAAGCTGATGCAGACGGTTGACGACTACATCCCGCAGCCCGAGCGTCCGATCGACCAGCCCTTCCTGATGCCGGTTGAAGACGTGTTCTCGATCTCGGGTCGTGGCACGGTCGTGACCGGCCGTGTCGAGCGCGGCATCGTCAAGGTTGGCGAGGAAGTCGAGATCGTCGGCATCCGCGCCACGCAGAAGACGACGGTGACGGGCGTCGAGATGTTCCGCAAGCTTCTGGACCAGGGCCAGGCTGGTGACAACATCGGCGCGCTGCTGCGCGGCACCAAGCGTGAGGACGTGGAGCGCGGCCAAGTGCTGTGCAAGCCCGGTTCGGTGAAGCCGCACACCAAGTTCAAGGCCGAAGCCTACATCCTGACCAAGGAAGAGGGCGGTCGTCATACGCCGTTCTTCGGCAACTACCGTCCGCAGTTCTACTTCCGCACGACGGACGTGACGGGCGTGGTGACGCTGCCTGAGGGTACGGAGATGGTGATGCCTGGCGACAACATCGCCATGGAAGTGAACCTGATCGTGCCGATCGCCATGGAAGAGAAGCTGCGCTTCGCCATCCGTGAAGGCGGTCGTACCGTCGGCGCCGGCGTCGTCGCCGCAATCATCGAATAAGAGCTCATCAACGCGCGTCTTTCGGCGCGCCGTTGAGCGGCGCGCCATTTAATTTTCGGAGTCAGGGCAATGAACGGCCAGAACATCCGCATCCGTCTCAAGGCGTTCGACCATCGTATTCTCGATACGTCGACCCGCGAGATCGTATCGACGGCCAAGCGCACTGGCGCCGCCGTCCGCGGACCGATCCCGCTGCCAACGCGGATCGAAAAATACACGGTGAACCGCTCGCCGCACGTGGACAAGAAATCGCGTGAGCAATTCGAGATGCGCACCCATAAGCGCCTGCTCGACATCGTAGACCCCACCCCGCAGACCGTGGACGCGCTCATGAAGCTCGACCTCGCCGCAGGCGTGGACGTCGAGATCAAGCTCTGATCAGGCTCCTCTAGGCTTAGGAACGAACGCCATGCGTTCTGGTGTCATTGCACAGAAGATCGGCATGAGCCGCGTCTATAACGACGCTGGCGAGCATGTCCCGGTCACGGTTCTCCGTATCGACGATTGCCAGGTCGTCGCTCACAGGACTAACGATAAGAACGGCTATACCGCGCTTCAGCTCGGTGCCGGCCTCGCCAAGGTCAAGAACACGACCAGGGCGCAGCGCGGCCACTTTGCTGTTGCCAACGTGGAGCCCAAGCGTAAGGTCGTCGAATTCCGCGTACCGGAAAGCGACCTGATTCCGGTTGGCGCAACGATCACCGCGGACCACTTCGTCCCCGGCCAGTTCGTCGACGTCACCGGTACTTCGATCGGCAAGGGTTTTGCCGGTTCGATGAAGCGCTGGAACTTTGCCGGCCACCGCGCCAGCCATGGTAACTCGATCACGCATCGTGCCCATGGTTCGACCGGTCAGCGGCAGGATCCGGGCAAGACGTTCGCCGGCAAGAAGATGGCGGGTCACATGGGTGACGAGCGCATCACCACCTTGAACCTCAAGGTCGTGCGCACCGACGTCGAGCGTGGCTTGATCCTGGTCGAGGGTGCCGTTCCCGGCGCCAAGGGCGGCTGGATCCTGGTGCGCGACGCCGTGAAGAAGCAGCTGCCGGAAGCAGCGCCGAAGCCCGGCGCATTCCGCTTGCCTGAAGCTGCAGCCGCAGCTGCTGGCGAGTGAGGAGGAGCCGATGAAACTCGCAATTACCACTCTCGAAGGCTCCGAAGCCGGTTCTGTCACGCTGTCGGACGAGATCTTCGGTCTCGAGCCGCGCACCGACATCCTGCAGCGCGTCGTGCGCTGGCAGCTGGCCAAGCGCCAGGCCGGTACGCACAAGACGCTGGGCCGGTCCGAAATCAACCGGACCAAGAAGAAGCTGTACAAGCAGAAGGGCACCGGTGGTGCTCGTCACGGTGCAGCCTCGGCTCCGCAGTTCCGTGGCGGTGGCCGCGCCTTCGGTCCGGTCGTGCGTTCCCACGCCCACGACCTGCCCAAGAAGGTTCGCGCTCTCGGCCTCAAGCATGCGCTTTCGTCCAAAGCGAAAACGCAGCAGCTGATCATCGTCGACAAGGCCGTCGCCGAAGTGATCAAGACCAAGGCGCTGAAGGACACCTTCGGCAAGCGTGGCTTGGCCAATGTGCTGATCATCGATGGCGCCGAACTCGACCAGAACTTCGCGCTGGCCGCCCGCAACATTCCAAACGTGGATGTGCTGCCGGTTCAGGGCATCAACGTCTACGACATTCTCCGCCGTGACAGCCTCGTGCTGACCAAGGCGGCTGTCGATGCGCTGGAGGCGCGCTTCAAATGAGCACCGATGTCAGGCATTACGACGTGATCGTGTCGCCGGTGATCACCGAGAAGGCGACCGCTCACTCAGAGCATAACCAGGTGGTGTTCCGGGTTTCTCCGGATGCGACCAAGCCGCAGATCAAAGCCGCCGTCGAAAAGCTGTTCAATGTCAAGGTGATGGGCGTCAACACGCTCGTTCGCAAGGGCAAGACCAAGCGTTTCAAGGGCATTCTGGGCACTCAGAGCGATGTCAAGCGTGCGATCGTGACCCTGGCCGAAGGCCACACGATCGACGTGACGACGGGCCTCTGAGGCGCGGGCCGGAAAGGGAGAGAGACCAATGGCTCTCAGGAAATACAAGCCGGTTACGCCGGGCCTGCGCCAGCTCGTGCTGGTCGACCGTTCCGCCCTCTACAAGGGCGCACCGGTCAAGACCTTGACCGAAGGCCTGACCAAGTCGGGTGGCCGCAACAATACGGGCCGCATCACCTCGTTCCGCAAGTCGGGCGGGCACAAGCGCGCCTACCGCATCATCGATTTCAAGCGCCGTAAGCTTGATGTCGAGGGTACGGTCGAGCGGATCGAATATGATCCCAACCGCACGGCCTTCATCGCGCTCATCGACTATACCGATGGCGAGAAGGCCTACATCCTGGCTCCGCAGCGTCTGGCTGTCGGCGACAAGGTGATCGCGGCTGCTTCGGCCGACGTGAAGCCTGGCAATGCCATGCCGATGTCTGCGATGCCGGTTGGCACCATCGTCCACAATGTCGAGCTCAAGCTCGGCCGTGGTGGCTCGGTGGCTCGTTCCGCCGGCAGCTATGCCCAGATCGCCGGCCGCGATGGCGCCTATGTCATCCTGCGCCTGAACTCGGGCGAGCAGCGCCTGGTTCTGTCGAGCTGCTTTGCCACGGTGGGTGCGGTGTCGAACCCGGACCACATGAACATCTCGCTCGGTAAGGCGGGTCGTTCGCGTTGGCTCGGCATCAAGCCGTCCGTCCGCGGCGTTGCCATGAATCCGATCGACCATCCCCATGGTGGCGGCGAAGGCCGTACCTCCGGTGGTCGTCACCCCGTCACGCCTTGGGGCAAGCCGACCAAGGGCAAGAAGACGCGTTCGAACAAGGCGACGAACAAGTTCATCGTCTCGTCCCGTCACGCTAAGAAGAAGTAAGGAGACCACACGTGTCCCGCTCAGTCTGGAAAGGCCCGTTTGTTGACGGGTACCTCCTGAAAAAGGCGGATGCCGCGCGCGGCTCCGGCCGTAGCGAAGTCATCAAGACCTGGAGCCGCCGCTCCACCATTCTGCCGCACTTCATCGGTGTGACTTTTGGCGTCTACAACGGCCAGAAGCATGTTCCGGTTCAGGTGACCGAAGACATGGTTGGCATGAAGCTCGGCGAATTTGCTCCGACCCGGACCTTCTATGGTCACGCGGCGGACAAGAAGTCGAAGAGGAAGTAAACGATGGGCAAGCCGAAGTCCGAACGGGCCCTGCCTGACAACGAGGCGAAGGCGGTTGCGCGCATGCTGCGCGTTTCGCCGCAGAAGCTCAATCTCGTCGCGTCGCTGATCCGCGGCAAGAAGGTGGACTCGGCTCTGGCCGACCTGACCTTCTCGCGCAAGCGTATCGCCACCGACGTGAAGAAGACGCTGCAGAGCGCCATCGCCAATGCCGAGAACAATCATGGCCTCGACGTAGACGATCTGATCGTCTCCGAAGCCTATGTCGGCAAGGCCTTCGTCATCAAGCGTTTCCACGCTCGTGCCCGTGGCCGGGCAGGGCGCATCGAGAAGCCCTTCTCCAACCTGACGGTCGTTGTCCGCCAGGTCGAAGCCAAGGCGTAAGGAGCAAGCGATGGGACAGAAAGTTAATCCGATCGGCCTGCGTCTGGGCATCAACCGGACCTGGGATTCCCGCTGGTTCGCCAACAAGGGCGAATATGGCAAGCTGCTGCACGAAGATATTGCGATCCGTCAGGCGCTGATGAAGCTCCTGAAGCAGGCCGCGGTGTCGCGCATCGTCATCGAGCGTCCGCACCGCAAGTGCCGCGTCACGATCTACTCGGCTCGTCCGGGCATCGTGATCGGCAAGAAGGGCGCTGACATCGACAAGCTGAAGAAGGCCGTGTCGAAGCTCACCACCTCGGAAGTGCACATCAACATCGTTGAAGTGCGCAAGCCGGAAGTGGATGCGACCCTGGTTGCCGACTCCATCGCGCAGCAGCTCGAGCGTCGCGTTGCCTTCCGTCGTGCCATGAAGCGTGCCGTTCAGTCGGCTATGCGTCTGGGCGCCGAGGGCATTCGTATCAATTGCTCGGGCCGTCTGGGCGGCGCCGAAATCGCGCGTCTGGAGTGGTACCGCGAAGGTCGCGTGCCGCTGCATACGCTGCGAGCCGATGTCGATTACGGCACGGCGACGGCGTTCACCACCTTCGGTACGTGCGGCATCAAGGTCTGGATCTTCAAGGGTGAAATCCTCGAGCATGATCCGATGGCCCAGGACAAGCGCCTGGCGGAGGCCGACACCGGCCGTTCGTCTTCGCGCCCCCGTCACGAAGCTGCTTGAGCGGCTGCGGGGATCTGAGAGAATAGAACCATGTTGCAACCCAAGCGCACTAAATTCCGTAAGCAGTTCAAGGGCCGCATTCACGGTGTGGCCTCCTCGGGCGCGCTCCTGAACTTCGGCCAGTTCGGCCTGAAGGCTCTTGAGCCCGAACGTATCACCGCGCGTCAGATCGAAGCCGCTCGTCGTGCGATCACCCGCGAAATGAAGCGTCAGGGTCGCGTGTGGATCCGCATGTTCCCGGACGTGCCGGTTTCGGCGAAGCCGGCTGAGGTGCGCATGGGTAAAGGCAAGGGTGCTCCCGATCATTGGGTCGCCCGCGTCAAGCCGGGTCGCATCATGTTCGAACTGGACGGCGTGAGCGAGGAAATCGCTCGCTCCGCCCTGACGCTCGCTGCCGCCAAGCTGCCGATCAAGACCCGCTTCGTCCAGCGCATCGCCGAGTGAGGAAAACACCATGAAGACCACTGACATCAGGGTGCTGTCCGACGACCAGCTTGCCGATGAACTCGCCAAGCAGAAGAAGTCGCAGTTCAACATGCGCTTCCAGAAGGCCACCGGTCAGCTCGAAAACACGGCAGAAGTGCGCAAAGTCCGTCGCACCATCGCCAAGATCAAGACGGTTCAGAGCCAGAAGGCCGCGACCAAAGCCAAGGCTTGAGGAGATAGTTTATGCCCAAGCGCGTCCTGCAAGGCGTCGTCGTCTCTGACAAGAACGATAAGACGATTGTGGTGAAGGTGGAGCGCCGCTTCACCCATCCGCTGCTGAAGAAGACGGTGCGTCGCACCAAGAATTACCATGCTCATGACGAGGGCAACGGCCACAAGGTCGGTGATATCGTGTGGATCGAAGAAGGTCGCCCGATGTCCAAGCTGAAGCGCTGGGTCGTCGTCGACCAGGCGGCGGAAGCAGCCAAGGCCTGATCGTCAGGCCGGGGAGGGGGGCGTTTTCTGCGCCTTCGCACCACCACGGTGAAAATAAAAGCCGGCGGAAGCCGGCTTTGTGCTTGTGGTTGGACGAAGGAATCGCTAGAAGACCGGCTTTCCTGGAGCGTTGGCGAAAGGGGTGGAGGTCTCCACCGCCTTGGCCGCGCTTTCGTGCTTGTGAAATGATTTGCCGGCCGTGAGGTTGGCGAAGTGGGTTCAAAGCCGAGCAGGTGGAGAACTTCACGGCGGTTGGGTTGCGATCCTGCCGCCAAACCCGAGGTTGGGCCGGGTCCGCCGTGAGCGGATACCAGCCTGCGAAGAATAAGAGGGTACGTCATGATTCAGATGCAATCGAATCTCGACGTCGCGGACAATTCAGGTGCCCGACGCGTGATGTGCATCAAGGTTTTGGGCGGCTCGAAGCGGAAATATGCCTCCGTCGGCGACATCATCGTGGTGTCGATCAAGGAAGCCATTCCGCGCGGGCGCGTCAAGAAGGGTGATGTGATGAAGGCCGTGGTCGTACGTACGGCCAAGGACATCCGTCGTCCCGATGGCTCCGTGATCCGTTTCGACCGCAATGCGGCCGTGCTGATCAACAATCAGAAAGAGCCGATCGGCACCCGCATCTTCGGGCCGGTTCCGCGCGAGCTGCGCGCCAAGAATCACATGAAGATCATCTCTCTGGCCCCGGAGGTGTTGTAACATGGCCGCTAAGATCAAGAAGGGCGACAAGGTCGTCGTCATGACCGGCCGTTCCAAGGGCCGTGTCGGTGAAGTGATCCAGGTTTTCCCGGAAGAGAACCGTGCGATCATCCGCGGCGTGAACGTCGTCCGTCGCCATCAGCGCCAGACTGCGAGCCAGGAAGGCGGCGTGATTTCGAAGGAAGCGCCGATCCACCTGTCGAATGTTGCCATTGCCGATCCCAAGGATGGCAAGCCGACCCGCGTTGGTTTCAAGGTTCTCGATGGCGGCAAGAAGGTTCGCGTCGCCAAGCGTTCGGGAGAGCAGATCGATGGCTAAGTCCCCAGCCGCAGCCGAGACCGCGAATGGCGATGCCTATTCGCCGCGTCTGAAGGCCTATTACAATGATGTGGTTCGTCCTGAGCTGATCAAGCAGTTCGGCTACAAGAACCCGATGGAAGTTCCCACGATTTCCAAGATCGTGCTGAACATGGGCGTGGGCGAAGCCACCGCCGATACCAAGAAGGTCACCGTTGCGGCCGCCGACCTCGCTTTGATCGCGGGTCAGAAGCCGGTGATCACGCGGGCTCGCAAGGCGATCTCGCAGTTCAAGGTGCGTGAGAACATGCCGATCGGCGCGAAGGTGACCCTTCGCAAGACCCGCATGTATGAGTTCTTCGATCGCCTGGTGACGATCGCGCTGCCGCGCGTTCGCGACTTCCGTGGCCTCAACCCGAAGAGCTTCGATGGCCGTGGCAACTATGCCATGGGCTTCAAGGAACACATCGTGTTCCCCGAGATCAACTACGACAAGGTCGATCAGGTTTGGGGTATGGACATCGTCGTCTGCACCACGGCCAAGAGCGATGACGAGGCGCGTGCGCTTCTGAAGTTGATGAACTTCCCCTTCCGGCAGTGAGGCGGTTGATCCGCCCTCAAACGCGGAACGTTGGAGACCTACATGGCTAAGAAAAGTTCGATTGAGAAGAACAAGCGCCGCGAGAAGCTTGCCAAGCAGTACGCTGGCCGTCGCTCCCGCTTGAAGGCCATCGCCAATGATGAATCGTTGTCGATGGAAGAGCGCTTCACCGCTCGTCTGAAGCTCTCGGAATTGCCGCGCAACTCCGCCAAGGAACGCGTGCGCAACCGTTGCGAAGTGACCGGCCGTCCGCGCGCCGTTTACCGTAAGCTGAAGATGTCGCGTATTGCTTTGCGCGAACTCGGTTCCAAGGGGCTGGTTCCCGGCCTCGTGAAGTCGAGCTGGTGAGGAGATATCGTCATGGCGATCAATGATCCTGTCGGCGATATGCTGACCCGTATCCGTAACGCGCAGATGCGCCGCAAGACCAGCGTTTCGACGCCCGGTTCCGGCCAGCGCGCTCGCGTTCTCGATGTGCTGCAGGCGGAAGGCTATATCCGCAACTACACCGTTACCGATTTCGGCAACGGCCGCAGCGAATTCGAGATCGAGTTGAAGTATTATGATGGCGCACCGGTGATCCGTGAGATCGCCCGCGTCTCCAAGCCCGGCCGCCGCGTCTACGTGTCCGTCAAGGACATTCCGCGCGTCGCCAACGGACTGGGCGTGTCCATCGTTTCGACCCCGCGTGGTGTCATGGCCGATCATCAGGCCCGTGAATCCAATGTCGGCGGCGAAGTGATCTGCACCGTATTCTGAGCCGGAGGAGAAATAGTATGTCTCGTATCGGTAAGAAGCCGGTTGCCGTTCCCGCCGGCGTCACCCCCAGCCTGGATGGTCAGACCGTCAAGGCCAAGGGCCCGAAGGGCGAACTCAGTTTCACCGTTCCCGATCTCATCTCGGTTGAGTTCAAGGACGGTGCATTCAAGGTCGACCCGAAGGACGATTCCAAGCTCGCTCGCTCCCAGTGGGGCATGTCCCGCACCATGGTGTCGAACATCCTGGTGGGCGTGACTCAGGGCTTCGAGAAGCGTCTTGAGATCAACGGCGTCGGCTACAAGGCCGCCGTTGCTGGCAAGGTCGTCAAGCTGTCGCTCGGCTATTCGCATGACGTCGACTATCCGATTCCGGAAGGCATCACCGTGGTGACGCCCAAGCCGACGGAAATCGTCGTGTCGGGTATCGACAAGCAGAAGGTCGGCCAGGTCGCGGCTGAGATCCGCGAATATCGCGGCCCCGAGCCCTATAAGGGCAAGGGTGTCAAGTATGCTGGCGAATTCATCTTCCGCAAGGAAGGCAAGAAGAAGTAACGGAGCCAATCAATGGCAAATGCAAGGCAAGCTCTTGAGCGCCGCAAGGCGCGTGTCCGCCGGCAGCTGCGCTCGGTGGCGAACGGACGGCCGCGCCTCTCGGTTTTCCGCTCTTCCAAGCACATCTACGCACAGGTCATCGACGATGCAAACGGCAGCACGCTGGTTTCCGCATCGACGCTTGAAAAGGATCTGCGCGGCAGCTTGAAGACGGGTGCCGACATCGAGGCCGCGAAGGTAATCGGCAAGCTCCTCGGTGAGCGTGCGGTTGCCAAGGGCGTCAAGGACGTCTTTTTCGATCGCGGCGGCTACATCTTCCACGGGCGTGTCAAAGCGCTCGCCGATGCGGCCCGCGAAAGCGGCCTCAACTTCTAAGGAACGGATTCTATGGCTCGTGAACGTGAACGTGATCGTCAGCGCGAAGAGCGCGACAGCGAGTTCGTGGACCGCCTAGTCCACATTAACCGCGTTGCCAAGGTGGTGAAGGGCGGCAAGCGCTTCGGTTTTGCGGCGCTCGTCGTCGTTGGTGACCAGAAGGGCCGCGTCGGCTTCGGCCATGGCAAGGCTCGCGAAGTGCCGGAAGCCATCCGCAAGGCGACCGACCAGGCCAAGCGTGGTTTGGTGCGTGTGTCGCTGCGCGAAGGCCGTACCCTGCATCATGACGTCAATGGCCGTCATGGCGCCGGCAAGGTCATTTTGCGCGCTGCACCGGCCGGTACCGGCATCATCGCCGGCGGCCCGATGCGCGCTGTGTTCGAATCGCTCGGCATGCATGACGTCGTCGCCAAGTCGCTGGGGTCGTCCAACCCCTACAACCTGGTGCGTGCCACTTTCGACGCCCTGAAGCATGAGGACAGCCCGCGTTCGGTCGCAGCTCGTCGCAGCCTCAAGGTGTCGCAGATCCAGAACCGGCGTCAGGGTATCGACGCCGAGTCGACGGACTGATCGGAGAGGGATGAGCGATGGCTAAGACCAAGACCGTTACGGTCGAGCAGATCGGTAGCCCGATCCGCCGCACCTCGGACCAGCGCGCGACCCTCGTCGGCCTGGGCCTTAACAAGATCCGCCGCAAGAGCACGCTGGAAGATACGCCGGCCGTGCGTGGCATGATCGCCAAGCTCGGCCACCTCGTCCGCGTGGTCGAGGCCGAGTAAGGAGACGCGACGATGAAACTCAACGATCTTCGCGACAATGAAGGCGCGACCAAGGCCCGTATGCGCGTCGGACGCGGTATCGGCTCTGGCAAGGGCAAGACCGGCGGCCGTGGCGTCAAGGGTCAGACCTCGCGCACCGGTGTCGCCATCAAGGGCTTCGAAGGTGGTCAGATGCCGCTGCATCGCCGCCTGCCCAAGCGTGGCTTCAACAACATCTTTGCCCTGGACTTCGCCGAGGTGAACCTCGACCGTATCCAGGTCGCCGTCGACGCCGGCAAGCTCGACGCCAAGGCTCCGGTCACCGCCGAGGCTCTGGTGCAGGCTGGCGTGATCCGTCGTGTTCTTGACGGCGTGCGCCTGCTGGGCCGCGGCGAGATCAAGGCCAAGCTCGCCTTCGAAGTCGCCGGTGCGACCAAGGGCGCCGTGGCTGCGGTCGAGAAGGCTGGCGGCTCGGTCAAGGTGCTGAAGGCTGTGGCAAAGGCGGAAGCCTGATCCTATATGAAAGCGGCCCGCCTCGTCTGGCGGGCCGCACCTTTTTTGGCGCGCTTTCGACACGGCGGAGCACCACATGGCATCGGCGGCCGAGCAGCTTGCTGCGAGCATCAATTGGAGTTCGTTCTCCAAGGCTGACGAACTCAAGAAGCGTATCTGGTTTACGCTTGGCGCGTTGGTCATCTACCGGCTGGGTACCTATATCCCGCTGCCCGGAATCAACCCCGATGCCTATAAGTCTGCCTTCGACGGTCAGGCCGGTGGTATTCTCGGCCTCTTCAACATGTTCTCGGGCGGCGCCGTTTCGCGTATGGCGATCTTCGCGCTCGCGATCATGCCCTACATTTCCGCCTCGATCATCATCCAGCTGCTGACCACTGTCGTGCCGCAGCTCGAGGCCCTCAAGAAAGAGGGCGAGGCCGGCCGCAAAATCATGAACCAGTACACGCGCTACCTCACGGTGGTGCTGGCGACGGCGCAGGCCTGGGGCATTGCCATCGGTCTGGAAGGCGGGCAGGGGGGCATCGTGCTCGCGCCCGGGCTGTTCTTCAAGATCTCGACCACCATCACGCTGGTCGGCGGCACCATGTTCCTGCTGTGGCTCGGCGAGCAGATCACCTCGCGCGGCATCGGCAACGGTACGTCCCTGATCATCCAGGCCGGCATCGTCGCCGAGTTCCCGGCTCATCTTGGCCAGATGCTCGATCTGGCGCGCACGGGCGGCATGTCGCCGGTCACGCTGCTGATGTCGATCGTCGTCGCCGTTGCCGTGGTGCTGGCCATCGTGTTCTTCGAGCGGGCACAGCGTCGCCTGCTGATCCAATATCCCAAACGCCAGGTCGGCAATCGTCTCTATGAAGGCCAGTCCTCTCATCTGCCGCTTAAGCTGAATACGTCGGGCGTGATCCCGCCGATCTTCGCTTCGTCGCTGTTGCTGCTGCCGACCACGGCTGCCGCTTTCGTGGCACAGGGCAATCCCAACTCCTGGTTGGCGAATGTCTCGATCTATCTCAATCACGGCAAGCCGCTGTTCATGGTGCTGTACGCACTGCTGATCGTGTTCTTCTGCTTCTTCTATACGGCCATCGTATTCAACCCGACCGAGACGGCCGACAATCTCAAGAAGCACGGCGGCTTCATTCCCGGCATCCGTCCGGGCGAGAACACCGCCAAGTTCATCGACTATGTGCTCACGCGTATCACCGTGGTCGGCGCGATCTATATTGCGCTGGTCTGCATGGTGCCGGAGATCCAGAATTACCTGGTCCCCTCGATTCCCTTCGTACTGGGCGGTACCTCGCTGCTCATTACGGTGAGTGTTTCGATGGACACGCTGGCCCAGATTCATGGCCATCTACTTGCCCATCAGTATGAAGGGCTGGTACGCAAGACCAAGCTGAAGGGGAGCCGTCGCTGATGAAGCTCATTCTGCTGGGTCCGCCGGGGGCGGGCAAGGGAACCCAGGCCGTCAGACTGTCGGAAAAGCATGGCATTCCGCAGCTTTCGACGGGTGACATGCTGCGCGCGGCCGTGCAGGCCGGTACGCCGGTTGGGCTTAAGGCCAAGGCCGTCATGGATTCCGGCGGACTGGTGTCGGATGACATCGTCGTCGGCATCGTCGCCGACCGCATCGAGGAGAAGGACGCGGCCAATGGCTTCATCCTTGATGGTTTCCCGCGCACCGTGGCGCAGGCTTCGGCCCTCGACAAGATGTTGGCGGAGAAGGGTTTGCGTCTCGACGCCGTGATCGAGTTCGTGGTCGACGAGTCGGTGCTGCTGTCGCGTATCGAAAAGCGGGCTGCCGAGACGGTCGCTCGCGGCGAGAAGGTACGCCCGGACGACAATGCGGAAGCTTTCAAGACTCGTCTTGAAGCTTATCGTGCCCAGACGGCGCCGCTGTCTGACTATTATCGCAAGAGCGGCGATCTTCGTCCGGTCGATGCGATGAAGTCGATCGACGAGGTCACTCGCGAGATCGACGCTACCCTGTCGGCGGTCTCGGTCTGATTCGCCGTTTCGCATACGCCGTGAGGCGATATGCATGAAGTTTGTCTTTACGAGTTGACGTCTTCGCAGAGAATCTCTAGAAGACGGCTCTCACGTCAAAGACGCGCGGGTCGATCGCTCGGTTAGAGCGAACGGCTCGTTTTTGCGCTGCCGGTTCGCCGGCGATGATTGAACTGATATTCGGCCTCACGCCGGATCAAAGATTTGGAGACCGGAAATTGGCCCGCATCGCTGGTGTCAACATTCCCACCGCCAAGCGCGTCGAGATCGCGCTGCAATATATCCACGGCATTGGCTCCGCCAAGGCCAAGGAGATCGTTGCCAAGGTCGGCATCGCGCCTGAGCGCCGTGTCCACCAGCTGTCGGACCAGGAGGTCCTGCAGATCCGTGAGGCGATCGACCGCGATTACATCGTGGAAGGTGATCTTCGTCGTGACGTCGCGATGAACATCAAGCGTCTGATGGATCTGGGCTGCTATCGCGGTCTGCGTCATCGCCGCAGCCTGCCGGTTCGTGGCCAGCGCACCCATACCAATGCCCGTACCCGCAAGGGCAAGGCAAAGCCGATCGCCGGCAAGAAGAAGTAAGTTTTTATTCAATCCCGAGCGCCTGGTACAACGGGCGCGCTTGAAGGATCCATACTATGGCAAAAGAAGCCGCTGGTCGCGTTCGCCGTCGCGAACGCAAGAATATCGTTTCTGGCGTTGCTCACGTCAATTCGAGCTTCAACAACACCATGATCACCATCACCGACGCCCAAGGCAACACGATTGCCTGGTCCTCCTCGGGAACGATGGGTTTCAAGGGCTCGCGTAAGTCGACCCCCTATGCTGCGCAGATGGCCGCCGAAGATGCCGGCCGTAAGGCCAGCGAGCATGGCATGCGCACGTTGGAAGTTGAAGTTTCTGGTCCGGGTTCGGGTCGTGAATCGGCTCTGCGCGCCTTGCAGGCGTCGGGCTTCACGATCACGTCGATCCGCGACGTGACGCCAATTCCGCATAATGGTTGCCGCCCGCGCAAGCGTCGTCGCGTCTAATTTCGCGATTTGAGATGGCCCGGCCGCTATTCGAGCGTGCCGGGCTTATTGGCCGCACCGAGACCGATTGAAGGGTGTCGTCGTGATTCAGAAGAACTGGCAGGAACTTATCAAGCCCCAAAAGCTCGAAGTGACTCCGGGAGAAGATCCGAAGAGCCAGGCAACTGCCGTTGCCGAGCCGCTGGAGCGTGGCTTTGGCGTGACTTTGGGTAATGCGCTGCGCCGTGTCTTGCTGTCGTCCCTGCAGGGCGCAGCCGTGACCTCGGTGCATATCGATGGCGTGTTGCACGAGTTCTCGTCGATCCCCGGCGTGCGTGAGGACGTGACCGATATCGTCCTCAACATCAAGGAGATCGCCGTCAAGATGGCGGCCGAGGGACCCAAGCGGATCGTGCTGAAGAAGCAGGGTCCGGGGCAGGTCTTCGCTGGCGATATCCAGACCACCGGCGACATCCAGATCCTCAATCCCGAGCACGTGCTGTGCACGCTGGACGAGGGTGCGGAGATCCGCATGGAATTCACCATCAACACCGGCAAGGGCTACGTTGCGGCTGACCGCAATCGCCCTGAAGATGCTCCGATCGGTCTCATCCCGGTCGACAGCCTCTATTCGCCGGTGAAGAAGGTGGCTTTCAAGGTGGAGAACACCCGTGAAGGCCAGATCCTCGACTACGACAAGCTGACGCTGACGGTTGAGACCAACGGTGCGATCACCCCGGAAGACGCGCTCGCCTATGCGGCCCGCATCATCCAGGATCAGCTCGAAGTCTTCGTCAACTTCGAGGAGCCGAAGAAGGAATCCGAGGCCCCGGCCATTCCGGAACTCGCCTTCAACCCGGCGCTGCTCAAGAAGGTGGACGAGCTGGAACTGTCGGTCCGTTCGGCAAACTGCCTGAAGAACGACAATATCGTCTATATCGGCGATCTGATCCAGAAGACGGAAGCCGAAATGCTCCGTACGCCGAACTTCGGCCGCAAGTCCTTGAACGAGATCAAGGAAGTGCTGGCTCAGATGGGTCTTCATCTGGGCATGGAAGTGCCCGGCTGGCCGCCGGAAAACATCGAAGAGCTCGCCAAGCGCTTCGAAGAACATTATTGATCTGGCGCATCGCGCTGCCAAACTTGAAGGAACAGGGCAATGCGTCACGGCAAGGCTCACCGCAAATTCAATCGTACCGCCGAACACCGCAAGGCGATGTTCGAGAACATGGCCGCCTCGCTCATCAAGCATGAGCAGATCGTCACCACGCTTCCCAAGGCCAAGGACCTGCGTCCGATCGTCGAGAAGCTGGTCACGCTCGGCAAGCGTGGCGACCTGCATGCCCGCCGCCAGGCCATTGCGACGCTTCAGGACGAGACCATCGTCAAGAAGCTCTTCGACGTGCTGGCGACCCGCTACAAGGACCGTCAGGGTGGCTACACCCGCGTGCTGAAGGCTGGCTTCCGCCATGGCGATTCCGCGCCGATCGGCGTGATCGAGTTCGTCGATCGTGACGTCTCGGCAAAGGGCCAGGACTCCGGGCCGGTTGCCAATGAGCAGGCCGAAGCAGCCTGATCTTTCGATCCAGGATCCAAGATTTGAAGGGCGGTGCGCAAGCACCGCCCTTTTTCGTTTTGAAACGCCGTGGAAATCTAGCGTCAGACCTGTGATCTGCGGCGACAATCACCACATTTGCACCATTGGCTTTGCGCATGATCTGGTTCAGAAGGATCTGCGAAACCGATCAAACTGTCCCACTCGGAGTTCATCCATGCGTCGACTGTCCTATGCCGCATTCGTGCTCTTAGCCGGCCTCGTGCCGGCGCAGGCTCAGGAAAGCGTAGTTCCCGAAAGCGCGGCGCAGGTGAAGCTGTCCTTTGCTCCAGTGGTCAAGAGCGTGACTGCCGCGGTGGTCAACGTCTATGCCCAGCATGTCGAGAAGGCGCAGGCCAATCCGATGTTCAACGATCCCTTCTTCCGCCAGTTCTTCGGCGGCGGAGCGGCGCCGCGCGAGCGGGTGGAGCGCTCGCTCGGCTCGGGCGTGATCGTCGCCAAGGATGGCATGATCGTCACCAATTACCACGTGATCGCCAATGCCACGCAAGTCCGTGTCGCCCTGTCCGACAAGCGGGAGTTCGATGCCGATATCATTCTCAAGGACCAGCGCGCCGACCTTGCCGTGCTCCGCCTCAAGGGCGTGAAGGCTGATCTCGCCACGCTTGATTTCGCCGATTCCGACAAGGTGCAGGTGGGGGATCTGGTTCTGGCCGTCGGTGACCCCTTTGGTGTCGGGCAGACGGTGACCTCCGGCATCGTCTCGGCGCTGGCGCGCAGCCAGGTCGGCCAGTCCGACTTTCAATCCTTCATTCAGACGGACGCAGCCATCAATCCGGGCAATTCCGGCGGCGCTTTGGTCGATCTCAACGGCAGGCTGGTCGGCATCAACACCGCGATCGTCTCGCGTTCGGGCGGTAATATCGGTATCGGCTTTGCGATTCCCGCTGCCATGGTCAAGGTGGTGGTGGCCTCAGCCCAGGCCGGTTCCGATCGGGTCCTGCGCCCTTGGATCGGCGCCAGCATGCAGAGCGTTTCGTCCGAGATCGCCGAGTCGCTGTCGATGGAACGGCCGGCTGGTGCCCTGGTGACCGAGGTCGCCAAGAACGGGCCGGCGGCTCAAGGCGGGCTGCAGACGGGTGATGTGGTACTGGCCGTCGACGGTATCGCGGTCTCCGATCCGGACGAGTTCGGCTATCGCTTCGCCACCAAGCCCCTGGGGGGGGAAGCCCAGCTCGAGGTGTTGCGCAAGGGCGAGCGCCTGAAGGTTTCGGTCAAGCTTGCGGCCGCCCCCGAGAGCACGCCGCGCGACGACACGGTGCTGCAGGGACGCTCGCCGCTCAGCGGTGCCACGGTCGCCAATCTCTCGCCCGCCACAGCCGAAACCCTCGGCATGCCGCTCGATACCAATGGCGTGGTGATCACCAATGTCGAAGACGATAGCGCCGCCGCCAATTTCGGCTTTCAGAAGAAGGACGTGATCCAGGTCATCAACGGCCAGAAGGTCGATGATGCCAAGGCATTGGACGCCTTGGTGCAGGAACCGCGCCGGCTGTGGCGCATCACCATCGTCAGGGATGGCCAGCAAATTTCGACGATCCTGGGGGGATGATGTCGGATCTGTTTTCCGCTGCGGGTCTGGAGAAGGAGGCGCCACGGCCGCTCGCCGACAGGATGCGCCCCAAGCACCTCTCAGAAGTAGCCGGGCAGGATCATCTCGTCGGTCCCGAGGGAGCGCTGACGCGGCTGCTGGCGTCGGGCTCTGTCGGCAGCCTGATCTTCTGGGGCCCGCCCGGTACCGGCAAGACCACGGTGGCGCGCCTGCTGGCCGGTGAAACGGATCTCGCCTTCGAGCAGATTTCGGCGATCTTCACCGGGGTCGCCGATCTGAAGAAGGTGTTCGAGGCGGCGCGCTCGCGGCGCATGATGGGGCGCGGCACACTACTTTTCGTCGACGAGATCCATCGCTTCAACCGGGCGCAGCAGGATGGCTTTCTGCCGGTGATGGAAGACGGCACCGTGACGCTGATCGGCGCGACCACGGAGAATCCGTCTTTCGAGCTCAACGCGGCCTTGTTGTCACGCGCCCGCGTCATGGTGTTCAATGCACTGGACGACATGGCGATCCTGCGTCTTCTCGATCATGCCGAGGAAGTCGAGGGCAGGAAGCTGCCTGTTGACGATGAGGCGAGGGCGGCGCTGGTGCGCATGGCCGATGGCGATGGCCGCGCCAGCCTGACCCTGGCCGAGGAGGCTTGGCGTGCGGCAAAGCCCGGTGAGGTCTTCACCGCGGCCAAGCTGCAGCAGGTGCTGCAGCGCCGTGCGCCGATCTACGACAAGTCGGCCGACGGGCATTACAACCTGATCTCGGCCTTGCACAAATCGGTGCGCGGCTCCGATCCCGACGCAGCGCTCTATTATCTCGCCCGGATGTTCGACGCCGGCGAGGATCCGCTGTTTATCGCGCGGCGGGTGGTGCGCATGGCGGTGGAGGATATCGGCCTCGCCGATCCGCAGGCCCTGGTGGTCGCCAACGCTGCCAAGGACGCCTATGACTTCCTCGGCAGCCCGGAGGGAGAACTCGCCATCGCGCAGGCGGTGATCTATGTGGCGACGGCGCCGAAATCGAACGCGGCCTACAATGCCTACAAGGCGGCCATGCGCCTCGCCAAGGAGGCGGGATCGCTGATGCCGCCCAAGATCATCCTCAACGCGCCGACCAAGCTGATGCAGGCCGAAAGCTACGGCCAAGGCTATCGCTACGATCACGACGAGCCGGACGGCTTCTCCGGCCAGAACTACTTCCCGGATGCCCTTGGCCGGCGACAGTTCTACGAACCGGTGGAGCGCGGCTTCGAGCGCGAGATCCGCAAGCGTCTGGACTATTGGGACAAGATCCGGCGCGAGCGCGGCGAGGGGTAGGCAGGGAGGAAGCCTTTCCGCGAGCGTCAGCTTTGCGGTCGAAGACGCGGAAAATAGGAGTGTCAATCTCCCGATTGACATCTCTTTCTGCAATGGGACGGTTTCTAAGAGTGTCAATCTGGAGATTGACACTCCGATCCCGAGTCGGTGCCGGAACGCCGGGTCAGGCTGCCACCTCTTCTTCCCCTTCATAGAGCTGTTGAGCTTCGAGCAAAGCCTCATCGAGCCGCCGTCCGGCACGATAGCCGGCCAGGCCAGCGCCTTTTGCCATGCCGGGCAATAGACGAGGGCAGGCCTCGGTGGCGCCAATCATCGTTTGGATCGGGATGACGCCGGCCCATACCGGGTGGCCGTAATCCTCCTCGTCATCACCGACGCCGGCGGCGCGCACTTTGGCCGAGGCCTCCTCGATGCGCATGCCGATCACCATGGTCGCCTTGCTCTCCTGCCCATGCGTCTGGCGCAGTTCCTCGGCACGGCCGGGGTAGAAGCGATCGACCACGCCGAGCAGCGCCTTCGCCTTTTCGTCCGGATCGTCGATGATACGAGCGGTGCCAAAGCAGATTGCCGAGCGATAATTGGCCGAATGATTGAAGCCGCTACGCGCCAGCACCAGCCCGTCGAGATGCGAGACCGTGAGACAGACCGGGACGCCGCCCTTGAGGTTGCGCAGCATGCGGCTGGCCGAGGAACCGTGCCAATAGAGCCAGTCATCCTCGCGCCAGTGAATGGTCGGCGTGCAATAGGGCTGGCCGTCGATCACATAGGCGACATGGCACAGAAGGCCGGCATCGAGCACGGCATAAACCGCCTCGTGATCATAGCGGCCGCGGTCGTGCCGCCGCTTCAGGCGATTGCGGGCGCTGACGGCGAAGCGCTCCGGCGTGGCTTCCTGTTCTTTCATGGTGCCTTGCTTTCAACGATGAATATGCGCAAGGTGCGTCATCGCATTGGTTCAAGAAAGATCCAATTTGGATAAAAATATTCGAACCAATTGGCCCGATTGGTCGACCCTCATGCCAGTGTTGCCAGGCCGAGGGCCGCGCAGGCGCGAACTCTATGTCGCCATACGTAGACTGATCGAGACGGGCCTGGCACGGCCGGGCGCCAAACTGCCGACCACGCGCGATCTCGCCAAGCGGCTGGGCCTGTCGCGGGCTGCCGCGGTCGCCGCCTTCGAGATGCTCGTCGCCGACGGCTTCGCCGAGGCACGCATCGGGGCGGGCACCTTCGTCGCGGCGCAGGTGCCGGCAGTCTCGGAGCGGCCCGGCGGCGAGCCTGGGCAGGCCTCGGCCTCGCCGGCACTCCCCTGTGAACTAGGCGTGGCCACCATCGACGACAAGACCATGCGTGTCTTTCGCAGGCTGCTCTCGCGAAACCTCGCCCAGCCGGGGCCGGAGCATTTCCGTTATGGCGATCCGCGCGGTGGAAGCAAGCTGCGGGAGGCCATCGCGGCCTATCTTCGCGCAGCACGGGGCGTGCGCTGCGATGCCGAGCAGATCGTCGTCACCACCGGGACCATGCATGGGCTGGATCTTGTCGTGCGCACCATTCTCAAGCCGGGCGATGCCGCCTGGATCGAGGATCCTTGCTACCCTCTGGCCAGGGCCACGCTGGAGGCAGCGGGCGCCAGGCTGATTGGTGTTCCCGTCGACGCGGAAGGGGTCGACGCCGCCAGAGGCGAGACGCTCGAAGCTGGGGGGCGTCTCGTCTATGTCACGCCCTCCCACCAGTTCCCGCTCGGCGTCACCATGACCATGCGGCGTCGCCTGGCTCTCATCGACTGGGCTGATCGCAACGATGCCTGGATCGTCGAGGACGACTATGACAGCGAGTTCCGGTTCTCGGGTCCGCCGCTCACCGCCTTGCAGGGCATGGACGGCGCCGATCGGGTCGCCTATCTTGGTACGTTCTCCAAGGTCCTGTTCCCCGGCATCCGCATCGGCTATGCGGTGCTGCCTGCGGCCCTGCTCGACAGGGTGCTGCGCCTGAGAACCCTGTCCGACCGCCAACCGCCCACCCTGGTGCAGGGCGCCGTCGCCGATTTCCTCAACGATGGCCATTTCGCAGCCCATCTGCGCCGGGCCCGCCGCCGCGTGCAGGTCGCGCGGGATGGGTTCGTCACCGCCCTGCGCCTTCATTGCGCAGGGGAACTCGACTTTGCCGTGCCGGAGCATGGGCTCCATCTGGTGGCGGCGCTGGCTGCTTCGGCGGGTGATCGCGACATGGTCCAACGGCTGTTCGCCGAAGGCGTCGGCGCGCGGGCCTTGTCACCCATGTATCTGGACGCCCCAGCCCGTCAGGGCCTCGTGCTCGGCTTTTCGGGATTTGAGACGGACGTCCTGGCGAGCGCCGCCAGGTGTATTGGCGATGTTCTGAAAGCCGGTACGCCCGCGCGTTCATAGACAATCGCGTTCTTGCCCTTCTTGTGGCAGGCCGTCGCCAATCTCGTAGTAGTCTCCCTTTTGATTCACGCAGATATGCTTGACCAGTTTGAGGCCGGTCGGTTCGTTGAGCGTTCCGGCCGCAATGGATATGTGGTCGCTGCCCTTGCCATCCCAGAAGATCTGGGCACCGCATTTGGAGCAGAAACCGCGGCGGGCGGTTGGCGAAGATCGGTACCAACGCAGCTTGTTCGTCGGAGCGATTTCGAGATCGGCGGGATCGCAGGCCGCATAGGCCGCAAAATGGCTGTGCAGCCTTCGGCATAAGATGCAGTGACAAGCCCAGACGTCGCGCACGGCGCCGCGGATGGTATAGCGCACCGAACCACACAGACAGCCGCCCGTCGCCCGTATCGGACGTTCCTGGCCTATGGACATGACCAATCTTCCTTTGTTTGTCGCTTGTCGTGGGGAGATGGGGTTGAGGGGTACTGGCCGGCCCTTCAATGCCCACCTCCCGGGTCTCGTCCACCCTCTTGGGGTAGGCCGTCGGCAAGTTCGTAATAATCTCCCTTCTGATTCACGCAGACATGCTTGGCGAGCTTGAGGCCTGTGGGCTCGTCAAGGCTCGAGGCCGTCAGGGAGACATGATTGCGGCCGGTGCCGATCGAAAAAAGCTGTGCTCCGCATTTGGAGCAGAAGCCACGCCGGGCCATTGGGGAAGCGCGATGCCAACGCAGTCGCGTTGAGGGCAGGATCTCGAGATCGGCGGCATCGCAGGCCGTGTAGGCGCAACAATAGCCGTGCAGACGCCGGCATATCAGGCAATGGCAAGCCTTCACGTCCGCCAGGGCACCGCGGACGACATAACGCACCGATCCGCACAGGCAGCCGCCCTTGGCCCGTATCGGCTTGTCCTCCTCCTGCTTCACCGCATGCCCCCTTGTAAACTCGAAAAATAGGACTACATTTCTAGAACTATGGTGCTATTCAGGAGGCGACCATGTTTGGCTGGATCAAAGACATTCTCGGGGATTTGCTTGCGGAGCGCCAGCGCCGTGCCAATATCGAGTACTTCGATGGCCTGAGCGATCGGGTGTTGCGTGATATCGGCATTGAGAGAAGCGAACTTGAAAAAGTTTTCGACCGGGCTGATCCTTTCTGGCAGGGGCGCAGACGGTCCTTGGCCGATTCCTGGACGATCTTGAAGCATTTTGGAGGCGCACGAAAACACAATGGCGCTGGCGGATATGGCATTTGACGATGCGGCGCGGTGTTTGGCTGAGCTCGGCCACCCGCACAGGCTTCAGATTTTTCAACTGCTGATCAAGGCGGGAGACGATGGCCTGGCTGTCGGCGACATCCAAAGGGAACTTGGCATTCCCAAATCGACGCTGGCCCATCATATCGCGCAATTATTGGCCGTTGGCCTGATGACGCAAGAGCGGCAGGGCCGGGTACAGCGCTGCCGCATCGCCGCCGGCAAGGCCAGCGCCTTCGTGACTTTCTTCGTGGCCGACTGCTGTGAAGGGCTGCCGGGCATCGAGGGCCTGGAAGTCGGGGCTTAGCGGCCCTTGTCATTGCCGGGCATGACCCGGCAATCCAGCCTTGGCCGGTTGCGCGGGAGCTTCTGGATAGCTGGGCCGAGCCTGGCTATGACAAATCGGAGCGTTTCTCCCTCGGGTGAACTGCATCGAGCCTAGCAAGTCGACCCATTCGCAGGTTCAACAGGTAGGCGACGCGCCTTTGGGAGATTTCCGGCAGACAGCGGCGCTGCGCTGCTTTATAGGGACGCGATCCCTTAATCACTGTCGGAACCTTGATGTCCTTTCTGGTCGAAACCCGTACTGTCACCGCCGATGAGGACGGCATGCGTCTCGACCGTTGGTTCAAGACGCATTTCCCGGAGCTCGCCTTCGGCCATCTGCAAAAATTGCTGCGTTCCGGCCAGATTCGGGTCGACGGCGCGCGCGTCAAGACCAATGACCGCCTCAGCAAGGATCAAACTGTTCGCGTGCCGCCGCTGCCGCGTTCCGATCCGGCGATCACCAGCGTCAAGCGCTCGTCGCAGAACCAGAAGGACGCCGATTTCATCCGCTCCCTGATCCTGCACGAGGATAGCGACGTCCTGGTGATCAACAAGCCGCATGGCCTGTCCGTCCAGGGCGGTTCCGGCACCGAGCGTCATGTCGACGGCATGCTCGCGGCTCTGGCCGGGCCGGATGGCGAGAAGCCCCGTCTCGTTCACCGTCTCGATCGCGATACTTCCGGCGTGCTGGTGCTGGCCAAGACGCGCAAGGCGGCCTCCGATCTGGGCGCGATCTTCCGCACCCGCTCAGCCCGCAAGATCTATTGGGCCCTGGTCAAGGGCGTGCCTGCGCCCAAGCAGGGCCGTATCTCGCTCTTCCTGTCCAAGCAGCTCGGCATGGACGGCGAGAAGGTCCGGGTGATGAAGCATGGCGATGAAGAAGCCGTGCATTCGATCACCTATTATTCGCTGGTCGATCGCGCTGCCAATTCGGTGTCCTGGCTCTCGCTCAAGCCTGTGACCGGCCGCACCCATCAGCTGCGCGCCCATACCGCCCATATCGGCCATCCCATTATCGGCGACCCCAAATATGGGGAAGCCATGGAAAACATTCCCGAGGAACTGCCGAAGAAGCTGCACCTCCATGCGCGCCGGATCACCCTGCCACATCCGCGTGGCGGCACGCTCGACGTCACCGCACCCTTGCCGCCGCATATGAAGCAGAGCTTCGAGATTTTGGGCTTCGACACCTCGGCCTATGATCCCATCGTCGACGCTCCGGAGGATTGAGACGTGAAACTTGTCCTGTTTGACGTCGACGGCACGCTGCTCGACAGCCAGCACCTGATCCACGCCTGCCTGGTCGAGACTTTCAAGGGCATGGAGCGCCAGCCGCTGCCGCGCGCGGAGATGCTAAGCATCGTCGGGCTCTCGCTGGTGCCTGCAATCCAGCGCCTGTTCGGCGACGACACCAGCACCGGCGATATCGAAAAGGCTGCCGGCTTCTATCGCGAAGCCTTTCTCGCCCGCGTCAACGACCCAGCCTTCGCGCCGCCGCTGTTTCCGGGTGCGGCGGAGGCGGTGGCCGAGTTGCGCCGGCGCGATGATGTGATCCTGGGCCTGGCGACCGGCAAGTCACGCCGCGGCGTCGATCGTATCCTCGAAAGTTTCGGCTGGGAGGGGCTGTTCGCCACGATTCAGACCGCCGATACCGCGCCCTCCAAGCCCGATCCCGGCATGGTCGTGCAGGGGGCTGGCGAGGTGGGCCTGCGCCCAGAGGATGCCATCATGATCGGCGATACCAGTTTCGACATCTTGATGGGGCGCAGCGCCGGTGCCCGCACTATCGGCGTCAGCTGGGGCAATCACCCGGTTTCTGAGCTCGCCGAGGCGGGGGCCGATCATATCATCGACGACTTCGGGCAATTGCTGCCGCTCGTCGAAGCTTTCAGGGTGCCTCAGCCACAATGAGCGACCGCGATTTCTATAGCGACTGGTTCCGCGACGGCGCCACGCCCGATCCGATGCATGCCGCCCAGAAGGGCATGAAGCCCGAACTGCCCAAGCGCTTTTACAGTCAGGCGAGCGTGGTCGAGCGGGAAGGGCAGCATGCCGTGGCACTGGACGGACGGGTCGCCCGTACCCCCGCCAAGGCCTTGCTGGCCTTTGTCAGGCCTGAAATGGCAGAAGCTGCCGCAGCAGAGTGGAACGGGCAGGGAAGCCATATCGATCCCTTCTCCATGCCGATCACCCGTATCGCCAACTCGGCGATCGATGGCGTGCGCACGTCGCGGCAGGCCGTGATCGACGAGATCGCCAAATATGGCGGCTCGGATTCGCTCTGCTACAGGGCGGACCAGCCCGAAGAATTGGTTCGGCGCCAGGACGAAGCCTGGGATCCGGTGCTGGCCTGGGCAGCCGGTCATCTGGGTGCCAAGCTCGTCGTCACGCGCGGCATCCAGCACAAGCAGCAATCCCCGGAAGCCCTGGCCGCCATTGCCGAGGCCGTGGCCCGCCATGACGAATACGGCCTCGCCAGCCTCCACGCGGTCACCACGCTGACCGGTTCCGTCATCCTGGCACTGGCGGTTGCAGACGGTTATCTGGAGCCGGAGGCGGCCTGGGCCGCGGCCCATGTCGACGAAGATTATCAGGCCGAGCTCTGGGGCCAGGACGAAGAGGCTCAGAAACGCCGCGCCTGGCGCTGGCGCGAGATGGAAGCGGCGTCGCGCCTGCTGGCACTGGGACGGTAATCTGGAGCGCGGACATCCTGTCCGCGCTCCAGATCCTTTACGCAGCCATGCGCTTTTCACACGCCGCCAGCAAGGTGCAGAGTGCCACGGCATCGGCGGCCAGCTTTACCTCGGCGAGGCTCGGATAGGTCGGCGCGATGCGCAAGGTCCGGTCCTCAGGGTCCCTGCCGTAAGGATGCGTGGAACCGGCCGGGGTAAGCGCCAGGCCGGCGGCCTTGGCGAGCGCCACTACGCGGGAGCCCGTGCCCTCTAGCACGTCCAGAATGATGAAGTAGCCGCCGGCAGGCCTGGTCCAGCGCGCGAAGCCATGGCTGGCGAGCCGGCGTTCGAAGGCTTCCTCGACTGCCGCGAATTTCGGGGCGATCAAGGAACGGTGCTTTTCCATATGGGCGTGGATGCCGTCGAGATCGCGCAGGAAGCGGACATGGCGCAATTGGTTGAGCTTGTCGGGGCCAATCGTGCGCTTGCTCGCATTGTCGAGATACCAGCGCACATTGGCGGGGGAGGCGGCGATAAAGGCAAGGCCCGCGCCGGCGATGGTGACCTTCGAGGTCGAGGCGAAGACAACAGCCCTGTCGGCATTGCCTGCTGCCGCGCAGGCCTCCAGGATGTTGGCGAGATGCGGCCGGGTGTCACCGAGATGGTGCAACGCATAGGCGTTGTCCCATAGGATGCGAAAGTCCGCGGCTCCCGTCTTCATGCGCGCCAGGCGTTCGACCACGGCATCCGAATAGGTCTCGCCGCTGGGGTTGGAATATTGCGGTACGCACCAGATCGCCTTGACCTTCGGGTCGGCGGCCAGGCGCTCGACTTCGTCCATGTCGGGGCCTTCGCCGGTGAGCGGCACCGGGATGAGCTTGATGCCGAAGGATTCGCTCAAGGCGAAATGCCGGTCATAGCCCGGCACCGGGCAGAGGATGGCGATCTCCTCTTCCTTGCTCCAGGGCTTCTGCCCGCCGGGGACACCGCGCAGCAATGCATAGACATGGACGTCATGCATCAATGCCAGACTGGAATTGTTGCCGACGATGACCTGGGCGGCGGGCGCGCCGAGTACCGGCGCAAACAGGTTGCGCACCTCGGCCAGTCCCTGCAGGCCGCCATAGTTGCGGGTGTCCTCACCGGCTTCGCTGAGATGGTCGCGGTTGCCGGGCAGAGCGAGCATGCCTTCGGCAAGGTCGAGCTGTTCGGGTGCCGGCTTGCCGCGCGTCATGTCGAGGGAGAGTTTGCGGTCTTTCAAGGCCTCATATTCGCGCGTCAGTTCGCCGTGGAGGGCAGCGAGGGCATCGGGGCGCAGTTCGGCCAGGCTCGACATGGGTTTTTCCTATCGATGAGGATGAGCACGTCGAACTAACGCGCTGCAGCGAAAGGTTCAAGCGCTGGTTTCAATTCCTCGCTCATCTCACGCCAAGGTCTGCAGGGCTCGAAAGACTTCTTTCAGGCCGCGATGAAGTGGCTTGTCGCGTCGGAGCACCACTGCCAGAGTTCGATGCAGGAGGGGAGTCAGGCTTCGTACGGTGAAAGCCGTTACCTCTGCCCGAACCGCCATTTCGGGCAGGATAGAGCATCCGAGCCCTGCCTTGACCAGTTCCTTGATCGCTTCGACGCTGCCCAGCGACATCACCGGTTTGGGAGACAATCCTGCCTGAGCAAACCATTCGTCGCCGATGCGCCTGGTATTGCCTCCTGGCTCGAAAAGCAGCAGCGGCAACTCGGCGACCACTGCTGCCGTCGCCTCCTGCGGGAGCGTCATGCCCGGCGGGCCGATCAGCAGGAAGGGGTCATCCAGCACGGGAACGATCTCCAGGGAACGGCTGGAGAGCGGCAATGCGACCAGGCCAATGTCGAGGCGATTGTCTTCGACTGCCTTGGCGATCTCAGCCGTATTGCCGGTGGAGATGATAATTTCCAGGTTCGGAAAGGCTTGCCGCAATTTCTTGAGAACCGGTGGCAACAGGAAGATGCAAGCCGTCGCGCCCGTACCGATGCGTACCTTTCCCATGACCTTTCCGTCATGGCGCGCCACGGCTTCCAGCGCCGCCTGCACTGCGGCATCGATTTGGGCGACGTGGAGCAGGAGGTCTGCGCCGGCCGCCGTCGGTCTTGTCCGGCGGCCAACGCGCTCGACCAACAAGGTGCCGAAGCGCCGCTCCAACTGACGGACCTGCAGGCTGACGGCGGGTTGCGTCAGGTTCAGCCGTTCCGCCGCCGCCGAGAAACTGCCGAGCTCGACGACATCGGCGAAGGCTTTGAGGTGGTCGAGATTGAGGTTGTTCATATCGGAGTTATTCTCGTACCAAAAATTTCCTTATGCTTTGCATGATTTTCCAAAGCTTCATTTATTTCAAGCGAGGAGCAACAATCCGGCCGGTTTCACGAAACGGGAAGAACGCGAGATGGCAGAGCACCTGTCGCTGCCGATGGCATTCATGGCAGCTGTCAGGGGAACGGGGCGCTATCTCGCTTTGTCTCCCCGGTCGCGCCTGCATCAGCGGGCGGCATTGCGAGAACTCGACGATCGGTTGCTGGCCGATATCGGCGTCACCCGGCGGGGAGCGCTGGCCGGTCACCCCGTGGCGACGAGGAGCGATCCTGCTATGAAGGGATGCAATCAGGCGATGGCAATGACAGCGAATCGGATGGATCCAACCGCCAACGCCGCTGCGATCCTCGTGCGGGATGCCCGCGAGAGCGACATGGCGGCGGTGCAGCCGATCTATGCCCACCACGTGCTGCAGGGGCTGGCGAGCTTCGAGGAAGTGCCGCCAAGCCTGGATGAGCTGGTTTCGCGCCGCCGCGGCGTTCTCGCCCAGGGACTGCCCTATCTCGTGGCGGAGGCGGAAGGGCGCGTGGTGGGCTACAGCTACGCCACGGCCTACAGGCCACGCCCGGCCTATCGCTACACCGTCGAGGATTCCGTCTATGTCGCCCCGGACATGGGTGGGCGAGGCGTCGGCCGCCTCCTGTTGGAGGAACTGATCGCCCGCTGCGAGGCCGGCCCCTGGCGTCAGATGCTGGCCGTCATCGGCAATAGCGGCAATACCGGTTCGATCGCCTTGCATCGGCGCCTGGGCTTTTCCGAGGCGGGCGTGCTGACATCGGTCGGCTTCAAACTCGGGCGTTGGGTCGATACCGTGCTGATGCAGCGTTCCCTCGGGATCGGGAATGGCGCGCCGCCCCTCGACAGCGAGGCCGGGCGGTGATCGAGCGTCGTACCGTCCTTTGTCTCGGCCTTTTCCAGTTCGTGGCCTGGGGCGCCACCTATTATCTGGTCGGCGGCTTCGGCGAGCGGATGGCCGAGGACCTTGGCTGGTCGCGCGACATCGTCTATGGCGGCTTTGCCCTGGCTCTGCTGGTGATGGGACTGGTTTCGCCGCTCTGCGGGCGGCTGATCGATCGTCACGGCGGCCGCGGCATGATGACGACCGGATCGGTGCTCGCCGCCTTGGGATGCTTGGGGCTGGCCACCAGCCATTCCCTGCCGGCTTATTTCGCCGCTTGGCTGGTGTTGGGCGTGGCCATGCGGCTGACGCTTTACGATGCCGCCTTCGCCGCCCTGGCGCGCGTCGGTGGGGCCGATGCGCGCCGCGCGATGGCCCAGATCGCACTGCCCGGCGGACTTTCTTCCACCGCGTTCTGGTCGTTGGGAACGGCGCTGGCCGATAGTCTAGGCTGGCGGGGAGCCGTCCTCGTCTATGCCGGCCTGATGCTGGCGACGGCACCGCTCGCTTTGGCGTTACCTGCAATTCGTCATCGCGACAGGCCGGTACCCAATGCGGAGGACTCCCGGCCGACGTTCGGCGGAACCGGTTCCGGCCTCCTTCTTGCCGGCGTGCTCTACGCCCTGATCACTACCATCATGAATTTTCTGAACGCCGGCATGTCATCCCACATGATCGCCATCCTGGCGGGGCTTGGCCTCGCTCAGACCTCGGCGGTCTGGGTCGCGACGCTGCGGGGCATCGGCCAGTCCGCCGCGAGGCTTGCCGAGATCTTGTTCGGCACCCGCCTGCATCCGCTCGCGCTCAATCTCCTGGCCTGCTCTCTTCTGCCGCTCTCCTTTGCCGCAGGGTTCGCCGGTGGTTACTCGTTGGCGGCCGCCATGCTGTTCGCCCTTGGCTATGGCGCCGGCAACGGCCTCGCAACGATTACGCGGGGCACGGTCCCGCTCGTTCTGTTCGACCATCGCGCCTATGGCGCCATCACCGGCCGCTTGCTGGCGCCGAGCTTCGTCGTTTCGGCCGGAGCGCCAGTCATCTATGCCCGCGTGATCGAATGGTGGGGCCAAGAGGGGGCGCTCGTCCTCTCCCTGGCGCTGGCCGGCATCACGTTGGCCGCGGCCTTCCTGCTCAAGCTGCGTTTTGCGCCGGCAAGCGCCGGTTCCTGTGGAATTTCGCCGGGGAATGGCGGAGCACGATGAAATCCAGGCGATATCGCTGTATGGAACAAGGCGCGGCAGGTTCAAACAAGAGCCGCGGGAAGCGCCCTTCATGAAGCATATCCTGGCCGAACTCCAGTCACGCCGCACCCAGGCCCTGTTGGGCGGTGGCGAAAAACGCATCGCAGCACAGCACGCCAAGGGCAAGCTTACCGCACGCGAGCGCCTGGAATTGCTGCTCGATGCCGGTTCCTTCGAGGAATTCGATGCCTTCGTCGAGCATCGCGCCGTCGATTTCGGCATGGACCGTGCGCATATCTCTGGCGACGGCGTCGTCACCGGCTGGGGTACGGTGAATGGCCGCAAGGTCTTCGTCTTCGCCAAGGACTTCACGGTGTTCGGCGGCTCGCTGTCGGAGACCCACGCCACCAAGATCAACAAGATCCAGGATATGGCACTCAAGAACCGGGCGCCGATCATCGGTCTGTTCGACGCCGGTGGTGCCCGTATCCAGGAGGGCGTCGCTGCGCTCGGTGGTTATGGCGAGGTGTTCCGGCGCAATGTGCTGGCCTCCGGCGTGATCCCGCAGATCTCGTTGATCATGGGTCCTTGCGCCGGCGGCGACGTCTATTCGCCAGCGATGACCGACTTCATCTTCATGGTGAAGGACACCAGCTACATGTTCGTCACCGGCCCCGACGTCACCAAGACGGTGACCAACGAGACGGTGACGGCCGAGGAACTCGGCGGCGCTTCGGTGCATGCCGTACGCTCCTCCGTGGCCGACGGTGCCTATGAGAACGATGTCGAGGCCTTGCTTCAGATGAGACGACTGATCGACTTCCTGCCGGCCAATAATTGCGAGGGGCCGCCGGAGATCCCGTCCTTCGACGATATCGAGCGGCTCGAACCCTCGCTCGACACGCTGGTGCCCGACAATCCCAACAAACCCTATGACATGAAGGAGCTTGTCACCAAGCTGGCGGACGAGGGGGACTTCTTCGAGATCCAGGAGAAGTTCGCGCGCAACATCATCACGGGCTTCGCGCGCATTGCCGGGCGGACCGTCGGCATCGTGGCCAACCAGCCGATGGTGCTGGCCGGCGTGCTCGATTCCGACGCCAGCCGCAAGGCTGCTCGTTTCGTGCGCTTCTGCAACGCCTTCGAGATCCCGATCGTCACGCTGGTCGACGTTCCCGGCTTCCTGCCCGGCACGGCGCAGGAATATGGCGGGTTGATCAAGCACGGTGCCAAGCTCCTGTTCGCCTATTCGCAGGCCACGGTGCCACTGGTGACCGTGATCACCCGCAAGGCCTATGGCGGCGCCTATGACGTCATGGCTTCCAAGCATGTCGGGGCCGATGTCAACTATGCCTGGCCGACCGCCCAGATCGCGGTGATGGGCGCCAAGGGAGCCGTGGAGATCATCTTCCGCCAGGACATGGATGATCCGGAAAAGATCGCCAAGCACGTCAAGGGCTATGAGGACCGATTCCTCTCCCCCTTCGTCGCCGCCGAACGCGGCTATATTGACGAAGTGGTCCAGCCCTCGCAGACGCGCAAACGCGTGGCACGCGCCTTGGCCATGTTGCGCAACAAGCATGTCGAGGCTCCGCGCAAGAAACATGACAACATCCCGCTATAACGGTCAGTCTCAAACTTGAGACTGACCGGGATGGCTCCACCGGTTATTTTGCTTGCCGTAGGGGAAAATAACAAAACATGGTGAATCCCGCGAGCGGCGTTTCCCGCATGTCCGCTGGGCGAGGCGCACCCCGCAGGGCAGGCCTGCGGCTGCGGCATGGCTGAACCCTGAAAAGGGTTTGATATCAGATAGATATCGGGTGTATCGGATCGGCCTCTTTACATCAACTCTCTCGTCGAACCCTCGGCGGCCGCCAAGCTCAAAGCTGTGAATGATCGGATTTCGGCCCGACATTGCCACAGGATTGTGGCGAACAGCACATTCTTTGGCCATGTGCGGCCCTTAGGGTGAGACTCATTAACGCCAGTTTGAGTGATCCAGGCTCAAATTGGGTTTCATGAGGCGCCGCGAGTTAGGCGCAAACCAAGGCAAGGCACGACCCCATGGTGACGTCACCTATCGCAACTCTAGTTGAGCCCGCTCTGGAGCGCGGTTCGATCGAGGATTCCGAAGTTCAGCAAATGCGTCAGCGTTGGCAGGACGGCGCGCTGTTCCAGGCCGCCGATGCCGACGCACTCTTTGCGCTTCAGGGCGTATTGGCAGGACGCAACAAGAATTTTAACGCCCTCTTCGAGGAAATGCTGACGGCTTTCGTCCTGGATCGTAACGAACCCAAGGGCAGCATTTCCAAGGAGCAGGGAGCCTGGCTCCTTTCGATGCTCGATGGCGGCGAGGGATTGGTGGCCAATGCCGCCGAACTCGGTCTGCTGATCCGACTGGTCGAGCAGGCTGACAGCGTGCCCGACGAACTGGCCAGCTTCGCGCTGCACCAAATCCAGCACGCTGCGATGACGGGCGAGGGACCGGCCGCCAAGGGCCGCATCCATTTCTCCCGCGTGATCGACACGCAGGATATCGCCAGCATGGCTCGTCTTTTCCAGGTGGAGAAGGGCGCCAAGCGCCGTATCATCTCGCGCCAGGAAGCCGAGATGCTGTTCGATATGGCCGAAGGCTGCAACAGTGAAGATCCGGCCTGGGACGGACTGTTTGCCGAAACCATTCAAGCGCATCTGCTGGCCACCAACCAGCCAGGCAATACGGGTGGCCGCTCGCTGACCACGCCCGTGGTTCTGGCCGATCGCGACAGCGCCTGGCTGAACCGGCGCATCCAGCACGATGGCCGGGTAAGCCGCGCGGAGCGGGCTCTGCTGGCCCTGGTCGATCCGCGCCAGATGGCGGCGACCAACAGCTGGGACAAGCCGATCAGCCAGATGATCTGACCGGCTCGAGCCCATTAACCGATGTCATCGAATGCCGGCCCCAGGGCCGGCATTCTGCTTTTCCAGCAAGGTGTTGGTTGCCAAGCAAATTCTTCCTGATCGGGCCACGGGCACGATCAGGAAGAATCTGCAGGATTTCAGATATTTGCAGAGTTTCCTGACGAGCCCCATCCGTGGGCCTCGTCAGGAAACTCTGCTTAGGGATGACTCTCGATATGAGGCTGTTCATCCTTAGAGCAAAGCGCATTCATGACGGAACGATCGTTTGCTCTAACGCTTCGTTTCGACGCGTCTTTGCGATTCCAGGCGATTCCGCTAAATCGCAAAACGCTCCAGGCTTCACCGGCCCGCCAGCTTGCGCAGGGCGGAGCGGGCCTGTTCGTTGAAGCTGGCGGTGACCGGGCCGTTGTAATAGCCCCGGGCCTTGAGCTTGAGCAGCATCTCGGAGTGGAAGCGCGGCGACCACGCCTTGGCGTTGGTCAAGAGCTCATTGAGCTCGAACTCGGAACCGCGCTCCAGGGCCTTGAAGGCGTAGTTGGCGGCTTCCACCGGATTCTTCACGGTACCACGACCGTTGTTGTAATAGGAGGCGAGGCTGGCCAAGCTGTTGGTGTCGCCGAGATCGGCAGCCTTCTGGTACCAGCGCAGAGCCTCGGCAAAGTCGCGTTTCACGCCTTTGCCGCCCTCATAGAGCAAGGCGATGTTGGCGTGGCTTTCCACATCGCCACGGTCGGCGCCCTGGCGATACCAGCGCATGGCTTCGGCATAGTCCCGCGGCACGCCGAGCCCGAGCTCGTAGAGATAGCCGATACTGACATAGGAATTGGCATAGCCGCCATCGGCCGCCTTGCGGAACCAGCGCATGGCTTCGGCATAATCGCGCGGCACACCGGTGCCCTCGCGATAGAGGAAAGCCAGATTGTGGGCCGCGGCGAGACTGCCGGCCGCAAAGGCCTGCTGATAGGTGGCGAAGGCTTCGGCGTGGCGCTTGGCGGCATCGAGGGCGCGTCCATATTGAAAGAGCAGCCGCTTGGTCCCGGGATATTGCTGCAGGCCGCCGTTGCAGGCCGCGACGGCCCGGGCGGCATCGATCTGCCCGAACAGCACGCCGGCGCCGACCCGGTCCGGATCCAGGGGGCTGGCGGCCAGCCTGTCGCATTCGGTTTCAGGCGGTGGAACTGCCGGTCTCACCGGGGGGACGGCCGCCGCCTGCTTCTGCACGGGGCCGGGTTCGGGAGCTGTCTGTGGGATGACGGACGGTACGGTCTTGGTGGTCGCCAGCGCCGAGAGTTCCTTAATGCGCTTGTCGGCCAACTCGCCGAAGAAGGTGTTGGCATAGCGCCTGCGGAAAGTTTCGAGCTCGCCCATATCCGTGCTGCCCCGCAGCGTCGGCCAGATCTGCGAAGCCTCGCCGAAAAGCGCGTCCGTGGCGGGAGGGGCGCCGGCTTGGGCCGGTGCTGCCATCAGGGACAGGACGCCGCCGCCGAGCGATCCGTTGACGAAGGGCTGCTGCTGGTTCCCGGTATCGGCCATGACATCGTCGCGCACATTGCCGAGCATGATGCGGACATCGATGCCGGGCTCGATGATGCGCTTGATCAGCGAGGCGGTGAAAGGGCTGTTCAGGCCATTGCCGTCGGCGGCCACGGTGCCGGCTGCTGCCGAATAGGCAATCAGCGTGTTGGTGCTGGCCGGCTCGGCACGAGCCAGGCCGCGCGAGACCGCCCGATTGCTGTTGCTGCGGCCCATGCGCGGCAGGAAGGGATTGTTGCGACAGGCATCCAGGATCACCAGCTTGAGGCGGGAGGCTCCTTCGAGCGAGCGCAGCACCCTGTCGAGGGTCACCGCCTCATCCTCGACGTCCCGGTCCGTAGCAAGGCGTGCATCCACCGGCAGCAGATAATTGATGCCGTTGAGTTCCATGCCATGGCCCGAGTAATAGATCACGGCCACGTCCGCCGTTGCAGCTTGCGTTTCGAACGCTCGCAGCGCCTGCACCATGCCCTGACGGGTGAGGTCGTTTTCGGGCTGGATCACGGTGAAGCCGGCCTGGTTCAACGCCGCCTTCATGCCACTGACGTCATTGGGCGGATTGATCAGTGCCGTGGCGTTCTGATAGCGAGCATTGCCGATCAGCAGGGCAACGCGCTTGTCGGCGTGGGCCGCGCCGGCGGCGCACCACGTGCCCACGAATATCGCGAGCGCCAGGACGATCCTCATATGCATGCGGTCCCCACCACCCTTGAAGCCGGGCTGGATCTTAGCAAAGGGGCGGGGAGCGTAAAGCGTGGAGGGAACAGGGATATGGCCGGAAGCACCCCGATGCCGCGATCAGCGGTGTACGTCGCCTGAATCTCCAAGCCGACTTATTGCGTATGGCCGAAATCTATGAGACGCCCTAGTCAAGGGCAGCGAGCCCATTCGAGCCATCCTGGGTGATTGCGGGCATGTTTTCCAAAGTTCTGATTGCCAATCGCGGAGAAATTGCCTGCCGCATCATCAAGACGGCACGCCGGATGGGCATCGCCACGGTCGCCGTCTATTCCGATGCCGATCGCGATGCCCTGCACGTCGAGATGGCGGACGAGGCCGTCCATATCGGCCCGTCGGCCGCGGCTCAATCCTATCTACAGATCGAGAAGATCATCGAGGCCTGCCGCCAGACCGGCGCCGATGCAGTGCATCCTGGTTACGGCTTCCTGTCGGAGCGGGAGGCCTTTGCCACGGCGCTCAAGGCGGCCGGCATCATTTTCGTCGGTCCCAATCCGCATGCCATCGCGGCGATGGGCGACAAGATCGAATCCAAGAAGGCCGCGGCGGCGGCGGGCGTTTCCACCGTACCCGGCCATCTCGGCATCATCGAGGATAGCGCGGCTGCCATCCGCATCGCTACGGAGATCGGCTACCCTGTGATGATCAAGGCCTCCGCCGGCGGCGGCGGTAAGGGCATGCGCATCGCCCATTCGGCCGCGGAGGTGGAGGAGGGCTTCCGCCTGGCGCGTTCCGAAGCGAAAGCGAGCTTCGGCGACGACCGCGTCTTCATCGAGAAGTTCATCGTCGAGCCCCGCCACATCGAAATCCAGGTGCTCGGCGACAAGCATGGCAACGTCATCCATCTGGGGGAGCGTGAATGCTCGATCCAGCGCCGCAACCAGAAAGTGATCGAAGAAGCGCCGTCGCCTCTGCTGGATGCAGAGACGCGGGCACTGATGGGGGCCCAGGCCGTCGCGCTCGCCAAGGCGGTCAATTATGATTCCGCCGGCACCGTCGAGTTCGTGGCCGGGCAGGACAAGAGCTTCTACTTCCTGGAGATGAACACTCGTCTGCAGGTTGAGCATCCAGTGACCGAACTGGTGACGGGTATCGATCTGGTCGAGCAGATGTTCCTCGTCGCTGCCGGCGAAAAGCTCGCGCTGAAGCAGTCCGACATCAAGCTCTCCGGGTGGGCCGTGGAATCACGCGTCTACGCCGAGGACCCGCTGCGCAATTTCCTGCCCTCGATCGGCCGCCTGACCCAGTATTGCCCACCGGCCGAACGGCGCGAGAAGGGCGTGACGGTTCGCAACGACACCGGCGTGTTCGAGGGAGGCGAGATCTCGCTCCACTACGACCCGATGATCGCCAAGCTCTGCACGCATGCCCCGACGCGTGCCGGCGCGATCGCCGCCATGTCGGATGCGCTCGACGGCTTTGCCATCGAAGGCATTCGCCACAATATTCCCTTCCTCTCGGCGCTCATGCAGCATGAACGCTGGAAGGAAGGACGGCTGTCGACCGCTTTCATCGCCGAAGAGTTCCCCGGCGGATTTTCGGTCAGCCCGCCCAAGGGGGCGGTTGCTGACAGGCTGGCGGCGGTTGCGACGGCAATCGACCATATCCAGAACCAACGCAAGCGCAGCATCAGTGGGCAGATGGTCGGCAAGCCCGTGGTATTCGAGCGCCGCCGCATGGCGGTTCTCGGCGACACCGCCTTTACCGTCGAGGTGGACGAGGCGCGCGGGGAGATGCAGGTGACCTTCCTCACGCCGGAAGGGGCGCCGGAGCGCCTGGTGACACTCACCTCGGACTGGAAGCCCGGCCAGCCAGTATGGTCGGGCCGCATCCACGGCGAGCCGGTGTCCATGCTGGTACGGGCGATTCCCAACGGTGTGGTGCTGGCCCATCGCGGCACCGCCGCCGATATCCGCATCTACACCCGGCGCGAAGCCGAACTAGCCCGCCTGATGCCGGTCAAGAACAGCACGGCGCTTACAACGGCCTTGCTGTGTCCGATGCCCGGACTGGTCCGGGCCATCGAGGTCGTCGAGGGGCAGGAGGTCAAGGCCGGGGAGGCGCTCTGCGTCGTCGAGGCCATGAAGATGGAGAACGTTCTGCGTGCCGAGCGCGACGCCACCGTCAAGAAGATCCGCGTCAAGCCGGGTGATACGCTGGCGGTCGATGCGGTGATCATGGATTTTGCCTGATACCGAGAGGCATTTTCAATGCGTCTTGGTTCTATCTGATGGTTTTCGCCAAATCTTTGATTTGGTGTCGAAAACCGTCAGGTGTTTGCATCTCGGATGCGTCAGCATTTTCGAGACTTGGTATGTCATTCCGGCATTTGCGGTCGAGGGAGAGTGGGTTTGAGCGTCTGGGACCAGTTCTTCAGCTGGGGCGCGCTCCCTGGCCACATCGCCTATGCCATCATCGCCATCTCCTATCTCCTGACCAACATCTTCTGGCTGCGGCTGGCGGCGGTGGTCGGCATTGCCCTGGAGGTTGTCTATTTCCTGTTCAGCGGCTCGGCTGTCTGGCCGTCGATCGCCTGGGACAGCGCCTTCATCCTGATCAATCTGGTGCAGCTCGGCATTCTCCTGCGCGACCGTCTCAGTCTCAAGCTCTCCGCCGACGAACAGGCTTTCATCAAGCCGATCGTCGGCGATCTCGACAAGGCGCAGATTGCCCAGCTTCTGCGGACGGCCGAATGGCGCACTTTGGAACCGGGCTCGGTGGTGACCACCGAGGCCGATCCGGTGCATGAGCTCACTTTCATCTGTGAAGGCCAGACCGAGGTGCGCGTGCGCGAACAACTCGTTGCCCACGTCGGTGCCGGGGCTTTCGTCGGGGACGTGTCCTTTGCCACCGGCGTACCGGCGACCGCAACGGTGATCACGGAAAATGCCGTGCGCGTGCTGGCCTTCGACCAGGACAAGCTCAAGGCGCTGTGCAAGCGAGACGAGCAGATTGCCCACGCCCTCTATCGGCGAATCGGCGGCGGGCTGGCCGACAAGATGCGGGTGGCAACGGGGCGGCTGTAGCAAGGCAAGATGCCGGCAAGTCGACTCAAAACTTCGAAACGCGACGTTAACCCCCGGATGTTACAGACATATCCAGCTTGGGTTCAGTACGTTGTCAGGACAATGCTGTCAGTCGTCATCTTGCGTTTGCTGCTATCGCCTTCCGGGGCGATCGATCGCGTTGCCTTCACCGCCGGTGTCGTGCTGCTGGCGGCGCTTACGGTCGGCGGTCACCATGCCCTGCAAGGCTGGAGCGGCCCCCCCTATGGCTTGGGCTCCTTCGCCTTTGTTGCGGCCATTGCCTGGTCCGCCATTTGCCTTTCACGCAAGCGCCTGCATGATTTCGGCTGGTCCGGCCTGGTGATCCCGGCCTTTCTGAGCCTCTATCTGCTGGCCGTCGCGATCGCGATCTTCTTTCTCGACCGGGGTGCCCTGGCGTCCTGGCAACAGGCTCTGGCGACATTCGGCCTGTTCAGCGGCCCGATGGTCGGCTGGCTGATCGCACTGGCCATCATACCGGGCAACGGACTCGCCTCCAGTGCGAGAACGAGCTGGTAGGCGCAAAGTCCGCTCAAACCAATGCCTTGGCGGCATTTCCCAATTCGATATCTTCCCTCGACAGGCGCGTCTGTCCGAAGATCGGTTCGAAGGTCTGGCGCAAGGCAAGGTCGACATCCTCCAGCGTCACCGGCAGCCCGAGATCGACCAGACTGGTCACGCCGTGGTCGCGGACGCCACAGGGTACGATGCCGGAGAAATGCTCGAGATCGGGTTCCACATTGATAGCGATGCCGTGGAAGGAGACCCAGCGCTTGAGGCGGATGCCGATGGCGGCGATCTTGTCCTCGGCGCCTTCGCCGCGCTGGGGGCGCCGAACCCAGACGCCGACCCGGTCCTCGCGGCGTTCGCCGCGCACGTGAAAGGCCCAAAGCGTTTCGATCAGCCAGGCTTCCAGCGCCGTCACCAGCCGCCGCACGTCCTGTCGGCGGCGCTTGAGATCGAGCATGACATAAGCCACCCGCTGGCCGGGGCCGTGATAGGTGTATTGCCCGCCGCGCCCGGTCTGGTGCACCGGGAACCGGTCGGGAGCGACCAGATCTTCGTGCCTGGCCGAGGTGCCGGCGGTGTAGAGTGGCGGATGTTCGAGCAGCCAGACGCATTCGCCGGCCACCCCGTCCGCAATTGCACCTGCTCTGGCCTCCATCGCAGCGACGGTTTCCTCATAGGGACTGAGGCCCGCGATGACCTGCCACTCTACTGGCGGAGAATCGCTGCCGGGCAGGAGATGATGGTCGAGGGCATTACGGCTGGTCACTGGATAGGTTCCAATCGGGGTGGACAGCCTCTTCATATCGGCGGATTTTGGGGCTTCGACAAGGGCTTGCATGCGAAGTGCAGGAAAAGCGTGAATTGCCCTTGCTGCCCTGTGATCGATCTGTTAGACGATGCGCCGCTTCACATGGCGACACGGTCTTCGGATCGGCCCTGTGCAGCAACCGCGGTCATGGCGGAATTGGTAGACGCGCTACCTTGAGGTGGTAGTTGGGAGACCAGTGGAGGTTCGAGTCCTCTTGACCGCACCAAATTAGAGCAAGGCTCCGGAAAGGCGATCCAGCGATGGATCGCCTTTTTGTTTGGCTGGAGTTTATTGCGGCGCGGCGCGGCGGGCCTTGCCAACAGGCTTGCCCTGGTTGGCGAGGATGCGCTCGGTCTGGGAGAACCAGCCGGCGGGAGCAGGTTTGGTTTCGAGTTCACCGGGGCCGGGCACGATATGCACGATTCGAAAGCCGCGCCTTTTGAGTTCCTGGAGAAACTGAGGCAGCATCGCCACGGTGCGCGGCTGGATGTCGTGCAGGAGCACGATGCCGCCTTTGTTCTTCTCGAGCCGCCCGAGCACCAGCTTGAGTTCCTCCTGTGGCGTTTCGGGCTCCCAATCGCTTGCCCACAGATCGGCGCCGAACGCCACGATGTCGAGCGAGGCCAGCCATTGGTTGAGGGCTGGGGAGTCGGCAAAGCCGGGAAAGCGGAAGAAGGGCTGGTGTGGACGCTCTCCCGCCGCACCCCAGACGGCCCTGTCGACGGCACGGTAGCCGTTCTCGATATCGGCTCGAGCTCGTTCGAAGGGCAGGCGGCGCAGGATGGGATGGGTCATCGAATGATAGCCGACGGTATGTCCTTCCTTCGCGACCCGGGCGGCGAGGGCGGGTGCGGCAGCGGCGTTGCGGCCGATCATGAAGAAGGTGGCTTTCACGCATTGGCCCGAAAGCGTGTCCAGGATCTTTTCCGTGCGTCCGGGCATGGGACCGTCGTCGAATGTCAGAACCACCTCTCCCGGCGCCAGCAGCAAGGTCTGGGGATAGGTCTTGAGCCCGACCGCGCCGCCGCCGACGGTGCCGACAGGCAGCGTACGTGACACGCCCAGCGCCTCCGGCGGGCAACCCGCGAGGCTGGATGCAGGCAGGGCGCAGGCGAGCGCAGCAGCCAGGCAGAGTATCCTGGCGAGGCTCATCCGCGGGTCTCGCCGGGATATTCTGCAAATGCTTGATATCTTGCAGATGTCTCCTGATCGCGCCACGAGCGCGATCAGGAGACATCTGCTTAGGGCCAAGACTTTCATGACGGGTACGACCGAAAATGGGGGAATGATTCGCCTGATAAGCACTTTGCGAGGCGAGTCTTCAAAGATTTTTGTCGACAGTGAGATGCGGTTAAGCTTCTCTCTCTATCCTGTGTTTCCAGTCGTTGAAGTGCCGAAGCGTTTTGCGATTCGACGGACTCACCTTGAATCGCAAAGACGCTCTAGCCAATCCGTTGGATTGGCTTGGAAACGATGAGTTGGAGCAAACAAGCGTTCAGTCATGGACGCGCTTTGCGCCAGACGGAATGGCCGTTCATAATGGGTTTCACAATGCGATCGCTGTCGCGCTTCATCCAGCACGGGTTTCTTGCAGCGGGTGTGCTGGTGCTCAGTGCCTGCTCGACCGTTCAGCAGGCCTACCCCGAGGCGAACAAGTTTCCGGTGCATGGCATCGACGTCTCGAAATATCAGGGCATTATCGATTGGAATGCCGCTGCCCGGGGCGGCGTGCGCTTCGCCTATCTGAAGGCGACGGAAGGTGGCGACCGCGTCGACGACAAGTTCAGGGCGAATTGGGAGGGAGCCCGCGCTGCGGGCATACCGACAGGCGCCTATCATTTCTATTATTTCTGCCGGCCGGTGGAGGATCAGGTCGCCTGGTTCAAGACCCATGTGCCACCGGCAAGCGATGCCTTGCCGCCGGTTCTGGACATGGAGTGGAATCACCTTTCGCCGACCTGCAAGCTGCGTCCGCCTGCCCCGAAGATCCATGCTGACATGGCGGTGTTTCTACGCGAGATGGAGCGCTTCTACGGCAAGAAGCCGATCATCTACACCACGGTGGATTTCCATCGCGAAATCCTGACCGGTGAACTGGAGGCCTATCCCTTCTGGGTGCGCTCGGTGAAGGGCCATCCTTCCGAGCGCTATGGCAAGCGTTCCTGGGCCTTCTGGCAATATACCGCCACCGGTTCGGTGCCGGGAGTCCAAGGGCAGGTGGACCGCAACGCCTTCGCCGGGTCCGAGCAGCAATGGCAGGACTTCCTGGCCCAGAACGTCGCCACAGGCAGCATCGCCGCCAATTGAGGCTGCGTATGTCGACAGAGGGAGCTTCCAGGCGCCCTCTGAAATGTCTAATCGATCCGTACCGGCCCCAGTCGATAAACGCCCTTGAAGTCGTCAGGGTCGGCTGGAGCCCCCTTGCGATAGATCATCAGCCGGCCCTCCTTGGCCAGACGGACGACGATGCGACGTAGCGGCTGCATCAGCGGCCCCCATTGATCGGCAGCCTTGCCTCCCACCTCCTGAGCAATGTCAGAGGGGGCGAGGGTCTTGCCTACCGGCAAAGTTGCGATCAGGCGCAGCGCCGTCTGTTCGAGAGCGTCCTTGTCTACCATTGAACTCACGATCTGGATGCGGAAGCGCAGCAGCGCTTCTTCGCGAAAAAATCTATTCGCCTTCTGACGAATTCATCTCATCGCTGGCCGGCATCTTCAGGGAGGTGCCGGCCAGCGATATGAAATCGTTCAGCAAAGGAACTTACCGGGCGCGCAACCGCCGGGCGCAGGACTGGCGGCTGGTGGTGCGCTGGGAGCTGGCGCTGGACTTTCGATCCGAGGCGCGCTTGGGGCCGGCGCTGGGCTCTCCACACGGGGTGCGGGGGCCGACCAGCCCGGACGGGACAAACCGGGGGAGCCACCGGCACTAGATGGCGTCGGACGCGGAAACCTGCCCCCCGATGTGGAGCCGGAATCCGTTCCTAATCCGCCGCCGGGTGAGTTGACGGGAGCGCCCGGGAAGAAACGACCCGGTCCCGGATCCGGCCGTCCTGGACGCGGCCTGCCGTGCCAGCGATCCCGGCGATAGCGCTGGTTATCACCATAATAGCCGCCACCGTAATAGCCAGGGTCGCTATAATAGGGGCGGTCGGCGTAACCGCCCTCCGGCGTGACGCAGCTTGCGAGAGGGAGGGTGAGCAGGCCGGCAAGCACGAGCATTTTCTTCATGGGTACGACTCTCAGATGCGTTGCAGTTCGTGGATCGAACAATGAAGGCGCTCCCGCCGGCTTGCAACCGGATGTTTGGCACCAGGGTCGTTTAACTGAGCAGTCATACGGCATGTTGACGGAGGCAAATCTCCGTTTGCGCGCCCGTGCAGGAGGCGGCATGGTGCGGCCGGTGCTGGAGTACGCCCCTTGAAACTGATCATCGGCAACAAGAATTATTCTTCCTGGTCCATGCGTCCCTGGCTCGCGGCAAAGTCGGCCGGTTTGAGCTTCGAGGAACAGATCATCTGGCTGCGCCATCCCGAAACGTCGGCGATGATCAAGGCGACCTCGGCAGCCGGCAAGGTGCCCATTCTGATCCATGGCGACATCATGGTGCACGAATCCATTGCCATCCTCGAATATCTGGCCGAGATCGCGCCGGAGCTCTGGCCTGACGATCGCGAGAGCCGGGCTCACGCCCGAGCCATCAGCGCTGAGATCCATGCCGGGTTCCTGCCGCTGCGCCGCAACTGTCCGATGAATATCAAGCGCCGGCCGAGGGCGATCGCGCTCGACGACGAAACCCAGGCGAGTGTGGAAAGGGTGGTCGATCTCATCATCGATTGCCGTACACGCTTCGGCGGTGGCGGCGATTTCCTGTTCGGCGCGAAGTTCAACAATGCCGATGCCATGTGGGCACCGGTGGTGAACCGCCTGCACGCCTATGACGTCAAGGTGCCGGCCGCGGTGCGCCGCTATATGGATGCGGCGATGGCGACGCCGATGTGGCGTGAATGGGAAGCGGCCGCGCTCGAAGAAACCGAAACGATCGTCGATATTGATTCAGTGTGATGAGCCTTAATCTGATCAAGCTGTGCGTCGGCGCCGAATCGATCGCCGACCTCGAGGAGTGGATCGCCCTGCGCCTGCGCCTGGCGGGCGAGCAGATCCACACCACCCGGATGATGCCGAAGAACCGCGAGGCGATCCTCGGTGGCGGCTCGCTCTATTGGGTGATCAAGGGTATCGTCTCCTGCCGCCAGCGCATCACCGATTTGCGTGCGCGCCGTGACGAGGACGGCATCTCGCGTTGCGATATCCTGCTCGATCCGGTGGTCGTCGCGGTCGATCCCCGTCCGCGCGGTCCCTTCCAGGGCTGGCGCTATCTCAGCGCGACCGATGCACCGCCGGATCTTGCCAAGGCCGGCACGGCCGATGCCGACCTGCCCATCGAGCTCCAGCGCGAGCTTCGCACCATCGGCCTCGTGTGAGCCGAAAGGCCATCTTGGCCGGTTGCAAGAAAGCTGCAAGGCGTGTTCACGCTATAGTCACACACCATGCGTCATTATGGCACGTAATCGCCGCTTACCTGTCCGTCATTCGTTATCGAGCGTTAACCATGACGTGTGCAGGATGGCACTTCGAAGTTTCACCGCTCTGGCATCATGGCCGTAAGTTGAGTGGATGGAGGACGCCATGTTGATCGCAAGTACAGAAGGGCAGGGCTGGTGCTACGAAGTCATCGCGCAGTCTGACGGCTTTCTCGTCCAGGTTCGCGATCTCGATACCGGTGAAGTTTCCCTGAACGAAACCACGTTGTTCCGCACTTCGCCTGTGGCCTTGGCTTATGCCGATATGGCAGCCGCAGCGGACCGCTTCGCTGCATCACGGCTCGACGAGGTTGAAGAGGTCGAGGACTGGCAGGCCCTCGCCGACGATTATCATCACGAGCTGGATCGTTTTACCACCATTCGCGACCGTCTGTCCGATGATGGCGTGGGTGGTGCCTTGCTTCGCTGCAGCCGGGCAGGTTCCCTGCGCGATCAGGCCCATCGACTGCACTAAGTCATTTTTCCAGAGTAGTTGATGGACTTGTCGGTAAAAAAAACGCGTCGGAACCAAGAAATATTCTGCTGATCAGGCGGTAGCCTTGCCACCCTCGACCAAGGTGAGATGGCCATAGCGCCGGGCTCCGCTGGGCAAGGCTGAGCGACGCTGGACGCGGGAAGCCGCCGGGATTTCTTCCACCGCGACGATATCGAAACGCGAAATGGGATGCAGGCCGATCCAATAGGGTGTTTCGCCCGGGGTAAGGCTGCCGAGGATGCGCGAATTCGCCTTGCCGCGATGATGGAGCGGCAGAAGCAGCAATTCCAAGTCGAGACGATGGCCTTGCAGCGTGCTGCCACTCAGCGTGATCACCCGCGCCGTGAGGTCGAAGGATACCGCCGTCACCAACTCGGCCAAGGCAGCCGGATCAGCCCATCGGTCCAGCAACGAAGCGCCGCGCAACTCCTGGCCCAGCAGGGCGCACATGCGAGTTCCGGCCAGGCGGAAAGGAAAGCTGCGGCTCTTGTCGATCTCTACGATGAAGGTATCGCCGAGAACCCGGCGGATGGCGGCCGGATCGATGTCGACGCGTTCGGGGGCCGGCCGCTGACCGCGCAACTGATCCCAATAGCCATAGAGGTCGCGTGTCGCCGTATTCTTCATTGGTCAGCCACCCCTTGAGCAAAGCGCGTTCATGCCTGAACGCTTATTTGCTCTAACTCCTTGTTTCGACGCGTCTTTGCGATTTTTGGCGCTGCCTTCAAATCGTAAAACGCTTTGAGCAAAGCGCGTTCATGCCTGAACGCTTATTTGCTCTAACTCCTTGTTTCGACGCGTCTTTGCGATTTTTGGCACTGCCTTCAAATCGTAAAACGCTTTGAGCAAAGCGCGTTCAAGGCTGAACGCTTGTTTGCTCTGACGCCTTGTTTCCAAGCCAATCCGACGAATTGGCTAGAGCGTCTTTGTGGTTCCTTGCGGATCACTGGACGCTATTGGCATGTTCCGATTTGGGATCGGCCCATGCCTTCGCTTCAATCATCGCGAACGACCTTCGTTCGAACGTCGCTCCCGCCCATCATAGGCGGGCTAGGAGGTGACGATAGCACTGGCGGGGGAGAGGGGGGCAGAGGGCAGGATGGTTACCGCCTGGAAACGAATTATTAATGTTAACAAAACGTTAATGGTGCCGAATCGATGTTAAGAAAGGCGGGGCGGATGGTCATGGCTTCCTCCTTGCTTTAGGAGACACTTCTTTGTCATTGAAATCGCGCGGCAATATCGATCCGCCAGCGGCCTTTAACGTGCCGGCGGTCGTCCTGCTGCTCACCGGCCTCGTCGTCGCCGTTCACATTGCACGGGCCGTGATGCCCGTCAGTTGGAGCGCCTGGCTGGTCGGCATCTTTGCCTTCACCCCCCTGCGCTACGACCCCGCGATCGGAGAGAGCATCGCCTGGCCCGGGGGACACCTTGCCGATATTGCCGGCTTCCTGACCTGTTTCTTCCTTCAGTCCGATCCTGGCACGCTGATGATCAATGGCGCAGCCATGCTGATCCTGGGGGCAGCAGTGGCTTGGCGCTTCGGAGCCTGGCGGTTCCTGGCCTTTACAGCGCTATGTACCGTCGCAGGCTCGTTCACCTGCCTGCTGTTCTACTGGGGCAGTGCAGCAGCCATGGTTGGGGCAGGCGGTGGCTTGTCGGGCCTGTTCGCAGCCTCCATCCATTTCCTGTTCAAGGGCGGGTCGGCCATGGCGGCTTTTCGGGTCGCCGGCGGTGCGGCATTTCGCAAGCCGGCCTGGACCTTGCGGGACGCTCTGGCGGACCAGAATGTGCGCATCTGGCTCGCCGTCTTCGCCTTCATCACGGCGTGGAACGCCGTCAGCCCGCTGATTATAACCACTTCGCAGGTGATGCCCGGTTGGCCGGCCAACATAGGCGGCTTCCTAGCCGGCCTGCTTCTCTTTCGTTTCTTTGACCGCCAGCCACGGTTGCGGCGGGTCGTCTGAAACCCGGATCAGCTCATCGCCTGGCCCTCGACGGCGCTCCACACAGCCAGGGCCTGGCGCGTCTGTGCGACATCGTGGACGCGTACGGCGTCGGCGCCGCGCTGGGCGGCAGAGAGAGCGGCGGCAACCGATCCGGCTACGCGTTCCGAAGCCGGACCATGGCGATCGACGCCGCGGATGAAGATCTTGCGTGAGGCTCCGATCAGCACGGGGAAGCCGAGCGCACGCAATTGCGGGGTGGCGTCGAGCAGGGCCAGATTGTGTTCCATTGTCTTGCCGAAGCCGATGCCGGGGTCGAGCCACAGGCGCGATGCGGCGATGCCATCCTTGATGGCGCGCTCGCATTTGAAGCTCAGTTCGGCGCACACATCCTTCACCACGTCGGCATAAACAGGGTTGACCTGCATGCTTTGCGGATCGCCCTGCATATGCATCAGCACCACGGGTGCATCATGGCCAGCCACGGCCCTGCGGCTGGCTGGATCGTCCAGGGCGGTGACGTCGTTGATCATGGTGGCGCCGGCTGCGAGCGCCCGGGCCATGATTTCGGCGTGACGGGTATCGACGGAGATCAGGCGGTAGCGTCGCCTGGCCTCCTCGGCTAGGGCTGAGATCACCGGGCCGACGCGCTGCCACTCGGTTTCGATGTCGACGGGGGCGGCGCCCGGACGGGTCGACTCACCGCCGATGTCGAGTATGTCGGCACCTTCCTCCATGAGTTGGCGGGCATGATCGATGGCCGTCTCGGCGCTGTCGTAGCGCCCGCCATCGGAGAATGAGTCCGGCGTGACGTTGACGATCCCCATCAGCAGCGGCACCGTCCTGAGGGCACGCACATGGGCGCGATCGCTGCGCGCCAGCATCAGGCTTACGGTTTCGCCATTGACGGGATGGCGCCAGCCCGGCGCGATGTCGGCGAGCGGCGCGAGCACGAAGGCGCGTTCATGCATGCGTGGGTGCGGCACGACGAGGTCTGGCGTGTCGATGACTTCGCTGCCATAGCCGATCAGATCGAGATCCAGCGTGCGTGCGGCATTGCGTTCGCTGCGCTCACGCCCGAACTGCAATTCGACCTCGAGCAAGAGGGAGAGAATCTGATGGGGCGGGAGGGCGCTGTCGACGGCGATGACCTGGTTCGCATACCAGGGCTGGTCCGAACGGGGCACGGGTTCGGTCAGGAACAGGCGTGAACGCGCCGAAATCGTCAATCCGCGGGCGGCCAGGGCAGAGACTGCCCGGCGAAGGGTCTCACGGGGAGCTCCTTCGGAGGACGGAAGATTGGCACCGAGGGCAACGTAGATCATGGAACTTTGCTCACTGGATGGGAAGGGCAACCTCGAGGCGCATGCCGATGTCGTATTCGATGCGGGCCAGGAGGGCGTTGAAGAGGCGATTGATGGATTCGGCGGCGCGGGGGGGCGGGATCAAGCTCCGCTTGCCCAGCGCAATGACGGGCCGGACCAGGCGCACGGAATTGGTGAGAAACAGCGCTTCGGCCTGGTCGAGCAGGGGCGGTGTAAGACTGGTCTCGCTGATATCGAAGCCGAGGGCCTTCGCCTCTTCCAACAGCACGGCGCGCATGACGCCGTCGAGGCAGCCATCGGCGCAGGGGGGCGTGACGAACCGGCCGTCGACGATGGCAAAGAGGTTGGCGATGGTGGTTGAGACGGCATTGCCGTCGAGATTACGGATCAGGGCATCGTCGGCGCCGATCTCGGTGGCCCGGCGGGCGGCGAGGATGTTTTCGAGGTAGTTGAGGGATTTCAGGCGGGCGAGCGGCGAGAACTGGTTGCGCGGCAGCCCGGCCTCGCACAGGCATGCGGGCTGGCCGACGAGGCTCGGACCCCAAGGCTGCGCCGTCACCAGGATGGTGGGTGGATTGCCCGGTGGCGGCCACAGGCCCCGGGCTGCCTGTCCTCGCGTCACCGTGGTGCGCACGATGGCATGGCGTTCGCCCAGCTCATCCAGCACGCCGGCGAGCGCCTCCTGCAACCGGGCCGAATCGACATCGATGCCGATGGCGGCCGCATGCTGGATGAGGCGGGCGCGGTGTCGTTCTTCCGCGAAGGGACGGCCCCTGAAGCAGCTCATGGTGTCGAACACGCCGTCGCCGAGCTGGAAGCCACGATCGAGGGCGTTGACCCAAGGAATGTCGGGTTGACGGGCATCGATTTGGGGGGCGTCGGCGGTGCCGCCCGCCAGGAGACGATAAAGAAGGAAACTCACTGCACGCGATCCAGGAACGCGCGGATGATCTGATGTCCTTGCGGCGTTAGGATCAATTCGGGATGGAATTGCACGCCGAAAGTGGGGTGCTGGCGATGGGTGAGTGCCATGATCTCTCCCTCGTCGCTGCGGGCCGTGACCTCCAGCGGGCCGTCCTCGTCGATCTCGACGATCAGCGAGTGATAGCGCGCGGCCTCGAAGGGGCGCGGCAGCCCGGCGAACAGGCCGCCACCCTGATGCTCGATGCGCGAGGCGCGGCCATGCATGGGAGTGCGAGCATGGGCGGTGCGCCCGCCAAAGACCTCGCCGATGCATTGATGGCCGAGGCAGATGCCGAGAATGGGTAATCTGCCGGAAAACAGCTTGATCAGGTCGAGCGAAGCGCCGGCATCGCGCGGCGCCTTGGGACCCGGCGAGAACACCAGCGCCTTGGCACCCAGGCTGACGACGTCATCGGCGCAGACGGCGTCGTTGCGGGCGACATGGGTCTTGGCACCGGCCTCCTCGAAATAGCGGGAGACGTTGAAGACGAAGGAATCGTAATTATCGACGATCAGGATCATGCCGCTTCCTCCGCGCGGGAGGCATCCTCGAAGGCCGCGATGAGCCGCTCGGCCTTGGCCAGCGTCTCGTCATACTCGGCAAAGGGGTCGGAGAGCAGCGTGATGCCGCCGCCCGCCCGTACAGAGAGGTCCTTGCCGTCATAGCTGAGGGTGCGGATGGCGATGTTGAGATCGGCGGCGCCGTCGAAGCCGATCCAGCCGATGGCACCGCAATAGGCACCGCGCGGCTCGCGCTCGAGTTCGCCGATGATTTCCATGGCGCGAATCTTCGGCGCCCCTGTGATCGAGCCGCCCGGGAAGGTGGCCGCGATCAGGTCGGTGACGTCGAGCCCCGCCTTCAGGCGGCCCGTCACCGCCGAGGTCAGATGGTGAACCGAGGCATAGGTTTCGATACCACACAACATCGGAACCTCGACGCTACCTGCTTCGCAGACGCGTGACAGGTCGTTGCGCAGGAGATCGACGATCATGATGTTCTCGGCCCGGTCCTTCTCGCTGCGGGCGAGCGACTGGGCGATGGCGATGTCCATGGCGGGATGGGTGCAGCGACGCTTGGTGCCCTTGATCGGCCTGGCTTCGACCAACCCCGCATCTTGGCCGGTGTTCAGACGCAAAAAGCGCTCGGGCGAGGTCGAGGCGATGAAGTTGATACCGTCGACAAGCAGGGCGGCGAATGGCGCCGGATTGGACCGCCGCAAGGCGAGATAGGTCGCCAGCGGGTCGGCGCCGTGCTGGGGCGTTGCGCTGAAGCGATGGGAGAGATTGGCCTGGAATATGTCGCCGTCGCGGATATAGCCGACCACGCGAGCGACCTCGGCCTCGTACTCGCTCCGGCTGCGGCTGTCGTGCCAGGTCAGTGCGCGCGGCGCCGACGCCCGGTGAGGCTGGGCCTGGAGGCCCTCGACGAGCCGTTCGGCGCAAGCCCGGTCCGGTGCAATGGCGAAAGCGCGTTTCTCGATGGTGTCGAAGGCGAGGAGGCGATCATAGAAGGGCAAGTCGATCTGCGGGGTGCCCGGAGCGGCGGATGGAACCGATGATCCGAAGCGCTCGAACAGATGACCTGCCTCATAGGCGAAATTGCCGATGGCACCGCCTGTGAAGGGAGGCGCCCCCGGCATAGCAGGGCGGGCATGCTGCCGCAGCAGATGGCGTAAGGCCTCCATCGGCCTGCCGTCGATGGCGGCATCGTTCCAGCGCGCAACGCCGTCGACGACCTTGAACCGGCCGAAGGGGGAGGCAGCCAGATAGGACCACCGCCCGAGCGTCGCATGCGGCATGGCGCTGTCGAGCAGGGCCAGTCGCGGCTGGCTGGCCATGGCGGCCGCGGCTTCTAGGGGATCGATCCAGGGTATCTCAACAATGATCATGGCAGCTCAAGCACAATCCTGGTGCAGCATAAAAATGCCGGCCAGCTCGTGTGATGCGGACAGACCGCTTCAATGTTCGGCGATTGGAGCGTCGGGCGGCTTCCCTGTCAGCCGGCCGGAACTCATCACGCTGAGGCTTGCATACAAGATGAGCCCAAGCGTCCCGCATCTCTCAGCCCTGTGGAGATACGTGGAACATCGCATGTCTATGTAGCGCTTTTTTTTGCCTTTGTCGTGCCTCTGTTTGCGGTGGAATAGAGCATGGTCACGACAAGCCCCGCACAAAGGCCCCAGAAGGCGGCACCGATGCCGTACAGACTGAAGCCGGATGCGGTGACCAGGAAGGTCGCAAGCGCCGGCAGGCGCTGGCTTTCCTCCTGCACGGCGCCGAGCAGGGAAGCACCGAAAGCGCTCACCAGGGCCAGTCCCGCCGCCGCTTCGATCAGGATCGGCGAGGATGCCGTGACCAGGCCAGTGGCGATCGCCGACAGCAACGAGAAGATCGCCGCATAGAACAGCCCAGCCACCACCGCGGCGGTATAGCGCCGTTCGGGCTGGGCATGGGCATCCGGACCGGCGCAGAGGGCGGCGGTAATCGCTGCGAGGTTGATGGTGGGAGCCCCCAGCAAGGAGGAGAGCGCCGATACGCCCCCGGTCGCGAGGAAGGCCGGCCTTGTCGGCGGTTGATAGCCATAGGTCGCCAGCACGGTCAGGCCCGGAATGTTCTGGGAGGCCATGGTGACGACGAAGAGCGGTAGGCCGATCGAAATCAGTGTTTGCCAATCGAAGCTTGGGGCAACGAATTCAAGCGACGGCAGAGCCAGGGGCAGCGTGCTCGCCTGGCCATCGAACGCCATGGCGCCCAAGGCGACAGCAAGCGCCGCGGGTGCAGCCCACAGACGGTAGAAGCGACCCACAGCCAGCCAGGTCAGCACCACGGGTATAGCGAATTTGGGCACCTGACCAAGGGCGGCGATCGGGGCAAGGCAGAGCTTGAACAGGATGCCGGCCAGCATCGCGCCCGCGATAGGACGGGGAATGCGCGTGATCAGCTTGCCGAGTGGCGCCCACAAGCCGGCGATCATGATCAGCACGCCGACGATCAGAAAGGCGCCCACGGCCGCGGGATAGCCCCCGGCCGGCGCCGTCAGGCTCGCCAGCAGCGCCATGCCGGGCGTCGACCACGCCGTCGAGATCGGCATGCGGGTCATGAGGCTCAGGCCGGCACCGCACAGGCCCATGGTGACGCACAAAGTGGCAAGGCCCGAGGCGATCTGGCCTGGCGATGCACCGACGGCGCTCATGCCGTTGATCACCACCGCCACCGAACTGGTATAGCCGACCACAGCGGTAAGCACGCCCATGCCGGCCGACTGGCCGTTGAGGTCTGCAAAGAAGGAACGCATGGCGAGGGGAACCAGATTTATTGAGACGGACGTAGCACGAGACCGCTTTATTCGGGCCCCGACACGAAATGTGCAAGCCATATGTCAGACGGATTGGGAGATCAAACCAGGCCGGTTTGAGCCGGAGGTGAGGATTTCTCTGCCCGTATTCTCCGCGGGCATGCACATCCAAATCTCGGCCTCCAGATAGGCCGCCCATTGGCGCGCGTATCGACGAGCCTCTTCGCGTGTCCGGTTCGTGTTTAGGGCACCAAAAGAAAACGGGCGGAAGATCCGCCCGTTGCTTGCTTGTCCGTTCAGGACTTCTTGCTGTCGTCTCGGCTTCGCCCCAGGAGACTCGCCATTTCCTCCTCGAGGCTGGCGAAGGGGTCTTCGACCTCGGCTGGAGCCGGGGTAGTCGTTGGAGCCGGAGGCGGCGTTGGTGTGGGAGCCGGTGTTGGCGCCGGCGTCGGTGCCGCAGTGGCGGTCGGTGCGGCCGGGGTGCTCGAGGTGGGCGCCGGCGGTGTGGTGGCCGGGCGGGTCGGCGTCGTCAGTCTTTCGCCGACCCGGAAGGGTTCCGTACGCGTCGGCTCGGCCTGGGCGCGTGGCGCCGGCGTTCCCAGCGAGGGTTCGATACGGCCACCGGGAGCGTGCGACGGCTCGCTGGCCGGACGCGGATCGGCGGAGAAACGAGGTTCGACCCGAAGCTCCGACGCTTGGCGCGGCGCAGGCGTGGGAGCGGGTGTGGCCTCGGGGCGACGCCATTCCGGCAAGCGCAGATCCGGCAGACGGATCTCGGGCAGCGTCAGGCGTGCGGTGGTGGTCGGAGGCGGTGGCTCCTGCGTTTCGGGCGCGGGTTCGAGATCGAGCCCCTCCGCGATTTCGAAGTCAAGGTCAGCCTTGGGCTTGGGGGCTGGCGTGGTTTGTGCGGCCGATACCGTTGGCTTGGGCGCCGGCGTCGTCGTAGGCGTCTCGTCGGCCAGAAGCTCCTCGAAATGCGCGGTATCGATCGTGGCGCGCGGCTCTTCGGTCACCGGTGCGGCAGGTGCGGCCGGGGTCGGCGTCGTTGCAGGAGCGGCGGCCCGGCCGAAATTCGGCAAGCGCGAAGTGGCCCGCTGGAAGAAGCCGGGCTCGCGCGGGGGCACCACGCCCGAACGCGCGGCGGAAGTGGTTGCGGAAGTGGTCGAAGGCGCCGGGGTCGTGGTAGCGGCCAGGGTAGGGGGGGCAGTGGGTGTCCTGCTGGCCGCCGTGGTGGCCGGTGCCGGAGTTGGCGTATCGATCCTGGCGACAGGCGGGGGAGCGACCGAGGTCGGACGGGCGAAGTCTTCCTCGACCTGCCGCGGTGGGGCCGCGACGGCAGTCGCACGCTCCTGCACCGGCGGCGTTGCTGCACCGGGCGAAGCCGGGCGCTGAGCCTGGCCGGCCGAGCGGGCGCGCAGAATGCTGGATTCGACGACCACGTCGTTCGGGCCGCCGATCATGATCAGATGTTCGACATTGTCACGCCGAACCAGCACGAGCTGACGGGCGCCGACGCCATAGGAATCCACCACGCCGAGCCGCGACTGCCGACCGCCCTTGACGCCGCCGCCGAGCTGGGGCCGGTTGAGCGTGCGCCAGATGAACATCAGGACGACTCCCACCACCAGCAGGCCAGCCAAGGCGAACAACTGCGCGGGCAGCCAAGAGTTCAACGAATCCATCGATACATTTCCTTAGATCTGGTCCGGTGCCGATAGGGGATGGCAGCCTGATACGACCAGTACTCTTTCCGGGCTGGTTTCTTAGAAGACGGTTAACGTGCAAGAATCAACAGCAAAGTCGCAAAACTAAGGCTTGTCCCTTGGAATTGGCCAAAAATTCGGAGAAATGCCGCAAAAGGGGCGGATTTGTCTTCCCTCTCAGCCGTTTCGCTGAGGGTATACCATGGTCGAGCATGCGTTTGGACGGAGCTAAAACGCTGCAAGGGACCACGATATTTTTGGTCAACGAGGTTAACACATTTTGAAATGTGAACTGCTAAGCCAAACTGACCATTATGCGGTTCGCCGGAGCGAATCGCCCTTTGACGATGCGCGGTGGGGTTGAACATGGCTGAAGGCGAGGAGGCGGCGGCACGCGGCGCCGCAGTCGATCGCAGCGAGCGGCCCAGCGGCATCTTCTGGGTGCTGGCGCTTGCCGCGGTGATCATCCTCATCGCCGTGGGGGTGTCGCTGCTGCCCTATGACTGGGGCAAGGTCGCCAGTTTCGGTATCCTGGCCGTCTTTGCCATCGTCGGCATGATTGCGATGTTCGCCTGGGCGATGGGAATCGCCCATTTCGGCCAGAGCTCGATCGCCCGCAACGACCTCACCAAGCTGATCGCCGACGATTCTCCGGAAGGCATCCTCGTCACCAACAAGGATGGCCGTATCATCTATGCCAACGAAGCGTATCTGACGCTGACCGGCGCCATGGGCGAGCAGGACATCCGCACGGTGGAGCGGGCTTTCACGGGGGACCCCGACGTTTCGGAGGCGACGTATCGCCTGGCGCAGGCTGCGCGGGCCGGGCAGCGCCTCGCCGAGGAATTTCGCATCGCCTCGGCGCCGCCTTCCGGAACGGCCTCCTGGTATCGCGTGCGGGTGCGTCCGATCGCACGCCCCTCCGGTGCAGGGGAGACGGTGTGGACCGTTGCCGACATCACGCGCGAGCGCGAGCGCCAGGAAAACGTCTTCCAGGAACTGCAGCACGCCATAGACTATCTTGACCACGCGCCGGCCGGCTTTTTCTCCGCCGATCCTTCGGGCGAGATCGTTTATCTCAACGCCACGCTCGCCGGCTGGCTCGACTATGACCTCGCCCAGTTCGGCACAGGCGGCCTGACTCTAGCCGACATCGCGCCCGGCAATGCCGGCGCTTTGGTGGTGACGCAGGCCAGCGAGCCGGGCAGCGTGCGCACCGAGATCTTCGACATCGATCTCAGGCGCCGCAACGGCACCATCATGCCCGTGCGCCTGTTCCACAAGATCGCCTTCGCCGCCGATGGCCAGCCCGGCCCCTCGCGGACCCTGGTGATCTATCGCGGGCCGGGCGGCGACGTTTCAGAAGGCTTGCGAGCGGCGGAAGTTCGTTTTGCACGCTTCTTCAACAACTCGCCTTTGGCCATTGCGACGATTGACGAAAACGCCAGGATCGTGCGTACCAACGCGGCCTTCATGCGCCTGTTCAAGGAGTCCCTCAATGGCGACGCACCGGGCCATTCCCTGCTCGAGGCCGTGGTCGAGCGCGACCGCGAGGGCCTGAGCAAACTGACCCGTCTCGCCATGGCCGGCCGCGGCGACATCGAACCGGCCGAGGCTTCCTTGGCCGGACAGGGCAGCCGCTCCGCCCGCTTCTGGTTCGCGCCCGTCGATCGCGGCGAGAACGAGAAGGAAGCAGCGATCGTCTATATGATCGACACCACCGAGCAGCGCACGCTGCAGGAGCAGTTCACCCAGAGCCAGAAGATGAATGCGGTCGGCCAGCTTGCCGGCGGCGTAGCGCACGATTTCAACAATGTGCTCGGGGTGATCATGCTGGCGGCCGATTCCCTGCTCGGCAGCCACAAGCCCGGCGATCCCGCTTTCCAGGACATCATGGCGATCAAGAGCAACGCCAACCGCGCCGCCAATCTGGTGCGCCAGTTGCTTGCGTTCTCGCGCCGGCAGACCCTGCGCCCGCAGGTGCTGAACCTCAATGACGCGATGTCGGACCTGTCGATGCTGCTGCGGCGCCTGCTCGGCGAGAAAGTCGCGCTGGAGGTCGTGCATGGCCGCGATCTCTGGCCGGTGAAAGTGGACGTCAACCAGTTCGAACAGGTGGTGATGAACCTCACCGTCAATGCGCGCGATGCCATGGCCGATGGCGGCAAGGTGATCATCCGTACGCGCAATGTGCCGATCTCGGAGGCGAGCGCCCTCGATCGCAGCGAATTGCCGCCGGCCGACTATGTCACCGTCGAGGTCGAGGACAATGGCAGCGGCATTCCGCCGGCCGTCCTGGACAAGATCTTCGAGCCCTTTTTCACCACCAAGGATGTCGGCAAGGGCACCGGCCTCGGGCTTTCCACCGTCTACGGCATCGTCAAGCAGACCGGCGGCTCCATCCTCGTCCACTCGGTGGAGGGCAAGGGCACGATCTTCCAGATCTTCCTGCCGCGTATGATCGAGTTGGCGAAGGCAGCCAGCGTCGAGGCCGACACCCCACCGGGCCAGGCTGGGTCGACACCGGCCAAGACCAAGGACATGCCCGATCTCACCGGGCGCGGCCGCATTCTGCTGGTCGAGGACGAGGAGGCCCTGCGGGCGCTCTCTGCCCGCACCCTGACGGCCCGTGGCTTCGAGGTCATCGAAGCCGGTTCGGGCATCGAGGCCCTGCAGATCATCGACGAAGGCGAGAACGAGATCGATCTCGTCGTATCCGACGTGGTGATGCCCGAAATGGATGGGCCGACCCTGCTCAAGGAAATGCGCAAGCGCAATTCGACGACGCGGATCATCTTCGTCTCCGGCTATGCCGAAGAGGCGTTCGCCAAGAACATGCCTGAGGGCGAGGAATTCGCCTTCCTGCCCAAGCCCTTCTCGATGAAGCAGTTGGTCGAGGCCGTGAAGTCCAATATGAAGCCGTAGATTGGCGGCTGGAACGGTTTTCGGGCGATGCGCGGCGTTCGAGCTGGCCAGCTCCTCATGACGACTTAAGCAATTGCTTGAACTGTAATTTTGGATATTGCGTCATTGTTTTTTCACGCAAGAATTTGGATGGCCGCCGGCCTGGTGGTGCTCGGCGCGATGTCAGCCGAGGCTAGAGACGGCATCCCGACAGGCTGCGATCTCGGCGGCACCCAGATCCGTTCCATCGCCGATCCCGTCTCGGGCCGATCCTATGATGTCGAGGTCACCTTGCCGTCGGATTACCAGGCCAATCCCGCCAAGCGCTATCCGGTGCTGTATTATGCCGATGGTGGCCACCTTGCCGCGTCCGCAACCTGCCTGTCGAAGGAACCGCGGCGCCAGGAGGCGCTCCGCCTGGTCAGAAAGCTCCATCGCGACGGCAAGCTGGCGGAAGAACCTATCCTCGTCGGCCTGTCCTATGCCAAGGGCGAGGGCTTTGCGGTAAGCCGGGCTCGCGACTACACGCCGGTTGCCGACAAGCCTGGTTATGGCGGAGCCGGGGCCTTTCAGGCCTATCTCGGCAAGACCGTCATGCCCGTGATCGAGGGCCTTTATCGGACCGACCCCAGAAGACGCCTGTTCTGGGGCCATTCCTATGGCGGGCTTCTCGGAGCCCGGATACTGCTGACCGAACCCGGCCTCTTCCGTTCCTATATTCTCGGCAGCCCGTCCTTGTGGTTCGCCGATCACGCCATCCTGACGATGGAGGCCGACTACGCCAGGGCGAACCGTGACCTGAAGGCCCATGTCCTGATCTATGTCGGCGGCGACGAGATCAGCCGCTACGATCCAGGCCGGCGCGGCGATACCCAGGATATGGTCGGCGATGTCAGGACGTTCGAGAAGCTCTTGAAATCTCGCGGTTTTCCAAGCCTGACGATCCACTCTCTCGTGGTGCCGGGCAAGAACCACCGCACCACCATTCCCCCGGGCTTTGCCTGGGCCATCACCTCCGCACTCGCCGGCGGATGAGCGTCGCGGGTAAACGGAGGGGCGGCTGGCTGTGAAACGACGCCAAAACAATGGGTTGAAGAGAAAATGTGATTCAGGAAGATCACGTTTTGCTCTCGTGCTCGCTTTGGCCGCCCTCATCGCCGCCTGCCTGAGCGCTCCCATCGAAGCCGCCGAAGGCAAGGCCGGAAAATGGCGCTCATGCGATCCCGGCGGCATCCTCACCCAATCCGTGCCCGATCCCGTCTCGGGCCGATCCTATGACATCGAGGTCAGCCTGCCCTCCGGCTATGACGCGGCCGCGGCCAAGCTCTATCCCGTTCTCTATCTGGCCGATGGCGGCCGTGCTGTCAGGCCGCTGGCCTGTGAGGTGAGGGCACTCTACGGCGAAGGGAGCCTGCGGGAGGATCCCATCATCGTCGGTCTTTCCTATGCGAAGGGCGAAAATCTGGAGGTGAGCCGCAAGCGCGACTACACGCCGGTTGCCCTCAAGCCCGGAGACACCGCCTATGGCGGGGCGAGCGCTTATCAGCTCTATCTGCGCCAGACCGTGATCCCCTATGTCGAGCGGCAATATCGGGCCGATCCCGGCCGGCGCCTTTACTGGGGCCATTCCTATGGCGGCCTGCTCGGTACGCGCATCCTGCTGACGGAGCCCGACCTGTTCGCGACCTATATGCTCGGCAGCCCCTCTTTCTGGTTCGGCGATCAGGCCATCCTGGCGATCGAAGCCGATTATGCCAAGGCCAACAGCGACTTGAAGGCAGAGGTCCTGATGTATGTCGGTGGCGACGAAGTCTCCCGCTACGATGCGGGACGGCGCGGCTACACCAAGGATATGGTTGGCGGCGTGAAGGCATTCGAGGCGCGCCTGCGAGAACGCGGCTTTCCGGGCCTGAGCATCCGCTCGCTGGTGGTGCCGGGCAAGAACCATCGCAATAGCATTCCGGCGGGTTTCGGCTGGGCCATTACCTCGGCGTTGGGATCGGGCAGGCTGGCTCTGCCACAATAAGTCGAAGGATAGGCCGGATCGAGGAACTGGCGCTAATCGTCGTTCGAGTATCGGCTTGAGTCAGCCGGGCTGTCGTCGATATCGCCGCATCGGCCGGCCTAGCCATCCGGATGTCGCGATCCGGGTGGTGCTTTGCAAATTGTTCTACTTGCGGCTGTAGAAAGCGATATTGCATGAAGGTACAATTTTCCTGTCTTCGCAGATCGCAGCATGCCTTCCGAACTCACTCTTCCCGACCTCGATCGCGACGAGCCCACGCCTGAGGCTTCTCAGTCCTTTTTCAATGCGATGCCGAGGGCAGCTTTTCCTTCGCTCGACCATCTGCGGAAGGCAATGACGCATGCCAATCCCGCCGGCGACAGGTTCCTGGATTATCTACTGGAAGGAGATTATTTCGCGGGCAAGGCCGTCTGGGTAAATCCGTCTTCTCGCGTACGCCAGGCCTATGAGGCCATGGTCGAGGCCAGTCCCTCCCTGGTTTCCGAAAGTCCCTACCAGCCTGCCTTCGCCCTTCGAGGCGTAAGGGTGAGGGGAGAAAACCAGGTTTTCATTGCACGACTGGACCAGGCCCCCGCGGAAGTGCGGCGCCTCGTAGGGGAACACCGAGCGGCGCGGGAGGCGGGGTCTTGTCGGCCGAGGGCGATTTTCGTCGGGGGCCCCGCCGCTAAGATCGGGGCTCTCCTCAGCGGCCTGGAGACAGATCAGGCCGAGGCTTCGGAGGTGATTTTCGTCCTCGATGGCGCTGAGCAATCCAATGAGAGCGGGTCGGCGAGCTACGAGCATGTCAATCACGCCAATGCGCTCAATGCCGAGCTCGACAATACGGGGCTTGGCATCCTGGCGACCGCCCTCAAGCGGGCGATTTTGGGCGAGAAGGATGCATCGGTCGCCCTCGACCTCGACTACAAGAAGGTCGACCTGTGGCCTCGTGGCGTTCGGTTGCGGGACCTGCCCGTCTATCTTCACAATGAGTGGCATGGTCTGGTACAGCACCTTCGCAAGCTTCTCGGACTGCAGACGGATCATGTGAAGAGCCGCCTGGCCAGCAAGGTCTCGACACGGATCCTGAGCGAAATCGAAAGGCGGCTGTCGATCCGACTGCGTCTCGACCAGGACGGACCCCGCGCTGTTTTCCTCTATCTCTCCCGCAAGAACCACGACGCTTCACTGATCGACAACAGGGAGCTTGCGGAGGACGTCGGCCTTGCCGTCGAAAAGCTCGATGCCGCTGGCCTGCAACGCTTTTATGGCCCCGGCATCCTGGAGCGCGTGGTGTCCGGCGACCTCTTCCTGGGCAATGGCTGCATTCGCCACGGCTTTGATCGCGTCTGCATGGAGGCGATGCAGCGGCACGGCATCGAATGCCGGCATCGGCAACGCCTGACTTCTGTCTATTTCGACAGGGACGAAAAAGGCATGCCACGAGCGGCTGCGATTGCGCTAGAGGATCTCCAGACAGGCGCACGCACGCATGTTGCCCTAGACCATCTATGTCTCTCCCTCGGCCCGACAGCGACCTTTCACTATGATCGGGTGGGCTCGGCACTGTCTCGCCTATCGGATCGCCTTCGGTTCGACCTGCCGGTACCCCATCAGACCATCGCGACCGGGCTTTCGGCGCAGCTCCTGTTTCGGATCACCGATCCCGATAGGGTGAGAAATCTGCCATTCACCGGCATGAAGCAGACGCATTTTGTCGAGGTCGGGCGGACGTCCAGCCATCTCGTCATGAAATTGACCTGCGGCGGGGTCATCGGCTTGCCTGTCTACAGCAGAAGCTACGCCATCAGCGCGCTGGCGAGCATACTCAGCATCCTCACGCCCGATTGCGGGCTGACATTCGAAGATGTGGTCTGCGCCTGGCCTTGCGCCCGCGGCGTCAACGGCCCCAACAACGGCCAGATCGTCCGGCTTGGCGACAATGTGGTGGTTCGCTTCGGCGAAGGGGGAACCGGCATGTCCAAGATGGGCAGCAATGCCCAGACCATGCTCGATCTTGCAGGCATGACATGGCCGATTTCACCAGAGTTTCGATTGGAGCCCTCCCTTTATCGGCACACCATCATCGACCAGCGCAGGCGTGTTGCGAGGCGATTGGGCTTGCTTTGACGCCTGCAGAGGAACAAGCCCTCAGCTGCATTCGAGGCCTCGGCCCATGGCGCTGACCACCAGGGCGACCTGTTCGCGCAGATAGGGCAGGGGCAACTGCACCAGCTTGCCCTCCAGTCCGAGCAGCACCATGCCATGGGCGGCCGAGAAGAGAGAGCGGGCGAGAAGAGATCTTTCGGAAAGAGGCAGACCCGGCTGGAGCACGGCGAGCGGGGCTTCCAGATGCTGGAAGAGTGCATCCTGCTGGCACAAATGGTCTTCCGGCAGGTCCTGGCCGTCCGGAAGGCGGAAGTCGAAGAGGGCGTGCCAGCGTCCCCCATGCTCGGCGGCGAAATCCAGATAGCCATTGGCGAGCGCGATCAAGGTGCGATTGGCGATGGTGCGCCGACTGCCACCCGCCTCGGCCTGGATCAAGGCCTATCTGGCCATGGGCACGGTGATGCTGATCCAGACCTGCGTGACGCCGATCAAGACCTTGCACGGACCAGCAGGAGGCCGGCCGGCTGCACAACCGCATCGAAGACGCCAAGACCGAGCAGTTGCTGATGCGCATGGATCGCGCCAAGGATTGAGGGGCTTCCGGGGGGCACGGGCACTTTTTTAGCAGGATAAGCGCGGATTGGAGGGTCGATCTGCAGATCGACCTTCTTCCTTTCCTGCGCGACGGTGCTTCCAAGATGGTCGATCTGGAGATCGACCCTCCAATCCGCGCCTAAGCGCCCGTGCACCCGAGAGAATCTCAGCGCCCCCTGCCGACTTCGCTCAGGTCATAGGATGTCGTCTGGTAGATCTCGTTGATCCAGTTGCCGAACAGAAGATGGGCGTGGCTGCGCCAGAAATTGCGCGGCGGGAAGGATGGATCGTCATAGGGGAAGTAGTTCTTCGGCAGCTTGATCGGCACGCCCGAGTCGACGTCGCGGAAATACTCATCGGCCAGCGAGGTCGATTCATATTCGACATGGTTGAACAGATAGAGCCGGTTGCCCTTTTGCTCGTGAATGAGACACACGCCGGTTTCGTCCGAATCCATCAAGATCTCCAACTCGGCATTCTTGCGCACATCTTCGCTGCGGACCTCCGTCCAACGCGAGACGGGTATGTGGAAGTCGTCTGAAAAGCCGTTGAGATAGATCGAGGAAGGCTTGCGGTTGTGGTGCTGGTAGACACCAAAGGCCTTCTCGGTCAGGTCATATTTGGGAATGCGGTGGAAATGCCAGATGGCCGCCATCGCGCCCCAGCACACGTTCAGCGTGGAATGCACGTTGGTCGTGGTCCAGTCGAGGATCTGCTCGAGTTCCTTCCAATAGGTCACGTCTTCGAAGGGCAGGGTCTCCACCGGCGCGCCGGTGATGATGAAGCCGTCGAATTTGCGCTCGCGCACCTCTTCCCAGGTTTCGTAGAAGGCAAGCAGGTGGTCCTCGGAGGTATTCTTGGCACGGTGGCCGCCGACACGCACCAGCGAGAGTTCGACCTGCAGCGGCGTGGCGCCGACCAGGCGCGCCATCTGCAGCTCGGTGCGGATCTTGTTGGGCATCAGATTGAGCAGGCCTATCTGCAGCGGACGGATATCTTGCCGGATGGCGGCAGTTTCCGTCATCACCCGCACCCCTTCGCTGACCAGGGTGGAGAAGGCGGGCAGGGTATCCGGAATCTTGATAGGCATGTTGCACTCGATCGACGTTGGGCCAGCCGGAAAGCAATGCGACAGGTCCACGGATGGAATGCATCCAGCGGCCCTTTAGCGAGTTGTTTAACGTGGCTGCAAGCCGGCCGGCCAAATCACCACGAGGAGAGAGTTAATCCTGTGGTGAATGGAAATCAATGGCAATCCTGGGAGCGTGAGCGGTGGGCAGAGGGGCTCTCACCTTGCGGGATTGGAGGGTCGATCTGGAGATCGACCCTCCATGTTCCCCGTGCATATCCGCGGACCGGAAGCCGGCGATCCCGGGAATCTACTCCGCCGCCTCCGCCGTTCGCGGCACATAGTTCAGCACTGGCGAAAGCCAGCGTTCGACTTCGTTCACCGTCATGCCCTTGCGGGCGGCGTAATCCTCGACCTGGTCCTGCTCGATCTTCGACACCCCGAAGTAATAGGCATCGGGATGGGCGAAATAGAGCCCGGACACCGAGGCGCCCGGCCACATCGCATAGCTCTCGGTCAGGCGTACGCCGATGCGTTCTTCGGCGTCGAGCAGGTGGAACAGTGTGCCCTTCTCGGTATGGTCGGGCTGGGCGGGATAGCCGGGGGCAGGGCGGATACCGCGATAGGGTTCGCCGATGAGTTGGTCGGGGGCCAGGTTCTCGTCGATCGCATAGCCCCAGAACTCCTTGCGGACGCGCTCATGCATGCGTTCGGCGAAAGCCTCGGCGAAACGGTCGGCCAGAGCCTTGACCATGATCGAGCCATAGTCGTCATTGGCGCGTTCGAAGCGCTTGGCGATCTCGTCCTCTTCCATGCCGGCCGTGACCACGAAGCCGCCGAGATAGTCGCCCTGGCCACTCGTTTCAGGGGCAACGAAGTCGGAGAGGGCTACATTGGCCCGCCCGTCGCGCTTGGTGAGCTGCTGGCGCAGGGTGTGCAGGCTTGCGAGCTTCCGGCTGCGGTTCTCATCCGTATACAAATGTATATCGTCGCCGACGGCGTTCGCCGGCCAGAAGCCGATTATGGCTTTCGGCCGGAACCATTTCTCCGCGATGATGCGTGCCAATATGGCCTGGGCATCGTCGAAAAGCTGGCGTGCAGCCGCTCCCTGCTTCTCGTCGGACAGGATGGCGGGATAACGCCCCTTCAGTTCCCAGGTCTGGAAGAACGGCGTCCAGTCGATGTAGCGCGAAAGCTCGGCGAGATCGTAGTTCTCGAAGACCCGTGTTCCCAGGAAGGATGGTTTCGGTGCCGTGAAGCCTGTCCAATCCACCTTGTGGGCGTTGGCCCTGGCCTTGGCGAGCGGCAGGCGCAGCTTGTCGGCCTCGCTGCGGGCATGCGCCGCCGCGACCTTGGCGTATTCGGCCTGGACGGTTTCGACATAGCCCGCCTTGTTCGCGGGGGACAGCAGGCTGGAGACGACGCCGACGGCGCGGCTCGCATCCGTCACATAGACGGCCTGGCCACGGTCATAGCGCGGATGCACCTTCACGGCAGTATGGACGCGGCTGGTAGTGGCGCCGCCGATCAGCAAGGGGATGTCGAAGCCCTCGCGTTCCATCTCGGCGGCGACATGCACCATTTCGTCGAGCGAGGGTGTGATCAGGCCGGACAGCCCGATGATGTCGACCTTCTCCTGACGCGCCACCTCGAGGATTTTTGCCGACGGCACCATCACGCCGAGATCGATGATCTCGTAATTGTTGCAGGCGAGCACGACGCCGACGATGTTCTTGCCGATGTCGTGTACGTCGCCCTTCACGGTCGCCATCAAAATCTTGCCGGCGCTCTGGCGTTCGCCAGTGCCACCATTGGCAAGCTTCTCGGCCTCCATATAGGGCAGGAGGCTGGCGACGGCCTGCTTCATCACACGAGCCGACTTCACCACTTGCGGCAGGAACATCTTGCCTGCACCGAAGAGATCGCCAACCACGTTCATGCCGGCCATCAGTGGCCCTTCAATGACGTGCAAGGGACGTGCGGCCGCAAGACGCGCCTCCTCGGTATCGGCATCGATGAACTCGGTAATGCCATTGACGAGCGCATGGGATATGCGCTGCTCGACCGGCCACTCACGCCAGGCGAGATCCTTTTCCTTGGCTTCCTTGCCGGCGGCGCCACGGAAACGCTCGGCCAGTTCGAGCAGGCGTTCGGTCGGGTTCAGCGCCCCGCGCGAGGGCCGGTTGAGCACGACATCCTCGCAGGCTTCGCGCAAGTCCGGATCGATGGATTCATAGACGGCGAGTTGCCCGGCATTGACGATGCCCATGTCCATGCCGGCCTGGATGGCATGGTAGAGGAACACGGCGTGCATAGCCTCTCGCACCGGCTCATTGCCGCGGAACGAGAAGGAGAGATTGGATACACCGCCCGAAATATGGGCGTGGGGCAGGGTGGTCCTGATCTGCCGCGTCGCCTCGATGAAGGCGACGCCATAGCCGTTATGTTCCTCGATGCCGGTGGCGACGGCGAAGATGTTGGGATCGAAGACGATATCCTCGGGCGGGAAGCCCGCCTGCTCCGTCAAGAGCTTATAGGCTCGGCTGCAGATGGCGACCTTGCGTTCCAGCGTATCGGCCTGTCCCTGTTCGTCGAAGGCCATCACCACCACGGCCGCGCCGTAGGCCCGCACCAGGCGGGCATGGTGAAGAAAGGCTTCCTCGCCTTCCTTCATGGAGATCGAATTGACCAGCGGTTTGCCCTGCACGCATTTCAGGCCAGCCTCGATGATTGAGAATTTCGAGGAATCGATCATAACCGGCACGCGGGCGATGTCCGGCTCGGCGGCGATCAGGTTGAGGAACTCGACCATGGCCTTTTCGGAATCGATCAGGCCCTCGTCCATGTTAATGTCGATGATCTGGGCGCCATTGGCGACCTGGTCGCGGGCGATGTCGAGTGCGGTAGCATAGTCGCCGGCGGTGATGAGCTTACGAAACTTGGCAGAGCCGGTGACGTTGGTGCGCTCGCCCACATTCACGAAGGGGATGGTCGCGTCGAGCGTGAAGGGCTCGAGCCCCGACAGCTTCATCTTGGGTTCGATCTCGGGAATCGGGCGCGGCGCATGCCGGCCGACCGCTTCGGCGATGGCGCGGATATGCTCCGGCGTCGAGCCGCAGCAGCCGCCGACGATATTGACCAGGCCGTCGCGGGCAAAGCCCTCGATCTGCGCCGCCATCGCTTCCGGGCTCTCGTCATACTGGCCGAATTCGTTGGGCAGGCCGGCATTGGGATAGGCGCAGACGAAGGTATCCGCGACCGTGGAGATCTCGTCGAGATGCGCCCGCATCGCATTGGCGCCGAGCGCGCAGTTGAGGCCGATGGTGAAGGGTCGGGCATGCCGCACCGAATGCCAGAACGCCGTCGGTGTCTGTCCGCTGAGGGTGCGGCCGGAGAGATCGGTGATGGTACCCGAGATCATCACGGGCAGGCGCACTTCCTTTTCGCCAAACACTTCCTCGCAGGCGAAGATGGCGGCCTTGGCGTTGAGCGTGTCGAAAATGGTCTCGATCAGGATGATGTCGGCGCCGCCGTCGATGAGGCCGCGGATCTGCTCGGCATAGGCAATCCGGAGGTCATCGAAGCTGACGGCGCGATAGCCGGGATTGTTGACGTCCGGCGAGATGGAGGCGGTGCGATTGGTTGGGCCAAGCGCGCCGGCGACGAAGCGCCGGCGCCCGTCCTGCTGCTCTGCCTTGATTGCGGCTCGGCGGGCGAGGCGCGCACCATCGCGATTGAGATCGTAGACCGCCTCCTGCATGCCGTAATCGGCCTGGGCGATGGAGGTGGAGGAGAAGGTGTTCGTCTCCAATATGTCGGCGCCGGCCATGGCATAGGCGTAATGAATCGCCTCGATCGCGGCAGGCTGGGTGAGGGTGAGAAGGTCGTTGTTGCCCTTGAGATGGCAGTCGCAGCCGACGAAGCGCTCACCCCGGAAATGGTCCTCCTCGAAGCCGAGCCCCTGGATCTGCGTGCCCATCGCGCCGTCCAGGATCAGGATGCGCTCGCGCGCGGCGGCGGTAAGGGCGGCGAGGATCTCCGCGCCCCGATCGGTTGGGGCAGGCGCGGCGAACAGGGCTTCGACCGGAGCGCTCATCACAAGCTCCTATAACGGAATTACGATATCAAGATATCCTTATATGATAGCGCTGAGAAAAGAGAGGTCAAGGTGAACTATCCCGGAAGCGCCGGTTTTCTGTCTGGGATTGCTGGGGGATGGTGGAGAAGGGAAGAGGCGGACGGAACATCCATAGGCGCTGGGTCAAGGCAGCGAGGCCTCAATTCTTTACCCTCCCCTGGAGGGGGAGGGTATTATTGCGCTTTTCGCCTTGATCCCGCGCCTATGGATGTGTCGTCCGCCCTCCAACTTCTGCTATATCTGGCTGGCTTAGGCATCTGCCCGCAAACGCCGCCGGCCTGGTCGCCGACCGACATGATCGCGCACCTCGTCGAGCAGGCTGCTCAGATGCGGCAGCAGCGGATTGTCCGGGATCGAGGCCTCGAGCAGCAGGACTTTCAGATCGACGGCTTCCCTGGCCAGGTCCGCACCGTCTTCGCGGCTGAGGATCCAGGCCAGCATCAAGGTGCGGGCTCGCTCTTCTGGCAGTGTCGGACCTTCGTCCCGAGAAGCCTCCAGGATGGAGTGCACGATGGCGGCGTCGACGTCGACGGTATTCTGCGCGGCAATCGTCATCTCAAGCCTCGATCTCGACACGGCCGAGCGGCCGGGTGCAGCAGGCCAGCACCAGGCCGGCGGCGATTTCCTCCTCGCGGATGCCGCCCTGGTGGGTCATGGCGGTCTCCCCCGACAGGCATTGTACCTTGCAGGTGCCGCACAGGCCCATTGTGCAACCGGTCGGAATGTTGAGGCCGGCGCCGCGGGCGAGCTGAAGAATGGTCTCGCGGCTGGAGGCCGGCACCTCGATGCCGGATCTGGTGAAGGCCACGCTGGCTTCGCCGGCAAGGGCTTCGTCCGCACCGATGTCCTCCATTGGAGTTTCGGCCGGCTGGAAGCTCTCTTCATGATAGCGGCGCATGTCGTAGCCATTGGCTTCGAGCATGTCCTTGACCGCTGCCATGAAAGGCGCGGGGCCGCAGCAGAACACTTCGCGCTCGCGAAAATCCGGTGCGATCAAGCGCAGGGCCGGAGCGTTGAGCCGACCCTGGAAGCCGGTCCAGGCTTCATGGGCCTCGGTCTCTTCCACGATCCAGGCGAGGCGCAGGCGCTGCATGCGTCCGGCCATGCGCTCCAACTCCTGGCGGAAGATGATCTCGCCCGGCCGGCGTGCGCAGTTGACGAAAGCGATATCGGTGGCGGCGCCGTGGTCTTCGGCAAAACGGGTCATCGACATCATCGGCGTGATGCCGGATCCGGCCGAGATGAAGAGGTATTTTTCCGCCGGATGACGAGAGAAGCTGAACTGGCCGAGCGGGCCGTAGGCCTTCAACCGCGTGCCGGGTTTGAGGTTGTCCAGCATCCAGCGCGTGCCGATGCTGGAGGCCTGCGCCTTGGCGGTGACGCTGATAGAAAGCGGGCGGGAAGGGCTCGACGACAGCGTATAAGTGCGCAGCACCGGCCCGGCCTCGGCCGGGATCTCCAGCGTGATGAACTGGCCGGGTTCGTAGCGGAACCAACCCTGTTCGGCGGCGCGGAAGGTGAAGGTCGCGACGTCGCGGCCCTCATGGATGATCGAAACGCATTCGAGCGCCTGGCTCTGATCGTTCCACGGCGGCGTTTCGTCGATATGCCTGAATTTTTGTGTAGCGATCGGCATGATGTCTGCCCTTGTATATGTCGGTTTCGCTAACACCCTCCCCTGGAGGGGGAGGGTCGACGCGAAGCGTCGGGGTGGGGTGATTTTCACCAGCTGCTGTGTTTCTCACCCCACCCCGTACTTCGTCCGCCCCTCCCCCTCCAGGGGAGGGTGAAAAGGTGCTAGGCCACGCTGCGCAGGCGGACGCCGTCGTTACCCAGCGCCGCTTCCATGGCGTTGCGATACCACTCGACGAACTGCATAACGCCGCCCTCGTGTTCGGGGGCGTAGGGTCCGGGCGTGTAGACGGGCGAAGAGACGCCGAGCTGGTTTTCCTCGACGATCTGGCGGTCCTGGTCGTTGGTCATCTGCCAGACATGGGTGAGTTCATCGAGATTATAGTCGACCCCTTCGACCGCATCCTTGTGCACCAGCCATTTGGTGGTGACCTGGGTTTCCTTCGGCCCGATCGGAAGCACGCGGAAGCTCACGGCATGGTCGCCCAACACGTGGTTCCAGGTGGTGGGATAGTGGAAGAGCAGGAGGGCGCCGATATTGCCTTCTTCGATCGTCGGGCTGAGGGGGCGTTGCACCGCCGGTTTGCCCGACATCGTATAGCTGGCGGCATTGCGCAGCAGCGGCATGCGGGCCATGCGGAACTGGCCGTCACCGGAAATGCTGAAGGTGCTGGGCAGGCCGGCTTCCTCGCAACGCCGCCAATGCTGGCCGATGAGCGGATCCTTGTCGGCACCCTGGATACCCGTCACCGTCGGGGCTTCTGGGAAGGTACGGCAAAGCTCGGGATGATTACCCGCGCAGTGGTAGCACTCGCGGTTGTTCTCCCACACCAGCTTCCAATTGCCCTTTTCGACGATGGTGCTCTCGAAGGCCACCTTGGTGTTTTTAAGGCCATGCGGTGCCAGATAGGGCATGGCGCCGGCGCGGAAGGTCTCGAAATCGGGTGCCTCCTTGGCAAGGCAGATCCAGATATAGCCGGCCACGCTCTCGCAATGCACGGGCTTCAGCCCATATTGCGCGGCGTCGAAGCCGGGGCCCATGTCGCGGGCGAACAGCAGGCGCCCGTCGAGCTCGTAGGTCCACTGATGATAGGGGCAGACCAGCTTGGCGACGCTGCCGCGCTCGGCCGCGCAGAGCCGTGATCCCCGGTGCCGGCAGGAATTGTGAAAGGCGCGGATGGCGCCGTCACCGGAGCGCAGGACGATCACCGGATAGTCGCCGACCTGGAGAGTGAAATAGCTGCCCGGCTTGCCGAGCTCGCAATCATGGCCCGAGAACAGCCATTCACGGTACCAGATGTTCTCCATATCCAGCCGGAAGTACTCCGGGTCTGTGTAGAATTTGCCCTCGAGCGTGGTGCCCGGTTGATGGGTCCGGAGGCGGCCCAGCATGTCCTGATGCGCTGTCATGTCAAAATCCCGCGTGACAACCAATGCGTTGACTTGGCAGCGGGATGGGAAAGCGGCTCGGCGATCCGCGCCGGTGAAAAGGCGCAGCCAAACCTCCTCCCGGAACGCCCACCGCGTCCGTCGGTTTTCTTCGTGGCTGGTTTCCGGGCTCAGGAGCGGCCTTCCGGCCCGATCGCGACGCCTTCCCAGGTCTTCCCGACCCAGTGGCACCTGCCGCGATCTTCTCCTCTACCGTTGCGGGGGCAGCGCCGGATTCAGACCGGCTTCCCAAATTCTCCAGTCCGCCTTGGGGGCGAACCGGCACCTCGAATGAGGATTAGAATACATCGAGTCGGCGCACCGACTAGAGGCGATGCGACGGATGATGGTGTGTTCAGGACATTGTCATCGAGAGCTTGAGGAAGGAAGGTCGGGAAGGAGACATTCAATGTCCATCATTCCCCGCATGGCGGGGGATGATGGAGCAACCTGTCCCACTCCTTTCGAGATGTTGGGATCTGAAATCTGGATGAGGGCCATGATTCCCCATCCCAGCTTTCCTCCGATTTGTTCCGAAGACCTCGAAAGCGTGCCTTCAATCCCAGCTCAGCGCGCCACCGTTCTGATATTCGATGACACGCGTCTCGAAGAAGTTCTTCTCCTTCTTCAGGTCCATCGCCTCGCTCATCCAGGGGAAGGGGTTCTCCACGTCCGGGAATACCGGCATGAGCCCGAGCTGGGCGCAGCGCCTGTTGGCGATGAAATGCATGTATTGTTCGCAGGACACCGCGTTGAGGCCGAGGAAGCCGCGCGGCATGGTGTCCCGGCCATAGGCGGCCTCCAGTTCAGCGGCTTCGCGGATCATCTGCTGGAGATCGGCTTGGAAGGTCAGCGTCCACAGATGCGGGTTCTCGATCTTGATCTGGTTGATCACGTCGATGCCGAAGTTCAGATGGATGCTCTCGTCGCGCAGGATGTACTGATACTGCTCGGCGATCCCCACCATCTTGTTGCGCCGGCCGAGCGAGAGGATCTGGGCAAAGCCGGTATAGAACCACATGCCCTCGAAGATGACGTAGAAGGCGACGAGATCGCGCAGGAAGGCCTGGTCAGCGTCCGGCGTGCCGGTCTTGAAATCGGGATCGTCGAGATGCTGGGTATGCTTGAGCGCCCAGGCCGCCTTGTCGGTGATCGAGGGTATCTCGCGATACATGTTGAAGAGTTCGCCCTCGTCGAGCCCGAGGCTCTCGACGATATATTGGAAGGTGTGGGTGTGCACCGCCTCCTCGAAAGCTTGGCGCAGCAAATATTGCCGGCATTCGGGGTTGGTGAGGTGGCGGTAGATCGCCAGGACGATATTGTTGGCGACCAGGCTCTCGGAGGCGGCGAAGAAGCCGAGATTGCGCTTGAGCATGCGCCGCTCGTCCTGTGTCAGGCCGTCCTTGGACTTCCACAGCGCGATGTCCGCCTGCATCGATACCTCGGTCGGCATCCAATGGTTGTTGCAGCCGGCGAGATATTTCTCCCAGGCCCATTTGTATTTGAGCGGCAGGAGCTGGTTTACGTCGGCGCGGGCATTGATCATCCGTTTCTCGTCGACCGTGACACGGCCGCCCTTGCGGTCGATCGCGCCGAGGCCGGTCGCATCCGCCGTGCTCTGTGGCAGGGGAAGCTGGGTTGCGGGCGAGGTGGGTTCGGACCAGTCGAGCATCGTCATCGTTTTCTTATCCTCAGAGCGTTTTCCAGAAAGGTTGATAGACTTTTCGCTTAAGAAAACGCGTCAAAACAAAGAGTTGGAGAGCAAGGCGCGAAAGGGAAAAATCGCACCTCGTTCTCGGCTCACTGGCACGCTTCGCAGTCGGGGTCGTGGATGGAGCAGGCCTTGCCCCACGCTTGCGACTGCAGTGTTTCCGGCTGAGTCTCGATCAGGATCGGCGCGGCCGCTTGCGGCACCGTGGCAGAGACGGCGTTGAGCTTGCCGTCGGTGCCCTTCAGCGTCGATTTCTCGACATGGGTGGCCGACTGCGAGCGCAGGTAATAGGTCGTCTTCAGGCCACGCTTCCAGGCCAGGCGGTAGAGCGTATCGAGCTTCTTGCCGGAGGGATTGGCGATATAGAGGTTGAGCGACTGGGCCTGGTCGATCCACTTCTGCCGGCGCGCCGCGGCTTCGATCAGCCAGGCGGTGTCGATCTCGAAAGCGGTGGCGTAAAGCGCTTTCAGCTCTTCGGGGATGCGATCGATCTGGCCGAGAGAGCCGTCGAAATATTTGAGATCGGAGATCATGACCTCGTCCCACAAGCCCCGTGCCTTGAGATCGTGGACCAGGGCCGAGGTCACCACTGTGAAATCGCCCGACATGTTCGATTTCACGAAGAGGTTCTGATAGGCCGGCTCGATTGACTGGGACACGCCGCAGATGTTGGAGATCGTCGCCGTCGGTGCGATCGCCATGGTGTTGGAATTGCGCATGCCGACGGTCTTCACCCGCTCGCGCAGGGCGTCCCAGGGCAGGGTCGTGCCGGTGTCGAAGGCCGCGTTGTCGCGCGTCTCGGCCAGCAGGCCGACCGAGTCGATCGGCAGGACGCCCTGCGACCACAGCGAGCCATCGAAACTGGGGTAGCGACCGCGCTCGGCCGCCAGGTCTGTTGAGGCCGAGATGGCATGGAAGGACACGGCTTCCATGCTCTCGTCGGCAAAGCACACGGCGGCTTCGGAGGCATAGGGCAGGCGCAGGGCCTGCAGGGCATCCTGGAAGCCCATGATGCCGAGACCGACGGGCCGGTGCTTGAGGTTGGAACGCCGTGCCTCGGGAATGGTGTAGAAATTGATGTCGATGACGTTGTCGAGCATGCGCATCGCCGTCGTCACCGTCGCCTTGAGCTTGTCGAACATCAGGCCGTCGGCGTCGACATGGGCAGCGAGGTTGACCGAGCCGAGATTGCACACGGCAACCTCGTCATGGGAGGTGTTCAGCGTAATTTCGGTGCACAGGTTCGAGGAATGTACCACGCCGACGTGACGCTGGGGCGAGCGGATGTTGCAGGGGTCCTTGAAGGTGATCCAGGGATGCCCGGTCTCGAACAGCATGGTCAGCATCTTGCGCCAGAGATCGATGGCCCGGATCTGCCTGAAGACGCGGAGCTCGCCGCGCGCGGCGCGTGCCTCATGCGCCTCATAGGCGACCTTGAAGGCGGGACCGTAGAGATCGTGCAGGTCCGGCGTTTCGTCCGGTGAGAACAGGGTCCAGGGGCCATCCTGTTCCACACGTTCCATGAACAGATCCGGCACCCAGTTGGCGGTGTTCATGTCATGGGTGCGGCGGCGCTCGTCACCGGTGTTCTTGCGAAGATCGAGGAATTCCTCGATGTCGACATGCCAGGTCTCCAGATAGGCGCAGACCGCGCCCTTGCGCTTGCCGCCCTGATTGACGGCGATTGCGGTATCGTTGGCGACCTTGAGGAAGGGCACCACGCCCTGGCTTTCGCCATTGGTGCCTTTGATATGGGCGCCGAGCCCACGCACATTGCTCCAGTCATTGCCGAGGCCACCGGAATATTTGGCGAGCAGCGCATTGTCCTTCACCGCCTTGAAGATGCCTTCGAGGTCGTCGGACACGGTGGTCAGGAAGCAAGAGGAGAGCTGGGCGCGTAGTGTTCCCGAATTGAACAAAGTCGGCGTCGAGGCCATGAAGTCGAAGGAGGACAGAAGATCATAGAATTCGATCGCCCGCGCCTCTCGGTCGATCTCGCGCGAGGCCAGGCCCATGGCCACGCGCATGAAAAAGGCCTGCGGCAGCTCAAAACGCGTGCCGCGCACATGCAGGAAATAGCGGTCATAAAGTGTCTGCAGGCCGAGATAGTCGAACTTGAGATCGCGTTCGGGCTTGAGGGCAGCGGCAAGGCGGGCGAGGTCGAAGCGGCCGAGCTCCGGGTCGAGCAGTTCGTTGGCGATGCCGACGCGGATATAGTCATGGAAATACTCGGCGTAGCGAGTCGCCATCTCGGCCTGCGTCGCCTGGTCGGGATGGCCTCCGACGAAGCTGAGCGCCTCGCGGCGCAGCTTGTCGTTGAGCAGCCGGGCGCTGACCTTGGCGTAATTAGGTTCGGTCTCGATCAGGGTGCGGGCGGCGAGGATCGGCGCGATCGCCAGTTCGTCCTGGCTGATGCCGTCATAGAGATTGCGCTGCGTCTCGTTCAGCACGGTCTCTGCATCGGTGTCGGCAAGATCTGCGCAGGCTTCGCGCACCAGGGCGGTGAGGCGCGCGTGGTCGAGCGGTAGCAAGGAGCCCTCCGCCGTCTTCATCCGCAGGGCAGGGGCGATGGCGGTCCGTGCCTCTGTCTCGATTGCTCGTTCCAGGGCGCGCTCTTGGGCGTGCTGTTCGCGATAGAGCACATAGGCACGCGCCACCTTGTGGTGTTCGCCGCGCATCAAGGCGAGTTCCACCTGGTCCTGGATGTCCTCGATATGGAAGGTTCGGCCCGCATCGGCACGGCGGGTCAGGCCGGCAACGATCTGGGCCGTGAGTTCGGCGACAATGTCATGCACCCGGCGCGAAGCAGCGGCCGAATTGCCCTCGACGGCGAGAAAGGCCTTGGTCAGGGCCACCGAAATCTTGGAGGCATCGAAAGGCGTGACGGCGCCGTTGCGGCGAATGACCTGATAGCCCGGTTCCGAGGCCGGCTTCGCCCTGTCGGCGCCGGCAGCCGGAAAAGGCGTCTTTGTGGTCGTGGCAGTTTCGAGATCGAAAGACATTCGGCAAACCCCAAAATGTTGGAGGCTTGGGCCGAAGGAACGCGTTCCGCGTCGGCGCAGGCATATGCGCCACGAGCAAAGCGATCCGTCGGGGCACCCCGCCCGAGGAAACGATAACCAGCCACAGGCAGGTCTCCTGGCTCGCGGGTCGTTGCGAACTGTCTGCCTTCCCGGCGAAGGGCGGGTTGAACCCGCCTTCCGGCCAGTGGCACAGCGACAGCCCGCTCTCCGCTTACAGTTGCGGGGGCAGCCCCGGCTTTGCCCTAGAGCGTCTTGTGTTTTGAAAGCGTCGCTTCAAATCGCAAAGACGCGTCGAACAAAAAGTTCGAGGAAAAGTGCGTTTTCACCAAACGCGCTTTGCTCTCGGGCTCACCGGATTCCCTCTTAGCCTCGGACAGCGAATCCGAGGACCTGTGGATACAGCATCTAGTATGCCTGGGTGTCTCTATGTCAATACATGGTGTATGATGCCCTTTTTTTCAACGGGGACAAGGCGTGCCGGAGGACGAAATTTGTCCCCCGGCAGGTTTTTCACGCGGACGCCGCCACTCTCGCTGGAGCGGTCTCTTCACGAAGTTTGCGGGCGGCGGCAACCATGTTGACGAGGGCCGGGCGGACCTCGTCCCAGCTGCGGGTTTTCAGGCCGCAATCGGGGTTGACCCAGAGCTGATCGCCGGCGATCCGCTCGCGTGCCTTGGCAAGGAAGTCGCGCATCTCCGCCACGGTGGGGCAGCGGGGAGAGTGGATGTCATAGACGCCCGGCCCGATCTCGTTGGGGTAGCGATAGGCCCGGAACGCATCGAGAAGTTCCATTTTGGACCGGGCAGTCTCGATTGAGATCACGTCTGCATCCAGGCCTCCAACGGCATGGATGATGTCGTTGAACTCCGAGTAGCACATATGGGTGTGGATCTGCGTGGCATCGTCGACGCCTGAGGCGGCGAGGCGGAAACAGGCGACCGCCCAGGTCAGATAGGCCTCCTTTTCGGCGTGTCTGAGCGGCAGGCCTTCGCGAATGGCCGGCTCGTCGATCTGGATGATGCGGATGCCGGCCCGTTCCAGATCGCCGACCTCGTCGCGCAAGGCGAGGGCGATCTGCCGGCAGACCTGCTCGCGCTCGAGGTCGTCCCGCACGAAGGACCATTGCAGCATGGTGACCGGTCCGGTCAGCATGCCCTTGACAGGACGCTTGGTCAGGGATTGTGCGAAGCGTGCCCATTCCACCGTCATGGCCCGGGGACGCGAGACATCGCCATAGATGATCGGCGGGCGCACGCAGCGCGAGCCGTAGCTCTGGACCCAGCCATGCTGGGTAAAGGCATAGCCGGCCAGTTGCTCGCCGAAATACTGCACCATGTCGTTGCGCTCGAATTCGCCATGCACGAGAACGTCGAGGCCGATCTCTTCCTGCCAAGTGATCGCCTGGGTGGTTTCCTGTCGCAGAAAACGCTGATAGTCGGCGTCGTCGATCCAGCCCTTTGCGTGGTCAGCGCGTGCTTTGCGCACGGCGTCGGTCTGAGGGAAGGAACCGATGGTCGTGGTGGGAAATTGCGGCAGGCCGAGCCATTCCTGGGCCCGGCGGCGCAGCGTGTAGGGATGCCGGCGCTCGCTCATGGCCGGCGTGAGCCCGTCCATGCGGGCGGCGACGCCGGCATCATGTATACGAGCGGATATACGGCGGGCCGCAGCTGCTGCGTCCGATTGGGCGAGTTCATCTGCGACGGCCCGCCGCCCGTCGACCAGGGCTGTCGACAGGGTCTTCAGCTCTCCGATCTTCTGGACGGCGAAGGCCAGCCAGCTGCGGAGTTCAGGATCGAACGCGCTCTCGGCCTCGACATCGTAGGGAACGTGGAACAGGGAACAGCTCGGAGCGAGGACGACGCGGTGGGGGCCGAGGGCTGCAACCGCCGGCTCGATCCGATCAAGAAGGGCAGTCAGGTCGCTCCGCCAGACATTGCGCCCGTCGATCACGCCCAGCGATAGCACCTTGTCGGCGCTGGCTCGTGCGACCGCCTGCCCGAGCTGGCTTGGCGCCCGCGCCAGGTCGAGATGCAGGCCGGCGCTGGGCAGGTCGAGTGCCAGGTCGAGATTGTCGCCGAGGCCGCCGAAATAGGTCGCGATCATGATCTTCAGATCGGAGACCGTGCTGGAAAGGACGCCATAGGCATGGCGCAGGGCGGCCCGCGCGTTCTCGTCGAGATCGAGCACGAGACAGGGTTCGTCGAACTGCACCCAGTCCGCGCCGGCCGCGGCCAACCTGCGCAGGATCTCGGCATAGACGGGCAAGAGGCCTGGCAGCAGGGTGAGCGGATCCAGGCCCTCGTCCTTGCTCTTGCCGAGCAGCAGATAGGTCACCGGGCCGATGAGCACGGGGTGCGTGTGGAAGCCGAGCGCTGCGGCCTCCCTGAATTCGTCAATGGGCTTGGCCGAAGCGAGTTCGAAGGCCTGGCCGCGGCGAAATTCGGGAACCATGTAGTGATAGTTGGTGTCGAACCATTTGGTCATCTCGAGAGCGGGGACACCGCCGCCGCCATGGCTGCAGCCCTCATGGCCACGATCGTCATGGCCACGATCGTCATGGCCCCGCCTGCCGCGCGCCATGGCGAAATAGGTCGAAAGCGGGACGGAGCCACCCTCCCAGCCATATTGAGAGGGGATGGCACCGACCACGGCGCTCATATCGAGAACCTGATCGTAGAGCGAAAAGTCATTGGACGGGATATGGGTAACGCCGAGCAGGCTCTGTCGAGCCCAGTTGCTGGCGCGCAACTGGGCTGCCGTTGCGAGCAAGGCGGTCTCGTTCTGCCTTCCGGCCCAGTGGGCTTCGAGGGCCGTCTTGAGTTCGCGACGTGGGCCGATGCGTGGCGTGCCGAGCGTCGAAATGGGAATGGACATGCGCGTCTCCGGCCGGTGACCGATAGGTCCCGGTTCGTGGTGAATGGATCGGATCGAGGAGGGAGCGGCGTACCGTCAGGGCACGCCGCAACGCATTCGTCGTCGAGCAGTCGGATCGACTGCACCTTCACGCATGATGGCAGTTTGAAGCTTGAACATCGGCAGACCCCACGAAGAACTGGGGGCAAAGGCCGTACGGGAGCGCCTGACGCGGCCAAGGACATTGACTTGGTCAAGCAACCACCGGGACACCCCGCCCGAGGACGTTTACATTCGTCGGGGCAGGTCTCCTGGCTCACGGCTCACCGAGCTTGCCTGCCTTCCCACCTGCGCAGGGCAGGCAGTGGCATGATGAGGCAAGTTCTCGCCGTCTACAGTTGCGGGGGCAGCGCCGGCATCGCACCGGCTTCCCTCTTAGCTTCCATTGCGAGAATGGAAGAACCTCGACTGGGCAAGCAAACGACAAGACGTCGTGAAAGTCAAGGTCGACATAAAGACATGTTTATATAGGCATGCCGTGCGATCATAGGTTACCCCTGGATCGCGACCTCGCGGCGGCCTTTGCTCGGCTTCAATCGCAACCACAAGCCCGGTGTCGATGGCGGCGCCTGCCTGAGTGCCTCGTCTGGCAGTGCACGAAAGGCCGAGGAGCCTTCAGCATGGAACGATTCCAATTGATCATAGGCAGCGGCGAGAAAAGCGACTAAATCAGGCCCAAACCGGTGGCGCCCCTGCGCCGCCTCTGCCAGTCCTGGAGCAAAGTGCGTTTAGACGGAAACGCTTGTTTGCTCTAGCTCCTTGTTTTGACGCGTCTTTGCGATTCTTGCCGAAGCCGTCAAATCGCAAAACGCTCTGTTCGGAGATCCTCTCCATGCCTGCCGATTCCGCTGCCAATTCCCGCTATCCCCACGTTCCCCTGTTCCCCCTGGGAGCGGACGAGACGCCCTACCGCAAGCTGACCAGCGAGGGCGTGCGGGTCGAAAAGCTCGGAGGCAGCGAGATTCTGCAGGTCGATGGCGAGGCGCTGCGGCTTCTGGCCGAGCAGGCCTTCATGGACATCAATCATCTCTTGCGCCCCGGCCATCTCCAGCAATTGCGCAACATTCTGGAAGATCCCGAGGCGACGGACAATGACCGCTTCGTCGCCTATGACCTCCTCAAGAACGCTAACATCGCCGCCGGTGGCGTGCTGCCGATGTGCCAGGACACCGGCACGGCCATCGTGATGGCCAAGAAAGGCCGCAAGGTCTGGACGGAAGGTGAGGACGAGGGTGCCATCGCCCAGGGCATCCGCGATGCCTATGAGAAGAAGAATCTGCGCTATTCGCAGCTCGCGCCGCTGTCGATGTTCGAGGAGAAGAACACCAAGACCAATCTGCCGGCGCAGATCGACATCTCGGCGGAAGGGGAGGAGGCCTATAAATTCCTCTTCGTCGCCAAGGGCGGCGGCTCGGCCAACAAGACCTTCCTCTATCAGGCCACACCCTCCATCCTGTCCAAGGACCGCCTGATCGCCTTCCTGAAGGAGAAGATCCTCACGCTCGGTACGGCAGCCTGCCCGCCCTATCATTTGGCCGTGGTGATCGGCGGTACCTCTGCCGAAATCACGTTGAAGGCCGTGAAACTCGCTTCGGCGCGCTATCTCGACAGCCTGCCCACCGAGGGCTCCGAACTCGGCCATGCCTTCCGCGACCTCGAGCTCGAGAAAGAAGTGCACAAGCTCACCCAGTCGCTCGGGGTCGGCGCCCAGTTCGGCGGCAAGTATTTCTGCCACGACGTCCGTGTCATCCGCCTGCCGCGCCATGGCGCCAGCCTGCCGATCGGCCTTGGCGTTTCCTGCTCGGCCGATCGCCAGGCCATGGGCAAGATCACCCGCGAGGGTGTCTTCCTCGAGGAGCTCGAGCACAATCCGGCGCGCTTCCTGCCGGAGATCGATGAGAGCAAGCTTGGCGGGGCGGTGGTGAAGATCGACCTCAACCAGCCGATGTCTGACATCCTGGAAACCCTGTCGCGCCATCCGGTAAAGACGCGCGTGTCGCTGACCGGCACCATCATCGTGGCCCGCGACCTTGCCCATGCCAAGCTGCGCGAGCGCCTGGAAGCGGGTGGGGGGATGCCCGATTATCTCAAGAACCATCCTGTCTACTATGCCGGCCCGGCCAAGACACCCGCCGGCTATGCCTCGGGCTCCTTCGGCCCCACCACGGCGGGCCGGATGGACGCCTATGTCGACCAGTTCCAAGCGGCCGGCGGCTCGATGGTGATGCTGGCCAAGGGCAACCGTTCCGCCCAGGTCCGCGAGGCCTGCGCCAAGCATGGCGGCTTCTATCTCGGTTCGATCGGTGGCCCCGCCGCGCGCCTCGCCCAGGACTGCATCAAGAAGGTCGAGGTGCTCGAATATCCCGAGCTCGGCATGGAAGCGGTCTGGCGCATCGAGGTCGAGGACTTCCCGGCCTTTATCGTCATCGACGACAAGGGCAATGATTTCTTCAAGGAACTCAATCTGGGTTGAGTTCGCTCACCCTGCTTTTCGGCGAGGCCTCTTCCTGAAAAGGGAGGGGCCTTTTTCATGCACGTTCTGCGTGTTGTTGCAAAATCGCAACTGTCATGGACAAAGCCCTTTTGTGTCAGAACGATGACTTACCTTAACATTGTGTAATGTCTCGCCTGGGAGGAAAGCTTCGATATCGCGGTGCACAACGACCGCGCCTCTTCGATTGGCTGAATATTGGTTTGCCAGCTTTTCGAAGAGAGCGGCCCTGATTGAGGGCTATCTTATAAGATCGGGGTATTTCCATGTCTATTCGTGCAATTTTACTCGGCGCTGGCGCTGGATTTCTCAGCATCGTCGCAGCTTCTGCTGCGGACTTGCCCATGAGCAAGGGCGAAGCCGTTGAATATGTGAAGGTCTGTACGGCATTCGGTCCGGGCTTCTTCTACATTCCAGGTACTGATACCTGCCTGCAGATCAGCGGCCAGATCCGCGCTGACTACTGGTACATGTCGAACCCGGACGTGGCCAACAAGCGTAACCTCAATCAGACCCAGTTCCGCACCAATGCGCGTATCCGCTTCGATGCGCGTACCCAGACGGATTACGGTTTGTTGCGCTCCTTCTTCGAACTGCAGGCCGAGTCGAATGCTGGCGCAGCTCCGCCCTATGGTTCGAGCTCGGGTGTGCATGACACCTTCCAGGTTCGCCAAGCCTATCTGCAGTTCGGCGGCCTGACCGCCGGTTTCGCCTGGTCGCCCTACGCATTCTACGATCCTAAATATCAAGCCGAGTTTTTTGCGCCCTATTTCGGTGAGCAGGGCCGCCGTAATCTGATCAGCTACACGGCACAATTCGATAAGGCCTTCGCCACGCTGTCGATCGAAGACAACCGCGACCATCGCGCCGGCAACACTTTCGGCAACAACTCTGCCGTGCTCGTCAACGGTATCAACATCAACACGACCGGCGGTTCTCAGGTCCCCGATATCGTTGGCGTGGTGGGCTACGACGACAATAAGACCGGCTGGGGCCGCTTCCAGGTGATGGGTGCTCTGCATCAGAACCGCTCCGCACTGGCCCGCTATGGCGATACATGGGGGTACTCGATCGGTGCTGCGGGCAACGTCAACTTCCCGGTGCTTGAAGGGGCCTATATCGCAGCCGAAGGCAGCTACTCCGATGGTGCGGTGAAGTATCTTGGTGTGGGCGGTTCCCAGCCAAATGGAGCCTTCGGTGGCAGTAGCGTTCTCGGCTTCGGCGGGGCGGATGCCTATGTTTCTACGGCGGCTCCCTACGATCTCGACCGTGCGAAGGGTTGGGCCATCCAGGCCGAAGCGGGCCTCAAGTTTACGCAGCAGTTGCAGGCCGTGCTGTTCGGGGGCTACCTGAGCTATGATGCTCCGAATATTGCCACCAACACTGCCGACAACTTCAAATATTATGTCGTCGGCGGCCAGCTGAACTACACCGTGGTGAAGGGCTTCATTGCCGGTGCCGAAGTCTGGTACCAGAACAAGGATCGCGACGGCGACGTGCCGAAATATGACAGCGTCGGCGCTGGCGTGCGTCTGCGCCGCACCTTCTAAATTTCGCGCCAAAATATCTGAAAACGCTGCGCCCTCGGCGCAGCGTTTTTGCGTTATGAACTCGCCCTCAGTTCTGATTGGCCGGGGTAAGATCGGTGCCGTTCAGGCTGCCGATATAGTCGGTTAGCATCGGCACGTAGCGCTGCGCGCCACCGGCGGCCATCGCCACGCCGAACGAGTTCTTCACGGCATTGCCGATCGGATTGACCAATCCTGCCGCACTGGCCATCGCCTCCAGATAGCTTAGATCCTTGTAGGCGTTGGCGATGGTGAATTTGTGGGCATCCTTGTCGCCCTCCAGGACCCAGCGCGAAAAGGTCTGGTAGAAACCGCAATCCATGCGGCCGCCGCGGATGACGCTGTCGAAGCGCTTGGGTGTGATGCCGACCTTCTGCGACAAAGCGAGGGCCTCGGCATAGAGGGCGGCATAGCCCAACGACAGGAAATTATTGAGCAGCTTCATGCGGTGACCGTCGCCCGTGCCACCGATATGCACGATGCGTCCGGCCCAGGTTGATATCACCGGCTTGAGGCGCTCGAACAGGGCGTCGCTTGCGCCGACCATGGTATCGAGCGTGCCTTCCCAGGCTTCCTTCGGCGTGCGGCCGAGCGGCGCATCGGCGTAATCGATGCCGGCTTCGGCGAGTTCGGCCGCGAGGGCGAGGGTGGAATTGGGATCGGAGGTCGAGCAGTCGACGACGACGGATCCCGGCTTCAGGCCGGCCTTCAGCCCATCGGGACCGTGTACCAGCGCTTCCACCTGTCGCGAACCGGTGACGCAGAGGAAGACGATGCTGGAAGCGGCGCCCACCTCGCGCGGGGTCTTGGCCTCCTTGGCGCCGCGGGCCACGAGATCCTCCACCGGCGCCCGGTTGCGGTGGCCCATCACCGTCAGGGCGTAGCCCTTCTCCACGATGTTCTTGGCCATGCCATGGCCCATATAGCCGACCCCGATGAAGCCGACGCTTTCCTGCGCATTCGTCATTGCAATCGTCCCGTTTCCTGTCCCGCATTTCCGACGCGGGTTGCCGGCGCATCCTGCCGACGGTGAGTGTGGACGGGGAGGGGCTACGGGCGCAAGCCCGATGGTGCAATGGTATGATGATTTATCGAAGGTCGGCCTGCCCCGAGCAGTCAGCTTCTGTTAAATAAGAACGATGAGAACAAAAATAGAACTTGCATGAATGAGAACAAAATGGGTACATACCGCCACGGGGCTTTGAATTGCGACAAGATGCAAGCCCAGTGTTGAAAACGATTGGTTCGGATGACGAATCCGTTCGTGCTTGATAGGGAAACGGGCATATGAGTCAGACGCAGCTGCGCTTGGTCGAAGGAAGCTCCATGGACAAGACGAAGGCGCTCGACGCCGCCCTATCACAGATCGAACGCGCTTTCGGCAAGGGCTCGATCATGCGGCTCGGCAAGGGTTCCAAGACGATGGAGGTGGAGGCGATCTCCACCGGCTCCCTTGGTCTCGATATTGCGCTCGGTGTCGGCGGCCTGCCCAAGGGGCGCGTCATCGAGATCTACGGGCCGGAATCCTCGGGCAAGACCACGCTGGCGCTGCACAGCGTCGCCGAGGCCCAGAGGAGAGGCGGCGTTTGCGCCTTCATCGACGCCGAACACGCGCTCGATCCGGTCTATGCCCGCAAGCTGGGCGTCAATCTCGACGAATTGCTGATCTCGCAGCCCGATACCGGCGAACAGGCCCTTGAAATCTGCGACACGCTGGTGCGCTCGGGGGCGATCGACGTCATCGTCATCGATTCCGTGGCGGCGCTGACGCCCAAGGCCGAAATCGAAGGCGAAATGGGCGATGTGCAGCCCGGCCTGCAGGCCCGCCTGATGAGCCAGGCGCTGCGCAAGCTGACGGCCTCGATCGGGCGTTCCAACTCGATGGTCATCTTCATCAACCAGATCCGCATGAAGATCGGCGTGATGTATGGCAGCCCGGAAACCACTACGGGCGGCAACGCCCTGAAATTCTATGCCTCGGTCCGCCTCGACATTCGCCGAATCGGCGCGATCAAGGACAGGGAAGAGGTGGTCGGCAACCAGACCCGCGTGAAGGTCGTCAAGAACAAGGTGGCGCCGCCCTTCAAGCAGATCGAATTCGACATCATGTATGGCGAAGGCATCTCGAAGGTGGGCGAATTGGTCGACCTCGGCGTCAAGGCCGGCGTGGTCGAAAAATCCGGCGCCTGGTTCAGCTATGAGAGCCAGCGTCTCGGCCAGGGCCGTGAGAACGCCAAGCAGTTCCTCAAGGACAATCCGGATGTGGCGGATAAGATCGAGGGCCAGATTCGCCAGAATGCCGGCCTGATTGCCGAGCGTATCCTCGACAATATCGACCCGTCCGAAGCCGAGGGCGAATGAGGTCGGCCTCGACCGGCTTCTCACGTCTGGCCTAAGCAGAGCCAATTCACACCGAATAACCCGTCTGTCGCTCCCGGCAGTCGGGTTTTTCATGTATGCGCGCCTCGACAGGCCGAAACAGCCCCGCTACAACGCCCCACCACCATGTTGCTGGCCATGCCGAAAGGAAGGGACCAGCCAAAACAGGCATTTAGGCCAAATAGGCAAATTGGACATGAGCGGCGTCAACGAGATCCGATCCACCTTCCTCGACTATTTCGTGCGGAACGGCCATGAAGCCGTGGCGTCTTCGCCGCTGGTGCCACGCAACGATCCGACCTTGATGTTTACCAATGCCGGCATGGTGCAGTTCAAGAACGTCTTCACCGGCATCGAGAAGCGCTCCTATTCGCGTGCCGCGACCTCGCAGAAATGCGTGCGCGCCGGCGGCAAGCACAATGACCTCGACAATGTCGGCTACACGGCGCGGCATCACACCTTCTTCGAGATGCTCGGCAACTTTTCTTTCGGCGATTATTTCAAGGATCGCGCGATCGAACTCGCCTGGAACCTGATCACCAAGGATTTCGGCCTGCCGGCCTCCAAGCTCTTGGTGACCGTCTACTCCGAGGACGATGAGGCGCATCGGCTGTGGAAGAAGATCGCCGGCCTGTCGGACGATCGCATCATCCGCATTCCGACCTCGGACAATTTCTGGCGCATGGGCGATACCGGGCCCTGCGGCCCCTGCTCGGAGATCTTCTACGATCATGGCGAGCATATCTGGGGTGGCCCGCCCGGTTCGCCGGATGAGGATGGCGACCGCTTCATCGAGATCTGGAACCTCGTCTTCATGCAGTTCGAGGAATTGGTCGGTGGCGAGCGCGTCAACCTGCCGCGCCCCTCGATCGACACCGGCATGGGCCTCGAGCGCATCGCCACCGTGCTGCAGCACAAGCACAACAATTACGACATCGACCTCTTCCAGGCCTTGATCCGCGCGTCGGTGGAGGCGATCGGCGTACCAGCCGAAGGGCCGGCGCTCGCCAGCCATCGCGTCATCGCCGACCATTTGCGGGCTTCCTCCTTCCTGGTCGCCGACGGCGTGCTGCCGTCGAACGAGGGCAGGGGCTATGTGTTGCGCCGCATCATGCGCCGCGCCATGCGTCACATCTCCCTGCTCGGCGCCAAGGATCCCGTCATGTGGAAGCTGGTGCCCGCGCTGGTGCGCGAGATGGGCGCCGCCTACCCCGAACTCGTGCGGGCCGAGGCCCTGATCAGCGAGACCCTGCGCCTGGAAGAAACCAGCTTCCGACGCACGCTGGAGCGCGGCCTTGCCCTGCTCGACGCCGAGACCGTGAAGCTCGGCGACGGCCAGGTCTTTTCGGGTGATGTCGCCTTCACCCTCTACGACACCTATGGCTTCCCGCTCGACCTGACACAGGATGCGCTGCGCGCGCGCAACATCTCGGTCGATCTCGAAGGCTACCAGGCTGCCATGCAGCAGCAAAAGGCCAAGGCGCGGGCCGCCTGGGCAGGATCCGGCGATGCGGCCACCGAGACAGTCTGGTTCGGCCTGCGCGAGCAGGTCGGCGCCACCGAATTCCTCGGCTACGAGACGGAGACCGCCGAGGGCGTTGCCCTGGCCCTGGTCAAGGACGGCAAGCCGGTCGATCACCTCGGCAAGGGCGAGAAGGGCTTCCTGATCCTCAACCAGACGCCGTTCTACGGCGAGTCTGGCGGCCAGCAGGGCGATGCGGGCACGGTGCAGGCCGGTGGCCTGAAGGTCACCGTTACCGATACCCAGAAGAAGCTCGGCGATCTCTTCGTGCATGCCGTCACCGTCGAGGAGGGCACGCTCAAGGTGCAGGAGCCGCTCGAACTCGTGGTCGATCATGCGCGCCGCTCCGCGATCCGTGCCAATCACTCGGCCACGCATCTTCTGCATGAGGCCTTGCGCCTGACGCTGGGCGATCACGTTGCCCAGAAGGGCTCCTTGGTGGCGCCGGACCGTCTGCGTTTCGACTTCTCGCATCCCAAGCCCATTTCGGATGAGGAACTCAAGGAGATCGAGGATCTCGCCAATGCCGTCGTGCTCGACAACAGCGAGGTGACCACGCATCTCATGAGCGTGGACGATGCGATCGCTTCCGGTGCGCGGGCGCTGTTCGGCGAGAAATATGGCGACGAGGTCCGGGTCGTCTCGATGGGGCAGCGCCAGCCCGGCTCGAACAAGGCCTGGTCAGTGGAATTGTGCGGCGGCACCCATGTGCGGCGTACCGGCGACATCGGCCTGATCCGGATCGTCTCCAACGGCGCGGTCGCAGCCGGCGTGCGGCGCATCGAGGCGATGACGGCGGACGGAGCCCGTAAGCATCTGGTCAATGAGAGCCGTCTGCTCCAGGGATTGGCCGATGTGCTGCGCACGCCCGTGCCCGAAGCCGGGGACCGCCTTGCCAATCTGGTTGAGGAGAACCGCAAGCTCGAACGTGAACTGACCGAGGCGCGCAAGAAGCTCGCCATGGGCGGCGGCGGGGGCGACAGCGAAATCCGCATGGTCGGCAAGACCCGGCTGCTGGCCAAGGCGGTTACCGGCATCGAGTTGAAGGATCTCAAGGCGCTGGCGGACGAAGGCAAGAAGCAGGTCGGTTCCGGTGTCGTGGCCATCGTGGCGACCTCCGAGGATGGCCGTGCCGGCCTTGTCGTCGGTGTGACGGCGGACCTCGCCGGCAGCTTCAATGCCGTCGATCTCGTGCGCAAGGGGTCGGAAGCTCTCGGCGGCAAGGGTGGTGGTGGACGGCCCGACATGGCCCAGGCCGGTGGCCCCGACGGTGCCAAGGCCCAGATTGCCCTCGACGCCATCGCCGCAGCGCTGGCAGAGGCCTGAGCCGATGGCCCAGCCCAACACGCCGGACTGGATGAGGCCGCTCTGGGTTCGCGTGCTGCTTTGCGTGCTGCCGGCGGTCTGGGCCGGGGTCGAACTCTACAATGGCAACCAGTTCTGGGGCCTGATGTTCGCGGCTGTCGCCGCCTATGGGCTGTGGACCCAGGTCATTCAATATCGTCCGCCGGAAGAGTGAAGCTGGCGGGCTTCAATCCCCTTCGAACGGAGCCGGTATGAGCGCCTATCCCGTCTATGCATTCGACAATGCCATCGTGCGCCTGCCGCCGGCGAGCGTGATCCAGGGCCTGCGGGCCGAGGATCGGGGTGCGCCGACCCATGAAGGGGTTTCGACCGAGCACCGCCTCTATATCGAGGCCTTGCAGGCTGCGGGGGTTGCCGTCGAGGTACTGCCTGCCCTGGAGACTTTCCCGGATTCGCTGTTCGTGGAAGATCCGGCCCTGGTGTTCCCGGAAGGCGCGATCCTGCTGCGGGTCGGCGCCAAGAGCCGTTTCGGCGAGACGGCCGAGATTGCGCCCGTGCTGCGCGGCCGCTTCGACAAGGTCCTGGCGTTGCAGGGGCCGGGTTTTGTCGATGGCGGTGATGTGCTGGTGACGCCCCAGGCGGTGATGATCGGCCTCTCCGACCGCACCACGCGGGAAGGTGCGGAGGAACTGATCCGCCTGTTGGCTGAACTCGGCCGCAAGGGCGTCGTCGTCACCACGCCGCCGGGTGTGCTGCATTTCAAGTCCGATTGTTCGTTGCTCGACGATACCACCATGCTGTCGACGGACCGACTCGCCGCTTCGGGCGTGTTCGAGGGCATGCGGGTACTGCTGACGCCGGAAGGCGAGGAGGCGGGTGCCAACGCGCTGCGGGTGAACGACCGGGTTTTCATCGGCATCGACTATCCCCGCACGGGAACCTTGCTCGAAGCTGAAGGCTATAGTGTCGTCCGGCTGCCGACATCTCAGATCGCCAAGATCGATGCAGGCCTGTCCTGCATGTCGCTGCGCTGGCACGCCTGAGGCGGCGTTCCGCCACCAATATCCGTAGACTTTCGTGAAGACTGAGCCCGGGGAACCGATTCTCGACCGGCGTCTCGGGTTCGGTCGTTTCTCAGTGCGGTTTCATCGTCTTGGCGAAACCAGCCTCCAGGCGCCTGTAGACAGCTTCGATCACCAGCGTGGTGATGAGATAGCCGACCGCCACCACCAGGAGCGGCGTATAGGTGATCGCCTCGCGTGAGCGGATGATGTTGATCTGGCCCAGAAGGTCCTGGACGCTGACCAGATAGGCCAGAGCGGTCGATTTCAGGCAGAGCACCGTCTCACCGGCAAAGGTCGGCATCATCGCCTGCATGGCGCGGGGCAGCCAGATGCGGCGCACCAGCGCGAAGCCGCGAAAGCCGTAGGCGCGAGCCGCTTCCAGCTCGCCACGGGGCACCGACAGCAGGGCCCCGCGCACGACTTCGCCGACATAGGCGCCGACACTCAGCACCAGGGCGAAGATGACGTAGTAATAGCCATCCTTCAGGATCGGCCAGATGAAGGATTGCCGGATGCCGGGGATGGAAGGAAAGAGCGAGCCCAGGCCCTGGTAATAGACGAACATCTGCACCAGCAAGGGCGTGCCGCGAATGACGGACACGAAGCTGGAGGCGATGGCGTAGACCAGCTTGTTCTTGGAAACCCGGCCGAAGCCGACCAGAACGGCCAGGGGAAAACCGAAGAGCAGTGAGAAGAACAGCAGCTTCAATGTGGTGAAGAAGCCGCTGAGGATGGCCGGCCAATATTTGCCGATCCAGCCGAAATTGTCGAAAAACCAGCTTGCCAGATCCGCGGCCATGGTCACCCCAGCTTGGGAGTCCAGCGCCGGATGTGACGCTCGAACATTTTGATGAAGATGTTGGAGAATTGCGTCAGCGCGTAATAGATCGCGCCGCAGAGCAGCAGGAAGGGAAAATACATGCGCGTCGACGCGGCAGCCTGCACGGCCGTGAAGGTGAGCTCGTTATAGCCGACCACGAAAATCAGCGCCGAGTCCTTCAGCATGGTCATCCAGAGATTGGTCAGGCCGGCAAAGGCGAAGGGAATCATCAAGGGCAGGACGACGCGCCGGAACAGGCCGAAGCCATGCATGCCATAGGCGCGGGCCGCCTCGACCTGGCCTTTCGGCAAGGCGAGCACGGCACCGCGCAGAATCTCCGAGGTATAGGCACCGTTGACCACGCCGAGCACGGTGATGGCGGCGAAGAAACCGCCGATTCCCAGCGTGCCGTAACCCAGCCAGGCCATCAGGGCATTGAGGCCCTGCTGGCCGGCATAATAGAGGATCAGGATCAGCAGCACCTCGGGCACGGCGCGGCAGATGGTGGAGTAGCCATTGGCGAGCGCGACCAGCCAGCGCGGCCCACGCAATTTGGCCCAGGCGACGAGGCCGCCGATCAACAGGCCGGTCAGATAGCCACCGACCGAGATTTCGATGGTGATGACCAGGCCCTGGAGCAGCGATACGCCCCAGCCGGTCATCAGCAGATTCCAGAAAGCTTCCACGCCCGACCCCGCAGAAAGAAGAGGAGCCGGCCTGAACTCTCAGGCCGGCTGGAGAAAGCTCGGTTCAGCTCAATAGGAGCGAACCCAGCGGCCTGCCTCATTTCGGCGGCGTACCGACGTCGTACTTGAAGTATTTCTTCTGGATCGCATCGAACTCGCCATCGGCATAGACGGCCTTGATGCCGGCATCGAGCTTTGCCTTCAGGTCGGTGTCCTCCTTGCGCAGGCCTCCGCCGACGCCGGCTTCGAACACCGGATCCTTGGGGAAAAGCTTCATCTCGCAGCATTGGCCGTCCTTGCCGGCCAGGAAGTCGTCGAGCGCGGCGGCATCGGCCATCACCAAGTCGAGACGGCCCGCCGCCAGATCGGCATTGGCCTGATCCTGGGTACCGTAGCTCTTGATGTCGGCATCGGGATAGGTCTTCTGGACATATTGGGCGTGAATGGTGCTGGTCTGCACGCCGATCGACTTGCCTTTCATGCCCTCCGGCGTGAAGTCGAACTTGTCGGCCTTGTTGCCGATGAATTCCGGCGGCGTGTTGTAATAGCGGATGGTGAAGCCGATCTGGGCCGAGCGTTCCGGCGTGATCGTCATCGAGGCCCAGATCACGTCGATCTTCTTGGCGATCAGGGCGGGGATGATGCCGTCCCAGGCGGTGGCGACGACCTCGCAGTCGAGCTTGGCGGCCTTGCAGACAGCCTTGGCCAGATCGACTTCGAAGCCGACCCACTGGCCGGAGGCGTCCTTCGAAGCGAAGGGTGGATAGGGTTCGGCCGCGACGCTGACCTTGATGGTGTCGGCCTGGGCTGAGGCGAAGGCCACACCCCAAAAGAAGGCGCTCGCCACGAGGAACTTGGCGTTGAAGTGTTTCATTTTGGTCCCCTGATGGATGTCTGTTTTTTCAACGTTTTCTTGGGTTTTCGTACTTGATGCGTGAGTTCTGGTGCCCTCCTGCCCCCCGAACTTTTTCGTCAAGCGAACCTGACTGCCATGCAGGTCGTGCTAGTGCTGGCGCGGCGTGACGAATTGACGGCAACGCTCGCTGTTGGGATTGCCGAACACCTTCCGTGGCGGACCTTCCTCCTCGACATTGCCGTTGTAGAGATACATCACATGGTTGGCGACATCGCGGGCGAAGGCCATTTCGTGAGTCACCAGCAACATGGTGCGGCCCTCGGCGGCGAGATCGCGGATGACCTTGAGCACCTCGCCAACCAGTTCCGGATCGAGCGCCGAGGTCGGCTCGTCGAACAGCATCACCTTGGGCCGGATGGCAAGGGCGCGTGCGATCGCCGCGCGCTGCTGCTGGCCGCCGGAGAGGAAGGCGGGATAGACGTCCTTCTTGGCGTAGAGGCCGACCTTGTGCAGCAATTGCTCGGCATGGGCTGTAGCCTCGGCCTTGCTTTCGCCAAGGACATGCACCGGCGCCTCGATGACGTTTTCGAGCACGGTGCGGTGCGCCCACAGATTGAAACTCTGGAACACCATGCCCAAACGGCTGCGGATGCGCTGGAGCTGCTTGTGGTCAGCCACCGACATGGCGCCATGGCCGTCCGGCTTCAGGCGAATCTCTTCGTTCCCGATCAGGATGCGGCCGGAATTGGGAACCTCCAGCAGATTCGTGCAGCGCAGCATCGTGCTCTTGCCCGAGCCTGACGCTCCGATCAGGGCGATGACATCACCTTCATGGGCCGTAAGGGAAACGCCTTTGAGGACTTCCAGGAGGCCGAAACTCTTGTGAATATTGTCGAGTTGAACAACGGGTGTCCGGCTCGCTCCCGCTTGTGGGGCGTCCTCTGGCATAAAGCGACCTCATCTGACGTTCGGTTGCCCAGAACTGTATCAGCCATTTCAGTTTGCACAAGGTGCGGGCAGCCACTCTTGTCGATAACGACATGCTCTGGTCTTTATCCGCTGCATGAGATAGGCAGGTCGCGAAACTGGAACCCTGCCTATGTCGCTAGCCGCCTCCATTCGCAAAGTCCTGGTGCCGATCAATCGCGAGGGCTATCCCTTCCTCGGGATCGCCGGCGTGGCCACGCTGATTGCGCTGGTATGGATCAAGGTTCTGTTCTGGCCGCTGCTGATCATCACGGCCTGGGTCGCCTATTTCTTCCGCGACCCCCAGCGGGTGACGCCGGTGCGCGAGGGCCTGGTGGTCTCGCCGGCCGATGGCGTGGTCAGCCAGATCGCCAATGTGCTGCCGCCACCGGAGCTGGGACTGGCCAACCAGTCACTGTTGCGCGTCTCGGTTTTCATGAACGTCTTCGACTGCCACGTGAATCGCAGCCCAGTGACGGGGACGATCACCAAGATCGCCTACAAGCCCGGCAAGTTCCTCAACGCCGATCTCGACAAGGCCAGCGAGGACAATGAACGCAACAGCTTCATCATCGACACGGGAACCAGCCGCTACGGTGTGGTGCAGATAGCCGGCCTGGTGGCGCGGCGCATCGTCTGCTGGACCAACGAGAACGAGCACGTCGCCGTCGGCCAGCGCCTGGGCATGATCCGCTTCGGCTCGCGCGTCGACGTCTATCTGCCCGAAGGGGTGCGCCCCCTGGTCGGTATCGGCCAGAAGATGGTGGCCGGCGAGACGATCCTGGCGGATGCCAATGCCGCGATGCCGAATTTGACCCATCGCGTCGGCTGATCATGGACCCGCTCTTCCCGCCTTTTCAGCCTGGAAGTCCGGATCCCGAGGGAACGAAGCGGCGTGCCATTCCGCTGCGCGTGCTGATTCCCAACATGATCACGCTCCTCGCGCTCTGTGCGGGCATGACGGCCATTCGCCTGGCCATCGAGAACAAGCTCGACCTCGCCATCGGCTGTATTGTGGTCGCGGCGCTGCTGGACGGTATCGACGGGCGTGTGGCGCGTTATCTCAAGGGCACCTCGAAATTCGGTGCGGAACTCGATTCGCTTGCCGATTTCGTGAATTTCGGCGTGGTTCCCGGCATCGTCCTCTATTTTTGGGGATTGCACGATCTGCGATCCATTGGGTGGATCGGCTCGCTGGTTTTCGCCATCTGCATGGTGCTGCGCCTTGCCCGCTTCAACGTGACGAGCAGCGATCCCAACCGGCCGGCCTTCCAGGCGAACTTCTTCACCGGCATGCCCGCACCGGCCGGGGCCTGCACGGTGCTGCTGCCGATCTATCTGGATTTCCTCGGCCTCACGCATGAGCCGAGCCATGCCAAATATGAGCTCGCCTATGTGCTGCTCATCGCCTTCCTGATGATCTCCACCATCCCAACCTTCTCGGGCAAGAAGCTGGGCAACCGCATTCCGCGCGAATGGGTGCTGCCGATCTTCGTCGTCGCCGTGGTGGTGGTGATGCTGCTGGCGCTCTATCCGTGGGAGTCGCTGACTTCGCTAACCGTCGGCTATCTGGCGACCATTCCATTCGGCGTCATCTATTATCGCAAGCAGGCGCAGGCCCATCAGGCCTCGCTACAGGCGGAGCAGAAGAGCGAGTAAGCCGGTGAGCCGGTCTTCTCAGCTCCACCAAGAGATGGAGCGTGACCGGCAGCTCCCCTCCGGGAGCAAGACATATCAATGCCGGTCCGAAGACCGGCACACCGAATTACACCGGCTTGGCCAGCACGTGCTTCTTCTTGCCCATCGACAGCTTGATCACGCCGTCGGCGGTGACGTCGGCCTTGGTCAGCATAGCCTTGGGATCGCTGACCACGACGTCGTTGACCCTGAGGCCGCCGTTGGCGACCTGGCGGCGGGCCTCGCTGGTGGACGGCACCAGGCCTGCCTGCACGAAGGCATTGAGGAGGCCGACACCCTCGCTGAGGCCCGGCAGCTCGAAGCTCGGCAGGTCGCCGGCCAGCGTGCCTTCCTCGAAGGTCTTGCGGGCGGTTTCCTCGGCAGCCTCGGCCTTGTCGCGGCCATGGACGAGCGCGGTCGCCTCGGTGGCCAGGCGCTTCTTGGCTTCGTTGATTTCCGAACCACCAAGGGCGGCGAGGCGGGAAATCTCGTCAAGCGGCAAAGTGGTGAACAGCTTGAGGAAGCGTTCGACGTCGGCGTCCTCGGTGTTGCGCCAATACTGCCAGTAGTCATAGGCCGAGAGCATGTCGTCGTTGAGCCAGACGGCGCCGGCGGCGGTCTTGCCCATCTTGGCGCCCGAAGCGGTGGTCAGCAGCGGGCAGGTAAGGGCGTAGAGCTGCGGCGTGCCCATGCGGCGGCCGAGATCAATGCCGTTGATGATATTGCCCCACTGATCCGAACCACCCATTTGCAACACGCAGTCATGGCGCCTGGAAAGTTCTACAAAATCATAGGCTTGCAGGATCATGTAATTGAACTCGATGAAGGAGAGCTCCTGCTCGCGGTCGAGCCGCAGCTTCACCGAATCGAAGGACATCATGCGGTTGACCGAGAAGTGGCGACCGATGTCGCGCAGCATCTCGATATAATTGAGCTTGGTCAGCCACTCCGCATTGTCGGCCATGATGGCCTTGTCGTTCTCGTAGCTGATGAATTTGGAGAAGACGCGCTGGATGCTGCGCTTGTTTTCCTCGATCTGTTCGAGCGGCAGAATACGGCGGGTCTCGTCACGTCCCGACGGATCGCCCACGCGCGTCGTGCCGCCGCCCATCAGGGTGATCGGGCGATGGCCGGTCCGCTGCAGCCAGTGCATCATCATGATTGGTACGAGATGGCCGATATGCAGCGAGCTTGCCGTGAGATCGACACCGACATAGGCGGTGATACGCCCGGCGGCCGCCTTTTCGTCGAGGCCCTCGAGATCCGATACCTGGTGGATATAGCCGCGCTCGGTCAGGGTGCGCAGGAAATCGGATTTTAACGCGGTCATGGCAAACGCTCTCAAACGGCATATAACTTCTCTAGGCGCCGTCTAACAGGTTTGGCGGCGCTTTGGTACAGGGGTGCCGAGAAATCGGGTGATTTGCGCATGAAGACGATGATGACGGCACTCGGGCTGATGTCCGGGACCTCGATGGACGGTATCGACGCCGCCCTGATCGAGACGGATGGTCTTGATACGGTCGAGATGGGACCGACGGTCGAACTCGCCTATAGTGAGGAAGAGCGCACTTTACTGCGGCGGGCTCTCGCCGATGCGGTGGCGGTGAAGAGTCGTAACGAGCGCCCCGGCGCTCTGGTCGCGGCCGAGCGGCTGATCACCCGCAAACATGCCGACGTCGTTTCGGATTTCCTGAAGGCGCATGATCTCAGTCCTGACGATATCGATGTCATTGGCTTTCATGGCCAGACGGTGCTGCATCGCCCGCAGGAACGGCTGACGGTGCAACTCGGCGATGGTCAGGCGCTGGCCGACAGTCTCGGTATCCGGACCGTCTATGACATGCGGGCCGCCGATGTCGCCGAAGGGGGGCAGGGCGCGCCACTGGTGCCTGTCTATCACCAGGCGCTGGTGCAAGCCGCCAAACTGGCCGGTCCCGTCGCCGTACTCAATCTCGGCGGTGTCGGCAATGTCAGCTACGTCGCCAAGGGGCGCGATCCGATTGCCTTCGACACCGGACCCGCCAATGCGCTGATCGACGATCTGATGATGGAGCGCACCGGAGTCGCCCTGGACCAGGACGGCCGGCAGGCTCTGGCCGGCAAGGTCGACGAGAACATACTCGGCCAATTGATGGCGCATCCCTATTTCGGTGAGGCACCACCCAAATCGCTCGACCGCAACGCTTTTTCCCGCGAGGCGGTTGCGGATCTGCCCACGCCGGATGCGGTGGCGACCCTGGCCGCCTTCACCGCTCGCAGCGCGGCGGCGGCGCGGCAATGGCTGCCTGCCGAGCCGAAATTATGGATCGTCTGCGGTGGCGGTGCCCGCAATCCGGCAATTCTCAATTTCCTGCGCGCCGAGACCGGCGTGCCGGTGCGTACGGCTGACGAGTTCGGCTGGTCGGCTGCCATGATGGAAGCGCAGGCTTTTGCCTATCTGGCTGCTCGATCCCTGAAGGAGCTACCCTTGACCTTTCCATCCAGCACCGGCGTCGGCAAGGCGCTCACCGGCGGCATTCTTGCTGTGCCGGGCCAGAAGCGGGTGGGCGCATGATCGGTCGCCTCAATCACGTCGCCATAGCCGTGCGCAACCTCGATGCTGCGACATCCGTCTATCGCGATACGCTAGGCGCGCATGTGTCGCAGCCCCAGGCCCTGCCGGAGCACGGCGTCACCGTGGTCTTCATCGAATTGCCCAACACCAAGATCGAGCTCCTGGAACCACTGGGCGAGAACTCGCCGATCACCCGTTTCCTCGACAAGAATCCCGACGGCGGCATGCACCATATCTGCTACGAAGTCGACGACATCCTGACCACCCGGGACCAGTTGAAACAGGCTGGAGCGCGCATTCTCGGCGATGGCGAACCGAAGATCGGCGCGCACGGCAAGCCGGTCCTGTTCCTGCATCCCAAGGATTTCTCGGGAACGCTGGTGGAATTGGAACAGGTTTGAGGCGCGACTGCCTTCTCCCCTTGCGGGAGAAGGCAAATGCGCTTCATTCGTCTTGAGTGAGAGGTATCGACTCAGCCGTTGCTCTTGCGCCGGATCGGCGTGAGCAGGAAAGACGGCACGTGGTCGCCCATGCCGATCACAACCGGACCGTCATCCTCGTCGCGCCGATGGGGCCTGGAGGATTGCGGGCGGCGCTGTTCAGTCGTTTGCTGCGGCTCGTGGCGCGGCACTTTGGGCGTCTCGTCGCGTTCGCGCGCTGGTTTCGCCTCGCGTTCGCGCGGGGGCTCCACCTCGCGGGATTTGGCCTCGCGAGACTTGCCCTGCTGCCGAGGCTCCTCGCTTTTGCCGCCGCGCTCGCGACGTCCGCGCCGCGGCTTGGCGTGGATCTCTTCCTCGTCGTCCCCCTCGATCGGAGGCGGATCGCCGGTGAAGGGAATCTTGATGCCCGTCAACGTCTCGATGGCCGCGACATGCTTGCCGTCAGCCGAGGAAACCAGCGAGAAGGCCCAGCCGGAGCGGCCCGCGCGGCCGGTGCGCCCGATGCGATGAATGTAATCGTCGGCATGGACAGGCACGTCGAAATTGAAGACATGGCTGACTTCGGGAATATCGAGGCCGCGCGCGGCGACGTCCGAAGCCACCAGGATCGGCATCTCGCCATTGCGGAAACTTTCCAGCGCGGCCATCCGGGAGCGCTGATCCATGTCGCCATGCAGCGCGACGGCACCGAAGCCGTGGCGCACCAGCGACCGGTGCAGGATGGCGACTTCCGACTTGCGGTTGCAGAAGACGATGGCGTTCTGGAGGTTCTCCGCCGAGCGGATCAGCCGACGCAGGGTCACGCGCTTTTCGGCGGGCGTCGACTTGGTGTGCACCAGCGCCTGGGTGATCGTGGCGGCAGCGGTGGCGGGGCGGGCGACCTCTACCTGTACCGGATTGTGCAGGAACTGGTCGGTGATGCGCTTGATCTCGGCCGGCATCGTCGCGGTGAAGAACAGGGTCTGCCGGGTGAAGGGCACCAGTTTGCAGACGCGTTCGATGTCGGGGATGAAGCCCATGTCGAGCATACGGTCGGCTTCATCGATGACGAGAAGCTCCACGCCGGTGAGCAGCAGCTTGCCACGCTCGACATGATCGAGCAGGCGGCCGGGCGTGGCGATCAGCACGTCGACGCCACGGGTGATCTTGGCGTCCTGGTCACCGAAGGAAACGCCGCCGATCAAGAGGGCGACCGACAGGCCGCTCTTGTTGCCATAGCGGTCGAAATTCTCCTGGACCTGTGCCGCCAATTCGCGGGTCGGCTCCAGGATCAGCGTGCGCGGCATGCGGGCGCGGGCGCGGCCCTTCTCCAGCAGCGTCAGCATCGGCAGGGTGAAGGCCGCCGTCTTGCCGGTGCCCGTCTGGGCGATGCCGAGTACGTCGCGACGCTGCAGCACGTGCGGAATGGCCTGGGCCTGGATGGGCGTGGGGGTAGTGTATCCGGCCGCTTCCACAGCAGCGAGGACCTTTGACGAGAGACCGAGTTCAGCGAAGCTCATTGCGGAAATGTCGAACCTACAGAGGCCGCCCCGATCGGACGGCAGAGGGCGGCTCGCATCGCCGCACGGACGAACAGGGCCCTATCGGGTGGGCCCGGACGGCGCGACCATAGGGTTAGGACAGGAAATGTCAATGGTTTTGCCAGCTAAAGCCACGATTTCCGCTTGTTTCTCAGGCCTTTTCTGCAGATTTGCAGCTTGGTCGGCGATGGCCACGATGATGACGCGGCAAGGGGGCACGCCCAAACAGCCGGGATGACGATCCTTCCGTTACGTCAGTTTTGGTCGCAACGAGCCTGATGAAGGGTACAAAAGCAAGAAGGCGGGCATTGGCCCGCCTTCTTCTGCATGGGTTTGAATGGGCCTTACTGAGCCGCGGTTTCAGGCTTCTTCTTGGCGGGTTTGACCGGGGGCTTGGCCGGCTTGGCTTCGGCGGTCTTCACCGGGCGCGGCTTGGGCTTCTTGACCACAGGCGCTTCGGTGGCGTCGCCGAAACGCTCGTTGATCTTGCGTGCGATGGGATCATCACGTTGGGCTTCCGGATCCATCGGCAGAATCGTCTCGATCGGATCGGCTTGGTCGATCGAACCGGTCTGATCCTGAATGATCGGAAATTGCGGCGCGACGGTGGGATCGGCAGCAGCCTGTATCGAATTGGCATTGGCCGCAGGCAGAGGTGCAGCCGGCGCCGGAGCGAGGTTGGCAATGACCGGTGCCGTCACAGGGGCTGGCACAGTCACCGCCGCGGCGGCGGCTGATACGGCCGGTGTTGCGTGGATTGAGCGGGCGGCGTCGATGGCGCCGACGAAAGCCACAAAACCAGCGGCGACCAAGGCACCTTCTCGGTTCAGTTTCCAGTGATGGCGGGCCCGATAGGCAGTGTGCCAAAGCCAGCCGACAGTGATATCGACAGCACTTGCGACCAACATGACGAACTCCAACTCAACGCGACCTCAGTGAGAATCACTATTGCGCGGGATGGTGAAGAAAAACTTGCCAAGGCGAATCAAGACGCAAGAAATTTTGCCGGGGTAAGTTTTGTCAGGTGGTGTGAAGGGGTTTTCCTGGGAGCGCGGACTTCTCAGCCCCGTGAATTCACGGGGCGATGTCCGCTCTTCTCCCTCTGTTGGCGCGATGTTTCCAGGAGCGGACTGGAAGTCCGCACTCCAGACCTACAGCAAAGCCCGGATCTTCGCGGCATGCTGGGCGAGGACGGCGTGATCGGCCATGGCGCGGGGACGGACGGGAACACCCGTCTTCATTGGCAAGACGTGGAAATGGATATGCGGCACTTCCTGCCCGCCCGAGACTTCCGAATGCAGGCGCAGCGTGTGGCCGTCCGCGCCGAACGCTTTACAAGCGGCCAGGGAGACCTTCTGGGCGACCTGAACGAGATAGCCGAGTTCCTCCGGCGCTACATCGAAGATGTTGCGGGCGGGCTTCTTGGGGATCACCAGGGCGTGGCCGTCGACGATAGGCATGATGTCGAGAAAGGCGAGGGTGCGATCATCCTCGTAGAGCGTGTGGTTGGGAATTTCCCCACGCAGCAGCTTGGCGAAGATGTTGTCGGGATCATAAGCGGTCATGCCGCTATCCTTTCCTGAAGGGCGTTGCCTCGTCGAGAGCTTCGTGATGGGCGGCAATCTCAGCGCGTTCATGCGCGAGATAGTCGTCGACCGCCCGACGGAAACCGGGATCGGCAATATAATGGGCGGAATAGGTTGTCACGGGCCGATAGCCACGAGCGAGCTTGTGCTCGCCCTGGGCCCCGGCTTCCACGCGCCGCAGACGGCGTTCGATGGCGAACTCGATGGCCTGATGGTAGCACACCTCGAAATGCAGGAAGGGATGGTCCTCGATACAGCCCCAATTCCGGCCGTAAAGCGTGTCAGAACCGATGAAGTTGATGGCTCCGGCGATGTAACGTCCCTCGCGCCTGGCCATCACCAGCAGGACATGCTCGGCCATGGTCTCGCCGATCAAGGCATAGAATTTGCGGTTGAGATAGGGGCGCCCCCATTTGCGGGAGCCTGTATCCATATAGAAGCCATAGAAGGCGTCCCAGGCCTCCTTCGTAATAGCCGTTCCGGTCAGCCTTTCGATGGTGATGCCGTTGGCGAGCGCATCGCGCCGCTCGCGCTTGATGGTCTTGCGCTTGCGTGAAGCAAGAGAGGTCAGAAAGGCCTCGAAATCGTCATAGCCCTCATTGAGCCAATGGAACTGCTGGTCGGTGCGCTGCAGGAACCCCTGGCCGCCAAGCCATTGCCAGTCGCCATGGCCGATGAAGGTGGCGTGGATCGAGGAGCCGCCGATGGAAGACAGGGCTGCCTTGGCGCCTCTCACCAGGGCGGATGAGACGAGCTCGGGATCCTCGTTCGGGGCGACGAGGAAGCGGCGGCCCGTGGCCGGCGTGAAGGGGATGCTGACCTGGAGTTTGGGGTAATACTGCCCGCCGGCGCGCTCATAGGCATCGGCCCAGCCCCAGTCGAAGACATATTCGCCCTGGCTGTGGTTCTTGCCGTAAGCGGGCGTGACGCCGGCGACGCGACCGTCTTCATGGGTGACGAAGAGATGAAGAGGCGTCCAGCCCGAGCGCCCGCCGACACAGCCGCTTGCTTCGAGAGCGTGCAGGAAATCGTAGGAAATGAAGGGATTGAAATGCTCGGCCGAGGGATCTGGAGCCGCCACTTCGTCCTCGGCGCCCAGCCGTCGGCTAGAAGAACAAGGCTGGGGCGTTGCGGCGAGGGGATTGGCACAGCGATCCCAGGCCTGGCGTCCAATGGCTTCGATCGAGGAAGCTGCCTTGATCGTAAAGCCGTGTTCGCTCAAGCTCGCATTCCCTCTACTGACGCCTGCCAGAGGAATTTGGGCACAATCGTCCCGGATGCAAGGGGCATGGTTCAAACTCATGCCCCTGCCAAAGCTCGACCTCAGGGCGTTTTGCGATTCGGCGGAGACGCCAGGAAATGCAAGGACGCGCCGAAACAAAGAACTAAAGCAAAGAAGCGTTCGGCTTGAATGCGCTTTGCTCTAGGCGACTTCGATCAGGGCTTCCACCTCGACAGTGGCGTCGAGAGGAAGCGAGGGCACGCCCACGGTGGAGCGGGCATGGCGTCCCTTGTCGCCGAACACCTCGACCATCAGGTCGGAGGCACCGTTCATCACCATCGGATGGGTGGTGAATTCCGGAGCAGCGGCGATGAAGCCGCCGAGGCGGACCACGCGCACCACATTGTCGAGGGAGCCGACGGCGGCCTTGATCTGCGCCAGAATGTTGATGGCGCAGTAACGGGCCGCGACGCGGGCGTCCTCGACCGTGACCGTGCCGGTGCCGAGCTTGCCGGTCGCGGCCAGCTTACCCTCATGGTTGAAGCAGAGTTGGCCCGAGATCACGAGGTGATTGCCGGTGCGCACCGTGCCGACATAATTGGCGACAGGAGCGGCCGGGGTGGGCAGGGTGATGCCGAGTTCGGCAAGGCGGGCGTCGATGGCGGACATGGAGGGACCTCATTGGGAAGGGCGGACATCTCGTCCGCTCTTGGACGCAGTGCGACTATGAAAGGAAGAGCGGGCTGGAAGCCCGCGCTCCAGAAATCAGGCCATGGCCTTCTTGAGGTTCTCGTCGATCTTGTCGAGGAAGCCGGTGGTCGACAGCCAACTCTGATCGGGGCCGACCAGCAGGGCCAGATCCTTGGTCATGAAGCCGGTCTCGACCGTGGAAACGCAGACCTTCTCCAGCGTGGCGGCGAATTTGGCGAGTTCGGCATTGTCGTCGAGCTTGGCGCGATGGGCAAGGCCGCGCGTCCAGGCGAAGATCGAGGCGATGGAGTTGGTCGAGGTCTCCTTGCCCTTCTGGTGCTCACGGTAATGGCGCGTCACCGTACCGTGGGCGGCTTCGGCTTCCACCGTCTTGCCGTCGGGGCTGAGCAGCACGGAGGTCATCAGGCCGAGCGAGCCGAAGCCCTGGGCCACGATGTCGGACTGCACGTCGCCATCATAGTTCTTGCAGGCCCAGACATAGCCGCCGGACCATTTCAGCGCCGAAGCGACCATGTCGTCGATCAGGCGATGCTCATAGGTGAGCTTGCGCTTGTCGAATTCGGCCTTGAATTCACTCGCGAAGACTTCGGCGAAGATGTCCTTGAAGCGCCCGTCATAGATCTTGAGGATGGTGTTCTTGGTCGACAGGTAGACCGGGAAATTGCGGGCCAGACCGTAATTGAAAGAGGCGCGCGCAAACTCCCGGATGGACTCGTCGAGATTGTACATGGCCAGCGCCACGCCATCGCCCGGCGACTTGAACACTTCCTTCTCGATCACCGTGCCGTCCTCGCCGACGAACTTGATCGTCAGCGTACCCTTGCCGGGGAAGCGGAAATCGGTGGCGCGATACTGGTCGCCGAAGGCATGGCGGCCGACGACGATCGGCTGGGTCCAGCCCGGTACCAGGCGCGGTACGTTGCGACAGATGATGGGCTCGCGGAAGATCACACCGCCGAGGATGTTGCGGATGGTGCCGTTGGGCGACTTCCACATTTCCTGGAGATTGAACTCTTTCACACGGGCTTCGTCCGGCGTGATGGTGGCGCATTTCACTGCCACGCCGTGGCGCTTGGTGGCCTCGGCCGCCTCGACGGTAACCTTGTCGCGGGTCTTGTCCCGGTTCTCGATGCTGAGGTCGTAATAGTCAAGCTGGAGGTCGAGATAGGGGAAGATCAGCTTGTCCTTGATCTGCTGCCAGATGATGCGGGTCATCTCGTCGCCATCCATATCGACGACCGGATTGGCCACCTTGATCTTCGCCATCGTACAAGCCTCATTCATTGGGAAATATCGGCGGCGCTATAGCACCGCCTTTCGGCCGGGGGAAGTTCGCCGGAGCAAAGTGCGTTTGGGGGAAAACGCACTTTGGCCTAACTCCCCGGTTCAACGCGTCTTTGCGATTTGAGGCGTCTCATTCAAATCAAAAAAGCTTGAGGCAGGGACAATGGCTGTTTGCCGGGCGAAACCCGGTCTTCATGGCGAGGCCTGGGCCTGCTTGGCCTCGGCGACCAGCCTGTCGTCGATTTCGCGGGCCCGGATGGCGGCGGGACGGTTGGCGATTCGCTGCCAATAGGCGGCGAGAGCCGGGCGCGGTTCGATCGTCTTGAACATCAGGCCCCAGCCGATCTGCGAACCGAAATAGACATCCGCCGCCGAAAAGCGGTCTCCTGCGATGAACTCGTTCTGGGAGACCGCATAGTCGAGCGCATCGATCACGTCGGCATAGCAGCCATAGCCGACCATGCGCTTGCGCTCGTCGGGGATCTCGATATTGAGCGCCTTGTTGGTCACGGCGGCCTCGACCGGGCCGGCCGCGAAGAACATCCAGCGATAATAAAGGCCCCGCTGCGGCGAGCCGGATGGAGGCGCCAGTTCGGCCTGCGGAAAGGCATCGGCGAGATAGGCGCAGACGGCGCCGCCCTCGGTGACGACCACGCCCCGATGCGAAATGGCCGGCACCTTGCCCATCGGGTTGAGGGCGAGATAGTCGACGGACTTCATGCTGGTGCCGAAGTCGAGGATCTCGGTGCGATAGGGCTGGCCGGTTTCCTCGAGCATCCAGCGGGCAATGCGGCCGCGCGACATTGGATTGGTGTAGAAGACGAGTTCATCGCTCATGGGATTGCCCTCCTGGAGGTGGTGGCGGGAGCATAGCCATGCGGCCGGATTTGGCCAGGGGTGCGCCTTCGCATCATTCTTGGACGATAGGGCGCGACCAGCCTTCCCCCGCCTTGTGGAGAAAGCTGGTCGCGATTGATTCTGCTCTCTCTAGGCGCGTTTCACGTGCGCCAGCGCGGCGTTGAGGGTGGCACTCGGACGCATCACGGCTTCGCATTTCTGCCGGTCGGGCAGATAATAGCCACCAATATCCGCGGGCTTGCCTTGCACGGCCGCGAGTTCGGCCAGGATCTTGGTTTCGTCGCGCGCCAGCGTCTCGGCCAGCGGCTTGAACTGCGCCTGCAACGCGGGGTCGTCCGTCTGGCCGGCGAGCTCCTGCGCCCAATACAGCGCCAGATAGAATTGGCTGCCCCGGTTGTCCAACTCGCCGGTGCGAGGCGAGGGGGACTTCCTGTTGTCCAGGAGCCTGCCGGTCGCAGCGTCCAGCGTCTTGGCGAGCAGCTTGGCCTTGGCATTGCCCGTCTTGATGCCGAGATCCTCCAGCGAGACGGCCAGCGCCAGGAATTCGCCCAGCGAATCCCAACGCAGATGGTTTTCCTCCACCAATTGCTGCACATGCTTGGGAGCCGAGCCGCCGGCGCCCGTTTCATACATGCCGCCGCCGGCCATCAAGGGTACGATCGACAGCATCTTGGCCGAGGTGCCGAGCTCCATGATGGGGAACAGGTCGGTGAGGTAATCGCGCAGGATGTTGCCGGTGACCGAAATCGTGTCCAGGCCACGGATCACCCGCTCCAGCGTGTAGCGCATGGCGCGCACCTGGCTCATGATCTGGATGTCGAGACCGGTGGTGTCGTGGTCGCGCAAATAGGTCTTCACCTTGGCGATCAACTGCGCCTCGTGCGGGCGATACGGGTCCAGCCAGAACAAAGCCGGCATGCCCGAATTGCGGGCGCGGGTGACCGCGAGCTTGACCCAGTCGCGAATGGCCATGTCCTTGACCTGGCACATGCGCCAGATGTCGCCTTGCTCGACAGTCTCGCTCAGCAGCACCTCGCCGGTCGCAAGGTCGGTGATGTTGGCCACACCGTCCTCCGGGACTTCGAAAGTCTTGTCGTGCGAGCCATATTCCTCGGCCTGCTGCGCCATCAGGCCGACATTCGGCACAGTGCCCATGGTGCGGGGATCGAAAGCGCCGTGCCATTTACAGAAGTTGATCATCTCCTGATAGATGCGGGCGAAGGTGCTTTCCGGCATCACGGCCTTGACGTCCTTCAGGCGGCCGTCCGCGCCCCACATCTTGCCGCCATTGCGGATCATGGCGGGCATGGAGGCGTCCACGATGATGTCGTTGGGCGAGTGGAAATTGGTGATGCCCCTGGCCGAGTCGACCATCGCCAGTTCGGGCCGATGCTCGTGGCAGGCATGCAGATCGCGCTTGATCTCGTCCTGCTTGCTTTGCGGCAGGGTGGCGATCTTGTTGTAAAGGTCGACCATGCCGTTGTTGACGTTGACACCGAGCTCGTCGAACAGCTTGCCATGCTTGGCGAAGGCGTCGCGGTAGAAGATCTTCACGCAGTGACCGAATACGATGGGGTGCGACACCTTCATCATGGTCGCCTTCACGTGGAGCGAGAACATCACGCCGGTCTTGTGCGCATCCTCGATCTGTTGTTCGTAGAAATCCAGCAGCGCCTTCTTGCTCATGAACATCGAATCGATGATCTCGCCATCCTGCAGCGAGATCTCGGGCTTGAGGACGATGGTCTTGCCGCTGTTGGTGATCAGCTCCATCTTGACCTCGCGCGCCTTGTTGAGCGTCAGCGACTTCTCACCATGATAGAAGTCCCCATCATGCATGTGCGAGACATGCGTGCGTGAGGCCTGGCTCCAGTCAGCCATGCTGTGTGGGTTCTTGCGCGCATAGTTCTTCACCGCCAGCGGTGCGCGGCGATCCGAATTGCCCTCGCGCAGCACCGGGTTCACCGCGCTGCCGATACATTTGGCGTAGCGGGCGCGGATCGCCTTTTCCTCGTCCGATTTGGGGTTCTCTGGATAGTCGGGGATCTTGTAGCCCTTGGCCTGCAATTCCCGAATGGCGGCCGCCAATTGCGCCACTGAGGCGCTGATATTGGGCAGCTTGATGATGTTGGTGTCGGGCAGCAGCGTCAGCCGGCCGAGTTCCGCCAGATTGTCGGGAACACGCTGCTCGTCGGTCAGGAATTCCGGGAACTCGCCCAGGATGCGGCCGGCGACCGAAATATCGCTGGTGGTGACGTCGATGCCGGCGGGCGCGGCAAAGGTGCGGACGATGGGCAGGAAAGCGGCCGTTGCCAGGGCCGGGGCTTCATCGGTCAGCGTGTAGATGATGGTGGGAGGTGTGGCGCTCATACGCTGGCTTCCTTGGCGGGTCGGAGTCAGGGCAAGAAAAAGCGCTCACGCCGACGCATGGATCGGCGCTGAGTGCTCCGTGAATTGCAGAATGGGGTGGTCAGGGGGCGTGTCTTTCCAGCAACGGGATGACCTCGATGACTTGCCGCTCGATGACCTCAGCAGCGTTTCCCGGAAAGACCCGCGGATGGATCGCACCGGCCGCAAATGTTTGAGACTTTGCAGGTTCCTCCCGATCATGCCGATGTCACGATCAAAAGGAACCTGTCGGTCGAAACTGCCACCTGCTTCGGGCTTCGGCAACTGATTTGTGCCTGCAGGCTTCCGCCATGTCATGGATGCGGGAGTACTGAGGAACCGGCACGGCAAAACACTCCCGGAGCGGGGCTCACGGGAGTGTCGGCAACATGTCTATGGCTGATGGGGCAGGCTTATCGAGGTCAGTTGCACACTTCGCGGGTGCGATAGATGTAGCTCTGCGCATAATCATCCCAGACGCGATAGCTCACCGTCCGACAGTCGTAATAGGTGGTGCGGCTATAGGTCTGCGTCACGCGGTAGGAATTGGAATAAGTGGGGTAATTGGAGGCGCTCGCATAGCCATTGTCGCAGTCATCGGCGAAGGACGCGGCGGTGGCGGCGGTGAAGGCCGTGGCAGCGAAGGCGAGGGTGAGAAAGGTCTTGCGCATAATCGTGGTCCTTTAAAGCCGGGTTCGTGCCCTTGTTGATGAAGGCATCCTAGCGACGCAGATCCGGCCCGGCGGTGCGTTCGGGCACATTGACCCGGACGCCGGCTGCCGCCCTGTATCCGTGGGAACAAGGACCGTCCTAGTTCTGACGGCGCAAAGAAGCTGTCATTATCCGCCGAATGGTCTATGCAGCCCGGACTTTTCCTGTTTCCAGGCCCCTGTCGTGATGTCCCAGTCGAATGCGAGCAATACCGTGACGCCTCCCGCCGTGATCCTGGTTCGCCCCCAGCTTGCAGAGAACATCGGCATGTGCGCGCGAGCCATGATGAATTTCGGCCTTAGCGAGATGCGCCTGGTTTCCCCGCGCGACGGCTGGCCGAAAAAGGGCGCACGCCAGGCGTCATCCGGCGCTTCTGCCGTGCTGGACAACGCCAGGCTGTTCGAGACCACCGAAGAGGCGATCGCTGATCTCAATTACGTCTTCGCCACCACCGCGCGCGAGCGCGGCCAGATGAAGGACGTGTTCGCTGCCGACGAAGGGGCTACGAAGATGCAGGCCTTGGCAGGGGAGGGTGCGCGTAGTGGCATCCTGTTCGGCCCGGAGCGCATGGGGCTTTCCAACGACGACGTGGTGCTCGCCGATGCCATCATTTCCTTTCCCGTCAGTCCCGCCTTCACCTCGATCAATCTCGCCCAGGCAGTGCTGCTGGTTGGCTATGAGTGGTGGAAGCTGGTCTCTGGCGGCAAGGCGCCGATCGCGCCTAGCCGAACCTCTCCGCCGGCAACGCGCGAGCATATGCTTGCCTTCTTCGACTATCTGGAGAAGGAACTCGACGCTGTTTCCTTCTTCTATCCGCCTGAAAAGCGCGAAATCATGGTGCGCAATTTCCGCAACATCTGGCATCGGCTGGCGATGACCGAACAGGATGTCCAGACCTTGCGCGGAGCGGTCGCCTCGCTCATCGGCGGCCGGCAGGGCACGCGTATCAAGCGCGACTGAGCGAATCCGAACGCGAAACCCCTGTCATAAGGGGGCGCTAGGCTGCGCCCATTTCCATTGGAATGGGTGTTTCATGGCTGTCGAGATCGAACGCAAATTTCTCGTCCGCAACGACGACTGGCGCCAGCAGGTTCGGGGTTCCGCCATCATCCGGCAGGGTTATTTCTGCCGCACGCCGCTGCTGCGGGCGCGCATCCGCATCTATGGCGACAAGGGCTTCATCACGCTCAAGAGCGAACCGGGCACGAGGACCCGCCACGAGTTCGAGTATGAGATCCCCCAGGCCGATGCCGTCGAGATCATCAGGCGCTTCTCGATCGAGCCTCTCGTTTCCAAGACGCGTCACGATGTCCACCATGGTGGATTGGGCTGGGCCGTCGACGTGTTCACCGGAGCCAATGACGGCTTGGTGCTGGCCGAAGTGGAGCTCGAGCATGAGGATCAGCCGGTTTCATTGCCGGGCTGGGTCGGCGAGGAAGTGACGGGGGATCGGCGTTACGGCAATTCGAATCTGGCGCGTTTTCCCTTCACGAGCTGGAGTGAAGAGGCGCTGCCTGCCGATGTCTTTTGAGGAAATTCCCGGACGTGCCGCTTTGGGATCAAAAAAAGATCACGATTGAAACGCTTCATTCACTCATCTGGGTTTGAATAGGCGTGCGCCCGGTTGGGTAGTGCGTACGGGCAACACGACATGCAGCGATTGATTCCGGATGGTATCGATCATTCCGAAGAGCGTCCCAGGAAGGTTAGTCTTCTGGAGAGGGTCGACCTTCTGGCTGGCACGGTTTATGGAGCTGCGGTCATGTCTGACCGCGCTCCAACTGTCCTTGTCTTTGATTCCGGCCTCGGTGGCCTCACCGTATTTTCCGAATTGCGAGTGACGCTTTCCGGCGCGCGCTTCGTCTATGTCGCCGATGATGCCGTTTTCCCTTATGGACGCCTGGCCGAGGACGTCGTGGTCGAACGCGTCGTCGAGGTAATGGAGCGGCTGATCCCGCGTTATCAGCCGTCTTTGGTCGTCATTGCCTGCAACACGATCTCGACAATCGTCCTGCCCATTCTCCGCCGGCGCTTCTCCGTGCCCTTCGTCGGCACCGTGCCCGCGATCAAGCCGGCCGCCGCGCTGACGAAGACGGGGCGGGTGGCGATTCTCGCGACGCCTGGTACCGTCAAGCGTGACTATACGCGCGAGCTGATCCGTTCCTTCGCCGCCGCCATCGAGGTGGAACTCGTCGGCGCGGTGGGGCTGGCCAGCCTGGCGGAGGCCGTATTGCGCGGCCAGCCCGTCGAGGATGCGGCGATTGCTCGTGAAATCGCCCCCTGTTTCGTCGATCGTGACGGCAAGCGCACCGATGTGGTGGTGCTGGCCTGCACGCATTATCCGCTGGTGCTGGACGCGATGAAGCGGGTCGCCCCCTGGCCGGTCACCTGGCTCGATCCCGCCCCGGCCATCGCCCGCCGCGCCGCCGATCTCGCGGGCCCAATTCCTCCGCGCACGGTGGTGGAGGACGGTCTGGCCCTGTTCACCGGTGGCGCCGGCCTGACCGATGAACTTCGGAGCGTTCTTGCGGCCCGTGGCCTTCCTGCGGTTGCGGTGGAAACCCTGCCGCCTGGTTGGCATTAGAGCATAGAGCCGAAGAGGGGACGCTGGTTTTCGGCGGAGCCGATACTGTAAGGCGTTTCCTGGACTGATGCGGTCTGTTGCCGCCATACCCTATACTTTGGGATGTACCGCAGCGTCATTGTGTTGGTGCGGGAACGGTGGCAACCTGCGGTTGGGCTGGGGGCTCAACCTGGAAACGCTCATCATGAAGATCAGCACGCTGTTGGCCTCCGTCGTCGTCGCTGGATTTGTTACGACCGGCGCTTTCGCGCAGACCGCAACACCGGCGCCTGCCACGCCGCCCGCCGCCACGACAGCTCCTGCAAAGGCGAAGACGAAGGCGCCGCAGTCGGCGGCGTCACAGGCCTGCTCCGCCCAGGCCGATGCCAAGGGACTTCACGGCAAGGATCGCAAGAAGTTCCGCCAAACCTGCATCAAGAGCGGCGGCAAAGCCGGTTGAGGCTTAACCTCATCGTTGGAGGTTTGCCATGCATCTGCTCACTTTCCTGATCGTGGGTATCGTGGCCGGCTGGCTCGCCGGCCTGCTCGTCAGTGGTGGCGGCTTCGGCCTCATCGGCGATCTCATCGTCGGCGTGGTCGGCTCGTTCATCGGCGGCTTCGTGCAGCCCTACATTCCCATCCATATTGGCAGTGCGATCGTCAATGAGATCGTCTTCGCGGTCGTCGGAGCGGTCATCTTGCTTCTTGTGCTGCGCCTGCTGAAGCGGGCCTGACGCCGATCCAAGGACATCGTGCCGGGAACGGCGCCGTAGAAAGGGCATGCGATCCTCGAAGGGTCGTATGCCCTTTTCCTTGCGGTGAGGGCGCTTGTCCCTGGCGATATGCCCGGCGCAGCGGAGACGCCTGCCTTACGCGTTTTGTAGTTTCCTCCACGGCGTGCAGGCCTCCTACTCGAATTGTCTGCCCGCGGAGGCCTGAGGCCGCAGCCACCGTCGCCAATCAAGGGCATGGCACGCTCCTTGCCAGTAAATGCTCGAGCGACCGTTGAATGGCGATGGATATGCCGATGGAAGACGAAACGCAGGAACATCTCGAGCACGCCGAGCATGCCGAGCGCGCGGCCCATGACGGCAATCCCTTCCTGATCACGGTGTCGGTTACGATTGCCGTTCTCGCCGTCCTGGCCGCCACGATCGGCAGTTTCGAGTCGCTGGAGACCGCCGAAGCCATCAACGACAAGAGCGAGGCGGCCTATCTGCAGAACAAGGCGAGCGATCAATGGGCCTTCTACCAAGCCAAGAGCATCAAGAAGAATGCCTATGAAATCGCGGCCGCGGGCGGTGGGCCGACCAAGGACGACTTTCTCGCCAAGGCCAAGCACAATGACGACGATGCCAAGGCGATTCAGGCGCAGGCCGTCGAAATCGAAGGACATGTCGACGCAAGACTGCGCGACAGCGACAGGCGTGCCCGTCGCCACCATATCCTGACCCTGGCGGTCACGCTGCTGCATGTCTCCATCGCGGTGGCGACCCTGTCGATCATCACCCGCGGCCGGCGCTGGCCCTGGCTCTGCTCCCTGGCCCTTGGCGCGTTGGGCATGGTGGCCACCGTGTTTGCCTATGTCTGATGTTCTTTCCCCATCCGGGCTCGTTCCCCCCTCCGAGGTTCCCATGCGTGAACGCCATATTGTCTTCCGGCATAGGGCTCTCGATTTCTGGCTGGCGCGCGGCGCCGTGCTGATCATCGTGTGCCTGCAATTGCTGGTGATCAATCAGCTTTCCTTCGGGCCTCGCTGGCTGGCCCCGACTGTCGAACTGATATTGCTGATTCCCCTGTCTATCGCGACGGCGTGGACGCAGGCCGGTATCCGCAACGCAGTGGCCGATCACCATTGGCAGGCGGTCAATCGTTTCCGCGTCATGATCCGCCGGACGGCTCTCATTTTGACGGCGGTCATCAGCATCATGAATTGCGGGGCGTTGTTCCTGCTGGTTCAAACGCTGATCGCAGGCCATGCCGGAAACGGCACGACGCTGCTGATCGATGCGCTCAACATCTGGGTCACCAACATCATCGTGTTCGCCCTGTGGTTCTGGAGCACGGACCGCGGCGGCCCGCCGACCTGCGGCCTGGTCGAGCGAGCCCGCTCCGACTTCCTATTTCCGCAGATGACCCTGAACGATCCGCATCTGCGTGACTGGCTGCCCGGCTTCGTCGACTATCTGTTTGTGGCTTTCACCAATGCCACGGCATTTTCGCCGACGGATACGATGCCGCTGACCCCGAGGGCCAAGCTTTTGATGCTCGCCGAGGCGATGATCTCTCTTTTGACGGTTGCCCTGGTCGCTGCCCGGGCGGTCAACATACTGGCCTGAGGCCGCGCCGCTCCGGAGCCACTTCCTGTCTAATCTCCAGCTAAGACCCATCGCGGCAGGATGCCCATGGGTGGGCTGGACGTCGACGATGTCGGAAAGAATGCCATGACCTTCCAGCCTCTGCCTCGCGATGAACATCCGACGATCGTGGCCGCCGAATTCAAGCGCATCAGAAGTAATCTGACGGACAGCGAGGCCCTGCTTCTGGCCTGCCTCACCAATGTGCTCAATGAATTGCCCGACTGGCTCGATGGAGACTATGTCGCCGGCAGTGCGCTCGATCATGCCCATGCGGTCATCAACGCGATGCTGGATGGACCCGGACTGGCGCCGATATCGGCGCAGACCTATGAATTGGCCGATGAATTGCGGCGTGGCGAGACATAGGCTTATCGCAGGCCGTTTCGTATCGGCCTCAATCCTGCGGCTTGTCGCCCTCGGGCAGGTTGAAACGGCTCCAGTCTTTCCTGGGTATGGTTATGCCGGCCTGGAATTCGAAAGCTGAAACCCTGGTGAGGCCGGCGGTGAGGGTGCAGCGATATTTCAGGACGAACCACTGCTTCCGGCTCCGGAATGCCGCCCCATCGGCCGTTACGCTTGCATCTGCAATCCTTGTTTCAGCCAGCGCATAGGCGATCGTGAGATCGGGCTCGAGATCGTGATTCCAGGCCCGCAACTGGGCCATGGCCTCGATGTTGCACAATTGCTCCATGCGCTCGTTGCGGCCCAGGAGAGGCAGCATCTTCCTGGCTTGCCGGCTGCGTGGATCCGCCAAAGCAAGATCGGAAAGAATTCTCCTGGCCTGGATCATCGCCGGAGGCGGCACCGGCGCCTCGCTTGGCCTGGGAGCTGTCGCCCCTCCCGGCGGAGTGACATCAAGGGAGGGTGCCGGCGCCTGCGGTTTGGCTGGCAGCGGGAGGGCCGCTGGCGCCGGCGGGGCCGGTTTCGGGATTTCCTCGACGAACTCTACCTCGATGCTGTTTTCGGGGGGCGGTATCAGCGGTGCGGGGCGGGGAGCAAGGAACAGCACGGCCAAGGCAATGGCGTGCAGAAGCAGCGCCGCCGGCAGGCCGAAGGACATGTCGCGATTTTGCGGAAGGCTGATGACGGCCATCGCTCAGGGAGCGGCCGTGGCGATCTGCTGCATCAGCGCCATGAAATCCCTCATATGGATGCCGGCCGGGTTCTGTGCCGGATCGACGGTCTGCACCATGACGAGGCGTTTTGTCGGAATATAGGCGAGGAATTGCCCGCCATAGCCTGCAGCCATGGCTGCGCCTTCGCCCCAATTCTCCCTCGGCAGAGACCACCATAGATAGCCATAGGCGCTCTTGCGCTTGGGGACGGGGGAATAGGCGGCGGTGGACTGGTGAACCCAGGTGGCGGGGACGATCTGGCGGCCGTTCCAGCGCCCCTGATTGAGGAAGAGCAGCCCGAAGCGGGCTAGATCCCTCGCGCTCATGCGGAAGGGATAGGCCGGATGGCGCGAGAGGGGAGACAAGACGTATCGCCCGTCCCTTGCCGAGAAATCCTCCATGCCGATCGGATGGGCGATGCGCTTTTCGAAGCTTGTGAAGATGTCCTCTCCGCTCGCCTGGCGATAGATCGTGCCGAGGACGTTGAAATCCCAATTGTTGTAGAACCAGAACGTGCCGTGGGGGTGGCTCCCGCGCGCCGGACGCTTGTTGCGGATATCGGCGGTTTCATAGGCGGCGGGATGATAGACGCCGGAGCGGGCCATCAAGAGGTCGCGGACATCGGCCTGCTTTTCGTCGGCGGTCAAAGCGGGCGGGATATCATCGATGCCGAGCTTCTCCAGGCTGTCGCCGAGAGCGATCCTGTTCTCGCCGATGGCAATGCCGTAGAGCGCACTCAGCAGGCTCTTGCGGACCGAGGCAACGTTGACGCGCCGGCTGGGATCGCCGGCGCTGGCCACGATACGGTCGTCCCGGATTACGGCAAGCGCTGTCGGGCGGTAGGTGCCGGCATAGGCCGTAACGGCCTTGGCCGTGTCAGCGGTCCAGCCGCTTTCGTTGGGAACGGCCTGCCAGTGCCGGCCGGGCTCGGCCTGTACCGGGGCGGACGGACCGACGATGCAGGCGATGAGGGCAGCAAGGATGGGGAGACGCCTCATCCGCCCGCGCTCGATCTAGTCGACCGTCACGACGATGAAATCTTCGTAGATCTCGACATTGATCAGCGGTGACCCGTTCACGACGGCATCCGCCGCGGAGGCACTGATGCGGCCGCGATTGAGCATGTTCTCCAGGCGGGCGCGGTTCTCCTTGCTGGAGAAGAAACGGTCGGATTCGTCTTCCCGATCGCGATGGTAGCCCAGATAGAAGTTGGCACGATCCTGCCGGATGATCGCGGCGACGGAGGTGAGCCTTTCGCCGTTCGTGTTGAAGTGATCCGCGCTGGAGAGGCGGGCCGTGTAGGTTTCAAGCGGCGCTGCACTGGCAAAGCTTACGGAGGCCGCCAGAAAGGCGACGGAGAGGGAAAGGATTTTCATCAATGAAGACTCACATGGGCCGAGCGCGCCCAACCTAGACATCCGCCATGCTACTGTCGAGTTGCCCAGGGTACAGGCTATTGGATCCTGTCTTGGAATTGACATGCAGCAATCTTTCGACTAAGCGAACGCCACACGCGGGGCCTTTTGGTCCCGCGTGATGTTTTACGCTCCCGTGATGGCCGGTCTCCGGTTGTCTGTCGCCCGGTTTCCGGGAGAGGAGGGCGCGTTCCTCATAAACTTCGCAAACCATAGAGGACGCGAATGTCGAAGCGCCATAACGCTAAGTACAAGATCGATCGCCGCCTTGGCGAAAATATCTGGGGTCGCCCGAAGAGCCCCGTCAACCGCCGCGAATATGGTCCTGGCCAGCACGGTCAGCGCCGTAAGGGCAAGATGTCCGATTTCGGCACCCAGCTCCGCGCCAAGCAGAAGCTGAAGGGCTATTATGGCTCGATCTCGGAAAAGCAGTTCCGCAAGATCTATGAAGAAGCCCGCCGTTTGAAGGGCGACAGCTCCGCCAACCTGATCGGCCTGCTCGAGCAGCGCCTGGATGCGGTGGTGTATCGCGCCAAGTTCGTGCCGACGGTGTTCGCTTCCCGTCAGTTCGTCAGCCATGGCCACGTCAAGGTCAATGGCCGCCGCGTCAACATCCCCTCCTACAAGGTCAAGCCGGGTGATGTCGTCGAGGTCAAGGAAGCCTCCAAGCAGCTCGTGCTGGTGCTCGAGGCCGTTGCTTCCGGCGAGCGTGACGTTCCCGATTACATCGAGGCCGATCACGGCAAGCTGACCGCGAAGTATGTCCGCGTTCCCACGCTGCAGGATGTGCCCTATCCGGTCCAGATGGAACCGAATCTGGTCGTCGAATTCTATTCGCGCTAAGCGAAACGAACTGAGATCTTCTATAAGGGCCGCCATTTTGGCGGCCCTTTTTATTGGTTGATCAGGCTGTGCACTCTGGAAGGCCCGCAAATCGGGATGGCCGTATTGCAAAAAGATCATGCGACACGCCCGCTCAGTCGCTTATGGTCGGATCCGACGAGCCGGCGAAACAAGCAAGAACAGCGGCAGGGGTTTGCACAGAACCAACAAGTAAGAGATTGGGGCGGTCTTCCCCCATCGCCGTATAATGTCGGGAGGTGACCGGCTCTGCAGCCGGTCGATGCTAAGAGGTCTGTATGGGTTACACGCTTTGGGGCGAACCGGATTCCGGCTCTTTCATGGTCGAGGCCGCCTTGGCCGAGGCAGGGCAGGATGTTCACCTGATCGATATCGATCTGACCAAGGACGAGCAGCACACCGCTCAATATCTGGCGATCAATCCCTTGGGGAAGATTCCGGCGCTACGCTTCAACGACGGAACCACGATCGTGCAATCGGCCGCCATTCTGCTGGCTCTGAGCGAAGAACACCCCGAAGCGCGGTTGATGCCGGCTCGGGATGCCCCGGACCGGCGCCATGCACTGCGTTGGCTGATTCATGTGGCGGCCGAGATCTATCCTCTCATCGAACTCTACGATTATCCCCTGCGTTTCGCTCCGCCCGAAACGCACGAGACCGCGATGCGTTCGCGCGTGCGCCAGCGCATTCGGGAGCGCTGGCAATTTGTGGAGCAGGCCGCCAGTGCCGAAGGCAGCTTCCTGTTGTCGGGGTTTTCGGCCATCGACCTCGCCATCGCCGCCATTAGCAATTGGGCGATCGGCAATGAATGGCGCGCCAGGGAATGCCCGAAGCTGACCCGGATCGCCGAGACCGTGGCGCAGCGGCCTGCCATTGCGCCGATCTGGCGGCGACATTTCGGCGAACAGGAAAATTGATCGGGAGGGCTTGCTCAGCCCTTCCGGCCCGGAGCGGTAAAGGCAGCGATATCGGCCTCGTCATGGCCGGCTTCACGCAAAAAGCGCCGGGCCAGTTCCGCCGCGGGGCCACGCAGCGCCTCGTCCGACCGGATGAGATGAAAGGCCACGTGGTAATCGATCGTTCGGTCTGAAACCTGCACCAGGCGCCCGTCCTCCAGGGCGGCCGCGGAGAGGGGAGGCCGCGCGAGGGCGATGCCGAGCCCCTGGCAACAGGCATCGATGACCAGGTTGTAGTCTTCAAAGCGGCGGTCCTGGCCGCGCGGCACATAATCCACGCCCTCGGGCGACAGCCAGCGTCGCCATCCTTCGATGTTGGAATCGTGCAGGATCGGCAGTTCGAGCAAGGCGTGCGCGTCATTGCCGTGCCGCAGGCGTTTGGCAAGAGCAGGGGAGGCGATCGGAAAGGCCTTTTCCTGCCAGAGCTGCACGCCGCGCACGCCGGCCCAGGGCCCCTTGCCGCAACGAACAGCCAGATCGCTGCCTTCGCCCAGATCCGCCAGCCGGTGTTCGAGGACCAGTTCGAGGTGGATGTCGCTGCCTTCCAGGCGCGTAAGCCGGGGAAACAGCCAGAGCGAAGCGACCGAGGGCGTCACCGACAGGCGTACAACGGCCTTGGCGCGGCGCGGCGACCAGCGCTCGCCGCTATTGCCGAGCAGGGCCAGGGCTTCTTCCGTCCGAGCAAAGAATCGCATGCCCTCCGGCGTCAGGTTGACGCCACGGGCTTTGCGCTCGAACAGGCGTAAGCCCATCCAGCGCTCCAGGCGCGACACCTGGCGGGAGACGGCGCCATGGGTGACGCCACTCTCCTCGGCTGCGGCCGAGAAGGAGCCGAGGCGCGCCGCCCGCGCGAAGGTTTCGAGCGTGTCGAGGGGCGGAAGGTTAGGTGAGCTGTGAACCATAGGCACACAAGATCATTGATTGAGGTGCTTTTCAAGCACGTCGAAGGAGGCTAGGTCAGGAATACAATTGAGAGTTGGGAGACGAAAATGAGCAGCGTGGCCTGTGAGGCTGAGGTAGCCAACAAGAAGAGCGGATTCGACGCGGTCGCCTTCGGTGCCATTCTGGTGACCATTCTCTCCTGGGCCTCGTCCTTCGCGCTGATCCGTGTCTGCCTGACCGCCTTGACGCCGATGGAACTTGCCGCAGCACGCTACGTCGCGGCCGGGGCCATCGGTCTGGCCTATCTGGTGGCTTTGCGTCCGCCCATGCCGCTGCCGCGGGATTTCCTGCGCCTCTCCATTGCGGCCGTGCTGTTCATTGCCGTCTATGCCGTGCTGCTCAACACCGGCGAGCAGACCGTGCCGGCCGGCCCGGCCAGCTTCATCATCAACACCATGCCGGTGCTTACCGCTCTGATCGCGATCTTCGCGCTCGGCGAACGCTTCGGGCGCTGGGGTTGGGTCGGCACCGCCACCTCCTTCGCCGGTGTCGCCCTGATCGCCGTAGCGACGGATACGGGCTTCAGGCTTGATCCCAACGCGCTGATGATCTTCGGCGCCGCCGTCTGCGCTGCCATTGCCAGCGTGTTGCAAAAGCCCTTGCTCGGACGGTTTCCTGCTCTGGCAATCACCGCCTGGATCCTGTTCATCGGCGCCCTGCCGTTGCTGCCGGCGGTGCCGGCCACGATCCGGGCCATGGCGGTTGCCCCGGCCGAGGTGAACTGGGCCGTCGCCTATCTCGTGATCTTTCCCACCGCGATCGGCTACGTCACCTGGGCCATTGCCCTCAAGCGCCTTTCGGCGGCGCGGGCGTCCAACTTCCTCTATGGCGTGCCGCCGACGGCCACGCTGATCGGCTTCCTCTGGCTCGGCGAGGTACCCACGCCCGTCGGCATGCTGGGCGGCGCACTGGCGATCCTCGGCGTGGTGATCGTCAACGTGATGAAGGGCCGCTAGAGCGTATTGCTCCAAGGGAGCACCGCCAATGCCCGAGCCTCACGTCGCGCGGGGCGCCCCGATCTCATAGCAGCGCAGATTTCGCTCGCCGATGCCGAGGCCGGGCCAACTCGCCCGCCATTCGGCGATGTGCCGTGAGGCGAAATGGCGGTCCAGGGCGGCGTGGTCGCGCCAGATCTCCTTCACATGGATGAGACCGGCATCGAAGACGTCCTCGGCGTAGGAATATTCTTCGCAGCCCTCTTCGGCGCGGCTGCTCTCCACCATGCGCTTCATGGCCGGGCGCGCTGCGGACAGATTGGCGGCCGGCAGGCGCACCGTCCCGACGATCAGCAATTTGCTCATGGGTCTCTCCGGCTCAGGTCCTGCCAACGAAAAAGCCAGGCTGTCAGCCTGGCTTGGTATCTGCGACAAGCTTACTGGTTTGCAGTGGCGATCAGGCCTTGGCCGGAGCCTTTACCGGGATATTCTTTTCCTGCAGGAAGGTTACCAACTCGCCAGACTGGAACATTTCGCGAGCGATGTCGCAGCCGCCCAGGAATTCGCCCTTGACGTAGATCTGCGGTACCGTCGGCCAATTCGAGAAGTCCTTGATGCCGCTGCGCAGGTCTGGATTCTGCAACACGTCATGGTCCTTGTAGTCGACCCCGAGATAATCGAGGATCTGCACGACCTGTCCGGAGAACCCGCACATCGGGAACGCCTTGTTGCCCTTCATGAAGAGCACGACGTCGTTGGACTTGATCTCGTTTTCGATGAAGGTGGCGATATCGCTCATGGCTCAATCTCGATCTTGGTAATGCTGGATCTGACGCGGATAATGCCGAGTATGTAAGCACACTCGCGCGCAATGTCAGGGCTCAACCTAACATAATTTATCGATCAGGGGGCGCTCGTGGAGAGCGCAAGCGCGTGCAGCACGCCGCCCATCTTGCCCTTGAGCGCCGCATAGACCATCTGGTGCTGCTGGACGCGGGACTTGCCCCGGAATGCTTCGGAAATCACCGTCGCGGCGTAGTGATCGCCATCCCCGGCGAGATCGCGAATTTCGATCTTCGCATCGGGGAAACTTTCCTTGATCATCGCTTCAATGTCGGCGGCCGGCATCGGCATTGGAAATAGATCCTCTTCAGGCGACTTGTCAGGCAGCTTGGCGCGTAGAGCCCATCAGCGTCGGCAGGAACGATTCGTGACGCTCGCTCAGCGCCGAAACCAGGATGGGCCGGCCTTCGGGCAGGATCAAGGCATTGCCGCCGGTTGTGCCCAGCGTGGTGACGGGGACCCCGGCATCGGCTGCCGCCTTGGCGAAGGCCTCGGCCTTTTCGCTCGCAAGCGCGACGACATAACGGGCCTGGTCTTCGCCATACCAGAAGGCATGCGGCTCGCTGCCCTGCGGGGCCTGCGACAGGTCCGCACCGATGCCACGTCCCAGCGCCATCTCGGCGACGGCGACGGCAAGGCCGCCATCCGAAATATCATGGCAGGTCTTGAGGTTGCCGGCGCGGATCTGGCCCCGGATGAAGTCGCCATGACGCTTTTCGACGGCAAGGTCGACCGGCGGCGGGGCGCCTTCCTCACGCTTGAGAACCTCGGCGAGCCAGATCGACTGTCCGAGCCAGGTGCCTGAAACACCGACCAGCATGACGGTCTCGCCCTCAGCCTTGAAGGCGATCGAGGCCGTCACGGCAACGTCGTCGACGAGGCCGACACCGCCGATCGTCGGGGTCGGCAGGATGCCGCGGCCGTTGGTCTCGTTGTAGAGCGAGACATTGCCGGAAACGATAGGGAAATCGAGGGCACGGCAGGCTTGTCCGATGCCGTCGAGGCAGCCGACGAACTGGCCCATGATGTCGGGGCGCTCGGGATTGCCGAAATTGAGATTGTCGGTCACGGCGAGCGGCAGGCCGCCCACGGCCGAGATGTTGCGCCAGGCTTCGGCGACGGCCTGCTTGCCGCCCTCGACCGGATCGGCTTCGCAATAGCGCGGTGTCACGTCGGAAGTCATCGCCAGTCCCTTGGGGCCGTCGAGCACCCGCACCACGGCAGCATCGCCGCCAGGCGTCTGGATCGAGTTGCCGAGGATCAGCGTGTCATATTGCTCGTAGACCCAGCGCTTGGATGCCAGTTCCGGAGAGCCGATCAGGCTGAGCAGCGCCTCGCCGATCGACAGGTTCGTCTTGAGCGATCCGGCCTCGAGCACCGGTTGCTTGGGCGAGGGGACGTGGGGGCGGTCATAGAGGGGCGCTTCGTCGCCCAGTTCCTTGATCGGCAAATCCGCCTTCAGATCGCCATTGTGGAAGATGCGAAAGCGCAGATCGTCCGTCGTCTTGCCAACCACGGCGAAATCGAGGCCCCATTTGCGGAAGATTGCCTCGGCCTGAGCTTCCTTGCCGGGCTTGAGCACCATGAGCATGCGCTCCTGGCTCTCGGACAGCATCATTTCATAGGCGGTCATGCCGGCTTCGCGCACCGGCACCTTTTCGAGGTGGAGCTCGATGCCGAGATCGCCCTTGGCGCCCATTTCCACGGCCGAGCAGGTGAGGCCGGCCGCGCCCATGTCCTGGATTGCGATGATGGCATCGGTCGCCATCAGTTCCAGGCAGGCTTCGAGCAACAGCTTCTCGGCAAAGGGATCGCCGACCTGCACGGTGGGACGCTTTTCCTCGGATTTGTCGTCGAACTCCGCCGAGGCCATGGTGGCGCCGTGGATGCCGTCGCGGCCGGTCTTGGAGCCCAGATAAACGATCGGGTTCCCGACGCCGGTGGCCTTGGCGTAGAAGATCTTGTCCTGCTCGGCGAGGCCGAGCGCGAAGGCGTTGACCAGGATGTTGCCGTCATAGCGGGTGTGGAAGCGAACCTGGCCGCCGACCGTCGGCACGCCGAAGGAATTGCCGTAGCCGCCGACCCCCGCGACCACGCCGGAAACGAGGTGCTGGGTCTTGGGATGATCGGGCGCACCGAAGGACAGAGCGTTCATGCAGGCGATCGGGCGCGCGCCCATGGTGAAGACGTCGCGCAGGATACCGCCGACGCCCGTCGTCGCGCCCTGATAGGGCTCGATATAGGAGGGGTGGTTGTGGCTCTCCATCTTGAAGACAGCGGCGAGCCCATCGCCGATGTCGATCACGCCGGCATTCTCGCCCGGGCCCTGGATCACGCATTTGCCGGTGACGGGCAGCTTCTTGAGATGGAGGCGCGAGGACTTGTAGGAGCAGTGCTCGTTCCACATCGCCGAGAAGATGCCAAGCTCGGTGAAGGTCGGCTCGCGTCCGATCAGATCCAGGATCCGCTGATACTCATCCGGCTTCAACCCGTGCTGGGCGATGAGTTCGGCTGTGATGGCGGGTTCCGAGTGGACGGACATGCCGGATCAGTCTCCTGTCAATGCAGCGCTTCGGCAGGGATCAGGCGGACGGCCTATGGCTCCGGCCGGCAAGCCCCAGCGCAGCGCTCCAGCGCTTCTGTTCACGGCAGGCGATAGGGGTATCCGAGCCGAATGTAAACCATTGATCGCATGCAGGCGTCGCGATCCGCATTGACACCGCAAATTTGTTGGCCTTCCTGTGGGCAGATCATCGTTTCCAGTCTCGGAGTATCGGCAATGCGGACCTTTTTCGTGGAGATCAAATGCCAGCTCGGCCGCACCTATGAGGTCGCCAGCGCCTTGGCCGAAGCTGAAATCGCCTCGGAAATCTATTCGATTGCCGGCGACTTCGACGTGCTCGCCAAATTCTACGTGAATGACGATGTCGATATCGGTCATTTCGTCGGCGAGAAGGTGCAGTCCATCCCCGGCATCGCGAATACGCGCACGGTCCTGACCTATCGCGCCTTCTGAGGGACGTGGCGGCAGAGGGCAGACAAGTAGCGCAAAGCGCTACAAATGCAAATGGCGGCCACGGGCCGCCATTTTTTATCAAGTCGAATGAACGCAGGAGCTCCGATCAGCTCTGGCCCATGGCCTCCGGCAAGGTAGCCCATTGCGTGACGCGATTGCCGTCGGCGCAACGCTCGGCCGCCTTGGAGCCGGAGATGACGTCGCCGGTTCGCGCGCCATTGGTGACGATCAGGAAGACCTGCTGGCCGCTGCCGGAATCGGCGCTGACGCAGGCGGCATACTCGTCTGGATGGGCTTTCGCCGCGGCAGGCGTGCGCCAGCCGTTGGAGATGCGGGCATCCGCGATGCGGCCCGAGACGAGTTGGGTCAGCTTGTGGGCAAGGGTTGCCCGGCCGGCCTGCGGCACGGGAAACTGCTGGGTGCCGTCCGCCGTGACGACCGGCTGCTGGTTGGAAACGTCCGGCCGGCCGGCTTCGCCGGAGCGCGGACCGCAGGCGGCCAGCAGCAGCGAGAGCGCAACGGCTCCGGACAAGCCCCAAGCAAGACGCTGACGGGAAGAATGAGGGTTCATATGCCTGCTCCAGTGGACCGAAATCAGAATTGCATCACCGTGGCGGGCTGGCAACCCGCTGTGTGCCTGCGCACGACCTGATATGAATCACCGGCGCAGGATGTGCCAAATCGCACACGCGATAGCAGATTCATGCAGAACTTCTGCGACAACGTTAACAGCGCGGCCGGACGAGATGGAATTTTGCTTGCGAGCGCATCTCGCATGGCTGGACTGCGCCCGAGGCATGCAGTTGGCACGAATGGCCAAGCCGTCGACGTGGCAGCGCCGGACAATGGCCCCATTCACCATGCATAGAGGGTGCCATCCCAAGGGCGGAATCCGGCTCGTCCGGACGATGGGCCTGTTTTGGCGCCGCCAGCTCCGGTGATCACCCTGTAAAGAACGGCAGTTTGCTCCGGGCGCTTGCGGCCGGGGGCCATCTGTTACCTGCGGGTGGCCGCCCGTTTTTTGAAGATATGGAGATTTCGATGAACAAGGTCAGAATAGTGGACGGCAACGGTGTCTGGCATTTCGTCAGCAAGGGCTGCGCGCTGGATGTCGGCGTGAACCCGGGTGACGGCTACCACGTCTACCACCGCGATGATCGGCGCTGTTTGCCGGTGGCGCACAAGGTAAAGCATCTGCTGGGCAAGCAAGTGGTCGTCGCGCCGCGCACCGAGGGACAGATCAGCGAAGAGGAATTGCTTGAGGCCCTGGAAGCGGCCGCCTGAGGCGGCTCTTTCACGCAATGGTCATGCTTGAGGCAGACTATGGCCAGATTTCGCGACAAGGATGGGCGTCGGCGAAGTTCCTGACGCCGGGACATGGATGCCGGGCTGACAATGAGGCAGCCGGAGTGTCTTCCACGTCTCGAACCGCCTGAGGGGCGGGAGGCGATTAATGCCGATGGTGAGCAGGACAGCCGTGACGTCACTCCGTCGACAGACAAGCCACTCAACCCGAAAGGACGACGCCATGAAGCTGACATCGGTGCGAATCGAACGCGCTCTGACCCAGATGGATAGCCGGGTCATTCCCGAATCCAATCCGATCGTTCAGGAACTCATCTCAATCTTCGGGGACCACACTTTCTTCGTTTCCAATGCCGGGCTCAGTACCGTGGAGCCGGTGGAGGCTGCGGATACCGACCTCGACAAGGTCCGCATCGTAAGATTGGCGCGGTGGGCGGATGAGAGCAAAGCCAGCCTGGTGCCCCATCCCCCGATCAACACCGAAACGATGGTGACTCTCAGCGAAGCCGCCTGAACCATCCCGGCAGTCATGGCGGCGCAACAGGGGCCGCCATGACTGCTCGGGTCTGATTTCTCGCGGACTGAAAACGATTGAATAGACGCTTCGAACCGGGTCGATGGCGGGCATGGCCCTTGGTGCAGATGGCACTGGTGACGAGCCGGGTAACCCGACGCGGGGCGGTCAACCGCCCAGATACTCGATTTCCGCCCGCAGCGCTTCCATGTCGAGACCCTGGCCAAGCAGGACGGCGGCGAGAAGACGTGCCTTATGGCCGCTGAGGTCTCCGGCGAAGATGGCTCCGGCGCGCTGGAGATCGGTAGCCCCGCCATTGCCATAGACGGGCAGCACCCGACCACGCGGACAGCGCGAGCAGATGATCACCGGAACGCCACGCTTGATGACATCAGCGACGGCCTTGGTCACGGCTGGCGGAGTGTTGCCGCGTCCGAACCCTTCCAGCACGATAGCCTTGCTGCCGTGATCGGCGGCATAATTGAGATAACCGCCATCCATGCCCATGGCGAGGCGGATCAGCGTGACATTGGGCTCGATGGTGCTGGGTGCATAGGCGCGCCGCAGGGCCGGGCGACGATGCAGGCAGATCGCACCTGCGTCGATCTCGCCGAGCTTGCCGTGTTCCCAGGACATGAAAGTGTCGGTGCGCGAGGTATGCGTCTTGCTCACGTCTCGGGCGGCGTGGAATTCCTGCTCGAAACAGATCATCGCGCCAAGCCCGCGCGCGGCGGGCGCCGCAGCGAGGCGGATGGAATTGGCAATGTTGCGCGGGCCGTCGGCATCGGGCTCATCGGCTGCGCGCTGGGCGCCGGTAAAAACCAGAGGCTTGTCCGAGGCGAGCAGGAGGTCGGCGAGATAGGCGCTCTCCTCCATGGTGTCGGTGCCGTGGGTGACGACCACACCCTCGCAATCTTCCAGCGCCAGAAGCTCGTTGATGCGAGTGGCCAAGGCGAAGGCCATGGGCAGGTCGATGGCGAAGCTGTTGAGGTTGCAGAACTCCTCGACCTCGATCTCGATCCCGGGCAGCGGATCATGCAGCATGGCGCGCAGCGCCTGTCCGTCGAGGCCGGCGACAACGTCGCCGGTGCTTTCGTCACGCCGGGAGGCGATCGTGCCGCCCGTGGTGATCAAGTGAACCTTGCGCGTCATTGGCCTTCAATCCTGCATCGTCGTCGACGATCAGGCCGAAGCCATGGCGTTGACGACACTGGTGAACAGGCCGCGGCCATCCGTGCCGCCGGCCAGCGGATCGATCAGGTTTTCGGGATGCGGCATCATGCCGAGAACGCGCCGATTGGCCGAATAGATCCCGGCGATATTGTTGAGCGAGCCGTTGGGATTGGTCGCGGCGCTGACCTTGCCGGCGGCATCGCAATAACGGAAAGCCACCAGGCCGTCGCCTTCGAGCTGCGTCAAGGTCTCGGAGCTGCAGAAGTAGTTGCCCTCGCCATGGGCGACGCAGACATCGATGGCCTGCCCCTGGCGATAGATGTTGGTATAGGCCGTATCGGTGCGCTCTACCCTGAGATGAACACGCTTGCAGATGAATTTGAGATCGGCATTGCGCATCAGCACGCCGGGCAGCAGGCCGCCATCGGTGATGATCTGGAAGCCGTTGCAGATGCCGAGCACGAGGCCGCCACGTTCGGCGTGGTGGCGGATGGCATCCATGATGGCGGCACGGGCGGCGATGGCGCCGCAACGCAGATAGTCGCCATAGGAGAAGCCGCCGGGGAGCACGACCAGATCGGTTCCTGCCGGCAGCTCGGTGTCGGCATGCCAGATCATGTCGACATGTGCGCCGGCCTGCCTGAGGGCCTTGGCGACGTCCCCTTCACGGTTGGAACCGGGAAAAATGACGACAGCTGCTTTCATCGGATCCTGCTTGTTCGTTGCGGCAATGATGCCTGGAGACTGTGGCGTCCAGCCTCTGCCATGCGTGCGCATATGGTTCCAGAGGGGCAGCGGGGTCAAGCAAAGAGTGGAAGCCGAGCCCGGAAACTGGGCGAAACTACCCTGAATGCCCGGGTGTGGCGGCAGTCTTGCCGTCTTGCCCGGATGAGCGAGGAGTACCCTCGGCAAACTCGGCCAGGACCCAGTCCTTCAGCACGGCTACCGCCGGCCGGTTCTCCGCGCCTTCCGGATAGACGAAGCTGAACTTCAGCCCCTCCATGATCGGGCCGAAGGGCTGCACCAGCACGCCCGAGGCAAGTTCGTCGGCGACCAGCGACAGGCTCAGCAGAGCAACGCCCTGGCCGGCGATGGCAGCCTGGATGGCGCTGCTTTCGTCGTTGAAGCTGATGCCGCTGTCTGGATCGAGGTGCTCGATGCCGGCGCGCCGGGCCCAACTACGCCAATTGGGAACGTCCACCGTCGAGGCGATCGGGCCCCAGTCGAAATGCAGGAGCGCTGCGCTGGGGAGATCGATCGGTTCATACACGGGCAGGCGGGGACTGCAGACCGGTGCGAATTTGTCCGTCAGCAAGGGGAGGGCGGTCATGCCGGCATAGTGGCCGAGCCCATAGCGGATGGCGGCGTCCGCATCGCCGGCGTTGAGGTCTACGGTGTCGTCGGAGGCGTGCAGGCGCAGATCCCAGCCAGGATGCAGGCTGCGCAGCGTGGCGACGCGCGGCACGAGCAGTTTTGCCGTGAAGGCGACGGTCGCCGAGAGGGTCGCAATACGCCGGCGTGGGCGTTTCCTGACGGTTTCGACAGCGTCGGCCATGGCGTCCAGGGCGGCGCGCAAAGCCGGATAGAGGCTGCGGCCTTCAACGGTCAGGCGAACCCTGCGGGTCTGCCGTTCGAACAGGGAGACGTCGAGATAGGCTTCGAGCTGGCGAATCTGATGGCTGACGGCGGTCGCGGTGACGCCGAGTTCAGCCGCTGCCTTCTTGAAGCTTTCCTGCCGTGCAGCAGCCTCGAAGGTGCGCAGGGAGGCGAGGGGCGGCAAGCGGCGCATCATCGGCTCCGAGCTGACACGAAGCGCCAGGCTTCATCCAGTGGCCGCGTCATCTTTCCCACGCGCATCGGCATCACGCTGTGGTCGGGCCCAGGATTATTATGCATGAATTGAAATCATCCATCGAGTGAGAACTTCGAATTTGTTGTTTTGAAAGTCAATCACTTAATACGGCGGGGAAGGCTCGTGTTTCACATGAGATGAATTCAATTTTGCAAAGGATAGCCATCATGGCTTGGCTCTATCTGGCCGCAGCAGCGGTCTTCGAAGTGATTTTCGCCCTGAGCATGAAATATGCGGAGGGGTTCACCCGTCCGCTTCCGACGGCCATAACCGTCATCGCCGTGATCGGCGGGGTCGGCCTGCTGACCCTGGCGCTCAAGAGCCTGCCGGTCAGTGTCGCCTATCCGATCTGGACGGCCGTCGGTACGCTCGGAACGGTGATCTTCGGCTACATCTTCCTGCGTGAGCCGCTGACGGCCATGAAGATCGTCAGCGCCTTCGCCATCGTCGCGGGTGTCGCCGGCCTCAAGGCGTCGACCGTGTAGAGCTCGATAGGCCGGGCCGGCAACGCCGGCGCTCTCAGTCTTTGAGCTCGATTTTCTCCAAGAGGCGATCGAACAGGATCAGGTCGGCCGGCGTCAGCCGGTCGGCCTTCATTCTTATTTCCAGGGTGGTGTTATCAAGCCGCAGCAAGGCGACGGCGGCGGCAGTCTTCGCCAAAGCCCGGTCTTCGATGTCATAGAGGCCGCGATAGCCCGTCGCGCCACCTAACATGATCGGTTCGACTGGCTGGCGGGCGCGAATGCGCGAGCCGGGGGTGAGACTCTCGATCCGCAGCTCGATCATGGCCCCTGTCGCGGCTCCGGGACCGAAGGCGGCAAAGCCCGGGAGCGGCAGGGGGCGTTCGTCGGACAGGAAGGTCGCAACCGCGTGCGGGGGGCAGGCCGGGGCGGCGCAGCGCAAGGCGAGCAAGGTCGGCGGCGCGGATGTCTCCCTGACCCAGACGGTGTCATCATAGCGCAGGCTGAAGCCGCCGGTCTCGACAAGTTCTTCCGCGAGACACGCATTGTCGGCTCCGGCCAGGCACAGCGCGGCTGCAACCAGCCGGGCCAGGCAAGGCCGCAGCCGGAATGACATCAGGCGATGTCGATGCTGTAATTCTCGATCACCGTGTTGGCGAGGAGCTTTTCGCATGCGGCTTTCAGCGTTTCACGCGCCGTCTCGGCATCAGCCTGGCCAAGTTCGATGTCGAACACCTTGCCCTGGCGCACACCAGCGACATCCTTGATGCCAAGCGAAGCAAGAGCGCCTTCGATCGCCTTGCCCTGGGGGTCGAGGACGCCGTTCTTGAGCGTAACGATCACACGGGCCTTCATGCAGCACCTGCCTTCCAACGAAGAGAAATCTTTGGCTTGCGCTTAAAGCAGTCCGGGCGATGGTTCAATCATTGCCTTGCCGATCGGGCCGGGAAAATGTCTCGAACACGCTGAGGAAACGGGATGGTACGGCCTCGGTCAGCCAGACACCGTTGTCGCTGTGATAGAACCGCAGCCCCTCCGCCTGCATCGCCCGGGCATCCACCTGCAGGATGATCCAGGGGCCGGCGCGCCTTATCGCGACCTTGCGGGCGGTATCGTGGTCATCGGACAGATGCACGTGCTGGCGCGAGCGTTTTTGGAGGCCGGCGGCGAAAATGCCGGCCTGGTTGCAGGCTGCGGTGCCGTGCCACAATTCGGCAGGCGGCACGGTGGCGGCAAGGCCGAGATCGATATCGACGCTGTGGCCTTGGTTGGCGCGAATGCGCGTACCGGCGATGACGAAGCGCTGCTTGTCGCTTTCCCTGACAACCCGTTCGATGTCCTGCCGGCCGGCTCCCACCTGTTCGGCGGCGGCCTTGGTGAGATCGTCGATCTCGACCCAGCCCTGCGCGTCGAGCACCAGGCCGGCCGTCTCAGGCGCGTGGCGAAGCACGAGGCTCATGAATTTGCTGAGTTTCTTGTCGTCCATGGACGGTATCCGATTCCGTAGCAGGTCGCTATTATCGTATCATGCCGAAAAGCAGCATTCACTTTTCGGCATGGCGCTACGGGCGCTACTGCGTCGCCTCGTCGATCAGCTTCCTGGCGATGCGCGGTTCGCCGGCAATGACGACGATGAAGCTGGTCTCGCCTGCCTTGTGCAGCCCGACGGCATAGGCGTTGATGTGGTGGGCTTTCTTGCCGCCCGTCATCGCGAGCTGAATGCCCTTCCAATCGCCGGAGCCGAAACTGTCGACGCTCACCTTGGGGGGCGGGATCTTGGTCTTGGCGTCGGGTTGGGCAAGCAGTGCGGCAAGCCGCTTGGGCTCGGCCAGGGAACGCTCGATCGCCAGGGCATCCGGGCCGGTGACGGTAAAGCGCTCGATCGCCGCATCATAGCCACAGCGCATTCTGGTGCAGAGTTGCAGCCCGTCGACGCGGATATTCTCACGCGAGACGAAGGCCCGCATCGGCAGCACCACCCAGGAACGGGAATCCGGCAGTGACACGGCCGGATCGCCGGCCCACAGGTCGAACAGGCTACAGCCGGCAAGGGTCAGGAGACCCACGCCAGCGAAAAGGGCTCGAACGCCGTAACGCGCGAGCCCCTTACGCATTGTTGTACTCAAGGCGATCACTGAACCAGCTTGGGCCCCTTGACGACGACATTATCCATCTCGTTCATGATGCCGAGACGGCGGGCGACTTCGGTATAGGCTTCGACGAGCCCGCCCATGTCACGGCGGAAGCGATCCTTGTCGAGCTTGTCGTTCGACTTGGTGTCCCACAGGCGGCAGGAGTCCGGCGAGATCTCGTCCGCCAGCACGATGCGCATGATGTCGTTTTCCCACAGGCGTCCGCATTCGATCTTGAAATCGACCAAGCGGATGCCGACGCCGAGGAACAGGCCGGACAGGAAGTCGTTGACGCGGATGGCCAGCGCCATGATGTCGTCGAGCTCAGGCGGGCTGGCCCAGCCGAAAGCGGTGATGTGCTCTTCCGATACCATCGGGTCGTTGAGGGCATCGTTCTTATAGTAGAATTCGACGATCGAGCGGGGAAGCTGGGTGCCTTCCTCGATGCCAAGGCGCGTGGCGATGGAACCGGCGGCGACGTTGCGGACCACGATCTCCAGCGGAATGATCTCCACCTCGCGGATCAACTGCTCGCGCATGTTGAGGCGGCGGATGAAATGGGTGGGCACACCGATATCGTTGAGGTTCTGGAACAGATATTCGGAAATGCGGTTGTTGAGCACGCCCTTGCCGTCGATGACCTCGTGCTTCTTGGCATTGAATGCGGTGGCGTCGTCTTTGAAGTGCTGGATCAGCGTGCCGGGCTCGGGACCCTCATAGAGGACCTTCGCCTTGCCTTCGTAAATGCGGCGGCGGCGGTTCATCGGGATGTACCGTGGTTTGAGAAAATCCGTCAAAGGGCCTGGGCTCCTGGAAATGCGATCCGTGGCCGGCGCAATTGGCGATTCGATTTGCGAGCGCAAACCGGAGACACGGCCAACTTACCCGATCATGCCCCCGCGCACAATCTTCGTGCAGGCAGGGCGCCCGATCAGAACCAAGCTTCACGAATCGAGCCAAAGCACATTTTCTAGTGCCCGGCGTGAGTGTAGTTTCAAGACGCCCGGCATCCTGGGAGGAGAGGGCGTTACGGCGCATTAATTTGATTTGGGGATTGCGCGCCTATATGCAACAGGCATGGCCGGTCCTTCAAGGAAAACCGGTAGCTGAACAGGATTTTAACGGATGACCACCTTCGACAAGCGGGAAGAGGCTTTCGAAAGCAAGTTCGCCCATGATGAGGATCTGCGCTTCAAGGCGACCGCTCGCCGGAACAAGCTCCTTGGCCTGTGGGCCGCCGAAAAACTCGGCCTTTCGGGTGACGAAGCCAACGCCTACGCCAAATCAGTCGTCCTGTCGGACTTCGAGGAGGCCGGCGACCACGACGTGGTGCGCAAGGTGCTCAGCGATTTCGCCGAAGCCAATCTGAGCATGAGCGAGCCGCAGGTCCGCCAGGTCATGACCGAACTGCTCGGCCGTGCGGTGCAGGAAATCCAAAACGGCGTTTGAGCGACGGCGTTTGACCGTGTTCATTCAACCCATCTTTCACGATGCCCCGCCTCGGCGGGGCATCGCAGCAATGTGATCGGAAATGCGATGACTGCCCCCACGCTGCGCACGCGCCTGGCCAAAGGCGAAAAGATCTTTGCGGCCTGGATGGGGGCGGGCTATCCGCGTATGGCAGAGGCGCTCGGTCGCGCCGGGTTCGACGCCGTCATCATCGACCTGCAGCATGGCGAGGCTTCCTTCGGCGAAGCGCGTGATGCGATCAGCGCAGCACATCTGGCCAACACGCCGACGGGCGTGCGGGTCGGCCTGGACGGTTTCGGCGATGCCGCGCGGCTCTATGATGTTGGCGCCGAGCTCGCCATCCTGCCGATGATCAATTCGGTGGAGGATGCCCGCCGCTTGGTCGACACCTTGAAATACCCGCCGGTTGGCGGTCGGAGCTGGGGCGGTACCCGCGCCATTTCCCTGTTCGGTGCGGAAACGGAAAGCTATCGCACCGCCGCCAACGATCAATTGATTGCGCTCGCGATGATCGAAACGCGGCAGGCGGCCGATGCGCTGGAGGAGATACTCGACGTGCCGGGTCTCGATGGCGTCTTCGTCGGGCCAAGCGATCTGTCGATCAGCCTGAGCAAGGGCGCCAGGCTCGATCATCAACTCCCGGAATCGGTCGAAGTGATCAAACGGGTTCTCGCCGCGGCCAAAGCCCGCAACAAGCTGACGGCGATCTATTGCGGCAATGGCGAAGCGGCGGCCCGCAATGCCGAGCTTGGCTTCGACATCATGGGCATCGGTTCGGATTGGGCCTTCCTTACCGCCGGCGCCCAGGCCGCTTTGAAGGCTGCGCGCGGCCATGCGGGGCCAGCGGGCCCGAGTTATTGAGCTCTTTAGGGCGCGCTATTGGCTCTCGTGCATGAGTTTTGACAGGAACGAAGCCAGGCGCAACAGGCCTTCCGGCCAGGGACCGTGGCCGGATTCCACATTGATATGGCCGGCTTCGCCCGCATCGACGAATTCGCTGTCCCAGGCCTCGGCAAAGGAACTGGCGCGGTTGATCTCGCAATAGGGATCATTCCGGCTCGCCACCAGGAGCGACGGGAAGGGCAGGGCCGTCATCGGGATCGGATTGAAATTGAGATCATAGCCCGGCAGCAGATCCGGCTTGTCCCAATCTGACGGCGCCACCAGCATCGCACCGATGACATGCCCCTTCAGACGCTCGGCCGCGAACACGGTGGTGATCACGCCGATCGAATGGGCGATGACGATGGCTGGCCGGCTCGATCCCTGCACCGCCTCCACGAGCCTGTTCACCCAGGCTTCACGCTCGGGATGGTCCCAGTCGTCCTGCTCGACGCGGCGGGCGGTCGAGAGCTTCGCCTGCCAGCGCGACTGCCAGTGACCCGGGCCGGAATTGCCGAGGCCCGGTACGATCAGGATGTCGGTATCGGAAATGCGCACGTCGATGTTTCCCCGGCTCGATTGAGTGCATCGTCAGGCGATCGAGGCCGCCGCGACTCAAGACCATGAGCCTATTCCAAGCAGAGTTTCCCGACGAGGCCGGCGAACAGGTCTCGCCGAGAAACTCTGCAAATCTTTGATATCTTGCAAATTCGTTGATCGTGCCTGTGGCCCGATCAACGAATCTGCATTGGAGCGAGGCGGCGAACCGGAAGCCAGGATGCTCCCGCGGCGCCGCTCGTCCACAACTATCAAGCGAACGCTCGATTTCGGCGCAGGTTCCCGCGCCTTGGCTCAGGTTTCTGAGCCGAGGACGCGATCGAAGATCGTGTCGACATGCTTGAAATGGTAGCCCTCGTCGAACATCGCTTCGAGAGCTGCATCCGAAAGCAGGGCGGAGACCTCAGGATCGGCCTTGAGGAAAGCGAGGAAATCGCCTTCGCCACGCCAGACCTTCATGGCGTTGCGCTGAACCAGGCGGTAGGAATCCTCGCGGCTGGCGCCGGCCTGGGTGAGGGCCAACAGCACGCGCTGCGAGTTGTGCAGGCCGCCGAGGCGGTCGAGATTGCGGCGCATGTTTTCCGGGTAGATCATCAGCTTGTCGATCACACCGGCAAGGCGAGCCAGGGCGAAATCCAGCGTGACTGTGGCGTCGGGACCGATCATGCGTTCGACAGAGGAGTGCGAGATGTCGCGCTCATGCCAGAGCGCCACGTTCTCCAGGGCCGGCGTCACGGCCGAGCGCACGATGCGGGCGAGGCCGGTGAGGTTTTCGGTCAGTACGGGATTGCGCTTGTGGGGCATGGCCGACGAGCCCTTCTGCCCGGCGGAGAAGAACTCCTCGGCTTCCAGCACTTCGGTACGCTGGAGATGGCGGATTTCGGTGGCGAGGCGTTCGATCGAGGAGGCGACGACACCGAGAGTCGCAAAGAACATCGCGTGGCGATCGCGCGGGATCACCTGCGTAGAGACCGGCTCGACGGCAAGGCCCATCTTCTCCGCCACATAGGCCTCTACAGCCGGATCGATATTGGCGAAGGTGCCGACGGCGCCCGATATCGCGCAGGTGGCGATTTCCTTGCGCGCGGCGACGAGGCGCTCGCGGTTGCGTGCAAACTCGGCATAGGCCTGGGCGAGCTTGAGGCCGAAGGTGACCGGCTCGGCATGGATGCCATGGCTGCGGCCGATAGTGGGCGTGTATTTATGTTCCAAGGCACGCTTGCGAAGGGCCGCGAGCACCTCGTCGACATCGGCGATCAACAGGTCGGCGGCCCGCGAAAGCTGCACGGCAAAGCAGGTGTCGAGCACGTCCGAAGAGGTCATGCCCTGATGCAGGAAGCGTGCTTCCGGGCCGACGATCTCTCCCAGATGGGTGAGGAAGGCGATGACGTCGTGCTTCACTTCCCGTTCGATCTCGTCGATGCGGGCCACGTCGAAGGTTGCGTCCCTGGCTTTCTCCCAGACCTTGGCAGCCGCTTCCCTGGGCACGACGCCGAGCTCGGCCAGCTTGTCGGTGGCGTGGGCCTCGATCTCGAACCAGATGCGGAAACGGGACTGCTCCGCCCAGATGGAGACCATTTGCGGGCGGCTATAGCGTGGGATCATGGCAGGGTCCTTTTGCGCCCTTTTAGGCGCGGCACCGGGAAAGTGAAACGCAAATCGAAAACGGGAGAGCCGCGATATCTCAGCGGGCGGCGGTCGCAGCCTCGCGAATGGCGGCGATGTTGGCGGCATAGGCGGATGGACCGCCCTTGAATACATAGGAACCGGCGACGAGCGCATTGGCGCCGGCCCGCACCACCAGCGGTGCGGTTTCTGGCGTGATGCCGCCATCGACCTCGATATCGATGTCGCGCTTGCCCACCCGGGCCCGGATGGCTGATATCTTCGACAAGGTCTCGGGAATGAAGGCCTGGCCGCCGAAGCCGGGATTGACCGTCATCACCAGGATGAGGTCAGCGAGGTCGAGCACATAGTCGACCACCTCGGGCGAGGTGCCCGGATTGATTGCCACGCCCGCGCGCTTGCCGAGCTTCCTGATATGCTGCAACGAGCGATGCAGATGCGGGCCGGCCTCGGCGTGGATGGTAATGGTGTCGCAGCCGGCCTTGGCGAAATCCTCCACATAGGGATCGGCCGGCGAGATCATCAGATGGGCATCGAGCTTGGTGCGCACATGCGGGCGCAAGGCAGCAGCGACGCCGGCGCCGATGGTGAGGTTCGGCACGAAATGCCCGTCCATCACATCGTAATGCACCCAGTCGGCGCCGGCCTCCTCGATCGCCCGGACTTCCGCGCCGAGTGCGGCGAAATCGGCCGAGAGAATGGAGGGGGCAATGATGATCGGGCGAGACATGGCATATCCTGGGCTGGAAAGTTCGCGGTGAACGGGCAGTACCTGCCAGAGCCAGCCGCCTATTGCAATCGTTGAGGCGGTGCTTGGGAGCGCGGGCGTCCTCGCCCGTTTTTGGAAATACAGTCCAGGATCAGAGCCGTAATTCCGTTGTTCGCTCGCAATGACACAGGAACGTCACCTGCAAATCAGAATTCCGACTATACGGTGGACGAGGACCTCTGCACTCCCTGGAAGCGATCCCGCCAACTGGGGAGAGTGCCGGGGAAGGGCAGGGCGCTTGCTTCGTAGATGGCGCGGGCACAGGCCCGTGCCAGGGCATGCGCCGCCGCGGTGCCGAGGGCGATCAGATCGCCGATCGGCTCAGTGAGCACTACGCGACCCGTGGCGGCGGCAAACACGGTATCGCCGTCGAGCGGGGTATGGATCGGGTGAATAGCCCGGGCGAGACCATCCTGCGCCATCACTGCGAAATGCTTGGTCTGTGCCTTGGTGAGCACGGCATCGGTCGCCACCACCGCAATCGTGGTGTTGCCGGCCTGCATGGCCTTGTGGCGCAACGCCAGCGCATCATCAGGCCATGGAGCTGGCAGGCCGAAGCCGCCGAACTCCCCCGCCTGCTCATAAGGCGCTGCCCAGAAATGAGCGCCGTCGCCGATGGTCGCGCTGCCGAGGGCATTGACGGCCACCAGCGCCCCGACGGTATGAAGCCCGCATCGTACCGAGGCCGAACCGAGCCCGCCTTTCAGACCGGCCGTGGTGGCGCCCAGCCCGGCGCCGGCCGATCCCAGCGCGAACGTATCGGCCGCTGCCCCGGCCGCGGCGAAACCGAGTTCGCGATAGGGCGGATAGCGTCCCCATCGCTTGTCGCCGCCATTGAGGAGGTCGAACAGGATGGCACCGGGAACGATCGGAACCCTGACGGCGCCGACCTGGAAGCCGCGGCCGTGCTCGGCCAGCCAGGCCCCGATGCCGGCGCCGGCTTCCAGGCCGAAAGCCGAACCGCCCGACAAGGCGATCGCATCAATGCGCTCGACCGTCCGCTCCAGGGCGAGCAGGTCGGTTTCCCGCGTGCCCGGTGCGCCGCCGCGCACGTCGACGGCGGCCACGGCCGGCTCCTCGAACACCACCGCCGTCGTGCCGGAGGCGATCCTGGCGTCTTCGGCATTGCCGACCAGCACGCCGGCGACATCGGTAATGAGATTGCGCATGAATCGTTCTCCGATCGTCGGCAGCTTGGCACCGCCGGCGGAGCGAGACAATCGGCCTCATGCCGAGGCAGCCCTGCGACATCATACCAAGTCTCGAATATGCTGACGCATATGAGACTTGAACACTCCGCAATTTCCGACACCAAATCAAAGATTTGGCGAAAATCGCGGGACGGAACCAGGAGTCATTTTCAATGCCTCCTGGTATCACTTCCGATCACGAGACAGGGAGTTCGACGAAACGGGCTTGGGCAAAAGGCGTGGGCGCGCTAGAGCAAGGGTTTCGCCGCCCAAAGGCGGTGCAGACGCGTAAATGCCTGTTCTGGATGGGTCCATGGCCGATATTACCTTGCCTGCCGTGTTCGTGGCCGGCCTGTTCTCCTTCCTCTCGCCCTGCGTGCTGCCGCTGGTGCCGCCCTATCTGACCTTCCTAGCCGGCTCCACGCTGGACGAGATGACGGGACAGACCATCGACAAGAGTATCCGCCGCCGTGCGGTGATCTCGGCCCTGTGCTTCGTGGCCGGCCTTGCCACCATCTTCATCTCTCTCGGTGCCGGCGCCTCCTATCTCCTCGTCCTGCGCAGGGCGATGGCCAATGGCCTCAGCGCCCTGGCCGAGAAGGGGATTCTCCCCGCCTCATGGGCCAACTCGATCGATCCCTTCTATCTGCTGGCAGGTATCGTCATCATCGCCATGGGCCTGCATTTTCTCGGGATCCTGCGCATTTCCCTGCTCTATCGCCAGGCGCGCCTGCAGGCCGGCACAGGCTCCGGCCCGTGGGGCGCCTTCGTGATGGGGCTGGCCTTCGCCTTTGGCTGGACGCCTTGCATCGGGCCGGTTCTGGGCACGGTGATCGCCGTGGCGGGCAAGGATGGCAGCGTCAGCCAGGGGGTGACCTTGCTCGCCATCTACACGCTCGGCCTGGGACTGCCTTTCGTGGTGGCCGCCTTTGCCATGAACCCCTTCATGCGTTTCCTGCGCTCCTTCCGGACTCATCTCGGCACGGTGGAGAAGGCGATGGGCGGGCTGCTGGTGGTCGCAGGCGTTGCCTTCCTGACCGGCGGCATGGCCGATTTCGCGATCTGGCTGCAGAACACCTTTCCGATCCTGAGCAAGCTCGGCTGATACCGGTCAGCGCGTCAAACTTCACGCGGGATTGGTTTTAGAGGGGAAGGCCCGTTCAGGGCTTTTCGAAAGAGCGCCAATTCCGCCAGATAAAAACCCGCCCCGGTGGAACCGGAGCGGGTCATGTTCATTCATCGCGATGGAGACAGAGGCCTCAGGAGGGGTTCTGCTCGGCGGCGATCTTGCCGTCCGCGGCCTTCTTCCAGCTGTAGATGGCATAGGCCGGCTGGGCCAGGTCGCCCTTCTTGTCGTAGGAGATCTCGCCGATCACGGTCTGGAACTTCTTGCCCGAATGCATGACCTCGGCGATCTTCTGCGGATCGGCGGACTTGGCTTCTTCGGCCGCCTGGGCCAGCACCTGCACGCCGGCATAGGCCAGCAGGGTGAAGCCGGCCGGATCGGTGCCGCCCTCGCGGAAGCGCTTCGCCAGATCGGCATTGGCCGGGTAGTCTTCGATCTTGGGCGCGAAGGTCATCAGCGTGCCGACCACGGCATCACCACCGATGGTGGCAAATTCTGGCGAGTTGAGGCCGTCGGCGCCCATCATGATGGTCTTGCCGCCCTGGTCGCGCAACTGCTTGAGGATCAGCGCACCCTCGGTGTAGTAGCCGCCCCACAGCAGCACGTCGGCACCGCTGGACTTCAGCTTGGTGACGAGACCGGAATAGTCCTTCTCACCAGCGTTCACGCCCTCGTAAAGCACTTCCTTCACGCCGGAATCGTTGAGGTATTTCTTCGCACCCTTGGCAAGACCTTCGCCATAGGTCTGCTTGTCATGCGCGATGGCGATCTTCTTGTCCTTGAAATGAGCCAGGACATAGTCCGCCCACACCTTGGACTGCTGGTCGTCGCGGCCGCAGGTCCGGAAGGTGTTCCACAAACCGCGATCGGTCAGCTTCTCGCTGGAGGCCGACGGCGTGACGTTGATGATGTTGTTGTCGGCATAGACATCCGAAGCAGCGATGGCGCCGCCGGAGGTCACATGGCCGATGACCCAGGTTATCCCGTCGCCTACGAATTTGTTGGCGACCGAGACGCTCTGCTTGGGATCGGCCTGGTCGTCGCCGACGCTGACGTCGATCTTCTGGCCGAGCACGCCGCCCTTGGCGTTGATGTCCTTCACCGCCATCTCGGCGCCTGCCTTGGTCTGCAGGCCGTAGGAGGCGGCAGGGCCGGTCATCGGGCCGCCGACGCCGAGCTTGATCTGCGCCTGCGCGCTACCGCCCAAGGCGAGGCCCGCCGCGAGTACAGCGCCGGCCAATGAAAGTTTGTTCATGGGGGTTCTTCCCTGTTGTACTGGGCGCAGACCGTTCTTTTCTGGATCGGTTCGGCTGCACCCGATGACGCCATTGTCTAAATTTCCAACGGCTTGTCACGGAAATTCAGGCGAATTCGCAAAGGGGAGGGCGGGTTAGTCCTCTCTCCCTGCGTCATGTCCTACGTCACGGCCCAATCCGAGCCGTGAAGAGGGGGCCTTCAAAGAAATCGCCCCAGCGAACCGGGGCGATCGAGGTATCGTGGAAAAGAAGGCAGATTACTTGTTCTGGAAGAAGTCGATCTTGCCGTCTGGGCCCTTCTTCCAGGAGAAGATGACGTAGTCGATCTGCTTCATGTCGCCCTTGTCGTCATAGGAGACATCGCCGATCACCGTCTTGAAGGCCTTGCCGGAGTGCATTACCTCGGCGATCTTCTGCGGATCGGCGGACTTGGCTTGTTCCGCGGCCTGGGCCAGGACTTGGACCGCCGCATAGGCCTTCAGCGTATAGCCTTCCGGGGTGAAGCCGCTGTCCTTGAACTGCTTGACGATGGCGGCGTTGGACGGATCATCCTCGGCCTTGGGCGCGAAGGACATCTGGGTGCCGATCACGGCATCGCCGCCAATGGTGGCGAATTCCGAGGAGACCAGGCCGTCGCCGGAGACCATCACGGTCTGCATGCCCTGGTCGCGCAGCTGCTTGAGGATCAGGGCGGCTTCGGTGTAGAGGCCGCCATAGATCAGCACGTCGGCGCCAACCGCCTTGAGCTTGGTAACGATGGCCGAATAGTCCTTCTCGCCGGTGTTCACACCTTCGAACAGGACTTCCTTCATGCCGTCGGCCGCCATCAGCTTCTTGGCGTTTTCGCCCAAGCCCTGGCCATAAGTGGTCTTGTCATGGACGATGGCGACCTTCTTGCCGGGATAGGTGGCCTTGACATAGTCCACCCAGACCTTGGCCTGCTGGTCGTCGCGGCCGCAGGTGCGGAACATGCCCCAGAGCTTGCGGTCGGTTACCTTTTCGTTGGTGGCGGCGGGGGTGATGGCGACGATACCGTTGTCGCCATAGACCTCCGAAGCGGGGATGGTCACGCCGGAGTTGTAGTGTCCTACCACCCAGGTCACGCCGTCGCCGACGAACTTGTTGGCAACCGAAACGCCCTGCTTGGGATCGGACTGGTCGTCGCCGACCGTCAATTCCAGCTTCTGTCCGAGCACGCCGCCGGCCGCATTGAGGTTCTTGATGGCGAGTTCCGCGCCCTGCTTGATCTGGGCTCCGGAGGCAGCACTCGGACCGGTGATCGGTGCACCGATGCCGATCTTGATCTGCGCGAAGGCGGACGTGCTGAGCAGCAGGCCTGCCGCCAGCGCTGCGCCTGTCAACCAGACTTTTTTCATGTCGTTCTCCCAGTGGCTTGGTGGAGCTTGCGGCTCCGGTCTGCGGATAGTCAGGACGTGAACGAGGCCGTCAGCCAAAGTTGCGCGTACAGCTCATCCGATTTCGTTGTTGCTTGTATTCGATCATTCCCCGCTCGAGCGTGCGCTCCAGCCAAGTGCTCCCGATCGCTGGAACATCCAGCCATATTTGCCGACCATCTGCTTGGCGAGCCGGACGCGATAAGACAGGAGGCCGATGAGCTGGATGATGACGAGATCGACCACGAAGTAATAGGGGGAAAACATGTTGCCCCCGAACGGCGCCTGGTGGAGGAAGCGCACGGCCATGGTCAGCAGCACCAGATAGAAGAACAAGATCGGGTAGCGGCTCCAGGTCGAGGCGCTGGCCTTGCCGGTCATCCAGGCGGCCCAGCCACCCATCAGCAAGGTGACGAGCACGAAGACGAACAGCTTGTCCTCATAGAGATAGGTTTCCATCTCAATGACCCCCTTCCAGATAGGCTGCGCGCACTTCGGGCCGGGCGAGCAGTTCCTTGCCGGTGCCGGACATGGTGATCGCGCCGTTGACCATGACATAGCCTCGATGCGCTAGCCGCAGTGCATGGAAAGCATTCTGCTCGACGAGGAAAACGGTCAATTTCTCAGTCTCGTTGAGCACCCGCACCGCGTCGAAGATCTGCTTGACGATGAGAGGCGCGAGGCCGAGCGAGGGCTCGTCCAGCATCAAGAGCCGAGGCCGGCTCATCAGGGCGCGGGCGATCGCCAGCATCTGCTGTTCGCCACCTGAAAGTGTACCGCCACGCTGGCTGGCACGCTCCTTCAGACGGGGGAAGAGCGTATACATGCGCTCGAGGTCCTCGGCGAAATGGGCATTGCCGTCGATCTCGGCACCCATCTGCAAGTTCTCGTAGACCGTCATGCGCTGGAAGATGCGCCGTCCCTCGGGGGACTGGGCGATGCGCAGCCGGGCGATTTCATGCATCGGCATATCGGTGATGTCTTGCCCGTCGAAGGAGATCGAACCGACACGGCATTTGGGCGAGCCGAAAACCGTCATCATCAAGGTGGACTTGCCGGCGCCATTGGCGCCGATGATGGTGACGATCTCACCCGGGTTGATGTCGACGTCGACACCTTTGAGAGCGTGCACCTGTCCGTAATAGGTGTGGACGCCACGCACGGTCAGCAGGGGCGAGGACATGTTCAACTCTCCGTTTCCTCGTCGGTGCCGAGATAGGCGGCGATCACGGCAGGATCGTTGCGGACCTGCTCGGGCGTGCCGTCAGAGATCTTGGTGCCGTAATTGAGCACCACCACATGGTCCGAAATCTCCATGACCACGGACATGTCGTGCTCGATCAGGAGAAGAGAGGTCTCGTGATCGTTACGGATCGTGCGCAGCAGCTTGTTGAGATCGAGGCTTTCCCTCGGATTGAGGCCGGCCGCCGGTTCGTCCAGGCAAAGCAGGACCGGCTCGGTGCACATGGCGCGGGCGATCTCCAGGCGGCGCTGGTCGCCATAGGGCAAGCTGCCAGCCGGATCGTCGGCACGCGCCATCAGGCCGGTCTTGTCGAGCCAGTATTTCGCCTTCTCGACCGCGGCCTTCTCGGCATGGCTGTAGGTGGGCAGGCCGAGAATGCCGAAGACGGAGAAGCCCGACGCGCGCATCAGGTGAACATGCTGGGCGACCAACAAATTCTCCAGAACCGTCATGCCTGCGAAGAGGCGGATGTTCTGGAAGGTTCTGGCAACCTTTGCCTGGCGGGAGACCATGAAGTCTGGCATGCGCTCGAGCAGATAGAGCGTATCCTGGCCATGGCTGAGCTTTTGCAGGGTGGTGGCGGTCAGGGCGTCGAATTCGTCCCAGGCCGCCGCCGAACCGTGACGCAGGCCGATCCGGCCTTCCGTTGGTTTGTAAAAGCCGGTGATGCAGTTGAACACCGTGGTCTTGCCGGCACCGTTGGGGCCGATCAAAGCGGTGATGTCGCCCCGGCCGCAATTGAACGAGACGGCGTTGACGGCGGTAAGGCCTCCGAACCGCATGGTCAGCTTCTCGACCTTGAGGATCGGATCGCCATGCCAGTGCTGTTCAGGATGGGCGTGCGAGGCGAGGGCAGGGTCGATCATGTCGTTGTTCCCGGGCGCGCTCATCCGTGACCTTCCTGTACAAGGGCGCCGGAGACGATCTTGCGTTCCTTCAGATAGACGGTCGGAGCGCGATTGGAGATGAGACCACGCGGCTTCCACAGCATCATCGAGACCATGGCGAGGCCGAAGATCATAGGGCGATACTGGCTCGGGTCGAAATCGGGTCCGAAGATCCATTTCATGAAGGTGAGTTCACGCAGGATCTCCGAGCCGCCGACGAGCAGGATGGCGGCCACGACCACGCCGAGCAGGCTGCCCGAGCCGCCGAGCACCACGATGGCGAGCACCATCACCGATTCCTGGAACACGAAGCTCTCGGGATTGATGAAGCCCTGCTTGGCTGCGAAGAAGGCACCGGCGAGACCGCCGAAGAAGGCACCGCTGGCGAAAGCCGCGAGCTTGGTGGTGGTGGTGTTGATGCCGAGCGAGCGGCAGGCGATCTCGTTTTCGCGCAACGCTTCCCAGGCGCGGCCAACCGGCAGCCGGCGCATACGGCTGGTGATATAGGCCGTCATCACCGCGAGAATGAGAATGACATAGTAGAAGAAGATCTTGCCGTAGATCGGCGAGAAGGCAAGGTCGAAGGTCTTGGCAAAACCGTTCGGCCCGGCGGTGAAGGGGATGCCGAAAAAGGTGGGCGGCTTGATCGAGGTGATGCCGTCATTGCCGTGGGTGAAGGATTTCCAGTTCACCAGCACGCTGCGGATGATTTCACCGAAGGCGAGCGTGACGAGGGCGAGATAGTCGCCGCGCAGGCGCAGCACGGGAAAGCCGAGGATGATGCCCCAGAGTGCGGCGAGGAAGCCTGCGATCGGCAGGCACTCCCAGAAGGTCATGCCGTAATAGACGGACAAAAGTGCGTAGGAATACGCGCCGACGGCATAGAAGGCGACATAGCCCAGGTCCAGCAGGCCGGCCATGCCGACCACGATGTTCAGCCCCCAGCCCAGCATGATGTAGATCATGATCTGGATGCCGTAGCTGTCGATCCACTTCAGAGACCCCTTGTCGCCGAGGCCCCACAGCATGACCAGCGGGAAGACGACGGCAAGCCCGGCGCCGAACCACATCACCCAGGGCGACATGCCGATCCGCGTCATGGCCGCCGCGAATTTGGAGGGCGCCTTGTGTTCCGGGCGCTGCGGGCGCAGCAGGACGAACAGGCGGATCAGGACGATGAGGCCGACGAGCACGGCGGTGGTGATCAAGCCGCCGAACCGCTTGCCGAAGCCGAAATCGGGATTGAGGAGGTTGAAGCGAAAACTGTTGGTCGCCTGGTCGGAATAGGTCGTCAGCCCCACCACAGGCAGGAACATGCAGGTGGAGATCACGGCCCAGAAGATGAGATCCTTGAACAGCTCGGCCGATGAAATACGCGTGGTGCCGGTTGCGGCCATGATCACACCTTCTCCACTTCGGGGCGTCCCAGCAGGCCTTGCGGCATGAAGATCAGCGTGATGGCGAGCACGGAGAACACCGCAACGTCGCGATAGGCCGCAACGTCGCCCTCGAAGGAACCTTCCCAGAGTTTCTCGATCAGGCCGATCAGCATGCCGCCCAGCACGGCGCCGGGCAGGGAGCCAATGCCGCCGAGCACCGCGGCGGTGAAGGCCTTCACACCAGGCACGAAGCCGTCACGAAAGTTCACGGAGCCATAGAGCACCAGGAACATCAGGCCGGCAACGGCGGCCAGGGCCGCACCCATGATGAAGGTGATGGAAATGGTGCGATCGACATCGACGCCCAGCAGGGCGGCCATCTTGCGGTCTTGCTCACAGGCGCGCTGGGCGCGGCCGAGCGAGGTCCTGGACACGATGTACCAGAAGATCGCCAGCAACACGGCGGTGGTGACGAAGATCAGGATGGCCTTGAGAGAGAGCGAGGCGTCCATGGCGCGCCCGTCCGCCGAGACCTCCGACCAGATCTGGTACTTGGCGCTGAGGGCGGCGTCCACCGCGTGGGGGATCGCCTTGGACTCGGCGCCCTGGCTGACCTGTACGAAGTTCGACAGTGCCATGGAGACGCCGATGGCGGAGATCAGGGGAGCAAGGCGGAAGGAGCCGCGCAGAGGACGGTAGGCGATGCGCTCGATGGCCCAGTTCCAGACACTGGTGAGGACCATGCCGATTGCCATCACCACCAGCAAGGCCACGATGACCGATGAAAGGCCGAGCAAGGTGACCAGGATCACGAAACAGATGAAGGCGATGATCGCTGAGAGCATGAACAGATCGCCATGAGCGAAGTTCACCATGCCGATGATGCCGAACACCATCGTGTAACCTACGGCGATGAGACCATATAGCGATCCTACCGCCAGCCCGTTGATGAGCTGCTGTAAAAACTCTGCCATCGTCTACAAACTTTCCCCTCTGTCGACGCCGTCCTTGCTTCTCCTGGTCTCCCTTTGGCGGGATTTTTGCCTAAGAGACAGGCAGTCATTCGACGATTTCCTGTCATAGCAAGCGCTTTGCAAACTGACAATCACCGTGGTGGTCTCGAAGGCGAAGTTTCTGGAAATCACGAAATATTTATGCAGCCCGGCGAATTTTATAGCGTCGGCTGGCGCCGGAAGCGTCAATTTTGACCTAGTAACGCCGAAAAAACGATTTAGCGGCTGAATGGCTCCAGTCGTACAAACGTGTAATGGCTGTTAGATTTCGTCTAGATCCACACAAAAATTTCGATAGCCATACTATCCTTCATCAAGGGAAAGAATGTTGCTGAATAATTGCGCACATACTGTGTAGACGAAAGCGTCGGCGCCGGGCTTAGCAACAAAATGTCAGGTTGGGATTTGTCGCAACCGCGCTAGCGCCTCCTGGGTGTCCACATCGAAGCTCGCGGCGATCGAAGAGACGGGAATCTCGACCACCGCATCGCTGTTCGCCTTGAGAATCTGTCGGCCGCCGGCATCGCCCTCGATGGCTTGCAGCTCATCGAAGAATCGCCGCGCCCAGATCACCGGGTTGCCGCGCTGCCCCTGCGTGACGGGGAGCACGATGAGGGCACCCTTGTCGGGTTCGAAGGCCGATATCAGCCGGTCGAGCAGGGCGCCATCCACCAGCGGCATGTCGCCCAGCGCGATCAGGGCCGCGTCGCATTCGACAGGAAGGGTCGCAATGCCGGCGCGCACCGAGGTGGAGAGGCCGTCTGCGAAGGCCGGATTATGCACGAAGGTAACAGCCAGCCCCGCAAGGGCAGCACGAACCTCCGCCTGCTGATGGCCTGTGACCACCGTGACCGAACTGGCCCGGCTGGCAAGCGCCGCTTCCACCGCGTGACGGACGAGCGGCTTGCCGGCATAGTCCTCCAGCAGCTTGTTCGGCCCGCCCATGCGCGTGGAGCGGCCAGCGGCAAGGACGATGGTCGCGACGGTCGGAGGGCTCGCGCCCGGCTTTTCGGCGGCGGCGCGCGGCTGCGGACGGCTGACGATCTCCATCAGCAGGCCCCCGACGCCGAGGCCGACGATGTCGGCGCGCGTGACCGGCAGGCCGGCCAGCAGTCGATGCAGGATCCAGTCGAAGCCGTTTTCCTTGGGCGAGCGGGCGCAGCCGGGTGCGCCCAGCACAGACATCGTGCCGGAACGCCCCAGCAGCAGGAGATTGCCCGGATCGACCGGCATGCCGAAATGTTCGACGGCGCCACCCGATATCTCGATGGCCGCGGGAATGACGTCGCGCCGGTCGGCAATGGCCGAGGCACCGAAGATGATGGTGAGATCGGCCTGCGCCGCCTTTGCGCGCTCGAGCGCCTGCGCCAGGGCAGGGGCCTGGTGCGGCACCCTTTCGTCGAGGACGAGCCTGGCCGCGGCCGGCGCCAGGCGCTCTTTCAGGACCTGGAGGGTGCGGGCGATCACGCTTTCCTTCAGGCCGGGAAGCAGAGTGGAGACGGCAGCGACCTTGAGCGGGCGGAAGGGAGCGATCTGGATGATCGGGGCACCCAGGCTGGCGAGCGCGCGCTCGAATGTCGGAGCCTCGACCGCAAAGGGGATGATCTTGACCGTCGCAATCATCTCGCCGGCCTTGACCGTATCGAAAGCGGGCAGAGTTGCGAAGGTGATGCTCTCGTCGATGGCGTTCACCCTGTCGACGCCGTCGCGATCGATTACCAGCACGCCGGCCTGTTCGGCAAACAGATTGGCCCGGCCGGTGAAAGGCTCGGCTACTCGCACGCCATGGCCTCTCAGTTTTGCGGCGATGCGCTCGGCGGCAATGTCCTCGCCGACATCGCCGGGATCGAGCCTGGCGATGACGATGGACTCGACCCCTTCGCGGCGCAGCGCTTCGATTTCGGTCGGCCGGATATGCGTGCCTTTCTTGAGGACCAGCCCGCCCTTGCGGATCGAATGGACAGCAACGCCGCCTAGAGCCTGATCGATAGAAATTTCACCGAAAAACATGAAAAAACAATCACTTATAACAGGGTTTTGACAGGGCGGGTGGCCTGGGTTGCCTCTCGCCGCTTTCCAATCGAAGTGCGCTCGTGATCTCGGCCATGATCGAGACGGCGATCTCGGCCGGGCTGATGGCACCGATGTCGAGGCCGATAGGCGCATGGATACGTGCCAGCGCCGCCTCGCCAACCCCGGCCTCGCACAACCTTTCGATGCGGCGCGCATGCGTCCTGCGCGAACCAAGCGCTCCCACATAGAAGCAATCGCGTTCGAGCGCATGTATCAGCGCTCCGTCATCGATTTTCGGGTCGTGGGTCAGGGCGACGAAGGCGGTGTAACGGTCTATGCCGAGGGGAGGCAAGGCGATATCGGGCCATTCGGCGAACAGTTTGACACCGGGAAAGCGCTCGGGCGTGGCAAAAGCGGTGCGCGGGTCGACAATGATCGGATCCTGGCCGACGAGTCGGGCCAGGGGCGCCAGGGCCTGGCTGATATGGACGGCGCCGATCATCACCAGACGTACCGGCGGCACGTGGACAGTGATGAAATGGCGCCTGCCGTCCTGCTCGATCGTGGCGGAGCGACCCTGCCGCAATTGCTGCGAAAGCACGGAGGCGAGCGGATCGGCCGGGATCGCGCTTTCCTCGACCAGACGTTCCTCACCTGTGTCGAGATCGGTGACGAGAAGAACGGCCTTGCGGGCGGCTTTGGCCCGGTTGAGGGCCTGGAGGGTGGCAAGTTTCATGGCAGAGCCTGCGGGAATGTTGCGAAAGAAGGGGGCCTTCAGTCCAGTTTCTCGACATAGACCCGAATGGTGCCGCCGCAGGACAGGCCGACCCGCCAGGCGGTCTCGTCGGCGACGCCGAATTCGAGCAGACGCGGCTTGCCTTGCTGGATGACGTCGAGTGCTTCGGTGACCACCGCACCTTCGACACAGCCGCCGGAGACGGAACCGAGAAAATTGCCGTCCTCGTCGATCACGAGGTTCGAGCCCGTCGGCCGTGGTGCCGAGCCCCAGGTCTCCACCACGGTGGCGATGGCGACGCCCTTGCCCTGTTCCCGCCAGTGCTGGGCGCTGGCGAGGATGTCGGTGTCGGAGGCGAAATTGCTGGCAGTATCACTCATCGAAATTGCTCCTTGAAACAGGGCTTTCAGCCGCAATGCAGTTCACTTGAGCGTCTTGGAGTTTGCACAACCTTTGTCATTGCCAGGCTTGACCCCGCAATCCAGGCTTGGGCCCTGTTGCGCGGGTGGCTTGTGGATCTACACCGGACAACCGGTCCGGTTGAGGGCAAGCCCGGCTATGACAATTTGGAAGGTTTCCTCCTTAAGTGAGCTGTATTGCCCGTCAACCAACGCGTTTTAACCAACTCTTGGGATCGGCTGAGGCATCGGCCTTGCGGTCGAGGGCTTTCACCAGATCGCCCATGCTCCTCAGATTGTGAATGGTCCTGAATTCGTCAACATGCGGCAGCATGGCCTTGATGCCGGCGGCCCGTGCTTCGAAGGCATCGAAGCGCAGTAGCGGATTGAGCCAGATCAGGCGACGGCAGGAGCGATGCAGGCGATCGAGCTCCTTGGCGAGGCCGGGATCGACCTGGCGCTCCAGCCCGTCCGTGATCAATAACACCGTGGCGCCCTGGCCGAGCACGCGGCGCGACCAGTCCTTGTTGAAACGTTCCAGGCAATGGGCGATGCGGGTGCCGCCATCCCAGTCCCTGACGGCACGGGAGGCATGTTCGAGTGCTTCGTCCGGGTCACGCGTGCGCAGGGACCGGGTGATGTTGGTCAGCCGCGTGGCGAAGACGAAGGCATGCACGCGCCGGCCCCTTTCAGAGATCGCATGCAAGAAGTGCAGGAACAGGCGGGAATAATCCGCCATCGAGCCGGATATGTCGCAAAGCGCCACGAGGGGTGGATGTTTCTCGCCGGCTTGCCGATAGGCGATGGTGACGAGATCGCCGCCGCTGCGCATGGCAGCCCTCAACGTCCTTCGCAGGTCGATGACCTCGCTGCCCCCGGGCCTGAGGCGGCGCGTCGGCTGGATGTCGAAGGGCAGGCGCAGTTGCGCCATCTCCTTCTTGGCCGCGACGATTTCCTCCGCTGTCATCTGAGCGAAGTCCCGTTGCTTGAGAATCTCGTGCTCCGACATGGTCAGGCGCGCGTCGAACTCGACGAGCTGCTTTTCCTCCACCTCGCGAGGCGGTTCCTTGTAGAAGGCGTCGTTGACGCGCTGGGCACCGGCCTTGGGTTTGGGCGGTTCCTTCATCGCCACCGCCTGGGGAGACATCATGGCGATGAGCTTTTCGGTGAGGGCACGCTGGCGCCAGAACAACTCGAAGGCCTGGCGGAACAGCAGGGACTGCTCATGCCGCGTCACGAAAACGCTGTGCAGCGTCCAGTAGAAATCCTGCTTGGCGCCGAGGCCTGCCGTCTCCACCGCCCGGATGGCATCGAGCACGCTGGCGGGACCGACCGGCAGGCCGGCGTCGCGCAGCAAGCGGCCGAAATAGGCGATGTTGTCGGCAAGGCGGCTGGGCGTGATTGGCATGGGGTCAGCCATCATCCACTCCCGCCATGGATGAACGGGACGACTTTCTACCCTCCCCTGGAGGGGGAGGGTCGGACCGGAGGTCCGGGGTGGGGTGACCACCTCGCAAGAATTCCGTCTCGCCAATCCAAGTCCGGCAAGACCGCACCTTTTCACCCCACCCCGACGCTTCGCGTCGACCCTCCCCCTCCAGGAGAGGGTAAAGAACGCGCGTCTCGGCCAGGAAGCTGCAACCTTCAGGCATGGGTCTGCGCCCCGGCCTTGACGCTGTCGATCAGCCTTTTGGCCTGACTGCCGGAGAGGCGGGCAATGTCGTCCTGATATTTCAGGAGCACGCCGAGCGTGTCGGAGACGAGGGCGGGATCGAGCGCCACCGCGTCGAGTTCGGTCAGGGCGGTGGCCCAATCCAGCATCTCGGCGACGCCCGGGGACTTGAACAGGTCCTCCCGGCGCAGTGCCTGTACGAAGCCGATCAGTTCGCGCGACAGCTTGGCCGGTACATGGGGTACCTTGCGGCGCAGGATCTCGAGCTCGTTCTCGGCGCTGGGGTAGTCGACCCAGTGATAGAGGCAGCGCCGCTTGAGAGCGTCATGGATCTCGCGGGTGCGGTTGGAGGTGATCACCACGATGGGCGGCGATTCCGCCTTGACCGTGCCGAATTCGGGGATGGTGACCTGGAAATCCGAGAGGACCTCCAGGAGATAGGCTTCGAAGGCTTCGTCGGTGCGGTCGAGTTCGTCGATCAGCAGGATCGGCGCACCACCGGCCTGAGGGCGCACAGCCTCCAGGATGGGCCGGGCGATCAGGAAGCGTTCGGAGAAGAGATCGGAGCCCAGGCTGGCGCGGTCGACGCTGCCGCCGGCCTCGGCCAGGCGGATCTCGATCATCTGCGCCATGGTGTTCCATTCATACACCGCCGAAGCGATGTCGAGGCCTTCATAGCATTGCAGGCGTATCAAGGGGCGTCCCAGCGTCGCGGACAGCACCTTGGCGATCTCGGTCTTGCCGACGCCGGCTTCCCCTTCCAGGAAGAGCGGTCGGCCCATGCGCAGGGCAAGGAACAAGACGGTGGCAAGGTCTCGTCCGGCCACGTAATCGGCCTCGGCGAGCAGGGCGGCTGTTGCGTCGATGGAAGCGGGAAGGGGGGTAGGCAAGGCAAACTCCTGAAATCTGCCGGCATTAGAGTGTTTTCCAGAAAAGTTGAAAGACTTTTCGATTAAGAAAACACGTAAAAACAAAGAATTAGAGCAAAGTACAATTCAGAGATATCGCACTTTGCTCTATAGGACGAGTCCCGTCAGGTCGAAGCGAAACCGTGGGATATCGGTTCTTGAGCCCTCCGGCATCAGAAGGGGGCGAGGCCCGCATCCGCGAAGGCCTGGCGGTAATGGGTGGCCGTGCCCGCGTCAAAGCAGCAGAACACGATCAGCGAAGGGGGCGCCGTGAGCAACGGCAGGGTATCGGTCACGGTCGCGATGGCGATGCCGGCTGCCTCGTCGGCGGGATAGCGGTAGATCCCGGTGGAGATGGCCGGAAAGGCGATGGAGGCAATGGCGTTGGCAGCAGCGACTTCCAGGCTGCGCCGATAGCAGGAGGCGAGCCTCGCCGCCTCCCCCTGGCCGCCGCCGTTGAAGACCGGGCCGACGGTATGGATGACGTGGCGGGCCGGCAGCCGGTATCCGCCGGTGATCTTGGCATCGCCGACCTTGCAGCCGTTCAGCATGCGGCACTCGGCCACCAGTTTCGGTCCGGCGGCGCGATGGATGGCGCCGTCCACACCCCCTCCGCCGAGCAGGGAGGTGTTGGCGGCATTGACGATGGCGTCCACCGCGAGCGTGGTGATGTTGGCGATCACCACTTCAAGGCGGGTTTTCGCAAGATCCGTGAAGAATTCTGGTTCGGGCATGATCCTGGGACCGCAGGCGTCTCGCCTGCATCTTCCTTTCCGCGAGCGTCCCGTTGCCAAGAGCAGGCGAGACACCTGCGATCCCAGAGGACGCTCGCGTTCTCGGCTTACCTCACTTCGCCGCGGCCACGGCTCTCTTGGTCAGAACGCCGATCAGATGGGCGCGATAGTCGGCGCTGGCGTGAATATCGCCATTGAGCCCCTTCGACGACAGACTCACCCCATCGAGCGACTTGGCGTGGAAGCGCGACGACAGGGCTTCTTCCGCCTTGGTGTGGCGGAACACGCCGTCGGAGCCGGCTCCAGTGACGGCGACCCGTACCGAACTTCCCTTCTTGGCCACGAACACGCCGACCAGGGCGTAGCGCGAAGCGGGATTGGGGAACTTCTGGTAGGCAGCCTTGGCCGGAATGGGGAAGGAGATCTTGGTGACGATCTCGCCTTCCTCCAGCGCGGTGTCGAACAGGCCGGTGAAATATTCGTCGGCCGGAATCTTGCGCTTGTTGGTGATGATGGTGGCGTTGAGAGCCAGGGCGGCGGCCGGATAGTCGGCGGCGGGATCGTTGTTGGCAATCGAGCCGCCGATGGTGCCGCGCGAACGCACCGCCGGATCGCCGATCATGCCGGCAAGAGCGGCGAGCGCCGGGATGGCTTCGCCGACAGTGGCGCTGTCAGCCACCTCGCCATGAGTGGTGGTGGCCCCGATGATGAGGTTTCGGCCCTTCACCTCGATGCCGCTGAGGCCCTCGATCTTGGTGAGGTCGATCAGGGTGGTGGGGCTGGCGAGGCGCTGCTTCATGGTGGGCAGCAAGGTGTGCCCGCCAGCGAGCAGTTTGGCGTCCTCGGCCTTGGCGAGGGCGGCGACGGCTCCCCGGACGGAAGTCGGGCGCTGATAGGTGAACGGATACATGGGAGGCTCCCGGTTAGACTGGGGGGCGGGTCTTAAGACCCGCCTTGCTTGATCGGTTCGTGGTTCCAGGCGGGTCCAAAGACCCGCCTCCGTTTATTCCGCGGCTTTCTTGCCCTTGGCGGCGCGCTGGACGGCGTTCCACACGACCTGGGGGGAGGCCGGCATGGCAATGTCTTCGAGACCGATGGCGTCAGTGATGGCATTCATCACCGCTGGTGGTGCCGCGATCGCACCAGCCTCGCCGCAGCCCTTGATGCCCAGCGGGTTGGAGGGGCAGACTGTCTTGGTCATGCCGACATTGAAGGAGGGCAGGTCGTCGGCGCGCGGCATGCAATAATCCATGAAGGAAGCGGTCAGGAGCTGGCCGTCCTTGTCATAAACAGCACCTTCGAGCAGAGCCTGGCCGACGCCCTGGGCGATGCCGCCATGCACCTGGCCTTCGACGATCATCGGGTTGATCAGTTCGCCGAAATCGTCCACCGCCGTCCATTTGTCGATGGTGGTGACGCCGGTATCGGGATCGATCTCGACTTCGCAGATATGCACGCCCGCCGGGAAGGTGAAGTTGGTGGGATCGTAGAAGGCGCCTTCCTTCAGGCCGGGCTCGAGGTCCTGGCCGGAGAATTTATGGGCGATATAGGCCTGCAGCGCCACCTCGCCGAAGGCGAGACCCTTGTCGGTGCCGGCCACCGAGAAGCGCCCATCCTTGAACTCGATGTCGCCCTCCGACGCTTCCAGCACATAGGAGGCGACCTTCTTGCCCTTGGCGATGACCTTGTCGACCGCCTTGACGATGGCCGACATGCCGACCGCGCCGGAGCGCGAGCCGTAGGTACCCATGCCGAACTGCACCTTGTCGGTATCGCCATGCACGACGGCGACGGAGTCGATGGAAATGCCGAGCCGGTCGGAGACCAACTGGGCAAAGGTCGTCTCGTGGCCCTGGCCGTGGCTGTGCGACCCTGTCAGCACCTCGACGGTGCCGATCGGATTGACGCGGATCTCCGCCGATTCCCACAGGCCGACTCCGGCGCCGAGCGAGCCGACGGCCGCCGAGGGCGCGATGCCGCAAGCCTCGATATAGGCCGAATAGCCCAGGCCCCTCAGCTTGCCGGCCCGCTCCGAGGCACGGCGGCGGGCGCCGAAACCCTTGACGTCGTGCAGCTCCATCGCCTTGTCGAGCGAGGCATTATAATCGCCGGCGTCATAGGTCATGATCACCGGGGTCTGGTGCGGGAAGGATTTCACGAAGTTCTTCTTGCGGAACTTGGCGGGATCCAGGCCGAGTTCGCGCGCCGCCACCTCGACCAGACGCTCGACCACGAAGGTAGCCTCCGGCCGCCCGGCGCCGCGATAGGCGTCGACGGGAGCGGTGTTGGTGTAGACGCCGTCGACCTCGGCATAAACAGCCGGAATATCGTACTGCCCCGACAACAGCGGCGCATAGAGATAGGTCGGCACACTGGAGGAGAAGGTCGACAGATAGGCGCCGAGATTGGCGATGGTGTGGACGCGCAGGCCGGTGATCTTGTTGTTCGCGTCGACGGCGAGTTCGGCGTGGGTGACGTGGTCGCGGCCATGGGCGTCGGCCAGGAAGGCCTCGGTGCGGTCTCCGGTCCATTTCACCGGCCGGCCGATGCGCTTGGCGGCCCACACGCACACCGTCTCCTCGGCATAGATGAAGATCTTGGAGCCGAAGCCGCCGCCGACGTCGGGGGCGATCACGCGCAGCTTGTGTTCGGGCGCAATGCCGATGAAGGCCGAGAGCACCAGGCGGGCGACATGCGGGTTCTGCGAGGTGGTGTAGAGCGTATAGGCCTCGGTGCCGGAATCGTAATCACCGAGCGCGGCACGCGGCTCGATGGCATTGGGCACCAGGCGGTTGTTGACGATGTCGAGCTTGGTGATGTGCTTGGCGGTCTTGAAGGCCGCGTCGGAGGCCGCCTTGTCGCCGAGGTGCCACTGGAACACCGTGTTGTTCTCGGCTTCGGCGTGGACCTGGGGAGCGCCTTTGGCCTGGGTCTTGGCGGTATCGGCGCTGGAAGGGAGTGCCTCATAGGTGACGTTGATGGCTTCGGCGCCGTCCTTGGCCTGGGCCAGGGTCTCGGCCAATACGACGGCGACGTGATCGCCGACATAGCGCACCTTGCCCTGCGCCAGGGCCGGATGGGCGCCGGCCTTCATCGGCGAGCCGTCCTTGGAGTGAATCATCCAGCCGCAGATCAGGCCGCCGATCTTGTCCTGCGCCAGATCCTCGCCGGTGAGGATCTCGATGATACCCGGCAGCTTGCGGGCCGCGCCGATGTCGATCGACTTGATCGCCGCATGGGCATGCGGCGAGCGCAGGAAATAGGCATGGGCCTGCCCCGGGCGATTGATGTCGCCGGTATAGTTGCCCTTGCCGGTAATGAAGCGGAAATCTTCCTTGCGGCGCACCGGTGCGCCCACGCCTGTGGCGTTCATAACATTCTCTCCCCATCAGGATTGGAATAATCCCCGGCAAACAAAGGCTTCGCCGAGAGAGTCGATGAAAAGCTCGAGGTTGGAGCGTCAGCCGATGGTGCCTATAGGCCGCCAAACTTGTTCGAGGTGACGCATCCAGGAGAGAATAGGGTTATTCGGCCGCCTGTAGCGTTTCGCCTTCGGTCATCGCCTTGGCACCTGCCGCCACCGCCTTGACGATGTTGTGATAGCCCGTGCAGCGGCAGATATTGCCTTCGAGTTCATGGCGGATGGTGGTCTCGTCGAGATCGCCGCCGAGCCGGGCGACCATGGCAACCGAGGTCATGATCATGCCGGGCGTGCAGAAGCCGCATTGCAGGCCGTGATTGTCTCTGAAAGCTTCCTGCATCGGGTGGAGCTGGCCGTTATTGGCGAGGCCCTCGATGGTGGTCACTGAGCCGCCGCTGGCCTGAACGGCGAGGGTGGTGCAGGATTTGACGGCCTTGCCATCGATATGCACCACGCAGGCACCACACTGGCTGGTATCGCAGCCGACATGGGTGCCGGTAAGCCTCAGATGCTCGCGCAGAAAATCGACAAGCAATGTACGTGGATCAATATCAGCCGTAATTTCCCGTCCATTGACGAGAAGCGAAACGGAAGCCATGGGGTCCTCCAACCGGTTCGCGATCTGTTGTCCTCTCTATGTTCGCCGTCATTCATTTGGCGGCCTGAACGGAAGACTCTCATATAGCAGATCGGAATAATTCCAGTCTGGACCCCCTCTTTTCGGTGGTCAAGTGACAAGCTTGAAAAGTTGAGGGCCATTTTCACGGGGTTTTTCGCGATTTTTTCGATTTTTCGAACAAAGCGGGCGAACGGCCCCTGCGACAAGAAAGCACGAGTGCGAAGGCCTTGCGATGCAGCATGGTACGCTGTGCTGCGAAGGGAACTGTGCGGCAAAAGCACAACACCCATCCGCAAATGACGTGTGCGACGCCCAGTTTGGAATTGGACAGCACAATCATCTCGAAATTGTCGCAGAGTCCCACTATAAGCCCGGCAAGGATCTCACGAGTCAGCCTTATTTTGGAACCGCGTAACCCCAGAACATCCGAACTCCTTGCGGCTATCGCTTCGGCGGAAGGAGAGGACCGTATCTATTTCGGTGACCTGACGGCCGCCATGCGCAACCGCGCCTTCGGTATTCTGTTCCTATTGTTCGGCATACCGATCTGCCTGCCCATTCCCGGCCTTGCCACCGTTTGCGGTTTCATCATTACTTTGATCGCCGCACAGATGATCCTCGGCCGCGACAATCTATGGTTGCCGCAATTCCTCGCCCGCCGCAGTTTCGCCCGCAAGGATCTGCAGCGACTCGTCACCAGGGCGGAGCCCTGGATCCAGTGGGTCGAGCGGTTCGCCACGCCTCGCCTGGCGCCTTTCGCCGATGCACGCTCGCGTCGTATCATCGGCATTGTCGGGTTTGTCCTGGGCCTGGCACTGCTTCCAGCCATTCCGGTCATCGGTGCCATCCCGCTCGGTATCCCGATCTGCATCCTCGGTCTCGGCTTGGTGGAGCGCGACGGCGCGGTGATCCTCGCCGGCTATGTCGCCACCAGCCTGGGCCTGCTGATCACGGCCGGCCTCGGCTATCTGATGTTCCAGGGTGCTCTGGCGGTCTTCTGATGCCAGGAAGCATTGGAAGTGACGCCTGGTTTCTTCGGACGATTTTCGCCAAATCTTTGATTTGGTGTTGAAAATCGTCAGGTGTTCAAGCCGAGGTAACTGCTCGCCTCCTACCGTTGAGGGGCTGGACGACCTTAAGCAATTACCAGCCGAGAATGCGTCGGCATTTTCGAGGCTTTTGGTATGAGACGGGCGGTTCGGACAAGTCCTGTTTGAGGGCGGCGCAAACCCCGTAAGCAATTACGCTTCGATGAAGCGGATGCTGTCGCCCTGGCTGATCGGCCCGGGCTGCTCCACGGTGCCGTAAATGCCGATCTGGTTGGCGAACTGGCGCGCGACCGTCTTCATGATGGCAGGCGTTCGCTGGGCTGTCTGAGGATCGAGGGTGATCATCACGCAGCGGTCGATCGGCCGGTCGGTGCGCAGCCGGACCTCCTGATTGCCGATGGCGACCCGCTTGCCGAGCCAGTCGCGCTCCCAGGTCTCGGCATCCGTGGGTTCGACAAGGAGGTTGATGCGGAAACGCTGCAGATCGATGTCGCCGCCATGGGCCTGCGCCAGGCGCCCTGCCGTGGTGGTGCTGACCAGCGAGAGGACGGCGCTGTCGAAATGGCCCCGCCCGAGTTGCATCAGATGCACGGCCTCGCCGGCGGCCTCGCTCAATTCCCGGCACAAAGCAGGATCGTCGATGTCGTATTCGCCGCCTTTGGGCGAGGCCACGGTTAGCGCCGAGGCCTTGGGATCTTCCGGCTTGAGGTAGCGGGCGCGATAGCGCAGCAGATCCGGCAGATCCCGGCCGGTGAGGTAGGGGAAGCGGCCGCGGTCATTGGTTTTCACGAAGGCATATTGCCTGTCGCCTGCCAGGCCGTTCCAGCGCAGCTCGACCGTGTCGAGGGCATCGCTGCCCATGGATTTGACCGGAAAACGCTGGATCCGGCGGATGATGCCGATCGAACCGTCCTTGCTCATGTCTGCTCGGCTCATGTCTGCTCGCCACCGGAGGTTGCGAAGGATCAGTGGATGGAGAGGCCGTGGGAATCCCATTGGTCGCGCGGCACGGCTTCGCCGATCCTGTAGTCCAGAGATATCACCTTCATGCGATCGGGTGTCGCTTCGCAGCTGAAGGAATATTGGTACCAGATCCCGCCGCTGCGGAAGGCGCCGCCATCGCCCTTGAGGGTGTCGCCCGTCACATGGGGATCCCCCAGCGCATAGGCGATAACGCTGTCAGGTTTGTAGGGCCGGGATTCGTGGCGCAGCCTTTCCATCAATTCAATGTCGCAGGCTTGCTGAAACCGATCGGCGGGAGCCAGTTTTGCGAGACCGGCTTCGGTCCGGTTGTTCTGGCGCGCAAGAGCAGGTGTCAGGGTAAGGGCGATCAGGGCGATCGAAAGCAGCGTCGATTTCATTCATCCAGTCCAGGCGGAGACAGGCCTATGCCGGATCGCGTGAACGACCGGCACGGGCCCGGTATTGGCCATGATCCTCACCATGCATCGTGCGATCGGGCAAAGGCCCGGGAAGCCCGCAGCATTTGGAATGGAGGGTCCGGAACAACAAGCGTTTCGTGACCACGCTTCCTGTTTTAGGCGACCAGCCCCGGTGGCCGAGGTGGCCATTTCCATGGCGAGGAGGATCGGCCCAGGCCGAAATGGGTTCGGTTTCAACCCAATTCAATCCCGCGCCGATTCAGGGAGGGCAACCTAACGCTTCATCCGCCCCTTGTCGATCCGTGGCGGACCTGGATATCCGCATGGTGGCTGCGGTTCGATCCTACCGTTCGCGTGCCGAATCCACGCTGATCGATCCGGGGCCGGCGAAAACGAAATAGAGGAAGAGGAAGCAATAGAGGATGGCGGCGTCACCGCCATTCAGGGCCGGGAAGAAGGATTTCGGTGCGTGGAACATGAAATAGGCCACCGCCATCTGTCCGGAAAGGATGAAGGCGACGGGGCGGGTGAACAGGCCGATCACGATGAGCAGACCGCCAAAGGCCTCGAGAATGCCGCCGAACCACATCAGGCTGAAGAGCGCGATCTCGCGATCGGGCGGGAGTGCCGGAAAACCGAACAGCTTCTGGGTGCCGTGCGCCAGGAAGATCAGGCCGGCGACGATGCGAACAAGGGAAAGGATGGTCGGCGCATAGGCCTGGAGGGTCGATTGCGTCGATGGTTGTGACATGCTGCTCCTTCCGTGGATGGCTAAAGCGTTTTGCTTTAGGGGAAGAGCAGCCTTAGGTCACCCGCCGGTGTCTTTCCAGCCCGCGCGACCGGCAAGGCGATCACGAACCATCACGTTCTTGTTTAACTTCATTCCAGACTTGACGGATTTTCCGCGGCGTTCCGCTGTCTGGCCGTAGGACATGCGCCGATGCGTTATGGTTCAGGGCGTGTCGAGCACGCCTGTCTTGCCGATGATGTAGGGCGGTCTGGGAATGGCGATGTGGGCCGCCCGCAAGGCTGCCGACCAGCGTTCGCGCAAATCGTGGAAATAGGGCTCGCCCGGCTCGATGCGATGGCTGATCTCGGATTTGAGCGCGTCGCGCCGCACGGTGAGGATGTCGATCGGCATGCCGACGCCGAGATTGGAGCGCATGGTGGAGTCCATCGAGATCAGGCCGACCTTGAGGGCATCCGGCATTTCCGTCTCGTAGTTCACGGCGCGGTCGAGGATGGGCTTGCCATATTTGTGCTCGCCGATCTGCAGATAGGGCGTATCGACCGTAACCTCGATGAAATTGCCGGCAGAATAGATCATGAAGAGTCGCATCTTGCCGCCCTTGATCTGTCCGCCGAACAGGAAGGCCACGTCGAAGCGGCTGTTATGCTCCTCCAGGCTGCGGCCATCGGTGGCGTAGACGGCGCGGATGGCCCGGCCGATCAACTGAGCGGCCTTGAACATGCTGGGCATGCTCATCAATGTGTCGACGGCGCCGGTATCGGGATTTTCCAGGCCCTCCTGGATGTGGTCCAATACGGCCTGGCTAACGGACAGGTTGCCCGAGGTGCAAACCGCCAGCACGCGCTCGCCCGGCTCCTCGAACACGTGCAGCTTGCGGAATGTGGCGATGTTGTCGATGCCGGCATTGGTGCGCGTATCCGCGATCATCACCAGGCCCTCGCGAACCGAAATCCCGACGCAATAGGTCATCGACTGAACTCCCAAGCCGCCCGCCGGCGGTGCCCCCATGCGAACCCGAACCCCAGGCTGCAGCGATCTTCCCATAGAGCAAGATTCGTTTGCCGCCTACGGGCGCAGCGTCGGTCGAGACAGCGGCAAAAGGCGGCAGGGCAACCTTTTAGTGCTTCGGCGCGGAACGCAGGCTCGAATAGACCATGCGCAGGACCAGCACCAGCGTGGTCAGCACGATCAGGATGACGGAGATCGCGGCGATGGCCGGATCGATGTTGTCGCGTACGCCGCTCCACATCAGCCGGGGCAGGGTGATGGCGTTCACGCTGGTGATGAAGAGGGTGACGCCGATTTCCTCCCAGGACAGCACGAAGGAGAGCATAGCCGCCGTCAGCAGCCCGAACTTGATGTTGGGCAGGATGATCCTGGTGGCGCGCTGCCAGACGCTGGCGCCCATGCCGCGGGCAGCCAGATCGATGCGCCGGTCGACCTGGCTGAGCGAGACCAGGATCAGCACCACGCAGAAGGGGACGATCATCACCACATGGGCCAGCACGACGCCGAGCCAGGTATCGAAACCGATGGCGGAGCTGACCTGGGACAGTCCCGTGAGCAGGAAATAGAGCGTCATCGCCGAAACGACCGGCGGCACGATCATCGGCAGCAGCACGAAGCCGACAAGGGCCGCGCTGAAGCGGGGGCGGAACATCCAGATGCCGACGCAGAACAAGGTCGCCAGCGTGGTAGCAAGCGCCGACGAGACCACGCCGATGCGGATGCTGAGCAGGATGGCATTGGCCCAGTCCGGATTGGTGAAGAGCGTGCGGTAATGGGTCAGGGCATAATTACCGTTGGGCATCGACAGATAGCGGGCCGCCGTGAACGACACCGGCACCACGGCCAGCAGTGGCAGCAGCAGGAAAATGGCGACGAGGGCGGCCGCGGTGAGCGCGATCAGGCCGGGGCGGTGCGACGTCATTTGGACACTCCCGTATCGCCGAGGCGGGCATAGCGGAACAGCAGGCCCATCAGCACCGCCACGATCACCACCAGCGTGACGCTGATCGCCGCGCCCAGGCCCCAGTCCGGGCTCTGGAACATGCGCAGATAGATGAGTTCGGCCACCATCACGCTGCGGCCGCCGCCGAGAATGGCGGGTGTGACGAAGAAGCCGAGGGCGAACACGAAGACGATGAGCGTGGCGCCGATGATGCCGGAAAAGGTCATCGGCACGAAAACGGACCAGAAGATGCGCATCGAACCGGCTCCCATGCCGCGTGCCGCGAGGAAGACGCGCTCATCCAGGCTGCGCATGGCCGAGGCCAGCGGAAACACGGCGAAGGGAATAAGAAAATGCGACATGCCGATGATGACGCCGAATTCGTTGCGCACCAGCGTCAGCGGCTCCGAGATGAAGCCCAGACTCTGGAGCCAGCTGTTGACCAGGCCGCGATTGGACAGCAAAGCGAGCCAGCCGAAAGCGCGGGTCAGCACCGAGATCCAGAAGGGGATGAGGATGCACAGTTCCGCCAGGCGCTGCTGCATCGGCGTACCGCGCACCCAGACATAGGCGATCATGTAGGCGGCGATGACGGTGATTACCGTCACCATGGCGCAGATACGGAAGGTGCGCAGGAAGACCGAGAGCACCAAGGGATCGCCGGCAAGCCTTTGATATTGCGTCAATCCCGGTTCGGGCAGCGTGATGCTCCATTGGGCCACGCCAAGGAAGGGAATGAGATAGACCAACGTCAGGAACGCCAGAAGCGGTCCTGCCAGAACCAGGAATGAGAGCGAAGACAAAGGCTTGTGCATGAAAGCTCTCGCATGTCTTCACTGCCCGGGCTTGGGTCCTGCCCGGGCAGTGGATGAAAGGTCAGGCCGAAATGATCTTGGTGTAGGCATCCAGCGCCGCGCCGTAATTTTCGGCATACCAGTTCATGTCGAGCGCCACCTGCTTGCCGATATTGACCGGATCGACCGGGTTGAGGCGCTTCTGATCGGCGGGGATGAGGGCGTCGGTCGCCGGATTGGCGGGGCCCTGTCCGAGCATGTCGAACATTACCAGCTGCTTCTTGGGATCCTGCGCGCTGGCGATGAACTTCATCGCATTGTCCCTGCCGCCGGGGTTGTTCTTGATCACCGCCATGGCACCAGGCGAGATCAGGCCCTGGTCCCAGATGAACTTGACCTGCCCGCCGGAATCCTTTTCCAGGATGGAGGCGCGGGTCGACCAGATCAGGGCCATCGAAGCATCGCCGCTCAGCAGCACCTGCTGGCTCTCGGCGCCGCCGCCCCAATAGGACACGATGTTTTCCTTGAAGGCGGCCAGCTTGTCGTGCGCGCGCTTGAGGTCGAGAGGGTAGAGCTTCTCGGGTGCGACGCCGTCACCCAGCAAGAGCGCCTCCCACATGCCGGCGCCCCATTTGTAGAGCGAACGCTTGCCCGGGAATTTCTGCACGTCGAAGAAATCGGCCATGCCGGTCGGGGCCTTGTCGCCATATTTGGAGGCGTCATAGGCGATGATATAGGAGAAGAAATAGGTCGAGGAGGCATGCTCCCAGCCAAAGCCAGGCCGGAACTTGGACTTGTCGACCACATTATAGTCGATGGGCTCGAGCATGCCCTGCTTGCCCAGGGAAATGGCGGAGAACGGGTCGGCGTCCACGATGTCCCAGGTCGGCTTGCCGCTCTTGGACTGGGCGATGATGCCGCCCTCGGTCGGGCCGCTGCCATCCTCCTTCACGGTGATACCGGTATCCTTGAGAAAGGACTGGCCATAGGCGGCATCGTAGGCCTTGATTGCGTCACCGCCCCAGTTGACCAGCACCAATTGGCCGCCATCGGCACGGGCCGGATCGGCGCGCAGGGCGAAGGGCGCGCCGGCAAGCACCATGGCGGCGAGCTGGGCGAAGCGCCGGCGGCTGATCTGGCCGGCTTCGACCTTCGAGGCGAGGATTTCGAGACAGTCTTTCTGGAAGGCTTCATTCATAGCCGATGTTCCCCTGTTGGGTCTCTGAAGGCGGATGGTGGGAATTATGCTTTAATTGCTTGTTCTTGTTGGATTTACCGTCGGATAGAACTGGGGCTCAGGCCTCTTCGGGCAACAGGAAGCCCTTGCTCTTCGGCCAGGTAAGCCAAAGGTCCGGCCCGTTCGCCAGGGCTTGTGTCGCCTTGTCCGTCGGCAGGGTCAGGCTGACCGGCGTGCCGCTCCTGGTCGCAAGGGACAGTTTGGTGGCGGAGCCGAGATAGGTCGAAGCCGTCACGGTGCCGGCCAGGCAATTGACGGCGTCCGCCTGAGGGGTCACCGAGATATCCATATGCTCCGGGCGGATGGCCAGGATGCCGGTCTTGCCGATATGGGTCTGGGACGGCACGTCGAGCAGGGTTCCATCGCAGGAGCCGCGGGCGTTGCCGGCTTCCCGCTGGACGTCGTGCAGCGGCAGGAGGTTGATGTCGCCCAGGAATTCCGAGACGAAACGGTTGGTCGGCTTCTCATAGACCTCTTGCGGCGTGCCGACCTGCAGGAGTTGGCCATGGTTGAAGATTGCCACATGCGAGGAGAGTGCCATCGCCTCGCTCTGGTCATGCGTGACGAAGATGAAGGTGGTGCCGAGTTCCTCGTGCAGGCGCTTGACCTCGTCCTGCATCGAGTTGCGCATGTTCTTGTCGAGGGCGGAGAAGGGCTCGTCGAGCAGGAGCACAGGCGGCTCGAACACCAGCGCCCGCGCCAGTGCCACGCGCTGCTGCTGGCCGCCGGAAAGCTTGGAGGGAAGCTTGTGGCCATGGCCGGAGAGGCCGACGCGGGTCACCATCTCGCCGACGCGGCGGCGGATCTCGTCGCCGGGCATCTTCCGGATATGCAGCGGGAAGGCGATGTTCTGTTCCACCGTCATGTGCGGGAAGAGCGCATAGCCCTGGAACACCATGCCAAAGGCGCGCTCTTCGGCGGAGAGAGTGGTGATATCGGTCCCGTCGCGGGTGAGGCGACCGACGGTGGGCTTTTCGAAACCGGCGAGGATCATCAGGAAGGTGGTCTTGCCGGAGCCCGATGGCCCGAGCAGGGTGAGGAACTCGCCGCGGGCAATGGTGAGCGAAACGTCCTTGAGCGCCGCGAACTTGCCGAATGTCTTGCCGATGCCTTGGGCCCGGATCTCGGCAGCGTGTTCGATGCTCGAATGACCGGCTGCCTTGCCGGCCGCTACCCCGCCGCTTTGCGCCATGCATATCCTCCCGGAAAACCGTTCAAAGCCTAAGCGTGATTATCGTTCACGACAATTGAATGTTGTTGCCTCTGGGGAAAAATTTGATTCACCCCAACGGGTAGCCCGCTACAGGCGCTCAAGCATAATTGGAACGATGCGTCGAGCTGGTCTGCGCCAAAGCCGACTTCAACCAATCCGCGAAGGCCTGCGACACGGCATGGCCGGCCTTGGCATGCTCCATCACCAGGAAATAGGAGCGGGGGGACTTGATGGCGAGGTCGAAGGGGCGGACCAACTGGCCGGCCTTCATGGCGGTGTTGCAGGTCAACTCGTCTCCCATGGCGATGCCTTGGCCGGCGGTGGCCGCGGCGAAGACGAGATTCATGTCGGAGAAGATCATGCCGCATTCGGCATTGGGATTCTCGACATTGGCGAGCGCCAGCCAGCGCGTCCAATCGTCGAAGTCGCCCAGGTGAAGCAGCGGCGCCCTCAGCACGTCCGAGGGCTCGTTGAGACCACCGACCTTGTTGAGCAAAGCGGGACTGCACAACGGTGTGAACTGCACTTCGCACAGCAGTTCGACGGCCCGGTTGGGCCAGTTGCCATCACCGAAGGTGATGAAGAGGTCGACATCGGGATTGGAGACGTCGTCGAGCCGCCGCGGCGTCACCACGCGCAATGACACGTCGGGGTACATCTCCTGGAATTCCGCGATATGGGTGCACAGCCACAGCGATGCGAAACCAGGGGTGCAGCTCACCTGCAGCGTGCCGGCGACGCCCCTGCCGCCATATTGTAGCGAGGCGTCGCCGATCACCGTGAGCGCCTTGCGCACTTCGTTGGCATAGTGGCGCCCGCGCGCGGTCAGCATTACGCCCTTGCCGTTGCGCTCCAGGAGATCGAAGCCTAGATCGCGCTCGAGCAAACGCAATTGATGGCTGACGGCGCTGCGCGTGAGAAAGAGTTCTTCGGCGGCGCGCCAGACACTGCCGTGGCGCGCGAAGCTGTCGAGGGCGCGCAGGGCTTGGGTGGAGGGAATACGCAAAGGAGGCTCCGGAAATCTCGCGCCCTGGGTGGGTATCGAATTGGTGAATGGAATTTGCTCAAACAAGCAAAACTTATCACTTTTTGATAGCGTTGTTCACCGCTTATCCTCCATGGCAATCAGGGAGGTGGAATGTGACCAGTTCAGCTCAGCAAACGGCGCTCGCGCATGTCGATGCCATCGCCGGTGATCTGTCGACCTGGACGCGCACCATCTTCGACCTCGGCGAGACGGCCTGGCGCGAATACGAATCCGCGCGCTGGTATGTCGATCTCCTGCGCCGGCATGGCTTTACCGTCGAGGAAGGTTCGGCCGGCATGCCGACGGCCTTCTGTGCGCACTGGACCAGCAAACCGGGCGGGCCTGTTATCGGCATGTATGCCGAATATGACGCGGTGCCTGGCAATTGCCAGGATGCGGCCACCGTCAAGCGCCCGCGCCCGGGCCTCAGCGAGCACGCCGGCGGCCACACCGACCCCCATTCGGCGCTGGGCACCTCCAGCCTTGGCGGCCTGCTCGCCACCAAACAGGCGATGGAGCGCCACGGCCTCGCCGGCACGCTGCGCTTCACTGGCGAACCGGCCGAGAAGGTGAGGGGATCCAAGCCCCTCCATGCCGCCAAGGGCTATTATGACGGCCTCGACGGCATGCTCTCCTTCCATCCCTTCTACATGCTGCCGATGTGCAACACGGTGCGTTGGGATACCCATTGCGGCGCCGCCTATTCGATGATCTACCGCTTTGTCTGCGACGAGCCGGAAGCCTGGAACCGGGCGGCGGGAGCGCCGATCCCGCAATCGCATTCCGCCGTGCGCGCGCCCGGCGCCAATGACGCGCTGATGATGATGTACATGGCCTCCAAGGCCCTGCGTGATTCCATGCTGACCCATCAGGGCGGCTGGTCGATCAGCGAGGCGATCCTGACGGCCGGCCAGGCGACGGCGGACAATCTCCCCGCGGGCCTCGCCGAGATCCAGTACATGATGCGCATGCCCACCCTCGACATGGCCGAGCAGGCGACTGCCATGCTCGACCGCAATGCGGAGATGGCGGCAAAGATGACCGGCTGCCGTTACGAGCGCCACTGGGTGTGCAAGTCGCGCCCGGGCCTGGCCAACCATGCCATCGCCAATGTGGTGTGGGACGCGATGTCAACGGTTGGAGCGCCGCGTTGGGGCGAGGAAGCCTGCCGGCTCGCCCGCGAGATCCAGGTCAATCTTGGCCTGGAGCCGATGGAAAAGCCCTTCCTGGCCGAATGCGAGCGTTTGATCGCCCCGCAGGAAGCCGAGGCGATCCTGCGGCGGGATCTGCCGCCCTCGCAGCTCAACTCGACCTCGGACGACTATACCGACATGAGTTGGCATGCCCCGACGGCACGCTTCTACGTGGCCCGGCCGGCCCTCAGGGCGCCGGAGGGCTACACCTATCCGGGCTGGGTGATGAATGCGCTGGGCGGCATGCCTGCCACCATCGATCCGATGGTGACGACCGCTGCCAAGACGATCGCGCTCTCGGCCCTGCGCCTGATCGAGGACGGGGAGGCGCGCGCCGCCGCCCGTCGCGAGTTCGAGGAACGTACCGGCGGCGGCGTCGGCGGCTCCAATTGGATCCCACCGCTGGCCGATTATCCGCCGCCGATCGGCTTTCGCTGGCCTGAATATGTCACCACCGTTCGCGGGCGCGAATGGTGGATCCCCACCTGATGAAAAGGGAAACGACCATGAACCGCATTGAACAGATCCATGTCGACGACGCCTTCACCCTGCGTCGCCGGAATCTCGCCGGCGGCACCAAGCCGCTCAAGCATTGGGGCTTTCGCAACGAGACCGACCGCCTGACCGACGTTCTGCTCGGCTCTCCGGCCTATCTCCGGCACATGGCGACCAGCTCCTTGTCGCGCAAGCATCTGCGCGAGGCGCCCTGCAACATCCAGACGGCGCAGGCCCAGCACAAGGAACTCGCCTCGGCCTATGAGCATTTCGGCGTCAACATTCACTGGCTGGAGCCGGAAGTCGAATTGCCGATGCAGGTCTATACGCGCGATTCCAGCGTAATGACCCCCTATGGCGTCGTCATCACCGCCATGGCCAATTGGTGGCGCCGGGGCGAGAACTATGCCGCCATCCGGGCCTATGAGAAGATGGGCATTCCGATCTACGACATGGTGACGGCTGGCACCTTCGAGGGCGGCGATTTCAACGTGATCGAGGAAGGTTGCGTGCTGATCGGCTGCGGTGGAGCCCGCACCCAGGAGGAGGGCGCCCGCCAGGTTGCCGAGTGGTTCGAAAAGGAAGGCTGGGAAACCCGGCTTGCCTTCATCGACGAATATTACGTTCATATCGACCTGATGGTGGTGCCGATCGCCCCGAAGCTGACGGCGGTATGCCTGGCTTGCACCGAGCCCGGTATCGTCGACTGGCTGAAGGCCAAGGGCCACGAGATCATCGACGTACCGTTCCAGGACACCATGGCGCTCGGCTGCAACTTCATGTCGCTCGGCAATGACCGGATCATCGCGCCCACCGCGAGCAAGAGCCTGATCGGCCAGCTCAAGGCACGCGGATTCGAGGTTGCGGCCGTCGACACCGGCGAGATATCCAAGACGGGCGGCGGCATTCATTGCATGGCGCAGGCTCTGCGCCGCGCGGCCTGAGCGCTCACGGCGAAGAGTAATGGGGTAAGGCGATGATCGCGCAGGAAAACGGGCTGCCGGCGGACTTTCTGTCCGATCTCGCCTCCATCGTCGGTGCCACCCATATCCGTACTGGCGAGGCGATCGCCGAGCTCGACCCAGGCGAAGAGCCGGATAATCTCGGCGCCTCAGCCGTCGTCTCGCCGGCGACGACCGGGGAAGTCGCTGCGATCGTCAGGCTTTGCCTGCGCGACGGCGTCTCGATCGTGCCGCAAGGTGGTCGCACCGGTCTCGTCGGCGGCGGTATCTCGATGGCGGGACAGGTCGTCGTATCGACACGCCGCTTGAACCGGATCGAGCGGCTCGACGCCGATGAGCGCGTGGCGGTGGTGGAAGCCGGCTGCACGCTTCAGGCTCTGCAGGAGGCAGCACTCGTCCATCATCTCGAACCCGGCATCGACCTCCCGGCACGGGGGTCGGCCAGCATAGGCGGCATGATCTCCACCAATGCCGGGGGCATCATGGCCTTCCGCAATGGTGTGACGCGCCATCGCATCCTCGGCCTGGAAGCGGTGCTGCCGGATGGGTCTGTTTATTCCGATCTCACCCGGGTGGTGAAGAATTCCGCCGGATACGATCTCAAGCATCTATTGATCGGGGCCGAGGGAACGCTCGGCATCGTCACAAAGGTGGCAATCAAACTGGACGCCGTACCGAAAGCCCATGCCGTCGCCCTTTTCGGTTTCGGCTCGGTGCCCGCGGCACTTGCCGCCATCCGGCGCGCCCTCGACGCGCGGGTCGGCGAATTGCGTGCGGCCGAGGCGATGTGGGCCGATTACTTCCGTTATGCCGCCCGCCATTTCGGTTGGTCGGCGCCCGACTTTTCCTTCGACCACCAGATCTATCTTATCCTTTCCCTGGGCGGTGCCGACGAAGCGGCACTGCAGGAAGAATTGGCGGCGATCTATGAGGAATTGCTGGACGTCCATCCCGAGACCAGCGCCGTCTTGGCGAGTTCGCTGGCGCAGGAGCAGGCGATCTGGCGGTTGCGCGAGGAATCCGCAGTCCTCTATGTCGATTATCCCAACTCGCCGAGTTTCGACGTCTCGCTGCCCTTGTCACAGGTGGACGACTATGTCCGCGCCAGTGTTGCCGGCCTGGCGGGCGTCTCGCCAGGGCTCGCTCCCTTTGTCTTCGGCCATCTGGGCGACGGCAATCTGCACATCATGCTCAACCGGGCGGCGGATGCGCTGACGCCCGACGATATCGCCGGCGTGGAGGCCGTGCTTTATGGCGGCATCCGCTTGCGTGGCGGTTCATTCTCGGCCGAGCACGGTGTCGGCTCCAAGCGTATCCATGCCCTCTACGCCACGGCCGATCCGGTCAAGCTGGCCTTGATGCGATCGGTCAAGGACCTGCTCGACCCCTCGGGTCTCATGAACCCCGGCAAGGTGCTCGCTTCCTGACACGCCGAAGATGTGCTGACGCCGATCTGACGCCTTGCCTATCTCGAGCTCAAGCTGGGTCGGTGACGATAGCGGGAGCTTGACACTGGAAAAGTCGTCAGGGCAGCCCCATACCTCTCTCGACGCCAAGAAACTACTTTCCTGTCACGCCGATAGCATATTATGCTTACCTAATCCGAATAGGGCATTGCTTCCTTCGTGGAGAATATGCTCACTGTCGGGGCATTTTCTAAAGAAGGAGATCGAGCTTCCCGGGTGTAAACGCCCTTCTTTCGGAGGAGCTTCGACACAAGGCAATGCTCGAACAGATACGGTGAAGCGAGGGTCGGTCGCGCAGGCGGGTGCGGCCAAATACCGGGTTCCGGTGGCAGAGCATCGGCATACTTGGAGAGGACAATGTTCGTGATCTGGCCTGTCATCGTAGCGATGGCGCTAGGGGTTGTGTGCGGAACCTTCGTTCCAGTGCTGGCCTTCACGATCGTCGCCGTGGTCGCGTCTGTCGGCAGCGCCATCGTTATCTGGGTGGCAGGATTCGGCCTTGGCGTGGCCTTGATCGACATGGTGGCGATCGCCGTGACCCTGCAGGTGGGGTATGTCGTCGGTGTCCTCGCTTTGTTCGCCGTAAGCAAGCTTACGCCGAAATTACGTCCGGGCGCAGTGCGTTACGAGCACGAACACGATTCCAGCCTGCCTTGACACTCCATTGACCCTGACACGGGCGGTTGGGTTTAAAACTCAGCTCTGTGACTGATGCTGTGCCTGCGGGCGCTCGCCCTTTTCAGCGATATCGACCGTCACCTCCAGGCTTTCGCCATCGCCGCCGTAATGGGCGCCCCGGACCGGCGCAGCGCCAAGATAGTCCAGGCCGGCCGCGACACGGACATGGTGGACCGTCGGACAGACCGGCAGCGTCGGGTCGAAGCCGACCCAACCCAGACCTTCGACATAGGCCTCGGCCCAGGCATGGCTGGCGCTGCCTTGCTGCGCCTGTGGCTGCCAGAGCAGCCCGCTGACATAGCGGGCCGGGATGCCGAGCGTGCGGGCGCAAGCGATGAAGAGATGGCTGACGTCCTGCGCGACGCCGTTGCCGGCGGCGAACGCCTCCACCAGGCCGGATGCCAGTCGTTTCGGATCGCGGCTGACGTCAATGCGATTATGGATCGCTTGCATCAAGGCATGGCAGGCGGCAAGACCGCCCTCGGCCTCGCTTACGCTCTGGCGGGCGAACGCCTGGATCGAGACATCGGCACGGGTGAGATCGGTATCGCGCAGATAGAGGGAGACGGGGAAGCGCTCGACGACGCCGAGCAGCACACCGGCATTGTCATGGGTTTCCACCTCGCCTTCCACGCGCACCGTCAAGCTGTCGATGCTGCCGATCACCGCGAAGGCATGGCTGATATTGCCGAACGCATCCTCGGCCTGGCTCAATCTGACATCCTGGTCCACGTCGATGCGCCAGCGCACCACATGCTGGCCGTCATGCGAGCGTGGGGTCAGGCGAAGGGTCTGGATCACGGATTTGGCCGGCCGCTCGTAGCGATAGACGGTCTCGTGGGCGACGCAGATGCGCATGGTCCGTAACAGTCTCTCAGATCAGATATTGCTCGGCGATCGCCGCACTTAGATTGTTGTTGTCGGTGATGAAATCGGTGATGAAATCATGCAGCCCGGACTGGAAAACCTCGTCGATACTCAGATTTTGGAGGCGCGATTGGGTCACGCGCACCAGGCGCTGGGCTGGGCCCTGCCGGCCATAGACCTGTGCGAGTTGATCGAGATTCCCATTGAGGTTCTCATAGCATGAAGCGAGGGAGCGTGGCATCTGCGTGTTCAGGATCAGAAGGTCGGCGACCAGCCACGGCTTGAGGCTTTCCTTGTAGACCCAGTGATAGGCGGTGAGGGCGGAGACGGCGCGCAGAATGGCCGTCCATTGGAAGTAATCGAGACTGCCGCCGACGCTTTCGGACGGTGGCAGCAGCACATGATATTTGACGTCGAGAATACGTGCCGTGTTGTCGGAGCGTTCCAGAAACAGGCCGAGGCGCGCGAAAGCGTAGGCATCGTTGCGCAGCATGGTGCGATAGGCCGAGCCGTCGAACATCAGGGAGACGCCCTTGACCCAGTCGAGGAAGCGGGAGACTTCCTCGCGGCTCATATGCGAAGGATTGTAGCGCTTGAGCTGGAGCCAGGAGTCGTTGATGGTCGACCACATCTCCGCGGTCAGCGCCGTGCGGACGCCGCGGGCATTGGTGCGTGCCATCTCGAAGCAGTTCCGGATCGAGGAGGGGTTCTCGGCGGAGAAGGCCAGGAACTCGGTGACCGTACGCTCATTGGCCTCCTCATAGGCGGCAAAGAAGGCTGGACCGCATCCCGCCGTCTCCACTGCACTCTCCCATTCCGTGGTCAGGCCGCCATAGGAAGCCGGCAGGGAGGACAGCCGATAGGCCGCATCGAGGATGCGGGCGAGATATTCGGCCCGTTCGACATAGCGGGCCAGCCAGAACAGATTATCAGCGGTACGCGACAGCATGGCTCTTCGTCCGAACGGGAGGAGGCGGGAGGAGCGATAATAGACAATGCATGGCCTGCCTCATCGGTCCAGGATCCAAGTATCCTTGGTACCCCCGCCCTGGCTGGAATTGACCACCAGAGAACCTTCCTTCAAGGCCACCCGGGTCAGGCCGCCCGGCACGATGCGGATCTTGTCCGAGCCGGTGAGGACGAAGGGGCGAAGGTCGACATGGCGGGGGGCAATTCCCTCCTCGACATAACAGGGACAGGTCGAGAGCGCCAAGGTCGGCTGGGCGATATAGCCGAAGGGATGGGCCTTCAGCTTGGCGCGGAAATCGGCGATCTCGGCCTTGCTGGCATGCGGGCCGATCAGCATGCCATAGCCGCCTGATCCCGAGACCTCCTTGACCACCAGGCTTTCGAGATTGTCGAGCACATAGGCCAAGGCTTCGGGCTCGCGGCAGCGATGCGTCGGCACGTTCCGTAGGATCGGCTCCTCTCCGAGGAAGAAGCGCACGATGTCAGGCATATAGGAATAAACGGCCTTGTCGTCGGCGACGCCAGTGCCGACGGCATTGGTCAGCGTGACATTGCCGGCGCGGTAGGCGGTCATCAGGCCGGGAACGCCGAGAGCGGAGTCCGGGCGGAAGGCGAGAGGATCGAGGAAGTCGTCATCGATGCGCCGATAGATCACGTCGACCCGGCGGGGCCCCTCGGTGGTGCGCATATAGACGATCTCGTCCCGCACGAAGAGGTCGCGCCCCTCGACGATCTCGATGCCTAGGCGATCGGCCAGGAAGGAGTGCTCGTAATAGGCCGAGTTGTACATGCCGGGGGTAAGCAGCACCACGACCGGATCGCGCGAGGCCGAGCGCGGGGCGATCGAGCGCAACGTGGCGAGCAGTTCGTCCGTATAGTTCTCGACGGGGGCGATGCGGTGGCGTGCCACCACTTCCGGGAACAGGCGCATGGTGACTTCGCGGTTCTCCAGCATGTAGGAGACGCCGGAGGGCGTGCGGGCATTGTCCTCGAGCACGTAGAATGTATCGGCGTCGACGCGCACGATGTCGATGCCGGCAATATGGACATAGACGTCGTGCGGTACGCTCTGGCCCGCCATTTCGGGGCGGAAGGCGGGATTGTTGAAGATCAGGTCTTCCGGCACCACGCCGGCGCGTACCACTTCGCGTTTGCCGTAGACGTCCTTGATATACATGTTGAGCGCGCGCACGCGCTGTTCGAGGCCCCGCTTGAGCGTCGCCCATTCCTGCGCCGCCAGGATGCGTGGGATGATGTCGAAGGGGATGAGGCGCTCGGCGCCGGCCTTATCGCCATAGACCGCGAAGGTGATGCCGATGCGCCTGAACAGCAGCTCGGCCTCATTGCGTCGATGGGTCAGTAATTCCTTTGGGGCCGTGGACAGCCACTGCGCGAAATCGGCGTAGGCGGGTCGAATGGAACCGTCGCTCAGTGTCATCTCATCGAACGCCGCCATGCATTCCCTCCAGACGTGCAATCTGGCGTTACATTGAGCGAGATCGTGCAAGGCGGCAAGCGGTCTGCGCATATCGATTGATGAGATCGTGAGCAGAATTGCGGATTTGCCTACCGCAAAGGCAACTTGCCTGCCGCGCTGGCATCGTTTGCCTGAAATGGCGGCTGAAGCCTCCAGTGCGGTCGACCTATCAGGGGGCAGTCGGTTACCGGGGATTGACGAGTGAGGCCGGCAGGCGCAACACGGCGAGACCGCCAATAGCGATGAGAGCCGCCACGCAGTAGAGCGCAAGCGATGAGCTCTGAGTCGCATCGCGCATCCAGCCGATGAAATAGGGGGCGAGGAAGGCTGCGACATTGCCGAGCGAACTCACAAAGGCGATGCCGGCTGCCAGGACAGCCGCAGACATGAAAGCAGGCGGTAATTGCCAGAACAGGGGCAGGGAGGTGCTGGCGCCCATGCCGGCAAGCGTCAATCCGAGCATGGTCGATACCGGATTGCCGGGATCGAGGCCGACGATGGCAAGACCGCAGGCGGCCATCAGCAGCGGAATGCAAAGATGCCAGCGGCGCTCCCTGAACCGATCCGATGAAAGGCCGACGGCGAGCATGAAGACGCAGCCCGCCAGATAGGGCACAGCGCTGAGGAGCCCGATCCTTATGTCGCTGGTAATGCCGGCGCCATTGATCAAGGCCGGCGTCCAGAAGGCAATCGTGTTCACGGCAAGCATCACGGCGAAATAGATGCCGACCAGTTGCCAAACCCTGGGATCCCGAATGCATTGGGATAACGAGATATTCGCTGTCGGCTTCTGTTCGGCAGCGAGGGTTGCCATCAGGTGGTCCTTCTGTGGTTCGCTCAACCACGAGGCATCACGCACGGTGTCCGGTAGGGCGGCGTAGACCACGAAGGCGAGCAGGATGACGGGCAGGCCTTCGAGCAGGAACATCCACTGCCAGCCGCGCAAGCCTGCAATGGTGTTGAAGCTTTCGAGAATGCTGCCCGAAATCGGGCCGCCGAGCAGACCGGCTGCCGGTACGGCGAGGGCAAAGAGCGCCGTGATCTGGCCGCGTCGGCGCTGCGGAAACCAGCGGTTGATGTAGACGAGAACCCCTGGGAAAAAGCCGGCCTCGGCGATGCCGAGAAGGAGACGCAGGCCGTAGAACTGCTGGGCGGAGGTCACCAGGAAGGTCGAGGCCGAGAGAACTCCCCAGACGAGCATGATGAGGGTGATCCCGCGCCGCGGGCCGAGCCTGTCCAGCATCAGATTGCTCGGCACGCCGAACAGGGCGTAGGCCACGAAGAACAGGCCGGCGCCCAGGCCATAGGCGGTGTTGCTGAAGCCGAGATCGGATGTCATCTGCAGCTTGGCGAAGCCGATATTGATGCGGTCGAGATGGGCGAAGACGTAGCACGCCAGCAGTAGGGGCATGATCCTCCACGCGGTGAACCGATGGATTGCGTTTCCAACTGCCTGGGTATCCAGATCGATCGCGAAGTCCCGCGCAGCGACATCCCCTTGCGAATAGCCCTGATGTGCCACGGCTTCCTCCTGTCGCCCTCGATTTGTCGCCTCGAAGCACTCATCATTGCCGAGAAGACCGAGTGGGATTTTTAGATATTTAATATGTTAATTAATTAATGGATAATCCCATTCGTGCCCGATGGCAAGGGCATGGCATTCCGGCCTGGATCGCCGCGCCGCGCAGGCGGCTTCTGGATAGCCGGGTCAAGCCCGGCTATGCCAGTTCAAGGCGTTTCCTTCTTAAATTACCCGCATTACGCCTTCAGAGGCCGACCTCGTTGCTCATCAAGCGGGAAAGGTTCGCGACGAGTATGTCGATGGCGGCACGCACGCGCAGCGGTTGCAACGGGGAGCGTGGCCAGAGGGCATGCACATCGAAGACCAGGCCCGGATGTTCCGTCAGCACCCGGATCAACTCGCCCCTGCGTACACGGTCGGCCACCAGCCAACAGGGCATCCAGGCAAGGCCCGCTCCGGCCACCGCCGCATCGGCGACCGCGTCGAGGGCATCGAAGATGAAGCGGCTCCTAGGCATGATCTCGACGGAAGGCCCGCCTTGTACCGGAAATAGCCATGACCGCGGCTGGCCCGAACGGCCGTAGAGAATGGCGTGATGGTCGGCGATGGCGGCGAGGGTGAGGGGGGCGCCGTGCTCGCGCAGATAGGCAGGTGCGGCGCACACCGTCATGCGCTGCTGGGCGACACGGCGCGTGATCAGGTTCGCGTCGGATTCGAGGGTGCCGTTGCGAATGGCGAGGTCATAGCCCTCCTCGATCAGATCGACGCGCCTGTCGTTGAAATTGAGCTCGAGTTCGAGAGCCGGATGCTGGGCCGCGAGCTTGAGCAGAAGCGGCGTGACGCAGGCACGTCCGAACAGGGCCGGCATGGTGACGCGCAGCCGACCACTGACGTCGCGCCGGCCGCTGTCGAGCATGGCCTCGCCGTCGCGGATCTCGGCCAGCGCCCGCAGGCAGCGCTCATAGAAGACCTGGCCGTCCTCGGTCAGCGCCTGGCTGCGCGTGGTGCGATGGAACAGGCGGGCGCCCAGCCGTTCTTCGAGCCGGGCGATCGATTTGCCGACAGCCGATCGCGAGAGGTTGAGCCGTTGGGCAGCGGCGGCAAAGCCGCCAGCCTCCACCGCTTCGACGAAAACCGAGACACCCGTGAGACGATCCACCATTGCAAGAACGATCTTGTAGATAAAACAGAACCAATGAACGGAAATTATATCGCCACTGGTGCTTGAAATTCAACATTACTGTGCCGCTCCCACAGCCGATGGAGAATGGCGATGACGGAGCAGATGAAACGGTGGTCCATGAATGCGATCGGGCGCGATCGGCTCGTGTTCGAACACGTGCCGAAGCCTCAGCCGGCGGCGGGTGAGATATTGGTCAAAGTGACCGCCGTTTCCCTGAACTACCGCGACAAGCTGGTGATCGAGACCGGTTTCGGCCAGCCTCTGGCCTTCCCCTTCACCCCGGCATCGGACATGGCGGGTGTCGTCGAGGCGATTGGAGAGGCAAGCACGCGATTCAAACCGGGCGACCGGGTGATCTCCACCTTCATTCCCGGCTGGATCGACGGGCTGAACGACGGTACGGCCCGCGTGCCGCCCTACCGCACCTTGGGCGGCATGCGGCCCGGCGTTCTTGCGGACTATGTCGCTTTTCCGGAAGACTGGTTCACCCTTGCGCCAGCCACTCTCGACGATGCCGCTGCGAGCACCTTGCCGGTGGCTGGGCTGACGGCCTGGTTCGCGCTGGTGGAGCGCGGGACGCCTCTGGCCGGCAAGACCGTGCTGGTGCAAGGCACCGGCGGGGTTTCGCTGTTCGGGCTGCAGATCGCCAAGGCCGCGGGGGCCAGGGTGATCGTCACGTCCGGCAGTGCCGACAAGCTGGCGCGGGCCCGGGAACTCGGCGCCGACCATGGCATCGATCGCAGCCGCGAAAACTGGGTTGAGGCCACCCATCGCCTGACGGGCGATCGTGGAGCCGATCACATCCTGGAAATTGCAGGGGGCGCCAACCTGGGGCAGTCCGTGCAGGCGGCGGCGATGGGAGGGCGCATCTCCGTCATCGGCGTGCTGGAAGGCATCGAGGTCTCGGCGCCGGTGGTTCCCCTGATGCTCAAGGGCCTGACGGTCCAGGGCATCGGCGTCGGTCATCGCCGGGCCCAGGAGGATCTGGTGCGGGCTGTCGATACGCTTGGCCTCGAACCCGTCATCGACAAGCGCTACGGCTTCGCCGAGCTTCCGGCCGCGCTCGATCATCTTGATCGAGGCGCCTTCGGCAAGATCGTGATCGAGACGGCACGATAGTTGAGGCGAGCCCGACCGGGGCGAGGCGTCACGCCGCGGCGACCGCCGTCTTGCCGAAGAGATGCAAGGCGGCATGGTAGAGCAGCATGATGGTCTTGCCGTCCCGGATCTCGCCGCGCGCAACCATCGCCAGGGCCTCGTCGATGTCGAGTTCGAGGAGATCGATGTCCTCGCCTTCCTCCGCCTGGCCGCCGCCGGCGCCGACGCGATCGCCGGGGCCGTAGGGCGCGACGAAGAAATAGAGCTTCTCGGTCACGGAGCCCGGGCTCATATAGGCCTCCATCACACGCCGGACTTCGTGAATCCGGAAACCGGTTTCCTCTTCGGTCTCAGCCCGTATACGTTCCTCCGGACCTGCATTGTCGAGCAGGCCGGCCGGGGCTTCGATCAAGAGATCGTCGCAGCCATTGACGAAGGCCGGATAGCGGAACTGGCGCGTGAGAATGACGGTGCGCCGCAAGGGATCGTAAAGCAGGATGGTGGCGCCATTGCCGCGATCATAGGTCTCCCGGCTCTGCCTTTGCCAGCTCCCATCACCGCGACGATAGAGAAACGTCGTCTTCTTCAGGACATACCAGTTGTCGGAGAGGAGTTCGACATCCTCGACCCGCACCCGATCCGCCAAGCTCATGGAAGCCTCTCTGCACGAAATATCGTGAATTTTCTTGAGTGGGCCTTAAATTTCGTGCAATTTCGTGCATAGTCAAGAAAATTCGTGAGGCGGACGGCGTCATGCTCACAAGCGAGCGCAAGGCTTACATTCTCGAGGTTCTCTGCCGGGACGGGCGCGTCGTCGCCAAGACGGTCAGCCGGGAGCTCGACCTGTCCGAGGATACCATCCGCCGGGATCTGCGCGAATTGGCGGGCGAGGGGCTGCTGCAGCGTGTCCATGGCGGCGCGCTGCCGGCTTCGCCGGCCATGGGTGATCTCGCTCAGCGCCGCGACGTCTCGGCGGCTGGCAAGATCGCCATCGGCCGCGCGGCTGCGCGCCTGGTGCGTCCGGGACAGGTCGTCATGCTCGACGGCGGTACCACGGCGGTGCAGCTTGCGCGTCATCTCGACCCCAACCTCAGGGCCATGGTGGTGACCCATAGTCCGAACGTCGCGGTGGAGCTGGCGGGGCATGCCGGCATCGAGGTGGAACTGATCGGCGGCCGGCTGTTCCGTCATTCCATGGTTGCCGTGGGGGCTGTCGCTGCCGAAGCGATCGCACGCATCCGGGCCGACATCTATTTCATGGGCGTGACGGGCATTCATGCCGAGATCGGCTTGACCACCGGCGACAGCGAGGAGGCCGCCATCAAGCGGGCGCTGCGCCGGCAGGCCGCGGAAACCGTCGTGCTGGCGTCTCGGGAGAAGCTCGGCGCTGCCTCGCCCTTCCATGTCGCGGCGATAGAGGAGATCGACGTCATGCTGGTGGAGGAAGATACGCCCGATCCGGCTGTCGAGCCTTTCCGCGCGCTCGGCGTTACCATCATTCGGGCATGATGCGCTATCGCCGGCTGGAATCGGTCATATTCTCCAACCATGGCCGGTACCGGTAAACAAAGCGAGGATTCATGGCTGTTCTGAACGTGGATGATACGGTGCTGATCGAAGCGGCCAGGGCGGCGATTGCTGCGCGCTACCGGCCGGATTGGCATGTCGTCGGGGCCGCCTTGCGCCTTCGCAGCGGCGAGATCGTCACGGGTGTTCATCTCGAAGCCAATGTGGGGCGTATCGCGGTTTGCGCCGAGGCGGTGGCGATCGGGCGGGCCGTCACCGAGATCGGCTCTTCCGATATCGAGGTGATCGTCGCGGTCTATCACAATCGCGATGGCTCGATGGAGATCGTCGCGCCCTGCGGCATGTGCCGCGAGATGATCTCGGACTATGCGCCGACGGCCGAGGTGATCGTGCCGGACGCCTCGGGGAGGGCGACGAAGGCCGCCATCGCATCGCTGCTCCCAGGCAAATATCGGCGCAGCGAATAGCTGGTGGCGTTTCCGGAAAGAGGCGCCTTCAGCCGCGGTCAATGCCCCCAATGAGAGCTGCGCTCAGAACAGGCGCTGCGCCTTCAGGCTGACATGGCCATCACGGCCGATGATGATGTGGTCATGCACCACGATGCCGAGGGGCCCGGCGACATCGGCGATGGTGCGCGTCATCGACACGTCGGCCGAGGAGGGCGAGGGATCGCCGGAGGGATGGTTGTGCACGAGGATCAGCGCTGTGGCCGAGAGTTCCAGCGCCCGCTTCACCACCTCGCGTGGGTATACGGGCGTGTGATTGACCGTGCCTCGTTGCTGGACTTCGTCGGCGATCAGGCCGTTCTTGGTGTCGAGGAAGAGGATGCGGAAGATTTCGCGCTCGGCGAAGGCCATGGTGCTGCGGCAATAATCGATGAGCGCTGCCGAGGTCGACAGCACCGGCCGTTTGGCGATGCCGCCTCTGGCGAGGCGATGGCCGGCCGCCTCGACGATCTTGAGATCGCCGGCTACGCCGTCGCTGACGCCATCGACCTCCTTGAGCCGGGCGATCGGCGCACCCAGGACCTCCGCCAGCGAGCCGAAGCGGGTGATCAGCGCCTTGGCGAGCGGTTTGACGTCCCGGCGCGGAATCGAGCGGAACAGTATGAGTTCGAGCAGTTCATAGTCGGGCAACCGGCCCTCGGCCTCGGCGAAGCGCTGCCGCAGCCTCTCGCGATGGCCATGATAATGCGGCTCCCCCGGTTCGCTGGCTGAGGGGAACAGGGCTGCCTCGCCCAAGCCGGGAAGCGGGGCGTCCGACAATGGCGAGCGCCCCTTCTTCATTCAGGCAGCCCTTTCATTCAGGCAGCCTTGGCGTAGGGCGGCTGATTCAACTCACCGGGGGAGAGAGTGAAGATCTCGACGCCGGTCTCGGTGACGCCGATGCTGTGCTCGAACTGGGCCGAGAGCGAGCGGTCACGCGTCACCGCGGTCCAGCCGTCATTGAGCACCTTCACATCCGGGCGGCCGAGATTGATCATCGGCTCCACCGTGAAGAACATGCCGGGCTTGAGCACCACGCCTTCGCCGCGCCGGCCGTAGTGGAGGATGTTGGGCTCGTCGTGGAACAGGCGGCCGAGACCGTGGCCGCAGAAATCGCGCACCACCGAGCAGCGCTCGGCTTCGGCATAGCTCTGGATGGCGTAGCCGATATCGCCGGTTGTCGCGCCCGGCTTGATGACGTTGATGCCGCGCATCATCGCTTCATAGGTGACCTCCATCAGCCGCTCGGCGCGGCGGGCGATGTCGCCGGCTGTATACATGCGGCTGGAGTCACCATGCCAGCCATCGAGCACCACGGTGTAGTCGATGTTGAGGATGACGCCATCCTGCAGCGGCTTGTCGTCTGGAATGCCGTGGCAGACCACATGGTTGAGCGAAATACAGCTCGACTTGCGATAGCCGCGATAGAACAAGGTGGCCGGATAGGCCTTGTTGTCCATCGCGAATTCGAACAGCATCCGGTCGAGCTGATTAGTGGTGACGCCGGGCTTCACCGCGTCCACCATCAGGTCCAGCCCCTGCGCCGCAAGCCTGCCCGCCGCGCGCATGCCGGCAAAGGCCTCCGGGCCATGGATCTTGATCTGGCCGTTCTTGCGCTGGGGAGACAGTTCTGCGTCGATGAAGCTCATGAAACTACCTGATTAAACGTGTGCGATTCTTATGCCATCTGGGGATGCGGGCAGGAAAGAAAATTCTGAATACCGCATGGCTGCCTTGTGATCTGCCCGGAACCGGGACTTATTCCCGCAGCGGCGTGAGGATCTCGCGCAGTGTCATCCGGCGGAAGGCGGCGACGAGGGCAGCGCCTTCTTCTTCGTCCACCGAGACTGCCAGGCGCATCGTCGCCTCGCCGAGCTGCCAGATCAGGAAAGCCGTGGCGGCATAGCTCGCACCATCCGGTGCGCCATGGGCTCTGGCCATGGCGTCGGCCAGCATGCCGCCGCAGATGCGGCTTTCGGCGAGTTCCAGGGCCGCGAGCTGTTTGTCGGCCTGCGTGCCCGACCAGATGTCGCGCATCACCGGCTCGGCCCGGTAAATGTCGTAGTAGATGTCGATCAGCGAGCCATAGGCCGTTTCCAGCTCCGCCACCGATTGCACTTGTGTCAGGGCATCCTCGATGCAGCGGCGGCTCTCGGCGCTGCAGCGCTCGGCGAGGCTGCGGATGATGGCGCTCTTGTCGGGGAAGTATTGGTAGAGCGAGCCGATGGAGATGCCGGCCTGCTCGGCAACCTCGCCCATCTTCAACTGGTCGCTGCCGCGTGCCCCGATCATCGCCGTCGCCACCGCCAGAATCCTGTCCATGCGCTCGCGGCTGCGCTGCTGGACCGGCGCGCGTCGGGGAAGCGGTGCGGTGGTCGGTTGGTCGAGAGAGCCGGTCAGAGATCTTTTTGCGGGCATGGCTTGACAATAAAAATGTGAGGATTTATCACATTCTCAAATATGAGAATTACTCATGTTTATCAGCGGGAGGTCGAAATGGCAAATGAACATTGGTCCAGAGGTACGGTTCTGGTGTTGGGCGGCACGGGCAAGACGGGTCGCCGAGTCATCGACGGCTTGGAAAAGGCGGGGCGGTCCGTGCGCCTCGGCTCGCGCAAGGCGCAGCCGGCTTTCGATTGGGAAAGGCCGGAAGGCTGGGCCGCCGCCCTTGACGGTATCGCCGCGGTCTATGTCGCCTACCAGCCGGACCTAGCCTTGCCCGGCGCGGTGGCGGCGGTGAGCCGGTTCTTCGCCGAGGCCAAAGCCGCCGGCGTCGGCAAGATCGTGCTGCTGTCCGGGCGGGGCGAGCCGGAAGCCCAGGAAGCGGAAGAGGCACTGCAGGCCACGGATCTGGATTGGACGATCCTGCGTTGCAGCTGGTTCTTCCAGAATTTCAGCGAGAGTTTCTTCCTCGATGCCATCCAGGCCGGGGAGGTTGTCTTGCCCGATACGCTTGCGCCCGAGCCCTTCGTGGATGCCGACGACATCGCTGAAATCGCCGTAGCGGCCTTCGCCGATGCCAGGCATTCTCGCCAGCTCTACGAGATCACCGGTTCCGAAGCCCTGACCTTCGAGCAGGCCGTTGCAGCGATCGCCGAGGCAGCCGGACGCCGCATCGATTATGTGCCGGTGTCCCAGCAGGCTTACAGGGCCGGCCTGGTCGAGCAGGGCCTGCCGCCTGAGGTCATCGAACTCGTCACCTATCTGTTCGCTACCGTGCTCGATGGCCGCAACGAACCGATTGCCGATGGGGTCGAGCGCGCACTAAGCCGCCCGCCGCGCCGCTTTGCCGACTACGTCGCCCGCACCGCGGCCACCGGCATCTGGGGAGGAAACCATGCTTGAGCGCACCCTTTACGTCACCACCTTCATGGCTGCGGTCGGCAGCGGTCTGGTGGCGGGCATTTTCTTTGCCTTCTCCAATTTCGTCATGCCGGCCCTCGGGCGCGTGGCCCCGGCGAGCGGCATCGCGGCGATGCAGGCGATCAATGTCACCGTGATCAATCCCGGCTTCATGCTGGCCTTCATGGGCACGGCCGTGCTTTGCCTCGGTCTTGCCCTGGGCTCCTGGTTCTGGCTGGGGGAGTGGAGCGGCAAGCTGCTGCTCGCCGCCAGCCTGGTCTATCTCGTCGGCTGCGTCGGTGTGACCATGGCCTTGAACGTACCGCTTAACGACGCGCTGGCTGCGGCTCAGCCCGAGACGGCGCAGGCCAGTGAACTTTGGCAGCGCTTTTTGGTGGATTGGACGTTCTGGAACAGTGTCAGGACGGCGGCTTCCACAGTGGGCATGATGCTCTTCACACTGGTCCTGATCAGCCGCAGCGCCAGCTGATATTTGGCGTGAATTTGCCCTGGGGCCTAGCAGTCCGCCAGGGCAGGCTGTTGTCAACGTCCGAATATGCCTTTGAAGAACTGGGCCGCGCTGTTGCGCTTCTTCTTGCGCTCGAGTTCGCTGGCATCCTTCAGCCAGGTAATCTGGACAACGCGCCGCTCGCCGGCGAAAGGCTTGTGGCCGTGCCAGGAATTGGCGGCCCGGCGAAAACCGAAGCATGAGCCCATGACGGGTGATATTTCGGCCGTCATGTCGTCGAAATCATCAGGCCCGTTCAGCACGCGCAGGCAACCACCATCGTCATCCCAGTCGTCGTTCATGTAGACGAGGAACGTGGCGAGCTTGCTTTCGCTGTCGGTATGAATGCGGCCATCCTTGAGTTGCGAGAGCCGGCGGATCGTCGTCAGCCGGGGCAGGGGATCGAGATCGAGGCCGAGCTTGTCGGATAGGGACCTGGCCATCGCGCTGCTTTCGAGTTCCTCGACCAGATCCCGGAAGCTGCCCCGCAGCGCCATGCCGGCGACGGTCAGAAAGCCGGGTTTGTCGATGGCTGGAAAATCCTGCCGCAGCGACGGGATCTTGTCTTTCCGGAGAAAACCCTCGCCGATGATGTGGCGGTAGGGCTTGTCATGGATTTCAGCATTGCGGATGACATCGAGGTCGATGACAGGCATCGCCGGTCACTCCTGGAATGCATGCGCCAGCTGGCAAAGCCTGCACGGCGCTGCCCGAGCGTCCCCCGACCCTGAACGGATATGACGGGCTTGAATGTCTCGCTGCCTGGTGTCGTGGTCAAGGTGCTTTTGGTTTGTAGGCGCTCCTATAAAGTTTGCTGCCTGCCACGTTCGTGACGGGGCTTGCGTTCGTGCCTTTGCTGCAATCTGTCCGATAGGAGAATCGTGCCGGCGCGCCCTATTATTCCGCGATCCAAGGCCAGCGGTGGTTGAATGCCGCGGCCGTGCTCCCCAATTTTGAGGGAATCTTCCGGGGCGGCTATGCCGCCACCTTCCCTTGCTTCGTGAGGATCCTTCCTTGTCCCTGACGCCAGCCGATGTCATTCGCGCCCTCGAACTCGTCAAGCTGCCGGCAAGCGGCCAATCGCTGCCCTCGACCGGCCGGCTGACTGAAATCCGCGTCGACGGCTCGAAAGTGATGTTTGCCATCGCCATTGATGCGACCGAGGCGCGGGCGATGGAGCCGGTGCGAGCGGCGGCGGAAAATGCGGTACGCGGCCTACCGGGCGTCACCAATGTGCTGGTCGGGCTGACGGCCGAACGGCCGGCCGGTGCCGCGCGCCAGGAGCCGCCCGGCCCGCGGGCGCAGGCCGCCGCCCACAACGCGCCGCAGCAGCGGGCCCCGGTTCTGCCCGGCGTGAAGCGCGTCATTGCCGTCGCTTCCGGCAAGGGCGGTGTCGGCAAGTCGACGACCGCCTGCAATCTGGCCATCGCCCTGGCCGCGCAGGGGCTGAGCGTCGGGTTGCTCGATGCCGATATATTTGGACCGTCGGTTCCAAAACTCCTCGGCTTGACCGACAAGCCCGAACAGAATGCCGACAAGAAGATCATTCCGCTTGAGGCCTATGGCGTGAAGGCGATGTCGATCGGCTTCCTGGTCGATCAGGAGACCGCGATGATCTGGCGCGGCGCTATGGTGCAGTCGGCGCTCACGACGCTTCTGCGTGATGTCCTCTGGGGCGAACTCGACGTCATGGTGGTCGACATGCCGCCGGGCACCGGCGATGCGCAGCTCACCATGGCGCAGAACACGCCGCTGGCTGGCGCTGTGATCGTCTCGACGCCCCAGGATCTGGCCCTGATAGACGCCCGCCGCGGCGTCGGCATGTTCCAGAAGGTGAATGTCCCGATCCTCGGCATCATCGAGAACATGTCCACCTTCTCCTGCCCCAATTGCGGCCATGTCAGCCATCTCTTCGGTCATGGCGGAGCGCGGCGTGAGGCCGAGAAACTCGGCGTGCCCTTCCTCGGCGAATTGCCTTTGTCCATGGAAGTGCGCGAGCGCTCGGATGCCGGCAGGCCGGTGACCGCCACTTTGCCGGACAGCCTGGAAGCCGGCATCTATCGCCGCATCGCGGCGCAGGTTTGGGCTGGTCTGTCGGGGGAAGGTGTTGATCAACGCCTTCAGCCGCGTATTGTCATCGAGTGACGGTCGGCCACCTTCCGCTGACACTCGACAGCGACATCATTCGGAAATGCCCTATGGAAACGCTCTCTGCAAATCCCGAGCAAGTCGCTCCGGTATCCGTGACGGCCGCCATCCTCGTCGTCGGTGATGAGATTTTGTCGGGCCGGACCAAGGACAAGAATATCGGCTACATCTCCGAATTCCTCACCGGAGCCGGCGTGGACGTGAAAGAGGTGCGTGTCGTTCCCGACGAGGAGGACCGCATCGTCGAGGCCGTTAACGCCCTGCGCGCGCGCTATGACTATGTGCTGTCGACGGGCGGCATCGGGCCGACACATGACGATATCACCGCCGATTCCGTCGCCAAGGCCTTCGACGTCGGCATCGAGATCGACCAGCGCGCCGTCGAAGTGATGACCCGGCATTATGGCGGCGCCGTGAACCTGACACCGGCCCGCCTGCGCATGGCGCGCATTCCCGCTGGGGCCGAACTCGTCGACAATCCGGTCTCCGCTGCGCCGGGCTTCATGCTGGGCAATGTCATCGTGATGGCGGGCGTGCCCAACATCATGCAGCGCATGCTCGACAATGCCATTTTGAAGATGCGCACGGGAGCCGTCACGCTATCGGACAGCGTTTCGCCGGGGCCGGGGATCGGCGAGGGCGCCGTCGCCGAGCCACTCGCGGCGATCGCGCAGGCCCATCCCGAGGTCTCGATCGGCTCCTATCCCTCCTTCGGCCCGGCCGGCTTTCAGACCCAGCTGGTGATCCGAGGCAAGGACGCGGCCAAGGTCGCCGCTGCCAAGGCCGACATCGAGGCGATGGTCGCCACCATCAAACGCTGAGGTCGGGGCGCCTTCATCGGTCGCAAAATGGCGTGGAAGGGCTAATTCGGGGCTTGATCGGTTCGATTTCGCCGCTATGAAGAGCGACCCGCGAACCAGCAGACTATGGCTCGTGGGATCCTTGATCCCATGAACCATAGTCTGCTGGACTTTTAACATTTGCAAAATTCACTAGCTTCATCCACCCGTGGATGAAGCTGGTGAATTTCTGCTAGGGACCGGATCATGAACTCGCCCAAGCCGGACAAGGCCTTCCCCGTATCCTGGGATCAGTTCCACCGCGATGCGCGTGCGCTTGCCTGGCGATTGTCCGGCAGCGGCCCCTTCAATGCGATCGTCTGTATCACGCGAGGCGGCCTCGTTCCGGCAGCGATCATTTCGCGCGAGCTTGGCATCCGCCTGATCGAGACCGTCTGCATTGCCAGCTATCACGACTACAAGACCCAGAGCGGCCTGCAGGTACTCAAGGATGTCGACGAGAAGCTGGCCGCCAATGGCGGCGAAGGCATCCTGGTGGTCGATGATCTCGTCGACACCGGCTCGACCGCCAAGGTGGTGCGCGACCGCCTGCCTAAGGCGCATTTCGCCACCGTCTATGCCAAGCCGCTCGGCCGCCCGCTGGTCGATACCTTTGTCACCGAGGTGAGCCAGGATACCTGGATCTATTTCCCGTGGGACATGGGCCTGGCCTTCCAGCCGCCGATCGCCCAGGGCTCCGAGGGGTGATATCGGCAGGCACTGAAAGCGCCGTATTGAAACCAACTCGACGTCGTTAGCCCGGCTGCGCGAGGCGCAGTCGTTCCACTTCCTCCCAACAGGTCCGGATGATCGGCTCGGCGCTCGGGCCGACATGCTCGCGGAAATGAGCCAGCATCCCGTCCATCGGCAAGCCAAGCTCGTCGAAGCCGATCATGTAGTTGCGGATGCGGTCGTGCCAACTGATCGTATAGGGTGCGCCCGTCGGGCGGTCGAAGCGATGGATCCAGCGCAGGAAGGGCAGGCACAGGGTGCGCCCGCCCGCTTGGCGGAATTTCTCGTGGATATAGCCTTCCTCGCCGCCAAAACCACGGAAAAGCTTGTTGTAACCCGGCCAGGCTGCGCGGCGGCAAGCATAGAGGCCCAGGCCTTGCATCGGAACGTCAAAGGGCGGCGCCTCGGGATCCCTGCCTGCGGGATCAAGCGCCCAGGTGCCATACATGCCGCCGGACCATTCCCCCGTCCAATGGGTGGAAAGGGTGACGAGGTCGTCGCTGACGAGCGGCCCCTGCAACAGGTCGTTACTGCCGGGATGCTCCTCGAAATAGCGCAGGAGCTTGGCCAATGCCCCCTGCACCAGCAGGACGTGGCAGTCCAGGCAGACGACATGCTCGCCGGCGGCTTCCTGCATCACGAAATCGCGCACGGCGGTGCCGATGCTGTCCGCCACCGGAATGTAGCGAAACCCGCCTGACCCCTTGGCAAGACGGCGAAGGGCATCGCCGCAGATCCCGTTCGGATTGTTGTCGACCACCAGGAATTCGAGGTCGTCGGCGATCTCGGGATGATAGAGCCGCAGGGCCTGCAGCGTGAAATAGACCCCGTCATAATCGTCGAACGTCGCCATGCCGATGCTCAGGCGCTTGCGCGGTCTGGCGATGGCCGGTTGGGAGAAGAACCAGTCGCCGGCCGGGCGTACCGTCACTGCCGCTGCGGTGTCCAGTTGCTGGCGCGCCTCGATCCTGTGCTGACGGGCCGTGTTCGCTACCGGCAGGTCGGCATCGAACCTGCGGCGCAGGAAGCTGTCGAGCCAGTCGCCAGGCTGGCCGAAGCGCGCTTTGACGACCGGGATCTGCCGGGCGAAGTCGGTGAGCTTGGCCTCGATCGCGGCCGACATCTGCTGGTCCGGATGCTGGGAGAGTTCGAGAAAGAAGCGCCGCCTGTCTAAGGAAACCGTCTGCAGGTCGGGTTCGGCGCCCTCATGGCGCTGCGGCACCAGGACGAGGGCGCAGGGCCATTCGGCCGCGTGGTCCTCGGCCAGCGCCTCTGGCTTGATCACGGCGCCTGCCTGGGTGAGCGAGGCGTAGGCATCGATGAAGGCCGGAGAGGACAGGATGCGGGCCGACACCTGCGCATGGGGCGCGAGGGCGAGCGCGCCCGGCCTGACGAATGTCTCCGCGTCCCCGAGGCAGACGAGATCGTCGGCGAGGAACTGGAAGCCTTTTTCGACCAGCCAGGCGACAAGACTGGTCTTGCCGCAGCCGGGAGGCCCGGCAATCAGCACGACCTTGCCGTCATAAGCCACCGCTGCAGCGCGCAGAACCGGCGGGATGGAGGCCGTCGCCACCACGCGGCCGATCTCGTCGAGCAGGGGATGCAGGGCATCCGGCCAGAACAGCTCTCTCCAGACCAGGGTGCCGTCACGATAGAGCTCGAACCGGCTCGAATCCTGGCGGTACAGGCGCAACGTCGCAGATGGAGGCCCCGGTTGGCTATCACCGGCGACATGCCAGAAATAGGGCCAGATCGCTTCGTCCAGATCTTCAGGATAGATCAGCGTGAGGTCGATGCCGCAAAGCGTGATCGAGAGAGTGGTTTCGCTCATCCCTTGTCCCGTTTCGTCTTCATTATCGGTGCCGACCGCCGAGGCAATGACGATCTTTCCACAAGGATGCAGAGCACGAGCGGGCGAAGCCTTGCAAGGTCTGGGCCGGGTCGGCCGAGCTTTTCAATGGGTCGGGACACAAGGGAGGCCACAGCTTGATCGGGCTGCCGCTCTGCCGCGTGCCGCTGTTCCCGAGTGGAGCGAGAGCCGTATCGGCGCCTGCCCCCCTCGCTTTCGAGCCAGGGTGGCTGTGGACCTTGAAATAAGAACAATTCAAGAACAAATTGCTGGCCATCGCCGAGCTTCCCGGTTAATTTCCGGCGGATTCGAAGGATGGGAGGCAAGGATGGCGATCGATCCGAAAATACTCTTCGCGGACGAGGTCGTGCCGGCGACAGCCGAGGAAGCGGCGGCCCTGGACGGCATCATCCGCGATTGCGACGGCGATCCCTACAAGGCGGCGCTGACCTTGTATCGCCTGTTCACCCTGCAATCCGCGATCGTGGAGGCGAGGGGACGGCCGGCGGAGGGGAGCGGGGATTGAACGTCGCGGTCGGGCACGGCTTCAGGCCCGGTTGCGTGGCGGCTCGATCAGCACGATCTGGCATTCTGCGGTCAGCGCTTCCGGGCAATGTTCGACCCCGTGCGGCACGATGATGAAATCGCCTTCCTCGACGACTTCGTCGCGGTCTCGGAAGCGCATGAGCAGTCGGCCCTTGTGCACCAGCAGGAAGGCATCCTCTCTGGCATTGAAATGCCAGCCGGATTCGGCCTCGACCTTGGCGAGCTTGACCTCGATGTCGTTGATCCGCCCGGCAATCCTGGGTGAAGCAGTGTCCGCAAAGGCGCGGAAGGCGGATGTCAGGCTCTGCTTGTGATAGGGGGACAAATGGTTGTTGATCTCGGCCACGTCCCGCATGATGGCGGCAAGCTGGCTTGCCACATCCTGGCCGTCGGCCGGATAGCGGCCGTCGAGCGCGGCGGTTCCGATGGTGAAACCCATGCCGCCCGCCTCCTTCACCGCTGCGATCTGCCTAGGCGTCTCGATGGATCCGGCCATGTAGACGGGCTTGGAAACCGCGGCGCATACGGCCTTCATCAGCGCCGGCACGTCTTCCTTCGAACGATAGGCAAGCAGATCGAGGCCGTGCACGCCTTCATGGGCCGCGAGCTTGCGGGCACTGGCGACGATTTCATCGATGCTGCCTTCGAGCACGCTGGGATGGCCGTTGATGCGGCCGGGGAAGGGGCAATAGCGGATGGACGTGCCCCTGACGATCGCCGACACCTCCTCGACATGCGTGCCGCCAAGCAGGATATCGACGCCGATCTCGACGGCTGCCCGGGCGGAGGCCAGTTCACTGTCGCGATCGAGCGAGACCACTTCGAGATAGGAGGTCGCGCCTCCCGCCCGGATCGCCCGGCTGAGATCCTTGAGCCGCTCGATCGGCAGGCCGATATCCTTGAAGCCTATATGGCGGATCCCGAGCTTCAGCGCCGTTTGAAGATGCGTGGCGGCATCTTCGACCGTCTGGTCGTTGCGGGTGAGCATGAAGATGAAGCGAAGACCCATCAGGAGACCCTCTCGAGAGTGTTTTCAAGAAAAGTTGATAGACTTTTCGATTAAGAAAACGCGTCAAAACAAAGAGTTATATTAAAGTTCAATTTGCGGAAAACACATCTTGCCCTCGTTCAGTATCGGCTTTGGCCTCGATGAGGCGCCGGGCATAGGCAATGGCGGTCATCAGGCTCGCGGGATCCGCAATGCCCTGTCCGGCGATATCGAACGCCGTGCCATGATCGGGGCTGGTGCGGATGAAAGGCAAGCCGAGCGTGATGTTCACGCCCCTGTCCAGCCCGAGATATTTGATCGGAATGAGGCCCTGGTCGTGATATTGGGCGACCACGACGTCGAACCGGCCTTGCCGGGCCTGAAGAAACACGGTGTCGCCGGGCCAGGGACCGCTGGCGTCGATACCCTCACGGCGCGCCGCTGCGATGGCCGGCGCGATGATCTCGATTTCCTCGGTGCCGAACAGGCCGCCTTCACCGGCATGCGGGTTGAGGCCGGCAACGGCGATGCGCGGCACCGGGATGCCGAGCGCCCGCCCGCCTTCATGCGCAAAGCGGATCGCCGCCATCTGGGCCGCGAAATCGGCCTGTTCGATCGCCAGGCGCAATGCGGTGTGAATGGTGACGAGAACTGTCCGGATTTCGTCATTGGCCAGCATCATCGCCACCCGCGTGGCTCCGCCATGGGCGGCGAGGATCTCGGTGTGGCCTGGGTAGGACAGGCCCGCGGCCGCCATCGCCTCCTTGTTGATCGGAGCCGTGACGATGCCTTTGACCGTGCCCGCCTTGGCGGCGTCAATGGCCGTCAGCAGCGCATCGAAGGCTGCCTTGCCGCAGGCCGGGCTGATCCGGCCGAGGGGCGGCGGCTCGCGAATGTCGCAGGCGTCGACGACATCGATGACGCCGGCGCGAAAGTGAGCCTCCTCCGGCCCGGCAACCTTATGAACCTGCAGCGTCAGGGCGAGGCGGGCCACGACGTCGGCCATCACGCGCGCGCTGCCATAGACGATGGAGGGCCCGCAGCCTGCGGTAAACGCCTTGGCGATGATCTCCGGTCCGATGCCGGCGGCATCGCCCATGGTGATGGCGAGCGGCGAGGGGGCCGCAGCGGGGACGGTGCCGGACTGCTCTCTGCCGGGAAGGCTCGCGATTTCAGAAGGAACGGTTTGCATGGCCTGATTATCGAGGAAATGGAGCCCAAAAAAAGCGATAGTTTCTATCCAAAATCGGTGATACCAGATCACCAATGGACCGCTCCGACATTCCCTCGCTGGACGATTTGCGCGCCTTCGAGGCCACGGCGCGGCTGGGTTCGGTACGCCTTGCCGCCGACACCCTGGCATTGACGCATGGTGCGGTCAGCCGGCGCATCGCCAAGCTCTCGGAGGATCTGGGTCTCCGGCTGTTCGAGAAGAGCGGGCGTGGCCTCAAGCTGACGACGGCCGGCGAGACGCTGTTCCTGACTGTGAACCGCTTCTTCGGCGAATTGCGCACCACCGTCCAAGGCCTGCGCGCCGCTGCGACGCGGGACGATGCCCTGGTGCTGTCCTGCGAGCCGTCGGTGGCGATGCGCTGGCTCATCCCGCGCCTGGGCGGCTTCCAGGCAGCCCATCCCGCGATCGCCCTGCATCTTTCGGTTGGCGGCGGCCCGATCGATTTCGCGCGCGAGCGGATCGATCTCGCCATCCGCCGCCTCGACTTTGCCATGCCAGAAACCTGGCAGGTCAAGCGCCTGTTCGCCGAAAAGGTCGGACCGGTGATGGTGCCTGATCTCCTCGCCGATTTCGAGGAGGGCGCCTATATCGGCCTTGGCTCGAGGACGCGCCCCGACGCCTGGTCGACATGGCTGGCGCGCCACGCCCACCGGCCGCAACCGAGGGAAATCCGCTTCTACGATCACCATTTCCTGATGATGGAAGCGGCTTCGGCGGGGCTGGGCGTCGCCCTCAGCCCGCTGGTGCTGGCTACCGATGACATCAAGCGAAGCCGCCTCCGAGCGCCCGCTGGCTTCTGGGCCGACGGCACGCATTACGGGCTGGTCTGGCCGGGCGAACGCGAACCGAATGCGAAGGCCCAGCAACTGATGGACTGGCTCGTGGCGGGATGCGCTTCCTCGTTTGGGTAGCGATCCCTGTGGATCGACCGCTGGAGCGGGATTGATACCGGTATGGTGCTCGGCAGAAGGGCCCTAACGGTGCTCTCACACAGCGTGACGCACTCAATGACATCCCTAGAAAGTTCGGGATGGGGAGCGTTGGTGGGAACTGGTCGTCCACGGGGTGTCCCTGGGCGTCGCACGCGATACAATCGCTGAAATACAGGACTAATCATCATGACCCGTTTCATAGCGGCTCTGCTCGCTCTCGTGTGCGCAGGGCCTGCATTCGCCCAAGCCCAGGCCAAGGGTACGCCAACACTATCCATCGACAAGTCGGGCTCCTCCCGATGTCTCTATTTGTGGGACCTCGATAGCCCCAACGCTACGGACAAGGGGGTACCCTTTGGGTGTTTGGACGAAAAGGGCGCATGGAACCTCCCGACCACTCTTCGCAACGTTACGGAGATTGACGAAACCACCCTCCGTGGATTCGGCTATAAGGGCGATGGTATCGCTAGGACGTTGAGTTCGGTTACTTCCTTGAACGGGCGCCCAACCTCGGGCTGGACTCTCAGCCAGTGGCAGGCCGTCCTTCCCGCCGCGACCTCGCTAGGCGACTATCTGGACTGGGCGATCTTTCAGTCCCTTATCAATGCCAACGCCAATGGCAAGGTAACCTTCACCCTTGGGGCCGGAGCCGCTCGCTTCAACAGGACGCTCAAGGTCTGCTCCCAAACGCTGACGATTGCCGGTGCCGGCGACAAGCAGACGGTTCTCCAGTATGACGGCGGCGTTAACGGTATTGAGGTCTGCATCAACTCCCCCGATGCCGGCAGGACGCAAAATCCCATTTTTTTGAATGACTTGGAACTCCGCCAGACCACGCCGGGCAACACCGCAATTGGCCTCTATGGCAAATGGGTTCCCGGCTCTATCGGCGGGAAGATCGACAACGTTCGCATCGACAACTTCAATCAGGCCGTTGAAGTGTGGAGCGCGGGTGGCTGGGACATCGACCACTTGTTTGCATCCTCGGGTTTGCCCGCAGGCGGGGTTGTTGGCGATGGCTTCCGATTGATGGGCAACTCGGTTTTCGTCGTCCACATCGAGAACTCTCAGATGCAGGGGTTTGCCGATGGCTGGCACTTCGAGAATGCCGCTGACTATGGAAATCCCGCAAGGGCAGGCATGGAGGACATCGCCTTAAGGAACTCAGGTTCCGGGGAAGGCCGTGCCTGCGTGCGGATCAAGTCCACAGATCACAATTATTCGCCGTTGCACTGGAATATCGAGAACATGGCTTGCCAGGCCCATGAGGGTTTCGTGCAGGCTGAGCAGGCCGGGGCGCTCCGGATCATCGGCGGCTCGTGGATTCTGGCCCATCCCGCAGGCTCGTGGTCTGGTGTCGGTAAAGATTGGTTCCTGTTTGGCCGGGTGGAGACAGGTGTCCTACGAGACGCCCACATTTCCAACAATGCCCGGACTATGACGGTTTCTTCTTATGTACGTCTGGCTAATGCCGGCTCTTTCGGCGGTTCAGCCCACAATGTGACAATCGATAACAACAAATTCGAATACGCCAATTTGACAGCGACCAATGCGCAAATATGGAAGGAATTCGAAGCTGTCGGCATCCGCGTGATGAACAACCAGTTCGTCAAGGCTTGGAGCTATCAGCCACTACCTCCAGCCAACGCCTTCAAATGGGTTGATAACGCCACTCGAACTGACAGCTTGGTGCGGGCTGCTCCCGGTGAGATCTATAGCCTGGCGGGGGCCGTCACCGGAATGGCGAGCACCACGGCAACGAATGTAGCCTCGGTGTCCCTGCCTCCGGGGATGTGGGCGTGTTCATCGAATATCTTCCTCAGCCCGACGGGCGGGGCTTCGATCTCGGTCATTCAAGCCGGTCTCAATACCACGTCCGCCAAAGTTCCCCTGACGCCAGCTCTCGGAGGCATCTCCGAGGGGGGAACATGGAGAGAAGGTGTCTCGAAGGCCCTCACAGCCTGGACGTTCGACTTTACGACCGCCACGGCCAACACGACCGTCTACCTCGTGGGCCTCGCAGCTTACTCAGGTGGCTCCGTCAATGTTTCCAATGCGGGCCAGTGCGTACGGCTTAGGTAAGTAAACGCTGGGAGCGCCCCTGCTCACGGAAAAGAACACCTGGGGGGCATCCACGAACAACGAGAATCGATAGACGCTTTGGGGGCTACTATGGATTCGCTCTTCGAATTGGACACAGGGCGCCCTTGACGAGAGACAATAGGCGTTTCCCTTTCACCAAGGATACGCCCATTGGCCTGCTGCCGGTTTCGTGGACACCGAGATAAGGTGTTTAGCGGAAGTGGAGAGTTGGAATGCAGAGAGGGAAGTTCAGCCGCGAGTTTAAGCTTGAGGCAGTGAGGCTAGTGAAGGATCGAGGCGTTGCGGTGGCGCAGGCCGCGCGCGATCTGGACCTTCATGAGAACGTGTTGCGCAAGTGGGTCCGAGAGGCGCGCGGTGATCCGCAGCATGCCTTTCCCGGGCACGGACAGATGAAGCCGGAGCAGCTCGAGATTGACCGACTGCGCAAGGAAGTCGCGAAGCTGAAGGCGGAGCGCGACATCCTAAAAAAGGCCGCAGCCTACTTCGCGAGAGAAGTGACGTGAGGTTCGCTTTCATCGCGAGGCACCGGAACATCTGGCCGGTGGCATGGCTGTGCGACGCTCTGGATGTGTCCCGCTCAGGCTTCCATGCCTGGCTTAATCGCAGTCCCAGCGCTCGTTCCCGGTACGACGAGATCCTCGTATCCAGGATCGATCGCTGCTTCAAGAGCAGCGACCGAACCTATGGCGCCAGGCGCGTCTGGCACGATGTTCTGGCGGAAGGCCTCTCCTGCGGCCTGCATCGCATAGAAAGGCTCATGCGGGAGAACGGGCTGCGGGCCCGGCCTCGGCGACGTGGGTTGCCGAAGGACACCGGTCAGCGAGCCGCAGTGTCAGACAACCTCCTCGATCGCACCTTCCAGGCATCGGCACCGAACCAGAAATGGATCGCCGACTTCACCTATATCTGGACCGCCGAAGGATGGCTCTATGTTGCCGCCGTCATCGATCTGTTCTCCCGGCGTGTCGTCGGCTGGGCGATGAAGGCGCAGATGACGGCGCAGCTCGTCGCTGACGCCCTGATCATGGCGATCTGAGGAGAGGCAAGCCCGACAGCCTGCTGCATCATTCGGATCAGGGATCGCAATACACCAGTGAGCAGTTCCAGCGCCTGATGTCCGACCACGCCATCACATGTTCGATGAGCCGGTCGGGCAACGTCTGGGACAATGCTGCGATGGAAAGCTTCTTCTCGTCGCTCAAAACCGAGCGGACAGCCCGCAAGGTTTATAGAACGAGAGACGACGCCAGGGCGGATGTGTTCGATTACATCGAGCGCTTTTACAACCCTCGGCGAAGGCACTCGACACTCCGCTATCTGAGCCCCGTAGAGTTCGAGGAACAAGCTATGCTAGCTTAACCTCGTGTCCGAAAAACCGGCAGCAGGCCAAAGGTGGCACCCTAGGAGCGCGAAATCCACCGAGCCAGGGTGCCAAGGAGATTGCGTCCCAGAGTATGTGGCCGGAAGGATTTGCGATGAGGAGCCGCAGGGGTATCGCTGGGCACTGAAATGGGAGGAGCCTGCCATTGCCCCTTTTCGATCCGGTCCCGCTCGTCACTCTCAATGGTAACCTCTAGCGAGGGGTCCCGAACCCATTCCCATCGGTCTCGCTTCCAGTATTCGAGAACGCGAACCGCCATTGTGTTCATGCTGTCCCCGGCAACACAGGTAATTTTGGCGCTCTCGTGCAAATAGGTCCCCTCGCTGTGACGCGGTGGGTCGCCATAGAGGAACTCGTAGTTGTGGCGAATAAGGTCAGCCTGTGAATGGTCTTCCATGCTCGGGAACATCGGCCTGTTAAAAGAGCAGCAAACGGTAAAGGTGCGTAGGCAGGCCTGACACACGACCTCTACAAGCACCGCTTCATTGCAATATATGTTCCCGGTACGGCGCGGGGTGAACGGCTCATAGCGCGGGACCCCATATTCATCATACCAGAGTGGCGGTGTTGGGATGCGCGATAGAATGTCGTCGTATTTTCCGTGCATGACGATGCGTGACTCCTAGTCAGTAAGCCGGAATCTGGCACGCGCCTGCCAGTCAGGCCAGCATATTGATGGAAATCCTCTCCTCAGACTGTGAACCTAGGGAACCGCTCAAAGGCCCTCGCCTTGGCCGCCACGGTCACCTCGCCATAGTCGGCGCCTATCGATCCCGGGGCGTGACCGCAGATGGCATCCAACACGCTATCCTCAATGCCGGCCTGTCGCCCAATGGTCTTGAAGGTGTGGCGCCAAGCATGGTTGGGGCGAACGCGGGGGTCCGTCACGGCCTTCCGCACCGACTCCGTAACGCGGTTCTTCATGGTCCGCCATGAGCCACGAAGTTCCCCATTGGCGTCCGGCGTGATGAATAGATGCCCGGCCTTGGCGCTTGCCACAAAGTCAGGGAACCCAAGGTCCACCAAGTGGCTGTGAAGCACGACCTCACGGAACTCCTTGTCCTTCACTGTGTAGGCCTCTGGCGTGATGGTGAGGACCCACACCTCTCCGCTGCCAGCTCGGTCCTCGGGCGTTCGCCCTGCTGCTAGGCTCACCTTCCTCAGGTCCGTCTTGCGGAGCTGCACAATCTCACCCACCCGGGCCCCCGTGTAGGCACACAGCCAGGGAACCCAGCGTTTAGCCGCTGCGGTCTTGGCGTCTTCCCTGGGACCTTTGCGGTAGTCGGCAGCGTGCTTCAGGATCGCTCGGGCTTCCTCCTCCGTGAAATCCCGGGCTCGTGTTCGGACTGTCTTGGCGGGACGCAGCGTGATGCCCACCGCAGGATTGACCTGAAGTTTGCGATTGGTGACCGCCCAGCCGAATAGGGCGCGGAGGGCACTGAGGTCATTGTCCTTCACGGTTCGCGCATTGATGCCGTCCGCTAGCCGCTTGTTCTTGAAGGCCACGATATTGTCAGCCGTGACGCGGGCCGCATCGTCATGCCCAAGGAACTCCTTCAGCCGTTCCATCTTGCGGCTGTAAGCCTCATAGGTCGATTGCGTGACCCCCACTGCCTTGGCCTCTGCCCACCATCCCTCTACGATGTTTCCGAGTGTCAACTTGCCGTTGTCCCCCACAGTGACCGGCTTAGAGGGCTCCCCAGACGGTTGCCACGCGGGGAACCTTTGGGCCTTGGGGTCCGGCGAATAGTCGCCCTCCGCCTGCCTCTGACGGCTCGCAGCGGCGTCCCGTAGCGCGTCCCGGAAGGCCCCCAGGAGGATGAGCCGGCTATGGCTGTCCACCCTGCGGATGCCGTGGGCAAGCAACAGGCGATCCACGATGGAACCAAGGACGGCTTCCAGGGCTTCTGTGTCATCAGCGGGTAGAGCGCTCAGTTTCTCCCTGAGGTTCTCCCAGGCGGCAGCCATTTCGTGAGGCAGCGGGGGAGGCTCAGGGGTCCACGTCCCGTCGAATCCGATGGTGCCCGAGACGGTGCGGTCGTTCTCCTCTTCATTTGCCCATGCGAGGTAGAGGAGCCCGGCAAGGGCGGTGGCTTGCTTCGCTGTGAGGGAGACCGGGGCGTCCTCTCGGAGGCTGCGCCAGATGGCTTCCAGATACGCCACAATTTCGGCCTGTCGAATCTTGGCGGTCACGGGGTCATCCGTGCGAAGCGATATGCGGAGGGACCCTTTGGCCATGGCAGGCGTTACGGTGATCGCTTGCGTGGCACCCCCAATGGGAACGCTGAGCTTCATGCCGAGCGCCTGCGGCTGCACGCCCTTGGGAATTCGCTGAACGAAGTAGCGACTGCGGGTGCCTTTCCGCTGCATGGACATGACCATCCGATAACGCATTGTGTGCCACTTTTGTTGTACAGTGGCGCAATCCTAACTGTCTGACAACACGTAACTTATTGACCTTGAAGCCAAAAAGATCAGCGCTGGTGCGGACGGCGGGACTCGAACCCGCACCCGGTTTCCCGAAGCAGATTTTAAGTCTGCTGCGTCTACCATTTCGCCACGTCCGCAGCGCCGGCCTTGCTTAGGGCCGGAATCATGTCGGCTCAAGCCTATTCTGTCGGCTTCCAGCCATAGAGCCAGTCATAGCGCTCCAGCAGGCGCCGGCCGCCGAGGGCCGACAGCCCGAGGTCGCGCGCGGCGGCGAGGGGCCAGCGCCAGTGGTAGCGCTCGCCATTGCTGCGCGCCTCGGTCTGGATCCGGGTGACACGAGGCAGACGCTGTCTCGACCAGTCCTGCAGGCGGGCGGGAACATCCCCGTCGACGGCGCCGTCCAACCGGGCGGCCAGTTCGGCCGCATCCTCGATGGCCGCCGCGCCACCCTGGGCGATGAAGGGCAGCATGGGGTGGGCGGCATCACCGATCAGGGCGATATTGCCAGTGGCGATCCGGCTGTCGGCGCGGCCTTCGAACAGCGGCCAGGTCCGCCATTGCGGCACCATGGCGAGCAAGGCGCGCAAGCGCCCATCCCAGCCGGCATAATGGGGCAGCAGTGCCTGCACGGGTTGCGGCGTCGACCAGCCGGGGCCGGCGTCTTCGTCGTGCGTCACCGCCACGAGATTGAGCGCCTGCCCCGAATGCACGGGGTAATGCACGAAATGCGCGTTGTCGCCGAGCCAGAGCCCGGTCACCAGGCCTTGAAACAAGCTGGGGGCGTCCTCACTCGGGATCACCGCCCGCCACGCTCGCCGTCCAGCGAAACGGGGCGGCTCGAGGCCGAGCAGGGGCCGCAGCTTCGACCACAGCCCGTCGGCGCCAATCAGTATACGAGCGGAAACATCGGTGTGGCCACCGGCGAAGGACAGGATCGCCCGCCGCCCGTCCTGTCGGGCCGCATGGATCTCTTGTCCCAGCTTCAGCGGAATGGCGTGCTGGCGCACCGCCTCCACCAGCACGGCCTGCAGGTCGGCGCGATGGATGACGCCATAGGGGGCGCCCCAGCGTTGGCGGCATTGGTCGAGCGGAATTTGCTGGATCAGGCCGCCGGTCGCGCCTTTGCGGATGCGCACCGCCTCTATCACCGCCATATGCGCCTCGAGCGCCGGGCCGAGACCGAGGCCGAACAGGACGTTGAGTGCATTGGGTGTGAGCTGGATGCCGGCCCCCGCCGCCTCCAGCTTGTCGGCGCGCTCATAGATTTCAACCGCAAAGCCGCGCCGGGTCAGGGCCAGGGCAGCCGTCAGCCCGCCGATGCCGGCGCCGGCGATCGCGATATCCATGCCGGGTTCAGGCGGCGTTCGCGGTTACCGTGCAGGATGCCGGGTCCGAGGTACCTTCCGCCAGCTTGGGATCATATTTGTAGAGCGTGGAGCAGTAGGAGCACACCGCCTCGTCGTCCGACCCGAGGTCGATGAAGATGTGAGGGTGATCGAAGGGAGCGCTCGCGCCCTGGCACATGAATTCCTTCGAGCCGACGCGAATGACCTTCAAGCCGAGGTCATTGTGGAAATGGGGAATGGAATGGCCTGCCATTGATCTTCAGTCCGCGATTTGGAGTGCCCGATGTCGACCTGGATGTGGACTTGGGGTCGGTAATTTTCTCTCGCGCGGACCATAGCGGCGCCGCACGGGATGCGATAGGGGCTAAAGAGATCGAGAGCAAAGGAAAACCGCGCCGATGCAGCGTTTTGATCATGATGGCGTCGAAATCGCCTATATCGACGAGGGGGAGGGCGAGCCCATCCTCCTCATTCACGGCTTCGGCTCGAATCATCAGGTGAACTGGGTCGGCACCGGCTGGGTCGACCTGCTCACCGGGCAGGGCCGGCGAGTCGTCGCCTTCGACAATCGCGGCCACGGCGAGTCCTCCAAGCTCTATGATCCCGCCGCCTACCACCCCGCCGTGATGGCCGGGGATGCCGTCGCGCTGCTCGACCATCTGCGTATCGGTTCGGCGACCGTGATGGGCTATTCCATGGGCGCCCGCATCACGGCCTTCCTGGCGCTCGAGCAACCCCAGCGCGTGGATGCGGTTGTATTCGGCGGCCTGGGCGTGCGGCTGGTGCACGGCGAAGCCCTGCCACCCACCATAGCGGCGGCCATGGAAGCGCCCTCGCTCGACGACGTGCCGGATCCGATCGGGCGGATGTTCCGCGCCTTTGCCGACAAGAGCGGCGCGGACCGACGGGCCCTGGCGGCCTGCATCCGCGGATCCCGGGTCCAGCTCAATCCGGCCGAGGTCGCGAGGATCCTGCAGCCGACCCTGATCGCCGTCGGCACGCGTGATCCGATTGCGGGCTCCGCACAGGAACTGGCGGCGATGATGCCGAACGCAGCCGTGCTCGACATTCCCAATCGCGATCACAACCCGGCCGTCGGCGACAAGGTCTACAAGCAGGGCGTTTTGGCATTCCTCGCAGAGCAGGGCGTCTAAATGAACATTGGCACTGGCGGCATCGCTGCGCTAAAAAGGAAAGAGGTACCTTCCATTCAGCGGATAGGCAGATGAATCAGTCGAAGCGCCTGGTTTCCCATGGGCTTGAGGTCGTCGACCCGGTATGGAGCCGGATCAGGGCGGAAGCCGAAGCCGTAACCCATGCCGAGCCGCAGCTTTCCAGCTTCATCTTCGCCAATATCCTGCAGCTCAATTCGCTGGAAAGCGCCGTGGTGCAGCGCATCGCTTCGCGCCTGGATCATTCGGACATGCCGGCGACCCTGATCGCGCAGGCCTTCGGCAAGGCGCTCGAGGCCGACCCGAGCATCGCCTCGGCTATCCGCGCCGACATCGCGGCGGTGATCGATCGCGACCCGGCGGCCAATCGCTATATCGAACCGATCCTCTACTTCAAGGGCTTCCATGCCCTGCAGACTCATCGCCTGGCGCATTGGCTCTGGAAGGCGGGGCGCAGGGATTTCGCGCTCTATCTGCAGAGCCGTTCCTCGGCCGTGTTCCAGTGCGACATCAACCCGAACGTGCCGATCGGGCGCGGCGTCTTCCTCGACCATGCCACCGGCCTGGTGGTCGGCGAGACGGCGGTGATTGGCGACGACGTCTCCATCCTGCAGGACGTGACACTGGGCGGCACCGGCAAGGAAACCGGCGACCGTCATCCCAAGATCGCCCGCGGCGTGATGATCGGGGCCGGCGCCAAGATCCTCGGCAATATCGAGATCGGCCAATGCGCCCGTGTGGCGGCGGGCTCCGTCGTGCTCAAGGCGGTGCCGCGCAACACCACGGTGGCTGGCGTGCCCGCTCGTGTGGTCGGGGAGGCGGGCTGCGCCGAGCCATCGCGCAGCATGGATCAGATCCTGCACGGCCCGCTGCCGGACGACATCTTCTGGCACGACGTCGGGCTCTAGGTTTCCGTTACGAAAGACGGATGCAAAAGTCGAATTTTACGATGGTCTTTTGCGACAATGAAAACTCAGTAATTTCATTGAGTGCGTAAGCTGTCGGAAAAATCATGAGGTCGGCGACGAATTTAGCTCGTGGCTGATCTGCTCGACGCGCCGCGCTCGGGTGTCCGCTTTTTTTGCGCCGGTCACGGCTTCCGCATATTCTCTCCGGCGTGTGTAGCTCAACGCAGCCCAAGCCTTTCGGCCGGAAGGTCTAAGCGCCTTTTCAAGATCAGGTGGAATCTCGATGGTCCGCTCACCCACGTCGAGTTCAAGCTCCACGTCCAACGTTTCACCACCTTCGAGGCCCGCCGCCTCCCGGTTGCTCTTGCGCAGCGGAATACAGATTTGCCCTCCCATAGACGCGATGGTACTGCGATATGTATAGCCGTTCAGCGTGACTTTGACCGGTGCGCGGACCTTGCCAAAAACTGGCTTCGGGTCGAAATCCAGAGGGATGAAACAGGCGGAGCCGTCTCTTACGATTTTAGTTTTGAAGGTCTTTTTGGCCATTGGACCTCCTAGTTCTTTTCGCAAATGTCCGGCAGAACGTGTGAAAAACTGTTGAGAGGACGATGAGTTCGAGTGGCACGTCGAATTTCGAGGCTCTGCCGAGATTTGGCAACTGGCAGCGTTCGGAATTGATCCGGTGGGCATGATATGCCCTCTGCAGGACGCAGTGAGAGTATCCGACGACCAGATCAGTTCCTCATCCAAGAAGGCAAAGAAGTACAACATGCCGGTGGAGGGGAGCGTCGGGCCTCCTGGTTTCAACGGGGTCGAGGGGAGCTCCGACAAGTTTAGTTGAGCCAGAAAATGAAGCGGCAAGCCTTCACCATTTCTGGGCCATTCCAAATCGGAGGGTAAGTCAGGCAACCCGCCGAGTCGGTTCGAAGTATTCGCCGACGGCGTGCGGCGAAGCCAGATTCCAGGTTCACACAGGCTGTCCACTTCGGCCGTCGTCGATATTTCATCCATCGTTTTTCCCCGCTTGGCAGCTATTCCGGCGACTTCGGGCAGCGAACATGCCATCCTGTACCGGATGCCATCGTCCGGTACGACGTCGCGCTCTAGGTTTTGGTAGCGAAACTCGCCTGCAAAATTCAGGAACTGTGTAAGGAACGGAGTCCACTCACAATCTGTTGCTGGCGCTCTCCCGCGGGCTACGGAATTGCCGTCAAGAAACGTAGGTCCGGATAAAGCCGCCCAATGACAGCACCTCTCATGGCAATCGCGAGCGGATCGTGAAATATTTTTAGGGCCTTTCTTGCGTCCGCGTGCGTGAGCCAGCCGTCGCTGAGACGCCAGCGGCAAAAAAAGAGCCAATCGAGATTGCCTCGACGTGCGAATTCTAAGCTTTTTCGTTCCTGGTCGGCCGTGGCAGGAGAGCTTCTTTGGGCATTCTTCCCAAAAATGACGCGCTGTGCTTCGTAGAATGCGACACTACTGGCCACTGACGCTATTACATCTGCCTCGGTGATTGTTACGATCCGATCCATTTCAGTGCGAATGTCCTCCGGCACCGTATCGATGGCCCGGACAACGGCGTCGGCAAAACGAGCGTCGGACGGAACATCGATCTCCCATTCCCGGGGCAGATGGCGCCAAAGAATGGTTTCGGCTGCCTTGGTCCAACTGCCATCTGCGATCAAGCCCAATGACTGCAGGACCGACTGCACATCCGGCGCGGCATGAGCAGGACCAAGCCCCCAGGCCGAGCGGATGTTCGGCGCAGGAAGAGGTGGTGCGTCAGCTACGCTATAATCGATCAATCCGCCCCGATTTGGAGGAGCGGGTATGCTTCCATCCGGAAGGCGATATATGAGCAAATTCTGCTGCTTAGCCAGTTTGAGGACTGCAACACATACGTCGTCCCAACGGGGCAAAATGTCAGGTAACCGAGGATTTTTGCGCGGAACAGCGCCATAACCGGCTTCATCGGCCTGACCAAGCGCCACCAGCGCTTCGCAACCGATCTGATAGGCCGTCATGGACATATCTTCCCAGCCCCGCGTTCCTTCGAGGGAAAAGGGAATGTTGCGCGACAGGAAGTCGATGACATCCATCGGCCAATGAACAGCTAAGTGACGCGCATTCAACTCGCCGGCTCCTCCTGCTGGGCTTGGAGCTATATGCCCTCAAGCGATGGCCATCTTCTGGACGCCACGAAGGTCGATACAATCAGAGCGCGACACGATGTCCCGCAGGGGCTGAAGTGTGCAATTGCGAGGTTGCCAGGGGTTATGTGGAAAAGGTGTTGCACCTACGACGGCCGTGCTTTCATCGCCTATCCTTTTCATAGCTCCGAAGGTCGGGCGGTATGGTTGCCCAGCCTACCTTCGACTGGCACCAGCTTTGGTAGGCAGGCTGAACGTTCGATGGATCATCCAGAATGCCAGCCTTCACATACACCACATCGGGATGCCTAAGGGACGACGTGTAGAGTGGAGAGCCGCAGTTCCGGCAGAAATGCCGCGTCAGTTCGTTGCCACTATCTGCAGTTTTGGCGAACGATCCGATCTCGCCTGACGTTACCCGAAACGTTTCGGCCTGGAAGGGCACGCTGACGTTGAAGGCGCTCCCCGTGCACTTCCTGCAATCCTCGCAATGACAATAGGCGGCTGGGCCGGCCGGCATTCCACATGAAATGCCGACTGATCCACAAAGGCATGAGGCGGTGATCTTTCTATTCATAGGGCGACTATCGCACTTGATCGAAGTGCTGCAAAGATAGCCACGGAACCCTTGATTGGCCCGACCATCCGGAATGGCCGCCAGAGCACTCACGGCTCTGCATTCGACCCTTTACCGTAATGGATGAAACGCTGCTTTCCCCGGCATACACAGGCCCTCGGCCCGCATTCTCTTGCGAAGCGCGTGTTGGCATGGCAAAGCCCCCTGATGGCGGGCGGCAATGCCGCCTGGCGCATCCAACCGAGGAAGTCTAGTGGACAAGAAAGATATGCAGCGTGTCGAAGCCTATCTTCGACGCACCTTCGGCAATGCCACCATTCGCGTCGTGCCTCGTGCCCGCAAGACCGACAGCGCGGAAGTCTATATCGGCGAGGAGTCGGTCGGCCTGGTCTCCGAGGACAAGGAAGACGGCGAGACTTCCTACGATTTCCACATGGCGATCCTCGATATCGATCTCGAGGACTGATCGGCCGGTGGATTTGGCATTTTGGGGATTGCAGGCGTCCTCGCCTGCATCTTCCCACGCCGCAGCGGCCGCGTGTCCAAGGGCAGGCGGGGGTGCCCGCGATCCCTTGGCGTTCGCTTGGCCACAGGCGTGCACTCGTTCCTAAATCTGAGTTGGAGCCCTGCCATGCCCCTCTATGCGCTCGACGATATTGCACCAGCCGTGCCAGCGGATGGTCACTATTGGCTCGCTCCCGACGCGCAGGTCGTCGGCCGGGTCATTTTGGGAGAGGATGCCAATATCTGGTTCGGCGCAGTCTTGCGCGGCGACAATGAGCCGATGACCATCGGTGCACGCTCCAATGTCCAGGACGGTGCCGTGCTGCATTCCGATCCCGGCTTTCCCCTCACCATCGGCGAGGATTGCACGGTCGGCCATTCCGCCATCCTGCATGGCTGTACCATCGGGGCCGGCAGCCTGATCGGCATGGGGGCCACCATCCTGAACGGTGCGCGTATCGGAGAGGGCTGCCTGGTGGGCGCCAACGCGCTGATCACCGAGGGCAAGGAGTTTCCGGATCATTCGCTGATCGTCGGCTCGCCGGCGCGGGTGCTCCGTCCCCTCGACAAGGAAACCGTCGCCAGGCTCAAGCAGTCATCGGCGCATTATGTCGCCAACGCCAAGCGCTTCGCCAAGGGACTGAAGAGGGTCGATTAAGGCGTCAAAGCAATTGCGGTTTTGGGATGCTAGCTGGAGTGTCGATCTCCAGATCGACATTTTTTGAGACTATGTCGATCTGGAGATCGACACTCCGAATTCGTCAATTGCCCTTCGCCGACACGATCGACGTGGTCTGCGTGTCGCCGAGCGAGACCCAGGCATTCTGGTCGGACTGCGATTGGCGCTTGACGTAGCGATAGCCAGTGGCGCGCCAGGACAGGATCTTGGTTTCCTGGTTGTCGAGAACGAATTCGCCGCGGTCGGTCTTCACCATCAGCACGGCATGGCCTTCGTTCTTCTTGTCACGCACCACGGTGATCAGCAGGGCCGAGCGTGGCCAGCCGGCATCGATCAGCAATTTGCGCTTGAGCAGGACGTAGTCCTCGCAGTCGCCCTTGCCATTGGTGGGGTAGGCCCACCATTCGACCTTGCCGTAGTTGTCGAGATCGGTAACCGGCTTTACCGACTTGTTGACCTGGTCGTTCAAGGCGATCAGATCCTTCCAGGCCTGGCGCGAGAGCACGATGTCGCGTGCTTCCTGCGAGCCCGACTTGCAATCGCCCGGATTGTCCTTGCAGAACTGCAGATAACCAGACGGCGGCGTGGTGACATCGCCCACGGGAGCATAGATCGGCATGGCACTGTGGCCGGCGGCGGCAGCCTGCGATTGCGGCAGCGCTGCCGTTGCGAGCGCTATGGCTGCGAAGGCGGCTTTGGGCGCCATCCGGCTCAAATTCGACCTGATCCTGATCCCGAAGCGCATCACAATCTTCAGACCTGTTTTGCCCGCCACCGGATGTTTACCCAGAGAGCAGGGCCAATTACCCGTTCCCGACGTCAACTTCGCACAAGGCCTGGGGCCGCACAACGCTCTTGCCGCAGAAAAAACAAGATCAACGCGAAGGACGGGATGTCATAACCCATTGAAAATATTCATGTTAACGCTCGATTAACCATGATTTCCCGTTTTCCACCGACGGTCGGCAACGAGGGGATGCGTGGCACGATTGCCACGGTTTTGTCACCTTTGGCGGGGCAGATTTGGTTAATGTCGAGTGGCTTCGACGCCGATATTGTCGATGAGGCGGGTCGCTCCCAGCCGGGCTGCCACCAGCAATCGCACGGGTCCCTGAGCGAGTCCGGTGACCGGGGCAAGACTCACTGCCTGCCGCGCCTCCAGATAGTCGAGTTCGAAGCCGCCGGCCGTGATGGCGCTGCGCCCGGATACCAAGGCTGTCTCGAGATCGGCGCCCTTGATGAGAGCGTCGGCAACCTGCCTGAGGGTGCGATGCAGGAGGGGAGCCTTGGCGCGCTGTTCCGGCGCGAGATAGCGGTTGCGCGACGACATCGCCAATCCGTCGGCTTCGCGCACGGTCGGCACGCCGACCACCGTGGTCGGCAGATCGAGATCGGCAGCCATCTGGGTGACGACGCAAAGCTGTTGATAGTCCTTTTCGCCGAACATGGCGATGTCGGCGCCGCTTTGACAGAACAGCTTGGCCACGACCGTCGCCACGCCGGCAAAATGGCCGGGGCGGAAGCGGTCTTCCAGGCCGGCCTGTGCCGGCCCGGCGACCGAGACAGTGGTGGCGAAGCCCTGTGGATAGACCTGGCTGACATCGGGGGCGAACAGGAGGTCGCAGCCGACATCCCTGAGCCGGGCGAGATCCGCCGCCTCCGTGCGAGGATATTTGGCGAGATCCTCGCTCGGTGCGAACTGGGCGGGATTGACGAAGATCGTGGTCACCACCCGGCTGGCCCGCTGGCGAGCCTGCCGCACCAGGGTGATATGGCCGTCATGCAGGGCGCCCATGGTCGGCACCAGGGCGACCGTCTCAGCCGCTTCGCGAAAACGCTTCACGGCCAGGCGCAATTCCGCCACGGTTCGAACGACCAGAGTTTGGCGTGCCATCCCTTACTCCGCAGATCCATCATTTCGCATTTGCTTGACCAGGGCTCCAAAGCGTCTTGCGATTTGGCGGTTACGCCGAGAATCGCAAAGACGCTTTTAGCCAATCAGTTGGATTGGCTGGAACCAAAGAGTTTGAGCAAAGCCACGTTTGCGTTTAAACGCGCTTTGCTCCCGGAACGCTCAACTGGCAAGATTCGGATTCATCGCTGTTTCGCAGATCGGATAGAAGTGGGCCAGCTTATTTTCGCATGCGTGGTGCTGTTCTGCCTGTGGCCGTTCCTCAAGCCGGGCATGTTGTCGAAGAGCCCGGTTCTGGACAGCTTGTTGCGGCGCGGCGGAAGTTTCCTCGCCTTTGCCTTCGGCCTTTATCTGCTGACGCGCGGCGTTTGGGGCATGGGGCTGCCCTTGCTGCTGTTGGCCGCGGGCATGCGCGGCTGGCTGCCGCAATTGCCGGAAGGTGTCATTCCCGGATCGACGGCGAGGCCGAGTTCGGTACGCACTGCGGATCTGGTGATCATGCTGGATGGCAATAGACAGCCGGTGGATGGGCAGGTCATTCGCGGGCGCTTTTCAGGCCGGCGCCTTTCGGTCATGCAGCCGGGGGAACTGATGGAACTGCGCGCGGAGATTGCCGCGGATTTCGTCGGCCGTTCAATCCTTGAAGCTTATCTGGACCGCCGGCTTGCCGGATGGCGTGAACACTTCAAGGATGACGCGTACGCGAGGGGCTTCGGAGCGCCGGCGTCCGACGCGATGACCCAGCAGGAAGCTTACCAGATCCTTGGGGTGCAGCCGGGGGCGAGCGCCCAGGAAATTCGTCGAGCGCACCGGGTGCTCATGAAGAAAATCCATCCCGACAAGGGGGGCACGACGCAGATGGCTGCTCGTGCCAACCGGGCCAGGGATATGCTTCTTGAAGGCCATGGACGCTAACTCCACCGAACTGGGCGGTTCCGACGATGCTTGAGCGTCGCAGAACATGGTTACGCAACGATTAAGGCTATAGCGTTTTCCAGGAGCAAAGCGCGTTCCAGCGAAAACACCCTTTTGTTTGAAAGCAAAGCGTTCGTGACTGAACGCCTGTCTGTTCCAATCCTGTGTTTTGACGCGTCTTTGCGCCTTCTTGTGACGCCATGAAATCGCAGCACGCTTTGTTTATCGCCGCGTTGCATTCCTCACGTGGTGTGTGTGAAAGCGCAATTCCCGCAAAGCAAAGGCGCGGCCTACCGAGGGAAGGCCGCGCCTGAAAGAGTCAAAGCTTGGTCTTTGCCGAAAGGATCAGAGCTTCACGGCGACACAGGCGAAAGAGGCAGCCTTGAGGGTGCTGCAGGCTGACTGGGCCTGGTTCTGATCGCTGAAGCCGGCGAAGCGAGCCCGGTACAAGGTCGAGCCATTGCGGTTGACCGTCTCGGTGAAGGGACGGGCGGAAGAGAGCGCCTTGCTCCCGGCCAGCTTGGCGCTGGACAGCAATTGCCGGGCCGCTCCTTCGTTGTCGGTCGCGCCGATCTGGATGATCCAGCCGCTACGCTGCGGTGCAGCCAGGGCGACCGAATCGCGGGTGATGGCGACGGTGCGCACATTCTGCACCGTCGCGGTGGTATCAGGGCTGGCTTCGCTGCTCTGACCAGCCCGCACGGGAGGCGTGGCCGGCGCGGTCGTGACCGGCTGGAGGCCCTGCACCCAGCGCATGCTTGGGGTGCTGGGTGCGGCAAAGGCCATCACCGGCCTGGCGGGAGCCGGCTGAGGGCGGCCCTGGGGAGCAGGAGTAGAGGCTTCCCCGACGATTTCTGGCGGCATCGGTGCTGCCACGGGGGCAGCCTGGCGGGCCTTCGGAGCTTCAGCGACCACGGCCGGGCGGACAACCGGCGGACGCGGAGGCGCGGCCACGGGCATGGCATCGTTTGGGAGCTCTGCCCTGGCGACCTGTGTGGCGGAGCGGTCGACGGCGTTGCCGGCATAGGCGACCGGCAGATAGGCATCGATCAGGCGCCGCATCACGACATCGCGCGAAGCAGCGCTGCGGCCGCCCATCACCACGGCGACCAATTGCCGGTCATTACGCTTGACGGAAGTCAGGAGGTTGAAGCCGCTGGCATTGGTGTAGCCCGTCTTAATGCCGTCGACGCCTTCCACCGAACCGAGCAGGCGATTATGGCCCGGGATCGGCCGCCCGCGATAGACGAAGCTGCGGGTCGAGAACAGGCGGTAATATTGCGGGAAGCGCTTCTGGATGGCCATGCCGAGGATGGCGAGGTCGTGGGCGCTGGTGATCTGCCGGTTGTCGGGCAGGCCGGAAGCGTTCACGAAGGTGCTGCGCGCCATGCCGAGAGCGCGAGCCTTGCGGGTCATATAGGCGGCGAAATTGCTTTCCGAGCCGGCGAGGGCTTCTGCCACCACCACGGCGGCGTCGTTGGCCGAGCGCGTCACCATGCCCTTGATGGCATCGTCGACGCGAATGGTCTGGCCCGGGCGCAGGCCGAGCTTGGTCGGGGACTGGGAGGCGGCGTGGGCGGAAACCGGAAGTTCGGTTGCCATCGAAAGCCGGCCGGCCTGCAATTGTTCGAACAGGAGATAGAGCGTCATCACTTTGGTGATGGAGGCCGGATGCCTCAGTGCTTCGGGGGCGGCCTCATAGAGCGTGCGGCCGGTCTTCACGTCGACCACGATGGCGGCGTAGCGCGGATTGTTGCGCATGTCGGCGGGGATGGCCGAAGCAGCCGATTCCGCGCGTACGCGCTTGCTGCGCACATGTTTAACAGTCTTCTGCGCCGGAGCGGCATGATGGCCGCGGCGGCGCGCATCCGCTTCATCCGGATGGAAGGCCAGGGTTGTCGTAAATACTACCAAACCGGCTGCAACCATTGTGGTGGTCCGGGCCAGTCCGCCCCCGATCCAACGCGATAGCATGCAAAGTCCCCAATACTCACCGGCGCGACAGCACCGTCCATTACATGTCCCTGCGAGACCGGTGGTCTCTTTCGCCCTTCGTCCGGGGCTCACCCCATCCCCTTGCGGGGAGGAGGCCGTCTCACCGTGCCGCTGCAGGGACGACACAGTCAACGAACCTAGGCGGACGCGGTTACGGATCGGTTAAGTGCCCAGCCGGCGCGGCATTTTGGTCGCATGATTGTCCGATTGGTTGAGAATGAATGAAAAAGAGGCACTTCACCGGCCGTTGAGAGCATGGATCCTATTATTGCGCGTTGTTGCACTAGCGGAAAGTCGGGTGCGATCATAAATTCAGTTCGTGGAAGCCTTTTTCCTCGTCGAGATCATGTTAGGCTGCAGGCGATTGCAGTTGTCGAAATGGAAGATTCAACGATTCTGGATATTGCAGTGAGCGCCGCGCACAGGCCGTCTCCCTTGATCGGCATGGCCCGCGAGCCCCGAGCTCCAGGTGGCGGTGAGGGTACTAATGCGGCCGTGATCACCAAGACGCGGCCGGCGACCAAACGCCCGAAACTCTACCGGGTCCTGTTGCTGAATGACGATTATACTCCGATGGAGTTCGTCATTGAGGTGCTGGAGCGCTTCTTCAACAAGGATCGCGACGGTGCCACCCACATCATGCTGCATGTTCACCACAATGGCGTGGGAGAGTGCGGCATCTACACCTATGAGGTCGCGGAGACCAAGGTGACTCAAGTCATGGATTTTGCCCGTAAGCATCAGCATCCGCTGCAATGCGTCATGGAAGAAAAGTGAGGAACTGATCGTGCCATCCTTTTCAAGACACCTCGAACAGTCCCTCCATCGCGCTCTGGCCGCCGCCAATCAGCGCCATCACGAATATGCGACTCTCGAACATCTGTTGCTCTCCCTGATCGAGGATCAGGACGCGGCCGCTGTGATGCGGGCCTGCAATGTCGATCTCGACATCCTCAGGCGCAACCTGGTCGAATATATCGATACCGAACTGGAGAACCTGGTTTCGGACGGCCGGGACGACGCCAAGCCGACCGCGGGTTTCCAGCGCGTCATCCAGCGCGCCGTCATTCACGTGCAGTCTTCGGGCCGCGAGGAAGTCACCGGCGCCAACGTGCTGGTGGCGATCTTCGCCGAACGCGAGAGCCATGCCGCCTATTTCCTGCAGGAGCAGGACATGACGCGCTATGACGCCGTGAACTACATCTCGCACGGCATCGCCAAGCGCGCCGGCCTGTCGGAAGCCAAGGCGCCGCGCGGCGTCGACGAGGCCGATGGCGACAGCCCCAAGACGACGGCCAATGGCGAGGAGGCGTCCAAGAAGAAGCAGGACGCCATCGATGCCTATTGCGTCAACCTCAACAAGAAGGCCCGGGACGGCAAGATCGACCCGCTGATCGGGCGCGACAGCGAAATCACGCGCACCATCCAGGTGCTCTGCCGGCGGCAGAAGAACAATCCGCTCTTCGTCGGTGATCCCGGCGTCGGCAAGACGGCGATCGCCGAGGGCCTCGCGCGCCGCATCATCGAAGGCGACGTGCCGGAGGTGCTGCTGGGCGCCACCGTGTTCGCACTCGACATGGGCACGCTGCTTGCCGGCACGCGCTATCGCGGCGATTTCGAGGAACGCCTCAAGCAGGTGGTGAAGGAGATCGAGGCCTATCCGGGCGCGATCCTGTTCATCGACGAGATCCACACGGTGATCGGCGCCGGCGCCACCTCGGGCGGTGCCATGGATGCCTCCAACCTGCTCAAGCCCGCCCTGGCCGCCGGCCTGCTGCGCTGCATCGGCTCGACCACCTACAAGGAATACCGCCAATATTTCGAAAAGGACCGGGCCCTGGTACGCCGATTCCAGAAGATCGACGTGGCCGAGCCTTCCATCCCCGACACCATCGAGATCCTCAAGGGCCTCAAGCCCTATTACGAGGAGTATCACAAGCTGCGCTACACCAACGACGCCATCAAGGCGGCGGTGGAGCTCTCGGCCAAATACATCAATGACCGCAAGCTGCCGGACAAGGCGATCGACGTCATCGATGAAACCGGTGCTTCGCAGATGCTGGTGACCGAAAGCCGGCGCAAGAAGACGATCGGCGTCAAGGAGATCGAGGCGACCATCGCCACCATGGCGCGCATCCCGCCCAAGACCGTGTCGAAGGACGATACCGAGACGCTGAGGAACCTGGAGACCAACCTGAAAAGGGTTGTTTACGGGCAGGACAAGGCGATCAAGCAGCTTTCGGCGGCGATCAAGCTGGCCCGTGCCGGCCTGCGCGACCCGGAAAAGCCGATCGGCAACTACCTGTTCTCGGGCCCGACGGGCGTCGGCAAGACCGAAGTCGCCCGCCAGCTCGCCTCGGTGCTCGGCATCAACCTGCTGCGCTTCGACATGTCCGAATATATGGAGCGCCACACGGTGTCGCGCCTGATCGGTGCGCCTCCCGGCTATGTCGGCTTCGACCAGGGCGGTCTGCTCACCGACGGTATCGACCAGAACCCGCATTGCGTGCTGCTGCTGGACGAGATCGAGAAGGCCCATCCGGACCTGTTCAACATCCTGTTGCAGGTGATGGATCACGGCAAGCTTACCGATCACAACGGCAAGAGCGTCGATTTCCGCAACGTGATCCTGATCATGACGACCAATGCCGGTGCGTCCGATCTGGCCAGGGCGGCCTTCGGCTTCACCAAGAACAAGCGCGAGGGCGACGACACCGAGGCGATCAACCGTCTGTTCACGCCGGAGTTCCGCAACCGCCTGGATGCGACCATTGCCTTCGACCATCTGTCGCAGGAGATCGTCAGCCAGGTCGTCGACAAGTTCATCGCGCAGCTCGAAGTCCAGCTTGCCGATCGCCATGTCGCGGTGGAGCTCTCCAACGATGCCCGCACCTGGCTGGTGGCCAATGGCTATGACGAGTTCATGGGCGCCCGGCCGATGGCTCGCCTGATCCAGCAGGCGATCAAGACGCCGCTGGCCGACGAGGTGCTGTTCGGCCGGCTGAAATCGGGCGGTGCCGTGCGCGTGACGGTCGTCACCAACGAAGAGGGCAAGCAGGAACTGGGCTTCGAATATCCGGCAGGCCCGGCCAAGCCCAAGCCCGAACCGGTGGTGGCGGACAACAGCCAGGCCTCGGCCAAGAAGCCGAAGGCCAAGCCGAAGGGACCGCCGCAGCGCGAGCCCGACGCACCGGCTGGCGCGGAGTAGGCTCTTTCCCGCAAGGGGCTGATGAAAATCGATTGGGCGCGAAGCGGGCAACGTTTCGCGCCCTTATTCGTTGAAGGATGTCAATCTGGAGATTGACACTCCAATCCAAAGCAAGCGCCTCGGCGAGCTGATCGAGATCCAGCGAGCTGGTCTGCTTGGTGATGCGGTGAGCTAGGTCTTCATTCTCGCATCGTTACGCCGAAGACCGACGCCATCTTCTCATTACGATGCTCTAGGACTCGACGGCGGCATCCTGTGCCGCAGCGGATGCGACATGGGTCTCGACACCGCTTCGGTACACCCTCTCGTGAAAAGCGGCGGGAATGTCGTCGCTGACCAGGATGTCGACATCCTCGAGCGAGCCGAGCCTGACCAGCGCCCTTTTGCCGAATTTCGTGCTGTCCACGGCCAGGATGGTGCGCTCGGTTTGCGCCAAGGCGGCAGTGACGGCCGAGACCTCGGCATAGTCGTCGTCACAGATGTCGCCGGCCTGGTCGATGCCGCTGACCGAGATCACGGCGTAGTCGAATTTGAAGCGGCGGATATAGTCTGCCGTATCCTCGCGGAAGACGCCACCATCCACCGGCCGCACGAAGCCGCCGGGAATCGCCAAGGCGAAATTGGAATTCTCGCTGAAAATGGTGGCCACACGCAGGCTATAGGTGACGATCCTAAGGTCTCGCCGCTGCAGCAGCGCGTAGGCGATCGCTTCGCAGGTTGTTCCGGTGTCCATGAAGATCGCCGCCCCGTCTGGGACGACCTGGGCGACGAGAGCAGCCACCCGGGCCTTCAGGGAGGCGTTTTCGATACGCCGCTGGCGGCGGGTAACGGCGTCCACCGGTGTGGCGATCGTGGCCCCGCCATGCAGGCGACGCACCTGGCCGGTGGCTTCCAGCGCGATGATATCCCGACGGGCAGTCTGGGTTGTCACGGCAAAGCGTTCGGCGATTTCCTCGATCGAAAGATAATGGCTGCGCTCGAGCAGCCGCAGCAGTTCGGCTTGCCGGTTCGATTTCTTGGTGCCGTCGCCAAGCGCATATTCGTCGAGCTGCGTCATCTGGCCTGCTTCGTTTCGCCTTGGGTCCAATGTCCATCCCCGCGGAAATGTTTCAAGGAAAATGTCGTCCGGAAACGTCGATGATCCCCGGCATTACCCGATGCGACGTCGTGGAGCCTTTTGCGTTCTGCAGCCAACGAAGGGGAGCGACAAAAATGTCAATAAAGCAACATTTTTACTTCCCTGCCTAACCCCATCTTTGAGCGAAGCTAGGGGTCCCAGTCGAGTCTAGCGTGAGGTTTTTATTTGTTTTCTTCCGATTGTGGCTATTTTTCGAATTGCTCTTCCAATGCGGTAGCAGCTCCGAGCGTGCCTTTAGCAGCGCAGGTCCGATAAATTGTAATAAACATGACATTTGCGTGTGCCACCACGGACAATGTGGGCGGCAAAATGTTGCTTTGATCAAGCTGGATGCTTCTGAGCAGATCCGGTCATGGCCGCCCCGCATGATTGATTTTATGGGGGTAGTTCAATGGCTATTGGGGATGGCGGTCGCACATGTCGGTTTAGGTTTTTCGGCATTGGTGCGCGTTTGCTGTGCGGGGTTGCGCTGTGCGCCTTGGCGTCGACGCCGAGCCTGGCCCAGGATGACGGCACGCTGCGGATCATGACGCTGAACATCTGGAATCAGTTCAAGCAGAATCCAGAAGTCGTAGCCGACTTCATGACCAAGGCTAATTTCGACATCCTTGGCATGCAGGAAGTCAACGGCAGCCGATACGTTTCCGATATTCCCGGCTTCCTCGAAGAGGCAGGTCTGGGAACCTATGGGAAGGTCCAGATCGGGGATATCGGCGTCATATCTCGGCTGCCGGGAAGCTTTGGCACCTATGTTCTGCCGGGCATTTCCACGCAAGGCCGCAACATCAGCTACACGGTAACCGGTCAGCAGGGAGGGCGGCCGGAGACGTTGGTCGGCACCGTCCATCTCGACTACAGCGACGGCTCGCAGGGGCGCGTCAAGGAAGCCCAGGCTCTCAATGACTGGGCGAAGACGTCTTCGCGCCCTGTCATCCTCCTGGGTGATTTCAATGCGGGCGACGTCGCTGAGCGCGGGCTGCACAGCGCGGCACAACAGTCCTATCTGTTTGCCGGATATGTCGTCGGCTCCTATGGAGACAATGCGCTCTACAAGAAGCTGAGGGAGGAATATCTGGGCTCGGACCAGCTTGCCAAGGCCCAGGAATATTTCGACGACATGCGGTCCGGTGGCAAGGGCAAGGAGAAATATCGCAGCGTCATCCAGGCCTATTTCGATGCCAACAGGAGCAAATATCCGGGCATCACCAGCATCAGCCAGATGAGCTGGCGGCAATGGGAGGAAATCATCGCACTCGATGCCCAGACCAAGGGCATCGCGTTCAAGGACGAGACCCATCCGGTCGCCGACAATCAACCGGTGACGATGAACGTCCTCAAGAAGCAATATATGCTTCTTCAAACGGAAGCCGAGCGTGAGCGCTACAAGCCGCATGATTTCAACGACGGCAGTTCGACTTGGCCCTCTGCCGGGGAGGACGATACCAACACCTGGCAGAGCTGGGATCGCACCAAGATCGACCACTTCCTGGCCTCACGTCCCTTTGGCAAATGGTATTTTCTCGCTGACGACCCGAATGATCCCTATTTGGGGGTCATCAAGGATGTGTATGTAACCAAGCCCGATGGCACGAAAGCACCGATATCCGACCATGAGCCGGTAGCCCATGAGATCAAATGGATCGGTCCTGCCCTTCAGACCTACACCGAGACCGCTGGCGGCCCACAGCCTGACAAGACACGCCTGGTTTGGGGCGAGGAGGCCAATACCTTCGACAAGGACGGCAAGGCGTTCTTCCTCACCCGCAACAATATGCGCAGGGACGTCTATCTCGGACAGATCGCCGATGCGAACGGCAATCCGATTCTCGCCGGGCTGACACTGGAGGAGAAGAAGACCCTGCTGGATTGCGCAAGCAAGGATCCGCGCTTCCAGCAGGCGATCCGCGAGTATTGCATCGACGACCATTCCTTTATCGGGGAGACGCTGGTCAAGGACAAGGGCGTTCTCATCGTCGAGGAGGATGCGGCACTCGGCACTTCGCAGGCCAAGCTCCGGCTTGCCGATGGCACGCTGCGCATCATCGGCAACGACATGCACGGTCTCGATCGGGCCCTGGTGCTCGAGGGCGCCGGCGGGACGCTCGACATTGCCAGCGCGGGCAATGCCGTAACTTTGGGCCAGACGATCACGGGCGAGGGCGGCCTCACCAAGCTCGGGGCGGGCGGGCTTCGCCTCACCGGCACGGGCACCTATGCGGGGCCGACCCAGGTGAAGCAGGGAACGCTGGTGGTCGATGGCTCGCTGACCTCGTCGGTGACCATCGACCGGGGCGCGGTGCTTGGCGGCGGTGGCATCATCGGCGGCCTCGACGCCAAGTCGGGCGGCCTGGTCACCCCGACCGGGGCCGGCGTGCTGATGGTGAAGGGCGATGCCCGCTTCGAGCAGGGCAGCTATTACCAGGTGGATGTCGGTGCCGGCGACAGGGCGGACCGGATCGCGGTGACCGGCAAGGCGACGCTGGACGGCGGCACCGTCCTGATCGGTGCCCAGGGCGGTAATGGCCTGTTGAGCAAGGAGCAGTTGCTCGCGCTTTATGGCAAGGAATACACCATCCTGACCGCCGAAGGTGGTGTCGGCGGACGCTTCGAGGGCGCTCTGCCGGACTACGCCTTCCTCGGGGCCAGCTTCGGCTATGACCCCACCCAGGTGACAATGACCATCGGCCGAAATGGCCGCAGCTTTTCGAGCGTCGGCCAGACGGCCAATCAGCGGGCTGCCGCGGCCGGCTTGGAATCACTGGGAAGGGGGAATGCCCTCTTCGATGACTTCCTGGTGGCCAATGCCGGCGCCGATCTTGGCGGGCACCTGGCCTCGCTGTCGGGGGAGATCAATGTAACAGCGCAGACTGCCCTGATCGAAGGTGACAGCCAGTTGGGCGCCATGGCAACCGATCGCTTGCGTTCGGCTTTCGAGACGACGGCGGCAGCGGGCCTGCCGACGACGGGGAGCGGCGCGGCTTCGGCCATGCCCATGCAGTTTGCCTCGCTCGGCAATTCGACTGCGCCTGCGGGTTCGCCTTCACCGGTAGCGCCTCCTGCGGCAGACGGGCTTTCTGTCTGGGGGCAGGGTTTCGGCTCCTGGGGGCGTACCGGCAGCACCGGCAACGCTGCCGGCATGACGCGCAACAGCGGCGGTTTCCTGTTTGGCGCCGATGCGCCCATATCGCTCGGCGAGACGGATGTGCGGCTCGGTGCACTGGCAGGCTATAGCCGTACCAGCTTCAGTACCCGGGGCTTGGGCAGCGGCGACGCCGACAACTACCACCTGGGCCTCTATGCCGGCACGATGGTGGGTCAACTCGCCCTGCGTGCGGGCGCCTTCTACACCTGGCACGACATCTCCACCAGCCGCGTGGCGGCCGGGCAGGGCATCAATGCCGACTACCGGGCCGGCACGGCACAGGTTTTTGGCGAGGCCGGCTATAATCTGCGCTTCGGTGCCGTTGGTTTCGAACCCTTCGCCAATCTCGCTTTCCTCGATCTGCGCGCAGATAGCTTCCATGAGCGCGGCGGCAATGCGGCGCTTGCGGCATCGTCCTCCAATACGGACGTCACCTTCAGCACGCTGGGGCTGCGGGCCTCCACCGACTTCGAACTTGCCAGCCTGACGGCGCGCCTCAGTGCCACGCTCGGCTGGCGCCACGCCTTCGGCGATACCACGCCGCACGGAACGTTCGCGTTCGACGGCGGCACGCCGTTCGGTGTGGAGGGCGTGCCGATTGCCGAAAACGCTCTCGTGGCCAGGGCCGGGCTCGATCTTGCCCTCAGCCAGTCGGCGACGCTGAGCGTGGCCTATGGCGGCCAGTTCGCACGCCGGGGCAGTTTCGACCAGAACGTATCGGGCAAGTTCAGCCTCCGGTTCTGATCGGCAAGACCAGGCTGCTTCAATCTCTGAGACGTTCGCCGCCGGATATCGATGCATCGATATCCGGCGGCTTCATTGTGTCATTTTCGAAGGCCGCAATTTGTGTCGGATAGTATAATTCAATCGATTGACTGAAAATCGAATTTCGACTATGAGTTGCGTCATGGTCAAGAAACAATCCGCTCCTCCGGCCCCGAGCGGCCGCGGTGATGCAACCCGCGAGAAGCTGCTCGATGCGTCGATCGGCGTGTTCGGTCGCTATGGCTTCGACGGCGCTTCGACGCGCATGCTGGCGGATGCCGCCAGCGTCAACCTGCAGGCGATTCCCTATTATTTCGGCAGCAAGGAAGGGCTCTACGTTGCCACGGCCGATCATATCGCCAGCCTGATTTCATCCCATGTTGGCGGCCTGGGAGGGCGCATCCGAGCGCGCCTCGCCGAAGCCACGGGCGGGGGCACGACCATCGATCGGCAGGAGGCGCAGGCCTTTCTGACCGAGCTGGCGCAGGCCATGGCAGTCCTGTTCATCGGGCCGATCTCCGAGCCGCTGGCGCGCTTCCTCATCCGTGAGCAGATGGAGCCGACCGAGGCTTTCGAACGTATCTTCGCGCAGGTGATGAAGCCCATGCTCGAGGCGGCGAGCATGCTGGTGGGCATCGTGCTGGGCGAGAATGGGCTTACTCGTCACGTCAAGCTGCGCACCCTTTCTCTGCTTGGCGGCCTGATGGTTTTCCGGGTCGCGCATGCGGCCGTGAAGCGCCATCTCGCCTGGGACACCATCGGTGCCGACGAGGTGGAAACCGTGCGGCGCCATGCCGGTGAACTCGTCGCTGCCCTTGCTGCGGAAGGAGGCCGTTCATGAAGAAGGCTGCCGTTCCCATCGTTCTGCTGGCACTCGCCGGTGGTGCGCTCGCTGCCTGGTGGTTCGATCTGCCCCAGCGCATGGGCTGGGTCGAACGCGCGGAGAAAGAGCTGGTCCTCTATGGCAATGTCGATATCCGCCAGGTGCAGCTCGGCTTTCGCGTCAGCGGCAAGCTCGCCGAAACCCTGGTGGACGAAGGCGATAGCGTGAAGGCGGGCGATATGCTCGCCCGGCTGGACAACAGGCCTTACCAGGACCTGGTCGAGGTGGCGCAGGCGCAGGCGGCCGGCCAGCGCGCCACGCTCGCCAAGCTGGAAGCAGGCCCACGCGTTTCCGAGATCGCGCAGGCAAGGGCCGTCCTCGCCGAACGCCAGGCCGATCTCATCAATGCCGAACAGAGCTACACCCGTTCCTTCCAGCTCCGGCCGAGCGGCACCGTCTCGCAGGGCGGGCTCGACCAGGCGGTCGCCGCCCGCGATGCGGCTCAGGCCCGGGTGAACGCGGCCAAGGAAGCCCTGACCCTGCTGGAGTTGGGCACACGTGCCGAGGATATCGCCGCCGCCAGGGCCAGTCTTCAGGCAGCCGAGGCCAACCTTGCTTCGGCCCGGACGACCACCGCCGACACCATCCTGGTCGCGCCGGCCGATGGCGTCATTCTTTCCCGTGTCCGCGAGAAGGGAGCGATCCTGGCCCCCAACGACATCGCTTTCGTGCTGTCGCTCACCAAGCCTGTCTGGATCCGGGCCTTCATTGCGGAAACCCATCTCGGCCGCGTCCATACCGGCACGATGGTGGAGGTGCGTTCGGATACCGATCCGGCCAAGCGCTACAAGGGGCGCGTGGGCTTCGTCTCGCCGGTCGCCGAATTCACGCCGAAGACGGTGGAGACACCGGAACTGCGCACTGATCTGGTCTATCGCCTGCGCATCGTGGTCGACGAGCCGGGCAGTGCGCTCCTGCAGGGCATGCCGGTGACGGTGCGCCTCGCCGATATGGCTGCCGAGCAAGGCGGCAAGCCCTGAAAGGCACCGATATGACCGACGCAGTCGTCCAGATTTGCGGCGTCAGCAAACGCTTCGGCGGAACGATCCAGGCGCTCGACGGCATCGAGGCTTCGATCCGGCCGGGCGAGATCACCGGGCTGGTCGGCCCCGACGGCGCCGGAAAAACCACGCTGATCCGCCTGATGACGGGCCTGATGCTGCCTGACGAGGGCCGCCTGCAGGTGCTCGGCTTCGACACCGCCCGCGATGCGGCTTCGATCCAGGCGGCGATCGGCTACATGCCCCAGCGCTTCGGTCTCTATGAGGACCTGTCGGTGCAGGAGAATCTCGATCTCTATGCCGATCTGCGCGGGCTGCCCAAGAGCGAGCGGGCCGCCATCTTCGAGGAATTGCTGGCCTTCACCGATCTCGGCCCCTTCACCAGCCGCCTGGCCGGCCGGCTTTCTGGCGGCATGAAGCAGAAGCTGGGCCTGGCCTGCGCGCTGCTCAAGAAGCCGCGCCTGCTGCTGCTCGACGAGCCGGGGGTGGGCGTCGACCCGATTTCGCGGCGCGATCTGTGGAAGATGGTGGAGGATCTGACTCATGAGGGCATCGGCGTGGTCTGGTCCACCGCCTATCTCGACGAGGCCCAGGCCTGCGACCGCGTGCTGCTATTGAATCGGGGCAAGCTGCTGTTTGCCGGAGTTCCCTCCGAACTCACCAGCAAGGTCGAGGGCCGTGTGTTCCGTCTCGGCGATATCGAGGGCCGACGCCGTCCGGCGCTGTCGCGGGCGCTCGCGGTGCCGGGGATCGTCGATGGCGTCATTCAGGGCCAGGCCATCCGGCTGGTGACGGCGGCCGGGGCGGGCTTTGCCGAGGAGGCTGCACGCGCCGCGGGTGCTCGTGCAAAGCCGCAGCCGATACAGCCGCGCTTCGAGGATGCCTTCGTCGATCTGCTCGGGGGCGGCCCCGGCGGACGCTCGCGGCTTGCCGAGGCGGCGCGGACGCTGCCCGTCGAGGAGGGGCAACCCGTGATCGAGGCGCGGGGGTTGACCAAGCATTTCGGCGATTTCGCTGCGGCGCAGGATATTTCCTTCGAGATCCCGCGTGGCCAGATCTTCGGGTTGCTGGGGCCGAACGGTGCCGGCAAGTCCACCACCTTCAAGATGCTGTGCGGCTTGCTCAAGCCCACGGGCGGCGAGGGGCGCGTCGCCGGCTTCGACCTCAGGCGCGACTCGGCCGAGGCCCGTAATCGCCTGGGCTACATGGCCCAGAAATTCTCGCTCTATGGCGATCTCAGCGTGGCGCAGAACCTCGCCTTTTTTGCCGGCGTCTATGGCCTGACCGGCGCTCGCAAGCGCGAACGCATCGAACTGATGACCGAGATCTTCGATTTCGGCCCGCGAAGAGGCATGTCCGCCAAGGATCTGCCGCTCGGCCTCAAGCAGCGCCTGGCGCTTGCATGCGCCGTCATGCACGAGCCGGAAGCGCTCTTTCTCGACGAGCCGACATCGGGGGTCGACCCGATCACGCGGCGCGAATTCTGGACCCATATCAACGCGCTCGTCGAGAAGGGCGTGACCGTGCTGGTCACCACCCATTTCATGGACGAGGCCGAATATTGCGACCGGATTTCGCTGATCTATCGCGGGCGCTCGATTGCGCTGGGTTCGCCTGACGAACTCAAGGCACGGGTTGCCGATGCCGCCAATCCCGATCCGACCATGGAGGACGCCTTCGTCGCGCTCGTGCAGGGTTCGGAGGCCAAGGCGGCATGAGCAAGCCTGAGCCTGTATCCTCCATCGCTGCCCAGGAAACCGCGCGGCCATCCGTCGCGGCGGACCGCTCCGCCCGGCTGTCGCGCTTCGCCGCCCTGGTGCGCAAGGAAAGCTATCAGATCGTCCGCGATCCCAGCTCCATCCTGATCGCCTTCGTGCTGCCCCTGATCCTGCTCTTCCTCTTCGGCTACGGCGTTTCCCTGGACGCCACCCGCACCCGTGTGGGGCTGGTCCTCGAGGATCCATCGCCGCTGACCCGCGACATCGCCGCAAGCTTCCAGGCCTCGGGCTATTTCGAAGTCAGGCAGGGGCATGACCGGCGCGAATTCGAGGAGGACCTGATCGTGGGCCGGATCAGGGGTATCATCGTCATTCCCTCGACCTTCGCAGCCGATTTTGCCTCCGCCACCGGGCCAGCGATCCAGATTCTCGTCGATGGTTCGGATCCGAACAACGCGAATTTCGTGCAGAACTATGCCCGCGGCGTCATCGCCACCTGGGCGGCGATTCGAGGGGGCGAGCGAGGTGTCGGCCAGCCGGCGATCGAGGTGCAACAGCGTTTCTGGTTCAACCCGGAGCTGACCAGCCGCAACTTCCTGGTTCCCGGTTCCATCGCCATCGTCATGGCGCTGATCGGCACGCTGCTGACCTCGCTGGTGGTGGCCCGTGAATGGGAGCGCGGCACCATGGAAGCGATGATGGCGACGCCCGTCAGTGCCGCCGAGTTGCTGGCCGGCAAGCTGATACCCTATTTCCTGCTTGGCCTGGCTTCGATGACCCTGTGCGTGCTGGTGGCGGTCCTCCTGTTCGGCGTGCCTTTCCGGGGCTCGCTGCTGGCGCTCTATGCCTTGTCGGCCAGTTTCCTCATCCCGGCACTGGGGCAGGGGCTCCTGATCTCGGCCGCCACCAAGAACCAGTTCCTGGCTTCGCAGCTCGCGCTGATCTCGGCCTTCCTTCCGGCTTTCCTGCTGTCGGGCTTCCTGTTCGAGATCAATTCGATGCCTCGGGTGATCCAGTGGATCACCTTGATCCTGCCCGTGCGCTATCTGATCCCCAGCCTGCAATCGGTATTCCTGGCCGGTGACATCTGGCCGATGTTCCTCAAGGCCATCGCGGTGATGCTCTTTATCGGCTTCGTCTTCTTCCTGGCTGCGGCCCGCAGCACCCGCAAGAGGATCGGCTGAGATGGGACTGGTGCGCCTCAGGGCCCTGATCATCAAGGAGTTGCTGGGGATCCTGCGGGATCCCAAGAGCCGCATCATCCTGGTGGTGCCACCCATCCTCCAGCTCCTGGTGTTTTCCTTCGCCGCCACGCTGGAGGTGAAGAATGTCGACCTTCTCGTGCTCAACCGCGACAACGGCGCCTGGAGCCAGGAGCTGATCCGACGCGTCGAGGGCTCGCCCACCTTCCGCTCCGTCCGCCGCACGCAGGATCCCTTAGAGCTGCGCACCGCCATCGACAGGCAGGAGGTCATTGCTGCCATCGAGATCGGCCCAACCTTTTCCCGCGATATCGAGGCGCGTCGGCCGGCCGATCTCGGCCTCGTCCTCGATGGCCGCAAGTCCAATGCCTCCCAGATCGTGGCAGGTTATCTCAACCAGATCGCCTCCGGCCTCGGCGCCGACACCGCCCTTGGCAAGGCTGCCGGCGGTCGGGCCATCGACGTGGTCGTGCGCAACTGGTTCAATTCGAACCTGACCTTCCAATGGTTCATGGTGCCCAATCTGGTAGCCGCCATCGCGCTCTTGATCGGGCTGATCGTCACGGCCTTGTCGATCGCGCGCGAGCGGGAACTCGGCACCTTCGACCAACTCATGGTCTCGCCGTTGCGCGCGCACGAAATCCTGTTGGGCAAGGTGCTGCCGCCCATGCTGATCGGGACCTTCCATCTGACCGTCTATATCGTGGCTGCCGTCATGATCTTCGGGGTGCCGCTGCGGGGCTCCTTGCTGCTGCTCTATGGCAGCGCGGTCTTCTATCTCCTCGCCGTGGCTGGCATCGGCCTGTTCATCTCGGCCCTGTCGACCACCCAGCAGCAAGCCATCCTCGGAGCCTTTCTCTTCCTGGTGCCGGCCATGCTGCTCTCCGGCTTTGCCACGCCGATCGAGAACATGCCGGCCTGGCTGCAGCCGATCACGGTCATCAACCCGCTGCGCTATTTCCTGGTGATCGTGAAGGGCGTGTTCCTGCGCGACCTGCCTCTGGAGGCGGTGGTGGCCAACACCTGGCCGATGGCTGTCATCGCGGCCGTTTCGCTGGCGGCGGCCAGCTGGCTGTTCCGCCGGCGATTGGAGTGACCTGGGAGCGCGGACTTCCAGCCCACTCTTGGAAACACTTCGCAGGCAGGATCAAGAGCGGACAGGATGTCCGCGCTCCAATGCCCTTGCCAATCACTCCCATCCGAGCCACAGCTTCTTCCCCGCCACCGCCAGGGCCCCCATCCCATGAAGATCACCGCCATCCGTGCCACGCCGATCAACCTGCCGATCGAGGCACCCTATTGGTGGTCTTTCGGCTGGCTGCCGGGGTCCTCGCGCTGCGTGGTCGAGGTGGAGACGGACGAGGGCCTCACCGGGCTCGGCGAAGCGGCCTCCTGGCTCGCCTGCGCCATCGTCGAGCGGATGGCGCCTGCCCTGATCGGGCGCGACGCCCACGACATCGCCGGCGCCGAACTCATCTGCCTGCCGAGCTGGCGCGGCGTGACCTCCACTATCGACTTCGCCTCGGTCAGGGCTTTCGCCGCCATCGAGACGGCGCTGTGGGATATCAAGGGCAAGGCGGCTGGGCGCCCGCTCTACGACCTGCTCGGCGGAGCCGTGCGCAAGAAGATCGCCTTCGCCGATTATTTCGGCTTCCGCCAGGCCAGGAACGGCAGGGGTGGCGAGCTCACGCCGGAAGCCGTGGCGGAATATTGCGTTTCTCTGAAGGAGCGGTTCGGCACCACCATCTTCGAGGGCAAGCTCTGCACCCGCGATCCGGAGCCCAGCATCGAGGCGCTCCGGCTGATGCGCCGGCAGCTCGGACCCGATGCGATCATCCGCATCGATTCCAACATGGCCTATTCGGTGACCGAGGCCAAACGCATTGCCAGCCGTATCGAGGATCTCGACATCCGCAACTGGGAAGAGCCCTGCGCCACCTTCGAGGAGATGGCGAGCTTGCGCCGGCACACCGCCATTCCGTTCTCCGGACACAATGTCGATATCCAGAAGGCGGTGGCGCTCGGCGTGCCGGATGCCATCGTTACCGACGTCAATGTGCATGGCGGCATCGGTCGCACGGTGCGTTTCATCGGTGCCTGCGAAGCAATGGGCATCGATTTCTGGTGCTACAGCGCCAATACCGGCATCGGCAGCGCCGTCTATCTGCATCTCAGCGCTGCCTTCTCCCATCTGCGCGAGCCCAGCCAGTCGCTGTTCCGCATGCAGCCCTACGACGTGGTGGAAGAGGGCGTCTTCGCACCGATCGACAATCTCGTCGCCGTGCCGGAGGGGCCTGGACTGGGCGTCACCCTGTCGAAAGACAAGCTCGCCTTCTGCCACAAGCTGTTCCTGGAGGAGGGCCCCTACAGCCAGCATCATGACCCGGAGGAGCCGGGCCGCTACAAGAGATTGCCCTTGCGCTGAGAGCGCAAGCCCTCAGGCCAGCCGGCCATAGCGCCGCATCAGCTCCATCAAGGGCGCGTGCGGCAGGGCCTTGATCAGGAAACGATCATGCGGCGTGCCGCCGGCATCCTCGGCGGCGAGCATGGCGTTGACCACGGCCTCCTCGACGCTGTCGACCACGGCGAGATAGGCTGGATCGAGCCGTTCGTCGTTGAGGATCTCGATGCCGAAACGCGGCGGGGCACGGTGCAGCATCGGCCTTGCATTGGCGGTGGAGAAGGCCAGGAAGATGTCGCCGGAATTGTTGCCGCCTGGTGTGCCGTTGCGGCCGATGCCGATGGCGGCCCGGCGCGCCAGGCGCTGGAGCTGGTGCGGGGCGAGCGGCAGGTCGGTGGCGATGACGACGATGATCGAGCCGCGCTCCTGCAACTGGCTCTGCGGCGTGCCGTCGCGAAGGTGCTCGCCGACCGGTACGCCGCGGATGGTCAGCCAGTCGCGCTGGCCATGATTGGCCTGCACCAGCGTGCCGATGGTGTAGGAGATGCCGTCGAGCTCGACGATGCGTGACGCCGTGCCGGTACCGCCCTTGAAGCCATAGGTGATCATGCCGGTGCCGCCACCGCAGTTGCCTTCGCGCACGGGACCGGGGGCGGCGGCGTCGAGGGCGGCGCGAACATCGGCCTCGGACACGGCAAGGGCGTTGATGTCGTTCAGCACCCCATCATAGGTCTCGGCGATGACGGGCATGATCCAGAGGAAATCGTCGCTGTCATAGGTCGAGGCGTAGCGCTCGAGCATCCATTTCACCGTGGCGTGATGCGCCATGCCGATGGCGTGGGTGTTGGTGATCACCACCGGCCCGATGAAGCTGCCGCCATCCTCGATCCAATGGGTGCCGGTCATCTCGCCATTGCCGTTGAAGCGGTGGACGCCGGCATAAACAGGAACCGGCGTCGGCGAGGCCCAATGCGGCAGGATGGCGGTGACGCCGGTGCGCAATGGCCTCTTGCGGCCGGGGCGAGGTTCGTTCTCGAGAAGGGTGGTGAAGCCGACGCCGACCCCTTCCACATCGGTAATGGCATTATGCAGACCCGTCTTGCCCGAAAAGGGCAGGCCGAGGTCGCGGGCGCGGGGCTTGCGCCCGGGAGGATTGGCTTGTGTCATGCTGGTCAATTCTGGCGAGAGCGGAGGTAGAGGCCGAGCGAGGCGACCACGAAGGAGAAGGCAAGCATCATCACGGCGATCGCGTTGATCTCCGGTTTGATGCCACGGCGAAGCATGGAGAAGATGAACATCGGCAGGGTGGTGACGTCGACGCCGGCGATGAAATAGGTGATCACCAGATCGTCCATCGAGATGATGAAGGCGAGCAGCGCACCCCCGACGATACCGGGCAGAAGCTGCGGGAACACCACCTTGCGGAATGTCGTCCATTCATTGGCGCCGAGATCGGCCGAAGCATGCTCCAGCGTCCGGTCCATGCCGGCAAGGCGGGCGGAGACGACGATGAAGACGTAGGAGATCAGGAAGGTGCACTGGCCGATGATGATCGTCTTCAGCCCGAGCTCGATGCCGGCATTGACGAAGAAGATCAGCAGCGCGATGCCGAGCACGATGTCCGGCATCAGCATGGGCATGAAGAGCGAGGCTCGATAGAAGCGGGCGCCGAAGAAGGCATAGCGGTGCAGGGCGATGGCAAGCGCCGTGCCGAAGATTGTGGCGATCGCCGTGGTCGCCCCGGCGATGACGAGGCTGTTCCTGACGGCGCGCAGGAGCTGGTCGGTCGATTCGATATAAAGGGCGCTCTCCGAGATCGCGGTCTTGAAACCGAGGACCTGGGCGTACCACTCGGTGGTGAAGCCGCTCCAGGTCATCATGTTCACTGGATTGGCGTTGAACGAATAGACCGCAATCACCGCGAGCGGCACATAGATGAAGGCGAAGAACAGGGCCGTATAGGCGACGAGGCCACCGCGGGCGAGGAAGCGAACGGCTTTCATGCGCCGCCTCCCTGGCCTGCCGCCGCCGGGCGGCGGCTGGAGGTGAAGACATAGACCATCAACAGCACGAGCATCACGCTCATCACCATCATGGCCAGCGCCGAGCCGAAGGGCCAGTTGCGGGCGGACAGGAATTGCTGCTCGATCAGATTGCCGAGCATCATCACCTTGGCGCCGCCGAGAATGGCCGGCACCACGAAATTGCCGAGCGCTGGGATGAAGACGATGATGGCGCCGCCGGCGATGCCGGGGGCGGTCAGCGGCAGGATGATGCGCAGGAAGGTGCGGATCGGTCCGGCGCCGAGATCGAGCGAGGCGCGCACCAGCGTCCAGTCGAGCTTCTCCACGCTGGCATAGACGGGCATGAACATGAAGGGGATGTAGACATAGACCATGCCCAGGATAATGGCGCCGTCGGTGTAGATGAGATCGAGCGGACGGGCGATCAGCCCGGTCGACAGCAGCGCCTCGTTGACCAGGCCCGTCTGGCGCAGGATCAGCACCCAGACGAACAGGCGCACGATCAGGCTGGTGAAGAAGGGCAGGGTGATCAGGAAGAGACAGAAATTCTTCCAGCGTGCTGGCAGGCTGGCGATGCAGAAGGCGGCCGGATAGCACACGATCAAGGCGGTCAGCACTGTGAAAGCAGCGATCTTCAGGGAACGCAGGAAGATCGCGATGTAGATCGGATCGAATTCCTCGAAGGCCGGGTTGGCAAAGCCGAGGATGCGCCCGAAATTATCGGGATAGAAGCTCCATTCCACCCCGCCATAGAGGCCCGGGGTGAGGAAGCTGGTGACCATCATGATGGCAAGCGGCACCAGGAAGAAGAGGGCGAGGAAGGCGCTGACAGGTCCGAGAAGCAGGGAAAGTTCGACACGGCGGCGGCTGGCAATGGACATGTCAGATGCTCGCTCCCGGCTCGATGAGGTGGACGGCGCCAGGATCGTAGGAGATCCGCGCCCGGCGGCTTTGCTCGATGGCGCCGACGGCCTCGCGGCGCGTGGCGGGCACTTCGACCACGATCGGCCGGCCCTGGCCCGTGTGCCCGAACAATTCGAAGGACGAGCCCACGAAGACGATTTGCCTGAGTTCGATATCGAGGCCGGGCAGGTTGGCGTCATTGTCTGCCAGGAGGAACTGCTCGGGCCGGATCAGGGCGGTGGCGCTGCCGGATGCCGACGTCCGTGCCGTGCGATGGCGGATCGTCGTGCCGTCCTCCGTCACCAGTTCATCACCTCGGACCTTGCCCTCGAACAGGTTGCTGGCGCCCACGAAGGTGGCGACGAAAATATTGGCGGGGTGGTCGTAGACGTTGCGCGGCGTGTCGAGCTGCTGGATGCGGCCGCCCGAAAGTACGGCCACGCGATCGGACATGGTCAGGGCTTCCTGCTGGTCGTGGGTCACGAAGATGAAGGAGATGCCGAGCTCGTGCTGCAGCGTCTTGAGCTCGATCTGCATGGCCTGGCGCAGGTTCTTGTCGAGCGCCGACAAGGGTTCGTCCAGGAGGACGAGCTTGGGCCGGGCGATGATGGCGCGGGCGAGGGCAACCCGCTGCTGCTGCCCGCCGGATAGCTGGCGCGGCCGCCGGCTTTCGGTGCCTTCCAGGCCGACCATGCGCAGCGCGGCGGTGACGCGCTGCAGGCGCTCGGCCTTGCCGATGCCGGCGATTTCGAGGGCATAGCCGGTGTTCTCGCCCACCGTCATATGCGGGAAGAGAGCATAGTTCTGGAACACTGTGTTGACGGGGCGCCGATAGGGTGGGCGATCGGTGATGTCCTCCCCGTCGATGAGGATACGCCCTGCGTCGAGCTCGACGAAACCGCTGATGGCGTGGAGCAAAGTGGTCTTGCCGCAGCCGGAGGGGCCGAGAAGCGTAAGGAACTCATTGCGGCGCACATCGAGATCGATCGCGTCCAATGCGGTCACGCTGCGTCCCTCCGGCGTGGGGAAGGCCTTGGCCGCTCCCTCTAGCCGGACGATCGAATCCTGCATCTGTCTTCCCTCGAAATGTTATTAAAATAACTCTTGTTATGTTAAGATATTTGGATACCATTTATTGAGTGAAGTCAACGGCCGGCAGAAGCCGTGACCAGCAAAGCGCGATGGGAAACCGGGCCCGGGAGGTCCGTGCCTGGCGCTGCCATCAGAGGAGAATTTGGATGACCAAGACCATTGATACGGCCGGTCGAGGCCGGACGAAGCGGCGTGCCTGGTGCGCGGGCCTGGCCTTGTCACTCGCGGCGCTGCTGGCAGCGGGCAGCGCTTGGGCGGAGGAACTCAACGTCTATAATTGGGGCGAATATATCAATCCGGCAGTTCTGAAGAAGTTCGAGGAGGAGACCAAGATCAAGGTCAATCTCTCAACCTATTCCTCCAATGAGGAAATGCTCGCCAAGATCCAGGGCGGCGCAACCGGCTACGACATCGTGTTCCCGTCGGTGCACATGCAGGACATCATGGACAAGCTGGGCCTTTTGGAGAAGACCGATATCGGTTCCTATGAGGGCTTCAAGAACATCGAACCCAGCTTCCTCAGGGCCAAGAGCGATCCGAAGGGCGAATATTGCCTGCCTTATGCCTTCGGTTCGGTCGGCATCCTCTATAACCGCAAGGTGCTGGGCAAGGATATCACCGGCTGGAAGGATCTACTCGCCACGGTGAAGGCGAAGGGGCTGAAATTCACCTTGCTCGACGACATGCGCGAGGTGCTCGCGGTCGGATTGATCCTCAACGGTCACAAGGTCAATTCGACCGATCCGGCCGAATTGCAGCAGGCGGCCGAGACCGTGATCGCCATGAAGCCTGAGGTTGCCGCCTTCACCTATGACGCCCGCCCGATGGTGGGGGCGGGCGACGTCGCGGCAGCGCATTTCTTCATCGGCGCCATGATCGACGTCTTCGGCAACCCCAAGGATCTTGGCTTCGTGATCCCGGAAGAGGGGGCCACCATGTATCAGGAGGATATCTGCGTCCTCAAATCGGCCCCGAACAAGCAGAACGCCATCAAGTTCCTGCAGTTCTACACTCGGCCCGAGATCGCGGCGCTGAATGTCTCGCAGCAGACCAACGGCACGCCCAATCTGCCGGCCCGGCAATTGACCCCCGACAACATCAAGAATAGCAAGGAGATCAATCCGCCGCAGGAAACCATGCAGAGGCTGCAGATCTTCCAGGATCTCGGCCCGGGCATCCGCCAGTTGGACCGCGTCTGGACCAAGGTCAAGACGGCCCAGTGAGGCCGACGACACGCCCTGGGGAGGTGATGTGGCGCAGCGTATCCTCAAGCTCCTGCAAGACGAGGCATTGCGGCGGTCGAAGTCCGACAAGCTGATCGCCAATTATCTCGAACGGAACATCGCCGACCTTCCGTTCGAGACCGCCAAGTCGATTGCCGCCCGGCTCGAGCTCTCGCCGATGACGGTGGGGCGCTTTCTCAGGCGCATGGGGTTCGACGGTCTCGACCAGCTCAAGCGTGAATTGCGGCGCGGCAGCTCCAATCCGGCCTGGCAGGTGAAGGGGCCGGTCGACCGCCTGCGCGAGGACATTCGTGGCGGCAAGCTTCTCGCGGGGCTGATCCAGCAGCAGATCGACAATCTCGGCCAGATCTACGGACTGACGACCTCACTTGAATGGCGGCAGACCATCGAGGCCCTGGTCGGCGCGAGCGAGGTCTATGTCGCCGCCTATCAGAATGTACGGGGCATCGCCCAATATTTCGCCAGTCAGCTCTCCTATACGCGGCCGCGCGTGCAATTCGTGGACGGGCTGAACGGAACCTATGCCGAATTGCTCGACGGCTCGGTGAGCGGCAGGCTGCTCTTCCTGCATGATGTCCGCCGCTTCGCCTCTAAGGCACGGCCTTTGGCGATCGAGGCACGCCGTGCCGGCGTAAAGGTGGTCCTGATCACCGACGAGTTCTGCCCTTGGGGCGCCGAGGTTTCGGATATCTGTTTGGTAGTGCCGGGATCCCACGGCCCGCTCTGGGACGGAGCCGCGACGATCACGGCCGTGCTCGACCTGATGCTGAGCAATGTCATCGTCGTGCTGGGCGACGAGGTCAGCGAGCGCGTCGAACAGCTGACGCGGCTTCAGGACATCTTTGGCGATTTCGAGACCTGAAACTTGACGGGCGAATGTCCGGGTGCGCGGACGTCTCGTCCGCCTTTTTTCTGCAAACGAAGCGTTTCCAAGAGCGGACGAGACGTTCGCGCACCGGAGAAGTGCTCCCTTGTCGAGAGCACAGATAATGTTGCTCGGTTTCAGATATCGACGAGTTCGCTGGCGAAGGCGGCCTGTTCCTGGATGAAGGCGAAACGGGCTTCGGGCTTGTTGCCCATCAGGCGTTCCACGGAGCTGGAAGTTTCCGCGCGCTCCTCATCCACCACCATCACCTTGAGAAGCGTGCGCTTCTTGGGATCCATGGTGGTTTCCTTCAATTGCGCCGGCATCATCTCGCCCAGGCCCTTGAAGCGGCCGATCTCGATCTTCTGATTGGCTTTGAAGGCCGATTTTACCAGCTCGTCCTTATGGGCATCGTCACGGGCATAGAGCGATTTCGAACCCTGGGTCAGGCGGTAGAGGGGCGGCGCGGCAAGATAGAGATGGCCGCGCTCGATCAGGCGCGGCATCTGGCGCCAGAAGAAGGTGATCAGCAGCGAAGCGATATGGGCGCCGTCGACGTCGGCGTCCGTCATGATGATGACCTTCTCGTAGCGCAGATCATCGTCGCGATAGTTCGAACCCATGCCGCAGCCGAGCGCCTGGCCGAGATCCTGCAATTGCTGGTTCTGGGCGAGCTTTTCCTTGGCCGCGGCCGCGACATTGAGGATCTTGCCGCGCAAAGGCAGCACCGCCTGGTTGGTGCGGTTGCGTGCCTGCTTGGCCGAGCCGCCGGCGGAATCGCCTTCGACGATAAACAATTCAGAGCCTTGCGCGGCATTGTTCGAGCAATCTGCGAGCTTTCCGGGCAGGCGCAGCTTGCGCGTGGCGGTTTTGCGCGCCACGTCCTTCTCGGCGCGGCGGCGAAGGCGCTCCTCGGCCCTTTCAACCACGAAGTCGAGCAGCTTGACCGCCTGCGAGGGCATGGAGGCCAGCCAATGGTCGAAGGCATCCTTCAGGGCCTGCTCGACGATGCGGCTCGCCTCCGTGGTCACCAGCTTGGCCTTGGTCTGGGACGAGAACTCCGGCTCGCGGATGAACACCGAGAGCATGGCGGCCGTGCAGGCCATCACGTCTTCGGTGGTGAGTTGGTTGGCGCGCTTGTTGCCGATCCGCTCGGCGTGATCCTTCAGGCCGCGCAGCAGGGCGATGCGCAGGCCCGCCTCATGGGCGCCACCTTCGCGGGTCGGTACCGTGTTGCAATAGGAGGAGACATAGCCTTCGTCCTCGGCGAACCAGCCGATGGCCCATTCCACCGAGCCATGTCCCTCAGGCTTGGGCACACGACCGGAGAACATCTGCTCGGTGACGAGTTCCAGGCCCTCGCTGGCCGAGCGCAGATAATCCTCCAGGCCGCGCGGGAATTTGAAGTTCTCCTCCGCCGGCACGTCGCTGTGGCCAACCAGTAGTTCCGGTGCGCATTTCCAGCGGATTTCGACACCACGGTAGAGATAGGCCTTCGAGCGCGCCATTTTGAACAGGCGCTTGGGGTCGAAGACGATGCCGTGCTTGAAGATCTCGGCATCAGGCTTGAAGCGCACCTTGGTGCCGCGGCGGTTGGGGGCGGCACCGATATGCTCGACGGGGCCGAGCGGCACGCCGCGGGCAAAACGCTGGCGGTGAAGTTCGCGCCCACGCGCCACTTCCACCTCCATGAGTTCCGACAGGGCGGTGACTGCGGTGACGCCGATACCGTGGAGACCGCCGGAGGTCTGATAGGCGTCCGAGTTGAACTTGCCGCCCGAATGCGGCCTGGTCATCACGACCTGCAGGGTCGACTCGTCCGGAAATTGCGGATGCGGCTCGACTGGGATGCCGCGCCCATTGTCGGTGATCGAAACGAAGCCGTCGGCGCTCAGCTCGACATCGATGAAGCTGGCGTGGCCAGCCACCGCCTCGTCCATGGAATTGTCGATCACCTCGGCGAACAGGTGGTGCAGGCCGTCGCCTTCCGGCCCGGTCGAGCCGATATACATGCCAGGGCGCATGCGAATGGCTTCGATGCCTTCCAGCACGCGGATGGAGGAGGCGCCATAGGCATCTTCGCCGCTCTTCGCCGCGGCGGGCTTGGAGGTCAGGCCTGCCTTCAAGGCTGCCGCGATCGACTGGGTCGACGGTCGCTTTGCATCGCCGGCCTTGTCGGAGCGGGATTTGGAGAGGGCGGGCTTGTCACTCCCGAACAGATCGGAGGTATCATTCATGCAGTCGGTATCTCGCGAGAATGCGTCTCGCCAGCGCGATTCGCGTTTCGGATCATTATGGCATGTTCGTATCGCGGCCGCGAACGGATCGTAAACGGCTTTGTTGATGAATGTGGAATGGCACGGCCGTCGGGCCTAATTCCGTCACGATTGACAGGCTCTTTGAGCATTGTGGCACGTGCCTCGCTATTTATGGTAATGCCGATTTCTGAAACGGAATTTTGCTTCATGCGGATGACACTTCCGGCCCGTCCGAGGGTCGTGCTTCTTCCGGCCGTGTTCTTCCTGATGGTGCCGGGCATGGCCCTGGCCCAGGACAGCGTTGCCCCCCAGAAGGCGGCGGCGACGGCTGCGATTCCCGCGGTGGCGCCCGTCCCTTTCGTTGCGCATCGGGCCATCTACGACCTCAATCTCGACCGCCGCAAGGACCAGTCGAGCGTCGACAGCATGCGCGGCCGTATCGTGTATGATTTTTCGGGCAATGCCTGCAGCGGCTATGCGCTCAATTTCCGGCAGGTCACAGAAATTGGCCTGAGCGGCGGCGGCGTCAATACCTCGGATCTGCGCTCGACCACGTTCGAGGACGAGAAGGGGCGCAATTTTCGCTTCAATTCGCAGAACTTCACCAATCAGAAGCTGGACGGCAGCGTCGATGGTCAGGCCAACCGGGCGGACAGCGGAACGGTCGGTGTTGCACTGAAGAAACCCAAATCCACAAAATTCGATCTGTCCGATCGGGTTCTCTTCCCCACCGGGCAGATGAAAGCGATCGTCACGGCTGCCCGGGCCGGTGAGCGCGTGTTCGAGAGCCAAGTCTACGATGGATCCGATGGCGGCCAGAAGATCTACAATACGCTCGCGGTGATCGGCGCCAAGATCGGCCCCGACAAGCCGCGCGAAGGCGTCGAGGCCAAGGCCAAACAGCTCGACGGCGTCGACCGCTGGCCGGTGACGATCTCCTATTTCGACCCGAGCAAGAAGGCCGTCGGCGAGGAGACCCCGGTCTACACCATGTCCTTCGAGCTCTATGCCGATGGCATTTCGGGCAATCTGACCCTCGACTATGGCGATTTCCGCCTGAAGGGAACGATGGTCTCGCTCGATTTCCTGCCCCAGACCGAATGCAAGTGAGCGGCAAGATTCAGTATGCCGATCTCTGGATCGGCATGGATGATACCAAGGACGCCGATCTCGCTCCATTCCTTGATGGAGCTGAGAAGACCGCTACGTCTGGCGGGTGTACCACGTCATGAGGAATGCGATCCGTCGGTGGTCCCATACCCAGAACTGGCGTGCGCTTGGCCAGCGCCTGCGGGCGCCGGCGCGCCTGCCGGCACGACCGCTGTTCGGGCAGGTGGCGACACCGGCTGCGATCGCCTTCGGCGGGGTGCTGATCATTGCCTTGATGGTGCTTGCCGACCCGGCGTCCCTGCACATCCTGCCTGAATGGCCGCATCTGGCGGTTCGGGTAGCCCGTATCATCACCTATCTTGGCGATTCCGGCCTTTATCTCATTCCGCTCGGCGTGGCGCTCATCCTGCTCGCCGTGGTCGATCTGGAGTTGCCGCCGCGGCTCGATGCCGCCTTGCGCCAGCTTTGGCTGCAGCTTGCCTTCGCCTTTGCCGCCATTGCTGGAACCGGGCTTGCCGTGAACGTCATCAAGCGTGCCATCGGCCGTGTCAGGCCCCTTCATGTCGAGGCGGGTGCGAGCTGGAGTTTCGAGCCGTTTTCCTGGCGCGCCGCCAATGCCAGCTTCCCTTCCGGCCATGCCACCACGGCCTGGACGGTGGTTGCGGTGATCATCCTGCTGTGCGGGCCGCGCTGGCGCCCCTGGCTGTTCGCCTTGGGCGCGCTGGTCTGTCTCAGCCGCGTGATCCTCGGCGCTCATTATCCCGCCGATGTGGTGGCCGGTGCCCTGTTCGGCTGGTTCGCCACCTTCTGGTTCGCCGGCTTTCTGGGGCGCCGCGGTCTTGTTTTCCGGCAAAACCACGACGGTGCTCTTGCGTTGCGGGGGCAAGACGCGGCAAAGACGCTGATCGAGGCGTGGCGAGCGCGCCGCTGAGGTCAGAGCTTACATGCCATCACAAGACAATGCGCCCGAGATCAGCGTCATCGTTCCCGTCCGCAACGAGGCCGGCAATGTCGAGCCGCTGATCCGGGAGATCGCGGCGGCCCTGTCAGGCCGAAGCTTCGAGATCGTCTATGTCGACGATGGCTCGAGCGATGCGACACCGGCCGAGCTTGTCAGGCTCAAGGGTGAACTGCCTTTCCTGCGCAGCCTGCGCCATGAGGCCTCCTGCGGGCAGTCCTGCGCCGTGCGTACGGGCATACGCCATGCCCGCGGCCGCCTGATGGTCACCATCGATGGCGACGGCCAGAATGACCCGGCCTATATTCCCGCGCTCGTCGACGCTCTGATTGCGGCGGGTCCTGCCACCGGCATGATTGCCGGGCAGCGGCTCGGCCGCAAGGATACCGGCTTCAAGCGCTGGCAGTCGCGCACCGCCAACAAGGTGCGGGCCTATGTCCTCAAGGACGGCACGCGCGACACCGGCTGCGGCCTCAAGGCCGTCCGCCGGGAGATCTATCTCGCCTTGCCCTATTTCGATGCGCTGCATCGCTTCATGCCAGCCCTGGTCAAGCGCGAGGGTTTCGATGTCGGCCATGTCGACGTGGTCGATCGGCCCCGACTGACGGGCGTTTCCAATTATGGTTTCTTCGACAGGCTGTGGGTCGGTATTCTCGATCTCGTAGGCGTGTGGTGGCTGATCCGGCGGCGCAAGCGCGTGCCTGATGTCAGCGGAGGGGGACAGGATGCTGGCTGATCTGTCACATGCCGTCGGCGGATATCTGTTCAATATTTTCTATGTGAAGTTTGATCCGTGGATTGCGTTCGGCTTCCTAGGACAGTTCTTGTTCACCATGCGTTTTGGTGTGCAGTGGTACGCGAGTGAGCGTGCTGGCAAGAGCGTCATACCCTTTAGTTTTTGGATTTTGTCCATCGGCGCCGGCTTTATGCTGCTCATCTACGCCATCGTGCGGGCCGACCCTGTCTACATTGTGGGGCAGGGGGCGGGCTTGCTGATCTATTTCCGTAATATCTCTTTCGTGCTTAAGGAGAAAAGAGCGGAGAAGGCCAAGGCCGAAGGCGGAATACAATAGGCTCTGGGATTGCAGGCATCCTTGCCTGCTTTTCCCATTCATGGAATGAGCCGATTCCAGGAGCAGGCAAGGATGCCTGCGATCCCAGGAAACATCACCCCCGCGCCGCCCTGAACCGTGCCAGGCCGGCGTCGAGATCGCCGATCAGGTCGGCGACGTCCTCCAGGCCGACATGGATGCGCACGCAGGGGCCGCCGGGGTCCCAGCTCGTGGCGCTGCGATAGGTCTTGCAGTCGAAGGGGAGGGCGAGGCTCTCATAGCCGCCCCAGGAATAGCCGAGCCCGAAGAATTTCAGATCGTCCAGGAAAGCGGCGACGGCTTCCATCGGCGCTGGCTGGAGCACGATGGAGAACAGGCCGGAAGAGCCCTTGAAATCGCGCTTCCAGATGGTGTGTCCCGGATCGCCCTCCAGCGCGGGATGCAGGACGCGTTGTACCTCGGGCCGCTTGGCCAGCCATTTGGCCACCCGCAGCGCGCTTTCCTGATGCTGGCGCAGGCGCACGCCCATGGTGCGGAGCCCGCGCATCGCCAGATAGACGTCGTCTGGTGCGACGCATTGGCCGGCATCGCCATGGAAGCTCTTCAGGGCCGGCCAGGCCTTGCGCGAGGCCGAGACCACACCGAACATCGCATCGGAATGACCGACGATATATTTGGTGCCGGCCTGGATCGAAAGGTCGACGCCGTGCCCGAAGGCGTCGAAGAACAACGGGGTGGCCCAAGTGTTGTCGAGCAGCACGGTGGCGCCGTGCCGGTGTGCGATGTCGGCGATCCCTGGCACGTCCTGCATCTCGAAGGTCTGCGAGCCTGGTGCTTCCAGATAGACCGCTTTCGTATTCGGGCGCAGGAGCGCTTCGATGCCGGCGCCGATCAGCGGATCGTAATAGGTCGTCTCGATGCCGAAGCGGCTGAGGACCTTGTCGCAGAGCTGGCGGGTGGGCTGATAGGTGGTGTCGACCATCAAGAGATGATCACCGGCCGAAACGCAGGAGAGTAGGGCGGTCGAGACGGCAGCCAGACCCGAAGGGCAGAGCACCACGCCGGCACTGCCGTCGAGCGTCTTCAGCGCCTCCTCCAGAGCGTCATTGGTCGGGTTGCCGCGACGGCCATAACTGTAGCGCGGCGTGTGGTTGAGGAGATCCTTGGTCGTCGGTGCCAGGACCGTGGAGCCGTGATAGACGGGCGGATTGACGAAGCCGTGATATTCCGATGGCTCGCGGCCGCCGATGACCAGGCGCGTATTTTCGCCGAAGGTGGCCATCTCGTCTTTGCTGATCTTCTTCATGATAGATTCGATTGAGTCCTGAAACGCTTACATTCGACCGCGGGCGCCCCTGCGTCAATCTCGGGCCCTGCGACATCTTCCACAGACAGGTTTTGTGAATATTCCGCCGCATTTCACGAATTCCGCTTGACGTGAGCGGCCAAAGCGCTTGCAATCGGTGATAAGGCACGGGTCGCAACTGGCGAAAACAAGCTGGGCGCTTTTGCTGCGGGACAGATCGATACGGGGGACCTTGCAATGACCACTTCAGCACGCATGGCCGGCAGGTCGCCCTTCATCTCCGGCGGGGCCTATCCGGATCGTTGAGCTCGTCATCATACTTCCTCCACAAAACAGCCCGTTCCTCCCGGCCATCGAACCGGGGACGCTCGAAACATCCATTCGCGAACGTAGGAAGAGGTGGCGGCAATTCATAAAAAACACGGCGTTTAGCAGTCTGGCGATGGTTTCAGACCTCGCACTGGCGCCGATAACAAAGATTTGGTTCAAAATGCGTTCCGTAGAAACGTGTTTTGCCCTAAACCGTTGAGGGATTGGCGGGATACGCCAAAAATCGCCCAGATGCGTCGAAACAAGAACTGGCGCGTCGAAACAAGAACTAGAGCCAGAGAGCGCTCCCGTTTGAACGCACTTTGCTCTGGGGACGTCGAACCTGCCCGACGGGGCGGCCCGGTTCTCTCCGCGGCCCTCCGTGAAAGGGTATTCTCGTTACACTGACAATGAAGTGAACAGGGGCCTCCATCCATGAGAAAGACACTCCTTACCGCTGTAGCCGGCGCGGCGCTGGCGTTGAGCGGGGTCGGCGCGCATGCCGATACGCTCGACACCATCAAGCAGCGCGGCCAGGTGATCTGCGGCGTCAATACTGGCCTGCCGGGATTCAGCGCCCCCAATGAGAAGGGTGAGTGGGCCGGCCTCGATGTCGATTATTGCCGCGCGATCGCCGCAGCGGTGCTGGGCGACGCCACCAAGACCAAATTCGTGCCGGTTTCCACCAAAGATCGCTTCACGGCCTTGCAATCCGGCGAAATCGACGTACTCAACCGCAACTCGACCTGGACGCTCGGCCGCGACACCGCCGGCATGCTGTTCGCTGGCGTGAACTACTATGACGGCCAGGGCTTCCTGGTGAAGAAGTCGCTCGGCGTTAAATCGGCGACCGAACTCTCGGGGGCCTCGATCTGCGCCCAGCAGGGGTCGACCGGCCAGCTCACCATCTCGGATTTCATGCGGTCTCACAATCTGCCCTACAACATCGTCAGCTTCGATACCGCGGATGAAGCCGCCAAGGCTTATGAAGGCGGGCGTTGCGACGTCGATACGGACGATGCTTCCGGCCTCTATTCGATCCGCGTCAAGATGGCCAATCCTGACGACCATGTCGTACTCCCCGAGATCATCTCGAAGGAGCCGTTGGCTGCAGGCGTGCGCCAGGGCGACGACAAATGGTTCAACGTGGTCAAATGGGTGCACTATGCCATGCTGACGGCAGAAGAGACCGGCGTGACCCAGGCCAATGTCGACGAGATGGTCAAGTCGGACAAGCCTGATATCAAGCGCCTGCTCGGCGCCGAGGGTGACTTCGGCAAGCAGCTCGGTCTCGACAATCAGTGGGCCTATCGTATCGTCAAGCAGGTGGGCAACTACGGCGAGAGCTTCGACCGCAATCTCGGCCCCAAGACCGTGCTGAAGATCGATCGCGGCCTGAACAATCTGTGGACCAAGGGCGGCCTGCAATACGCCCCGCCGATCCGCTGACGATCGCAAGACCTGTCCTGGAAGGACTGTTCCGGGGCGGGGCCCGATAGAGCCTGTGCTTGTCGCGGCTTTGTTCGTCCCGCCTCAAACCGGCCATTTATGAAAAGGTTTTATCCATGAAAAAGCAACTTTCCATGGCGATTGCCGGGGCTTTTGTCGCCCTGGGTGTTTCGGTGGCGAGCGCTGGGACGCTCGACACCATCAAGCAGCGCGGACAGTTGATCTGTGGCTCGAATGCCGGCCTTGCCGGTTTCGGCATCCCGAACGAGCAGGGCAAGTGGTCCGGCTTCGACGTCGACTACTGCCGCGCCCTCGCAGCGGCGGTGCTGGGCGAGGCCGACAAGACCAAATATGTGCCGTTGTCGGCCAAGGACCGCTTCACCGCGCTGCAGTCGTCCGAAATCGACGTGCTGCCGCGCAACACCACCTGGACGCTGACGCGCGAGACCGGTGGTTTCCTGTTTGCCGCCACCAATTATTATGACGGCCAGGCCTTCATGGTGAAGAAGTCTCTGGGCGTGAACTCGGCCAAGGACCTCGATGGCGCCACCGTCTGCGTGCAGCAGGGAACGTCTCACGAACTCAACCTGTCCGACTTCTTCCGCGGCATTGGAAAGAAGTATCAAATTCTGACCCTGGCGACGATCGACGAAGCCAAGAACGCCTATGATGGCGGCCGCTGCGATACGTTCACCTCGGACGCTTCTCAGCTGTACGGCGTGCGCCTTGGGCTGAAGAACCCCGACGAACACGTGGTTCTGCCTGAAATCATTTCGAAGGAGCCGCTGGCGATCGCGGTCCGCCAGGGCGACGACCAATGGTTCAACATCACCAAATGGGTCTATTATGCCCTCGTCCAGGCCGAGGAATCCGGCGTGACCCAGGCCAATGTCGACGAGATGCTCAAGTCGGACAAGCCCGATATCAAGCGCCTGCTCGGCGGCGAGGGTGATTTCGGTAAGCAACTTGGCCTCGACAATCAGTGGGCCTATCGCGCGATCAAGCAGGTCGGCAATTACGGCGAGATCTTCGACCGCAATCTCGGCTCGAAGTCGCCGCTCAAGATCGAGCGCGGGCTCAACGCCCTGTGGACCAACAAGGGCCTGCAATACGCGCCTCCCATTCGCTGAGGCTGGCGAGTGCCTGCCCTGGAAGGACGACTTCCGGGGCAGGTACGCAGGATTGGCACCACGGCTCTTTGGCGAGGCGCAAGAGAGCCAAGACGATCGAGCCGAACCGATATCGAGAAGGGGGAGTTGATGAGGCAACAACTCTGCGCGATGGCCGTTGGTGTCTTCGCCGCTTTGAGTGTTTCCATGGCGGGCGCTGGAACGCTCGACACCGTCAAGCAGCGCGGTCAGCTGATCTGTGGAGCCCATCAGGGCCTGGCAGGTTTCAGCATCCCGAATGAACAGGGCAAATGGGCCGGCTTCGATGTCGACTATTGCCGTGCGCTTGCGGCGGCCGTGCTGGGCGATGCCGACAAGACCAAGTTTGTGCCCTTGTCCGCCAAGGACCGCTTCACCGCCCTGCAATCTTCCGAAATCGATGTTCTGCCGCGCAACACCACCTGGACCTTGACGCGCGAGACCGGTGGCTTCCTGTTTGCCGCCACCAATTACTACGACGGCCAGGGCTTCATGGTGAAGAAGTCGCTGGGCGTGAAATCGACGAGGGAACTCGATGGCGCGACCGTTTGCGTCCAGCAGGGCACCTCGCACGAACTCAATCTTTCCGATTATTTTCGCAGCATCGGCAAGCCTTATCAGATCCTGACGCTGGCCACGATCGGCGAGGCGCAGAACGCCTATGAGTCGGGCCGTTGCGACACCTTCACGACCGATGCCTCCGGGCTCTATGGTGTGCGTCTGGCCCTGAAAAACCCCGACGAGCATGTCGTGCTGCCTGAGATCATCTCCAAGGAGCCATTGGGGATCGCCGTGCGCCAGGGCGACGATCAATGGTTCAACGTGGTCAAATGGACCTATTTCGCTTTGGTTCAGGCCGAGGAATCCGGTGTGACCCAGGCCAATGCCGATGAGATGCTCAAGTCGGACAAGCCGGATATCAAGCGCCTGCTCGGCGGCGAGGGCGATTTCGGCAAGCAGCTCGGCCTCGACAATCAATGGGCCTATCGCATCGTGAAGCAGGTCGGCAATTACGGCGAGATCTTCGACCGCAATCTCGGCTCGAAGTCCCCGCTCAAGATCGAGCGCGGGCTCAATGCCCTGTGGACGAACAAGGGCCTGCAATACGCGCCGCCGATACGTTGAGAATGAACGGCCCCGGCGATTTGCTGGGTGTTTTTTCAAGGCGTTTTGCGATTCGGCGGGGATGCCGGGAATCGCAAGGACACTCTGGCCACTCCGTCGGATTGGCTTGGAAACAAGGAGTTGGAGCAAAATGCGTTCAGCCATGAGCGCGCCTTGCTACAGCGGATTCCGTAGAAAAAGGGTGAGGGCTATCTGCGTGTTGGGGAGAATGAGACAATGACGTTGGCAGTCGACCGGGGAGACGGCGGCGGGCGTACCTACTGGTTCAACAATCCGAAATTACGGGCTGTTGTCTTCCAGGTCGTGCTGTTGGCAATCGTCTTGCTCATCATCTTGACGGGCGCTTGGAACGCCGTCGAAAACCTGGCCAGGCAGGGCCGCTCTCTCGGCCTTGATTTTCTGGGGCGAACGGCGAGCTTCGATATCGGCCAGACGCCGATCGAATATACTTCGCTGTCCACCAATGGCCGCGCTTTGCTGGTTGGTATCGCAAACACGCTGATCGTGGCCGCCCTTGGCATCGTGTTGGCGACCATTCTGGGTTTCATCATCGGCGTGGCCCGGCTGTCCAACAACTGGATCATCGCCAAGCTCGCGATGGTTTATATCGAAGTCGTCCGTAACATCCCGCTGTTGCTGCAGTTGCTGTTCTGGTACGGCGCCGTGCTCAAGCCCCTCCCGGGCGTGCGCCAGTCGATCACCTTCGGCGAGAGCATCTTTCTCAACAATCGCGGCATCTTCTTTCCGGCTGCCATGCCTCAGGCTGGCGCAGGCCTGGTCGGCGGGGCTTTGCTGGTCGGCATTCTCGGCGCCATCGGCGTTGCCCTCTGGGGCAAGCGCAAGCAAATGGAAACCGGCAAACGCCCGCCGGTGGGGCTCATCAACCTGGCGCTGATCGTCGGCCTGCCGCTGCTGGCCTTCCTCGCCACCGGCATGCCCTTCACCATGGATTATCCCAAGGTCGGCGGCTTCAACGTCACCGGTGGCTTCCGCCTGCAGCCCGAATTCGTGGCCCTGCTGCTCGGCCTGACCATCTATACCGCAGCCTTCATCGCCGAGACCGTGCGTTCGGGCATCCGCGGCGTGTCGCATGGCCAGACCGAGGCTTCCGGCGCTCTCGGCCTGAGGCAGGGGCACAATCTGCGCCTGGTGGTGATCCCGCAGGCAATGCGCATCATCGTGCCGCCGCTGGCCAGCCAATATCTCAACCTGACCAAGAACTCTTCGCTGGCGGTGGCCATCGGCTATCCCGATCTGGTGCAGGTGTTCTCGGGCACCGTACTCAACAACACCAATCAGGCGATCGAATGCATCGGCATCACCATGGCTGTCTATCTGATCATCAGCCTGTCGATCGCCGGTTTCATGAACTGGTTCAACCAGCGCGTCGCGCTTGTGGAGAGGTAAGGCCATGAGCGACGCAACTTCCGCCGCCGGCAGCCCGGCCTTCGTCTCGACCACGACCTTCGAGCCGCAACCGCCCCCGGCTGCGACCACCGGTGTGCTCGGCTGGCTGAAAAAGAACCTGTTTTCCTCCATCTCCAACTCCATCCTCACCGTTCTGGCGATCCTGCTGGTGATCTGGGTGCTTCCGGGCATCCTGCGCTTCATGATCTTCGACGCCGTCTGGACGGGCACCGATCGTAATGCCTGCCTCGAGGCCAATGTGGGGCGGCATGTTGGTGCCTGCTGGCCCTTCATCGAAACGCGCCTGCAATATTTCATCTACGGCCAATATCCGGTGGATGAGCGCTGGCGCGTCAACCTCACCGGCATCCTGGCGGCCATCGGCATCCTCTGGTTGCTCTGGCCGAAGATCGGCGCCAAGGGCTGGGGTGTCCTCTACTTCTTCGTGGTCTTCCCGCTGCTGGCCTTCTGGCTGCTGGTCGGGGGCTTTTTCGGGCTGGTACATGTCCCCACCAATCTGTGGGGCGGCATCCTCGTAACCCTGGTGATCGCCGTGGTCGGCATCGTGGCCTCCCTGCCGCTCGGCGTGTTCCTGGCGCTCGGACGTCGCTCGCGCATGCCGATCGCACGGACCATCTCGATCATGTATATCGAGTTCTGGCGCGGCGTGCCGCTGATCACCGTGCTGTTCATGGCCAATATCATGCTGCCGCTATTCCTGCCGGAAGGCTGGCGGCCCGACTCGCTGCTGCGCGTGCTCGTCGGCGTAGCGCTGTTCTGGTCGGCCTATATGGCCGAGGTTGTGCGCGGCGGCTTGCAGGCCATTCCCAAGGGCCAATATGAAGGCGCCCAGGCGCTGGGGCTCAGCTTTCCAAAGATGCTGATCTTCATCATCCTGCCGCAGGCGCTGCGGCTGGTGATCCCGAGCATCGTCAACACCTTCATCGCCCTGTTCAAGGACACCACTCTGGTGGCCATCGTGGGTATCTTCGACTTCCTGAAGACGATCGAGGCGTCCATTCCCGATCCGAACTGGGCAACGCCCGTGACCTACTATACGGGCTATGCATTCGCCGCTATCTTCTTCTGGATCTGCTGTTTTTCGATGTCGCGCTACTCGCAGGCCTTGGAGCGTCGTCTCGATACCGGTTACAAACGTTGAGGGGAAAAATGGCTAACGCCGTTCAAAACACTGCTGGAGAACTGAGCCCGATCGCCGTGCAGATCACGGAGATGAACAAGTGGTATGGCGAGTTCAATGTTCTCAAGAACATCAACCTCACCGTGAAGCGGGGCGAGCGCATCGTGATCTGCGGGCCGTCGGGCTCGGGCAAATCGACGATGATCCGCTGCATCAACCGCCTCGAGGAGCACCAGAAGGGCACGATCGTGGTTGACGGTATCGAGCTCACCAATGATCTCAAGCGCATCGACGAGGTGCGACGTGAGGTCGGCATGGTGTTCCAGCACTTCAACCTGTTCCCGCATCTGACCGTGCTGGAGAACTGCACGCTCGCCCCGATCTGGGTACGCAAGATGTCGAAGGCCGATGCCACCGAGAAGGCGATGCACTTCCTCAAGCGCGTCAAGATCCCCGAGCAGGCCAACAAATATCCGGGCCAGCTCTCGGGCGGCCAGCAGCAGCGCGTGGCGATTGCCCGGGCCCTGTGCATGAATCCGAAGATCATGCTGTTCGACGAGCCGACCTCCGCTCTCGATCCGGAAATGGTGAAGGAAGTGCTCGATACCATGGTCGGCCTTGCCAATGATGGCATGACCATGCTGTGCGTCACCCATGAAATGGGCTTTGCCCGCCAGGTCGCCGATCGGGTGATCTTCATGGATGCCGGCCAGATCGTCGAGAGCAACGAGCCCAACGCCTTCTTCTCCAATCCCCAGCACGAGCGCACCAAGCTCTTCCTCAGTCAGATCCTGCACTGAGGCAGGACAGCGCGGCCGGCGCAGGTCGCCGGCCGCTTTGGCTGTCTTTTCAGGGGCAGTCGCCATTTCTCATGCCCGGGCTTGTCCTGGGTAATCGGCGAAGATGCCGCCTTAGAGAGTGGCCTCGCATCATTGCCGATACCGGTTCAGTACGTAGGAATTTCATCATGGCGTTTGATCGCTCGAGCGAGCCGGATGGCACGCCGAGGCGCGGGCTCTATCCCGAAATCGAGGCTTATCGCTCCGGCATGCTCGATGTCGGCGACGGTCATTCCATCTATTGGGAACTCGCCGGCAATCCCGAGGGCCTGCCGGTGGCCTTCCTGCATGGCGGCCCGGGGGCAGGCTGTTCGGCCAAGCATCGGCGCCTGTTCGATCCGCGCTCTTGGAACATCCTGCTGTTCGACCAGCGCGGCTGCGGCCGCTCCCGCCCGCATGCCAATCTGGAGGCCAACACAACCTGGCATCTGGTGGCCGACATGGAGCGGCTGCGCAAGGAAGTGCTGAAAGTCGAGCGCTGGAGCCTGTTTGGCGGATCCTGGGGCTCGACCTTGGCGCTTGCCTATGCGCAGACCCACCCACAGGCGGTGCAGGCGCTCATGTTGCGCGGCATCTTCACGCTGCGCCGCATGGAGCTCGACTGGTACTATCGGGAAGGAGCCTCCTATTTCTTCCCGGACAAATGGGAAGCCTTCCGCAAGGATCTGCCGCAGGATGCCTGGGCCGATCCGATCCTGACCTATCATCGGCGCCTGACAGGCGATGATGCGGCGACCCGCCTCGCGGCGGCCCGTGCCTGGAGCGTTTGGGAGGGGGAGACTTCGACGTTGATGCCGGAGGGGCCTGCCGTGGGCCACGCGCAGGAACAATTCGCCCTGGCCTTCGCCCGCATCGAGAACCATTATTTCGTGCATGGCGGCTGGATGGAGGAGGGGCAATTGCTGCGCGATGCCGGCAAGCTCGCCGACATCCCCGGCACCATCGTGCAGGGGCGTTATGACGTGGTCTGCCCGCCGGTCACGGCATGGGAACTGGCCAAGCGCTGGCCGAAAGCCGAATTGCAGATGGTGGAAGACTCAGGCCACTCCTTCTCCGAGCCGGGTACGCTGCATCGCCTGATCGAGGCCACCGACAAATATGCCCGCCTGCTAGGGGCGGCCACGGCCTGAGGATTCCTCCTGTCTTAACCCGGTGATTTTTCGATCCAGGCTGCGGTGCTGGCGACGATGCTGCGGAGGTCGCTGTTGCCTGGCGACCAGCCCAGCGTGTCGGCCGCCTTGTCGATATTCGCATAAAGGGCTGCCGGATCGCCGCTGCGGCGAGGATAAGGCTGGACGGGTACAGGTCGCTCGGTGACGGCTTCGACCATTTTCAGCAATTCCCTTACGGTGGTGCTGCGGCCACTGCCGAGGTTGAGCGTCAGGCTGCCGCCTTCCGCCAACAGATGGTCCAGGGCGCGAAGATGCGCATCGGCGATATCGACGACATGGACATAATCGCGCATGGCCGTGCCATCGGCGGTGGGATAGTCGGTGCCGAATAGTTTGAAGACGGGGCCGAGGCCCAGGGCGGCGCGGATCGCCTTGGGTATGGCGAGGCTGGTCGTTGCGTGCCGCTCGCCGATCTCGCCGTCAGGGTCGGCGCCGGCCGCATTGAAATAGCGCAGCACAACGCTGGGCAGGCCATAGGCCGCGTCGTAATGACGGAGCGCCTGCTCGTCGATGAGCTTGGTGGTGCCATAGGGGCTGACGGGGGCCGGGAGGGTTGCTTCGGTAACCGGAAGAACCGGGGCGTCGCCATAAACGGCGCAGGTCGAGGAGAAGACGATCGGGCAATTACCGTTGTGCCGCGCCGCCTCGATCACCGCGAGAGTGCCTGCGACATTGGCGGCGTAGCAGGGGGCGGGATCGGTGACCGACGAACCCACATCGGCATAGGCGGCAAGATGCATGATCGCGCCAGGCCGGTGCCGGGCAAATACGCCGGCGAGCCAGTCCGCATCGGCAATGTCGCCCTGTTCGAAGGGGCCCCAGCGGACATGTTCTCCTCGGCCGCTCGAAAGATCGTCGCAGGCAACGGGCCTGTGTCCGGATGACGCCAATGCCTTGCAGACATGGCTGCCGATATAGCCGGCCCCTCCGGTGACCAGGACGACACTCATGATGGCTCTCGTACTCCCTGACTGGCGATTGCGACGGACCCCGTGTTGAGCGTTGCCGCCGCCGAAGAGAATCAAAGAATAAGCTTGCCGCGTCAAATGGATGCGGGCACGGGCGCCTGTTCAGACTTTCGGACTGCAACGCTGACGTGTATTTCCTGCGAGCACGGACGGATGAACCAGCGGGCCTTGGCTCGGAAGTTGCTTCGAAAGGCTCGGCGCAATGGAATTGGAGAAGTCACGATGACGGCGATCGGCACCTCGGAAGCGAGCGAGCCCCCGTTTGCCGACCATCCGGGGCGGGCGGCCATCTATGCCGAATTGCATGCCAGGCCGACCGAGCCGATCGCCATTGCGGCGCGCATCCGCAGGGTTGCCTTCATGCCGGGAAACGAGGGACCTTCGCTGGAAGAAGTGGCGCGAGGCTTCGCCCTTTTCGCCGGCCAGCCCGTTCTGCCCTTCGAAGATGCCCGCACACGCCACATCACGGTGGAAAGAGGCGGACGCAAGGCCACTTTCGAACTCCACAACGAATTTGCCACGCTGACCTGGCAATCCGTCCTCACCGACCGCGAGCCCTGGCCCGAGGGTATCGGCCTGGACTGTTTCGCGGGGCTGCAGCGGGTCAGTGCCACACGCATCGACCTGACCGAGACCCACGCCATTTCGGAAGCGGCGCTGGTCGGCTTCAACCCGATCAGCCTGTGCTATTCCGAACTCTATGACGGCAGGGCCCAGGTCGCGACGGATTTCAATCGCGATCGCGACGGGTTCACCCGCTACGAGCTTGCGGCCGGGCAGTGCAACGTCGTGCGTCGCGGCGTGCTGGTGCGCCGCCTCCTCGAGATCGAGACCTACAGCAATTTCGTTCTGCTCGGCCTGCCGGTGGCCCGAGCCCTCGCTTCGACGATCCGCCAGTTCGAGGGGGCCGTGAGCCAGGTGATGGGCCGGGTCGGCCACGCCCATTCAACCGGGGAGAACCGGGAGGCGCTGGAGGCCATCCATGCGTTGTCGGCCGATGTCGGCCGCAGCATCGAGGAAACCAGCTTCCGTTTCGCGGCGAGCCAGGCCTATGCGGCGGTGCTCGGCACCCGCTTGGGGCAACTCGTCGAGCGGCCGATCGGCGAGTTCACCACCATCGACCGCTATCTGACCAACCGGACCAACCCGGCCGTTGCCACCTGCCTGGCAACGGAGAAGCGCCTGCAGGCGGTGGCGATGAAGCTGGAACGTTCGGCGGAACTCCTGAACGCCCATATCAGCCTCAGCCTGGAAACGCAGAACCAGACGATTCTGGACACCATCTCGCGCACGTCGGAAAGCCAGTATCGCCTGCAGGAGACGGTGGAGGGGCTCTCCATCATCGCGATCTCCTACTATGCTCTCGCCATCCTGGGCTACATGATCGAGGGCGTCAGCCACATCTGGCATGTCGACAAGGCCATCGCCATGCTGTGCGCGGCACCGGTGGTGCTGTTCCTGGTCTGGCAGGGCATCAAGCGCCTGCGACGGCACGCGGCCTGAGATGCAGGTTCGGGACATGCAAAAGGGGCACCGAGAGGTACCCCTTTGAATTGCTTCCGCTTTGGTATTTGTCCGTCAGCTATGGGGAACGCATTGGCCGGAGTGATTGGGACGAAGCGATGGCGGGCACACGTCGATGTTCTTCCGACGCTCCGATAGCCGGCCGACCGAGGCATTCGACGCCATGTGCCGGGGATCGAACGCATCTCGGCTGGCGTCATTGATGGTGCGATTGGGCACGCATTTTCGCCATTGATTGAAATGGAAGCCCGGAGCGCATTCGGGGGCAGTCGCCACGGTCGCGTCTCTTGCGGCGGTCTCCTGGGCGGCAAGCCTGGCAGGCGTAAGCGCCACCAGGCATATCAACGTGGCTGGCAGCAGGATGGTGGCTCTTGCAATCATGGGACGGGCTCGGGGCTGATGGCGATGTGTCAGGATGCACTGCATGGACCATCGAAATGATCCATGCGCGGCTTAGCCTTTGACACGCTGCACGGTTGTGCGTTTTTGCACAGAGCGCGCAACGTCCTGCTCAGCCTCTTGTCGTCCGATGGCGACAGGCGGTCTCAGTTCTTGCACGAAATGCGGATCAATCTCAGCCGGAGCATACCGATCATGGCTGGCTGATAAGGGGGGAGGCCCGGGAAGGACGCCTTGCTGAGGTTGTCATCCGGGCCTCCGGGTTCCCAGACGGGAACGCCCATGAGTTAGGCTGCTAAAACTTAGATGAGGATTAGAAGCTCAGCGTAACAGGATTATACATAGGTGTCACCAATACATACTTTGGTATAATTGGTATCTTTGATCTCGGTGTACTTTGGGTAGCATCAGAATTCAGATAAAGTCCGGCTGAGTGTTCCCGCCAAGCCACCGTCAATTCGTGATTCAATTCTTCAGCGACGATATATCCGCGACCAGATCATAGATGGCAGGTACCCGAAGCTGCCGGATACATGATCGTAGTTGCAGGGGTTCCAAAACGCTCCTGGAATGCCGCGGCGCAGCGTTCCTTCTTGAAGCAGCCGCTATGATGATGAGTCTCGCATGAAACTGCATAGTCCGGATGTACAACTCATAATGGCGCAAGGAATTGGCTAGAGAGACGATCGAAAGCTGGTTGAGCGCGGCCTGCTCGATTTTGTTTGAGCCTTTGGGGGGCTTCTAAGTGGATAGTTACATTCCAACGACCAACACCGTTTCATTCGGAGCGGCCATTTTCCGCTTTTCATGGTTGTATATTCTGACCGCGATCGCCGTCGTGGTCATTGCATTCCTGCTGGAGGCATTCTTACACATCGACATGAGCAAGAACTCCTTCCTGGGCGTCCTGCCTTTGCTGTCTGCAGGCACGGGGACCGGGAAATACTATGCCTCCCGCACCGGCATGAAGCCGAAAGGCGGCAAGGCATGGTCGATAGCGCTCGTCGGCTTCGTCATCTCGTTGATTTTTAACCTGGCTGTGATCTTTGGCTTCGTCGCGTTGACCAACTCGTGGCAGGAGTTGGGTGGTCTCGGATCTCTCCGCCTGCGCGGCGGGGAGCAATGGCTGGTGCCGCTGGTGCTCGGCGGGTTGTTCCTGTTCTTCGTCGTGCTGACCCGCCTGTCCCTGTGGATGGGAGCCAACCCCGTCGTGAAGAAGATGCGCAAGGACGCGACCGGCGCGTTCTGAAAAGTGGGATCGCACGATGCCCCTGCGGTGCGGTGGCTGCAGGGGAGGCGTGAAGATGGTCCTCGTCGATGAGATTGACGGGGGGGGGCGGGGGCGATTAAGGCTGAGCGGCGAGCACGAGGCCGGGCTCTTTCGAACGACATAGCCATGTCGCAAACATCGGACTATGTTACGTTGCGGTATAGGAGACCGGATGTTTAAATTATTTTACGATATGTCGATGCTCGCTTTTGAATCACAGCAAGCCATTTTACTGCGTACGCTTCGGCTAGCTCAGGGCGGAAGCCGCGCCGAGCGCGAGGCCAAGCTGATGATCAGCGAGAAAGTCACAGCCGCGCAGAAAGCCGCAGGCAAGCTCATGACGGGCACGGCGCCTGGCACCGTCGTTCGAGACTATCGACGCAAGGTTCGTTCCAATGTGAAACGCCTGTCGAAGTCATGACAGCCATTGGGGGCACTGCTATGGAGATGGCGTAGGCCCGCGTTCTGCATCGAGATTCGGACGTGGCGAATATCGATGCGATGGTGAGCTGGGTTTTATCACGCCCCCGTCACACCATTTGGTCTAATCATCGTGCGTTGTCGGCCGTTCCCAATACCGGCCCGATACGTCGCATCCGATCTTGGCCCGGCACGTTGCGTAACGCCGGGCTTTTTCTTGTCCGCGAGGGGGCAAGATCGGAGCTGGAGCATTCAGATGGCTCACACGTCACGATCGTATCACGTGATATGGAATTTATCACGGCGTCCAGCGATTCAGCGGGACAGCAACCTCCTTGGCCCGGCGTTCCGACAGCGCCGGGTTTTCTTTTGCAGCCCGATCGTTCGGTCGAACGGCGCTCGACCGCGATCTGGCAGCGACGACAAGCGGGGACCTGTCTCACTCTCATCCCACCCATCGCGCGCGCGACCGGCAGGCATATCGTCTTTTCAGGTGACGCCTCGATGTCTGAAAACCTTCCTGATGAACTGCATTGGTGATTTCAGCCGCATCATCGGCGAGTAGACGATATCCTGGAAGGTCTTGGGATTGGGCATTTCGAGGGCGGAAACCAGTTTTGCCTTGAGAGCATCCCGCGCCGGTGAAAAGCCGGGCGGTCGCGGTTTCAGCCTGAGTTGGCGCAGCATGAAGTTGGCCTGATAAACCCTGGCCCGTTGCTCCAGAGCGCGCATGCAGAAGGAAATGCTCAGGCTCACCGAGATGTCGCTGCCGTTCTTGACCCAGTGTGGCGCTACGGGCGGATGGTGCACGGCTTCGCCGGGTGTCAGTCTGTAGATCTCGCCATGGCTCTGTAATTCGGGCCTATAGCGCGGTGTATTGTAGCTGCTGGCATAGAAGCGTTCGAGTTCGATTTCCGGCAGGACTTCGCGATCCTTGGGATCGAACAGGCAGACATCCTTCTCGCCCTGAATCTGGAACAGGAAGTTGGATTCGTGGTCGATATGGAAGGGGGTGGAGATCCCGGGCGAAGACAGAATCACGGTCAGGGTTGCCCAAGTCACCTCCTGGCGGAATGGGCGATCGGCATATGTCCCGATTTCATCGATGAGCATCGCGAGAACCCGGGCGTAATCGGGATTGTAATTCTGTGTACGTGAAAGCCTGATCCAGGAGCCGCCCTCGCCAAGCCGCTCGATCAACTCGGTCGGCCGGTCATGCTGCGTGGCCTCGGTGAATTTACTGCTGATCGATACTTTTTTCAAATCAAGAGCGAGAAAGTCGGCGGCATTGCCGCTCGCGATTATGCTGCGAGCAGTTTTAACGATCTCGGGCACCTCGAATAAGCCACTTCGACAAAGTGTATGGTGAAGCTTGAAGGGTCTAATGTTGTAATTTTCTTTAAATATTTGCTTGTTCGTATCGAGTATGTTTTCAATTTTTCTGGAACTTGAATTCGACTCTCTTTCTATTTTGTTTGCGAAGGCGATGTTCATGACGAATAACTCGCTCTCTCTGGAATGCCCCACAGTCCATTAATGCTGATGATATCACCGGGAGACATTTTTATAAGGAGTAGGAGTGTTGAAAATACTAACTCTTTAGGAGAGCGTATGTCCTACTCATATCGAAATCTGAAGAGAATTGTTTGATGACTGTTTTTTCGAGAGAAAGTTATTTCAAGAATGAAAGGTTTTCGACAATTCAGGCATCGACATTGCCCAAATCCCAATCGATAGACCTAACCAAACGGCACCGCATGGCCGTTGCTGGCGCCCATAGATTTAGATGCGAATTGGTTCAGCCAAAACTGCGGGTGCCCTAAGCGCCACGCCATGTGCGAGGGATCTTTTCAGGCAAATATCCAGGGCTGTGACGACGTCTGTCTCGCGCGGGATGCCTGGCACTACCTGGATGAACTCAAGACGGCAGAGCTCGCCGACAGGCTCTTCTACATCCAAGATGCTCGTTCGAGTCACATGGGGGTTGCGATCATTGCTCAAGTCTCTGCCGGTCTCGCATGGCAGGGAGGTGTTCAAACCGGCAACAGGATGGCGCTTCGCCCTGAAACAAAAGAAGGCGCCTCGAAGGGCGCCTTGCTTTTCTTCAGCGATATCAGGGATTTCGATGGTGGGCGCACTAGGGCTCGAACCTAGGACCCGCTGATTAAGAGTCAGCTGCTCTACCAACTGAGCTATGCGCCCATCGAAACCACCGAAGCGCGACGCGGTGCCGCGTTCGATGGCCGCGATGTAGCAAAGCTCTTTGTGTGTGTCCAGCGTGTGACGGAAAAATTCTTCAGGTTTTTTGAAATCGGCTTCCTCCGTGCTATTCGAAGGCTATATTCAGAAGCGCCATTCATTAAATTGCCGGAGGTTCCTGATGCCGCCTACCAAATTTGGCGTTGGCCAAGCTGTGCGTCGCAAGGAGGACCAGTCCTTCATCACCGGCACGGGCCGTTACGTCGATGACGAATTGCGTTCCGGCGTGCTGCGGGCCTATGTGCTGCGCTCTCCCTATGCCCATGCCCGTTTCAGCATTGGCGATCTTACCGATGCCGCGGCGATGCCGGGCGTAAAGCTGATTCTGACGGCTGCCGATCTCGATAACCTCGGCGATCTTCCCTGTCTCGCCTTGATGAAGAATGCCGACGGCTCGCCGCAGCGCCCACAGCCTTATCCGCTGCTGGCGCGCGACGTGGTGCGCCATGTCGGCGATGCGGTCGCCTTCGTGGTCGCCGATTCGCTGATCGAGGCGCATGACGCCGCCGAGGCGATCCCGGTCGACTACGAATCGCTCGACGCCATCGTCGGTTCCGTGGCGGCCCTTGAACCCGGTGCGCCGCTGGTCTGGCCCGAGCATGGCTCGAACCTCGCCTTTGATGCCCAGATCGGCGATGCCAAGAAAGTGGCCAAGGCCTTCGACAAGGCCGCCCGCGTGGTGTCCCTTGACGTCGTCAACAACCGTCTGGTTGCCAACTATTTGGAAACCCGCGGCTGCCTTGCCGAATGGGACGGCAAGCGTTTCACCCTGACTGTCGGCAGCCAGGGCGTGCATTCCATCCGCGACACGCTCGCCAACCATGTCTTCAAGGTGGAGCCCGACAGGGTGCATGTGAAGACTGGCGATGTCGGCGGCGGCTTCGGCACCAAGGCCTTCATGTATCGTGAATATCCGCTCTCGCTGGAGGCGGCGCGCCGTCTGGGCAAGCCGGTGAAGTGGTTTGCCGACCGGGCCGAGCATTTCCTGGCCGATACCCAGGGACGCGACAATATCAGTCGTATCGAGGCGGCGCTCGATCGCCGTTCGCGCATCCTGGCGGTCAAGATCGACATCATCGGCGATCTCGGCGCCTATCTGTCGCAGTTCGGTCCCTTCATCCCCTGGCTCGGCGCGTTGATGGCGACTGGCGCCTATGCGATCGGTGCCATGGATGTCAGGGTGCGCGGCGTCTTCACCAACACGCTGCCCGTCGATGCCTATCGGGGCGCCGGCCGGCCGGAGGCCGCCTATCTCATCGAGCGGCTGATGGATGCCATCGCCTTCGAGACCGGGCTTTCCGTCGACACGGTACGCACGCGCAATTTCGTCAGGCCCGAGCAGATGCCGTTCAAGGCGCCGACCGGCCGGACTTATGATTCCGGCGAGTTCGAGGGTCATATGCGCAAGGCCATGGATGTCGCCGGCTGGGGTGATTTCAAGGGCCGTTGGCAGGCCTCCAAGAAGGCCGGCAAGTTCCGCGGCATCGGCATGTCCACCTATATCGAGGCCTGCGCCGACGGGCCCAAGGAAGTGGCCAGCGTCACGCTCGAAAAAGATGGCACCGCGACCGTGCTGATCGGCACGCAGACCAACGGGCAGGGGCATCTGACGGCCTATGCGCAGTTCGTCTCGCAATATCTCGACCTGCCGCTCGAGCGCATCAACGTCATCCAGGGCGATTCCGATCGCATCAAGACGGGAGGCGGCACCGGCGGCTCGCGCTCGATCCCGGTGGGCGGGGCTTCAGTGGCCCGGGCCAGCCAGACTCTGGCCGAGAAGCTCAAGACGCTCGCTTCCGACGAACTCGAGGCCGGCATCGCCGATCTCGAAATCGTGGACGGCCGAGTGCGCGTGGTCGGCACCGACAAGGCGATCGATTTTGCCGCGCTCGCCCGCCTGCCCAAGGCGACGCCTGAACTGCTCAGCGCCGAGACCGACTATCAGCCGGGCGAGGCGACTTATCCGAACGGCACGCATATCTGCGAGGTGGAGATCGATCCTCAGACCGGGGTCACCGGCATCCTCGGTTACACCATCGTCGACGATTTCGGCATGGTGGTGAACCCGATGCTGCTGGAAGGCCAGGTGCATGGCGGTGTAGTCCAGGGCATCGGCCAGGCCTTGCTTGAGCGTACGGTCTATTCGGAAGACGGCCAGTTGCTGACGGCATCTCTCACCGATTATGCGCTGCCGCGTGCAGACGATCTGCCCTTCATCCATTTCGAGACGCGCAACATCCCCTGCAAGAACAATCCGCTCGGCGTCAAGGGCGCCGGCGAGGCCGGCACCATCGGCGCCGCCCCGGCGGTGATGAACGCGGTGATCGATGCTCTCAGGCGCGGCGTCGGCGTCACCAAGCTCGATATGCCTGCGACCCCCGAGGTGGTGTGGCGCACCATCCAGGACGCGCAGGCGAGAAAGCTGGCGGCCGAATAGCAAGAGTGCGGTGCCTGGCTGCCTTCACCAGTCGGGGGAGGGCAGCCAGGCCTTGTTTCCCCTGCTCCTGGTCTGGCAGCCCACCGGTCTATTTGCCGGCGGACAGGGCTTCGAACAGGAAGCGGCATTCTGAGAGGCTGAGCTTGCCGAGCTGCCAGCCGGGCGTGAGCCTCTCAAGTTCCTTTTCCCAGGTGCCGGCGGAATGCCTGCGGGAGCATTCGCTCTTGGCGATGCATGTGAAGATTGCAAGGAACCTGCTGACCATGGGCTCATTCTCGTCACGCCGTCTCTACTGGGGGTATCCGTAGCCTCAAGGGCGCAGCGCCGGTGTGTCGATGGGAACAAGATGCTGCAGGTCCTTTCGCATCGTTCTTCCCGAAGATCGGTATCGGTTTTGCAGCGACGCTCCGGTTGCTTGAGCCACCTTTGCCGTACAGCTTTTCAGGGCGTCGACGGTTCGGCCGCCTTCGGCCAATAAGTACCGAAAGCCCAGATATTGCCTTCCGGATCACGGCAGATGAATTCGCGGCTGCCATAGTCGCGATCGACGAGCTCTTGCTCGATTATCGCCCCGGCGGCCTTGGCGCGCTGATAGGCGGCATCGGCATCGTCGACGGCGATATAGATCGACTTGCCACCTCCTGATCCAGGCGAGCCGACGATCTTGCAGAAAGTGTCGTCGCGAGCCGAGCCGAGCATGATCATCGAAGAGCCGAGGGCGAGCTGGGCGTGATCGACGACGTCGCCATTGCCGTAGCAGGCATGCAAGGTGAAGCCGAAGGCTTCCTGCAGCCAGTCGATCATGGCGCGCGCATTGGCATAGCGCAGGGCCGGGTAGAGGCGGGGGGCTTCAGTCGACGATAGTACCATGGAACATGTCTCCGTTTGTGAACCGGAGTGGACCGTGCCCCCGAGGGCGGCGGGTGGTCTTGAAGAAATGTTATACCGAGAGTCATTTTCCATGACTCTCGGCTCCTTCTGGCGATTTTCGCCAAATCTTTGATTTGGTGTCGAAAACTGCCGGGTGCTCAAACCTGAAATGCGCCAGGAGGTCTGGGATTACTTGGCTGGGCGCCAGGCGGTCGGTGCGCATCCTGCCAGCGAGGTGAATTCGCGGGTGAGATGCGCCTGATCGGCATAGCCGCAGGCCGCTGCGATATCGGCCCATCCTGCCGCCGTGCCCTTGGCGGCGAGAGCCTGCGCGGCATTGAAGCGGATGATGCGGGAGACGGATTTCGGAGGCAAGCCGATCTCTTCGCGGAAGCTTGCGACCAGGCGCCTGCGGCTCCAGTCGAGTTTTTCCGCCAGTGCGCCGATGCGCACGTCGCCGCCTTTGAGCATGAGCTGGGAGAAGGCCCAGCCGATCGAGGGATTGGCCTGCGGGGCGCGGTCGAGGCGGATTGCGATGAAATGCTCGGCGAGATCGAGGCGGGACTCCCAGGAGTTCAGTTCGGCGAGCCGCCGGGCGAATTGATCGATGTCACAGTCGGCGAGGTCATCCAGCGCGACCATGCGGTCGGCCAGCTCGCTCATCGGCAGCCCGAAGAACAGCCGCCCGCCAAGCGGCGTGAAATTGATCTGGATACACTCGGCCGCGCCATCCGAATCCATGACGATCGGGCCGGCAAACAGACCAGCGGCAAAGCTGCCATAACTGTCTGCAAGGGTTGGGGTCCTGCCGAGGCCGATGCGGAACGGGCTGCCGAAATTGACGATCAGCGGCACGGTCAGAGAGGCGGTCTCGGTGAGGCCCTGCATGGCAGCGCCGTTCTCCCGATAGCCGTAGATCCCGCTGACCAGTATGTTCAAGCGCGGCGCCGGGCTCCGGTACCAGAAAACCGGCTCGCTCGAACTCTTTTGTCCATGCCCCATCGCGAATCCCGGTCAAATCCCATAGCCCGCCCGCGTTCGGTCGGCACGGTCGAGGCTGCGATCATAGGACGATCTGCCGTGCAGAGGGAGTCTTGTGCCAGGTCTTGCCATCGGGTTTCGATGGTACTGGTGTCATGTAAGGCCATCACGCGATGGACATGTGTTCGATCCTGCCTTTGCTTCCATCAAAAGGCTTTTCTCTCGCTCAGCTTGGCCGTATTGTCCGCCAGAACAAACGATCGTTCGTCATAACAAACGGAAGGCTGGTAATGAGCGGATTGGAAAGGCGGGGTGAACTCGATGCGGGCGCGGTCGCGCTATCGGGGCAACTCGGCAAGACGGTCCAGCGTCTGCGCAAGGCCTATAATCTTTCATTGTCGGAGTTGGCCGAGCAATCCGGGGTTGCCAAGTCGATCATCAGCCAGATCGAGCGTAACGAAACCAACCCCACCTTGGCGACGATCTGGCGCCTGTCCCAAGCCCTCGACGTTTCGATCGAAAGGGTACTGGGTTCGAGCGAGGACGAGGCCTTCATCGAAAAGACCACCCGTGTCGATACGCCCGTGATCATTTCCGACGACGGCAAGTGCCGTCTGGCGGTGGTCGGCTGGCTGAAGACGGTGGAATGGTTGCAATGGTATGATTTTCGGGCCGAGCCGGGCGGCGTGCTTGAAAGCGACGCCCATCAGCGCGGCTCGGTCGAGTGCCTGTCGATCCTGGCCGGCGTGGTCGAGGTCGACGTGGCCGGCGTGCTCGAGCGGGCTGAGCCTGGCGAGACGCTGCGCTATCGCTGCGACCGCCAGCACGCCATCCGCGTGGTCGGCGACGAGCCCGTTCACGCCACCATGGTTTGCTTCATGAAGGCGGCCCTCATGGAGTAGGGGCCGCCCCTGCCCATATGGAGGTTGCCGTGATGCCTGGCGGTGGTTCGATGTAATCCTCCTGCGCTGGTGCCTGGCGCTCGATCAGCACGGAATCACCGAACTCGTGGGCTCGGTAGTTCCACGCTTCCAGCATGAGCGAGATCCGGTCGAGAATGCGATCGCCGGCAAAGGCGCGCAGCAATTCGAAATGGCTCTCGCCCGGCAGATGGACGCCGCTCAGAACGGCATCGACGAGACGAGGCTTTGATTTCGGCCCGATTCGCCCCTGTGCCAAGCCATCACCGGCTTTGAGGCCACCGGGGAGCGAGGCGGCGTGTTCGAGAGCCCGCACCACGCTGGTGCCGATGGCGATCACGCGTCCCCCGACCGCCTTGGTGCGGGTGATCCCAGCTGCCGTCGCCGCCGGGAGGCGGTAGGGCTCGTCGAAGGGAAGGCGCAGATCCATCACCGCGTCGCCCGTCGAGGAAATTCCGGCGGCATGCGTCAGGCTGGCAAAACCCACGCCGCGGCGTCGCCAGGCGGCGATCGTGCGCCAGTCGAGCGCGAAACCGGCCGAGGGTGGTTCGAAGGCGAGCGGCTCGGCCGCCATTGCTGTCCACATGTCCCAAAGAGCGAGAGGCTCGGGCACGTGAGCGTATTGGATCGGCCGCCCATGCTGCGCCAGCCCGGCGAAGATCTGTTCCGGGGGGCCGGGGAAACGCAGCGATACCAGGCGAGGATAGCCATGCAAGCGCTCGACCATGGCCGTGAGTGGGCCAAGTTCGAGCTTGTCGCCGGCGAGAAGCTGCGGTGGCGCGGGGCGGTCTTCCGTGCGCATGCGGTGATCGCCCGCCCCGAAGACGATGGCGATGAAGTGACGGGGATCACCGGCCGCGACCCAGGCGGCCAGTCTGACTTCGATCGGCCTGCCGCTTTCGGCATGGATGCCGGCAAGGCTGGCGGGCAGGGTAGCTGCGTCGTTGGCGACGATGAGGTCGCCGGGGCTGAATAGCAGAGACAAAGCGCTGCGCGGCAGATGGCGGATCTTGCCCGTGCCCGAGACGGCGAGCAGCCGGGCGGCGCCAGGCTCCGGATTGTCGGCGGCGATCATGGCCGGATCTCCACGGTCAGAGCGAGGCGCGGCTCATCCAGGCCCAGGCTGCGAATGATCTCGGATGCCGCTTCCTCGGGACGCTTGAGCGAGGATCTGTCGGCCTCCGGAATGGCTTGCGCATGCAGGGGGGTGTCCATGTCGCCGGGATCGACGGCGAGGAAGCGAATGCCTTCTTCGCGGGCTTCCTCGGCCCAGATAGCGGTGAGATGCTGCAGCGCGGCCTTGCTGGCGCCATAGGCGCCCCAACCGGCATAGGCGTTGACGGCTGCGTCGCTGCTGATGTTGACCACGCTGGCCTTACGTCCCTGCCGCGCCGAGGCAGCGAGGGCGCCGTACAGAGCCTTGGTCAGGCGGAAGGGGCCGACCAGGTTGGTGGCGAGGGCTGCCTCTAACTCCTCGCATTGCGTGTCGGCCAGCAAGGCGAGAGGCACAGGCCCAAGGCTGGAGGCATTGTTGACGAGGAGATCGAGACCGCCAAGGTTGCCGGTAATCTGCAGGGCAATGGCATGGATGTCGGTCTTGCGTCCGACATCGCCGACAATGCCGAGCGCACCGGTTTCGGCAGCCACGCGCGACACGGCATCGCTGGTGCGGGCGACGAAGGCCACCTGAGCGCCCCGCTTGGCCAGCGTCCGCACGAGGGCCAGCCCAAGCCCGGAGGTGCCGCCGGTAACCGCCGCACGCAGGCCTTTGAGATCGGTATGAACCGTCATCGATCGAAGCTCCCTGAATCACTCAGGGAGTTTTGATACAAGTTCAAGTTAACTTTAAGTCAAGCGATATGTCGAGATAGGGATAGATCGATTCCAGGACATTATGACCTCGGTCCGACTGCCATGGCGGTTCGATCAGGCAGATTTGTCGGGGGAATCAACCGTCCAGGCCGAGTTCGAGCTGCGCGCCGTCCGAGGGCTCTTCCGAGGCGAAGCCGGACATGGTGACACCGAGCAGGCGGATGCCTTTTGCCGGCGGAAACACGCTGCGGATGAGTTCCAGGCTGACGGCCCGCAGGGTTTCCTGGGTATGGACCGGCGCGGTCAGGGTACGGCTGCGGGTGGCCTGCTGGAAATCGGCATATTTGATCTTCACCGTCACGGTGCGGCCGAAGGCTTGGGTTTTCTCGCACCAGGCCCAGACTTCGTCCGCCATGGCGAGGACACCCGTTTCGATATCCTCAGGCTTCGTCAGGTCGTCGGAGAACGTCGTCTCCGAGCCGGCGGATTTGCGCGGGCGGTCCGGCTCCACCGGCCGGTCGTCTTCGCCCCGTGCGATCGCATGATACCAGGCGCCGGCCTTGCCGAAATGGCGGATGAGATCCTCCAGCGGCCGTGCCTTGAGGTCGGCTCCCGTGAAAATGCCGAGCCGATTCATCTTTTCCGCGGTGACCGGGCCGACACCGTGGAACTTGGCCACCGCCAGCGTCTCGACAAAAGCCGATCCCATGGCTGGGGTGATGACGAACTGGCCATTGGGCTTGCGATGGTCGGACGCGAGCTTGGCCAGGAACTTGTTGTAGGAGATGCCGGCCGAGGCGGTGAGGCCGGTCTCCTCGAGGATACGGGCACGGATGGCCTCGGCCGTGGCCGCCGCCGAGGGCAGGCCCTGTAAATTTGCGGTGACGTCGAGATAGGCCTCGTCCAGCGACAGGGGCTCGATCAGCGGCGTGAACTCGGTGAAGACGGCATGAATCTGGCGGGAGACGGCGCGATAAACCTCGAAACGCGGCCTGACGAAGATGAGGTCGGGACAATTGCGCAGCGCAGTCGAGGAGGGCATGGCCGAACGCACGCCGAAGGCTCGCGCCTCATAGCTCGCCGCGGCGACCACGCCGCGTTTTTCCGAATAACCTACGGCCAGCGGCCGTCCCCGCAACCCGGGATCGTCGCGCTGCTCGACGGAGGCGTAGAAGGCATCCATGTCGATATGGATGATCTTGCGTATGGGGGCGGACATGGATCTAGGTTAGCAGAGCTGCGGTGATTATGGGGAGGCTGGCTGAGGCGCAAGCCTGGCTCTGACGGCACAATAGGGAAAGGCGGACACCTTCAGAACTCTTGCGCCAGGAGCGTGAAACTCTCATCGACATAGTAGGCGAGGGGACGCGCCGCCTCGTTTTGTTTCCATCGCTCCAGGGCCAGGCGCAGCGTACCCATCGCCACCATCGCGACCAGCCGAAGCCCGTCCCGCCGCTCCGGCGATGGCCAAAGCTCACACATCGCTTCCAGCAGGATCCGCTCGGTCTCGACGAAACCGGCCTCCTTGCGCGCCCGCAGGGCTTCGGTCGATTGCATCAGGCGATCGAAAACGATGGACTCCTTGGTCTCTCGCCGTGAGGCAAGCTTGATCAGGCAGTTTTGAACGGCTGCGAGAGGGGCTTGGTCAGGCGACTCTTCGAGCATTGCCGGCTTCAATGCCTCCCGGAAGCCACCGTCACGCGCGGACAGCAAAACATCCTCCTTGGACTTGAAATAATAGAAGAAGGTCCGACGTGAAATGCCGGCTGCCTGCGCGATCGCGTCGAGCGTCGTGCCTTCGTAGCCGTGCTTCACGAACAGTTTCAAACCCTCATCGATGATCCGCTCGGACGTCTCACGCCGTTTGCGTTCTCGCAGCCCTTGCGGCCTTTCCAGGACGTCCTTCATACCGACGGTTCCATAGGCGTCTCTTGCAAAATTACACTGGGTGTAATAATAAATCGCACTCAGTGCGATTTTATAACGAGATTGGCAATATGCCTCAAGCGATGATTGGGCCCGTTACCGAGCCTTTCGGCAAGGCGACGATGCCGCCGACACCGATGTTGACGAGGACGATGGAGGATTTGTCCTTTGCTGTATGATGTCGTGATTGCCGGCGCTGGGCCGGTCGGCCTGTTCCTGGCTTGTGAACTGCGCCTTGCGGATCTATCCGTGTTGGTGCTGGAGCAGAACGAAGATCCGCATTCCCCCCTGAAGCGGCTTCCCTTCGGCTTGCGCGGCCTATTGGTGCCCACTGTCGAGGCTTTCCATCGTCGCGGCTTGCTGGATGACATCGCGGCGCCGCAACGCGCGAAAGACGATTCGGGTGGTGGTGTCTCGAGTGCTGCGCACTGGATGCAACAGTCGCGTCGCCCCGGCGGTCATTTCGCCGGCATCCAGTTCTTCCACGACAATGTTGATCCTTCGAAGTGGCCCTATCGCTTGCCGAGCTCCGCCGTCGCCGGCATTCCGGTCACGATGGAGCATCTGGAATCGGTCCTGGCCGCCCGCGCTCAGGCCATGGGTGTGGAAATCAGGCGGGGCCTCGGCGTCGAGGGTTTCGAGCAATCGGACGAAGACGTGACGATTCGTGCCGGCACCTCGACTTTTCGCGGGCGCTGGCTCGTCGGTTGCGATGGCGGCCGCAGCACGGTGCGCAAGGCCGGTGGTTTCGGGTTCGCCGGAACCCATCCCGAGTTCACAGGCTATTCCGTTGAAGCGGGTATGGCCGATACGCACAAGCTCCGCCCGGGCCGTCACTACACGCCGACGGGCATGTATACCTATTCGTCCCCCGGGACGATCGCGATGGTCAATTTCGACGGAGGCGCTTTTCATCGGACCCAGGCGATCACGCTCGAACATGTGCAGGCAGTATTGCGTCATATCTCCGGCACGGACGTTACCCTGACCACTCTCAAACTTGCTGCGACCTGGACGGATCGCGCCTATCAGGCGACCGCGTACCGCAAGGGGCGGGTGCTGCTTGCGGGTGATGCTGCGCATATCCATTCTCCGCTGGGCGGCCAGGGGCTCAATCTCGGGTTTGGGGATGCGATGAATCTTGGCTGGAAGCTGGCGTCCACGATCCGGGGCAGCGCGCCGGCCGGTCTGATCGACAGCTATTTCAGCGAGCGGCATCCTGTGGGCGTGCAGATCCTCGACTGGTCACGTGCCCAGGTGGCGATCATGCGGCCGACCGCCAGTACGCGCGCGCTCGAAGCCATCATCCGTGATCTCATCGATACCCGCGACGGTGCCACCTATTTTGCCGAGCGGGTGTGGGGCGTGTCGCTGCGCTACGATCTTGACGAGAACCACCAGCTGGCGGGGCTTAGCGCTCCGGACTTCGAATTGGCCGACGCGACAAAGCTCGCCGAGCTTCTCAGGATGGGCAAAGGCGTATTCCTGGACTTCGATTCCCAGCCGCAGCGTCGAGCGCTTGCATCTCGTTGGAGCGATCGGATCACCTATGTCGCTGGGGACGTCAATGACCGGCTCGGGTTGAGCGCCGTGCTGGTGCGCCCCGACGGCGTCGTCGCTTGGGCCACCGAGGCCGCCTCGGACCATGAGGAAGCTGCCAGGGCCATGGCGCGATGGTTCGGTGAACCCCTTGCGTGACGATAGCCCATTGTCGCCGGCCGCCCGCATGGGCGGCGGGTGGCATGCCTGGGATAGTCGCGGCGGTTATTCTCAGATCCGAGAATAGAGGCTCTCGGCGTGTTCGTGTTCATTCAGCACCAGCTTGTGCTCAGCCGGGGGGTGGGCGCGCTGCCCGCAGTCGAGGCGCGGGCAGATGCGGCAGCCTACGCCGATTGCTACGGCCTGGCCGGCATTGGAAACGTCCATGCCATCGGAATAGACCATCTCGGCGGCGTGGGAGATGTGGCAACCCAGGCCGATCGACAGATGGCGTCGTGGGGCATTGTGGCGATGGCCACCCTTTGTCAATGACTTTGCAATGCAGAAATAGCGTGTGCCTTCCGGCATCTGGCTGATCTGGATGTTGATCTGGCCCGGCAGCAGGAAGGCGGCGTAAACGTTCCAGCGCGGGCAGGCGCCGGAATGGCGCGGAATGTGAATGCCCGAGAGCGAGAAACGCTTGGAGATGTTGCCGGCGATGTCGGTACGGATCAGGTGCAGCGGGATGCCGCTGGCGCCGGGGCGCTGCAGCGTGGTCATGCGGTGACACACCTGCTCGAAGCTGGTCTTGAAGCGCCGGGCGATCCTGTCGATGTCATAGCGCGTCTCGCGGCAGGCGGCGAGGAAAGGCTGATAGGGCATGATTACTGCGCCGGCGAAATAGGCGGCCAGGGCATGGCGGGCCAGGGCCGGGGCATCGGCCGGCAAGGCGCCTTCGGTGATAAGATGCTCGATCTCGCGCGAGGCGGCGAGCAGGCCCAGGCGGTGGGCCGCCGTGAAGGTGGCGCTTTCGGGCGAAAGTACGTCCGCGGTCTCGAAGGTTTCCTCGTCCCTGCCGAGGCGCCCGGCCAGGCCCTGGGGCAGGGGAGCCAGCCGCCATTGCACGCCGAACACGTTGGAGAGGTAGAGCTTGAGGCCGGGCTCGAAGGAATCGGAGAGATTGTCGATCTCGCCGCGAATGCGCTCGGCCTGGGCCTCCAGTGCCGGGAAGTAGTTGGCGTTGGCCTGCAGGAAATCGGAGACCGCATCGGTGGCGACGTGATAGCCCGCTTCCTGGGCGGACGTGGCGCCCTGGTTGGCATTGCGCAGCGAACGGAAGCGATCGAACAGATGCACGATGGCCCGCCCGATCTGCGGGTTGGAGCTGGCGAGATCGCGCACGTCCTGATTGGTGACGTCGCTGTCGGCAAAGAGATCGTCGCCGAACAATTCCATCAGGTCGCCAGCCAGGCGCGAATCGTCGTTCTCGGCGAGCTCGGTGGCGTCGACGCCGAAATAGCTGGCCGTCTTCAACAGCAGGGGCACTGTCATGCGCCTGCGATTGTGCTCGATCAGGTTGAGATAGCTCGCCGAAATGCCGAGCGAGCTGGCGAGTTGCGCCTGTGAAATCCGGCTCTGCCGGCGCAGCCTCTGGATCTTGCCGCCGATACGCGGGTCGGCCTCTTGCATGGCGCCTGTCATGGTTCGTTTCCGGTCTCGTCGCTTTGTAAATCTTTACACGATTTACAACATTACAAAATTTTCTTTACAGCGCTTTTCCGGTTGACGCCCCGGAAATGCGATACGCCTTGCTTTATTGCGCCGCGGTGTCAATCATTGACTTAACACGAAACGCGGCACGGAGGAACGTGTTATGGACCAGATGCGCCAAAGCAACGATCACGACGAATTCATCACCATCATCGGCGCCAGCATGGCCGAGATCAACGCCGAGTACCACGCTCAGGGCCTGGCGGACCGGGACTTTTCGATCGTGCACAAGATTGGCCGGCATCGCTTCACCCGCGTGGGTGGCGGCGCTTCCGAACACATGTTCGACGGCCAGTCGATGATCGCCGCCACCTTCACCCGCAGCCGGCGCAATTGAGCCGTGGGATCGCCGGCATCGCAGTCACGCCCGCGGATGGTCGTAGCGACAGCCGGGCTTTCCTTGCCAACAGGTGAGGCAGCACCACAGCAATGAAGGATGCTGCCGCCGTCAATGTCTTTACACGTCTACACGTTAGGAATTTTGTGATGCTCGATACCCAGAAGAACCGCCCCGCCGAGACCTTCCCCGCCCCCGAATGGGCGCCGGATCGCTGGCGCAACGTCCGCCGCAACTACACGCCGCGCGACGTTGAGCGGCTCGCCGGGTCCCTGCCGATCCGCAACACGCTGGCCGAGAATGGCGCCAGGCGCCTGTGGGAACTCCTGCATAAGCGTGACTATGTGCCGACGCTGGGCACCTTCACCGGCAACCAGGCCGTGCAGCAGGTCAAGGCCGGCCTCGAGGCGATCTACCTGTCGGGCTGGCAGGTGGCGGCTGACGCCAACACCTCGGGCAACATGTATCCCGACCAGAGCCTCTATCCGGTCGACAGCGTGCCCTCGGTGGTGCGCCGTATCAACAAGGCCCTGCAGCGCGCCGACCAGATCCAGACCATGGAGCGCGTCGATGGCAAGGGCGGCGAGCAGCTCGATTATTTCGTGCCTGTCATCGCCGATGCCGAAGCCGGCTTTGGCGGCCAGCTCAACGCCTATGAATTGATGAAGGCGATGATCGAGGCCGGCGCCGCCGCGGTGCATTTCGAGGACCAGCTCGCCTCGGAGAAGAAGTGCGGCCATCTCGGCGGCAAGGTGCTGGTGCCGACGCGCACCTTCATCAAGACGCTGAACGCGGCGCGCCTTGCGGCTGACGTGATGGGTGTGCCCACCCTGATCATGGCCCGCACCGACGCCGAGGCCGCCCGCCTGATCACTTCCGATGTCGACGAGGCCGACCGGCCCTTCATCACCGGAGAGCGCACGCCGGAAGGCTTCTATGTGCTCAAGGGCGGCTTCGAGGCGGCGATCGCCCGCGGCATTGCCTATGCGCCCTATGCCGACCTGATCTGGTGCGAGACCTCGACGCCGAGCCTGCCCGACGCCAAGCGTTTCGCCGAAGCCGTGCGCAAGGAGCATCCCGACCAGATGCTGGCCTATAATTGCTCGCCCTCGTTCAACTGGGCCAAGCATATGGATCCGGCGGCGATGAAGGCCTTCCAGCGCGAACTGGGTGCGATGGGCTACAAGTACCAATTCATCACGCTGGCCGGTTTCCACAACACCAGCTTCACCACCTTCGACCTCGCCCGCCGCTACAAGCAGGACGGCATGGCCGCCTATTCGCAGCTCCAGCAGGCCGAGTTCGCCGCCGAGGCCCAAGGCTTCACCGCGACGCGCCACCAGCGCGAAGTCGGCACCTCCTATTTCGACGCCATCGCCACCATCCTCGGCGAAGGCCAGAGTTCGACGACCGCGATGGAGCATTCGACCGAAACGGCGCAGTTCTAAGGCGACAATCACGTCCTGAAGTCATGAAGGCCCTTCCCGCGACAGCGGGGAGGGCCGTTGTTTTTTCGAAGGGTGGGCATCTTGCCCATAGGCGCTAACTTTTGCGAGTGGAGGTGCAGGTAGCGTGGAGGTCGATCTCCACAGCTCCATCAATTGATGGAGCGAGATCGACCACCTTTGTCCTCTATCTGGCTCGACATTTCCAAGATGGTCGATCTGGAGATCGACCCTCCAATCTGGTGCCACCACCCAAAGTTAGCGCCTATGGGCAAGATGCCCATGTACCTGGAGACTACGGTTCACCCACCTCGAAGCTCGCACGGTTGATGCCATATTTCGTCAGCTTGTCGTAGAAGGTCTTGCGCGGGATGCCGAGGGTTTCGAGGCTGGCTCGGACATCGCCCCTGTGCTGGATGAGAGCCTCGCGAATGAGGTCGGCCTCGTAACGCTCCAGCCGTTCGGGCAGGGAGGCGCTTTCGCTCGCGGCCGAAGCCGGGGCGCCCCTTCCGGTCCTCGCGAGATCGATCTCGGCCAGGCCCAGCGCCACCCTTTCGGCGAAATGCACGATCTCGCGCACATTGCCCGGCCAGTCATGGCTGGCGAGGTGCTGGCGCATGGCCGGCGTCAGCATCGGCGCCTCGCGCTGGAAGCGCCGGCAGGCCCGGTCGAGATAGACGGCGAACAGCAGGGGGACGTCCTCGCGCCGTTCGCGCAGTGGCGGCAGGCGCAAGGTCACCACATTGAGGCGATGGAACAGGTCCTCGCGGAAGCTTCCCCGGTGCGCGGGGGACCCGAGGTCGCTCTTAGCGGCGGCGACTACGCGCAGGTCGACCTGCCGGGCCGTGTTGGAGCCGAGCGGGGTGATCTCGCGCTGCTCCAAAACGCGCAGCAGGCGGGCCTGGGCGCTGAGCGGCATGCTCTCGATCTCGTCCAGGAACAAGGTGCCGCCGCTCGAATGCTCGATCAGGCCGACGCGCTTCTTCAACGCGCCGGTGAAGGCGCCGCTCTCATGGCCGAACAGCTCGCTTTCCAGCACCGTCTCGGGCAAGGCGCCGCAATTGAGGGCGACCAGACGCCCGCTGCGCCGGCGGCCGAGATGGTGGAGCTGGTCGGCCACCAATTCCTTGCCGGTGCCGGTTTCGCCCACGATCATCACGTCGACATCGGCATCGGCCACGGCTCTCAGCGTTTCACGCAGGCGCTCCATCGCGGGGGCATCGCCGAGCAGAGGCGAGGGGGCGTGGGCCTCTTCCGCCGCTTGGCGCAGACGCCGGTTCTCCATCACCAGCGCCCGCTTTTCGGTGGCGCGCCTCACGCTCTGGATCAACCTGTCGGAGGCGAAGGGCTTGGGCAGGAAATCATAGGCTCCCTCGCGCATTGCCTCGACGGCGGTGGCGATGTCGCCATGGCCGGTGATCATGATCACCGGCAGGTCGGGATCGCGGGCGCGCAGCGTGCGGAACAACTCCATGCCGTCAATACGCGGCATGCGCAGATCGGTGATCACCACACCCGGAAAGCGTTCGTCGATGGCCTTGAGGGCTGCGACGGCGGATTCGAACAGGAAAGGCTCGAAACCGGCAAGCCGCAGCGTCTGCGCATTGGCTTCGCGCAGGACGGCGTCGTCGTCGACGAAAGCAACGGGTGGGGGAGAAGGCGAGGTCATAGGGAGGTATCCCCGATCGGCGTATCGGATGCGGCCGCAATGGGTTGGCTTGGCGGAATGAAACGCGACCAGCCTTCTCCACGAAGTGGGGACGGTGCCCAAACAAAGTTTGGGCGGATGGGGTGCGGGCCGCTAGCACCACGAATCCGGCTAGGTCGCGATAGCGGGCCACACCTCATCCGTCGGCGCTTCGCGCCGCCACCCTCCCCACTTCGTGGAGAAGGCTGGTCGCACCTAGCCTCAAGCGCGATATGTGGCGTCAATCGATCACTCATCCTTCTTTCTCCGCGCGCTTCAGTGTCACCAGGAAGCGGCAGCCCTGGCCCGGCTGGCTTTCGACCTCGAGGCGGCCGCCGAATTCCTCCACGATATCTTTGGAAATCACCAGGCCGAGGCCAAGACCGCCAGGCTTGGTGGTGGTGAAGGGCGTGAATAGGGCGGCCGTCACCTCTGGTGCGAGTCCGGGGCCGTTGTCGGAGACGGAAAGCCGGACCAGCTCTCCTTCGCCGGTTATGCCGATATGGATAGCCTGGTCAGGTTGCTCTTCCATTGCTTCCAGGGCGTTCTGGAGGAGATTGACCAGTACCTGCTCGAGCCGCACGCGATTGGCTGCCACCCGCAGACCGTCCACAACCGGATCGACCTCGATCTCGGCGCCCTGGCGCCGAGCCCGGATGCCGACCAGCAAAAGCGCACCATCGAGCACGTCGCGCAGGGCGACGGGACCGATATCACCGCTGGCCTTGCGGGCGAAGCGGCGCAATTGCGCGATGATGTCGGCGATCTTCTCGGTCAGCCCGGCAATGGTCGCAAGGTTCTGGCGCGCCGGCACCGGTTCGCTGCGATCAAGAAAGATGGCGGCGTTGTCGGCGAAACTGCGTATGGCGGCGACCGGCTGGTTCACCTCATGGGCCAGGCCGGCCGTGATCTGGCCGAGCAAGGCAAGGCGATTGGCCTGCGTGAGTTCGTCTCGCGCGGTTTGCAGCTTGGCCTCGACCTTGCGGCGTTCGTCGATCTCAGCGGAGAGGAGAGCGTTGCTCTGGCTGAGGTCGAGCGTGCGCGCCTCGACGCGATGCTCCAGTTCGATCTGGGCCTCAGTGAGTTCGGCAGTGCGCGCGATCGCGCGCTGGCGCCGGTGCAGGAGAATACCGAGCAGAACCAACGTGGCGCCGACCAAGGCGAAGGTGATGGAGCGCAAGGTTGCGGCACCCGCGGCGAGGGCGCGCGCGGCCGGCTGGAGCAGATGCAGCTGCCAATTCGTTGAAGGAACCTCGCTTACGCTGGCAAGATGCAGCCCGCTGCCGCGCAGGGAGACGAAGTCCGCGCCCGGCGTGGCCTGGCCGCGCCGGATCGGCAGTACGGCCAGTGGCGAGTCGCCGAATTGCAGCGAAGTGCGAATGTTCGCTGCTTCCTCGGCGGGGATTGAAGCCTGCGCCATGAAACGCCATTCCGGTTGGCTGGTCAGCAGCACGATGCCGCGAGGGTCGGTGACGTAGACGATGGCGCCTGAGCGATGCCAGTCCTCCTCCACCGAGAAGAACTCCACCTTGACCACGATCACGCCCTGCATGCCGCCCGGCCCTTCGATGCGGCGGGCGATGTAGAGGCCGGGGCGCTGACTGACCGTGCCGAGGGCGAAGTGCTCGGTGTCTCCCTTGGCCACTGCCTCGGTGAAATAGGGGCGGAAAGCGTAATTGGTTCCGACGAAACTGATGTCCTCTTTCCAGTTGGAAGAGGCGATCGCCAGGCCCGTGCGGTCGATCAGATAGATCACGGCCGAGCGCGCGCCGGCATTCAGGCTTTCGAGCTTGGCATTCATGGCGCCAATATGGGACGCATCCGGCGCGCTCAGGGTGGCGAGCACATCAGGATCACGCGACAGCACCAGGGAGAGCGTGCGCTGCTTTTCCAGTTCGCTGCGCAGCACGGCGATATCCAGCGTAGCGTTGCCGACGGCCTGGGCCCTGAGTGCCTCGGCCGCCTGGCGCGTGCCGTAATTGCCGGCGAACCAGACGGCGAGCGCCAGGCTTACCAGGCTCAGGCCGGCAAAAATCAGCCATTCGATCCGTCGCCTCTGCCGTCTTTGTGTTGCTCCGCTCATCGGTCTCCTGCTGCCATCGTTCACAGTCAAGCATGTGCGGAAATCCGCACATGGGCAAGGCCGCTGTGCGGACCTCCGCTCAGGGTGCTCTGGCGATGCCACTGGACGCGAACTATGAAATCAAGCAATATCAATAGCATAAGATCTTGGCACGAGACTTGCTGTCTATTGAGCAGCCGCTAGCAGAATGCGGCGTCGAGGAAACCTTTGGGCCAGGCCGCTTGCCGAGGCCCCACGGAGGAACAGATGATCTCCCTCAGCGAGATGCCCAAGGCGGAAGCTCCGCGCAAGCGCCCTTTCTATGCAAACCTCTACTTCCAGGTCCTTGTCGCGATCGCGCTGGGTATCCTGCTCGGTCATTTCTACCCCGATCTCGGCAAGTCTCTGAAGCCGCTGGGTGACGCCTTCATCAAGCTGGTGAAGATGGTGATCACCCCGGTGATCGCTCTCACCGTGATCACCGGCATTGCCGGCATGAGCGATCTCAAGAAGCTCGGCCGCGTCGTCGGCAAGGCCTTCATCTATTTTCTTACCTTCTCCACCCTGGCCCTGATCATCGGCCTGCTGGTCGGCAATATCGTGCAGCCGGGCGCGGGTCTGAACATCAATCCGGCCACGCTGGATCCCAAGGCGGTGGCGGATTATGCCGCCAAGGCGCATGACCAGACCATCACCGGCTTCCTGATGAACATCATCCCCAACAACCCGATCAGCGCGCTGGCGGGTGGGGACGTGTTGCAGGTGCTGTTCTTCTCGGTGGTGTTCGGTATTGCGCTGGCCCAGATCGGCAGTGCAGCCGAACCGCTGATGGTCGTGCTGAACTCGGTCTCGCGGGGCATGTTCCGGCTGGTCGCCATCCTGATGAAGGCCGCGCCCATCGGTGCCTTCGGCGCCATGGCCTTCACCATCGGCGCTTATGGCATCGGCTCGGTCGCCAATCTCCTGATGCTGATCGGCACCTTCTATCTGACCTCGCTGCTTTTCGTACTGGTCGTGTTGGGTACGGTCGCCTGGTATAACGGCTTCTCGATCCTCGCCTTGATCCGCTACATCAAGGAAGAACTGCTGCTGGTGCTCGGCACTTCCTCTTCCGAAGCAGCTCTCCCCAGCTTGATGGACAAGATGGAGCGGGCCGGCTGCCGCAAGTCGGTGGTGGGCATCGTCATTCCCACCGGCTATTCCTTCAACCTCGACGGCACTAACATCTACATGACCCTGGCGGCGCTGTTCATCGCGCAGGCCACGGGTATCCAGCTGAGCTGGGGCGACCAGATCCTGCTGCTCCTCGTTGCCATGCTGAGCTCGAAGGGCGCGGCCGGCATCACCGGCGCCGGCTTCATTACCCTGGCGGCGACGCTGGCCGTGGTGCCCGCCGTTCCGGTTGCCGGCATGGCGCTCATCCTCGGCATCGACCGCTTCATGTCCGAATGCCGCGCGCTCACCAACCTGGTCGGCAATGCCGTCGCCACCATCGTGGTGGCCCGCTGGGAGGGCGAACTCGACAAGGCCCAGCTCGCGGCTGCGCTGAGCGGCGACGACGTACCGCAAACGGTGGCCGCCGCGGCCTGAGATTGGTCGATCGACAAGACAGGAAAGGGGCGGGCCTGTGGTCCGCCCTTTTTTATGACGAAGACGCTGCGCGTTCGTTCGTCACGGGATGGGTCTTCAGACCTGCAATTCCAGGTCTGCCGTGACAGGGGTGGCGTCGCTGCGATCGAGTGTTGCTTCATAGCCGCGCACACGCAGGCTGCCCTGGCGAGCGTCGGCTTCGACGGCAAGGCGGGTGATGGCGTTGCGCAGGGGCGGCTCCACCCAGGCAAAGGGCGCCATGGCCCGGCCGGCATGTGCAGCGATCGCCAGGCGGCGGCTGGGACTGTCGCTTTCGGACAGCGCACCATTGTTCCAGCTGGGCGCGTTGGCCCAATCATTGGCGGCCGCCACTGGGCCGGACTGGGTGACGAAAGCCTCTGGTCTGCGTTCGATCACGCAAGTCTCGGCAGGCGAAAGGCCGGTCAGCGTGAAGATTGTCTCGGCGGCGATCGGTATGCGTTCCAGCAGGTCCCGCGCGGTGGCGAAATCGGGAGCCTCCTCGAAGGTGCGTCGGAGCAGGTGCATGGCGGGCATCAGGCCACGCCGCACACCGGACAGATCCGGCACGGTGGCGCCGCTGGCGCTTGCCGCGCCGGCCGGCGCTGGGCCCTTGTTGATCGAGGCGGCAAAGCGGCCTGGCGCCAAGCCCGTCAGCACGCCCACGGCGCCCGGCCAGGTCACATTGAGGAACTCACCAGCGGGACCACGCTGCCGCACGACTTCGACAAAACGGCCGAGGCCGTCAAAATCCCAATCGAGCGTCCGTAGCAGCCGGGCGCTGCGTCCGTCCGGCGCCGCCGCTGCCAGCGTGGTGCAGCCCCATTCATAGGCTGCGTTGATCAAGAAAGCGCCCGGCATCGGCAGGAGCGCGGCGATCGTCTCGATCTCGCCGACATAGGGCGAGGGGCTGGCGAGCAGCCAAGCGCGTGCCGCATGGTCGAGCAGATCCACCTCGCCATGGGCGGCGGCCGGGATCGAGACCAGACAGGATCGAAGCAAGCCCCGCATCGCTTCCGGGCGAGCCCGGGCATGGGCGACGGGACCGCCCTCGCGCGCGTCGAAAATCGGAATGGGTGCAAGCGTTGCCCGCTTGCTTTCCGGCAGGCCGGCGCGTGGGAAAGGGATGACGCTCATGGGTCCCCCTGAGAACGATCGCCGAAAGTATTCAGGCTTTCGCAGGCATTGTCATCCGGCAATCTTGTTTACCGGGCTTCAAAGCGCCGCGACCGCAAATAGAGCGGCCGCCGCCAGGCGGCGGTCGGGAGGATCTTGCATGGGTAAGGTTTTGTACCTGGTAAACCATGTCTCGATCTTGAGTTGACGTAAAAACCCACTGTTACAGGAACGCAACAACCTTGCTGAATTGAGACGTCGGCGTGACAGAATCGCGATGAAACGGTGGCGTTGGCCGTTACGAAGGGGTCAATATTCTGGTACGAAGAATCATGAGTTCTAATGAGCCGTCCGCAAGCAGTGCTTACTTGCTTGTGGTCTGACAAAAGCAAAAGACGGCTGAGATTACACAGCCAGACCTGCCCTAACGGCGGGTAATGATATGGGGGAACGAATGCAAAGAAAGACCCAACTCGCATTCCTGCTCATGGCCGGCATTTCGCTTACGGCGAGCCAGGCCTATGCCGGTTCCTTCGCCCTACGCGAGCAGAGCACGATTGGTCTTGGCCAGGGCTTTGCAGGTGTCGCGGCAGGATCTGGCGGTCTCAGCTCCATGTATTGGAACCCCGCCACGATGACCGCCATCCCCGGCTGGCAGTCCCAGTGGTCGGTGAGCGGCATTTTCCCTCAGGCTGAAATCACGCCGACTTTTGTCGGTTTGCCCACCCCTTTGTGGCGGGGTACCAGCACGGGCGACATCGGACAGGACGGCATCTTGGCGGCGGGTTATACGTCCTACCAGGTCAATGACAGGCTCTGGATCGGCCTTGCCACCAACACGCCCTTCGGCCTGGTCACCAAGAACCCTTTCAATTCACCGGGACAGGTCTATGCCCGTACCTCGAAGGTGATCTCCTTCGACGTCAATCCGACCATCGCCTACAAGGTGACGGACTGGCTCTCGGTCGGCCTCGGCTTTCAGGCCATGTATTTCAAGACGCGCCTCACACAAGCTGCTCCGTTTCCGGGGCAACCACCTGGCAGCGCGACCCTTCCGGGCGCGCCAACCGCCTCCATCGAGGGGGATAGCTGGGGCTACGGTTTGACTGCGGGTCTCACCATCACGCCGGTCGACGGCACCCAGATCGGCATTGGCTATCGTTCGGCGGTCAAGCAGGATCTCGAGGGAACCCTCAGAAATCCCGGTGCCTCCGCGCCGATCTTGCGCCAGATGCGGGTCAAGGCCGATCTAACCTTGCCTGATCAGATTACCGTCGGCATTACACAGAGGGTGACACCCGAACTCACGCTTTCTGCGGGTTTCGAGTGGACGAATTGGAGCCGTTTCGGTGTGATTCCCGTCGTCGCGACGTCGGGACCCGCGGCTGGCCGCCCGGTGACGACTCTGCCATTCAAATATGACGATGGCTACTACGTGTCGGCCGGTGGTGAGTATGCCTGGAGCCCTGAACTGACGTTGCGCGCCGGTCTCGGCTACGAATGGTCGCCGATTTCGGACACTAATCGCGACCTGCGCCTGCCGGACAGCGACCGCATCCATGCCTCGATCGGTCTGGGCTACAAGATCAACAACAAGCTCTCGGTCGACCTCGCTTATTCGCATCTGTTCGCGCTGAATGGCGATGTCAAACTCGATGCCCGCAACCCCCATTATTCGGGATTGCCTTATTTCGGCAAAGTTGATGCCTCGGTTGACATCGTCTCGGCTGGCTTGACCTATCGCTGGGATGATCCGAGCGAACCCAACCGGCCGGGTATCTTCAAGTAAGATACGGGGACGCCAACAAAAAGCCTTCGCGCAGGGTCCGACCGGCGCGAAGGCTTTTTTGCATCGTGCTGCAGTTTACGGCTTTGACATCCCGGCACCCTTCGTCTTGTCGGGCAGCGAAGGGCGCCGGGCATTTCTTCTAGCGGTTGAAAAGTCTCAGGCGCTCCAGGCCACGGTGGTCTGGCGCTGATCGCCGAGCTTCTCGATGCCGAGCGTCATGACATTACCGGGCTTGAGGTAGCGTGGCGGCTTCATGCCCATGCCGACGCCCGGAGGCGTGCCGGTGGTGATGACGTCGCCGGGTTCCAGGATCAGGAACTGCGAGATGTAGTGCACGATGTGGGCGACACCGAAGATCATCGTCTTGGTCGAGCCGGTCTGCACACGCTGGCCGTCGACATCGAGCCACATCGAAAGGTTCTGCACGTCGCCGACCTCGTCGGGCGTGACCAGCCAGGGGCCGAGCGGACCGAAGGTCGGGCAGCCCTTGCCCTTCATCCATTGGCCGGAGCGCTCGATCTGATAGGCGCGCTCGGAGACGTCGTTGCAGACGGCATAGCCGGCGACGTAGGAGAGGGCATCCTTCTCCTCGACATAGGAAGCACGGCTGCCGATGATGATGGCAAGCTCCACTTCCCAGTCCGTCTTCTCCGAGCCGCGCGGAATGACGACATCGTCATTGGGGCCGACCACGCAGGACGGTGCCTTGTTGAACAGCACCGGCTCCTGGGGGATCGGCATGTTGCTCTCGGCGGCGTGGTCGGCATAGTTCAGGCCGACTGCGATGAAGTTGCCGGGCTGGCCGACGCAGGAGCCCAGGCGAGGATTGCCGGTGACTTCCGGCAGCGAGGCTGGCGAGAGAGGGGCGATCCGGGCCAAAGACTGTGGAGACAGGGCATCGCCCTTCCAATCGGCGATATGCGCCGACAAGTCCCTGATCTTGCCATCCGCATCGATCAGGCCGGGCTTTTCCGAGCCCGGCTTGCCATACCGTACCAGCTTCATAGTGGAGTCCTTTGGTCGAGAGCTGCAGCCCTTCGGGCTGTCCTTGAAATCATCGATCATGAAGGCCGGTCTGTATCGGGCGTGCACCCTCGACCGGCCGGGGCGGATCATGCCCGAACGAGGGGACCTATCGCAAGTATTGTCTGAGAAATGCGCGTGATTGTTTCACGGGTGCGCTGGCGTCTTGCCCACTCTTCCTTCTTCCAATGGTGCCCTTCCAAGAGCAGGCTTCCAGCCTATGAGCGCTAACTTTGGGTGGTGGCACCAGATTGGAGGGTCGATCTCCAGATCGACCATCTTGGAAATGTCGAGCCAGATAGAGGACAAAGGCGGTCGATCTCGCTCCATCAATTGATGGAGCTGTGGAGATCGACCCTCCACGCTACCTGCGCCTCCATTCGCAAAAGTTAGCGCCTATGGGCAAGATGCCTGCGCACCCGGCAATAAGAAAGCCCGCGCAGAGCGAGCTGCGCGGGCCTCGTCATTATTCGTGGAAAGGACGCCTGGCCTATCAGGCGGAATGGCTGTCGCCGCCGTTGCGAGCGGTGTTGCGCTCGGCCATGAAGCGATCGAACTCTTCCTTGTCGCGGGCGCGGCGCAGATTGGTGACGAATTCGCCGAAGGCGCGGCCTTCTTCCTCGAGGCGTCGACGTTCCTCTTCCAGGCGTCGCAGCGTCTCGCGGCGATAGTCGTCGAAAGCGGCATTGCCCGTGGCTGACCAGCCATGGCCGGCATAGCTACGCTGATCGCGGCCAAAACCGGCGAATTCGGCCTTGGCCCGCTCGAAGCCCTCACGTACCTTTTCCCTAGGGAAACGGTCGCCCCAGATGAAATAGGCCAGCGCCGCCAGGCCGAGCGGCCACCAGATCAGAAACCCGGCGATCACCGCCACGACATGCAGCGGATGCCAGCGGCCACGTGTAGAACAAGAGGTCATTATCCTCTCCCATGTTGCAACCCAGCAATCGAGCAATTGGGGGTGGCGAGGGGCGGCTTCAAGGGTACAAGCCGAAGTTGTGTCCGATTTAATCTTGGCGATCGTCGCAGCCGCGACGGCCCCGTCCCATTTATTGCCTGGCAAATTCATTTGGCGGCGATGGTCTGCCGCAAAGTTGCCGCGATCGAAAGCTCTGTGGGAGTGCGTGCTGGGCCGGGCGCAATCCTTGAGGTGTGGAATGAGTGGCGCTTGCACCGAAGGCGTCGACACAGGCTTTATGACTTTGGGGGTGGCAAAGGTCGCTTTCCTCGGCGTCGTCCAGGGTATCACCGAGCTGATGCCGATTTCCTCGACGGCCCATATGAGACTGGTGCCGGCCCTTCTTGGTTGGCAGGATCCGGGATCAGCCTTCTCCGCGGCCATGCAACTTGCGGCCTTGTGCGCCGTGGTCTGTTATTTCTGGGGGGATATCGGATCGATCACCAGCGGATCGCTGGCGGCCGTGCGGACAGGGGATTGGATGTCCCCGAAATTTCGCCTGGCGGTGGGCGTGGTGCTGGGCACTATCCCGATCGTGGTGGCTGGCTTGCTGCTTGCGCCACTTCTCAACCGGTGCGACAGCCCCTTGCGCGCCCTGCCGGTGATCGGTTTTGCCTGCCTTGTCATGGGCGGCCTGCTCGCCGCGGCGGAACTCATGGCCCGTCATGAGCGCAGGGTCGAAGACATGCGGTTGTGCGATGCCCTGATCGTCGGGCTTGCGCAGGTCGGCGCGCTGATCCCCGGTGTGTCCCGGTCCGGATCGACCCTGACCGCCTCGCTGTTTCGCGGCTTCTCGCGGGAGGAGGCCGCGCGCTTTTCCTTCCTTCTCGGCATTCCCGCCATTGCCTTGGCCGGCCTGCACGAAATCACCACGCTTTTGCGGGCTCACCTCTCCACGGAGGGCTGGCTAATCTTGCTGGTCGGCCTGGTGGTCGGAACGATTTCGTCCTTCGCGGCCCTGTGGGGGCTGATGCGTATCCTCGAGCGCTTTTCGACCTGGCCTTTCACCATCTACCGCATCTTGCTCGGTGCCGTCGTGCTGTGGGTCGCCTATCACTAGAGTAGGGGGCGTTCATGAGTGAACGCTTGTTTGCTCTAGTTCTTTGTTTCGGAGCGTCTATGCCATTTGAGGTGATTCAGCCTCCGCGCAAGACGCCGTAAGAGAAAAGGGGACGAAAGAGCATCGATGTCCCATCGGACATATCGCCTGTCATAAAACCATGAACTGAATCGTGTTTGTGACAATCAGGATGCGTCGTCGATTTCGCTGATGTCTGCAGCAAAGCGCATCAAAGCAAGCGCTCTATGTTCTCTTGCTTGTTTCGACGATACGTTTTGGGCCGGTTGAGGATGGTGCCATGAACAGCGAAAGCGAAGGCACGCGCTATCGAGCGCTCTTTATCTCGGATGTGCATCTTGGGACGCGTGGTTGTCAGGCCGATATGCTGCTCGACTTCCTGCGCGCCTATGACGCCGAGACGATCTATCTGGTCGGCGACATTGTCGACGCCTGGCAGCTGAAAAGTGGTTGGTACTGGCCGCAGGCGCATAACGATGTGGTGCAGAAGCTGCTGCGCAAGGCCCGCAAGGGCGCGCGCATGGTCTATATTCCCGGTAATCACGACGAGTTCCTGCGTGATTTCCCCGGGCATCATTTCGGTGGCATCGAGGTGATCGAGCAGACGGTGCACGTGGCTGCTGACGGCAAGCGCTATCTGGTGATGCATGGCGATGCCTTCGACGTGGTGGTGCGCCACGCCAAGTGGCTGGCCTTGCTCGGCGACTGGGCCTATGTCACGGCCTTGGGTGTCAATACCTGGCTGAACGCCATTCGCCGGCGCCTCGGCCTGTCCTATTGGTCGCTGTCCGCCTGGGCCAAGCTCAAGGTGAAGAACGCCGTCAGTTTCATCGGCCATTTCGAAGAGACCCTGGCCAAGGAAGCCAAGCGGCTGAACTGCGATGGGGTCATCTGCGGCCACATCCATCACGCCACGCTACGCGATCTCGATGGCGTCACCTACATCAACTCCGGCGATTGGGTCGAAAGCTGCACGGCTATCGTCGAGCATTTCGATGGTCGTTTCGAACTGGTGCGCTGGAGCGAACTCGTTCGTCAGGCCAACAAGCCGCCGGAACTCCAAGGCGAGACGCTGGTCCCTCAGCGTGCCGCCTGAGCCGGTCCCGTGAAGATCCTGATTGCCACCGACGCCTGGCGCCCGCAGGTCAACGGCGTTGTCCGGTCCCTGGAACAGACGGCTGCGGCAGCCTCGCGTCAGGGCGTTGAGATAGAATTCCTGGCGCCGGACCGCTTCTGGTCGGTGCCGATGCCCTCCTATCCGGAGATTCGGCTTGCCATGCCGCCGCTCGGCGCCATCGAAAGGCATATCGAGGCCGAGAAGCCGGACTATGTCCATATCGCCACCGAGGGGCCGATCGGCCTGCTCACCCGCCGGGTCTGCCTGAAGAAGGGCCGCCCCTTCACCACCAGCTATCACACCCGTTTTCCTGAATATCTCGCCGCACGTGTCCCGGTGCCGCTCGACTGGAGCTATCGTTGGATCCGGCGTTTCCACAATGCCGGAGCGGGTACCATGGTTTCCACCCCGGCCCTGGAGCGTGAACTGGCGGGTCGCGGCTTCAAGCGGCTGATGCGCTGGTCGCGAGGGGTCGATGCGGGATTGTACAGGCCCAGGCCCGTGCGCGTTTTCGACCTGCCCGGACCCATCTTCCTCTATGTCGGGCGGGTTGCGGTCGAGAAGAATATCGAGGCCTTTCTCGGTCTCGAGCTGCCTGGTTCGAAAGTGGTGGTGGGGAGCGGCCCGGCCTTGGAGATGCTGCGCTCACACTATCCGGACGTGCACTTCGCCGGCATGCTGGAGGGAGAGGACCTGGCGAAGGCCTATGCTTCGGCGGATGTCTTCGTGTTTCCGAGCCTGACCGACACATTCGGCATCGTCCTGCTCGAAGCGATGGCCAGCGGCCTGCCGGTGGCAGCCTTTCCGGTGACGGGGCCGATCGACGTGATCAGCACCAGCAAAACGGGTATCCTCGACAACGACCTCGCTCGGGCGGCGCTGGCATGCCTCGAGCTCAAGCCCGCCGATGCGCGTGCAGAGGCACTGAAATATTCCTGGGACGCTTGCGCCCGCCAATTCGTCGCCAATGTGGTGGAGGCCTGCGGCCGGGCCAAGACCACGCCTGCGCCGTCCGGAGCTGTCAAGCAAGGGCAGACCAGGCTGCCGGCCTGATCCCAAGGCCGGTAATAACGGCCAGCATTGAGCTCGCAATGATGGGCCAGCAAGTCAAATTCAATGCAGATTGGTCGCGGCCACGACCCCATCCGAATCGCAACAGCTCATACCCGCGACAGCAGCAGGCGGATACCGGCGAAGCCGAAGAACAGCGCCAGCGTGGCTTCGATCCAGCGCCGCGCCCTCTGATAGAGGCGAACCATGGGCCGGGCGGAAAAGATCAGGGCATAACCGCCGAAGGTGGTCAGTCCAATCACCGCACAGCCGGCGATGATCGCCAAGGCTGTATGCCCAGGGGCGTCCGACTTGAGGCCGAGCGACATGATGGCGATCCAGGCAAGGATCGACTTCGGATTGGTCAGATGCAGCATCAGGCCACGCCAATAGAGCTGGCGATAATCGATCGGGCCACGTTCTTGCCTTGCCTCGTCCTGGCCGGCCTTGAGGGCGGAACGAGCCGATTTGATCGCCAGATAGAGGAGATAGAGGCCGCCGCCGATCTTGATGGCGGTGAGGGCATTGGCATAGGCGGCGAGAAGGGTGGAAACACCGGTGGCCGCCAGCACGGCCCAGATCATCGAGCCCGTCATGATGCCGGCCGCCAGCACCAGCGCCGGCAGACGCCCCCGTCCCATGGCCACGCCCATGATGGCCATGTTGCTCGGACCGGGGCTGGCTACCGCGATGGTGTAGACCATGTAGACGGCGAGCAAGGCATGGAATTGATGAAACAGGGCGTCAGCCATCGGGAACGTCTCACTGAAACGCCAGGCTTTTGGCGGGTTGGCAAATAATTGACTGACAATAGCGGTACAAGGCTTCCGCGCAAGCGCGGGTTCGGCGCGGCAGCAATGTCGTCGACCCAAGGAAAAAGGCCCCGAAAACTCGGGGCCTTTTTCATTCTCAACCAAACGGTCGCGGACTGCCTGTTTCCGGCGGTGCTCAGGTGAGCTTGCCGGCCGCATGCGCCAGGATTGTATAGACCTTGCCGGAATCGGCGGTGAGATAGGTCCTTGCCATGTTGCCGCTGCGGTCCTCGCGGTCCACTTCGGCAATGAGCTGCTCGAACTCCTGGACATAGCGGTCCACCGTCGCCTGGAACTCCGCATCGCGGCGATAGCGCCGGCGAATTTCCTCGAAGGCCTGCTGGCCCTGCAGTGTGTAGAGCCGGCGCGAGAAGGCGTTGCGCTCGCCGCGACGGTAGCGATCCCAGACCTCGGCGACAGCGTCATGTTCGACCATCTTGGCGATGTCGACCGAGAGCGTGTCGAGGGAGGATGCCATGACCGCCGGCGTGTTGGCCTGGGGGGCCGCTTCGGGCTCGTCACGCGAGGCGCGCGCCAGCACTTCCGAGAGCCAGCCAGTGCCGCGCCGCTCGCCTCGCGAGGCAGGTGCTGCCACGGCGGTTCCGCGAGCCGGAGCAGCCGGCTTCAGGTCGGGCACCGGGGGCAGCGTGCCGGCGCGCGGCATTTCCGTCCGGCGGGCAGAGGTTTCGGGTGTCACCTCGGCGCGCTCGCGCAACCGGAGCGGGGCAGGGATCGGCCGGTCCGTCGGCTCGGCGATATCGAGCGAGCGGCTGGAGCGGCTGACGATATCGGCGAGGTCGTTCAGGGCCTGGATCTGCTCGGCCACGACGCGGCGCATGGTGGCGGTGGAGTCCGACGTCTCCTTCGGGATCTCCAGCAGGCCGCGCTTGAGCTCGGAGCGGGTGGCTTCCAGCTCCTGCTTCACGGTCTGGGTCATGCCACGCATCTCCTGGGCCACTTCGGCAAAACGCTCGGTGGCGTTGCCGAACAGGCCGGAGATTTCCTGCACTGCCTGCTCATAGGTCGACTTGAGGGCGGTGGAGGTGCGATCGCGCTCCTTGCCGGTAGTGGCACGGATGAGTTCGAACTGATCCGCAATGGCCTGCGCCGTGGTGTTGGCGTTATCGGCGAGCAGGCCACTGGTCTGGCGCGCCTTGCTTTCGGCATTGGCGAGCTTTTCCTCGATCACCTCGGCGAAGGATTTCATCATCGCTTCCATTGCCTCGACCTTGCCGCCCACAGTGGTGACCAGGGCCTCCAGGGTGGCGCGACGTTCATCGAGAGCCTGGTCGACACGCGTCTGCGTATCGGTCAGGACTGCAGCGGCGCTGGTGAGGTGATTGCTTTGTTCCTCCAGGCGGTCGGCCATGGTGCCGACATCGCTGATGACGTGAGAGGCAAGGTCGCGCAGCGTCGAGACCTGATCGCCGACACGATCGGTCGCGCCGCTGGTCTGATCGGCCAGGCTCAGCATGGTCGACTGGAAATCGCGCATGCGATCGGCCAGGCCTCCCTCGATGGCATCAAGTGCCTTGGTGGAACTGTCGAGTGACTCGTGCAGGGCGGTGTTGGTGCCGGCGACCCGATCCAGCAGTCCGCTGATTTCCTCACGCAGTCGTGCCTGCAACGAGCCGAGGTCACCGATCGCCTGGCTGGCCTTGGTTTCGATGGAGGAGGAGAGGGCCAGCGAAGAGGCCTCCAGCGCCTGGCTCAGTTCGGAACGCTTGGTCGAGAGGGCCTCGACCAGGTCGCCGCCCTTCTTGCCGATCAGGTCGGCAAGCTCTCCTGCCCGCTCGTCGAGCGCCTTGGCCACCGTCTGGGCGATATCGCCGAGTTCGCTGGACATGCTGGTGCTGCGCGTGGACAGCGTCTCGACCAGGAACTGGCCGCGCTCGTCGAGAATCCTGGCGATCTCGCCGGAGCGGGCGCCCAGCAGGCTGGCGAGGGCGCTGGTCTTGTCACGCAATTGGGTGCTGACATCGCCCGAGATCTGGTTCAGCGTGTCGATCAACTGCTGACCACGCTCGCTGAGCAGGCCTGCCATGGCGTTGGTGCGGGTATCGAGCAAGGCATTGATCTCGTCCGCACGCTCGCCCAGCTTGGCGCTGACGTCGCCGGACAGGCGGCTGAGCGTCGCGTCGACGGAGGCGACATTCTGCAGGAGATCGACCGAGACGTTCTGTACTCTCTCGCTGAGCGTGTCGGCGATATGCAGTCCGCGCGAGTCGAGGGCGTCCGAGAGATCGGCGAGGCGGCCGAGAACGTCCTGCTCGAAGCGGGTGATCCGCGAGTCGAGGGCATGCGCGATGTCGTCGGCACGCGTGCTGAGTGCGCGATCGATTTCGCTGACCTTGCTGGACAGCGTGTCCGCGATGGCGGTGGTCTTGCTGTCGAACTGAGCTGCGATCTCGGCGGCCTTGACCGTCAGGTCATTGCTCATCAGCGAAGAGCGGCTGTCGATATGCGAGGTCAGGTCCTCTGCGCGAGCGCTAAGTGTTTCGGTCAGATCGGTACCCTTGTTGCCGAGCGCCACGACGATGTCGTCAGCGCGGCGTGACAGGGTGTCGGTGATCGTGGCGCTGCGGCCGTCGATGAGCGAGGTGATCTCGCGGGCCCGCCCGTCGAGCAGGATGCCGATCGCCTGGGTCCGCTCGTCGATGAGGGTGCTGATCTGCGTGGCGCGGCCCCCCAGCAACTCGTCGATGGCACTGCTTCGGCCATCCAGGAGATCGCTGATCTGGGAAGCACGGTTGTCGAGCACGCTGCCGATAGCGGCGGCGCGGCCGTCGAGCAGGTCGCTGGCCTCGCGGGCCTTGGCTTCCAGCGTGGCACCGACTTCCTTGCCGCCTTCGCCAAGCAGCTTGGCGAGTTCGAGCGTGCGGGTCGCCAGGGTCTCGTTGAGCGACCGGGCCCGGCTGTCCAGGCCCTGATCGATCCGGGCGAGGCGGCCTTCGATAGTCTGGGCGACGTCGCTCGCCTTGGTGGTCAGGCGGTCATCCAAATCGGCCAGTTGCCCATCGAGCGCCGCCAGCTTTTCTTCCAGCGTATGTGCGACGGAGGCCGTGTGGGTGCCGAAACGCGCATCGAAAGCCTCGAGCTTGCCGCCGAGCAGTTCGGCTGCATGGGCCGTGTGGCCCTGCACCTGATCGGTAAGGCGGGTGCCGTGCAGGCGGATAGAGCTCTCGAAGCCGAGCAGCTTCTGGGCGAGGTCGTCGCTGAGAGCCCGGGAATCGTCGCCGATACGGGCGGCGAGGGCATGGCCGCGGTTGCTGACGATATCGTCGAGCTCGGCGATCTGGCGTTCCAATGACTGGTTCACCTCGCCGATGCGCTGGCTCATGCCTTGCTCGAAGACCTTGAGCTGATTGTCCAGCGTGGCGTGGATGGTGGTCGCGTTCGACTGGAACTTGGTCTCGAAGGTGCTGAGCTTGTCGGCAATCGCGCCATGGATAACGTCGGTATTGGCCGCGACCTGCGCCTGCAGCGTAACCAGGCGCTCGTCGAGCGCATCCTGCAAGGCGGAGGAGTTGTTGAGGAAGTGCGTCTCGAACGAGCCGAAACGCTGGTCGAGCGAGGAGCGCACCAGGGCCGTGTTGCTGGCGAAGCGCATCTCGAAGGCGGCCAGACTGTCGTCGAGCGCGGCCTGGGTGTTCTGCACATCGCCGTTGAAGCGGCTCTGGAAGTCGCCGAGACGGGCGGCGAGATCGGCCTGGTTGGCTTGTAGCGTATCGCTGAAGCTGGCCTGGAAGTCGCTGATCCGGTTCTCGAAATTCGAGGCCGCCGTCGAGGCCATCAACTGGAAGCGACGCTCGAAATCGTTCAGGCGGGTATCGAGCAAGGCATGGGCATCATTGGCGCTGCCGGCGAAATACTGCTCGAACTGGCTGAGGCGATTGTCGATCACGCCATGCGCATTCTCGGCGCTGGCGCCGAAGCGTTCTTCGAATTCGCCGAGGCGCTTGTCGAGAGCGGACTGAGCACCATTGGCACTGGAGCCGAAACGCAGTTCGAACTCGCCCAGTCGCTTGTCGACCGAGGCCTGGACCTGGTCCGCGCTGGCGCCGAAACGCTGCTCGAATTCGCCGATACGCTGCTCGATCGCGGCCTGCGCCTGATCGGTGCTGGCGCCGAAGCGCTGTTCGAAGCCACCCAGTTCGCGGCTGAGCGTTGCCTGGATGTCGCGTGCGCTGGAGCCGAAACGCTTCTCGAACTCGCCCAGATGCTGGTTGAGTGTGGTCTCGATCCCCTGGGCGCCAGAGCCGAAGCGTAGCTCGAACTCGCTCATGCGCTGGGCGAGGGCTGTCTGGATATCGCCGGCTCCCGACATGAAGCGCTGCTCGAAATCGCCCAGACGCTGCGAAAGGGTGCTCTGGATGTCCCCCGCACCCGACACGAAGCGTTGCTCGAAATCGCCGAGGCGCTGGCTGAGGGCGGCATGGATGTCGTCAGCACCGGCGCCGAAGCGTTGCTCGAACTCGCCCAGACGCTGGTTGAGCGTGGTGTGGATATCCTCGGCACCGGCGCTGAAGCGCTGCTCGAATTCGCCGAGGCGTTGGCTGAGCGAAGCGTGGATGCTGTCGGCACCCGAGCCGAAACGCTTCTCGAAATCGCCCAGACGCTGATTGAGCGTGGTGTGGATATCCTCGGCACCGGCGCTGAAACGCTCCTCGAACTCACCGAGGCGCTGGCTGAGCGAGGCGTGGATGCTGTCGGCGCCCGAGCCGAAACGCTTCTCGAAATCGCCGAGACGCTGGTTGAGCGAAGCGTGGATATCTTCGGCATTGGTGCCGAAGCGCTGCTCGAAATCGCCGAGGCGCTGGCTGAGGGCGCCATGCGCCTGCTCGGCATTGGCGTTGAAGCGCTGCTCGAAGCCCTTGAGCGTGTCGTCGAGGCCTGAACGGTTGTTCTGGATATTGGTGGCGAAGCGCACCTCGAACTCGCCCAGACGCCGGTCGAGATCGGCATGGGCGAGGGTGGAGAGCGATTTGAAACGATGCTCGAACTCGGACATGCGGGTGTCGAGCCCGGTATGGATGGTGCCGGCGCTTTCGGCGAAGCGGGCGTCGAAGCCCTTGAGCGTGTCGTCGAGGGCCGAATGCACCTTCTGGGCATGGTCGAGGCTGCGCGTCTCCAGGCCCGACAGGCGCTCGTCGAGGCGCGAATGCAGGCCGTCGGCGATCTCCTGGCTGCGCTTCTCATGGTTGTCGAGACGTTCGGCCAGAGCCTTGCCGAAGGCATTGGTCTGGGTTTCGACGGTGTTCTCGAGCCGCGATACGCCGAAATTGATCTGCGAGACGGCGGCGGCGCTGCGCTCGCCGATGACGCGGGTCAGCGTGTCGCCGCCAATGGCGAGAATGCCGGAGGCGTCGCGAGCAGCTGTGCTGATGCGGGTGGAAAGCTGCGTGCCTTCCTCTTCCAGCACGGCCTGCAGGCGCTGTGCGGACGCGGCGACCGCGACCTCGGTTTCGGTGCTGCGTTTTTCGATATTGGCCACGATGGCCTGGCCCGTCGCCGCCAGCCGGCGATCGATGTCGCCGCCGCCGACCACGATGGATTCGTGGATGCGCTCGCCGGTCTGGGTGAGCCGGTCGGCAAGGTCGCCGCCACGCGTCGTGATGATCTCGGCGATCTGGGTGGCCGTGTTCTCGAGCTTGCCGGCGACATCCATGCCGCGGCTCTGCAGGTCGCCGAGAATAGCGTCGCCCGTCGAGCGTAGCGTGCTGTTGACGTCGGCCACGGAGCCGATGATCTGCTCGACCATCTTGGCGCCGGTGTCACGGATGGAACTGACCACCACGTCGGTGCCCTCGGCGAAGGCATTGGTCAGGCCGGACCCGGTGCGCACCAGCGTGTCGTTCACCGCGGTGCCGCGTTCGACGATATCGTCGACGATGCGCTGGCTGCTGGTGGTCAGGGTCTCGTTGAGCTCCAGGGCGCGCGAGGAGAGCGTGCTGCTGATCTCGTTGGCGCGGGTGGCGAAGTTCTCGTTGACCTGGTTGGAGGTCGATGTGAGGTGTTCGGTGATCTCGGAGACGCGGCGGTTGAGCTGTTCCGTCACCTGCTCGGACGAGCTCGACAGCGACTTGTTGACGTCCTGGGCGGTCGTCGTCATGCGGTCGATCAGCGAATTGCCGCGATCGGCCATGGCGCCGACCATATGATCGCCAACCTTGGCGAGTTCCGAGGTAAGCTGGCTGCCGCGCTCGCCGAAAGAGCGCATAACCTGCAGGCCGGCCTCGGAGACCTCTGAGGAGATGCGGCCGGCAACCGAGCCGAGCGCCAGGGTCAGGTCGTCATGCGCGACGACGATCGCCGAACGCACCCGGTCGGCATTGCCGACGATGGCTTCGCGCTGGGTCGAGAGATCCTCCACCAGCGAGCGAATGCGCTGCTCGCTCTCCGTATAGGAGCGCTCGAGCATCGAGACCTCGTTGTGCACCATGATCTCGAGTTCGCTGGCGCGGGCAAGAGCGCGATCGATGCCGTCGCCCATGGCCGCGACCTCGCGGCGAATGGCCTGGCCGACGGAGGTGACGGCCTCTGCTGCGGCACCTTCAGGCTCCGCCAGGCGCAGGGCGACCTGCGTCATCGACCGGGTGACGAAACGCATTTCCTGAGCGCGCCAGACCAGGCCCGCCACGGCAAAGAAGAAGAAGGGCGGCAACACCACGGCCAGAATGCCGAGAGCCAGGCCGGGATTGGCCTGATAGGTCGAGGTCTGGAACAGGTTTGACGCCGTGAGGTTGCCGAGGAGGCTAAGCAGCAGGGCGCCACCGGCGAGCCAGGCAGCGGAGAGGGCGAGAGCGGTCCAATAAGGCATGCGCGAAGGGCGGCGCTGGAGAGCCTGCAGCAATTGGCCGACATTGGCGCGGTCATCATTGGCGGGCGAGCGAGGTTCGCGGGCGAGCGGGCGGTCGGCAGGCTTGTCTTCGGTGCGAGGCGCAGCGGCAGGCGGCTCCTGTGGCTCGGGCTCCACCTCGAAGTTGAAGCCCTCGTCGGCCTTGGGAAGCTGCGCGGGTTCCTTGTCGGGCGTTTGTGAAGCAGCTGTGCTCAGATTGAGTGCTTCCTCGATTGCAGACAGGGCGGCGTCCGCCGGATCCTGCATCTTCGATTTGTTCGCCATAATCCGCCTCACGCTACTCAATTCAACGCCGCCCGCCTGGGATCCGGACGACCCCAGGCAGAATTCGCTGCACCTGTTTCAGCCCCCCATTTCAGGCGAAATGGGTTTCGCATCGGTCCGCCTATGCGAAGGACAATGCTGCCAGCTTGAAATCCTATCCTGCACGGAGGGGAATGGGAACCGCTTCGGCACGCTTTCCAGCAGCATCGTTAACGACTTTTTTACCACGTCGAAATCGCGCGAAAATGAGGCAAATTCGAGATTTTACCTGGATTGAGATGGCGCGAGCCAAAAGTGGCGCGTCCGGAAAGCGCGGTTCGGGAGCGATCCGGACAGTGTCGGACTGGAACCTTGCCAATGCGCTCTATATAGAACGCTTGTCAGAAAGCTGAGATGGACGATGGTCAAAATCATATTCCGAGATCACACCGGTGCAGGCCGGGAAGTTGAGGCCGAGCCGGGCTCGACGGTGATGGAAGCGGCGATCCGCAACGGCATTCCGGGCATCGTGGCCGAATGCGGCGGAGCCTGCGCATGTGCCACCTGCCATGTCTATGTCGACGAGGCCTTCATGCCTCTGGTCGGTGAACCCGAGCCGATGGAGGAAGACATGCTGGACTTTGCCTTCGACGTGCGCCCGACCTCCAGGCTTTCCTGCCAGATCCGCGTTCGCGACAATCTCGATGGTTTGATCGTGAACACCCCCGAGAAGCAGGCCTGACGCTCACCATGGCCACGCGTCTTTCCCTCGCCGTCGAGCGCTGGCCGCTCGCCAATGTCTTCACCATCGCCCGTGGATCCAAGACCGAGGCCGTTGTGGTCGTCGTGGAGATCGCCCGTGATGGCCTGTTAGGACGCGGGGAATGCGTGCCCTATGCACGCTATGGCGAAACGGTGGAAGGCGTGGTTCAGGCCATCGAGGCACAGCGTCCGGCGATCGAGGCCGGACTGTCGCGTGCCGCTCTCCAGGATCTCGTTCCGGCCGGCGCCGCCCGCAACGCCATTGACTGCGCCTTGTGGGATCTGGAGGCCAAGCTTGCCGGCAAGCCGGCCTGGCGCATGGCGGGCCTGACCGAGCCCGGCCCGGTGACCACGGCTTATACGATTTCGCTGGGCGAGCCGGAGGCGATGGCGGAGGCCGCGGCCAAGGCAGCCCATCGGCCTTTGCTCAAGGTCAAGCTCGGCACCACCGATGACGCCGCGCGCATCGGCGCCGTCCGTCGCTATGCCCCGCGGTCACAATTGATCATCGATGCCAATGAAGGCTGGCGGGCCGACAATCTGGTTGCCAATCTGCGCGCCTGTGCGCAAGCCGGCGTCACCCTGATCGAGCAACCCTTGCCGGCCGGCGATGACGGCGCCCTCGCGCAGGTGGAGCGGATCGTGCCCGTTTGCGCCGATGAATCCTTGCATGATCGCGCATCGCTGCCGGGGCTCAAGGGGCGTTATGACGCCATCAACATCAAGCTCGACAAGGCGGGCGGCCTCACCGAAGCCATCGCGCTGGCCGAGCAGGCCCGTTCCCTGGACCTCGACCTGATGATCGGCTGCATGGTCGGTACGTCCCTGGCCATGGCGCCGGCACTGCTGCTCGCCGGCCAGGCTGTTGTCGTCGATCTCGACGGACCGCTATTGCTCGCCGGCGACCGGGAGCCCGGTCTGCGCTATGACGGCAGCACCGTCTATCCGCCCGAGGCCGGGCTCTGGGGCTGAGCGCCTTGGCGATCAGTTCCTTTGCGCTCGATCGCGCCGGCGAAGACCACCAGGCCGGTGCCGATCATGGCGATCAGGGCCATGGCAAAATAGCCATGGGCCGAGAACAGCCCGTATAGCTCGCCCGACAGCACGGTGCCGAGGGTGAGGCCGATGCCGATGACCGAGGCGACCACGCCCTGGCGCGCCGAGGGATTGCGCGTAAAGCGTGCGACCCAGCCCATGGTGGCCAGATGTACGCAGGCGAAGGAAAAGCCGTGCAGGGCCTGAAGTCCCGCCACGGCGAAGCCGTTGGCGGGGGCAAGGCCCAGCAGTATCCAGCGCATGATGCCGATGACGCCACCGAACAGGATCAGCCGGTAGGAACCGAGCCGCCCGGCAATATTGCTCCCGAATAGGAAGATGCTGGTCTCCAGCACTACGCCGATGGCCCAGAGCACGCCGATCTGCAAGGAGGAAAAGCCCTGGTCCTGCCAGATCAGCGTGCCGAAGCTATAGAGAAAAGCGTGAGCGCCCTGCAGGCAGGCGATGCCGGCGACGAAGACGATCATCAACTGGAGCGGCGGCGATGTCCCATCGGACGCAGGGCGCATGATCAGCCGCCGACCGCGGCTACGGTCGTCCGGTAGCGACAGGCCCGCGAAAACCGTGAGCGCCGCCAGGATCGCCAGGATCGGCGGCACGGTAGTGATCGGCAGATGTTTCAGCACCAGGCCGGCGGTGAGGCCGGAGACGAGCCAGGCGAGTGAGCCCCATTGCCGGATCTGGCCATATTTATGGCCATGCAGGCTGACGCCGCCGAGAACGATGGTGTCGAGCAAAGGCGTGGTGGCGGCGACGAAGGCAAAGGCGATGGCCAGATTGATGGCAACCGCGGTGAAGCTTTCGGCGAAGGTGAGGCCGGCATAGCCGAAGGCCGCGCAGCAGACCATGAACAGAAAGGTGCGGCGCGGGCCAAGCGGGCCATCGCCGATCCAGGCGAAAGGAGCCGAACTCACCCGCATCAGCATGGGGATGGCCAGAAGCAGGCCCATATCGCTGGCATTGAAGCCGCGCTCGACCAGCCAGAGCGGAAAGAAGGGCGTGTAGACGCCAGGTCCGGCGAGCAAGAGAGCGTAGGTCACGCTGGCTGCAATCGCAGATTTGCGTGAGGCGCTCCAATCCTTGAAGGAAATCAGCGACATCGGGGGAAAACACCGCTCAGGATTGGCTCCCGGCGGGCGCTTTGGCTTATATGGGGGAAGAATCAAGAGAACGACGATTCGTTGATTCTCTTACGCCCGCCTGTGCCAGTTGACGAGGGCCATTTGATGCAATCGCTTTCGCCCGAACCGCTGCTCAGCGAAGAGGATTACGGCGCCATCGAAGCGGCCGTGATGGAGACAGCGCGGGGGCGCTGGTTCCTGGCCGAATATGCTCGCCGCAACCGCAACGCCGACACCGAAGCCGTGCTGACGGCAATCCGCCGTCTCGAACGCCTTGTCCAGAGCGCCGTAGCTCTGGATGCGCGCGACGAGGTTACGCGTGGTATGGCCGACATCGCGCAGGCAATCGCGGCCGCCCAATCGGCACCGGTGACCGTGGATGCCGGCTCCAAGGCGGCATCGGCGTCAGCGCAACCTTTGCCCACAACGCTGGAGCATCATGCCGAAAAGAGGGCGCCGATTTTCGGGAAAAACGATGCGACAATAATGACCGACGGCAACGTATCCGAGCCCCAAATCGGATCGGATGCGGTCGACCTTTCCCCCCGGACGATTGCCGAGCCCGTGCAAGGCGAGCCGGGGATTGGCGCTTCCAAGCCTGTCTTGACAGTCGAGGAAACAGCCCCCGCGGCGGTGGCATTTTCATCTCCCGAACCGGGTTCGATTGAGGCGGATGAGAGGCTGGAGCATCATTCCGAAACGTCGACGCCGATTTTCGGCAAGAATGATGCATCAACAATAGACGACGGCATCGAAGCCGATTCCGAAGTCGGGTCTGATGCCGCCGAGCCTGAAGTCGCCGGAATCGATCGGGGTTGGGAAAGGCTCGAACTCGCGGCGACCGAGATCGCAGCGTTGGGACTGCCGCCGGAACTGGCGAGCCAGGACAGCACCGATGTCTCGTTCGCGCAGGTCACCGACGAGCAGGTTGAGCCCGAGGTCCCGACCGCTGCCACGATGCAAAGCGAGGTTGTTTTCGCGTCCGGCGTCGGTGAGGCGGAGCCTGGCGAACTCTTTCCGATCCTTGAGCTCGACGAGGAGGCAACCGAGGCGCTGCTGACGCTGGACGTGCCGCGCCAGGAACTGATCTTGCCGGCCAATCACCTTGCCACCCAGCGCTGGCACAAGGAATTGGCGGCCGGGGAGGAGACAGCCCGGCATCGTCTCGACAAATGGGCTGCGATCTCAGGCAAGAGCGAAATCGCAGCCGGTTTCTCGACAGGGGAAGGCGATCAGGACAAGGTACTCGATATGGTGGCCGTAGTGGAGGAAGCGCTCGAGCCGGCGCCTCCCTCTGGCCTGGTGACCTTCATCGATGAGGAACCTGTGGAGGAGGAACAGTCGATCTTCACCGCTCCTCTCAGGCTCGAGCCGGAGGCGACGATCGACCACGAAGTCATGGTCGTCGCACACAAGCCCGCCGCCGCAGCGCAGCCACGGGAACTCGCGCCCCGTGTGACCCTTGGCGAAATCGAGGCCATGCCTTTCATCAAGAAGGCGGCCCTGTTCAGCTGAATCTTGCCCTCGCATGTTGCGAGATGGGGGCAGAGTATCGGGTGATTTTTGGATAAGTTTTTTATTTCAATCGGTTGCGATTGAAGTTTAACTTAAATTATGAAGCCAAGGATGCCTTGCTCGTCGTCCAGGCCACAATCTCGACCAGCACTTTGCGCAACGCCTGATCGAGAGTGCCGGAAGCCTGCTGACCGCTCAGGCCGGCGGCGGGGACGCGGGCGGAAAACAGATTGGCGGCGACGATGCGCCCCGATTTCTGGCTGACCACGCGAGCGGCAACAGTCACCACGGCAATAGGCGAAGCGCCGGTATCGATCTGGAAATCACGCAGTTCCGTCACCAGCAGGGCATCCGGCGTGAACTTGTCGTCAGGCCGTCCCACCGTGCCGATGCGGTGGGCGTTCTCGAAGGTCTGGATCAGGCGGGCCTGAACCAGAAGGGGCAGGCGATCGGCCCACTGGGCCCCGGGCAGATAGGAGATCTGGCTGTTGGCGCTATGCACCAGGATCCGGTCGCTGTTGATGGCCTGAAGGGCGGTGGGCTCGGCGACCATGATCTGGGCACGGCTGTTGCCGCGCGCTTCGACATCCCGGGGAGCACTGAGGTCATAGGTTGCGGGCGGCGGCGAGCCAGCGAGCGTGGAGCATCCTCCGGCGAGCAGGGCTGCTGACAGGACCAGGGCCTTCGCCGAATGAGCGGGCAGTGAGTCGAAGAGGGAACGCATACCGGCACCACGCATATCATTTACCCTTGTAATCAGGGATATTCGATTTCGGCCCGAAGATCAGCTGTTGTGGATTGCGCTGCAGGCCGTTGAGGGTCCGCTGCAGGTTTTGCAGGGTCTTCTGCCCGTCAACGGCCAATTGCCGATAATCCCGCAGGCCGGCGCCGGTGAACTGATCGAGATTCTTCGCCAATGCCGCGGTACGGGCGTCGAGATTGGTGGCAAATTGGCGAATGGCTTTGGCTGCTTCGGTGATCTCGGCGAACATGCCCTGGCCGCCCTGGCCCGAAGTCATGGCGGTGATGTTCTTCATGATGCCGTCGAGTTGATCGGCCGCGCGGTTGAGCTTCTTGGAGATCTCGCCGGCGTCGGCGACGACCTGGCGGACCTGGGTGCTGGAATCGCCGAGAGTGGCGGCAAACTTGTTCACATTGGTGACGACGTCGTCGATCTTGGCCGGATCGACGGCGGTCGCGACCCTGTTGAAGCTGTCGAAGGCGGCTGCGAGCTTGGGTGTCATCGCCGCGAGGTCACCGGAAATCCTGCGGGCATCCTTGACGAAGGCCGTGATTTCGTCGGCGTTCTGGCCGAGCGCGCCGGTGAAGGCGGCGACATTGTCGACCACCTGGTTGACCTTCGCGCTGTCGACCGCAGCGGTGATGCGGTTGATGTTCTCGAGGCCTGCATCGAGCTTGGGTGCCATCGCATTGAGCTGCGCCGTCAACGAGGAGGCGTTGGTGGCGAAGGCCTGCAGCGGCTCGCGGCTGTCGGCCAGCGTCTTGGTGAAGGCGGTAATATTGTCGACGGCAGCCTGCGTCTTGGCGGCGTCGAAGGCCCGCGTGAAGGCGGTCAGCTGGTCGGACGCCTGAGATATATTGGTGACGATATGATCGATCTTCTCGGGCGAGACCGCCTTGATCAAGGCCTGTAGGTCGGATGACATGCCGTTGAGATTGTCGGCTACGCGCTTGATGCTCTTGGCGGCTTCACCGGTGCTGTGTAGGAATTCGGAAACATTGGCCGAATTGTCAGCAAGCGCCTTGGTGAAGGTCTGGACGTTCTGGATGGTCGCCGTGGCGTTGGCCTCGTTTTGGCTGATCCAGCCATCCAGCCGGTTCATGGTCGAAGCTGCCTGGGTGATGGTGTCGCGCGCGCCGTCCACCAGATTCTGCAATTCCGAGCGCTGGGCCTGGATCACGGCATATTGCTGACCTTCCTTGGGCTTGAGATCCTCCGTATCTGGCTTGCCACCATAGAGCTGGATATTGGCGCCACCAGTGATGCCGGTGAATTCCAGCCGTGCCGAGGTGTCCACTTTCACCGGGGTCTTGTCACGCACGCTGATGACGGCGATCACACCCGAGGGATTGTTGGGGTTGATCTCAAGCGTTTCGACTTGTCCGACCCGGATGCCATTGAAGGTGACGCTCGACCCGACGGTGAGGCCGGTGACGGAGCCGGCGAAATCCACCTGGAAACGCCTGACGGTCTGGCTCTCGCTGATACGGGCGAACCAGATCACGAAGCCGAGTGCCGCGGCGACGACTGCCAGGGTGAACAGGCCGATCAGGGCATTGTGAGCGCGTGTTTCCATGTTCAGCTCGGATTCTTGGCGCCATTGCTGGCAGTCGCCAGGGCTGCGCGGGATCGGGGGCCATGAAAATAGGCACGCAGCCAGGGGTGGTCGGAAGCGAGCATGGTCTCCATCGGGCCTTGAGCCAACACGCGGCCCTCGCCAACCGCCACGATGCGATCGCAGATGGTGTGGAGGCTGTCGAGGTCGTGCGTCACCATATAGACGGTGAGGCCGAGTGTCTGCCTGAGCGTGGCGATCAATTCGTCGAATTCACCGGCGCCGATGGGATCAAGGCCGGAGGTCGGTTCGTCGAGAAAAACCAGATCGGGATCGAGGGCGAGGGCGCGCGCCAGCGCCGCGCGCTTGATCATGCCGCCGGATAGTTCGGATGGTCTTTTGTCCGCGGCATCCGGCTTCAACCCGACCAGCGCGATCTTCAGCATGGCAAGCTCGTCCAGGAGCTTGGGCGAGAGCTTGAGATATTCGCGCATCGGCACCTGGATGTTCTGCTTCACTGTCAGGGAGGAGAACAGGGCGCCTTGCTGGAACAGCACCCCCCAGCGCCGGGCAATACGTTGCTGGTCGCGTGGGCGCAAGCCGAGATAGTCCTGGCCGAACACCTCGATCTCGCCCGAATAGAGTGGCGCCAGGCCGATGATGGTGCGCATCAGCACGGATTTGCCGGTACCCGAGGCGCCGACGACGCCGAGGATCTCGCCGCGATAGACGTCGAGGCTGAGGCCGTCGAGGATGAAGCGGGTGCCAAAGGTCACCCGCACGTCGCGGGCGGAGATGATGGTCTGGCCGGGGGGATCGGGGGGGGCCATGGTCAGAAGTTGATCGAAGTGAAGAACATGGCGAAGATGCCGTCGACCACGATGACGATGAACATCGACTTGACCACCGAGGCAGTGGTCTGACGTCCCAGCGATTCCGCCGATCCTTGCACCTTGAAGCCTTCGATGCAGGCGGTGATGCCGATCATCAGGGCCATGACGGGCGCCTTGATCAGGCCGACCAGGAAAGTGTGCATGGTCATCGAATCTCGCAAATTCTGCAGAAAGGTGGTCGGCGTGATGCCGCCATACCCCCAGGCCACCAACGCGCCGCCGAATGTACCCGCCATTGCCGCCAGAAACGTCAGCATCGGCAGGGCTATGATCAAGGCGAGGATGCGCGGAATGACCAGGACCTCCATGGGATCGATGCCCATGACGTGCATGGCGTCGATCTCCTCGCGCATCTTCATGGAGCCGAGTTCGGCCGTGATCGCCGAACCCGAGCGCCCTGCCACCATGATGGCTGCGAGCAACAGGCCGACCTCGCGGAACATCAACGCGGCCAGGGCGGGGACCACGTAGAGCTGTGCGCCATAATAGCTCAGCTGCAGGATCATCTGCTGGGACAGGATGGCACCGACCAGAAAGGAGATCAGGGCGATGATCGGCACGCCGCGCAGGCCGATCAGCTCGATCTGGTTCACCACCGCGGCCCCGCGAAAGCGCGTACGCGCCGCGATCAGGCGCCCGATCGCGCGCATGGTCTCGCCGAGGAACGCGTTCATGTTCACGGCGTCATGCATGATCCGGCGCATGGATTGGCCGAGATCGGCCAGGAGCTCGATGAGATGATGCGCTTCCGGCGGCTGGGGGAGCGCTGTGATGTTCTGGGCCGCGATCTCCGCCAGCAGGATCGCCTGCTCTTTAGTGGCGTTGGTGATCTCGAGTGTGGAGTTGCGCGCACCGAAGGCTGCCCGGATATTCTCGATGATGACACCGCCGAGCGTGTCGAGCTGGGAGACGCCGGACAGGTCGAATTCCACCACCGTATTGGCGGGCGCGGCCTTGATCATGATGGCGGAGAGCTTTTCCAGATGCCGCGAATTGCGCGCGACCCAGGCGCCCGTCGGGGCCAGCCTGGCAGGACCCGCCTGGGTCAGATCGCTGTTGTCTATGTCCGACTCGGGCTTCAAGTTAGGAAACGGGCTCTTGCGGGGGAATCACTGCAGGTCATACTAATCTCTCAGGCATGATGCGCAAAAAGCCCCGTGTCGCTTTGCCAATATTTCTGTGCAGTCAACAGGATAGCGTGTGAGAGTGCGACCCGGCAACCACTGCGCGCAGGTCTTCAGGAAGGTCGCCGTCCCATGCAAATCGAAAAGCCCTATCTGATGTTCGTCGGCGACGTGGCCGATCAGCTTGCCGCCAAGACTGCGGCGGGTATCGTCGACTGGCGCCGGGATTGGTGTGTCGGCCAGTTGCGCCTGCCCGGGTGCCGGGCGGATCTGGGACTGGAGGACCTCGGCATTGCCGAGGGCGTCGGGCGTGGTGCCCAGACCCTGGTGATCGGCGTGGTCAATGCCGGTGGCGTCCTGCCGGAGCACTGGATCAGCGTGATCGTCGAGGCGCTCGAGGCCGGGCTCGATGTCGCCTCGGGCCTGCATCGCAGGCTGGAGGAGTTTCCGCAGATTGCCGAAGCTGCCCGGCGTCATGGCCGGCAGCTCCACGACGTGCGTATCCCGAGCCGGAGTTTCGCCACCGGCAAGGGCACCAAGCGCAGCGGCCTGCGGCTGCTCACCGTCGGTACCGATTGTTCGGTGGGTAAGAAGTACACCGCCCTCGCGCTGGAGCGGGAGATGCGGGCCCAAGGGCTCGACGCCGATTTCCGCGCTACGGGCCAGACCGGTATCCTGATTTCGGGGCGCGGCGTCGCCGTGGACGCGGTGGTGGCCGATTTCATCTCCGGTGCCGCCGAATGGATCAGTCCGGATGCCGATCCCCATCATTGGGACGTGATCGAAGGGCAGGGCAGCTTGTTTCACCCCTCCTTCGCCGGTGTGACCCTTGGGCTGCTGCATGGTGCCCAGCCCGACGCCTTCGTCGTCTGCCATGAACCGACCCGCAGGACCATGCGCGGCGTGCCTGCCGCCTTGCCGAGCATTCGCGCCGTCATCGACGCTACCATCGCCAATGGCCACCTCACCAATCCGGGCATTCAATGCATCGGCATCGCCGTCAACACCCAGGCCCTGGACGAGGCTGCTGCGAGGTCCTGCCTGGCCGATATCGCCGAAGCCGAGGGGCTGCCCACGACGGACCCCGTCAGGTTCGGTGTGGCCGATATCGTCAAGCGGTTGAGGGAAGTGTTCGACTGACTTTCGCTCGTCCGCCCGATGAGCCGGAGCTTTCTCATTAAACCAGGAAGATTTTGCGATGGACTATGTCATTGAACCGCCACCACAGGCCTTCGTTGCGGTCTCCGGTGAGGCCGCCGTTTTTCCGGTGCACCGGATCTGGTGCGTGGGGCGTAACTACGCCGACCACGCCCGCGAGATGGGCGCTGATCCCACGCGCGAGCCGCCCTTCTTCTTCGCCAAGCCTGCCGACACCGTCAATCCGGGCGGCCTGCTGCCGTTTCCGAGCCAGACCGCGGACCTGCATCACGAAATCGAACTGGTGGTGGCCATCGGACGGGCGGGACGGGACGTTCCCGTCGAACGGGCGCTCGACCATGTCTATGGCTATGCCGTCGGCCTCGATATGACCCGCCGGGACATTCAGGCCGAGGCGAAGAAACTGTCCAGGCCCTGGGAACTTGCCAAGGGCTTCGACCAGTCGTGCCCGATCAGCGCCATCGTGCCAGCTGCGCGCATCGGCCACCCCGGCAAGGGCAGGATCGAGGTGGCGGTCAATGGCAAGGTGCAGCAATCGGGAGACCTGTCGCAGATGATCTGGTCGGTGCCGGAGGCCATCGCCTATCTGTCGCGCTATGTGGCGCTGGCGCCCGGCGACCTCCTGATGACGGGCACGCCCGCCGGCGTCAGCTCGGTGAAACCCGGCGACACTCTGCGCGGCAGCTGCGAGGGGATCGGCGAGATCGTCGTGATCTACGAGGGGTGAGCGGGCGACGGCTTGTTTCCGCCGGACATCTCCCCTGAGAATGGCCACGCCTCAAAAGTGGGCGATCCGTTGCTTCCCGCGAGCAAGGTGCGGTTTTTCCGAGCCCCACTTTTTCTCTAACTCAATATTTTCACGCGTCTTTGCGATTTGAAGTGCTTCCGGCAAGTGGCAAGACGCTTTGGCAAGGAGTGGTTCGAAATGTCCTTTCTATCCTTCGTCGGACTGCCCGATGCGCTGAAAGGCATCCGAACCAAGCCCCTTTTCGTGATCGAGCTCGACGTAGCAAAGCCGATCGGTTTCGGGACGACGCCGAACGGCGATCGGCGTGTCGGTGTCGTCGCTGGCGGCCGTTTCGAAGGCGAGCGATTGTCCGGTGAGGTGCTCGAGGGCGGCAGCGACTGGCAGATCATGCGGCAGGATGGCTGCACGACACTGGACGTGCGATTGATCCTCAAGACCACCGATGGAGCCCTGATCGGCATGTCCTATCGCGGGCTGCGGCACGGTCCTCCTGCCTTGATGGCTGAACTGGCCAAGGGCGGCCGGGTTGACCCGGCCGACTACTATTTCCGCATCAGCGCGGCATTCGAAACCGCTACGCCGAACTACGATTGGCTCAACCGTATCCTTGCCGTGGGTGTCGGCGACCGGCGGCCGGGAGGACCAGTCTACAGCCTTTTCGAGCTGCTCTGAACCAGGAGGGCACTATCTCAAGGGCAGGTTCACAGCCGTCAGCCATTCGGAAGGCGGTGCGCCGCGGGGATCGTTGAGATACTCCTCGAAGCAGGGCGCATCGCCCGGCTGACGTCCGGAATGCGGCAGCCAGCTGTGATAAAGATAGGCATAGGCGACATCGAGATCGGCATAGGGCCCCTTGTGCACCAGCCGTGCCACCGGGCCGCCGCCGACCTCGCGCCAGGCCATGTCGGGGCCGAGCGGGCTGTCTTCCGGCACGGCCAAGCCGGCCTCGGAGCGCAATTCGGCGAGAGGCTTGCTGTCGGGATCGTCATAATAGATGCCGATCATCCGCGCTCCCGATCGCAGCAGGCCGTTGCCGCCGGCCCAGGCGAACAAGCGCTCGAAGCTTGCGCCGATCTTCTGATAGTCGCCGCGATGGGGCAGGGTGACCAGCCTGAGTTTCGGAATATCCTCGATGGTGACGTTGTAATGCAGGGCTTCGCGCAAGGCGGTGGCACGGGGCATGGCTTGAGATCCTGATTGCTGGAGGACCGGGCGCAGATCCTGGCCGGCACGCCGATAGGCGGCTGGCGGCGAGCCATAGGCCGTCGAGAAGGCGCGGGTGAACGCCGCCACCGAGCCATAGCCGGCCCGCGTGGCGATGCGCGCCAGCGTGTGCTGCGAGCGGTTGAGCTCGACGGCGGCACGATGTAGGCGCAACCGCCGCACAGCCTCCGCCACCGTCTCTCCCGTGACCGCGACGAAGATGCGGTGGAAGTGATAGGGCGAGAAGCAGGCAATATCGCTCAAATCGTCGAGTTCGAGCCGATCGTCGAGATGCTCGGCGATATGGCTCATCACCCGCTCGATACGAGCGGCATAAGCGAGGCTGGTTTCGTGTCGGGTCATGATCTGTCTCCGGTGGCCTCACCCTAGCTGCGCTGATTTGATCGCAATTGCGGAGTTGACGAGGCGATGCGCTTCGTTGACTTTGGTCAGCCTTGCTGCCCCATAGCAGGCGCTAAACCACCCATCGGACAGATCATGACTGAGATTATCAAGACCGACGTGCTCATTGTCGGCGCCGGGCCTGTCGGCCTGTTCTCCGTATTCGAACTCGGTCTGCTCGATATCAGGGTGCATGTGGTCGACATTCTCGACAAGATCGGCGGCCAGTGCGCTGAGCTCTATCCGGAAAAGCCGATCTACGACATTCCTGGCTTCCCGATCGTCACAGGACAGGAACTGGTCGACAATCTGCTCAAGCAGATCGAGCCTTTCTCGCCCGTCTTCCATCTGTCGCGCATGATCTCGACGATCGAGCGCATCGGTGATCCGCTGTTCCGCGTCACCACCGATGCCGGCGACGTCTTCGAGACCAAGACCGTGGTGATCGCTGCCGGTGGCGGCTCCTTCCAACCCAAGAAGCCGCCGATCGAGGGCATCGAAGCCTATGAGGGCAAGTCGGTCTCCTATGCCGTGCGGCAGATGGAGGCTTTGCGCGACCGCTCCGTGCTCATCGTCGGCGGCGGCGATTCTGCCCTCGACTGGACGCTGAACCTGCAGCCCATCGCCAAGCGCGTGACGCTGATGCACCGCCGCGACGCCTTCCGAGCCGCTCCCCACTCGGTGGAGAAGATGCGGGCCCTGGCGGCGGCCGGTGCAATGGACCTGAAATTCGGGCAGGTCGTTGGCCTGGAAGGGGCGGATGGCCAGCTCTCGGGCGCCGTGGTCAAGGAGGATACCGGCAATCTCTATACCCTGCCGGTCGAGCATATGCTGCCCTTCTTCGGCCTGACCATGAAGCTCGGGCCGGTGTCGGATTGGGGGCTCGACCTGCACAACGAGGAATTGGTGCTGGTCTCCACCGAGACCTTCGAGACTTCGCAGCCGGGCATTTTCGCCATCGGCGACATCAACTGGTATCCCGGCAAGCTCAAGCTCATCCTCTCGGGCTTCCATGAAGGCGCGTTGATGGCGCAGAAGGCCTTCCGCTACATCTACCCGGAGAAACGCCTGACCTTCCAATACACAACCTCATCCTCTTCCCTGCAGAAAAAACTCGGCGTGCTCTGAACTTTTCGGCATCCCAGGCGTTTGCATTTCGTCAGGGGGCGCTATATCAATTCATAGCGTTTTGCTATTTGACGGAGGCATTTCAAATCGCAAAGACGCGTCGAACCAAAGAACTGGAGTAAAAGCGGGTTTCTACCAAAACGCGCTTTGCTCCAGGTACAGCCGTCCGATGACGGTCGGGGCGTGCTCTTTCAACTGAGGCGTGACGCCATAGCGTCTATTCTGTTCTGTGCGTCATGCTCGGCCAACGGGAGTAGACAAGATGTTCAAGTCGATCGTTGTTCCTGTCGATATTGCGGATCTGAAATTGGCCAAACTCGCCATCGACAGCGCAGTGAAACTTGCCGATACCGCCGGCGCGACGCTGACCCTGGTCCATGTCGTGCCGATCATGCCTTTGATGATGCTGGATACGGTGCCCGTGAGCTTTGAAGGCGAAGTCGCCGAAAAGGCAAAGGGATCCCTCGCCGATCTGGCCCGCACGGTGTTGCTGCCGGGTGGCCAGGTGCAGAGCGTTGTGCGGATCGGCGGTATCTATCACGAAGTGCTGGCAATTGCCGAGGAGCAGCATGCCGATCTCGTGGTGGTCGGTTCGCATCAACCCAGTGTGGCGACCTACCTGCTCGGCTGCAATGCGAGCGCCATCGTCCGCCATTCCGGTTGCTCGGTGCTGGTCATTCGCGAAGAGAAGCCGCATGCCGAGGAGACCGCCCAGGAGACTGCCGACGTACCGTCGCATTTCGCCTCGGTTGACGATGCCATGCGGGCAGCCTGGGACGCCGACAAGCTACATTGAAGCTTGAGCCGAGGCTCCGAGAGGATTTGGCGTCCTGAGATAGCGGGCGCCCATGCGTCCGCGCATCGCTATTCAAGCGCCGCAGGCAGCCATGGCGTCGTCGAGCGTCTTCGAGGCGCCCTCGGTGGGGACTGCCTCGGAACGGCCGACGGGCTCACCGGCCTTGTTGAGCACGGCAACGGTGAGATTGCCGCTTCTAGGCAGATCCTTGACATCCTTGGCGGCGAGCAGAGCGGCAACGCTCTGCTCGCCATTTCCGGCGGCCCCAACGCTGTCGATTGCAATCTGGCGTCCGGCAATCCTCAGCGAGCGGGCCGACACGGCAGCGGCACGCATGCGCTCGAGATCGAGTGGCGCTAGCGCCTTGAAGGAGAGTTCGAGACGTGCCGTCTTGTTGTCGCGGCAGGCGAGGGCGACACGGAATTGCTCGCTGGCAAATTCCGCGGTTGCCGGCAGGCCCACGGCCTGGATGAGGGTCCAGCGGCCATGGTTGGCCGACGGGGTGCCGGGCGAGGTCTTGAGCCCCACGCTCGGCTTGGCGACGGCGGCCATGGGCTGGTCGGTCCCGCCGCCACCAAGCAGGCTGGAAGCCGTGACAGGTTCATCGGAGGCCGGCAGCAGAGCCGTGGCGACCCCGACCGGGATCCACTGGCTTTCGGGCAGGACGTCGAGGCTGTTGAACGGGGTGCGCAGGGTGGTGGTGAAGAAGGCTTCGTTCACCCCCATATTCTTGACGAAATCATAGACGCTGACGACCTCTCGGCCATAGTCGCGCACGATCTGCCCCATTTCGCGGGCATCAAAGCTCTCGCCGTCGGTGAATTGCGGCGAGAATTGATGCACGCCCACCTTCGAGCCGGGCACGACGAAACGCGCCGTGCCGCCAAGCATCACCATGGTGCAGGCTGAGAAGCAGCCCGCCTGATTGAAGACAGCCTGACCGCGCTGAAGGCGTGCCTGGCCGATCACAGTCGTCCACCCGGCCTTGCGGATGCGGCGTCCCATGATCAAGGCAGGCTGCACCTTGCCGCCGATCGATTCGAAGGCAATGACCACCTTCGGCGCATCGGCGGGCGGCAATTGCCCGTCCGCAGGTTCCGCCGGCAGGACGCCGCTCAGGCGGTTCTGCGAGAGGAAGACAGAGAAATTTCGCGAAGTTTCGTCAACGACCTGGCCCGAGGCGTTGATCACCACGCATCCCGGGCAGGATTTGCCGGACGCGACGATGCTGAATTGCATGGGCTGGGACTCATCGCCCGCCTGAACCGTACCGGTCGCTGCAAACAGGGCGAGAACCGCGAGGCTGGCCGGTGTGCCCGGCCGTGGCATGAATTGTTTCGCAATGGCGGCTGCCTGGCGCAAATCCACGGCCTCTCCGATCCCGTACACAACACTTGGGTGGCAGCCTTCATGGCCGCAAGCGCTGCTTCGTTGCAAGGATGAAATCGGCGAAATTGCCTTGAATCATGAGACGGTTGGAGGGCGTGACAATCCTGCCACAGGCATCTGCCCGAAAAATTGTGCGGCGGGAACCGGCACATCTCGATGTGCCTTTTCGCGCGTTCGATGTGTTAACAAAAAGTGATACTCTGCCAAGGTGGGGCAGGACCGGTCGGACCATGATGATGCGACGTTTTATGTGGAGTCTTTTTTTGCTCGCCGGCTTGCTAGTCGGGGGCGAGGCTCTGGCGGCCCAGAAGGCGGCTTTGGTGATCGGCAACAGTGCCTATCGCTCGGTGACGCCGCTGGTGAACCCGGCCAATGACGCCAACGACATGGCGGCGGCGCTGGGGCGGATCGGCTATGCGGTGACCCTTGTCAAGGACGGCGACCTGTCGGCGATGAATGACGGGCTCAGGGCGTTCCTGCGCGATGCCGATCATGCCGACAGCGTGGTGGTTTTCTATTCGGGCCATGGCGTGCAGGTGAAGGGTCGCAATTACCTCGTCCCGGTCTCGGCCAAGATCTCGGACGAGCTCGATCTGGATACCCAGACCCTGTCCTTGGACAAGCTTCTGGAACTGGTCGACAGCGCGGCGCCGAAGGTGAAGATCGTGATCCTGGATTCGTGCCGGGACAATCCCCTGACGCGCCAGCTGACGCGGGGGGCTGGTACACGCGGGCTGGCGCGCATCGATCTCGACGCCTCCTCGGCCAAGGGCACGCTGATCGCCTTTTCGACGGCGCCGGGCTCGGTGGCCCAGGATGGCAGCGGGCGCAACTCGCCCTTCACCACGGCGCTGCTCGCTCATATGGAGACGCCCGGCCTCGACATCCGCCAGATGTTCGGCCAGGTCAGGGCCGATGTCGACCAGTCGACCCAGGGCAGCCAGACCCCCTGGGTGAACGAGGCCATCATCGGTTCCTTCGCCATGGCCGGAAAGATGGAGACGCCTCAACCTGTCAAGGCGATAACGGTCGAACCTCAGGCGAATTCTCAGCCTGTAACGCAACCCGCTGTCGAGCCTCAACCTCAGCCTCAGGCGCAGCCGGAATTCCAGCAGCAGGCTGCGGTGGAGCCGGTTGACCCCGCACCTGCGCCCCGCAACAGTCAGGTTGAATTCATTTTGCCGGAATCAGGGACCAGGCGATTGAACTGGAATGATATTTCGGGCCTGTCGGGGCAGCAATTGCGCCTAGCCCGCAACGAGATCTATGCGCGCCGTGGGCGCTATATGAAGGACACGCAATTGCGCGCCTATTTCTCCCAATTCTCCTGGTATCGTCCCTGGACCTGGGATATCGAACTCAGCGCCGTCGAGAAAGCCAATGTCGCTCTGATCCAGCGCGCCGAGGCTGGCCAATGAGACGTGTCATGCGGACCGGAATGCTGGCTTTCGTGATCTCGACAGCCTTTGCGTCGGCGGCGCTGGCCGATACCGACTTGGATGCCCTGGTGGCGGCCTATCCCGATTTCATCGCCGGCTATGACGCCAAGGATCTCATCCTGAAGAACGGCCAGCACATTGCACTTTCGAACGGTCTCGCCAGCAAGACGCCGGAACAGCGCATTGAAAAGGCCGATATCCGCGACATGTTCGCCATGCCCTATACGCTTGGGGTGCATTACAAGCAGCCGGCCACGCCGGCCGACGATCCCGGCCGTGCCCGCAACCAGGCACTGTTCGATGCCATGTATGGAGACTGCACGAAAGGGCAGGTCAAGCTCAAGACAATCCAGTGGCTGCCCGGCTTGGGAGGCGGCACGCTACGCGTGGCTACGGCCAATGGCGTTGCCGATCGGCTGGAGGCCGTCTCGCGTGATCTTGAAGCGCTGCCAGCCAAATTCCACGTCTATCTCAAGCCTTCGGCGGGAACCTTCAACTGCCGCGTGATCGCCGGCACCTCGCGCATGAGCATGCACGCCTATGCCGCGGCGATCGACATCAATGTGAAGTTCACCGATTATTGGCGCTGGGGCGGTGCCAAGAAGGAGACGGACAAGGTCTCCTACAAGAACCGCATCCCGATGGAGATTGTCGAGGTTTTCGAAAAGCACGGCTTTATCTGGGGCGGAAAGTGGTACCATTACGATACCATGCATTTCGAATATCGGCCTGAAATCATTGCATTGTCGAAGAAATCTTAAGTGAATGATCAATGAAACGCCTGATGTTGCTGCGGCATGCGAAATCCGATTATCCCGCCGGCGTTTCCGACCATGAGCGTCCGCTCGCGCCGCGGGGGCAGCGTGATGCGCCGCGCATGGGGCGGGAGATCGCACGGCGCAGCCTGTTGCCTGATCATGTGATCGCCTCGACCGCGCGCCGCACGCGCGAGACGCTGACCCTGATCGAGGGCAGCCTGGGCCCACACACGCTGCATTTCGAGCGGGCGATCTATGAGGCGCCGCCGGAAGCGATATTGCGCGTCATCCGGACGGTGGCGCCCGAGATAGGGACCCTGCTGGTCGTCGGACATAATCCCGGCCTGGAGCAGGTCGCGGCTTTCCTGACGAGAGGAGCGGGGACTGTGGCCGATCCGCTCAGCGGCAAATTTCCTACCGCTGCCCTTGCCGTTCTCGACTTCGAGATCGGCGACTGGAACGAAATTGCCGGTCATCAGGGCTCTCTAGCCCTGTTTCTCACGCCCAAAGCGCTGGATCGCTAGAGCGTTTTAGGTCGAGTAATTTAGCAGCAAGTTCAGTGGATTGGAAGGATAGGCTGATGCGATTGATCGGAAACCTGATCTGGTTCGTCTTTGGTGGTATCTTCCTGGGTATCGCCTGGTTTCTGCTCGGCCTGCTCGCCTTCATCACCATTGTCGGCATTCCTTGGGGGCGGGCCTGCCTGACGATTTCGAACTTCTGCTTCTTTCCGTTCGGGCGCGAGGCGATCAGCCGGCGGGAGCTCTACCAGAAGGACGATATCGGCACCGGCGGCTTTGGCTTGATCGGGAACGTGATCTGGTTCGTCTTCGCCGGCCTCTGGCTGGCGATCGGCCATGTCTGCTCGGCGCTGTTCTGCTTCATCACCGTCATCGGCATTCCCTTCGGCATCCAGCACCTCAAGCTTGCCGGCATCGCTATCGCACCGATCGGGCAGACCATCGTCTCCAGGGAGGTGGCCGAGGCCGCCCGGCGCAGCAGCGCGCACGCGCGGGTGGAGGTGCTGAGGCGACGGTAGGCTGGAAATGCCGATAATGTTCGCTATGGCAGGGCTTTAGTCGAACTCTTTCAGAAACTCGCTCACGCGAGTGAGGCCCTCCCGCAGGACCGCGCTGCCATTGGCGTAGCCGATGCGCAGATATCCCTCCATGTCCATGGCGCTGCCGGGCGTGAACAACACACCGGTGCGTTCCAGCAGGCGGATGCAGAAGGCTTCCGAGGCGACGGGAAGGTCGTATTTCAAGAGGGCCGTGGTGCCCGAGCGCGGCTTGAGATAGCTGATCCGCGGCTGCTCCGCGACCCAGGCATCGAGGATGGCGAGGTTGCCGCGCACGATCGAACGGCTGCGCGCCAGGACCTTGTCACGGTTCTCCAGCGCCATGGTAGCGAAATGATCGTCGATCATGCCGACACTGATGGTGTTGTAGTCGCGGTGGATGGAGACGGCGTGGATGAGGTCGACGGGGCCAGCGATCCAGCCGAGGCGCAGGCCCGCCAGCGAATAGGCCTTGGACATGCTGGCGGTGCTGATGCCCTTCTCATAGAGATCAGCCATGGAGGCGGTGAAGCCGTCGCCCTCCTGGTCGATGCCGCGATAGACCTCGTCACATAGCACATAGGCGCCGCAAGCACGGGCGATGGCGGCGATCTCGGTCAGGAAGGCCTCGTCCATCAGCGCGCCCGTGGGATTGTTGGGATTGTTGATGGCGATCAGCTTGGTGCCGGGCAGGGCGAGGCGACGCAGTTCTTCGAGATCGGGCAGGAAGCCGTTCTCCTCGCGCAGTTTCAGGATCTGCACGTCGGCGCCATAGCTGGCGGGAATCGAATAATGCTGCTGATAGGTCGGCAGCACCGAGATCACGCGGTCGCCCGGCTCGACCAAGGTTTCGTGCACGAGGGCGTTGGCGCCGATCGCGCCGTGGGCCACCACGATATTCTCGATTTTCTGCCTGGCATAGGTCGCCGCAATGCTGGCGCGCAGCCTCTCGCTGCCCTCGATGGCACCATAGGTCATCTTCATGGCCAAGAGGTCGTCGAGCGCGCTCTGGGGCTTGCCGGCGATCTCCAGCAATTGCGCGATCGTCAGGGATTCGACGCAAGTCTCCGCCAGATTGTGCGAACAATGGTTCTCATACCCATTCATCCAGATCTCGACGCCGAAATTGCGAATCTTCATGACCGATTGCCGCCTTGCCTGTTGCGCATTATATTGCGCATTCGTATGTGCATTATATTGCGCAGTCAAGGGACGAAGATGGCAAGGATGAGGATGGAATGACGGACGTGCTCGTCCATGTCGGAGCCAATGTCAGGCGCCTGCGCGCCGCGGCGGGGTTGAGCCAGGCGGCCCTTGCCGAGACCAGCGGCCTCAGCCGGCGGCTGATCGTCGCGGTGGAGGCGGGGGACGCCAATATCTCGCTGGCCAATCTCGACCGGCTGGCCGGAGTCCTCGGCGTGGACTTCGGGGCGATCGTCCGCGATCCTGGCCAGGCCGGCAATCAGCGTGTCGATCAACTCGGCTGGCGTGGGGCGCATCCCGGCAGCAGGGCTGCCTTCTTGGGCGCCGCTCCGGCGCGGCAGGCGGCCGAGCTCTGGATTTGGAGCCTCGGCCCGGGAGACCGCTACAATGCGCTGCCGGACGCCGATGGGTGGCGCGAGATGCTCTATGTCACCGAGGGGACGCTGACGGTCGAGACCGGAGGAGGGAACCACGTCGTCCCGGCCGGGGATTTCCTCATCTTCGACAGCGCGCAGTCCTACAGCTATGTGAACGCCGGGGAGACCGTCGTGCGTTTCGTGCGCAACGTGGTGTCTTGACAGTCCCCAGCCTGCACGCGCCTGTCTCCACGAGCGGACAAGATGTCCGCGGTCCCGGCCGCGGTGTTTTTGGGCGCGAGCCTTCCTCGGTTTGCGGGGCAATGCCCAGGCTGGGCGACAGCCATGATTGTAGCGTTTCGACTGTCATGCTGGAATTTTGCCGCACTTGCCCCTAAGTGATGCGGACCATGCCGCCACAAGCTCCCTCCTGGATGTCCGTGTTCGACGAAGCGCTGATCGCGGCCAAGAGCCTGGCGGGCTTCGCCGCGTCGAGTTTCAATCCCACCGTCCGCCTCGGCGTCACCGGCCTTTCGCGTGCCGGCAAGACCGTGTTCATCACGGCTTTGGTGCAGGCCCTTGTCGAGGGCGGACGCCTGCCGGTGTTTCGCGCCCAGGCCGAGGGTCGCATCGCCAATTCCTCGCTGTCGCCGCAGCCGGACGATACAGTGCCTCGTTTTGACTATGAGGCCCATCTCACCGATCTCACCGGGCCGGGGCGGCATTGGCCCGATTCTACACGCCAGATCTCGGAACTGCGCCTGGTCATCGATTTCCAGTCGAACCGGCGCTTTGCCACGGGCATGTCGCGGCTGACCCTTGATATCGTCGATTATCCCGGCGAATGGCTGCTCGACCTGCCGCTGCTGAATATGAGCTACGCCGAATGGTCGGCGCAGACGATAGCCGCCAGCCGCGAGGGATCGCGTCTCGCCATCGCCGGTCCCTGGCATGACATGCTGGCCAGGCTCGATCCTGCTGCCGCGGAGAACGAGACCCTGGCGCGCGAGGCGGCGGCGCTCTTCACGGCCTATCTCAAGGCTGGGCGCGACGAGCGCTTCGCGCTCTCGACCCTGCCGCCGGGCCGCTTCCTGCTGCCGGGCGATCTCGAAGGTTCGCCGGCCCTGACCTTTGCACCGCTCGACCTTTCCAAGGCCGGGGAAGCACAATCGGGCTCCCTCCATGCCATGATGGAGCGGCGTTTCGAGGCCTATAAGCACAAGATCGTGCGGCCCTTCTTCACGCATCACTTCGCCCGGCTCGATCGTCAGATCGTGCTGGTCGACGCGCTTTCTGCGCTCAATGCCGGTCCCCAGGCGGTGCACGATCTCGAAACCGCCCTGACATCGGTGCTGTCGGCCTTTCGGGTCGGGGCCAATAGCTGGTGGTCGGCGATCTTCCGGCCGCGCATCCAGAAGATCCTGTTCGCGGCGACCAAGGCAGACCATCTGCATCACACCAGCCATGACCGTCTCGAGGCGATCCTGCGCAAGATGGCAGATGGCGCGATCGGCCGGGCCGCCTTTTCGGGCGCCAGCGTAGATGTGGTGGCGCTCGCCTCCATCCGCGCGACGCGGGAAGCCAGCGTCAAGCAGGGCCGCGAAAACCTGCCCTGCATCATTGGCACGCCCATGGCCGGCGAACGCTCGGCCGACGAGGTCTTTGACGGTGAGGCCGAGATCGCGGTGTTTCCGGGTGAATTGCCCGAGGACCCCGACGCGGTCTTCTCGGGTACTGGCTTCAACGGCCTCGAAAACCTGCGGGAAGGCGGGGTCGACTATCGTTTCATCCGCTTCCGCCCGCCCAGACTGGAAGAAGGACAGATCTTTCCCCATATTCGCCTGGATCGGGCGCTCGAATTCCTGGTCGGCGATAAACTGGCGTGAGTGAATAATGACGGAACCCCGCAAGCCGCGTGCCTTCCGCCTCGACGATCCCAATGTGGTGATGGCCGATACGCCAGTGGCGGCGGCGATGCGGCGCGGCCACGTGGTGGTGACGCCCGAACCGGAGGCGTTCGAGGAGGAAGTTGCCGAACCCGCGCCACAACGGCCTCGCCGTTCGCGTTGGGGCACCTTGTTCTGGTCGGCCGTGGGCGGACTGGTCTCGCTCACCGTCGGTCTGTCGCTCGCCAAGTTGGTCGACGATCTCTTCTCCTATGCAAACTGGCTCGGCTGGCTCGGCGCTGCCTTGACCGGGCTTGCGGCGTTGGCTTTCGCGGTCATCGCCATTCGGGAACTGACCGGCCTGATGCGCCTGTCGCGCATCGAACATCTGCACGATCGGGCGATGCTGGCCATTGCCAAGGATGATCGCGAGGCGGCGCGCGGCCTGTCGCGTGATCTCGTCAAGCTCTATGCCGCCAGTCCCCGCATGGCCCGGGCCCGTGCGGCGGTGGAGGCGGCGGCGGGCGATATCGTCGATGGCGCCGATTTGATCAGGGTCACCGAGCGTGAGCTGATGGGGCCGCTCGATGCCGAGGCCCGGCAGATCATCGCCGATGCGGCCAAGCGGGTGTCGCTGGTCACCGCTGTGAGCCCGCGTGCTCTGGTCGACATGTTTTTCGTGAGCGCGGAGACGCTGCGCGTGATCCGGCGGCTGGCGACGCTCTATGGCGGCCGGCCGGGTGGCATCGGCATGATGCGGCTCCTGCGCCATGCCCTCGGCAATCTCGCTGTCACCGGCGGAATGGCCGCCGGTGATTCCCTGATCAGCCAGGCGCTTGGCCACGGCTTGGCCTCGCGGATATCAGCCAAGCTGGGCGAGGGGGTCCTGAACGGTATCCTTACGGCGCGCCTCGGACTGGCGGCAATGCTGGCGACACGGCCGATGCCCTTCGATGCCCTGCCGAGGCCGGGCGTGACGGATGTCGCCGGCGGCCTCATTCTAAAGAGCAAGGAGGACGCCACCCCCTAAGCCATGTGCACAACTTTATCGTTTTCAACGAATCGGTGACAACGAAGATCATTGTCGTGGCGCGTCACTGAGACTATAGACCTCTCGCCCAGTAGCGGAGTGTTGGGATTCTTACATGACTTCATTGAGTGTAGATACCAATTATCGGCCGACTGACGACGAGCCTTTCATGAACGAGCGTCAGCGGGACTATTTCCGGCGCAAGCTCAATGCCTGGAAGCTCGACATCCTGCGCGAGGCGCAGGATACCATCGCCAATCTGCAGGCCGAAAACGAGAACCACCCCGATCTAGCCGATCGTGCATCTTCGGAAACGGATCGCGCCATCGAATTGCGGGCCCGGGATCGTCAGCGCAAGCTGATCTCTAAGATCGAGGCGGCACTTGCCCGCATCGAGGACGGATCCTACGGCTTTTGCGAGGAAACGGGTGAACCGATCTCGCTCAAGCGCCTCGATGCCAGGCCAATCGCGACCTTGTCGCTGGAAGCCCAGGAACGGCATGAGCGTCGTGAGCGTGTCTATCGCGACGACTAGAGCGTTCTGCGATCCGGGAATTGACCTGGATCACAGAAGCTGTCGAAACGAGGAGATAGAGCAAGGAAGCGCTACCGTTAAAATGCGCGCTTTGCTCTGGAACTTTGACGACTGCCGGTCTTCTCGGTGCCATCAAGAGATGGAGCTGAGAAGACCGGCATTTTTGTTTTTCGGGACCCATATCAGCCGGCGCGCGCCTTGATCGCACGGTAGGGACGCTCATTTCTGAGCGCCCGTGCCGCGAATTGCCCTGCGGCGGCTCATGCGCCACGGCGCCGCCTTGACTTTCAAGCGCCGCTCGGCTGCATATGCCGCCATGGTTCCGTCCCGCCTCGCCCCGTTGCTGCGGCAATGTCTTGCCGCACTGCTTGCTCTTGGGCTGCTGCTCAACGGCATGGGTGGCGCCCTCGCGCTGGAGGGCGGCCGGGACGGCGCCGCGACCGTCGTCATCGCGGGCACCGTCGTTACCATCTGCCAGTTTGGCGACGGCGATGCCGGTGACAGGGCGCATGGCGGCCATTCCTGTGACCAGTGTGCCCTGCGTCTGGCTCCGACCTTGCCGACGATCCTGGCGGTTGCCAGCATCGTCCGCTTCCCACAGGCCTTCAAATTCCTCCCGACACGGGCATTCCTGGCGCTGGTCCCGCAGGACCGCCGACAGGCCTGGCCACGCGGGCCGCCATTGAGCTGAACGGTTCACCATTTTCGCCAGTCCTTCCCCACAGCCTGCAAGGCTGTTCGATACCGTTCAGGTTTTTCCATGAAGCTCGTTTCATTTGCTGGCGCCCGGATACTCAGTGTTCTGGTGCTCACCTCCACGCTCGCCTCCGCGGCCCTCGCCCATGACTACAAGGCTGGCACGCTCCAGATCGCCCATCCCTGGACGCGAGCCACCCCGCAGGGGGCACCGGTCGCAGGCGGCTACACTGCTATCGAGAATACGGGCGATCAGCCCGACAGGCTGATCGGCGGCAGTTTCTCGGCATCCTCCGGCTTTTCGATCCACCAGATGTCGAACCAGGATGGCGTCATGAAGATGGCGCCCGTTCAAGGCGGGCTCGAAATTCCCGCTCACGGCAAGGTTGAACTCAGCCCGTCATCCTTCCATCTGATGTTCACCGGGCTCAAGCAGCAGCTCAAGCCCAACCAGTCCATCGACGGCACGCTGGTGTTCGAGAAAGCCGGTACGGTGTCCGTGAAGTTCAAGGTCGAGGCCATCGGTGCCAAGCAGCCGGCCGAGGCCGACCACAGCAACCATTGAGACGGGAGGCGTTCATGACTCTCAAATCCAATCGTCTCCAGTTGGTGGTTCTCGTCGCGCTGCTCGCCGTGCTGGCGGCAGCCGGGGTGCTGGCGCTGCAGAGCATGGGTGGCAAGCCGACAGCCCAGTCCAGCTTCATCGGTGGTGATTTCAGCCTGACCAATCAGGACGGCAAGCCGGTGACCCAGGCCAACTTCCTGGGTAAGCCGACCGCTTATTTCTTCGGCTACACCAATTGCCCTGATGCCTGCCCGACCACGCTGACCGACATGACCGATCGCCTCAAGGCGCTCGGACCGGACGGAGACAAGTTCAACGTGGTGTTCGTCTCGGTGGACCCGGCGCGCGATACACCCCAACTGCTCAAGACCTATCTGGAGAGCTTCGACCCGCGCATCACCGCCGCCACCGGCACCCCCGAGCAGGTGGCCGACATCATCAAGAAGTTCCGTGTCTACGCCAAGAAGGTCGGGGAGGGGGACGGCTACACCTTCGACCATTCCACGGCGGTCTATCTGATGAACGCCAAGGGTGAATTGGTGACGCTGATCGACTACCAGGCCCCCCGTGAGGAGGCGCTGGAAAAGATGCGCCGCGCGCTCACCTCGTGAACAGGACTGTCTGGTTCGGCCTGGCCGCGGCGCTTGGTGGTGTCGCGGTCGGGACCTTCATTGCCTTGCGTTCGGCCGGCGAGGTCGCGGCGCCTCCGCCGTCTGCCCAGGTCGTGGCCGACATCCGCCCGCCGGAGGCGACGTTCGACCCGGTGTTCGAACCCTGCGCGCACTGCCATCAGATCGGACGCGGGGCGCGCTCCGCGACGGGACCGATCCTGCAGGGTCTTGCGAACCGCAAGGCCGGCACACTGCCCGGCTATCCCTTCTCGCCGGCGATGCAGGCAAGCGGGCTGACCTGGGACGCCGCCACGCTCGATCGCTTCATCGCGGCGCCGCAGGCCGTGGTACCCGGCACACGCATGATCTATGCCGGGATGGATGATGTCGAACGGCGCAAGGCCCTCGTCGAGTTCATTCTGAGGGCGGGTTCAGGTTCCTGAGGGCAGAGACCGTAAATCGATTCACTGCTTGGTTGCATTTGAACCAACCCCTTGCGCGATGGGCGAGCAGACGCCATCATCTTAGATGGGGCTGGTCGTCCCTCGTCGGGATTCTCCCCCAAGATCAAGACGCTGCAGGCGCACGTTCAGTCTGAGGAGAGTATCTATGACTGTTGCACAGATCCTGAAGGGCAAGGGCCGCGACATCGTCGCTCTGTCGCCGGACGCCACCATTGCCGAAGCTTCGCGGACGCTCGCCGAAAAGCGCATCGGCGCAGTGTTGATCACCCACAAAAATGGCAGCATCGCCGGAATCCTGTCGGAGCGCGATGTCGTGCGCGCATTGGCCAAGGCCTCGGCCGAGGGGTTCGAACATCCCGTATCCAAGCATATGACGGCCAAGGTCGAAACCGTTCACGAGCAGGACACCATTCCCCACATCATGGAGAGGATGACGGCCGGCAAGTTCCGTCACATGCCGGTGGTCGAAAATGGCTTGCCGGTCGGCATCGTTTCGATCGGCGACGTGGTGAAGTTCCGCCTGGCCGAAATGGAAGCGGAAGCCAAGGCGATGCGCGAATATATTACGGCCTAAAGCCAATGTGGTTCACGCAGGCGTCGTCACGCTTGCACCACCTTTGTCATTGCCGGGCTTGATCCGGCAATCCGGTTCCGTGGCTTCTGAATAGCCGGATCAAGCCCGGCTATGACAAATCGGAGCGCCTTCCCCCAAAGTGAACTGCATTGGGCCTTCGTGTTTGCGAGCCGGCGCAATCGTCCCCAAACGCAGGGATGCCTTGAAGGAGCAGACGTCAGCGCGATTTGCTCCGGGATCGTCAGGCGACTTTTTTGGGCAGGAGAGGCTGGCTCAGGCTCTCCCGCATGATCTCGCTCAGCCGGTCGGTGGCAGCATTGTGCTGTGCCTGCGTGCGATGCAATAGCAGCGGTAATGTCGGCAATCGCAACGGCAACCCACTTTCCTCGCCGAGCGTGGCAAGATGGCTCGGCAGGCCGATCTCGGTACGCAAGGTTACGCCCAGTCCACTCGAGATCGCCGCCCAAAGACCGGCGAGGCTGGTGCTGGTCACCGCGATGCGCCAGGCAATGCCGGCGCGGTCGAGCGTCTCGGTCGCAACGCTACGGAACAGGCAGGGAGCCTCGAACATTACCAGCGGCAAAGGTTCATCCGGCCCTGCCTGTCGATCGCCGGGCCGCCACCCGGAGAGTCCGTCTCGATGGCCGATCCACCGCATCGCGATGTCGGCGAGATGCTCGCCGGCCATGGCGGCCGGAGCCTCCCTCGTCTGATCGCCCCAGGCGATGGCGAGGTCGAGTTCGGCGCTGGCGATGCGTTTCAACAGGTCGGCATTGCGGGCAAGCCGGGTTTCGATGCGCGTTTTGGGGTGAGCTCGTGCGAAACGGCCGAGAATTTGCGGCAGCAATGTCTCTCCGAGATCCTCCTGCACACCGAAGCGGACATGGCCGGCAAGATCGGCACCGCCCAGAGCCGATACCGCCTCGTCGTTGAGGGCGAGCAGCCGGCGTGCATAGGTCAGCAGCGTCTCGCCTGCCTCGGTCAGCGCCAGGCCGCGGCCGGCCTTGCGGAACAGGGCCGTTGCCGCCTGCTCCTCCAATTTCTTGAGCTGGGCGCTGACAGCGGAGGTGGAACGGCCGAGATGTTCGGCCGCGCGGGCATAGCTGCCCAGTTCCATACCGGTGACGAAGCTGCGCAGCACGTCGATGTCGAAATTGACCAGGCGCACGATAATCGTCCTATTTTTCAGGATTAAATATCAAATATTTCCTGATTTTCAGGATGAATATGCGATGACATGATGTGCGGGTCAAGGCAGCAGGCCTTGCAGTTGAGGACATTCGTCATGCCTTTCGCCCGCATCTCGCTCCGCAAGGGAAAATCCCCCGATTATCTCCGCACTCTGTCGGACAATCTGCATCGCGCCTTGGTCGAAGCCTTCGAGGTTCCGCAGGCCGACCGTTTCCAGATCATCGAGCAACTCGATCCGGAAGCGCTGATCTATGATCGTGGCTATTTCAGCGGCGAGCGTTCCGATGATTTCGTGCTCATCGCCATCACGGCGGGGCGCCCGCGCAGCACGGCGGTGAAGCAGCAATTCTACCGGCATGCGGTGCAGTTGCTCACGCAGGCGCCGGGCCTGCGGCCCGACGACGTCATGATCGTCATCACTACCACCGAGCGAGACGGCTGGTCCTTCAGCAACGGCCTCACGCAGATGGTGGAAGAGGTACCCGCATGAACCCGCCGGGCCTACCCAATGAGATGACCGTAATCCGGGCCGGCGAGGCGATAGAGAACGCGCCGGACAACATCGCATCCGCCACCTTCCGGGTGGAGCATCTGATCGCGGGCGAGCAGGACGGCGAGCCTACCGCGATGCGTGCCATGCTGGATGCTGGCGTGCGTACGCATTGGCACAGCCATCCTCGGGGGCAATTGCTGCTGGCGGTGAGCGGCAGCGGCCTGGCGCAACGGCGCGACGGCCCGCTCGTCGAACTCAGCCCGGGCGACGCGGTCTGGTTCGCGCCCGGTGAATTGCATTGGCATGGGGCTGGAGAGGCCGATGCCTTCATCTATGTCAGCGTCCAGGCGCTGCAGGATGGCCGTGCCGTGCAATGGCACGAGCCGGTGTGAGGAGGCTCAAATGGAAGCCATGCACTATGTCATCACGTTGCCGGCCGATTACGACATGGGGATCATCCGTGCCCGCGTAGCCAGCAAGGGCCCCTTGCTCGACGATTTTCCGGGACTGGGGATCAAGGCCTATCTGATCCGGGAAAAGGGCGTGCGCGGCTCTGCCGTCAACCAATATGCGCCCTTCTATCTGTGGGCCTCGCCGGAAGGCATGGGCCGGTTCCTGTGGGACGGCGGCGGCTTTGCCGGCCTTGTCGCTACCTTCGGCCGGCCGTCGGTGCGGCACTGGGAAGGCATCTCATGCCTGTCTGGCCCGTCGTCTCTGTCGGAGGCACGCTTTGCAACGCTAAGGGAACAGATGATCGCGGCGGAGATTGATCCGGCCGGCGCCATTGCCGAGGCACGCGAGCGGTTGACCATCGAAGCCGCGCGGGATGGAAGCTGTCTGTCGGCCCTGGCGGTCGATCCCACCGAGTGGAAGCTGGTGGTCTTTCAGCTATGGGCCGGCGAGCCGCCTGAGGAAGCAGGAACGGCCTTTCAAGTGCTGCATCTGTCACGACCCGGTGTTGGCGAACTGACCGCAACCGAATGAGGCCACGGACCATGCTGCTGTCCATCAGGGCAGGTTTGGGGCGATCACCCTCCCGCCGATGATCTACGCCAAGGCTTCCATGGTTTCCTTGATGTCGTCGAGGGACTTCAAGGTGGCCTCGGCACCCATGTCGATGGCCTCCGCGGCGCGATGGAAGTCGAAGGGCGAGATGCGTCCAAGGCGCGGTCCGATCGAAACATCGGGCGGGTCGCCGGCGAGCCGTGAGCGCGAGATGCGATCCTGGGTGATGTTGAAGGCCTCCATCATCACCGTGTGGATGCCGGGGGAGGTGCGGCGCTGACGCTCCTCGCGCTGTCTGGCGAAGCCGAATCTGCGGCGGACCATCGACGTGGCAGCGCCGAAGCCGTTGCGTTTGGGCACGGGAGGATCGTCCATTTCGGATGAGGTGGCGCCGAAGGTATGGATGACGCCGCCGCGGCCGGTCAGCTCGCCATTGAGATTGACCGCGATCACTGCCCGGGCGCCAAGAGCGCGTGCGGCGGAGACGGGCACGGGGTTGACCAACGCGCCGTCCATCAGCCAGCGCCCACCGACGCGCACGGGCTCGAAAATGCCGGGCAGGGCATAGGAGGCCCGCATGGCGGTGACCAGATTGCCGCGCGTCAGCCAGATTTCATGGCCTGGGCCGATCTCGGTGGCGATCGCGACGAAGGGAATGCGCAGGTTTTCGATCTGCACACCATCGAGCCCGTTCTGCAGGAGAAGGGCCAGCTTGGTGCCGGACATCAGGCCGCTGCCACCGAAATTGAGATCGAGAAAATTGAGAACCCGGCGCTTGGTGAGACTGCGAGCCCAATCTTCGATGTCGTCGAGCCTGCCGGCTATATAGCAGCCGCCAACCACGGCTCCGATCGAGGTGCCAGCTATCACGTCGACGTCATAGCCCGCCTCGACCAGCACACGGATCACGCCGATATGGGCAAATCCCCGTGCAGCGCCGCCGCCGAGGGCAAGACCCAGAACAGGGCGCGGCGGCTTGACGATTTCGTTCTTCGGAGGCGGAGGCAATTCCGCCACGTTACCCTGACCTCGCCACGGCAAACTCTGAAACATGATGCATTCCTGACCCGAGAAATACGCCACTGGAACCGATAAGGATATGGGCAATCCATCCGGATAGAACAGGGATGGCACCCTTAATGGCGCTACAATAGCACGTGATCGGGCGATTTGCCCTGTATCATAAGGTCTACGACTTGCCCCGAATCAGGCATTTTCGGTAAGTCAACCGCATGGATGAGATGGACGATCCGCCGGAAGGCGATGGAGTCAGGACGGTCAATCTGCGCTCGGAGCTCGAGCAGCGCTACCTTGCCTATGCGCTCTCGACGATCACGCAACGTGCCTTGCCCGATGCGCGCGATGGCTTGAAGCCGGTGCATCGGCGCATCTTGCATGCCATGCGCCTGCTGCGCCTCGATCCCGACCAGGCCTTCAAGAAATGCGCCCGCGTGGTGGGCGACGTCATCGGTAAATTCCACCCCCATGGCGACCAGGCCGTCTACGACGCGCTGGTCCGTCTGGCGCAGGATTTTGCCCAGCGCTATCCACTGGTGGACGGGCAGGGCAATTTCGGCAACATCGACGGCGATAATGCCGCTGCCTACCGCTACACCGAGGCACGGTTGACCGAAGTCGCCACGCTGATCCTGGAAGGGATCAACGAGGACGCCGTTGATTTCCGCCCGACCTATAATGGCGAGGATGAGGAACCGGTGGTGATGCCCGGCGCCTTCCCCAACCTGCTCGCTAATGGCGTGCAGGGCATCGCCGTTGGCATGGCCACCTCGATTCCTCCGCACAACGCCCATGAATTGTGCCAGGCGGCGCTGCACCTGATCGACAATCCCAACGCTTCCACCGCCGACCTCCTGCAGTTCGTCAAGGGACCCGATTTTCCCACCGGCGGCATCTGCGTGGAGAGCACCGGCTCGATCCAGGAAAGCTACCGCACCGGTCGTGGCGGTTTTCGGGTGCGCGCGCGCTGGCATAAGGAAGATCTCGGGCGTGGCACCTGGGTGATCGTGATCACCGAGATTCCATGGGCAGTGCAGAAAGGCCGCCTGATCGAGAAGCTGGCCGAGCTTCTCGAAGAGCGCAAGCTGCCACTGGTCGGCGACGTGCGCGATGAATCGGCGGAGGATGTCCGCATCGTCATCGAGCCAAAATCGCGCAATGTCGACGAGGCCGTGCTGATGGAATCGCTGTTCAAGCTCTCGGAGCTCGAAAGCCGCATTCCGCTCAACATGAACGTGCTGGTCGACGGCCAGGTGCCGCGTGTGCTCTCGCTCGGCGAGGCACTGCAGCAATGGCTCAGCCATCGCCGTGTCGTGTTGGTCCGCCGCTCCAAGTACCGCCTGGCCGCTGTCGAGAAGCGCATGGAGGTGCTGGCCGGCTATATCGTCGCCTATCTCAATCTCGACGAGGTCATCCGCATCATCCGCTACGAGGATGAGCCGAAGGACGAACTGATCAAGGCGTTCGACCTGACGGATGTGCAGGCCGAGGCGATCCTCAATATGCGCCTTCGCAATCTGCGTAAGCTCGAGGAGATGGAACTTCGGCGCGAGCATGACGATCTCGCCAAGGAAAAGACCGGCATCGAGAAGCTGCTGGCCTCCGAGGAGCTGCAATGGAAGACGGTGGGCTGGCAGGTCAGCGAAGTCGCCAAGAAGTTCGGCCCTGACACGCTGCTCGGCAAGCGCCGCACCGAGATCGATGCCTCCAAGGCGGGCACCATCGATCTGTCGACAGTGACCGAGGCGATGGTCGAGCGTGAGCCGATCACCGTGATCGTCTCGGAAAAGGGCTGGATCCGGGCCCAGAAGGGTCATCTCAGCGATCTCTCGGGGCTGAGCTTCAAGGCCGACGACCGGCTCAAGCTCGGATTCCAGTCCGAGACGACGGCCAAGCTCCTCATCCTCGCCACCAATGGCAAGGTCTATACGCTGGAGGCATCGAAGCTCCCGGGGGGGCGCAGCATGGGCGAGCCGATCCGCCTGATGGTCGATATCGACGAGGGCGCCGATGTCGTCGACGTATTCGCCTATCAGGGCGGACGCCGGCTGCTGATCGCGGCGACCGACGGACGCGGTTTCCTGGTGCCCGAAGACGATATTCTGGCCAATACCCGCAAGGGCAAGTCGGTGCTGAATGTCGATGCGCCGTCGGAAGCCAAGCTGATCGTGCCCGTCATCGGTGACACGGTCGCCGTGATCGGCGAGAACCGCAAGATGCTGGTGTTCCCGCTGCACCAGATCACCGAGATGTCGCGGGGTAGGGGCGTGCGGCTGCAGAAGTACAAGGACGGCGGGCTCTCCGACGTGCGTGTCTTCGACAAGGCGCAGGGGTTGACCTGGAGCGATTCCTCCGATCGGACCTGGACCGTCACCGACCTCGTCGAATGGACCGGAAATCGTGCCGATGCCGGGCGCCTGCCGCCTAAGGGCTTCCCCAAGAACAACCGGTTCACGGGCAAATAGGGGCTGTACCACAGCCTCTGGACCGTCTTGGACGGAGTCGGCCTCTCGGCCCGGATGCCTCAGTCGAGCAGCGATGTCACGCGATCGAGAAAGCTCTCGATGTCATCGGGGCTCGCGTCGATGGATATCGGCCTATCGGCGTTAGGCCAAAGGCATCCGCGGGTCAGGTAGAGTCCCGGCTGCTCGAAAACCTCGCCCAGTCGCATCTGGACCGCGTTCCAGTGCCCGATGCAGCCGATCACGGTTCCTGGCCCGGCAAAGACGGAGCCATGCATTGCCGAGCCATATTCGCCGATGAGAGCGCAGGCCTGCGAGAGCATTGCGATCTGATCGGGCAGGCTCAATTCTTCGGGGCGGATGACCTCGAAACCGCGCCGCCTGGCGTTCTCCTCAAAGAAATCCCGCTGCCTGAAAGGCCTGTTGGCCGAGGGGCCGGGCCCTCCTCGTGAAAGGCAGAGGCGTCGGCGAGCCTCCCCCGCAGCCGGGGCCAGCGACCTGTAGAACTCACGCATATAGGGGTGGAAGGTGTATTCGCCGGAAAAGCAGAATGTCGGTATCACCGCGCGCGCGAAGAGCAATCTCTCCTGTCCCGGTGCATAGCGCAGGATTGCATGCCGCGGGACGTTGCAGGCCGACAGCAGCAGGTCCTCGACCCAGGAAGGTGTGTCTTGGGGCAGCGGGATGATCCACTCGTCACGCAGCGGTGCGAGCAACTGGCTGGCAATGGAGACCCGCGGCAGGAATTCGGCGAGCCAATGGCCCCAGATGCCGTATCCAGGGCCGGCCACGACGAGGGCAGGGCGGTCGACTCGCCTTGCCGCTGCCTGCTCACCGAAACGCGAGGGAAAACCCGCATCGGCGCGCGCCACGGACAAGGCGACATTGGTCGACAGATTGGCATCGTCGACGACCTGACCGCCGTGGACGAGGATGCCGGGACGCCAAACCTCGATGTCGCGCAGCAGAAAACAGCCTATTGCATCGACCGTGGCTCGCGGCTTCTTCCAATGCAGGCCGTAAGCCCAGCCGGCCGTCCCGCCTTCGCCCAACATATGCGCGGGACAAGCCTTGGCGGCTTCCTGGGAGGGGCGAAATTGGAGAAAGCCGCGCCATTCCTGCGCTGCGGCCCCGCCAGGATCCGGCGTGGCCAGGGCGGATATTGGAAGCGTGACAAAGCTCATGGCGTGCTGCCCTCAAGGCGTGGGAGATGCCTTTGATGACGAACTCACGGCGAAGGGTACAAGATGCCTTTCCGCAAGGACGACCGATCCCATCTGAACGCATGCTGAACAAATGGTTAAAAAATAGCGACTTTCTGCCGCTGCTATTGCCACAATTACGCCCGTCGTTTCCGGGATTGTCACAGCCATCTTGCCTTGCATTGCTCTGCAGGGCGCAACCCCGGGCGTTCTTCCGGGACGTGTGGTTCTCGACATGACGATTGCAAGAAAAGCGCTTTTTCCCGCCCTGGCCCTCCTGATGATTGCAGGGACGGCCCATGCCCAAGAGTGGGGCGATCCTCCGGACGACGGCTATTATCAGGACGATGGCCTCTCCCGTCCGCGCCAGTGGCGGGAACCCCAGCCGACCTATCGGGCTGATCGGCGTTTCGAGGAACCCTACGACTACCAGGACGATCCCAATGGCTATTATGGCGATCAGGAGGGCGATGTGACGCCGGGCCGACGCCCCCAGCGTCAGGCCTCGATCGACCCGAACAGTATCTCGCCCAATCTCGATTCCGGCATCAAGGACGACGGCCAGGCGATGCTGGCCAGCTCGCCGATCCCACGCACGGTGGTGCCCTTCTCAGGCTACAGCCCCGGCACCATCGTGATCTCGACCAAGGAGAAGCGGCTCTATCTGGTGCAGGAGGATGGCACGGCGCTCAGATATGGCATTGGCGTCGGCAAGCAGGGCTTCACCTGGAAGGGCACCGAAACCATCAGCCGCAAGGCCGAATGGCCGAGCTGGACACCCCCCAAGGAAATGATCGCCCGGCGCCCCGAACTGCCCGATCGCATGGAAGGGGGCCTCAACAATCCTCTGGGCGCGCGGGCGCTCTATCTCGGTTCCACGCTCTACCGCATCCACGGCACCAACGAGCCGAACACTATCGGCCGGGCGGTGTCCTCCGGCTGCATTCGCATGGCCAATCCGGATGTCATGGATCTCTATGAGCGCGTCGGGGTGGGTGCCAAGGTCGTGGTGCTCTGAATTCCTAAAACGTTTTGCGATTTGAGGAAGTCGCCTGGAATCGCAACGGCGCGTCGAAGCAATGAACTAGGGAAAATAAGCGTTCAGGCATGAACGCTCTTTGTCTGGCGATCGCAGAGATGCCGGTTTCTTCGGGGTTTGCTACGATCCGATCATGACGATACCGAATCTGATCACCATCCTGCGCTTTTGTCTGGTGCCGCTGGCGGTATGGTGCATCGCCTCGGGAGCGTGGGGCTGGGCTTTCGCCATCTTTCTGACGGCGGGTATTTCCGATGGTGTCGACGGGTTCATCGCCAAGCGCTTCGACATGCGCAGCGAACTGGGAGCCATGCTCGATCCGCTGGCCGACAAGGCCTTGCTGGTCTCCATCTTCGTCACGCTGGGGATCGTCGGCGTGGTGCCCGCCTGGCTGGTGATCCTGACCGTGTTCCGTGATTTCATGATCATTGGCGCCGTGCTGGTGTCCTGGGTCATGAGCCAGCCGATACAGATCGCGCCGCTGATGCTCTCCAAGCTCAACACCGCGGTGCAGATCGCTTTCGTCGTCCTCGTGCTGTTCGCCAAGGGCACCGGATGGCCGTTTCCTTTCCTGATCGAAGTGGGGTCCATTCTGGTCACGCTCTTGACCATTGCGTCGGCTGCCGCCTATCTGCGCCAGTGGCTCAACCATATGGCCGGATGAAAATTCCGACCGAGGGAGGCCATCCGCCACCTCAGCCGTCTCGGACGACGCTTGTTTGGCCGGAGGAGAACGGTTTGGATCGAGCTTCAGGAGCGTGTGGATGAGCCTTCAAAGGCAGGTGTTCTTCTGGCTCGGCGCGCTGGCCTTGTTCGTCGCGCTGGTCTGGCTGCTTCAGGGCATGTTGCTGCCCTTTATTGGCGGCCTCGCGATCGCCTATTTCCTCGACCCCGTCGCCGACAGGCTGGAGAGCCTCGGCTTGCCGCGCTGGGCCGCCGCCTCCGTCATTCTGCTCGGCTTCATCTTCGTCATCGTGCTGGCCATCCTCCTGGTGGTGCCGATGCTCGGCGAGCAGTTCAACGGCTTGCGCGAGCGGCTGCCGAGCATCGTCGCGTCCATGCAGCGCATTCTCGGTGAGCTCAACCAGGGCTGGCTTGGCGGGATCTTCGCCGAGAGGCTGCAGAACATCCAGAAATCGCTCGGTGACTATGTCGGGCAGGGCGCCCAGCTTCTCGGCACCTTCGTCTCCTCGATCTGGTCGGGCAGCCAGGCGGTCATCGGGGTGATCAGCGTTCTCATCGTCACGCCGGTGGTGGCCTTCTACATTCTGCTCGACTGGGACAACATGGTGGCGCGCGTCGACAGTTGGCTGCCGCGCGACCATGTCGAGGCCATCCGCGGCATCTTCCGTGATATCGACGCCGCCATCGCAGGCTTCGTGCGGGGCCAGGCAACGGTCTGCCTCCTGCTCGGCCTGTTCTACGGTTCCGGCCTCACGCTGCTCGGCGTCAGTTTCGGCTTCCTGATCGGACTGTGCACTGGCCTTGCTTCCTTCATTCCCTATGTCGGTTCGATTCTGGGCTTCGTCGTCACCGTCAGCGTGGCACTGGTCCAGGTCTGGCCCGACTGGCATTTGCCTGTTTATGTCGCCCTCCTCTTCGCGGCGGGGCAGATCCTCGAAGGCTATGTTCTCTCGCCCCGGCTGGTCGGCGGCTCGGTAGGCCTGCATCCTGTCTGGCTGATGTTTGCCCTGCTGGCAGCCGGCAGCCTGTTCGGCTTCATCGGCCTGCTGGTCGCCGTGCCGGTGGCGGCGGCGATCGGTGTCCTGGTGCGCTTTGCCCTCTCGAGCTACCTCGCCAGCCAATACTACACCGGTCATGTCAACCACGATGGCTCTCTCTCTTCGGACCATTCGTCGTGACGACACCCCGCCAATTGGCACTCGATCTGCCTTTGCAGGTCTCGTTCGCCCGTGAGGATTTCCTGGTCTCGCCCTCCAACGAGGCGGCCTATGCCTTCATGGAACGCTGGCCGGACTGGCCTTCCCGCCGTGCTCTGCTGATCGGCCCGAGCGGCTCGGGCAAGAGCCATCTGGCGGCAATCTGGTCCAAGCTGGCGGGTGCGGTCACCCTGGCAGGCGAGGCGCTCGGGGAAGAAAGCGTTCCCGAACTGGTTTCGCACAAGGCGGTGGTGATCGAGGATGCAGGACGCGGCGTCGACGAGACGGCGCTTTTCCATCTGCTCAACCTCACCGGCGAGGCCGGCGCCTCGCTGCTGATCACCGCCCATGAGCCGCCGGAGCGCTGGGGCCTGACGCTTCCCGACCTCATCTCGCGCCTCAGGGCCATGACGGCGTTGACCATCGCCACGCCCGACGATGATCTCTTCCGCATGCTGCTGGTAAAGCTCTTCCTCGATCGCCAGCTCATCGTCGATTCGAGCCTGGTCGACTTCCTCGTCCGGCGCATCGAGCGCTCCTTTGCCGCAGCGCGCCAGGTCGTCGCCGTGCTCGATCGCGAAGGTCTTTCGCGCGGCCGCCGCATCACGCGGGCACTGGCCGCTGAACTGCTCAAGGAAGTGCTTGCCTCTCCGCTTGACGATGAGTGAGGTCGATGGCGATCGAGCTTCTTCGCGAAGCGCCCAGCATGGCACGAGTTCTATCTCAGACGGATGCATTGGCCGACGGTGTTCATCTGCAACTGGCCGCCGGTGAAGGACGCCGCGCCGACGATATGGACAGGGGAGCTCTGCGTTCTCGTAGTGAAATCGAACGCGAACGGACCGACGCCCCTAATCTCCGGGCTCGACCATTCACCGGTTTCCATGAACATGCCTTGTCCAGGGGTGGCCGGCATCGAGGCGGGCTCGGTACTGAAAGCTCCCTGAAAGGCATGAACCTTGGCATCCCTAACCGGCAGGAGCTGGAGCCGGGCATGACAGCTCCACACACCTGGCCCAAGAGAGAATGTCCCGATGTCGTTGACCGTCCCATCGGTCATATCGACCGGTGGCGGTGATATCTGCACGAACTCGCCAGCGAGGCCCTGATAGAGAGCCGATTGGGCATCCGAAGCGGCCCATGAGAACGCATTGGAAGGCGGCGGCCCTGGCTTGAAGAACTCGGTAAAGAGATTTCCTGCGACAACCACTCCGCTGGTACCGGCGGTCTTGACGATCATGGCCACTGAGGTTGTCAAGTTTCTGTACTCGATCTTATTGTTCCTGATCTGCACGTCCGATGCACCGGCTCCGCTCGGAATGCCGCAGGAGTCGGCGGTAACATTGATCAGGGAGCGAACCCCGAGAGCCTGGGCGTTGTTGGAAATCCAGGCCCCCTCGAGGCGTACCGTGGAAGCGCGGCAAAAATTGAAGAAGTTCTTGCCAGCCGGGCTCCACGAACCGGCGGCGGGGTGGATCAGCCAGTTGCCGCCCTTGATGGACAGATGCGAGACCTGTCTTGCGTCGACATGCCCCTCATAGGCATCGCAGGAGAAATTATCCGCCACATATTGGAGGGGAGAATAACCCTTGTAATCGGAATCGATCTGGATGCAGGTGCCTACCTCCCCGGCCGCCGAATTGATCAGGCTCTGATCCTCGAGCCCTAGCATCTTTGGGGGATTGGTCGACTGGAAGCGATATCCGACCCTGTAGTGCTGTGTCAGCGTGTTCTGGATCCGATTGACGAAGGTGTTCGTTCCGCGAAACCAGATGCCGGTTCCCGCGGTGGCGAGGCCTTTGCGCGACGGTCCGGCAGTGATCATCCCGCCCTCGATCGTGGTGCCGGCCGAATTGACCAGGACCATGCCGGTGTTGAAGTTCTCTAGGGCGAAGTTGGAGTAGGTTCCATTGACGCTGGGTGCAAACCTGGCGTTGATTCCGATGGTGTTCGTGGAAGCGGTATCGCTGGACTGGAACTTGATGCCTTGGAGTTCCAGCTTATCTCCCTTCGGGGCGCCGGCATGGCAGTGATCCCAGCCATTACTGGCGCCGAAGCGAAATATGGTGAGTTCCGGTCCGGCTCCTTCGAAACGAATGCTCTTACCGCAGGGAGAGGTGATCGGCGCGGAGAAACGCCCAGTCAGAGGGCCTAGACGGAACTTCAGGGCGCCCGGCCTCGTCTGGATCAGCGAGTTGATCACGGTGCCGTCGATCTCATCCGAAAGGGCGCGGGCTGCCGGAAGTATCATCTGCCACTGTGCCAGGGACCAGCCGGCGGTACTGCGGCCGTTGAGAGTGGCGACGCTGGACAAGGGGTGACTGCCTCCATCGCCTATAAACCCATAGGATCTCAGGACGCGCTCGTCGATATCTCCCTGATTGCGGAGGTTCGAAGGCAACTCGAAAGCGCCCGTCGTTGGGTTGAAGCAGCCGATGAGCGCGGTTCCATTTCTATTCGGATCGCCGGAATCCCGTACCGAGACGCATCCGGATGCGCCGGATTGATCGGCTTGGAGGGCTGGGCTGGTGTTGGTCCGGGCCACAATGTGCATCGGTTGAAGGAGCAAGACGGTCAGGATGACCATGGAGAAAAATATGAGCCTGCGCATGCCGGATTTGCTCCTATGCAGAGTCCTCTTGATTGAACCATGGTTACAATCAAGAGGACTCTGCAAGACACCAAACATTTGCGAGGTTTATGGGCAAGGCCTGTCCGTGGGTCTTGTCGGTAAACTCTGCTTGGAACGGACAAATCGTTTCGTCCGTCGTAGATGAACGATTGGAGGGCCGGTCGGAAGATGCCTCATACAGTCCGGTCGGGGCCAGTTCGTTCAGCCAATCCGGGGAGGCTCCACAGGCGATGGGGAGGAGTTTTGCGAATTTTCCCCATGGCGGTCATTTTATGTGACAGCATTGTCATATAGGCGGCCTAAGCAGATTTCCCCATGACGGGCAGCGATTCCGACCGGCGGGACCTGTAACGCCGGCCTAAAGCGTTTTACGATTTGGCGGTCACGCCAAGAATCGCAAGGACGCGTCGAACCAGAGAGCGAGAGCAAAGCGCGTTTAGACGGAAACGCTTGTTTGCTCCGGGACATAGTGAGCGGCATTGACGACCATGACCAGCACGGCACAGACGGCGGAAGAGAGTGTGATGCGAGGCGAGACGGCGCGCGAGGCGGCTCCTGCTCAGGACCCGATCGCACTGCGCGTCAGCCCGGATCGCTTCATCAACCGCGAAATTTCCTGGCTGCAATTCAATCGCCGCGTGCTGGAGGAGGCGTCCAACAAGAGCCACCCTCTGCTTGAGCAGTTGCGCTTCCTGTCGATCTCGGCCAGCAATCTCGACGAGTTCTTCATGGTGCGCGTCGCCGGCCTGATCGGCCAGGTGCGAGAGGACGTCACGGCGCGCAGCCCCGATGGCCTGTCGCCGGCCGAACAACTCGTCAAGATCGGCGAGGCCGTATCCAAGCTTGCCAGCGACCAGCAGAAACGCTGGACCGAGTTGCGCGACGATCTGTTGCTCGAAGGCATCGTGATCACCGAGCCGCGCGATCTGTCCAAGGCGGAGCGCGCCTGGCTGGACGATTATTTCCTCAGCTACATCTTTCCGATCCTCACCCCGCTGGCGGTGGATCCGGCCCATCCGTTCCCCTTCATCCCCAATCTCGGCTTCACCATCGCCCTGCAGCTCAAACGCGTCAGCGACGGGCGCATGTTGAACGCCCTGATCCGCGCGCCGCACAAGGTGGAGCGCTTCATCCGCCTGCCGGATTTCGCCGAGACAGGGGCGGCCCGCTACATCACGCTCGAAAATCTGGCGGTGCTGTTCATCGCCAAGCTGTTTCCCGGCTACACCGTGAAAGGGCAGGGCTCCTTCCGCGTCATCCGCAACTCGGATCTGGAAGTCGAGGAAGAGGCCGAAGACCTGGTGCTACTGTTTGAGACGGCGTTGAAACAGCGCCGGCGCGGCGTGGTGATCCGCCTTGAGATCGAAGCCGGCATGCCCGACAGCATCCGCCAATTCGTCACCGAGGAACTCGATGTCGCCGACGACGCGGTCTTTCGCGTCGAGGGTATGCTCGCCCTCAACGAATTGTCGCAACTCGTCGGGCTCGACCGTCCGGACCTCAAATTCAAGCCCTATTCGCCGCGTTCGCCCGAACGTATCCGCGATCATGGGGCCGATGCCTTCGCCGCCATCCGGCAGAAGGACATCCTGGTGCACCATCCCTACGAATCCTTTGACGTCGTGGTGCAGTTTCTCAACCAGGCGGCGCGCGATCCGAACGTGGTCGCCATCAAGCAGACACTCTATCGCACCTCCTCCAACAGCCCGATCGTCAAGGCACTCGCCGAGGCGGCCGAGGCCGGCAAATCGGTGACGGCGCTGGTGGAACTGAAGGCGCGCTTCGACGAGGAAGCCAACATACGCTGGGCGCGCGACCTCGAGCGTGCAGGTGTGCAGGTGGTGTTCGGCTTCATCGAGCTGAAAACCCACGCCAAGCTCTCGCTGGTGGTGCGGCGCGAGATGGGCCAGCTCGTATCCTATTGCCATGTCGGCACCGGCAACTACCACCCGATCACCGCACGCATCTACACGGACCTGTCCTTCTTTACCGCCGATCCTGTGATCGCGCGCGACGTCTCGCGTATCTTCAACTTCATCACCGGCTATGCCGAGCCGGCGGCGCTGGAACGCATGGCGGTCTCGCCCGTCTCGCTGAAGCAACGCATCCTCGATCACATCAACGCCGAGATCGAGCACGCCAAGGCCGGCAGGCCAGCGGCGATCTGGGCCAAGTGCAATTCGCTGGTCGATACCATGATCATTGATGCGCTTTATGCCGCCAGCCAGGCGGGAGTGCAGGTGGATCTGGTGGTGCGCGGCATCTGCTGCCTGCGGCCGGGAGTGCCGGGCCTGTCGGAGAACATCCGCGTCAAGTCGATCGTCGGCCGCTTCCTGGAGCATGGCCGCATCTACGCCTTCGGCAACGGGCATGGCCTGCCGCACCAGAAGGCGGCCCTCTACATTTCCTCGGCCGATCTGATGGAACGCAACCTCGACCGCCGCGTCGAAGCGCTCTGCCCGATCCTCAATCCGACGGTGCACGAGCAGGTCCTCGATCAGATCATGATCGCCAACCTTATCGACAACCAACAGAGCTGGAGCATCTTGCCCGATGGGACCGCCGAACGCATAGTCCCGCAGCCTGATGAAGAGCCCTTCAACGCCCATAAATATTTCATGACCAATCCCAGCCTATCGGGACGAGGCAAATCTCTTGAACACAATTCTCCCAGAACGCTCCTCAGCCGCAGACGCTGATACCGTTCCTCACGTCCAGGCCGCCGATATTGCGGGTCCGAGGCCGTGGCAGCCCGGATTCGCACAGGGCCGCATCTGCCAGGGTCCGCCGATCGCGACCATCGACATCGGCTCCAACTCGGTTCGTCTCGTGGTCTATGAAGGGCTGACGCGCAGCCCGACAGCCGTCTTCAACGAGAAGGTGCTGTGCGGCCTCGGCCGCGGCGTGATGACCACCAAGCGCCTTGATCCAAGCGCTGTCGCCAAGGCCTATGCCGCTCTGGTGCGCTTCCGCGCCTTGTGCGACACCATGGGCGTGAAGGACCTCTATGTGCTGGCGACGGCTGCGGCGCGCGATGCCGAGGATGGCGAGGAATTCATCGCTCGCGCCACGGCGATCTGCCGTGCTGAGATCGAAGTGCTGTCGGGTAAGCGCGAGGCGCGCCTGTCGGCTTATGGGGTGATCTCGGGCTTCCACATGCCGGATGGTGTCGTGGGCGACATGGGTGGCGGCTCCCTCGAACTGATCGAGGTGCATGGTCATCGCGCCGGTGCGGGCATGACGACGCCTCTCGGTGGGCTCGCCTTGCAGGACACCTCCGGCCAGTCTGTACGCAAGGCGGCGAAGATTGCGCAGGAAAAGCTCGCCAAGGCGGACCCACTGAAACATCTGAAGGACCGCACCTTCTACGCCGTCGGCGGGACCTGGCGGTCGCTCGCCAAGCTGCACATGATGCAGCTCGGCTATCCCCTGCACATCATGCATGGCTACAGCGTGCCGGCGCGCGAGATGCTCGACTTCTGCAAGCTGATCATGCGGGTCGACAACACCACCTTGATCGGCAAGGACACCGTCTCGACCGGGCGCCTGCCGCTGCTCGCCTATGGCGCGGCGGTGATGAGCGAGGTCATCAAGGCCGGCAAGCCGCGCGATGTGGTGATCTCGGCCCAGGGCGTGCGCGAAGGGCTGCTCTATTCGTTGCTGGACGAGGAGAGCCGTAAGCTCGATCCGCTGATCAGCGCGGCGAGCGAACTCAATATCCTGCGCTCGCGTTCGCCCCAGCACGGTGAGGAACTGGTGCGCTGGGGCGACCGTTTCATGGCATCAACCCATATCGACGAAACCCCGGATGAAAAGCGCCAGCGCCATGCGGCCTGCCTGGTGGCCGATATCGGCTGGCGCGCCCATCCCGATTATCGTGGCGAGCAGAGCCTCAATATCATCGCCAACGCCGCCTTTGTCGGCGTCGACCATCGCGGCCGTGCCTATATGGCGGTGGCGAACTATTTCCGCCATGTCGGCCTGAACGAGGAGGAGCTGTCTCCCCGCATCCGCGAGATCGCTACCGCGCGCATTCTCGACCGGGCGCGCATCCTCGGCGGGTTGATGCGGGTGGGGTATATCCTGTCTGCCTCGATGCCGGGCGTGCTGCCGCGCGTCCCGCTCTATGTCAGCCACGGCAAATTGTTGCTGGACGTTCCGCGGGACCTGGAGGGGCTGGCGGGCGAGCGGCTCAACGCCCGCATGAAGGCGCTCGGCCGCCTGATCGGCCGTGAGGCGACGATCCGCATCATCGATCCCGCTGACAACGTTACGGTCGCGGCGGAGTAGGGGGCGTTAGGCGGGGCATCCACCGTTTTCAGGTCTTCCCACTGTTCGAAGGGATTTTGCTCGCCATCTCGCCAATGAGGCCGCGACGGCGCAACGTGTCGAGAACTTGTTCGCGACGTTTCGCGCTGGCGGTCTGATCGCGACCATAGATGCTTGGTGCTTTGATCAGGCCGGCGAGAAAGGCTGCGTCTTGGTCGTTGAGTTGGCTCGCGGCTTTGCCAAAATAGACCATGGCGGCGCAGCGATAACCATAGGCCCCCATACCGAAATAGACCCGCTCCAAAAACGCGCGGTCGATTTCAGCCCGGGCGTGGGTCAGACGTAGTTGCAAGGCCCTCACCCAGCGCTGCAGGTGGTTCCGGCCTTCGGAAGCATCCGGCGGAAATGTCTGATCCGCGACATAGCGGACTGTCATGTCTAGCGATAATGCCCAGAAACGATCAGACGGATCGCCCCTTTCGATGGCGAGAACGAAGCGCGCCACTTTGTCGGTGAGATCCGCCGAGCCTTCGGTTCCAGCGACGGGGCAGGCCGCGAGAGGGCGGAGATCGTTCAAGCTGATCGCCGGCAGATCTCGAACCAGATACCAGCCGAGGCAAAACGCCGTCCCGCTGAGGAGGGCGAGGGGGATCAGGATGACGATAAACAGGCGGCGCGTGCCGATACCTGACGTGTGATCGTTGCTTTGCGCCCATGCTGCCGGCGAATTGAGGCGCGACTGGCTCGCGCGGTGGCGTTTTCAGGTTTCAGCCATACCGGCTCAGCCCCAGATCCGAGACGTCGATCTCCGGCTTCTTGCCGCCGACGATATCGGCCATCACCCGGCCGGAACCGCAGGCCATGGTCCAGCCCAGCGTGCCGTGGCCGGTGTTGAGCAGCAGGTTCTTGTAGCGGGTGCGGCCGATCACCGGGGTACCGTCCGGCGTCATCGGACGCAGGCCCGACCAGAAGCTCGCGGCGGCGAGATCGCCCGAGCCGCCGAAAAGATCGGTCACCGACTGGGCCAGCGTGTCGCGGCGGGCCGGCGGCAGGTCCTTGCTGAAGCCCGAGATCTCGGCCATGCCGCCGACGCGGATGCGGTCACCCAGCCGGGTGATCGCGATCTTGTAGGTCTCGTCCATGATGGTGGAGACCGGCGCGCGGCTCTCATCGACGATCGGAATGGTGAGGGAATAGCCCTTGATCGGATAAACAGGCACCTTGAGGCCGAGAGGCGCGACGAAATCGGGCGTATAGCTGCCGAAAGCCGCGATATAGGCATCGGCCTTCTCGACGCCGGCACCGGTCTCGACACCCTCGATCTTGTCGCCGGCGAACAACAACCGCTTGACCTCGACACCGTAACGGAAGCGCACGCCGAGCGTTTCGGCGAGTTGTGCCAGCGCTCCGGTGAATTTGTAGCAATCACCGGTCTCGTCATTGGGCAGCCGCAGGCCGCCGCGGATCAGGGAGCGAACATGGGTTAGAGCCGGTTCGGCGGCGATGCAGCCATCCGCGTCGAGGACCTCGAAGGGAACACCGTCGCGCTTGAGCACCTCGACATCCTTGCCGATGCCGTCGAGCTGCTTTTGGGTGCGGAAGAGCTGCAGCGTGCCCTGCATGCGCTCGTCATAGCTGATGCCGGTGGCGGCCCTCAGCTCGATCAACTTGTCACGGCTGTATTCGGCAAGGCGAACCATGCGGCTCTTGTTGATCGCATAGCGCTCTGAGGTGCAGTTGAGCAGCATGCGCCAGACCCAGGCGACCATCGCCGCATCGGGGCGGGGGCGCAGGATCAGTGGAGCGTGTTTCATCAACAGCCACTTGATCGCCTTTTGCGGGATGCCTGGAGCCGCCCAGGGCGAAGCATAGCCGGGGGAAACCTCGCCGGCATTGGCGAAGCTGGTCTCGAGAGCCGGGCCGGACTGGCGATCCAGCACGACGACCTCATGTCCCGCCTTCGCCAGATAATAGGCGGAGGTTACTCCGATCACGCCGCTGCCGAGAACCGCGACCTTCATTTATGCCCACACTCCTGCTTGCGCCGCGCCAATACGGTCAGTGAATCCAACGATTCGCCCAGCTTTCGCTTGGCTGATAGCGCAAGTCAATTACAGGCGGCTATCGGCTAATTGCCGCGACCTTGCCGCGCTCGATCGCCAGCGCGAGCTTGCCATGCTTGAGGGCGAGCGCCTTCTCGCCGAACAATTCCCGGCGCCAGCCGTGCAGCGCCGGAACGTCGGCGGTGTCGCTGTCGGCGATCATGTCGAGGTCATCGGTGGTGGCGATGACCTTGGCGGCGACGCCCTGGCTTTCGGCTACCATCTTCAGCAGCACCTTAAGCAGTTCGACGGTGGCGCCGGCTCCGTTGCTCGCAATGCGAGGGGGAGCCTGGCGCGGCAGGCTGGCGGGATCACGCGCGAGGCCCGCCTTGACTGCCTCGATCAATTCCAGGCCGGGACGGGAGCGCTCCCAACCTTTGGGGATCATGCGAATGCCGGCGAGTTTCTCCGGCGTGTCAGGGGCCTGCAGCGCGACTTCGGTGATGGCGTCATCCTTGAGCACGCGCGAGCGCGGTACATTCTTGGACTGGGCCTCGCGCTCGCGCCATGCCGCCACTTCGATCAGAACGGCGAGATCGCGCGGCTTGCGCACGCGCCCGCTGACCCGGCGCCAGGCATCTTCGGGGGCCTGCCGATAGGTATCGGGCGACGTCAGGATAGACATTTCGTCGCCAACCCAATGGCTTCTCTTTCTTTTCTCAAGCGATGCCGCAAGCTTGAGATAGACGTCGCGCAAATGGGTGACATCGGAAACGGCGTAATTGATCTGCGCGGGAGTGAGGGGGCGCTTCGACCAGTCCGTGAAACGGGAGGACTTGTCGATATGGGCGTTGGTAATGCGCTGGACCAGTTGATCATAGGCAATGGAGTCGCCATAGCCGAGCACCATGGCGGCGACCTGCGTGTCGAACAGCGGTGCGGGAATGAAGCCGGCCAGGTGCCAGACGATCTCGATATCCTGCCGGGCGGCGTGGAAGACCTTCAGCACCTTCTCGTCGCGCAAGAGCTCGAACAGGGGGGCAAGGTCGAGCCCCTCGGCCAGGGCATCGATGACCACGGCTTCCTCGGGGCTGGCGACCTGGACGACGCAGAGCTTGGGCCAGAAGGTGGTTTCACGCAGGAATTCCGTGTCGACGGTCACGAACGCATGGGCGGCGAGACGGGCGCAGGCGGCTTCCAGATCCTGGGTTGTGGTGATGATGACGGCGGGGTGGGCGGAAGATTGTGGCATGAATATGCTTATCGGGCACGCAGCGTCACATGGCAAGGTTTTAGGCCCTGAATGCACGTTCAGGGCCGTCCGATACCGGAGAAGGCAAGCTCAACCTTGACGGCGACCGTGGCGTTGGGGTCTATGACCTCAAACTCCAGAGCGAAGCGCATTTCGGCGAAAACGCACTTATACTCTGGCACCATAATTTGACGCGTCTTTGCGATTCTCGGTGATACCGTCCAATCGCAAAACACTTTGTCCGGAAAGACAGCCCTATGCACCGTTACCGTTCTCACACCTGCGCCGATCTTCGCCTCGACCACGTTGGGCAGGACGTGCGGCTTTCCGGCTGGTGCCACCGCATCCGCGACCATGGCGGCCTGCTGTTCATCGACCTGCGCGATCATTACGGCCTGACCCAATGCGTGGTCGATCCGGATTCACCGGCCTTCAAGGTGGCCGAGACCCTGCGCTCGGAATGGGTCGTGCGGGTGGACGGCAAGCTGCGCAAGCGCCCCGAAGGCACTGAAAACCATGAAATGCCGACCGGTCTGGTGGAAATCTACGTCACCGAGATCGAGGTGCTCGGCCAAGCGGCGGAATTGCCGCTGCCCGTGTTCGGCGACCAGGACTATCCAGAAGAGACGCGCCTCAAATATCGCTTCCTCGATCTCAGGCGCGAACGCATCCACAACAACATCATGCTGCGCGGCAAGGTCGTCGATGGCATGCGCACCCGCATGAAGGCCGCTGGCTTCAACGAATTCCAGACGCCAATTCTGACGGCCTCCTCGCCGGAAGGCGCGCGCGACTTCCTGGTGCCCTCGCGCATCCATCCCGGCAAGTTCTACGCTTTGCCGCAGGCGCCCCAGCAATATAAGCAGCTTTTGATGATGGCGGGCTTCGACCGCTACTTCCAGATCGCTCCCTGCTTCCGCGATGAGGATCCGCGAGCCGACCGCTTGCCGGGCGAGTTCTACCAGCTCGACCTCGAAATGAGCTTCGTCACCCAGGAAGACGTCTTCGCCACGATCGAGCCGGTGATCACCGGCATCTTCGAAGAATTCGCCGGTGGTAAAAGCGTCACCAAGGGGTGGCCGCGCATTCCTTATGCGGAGGCGCTGCGCAAATATGGTTCGGACAAGCCGGATCTGCGCAATCCGTTGATCATGCAGGAGGTCTCCGAGCATTTCCGTGGCTCGAACTTCAAGGTCTTCGCGCGCATGCTCGAAGATCCTGCCAATCAGGTTTGGGCCATTCCTGGGCCTGGCGGTGGCCAGCGCACCTTCGCCGACCGCATGAACTCCTGGGCGCAAAGCGAGGGGCAGCCGGGCCTTGGCTATATCCTCTTCTTCGACAAGGCGACCGACGAGACCAGCAAGCAGGCGGATCCGAATGCCGAAGGTATCGGCGCCCGCGGACCGATCGCCAACAATATCGGACCTGAAAGGGCGGAGGCGATCCGGCTGCAGCTCGGCCTGAAGGCCGGCGACGCCGCCTTCTTCGTCGCAGGCGATCCGAACAAGTTCTACAAGTTCGCCGGCGCCGCCCGCACCAAGGTCGGCACCGATCTCAAGCTGGTGGACGAGAGCCGCTTCGAGCTCGCCTGGATCGTCGACTTCCCGATGTTCGAGTGGAACGAGGACGAGAAGCAGGTCGATTTCGCGCACAATCCCTTCTCCATGCCGCAAGGAGGCCTCGAAGCGCTTACCACTCAGGATCCGCTGTCGCTGAAGGCCTATCAGTATGACATCGCCTGCAACGGCTTCGAGATCGCCTCGGGCGGCATTCGCAACCACAAGCCGGAAGCAATGGTGAAGGCCTTCGAGATCGCCGGTCACAGCGAGGAGACGGTGATCGAGCGCTTCGGCGGCATGTACCGGGCCTTCCAGTACGGCGCGCCGCCGCATGGGGGCATGGCAGCGGGTGTCGACCGCATCGTCATGCTGCTCGCGGGTGAGCAAAATCTGAGGGAGATCTCACTGTTCCCGATGAACCAGCGTGCCGAGGATATCCTGATGGGCGCTCCCTCCGAGGCGACGCCCAAGCAGCTGCGTGAGCTGCATATTCGTCTGAACGTCCAGGAAAAATAGCAGCCTTAGGGCTGGCGGCCGCGACGTCATGCGCTAAAACGAACAAGGCCAGGGCCGAGTAGGCCCGCGGCCCAGAGCGTCTACCGATTTGAGGAAGCCACCGAGAATTGCAAAGACGCTTCAGTCAATCCGTCGGATTGGCTTGGAAACAAAGAGCTGGAGTAAGGCAGCGTTCTGTCATGAGCGCATTTTGCTCCAGCCAACAGGACGGGAAACGCAATGTCAGATGTCCAGCCCGGCTCGGCACCTCCCACGAATTCCTCGACCATGTCCGAGGATCTGCGAACTGGGGCGCTGATCTATCATCGCTATCCCAAGCCGGGGAAACTGGAGATCCAGGCGACCAAGCCGCTCGGCAACCAGCGCGACCTTGCTCTGGCCTACTCGCCTGGTGTGGCCGCCGCCTGCGAGGCCATCCACGCCGATCCGCTCGAGGCCGCCAACCTGACCGCGCGCGCCAATCTTGTCGCCGTCGTCTCCAACGGCACCGCCGTGCTCGGCCTCGGCGACATCGGCCCGCTCGCCTCCAAGCCCGTGATGGAGGGCAAGGCGGTCCTGTTCAAGAAGTTTGCCGGCATCGATGTCTTCGACATCGAGATCGCCTCCAGGTCGATCGAGGAGATCGTCACCGTTGTCGCGGCGCTGGAGCCGACCTTCGGCGGCATCAACCTCGAGGACATCAAGGCGCCCGAATGCTTCGAGGTCGAGCGCCTCCTGCGTGAGCGCATGGCGATCCCGGTCTTCCATGACGACCAGCATGGCACCGCCATCATCGTCGGTGCCGCCGTGCGCAACGGCCTGGAACTCGCCGGCAAGGCGATCAGCGAGGTCAAGATCGTGGCGTCGGGGGCCGGCGCGGCGGCCCTGGCCTGTCTCAATCTCCTGGTTTCGCTCGGTGCGAAGCGCGAGAACATCTTCATCTCCGACATCAAGGGGGTGGTCTATAAGGGCCGCGCCGAACTGATGGATCCCTGGAAGGACGTCTACGCCCAGGAAACCGAGGCGCGCACCCTCAACGACATCATCGAGGGAGCCGACGTGTTCCTCGGCCTCTCTGCCGGCGGCGTGCTCAAGCCCGAGATGATCGCGCGCATGGCGCATAATCCGCTGATCATGGCGCTCGCCAATCCGTTTCCTGAGATCATGCCCGAACTCGCCAAGGCGACCCGCCCGGATGCCATGATCTGCACGGGGCGCTCGGATTTCCCGAACCAGGTCAACAACGTCCTGTGCTTCCCCTACATCTTCCGCGGCGCCCTCGACTGCGGGGCCACCACCATCAACGAGGAGATGAAGCACGCGGCCGTCGAGGCGATCGCGGCCCTCGCCCGCGAGACACCGTCGGATGTGGTGGCGCGCGCCTATGGCGGCGAGAGCCGTCGCTTCGGCGCCGATTCCCTCATTCCTTCACCCTTCGATCCGCGCCTGATCCTGCGTATTGCCCCGGCCGTGGCGCGGGCTGCCCAGGAAACCGGCGTGGCGACCCGTCCGATCACCGATCTGGAAGCCTATGCCGAGAGCCTGACGCGTTTCGTCTTCCGCTCCGGCTTCGTGATGAAGCCGCTGTTCACCGCCGCCAAGGCTGATCCCAAACGCGTGGTCTATGCCGAAGGCGAGGACGAGCGCGTGCTGCGCGCGGCCCAAGTCTTGTTGGAGGAGGGGCTCGCCCGCCCGATCCTGATCGGTCGCCCTTCCGTGATCGAAACCCGCATCCAGCGCTTCGGCCTGACGATCAAGCCGGGGCAGGATTTCGAGGTGATCGATCCAGCGGATGATCCGCGCTACAAGGATTACTGGTCGCTCTACCACCATCTGGCCGGGCGCGGTGGTGTTACGCCGGACACGGCGCGTACCATCGTGCGCTCGAACACGTCGGTAATTGCGGCGCTGGCCCTGCATCGCGGCGATGCCGATGCCATGATCTGCGGGCTGGAAGGGGCCTATATGCGCCATCTGCGCTATGTGCGTCAGATCATCGGCCTGGCACCCGGCGTACGCGATTATTCAGCCCTGTCCCTGGTGCTGACGGCCAAGGGCGCATTCTTCATCTGCGACACCCAGGTCAAGCCCGACCCCTGTGCGGAGGAGATCGCCGAGATGGCGATCCTGGCGGCCGAGCATGTCCGCCGCTTCGGCATCGACCCGAAGATTGCCCTGCTGTCGCATTCCGATTTCGGCTCCTATGACACCGAGGCGGCCCGCAAGATGCGCAGGGCTCTGGAACTCCTGGTCGAGCAGCGCCCCGATCTGGAGGCCGATGGCGAGATGCAGGCGGATACGGCGCTGGATGAAAGCCTGCGCGACCTCAAGCTGAGTTCATCGCGGCTGCGGGGCGAGGCGAATGTGCTGGTCATGCCTAATCTGGATGCCGCCAACATCGCTTTCCAGCTCACCCGCATGCTGGCGGATGCCCTGCCCGTCGGCCCGATCCTGATCGGTGCCGCCAAGCCGGCCCACATCCTCAATCGTGCCGTCACGGTGCGCGGCGTGGTCAACATGACGGCCGTGGCCGTGGCCGAGGCGCAGGCCACGCAGGGGTGATGCCGAAACGCCGGGGTCGCAAGCGTTCCCGGCGTTTCGCCTCAGGACAGCATCTGGCCGAGGCCGCGTATGGTGTTCCAATTGCGCGCGGTGCCGATGCCGAGCCGTTTGGTGGAGAGGGCGCCGGCCAGGCGGCTTTCGCTCGGGCGTCCCGCGAAGGCGATCCATAGATCGCCTTCGACCAGGGCAAGGCGTTCGCCCTTGTCGAGATAGCGCTCCAGCTTGTTGACCAGAACGTCCTGGCCGAGCGGTGCGCGCATCAAACGGGCAATGACGAGGCTGCCGTCACGCTCGGACTCGACTGGAAACGGGTTGCCGGCAACCGTGCGCAGCCAGTCCTCCGTGCTGCGTATGATGATGTCGACGTGTTTGCCGTAATGGCTCAGGAAGCCGGCCTCCAGCCGGGTTTCGAGGGTCGTGATGTCTTGTTCGGGCGCTTCGAAGACGAGATTGCCGGTCGAGGCCAGGGTACGGGGATGCTCAAACCCGCAGCCAGTGGCGATCGCGCGCAATTCGTCCATCACTACCCGCCGCTGCGGCGTCAGCACGATGCTGTAGAGGAGGGCGACATAGCCGGCCATGGCAAGGGGTTCGTCGGCAAAGGGTTCGTCGAAATTGTCCGGCAGGTCTTGAGGGCCCGCCGGCTGGCAAGAAAATCAGGAAGAGGCCACCGGCTGGAACCGCGTTTCGATGGATTCCACATCACCCCGGGTGGGCAGCTTGGCTTCGTTGCCGAGAAACTGGATCGCGTGGGTAGATGCACCGCGCGCGAAACGGAAATGCTCCTCCCAGCGCGACAGGGGGCGGCTGAGATAGGAATACATATAGGCGCCATGGAAGATGTCGCCGGCGCCGTTGGTATCGACCACCGCGGCCTTGGGCACGTTAAGCGCGGGCAGGCGCTGCACCTTGCCGCTCTCGTCATACCACAGCATGCCACGCTCGCCGGCAGTCACGCCGGCGATCTTGCAGCCCTTGCCCTTAAGATAATCGAGCATCTCGGTCTCGGACAGGTTCATTTGCTCGCACAGGCGCTCGGCCACCACGGCGACATCGACATAGTTGAGCAATTCGTCGGTGTTGGAGCGCATGCCACCGCCATCGAGCGAAACCAACCGGCCGAGCTTGCGGAATTCCTTGGCATAGTAGAGCGCGGCATCCGCCAGATGGCCGTCGAGATGCAGGGCGCGGCAATTGCCGAGATTGAGATGCGGATAGGGATGCAGATAGTCATCGTCGCGGGCGCGAACGATGGCGCGCTTGCCGTCCTTGGGCATGATGAAGGAGAGCGAGGAACGCTTGACCTTGCGAGGATGGACGGAGATGCCGTACTTCGCCGCCATGTCCATGAACATGCGGCCGAGCCAGTCGTTCGAGTTGGTGGTGATCAGATCGGGTATCACACCAAGCTTGGCGCAGCAGAAAGCGGCCGTCGTGGCGTTGCCGCCGAATGCTACGGCATAGTCCTTGGCTACCGACTTTTCATCGCCGCGCGGCATGTCATCCGCCACGAAGGTCACGTCGATATAGGCATGGCCGATGAAGAGCGCTTCCATCGCTTGTCGCTCCAAACTATCTAGATTTCCGTACATTCCCGCTTAATCGTCATGGCGCGCTGGTGCAAGCGGCCTTTTCGCAGTTGCGAGAGAAGCGCTGTTCAAGGCTACTTTCCGACCCTCGAAAGGCACTGGTACACGAAGGGGAACTTGTCTTCGCCGTAGAAGTTAGTATGTCGGTAAGATGCGTCATTTCGGTTGAGTCGGTAGTGAAATGCTCCGGCCCGGGCTGAAAGCGATGGCATCTGAAGCACGAGCTATCCTTACCTAGTCATTCATCTCCGGTTCATGGTGTGCATGATGTAAGAATTGGGCTTTGCACTCGGTTGTATCTGTATATGATCGATACGGATCGGCATCCACGGAGGATCTCCCATGAAGAAGCTTTTGATCGTAGCAGCTGCAGGGCTTTTGCTCGCGGGCTGCTCGGAATATTCGCGCGGTGACCGCGCGCTCGGTGGCGCTGCCATCGGTGCTGGTGGCGGCGCGCTGATCGGTGGCCTGGCCACGCGTTCGGCCGGCGGCGCCATCGTCGGTGGTGTGCTCGGCGGTGCTGCCGGTGCCATCGTCGGTGCCGAAACCACGCCGCGTGCTTGCACCCGTCGTTACTATGACTACTACGGCAACGTGCGGTATCGCCGCGTGCAGTGCCCGTAAGGGGTGAGATCCCTTAGAGCAAAGCGCGTTTTTGAAAAAACGTACTTTTGCTCTAACTCCTTGTTTGGACACGTCTTTGCGATACTTGGCGATTTCGTCGGATTGCAAAACGCTTTGAGGATTTTTCATCTGACGCAAGTCGCACCCACGCAGTCCACTGCGTGGGTTTTTCTATGGAAAGGCCAGCCTTGTCGTTCTCCGATCTGACCTTGCCGGGTTTGGGCGTGTTGGCGTGGGCCTATTTCTATTCCGAATGGGCCGTGCGCCTCGTCATGATCGTGGTGGTGCCGTTCCGTCGCAATTCGGACGCGGCGCGAAGCTGGCTGCTGCTGGTGATGTTCCTGCCCTGGCCGGCGCTGGTGCTTTATCTCCTGATCGGGCGCGCTACCTATCCGCGCTGGCGGCGTAAGCGTTTCGAGCGCCTGCCGGATATCCTGAGCCTGTCCGCGGACAAGGTTCGCGAACTCACCGAAGTCGCGCGCGAGCGGCTGCCCCGGCGCTTCACGCGTGCCGCGGTGCTGATCGAAAGAGTGGGCAAGCTACCGGTCGTCGATGGGGCGAGGGTGGATTTCCTGGCCGACTATTCGCGGATGGTCGATCGGCTGGTGTCCGACATCGACGCCGCCCAGCATCATGTCCATCTACTATTCTACATCTTTTCCGACGACGAGGTCGGACAGACGGTGATGCAGGCCCTTGGCCGCGCCCAGGCCCGTGGCGTGAAGTGCCGTGTCCTCATCGATGCCGTCGGTTCCAGGCAATGGGCACGCAGCGTACTGACGACGCTTGCCGAATATGGCGTCGAAGGCCATCCCATACTTCCGGTCACCTTCTTCCGGCGCAAGTCGGCGCGGGCAGACCTGCGCAATCATCGCAAGATTGCGGTGATGGACGGGCGCGTGGGCTATGTCGGTTCTCAAAACATCATCGCGGCCCGGACAGTCCTCGACATCTCCAACCAGGAGTTGATGCTGCGCCTGGAAGGGCCAGTGGTGTTGGAACTGCAAGCCGTCTTCATCGCCGACTGGTTTCTGGAGACGGAGGAGGCGCTGCCACTCGACAGCGTGATGTCGCCGACATCGGCCTGTGGCACGCTGGCCATGCAGGTGTTGCCGAGCGGGCCGGATTATCGGATCGGGGGCATCGAGAGCCTGATGGTCACCGCCATTCATTCGGCCCTGCAGCGGGTGGTGATCGTCACGCCTTATTTCATTCCGAGTGAGGCCGTCCACAAGGCGATGCAGATTGCCGTGCTGCGCGGCGTGGCCGTACATCTGGTCGTGCCCAAGGTTTCGGACCATCGCATCGTGCGTTTCGCCCAGCAGTCCTATTATGGGGGACTGCTTGCGGCAGGCGTGAACATCCACCTGTTCCGGGACAAGTTCCTGCATGCCAAGAACGTGTCGATCGATACCGAAATTGCCCTGATCGGCTCGAGCAACATGGACATGCGCTCCTTCGTCCTGAACTCGGAGGTTACGGTCGTGATCTACGATCGCGAGGTCACGCTGCGATTGCGGCGCATGCAGGACGACTATTTCGCGGGCAGCGACAGGCTCGACCTTGGAGAATGGCGCCGGCGTCCCTGGATCCGCAAGGTCGCCGAGAATCTCGCGCGGCTCGTCAGCCCGCTTCTATAGCGGAGCGTCGCCAACGGCCAGGGAGCGCGCGGACCGGGGCGCACAGACCTGGGCCAGCAGCGCTATGATCACGGTGAAGATGGCGGCCACGTAGAAGATACCGGCGAACGAGGTCACATGGGCGACGGTTCCAAGCAGCGGCGGAGCCACCAGCAGGCCGGCGTAGCCCATGGTCGATACCGTTGCGATCTGCACCTCAGGGCGGGGCATGGCGCCGGCCGTGCTGAACAGGACAGGCACCACATTGGCAAAGCCGATGCCGGTCAAGCCATAGCCGACGATGGCGACATAGACATTGCCGGAGAGAGGCCCCATCAAAAGCCCGATCACGGCGAGCAGGCAGCCGCCCCGGACCAGATAGACGCCATCGACATGACGGCGGATGGGATCACCCAGAAAGCGCACGCTCGCCATCGCTCCCGCGAAGGCGGCATAGCCGACATTGGCAAGTTCCTGGCCCGCTCCCAGTTGCTCGCGCAGGAAGACGGCCGCCCAATCCAGCACGACACCTTCTCCGCTGAAGGCGAGGGCGGCCATCAGGCCGACCACGACGGCAAGGAGGGCCGGACGCAAGGAGGGTGATTTACCGCCGCCGACAGCAGCCTCGACCTTGCCGGGGGCAAGGCCTCTCTGCCCCCAGGCGAAGATCGCGACCAACCCCACCGTGATGATCAACGCCTGGGAAGCGCCATCGGTCCAACGCAGCAACAGGGTGGCGATACCGGCTCCGGTCAACCCTCCGAGGCTCCACATGCCGTGGAACGAAGACATATAGGGGCGCCCGACCTGCTTCTCGATCCTGGCCGCATCGGCATTCATCGCCACATCCATGCAGCCGCCACTGGCGCCGAACAGGAAGACGACGGCGGAGAGAAGCCAGACGTCCGGCATGAGGGGAATGATCGGCAGCAGGGCCGCGAAAATCACGCCACTCAGCCGGATGAGTGCCGCCGTGCCGATACGCTGGATGATCCAGCCGCTGCCGGCCATGGCGAGCACGGCTCCGGCGCCGAGCATCAGCAGGACGATGCTCAGCACGATGGGGTCGAGCCCCAGCCGTTCCTTGGCGAGAGGGATCTGCGTGGCCCAGACGCCATAGAGCGCGCCATTGACGTAGAAGCTTGCGGCGGTCGGGTGCCAGACCTGCCAGCCAGGCCGATAAAGGGACGTTTCAGACAAGGTGGATCTCCACGCCGCTTTCGCTGTAGCGCTGCAGGATTGTGTTCGAGGTCGCATTCTCGGTGACCATGTGATCGAGGCGATCGAATGGCATCACCTGATAGGCCGAGCGTGTGTCGAGCTTCTCGGCGGTGATCAAGGCCACCGTCGAGCGGGAGGCGGCGACCATGGCGCGCTTGAGACAGGCATCGTCGTGGTCGACCACGGTTACGCCCTCGACCCGATCGACGGCGCAGGCGCCAAGGAAGCATAGATCGGGCTTGAGGAAGGCAACCTGTTCGAGCGCCCCGGCACCGCTGGCGCTGCGGGACTGGGTATCGACCTGCCCGCCGATCAGCACCAATTTGCCGACGCCGCGGTCGAGTACGGCGACTGCGATATCGGGCGAGGGGGTAATCACGGTGAGGCCGGCCTCGACCGGAAGCTGGTGCGCCAGCATCAAATTGCTGGTGCTCTGGTCGAGCAGGACGACCATGCCCCGTTCGACGAAACGCAAGGCGTAGCCCGCCAGCTGTTTCTTCTGCGCCTCGCTGCTGATCAGGCGCCGATCAAATCGATGTGAAGTACGGGACTTGCGCAAGGCGCCGCCATGCACGCGCTCGATCAGGCCGGCGTCGGCGAGTTCCTTGAGGTCGCGGCGGATGGTGTCCTCCGACACCGCGAAATCCAGCGCCGCCTGGACGGAAGCGATGCGACCATCCTCTTCGATACGCTGCAGGAGCAGGCGCTGCCGCTCGGCAGGTATGAGGCTGGCGTCGAGAAGGTTGGAGATTTCCATGGCGGGCGCGACATCCGATGAGCAGGCTGCTTATGTCGCTTAAGCGGGAGCAATGCAAGTATGAAAATGCAGAAAGACGCATAAACGCGCGCATTCGTGCATTGCTTCAGCCGCCATGCTCATTACCGGCTTACCCTTGAGGATGACTCTGCCAGATGACCGGCTATAGTCGAGGCGGAGAGTGATTCATGGTTGCACAATCCGGCGGGAAGCCTGCCGACGCGCCGAGCAACGAGCCGGACAAGTCCGGGCAGTCTGAGCAGTCGATGGGTGGGCTGCTGCTGCAGCTCAACATGATGGCCCGCGCCTTCGTCACTTCGCCCCATCGCAACCAATTGCTGCTGCTGCTCGTCGGCGTCGTCCTGGTAATCCTGGTCACCAGCTATTTCCAGGTTCTGCTGAACGCCTGGAACCAGCCTTTCTACGATGCTTTGGCCCGTAAGGACCTCGCTGAATTTCTGCAACAGCTCCTGGTGTTCGTCGCCATTGCCGGCGGCCTGTTGACCCTCAACGTCACTCAGACCTGGCTGAGCTGGATGGTGAAGCTGAAGTTGCGGCAGGGGTTGGTCGAGGATCTCATCAGCCAATGGATGAAACCTCGCCGCGCGTTCCGCCTCGCCAATTCCAGCAAGTTCGGTGTCAATCCGGACCAAAGATTGCATGAGGACGCCCGCCATCTGACCGAACTGTCGACTGATCTCGGTATCGGGCTCTTGTCGGCGTCGATCTATCTGGCCAGTTTCATCACGGTGCTGTGGAATCTCTCAAGCGGATTCGTCTTCAATGTCGGTGGCTACAGCTTCGCTATTCCCGGTTATATGGTCTGGGCGGCGCTTTTTTATGCCGTCACCGCCTCCCTGCTTTCCTGGCATGTCGGTGGTCCGCTGATCGGCTTGAATGCCGATCGTTATGCCCGGGAGGCCGAGTTTCGTTTTTCACTCGTCCGGGTCAGCGAGCATGTCGACGCCATCGCACTGAACAATGGCGAGAAGGACGAGGAGCGTCAGCTCAATCTCGACCTCAAGGCCGTGCTGCAGGCCATGCGACGGCTGGTGACGGCGACGGCCAGGCTCGCCTGGGTGAGTTCGGGCTATGGCTGGTTCACTCAGGTGGCGCCCTTCCTGGTGGCGGCGCCAATCTATTTTGCGGGCAATCTGACCTTTGGCGGGCTGATGGTGGCGGTGGGCGCCTTCAATCTGGTGCAGGCGCAATTGCGCTGGTTTGTCGACAATTTCGGCACCATCGCAGACTGGCGCGCGACCTTGTTGCGTGTCGCGAACTTTCGCTATGCTGTCACCCAGATTGACAGCCAGCAGGCCGAGGCGAGCCATATCGAGTTCACTGAGACCGAAGATGAGGTGATCCGTCTCGATGATCTGGTGGTCGAAGCCCCAAGCGGGCGCAGCCGGCTCAATGAAAGCAAGGTAGAGATCAAATCCGGAGAGCGGGTTCTGGTCGTCAGCGACGCTGGTGCTAACAAGACGCTGCTGTTTCGGACCATTGCCGGCCTGTGGCCTTTCGGTTCCGGCCAGGTCGGCCTTCCCAAGGATGGGCACGTCACCTTCATGCCGCGCCGCCCTTATCTGCCTCAGGGAACGCTCAGGCAGGTTCTGTCCTATCCCCAGCCCGTGGCGCAATTCGAGCAGGCCGATTTCGAGCATGCCTTATCTGCGGTGGGGCTCGGTCATCTGGCCGACGACCTCGACCGCAATGTGCGTTGGGACAAGGATCTGGCCGACGAGGAGCAACAGACCGTGGCTTTCGCCCGCGTCGCCTTGCAGAAGCCGGCCTGGATCGTCATCGACGAAGCCCTCGAAGGGCTGGACGAGGGCACCCGGGATAAGGTTTTCGCCATCTTCGAAAAGGATCTTGGCCAGTCCGCCATCGTCCATATCGGCCGGCCTGGCTCCAAGGCCAGCTTCTTTCCGCGCACCCTTCGGCTTCTCAACGAACGGACGCAAGCCGGTCATACGGCGGACAAGACGGAGCGAGGCGAGGCGAGTGAAACCAAGGATGATGTATAAAAAGAATTTATTTTTCAGATAAATACGTAATTTTGTTGAAGCGTTTATCTAAAGATCAGTCACGCAAGTCAGCAAAGCTTGCAACGGGTGAAAGACGGGACGATGGCAAAGGACAAGGCCGGCAAGAAGAAGCCCTCCAAGGGTGACAAGAAAATCGCAGTGGAGAAGGTCGGCGAGGGCATGACGAAAGCCGGCTTGGCTGGGCAACTCTACAAGGCCGCCGATCTCATTGATCTGCCCGACGAGGAATTGCTGGAAGCCGTGCAGCGCCAGACCTTCCGCTTCTTCTGGGAGGGGGCGGAGCCGGCCAGCGGCATGGCCCGCGACCGTAGCACTCGCACGGTGGATACACCCAACGACCTGGTGGCCATAGGCGGGACGGGCTTTGGCATCATGGCCATGATCGTGGCGATGGAGCGGGGCTGGATCACCCATGCCGAAGGCTTGGAGCGGTTGACGAGGATCATCGACGTCATCGAGCCGACGACGTGTTTCCATGGCGCCTATTCGCATTTCATGCATGGCGAGACCGGCAAGGTCTGGCCCTTCAGCCGCAAGGACGACGGTGGCGATCTCATCGAAACCGCGTTCCTGTTCCAGGGCCTGCTTTGCGCCCGCGAATATTTCGATGCCGATTCCCTCGCCGAGACAAAGCTGCGAAAGCGCATCACCGGTTTGTGGGGTGAGATCGAGTGGAACTGGTATACGCAGGGACGCCATGCGCTCTATTGGCATTGGAGCCCGAATAACGGCTTCGTGCTCGACCATGACATCCATGGCTGGAACGAATGCCTGATCGCCTATGTGATGGCGGTGTCGGCGCCGCGCTATCCCATCGATCCCGCCGCCTATCATCGTGGCTTCGCCGCCAGCAAGGATTTCGGGGCGCCGCGCAGCTATTACGACATCGAATTGCCGCTCGGCCCCGATCGGGGTGGGCCGCTGTTCTGGGCGCACTACTCCTTCCTGGGCCTCGACCCCCGGGGATTGAAGGACCGCTACGCCGATTATTGGCAGCAGAACGTAGCCCATACGATGATCAATCATCGCCATTGCGTGCTCAATCCGCATGGCCACAAGGGCTATGGCCCCGATTGCTGGGGGCTGACGGCGAGCGATGATCCGGATGGGTACGCTGCGCATCAACCGAGCGAGGACAACGGCGTAATCAGCCCGACGGCAGCCTTGTCGAGCTTTCCCTATGCGCCCAAGGAAGCCATGGCGGCGCTGCGCCATTTCCTCACCAAGCATGGCGACAAGCTCTGGGGGCGCTTCGGCTTCGTTGATGCCTTCAGCGAAGGGCAGGACTGGTTCGCCGAGACCTTTCTGTCGATCGACCAGGGCCCCATCATCGTGATGATCGAGAATTATCGCACCGGCCTGATCTGGAACCTGTTCATGCGCATTCCCGAGATCCAGGCAGGTTTGCGCAAGCTTGGCTTCGAGAGCCCCCATCTCACGGCAGAAGCTGCGGCCTGAGAGGGGATTCGCGAGGCTCTGTGCGGCCCCTTCCCCTTACCTTCTCCCCGTAAGAACGGGGAGAAGGGGACCTCTATGACGCGACTTATGAGGGAACGACCTCATCTCGCTCAGCCGTGGGACGAGATGACAGGCTGGACGTCGCTTTAATCTCGCAGCCGCCCGACATTTCGTACCAGCACTGCCGCCAGGATGATCAGACCGGTGAGGATGTCCTGCATGTAGTTGGGCACGCCGACGATAGTGAGGCCGTTTGCCACCACGGCGATGATCACCGCGCCCAGCAAGGTGCCGAGGGCGTTGGCGTCGCCGCCGCGAAAAGCCGTCATGCCGAGAAAGGCGGCGGCATAGGCCTGCAACATGAAGCCGTTGCCGCCGGTCGGGTGAGCGCTGCCCAGCCTCGCCACCAGCAGGAGGCCGACAAGTCCAGCGAACAGGGTGCAGATCGCAAAGCCGAGCACCGTGCTGCGCACGATCGGAACACCGGTGAGGCGGGCTGCCTCGCGATTGCCGCCAATGGCCGCCATGCGCCGGCCGGGCTCGGTGTAGTCCAGCAGGACGACGCAGATCGCCGTCATTGCGACGGCCCACAGCGTCAGCACCGGCACGCCGGCCAGCGTGCCACGCCCGAGGTCGCGGAATGCGGGCGGAATATTGCCGAACAGCGTCGCGCCGTCGCTGATCCAGAAGGTGAAACCGCCGACCACCGTGCCGATAGCCAGGGTCGCGATGAAGCTCGGCACACTCAGGCGCGATACGAGATAGCCGCTGATGCAGCCGACGATCGAACAGGACACCAGCGTGGTGAGAATGGTGGCGGGAATGCCCCAGCCTTGCGCGAACAGGCTGACGGCCAGGATTCCAGCCCAGGACACCACTGCACCGACCGAGAGGTCGAATTCCGACAGCACCATCACGCAGGTCGCACCGAGGGCCACGATGGCGAGCAGCGAGGATTGCTGGGTGATGTTGATCAGATTGGAAAGCTGGGCGAAGGAACCCGGTGAAAGAGCCGAGAAAACCCCGACTATGACGAAAAGGCCCAGAAGCGTGCCGTAGCGGGCGGTGAAGTTCAAGCTGTCCTCCGGGAGTGATCGGCCCGATGCGGTTTTGCCGTGCGAAAGGTTGCCGCAAGTACCTGCAGGCGGGATAGGCCGTCGGTGGGAGCGTCCAGCGCGATCTCACCCTTGGCCATCACCACAATGCGCCCGGCCAGGGCGAAGAGCTCCTCGATGTCGCTGGTGGCAAAGAGGATCAGCGTGCCGTCGCCCGCGAGCTGGCGGCAAAGCGCGTGGATCTCGGCCTTGGAGCGGACGTCGACACCCCGCGTCGGCTCGTCCAGCAAGAAGAGGCGCAACCCAGGCCTGAACCAGCGTCCGATCAGCACCTTTTGCTGATTGCCGCCGGACAGGGTGGCTATGCGGTCGGCGAGGCGGCCGTAGCGGACGGCGAGCCGTTGCAGCATCGTGCCGGCATTGCGCCGCAGGGAGGGCCAGGATAGGAAGGGCAGGCCCGCCAGGAGCCGCCCGTCGGAAAGGCGGGGTAGGGTGGCGTTATCGAGGATGGAATGGCCGACCACCAGGCCGCTGCCACGGCGGTCTTCCGGTGCAAATGCGACCCCTGCCCGGATGCGGGAGGGGATGCCGGAGGCCGGCAGGGACCGTCCTGCCAATGACAACCCGCCGCGCGCCTGCGGCATGGCCCCCCAGAGCGCTTTCAGAAGGCTTGAGCGGCCGCTGCCGACGATGCCGTACAGGCCGATGATTTCGCCGCCATGAGCGCTCAATTGCAGGGAGCCGTGGCGCGGCGAGGGAGAAAAACCGTCGAGCTCGAGCAGTCGTTCGGCTCGCCTCGGCGGAAGCGGAAGAGCATCGCGGAGCTGGGCGTCACCCGCCATCATCGCCACGGCGGCATCGGGGGTGGTTTCGGCGATCAGGCCCTGGCCGACCGTGACGCCATTGCGCAGCACCGTGTAGTCCTGCGCGAGTTCGAACACTTCCTCCATGCGATGCGAGACGAAGATCACGGCACATCCCGCCAGTGCGAGATTGGTGACCACCTTGCGCAGGATGCCGGCCTCGCTTTCGCTCAAGGAGGCCGTCGGCTCGTCCAGCACCAGGATGCGCGCCTCGTCCATCAACGCCCGCAGGATCTCGACCAACTGGCATTGGCCCACCGAGAGATGGCGAACCGGCACGTCCAGCGGCAGGGCGATGCCGAGCCTGTCGCTGACAGCCGTCAGGCGTAGTTGCATGGCCTGGCGATCGATCAGGCCGAAACGGTGCGGATAGCGCCGACCGACGAAGGCGTTCTCGGCCGCCGTAAAACCTGGGACTAGGTTGAGCTCCTGGTGCACGAAGCGCAGGCCCGCGGCCTCGGCTGCCCTGGGATCGCGGGGAGCGTAGAGAGCACCGTCGAGCTGCATGGCGCCGCCATCGGGCTGATACACGCCCGACAGGCATTTGAGCAGGCTCGACTTGCCGGCGCCATTCTCGCCCAGCAAGGCGTGGACCCGGCCCGGCGCGACCGTGAGGTTGACGCCATCAAGGGCGTGCACGCCGCCGAAATGCTTCTTCAGGCCGGTGATCTCAAGCCGCGGAACGGGGCGACCGGAAGGCTGGCTCATTGAGGACAAGTCACGCCCAAGCTCGCGCGGTCGACCACCTTGGCCTCGACCTGGATCTCCTGTTTGCTGACGGGCTTGCCCTCCAGCACATTAGCGATTTCCGTCACGGCGCTATGCGCGATCCCCGGAAAGTCCTGGCGCACGGTGGCGATCAGGTCGGTGCACTGCTTGATCAGGTCGACGGCTTGCGGATTGCCGTCGATGCCAGCGATCACCATCTTGGAATCGGGCGCGTCGCTCTGCTGGGCGAGGAGGGCGCCGATCGCCGGCTCGTCCCAGGCGGCCCAGACGCCGTCGATCTTGGTGCCATGCTGGCGGATGAAGGTCTCCATGGCGAGACGGGAATCGTCGATCGGGCCGGGGACCTTCACATAATGCTCGGCGATCACTTTGATGCCGGGATTGGCGGCGAGCGCCTTGTCGAGGGCGAGTTCGCGCTGATGCACGCCGGGATGGGCCGAATAAAAGAATTTGACGATGTTGCCCTTGCCGCCCAGTTGCTTGAACAGCTTGTCCGACAGGATGGTGCCGAGGGCGAAATTGTCGGTGGCGATGCTGGCGGTCACGCCAGGCGCGAGGGCGCCATCGAGAGCAAAGACAGGGATCTTCTTGGCGGCCGCGGCGGCGACCTGGTCGGCGATCTGCTTGGGATCGACACTGACCAGGACGATGGCCGTGACGCCGGCATTGGTGACGTCTTCGACGCGGCTCGCCAATTGCTGAAGGTCGCCGCGCGTATCGACGACATTGACGTTCCAGCCCTTGCCGGTAGCATCCTTCTTGAAGGTCTCGACGATCTCGTTGGTGGCGACCGAACTGATATAGGGCGTCAGCACGGCGATATCCTCGGCCTGGGCCGCACTTGAGATGAGGCCAGCCAGAGCCATGGCCAAGATTGAAACACCGGTCTTCACGTGGATCCCCCCGATACCGCTCAACCCGGATCCGAACTCCCGGGGCGGGTTCTTTGCGTTGCTATGGCATAGTCCGCGGCAGTTCGCGCGCGAAATCCGACGCAGCGCGATAGCTGTGATAGCGCCGATCCGCCACCTCCGCTCGGGCTGGATTCGGCTCGACCGTGACGCTGCCCGCCAATTGCTGCACTGGCTCGAAACCGAGCCTGGGCGCAAGCATGCGATAAATGCCGAGCGCCGGCATCTCCTGGCTTGCGGCCGGAGCGATCACGGGCCGGTTCAGCGCTTCGGCCAGGAAGCGTTGCTGTAACGGGCTACGGGCGCCGCCGCCGATCACAGTCAGCGGCTGGCGTGGCAGGCCGGCGGCTTCCAGATTGTGGCGAATGGCAAAGGCGATACCCTCGAGCACGGCGCGGCACAGCGCGCCCGGCCCGTGACCGCGATCGAGGCCGAGGAAAGCGCCGCGAACCGCGCGATCCTCGAAGGGAGAACGTTCGCCGAAGAGATAGGGCAGGAACAGGGGATGAGGGCCATCGCCATCAGCAGTGGCGTGATCCAGCAGCATTTCTACCGGCAGGGACGTGATCTCGCTCAACCAGTCGAGCGCCGCTCCGGCGCAAAGGAACGGCGTAATGACGATCGCGCGGCTGCCCTTGACGGGATCGGCCAGGGTATAGCTGTCACGAGGGGGGCGGGCATCGGCAAGGTCCATGGTGCCGGCGACCCAGCCGGTGGTGCCGACATAGGCATAGGCAGTGTTGGGCGCATCGGCGAAGGCGCCCCAGGTTGCGGCCGCGCCATCGCCCGCTCCGTTGTGGACGGGGATGCCGCGTGGCAGTCCGAGAGCGGCGGCGGCTTCATCGGCAAGCGGGCCGGCGACGGCATCCGCGGCCAGGATTTGCGGCATTTGCCCAGGCCCGACGCCGGCAACCGCCAGCAAGGCTTCGTCCCAGGCGCCACTCACGATGTTGTAGAGCCCGGTCGTGGTCGCGGTGGTGGGATCGATCACGCTGCGCCCGGTGAGCCGCTTGATCACGGCATCTTTGGCCCCGAAGAGAAAACCGGCGACGGCGTCGAGCGGCAAGCCGGGAAGGAAGCGATCGAGCCGCATCAGCTTGAGGATGGGATGGGCGGGATCGAGATGATTGCCGGTGCGCTGGCCGTAATCGCCGGGAAGTCGACCACGCAGCTCCGCCACTTCGTCTTGCTCGAGGCGGCGGTCGGAATAGAGTATCGCCGGGCCGACGGGTTCGCCCTCGGCGGAGAGGGCGATGAGGTTCTGCATCGAACCCGCCAGGCCGAGCGCGCAGACATCGGCGCGGAACGGCAATTCGCTCACCGCAGCCTGCGTTGCCGTCCACCATTGCCGTGCATCCTGCTCGACGGAACCATCGGTGCGGGTCTGCGTGGTCAGGGGGCGCGTTGCTGAGGCCACGGCCGCGCCGGCGCGGTCATACAACACCGCCTTGAGTGCGGTGGAGCCCACATCGAGAATGAGAAGCTTGTCACCCAAATCTTGCTTCCAGGGAGCTCCGAAGGCGGCGGCCGGCAGCGGCGCCCTTCGCAATGCCACTTCTTGAAGCAAAGTGCGATTTGGACAAATCGCACTTTGCTTCAACCTCTTGTTTCAACGCATTTTCTTAAGCGAAAAGGCCGCCGGCCTTTCTGGAAGAAGCCTTACGCTTCGTCGATCTGAAGGAAGGCCACGCAGGTCGGCGTACCGATCGGGATTTCCGTACCGGTCGGAGTCAGCTCGCCGCTCTCCTTGTTGATGGCAAAGACGGCGAGCTTGTCGCTGTTCTGGCTGGCGGCGACCAGGAAATTGCCCGAGGGATCGATGGCGAAATGGCGGGGAAACTGCCCGCCGCAGGGTACGCTGTGCTCCAGCACCATGCCGCCTTCACTGTCGAGGGCGATGACGCCGATGCTGTCATGGCCGCGATTGGCGACGTAGAGATAGGCACCGTCGGCCGAAATCGCGATCTCCGAGCAGAAGCTGCCCGACCCGGCCGATTCGGGCAGTGCCGAAATCGTGCTGACCGATGTGAGCTTGGCCTGGTCCGCCTCGAAAATGAAGGAGGTCACGGTGGAATCGAGTTCGTTGGCGACATAGAGCAGATTGCCGCGTGGGTGGAAGACGAAATGGCGAGGGCCTGCGCCGGCAGGAACAGAAGCGGCTCCGGCACGGGCGATCGCCCCGCTCTGGGCATCGAAGCGGTAAACGACCAGAAGGTCGAGCCCGAGGTCGGCAACCACGATGTGGCGGTTATCCGGCGTGACGCGTACGCAGTGGGGATGCGGGCGTTCCTGACGCTCCGGATCGGGTCCCGTGCCCGCATGGGTGGCATCGCTGACCGCGGCCTTCAGGCCGCCATCCTCGCGGATCGGCAATACTGCGATCGCCTTGTTGGGCAACTCGCCTTCCGGGGTCAGGCTGTAATTGGCGACGAGCAGGAAGTTGGCGTTGCGGTCATGGCTGTTGAAGGCCGCGATGCTGCCCAGGGTCGGCTGTTTGTTGATGTAGCTCAGCGTGCCGTCGGCAGGATCGACCGCATAGGCCGAGACCGTACCCTCGTTCCAACCGAACACTTCGCTGTTGACGTGCAGGACCTTGCGTTTGGCGTCGACGCCGATCCAGGTGGGATTGTCGATACCTTCGATCAAACCGACCGGTGCGATGGCACCGGTTGCCTGGTCGAAGGAGAAGGTGGAAATGCCCTTGGCGTTGTTGGTTGGATAATACGGCGTGGGTCGCGTGGGGCCGCCGACATAAAGATAGGTGCGCTGTCCGGACATAATACCGCCTTGTCAAACTCAGAAACTCGATGCGGCGCCGACCATATGGGACAGGGATGGCCCGGGCAACCGGGCCAGGGGTAAGTTCGTGCCTTTCCGGGGTGGGAACCTGGTTGGCGGGCTGCCGCTCGCACTCTGCAACGATTGCCATTTGAATATATCATACAAATGCAGCTATCAATCGGGGAGCGGGCGGGCACGCCTGAAATTGTCCTGCCCGCCGCACTACGCAGAATTTCCTGGTGAGGCTCGTGGATGGGCTTCGCCAGGAAACTCTGCAAATGTTTGATAACTTGCTGCTTCTTCCTGGTCGAGCCAAGGGCACGATCAAGAAGAAGCCACTTGCCAAGCCTTGAGCAAAGAGCCGGCTGAGCCGGAGATCGACGACGGAGAGTGAAATGTCCCAATCCTTGCAGGGCAAGACAGCCCTTGTCACCGCGGCAGCCCAAGGGATCGGCCGCGCTTCCGCGATCGCGTTGGCCCGAGCCGGCGCGCGCGTGGTCGCCACCGACATTGCCGAGGACAAGCTGGCAGATCTTGCCGGGGTTGAAGGCATCGTCGTCGAACGGCTGGACGTGCTGTCGCCGGAGACGATCGCCGCCTTCGCCGAACGTCATGGTCCCCAGGCCGACATTCTCTTCAACTGCGCCGGCGTCGTCCATGCCGGCACGATTCTCGACTGTACGGAGAAGGACTGGAATTTCGCCTTCGATCTCAACGTCACCGCGATGTTTCGCATGATCCGGGCTTTCCTGCCGCATATGCTGGAGCGCGGCGACGGCAGCATTATCAACATGTCTTCGGTGGCGTCGTCGGTGAAGGGAATCCCCAACCGTTTTGCCTATCAGGCCTCGAAGTCGGCCGTGGTCGGTATCACCAAATCGGTTGCGGCCGATTATGTGAGCAAGGGCATACGCTGCAACGCCATCGCGCCCGGCACTGTCGAAAGTCCCTCCCTGCGCGAAAGACTGGAGGCGACCGGCGATTATGAGGCGGCACGCGCCGCTTTCGTCGCGCGCCAGCCGATCGGGCGAATTGGCCAGCCCGAGGAAATTGCCGACCTCGTCGTCTATCTCGCCGGCGCTACCTATACCACGGGACAGATCCATATCATCGACGGCGGCTGGACCGGCTGAAGGCGGTCGATCGAGATTTTCCGCAGCCATAGCTCTGTGTTGAAGGTAAAATTTAGCCCCGGCGCTCGGTAGTATGTGACATTCTGATCTGCCATAGGTCCGTTCCGTCATGAAATTGTCATCGAGCGGCCTGGTCGGCCCAAGAGGTGGCGTCGCTCGGAGTAAAGACGTGGAAACAGGCAGTAGACCCGCACCGGCAATGCCAGCACCGACATTGCCGGTCCCGGCTGCCAATCGGGAAATCGAGCTCAAGCTGCTGGCCCCCGCCGGCAGCTTCGATTCTCTGGCTGCAGTTCCGGTCATTGCCCAGCATGCGCGCAATCGCGGCGTCTTTCGCAATTTCGAGAACGCCTATTACGACACACCCGATCGCCAGCTCTACCGCAACAAGATCGCCCTCAGGGTGCGCAAGAGCGGCAAGACCTTCATTCAGACCCTGAAACGCCCGACCAGCGGCACCAATCCCCTGGCTCGCCATGAATGGGAAGTGCCCGTGCCGAGCCTGGAGCCGGATCTGGCGCTGCTGCCGCCCGAGGCGCTGGAAATCGGTATGGACGGCGTCGGCAACGGCGTGCTCGAGGCGGTCTTCGTCACCAAGTTTCGCAGGCGCATCCAGGCACTCGACCTGCCGGCCGCCAATCTGGAGCTCGCCTTCGACCAGGGGGAGATACGGGTCGGAGAGCGCCGCGAGGCCATCTGCGAGCTCGAGCTCGAGCTCAAGGGCGGCGACGCCGGCGCCCTTTATGATGTTGCCCTGGCCCTGCTCGATGCCGCCCCTCTTCGCGTCGGCACGCTGGCGAAAGCCGATCGCGGCTACAGGCTCGCCTATGATCCGCCCGCCGAGGGCGTGCGGGCCAGCAAGGGCAGCATCGGTGCCGGCGACAATGTCGACGAGATCGTCGCCAAGCTGCTCGGCGACTGCCACCGCCATATGGCTGCCAATCAGGCCGTGGTGGAGGAGGGCAGGACGCCCGAGGGCGTGCACCAGATGCGAGTGGCGCTGCGACGCATGCGCACCGCGATTTCGATCCTCCAGCGCCAGATCGGCTCACCGACCCTCGCGCTGCTGGCGGTCGAGGCCAAATGGCTGGCATCCACGCTGGGCCCCGTGCGCAATTGGGATGTGCTGGTGGTGGATACGATTCCCGGCATCGAAGCCCATTGCCCTGACGAGAAGGCCTTTGCCGCGATGCGGGCTCATGTCGAGCCGCGACGGCTGCATGGCTATCAGCATTTGCGCGAGCTGTTCGCCGGCGCCCGCTATAATCGTTTCCTGCTGACGCTCGGCCGCACCGTCGAAAGGCGTGCCTGGCGCAACGACATCGCCAGCGGCTCGCTCGGCATCCTGGCGGAGACGGCCGACCTGTTCGCCCGCCAGGCGCTCGAACGGCTGCATCGCCGTGCCCTGAAAGGGGGAAAGCATTTCAGGCGGCTGGAGCCTGTGGCCCAGCACGAATTGCGGCTCGTGCTGAAGAAGCTGCGTTATGGTGCCGAATTCTTCCGCAGCGTCTATGATACCAAGGAAGAGGCGCAGCGTTATCTCGCCCGGCTCGCGGACCTCCAGGAAGGGCTTGGCCTCGCCAATGACGCGGCGACGACGGGTGGTCTGCTGACGGTGCTCACTGACGAATCGCCGGATGCCGCCCTGCATCGTGGTGCTGGCTTGATCAGTGGCTGGCAGGCCCGCGACAAGGAAGTCGCCGCCGGCTCGTTGCACAAGCTGTGGAAGCGTTTTGCCCAGGGCTCGCCTTTCTGGCTGCCATGACGGCCGATCGCAGGTTGTCACTGACCTGAATCTGCGGCACACCGTGAGGGTTGCCAAATCTTGGCCGAGTCTGGGCGGTGAGCTTTGCCGTCTGGTGCCGGCCGAAGCTTGCCCGAGGCCGTGATGAGCCGTATTGCCTATGTGAACGGGGTCTATGTGCCGCTGCGTGATGCCTGCGTGCATGTCGAGGACCGCGGTTTCCAGTTTGCCGACGGGGTTTATGAGGTCTGCGAGGTTTTCGGCGGTCGGCTCATCGACGAAACCCGTCATCTGGACCGGCTCAAGCGCTCGCTTTCGGAACTGGGCATCGCCATGCCAGCCGGGGAGGGGGCTCTCAGGGTGATCGTGCGTGAGACCGTCCGGCGCAACCGCGTCCGCGACGGCCTGGTTTATCTTCAGGTGACGCGCGGAGCGGCCCGGCGCGATTTCGTGTTTCCGGCGGCAGATACGCCGCCTACCTTGGTGGTGACCGCCCGCTCCGTCGATCGCAGCAAGGCGGAGGCCGGCGCCGCGAGCGGTATTTCGGTGATTAGCCTGCCGGATAATCGCTGGGAGCGGGTCGATATCAAATCCACGGGGCTTTTGCCCAATGCACTGGCGCGGCAACGGGCCAAGGAGCGCGGCGCCAAGGAGGCCTGGTTCGTCGACAAGGACGGCTACGTCACCGAAGGGGCGGCCAGCAATGCCTGGATCATCACCCGGGAAAATACCCTGCTGACGCGCCCGGCCGAGAGCGGCATTCTGCGCGGTGTCACCCGCACCACACTGCTGGACCTTGCCCGGCGTGACAATCTGCTGGTCGGCGAACGGCCTTTCACACTGGCTGAGGCCAAGGCGGCCAAAGAGGCCTTCGTGACGGCGGCGACGGCGCTGATCATGCCGGTGGTGCGCATCGACGATACGACCATCGGTGATGGCAAGCCGGGGGCCCTCACGGTGCGGTTACGGGCACGCTTTCACGAGGTGGCCGAGCGTTCACTTTAGTGGCGGGCATACCATTGCTGCTTGACAGATGACGGCTTGACCTCCATCTGCGATCATTCCGACAGATTGGGCGGAATGACGCGTTGGGATTGCAAACTTTTGCTTGCGCGACGCAGCATCCCCGTCGACTATGTAGGATGATTGCATGAAAGGCAGGCGCGTCAGCGTTGGCTGATTTTGCTTGTGAATGTCCGCGGACCAACCGCGGTCAAGGAGTTTCGGGGGTATTATGGCGGCGGAGCGCACCCAAAATCTACAGGACACGTTTCTCAACAATGTCCGCAAGAACAAGATCCCGCTCACGATCTTCCTGGTGAATGGTGTGAAGTTGCAAGGCGTTGTGACCTGGTTTGACAATTTTTGCGTGCTTTTGCGCCGCGACGGTCATTCCCAGTTGGTCTACAAGCACGCGATTTCGACGATCATGCCGGGCCATCCCGTCCAACTCTTCGAAGGCGGTGAGATCGAAGGCGCGGACAAGCTTTGATTCTTGCCGTACCGGCGGTGGCGGGGGCAACCCGGCCCGAAAGTTGACGTTTGACAGCAAATACTCTCAAGGATCCGGCGCACCGCATCGATGCGCATGAGCTGGAAGTTGCTTCCGGCACAAGAACCTACGTCGTCGCTCCGGTGCTTTCGCGCCGGAGCGAAAGCGATTTGGTTCGATCACCCGAAGCTAAGCTCGAGGAGGCCGTCGGCCTCGCCGCCGCCATCGATCTCAACGTGGTCGGCGCCGTCGTGGTCACGCTCGGGGAAATCCGCCCCTCGACCTATATCGGCAAGGGCAAGGTCGAGGAGATCAAGGCGGTCGTCGAGACCGAGGAGATCACCCTCGTGCTGATGGATTGCGCCTTGTCGCCTGTGCAGCAGCGCAATCTCGAGAAAGCCTGGGGCGCCAAGGTGATCGATCGCACCGGCTTGATTCTGGAAATCTTCGGCCGGCGTGCGCGCACCAAGGAAGGCACGCTGCAGGTCGAGCTCGCCCATCTCAACTATCAGAAGGGACGCCTCGTCCGGTCCTGGACCCATCTCGAACGCCAGCGCGGCGGCGGCGGCTTCCTCGGCGGTCCCGGCGAAACCCAGATCGAGTCGGACCGGCGCCTTCTGCAGGATCGCATCGTCAAGCTGGAGCGTGAACTGGAGCAGGTGAAACGCACCCGTTCCTTGCACCGCGCCAGCCGGCGCAAGGTGCCTTATCCGATCGTGGCGCTGGTCGGCTATACCAATGCCGGCAAGTCGACACTATTCAATCGCCTGACCCGAGCCGAGGTACTGGCGGAAGACATGTTGTTCGCCACGCTGGATCCGACGCTGCGCGCGCTCAAGCTGCCGCACGGCACCAAGGCAATCCTGTCGGATACGGTGGGGTTCATTTCCGAATTGCCGACCATGCTGGTCGCGGCCTTCCGTGCCACGCTGGAAGAGGTGCTGGAAGCGAATGTCATCCTGCATGTGCGCGATATCTCTCATGGTGATACCGAAGCCCAGGCTGGCGATGTGCGCTCCATCCTGGCCAGCCTCGGTATCGAGGAGGGCGCCGGGCAGTCGGTGATCGAGGTCTGGAACAAGGTCGATCTCATCGAAGAGCCGGCGCGCGAAGCGTTGTTGACGGCTTCACGGCGTGATGGCGAAAATCGACCGATCGTCGTCTCGGCCGTGACCGGGGAAGGACTGCCGGTGCTGCTTGATCGGGTCGAGGCGGTGGTTGCTGCCGGGCGCCTGACGCTTGCCATCGACATCCCGCCGGCGGACGGTGCAGGCCTTGCCTGGCTCCATGCCAATACCGACGTGTTGGCTCGCGAGACCGATGAGGATGGCGTCACCCATGTTTCCGTCCGCGTGGCTCCGGAAAGAGCCGAACAGGTCAGGCGGCGGTTCGGGATCGTGGCTGTTGAATGAGCTGAGCGCGCATTACACGGACCCGCGTCTTGCGGCTCTCTACGACGTGCAGAACCCCTGGGGGGCGGACAGCGAGTTCTACCTCGCCTTGGCGGGGAGGCAGGCCCAGGCCATCCTCGACATCGGATGCGGGACGGGGATGATGGCAGCAGCCTTTGCCAGGCAGGGGCATGACGTCACGGCCGTCGATCCTGCCGCAGCCATGCTGGACATCGCTCGCTTGCGTCCGCATGGGCATCTGGTGCGCTGGGTTCACGGATTGGTCAGCGACGTCCAGGGGCCTTTCGATCTCGCGGTGATGACTGGGCATGCTTTCCAGGTTTTGCTCGACGACGAGACGTCGCTGGCCTTCTTCCAGGCCGTGAAGCAAAGACTCGTGCCAGGAGGGCGTTTCGCTTTCGAGACGCGCAATCCGGACGCGCAGATCTGGAAACAATGGGCCGGCCAATCGATGTCGGGCCCCTCGACAGGTGCCGGCACGGCTCATGTCAATGTCGAGAAGAGGGGCGAACTGGTATCGTTCCGCTCCATCTATCGTTTTGAAGATGGAACGGAAGTCTGCAGCCACAGCACATTGCGCTTCGCGTCACAGGCCGCGATATCGGCGCTCGCCGCGAAAGCCGGGTTTTCGCGGCAGACATGGTACGGGGATTGGGATTATCAGCCAGTCAGGCCGGATAGCCGAGAGCTGATCCTGGTTGCCGGTTTCGACTAGGCCGAACCTGCCTTCAACACGGGCCGGGCCGAAGTGTCTGCGGGCCGGTGATGGTGCAATGGCAGTCCGAGCCATCCCAATGCACACTGTGCGACACCCATGACGGTCGCCGGCCGCAGGCATCGACCGGGGGCGAGCAGGTCGGGCAAACGAAGGCCCCCGCATTGTTCATGGTGATTTCGCCCGCTCCGTCCGCGGGCGTGATCGCTACGCCAAAATCCCCGGTGCGATAGAGAAAAACCCTCATCCGCCCGCGGCCATGCAATCCCCGCCAGCTATAGATCGCTCTGGGCGTTTCCAGATCGGCATCGACGGAAAGAAGCTTGCCGCCGGCGCCGGCCGCCTTCTGCAGGCCTGCGAGGTCGTGAATGTCTCGCAGCACGGCGGCCCAGGCGCTCGTGATGGCCACGCTCGCATCGGGCTGCCCGGGATCGCGAGACGGCCACGGCGTCTGTTCCGACGAGAATGCCGGCAGCGCCGTGCCGATCGTCAGAATGACGGTCCCCGCCAGGCCCATGACCGGTCTCGACATCGAGGCCACTCCGCACATGCCGTAAAACGACAGCCGGACTATGGCGCTCGGTGGGCGCGAACGTCAATCGGAGGGGCGGAACTGGTACCAGTCCGCGTTGCCTCTGGCTGTCCGGCTGGCGCCACGGACTCTGCTTCCCAGAGCAAAGCGCGCAGTCAAATCGCAAAACGCTCCAGGGCGAGCTTGGAGCGCTGGCTTCAGAACCAACTGGTCCTCGCCGGCTCGGGCGTCGTGACGAGACCGACGACGGCGCCTGTGGTTGCCCCGATGGCGCCGCCGACCAACGCACCGGTGGTCGGCTGACGAGCGACCAGGCTGCCGACGATGGCCCCGCTGGTGCCACCGATCAGGGCCCCATTGAAGGCCCGCCCAGCCGGGCTGGAACTGCAGGAAGCCGTGCTGACGGCAAGACCGGTGATCAGGATCAAACCCGGAAGTCTCTTCATCCTTGAGCATCCTTACGCTACGCTACGATGAATAGCTCATTTACTGAATATTAACTGTTGGTCTCGAATCGGACAGAAGCAAGGCTCCGTCAGACAAGATTCAGCCCAATGTGTTAATGGCAACGGGTTCCGGCGTTGATTTGAGACGCTTTACTAGCTGAAATGGCGTTAATCAGGAACAAAGAGGGTGGTTTTTCTGTTTCTTGGCGGAAGGAATCGGGCAGTTTGCATTCGTGCAACATGGTTAATATTGGAGCCTTTGCCAGGTTGCAGTCCTGTCGAGATGAGGCTGCATGGCGGGGATTGGCGGGCGCCCGGCGCGCGACAAAAGTGGTCGCTAGGGTGCCGGAGCGCTGGGGTCGGGCAAGGCCAGCTTCTGGCGTAGCGCTTTCAATACCCCGTCCCCCATGGCCGCCTGGCCGAGGGCATTGGGATGGAATGAGCCGCTGAGAGTGGCGGCCAGGACCGGCTGAGCTCGACCGTTCATATGAGGATCGCCGCCACTGCCAGCCAGCGTGCGCATGGTGTTGGCGGTGAGGAAGGCATCGTTTGGCGTGACAAACCAGCGTTGGCGCGGCCGGTAGGCTTGCCAGGCCGGCGGCGAAAACGGGATCCAGCGTTGCCCCGTGGGATTGCTGACCGGAAAACGTAGCCCGTCCGGAACATTGCTGCCGTCCGCCATGCCCGGCTGACACAAAGCATGGCCCTTGAACCCCGCGGCGAAGCCGGTCACCACTTGCCAGCCTATGTCGCTACCGAGATCGCGGATCTTGGCATTCAGACCATCGACGAAGGTGACGGACTCCTGTCCAGTGGTCGGTTTGCCGATCCGGAAGATCTCGTGAAGGTCCATTCCAGCCGTTCCCGCTTCTCCGTTCGGGGCATGCGGACAGGTGCCGGTGCCCGTGTGCAGCATCTGAGGATAGCCGGTTTGAATGACCTGGGACGCATTCAGGCCCAGGAGCCGTTCAATGGCCTGGCCCAGGATGCGATACCGCTCGGCCAGCGAACTCTCCATGGCGGTGGCGTCCTGGAAGGTGATTGGATCGCCCCCCTTGATCCATAGTTTTTCGGCCGCCCGGCGGAGCGAGAGGAAGTTACTGCTCGCAACCAGGGCTTCACCGGCAATGACCCGTGAAAAGCCGATATCGTTTCCGCCGATGCTGAGCAGCAGGATGTCGGGTTTGCGCTTGAAGGCGGCGCAGCGTTTGAGATCGCTCTCCCAGGAAAAGCGCGGTGACGACGAGAAGCGGTTGAAGCCCTTCAGGGGCATGGGACAGAGGTCACGCAAGGCGCGCATCAACTGTGGTGAGGCATCGTACTGACCCACCTTACCCCGCCGATCCTTGGGAACGTCGTCGCGGGCTGTCCAATAGCCGAGAAGCCCCTCGAAGACCTCCGCCCCGGTGCAACCATAGCCCAGATAGGTCACACTGACATGCGGCGCTTCGAGCGCGATCGCCAGGGCGGCCTTGAGTTGGTGCGAATAGAGCGAGCGATGGCACTGCTGATTGATCCATAGGGCGCCGATCCCGAAGCTTTTGTCGAAATTGTGTTTGTCGCGGAGGGGATAAAGCCGCAGGCGGCCGCGCCATCCCGATTCACCCGGCAGGTGGGAAGATTCCTGGAAATTGTTGACGTCGGTACCGAGCACCGCAGCCTTGTCCGGATTGCCTTCGCCGGAGGCGAAGGAATCGCCCATGCCGAGGACGGTGATCGGCCGGATGATCTGCTCGGCCGCTTCGCCCAGCATCGCGCCATCGGCCTTGACGCTCAGGGTGAAGGAAGCATCGATGGGAATGCCGGCAAGGCGAACCTGTACGGTGCCGCAAGCCGCCGTCGCCGCCACGGCGCCATTGACCAACCATTGGCACTCACGGCCGGCAGGGGCCTCCGTGACGCTGGCGAGGATGTCGGCCTTGCGGGCGCCGACATAATCCTCGCCATTGGTCAGCTTGCAGGCCCAGTGCCCGCGATTGGTTTCGCTGAAACAAGTGCTGCGGACAAGGGCGGAGGCCCAGCCGAAACGCCAGATCGTTGCGGGATCGCCAAAGGCTTTGCCGAGTTGCCTGGCATCGGCGCGTTTTTCGAGCTCGACCTCCAGCGCCATCACGGGTTGGTTCTGCCGATCGGCCAGGGGGAGGCTTGCATAGATGCCGGCGAGAGCGCGGAAATGGCCTTCGTTGCGGAACAGCGGGAAGCGGTTGGCCACTTCCCAGGTGATGACGGGCGCGGCCTCGGCTGGGGCTGTGCTCAAGGCAACCCCCAGGGCGGCAGCGCAAAGGCCGGCTCCGTGCCCGATATGCCGCAGGCGCGATCGCCCAAGCCCGACAGAACGCTCATATGGCATGGCAGACCCCTCGCATGCGATCGGTTCGCCAGATTAGGGGGAGGGGCGTGATGGCGCCGTTATCGCAGGAGGCGCGCCGGGGTCAGTCGGCCCGCATGAACCGAAATATCGCGTCGACGGTCGCTTGGACCGGCTGGCGGGTGTCGATCTCGAAATCGGCGGACTGGCGTAGCAGCGGTTCGACCGCCGCGACCAGTTCGGCGACCTTGCGACGTTCTGCTTCGGTATGGCCGTAACCGCCACCGGTGCGGGCCGCGAGCCGCGCCAGGATGGTTGCGAGGGGAACCGAAAGCAGGATGGTGGCGTCGATCTTGGGAAGGAGCGCAACCATGTTCTCGGCGCAGCCGCTGACGAACAGGGGCCCGGGCGTCGACCGTGATAGCAGGGCCGCGACCTTGTCGAGTTGCCAGACCCAGTCCTCTCCCTGGCCGGGTATCAGATCGTCTCCCGGGGCGGCAGGGACCCAATGAGACCATTCCGGCGTGTCGAGGTCATGGGCCTCGTTGCCTCGGGCCAGCAATTCGCGGATCACCGAAGTCTTGCCGGTTCCGGACATGCCCGTGATCAGGATGCGTTTCATCGCCGCCTTGCTCCGAAAGGGACCTGAAAGGCCACCCCCATGACTGCTCGCGAAGCTGTCACGCCCGTAACGCCGCTGCAACGGCGGCAATAAAAATGGCCGGATGAACCGGCCATTTTCAGGAGTAAGACGCTTGGCCTCTTGCAGGCGCGCCCGTTACATCATGCCGGTCGCCTTGGCGAGCATGAGGGCGACGATGCCGCCGATCACCGGGCCGACGACAGGCACCCAGGAATAGCCCCAGTCCGAGCCGCCCTTGCCGGGGATCGGCAACACGGCGTGGGCGATGCGCGGACCGAGGTCGCGGGCCGGATTGATGGCATAGCCGGTGGGACCGCCAAGCGAGACGCCGATGCCCCAAACCACCATGCCGACGATGAAGGGGGCGAGATAACCCGGCGTTGCCACGGCCTTGGAGCCGATGGCCGCGACCACGAAGAGCAGGGCGAAGCCGCCGATGATTTCCGTCACCAGATTGGCGCCATAGTTACGAATGGCGGGACCGGTGCAGAAAACGGCGAGCTTGAGACCCTGGTCTTCGGTTTCGCCCCAATGCAGCAGATGGGCGAGCCAGACCAGGATCGCACCGATGAAGGCGCCGATGAACTGGGCCGCGATGAACGGGACGACATTGCTCCAATCGCCGGTCGCAGTGGCGAAAGCGAGGGTCACCGCCGGATTGAGGTGGCCCGGGGCACCGGCCGCAACGGCGACGAGCACGCCGCAGAGCACGGCGAAGGCCCAGCCGGCGGTGATGACGATCCAGCCGGAATTCTGGCCCTTGTTCTTGGCCAGCAGCACATTGGCGACCACGCCGTCACCGAACAGGACGAGCGTGGCGGTGCCCATGAGCTCGCCGATAAACCCAACTGCCATGGTATGTTTCCTCTTGTTTTTGGGCGCGCACCCCCCGGTGCGGCCCTTTTGCCGGTGTTGATCAGTCGACCCAGTCGAGCGAGCGGCTGACGGCCTTGTTCCAGGCGCTGAAGAGCTTGCTGCGCTGCTCTTCCTTCATCATCGGATGCCAGCGCTTGTCGACGCCCCAGTTTTCCGAGATGTCCTTGGTGGAGTTCCAATAGCCCGTCGCCAGGCCGGCCGCGTAGGCCGAACCCAATGCAGTCGTCTCGATGACCTTGGGACGCACCACCGGAACATTGAGGATGTCGGACTGGAACTGCATCAGGAGTTCATTGACGACCATGCCGCCATCGGTCCGCAGTTCCTTGATCTGAACGCCCGAATCCTTGGTCATGGCGTCGAGCACTTCGCGGGTCTGATAGGCGGTCGCCTCCAGGGCGGCGCGCGCGATATGGCCCTTATTGGCAAAACGTGTGAGGCCGGCGATCACGCCGCGGGCGCTCTCCTTCCAGTGCGGCGCGTAGAGGCCGGAGAAGGCCGGCACGAAATAGACGTCGCCATTGTCCTTCACGGTATTGGCGAGAGACTCGATCTCTGGTGCGGTTTTCACCAGGTTGAGGTTGTCGCGCAGCCACTGCACCAGAGCGCCGGCGATGGCGATCGAGCCTTCCAGGGCATAGACGGGCTTGTTGTCGCCGAGCTTGTAGCCAAGCGTGGTCAGCAGGCCGGCCGTCGAGTGGAAGGGCTTGTCGCCGGTGTTCATCAGCATGAAGCAGCCGGTGCCATAGGTGTTCTTCGCCTCGCCCGGCTGCAGGCAGGCCTGGCCGAACAGGGCGGCTTGCTGGTCACCGAGGATGCCTGCCACCGGGATGTCGGCCAGCACGCCGGTGCATTTGCCGTAGACTTCGCTGGAGGAGCGGATCTGCGGCAGGCAGGCCCGCGGGATGTCGAACAGGTTGAGAATATCGGCATCCCAGTCCAGCGTCTCCAGGTTCATCATCTGGGTACGCGAGGCATTGGTGACGTCGGTCAGGTGCAAGCCACCCTTGGTGCCGCCGGTGAGGTTCCACACCAGCCAGGTGTCGAGGTTGCCGAAGAGGAGGTCGCCCGCTTCTGCCGCCTTCTGGGCGCCGGGCACGTTGTCCAGCAGCCAGCGCAGCTTCAGGCCTGAGAAATAGGTTGCCAGCGGCAGGCCGGTCTTGGCGCGCAGGCGATCCTGGCCGCCATCCTTGGCGAATTTGCCCACGAGCTTATCGGTGCGGGTGTCCATCCAGACCAGGGCGTTGTGCACCGCCGCGCCGGTCTTGCGATTCCACAGGACCGCCGTCTCGCGCTGGTTGGTGATACCTACCGATGTGAGGTTGGCCGTGGTCAGTCCCTTCTTTTTCAGGGCTCCGGCAATCACGCTCTGGGTGTTGCGCCAGATCTCTGCCGGATCATGCTCGACCCAGCCGGGCTTGGGATAGATCTGCTCATGTTCCTTCTGGTCGACGGAGATGATCTCGCCGCGACGGTCGAAGATGATGAAGCGAGTACTGGTCGTGCCTTGATCGATGGACCCGACATATTTGGTCATGCTTTCCTCCTCGATATGTTCTTGCAGTCCGGTTTGGTCTCAGAACGAGTTCAGTGGGGAACGGGCGCCTTCTGCCTGGCGGCGAGATAGGCGGAGATGTCACCGGCCACCTCGGGCGGCAGATGCAGGCCGAGCTTGGAACGGCGCCAGAGAATGTCCTCGGCAGTCACGGCCCATTCCTGGTCGGCGAGATAGTCGATCTCGGCGGCCGTAAGGCCCTTGCCGAAATCGCGGCCGAGATCGGCCATGCTGTTGGCGCCTTCCAGGAATTTGAGGACGCGCGTGCCGTATGCCTTGGCAAGACGCCGGGCGAGGGCAGGGGACAGGAAGGGCTTGCGCGCCATCAGCGAGCGGATGAAGGCGTCGAGATCCGCGTTGGGCATGTCGCCGCCTGGCAGGGGCGCGTCCGCGGTCCAGGGCTTGCCCCTGGCGCCAAGCGTTTTCTCGATATGTTCGAGGATCGATTCCGACAGGCGGCGATAGGTGGTGATCTTGCCGCCGAAGATATTGATCAGCGGCGCGCCGTCGATCAACTCCTCCTTGATCACATAGTCGCGGGTGGCTGCCTGGGCGGCCGTGGCGTGATCGTCATAGAGGGGGCGCACGCCCGAATAGGTCCAGACGATATCGGCAGGCGTGATTTCCTTGGCGAAATACTCGCTCGCCGCCTTGCACAGATAGTCCGTCTCGCTGGGCGTGATCGCGACCTTGGCCGGGTCGTCCTTGTAATCCTGGTCGGTGGTGCCGATCAGGGTGAACTCGTCCTCATAGGGAATGGCGAAGATGATACGGCCATCGGGGTTCTGGAAGATGTAGCAGCGGTCGTGGTCGAAGAGCTTGGGTACGATGATATGGCTGCCCTGGACCAGGCGCACCTGGTTCGGCTCCTTGTGCGCGACCACGTCCGCCAGCACCTTGTCGACCCAGGGACCAGCCGCATTGACGACAAGGCGGGCGGTGACCTCGTTCTCCGCACCATTGGTCTGATCCAGCAGCCGGAGGCGCCATAGGCCGCTGTCGCGACGCGCAGCGACGACCTTGCAGCGAGTGCGGACGACGGCGCCGCGGTCGGCGGCATCGCGGGCATTGAGGGCCACGAAACGGGCGTCATTCACCCAGCAGTCGGAATATTCGAAGGCCTTGGAGAAGATCGGCTTCAACGACTTGCCGGCCTCGTCGCGCCGAAGGTCCAGCGTCCGGGTGGGTGGCAGCTTCTTACGGCCGCCGATATAGTCGTAGAGGAAAAGGCCGATCCGCAGCATCCAGGCCGGGCGCAGGCCTTTGAAATAGGGCAGCACGAAACGCAGCGGGTGGACGAGGTGCGGTGCGTTGTACCAGACGATCTCGCGTTCGGTGAGAGCCTCCCGCACCAGGCGGAACTCGTAATATTCGAGATAGCGTAAGCCGCCATGAATCAGCTTGGTAGCCTTGGAGGAAGTGCCGCTGGCCAGATCGTTCATCTCTGCCAGATAGACTGAATAACCCCGCCCGACGGCGTCGCGGGCAATGCCGCAGCCATTGACGCCACCACCGATGACGAAGACGTCGAAGATGTCGTTGGAGGATGCCTGCTCGCTCATCGGGCGACACCGCGGATCGTGACGGCAGTCAGGATGTCGATCGGGCGTGGCGAGATGGCCTGAACCATTGCGTTCCGTCTCCCTGCATTTCGCCCCTCATCGGCGAGGGCGTCATATTCGGAAGGCATGTTGGCGCGGTTTGGTATTTTCGCAATAGAAAATTTTACCTTTCGTTTCCCGGAAAACGAAAATGACAAACTGTTCCAAAAGTGAAACCTCTTTGAGGCGTCAATAATAAGATACCGACAGCATATGAGAGATTTCTTGGTTTAGGCTGCGGATTTGGCCCGCACACGTCGCATCGTGGATAGTTTAGGTAAAATAATAGGGACTCGAATGTTCCTTCGGATTTTAAATCACAATCAATGGGTGTTGAAATTTGAATCGTCGCGTGACTGCTATTTTCGCAATGTTCCAATTCGAAAGGAGCCGCGGGCTGTTTTTTTCATGACAAACTGTGTCACAAATCAAGCCGGCCCTCTTCGAGGACGGCCCAACGCAGCGATGCCGGTCAGGCGCTGGCGATATGAAGCTCCGTGCCGCTGGCCGCCAGCAATTCGGTGAGCGCCCGAGGCGGCGCCTTGTCGACGAAGACGGCGCTGACTTCGGTGATCGACGCCATGCGCAGGAGTGGTCTGCGCTGGAACTTGGTGTGGTCGGTGACGAGATAGGTCTTGCGCGCATTGTGCAGGATGGTCTGGGCGGCGCGGATCTCGTCATAGTCGAAATCGAGCAGCGTGCCGTCGGTATCGATGCCACTGATGCCGATGATGCCGATATCGACGCGAAATTGACTGATCATGTCCACGCAGGCCGGGCCGAGCACGCCGCCGTCGCGGTTGCGCACCGAGCCGCCAGTGATGGTGATCTCGAAATCGGTGTGCCGCGAGAGAATCGTCGCCACGTTGAGATTGTTGGTGATCACCCGCAGATCCTGGTGATGGATCAGCGCGGCGGCCACCGCCTCGGTGGTGGTGCCGATATTCATGAAGATGGAGACATGATCGGGTACGTGGCGCGCCACCAGCTTGGCGATCTGCTCCTTCTCTGCCTGGTTCATGATCTGGCGGGCACTGTAGTCGATATTGGCGACGCTGGAGGGGAGGCCGCCGCCGCCGCGATAGCGCGCCAGCCGCCCCTCGTCACTCAAATCGTTGAGATCGCGCCGGATCGTCTGAACGGTGACATTGAACCGGCCCGCCAGCATTTCGACGCCGACGAAGCCGTGCTGACGCACCAGATTGACGATGGCTTCGCGTCGTTCCTCAACGCTGAGAGCTGCGGATACATCGGCGGGCGGCGGGCTGGACGACATGGCGGATCACGCGAAGACGAGGAATGCAGGTGAGCCTGGTTTGTCGCATGGAATGCCGTTTGCGGCCAGTGAGGCCATGCGGGCGCCGGCTATGCAGGCCTGCCTCGGTGGGGCGGCACGCTTCTCGGCAGAAGGAGCGGGGCTTATAGGCCCGCTCGTTTGGCCTCGTTCCACAATCCGTCCATTTCTTCCAGGCTCGACTGGGCCGGAGCCGTGCCCTTCTCGCTCAGGCGAGCCTCGATGAAATGAAAGCGCTTCTCGAATTTAGCATTGGCGCCGCGCAGCGCACCTTCTGCGTCGACATGGGCATGGCGGGCAATATTGGCGACAGCAAAAAGCAGATCGCCGATTTCAGCCGCCAACGCGTCTTTGCCGGCTCCCTCGTCGAGGGCGGCCTCGATCTCGTCAGCCTCTTCGCGCACTTTGGCGAGCACCATGCGAATGTCGTTCCAGTCGAATCCGACCTTGCCCGCCTTCTCCTGCAGCTTGACCGCCCGCGTCAGGGCCGGCATGGCGGCGGGAACGCCTTCGAGGGCACTCGTCGGGCCAACCGGCGGATGGCGGTGCGCGCGTTCGGCCTTTTCCTGCGCCTTGATCTCCGCCCATAGTTTCTTCACCTCCGCCGGCGGCAGGTTCCGGGCCTCGCCGAAAACATGCGGATGGCGACGGATCAGCTTGGTGGTGATCGCCTCGACGACATTGCCGAAATCGAAAAGACCTTCCTCGCGTGCCATCTGGGCGTGAAACACCACCTGCAGTAGGAGATCGCCAAGCTCGTCAGTGAGATCAGCCATGTCGCCGCGCTGGATCGCATCAGCGACCTCATAGGCTTCTTCGATCGTATAGGGGGCGATGCTGTCAAAATCCTGTTCAAGATCCCAGGGGCAGCCGGTGCCGGGAGTGCGCAAGGCGGCCATGATATCGAGCAGGCGCTCGATGTCCCGACTGGGAGCAACGGCAGTGCTCGATTTGGCGGTGCTATTCATCCAGGTCCTCCCACGGCTTCCGAAAGCGCCTTGCGATTGGACGGAATCACCTGGAACCGCAAAGGCGCATCGAAACAAAGAGCGTTTTGCTAGAGCGCACTGTCCTCTAAAGCAAACGGGGTTCGAACGGAATGCTCGTCGTGCCGGTGCCTCGTTTCGCCGCGCTTGTGTCTTCCTCGACATCTCTGCCGGGCTTGAGCGGGCTTTTGCGTGTCAGATCGGTGATTTTCACGCTCCGATCGGCTGCGACTGAGACCGAAGAGATCACGCAGATGACAGTACCCGTCACAAAGCTTGGGGCTCGTTGCGATTTTACCTTGATTGCCGGAACGGGATTGTCTATCCGGAGGGCATTGGAGACGTGGCCGAGAGGCTGAAGGCACTCGTTTGCTAAATGAGCATACCCCACAAGGGTATCCAGGGTTCGAATCCCTGCGTCTCCGCCACCCCCCCTTCCCATGACATCCATATTGCCACGCAAGGGATGCAATCGAAGAGGCCATAGCGTCGCGCATCGCTGACGGCGAAGATATCCCGCCAGCCGATCGTGTGGAGCCCCGGAGCGTCATGGTTCGACCCTACCTGGGGACACAGCTGAAAATGCAGCTTTACACGGCTCTTCGTGCGGCCGGCATCACCCGCGCGGAGCTGGCGCGCCGGCTTGGCTGGCAACGGGGGTCCGTGGACCGCCTATTCCTGCTTGATCATGCGTCAAAGCTTGATCAGATCGATGCGGCGTTTGCTGCGCTGGGGCTGAACATAGAAATTCAGGTGTGGAGCGGCCCAGCCGCCCGATCGGGTCGAGCGGCGGCCCTGACGGTGACTGCGCCGACAGGAGCACTTAGCTAAGGCGATCAGAATTTGTAGTTGACGCCGAGGCGTACGACATTCGTTGTGACGTCGTGCTTATGCGAATAGCAAAGATCGGTAGAGAAGTTGTTGCACGAAGATGATTTTGTGCTTCCAAAGTCGGCATAGAGGTATTCAAGCTTCACTGACCAGTGATCGTTAATTGCTTGCTCAACGCCGGCCCCAATGGTCCAACCGGATTTGAATTCCGATTTTGACACACCCTGGAAACTACCCGGATAAACTGACGAGTCACGAAAATCCAACTGTGTTCCCGCCCAACCACCGGTGGCATAGATGAGTGTCTGATCAAATGCATAACCAAGGCGAACGCGGGCGGTATATAATCCCGTCGCTTTTCCAGTCTGGGTAACCGAATTGCTAGGGAAATCGGGGAGAAGGCTGCGGGTTTTGGAGAATGATTTCTGGTAGAAGTCGGCATCAGCTTCTGCACCGACTACGAAATGCCCTTGCTGCCAATTGTAGCCGATCTGAGCGCCGCCAAGGAAACCGTCAAGGTCGTAAGAGTGGTTGGTGAGCGACTGCCGTAGCGCAATAGCGTCAGGGTCATCGCCTCCGCTGGTGTGCCGCCACCCTTCTTCAGACTTGGTCATGGCATACCCGGCGTTCACGCCAGCATAAAAGCCTGTCCAACTGAAGGGCGCCGCTACCGGTGAAGTTGGCTCAATGGCTGCTGGCGCGAGATCCGCAGCCATAGCCGGAACCGAGAGGCACACCAGAGCAGAAGCGGCGAAGAGAAGCTTGCGCATGGCTACAATCCAAGAGAGTACTCCCCATCAATAACTTTAAGAGGAGATAAAATCTGTTGCCAATTGGCAACATTTCGAAAAAATTATGTGTATTAATATTTGAAAATTACCATATCGTAGAGAAAAATAAAATAATTATATAAATAAATCATTTAAAATCAAAAATATTCCAAAAAATTAATATACTTATAGTATGATTCGTCGTATTTGTGGGTATATGTGAAATAATAAAGGCGAAAAACCCTGATGTGCCAGTGTGTTTTTGCCCTCTTATTAAGAAACGGCGAGCGGGGTTGATCACAAGACGGCGTCCTCCCTTCGCGCATCTGGGGAAATTCCCCGGATGCCAACTCAGCACTAGGTAGAGCGCAACGGCACGACATACCTTCAAGATACGTCCAAACATCGGCCGGGCGCGGGCTGGCCGCTCGGAGTCCCCGGTTACATCGGCCGGGACGGTTGCTCCCTTTAGGTGACGCTCGCGATGCGCACAAAGTGTCATCGCCTCAATGTATCCACGTGATGTCGTGTCGCGTTTGTACATTTTCGGGAACATTCATCTTATCGAACAGTTATCGGATCCTCTTTGATGAGGATTTCTGAATGAAAAAATCAAAAGGCAAGGGAACTGATGCCGGCCCACCGAGGGGCGCCCTTACGGTAACATCAGACCTTTACTATAGAATGAGAGCAGATACGCAACGGTCGTTGAAGCGGCAACAGTTATCGGACAACAAGCTCCCGTCAGCCAGAGCCCGCTCACAAGGCGCGGCCGAAAGATCTCTTTTGTCCATGAGAGAGGATATGGGGCTCTCGCGTGAGAAGCTGGCCAGTTTGGCGGGTGTCTCTGTCGCCGATATTTCCCGAATTGAAGACGGTGACACAAGTCTGCCGCTTTCAATATACCTTAAGTTAGCCGAAATACTTAATGTAAGCGTCGATCAATTCAAATACGTTCGACGTAAATACTAAAATAAACTCCTATATGTATGTTTATATTGGCGAAAAATATAAAAACTATTTAGAAAATACACCGATACAATTTAATTATAGAGAAAATATTGGGAGCCAAATTCAAAGATCTGTTCTGGGCGATAGTCTCTATCGCATGGATTTTGGGGCTCTTCTGCATCTGTTTTGCTATTTGGTCTCTGGTTTCATTTTCTTCAACTGCGCCAGCTTCACTTATACGCAGCCTGCGTGACCGCTGACTCACGTTGGGGATTCCCAAGCAGTCGAAAGTCTGAATCTATGGGCCCTTGAATGGAGGGGGTGACCATGGGCTTGGTGATCGGCTTGCGAGCGGATTATGACGGAGCGGCGTTGCGGCGATTGGCACGGACGTCGAGAAGTGCGAACCAAGCGCGGCGCCTGCTGGCCTTGGCCGAGATTTACGACGGCGGGAGCCGGAGCGCAGCAGCACGGATCGGCGGCGTGGGCTTGCAGATCGTGCGTGACTGGGTGGTTCTGTCCAATGACCGTGGCCCGGGCGGCCTCCTGGATGGCAAGGCCTCCGGCCCTCGATCCCGGCTCAACGATGCCCAGCACCAGGCGCTGGTCGAGATTGTGGAAAGTGGCCCGATCCCAGCGATCCATGGCGAGGCTTTGCCGCCGAGTTGGCAAAGGTCAGGGCAACCCTCCCGAAGGGCACGCCCATAGAGATATGGTTTCGCTGCGCGTCCTCCAGATCAGGACGAAGCGCGTGTCGGTCAGAAGAACAAAATCACTTGGCGCTGGGCGCGGCGCGGAACCCGACCGTCGGCGCCGAAGGATCAGAGGACCAAATCGGCCTACATCTTCGGCGCGATCTGCCCTGAACTGGGCAAGGGCACCGGCCTGGTCCTGCCCTTCTGCAATACCCAAACCATGTCGCTGCATCTGGCCGAAGTATCGTTGGCTCTCGCACCCGGCGCTCACGCGGTCGTGCTGGTGGATCAGGCTGGTTGGCACACAACCAACAAGCTTGGGATGCCCGGCAACATCAGCATCATCTCGCTGCCTGCCAAATGTCCCGAGCTGAACCCGGCTTTCGCGAAGCGAAGGCGCTTCGCTGTCGCCCAAGGGGTCGAGAACATCTGGCAGTTCATGCGCGAAAACTGGCTCTCCAACCGCGTCTTCACATTCTACGACAATATCGTCGACCATTGCTGCCAGGCCTGGAACAAGCTCATCGACCAGCCTGGGCACATCATGACCATCGGACGTCGCAAATGGGCCTATGGGTTCTGATCAGCGCAGGTTGGTATAAGCTGCCGATCCGGGTTCGATTCCGGGCGTGGCTGCCATCGTCGCCGATTCGCGGGCAGGGGGGAATCCACACAAATTTGGAGTCCATATCGTCCCTAAAACCCGAGTTTTCAGTGGGGAAGAAAGTAGGGAAGCGGTTTAATGATAAAAAATATATCGATACAAACAAATCAATAGAAGAATTTTTAGGCGGACTGCGTCTCCGCCACCCCCCCTTCATTCAGATATCTGCTCGACATGCCCTGACTTTGTCTTGGGCCGATCGGTATCGTGGGGGCGTGATGCCCCCTGTTCACCCGATCGTCGTCGCCTGATCGTGAGAGGCGTATTTGCTTTATGGTATTATGATGCGCCCGCCCTGGCGTAAATCGATATAATTCGACCATCACTTCCTAAAGGGAGTTTGGGCTATGGACAGGTTAGATTTTCCATGTAGCATCGTTATGCTAACAATGCCGTTCAAGAGTTTACGGGTGTTATTTCTGCCAGGCGACGATAGCAAGGCTAGTGTCCAGGCGCAGACTTATCTCGCGAAAGCTTAACGGAAAACAGAACTTTTTTGGGGAAGGAGAGTGCGCTCTCTTTCCCCGTATTTCTTTTAAATAGGCAATTCATCCCAGTGCATCCGCGAGGCGGGAGACGGATGCCGTAATGCGGGCCAGTCGGCAGCAGGGTAGCGAATCGGCGCCCGTGGACGTCTGGACAAAAGAAAACCCCGCCGGATGGCAGGGTGTTCGTGCAGGCTAAAACCTGATGGAGGCTGCTCATGCCCTGCTACAACGCGCAAATGCCACCTCGGGTGCTCGGGTGTTGGGCTAAACGCTCACGAGCAGTGTGCCGAGCTCAGCGCGGGAACGGCGTATCCGGCCCGACGACGTAAGCCGGACGGCGGTCGGCCTGGCCGTAGTCACTGGCGCAGGCTGCCAAGCCAGCCAGGACGAAAACGGCGGTGAGGATCTTGAGAATTGTCATTGTCGCTTCCATTTTTTCGGACAGCAGCGATGTAGGTCTAACACCGAACCATTACCGAGGGCACTTTTGTTTTCATCGCATAATGCTGCGAAACCGTAAACGTTTCATGCTGGCAATCCCGATTCTTGCCGTTTTTTTGACCTCTTGTCATGTATCGATTGAAGGCTGGTGCTAGGGTGCTACCCTGAGTAGTGGTAGCCGCTCGACTGCCATCGCGACGCTCTTGCCGCAATTCTCTATCCAGGAAGGTTTGTGACGCACGGAACTGTCCGCTGCCCCATCCATGATCCATAACAGCCATCAGGATGGCTCGCCTGCAGCGTGATAAACGCTCCCGTCACGGAGACTATTGAATGTGTCATGTGCGTTTCGGCACCTCGTTTCCGATCCTGACGGGGCCTAGTGCCGCTGTACCGGTTCACAGCCGGTCCTGAACGTCCACCGCTCTTTCATCGACCCAAGCGTGCGCACCTCATGATTTTGGGTTAAGAGTGCGCCGCGAAACGGCTTCCCACCCACTGAAGGAAACTCCATGCAACTTCTTCGCATGAAACGCCGCAGTCCCGCCGCCAGGCTGGCCTTTCGGAGCACGCTACTGGCCGCGACGCTGCTGAGCGCTCCCGCCTTTGCGCAGGGCGTATCGGCGGATGGCGCCAAGCAACTGCAAGACAGCCTGGCCAAGACGTTCGGCAGCGGCCTTTTCGAGAAGGGCATCCTGTCCATCACCCCGCAGGGCAGCGCCTATGCCGTGAAGCTTGATCTGGCCTCCACCCTGGCCCAGCTCAAGGGAGCCGGCGTCACTGCGAGCTTCGATCCGATCACCTATCTGGCCACACCCAATTCGGACGGCACCTATGCGGTGACCAGCGATTCGCCGATCAACTACAATTTCAGCGGCACCCAGGGCGACAAGCCTTTCGCCATGAAGGTTGCGGCGCCTTGCAAGTCGGCAGGCGTGTTCGATCCGAAGATCTCGACCTTCTCGACCTATGAAGTGACCTGCGCCTCGATGGCGATGGACATGGAGGATCCCGAGAGCACCGTGACCGCGAGCATGGGCGCGATCACCTCCAAGCTGACCGGAACCGCCGGCAGTGGTGGGGGCGTCAACATCAGCACCACCGGCTCGGCCACCGATTTCGTCGAGAACATCGTCGGCAAGACCAAGCCCCTTACCATCAAGGTTTCGGCCAAGTCGCTGGCCTCTGATGGAAAGGTCGACAATCTCCAGCTTACGACAGTGCTGGAATTCATTGGCATGGCCGCCAATTCCAAGGATCCCAAGGAATTGATCGGCAAGCAGGCCGAGATCAAGCAGAAGCTGACTGCAGCCCTGCCACTGTGGAACAACCTGTCCGGCACGACCAAGCTGAATGAGGTCACCGTCGAGACGCCGTTGGGTCCGGTCAAGCTCGGAAGCCTGAGCTACGGCGTCGGCATGACCGGCGCGGTCAAGGATGCCTCCTATGGCATTGACATCAAATATGATGGCTTGGCGTTGCCGCAGTCCCCGGCCATTCCGGGTTGGGTGGCTCCGCTGGTTCCGGGCGAGGGCAATATCGACGTGAAGTTCGAGGGCGTCGACCTCGAGGCCATCGCCAAGCTGGCGATCGAGAATTTCGATGCGAGCAAGGATCCGCCGATCCCCAACGAACTGACGCCGCAATTCCTGGCTCTCTTCATGGCCGGACAGCCGCATGTGACCCTGGCGCCCAGCACCTTCACCGCCCCGGCCGGAGCGGTGAGCGCGGAAGGCAAGATGAGCGTCATGCCGAGCCAGAAGGGCAAGGTGACGATTTCGGCCACCAATCTCGACCAGATCATTGCGGCCGTGAACAACGCCCAGGTTCCCAACAAGGAATCGGCCCTGATGGGCATCGCCCTGATCAAGGGGCTGGCCAAGACCGGTGCTGACGGCAAGGCCGTCTGGGACGTCGACTTCGACGCGGCAACCAAGGCCGTGAGCGTCAATGGCCAGGTGCTCAGCGCCGGCAACGGCGGTGGAGCCGCACCTGGTGCCGGCGGCGGTGACGAAGGCGGCGACGATGAAGGCGAGGGCGACAACGCTCAATAAGGAGCGATTGTCGATCCCAAGGTCGATGCAGTGAATGGGGGCAGGCGCGAGCCTGCCCCTTTTGTTTGGAACCAACGGCTTTTCGCCAACGAGACGGAATCGCCTGGACTTGTAGAGACGTGCCGGAACGCAGCGTTGGGACAAGCGTTCACACGTGAACACGCTTTGCTCGCGGCCAACGCCAAAGGGAGAGATCGAGAGCCAAAGAAAAACCCCCGCGGATCGCTCCACGGGGGTGATGATTTCGGCCTCGAAGGAAAGGCTTAGTCGGCCTTGGCTTCACCAGCCGCTTCGGCCGAAGCCGGCTGCTGGGTCGGTTCGGCGGCGCGCGCATTGTGCATCGGGCGGATCGTCTGGAAGGAGGCGCGCTCCTGAACCGCCGGACGGCCGGTCAGGCTGACGACGTCACGGCGGATCGAGGCGATCAGCTCGCGGATGGAGCCGCTGTCGCCGTCGGGACGATATTCCTCGCCGAGCACGTCCAGCTTGGCGCAGAGCTCGACGGCGTTCTTGGCGGGGGCGCGGGAGATCGAATTGGCGATGGAGCGCAGCTCGGAGACCAGTTCGTCGCGCAGCCCCTTCTGGTCATCCGCATCGATGATCGGGGAAGCGAGCATGCCGCGCAAAGCGGCGCGCCGCAAACCCAGAGCCGCTACCGTGTTGGCTCCGTCGGTCGCTTCGCGCTGTTGTCCTGGTCCTGCCATTTTGCTGCCCTCGTATGGAACTAAGAATGAGTGTGCGGCTCCCCTGCACGCCCAATGTGGCGAAAGAGCGATGACGGAAAGCGCGGTTCTGATTTTCGACCTGCTTGTTGGGCAAGTTATCGGGCAAAGGCAAGGTTTTCTTGGCCAGATGCCGCAGATTCCCACATGATTCGAGGCGGAACGACAGACTGCGGTATGGTGTGGTCTTTGGGGTGGTTTGGTAAGCGGATCGTTAAGGCGGGCGCTTGCATTGCACGAACAAATGTGGAACAAAACTAATTGTGCACGAAGCCAATTCCCTTGCAGGCGTGGCGCCGGGAGCATGCTAGAGCAGAAATGATGGAGGCGCCTTTCGGGGTGCCATGGGGCGTGCAGGGCGGTTCGGCCGGCACGCTGTGAAGCGAAGGAAGGAAGCCTCGATGTCGGGCTCGGTGAACAAGGTCATTCTGGTCGGTAATCTCGGCCGCGATCCTGAAGTGCGGCGGCTCAATTCGGGCGAGCCGGTCGTCAACCTGCGTATCGCCACGACGGAAAGCTGGCGCGACAAGGCCACCGGCGAACGCAAGGAGAAGACCGAGTGGCACAGCGTGGTCATCTTCAACGAGGGGCTGGCACGCATCGCCGAGCAATATCTGAAGAAGGGTGCCAAGGTTTACCTCGAGGGCCAGCTGCAGACCCGCAAATACAATGACGCTTCGGGCGTGGAAAAATATTCCACCGAGATCGTGCTGCAGCGCTATCGCGGTGAAATGACACTGCTGGACTCGCGCGGCGGCGGCGGTGGGCAGGGTGAGGGCGCCCGGGACTATCAGGGCAATGATTTCGGCTCGTCGAGCCCGATGGAGCGCCGTCCGGCACCGGCCGGTTCGAGCAAGTTCTCCTCGGCCGACATGGACGACGACATCCCGTTCTGACGTCGGAACAGACCCGTCGACAAGGTGCCTGAAGCGCCGGTCACGTCTCGTGGCCGGCGTCTTGCTTTTGTGCGCGATCGAAGGCTCGATCATCGCCCTGCCGAGACGGAGAAATGGTGTCGAACGCAGTGCGGGCCCTTATCCGGTCACGATCGCCCTGACGCCATCGACGATGAACTGCACCGCCAGGGCCGACAGGACGATGCCGAGAAGTCGGGTCAGCACGACATTGCCGGTGATCCCCAGAAGCTTGTTGATCACGCCGGCAAGGCGGAAGGAGACGTAGCAGCAGGCCGTCACGAAGGCGATGACGAGAAACAGGGATGCGAATTTGGCCGGCTCGCCATGGGTCTGGGCCGATAGCAACATGACGGCCGTGATGGCGCCGGGACCGGCAATCAAAGGGATGGCGAGCGGGAAGGCAGCGACATTGGAGATGAAGTCCTTGGTGATGGCGGTCTCCGCAGTCTCGTTCTTACGCATGGTGGAGCGGTCGAACACCATTTCATAGGCGATGGCGAAGAGCAGCAGGCCGCCGGCGATACGGAAGGCCGGCGTGGTGATGCCGAGCAGCCTGAGGAAGGGTTCCCCGGCGACGGCAAAGAAGGCGAGCACGCCGAAGCCGATCACGCTGGCGCGCCAGCCGACCGAGTGCTGCTGCTCCTTGTTCATGCCGCGAGTGACGCCCAGGAAGATCGGGCCGAGGCCGGGCGGGTCGACCACCACCAGCAAAGTGACGAGAGCGGCGGTCAGATAGTCCAGAATCGACGTCATCACGCCCCTCGACCGATCATTTGCACGCGCCAAGATTGACGCTGCGGCCCAGCCTGAATATGGCTGTGCCTTCCGCTTGCGGTCGAGAAAAATCAAGCCGCTTCGCACTCCGCTTGGCTTCCCATCCACAAGCAGCAGAAAGAAATCGGATCGAACATGTCAAATCTCTATCCGGCCGAGCTCGTCGCGGCCGCCAATGTCTCTGCCGCCTGGCCATTCGAGGAGGCGAGGAAGCTCGTTGCCCGTCTGCAGAAGCGCGCCGGCGACAAGAAAGAGATCCTGTTCGAGACCGGCTACGGCCCCTCGGGCCTGCCGCATATCGGCACCTTCGGCGAGGTCGCGCGTACCACCATGGTGCGCAATGCGTTTCGCCTGCTGACGGAAGATCGTATCCCGACCCGGCTGATTTGCTTCTCCGACGATATGGATGGCATGCGCAAGATCCCGGACAATGTGCCGGATCCCGAAGCGCTCAAGCCTTATTTGCAGATGCCGCTGACCCGTGTTCCCAATCCGTTTGGCGGCGCTTACAAGAGCTTCGGCGATCACAACAACGCCATGCTCCGCCGGTTCCTCGATACGTTCGGGTTCGATTACGAATTCGCCAGCGCGACGGAATACTACACATCCGGCAAGCTCGATGCCGTGCTGCTGAAGGCCGCCGAAAAGTACGACGAGATCATGGCCGTCATGCTGCCGACCCTCGGCGAGGAGCGGCAGGCGACCTATTCGCCGTTCCTGCCGATCTCTCCGAGCAGCGGGCGGGTGCTCTATGTGCCGCTCAAGGACGTGAATGCCAAGGCAGGGACCATCACCTTCACCGACGAGGACGGTGTCGACAAGACGCTACCGGTCACCGGCGGCAAGGTGAAGCTGCAATGGAAGCCGGATTTCGGCGCGCGCTGGGCGGCGCTGGATGTCGACTTCGAGATGTTCGGCAAGGACCACCAGACCAACGCGCCTGTTTATGACGCCATTTGCGAGATCCTCGGCGGCACGGCCCCGGAGCACTATGTTTACGAACTCTTCCTCGACCAGCACGGTCAGAAGATCTCGAAGTCGAAGGGCAACGGCCTGACCATCGACGAATGGTTGACCTATGCCACGCCGGAGAGCCTGGCGTTGTACATGTACCAGTCGCCCCGCTCGGCCAAGAAACTGCATTTCGACGCCATTCCACGAGCCGTCGACGAGTATCTGCAGTTTCTGGGCGGCTTCGGGCGGCAGGATGCAAAGAACCAGCTTGGCAACCCGGTCTGGCATATTCATGGCGGAAATCCGCCGGCGCCGGAGACGATCGGCCAGGAAGGGGCGCGCACCACGATCAATTTCGCGCTGCTGCTCAATCTGGTTGCCGTTGCCAATGCGGAGAACAAGGACGTGCTGTGGGGCTTCCTGCGTCGCCATGCTCCGGACGCATCGCCGCAGACCCATCCGCAGCTCGACAGGCTGGTCGGCTACGCGATCCGCTATTTCCAGGATTTCGTGAAGCCCGCCAAGAGCTATGCCGTGCCGACCGAGGAGGAGAGGGGGGCACTGCAGAAATTGTCCGACGCCCTCGGTGCCCTGCCTGACGATGCGGACGCCGCGGCGATCCAGGAGGCGGTCTACGATGTCGGCCGCGCTCTGCCGCCCTATCAGGACTTCAAGGCCAAGGGCGCCACGCCCGAGCGCCCCGGCGTCTCGCTGGAGTGGTTCAACACCCTCTATCGCATCCTCCTGGGCGAGCAGCGCGGCCCTCGCTTCGGCTCTTTCGCGGCGATCTACGGCATCCCGGAGACGAGGGCACTGATCGCCAAGGCATTGTCGGGTGATCTCGTGCGTGAGCACGAGGCTTTTGTTGCCTCCCGGCAGCCTGGTTGATCTTCAAAAACGGGGGGCTGGCGCAGTTCATGCCAGCTTCCCATATGACAGGGGTAGTCAGCGGGCCTCGCTTCGTGTAGGAACGCGCCCGAATTCTTTCCGGATCAGTTCATGCAAACCGTTCTCATCTCGATCCACCTGATGGTGGTGCTGGCCCTTGTTGTTGTGGTGCTGTTGCAGCGCTCCGAAGGTGGGGGGCTCGGCATCGGCGGCGGAACGGGCGGTTTCATGACCGGACGCGGCCAGGCGAATCTGCTGACGCGGACGACGGCCGGTCTGGCAGCTGCCTTCTTCATTACCAGCCTGCTGCTGACGATTCTCGCCAATCAGCAGAGCCGCCCGGGTGGTTCGCTGCTCGACCAGTATCGTCCGGCCGCGCCGGCCAGCCAGCCGGCCCAATCTTCGCCATCGGCTCCCGCTCAGCCGGCACCGGCGGCTCCGGCCCCGTCCAATGGCGGTTCGGTGTTCGACCAGTTGCAGGGCGGTGGCGAACCGGCTGCGCCGGCCAAGCCGTAACTGTGTAGCCCGGCGGTCATTTGTCGGGCTGAGGACTGTCGCGTCTTTGCGTGAACTGAAAATAATCCTGCGGGCAGCGATTGTCCGCTCGTCGAATCATTGTGTTTTTGTCTAAGTGGGGCTCCATGACGCGGTACATTTTCATCACCGGCGGCGTGGTCTCCTCGCTTGGCAAAGGGCTGGCCTCAGCGGCCCTTGGCGCGCTTCTTCAGGCGCGCGGCTACAAAGTCCGCCTTCGCAAGCTCGATCCCTATCTCAATGTCGATCCGGGCACCATGAGCCCGTATGAGCATGGCGAGGTCTTCGTCACCGATGACGGGGCCGAGACCGACCTCGACCTCGGCCATTACGAGCGCTTCACCGGGCGTCCGGCCTCCAGGGATGACAACATCACCACGGGCCGGATCTATCTCGACATCATCACCAAGGAGCGGCGCGGGGACTATCTCGGCGCCACCATCCAGGTCATTCCCCACGTCACCAACGCCATCAAGGATTTCGTCCTCAAGGGTAATGACGGCGTGGATTTCGTGCTGGTCGAGATCGGCGGCACCGTCGGCGACATCGAAGGCCTGCCCTTCTTCGAGGCGATCCGCCAGATCAAGAGCGACCTGCCGCGCGGTGCCTGCATCTACACCCATCTGACGCTGCTGCCCTTCATTCCCTCGGCGGGCGAGCTCAAGACCAAGCCGACGCAGCATTCGGTCGCCGAACTGCGCTCGATCGGTATCCAGCCCGACATCCTGCTCTGTCGTTCCGACCGGGAGATTCCCAAGGAAGAGCGCCGCAAGCTCGCTCTGTTCTGCAATGTGCGCGAAACCGCGGTGATCGAGGCGCGCGACGTCGCTTCGATCTATGACGTGCCGATCGCCTATCACGAGCAGGGCCTGGACACCGAGGTGCTGGCGGCTTTCGGCATCGAGGACGCGCCCAAGCCGGATCTGTCGCGCTGGCGCAAGATTTCCCAGACCGTCCACAATCCCGAGGGCGAGGTCACCATTGCCATCGTCGGCAAATATACCGGCCTTAAGGATGCCTATAAGTCGCTGACCGAGGCGCTGACCCATGGTGGCATCGCCAATGGCGTCAAGGTCAAGCTGGACTGGATCGAGAGCGAGATCTTCGAACAGGACGATCCGGCTCCGCATCTGGAGCATGTTCACGGCATCCTGGTTCCCGGCGGCTTCGGCCAGCGCGGCGCCGAGGGCAAGATCAAGGCGGTGACTTTCGCCCGCGAGCGCAAGGTGCCGTATTTCGGAATCTGTTTCGGCATGCAGATGGCGGTGATCGAGGGCGCCCGTTCGCTCGCTGGTATCAAGGGCGCCAACTCGACCGAGTTTGGCGCGACCAAGGAGCCGGTCGTCGGCCTGATGACCGAATGGATGAAGGGCAACGAGCTCGAGCAGCGCGCCCAGGGCGGCGATCTCGGTGGCACCATGCGCCTCGGCGCCTATCAAGCCACGCTGAAGCGGGATTCCAAGATTGCCGATATCTACAACTCGACCTCGATCTCCGAGCGCCATCGCCATCGCTATGAAGTGAATATGAGCTATCGCGAGCGCCTCGAAGACAAGGGCATGGTGTTCTGTGGCACTTCGCCGGATGGCCTGCTTCCGGAGACCATCGAATATGCCGACCATCCCTGGTTTATCGGCGTGCAATATCATCCCGAACTGAAGTCGCGTCCCTTCGAGCCGCATCCCCTGTTCTCTAGCTTCATCGCGGCCGCCGTCGAGCAAAGCCGGTTGGTTTGACGGGGGGCGGGTCTTCAGACCTGCGCTTCCTGACAAGACCCTGTTTCAGGCGGGTTTGAAGACCCGCCCCCCGATTCCGACTGGAGCGACCTCATGTCCCGCGGTCTCGATCATCTCGTTCTTGCCGTTCGCGACCTCGATGCCGCCGCTGCGCATTACCGGGCACTCGGCTTCACGGTCGGCGCTCGCAACAGCCATCCCTGGGGTACCGAGAACCACGTGGTGCAATTTCCGGGCATCTTCCTGGAATTGATCACGGTGGGGGCTGACGGCATCACGGATGCCGCCTGGGCCGATCGCTCCCGCTTCGCCTCTTTCTCCCGCGACTATCTGGCCCGCTTCGGGGACGGCTTCGCGATGCTGGTGGTGGAAGCGCAGGATGCCGCCGCCGACAAACTCAGTTTCGACGAGGCCGATATTGGCGGCTTTGAGCCGTTCTTCTTCGAACGCCAGGCCACGCGGCCGGATGGTTCGGTGGTTCGTGTCGCCTTCACGCTCGCCTTTGCCGCCGACACCGCCATGCCGGCTGCAGGCTTTTTCGCCACACAGCAGCACGAGCCGCAGAATTTCTGGAATCCCGACTTCCAGCGTCACGCGAACGGGGCGGTCAAAGTCGGCGGCATCGTCATACTGGCCGCTGAGCCGGCGGCAACGGTGCCTTTCTTCGAGGCCTTCACGGGGGCAAGGGCGGTCTGCGCCAGCGCCCGCAACATGGCGATCGTCACGCCACGCGGGACGGTCGAGGCGATGTCGCCGGATTGCTATCGCGACGTGCTGGGCCTGGAGCCCGATTTGTCGCTGGCCCACGGACCGCGTCTGGCTGCCTTCAAGGTGACGGCACCGCTCGAAGCGGTCGCTGCCCGCCTGGATGAGGCAGGCATTCCCTTCATCCGCCACCGCAAGCATCTGGCCATCGCGGCCGCCGACAATTTCGGCACCGCCCTGATTTTCGAAGAGCCCAAGACTTGATCGGAGGGGTACGATTTCCAGGATCGTAGACGCCTCGCCTGACGCAATCGCGCATCTATCTCGTTAAAATCAGCGCATTAGGGGCGAGACGCCTGATGCCCCGTAGCATGCGCCAAGCTTGCCTTCGACTGCCGCCAGCCTTATCTCCGCGATATCGATCAACCTCAGGAGCGCTCATGACCGCCGCCAATCCCGTCGTCTCCCTCGGCAAGCTTCGCATCGGCAATGCGCTCCCGCTCACCGTGATCGCCGGCCCCTGCCAGATGGAGAGCCGCGAGCATGCCATGGAAATGGCTTCGGCCATCAAGGAGATCACGGACAAGCTTGGATTGGGCCTGATCTACAAGAGCTCCTTCGACAAGGCCAACCGCACCTCCGCCAAAGGAGCCCGCGGCGTCGGCCTCGACAACGCACTGCCGATCTTCGCCGAGATCCGCGAGAAGTTCGGCCTGCCGGTGATCACGGACGTCCATGAAAACGATCAATGCGCCAAGGTCGCTCAGGTCGTCGACGTGCTGCAGATTCCCGCTTTTCTTTCGCGCCAGACCGATCTCCTGGTGGCCGCTGCCCGCACCGGGCGGGTCGTCAACGTCAAGAAGGGGCAGTTCCTGGCGCCCTGGGACATGAAGAATGTCGTCGCCAAGATCACCGAGGCGGGCAATCCCAATGTGCTGGTGACCGAGCGTGGCGCCTCCTTCGGCTATAATACGCTGGTGACCGACATGCGTGCGCTGCCGATCATGGCCGAGCAGATTGGCGCGCCCGTGGTGTTCGACGCCACCCATTCGGTGCAGCAGCCGGGCGGACAGGGGACGTCGAGCGGTGGCCAGCGCGAATTCGTGCCGGTGCTGGCCCGCGCTGCCGTGGCGGTGGGCGTGGCCGCCGTCTTCATCGAGACGCATCAGGATCCTGATCACGCCCCCTCCGATGGCCCGAACATGGTGCCCCTCAATCAACTCGAGGCGCTGCTCACGCGCCTGAAGCAGTTCGACGCCATCGCCAAGAGCTAGCGTCACGGTTGCGGTTTGCGAGCAACTTTTGGAGCGCCGATCTCCTCAGCTCCATCAAGTGATGGAACGAGATCGACAAGCCTGGATACGCGGCATTCCCAGCCAAGAAAGATGTCAGCCCCGCTCCATCAGGTGATGGAGCTGTGAGGCTGACACTCCGCGGAGCTCAGCCCCGTCCGCGATAGCTCGGGACGCCCTGATCGGGCAGCCATAGGGCCTCGGGCGGCTTGCCGGTCTGCCAGAACACATCGATCGGGATGCCGCCGCGCGGATACCAATAGCCGCCGATACACAGCCAGTGCGGTTCCAGGAGGTCGGCCAGGCGGCGGCCAACGGCCACCGTGCAGTCCTCATGGAAGGCACCGTGATTGCGGAAGCTGGTGAGGTAGAGCTTGAGCGACTTGGATTCGACCAGCCAGTCCTTCGGCGCATAATCGATGACGAGATGGGCGAAATCGGGCTGCCCTGTCACCGGACAGAGCGACGTGAATTCCGGGCAGGTAAAGCGCGCGAGATAGAGCGTATCGGCCTGCGGATTGGGAACGCGGTCGAGCCTGGCTTCCTCGGGAGTAGCGGGGATCTTGCTGTCGCTGCCGAGTTGAAGAGAGGAGGGGTCGAAACTGGTCATGTTTGGCTCCCATGCATGGTTCATCTGCTCGGCAATCGGTGATTTCTTGCACCCATGCAAGCTGTTTCGGAGGGAACGTCGCCTGTCGTGACAATGTGACTATTTCGTGGCAGATCTCTCGTGCTAACGCTGGGGAATGCCATGCCGGTCATCGCTTTGATCCTGAGTGCCCTGATGGGCTGGGTCGTCTTTTGGCTGATCCGTTTTGATGGCCATGAGGTCATCGCCTCTTATTTCAGTGCGGCAGCGCGCCAGCGGCGCATGCAGCGGGCTCGAGACGCGGAGGTCAAGGCGGCTGTGCGCTCGGTGACGGAAGCGCGCGATGGCGCGCTTGCCCTGTTGATCAAGCTCGGCAGTGTCGACCACGCCGTGCTGCCGGCTGCGGAAAGCCTGATCGACGAGGCTGCCCGCACCGTGTTCGGCTATGGCGACAAACTGGTCGAACATCGGACCTTCGCCGAATATGTCGCCCGCAATACGCCGAGCTTTTCGGTGCTGTTCCGTGAATTGGCGCCGCTGTTCGACAAGCAGCTCGCGGCGGGAGAGCGCAAGGACCTGATCGATCTCATGCACAAGGTGGCTGAAGCTGCTGGTGGCATGACACCGGCGCGCCGGGAAATGCTCGACGAAGTACAGGCTCGTTTGTTGCCTCCCAAGGCGGCGCGCGTCTGAGATGGCGGTTTGGTGACGTTGTTTTACTCTTCCGCCATGGCCGTTCATCCGCTATGAGCGCGACGAACAATCCGTCATCACAAACAGGAGCAGCCCCATGACCGCTATCAGCGACATCATCGCCCGCGAAATTCTGGACAGCCGCGGCAATCCGACGGTCGAGGTCGATGTCCTGCTGGAAGACGGATCCACGGGAAGGGCTGCGGTGCCATCAGGCGCTTCCACTGGCGCGCATGAGGCTGTCGAATTACGTGATGGCGGCAAGCGCTATGGCGGCAAGGGCGTCGAGAAGGCGGTGGAAGCCGTCAATGGCGAGATCTATGAGGCGCTTGGCGGCCTGGACGCCGAGGACCAGATCCAGATCGACCAGACCATGATCGACCTCGACGGCACCCCGAATAAGTCCCGCCTGGGCGCCAATGCCATCCTCGGCGTTTCCCTCGCCGTCGCCAAGGCTGCTGCGCAGTCAGCCGGCCTGCCGCTGTGGCGCTATATCGGCGGCCCTGCCGCTCGCGTCCTGCCGGTACCGATGATGAACATCGTCAATGGTGGCATGCATGCCGATAACCCCATCGACTTCCAGGAATTCATGGTGATGCCGGTCGGCGCGCCGACCTTCGCCGAAGGCCTGCGCATGGGCGCCGAGATCTTCCATACCCTGAAGAAGGGGCTGAAGGATGCTGGCCACAACACCAATGTCGGTGACGAGGGCGGCTTTGCTCCCAACTTGCCATCCGCCAAGGCTGCGCTCGATTTCGTGATGAGCGCCATCGAGAAGGCCGGCTACAAGCCAGGCGAGGATGTCATGCTGGCGCTCGACTGCGCCGCCACCGAGTTCTTTAAGGATGGCGTCTATGACTATAGCGGCGAGGGCGTGAAGCGCTCGATCGCCGAACAGGCCGATTATCTCGCCCAGCTCACGGCGGACTATCCGATCGTCTCGATCGAGGACGGCCTGTCCGAGGATGATTTCGAGGGCTGGAAGCTGCTCACCGACAAGGTTGGCAGCAAGGTGCAACTCGTCGGCGACGACCTGTTCGTCACCAACACCGAACGTCTGTCGATGGGTATCAAGAAGGGGCTGGGTAACGCGATTTTGGTTAAGGTCAACCAGATCGGCACCTTGACCGAGACGCTCGCGGCCGTGGAAATGGCTCACAAGGCAGGCTATCGCGCCGTGATGTCCCATCGTTCGGGTGAGACCGAGGACTCCACCATCGCCGATCTCGCCGTGGCCACCAATTGCGGGCAGATCAAGACGGGCTCGCTGGCGCGCTCCGACCGCACGGCCAAGTACAACCAGCTTCTGCGCATCGAAGAGGCGCTCGGCACGCAGTCTCTTTATGGCGGCCGCGCCGCGCTGAAGGCGCTCGCCTGAGCCTGATTCACTTGGGTTGAAGACCAAAGCCGGGGAGCTTCTGCTCCCCGGTTTTTTTATTTGGGCCGCATTTTTGCATGGCGGTCCTGCCGGACCGGCATGCGGGAGGGGCTGAAACGTCGTGGATTTTGCGCTGCAGCAAGCGGCGTCAACGGAATATCAACCATCCAGGGTTAACCATGGCCGCATGGTCATTCGCACACGCATCCGCGCCATCTTGAACCAGCTCGCGCTTCTGGCGGGAGCGGCCGCAGCCATCGCTTATTTCTCCTATCAGGCCTTCAATGGCGAGCATGGCATCCAGGCACAGCACCAATTCGACCAGCAGAAGCAGGATCTGGGCAGTGAATTGGTCCTGCTGCAGAAGGAGCATGCCGCTCTCGATCGGCGTGTGAACCTGCTCAGGTCACAGGCGATCGATCCGGACATGCTGGATGAGAAGGCGCGTGACGTGCTGGGCCTCGTTCATCCCAATGACGAAGTAGTGTTGCTGACCAAGTAGGATCGGCTTTCCACTTGTTGCGACTTCTCTCCCGTTAAATCGAATCTATTTCGACGACGTTCCAGGGCAGTGTCGAAGTTTGACAAAAATGTGTCGAAGAATAACGGGAATTGAGTTCATTGCTAAATGAACTGAAATTGAGTTTATTCATAATTGTGTTGCATGTTCAATATGTTGCAGTGCAGCATTTGGGTGTGGCTCTCGCTTTTTGATATTGGATGCGCTAGCACTTCCTCAGCTTAGCCACCAATAATCGGAGGGTTCATGGCCGCTACAGCCGCAAAGGCCGCTGCTACCGCTAGCAAGGCTTCGAAGACTGCCGCCCGCTCGGGCAAGGCAGCGGGGGCAACCAGGACGGCATCGTCGTTCTCCCGCGACCAGGAGCTCAAGGCTTATCGCGAGATGTTGCTGATCCGCCGCTTCGAGGAGAAGGCCGGACAGATGTACGGCATGGGCCTGATCGGCGGTTTCTGCCATCTCTATATCGGGCAGGAAGCCGTCGTGGTCGGGCTGCAGATGGCTTCGCGTGAAGGCGATCAGGTCATCACTGGCTATCGTGACCACGGCCATATGATCGCGGCGGGCATGGCCCCTCGCGGCGTCATGGCCGAGCTGACCGGACGCCAGGGCGGTTATTCGCACGGCAAGGGCGGCTCCATGCACATGTTCTCGGTGGAGAAGGCTTTCTATGGCGGCCACGGCATCGTGGGCGCGCAGGTATCGCTCGGCACCGGCCTGGCTTTTGCCAATGCCTATCGCTCCGACGGCAAGGTGAGCCTGACCTATTTCGGCGACGGCGCCGCCAACCAGGGCCAGGTCTATGAAAGCTTCAACATGGCGGCGCTGTGGAAGCTTCCCGTCGTCTATGTGATCGAGAACAACAAATACGCCATGGGCACGTCGGTGAATCGTGCCTCGGCCCAGACCGACTTCTCCCGCCGTGGCCTCTCCTTCAACATTCCCGGCGAACAGGTGGACGGCATGGATGTGCGCGCCATCTACGCGGCGGGCCAGAAGGCGATCGAACATGCTCGTTCCGGCAAGGGCCCCTACATCCTGGAGATGCTGACCTACCGCTATCGCGGCCACTCGATGTCGGATCCGGCGAAGTACCGTTCGAAGGACGAAGTCCAGAAGATGCGGACCGAGCACGATCCGATCGAACAGAGCCGCGCACGCCTGCTGGAAGAGCATGGGGCGAGCGAGGAGGAGCTGAAGAAGATCGATTCCGAAATCCGCGACATCGTCAACGATTCCGCCGATTTCGCCACCAGCGATTCCGAGCCCGATCCCTCGGAGCTGTGGACCGACATCCTGAAGTGATGGTCGGCAGTTCCAGCCTGCTCGCGTAATTCCATTCTCCAGACTTCGAGGCACCCATGCCTGATATCCTGATGCCGGCCCTCTCTCCCACCATGGAGCAGGGCAAACTCTCCAAATGGCTTAAAAAGGAAGGCGACACCATCAAGTCCGGCGACGTGATCGCCGAAATCGAGACCGACAAGGCGACGATGGAAGTCGAAGCCATCGACGAAGGTGTGCTCACGCAGATCCTGGTGCCCGAGGGTACCGACAATGTCGCGGTGAATACCAAGATCGCCTTCATCCAGGGTGAGGGCGAGGCAGCCGCGCCGGCAACGTCGGCACCGGCCCAGCCGGCCGCTGCTCCCGCCGCGGCTCCGGCTCCCAGCGTTGCCGCTCCCGCCGTGGTGCAGTCGGCGCCGGCGCCGGCTGAAGCCCATGATGCCTCTGGCGAGATTCCGGCCGGCACCGAGTTCGTCACCCAGACCGTCCGCGAAGCCCTGCGCGATGCCATGGCGGAGGAAATGCGCCTCGACGCCAACGTCTTCGTCATCGGCGAGGAAGTTGCCGAGTACCAGGGCGCCTACAAGATCACTCAAGGGCTGTTGCAGGAATTCGGGGCACGGCGCGTCGTCGATACGCCGATCACCGAGCATGGCTTCGCCGGTATCGCCACCGGCGCTGCCATGACGGGCTTGCGCCCGGTCGTGGAGTTCATGACCTTCAATTTCGCCATGCAGGCGATCGACCACATCATCAATTCCGCGGCCAAGACCCTCTATATGTCCGGCGGCCAGATGGGCTGCCCGATCGTGTTCCGCGGCCCCAACGGCGCGGCGGCGCGCGTGGGTGCCCAGCACAGCCAGGACTATGGTTCCTGGTACTCGCATGTGCCGGGCCTGAAGGTGGTGGCACCCTATTCGGCGGCCGACGCCAAGGGCCTGCTCAAGGCAGCCATTCGCGATCCCAATCCGGTGGTCTTCCTGGAGAATGAAATCCTCTATGGCCACAGCCATCCCGTGCCCAAGCTCGACGATTTCGTCTTGCCGATCGGCAAGGCCAAGGTGGTCAAGCCGGGCAAGGATGTCACTTTGGTCGCCTGGTCGATTGGCATGACCTATGCCCTGAAGGCGGCGGAGGCCCTGGCAGGCGAGGGGATCGATGCCGAGATCATCGACATGCGCTCGCTGCGCCCGCTCGACACCGACACGGTCATCGCATCGGTGCGCAAGACCAGTCGTTGCGTGGTGATCGAGGAGGGCTGGCAACAGTCCGGCGTCGGCTCGGAAATCGCTGCCCGCGTCAACGAGCAGGCCTTCGACTATCTCGATGCGCCGGTGGCTCGTGTGTCCGGCAAGGATGTGCCGATGCCCTATGCGGCGAACCTCGAGAAACTGGCTCTGCCGAGCGTGGCTGACGTCGTCGGGGCGGCCAAAGCCGTCCTCTATCGCTGAGGAGTTGCCGATGCCTGTGAATGTGCTGATGCCGGCTCTGTCTCCCACGATGGAGAAGGGCAACCTGGCCAAATGGCTGAAGAAGGAAGGCGACTCCATCAAGTCCGGTGACGTGCTGGCGGAGATCGAGACAGACAAGGCGACGATGGAAGTCGAAGCCATCGACGAGGGCGTTCTGGCCAAGATCGTGGTGCCGGAAGGCACCGCCGACGTGCCGGTCAACGACCTCATCGCCGTGATCGCCAGCGAGGGCGAGGATGTCAAGGCCGTCGCCGCCAGCGGCGGGGCTCCAACCCCGAAGGCTGCCGCTCCGGCCGCCGCGGCTCCGGCTGCTGCTGCACCGGCTCAGGCCGCGCCAGCAACTGCTCCGGCCGCAGCGCCTGCCGCCGCGTCGGCGCCTGCTCCAGCCCAGGCCGGTACGCGTATCTTCGCATCGCCTCTGGCCAAGCGTCTCGCCAAGGAGGCCGGCCTCGACCTCGGCGCCATCCAGGGCTCCGGCCCGCATGGCCGCATCGTCGAGAAGGACGTCAAGGCGGCCATCGCCGGCGGCGGCGCCAAGGCCGCCCCTGCGGCGGCTCCTGCCCAGGCCGCGGCTGCTCCCCAGGCGGCGCCAGCTCCCGCCGCGCCGGCCGGCGCTTCGGACGAAGTCACCAAGAAGCTCTTCGCTCCTGGTTCCTTCGAGGAGATTCCGCATGACGGCATGCGCAAGACCATTGCGCGCCGCCTGACCGAGGCCAAGTCGACCATCCCGCATTTCTACCTGACGGTGGAAGTCGAGATCGACGCCCTGCTCGCCCTGCGCGAGCAGATCAACCACGGCGCCCCGCTGACCAAGGAAGGCAAGCCCACCTTCAAGGTCTCGGTCAACGACATGGTGATCAAGGCCTATGCGCTGGCGCTCAAAGCCGTGCCGGATGCGAACGTATCCTGGACCGATGGCGCCATGCTCAAGCACAAGCGTGCCGATGTCGGCGTCGCCGTCTCCATCCCGGGCGGCCTGATCACCCCGATCATCCGCAATGCCGAGTCCAAGACGCTTTCCGCCATCTCCAACGAGATGAAGGACCTGGCCGCGCGGGCCAAGGGCCGCAAGCTCAAGCCGGAGGAATATCAGGGCGGTACCGGTTCGGTCTCCAATCTCGGCATGTTCGGGGTGAAGTCGTTCGCGGCGATCGTCAACCCGCCGCACGCCACCATTCTGGCGGTTGGAGCCGGCATCAAGCAGCCGGTGGTGCATGGCGGTGAGATCAAGGTGGCGACGATCATGTCGCTGACCCTGTCGACCGACCACCGCGCCGTCGACGGCGCACTCGGTGCCGAGCTGATGCAAGCCTTCAAGGGCTATATCGAAAAACCCATGGGGATGCTGGTGTGAGCGGCGGGGCCGCAGGACGGACTTTCGCGCCGGGTATCGTGATCCTGGCGCTGGCGGCCGGGCTTGCCGGGTGCAACACCCCGGGCTTGGCCGGCAAGCCTATCGTTGCGGCCCCACCCAAGCCCGAGCCGACCATGGATCAGGCACGCGAACTTGCCATGTCCGGCACGGCGTCCATTGGCGACGGCATCCTGGTGAAGCTCCAGGGCGACGGATCGGGTCATGGTTGGCGCACCGGCGCGCAAGGCGTTTTCCCAGTAGCCTGGACGGTCGTCGATACCGATCAGGTCGCAATCGACCGGGCAAAGCGGGCTAGAGATCCTTCTACAACAACTGCGACTATAGAACAGCAGATCCAGAAGGACGGGCAGGCAGCCCAGGAGCGCCGCCAGCGCGGATTGCCGCCAACCCATCAAATCTGCGTCGAACTGCCGGTGACCCTCGGGCTCACCTCTGGCCGGAAACGCTGCATTTTCGCCCGGGACTGGAAAACGCAATCGAGCACCGTGCCGGCACCGGCCGCTCCGGCGACTGCCGGATAGCGCCGAACCATTCCCGATCTGAATTCGGCGCTGTGACGGAGGGCGAGCCCTCGGTGTAGCGCCCAAGAGGAGACCTCAAATGAGTTCCTACGACGTCATCGTGATCGGTTCCGGCCCCGGCGGCTATGTCACCGCCATTCGTGCCGCCCAGCTCGGCCTGAAGACGGCCGTGGTCGAGCGCGAGCATCTGGGCGGTATCTGCCTCAATTGGGGTTGCATCCCCACCAAGGCGCTGCTGCGCTCGGCCGAGGTTCTGCATAATTCCCAGCACGCCAAGGATTTCGGTCTCGTGCTCAGTGGCTCGATCAGCGCCGATGTCGGCGCCGTGGTCAAGCGCTCGCGCGGGGTTTCCGCCCAGCTCGCCACCGGCGTCGGCTTCCTCCTGAAGAAAAACAAAGTTGACGTGATCTGGGGCGAAGCCGAGATCACCAAGCCCGGCGAGATCGTGGTCAAGGCTTCGACCAAGTCGGTGCAAGGGCCGGCCATCCCGGCGCCCAAGGGCGCGCAGGGCCCCGGAACCTACCAGGCCAAGAACATCATCGTCGCCACTGGCGCCCGCCCACGCGTCCTGCCGGGCCTGGAGCCGGACAAAAAGCTGATCTGGACCTATTTCGACGCCATGGTGCCGCCGGACATGCCCAAATCGCTGATCGTGGTCGGCTCGGGCGCCATCGGTATCGAATTCGCGTCCTTCTATCGCACGCTCGGCGCCGAGGTCACGGTTGTCGAGGTGCTGCCGCAGATCCTGCCGGTGGAGGACGAGGAAATCGCCGCCCATGCGCGCAAGCGCTTCGAGAAGGCGGGCATGAAGATCCTCTCCAGCGCCAAGGTGACCAAGGTCGAGAAGACGGCCAATTCGGTCAAGGCGACGGTGGAGACGGCTGACGGCAAGTCGCAGGTAATCGAGGCCGACCGCATGATTTCAGCCGTCGGCGTGGTCGGCAATATCGAGAATCTCGGCCTGGAGAAGCTTGGCGTGAAGACCGATCGCGGCTGCGTGGTGGTCGACGGCTTCGGCAAAACCAATGTGCCGGGGATTTTCGCCATCGGCGACGTTGCCGGGCCACCGATGCTGGCGCACAAGGCCGAGCATGAGGGCGTGGTCTGTGTCGAGGCGATCGCCGGCAAGAGCCCGCATGCCTTCGAGAAGGACAAGATTCCCGGCTGTACCTATTGCACGCCGCAGATCGCCAGCGTCGGCCTGACCGAGAAGAAGGCCAAGGAGGCGGGCTTCACCGTGAAAGTCGGCCGCTTCCCCTTCATCGGCAACGGCAAGGCCATTGCCCTCGGCGAGCCCGAAGGCCTGGTCAAGACGGTGTTCGACGCCAAGACCGGCAAGCTCCTGGGGGCACACATGGTCGGCGCCGAGGTGACCGAACTGGTCCAGGGCTTCGTGATCGCCATGAACCTGGAGACCACCGAGGAAGACCTCATGCATGCGGTGTTCCCGCATCCGACCCTGTCGGAAATGATGCATGAGAGCGTCCTGGACGCTTATGGGCGCGCCATCCATATGTAATGATCGACTTGATCGCATGCCTGCGATCGCGCGAGGCATGCGATCAGGAGAAGGTTGCCGGGCTTGTCCGGCAATGGTGCAGCGCGGGCGTTCCTGATATACCGGCCGCAGTGAACCGAAAGGCTTGTCATGGCTGTCGTCCTCGACCTCCTCAACAACGACAACCGGCCCCGCCATCCCGAAAAGGCGCACCGGCCGGATCAGCCCATGTTGCGCAAGCCGGACTGGATCCGCGTCAAGGCGCCCGGTTCACCGGGGTGGCGCGACACCCAGGCGATCGTCAAGGAGAACAAGCTCGTCACCGTCTGCGAGGAGGCGGGCTGCCCCAATATCGGCGAGTGCTGGGACAAGAAGCACGCCACCTTCATGATCATGGGCGACACCTGCACGCGGGCCTGCGCCTTCTGCAACGTCAAGACAGGCATGCCCGGGGCGCTCGACCCCAAGGAGCCCGAGCACACCGGCATTGCCGTGGCCAAGCTCGGCCTCAGCCACGTGGTGATCACCTCGGTCGATCGCGACGATCTCAAGGATGGCGGTGCCCAGCATTTCGCTGAAGTGATCAAGGCGATCCGCCACCATTCGCCCGGGACGACCATCGAGATCCTGACGCCCGACTTCCTGCGCAAGGAAGGCGCGCTCGAGATCGTGGTGGCGGCCAAGCCGGACGTGTTCAATCACAATATGGAAACGGTCGCTTCCAATTACCTCACCGTTCGTCCCGGCGCGCGCTATTTCCATTCGATGCGGCTGCTGCAGCGGGTGAAGGAGATCGACCCCACCATCTTCACCAAGTCGGGCATCATGGTCGGCCTTGGCGAGAAGCGGAACGAGGTTCTGCAGCTGATGGACGATCTGCGCTCGGCCAATGTCGATTTCATCACCATCGGTCAGTATCTGGCGCCGTCCCGCAAGCACCACCCGGTGGTCGCCTATATCACGCCGGACGAATTCAAGAGCTATGAGACGGTGGCCTACACCAAGGGCTTCCTGATGGTCTCCTCCTCGCCGCTGACGCGTTCCTCCCATCATGCCGGCGACGATTTCGCCCGGCTGAAGGCCAATCGGTCTGCTAAGCTGGGGCGGTAATCGTCAACAATACCGGCGTCCGCTCTTCGGCACCACGCTCTATAGATCCAGCGTCCAGGTCTGGCCGACGAGGTCCTTGCCGAAGGAATGGTGGCGGTTCTCCGCCGCCAGCTGGAAGCCTTCTGCCTGATAGATCTTCCTTGCCGCTATCAGGATGTCGTTGGTCCACAGCGTGAGCGAGGCATAGCCGAGCGCCCGGGCACGCTCGATGCAGGCGCGTACCAGCCTCTTGCCGAGCCCGTGCCCACGGGCGCTGGGGTCGACATAGAGCAGGCGCAGCTTGCCGATGGGGACGCTATCGCTCTTCATCAGGAAGATCGAGCCGACGATGCACCCGTCGAGCTCGGCGATCCAGGCATCCTCGCGGGCCGGATCGAAATTGGCGACAAAATCACCCAGGATCGTGGCGACCAGCCCTTCATAGGTCCAGTCCCAGTCATATTCCTGGTGATAGAGCTGGGTCTGGCGATGGATGACCCAGCCAAGATCCCCGGGCCTGGGCTTGCGGAGAATGACCGGCTGCGGCGAAGGCTCTTTCACGTCGAGCAGCTTCTTGATCTCCTGCATGGCGCCGACGAGTTGACCGCGATCTCCCTCGCCGAGAGGGGAGAGCAACCTGTTGAGCTGCGCTGTGGTGCCGGCTTCGAGCTCGGCAAACGCATGGCGGCCGGCAGGAGATAGCGACAGGAGATCGCGGCGGGCATGCGCGGGATCGGTGCGGCTTTCCAGCAGGCCGTCGGCCTTCAGGCGCGCGACGATCCGGCTGAGATGCGCCTTGTCCATGTCGAGGCGCCGGCCGATGTCGGCGGCAGTTTGCTCCCCGCCGGCAGCGAGTTCGTAAAGCACGCGCGCCTCCGGCAAGGGGAAGGAGCTGGCTGGCATGTGCCGATCGAGCAGGCGAAGCTTATGGGTATAGAAGCGGTTGAAATCGCGGATATCGTCGATGACGGACATGGGGGAGCCATTGAATGTTGACTAAGTCAACATTGTAATCCCTCGACGATTTGTCAAACGAAATCGCGAGCTGGTCTCGCCATCTCAAGCCGGAACGCCTCGATTAAACTGTTTTGCATGCCGTCCCTTGCCTATATGAAGGCATCGGAGTTTGATCATGCCTTCTTTCCGCACCACGCGCCGCGTCAAGCATTCGCCAGCCGACATGTTCGATCTGGTGGCCGATGTCGAAAAATACCCGCTCTTCGTGCCGCTCTGCTCGGCGCTGCGGGTTCGCAGCCGTCAGCCTCACGACGACGGCCGGCTTGTCATGGTCGCCGACATGACGGTGGCCTACAAGTTGATCCGCGAAACCTTCGCCAGCCGCGTGACCATGGACAGGGACAAGCTGCAGATCCTCGTCGAATATCTCGATGGCCCCTTCAGCCATCTGGAGAACCGCTGGTCCTTTTTGGATGACGGGACAGGAGGCTGCGTCGTCGAGTTCTTCATCGACTACAGCTTCCGCTCCCGCACCCTCGGCATGCTGATGGGCGCCATGTTCGAGGCCGCGTTCCGCCGTTTCGCCGAAGCCTTTGAGAAACGGGCTGACGTCGTCTATGGGCGCAAGGTGACCGCGGCGTCCTAGACGGCAATCCTGATCTCGCCAGCAAGTTTCAATAGGAGGTCGAGGGCCTGCTCTACGGCTTGCTGGCGGATTTCCGAACGCGACAGCTGACCGAAGCGGCGCTCCACATGCAGGCGTGGTCCCTGCTGGCTCCAGGCCGCGAAATGCACCAGGCCCACCGGCTTGGCGGCCGTGCCGCCACCAGGGCCGGCGACCCCCGTGACCGCAACCGCCAGTCCCGCCCGGGAATGCAGCACCGCTCCCTCGGCCATGGCGAAGGCGACGCTTTCGCTCACCGCGCCGTCACGCTCGATCAGGGCCGGCGATACGCCGAGCATCTGCGCTTTTGCCTCGTTGGAATAGGTGACGAAGCCGCGATCCACCACGTCGGACGAGCCGGGGATGGCGGTGAGGGCGCCGGCCACGAGACCGCCCGTGCAGGATTCCGCCGTTGCCACCATGAGGCCCTTGGCGCGGCAGGCAGCGAGCACCTTTGCGGCACGCTCGAAGAAGATCTCGTCATTCATGATGCGCTTTCCTTATGATGCTCCCGATCATCCCCAGGGGAGCCTTACGGTCGCCGACGCCATGGCGGCGATGCCTTCGCGTCGGCCGGTAAAGCCCAGGCCCTCGGTGGTGGTCGCCTTGACTCCCACCCGGTCGACGGCAATTCCGGCGATCTCGGCGATGCGCGCCCGCATGGCGTCTCGGTGCGGGCCGATCTTCGGTGCCTCGCACAGCAGCGTGACGTCGAGATGGGCGATGGCACCACCGCGCGCCCGTACCAGGCCAACGGCATGAGCCAGGAAACGATCGGACGAGGCTCCCTTCCATTGCGGATCGGAAGGAGGGAAATGCGAGCCGATATCGCCGTCTCCGATGGCACCCAGAATGGCGTCGGTCAGGGCGTGGAGGCCGACATCGGCATCCGAATGCCCCTTGAGCTTGCGGTCGTGGGCGATCTTCACGCCATTGAGCCAGACATGGTCGCCTTCGGCGAAAGCATGGACGTCGAAGCCTGTTCCCGTTCGGACATCGCCGAGGGCTGCCAATTCGTTGGCTGCCCGTTCCGCACGCTGGAAGTCGCTTTCGGTCGTCAGTTTCATGTTGGTTGCTTCGCCTTCGAAGATATGGAGAGGATGGCCGGCCCACTCGGCGACCGCGCCATCGTCGGTCAGTGTCTCGATGCCGGCTTCCGCTGCCGCGAGATGGGACGACAGGATCAGGTCGAAGCCGAAGGCCTGCGGTGTCTGTACAGCCCGCAGCAGGCTGCGTTCCGGCGTCGCCTTGACCCTGCCGTCCAGGTCGATCTGTTTGATGGTATCGGTGACCGCCAGCCCCGGCACGGCTGCCCCGTGCGCTCGGGCGGCCTCGATGGCCCGGTCGATCAAGGCGGGGCTGGCGAAGGGGCGTGCCGCGTCGTGCAGCAGCACGATGTCGGGCCTGTCGCCGATAAGTGCCTTCAGGCCCGCCAGACAGGACGCCTGCCGGGTGCTGCCGCCGAGAACCCAGCCGGCCTGCTTGCTGATTCCCGCAGAGCTTGCCGTAAAGAACGCCTCGTCTCCCGCGCCGATCACCGTGACGATGCTGTCGATGGCAGGATGCTGCTCGAAAAGGGCGAGGGTGCGGGCGAGGACGGTTCGTCCGCCCAACAGGCGATACTGCTTGGGAACGGCGCCGCCGACACGCGATCCGCGTCCCGCTGCGACGATCAGCGCTGCTACGCGCAACTTGGCTGGAGCCTTCATGATCTTGATAACACGAACATAGATGGAATTCTTTCTCGCCACCGGCGCGGAACTTGTTACACTCGTAGACGAAGTGGCGAAATGCCTGTGGCGCAGGAAAATTGCGACCGGGCAGGGTCAAGGTAGTATTTTGGTGGATCGAAGTTTGGAGGCACAAGCGCCTCGGTCGAGTGAGGGTGCACATCTGCCCGTGCCGCAATTCCGGCAAGGAGAACAGCCGCGCCGTCACCACACCTATGCCGCGCTTGATCTTGGCACCAATAATTGCCGCCTTCTGGTTGCGCGCCCGACGGGAGAAGGATTTCGCGTCATCGACGCCTTCTCTCGCATCGTGCGGCTAGGCGAGGGGCTGGGAGCCAGTGGCAGCCTGCATATCAACGCCATGGGCCGGGCTGTCGACGCCTTGGCTGTCTGCGCTCAGAAGATGCGGGATCGCCGCGTTGACCGGGCAAGGTTGATCGCCACCGAGGCCTGCCGTGCGGCCGATAACGGCCTGCTGTTTGTCGAGCGCGTGCTGAAGGAAACCGGGCTCGACCTCGAAATCGTCGACCGGGAGACCGAGGCCAGGCTCGCAGCCGCAGGCTGCATTCCCTTGATCGATCGCAATCTCGACGGTGTGGTGCTTTTCGATATTGGCGGCGGCTCCTCCGAGATCGTCTGGCTCGACATCGATCCGGCTGATCGGAACCGGCAGCCCAAGGTGCGTGGCTGGACGTCGCTCCCCGTCGGGGTGGTGACGCTCTCCGAACGTCATGGCGGCGTCAGGGTGACGCGCGAGAGTTTCGAGCGCATGGTGGACGATGTTTCGACCATGCTGGCCTCATTCTCGCACCGGGAGGCCATCGCCAAGCAGGTCAAGCGCCTGCATTTGCTGGGCACCTCGGGCACGGTGACTACCATGGCCGGCATTCATCTCGAACTGCCGCGCTATGATCGGCGTCGGGTGGATGGCTTGTGGATGTCGCGCGGCGAGATCGACGACGTGCTCGAACGCCTGCTGGATATGACCTATGAGGAGCGCGTCGCCAATGCCTGTATCGGCCCGGAGCGGGCCGATCTGGTGATGGCCGGATGCGCCATTTTCGAGGCCATTCGGCGGGCTTTTCCCTGTGAACGATTGCGCGTGGCCGATCGGGGCCTGCGCGAAGGATTATTGGTGCAGATGATGCAGGAGGATCGCGTCTGGCGTCACAACGGTGCGGGGCGCAACCCGTGAGTGGTGGAGCAGGCAAGGGCGGTGGTCCCGGCAAAGGCAAGAACAGTTCCGGCCGGGGCAGTGGCGCGCGTGAACTGGGCGTTCGGCTGAAGACGGCACGGGGACGGACACATTCCTCGCAACTCTGGCTCGAGCGCCAGCTCAACGACCCCTATGTCGCCCGCGCCAAGCGGGAGGGACGGCGTTCGCGCGCGATCTACAAGCTGATCGAGATCAACGACAAGGCCAAGCTCCTTAAGCCCGGCCAACGTGTGCTCGATCTCGGCGCGGCCCCTGGCGGATGGTCCCAGCTGGCGGCGGAGATCACCGATTCCGTCAATGGCCGCGGCAAGGTGGTGGCGATCGACCTCCTGCCCATCGATCCCATTCCAGGCGTCGATTTCGAGCAGATGGACTTCATGGACGATGCCGCGCCCGACCGGTTGAAGGCGATGCTCGGCGGCCCCGCCGATCTCGTCCTGTCCGACATGGCCGCCAATACGGTCGGCCATCGTGCCACGGATCATCTGCGCATCATTGCGCTGGTGGAAGCGGCGGCGTATTTCGCCGTAGAGGTACTGGCCCCAGGCGGGGCTTTCCTCGCCAAGGTCTTCCAGGGCGGTACCGAAGGCGATGTCCTGACCCTTCTCAAGCGCGACTTCGCGGTGGTGAAACACCTGAAACCGGCGGCGAGCCGCGCGGGTTCGAGCGAGATGTATGTGCTGGCGACCGGGTTTCGGGGGAGGGGCCCTTCGGCCGATCGAGAGACCGGCAACGCCTGAGCGGAAGTTCTCTCTATCTCTTCGCGCAAGAATCGCCATGATTGCCGCTATCAAGGCACGGAAACGGTATCTTCGGAATCGCTGGCATGGCTTGCCGCCTACGACTGACGCGCCGATCATTCCTTGCAGTCTCTGCGGCCTCGTTCCTGCCCTTCGAGGCGAAGGCGGTGTCCACCTCTCCGGCACTGCCGCCGCTGGTCACGCGTGATTACGCGCCGGATCGCCAGAGTTTCCGCAGCCATCTCCTCAAGTCAGGTCCGGCGCCTGATCACGGCGATGTTTTGACGGAACCCCCACGCGGAGCCCAGATTCTACCTTATCGATCGGGCTCCCTCGACCTGCTGGCCTGGCGATCTCGACCAGACGGAAAGGGCGGCAGGAAACCGGCGGTCCTCTTCCTTCATGGCGGCAATGCGCTGGGGCTCGGCCACTGGGAACTGGCCAGGCCTTACCTCCAGGCCGGCTATGTGGTGATGGTACCGGCCTTCCGGGCGGAGAATGGGCAGAGGGGAGCCTTTTCAGGCTTTTACGATGAGAGCGCCGACGTATTGGCGGCCGCCGAGGTGCTGGTGGCCCAATCCGACGTCGATCCTTCGCGGCTCTTCGTTTGCGGCCACAGCGTCGGCGGCACACTGACGCTGCTTGCCGCCCTCAGCAGCGGCGGCTTTCGCGGTGCCTCCTCCTTCTCGGGCAATCCCAGTGCTTTTGCCTTTTTCAAGCGTTTTCCCGAGGATATCCGCTTCGATACGGACGACCCGCGTGAATTCGAGATGCGTTCGGCGGTCTGTTATGCCCCGAGCTTCAAATGCCCGGTTCTCATCCAGCACGGCACGGCAGAGGTGCACATTCAGGACATGTCGGTGCTGACGGAGCGGCGCGCAAAGGCTGCCGGGCTGCCGGTCGAGCACGCCGCCGTTCGCGGCGACCATTTCTCGGCGCTGCCGGAAGAGACGATGCGCAGCCTGGCCTTCTTCGCCAGGTTGGGAAGCGGGCGCGCCGGATGAGCGGCCTGATCAATCATTATCGCGATATGACGCGTAGCAACGCCTTTTCCAGCGCCAGCCTGCCCAAGGCATGCTGCCGGCTCAGCGACGATCGCGACCTGCGCGAGACGGCTGCGCGCCATTTCGATGCCGGTGCCTGAAGGCTGCCTTTTGGTGCTCTATCCACCAAAGTTGGAAAGTTCATCGCGAGAAATCCCTGTCTGGATGACTTGATCCCGGCAGCGTGCCATTGCACAAGTGCGCAATCTCTAGTTCGGACTGATGATGGCTGATCCTCTCAAAATCGGTATTGCCGGCCTTGGCACCGTCGGTGCCTCCACCATTCGCCTTCTCGATCGTCGTGCCAATGCGCTTGCCGCCAGTTGCGGCCGGGGCGTGACGGTCACCGCCGTTTCCGCCCGTTCGCGAACGCGCGACCGCGGCTTGCCAATGGAGCGCTTTCGCTGGTTCGACGATCCGGTCGAGCTGGCTCGCGATCCCGGCATCGATGTCTTCGTCGAATTGATGGGCGGCGAGGAGGGAGCAGCGCATGAGGCGGTGAAGGCCGCCCTCGATGCCGGCAAGCCGGTGGTAACGGCCAACAAGGCTCTGCTGGCGCGCCATGGCTTCGATCTCGCCAGGCGGGCAGAGGAGGCCGGCGTCGCTCTTAATTTCGAAGCAGCCGTTGCCGGCGGCGTGCCGATCATCAAGACGCTGCGCGAGGCGCTTATCGGCAACAATATCGATCGCGTCTACGGCATCCTGAACGGCACCTGCAACTACATCCTGACCAAGATGGAGGCCGAGGGCCTGTCTTTCGACGCCTGTCTGAAGGAGGCTCAGCGCCTGGGCTATGCCGAAGCCGACCCCACCTTCGATATTGGCGGCTTCGATACCGCCCATAAGCTGGCTCTGCTCACCAGCCTGGCCTTCGGCACGCAGGTGAATGCCGATGCCATCCATGTCGAGGGTATCGAGCGCATCACCACCGAGGATCTGCTGGCCGCCGACGAACTTGGCTATCGCGTCAAGCTACTCGGAGTCGCCACCCGTTCCGAAGCAGGTGTGGAGCAGCGTGTTCACCCCACCATGGTGCCGAAGTCGACCCCGATCGCGCAGGTCAACGGCGTCACCAATGCGGTGGCTGTTGATGCCGATGCCGTTCCGGAACTGACCCTGGTCGGCCCCGGCGCGGGCGGCGAGGCTACGGCCTCTGCGGTGGTCGGCGATATTGCTGATATCGCGCGAGGACAGGCCGTAGCACCGTTCGGGCGCAAGACCGGTGATCTCGAGCCGCTGCCGGCGGCCGCCATGCAGGCCCACAAGGGCGGTTATTATGTCCGCCTTTCGGTGGCGGACAGGCCGGGCGCGGCGGCGGGCATCGCCACCCGCATGGCCGAACGCGGGATTTCGCTGGAATCGATCGTGCAGAAACACCGGGGCGGCAGGGTCTATGGCGGCGACGACCCGAGCAAGGTCGCCGGCGCGGTGCCCGTCATCCTCATTACCTACGCCACGACCGAGGCGGATATTCGCGGCGCCGTCGACGCCATGGTTTCCGATGGCTACATCGTGGAAACGCCGCAATTGATCCGCATCGAGCGCGAATAAGCAACATCTCAGGGCGTGTCGTCAGTTATGGTTTGACCTCGTCAAACGCCAAACCATAACTGACGACACGCCTAACAACGGAGGAAGCCATGTCGGAGATTATTCAGGTCAAGCCGACGGATGTCATTGAGCGCATCCTTTCCCTTGAACTGGTTCGTGTGACCGAACGCGCCGCCGTTGCCTCGGCATTGCTGCGTGGAAGAGGGGATGAAAAGGCCGCCGACAAGGCGGCTGTCGACGCCATGCGGCGCGAGCTCAACAAGATGCCGATCGACGGTACCGTCGTCATCGGCGAGGGTGAGCGCGACGAGGCGCCGATGCTGTTCATCGGCGAAAAGGTCGGCAATGGCCTTGGCCCCAAGGTAGACATCGCCGTCGATCCGCTGGAAGGCACCACGCTCTGCGCCAAGGACATGCCGGGTTCGATCGCCGTGATGGCGATGGCCTCGGCCGGTTCGCTCCTCAACGCGCCGGACGTCTACATGGACAAGATCGCCATCGGGCCCGGTTATGCCGAAGGCATCGTCGATCTCGACGCCAGCGTGGAAGACAATCTGCATGCCCTGGCCAAGGCCAAGGGCGTCAAGCCGCGCGAACTGACCGCGCTGGTGCTCGATCGTCCGCGCCACGCCCCGATCATCGAGGCGATCCGCAAGGTCGGCGCTTCGATTCGCGTCATCACCGACGGCGACGTCGCGGGAGTCATCTTCACCACCAATGCCCACGAGACCGGCATCGACATCTATCTGGGCATCGGCGGCGCTCCGGAAGGCGTGCTGGCGGCTGCGGCACTGCGCTGCGTCGGCGGCCAGATGCAGGCCCGTCTCATCCTCGACACCGAGGCCAAGCGTGAGCGCGCCCTGAAGATGGGCGTCACCGATCCGGCCCGCAAATACAAGATGGAGGAACTCGCCTCCGGGGACGTCATCGTTGCCGCGACCGGCGTGACCGACGGGGCTCTGCTCCAGGGCGTGAAGTTCCGCGGGCCCGTGATCACCACCGAGACGGTGATCTACCGTTCGCTCAACGGCACGGTGCGCCGCATCCATGGCGAACATCGCCAGATGTCGAAATTCAATCTCGACTGATGGATATTCGTGCGCTCACCGCCGAGGAACGCCCTGCCTGGGAACCGCTCTGGCAGGGTTACCTCACTTTCTACAAGGCGTCGGTGCCCGAGGAGACGACGGCACTGACCTGGGCACGATTCCACGATCCCGCCGAGCCGATGTCCGTCTATGGCGCCTTCATCGACGGCCGGCTTGCCGGCATCGTGCACCTGATCCTGCATCGCTCGACCTGGACGCCGGGCCCCTATTGCTATCTGCAGGACCTGTTCACCGCCGAATGGGCCCGCCGCCAAGGCGTCGCCCGCGGATTGATCGAATGGTCCTATCAGGAAGCCACGCGCTGGGGTGCCAGCCGCGTCTATTGGCTGACGCACGAAACCAATGTGGAAGCGCAAGCCGTCTATGACCAGGTGGCATCCCGATCGGGCTTCATCCAGTACCGCAAGATGCTGCCGGCCTGAACGGCCGGCCGGCTTCATCCCGCTCTGGTTACGGCCTCGCTTCGAGGATGAGATTGAACGGTGTTTCCGTTGCACGGCGGAAGCGGGTGAAACCGGCTTCCGCCGCCACCTTGCGCAGCCGAGCCTCCCCGGCTTGCGCGCCGAGCGCCAGGCCGACTTCCTGGTCGAGTGAGGCCGGCGTGCAGATCACGGTGGAAGCGGCGTAGTAGATACGCCCGACCGGATTGAAATTGTCCTCGAGCCTGTCATTGGCGAAGGGTTCCACCAGCATGCAGGTGCCTTCAGGGGCCATCGTCGTCCTGACGTGGCGCAAGGCTCCGACAGGATCACCCATGTCGTGCAGGCAATCGAAGAAACAGACGAGATCGTAGCCGTGCGCCGGCACCGTCTTGGCCGTGCTCACCTCAAAGGTGACGCGGTCGGCCATTCCCGCGGCTGCGGCGGCACTTCTGGCGTCTTCGATCGAGCCGGGGTGATAGTCGAAGCCGTGGAAGCGCGAATTGGGGAAGGCGCGAGCCATGATCATGGTCGAGACGCCGTGTCCGCAGCCGATATCGGCAACGCTCGCGCCTTGCTCCAGTTTTTCAACCACGCCGTCCAAGGCGGGCAGCCATTCCTGCACGAGATGGTGGCGATAGGCGGTGCGGAAAAAACGGGCCGTGCCGCAGAACAGGCATTTGTTCCGCTTGTCCCAGCCGACCCCCTTGCCAGTCCGGAACGCATCGGAGATGGCCGGTTCGTCTCGCAAGGTCGCGGCGACAAGATCGCCGACAGCACCCAGAAAGACGGGGCTGTCTTCATCGGCAAAGACCGCGGCCTGCTCCGGCTGCATGGAAAAGCGGCCGGTCCCGGGATCATAGTCCACATAGTCGGATGCGGCTTGCGCGGCGAGCCATTCGCGTATGTAACGCTCGGAGGTCCCGGTCTTCTCGGCGAGTTCCTGAGATGTCATCGGCCCGGCCTCTGCGAGGGCCTTGTAGAGGCCGAGCTTGTCGCCGATGAGGAGCAGCGACGCATTTATCGCGGCGCCGACATCGCCGAGCATCTTGCCCATGAAGGCGTTGAGCTTGTCGGGGTCTATCGTTCTATTCTGTACGGCCATCGCTGCTCTCCTGTCGTTGGATGCGGCCGTCGTCGGCATTCCAATCGGATTCCCTCGGCGATGCGGTCCTTGCGTGTTTCGTTTCGAGGCAGGCATGAGGCATCACTGCCGGGTGACAGCGATCTGCGACTTGAACCGTGAAATTGGCGACGCCTGAACTGGCTCGATCACGAGACGAGAGCGAAGGCTTGCATGACGCCTGCGCCGGGAACCCAAGCCGGCGACGATGACATCTTCGTCCTTGCGGGATCTTTCGTTACAACCATACCTTGTGCGCGATGAATAATACCACAGCAAGATGAGCGCTGCTCTTGGCCATTAGGCGGATGCCGCAACGTCGGGATGGACAAAATCCCGGGGTTCCGGTCGACGGGCTGGTCATTTTTCGAGGCATCGATTAGATCACCGCCATGTCGCCACCCGCATCACCATCCGGGCTGCCGGGCCCGCCGCCATTGTCCGTCTTCATCATCGCCTTCAACGAGGCCGATCGCATCGGCGCGACGATTGAAGCGGTGCGCGCCCTGACGGATGATCTCGTCGTGGTCGATTCAGGATCGACCGACGGCACGCAGGCGATCGCCGAGAAGCTCGGCGCCAAGGTGATCCACAATGCCTGGCCCGGCTATGGTCCGCAAAAGCGCTTCGCCGAAACGCAATGCCGCCACAACTGGATCCTCAATATCGACGCGGACGAGCTTGTGTCCTCGCAGCTTGCGGCCGAGATCCGCACCCTGTTCTCGGGCAGCGGCCCTCAGGCCGATGGGTACGAGATCAACATCGCGGAGGTCTTTCCGGGGGAAAGGGAGCCTCATCGCTGGGGATACACGTTGGCGCCGGTGCGGCTCTATCGATTCGATCGCGGCCGCTATGCCGATTCGACCGTGCACGATCGCGTGCATTTCAACGATCAGCCGCGAATCGAACGGCTCAAGGGGCGCATTCATCATTATTCGATTCGCTCGCTCGGCGACGAAATTGCCAAGTTGAATGCCTATACCGAGCAACAGGCCGAAGATCTCGACAAGAGAGGAAAGACACTCGGCAGTTGGCGGATTCTGACCGAGTTCCCCCTCAACTTCCTGAAGGCCTATATTGTACGCCGTCATTTCGTACGCGGCCTCTACGGCATCGCGACGGCGACGAACTATGCCTATTTCCGGTTTCTTCGCCTGGCCAAGCATATGGAGAGGCGTCGCCTGCGCAAACTTCGGTGATGCCCTATCATTTGGCTTGTCTTCGCGAGATGAAGGAGGGACAGTCCGCCTACATCCTTCTCGAGGGGCGATGCGATGAGCGACAAACCCGAATTCGATGCGCAGGCGGTCATCGATGCGATGGCACCGATGATCGGAATCGAAGTCGATCCTGATTTTCGTGAAGGCGTCGCCGCCAATCTGAAATTGACTGCCGAATTGGCGCAACTGGTGCTGTCTTTCCCGATCGAGGACAGCAATCAGCCCGCTGCGGTTTTCGAAGCATGACAAGCCTGCTCGATCAGGGCTGCTCGCCGCAACTGGGCGTTCTGGAAATCTCCTCCGGCATCCGCAGCGGCCGCTTCACTGCCCGCGCGGCGATCGAACACAGCCTCGCGCGAATCGAACGCCTGGATGGCAAAGTGGGGGCCTTTACCGCTGTGCTCACTGAGCGCGCACTGTCACGGGCCGATGCCATCGATGCCCGCCATTCCGCCGGCAAGCCGGTCGGGGCCCTGGCCGGCGTCCCCTTCGCCGTGAAGAACCTCTACGACATCGCCGGGCTCGTCACACTCGCTGGTTCCAGGATCAACCGGGACAATCGGCCGGCCACCCGGGATGCGACGCTGATCGAGCGCCTGGAAGGGCAGGGGGCGATCTGCGTGGGCGCGCTCAACATGAGCGAATACGCCTATGATTTTACCGGCCAGAACCCGCATGGGGCGCCTTCCCGAAATCCCCACGCACTCGATCATCTGGCCGGCGGATCCTCCAGCGGCCCGGCCAGCGCGGTGGCGGCAGGCTTCGTACCCCTGGCCCTGGGCAGCGACACCAATGGAGCGATCCGTGTGCCGGCCTCTCTGTGTGGGCTGTTCAGCCTGAAGCCGACCTATGGTCGACTTAGCCGCGCACGCAGTTTTCCTTTCGTCGCCAGCCTCGATCACATGGGCCCGCTGGCACGCTCGGCCCGCGACCTCGCCTTCGCCTATGATGCCATGCAGGGGCCCGATCCCGACGATCCAAGCTGTGCTCAACGCCCGGCGCAGCCGGCCCTGTTCGAACTCGGCCGGGGGATCGAGGGGCTGCGTATCGCCGTGGCCGACGGTTACTTTCATCCAGAAGGCAATCGCGATGCTATCGAGGCCGTACGGCGCTGCGCCAAAGCGCTCGACGCCAGCGAGACCGTCGAGATCCCCCAGGCAGCGATAGCCCGCGCTGCCGCCTTCCTGATCACCATTACCGAGAGTGGAGGACTGCATCGCGAAAGGCTGCGCGTGCGTGCCAAGGATTTTGCGCCGGCCGTGCGGGACCGCTTGATCGCGGGCAACATGGTGCCAGCGACCTGGGTAACAGCGGCGCATCACTTTCGGCATTGGTTCCAAGCGGAGATGCATCGCATCTTCGAACGAATCGACCTGATCCTGGCACCGGCCACGCCCTGCCGAGCCCCCAGAATCGATGCGACCACTATCGAGATCGGTGACCAGACTATGCCGCTTCGTGCGAATCTCGGGCTGTTTACCCAACCAATTTCCTTTATTGGATTGCCCGTGGTTACGGTGCCGCTCTGGAGCGAGGGCGAGAGACTCCCGATTGGCGTTCAGATCATCGCTCCCGCCTGGCGGGAGGATCTGGCCTTGCGGGCTGCCTGGGCGCTGGAAACGGCAGGGGTCGTGCGGGCACCGGTCGCCGATATCGAATAGAGTCCGATCCGCTAGGCTATGGCGTTTTGCGATTTGGCGGAATCGCCAGGAAACGCAAAGACGCGTAGGACCTACAGAGTGAGAGCAAACAAACGTTTCCGTCCAAACGCGCTTTGCTCCAAGGAAAAGCAGACATAATGATTGGTTCTTTGTTGCGTGCCATCGGGTTGGGGGCACTTGCGATGGGGCTATGCTGGGCCGCCCTGTCGCAGTCGGCATCCGCCGCCGCCATGGACTTCGAGGTGGTGAGCCTGTCCTTCGGCTCCAAATGCGGCAAGCGCTGTCCCAGCCTGATGGTCGCCAATGGCGAGATGACGAGCGGCACGGTGCAGCGTTTCATCGCCTTCGCTCAACAGGCCTCGAAACTCGGCACCAGCAATGTGCTGATCATCGATTCGCCCGGTGGCCATCTGGTCGAAGGCGTCAATCTGGGCCATGTGCTGCGGAAATTGCGCACGAGCGTGTTCGTTGGACGCGTGATCACGCTGGGCGGGCAGACAATTGCGGTCAACGGCTCCTGCATGTCGGCCTGTGTCTATGCGCTGATGGGCGGCAATAAGCGATTCGTCACGGCCGGATCGCGAGTCGGCGTGCATCGCGAATATCTGCCCAACAGTTCCGGCAGCGATCCGCTCTCGGTCCTGCGCAGCACGAGGCGATTCCCGGAAGTGACGCAGATGCTGCGCGACTACTCAAAAAGAATGGGCGTGAACCCCGCTTTGATCGATCTCGCGGAGCGATATGGCGTCGGAAGCATCCGGATTCTGACGCCGGAGGACATCAAGCGCTTTCGGCTGGCGCGCATTGCGAACTGAATTTGCAGTGCGTTGCGAAATGTCGCTTGACACTGCGCGGGTGGCCCTCTAATCACCGCGCCACGCCAGCACGGTTCGCCGCCGCTGGCGGAGACGGGGGAGTAGCTCAGTTGGTTAGAGCGTCGGCCTGTCACGCCGAAGGTCGCGGGTTCAAGTCCCGTCTCTCTCGCCATTTGTGACAAAAAGCCAGCCTTCGGGCTGGCTTTTGCATTTTCAGCCCGACAATACGCAAGGCGGTCGGTTGCAGGCATATGGCTCCTTGCAACTCATATCGGCTATGCGCCAAGATCATGCCAGAATCGCCCGATATTCTGCCGCAGTGCGGTAGGAATCTCTTGGCTGGAACGCTTCCAAGCTTGCGCCTCCCATAGCCGTGGTTTAAGGCTCGCTGCAGGTCGTTCACGACGCAGCATGATGGTGGTTTTCCAAAGCGCTGTAGAGGGATGACCGGTGTGAGTGCCGCTGTCGAAGCGCGCCCATACTCGTATCGTCCAAACGTGGTGGCCCCGAGTTCAAGCGCTCCCGGTCGATCACAGCTGGAGCAACGTGCGTCTCAGCGAAAACGCCGCATTGCTCCAACTCTTTGTCTCGACGCGTCTTTGCGATTCCTGGTGAGCCCACCAAATCGCAAGCCGCTTTAGGGTTCGTGCTGATGGACAACCTTCTCGCCGGCTATCTGCCGCTTATCATCTTCATCGGGGTCTCGGCCGTCATTGGCCTGGCGCTTCTGGTGGCGCCCTTCCTCGTGGCGTATCAGCGCCCGGACCCGGAAAAACTTTCCGCCTATGAGTGCGGGTTCAACGCCTTCGACGACGCGCGCATGAAGTTCGACGTGCGCTTCTATCTGGTGTCGATCCTGTTCATCATCTTCGACCTCGAAGTGGCATTCCTGTTCCCCTGGGCGATCAGTTTCAAGGAGGTTGGCCTGTTCGGCTTCATCTCGATGATGATTTTCCTGGCCGTGCTGACCATCGGCTTCGTTTATGAGTGGAAGAAGGGCGCGCTCGAATGGGATTGAACCTGGACACAGCCGGCGGCACGCTGGTGGCGCCGGCGCCCAAGGGCATCATCGACCCGAACACCGGCAAGCCGGTCGGTTCGACCGATCCATTTTTCGTGGACATCAACGCTGAGCTGGCCGATCGCGGCTTCCTCGTCACCTCGGCCGACAACCTGATCAACTGGGCCCGCACCGGCTCGCTGATGTGGATGACCTTCGGCCTTGCCTGCTGCGCGGTCGAGATGATGCAGGTCTCGATGCCCCGTTACGACGTCGAGCGCTTCGGCTTCGCGCCGCGCGCCTCGCCTCGGCAGTCCGACGTGATGATCGTGGCGGGCACCCTGACCAACAAGATGGCGCCGGCCCTGCGCAAGGTCTATGACCAGATGCCAGAGCCGCGTTACGTGATCTCGATGGGTTCCTGCGCCAATGGCGGGGGCTACTACCACTACTCTTATGCGGTCGTGCGTGGCTGCGATCGCATCGTGCCCGTTGACATCTACGTGCCCGGCTGCCCGCCCACTGCGGAAGCGCTGCTCTATGGCGTGCTGCTGCTGCAGAAGAAGATCCGCCGTACCGGCACTATCGAGCGTTGAGCGGAGCTGACATGGCAAATTCGCAAACCCTGCAGGAGATCGGCGAGGCGCTTCAAGTTGCCTTTCCGCAAGCCGTGTCTGGCCTGGTCCACGCCTTCGGCGAACTGACCGTCAGCACGGATGCAGACAACATCCTGGCTGTTCTCAAGCATCTGCGTGATGACTCCGGCTCGCGCTTCGTGTCGATCATCGATGTTTGTGGAGCCGACTATCCGGCTCGCGAGAAGCGCTTCGATGTGGTCTATCATCTGCTTTCGCCGACCAAGAACGTGCGCATTCGCGTGAAGCTGGAGACGGACGAGGCGACCCCGGTGCCCTCGGCTATCGAGCTGTTCCCCGGCGTGCTCTGGTTCGAGCGCGAAGCCTACGATCTCTACGGCATCCTGTTCACCGGCCATCCCGACCTGCGCCGGCTCCTGACCGACTACGGCTTTGACGGCCACCCCCTGCGCAAGGACTTCCCGATGACCGGGTTTGTCGAGGTGCGCTGGGACGACGAAGCCAAGCGCGTGGTCTACGAGCCCGTCAGGCTCAACCAGGAATTCCGCAACTTCGATTTCCTGTCGCCATGGGAAGGTACCGATTACGTGCTGCCCGGCGACGAGAAGGCGAAGGCGAGCTGACGCGTTCCCGCGCGCCGGATCAGGACTAGCAAGACTCTCGAAATGGCTCCGAACAAGCTGGCCAACTCGGAAAGTTTGGAAACGACATGAACGACCAACCGCATCTGCGCAATTTCGCGATCAATTTCGGCCCGCAGCATCCGGCGGCGCACGGCGTGTTGCGTCTGGTCATGGAGCTGGACGGCGAGGTGGTCGAGCGTGTCGATCCCCATATCGGCCTGCTGCATCGCGGTACCGAGAAGTTGATCGAAGCCAAGACCTTCATGCAGGCCATTCCCTATTTCGATCGGCTCGATTACGTCGCGCCGATGAATCAGGAGCATGCCTATTGCCTGGCCATCGAACGCCTGCTTGGCTTGGAAGTGCCCAGGCGTGGCCAGCTTGTCCGCGTCCTTTATTCCGAGATCGGCCGCATCCTCTCGCATCTGCTCAACGTCACTACGCAAGCCATGGATTGTGGTGCGCTGACCCCGCCACTGTGGGGCTTCGAAGAGCGCGAGAAGCTGATGATCTTCTACGAGCGTGCCTCGGGCAGCCGCATGCATGCCGCCTATTTCCGCGCGGGCGGCGTCCACCAGGACCTGCCGCCGGAACTGATCGACGACATCGAGGCCTTCTGCGATCCCTTCCTCAAGGTTTGCGACGACCTTGAGGGGCTGCTCACCGACAACCGCATCTTCAAGCAGCGTAATGTCGATATCGGCATCATCGCTTTGGATGACGCCTGGGCATGGGGCTATTCGGGTGTGATGGTGCGTGGCTCGGGCGCCGCCTGGGATCTGCGCAAGTCGCAACCCTATGAATGCTATTCCGAGCTCGATTTCGACATTCCGATCGGCAAGAACGGCGACAATTACGATCGCTACTGCATCCGCATGGAAGAGATGCGCCAGTCGGTCCGCATCATGAAGCAATGCTGCGCGCTTTTGCGTACGACGAGCGGGCCGGTTTCTGCCGCCGACAACAAGGTCGTGCCGCCCAAGCGCGGCGAGATGAAGCGTTCGATGGAAGCGCTCATCCATCATTTCAAGCTCTACACCGAGGGCTATCACGTGCCTGCCGGCGAGGTTTACGCGGCCGTCGAAGCGCCCAAGGGCGAATTTGGCGTCTATCTAGTCTCCGACGGCGGCAACAAGCCCTATCGCTGCAAGATCCGCGCACCAGGGTTTGCGCATCTACAGTCGATGGACTGGCTGTGCCGTGGCTACATGCTGGCCGACGTCTCCGCCATTCTGGGTTCTCTCGACATCGTGTTCGGCGAAGTCGATCGTTGATTTCTTAGGTTGCTGCCGGCCTTGAACCGGCTGCAAAAGCGTCTTGTGATTTGAGGGGATCACCACGAATCGCAAAGACGCGTCGAAACCAGAAGTGAGAGTAGAAGGGCGTTTGCCAAAACGCGCTTTGCTCTAGCAGTTAAAGAGGAATGCGCATGTCCGTCCGCAGGCTCGCGCCCCAGGAACTCCAGCCGGCAAGCTTTGCCTTCACGCCCGAAAACGAGGCGTGGGTGGACAAGCAGATCGCCAAATATCCGCCCGGCCGCCAGGCTTCGGCGGTGATTCCGCTGTTGTGGAAGGCGCAGGAGCAGGCCGGTGGCTGGGTATCCCAGGCGGCGATCGAGGTGGTCGCAGCCCGTCTCGACATGCCCAAGATCCGCGTTCTGGAAGTCGCGACCTTCTACACCATGTTCGCGCTGGAGCCGGTCGGCAAACATTTCATCCAGCTCTGCGGCACGACGCCCTGCCAATTGCGTGGCGCCGGAGCCATCCGGGACGTGGTCAAGAAGCGCATCGGTCCCGAGCGTCATGTGACGGATGACGGCAAGTTCTCTTGGCTCGAGGTCGAATGCCTGGGCGCCTGCTGCAATGCACCAATGGTGCAGATCAATGCCGATTTCTACGAGGATCTCACCCCCGAGATCATGGAACGCATCATCGACGATCTTGCCGCCGGCAAGGAAGTGAAGCCCGGGCCGCAGAATGGCCGCTTTTCGTCCGAGCCGGAAGGCGGCGCCCAGACCCTGACAGACCCGTCGCTCTATGACGGCTCGATGATCGGCTCCTGGAAGCAACGCCTGGCCGAGGAAAAGACCAAGCTGGAAGCTGCCAAGGCAGCGGCGGCCGAGGCCGCCGCTGCGGCGCCGGCCAAATCGTGACTTTTAACAGGGCAGGGGTTGGGATGACCGGCTCCTTTCCGACGACGTGTTCTGCCGCAAGCCTTGCATCGGCGACAGGACGATCCCCGTTCTCAGATATCCGGATCCGCCATGCTTGCTGATCGCGACCGCATCTTCACCAATCTCTACGGCCTCCAGTCGCCCGGACTGCAGGCGGCCATCAAGCGTGGCTCGTGGGATGGCACCAAGCAGATCCTCGAGATGGGGCAGGACTGGATCGTCAACGAGATGAAGGCCTCGGGGCTCAGGGGCCGCGGCGGCGCAGGCTTTCCGACCGGCCTGAAATGGTCGTTCATGCCCAAGAAGTCCGATGGACGGCCGAACTATCTCGTCGTCAATGCCGACGAGTCCGAGCCCGGCACCTGCAAGGACCGCGAGATCATGCGGCATGATCCGCAGCATCTGGTCGAAGGCTGCCTGATCGCCTCCTTCGCCATGAATGCGCATGCCTGCTACATCTATATTCGCGGCGAATATATCCGCGAGCGCGAGGCTCTGCAGCGCGCCGTGGACGAGGCCTATGAGGCCGGCCTGATCGGCAAGAACAACAAGAACGGCTGGGATTTCGACCTCTACGTTCATCACGGTGCCGGCGCCTATATCTGCGGCGAAGAGACCGCGCTGCTCGAAAGCCTCGAAGGCAAGAAGGGCATGCCGCGCATGAAGCCGCCCTTCCCGGCGAATATGGGCCTCTACGGCTGCCCGACCACGGTGAACAATGTCGAGTCGATTGCCGTCGCCCCGACGATCCTGCGCCGCGGCGCAGGCTGGTTCGCTGGCATCGGCAATCCCAACAATGTCGGCACCAAGCTCTTTTGCGTGTCGGGGCATGTGAACAAGCCCTGTAACGTCGAAGAGGCGATGGGCATTCCGTTCCGCGAACTGATCGAGCGCCATTGCGGCGGCATCCGTGGCGGCTGGGACAATCTGAAGGCCGTGATCCCGGGTGGTTCGTCGGTGCGCATGGTGCCGGCCGAGCAGATCATCGACACGCCGATGGACTTCGACTCGCTGTCGAAGCTGCGCTCTGGCCTCGGCACCGCCGCAGTCATCGTGATGGACAAGTCCACCGACGTCGTGCGGACGATCGCGCGGCTTGCCTATTTCTACAAGCATGAGAGCTGCGGCCAGTGCACCCCTTGCCGCGAGGGCACGGGCTGGATGTGGCGCGTGCTCACCCGCATGGCCGATGGCCGCGCCCAGAAGCGCGAGATCGACATGCTGCTCGACGTCACCAAGCAGGTCGAAGGGCATACGATCTGTGCGCTCGGCGATGCGGCGGCCTGGCCCATCCAGGGCCTGATCACCCATTTCCGTCATGAGATCGAAGCGCGCATCGATCAGTATGCCGCCAACCCCCATTCCGATCCTGTCCTGCAGGCGGCGGAATAACAGGCCGGCTTCCGCCGGTTACAATCTACCAAGGCAAAACGCGTTTTAGCGAAAACGCACTTTGCTCTGGCTCGTTGATCGAACGCGTTTTGCGATTCTTGGTGACTCCATCAAATCGCAACACACTTTGGGCTGGGATCGTCTCCCGTTTCCGGCCTGTCACAGCGCTGAATTTTCGTTTCGCGATGTTGATCGCGGCACTGAATTTTGCGAAGTCGAGTTTGGAAAGAGTCTGGACTGCGTCTTGCATTCCAGGCCTGATCGTCAAGGTTATCCATGGCCAAGTTGATCGTCGACGGACAGGAAATCGAGGTCCCGGCGGAGTACACACTCCTCCAGGCCTGTGAGGTCGCGGGTGCAGAGATCCCGCGTTTCTGCTTCCACGAGCGCCTGTCGATTGCCGGCAATTGCCGCATGTGTCTGGTCGAGGTGAAGGGCGGTCCGCCCAAGCCCACGGCCTCCTGCGCCATGGCGGTACGAGACCTCCGTCCTGGCCCGAACGGCGAGCCGCCGGTGGTGCTCACCAAGAGCCCGATGGTCAAGAAGGCTCGCGAAGGGGTGATGGAGTTCCTGCTCATCAACCACCCGCTGGACTGCCCGATCTGCGATCAGGGCGGCGAGTGCGACCTGCAGGACCAGGCCATGGCCTACGGCGTCGACAAGAACCGCTATGCCGAGAACAAGCGTGCGGTCGAGGACAAATATATCGGCCCGCTGGTCAAGACGGTGATGAACCGCTGCATCCATTGCACGCGTTGCGTCCGCTTTACCACTGAGGTGGCAGGCGTCTCCGAACTCGGCGCCATCGGCCGTGGCGAAGATATGGAGATCACCACCTATCTCGAAAAGGCGATGAGTTCCGAACTGCAGGGCAATGTCATCGATCTCTGCCCGGTCGGCGCCCTGACCTCCAAGCCCTATGAATTCCATGCCCGTCCCTGGGAGCTTTCCAAGACCGAATCCGTCGACGTGATGGATGCGGTGGGCTCCGCCATCCGCATCGATGCGCGCGGGCGGGAAGTGCTGCGCATCGTGCCGCGGACCAATGAACTGGTGAACGAGGAGTGGATCTCCGACAAGACCCGCTTCATCTGGGACGGCCTGCGCACCCAGCGCCTCGACCGACCCTATCTGCGTGTCGATGGTCGCCTGAAGCCTGTGAGTTGGCAGGAGGCCTTTGCCGCCATCGCGACCAAGGTGAAGGCAGCCAAGCCTGAGCGCATCGGCGCCATCGCCGGCGATCTCGCCGCGGTGGAAGAGCTGTTCGCGTTGAAGGATCTCATCGGCAAGCTCGGTTCCAAGAACCTCGATGCCCGCCAGGACGGCGCCAAGATCGATCCCGCTTTGGGCCGGACCAGCTACCTTTTCAACCCGACGATCGCTGGTCTCGAAGAGGCGGACGCGATCCTGTTGGTCGGCACCAATCCGCGCAAGGAAGCGTCGGTCCTCAATGCCCGCATCCGCAAGCGTTGGTTGCGCGGCGTCAAGGTTGGCCTGATCGGTGAACAGGCCGATCTGACCTATGGCTATGATTATGTCGGAGCCGGCCCCGATACCCTGGCCGAGCTGGCTGCCGGCAAGGGCTCGTTCGCCGACCTGCTGAAGGGGGCGGCCAAGCCCGTCATCATCGTGGGCGGCGGCGTCTATGCGCGCGCCGACGGTGCGGCCCTGCTTTCGCTGGCCGCCAAGGCAGCCCAGGCCCTCGGCGTGGTCAAGGACGGCTGGAACGGCTTCGGCGTGCTGCACAATGCAGCCTCGCGCGTGGGAGCGCTCGATGTCGGCTTCGTGCCGGGGGAGGGCGGTCTCGATGCAGCCGGCATGGCTAAGGACGGGGCACTCGACGTGCTCTTCCTGCTCGGCGCCGACGAGGTCACCATCGAACCGGGCGCCTTCGTGGTCTATCAGGGCAGCCACGGTGACCGCGGCGCACATCGTGCCGATGTGATCCTGCCGGCGGCAGCCTATCCGGAACGCTCGGGCCTGTTCGTCAACACCGAAGGGCGGGTCCAGCTTGCCAACCGCGCGGCGTTCCCGCCGGGTGAGGCGCGCGAGGACTGGGCGATCCTGCGGGCGCTCTCTGAAGCGCTCGGCGCCAAACTCGGCTACGACTCGCTCGGTGCCTTGCGCAAGACCTTGTTCGCGGCCATTCCCCACCTCGGCCGGATCGGCGAAGTCGCCGCCGGCGATGCCTCCGGCGTGACGGCCCTGGCGGGACTCGGCGGAGACGTCGACAAGTCAGCCTTCGCTGCAGCGATCAGCGATTTCTATTTGACCAACCCCATCGCGCGCGCCTCGGCCGTGATGGCGCAGTGTTCGCAGCTCGCCTCGGGCGCGCTGCCGCTGGCGGCGGAATAAGGACGGGCCATGACGATCTGGGAAACACTGCTCTGGAAGGTCGGCCTGCCGCTGGTGCAAAGCCTGGTGCTGCTGGTCTGCCTACTTGTCTTCATCGCCTATTATCTGCTGGCCGACCGCAAGGTCTGGGCGGCCGTGCAGCTGCGACGCGGGCCCAACGTGGTGGGTCCGTGGGGGCTGTTCCAGTCCTTCGCCGACCTGCTCAAATTCGTGCTCAAGGAGCCGGTGATCCCGGCAGGTGCGAACAAGGGCGTCTTCCTGCTTGCCCCCTTCGTGACCTGCGTGCTCGCCCTGGCGGGCTGGGCGGTGCTGCCGGTGGCGGCCGGCACCATGATCGCCGACATCAATGTCGGCGTCCTCTACGTCTTCGCCATCTCCTCGCTCGGCGTCTACGGCACCATCATGGCGGGCTGGGCCTCGAACTCGAAATATCCCTTCCTGTCGGCCCTGCGCGCCGCCGCCCAGATGGTGTCCTATGAAGTCTCCATCGGCTTCGTCATCATCACCGTGCTGCTTTGCGCCGGCTCGCTGAACCTGACGGCCATCGTCGACGCTCAGCAGAGCCGCGGCCTCGCCAGCCTGATCGGTCTGCCCTGGCTGACCTTCCTGAACTGGTACTGGCTGCCGCTCTTCCCGATGTTCATCATCTTCTTCATCTCGGCCCTGGCTGAGACGAACCGGCCGCCCTTCGACTTGGCCGAAGCCGAGTCCGAACTCGTGGCCGGCTTCATGGTCGAATACGCCTCGACGCCCTACCTGCTGTTCATGCTGGGCGAGTATGTGGCGATCATGACCATGTGCGCCCTGACCACCATCCTGTTCATGGGTGGCTGGAGCGCTCCGATCGATCTGCCGCCCTTCACCTGGATCCCGGGCTTCATCTGGTTCCTGGTCAAGGTGACCTTCGTATTCTTCATGTTCGCGATGGTGAAGGCTTTCGTGCCGCGCTACCGCTATGACCAGCTGATGCGTCTCGGCTGGAAAGTCTTCCTGCCGCTGTCGATCGCCATGGTCGTGATCGTTGCTGGCTTCCTCCAGATCACCGGATGGGCACCATGACCGCCGCCAATCCCAGCCGGCCGCGTGTCGGTCTCGATCAGGCCGCCAAGGCCCTGTTCCTGAAGGAATTCGTTTCGGCCTTCTTCCTGTCGATGCGCTATTTCTTCAAGCCGAAGGCGACGCTGAACTATCCTTTCGAAAAGGGACGGTTGTCGCCGCGCTTCCGGGGTGAGCACGCCCTGCGCCGTTATCCCAACGGCGAGGAACGCTGCATCGCCTGCAAATTGTGCGAGGCGATCTGCCCGGCCCAGGCCATCACCATCGAGGCCGGCCCGCGCGGCAATGACGGTACGCGGCGGACCACCCGCTACGACATCGACATGGTCAAATGCATCTATTGCGGCTTCTGCCAGGAAGCCTGCCCGGTGGATGCCATCGTCGAGGGGCCGAACTTCGAGTTCGCCGTCGAGACGCGCGAAGAGCTGTTCTATGACAAGGATCGTCTTCTGGCCAATGGTGACCGCTGGGAGCGGGAAATCGCCAAGAATATCGCCAAGGACGCGCCTTATCGCTAGGCACCGAGCGGACCTGCGGGGCCGAGTTTGTTTGTAGTGCTTCAGCCACGCTGAAGCGGTTGAGACTAGACGGCACGGAAACGAGCCGGAGAGGGGTTTGAACATGAATGTGGCGACAGCCTTCTTCTACCTGTTCGCCTTTGTTTGCGTGGCATCGGCCTTGATGGTCATCCTGTCGCGCAACCCTGTGCATTCGGTGCTCTATCTGATCCTGGCCTTCGTCAACGCGGCCGGCCTGTTCATGCTCACCGGGGCTGAGTTCCTCGCGCTGATCCTGATCGTGGTCTATGTCGGCGCCGTCGCCGTGCTCTTCCTCTTCGTGGTGATGATGCTTGACGTCGATTTCACCGAATTGCGCCAGGGCTTCCTGCAATATCTGCCGATCGGCTTCCTGGTCGGCCTGATCGTGCTGATCGAACTCCTGATGGTGGTGGTCGGCTGGGCGATCTCCCCCGGTATCGTCGTCAATCCGCAGACGCAGATCGACACCTCCGTCACCAACACCGAGGCGCTCGGACGCGTGCTCTACACGCACTATGTCTTCTTCTTCCAGGGCGCCGGGCTGGTGCTGCTGGTGGCCATGATCGGCGCCATCGTGCTGACGCTGCGCCACAAGGAAGGCGTCAAGCGCCAGAATCCGGCCTTGCAATCGGCGCGCACCAAGGCGCAGTCGGTGGAGGTCGTCAAAGTTCAGCCAGGGCAGGGGATCTGACACATGGCCGTCGATCTTTCCCATTTTCTCGCCGTTGCCGCCGTTCTCTTCACCATCGGCGTGCTTGGGATTTTCATCAACCGCAAGAACGTCATCGTCATCCTGATGTCGGTGGAACTCATCCTGCTTGCGGTGAACATCAATATGGTCGCCTTCTCCGCGGCGCTGCATGACATTACGGGCCAGGTCTTCACCCTGCTGATCCTGACGGTCGCCGCCGCCGAGGCTGCGATCGGTCTTGCCATTCTGGTGGCGTTCTACCGCAACCGCGGTTCGATCGCCGTCGAAGATATCAACGTGATGAAGGGCTGAGGGCGTGTATAACGCAATTGTCTTCCTGCCGCTCCTCGGCTTCCTGATTGCCGGCATCGCCAACATGCTGACCTGGCGCCTGGCGCCGGCCGATGCCGCCGAGACCTCCGGACATGGTCATGACGACCACGGCCATGGCTCTCATGCTGCGCATGGACACGATGACCATGGCCATGATGCCCATGGTCATGACGATCATCACGCCGTCGAGGAATCTCCCCACTCCCCAGGCAAGATCCGCTTCGCCGAGTATCTGACGACGGGCCTGCTCTTCCTGTCCTGCATTTTGTCCTGGGTCGCCTTCATCAATGTCGGCTTCAACGGCGCCACCACCACGGTGCCGGTGCTCGACTGGATCCATGTCGGCAAGCTGCAGATCGACTGGGCCCTGCGCATCGATACGCTGACGGCGGTCATGCTGGTGGTGGTCACCACCGTGTCCTCGCTCGTCCACCTCTATTCCATCGGCTATATGGAAGAGGATCCCTCGCGGCCGCGCTTCTTCGCCTATCTGTCGCTGTTCACCTTCGCCATGCTGATGCTGGTGACCTCCGACAATCTGGTGCAGATGTTCTTCGGTTGGGAAGGCGTCGGTCTGGCCTCCTATCTGCTGATCGGCTTCTGGTACAAGAAGCCCTCGGCCAATGCAGCCGCCATCAAGGCCTTCGTGGTCAACCGCGTCGGCGACTTCGGCTTCTCGCTCGGCATCTTCGCGGTGTTCGTCATCTTCGGGCAGGTCGGCTTCGAGGGTATCTTCAAGGAAGCCGCCGGCAAGGCTGCTACCACCATCCACTTCCTCGGCTATACCCTGCCGGCTCTGGAAGTCGCCTGCTTCCTGCTGTTCATGGGCGCCATGGGCAAGTCGGCGCAGTTCCTGCTGCACACCTGGCTGCCGGACGCCATGGAAGGCCCGACGCCGGTCTCCGCGCTCATCCACGCCGCGACCATGGTCACGGCCGGCATCGTGATGGTGGCGCGCTTGTCGCCCCTGTTCCAGCATGCCCCTAATGCGCTGGCCTTCGTCACCTTTATCGGCGCTACCACGGCCTTCTTCGCCGCTACCGTGGGCCTCGTCCAGAACGACATCAAGCGCGTCATCGCCTATTCGACCTGTTCGCAGCTCGGCTACATGTTCGTGGCTCTGGGTGTCGGCGCCTACAATGTCGGCGTGTTCCACCTGTTCACGCACGCCTTCTTCAAGGCCTTGCTCTTCCTCGGTGCCGGTTCGGTGATCGTGGCGATGCATCACGAGCAGGACATGCGCAAGATGGGCGGCCTCAAGTCGAAGATTCCATGGACCTACGCGGCCATGATCATCGGCACGCTGGCGCTCACCGGTGTCGGCCTGCCCTTCACCCAGATCGGCTTCGCCGGCTTCAATTCCAAGGATGCCGTCATCGAGGCGGCCTGGGCCAGCTATGCCGAAAGCGGCCGCCTGATCCCGCTCTATGCCTTCTGGATGACGATCGTCGCCGCGCTGATGACCTCCTTCTATTCCTGGCGCCTGATCTTCATGACGTTCCACGGGCAGACCAGGGCTGATGCGCACACCTATGATCATGCGCATGAATCGCCGCTGCCGATGATGATCCCCCTCGCGGTGCTGTCTGTCGGCGCGGTGATCGCCGGCATGGCCTTCCACCATGCCTTCATCACCGAGGAAGGGCTGGAGCATTTCTGGCGCGAGGCGGTCTCGCTGGGCGAGGGCACCAAGATCCTGGAGGGCATGGAGCACGTTCCGGCGTTCGTGCATCTGGCGCCCTTCACCATGATGCTGATCGGCTTCCTGACGGCCTACTACATGTACATCGTCAAGCCGACGGTGCCGGCGGCGATCGCCGAACGCAATCCGCTGCTCTACAACTTCCTGCTCAACAAGTGGTATTTCGACGAGCTCTATGACTGGGCCTTCGTTCGCCCGGCCAAGTGGCTCGGCCGCTTCCTGTGGAAGAAGGGCGACGGCGCCACCATCGACGGCCTCGGCCCGGATGGTGTTTCCGCCCGCGTCGTCGACGTCACCCGCGGCGTCGTCAAGCTGCAGACCGGCTATCTCTATCACTATGCCTTCGCCATGCTGATCGGCATTGCGGCCTTGTTCACCTGGTCCATGCTCGGAGGCACGCACTGATGTCCTGGCCGGTTCTTTCCGTTACGACCTTTCTGCCACTGGTCGGGGTGGTGCTGATGCTCGTGCTTCGGGGCGATCCCGAAGGCGTGAAACGCAATTCGCGCATCATCTCGCTGTGGACCACCATTGCGACCTTCGTCGTCTCGTTGCTGCCGCTGTTCGCCTTCGATCCGGCGAATACCAGCTTCCAATTCGTCGAGAACACCAACTGGCTCGGCGGCACCACGGGTGGCGCCATCAACTACCGCATGGGCGTCGATGGCATCTCGTTGCCCTTCGTCATCCTGACGACCTTCCTGATGCCATTCTGCATCCTCGCCTCCTGGCGTTCGATCCAGAACCGCGTACGCGAATACATGATCGCCTTCCTCGTGCTGGAAACGCTGATGATCGGCGTGTTCTGCGCGCAGGACATCGTGCTGTTCTACCTGTTCTTCGAAGGCGGCCTGATCCCGATGTTCCTGATCATCGGCGTCTGGGGCGGGCAGCGGCGCATCTATGCCAGCTTTAAGTTCTTCCTCTACACGCTGCTCGGCTCGGTGCTGATGCTGATCGCCATCATGGCGATGTATTGGAACGCGGGCTCCTCGGACATCGCCGTGCTGCTCAAGCACCAGTTCCCGGCCCATATGCAGACCTATCTATGGCTGGCCTTCTTTGCCTCCTTCGCGGTGAAGATGCCGATGTGGCCGGTGCATACCTGGCTGCCTGACGCGCATGTCGAAGCGCCGACGGCGGGCTCGGTGATCCTGGCCGGCATCCTTCTGAAGATGGGGGGCTACGGCTTCATCCGCTTCTCGCTGCCGATGTTCCCCGCGGCCTCCGAATATTTCGCGCCGCTGGTGTTCACCCTCTCCGTCATCGCCATCGTCTACACCTCCCTGGTGGCGCTGATGCAGGAGGACATCAAGAAGCTGATCGCCTATTCGTCGGTCGCCCATATGGGCTTCGTCACCATGGGCCTGTTCTCGATGAACGAGCAGGGCGTGCAGGGGGCGATCTTCCAGATGATCTCGCATGGCATCGTCTCGGGCGCGCTCTTCCTCTGCGTCGGCGTGGTCTATGATCGCATGCATACCCGCGAGATCGCGGCCTATGGCGGCTTGGTCAATCGCATGCCCTGGTATGCGCTGGCGCTGATGGTCTTCACCATGGCCAATGTCGGCTTGCCCGGCACCTCAGGCTTCGTCGGCGAATTCCTCACGCTGGTGGGCGCCTTCTCGGCCAACACCTGGGTGGCCTTCTTCGCCACGCTGGGCGTGATCCTTTCGGCGGCCTATGCGCTCTGGCTCTATCGCCGGGTCGTCTATGGGGCGCTGGAGAAGCCGAGCCTGGCCGGCATCGCCGACCTGACGGGCCGGGAATTCATCATCCTGGCGCCCCTGGTTCTCCTCACGATCTATTTCGGTGTTTATCCCAAGCCGATCCTGAACATGAGCGAGGCTGCCGTCACCCATCTCATCCAGGCGGCGAAAGCTGCCAGCGTTGCGCTTAACTGATCCGAAGGCGAGCCATGTCTGCTTCTGAAATTGCAACGGCGCTTCCGGAGATCGTTCTGGTTCTCGGCGCTATCGCATTGTTGATGATCGGCGTCTTCTCGGCGCCCCGCGGCTACGGCCTCGTCACCACGCTCTCGGTGCTGCTGCTGGCGGTGGTCGTGGTGCTGGTGGCAATCAGCCATGACGGCAAGGCCTTCAACGGGTCCTTCACCGTCGACGCCTTCGCGCGCTTCACCAAGATCCTGGTGCTGATCGGATCGGGGGCGGCCATCCTGATGTCGGGCGACTTCCTGCGCTCGAGAGGCATCGAGAAGTTCGAATATCCGGTGATGATCCTGCTGGCCACCACCGGCATGTTGATGATGCTCTCGGCCAACGACCTCATTGCCCTCTATATCGGGCTCGAACTGCAGTCGCTCGCCCTCTATGTGATTGCCTCGATCCATCGCGACGATCTGAAGTCGACCGAAGCGGGCCTCAAATATTTCGTCCTCGGCGCCCTGTCCTCGGGCATGCTGCTCTATGGCGCCTCGCTGATTTACGGCTTTGCCGGTACGGTGTCGTTCACCGGTATCGCCACCGCCGTGCAGGGGCATGTCGGCCTCGGTCTGGTCTTCGGCATTGTCTTCCTGCTTGCCGGGCTGGCCTTCAAGATCTCCGCCGTGCCCTTCCACATGTGGACGCCCGACGTCTATGAGGGCGCCCCCACGCCGGTGACGACGCTGTTCGCCGGCGCGCCGAAGATCGCGGCCATGGGCTTGATGGTCCGCGTGATCATCACGTCTTTCCCCTCGGCGCTGGCGCAGTGGCAGCAGATCGTGGTGTTTATCGCGATCGCCTCGATGGCGCTTGGTTCCTTCGCCGCCATCGGCCAGAGCAATATCAAGCGACTGATGGCCTATTCCTCCATCGGCCATATGGGCTTTGCCCTGGTCGGCCTGGCGGCGGGCACTTCCGAGGGCGTTCAGGGCGTGCTGATCTATCTGGCGCTCTATCTTGCCATGACCCTCGGCACTTTCGCGGTGATCCTGTCGATGAAGCGCAAGGGCGTCTATGTCGAGAGCATCAGCGATCTCGCCGGCCTGTCGCGGACGGATACCTTGACGGCCTATGCCTTGGCGGCCCTGATGTTCTCCCTGGCCGGCATCCCGCCGCTCTCTGGCTTCTGGGCCAAGTGGTACGTCTTTGTCGCCGCCGTGCATCAGGGACTGTGGCCTCTGGCGATCCTCGGCGTGCTCTGCAGCGTGGTCGGCGCGTTTTATTATCTGCGCGTCATCAAGCTGATGTTCTTCGACGAGCCAGCCGAGGCCTTTGAGCCGATGCCGGTGACACTGCGTGCCGTGTTGGTGCTCGCCACCATCGTGACCGTATTCTTCATCGTCTGGCCGACGTTGATCACCGGCCCGGCCGCGACGGCCGCAGCCCTCGTCGCGGCTGCGGGCTGATGCTTTCGAGGCGATGAAACTCGGGGCAGGAGCACAGGCGGCAGGCTTCCGTCATCTACATTTCGACAGCATTGGCTCAACCAATGCCGAAGCGCTGGAACGTGGCCAGGACCGTCTGTGGGTGACTGCCGGCGAGCAGGTAGCAGGCAAGGGGCGGCGCGGCCGCCCCTGGAGTTCGCCAAGAGGCAATCTTTATGCTTCGCTCCTGCTGGTCGATCCGGCTGAACCGAGGCGGGCGGCGGATCTGTGCTTCGTCGCGGCGCTGGCGCTGAGTGATGCCGTGTTGTCAACGGCCCCTCGGGCGGCTCCGGCCCTGGCGTTGAAATGGCCCAATGACGTACTGATCGGCAGGGCCAAGGTGTCCGGCATCCTGGTCGAAGGTGCCCATGCCGGCGGCGGCTTTTCGGCGGTCATCGGCTGCGGCGTCAATATCGCCAGCCATCCGGATGGCACGCCTTATCCTGCCACGCATCTGGCCATGACCGATGCGACCGTCAATGTGGTGAATTTCTTTGCGGCCTTGACGGATGGCTTCGCCCGACGCCTGGAGCAATGGCAGCGGGGCCTCGGCTTTGCGACGATACGGGAAGCATGGCTGGAACGTGCCGCAGGTCTCGGGCGCAGGATCGTGGTGCGGCTGCCCTCTGGTGACATAGACGGTGTATTCGAGGCCTTGGATGCGGAAGGGGTCCTGATCCTGCGCGACGATTCCGGCGCGCGTCGGGAAATTTCCGCAGGCGAGATCTTCTTTCCGGGCCTGCTTTCTTGAGCAAAGCGCGTCCGGAGCATCGTGCCGAAAGGTGGGCGCCGGTCTTCGGCGAAAACGATGCGGCGACAACGACCCGCAGCATCAGGAGCGCTTCCGACATCGGGTCCGATGCTGTAGACGGAAACCCTCTTTTGCTCGAACTCTCTGGTTCGACGCGTTTTTGCGATTCTTGGCGATTCCGCCAAGCTGCAAAACGCTTTAATTCATCCGATTCATGAACATGTCGGTTGCCACGCTTGTAGCCGGTTATGAAACAGTGGCGCGTTCGCGCCCGTAAGGAACCTGATATGGCACGCGACACCACCGATCTCGTCTTCTGCGCCCTGGGCGGCATCGGCGAGATCGGCATGAACATGGCTCTCTACGGCTATGGACCGGCCAACAAACGCCAATGGCTGATGGTCGATTGCGGCGTATCGTTTGCCGATGAAAATTTGCCCGGCGTCGATCTCGTCATGCCCGACACGCGCTTTATCGAAGGCCAGCGCAAGAACCTGACTGGCATTGTGATCACCCATGCGCATGAGGACCATTTCGGCGCGCTCATTCACCTGGCGCCCAAGCTGCAGGTGCCGATCTACGCCACCAGGTTCACGGCAGCCCTGCTGGAAGCCAAGCGCCTGCATGATCCGGATGCCCCCAAGCTCGACGTGCGCATCATCCCGTCCCAGGCCCGCTTCACCTTGGGTCCGTTCGACATCGAATTGATCAATGTCGCTCATTCAATTCCGGAATCGAACGCGCTGGCCATCCGCACGCCGGCGGGCATGGTCATCCATACCGGCGACTGGAAGATCGACGAGACGCCGGTGATCCCGCCCCGCACCGATTCCGAACGCCTGAAGGCGCTGGGCGACGAGGGCGTGCTGGCACTGATCTGCGATTCCACCAATGCGATCCGCGAGGGACGCTCGCCGTCCGAGCGTGACGTCGCCAAGAGCCTTGGGGAAATCATCGCCGCCAAGAAGGGCAGGGTGGCGGTGACCACCTTCGCCTCCAATGTCGGACGCATCCGCTCGATCGCCGAAGCCGCCATGCAGAATGACCGCAGCGTGGTGCTTGTCGGCCGGGCGATGGAACGGGTCTGTCAGGTTGCACGCGAATGTGGCCTGCTCGACGGCATTCCCGATTTCCTCAGCCCGGAAAGCTATGGCTTCCTGCCGCGCGAGAAGGTGGTGGCCGTGCTGACCGGCAGTCAGGGTGAACCGCGCGCCGCTCTGGCGCGTATCGCCCGCAGCGAACACCCCGAGGTCACCCTGGCCAAGGGCGATACGGTAATTTTCTCCTCGCGCACCATTCCGGGCAATGAGAAGGCTGTCGGCAACATCATCAATGGCTTGGTACGGCAGGGCGCGGAAATCGTGACCGATCGCAACCAACTCGTGCATGTCTCGGGCCATCCCCGCCGTGGCGAACTCACGGACATGTATCAATGGACCCGGCCGAAGATCGCCATCCCCGTCCATGGCGAGGCCTGGCACCTCGCCGAGCACGCCGACCTTGCCCGTTCGCTCGGGGTGCCCGAGGTCGTTGCCGCCGGTGACGGCCAGATCATCGCGCTGCGGGAGGGCGGCACCCAGGTGGTGGACGAGGCACCGACCGGCCGCATCTGCCTCGATGGTGATGTGCTGATCAATGCGGCGGAGGAAACCATCCCCCAGCGGCGGCGTCTGTCCTGGTCCGGCGCCGTCTCGATCGCCCTGGCGCTGTCGGAGAAGGGCGAGATCGTCAACGAGCCCGATGTGAAGTTTTCGGGTCTGCCGCTGCGCATCGGCGATGGGCGCCTGATGGACGAGGTCATTGCCGAGGCGGCCCTGCAGGTGCTCGAGAGCCTGCCCAAGCCGAAGCGGCGTGATCCGGACGCGGTGGAACTGGCGGTCGAGCGCGCCGTGCGTTCGGCCGTGAACGGGGTATGGGGCAAGAAGCCCGTCTGTCATGTGATCGTGCTGGTGGTCTGATAGGCGGCTTGGCAGCCACAGAATGGACCTTGCCCCGTGACCGCTACAGACCGAAGCAGCAGCAAGACACGCCGTACCCGCAAGCCGGAGGAGCCGGAAGAAGGCCATAACGGTTTCGAGCGTGTCGCGCTGCTGCTGCAAGGCGGCGGTGCGCTCGGGGCCTATCAGGCCGGCGCCTACCAGGCTCTCGAAGAAGGGGGCGTTCAGCCCAACTGGATCGCCGGCATTTCCATCGGCGCTATCAACGCGGCCCTTATCGCGGGCAATGCCCCCGGCAAGCGTGTCGCCCAATTGCGCCGCTTTTGGGAGATGGTGAGCGATCCGCCCTTCGAGCCGGCCCTCGAATGGATCCGCCTGTTCGCCCGGGAGGGTGACCGCCAGCACAAGCTGGTGAACCAGTTCCAGGCCGGCCAGGTTCTGCTGAAGGGGGCGCCGAAATTCTTCGAGCCTCGCTTTCCGCCGCCTTACCTGATGCCGCCCGGCTCGGCCGGCGCCACCAGCTTCTATGACACCGCGCCTTTGAAGCAGACTTTGCTGGAGCTGATCGATTTCGAGCGGCTCAACAGCGGCGAGACCCGCTTTGCGGTCGGCGCCGTCAACATCGCCAGCGGCAACTTCGCCTATTTCAACAATGGCAACGGCACCGCCCGCCTCACGCCGGAACATATCATGGCAAGCGGGGCGCTACCGCCCGGCTTTCCCCCGATCGAGATCGACGGGCAGTTTTATTGGGATGGCGGATTGGTCTCGAACACGCCGCTGCAATGGATCCTGGAGCGGCAGGACCTCGATACGCTCGCGTTCCAGGTCGATCTATGGAACGCCCGCGGCGACATTCCCAAGGACATGGCCGAGGTCGAGGTCCGGCAAAAGGAGATCCAGTATTCCAGCCGCACCCGTGCAGCCACGACCCGTGCTCGCGACTATCAGCGCCTGCGCGGTGCCCTCAAGCGCATCCTGGCAAAGCTGCCGGAGGATTTCGGCCAGGAGGAGGATGTCGGGTTGCTGAGCAAGGCCGTCGAGCGCAAGAGCTGCAACGTGGTGCAACTGATCTATCGCGCCCAGAAATATGAAGGGGCCAGCAAGGATTACGATTTCTCGCGCCTGATGATGGAGGAGCACTGGGCTGCGGGCTATGAGGATGCCAGGCGGGCGCTTGCCCACCCGGAGATCTTTCGCAAACCCCGCAATGCCGAAGCTTTTGCCAGCTACGATTTCGGCCGGGGAGCGTGAAGCCCTTCCTCAGATCGCCATGGCAGCCAGCAGGAATTCCATCGGTCCATGAACTGCGGCTTGCCATTATCGGTTCGGCGGCTCATATACGATCGCTTCCCCGCCTGATTTAACGAACGCACAGAGACGCCGATGCCCGCCTATCGTTCCCGTACCACTACCCATGGCCGCAACATGGCCGGTGCCCGTGGCCTCTGGCGCGCCACCGGCATGAAGGACGGGGATTTTGGCAAGCCGATCATCGCGGTCGTCAACTCCTTCACCCAATTCGTGCCCGGCCATGTCCATCTCAAGGACCTCGGCCAATTGGTGGCGCGCGAGATCGAGCAGGCCGGCGGCGTTGCCAAGGAGTTCAACACCATCGCGGTGGATGACGGCATCGCCATGGGCCATGACGGCATGCTTTACAGTCTGCCTTCGCGCGAACTGATCGCCGACAGCGTGGAATATATGGTCAATGCCCATTGCGCCGACGCGATGGTGTGCATCTCCAATTGCGACAAGATCACGCCCGGCATGCTGATGGCCTCGCTGCGCCTCAACATTCCCACGGTCTTCGTGTCGGGCGGCCCGATGGAAGCCGGCAAGGTCGTCCTGGGCGGCAAGACCAAGGCGCTCGATCTCGTCGACGCCATGGTCGCCGCGGCCGACGACAAGGTCTCCGACGAGGATGTGAAGGCAATCGAGCGCTCGGCCTGCCCGACCTGCGGCTCCTGCTCGGGCATGTTCACCGCCAATTCGATGAACTGTCTCACCGAAGCCCTTGGCCTGTCGCTGCCCGGCAACGGCTCGACCCTGGCCACCCATGCCGACCGCAAACGTCTCTTCGTCGAGGCCGGCCATCTCATTGTCGATCTCGCGCGTCGCTACTATGAGCAGAACGACGAAAGCGTGCTGCCGCGCCAGGTCGCCAGTTTCGGCGCTTTCGAGAATGCCATGACGCTCGATATAGCCATGGGTGGCTCGACCAACACGGTGCTGCATATTCTGGCTGCAGCCCATGAAGGCGAGATTGCCTTCACCATGGACGATATCGACCGGCTGTCGCGCCATGTGCCGGTGCTCTGCAAGGTCGCCCCGGCCGTCAGCCACGTTCATATGGAGGACGTTCACCGTGCCGGCGGCATCATGGGCATTCTCGGCGAGCTCGACCGCGCCGGCCTGATCAACCGCGACCTGCCGACCGTGCATTCGGCCAGCCTGGCGGAAGCCTTGGACCGTTGGGACGTCGTGCGCACCAAGAGCGAGAGCGTGCGCGAGTTCTTCAAGGCCGCGCCGGGCGGCGTGCCGACCCAGGTCGCCTTCAGCCAGGACCGGCGCTGGGACGATGTCGATCTTGACCGCGAGAAGGGCGTGATCCGCTCGGCCGAGCATGCCTATTCCAAGGATGGCGGCCTGGCCGTGCTGAAGGGCAATCTCGCTCTCGACGGCTGCATCGTGAAGACCGCCGGCGTCGACGAATCCATCCTGAAATTCGCCGGGCCGGCCGTGGTGTTCGAAAGCCAGGACGCGGCGGTCGACGGCATCCTCAACGGCAAGGTCAAGGCCGGCGATGTCGTCGTCATCCGTTATGAGGGGCCGCGCGGCGGCCCGGGCATGCAGGAAATGCTGTATCCGACCAGCTATCTGAAGTCGAAAGGCCTGGGCAAGGCTTGCGCCCTGATCACCGATGGGCGCTTCTCGGGCGGCACCTCGGGCCTGTCGATCGGGCATGCCTCTCCGGAAGCGGAAGAGGGCGGCACTATCGGCCTCGTCGAGCCGGGCGATCGCATCGAGATCGACATTCCCAACCGCACCATCGTGCTGGCCGTGCCGGATGACGAGCTCGATCGTCGGCGCGCCGCCAAGGGAGCCGCGCCCTGGCGTCCGGCCGCGCCGCGCAAGCGCAAGGTCACCACGGCGCTGCGCGCCTACGCCGCCATGGCCACCAGCGCCGCCAAGGGCGCTGTCAGGCAGGTGCCCGATTTCGATTGACGCCGGTCTGCTGGTCTTAGAGCCTGACTCAAAATTCACAACGAGACCGAGAAGAACTCCACTTTTGTCATACCCGGGCTTGTCCCGGGTATCCAGACACCGCATCTTATCGAGATTGATGGCCCCTGGATCACCGGGACAAGCCCGGTGATGACAAAAGTTGAGGCTCCCGCGACTCGTCGGTCCGTTTCTTAATGACCAGCATATTCTGGGAATCGCAGGCATCTCAAGAAGAGGCTGTTGTCAGCCCTGTTTCGCCAGCGCTTCCAGCGCTTCGCCGGTCAACCGGCAGCCGATCCATTCCTTGCGCAGCACGGCGCCCTGTCTTTCATAAAAGCCGATGGCAGGCTCGTTCCAGTCGAGCACGGACCATTCGAGGCGGCCTAACTCCTCGCTGACGCAACGCTTGGCGAGATGGCCGAGCAGGGCCTGGCCGATGCCGTGGCCGCGATAGGCATCACGGACGAACAAATCTTCGAGATAGATGCCGTGGCGGCCGAGGAAGGTCGAGTAACTGTAGAACCACAGGGCGAAGCCGGCCGTCTCGCCCTGCCATTCCGCGATCTCGCAGAAGACGCGTGGATTGGTGGCGAATAGACTGGCCTGGATGTCGGCTTCGGTGGCGATCGCCTCGTGTTCGAGCTTCTCATAGAGCGCCAAGCCGCGGATCAGATCCAACACTGTTGCGGTATCGGCCGGTTCGGCGCGGCGGATGATCAGGGACATTGTCGTGCTCCAACAAAAAAGCCCGCCATGGAAGGCGGGCTGGCTGTGTTGCCTGGAACCAAGATTTCGACGCGGATCAGGCCGCGTCGATGTCGTTCAGCCCGAGGCGCTTGTCGAGATAGGACGAGCAGGAAGCGATCAACTCGTCCGTCTTGTTGTCGAAGAAGTGATTGGCACCGGCAATGACCGATTGTTCGATGACGATGCCCTTCTGCGTCTTCAGCTTGGAGACCAGTGTCTCGACATCCTTGAGCGGCGCGACGCGATCGGCGTCGCCATGGACGATCAGACCGGAGGACGGGCAGGGGGCGAGAAAGGAGAAGTCGAAGCGGTTGGCCGGTGGTGCCACCGAGATGAAGCCCTCGATCTCCGGGCGGCGCATCAGGAGCTGCATGCCGATCCAGGCGCCGAAGGAGACGCCGGCGATCCAGCAGGATTTGGCTTCCGGCGTCACCGCCTGGACCCAGTCGAGGGCGGAAGCTGCATCGGAGAGTTCGCCCGCGCCATGATCGAAGGAGCCCTGGCTACGGCCGACGCCGCGGAAGTTGAAGCGCAAGGCCGAAAAGCCCCGCTGCACGAAGGCGTAGAACAGATCGTAGACGATCTTGTTGTTCATCGTCCCGCCGAACTGCGGATGCGGATGCAGGACGATCGCAATGGGGGCTCCGCGTTGCTTGGACGGCTGGAAGCGGCCTTCGATGCGGCCTGCCGGGCCGGTGAACGTAACTTCGGGCATATATTGAGTTGCCTTTTTCGTGTGCCAGAGCAGAATTTGGTTGATCGGAACGGCTTCCGGCCAATCAAATTCTGCTAGAACTTTCAAACCCTGCTCGGGACCCGCGCTCCGGCTCCGATGACTGGCCTTGACGGCTGAGGTCGGCAGGAGTAGAACTTTAGAATAATTCTAATGACTTAGAATAATTCTAAAGTAGCTCATCGCTGCTACGCGATGCGCTCCGATCCATGCGCCGATAAGGACGCATTGCACCCAGCCCGCGTTCGGGTAGCGCTTCTTAACACGAAGAGCAGGGCGTTTTGCAAGCTTTTCCGCATTGGTGGAGCGGTAGAACAACGGATTTTTGGGGTTTGACCAGGTCGCGCACCTATCTGGACCACAATGCAACCACGCCATTGCGGCAGGAGGCTCGGGCCGCCTTGCTGTCGGCACTGGAGCTTTGCGGTGCGCCGTCTTCCGTTCACGCGGATGGCCGTGCGGCACGCAAGCTGGTCGAGTCGGCCCGGCATGAGGTTGCCGATCTCATCGGTGCCTTGGCCAAGAACGTGGTTTTTTGCGCCTCCGCCACCGAAGCCAACAATCTGGCCCTCAATCTAGACTGGCAGCGGCCCGGTCAGCCCTCTCTTCGACGCATGGCTGTGTCCAGCGTGGAGCATGCCAGCGTGACCAATGGCGCCCATCCGCAGAATGCCGATATCGCCTTGTTGCCAGTGGATGGAAACGGGGTGCTCGACCTCGATGCCCTCGATGCCCTGCTGAACGAATGGCGCGCGAGGGGAGAGACCGGTCTTGTTTCGGTGATGCTGGCCAACAATGAAACCGGTGTGGTGCAGCCGGTGGAAGAGATCGCAGCGCGCGTTCACGCGGCCGGCAGCCTGTTTCATTGCGACGCTGCACAGGCAGCGGGGAAGATATCGTGTCTGATCAATGAGATTGGAGCCGACCTTCTAACGATTTCGAGCCACAAGCTCGGCGGGCCGCTCGGTGCTGGCGCTCTGGTTCTGGGTAGCGATGGCCTGCATCAGCCTAACCCACTTATCCGTGGCGGTGGCCAGGAAAAGGGACTGCGGGCCGGCACCGAGAACGTGCCGGCGCTGGCCGGTTTCGGCGCGGCGGCACGTGCCGCCGCACGGGATCTTGCGGCCTATGCCGAGAGAAGCCTCGCTCTGCGCTCGATGCTGGAGACGGCATTGCGCGAAGCGTCGCCGGACGTGGTCGTGTTTGGCGAGGGAGTACCGCGCCTGCCCAACACGCTCAATGTGGCCGAGCCGGGGATGGCGGCGGAAACGTCATTGATCGCATTGGATCTTGAGGGTATTTCCGTCTCCTCGGGATCTGCCTGTTCGTCGGGCAAGGTGAAGGTCAGCCATGTGCTGACCGCGATGGGCGTGGCGCCGGCGCTGGCCGGTTGCGCCTTGCGCGTGTCGCTGGGACGGGAAACCACAGTCCAAGAGATCGAGTTTTTCATCGCGGCCTGGAAAAGGCTGCGCAAGAACTTACATGACAGAAAGCATCGGGCCGCATAAAGCCCTGTTCGATCTGTAAAATTTGCCGCTTTCGGGCGGCACCAGGAGACCAACATGCCTGCAGTCCAGGAAACCGTCGAACAGGTCCGGGCGATCGACGTCGACCAGTATAAATATGGCTTCGTCACGGACATCGAGATGGAGCTTGCACCCAAGGGCCTGTCCGAAGAGATCGTGCGCTACATCTCGGCCAAGAAGGGCGAGCCGGATTGGATGACCGAATGGCGTCTCGACGCCTACAGGCGCTGGATCACCATGCAGGAGCCGACCTGGGCGCGCGTGGAATATCCGCCGATCGATTTCCAGGATCTCTATTATTACGCAGCACCCAAGAAGAACGCCGCGCTGACCTCGCTCGACGAGATCGATCCGGCCATTCTCAAGACCTATGAGAAGCTCGGCATTCCCCTGCGCGAAGTCGAGATCCTCGAGGGCGTGGCGCCGGCCAACCGCATCGCCGTCGACGCGGTATTCGACTCTGTCTCCGTCGTCACCACCTTCAAGGACGAATTGAAGAAGGCCGGCGTGATCTTCTGCTCGATCTCCGAGGCGCTGCGTGAGCATCCGGATCTGGTGAGGAAGTATCTCGGTACCGTGGTTCCGACCACCGACAATTTCTACGCGACGCTCAACTCGGCCGTGTTCTCGGACGGTTCCTTCGTCTATGTGCCGCCGGGCGTGCGCTGTCCGATGGAACTGTCGACCTATTTCCGTATCAACGAGGAAAAGACCGGCCAGTTCGAGCGCACCCTGATCATTGCCGACAAGGGCGCCTATGTTTCCTATCTCGAAGGCTGCACGGCGCCCCGTCGCGACGAGAACCAGCTCCATGCCGCCGTGGTCGAACTGATCGCGCTCGATGACGCCGAGATCAAATATTCCACGGTGCAGAACTGGTATCCGGGCGACTCCGAGGGCAAGGGCGGCATCTACAATTTCGTTACCAAGCGTGGCGATTGCCGCGGCGCGCGCTCGAAGATCTCGTGGACTCAGGTCGAGACCGGTTCGGCCATCACCTGGAAATATCCGTCCTGCATCCTGCGCGGCGAAGGCTCCCAGGGCGAGTTCTACTCGATCGCAGTATCGAATGGCCGCCAGCAGGTCGACAGCGGCACCAAGATGATTCATCTGGGCAAGAACACCAAAAGCCGGATCATCTCCAAGGGCATTTCGGCCGGCCACTCCAACAACACCTATCGCGGCCTGGTCTCGGCCCATCGCAAGGCAACCGGCGCCCGCAACTTCACCAATTGCGACTCGCTGCTGATCGGGGAGCACTGCGGGGCGCATACCGTGCCCTATATCGAGTCGAAGAACTCGACGGCGGTGTTCGAGCATGAGGCCACCACCTCGAAGATCTCGGACGACCAGCTGTTCTACTGCCTCCAGCGCGGCCTGTCGGCCGAAGAGGCGACGGCGCTGATCGTCAACGGCTTCGTCAAGGACGTGCTGCAGCACCTGCCGATGGAATTCGCGGTCGAAGCGCAGAAGCTCATCTCCATCAGCCTCGAAGGCAGCGTCGGCTGATCCGGCGCGCCAGTCTTTTCACGCTCCGGCGTTACTATTTCTAGGAACTTTACGATGCTCGAAATCAAGAACCTCCATGCCGAAATCGACGGCAAGCCGATCATCCAGGGCCTGAGCCTCAAGGTGGCAGACGGCGAAGTCGCGGCCATCATGGGTCCGAACGGCTCAGGCAAGTCGACACTGTCCTATATTCTGGCCGGCAAGGAGGATTACGAGGTCACCGCGGGTGAGATTCTGCTCGACGGCGAGAACATTCTCGAAGTTCCGGTCGAGGAGCGCGCGGCTCGCGGCGTCTTCCTGGCCTTTCAGTATCCGCTCGAAATTCCCGGCGTCGCCACCATGACCTTCCTGAAGGCGGCCTTGAACGCCCAGCGCAAGGCGCGCGGCGAAGCCGAGCTCACCACGCCCGATTTCATCAAACGGGTGAACAGCGCTGCCGATGAGCTTAAGATTGCGAAGGAAATGCTGCGTCGTGCCTTCAATGTCGGCTTCTCCGGTGGTGAGAAGAAGCGCATGGAGATCCTACAGATGGCATTGCTGCAGCCCAGCCTTGCCGTGCTCGACGAGACCGATTCCGGCCTGGACATCGATGCGCTGCGCATCGTGGCCGATGGTGTCAACGCGCTGCGTTCGCCCAAGCGTTCCTTCATCGTCATCACCCATTATCAGCGCCTGCTCAACCACATCGTTCCCGACAGCGTGCACGTCCTCTCCAAGGGCCGCATCGTGAAGTCAGGCGGCAAGGAATTGGCGCTCGAGCTCGAAGCCAACGGCTATCGCGACTACGAGGAAGCTGCGTAACCATGGCCAATATCGTTGCTGTGAAGACTTCGGCCGAAACGGCTCTGGACGAGGCGTTCGGCGGCCTGCGCGCGGCGCTGCCGGGCGCCGGCGCGGTGCGCGGCCTGCGCGAAGGGGCGATTGCCCGCTTTCGCGAAAGCGGCCTGCCGCACCGCCGGGTCGAGGAATGGAAATATACCGACCTGCGTACCCTGATGCGCGACGCCAACCCTGTCGCGACCAGTCCGCAAGGAATGCCCAACGCGGGCGGCAAGGCCGAGGATTTCCTCGCCGGGCTCGATCATATTCGCCTGGTTGTGGTGGATGGTGCCTTTTCGCCGGCGCTGTCGAACATTGCGGCGCTGCCGGCCGGACTGAGGGTGATTTCTCTGGCCGAGGCACTGGCCTCGACGGACGAGAAACTCGTCGCCGATCTCAGTGCCGGCGCGCCCAATAACGCCGTGCTCGACCTCAACACCGCCTTCATGAGCGACGGCGTGGTGGTCAGCGTCGAAGCGGGTATCGAGATCGGCTTGCCCGTTGCGATCGAAACCCGTCACACCGGAACGGTGCCGCAGGCGACCTTCACCCGTTCCTTCGTGGCTCTGGGAGCCGGCGCCAGGCTGACGCTGATCGACAGCTACGAGGGGCCCGAGGGCGTCGCCCATCAGACCAATGCGGCCCTCGCCGTGAAGTTGGGCGATGGCGCGCAGTTGCAACGCATCAGCTTCCAGGTGCAAAGCCTTGAAGCACAGCATATTTCCACGGTTCTAGCCTCTCTTGGCAAGGAAGCCCTGCTGCAGAGCTTTGCGCTGGAGGCGGGGGCTGCCGTGGCGCGCAACCAGCTCTTCGTCACCTATGAGGGCGATGACGCCAAGATCTTGCTGTCGGGCGCCACGCTGCTGGCCGGCAACCGCCATGCCGACACCACTTTGGTGGTGGATCATACCGCGCTGGGTGGCGAGAGCCGTGAGCTCTTCCACGCCGTGATCGACGACGATGCTCGTTCGGTGTTCCAGGGCAAGATCGTGGTCCGCCCCGGTGCGCAGAAGACCGACGGGCGCATGATGAGCCGCTCGCTGCTGCTGTCGGAAACGGCCGAGGCCGATGCCAAGCCGGAACTCGAGATCTTCGCCGACGACGTCGTATGCGCCCACGGCGCGACCTGCGGCGCCCTTGACGAGGATCTGCTGTTCTACTGCAAGGCCCGTGGCATCCCGCAGAAGGAGGCCGAGGCCATCCTGGTGCAGGCTTTCGTCGGCGAGGCCATCGAGACAGTGGAGAACGAGGAACTGCGCGAGCGGCTCAACGCCCTCACGCTGGCCTGGCTCGACAAGCGGGTCTGAGGGAGTGGCGGCCTCTGGCCGCCATCCCAGAATTGCGATTGATGGGGTTGGTGGTCCCGCCATCTCGGCATGCCGAATAGGCTTGAGACCGCCACTCCGAGCGAAGGAATGGGAATGTGAACAAGCCCGTCGCCGCACTTCCTTATGACCTGACCAAGGTCCGCGCCGACTTTCCGGCCCTGTCCCTGCAGGTCCACGGCAAGCCGCTGGTCTATCTCGACAACGGTGCCTCCGCGCAGAAGCCTCAGGCGGTGCTCGATCGTATGATGCATGCTTACACGCATGAATATGCGAATGTTCACAGAGGTTTGCACTATCTTGCGAATGCGGCGACCGAGGCGTACGAGGCCGGTCGTGAGAGCGTACGCAAGTTCCTCAACGCTCCTTCGATCGAGCAGATCATCTTCTCGCGCTCGGCAACGGAATCGCTCAACCTCGTAGCCGCCTCCATGGGGCGCCTGCTCGAGATCGGTGAGGGCGACGAGATCGTGCTTTCCATCATGGAGCACCATTCCAACATCGTGCCGTGGCACTTCCATCGCGAGCGCGCCGGCGCCGTATTGAAATGGGCGCCGATCCGGGACGACGGTTCCTTCGATCTGGAAGCCTTTGAAAAGCTGCTGGGTCCGCGCACCAAGATGGTGGCTGTAACCCATATGTCGAACGTGCTCGGCACTGTGACGCCGCTTAAGGAAATCGTCGCGCTGGCCCATGCCCGCGGCATTCCGGTGCTGGCCGATGGCAGCCAGGGCGCCGTGCATCTCGACGTCGACGTTCAGGATCTCGACGTCGATTTCTACGCTTTTACCGGCCACAAGGTCTATGGGCCCACCGGTATCGGCGTGCTCTACGGCAAGAAGGATTGGCTGGAGAAGATGCCTCCCTTCAACGGTGGCGGCGAGATGATCGGCGAGGTGACGGAGGACCGCATTACCTATGCCACGCCGCCGCACCGTTTCGAGGCCGGCACGCCGCCAATCGTGCAGGCGATCGGCCTGGGCGCGGCGCTGGACTACATGATGGCCCTCGGCCGTGATAACATCCGGGCTCACGAGGAAAAGCTCCAACATTATGCCCAGGAGCGCCTTTCCAAGCTCAATTCGATCCGGATCTTCGGTGAAGCGCCGGGCAAGGGCGCTATCGTGTCCTTCGAACTGAAGAATGCCCATGCGCATGACGTCGCGACCGTGCTGGATCGTTATGGTATTGCTGTGCGCGCGGGAACACATTGCGCTCAGCCGCTTTTGGCGCGATATGGCGTAACCTCGACCTGCCGCGCATCCTTCGGGCTTTACAATACGCTCGACGAGGTAGATGCACTGGTCGAGGCGCTGATCAAGGCGCAGAGCTTTTTTGCATGACGGAGGCAGTGATGGCCGACGGAAATCTGGCCGAGACGCGGCCCAATGAACCGGCGGTCGCAGGGGCGACTGCCTTGCCGCCGGAAGAGATCGATCGGTTGACCGATGCGATCGTGGCGGCGCTCAAGACCGTTTACGATCCGGAAATCCCGGCCGATATCTACGAACTTGGCCTGATCTACCGCGTCGAGATTGCCGATGACCGCAAGGTGAGCATCGACATGACGCTGACCGCGCCTGGCTGTCCGGTCGCGGGCGAAATGCCCGGCTGGGTGGAGAATGCCGTGGCGAGCGTGCCAGGTGTCGCCGAGGTCCAGGTGAAGATGGTGTTCGACCCGCCGTGGGATCAGTCACGCATGTCCGATGAAGCGCGGGTTGCGCTGGATATGTGGTGACGGATCCAGTTCCGTCCCTCTCGCATTTGCGCTGAGTCGCGCTTATATTCATGCGGTAACCCGAGCGCCGGGCCTTGAACCCGGTGTTGTTGGAGTGTTCCAGTGAGCAAGATCCGTCCCAAGTTCAAGGTCGTTTCGCTGACAGATGCGGCGGCCGAGAAGATCAAGGCCATCATGGCAAATGCCGAGCAGGCCTATGAGGGCGTGCGCGTCGGTGTCAAGAATGGTGGTTGCGCCGGCATGTCCTACACGATGGAATATGCTGAAGCTGTCAATCCGCTCGACGAAGTGGTCGAGGACAAGGGCGTCAAGGTTCTGATCGATCCCAAGGCCGTGCTGTTCCTGCTTGGCACCGAGATGGACTACAAGACGGATAAGCTCGCGGCGCAGTTCGTGTTCAATAATCCCAACCAGACCTCGGCCTGTGGCTGCGGCGAGTCGGTGGCGATCACACCGGCCGCGAACGGCGCCCTCGAAGCGACGAATTGAGGCTTTTGCCGGATGGATCACGAGCATCTGCGCGATCTTTTCGCCGGCATGCCGCGTCTGTCCATCCGCCGCCTGTTCGGCGGGATCGGCCTTTATTCCGATGGTATGGTCTTCGCCCTTGGCGGAGCTGACCAGATCTGGATCAAGGCGGATGCGCAGACGCAGCCTCTGTTCGAGGAAGCAGGCTCCCGCCCGTTTCGCTATCAAGGCAAGAACCGGACGGTGCAATTGCCCTATTGGAGCCTGCCTGATAACGCGCTCGACGATCCGGACGAGGCCCTGAAATGGGCTCGTCTGGGTTTGGCTGCGTCCTTGCGCGCGCCAAGACAGGCGTCTAAAGCAAAGCGTTCCAGGAAGAGCCCGCCGCAGCCATTGTGAGCGTGCTCGCCTTGTCGATATTGGATCATTCCCATGTCCATCGTGCTCTCGATCGCCCTTTTCTTCGTCATCTGGTGGATGACCCTGTTCGCGGTGCTGCCGCTTGGCGTGAAGAGCCAGGTCGAGGGCGGGGAGGTGGTGCCGGGCACCGAAGCCGGGGCGCCTCAAAAGCCGATGCTGTTGATGAAGGCGGGAATCACGACGGCCATCGCCGTCACGATATTCACCTGCGTCTATCTCATCGTGTCCAAGCACTGGATGCCGCACCAGATCTTCGACGTCGTGCCGGATCTCAAGCAGTAATGGCCGTACTCTCGCGCGATATCAGTGCAGACGACCATGTGAAGGGGCTGGCCGACGCGCCGGTCACCCTGGTCGAGTATGGCGATTTCGAATGCCCCTATTGCGGGGAGACCGTGGGTGTCATCGACGGGGTCCAACGCCTGATGGGTGAACGGCTTCGCTATGTCTTCCGGCATTTTCCACTGATCGAACCGCATCCCCATGCCCTGCACGCTGCCGGGCTTGCCGAGGCCGCGAGCGAAATTGGCCGGTTCTGGGATGCCCACCGCATTCTCTATGACAATCAGCACGCGCTGGACGATCGCGCCCTGCGCAATTACGGTCGCAGGCTCGGTCTCGGCACGGACACCGTCGAGGCTGCCCTGGCTGGTCACTATGCGGGCAGGATCGAACTCGATTTCCAGAGCGGCATCGCCAGCGGCGTGAATGCCACGCCCACTTTGTTCATCAACGGCGTTCGCCACGATGGTCGCCGCGACCTCAGGGGCCTGCATGCGGCCTTGCTGGCCGCGGCGGAGCAGCGGGGCTGAGATCATTGCGGGCTGCGGCCGTTGCCTCAATGCCGAAGCACGATCTTGCCGAAATGCGATCCTTCTTCGAGATGATGCAAGGCTTGGGCGATGTCGGTCCAGGGATAGCTGCGATCGATCACCGGTCGGAGCTTGCTGGTGTGGATTGCCCGATTCATGGCCTCGAAGGAGGCACGTGAACCGACCGGAATGCCCCGAACCGTCACCTGGCGCCGGAAGATATCGAGTGGATTGATCGCCCCCTCGGTGCCACCGAGATAGCCGATCACGCTGATCTGGCCGCCTCGACGCACCGCCTTCAGCGACTGGGCAAAGCTTTCGGGGCCGCCGACTTCCAGGATATGGTCGACACCGCGCCCGCCCGTTAGTTCGAGCACGGCCTCGCCCCAGTGCAGATGCTTCCTGTAGTTCACCCCGGCCGTCGCCCCCAGTGCCTTGGCGCGCTCGATCTTCTCGTCGCTGCTGGACGTGACGATCACGCGGGCGCCGGCATTGACGGCAAATTGCAGGGCGAAGATCGAAACCCCACCAGTGCCGAGCACGAGAATGGTGTCCCCGGCTTTGAGGTGTCCCGCCGTGACCAGGGCGTGCCATGCCGTTACACCGGCGCAGGGCAGGGTGGCTGCTTCGAGGTCGGTGAGGTCGGCGGGGGCGGGCACGACAGCCTGTTCATCGAGAGCCGCGTATTCCGCCAACAGCCCGTCGAGCGGACCACCGCGCTGATAGCTCGGTTCCGCCATGTCGAAGCTGCCGGCGACCCAGCGCTGCCAGAAGGTGCTGCAGACCCGGTCGCCGACCGCCACGCGGGTGACGTCCTCGCCGATCGCGACGACTTCGCCGACCCCGTCGGAGATCGGGATGAGCGGAAGCGGAAAACGCGTATGGTAGCTGCCTCGGACGATTTCGAGATCGCGGTAGTTCAGCGCGGTTGCGCGGACTCGGACCACGACTTCCTGGCGCCGCGGTGCCGGTATCGGTCTGTCGACCAGGCGCAGATTGCCGATGCCCGGCTCGCCGTCGACGATGATTGCCTTCATTGGGCTCTCCTTGCCTCACTCTGCTTGGCAAGGATGCGCATGCGGCGCATAATATTCAAATTCATAATAGTAAGAATTAATATGCAGGAAATGTATGATGCTGAGCGAGATGCGTACCTTCGTCCTGTTCGCCGAGGAAGGCTCGATCCAGCGGGTGGCTGAACGCCTGCCCCTGACCCAGCCGGCGGTCACTCGCCAGATCCAGCGGCTCGAACAGATCCTTGGCTTCGAATTGCTCGATCGTCGCCTGAAACCGCCCACTTTGGCACCCCTGGGTGTCGAGGCACTAGCGCGGTGTCGGAAAGTCCTGGCTGCCTATGACGAGTTGACCCGGATGGCAAGGCGGCGTGAGCCGGAGGGCGTGCTGCGACTCGGCATTGCGCACGGCATCGCCAGTGGAGCCCTGGCGCCGATCATTCACGATCTGCGGTTAAGATTTCCGGGCGTGATGCTGCGCTTGACCACCGGGTGGAGCCAGCCTTTGTCCGAGCAGCTTGCGCGCGGCACTCTCGACGCCGCCGTGTTGCTTTCGGCCGAGATAGTCGCCGAGCGCCTGACCATTCTCGGAAAAGAGCATCTAGCAATCATCACCGCCAGCGCCGATGCTGCCGGGAAGGGCGGCGTTTCGATAGACGAGGCTGGCTGGATTCTCAGTCCCGAACCATGCGATGCCCGCAAACGCCTGGCTTTCGAAATGGCTCGGCGGGGGCGGGCGCTGCAGGTGGTTGCGGAAGTCCAGGATTCCAGCCTGCAACTGGCCCTGGTGCGAGAGGGGCTCGGCCTCAGCCTGTTGCCGCGCCGGATCCTGGAACGGACCGCCAATGCGGGCATTGCCGTGCCGGAAGAGACAGGCGATTTCAACCTGGTTCTCGATGTGCAGATGCAGCGTTCACCGCATCTTCGCCTGCTGGATCCGGTCGTCGATATCTTTGCGCAGGCCGTCAGTGCCCAATTGCGGTGACGCGAGAGTGCTGCTCCTACCCCTTGGGCTTGCCCCTGGGCTTTTCCATCCACTTGATGATGAGCATGGCCGGGAAGACCCAGGCAAGGCCCAGAATGGCGTAGAGGATGGGCTGCAGCCAGGCTGGCGCGTCGGTGATACGACCTTCCGCCAGCGCCATGGCGAGGAGGGCGTAGACCACCACCAGGACCAGCATCGCCAATGAACCGACCAGTTTGCGCAGGGACGGGGGCTTGTAGTCCTGGGCCATGATCTCGAACTCCGTGGTCGGCGTCGTCTTCGCCAGCTGGAACGGCGTAAGCCGACATGCCGTCGGAGTGCGACGCGAGCGCGCGTTGCCCCTGGCCGGCGATTTCTATATCTGTACGCCCTAGAGCAAAGCGCGTTCGTGACCGAACGCTTGTTTGCCCTAACTCTTTGTTTCGACGCGTCTTTGCGATTCTAGGTGATTTCCTATAATCACAAAACGCTTTAGAGCAAAGCACGTTCAATTGTGAACGCTTATTTGCTCCAGCTCTCTGTTTCCGAGCCAATCCGCTGGATTGGCTCGTGCGTTATTGCCCATCCTGGCGGTCCCGTCAGATCGCAAAACGCTGTCAGCCGGTCGATCAGGAAAGGCATGCGCGTGGCCGCCATCGCAGACAATCCCGCCATCATTGGCATGAGCCGCGGCCATCTCACCGCTGTCCGAGCCTGGCTCGTCATCGTGGCCGTGTTGGTGATTGCCATGGTGGTGGTCGGCGGCGCCACGCGCCTGACCGAATCCGGGCTTTCGATCACCGAATGGCAGCCGATCAAGGGAACGATTCCACCGCTGTCAGACGGCGAATGGGCAGCCGAATTCGAAAAATACAAACAGATCCCGCAATATGTGAAACTGAACCTCGGCATGTCGCTGGGGGAATTCAAGTTCATTTATTGGTGGGAATGGAGCCACCGCCTGCTCGGGCGCCTGATCGGCATCGTCTTTGCCGTGCCGTTCCTGATCTTCTGGCTGCGTGGCTGGCTGACGCCAAGGCTCACCGTGAAGCTGGTCGGCTTGCTGGCGCTCGGCGGCAGCCAGGGCTTGCTGGGTTGGTGGATGGTGAAGTCGGGCCTGGCCGACCGTACCGAGGTCTCGGAATACCGCCTGGCGATGCATCTCAGCCTGGCCTGTCTCATTCTCACAGCTATTGTCTGGGTTGCATCCTCGCTCAGGAATGAACGAAACAGCGGGGCCATTCCAGGGGCGGCGAAGGCGATTGGCTATCTGCTGGTGCCGCTCATCCTGGTGCAGATCTTCATGGGCGGGTTGGTGGCTGGTTTGCGGGCAGGGCTTGCCTACAACACCTGGCCGCTGATGGACGGCTATTTCATCCCGGCCCTGAACAATCTCTACATCATGGCGCCGACCTGGGTGAATCATTTCGAGAATGCGCTGACCGTGCAGTTCCAGCACCGCATGGTGGCCTATCTCATCGTGGCGCTGGCCCTGCTGCAGGCCTGGCTGGCGGTTCGAGGAGGCAACGGCCCGGCGCGGAGCCGGGCCCTGCTGGTCGCGGCCGCGGCGCTTGGCCAGGCCGCCATCGGCATCGTCACGCTTGTGCTGGTCGTGCCGCTATGGGCAGGCATCCTGCACCAGCTTGGCGGTGTCCTCCTCCTGACCGCTGCGACGGTGCACGCGCAGCGGCTGGTCGCAGGATCTGCTGCTCAGTTTCCGGCGAGGGCCTGATCGAGGTCGGCGATGATGTCCTTGACATCCTCGATGCCCACGGAGATGCGCACCACGTCCGGACCGGCGCCCGCTGCTTTCTTCTGCTCATCGGACAATTGCCGGTGGGTGGTGGAAGCCGGATGAATGATCAGCGAGCGGGTGTCGCCGACATTGGCGAGATGCGAGAATAGCTTGACGTTCGACACCAGCTGGATGCCGGCGTCATTGCCACCCTTCAGTCCGAAGGTGAACACGGCCCCGGCGCCCTTGGGGCAGTATTTGCGGGCGAGGGCGTTGTAGCGATCGCTGTCGAGGCCGGGATAGGACACCCAGGCCACGCTTGGATGCTCGGCAAGATAGTGTGCCACCGCTAGGGCGTTGTCCGAGTGCTTTTGCATGCGCAGCGGCAGCGTCTCGATACCCGTCAGGATCAGGAAGGCGTTGAAGGGCGACAGAGCCGGGCCGAGATCGCGCAGGCCAAGCACGCGCGTGGCGATGGCGAAGGCGAAATTGCCGAAGGTCTCGCCGATGACGATGCCGTTATATTCAGGGCGCGGCGCCGACAGGAACGGATAGCGGCCGGAAGCCAGCCAATCGAACTTGCCGCCGTCGACGATGACGCCACCGATCGAATTGCCGTGTCCACCCAGGAATTTGGTGGCCGAATGCACCACGATGTCGGCGCCGAAGTCGATCGGACGGGTGAGATAGGGCGAGGCGAGCGTGTTGTCGACGATCAGGGGGACGCCGGCCTTCTTGGCAATGGCCGCGATCGCGGCGATATCGGTGATGATGCCCCCAGGATTGGCGATGGATTCGATGAAGATCGCCTTGGTCTTGGGCGTCACCGCGGCGGCGAAGCTGGAGGGATCGTTGGCATCGGCCCAGCGCACGTTCCAATCGAACGAGCGGAAGGAATGGTTGAACTGGTTGATCGAGCCGCCATAGAGCTTGTTGGAGGCGATGAACTCGTCGCCCGGCTGCAGCAAGGTGTGGAACACCAGCATCTGGGCGGCGTGCCCGGAGGCGACCGCGAGGGCGGCAGTGCCGCCTTCCAGCGCGGCGACGCGCTCTTCCAGCACGGCATTCGTGGGATTGGTGATACGCGAATAGATGTTGCCGAAGGCCTGCAACCCAAAGAGCGAGGCAGCATGGTCGACATCGTCGAAGACGAAGGATGTCGTCTGATAGATCGGGGTGGCGCGGGCGCCGGTGGTCGGATCGGGCTGTGCGCCCGCGTGCACCGCAAGCGTTGAAAACCCTGGTTGTTGCTCAGCCGACATCATGATCCTCCTTGGATGTTCTTGCAGGATATTTGGCCGCAATGACACGGCGTTGGTGAATTGGTGTCATTGCGAGCGCAGCGAAGCAATCCAGTTTTTGCAGGAGGGCTCCGGATTGCTTCGCTGTGCTCGCAATGACAGGCAGTATCAACAGCCTACCGGCGCAGGCCGAGGCGCTGGAAGCCACGCGGATCGCGGGTGGCGCGTTTGGAGGAAATCGCTCCGGAATTGACACCGGCCCAGCCGATCTCGCCGGAAAGCCGGCCATATTCGATCTTGGGGCAGCGGTTCATCACCACCTCGATGCCGGCGGCTTCGGCTTTCGCGGCTGCGGCATCATTGCGCACCGTCAGCTGCATCCAGATCACCTTGGGCAGGACAGGCAGAGCGAGAACCTCGTCGACGACCGCACCGGCTGCCTCGGAATTGCGGAAGATGTCGACCATGTCCACGGGACCGGGCAGGGTCGCCAGGCTGGCGTAAACCGGCAGGTCCAGGATGGTCTTGCCGGCGAGGCCCGGGTTGATCGGGAACATCTGATAGCCGCGCAGCTTGAGATATTTCAGCACGAAATAGCTCGGCCTGACCTCATTGGCCGAGGCGCCGACCATGGCGATGCTGTGAACCTTGCGCAGGATGTCGCCGATATAATCGTCAGAATAGCTGTCGTGGTTCATTTACAAATCCGCCGGTCGTCGACCGCTCAATCAATTAGCTTCGGCTATCGGTTTGAGTTTGTCGAGGAAGGGTTTCACCACTTCGGCATTGCCGGGAAGTGGCGTCAAGGCTTGCAGCGAAGCAAATTGCTCGTCGAGTTGCTGCAAGGCTTCCTTCTTCTTTTCGGGGGTGAGGCTCTGATCCGCCTCGATCTCGGCCCTGGCCTTGGCCTTGTCGGCTTCGGGATCGTTCGGGGCGTTGTCGGCCGTGCCGTTGTTGTCGGGGACGTCGGCCTGATAGGCGAGCATCACCGAATTGGTAACGACATCGAGCGTGTCGAGATCCTTGAATTCATATTTGGCCAAGATGGCGTCGATGCGCGTCTTGGCTTCGGCGATATCCTGGAACGCGGGCAGGGAAGCGACCGGATCATCGCCGGGCGTGTCGGAACGGTCGCCATACTTCTTGGCAAGATCGGCAGCAAGGACCGTCAATTCACCACGGGCTGCGATGAATTTCTCCACCATCGACGGGGTCAGCCTGATTTGATCGTCACTCGCACCCGCAGAGCCGGCCAGGAAACACGCCGATAGAGCAAGGCCGGTAGCGAGACATAAACGATGGGCAAATTGCCTGACGGGGGAGGCGTGCATGGTGGCTACCAATCGAATTGTTCGCGCAGAATGCGTTCGTCGAGTGAGTGCCCGGGATCGTGCAGCATGATGAGGTCTTGCGACAAATCCATGGCTATCTCGACGCGCTGCACGTCCTTGACCTCGACATTGTCGCCGACCGCATTGACGGGCCGCTTGCCTGCCTCCAGAACGTCGATGGTGACGCGGGCGCGCTGCGGCAGGATGGCTCCACGCCAACGGCGGGGGCGGAAGGCCGAGATCGGGGTGAGCGCCAGCAAGGGCGCCTCCAGCGGCAGGATCGGGCCGTTGGCCGACAGGTTATAGGCGGTCGACCCGGCCGGAGTCGCCAAGATCAGGCCATCGCAGATCAGGCTTTCCAGCCGCACATGTTCATCGATCGAGATTTTGAGCTTGGCGGCCTGGAAGCGCGCACGCAGCAACGAAACCTCGTTGATGGCATAGGATTTCGACTTCTGGCCGTGCGTGTCGACCGCGCACATGGCGAGCGGATGCACCACGCTGCGCCGGGCCTTGGCCAGGCGGTCATGCAGATCGTTCTCGCGGAACTCGTTCATCAGGAAGCCGACAGAACCGCGATTCATGCCGTAGATGGGAAGTTTGCGCCCCATCAATTTGTGCAGCGTCTGCAGCATGAGGCCGTCGCCGCCGAGAGCGACGACAACCTCGGCCTCCTCGATCGGAACGTCGCCATAGCGAGCGGTGAGCGATTTGAGCGCCTTGCGTGCCGACGTTGTCGCGGTGGCTACGAAGGTAATCTTCTCGAAATGATGTTTGCTGGTCACGAATGAAATCGCATTGGGAATGTTCGCTGGACCAGGGGACAGACGCGCGCCCGGATCCGATGAGTGAGGCAGGCGACGTAAGCCCGGCGCCAGCCTATCGCGAAAGAATGCCGGCTGCCAATGCTCAAAGCGTTTGACGATCTGGCGGAAACACTGGGTGAGGAAAGAATGACCTGCGGTTGATAGGTCCGGCATAAGAAAACGCCGCACTGAAGATCAGTGCGGCGCCTCCAAAGATCCCGGGGGATCATGTCATTTCTTCGACCACCATCCGGCCTTCTTCGGCTTGGCCGGGTCGACGGCGTCGACATAGACATAGGCCGAAGGATTGGACACCACGACTTCGCGCACGGCGGTGGCCACGACCTCTTCCGGTGCCGGCTCGGGGATGGGCTCGACGACAACGGGAGCCGGCGCCGGAGCCTTTTCGGCCTGGACGGGTGCGGCTTCCTGAGCGGGGGCCGGTGCCGGTTCACTGTCTGCTTCGGTCTTGATCGCCACCTGCTTGCGACCCCGGCGCTTGGGCTTCGGCTTTTCCTCGGCAACCGCCTCTGGCACGACTTCGGCGACGGCAGGGGCCTCGACGGCTTCCGCTGCCACGGCCTCGACGACTGCGGGGGGCGCTGCTGCGGGTGCCTCGGCTTCGGCAACAGCCGCCGTTTCGGCTTGGGCAACAGTCGCCGTTTCGGCCTCGGCCTCGCGACGGCCGCCGCGCCGTCCACGGCGCCTGCGCTTGCCGGCTTCGACTCCGTCATCCTCGCTCGGCGCCACAGCTTCGGCCGCGGGCGGCGGCGTCACGTCCGCCGCGACAGGGGGCTCGGCGACGACTGGCTCACCGGCAGACACGGTTTCCTCGCCCTCGTCTTCACCGTCGTTGTCATTCTCACCGGCCGCGGCGTTCTGCGCATCCGCCTCGGCGCCGACACCATTGCCCCGACGCCGACGCCGACGGCGACGCTTGCGGTTGCGGTTGCCTTCCCCGGATTCGGCTTCGCCATCCGCGACTTGCTGGCGCGGCTTGCGGCCACCCTCGGCTTCCTTTTCCTTCTCGTCTTCCTCCTCGGCCTCGCTTTCGACCTCGGCAATTTCCTCGGCCGGCGGGAAGGAGTCGACCTGAACCGTGGTCGCGACGGGACGCACTTCCAGCGGCGTCGCGATATCGCCGCGCTCGATCAGGTAGTTCTGGCTGCCCACGATGGTTTCATCGGCACTGACGGTGATCAAAACGCCGAACCGGGCTTCCAGCGCGTAGAGATGGCCGCGCTTGTGGTTGAGCACATAGAGTGCGGTGGCCGTCCGGGTGCGCAGCACCAGATTATGCGTGGCGCTCTTGAGAAGCTGATCCTCGAGCGCGCGCAGGATATGCAGCGCCACCGAGGTGACCGAGCGGACATGGCCGCTGCCGCCGCAATGGGCGCACACTTCGGTGGAGGATTCCAGCACGCCGGTGCGGATGCGCTGGCGCGACATCTCCATCAGGCCGAAATGCGAGATGCGGCCGACCTGGATGCGCGCCCGGTCATTCTTCAGGCAATCCTTAAGCTTGCGCTCGACGGCCCGGTTGTTGCGGCTCTCGTCCATGTCGATGAAGTCGATGACGATCAGGCCGGCAAGGTCGCGCAGGCGCAGCTGCCGGGAGATTTCCTCGGACGCTTCCAGATTGGTCTTGAGGGCGGTGTCCTCGATATTGTGTTCACGCGTGGCGCGGCCCGAGTTGACGTCGATCGAAACCAGCGCCTCGGTCTGGTTGATGACGATATAGCCGCCCGATTTCAGGTTGACCGAAGGCGAGAACATCGCATCGAGCTGGGCTTCCACCCCAAAGCGCTGGAACAGCGGCGCCGCCTCGCGATAGGCTTGGACGTTCTTGGCATGGCTCGGCATGAGCATGCGCATGAAGTCCTTGGCCTCGCGATAGCCATCGTCGCCGGCAACGATCACCTCGTCGATGTCCTTGTTGTAGAGGTCGCGGATCGAGCGCTTGATCAGCGAACCCTCCTCATAGACCAGGGTCGGCGCTGCCGACTTCAGGGTGAGGTCGCGGACATTCTCCCACAGGCGCAGCAGATATTCGAAGTCGCGCTTGATCTCGACCTTGGTGCGCGAGGCACCGGCTGTGCGCAGGATCACGCCCATGCCATCTGGCACGTCGAGCTCACTGGCCACGGCCTTGAGGCGCTTGCGGTCGACGGCATTGGTGATCTTGCGGGAAATGCCGCCGCCACGGGCGGTATTGGGCATCAGCACCGAGTACCGGCCCGCCAGCGACAGATAGGTGGTCAGCGCCGCACCCTTGTTGCCGCGCTCTTCCTTGACCACCTGGACCAGCAGCACCTGGCGGCGCTTGATCACTTCCTGAATCTTGTACTGCTTGCGGGTGCGCACCACGCGCTCGGGGATATCGTCGGCGACATCGCCCCCGCCGAGCGCCTCGACATGCTCCTCGTCGCTGCCGGAACCGACCTCGACGATGCCGCCTGAGCCGCCTTCCTCGTCGGAGGTTTCGGCTTCGGGCGCAGGCGTGGAAACGGTAGCATCCGCGTCGGTGGCTTCGGCCGCCTCGGCGCGCTGCGGGCCGCGGTTGCGACCACGACGACGATCACGTCCGCCGCGCCGGCCGCCTTCGCCGCCACCGCCGTTGCCGTTTTCGTCCTCGTCATCCTCGTCCCGATGCGAGCGCTGCTCCTCGGCCAGGAGCGCGAGACGGTCGGCGACCGGAATCTGGTAGTAATCGGGATGGATTTCCGAAAAGGCGAGGAAGCCATGGCGGTTGCCGCCATATTCCACGAAGGCCGCCTGAAGGGACGGTTCGACCCGGGTGACTTTGGCGAGATAGATATTGCCGCGCAGTTGCTTGCGATTGGCTGCTTCGAAGTCAAACTCCTCGACGCGATTGCCGCGGACCACCACGACCCGGGTTTCCTCCGGGTGGGCGGCGTCGATCAACATTTTGTTGGCCATTATTATTTTCTCTCTGGCAAGCGCGGCCGGGATCATGCACGGGGCTGCAGGCGACGAACGCCGATACAGCCCTGCCAAGGCGGCAGGCGCTTGCTCTGTTGGCTGGGACAAGGCTCGATGAGGGGCGAATGGTATGTCCCGAAAGCGAAAGCGGCAGTGTTCGTGCAATCCGCTCGGGGAGTGCACGCTGCTTCACTTCACGACGTCCGGGGGATGCTATTGTTTGCATCGCTCCATCACCGGGTTCGGGTCGCGGGACGAATCCCGCGACGGCGCTCTCGGTCGATGGGCGGGACAGGATATCCGACCGGCGCTCGCGCCGATCCGGATCGCTAGGCGATCCGCACGCCACCCGTGATTCTCCTTATCCTCTAAGGACACATCAGTAGCCGAATAATCTCGGCTTGGCCGGCACCGCATACGATCGTCACGCTTTCACGGCGCAACCGGTCTGCAGGGACCATTCTGATGCTCGAATTCGGCATGGTCGGAGAACCATTCGAGAGCAGAATTGTTTTATCGAGTTATTGTTCGATTTGGCAAGGATTTCCGTTGGCTGTTGCAAGAAGGACACGGACAATGTGGGAGCTGCGTTAACGTTGGGGATACCCTTTGGCGCCAGCATCATTGTTTCGCCACTTCCAAGCGGATAGTGGCGGGGCTAAATTCCGTGTGGGATTCCGCCTTGCAGCGACAGGGGGCGTGACCGAGTGTCCTGCGTGGCTTTTCGATCTGCCGGGCCTGCCTGTGCGGCAGGCCTGTTCGATGCAATTTGGAGATGATGGGCGGAATGAGGCTCGCCGCGATAGGCATGCTCGTCTTGTTGGGGGTGGGGCTGGTCCAGGGGGCTCGCGCCGCCCAGGGCCCCGTTGCCCCTCCGGCTACGGCCGAGCCAGCAGCGACGCAGCCACCCGCCGCCCAAGCACCTGCAGCTCCCACGCCGTCCGCCCTGACGGCCAGCGACGCACGGCTGGCTGGCGACGACAGGCGCACGCGTCTGATCGTCGATCTTCACGGTCCCGTGAGCGGTCTGAATTTTCGCGTCTTCGTGCTGCCCGATCCCTATCGCGTGGTGGTCGATCTGCCGCAGATCGAGTTCGGTATGCCTCCTGAGACAGGCAAGCACGGACGCGGCGTGGTCAGCGCCTATCGGTTCGGTCTGATCGCGCCCGGAAAGTCGCGTATCGTTCTGGATCTGACCGAACCGGCGGCGGTGGACAAGTCCTTCCTCCTTGATGCACTGGACGATCAACCCGCCAGGCTGGTCATCGATCTGGTCAAGACGGAGCGGGCTGCCTTCCTGCGCACGGCGGCGAGCCAGAAGAGCTCGGATATGAGTGTGCACCCGCAAACGCCGCAACCCTCGCCCCCTCTGCTGCCGGAAAACCAGCCGGGCCTGCCCGTAGTCGTGGTCGATCCCGGTCATGGTGGCATCGACATGGGGGCGACATCCAAATCGGGTGAGCAGGAAAAGACCATCGTGCTCGAATTTGCCAGGAGGCTCGCCGACAAGATCAACGGTTCCGGCCGTTATCGCGCGGTCCTGACCCGAGACAGCGACACTTTCATCACACTCGCCGGCCGCGTTCAGTTCGCCCGAGCCAACCGGGCATCGCTATTCATTTCCGTGCATGCCGATACCCTGCACGACCCCTTCGGTGTCAGGGGCGCGACGATCTACACTCTCTCGGACCGGGCATCCGACGCCGAATCGGCGCGCTATGCCGAGCAGGAGAACAAGGCCGACGCGATCGCGGGCGTTGACCTGGCCTCGGAGCCTGGCGATGTGGCCGATATTCTGATCGATCTCACGCGGCGCGAGACCAAGTCCTTCTCCAACGGATTTGCCAAGGTCCTCATCGATCAGTTTCAGGCGGCCGCCACGCTCAACAAGAATCCGCACCGCTCGGCTGGCTTCAAGGTGCTGACTGCGCCCGACATCCCCTCGGTGCTGTTGGAACTGGGCTATTTGTCGAGCCGGGACGACGTGAAACTTCTGACATCGGATGACTGGCGCAACCGCGCCGCCGATGCCGTGGTGACGGCGATCGACGGCTTTTTCCAGCAGCGCCGCGCCAATCAGCCCGCGGCATCGAGCGGCTCTGCGCCCGCGACGCCTTGAAGCGTTTTGCGATCTGCTTGGCAGCGTTCAAAAGGCCTTCCTATAGGGCCCGTGCACAGGCATGTTGCCGGAGAGCCGCAGTTTCTCCACAAAAGCCCTGCAAAAGCATGCAGGTGCGGACGCCGCCCTTGGGTTCGGCTGGCCCGGCATGTTAGACGTCAGTGGAATGTGCCGGGGCTGCCGGTGTGAAAACGAACGGCTTCGGCCCAAACCCGGCAATGGCAGGGCAGGGAAGATAGTGCCGATGAAAGCGTTGTGATGAGACTTTTCGTTCGGTTCCTTGGATTTTTGTTCACAACGGCATCGATGTTGTTCCTTGTCGGGGGATCGTTCGTGGCCCTCTATGTCTGGGCCAACACACGCGACCTGCCCGATACTGCAGCGCTCAAGGATTACGAACCGCCGGTGATGACCCGGGTGCATGCGGGTGATGGTGCGCTCCTGGCCGAATATGCGCGCCAGCGCCGCCTTTATCTGCCGATCGAAGTGATGCCGCCGCTTCTGACCCACGCCTTCATGTCGGCGGAGGACAATGATTTCTACAATCATGTCGGCATCGATCCCAAGGGCGTGCTGCGCGCGATGATCGCGAACGTCACGCATAAGGGCCGCCGCCAGCAGGGTGCATCCACCATCACGCAACAGGTTGCCAAGAATTTCTTCCTCGCACCCGACCAGAACATCGTGCGCAAGATCAAGGAAGCCATCCTGGCCCTGCGGATGGAGCAGACCTATTCGAAGGACAAGATCCTCGAGCTTTATTTGAACGAAATCTACCTGGGCATGGGCAATTACGGCGTGGCCGCCGCCGCCCTCAATTATTTCGGCAAATCAGTCGACGAACTCGGCATCGCCCAGGTCGCCTATCTCGCCGCTCTTCCGAAGGGGCCGAACAACTACAATCCGATCCGCAACCACGACGCGGCCGTCGGTCGACGCAATTGGGTGATCGACCAGATGGTTTCCAATGGCTACATCTCCAAGGAAGAGGGACGCAAGGCGCAGGCCGAGCCTCTTGCGGTGACGCCGCGTTCCTTCGAAGGCGCCCAGAGCTACGCGGCCAATTATTTCACCGAGGAGGTCCGGCGCGAAATCGCCGAGCGCTATGGTGAGGACAAGCTCTATGAAGGCGGCTTGTCCGTGCGCACTACGCTCGATCCGAAGCTCCAGCGCCTGGCTCGTGATGCCATGGTGGCGGGGCTGGTGCGCTTCGACGAGCGTGGCGGCTTCCGCGGCCCGGTCAAGAATGTCGACCTCGGCGAGGATTGGGGCGTGACGCTGGGGGCGGAGAAGCGTCTAAGCGATATCAAGCCCTGGCAACTCGCCATCGTTCTGGATGCCGGCGACAACTCGGCCCGTATCGGCCTGCAGCCGCCACTGGACCGGTTCGGCTCGATTTCCGCCGACCGACCGACCGGCTCGATCAATTTGGACGGCGTGAAGTGGGCACGTCAGCGCGGCCGGGCCGCCAACAAGGTGAGCCAGGTCCTGAAGGTGGGCGACATCGTCTATGTCGAACCCAAGACCGATGGCACCTATCGCTTGCGGCAGATCCCGGAAATCTCCGGCGCCATGGTGGTAATGGACCCCTATACCGGCCGCGTGCTCGCGATGGTCGGCGGCTTCTCCTTCGATCAGAGCGAGTTCAATCGCGCCACCCAGGCGCAGCGCCAGCCCGGTTCTTCCTTCAAGCCCTTCGTCTATGCCACCGCCATCGACAATGGCTACACGCCGGCCTCGGTGGTCATGGACGCGCCGATCGAGATCAACCAGGGCAATGGCGAGACCTGGCGCCCCTCCAATTACAGCAACAGGTTCTACGGCCCCCAGACGCTGCGCTTCGGCATCGAATATTCGCGAAACGTCATGACGGTGCGTCTCGCCCAGGACGTGGGCATGCCACTGATCGCTGAATATGCGCGACGCTTCGGCGTCTATGACGATCTTCCGCCTTACCTGTCTGGCGCGCTTGGGGCTGGCAACACCACGGTGATGCGCATGGTCGCCGGCTATGGCATGCTCGAAAATGGCGGGCGCCTGATCAAGCCGACCCTGATCGACCGCATCCAGGACCGCTGGGGCAAGACCATCTACAGGCATGACGAGCGCATCTGCCAGGGCTGCAATGCCGATGCCTGGAGCAACCAGGACGAACCGCATCTGCTCGATCCGCGCGAACAGGTGCTCGATCCGATGACGGCCTATCAGGTCACTTCCATGCTGGAAGGCGTTATTCAGCACGGCACGGCCCAGTCGCTGCGTTCGCTCAATCGCCCGATCGCCGGCAAGACAGGCACCACCAACGATGAGAAGGATGCCTGGTTTATGGGCTATTCGCCCGATTTGGTCTGCGGTCTTTATGTCGGCTACGACACACCGCGCCATATCGGCAATGGTGTCACCGGCGGCAGTCTCTCCGGGCCGATCTTCGGCTCCTTCATGAAGGCCGCCCTGGCGGACAAGGCGCCGGTGCCCTTCCGCGTGCCGCCCGGCATCAAGCTGATCCGCATCGACCGCAAGACCGGCATGCGCTCCGATGGCGGCGGTGCCATTCTGGAAGCCTTCAAACCCGGCACGGCGCCGCCCGACAACTACACCGTCATCGGCTCCGGCGGTGGCTCGGAGGGCGGTGGTGGCGGGCCCGTCTCGATGGGGACGGGCGATCTCTACTGATTGTCCTTTCCCTCACCCGGTAGCTTGCCTATATGAAGCCCGACTAGAGCGTTTTGCGATTTGACGGAATCATCTAGAATCACAAAGACGCTCTAGCCAATCCGTTGGATTGGCTTGGAAACAAAGAATTAGAGCAAATAAGCGTTCACACTTGAACGCGCTTTACTCTAGCAATCCCGAACGAGCGATTCATTCATGCGCGCTGAAATCCTGTCCTTGGCGGACGAAATCAAGCAGTCTGCTGGACTGCTGAGGAGGCATCTTTGACTGGGATACCTCCTACGCCCGCCTGCAAGAACTGAACCACCTCTCCGAACAACCTGACTTCTGGAACGACGCCGAGAAGGCACAGAAGCTGATGCGTGAGCGCACCGATCTCGATGATCGGCTGTCTGCTCTCGTGCGCATCGAGAAGGATCTGGATGAGACGCTCGAGCTCGCCGAGCTCGGCGAGGCCGATGGCGACGAGTCGATCGTCGACGAGGCGGAGATCGCCCTGACCGCGCTCAAGAAAGAGGTCGTCGAACGGCAATTCGAGGCTTTGTTCTCCGGTGAAGCCGACAACAACGATACCTATATCGAAATCAACTCCGGAGCCGGCGGCACCGAGAGCCAGGACTGGGCCAATATGCTCCTGCGCATGTATACGCGCTGGGGCGAGCGGCACCGTTTCAAGGTCGAGTTGATGGACTTCACGGACGGGGAAACCGCCGGTATCAAATCGGCCACCATCCTGGTGAAGGGCACCAAGGCTTATGGCTGGGCCAAGGTGGAGTCGGGCGTGCATCGCCTCGTGCGCATTTCGCCCTATGATTCCAACGCACGCCGGCACACGTCTTTCGCCAGCGTCTGGGTCTATCCGGTGATCGACGACTCGATCAACATCGAGATCAACGAGTCCGATTGCCGCATCGATACCTATCGCGCCTCCGGCGCCGGTGGTCAGCACGTCAACCGGACGGATTCGGCTGTACGCATCACCCACAATCCCTCGGGCATCGTGGTGGCCTGCCAGCAGGATCGTTCGCAGCACAAGAACCGTGCGACGGCCTGGGCCATGCTGAAGGCGCGCCTCTACGAGGCGGAGCTCAAGAAGCGCGAGGAAGCGGCAATGGCGACCCATGCCGGCAAGACCGACATCGGCTGGGGCCACCAGATCCGTTCCTATGTCCTGCAGCCCTATCAGATGGTGAAGGACACCCGCACGGGCTACACTTCGGGTACGCCCGGCGACGTGCTGGACGGCGACCTCGACGATTTCATGAAGTCCGCCCTGGCCCAGCGCGTCTATGGCGGCGGGCCCGACGCGGTCGAAGACATCGACTAGTGAGAAGCCGGAGCTGCGCTCCGGCTTTTTCTTTTGAATAGAGCACGTTAGAGATGAGTTCCGATCCGATCTATCAGCGCTACTCCTTTGCCCACGGCCTGATCAAGGAGGCCGGTGCCCTGGCGCTCGGCTATTTCAACGAGCTAGGCAGCCTGACGGTGAAGAGCAAGGGATTGCAGGACGTGGTCAGCGAGGCCGACCTGCAGACCGAGCTGCTGATCAAGAAGCGTATCGCCGAATCCTATCCGGACGATGGCTTCTTCGGCGAGGAAACCGGGCCGAGCGGCATTGGGGACAGGCGCGGCATCTGGGTCGTCGATCCTATCGACGGCACCCAGCCTTTCCTGAGCGGCTTGTCTTCCTGGTGCGTGTCGATCGCATTCGTCTATGATGGCGCATTGCAGTTCGGGCTCGTCTACGCGCCCAAGGACGATGAACTGTTCGCCGGCGGGCTGATCGCGTCGGCCACGCTCAATGGCCGGCCGATCGCTCCTCACAAGGGTAGTGCTCTCAGCGAAGGCGTGGTCAGCGTCGGCTACAACAACCGCATCAAGCCGAGCGAAGTTCTGGCCGTGCTGGCGCGGTTGCTCGAAGCGGGCGGCATGTATCAGCGCAACGGTTCGGGCGCGCTGTGCCTGTGTTATGTCGCCTGCGGCCGCCTGCTCGGCTATGTCGAATCCCACATCAACTCCTGGGATTGCCTCGGCGCCATCGCCATCATCCGCGCCGGCGGCGGCCAGACCAACGATTTCCTTGCCGGTGACGGCCTGGTGCAGGGCAACGCCATCATCGCGGGAGGGCCGGCGATCTATCCGGCGCTCGTGGAAGTGCTCGGCTGAAGCGAGATTCAGGCCGGCTCTCATCCCGGCCTGGGGAATATGTCATCCCAGCACCATGGCGGTGAAGGGATAGACATAGGCTTGCAGGGTCACGAACAGGCCGACGAGGCAGGCCAGAATGATCGAGTGCAGGAAGACGTAGCGCAGGATCGTGCCTTCATGCCCATACCAATTGGTCGCGGTAGAGGCCACGACGATCGATTGTGCATCGATCATCTTGCCCATCACGCCGCCGGAGGAATTGGCGGCTGCCATCAGCACCGGTGACAGGCCCAATTGCTGCGAGGTGATCTTCTGCAGGTTGCCGAACAGCACGTTGGAGGAGGTGTCCGAGCCGGTCAGTGCGACACCGAGCCAGCCGAGCAACGTTCCAAAGAAGGGATAGAACACGCCCGTCGCCGCAAAGGCGAGACCAAGGGTGGCGTCGACGCCGGACAGGCGTGTCAGCGTGCCGATCGCGAGCATGGCCGAGATAGTGATCAGCGAGATCGCGCACACCTTGATGGTGCGGCCATATTCGACGATGAGCTTGGCGGGCGAAAAACCCATCAGCAGGCCGGACACGAGGGCTGCCAGGAGCATGCCCGTGCCCGTGAAGGACAGATAGGTGAAGGAGAAGATCGCGCTTTCCGGCGTGGGTTTGGGGACGACGGGCGCCACCCTGCTGATCTGATTGTGAAGGTCAGGCACCTGGTAGTTCCAGGAGAAGATGGCGTTGGCCCAGGTCTTGAAGGCCCCGGTGCCCCAGATCAGCATGAAGATGCAAACCAGGATCCAGGGAAGCAGGGCACCCCAGAGCTGCTTCTGGGTCAAGGCGGCGCGATCGGCCTCCGTGCGAGGCCTTGCCAGATTTGCCGAGGGGTCGTTGCTGCGCAGGGCCGGCGAGAGCCAGAGCTCTTTCGGCTGCCAGACCTTGAGGAAGAGGATCAGGCAGCCCATCGAAATCAGCGAGGCGCCGATGTCGACGATCCAGGGATTGATGTAGTTGGAGATCAGGAATTGCGGCACGGCGAAAGAGATGCCGGTGACCAGGATCGCCGGCCATACGCCGATCATGCCGCGCCACCCGGCGAAGGCTCCGATGACCCAGAAGGGCACGATCAGGGAGAACAGGGGCAATTGCCTGCCGACCATGGCGCCCAGCATATAGGGATCGAGCCCGGTCACCGATGCCAGTCCCTGAATCGGCGTGCCCAAGGCGCCGTAGGCGACCGGTGCGGTGTTGGCGATCAATGACAGGCCGGAAGCCGCCAGAGGCGAGAAGCCGAGGCCGATCAGGATCGCGCCGGTGATGGCAACGGGCGTGCCGAAGCCGGATGCCCCTTCGAAAAAGGCACCGAAGGAGAAGGCGATCAGCAGCAATTGCAGGCGGCGGTCTTCGGTGACACCACCGATGGCCCGCTGCAGGAGTTCGAACCGGCCGCTTTCGACGGTGATGCGGTAGAGGTAGATCACGTTGAGAACGATCCACCCGATCGGGAAGAACCCGGTGACGACGCCGAGCAGGGAGGCACGGATCGACAGGCCCGCGGGCATGGTAAAGATGAAGACCGTGATGAGATTTGCGGCGATGAGGGCGACCACCGCCGCGATATGGGCTTTGACCTTGCCGCTGGCGATCAGAACTAGCAAGGTTACCGCGGGGATGGCGGCCGCTATGGTGGAAAGTACTTCGTTGCCGAGGGGGTTGTAAGTCTGATTCCACATGTCAGGGCTTCCCGATTACGACTTGTATCGTTGGGGTATGCCATGTGGAACGTCGGACGATTTGACCGTAAAATCAAGACAGGTATTCAGATGCGGCCCTGCTACATGCGCGGGGCCGCATGATCCGTCTCGGTTCGCCTTAAGACTTCACACGCACATAGCTGCCGGGGGCATCGCCGAGTGGCTTGCGACGTCCGCCAGGCTTGCGCTTGTCGGCGGGGACTTCCTCGGGCGCCTGCTTCTTCAGCCAGGTCAGCCAGTCCGGCCACCAGGAGCCGGGGTGTTCGGTGGCTCCCTCCAGCCAGTCCTCATAGCTGCCCGTGGTGGGGCCGCCCAGCCAGTATTGGTACTTCTTGCGGGCCGGCGGGTTCACCACGCCGGCGATGTGGCCAGAGCCGGACAGGACATAGCGCACCGGCCCGCCAAAGGCCTGCGCTCCGATGAACACGGAATTGGGCGGGGCGATGTGGTCTTCGCGCGTGGCCAGTTCGTAGATCGGGATCTTGACCTTCTTGAGGTCGAGGGTCTCGTCACCCACCGTCATGCGCCCGCGCGTGAGGTTGTTCTCCAGATAGCAATTACGCAGATAGAAGGAGTGGTTCTTTTCGGGCATGCGGGTGGCATCCGCATTCCAGTAGAGCAAGTCGAACGGGGTAGGTTGCTTGCCGCGCATGTAATTGTTGACGAGATAAGGCCAGATCAATTCCTGGCTGCGCAGCATGTTGAAAGCGGCCGCCATCTTGGAACCGGGAAAATAGCCGTGCTCGGCCATGGTTTTCTCGATCCATTGGATATGGTCCTCATCGGCGAAGACCTTGAGATCTCCAGCCTTGTCAAAATCGACCTGCGTAGCGAACAAGGTGGCGGATGCGATGCGTGTGTCGCCCTTGGCGGCCAGCCAGGCCAGCGTCACCGACAGCAAGGTGCCGCCGACGCAGTAGCCGATGGCGGAAACTTCCTTCTCACCAGTGATCTTGCCGATCTCGTCGAGGGCGGTGACCGGACCTTCCTTCATATATTCGAGGAAGCCCTTGTTGCGCTGCTTTTCGTCCGGGTTCACCCAGGAGATCACGAAGACGGTCAGGCCCTGGTCGACGCACCATTTGATGAAGCTCTTTTCGGGCGTCAGGTCGAGGACGTAGAATTTGTTGATCCAGGGCGGACAGATCAGGATGGGTCGCTTCAACACGTCGGCCGTGGTCGGCGTATATTGCAGCAACTCCATGGTGGCATTGCGGAACACCACCTTGCCCGGTGTGGTGGCGAGATTGACGCCCACCTCGAATTTCGAGGTGTCGGATTGACGGATCTTCAGCTCGCCCTCGCCGGCGTCGATATCCTCCTTCAACATCTCCAGGCCGCGCACCAGGTTTTCGCCGTTCTCGGCCAGCGTGTCGCGGATGAGCGCAGGATTGGTGGCGATGAAATTGCTCGGCGAGATCGCGGCCGAGACCTGCCGGACATAGAAATCGGCCTTGTGGCGCATGCGAGGCTCGAGCCCGTCGGCCTCGTGCACCAATTTTTCCGCCCAGCGGCTGGTGATCAGATAGGCCTGCTTGAGCAGGTCGAAATATTGGTTCTGGCTCCATTCGGGATCGCGAAAGCGTGCATCTTTCGGGTCAGGCTCCGCCACAGGCTTGGCTTCCTCGCCGGCCATGCGCTGCAACGAGGAGGTCCAGAGGGACATGAAGCCGCTGGCAAGGCTGGTCTGGGCCTGCATCGCGCGCTGCGGATCGGACAGCCAATATTGGGCGAGATGGCCGATGGAATTGACGGCGTCGGTGACTTCCTCGGTGATGTCGCTCTTGACCCTGCCATCCTCCCGCGGGCGCAGATAGGCCGCCAGAGCCTTGCCGCCTTCTTCCACGGCTCGGCCCATATTGCGGGCGAGCACCTCGATATCGACCGGTCCGAAAGCTGCCACGGTTTCGGCTGAGGGGGGCGGATTGGCGGTTTTGTCGTTCTTCATCGCGTCCCTTCTTGGCTTCTCACGGCCCTTCATTAGAACATGTTTTTCCTTCCTGTGAATGCTTCTTCGCATGGCTTTGTGAACCATGACGTTGATTTCATCGATTTTCCCTGTTTGCCGATCGGCCGGCGCTCTATAAGAGGGGGAGAAATTGCGAGAACGTCATGCGGATCCATTCCTTCCTCGTCGTCGCCGTCTTGGCCGGCATCGGGCTTGCAAGCTGTGCCGGGGGCTCTGGCCAGACCAGCAAGCGCTTCGGGCTGACCTCGGGTCCGTTGCCGACGCCCCAGCCTTTCGTCACTCAGTCCCGCGTGAGCCAACCCAACGCCTATCCCAGGATCGGCGCGCTGCCGCCGCCCCGCGGCGACCAGATCCTGTCCATGAGCGAGCGCAAGGCACTGGAAGCCAGCCTGCTGGCGACACCGGGGCGGCAGCCCAGTCCTGAGGAACTCAAGGCGCGTTCACAGGCCAACCGCAAGGTAGCCTCAAAGCGTGTTCCCCCGTCGCAGCGCAAGCATGTCGGCTTCTTCCCACCGCAATGATCGATATCGTGCTGCCGTAGATCGATTTTCACGATTGGCGCAGATTTTTGGCATTTCTTTTGCCATCATTCATCGAAATGATTTAGAGGTTCGCTCCCCGTAACCCTGAATGCGCCGTCGCGCGAAAGCATCGTCATGTCCGACTTTTACTCAACCCGCCGTTTGCCGCCCTATGTCTTCGAGCAGGTCAACCGGGTAAAGGCGGCAGCACGCGGGCAGGGGGCAGATATCATCGACCTGGGCATGGGCAACCCCGATCTGCCGACGCCGAAATTCATCACTGACAAGCTGATCGAAACGGCCCAGAAGCCGCGCACCAATCGCTATTCGGCCTCCAAGGGCATTCCGGGCCTGCGCAAGGCCCAGGCCAATTACTATGCCCGCCGCTTCGGCGTGAAGCTCAATCCCGATACCCAGGTCGTCGCCACGCTGGGGTCCAAGGAAGGCTTCGCCAATATGGCGACCGCCATCACCGCGCCCGGCGACGTGGTGCTGTGCCCCAATCCGTCCTACCCGATCCACGCTTTCGGCTTCCTGATGGCGGGTGGCGTCATCCGCTCGGTTCCGGCCGAGCCGAACGAGGATTTCTTCCGCTCGGCCGAGCGAGCGGTGAAGCACTCGATCCCCAAGCCGATCGCGGTGATCGTCTCCTATCCCGCCAATCCCACGGCCTGCGTCGCCAGCCTCGATTTCTATCGGGACCTGATCGCCTTCGCCAAGACGCATGAATTGTTCGTGCTCTCGGATCTTGCCTATTCGGAAATCTATTTCGGCTCGGAGCCGACACCCTCCGTGCTGCAGATCCCGGGCGCGATGGATGTTGCGGTCGAATTCACCACCCTGTCCAAGACTTTCTCGATGGCGGGATGGCGCATGGGCTTTGCCGTCGGCAATGAGCGGCTCTGCGCCGCGCTCGCCCGCGTGAAATCCTATCTCGACTACGGCGCCTATACGCCGATCCAGGTCGCGGCGGCCGCGGCGCTGAACGGTCCGGAAGATTGCATCGCCGAGATGCGCGAGACCTATCGCAAGCGTCGCGATGCCCTGGTCGAAAGCTTCGCCCGCGCCGGCTGGGAAGTGCCGATCCCGCCGGCTTCGATGTTTGCCTGGGCGCCGATTCCGCCCAAGTTCAAGGAATTGGGCTCGGTCGAGTTCTCCAAGCTCCTGATCGAGAAGGCGTCTGTTGCGGTCGCGCCCGGTATCGGCTTCGGCGAGCATGGTGACGATTTCGTGCGCATCGCCTTCGTGGAGAACGAGCAGCGCATCCGCCAGGCGGCGCGCAATATCCGTAAGTTCATGGATGGCGCCGACCAGACCCTGCACAATGTGCTGCCTCTGACGAAATCAGCGTGATGCGGTGTGCCGGTCCTGCTCCACATCGACGGAGCTGAGAGGACCGGCACACCGAAATTTCCTCTCACGACGAAAAATGCATGGCTGACAGGCAGTAAAAAGACGGCTGCCCGTCTTTCCCTTGTCGATTTCAAATGGTAAACGATCGCGCCAACCCAGCTCCGGCGGAACGAATTCCTGCCCCCCGAAGCCGGATCAATTCTGCTTTTCCTGATTGAGAGTTGGCAATGACACGCATCGTTGATTTATCGCTTTTTCCTGAAGCGCTTACCTTTGACGACGTGCTGCTGACACCCGGACATTCCGAAGTGTTGCCGGCTCAGGCCGACATCCGTTCGCGCGTCACCCGTTCCATCTCGGTCAATCTGCCGTTGCTGGCTTCGGCCATGGACACGGTAACCGAGGCGAACATGGCGATCGCCATGGCGCAGAATGGCGGCATCGGCGTGATCCACCGCAACCTTACCCCCGAAGAGCAGGCCGAGCAGGTCCGCCAGGTCAAGCGTTTCGAGAGCGGTATGGTGGTGAACCCGATCACCATCCCGCCGGAAGCGACGCTGGCCGATGCGCTGGCCCTGATGAAGCGCCATCGCATCTCCGGCATCCCGATTGTCACCGGCGCAGCGCCGGGCGTACCCGGCATCCTGGTCGGTATCCTCACCAATCGCGACGTGCGTTTTGCCGACAAGCTCGACCAGCCCGTGGCCGAACTGATGACCAAGGAACGCCTGATCACGGTGAAGACCGGCGTGGAGCAGGAAGAGGCCAAGCGCTTGCTGCATCAGTTCCGCATCGAGAAACTGGTGGTGGTCGACGAGGATTATCGCTGCGTCGGCCTGATGACCGTCAAGGACATCGAGAAGGCGACGCTGCATCCCAACGCCTGCAAGGACGGTGAGGGACGCCTGCGCGTTGCCGCCGCCTCCACCGTCGGCGATGGCGGCCATGCCCGCTCCGAAATGCTGATCGATGCCGGCGTCGACATGATCGTGGTCGATACCGCCCATGGCCATTCGCAGAAGGTGCTCGACGCGGTCGCGCGCATCAAGCGCCAGTCCAATTCGGTGCAGGTGGTTGCCGGTAATGTCGCCACCGGCGAGGCGACCCGCGCCCTGATCGGTGCGGGGGCCGATTCCATCAAGGTCGGCATCGGTCCGGGCTCGATCTGCACCACCCGCATCGTGGCGGGCGTCGGCGTGCCGCAGCTCACCGCCATCATCGACTCGGCCAATGCGGCGCGCGAGCATGACGTACCGGTGATCGCCGACGGCGGCATCAAGACCTCCGGCGATTTCGCCAAGGCGATCGCGGCCGGCGCTTCGGTCGCAATGGTCGGCTCGATGCTGGCCGGTACCGACGAGACGCCCGGCGAGGTCTATCTCTATCAGGGCCGCTCCTACAAATCCTATCGCGGCATGGGCTCGATCGGTGCCATGTCCGCCGGCTCGGCCGACCGCTATTTCCAGGCCGACATCAAGGATTCGATGAAGCTCGTGCCGGAAGGAATCGAAGGCCAGGTTGCTTACAAGGGTCCGGTCTCAGCCGTGCTGCACCAGCTCGCCGGGGGCTTGCGCGCCTCGATGGGATATGTCGGCGCCGAGACGATCGCCGATTTCCAGGAGCGCGCGCGCTTCGTACGCATCTCGAATGCCGGCCTGCGCGAAAGCCATGTGCATGACGTGACCATCACCCGCGAGAGCCCGAACTATCCCGGCCGCAACTGATGTCGATTGCAGCCGTTCTCACGCCCGTCTTCCTGCAGGTCCTGCTGACATTCGCATTGTTGTTTCGCCTCGGCATGGTTCGGGCTGCGGCCTTGCGTCAAGGAGGTATCGACCTTGATGATGTGCGGCTCAACGGGCGCGCTTGGCCCAAGCTGCCACTGCAGGTGAGCAGCAGCTTCGACAATCAGTTCCAGATCCCGGTATTGTTCTATGCGATCACCGCCCTGGAATTGATCACGCATGCCACGGATATCTTCTTCGTCGTGCTTGCCTGGATCTTCGTGGTTTCGCGCTATGTGCATGCGGGCATTCACATCACGTCCAATCGCGTAAAGTTTCGTTTCCGGGCTTATTCCGTCGGTGTGGCGGCGCTGATCCTTGCCTGGTTGCTTTTTGCCTTCAAAGTTTACACAGGCGCCTGATCGATGATCCCTGCTGCCCGCATTTCCGCCGCCTTCGAAATTCTCGCCGATATCGAGGCCCGCCGCCGTCCTGCTGCCGATGTGCTCAAGGACTGGGGGCTCTCGCATCGCTTCGCCGGTTCCGGCGACCGTGCCGCGCTGGCGGGACTGGTCTATGACACCTTGCGCCGCCGCGCCTCGGCGCGCTGGCTGATGGACAGCGAGACACCACGCGCCTCGCTGATCGGCATGCTGGTTTTGCAGCGCGGAGAGACGATCGAAACGCTCGACGCGCTGTTCACCGGCGAGCGCTTCGCGCCAGAGCCGTTGACAGATGACGAGCGCAAGGCGCTGGCCGGACGCAAGCTGGCCGATGCCGAGCCGGACATCCAGGCGGACGTGCCACGCTGGCTCTGGCCTTCCTTCGAGGCGGCTTTCGGGGAGGATGCGATCGCGGAGGGGCGGGCCCTGGCCGAACGCGCGCCGGTGGATCTGCGCGTCAACACGCTGAAGACTTCGCGGGACAAGCTGCTCGCCGAACTGGAGCCTCTTGGCGCCAGCGCCACGCCGCTATCACGCTGGGGCGTGCGCGTGCCGCTCGGCGCCGACGGCCGCAGCCCGGCTGTCCAGGCCGAGGAGAGCTTCCAGAAGGGCTGGTTCGAGATCCAGGACGAGGGCTCGCAATTGGCCGGCCTCGTCGCGGCGGCGAAACCCGGCGAGCAGGTGCTCGACCTGTGTGCCGGCGGCGGCGGCAAGACGCTGGAATTCGCGGCCGCGATGGAGAACAAGGGCCAGGTCTTCGCCACCGACAGCGACAAGCGCCGCCTGGCGCCGATACATGACCGGCTCGCCAGGGCGGGTGTGCGCAACGTTCAGGTCCGTACGCCAAGAGGACGTGTATCTGGTGGCGCCTTGGCGATCGACGATCTCGACGGCCGCATGGATCTGGTGCTGGTGGACGCGCCCTGCTCGGGAAGCGGCACCTGGCGCCGCAGCCCCGACACCAAATGGCGCATGCGCCCCTCCAGCCTGGCCGATCGCCAGAAAGACCAGGCCGCCGTGCTCAGGGCCGGTGCCCGCGCGGTGAAGCCGGGCGGGCGGCTGGTCTTCGTCACCTGCTCCGTGCTGCCCGAAGAGAACGATGCCTCGGTGAAGGCCTTCCTGGCCGACCATGCCGATTTCACCGCTGCCTCCTTGCCGGAACTGGCCAAGGGCGCGGGGCTCTCGGCTTTCGCGCGTTTCAGCTCGTCGGGCGGCACCGGCTTGCAGCTTTCGCCCCATCGTTCCGGCACGGATGGTTTTTTTATCGCCCTGCTGCACAGGAAGTAGATGGTGTGCCGGTCTTCAGACCGGCATGGAACTGCGGTGCTTGCCTGAGTTATATTGCCGGTGTGAAGACCGGCACACCAATTCACGCTCATCGCCGCGAATTGGCGCCAGCGCAAGATCTTATGCAAAATCTTGCTGAATACTATGCGACGTTGCAAGATTTTGGCCTTCCTTCGGTTGCATCAAAAACCTAGGTCGACTACCTCCCTGCCATGACACACAACGCCATCCTCATCATCGATTTCGGTTCGCAAGTCACCCAGCTGATCGCACGCCGCGTGCGCGAAGTCGGTGTCTATTGCGAGATCCATCCCTTCCAGAGCGCCGCCGAGGCTTTCGAGAAGCTGAAGCCGAAGGGCGTGATCTTTTCCGGCGGCCCGGCCTCGGTGACGACGGCGGGCAGCCCCCGCGCACCGCAGGCTGTGTTCGACGCCGGCGTGCCGATCCTGGCGATCTGCTATGGCCAGCAGACTTTGGCAACCCAACTCGGGGGCAAGGTCGAGGGTGGGCACGCCGCCGAGTTCGGCCGCGCCGATGTCGAGATCCTCGAGGCGAGCCCACTGTTCGAAGGCTTCTGGGAGCCGGGCAAGCGCTATCCGGTGTGGATGAGCCATGGCGACCGGGTTACCCAGTTGCCCGCCGGTTTCAGGGTGGTCGGCACCTCTGAGAACGCCCCCTTCGCCATCGCGGTGAACGAGGAGCGGCGTTACTACACCACCATGTTCCATCCCGAAGTGGTGCATACGCCCGATGGCGGCAATCTCCTGAAGAACTTCGTGCAGAAGATCGTCGGTATCGAGTCGGATTGGACCATGGCGGCCTATCGCGCCGAGATGATCGAGAAGATCCGCAAGCAGGTCGGCAAGGGCAGGGTGCTCTGCGGCCTGTCGGGTGGGGTCAATTCCTCAGTTGCGGCTGTGCTCATCCATGAGGCGATCGGTGACCAGCTTACCTGCGTCTTCGTCGACCACGGCCTGCTGCGGGCCGGGGAAGCCGATCAGGTCGTCGGCCTCTTCCGCGAGCACTACAACATCCCCCTGGTGCATGTGGACGCGTCCGAGCGCTTCCTCGGCGAGCTTGCCGGCGTCACCGATCCGGAAGTGAAGCGCAAGACCATCGGCCGTCTCTTCATCGAGGTCTTCGAGGAGGAGGCGCGCACGATCGGTGGCGCCGAATTCCTGGCCCAGGGCACACTCTATCCCGACGTAATCGAAAGCGTCTCCTTCTCCGGCGGCCCCTCGGTGACGATCAAGTCGCACCACAATGTCGGCGGTCTGCCCGAGCGCATGAACATGAAGCTGGTGGAGCCGCTGCGCGAACTCTTCAAGGACGAGGTGAGGGCGCTCGGCCGTGAACTCGGCCTCACGGAAGCCTTCGTCGCCCGCCATCCCTTCCCGGGCCCGGGCCTGGCCATCCGCATCCCCGGCGAAATTACGCGGGAAAAGCTCGACACGCTGCGTGCGGCCGATGCCATCTATCTCGACGAGATCCGCAAGGCCGGCCTCTACGATAAGATCTGGCAGGCCTTCGCCGTGCTGCTGCCGGTGCGCACCGTGGGCGTGATGGGCGACGGGCGCACCTATGACAGCGTCTGCGGCCTGCGCGCCGTGACCTCGGTCGACGGCATGACCGCCGATTTCTTCCCCTTCGACATGAACTTCCTCGGCCGGGCCGCGACCCGCATCATCAACGAGGTGAAGGGCATCAACCGCGTGGTCTACGACGTGACGAGCAAGCCCCCCGGCACGATCGAGTGGGAGTGATAGGTAGTAGAAACGGCGGTGTTCGGCGGTAAACGGCGGTTTCGAAATCGCTCTGCTGCTGATAGAAGGCGAAAGAAAACAGGCGATCCGGACAGTCGCCCCGGGGCATGGTTCCATTCGCTATCCTTGATTGGCGACTTCGCGAGCAAGGTCAATGAACGCTCTGAACGCTGCCGAGGGATTGCGTCGACTTGGGTAGTATAGGCACAGTGGCGCAAGTGGTGGCGTCCAATCTTCCAGGACGCGGACAAGACGCCCCCTTGCAACGTCGTCGCGAACGTCCGATTCCATGAAGAAGCCAATGCCGAAATCTTCCAACACGGCAATCCGCGAAAGGCTCGCCTCATCGAGCGTAATCGGGCCGTGAACGTCCATCAAGACCGGTTGCCCATCTTTCTCGAAGTGCCACCTGTAAAGCGCCCCATTGGGTAGCCGGACGCGGATACAGGAATGAGCAGCGAGGTCGGGAGGAACATCCGGTCTCCCTTTGTTCTGGAAGTAAGCAGGCGAGGCGACCACCGCATAGCGACGGGGAGGTCCCAGCGGGATTGCGATCATGTCACTGGGAACGAGATCCGCGTTCCGGATGCCGATGTCGAAGCCATCGGCGACGATATCGACAAGTCTGCCCTCCGTGACGAGATCGATATGCACCTCAGGATAGCGGCGAAGGAACTGCAGAAGCAGCGGCGACAGGATTTCGCGCGCGGCGGTTGCGTAGGCATTTATCCGCAGCGTTCCCGATGGCGTCTCCTGCTGTGATCGCGCACCTTCAATTGCGTCGTGCAGGTCTTTTAGCGCAGGACCGATCTTATCGACGAAGTTACGCCCGGCATCGGTAAGGGAGACGCTTCGCGTCGTTCGGTTGAACAAGCGGACCCCTAGCTGGCGTTCCAGCTTGCCAATGGCGTTGCTGAGCGCAGTCGTCGACATGTCAAGATCCAGCGCCGCCGCCCGGAACGAGCCCCGGCGAGCAATGACGAGAACGGAATCGAACTGGATCAAACTACGTCCGGCCATTGTCCTGCTTTTCGCAACGTCGCATCACACTTTATCCTGATTATCAACGCCAACGTCCATCTCTAAATTGGCGTCAGGGTCGAGCGCAGATTGCTAACGACCCGCCACCCGACCAAACTCACGACGGAGAAGAACAATGGCTGTCGAACTCCCCAAAACAATTGCCGAATATTTTGCCGCGGACCGAGCACAAGCCGCAGGAGCTCTCTTGCAATGCTTCACCGAAAATGCGGTGGTCCGAGACGAGGGGAATACCTATGCCGGTCGCGGTGCGATCCGGCAGTGGAAGGCAGGTGCTTCCCAAAAATACACTTACATCGTCGAACCTTTCTCGATTGGGCGCGAAGGCGATCGGACGGTCGTTACGGCCCATCTCGTCGGCGATTTCCCCGGCAGCCCGGTCGACCTGCGCTACTTCTTCGTTCTGGAGGGCGAAAAGATCGCGGCGTTGGAGATTGTGCCGTGAGCGCAGATGCCCAGAGCCCGAGGAAGGACACGAGCGGCATCCCATTTCTTACCTTGAAGGGGAAACGGGCGTTGATAACGTCCGGCACGCGCGGTGCCGGTGCGGCGACAGTCGCGCTCTTTCGTGAACTCAGTGCTCAGGTGCTGACGACGGCACGCACCCAGCCCGCGGACTTGCCTGACTCGCTATTCGTCGCTGCCGATCTGACCAGCGCCGATGGCTGCGCCGCATTGGCTGCCGCCGTACGGGAGCGAATGGGAGGCTTGGACATCATCGTCCATATGTTGGGCGGCTCTTCTGCTCCCAGCGGTGGTTTCGAGGCTTTGACCGATGAGATTTGGCGCAAGGAACTTGATCTAAATCTCATGCCGGCGGTTCGCCTGGATCGCGAATTCGTTCCAGACATGGTGTCGCGCAACACCGGCGTCGTCATCCACGTGACATCCATCCAACGTGAACTGCCTCTGCCGGAAGCAACGACGGCATACGCGGCGGCAAAGGCGGCTCTGTCGACTTACAGCAAGAGCCTTTCAAAGCAGGTATCCCCCCACGGCGTCCGCGTCGTTCGGGTGTCCCCCGGCTGGATCGAAACCGAGGCATCCATTCAGTTGGCGACGCGGCTGGTCGCGGACCATGGCGGGGACGTCGAGCAAGGCAAGAAGATGATCATGGAATCGCTCGGCGGGATACCGATAGGTCGGCCCTCGAAACCGGAGGAAGTCGCAAGCCTGATCGCTTTCCTGGTGTCCGATCGTGCAGGCACCATCACTGGGACCGAATATGTAATCGACGGCGGAACCGTGCCGACAGTTTGAAAACCCAATTGGCGGCCTAGACAAGACCGTCTTACGCAGGCGCGGATCGGCGCTTGTCGCGATTAGCGGGGGAACATTCTTGGTGGGCAGATAGGTAAGTGGTCTAGATTATCACGCATTTCAGATGCGCGATAATCCGACGGTATTTTTAGGACGAGCGATGTGCTCACGGTATTTGCTGGCGTGATTTTTGTTAGCAAAAGTGCAGTTTTGAAGGTATTTCTGAAGCACAGTTTGTGGGGCTAGTAGCCATCCTAAGAATTGCCAAACTTCGACCAACGGGACGAATTATAGCGATTGATCTCGAAGCGCCGACTTCAAGGAAGGTTGCAAAATCGTCAATGAAATCAATAGCTCGAAATTTTGACGGCACACGCAACGGCATCCCAAAACACGAAAAATACTTTGACCAAGGAAATCAACTATTTATGATAGGTGGCCCTGGCGTAGAATTTCGCAGAAGATGTAATGATTTGCGGGCAGGGTAGACTGATAGCGCGGGGCACATCATCAATGGAATTGACAAACCAATCAAGTCATTGAAATCGTTAAATTTATCGGAGCGCCTGGCGCGGCTCGCAGCTTGTAGCAGATCACGCTGACGGTACTTTCCTGCGCGTCAATGCTTTGAAATATATAAGGAAAATTGCCCGGAGCATGACATTTCCGCGCTGACGGCACTTTAGTTGTCGACATACATAGTTCCAGCTTTGGCTGCGGTGCCGGTCGATGTTCCGGACCCGATCGCATGTCGTCGGATGGCGCCGTCGCATCACATATCAGATGTTGTTCCGACTGCTGCTGGATCTGCGATGGAGAGAAGCGTCGACCGCATCCAGGCGGGAGCTTGGACTGCGGTGGATGCCGGCGTCCTTTTATCGTTGGAAGAAAGATGAGGTGCTGCGATCTGTGCAAGCTCGGCAGCGCGCGCCGGCCCAGCATGACGAAGCGCATGGACGACGGTCCCAGGCAAGCTGCCCGGAGCAATCAAATGCTTATCCTCCCGCGTGGTCGTTGCCACCGTGCGCGGCGATGAACATGGCGACGGCGGACCGGCAAAAGGATTCGATTTCGTTGTCGTCCTCTGCTCTCGCCTGATCGAAGCGTGCGATAATCAAGAGATCGGATCCTTTGATAAGCGCGGCAAACAAGCGGGCGGATCGGAGAGGATGGGGCACGTTCAGAACCGCCTTCGCGTGCAACTGACGCAACAGGGCCTCGATTTGGGCGATGACATAGGCGGGGCCGGCTTCGTAATGGAGCTTGCTTAACGACTTTTGCTGCGTCTTGTCGGCCATAATCAGGGCTTCGACACTGCGGACGTCCGGGCTCAACAGCGTGCGAAGCAGGGATGTTCCCACTGCCATGAGCTGATCTTCGGCCGAACCGTCGACGCCCTCAATAAGGGCCTGTGGTGCAAACTGATGGCAGTGGGCCGCGATGGCCGCGCTGAACAGCGCCTCCTTGTTCTCGAAGTGCCGATAGATGCTGAGCTTGGATATCCTCGCTCGCTGGGCGACCTTGTCCAATGTCGTCGCTTGAAAACCCAATTCCACAAAGAGTTCGCTCGCGGCGTCGACTATCGTTTGGCCAAGCGCCTCGTTGGCGGGCCGGCCGCGCCGGCCCTGGCTGTTTTCGGTCACAACAATTCCAGTCCTTGACAGTATCCTAATTCATGATTTATGATACCATATAGTATCTAAAAGATGCAAGCGAATGCATAGGTGTCCTCCAAATCAAGTTTCCCCGGGCCGCCCGGCGATATCGAATGCGGCATCGTCCGGCCGGTCAACACAGTGATGGGCGGCTTTCTCGTCGCTGTCGAAGCTCTCGCTGCCCGTCTCGAGCGCGTATCGCTGGACGCTATTTCGCGCTAGGCCCAGCCCAACCCCCTCCATCCACAACACGGAGCCCATCACCATGGATGACGTCATCATCATCGGCGGCAGCTTTGCCGGTCTCGCCGGCGCCCTGCAGCTCTGCCGTGCCCGCCGCAAGGTCACCGTTCTCGATACCGGCCTGCCGCGCAACCGCTTCGCTGGCCACTCGCATGGCCTGCTCGGCCACGATCACAAGCCACCGCTGGACATCCTGGCCGAGGCGCGGCAGCAGCTGGCGCGTTATCCCACGGTCAGGCTGGTCAATGCCCGGGCCGACAGCGTCTCCGGCGCCATCGACGACTTCTCCGTCCTCACTGGCGATGGCGAAAGCCTGGGGGGGCGCCGCCTGATCCTGAGCTATGGCGTTGCCGATCAGATGCCTGATGTTCCGGGCTTTGCCGAAAGCTGGGGCACATCCATCGTGCCCTGCCCCTATTGCGATGGCTTTGAAGTCGCCGACCAGCATTGGGGCCTCGTCTGGTCCGGCCCGCCGTCGCACAATTATGTCAGGCTGTACCACGATTGGACCGACACGTTGACGGTCTTCGCCGATGGTTACGACATTGCACCCGATATCCGGGCCGATCTGGCGCGCCGCAACATACCTGTCGTTGATGGCCGGATCACCGAAATCGCCCGTCACGGGGGCCATAATGCCACCGTCAAGGTCGATACCGCTCCCGATGTCGCAGTCGATATCTTGTTCGCGCATCCGCGCAACAAGCCGTCCGCAAGCCTGCATGAATCACTGGGACTCGCCACGGTCAATACGCCCCTCGGCATCGCCCTCAAGGTCGACGAGCGCCGCGAAACCAGCACGCCCGGCATCTACGCCGCCGGCGATCTTGCAAACCCGGCCATGGCGTCGGTCACCACGGCAATATCGCAGGGCGCGACGGCCGGTATCTCTGCCCAGCAGTCGATGCTCGCTTGAGTGCAAGCAGCTTCGATCACCCCAGTTGCAATTTCACAATGGACAGGAGTGCCACCAGGGCCGCCATAAAACATTCAAACCTCTAGACGAGAAGTTTCCGTTTGAGCGCCAACTCGGTATCGCGGCCGCGCCTGTCGCTCATCAACCTCTTCACGGTCGATCCCGCCGACGAAGCGGGCTTCCTGGACGCTTTCAAGGCGGCTGCCGAGATCATTACGAAGCAACCGGGCTTCATTTCCATGCAACTGCATCGAGCGATCGGCGATAGCCCGACTTACCTGAACTATGTGGTGTGGGAATCCACCAAGACGGTCCACGCCGCCTTCACCCATCCCGAATTCGTCGCGAAACTTCCAACATATCCGTCATCCGTTGTAGCGAGCCCGCACCTGTTCCAGAAGGTCGCCGTCCCCGGCTTTTGCACGGCTTGACTCCGGAAATATGGCAAGGCGCGATGGCGGGTATCTTCGCCAGCAGTCGATGCTGGTTTGAGAGCACTGATTGGAGATGAGCATGGCCGTCGAAGCGGACAGCGCTGGTGTGCGCTTCCCTCCGCCTTTCGTCTATCTGGGAGCGCTGTTGTTGGGGCTGGCGGCGGAGCGGTTCGTCACCATCCGCTCTTTCGGTATCGACTGGCAGTTGCTGGTCGCGACGGGCGCGCTGCTGTTCGTTGCCGGCGCGGCGATGATGCTTGCGGCGGCGGGGCTGTTTCGGCGGCTGGGCACCAACGTTCCGCCGTCGCAGCCAACGACCCTCATCGCAACGACCGGTCCTTATCGGTGGACCCGCAATCCCATGTATCTCGGCATGGCGCTTAACTATGCCGGCCTTGCAATCGGCTTCGACGGGCCGATCGCCTTCGCCTTGCTCCCGTTGGTGCTTATCGGGATCCAGACGCAGGTTATTGCCCGCGAGGAGCGCTATCTCGAAGCGAAGTTCGGCGACGACTACCGCCGCTACAAGGCCGAGGTTCGCCGATGGCTCTGACTATTCCGCCGCTGCCGACTGCGGGACCGCGAAACCAGCATACCCGGCATGGCCGCGGGCCACCCTGAAGGTTGCGGGCCTGTATCACGACCAACCGACTGGCCGACTGACCTCTCAGTACACCCCGCGCGGGAGGAGGCGCACATGTCCAAGACCAGAAACACCGAAGCGCGCATCAGCAATTCTCGTCCGACCATTCTTGGAAAAGGCTGACACACATGGAGTTCGAACACGTCACCTTTCACGCTTTGCAGGGTGGTGATCCCGATGGCCAACCGACGATCGTCTTGCACGGCTTCCCGGACCAGCCGCCGACCGCGAAGCCCTTCCTTGCCGACCTCGGAGCCCTTCGACTTCGCAGCTGGAAAACGGGAACGGTCAGAGGCAACGCTTCAATGTTGTGCCTGCAGCGCTCGCGCGGGTTGGAGAACCCATCGTCATTGGCGCGGTCCTTGCTGGGCATCGCCTGCAGACGACCCCGTAAGAATGTTCTCGGCGGCTGCTTGCAGGAATTGCTTCGACAGTTCCTCGTCGTTGACGGCCCTCGAGAGGACCATCGCACCGACCATGGTCGAGAGAATTGCCATGGCCTTGTCGCTGGCTTCCTTGCCGTGGGCCTCGCCAACCCATGGGCCGAGCATTTTAAGGTAATCCTCGATGCCGGCTTCGAACGATGCCTTCACCTCCGCGCCCTGCCTGGCGGCATCCGAGCCGAGCGCAACGACCGGGCAGCCCTCCATCTTTTCCCCGCGATGGTCCATGCTGAGATAGAACGCGATCACCGCAGCAAGCGGGTCTTGCGGATCGGCGGCGGCCGCGGCTGACCATCGGAGAAAGGCACTCTCCAATGCCCGCCTGGACGCTTGGGCAGCCAGGTCGTCCTTGGACGCGAACTGCTTGTAAAACGCGCCCTGTGTCAGCCCGGCGCTCTCCATCAGATCCTTGAGGCCAATGCCGTCAAAGCCGCGTTCCCGAAAGAGACGGCTGGCAACATCGATCACAGTCTGCCGGTTTTTCTCAGCCTGAGCGCGACTCACACGCATTGCCCATCTCCAAAATTAGATTGCGTTCAACATCTATATTCAATATAGAGTGTGAATGCAATCTAATTTGGCGAGACGACGGGCATGAAAAAGAGACCCGCAATTGTGTTGGCCGGCGCCCTGATCGTAGGGCTGGGGGTGGTGGCATTCGTCACGCACTCCCTTCTCGCACAGGAGGCTGCCGTCGGGGGCGATCCGAGACAGGAAGCTCCGATCGTCAGACTGGTGACGGCCACGCGGGTGACTGCTTTTGAACGCGGCTTCACGGGCATCGTCGGGGCCAGGGTGCAGAGCAATCTTGGTTTTCGAGTTCCCGGCAAGATCGTGGAACGGCTGGTGAATGTCGGTCAACGGGTCGAGGCCGGTCGGCCATTGATGCGCATCGACGAAACGGACCTGCGCCTTGCGCTGACGGCGAAGCTCAATGCTGTGGAGGCAGCACGCGCTGTCCTGGCTCAGGCGGGCGCGGACGAGAGGCGCTATGCTGTTCTGGTTAAGAACGGATTGGCGGCAACACCGCAGCGTTATGAGCAGGCGAAGGCGGCATTCGATACCGCGACGGCACAGCTTGCTGCCGCTGAAGCCGATGCGAGGGTCGCGGAAAATGAGGCGACCTATTCGGTCCTGGCTGCGGACACAGACGGCACCGTGGTCGACACGCTCGGCGAGCCGGGCCAAGTGGTTTCTGCCGGCCAGACCGTGGTTCGGCTTGCCCAACTGGGCCCACGCGAAGCGGTGGTTGCGCTTCCTGAAACGATCCGACCGGCGATAGGCTCGCTGGCAGAGGCCAGCGTGTATGGGAGCGATGAACGTCGCTACATGGCACATCTCCGGCAGCTATCGGATTCCGCCGACGCCCAGACCCGCACTTATGAAGCCCGCTATGTGCTCGACGGCGAGGCCGCGGCGGCACCGCTGGGAGCAACGGTGACCATTCGTTTGGTCAATCAGGCGAGCCAGCCCGAGGTGGAAGTGCCACTCGGAGCCGTGCTGGACAATGGCCAGAGCACTGGCGTCTGGCTTCTGAATGGCGCCACCTCGACGGTAGAATTTCGGCCCGTCAAGCTAGTGCGCGTGACCAGCGAAACCGCGGTGATTTCAGGACTGAGGTCAGGGGCACCGGTTGTTTCGCTCGGAGCTCATCTTCTGCAGGAGGGCGCTCGCGTCCGGACTGCTTCTGGAAGCGGGAGCAACTGATGAGCCTCAATCTATCCGCGCTTGCGGTTCGCGAACGCGCCGTCACCCTATTCTTCATCGTGCTTCTAGCTGCCGCCGGCGTCTATGCTTTCGTCAAGTTGGGGCGGGCGGAGGATCCATCCTTTACTATCAAGACGCTGACGGTCACGACCGTATGGCCAGGCGCGACCGCGCGTGAGATGCAGGATCTCGTCGCCGAGCCACTTGAAAAGCGTATCCAGGAGCTGACGTATTACGACCGGGTCGAGACGACGACACGGCCAGGCTATGCCTTTCTGACGGTCACGCTGAAGGACAGCACGCCACCCTCCGCGGTTGAGGAAGAGTTCTACCAGGCCCGCAAGAAGCTCGGAGACGAAGCGCGGAATCTGCCGCCTGGAGTCCTCGGCCCGTTCGTCAACGACGAATATTCCGATGTGAGCTTCGGCCTCTACGCGCTAAAGGCCAAGGGCATGCCGATGCGCGAGCTTGTGCGGCAGGCCGAGGTGATCCGCCAGGATCTTCTGCATGTGCCCGGCGTCAAGAAGATCAATATCCTCGGCGAGCGCCCCGAACAGATCTTCGTCGAGTTCTCCTACGCTAAGCTCGCCACGCTTGGAGTATCGGCGCAGGACATAGCCTCTGCCCTGCAGCGGCAGAACACCGTCACGCCGGCGGGTTCGATCGATACACGTGGCCCGCAGGTCTTCATCCGGTTCGATGGCGCCTATGACAGCGTCCAGGCGATCGCCGATACCCCGATCGTCGCTGGCGGACGCACGTTGAAGCTCTCCGACATCGCAGATGTGCGGCGCGGTTATGAAGATCCTGCGACTTACATCATCCGCCATGAGGGTGAGCCCACCGTCATGCTCGGGGCGGTGATGCAGCAGGGGTGGAACGGCTTGGAGCTCGGCAAAGCCCTGGATGAGAGATCGGCGGCCATCGCACAGACACTGCCTCTGGGAATGACGCTCGCCAAGGTCAGCGACCAGGCGGTGAACATCGAAGAAGCGGTTGGCGAGTTTATGCTGAAATTCGTGATGGCGCTCGGCGTCGTGCTGTTCGTCAGTCTGGTCGCACTCGGCTGGCGGGTTGGTATCGTCGTGGCCCTGGCCGTCCCGCTGACGCTTGCCGTCGTGTTCCTCATTATGCTGGAAACAGGCCGGTTCTTCGACCGCATTACGCTCGGTGCGCTCATTCTGGCGCTCGGCCTTCTCGTCGACGACGCTATTATCGCCATTGAGGTGATGGTGGTGAAGATGGAAGAGGGCATGGACCGCATCAAGGCGGCCGCCTATGCCTGGAGCCATACGGCAGCACCGATGCTCTCGGGCACGCTCGTGACAATCATCGGGCTGATGCCGGTTGGCTTTGCCAGTTCGAGCGCCGGCGAGTACGCGGGCAACATCTTCTGGGTCGTCGGTTTCGCGCTGATTGTTTCCTGGATCGTGGCGGTGATCTTCACCCCTTACCTCGGCGTCAAGTTGCTGCCCGCGATCGAGCCAGTCGAGGGTGGCCATCACGCCATCTACGACACGCCGAATTACCGGCGCCTACGCGGCGTGATCAAATTCACCGTGCGCCACAAGTTCGTAACCTGCGCCGTCGTTGGCGTCGCCATGGCTCTCTCTGTCGTTGGAATGGGAGCGGTGAAACAGCAGTTCTTCCCGACGTCGGATCGTCCCGAGGTGCTGGTGGAAGTGCGCATGCCGGAAGGCACGAGTATCGAGGCAACGACGGCCGCGGTCGAAAAGCTCGAAGGCTGGCTGAAGGACGAGCCCGAGGCAAAGATCGTCACGAGCTACATCGGGCAGGGTGCTCCGCGCTTCTTCTTTGCCATGGCGCCGGAATTGCCGGACCCCGCCTTCGCCAAGATCGTTGTTCTAACCCCCGATGCGGCGGCGCGTGAGACGTTGAAGCAGCGGCTCCGCGATGCGGTTGCACAAGGGCTGGCCCCCGAAGCCTTTGTTCGCGTCACGCAGCTCGTATTCGGTCCCTACACGGCGTTTCCCGTCGAGTTCCGCATCACGGGACCGGATCCTGCACAATTGTATCAGATTTCCGAGAAAGCCCTCAACATCACGCGGGGCGTCGCGGACGTGCGGCAGGCAAACCGCGACTGGGGCAATCGTACGCCTGTGCTTCGCTTTATCCCTGACCAGGATCGGCTTAACCTGATTGGCCTTTCGCCGGCCGAGGCAGCCCAGCAGATGCAGTTGCTTCTGACGGGTATTCCGGTCACGCAGGTTCGCGAGAACATTCGCAACGTGCCGGTGGTGGCGCGCAGCGCCGGCGAAAATCGCCTTGATCCGGCACGGCTGGCTGATTTTTCGCTGATGAGCCGGGATGGCCGACAGGTTCCGCTCGATCAGATTGGCCATTCTGAAATCCGGTTTGAGGAACCGATCCTGAAACGCCGCGATCGAACGCCGGTCATCACGATCCGGTCCGACATCAACGAGGCGACGCAGCCCCCCGAGGTCTCACAACAGGTCATGAAGGCACTTCAGCCTCTGATCGCTTCGCTTCCAGTGGGTTATCGCATCGAGATGGGTGGAAATATCGAGGAATCGCTCAAGGCCAATGTCGCGCTTGTCAAGATATTCCCAGCTATGATCGCCGCCATGTTGATCGTGATTATCGTGCAGGTTCGCAGCCTCTCGACGATGACCATGGTCATGTTGACAGCACCACTCGGTCTTGCTGGCGTGGTTCCGACGTTGCTTATGTTCAATCAGCCCTTCGGGTTCAATGCTATCCTCGGACTGATAGGACTGGCCGGAATCCTGATGCGCAACACCTTGATCCTGACTGAGCAGATCAAGGAGAATCAGGCGGCCGGGCTTGACGATTATCATGCCGTCATCGAGGCGACGGTTCAGCGGACGCGCCCCGTGATTCTGACTGCACTGGCTGCTGTTCTTGCGTTCATTCCACTTACGCACTCAGTGTTCTGGGGATCAATGGCCTATACGCTGATCGGCGGCACGGCGGCCGGCACCGTGTTAATCCTGCTGTTCCTTCCAGCGCTCTATGCCGCGTGGTTCCGGATCAGGCCGCCTGCGGATGAAGTCCATGAGGGTTCGAAGGAGGAACCGGAACGGCAAGCAGCAATGGCCGCCGAGTAGGCTCTGTCGTCGGAGGAGACGGGTCGCAGATGAAGAGGTTGAGGGCGGTACCACCTTTGTCGCGAAACACTCTTCCGTCACGATGGAAGTTTGCGTGCGGATCAGGAGTATGACCTCGCTTCCGTCGGCGTCTGCGAACGCTATCAGCACGCTCCCGTAATATGAATCCTACCTGCTGCGGGTAGAGAATTATCGGCGCATTGAGCTTGACTGCTGGCAGCCTCTCTGGCGGATCGCCGGCATATTGCTCAAGTGAACTTTTCGATCGTGTCCCTTGGAGCAGTAGGTCGACGGATCAAGATTGCTGGGCGATCAAACAATCGAGTGGGAATGATGGGGGGTGTACTGCTGAGTAGTATTGGATAGCATTGGACCCGAGGTCGGCCACGGCGGCGTCGAGCGCTTCCTGTCGGCGGCCGAAGATGAAGACGAAGGCGCCCTCTTCGATGAAGCGTTTCGCTGCGGCGCTGCCGATGCCGGTGGCGCCACCGATGATCACGGCGGTCTTTCCATTCAATCTGTTCATGTCATGCACCCTTTGGTCGTTCGGGGACGCCCCGGAGAACCGCAGCATGGGTCCACCGCAGTCAGGCGTTGAGTGCGGAAGCGTGCACATTGGTGGTGCAAAAACGATCCGGTTGGACGGCTGACGCCAGTCGCGACGATCGGTATCGCCCGTTCAGAATTTGGCCGCGCTCGTCGACATGAGCTATGATGACCGCCCGTACTGCTGTATGGCGCATGAGATACGGGCTTTGGAAGGCGCACCGCGCGGTGCCGGATTGCACCATGATCGACTGGGATGACATTCGCTACTTTCTTGCCGTGGCGCGCGGAGGCTCGGTGCGCGCTGCCGCCGAGAGCACCGGGGTGTACCACTCGACCGTGCTGCGACGCATCGCACAGCTCGAGGAACGCCTCGGGGCACAGATGTTTGAAAAGTTGCCTTCGGGCTACCGCCTGACGGCTGCGGGCGAGGAGGTCCTCGAGCTCGCGAATCAGATGGAAGCGTCGTCGCACCAGCTGGAGACGCGCGTCTTCGGTCGCGACCAGAGCGTGCGCGGGCTTCTGCGGGTGACACTGGCACCGACCCTCGCGACACACCTGCTCATGCCGGACTTCGCCGAGTTCGCGCGTCTGCATCCGGACATCGAGATGGATATCTTGTCGTCCGGCGAGCTGGCAAATCTGGCCAACCGAGAGGCCGACGTGGCGATCCGCGTCGTCTACGACCGCAAAACCCTGCCGCTCAATCTTCACGGCCTGAAGGGACCGGAGCTATTCGGCGCCGTCTACATGTCCCGGGATCGACTAACCGCGTGGCGTGCGGGTGCGGCTGATCCCATCCGGTGGATCGTCATAAGCAGTCATGGTATTCCGGATTGGGCCAGCGAGGGTGAGGTTCGTACCACGGGTGTTCCATTCAGGACCACGGACGGCGAGGCGCAGATCGTTGCTGTACGGCAAGGGCTCGGGATCACGACACTGCCGTGCTTCGTCGGAGATGCCGACTCCTTGCTGGTGAGGGTGCCGGGTTCCGACCTGCACATGTACGGAACGCTCTGGCTTCTCACACAGGGCGAGACACGCAAGACGAAGCGCGTGCGGCTCTTCACCGAGTTCGTGTCCCGCAGGCTCGCCTCGTACGCGCCGCTTCTCGCGGGGCTGTCCCTATCGCGCGACTGACGCCCGCTCGCCAGAGGCATATCGATGTAAAATGCTCGATATCCGACGGGAGTTCGCCGACGCGTTGCCATCGGCCCATGCGCCAGCACGCGGTGATCTCCAATGTCGATTTCAGTCGAACGAAGCAGGAGATTATTGAATGGCACTCGAACTCATCAACCCGGATGATCTGCCAGTTCCAGAAATGTACACGCAGATTGTCGTCGCGACGGGATCCAGGCTGGTATTCATCTCAGGTCAGCAGCCCGAAGACATACACGGCAAGCTCGTTGGTCATGGCGATTTCGCGGCGCAGGCGCGCCTGGCATTCGGCAATCTCGGCCGAGCGCTCACGGCAGCGGGTGCTCGGCCCGAGCACGTCTGCAAGATCACAATCTACATTGTCGATTATAACCGCGATGAACACGTTCCGATCATCGAAGAAGCGCAGATTTCGTTGTTTGGAGATCACAAACCAGCGAATGTGGTGGTCGGGGTAGCGATAATGTCTCCAGGTTACCTCATAGAGGTTGACGCGATAGCGGTCATTGACGAGGTCGTTAGAAACTAGGCGCCGCGGAAAATCTTCGCTGCTCATTGGACAACGACCTGTTGGCCTCCAGCCGCCGCCGTCAGAGAGCCTATTTCAGCGGCAGAAAAAGTTCCGCCACCACCTCATGCTCCGGTACCTCCGGGAAGAAGTTCAAGCGCTGGCAATAGATCGGAAAGTCGCGTGCTTCCTCGCCGCTGGCCGGAAGCCAGTCGCGATAGAGGTAGAGTGCGGCGGGCTCCAGATTGTCGGTGTTGCCGACCACGCGCAACACCGCGCAGCGCCCGCCGGGGATCTCGCCGGCCTTGATCGCCTCGCCATGCGCCGCGATCGGTTGGCCGGTCCCGGCGCATAGGTCCACGCTGTAATCGGCAGGCGAGGCGGGACGCCGCTCCGAACGCCAGACAGTGAAGGTCGGACTCGTCTTAGGATGCAGGCCGGTGGCCTTTCGCCACGTGATGAAGCGCTGGATGGTGGCGCCGAGCGTCGCCGGGTCACCCCGATGCTCCATGATTGCCACCGGGGTCGGTGGCACATCGCGGATCGTCACGTCGTGGTGGCTAAAGGTCTTCTGCATGAACTTGCTCCTGGCATTGTCGAAAGGCCCGAAGGCCGCAAGCCACGGCTCCCAGTCGGGAGACTTCCTGAACGAGGAAGGCGATTGCCCGAACCGTTGCCGAAAGGCGCGGGCGAAAGCCTCCGGTGCATCGTATCCGGCATCCATCGCGATCTCCGTGACGCGTTCGTCGTCTCTGTAGGCCAGCCGGTATGAGGCGCGCTTCATGCGGGCAAGCTGAACATAGCGATGCACGGATAACCCGAAGGTCGCCGTAAACTGCCGGTGGAAATGAAACTTCGAGAAGGCTGCGGCACCGCTCAGAACCTCAAGATCGAGATCGTCACCGAGGTGCTGGTCGATATAGTCCAACACTCGCTGCATCCGCCCTTGATAGTTCCGAAGCGTTGCGGTCATTTCGTCCTGGTCTCCGTGGCAGCCCAAACTAGATCCCCCAGGCAACCCAGCGCTCGACCGATCTTGCGGTTTGGGGGATCCGCCGAAAACTTCCAACGACCGCTTGCCGGCGGTCTGATTCACGAATGAATGGGCGTAATGACTGCACCCCGCGCCTTGGCGCATCGCCGCGTGCTTTTATCCGTCCCGTCTCATCGGGCATTAGCGGATGTGGTTCTGTTAGGCCATGTCGCGCGCGAACTTGCCTGGAGGGCAACCGAGGCGTTTGCGAAAAGCGGTGCTGAAGGCGCTGGCTGATTCATAGCCAATTTCATCGGCGATCCGATCCAGGGACTTCGCCCCATGCGTGAGAGCGTCCTTCGCGATTGCCATGCGCCAACGCGCCAGATATTCGATTGGCCCACATCCCAAGACCTCCCCGAACCGTGCCGCGAAACCTGACCGCGACATGCCGGCCATCCTGGCAAGATCGGCAACCGTCCAGTTCGCGCGAACATCGGCATGCATCGCTTGCAGCGCCCGGGCGAGTGCCGGGTCCTGCATGCCGCCCAGAAGACCCGCAGGCATCGCCCGGTTGCCGATGCTACGCCAGCGAAGGGCTTCGACCAGCAGTGCCTCGAGCATACGATGGACAATCAGTTCCTTGCCCGGATAGTCGGTAGCGCATTCTTCAGCGAGCAGATCGATCAGGCGGCCGAAGCGTGTCGCTCGTCCCTCGGAAGCCGGGATGTGGATGAGGCCGGGCAACAGAGCCAGCAGGAGCGGTGCATTCACCCGAGCGAATGCGAAGCTGCCGCCGAGGGCGATCAGGTCCGGAGTGCCTTCCCGTTCGCCATGCCGGACCGCTTCGTTTCGCGGTTCCACCGGGACGCATTCGAGACCCGGCTCGCTGGACAAGGAGAATGCGGGCGTCGTCGGAAGGAGCACGAAATCGCCCTGTGCAAGCCGGAGCGGCTTTTCGCCGTCGAGGCTCAGCCAGGCTTGCCCCTCCAAGATGATCGTGAACCCGGGCGCGTCATGCGCTCGATAGCGCACGCCCCAGCGTCCGCGCGCCGTGATCGGCTTCGCGACTGCGGCAGTCGGCCGGAGCAAACCGATGATATCGCTGAGAGGATCCATTCTGGACGATTAATAATAGATACTGGATTATGAATTATATATCGTCCAGTCGTGCCTGTCTATCTTGGGAACATCAAACTCAAGGAGACAGACAATATGGGCAAGACGATCCTCATCACCGGCACGTCCTCGGGTTACGGCAAGGCGACCGCCGAGTATTTCCTTCAGAATGGCTGGCATGTCGTCGCCGCGATGCGACGCCCCGACCCGAATGTGCTTGGCGGCGTAACCGGCCGGCTGCGAGTGCTGCCGCTGGACGTCACGAACGAAGAGAGCATAGCTGCACTGATCGACGCTGCGGGCCCGATCGATGCGCTTGTGAACAATGCAGGCGTGGGCGGTGTGGGCGCCTTCGAAGTCATGCCGATGTCGTTGATCCGTCAGCTCATCGAGACCAATACGATTGGCGTCATGGCCATGTGCCGCGCGATAATCCCACAAATGCGGACACGTCGTACCGGCACGATCGTCAACGTGACGTCGAGCGTAACGCTTGGGGAGTTCCCACTCGCTGCCGCCTACACCGCATCCAAGCAGGCGGTCGAGGGGTTCTCCGGTTCGCTCGCTCATGAGCTTGGTTACTTCGGAGTGCAGGTGAAGCTCGTCGAGCCGGGTTATGCGCCAACCACCCGGTTCGGCGCCAATGCCATCGTGCCGGTCGAGGAGCTGCTCCCGGGAGACTATGCTGAGTTTGCGCGGCCGATTCTTGACGCCTTCGTGAGGCCGGCAATGACCACGCGAGAAAGCGATGTCGCCCAGGCTGTGTGGGCTGCCGTCCATGACGCTTCCGGCCAGCTCCGCTTCCCCGCGGGGCCCGATGCCGTAGCTCTGGCACAAGCACGCTGACATGGCTCCGTCCCGGGCTCACCGGCCGGGACGGGCAATCGCCTTCCTCGTCGATATCACCTGCTCCGACGCGTTGAGCCCTTAAGGAGGCCAGCCCGCTTTCCGCGACGCTGGCATGTTGGCTTCTCAGACATCTAAATCATTAGCATTGACTAATTGATTAGTAGTTGCTAATTGATTCTCATGACTGAGACAGTTGCCATCGATGCCGTCATGCGCGCCCTTGCAGACCCCACCAGGCGGGCCGTGTTCGAGCGCATCGCCGGATCCGGCGAGATCACGGTAGCCGAGCTGACGCAGGGCAGCGGCGTGACCCAGGGTGCGATTTCCCAGCACCTCAAGGCGCTGAAACTGGCCGGCCTCGTCGCCGAACGGCCGGAAGGGCGCAAAGTCTACTATCGCGCCGAACCCGGCGGCCTCGAACCGCTGGCTGATTGGATGAGCCATTACAGCCTGTTCTGGCGCCAGCGCTTCGCCAATCTCAGAACTCTCTTGAAGGAGATCGATCCATGAATGATCTGGCCTTGAAGCCGCACACGCAGGAGATCGTCGTCGACGAGGTCTTCCCGCATGCACCCGAAACCATCTGGAAAGCGTTGACCTCGGGCGATCTGATCGCGCGCTGGATGATGGCGCCGGCCGATTTCGCAGCGATTGAAGGGCAGCGTTTCACCTTCACCACCGCGCCGGCCGGCGAATGGGACGGCGTCATCCACTGTCAGGTGCTCGACGTGCAACCGAATGAGCGGCTCGCCTATGCCTGGAGGGGCGGGCATGACAGCAATCCCGGCTATGGCTCCCGCCTCGACACGGTGGTGACCTGGACGCTGAGCGAGGCAGAAGGCGGTACGCGGGTGCGCCTCGTCCATGCCGGCTTCGTCACGCCGAAAAACGATACGGCCTACAAGAATATGAGCGATGGCTGGAAGAAGGTGCTGCGCAATCTCGGCACCGTCGTGGCCGGCAGCAAGGATTGAGGCGAGGAGGACGAGATGAGCAAGGCCTATACCGGCGGATGCGCCTGCGGGGCTGTCCGCTACGAGATCACGGCCGAACCGGTGTTCAGCAATGATTGCCAGTGCCGCGACTGCCAGCGCGAGAGCGGCACGGGCCATCAGTCCCACCTGACCTTCCCGCGGGAAGGCGTGACGCTTACCGGGGAGGGGCGGCCCTGGGACATGGTGGCCGACAGTGGCGACAGGAAGACCCGCTATTTCTGCCCCATCTGCGGATCGCCGGTCTATCTGACCTTCTCGGCCATGCCGCAATTTTTCGCGGTGCGTGCCGCGAGCCTCGATGAACCGAGCCGATACAAGCCGCAGGTGGTGACCTATACCGGCGTCGGTTATGCGTGGGACTATCTCGATCCGGCTCTGCCGAAATTCGAGGGGATGCCGCCCAGGTGAGGAAGCTGGCCGATTGCTGCGCTGCGGTGATCGGCCGCTATCCCGACGACGAGAACAATACCGAGTGAACGGGACGTCATTGACTTCGGTTCTCTTTTTGTTCTAGGCTTGCGGTGCCAAGTGAGAACGCGAGGTCACCATGCAATTGGCGTTCGACTTCTATGGCCAACTCCCCCGCGGGCCGGAACGTGACGAGAGAATATTCTTTGCCGTGTTTCCCGATGCGGAAGATGCCGGTGCGATCGAACGATTCAGGCGCAGCTTTCTCGAAGCGACCCCTGTTCGCGGTAACATGTTGCGGACGGACCGTTTCCATGTCTCGCTTCACCATGTCGGCGACTTCAAGCGCCTGAGATCACCACGTATCTATGCAGCGGAATTGGCGGGCGATCTCGTCGGTCTACCTGCTTTCGATATCACGCTTTATGCAATCAAGAGTTTTGGTGCGATCCCGAAGCCGGGCAGGGCAATCCGTTTTCCGCTCGTCCTGCTTGGCAGGGGGGCGGGACTATCGAAACTCCATGAAACACTGGGCGCGGCCATGACGAAGTTTGGCATGCGCGCCTTTCCCGATTTTACGCCTCATCTCACCCTGTCTTATGGTGAACGACCAATCGTGGAGCAACAGATCGAGCCGATCCATCTTCGGATCACGAGTTTTTGCCTGATCCACAGCAGGTTGTCGAAGACGGAATATCGGATCATCAAGCGCTGGCCCCTGATCGAATCCAGGCCACTCCTGAATTGATTCATCTTGAGGAACCCTGATGCCGCCCGTTACCGTCGATCCTGCCAAGGTCCGTGAATTCGTCGATGACGCGAGCTTCTATGCCTGGCTCCGCGACCATCACGACAGCCAAAGCGAAGTCTGGATCACGATCCACAAGGTGAGCTCGGGTCTCGCCTCGATCACCCCCAAGCAGGCGATCGACGTCGTGCTCTGCTGGGGCTGGATCGACGCGGTGCGCAAGGGGCTCGATGAGCGCAGCTTCCTGCAGCGCTACACGCCGCGCGGGCGCAAGAGCATCTGGAGCCGGATCAATGTCGACAATGTCGCCCGGCTGATCGCCGAAGGCCGCATGACCGAACACGGGCTGAAACAGGTCGAGGCCGCCAAGGCGGATGGCCGCTGGGACCGGGCCTATGAGAGCGGCAAGGATCTCAAGATCCCCGACGACCTCCAGGCTGCGATCGAGGCCGAGCCGGAAGCGCTGAAGATGCTGGGTGCGCTCAGCGCACAGAACCGTTTCGCACTGGCCTTTCGTATGCACAATGTGAAGACCGAGGCAGGGCGGAGGAAGAAGATCGAGGCCTTCGTCGCCATGCTCAAGCGCGGCGAGACGATCTATCCGCAATCGAGGAAATGAGGCAGCAGCCTCCTCGTACACTGCGCCGGCTCAGAAGAACTCGTCGAGCAGCAGATAGAAGGCCATGCGGTCCGGATCCGGCGTAATGCCGTAGCGGGCGAAAAAGCGCTCGATCAGAACCGCGCCAAAACGATCGCGAATGCTGCGCGTCGCCAGTGCCAGGTCCTGGTGACGGTCGGCAAGGCCGGCCCGGGCGCAGTCGATGAAACCGGAGAAGGCGCCCTTGTCCGCCAGCAGGTTTTCCAGCGTCGCATCGCCATGCGTGACGACGAGCTCTTCCAGCCGGGGGCGTTGGAGCTGCAATTCTGCGAAGACGTCGGCCGCGGTCTGACCGGTGCGCTCCTCGTCGAAGTCTTCCTCGTCGACGAGACCGGCCTTGACCCGCGCTTCGGCGAGGGCGATGCGGCTGTTGGCGCAGTGGTCGAACGGACAATCGGCAATATCGAGGGCGTGCAGGTGCCGCAGGGCATCGGCGGCGATATCGACCGCCTGCTCCGGGGTGAGACCGGTTCGAGATGACAGGACGGCGCCAGGAATGGCACTCATCAGCAGCCAGTGCCGCCCACCATGCCGGGCCTCCGCCAGGGGCTTTGGACAGAGTATGCCGCGTGCGCTCAGCCATTCCAGGCGCGGCCCCTCATCCGGCAATTCGCCGAGGGATGAGAGCTCCTCGGTCTTGACGAACAGATCCGGCTTGCCCGGCGCTTCGAGGCGAAAGACGCCTGCGCCGGAGGCTCCCGCCGACTGGGTCTTCCAGCCATAGCCCTTGAGATCGCCGCGCCAGTCGGCGGGTATATCCAATGCCGGTTTCATCGGCGCGATCGTCCTGTTCCCATGCGATGGCCGTCTGGCCGACTCTCGTCACTCTGGCCCGATTCCCTGGACGGAAAGATGGCGACTGGATGAACGCTCAGGCGGGCAGAACCTCGGCGACGACCCCGTTTTCGGCAACGACCACGCCACCCCGCAGCACGAGCTTGCGGCGCGGGCGATTGATCACGGCTTCCTCTACGCTCGGCGTGTCGATGACGACGAGATCGGCCGGTGCGCCCGGTGCCAGGCCATAGCCCGCAATGCCGAGCGCCCTGGCCGGTTCGATGGTGGCGAGGTCGAGGGCTAGGCGCAAATCGTCATTGGCATAGAATTCCTGCCTGGTAGCGACGATGGCGGCACGATCGAGCATATCGCCATTGCCGAAGGGGGACCAGCAGTCACGAATATTGTCGGAAGCCGCGAAAAGGGTGACGCCGTGGCTGCGCAGTGCTTTCACCGGCGGCACCGGCACGGCGGCCGGGCTGGAGGTCATGATCGCCACGCCGGCGCGCGCCAGGGCGTCTGCCGTTCTGGCGAAGCTCTCGGGAGACTGATCGCCAAGGGAAAAGGCATGGCTCACCACCACGCGCCCCTGCAGGCCGAAGGCTTCGGTACGCCTGGCGATGTCGCGCAGCTCGGCGCCGCCGGTTTCGCCACCGTCATGCAGGTGGATGTCGACAGCCTTGCCATGCTTTTCAGCGAGAGCGAAGACGATATCGAGCTGGCCCGGGACGTCATGGTCGAAGCCCTCGGGATCGAGCCCACCGATCAGGTCCGCACCGGCGGCGAGGGCTGCATCGAGCAGGTCGGGGGCGCCGGGCTCGCTCACGACGCCGCTCTGGGGAAAGGCGACGATCTCGATGTCGACCCAAGGTCTCCAGCGTTCCCGCACGGCGAGCAACGCCTCCAGATTGGCGAGCTTCACGTCATTGTCGATGTCGACATGGCTGCGCACCCTTGTGGTGCCGTTGGCGACGAGGCGGCGCAGGAGATTGGTGGCGCGGGCTTCGACGGGCAGAGGCACGGCATGACGGGCGACACGCTCGGCGGCGATGCGCTCACGCACGCTTTCCCCCGGGACATGCGGGACTAACGGCGCCCCCATATGGGTCTTGTCGAGATGGATATGGCCGTCGATGAAGGCCGGAAGCAGCAAGGCACCGGCGAGATCGCGCCGATCCGGATCGGTAGCCGGGAGGCCAGGCGCTGTGATCGAGGCTATCCGGCCGTCGACGATTTGTACATCTGCCCGGCGTCTGTCGGGCAGGGTGGCATTGGCAAGCAGCATCAGATGAGTCCGAGACGTTTGGCGGCAACGTAGTTGTAGAGCGGATCGCGATAAAGCTTGAACTCCTCGGAGGCCGAGAAGCTGAGGCTGAGATCGTGCTCGTCGTCATGCTTGACGGCCTCGGCGAAGATCTCCGGCCAGTCCGGCACCTTCTGCCGACGCCATTCTTCCACTTGTTCGGCAGCCGGAATGTCGGGAAAGCCGATCTTGGGAATAAGCGAGGCGATGGCCTGCCAGAAGCGGCGCATCGGCACGGCCGGATCGGGCGAGCGGGGCGCCATCATGCGCAACCAATGGGTGCCGGTGAGGGCGTGCAGGAGAGAAAAGTCGCCGGTCGCAGCGAAGAGCGCGAGCGACAGGCGGGCGAAGCGGTCCATGGTGTCGGGACCGATGGTCAGCATGTCGTGTACGTGGGCGAATTCGGGCTTGGCGGCGACCGCTCGCATAGTGTGCCAGAGCAGGTCGCATTCGGTGACGATATGGCGGAAGGAGGCAGGCTCATACATATAGGCCAGCACGTCGAGCGGATCGCCGGTTGTACCGGCTTCGCCCCGGCCTGTGCCGAGGTCGAGATAGGTAGCTGCCCAGTAGGCCAGCGCGATGGCGGTCTCCTCGTCATTGTCTGTCCAGGTCGCATAGGCCATGCGCATGAAGGCATGCATGGCACTGGCGGCAAAGCCATCGAACAGGAGCGGCAGATAGAGCCGGGCCGCCGGCGTAGCGCCGAGCCGCCTGACTTCCACCTGGAAGAAGGTGCGATAATCGCCCTCCCGTTCGCGATCGCCGAGAGCGTCTCGCCAGTTTTCCCGGGTGATCGTCTCCTTGGCAACGGGCACCGGCATGAGGCCGTTCTGCACGCGATAGATCTCGCAGAACTCTTCCAGCCGCCGGTCATTGGCGCCCATCCGCTGCATCGCCACCAGGATCATAGGCAGGTGGTTGGCGAGCATATACGGAAACTCGGCGCTCCATTGCTGCGACCAGCCGATGCAGCGCACGAGCGTATCGCTTGTCCCGGCTGCTCTGTGTGGTGCCGACATCGAATCCTCCCCAATCCGAACATGCTTGCTTTGCCGACGAGGCCGGCTGTCCGTTCCCTGATGCTTGCGGGGGAATCTACCTTGTCCTTACCGACCAGAAAAGCACCATGCGCAACAAACCAAACAAAATTATGAAAGATTTTGTCCGAAGTTGCGAGAAATGGTGATTGTCCTTTTGCTAGGTTGCAAAAAAATGTTTGAGTGTGGTCGAATTTCTCACATTCTGATTGCGCGCAGAAAATGCAATGATAGCCTCCCGGTTGCGAGGGTGTAACGGAGGGGACCCACGATGAACATGACGGCAAAATGCCGCTCTCTTTTGCTGGCGGGATTTCTAGTGTTTGCGGGCGCGGCGCAGGCCCAGGAGCGCTTCGACGGCGTCACGCTCAGCCTGGCATCGCAGAACGACCAGTTCGCGGTGATACTGGCTGCAATGGCGCCGGATTTCGAGAAGGCGACCGGCGCCAAGGTCAATGTCGAGATCCTGAGCTATCCAGAACTCTTGACCAAGATCACGGCCGATTACGTTGGCCACACCAAGGGCTACGACATCGCCACCACCGACATCGTCTGGTCGGGGCAGTTCGCAGAAGCCGGCTACACCGTCGACCTGACCGAATGGATCAAGCGCGATGCCGCCGAGATCAAGGTCGACGACATCTATCCCAGCCTGATGAAGGGGCTCGGCGGCTACAAGGGCAAGCAGGTTGCCTTTCCTTTCGCCGGCTATGCCAATGTGCTGGCCTATCGCAAAGACCTCTACGAGGCTGCCGGCCTGAAGCCGCCGGCGACGATGGAAGACTACATCGCCGACGCGATCAAACTGACCGATCCGGCCAAGAAGACCTTCGGTTTCGTGGCCAATGGCCAGAAAGGACCGGCGGTGGCGCAGGACTGGATGCAGTACAACTTCCAGCTCGGCGGTTCGATCCTTGGCCCCGACGGCAAGCCGGCGCTCAATTCGGCGGCGAATATCCAGAGCGTCGTCGACTACAAGAAGCTGTTCGACAAGGCGGCTCCTCCCGGCGCGGCCGACTATGACTGGGGAGCGCGCGAGGAGAGCTTCCGCCAGGGCATGGCCGCCAATATGCAGACATGGTCGATCGGCGCCGCCGGCTATGACAACCCGGAAATCTCCAAGGTTGTCGGCAAGGTCGGCATCATGCTGACGCCGGCCCGCGCAGGCAAGGAGCCGGAATACGGCATCGGCGGCTGGGGGCTCGGCATCAATGCCGATATCGACAAGCGCAAGCAGGAGGCGGCCTGGGCCTTTATCAAGTGGATCACCAGTCCGGCGGTGCACAAGGAGTTCAATCTGCGCGGTGCCGGCAGCTATCTGCGCAAGAGCGAGATGACGGACAAGGACCTTCTGGCGAAGTTCCCGTTCCTGCCCGTATTGGCTACCTCCTTCGAGCATGGCAATGTCGATTTCCGGCCGCGTATTCCGCAATATCCGGAATTGCAGGATCTGATCGGCTCCGCCGTCAATGGCGTGCTGGTCGGCAATGCCGATCCCAAGGCGGCCTTGGACGATGCCCAGGCCCAGGCTGAAAAGCTGTTCTGAGCCTGCAGGTCGCCAAAGCAAGGTTGCGCTGTCCCCCATGGCTGCGCGACCATGCCGGCGCCTGTCTTCTCGCCGACGATTCCGGAGAGCTTGAACTTGGAAAGTCCCTCATCGAGCCTCGCCGGAAGCACTCGCTCGGCTAAAGCGGGGCCTCACTGCCTGTCCTATGCGCGCAAGCGCCAGCTTTTCCTGATCCTGCTGGCGGCTCCCGCAATATTTTATGTTCTAGCCATCGCGGTCTGGCCGATGGCGCAGGGAATTCTGTACTCCTTCGAGGAGTATAGCCTGGTCCGCCCGGCAGGCCGCCATTTCGTCGGCTTGGATAATTACGTCGCCCTATGGAGCGACAAGACCGCACGCCAGGCACTGATCAATACCTTCATCTTTACCATTGGCGCTGTCACCCTCGAGTTTGTCTTCGGCCTCGGCATCGCCTTGCTGCTCTGGCGCGACGATCTGTTCAATCGGATCGCGCTTGGCCTGCTGCTGATCCCGGCAACTGTCACGCCACTGGTCGTTGGCCTTATCTTCAAGGCCATGCTCAACGCCGACTATGGCGTGCTCGGCTATTTCCTGGCCGAGGCCGGTATTTCGGGCCCACGGGGCCTGCTTGCCGATCCGACTTTCGCTTTGCCGACCCTGATCGCCGTCGACGTCTGGGAATGGACGCCGCTGATGGCGCTGATCCTGCTGGCGGGGCTCAAATCCCTGCCGACGGATATCCTCGAGGCGGCGCGGGTCGACGGCGCCACCAGCGCGCAGCGTTTCATCCTGATCATCCTGCCGCTCCTGCTGCCGGCAGCCTTCCTGGCGCTCGTCCTCAGGATGATGGATGCCTTCCGTGTCTTCGACATCATCTATGTCAGCACCAGCGGCGGGCCCGGCGATGCCACCACCACGCTGATGATCCATGGCGTCAAGCAGGGGCTGGAATTCTTCAATATCGGCAGGGCTTCGGCCGTGAGCAATCTGATCACCGTGTGTATCGGTGTGATGGCGGCCCTGTTCATCTTCGTAGTCAGGCCGGCGAGGAACCGCAATGCTTAGGACCGCCGCCGACAGGGGATTGTGGGCACGGCGCGCTGCCCTGATCGTCATCCTCGCCATCGCGCTCTTTCCGATCCTGTGGCTGTTCTCCACGGCCTACAAGCCTGCGAGGGACATCTTCACCACGCCGCCGCAGCTCTTCTTTGAACCGACCTTCGCGAATTTCGAGAATGTATTCCGGCTTTTCGACCTGTGGTCCCTGGTGAAATCGAGCCTGATCATCTCGATCGGCTCGACCTTGTTATCGCTGCTGCTCGGCGTTCCCGCCGGCTACGCCCTGGCCCGCTCCAAGAATCCGAAGGCCGTGTGGCTCGCCTATTTCTTCCTGGCCATCCGCACCGTGCCGCCGGTGGCAACCTTGATCCCCTTCTATCTGATGATGCGCGACATCGGCCTGCTCGGCACCTGGTGGGCGGTGATCCTGCTCAACACGGCCCTGAACAGCGCCTTCGTGGTGTGGATGATGTTCTCCTATTTCCGCGCCTCGCCGGTGTCGATCGAGGAGGCCGCCCTGACCGACGGCAGCAATGACTGGAACACCTTCCTGTTCACGGCCCTGCCGTCCGTGGTGCCCGGCATCATCGCCAGCGCCATCTTCTGCATCATGTTCTCCTGGAACGACTTTCTCTATTCGATGTTCCTGACGCGGGCCGACAGCAAGCCCATCTCGGTGGCGCTGCTCTCGGCCTATGGCACCAAGGACATTTCCTGGGGCACGCTCGGTGCGCTGGCCCATTTTTCCACCCTTCCCATCGTCTTGATGATGATCCTGCTCAATCGCTATTTCGTGCAGGGCCTGACCAAGTCGGCCCATTAGTCGAAGGTTCCGCTATGGCCGCAATCAGCTTTTCCCAGGTCAGCAAGGCCTATGCCGATGGGCAACTGGCTGTGAACAAACTGGATCTCGACATCGCCGATGGCGAGTTCCTGGTGCTGGTCGGCCCGTCGGGCTGCGGCAAGTCCACGGCCCTGCGCATGATCGCGGGGTTGGAGACCATCACCGGCGGCACGCTCTCGATCGGCGCGGAGGTGGCCAACGACCTGTCACCGCGCGAGCGCAATGTGGCGATGATCTTCCAGAGCTATGCGCTTTACCCGCATCTTTCCGTCGCCGACAATGTCGGCTTCGCCCTCAAGGTGCGCGGCGAAAAACGCGAGGCGATCGAGGCGAAGGTGAAGGCCGCCGCCGCGATGCTGGAGTTGGACAAGCTGCTTACCCGTCGTCCCGGGCAGTTGTCGGGCGGCCAGCGCCAGCGCGTTGCCATGGGGCGGGCGATCGTGCGCGAGCCGGCCGCCTTCCTGATGGACGAACCGCTGTCCAATCTCGATGCCCGCCTGCGCGGTCAGATGCGCGCCGAGATCGCCCGCCTGCAGCGGGCGAGCGGGGTGACCACGGTCTATGTGACGCATGACCAGGTCGAGGCGATGACCATGGGTGACCGGGTAGCCGTGATGAATGGCGGCGTGCTGCAACAATTGGCGCCGCCCCGCGAGCTCTACGACCGGCCGGTCAATCTTTTCGTCGCCACCTTCATCGGGGCGCCGCCGATCAATCTGCTGCCCGGCCGCCTGCGCCGGAGCGGGCAGGGGCTGGAAGTCGTCTTGCCGGGCCTCGTCCTGCCCTTGCCGGCCGCTTTCGTGCAGGAAAGGCCCGGGCTTGCCGCTGCAGGCGATCACGAGGTGGTGGTCGGCATCCGGCCCGAGAACCTGTTCCTGGCCGATGGCGATGCCGAGGCACTTCCCGCCCGTATCGCCTTTCAGGAGGATCTGGGCGCGAGCCTGCTTCTCCATGTCGACCTTGTCGACCCCGCGACGAAGGCCGAACAGAAACGGGCTGGGCTGGACGAATTGGACGAAAGCGCGCCGGCTGCAGTCTCCACCCGCATGCGCATCAGCGCCCCTGTCAGTGCGAGGCGGAAGGCCGGCGACACTGTCAAGGTGGGGCTGCAGGCCGACAGCCTGCATTTCTTCGATCCGGCAAGCCAACTGGCGATACGCTGAAGGCATCTGAAGCCATCTTCGCAAGGTGCTCGCGCTTGGCGGCTTTCCCAACCATGCCTATTTATGATTAAAGGCACCATCGCGAGGCGCCGGTGCATTACTAGGCCTTTGGCTTCATTGACAGGACTTCTCCTTTGTTCACAGGCATCATTCAGGGCGTCGCCGATATCGACGCCGTCAAGGACCATGACGGCTTGCGCACCTTCACGCTGCGCTTTCCCGAAGGATTCAGCGAAGATCTCGCCATCGGCGCCAGCGTCTCGGTGGACGGCGTCTGCCTGACGGTGACCGAACTCGTCTCAGCGCGGACGGCGACCTTCGACGTCATGCTGCAGAGCCTGAAGATCACCACTTTGGCCGACTATGTCGCCGGCGATCGCGTGAATGTCGAGCGGGCCGCCAAGGATGGCGCCGAAATCGGCGGCCATCCGATTTCGGGCCATGTCGATTTCTCCACCGCGATCGATTCCGTCGGGACCTCGGAAGGCAACAAGGTCATCCGCATTGCCATCCCGCCGGATTTCGCGCGCTACGTCTTCGCCAAGGGCTATATCGCCATCAACGGCGCCAGCCTGACGGTGTCGGAGGTCGACAAGAAGGAGGGCTGGTTCGAGGTCTGGCTCATCCCCGAAACCCGCCGCATGACTGTGTTCGAGGATAAGCGCGCCGGCGATCGGCTCAATATCGAGATCGAGCGCGATACCCAGGTGGTTGTCGATACCGTGCGCGATGCGGTCCGGGAAAGCCTTGGGCGGCTGCAGCCCGTGCTGGAAGCCCTGCTGGCGGAAAAGGGACTCAATCTCGAGGATTTCGTGCAGGTTCCGCGCCGGATCGGCAAGAACTGACGCTGAGGGGATGTGCGATGTCGAACGTTGTTCCGTTCGGTCGGAAAGAACAGGACGGCGGGGATTCCGAGGCAAGCTCATATAGGCGGTTCGAGGTCCAACTGTTCATCAAACATCCAAGCATCGATCCAGCTGAAATCACGACTGCGGTCGGACTTGAGCCAAAAAATCAGCATCGGGGCGGAGATGCTCGCAGGACTTCGAAAGGTACGCCTCTGCCGGGCGTCTACCCGGATACGAGCTGGCGCTATTGCGAGCGACATCATGTCGAAAAGCAATGGTTCGCCAGTTGTATCGATAAACTTGTGGATCGCCTCCTGCCACACAAAGATTTTCTGCTTGGCCTCAGGAAAAGTGGCGGCAAGACTTGGATCATCGTTGAATTTCTTGGCGATGGCTACTTCGGTGACGAAATTCCGCTTCGGACATTGGCGAAATTGGTCGAGCTTGGGTTGGATTTTGGAATCGAAGTCTTTGATGTTCCGCAAAACTGAAGTTCTCGGAAGCGCTATCACCCAATCCCAAGCACCACGGCGCCCCCGGTCATGCCGGCACCGGCCGCGGCAAGCAGCAGTTTCTCACCCGACCTGAACGGTTGGACCTGGTTGGCGAGCGACAGCGACAGCGCAATCGTGGCCGCCGAGGAATTGCCGTAGTCCTCGATGCTGCGTACGGTCTTGGCTGTGTCCAGCCCGAGTTCGGCCGAGACCGCATCGAAGATCCGCGCATTGGCCTGATGGGGCACAAAGCGATCGATGTCCACCGCCGTCATCTCTGCCCGAGCCATGGCCTTTTCGGCGCAATGGCTCATCATGCGCACGGCCTGCGAGAACACCGCCTTGCCGTCGCGCATGGTCATCAGGAAGTCCTGGGCGGCGATCTCGGGGGCGAAGGGGCGATTGCTGCCGCCGGCCGGAATGGAAATCAGGTCGTATTGGCTACCGTCCGAGGCAAGGTCGACGCCGATGAGGCCGGTCTCCTCGTCGGGCGAGGGGCCGAGCAGGAGGGCGCCGGCGGCGTCTGCGAACACCACGGCACTGGCACGCTCCTGAGGGTTGATGCGGCGGCTCAGGATATTGGCAGCAACCACCAGCACGGCCTTCTCCTGGGTGCGTACGAAGCCATCGGCAAGCGTGAGGGCATAGAGGAAGCCCGAACAGGCGCCGGCAAGATCGACGGCCCCGGCTTTGGCCAGTCCGAGGCGATGTGCCAGCAAAGGTGCCGAGGGCGGCAGCAAATGGTCGGGGGTCGAGGTCGCCAGCAGGACCAACCCCACTTCGTTGGCCGTAATACAGGCATCGGCCAGGGCTGCGGCGGCGGCCTCGGCAGCAAGTCCGCTCAGCGTGTCCGCGGGGCCCGCCCAATGGCGATGGTGGATGCCGGTCCGCCGCTCGATCCAGCCCGCCTCGAGCCCGAGTCTTGCCTCAATCTCGGCATTGCCGACCCGGCGTTCCGGCACGCTGTGGCCGAAGCCGAGTACGCGGCTCGAACGGCAACGGGTCACGAACTGATGCCGGCGACCAGGTCCACCGCCTCGTCTATGGCTGCATAGGCACGGTCGAGATCATCCGGCGTGACGCAATAGGGCGTCATCAGATAGATCACATTGCCGAGTGGACGGATGAGCAGGCCGCGGGCCTTGAAGAAGGCGCGCAGCCGTGGCCCCGCATCGGAAAGATAGCCGCCCGAAGGCACGGCGATCTCCATGACCGCGATGGTACCGCATTGCCGGATATCGGAGAAACGCGGATCGCGTCGGAAATGGTCGAGGCGACGGCTGTGTTCGGCGGCCAGGCTTGCGATGCGCTCCGTGACCGGTTCGGCGCGCCAGATGTCGAGATTGGCGCAGGCCGCCGCGCAGGCGATGGGATTGGCGGTATAGGAACTGGAATGAAAGAAGGTGCGGCTGCGGTCATCAGACAGATGCGCCTCGAAGATCTCCGCCGTGCACAAGGTTGCTGCGAGCGGCACGGCACCGCCGGTGAGCCCCTTGGACAGGCACATTATGTCGGGCGTGATGTCGGCTTGCTGGCAGGCGAAGAGGGAGCCGGTGCGCCCCCAGCCGGTCATTACCTCGTCGGCGATCAAGAGGACGCCATGGGTTTCGGCGATCCGCTTCAGTTCGCTGAGAACCCAGGGGGCATAGATGCGCATGCCGCCGGCACCCAGCACCAGGGGCTCGATCAGCAAGGCGGCAATATCGCCGTGCCGACAGAGACGTTCGAACGCATCGAGCGTGTGCTGTTCCTGCCCGGCGGCGGGAAAGGGCAGGCTGTCGACCGAGAACAGCAGGGGGCCATAGGCCGCGTTGAAGACGCCGCGTTCCCCGGCCGACATCGTGCCGATGGTGTCGCCATGATAGCTGTGCTCCATCACCACGATGCGCGAGCGCGGCGTGCCGCGATTGTGGAAGAAGCCGAGCGCCATCTTCAGGGCGATTTCGACCGCGGTCGAGCCGCTGTCGGAGTAGAAGACATGGGCGAGACCTGATGGCGCGAGCTCGATAAGTCCCCTGGCGAGCGTCTCGGCTGGTTCATGCGTGTAGTCGGCGAAGATGATCTGGTCGAAGCGTTCGCTGGCGTCCCGGATTGCCTGCATGATGGCAGGATGCCGGTGGCCGTGGGTGATCACCCACCAGGAGGAGATCGCATCGAGCACGGCCTGTCCGTCCTCCTCATAGAGGAAGGCGCCTTCGGTGCGGGCGATCCGGCGGGTCACCGGGTCCAACTGATGTTGTGTGAAGGGATGCCAGACCGGCGAGGGCAGGGATTTCAGCATGAGGCAAGCCTCTTCTTGATAATGGACAAGTCGATCCAGTTTCGGAAGCCAGTGTGTAAGTTATCGGCGGTCAGCGGATCGAATTTCGGCAGCCGGCCGAGGTCGTTGATATCGCCGATTTCGGTAATGATGGATCGGGTGTCCGCCTGCTCGTCGCCGATGAAGACGACGCCGAGGATGGGAATGGCCCGCCGGCGCATGGCTTCGAGCGACAGCAGCGTGTGATTGACGGTGCCCAATCCGGTACGCGCACAGAGGATGGTCGGATAGCGCCAGCGGGCAAACACATCGGCGAACAGGGTCCGGCGTGTCAGCGGGACCAGGAGTCCGCCGGCACCCTCGATGACGAGAGGCCCGGAGAACGGTGGGGGATCGAGTGTATCAGGATCGAGTTCCGCCCCGTCGATGGCTGCAGAAAGATGCGGCGAGGCCGGCGTGGTGAGGCGGTAGGCCTCGGGCAGGATGCGGTCCGAGGGAAGGCCGCCCAGCCGCTCCACAGTCTGGCTGTCGGTCTCTTCGTCCAGGCCCGATTGCACCGGCTTCCAATAGCTGGCCTCGAGGGCATATGCGAGGGCGGCCGAGAACACCGTTTTGCCGATGCCGGTATCCGTGCCGGTGACGACGACGCGTGGATGAGCTTCACCGATCATGGCACGGCCCTTGGGACCTTCGTTTCATCGATCGTCCTCCGCCATCACCACGGCGAGCCGTTCGGACATTTGCATGATGGCCTCCTCGTCGACATTGGGCGTGATGGAAATGCGTAGGCGCGCTGTGCCGGCCGGAACTGTCGGGGGGCGGATGGCGCGGACATCGAAGCCAGCCGCCTGCATCCGCTCGGCGATGGCAAGGCAGCGCTCATTGTCGCCGATGACCACGGGTAGGATCTGCGATCCACTGGTCTCGATGCCGAGCCGACCGGCCACAAGCCTGTTGGCGAAATCGATCAGCGACAATTCCCGGCTGCGCCGCTCCGGTTCGTCGGCCAGCGCGCGGAGTGCCTCGCGCACCAGCGCGGCCTGGAGCGGGGAAGGCGCGGTGGCATAGATGAAGGGGGCGGCATGGTTGACCAGGACGTCGCAGAGCACGGCACTGGCACCGACGAGCGCACCCGAGGAGCCGAGCGCCTTGCCGCAGGTATGCAGCACCACGACATTGTCCCGGCCTTCCAGAGCGGCGGCGAAACCGCGCCCGCCTGGCCCATGCACCCCGGTGGCATGGGCCTCGTCGACATAGAGGAAGCCGTCATGCGTATCGGCCAGTGCCATCAGTTCCGCCAGAGGGGCGGCGTCGCCATCCATGGAATAGAGGCTCTCGACTACGATCCAGGGATGGCCGCTGCCGCCAGCCGCCCGCCAGGCGCGGATGGCCTGCTCGAAGGCAGCAACGTTGTTATGCGGCACGGCGACAGCCGATGCGCGGCCGGCCGCGATGCCGGCATGGGCACTGGCATGAATGAGGGCATCGTGGACGATGAGGTCGTTGCGGTGGGGCAAAGTGGAGAGCGCCGCGAGATTGGCGATGTAGCCGCCATTGAAATAGAGCATGCGCTCAGAGCCGAAAAAATCGGCGGCTTCGATCTCCAGGGCCTCATGCTCGGGATGATTGCCGCGCAGGAGGCGCGAGCCGCCGGCACCGGCGGGCACACCACGATCGACGGCGGAGATGAGCGCCTCGCGCAAACGCGATGACGACGCCAGCCCCAGATAGTCATTGGAGGTGAAATCGATGCCGCTCTGGGGCGCCAGGACCCGGCGGCGCCCCTTGCGTTCGAACTGGCCGAGCCTCGCCGTATAGCGCGCCAGCCGGGGCCGTTCGCCCGGCAATGCAACGCTCACGGGGCGTCCTCCATGCGCGCGGCCGTGAGGCCAAGGCGGCGCATCAGGCTGGTGTCCTTGTCGTCGCCCGGATTGGAAGCGGTCAGCAGCGTGTCGCCGACGAAGATGGAATTGGCGCCTGCGAAAAAACACAGCGCCTGCATCTCGTCGCTCATCGCAGTGCGGCCCGCGGTAAGGCGTACATGAGAGGTCGGCATCAGGATGCGGGCGAGCGCGATGATGCGAATGAACTCGATGGAATCGACCGGCGGGGTATCCACCAGCCGGGTGCCGGGCACGGGGATGAGCATGTTGATCGGCACGCTTTCCGGCGCCTCGGGCAGGTTGGCGAGTGTCACCAGCATGTCGATGCGGTCATCCACCGCCTCGCCGAGGCCGAGAATACCGCCGGAGCAGACCTTGATGCCGGCCTCGCGCACATTGGCGAGTGTATCCAGCCGCTCGGAAAAGCTGCGGGTGGTGATCACCTCGGGGTAGAAGCGCTCGGAGGTATCGATATTGTGGTTGTAATAATCGAGCCCGGCCTCGGCGAGCGTTCCGGCCTGCTGGGGCGACAGCATGCCGAGCGTCATGCAGGTCTCCATGCCGAGCGACTTCACGCCTTCGACCATGGCGACGAGCATGGCCATGTCGCGCTGCTTGGGACTGCGCCAGGCCGCGCCCATGCAATAGCGCGTGGCGCCGCCCGCCTTGGCCTGGCGCGCCTCCTCGATCACCCGCTGCACCTCAAGGAGTTTGGAGGCCCTCAGGCCACTGTCGTGATGGGCAGACTGGCTGCAATAGCCGCAATCTTCAGGGCAGCCCCCCGTCTTGATGCTGAGCAGCTTGCTGAGCTGAATGCGATTGGGATCGAAAAACCGGCGATGAACGGTCTGGGCGCGAAACAGCAGGTCGTTGAACGGCAGGTCATAGATCGCGCGGGCATCGGCGTGGCTCCAGGGCAAGGGGGTAGCACTGTCAGCGCCATCAGCGCCCAAATCAACGATACCGGCTGTGGTTTCACGGCTCTGAACTGTCGATACCTGATCGTGCATGTCGTCTCCTCGCATGACCACTCGCGGATCCCATGGGAAGTCACGAGCTTGGGAAGGAGAGGCAGCCAAACATCGGCGCCTCAAAATTATAGATAAAATTATCAATCTATCTATCTGGAATCATCATAAAGTTGCGAGGAGAGGATGCATCTGATTTTATCATAGATAATCTATGGAGCTGCCATGGCCGAAACCGTTGCCGAGCGCATAGCGCACACCCTGGCCGAGCGCATTGTGCGCGGGGAACTGGCGCCGGGCATACCGCTCAGGCAGGACAAGATCGCGGCGGAGTTCGAAGCGAGCCATGTACCCGCCCGCGAGGCCTTCCAGCTGCTGCGCGCCCAGGGTCTGGCGGTCAACGAGCCGCGGCGCGGTATGCGGGTGGCGCCGCTCGATCGCAAGGCGGCGCAGGAAGTCGTCGAGATTCGGGCGAGTCTGGAGGTCCTGGCACTCAGCCATGCCATTCCTTGGCTGAATGCGACGAGTTTCGAACGGATAGAGCAGGCCCTTCAGGCCGGCGACCGGGCTGAGACCATTGAGGAATGGGAACTCGCCAACCGGGCCTTTCACCGCGAGATCGTGGCACCCTGCCGCATGCCCCGGCTGCTTGCCATGCTGGATGGGTTACAACTCGCCAATTCTCGCATCATCTTCGCCGCGACGCGGACGGCGGGATGGCGCCCCGGTACGAGCCATGCCCATCGGCAGATTCTCGATGCCCTGAGGCAGCGGGATGCCAACCGCGCGGCGACCTTGCTGCGGTCACATATCCACGGGCTCGAGCAGGTAAAGAGCGGCGACTTTCCGTCATCGCCGCCTTCCGCTTCCTGGATCGGTTTAGGCCGGTGAAGGACCGCTTGCACCGGGCCTCCAGGCGATGACGCCCTCCGTGCGCGCCCGCACCATCGGCGAAGCGAGGCATGTCGCAACCGCTTCGTAACCGGGAAAACCTGGAACGCGAACGACCAGCGAGGGAGGGCTGTGATTGGCGGGACATAGGATGATGGCCGCCTCCTCGCCGGCCGTTGCCAGGTCCGGAATGGCATGTGACCGGGTCGTCCAATCCCTGCTCGATCATGTCGATGACAAGAAAGGCGGGGCCTTCTTCTGCCAGGCCGATGACCAGTGCCGTTAGGGCATCGGACATCTCGGCGCCATGGTGAGCGAGGTGCGCGAGGATCGGCTCGACGCGATCGCGAAGAGCCCGATCGGTTGCCAAACCTTCCCGCAATGGAGCCGTGTCGGATACGCGCTCCAGGCCGAGAAAGGCGGCATTCGGCAGGGTTTCGGCCAAGCGCAGTGCCAGTCGGGTCTTGCCGCTGCCGAGCGGGCCGATGATGTAGGTCAGCGACCTGACGTCCTGCATCTCGAAGCGTTCGCCGCCCCAGGGCCAGGGCAGGTCGAAGGCAATGGCCGGAGCTCGGGTCGGGGAAGAGCGCCGCATGAGATCCCCGACCTCCAGCGCAGGAGTATGGGCGAGGTCGCTTTGGAGGGCTTCAAGTGTCGTGGCCGTTGCGGCAAGCCCTTTGAGTCGATCCTGCACGGCCCCTCGACGCGCCGAGAGCGCTGCTATCCGCTCGCGGCTATCGCCCTTCAGGATCCGCGCGATCTCGGCAAGCGTGAAGCCGAGCCTGCGCAACGCGGCAATCTCCCCCGCCTTGTCGATCTCCTCGGGCCCGTAGACACGCCAGCCCGCTGCGGTGCGCGGCGGGGCAAGCAAGCCCTTGTCCTCATAGAGCCGCAGGGCCTTGGTCGAGACGCCCAGCCGCCTAGCGGCCTCGGACGGATTGAGGAAACGGACTGATGCCGGCATGAATCACCCCTCGGTGGCTGACCATCCTCTTATCGAGGCGGCCCCAGGGGCAAGGTCGAGCGCGCTGGTTGCTCATCACGCCGTGTCGTCCTCCTGAACCTTGAGGATGACGGCATCCTTGGCGTCGACGGCACGCCCGTCGCTGGTGCGGATCTCGAGCTGGATGGTTTGTCCGGTCTCGCGCTCTACCAGCCGTGAATGTGGCTCACCGGGCGCGAACAGATGGGCCTCGCCGAATTTGCGCAAGGCTACCATCACCGGGAAGAGATCCCGCCCCATCTCGGTGAGGTGATATTCCTGGTGCGCGCCGCCATCCGCTGCCGGCGCGGACTTAAGAATGCCCCGGGCGATCAGGGTCTTCAGGCGCTCGGACAGGATGTTCTTGGCGATGCCGAGGCTCTTTTGAAACTCGCCGAAGCGCGTGAGCCCGTCGAAGGCGTCACGCACGATCAGCAGCGACCACCAGTCACCGATCACGTCGAGCGATCGTGCGCTTGGACAATAATCCTCGGTAAGGCTCTTGCGCTTGACCATGGTTTCACCCGTGTCCGGGCGCCTCTACAATTTCGGTTGCATTATAAAACCCTATCGCCTATGAGGCAAATGGTTTCATTATTAAACTTACTTCAGATGGAGTTTGCCATGCCTTCGGACGTGGAATTGGGTCCCTCCGGCACTGCGACACTGGATGCCGGGGCGAGGCAGCCCTCAGTGCTGCTGTCCCGCTCGCTCATTCTGCTTTTTGCCGTGGCAAGCGGCCTTGCGGTCGCCAATGCCTATTTCGCCCACCCCTTGCTCGACGTCATGGCCGACGATCTCGGCCTGTCGCGGGCCACCGCGGGCCTGATCGTCGGCGCGACCCAGCTCGGTTACGGCATCGGCCTCATCCTGCTCGTGCCGATCGGGGATCTGGTCGATCGACGCAAGCTGGTCATCGCCCAGTCGCTGCTTTCCGTCCTTGCTCTCGTCTCGATCGCCTTTGCCTCCAGCGGCGCCATGCTGCTCGTCTCGATGACCGCGATGGGCCTGCTGGCCGTGGTCACCCAGGCCTTCGTCGCCTATGCCGCCAGTCTGGCGCGGCCATCGGCACGGGGGGAGGTGGTCGGCATCGTCACCAGCGGCATCGTGCTCGGCATCCTGCTCGCCCGCGCCATTGCCGGCTTACTCACCGACCTCTCCGGCTGGCGTACGGTCTATGTCGTCTCGGCCGTGACGACGCTCGTCATCGTCCTGGCCTTGTGGAAGATGCTGCCCCCGCAGCCGCGTCCGGCGCAGCGCCTGACCTATCCCCGGCTCATCGGCTCTCTCTTCACCTTGTTCGTGCAGGAGCCGGTGCTGCGGATCCGTGCCATCATCGCCATGCTGATCTTTGCCGATATCACCACGCTGCTGGCGCCACTGGTGATGCCGTTGAGCGCACCGCCCTTTTCCTTGTCGCATAGCGTGATCGGCCTGTTCGGCTTGGCGGGCGCGGCCGGAGCCTTGGGAGCTTCCAGAGCAGGACGCTGGACCGACAAGGGTTTCGGGCAGCGCGTGACCGGTATCGCGCTCGGCCTGATGCTGCTGTCCTGGTTACCGATCGGGTTGCTGCCTCACTCGATCCTGTGGCTGGTTCTCGGCGTTCTCGTCATCGATTTCGGCCTCCAGGCCGTGCATGTCACCAATCAGGGCATGATCTACCGAGTCCGGCCGGAGGCACAGAGCCGGCTGACCGCGGCCTACATGGTGTTCTATTCGGTCGGCAGCGCCATCGGATCGTCATCCTCGACCATGGTCTATGCCTATGCCGGCTGGACCGGCGTCAGCCTGCTCGGCGCCACCATCGCGGCGATCGCCCTGGTCTTCTGGGCAGCCACCTTGCGGGCCACGCCCAAGGAGGCGACGCAGGCGATCGCCGCCACCAAGTAGCGATGAGATATGGAAAGGTTCAGGCCGACTGGCGTCTCATCAACTTGCCGAGCAGGGACGTCATTTCCCGCAAGGCCTGCAGCTCGCCGCTTTCCCGGGCAACGGCACAGCCTCTGTTCCAGACGGCGATGGCGGCCGGGGCATCCCCCGCTTTGGCATGGGCGGCGCCGAGCTGCTTGTAGGCGGCGGCGTAATCGGGTTTCAGGGCTATGGCTCGCGCGAGGTGCAGGATGGCCCCGGCCGGGTCGCCCTGTTCCAGCCGGGTGCGCCCGAGCGTGAAGCGTGCGAGGGCACTATCGCGCCCGGAGGCGATCTGCTGCTCCAGGCGTGCAATCAATCCGCCGGCGTCGGCCATGGCTGGGGCTCCTCGGCGAAGAGGGGCGGTATCTCTGAAAGCAGAGCCGGCCGATGATATTGCCGCCGGTGCCAAAGCAGCGGGGCCGACGTCTGTGCCAGTTGTGTTCCGACGATCGCGCCGGCGACGACGAGATGGGTGGGGATCGACATGCTGCCGATCAAGTCACAGTCGAGGGAGGCGGCGGCCGCGGAGAGACGCGGGGTGCCGGACGCCCAACTCTGCCACTCACCGATACCGAAGCGGTCTATGCCGCCAAGCCTGCCGGCGAAGGCATCGGCGATGTTCTCCTGGTCGCTCGCCAGCATCGTCACGGAAAAACGCCCCGAGGCAAGGATAAGCTCGGCCAGGCGGCATGTCCGGTCGATCGAAACCAGAAGGGAAGGCGGTTCGGCCGAAAGGGAGAGCACGGCCGTTGCCGTGCGTCCCTGGCGTTCGCCCTGCCAATAACCGGCGACGATGCACACCGTTGCCGCCAGGCTCGACATAGCCTCGGCGAACTCCGGTCGTTCGACGGGAGGTCGGCTGGGCGGTGTCAATGGCATGGGGATAACGGTGGCAGAGCGGTCGATCTCATGCATGGCACTTTCTCCCGGTCCGCCCGACCTACCGCGGCCTGCCGTCAAAGTGCGGCCAAATTGGCTTCCGCGAACTCGTAATTGGCCAGCTTGTCGAGGAAGTTCGCGACATAATCCGGCCGGCGGTTACGAAAATCGACATAATAGCTGTGCTCCCAGACGTCGAGACCGAGAAGGGGCGTGCCTTCGCCGGTGGCCAGCGGATTGGAGCCGTTGGGCGTCTTGGTCACCTTCAACTTGCCGTCCTCGCCCGCGACCAGCCAAGCCCAGCCCGAGCCGAACTGCGTAATCGCCGCCGTCTTGAAGGCTTCCTTGAAGGCATCGGTGCCGCCGAGATCGGCATCGATCTTGGCCTGCAGTTTGCCGGGGATGCCGCCGCCATTCGGGCTGAGCGCCTGCCAGAAGTGGATGTGGTTCCAGTGCTGCCCGGCATTGTTGAATACCGGTGCCACCTCGGGCCGGTCCTTTACCAGGGCGATGATCTCTTCGAGCGTCTTGCCCGCCAGCGCGGCGTCCTTTTCCACGAAGCCGTTGAGGGCGGTGACATAGGCCTGGTGGTGCTTGCCGTGATGGAGCTCGAGCGTTTCCTGGCTCATGCCGCGTGCGGCGAGGGCGTTGATGTCATAGGGCAGGGTTGGAAGCGTGAAGGCCATGATGTTTCTCCGGGATCGGAAGACCACGCTCGCCATAGCCGGCGGCGCAATCCGTTTTCAAAGTCCTGTCTTTGAAAAACGAATTACACTATATGTCAATTCATAAGTTGGAAAATCGACGCTCTTCGCTCACCGCATAAAGACCGTGGCGAGGTATTCGGCTTACCATCTGTATCTGGTCCCGGCGGTGCCTGTGACGGTGTTGCTGTCGCCGGCACCGGGAGGAGAAGGCCAAGCCTTGCAGCCGCTCGATATGGCAAGTGCAGCGCTTGAGCCAGATCGATTCGGAGTCTTGCCATTGCGCGTGACAGTGGTGATCTCCGCATCGCCGCGCACAATCGGGATGCCGGCGATAACGATGGCCGAGAGGCAAAGTGCTGTTTTCCAAGGCCGGCCTTGACATATCGTTGAGGCGTCAATAATCAAAGTTGTTGCTTGTTTTATTGCGAAACCCAACGCGCCTGGGCCAAAGGAGCGGCTTGCCCGTCCGTCCCCGGCGCTGCGCGGGAAGGAGTTTTTCAATGTCGGCTCAGGAAGGTGGGTGGGGAGCGTTGTTCTCGGGCCGCAACGCTATACGGTCGGTCGCACTGGCCGGCGGTGTCGGGCTGCATGCCATCAATGTTTATGTCGCTACCACTATCCTGCCTTCGGTGGTCTCCGATATTGGCGGGCTGGACTACTATGCCTGGAACACCACCTTGTTCGTGGTCGCCTCCATCATCGGCTCGGCACTGTCGCCCGGATTGCTGCGGAGCCGTGGTCCACGGGGCGCCTATGGCTGGGCCGCTCTGCTGTTCGCCTTCGGAACGCTCGGCTGCGCCCTGTCGCCCAGCATGCCGGTGATGCTGATCGGCCGATCGATCCAGGGCCTCGGCGGCGGTTTCCTGTTCGCCCTGTCCTACGGCATGATCCGCATCGTCTTTCCAGAAACCTTATGGCCTCGGGCCATGGGGTTGATTTCGGGCATGTGGGGGGTCGCCACGCTGGTCGGCCCGGCCATCGGCGGCATCTTCGCCGAGATCGGCGCCTGGCGTGCCGCCTTCTGGTCGATGATCCTGGTGGTGGGGCTGTTCGGTGGCATCGCCGTGGCTGTCCTGCCGTCGCGATCGGGAGAAGAAAGCAAGGGCTCCCGCACGCCCCTGGCTCAGCTGGTTCTGCTGAGCCTTTCGGTGCTTGCCGTTTCCGCCGGCAGCGTGCGGGCCGATCTGTCCTGGAATCTTGGCGGCATCGTCATTGCCCTGGTCGGGCTTGCCGCCTTGGTTGCCGTGGAAACGCGGGCAGGGCAGCGGCTGCTGCCCCGCGGATCCTTCCGCCTGTCGGCACCACTGGCGCTGACCTTCGCGACCATGTCGCTGCTCACCATTGCGGTAACGACAGGCGAGATGTTCATCCCGCTCTTCCTCCAGGTGCTGCACGGCCAGTCTCCCCTGATTGCCGGCTATCTTGCCGCCGTGATGGCAGCCGGCTGGACCGTGGGCTCGATCGGCAGTTCCGGGCAGCGGGGGCGCAACGCTGCGCGCACCATCATGGCCTCGCCCCTGGTGGCGTTCGCCGGCATGCTCGCCCTGGTTTGGCTGATCCCAACCGCCAGCGGCGGGGAGGGGCCGACGATCGCCCTGTTGTGCCTCGCTCTCGCCGTCGTCGGCATCGGCGTCGGCCTTGGCTGGCCGCATATGCTGACACGGGTGCTGCAATTGGCGCCGGAAAAAGATCGCGACATCGCCTCCGCCGCGATTACCACCACTCAGCTTTTCGCGACGGCCATCGGTGCGGCCCTGGCGGGCATGGTGGCCAATCTGGCCGGTCTCTCCGACCCCGGCGGCATCGCCGGCACCTCGAACGCGGCGTTCTGGCTGCTTGCCGTCTTCTCCGCTGCGCCGGCCCTCGCCTTGGTTACAGCAGGGCGAAGCGTGCGCGGCGCGGCCGACAAAGCGCAGCTTGCCGTGCCGTCGCCCTGAGGAATCATTCGGGTTTGTCCGGCAGCAGGCGCAGTATGTCTTCGAAAATCTCCTGCCATTCGGCTTCGGTCATCTGCACGAATTGAAAGCTGTGCAGGAAGAAGATGCCTTCGGAGGCGAGAAAGGCCAGGCGAGCCTTGCGCCCTTCGGGTGAAGAGGGGTCGATCGCCGTCAGATAGCGGCGGTACCAGGCGCGGGTATCAGCCAGTTGATCCGGGCTCTGGATCAGGGTTGCCAGCATGGCGGCCGAACGGGAGGCATCCTTGTCGTCGACATGGCGATTGGCCTCGACATAGGCCCGTACCAAGGCGTGAGGGCCTGGCTGTTTCGCCGCGATCCTGGCGACCTCGGCGTCGAAACTCTCGGCCCAGCGCTCGAGCATGGCCTTCAGCAGGCCATCCTTGGTGCCGAAGCAATATTGCACCCCGCCTTTGGTGATTCCGGCCTCCTTGGCGACGGCGTCGATGCTCAACCCTGCAGGTCCGATGCGTGCCACCACGGCCTCTGCCGCATCAAGAACCAGATTGCGATCAATGCTACGGGGGCGGCCCAAACCACTTCTCTCTTTTGTTTCAATACGAATGTATTTATATTCGGCGAGTGCGGTGGGCAAGCTGTCCGCTTTGCGCGGAAGATTCCTTTCAACACTGACACTTGACCAATGGCATATCACAATCGCTGGCTGGTTCTCGCAATCGTTTCGAGTGCCTTGTTCCTCATCGTCGTCGACCTGACCGTGCTTTACACGGCGCTGCCACGCCTGACCCATGATCTGGCCGCAACGGCCTCTGAAAAGCTCTGGATCCTCAATGCCTATCCTCTCGTCGTCGCCGGCTTGCTGCCGGGCTGCGGCACGCTGGGCGATCGCATCGGCTCCAAGCGGATGTTCATGGCGGGCCTGCTCAGCTTCGGAGCGGCATCTCTGCTGGCGGCCTTCGCGCCGAGCTCGGTCATATTGATCGTTGCCCGCGCTTTGCTAGCCGTCGGCGCTGCCATGATGATGCCCGCGACCCTCGCCATCATCCGTGTCACCTTCGCCGACGAGAAGGAGAGGGCCTTCGCCATCGGCGTCTGGGCGGCAGTGGCTTCGAGCGGCGCGGCTTTCGGCCCGGTGCTCGGCGGTCTGCTGCTCGAATTCTTCTGGTGGGGATCTGTCTTCCTGATCAACGTTCCGGTGGTGATCCTCGCCTGGGTGGCGGCCGGACTGGTGCTGGAAAATCGGCCGGGCCGGGCTACCCATCCGTGGGACTTCGTCGGTTCGCTCCAGATCATGGTCGGGCTGATTGCCACGGCCTATGCCATCAAGGAATTGGGCAAGCGTTCGCCGAGTTGGGAGGCCGCCCTTGCCGCCGGGCTCATTGGCGCCCTGGCATTCCTCATGTTCAGGCGGCGCCAGCGCCGGAGCGAGACGCCGCTGATCGATTTCGGCTTGTTCCGCAACCCCGAATTCGCCGCGGGCGTCATCGTGGCCACGGTCTCCTCGGCAACCCTGATCGGCGTGGAACTGGTGTTCAGCCAGCATCTGCAATTGGTGCGGAACTTGTCCCCCTTGCAGGCTGGCCTGCTTCTATTGCCCATCCCTCTGGCCTCTATCGTGGCCGGGCCACTTGCCGGGCTTGCCTTGCCGCGGCTCGGCGCCCGTCACGTGCTTTGGATGTCGCTTGCGGTTGCCGGTACAGGTCTTGCCTTCTTCCTGCTGACGCATGACCGAACGGCGGCTCTCTGGTTGACGGCCCTCAGCGCCATGGGGTTCGGCGTGGGAGCGTCGATGTCGGCTGCTTCCAGTGCGATCATGGTCAATGCGCCGGAGGAGCGGGCCGGCATGGCCGCCTCGATCGAGGAGGTTTCCTACGAGCTCGGTGGGGCGCTCGGCGTGGCTGTGATGGGCACCATCATGTCGGCGATCTACACGGCGATGCTGGTGCTGCCGCCCGACCTGCCCGTAGCCGGCACGGTGCGCGACAGCCTGGACGAGGCCCTGCTCGCGGCTGAAGGGTTGCCCTCGTCCTCGGCCGACATGCTGGTTCGGTTGGCGCGCTCGGCTTTCGAGCAGGCCTTTCTCGGTGTGATCGCCGTCTGCTCGCTGCTCTTCTTGCTGACGGCGCTTGTCGTCGGCCTGATGGGGCGCCGTCAGGACCGCCTGAGTGATCGTCAACCGATCGGTTGACGATCACGGAAGAGCTGTCGTCAGTTGCCGGCCGTCGCCCGATCCGGTTTGTTCGCCACCTTCGCGGCAGGCACTTTCTGCTCGCGCAGTTCGAACCACATCGCGTTGAGGATGGCGAAGGAGCAGGCGAGGCCAAGGCCGAGGATCCAGGAAAAATACCACATGGTCGGGCTCCTTCAGTAGGCGTTGGGGTTGCGGCCGATCGAGTCGGCGGTGACGGGGCCACGCATCACGCGGAAGACCCAGGTGGTGTAGGCCAGGATCAACGGCAGGAAGAAAGCCGTCACCAGCAGCATGACGAAGAGCGTCATGTGGCTGGAGGAAGCGTCCCATACAGTCAGGCTGACCTTGGGGTCGAGTGAACTCGGCAGCAGGAAGGGAAACAGCGCCAGGCCTGCGGTGGCGATGATGCCGATGATGGCGAGGCTGCTGCCGGCAATCGCAAGCTTGCCCGAACGGGCCGAGAGACCAGCAAAGGCCACCAGTGGCCCGAGCAGGCCAAGGGTCGGCGCCGTCCACATCCAGCCATGGGTATGGAAATTGGCGAGCCAGCGGCCGACTTCGAGAGCGACGGTCTTGCCGAGCGGATTGGAAGGCCCGAGCGGATCCTGCGGGCTAGTGACGACATAGCCGTCGATGCCATAGGCGATCCACACGCCGCCAAGGGCGAACAACACCAGGGTTGCCAGAGCGGCAAGTCGGCCATAGCCACGCGCGCGCTCCGTCATCGGCCCCTGGGTGCGGGCCGAAATCACCGCTGCGCCATGGGTTACCAGCATGGCAAGGCTGACCAGGCCGGCGAGCAGCGGGAAGGGGCGCAGCAGGCCGAAGAAGTTGCCGGCATAGGAAGGCCGCAAGGTGGCATCCAGGCCGAACGGTACGCCCAGCAGCACGTTGCCGACGGCGACGCCGAAGATCAGGGCGGGCACGAAGCCTCCGAGGAAAAGTGCCCCGTCCCACAGATTGCGCCAGCGTTGATCCTGGAGCTTGCCGCGGAACTTGAAGCCGACGGGACGCAGGATCAAAGCGAGCAGGATGGCAATCATCGCCAGGTAGAATCCCGAGAAGGATGTCGCATAGAGGGCTGGCCAGGCCGCGAAGATCGCGCCGCCGCCCAGGATCAGCCAGACTTGGTTGCCTTCCCAGGTCGGCCCCATCAGGTTGATGAGGATACGGCGTTCCTCATCGGTACGCGCGGCAAAGGGCAGCAGCGCGCCGATGCCGAGATCGTAGCCATCCATGATGGCAAAGCCGATCAGGAGTACGCCGAGCAGGGCCCACCAGATCAGGCGCAAGGTTTCATAGTCGAGGGGTATCGTGTTCATGAGTGCATATCCAGATCTGGCTCAGCGCGGCGCGCGCGCAAGGGCGGGCTCGGGCAGGGGGCCTGCGCCAGCCGGTGCTTCATCGAGCACGCTGTGCTCGGATGGTCCCTTCCGGATGGTTTTCACCATCAGGAGGATCATGACGATGAGCAGGCTGGTATAGAGCGCCAGGAAGAAGCCCAGGCTGATGACGAGATCGGTAAGGGTGAGGCCGGAAGCGGCATAGAAGGTCGGCAGCACGCCCTCGATCGCCCAGGGCTGGCGGCCATATTCGGCGACCAGCCAGCCGGCCTCGATCGCCACCCACGGCAGTGGCAGGCTCCACAGGGCCACGCGCAGGAAAGCGCGGTTCTCGCCAAGACGGTGGCGGCAACTCATCAGGAAGGCGAGGCCGAAGAAGGCGATGAAGTAGAAGCCCAGGGCCACCATGACGCGGAAGCTCCAGAACAGCGGCGCCACGCCGGGTACCGTATCCTGGGCGGCACGCTGGATCTCCTCCTGCGTGGCATTCTGAATGTCGGGGCGATAGCGCTTGAGCAGCAGCGCATAGCCAAGATCCGGCCATTGCCTGGCGAAAGCCTCGCGAGCGGCCTTGTCGTTCGGGTCCTTGCGGATGGCGTCGAGACTGGCCGAGGCCTGGATGCCGTTACGGATACGGACTTCCGCATGCTCGACAAGCGGCCGGATGCCTGGCAATTCCTTGTTCAGGCTGCGGGTTGTGATCAGGCCCAAGACCCAGGGAACCTTGACTTCGAAGCGATTGCCGTCCTTGCCCGGAAGGGCGAAGACCGTGAGGCCGGCCGGCGCTGGCTCGGTCTCCCACATGGCCTCGATGGCGGCGATCTTCATCTTCTGGTGTTCGGTGGCGACATAGCCGCTCTCGTCCCCCAGCACGACGACGGATAGCGCCGAGGCAAGGCCGAAGCTCGCAGCCACCACCATGGAGCGCCGCGCAAGATCGCGATGGCGTCCGCGCAACAGGAAAAAGGCACTGATCGCCATCACGAACATCGAACCGGCGACATAGCCGGCGCTGACCGTGTGCACGAACTTGGCCTGGGCGACCGGATTGAAGATGACCGCGATGAAATCGGTGATCTCCATGCGCATCGTGTCGGGATTGAAGGCCGAGCCGACCGGGTTCTGCATCCAGCCATTGGCGATCAGGATCCACAGGGCCGAGAAATTCGCGCCCAGTGCCACCAGCCAGGTCACGGCCAGATGCGCCACCTTCGACAAGCGGTCCCAGCCGAAGAAGAACAGGCCGATGAAGGTGGCCTCCATGAAGAAGGCCATCAATCCTTCAATCGCGAGGGGGGCCCCGAAGACATCGCCGACATAGTGGCTGTAATAGCTCCAGTTCATGCCGAACTGGAATTCCATCACGATGCCGGTGGCGACACCCATGGCGAAGTTGATGCCGAACAGCGTACCCCAGAACAGCGTCATGCGACGCCAGACCGGGTTGCCGCTCATCACATAGACGCTTTCCATGATGGCGATCAGGACGGAAAGACCAAGCGTCAAGGGCACGAAGATGAAGTGATACATGGCTGTCGCCGCAAATTGCAGCCGCGACAGGTCAACGATGGTGAAATCGATCATAGACGCCCAACCTGCTCCAATACTGGCATTGCACCAGTCTCAAGTTTCCCTAAACGGGCAACCCGTGGCGGGCATTGATCGAAATCAATGCCCCAGCAGCCCGCGGCGGCTAAAGATGCGGGGATTGTGCTTCGGTTGGTTTTGCTTTTGCAAGACAAATTCTAAATTAGGCAACACTTTGCTCCGTAAGAAGAGCGGTGGATATACTGGCGCCATTGGTGAACTATCTGGGCTTGTGTTGCGTAGAAATTGCAGATGAGGTCGATGTGGAGCAAGCAAGCGAGAAGGTCGGCGTCCAGATCGCAGGAAGGCCAAACGGGCGAGACGGCGCCGCTCTCGTCGCTCTAGCCCGCAATGCCCGACAGGGGCTGGCGATCGCAACGATCCTGCCGCTCGTCTCGGGGGGGCTCCTCGTCGTCCAGGCCTATCTGCTGGCTTCGGTGCTGCATCGGGCCGTGGTGGGAGGAGAAAGCGTCGCCGCCCTGGGCAGCCTGATCGTCTGGATCGCCGTCCTGATCGCCTCGAGGCTCGTACTGGCAGCGCTGGGCGAGCAGGCGGGTATTGCCGCAGCCGAGCGCATCAAGTTCGAGTTACGCGGGCGCCTGGCCTCGCGCCTGGCCGCCAGTTCGCTCGAATGGTCGGCCTCACGCTCCTCCGGTGCATTGAGTGCGGCGGTGGTGGACCAGGTCGAAGCACTCGACGGCTTCTTTGCCCGCTTCCTGCCGGCGAGCATACAGGCGGCCGTGCTCCCGCTGGCTTTTGCCGCGGCGGTGCTGCCGGTCGACTGGGTGGTCGGTCTGCTCTTCCTGCTGACGGCGCCACTCATCCCGCTGTTCATGGCGCTGGTGGGCTGGGGGGCGGAGGCGGCGACCAAGGCCCAGGCCAATGCGCTTGTGCGGCTGGCCGGGCATTTCGCCGATCGCCTGCGCGGCATGACCACACTGAAACTCTTCGGTCGTGCCGAGTTCGAGACCCGCGATGTCGAACGAGCGAGCGAGGATCTGCGCCGCAGGACCTTGCGCGTGCTGCGCATCGCCTTCCTGTCCTCCGCCGTGCTGGAATTCTTCGCCGCCCTCGGCGTTGCCGGCGTGGCGCTCTATGTGGGCCTGACCTATCTCGGGCTCGTGGACCTGCGCGGCTCCGCCCTCACATTGCAGGCAGGCCTGTTCTGCTTGCTGATGGCTCCGGAAGTCTATCAGCCCTTGCGCCTGCTTGCCGCCCACTATCACGACAGGGCTTCAGCCAAGGCGGCGATTGCCGAGATCGAGGCACGCTTCGCCGGACTGCCGGAGGCAGGCACCGCTTCGGAGCGCGCAGCGCGTCTTCCGGCTTCGTCCGGCGGATTGCCGCTCCGTATCGAGCACCTGACCATCCGGGTACCCGACAGCGATCGCGTCCTGCTCGACGACATCTCGCTGGAGATCGCAGCAGGCCGGCACCTCGCACTTTTCGGTGAAAGCGGGATCGGCAAGTCGAGCCTTTTGGAAACGATAGCCCGCCTGAGGCCGGGTGACGGCATCCATGTCGCAGGGCTTGAGCTTGCTGCGATCGACGAAGCCAGCCTGCGGGCGGGCGTCGCCTTCATCAGCCAGCGCGCGCGCCTGTTTCATGGCTCGATCGCCGAGAATATCAGGCTGGGCAAGCCCTCCGCCTCGGCGGAGGAGATTGCGCGCGCGGCAGAACGGGCATGTGTCCTGGATTTTGCCTCGAAGCTGCCCGATGGGCTCGATACCCCGATCGGAGAAGGCGGCGTCGGCCTGTCGGGCGGTGAAGGGCATCGGGTCGCCCTGGCGCGCCTGTTCTTGCGAGAACCCGGCCTGATTCTCCTGGATGAGCCGACGGCACATCTGGATGCCGCCACGCAGGCCCGTGTACTCGATGCCTTGGTCGATTTTGCCGCCGGTCGAACCATGATCGTCGCGACCCATTCGCTCGCCGTAGCCGCCCGGCTGGATGAGGCCTGGCGGCTGGCCGGCGGCAAGCTGCTGCCGATGCCGCATTTTCCCGCCGGCAAGGCACACAAACAGCCGAGGTGGACCGCATGATCGCCCTGTTGTCCTTCTGGCCGCTGTTCCGCCAGCACATCGGCCGCATGGGGCTGGCGCTGATGTTGGCCGTGCTGACCTTGGCCGCCGGTGTCGCACTGCTCTGGATCTCGGGCTGGTTCCTGACGGCGGCGGCTCTCACCACGGCGGCGGCGAGCTTCAACCTGTTCGGTCCGTCCTCGCTGATCCGGGGCCTGTCCTTGGTGCGGATCCTCTCGCGCTATGGCGAAAAGCTGGTCGGACACGACGCCACCTTGCGCCTCCTCTCGGCTCTCAGAGGCTGGTTGTTCGCGCGCCTGTTTCCGCGCGTTCCCTTGCCGTCACGCGATCTCAGGCATGGTGACCTCGTCAGCCGGCTCACGGCCGACGTCGATACGCTCGACACCGTCTTCCTCACGGCGTTCGGCCCCTTCCTGACGGCCTTCTTGATCGGGACCGGTATGACGGCCGGGCTGTTCTTTCTGCTGCCGGCCTCCGCTCCGATCTATGCTGCGGTCCTGATCCTCGCGCTTGTCGGCGTTCCGGCCGTGCTGACCCTATTCTCGCGCCGGCTGGGTGCGGAACTGGTGGAGGCCTCCGCCGCCTTGCGCATCGCCATGCTGGATCGCATCGATGGCCACGCCGATCTGGTTGCCTTCGGCGCGGTCGCTGCGGCAGGTCAGGAATTCGACCAGGCAGCAAAGCGGCTCGCGCAGGCCCGCAGACGCTCAGCACGCGCCGGCCTGCTGGCCGGGGCGGCTGTACAGGCGCTGGCGGGACTCGCCCTCATCGGCGTGCTCTGGTGCGGCGTCCAGGCTTTGCGGCAGGAAGAGATCGGCGGCCCTCTGCTCGTCGGCCTGCTGCTCGCGGTACTCGCGAGCTTCGAAGCAACGGCCGTGCTGGTGCGCAGTGTCGCCAAATTCGGTGCTGCCCTGACGGCCGCCCAGAGGGTGCGTGCGATTGCGCAGATGGCTCCCGCAATCGGCGATCCCCAACGCCCCGTGGCGCTGCCGGATGGCGACCTTGCCGTGAACCAGGTGACTTTCGGCTTCGACCCGGCGCGTCCGGTGCTGCGCAACCTCAGCCTTGCGATTTCGGCAGGCGAGCGCGTGGCAATCATCGGCGAGAGCGGTAGTGGCAAGTCGACCTTGCTTGCCCTGCTGCTCAGGCTGCACGATCCCCAGGCCGGCTCGATTGCAGTGGGCGGCACCGATATCCGCACCGTGCGCCAGGCCGATCTCCATGCACGGGTCGCCCTATTGAGCCAGAATGCGCCTGTCTTTCTCGGCTCGGTGCGCGACAATCTGTTGATCGGCCGAGCCGAGGCGAGCGATGCCGAACTCTGGTCTGCGCTCGACGCGGCCCGGATCGCGAATTTCGTGCGGAGCCTCCCCGAGGGGCTCGATGCCTTTGTCGGAGAAGCGGGACGCACTTTGTCCGTCGGGCAGGTGCGGCGGCTCTGTCTTGCCCGCGTCCTGCTGTCACCAGCCGAAATTCTGGTTTTCGATGAACCGACCACCGGCCTCGATCGAGCCATGGAGGTGGATTTCCTGGCCGATCTCGCAGCCGCTACCAAGGGGCGCAGCGTCATCCTCGCAACCCACGCCGACATCCCGGCGGGAGCAGTCGACAAGATGCTTGCCCTCGTCGACGGTCGCTTGATACCGGCAGAACTAACAGGCGGCTGAACGCCGATGTTCGGGCGGAATGCTGATGCCGGCGATGTCGGTGAGCCGGTCCTCGCGCAGTATCTCCACCAGATGGGCTTCGGGCAGGCGGATCAGTCCCTGCGTCTTCAGCCGGGTGAAACAGCGACTGACGGTCTCAATGGTCAGGCCAAGATAATCGGCGATATCGGTCCGCGACATCATCAGCTGCAACACATGTCGATGATGGGGCTGGCCATTGGCCCGGGCATCGAGCGTGAGCAGGAAGCTTGCCAGCTTTTCGAGCGGCGCCAACCGGCCGAGCATGAGCTGATTGTCTTGGGCCTGGCGCAAGGCCGCTCTGGTCATGCGATGCAGCCTGTCCCTGAGGCTCGGAAACTCGCTCATCAGCAACTCCATCTCGCGGATGGGGAAGGCGCACAGATTGGAAGCGATGACGGCTTCGGCCGATTGGGAATGGACGTCGTCGTCGACCAGGCCGAGATAGTCGCCCGGCAGCAGAAAACCGGCGATTTGCCGCCGGCCATCGGGCAGATCGGTGAAGAGCCTGAGCATGCCGGATGTCAGGCTGTAGACCTTGCGGCGGGGATCGCCCTGGCGCAGCAGCGTCTGGTTGGGCTGGAGCGCCATCGGGCTGACAATGCTTTCGAGACGATGAAGATCCTCATCGGCCATGGCCGCGCAAAGAGCCTGGTGCCGAACGTCACAGTCGCTGCAGGCTCCGCAAGCCTTGCGGACTAGCGTGAGAGGAGAGCGGAATCCGGCTGCTGCGCCCATGATGAGAACCAATCGCGTTGCGACGAAGTCTATGGGGTAGCAGGTGGGGGCAGAGCCCGCGACTGGACATTTCGTCCAGTCGGACCGTCTGGCGACGGCGAGGCGACGTGGGCAGCAAAGGGCGAGCAGCTTCGCGAGTGGGTTGAGAATGCAATTCTAATACAGGAGATAAGTACTTCTAATTTGCCAACATAGATGATGCAGCCCTTAATTAGTTCTATCCGAAATCGATGAATTTGGTTCTCGGAAAGAGAAAATTCGGGAGGGGATATGGCAGATTACAGCATTTTTGATCTTGGTGACGTCGTATTGCAGTCTGGATCTACGTTGCGCGCGACGAAGTTGGCCTACAAAACCTATGGCAATCTCAATGCCAAGCGGGACAATGCCATCGTCTACCCGACCTGGTATTCCGGCCAACACTATGAAAACGAGTGGCTGATCGGGGAGGGCATGGCCCTCGACCCCAACCGCTACTTCATCATCGTGCCCAACATGCTCGGCAACGGCCTGTCGAGTTCACCGAGTAACACGCCCGAACCGTGGAACAAGGCGCGCTTTCCCAAGGTGACGCCCTATGACAACGTGCGCCTGCAGCACAGGCTCGTGACGGAGAAGTTCGGCATCGAAACGCTGCCATTGGTGACGGGCTGGTCCATGGGCGCGGGGCAGACCTATCACTGGGCGGCTCTCTATCCGGATATGGTGCAGCGCATTCTGCCCTTCCAGGGCGCGGCACGCTGCTCGCGGCATAATTTCGTCTTCCTTGAAGGCGTGAAGGCAGCGCTCACCGCCGACGCGGCCTTCAAGGAAGGTTGGTATGACACATCCCCCACGCGGGGACTGCGAGCCATGGCCCGGGTCTATGCCGGTTGGGGCTTCAGCCAGGCCTTTTATCGGGAAAAGCTCGACCTCGAAGTCATGGGCTATGCCAGTCTGGAGGATTTCCTTGTCGGCTTCTGGGAAGGCATCTTCCTGCCCCGCGATGCCAATAACCTTCTGACCATGCTGTGGTGCTGGCAGCATGGCGATATCAGCAAGAACGAGCTTTTCCACGGCGATTTCGAAAAGGCACTGGGCGCCATCAAAGCCAAGGCCTTCGTCGTGCCGGCGTCAACGGATCTCTATTTCCCGCCGGAAGACAATATCCATGAGGTCAAGCACATGCCCAACGCCGAATTGCGTCAGATCGACAGCATCTGGGGCCACTTTGCCGGGGGGCCGGGCACCAGTCCCGCCGATGTGAAGACGCTCGACAATCTGCTCAAAGAACTGCTGGCCAGTTGAGCGCGGGAGGCTTTCATGCTGGTCGGCTTGGTTCTGCTCTATGTCGGCGTGGTGCTGTTCCAGAATGGTCTATGGCTGCTCGGCCGGATCGGGGACAGGGAAGTCGCCTTGCCGAACTTCTTTTCAGGGGCCGTGCTGGCCCTCGTCAGCCTCGACCTGGTGATGGGAGGTACGCTCACACTCGGGGCGGTCAAATCGGCCGCGCTGATTCTCCTGTTCGGCATCACCTTCCTCTGGGTCGGCTTCAACCAACTCAACGGGAATGACGGACGCGGACTGGGCTGGTATTGCCTTTCCGTGGTCGCCATTCTCCTGCCGATCACCATCGAGAGCTTCCGGGCGGCGGCCACTATCTGGGACCATTGGTTTGCGCTGTGCTGGCTACTTTGGGCCACCCTCTATGCGATGTTCTTCCTTTTGCTGGTAAAGGGCATGCGGATTGGCCGCCCGACAGGCTGGATGGCTTTGTTCAACAGTGTGGTCACCGGCCTTCTCCCCGGCTATCTCTTGCTCGGAGGTCATCTGGCATAGTCATCTTGCCTGGCCGGGCAGAGGAAGCCATGTCGTCGACCTATCTCGATATTCGCTCGTTGCGCGCCTTCGTCCTGACGGTCGAAACGGGAAGCCTTACCGAGGCTTCCCGCCGCATGGGACGCACGCAGTCGGCCGTGACCCAGCAGATCCAAAAATTGGAACAGATCATCGGACGCCCCCTGTTCGATGACACCAGGCGGGCGCTGGAACTGAGCGAGACCGGCACGGTGTTCCTTTCCCATGCCCGTCAGATTCTGAGCAGCCACGACGAGTGCCTGGCGCGCTTTACTCCGAAGACAGCCGAAGAGAAGGTGGTTTTCGGTGTGCCCGATCTCTACGCCACTTTCCTCTTGCCGCCGATCCTCAGCGCCTTTCGTCGGGACTATCCGCATATTCGCATCGAACTGCGCTGCGCCCTGTCGAGACCGCTGGTGGCGCGAGTGCGCGAGGGCAGCGTCGACATCGCCTTGGTGACGCGGATGGACGGCTTCACCGGCGGCCAGGTGGTCGGGCGCGAGCAACTGGTCTGGCTGACGGGAGCAACCTCATCGGCCCATCTGGAAGATCCCGTGCCGATGGCTCTGCTTCCGCCCGGCAATATCTATCGCGACTACGCCATCGAGGCGCTCGACAGGGCCGGGCGGAGCTGGCGCATCGCCTGCGTCAGTGACAGCATCAGCGGGCTGCAGACGGCCGTGCTGTCGGGTATCGCCGTTACTGTGCTGATCGAGAGCGCCCTGGTGCCGGGGCTGCGCCAGCCGCCCATGCAGGCGGGCTTTCCAGCCTTGCCGAGCGTTGACCTGCTGCTTTACCGCTCGGCCACTGAGCAGAGCTCGCCGGCTGTGGAAACGCTTCATCGCTATCTGCTCAACCATCTCAGCCTGACGGGCGGCAAATAGGAAGAGGCTATGCCGCCTCGCGCGGACCGACGGCCTTGCCATGAAGCGAAAGCGCCGCCGTCTTCAGGCAGCCGAGATAATGCTGGCGGTTGCGGATGCCGTCCTCGCGCGGCGTCACCAGGCAGAGCGTGGCGGTGCAGCGATCCTGGCCGTCGAAGACCGGCACGGCGAAACAGTGGGTGAAGCTGTCGACGATGCTGTTGAAGGTGAACTCGCCCGCTGCGGCAGCCTGGCGGACTTCGGCGATGAAGTGGCCGGGATCCAGCATATTGCCATTGGGCAGGCGGAAATCACCGGCGGGAATGAAAGCCAGGATCTCCTCGTCGCTCAGATGCGAGAGCAGGAGGCGCCCCGAGGCGGTCCAGGGGATTGGCACCGCACGCCCGACATCCGAGGAAATCCGAAACGGCCTCACACCCTCCTTCATGCGCACGACAGTATATTTGTTGCCGTCCAGCATGCAGAATTGGGCGGTCTCGCGCGTCTCCGCGGCAATCTGGGCAAGGACCTTGTCGCATTCGCGCATGAAGTCGAAATGGTCCTCATAAGCCGCGCCAAGGAAATAGAGCTTGCGGCCGAGATAGACCCGCCCCTCGCCATCGGCATATTCGAGAATGCCATTGCGCAGCAGGAGATTGACCAGTTCATAGACGGATGAGCGCGGAGCCCCGATACGAGAGGCGATCTCGTTTGGCTTGGTCGGCTCGCGCTTCATGCGCAGGAAATCGAGGATCTCGAAGGCACGGTCGAGGCCACGCGTGCGCCTGGCAATACCTTCGTCGCTGATTGAATCCATTCCTGTCCTACCTGACCCGCTCGAGCGGGGTGCCCCCCTGCTGTTGTTTCACTGATGAACGTTACGGCACGCATCAACGCAAGCCGCAAACCGATCCTTTCCGCAATGATATTTCGAATTGGGCGGGTGATGCCTTCAAAAATTTCGCCGCCCGCTTGTCAGCCCCGAAAAACCGCCTATAGTTCGAGATGTCCGATATTGTGACCATATGTACAGTATATTGTACATCACGCAAGAGCCAAGGCTGCAAACAAGGCCCGCTGGCTCACAAGAGGGGAACGACATGATCAAGACTTCATTGCTGAGGAAGCTCACCGATCGGCGCGCCTTGATGGCGGGTGTCGGTCTCGCCGTGTTCGCCTTCGCGGCCACGGCAGGCGCGGCTCAGGCCGCTTCGAACTGCGTGAAGGGCGACCGCAAGGCGCCTTATCGTATCGGCTGGGCCAACATCTATTCCGTGCCGACCTGGATGAAGCAGACGGAGGGCACCATCGTCAGCGAAGTCGACGGCCTCAAGAAGGAAGGGCTTGTCAAGGACCTGATGATCACCGACGCGCAGGGCAACGCGCAGACCCAGATCCAGCAGATCCAGTCGATGATCGACGCCAATCTCGATGCCATCATCGTCGAGGCCGGCTCGTCCACGGCGCTCGACCGCGTCATCTCCGACGCCTGCGCCAAAGGCATCGCCGTGATGAATTTCGACAGCCTGGTCGACACCAACAATCTCACGGCCAAGATCAACACGGATTCGCTCGAATGGGGCAAGCAGGCCGCCGAGTGGATGGTCAAGCAGCTTGGTGGCAAGGGCAAGATCATCATCATGAACGGCCCGGCCGGCGTCTCGGTCAGCGATGATCGCCGCAAGGGTGCCCAGCCGGTGCTCGACGCCAATAAGGGCCTGGAGATCATCACCGAGACCAACACCGAATACAATGTCGCTCCCGCCCAGGAAGCGATGACCAGTCTGCTTTTCGCCAATCCCCAGATCGACGGCGTGCTGTCGCTCGGCGGCGCCCTGTCGGCCGGTTCGGTGCTGGCCTTCGACCGACAGGGACGCGACCAGGTGCCGACCACGGGTGAGAACGCCCGTCAGTTCCTGGAGCTGTGGAAGGAGAAGAAGCTGAAGGGCTGGGGTACCATGCAGCCCAATTGGCTCGGTGCCTTCTCCGTCTATGCGGCGGTCCAGGCATTACAGGGCAAGACCATCCCGACCAAGGTCAAGGTGCCGCTGCCGGTGATCGACGACAGCAATATAAACTCCTATCTGGCCCGTGCCGACAAGTTCCCGGCGGATGGCTACATCTACTCTGACTATGACAAGGCGCTCTTCGACAAGCTGCTGGCGCAGTAAGCGTCAGGGTTTGCATAGAGAGTTTGTCTCATGACCGATCGTCCACCCTTGCTGGAAGCCCGTCAGGTCCTGAAGGGCTTTTTCGGCAACCCGGTGCTGAAGGGCGTCAGCATCGCGTTGCGCCCGGGCCGGGTGCATGCCCTGCTGGGCGAGAACGGGGCCGGCAAGTCGACGCTGATCAACCTGCTGTCCGGCGCCTTGGCGCCGGATGGTGGCGAGATCGTGCTCGACGGCAAGCCCGTCACGCGTTTCAACCCGGATCTCGCCCGCAAGGCCGGCATTGCCGTGGTCCAGCAGGAGCTCAGCCTCACGCCCGAGCTTTCCATCGCCGAGAATATCGGCCTGGGTGCCTATCCTCGCCGTTTCGGTCTGGTGGATTATCGAGAACTCCAGCGCCGCGTCGAGGAGGTCTGCGCCCTTGTCGGCCTGACGGAAGAGCCTGACGTACTGGTCGGCGACCTCGCACTCGGTCGAAGGCAGATGGTAGAGATCGCCAAGGCGCTCTTTCGCCGTCCTCGCGTATTGATCTTGGACGAGCCGACCTCCTCGCTGTCGGGCCATGAGGCCGGTGTCCTGGCGGGGTTGATCGGCAGGCTGTGCGATGAGGGGCTGGCGCTTCTCTATATCTCGCATCGCCTCAACGAGGTGCGGGCGCTGTGCTCGCATGTCACGGTGCTGAAGGACGGCGTGGTGACGGCCGACCAGCCGCTCGCCGGCGTCGACGCCGAGGGGCTGGTACGCCTGATGGTGGGGCGCGATGCCGGCGACTTGTTTCCGGCCTGGACGCCGCGGACCATCGGCGAGGAACGCATCCATCTCCAGGGCTTTTCTGCCGGCATGGTGCGCGACGTCGACTTCATCGCCCGCTCCGGCGAGATCGTCGGCATCGGCGGCCTGGTGGGGCAGGGGCAGGAGGATTTCCTGCTCGGGCTCTACGGCGCCATTCCCGCCTCGGCGCAGAGCGCCTGGCTATGCGGCAAGTCAGGCCTGTTCTCCACGGTGGGCGCCGCCAATGCGGCTGGCCTCGCCTATGTGCCGGCTGATCGCAAGAAGGAGGGGCTGATCCTGCCCCATTCCATCGCTTCCAACCTGTTGCTGCCTTCCCTCGATCTCCAGGCGCGGCACGGGCTGCGGGATAGCGGCCGCGAACGCTCGATGGTCGCCGAGCTTGCCCGGCGCCTCACCATCAAGGGCGATACGACACGGCCGGTGCAGGCTTTGTCCGGGGGCAATCAGCAGAAGGTGGCGCTGGCCAAGTGGCTGCCGCTTGATCCCTCGGTCCTGCTGCTCAACGACCCGACGCGCGGCGTCGACATCGAAACCAAGAGAGAGATCTATCTGATGCTCCAGGGCTTTGCCGCCGATGGCAAGCTGGTGATCCTGCTGAGCTCGGATACGCCCGAACTCGTGCATCTGTGCGACAGGGTCGTGGTGTTCAGCGAGGGCCGGGCCGTGTCCACGCTCGAACGGGACGCCATTTCCGAGGAAGCCATCGTCGGCTCCGCCATGGGTATCTCCAGCCGGGAGGCCGCGGCATGAGCGGCACTATCTCCTCGGCCAGCCTCTATCTTGCAGTCCAGCGCCGTCGCAATCGCGGCCTCGGCGGCCTCTATGTGGTCGTTGCCGTTTTTCTGCTGCTCTATGCCTGGCTCTTTCCCGGCATATTGAGCCTCGGCGGCTTTTCGAAATTCACCCAGAACTGGTTTCCACTCGCTCTGGTCACCATGGCGCAGGCCCTGCTGATGCTCAATGGCGGCATCACCTTGGCGGTGGGGCCGATGGTGAGCCTGGGCGCCGTGATCGCCGCAACGACGATGGGCGGCCCGGCCGGCTCGATCGGCGGCATCCTGCTGGTAGCCCTGGCCGGACTGGCGATTGGCAGCCTGATCGGCGTGATCGTCGCCTATCTGCGCCTGCCGGCCATCATCGTCACGCTGGCCGGTTCCTTCATCATCACCGGCGTCGCCTTGCTGATTTTGCCGCGACCCGGTGGCTTCGTGCCGCCCTGGTTCTCCGAGTTCCTGGCGGGTGACGGGCCGACGGCCTTCATCCTGCTGCTGACCGTGCTGGTTGCCTGGAAACTGTTCCTGGCCACGCCGACCGGGCTCGGCATCTATGCGGCCGGCGACAATCCGGTCGGCGCCTACCGCTCGGGCGTGCCGGTGGAAAAAGTGAAGGTGATCGCCTTTGCCATCTCCGGCCTGCTCGCCGTCCTCGCCGGCCTCTTCGTGGCGGCGCAGACCGGATCGGGCGATCCCGTTATTGGCAACCCCTTCACGCTGAACTCGATCGCCGGGGCAGTATTGGGCGGCGTTGGCTTCCTGGGCGGCAAAGGCACCATGCGCGGCGCGATCTGCGGCAGCCTGCTGCTCTCGGTGATGATCAATGTGATGTTCTTCCTCGGTTTCCCGCCGGTCGCTCAATATGTCGCCCAGGGCCTGATCATCGTCGGGGCCGTGGCCATTCCCGAACTCTCCGCGCGCTGGAGGAAGCAATGAGCAGCCTGTCCGCCACCGTGAAGGGGATTTTCAGGAGCCCGGCGCTGCTCACTCTGATCCTGGTGGCGCTGGTCTGGCTTGTCGCCAGCCTCAGCCTCCGTGGCTTCGGCGCCTATGGTCATCTGCGCTACCTCCTGGAATTGGCCGCCGTGATCGGCATCGTGGCAGCGGGGCAGACGCTGGTGATCATTATGGGCGGTATCGATCTTTCGGTCGGAGCCGTAATCACCGTCACCGCGATCATGATTCCGCTGATTTCGCCGGGCTGGGACGCCTCGGGGTTGGTCGGCATCGTCGGGGCCCTGGCGATCGCCACCTCGATCGGCTTGCTGAACGGCGCCGGCGCCGCCTTCCTGCGCGTACCACCGATCATCATGACCCTGGCGATGGCGACCTTCCTGCAGGGCCTGCTGGTGATCGTCGCCGGCGGCAGCGCTGTGTCCGTGACCAACAAGGCCGTGATCTGGCTGGGTTCGGCGCGGCCACTCGGCGTTCCCGCCGGCATCATCCTGTGGGCCGTTGTCTCCCTTGCGGTACTTGTCCTGCTGCATCGCATGCCGATGGGCGTGCGCTTCCTGGCACTGGGCGCCAACCCAGTGGCGGCACGGCTGTCGGGCGTGAGCGTCACCCGCAATACGCTGCTGCTCTACGCCCTGTCCGGCTTCTTTGCGGGCCTTGCCGGCACGCTCATCCTCGGCATGAACCGCCAGGGCTATGTCGGCATCGGCGATCCCTATCTCCTGATGTCGATCGCCGCGGTGGTGCTCGGGGGCACCTCCATTCTCGGCGGCAAGGGCAGCTATGCCGGCACTATTCCGGGTGCCATCCTCTTGGTGACCGCGACGGCCCTGATCACGGTGGTCAACGCCTCGCCGGGCTGGCGCTCGATCATGTTCGGCTCGCTCATCCTGGCCCTGCTGCTGATCTCGGGGCGTGAGGCGCGCCGATGACCGCTGTCTATGGCGGGCCGATCATCGACCCGCATCATCATCTTTGGGACCTTTCGCTGGGACGCCACCCCTGGTTGCGCCCGCCCGAGGGCGAGGAGAGGGAAATGGTGTTCGGCAGCCTGGCGCCGATCCGGCGCAATTACGGTGTCGCCGACTATCTTGCCGATGCCGTTGGCCAGAACATCGTCGCCACCGTGCATGTCGAAGCGGGCTGGTCTTCCGAACATCCTTTGGAGGAAAGCCGCTGGCTCGAAAGCCTCGACAGAACGTCGGGCGTGGCGCGGCGCATCGTCGCCCGCGTGCCGCTCGACCGTCCCGATGCCGCGGCGCTGATCGAGGCGGAAGCGGCAAACCGTCTCGTCGTCGGCATCCGGGATATCGTCAGCTGGCACCCGGAGCCAGCCAAGAGCTTCGCGCACTCGAGGGACCTGATGGGCGATCCGCAATGGCGCAATGGCTTGCGGGCGGCGACACGGCTCGGCTTCGTCTTCGACCTCATGCTGTTCCCCTGGCAGATGGCGGAAGCCCTCCGCCTCGTCGCGGATTTCCCGGACACGCTGTTCGTGCTCAACCATTGCGGCAGCCCGGCCGACCGAAGTCCGGAGGGCATGGCGCTGTGGCGGCAGGGCCTAGAGGCGCTGGGGCGGGCCGACAACCTCCTCATCAAGATCTCCGACCTCGTCGCCTATGACAATCACTGGAGCCTCGACAGCCTGAGGCCAGTGATCGAGCATTGCATCGCCTGTTTCGGGCCGCGGCGCGCGATGTTCGCCAGCGATTTTCCGGTTGCCGGGCTGCATGCGCGCTTCGCAGAGGTCTATGACGCCTTCCGCATCGTGGCCGTCGAACTCAGCGCGAGCGAGCAGCGGGATCTCTTCTTTGCCACCGCCAACCGGGCCTATCGGCTCGGTCTCGACAACGCCGCCGTCAGCGGAACCTGATCATGTCCGACCTTCGTCTTTCCCTCGATGCCATTGATGACCGCATGCGCGGTTTTCCCCCAGGCCACGCCGCCCTGCCGCTTGCCGACATCGGCAGGCAGGGCTGGAAACCCTATGACGGCATCATGTCGCTCCCGTTGATGTCGCTCGACCGGCCGGCCTTCGACGGCAATGTCGCGTTGATGATGCGCTATGTCCGCGAGCATGGCGTGGCCATCGCGCCGCATGCCAAGACGCCGATGTCGACGGCTCTCGCCAGGGAACTGGTCGAGGGCGGCGCCTGGGGCACGACGGTCGCCGATATCCGCCAGGCCTCCGTCCTGCTCAAGGCCGGGTTCGATCGGCTGATCCTAGCCAATGAGATCGGTGCCGCCGCCGCCGCCAGAAGGCTTGCCGCCTTGCTCGCCGGGCATCGGGAAGCGGAGGTGCATGTTTTCGTCGACTCGCCGGAACTGGCTGCCAGCCTGCTGTCGATCTGGCAGGCGCGGAGCGACCTGCCACCCCTCGGGCTGTTGCTGGAGGTCGGAGCCGGGCGGGCCGGGGCCCGGACGATCGAGGCCGCACGGATCATTCTCGACACGATCCTGGCCGGCGAGGGTACCGGCATCAGCCTGAGCGGCATCGGTGCCTATGAGGGCGCCGCCGCCACCGCCGATCCGGAAGAGAGCATCCGCCGCATCGACGAATTGATGGCCCTGGCGGTCGAGACGCACCACCTCGTTCGGGACCGTATCGGAACAGAACGGCCGCTGATCCTGACGGCTGGCGGTTCGGTGTTCTTCGACCGGGTCATCGCGGGCCTTCGGCCGATTAGCGCCCTGGATGCCGCCACGACCCTGGTCCTGCGCAGCGGCGCGATCTTCTTTCACGACCATGGCGTCTATGAGCGCGGTCTCGCGGCTCTGGATGCCCGTTCCGGTTTCGAGCTCTCGGGCGAAACTGTCAGCGCTTCCAGAGGCTTCAAGCCGGTTCTTCGTATCTGGGCCGAGGTGCTGTCACGCCCCGAACCCGATCTGGCGATCTGCGGCATGGGCTTGCGCGATGTCGCCATCGATCAGGGGCTGCCGCGCCCGCTCGCTCTCTATCGCGAGGGACGTCGCATCGGCGAACTCGATGCTTCGGCCTCGATTGCCCGGCTCAACGACCAGCACGCCTTCCTCGTCACCGGCGGTTGCGACCTTCGGATCGGCGATGTCGTCGAATTCGGCCTGTCGCACCCCTGCACCTGCCTCGACCGGCATGCCCTGGTCTATGGGCTCGATGGCGACAACGCGGTGATCGACGCTTTCGCCACCTCCTTCGGATGAAACTTGGGAAGTTTCAAATTTCCAATATTTTACAATGGAGTATTAGACAATGATCATGCGTTACCAGAAGGGTTCGCGTATGAGCCAGGCAGTCAGTTATGGCGGGCTCATCCATGTCGCCGGCCAGGTCGCCGATGATCGCAAGGCCGGTATCGAGGCCCAGACTCTAGACGTGCTTTCCAAGATCGATGCGCTGCTCAAGGAAGCCGGCACGAACCGCTCGCGCCTTCTCGCCGTTAATGTCTTCCTGCCCGCCATCGTGGACTTCGACGCCATGAACGGCGTCTATGATGCCTGGATCGACCCGGCCAATCCGCCGGCGCGCGCCTGCGTCGAGGCCCGGCTCGCCGATCCGGATCTGCGCGTCGAGATGACGGCCATCGCGGCCTTGTAGAAACACGAAAGCAGCCTGCCATGCATAGCGGCCTCGTCCATACCCTCGATTTCGACGCCGATGGCCGCCAGAGCGGCTATCTGAGCATTCCCTATTCCGTCGATCGCTCGCCCTATTACCAGATCAGGATACCGATCCTGCGGGTGCGGAACGGGCCGAGGCCGAGCCTCATGCTGATGGCCGGCAATCATGGCGACGAGTATGAGGGCGAATTGCAGGTGGCGCGCCTGATGCGCCGCCTCGATCCGGCGGCGCTCCGCGGCAGCGTCACCGTCCTGCCGGCGGCCAATCTTCCGGCCGTGATGGCGGCCAGGCGCTGCTCGCCCTTCGACGGCGGCAATCTCAACCGTGCGTTTCCCGGCGATCCTGTGGGAACGCCGACCGCCCGATTGGCGCATTTCCTCGAACACGAACTGTTCCCCCGACACGAGGTGTTGCTCGACATTCATTCCGGCGGCACTTCCATGGCGCATCTTCATTGTGCCCTGATCGAGCGCCAGCCGGACGAGGAACGCTCCACCCGCGCCAAGGCCCTGCTCAGGGCGATGGCGCCCAGCCATGCCTTCATCGCCGACAATGGCTCGCGCTCGCCGACATCCATGGGTGCCGCCATGCGGGCGGGTATCATCGGCCTCAGCGGCGAATTCGGCGGCGGGGGAGCGGTGACGCCGGCCAGCATGGCCTTTACGGCACGGTCGATCGACAATCTGATGCTGGCGCTCGGCATCGTCGACCGCCCCTTGCTGGGCGGCGATGTCACGGCGAAGCCTGCTCTGCAGCTGCTCTCGCTCGCGCGCCACAGCCAGGGCATCTATGCCACGCGCCGGGGCTGGTTCGAACCGGCCGTCGAACTCGGGGCCCGGGTTGCGGCCGGCGACCTTGCCGGCTGGTATCATGATCTTGAACGTCTGGAGCAGCCCGAGGAAGCCCTGTGCTTCACCGAGGGCGGTATCGTGATCTCGCATCGGCTGCATTGCGACAGCCAGGCCGGGGACTGTCTCATCCAGGTAGCCGAGCCGATCGAGGATTGAGCTATTTTTGCGATTTGGCGGAATCGCCAAGAGGCGTAAAGACACGTCGAGGCAATGGGTCGAAGCAAGGAGCAATGCCGTTCAGCTGAGCTTTATTCGAGCTGCAACAACCTTTGTCATTGCCGGGCTCGACCCGGCAATCCAGCTCCTTTGCCCGGTTCGCACGTGGCTTCTGGATAGCCGGGTCAAGCCCGGCTATGACAAATCCAATTGTTTTCCTCTCATGTGAATTTCATTGCGGAGCAGAGACGCGTTTCCTTGGAAAGCGACTTTGCGCCAGAAAGGATCAGGCGTCATGGCCGATACACTCATCCGGGGCGCGCGCATCATCGACGGCACGGGAGCACCCTGGTATCGGGGGGACGTGCTGGTTTCGGGCGGCACCATCGCCCGCATCGGCCAGGACCTCAAGGCGGACAAGGATGCCACCGTCGTCGATGCCGCGGAACGCTATCTCGCACCGGGCTTCATCGACGCCCATTGCCATGACGATCTCATCTTCCTGCGGGAACGGAACCGACCGGAAAAGGCATTGCAGGGCGTCACCAGCATCGTGGTCGGCAATTGTTCCTTCTCGCTCTATCCGGCCGTGCCGGCTTCGCGCGAAAATCTGCGGCTGCATTTCGCCGGCCTGCTCGGCGAGACCCTGGACAGTGAGATCTTTGCGGATCTGGACGGCTATCGCCAGGCGCTGACCGGGGAGGGCATCGCGCTCAATCTGGTGTCGCTCGTCGGCCACGCGGCGCTGCGTCTCGCCGTGATGGGACATGACCGTCGCCCGGCCAATGGGGCCGAGATCGAGGCCATGTGTGCGCTGCTCGCCACCCAGCTCGACCAGGGAGCCGCGGGGCTCTCGCTCGGTCTCGTCTATCCGCCGAGCGCTTTTGCCGAAGAGGACGAACTCTTCGCGCTGGGGAACACCGTGCGCAGCCGCGGTAAGGTGCTGGCGGCCCATGTTCGCTCCTACGAAGCCGGCCTGATGGATGCCATCCAGGAATTCGGCGGCATTCTCAGGCATTCCGGCTCGGCGGGCCTGCTCTCGCATCTGCAATCGGCCGGGCGGCCGAACTGGGGCCAGATCCCGGCGGCGATCGAATTGCTCGAAGGTATGCGCTGCGAAGGCATCGACATCAGCTTCGACATGTATCCCTATCCGGCCGGCAGCACCTGGCTGCTGCAATTGCTGCCACCCGCCGCCATGGATGGCGGGCTCGACGGCCTCAAGGCCCGTCTGCGCGATCCCGAAATGCTTGCGACCTTGCGAGACTGGGTCGAACATGGCGGCCCGGCCTTCCATGGCCAGAGCAAGGTGTCACTGATCGGCTGGGGCAATGTCCGTCTGTCGGCCGTCGGCAGCGCCGAACTCAAGCATCTGGAAGGTCTCGACATGGAGAAGGCGGCAGCCCAGCTCGGCGTCCAGCCTTTCGACCTGATGTTGCGCTTCATCGAGGAGGACGACGGCCAGACCGGCATCATCCTATTCCAGCTCGACGAAGACGATCTGCACGCGGCCTGCTGCAACCGGCTTTATATGGCGGGCTCCGACGGCCTGCCGCGGCCGGGTTCCAAGCCGCATCCGCGTGCCTTCGGCACCTTCCCGCGCATTGCCGGGCCGCTCCGGCGAGAGAAGAACTGGTTCAGCCTGGAAGATGCCGTGCGCCGCATGACCTCGGTGGCCGCGCAGCGCTTTCAACTCTCGGATCGCGGCCTGGTCCGCCCGGGGCTTGCCGCCGACCTCGTGCTGTTCGAGGACGCCATCACCGATCGGGCGACCTTCGAGAACTCGACCCAATTGCCGACCGGCATCTCCCATGTCTGGGTGAATGGCGGAACCGTGGTGGCCGAGGGGCGCCAGACCGGCGAACTGCCGGGCAGGGTGCTCTAATCCGGGATCAAGCGTTGTTCTGAACGGATCGTTTCAGGAATGGCGGACACAAGAGATAGAGCAGGGCGCCCGCTAGCCAGACCCAGCCATTCCAACCGGTCAGGGAAGCGGTGTAGATCGCGGTAAAGAACAGCGGGCCGATGATGGAAGTCAGGCTGGTGAGGGCGGAAAGCGATCCCTGCAACTGGCCTTGCTGGCCTTCGCCGACCTCTCGCGACAACATCGCCTGCAGGGCGGGAGCTCCGATGCCTCCCGCCGCCAGCGGGACCATGATGGCGAAAGCCATCCAGCTTTGCGAGGCGAAGGCCAACAGCACATAACCGAGTGCGTCGGCGGACATGCCGAGGATGACGGCCCGGTCTTCCCTGAGCCGCAGCGTCAAGGGACCGGTCACAACACCCTGGGCGATGGCGTGGAGGATGCCGAAGGCGGCGAGGGAAAGCCCGACGGTGCCGGTATCCCAATGAAAACGGTTTTCGCCGAACAGGACCCAAATCGACCCAGGCACCTGGCCGACCAGCTGCATGACGAAGAACACCGCCATCAGTGCCATCACCGCCGGCAGGCCGCGAACCCAGTGGAAGGAGGCGATGGGATTGAAAGCGGTGCGTGAGAGCGGCCGGCGCTCGCCCCGATGGGTTTCCGGCAGGAGCAAGACGGCGAGCAGGCCATTCAGGCCATTCAGGACGGCAGCCATCAGAAAAGGGGCGTGCGGAGAAAGGCCCCCCAGCAAGCCGCCAAGAGCGGGGCCGCCGACCAGGCCGAGGCCGAAGAATGCACTCATCAGACCGAAACGCCGCGCACGCTGTTCTTCCGGTGTGATGTCGGCAATTGCCGCACCGGCCACGGCCGCCGTCGCGCCGGTGATGCCGGCAATGGCGCGCCCGACATAGAGCACCCACAGGACCGGCGCCGTCGCCATGATGGCATAGTCGATGGTTGCGCCCGCCAGCGAAGCGAGCAGCACGGGACGACGGCCAAAACGGTCCGACAGGGCGCCGAGGGCCGGCGCGCACAGGAACTGCATCAGCGCATAGATCGCCAGCAGCACGCCATAATGCCCGGCCACCGCATCGGTGTGAACGAGATTGCGCAAGAGTTCCGGCAAGACAGGCATGACCAGTCCGATGCCGATGGCATCGAGGGCTACGACACCCAGTATGAGAGGGAGAGCAAATTTGGTTGTCATCGGCGCACACGGTTCGTTTGATCGATAATTTATCGTTGATAAGTGATGCCATAAAACTTATCATCGATAAATAGTCAAGCCTGATCCTGATAGACGCGGCTTACTGAATCGGGATCGATGGGGTAATTCTTCACGGCTGCATCGCCGTGCCGAGAGCCGACGCCTCCTGGAGGCGATGCGTGGGAAGGGTGTCATGGCGAAACTGCAGCGCGAGAAGGTCATCCGGGCTGGCCTTGATCTCTTGAACGACGTCGGTGTCGACGGCCTGACCACCCGCAAGCTGGCCGACCATCTCGGCGTGCAGCAGCCGGCGCTCTATTGGCATTTCAAGAACAAGCGGGCTCTGCTCGATGCCCTGGCCCATGCCATGCTTGCCGAACGGCATACGCATGCGGTGCCGAAGCCCGGTGAAGATTGGTGTTCTTTCATCACCGGTAATGCCCGCAGTTTCAGGAGAGCCCTGCTTTCCTACCGTGACGGTGCGCGCATCCATGCCGGGACCAGGCCCAACGGTGCGGAGACCGCGAATGCCGAGGCGCAATTGCGTTGCATGACCGAGGCCGGGTTCACCACGGCCGACACCACCTACGCACTGATGACCATCAGCTATTTCGTGGTCGGCTCGGTCATGGAGCAGCAATCGGCGCAAGCGGACAAGGCCGAGCGCGGTGACATACCTCACCCCGCCCCGACATCACCCTTGCTGGCGGAGGCCATGGAGACTTTCGACCGGGATGGCCCCGACGTGGCGTTCGAGCAGGGGCTGGGCTTCATCATTGCCGGTCTGAGGGAGAGATTGCAGCGATGAATGTGATTGAGCAGGGCCGCGCCTTGCGCCGGCTGCGGATGCTCAAGGGCATCAAGCAAAGTCATCTTGGTGAATTGCTCGGCGTAGACCAGGCCAGCATTTCCCGCTGGGAAAGAGGAACCGTGCCACTCGGGGAGGAACGCTGGCGGGCCGTCCTGGATCTTCTTGCCGCATCACCGCTACCTGCCGAGGATGCCGCATTGAAGCGTCTGGTGACGTCTTCGAACGCCAAGGTTCACCTCATTTGCGACCATAGCCATCGTCTGCTGGCGGCTTCCCTGCCACGGCAGGCCGAGTGGCACGCCGATCTGCCCGAACTGCTCGGCAACTCGCTGCTTCCCTACGCCACGGATGAAATCCTGGCGGCGGAGGAGAGGCTCGCTGCCCACGGTTGGCACGAAGGTTTTCTGGCCTCGCTGACGCTGGAGACGGGCACCAATTACGATCCCGTCTTGCCGATCGCGCCGAGCCGGGCGCTGTGGGAGCGCGTGACGCTGGCCGACGGCAGCGCCGGGCGGCTGGTCACCACCGTCGGCTAATCATACTCATGCATATTTTATGCGTCGCCGGCACCGCCTGCGATCGCTAATCGTCGGTGCCGGATTGCGAATGACGGATTGGTCACCATGACGATTTTGGTAACGGGCAGTGCCGGACATCTGGGCGAGGCGCTGATGCGCACCTTGCGGGCAGAGGGGCGGCCTGCCATCGGGCTCGACATCAAGGCCTCGCCCTTCACCGATTCCATAGGATCGATCGGCGATCGCGATTTCGTCCAACGTCATCTGCCGGGCGTGCGCACGATTCTGCACGCAGCCACGCTGCACAAGCCGCATGTGGCCACCCATGGCTATCGGGATTTTCTCGACGTGAACATCCAGGGGACTCTCGTGCTCCTCGAGGCGGCCTTAACCTCTGGCGTGGAATCCTTCGTCTTCACCAGCACGACCAGCACCTTCGGCTCAGCCTTGACGCCGGCAGCGGGCGAACCGGCGGCCTGGATCACCGAGGACGTGGTCCCGATCCCGAAGAACATCTATGGCGCGAGCAAGATCGCGGCGGAGACCCTGTGCGAACTCTTTGCCCGTCGCCACCGCCTGCCCGTCATCGTGCTGCGCACCTCGCGCTTCTTCCCGGAAGCCGATGATGATGCGCAGATGAGGCAACGCTACAGCGCCGACAACGCCCAGGCCAACGAGTTGCTCAACCGCCGCTGCGACATCGAGGATGTGGTCGGTGCCCATCTGGCGGCGGCGGACAGGGCGCCGGCGCTGGGTTTCGGCCGCTATATCATCTCCGCAACCACGCCGTTCGGCCCGGACGACGGCGCGGCACTGCGGGCCGACGCGCCGGCGCTCGTACACCGGCTGTTTCCCGATTGCGCCGAGCTTTATACCGCCAGGGGATGGAGCCTGTTTCCGCAGGTGGATCGCATCTATGTCAATGCGCGGGCACGGGCCGAACTCGGCTGGTGCCCGCGCTACGATTTCCGGCACATGCTCGACTGCCTGCGCGAGGGACAGAATTTCCGCAGCCCACTTACAGGCGAAGTCGGCAGCAAGGGCTATCACGACAGGGTCTTCTCGGAAGGCCCCTATCCGGTTCACGATTGAGAGGCAGGCAGGATCTCCCGGAAGCACGGATGATCGCGCTTCCGAGAGATGGCTCCTTGTCCGAGAGATGGCGCCTTGCTTGCCAAGGATCTACAGGCCAGCAAGCCAAGCCTTGGTCTGCGCGACATCGGCCTGCGTCAGGCCATGGCCGGTCGGGAGCGTCTCGTGGCGCACGGCGGCGCCGCGTTCCTTCAGGAGATCGGCCAGCCTGCCGGCATTCGCTGCCGGCACGATCGGATCGGCGGCCCCGGAAAGCATCAGCACCGGCTTGCCGCCCAACTCCGTCGAAGGCGCCGTTCGCAAGGGCGTCATCGGTCGGAGCAGTGCGGCGCCGGCAAGCGCCTGCGGATGCAGCAGCAAGAGCGCGGCGGCGATATTGGCACCGTTGGAAAAGCCTAAGGCGATGGGAGCATCGAGGCCGTACGCCTCGCGCGCCTGCGCAATGAAGCCTGCCAATTCGACGGCCCGCCGGCGCAGATCTTCTTCATCGAACACGCCTTCGCTCAGGCGTCGGAAAAACCGGGGCATGCCGTGCTCCAGCACGTTGCCGCGCGGGGAGAGCAGAGCACTGCCGGGCCCAACCAGCTCGCCCAGGCCGATTAGATCGTTTTCGTCACCACCCGTCCCGTGCAGGAGCAGGAGAGGGGGCCTCTTCATATCCTGTCCGGGAACGAAGCGGTGGATATACGATAATTGCGATGTCGTGGTCATAACTATTGCCTCCTCGGTTCGGGGGATGGGGACGTTTGGCCGGCCATGCCGGACAGGGCAGCTAGAACAAGGAGCGCTTCTAGGACGCGCTTTGCTCCAGGCGGGGCAGGGTGGCTTCCAGACCCGAACGGCGGGCTTCCAGGAACACCGGCAGTTTCAGGGTTTCGCCGAGCGTCGATGCCGGCTCGTCCACGGCAAAGCCAGGAATATCGGTCGCGATCTCGAACAGGACATGTCCGGGTTCCCGGAAATAGACGGAACGGAAATAATTGCGGTCCTTCTGCTCCGTGGTGCGGATGCCATGGTTCTCGGCGAGCCTGCGCACCATCGCGGCCTCCTCGGCATCATCGGCGGCACGAAAGGCGATGTGATGCACCGAGCCACCGCCGAGACGGGCCGGCAGGAGGCCGCTCGCCTCGTGGATGTCGACGATGCTGCCTGCCCCGCCGTCGGCCACCCGATAGCGCACCAGGCTGCCTTCACGCCCGACCTCGCCGAAGCCGAAAACATCGGTGAGGATGGCACCAGTCGGCGCCGCTTCCGCGAGCAGGAGATTGACGCTGTGGAAACCGCGGATGGCAGCATCGGCGGGGATGCCGGCGCCGGTCCAACCAGGTTCGTTCCCAATGCCGGGTACGGCAACGAGGGCGAGGCGCATGCCGTCCGGGTCCTGGAAGGACAGCAGAGGCTCGCCAAAACGCTTGGTCAGCGGCTGATGGGCGACGCCATTCTCGACGAGGCGATGCGTCCAATAGCCAAGCGAGCCTTCCGGCACCCGCAGCATGGTTTCCTGCGTTTCACCAAGGCCGACACGGCCCGGCGCAACATGTTCCCAGGGAAAGTAGGTCAGGATGCTGCCGGGATGGCCGGCCTCATCGCCGTAATAGAGGTGATAGGTGCCGGGATCGTCGAAATTCACGGTCTTCTTGACCAGTCGCAGGCCAAGTATGCGGGTGTAGAAATCGAGATTGCGCTGGGCAGGACCCGCGATGGCCGTGACGTGATGGATGCCTTTGCCGCTCATGGCGAAATTCCTTTCGGTCGGGATTCCTGTCCCTCGATGAGTGAGATAGGCCCGATATGCCAGGAATTGCCATTGCGTCGGCGCAATGAATTGGTTGGGGTGAAAGGTATTGAATTGTCGATCTGAAAGATACTATTGATGTGGCATGCGCCTAGGCGCCGCTGGGGGACTTTGCCGTGGGGGACGGTTTTCCGAATTTGGCCTGGGACGACCTGCGTCTGGTAAAGGCCGTCGCCGACGCCAGGAACCTGCCCGCGGCGGCCGCACGCATCGGCATCGATCACTCAACCGCCTTCCGGCGACTGCGCCTGATCGAACAGGCGCTCGGCGTCACTCTGTTCGAAAAGCATCGCACAGGCTACACGCTGACATCGGCCGGCGAGGAAGTGGCCGGATTGGCGAGCCGTGTCGACGAGGATATCGTCTCGGTCCTGCGCAGGCTTGCCGGTGGCGAACTCGACCTTGCCGGTGAACTGCGCATAACCACCAACGATACATTGCTGGTCGAACTGCTGACGCCGTTGCTCGCCCGGTTCGGCGAGGCCTATCCGGGCATGCGGCTCGACGTGATCCTGTCGAATGCGGCGCTGAACCTGTCCAAGCGGGATGCCGATATCGCCATCCGTGCTTCCGATACCCCGCCAGACACGCTAGTGGGTCGACGCGTCGCCCGCATCGGCTGGGCACTTTATGGCAGGGCAGACGACTTCTCCGATCCCGACCTGCCGGATCTTGAAGCGCTGCATGGGCGGCGCTGGGTGGCACTCGGCGACAATCTCGCCGCGCTCAAGGCCGTGCGCTACGTCAAGACGCACGTCGCGCCGGAACGCATCGTCTATCGCGTCAACTCGGTGCTCGGCCTCGCCGAAGCCGTCGAGGCCGGCATCGGCATCGGTCATCTGCCCTGTTTCATCGCCGGAACCAGGCCGAGCTTGCGCCGTATTGGACCGGTCAATCCGGATTTCGGGGCCGATCTCTGGCTGCTCACCCATCCCGATCTGCGCGACGCTCCGCGCATACGGGCCTTTCTCGATTTCCTCGCCGCCGAGATCGTGCGGCGGCGGGCCTTCATCGAAGGCGCCTAGCTCCGCCGAGACATCGAATGACGACCACGACATCGGATGAAGACAGAGACGGTAGATCTTCCCGGAAGACCCAATTGCGGCCCGAAGAAATCACCGCAGTGCTTCGGGCAGAATTCGGCAAATCGATCGATCTGCATCCTTTGTCGGAAGGATTGGAGTCGCAGGCCAGGTTTTTCAAAACCACCCAGCCCTGGCGCCTGCGGGAGGGGCACCTGCTTGCAGGCTACCAGTTGCGCATCGGGCTGGAGAATGTCTACCAGGCTGCCCTGGGCCCAGGGCGCAGCCGATCTCGCCTGGGCCCTGGCCCGCTGCCAAACTATCGCGAGAGAGGCGGCCTGGTTACCCGAGGTTGATTGCGTGTGACCGGCGATCTCGCCCCAGGGACTGTTTTTGATCGGAAGTGCTTCAGGTTTTCATGATCGAGACACCGCCATCCGCCAAGTGGGCCGTTCCGGTCACGAAGCTCGACAGGTCCGAAACGAGATAGAGAGCGGAACGGGCGATCTCCTCGGGCGAGGCCAGGCGCTTGAGGGCATGCAGCCCCTCCACGAAGGCGCGTGCCTCCGGCGTGTTGGAAACGCTTCGTCCCATCGGTGTATCGGTGCCGCCCGGCAGCAGGGCATTGGCCCGGATACCCCTGGGGCTGTATTCGGTGGCGATCACCTGGGTGAGGCCGATCAGGCCAGCCTTGCTGGCGGCATAGGCGGCCATGCCGGGAAAACCGACAGTATAACCGACGAAGGTCGAGGTGAACACCAGGGCGCCGCCGCCACGCGCCAGCATGGCGGGGATCTGGTGCCGGGCCGCGAGGAAGGCACTGGTCAGATTGACGTCGAGCGTATCGCGCCAGCTTTCCAGAGAAAGCTCGGTCAGCGGCGCCATCTCTCCGGTGGTGCCTGCATTGTTGAAGGCGACGTCGAGCCCGCCGAAATGCTGCTGGGCGGCCTCGACCAGAGCGATCTGGTGATCCTCGTCCTGGATGTTGCCGGCCACCGAGACGGCCTTTCCGCCGGCATTCGCAATTTCGGCGACGACCCTTTCGAGTGCATCTCGACGCCGACCTGACAGGACGATTGCGGCGCCTTCGGCGGCAAACAAACGGGCCGAGGCTTCGCCGATGCCGGAACTGGCGCCGGTGACGATCGCGACCTTGTTTTCGAGCGTAGACTTCATATCCTGAACCTCCAATTCGATTGGGAGGTCCTTGTTCCCCAGGCGTGACCAAGTCGCGACCCGTTTCCTATGATCTTGCCGAGCACGGCACTCTCTGTTTCCTGGGAAATCGCCAAGCGGGAGATCTCGCGCCAAGAGTGCTTCCATCTGTCCATCCATCGGCATAACCGCCGTGATGTGATCAAACACGAGAATGAACCCATGGCCTCACCTCCCTCCTGTCGCAGACGGATTGCGGCTATCCTGCTTGCGGGTCTTGCAAGCGGATTTCCCACCACGTCGGTGCTCGCGAGCGGGCGCTTGCCGCCGCTTCCGGTTCCCGCCCAGCACTTCGCCAATTTCGAGGCCTGTCTCGAACATCTGAAGGCGGTGCAGCGCACCCATATGGCCGGCGTGGCCGAAGGAGCCGTTGCCGATGGCGAAAACCGCACACGCCAGAAACTGGTCGACGGCGAGGGCATCGTGCGTGTCGGTTCGCAGGCCGCTCGCTACCAAGCCCGCGTCGGTAATCAGTTCCGCGTCACCGATCGCCAGAAGGGCGTGATCGTCACGACCTTCAGCTATGAAGAAACCGCCCTCGAATGCCAGGGTGGCGAGCTGACGGGAAGCGTGACCTCGGGCTACATGCTGCCAGGCATGGAACAACTGCCCGATGCGGCCAAGCGGCAGTGATTCTCATCCAAGCAATGAGGTAGCTTGGCCCCATTCGAGTAATACCAAGCTGCAGGAATATCGAGGCTGCGACGGCGGCTGTTGGTGTGCCGGTCCTCGGACCGGCACACGAACAGCCACAGGCATCGAGAGCCAATCATTTCAACGCTCGGTAGGAACTGCGCCTCGGCCAAAGCGAGGTTTGCCCCTCACTGCCGCAAGATGGCGCCTTCGGCTGCCTTGCTCGCGGCTTCCTCTCGCGATGCGACATTGAGAACGCGTAGCAGCAGCGAGACGTGGTTGCGCACCGTGAAGGGAGAGATGGCCAGAGCCCTGGCGATCTCCTTGTTCGACTTGCCCTGAACGATCAGATCCAGAATATCCTGCTGGCGAGGGGTGAGTATCGGCATCAGATACGGGGCCTGGTCCGGGCCGGCCCAGGTTTCGAGCGCCGAGACGACTTGTTCGGCCGAAACCAGCTTGCCGTCGGAATCACCTGGCTGAGCCGTCAGCAAGAAAACCGTGGCATTGGGAAAGTGCCGGCGCACTTGCGCCAGCGTGTCCTCGCCATCCATTTCAATGATCGCCATCACGGCGCGGCGGCTTTCGATGGGAGGGGCGGAGGAGGAAGACGTCAAAGCAATCTGTCTCAATCGAAATGTCCTAGCCATCGCAGTGCGGTGATTTCCTGGCGGCTGCCGGACCTGCAACCTTGCTTGCTCTCCTTCTTTCATGCCTGCCTTTGACTGTCTGTTCCGCGCGTGACTCCGGAACAGGCGGTCAACCAATGGCTCAATCGTCGTTTTCTGCGGTGAGTTCTTCCGGCCGAAGGCCGGATTGGCGCGCCCCGCGACGCAGGCGCAGGCCCGGGCCGTTGCCATCGTCATCGAGGAACTGGATGCCGGCTTCCTCGAAGGCGAGGCGCATGGCCGCCAGATCCTGTCTCTGCGGTACCCGACCGCCCTTTTCGAACTCGGCGATGATAACTTTCGGCACGCCGGACCGCTTCACCAGATCGGCAATTTCGAAATCCAGGAGGGCGCGGGCGGCGCGGCTGAGGGAAGGGGTGAGGGACATTGTAAACGCCTCATACGGATGAACAGGCCTATATTTGGCAACAACCGGCCTTAACACCAGATGTAGGAATTTGTGAGACGTTCGGCCAGTTCATCCCCCAACATCGCAGGAAAGAGTTTCCGTGCCTGATGTGATTTCTGAATCGGATTCGATGCTGTAGAGGAGGGCCCTGACTTTTCAAGGAAGGACACTCCCATGGTCAAGCGTCTTCATCCCGGCCCGCGTTTCTGCAAGGCGGTCGTCGCCAATGGCGTCGTCACCACGGCCGGAATCACCGCGGCTGATACCAGCGGCGACACCTCGGCGCAGACCGCCGACATCCTGGCGCAGATCGATGCCCTGCTGGCCGAAGCCGGCAGCTCCAAGGCGAACCTGCTCACGGCCAGCATCTGGCTGCGCGACATCGCTCATTTCGGCCAGATGAACGCGGTCTGGGACAAGTGGGTCGACATGAACAACCTGCCTGTCCGCGCGACCGTGGAAGCGCGCCTGGCCCTGCCGGAACTGTTGGTCGAAATCCAGGTTACCGCGACGGCCTGATCGTCCTGGTCAAGGCGTACCGTGCAGGGGAGACCGCGCCTTTGCGGTTCCAGGCAAGTCCGTCAATAAAGGAACGAACTGGCTCGACCTTTGTCATTGCCGGGCTTGAACCGGCAATCCAGCTCCCTTCCAGGCGTCGAAGGCGGGGCCGCTGGATGCCCGGGACAAGCCCGGGCATGACAAAGGCGGCGTTCCAGCCACTTCCGGACAATGCACTAGCGAAAGCTGCTCCGACTTTTCGGCCCTAGCTCCGTGCCACCCTGGCATAGGCATTCGCGGACATCCATTCGCCATTCTCGATCGGGCGGCCAAGGAAGGCGCTGAAATAGCGTTTCATGTCTACCCTGTCGCTCGCCTCGGGATGTTCGGCCAGCATGCGCCAAGCCTGCATGACGTGGCCATGTGTGAAAATGGCGATGCGTTCGAGGCCGAGCGCTTCGATGCGGCGGGCGGTGGTTCGTACGCGCTCCAGCATCTGGGCAAAGGATTCGGCGCCCGGACCGTCGACCCGTTTGGGATCGGCAAGATGCCAATAGGCGTCCACCAGCGGGCGCCGCTGCTCCATCGTGGTGTTCGCGCAGCGAACGGGCGACAGATAGGTGAATTCCTGCACCGGCCAGGTTTCGATCGGCACCGCCGCAAAACGCTCGGCCGTCGACGCCGCCGTTTGACGCGCTCGCAGATAGGGTGACACGACAATCAGTTCCGGGGCTCGTTCGAATTTGGCCGCTACCATGCGCGCCTGTTGCCAGCCGGTTTCGGTAAGCGGCGCCGAAGAGGCGTCCTTGCTGGCAGCCCCGGCATTGGCGGTGCTTTCGCCGTGGCGGATCAGCCAGAGTTCACGCGCCATGCCGCCTCCAGGCAACCCGCAAGGGAAAGGATCTCACTCGAACGCCTCAAACGGACGTCGAAGCCGATCTTCCCGGTTGACCTGGCGGGCGTTGAGCTTGAGTTCACAGCCACCGCAAATGTCGGGGCGAGCCGTGAAAGCCTTGGACGCCTTGTCTTTCGCATCCGGTGTCCATTGCGAGGCGGAATTTCCCAACGCAGGAGCCTTGCCGGCCATGGCGGCCGGCTTCTTATGTTTGGGCTGCTCCACCGTCAGATCAGGCGGCGCGAATTCCTCTGCCAGGACGGAGGTGCCCAGCAGTGGCAGGAGGAGGAGGGCGGTGCAGGCGGACAGCTTCATGAGGAGCCCCAACGTCAGGCATTGCCGGCACGACAAGGTCGGACGAGTCGATGGCAATATTTTAGCATAGCATGCCCTCGACAAGGGGATAGAGGCTCTCGCCAAGGGGCTCCTGTGACGAGGTTCTTGCCTTGTCCACGGCCTTGTGGCTTGCTCCGCCGCAAGAAATGACAAGGAGCGACCTATGCCTGATCCGACACTCTGGGGACTTTTCGTTCTCGCATCGATCACGCTGCTGCTGACCCCAGGACCGGCAGTGCTCTTCATCGTGGCGCGCTCGGTCGAACGAGGCAAGGTCGCGGGCCTGGTCTCGGTCCTCGGCATCCATCTCGGCACCATCGTCCACATCGTCGCTGCCGCGGTCGGGCTGTCTGCCCTGATCGTTTCCTCGACCCTTGCCTTTTCCGTGGTCAAGTATCTGGGCGCGGCCTATCTGATCTGGATCGGCATCCGTACGCTGATGGCGCCGGATCTGCCTCTGGAGATCTCAGCCAAGTCGACCAAGCCGCTGCATCGGCTGTTTCAGGAAGGCTTCATCGTCAATCTGTTCAATCCGAAGACGGCGATCTTCTTCCTGGCCTTCCTGCCGCAGTTCGTCGACCCGGCGCGCGGCGGCTTGCATTGGCAGGTCCTCGTGCTCGGCTTCACCTTCATGGGGCTTGGCATGCTGAGCGATGCCATGTTCGCCCTGGCAGCCGGCGCGGCCGGGGATTTCCTGCGCCGCAGCCGCCGCTTCCTGCGGTTCCAGCGCTGGTTTGCCGGCCTGTCCTTCATCGGCCTGGGCGTGACGGCGGCGCTCGTTTCACGCAAGTAGGAATGCCCTAGCGGGCGCCATGGCCCCGGAGATGGCAGGTCAGCGCCATGGCGATACAGTGCCGGAGGGGCGCATCGGGCGGCGGCGTCGCGGGATCGAACAACAAGGCGCGCCGGCCTTCATAGGTGAATATATCGGGGTAATGCGAGCGGTAAAGCTCGACGAGCCGGGTCTGGCAGGGCACGTAGAGCGCATAGCAATTTTCCGATCGCCGGTGGGCGTTGATCCGAATGGTGGCGCCGACCCGTTTGCGTACGGGATGGTAGGCGGGCTCGCCCCATTTCAAGGTTTCCACCATGCCGCCGAGCTCGGGCAAGCTGGAACCGACCTCGAGGATCATCTCGCGCAGCCCGAGCACGGGCTGGCAAAGGTGCTGCGGCAGAGCCGCGAAGGTCGACGATATGGCGGCATCGGCGAAAGGCAGCATGGGCAAGGTCGTCTCCGCTCAGAGACCGGCATGGTAGGATATTGGCCTTGATCCGGCTTGCCAAAACAGGGCCGTCGCGCGCATCGAAGCGGCCTCTTATCGATTTCGTCGATGGATAGGTTCTAGAGATGGCGACTATTCGTGCGCGTCATCCCATGACAGCATTCCCGCCTTCGGCACGTTGTCTACCGTGGCGTCAAGACGGATTGAGTAAGCGCGAGGCTGCATCATGGGCGAGTTGATCGACGGGCAATGGCATCGCACCGCCCCGGCCAAGCTGATGGCCGACGGCAGGTTGAAGCGGCCGCCCTCGGTGTATCGGAACTGGATTTCGTCCCAGGCGGACGCGGCCTTCAAGGCCGAGGCTGGGCGCTATCATCTCTATGTCTCACTGGCCTGCCCCTGGGCCCATCGCACCCTGATCATGCGCAGCCTCAAGGGGCTGGAGAGGTTGATCGGCATCTCCGTGGTCAACTGGTTGATGGGAGAGGACGGCTGGAGCTTCGATCCCGGGCCCGGCGTCGTGGCGGATAATGTGAACGCTGTCACCAAGCTTCACGAGCTCTATACGCTGGGGGATCCCGGCGCCACCACGCGCGTCACCGTCCCCGTGCTTTGGGACAAGGCAAGTCGGCGCATCGTCTCCAACGAATCGGCCGAGATCATCCGCATGTTCAATTCGGCTTTCGATGGCATTGGTGCCAGCCCCGGCGACTACTATCCGGCCGAGTTGCGCACGGAGATCGATGCCGTCAACGAACGCGTCTATGAAAGCCTCAACAATGGTGTCTATAAGGCGGGCTTCGCCACCACGCAGGCCGCCTATGAGGAGGCGGCGAAAGCCGTCTTCGAAACCTTGGACTGGCTGGAGCACCGGCTCGAACGCCAGGCATTCCTGCTGGGCGAACGCATCACCGAGGCCGACATCCGCCTGTTTACGACATTGCTGCGCTTCGACCCGGTCTATCATGGCCACTTCAAATGCAACCGGCGCATGATCACCGACTACCCTGCACTTTGGGACTATACGCGGGCGTTTCATCAGCATCCGCTTATCCGGCCGACCATCGCCATGGATCACATCAAGGGGCACTATTATGCCAGCCACCCCTGGATCAATCCGGGCCGTATCGTGCCTCTCGGCCCCGATCTCGACTATGATGCCCCCATCTCCGGTTTGCGCGCCTCGGCGGCCCGGGCCGCGTAATGTCCCTCAATGGGCTCGATTGCTCTTTACCGCCGGTTCGACCGGCATCCTGGCAAAGGCTTCGCGCAAATGATCGGCGAGCAGCCCCGCCGCCCGCGTCAGGCCGGGGCCGGCATGGAGCCTGATCTCGGCGCCGGGCAGGGCGGGTAGGCCTTCTTCCGGCGAAAGGCTTTGCAAGCTGCGCGGCAGGAAGCTCGATTTCACCACCGTGACCGCCAGTCCCTGGGCCGCAATCGCTTCCACTGTCGCCAGATTATGGGACACGAAGGCCAGCCGCCACGGCCGCTGCGCGGCATCAAGGGCCTCGATTGCCCATTTACGGAAGAGACAGCCCATCGGATAGAGTGCCACCGGGAGAGGATCGATGAGCCAGGCCCGGTGCGCCGTGCTGGCTGCCCAGACCGGCTGCTCCAGCCGCAGCAATTCGCCGTCCTCATGCCCCCGGGCATGCATGGCGATGACGAGATCATAGCTTTCGCCGAGGCGGCCGAGCATGGTGCTGGTCAGGCCGGTTTCCATCTCGACATGAATACGCGGATAGAGGGTGAGGAAGCGCGCCAGCAAGGCGGGCAGAACGTGGCTTCCGTAATCATCCATTACACCCAGCCGCACGCGGCCCTCGAGCCGATGTTCGCGAAGCCTGCCGACCGCCTCCTCGTTCAGGGCGAGGATGCGCCGCGCATAGGTGAGCAGGCTTTCACCGGCCTGGGTTAACTCGACCGTGGTGGTGTTGCGACGGAACAACTCCGCGGCGACCCGCATTTCGAGACGCCGAATCTGCATGCTCACGGCTGATTGCGTGCGATTGAGCCGCGCGGCCGCCCGCGTGAAGGAGCTATGGTCGGCCACGGCCAGAAAGGCTCTCAAGAGATCAGGATCGAGCAACGGCAATGTCATCACACATCATGATGATGCCTATGCGAGAAATGCAATTTCCTTGTGAGTACCCTCCCGGCACTCCGAGCAGCATTGTGCTTCGTGATGGTGGGCCTGGAAGGTTGCCTGTCAGAGACCCGTTCCTTCGGGCCTATGCACAAGGCACGATGGCAGCGACCAGGCAGGGCATCCTGCGTGCTCTAGACAGCTCTGCTCTTCCCGCTCGCTTTCCATAGGTGGGGAAGGCTCCTTGATAATTCGTTCGGAACCCGGGATAAACTCGTCGAGACAGGTGAACTTCCGGAAAGGGAAGCCATGGACGGAGCATATTTATCGGCTTTGGCGGCCCTTGCCGGATCGAGTATCGGCGCATTCGCATCCTTTGCAACGACGTGGCTCAATCAGAGTTATCAGCAAAGAGTTCAGCGTCTTTCCAACGAAATGTCACGGCGAGAAAGAATATTTGGAGAATTTATTGACGAGGCATCGAAAGTATACGGCGATGCTATGGAGAATAATTTAACCGACTCGGGGAAATTGGTTAAACTTTACTCCATTAAAAATAGAATGAAGTTATTTTCGGGAGACGAGGTGATCGCCAGGGCCGATGAAGTTCTGGAAACCATCGTCAACAGATATTCTTCAGAGAAGGTCGATTTTTCTCATCTGGACGCCAAGAAGCTCCCGGAATACGACCTTTTGTATGGTTTTACAGAAGCGTGCCGGAAGGAAATCGTTCGCTATTAATCGGAAAATAGCAGGCAGGAATGGCCTCCGTCAGCTCGTGGCTTCTTGGCCCAGCGTTGAGCAGGTCGATTTGCGAGCTCCGCCGAACCGCCAGGCGTCGAAAGCCCATGGGACAACCGCAAGGATGGTGCGGGCATCTGATTCGCAGTGCCACGGATGCGGAAGGCAACTCAACATACCGCAATCGAGTGGTCATCACATTCCGTGATGATATTCATCAGACAAATGCAATTCTCTCGAACGGTGTGCCTGCGCTATCCGTGCTCGTGACCACGCAGCGGGAGCAGGGGTAATGTGGGGTGTTCTGGCGGCCATCCTGTCGAGCGGCATCGGGGGTACCGCCGTGGTCGCCACGCGGTCGCTCTCGAGGACGATCGACCCGATCACGCTTGGCGCACTGCGTTTCGGCCTCGGCTTCCTCTTTCTCCTGCCCGTTGCATGCCTGCGCCGCGAAGCCTGGCCGCCGCGTCGCGACTGGCCGGGCGTGGTCGGGCTGGGCCTCTTGTTCTTTGGACTGTTCCCGATCCTGTTCAATGCGGCGCTCTATTTCACCACGGCAGCGCGCGGCGCCATTGCCTTGTCGGCGTTACCGGTCTTGACCATGCTGGCGGCCTCGGCTCTGCGCGCCGAGACCATGAATGCCCGCAAGGTCCTGGGTGTCCTGGTGACCATGTCCGGGGTGACGCTCGCGCTGCTCTCGGGCCTCTCCACAGCACCGCCGGGGGCCTGGCGGGGCGACCTCCTGATGCTCGGGGCGGCGCTTGTCATGGCTCTTTATACGATCTGGTCCCGGTCTTTCATCGCTCGTTCGGGACCCGTTCGTTTCACGTTGACAGCGATGGGTATCGGCGCGCTCTGCCTCGTCTCGGTCGCGGCAATCGGCGGAGGATTGACCAATCTTCGCTGGCTCCCGTCGGAAGCCTGGCTTGCCGCCGGCTATCTCGGCATTGTCGGCAGCGCGCTGGTCTTCTTCCTATGGTCTTTCGCAGTCACCCATACGACGCCGACGCTGGTGGCGATCGCGGTGGCGGTCAATCCGATCACCGCCAGTCTGGCGGGAGACCTATTCCTCGGAGAAAGGCTTGGCTGGAACTTCGCGGCGGGTCTTGGCCTGGTCTGCCTCGGCATCGTCATCGCCGCGACCAAGTCCGGTTTGCGGCCGGAACGGCCATTCAGCGAGAAACGTCGGTCTCGCCTCCGAACACGACCCCGCGATTGAACTGGTAATTATAACCCGCATGAGCCCCGAAACTGGAACCGAGGTCCGAGGAGGATCGGCTGTTGCCATCCGTGCTCAATTTCGACCTGCCCTGGGACAGGCCGGCATGACCGCCGGCATAAAACCCCGTCCAATCATAGGGGCCTGACGCCTTCTTGGAATCCAAGGGCGGCGGAGCGAATTTGTTCTCCTTGAGAGCAAATCCATCGGCAAAGGCAGAACCGGCAAACAGCAGCAGGGCGCCAGTAGCGATGGCAAGGGTCTTCATGGTCGTCTCCGGCAATTCGGCTGGTTGGTCGCAGAATCTACAGAAGAATGCGACCGAATGAAGATCACACTCGCATGAGAGGCCCCGAGGAGACTGCCAACATGCCCTCGCAATATCCTCAGACTTTGCGATGGAGGCGCAGAGGCTTGGTTGCTTCGCGCACCACGGTGCCCTTCGCCTCGAGATCGAGTTGAACGGCTTTCAGCCACCAGCCGGCCTTCGCGCCGCCCGGAAAGAGAGCCTGCGACAGCAAGGGCAACAAATGCTGCTTGGCTTCGGCTACCGTCAGGCCAGGCGAGGTTTCGGGCAAGACGGCAAGGAGCGCCGTTTTCATCGCCTCATACTTGTCCTTGTCGACACGAACGACATGCCCGGGTGACACCACGTTCTGGATCGCAATCTTCTCAACCGGCATAGTGACCAACCCCGCCTTTCACATAATCGATCTTCGGCGCCCGAAAACCCATGGCGATCCAGGCCGAAAGCAGCTTCCACATGAAACGTCCCGAATGCGAGGCGTAGCTGGGCATGTCGTCTTTGCGTTCGAAGCCGGCTCTCCGATCCCCGGTCATCACCCGCATTTCCAGGGCGGGTCGATCGCTGGCGGCAAAGCGCTGCCTGTAGAGGCTCAGCCAGTGCCCTTTTTCGAATTCGAGAAACATGGGAGCGTTGCAACAATGCGCCAGGACACGCCGGGTCTTGGCGGTAGGCGTCAGCCGGTATTCACGCAGCAACTCGGCTCCCGCGATGCAACGAACTCTGTCCTTTCGGTAGAGCACGAAGGCTGTGCCACCGTCGTCCTCCGCCATCCCAGGCGCCCCTGGCAGGGCCTCAATGCGTTCCCTAGCGGTACGGCAACTCGTGCAATGGCAGACAGCGGTGACGATGGGGGCGTCGGCCGCTTCGAGCACGACCTGTCCGCACAGACAGGTGAGAGGGAGAGCCCTTCCATGCAGGTGCGCCATAACCTTGTCCCCCCGGGTCGCTTCATTAACTAGACTGTACCGTCCAGTTTGATTTGTCAATCCGGATGGTCTATTCGCGAACCGGTGCTATCCAGGGACAGGGGGCATGGCGACCATGAGCAACGGCGCAAGAATTCGGGTCGAGCGTACACGCAAAAGCATCGTTGCGGCGGCAACCGACCTCTTCCTCAAGCACGGCTTCCTGGCCACCAACATGGATGAGATCGCGGCGACGGCCGATGTGTCGAAGCAGACCGTCTATGCCCATTTCCAGAGCAAGGAGACGCTGTTCCTCGAAATAGCGAGCGGCATGACGGGGCAGGCCGGCGACGAGTTGCAGGAACAGGTCGCCGATCCGCCCGACGATCTCCCGATCGAGAAATTCCTGCTCGAATTCGCCGAACTTCAGCTCGCATTGGTGATGACACCACGCCTGCTGCAATTGCGGCGCCTGGCGATCGCCGAGGCCGAGCGTTTTCCCGACCTCGGCAAGGTGCTGTACGAGCGCGGCCCGATGCGCTCGATCAACCGGCTGGCGACGATATTCGCACGCTATGTCGAAAGGGGCCTCATCCGTACATCGGACGTTCGAGCCGCCGCCTCCTTCTTCAACTGGCTGGTGATGGGGGGACCGGTCAACGATGTCATGCTCCTGGGCAATGGAGCTATACCGAAGCCGAACGTGCTGCGAGCCCATGCCGGGGAGGCGGTTCGCATCTTCCTGGCTGCCTATCAGGTCGACGCCAAAGGGTGAGCCCGGGGCGCCGCCCCGGTTATGCCGCGAAGCTCGACCGACAGCCCTAGTCGTGCCTCAACCGCGCCGATGCGTGATCCAGCCGCCCCAGAACAGGCTCGAGAAGAACAAGGTCGGCTCCTCGAAGCCGGCCTGCGTCAACATCTCAGCCACATCCTGGTCGGAAGCAGGCGGATCGGCCCCTTGCCGAATCTTGCCCAGCTTTGCCTCGATCTCGTCGGCCGATGCTCCATGCATACGCCAGCGCTCGCCCCAGGCCGCCAGGAACAGCGGCCTGCTCGCATAGGCATGCCGGTTGCCGGCCAGGATGAGAGGTGCCCCAGGCTTGAGACGGGCCGCCAACGCCTTGAGGATGTCTTGCTTGGCGGAAAGGCCGCGCAAGTGGTGCAGAACGCCGATCAAACTCGCGGCGTCATAGACGGCCTCCTCCGGCAGAGCCGCAAGCTCACCCAGCATGGGCGTCGTTCGCGCCGTGAGGCCGGCCTCGCCGACAGCGGCCATCGCGAGTTCGAGCATGGGAGCCGAAGGATCCACGGCGGTAAAGTGCCAGAGGGGCTCGAGGCGGGCCGCCGAGATGATTTCCTGGGCGGTGCCGCCGGCTCCAGCCACCAGAACCCGTGCGGCGCGGCCAGGGCCCAGATCGGCGGCGAGCAGGCAGGCGCCGAGTTCGTGGCACGCATCGTAGCCCGCAAGGGCGATACGGCTTTGGACCGCATATTCGGCGGCCCGGCCGGTATCGAATTTTGCGGCTGCCGTGTTTCCGGTCTCGATCATGATCTTCTCCCTGAACATCGCTCCTTTGCTTGGGAGAAGCGATGCCGGGAAGGCCGCTTCTTATGCTGGTATAAAAGCTGACAGCGGCCGGCCCACGTCAGTCGATTGCCTTCAATTCTTAGCAAAGCTCTCGGCCAGCCAGGACCGCATCATCGCATAGGATCTCGCGGCGGCCTTGGCATCGTAGCGGCAATTGCCGGTCTTGCCGGTTGCCTCGGTTTCCGTAAAGCAATGCACGGCATGGCCGATCTCGACAAATTGCCAGTCGGCCGGGCTGCTCCGCATCTCTTCGGTGAATTTGGGCACGTCCGGAATGGTGGCGGTATCGTCGGCCCCGTTGATGGCGAGCACGCGTGCCTGGATGGTCTTGGCCAGGGCCGGGTCGTCGGTGCCGAGGCCGCCATGGAAGGAGATCACCGCCTTCGCGTCGGCGCCACTGCGCGCCAAGTCGAGCACGGCACTGCCGCCGAAGCAAAAGCCGATCGCCGCCAACCGGGACTGGTCGATCGGTGCATTGGTGGTGTTAACCTTCAACTGCTCGAAAGCCTTGTCGATGCGTTTACGCATCAAGGCGCGGTCGCCATAGAGCGGGGCGATGGCAGCCTTCGCTTCCGTGTCATTCTTGGGGCGGACACCCTCGCCATACATGTCGGTGAGCAGGATGACATAGTCCTTGCCCGCAATCTTCTTGGCCTTCTCGATGGCGGTGTCACCCACGCCATACCAGTTGGGCACCATGACCAGGCCGGGGCGCTTGGCCTTGGGGGCATCGTCATAGATCAGCAGGCTCTTGAAGGTCGTGCCATCCAAGGTCCAGTCGACCGGCTTGACCACCATCTTGGCGAAGGCGGGCGTGACAACGAAAAGCGCAAGCAAGGGCAGAACGAGACGGGTAAAGCGCATGGGATGTCCTCTCGACGGCGGATGAAACCTTGTCGGGCCATCATGCTATCAGAGCAAGCCGGCTTTCAAACCTGCCTGGCGATGGTCCCGATCACATTGACGAGAAGCCGTGCCGCCGTGAGCGCCGACAGGCCGCTTTCATCGGCGGGCGGATAGAGCTCGACGAGATCGAAGCCGGCGATCCTGGCTCGCTTGCCGAGGCCGGCGATCAGGTCGATCACCTGGGTATAGCTGAGGCCGCCCGGCGTGCGGGCCGCCACCCCGGGCAAGATACCCGGATCGAGGCCATCGCAATCGAGGGTGACGACGACCTGCGCTCCAGCAGGAATGTGCCGAAGCGCAGCCTCGATGCCCTGGATATGAATCTCGCGAGCAGTCACCAGATGGCTGCCATAGCTTCGGGCTGCCTCGATTTCCGCCAGGCGGGCACTGCCGACACCGCGCATGCCCACCTGCACGATGCCGGCGACGTGCCCCATCTCGCTCGCGCGGCGCATCGGGCTGGAATAGCCATGGCGTTCGCCGTGCAATTCGTCGCGCCAGTCGATATGCGCATCGATCTGCAGGATCCAGATCGGGCCGTGGTCGGCAAAACCGGCAAGGAAGGGAATGGGGATGGAATCATCGCCGCCAAGCAGCAGCGGGATGGCGCCTGCAGCCAGGATCTCGCGTGTCTTCGCCTCGATCCGGTCCCGGTTCGCGGCATTGTCGCGCATGACGGTCTCGATATCGCCGACATCGACGCATGAAGCGGGCTCGCCATCGAAGAGCGGCCCGCCGAGGTCGAAATCCCAATGCTCGACCAGACCGGCATCCTCCTGGCTGGCGGCGCGGATGGCGTCCGGCGCCAGGGCATAGGGAGCACTGTCCTTGACGGGATAGGTGCTGCCATGGCCGGCACCGAAGATCACCATTCGGGGCTTGCGGTCGCCGGCAAGGCGGGCGGGAAAATCCAGGAAGGTGGGCATGGCGGTCATTGGGGTCCAATCCTGCGACGGCAGTTCAAGAGATGGTACCCTCGATGATCTCGAGCGGGAATCCCGTCTGCTTGATGGTTTTGGTGACGATATAGGTGAAATAGCGGTCGATACCGATCTCAGCCTCGAGCAAGCCGTCGATCAGGCGTTGGTAGGAATCGATATCGGTGGTCACCACGCGCAGGAGATAGTCGATGCCGCCGCCCACGGCGTCGCAAGCGACTATGGCCGGCTCGCGCATGACGGTGGCTTCGAATCGCTGGAAATCCGCCTGGCGATGGCTCTTGAGCGTGATCTCGACCAGCACGGTGGCAAAGCGCCCCAACCGCGCGGCGTCGATGACAGCGCCGTAGCGGGCGATCGCACCGGCTTTTTCCAGACGGCGCAGCCGCTCCCAGCACGCGGCGGCCGACAGGCCGGCCTCGGTGGCGAGGTTCAACTTGGTAATGCGGCCATCGCGCTGCAGGGCCGCGAGGATCTTCAGATCGATCTTGTCGAGTTTCAACATGGCGCCGGCGAATGGATTGGTATAATACGGATAGGCTTGGGTATTGTATCAGGACAATTTCATGTCACTCTCCAATTCTGACCGGTTCGGACGATTTGTCGAATCGCGCGCGCCTCTTGCGGCGGCGGCAGAATGGCGACCAGTCCTACCGCGCCGCAAGGGCGTGACCAAGCACAAGCTGCTGACCGACCTGATCATCACGGATGTCGAAGCCGAGATACTCAAGCCGGGAACGCGCATGCCGACCCATCGCGATCTTGCTCACGCCCTCAAGGTCTCGGTGCAGACGGTCAGCATCAGCTACAAGGAAGCGGAAAGGCGCGGGGTTCTGCGGGGCGAAGTCGGGCGGGGCACCTTCGTGCGGGACCGGGTTACCGAGCGCGCCGAGCGCTTCATGCTCGACCGCTCCCCCGGCCAGACAGCCGACCTCTCCATCATCCGCGCCGTTTACACCGAAGCGCATGAGCGCGCCTCGCGGCAGGTGATGGCGCGCCTGAGCGACGGAGACAACAGCGCCTTCATGCGCACCTGCCGCCCAATTGCCGGGCTCGACCGTCACCGGGGCGCGGCCAGGATCTGGCTGCGCGGGCTCGGCGTGGAGGCGGAAGCCGATCGCATCCTGATCACCAATGGCGCGGCCCACGGCCTCTTCCTGGCCGTGGCATCGGTGGTCCATCCCGGTGACCTCGTGCTCACCGAAAACCTGACGGATCACGGCATCATTGGGCTGGCCACGTTGCTGGGCTTCACCCTGCGTGGATTGCCAACGGATGCCGAAGGCATACTGCCCGAGGCCCTTGAGGCCGCCTGCGCATCCGGGGGCGTCAAGGCGATGGTCCTCATTCCCTCACTCGGAAACCCGACCAGTCACGTGGCCGGCGCCGGACGCCGGCGGGAGATTGCCGACATCGCTGCCCGCTATGGCATCTTCGTGATCGAGGACGAGGTCTACAAACCCCTGCTCGATGAGCCCTTGCCCTCGATCGCCCAGATGCTGCCGGAACTCGGCTTCTTCGCGACGTCGATGACCAAGTCCGTGATGACCGGACTGCGCGTCGGCTATCTCGTGGTGCCGCCGGCCTATTCGATCCGTGTCGGCAGCATCATGCGGGTGACGAGCTGGAGCGCCACCAACCTGCCGGCCGAAATAGCCTCGCTCTGGATCGAGGACGGCACCGCCCAGGCCCTTGTCGGCCTGCAGCGCCAGGAAGCACGTGCGCGCCAGGCCATCGTGACCCAGGTGCTCGGAGACATCGTTGCTTCCAGTCACCCACTCTCGCTTTGCGCCTGGCTGAAGGTGCCGCCCCGTTGGACGGAGGAAGGGTTGGTGCGCGCTCTTGCCCAGCGCGCCATCGCGGTCACGCCTTCCGACCCCTTCGTTGCCGGTGAGCTTGGCGCCGGCGGCATCCGCGTCTGCCTCGGCGGACGGTTGTCGCATGCCGCGCTGGCGGAGACGCTCGCCTCGGTGCGGGCCACTTTCGAACAGTTGCCGCCCGTGTTCGACGCACGGTTGATCGGCTGAGGCAGATCTGTATCATTACAATATAATAATTGACATGATTTTTGTATCGTAACACCATCCCGTCCAAGCCAGGAGGGGTGGGTTCGATGCCAGTCGCGGTCACCATCGACGAGATCAAGAGCGCCCGTGCGAGGATCGCCGGGCATGTGGTCCGCACGCCGCTGCTTCATGCCCCCTCCCTGTCGCAAGACGGTTCGCCGGTTCATCTCAAACTGGAGACGCGCCAGACCACCGGTTCCTTCAAGCTGCGCGGCGCGACCAATGCCGTCCTCTCCCTCGACGCGTTTGCCCCAAAGGGTGCCGCGGGGATCGTCACCGCCTCGACCGGAAATCATGGCCGCGCGGTCGCCCACGCTGCCAAGGTGCAGGGCATCCGGGCCGTGGTGTGTATGTCGCAACTGGTGCCGGCAAACAAGGTCGAGGCCGTCCGCTCGCTCGGCGCTGAGGTGCGTATCGTCGGCCATTCCCAGGATGACGCACAGGAAGAGGTCAACCGGCTGGTGGCCGAGGAAGGCCTTGCTGAAATCCCACCCTTCGACCACCCGGCCGTGATCGCCGGGCAGGGAACGATCGGGCTCGAAATCATCGAGGACCTGCCGGAGGTCGAACTGGTGCTGGTGCCGCTGTCGGGCGGTGGGCTGGCGGGCGGGATCGCCGCAGCCGTCAAGACGCTCCGGCGTCAGGCCAAGGTCATCGGCATTTCGATGGAACGGGGCGCCGCCATGCATGCCAGCCTGCTAGCGGGCAAGCCGGTTGAGGTCGAGGAATTGCCGACACTGGCGGATTCCCTCGGTGGGGGCATCGGGCTCGCCAATCGCTACAGCTTCGGCCTATGCCGCGATTTCCTCGATGAAGTCATCCTGCTGAGCGAAGAGGAAGTGGCGGCTGGGATCCGGCATGCCTTCGCCGCCGAGGGCGAAATCGTCGAAGGAGCCGCGGGCGTCGGTATCGCCGCTTTGCTGGCCGACAAGGTCAGGCCGTCGGGACCGACTGCGATCGTGGTGTCCGGCCGCAATATCGACCCGGGCCTTCATCGTCGCATCGTCGAACAGGGAGTGGCGGCATGATCGTGCTGACCGAAGCCGAATTGCGCCGCTGCGTGGCGCTGGATGCGGATGCCGTCGATTGCGTCGAGCGGGCTTTCCTGGCTCTCGCCACGCAAGCGGTGGCGATGCCGCCGATCCTCAGGCTCGATATCCCCGAATATCGCGGCGAGGCAGACGTCAAGACGGCCTATATTCCAGGCGTCGAGGGTTTTGCCATCAAGATCAGCCCGGGTTTCTTCGACAATCCCCAACTCGGCCTTCCCAGCCTCAATGGCCTGATGGTGCTGCTGAGCAGCCGGACCGGTCTGGTCGAAGCCCTGCTGCTCGACAATGGCTATCTCACGCAGATCCGCACAGCTGCGGCAGGCGCCGTCGCCGCCCGTCATCTCGCACGGGCCGATGCCCGCATAGCCGCCATCATCGGTGCGGGCGAACAGGCCCTGCTGCAACTCGAGGCGCTCAGCTGGGTGCGTCCGATCAGCGAGGCCCGGCTCTGGGCTCGCAACGCCGCCAAGGCCGCGACTGCCGCCCAAGACCTGTCGCAGCGCCTCGGTATCCCGGTCGTGCCTGCCAGCAGCGTCGAGGGTGCCTGCGCCGGGGCCGATGTCATCATCACCACCACACCGGCCGAAACCCCGATCCTCAAGGCCGAATGGCTCTCGCCCGGGCAGCATGTCACGGCGATGGGCTCGGATTCCGAGCACAAGAACGAGGTGGATCCAGCCGTCTTCCGCAAGGCTGTTTATGTCGCCGACAGTCTCGCGCAGACAAGGCGGCTTGGCGAACTCGCCCATGCCATCAAGGCGGGAACCGTCGGAGCCGATGCGGTGTTTGCCGAACTGGGACAGGTGATCGCCGGCACGGCCAAGGGGCGTCGGAGCGATGCCGACATCACGCTTTGCGACCTGACCGGCACCGGCGTGCAGGATACCGCCATCGCCACGCTCGCTTTTCAGCGGGCCGCCGCCGCCGGAGCCGGCCAGACTTTCGAGACAATCAAGGGAAAATGACGGAATGATTGTGCCCACGCTCAATTTTAGCCGCGAGGAATATGCGGAGCGCCTGGCCAAGACGCGAGCGGCCATGGCCAAGGCGGATATCGATCTGCTTGTTGTCACCGACCCTTCGAACATGCACTGGCTTACCGGCTATGATGGCTGGTCCTTCTATGTCCATCAATGTGTTCTCGTCGCCGGCGAGGGAGAGCCCGTGTGGTTCGGCCGGGGACAGGACGCCAACGGCGCCAAGCGCACGGCCTGGCTCGCCCACGACAATATCGTCGGCTATCCCGATCACTATGTGCAGTCCACCGAACGCCATCCGATGGATTACCTCTCGGGCATCATCGAGCAGCGCGGCTGGGCCAAGGGTACGATCGGCGTCGAAATGGACAATTACTGGTTCAGCGCCGCCGCCTATGCCTCGCTGGTCCGGCATTTGCCCAATGCCCGCTTCAAGGACTGTCTGTCGCTGGTCAACTGGCAGCGGGCGATCAAGAGCCAAACCGAAATCGACTATATGCGCAAGGCAGGCCGCATCGTCGAAGCGATGCATCAGCGCATCCTCGACAAGGTCGAGCCCGGCATGCGCAAGAGCGATCTCGTCGCCGAGATCTATGATGCCGCCATTCGGGGCGTCGACGGTTTCGGCGGCGACTATGCCGCCATCGTGCCCCTGTTGCCGTCGGGCGAGGAAGCCTCCGCGCCGCACCTGACCTGGAACGACCTGCCGATGAAAAGCGGGGAGGGAACGTTCTTCGAGATCGCCGGCTGCTACAGGCGCTATCATTGTCCGCTATCGCGCACCGTCTTCCTCGGCAAGCCGACCCAGGCCTTCGTCGAGGCCGAAAAGGCGACCGTGGAGGGAATGGAGGCCGGGCTTGCGGCAGCCAAGCCCGGCAATACCTGCGAGGACATCGCCAACGCCTTCTTCGCGGTGCTGAAGAAGTACGGCATCGTCAAGGACAACCGCACCGGCTATCCGATCGGCCTGAGCTATCCGCCGGACTGGGGCGAGCGCACCATGAGCCTGCGGCCGGGCGATCGCACCGAGCTGCGGCCCGGCATGACCTTCCATTTCATGACCGGAATCTGGCTCGAGACCATGGGCCTGGAGATTACCGAGAGCATCCTGATCACCGAAAACGGCGTGGAATGCCTCGCCAATGTGCCGCGCCAACTCTTCGTGAAAGCATGAACGCCGATCCGATCCTACGCCCGTCACCGATCAGCGCCAGCGTCGATTTCGACGCTAACGGCATCCAGCATGGCCATCTGCGCCTGCCCTGGAGCCGGGACGATTCTGCCTGGGGATCGGTGATGATCCCGGTCACCGTGGTGAAGCGTGGCGAGGGGCCGACGGCCCTTTTGACCGGCGCCAATCATGGCGACGAATATGAGGGGCCGATCGCCTTGTTCGACCTCGCCCGCACGCTTACGGCGGAGGCAGTGAACGGGCGCATCATCATCGTGCCTGCCCTGAACTACCCGGCCTTTCGGGCTGCCAGGCGCACCTCGCCGATCGACAAGGGCAATCTCAATCGTAGCTTTCCCGGACGCCCGAACGGCAGCGTCACCGAGAAGATCGCCGATTATGTCACGCGCTGCCTGCTGCCTCTGGCCGACATCGTGCTCGATTTCCATTCCGGCGGGCGGACTCTCGATTTCCTTCCCTATGCCGCGGCGCACGAATTGCCTGACAAGGCGCAGCAAGATCGCTGCTTTGCCGCCGTGGCGGCTTTCTCCGCTCCCTGGTCGATGCGCATGATCGAGATCGATGCCGTCGGCATGTTCGACACCATTGCCGAGACAGCGGGCAAGGTCTTCGTCACCACCGAGCTCGGCGGTGGCGGCACCGCCACGGCGCGCTCGGCCGGCATCGCCAAGCGCGGAGTCGCCAATTTCCTCAGGCATGCCGGCATCCTGGCCGGGCAGCCTGTTGTCGGCGAGACGCGCTGGCTCGACATGCCTTCGTCGGACTGTTTCGGCTTCAGCCCGGAAGAGGGACTGGTCGAGTTCCTCAAGGATCTTGGCGAACCCGTCGTCAAGGGAGAAGTCTTCGCCCGTATATATCCGCTCGGCCATACCGGCCGCGCGCCCCATGAGCATCGGGCAGCGCTGGATGGCCTGCTGGCGGCCCGCCATTTCCCCGGCCTCGTCAAGGCCGGCGACTGCCTCTCGGTCATCGCAACGACCGAGGAACATGCCTGACAACCGACAATCGACCTGCCGGAACCAACCGGGTAGGCACCTTCACCAGACAGGAGAATGAGATGATGAAACTGCCCCGACTTGCCAGCCTCGCCGGATTGGCTCTCGCCATGAGCGTGGCCAGTGCCCAGGCCACGACGCTCGAAGAGGTCAAGAGCAACGGCTTCGTCCGCGCCGTCACGGCCAACGAAGTACCCTATGGTTTCACCAAGGAAGACGGCACGGCCGCCGGCATCGGTCCGGAAGTGGCTATCGCCGTCCTCAAGAAGATGGGTGTCAGCGAGATTGCCTGGACGGTCGCACCCTTCGGTACCTTGATCCCCGGCCTCAAGGCACGGCGCTATGATTTCGTCGCGGCCGAGCAGAATATCTCGCCCGACCGCTGCAAGCAGGTTTCCTTTACCGAACCCAATTCCAGCTATGGCGAAGGCCTGCTGGTCAAGGCCGGCAATCCCAAGAAACTGACGACCTATGCCGATATCGCCAAGGACCCCACGCTCAAGGTCGCGGTGGTTTCGGGCGCCAACAATATCGACTTCCTGCGCGCTGTCGGTGTCAAGGATAGCCAGGTCGTCTTCATCCAGGCCAATGCCGATGCCATCGCCACGGTGAAGAGCCGGGCCGATGCCTATGCGGCCACCGAACTCACGGTCGCCAGCCTCGCCAAGGGGCAGACGGAGGTCGAACAGGTCAAGCCTTTCACCGATCCGGTCGTCAACGGCAAGCCGGTGCGCAACTATGGCGGCTTTGCCTTCCGCCCGGAAGACAAGGACCTGCGCGAGGCCTACAACGCTGCGCTCGTGGAGTTCCGCAAGAGCGATGAATACAAGGCGATCCTCACCAATTACGGGCTGAGCGAGGTCAGCATCAAGGCCGCTGCCGAAAAGAAGGTCGCCGATCTTTGCGCAGGCAAGTAAGGCGCATTTAACCCTCCCCTGAAGGGGGAGGGTCGACACCTCGTGTCGGGGTGGGGTGCCTCTTCGCAAAACCAGCGATCACCATTGTCATGATGGCGCCTCCACCCCACCCCGACCTTTCAGGCCGCCCCTCCAGGGGAGGGTAAAGCACGCCAATCCTCGAGCAATAGACGAGGGAGCCTCATGCACTGGATCTCCTATCTGCCCGCCCTTGGCAGGGGCGCGCTGATTACCGCCGAGATTACCCTGGCCTCGCTGGCCATTGGCGCTTTCCTGGCCTTTCTGGCTGGGATCGTCAGGGTCGAGGGGGGCCGCATCCTGTCCCTCATCGCACTTTGCTATACCGAGATCTTCCGCGGCACCTCGCTCCTGGTGCAGTTGTTCTGGTTCTATTACGCCCTGCCTCTCGTCGGTTTTTCCTTCTCGCCGGTGTCGACGGGCATTCTCGTGCTCTCGATGCATGTCGGTGCCTATGGTTCGGAGATCGTGCGGGCCGGCCTCAAAGCGGTGCCGCAACAGCAGCATGAGGCGGCGCGGGCCCTGAATTTCGGCCCGGTACACAAATTGCTGCACATCACGCTGCCCCAAGCCATCGTCGAGATGATGCCGGCCTTCGGCAACCTCGCCATCGAGACCTTGAAGCTCTCCTCGCTGGTGTCCTTCATCTCGATCGCGGACATGACCTTCCGCGCGCAGACCTTGCGCAACCTTACGCAGGACAGCACGACGATCTACACCCTCACTCTCGTCGGCTACTTCCTGATGTCGCTGGTGATCATGCTGGCCATGCGCTTCCTGGAACGCTTGGCGCGACGCGGCGGCGCCTTTCCGAAGGCGGTGCAATCATGATGTACGGTTTCGAATGGGATCCCTCGACGCCGTTGACCTATGCGCAGTCGATCCTGCCGATCCTGCTCATCGGCCTCACCGTGACGCTGCAGGCCGCCGCCGCGGGGTTCGCCATCGCCCTGGTCCTGGGCCTCGTCTTCGCCTTGATGCGGCGTAGCCGCTTTGCCGTGGTGAGCTGGGGGACCGCCTTCGTCGTCGAGTTCCTGCGCGACACGCCACTCCTAGTGCAGCTCTTCTTCCTCTATTATGTTCTGCCCGATTACGGCATTGCCTTGCCGGCCTTCCTGACGGGTGCCATCGCACTCGGCCTGCAATATTCGGCCTACACGTCGGAGGTCTATCGCGGCGGCATCGAAGCGGTGCCGCGCGGCCAGTGGGAGGCCGCCACTGCCCTCAACATGTCGCGCTGGCAACTCTACCGAAACGTCATCATTCCCCAGATGGTGCCGCGCATCCTCCCCACCATGGGCAATTACCTGATCGCCATGCTGAAGGAAACGCCGGTGCTCTCGGTGGTGACCGTGCTGGAAATGCTCGGCCTCGCCAACATGATCGGCGAGAACACCTTCGAATATCTGGTGCCGCTGAGCATGGTCGGCGTCCTCTTCCTCATCCTTACCCTGGTCTGTTCCGCCGGCGTCCATCGGCTGGAAAGGGCCTTGCCGAAAGCAGGGATACCGATGCGATGACCGCAAACGCCCAATCCGACATCATCCGCTTTTCCAATGTAAGCAAGCGCTTCGGCACGCTGACGGTCCTGCAGGATTTCGACTTCACCGTCGCGCCGGGAGAGAAGGTTTCGCTGATCGGTCCTTCGGGATCAGGCAAGACCACGGTGCTGCGTATCCTGATGACGCTCGAACCCTTTCAGGACGGCACGCTGGAACTTGGCGGCATCGGCTATCACGAACCCGGTGGCCACGGCCCCTTCAAGGCCAGCGAGCGGCATCTGCGCCAGATCCGCACCCAGGTCGGCATGGTGTTCCAGAGCTTCAACCTGTTTCCGCACATGACCGTATTGCGCAATGTGGTGGAGGCGCCCATCGCCGTTCTCGGCCTGAAGCGAGAGGAAGCGGAATGCCGGGCCCTCGATTTGCTCGGCATGGTCGGCATGGTCGACAAGAAGGATCACTTCCCAAGCCAGCTTTCCGGTGGCCAGCAGCAGCGTGTGGCCATTGCCCGCGCCCTCGCCATGCGGCCGCGCGTGCTGCTGTTCGATGAACCGACATCGGCCCTCGATCCCCAGCTCGTCGGCGAGGTTCTCGGCGTAATCCGCTCCCTGGCCAGCGAGCATGATCTCACCATGCTGCTGGTCACCCATGAAATGCGGTTTGCCCGCGAGGTTTCCGATCGCGTCTGCTTCTTCGACAAGGGCAGGATCGTTGAGCAGGGCGAGCCCGATCGCATCTTCTCCAATCCCGAACAGGCGCGGACGCGCGAGTTCCTGCAGTCGGTGTTGTGAGGCCGATAATCTGTCGGCGCCGCCCGGCAAATACCGAGGCTTTGACGGTGAGGGAGGGGGCGAAGCGAGACATTCTCACGGCGGCTCGGGCTAGCCTTGCAGACATGACGCCACCGGAGTTTCTTCGATGATCGCCACAGCTCTGAAACAAATCGGCCATCCCGCGCTCGGCCGGCTGAACGACCGACGACTGTTCAGGGAACTCGCCTATATCGACGGCCGCTGGGTCCAGGGACGGCAAGCCGCGAGCTTCGAACTGCGAGATCCTGGGTCTGGCGCCATTCTTGCCCATATCGCCAGCCTGGGCGACGACGAGGCGGGCAGGGCGGTCGATGCCGCGGCGAGAGCCTTTCCAGCCTGGAAGGCATTGCCACCTCAGGAGCGGGGCGCCCGCCTGCGCGCCTGGCATCAGCTCATCCTTGCCGCCCGCGAGGATCTTGCCTTGCTGATGACACTGGAGCAGGGCAAGCCTCTGGCCGAAAGCCGCGGCGAGATCGACTATGGCGCCTCCTTCGTCGAATGGTATGCGGAAGAAGCCAAGCGCGTGAACACCGAGAGCGTGACCAGCCACCTTCCCGGGGCGCATATGCAGGTTAGCCGCGAGCCCCTCGGCGTCGCGGCCCTGCTGACGCCCTGGAACTTCCCTTCCGCCATGGTAACCCGCAAGGCTGCCGCGGCGCTGGCCGCCGGCTGCACGGTCGTGCTTCATCCGTCGTCCTATACGCCGCTCTCTGCCCTTGCCCTGGCTGAGCTGGCGGAACGCGCCGGCTTGCCCGCAGGCGTCTTCAACGTCGTCACCGGCGAGGCTGCTCCGATCGCCAGGCGCCTGTGCGAAGATACCCGCGTGCGGGTGGTCAGCTTCACCGGTTCAACCGAGATCGGGCGTCTGATCGCCGCCCAATGCGCACCCAGCGTCAAGCGCTTGGTGATGGAACTCGGCGGCAACGCGCCGCTTATCGTCTTCGGTGACGCGAATCTGGATCGGGCGATCAAGATCGCGCTCGATGCGAAATTCGCGACCTCGGGGCAGGATTGTCTGGCGGCCAATCGCATCTTCGTCCAGCGCTCGCTCTACCCAGCCTTCTGTGAGGAATTCAGCCGGCGCGTCGCCGGGCTCAAGCTCGGGCATGGCCTGGAAGAAGAAACCGACATCGGTCCGCTCATGCATGAACGGGCCGTCGCCCGCACCAAAGAGCGCATCGCCGATGCCTTGCAGCGAGGCGCCCGCAAGTTGACGGGTGGCGACATTGAATCCGGATCGCTCTTCGTGCCACCGACCGTCCTCGCCGACGTCCCCGATGACGCCCTGATCATGCGGGAAGAGGTCTTTGCACCGGTTGCAAGCGTCACGCCCTTCGACGACGAGCAGGAAGTGGTGGCGCGCGCCAATGCCACGGAGTACGGCCTTGTCGCCTATGTCGTCACCGAGAACACCGGCCGGGCGCTGCGCATGAGCCGCGCACTGGAATACGGCATGGTGGCCGTCAACCGCGTGAAGCTGACCGGTGCGCCCATCCCCTTCGGCGGTGTCAAGCAATCCGGCATGGGGCGCGAAGGCTCGCGCCACGGCCTCGAAGCCTTCACCGATCTCAAATATACCTGTCTCGACCTCGCTTGACTGTTTCGACCTCGCCTGAAAGGAGCCGACATGCTCGACCGCGCCGTTTCCGACAATGAACTCACCGCCTGGGATCGCGATCACTTCTTCCATCCCTCGACCCATATGGCCCAGCATGCCCGCGGCGAGACGCCCAACCGCATCATCACCGGCGCGGAGGGGGTCTACATCACCGATCGCAATGGCAAGAGCAGTCTCGACGCCTTCGCCGGGCTTTACTGCGTCAATGTTGGCTATGGCCGTACCAAGATCGCCGAGGCGATCGCCGAACAGGCAGCGCAGTTGCCCTATTACCATGCCTATGTCGGGCATGGCTCCCAGCCCTCGATCACCCTGGCCAAGATGATCATCGACCGGGCGCCGGAAGGGATGAGCCGGGTCTTCTTCGGCCTGTCGGGTTCGGACGCCAACGAGACCAACATCAAGCTGGTCTGGTACATCAACAATGTGCTCGGCCGCCCCGAGAAGAAGAAGATCATCTCGCGCTGGCGCGGCTACCATGGTTCCGGCCTGATGTCCGGCAGCCTCACCGGCCTTGCCGCCTTCCACAATCTGTTCGACCTGCCCAAGCCGCCTGTCCTGCACACCGAGGCCCCGTATTATTTCCGCCGGGAAGATCGTTCGCAGAGCGAGGAGCAATTCGCCGATCATTGCGCCGCCAAGCTCGAGGAACTCATCCAGGCCGAGGGGCCTGATACGATCGCCGCCTTCATCGGCGAACCCGTGCTCGGCACCGGGGGCATCGTGCCGCCGCCCCGGACCTATTGGGGGAAGATTCAGGCCGTTCTCACCAAATACGACATTCTCTTGATTGCCGACGAGGTCATCACCGGATTCGGCCGGCTCGGTTCGATGTTCGGCTCGGATCATTACGGCATCAAGCCCGACCTGATCACCATCGCCAAGGGGCTGACCTCGGCCTATGCGCCGCTCTCCGGCGTGATCGTGTCCGAAAAGGTCTGGCGCATCCTCGAAAAGGGCTCGGACGAGTTCGGCCCGATCGGGCATGGCTGGACCTATTCTTCCCACCCGCTCTGCGCGGCTGCGGGCGTGGCCAATCTCGAACTCGTCGATGAACTCGATCTGGTCGCCAATGCCGGCAGTGTCGGCGCCTATTTCAAGCAGGCGCTGACGGATGCGCTCGGTGCGCACGTCCATGTCGGCGAAGTGCGCGGCGAGGGATTGATGGCAGCCGTCGAACTCGTCCGGGATCGCGACGACCGCGCCTTCTTCGACGTCTCCGAAAAGGTCGGGCCCCGCGTGGTTGCCGCCATGCTGGAGAATGGCGTGATCGGCCGGGCCATGCCGCAGGGCGACATCATGGGCTTTGCTCCCCCACTTTGCCTCACCCGCGAGGAAGCTGACATCGTGGTGTCGGCAGCAGCCAAGGCGGTGAAATCGGTGCTCGGCGCGTAGTCGGGTAACAGACTGTACGACAGGGAGCGTTTCCTGGGATCGCAGGCTTCCAGCCTGTTCTTGGAAACGCTCCACTTGTAGGAGAGGAGGATGCAGGCTGGAAGCCTGCGATCCCAGGAGCAACTCTGCACTCGAGCTTATTCGGCCGGAAACTGGTAGCCCGGCGTCGACTTCGACAGCGCGATCTCCTCGGCGTTCATCTCCGCCTCGATGCCATCGAACAAAGGCGTGGTCATATAGCGCTCCCCCGTATCCGGCAGCATGCATAGGATGACGGAGCCGGCAGGCGCCGTCTCGGCGATCTGACGGGCAACCGCGAAGGTGGCGCCAGCCGAAATACCGACAAAGATGCCTTCCTTCTGGGCCAAAGCCTTGGCCCATTTCACACCCTCGGCACCGGCTATGGGAACGAGTTCGTCGTAGAGATTATTGTCGATCGCTTCCTGCAGCACCTTGGGAATGAAGTCCGGCGTCCAGCCCTGGATCGGATGCGGTTCGAAGGCCGAATGGCCGACAGCCGGCGAGCCATCTGCCGTCCGCTCCTGTTTCTGGCCACTGCCGACCAATTGGGCATTGGCGGGTTCGCACAGCACGATACGGGTGTCGGGGCGTTCGCGGCGCAGGACCCGTCCAACACCAACCGCCGTGCCGCCCGTTCCGTAGCCGGTGACGAAGACGTCGAGCCGCTTGCCGGCGAAATCGTTGATGATTTCGCGCGCGGTGGTCGCCTCGTGAATGGCGGCATTGGCCTCGGTTTCGAACTGATGGGCCAGGAACCAGCCATTCGCCTCGGCCAGTTCCACCGCCTTGCGATACATGCCGAAACCCTTCTGGGCGCGCGGCGTCAGCACCACCTTGGCGCCGAGCATGCGCATGAGCTTGCGGCGCTCGATCGAGAAACTGTCCGCCATGGTGACGACCAGCGGATAGCCTTTCTGCGCGCACACCATGGCAAGGCCGATGCCGGTATTGCCGCTGGTCGCCTCGACCACGGTCATGCCCGGCTTGAGCGCGCCGGTGCGTTCGCCATGCTCGATGATGCTGAGCGCCAGCCTGTCCTTCACCGAGGCGGCCGGGTTGAAGAACTCCGCCTTGACGTAGATCGTGGCATTGGCGGGAGCGAGGTTGTTGATCTTGATGACGGGTGTATCGCCCACCGTCTCCAGGATGCTCTCGAAAAGGCGGCCGCGGCCGGATGTCGTTCTGGATTCGGGCTGTCGTGTCATCTCACCTGCTCCTTGGCTTTCGGTTCGTCGCTTTTTGCAACCGCGTGATAGCATCGAGGCGTGAGCCGCTCGTGAAGAGGTCGAGCAAGGTTTGGAACCTGCTCAGCGCCAGGCGGATATGATCACCATCATCGGCCGATCCCGCTCTTCCGCAAGCGCGGAGTGCTGCGCCAGTTGTTCTTCCGTCGGGCTCCATTCCTCCACGCGCCTGATCACGAAGCCGACATCGATCAAGCTGTTCAGGGTCGTACCCAGGGTCCGATGGTATTTAACGACGCCCTTGGCCAGCCAGTCGGTGGTGCGCTCGCCCTCCACGGAATAGCGATCGACAGGCCAAATCCTCCGCCCCTCCTTGTCGTTCTGCCAACCCGGATTGCTCGGAGCCATATAGATCGGGTGCTCAATGGAGAAGACGAAGCCGGAGCCCGGCCGCAAGCTGTCATGAACAACCCTGGCCAGGCGCTCGAAATCAGCGACATAGTGGAAAGCGAGCGAGCTATAGGCGAAATCGAAACCGGCCGTCGGCAGTTCGAGCGTTTCGAGATCGGCAATCCGATAGTCCGCCTTGGAACTCGTCGTCATGTCCCGGGCCCGTGCGAGCATTTTCTCGGACAGGTCGAAGCCAAGCGTGCTTGCTGCCCCATGTTCCACAGCCCATCGGCTGAACCAGCCGAACCCGCAGCCGAGATCGAGCACGCGCTTGCCGCCGAGATCGGGAATCAAGGCCCGAATGTCCGGCCATTCCGGGGCTCCTTCCAAACCGTGGACCGAGCGAGGCAATTGGCTGTAGCCGTCGAAAAACGCCGGGCGGTCGTAAATATTCTGCGCCATCGAAATCTCTTCCTTCAATATTCCAATGAGATGCCGCTGCTCCATTCCGATTGGGAAAGGGGCGGAGGCGGGGCAGATTCAACCGCCACTCTCGACCTCGGCCACGCAATCGGCCAGCAACTCGACGCCCCGCTTGATCTGGCGCATATCCAGGCTGCCATAGCCCATCACCAGGCCGGCCCGATCCGGTTTCGTCGAGCTGCCCGCGGCATAGAGCGGCGACAGAGGATGGAGACCTAGCCCGGCCTGGGTGGCTTTCCGGATCAGTTCCGTCTCCAGCGCCGCCGGAATATGACGGAACCATGCGATGATGTGAAGGCCCGCCTTTGCTCCCTCGACGGCGAGCCTGTCGCCGAAACGATATCGCAATCCCTCGAGCAGGGTATTGCGGCGCTCGGCCATGCGCCGGCGAATGCGGCGGATATGACGTTCATAGGCGCCGTTTTCCAGGAGAGTGGCGAGAGCCTCCTGCTCCAAGGCTGGGCTGTGCCTGTCCATGATCTGCTTGGCGCGCGTGAAAATGGCGGCCAGATTGGAAGGGACCACCAGATAGCCGATCCGCAAGGTGGGCGACAGGGTCTTCGAAACCGTGCCGAGATAGAGAACGTTCTGGCCATTGCCCAGGCCGTACAGCGGCGGCACCGGATTGATATCATAGCGATATTCGCTGTCGTAATCGTCCTCGATCAGATAGGCCTCGCGTGTCCCGGCCCATGCGAGCAGGCGGTGACGCCTTGCTATCGACAGTACGCTGCCGAGAGGAAATTGATGGGAAGGCGTGACATAGGCGAGCCGCGCCTCGACGCGGGCAAGCCGCGACGTGTCCAGCCCATCCTGATCGGCCGCAACCGGTGTGACCTTGCCGCCGGCCGCGGCAAAAATATCCCTCGCCATCGGATAGCAAGGGTTCTCGACGACCACGCCTTGACCGGGATCGAGCAGCAGGCGGGCACAAAGATCCAATCCCTGCTGGGAACCGTTGACGATGATGATTTGCTCGGCTTCGCAGCGCAGCGTGCGTGCCCGCCAGAGATAACCTTGGAGGGCACGCCGAAGCCGATGAGAACCAGCCGGGTGGCCATAGGAAAGGCGATCCTGCCTCTGCGCCAGCGCGCCCAGAATGGCGCGCCGCCAGATCGGCGTGGGAAAGTCCGACGCGGCAAGATCGCCATAACGAAAATCGATGCCCGGCCTTACCGAGGGCGCGAGGGAGACCGGCTGAAGGGCGAGGCGCTCGCCATAGCACGAAAGGGGCAGGGGAGCCGGACCCGTCAGCAGGGGCAACGCCGGCGGCGTGCGGTCGAGAACCGCGGCCACCTTCGGCCTGGCGCCCTGCCGGCTGTGGATGAAACCTTCCGCCGACAACTGCTCATAGGCCGAGGTGACGGTCGCTCGCGCCACACCGAGTTCGGATGCCAGGGCGCGCGAGGAGGGCAAGGCGCCATCATCCCCATAAGCCCCTGCCAGGATCTGGGCCCGAAGCACCTCATAGATCTGCCTGGCCCCGGGACCTTGCGTCCGCCCGTTCCGCATCATCATAACTGGCCTAGCTAAAATTATCTAAACTGGACGTTCTTGTTAAGCCAGTTTGGCCCTATCCTGACAGGAAACCAAGTCGAGTTTTCACGAGCCCTCACAATGTATGTTCCGCCCGCCTTCCGCGAAGACGATCCTGCCATCCTCCATCGCCTGATGCGGGATACGCGCCTGAGTACCCTGGTGACCGCAACGGCAGCCGGCCCGATCGGCACGCCCTTGCCTCTGTTCTTCGACCCCGCCGAGGGAGAGCATGGCACCCTCTATGGCCATCTAGCTCGGGCCAATCCGCACTGGCAGGCCGAGCCGATCGGCGACGCCATGGCTATCTTCATGGGCGCGGACGCCTATGTCTCGCCCAACTGGTATGCCGCCAAGCAGGAGCACCACAAGGTCGTACCAACCTGGAATTACGAAGCGATCCATGCCTATGGGCCGGTCGAGTTCTTCGATGATCCCCGGCGCCTGCTCGAGGCCGTCACCCGCATCACCAACCTGCATGAGGGGACGATGTCCAAGCCCTGGCAGGTCAGCGATGCGCCACCGGCATTCGTGGAAGCGCAGTTGCGTGGCATCGTCGGCGTGCGCCTGACGGTCCGGCGCCTGGAAGGCAAGCGCAAGCTGAGCCAGAACCGGCCGGCTGCCGATCGCGCCGGTGTCGCGCGCGCACTCGCCGACAGCCCCAATCCCGCTGATCGCCGGATCGCCTCGCTCATTCCCCTCGATCCCACCTGAACGGTGGCTCGATATGAGACTGGGCGCTCCTATGCATGAACGGCACCGCCATGAATGAACAGTATCTGGAAACTGCCGCCGATCGCGAGCGGGTTGTCGACACCGCCGAGACGGCCGGCCTCGACGAAAAGGACATCGCCCGCTTCGGGCCCGATCCAAAGGCAAGCTTTGCCGCCAATCTCGCCGACGTAGAACGCAGGATCGCAGCGGCCAGCCTGCGCGCCGGCCGGGAACCGGCCGCGGTGCGGCTTCTTCCCATCACCAAGACCGTGCCTGCACCGGTTCTACGGCTCGCCTTCGCAGCAGGAATCCACGACTTCGGCGAGAACAAGATCCAGGAGGCACAGAGCAAGCGCGACGCCCTCGCCGACTTGCCGATCGCCTGGAGCATCGTGGGGCATCTGCAGACCAACAAGGTGAAATATCTCGCCCGCTTCGCCCGGGAGTTTCACGCTCTGGACAGCCTGAGGGTCGCCGAGATGCTGGACAGGCGCCTGACCATCGAGGATCGCTTCCTCGACGTCTACGTCCAGGTCAACACGTCGGGAGAGGACAGCAAGTTCGGCCTGCATCCCGACGCCCTGCTCGATTTCGTCGATCGGCTCGGCGACTTTCCGCGCTTGCGCCCCCGTGGGCTGATGACATTGGCTCTTTTCAGCGACGACATGGCGCGCGTGCGCCCCTGTTTTCGTCTGCTGCGTACCCTGCGCGATCGGGCAGTGAAGCGCAATGCGGCCTTGACCGAACTCTCGATGGGCATGTCGGGGGATTTTGAAGCTGCGATCGAGGAGGGGGCAGACGTGGTTCGCGTCGGTCAGGCCATCTTCGGCAAGCGCCCGACACCGGATGGGCATTATTGGCCCGGCTTTGCCCCGGGTTAGAGACGGGTCTGAAGCCAAAACGGCATGACCGGGAGGCGCCGGTCCACGTGGACTCCTGAGGATTTGCGCGGCCAATGGCAAGGGAAGCAACCGAATCTACACTGTTTGGGCCGTGAATCCGTCTACCTCAGGACGGAGTTCGAACATGCCTGCAGCGCTCGCCATTGCCCAAACCTATTCGGGGCCCTTTGCTGAAGAATTGGCCAGGCTCCAGAAAACCAACCCGGTTGCCGACCCCAAACGCTGGGAACAGGCCAAGCATGATGCGATGGAATTCCTGACCGATTGGGGCGACCAGGTGGCCGAACTCGGCTGGAGCGCCAGCGATCTGTTCGGCCTGCATCCGACCGCGCCGCTTGCGCGTTATGACGCGATGGGGCTGATCTGGTTGCTGCAGGGGCAGGCCGTGGGCGAAATCACCGAGCAAAGTGCCCGCATCGGTGAGACGACTTTCTACAGGGTGGTATGATAGAACCAAATTCGCGGATATGCCGTAGAGGCATCTCGGAATCACGCTGAAGTCACAGGCGGTCGACACACTCGCGCCAGTCAACGGCCACTACCGTAGGAGAGGTCGGCTGACGATAGTACCCCAATAGAACTCGCCCGGCGCATGGAGCGTCGGGCTTTTTTGTGTCAGGAAGCTTAGCGGGTGTGCGTGCTGCATCCTGGATCATTCATGCGCCGGATCGGTTCAACCCGCATAGCGGCGCCGAGGGCGGACTATCACCAGCGATGATGCCGGCCACCATGCCTGCGCCATCCGTCATGCCCGTGCCTTCCGCCATGTCGGCGCCAGCCTTCATGACGACCACGACCCCAGCCGCGATGCAGGCCATTGTCGTGGTGCCGGCGCCAGCCATGCTTGCCCCAGCCATGCCAGCCGATCTGGTCGACTTGTGTTGCGGCGGGAGTACCCAAATGAATCGGAGCAAGGGCTGACGACGGAGCAACGCTGGCAGACAGCGCGCCGACGGCAATGAGAGTCGCGAGAAGAATTTTTTTCATGCAAAATCTCCAGTCGGATTTGACAGGTCTTATATTCCGTTACGTCATATGAATGAATGCTGAATGGTTTCATTATTCGAAACAGATCTTCTCAGATCGTCGGACGGGCGAGGGGGAGGATAGACCCGAAGATGTCTGTAGATTTCCCTACGGGAGGCACGTTACGCCGAACCAGGCGACGTGTCCATCAGGCCGGATCAACCCCGCGCTTACGGATCCAATCCGCAAGTGCGAGGGCCTTCAACATGTTGATTTACGCGCCGTTTTTCCCCGCCATGTGCAATGCCCCTGCTGTGCGGCATCGGATGAAGCGGTTGTTGCAGGTGGTTCGGGGGCTGTAACGATCCGGCAAGTCACACCATGCCGCACCGGACCCAATGCCCAAAAGAAGTCGCTCAGCACACGCCTGCCGTCAACGCGCGGCCCCCTTAGCGGCCCTTGGTCAACAGCAGCTCGATCAAGCGCCATTCAAAGTCGGTAAGGTCATGTCGGCTCATCCCGAGTGTGAATCAGAATTTGCTGCAACATGGAAGAGCCTGTCCGCAGCTAATTGATGTTCGTTGCCCAGTCTCGGAATGTCTCGAGGAGCGACCGAAGGTGGAGGGGCCGCCAGTGCCGTGAAACACGTTGCCCTCCGTCCAGCACGTCCACCAATCGGTTTCATGCTCATAGTTGTGCGCGATCCGATTAAGCGTCCGGCCGTCGCAGTCCGTGCCTGCAAGGTTGATCTCCAGCGACCAGCCCGGATTATCAAGGGTGCTGATCGAGGGGCCGAACCCGTGCTCCCAATCTCCGTCACACGGGGCTTCATACCAGCGGGCAAACCAATCCAGAACGTCCATCTGGCTACACTATCCGAAATCCGAATCGTACCGGAGTAGAAAGAACGGACCGCTCTCACAAACTCGCCGTCCCCAAATTTATGGGTTCACGGCCTGGTATCTGGCAGGAAAGCAGGCTGGCGCCGAGCGGGGTGAAATTCCCCGCCGGCCCAACAACAGAATCTCCAGTCAACTTACTGGGCGAAATCCGTCGAGCGGGAGACCTCCTCCCAGACAGCCATCTCCGTCTTCATCGTTTCGATCTTGTCCTGGACGAGCTTGAGTGCGTCGCCCCCGAGATAGAGCCGCACCGGCGGATTCTTGGCCGAGACCAGCTTGAGGAGTGCCTGCGCCGCCTTGGCGGGATCACCGGGTTGGTTGCCGTTTTTTGCCTGCCGGGCGGCACGGATCGGATCCATGACCGCGTCGTAGTCGGCTAGGCTGCGCTCGGCACGCACCATCGAACGTCCGGCCCAGTCGGTCCGGAACTGCCCCGGTGCCAACGCCGTCACATGGATGCCAAGCGGCTTCACTTCCTTGCCGAGAGCTTCTGAAATGCCTTCGAGAGCAAACTTGCTGCCGCAGTAATAGGTGATGCCCGGCATGGTGATGAAACCGCCCATGGAGGTGACGTTGACGATGTGGCCGGAGCGCCGCGCGCGCATGCCCGGCAGCACCGCCTTGATCATCGCGACTGCACCGAACACGTTGGCATCGAACTGGCGGCGCATGTCGTCCAGAGACGATTCCTCCAGGATGCCCTCGTGGCCGTAGCCGGCGTTGTTGACGAGAACATCGATAGGGCCGACCTCGCTCTCCGCCTGGGCGATAGCGTTCGGAACGGCCTCAAAATTCGTCACATCGAGAAGCACGGCATGCGAGCGGCCAGGTGCGAGTGCCTCGAACGCGCCTGCCGCGTCCGCATTGCGAACCGTGCCGATCACACGGTGTCCCGCCGAGAGCGCGCCTTCGGCAAAGGCCTTGCCCAGTCCCGAACTGACGCCGGTAATCATGAAGGTTTTGATGATGCTCATGCCAACTCCTTTCGCGGCGTGCCGTTCGACTCGCCTACTTATATCGTGACCTTAATTATATATCATGATATAAATTTTCAAGAGACATGGAAAACAAGGAACTGAATCGACCATGGCGGAAACAAAACGGCAGCCTCTAAGGGAAAGAAACCGGCAGCTTGCCCGCGAGGTCGTGCTCGACGCGGCCGAGCGCCTGCTCGAGAGAGGAGAGACAGCGGACTTTTCGATGCGGGCTCTGGCGGAGGAGGCTGGCGTCGGTTTCGCCACGCCGTTCAATCACTTCGGCAGCAAGAATTCGATCATGCAAGCGCTTTCGGCTCGCCTGATCCAGCGGATGGCGGCGCAGTTTCGCGATGAAGCACCCGGCGGCGATGCGATCGACCATGTGTTGGCGATGGGACGGATCAGCGTCGCGCTCTTGCTGGAAAAGCCGGATGTCCACAAGGCGGTGGTGGGATCACTTGGCATCGCCAATTCCGAGCCCGGTCCGGTCCGGCAAAACTCGCGGGAGCTCTGGTCGTTGGCATTGGGGGACTTCGCCGGCGTGGCAGTTGAGCTGAAGGGGATCGCCCAGGCGATGCTCGCGGACCAGCTTGCCTTCAGCTTCCGGGGCTGCGTCTCGTTCTGGATCGCGGGAGAACTTCAAGACGAGGATCTCGATGCCGCTTTCCGGACAGGTGCCTCCACGCTCCTTCTCGGCTTTGCCGACCCGGCGCGCCGCATCGACCTGATCGAGCAGATCAAACGTCTCTAGCGCCCCATGGAAGCGGGCATTTCTTCCTCGGCCGCCCACTGAATTCGGAACGGCCTCATCGTGGCCCGGTCTGCGGGACTTGACGACCATCCTACCAGAAGGTAGATAGGTCTCATGAGCAATTTGTCGACCACCTCTGACGAGATCCTAGCATGCGCACGGTCACTGATCGTCGCTGGTGGCTACAACGGTTTCAGCTATGCCGATATCGCGGCCGTGGTCGGGATTCGCAAGGCAAGCATCCACCACCATTTCCCAAGCAAGGTCGATTTGGTCCGAACGCTGGTTGCTCGCTATCGGCAAGAAGCCGACACGGGGATGGCAAATCTCGAAACTCACGCATCCGATCCGCTCGAACAGCTTCGCTTCTACACCGGCTATTGGGAAGCCTGCATCGCGGACGCCAGCGCTCCGTTCTGTGTCTGTGCGCTGCTGGCAAGCCAACTCCCGGTCCTGCCCGAGGAAGTTGGCCTGGAGGTCCGGGCGCATTTCCGTTCCCTCTCCAATTGGCTGGAATCCGTACTGGAGCGCGGCGCGCGGCAGGGCCAACTGCGGCTGACGAGTACCCCTCGTGCCGAGGCCGAAATATTCATGGCAACGGTTCACGGCGCGATGCTCTCGGCGCGGGCCTATGGAGATCCGAAGATATTCGGTGTCGTGACAGGCCCGCTTCTCGAGCGTCTCGCCTCGCGGGCGGGCTGAGCGCCCTCCCGCAATCTGGATCAGATCCTTGAGCCTGCAGGGTTTGTCTTTGAAACTACCTACTAGTTGGAAGTTAGTATTTGAATTTCAAAGGAGACTGAAATGTTTGGAATTTCTCCCATTGGCTGGGTCCATACGCTCGGCAGCTTGCCCGCTATTCCACTGGCCCTGTACATGTTCGTTCGCTACGGACGAATTGTGCCCAGGTCGACAGCCGGCATCGTTTATTTCGTCTCGATGCTGATCGGCGCGGCAACGGCATTCCTCGTCGCACATCAGCCGGTGAGCTACATCATCGGTGCGACAACCATCATATTGCTGGTCGCGGGTTATGGCGTTGGGCGACTTCAATGGTTGGGACGTGCCGGGAGATTGATCGAGACGGTCTGCCTGAGCCTGACCGTATTCCTGTTGATGGTGCCAACCGTTACCGAGACCCTGCGTCGTGTTCCAGACGGCCATCCTTTCGTCACCGACTTGAAATCACCACTCCTCCTTGGGGCCCAGGCCAGCCTTCTCGTCATTCTCGTCATCGGCCTGACAGCCCAGATCATCTATCTCAGCAGGCAGGGGAAGATTGCGGCGGGGCAGCATTATTGACATGGCTGATATCGCAGGGGTGCAACCCAGCAGAACGCTGTGGCGACCCTATCGTCAAATCAACGGGTGGGCGGGCAAGATAGAGGCGGGGCGTTTCATCGGTGCGCCCATTAACCATCATTCCACAGCGTCCATCATACCGCGATTGGCAATATCATTTTTCAGACACCGTTCATTTTTGTCTCGCTAATTATGTCCGCATAGCTGGGGGCGGCTTTTCCAGGAGACCATTATGAAGAAGCTTATTTGCGCCGTCGTCCTTTCCATTGCGGCACTTGGCGGGACAACTCTTGCCGCTTCGGCTGCCCCTCGGCATGATTGGCGGCATCCGGGTTTTGATCGCCACCATCATCGTCCCGTCTGCAAGGTCGTGAAGACGAAGACTTTCAAGCATGGCCGGCCGGTATGGGCGACGCGGCGCGTCTGTCGATAGGGACACCTGCGAACGCCTCAGACGCAAAAACCCCTCCGGTCTGCAGGCCAGAGGGGTAAACGCACCACCGCAACTCTAGGTCGAATGGGAAAACAGGAGGCCCGGCTTAGGGCTGGGGGGCTGTCTGATTAAAGACCCGGGCCTCCAAGCTTCCATTTCCAAAGAAGCATCCTGATCGTACGGACCCGCTCGCCTCCCAACAATCCATACCTTGGTATGGCGCCGGCCCGTTCACAGCCGGGACGAGGTCGCATGCCTGGAACTAACGACGGGCCAGAGTGTTTAGCTGTAGCTTTGACGCGACGCTAACATGCCCTTCTGGCCGGGCAACCGGCGATCTTGAGAGACTTGCATCATGAATATTTCGTCCAGATTTCGTACGATCGTGGCAGCGGCTGTGGCAACGGCAGGAGTCGGCCTCGCCGGCTCCGCCCATGCCGACAGCGGTACGATCCGCTTTTACGTCTACAAGGCTGCCTTCTTCGTGGGTGGCTCTGGAGGCGAGGGTACGTTGACCTTCCATGGTCGGCGCTATCCCATCTCCGTCGGCGGCATCTCGGGCGGCCTCGCTTTCGGAGCTTCCAAGACCTATTTCCAAGGCAGAGTGCGCAATATTCAGCGCGTCCGGGACGCGACGGGGGTCTATGGCGCGGCAGGCGGCGGCGGTGCGATCGGCAAGGGTGCCCAGGTGATCGTCATGACCAACGGCAAGGGCGCCCGGCTTGAACTGTCGGGGAGACAGGTGGGCCTCCAGGTCAACGCCGATATCACCGGTCTCGCCATCACGGTGAAGTAAGAGCCGTTGTGTCGGCGGTCGGCCACGGCCGCTGGCACTGGAATATCAAACCATAGACAAGAGAACTGGCGGAAGGGGTGGGATTCGAACCCACGGTAGACTTGCGCCTACGACGGTTTTCAAGACCGTTGCCTTAAACCACTCGGCCACCCTTCCACATGTTCGCGCCGCTGCAATGAGGTCGCGTGCGAATATGCGCGGTCTAGCAGAGTAGGGGGCTTCGTCAAGGTCTTCTGCGCCGAGAAAGCCGCTTTGATCACTCACGTCGCCGGTGAGGGATGCGCAACCGGCGTGATCAGCCCCTGCGCCACCAGGGCTTTCAAACTGCCATCGACATCGTCGCCAGGGGCGTGTTCCAAGCCGAAAACGACCTGCAGCGATTGCGCGATCGAGGCGCTCGTGGCTTCGCCGTCGCACAGTTCGAACACCGCCGCGGCGGTCAGATTGAGATAGTGCACTTCCTCGCGTCGGGGATCGTAGACGACATAGCCGTCGGGCACCTCGTTGCAGGCCATGTCCGAAGCGCGGCGATAGGTCGTGACGGCTGTATTCATGGCAAGTCCCGGCGGTTGTTCGGCGGTACCCTATCCCAATTCCAGCGAAATCCGATAGACGGGCCTTTGCATCGTCCAGGGAAGAAACACGCTTGACTCACTTAAATTAATCAATTTAATTAAAGAAAGGCGGAATGAACCATAAGCATGAAAAGCCGCCTCTCGAACAACGAGATCCGAGGAGGAACTGTCCGATGGCTTCTGGCCATGATTTCATTGAGGCGGCCTTGATCGAACGCCGCCGCTTCCTGATCGGTTCGGCCCTTGCGGCCGGATCGCTGTTGCTGCCTGCCGGGGCGAGGCGTGCATTCGCGGCGTCCGACCTTCAGTTCGCCAGCTCGATCCGTTCGCTGTCGAATGCCTTTCATGTCGCCTGGGACAAGGGGTCGAAAGCCTATGCGGATACGGTGAGTGCGCCCTATGCGGCCCTGGTGACGGAAGGCAACAGCGAAAAGGGAATAGCCGACATCAAGGCCATGCTGGCCAAGGTCGGCAACAAGCTGGTGCTTGGTGTCGATCCCAACGATGTTCCCGATGCCAGGCCGATCGTGGAGGCCGTCGCCAAGGCTGGAGGCCATGTCGTAACAGTTTGGAATAAGCCGGACGACCTTCACCCCTGGGATTTCGGTGATAACTATGTCGCCCACATGTCGTTCAATGGCGTGCCGGCCGGTGAGCAGACAGCCAAGGCCCTGTTCGACAGTTTCGGCGGCGAGGGCGGCATCGTCGCTCTTGGCGGCATTGCCTCCAACGCGCCGGCCATTCAGCGCAAGCAGGGCCTGATGAATGCCATCAAGGCCAACGGCAAGGTGGAATTGCTCGATTTCCAGGATGCTGACTGGGACTCCACCAAGGCCAACAATGTGGTGGCCGCCTGGATCACGCGCTTTGGCGACAAGATCAAGGGCATATGGGCCGCCAATGACGGCATGGCGGTCGGCGCCCTTGAGGCGCTGCGCGCCGAAGGCCTTGCCGGCAAGGTTCTCGTCACCGGCATCGACGGCACCAAGGATGCGGTCACGGCAATCCGCAACAAGGAGATGGCCGCCACCGTCGACTGGAACCCCTATTGGATCGGCGGCATAGCTCTTTCCCTCGGCTATCATGCCGCCACCGGTGCGTTCTCTCCCTCCAAGGAGCCCAAGGACCATCGCGAATTCTACGGCACCGGCGTCCTGATCACGCAGGCCGATGTCGAGGCCTATTGGAAGACCAATATCGACGAAACCCCCAAGGTCGACTGGAACGACCTGTGGGGCAAGGTTACGGACCAGATCACTTATTGAGATCTCGCCCGTCGGCGATGCGCGACAGGCAAGGCAAAGTCCCTCCCAACTTTTCCTCGCTAGTGTTCGCGCATCGCCCCTCTTGCAGGGGCAGAGCGGAACTCTCGAACAGAGACAGTCGAAATGGCGATTTCCAGACAATCCCTTGCGCGTGCCGCGCCTGTCCTCGTCCTGCTCGGCCTATGCCTCGGCATCTCGCTGCTGGATGCGCAGTTTCTCACGCTCGGCAATCTCATTCGGGTGACCGCATCGGCGGCAGCGCCCCTGACGCTCGCCCTGGGTGTGACCTTCATCATCCTGATGGGATCGATTGACCTGTCCATCGAGGGATCGATGGCTGTGACGGCCGCGACCCTTTGCGCCTTCGTGGCCAATTCCACCGGCACCGGTTTCAATCTCGGCCTGTTGGCACTGCCCTTGGCGCTCGCGACAGCGGCAGCCTTCGGCTGCATCCTCGGGGTCATCCATGTGGTGATGAAGGTGCCGTCCTTCATGGTCAGCCTCGGCATGGGCTTCGTCGGCACGGGCCTGGCCACGGTCCTGCTCGGCGGCGAGAGGGTGCAGATCCTCGACCCATCGATCCGCGCCTTGGCGCTCTTCCGTCTGGGTGGCATTCCCCTGGCCGTCTATATCGCCGCCGTCATGCTGCTCATCGCCTGGTATGTGCAGGATCATACGCGTCTTGGCCGCCATATCATGGCTTTGGGAGGTGGCGAGGACCTTGCCAGAGCTTCCGGCGTCAATGCAGGACGGGTTCGCATCCTGGCCTTCACCTTGGCCGGCGTCTTCTTCGGTGTCGGGGCCGTCCTGGCCTGCGCGCGGCTCGGGGCCGGCAGCGCCTTGATCGGCAGCGGCCAACTTTTCACGGCGGTCAGTGCCGTCGTGGTGGGCGGAACCGCGCTGACCGGCGGCAAGGGTGGGGTATTCAATACGCTTATCGGCGTCTTGATCGTGATGGTGCTCAACAATGGCATGATCATCATCGGCCTGCCGACCTTCGTGCAGCAGGGTGTGCTCGGCGTGGTGATCATCGGGGCAGTGCTCTTGAATACGCCCCTGCGCGCGCTCTCCGTGGTGAAGTGAGGGCCGAAGCCATGCTCGAACTTATCGGCATCACCAAGCGCTTCGGCAAGGTCGAGGCCCTCAAGAATGTCTCGATCACCGTGAAGGCCGGCGAGGTCGTCGGCCTGGTCGGCGAGAACGGGGCCGGCAAATCGACGCTGATGAAGGTGCTCAACGGCATCAACCAACCCGATGCGGGCGAGATCCGCATTCACGACAAGGTGACGGCGATCGCCGGCCCGAAGGATGCTGCTGCCCGGGGCATCGGCATGGTGTTCCAGGAGCAGTCCCTGATCACCAATTTATCAGTGGCGGAGAACATCTTCCTGGGCAACGAAACCCCGTTCGTCCGTTTCGGCCGCATCGACTGGCGACGCATGGCCGCAGCCGCCACACGCCAACTCGCCAAGGTCGGCCTGGACGTCGATCCCCTGACCGTCACCTCGGAACTCAGCTTCGTGCAGCGCCAGATGGTTGAGCTCGCCAAGGTGCTGACCTTGGAGGAGGCGGTTGAGGGAAGCCTGTGCATCCTGCTCGACGAGCCGACTTCCGTGCTGGAACAGGCGGAGATCGACATCCTTTTCAATGTCATCCGCAAGTTGAAGCAGCGGGCCGGCATCATCTTCGTCTCGCATCGGCTCGACGAGGTCATCGACATTTCCGACCGGATCTATGTTCTCAAGGACGGCGTCACCGTCAGCCAGATGACCAAGGACGAGGCGAGCCCGGAACGCATTCACCACCTCATGGTCGGGCGCGCTGCCACGGGCTCCTACTACAAGGAGGAAGGACGGGCGCCGTTCCAGACGGAAATAGCCCTGCAGGCCAGGGGCCTGGCGCGTGCGCGGGCCTATGCCGACATTGATCTCGACCTTCATGTCGGGGAGGTCCTCGCTCTGGTCGGCACCGAGGGGGCCGGCAGCGAGGCCCTGATCCGCAGCCTGTTCGGACTGGAGAAGATTCATCTCGGCAGTGCCCATTATCGCGGACGCAATCTGCGTTTCGTCTCCCCCAGCCAGGCGGTGTCCCTGGGGCTCGGCTATGTCCCGCGCGAGCGCAAGTTCGAGGGGATCGTCGAGGAAATGTCGGTCGAGGAGAACATCAGCCTCGCTCATCTCAGGGGCATGAGCCGCTTCGGTATCTTGAAATTCGGCGAGATCGGCCGCGCAACGCGCAGCCTCATCGACCGCATGCGGATCAAGACGCCGAGCGGCGATACGCTTTGCGCCAATTTGTCGGGAGGCAATCAGCAGAAGGTCGTGCTGGCGAAATGGTACAATGCCGGTGCTCGCATCTTCCTGCTCGACCATCCCACACGCGGCCTCGATGTGGGCGCCAAGGAGGATGTGTACGGCCTGATCCGGGAGCTTTGCGCCAATGGCTGTTCGGTCATCCTGATCGGCGACACCCTGGAGGAGGCGCTCGGGCTCGCTCATACCATCATCGTGATGAAGGACGGGCGCCGGACGGCACACTTCGACACGATGGCGGTTCCGCCGCCTGAACCGCTCGACCTCATCCGGCACATGGTGTGAAGCATGATACGCCTGCGTTTCCTCGCGCCCTATCTGCCCTGGATCGCCCTGATCCTCGCCATCCTCGTCGTGGGTGCGTTCGACGCACGCTTTCTCGATCCCATGACGCTGATCGGCCTGATGGCGGACAATGCCACCCTGTTCGTGATGGCTCTCGGCATGACCTTCGTGATCTATGTCGGATCGGTCGATCTGTCGATGCAATCGGTGGCCGCCATCGCTTCCATCGTGCTCGCTCTGCTGCTGCCGGGACACGGCCTGATCGCCATTCCGGCCGCCATCCTCATCGGGGGGGTGTTCGGCCTGCTCTCGGGGTTCGTGCATGGCAAGCTGCGCATTCCCAGCTTCGTCGCCACCCTCGCCACTGGAGGTATAGCGGCGACGACGGCTCTTTGGATTTCGGGCCAGCGGGCGATCGGCATCCCCGGCGAAATCCGCGGCGACGCCCTGAGCTGGATCATTGGCTCCACGCTCGGCCTGCCCAACGAAATCTGGGTCAGTCTCGTTATCTTTGTCCTGGCCTTTGTGCTGGAGCAGGCAACGCCCTTCGGAAAGAGGATGAAGGCCGTCGGCTGCAGCGAACCCGCCGCAACCGTCTCCGGCATCCGTGTCTTCAGGATCAAATTGGCCGTCTTTGCCCTGGCTGGCGCCTTTGCCGCCATGTCCGGCGTCATGCTCGCGGCTCGTCTGTCAAGCGGAACACCCACCATCGCCAACGAATTCCTGCTCCCCGCCATTGCCGCGGTCGTGCTGGGCGGCACCTCGCTGACCGGCGGTAATGGCGGGGTTCTGCGAACGCTGGCGGGAACCATGCTGATCGCCGTGTTTCGCACGGGCATGACCTTCGTCGGGGTCAATGCTCTCGCGCAACAGATCGTCTTCGGCACGATCCTGATCCTGGCCGTCTGCCTCAACAGCGGTCATGCGCCCAAGGGCGTGATGAAATAGCCACCACTACATAGGAAAAACGATGCTCGAGAAATTTCGTCTGGACGGCAAGACCGCACTTATCACTGGGGGCAATCGCGGCATTGGGCTCGCCATCGCACACGCCTTGGGTGAGGCCGGAGCAAAGCTCCTGATTTCAGGGCGAAGCAAGGTCGAGGAGGCCGAGCAGGGTCTGGCCGATGCCGGCTATGATGTTGCCTTTGTCCAGGCCGACATTCGCGACCCGGCCGCGCCGCAGCGCCTCGTCGATGCGGCTCTCACACGCTGGGGCCAGCTCGACATTCTCGTCAACAATGCCGGCGTTGCCAGCCATGGCGATACCCCCGATTTCGACGAGGAGCGCTGGCGCCAGGTGATGGACACCAATGTCGATGCCGTCTTTCGCGGCTGCCGCGCGGCTCTCGTACCGATGCGCAAGCAAGGCAGCGGCGCGATCGTGAATGTAGGCTCGATTTCCGGGTTCATTTCCAATGTGCCGCAGAACCAGGTTGCCTATAACGCCTCCAAGGCTGCGGTTCACATGATGACGAAGAGCCTGGCCAGCGAGTTCGCCGCCGAGAACATCCGCATCAACGCGGTTGCGCCCGGCTATATCGATACCAACATGTCACGCGGCGGCATCGAAAACCCCGACTGGTTCCCGATCTGGCGCGATATGACCCCGATGGCCAGGGTTGGGACGCCCGACGAAGTTGCCGCTTGCGTGCTGTTCCTGTGCGCGCCGGCTTCGAGCTATGTCACCGGTGAGGTTCTGGTCGTGGACGGCGGCTATCTGACCCGCTGACCCAGCTCGTCTTCTCGGCTATGGAAAGGACTGGACCATCGAGGCGACATCCAGAGCAAAGCGCGCTTGAATGCAAACGCCTCTTTGCTCTAGTTCATTGTTTCCAAGCCAATCCAATGGATTGGCTTGAGTGTCTTTGCGATTCTGGGCAATTCCGCCGAGTCGGAAAGCGCTTTAGGGTCTAAACAAGGCATGTCTCGTTGGGCAGGGCTGAAGTCCTGTCGGCATTGGTCGCGTCATGAATAAGTCCAACCGGGAAAGACCGGTCCCATCGTCCGCCGGGCGACGCAGGCCGCGAGGCTACAATGCCTCGCGGGTCGGCGACCTCAATCGGGGCCTGGTCATTGAGGGCATTCGGCAATCGCCCGGGATCGGGCGCACGCATCTTGCCACTGAGACGGGCCTGACGCCTTCGGCCATCACGCAGATCGTCGCTGCGCTGATGGAAGAGGGGCTGGTGGCGGAGGTCGCGGCCACACCGGCGGCGGATCGTGCCGGGCGTCCACGCCTGGGTCAGCCTATCCGTGGATTGCGCCTCATCTCGGGTTACGCCGCCACGATCGGCCTGCACTTCGATCACGAGTTTGCCCGGGCCGTGCTCGTCGATGTTGCCGGCAACATCATCGCGCATGAGAAAGAGCAGTTGCGCATCGAGGAACCCGAACCGTCCACGCATCTGCTCGCTACGCTGTTCTCCCGCCTCGATGCCCATCCGATGCGCCCCAAAAAGCTGCTTGGCGTCGGCGTCTCGGTCATGGGGCCGGTCGATCACGACAGGGGGGCCGTTGGGCAATCGAGCCAATACCCCGCCTGGCGCAACTATCCCTTCGAAAAGGCATTGTCTGACCTGATCGGACACGATGTCTTCATCGCGATCAACGGGGCGGCGGCCGGCCTGGGGGAATATTGGTTCGGCGGCGGCCATCATCTGCCCAGCTATATCTATGCCTTTGTCGGCTATGGCCTGGGCGGCGCCCTGATCTTCAACCGGCGGGCCGTACGCGGCTCCTACGGCAATGCCGGCGAGATCGGCCACATCCATACCTATCCGAACGGCGAGATCTGCTATTGCGGTGCCCGCGGTTGCCTGGAAACCGTGGTGTCGTTGCGCGGGCTGGCGCGTTTCCTGGGCAAGCCCAATGTCGAGTGCCTGGATTTTTCCGCACCGGGCTTTTGCGACGATCCCGATCTCGGCCGCTGGGTCGAGCAGGCGGGCACCGATCTCGGCCGCGCCTTGACCAGCGTGTCCAATATCACCGACATCTCCAGTATCCTGATAAGCGGCCTGCTGCCTGAACCCGTGCTGGGACGCCTCTTCGAGCGCACGCGCCGCACAGTCGCCGCCTATCAGATGAATGCGCGGCCCAAACCCATCGTGTTGGAGCGGGCGCAGGCACCGAGCGACCTTGTCGCTGCCCTCGGTGCTGCTGCCATGCCACTTTACGGCAATCTGTTCTGACGCTTCCGGCGCCGGGCTCACCATTCTAGTTCTGCATGGCCTCCTGCTGGGCCTGGATCACGGTGGTCTTGGCCAGCGCTCGCTCCTGGGTGCGGGCCAGGGCCTCTTCGCTGAAGATGCGGAAGCCGAGATCCGGGCGGTAGCCATGGATCTCGTGCACGTCGAGGGCCGACATGAACTGGAGGATCTCCATGCTGATGACCTGGCCGGGCACCAGGATTGGGAAACCGGGCGGGTAGGGGATCACGAACAAAGCCGAGACGAGCTCGCGTCCCGCCTGGATCGCCCGGGAGGCCTCCATCATGTTCACATACTCGCAATTGCTGTCGTCATAGGACAGGAAGAAGGCGCTGCGGATGTCGCCATTGCGGGTCTGCGTGTTGCTGGCGAGATTGTCGCCGCGGAAAGCCCGGTGGAAGCTGGAGAAATCCGGCAAGGGTGGATGTTCGAGCGTCAAGGATCGCACCTTCTTGGCGTGGATGCGCCGCTCGATACTGCTCATGTCCGCGGCGCTGCGGTCGAGATCGCGCGCGATCTTGACCAGTACCTCGATCAGATAGGCCACCGCCGAGCGCGTCGAGCCGATATTGGTCATGAACAGGACCGTGTTGCGCGAGGTCTTGTTGATCTGGATGCCGTATTTGTCCATCAACTCCTTGTTCTTGAAGGTGTCGCCGTCGAGGCCGGTGGCGCCGATCGCCAGTGTCGCCCGGGTCGGATCGAGCGCGAACTCGTCGGTGCGCCAGGCCAGCTCGAAATTGTTCCAGCCCGTCTCCTCGTTGAAATAGCTCTCGACGCCGGATTCCCGGTGCTGCAGCGGCACGAGGTCGCCGACCGCCAGGAAGCGGAAATAGCGCTTGAGCAGAGGATGCGCCTGCACCTGGTCGCGCAGGTTCATCGCCAGTTCGAGCTGGCGCTGCACCAGTTCATAGCCCTCGAGCTCCACCTGTCGCCGGCCGACATCGAGCGAGGCGAGGATCTGGTAGTTCGGCGAAGTAGAGGTATGGGTCATATAGGCTTCGTGGAAGGCCTCCTCCGCCTTGTCCCGGAAATCCTGGTCCCAGACATGGATCATCGAGCCCTGGCGCAGGGCCGTCAGGGTCTTGTGGGTCGAGTGGGTAGCGTAGGTGCGTATGCGCACCTTGTCGGGATCGGGGATCAGCTGCCGTTCGAGCAACGCTTCCTCGTCATCCCAATTGACGCTGGCAGCGAACTCCTCGTAGCGCTTGGCATAGGCCGGATCCTTGAACATCTCGGTAAGGCGCGCCGCCGTGGCCATGGCGGTGCGCGGGCGATAGACCGGATGGCAGCGCGCGAAGGCAAACCAGGCCTCGTCCCACAAGAAGACCAGATCCGGCTTGATCGCCAGGCATTCCAGCATCACGCGTTCGACATCGTAGACGATGCCGTCGAAGGTGCAGTTGGTCAAAAGCACCATGCGCACCCGGTCCAGCGTACCGGCGCGCTTGAAGCTCAGCAGCGTTTCCTTGATGTGGCGGATCGGCACGGCGCCATACATCGAATATTGGTCGAGCGGATATGAGTTGAGATAGGCGACCTGTGCCCCCGCCAGCACCAGGCCGTAATGGTGCGATTTGTGGCAGTTGCGATCGACCAGCACGATATCGTCGGGCCGCACCAGGGCTTGCACCACGATCTTGTTGCAGGTCGAGGTGCCGTTGGTGGCGAAATAGGTACGGCGGGCGCCGAAGGCCCGCGCGGCATGTTCCTGGGCAATCTTGAGGGGACCGACCGGATCGAGCAGGGAATCGAGGCCACCCGAGGTCGCCGACGTCTCGGCCATGAACAGGTTCATGCCGTAGAATTGCAAGAGGTCCCCGATCCAGCTCGAATTGAGGATCGCCTTGCCACGGGCAAGGGGCAAGGCGTGGAACACGCCGGTCGGCTGCTTGGCATAGTCGCGCAGCGCGTCAAAGAAGGGGGTGTGGTAGCGCTCGCCGACGCCCTGCATGATGGCGCCGTAGAGTTCGACATGATCCTCTTCGCCGAAGAAGATGCGCTTGAACACTTCGCCGGCGGTCGCCGCGATGTCCTCCACCTTCATGTCCGTGACCAGATAGAGGTCGAGCTCCGGGCGCAATCGAGCGATCTGGCGGCCAAGCAAGGGGCCGCGCTCGAATTCGGGTATGGTTTCGATGCCGTCCTGAACACCGTCGAGGAAGCGGCGCAGCATATCGTCGCTGTAGATCGAACGAAAAGGAAAGCCGTGGCGGATCACCACCGCCTGCAGGTTGAAGTTCACCAGCGTGGCGATCAGGGCGTCTTCGAAACTGGGCACGATGACGATGTCGAAGATGAACTCATCCTCGGCATGGCGCTTGCGCTGAACGCGCCGGCGTAGCGCCGCCTCTTCGCTGGCCGACATTTCGTCGACGATGAGCACTTCGAAATAGGGGCGCGACAACTGTGCCTGACGTTCGCTTTCGGTCTCGATCTGCGAGGGCAGTTCGCCATCGCCTTCGAGCGAGCTTGCCTCATGCCGATAGGTCCGGGCTACCAGCACGCGATGGATGCGGCGTGCCGTTTGATGCGCACGCGCCAACTCGCCCCGTTCAATCCAGTTGCACAGATCGGCGAAGACCCGGCCCCCCGGAAAGGCCCAATAGCTTTCGATCGGGGAGAGGGCGGCAATCAGCTCGCTGATATGGGTCAGGCGGGACTGGCGTTCGGGATGGTCGGGAGGGAGGGCTACCAGTCGGCTCAGATCGTCGACGAGGCCGATCCAGCTTTCAGAGCGCATTTCCCAGACGCTACGATGACGGCTTAGCGCGTTCTTGCTTTTGTCGAACGAGGCCCCGGCATTCATATGTTCCTCCAACGCATTATCGTTATACTTTGTGATTTCTTCCGCGAGAGGTGGTAGCGGACATCGTAGGTTGGTTTTTGAGAGATATGCTTTGGACTTCGCCCAAGCACATCCCTTCATCAACCGCCGCGCCCGTCACGCATCGTCGAAGATACTGATCGGCTCAATTTCGATTCTGACGGCCAATCCTCCCCGGATCTCTTGATACTGGCAGGTAGCTTACAGTCACCGGGATGTCGCACAAGCGGATTTCAGTGCGGAGCCGAGCTATTTCGCCAGAGATGATGGGTTATTCATTCATCTTCCGCACAGGCAGGTACCATAGGACGGCGGGATAAAGGCCGGCACCCGACCATGCGGTAAAAGGAAGGAAAACGGGTATCTCCATGCCAGCGACGATTGCCCGAACTGCCGGCAGAACTCTCTTCGGAGAGAATGCGCGCGCCTATGCTGCTTTCAGGCCTAACTATCCCGATCGCATCTTTGAGATCCTCGAGACCCGTTGCAGGGTGGGTGAGGGCAAGAGCGTGTTCGAGATTGGGCCAGGAACCGGTCTGGCGACCGTTCCATTGCTCGCCATGGGCTGCCGAGTGACGGCTGTCGAGCCGGATGCGAGGCTGGCAGCGTTTCTCGTCGATAGCCAGAACGCGCATGCAGACAGGCTGAACGTGCGGACTGTTACGTTCGAAGAGGCTATTATGCCGGCCGCCTCCTTCGATCTTGGCATTGCCGCAACCTCCCTCCACTGGATCGAGCCCGGCCAGGCCCTGGCTAAAGCATTCCACCTTCTGCGTCCCGGCGGGCATTGGGCGATGTGGTGGAACATCTTCGGAGACCCGGATGAAGCCGACGCGTTCCATCAACGCACGCACGCGCTGTTCGAGCGATTGCAGAAAAGTCCCTCGCATGGCGACGGGCCGAAAGGGCATTTCGGCCTCGACAGGAAGCACCGTATTGCCGAGCTCGAACAAGCGGGTTTTGAGTCCATCATTGCCGAGGAGGTGCGCTGGCGGCCCGTTTTGGACAAGCAGCAAATCCTTGGGCTGACAGCCACCTTTTCTCCCGTCGCCCGACTGCCGAAAATTGAACGCCAGGCGTTCCTCGACCGCACCGGAGCCATTGTCGACGAGGAGTTCGGGGGCAGGGTTATGCGGCATTTCATGACGGCCATCTACACCGCGAGGCGACCTTGAAAGGCGCTTCACCTGTTGCCGTATGATCGTTGCGGCAGGCCGCCTATCCGGTGTCTTGACAGATTGCTGCAGGAGTTCCTCGATGAATACGATCGTTCCTTTTTCAGCCGTGTTGTTCGATGCTTACGGCACATTGCTCGACCTTGGCTTCATCACCGAGAAGGCAGAACAGGCCTTTCCTGGCCGCGGCGCCGAGCTCTCCGCGCTCTGGCGGGACAAGCAACTCAACTACACATGGCTGCGCACGATCAGCGGAAACTATGCGGATTTCGCGACGGTGACGGCTGATGCACTGGACTATTCCATCGAGCGGCTTGGCCTGACCGCGCCCCGGCAAAAGCGGGACGACCTGCTGGCCGCCTACTGGTCCTTGCCGAGTTTTCCGGAAGTACCTGCCGCGCTGCTGGATCTGCGGAACAAAGAGGTGCGGCTCGGCATCCTCTCGAACGGCACGCCGGCCATGCTGGAGGCTGCATTGCAATCATCTGGGCTCTCCGGCCTCTTCGACGATGTCCTCAGTGTCGACGCCGCCGGCTGCTACAAGACCGCGAGGGCGGCCTATCAGCTGGGGCCTGACCGGCTCGGCATGCCGCCCGGGCGCATTCTGTTCGTCTCGTCGAATAGCTGGGATATCAGCGGCGCAACCTGGTTCGGCTATCACACCTACTGGGTGAACCGCGGCAAGCATCCTCCTGAAAGGTTGGGCACTTCTCCTCACGCCAGCGGTGAGACCCTGAAGGATCTCGCCACCCTGTTCGCCTAACCGGAGCTTGGCGCCTGCACGGTCGCTTGCCCCGGCCGCTGCGGCTTGACACTCCAGCGGCGGTGAAGGCGCGACAGCATGAGATAGATCACCGGCGTGGTGTAGAGCGTGAGGATCTGGCTCACAATCAAGCCTCCCACGATGGTGACGCCGAGCGGGCGCCGCAATTCCGTGCCGGGGCCGGTCGCCAGGATCAGGGGCAGCGCTCCCAAGATAGCGGCGAGCGTGGTCATCAGGATCGGCCGGAACCGCACCAGGCATGCCTCGAAGATGGCCTCACTGGAGCTCAGATTGCGCTCACGCTCGGCTTCCAAGGCGAAATCCACCAGCATGATGCCATTCTTCTTGACGATACCGATCAGCAGGATGATGCCGATGAAGGCGACGATAGTCAGTTCCATATTGGCGAAATGGAGGGCGAGCAGGCCGCCCAGTCCCGCCGAAGGCAGGGTCGAGAGAATCGTGAGCGGGTGCGCCAGGCTTTCATAGAGAACACCGAGCACGATGTAGACGGCCAGCAAGGCCGCCAGGATCAGCAGAGGCTGGCTAGAACCGGATTGAGCCGCCTGCTTGGCGTCGCCGGCAAATTCCCCCCTGATATCGGCGGGAAGGTGCATGCCGGCCACCGCGGCCTCGATGGCATCCGAGGCGTCCTGGATCTTGGTGCCCGGCGCGAGATTGTAGGAGAGGGTAATGGCGGGATATTGCCCCTGATGATTGACCTGCTGTGGCGCGAGCCCTCGTTCCACATAAGCAACCGCCGAGAGCGGCACCAGGCCCGACCTGCCGGGCACGTAGAGGCCTGTCATGTCGCTGGGATCGCGGCTCTGCTCAGGGGATGCGGCGAGCACCACGCGATATTGATTGCGCTGGGTGTAGATCGTGGAGATCTGCCGTTGCGAAAAAGCATTGTTGAGGGCGCTATCGATCGACGTAATGGCCACCCCGAGACGCGCAGCCGCCTCGCGATCGATGACAAGTTTGGCCTGCAAGCCGTTGCGCTGCCTGTCGGAATTGACATCGGTCAATCCCGGTACGGTCTTCAGCCTCTCCATCACCCTCGGCGCCCATTCGACCAGGAGGTCGGAGTCGCCAGACCATAGCGTATACTGGTATTGCGACTGGGACTGGCGCCCGCCCGCGGAAACATCCTGCGGCGAGAACATGAACACGTTGAGCCCGGCAACCGTACGCACGCTCTTGCGCAATTGCGCGATGACATCCTCGGTGGGAGGACGCTGGTCCGGGGGAAGCAAGGAAATGCTGAGCTGACCGGAATTGGTGCCGCCGAAAGGGCTTGAGCCGATGGAGGAACCGACCCCGGTGACATAGGGGTTGCGTTGAATGATCGCCGCGACCTGACGTTGCCAGACCACCACGGCGTCGTAGGATGCATCCGAAGAAGCTTGAGAAAAACCTTGAATGAAGCCGCCATCATCCTGAGGCACCAGCGATTTCGGCAAGACATAGTAGAGCCAGCCGGTGCCGAAAACCGTGGCGAAGATAACCAGCAGCGTCAGGAAGCCGTGATTGAGCACGCCGCGCAGGCTGGCACCATAGAGGTTCACGACCCGCCGCAGAGTTCCCTCGACCAGGCGATCGAATAGCCCTTGTCGCATACCAACACTCTCATGGCCACGATGGGCCAGGATCATCGGTGTCAGGGTGAGGGAGATCACGGTCGAGGCGATCACCGCAAAAGCCAGCGTCATCGCGAATTCGAACAGGAACTTGCCGGTAATCCCTCCAGCAAAGAGCAAGGGGATGAAGACGGCCAGGAGCGACAGGCTGATCGACACCACGGTGAAGCCGATCTGCCGGGCACCCTCAATCGCGGCCTGCAGGGGCGGCAGGCCGGCCTCACGCTTGGCATACACGTTTTCGACCATGACGATGGCGTCGTCGACGACGAAACCGACCGAGACGACCAGCGCCATCAGGGAGAGATTGTCGATGGAAAAATCGGCAAGCCACATCGCCCCGAAGGTGGCAGCCAGCGAAAGCGGCACGGTGACACCGGCCGCCAGGACCGGCGTCGAGCGGCGAAGAAATACGAAGACGACCAGCACGACCAGGATGACGGACGCCATCAACGTCCATTGCATGTCGTCGACGCTGGCGCGGATCGTGGTGGTACGGTCGGTGAGGATGTCGATGTCGATTCCGGCCGGAATGCGCGCCTTCAGAACCGGCAATAATGCCTTGATAGCATTGACGGTTTCGATGACGTTGCCATTGGCTTCCTTGGTGATGTTGAGAAGGATGGCCGGTTTGCCGTTATAGCTCGCGCTGGAATTGAGGTTGCGCACGCCGCGCTCCACGGTGGCGATATCGCCCAGGCGTACCGCGGTGCCATTGCCCGAACGGATGATGATGGATGCATAATCCTCCGGCGCCGACATCTGGCCGCCGGTGTCGAGCGCCATGACGATGTCGGGGCCGTCCAGGGAGCCGAGCGGACTGATGGCGTTGGCCGCCACGATCGCCTGGCGCACCGCTTCCATCGACAGGCCCATGGCCGCAATGCGATCGGGATTGAGCGTGACCCGGATGGCCGGCTGATCCGCGCCGCTGACGGCGACTTCGCCGACACCCTCGACCTGCGAAATACGCTGCACGATCACGCTGTCGGCGGCATCGAACATGTCGCTGGCGCCAACCGTATCGGAGGTCATCGCCAGGATCAGGATCGGACGGGCATTCGGGTTGAACTTGCGGAAGGAGGGCGCGGTGGACAGATCCGACGGCAGGTCGGATGCCGCGGCATTGATGGCGGCCTGCACGTCCTGTGCCGCGCTGTCGACGTCGCGGGCGATGTCGAACTGGATGATGATGAGGGTCGAGCCCAGGGACGAGCGCGACGTGATTTCGGTCACGCCGGCAATCGACCCGAGCTTACGTTCGAGCGGCGCCGCGACGCTGGCAGCCATCGTCGACGGATCGGCGCCGGGACGGCTGGCTGTTACCACGATGGTCGGCAGATCGATGGCGGGCAGGCTAGAGACCGGCAATTGGCGATAGGCGGCGAGTCCCACCAGCAACAGGCCCATCGCCAGGAGGATGGTGCCGATCGGCCTGCGGATGAAGGGCTCCGAGATGTTCATGCCTGCGGTATCGCCTGCGGCTTGCGGGCAAAGCGTTCGCGCAGCCGCTCGAAGCCGAGATAGATCACGGGGGTGGTGTAGAGCGTCAGCAACTGGCTCAGCAGCAGGCCGCCGATGATGGTGATGCCGAGCGGTATCCGCAGTTCAGATCCCATGCCGTGGCCGAGCGCCAGCGGCAGGGCCCCAAACAATGCCGCCAGCGTGGTCATCATGATAGGCCGGAAGCGCAGGGCCGAAGCGGTGACGATGGCTTCATGCGGATCCATGCCCCGTTCGCGCTGCGCCTCGATGGCAAAGTCGATCATCATGATGGCGTTCTTCTTGACGATACCCATCAAGAGCACGATGCCGATCAGCGCGATGAGGGACAGTTCATGGCCGGTATATTCGAGCGCAAGCAAGGCGCCGACGCCAGCCGATGGCAGGGTCGAGAGGATCGTCACCGGATGGATGGCGCTCTCATAGAGCACGCCCAGCACGATATAGATGGTGATCACGGCCGCCAGGATCAGCCAGGGCTGGTTGGCGAGTGAGGAAGAAAACTCCGCGGCGTCGCCGGTGAAACGGGTGGAGATCGACGCCGGCATGCCGATCGCGGCCTGCGCCTGGCGGATCGCGGCAACGGCATCGCTGAGCGAGGCTCCGTGGGCGACATCGAAACTGATGGTTGCCGAGGGGAATTGATCGTCGTGCTCGACCACCAGCGGCGCCGTCTCGTGACGGATGCTGGTGAAGGCGCTCAGGGGCACCTGATTGTCGGCGGCGCCCGATGCGGTCGGTATGTTGGTCGCCGTACCGCTGGCGCCGACTGTCCCCGCCGTGGGATTGGTGGTGGTGGCAAGCCCGGAGGTGCTGGCTGAGCTGGGAACATAGATCCGGCTGAGCACGCTGGGTCCCACCTGATCGTCGGGCGCCGCCTCCAGGATGACGCGATATTGATTGGCCTGGGCGTAGATAGTGGCGACCTGGCGTTGGCCGAAAGCATTGTTCAGGGCGTTGGAGATGTCCTGCATGGACACACCGAGGCGGGATGCAGTGTCGCGGTCGACATCCACGAAGAGCCTGGCACCGCCATTCTGCACTTCCGAGGTGACGTCGCGCATCACGCCGGAGCGCTCGAGTTCGGCGGCCAACTGGTCGGCCCAGCGGTCGACGTCGTTCGCATCGGTGCCGGTCAGCGTATATTGGTAGGGCGCGCGGCCGGCTCGCGCGGTGATGCGGATGTCCTGCACGCTCTGATAGGTCACGCGCAGGCCCGGCAGCCGGTTGGTCTCGGCCTGTAGGCGCTGAATGATATCGGTGGCGCCTGCCTTGCGCTCGTTGCGCGGCTTGAGCACCAGAGAGAGCGAGCCGGTATTGGAGGTGAGATTGCTCCCCGAGACGCCGATGCTGGCCACGGCGGAGAGGATATCGGGGTCCTTGCGGGCAATGTCGGCAATGGTGGCCTGCGCCTTCTTCATGGCATCGAAGGAGGCCGTCGGCTCGGCCTGGATCACGGCCGTGATCAGCCCGGTATCCTGCTGGGGCAGGAAGCCCTTGGGCATGGCGATGTAAAGCCAGACCGTGGTCGCCAGCGTGCCAAGCGTGAGGAGCAACATCAAAAAGCCGTGGCGCAAGGTCCATACCAAGCTAGCCCGATAACCGCGGATGACGGCATCGAAGCCGCGATCGACCCAGTCCAGCAGCCCTTTGCGCTCACTATGGCCTGATTTGAGCAGGCGCGCGCACATCATTGGCGTCAGTGTCAGCGAGATCACGGCCGAAACGACCACGGCGATGGTCAGGGTCAGGGCGAATTCGCGGAACATGCGCCCGACGATGCCGGTCATGAACAGGAGCGGAATGAACACCGCGATCAGCGATACCGTCAGCGAAATGATGGTGAAGCCGATTTCCTTGGCACCCTTGAGCGCGGCATCGAACGGATTCTCGCCATCCTCGATATGGCGCACGATGTTCTCGATCATCACGATGGCGTCGTCGACCACGAAGCCGGCGCCGATGGTGAGCGCCATCAGCGAGAGATTGTCGAGGCTGAAGCCGCAGAACCACATGACGCCAAAAGCCGCGATCAACGAGAGCGGCAGGGCGACGCCCGCGATGATGGTCGCGCGTAAGGTTCTGAGGAAGACGAAGACGACTAGAATCACCAGGCCGACGCTGAGAGCCAGGGTCATCTCCACTTCGTCGATCGAGGCCTTGATGGTTTGCGTGCGATCGTTGACGACTTCGAGCGAGATGTCGGCCGGCAGGCTGCGGCGGAGCTCCGGCAACGCCGCCAGCACGCTGTTGACCGTGGCGATCACATTGGCGCCCGGCTGGCGCATGATGTCGATCACCACGGCCGGCTGGCCGTTGTAATAGGCACCCACCCGTGCGTTTTCCAGGCCCTCGACCACATCGGCGATGTCCTTGAGTCGCACGGGAGCGCTGTTGCGGTAGGCGATCACCACGTCGGCGAAAGCATCGGCCGCGCTGATCTGGTCATTGGCCGCGATTGTGTAGGACTGGGCCGCGCCGTTGAGGGAGCCCTTGGCGCCGGCAACCGTCGAGGTGGTGATGGCGAGCCTTATATCCTCCAGGCCCAGACCATAAGCCGCGGCCCGGGCAAGATTGACCTGCACCCTTAGGGCCGGGCGCACGCCACCTTGCACGTCGACATGGCCGACGCCGCTGACCTCGGCGAAGCGCTGAGCCAGCAGGGTATCGGCCATGTCGGACAGGTTTCGGATGGTCTGCGTCTTCGAACGCAGCGCCAGGGTCAGGATCGGCGTGTCGGCCGGGTTCACCTTGGCATAGCTCGGCGGGTAGGGCAGGCCTGAGGGCAAGGTGGAAGCTGAGGCGTTGATGGCCGCCTGCACGTCCTGAGCGGCACCGTCGATGTCGCGATCCAGATTGAACTGCAGCGTGATCTGGCTGATGCCGAAAGCCGACGACGAAACCATGGTCGCAATCGACGGGATCTGGCCGAGATTGCGCTCCAGGGGGGCCGTCACCAGTTTCGCCATGGTTTCCGGTTCGGCCCCCGGCAACTGGGTGGTGATCTGGATGGTCGGGAAATCGACCTGGGGCAGGGGGGCGATCGGCAAGGCAAAATAGCCGAGCAGACCGCCCAGCAGCACGGCGATGCCGAGCAGTGAGGTGGCGATCGGCCGGAGAATGAAGGGGGCGGAGACCCCGTTCATGGCGCTGGTGCTGGCGCAGGCGTAGCGCCGCCACCCTGTTGGCGACGATGCCCTTTGCGTTGAGGCTGGCCGTCTCCTCCCTCCGCCTTGCCGCCGCTCTCGGGCTGCGCGGCGGGCGCCGGCGCCTCCAGGCCCTCCTCGTCGACTTCGGCCGGAACGGCCCCCGACTTGGAAACCTCGACCTTGGCACCGTCGCTCAGCCTTGCAAAGCCAGTGGTGATGATCTTCTCGCCGTTTTTCAGGCCGCTATCGACGACAACCTGCTCATCGCCTTGCTGGCTGACGGTGACCGGGCGCATCTTGGCGGTACCGTCATCGCCAAGCACATAGACGAAAGTACCGTTGGGCCCGCGCTGGATCGCCGCGGTGGGCGCAACGACGACACCTGCCAGTGTTCTCACCTTGAGCTTGGCATTCACGAAGGCCCCGGGCCACAGACCCAGCGAGGCGTTGGGAAAGATCGCCTTGAGCTGAATCGTGCCGGTGCTGGCATCCACCTCGTTGTTGATGACTTCGAGCTTGCCGGTATCGATCACGATTTTGTTGTCGCCGCGAACGGCCTCGACCTGCAATGGTTCCTTGCCACCGGCCGGCGCGATCTCGGCCAAGGCCTGTTGCGGCACCGAGAACAGGACCGCGATGGGCTTGATCTGCGTCAGCGTGACGAGGCCCGTGCTGCCGGAAGCCTGGACGACATTGCCCACATCCACGTTGCGGATGCCGGCGCGTCCGTCGATCGGCGCCGTAATGATGGTGTAAGCCAGGGTCGCCTGTGCGCTAGCGATGGCCGCATCGTCCGATTTGAGTTGGGCCTCGTATTGCGCCACGGTGGAGCGCTGCGTATCGGCCGTCTGCCGGGTTACCGAATTGCTGGCGACCAGGCCCATATAGCGCTGGAGGTCGCGCTTGGCATTGTCGAGCAGGGCCTGATCCTGGGCTTTCTTGGCAATGGCCTGGTCCAGCGTGGCCTTGTAGGTCGAATCGTCGATACGGGCGATTACGTCGCCCTTCTTGACGTCCTGGCCCTCCCGAAACGGCATTTCGACGATCTGCCCGCCCACCTGCGGGGTGATCGTCACGGTATTGTACGCCTTCACGGTACCGACACCGTAGAGATAAACAGGCACGTCGGCTGTCTTGGCTTCAGCGATCAGCACGGGCAGGGGGCCGCTATCGAAACTGCCGCGGCGGCCGCGCCGGCCGCCGGCCGCCCTTGCTGGCGCGGGCTTGCTCTGGTCGGCTGTCTCGGCCGGCGGCAGATAGGCCTGCAACCATGGCGGAGCTGAGGCGCGCCAGCGATCACGCGTCAGATAGGCCGCCCCGGCTCCTGCAGCCAGCAGAACGGCCAATGTCACGAGGCTGCGCGAAAGTCTGGGCATTTCAACTCACTCGAATCGGGAACGGGCGCGAGTCGGGTTTCGCATCGCCCATAACAGTTTCTAGTTTTGCGGCGTTTGCGCGGCGGACGTCGTCCAGCCGCCGCCCAACGCCTGATGCAGGCTGATCAACGCCTGCAGACGCAGCAGCTTGACCTGTATCAGCGTGTCCTGGGCGTTGAAGAGAGTTTGCTCAGTTTGCAGCACGGTCACCAGATCGACGGTGCCCTCGCGCAATTGCTGCTCCGAGATGGTGTAGGCCTTGCGCGAACTCACCACCACGGCCTGCTGTAACACCTCCTGGCGGGCATATTGGCGCACGGCAGCCAAGGCGTTCTCGACGTCGACGAAGGCCTGCACCACGGTCTTGCGATAGGCAGCCACTTGGGCGCTCTGCACGCCATTGGCCCGCTCGACATTGCCGCGCAAGGTACCGCCGTCGAAGATCGGCTGCGTCAGGCCCGCAGCGATCGAATAGAAACCCGCTGCGGGATCGAACAGGCTCTTGAGTGCGGCGCTCTGCACGCCGCCTTGCCCGGTCAGGGAGATCGAGGGGAATTGGGCAGCCCTCGCAGACAGCGCATCCTGGTGGGAAGCAATCAGAGTGGCTTGGGCGGCGGCGATGTCGGGCCGGCGAGTCAACAATTGCGAGGGGAGCCCTGCCGCGACGGTCGGTACGCGCAAACGTCCCAGCCCGCCGCCCTTGATACTCACCAGGGCAGGGGGACTGCCGACCAGCAGGGCAACAGCGGCCTTGTTTTGCGCGACCGACAGTTCCAGCGGCGGGATGCTGGCGCGTTGCTGGTCGAGCAGGCTCTGCTGCTGGGCGACCTGAAGAGATGTCGCCGTCCCGGCCTTGAGCTGATTGTTGATCAGCGTCATGATTCGTGTGGCACTGGCGACGTTATCGCGCGCAATGCGCAGCCTGTCCTGGGCGCCGAGGATGGCGAAATAGGCATCCGCCACATTGGCGATCGCCGTCAGTTCGACCGTGTCGCGATCGAAGCGGCTTGCAGCCTCGCTGGACCTGGCACTCGCCAGCGCCTGGCTGTTCTTGCCCCAGAAATCGATCTCGTAGCTGGCGCTCGCCGACAGGCCATAGGTGGCCCGCCCACGCCCGACCCGTCCCGTCGACGAGGCGGCGCGGGCGCGCTGGGCCGAGATGTCGCCATCGATCTGCGGAAACAGCGGGGCCCTGGCAATGGTGATGCCCGCCTGTGCCTGCTCGATATTGGCAATCGCGGTCGCGATATCGAGATTGCCCATCTGCGCCTGCTGGACCAGCGCCGTCAGTTCGGGGGATCCGAAGCTACGCCACCAATCCGTGCGCACCGGCTCTGCCGGCTTCGCCTTCGAGGCCTGGTCGTAAGCGCTCGGCACCGCAATCGCGAGATTGAGCGGGCGAACATCGGCGCAACCGGCCAGGATCGTCGCAAACGCGGTCAACATACCGACTGCCGTTGCTGAAGTACGCATCTGACGAAGAGAAAGCTTCACGATGGGGCCTTCAAAAAAGGGCATTCCTGCGAACCTAAGCAGTTCCTTGCGATCGAGCCATGGGCACGGTCACAAGGAAATTGCAAGATATCAGGCATTTGCAGGTTCTCTCGTCCAAGCCTATTCGCCGGCTTGGACGAGAGAACCTGCCTGAGGCAAGAATCGCCAACATGCCAAGCACATAGCCAAGTTAACGGCATTGTGCGAGCGGTCCGGAAGCACTTGTCTGCTGGTGAGCGTCATTCCTCGATTCCTTTCCGCGATCCTGCCTGCCCCAAACTGGCCCGGCGACTATGGCAGGACCGTGTTTGCGGGGGTCGTTCTGCTCTGTAAAGTTGTGTGAAGTGAACTTTTTTGCCGGCAATCGAACAACGCTCGGCTGCACTGGTTAATCTCCCTTTTCTTACTGATTTTGCTCAGGAAATATTAACCCTTCCGCGGCCGGCGCGACCAGTGGGCGGGTGTCCTGGTGCCGCAGGAGCCTGTTGCGGGGCTTTCAATTTGTCGGATCTTGCGCTATCGGCTGTTTACGGTTTGGAAACCTTGCCGCAATTCAGGCGCAATGTCAGGGCGTCTTTATGGCGGAAATCCGGGGAAATCCACCACCGGACACGAAGTGCAGAACGGCTTCGTGCTTCGAAATGAAACAGCAGGATGCGCTCGTACTGCGCCCCGCCATGTCGTGTTGGACACGCCATGGCCGCACGCAGACCACGACGCCTCTTCGCTCCATAAGAAGGATTCTGAGATGGCGGAAAACCTCTCGGCTGTTCCAAATCGCGTCGAGTTGCGTATTTCCGACACTTCATCTCCTTCCCGGGTATCGGGAGCCGTCGTCAAGGCGGCCGTCGCTCTCGCTGGCTGTGCCGCTTTGGCGAGTTGCGCCGCACCCAATCAAGCCTATGCTCCCAAACCCGCAACCACCCAGGTTGCGGCCGCCACCAGCACGACAGTCGTGCCGCCAGCAGGTACGCGTGTGGTTACCCCGCCTGTGCGCAGCAAGAACGGCACTGAAAAGCCCTATGCGATCGGCGGCAAGCGCTATGTGCCCGCGGGCCATGATTCCAAATACACCGCCGTCGGCCTGGCATCCTGGTACGGGCCGGGCTTCAATGGCCGCAAGACGGCTGTGGGCGAGCGTTTCGACATGACGGGTCTTTCGGCCGCGCACAAGACCATGCCGCTGCCGAGCTATGCGCGCGTCACCAATCTGAGCAACGGCACCTCGATCGTCGTTCGCGTGAACGATCGCGGCCCCTATGTGCATGGCCGCCTGATCGACCTGTCGAGCCGTGCCGCCGACCTGCTGCAATTCAAGGGCGCCGGTGTCGGGCGGGTGAAGGTCGAATATGTCGGCCGCGCTCCAGAATCCGGCTCTGACAACAAGATGCTGATGGCGACCTTGCGGACCGATGGCACACCGGCGCCGCTGCCGACTGGCGTTTCGAACACCATGGTTGCCGACGCGGCGCCGCCGACGCGTCCGACCACGACACCGATCTTGCCCGTCGCAGCCGTGACGCAGGTCGCTTCGGCGACCGAAGTCAAGCCTTCCAGGCTCGCGGCCCCCGAGATCAAGCCGGTAGTGGTGCCGCCGATGATCACCCAGGCCGAGCCGATGGATCCGCCCGTCGCCACGACAGAGGTGGCTGGCCTCAGCAATATGGCGTTCACGCCGTTGCCGCCTTCCCGTCCGCGCAGCTCGGATGGTGTTCTGGGCAAGGTGCCGACTGGTTCGATCGGACAGGTCAATCTGGCGAAGGCCAAGGCTCCCGACGCATCGGTGGAGCCGGCCATGGCCGTACAACCGACGGCACAAGCCTTTGCCGCGACACCGGCCCGCGCACCTGCGGTTCTGGTGCCGACCTCGCCGGTCACGGCTTCGATGGCGGGCCAATAGGTCGGATTGCCAATCAGGCAGAAAATCAAAAAGCTCGCACATCCCTTTGTGCGAGCTTTATTTCTGTGCAGATGAGGCGATTTCCGTCGGCGTAGAGCGAGGCGGTTTAATCGCCCGTTGCCAAAGGCAGATCCGGCCGGGCGCCCCATTCGGCCCAGGATCCGTCATAGATACCCTCGACCGGCTTGCCGACCGTATCGAAGGCCAGAGCTAGAATGGCAGCCGATACGCCCGAACCACAAGTCGTCACCACCGGTTTTCGGGTATCGATGCCGGCAGCGTTCATCGCGGCCCTGATCGTCTCCGGCGAGGCCAGGCGGCCGTTCTCGACAATGGCTGCATAGGGCAGATTACGTGCGCCCGGCATATGTCCCGGGCGCACGCTCGGCCGAGGCTCCGGCGCCTCGCCGCGGAAGCGCTCAGCCGGCCGGGCATCGATGATTTCTGCACTGCCATCCATCAGGGCGGCCTGGACCTGGCCGACGCTCTTCACCTGGTCACCGTCGAAACGCGCCGTGAAGCGAGCCGGCACTGGGTGCGGTGCCCCGCCCTCGACAGGGCGGTTCTCGGCCTGCCAAAGCGGGAAGCCGCCGTCGAGGATGGAAACTTTGGCCGCTCCGAAGATCCGGAAGGTCCACCAGACGCGCGGGGCCGAGAACAAGCCGGCACCGTCATAGACGACGATATGCTTGTTCTCGGTGAGGCCGAGCGCACCGACAGCCTCTGAGAAAACTTCGGGGCTCGGCAGCATATGAGGCAACCCGCTGCTGGCATCGACGATCTTGTCGATGTCGAAAAAGACAGCGCCAGGAATATGGGCAGCCAGATATTCGGCGTGACCGTCGCGATTGATCGCCGGCAGATGCCACGACCCATCGACGACAGCCAGATTCTCGTCGCCAAGGTGAGCGGCCAGCCAGGCGGTGGAAACCAGATGAGGAGAGGAGGTCATGATGTGTTCCTATGCCTTCTTGCGGGTTTTCTTGCCGGTAAGCCGGTCGAGAGCCGCCTTGGCGTTCTCATGCCCCTGGGCGGCAGCCTTGCGATACCAGGCAATGGCGTCCTTCTTGCTGGCGCGGGTGCCACGCCCGTGCTCATAGAAAATGCCGAGATTGAACTGGGCAACCGGTTCGTCCTGCTCGGCGGCCAGCCGGAACCATTTCAAGGCTTCAGCCTCGTCCTTGGGCACGCCAATGCCACCTGCAAGTTGCACGGCAAGATTGGTCTGCGAGGGGATATAACCATCCTCGGCCGCCTGTCGATACAGCGAAACCGCCTTGACAGGATCCTTGGGCACCCCTTTGCCCTCGGCATGGAATAAAGCCAAATTGTGCCGAGCCGCGTCGTAGCCCTGGTCCGCGGCTTTGGCGTACCAATTGGCCGCCTCGGCTGGCTCGGGGGACAGGCCCAATCCCTCGTCATAGGCATAGCCGAGATCCATCTGCGCTGAGCCCAGACCTTGTTCTGCAGCCTTGCTGTACCAGACCACGGCAAGGCTTGCGTTCTTCTCGACCCCGTCACCCTTGGCGTAGCGTTGGGCGAGTTCGTATTGCGCATTGGCGCTGCCGGCGGCAGCAGCCTTGCGATAATAGTCGAGGGCAGCGGCGAGATCGACTTCGACGCCATTGCCCTGTTCGTACAGGACTCCCAAATTATAGGCGGCCTCGCCATCGCCATGCTGGAACGCCTTGCGATAGAGGGCCAGAGCCTGCTCAATGCTCTGTTCGACGCCATTCCCTCTCAGATAGAGGCCGGCGAGATTGTTCTCGCAGCCGCTCTCGCCGGCATCGGCACCTTTCCTGTACCAGGTAACTGCCGCCGCGGAATCAGGCTCCACGCCCCGACCATCCGCGTAGAGGCCGCCCAAATTGAGGAAAGCCCGCTTCTCGCCGAGATCGACGGCCCTGAGATAGGATAGGCGCGCCTTGTCATATTGCTCCGCTCCCTCCTGCGCCCGGCCGAGCATATAGGCAAAGCGCCCTTCCTTGGGGTGTTCGGCCAGGGCTTGCTCACAAGCCGGGATTGCCTTGGCGTGGTCGATGTCCGCCATGCTGAGACCGGGAGCGAGGGAAAGCGGGTCGCCCCCGCGCGAAGCCATGCGGTCGCAATCGGTCGCCGGCACGCTGGTACTGGGGCGAGACCTATCGGCGATCTTACGCTGGGTGCAAGCCAGGTGCCTGGCATAGGAGCCAGCTCCCGTTTCGACCTTGGTTCGGCCCTCCGAATAGCAGGCGCTCTGAATATCCCCCGGAACCGTGACCCAGATGTCGTTCAATTCGACATAGGCCGTCGACTCCCGGTTGAAACAGGAGACCATTTCGGGGCTATCCAGCATCACCTTCGGCGGCCGGCCGATCGTATCCAGACAATAGTCGTCGAACCGATAGATTGGAAACATCTCCGCCGAGGCCTGCCCGGCGCCCCCCGTCACCAGCATGGCCACCAGCGCGGCCACGCCCATTCTTCCCGCCATCATTCCCCCAAAAAACAAGCCGTCAGTTCCGCAAACGAAATAGCTGGCCGATCATGCCGGTGCAGCCGCTTCGTCGAGGAACCAATGGATCGGGCCCGCAGCCTCGACATGGGCCGATGGCAGATCGGCGCCGGCGAAGACCTTGGCGAGCGTCTCGCGCTTGTCCGCCCCGGCGGCAAGGAAGGCAACGGCCCGGCTCGAGGCGATGGCCGGGAAGGTCAGGGTTACCCGCGGCACGAAGGGATCCAAACCCGGATCTGAATGAACAGCCCAGCGATCCCTTACAGCCAGGGCTGGCTTGCCCGGAAAGAGGGAGGCCGTATGTCCGTCGGACCCAACGCCGAGCAGCATGATGTCGAACAGCGGCCGATCCGGATCAAGCACGTCCGCGCCGTAATAAGCCTTGAGCGCCTGCTCATAGGCCTGCGCTGCGGCCTCGGGCGAGACCGGCGTTGCGGCGATCTCATGAATGTTCTGCTGAGGCACCGGGACATGGTCGAGCAAAGCCGCCTTTGCCATCAGCGTGTTGCGCCTGGCATCGTCGGCGGCAACGATACGTTCATCCCCCCAGAACCAATGAATGCGCTCGAAGGGCAGGGCGGAACGCCAGGGATCCCGCGCCAGACGCTCGTAAAGGCGCTTGGGCGTGGAGCCGCCCGACAGGGCCACCGCGATCGGCCCCGGACGCCCCACCAATTCGGCGACGAACCAGTCGGCTGCACGGTCGGCCAAGGCGTCGGCATCGGCCGAGATATCGATGATGCGCTCGCTGCTCATGCGATAGGCCGCCAGCCGCGCCCGTCACGGGCAAGCATGACCTCGGCGGCAGCCGGGCCCTCGGAACCGGCGGCATAGTTGGCAAGCCCCCGATCGCCGGCATTGGCCCAGGCATCGAGGAAGGGCTGCACCGCGGCCCAGCCTGCCTCGACCCCGTCGGCACGCTGGAACAGCATGGCATCACCGATCATGCAGTCATAGATCAGCGTTTCGTAGCCGGTGCTCGCGGCCGCCTCGAAATAGTCCTTGTATTTGAAGTCCATGCCGACACCCGCAAGGTCGATCTTGGGTCCCGGCACCTTGGCGTTGAAATGCAGCGTGATGCCTTCCTCCGGCTGGATATCGAGCACCAGCGTGTTCGGCCCCATGCCGGACAGCGCCGTATCGCGAAACATGGCGATCGGCGCGTCCTTGAAGCGGATCGCCACTTCCGTCTTGCGCTTGGCGAGGGCCTTGCCGGTGCGCAGATAGAAGGGCACGCCGGCCCAGCGCCAATTGTCGATGGCGAACTTGATGGCGGTGTAGGTCGGCGTGACGCTCTTGGGATTGACGTCCTGCGAGGCGCGGTACGCGGTGATCGGCGTGTCCTTGATGATGCCGGGACCATATTGGGCCCGCACCGAGTTCAGGATCGCCTGTTCGGGCGTGTATTGCGTGATGGCCGCCAGGGCCTCGGCCTTCTCCGAACGCACGGAATTGGCCGAATAGCGGGCAGGGGGTTCCATGGCAATCAGCGACAGCAACTGGCACAGATGGTTGGGCACCATGTCGCGCAAGGCGCCTGTCGCGTCGTAGAAGGCGCCACGGCGCTCGACAGTGACGGTTTCCGCCACGCTAATCTGGACATGGTCGATATGGTCGCGGTTCCAGATCGGCTCGAACAGGCCGTTGGCAAAGCGCAGGATCATGATGTTCTGGACCGTCTCCTTGCCCAGATAATGATCCATCCGGTAGATCTGGTCCTCGTTCAGCACGCTCAGGAGCTGGCGATTGAGGGCCTGGGCCGAGGCAAGGTCGGTGCCGAAAGGCTTTTCGACGATGACGCGCCGCCAGGGACCGCCTTCCACTTCCTGGCTGAGGCCGACCTCCTGGAGGAGCCGGGTGATCGGGGCAAAGCCCGACGGCGGCGTCGCCAGGTAGAACAGGCGATTACCGCCGGTGTTGCGTCCGCTCTCGACCTTCTCCAGATGCCGGGCCAGATCCCGGAAACTGTCGGGATTGTCGACTTCGGCAACCACGCTGGTAACGCAGGCGAACAATTTGTCGGCGACTGCCTGATCGACCGGCCTCGTGGCAAACTGCTTGAGCCCATCCACCAGGGACTGGCGGAAGGCATCATCCTCCATCGGACGACGCACCACGCCGACGATGGCGAAATTCTCCGGCAGCAGGCCGGTGGCCGCAAGATTATAGAGAGCAGGGACGAGCAGGCGCTTGGTCAGGTCGCCATTGGCACCAAAGACGACGAAGCAGCAAGGGCCGGCAGCGCCGCCCTTGTTGATGTGGTGGGCATTCATAACTCAAGCCTTGGACGCGGGATTCTTCGGCTCGACGTGACCGCCGAACCCCTTACGCATGGCGGAGAGGATCTTCTCCGCATAGGTGTGCTCCTGACGGGAGCGGAAACGGGTGTAGAGAGCAGCGGTGAGCACTTCGGCGGGCACCGCCTGGTCGATGGCGGCCTCGATCGTCCAGCGTCCTTCGCCCGAATCCTCTACGAAGCCGGAATATTCGCTCAACTCCTCGTCGGCAGCGAGGGCGGTTGCCGTCAGGTCCAGCAGCCAGGAGGTGACGACGCTGCCGCGGCGCCAGACTTCGGCGATATCGGCCATGTTGAAGTCGAACGTCTCGCCCTCTGCCCTGCCTTCATTGGCAGCCGAACGCAGGATGTCGAAACCTTCCGCATAAGCCTGCATCAGGCCATATTCGATGCCGTTGTGGATCATCTTGACGAAATGCCCGGCGCCGCAGGGGCCGGCATGGATATAGCCTTGCTCCGCCCGCGGATCGTGCTTGTCGCGGCCGGGCGTACGGGGAACATTGCCGATGCCAGGCGCCAGCGTGGCAAAGATCGGATCAAGACGCGTGATCGTTTCGGTCTTGCCGCCGATCATCATGCAGTAGCCGCGCTCCAGTCCCCAGACGCCGCCGGAGGTGCCGACATCGACGTAATCGAGCCCCTTGGCCGCCAGTTCCTTGCCGCGACGGACGTCGTCCTTCCAATTGGTGTTGCCGCCGTCGATGATCACGTCACCGGGAGACAGCAGGCGCGAGAGCTGGTCGATGGTGCCCTGGGTGATGGCACCCGCCGGCAGCATCACCCAGACGGCGCGTGGCGTCGTCAGCTTCGAAACGAGGTCGGCAAGGTCGGTGGCGGCGACCGAGCCGTCGGCCACCAAAGCCTGAACCGCCGGCGGAGCGCGATCATAGACGACGGTGGTGTGGCCGTTCTTCATCAGGCGGCGGGCGATATTGCCGCCCATGCGGCCCAGGCCGATGATTCCCAATTGCATTGGCTGATCTCCTTTTGCCGCCCCCGGCAGCTTATCGTCCGTTACGTGCTTAGCACCGTTTTCAGCTCTCGCAAGCGCATGTATTCATCACTTCATGAGCATGACGAGGGGATGACGCGCCATTTTTGCATGGCACGCGACAATGGCAGCTTGACCCATCCGCTCATGACGCTTAGAGACACCGCAATTGCGGGGCAATGCCCCGCTTGGTGAGAGCTCGTAGCTCAGTCGGTAGAGCACGTGACTTTTAATCATGGGGTCGTGGGTTCGAATCCCACCGAGCTCACCATCAATTCCCTGAAAATCCCATGGGTGACCGTTCACCATCCCGGATCCAGCCATCCAGGCGGGTGATCGATTTGCACCCGGAGAAGCGCGGCACATGTAAAAAGATCGTGCCTGGCCAAGAGAGAAGCGCTGTCCTCGGCCAATGGCGAGGCGACCCCGATCCAAGGCACCTTGCGATTTATGGACGCTTTAGTGGCGCAAAAACGCGCCGAAACAAGAGGTTGGAGAAGGTGACTGCCTTGCTCTAGAGGCTGCTATGGATCGAAGGCATGGTCGCCTGCACTTCATTCACAGCCTGTGACGGCAATGCATCGGCATAACGCTCATCGATGATGCGACGGGCTTCGTTGAGAGCATTCGCCTTCTCAATTCCGCTCATGCGGACAGATTGAAACAACGTGGACCAAAACAAATCCGGTGACAAGACAACCAGCGGGTGCTTGAGGCGTACATAGTCAAGCGCCTGTACCGAAAATCGTTCGATGTTCAGCCATAATGGTATATCGCTCTCGGCTGCCTGAGTCGCTCTATAAACAACGTACTTTTGCCCAAGAACTTTCCGGCAGATCTCACCATCAATCTTCATCGCATAACGAAGATTTATTCTTGAGCGCCTGCCGAGAAAGTAACCTGTTACAAAGATCAGAACAGCAGCCAAGCCAGCTAAAATAAGGATCGAAATAGTCTGCAAAATTCTTTCTCCCGCGGAGACGATGAGCAGTCTCTCGGGTGGATGTCAATGGCATGAATTCTTATTTTCACGAACATATCACGTGACCAGGCGTGACCGTTGCCATGATGGTACAGCATTCACTGTTGCTCGGGCCATAGCGACATTATCAATCGGATTGCTTCAGCAGATACCCTTCCCTTGCACTGCCGTGGGTGACAACGCCGGAGTCGTCTCATCGGATTTTCTGCATGTGCAGACTCAAGTCCGAGCCCGCTTGTTCAAAGAATGCTAGGTTCGAGGATCGGCAATGATGCAGGCGGACAGGGCATGACCGATGAGAAAGCGGCGCTGCAACGGGCACGCCGCGATTTTGCCAGATCGATGCTGAAGGAGAGCGGATCGGGCGATCCGCGCATCGAGAGGGTTTTCGAACTCGTGCCGCGCGAAGCCTTCCTGCCGCCCGGCCCCTGGCTGGTAGCCAGCCATGGAAACTATGTCGAAACGCCGAGTGCCGATCCGATCCACCTATACCAGAATCGACTGATTGCTCTGAAGGCAGACAAACAGATCAACACGGGCGAACCGGCTTTGCATGCGGCATGGCTAGGGGCGGTGGCGCCCAGAGCAGGGGATAAGGTCAGCCATATCGGGGCGGGTCTGGGATACTATACGGCCATGCTGTCGGTGCTGACCTTGCCCAATGGCCGCGTGACAGCCTTCGAGATCGAGGAAGATCTCGCCGAACAGGCAAGGCGCAACCTCAGGCCGTTCGATGGCGTCAGCGTCGTTCGAGCCGATGCCACACGTGTTGCCGTGCCTCCCTCCGACCTGATCTATGTCAACGCAGGCGTGGTCGCACCGCCGCTCGCCTGGCTTGCCGCGTTGCAGCCCGGGGGACGCTTGATCTTCCCCTGGCGTCCGCACGAGGAAATCGGCCTTGCTCTGCGCGTGGATGCGGAAGCCGCCGGCTTTGCCGTCAAGGCGCTGATGCCGTCCTGGTTCATTCCCTGCGTCGGCGCATCGCGCGAGATCCACACGATTCGTGCGCCGAGGTCTCCTCGTGAGGCCTTGGCCGTGCGCTCGCTTTGGCCGATCTCGGTCAAGGCGCCGGATGAGAGCGCAATCGCCATCTATCCCGATCTTTGGTTCTCGTCGGCCGCTCTCGACGCCTGATCGCCCGAGGCGAATGTCAGCTCCAAAAAGGTGCTTGACCTTACAATGATGAGAAGCCCTACAAGGTCTTTATCGATTGGAGACCTCGCATGATCACGTTGAAAGTACCGGAAATGAGCTGCGGCCACTGCGCCAAGACGATCACGGGCGCGCTGAAGGCCGTCGACCCCGGCGCAGCCGTCGAAATCGACATCGGCTCGCAGACCGTCAAGGTGGCGAGTGCCGCCGACGAAGGAAGATTGCCCGCCGCGATCGTCGAAGCCGGGTACGAGAACGAGAAGTTGCCAGCCTGATTGCCAGGGGCAGAGAAGGGGGCGGCCAGGAATGGCCGGCCCCTTTATCCATACGCTAGAAAATGCGACCCAACGGAATCGTATTTGTTCCGCAACTTAACCGTGAGCCCCGAACTCAAGGGCAATGGCGGCGCCGATAGCGAGAATCGTCCGATAGGTTTTTTCGATCGGATCGATGAGATTGCGTGTCAGCGCTGCATAGTTCGAGGGTGCATCGCCGGGATAGGTGAAGGGCTCTGTGAGGCTATAGCCTTCCATGGTCAGCCCATTCACCGGATAGGCATCGCGCAGCAGCGTCACCGCCTCGGGAATGCGCAGGCTGAAGATCAATTCCATGATGTCCTCGCGCGAGACATCGTTGCGCGTGGAGAATTTCGGCACTCGGGCCGCCATCAGCAGGATGTGCTGAAGCAGGGCAAGCCGCACCGCCTGCAGCATGTCGAGCCTCTCCCGGTTTTCGGAGATCGACCTGCCCAGATCCTGTCCGGCAAGGTCGAGCAGACGATGCAGCGAGATGGCATCGAGCCGCAGCTTCACCGCCAATTCATTGAGCGAAGCGGCCCGATCATCCTCTTCCAACAATTGGGTAATGAACAGGCAGGGCTCGGCCAGATGCGGTTCGGCGCCAGCATAGGGACGCGTCGACCAGAAGGAGCGGTCGAACAAGGTCGAGAATGCCGCGAGCGCCTTGATGCTGGAGCGCCGCTTCATATGCACCACGTGCGAGGTCAAACGGCGCAGCCGGTCCGATTTGGCGAAGGTGTCGATGAAGCGATCCTCGTCACCTCGCAACGCCGTACCGAACCCCGCAATCACCGTAGCAGGATGGCCGAGTTGCTGCAGGATGGCATTGTGGGGAATGGCGCGGATGCGGCGGACTTGATGCACCTCGCCGCCTGACACGTCGAACTGGCGCCGTGACTTGCGCGAGCCGGTATCGTTCAGCAGGCCCTGGGCAAAGGAGCCCAGCGCCCGGTGATATGCATGATCATCGAGCAACTTGCTATGAAATGAGGCGAGCCGGCGGAAGAAATCGAATGAGAAGGTCGTGTTTGAATAGAAGGGATCGTCGCTGGCCGGCTGCTCCCGCCAAGCCACTTCCGCCTCCAGCATGCGAGTCAGCGAGGCAAGGGCAAGTTCGGGTGTTTCGAAATAGATGAAGCCGTCGCCGCCCTGGAAGCTGACCTCGTGCTTGAGGGCAATGCCCCGGCTCTCGAATTCGCGGCGCGCCCAAGGGCTCAGCACGTAGAAGGCACGGTCCTCGAAATTGCCCTGATGGGCGCCGCGCCCTGCCGACTCGCCATGCGTGTCGAAGATCAGAACCTCGACATCCGTCAGCCGATGGCGTTCGCAGGCCCTGGCCAATTGCCCATGCAAGCGCTCGATCGCAAGGGCCGCGGTGATCTGGCCCATGAAGCGGCCCGAATCCGAAAAGCCGGTCTGGATCGCAAGCCGGCCGCGTTGGCGCACAGCCCGACGATATTCCTCGATGCCGAACAGCACATCGAAGAAGCGCGACGCGCCTTCCAGCGCCGTCGGGGTCTCGAACAAGGGCGAAACATCGAGCTTGTCCTCGACGCCGAACAGGCGGGCGAAATAGACTGCGGCCATCACCGTCGCGGGTGCTTCGCATTCGGCGATAAGTAGGCGGATGGTCGAATCCCGGTCGACATGCTTGAGGATCTGCGCCGCCAGCACGAATTGGCGCAGGGCCGTCTTCTGCTCGATATCGAGCGAACCGAAATTGACGGAGACCGGCTGGGCCTCGCGAATGAATGTCGCCAGGCGTTCCAGCATCGAACGGGAGGTGATGTTCTCCTCCGAATCGATGTCGAGATGCTGGCGCATCGCATTGTGCAATTGCGTGGCATTGATGCGCATGTGTACTTCGCCGACGCCGAAGCCGAGGGTCAGCATTTCGCTGCGCAGAGCGACGAGGTCGAGCGCGATCTCGGGCGGTGAGTCGGCGATCGCGATGTCGATCAGCGCGATATAGGGGCGCACGCTCGTGGCCGCATCCGGATGGCGCGCGGTGAGGAGATCGGCCGCATGCCTGAGTGCGGGACGATCGAGCGGCGTCTGGTTGAAAGCTTCCAGAATGCCGACGTTCCAGGCACGCGTTCGCTCGATCCGCGCGATCAGCTCTTCGAGACGCTGCGCGGTCTGCGAATCCGGACCGACCTGGGCGGCAATGCGAAGGACCTCGCTGAGATAACGATCGATCTGGTGCTGCTTTTCGGCGAGGCGGAAACGGAAGGAATCGATCCACTGGATATCGGTACGGCCATCGAGATCGTAGCCGATCCACGTGCCGAGGCCGGCATAGCCGACCGTAATCGAACGCCATTCGGGCGAACGCCGCTCACGCAGGACCTCGGCGGCGATGCGGGCAAACGTGCCGATCGCCGTCTTCGCGGCATCCAGGGCGACCATCGCGGCACCATGCTCGACCTGCAAGGTGATCGGATTGTCCGGTGCCATCAGTACATCCGGCAGCGCCGCCTTGCCATCGCACGCCATTCGCGCCAGGCGTGCCCGATTGGCACTGGAAAGCAGGAACGTCGGATGCCCGGTGAAGACGATACCAAGCTGGGTGCGTGCCAGCGGGGAGGCGCTCGAAACACCGCGGCGGCCGTTTGCGAGCAAATGTTCGGCGACGCGCCGCAGGCTCTCGCGGTTGCCAGCCATGTCGAGCGGGCCGACATAATCCCGCAAGGTTTGCGCGCGCGCAGCGAAGGTCTCCTGGCTCAGCCGCAAGGCGAGGGCCTCGAAATCCTCCCTCGTCAGCCGCCCGGCTTCGAGCTCGCGAGACAACTCGAAGGCCAGTTGGGCCACCGGATTGTAACGAGGCTCGTCAACCAGTTTGGCGCGGGCGCTATCGAGCTTGTCGCGGCAGAAACGTTCGAGCTCGACGATACGGTCGTCAGGTCCAGGCTCCGGCAAAGGTGCATCCATCTGGGTTCTCGGTCGACAGGTTTTCAGGCGGTCCCATAAACCACCCGTGCGTTCGAAACGAGCAAAAATCGTGCCGACGGCACAGCAAAAATGAAAGAAACGATCAACGGCAGTGGCGAGCCCATGCCGATTGCGTCGCGATTGGCCGGGTAAGACGACATTCAGGCGTGCGTCGGCAGCCAGCTCAATCCCTCGACCGTCCCGTGCAGCGGCCGGTATTCGGCACCGATCCACCCCCGATAGCCGATCCGGTCGATATGTTCGAACAGGAAGGGATAATTGATCTCGCCGGTTCCCGGCTCGTGCCGCCCGGGATTGTCGGCCAGTTGCATATGGGCAATGCGAGGAAGCTGGCTTTCGATGTTGCGGGCCAGATCCCCCTCCATCACCTGCATATGATAGATATCATATTGGAAATAGAGGTTGTCCGAACCGACCTCCTCGATGATGGCCAGGGCCTGGCGTGACCGGTTGAGATAGAAGCCCGGCATATCGATCGTGTTGATCGCCTCGATCAACAGGCGGACGCCCGTACGCCTGGCCTCGTCGGCGGCGAAGCGCAGATTGTCCAGAAACGTTTCATGGATGAGTTCGGGATCGGCCCCCTTCGGCGGGATGCCCGACAGGCAGTTCACCTGGGCACAGCCAAGCATCGTGGCATGATCCAGAGCCAGGGCAACGCTCTCGCGAAACTCCGCCTTGCGGTCCGGCAGGCAGGCTAGTCCTCGTTCGCCGTCGTCCCAGCGTCCAGGCGGCAGATTGTGCAGCACCAGCGCGAGACCGCTATCGTCAAGCCTCCGACGCAACTCATGCCTGTCGAAATCATAGGGAAACGGGAACTCCACACCGGTAAAACCTGCCCGGGCGGCCGCTTCGAAGCGATCATAGAAATCGAGTTCGCTGAACAGCATCGAGATATTGGCGGCAAAACGCGGCATTTGTTCAGCTCTTGGCTTTGACGAAACGCGAAAAGGCGTCGAGCGTAGCCTTGCTGACGTGGTGCTCGATCCCCTCGGCATCGCGCCGGGCGGTATCGGCATCGATACCCAGGGCCAGCAGGAAAGCCTCGACGATATGATGGCGCTCGCGGCTGGCCTCGGCCAGCGCCTGGCCAGCCTCGGTGAGGAAGACGCCGCGATAGGGGCGCTGAGCCACGAAACCTTCGTCCGCCAGCCGTTTCAGCATTTTGGCGACGGTCGGCTGGGCCACGCCCAGGCGAGCGGCGATATCGACCTGTCTTGCTTCGCCGCCATCGCTGATCAGGTCGGCGATCAGCTCGACATAGTCCTCGATCAGTTCGAGGCGGCGTGCCTCGCGCGCCTGCCTAAAACTCTCGACATGCACGACGGCGTCGACCAGGCCCGGCTCGGGGGGTGAAAGCGCAGCGGAACGTTTCATGCCGGCTCTCCTAAGCTGATTCCTTTGTGCGTCCCAGGGCATCGAACAATCGGCGCCGACCGGGTTTGCGGCATTGCAAATGCGGGTATGCCCGATCCGCGTGGCCTTATCAATGCCAGCGATGAAATACAGCCTTGGCGTTTATCCATTGACCGATCTTCAGAGTATAGCATATGCTATATTCATGGAAGCGATGCAGAATGGAATTTCGTGGTGGAGAAGGGCATGAGTGCGGATGCTGCGGGAACGGCCCCGGCCGACAACGGCGCGTGGCGCGTGGTTCCCGGGGAAGAAAGGCGGCCGAGCCTTGGTGCGATGAACGCCAGCGTTCCCGTGCCGAAGACGGGTTTGTGGTTTCGTCGCTTTCTGGCCTTTCTCGGCCCGGGTTACATGGTGTCCGTCGGCTACATGGACCCAGGCAATTGGGCGACCGACATCGCCGGTGGTTCGAAATTCGGCTACACGCTCCTGAGCGTGATCTTGCTGTCGAATCTGATGGCCATCGTGCTGCAGGCCCTGGCGGCGCAACTCGGCATCGTCACCGGACGCGACCTCGCCCAGGCCTGCCGCGATCACTATTCCCGGCCGGTGAATCTCATGCTCTGGCTCGCCTGCGAGCTGGCGATCATCGCCTGCGATCTGGCTGAGGTCATCGGCACGGCCATCGCTCTCAACCTGCTGTTCGGCATTCCCCTGGTTTACGGCGCCATCATCACGGCCGTCGACGTGTTCCTGGTGCTCATGCTGATGCAGCGCGGCTTCCGGACGTTGGAAGCCTTCGTGATCGCGCTGCTGGTTGTGATCTTCGGCTGTTTCGTCATCCAGATCATCCTCGCGGCCCCGGCGATCCACGATATCCTCGGCGGATTCCTGCCGCAGGCGAAGGTCGTCACCAATCCCGAAGCCCTCTACATCGCCATCGGCATCATCGGTGCCACGGTGATGCCGCATAATCTCTATCTGCATTCCTCGATCGTGCAGACCCGCGCCTATGAGCGCACGGAGGAGGGCAAGCGCTCGGCCATTCGCTGGGCGGTGACCGACAGCACAATTGCCCTGATGCTGGCCCTGTTCGTGAATGCGGCCATCCTGATCACGGCTGCAACCGTGTTCCATCAGAACGGTAGGACGGATGTCGAGGAGATCGAGCAGGCCTATCAATTGCTGTCGCCGATGCTCGGCGTCGGCATCGCCTCTACGCTGTTGGCCGTCGCCTTGCTGGCATCCGGTGTCAATTCGACGGTAACCGCGACGCTCGCCGGCCAGATCGTGATGGAAGGCTTTCTCCACCTGCGCATTCCCGATTGGGCGCGCCGGCTGATCACGCGCGGCATCGCCATTGTACCGGTGGTTGCCGTCACCGCTCTCTACGGCAATCAGGGCACCAACAAGCTGCTGGTGCTCAGCCAGGTTGTCTTGTCGATGCAATTGCCCTTCGCGATCATCCCGCTGGTTCGCTTCGTCTCGGACAAGCGCAAGATGGGGGTCTTCGTCACACCGGTCTGGCTGACGACCTTGTCGTGGGTGATCGCCGGCGTGATCCTGGTGCTGGACATCAAGCTGCTGGTCGACACCTTCACGGGCACTTGAGCTCGGCCCAGGGCACTAGGATTGCTACAGTTGCATCCACAGCGTCGGACCCGGTGTCGAAATCGGGCTCGGCGCTGTAATTGTTTGCGCCGACACGTGCCAGGCTCTTTTGGAGCAGCAGATCAATTCGCATGAACCAGGGCGAGGCGAGCGAGACGCTCGGCCGAGTCCCGGGAGCCAGCTTTCGCTGCAGCCTCGTAAAAAGCTTTCGCCTGGGCCGCATTCGCCTGCGAGGGATCCTTGACGATGGCGGGGTCATACGTCTCGGCCAAGGCGAACAATGCTCGCGGATCGGTACCGCTTCGATAGGACTCGAGAGCTTCCCTCGCACCAGCCACGTCGCCGCTGGCCAGCAATTCACGCGCCGACTGCACGGCCTGGTCGACCTCATCCACGGTAATGGCGATGGTACTGACGCTGCGCGTCGCGCCGGGCAATGCGGGAGCGGGCACCGAAGCCGGCGAGGGGGCGCTCGGTGCCGGCGTCGAAGCCGGGGCTGGCGCCGCGGCAACTTTCGTCTCCGACGGAGCCGAAGCCGGCGGCGCGACCAGATTGCCCAGGGACTGCAGCTTGTCCGGATTGGCCCAGAAGTAAGCACCGACTGCGGCGATACCCGCGGCCAGCAGCACAGAAGCTATCAGGGCGGGTGGAACCTTGATCTTTGGCCAGCTCAGTCGCGAAAGGCGAGTCTCATTGGCATTGGCCGCCGGATTGACACCAAAGCGCGTGGTTTTCCGCGCCGATGAGGGCGCCACCAGGTTTTCTTCCTTGACCGCAGGCGCAAGAGAGGCTGGGGCGGCGGCATGTACCGCGGATGCGCCACCCCTGTTCCGCTGGTCCAGATCCTGAGGCGGTCCGGCCGTGACGCTCACCGTCGACATGCGCGGCCTTTCGCGCGAAGGCGGACCACGGAACTCGAAGGCCTCGTCGGTCTCGGGATTCGGCCGCTCGGGAGGAGGCGTGTCCAGGGACGCCGCGCGCGGCATCTTGGGCGCTTCGGTCTGCTCCTTCTTCTCCGCTTCGGGCGCAATTTCGATGAAAAGCGCTTCGCCGAAATCGAATCCGTTATCGTCTGTGCTTTCGTCCATTACCGGCGCGGGAGCCGCTGGCGGGACAGCAGGAGAAGGAGAAGGCTCGGGCGCCGGTGCAGGTTTTGCTTCGGCTTCGGGAAGAGGCACCTCGGCAAGGCGCGGCACAGGCTCCTTCGGCGGTGACGCCAGCGCCACCAGGCGATCGAGGGAAGGGGAAGCCAATTTTACTTCAGCCGGCCTGACTTCCGTCTGCCTAGCCTCGGTCTTCCTGACTTCGGTCTGTCTGGCTTCGGTCGGCTCGGCAACTATGCTTGCCTCGGCCGCGCCCGCCTCATTGGCCGGCGTTGGCACGGTCAGCCGTGGATCGCGGCCAGGTATCGGGGCAGCACGCTGCGCCGTGGCCGCGGCCTGCTTTTCTTTCAAAGCATCGGCAGCCAAGCGCGCATTTTCCATATGGCGCTGAAATGCTTCGCGCACAGCGGCCGCGAGAGCCTCGTCTTTCTTCAGGGGTTCAGCCATATCGTTCCCACCCAAACGCTACACGGGCACCCACTGTGAAGTGAAAAAAAGGCCATCCAGCCGCGAGAGCGGCAAGGATAGCTTCCGGGAGAGTGCCTGCGCAAACAAATTCTTTAACCATTTGTTAACGAAGATGCAGCCCGAGGCGATGGAGTGCCCTGAAAAGTTCACGAATATGGTTAAGACGCCGCAATGCGGTACCAGCCGATACGCCCGGGGTTGCTGAAAGATACCGCCATGCTGCGCTGCGACAACAGGGCACGGACAGGCGTTGGAATATTTTTCTCCGCCGCTTTACGCGCGGACGCTTTTGGACAATTGCTATGTCGCCCTTTGGCTAAAGCGTTTTGCGATTTGGTGAAATCGCCAGGAATCGCAAAGACGCGTCGAACCAAAGAGTTGGAGCAAACAGGCGTTTGCGTCTAAACGCGCTTTACTCCGGGCGATGCTGCATCTGCGTAGTTTCAGACAATCGCTTTTGTTTTGCGCCCTTGTTTTGCCAGGGAGTCGACGCGGTCTTCCAACCTGCGAGTTACACAAGCCGGCGAGCCGCAGCATCGTCCCCTCAGACACCCAGGAGGAATATTCGTGTCCGTTCAAAATCAGTCACAACGCGTCACCGCTCCACAGATTCGCCTGCGGAAGGGAGGAGAGCCGATCGTCATGCTGACCTCCTACCATACGCACACGACACGGATCATCGATCCTTATGTCGACTGCATCCTGGTCGGCGACAGTTTGGGCATGGTGATGCATGGCATGGAAACCACGCTACCGGTGACGCTGGAGATGATGATCCTTCAGGGCAGGGCGGTGATGCGCGGCTCCTCGCATGCGCTGGTGGTGGTCGATATGCCCTTCGGCTCCTATGAGGAAACACCGGAACAGGCCTTTCGCAGTGCCGTGCGCATCATCAAGGAAACCGGGTGCGGCGCCGTCAAGCTCGAAGGTGGCGAACGCATGGCCGAGACCATCCGCTTCCTGACCGGGCGGGGCGTACCGGTGATGGCGCATGTCGGATTGACCCCGCAATCGATCATGGCCCTCGGCTCCTTCAAGACGCAGGGCCGCGAAGAGACGGACTGGGGCCCGATCGAGCGGGATGCCCAACTGGTCGCCGACGCCGGCGCCTTTGCGGTGGTGCTCGAAGCGATCGCCGAGCCGCTCGCCGCCAAGATCTCCGCCAGCATCCCGATCCCGACCATCGGCATCGGGGCTTCCCCGACCTGCGATGGACAGGTACTAGTGCTCGAGGACATGCTGGGGCTATCGGACCGCGTTCCGAAATTCGTCAAGCGCTTCGGCTCGCTCGGCGATCAGATCCGCGAAGCCGTGCAGGGCTATGCCGATGCCGTGCGCGATCGCAGCTTCCCGGCGGCCGAGCATACCTATGGCATGAAGAAGAAATAGCGCATGACGGCCCCGTCTGCGCCCTCCTCGTCGGAAGAGCGCGCAGACGAAGCCATCATTGGAACGCGACCTCGTTGAAGCTGCGCAGCTTGCGGGAATGCAATTGACGCTTATCCGTCTCACGCAGCAGCGCCATGGTCTCCAGGCCGACAGCCAGGTGCTGGGAGACCCGCTCGCGATAGAAGGAATCCGCCATGCCAGGCAATTTCAGCTGGCCGTGCAGCGGCTTGTCGGAAACACATAGAAGCGTGCCATAAGGCACGCGAAACCGGAAGCCATTGGCCGCGATGGTACTCGATTCCATGTCGAGAGCGATGGCCCGGCTCTGGATGAAGGGCAGATTCTGCACTGTCGAGGGACGCAGCTCCCAGTTGCGGTCGTCGACTGTGGCAACCGTTCCCGTCCGCATGACCCGCTTGAGGTCATAACCGGTCAAACCCGTGACCCTTCCGACAGCGCGCTCGATCGCGATCTGGATCTCGGCGAGAGCAGGCACGGGCACCTCGCGTGGCAAATCCGCGTCCAGCACCTGATCCTGGCGCAGATAGGCATGGGCGAGCACATAATCGCCCAGCATCTGTGAATTGCGCAGGCCCGCGCAATGGCCAAGCATCAGCCAGGCATGCGGCCTGAGCACCGCGACATGGTCGGAGATGTTCTTGGCGTTGGACGGCCCAACCCCGATATTGATCATTGTGATGCCGGAATCGTCGGCGCGCTTGAGATGATAAGCCGGCATTTGCGGCAGTCGCGGCGGATGGTGGCCCGTGACGTCGAGTTGCTGGTTTTCTTCCCCGAGTTCGGTGACGACATTGCCTGGTTCGACGAAGGCGGTGTAGCCCGAACCGAGCGAACCGCCTTCGCCTTTGGCCAGAATGGCCTGGGCCAACCGCACGAACTCATCGATGTAGAATTGGTAATTGGTGAAGATCACGAAATTCTGGAAATGTCGGGCCGAGGTGCCCGTATAGTGCTTCAGGCGCATCAGTGAGAGATCGATGCGCGGCGCCGTGAATAGCGCCAGCGGCTTGGCACCGTCTGGCGAGCGTACGTCGATGCCGTTGGCGATCCGATCGTCCATGATGGTGAGATCGGGCACATCGAATATCTGCGGCAGCAGGGCAAGGCGCCCATAGTCGAGGCCGCTTTCGGCGTGAAAGTCCTCGCCCAGCGCAAAATGGATCGGGATGGGCGTGGAACTCTCGCCGACCTCGACATCGACACCGGTATTGCGCAGCAGGAGCGCGATCTGCTCCTCCAGATAGCGGCTGAAGATGTCCGGTCGCGTCAGCGTCGTCGCATAGGCGCCGGTATCGGCCACGAATCCGAACGGCGTGCGCGCATCAAGCGTGGGAAGGCTCTGGGTGTCGACGCTGACATAGGGGTAAAAGGCGCGAATGCGGTGATCAAAATCCTTGCCTCGGGTAAAAGCCGTGAAGGCTTCCCGCAGGCGTGTGGTGTTCGCGTCATAAAGCTGCGTGATCGCCGCTACGGCCGCTCTCGCATTGTCGAAGCGGCGGGGCTTAGTGGTCATTCCAATTTCGAAGCCGCAATGCGGCTCTCCCTTTTCAATCTTCTAGTTCAGCCCAAGTGACATCGCAACGACATCGCAAGGCATCGCCGATGAAATTTCCGGCCGTGACATGGATCGTAAAGGCATGGACTGCAAAGAATTTGGCGCTATAGGGCGTCATCGTCGAACGGAGACTGCCCATGTTTGCCAGATATCTGCTCGCTATCGCCGCTCTGGCCTTCCTGTTGCCCGGCTACGGCGTGGCGCAGGAGGCTGAAGGGCTTCGCAAGGCACAGGTCTTGCAGCAGGCGGTCGAGGCGATGCAGAAAGTGCTGCTATCAGGTCCTTCCGTGGCAAATCTGGATAACCGGGCGACGCTGAAGCTCCCGCAAGGCACCGGTTTCGTGCGCCAGCCCGAGGCAGGTGCCTGGGCCTCCGCTTCGGGCTACCCCGTCGATCCCAAACTTGTTGGCATGCTGGTGCCGACCAGCGAACAGAATTGGGTCGTCTTCATCGATTATCGCTCCGGTGCGCGCTTCGACGATGCCGACGCCCGTGGCTGGAACGCCGACGATCTGCTGGCGAGCCTCAAGACAGCCACGGAAGAAGGCAATGCAGCCCGCCAGAAACGCGGTGAGCCTCAGATCGAGGTCCGGGATTGGCTGGTCAAGCCGCGTTATGACGAGATGCAGCATACGCTGATCTGGGGTGCGATCAGCCCGGAAAAAGGCGGCGAAGCGGATGAAGGCACGGCCAATATTCATGGTTACGTGCTCGGCAATGAAGGTTATTTCGAGCTGACGCTGGTTTCGCCGGCCGCCGAGGTGCCCTCTTATGTGCCGATCGCACAGTCGATCCTCGCCAGTGTGCAGTTTTCCGCTGGCAATCGTTACCAGGACCCGGTTAAGGGGCAGGTTGAAACGCGACCGCTCGCGAACCTGATAACCGCTGTTTCCCCAGACCTCTGGGCCAAGGTTCTTGCCTATCTCAAGGCGAACTGGCTGTGGCTCCTGGCGGCGCTCCTGGTACTGACCATTCTCGCCGGCAGCGGGCTGAGAGCGCTGCGGCGACAATAGCCACCGGGGCCGGTCATGCGCGATGATTAGGATCATTGAGCTTGATAGGCCCCGGAATACCGAGATTTAATCTCGGTTTGGTCGGCTAAGAGCGCTGTTTGCTTGACGGCAGGGGGTTGCTCCTCTACGCCGAAATCACATCTCGCGCCAGCGCGAACCACAGCGTTTTGCGATTTGATGGAATCTCCTCGAATCGCAAAGACGCATCCAACCAAAGAGTTCAGGGCAAAAGGCGTTTTTGCCACGACGCGCTTTGCTCTAGAGGATACGAGCCGGGTCTATGACCGATATTTTCCAGGAAGTCAGCGAGGACATGCGCCGCGAAAAGGCGCAGAAGCTCTGGTCGAAATATGGCAACTACGTGCTCGGCGCCGCTCTTGCCGTGGTCGTGGGCGTATCGGGTTACGTCGCCTACCAGCATTACCAAAAGCAGCAGGCGGAAGCGACCGGAGCCCGTTTCCAGCAGGCGATCTCCCTGGCCCAGAGCGGCAAGACCAAGGAAGCCGCAGCCGCCCTCAGCACCCTGGTGAAGGACGGAAGCGCCGGCTATCAGACCCTTGCTCGTTTCCGTCTGGCGGCGGAGACTGCCAACGACAAGGTCGAGGACGGCATCAAGGCCTATGACGCGCTGGCTGCCAATTCTTCGCTCGGCCCGGTGCTGCAGAGCCTTGCCAAAGTGCGCAGCGGCTATCTCATGGTCGATACCGCCTCCTACGCGGATCTCGCCGGCAAGATCGAGCCGCTGACTGCTGCAAACGAGCCCTGGCGGCATTCGGCGCGCGAAGTGCTCGGCCTTGCGGCCTGGAAGGCCAAGGATCTCGCCAATGCCTCCAAATGGTATCAGGCCGTGATCACCGACAAGGATGTGCCGCAGGCGCTGCGTCAGCGAGCTGAACTGATGTTGCAGCTCATCGCCTCCGACCAGCCTGCTAAGGCCTGACCATGGCCGTTTCAATCGCCATCGTCGGCAGGCCCAATGTCGGCAAGTCGACATTGTTCAACCGTCTGGTCGGCCGCAAGCTCGCCATCGTCGACGATCGCCCGGGCGTGACGCGCGACCGGCGCGAGGGTGACGCCAGGCTCGGCAACCTCACTTTCAAAGTGATCGATACGGCCGGCCTCGAGGTCGCCGAAAACGCTTCGCTTGCCGGGCGCATGCGTGCGCAGACGGAAGCGGCAATCGCCGAGTGTGACCTGATCCTCTTCATGTTCGACGCCCGCATCGGTGTCACCCCCGCCGACGAACATTTCGCCGAAGTGGCGCGGCGCTCGGGCAAGCCTGTGATTCCGGTCGCCAACAAGACCGAGAGCCGCACCGGATTCCAGGGCGCCTATGAAGCCTATTCCCTCGGGCTTGGCGATCCCGTGCCGATCTCGGCCGAGCATGGCGAGGGCATGGCGGATCTTGCCGAAGCGATCGTCGCGATCGCGCCGGCCACCGGCTATGAACCCGAGGAAGATGTCGCCGAAACCGACGCCGTCGTCAGCGGCGAGGAAGGCGAGGAGGAGGCAATCGATCTCGGCGCGGGCGTGATCCGTCCGCTGCGCGTGGCCATCATCGGCCGGCCGAATGCCGGCAAGTCGACGCTGGTCAACGCCCTGATCGGCCAGGATCGCATGCTTACCGGCCCCGAGGCCGGCATCACTCGCGACACCATCTCGGTGGACTGGACCTGGCGCGACAAGCGCATCAAGCTGTTCGACACTGCCGGCATGCGCAAGAAAGCCCGAATCGAGGATAAGCTCGAAAAGCTTTCCGTTTCGGATGGCCTGCGCGCCGTGCGTTTCGCCGAGGTGGTGGTGCTGCTGCTCGACAGCGCTACGCCTTTCGAAAAGCAGGATCTGCAGATTGCCGATCTCGTGGAACGCGAGGGCAGGGCTATCGTCATCGGTCTCAACAAGTGGGACCTGGTCGAGGATCGTCACAAGGCGCTGGCCAGTGCCCGTGAAATGTTCGAGCGCCTGCTGCCTCAGCTGCGTGGCGCGCCGGTGGTGACCTTGTCCAGCCTGTCGGAACAAGGCCTGGACCGCCTGATGGATGCCGCTTTCCGGGCCTTCGCCACTTGGAACCGTCGCGTACCGACGGCGCGCCTGAATCGTTGGCTCGGAGGCGTACTTGAACATCATCCGCCGCCGGCTGTGTCAGGGCGTCGCATCAAGATCCGTTATATGACGCAGGTGAAGACGCGCCCGCCGCACTTCGCTCTCTTCGGCAACCAGCTCGACGCTCTGCCGGACAGCTTCAAGCGTTATCTGGTCAATGGCCTGCGCGAGACCTTCGACATGCCCGGCGTGCCGATCCGGCTCAGCCTGCGTTCACCGAAGAACCCGTTCGACCGGAAGAAATAGGCTGGGCAATTTATTGGAGGCGAACGAGCTGGTCGGTATAGAGTAGCTGATGTCTTTCGCTCGCCTCCGCCCAGCTTCCGGGCATCGAACGTTTCTCGCTCATGACCTCATCATAGGCCACTCGCATCTGTCGAGCGCAGATCTCAACTGGAACTCGACCAACGCCTGTTCCCATCCCAGGAAAGGCAATTGTTTTCAAATGTGTCGACAATGGAGCTCCTGCGAGCGGCCCCATTGGAAAATGGCCATGCTGAGCCAGCAGAAGAACAGCGCGGGTCGCTAAGTAGGGATTGATGGAATCTTTGCCGAGGACCATGGGTACTCGCATGGTTGGTGCTGCGATCAGGAAAGCAGGGGCCGGAGCGCTGGTCTCAACGATCTCCGCTTGCCCAACGAGTAATTCGCCATGATGCCGTTGGAAAATCGCTCGTCGTAGCTGGTCCTGAACCTGCCAGCCGAAATGGCGGGAGTACATCAGGTCGATACCGCCATCCATGAAGCCGAAGCTGTTTGCGGGGCTGACAATGGCGTCGCACTCGACGTCAAAGATCGATCCCTGATGGACCTCCACGGCATCCACATCTTCGAATGCAGCAGCCCAAGCCTTGGCGAGTGAATCTTCCCTGGCTACCAAGGTAATGCGCATGAATTCACCCTAGCACTACAGTAGCGTTTTTTAGACAAAGGAGATTTGGGGTATCAGCCTACCGGCTGACATCTTGAAAACGAAGCATTTTCCAGCAAGCAGAATGTCAGCCAAGAGGCTGAAATGCTATCTAGATCGCACCTTTTTATACAAACGCAACTATAGCGCCAGAATTATTCTGGCGCCCTGAAGCTCAGGAATCGTCCTTCCCGCACCTCGTAGACCTTGCCGGTTTCCGTCAGGTCGGGGCTCGCGAGTTTCAGGATGGACGGCGCTATGCTGGATGGGTGGGGCAGGGTATCGGCGTCCTCGCCGGGCATGGCCGCCGCACGCATATGGGTGCGGACGGGACCGGGAGAGAACAGGTTGGCCCGGATCGGCGAATTTACCGTTTCGGCCGCGTAAGTCGCCACCATGGAGTTGAGCGCCGCCTTCGTGGCAGCATAAAGCCCCCAATAGGCGGTCGACTTCCAGGCAGCCCCCGAGGTGATGAAGACGGCTCGGCCGGCATCGGATTTGCGTAACAAGGGGTCGAAGGATCGGATCAGGCGCCAATTGGCGGTGACGTTCACCGCAAAAACATTGTCCCAGTCCTTGGGCTCGATATGGCCGAGGGGGGAGATCGCGCCGAGCGCGCCGGCATTGCCGATCAGGATGTCGAGCTTGCCATAACGCTCGAACAGCGTGTAGCCGAGCCGGTCGATGCCGTCGCCATCCTTGATGTCGAGAGGAACAAGGGTCGCCGCTCCACCCTTCTCGCGGATTTCGTCGTCTAGATCCTCAAGCGCGCCAACGGTACGGGCCACGGCGATGACATGGGCACCCGCCTCGGCCAGCGCCAGGGCCGTGGCACGGCCGATGCCGCGCGATGCGCCGGTGACGAGCGCCAGGCGGCCTTTGAGAAGATCAGACATCGGAAAACTCACGAGATAAGGCGTCTTGCGATCAGACGGAATCACCAGGACCCGCAAAGACGTGTCAAAACAAGCCGGAGCCAGAGTGCGCTTTCGCCAAAACGCGCTCGACACCGGGGCCAGCGGAAAGCTCGTCCACCCCTGAGCCGGGGTGGAGACAGATCAGCTTGCTTCCGCGAGCAATGCGAATTGCTGCTTGGCTCCTTCGCCAACCACATCGGTCAGGAAGGTGGGATAGTCGCCGGTGAAGCAGTGATCGGTAAATTGCGGACGGACTGGGTCGCGCTGGTCGTAGCCGCACGCCTTGTAGACACCATTAACCGACAGGAAGGCCAGCGAGTCGGCGCCCATATAGGCGCGCATCGCTTCCAGATCCATCCGCGCCGCCAGCAGGTTCTCCTTGTCGGGCGTATCGATGCCGTAATAGTCGGGATGGGTGATCGGCGGACTGGAGATGCGGAAATGCACCTCCTTGGCACCGGCATCGCGCATCATGCGCACGATCTTCACCGAAGTGGTGCCGCGCACGATGGAATCGTCGATCAGCACGACACGCTTGCCTTCGATCACCGAACGGTTGGCACTGTGCTTCATGCGCACGCCCATTTCGCGGATGGCCTGGGTCGGCTGAATGAAGGTGCGTCCGACATAGTGATTGCGGATGATGCCAAGCTCATAAGGCAGACCGGCGGCCTGGGCATAGCCGATCGCCGCGGGTACGCCGGAATCCGGCACCGGCACCACCACATCGGCCTCGACGCCGGCTTCGGCCGCCAGCTGGGCACCGAAGCTCTTGCGCACGGCATAGACGCTGCGACCGTGAACGATGGAGTCCGGTCGGGCGAAATAGATATATTCGAAGATGCAGGGGCGGGGCGGCACGCGCGGAAATGGCTTCAGCGACTCCACGCCTTCCTTGGTGATGACGACGACCTCGCCATTCTCGATGTCGCGCACGAAGCGGGCGCCGATGATGTCGAGGGCGCACGTCTCCGAGGCAAGAATGTAGCAGCCATCGAGTTCACCCAGCACCAGGGGGCGAATGCCGAGAGGATCGCGGGCGCCGACCAGCATATGATTGGTCAGGCCGACAAAGGCATAGGCACCCTCGATCTGGAACAGGGCGTCGATGAAGCGATCGATGAACTTTTCCCGCGTCGAGCGCGCGACCAGATGCAGAATCACCTCGCTATCCGACGTGGCCTGGAAGATCGAGCCGCGAGCGATCAATTCGCGCCGCAGCGTCAGCCCGTTGGTGAGGTTGCCGTTATGGGCCACGGCGAAGCCGCCGCCCTCAAGTTCGGCGAACAGCGGCTGCACATTGCGCAGGATGGTGCCGCCTGTGGTGGAGTAGCGGGTGTGGCCGATAGCCTGCGAGCCCGGCAGACGTTCGATCACATCGCGCTTGGAGAAGGTATCGCCGACCAGTCCGAGCCGCCGCTCCGAATTGTAGCGCGCCCCGTCGAAGGTGACGATACCGCAAGCTTCCTGCCCACGATGCTGCAAGGCATGGAGGCCGAGGGTGGTAATGGCCGCGGCCTCGCTGTGTCCGAAGATACCGAACACACCGCATTCCTCACGCAGGCGGTCGGCGTCGAGATCCAGATCGTCGTTTTCACGGGCCATGGCGCTCATTTGGACTTTTCCGCTCACTTGGATTTCTTCTCCAAAAGGGGCTGAGCGGCCCGAAACAAGGTTTCGCCGCTCCGTTCGACATTGAGATAGTACCACCGATCGACTTTTCCAGCATGCCTGCCAAGCAAATTCTTCTTGATCGAGCCATGGGCTCGATCAAGAAGAATTTGCAAGATATCAAACATTTGCAGAGTTTCCTGTGGCAATGCAATTGCATCATTGCGCGGGCGCCGCCGGGGCAGGGGGGGCCGGCTGGGTCTGGGGCGCGGCGGGAGCGCCGGCAGCATCCGGATCGGGCTCTTGCGTATTGGTGTTGGTGTCGGCGCCAGGTCCGATCACTTCATTCGCCCGCAACTGCTTCAGGATCACGTTTTCAGGATCGCTCGGCAGCAAGGTGAGTATCCAGTCGCGCCCGGACACCAGAAGCTGGCGGGATTTGGCATCCTGCACCCAGGCCGGCTCCGACTTCGGCGGCACCAGATAACTGAAGAAGATGAAGGCGACGATGGCAAGCAGGAGGCCACGGGCCGCACCGAACAGGAAGCCAAACGTTCGATCGATCGCCCCGATCCGGCTGTCTAGGATCATGTCGGAGATACGGATCGTGATGAAGGATGCAATCAGGAGAACGAGCAGGAAGATGCCGGCCCCCGTCGCGATACGGGCCAGCGTATCGTTCTTGATGTAGGGCGTAACCAGCGGCAGCACACGCGAGAATAGCAACAAGGTCGCCACGGCGGCGGCGGCCCAGGCCGCGATGGCCAGAACTTCCCGGGTGAAGCCTCGTACCATTGCGAGAAGGGCCGAAATCAGCATGACGCCGATGACGATCAGATCCAGCAGCGTTACGGGCATTGGCGGTCTATCCTGATTTGAACTACGCGGCACGACAGGCAGCGCCGCGCCTTTCTATAACGACGGTTCGACACGACGTCATCCATTTGCTGCAGCGCAATCGACGGAAATACCCGCTTCATGGCGAAACTTTAGTGGATTTCCGCCTTTGGCTCTCACAAGTCGATTCTCCGAGAGTGGCTTGGTGGGTCACCCTCGGAGAATCGACAATGCTTCAAACGTCCGCAGAACCCTCGCACCTCATCCACGCGTGGATGAGGTGCGAGGGTTCTGCTTGGAAGCGGCAATATCCGCAACAAGTGTCGCAAGTGAGGCAACGCCATTCACCCGCATGCCGCTATCCGAGCCCGACTCGTTCCCCGGTATAGGGCAGACGGCGCGATGGAAACCGAGCTTGGCTGCTTCCTTCAAACGGGGGCCCATGTGAGGCACCGGCCGGACCGATCCAGATAGGGAGACTTCGCCGAAATACACGGCATCCGCGGGCAGGGGAGCCCCCGTGAGGGAGGAGATCAAAGCGGCCGCCACGGCAAGATCGGCTGCGGGCTCCTGGATGCGCAAGCCGCCGGCCACATTGAGGTAGACGTCATGCCCGCCCAGCTTGACGCCGCAATGGGCCTCAAGCACGGCAAGCACCATGGACAAGCGGCTGGTATCCCACCCCACCACGGCGCGCCGGGGGGTGCCCAGGCTTGTCGGCGCCACCAGAGCCTGCATCTCGACCAGAAGCGGCCTCGTGCCCTCCATGCCGCCGAACACGGCCGTACCCGGCGACCCGAGATCACGCTCCGACAGAAACAAGGCGGAGGGGTTGCTCACTTCGCGCAAGCCGAGCCCGGTCATCTCGAACACGCCGATCTCATCGGTCGGGCCGAAGCGGTTCTTCACCCCGCGCAGGATGCGGAAATCACGCCCGCCGTCGCCCTCGAACGACAGCACGGCGTCGACCATATGCTCGACGACGCGCGGGCCGGCGATCTGCCCGTCCTTGGTGACATGGCCGACGAGAATGACGGTGGTGCCCGAACGCTTGGCATAACGGATCAGCGCCTGCGCCGAGCCGCGTACCTGCGTGACGGTGCCGGGCGCCGATTCCACCGTATCCGTCCACATGGTCTGGATCGAATCGATCACCGCCAGGCGTGGCGGCGAGCCGTGCTCAAAGGTCGCCAGGATGTCCTCGACCGACGTCTCGGAGGCCAGTTCCACCGGTGCGCCGGCAAGCCCCAGCCGCTCAGCCCGCAAGCGCACCTGCGCAGCGGCTTCTTCACCTGAAATATAGATGACCCGGGCGTTGCGGTTAGCGAGCGCGGCGCAGGCCTGGATCAGCAGCGTCGATTTGCCGATACCAGGATCACCGCCCAGCAAAAGGACGGAGCCGCGCACGAAGCCTCCGCCGGTCACCCTGTCCAGTTCATCGATCCCCGAGACCATGCGCGGTGCCTCGTCGGTCGATCCCGTCAGGCTTTCGAGCGCAAAGACCCGTCCCCGTCCTCTGGAACGCTGCGAGGCAGGAACGGCCGCGATGGCGCTGGTCTCCTCGGCGATCGAGTTCCACTCGCCGCAGGCATCACATTTGCCCTGCCAGCGATTATAGGCGGCACCGCAGTTCTGGCAGACATAGGAGGGAGTTCGCTTGGCCATGACGCCCTTCTAGCGGGCGGGTCGAGTCTGATCAAATCCAACGGCCCAGGCTGATCGCCGTCGTAAGACCCGGGCCATCGAACTCAAGGCAGCAAGGAAAGGTCGGGTTTACGGGTTCAGTCGACGCGCCAGGAACGACCGCCCCTTGCAGGCAAGCCGAACCACAACCTATATCTTCGTAAACGCGCCCCATCCTGGAACAGTCCATGTCACGCCCGCTGACCGTCACCATTCCCCACACTCTCGGCCGCGCAGCCGCACGCAAGCGCGTCGAGGATGGTATTGCGCAGTTGCGCAACAGCTATGCCGGGCAATTCACTTCGCTCGAGGAAAACTGGAACAGCGACAGGTTCGATTGTCGCCTGAGTGTATTCAAGCAGACCATTTCAGGCAGCGTCGATATTGGCGACGATGCGGTGACGGTGAGCATCCTGCTGCCGATCTTCCTGTCCATGCTCGCGGACAAGGTGACCACGCTGATACAGCAGCGCGGCCAAGGGCTGTTGGAGCACAAGGGTTAAGGCTTAGGGCGTGCCGTCAGTCGGGGAGGTGGCAGACTGCCTCGATATTATGCCCGTCGGGATCGAGCACGAAGGCTGCATAGTAGTTCGGATGGTAATGGGCGCGAATTCCCGGCGCACCGTTTTCGCGCGCCCCGGCTGCCAGCGCGGCGGCATGAAAGGCATCGACGGCCTTCCTGCTTTTCGCGACAAAGGCAATGTGGAAGCTGCCTTCCCTGGCCCGGCCATCGCCGATCCAGAACTGGGGCCGTCCATCCGCGCCATAGCCGCAATGGGCGCTGCCGCCGGTCATTTCCCGGGTGACTTCCTTTTGCACCGAATAGCCGAGCGGCGTGAGAGCCTGGTCGTAGAAGGCGCGGGAGCGCTGATAGTCGCGTACCGGAAAACCGAGATGGTCGATCATTGCAGCTCTTCCCAAGCAAGCCTCTGATGAGTGGCGGCGCAGACACGCTATCGGCTAGGTCGCCAGATGGCGATCATAGCGCGTACCGAGGCTGGTGAGTATCTCATAGCCGATGGTACCTGCGCGGCGAGCCACCTCGTCGACCGGTAGGTGAGGCCCGATCAGTTCGACCCAATCGCCTCGTTTCACCGCCCCTGATGGCAGCTCCGTTACATCGATCGCCGTCATATCCATCGAGATGCGTCCGGCGATTAGGCAGTATTTGCCGGCGACAGCAGCCACGGCCGTGTCGAAATCGTCGGAGGAGGACCCCGAGCGCAGATAGCCATCGGCATAACCGATTGCCACCATGGCGATGCGGGCGGGCTGCCGGCTCGTCCAGGTTGCGCCATATCCGACATGTTCGCCCGGCAAGACGTCACGAACTTGCAGGACCTGGGCGGAGAGGGTGATCACCGGCCGCATCGGATTGGACTGGCCTGGCTGGGGATTGGAACCATACAGCGCGACGCCTGGGCGCAGCAGATCATAACCGATATCCGCCGGCAGGAAGGTGCCGTAGGAGTTGCAGAGCGAGGCGGGTACATCCGGATAAAGCGATTTGACCTCGGCGAAGGCCTCGAACTGCCTGGCATTGAGCGGGTGCTCGGGCGTATCGGCGCAGGCAAGGTGGCTCATCAGCAAGGAGGGCCTGAACAGCTCTCCCTCCGCCACCAGGGCATGAGCCTCGTCCACGCGCAGTCCGAGCCGGGACATGCCCGTATCCACGTGCAGGGCAGCGCCTCCCTGCCAGCCGGTGGCGGAGGCGAATGCGGACCATTCGCGCAATTCCTCGCGCGATCCCAAGGCCGGCCTCAGACCATTCTCGGCGAACCTGTCGCCATGGCCGGGCGCAAGGCCGCTCAGGACATAGATCGTCGCCTCCGGGGCCAGCCTGCGCACACGAATGCCCTCGTCGATCTGGGCCACGAAGAAGGTGCGGCATCCGGCCCGGCTGAACGCCGGCACGACATTGTCGATACCCAGGCCGTAGCCATCGGCTTTCACCACGGCCGCACATTCGGCCTTCGGTCGTTGCTGCCCGCAGCGCCGCCAATTGGCGGCGAGGGCGTCGGTATCGATGGTCAGGCGGGCATAGACGGGAGGCAGGGAATCGGTCATGCGCGGACCATAAGGCTGACTTGAATTCGACGGAAGGCCCTGAGCAGCTTCCTCCTGGTCGAGCCACGGGAACGACCAGGAGGAAGCGGCAAGAGACCAAACATTTGCAGAATTTTCTGGCGACGCCCATCGGCGGGCCTCACCAGAAAATTCTGCTTGTGGCAAAGATTGCCGCCGACCAAAAGGTTGTGGCCTATTCGCCGGTCTGGATCGGCAGATGATCGGTGCGGGCGAGATTGCCGAAACGCGTGACGTCGGCGTCGAATTGCACCTTGACCGTACCGGTCGGGCCATGACGCTGCTTGCCGATGATCACTTCAGCGACACCGGCCAGGCTTTCCATCTCCGCCTGCCATTTGAAGAACTCCTCGGTGCCTTCCTTGGGCATCTTGTTCTTCACGTAATATTCCTCACGGAACACGAACATCACCACGTCGGCGTCCTGCTCGATCGAGCCGGATTCACGCAGATCCGAGAGCTGCGGGCGCTTGTCGTCACGCAATTCCACCTGACGCGAGAGCTGAGACAGGCCAATGAGCGGCACATTCAGCTCCTTGGCCAGCGCCTTGAGGCCCGTCGTGATCTCGGTGATTTCCTGCACGCGGTTCTCGCTGCCCTTCTTGCCCGAACCGGTGAGGAGCTGGATGTAGTCGACGATCAGGAGGTCGAGGCCGCGCTGGCGCTTCAAGCGGCGTGCGCGCGCCACGAGCTGGGCGATGGAAATGCCGCCACTGTCGTCGATATAGAGCGGCGTCGCCTGCATGTCCTGGCTGGCGGTGACCAGGCGGCTGAACTCGTCCTCCGAAAGATCGCCACGGCGGATCTTGTAGGAAGGCACGTTGGCCTGCTCGGCCACGACACGGGTGGCGAGCTGTTCGGCGGACATTTCCAGCGAGAAGAAGCCGACCGAACCGCCATCGATGGTCTTGCGTGAACCGTCCGGCAGGATCTCGAACTGGTAGTTCTTGGCGATGTTGTAGGCGATATTGGTGGCAAGCGAGGTCTTGCCCATGCCGGGACGACCGGCAAGAACGATGAGGTCGGACGGCTGCAGGCCGCCCATCATCCTGTCGAGATCGTCAAGCCCGGAGGCAAGCCCCGACAATTGGCCGTCGCGCTGATAGGCGGCGGAGGCCATGTCGATGGCATCCTTCAACGCATCCGAGAAGGTCGAGAACCCACCTTCGTTGCGTCCCGTCTCGGCCAAGGCGAACAGCCGGCGTTCCGCCTCCTCGATCTGGTCGCCCGGCGTCATGTCCACAGGGGCGTCATAGGCGACGTTGACCAATTCCTCGCCGACCTGGATCAGGGACCGCCGAAGCGCGAGATCATAGATGATCTGGCCATAATCGGCCGCATTGATGACCGTGGTAGCCTCAGTCGCCAAGCGGATGAGATATTGCTGGGTGGTGAGCCCGCCAATGTCCTGGTCCGGCCCGAGGAAGGTCTTCAGCGTGATGGGCGTTGCCATCTTGCCGGCACGCACGAGGCTTGAGGCGAGCTCGTAGATCTTGCGATGGAAGGGGTCGAAGAAATGCTCTGGCAGCAGGAAGTCGGAGACCCGGTAGAACGCTTCGTTGTTGACCAGGATCGCGCCCAGCAAGGCCTGTTCGGCCTCGACATTGCTGGGGGCTTGCCGAAAGGTTGCGGCTTGGCCGGTCTCGAGCTTGTGTACGGTGGCTTCGACAGGTGTGGACATCAGGCTCTGCGGATCATGATTCGTCGGGGGGCAAGCTTAGCACGCCCACTCGTCCGCTTGGCCTCCGATCGGCAATTCACAATGATTCACAGTCGCACAAAATAAAAGCCGGGCGACGGGCGCCCGGCTCTTGATCGTATCGAGTAACCGAGACTCAGACCTCGGGCTGCTCGCCGGTGCCGGGAACGCCGGGGATCTCGATATCCTCGGGATTCTCGAAGGTCTCCTCGTCGTCCTGCTGGACGAGCACGTCCTCGCCACGAATCTGGCGCTCGGCTTCCTGAGGCGAGCGCGCGATGTTGGTGGTGACGGTGACTTCGACTTCCGGGTGCAGATGGACGAGCACCTTGTGCAGGCCGATGGTCTTGATCGGCGTGTTCAGCACGAACTGCGAACGCTCGACGGTGAAGCCGCCGGCGGTTGAGGCCTCGGCAAGATCGCGGGCAGTGACCGAACCGTAGAGCTGACCGGTTTCGCCAGCCTGGCGGATCAGGGTGAAGGTCTGGCCATCGAGCTTGGCAGCAACGGCCTCGGCTTCCTTCTTGAGCTCGAGATTGCGGGCTTCCAGCTGCACGCGCTCCTTCTCGAAGCGCTCCTTGTTGGCCTTGGTGGCGCGCAGGGCCTTGTTGTTCGGCAGGAGGAAGTTGCGGGCATAGCCGTCCTTCACCTTGACCGTCTCGCCCATCTGGCCGAGCTTGGAAACGCGCTCCAGCAAAATGACTTCCATGTTTGTCTCCTTTGTTCGTCTATTGAGGGATACTGGGGGTATTGGAGCGGCCGCCAAAGCGACCGCGCAGATTGAAGAAAGTCTCGACGAGGCCGAGCACGATTATCAGCGGCAGCGCGATCCAGGACAGGAACACGCACAGCAGATAGGCCAGGGCCAGGATCAGCGGCCGCATGCCGCCGCCGCGGGTAAGGAAATGCACCGCAGCGAAACCCTGGATCAGGAAGGCGCCGAGCAGCGCCGCCAACAGCAACTGCCCGGCAAAGCCGACTGCGCCGGGAAGCAGTGACAGCGCACAGGACACAGCCAGAAGGCCCATCGACCAGATCGGAAGGTGCAATTGCGCAGCGATGTCGGGCCAGAGCCGCGGCAGCCGGCCCGAGATCCGGGCGATGCGGGCCGACAACCACAGGCCGCCGAGATTTGAAACCGTGGTGACCAGGGCCGTGAACGGGAGAAGCACAACGCTGAAGACCCGCAGGAAAGCCTCCGGGTCCATGCCATCCTGTGCGGGGATGGGCTGATCCTTCGCCAGCCCCATCATGATGCGATAGGCCTGCGTGATTTCATTGCGGAGATTGGCGAGCGCCTGTTCGTGGGTGGAGCCCAGCGCGAGCATCGCAAACAACGTGCCCGTCATGCTCAGCACGGCGGCGACAATGGCCAGACTGCCGAGCGAAATATGGCGCCGCTCCGCCGTGGCGTCGCCGAACCCGGCAATAGCGAGATAGGCAAGGCCCCAGGCAGGCAGTGCCCGAGAGACGCCAAATTGCAGAGCCAATCGGAAGGGAGAGAATTCAGGTGCATTCGAGGGGAGGGCCGAGGCGGCAATCACCAGCAGCACCATCGCGGAGATGGCCGCAGCAAGGCCGGCGCGAGACCCCCAGCACAACGTGACCAAGGTAATGGGCAGCGCGGCGAATATGGACAGCAAAATGCCGAAGCCCGAGCCGCTCGCGGGGGCAAGCACCAGAATGGCTGCGGCAAGGCCGGCACCTAGGCCTATGAGGATATCGCGTTGCATTGTCGAGCTGTCCCGCTGTCGCGGTTAGAGGCCTTGCGGTGAAGACCCCAGCCATGGCCGGATCATCCGGCTGACTGTCGTTGGAGATAGGCGGCGAGGCACGAGAGAAAGTGCAATTTAGATAAATCGCACTTTCTCTGTATCTTTTGACGCATTTTCTTAATCGAAAAGTCTATCAACTTTTCTGGAAAATACTTTAAGAGCGCCTCGCCGCAAACGCATCAGCCGATCACGTAGGGCAGCAGGCCCAGGAAGCGGGCGCGCTTGATGGCCTGAGCCAATTCACGCTGCTTCTTGGCCGAAACGGCCGTGATACGGGAAGGCACGATCTTGCCGCGCTCGGAAATGTAGCGCTGCAGGAGCTTGACGTCCTTGTAGTCGATCTTCGGCGCATTCGGGCCCGAGAACGGGCAGGTCTTGCGGCGGCGGAAGAAGGGCCGGCGTCCAGGTGTGGTAGCCATGATCATTCTTCTCCCTGCGGCTGCTCTTCAGAAGCGCCTTCGAAGCGCTCACGGCGCGGAGGGCGATCATTGCCGCCAGAGCGGGGGCCGCCACGGCCGCCACCGAAGCCGAAGCCACGGTCGTCATCACGACGCTCGTCGCGGTCGGACTTGCGCAGCATGGCCGACTGGCCTTCCTCGAGCTCGTCGACGGAAAGGGTCAGGAAGCGCAGGATGTCTTCGGAGATCGACATCTGACGCTCGACTTCCGCCACGGCCGCATGCGGCGCGGTGATGTTCAGCAGCGTGAAGTGAGCCTTGCGGTTCTTCTTGATGCGATACTGCAGGGACTTGACGCCCCAATATTCGGTCTTGCCTACGGTGCCGCCATGCGCTTCGATCACACCCTTGAACTGGGCGGTCAGCGCTTCGACCTGCTGTGAGGTCACGTCTTGGCGAGCCAGGAAGACATGCTCGTAATTCGGCATGAGATGGCCTGTCTTTTGGTTACAACGCGTCGTGGTTGTCACGTTCGCCTGGCGCGAAGCCCCTCGTGACCCGGCAGGCCGTCGAGGAATGTCTTAAGAGGGCGAAGACACGGGATGCAGGAACCCTGGGGCTCCACTGCGCAAGCGCAGTCATCCGTTCAGCCTCCGGCCGAAGCGAAGCCGGGTGCATACCGAGTTTGCCGCATCAGCGCAAGGAATAAGTTGTCTATACCAGACGCAGGCCGCCGTCGCATTCGATCACGGGGCCAGTGACGTAACCGTTCTCGACCAGGAATTGAACGGCAGGGGTATCGGCGATACCGATGCCGGTCTTGCCCGGCTGATTTCCCAATTCGAGCGCCTCTACGGACAAGACGCGGCTCGAACCGCTTGATGCAATCAGGTCCGCTCGGGTTTCAAGATCGAGGCGAGTACGGCGATCGCCAATGTCGCAAAGGTAATCGTCATGGTCAGCACATTGTCGAACTCGCCGACGAGACGTTCATAGAAAATCACGGCGCCGATAAAAATCAGCAATATCGCCAGGGCGACCTTCAGATAGCGAAACGTGGCGATAAGCGCGTCAATGACGAAGTATAGCGCCCGCAGCCCGAGAATGGCGAAGATGTTGGATGTGTAGACGATGAAGGGGTCCTGAGTCTGCGACAGGACTGCCGGCACGCTGTCCACGGCGAAGACGATATCCGCCACATTGACCACCGCAAAGGCCGCGAACAGGGGCGTCACATGCAGGACGGGCCTTTCGCCGCCAGGCTTTGGCAGACGAACGAAGAAATGCTCGCCGGTGATCTTCGTCGTCATGCGCAGATGACGCATGAACCATGCAATCGCCCGATTCTGGTCGAGATCGACCTGTTCGTCCATGCTACGAAGCATGCGCAGCCCGGTCACGATCAGAAAGAGGCCGAACAGATAGAGCACCCAGGCAAATCGCGCCACGATCGCCGCGCCGAGGCCGACGAAGATGGCCCGCAGGACAATGGCGACGACGATTCCCCAGAAAAGCACCCGATGCTGATATTGGCGAGGTACGCCGAAAAAGGCGAAGATCACCGACATTACGAAGACATTGTCGATCGAAAGTGATTGTTCCAGCGCGTAAGCCGTAAAGAACAGCGAGCCTTTCTCTGGCCCGAAATACAGCCATGCGCCGCAGCCGAACAGGGCGGCAAGGACGGCATAGGCCGTCGTCAAGGCGACCGATTGGCCAAGCGACAGGACCGGAATGCGGCGATTGAGATAACCCAGGTCGAAGATGAGAATGGCGGTAATGGACGATGCGAAGATCGCCCAGAACCACGGCGGCGCTCCCAGCATGTCACCGGACGCCAGAGATAGTGCCGACCATTCCATGGATCGCGCGCTCGTTTTCGACTTCCGGCTCGGCGATGTGGGTGGTTCGAGCAGTGTTGGTGCCCGTGAGGGGACCTGTCAACCGCCAAACGCCCTCATCGGGAGCGTGCGGCATCCAGCGTGCCGGCCTGGAAGTTCTTGTGGGCACCCGAACCGGAGAGAGAAAATATTCTAGCGCCGATGGTATGTGGCGATATGATGACACTCCTTCAGTAGAGAATCCGAGCAGCGTTGGCTTCATCACCTCCTATATCTTCCGGCAATCCGATCACCCCGCAGCAGAAGCGGCTGGCCTTCGGTGTGCACCTGTTTACGGCCAGCGGAGTGCTGTGGGGGTTTCTTGCCCTCATAGCGGCTGTCCAACATGATTGGCGCACGATGTTCGCCTGGCTGGCGCTCGCCTTGTTCGTGGATGGCATCGACGGCACGATTGCCCGCAAGATCAACATCACCGAAGCTTCGCCCCGCTGGTCGGGCGTCGCTCTCGATCTGATCATCGACTATCTTACCTATGTCATCGTCCCGGCCTATGCCCTCTACAGTTCGGGCATGCTCGGCGGTTCGAACAATGTGCTCAACCTCATCGCCATGGCGGTGATTCTTCTCACCAGCGCGATGTATTTCGCCGACAACGAGATGAAGACGGAGGATGCCTGGTTCAAAGGCTTCCCGGCCGTATGGAACCTGATCGTATTCTATTTCTTCCTGCTCAGCCCGGCCCAGCCGACGATCCTGTCCATGACCCTCATCTTCCTGGCGGTGCTGGCGCTCGGTCTGATGACCTTCGCATCCTTCGTGTTCGTGCATCCACTGCGCGTGACCAAGCTTCGTTTGCCCACGCTGGCCTTGCTGGTGGCATGGTCGGTGCTGGCGATTGTGGCGATCTGGGAAAATGTCGACCCGGCACACTGGGTCACCTGGGCGCTTTGCATCATCGGTGTTTATTTCCTGATCCTCGGATATTTCCGCACGGCACCGGTTCATGATCGCAGGGCGGAGTAATGCCCGCAGCAGGGGCGCCCTTGTCAACGCCGACGACCCTGGACATCATCCCCGACATCGGCAACATCGTCAGGCGTGCTCACACCGGATTACAATTGCAAGCGCCCGAAAGGCGACCCACCGTTTCATGACTTGATTTCAACGATAGGTATTTGCCATGCCCGCAGCCATTCGCGTTCATCAGACCGGCGGCCCCGAGGTTCTCACCTATGAGGAGATCGCCACACCGCTGCCCGCAGCCGGCGAGGTCCTGATCCGTCAGCATGCCTGCGGCGTGAACTATATCGACACCTATTATCGCTCGGGCCTCTACAAGGCGCCGTCTCTGCCCTTCACTCTCGGCGCAGAGGGCGCCGGAGAGGTGGTCGCGGTCGGCGACGGGGTGACCGAATTCAAGCCTGGCGACCGCGTGGCCTATGCCGGCGCCAATGGCAGCTATGCATCGGAACGCACCTATCCGGCCGATAGGCTCGTCCCGCTGCCAGAGGCGATTTCCTATGAGCAGGCAGCCGGCATGATGCTCAAGGGCATGACAGCGCAATATTTGATCCGGCGTACCTTCAAGGTTGCGACCGGCCAGACCGTGCTGGTGCATGCGGCCGCGGGCGGCGTCGGGCTGATCCTGTGCCAATGGGCCAAGGCGCTAGGCGCCACCGTGATCGGCACCGTTGGCTCGGAAGAAAAGGCCGCCCTGGCCCGCGCCAATGGCGCAGACCACACAATTCTCTACCGCGACGAGGATTGGGTGAAGCGTGTCGCCGAAATCACCGATGGCCGCAAATGCGACGTGGTCTACGACGGCGTGGGCAAGGATACCTATCCCGGCTCGCTCGACTGCCTGAAGCCGCTCGGCATGTGGGTTTCATTCGGTAATGCCTCCGGCCCGGTCGAGCCGGTTCCCATGCTGGTCCTGTCCCAGAAGGGCTCGCTCTTCGCCACCCGCCCGACGCTGGGAACTTATGTCGCCGAACGCGCCGATCTTCTGGCCACGGCCCATGACCTGTTCGAGACGGTCGCCTCCGGCAAGGTGAACATCCCGGTCAACCAGCGTTATGCACTCAAGGATGCCCGCAAGGCGCATGAGGACCTGGAAGGGCGGGGGACGACGGGATCGTCGATCCTGTTGCCCTAGAGCAAAGCACGTTTAAGTGTAACCGCTCGCCTGGGCTAAGCCTTTGTTTCAACGTGTCTTTGCGATTCCCGCGGCTTCCGTCAAATCGCAAGGCGCTCTAGCCGGTAAATTTGTCACGCAACTCCCATAGCGGTAGCGAATGGCTGAGGACATCTACGACCCGCAATTCGTAAAAGGCGTCTTCGATCGCTGTTCCGATAAATATATCGCGTTCAGCACTTGGTGTTCGCTCGGCTTTACCGAACGCTGGCGCCGGCAATGCGTCGAGGCGCTGCCGGCACCGGCGGCATCCGCCGCGACGGGCTACGACCTCATGGCCGGCACTGGAGAGGCCTGGCCCCATCTTCTGAAGCGCCACCCCGCCATCGGCGGCATCGTTGCCGTCGATATTTCCACGGGCATGCACCAGCGCGCCATGACCCGTCTCCATGCGCATCGAGCCCATAAGATCTCCTTCATCGAGGACGACGTCCTCTCCAGCAACTTGCCCGATGGCAGCGCCGATTTCGTGATTTCAACCTTCGGGCTGAAGACGTTCAACCCGGTCCAGCATCGCAAGCTCGCGGCCTTGATCGCCCGCTGTCTCAAGCCGGGAGGCAGTTTCTCGCTGATCGAGGCTTCCGATCCCAAGGGATGGTGGCTACGCCCGCTCTATCGGTTTCATTTGAGAGCCGTGCTGCCCATGATCGAACGCTTCCTTCTGAAAGGGGCTCAGGATTTTGCGATGATCGGAACCTACAGCGCCAATTTCGGAGATGCCTCCGCCTTCGCCCGCATGCTGGAAGCGGAAGGCCTGCAGGTGGAGTATCGGAAATTCTTCTATGGATGCGCGACCGGGGTGTGCGGGCGAAGGCCTACATGAGCGGGTGCCTCACGCCTGCCATGTTTTTCGGCTCCACAGCATTGGGTAAGAGTCACGAATAACCCTTTGAAAGACAAATCGAAGAATGCTGTTGGCACCCGAAGCGCCAGGGTGGTGCCGGGGGGCGGAATGGGCTAAAGCGTTTTGCGATTTAATGGAATCACTGAGAATCGCCGTAGCGTTTTGTGATTTGAATGGATCACTTCAAATCGCAAAGATGCGTTGAAACAAAGAGCTGGAGCGAATTGGCGTTCACGCTTGAACGCACTTTGCTCTAGGACGCGTCGAGAACGAAAAGCGTGAGCAAGGAGCGTATTCCCAATACGCGTCGTGCTCACGAGGACGCCGCAGAATTGGTTTGAGGCCGTGCATTGACTGACGAAAACGACAAGAGGCCGGATGACGGAGAACCGTCCGACATCCGCTCGACTTCCATCACCGACGAGATGAGGCGCAGCTATCTCGATTACGCCATGAGCGTGATCGTGAGCCGTGCTTTGCCGGACGTGCGTGACGGCCTGAAGCCGGTCCATCGGCGCATCGTGCATTCGATGTACGAGAACAACCACACGCCCGATCGCAAATACGTCAAGTCGGCCAATATCGTCGGCGCCGTGATGGGTCAGTACCATCCACATGGCGACCAATCGATCTACGACGCCCTGGTCCGCATGGCCCAGCCCTTCTCGATGCGCCTGATGCTGGTGGACGGGCAGGGCAATTTCGGCTCGGTGGACGGCGATCCGCCGGCGGCCATGCGCTACACCGAGTCGCGTATGTCGAAAGCCGCCGTGGCGATGATCGACGACATCGACAAGGACACGGTCGACTTCCAGGAAAACTATGACGGCACCAAATCGGAGCCGACGGTCCTGCCGGCACGCTTTCCCAATCTCCTGGTCAATGGCGCCGGCGGCATCGCTGTCGGCATGGCCACCAACATTCCGCCTCACAATCTCGGCGAGGTGATCGACGGCTGTCTGGCCTATATCGAGAATCCGGCCATCACCATCGACGAATTGATGGAGCTGATCCCGGGGCCGGACTTCCCGACCGCCGCCAACATCGTCGGCCGTTCGGGCATCCGCTCGGCCTACAACACTGGGCGCGGCTCGATCATCATGCGCGCCAGCGCCACGATCGAGGAAATCCGCAAAGATCGCGACGCCATCATCGTCACCGCCATTCCCTATCAGGTGAACAAGGCGACCCTGCAGGAGCGTATCGCCGAACTCGTGCGCGAGAAGCGGATCGAGGGTATCGCCGAGGTGCGCGACGAGTCGGACCGCCAGGGCATGCGCCTGGTGGTCGAGCTCAAACGCGATGCCGTCGGCGAAGTGGTGTTGAACCAGCTCTATCGCTTCACCTCGCTGCAGACCAGCTTCGGGGCGAACATGGTGGCGCTGAATGGCGGCCGGCCCGAACTGCTCAACCTCAAGGACATGATCTCGGCCTTCGTTGATTTCCGCGAAGTCGTGATCAGCCGCCGCACGAAATATCTGCTGAACAAGGCACGCGACCGCGCCCATATCCTGTGCGGCCTCGCCACCGCCGTCGCCAATATCGACGAGGTCATTCGCATCATCCGTACCAGCCCGGATCCCAACACGGCTCGCGAGGCCCTGATGGGACGCGACTGGCCGACGGGCGACATCGCCCCCTTGATCCTGCTGGTCGACGATCCCAAGCATCCGATGAACGAGGACGGCACCTACCGCCTGTCGGATGCCCAGGCCCGCGCCATCCTGGAACTGCGCCTGGCTCGCTTGACGGCCCTCGGCCGTGACGAGATCGGCGACGAGTTGCAAAAGCTTGCCGACCAGATCCGCGATTATCTCGATATCCTGCGTTCGCGCGAGCGCATCATGACGATCGCGCGAACGGAGCTCGAGGAAATCAGGACGGCCCACGCCACGCCGCGCAGGACAGAGATTCTCGATTCGGATGCCGATTTCGAGGACGAGGACCTGATCCAGCGCGAGGACATGGTGGTGACCGTGTCCCATGCCGGCTATGTCAAGCGCGTGCCGCTCTCCACCTATCGGGCGCAGCATCGCGGCGGCAAGGGCCGCTCCGGCATGCAGACCAAGGAAGAAGATTTCGTCACCTATCTGTTCGTGGCGAATACCCATACGCCGGTGCTGTTCTTCTCCTCCAAAGGTCGCGTCTATAAGGAGAAGGTCTGGCGCCTGCCCTTGGCGGCACCCCAGGCACGCGGCAAGGCCTTCATCAACCTGCTGCCGATTGAGGCGGACGAGCGCATCACCTCGATCATGCCGCTGCCCGAAGACGAGAACCAGTGGGCGACGCTGCACATCATGTTCGCCACCTCATCCGGCACGGTGCGCCGCAACGACCTTTCGGACTTCGTCCAGGTCAACCGCGCCGGCAAGATCGCGATGAAGCTGGAGGAGGGTGAGCAGATCCGGGACGTCTCGATCTGCACCGAGGCCAACGACGTGCTGCTCACCACAGCACTGGGCCAGTGCATCCGCTTCCCTGTGCCTGATGTACGCGTGTTCAAGGGACGTGACTCCATGGGCGTGCGCGGCATCAGGCTGGAGGGCGAGGACACCGTCATCGCCATGGACATCATCGCCCATCGCGAGATTTCCCCCGAAGAACGGTCCGCCTATTTCAAGATGCGACGTGCCGTGGCCGGAGAAACCGAAAACGGCGACAATGGCGTCGAGGATGCGGAGGAAACGGGCGAAGCCTCGGTGGAGATCTCCACCGAGCGTTACGCCCAGCTCTCGGCCGAAGAGCAGTTCATTCTCACCATTTCCGAGAATGGCTATGGCAAGCGCAGCTCATCCTATGAATATCGCATCACCGGCCGCGGCGGCAAAGGTATCGTGGCCATGGCCGTCAACCAGCGCAACGGCAAGCTGGTGTCCTCTTATGCCATCGAACACAGCGACCAGATCATGCTGGTGACCGATGGCGGGCAGCTCATCCGCTGCCCGGTCGAGGGTATCCGCATCGTTGGGCGTGGCTCGCAGGGCGTCATCGTCTTCAATACGGCCGAGGGCGAGAAGGTCGTCTCGGTCGAGCGCGTCAGTGACGAAGGCGGCGACGAGGAAGAGGAAGGCGGCGAGGAATAAGGCCTCACCAAAAAAAGCGGCACCCGTGAGAGGGTGCCGTTTGTAAGTTCCGATAAGGCCTTGCGATCGGCCGAACCGGCGGTCTTGGAGGAGGGAAGCTGTCGTATCCCACGCCGAAAGCAGGGGCGCGACAGCGAATTCGATATCAGTGGGAGAGCTTGACCTTGACCAGTGTGGTCTGGTTGGCGCCCTCGAAAACCTGGACCAGTGTCACCGGCGGCATTGCCTGCTCGATAGCGGCATTGCCAGCGCAGGCGGCGATCACCGAATTCTTGCCGCAATTGGCGGCGAGAGACGCGACGTTCAACCGGTCACCACGGCTCGCAGCAACCTGTTGGGGCTGCATGCGGGCCACGTCCAGAAGAGAAGCGGCAGCGAGGGCGAAGAGGCTTGCACCGATTGCCAGGGCCGGGCGAAGGGTTGTCATAGCCATGCATCCTATCAGCTCAGGTATGTCTCAACCTTGTTTGATCACTTATGACCTATTAACCATGATGCGGCCGTGACTCGCCGTGCGCTTTCGCACACGCCGTCCTTGCGGCCCCGGCAGTGCAGGGGAGGGTGCGAAGGAAATGACAAGAGCGAGAGCCATGAGCATCAACCGTTTTTGGGCTGGATTTGCCCGCTAGACTGCAAATTTCGAGGCATTTCGCTTGACGTAGTTCGTGCCTCAGTCAATGCGCGGCCAGCCAGAAAGTTCCCTGGGCGAACGACCACGACGATGATTTTTCAAAGTTCCGGCAAGCCGGCCTCGCCACCATGATCGGCAGCAAGTGTATCAAAATGAAACATTTCGGCTGCCTGGATATTCGGCTTAAGCCTTAGGGCGTGTCGTAAGCTATGGTTTGGAGCTAGATGAGGTCAAAAATGGCGAGATGGGAGGAGCGAGCGCTGCCAAGACTTGCCTCTTGGCAAGCGAAGCAACGCTGCAGATGGCCAAAATCGCTCCCGTCCAGCCCGAAACCATAACTGACGACACGCCCTAACAATGAGAGTGCCATGACCTCAGCCAGCACGACGCCAAGGACGGCCTTCTACGCCGGCTCCTTCGATCCCCTGACCAACGGCCATGTCGACGTCATCAGGCATGCCGCGGCCGTGGCGGATCGGCTGGTGGTCGCCATCGGCGTGCATCCCGGCAAGGCCCCTCTGTTCACGGCGGAGGAGCGCATGGACATGATCCGCGAGGATTGCGGTCCCTTGCTGGGCCCTGGCCGTCTGGAAGTCGTCACCTTTGCCGATCTTGCCGTCGATGCGGCCCGCCGCGTGGGAGCGACATTGCTGATCCGCGGCCTGCGTGACGGAACCGATCTCGATTATGAGATGCAGATGGCCGGCATGAACGCCGCCCTGGCGCCGGGCGTGCAGACCATCTTCCTGCCGTCCTCGCCGATCGTACGCCCTATCACCGCCACGCTTGTGCGCCAGATCGCGGCCATGGGCGGCGATGTCTCCGGATTCGTGCCGGCAGGCGTGCTGCGCCGCCTGAAGGTCCGGTTCGCCAAGCCGACCTCCTGATCCACCTGCGGACAAGACCCGCAATTCATTCCGTCTTCGAGGGAGACAATCCTTGCTTCGTATTCTTTCCGCCCTGGCCGTCGTGATCGGCCTCTTCGCCGTCGCTCCCGCCCAAGCTGCCCAGGCCGATGCCAACACCGTCTATCTCGACACCCAGCATGGCCGCGCCACCATCAAGCTTCGGCCTGACCTCGCGCCCAAGCATGTCGAGCAGATCAAGACGCTGGTGAAGCGCGGCTTCTACAACGGCGTCGTCTTCCATCGCGTGATCGAGGGCTTCATGGCGCAGACCGGCGATCCCACCGGCACCGGCACCGGCGGTTCTGACCTGCCCGACCTCAAGGCCGAGTTCACCAACAAAGCCAAGTTCGTGCGCGGTGTCGTCGGCATGGCCCGCTCCTCCGACCCGAATTCGGCCAATTCTCAGTTCTTCATCATGTATGCGCCACAGGCCAGCCTCGATGGCCAGTACACCATCGTCGGCGAGGTGGTATCGGGCATGGACGCCATCGACAAGATCAAGAAGGGTGATGCCAGCGACAACGGCATGGTCAGCAATCCCGACAAGATCATCAAGATGCAGATGGCCAAGTAAGGCCGATATCTATCGCAATCGCCAATTGCAAGACGGGCGGCCAGAGACTATCTAGCCGTCATTCCACTCCGCTTTCCGACAGAAAGGAGCGTGCCGATGGCCGCTGATCCCGAAAACACGATCGTCATGGAAACCACGCAGGGCCGTGTCGTCATCGAATTGCGTCCGGACCTCGCCCCCCAGCACGTCGAGCGCATCAAGCTGCTCGCCCGCGAGAAGTTCTATGACGGCATCGTCTTCCATCGCGTGATCGATGGCTTCATGGCGCAGGCCGGCTGCCCCGATGGCCGCGGCACCGGCGGCTCGAAGCATCCGAACCTTCCGGCGGAGTTCAACGACGAGTCGCATGTGCGTGGCATCTGCTCGATGGCCCGCTCCTCGATGCCGAACTCCGCCAATTCGCAGTTCTTCATCGTGTTCGACAATGCCAAGTTCCTCGACCGCCAGTACACGGTCTGGGGCAAGGTCGTCGAGGGCATGGAGAATATCGACAAGATCAAGCGTGGCGAGCCGGTGGTGAACCCCGACAAGATCGTCTCCATGCGCGTTCAGGCCGACGTCGCCTAAATACGCCCTGAGGCAAAAAATCGGGCATCATCGGAGAGATCCGGTGATGCCCTTTGCAATTTAGCGTCCCTGCTCAGCCGCGCTGGCAGTGGCGGCCATCACAGGTTCGACCGGCGTGCCGGCCGTATGGATCGCTGGACATGCGCGTTTCCGATTTCGACTTTCATCTTCCCGCCGAGAATATCGCGCTTCGCCCCGCCGAGCCCCGCGACCGTGCGCGTTTGCTCGAAGTCGATCCGGCCCGTGCCGCGCTCACCGATCGTATCGTATCCGATCTGCCGGCCATGCTGAGGGCAGGCGACATGCTCGTCTTCAACGACACCAAGGTCATCCCGGCCCGCCTCGACGGCCTGCGTCGTCGCCCGGGTGGGGCAGGGGCCGCGATCGAGGCCATGCTGCACCAGCGCCTCGGCCCGGCGCAATGGAAGGCCTTCGCTCGCCCCGGCAAGCGCCTAGCGGTCGGGGACACCATCGAATTCGGTGAGAACCTGAGGGCGACTGTCGAAGAAAAGGGCGAGGGCGGGGAGGTCGTTCTGCGCTTTTCACTGGAGAGTGCGGCGCTGGACGTTGCGATCGCGACGGTCGGCCATATTCCTTTGCCGCCCTATATCGCTTCCAAGCGTGCCGAAGATGCGCGGGACCGCGAGGACTACCAGACTATCTATGCCAAGGCCGATGGTGCGGTCGCCGCTCCCACGGCCGGGCTGCATTTCACGCCCGACCTGTTTGACAGGCTGGATGCGGCCGGAATTGCCCGCCATTTCGTCACGCTGCATGTCGGCGCCGGCACGTTCCTGCCGGTGAAGGGCGAGGATCTATCCGAACACAAGATGCATGCCGAGTTCGGGGTTGTTACCCCTGAGACGGCGCAAGCGCTCAACGCCTGCAAGGCCAGGGGAGGACGTATCGTCGCCGTCGGCACCACCTCGCTGCGCCTGCTCGAAAGCGCGGCTGCGGCAGACGGCACCATCAAGCCTTTCGCCGACGAGACCTCGATCTTCATCACGCCTGGCTATCGCTTCCGCACGGCTGACGCCCTGATGACCAATTTCCACTTGCCGCGCTCGACCCTGATGATGCTGGTCTCGGCCTTCGCCGGCTACGACACCATGAAGGCGGCCTATGCGCATGCCATCGCCGAGGGCTACCGCTTCTATTCCTATGGCGATGCCAGTCTGCTATGGCGGGCGCCATGCTGAATACTTCGACACAGACGACCGCCGGCGAGGTCTCCTTCGCCATTCATGCCACCGAGGGCGCCGCCCGCACCGGCGCCCTGCATCTAGGGCGCGGTAGCGTACGCACGCCGGCCTTCATGCCGGTTGGTACGGCCGGCACGGTCAAGGCGATGTATATAGACCAGGTCAAGGACCTGGGCGCCGACATCATCCTCGGCAATACCTATCACCTCATGCTGCGTCCTGGCGCGGAGAGGGTGGCAGCCCTCGGCGGCCTGCATGACTTCTCGCGCTGGCAGGGCCCGATCCTTACCAATTCTGGGGGGTTCCAGGTGATGTCGCTGGCGGGGCTACGCAAGCTCGACAAGAACGGCGTCACCTTCAGGAGCCATATCGACGGCTCCCACCATCGCCTCACGCCGGAACGTTCGGTCGAGATCCAGACCCTGCTCGATTCCGACATCATCATGCAGCTCGACGAATGCGTGCGCCTGCCATCGACCCGCAAGGACATCGAGCGGGCCATGCGGCTGTCACTCGACTGGGCCGAGCGCTCCAAGCGCGCCTTCGGAACCCAGCCCGGCAAGGCGATCTTCGGCATCGTGCAGGGCGGCGACATCCCCGATCTGCGTATTGCGTCTGCACAAGCACTGTCGAGCATGGACTTCCCCGGATACGCCATCGGCGGACTCGCCGTCGGCGAACCGCAAGCCATAATGCTGAAGATGATCGAGACCGTGGAGCCGCATCTGTCGCATGAAAAACCGCGCTATCTGATGGGCGTCGGCACGCCGGACGACCTGATCGAGAGCGTGTCGCGCGGCATCGACATGTTCGATTGCGTGATGCCGACGCGTGCGGGGCGCCATGGCCTGGCTTATTCGCGCTTCGGCAAGGTCAATCTCAAGAACGCTCGCCACGCCGAGGATCCCCGTCCGCTCGACGAAGCGTCCACCTGTCCGGCCGCCCGCGACTATAGCCGCGCCTATCTGCATCACCTCACCAAGGCCAACGAGATCCTTGGCATGATGCTGCTGACCTGGATCAACCTGGCCTATTATCAGGACCTGATGGCCGGCATGCGTGCCGCCATCGCCGAAGGGCGCTTTGCCGACTTCAAGGCCGAGACCAAGGAAAACTGGGCCCGGGGCGACATCGCCAGGCTGTAGGCTCTAGGTGTGCCGGTCCCGCTCCATCAAGAGATGGAGCGGGACCGGCATGAAACCACCGCGCTTTCCTGAATATTGCCGGTCTGGAGACCGGCACACCGAAATGTCTTCCAGCGCCTTATCCACGTCCTTGCCGTCTAGCTTTACTCCATATAGCCTACCCCCCTATGCTATAGAGGGTATCATGAGCCATACGATCCAGGAAAAGGCCAAGCTTCTGGCGCGAGTTCGCCGCATCAAGGGGCAGGTGGAGGCCATCGAACGGGCGCTCGAGAGTGAGCTGGGCTGCGATCCCATCATGCACATGCTGGCCGGGGTGAGGGGTTCGATCGCCGGCATGATGGCCGAGGTCATCGAGGACCATGTCCGCGACCACATCATGACGCCCGGCCTCGACGAAGCGGCCCGCAGGGAAGCCGCCGAGCATCTGATCGATGTCGTCAGGAGTTATCTGAAATGACCATGCCGACCGCCAATGCCCCCTTCGAGCACAGCCACGTCTTCCTCGGAGCGGACCACGATTCGAACGAACGCCGGACCTGGGCAGTCATCATCCTCTGCGTGGCGATGATGGGGGTGGAGATCACGGGCGGCGCCATCTACGGCTCGATCGCGTTGATGGCGGATGGCCTGCACATGTCGACCCATGCCGGCGCCCTGCTGTTGACGGCACTGGCTTATCGTTACGCGCGCCGGCATGCCTTCGATCGGCGCTTCACCTTCGGCACCGGCAAGGTCGGCGACCTGGCCGGCTATACCAGCGCCGTCATCCTGGCGATGATCGCGTTGCTGATTGCCTATGAGGCCGTGATACGCCTGCTGGCTCCGGTTCCGATCGACTATGGTCAGGCGATCGTCATCGCGGTGCTGGGCTTGGCCGTGAATATTGCCAGCGTATGGCTGCTCAATGGGAGCGGTCACCATCATCATCACGCACACGGCCATGAGCACGATCACGGCTCCCATCACCATCACGAGGAAGAGCGTCGATTTTCAACGGCTGCCGGCCCGCTCGAACTCAGCATATTTGAGGACGGCGTTCCGCCGCGTTTCCGCCTGCACCCTCCACATGGCTCCATGCCCGATGCGGGTATGGTCAGCCTTGAGACCAAGCGGGAGGATGGCACCCGACAGCGCTTCACCTTCACGAACCACGGCACCTATCTGGAATCGCGTGAGGAGATCCCGGAACCCCATGCCTTCGGCATCAGGCTCGAATTCGGCGATGAACGTCTGACGACGGCCTTCGCCGAATCTCATTCCCATGGCGGGCATCACGACAACAACATGCGCTCGGCGGTTGCTCATGTCATGGCCGACGCGGCCGTGTCCGTGCTGGTGATCGCTGGCCTCCTGCTTGGTCTCCTGGCCGGCTGGAGCTGGATGGACCCGGTCGCCGGCTTGGTCGGCGCCGCCGTCATCCTCAGTTGGTCCTATACGCTGATCCGCGACACCGGCGGTATCCTGGTCGACATGCTGCCCGACCGCCGACTTGCAGACGCCATGCGCAGGACCATCGAGGAGGAGGGCGACAAGGTCGCCGACCTGCATCTGTGGCGGCTCGGTCCCGGCCATCTCGGGGCCATCCTGTCCATCGCCTCGGCCCATCCCCGCGAGCCGGACTTCTATCGCGGCAAGCTGGCGATGTTTCCTTCGCTATCGCATGTGACGATCGAGGTTCAGCCCAAGGGGCGGGCGGCTTGAAGTAACGCGCTGATCACGATCGCGCACATCGATTTTACCATTGGCCTTACGTGATCGTGAGAAACATCGATCCCCGCACGGGCGTATAAGGGGTAGTAAGTTCACGTCCACCGACCAGGGGATATCATGCTGATCCGCCACACCCCCGACCTCACCGAGGCCCATGTCACGCCCCAGCAAGCCTATGTCGACCGGCGACGTTTCCTAGCTGGCATAGGCGCGGCGGCTGGCGCGGCTCTTCTGCCGTTCTCCGCCGAAGCGGCCAAATTGTCGGGCGCCAAGAGCACTTATTCCACCGACGAGAAGCAGACCAGTCTGGAAGACATCACCAGCTACAACAATTTCTACGAGTTCGGCACCGACAAGTCCGATCCGGCTGCCTATGCCGGCAAGCTTACCACCACGCCCTGGAGCATCAAGGTCGACGGGCTCGTCAACAAGCCGGCGACCTATGCGCTTGAAGACTTCATCAAGCCCTATCGTCTCGAAGAGCGCATCTACCGCCATCGCTGCGTCGAGGCCTGGTCGATGGTCATCCCCTGGCTCGGCTTTGCTCTCGCCGACGTGATCAAGAAGGCCGAGCCGCAGGGAAGCGCCAAATACGTCGCCTTCGAGACGTTGGTTCGCCCCACGGAGATGCCGGGTCAATCGGCCTTCTTTCCGGCTTTGAAATGGCCCTATGTCGAGGGGCTGCGTCTGGATGAAGCGCTCAATCCGCTCACCATCCTCGCTGTAGGCCTCTATGGCGAGACGCTGCCGAACCAGAACGGCGCGCCGCTACGCCTGGTCGTGCCCTGGAAATATGGCTTCAAGGGCATCAAGTCGATCGTGCGCATCAGCCTGGTCGAGAAGCAGCCGCCCACGTCCTGGAACCTGGAAAATTCGAGCGAGTATGGCTTCTATTCCAACGTCAATCCAGAGGTCGATCATCCGCGCTGGAGCCAGGCGAGCGAACGGCGCATTGGCGCCGGCCTGCTGGCCGGCCGGCAGCCGACCTTGATGTTCAACGGTTACGGCGAGCAGGTGGCCGCGATGTATTCCGGCATGGATCTGAAGGCTTATTACTGATGCAGCTCACACGCGCCAGCCTGCAACCCGTGCTCAAATGGCTCGTCTATGTCATCGGCATGCTGCCGGCCGTCTGGCTGTTCTATCTTGCCTTCACCGGACGCATCGGTGCAGATCCCATCGCCCAGCTCGAATGGGGGCTGGGCCTGTGGGCTCTGCGTTTCCTGATCGCCTGCCTCTGCATCACGCCGCTACGCCAGCTTCTGCGCATCAATCTCCTGCGCTATCGGCGTGCCCTCGGCCTGGTGGCTTTCTATTATGCGCTGCTGCATCTGAGCGTGTGGCTCTGGCTCGACCGTGGCCTCGATCTCCATGCCGCCATCCAGGACATACTGCGCCGCCCCTACATTACCATCGGCATGGCCGCCTTTACCCTGCTCGTGCCCCTGGCACTGACGTCGACGAACTGGTCGATCCGCAAGCTCGGCGGGAAGGTCTGGTCGAAATTGCACAAGCTCGTTTACCCTGCCATCGCGCTCGGAGCGCTGCATTTCATCATGATCAAGAAGGTCTGGCTGATCGAACCGCTGATCTATGCTGCGATCGTGCTCGTGCTGCTGGCCTGGCGGCTGTTATGGCCGCTGATCGGCAAGCGTGGCCCCAGCCCACGGCGCGTGGCATCGACATAGCCGGAGCGCCTCGTTTCTTCAAAAAAGAGCTCCCCAGCCTCGGGAAGCGCCAACGACCGCGGCCTGCTCATTGTTTTTGATGAAAAAATCGGTTGCCTTGGCGCGAATCTGCACCTAGGTTGCGCTTCCCGGTTCACACTCAGCATGAGGGAGAATTGCATGACCACATTTCTGATTCTCGCTCACGTGTCGAACGCTCGGCCGTATGAGATCTTGACGCGTTAGATCGCGTCTTTTCTCCCGAACACTCTCCGGGTCTTTTTTCCTGAACATATTTTGCGTCGCACGCTTGTGCGCGCCCTACATTTTGGAGACGGCGCGGGGCTGCGCCGGATACCCTGATGACTCTTTCTCGCAAAGAGCCCGGCCGCAACCCGATGGCGGCTGTGCTTGGATTCACATTTGATCACTGGCGCAGCCAGGCCGATCTCGTCGCTTTGATCGTCATATCCGTCGGCGTGGCGACGGTGGCCGAAGTAGTCGTGCCTATCTATGCCGGCCAGATGGTTGACGCCGTCACTGCCGGCTTAGGCAGCGCAAACCAGGCCTGGTGGGCGCTCGGCGCGATGCTGGTCCTCGGCGCGGTCGCCGTCGGGTGCCGGCAGTTGTTCTTCTACTGCATCACCATCCTGACGACACGGATGATGAGCACGGTCGCCCGCGAGGCCTTCGCGCGCGTGCAGCGCTTCTCCACCGATTGGCACGCCAATAATTTCGCGGGCTCGACGGTGCGGCGCGTCACCCGCGGCATGTGGGCGCTCGACATGCTCAACGATACGCTGTTGGTGGCCATCCTTCCCTCCATCCTCGTCCTGCTCGGCTCGACGGTGGTTTTGGCGACGGTCTGGCCGACCCTCGGCCTGGTGGTGCTCATCGGCTCCGTCGCCTTTGTGGCGATGACGGTGGTGCTGTCGGTGAACTATGTCGCGCCGGCCGCGCGCCTCGCCAATAGCTGGGATACGCGCGTCGGCGGTGCGCTCGCCGATGCCGTCACCTGCAACGCGGTGGTGAAGGCCTTCGGTGGCGAGACGCGTGAGGATGCCCGCCTGACGGCGGTGCTGGCCAAATGGCGCTCGCGCACCAATCGCACCTGGATGCGCGGCACCAATGCTGGCACGGCGCAGAACCTGTTCCTGCTGGGGCTGAGAGCCACAGTGCTGGGCGTGGTGCTGTGGCTGTGGATGCGCGGGCAGGCCGGTGTCGGCGATGTCGCATTGGTCCTGACCAGCTATGCCGTGGTGCATGGCTATCTCAGGGACATCGGCATGCACATCCACAATCTCCAGCGTTCGGTGAACGACATGGAGGAGTTGGTGGCGTTCTATGACCAGCCGATGGGTGTGAAGGACAGGCATGATGCCATGCCGGTGATGATCACGGACGGACACATCGCGTTCGAGCATGTGACGTTCCACTATGGCGGCCATGCCGATGCTCTCTATCGCGACTTCTCCGTCGAGATCAGGGCGGGCGAGAAGATCGGTCTCGTCGGCCGGTCGGGCTCGGGCAAGACCACCTTCGTCAAGCTGATCCAGCGCCTCTACGACGTGAATGCCGGCCGTATCACCATTGACGGCCAGGATATCGCCGATGTGACGCAGGCCAGCCTGCGCAGCCGGATCGCCATCGTTCAGCAGGAGCCTATCCTGTTCCACCGCTCGCTTGCCGAGAATATCGCCTATGCCCGCCCCGGTGCCAGCATGGCCGAGATCGAGCACGCGGCAAGCCTCGCCAATGCGAGCGCCTTCATCTCGGCGTTGCCCAAGGGCTACGACACGATGGTGGGCGAGCGCGGCGTGAAACTGTCCGGTGGCGAGCGTCAGCGCGTGGCGCTCGCTCGGGCCTTCCTGGCGGATGCGCCGGTGCTGATCCTGGATGAGGCGACCTCCAGCCTCGACTCCGAATCAGAGCATCTGATCCAGGAGGCGATGGAACGGCTGATGGCGGGTCGCACCACCATCGTCATCGCCCATCGGCTCTCGACCGTGCAGGCGATGGACCGCATCCTTGTCTTCGACAAGGGCAAGATCGTCGAGGAGGGGGATCATGCCAGCCTGATCCGTCACTCCGACGGGATCTATCGCGGCCTGTTCGAACGCCAGGCCCTGGAACTCGCCAAGGGCTGGGCGGCATAAGATGGAAATGCAACAACGGATGGGGCGCCACTCGCGCCCCATCCCGACCGCCAATTGCTTGTGAGGCAGTTCGAGCACCGCCTCCGGCAGGGACTCTTCCTCCGATGAACGACACATTGCGCGCCATCATTGCCGAGGCTTATGCGCTGTTTCCGCCACATCGTTTCGGCGCCCGACTGAGCAATGTTTGCACGACCTGTTGCGTGACTGCAGAACAGGAAGCCTTGCTGACCGGCACGCCGAGGCAGCGGATTTCCGCCGAGCTGATGCAGGCCTATTATGGCGCCGCGTTCAATGGTTGCCTCAGCGCGGAAGAGACCGAGCACTTCCTGCCGCGCTTGCTTGAACTCTCGGCAGAGGGACACGAACTTGGCACCGGTGGTTTTGAGTGCAATTTCGATCATCTCGGCACGCGTGGCGCCAATTATCGGCACAATTGGAGCCGAGAAAAGACCACTCTGCTCGATCGCTACTTCCAGGCTCTGGCCACGCTATCCCGGCAAGACGGGCTCCCAAATCCGAAATGGCGACACCGAGCAATTGAAGACGTGTTATGCGCCATTGCGCGAGGAAGTGCTCCTCTCGCTCCCATCCTGTCAGCGTGGCAGGCCGACCGATCTCGACAAGCGACCATCCAACTGGCGAACACGATCTCCAATTTGCATTGGTCGAAACGCAAAATCGGCTTCGCCAAACTCGTCAATGCCTTCTGGGGCGATGTTCCGGATCAGGAATACCTCTGTATCGCCTGGCTGTGCAGTCGGGACCACTATATCCGTTTCGATGCGGCTATGAGCCGGGAAGAGGACGACGACGTTTTCGCGCTCCTCTCTCTGGCCAGAGACGTTGTGAGTGCGCCATCATGATCAGGTAGGTCAGGAGGAGGGCCGCATTCGCCGACCGGCTTCGAACGAACCGTCACGCCAGCGCGATCCGCACACGCCGGTTCTGCTTGCCCTTCTTTTCGATCTGTGTCACCGCGATGCGGCCGATCTCGTCGGTGTTGCGGACATGGGTGCCGCCGCAGGGCTGCAGATCAAGGCCCTCGATCTCGACCAGCCTGATCACGCCGGAACCACGCGGGGGCTTGACCGACATCGTCTTCACCAGGCCGGGATTGGCATCGAGTTCCGCATCCGTGATCCAGCGCTCGCTAACCTCGGCACCCTGGCCGATCATCGAATTGACCTTGTGGGCGATTTCGTCCTTGTCGAGACCGGCATCCTGGATGTCGAAATCGAGCCGTCCCTCGCCATCGCCGATGGAACCGCCCGTGACAGGGTAGGGCAGGGCGACCGAAAGCAGATGCAAGGCGGTGTGGACCTTCATGCGGGCATAGCGCCGGGACCAGTCCAGCGCCAGTTCGACCGTGTCGCCGACTGCCGGCAACAGCCCTTCCGGCGCCACGATATGTGCTATGTCGGTCTTGGTCTCGTCGTTCCACACCGCATTGGTGATGGCGATGGTGCGCCCGTCCGACAGCGTCATGGTGCCGACGTCGCCGGGCTGGCCGCCACCCATGGCATAGAAGATCGTACGATCCAGAATGATGCCATGTTGCGACAGCCCAACCACCGTTGCGCTGGCGCCGGGGGTGTAGGGGTCGTCTCTGAACAGCAGGTCTGTCGCCATGTCGTCACCTATTCCAATGGAGCCTTGATGGTGGAACGCTTTTCAAGCCATTCCGGCACGGGCAGGTTCTTGGAACGCATGAACGCAGGATTGAACAGCTTGGACTGATAGCGCGAGCCGTGGTCGCACAGAATGGTCACGATGGTGTGCCCCGGCCCGAGATCCCGAGCCATGCGTATCGCACCGGCAATGTTGATACCGGTCGACAATCCCACGCACAGCCCTTCCTCCTGGAGGAGATCATAGACCAACGGCACCGCTTCTTCATCAGGGATCTGATAGGCAAGGTCGACAGGTGCACCCTCGATATTCTTGGTGATGCGGTTCTGGCCGATGCCCTCCGACATCGACGTCCCCGAGAATTTGAGTTCGCCGCTGCTGAACCAGGAATACATGGCCGCTCCCATGGGATCGGCCACGCCAATCTTGATGGCGGGATTGGCCGCCTTCAGGGCGATACCGACACCGGCGAGCGTCCCACCCGAACCGATCGAGCAGATGAAACCGTCGAGCTTGCCGTCGGTCTGTTTCAGAATCTCCGGAGCGGTGGTTTCGATATGCGCCTGGCGGTTGGCGACATTGTCGAACTGGTTGGCCCAGACTGCGCCACCCGGCTCGGTCTTCGCCAGTTCCGCCGCGAGCCGGCCCGAGACCTTCACGTAATTGTTCGGGTTGGCGTAGGGTACCGCCGGCACCTCGACCAGTTCGGCCCCCGCCAGGCGCAGCATGTCCTTCTTTTCCTGGCTCTGGGTTTCGGGGATCACGATCACCGTGCGAAAGCCCATGGCATCGGCAACCAGGGCAAGGCCGATACCCGTATTGCCGGCCGTGCCCTCAACGATGGTGCCACCGGGTTTCAACTCGCCGCGCGCCATCGCATCCTTGATGATGAAGAGCGCTGCACGATCCTTTACCGATTGTCCCGGATTCATGAATTCGGCTTTGCCCAGAATGGTGCATCCGGTCAGCTCGGACGCGCGATTGAGGCGAATGAGGGGCGTATTGCCGATGGCATCGACGAGACCGGTACGGAAAGCCATGTGTGATCGTCTGCTGATTGGAGGGGATGCGACCCTAACCCGACTTTTCCGCCCGGGATAGGGGAGAGACATGCCGGGCACGGGTTTTCCAAGCCGCGGTGCCATGATAGCTCTCGCCCTGGTAGGCGGGCTCGTCACCATAGGCCCGCCGTCATCGATCCCCCCAAGGAAGCCGTCATGTCGAAGGCGACACGCGCCACCCAGATGCTCGCCAAGGCAGGCGTCGCCTTTTCCGTGCATAGCTACGACTATGATCCCGATGCCGACAGCATAGGCCTGCAGGCCGCCGAGGCCCTCGGCGAACCGCCCAGCCGGGTGCTCAAGACCCTGATGGCTCTGGTCGACGGCAAGCCTGTCTGCGTCGTCGTGCCGTCGGATCACGAGGTCTCCATGAAGAGGCTGGCGGCGGCCTTCAACGGCAAGTCGGCGCAAATGATGAAACCGGCCGATGCCGAACGCAGCACGGGATACAAGATTGGCGGCATCAGCCCCTTCGGTCAGATGCGCAAAGTGAGGACGGCCATCGAGGAAACCGCGCTCGGCGCCGACTATGTCTATGTCAATGGCGGCCAGCGTGGCCTGCAGATCCGCCTCGCTCCGGGCGATGCCAAGACCATTCTCGACGCGACCGCTGCTGCTTTGGTCGCGGCCTGAGGATCACCGTATCGATCGGCAGGGTCGCCCGGCGCTTGTCGTTTTCGCGCGCACTGCGCCAGAGGGCTCCGACCTCGCGTACGATGCGGGCCGCCCGGGCAAGGAGATAGCTGGCCGACACCGGTCATTGCTGTGCACGGGATCCGCTCCGAGCCGGCCGAGAACCGCGGGCGATACGATATAGGAGGCGGCGCTCGCCACTATCAGCCTCTCGGTCAGGCCACCCCGTCGCCGCTCTTCGACGGCATGGACCAATTGCTGCTCCTCGAGCGCGCGGAGGTGATAGTTCACCTTCTGGCGCGTCAGCCCGACCTTGTTGGCAAGCGAGGCTGCCGAAGCCGGCGTGACCAGTTCAGCAAGGATCCGCGATTTGACGCCAGGTTTGGACAGAGCGCCAGCGACGGAAAAGACGGGCTGCGAGGCAGGCACAATCGCCAATAGGCACTGCGCCCTGTGATGGCCCAGATAAAACCAAATTTCAGGTGGTAAGGAGAATGGCTCCGCGAGCAGGACTCGAACCTGCGACCCAGCGATTAACAGTCGCTTGCTCTACCGGCTGAGCTATCGCGGAACAGAGGGTGTCCCCCGGTGGAGCGGGTGTATAGCTCCAAGAACCTCGCTTGCCAAGGCCTATCCTGCCCTCATTGCATCTTCTTTTCGGATTAATATCTATGGGTAAGGGAACGCAACCGGATCAAAGGTGCGCTTTTGACCGTCTGGAGGGCTTTTTGGCACCCAACGAACCGATCAACCGCCCGAAGGTCAAACTCGCCGGGCGACATTTTCATCTCCCGGCCTCGCGAAGCATGCGAGTGATTCTGGGTGCGCTCCTGCTGATCGGCGGTTTTCTCGGGTTCCTGCCGATTCTGGGCTTTTGGATGATTCCGCTCGGCCTGCTGATTCTGTCGATCGATATTGCGCTCGTTCGGCGCCACCGCCGCAAGCTCGCGGTCTGGTGGGGCCGCCGACGCCAGCCGCGCCCGGTGGAGGATCGCTGATCCCGCCACGCGTCAGGCGTTGCCGGCGACCACGCGTGTTTCCTCGACGGCAACCAAGTGATTGACGGCCCGTTGGAGTTCCTTCAGCGCAACCAGCCGATCCCGACGGGGGATCTGCTCAAGGTCGTCATTGCCCTCGACCAAACACGCGCGAGCAAGGAAATCCGCCAGCTTGATCTGGCCAAGGAAGAGTTCGAAGGCGAACACTTCCAAATAGAGCGCGTAGGGCTGATCCGGTGCCGGATGGCAGGGGCAGATCTTGATTTCCAGTTCGCTCGCCTCGAGCAGATCGAGATCGCTTCGTGTCGGCACACCAGACTTGCCGTTGTTGCGCAGCCATTCCCGCTGACGGTCGACTTCGTTGGGGGCACGATCCCGGCCAAGGGGGTAATAGCTGTCATTGGCGTCCGTCATGCACCGTGTTCCTCAGACTGACCGCACCGGTCGAATCGAATGGCGACTGGCCCTAAGGCCGACGGTCGCAGTCAATGGACCGACTTGCGTTAACAGTCTCTCATTCAACGACATCCGAAACGGTATGACCTCTCCATGATTTCGCAGCCGAGCCAGGAAGACGGTATCATGTTACAAAAAACTTCAGACGGATTGTCCTGTTGGGGGTAAGGCATGCCGGAGCCGGACACCGTTTCGTATCTCTCGCCTGAAAAGCCCGGCTATCACGCGCCGGTCACGACCTTGGCCGTCTAATGGTAAAAAGGGGAGGTATCCCATGGTGGATGACTTCAGCACGCTGCAACAAAAGGCGCAAACGCTGCAGGTCGAGATCGAGAGCCTGTACGCATTGCTGGGAGCAATGGTCCGCGCACTCGAAGAGGCCGACCAGGATTTCAAGCAGCGTGTGGCCCAATCCGCGGGTGCAGCCATTCGGGCCCAGATGGCCGACGACGACGCGCAGGTGATGCGAAATCACTGCCTGCATTTTATCGCCAGCACGCTGAAAGTGCCCTTGTACTGCGTCATTCGCTGAAAGTTAAAGCCGTCAGACAACGCATCGGCCTCGGCAATATGGCCCGACTGAATTGCCGGCGAGAATCCTTTCGTGACGCGTAGACGCCACGAGAATCACGATATGCTGCGCTGGGAACGACATGCGTCATTGCATGGCGGCCATTTCGTGTGTCGGCGGGCGAAGATGTGCCTTTTCGCAGATGGGGCATCCCGTCAATGTCCGGTGAGGCGGCGATAAAGGGCAGGGCAAGCGACTTGCGAATTTCCTGTCGTTTCACGCGCCCTGAACGGCGGTCTTTCGCAGAGACTTCCCTCGATCGGCTCATTCAGGTGGCGTTCACTTCCCCCTCACTACTTTTGCGCGAACAACAGCAAGGAGAAACGCTATGTCCCGATCGGTTCTCATCGGCATCCTGGCGGGCGCTGGCATCGCTTTTTCATCGGCCGGCGGCGCTGCGGTATTGATCCCCCTGACGACGCCCGATGCATCGTCGGCCATGCAGGTGCAATATTATCCGCCTTGCCCGCCCGGCTATAAGGTCACCAGCCACGGAGTCTGCAAGCCGAGCCGCTATCTCAGGAGGCATCCCGGCCAAGACGCCTATAGCGAGAGTTATCAGCGCCCGCGTCGCTATTACCGCTATGACGATGATCAGCCGCGCTACGACCGCCGCGACCAGCGTCCCTACTATAATAACGGCGATGATGACGGCGACTATTGATCACCCGAGTAGCGCCGGCCCGGCTGTGAGCCATTGAACTCGCTTGGGCCGGCGGCCGCTGCTTCGATGGGGAAGGGCGGCTCGATGCCCCTTGTAGCGCCGAATAATGGTCGGCTGAATCGCAGCTCGCATCCGCCAGCTTTTTTTTTGCAGAACCTTTCCTTAAGCAAAGCGCGTTCACGATTGAACGCTTTTTGCTCCAGTTCCTTGGCTTCGATGCATCTTTGCGATTGGAGATGACTCGGCCAAATCGCAAAACGCTCTGAGCTTCGCACTCCAGCTAGGCCGTCTTGAGGGCTGCCCAAATCGCCATGTGGTGGCGCGATGGCCGGGGAATGGCGCGGCCAAGACTCTTTGAATTCTCGATCCAGACGTGAATTGCATCCCGCGCCTTGGCGACCGCACCCTCGGGAGTCTCGGCATTCTCATGCAGCCGGGAAGATCGGGGACGATTGCAGCGAAGCCGCCTCCATCCGCGACAGGCCTCGGCTCGCCCAGAATTGGATATTCCAGATCGCTCATGTCGCCCCCAACCGCGAGCGCATCTTATCGTCCCTGAGCGTCAAACAGATGTCGGGGAGGGCGCCATCACCGCGCCTCTTCTTCCCATCGCGACAGGTCGCGAATCGACGCGCGTCTTCCGCAAACGCCTCCGAGATGGCGCTCCGAACAGGCCGAAAACGCTGCTCGCATGATTCAGAAGTAAGCCCCATAGCCAAATTGCCGGAGGGGTGGTGTCGCCTTAGGCTTCAGGTGCTCTCAGCCGGTGCCCCCGACTGATCGAGCAGGGAGGCCCGGAAGGCGATCCTGCAAATCCGCCCTTTCGGGTCTCCTGTTTCCCAACAACTCGCAAGCGGCGAGCCCCGTCCAGGTTGAGGCCTCTTGCAGGGCCTCGCTCACAGAAAGCGACCCGCCAGGCGCACCTGTAGTTACGAACGGCTGGAAGGCGAGCCCGAACAACGCACATCTTTGTCCCACCTCGAATTTGGGTGGGGTTCTAGGTTGAAAGGAAGGGTTGGAGGCCACGCCCGGAATCGAACCGGGGTGCAAGGATTTGCAGTCCTCTGCGTAACCACTCCGCCACGTGGCCATCCATTGTCGCGCTGAGCAGGACAAAGCGGAGGCAGGCGCTATAACAAGCAAGCTGGATGCGTTCAACCGGTTTTCTCGGCCGAGGCGATATTTCCGTGAATGCCGGGCGCTGGCCGCAAAACCGAAGTCTCCCACTCGGCTGCGAGGCCAGCCTTCTTGCCTTTTGCGAGGCCATGCCGCAAACAACGCAGTGACAAACAGAGATATCGAGCAATGACCGACTTCGTCCAAGCGCGCCGCACCATGGTGGATTGCCAGATTCGCCCCAATGACGTGACCGAGGCGCGCGTCGTGGATGCCTTCCTTGCCGTGCCCCGCGAGACTTTCGTGCCGGCCTCCAAGCAGGCCTTGGCCTATCTCGATGCCGATCTGGCCGTGGGTGGGGAGACGGGCGAGCGCTATCTCATTCAGCCGATGTATCTGGCCAAGCTCGTTCAGGCCGCTGGCATCAAATCCACCGACACGGTGCTCGATATCGGCACGGCCACTGGCTATTCGGCTGCGGTTCTGGCTGAACTCGCCGGAAAAGTGGTGGCGCTGGAGAGCGACGAGGGGCTTGCGGCCTCGGCAAAGACCGCCTTGGCTTCCTATAGCAACGTGACGGTGGTGACCGACCCACTCGAGCAAGGCGTGGCCGGTTCCGGCCCCTATGACGTGATCCTGATCGAAGGCGCCATCGAGGAAATTCCTGAGGCTCTGTTCGCCTCTCTCAAGGAGGGCGGCCGCCTCCTCGCCGTGGTCGGTCGCGGCCGGCCCGGGCGTGCTACCATCTTCGTCAAGGTCGGGTCGGACCATACCGGCCGTATCGCCTTCGATGCCTCCGTGCCGGCTCTGGCGGCCTTCATCAAGGCTCCCGCCTTTTCATTCTGACTATCAAAACAGCACGTTAGGAGAAAATTAACCATTAATTAACCAAACTCGGGGTTCACTGTCTCTTTTTTGCTTCAACCTCGGATTTATCGCTGGGCAGCCGAAATCAGTTGTTGGTGAAAGCTGCCTGACAGGCTATTTTTTTAAAAAATATGGCGGTTTGTCCGCCTCTTTTGATTTGGGTCGGGTCGAGTCATGAAAACTGTAAGCGTATTTTCGTTATTGGCTGCAAGTGCTTCGCTTGTTTTCTTCATGGGCGGAGCGCAGGCTCAATCGCTGCAATCGGCCCTTGCGCAAGCCTATTCGGCCAACCCCACCTTGAATGCCCAGCGTGCCGGCACCCGGGCCAATGACGAAACCGTGTCGCAGGCGCTCAGCGGTTACAGGCCCAACATCTCGGCCTCTGCCAGCATCAGCGCCGAACGGGATTTCACCAAGTCGTTGCAGGGGAGTCGGTCCAACGCCACGCGATTTCCGCGCGGCGCCGAGGTCACGGTAACGCAGAATCTGTTCAATGGCTTTCAAACCGCCAATTCGGTGCGCGCTGCCGAGTCGGGCGTGCTCGGCCAGCGCGAGACGCTGCGCGACACCGAGCAAGCGGTGCTCCTTAACGGAGTGACGGCCTATATGAACGTGCTGCGCGACGCGGCACTGCTCAATCTGCAGAAGAACAATGTCGAGGTGCTCGAGGAGCAGCTCAAGCAGACCAAGGACCGCTTCAATGTCGGCGAAGTGACGCGCACTGACGTCGAGCAGGCCAATTCCGGCCTTGCGAATGCTCAGTCCCAGCGGATAGCCGCCGATGCGCAGCTCAAATCGTCGGTCGCCATCTACCGGCAGATCATCGGCTCCCAGCCCAAGAAGTTGCAGCCGGTCAAGGTGCCGCGCCTGCTGCCGAGGAACCAGAACGCCGCGATCCAGGCCGGACTTTCCAACCATCCCGGTATCACGGCCGCGCTTCACGCGGTCGACCAGGCCGCTATGCAGGTGAAGGTCGCCGAGGGCGCGCTCTATCCCACTCTGAATGCCCAGGGTTCGTTCTCGCACAATTACGAACCATCCGGCGCGAAGATGGGCACCTCGGCCTCGATCGGTGCCTTCCTCTCCGTGCCGATCTATTCGGGAGGCGGCGATTATTCCAAGATCCGCCAGGCCAAGGAACTGCTCGGGCAGGCGCGCATCCAGGTTGACGTCAACCGCGAGCTCGTGCGCTCCAACGTCATCCAGGCCTGGGGCTCCCTGGACGGTGCCCGCGGCGAGATCCAGGCCTTCCAGGCAGCCGTCAACGCCCAGGGCGTTGCGCTCGCCGGCGTGCGCGAGGAGGCCAAGGTCGGTCAGCGCACCACCTTCGACGTCCTGCAGCAGCAACAATTGCTCTTGCAGGCGCGGGCCAGCCTGATCCAGGCCCAGCGCGACCAGATCGTGGCTGCCTATACCGTGCTGTCGACCGTCGGAAAGCTCAACGCCACGGCGCTCGGCCTCAAGGTTGCTCGTTACAACCCCACCACGCATTACGATCAGGTGCGTGACAAGTGGATCGGCACCGATATTCCGGATGGGCGCTAAGCGGCACCTACCCACAGGAAGATGACGGCAACGCCCTCCGCATCCTTGCGATCGGAGGGCGTTCTTGTTTGAAGTGAAGCAAGTGCGCATTGGGGGCAGGGCGCGCTTGATGTGGAAGGAGCACCCCGATGTCGTCACCTACGCGGGCAGATCCGCCTCGTACCCTCAAGGAGCCGTCGATGGACGAGATTCTCAGCTCCATTCGCCGCATCATTTCGGACGATCCGCCGCCGGCAAGGCCGGGACGCCGCGCTCCGCTGGAAGCCTCCACTCAGGAGGAACCGTCGGCCCCTGCCGCCCCGTCCGAAATTTCCTCCGGCCCGATCGCAGCCAATGTCGATCGCGGGCCGGCTCCTTTGCTTTCGGCAATGCCGGAATCGGAGACGGCATCCGCCTTCGCCTCGCTGAACCACACGATATTCTCCAAGAATGCACGCACCATCGAGGACGTGGTGCAGGAAATGCTGAGACCCATGCTGCAGAGCTGGCTCGATGCCCATCTGCCGACCCTTGTCGAACGATTGGTTCGCCAGGAAATCGAGCGCATTTCCGGCCGGCAGTGACAGGCTCTTCAGGGGCTCTGTCACAAACTGTCAGGCATTTTGATTTCTCACTGCATTCACGAAGCCCTAAATCCCTCGCATCTAGAGTTCGTCTCGAATCGATGAAGGGTAAGGCGTATGTGCGGTATTGTCGGTATTCTGGGTAAGGAAGCGGTTGCGCTGCCCCTGGTGGATGCGCTGCGACGCTTGGAATATCGCGGCTACGACTCCGCCGGCATCGCGACGCTGGAGGAGGGAGCCATCACGCGCTGCCGGGCCGAGGGCAAGCTGCGCAATCTGGAAAGCAAGCTCGATCGAAATCCGCTCGCTGGTGTCATCGGCATCGGCCATACGCGGTGGGCGACCCATGGCAGGCCGACTGAAGAGAACGCCCATCCGCATGCCACCGCCCGAGTCGCGGTGGTCCATAACGGCATCATCGAGAACTTTCGCGAGCTGCGCGAAGAACTGAGCGCCGAAGGCGCGCGCTTCCAGAGCGAGACCGATACGGAGGTTATCGCCCATCTCGTCAACCGCGAGCTCGATCGCGGCCTGCCACCGATCGAGGCAGTGCATGCCAGCCTGCGGCGCCTTCGCGGGGCATTCTCACTGGGCTTCCTCTTCGCTGGCCACGACGATCTCATCATCGGTGCGCGGCTGGGGTCGCCGCTGGCGATCGGCTATGGTGAGGGCGAAATGTTCCTCGGCTCGGACGCCATCGCGCTGGCTCCCTTCACCAACACCATCGCCTATCTCGAAGACGGCGACAGCGTCGCCCTGACGCGTGGTTCGGCAACCATCTACGATGCCACCTTCAAGCGCGTGCACCGTCCGATCCAGAAATCGCAAGCGTCCGCCACCATCGTCGACAAGGGCAATCACCGGCATTTCATGGCCAAGGAGATCCACGAGCAACCGGAAGTCGTATCCCATACGCTGACCTCCTTCATCGACATGGTCGGCGAGACCATCCGGCTGCCCGAAGATCTGCCTTTCGACTGGAAGGACCTCAACCGCATCACCATCTCGGCCTGCGGCACGGCGTCCTTCGCTGGCATGATCGCCAAATATTGGTTCGAACGTTATGCGCGGCTGCCGGTCGAAGTCGATATAGCCTCCGAGTTCCGCTACCGCGAAGCCCCGCTCGACAAGGGAGGTCTTTCGATCTTCGTATCTCAATCGGGTGAGACGGCCGATACGCTCGCGGCGCTGCGCTATTGCAAGGAGCAGGGCCAGCACACGCTCGCCGTCGTCAACGTGCCAACCTCGACCATCGCTCGGGAAGCCTCGGTAATGGTCCGCACCTTGGCGGGTCCGGAGATCGGCGTCGCTTCCACCAAGGCCTTCACCTGCCAGCTCGCTGCCTTGGCGGGCCTTGCCATCGGCGCCGGCAAGGCGCGCGGCGCCCTGTCCGCAGAGGAAGAAAGCGAGCTCGTCCATGCCCTGATCGAGGCGCCGCGCCTGATGGCTGAGGCGCTGCGGCTCGAGCACGAAATCGAGACTTTCTCCAGGGACCTCGCCAAGGCCAAGGACGTACTCTATCTCGGTCGTGGCACCAGCTTCCCTCTTTCCCTTGAAGGTGCACTGAAACTCAAGGAAATCAGCTACATACACGCAGAAGGTTATGCTGCAGGCGAGCTGAAGCATGGCCCAATCGCCCTGATCGACGAGACCATGCCCGTGGTGGTGATCGCGCCTTTCGACGCGATCTTCGAAAAGACCGTCTCGAACATGCAGGAGGTTGCCGCACGGGGCGGCCGCATCATCCTGATAACCGATGAAGCTGGGGCAGCGGCGGCTGCCATGGCGACGCTGAAGACGATCATCCTGCCTTCGATGCCGGCGATCGTGACGCCGCTGGTCTATTCCATTCCGATCCAGCTGCTCGCCTATCACACCGCTGTGATCATCGGCACCGACGTCGACCAGCCACGCAATCTGGCCAAGAGCGTTACCGTCGAGTAGGAATGCTCACGGGCACCGCCTGATTGGACCGATTGCACAAATTTGCATCGACAGGCGGTGATGAGGGCGTGCTAGAGCAAAGCGCGTTGAGGCGATGGCGCTCTTTTGCTCCAGCTCTTTGTTCGAACGCGTCTTTGCAATTCTTGGTGATTCCACCAAATCGCAAAACGCTATAGAAGCGTGACATGGTACGAGATACGCCTCCCCACACGGTAATGCCTGCCGGTCCGCCTCAACGGGCCAGTAGATTTGGCGGCTTGCACAGCTATTTCCTCACCGGCCTGGTGGTCACCGGGCCGGTTGCGATCACGCTCTACCTGATTTGGACCTTCATTCAGTGGGTCGATGGCTGGGTCAAGCCATTCATTCCCGCGCGTTACCTGCCCGAGACCTATCTCCCTTTTCAGATCCCGGGCTTCGGCCTGGTCGTCGCGGTCATCGGCCTCACCCTGATCGGCTTCTTCACCGCTAATCTGGTCGGCCGCACCTTGGTGCGTCTCGGCGAGAAGATCCTCGACCGCACCCCAGTGGTACGCGGCATCTACAAAGCCCTGAAACAGGTATTTTCGACCATCTTTTCCCAATCGGGCACATCCTTCCGAAAGGTCGGACTGGTGGAATTCCCGCAGGGCGCCTGGTCGATCGTCTTCATCTCCTCTGAGCCGAGCCCCGTGGTCGAGGCGAGGCTGCCGGGCGGCAACGACGGAGCCTGGGTTTCCGTCTTCATGCCCTGTGCGCCCAACCCGACGACAGGCTTCTTCTTCCTGCTGCCGAAATCAAAGGTGATCGAATTGCCGATCAGTGTCGAGCAGGCCACCAAGCTGGTGATCTCGGCCGGCCTGATCCAGCCCGAACAATTGCCGGTTCCCGAGGACCTGCGGCCGAACTGAAAAAGGCTCGCCGCTGCTGGCCCCTTCGAGGGATTTACGGCTCGAGCAATGCGTTGTTCCAAGCTATCCCGAGTGTGGCGGCGAGATGTTCCTGGGCGCAGGCCGCGATGTCGGCTTCGTCGGTGACGCGCTGACCATTGCGTTGGAAGTGCAGGGCATCCTCACCGGCTTTGGCCTTGAGATGAGCGAGCAGTTCGGCACGGGTCCGCGAGCCGTCCATCACGGGCAGGATATGCTGGGCCACCACGCCGAGATCGAAATTCTCATGACGCCGGTTGACGGTGCGCGTGCGGCCGCTGGCAGCATCCTTGCGAGCAAGGACGGTCGCCTTGGGGCGGTCTCCATCCGCGGCGCCGATATCAACCGCCATGGTAGATGCGACCATCAGCCCGGAAAGAACGCCTTGCAGCAAGGCGCCGCGGATCTCATTCCGCTCCTCTTGGGTGAGTTTCTTCTTATCGGAAGTTTCGATCTCCGCGATAAGCTGGTGAAAGTTCGAGGTCGCCGGCTTTCGGGCCGCGACCCGTTCGAAAGCCTTGCGAACCGCCTCGACCCGCGTGCGGATCTGCCGGCCTCCGCAATTCTCGAAGCAATAGGGCATGTCGGCTTCGCTCGAGGGAACTTGCGTAATATCGGCCAGCAGATGCAGATCCTCGATCCGCTGCGGGTCGATATTCCGCTTTGTCGCTGCTGCACGGGCCGGCGGGATCAACAGGGTCTGCCGGAAGGTCCGGCCTGTCACGACGTCGATATAATTCTCGGTCGAGAGCAGGGTGTTGCCACCCAGCATCCGCAGGGCCTTGGCAGCCTCCGGCCCGAAATTCTCGGGCACCATCATGTGCAGGTCGGCCTCGCCGAGATAGGCGAGTTGATGCTGGCCGGCCGCATACATGAAATCATGGAAAGAGCAGGGGGTATTGTCGAGTTCCAGGAACTCATGGGCCAGATAATCGTCCGGCACCTTCTGCAACTGCGCGACGCCTTCCTTGACCGCGGCGCCATAGGGGCCGGGTGGCGCATGCTCCGCCAGGAAGCCCATGAACTCCCGCGCCTTGGCGATGCGTTCACGCAAATTGCTGGCCTGGCCGACATGGGCCATCAAGGCATCGCGCAGGATCTGCTTGGGCCGCCAGCCCGGCAGCACGTTGAAGCTGACATAGGCAATGCCCTGGAATTCGAGATATTTGGAACAGATATAGAGGATCGCATGGCGCACGGGCTCCGGCACCCAGGAATACACGCCGTGGCAGACGATGAAGTCGAAGCGGTGATCGGGGCCTTCGAAGAAGGCGATATCCTGTTGACGCAGCTCGATATTGGTCAAGCCGAGCGCCTCGATACGCTTGCGGCCATCGGCGATCTGGATGCCGGAAAGGTCTATGCCCAGAAAGCGGCCTTCTGGATGGGCCGCGGCCAGGGGAATGAGATTGCCGCCGCTCGCACAACCGATCTCGAGCACGCGCATTCTGTCGAGGTTCGGCATTTCAAGGCCGAACAGCCGCGCCACAGCCGCAAGTCTTGCCGGATGCGTCTGCGGAAAGGCATTGGAGACATAAGGCAGTTCGTCATAGCTCGCCTGCGTCCTGGCCTGAGCCTCTGCGAAGTTGGACGGGTGAGCACCTGAGGTCATTGCGATATCCCCTGCATGAAGACTGGAACATCCCGGCAGATTACATGCCCGCTTCCCTCACGCTATCCCGAACGTAGCAGACGCACAGCTTCATCGCGTTCGAACAGATAGAGCAGGGTGCGCAGAGCCTCGCCGCGTGGCGAGACGAGCTCCGGATCGCGGGCCAGCACCAGCCTGGCATCGTCATTGGCGGGGGCGAGCAGATGACGATGGCTGTCGAGATCGGCGACCCGGAACCCCGGCATGCCGGACTGACGCGTGCCGAGCACGTCGCCTTCGCCCCGCAACTTCAGGTCCTCTTCGGCGATGCGGAAACCATCCTCGGTCTCGCGCATGATCTCGAGTCGCTTGCGGGAGACCTCGCCAAGCGGCCCCCTGTAGAGCAGGAGACAGGTCGACTTGTCTGAGCCGCGCCCGATACGTCCGCGAAGCTGGTGGAGTTGAGCCAGGCCGAAGCGCTCGGCATGCTCGACCACCATCACCGTGGCCTCCGGCACATTGACGCCGACCTCGATCACCGTGGTCGAAACCAGGACACGCAGATCGCCCGACACGAACCGGGCCATCACCTCGTCCTTGGCCGTGCCTTTCATCTGCCCGTGGAGCAGACCGACCTTGTCGCCGAAGAGGGAGGCAAGATGGGCGAAGCGATCTTCGGCCGCTGCGACATCCAAAGTCTCGGATTCGGCGATCAGAGGACAGACCCAATAGGCCCGCGCGCCGGTCTGCAACAAGCGCGCCAAGCCATCAACCACCTCGTCGAGCCGTTCGAGCGAGATCAGGCGTGTATCCACCGGTTTGCGTCCGGCCGGCTTCTCGCGGAGCTGAGAGGAGTCCATGTCACCGAAATAGGTCAGCACCAGGCTGCGTGGGATCGGGGTCGCCGTCATCACCAGCACGTCGACACCAGCATTCTTGCGGCTCAAGGCCAGGCGCTGATGTACGCCGAAGCGATGCTGCTCGTCGACGATGGCAAGGCCGAGATCCCGAAACTCGACGTCCTCCTGGAACAGCGCATGCGTCCCCACCACGATGTCGATGCTGCCTTCCTTCAACGCAGCCTGCATGCGCGCACGTTCGCGCGCCTTGTCGCGCCCGGTAATCAGGCCAATGCGCAAACCGGCGGCCTCGGCAAGGGGCTGGATGGTGGCCAGGTGCTGGCGGGCGAGGATTTCAGTCGGCGCCATCAAGGCCGCCTGCCGCCCTCCTTCCACCATGGTTGCCATGGCAAGCAGGGCGACCACCGTCTTGCCGGAACCGACATCACCCTGCAGCAGTCGCAGCATGCGGGTCGGGGCCGCCATGTCGGCCCGGATATCGGCCAGCGCCGTAACCTGGCTCGCCGTCAGCTTGAAGGGCAGGGCAGCCTCGATCCGAGCCGCGATCATTCCAGTCCCGGTGACGGCGAGCCCCGGCAATGCCTTGTTGTGCGTACGCACCATGGCGAGTGCGAGTTGCGAGGCCAGGAGTTCATCATAGGCCAGCCTCAATCGGGAAGCGGAATCTGGTGCGACCGCCTGCGGTGTCTCCGGCGAATGCAGAGCGGCCAAGGCCTCGCGAAATCCCGGCCAGCGCTGCGCCTTGAGCCAGGCCGGGTCCTGCCACTCGGCGAGTTCGGCGGTTCGGGCCAGGGCTTCCTGCGTCACCTTCTGGATCTGGCGCGGATAGAGCCCTTCGGTCAGCGGATAAACCGGCTCGACCAGAGGCAGGGATTTGAGTCCTTCCTCATCGACGATCCGATCGGGATGCACCATCTGGCGCATGCCATCGAACAGCTCGATCTTACCGCTGAGCCAGCGCCGCTCGCCAACGGGCAGAGCGTGCTCGATCCAGCTCGTCTGAGCGGCGAAGAAGATGAGCGTGAGATCCCCGGTGTCGTCCTGGACATAAACCCGATAGGGGCCCTTGCCCCCACTGGGCCGGTGGCGTTCCACCATAATCTCGACCATCACCAATTCGCCGATCGGCGCATCCACCAATTTGGGACGGCGGCGGCGGTCGAGGACGCTGGCCGGCAGGTGAAACAAGGCATCCACCACCCGCGCGCCCACCGGCTCCGCACCTCCGAGGAGACGGGTGAGCAGCTTCACAAGCTTCGGCCCGACCCCTGGCAGGGAGGAGACGGAAGCGAACAAGGGTGTCAGAATTGCCGGACGCATGAAGGCCTCACCGGTTCTTTTGGCCGGATGGAAAGCAGGAGGCAAGCTTCAGCCGTTCGAAAGAGTGGATCTTCTTCGGAGCGCGGACTTCCAGTCCGCTCTTGGAATTGCAGCGTTCGCGGAAGAAGGAAGAGCCGACTGGAAGTCCGCGTTCCAACCTGCGCCTCCCACTCAAAAGGTGATGCACTCCAGGACCCTTTTGGTGACGATCGCATGCGTGTGTTCGACATCCCTGGCCGCGTAGACGAGGGTCGCGACCTTGTCGCCGATCATGCGCCGGAGTGCGATGACGGCCTCACTGTTGTGCGCGAGCTCGCTCTCGTAGAGGGCCTGAAATTCCCGCCATTTCGCCGAATCGTGACCGAACCATTTTCGGAGTGCCGGGCTCGGCGCCACGTCCTTGGCCCAGATGTCGATATGCGCCTCCTGACTGGATAGGCCGCGCGGCCACAGGCGATCGACCAGGATGCGCAGACCATCCTCGGAAGCGGGCGGATCATAGGCGCGTTTCAATCCGATCGGCATGGTGGCTCCCGGTCACCTTCCATTCCCCCCTCTGGGATTTGACCGCACGGATGATATTTCGATCTTCCATGGTTCCCACAGGCCTTCGGACTCTCTATACAGCGTGCCAACAGGAACTGGAACATGTCCGGAACGATACGTACTTCTGAGGAACTTGACCCGCGTCGGAGACGGATCGTCTACCGGGCCTGGCATCGCGGCTTTCGCGAGATGGACCTCATCATGGGCAGCTTCTGCGATACCATCATCGTCGAGCTGTCCGAGGACGAGGTCGGTGACTTCGAAACGCTCATCGATGCCCCCGATCACGAGCTCTACGCCTGGATCAGGAGCGCTGAGCCCGTGCCGACCGAATTCGATACGCCTGTGTTCCGGCGGTTGCGCGATTACCATTTCACCATGAAACCGATGTTTGCATGAAAGCCGCGGATCGACTCGCTGGGGTTCTGAGCCGCCCCGGCGGCCAACTCGTCTTCTCCAACTGTGCTGATGGGCAGGACGGGCTCGTCCTGGCCGACCTCACGCGCACACTGGTTGCACAGGCCCGCGAGCGACCGGCCGCCATCCTGCATATCGCACGCGACGGCGGCCGCTCGGCCACTTTGGAAGCGGCCCTTCAGTTCTACGCGCCCGAGATCGACGTCATCAGCTTTCCCGCATGGGACTGCCAACCCTATGACCGGGTCTCTCCCAATGCCGCCGTCATTGCCCGGCGCATGACCGCGCTGTCGCGATTGGCGACCACACGGGGCGGAGACCGGCCTCGTATCGTGCTCACCACCGTCAATGCCGTGTTGCAGCGCGTGCCGTCCCGCGATCTCATCGCCGCCCAATCGCTCTCTGCCGCGCCCGGCAATGCCGTCAATATGGACCGGCTGTCAGCATGGCTTGAGCATAACGGCTATCTGCGTTCCTCCACTGTGCGCGAGACCGGCGAATATGCCGTGCGAGGCGGCATCCTCGACCTCTACCCGCCAGGCTTGGCCATCCCGGTGCGTCTCGACTTCTTCGGCGATACGCTCGAATCCATCCGCAGCTTCGATGTCGAGACGCAGCGCTCCCAGACGCAACTGCGCATGCTCGACCTCGTGCCGATGAGCGAAGTCCAGCTTACCACCGAGACGATCAAGCGCTTCCGCCAGGCCTATCTTGCCGAATTTGGTGCCCAGACACGCGGCGATCCACTCTATGAGGCGATCTCCGAAGGCCGGCGCTATGTCGGCCTGGAACACTGGCTGCCGCTGTTTCACGGCAAGCTCGACACGCTTTTCGATTATCTGCCCGAGGTTCCTGTCGCTCTCGATGCCCTGGCCGAGGATGCCGCCGGCGAAAGATTGGCGCAGATCAAGGATTATTACGATGCCCGCCGCGAGGTACTGGGCAAGCCTGGCGAGACCGTGCCCTACAAGCCGCTGCCGCCGGACCGGCTCTACATCGCGCCCGAGGAGTGGCGCCGCCGGCTGGACGAGTCGTCCCTGGCGCGCATGACGCCATTCTCGTCTCCCCCCGCGCCCGGTCGGGAAATCATCGATTGCGGTGGTCGTCAGGGCCATAATTTTGCGGCTGAACGCGCCGCCGAGGACGCCAACGTCTTCGATGCCGTGGTCCGTCACATCCGCACTCTGCAGGCCTCAGGGCAACGGGTAATCGTGGCAGGCTGGACCGACGGCTCGCGCGAGAGGCTCGGTGCCGTACTCGCCGATCACGGCCTCACCCAGGCCAAGCCCATCCCCAACTTTGCTCGCGCCTTGGCACTGCCAAAAGGCGAGATTGCCCTCGGTGTGCTGCCGCTCGAAACAGGCTTCGAGACAGCCGACTTCGCCATCATCTCGGAACAGGACGTTCTCGGCGACCGGCTGGTGCGCCGTGCGGGCAAGCGCAAGCGCGCGCAGAACTTTCTCACCGAGATTGGTACCCTGTCGCCCGGCGATATCGTCGTGCATGTCGAGCACGGCATCGGGCGCTTCGTCGGCCTGCAGGCGGTGACTGCCGCGGGTGCACCGCATGATTGCCTGGAAATTCACTATGCGGGCGGCGACAAGCTGTTCCTGCCAGTGGAGAATCTGGAGCTGCTGTCGCGCTATGGCTCGGAAGACGCCGAAGCGCAGCTCGACAAGCTCGGTGGGCGCGGCTGGCAGGAACGCAAGGCGCGCATGAAGAAGCGCATCCGCGAAATGGCGGGTGAGCTGATCAAGATCGCTGCGGCACGCGCTTTGCGCGAGGCGCCCAAGCTGGTGCCGGCCCAGGGCATCTATGACGAATTCGCCGCGCGATTCCCCTATAGCGAAACCGAGGACCAGCAATTCGCCATCGACTCCGTGCTCGAGGATCTGGCATCCGGCCGCCCCATGGATCGCCTGGTTTGCGGCGACGTCGGCTTCGGCAAGACGGAAGTGGCTCTGCGCGCCGCCTTCGCCTGTGCGATGACGGGCCGGCAAGTCGCCGTCGTGGTCCCCACCACGCTGCTCGCCCGCCAGCATACCAAGACCTTCGCCGACCGGTTCAAGGGGCTACCCGTCAAGGTGGCGCAGCTCTCGCGCTTCGTCCCGGCGGATGAAGCCCGCAAGATCAAGGCGGGCCTGGTCTCGGGCGATGTCGACATCGTGGTCGGCACGCATGCATTGCTGGCCAAGACCATCGCCTTCCGGGATCTCGGCCTGCTGATCATCGATGAGGAGCAGCATTTCGGCGTGGCCCACAAGGAGCGCCTCAAGCAATTGCGCTCCGAGGTGCATGTCTTGACTCTGTCGGCGACGCCGATCCCGCGCACGCTGCAGCTCGCACTGACGGGCGTGCGCGAATTGTCGATCATCGCCACGCCGCCCGTCGATCGCCTGGCCGTGCGTACCTTCGTCACGCCTTTCGATGCCGTGGTGCTGCGCGAAGCGCTGATGCGCGAACGCTATCGCGGCGGCCAGAGCTTCTTCGTCGTGCCTCGCATCGAGGACATTGCCGACGCCAAGGCCTTCCTCGACGAATATGCGCCGGAGGCCAAGGTCGCCATCGGCCACGGCCAGATGGCTGCCGGCCAGCTCGAAGACGTGATGACGGCCTTCTACGAAGGCAAATACGACATCCTGCTCTCGACGACGATCGTTGAATCAGGCCTCGACATTCCCACCGCCAACACGCTGATCGTCTGGCGGGCCGACATGTTCGGCCTGGCCCAGCTCTACCAGCTGCGGGGGCGCGTGGGGCGCTCCAAGACCAGGGCCTATGCCCTGTTCACCCTGCCGGCCAACCGCACCATCACGCCCGGCGCCGAGCGCCGGCTCAAGGTGCTGCAATCGCTGGATACGTTGGGAGCGGGATTCCAGCTCGCCTCGCATGATCTCGACATTCGTGGAGCCGGCAATCTGCTGGGCGACGAACAGTCCGGCCACATCAAGGAAGTCGGTTACGAGCTCTACCAGCAGATGCTGGAAGAGGCCGTCGCGGCCCTCAAGGACGGTGGCGTCGAGACCGAGGTCGAGGAACAATGGTCACCACAGATTACCATCGGTACGCCGGTGATGATCCCCGAGGACTATGTCCCGGACCTGACATTGCGCCTCAGCCTCTATCGCCGCCTGTCCTCCCTGGATATCGACGCCGAGATCGACGCGTTCGGCGCCGAACTGACCGATCGCTTCGGCGAGCGGCCTGATGAGGTCGACCAGCTCCTCAAGCTGATGTCGATCAAGGCCCTGTGCCGGCGCGCCAATGTCGAGAAGGTCGACGCCGGCCCGAAAGGCGTGGTGGTCTCCTTCCGCGACAATGCCTTCGCCAACCCCGACGGGCTGGTGCGCTACATTGCCGAGCAGGGCTCTTTCGCCAAGGTCCGCCCGGACATGCGCGTCGTCTTCCAGCGCGATTTCGACAAGCCCATCGATCGGCTCAAGGGTACGGCCGTCATTCTCAAGAACCTCGCTCGCATCGCCGAGATGAAGAAAGCCGCCTGATCGGATACAATGATGGCAAGTTCCTCCCTCTCTTCCGTCGAAACTCCCTTCGTCCAGATTGATCTCGACATCGCCGAACGCAACATCGTACGGCTCCAGGCCTATTGCGACGAACACGGCCTCAGGCTGCGGCCGCATATCAAGACGCATAAACTGCCGCGCCTGGCCCGCTTCCAGGTCGAGCAGGGCGCGGTCGGCATTACCTGCCAGAAACTGTCGGAGGCCGATGCGATGACCGACGGCACCGGCCTCGACGATGTGCTGATCACTTATAATCTTGTTGGGGAGGCCAAGCGCGAGCGCCTGCGGGCACTTTCGGAGCGCATCCGTCTCAGCGTCGTGGCTGACAGCGCCGTTGTCGTCGATGAATTGGCGGCAGCCATGAAAGGAACCGGGCGCAAGCTGACCGTGCTGGTCGAGTGCGATACCGGAGCCCGGCGCTGCGGTGTTCCAACGCCGGAAGCGGCTGCGGAACTGGCAAACCGTATCGCGGCGTCATCCGAGCTGCATTTCGGCGGCCTGATGACCTATCCGCCGGTCGGCGGAACAGAGGCCGTACAGGATTTCATGCAAAGAGCGAAATCCTTGATTGAAGCTTTTGGAATTCCAGTCGAAACAATCACAAGCGGCGGATCTCCCGACATGTGGCGGGCGCATGAGGCCTCCATCATCACCGAATACCGCCCGGGGACCTACGTCTATAATGACCGTTCCCTTGTCGCCCGTGGTGTCTGCGGCTTCGATGACTGTGCCCTCAACGTGGTCGCCACAGTGGTGTCGGTGCCCGACCCGCATAGGGCCATTATCGATGCCGGTTCGAAAGTCCTGACCTCCGATCTGCTCGGCTTGACCGGGCATGGTCATGTCCTCGGCCGGCCGGACATCGCGATCGACCAGCTCTCGGAAGAGCATGGCCGGTTGATCAGCGAGCAGCCGATCGCCCTTTCAGTGGGCGACCGCGTGCGCATCGTGCCCAATCACGCCTGTGTGGTCGCCAATATGCTGGATTTCGTCGTCCTCTGTCGCGGCGATGCCCTCATCGGTCCCGAGCCCGTCGCCGCGCGCGGCCGCGTCTGGTGAGCGAGGAAGATCGCAACGCGGTTTACTTAAGCACCTTCCGTAGGTTGCACGACCTTTGTCATTGCCGGGCTTAATCCGGCAATTCAGGTTCCCCCTCCGAGACGCCGGATGCCCGGGTCAAACCCAGGCATGACAAAAGTCGGCGTTTCTCCTGTAAGTAAAAGGCATTGGAGCGAAAAGGCTTCATGCCGCCTGAAGTCAAGCGGCTCCCGCGAGAGGGCGGCTGAGCTTTGCCGGGTCGATACTCTGCCCGCGATCGTGGGCCTGAGCCGGTTCGTCCATGCTCATGGGCTTGCCATAGCGTGCACCCGTCACCTCAAGGAGACCAACGCCTCGATCCACGGATCCGGAAGCGGGGTAGGAGGTCGACACCCAACCCTCCGCTCCGAGGGGATAGGAGGCCTCCCGCTCGCTGACGTCGAAACCGACACCCGGCACCTGCTGGCCACGCAAGGCCAGATAACCGCTCTCCTCGACGCTGGCCTCGACGAGCGGCAAGGCAGTATCCTCCTGACCCGCAACCGTTACCGCGAGTCCGAACCCGCCGTCATTCAGCGCGCGCATCGGCACGATGCCGATCTCGCCGAGCACGGCAAAATGGGGAACCGGGCAGGGGGCATCTACTGGCACGATGGCAGTATGCGGCGCCCGCGCGAGGCCGGCGACCTTTTCGAGCTTGCGGCTGTCGAACAAACCGTCGGAGAGGCCCGCACGCAGGACCGCGTCGGGCAACAGAGCATGGGTAACGCCGTGCATCGTCATCTGGACGGCAAAGACCGTCGCGTCGAAAGCTTGGTGCAGAATGAGCTGGCAGCCGGTGCTGAGCCATGTCACCAAGCCACCCGCAAGCCCCGCGAGCCCCGACGGAGCCATCGGACAAAGCAGACGCGAGGTTCGCGACAGACCGAGTTCCGCTACCAGCACCGAAGCGGCCGCATGCCATTCACGATGCGTGCGGGCGACGGCGAAGTCCCCGTCCGCGCCCCGGTCGATCGTCATGATCGCCAGGTTTTCCTCAGGGCGCTCGCGCCGCGACAGGCGGGTGATCACGCCCGTGCGGGGATAGCCGATGCAGTCCTCGAAAGAGACGGTCCCTCCCGGCAAATCCGCCCCGAAAGCCCCGATGAAACGAATATCGGCGATGGATTCGTCGACGAGGTGACGCAGTGGCCGCAAGGATTGGACATCGCCCATGCGCCGCGCCGCGAGGATCGCCTTGGCGTTCAGCCTCTCGGCGACGCCGACGATTTCAGCCGGCGAAAAATCGATCGGAACGATTACCGCCACGAGGCCCGCCCGGATACAGCCGAGCAGTGCGATCAACGTATCCGTCACGTTGAGCCCCTGCACGCAGACCAGCGCCTCGCTGGGCAACCCCATTTCGAAAAAGCGGCCGGCGACCGCGGAGACGGCAGCATCGACCTGGTTCCAGGTCAGTCTGCGCGGTGCGCCATCGGCCCAGAGGGGGCGGTCGGGCGCGTCGATCAGGGCCAGCATATCGCCGGCTCGCTGAGCGCTGAGACGCAGCATCTGGTCGAGGGTAGGGGGGGCGAGGGCAATCCTGGGCGTGATGTCTGACGTCATGGGGCCTCAGGGGGTATTCACAGGGCACGAATCAGATCCAGGTGAGTTTAACCCTGGATGACGGCAAAGCCATAGCCGGTTTGACAGCCCCGGTCGTCCCATCCGCGAGCACCATCCACACTTTGAGCAGATGCCCATTCCGAAAGCCCGTGCACTCGGGAACATCCGTCATCAAAGCATTTGGTCTGTCCGGCCCGGCGCTCCATAATCGTGGACATGATTCCCGGTCAAAAACTCCTCACGCTTCTGCGCGACATCGCCGCCGACAAGCGCCTCGCTTTCATGCTGTTGCTCGGCTTCAGCTCGGGCTTGCCCTTCCTGCTGGTGTTCTCGACACAATCGGCCAGGCTGCGTGAGGTCGGGATCACACGTACCGACATTGGCCTGATGTTTTACGCGACGCTGTTCTACAGCATCAAATTCCTCTGGGCTCCCTTGCTGGAGCGGTTCGACCCGCCCGTGCTGGGACGGATGGTCGGCCGGTGGCGCGGCTGGCTGCTGATCACGCAGATGGGCATCATCCTGGGCCTGTTCGGTCTCGCCAGCAGCAATCCGGCAAGCTCGCTGGGAATGACGATATTCTGGACAACCGTCACCGCATTCTTTGCCGCCAGCCAGGACGTGGTGATCGACGGCTGGCGCATCAACGTCATCCCGCGTGACCGCCAGGGCATCATGCTGGCGGTGTCCCAGCTTGGCTATCGCATCGGCATATTGTGCGCGGGAGCCGGCGCCCTTTATTTGGCTGAATATCTCGACTGGCAGGCGGCTTACGCCACGATGGCCGCATTGATGCTCATCGGCATCATGGCTGCCTTGTTTGCGCCCGATCCGCCAGCTGTCGAGAAAGAAACCCTCACGGACAAGCTCATTTCTGTATTCGAGGATGACAAGGCTCCCGGCCCGCAGGGCACATCCAACCGGCCAGATTGGCTGACCGCTTACAAGGAAGCGCTGAGCGACCTCTTCTTACGCCGCGGTTGGATCCTCGTGCCAATCATGTTGCTCATCGCGCTTTATCGCCTGCCGGACTTCCTGGCTGGCGTGATGTCCAACCCGCTCTATATCGATCTTGGCTTCTCCAAAGCCGAAATAGCCAATATTTCGAAGATTTATGGCTTCGCCATCGGCCTGACCGCTCCCTTTGTGGGCGGCTTTTGCATCTGGCGCTTTGGCCTGATGCCCTCGCTGCTTTTTGGAGGCATTGCCGCCGCCACCTCACATTTGAGTATGGCTCTTTTGGCAGCCAAGGGAGCGGATTCGAGCTATCTGGCTTTGGCGGTGAGCGTCGAAAGCTTTGCAGGCGGCTTCGCGGGAACGGCGCTGATGGCCTACATGTCCTCGCTGACGTCGCCCGCCTATGCCGCCAGCCAGTATGCCCTCCTGAGTTCGCTTTACGCCCTGCCAGGCAAGTTGCTGGCAGGCATGTCGGGGAAAATGGTCGATCTGTTCGGCTATTCCGTCTTTTTCTCGGCGACGTCGACGATCGGCTTGCCGGTTGCGATCCTCTGCCTGATCGTCTGGCGCTCGGCGGACAAGGAAGCCCCGGGCCACTCGAAGGAAGAACAGGAACAAGCGTCACTGGCGGGCGAGGGAGGGCGCCGTTGAGGAGCGCTGGCGTACGGCAAGCGAATCGCTGCTCTAGAGTAGGCAAGACGGTTTGCTTCCTGCGATTTTCGCAACTCGAATGCCAGATATAGCGGCGCTGGTCACGTTTTCTTCAATTTGTCATGCACAAGCTGCGACACCGTCGCCATAGGTTGTTTTCGAGGCTGGAAACCAGTGCCCGCTTCGTTTATGGACCTTTCCTGAAATCGTCATCTCGGTGCCTTCGTCGGCGATGAGAGACATTCAGCTTCATTGGTGCGTTGCCGACCCCGCGCTAGCCCAGCGCGTTGCGGCGGCGGACTTAGGACCCAAGGATTTTGCATGATGTCGTTCCGCCTCCTTGCGACTGCAGCTCTTGCGGCGCTCAGCCTCGCGGTGACACCCGCATTGGCACAGGAAACGCCTGCCAAGCCGGCCGCGCCCGCCACGAAGCCGAAGGCACCTGCAGCCAAGCCGGCGCAAAAGCCTGCAGCAGCCGCGCCCGCGGCAGCAGCGGCCGCCGCTGAGCCCGTTCCCGGCCTGGAAGGCGCGACCACTCCCGCCATCTCCAGCTCCCAACCTGACTGGGTGAAGCTGTGCCAGGCCGACCAGGCCAAGAAGGAAATCTGCCTGACCCGTCGTGACCTGCGGTCCGATACGGGGCAGACGATGATGACCGCCATCCTCATGCAGAACGTCACCGACAAGAAGCAACTCCTGCGCCTTGTCCTGCCCGTCGGCGCCCTCATTCAGCCTGGCGTCGGCCTCTATCTCGACAATACCGCTTTCGCCAGCGGCAAATATGCCGTCTGCTCTCCCGAAGGCTGCCTGGTCGAACTACCCATCGACGAGGCCCAGCTCAAGGCTCTTCGCGGTTCCAAGACCCTGGCGATCGCCTTCAAGACCCCCAACCAAGGCGTGCAACTGCCGCTCGGCACCGAGGGCTTTGCCAAGGCGCTCGACAACAAGCCGCTCGATCCCCAGTCGATCGTCGACGAGCAGAAGAAGCTGCAGCAGCAATTGCAGGATGCCGCCGAGAAGGCGCGCCAGCAGCTCAATGCCAATCCGGCGCCTGCTCAATAAGACCGCCTGGAGCAAAGCGCGTTCATGACTGAACGCTTGTTTGCTCTCACTCTTTGGTTCGACGCGTCTTTGCAATTCTTGGCGCGACCGCCAAATCGCAAAACGCTTTAGGAACAGGAACCCAGATTATGCGAAACTCACTGATCGCTGGCACCGCGGCAGCCTTGATCCTGTCGGCCGGAACCGCGCTGGCCCAGCAACAGCCCCAGCCTGCTGGCCAGCAGCCCGAATTGCCCAAATTCGACCAGCCCGAATGGACCAAGATCTGCGCCAAGACCCCGGACGGCAAGGACACGTGCCAAACCGTGCGCGATCTTCTGGCACCGACTGCAGCCTGGATGATGACCGCGCAGGTCGGCCAGGAGAAGGGCGGCAAGCCCAAGCTCACTGTGATCATTCCGGCGGGCGTTGTCCTTCCGCTGGGTGCCCGCGTCCTCGTCGATGACCAGACCCTCGACACCGCGAAATATCGCATCTGCACGGGACCGAGCTGCATCGCCGACATGCCCTTGAGCGACGCGAATGTCGCCAGCCTCAAGAAGGGCAAGAAACTGAAAGTGCAGGCGATCACCTTCCAGGGCCAGCCTATCGGTATGGATATCGGCCTGGATGGCCTCGGCAAGGCTCTCGATGGCCAGGGCATCGACCAAGCCGGTTATGCTGCCAAGCAGAAAGACTATGGCGAGAAGTTGCAGGCTATATTCCAGCCCCTCATCGATGCCCAGCGCAAGCAGCAGCAACAGCAGGGCGGCGGCGCCGCACCGGCCACACCGCCGGCTCAGCCGGCAGCGCCCGCGCAATAACATGACAAAAGGCCGACCTTCGGGTCGGCCTTTTCATATCGGAAACCGACCGGCTCACCCTAGATTGCGAAGGTCGCCGATGCTCTCCAGGCCGAGGGGCGTATCAGTGGCGCGTACCTGGTTTCAGCCGGTATCCACCCTCATTATCGCGGTCGAATAGCTCATCGATCTGCGTGTTCCGAACCGGACTGCCGCTGTCGTCGATCACCAGATTCTGTTCGGAGACATAGGCGACATATTCCGTCTCCTCATTCTCCGCGAACAGATGATAGAAGGGCTGGTCCTTGGAAGGGCGCACATCTTCCGGAATGGACTGCCACCATTCTTCCGTATTGGAGAATTCCGGATCGACGTCGAAGATGACGCCACGGAACGGATAGATGCGGTGGCGTACCACTTGACCGATAAAGAACTTTGCTTCCCGCGCTTTATTCATACGCTATTCAATCGTCATTTGCGCTCGGCAAACTTGCAATAGTGGTGCCTGCAAGCCGGGCGATACCGAAGCCCGCCACAACCGAACGAGCCTGCTATCCCGTTACCAGAATAGCAGTATTATCGTCAAAGTCGTCGAATATTTCATTAATTTCACACGCGAAACGGCGGACGATGCAGTTGCCGTCATCCCCAGCGTCGGTGTGCCCACATCCATTGTTCGGGATGCTCGCGGATCCACTGCTCGAACAGGACATGAATTCTGCGCGTCGCTTCGGCAATGTCGGCATCGCGGTCGGCGGTACGCGGCACATCGATAACCTCAGCCTCGATATAGAAATGCACACCGCCCGTGCGCACGCAACGCGCGGCGATCAGCTCGGCATCGTTGCTGCGCGCCAGCAAGGCGGGGAAGGGCGTAGTGGGGGCAGGGCGGCCGAAGAACGGGATCATGATGCCCCGGCGATCCCGCAGATCCGCCAGCAAGGCGACCGCACCGCCGTCTCGTACGATGCGCATCAATTTACGCGCAACGTCGTTGCCCTTGGGGAACAGACCGCGCGAATAACGATCTCGGCGGGCCAGCATGACATAATCGTCAACCTTGGGGTTCTTCATGCGCTGATAGACGCCCGCTGCCTTGATGCCGCGTACCAGGGTCGGATAGATCACCAGCTCCCAATTGCCGGTATGCAACGAGACGAAGACGCAGCCCCTGCCGGAGGTTTTCAGCGGATCGAGCTGGAGGCCGGCGCGGTCATCGATGCGGCCGGCCCGGACGATGCGTTCGCTGATCAGCGCTTCGGCGAAGGTCCGGCCGAGCTGCATCCACATGGCCCGTGCGATGGCCTCGATCTCTGCCCGCGATTTTTCGGGATAGGCCGCCGCAAGTTGGCGGAGGGCGCGCTCATGACGGCGCAGATGCGGTGCGACGAGGCACCAGATCGTCCCCATCAACCAGGATCCGAAGTCGATGGGCAATATATGCAACACGCCGGTAAGGCCACGCAATGCACTGTATTCGAAGGCGTATTTGATCCGCCGCATACGGCGTCGCCACCCCTTTTCGTCTGCGCCGCTCGTCACGATGCCTTCCGTCATTCTTACGATTTGTACGTCCCGCCGGCCATTGAAACCAGAAGCGGGAAGAATTCAATGCTCGGCTGCGCGAGCGAGCCCCTGGCGCATCATGACCCGTCTCAAGGGACCGACCCGCTCGAGCGCATAGAGCCCGAGGCCACGCAGGCCCTGCAGGGGGAAATGCCCTGACAGCAGCGAGCGGTTCAACAGATCGACTGCCGAGTGACGGGTCCCGATGTCGAGCCGCCTTGCCCTGGCATAAGCTTCGAGCACGCTGGCTTCGCCGGGATCGCGGGCTCCTTCCAGGGACCGGGTTCCTTCTAAGCACTTGGCGAGGGCCGCGATGTCGCGCAGCGTGAGGTTGAACCCCTGCGCCCCGATCGGGGGAAGCACATGTGCGGCCTCGCCGATGAGGGCGACCCGGTCGGCGGCCTGCGTTACCGCCACCACCGCGCTCATCGGCCAGAAGGATCGCCGGCCGTCTACCTGAACATGGCCAAGCAGGGCATGGCTCTGGATTTCTATGGCTCGGGAAAGGGCGGCATCATCCATCGCCCGTAATTCATCGGCCTTTTCGGGGGAGACCACCCAGACGAGGCTGGCCCGCTGTCCAGGCAGCGGCACAAGGGTGAAAGGACCGGACTCGGTATGGAACTCGGTGGAGATATCGTGGTGTGTCCGGCCGATCTTCAAATTGAGGGCCAGCGCGACCTGGGGATAGTCGTGGCTCCGCGTTTCGATCCCGGCAGCCTGCCGCACGAGGGAGGCGCGCCCATCGGCTGCGACAATGAGATCGGCGGCAAGATCAGGCTGCCCATCGAGTTTGAGAACGAGGCCGTTTGCGCCGGGTTCGGCGCTAAGCACCCGCACCGGCAGATGTTCGACACCGGCCTCATGCAGGCGCGCCTGAAGTATCCGGCTCAGAGCGCCATTGGGAATGTTCCAGCCGAAGGCTTCCAATCCGATCTCCTCGGCCTGGAAGGCGATCGGACGGGCACGCAGGAGGCGCTGCGTCGCATCGACGATGGACATCACCCGCAGCGGCGCCGCCTCGGGATGGCCCGCAATCCGAATGCCGGCCTTCGCCAGGGCCTGGATGCTGCCATCGAGCAGAGCCGTGGTGCGGGTATCGCCGGCATTGCCGGGTGGGCCGACCAGGGTGACCTCGAGGCCTTTTGCGGCAAGGACCGCTGCGCAGGCCAAGCCTGCGAGTCCAGCTCCCACGATGACGATCGGACGATGATTTGATTCACGATTGGCTGGCATGATGGCTAACGGAATTAGCGCTCCTTGAAGCGGACGTCACCTGTTTTCCGGATGCCGAATTCCGAGCACAATTGCACCGGATCGCGCGAATTTGGTAATATCGGGCAGAACGGACATCGGCGATGAAAAGGTTTGTCATCGGGTTATTTCTGGCGGCCGTCGCGCTGATGCCCTCGCTTCATGCGGAACCGTTCACCACGACCGCCCCCATCGCCCTCGTGATCGAGACCGGTTCGGGCACGGTCCTGCTCGACAAGAACGCCGACAAGCCGGTCGAACCTGCCGCCATGGCCAAGATCATGACCGTTGCCGTCGTCGCCGAGGCTCTGCGCAAGGGCCACGCTTCGCGAGAGACCGAATATCCGATTTCGGAGGACACCTGGCGCAAGGGCGGCGCGCCCTCAGGCAGTGCCACCATGTTCGCTGCGGTGAGGAGCCGGGTACGGGTCGAAGATCTCTTGCGCGGGGTGATGGTCCAGGCCGCCAATGATGCCTGTCTGGCGCTGTCGCAGGGCCTCACGGGCCAGCTCGATGGCCTAGTACCGCGCATGAACACGCTGGCCACCGAAATCGGTTTGCAGCACACGCAGTTTCGCAATGTCACAGGATTTGCCGATCCGGCCCAATTGACCACGGCACGGGATCTGGCCCGGCTGCTCGGCTGGCTCCGCCGAAACGAGCCGGACATCTATGCGATCTATCAGGAACGGGATTTCACCTGGAACAAGATACGGCAGACCAACCGCAATCCCCTGCTCACCCAGGGACTGGGGGTCGATGGGGGCGTTACCGGCGCCTCCGACACCGCAGGCTATGGCGTGGTCGTTTCGGCGCTTCACGGTGATCAGCACTTCATCATGGTACTGCACGGTCTTCAATCCAATGCCGAGCGAGCGATCGAAGCCAGGCGCGTCCTCGAATGGGCCGAAAATTCATTCCGCCCGCGTCTGGTCTTCTCCAAGGGGGAGATCGTGGGTGAGGCTACCGTCTATGGCGGCACGACCAACGCCGTGCCGGTTGCGGCCGATCGCGACATTTCCATGCTGGTGGACAACAACGGCGCCGAAAAACTCAGCGCCAAATTGCTCTATGACGGGCCGCTCGAGGCACCGGTGCAGAAAAATGCCGTCGTCGGTCGGCTCCAGATTTTGCGCGAGGGACAGATTTCGCTCGAAATTCCCCTGTATGCAATCGCCGATGTACCAGTCGGCAGTCTTCCCCAACGCGCATTCGGTGCTATCTACGAGCTTGGCATCGGATTGATACAGGGTGGGCACGACAAGCGATGAAGGGCCGGTTCATAACGTTCGAAGGCGGCGAAGGGGTGGGCAAATCCACCCAGATCCGCCGGTTGGCGGCATCCTTGAACGCCCTCGGCATCGAAACCCTGCTGACGCGCGAACCCGGGGGCTCCCCTGGTGCCGAGGAATTGCGTGAGGTGCTGCTTTCCGGCGGCGCCAAGCATTTTGGCCCCTTTGCCGAAACCATTTTGTTCTATGCGGCGCGCGACGACCATCTTAACACGACGATCAGGCCCGCCCTTGCCAGGGGGTTGTGGGTCCTGTGCGATCGCTTCATGGATTCGACCCGCGCCTATCAGGGCGTGCTCGGCGAGGTCGAGCCGGCCTTGATCCGCTCCATCGAACGCGTGGTCGTCGGCTCCACCGTCCCCGACCTCACGCTCATTCTCGACATGCCGGCCCGTGATGGGCTCGCCAGGGTTCGCTCCCGTGGCACGGCTATCGATCGCTTCGAAGGCGAGAGCCTGATTTTCCATGAAAAGCTGCGCGAGGCCTTCCTGGCCATCGCGGAATTCGAGCCCCGCCGCTGCGCCGTCGTCGACGCCTCCGCCTCACAGGATGAGGTCGCCGCGGCGATTCTCGGCGTCGTGAGAAAGAGGCTCGATCTCGATGCCACACAGGTGCTGGCATGAGCGAGCGTTTTGAAAGCGACATGCTGGCTGACAGCCCGCATCCGCGCGAAACCATGCAACTGATCGGCCAGGACAGAGCGGAGCAGGCGCTGCTGACCGCCTATCACTCGGGCCGCATCCATCATGCCTGGCTTTTGGGCGGGCCGGAAGGCATCGGCAAGGCGACGCTGGCCTACCGCATGGCCAAATTCGTACTGACCCATCCGGACCCTCATCACCTCGACGGGGCCACGAGCCTCTCGGTCGCCGCCAATGCAGCGCCCGCACGCCAGATCGTGTCGCAATCCCATGTCGATCTTGCGGTGTTGCGCCGTCTTCCCAACGACAAGACCAAGGGCTTCTATTCCAATATTCGTGTCGACGACGTGCGCAACGTGGTGCGTTTCCTCGGTTCGACCGCCGGGGCAGGGGGCTGGCGCATCGCCATCATCGATTCTGCCGAGGATCTGGCCAGGGAGGGCGCAAATGCCCTGCTCAAAGTGCTGGAGGAGCCGCCGCCGCGCGTGCTTTTTCTGATGATCTCGCATCAGCCGGCCCGCCTCCTGCCCACCATCCGCTCACGCTGCCGGCTGCTCACGCTCGATCCACTCGGCGAGGCCGATGTGCTCAGAGCCGCTGCGCAGGCGCGCCCGGATCTGTCCGAGGAAACGCTGGCCGCGGGGGCCGCCCTGGCGCAGGGCAGTGTAAGGCGAGCCCTGACCCTGGCAGACGGGGAGGGGGTGTCACTCCACCGTTCCCTCGCGGATCTGTTGGCCAAGCTGCCCCGCATCGATGTGGCTGCCGCCCATGCTCTCGCAGACCGCTGCGCCAACAAGGCCGGCGACGAGAATTTCGCGCTCCTGCTAGATTTCCTCGACGAGTGGCTGCATCAACGCCTGCTGGCAGCCCGCGACGAATCCGTGCCCCGCCTTGCACGCTGGGCACAGGTATGGGAGAAGGCCCGTCACGCTGCGCGTGACGTCGAAGCCTATAATCTCGACCGCAAACCTTTCGTGCTCGCGACCCTCGGCCTGCTCGCCGAAGCCTCCGCGGCCTAAGCCGGCCAGAGCTCGGCAATCCGCAGGGAAGTTGGGGTTCCAGGCATTTTTCGCCTGCCAGGGCCCAAAAACGCTCGTAGCGACAGTCACCAGAGCAAAGCACGTTGCGACGGAAACGCTGCTTTGCTCTAACTCTTTGGTTAGACGTGTTTTTGCGATTCTCGGCGCTTTCGCCAAATCGCAAAACGCTTTCGGCATTTTCCGGCGAAAAGTCTCCCAACTTTACCCGAAAATGCTCTACATCAGGAATCCCTGATGCGCGGCCTGGCTGGCGGTGTCGCGCATCGTTGTCAGGAAAAGCGTCATCGATGGCCGAGAAAGACACCTATTACATCACCACGGCGATCTCCTATCCCAATGGCAAGCCCCATATCGGGCATGCCTATGAGTTGATCGCAACCGATGCCATCGCCCGTTTCAAGCGGCTCGACGGGAACGAGGTGTTCTTCCTGACCGGTACCGACGAGCATGGCCAGAAGATGCTGCAGACAGCAGCCAAGCAAGGCAGCACGGCCCAGGCACTGGCAGACCAGAACTCGGAATATTTCCGCGAGATGGCCAAGACGCTCAATGCGTCGAACGACGATTTCATCCGTACCAGCGAGGAACGCCACTACCGCGCCTGCCAGGAGATCTGGCGCCGGATGGAGGCGGCGGGCGACATCTACCTGTCCAAATATTCGGGCTGGTATTCGGTGCGCGACGAAGCTTTCTTCGACGAGAAGGACCTGGCGCTCAATTCGGACGGCTCCCGCACGGTGATCGAGACCGGCGCCAAGGTGGAATGGGTGGAGGAAGAGAGCTATTTCTTCCGCCTCTCCGCCTATCAGGATCGCCTGCTCAAGCACTATGAGAGCCATCCCGGCTTCATCGGCCCGGAAGAGCGCCGCAACGAGATCATGAGCTTCGTGCGCTCGGGCCTGCGTGACCTTTCCATCAGCCGTACCACCTTCGACTGGGGCGTGCCGGTTCCCGGCAACCCAAAGCATGTCATGTATGTCTGGGTCGATGCCCTCACCAATTACCTGACGGCGACGGGCTTTCCGGAGACGGATACCGAACGCTCGAAATTCTGGCCAGCCAGCGTGCACATCATCGGCAAGGATATCGTGCGCTTCCATACGGTGTATTGGCCGGCTTTCCTGATGTCGGCGGGTCTGCCTTTGCCGCATCGCGTCTTCGGCCATGGCTTCCTGTTCAACCGCGGCGAGAAGATGTCGAAATCGGTCGGCAACGTGATCGATCCGTTCACGCTTGCCGAGCATTACGGCGTCGACCAGCTGCGCTACTTCTTCCTGCGCGAAGTTCCCTTCGGCCAGGATGGCAATTATTCGCATGAGGCGATCGTCAACCGCATCAATGCCGACCTCGCCAATGATTTCGGTAATCTGGCCAATCGCTGCCTGAAGATGATCGCGGCCAATTGCGGCGGCAAGGTACCGAGCCCCGGCGATTTCCTGCCCTCCGACGAGCAATTGCTGAAGACAGCGGACAACCTCATCTGGCAGGCGCGCGACTCCATCTTCAATTTCGCCCTGCATTCCATCCTCGCCGATCTGTGGAGCGTGGTGGGCGAAGCGAACCGCTATTTTGCTGCCGAAGAACCGTGGAAGCTGAAGACCAGCAACCCGGCCCGCATGGAAACCGCGCTCTATGTCACCGCCGAGGTGGTTCGCCAGATCGCCATCCTCGCCCAGCCGGTGATCCCGACCGGCGCGGCGCGCATGCTCGACCTCCTGGCTGTGCCTGAAGATGCCCGTGACTTCGATCACCTCGGCGTTGACGGCCGTTTGTCGCCGGATGTTGCCTTGCCAGCGCCCGAAGCTGTCTTCCCCCGCTATGTCGAAGCGACTGACAGCGCGGGCAAGGCGTAAAGTTGTTTGGTAAGCCATGCTGATCGATAGCCATTGCCATCTCGACTTCCCGGACCTGCAGGCCGAGATCGACGACGTCGTTGCGCGTGCCCGCAAGACCGGAGTGGGACGCATGATCACCATCTCCACCCGCATCCGCCAGTTCGAGAAAATCAAGGCGCTGATCGAGACCTACGACGATGTCTTCGGCTCGATCGGCACGCACTGCCTGCATGCCCATGAAGAAGACGATATTCCCCTAGAGACCATCCTGGAACTCGCCGCCCATCCCAAGGTGGTGGCGATCGGCGAGGCCGGGCTGGACTATCACTATGACTATGCGCCGCGCGATGTGCAGGCGCGCGGCTTTCGCAAGCATATCGCCGCGGCTCGGCTCACCGGACTGCCGCTCGTGATCCATGCCCGCCAGGCTGACCAGGACATCGGCGACATTCTCGAAGAGGAAATGGGGAAGGGCGCTTTCAGCGCCGTCCTCCATTGCTACTCGTCGGGCCCCGAACTGGCTCGCCGGGGGCTTGGGCTCGGCTTCTACGTTTCCTTCTCCGGCATCCTCACTTTCAAATCGGCCGAGGAGATCCGGGACATCGCCCGCCTCGTCCCCCATGACCGTCTGCTGGTGGAAACGGACGCTCCCTATCTGGCGCCCATGCCGTTCCGCGGCAAACGCAACGAGCCGGCCTATGTAGCCAACACGGCGCGGGTTCTGGCCGATACTATCGGCCTGAGCGAGAGCGAGGTCGCACGGCAGACCAGTGAAAACGCCTTTCGTCTCTTCACCAAAATGCCTCGTCCCGACGGCATCAAGGCGGCAGCCTGACGCCGATGACGTTGATTGCGACATTATTGGGCTGCGGTTCCTCCGGCGGCGTCCCCCGCGTCGGGTTTGGCTGGGGCAGTTGCGATCCCGCCGACCCCCGAAACCGGCGTCGGCGCTGTGCCTTGCTGCTTGAACAGGACAGGGCAGAGGGCGGCCGCACCACGGTGCTGATCGATACCGGCGCTGACATGCGCCAGCAATTGCTGGATGCCGAGGTAAAGGCGGTCGATGGCGTACTCTACACCCACGACCATGCCGACCATACCCACGGCATCGACGATCTGCGCGTGCTGGCGCTCTACCAGCGCAGCCTCGTCGACGTCTATGCCGACAAACGCACCGCCGCCTTGCTGCGCAGCCGCTTCGACTATTGCTTCGAGACGCCGCAGGGGTCGTCCTATCCTCCCATCCTGACACTCAACACCATCACGATTGGACAAGCCGTCAGTATCGGCGGCGCCGGAGGCTCAATCACGGCCTTGCCGTTCGAGCAGGATCACGGCGACATCCAATCCCTGGGCTTCAGGATCGACGATTTCGCTTATTCCAGCGATATCAATGGTCTGCCGAAAGAAAGCGAAGCATTGCTGGAGGGCCTCGACACCTGGATCGTCGATGCTCTTCGTCCTACGCCGCATCCCAGCCATTGGTCGTTGCCGGAAACGCTGGCCTGGATCGAGAAACTGAAACCGCGGCGCGCCATCCTGACCAACATGCATACGGACATGGACTATCAGACCCTGCGGCGCACCCTGCCGGAAGGCGTTGAGCCGGGCTATGACGGCATGCGTATCGAACTGGCGCTGCCGAGAGCAAAACGCGTTTAGACGGAAACATGCTGCTCACGCTCTTTCGTTCCAAGCCAATCCAACGGATTGGCTGAAGCGTCTTTGTGATTCCTGGCGTGACCGCCAAATCGCAAAACGCTCTGGAACAAATTGACCGCACGCGTCGAAATGTGACGTTGATGTTCATGCTATTTCAATTGCTTATGTGATAGATTCGTCCGTCTTGTCACCAAGGGGATTCGTCCTAAGGAATTGTTCGGTTGGCTGGTCAGCACGTTTTTCTCAATCTTCTCGCCGGTATCGCACTTCTGATCTGGTCCACTCGTCTGGTGAAGACAGGCATCATGCGGGCCTTCGGGGAACGATTGCGTGGTGTGATTTCGCGCGCCACCTCCAACCGCTTTTCGGCTTGCCTGGCCGGAGCGGGGGTGGCCGCAGCCCTTCAGAGTTCGACCGGCTCGACTCTTCTGGTGATGTCCTTCGTCGAACGGGGCTTCCTCACGCTCGGCATGGCCCTGGCCGTGCTGCTGGGCAGCAATGTCGGTACCACGCTCGTGGTCCAGGCCCTATCCTTCGATCTTTCCGCCCTGATGCCGGTTCTGCTGATCGCCGGCGTGGCCGCGTTCATGCTCGGGCGTTCATCCGTCTCGCAGAACGTCGGCCGCGCCATGATCGGCCTGGGCCTGATGATCCTGTCGCTGCATCTGGTCGTCGGGATCGCCGAGCCGATCCGCCAGAGCGAAATCATGACGCTGATCTTCGAGCGCCTCAACGGCCAGCCCTGGGCCGCACTGCTGATCGGCGCCGCGCTGGCCTGGCTGGTGCATTCGAGCGTGGCTATCCTGCTTCTGGTGATGTCGCTCACCGGGGCAGGGGTCGTGGGCATTCCGCTCGGCCTTGCCCTGGTGCTGGGTGCCAATATCGGCTCCGGGCTCGCACCGCTGGGCCTGTCCCTGACAGCGCCGATTGAAGTCCGGCGCGCTTTGTTCGGCAATCTCGGTACCCGAGTGGTCGGAGCCGTCGTGCTGCTGCCACTGATCGGCCTCATCCAGCCCTGGCTGGCGCAGCTGGAGGCCTCGGGAGCCCGCCAGATCGCCAATTTCCATGTCGGCTTCAATCTGCTGCTCCTGGTCGTCTTCCTTCCCTTCATCGACCAGACCGCCCGCCTGCTCGAAAGACTGGTGAAGGCCCCGGAGGCGCCGATCGGCGAGCGCCCCTCGCCGGTTCTCGACGAGGGAGACTTCGACAGTCCCTCGGTCGCGCTGGTCGCGGCCTCGCGCGAGGTGATCAGGCTGGCTGAGCTCGTTGAGATCATGCTGCGGGAATCGATCATAACCTTCGAGGAGAACGACGATTCCCGGCGCAAGCAGATCAGCCAGCTCGACTATCAGGTCGACCGGCTGCAGGAGAACATCAAGCTTTATCTGACACGACTGACGCGCACGCCGCTCGACAAGGATATGAGCCGCAAAGCATTCGAACTCATCCTGTTCACCACCAATCTCGAACATGTTGGTGACATTCTCGACAAGACCCTGCTGGAATTGGCGGCCAAGAAGCAGCGGCTCAATTTGAGCTTCTCGAGCGAGGGCTGGGCCGAGATCAAGGCCATGCATCGCGAAGTGGTGGCACAGATGCGGCTCGCCATCACGGTGTTCATGACCCAGGATCCCGTCATGGCTCGCCAATTGGTGGTCGCCAAGGATCATATCCGCAATTTCGAACGCTCGGCGGCAGAGAGCCACCTCAACCGCCTGCGTGCCGGCACGCTAGCCTCGATCGAGACCAGCTCGCTGCATATGGACGTCATCCGCGACCTCAAGCGCATCGTCGCGCATCTGACCGCTGTGGCCTATCCGATCCTCGAGGCGGCGGGCGAGCTTTCGACCTCCCGCCTCAAGGATGCCGGATAAAATCTTTTTCTATCCAATAGGATAAATCGACTTTCTCATAAAAGAGGTAGGCAGCCTGAGCCGCAATCAGCCTGGTGCGGCCGTGAGATTTCGCACCACGTCGAGGAGCACGGCCGCACCGGCAACCAGATCCGCATCAGGCGTGAACTCCTTGGGATTGTGGCTGATTCCGGCGATGCTGGGCACGAAGATCATGGCTGAAGGTGCTATCCGCGCCATCATCTGCGCGTCGTGCCCGGCACCGGAAGTCATCCGACGGCAGCGCAGGCCATTCCGGCCTGCAGCCTGTTCGATCTGCTCCACCAGCCCATTGTCGAACACCACCGGTTCGAACCGGGCGAGACGCTCGGCGCAGATCGTGACGCCCTCCGACCGGGCCAGCACCTCCAGGAACGAGGCGAGGTCACTTTCCGCCTCGCGCAGGCGCGTTTCATCGGGATCGCGCAGGTCCACGGTGAGGATCGCCCGTGCCGGGATGACGTTGATGGCATTCGGCTCGAACCGAAGACTACCGACGGTCGCCACTGACGGTGTATTGGCGGCAACAGCCTTTTCGCGCAGAAAGGTTATCACGCGTGCGGCGGCATGGCCGGCATCATGGCGCAGGGACATCGGGGTGGTGCCGGCGTGATTGGCGACACCCTCGATGGTGATGCGCTGCCAGGAGATGGCCTGAAGCGTCTCGACGGCGCCGATGGCCAGGCCTTCGCGTTCGAGCACCGGACCTTGCTCGATGTGAAGCTCCAGATAGGCATGCGGCTTCAGGAATCCCGGCTCCAATTCGCCCGCATAGCCGATCCGCCGCAACTCGTCGCCAAGCCTGGTCCCATCGGTGCCGATGGAGGCCAGCGCCTCCTCGATCGACAATCCCCCGGCATGGACGAGGGAACCCATCATATCGGGCGCGTATCGCACGCCCTCCTCATTGGTGAAGGCGGCTACGGCGATCGGTCGACTTGGGCGCCAGCCCGATGATTTCAGCGTCTCGATCACTTCGAGACCCGCCAATACGCCGTAGCAGCCATCATAGATCCCCGCATCGATGACGGTGTCGATGTGGGAGCCGAGCAGAAGCGGTGCCTCGTCCGGCACGCTCTCCGGCCGCCAGATGCCGAAGATATTGCCGATCCTGTCGATCCCAACATCGAGGCCCGCTTCGTCGAGCCACCCCATCAGGCTGTCGCGTCCCGCCTTGTCGGCATCGGACGCTGCCAATCGGACCAATTGACCGTTTTCGCCCCGGCCGATCGTCCCAAGGCTGCGCAATCGCTCGAGCAGACGCTCGGCTTGGATGGAGTTCTCGCTCATACCCGATGCTCCGCGCCTGCCATCTGCACATCCTCCGGCCCGAGGCCGACCAATTCACGGTAACGCGCGGGATCGGTGGCGCCTTCACTGTTGATCATCAGGATGCGAGCATCGCTATCCAGGCCGAACGTCCGACGCATGGCTTCGTCTCCAGCGGCCTGGAGCAAGCCAGCAAGACCGGCTGCTCCGCTCTCGCCGGCGACAATGGCCGGATCGCCCGGCAAAGGCCGCGCCAGGCTGTTCATCGCCGCAATCGCCTCCTCGTCCTCCACCGTCATGAAGGCATCCGCCACGCGGGCCAGGATCCGCCACGCGACCTGGGAGGGTTCGTAGCATTCCAGCATCGCCATCACCGTGGGAGCGCCATGGCTGACCTTTACGGGACGGCCGGCCTTAGCACTGGCGAAGATACAGGCCGAGAGAGTGGGCTCGACCACCACCAGTTTCGGTCTGTGTGTTCCGAGGACGAGTGCGGCATGGCCACCGAGCGCCGCCGCAATGCCGCCGACACCGGCCTGAACGAACAAATGGGTTGGCGGCTCGCGCATCTGTCGCAAGGCCTCGCGCAAGATGGTGGTATAGCCCTGCATCACCAGACCCGGGATACGCTCATAGCCCTCCCAGGAGGTATCCGAGACGACAGTCCAGCCCTTGGTTTCACTGACACGGGCGGCCTCGGTTACGGATTCATCATAGGTACCGTCCACGCGCATGATTTCCGCCCCGAAAGCGGCGATCGCCGCCACGCGCCCCGGGCTAACGCCGCCATGCACGAAAATCACGGCCTTCGCCCCGACGAAGCGGGCTCCTTGCGCCACGGAGCGGCCATGATTGCCATCGGTCGCGCAGGCGAAGATCATCCCGGCGGCAACCGACCTGACGTCGGCCTGGCCGAGTTCGGAGTAGTCGATCTGCCGCCCCAATAGCAGGCAGGCCCTCTCGATCACTAGCCGCACCACGGCATAAGCTCCGCCAAGAGCCTTGAAACTACAAAGACCTAGACGATGCGCCTCATCTTTCACAAGGAGTTCGCCGATGCCGAGCCGCGCCGCAAGCGCGGACAAAGAGAGCAGGGGAGTCGGGCGATGATCGGCACGGACGGCCAGGAAACGCTCGACTTCGTCAGCCCCGTCGTCCCCCAATATGGCACTGTCGCCGACGAGGAGCGGGGAGCGATGATGAGGACCGGCATTGGCGAGAAACATCGTTGGATCTCCAATTTCCAGGCGCAATCCTATTGCGCATCGGGCGATGAATGCGCTCTGATTGAGCGGTATTGACGCAATTTTGTATCGTCAGGTCCGTATGTCGCGCATTTCCGGCTCATCTCTCGAACTCGACGCGTTCGACGTCGCCATCCTGGCGATCCTGCAGCGCGACAACCGGACACCGCAGCGCAGGATTGCCGAGGCCATTCATCTGTCGGCACCGGCCGTGCAACGCCGCATCCACCGCTTGGAAGCGGGCGGCATCATCACCGCCAATGTCGCCTTGCTCGATCCGGCAAAAGTTGGCCAGCACCTGACCATCGTAGTCAATGTCGACCTGGAGCGTGAGCGAAGCGCCTTGATCGACGAGGCCAAGAAGGCATTTCTGGCCGAGAGCGGCGTGCAGCAATGCTATTATGTCGCCGGAGAAACGGATTTCGTGCTGATCCTGAACGTGCCGTCGATGGGCGATTATGAAGCGCTGACACGCCGGCTGTTCTTCGCCAACAGCAACATCAAACGCTTCCGGACTTTCGTGGTAATGGACCGGGTCAAAACCGGCACCGCCTTGTCCCTGGACAAGGTTCCGGGCGTCTCGGCAGCGCAATGAAGTCTCAATCTAGTAGATTTGAATCATATTGTAACATATTGAATTATAACAATAAATATGTAATTATATGGCGAATTCGCATTGCCTTCATGACCAAGATTTCATATTGGCGGCCTTGAAGCGGCCGGGTTCTTGGCACCACATCCGGCCGTGCTGATCGATCCGGTCGAATCCCAAGATGGAGACGTCCGAAAGTTCGTGGCGAGCTCGGGCTGGGCGATCGTAGAGGAGCAAGACGAATAATGGATCTGAACAATCTGCTTGGAAAAGTGCTGGGTGCCGGCGGTCAAGTTCTCAACACGCCAGGCAAGAAACTGGCGGCTGGTGGCGCAGCGGCGGGCATCCTGTTTACAGAGACCGGACGGGACCTGGCTGGCGCGGCTGTCAAATATGGCGGTATTGCCGCTATCGGCGCGCTGGCGCTGCATGCCTGGCAGCGTAGCCAGGCTGGGCAGGTCGGCGCTCCGGCAGCGGCTGACAACGGCACGGCCGCAGCGAACAGCGCGCCCGGCGGCTTCCTGCCACCGCAATTATCGACCCCACAGCCGCTGCCGCCCGTTATCGAGGCGCGTGCAGTGGAGGCACTGCCGGTGGAAACCCCGGCCGCGGCTGAAAGCCATGCCAAGCTCTTGCTGGGGGCCATGATCAACGCGGCCAAGGCCGACGGCAATGTCGATGCCGAGGAGCAGAGCCTGATCCTCGGACATGCCGACAAGCTCGATCTCTCCGACGAGGAGCGCAACTTCCTGTTCCAGGAGTTGAGCAAGCCGTTCGACATGGAACCGATCGTACGCGGCGTAAGCACGCCGGAACTGGCCGCCGAAGTCTACGCCGTTTCGCGCATCGCTGTCGGCGCCGCATCACCGGCCGAGAATTCCTACCTGCATGTACTGGCCGGCCGCCTGAAGCTGCCACAAGCCGTCACGGGCCAGATCGACAGCGGCCTGGCGGCCGTCGGCCGATAGACGACCGACCGGACACCGGATCGCATCGGTCTTGTACACCGACCGAGACCGGGCTTTTTGAGGAAGCCCGGTTTATCAAGCGCTTGGCCCAGCCGGAGGCATGGGATTATGTTCCATAATATATCTTATGCGAATTAGAGGATGTGGGGCGGCACCCCACTCCCGAACCAGTTTCGGTCGGCATGTACGGCGACCTTGAGCCAGCGGCACCGCCGGAAATCGCAGCCCGCTGATCAAGGCTCTTCCAGGCTGTCGTACCGCTCATGAGCCACGTAACGGTCATGCGTCCGGCTAGAACCTCGACAAGGCCGCGGTGAGCCGCGCAACGCATTCATGTTACCGCCTGGTCGACGGCCGTTCATATGCATGCCAATTTCAGCCAGTAGGACCGCCGTTTGCTTGGAGGTCGCCTGATGCGCCGCATACTGCTTTTCTGCCCGCTCTTGCTGGCGTCGCCGGCCCAGGCCGCATCGGACTTGACGGATGGCGTATGGCTGACGACTGGTTATGGCCACGCCTATGCGATTGACGGCGAACATTTGCAGCGCTTCGAGATCACGGCGATCAGCTGTCAGAAATCCGCCTCGGCCGAGCGCGTCGCGGCTTCCGGGAGCGCCGTGCGGTTTGCCGGTTCCAGTGTCAATAACGACACCGGCGTGACCGATGCCTTCGTTTTCCGGCCAGGACAACAGCCGAACCAGCTCGTGCTGAACGTCGACGGTGTCGCCACTCAGACCCAACTCACCCGTATCGACGCGCTGCCTGCGGCCTGCACGCAAACCTCCTCCATCGATCCCGTGACCAATTTCGACGTTTTCGTTCGGACTTTCGCCGAACATTATCCCTTCTTTACCCCGCACCGCGTGGACTGGGTTGCCATGACAGCCGCGCATCGTGCAACGATCAGCTCTGCCACCGACGAACAAACGCTCTTTGCGCATTTTCGTGAGATGCTGGCGCCGCTCGAGGATGCTCATGTCTGGATCGAGGCACCGGCCCGCCATCTGGAATTCAGCGGCTGGCGTCCTCCCGCGGCCAGGAGTGAGGCAATTCACCAGCGGGCGCTGGCCATCGTCGAAAAACGCTTCCTGACGACACCCCTCGCCTGGTACTGCAACCGCCAGCTCGCTTTCGGCATGCTGCCTGACGGTGTTGGCTATTTGCTGATCGTCAGTTTCGAAAACTACGACAAGAATGCCGAAAGCACGGCTCAGACAGCGGCGCTCGATGCGGCGCTGGACGATATTTTCGGCAAGGCACCGGGCTTGCGGGGGCTCATTGTCGACATCCGGCCCAATGGTGGTGGCACCGAAATGCTGGGCCTGGCGATTGCCGCCCGTCTGACCACCAAGCCCTACCTTGCCTCCAGCAAGATCTTTCGCATAGACCCCAGCGACCCGACGAAATTCAGCAAGCCACAGCCGATCATGGTCATGCCGTCATCGCGGCCCGGCTTTTACGGGCCAATGGCGCTGTTAATGGGCCATGACAGCGTCAGTGCGGCCGAAGCCTTCGCCATGTCTCTTCAGGGACGCACGAACAAACCCGTTTTCATCGGCGAGAACACGCAGGGCGTCTTCTCCGACGTGCTGATCCGCCATTTGCCGAATGGCTGGCGCTTCGGTGTCCCCAATGAGATCTACTTGAATGAAAATGGGCAAGCCTATGATATCACGGGTGTTCCGCCCGACAAGTTGGTCGCTCTGTTCACAGACTCCGATCTCGATGCCGAACGCGACCCGGCTCTTGAAGCCGCGGCACGCGCTATCGCCGAAACGACCCGGCCGGGTCGTACGCCCAACTCCCCTAGAAATTGATGAATCACTTCATCTATCAATATCTAAGTATTGATAGATAATGGATTTATGCGACATTACGACTCGCCAAGCGCCTGATTTCGGCAATCATCTCGTCGGTGCTGCGCGTACGGCAATAATGACCGCCCATGCTCTCGATCGATGCAAGATGGTTCTCGGGTGTCTCGGCCGCGCAGCAATCCTCGACCTGGGTCACGAGGAAGCCGCGGTCGGCGGCGTCCCGTATGGCGGACTCGACGCACTGGTCGGTGACAACCCCATAGATGACCAGAAATTCCACGCCGAGATTGCGCAGCACATAGTCGATATTGGTGGCATTGAAGATGCCGGACGCAGTCTTGGGGATGATGATTTCATCGCCCCTGGGGCCGACAGCCTCGATCACTTGCGCTTCCCAGCAACCCTTCGGGAAATTCAAGCCCGAAATCTTGTGGTCCAGGCTGCGGTCGCGCCCATCCTGGGTCAGGCTTTCAAGCACGGTGAAGATCACTTCGATGCCGGCGGCCCTCGCCGCTTCCTGGAGGCGAGCCTGGTTAGGGATCACCACGCTGTCGATACGCTCGTAAAAGGCCTGCTTTGCCGCTTCCGGCGTATCGGGCATGCGTGCCCGAGCCAGGATCTGCTCGTTGAACTCGCCATTCTGCATGTCGACATTGAGCAGTGCCGTTCGGGCCGGAACGATTTCACGCTCCCGGTAGGCACCGCCCGGCGCGTCAATGGCTGGAAGGCCTGCCATGAAGTCCTCGCGGGAAGGGGTTGTTTCGTTGTAATTCAAATTACGGCTTTGCTCGTAATTGGCCTATCCTGTACCGAGGCATTGTGAAAGACAATGGCCTCCGCATGGACGTCGAGAAGAGGTATCGCCATGGAGCCCCCGAAAGCCGCCCTGCCCCAGACCGGCACGACGCTTGCCGATCGTGTCGCAGCGACCATGCCGTCCCTGAGCGATGCTGAAAAGCGGGCGGCGCGCGCCCTCCTCGCCCGCTATCCCACCACCGGCATGGAGACGGTGGCTCTGTTTGCCGAAAGAGCCAAGGTGAGTTCTCCCACCATTCTGCGCTTCGTGGCCAAGCTCGGATTTCCAGGCTATGCCGACTTCCGGCGGGCGCTGCGCGAGGAAATGGAAGCCCAGGCCGAATTCCCGCTGACGCGTCCGCATGCCGATGCCTCGACATCGGCGCTCATCGAATTCAGCGGCGCCCTGGCCGAAACGGTGCAGGGTTCGATTGCCATGATCGACGAGGCGGAACTGGCACGCCTGGTGGACATTCTCATCGATGAAAGGCGTCAGGTTTTCCTGCTCGGCGGCGATTTCACCGAACCGGCTGCGCGGCATCTCGAATTCCACCTGCGCAAGCTTCGCGGCAAGGTAAGGCTGTTCTCCACGGCGCTGATGCGACGCGCCGACGAGCTTGCCGAACTTCGGCGCAAGGACGTCGTTATCCTGTTCGACATTCGCCGCTATCAGGCCGACACAGTGCGTACGGCGGAGGTGGCCAAGAGCCGTGAAGCCGTGGTCGCCCTCTTCACGGACCAGTGGATGTCGGATGCCGCCCAGGTCGCCGACATCGTGCTGAGGGCGCGCGTCGACGTCCCCTCGCCTTGGGACAGCCTGATCGGCGTGATCGCCCTGGTGGAAGCGGTCGCGCTTGCAATCAATTCCCGGCAATGGTCGATTGCCAGGGCTCGCTTCGAAACCATCGAAGGCGTACGGCAGAAGCTGCTCCCGTGACGTTTTCTCATTTTGCTAAAAATTACGGCATCACCGCTATCAACATCATCTTGTAAGAAATAATTCTCGCGTGCTAGCGTTCGTCCCAATAAAAACAGGGGAACGACACGCCAATGGCGACAATGCCTGAAAGCGTCATCACGGTCTGCTGCAGCGACATTGCCGGTCAGGTCCGAGGCAAAGGATTTCCAGCCACCGATCTGGAGAACCGCCGCCGTTTCGGTGTCGGCTGGACCCCGACCAACATCATGATCAATTGCTTCGGCCGCATCCCCGCCACCCCCTTCGGTGCGGAAGGCGACCTCATGCTGGTGCCACAGCCGGGCGGGGATATCCGCCTGCCCTATGACGACGGCACGCCCACCGAGCACATCATCCTCGGCGACATTCAGACCATGGCGGGCGAACCTTGGGATTGCTGCCTGCGCGGCCTGCTCAAGCGCGCCCTCGCCGCGCTCGAGGCGGAAGCGGGCCTGCGCCTCATCGCCAGCTTCGAGCATGAATTCTGGTACGGCGCCGGTGAAGAGCGTCCGGGCGATTCCTACGCCGCCAGCAGCATCAGGGGCATGGAGGGCTTCATCGGCTCCTTCCTGGCGGCTTTGCGCGCCAACGATATTGCCCCCGATACCTTCCTGCCTGAATACGGCCCACGGCAGTATGAGATCACCATCGACCCGGCAGAAGGCCTGAAGGCGGCCGACCAGGCGGTGAAGCTCCGCGAGATCTGCCGCTCGCTGGCCCGCCGCCACGGCAGCCATGCCAGTTTCTCGCCGGTGGTGACGCCGGGCATCGTCGGCAATGGCGTTCACATCCATTTCAGCCTGACCGATCTTGCCGGCAAGCCGGTCTGCCACGGCACCGGATGCCCGTCCGGATTGAGCGAGATCGCTGCTTCCTTCTGTGCCGGCATCCTCAGGCACGCCCGGGCCCTGTGCGCCATCACCGCGCCCAGCGTGATTTCCTATGAGCGGCTGAAGCCGCATTCCTGGTCGGCCTATTACGCCAATCTCGCCGATCGGGACCGCGAGGCGCTCCTGAGAATCTGCCCCTATCCCGAGATCGAGGGCGTCGACGTCGCCAAGCGCTACAACATCGAATATCGCGGCGCCGATGCCACTGCGAGCCCCTATCTGCAACTGGCTATGCTGGTCTTTGCAGGACTTTCTGGCATACGCGGAGCCCTGCCCGCCCCCTTCATCTCCAGCGGCGATCCCGGGCGCTGGAGTGCCGAGGAGCGTGCCGAGCGCGGCATCGACGACCTGCCGCGCAGCCTCGGCGAAGCCCTGGACGCCTTGGAAGCCGACACCGCCGCCGTCGCTTGGCTGGGGCCAGTCCTGACCAAGGCCTATCTCATGCATAAGCGCGGCGAGATCGAAATGGCCGGCGATACGGGCCTGGAAGAACTCTGCGCCCTTTATGCGAGGGCCTATTGATGACTTCGCCCCAGCGCCCTGCCCCAACAGGCCTGCTCGCCGCTGGCGATCCGCCGCCGGTCGGCTTGCATAATGGTGAGGCATCCTCCCCCTTCTTGATCATTTGCGACCATGCCGGCAATGCAGTTCCCGCCGCGTTGGCTGGGCTGGGCTTGCCGCAATCGGAACTCGAGCGCCATATCGGCATCGACATCGGCATCCTGGGCGTGAGCATAGGCCTGTCCGATCGTCTGCAGGCGCCGCTGATATTCCAGCGCTATTCGCGTCTGGTCGCCGAGTGCAACCGCCGGCTCGGTTCGCCCAGCTTCATCGCGCCTATTTCCGATGGAACGCTGGTGCCGGCCAACCAGGATCCGACGGCCGATGACCGCCGGGCCCGCATCCGCGAGATCGTCGATCCCTATCATGCCGAGATATCCGCCCACATCGACCACAAGTTGGTGGCCGGCCTGCCCCTGATCCTGGTGTCGATGCACAGCTTCACGCCCTCGCTCCGGGCCGCTCCCGCACCGCGCCCCTGGCATGTCGGCCTTTGCTATCACGACAACAGGCAATTCTCGGACCTGGTCCTCGCCGAACTGGCCGATCAGAGCGATCTCGTGATCGGGCGCAACCAACCCTACGGCGTCAACATGGCTGAGGATTATTCCGTGCCTGTTCATGGCGAGGAACGGCGGCTGCCCTATGTCGAATTCGAGATCCGCCAGGACCTCATCGCCGAGGCATCCGGCCAAGCCGCCTGGGCGGAGCGCCTCGCTCCCATTCTGACGGCAGCCTATGCGCGCTTCGGCGTGGAGACCGGCCGATGATCCCCGATCGCAAGGCAGCTCTCGATCCCACCCGCACTGCGATCCTGGTGATCGACACCCAGGATGGCATCTTCAACGCACAAGCGGAGGCGGCACGCCCCCATTTCTATCGCTCGGCCCGCGACGTCGCCATTCCCAACATCGCGCGCCTGCTGGCTGCCGGCCGGGCAGCGGGCGCCGAGATCATCTATACCGTCATCGCCAGCCTGACCGAGGACGGGCGCGACCGCAGCCTCGACTACAAGCAGACCGGCTTTCACTTCCCGCCTGGTGCCCCTCAGACGCGAGTCATCGCCGAACTCGCGCCCGGTCGGGACGAGATGGTGCTGCCGAAAACCTCGTCCAGCCTCTTCAACTCCACCAATTTCGAATATCTCATCCGCAATATCGGGCTCGATACCATCGTGGTAACGGGTTTCCTGACCGATCAATGCATCGACCATACGGTGCGCGACGGCGCCGATCGCGGCTTTCGCATGGTCTGCCCCGTCGACGCCTGCACGACCGACACGCCCGAGCGCCACGAGCGGGCCTTGAGTGCCTTCAAGGGCTATTGCCGGCAGGCTGGTACCGACGAGTTGGTGAGGGAACTGACTAGCTCACGGAGACGCGGCGATGGCTGAACCATCAGCGCCCCTGCTGCGCACGGCCGATCTCACCAAGGCCTTCCGGGGCCTGGTCGCCCTGCGCAATCAGGCCATCAGCGTACGGGCCGGCGAGATCGTCGGCATCATCGGCCCGAACGGATCGGGCAAGAGCACCTTCTTCAATCTGGTAACCGGCTTCTCGCGGCCCAATGCCGGCACGATCGAGTTCCAGGGCCAGTCGATCGCCGGGCTGTCGACCGCTGCCATCGTCGAACGGGGCATCGCCCGCACCTTTCAGGGATCGCGCCTGTTCGGCTCGCTGAGCGTGCGGGACAATGTACTGGCCGCAGCCCAGCTTCGTCACCCCATCGGCCCGTTTGCTGCGATCCTGCGCGGCGCACGCTTTCGGGCGCGCCTCGCCGCCGCCCAACACGCCACCGATGAATTGCTCGATTTGATGGCGCTCAAGCCGCAGGCGCTGCAGCCGGCGTCCGCCCTGCCCTACGGCGACCAGCGTCGTCTCGAAATCGCCCGCGCTTTGGCGACGCAGCCACGGCTGCTGCTGCTCGATGAGCCCGCCGCCGGCCTCGATTCCAACGAGACCCGGGTGCTGGCCGGGTTGATCCGCACCATCCGAGATCGCTACGGCATCGCGGTCGTGGTCGTCGAGCACGACATGGATCTGATCATGAATCTGTGTGAGCGCATCCAGGTCCTGGCCACCGGCGAGGTCATCTGCACGGGCACGCCGGCGGAAGTGCGCAGCAATAGCAGGGTCCGGGAGGCCTATCTCGGCCATGCCTGACGCCCGCTTCTCCTCCCCTTTGCTCCGGATCGACGGGCTCGAAGTCAAATTTGGCGCGGTACGCGCGCTCAAGGGCGTGTCCCTCGATGTCGGCCAGGGTGAAGTCGTCGCCCTGGTCGGCGCCAACGGCGCCGGCAAGAGCACGACGCTACGCACGGTCTCCGGCCTGAATCGTCCGAGGGCCGGCAGCATCACCTTCGCGGGCCGGGCCATCGCAACCCTTCCTCCGGCCGAGATCGTGCGGATCGGCATCTCGCATAGTCCGGAGGGTAGGCGCCTGTTCGGCGGCCTGACGGTGGCCGATAATCTGCGCCTCGGCGCCTGCACGCGGCATGATCGCGACGGCATCGTCCGTGACCTGGAACGCATGTTCGCCCTGTTCCCCATTCTCAAGCAGCGCCTGACGCAATTGGCAGGCACGCTTTCGGGCGGCGAGCAGCAGCAGCTTGCCCTCGCCCGCGCCATGATGGCGGCCCCTCGCCTCCTTCTGCTCGACGAACCCTCGCTCGGCGTCGCTCCCCTGCTGGTCCGCCACATCTTCGATGCGCTGGCCGAGCTCAAGCGTCAGGGCATGACCATGCTCCTGGTCGAGCAGAACATCGCCATCGCCCTGGAACTGGCCGACCGGGCCTATGTGCTGCGCACCGGCCGCGTGGTGCTGTCGGGCAGTTCGGCCGAGCTGACGGCCAATGACCGCGTCGCGCAGGCCTATCTGGGGGCGGACGAATGAACGGGTTCGAATATGTCCTCCAGCAGGTCATCAATGCCATCAGCCTCGGCAGCCTCTACGCCCTGGTCGCCGTGGGCCTGTCCATCGTCTTCGGCGTGCTGCGGCTGACCAATTTCGCCCATGGCGACGTGATGATGGTGGGTGCCTTCACCACCGTGATCCTCGGCGCGACCGGCATGCCTTTCGCCCTCGCCATGCTCTGCGGCATCCTCGCTGCGGCCCTGGCGGGCTTCGTGATCGAGCGCGTCGCCTATCGGCCCATCCGCAACGCACCCGACGTCACCCGGTTGCTGACCAGCCTTGCCGTCACCTACATCCTTGAAAATCTCGGCATCCTGGCTTTCACCTCTTCGCCGCGCAATTTTCCCCTGCCCGATTTGCTCAACGGTTCCTGGCAACTGGCCGATGGTGCCATCACCTTCACCAACATCAACATCCTGACCATCGCCCTCTCCTTCCTCTCGCTGCTGGGGCTGGGGTGGTTCATCACCCGCACCACCGTCGGGCTCGGCATGCGGGCGGCGGCCGAGGACATGTCGGCCGCCCATCTCGTCGGCCTCGACGTCAACCGCGTCATCGTGATCGCCTTCGTGGTGGCCTCCGCCTATGCCGGGCTCGCCGGCGTGCTCTGGGCGGCGCAGGCCGGCGTCGTCCAGCCCCAGATGGGCTTCACGCCCTTGCTGAAGGCCTTCGTCGCGGCGATCATCGGCGGCTTCGGGTCGATCGCCGGCGCCCTCGTCGGCGGCTACATGCTCGGCGCCCTCGAGATCTTCATCGTCGCCTTCCTGCCCGATGCGGTGACACCCTATCGCGACGCCATCGTCTTCAGCCTGCTGATAGCCTTCCTGCTGTTCCGTCCCGGCGGCCTGCTGCAGCCCAATCGCGAGATCAAGCTATGAAAGCAGGCCTGCGCCTTCCGCTCACCGCTGCGATCGGCATCGCTCTCGCCACCGTGGTCGCCATCAGCGCCCCCCTTGTCCTGAGCGACTATTTCACCCGCATACTCATCCTGATCGCACTCAATTCGGTGCTGGTACTCTCGCTCTCGCTCAGCAACGGCTTTACCGGCGTGTTCTCGCTGGGCCATGTCGGCTTCGTCGGCGCGGGGGCCTATGCCTCGGGCATCCTGTCGCTGACGGTGCAGCAAAAGGCTGCCTTGCTGCCGCATTTGCCGGCCCTGCTGTCGGGCTTCAGCCTGCCCTTCCTGCCGGCAACCCTGGCCGCCGGCCTGTTCACGGGCCTGCTCGCGGTGATCGTCGGCTATCCCCTGATGCGCCTGTCGGGCTACTTCGTTTCTGTGGCGACCATGGGCTTTCTCATCATCGTCAATGTCGTCCTGATCAACGCAGCGGACTTCACCCGCGGCTCGCGCACCTTCACCGGCGTGCCGCTGCAGACCAATCTGCCCTGGGTGATGGCCTGGCTGGTGGTGACGCTGCTCTTGCTGGCGCGCCTCGTCTATTCCCCCTTTGGCCGCTCGATGATGGCGGTGCGGGACGACACCATCGCCGCTGGCGCCATCGGCATCGGCGTGCTGCGCACGCGCCTGATCGCCTTCGTGATCGGAGCCTTTTTCGCTGGCGTGGGCGGTTCGCTCTATGCCCATTATCTCGGCTCCTTCTCGCCGATTACCTTCTATTTCGCCATGACGCTGAACCTGATCGCCATGCTCGTCCTGGGCGGCATGGGTTCCCTTTCGGGTGCATTGATCGGCGTTGTCTGCGTCTCCCTTCTTTCGGAAATGCTGCGCTCGGCCGAGCGTGGCTTCAGCCTGCTCGGCATAGCGGTGCCGCCTTTGTTCGGGGCGAGCCAGATCGTGCTCGGCATCCTCTTCATCCTGATCATGATCTTCCGGCCGAAGGGGATCATGGGCGACCGCGAATTGACGTTCGGGGCGACCAAAACATCGGCGAACAATCCATCAATTGAGAGGTGACCAGATGTTGACGTTGAGCAGACGCAGAACCCTCGCCCTCGGCCTGTCGGCCGCCGCCATACTGGCGATCCCCGGCCCGGCCCTCGCGGCCGATCCGATCAAGATCGGCTATTCGGCCAATCTCACCGGTGTGCAGGCCTCGCTCGACGGCCCCATGCTGAACGGCGCCAAGCTGGCAGCGCAGGAGATCAACGCCGCCGGCGGCGTGCTGGGGCGGCCGATCGAACTGGTGATCTATGATTCCAAATCCGACGCCACCGTGATCTCCACCGTCGCCAGCCAGATGATCGACAGCGACAAGGTCGTCGGCATCATCGGCTTTGCGGATTCGGATTCGGTGCTGGCCATCGGGCCCCAGGTGCAGAAGGCGGAAATTCCGTTCGTCACCCCCGGCGCCACCTCGCCCAAGCTGCCGGCCCAGCTCGGCAACCAGGTCTTCCTCGCCGCCTTCGGCGACAATGTCCAGGCCGCCGTGGGAGCGGAATTCGCACTCAAGACGCTGAACGCCAAGACCTGCTATCTGCTGACGGATATCGGCACCGAATACACCACCCTGCTCTCCGACTATTTCGTCAAGGCTTACGAGCATGGCGGCGGCAAGATCGTCGGCAAGGACAGCTACAAGATCGGCGACAAGACCTTCACCGCCCAGATCGCCAAGATCAAGGCGCTTTCCGAGAAGCCGGCCTTCATCTATGCGGCCGCCAATGCCGAGGAGATCGGCCTCATCCTCAAGCAGTTACGCCAGGCCGGCATCACCCTGCCGGTGGTCGGCGGCGATGGCTATGACACGCCCTTGCTGCTGCAAGTCGGCGGCGAGGCGGCCAACGATACCTATTTCACCACCCACGCCTTCATCGGCGATGGCGCCAGCGCGAAGGTGAAAGCCTTCATGGATGCGTACCAGAAGGCCTACAACACCGTACCGGAAAATGCCTTCGCCGCACTCGGCTACGATGCGGTGAAACTGATGGCCGATGCCGTCAAGCGAGCCGGCGCGCCCGAACCTGCTAAGATCCGCGATGCCCTTGCGGCCACCTCCGGTCTCGACGGCGTGACGGGTACGATCACCTACCGCCCGAATATCTCGGTGCCGGACAAGTCGGTCTCGGTCATCGGCGTCAAGGGCGGCAAGCTCACGCTCGCTGGCGAAGCCGCGCCATCCTTCGTCGCGGAGCCCTGACATGGCCACGCCCCTTCCCCTCTGGGAGGTCTATCGCGCCGCCTTCGCCGGCGCGATCTTCACCGATCTGAGCCACGCCTTCCACCCTGGGCAGCCACGCTTCTCGGCCTTTCCGGACGAGGAGCGCCTGGTCGTATTCGACTACCCCAAGGGCGATGCCTTCCAGGTGCATCGCTACGCCTTCGTCGGGCAATGGGGCACGCATGTCGATCCGCCCGTGCATTTCATCGAGGGCGGGCGCGCCGTGGACGATCTGCCGGTCTCCGAAATGCTGCTGCCTCTGGTGGTGCTGGATATCCGGCACAGAGTTGCCGCCAGCCCCGACGCGACACCGGAGCTGAGCGACATCGCGGCCTGGGAAGAGCGTAACGGGCGTATCCCCGCAGGCTGCTTCGTTGCCCTGCGTACGGGGTGGTCAAGCCGCTGGCCGGACAGCGAACGCTTCTACAACCGCTCGGCAGACGGCGTTTCCCATTGCCCTGGCTGGTCGCGGGCGGTGCTCGAAGAGCTGTTCGAAAGGCGGGAAATCGCCGCCATCGGCCACGAGCAGATCGACACCGATCCCGGCGTGGCGACATCGAAGGGCGATTTCGGCCTCGAACATTATGTGCTGTCACGCGACCGCTGGCAGGTCGAATTGCTCGCCAATCTCGATGATGTGCCGGAGGTCGGCGCCCTGATCATGGCAAGTTGGCCGAAGGCGAAAGGAGGTTCTGGCTTTCCGGCTCGCGCTATCGCCATCCATCGCTGATTTCGGACTGTTTCGGCATCGTACCGGGAATGCCATGATCATCCCGGAACTCGTCGCTCAACTCCTGCCGAGCCAGTATTCGCGTGGGAGATCGGCCCGCCCGCTGTCGCTTCACCACGAAGACAGGCGTTTGACGTTGTGCTTGACTGCGCAGGCGACCGCTTCGACAGACGCTGCACTTGCCGGGCCCGTTTGCCTCGAATTTGTGTGACCGCACAACCGTTCCATGCTAGCCTATCTTTAGGTAATTTTGCCTGATACGCCTGGAGTGAACATGGGACTGTTCAATTTCATCAAGGACGCCGGCCATAAGATGTTCGGTTCGAGCAAGGCCGAGGCAGCGCCGGCGGCAGCTTCGACCGATGTTGCCGCGCTGGTGAAAAAGCAGATCGAGGAAGCCGGCCTCAAGGCCGATGGCCTGCAGGTTTCGGTGGATGGAGACAAGGTCGTCCTGGGCGGCGTAGCTCCCTCCCAGGAAGTCGCCGAGAAGATCATTCTCACCGCTGGCAACAACAATGGCGTGGCGCAGGTCGACAGCCAGCTCGGCGTCAACGCCCCCGGAACGCCCTCGACCATGTATACGGTCGTAAAGGGTGACACGCTCTGGGCCATCGCCGAGAAGCATTATGGCAAGGGCAAGGGCAATCTCTACAAGGAGATCGTCAAGGCCAATACGCCGCCGGTCAAGGACCCCGACCACATCCTCCCCGGCTGGGTCCTGCGCATTCCGCCGATCGGGCAGGCCTGAGCCTTCTACCTCCTCACGCAGTAACTTCGAACCCGGCGAGACATCTCGCCGGGTTTTTCTTTGGTGTCGCCCTATAAAAGCTGCGGGCCAATAGAACCTCACAACGGAATACCTTCGATGCTAATCATGCAGGTCGCCAATGGCGTCGCTGAAAAGAATTCGGCGCAACAAATTGGCCGTTGATTGATTGCAAAAGAAGGCATAAACACTACCTTCAGATATAAATTCTATAGATATGTCATTTTTCCAGATGGAAAATCCTTTAATTTAAATTTCAGCCACAATCCTACCTCTCTGCCAATTATGGCCTTTATACGGAGTCGTAAGAGGATGAGCGTTCCAGGGAATATTACCGTACCTGAATTTCTATTGTACCCAAATGGCGACGTGAACCATCCATACCCCGTTAAGGTTAAAGTGGAGTATGTAGAGGAAGATCTATTTGATCCGGGGCCAAAAGTTATAATAGACGGCGCGTCTATCGGAAGTCTTGGTGGCGGAACCTCTATCGAAGAATACAATTCTCCAGTCAACGGCCAGAGTTTCGAAGGCTATAAGCTTGTTGGCAGCGTTTACAACTCCAAAGGAAGCGAAAAAATTGTTACAATTTTTATTGACAAATTTGGCAATGTCGTTTCTGCGTCGGGCGAGAACATTTATTGGACCGGTACGCAGCTTGAGACAGTCCCGCTTACAACTGACGCCCCACTGCCCAAGGCAACATTCGGCGATGCTCCCTGCTTCGTAGCCGGGACGATGATCCATACGACCCGGGGCAATATTGCGGTTGAGCATTTGAGGATTGGCGACGTAGTCATCACTGCGAATAGCAGTCGTCGCAAGATTGTATGGCTGGGGTGTAATGAGGTGGAACCAATCCGCCATTCCCAACCGGAGGAGACCTACCCCTTTAGAATCCGCGCCCACGCTTTCGGCGATCATCGTCCCTCTCGCGATCTGTGGTTATCGCCGGATCACGCGGTGGCAGTACCCTGCCTGTCAGATGTGCTCATTCCGATCAAGCATCTCGACAATGGAGCGACCATTTCGCAAGTGCCGCTCGACAGGGTGGTCTATTGGCATGTCGAATTGGAACAGCATGACGTGCTTCTGGCTGAGAATCTACCGACGGAGAGCTTCCTCGACACCAGGGGCAAGAGTTTCTTCAGAGTAGTTGAACTCGGAGAGGGACAGGTGAGTTTTCCCACACGCAGTAGGCAGCCCCATGCTCAGTTACCGCGTCGCAGAAACTGGAATTCAGATGCTTGCCTGCCACTGGTGACCGAGGGCCCGATCGTGGCGGCCATACGCGTTCAGTTGCTGGATCGGGCCAAGCAACTCGGTTGGACACTTTCCAACCTGGCAGCTTTGCGCTTTGAGACGGAAGGGGGAGAAGACGACCTGGGTGTCCACGCCTTGTCCGATACATTCTATCGCTTGATTTTCCCAGCTCATGTCAAAGCTATCGCATTATCTTCCTCCACTTTCGTGCCCCGCCATACGGATGTGGAGACCTATGATGATCGCCGTTTAGGCGTGCCTCTACATCGGTTGGACGTGCATGATTCGAACGGATTTCGTAAGATTGCTCTCGACGATCCAGGTCTTTCGGAAGGGTTCCACGCCATCCAGCAATGGCAGGGCGATCGCTGGCGCTGGACGAATGGGCGGGGCACCATCGCTTCCAGCCTGTGGGCAGACGCCGTCGGTTTGGTCACCCTCGAGATCGAACTGGCACGCGATCGAGGCCGAACACGTGCCTGGCTTGAGCCAACCGACGACAGCCTCCCTCACGACAATGCATACAACTCAGAAAACGCTGCATAATTCCTGACTGGCATGGGCGTGACAGCGGAGGCTGTCATCAAGTACGGTTCTGCCACGTGGAAGTGGCAGGAGACAGCCCCTATTTCACCGCCCCGGCCGTTAGGCCCGCGACGATCTGGCGCTGGGCGAACAAAGTCAGCAACAGCACCGGCAGCGTCACAACCAGCGCTGCGGCGGCGAGCGGCCCCCAACTCACCTGCTCGAAGGACAGCATGTTGTAGACGGCGACAGGCAGCGTGCGCGTCTCGCGGCTGGCCAGCACGATGCCGAAGACGAAATTGTTCCAGGAGAAGATCACGGCCAGGATCAGCGAGACCACGATGCCGGGCTTGGCGATCGGCAGTGCCACTTTGTAGAAGATCTGCCAGCGCGAAGCGCCGTCGATCATGGCCGCTTCCTCCAGCTCCAGCGGTGTCGTCTCGAAATAGCCGATCATGATCCAGATCACGATCGGAATCGTCACCACCAGATGGATGATGATCTGCGGCCACAGCGTGCCGAGCAGGCCGAGCGACTGGAACAAGAGGAACATCGGGATCAGGAAGGACAGGCCCGGCGTCATGCGGGCGATCATGATCACCATCGCCGCCTTGTCGGCCTTGATGCGGGCAATGCCGTAGCCCGCCGGTACGCCGACGATCAGCGCCAGCGCCGTAGCCGCGCCTGTGACGACCACACTGTTCCAGAAATAGCGCAGGAAATCGTTGGTGGCGAAGATCTCGGTGTAGTTCGACCAGGCGAACTGTTCGGGAATCAGGATCGGCGGATAGGCGCCGTTGTCGATCTCGTATTTTAGTGAGAGCGACAGCATCCAGATGAAAAAGAGCAGCGCCGGCGACACCACGACGAAGCCCAGGAACAGCGTGCCGGCGAGACGCAGGAGACTTCGAAAGGTCATCGTCCGAAACTTCATCATCCAAGCCTTCATCTTCTTGTCCTCAGGTGTTCCATTTCGCGCGCTGGCGCAGATGCAGCAGCACCAGTGACATCAGGATGATGATGACGAAGAACACCACGGCAATCGCCGAGCCGTAGCCGATGTCGTAATAGGAGAAGGCCACATTGTAGAGATAGAGGTTGATGGTCTCCGAGGCCGTGCCCGGGCCTCCCTGTGTCATTGCATAGATGATGTCGAAGCTCTTGAGGGCGTCGATCGAACGAATGATCACCGCAATCATCATGAAGGGCAGGATCATCGGCAGCGTGATGTAGCGGAATTTCTGCCAGGCATTTGCACCGTCGATCTCAGCGCCTTCGAAGGGTTCACGCGGCATCGAGGCCAGTCCGCCGAGCACGATGAGCATGATGAGCGGCGTCCACTGCCAGGTTTCTACCAGCACCAGGGAGGGAATTACCGTGCCCTGCTCGAAGATCCAAGCCTGGGGCGGAATGCCCACCAGCGACAAGAGGTAGTTCAGGACGCCGAGTTGGGGATGGAACATCATGGTCCAGACCAGGGCGACCGCGACGGGCGTGGCCATCATCGGCATCACGAAGATGCCGCGCAGCACGCCGCGTAGCGGCATCTTCGAATCGAAGACCAGGGCCGCCAGCGTGCCCAGGATCAGGGGCGCCACCACTGAGAGCACGGTGTAGGTGAGCGTGTGCCACATCGACTCCCAGAACCGCATGTCGCCGGCCAGGCGGATATAGTTCTCGAGCCCGACGAAGCGCGGCGCTGATCCGACCTGCCAGGCATTGGCGCTCATGCCGATGGTGAACAGCCAGGGAAAGACGATCACAGCCGATACGAGCACCAGTGCCGGCAGAATAAAGGGCCAGTAGCCCGGCCGCAGGGGGCCGGAACCACTGTCAGCCGCCTGGGCAGGAGCCATCGCCTGAGCAGAAGATCTGGCTGGGCTTTCGACGCTCATTGCGCCTCGCTGCGGGCGAGCACGGGCTTGAAGGCCTCCGTCGCCTTCTTCATCTCCGCCGCCGGATCGGCGCCGCCGAGCAGATTGGTCAGGCCCACGCCGATGATATCGCGGAACTCGGTCACCGGAATGATCACGGGAAGCCCGAGCTGGCTGATCGGCGCCGACTGCGCGACACAGTCGACCCAGCTTCCGGGCATGGTGACGCCTTCACGGACCTTGGCGTCGTTCAGGATCGAACTGCGGAACGGCACGCCCGCGCCAGCCTGCAACAAGCGCGCACCCATCTCCTTGGAAATCGCCCACTGGCAATAGAGATAGGCGGCTTCCTTCTTTGCCGAGGCCTCGGTAACGCCGATGCCATCGCCGAAGGTGGCGGAGGCCTGTGTCACCGGCCCTTTGGGCATCACGCCATAGCCGACCTTGCCGACGACGCGAGACTTCTGCGGATTCTCCAGCGGCGGGGCAAAGCCGACGCCGTCGAGCCACATGCCGACCTTGCCCTGCAGGAAGGCGGACTGGCATTCGGCCCAGTTGAAGCCGGTGACGCCGCGCGGAGCCGACTTGGTCATCAGGCGCTGATAGAGCGCGGCCGCCTCGATGGCCTCGGCGGAATCGGTCTGCAGCGCGCCGTCTGCGCCGACGGGGTTCTTGCCATGGCCGAGCAGGAAGCTGGTCCACACCGGCACATTGGCATTCTTGGCGCCGCGCGCCACGAAGCCGGCAATGTTGTTGCTGGCATCGGTGATGGCTTCTGCCGCCTTGACCATCTCCTCGAAGGTCTTGGGATATTCCAGCCCCTTAGCGGCGAACAGATCCTTGTTCCAATAGACGATCCAGTAATCCACCGAGAAGGGCAGTGCACCGAAGCGACCATTCTTGTCCTTGGCGAAGGCGAGGCCCGCGGCGGCGAAATCGCTCTCGACCAAAGAAGGATCCGTCAGTTCCGGGTTCTTGAGGAACGGTCCGAGATCGGCCAGCCAACCGGCCTTTTCGAACTGGCGCTTCTGCACGTGGTAGCTGACATGGATGACATCGAAGCTCGGCTTGCCCGAAGTCAGCTCGATGACGGCCTTCTGGCGTTGCTGCTGCTCGGGAGTCTGCTCGGCATTGACCTTGATGCCGGTTAGTTCCTCGAATTCCTTCTGGTATTTCTGCAGCGTATCGCCGCGCGGGCTCTTGATCAGGTTCACTTCGAGCGTGGTGCCGGCATATTTCTTCCAGTCGACAGCCGCGAAGGCCGGCCGGATACCCGCCAGACCGGCAGCGCCGAGTGCGGCGGAACCGGCCAGGAATTGCCGGCGCGACGGCTTCAACAAATCAAAACTCATAGGTTCCTTCTCCCAAAGCTTCTTTTGGATCGTCTGTCTTGTGGATCGTCCTGGCGCTAAACCTTCAGCGCCAGGGCACGGGCGTTGTTGATGTGTTCGGCGATGGCGTCCACCGCCTTTTGCGGCTCGCGGCTCTCGATGGCAGCGAGAATGGCCAGATGCTCGCGCATCACCGGCACCACCCGGCCATCGATGCGAAAACGCTCCTGGTTGATCAGGCGCATCTTGATCGAATTGACGCGGTAGGCCTTGGCGATGATCTCGTTACCGGTTGAGTCGATGATGGTGTCGTGCAGGTTCCAGTCGATCGCCTGCGCCTGCTCCACCATCTCGGGCGCCAACTCTTCCGACAGTCCCCTGGCCAGCATGTCCTCATGTTCATGGCGCAGCTTCGCCAGCAAGCCATCGGAAGCCGAAACGGTGAAGAGCGCGATGGCTTCCTTTTCCAGGAATAGCCGGAACTGAAAGGCATCCTTGATCAGGCTGAGATCGATATGGGCGATCTGGATGCCACGTTGGGGGATGGTGGAGAGCAGGCCCTCCGCCTCCAGGCGCGGCACGAGTTCGCGGATGGCCCCGAGCGGCAGGCCAGTCAGCGCCACCAACTCGCGTTGGGATACGAACTGGCCGGGACGAACATCGCGCGCCAACAAATGGCGGGTGAAACTGGCATAAGCCTTTTCCCGCAATCGCAGCGGTTCGCCGCCCTCCTCCATCCGTCCCTCCCTGGCCCGGAGAAAAATGCGATTTTTCCCAATCGCAATTTGCTCCAGCTCCTTGTTTTAGTGCGTCTCTAGGCCGCCTTCGTCTGCTCGATGCGGTCGAACAAGCCGGCCAGCCTCTTGGCATCCTGCTCCGGCAACGCCACCAGAGGCGCCCTTGTGGTCGACCATGCTGCATCACCGGTGCGATGGGCAACCAGGGCCTTGACCGCCGGGATGACCGGATAGTGGACGAGTTCGTCGACGAGGGCGATCAGTCCCGCATCGTCCCGTCCTTCGTGAACCATCGGCAGCATGCGCCCGGGACAGATATTCGCCATGCCGGAGATCGCCCCCTGCCCGCCCAAGCGCACGCCGGCCGCCAGGCCTCGCTCGTCGCCGATCAGGATGGCGAGATCGCGATGGGCTTCGAGGAGGGCCTGGGTGAACGGCCAATTGCCCGAGGAATCCTTGACGCCGGCCACAACTGCCGGAAACGCCTGCTTCAGTTGCCCAATCAGGGCCACTGAAAGCTCCACGGCGGTGACCGAGGGTATGTTGTAGAGATAGACATCCCTTGCCTTCGGCCCGATCGCCGCAAACACGGCAGCGAACCAGGCAAACAGGCCGTCATCCCTCAGCCCCTTGAAATAGGAAGGCGGCGCCAGCAGCACGCCGCGGCAACCGGCATCCAGCGCCTGCCGAGCTTGCGCCGCAGCATCGGCAACGGCATTTGCCATCACGCCAACCACGATCTGCCGCGCCTCGATGCCATCAGCCAGGAAGGACGACAGCAAGGCTTCACGCTCGGCGGAAGCGATCGACGCCCCCTCCCCGGTCGTGCCGAACAGCGTGACGCTGCCGCAACCATTGGCGAGGCACCAGCGTGCATGCGGGATGGCACGGGCGACGTCGACCTGCCCATCGCCATCGAAGGGTGTGGCCAATGCCACCGAAAGGCCAAAAAATTGGTGCGTCATCCCTGTCATCCATCGAATTTTCAATATACAATCTTCGATAACAGACTGACATGTCAGCCGCAAGTCAGGCCGGAAGTTTTGTCTGATCAATTTCAACCGTCGGACTTGACCTGCTGTCATCAGGCAACGAGATTTGTTGCGTGTAACCGGCAGCTCCCGCTTCGATGCGCCCGCTGCGCGGCCTCATCCTCACAACCGCCATACGATCATGACATTAAGCCCTGAGCTCGCCGAGACCTGGCCGGATCTTGCCGGCAATACCGATTTCGCCGCTTTGCTCGATCATAGCCTCCGTCGCCTGACAGGGCGCGGCCTTTTCCCAGCTCCTCCGGCCGACCGGGCAGACGCCGCGTGGCTCTACGCCGAGGCGCCCTTCTGTCTTCTGGCCCACGACACCAGGGCCGATCCTGTTTTTATCTATGGAAACAAGGTCGTACAGGATTGTTTTGAATACAGCTGGGAGGAATTGACGCAGTTGCCCTCCCGCCTGTCGGCGGAGTTTCCGAATCGTGACGAACGCCAGCGCCTGCTCGACACCGTCAAGAAGCAGGGATTCATCGCCGACTATCACGGCGTGCGCATTGCCAAATCCGGCCGACGCTTCTTCATCGAAAATGCCACAGTCTGGGAAGTGATCGACGAAGCGGGCAACCGCCACGGCCAGGCCGCCCTGTTCGCTTCGTGGCGCGACCTGCCCTGACCCATCAGCGGATGATCAGCGCCGTCCCCCACAGGCCAACCGCAAATACCGTGTGCGCGACCAGATTGAGTAGGCGCACCTTGGTGGGATTGGGCGTTTTCGACGCAGCCCAGCCGATGCCAAGCCCGGGCTGCAGCAAGAACCAGCCGGCCCCCACCGTGACGATGCCGAGGATCCAGGCCGGCAGGAATGTCGGGTCGGACAGCCAGGCCGCACCAGCGAAGATCACCAGGATCACGCCGTAGAGAATGCCGACCACGTAATGGCCGATCCAGCCCAGTGCCAATTCATGGGCGTAGGGTGCGGCCTTGCCGATATCGTCATGGAAGACACGGCCCTCTTTCAGATGCCAGAACCAGCGGCCCACAGGCGCCCAGTTGGGCAGGTTCTCACCGAAGAATTTGTGCAGCAGGATCGCCCACAGATCCATGAGGACCGTTGCGCCAACGCCGATCGCAACGCCGCGCCAGAAAAGTTCGAACATGCCGATTCCACCAAGAGGACTGTATTCATCATACAAAACACGCCGCACCCGGCCGATGCAAGATTTCAAACCTCGAGAAGAGCACGGATTTCGTCGGGATCCGCGGTAACGATGCGGCGGGCCAGCCAGACAGCAAAGCCTCCGCGTGCCAATATCGCAATCTCCCGCTCGAGCTCGGCATCGCGGTCGGTCCGCCGCCAGGGGCCAATGCGCCGGCGCTGCGCCAGCCGGGCAGCGGCTCTTTCTTCAGCTTCATCGCGGTCCTCCCCCGCAAGGGCCTGGGCCACCAAGGTGCGATCAACCCCCTTGGCCGCCAGGGCGGCACCGATCCTGCGGGCGGAAAAGCCGCGGCTGCGCCCGGCATGAAGGCGGGCCTCCACGAAACTGGCATCGTCGATGAAACCGAGCTGCCTGCAATAATCGATGGTGCGCTCGATCATTTCGGCGACTTCGATTTCCGGGTCCAATTTGCGACGCGCCCGCCGCAGCAAGACCTGGCGGAGATTGGCGACGCTGGTCGATCGCTGGCCGAGATAATGGAGCGCGGACTTGCGCATCCAGCTTTCTTCGCGGCTCAGGGACGGGATGATGGACATGGCAGCCTCGAATTGTTGGAAAGAACTTGCCGGAACGCATGGCAGCGCGCCATCATGTCCCTGGCTCGGGCTCACCTTGACAAGAATTGCGACACGCCGGCCTCTGCACGTCTTCTCGGATCAGGCGGTTCCCATGCCCTTCTCTCTAGTGATTTTCGATTGCGATGGCGTTCTCGTCGACAGCGAGATCCTGTCGGCGGAAGTCGAAGCCGAGGCCCTGTCGGCCCTCGGCGTAAAAGTCACCCCGCATGACGTGATGCAGCGCTTTCTCGGTCTGACCCAGGAAGCCTTGGAAGAGCGTTTCGAGCAGGATTTCGGGCTCAAGCTGCCACCGGACCATGCCGAGACTACGCGCCGCATGCTTCGGGCCGCCTATGTGGCGCGTCTGGAACCGATTCCGGGCGTGCGCGAAGTGCTCCAAACCCTGCCGATGCCCTTTTGCGTGGCTTCCAACAGCCCGCCGGCCAAGCTCGGTCTCGGCCTCAGCATCACCAACCTGTTCGAGCTCGTCTATCCCAACATCTTCAGCGCAAATCTGGTGGCACAGGGAAAACCGGCCCCGGACCTGTTTTTGCATGCCGCGAGGGCTCTCGGTGTGGATCCCGCCAAGACCGTGGTGGTCGAGGACAGCGTGGTCGGCATCAAGGCAGCCAAGGCCGCCGGCATGACGGTGATCGGCTTTGTCGGCGGACTGCATCATATGCCCCCCAGCGAGGAAACCCTGGTGGCAGCCGGTGCCGACTACATCGCCGAGACGATGGACGAAGTGAAGGCGCGCATCCTGGCCTGATCCCGGCAGTCTGCCCCGAAAAGCAAACGGCGAAATCTCAAAAGCTCCGATTTGCCGTGCCCGGGCTTCGTCCTCGGCCGGACCTCAATCCACGGAGAACTTGCCGCCACGCAGCGATTTCACGTTTGAGCGGCGCGATTTCGATTCCAGCCGCCGCGCCTTGGCGGCCTTGGAGGGCTTCGTCACCTTGCGGGGCGGCGGCGGCGGCGTGGCGGCCTCCCGCAGGAGAGCGACCAACCGCTCGCGCGCGTCCTCGCGATTACGCTCCTGGGTGCGGAAGCGCTGGGCAACAATCACCAGCACGCCCTCCTGCGTCAGCTTCCTGCCCGCCAGCTTCTGGGCTCGGATGGCGACGTCGTTCGGGAGCGAGGGCGACCTGCGGATATTGAAGCGCAACTGCACCGCCGTCGACAGCTTGTTGACATTCTGTCCGCCGGGCCCCGAGGAGCGCACGAAGTCCTCATCGATCTCGCGCTCGTCGATGAACAAGGTGGGGTTAATCTCGATCATGGCGCGTGCATAACCCATCGGAACTCGGGGTGCCGCAAAATTTTGCGGATAAGTTCACGAATTGTTCTTGTTTTTTCACCAGCCCTCCTTCAATTTGCGAGCCAAAGCGCCTATCTCTCGACAAAAGCCCACAGGATCGTCCGTATGTCTGGCCGCCCCATCTCCGGCAGCGCTGTTCCGTCGCCTGCCGACCGCCGCTTCATCACCGTGCGCGGCGCGCGCGAGCACAATCTCAAGAATGTCGATCTGGAAATCCCGCGTGACAAGCTCGTGGTGTTCACCGGCCTGTCCGGCTCGGGCAAGTCCTCGCTCGCTTTCGACACCATCTATGCCGAGGGACAGCGCCGCTATGTCGAGAGCCTTTCGGCCTATGCGCGCCAATTCCTCGAAATGATGCAGAAGCCGGACGTCGACCAGATCGACGGCCTGTCGCCCGCCATTTCGATCGAACAGAAGACAACCTCGCGCAATCCCCGCTCGACGGTGGCGACAGTCACCGAGATCTACGACTATATGCGCCTGCTCTGGGCTCGTATCGGCATTCCCTATTCGCCGGCGACCGGGCTGCCGATCGAAAGTCAGACCGTCAGCCAGATGGTCGATCGCGTCATGGCCATGCCAGAGGGCACCAGGCTGTTCCTGCTCGCGCCGGTGGTGCGCGGGCGCAAGGGCGAATATCGCAAGGAACTCGCCGACTTCCTCAAGCGCGGCTTCCAGCGTGTCAAGATCGACGGTACCTTCTACGAGATCGCCGACGCCCCCGCCCTCGACAAGAAGCTCAAGCACGATCTCGACGTGGTGGTGGACCGCATCGTGGTGCGCGCCGATATCGCCAGCCGCCTGGCTGATTCCTTCGAGACGGCCTTGGAGTTGGCCGACGGCATCGCCGTGGTCGAACTGGCCGATCAGAAGGAGGCCGACGGCTCATCCAAGCGCGTGATGTTCAGCCAGAAATTCGCCTGCCCGGTTTCCGGCTTCACCATTCCGGAGATCGAGCCCAGGCTGTTCTCCTTCAACAACCCCTTCGGTGCCTGCCCGTCCTGCGACGGCATCGGCACCGAGATGACGGTCGATCCCGTCCTGGTGGTGCCCGACGAGACCCTGTCGCTGCGCAAGGGCGCGCTGGCGCCTTGGGCGAAATCCACCAGTCCCTATTACAGCCAGACCGTCGACGCCCTCGCCAAGCATTACAAGTTCGGCGTGACCACGCCCTGGAAGGACCTGCCGGAGAAGGTGCAGCAGGTGTTCCTCTATGGCTCGGGCGAGGAGCAAATCGTCTTTTCCTTCGATGACGGCCTGCGCTCCTATGAGACACGCAAGGCCTTCGAGGGCGTGGTGACCAATCTGGAGCGACGCTGGAAGGAGACCGATTCAGAACAGGCCCGCGAGGATATTTCGCGCTTCATGGCCAATACGCCGTGCAAGGCTTGCGCCGGTTTCCGCCTGAAACCGGAATCCTTGGCGGTAAAGGTCACGCACCGCCATATCGGCGAGATCTCGGCAATGTCGGTGCGCCAGGCCCAGCATTGGTTCGAGGCCTTGCCGGCCGAACTCAACGCCAAGCAGACCGAGATCGCCGTCCGTATTCTCAAGGAGATTCGCGAACGCCTGCGCTTCCTCGTCGATGTCGGTCTCGATTATCTGACGCTGGCCCGTAACTCCGGGACCCTGTCGGGTGGCGAGAGCCAGCGTATCCGCTTGGCCTCCCAGATCGGCTCCGGCCTCAGCGGCGTGCTTTATGTGCTGGACGAACCTTCCATCGGCCTGCATCAGCGCGACAATGAACGCCTGCTCGAAACATTGCGGCGGCTGCGCGAACTCGGCAATACGGTGATCGTGGTCGAGCATGACGAGGATGCCATTCTGCAGGCCGACTATGTGGTCGATGTCGGCCCCGGCGCCGGCGTGCATGGTGGGCGCGTGGTGGCCCACGGCACGCCTGCCGAGGTGATGGCCAATCCGGCGTCTCTCACCGGCAAATATCTTACCGGAGAGCTGGCGGTACCCATGCCGGCCGAACGGCGCCGGCGCCAGAAGGGCAAGGCGCTGAAGCTCACCGGCGCCCGCGGCAACAATCTCAAGGATGTCTCGGTCGAGATTCCGCTCGGCCTGTTTACCTGCGTCACCGGCGTATCGGGCGGCGGCAAGTCGACGCTCCTGATCGACACCATCTACAAGGCGGTCGCCCGCAAGCTGAACGGCGCGCTCGAACATCCCGCTCCCTTCGACAAGCTCGACGGCCTGGAACTGATCGACAAGGTCATCGACATCGACCAGTCGCCGATCGGCCGTACGCCGCGGTCCAATCCGGCCACCTATACAGGTGCCTTCACGCCCATCCGCGAATGGTTCGCCGGCCTGCCGGAGGCGAAGGCGCGCGGCTATCTGCCGGGGCGCTTCTCCTTCAACGTCAAGGGGGGCCGCTGCGAGGCGTGCCAGGGCGACGGCGTCATCAAGATCGAGATGCACTTCCTGCCCGACGTCTATGTCACCTGCGACGTCTGCAAGGGCAAGCGCTACGACCGTGAGACGCTGGACGTTCGCTTCAAGAATAAGTCCATCGCCGACGTGCTCGACATGACCGTCGACGAGGGAGCTGAATTCTTCAAGGCGGTGCCGACCATCCGCAACACCATGGAAACGCTGGCACGAGTGGGCCTCGGCTATGTCAAGGTGGGCCAGCAGGCGACCACCCTGTCGGGCGGCGAGGCCCAGCGCGTGAAGCTCTCCAAGGAATTGTCGCGCCGCTCGACCGGACGCACACTCTACATCCTCGACGAGCCGACCACGGGCCTGCATTTCCACGATGTCGCCAAGCTGCTGGAAGTGCTGCATGAACTGGTCGAGCAGGGCAACACCGTGGTGGTGATCGAACACAACCTCGAAGTCATCAAGACGGCCGACTGGGTCATCGACATGGGTCCCGGAGGGGGCGACGCTGGCGGCGAAGTGGTCGCCGAAGGCACGCCGGAGGCGATCATTCGCGAGCCTCGCTCCCATACCGGGCGCTTCCTGCGGGAAGTCATGGAGCGTCGCCCCCAGCGGCGCCAGGGCGAAGCGGCGGAATAGAAATCCTTGGGACCGTAGGCGTCCCCGCCTGTTCCTGGCAAAGCCGCCCCGGCGACAAGGCAGATGCAGGTGGTCGCCCCGGGTCCCAGACAATGCATCTTGCCGGGCATCCTTGCTTGTCCCCCGGCAAGGCCATTGCCAAGTGGAGGCTCTCGCAGCTATCGCTATAGCCATTCATATATAGCGAATCGCCACGCCACTCCGTTTCCGGGAAAAACAAATGCTCAGGATCGTGCTCGCCTCTTGCCTGGCCCTTGGAAGTGTCGCGGCCCGGGCCGACGAGGTAGTACTCTACGGCGCGGGAAGCCTGCGCGCCGTGCTGACCGATATCGCCCAGGATTTCAGCAAGAAGAGTGGCATCAAGGTGCGTACCGCCTTCGGCCCCTCAGGGTTGATGCGGGAAAAGATCGAGCAAGGCGACAAGGTCGACATCCTGGCTTCGGCGGACATGGCCAGTCCCCGCCAGTTGCAAAGGGATGGCCGGGCGAGTGCCGTCGTCATGTTCACCCGCAACCGGCTTTGCGCCTTTGCCCTGCCGGAAGCCAGGCTCGCCGTTGTCAACTTTGCCGAACGCCTGCTCGATCCCGCCGTGAAGCTCGGCACGTCCACGCCCAAGGCCGACCCCGGCGGCGACTACACCTGGGCCATGTTCCAGCTGATCGACAAGCGAAATCCGGGTGCTTTCGCCAAGCTCGATGCCAAGGCCCAGAAGATCGTCGGTGGCTCGACCGCCTCCACTCCCGCCGGGCAAGATCCGATTGCCGATGGTTTCAAGAGCGGTCAGATCAATGTGATGATGGGTTATTGCAGTGGCGCGGCACAACGCAAGGCCGTCACGCCGAACCTCGAGGTTATCCAGGTGCCCGAAGCCTATGAGACCGGCCCGGAATATGGCCTGGCTCTGGCACGGACCGACAATGCCGCCGCCGTGGCGCTGATGCTAGCGATCCTCTCCCCGGAAGGTCAGGCCGCCTTCGGCAGATACGGTTTTGCACCGGTCGGCTTGCCGGCTCAGCCCTGAGCGAAACGAGGAATCCGATCACGCCATTGGCATCGACTGCCCTGCACTCTCCCTTGGTTTGCATGATGGAAGAACGCCATAGCCAGGGGAGCTATCCGCGTTTCCTGCCGGAAACTCGGTGTGGACATTGCCTGCAGCCCCCAGCCACAGATGACGCCAATGAACCAGAATGGCGCGAAAACGCCCGGCCACGGGCCGGCGTAGCGGCACCGCCGCCAGCAGAACGAGTGCCGATAGCAGCAGGCTCATTCGGCCGTTGATCTCGCGGCCCGACCGGCTGACGGCGGAGATTGGTGTCGCCCGGAGCCAGGGCAAGCGAAACAGCGCAAGAATGGCGTGGATGTCGTCCTCATACAGACGCCCGTCGACGAAGCCATTGGCAACCTTGTTGCCGCCGACGGGTTCGGTATGCCGAACCGGAAATTCATCGATCACGGCAAAATCGCCCGGCCCTTCGGCGACGAGATTGCACCAGACGAGGTCGATGCCGCTTTCGTATCCTAAGGCGTAGAGCGGTGCGATCCGCTCGAGAATGTCATGCCGGAAAACCGGACACATCATCTCCACGAAGTTGAGATACCGCAGGGCATATCGCTTCTGCTGTAGCAGGCAGGCATAGGTGAAATGACTATCCCATGTCAGCGCCGGTTGCGCGATCTTGAGATTATACTGATCACAGCGCGAAAAAATTCCACTTATGGAGGAAGGAGTCGCGCTGATATCATCATCAAAGAAGCAGATGTATTTATATCGACCAAGAAACTCCGCGTGTTCACGCAAAAGCCCATCGTAGCCGGCGACCTTGCTACCGGATCGATACTCGAAATAGACGCCATCGCCCGCGATAGCGGGCAAGCTGGTATCGTAGCTGCTTAAAAAGACATCGTAATTTCTATCCGCACTCGCAGCCAGCCACTGCGCGTGAAGACTTTTCGGCCCTATCCGAGCAACCAAGAGATATTTACGAGGTCTCTTCTCCAGGCCGTCCTCTGTACCGTTCCTCGTCATTGCTCCAGTCTCCCGCTAAGCTTCCAAAAGTTCGGTGAACTTCGGAACCACGCAAGTTAAAAGGCCAGATTTAATCAATATATCCTTCCATTAAGAGGGATATAGAAGATATACCTGCAATTAATATTGGTTTTATATTTCAACAAAACCCGAAGAGCGCATAATTTAACGCCCTCTTCGCTCCGGAATATGCCTAGTTTTCATGCTCCCTATAGCATACCGACACCTTGGGAAGCCAAGTCCAACTTTGGTATATGGCGGTACTACTGATGGCAGCGCGCACTAGGTCTCGGCATGAGCTCCAGGGACCCAGATTAGGCATGCCCCCTGCCATTTGGCCCTGGCCGCGGGTTCAGACGCTCGTGGGAGCATTCGAATGGATACAATCATGCGTTCCCCCGACTGCTCCGTTCTGAAGCCATCACGCCTTGCGGGCGGAAGAGGCATGCACCATATGCATCCAGTGGCCACCCGTTAGGTCAATTTTGACGATTTTTTAACAATGGCAACTTTGCGACATGCAAAAATTGCATGATCGTTGTGCGGTGCAGCATCTACCTCATTCGACGAAAAGGCTGCATATAGAGAATGTGAACGGCGTTGAGGAATTCGCTTCAACGCAGGTTCGCAGAAGAGGAACCTTATCATGTTGTTCGCAGCTTTGATCGAACGTGTCCGTATCTGGCGCCGTGAGCGCGAGACGCTGGCCGAGCTCAGGCGCTTGAACGTACGCGATTTGGCCGACATCGGTATCAACCCTGCCGACGTTCGCGCTATCGCGCGTCAGGCTGCCCGCGCCTAATCACGCAGGTGATGACCAATGGGCTGTTCAGCTCATTGGTACAGTTTCGACGATCCACCAGCGCGTCCATCTTTTGCAGTGGAAAGTCGTATCGTTTCTGTCGGCTGAAGCGTTTTGCGATTTGGTAGTCCCGCCAAGAATCGCAAGGACGCGTCGAAATGAGTGAGAGCAAACAAGCGTTTCCGTCTAAACACGCTTTGCTCTAGCTATGTCGGCCGACAATCGGGCAGCGATTTCATCGCACCTAAACGGGAAGTAGTGGGTGCCCGCCTTGCTGGAACAGGGCCAAGCGCCACATAGCCGCCCCCTCAGGGCGGCTTTTTGTTATGCTGGTGCTTCAATCATGAGGCCCGATGGTCTAAAAGCCGGGCATGACAATCACCCCCGTTCATATCATCGGCGGCGGCCTCGCCGGTTCCGAAGCCGCATGGCAGATCGCCCAGGCAGGCGTGCCCGTCATCCTGCACGAGATGCGCCCCGTTCAGCCGACCGAGGTCCATAAGACCACGGACTTCGCCGAGCTCGTCTGCTCCAACTCCTTCCGCTCCGACGATGCGCAGACCAATGCCGTCGGCTTGCTTCACGAGGAGATGCGCCGGCTGGATTCCGTGATCATGGCCTGCGCCGACGACCACAAGGTTCCGGCAGGCGGTGCCCTGGCGGTGGACCGAGATGGTTTCTCGGCTGCGGTGACGGAACGCTTGGCATCCCATCCCCTAATCGAGATCCGGCGCGAACATGTCGACGGCCTGCCGCCGGCGGACTGGGACAACGTCATCGTCGCCACCGGTCCCCTCACCTCCAAGCCCCTTGCCGATGCAATCGCAGCCCTGACCGGCGAAACCTCCCTTGCTTTCTTCGATGCGATCGCGCCGATCGTGCATCGCGAATCCATCAACATGGACATCGCCTGGTATCAGTCGCGCTACGACAAGCCGGGTCCGGGCGGCACCGGTGCCGACTATATCAACTGCCCCCTCAGCAAGGAGGAATACGAGGTCTTTCTCGATGCCGTTCTCGCCGGCGGCAAGACCGGTTTCAAGGAGTTCGAAGGCACGCCCTATTTCGATGGCTGCCTGCCGATCGAAATCATGGCGGAGCGTGGCCGTGAAACCCTGCGCTTCGGACCACTGAAGCCGGTTGGCCTTACCAACCCGCGCAACCCCAGCGTCAAGCCCCACGCCATCGTGCAACTGCGCCAGGACAATGCGCTCGGCACGCTTTACAACATGGTCGGGTTCCAGACGAAGCTGAAATATGCTGAACAGGTGCAGGTGTTCCGCATGATTCCCGGGCTCGAAAATGCCGAATTCGCTCGCCTTGGCGGGCTACATCGCAACACCTATCTGAACTCACCCGTGCTGCTGGACGAAACGCTTCGCCTGAAAACGCAGCCACGCCTGCGTTTTGCCGGCCAGATCACCGGATGCGAAGGCTATATCGAGAGCGCGAGTGTCGGCCTGATGACGGGCCGCTTTGCCGCCGCCGAGCGCCTGGGTCGACCGATGGCCACGCCCCCGGCCACCACGGCCCTCGGAGCGCTGCTCAACCACATCACTGGCGGTCACCTCGTCAGCGAGGATGCGGGGCCGCGCTCCTTCCAGCCGATGAATGTCAATTTCGGCCTGTTCCCTCCTCTTGAGGTCTCGCCCAAAGGGGAAGATGGAAAGCGCCTGCGCGGCAGCGAAAAGACTCACGCCAAGAAAAGGGCGATGAGCGCCAGAGCCTTGGAAGCCCTGGAGGGCTGGAAGAAGGCGGCGGCCGGCGAACATCTCCCAGCCTGAGCGTGATCGTATGGTGCCCTTGCGACGGGAAGCTCTACCTGGGTGACTTCCGTCCCGGGACATGAGGCAGGATGGGCGCGGGCTCCAGAACGATGTAGCTTGCTATCCGTTCCTGCCCGGCCCACGTCGTGGCGAGAACCGAAGATCCGACCGACGACGTTCACCACCCCGCCTCGTCATTTACAAACAGGATCCTGCCATGCTCCGCCTCCATGGCCTCGCCTCCGCCCTGGCCCTCGTCCTCGTTGCAGGCCCGGTCTGGGCCGCCGACACCTCGTCCGATGCGCCTGCTGCCGCGACCGCGACCGACCTCGCGCCCATCCGGGCCCAGATCAAGGCGGCGGACTACAAATCCGCCATCGCAGCCCTCCAGCCTCTGGCGGACCAGGGTTCGAAGGACCCTGACGTCTACAATCTGCTTGGCTTCAGCCTGCGCAAAAGCGGCGACCGCAAGACCGCGCAGACCTTCTATGAGAAGGCGCTTGCCATCGATCCCAACCACAAGGGAACCCTGGAATATCAGGGCGAGCTCTTCGTCGAGAACGGCGACATTCCGAAGGCCCAGCAAAATCTCGCGGCGCTGGTCAAGCTCTGCCCCAATGGCTGCGAGGAGCGTGAAGACCTCGAAAAGGCGCTGACACAGGCTGCCAAGCCGAAATAACTCGCCGCAGCGTTACGACTGTTTTCGACTGGAGAAAGTGCGATTTCTTCGAACCGCACTTCTCTCCATGTCTTTGTTCTGACGTATTTTCTTAATCGAAAAGTCCATCAACTTTTCTGGAAAACGCTCTAGCGCAGCCGGCGTGAGAAACGCCACAGATGCCATTGACTGCGCCATTGCGGTAATTCGGCTTCATGGCGGAACCAGTCAAAACCCGGGCGGGTCATCCGCTTGAGCAAGGGCCTGACCAGCGCAAGGCCGATATAGGCGGGTGCCGCCGCACTGGGCACGGCAGGCAGCAATTGCTCCGCTGCGTCCAGATGATGCAGCGCTGCCCCAGCGAGCTCACCGAACATCGCGCGCATCTCGCCGGTGCTGCGTCCATTCAACAGATCTTCGCGAGCTGTGCCGTGCTTGAGGGCAAGATCGGCCGGCACGAAGATCTGCCCCCGGGCCGCGTGCCGGGCAGCCTGTTTCATCAGGCAGGCTATGCCATAGGCCACGCCGGCGTGCCCGGCGAGATCGGCACTGCCGGCATCGCCGCCATCGGCAAGAATGAGACTGGCCAGGCGAAACAGACTTGAATAGGTCTCGCCGCAATAGCCTTCCAAATCGGTGATGCTCTGCAGCAGATCGTCATAGAGATCATGCGTGTGGGCGTCGATCAGGGTCACAAGAGCGGAAACCGGCAGGTGGTAGCGATCAATCGCGGCCATCAGTTCGGAGGCAACGGGATGCCCCGATATCTGCCCCCTCGCCTGCCCCTCCAGCAGGTCCCGCCACCATTGCAGGCGGACTTCGCCGGGGAGCGGCTCCGACACCATGTCCCTCACGCGTTCGATCTCGCTGTTGAAGGCATAGAGCGCATTCAGGGCGCGTCGGTGCTCGGCGGGCGCAAACAGGTTGGCGAGCCAGCGATTGCGATCGTGCTCGCGCAGCAGACTCTCGCAATAAGCCTGGTTGCTCATGCTGATATTGGAATTGGCCAGGGAACCGGTTTGGCGAGCGGCGCTCATGACAAGATGCTCATGGCACGGCGATCAGGGCGGCGGCGATGCGCCGGTCCTCGGCCAGCAGAACGTTCCAGGTGCGGATCGCTGCGCCGGTCGGCATGGCGTCGACGACGATCTTGAGATCGCGAAAACGCCAGCGCAGCGCCTCGGGGAAAAAAGCCACATCAGGGCCGGTGCCGACGAGCAGGATCTCGATGGCATCGGCTTCCGCAAAAACCGGCTCGAATGCTTCAGCCGAGAATTGAGCAACACTTGTCACCGACCACGCATGCATGCCCGAGGGCAGGCAAAGAAGCGAACCGCGATGCGACATCTCCGCAAAACGGAACCCGCCGGCGCCATAGGCGTCGATCGGCGCCACGCGTGGCAGGAAGCGCCGTTCGCCTGCGGTCATGCAGCTTACTCCGGCTTGTTGCCGCCCGCCGTCTCATGGCTGCCCGGACGCAGGCCCAGATAGATCAGGACGGGCGAGGCAATGAAGATCGAGGTGTAAGTGCCGACCAGCACGACGCCGAACAGCATGGTGGCGGTGAAGCTGTGAATGGCGTGCCCCCCGAACAGGAGCAGGGCCAGCAACGCCAGTGCCACGGTGACGTGGGTGATCACCGAGCGCGACAGCGTGGCGTTGATAGACTCGTCCAGCAGTTCATCCATCGGCTTCTTCTTGTACTTGCGCAAGAGCTCGCGGATGCGGTCGTAGATCACCACGGTGTCGTTGAGTGAATAGCCAAGGATGGTCAGCAAGGCGGCGACACTGGTGAGGTCGAAGTCGATCTGCGTCACCGACATGAAGCCGATGGTCAGCACGATGTCGTGCATGTTGGCGATCATGGCGCCGACGGCAAACTGCCAATCGAAGCGGAACCATAGATAGATCAGAATGCCCAGAATGGCGACGAAGATGCCGACGATGCCGACCGTCACCAGTTCCTGCGAAACGCTCGGCCCGATGATCTGTGTCTGATCGTCCTTGCCGGGAACATAGTCGGGAGCCAGCGTCTGCTTGACCTTCTCCGCAACGGCATTCTGTGCCGCGTCGCCGCCCGGCTGCAGGGCGATGCGCATCAGCACCTGTCCCTTGTCGCCGAAACTCTGAATCTGGACCTCACCCAATCCGAGCGGCGCCAGCTTGTCGCGAATGGCCTGCACGTCGGCCTGCCCGGATTGAGCCGTGACGCCGAGGGCGATGCCGCCCTTGAAATCGATACCGTAATTCAGGCCATGGGTGAAGAAGAGCACCAGAGCCAAGATCGACAACACCGCCGAAATCGGAAAGCTGATACGCCGGAACCGAATGAAGCCGAAGCTGGTGTTGTCGGGAACAATGCGAAGATGGCGCACCGCGCTCACTCCATCAATCTATCAAATCGGGATGGAGCGAGGCTTGACCCCGCGATACCACCAGGAAACCAACAGGCGCGTGACCGTGAAGGCGGTGAACACCGTCGTGATGATGCCGATCCCCAGCGTCACCGCGAACCCTTTCACGGCGCCGGTACCGACAAAATACAGCACGGCGGCGGCAATGAAGGTGGTGATGTTGGAATCAAGGATGGTCGCCAGCGCGCGGGCAAAGCCGGCGTCGAGCGACATCAAAACGGTTCGTCCGGCACGCACCTCCTCGCGTATGCGCTCATAGATCAGCACGTTGGAGTCGACTGCGATGCCGACTGTCAGCACGATGCCGGCGATACCCGGCAAGGTCAGCGTCGCCCCGAGCAGGGACAGGATGCCGAAGATCATGCCGACATTGAGCGCCACGGCGATGGACGCGATGATACCGAACAGGCCGTAGCTGGCGATCATGAAGCCGACGACCAGGATTGAGCCGACTAGGGCAGCCATCTCACCGGCGCGAATGGCGGCCTGGCCGAGGCCCGGACCGACCGTCTGCTCCTGAATCACCGTCATGGGCGCGGGCAAGGCACCCGAACGCAGAAGCAGCGCCAGATCCTGGGCCTGCTGCGTGGTGAAATTGCCGGAGATCTGGCCCGAACCACCAGTGATCGGCTCGCGAATGACCGGTGCCGACAAGACCTTGCCGTCGAGCACGATGGCGAAGGGCTTGTTGACATTCTCCGTGGTGACGCGGCCGAACTGGCGCGCGCCATTGGTGTTGAAGCGGAAGGAGACCACCGGCTCGCGCGTGTTCTGGTCGAAGCTTGCTTGGGCGTCGGTCAGTTCGTCGCCGGCGACCATCACCTGGTCTTCGATCAGATAATTCTGGCCGCCATCCGACGATGGCAGAACCGTGGAACCGACCGGCGGGCGAGAACGCATGGCCTGATCGACCGGCATGCTCAGATCCACCAGGCGAAATTCGAGCTTGGCTGTTTGGCCGAGAAGGTCCTTGAAACGGTCGGGATTCTCCAGGCCGGGCAATTGCACCACGATGCGATCTTCGCCCTGGCGCTGAATGACGGGCTCGACCACGCCGGAGCCGTTGATACGGTTGCCGATAATCTCCACCGCCCGCACCATGATGCGGTTCATGCGGTCACGCAGGCCTTCATCGGTCAGCGTGGCGCCGATCTGGCCTGGGGTGGTCGAGGCAATCGTGGCCGTCCGGTTGCCGGTGCCGAAAAGGTTGCCGTCGGCGGGATTGCCCAGCACTTGCAGGAGTTGCACGGCCTTCTCGGTATCGGCCGGATTGGGCAGCGTCACCACAATGCCGCGCCCCTGCAAAGCAGCCTGGCTACGGATCTTGTTGTCGTTCAGGATCTGGCGCGCCTGCGAACGCAGGCTGGCGACCTGTTCCTTGACCACGGCATTCTTGTCGATCTCGAGCAGGAAGTATGATCCGCCCTGGAGATCGAGGCCCAGCGTCAGCGTCTTGTGCGGCAGCCAGGACGGCATCGCCTTCACCCAGCTCTCCGGCATCAGATTGGGTACGGCCAGCCACAGGCCGATCAGCAAAGTCAGGAGAACCGAAGCCGTCTTGACGGGAGAAAAATGCAGCATAGCGGAGCGATTCCGAGCCTTGACAGGCTATTCTCAGGACGATCGGGAGATGTAGATTCGCCCCGACCCTATCCTGAGTCTCTTATCGTGTCTTGTGATCGAGACCAAAGAGGGGCGTTGCCCCGCGTAGACCTCAGGCTGCCTCGGCCTTCTTCACCGGCTCGGTCTTGGAGCGGACGGTGACCACCATCTCGCGGATGACCTTCACGCGAACGCCCTCGGCGATCTCCGCCTCGATCTCGGATTCGCCCTCGACAGCCTTGGTCACCTTGCCGACCATGCCGCCCGACATCACAATGGTATCGCCACGACGGATTGCCTTGAGCAGAGCGGCCTGTTCTTTCGCCTTGCGCTGCTGCGGGCGGATCAGCAGGAAATAGAAGATCACGAACATCGCGATCGGCAACAGCAACGTGCCACCGAGACTGGAGAACAGATCGCCGCCGCCCTGGGCTGCCTGGGCAAAGGCTGAAGTCGTGAACATTGGATCGCCTCTCAAGAGAAGCGGCCGGGACAGCCCAGCCGCGAATTCGCGCGGAATATAGTGAACCAGCCACCGAAAGCAAACAGAACGCCGCTTTTGCCCAGCACATGACGAAAAATTCATGCCTTCCGATGTGGGAAACCACCAATCGGGCCAACATGATGGGCTGTCGGGAGGACTACGGATAGCGACAGGGAATCGCCTGTCTCCTCACAAGTCGGCTCCACGCACGCCTCGGCTTGCCCGTGGCCCCCTTGGGTGACCCACCGGCACTGGGCGCACATGCAAAACGGAAGGCAGGCGCGGCATGCCGCCGCTTTTCAGCGCCTCTCAGGCGCGTTAGAGACGAAGGGCTTACCCACAGGTTCATCTCATCTGGTTGCCATGACTGACTTTTCATCCAGCGAATTGCCGCAATTGCTCGCCCGTATCGCCGACGCCCTGGAGCGGCTGGCTCCACCGGCCGCCATCAAGGCCGACTTCGATGCTGCAGAAGCCTTCATCTGGCAGGCCGGCGAAAAATATCTGCAACCTGTACCGAAGGTGAACAGGGTCGCGATGCCGTTGCTCAAGGGCATCGATCTGGTGCGCGACCTCCTGGTCGACAACACCGAGCGCTTCGCAAACGGGCTGCCCGCCAACAACGCTTTGCTCTGGGGCGCGCGCGGCATGGGCAAGTCGTCGCTGGTGAAGGCCGCGCATGCCGACATCAACGCCAAGATCGGTGGCACCCTGAAGCTGATCGAGATCCATCGCGAGGATATCGATAGTCTGCCCGAGTTGATGAACCTCACCCGCAAGGCCCCCTATCGCTTCATCGTCTTTTGCGACGATCTCTCCTTCGACAGCGACGACACCTCCTACAAATCGCTCAAGGCGGCGCTGGAAGGCGGTGTCGAGGGGCGGCCGGACAATCTCATCTTCTATGCGACCTCGAACCGGCGTCATCTGATGCCGCGCGACATGATCGACAATGAGCGCTCCACCGCGATCAATCCAGGCGAGGCGGTGGAGGAAAAGGTGTCGCTCTCCGACCGTTTCGGCCTGTGGCTCGGTTTCCATCGCTGCAGCCAGGACGATTTCCTCGACATGGTCTATGGTTATGCCGATCATTTCGGCCTCGATCACGATCGAGACACCATGCGGGCCGAGGCCCTGGAATGGGCGACGACCCGTGGTGCCCGGTCAGGCCGCACGGCCTGGCAATATGTGCAGGATCTCGCAGGCCGGCTGGGCAAGACGCTGAACTGAGCCAGGTCCGCGTGTTCAATAAAAAGTGGCCCGGACATCGCTGCCGGGCCACTCGAGCTGCTTCGGGGTCTCGCGGAGAAGCAGATTCTGTTATCAGGTGCCGGAAAGATAGCGGGTCGGATCGACCGGCGCGGCACCCTTGCGTACTTCGAACAACACTTGCGGCGAGGTCACGTTGCCGGTCTGACCTGCGGTCGCAATGGTCTGGCCACGCCTGACACTTTCACCCTTCTTGACGTCGAGCTGCTTGGCATGGCCATAAGCCGTGACATAGCCGTTGGCATGGCGGATGAGGATCAGGTTGCCATAGCCTTTCAGCTCACTGCCGGCATAGGCGACCACACCATCCTCGGCAGCCTTCACTTCGGTTCCTTCGGGCACCGAGATATTGATACCGTCGCTGTTGCGGCCGAAATTCTGGATGATCCGCCCCTTCACCGGCCAGCGGAACTCCGGATTGCCCGGGGTGGCGGCATTGGCATCCTTCGGCAGTTCGGCGGCCGGAGCTGCCGGCTGAGATGCACTCGCGGCAGGCGAGATCGTCCCGGTTGCAACCGGCGCGGGCTGGCTGGCCTCGGCGGGCTTGGCCGGCTTGGCGACAGCCACCTGCGCAGGTTTGTTGGCCAGCGCCTTCTGCTTGGCGGCAGCAAGCTTCTCCGCCTTGAGCTTGTTCGCCTTGGCCGCATCGACCGGCTTGGCCGCCGCCACCTGGGCGGGCTTGGCCTTGACATCGACGGGGGCGACCCTTGCGGTCTGAACGGGTTTGACCGTTACTGGCTTGACGGTCGCAGTCCTGACGGGCTGGGCATGCGGCGCAGCAACCTGCATCGCTTCGGCGGCAATCGACTTCGCCTGGGTCTTGGCCGTCCTCACCGGCGCCGGATTGGCCGCCCGCGCGGCCTGTACCGGCTTGGGAGCCGCCACGGGCCTGGGCTGCACGGCGGCCGCCACCGGCACGTCACGCGGCGGGCGGTTGTCGACCACGGTCTCTGCAGCCGGAGCCGGCGCAGCAGCGTGGGCCGTTCCGCGCACGACCAGCTTCTGGCCGATCTTGACGCTCATCCATTCATCGATGCCATTCTCCTTGGCCAGACGCGGGCGCGTCGTGCCGTAGGCTTTGGCGATCGACGTCAGCGTCTCGCCCGGCTTGACAACATGGACGCCGGAAGCGGCGGCGGCAGGCACCGGCTTCGGCTTGGCTCCCGCAGCCGGCGTAGTGGCGACCGGCCGGACCTTGACTTCGCCGACGCTGCCCCGAGAAGTTTCTGGCACGTCTCCCGGATAGGGCTGCTCAGCGGTCGCGGCCACCGTCGTCACCGCGGTGTTGCCGTTCTGAGCCGCGTTGTACACGGGAATGATCACCTGCTGGCCGGGCGTCAGCGAGCGAGAGGTCAGGCCGTTGACCTTCATGATCGCGTCGGAAGGCACACCATAGCGGTTGGAGAGCGTATTGATGGTCTCACCCGCCGCGGCGGTAACCGGCGTGCCGCCCGTGGCAGTCCAGCCACCGGCCTTGAAACCGCCGATCTGCGGAGCGGGCGTCGAGATCGCCCCCGTCACGATGGGCTGCTCGCCACGAGCCAGTCGATATTGCGTCGACGGCGCGCTACGCTGTGCGACGGCGCCGACCGGCGGCAGCGGCTGCGAAGCGACCACGCCCGCCGCCGGCACCGTGTTGACGGCATAGTTGGAATTGCCATAGCGCGGCGCGGCCTTGGTAGGCTGTGCCTGGGCATAGGCCAACTGATTGTCACCCGAGTTGAACGGGTTCGAGAAGGGGTTCTGGGCGAACCTCGAAGTGTCGCTGCAGCTTGCTGCGAGGCCAGCCACCAGGGCGATCACGGCGACGCGCGACAAGTGGCGCGAACGGATCAATTCGATCGGAAAACGCATAGGACGTTCACACCCACGCTTGAGAAGAACACGGGGTAATTAAGCCTCTATTGGGGTAAACAACGCCTTAAGAGCTGGACTCAATTTGGACAAAATCCGGAAACGGCTCCGATTGCGGCGGGCTGAGAAACTCAGATCGTCCGCTCCTCATGCCCTTGAGTCCACTGCGTTTTCCAGTCGATCAGCCGGTCTGCCGACCGGTCCCCGACTGGGCGGGGATGATTAAGAGCGGGGATCGCCCCCGCCCCATGCGTTAAAGTCGTGCCACGTCGGTTTTCGCAGGGAATCAGCATGGCCAGCGCGACTCGCAAGCAGCCTCAGCGCGTCCATTCCAGGCGCAAATCCTCAGCGCGGCGAATACCGCCATGGCCCTCGACCTTCAATTTGCCGACGAGCTTGGCCTGCGGAATCCGGTTGACGAGCGCCGCCAGTCCTTCTTCCAGTTCGGCCTTTGCCAGGGCCTCGCCGAGACAACGATGCGCACCGCCACCGAAAACATAATGCCAGCGCGTATGATCCGTTCGCCTGATGTCGAATTGATCCGGCTCGCCGAACACCTCCGGATCCCGCAGGGCCGACATGGTGGAAAGCATCAGCAACGATCCCGGTGCCAATTTTTGACCGCCTATCTCGATCTCCTCGAGCACAAGCCGTGGCAGCGACGCGACCGAGGGTTCGAATCGCAGCGCTTCGGAGACCGCACCGGGGATGAGGCTGGGATCGGCGCACACCGACTGCCATTGTTCGGGGTGTTCGAGCAGAAGCGCGGCCTGGATCGCCATCGAGGCCCGCGTGGTATCACTGCCGCCCAGCACCACGATGATGATCTGCATGATTGCCTCGAGCGGCGTCATCTCGGGGTTCTCGTCGATGGCGGTGATATAATCGGAAAGGAAATCGCCGCGAGGGTTCTGACGGCGCTCTGCCACCAGTTCATACATGTAGTCTGTCATCTGACGGCAGGCATCCTCGAGGTCGGGAATGTCCTTTTCCGTCCAGGAGGTACCCAGGCTGCGAGCGATGACATAGATCCACTGCGCGAATTTTGGGATGTCGGCCTCGGGCATCCCCAGAATCGCAGCGACGGTATGGGCGGGAATGATCGCCGAATAATCCTCGAACAGATCCAACCCGCCAGCCTCGTAATGCTGGTCGATCAGTTTCTCCGCCATGGCCCGTACCTTGGGGCGGACCTCGGCGACCATCTTGAAGGCGAAGGTCCGCGCCATCGGGCCGCGCCGCCTCCTGTGGGCGGCCCCGTTCGAAAGCAGCATGCATTTGTCGTAAAAATCGAATAGTGGGCCCGAGGTGACGCCCCTCAATTGCAGGAGTTCGGTCTCGATCTGCCGGGTGCGCTCATCGGTCGTGAGGCTGACGACATCCTTGGCACGCAGAATGAAGAGCGGCCCATCGTCCCGTTGGATGAAAGGGGTTTCCGGTCGAAACTTTCTGAACAGGGCGTGGGTGTCCTGATCCAGTTCGGCAATAGTGAATATAGGTATATCTGAATTGATTTGTTGTGCTGCTTGTTCGGTCATCTCAAATCCCCCAACCAACGTGCTGCTCTGACTGACCGGCCAGGGGCGATCTTGAAATCAGACCTGAGTTGCCAGTCCAGCGCCGTCGGAAACCGCCGTATACTGCACGGGATGGAGGTATCCCGCCATACCTCTGCGATCTGAATTTGCTGCGATCCACCAGCGCCGGGACTTCGCCGCTGCGACTGCAATCGGGCGATCGTGGCTTAGCCCGGCAAGAAGAACTGGATTGTCTCGCAGCACCTGCGATGAAGCGCCCGAAAACCAAACCCAGCTCAAGTTCAAGGGTGGTTCAAAGCCGGTCGGCCACGCCCAAGATGATGGACGCGGCACGGATATCCATCAGCGGTGTATAGTGAAAGCCATCGGCATCGCGCGCGATCATGGTCAATTGCTGCTCTTCGCCGGGCGGGCCGATTGGTGCGATCATCCGACCGCCCAGCGCCAGTTGATCCAGCAAGTCCTCGGGCACCTCGCTCATCGCCGCCGTGGTGACGATACGATCGAAGGGAGCCTGTTGGCGCCAGCCGGAACTGCCATCGGCGACCATCATGGTGACGTTGAGGATGGTAACGGCCCGCAGCCTCTCCTCTGCCTCGGTGACCAGGGTGCGCCAACGATCGAGGGTCAGGACGCGCTTGGCCAGACGGCCGAGCACCGCGGTCAGATAGCCAGAGCCCGTGCCGATCTCCAGCACGCGATGCAGCGGTTCGACGTCCAAGCGCTCGGCAATGGTCGCAGCGAGCACCGGCGGCGTGATGGTCTGGCCGCACTGGATGGGAAGGCTGAGATCGCGCCAGGCGTATTCGGCGAATTCAGGCAGCACGAAAACCGGGCGTGGCAGGGTGGAAACGGCATTCAGCACCTTCTGGTCCGTCAACCCGTGGCGGCGCAGGCGCAGGATGAAGGCCATCATCTCCTGGGCATGCTCGTCGTCAGGATTCACAAAAGACTGATAGTCCGTCATATTGTCCGTCATGATGTCGGTCTTGGCACCGTTTCAAAGGTATCCGAAAGGCGTTGCAGAGCAGGCACGTCGGTCAGATTGAGATGAAGGGGCGTCACAGAAATACGCTTGTTGAAGAGAGCGGCAAGATCCGTGCCCTCGAGCCGGGGCGGCGTTTCCCGGCGCGGCGCCAGCCAATAATAGGGGCCGCCACGAAAATCCTCCCGCTCGACCACATCGACCAGGGCGACATCGCGCTGCCCCTGGATGGTGACGGCAACGCCAGCGACCTCCTCGGGCTCGCAATCGGGAAAATTGACGTTGAACAAGGTTCCCTTGGCGAAACCATGGGCCAGCAGTTTGCGGATCACGCCGGGCGCATGCTGCTCGGCGCAATGCCAGCGCATGCCGTCCCTGCCCCCGATGCCATAGGCCTGGCTGAGCGCGATCGACGGAACCCCAAGAACGGTGCCCTCCATCGCCGCCGCCACGGTGCCGGAATAGGTAACGTCTTCGGCGACGTTCTGGCCCCGATTGACGCCGGACAGCACGAGGTCGGGCTGCTGGGCCTTGAGCAGATGCTGCACACCCATCAGCACGCAATCGGTCGGCGTGCCGCTGACGGCATAGCGCTTTTCCTCGATCCGCCGCAGACGCAGCGGCATGCTGAGCGACAGGGAATGGGACACGCCGGACTGATCTGTCTCTGGCGCCACGACGATCACGTCGTCGCTCAGGCTGCGGGCGATCCTTTCGAGGGAAACCAGGCCGGGCGCATGGATGCCGTCATCATTGGTAATCAGAACTCGCATCCACCGCCCGTCCTTGTTTCACTAAATCGACACCAAAGCGTTTTGCGATGAGATGAAATCATCTCGAATCGCAAAGACGCGTCGAAACGCGCTTTGCTTCAGTGTGCCACAGGAAAAGGAGCTCCGGCGAGAGTTTGTCATACGCAATCCCCTGCTGTTGCAGAAATCCCTGCAGAAACAAATGATTACTTCACCCTCCTTGATTCTGGAATCAAGGAGGGTGTGACAAGGTACGGCAAGATCGAGGCTTATTGTCTCTCGATCCGGCGCAGGCCGCCCATATAGGGGACGAGAACCTCCGGAACCGTGATGGAACCGTCCTCGTTCTGATAATTCTCCATCACCGCCACGAGAGCACGGCCGACCGCAACGCCCGAACCGTTCAGCGTATGCACGAAACGCGGGGCGCCTCCAGATTTCGGCCGAGTTCGGGCGTTCATGCGACGCGCCTGGAAATCGCCACAGACCGAGCAGGAGGAGATTTCACGAAACAGCCCCTGCCCCGGTAGCCAGACCTCGATGTCATAGGTCTTCTGCGAGGCAAAACCCATGTCGCCGGTGCACAGCGTCATCACGCGGTAATGCAGGTCCAGGCCCTTCAACACGGCCTCGGCGCAAGCGAGCATGCGCTCGTGCTCGTCTCGGCTCTTTTCAGGAGCCGTGATCGAGACGAGTTCGACCTTCTGGAATTGGTGCTGGCGGATCATGCCACGGGTATCCCGCCCCGCAGCGCCAGCTTCCGCACGGAAGCAGTGGGTCAGCGCAGTATAGCGCAACGGCAGCTCTTCCTCGGCGGTGATGGCATCGCGCACAAGATTGGTCAGCGAAACCTCGGCCGTCGGAATCAGCCAGAAATCGCCGGGCTGCACGCGGAACTGATCCTCCGCGAATTTCGGCAGCTGAGCGGTGCCAATCATGGCATCGTCACGCACCAGCAAGGGCGCGACGACCTCGATATAGCCGTGCTCGCCGGTGTGCTTGTCGATGAAATACTGGCCTAGCGCCCGCTCAAGCCGAGCCAGGCCCTTCTGCAGCACCACGAAGCGGGAGCCGGAGAGCTTGGCGGCGATCTCGAAATCCATCAGGCCGAGAGCTTCGCCCAATTCGAAATGCTCTTTAGGGGCAAAAGTATAGGCGCGCGCCACGCCGTGGCGGTGGCGTTCGACATTGCCATGCTCGTCCGCGCCGAAAGGAACCTCGTCGAGCGGCAGATTCGGGATCGAGATGAGCTGGTCGTAGAGAGCCTTGTCGGCGCCGCGCAGCGCCTCCTCGTCAGCCGGCATCGAGGCCTTGAGTGCGTTGACCTCCGCCATCAAGGCCTGTGCCTTGGCTTCGTCCTTGGATTGCTTGGCCGCGCCGATCTCCTTGGAAGCAGCGTTGCGGCGCTCCTGGGAAGCCTGCAGCCGGGCAACGAGCGCCCGGCGGCTCTCGTCGAGCTCGAGTATGGTGGCGGCCAGCGGCTCAAGCCCTCTGCGAACCCGGCCCTGGTCGAAGAGACCCGAATTCTCGCGGATCCACTTCACATCATACATGAGATCAACTCCAGAACGGACGTCAGGACACCGACGGGCTATTCTGAAGTCTGCGTATCGCTTTCCGCGCGCTTCTTCTCAACCCACCGGACCGAATAGATCGAGAGTTCGTAAAGGAGCACGCCCGGCACGGCAAGCGCGATCATGCTCCACGGGTCGGGCGGCGCCAGCACGGCCGAAATCGCAGTGACGATGACGATGGCATAGCGCCGCTTCTCCTTCAGGAAGGTCGAATCCACGATACCGATCCGCCCCAACAGGGTCAGCACCACCGGCAGCTGAAAGACGACGCCGAAGGCAAAAATCAGGTTCATCAACAGGGACAGATACCCCTCCACCGTCGCCAGCAATTCGATCGTGGCGATGCCGCTGCCGCCGAGCTGCTGCATGCCCAGCGCAAAATGCATCACCGCCGGCATTGCGATGAAGTAGACCAGCAACCCGCCCAGGAAGAAGAACAGAGGCGTGGCGATCAGATAGGGCACGAAAATGTTTCGCTCGTGCCGGTAGAGACCGGGGGCGATGAAGCGATAGATCTGGATGGCGAAAAAGGGGAAGCCGATGAAAGCGGCCGTAAAAAAAGCCACCCGGATCTGAGTAAAAAGAAAGTCGAGAGGACCGTTGTAGATCAGCTTGACCGGATTGCCGGCCGCCGCCCACTCGTAGGGCCACAGCAAGAAGAGATAGATCGATTTGGAAACCGCGAAGGCGCCGATGAACAGAACGATGAAGGCAATGCCCGATTTCATCAGGCGCGTGCGCAGTTCGATCAAGTGATCGAGCAGCGGCGCCTTGGAGGCGTCGATTTCGTCTTCGGTCATCTTAGGATTTGAACGCTGCGAGAGGGGCGAAGGCGGAAGGGATTTCGACGCCGACGAGTTTGGAGGCCAAAGGCGAAGAGCTGGGGCCGGCGATGGAAGGCTCGCTCGCTGTGGCATCCAGGACGGGCGCAATCGCAGCCGGGCTGAGAGGCGGCTCCGAATCGAAGACGGAGGACTTCAAGGCATTGCGAGCAAGGCCCGCAGGACTGCCAATGCTACTCAAGGTTGCCGCCGATTGGCGCAGCGTGTCGAATTCCTTTTTGACATCCTCGAGATTGGCTTCCTTGAGGGCTTCGTTGAACTGGCCTTGAAACTCGCCAGCCATCCGTCGCAACTTGTTCACGCCTCGACCGAGGGAGCGCATCGTGCTGGGCAGTTCCTTGGGGCCAATGACCACGACAGCCACCGCGCCCACGATCAGGATATGGCTCCAGCTGATATCAAACATGCAACGCTCGGTCTGGCGAAACGAAACGCTCCGCGCACATACGCGGAGCCTAAAAAGACCCAGTTTTCAGGTCGACCTCACCGGCGCAAACCGCGCCGGCTCAGCCTACCTTGGTCTGCTCGGTCGGATTGACGGTCGTGCCGGCCTGGGTGTCGATCGTCTTCACCGGCTGCTGGGCAGCAGCCGGTTCGTCGTCGGCCATACCCTTCTTGAAGGATTTGATGCCCTTGGCAACGTCACCCATCAAGTCCGAAATCTTGCCACGTCCACCAAACAGGACGAGTACGACGACAGCCAGAATGATCCAGTGCGTAATACCCCATGTACCCATGACACCCTCCAACGCGGCAAAGCCGATCGCAACAACACAACAACGGCGCCGCACGCGACCCGATGATCCCAGTGGAATCTAGGCGGGCTTAACGGCAAAAACAAGAACGTTCGCCGTTCTTACTCAACCTTCATGTTCGGGTTCCGGTTCCGGAAATGCGAAAGAGAGGTCGGCAGTCTCCAGAGGCTCCTCGTCCGGCGTCAATGCACTGTCATCATTGGGCATGGGCACGCTGAAGCCGGGTGGCAGGCGGCCATCGAGCAAGCCCGCGCCCTTGAGTTCATCGAGCCCCGGCAGATCACCGACGCCGTCCAGGCCGAAATGCTCCAGAAATGCGGGCGTGGTGCCATAAGTCACCGGCCGTCCCGGGGCACGCCGGCGCCCGCGCAGGCGCACCCAGCCGGTTTCCAGCAACACGTCAAGGGTGCCCTTGGAGATCGAGACCGAGCGGATATCCTCGATCTCGGCACGGGTTACCGGCTGGTGATAGGCGATGATCGCCAAGGTCTCCATCGCCACCCGCGACAATTTGCGCGTCTCATAGGCATCACGCGACAGGATCCAGGCGAGGTCGTCGGCGGTGCGGAAAGCCCAACGCCCCCCCAGCCTGACCAGATTGACACCACGCGTGGCATAGTCGGCCTGCAGGGTGCCGATGGCAGCGCCGATATCGGCCCCCTCGGGCAGCCGCGACGCCAGCGTCGCCTCGTCCAATGGTTCCGTCGCCGCAAACAGCAAGGCTTCGATCAAGCGCATATGCTGCTGCAGATCGGTCTGCTCCGTGCCTTCCGGCTGGAACGATGCAATCTCGCCCAAGGTCTAATCCTTCCCTATGCGGGCCGCGCCACGAAATTGAGCGCTTACCTGCATGGCCTGCCAATACCAGTCTGCCCCCGACGGAGTGGCCGTCACCCGCCCTGCCTCCAAGGCCAGAAACTGACCCCGAGCGGGGTTTCCCGATATCGCCTGTGAACGGCAATATCAGGAAACCCCGCAAGCGCTTGAAATTCTGCAGATTCCTCCTGATCGAGCCATGGTTCGATCAGGAGGAATCTGCTTGGCCAGCATCACCACGCGAGCGCAGATAGATCGGCGAGAAGGGAGTAGCCTGGCGCAGATCGAGCTTGCCTTCCTTCACGAGTTCGAGACTTGCAGAGAAGCTAGAGGCCCGAACCGTAGCCCTTGTCGAGGGCTCGGCCAGATAGTCCACCAAAAATTCGTCGAGACTGAGCCAGTCCGCCGCCGGGCCGATCAACGATTCCAGCAATTCGCGTGCTTCGGACAGCGTCCAGACATTGCGCTCGGGCAATTTGACATAGCCGACCATCGCCCGCTGGCGCTGCTGGGCATAGGCGCAGAGCAGATCGTGCAGCGTCGCCTCGAATCGCCCGTGATTGTTGAGCCGGATGCCCTCGGGCATGCCTCGCTTGAACACGTCGCGGCCAAGCACGGCCCGCTCCAGCAACTGGGCGGCGGCATTGCGCATGGCTTCCAGGCGCTGCAGGCGGAAGGCAAGGGCCGCGGCCAATTCCGCTGCTGGAGGCTCCTCGCCCCTTGGCGATTCCGGCAGCAGCAGGCGCGACTTGAGATAGGCCAGCCAGGCCGCCATCACCAGATAGTCGGCCGCCAGTTCGAGGCGGACGCGGCGGGCCTCCTCGACGAAGACGAGATATTGCTCGGCAAGGGCGAGGATGGAAATCCGCGTGAGATCGACCTTCTGGCGACGCGCCAATTCGAGCAGCAGATCGAGCGGTCCTTCGAAGCCATCGACATCCACGACGAGCATGGGATCGCTGACCGCCTTATCCGCCCTCACCTCCTCCTCGAATTCATCGCTCATTCAGACCGTCTCTCCGCCGGCGAGCGCCCCAGCCAGCCGTTCACGCGCCTCGTCAATGTCGAGCGGCTCCGGCAAATGCCGGATGCGGGCCAAGGCGGCATCGGCGCGGCGCCGCGCCTTGCCTGCCAAGCTTGGAGCGGCACGCGCCACCCCGATCATTTCATCCATCTTGCCATTGCAATGCAGGCCGAGATCGCAGCCGGCCGAAAAGGCGGCCGCCCCCCGTTGCTCCAATGTTCCTTCGAGAGCCTGCATGGAAAGATCGTCACTCATCAGGAGACCATCATAGCCGATCGCCTTCCTGATCACATTCTGGATCACCTTTCTGGACGTCGTAGCTGGGGATGACGGGTCCAAAGCGTTGTAAACCACATGCGCGGTCATCGCAGCGGGCATGTCGGCGAGCATGCGGAAGGGCAGGAAGTCGAGTGATTCGAGTTCGGCTTTGCTCGCCGTCACGATCGGCAGCGAGAGATGGCTGTCGACGCCGGCCCGGCCATGCCCCGGCATATGCTTCATGACGGGCAGCACACCGCCAGCGATCATGCCCTCGGCGGCGGCCCGGCCCAGCGTGCCCACCGTAGTCGCGTCGAGGCCATAGGCCCGGTCACCGATCACGTCATGAGCGCCTGGTACGGGAATATCGAGCACGGGCAGACAGTCGACATTGATGCCGACTGCCAGGAGATCGTGCGCGATCAGCCTCGCCGCCAATCGGGTGATCTCGCGGCGCGTCACCGGATCATTGGTGTGGATCTGGCCATAGCGCCGCGCTGCCGGATATTTGGGCCAATGGGGTGTGGTCAGGCGCTGGACCCGCCCCCCCTCCTGGTCCACCAGGATCGGAGCGTCACGCCCCACTGCGTCGCGCAAGGAAGCCGTCAAGGCCCGCACTTCCTCCGGCGTGCCGACATTGCGCCGGAACAGGATGAAGCCCCACGGATTTGCATCCCGGTAGAAGGCGCGCTCGTCGGACGTGAGCGACAGACCGGAACAACCCAGGATCAGCGCCGATTGGGGCATGGCAGTCTCCTCGTGCAAAGAGCGTTCATGGCTGAACGCTCTTTGCTCTAACTCATTGTTCTGGCGCGTCTTTGCGATTCCAGGTGATTCCGTCAAATCGCAAAACGCTTTGGCTTTCAGAAAAATCTGCGAAGGCCGATCAAGCCAAACTGGATCGGGGCGATCGGAACTCGGCTCCGGTCGCCCCGATCCAGTTTGGCTAGTCGAAAACTCTCAAATCTGCAGTCTCGGAGCGGCCCGCAATCAGTTGCGGGCGATTACGCAGTCACCGCCGGCGGCCTTGAGCTTGCCGCAGAAGGCCGTAGCCTCGGCCGGGGTGGACCAGCCTCCGACACGCACTCGGTAATAGGTGCCGCGGTCAGGCAGATCGACCTTGCGGATCGAAGGCTTCATACCGTTCAGCACGCCTCCGAAGCGGCGCTGCAGCGACTGAAAGGCGTTCTGGGCGTCGGCCGGCGTGCGCTGCGACGAAACCTGGACGACATAGCTGCCATTGGCGACCGGGGCAGCGGTCGGAGCCGGCGCCGGGGCAGCCCCAGCGGCTGGCTCGGCCGACGCCACCTGTGCCGGCTTTGGCGCCGGAGGCATATGGCGGGGACGGACCGGCGGCACCGCTGGCGGTGCCGCCGGGGTCTGCGTCGGTTCGACCACCGTGGTGGCGCCGCCATCCTCCTCGCCCGGCAGCGCCTGCGCGGGTGCCTGGTCATCCGGCAGGGCAGCAGCCGTGCCGGCAGGCACGGTTGCGACCGGGGCAGCCGGTTGACCCGAGCCGCCCTGCACAAGCGGACCGGCATCGGGGGCCGCGGGAGCGGCCGGCGCCGTCTCGGACGACGGCTGGCCGGCCGGAGGCGTCGGCGCCAGGGCCGAGACATCGAGAGAACGGGTCTGCTGGGCAGGCGGCTCGGCATTGGTAATCGGCGCTTCACCGGTCACCACCGAACTATCCGGCATGATCTTGATGGTCTTCACGCGCCGCGGCTCGTCGGGTGCCTGCGCAACCCGGGTTTCCGCAGTGTTGCTGGCCGTCTGGTCGGGCGTCGTAGCCCCCTCGGGATTGGGGAGCACGATGTTACTGGTGGTCACCGGACGCGTCGCATTGGCGTCGGGCGCCGCCTGAGCCGGCGCTGCCGTCCCTTCCGGACGCGTCGGCACCACCGCAACCGGCTGCTCCTCATGACGCACCAGCCGTTCGTTGGCGACGGAAGCGGTCTGGTTGCTGCGATTGAAGATCTCGTGGGTCGGCTGGCTGGCGGCCGCTGCGTTCTCGGCCGGCTTGATCTTGACCGGATCGGTGCTCGCCTTGATCACCGGCGGCGCGCTGCCGATGCCCGGAATGTCGCTGCCGACGAAGCCGCCCTTCTTCCAGACATAGGCCATACCGCCGCCGATGCTGGCGACAAGAACGAGAGCGGCAAGGCTGACGGCACTGCCGCGTGACTTGCGGCGTGGTACCCGGGCCTCGGCACGCGGCGCCAGATACTCGTCATCGGCGGCCGGAGCATAGCGATCTTCCTCGCCCTCGGGATAGGCCTCGACATAGGGATTGCCGTCGTGGTCGACCCAAACGCCACGTTGTTCGTCATAGACCCATTCGGGCCCTTGCTCTTCACGTTCATCGTCGAAGACATAGGCCTTCGACGAGCGCGTGGCGACATCTCGGTCGTCGTAATATTCGTCCTGATAGGCCTGCGCCTGCTCTGATTGCGCGTGTTTGGTCACGGTTTCGGGATGGCCGTCGCGAACCTCGTGCCCGTTGCGATCATAGCGATCCGTCATGCCCGCCTCCCGCGAACGCAAAACGCCGGCCGCACCATAGGCCTTTGTGTCGCGCCTTTCAGCATAAACATCGTGATCGGCGCCTGTGGTTGCCAGATCTGCCAGCCATTGATCGCTGTTGCTGGCTTGTGCACGGCGATGTTCGGTTTCAATCATGACTCGTTCCTGACCAGGCTGGTCGACCACCGGGGCGATCTGCGGCCAAAGCGGCCGATCTCGTTTCAGCGCATCTCGTCCGGCGCAGAACTGCCGAGCAAGGCGAGTCCAGACTTAAGAACCGTCTCGACCCCGCGCACCAACGCCAAGCGGGCGCCTGTTAACAATCGATCATCATCCCTAATGAAGCGTAAATGCGGAGCACCAAGGCTGCGATAATATTGCTGGTGCAGCCCGTCGGCGAGGCCACACAGGTGCTGGACCAGCCTGTAGGGCTCGCACTGCCTGACGGCGAGATCGATCTGGCTTGGATATAGGGCGAGCAGGCGTAGAATCAACCGTGCTCCCTCATCCTCGAAAGCGCGGACATCCCAGCGACTGTGGTCGAAATCGACATGCCCCATCCCTTCGTCCCGCTGGCGCAGAGCGCAGCAACGAGCATGGGCATAATGCAGGTGAAAGACGGCATTGGCATGGCTATGGTCGGCCAAATGGTCGAGATCGAGCACGAGCGGAGCGCCGGCGGGCTGCATCAGCATGCCCAGGCAAGCGGCATCGCGACCGACGACGCCGGCGACCACCGAAAGATCGAGATCGTCTGCAAAGCGGCCCGCCACGGTGGCAGCTTCCCGCCCTTTCACGCCAAGGAACGGTCCGAGCCTGACAACGACATCGGCCTTCTCAGAGCGCGTCCGAAGGCGCCTGTCTGCACGAAAACCGAGATGCTCGATCATGTTGGCCAAGGCAGTGCCGACAGCCTCGCAGCGCGCCGGCGACAAGGGCCTAGTGCTCTGCGGATCCGTGGCGTGAAAGGCGATCGTGGAGAAAACTGCCCCGCCGCGCTCGCTGGCGCCATAGCCGCTACCGGCCTCCAGCACAGCGGCAAGCATCCGTGCCCAGATGGCCGGCGTCAGCGTCAAGTTCAAAAAACCGGGTCCGGCAATGTCGATGGCGCCGACGCCATCGGTCCCATCCAGCGTTTCGGCGAGGAGACCAGCCAGGGTCCGGGATGGCAGTGCCGCCGGCCGGCTCAGTACGAGCGCAGCGTTGCAGGTGAAATCTCCCCGCCCCGACCCGCCTGGCGCTTCGATCTCGATCGAGGCCAGGTCGAGACCAGCCGGCAGACGACCCGCAGCCTGCAACGAGGCGACGGCTCCCTCTACACCGCGCCTGAGCCATTCGATCAGGTCCATGGCGGCGTCAGCGCAGATCCGGCGCCGTTCCGAACAGGCGCCGATGCTCGTTGAGAGCGAAAGTATCGGTCATGCCGGCAATATAGTCGGCGACACGGCGCGCACGTTTGTCCTCCCGAGTGTTTTCCAGCCCTTCGCACCATTCGGCCGGCATCAGGCTGATATCCGCAAACAAGCCATCGAACAGGCGGGTCACCACTTGTGCGGCATGCGAGCGGACGCGCATGACCCGTTCGTGTCGGTACATGTTGGGATAGAGAAAGCCCTTGATACCCTTGTCGGCCTGCGCGACGGACGGCGAAAAGGTGATGAGCATCTTGCCGGCGGCCCGCACGTCCTCGCTCGACCGGTAGAGCCCGGATGTAAAGGCAGCCTTGCCCACGCCGATCACGTCCTCCACCAGCCGGGTGATCACGCGGCGCATCAATTCGTGGGTGGTGCGCCCACGGTCGAGCCCGGGATGTTGCTCTGCAATCTCGGCGAGCAGTTCCCCCGCCAGCGCTACCTGCTGCATGTCCGCAAGTTCGAACAGGCCGGCGCGCAGCCCATCATCGATGTCATGTGCGTTGTAGGCGATGTCGTCGGCGATGGCGGCGGCTTGCGCTTCGGCGCTGGCGAAACTCTCGAGTTCGAGATTCTGCTGAGCCTGATATTCCAGGATGGCGACGGGGATGCCCCGTTCGCGATAGCGGGCGACGGGGCTGCCATCTGCCCGCAACAGGGGCCCATTATGCTTCACCAGCCCTTCCAGGGTTTCCCAGGCAAGATTGAGCCCGTCGAACTCGGCATAGCGCCGCTCGAGGCGGGTGACGATGCGCAGAGACTGGGCATTGTGGTCGAAGCCGCCATAGGAACGCATCGCCTCGTCCAGCGCGTCCTCGCCGGTATGGCCGAACGGCGTGTGGCCGAGATCATGAGCCAGTGCCAGTGCCTCGGCGAGATCCTCGTCGAGCGCCAGTGAACGGGCGATCGAACGGGCGATCTGGGCAACCTCGATCGTGTGGGTCAGCCGGGTGCGGTAATGATCGCCCTCATGCGCGACGAAAACCTGGGTCTTGTGCTTGAGGCGGCGGAAGGCGGTGGAGTGGATGATGCGGTCGCGGTCTCGCTGGAAATCGGTCCGCGTCGGTGACTGCGGCTCGGCGAACAGCCGTCCGCGCGATCGAGGCGCCACCGCCCACGGGCCACGAGGGCGGATCACGCAATCGGGTATGTCGAGTTCGGCCATCGCGCCTCACGCCTTGCTTGCGCCTGCATAGAGACTGCCACGGGTCATGGCAAAGCTTCTTTCCGAAGTGGCGGACGTCGCAGCAGCCCACAGGCGTGCCCGGTATCGGCGACCTGCTCTCGATATGCGCGCCATGTCCGAAACGGACGGGACACCCACACGCCGGGAAGCCGGCCGCCGCCCGGCACTCTCGCTGGTGGAACGCCAGCGCCCAGGGCAGTGACATCCCCGGCTTATCGCTCACCGATACGCAGGCCGGGTCGCCGCATAGCCTTCACTGGCAACGAGGAACGCGGCCTATGGCAGGCGCAAGGCCGCTGGCGCTATAATGTCATCGACAACACTGCGGAGCGCATGCCAATTCTTTTCGAGATCGAAGAGCGTTTGGAATCCGGCGGACAAGCCTTGTTCCCCTGCAATCCTAGAGCAAAGTGCGTGCACAATTGAACGCCGATTTGCTTTAACTCTTTGTTTCAGCGCGTCTTTGCGATTTTTGGGAATTCCATCTCATCGCAAAACGCATTAGGAAACGTCGTTTTTCTGGATGCTGCCCATCCGTACCCAGTTCGGCTTCGCTCTTCACGCTACACGATCGAGCATTGAACCTTCGGCCCTTCGCACATATTTTCGGAACAGGACGCAAGCAAGTTTGCAGGATGCCATGACCAGCCCCGTTTCCGTAAGCGACCGCGCTGCGCGCCGGATCGCCAAGATCCTTGAGAATGAACCTTCCGGCTCGATGCTGCGCATCAGCGTGGAGGGGGGCGGCTGCTCCGGCTTCCAATACAAATTCGTGTTCGACACCCAACGTCATCACGATGATTTGGCGATCGCCAAGGAAGGCGCCACGGTACTGATCGACGAGATGTCGCAGCACTATATGGAAGGCGCCGAGCTCGATTATGTCGAGGATCTGATCGGTTCCGCCTTCAAGATCAACAACCCGCAGGCCACTGCTGCTTGCGGCTGCGGCACGAGCTTCTCGGTGTAACATGGTGCGTATTGCCAGTTGGAACGTGAACTCCATCCGCCAAAGGCTTCCCCATCTGCTGGGTTGGTTGAAGGACGCCCAACCGGACGTCGTCTGCCTCCAGGAGATCAAATGCGTCGACGAGGCCTTTCCTGCCGCCGACATCGAGGCGCTGGGCTACAATGTCGCCGTCCACGGCCAGAAGACCTTCAATGGCGTGGCAATTCTCTCCAAACACCCGTTCGACGAAGTGAAAACGCGCCTGCCGGGCGACGAGGGTGACGAACAGGCCCGCTATATCGAGGCCGTAATCTCGACCGCCTCGGGAGCGCTGCGCGTCGCTTCGATCTACCTGCCCAACGGCAATCCGGTCGGCACAGAGAAATACCCTTACAAGCTCGGCTGGATGGAGCGCCTCAGGCTGCATATCGGCGGTCTGCTCGCGCTGGAAGAACCCTTCGTGATGGCGGGCGACTACAACATCATTCCGCAGGCGGCCGACGCCAAGAATCCGGCCGAATGGGTGAACGATGCCCTGTTCCTGCTGCAGAGCCGCTCCAAGTTCCGCGAATTACTGGCCTTGGGCCTGACTGATGCCTTCCGGGCCTGCGAGGATGCGTCAGGACACTACACCTTCTGGGACTATCAGGCCGGCGGCTGGCAAAAGGACAACGGCATTCGCATCGATCATCTGCTGCTGTCGCCGCAAGCCGCATCGCGCCTCCAGGGCTGCGCCATCGATAAGGCGATGCGCGGGCGGGAAAAGGCTTCCGACCACGTGCCGATTCGCTGCGATCTGGCCCTCTGACGGTCGAAGAGCTCGTCGTCCAGTCGACGACCGGGGCGTCAGCCTCGCTGCTGCGGCGGGTTGAAAGTGGGGAAGTTGAAGCCTGGCCGCCTCTGGCCACAATTCTTGCCGCCCTCGCCGCCATAGCGTCCGCAGAGCTGAGCTCCGGCGCCGGTCTCGGCACAATGGGGCGAGAACACCACCGGCGGCCCGCCCCGGCGCGATCTGCTTCCGGGGAAAATGGTGATGGTATCTCCCCGCCGTTTTAGAAGGGGACAACGCCGCTTGCGCTCCTCGTCGATCGAGAGCCCTTTCTGACGCGGACAGACTTCGATGACACCTTCCCAGATGGTGAATCGCTCATAATTGTCGCTGATTTCAGCGGTGAAATTGGTCCCTCTCACGCCGATGCCGGCGAGCGGCGTCTGGATCCAATAAGCCTTCTTGGCGGAGAGACCGCTGGCAAAGCGAAACACCCCCTTCGACAGGCCGATCACCACATCCCTGGCCTGCCCGCCCGAATAGACGAAACGATCGAGCTTGGCCGATGACGAGGAGCCCAGCGCCAGACGCGTCTGGTCGAGGAATTTGATTTCAAGCGCGCCGGAAGGGCCAGTGCGCACGGTCTCGTCGCGATAGACCGCAATATCGACGCCGAGTTCCCCCGAAACCGTGCCGATGGCGGCGGGGGTGACGCCGACCGTATTGCCCACGGTCTCCGCTGCCGAAGCGGGCATGGCTGCAACCGCGCAGAGGGCGCCTAGTCCCAGGAGACGGAAGGTCAGGAAGCGCGATGAGGGCATGCCGGTAACCCGTTGGAGAGACTGTGGTCGTATCGTTCTTGCCGGGAAGCGGCACCCATTCTCCGGCACCTTCGCCAAGCGCACCGATTTGCAGGTGCCGATGCAATCTTCATCATGACGCATTCGCTTCCACGATCAAGAGGCGAGGGTTTTCGAATCTGCAACCGAATGGCCCGCCCGAAAACATCGAGATTGGGATAAATCACTGGCAGACCGTGCCGAATTACTCCAGTAGTAAGCTTCGGGGCGGAGTGTGAGCGTGACATCGATATGCGGCTGAAGCGCTTCCTGGGATATCCGCTGGTGGTAGCCATACCCCTGCTGATCTTCAGTCTGCTGACCTTGCTGAGCCCGGCCCCGCTGCCTCGGCTGCAGGACATCGTCTTCGATACCTACCAGCGCTGGCACGCGAAAGGCAGGGACCCCGATTCGCCCGTGCGTATCGTGGTGATCGACGAGAAATCCCTCGCCGAGATCGGCCAGTTTCCCTGGCCGCGCAACGTGATTGCCGAACTCACGCGCAAGCTCGCCGATGCCGGAGCCGTCGTTATCGCGTATGATATCCTGTTCAGCGAAGCGGATCAGACCTCGCCTGGATTGCTCGTCAAGAAATTGCCAACCAGCGCCGAACGAGAAGCGTTGGAAAAGGCAATGTCTCCGTCCACTGCCTCCTATGATGTCATGTTCGCCCAGACCATGGAACAGACACCGGTCGTGCTCGGCGTGCTTGGAACCGATGTGGGGGACCCCGTCAAAATCAAGAGCGGATACGGGCAATTGGGGGACGATCCGATCAATTTCGTTCAGGCCTTCCCCGCTGCCAAGATGCCGATTCCCGTGCTGTACGATGCTGCCAGGGGCGCCGGCACCATCAACTGGCTCCCAGATGGCGACAGCGTCATTCGCAAGGTGCCGACTTTCGTCGCCATCGGCGGCAAGATGGCGCCATCCCTGTCGATGGAAACAATTCGCGTCGCCATCGGGGCCGACACTTTCATGGTGCGCTCGTCCAATGCCAGCGGCGCGCCGGCCTTCGGCGTTCAAAGTGGCATCAACACCGTCAAGATCGGTGACGGCGATAGGGCCATCTTCATCGACACCGACAGCAACGGCGAAGTCCGCCTGGTTGCCCGCCGCTCGGAGCCCTCGTCCTGGATCTCGGCTGCTTCCGTGCTGGACGGCACCTTCAATCCTGAGGACGTCAAGGATCACATCATCTTCGTGGGGGCCGTCGCCATCGGCCTGCGCGACCAGAGGACGACCTCTGTCGAACTGGCGCTCCCCGGTGTCGAGGTACACGCACAGATCGTCGAGCAGATTCTCGCCGGCGCCAGCCTGGTGCGGCCAGACTGGATGCGGGGTGTTGAAGCCTTCCTCATCATCGTGCTCGGCGTCCTGCTCGCCTGGATCTTGCGGCGCACCCGCAACATGCCGCTGGTTTCGACCGTTGCAGGCCTCTCCATCCCGATCATGATCGCCTGCTGGAGCTGGATTCTCTATGTGCGGCAGGGCGTGCTGTTCGATGCGGTGATGCCGGGCACGGGCATTCTCATCATTTTCCTCGCCGCCACGGTCTATCATTACCAGGAGGCCGAGCATCGGCGTGCGGAGGTGCGCAGCATGTTCGGCCGCTTCGTGACGCCGGCGGTGGTGGAGCGGCTGGTCGAGGCGCCGGATCGCATCGTGCTCGGCGGCGAGATCCGCGAACTCACCATCATGTTTTCCGACGTGCGCAATTTCACCGGCATCGCCGAGACGCAGTCGCCGGAAGGCGTGGTGTCGCTGATCCGGCGCATCCATACGCCGGCGACGGAGGCCGTTCTTCGCCATAGCGGCACTATCGACAAGTTCATCGGCGACGGCATGATGGCGTTCTGGAATGCGCCGCTCGACATGCCGAACCATGCGTCTCTTGCCTGCAAGGCCGCGTTGGATATCGCCATCATGGCGCGCGCTTTCCGTGATCCGCCGATCCAAATGGGCATCGGGTTGCATACGGGCGAAGCCTGCGTCGGCAATCTCGGTTCGGAGCAGCGGCTCGAATATTCGGCCCTCGGCGACGCGGTCAACCTCGCCTCGCGCCTGGAAGCCCTCACGAAGCTCTATGGCGTGGAGATTCTCGTCACCGAGGCCACCAGCCGCGCTGCCGCCGACATGCCTTTCCTGGAACTCGATCGTGCCATGGTGCGTGGCCGCCAGGGCGCCATCGGCCTCTTCGCCCTCCATACCGGCGAGGCGGACACCGCCTTCCTCCGGCTGCAAGGCGCCCAGGCGGAAATCCTGCCGCCCTATCGGGCCGGCGATTTCGTTGAAGCCCTCAGCCTATTGGAGAAGAATGCCTCGACCTATCAGGGACGGTATCAGCGCCTCTATGACTATTACTCAAACCATTTCAAAAAGTTGATAGAAAATCCGAAACCCAATTGGCAGGGCGTGACCCAGCTTTGATCGCTGCACGTTCAACGCTGCCCGGTTCTACTTAGCCTCGAAAATACTGACATCCTGAGGATAGGGCTGCGATCCGATGAAGAGCGGATCTCAATGCGGATTGATATAATCCGCGGCGCCACATAACGCCCGAGGTCGCGTCTCACGCCTCCCCGAGCCGACGCATCGGATCAGGAATGATCCTTGAGGAACTGCGCCAGATAGGTCAGGCACATCTCGCGCTCGTCCGGCGTAGCCTTGGCGAAGGCATCGTCATACAGATCGATGATCCACTGATCACGCTCGCCATTGGCGCCGTCGCGCGCCAGAGTCAGATACATCAGGCCACGAGCGCCTTGGCGAGGCATGTCGCTTGCCGACAGCAGGAGATGGCCGAGCACGGCTTGGGCCTGGCGATGGCCTTTGTCGGCGGCCAAGCGCAACCAGCGGCCGGCCGTGATGGCATCGCGCTTTTGCACGGTATTGCCGTCGAGATAGATGCGGCCGAGATTATATTGCGCGTCGCTGTCACCGAAATAGGTGGCGGCATATTGGAACAGCTCGGTCGCGTGCCTGGGGTTGGGCTTCACCTCATTGGGGATGCCGGAAACATAATAGGAGCCGAGCGCGACGATCGCGCTGGAGACGAAGCGGGCCTGGGCGGTATCCGGGCTGTCCTCGCCATGGGCATCGACGATGGCCTGATAATAGTCGAATGCCTTCTTGTCGTCGCGAGGAACGCCATCCCCTTCCGAATACATGCGGGCGAGCTTCCACTGGGCCAAAGCATGGCCCTTGCTGGCGGCGAATTCCAGTGCCTGGGACGCTCCGGCGAGGTCACCGGCTTTATAGGCCTTGGTACCGTTGCGAAAGGCCTGCATCGGAGAAGGATCATCCGCCGGCGTCTTGGTGCCATCGAAAGCCTGTGCCCCCACGCAACCCAGGGACAGGAAAAGGCCGAGACCACCGGCGCCGAGAAGGCAGCGCAGCCAGGTCAAGGATTGGCCATGACGCGCCTGGACCCGGCCTGCGGATCCGCCAGCGTCCTGCCAGTCGGCCAAGAGAGAAATCTGGTTCATCGTGAAGGACATAGCCGACACTTCTGCCGATTCTTTGACCGATTCACGGCAGCTCTTATGCCAAAGCCGCAAAGTTGATGGCTTTTTCGCGACGGTGCCGACCGGCCAGCGGAATCCCCCGGGCACGTGGACACGACCACTGGCAGGTCCGGCGCTGTCCAATGCGTGTTCGCGAAAAGCTCTATCCAAGTTCGACCGCCACTTAAGCAACTCAACTATGTCCAGCACGCTGGAGATCTCTGGATGCTCCAAGGTGCGGGCTGAATTCAGCGGTCACTTTGTGGCAGGAACGCGGCCAAGTCGACGAGTGGGAGCCGTCAACGCAAGACTTCGAATCCGTGTTGCTCTATTGCCACACCGGACAGTGAAGCATTAACCATAGCATTTACGGACGCACGCGAGGATAGCGGGCCATCGCTTCCAGATCATCGAGGTCTATGGTGTTGCGCATATACTGCCTGGAAGCATCCCTGAAAGGTTGAAAGTCCCACGAAGTCGCTTTCCCCGAGTTCAAGGCATCATCGACCACACGCCGGCGCCGCTGGCTGGCACGCACATCGGCATCAATAGCAGCGAGGTTCCAACGCGTTTCTATTTCCTTACGGAATCCCGCGACGATTTCGGCATGAGCCGGCGCCGCTGCGAGATTCGTCAATTCATCAGGGTCGACGGCAAGATCATAAAGCTGATCGGGATCGGCGGGCGAGTGCACGAATTTGAAGCTGCCGCGACGAAGCATCAGCAAGGGCGCGATGGCGCCTTCGGCAAGATATTCGCCACGGACTTCGTCATGCCCGCCTTCTCCGAGGCAATGCGGCACCAGGCTGGCCCCATCGATGCCGCTAAGCCCCGCAGCCGAGCCGGGCTCGGCCATATCCACCAGGGTCGGCAGGATGTCGACCAGCGACACGCTGGCAGCAACCCGGTGCGGCCGATAATGTTGAGGCGCGCTGATGATCAGTGGCACCCGGGCCGAGCCTTCGAACCAGCTCATCTTGTACCAGAGACCACGCTCGCCCAGCATTTCGCCGTGATCGCCGGTAAACAGAATGATCGTTTCCTTGTCGAGGCCCGTCACTTCCAAGGCCTTGAGCAACTTGCCGACATTGGCATCGACATAGGAAATCGCGCCGAAATAGGCGTGTCGGGCATTGCGGATGTGCTGGTCGGTGATCTCCGCCTTGTCCATGTCGCAGACATGGCGCAGCCGCCGGGAGTGCGGATCGAGCTCTTCGACCGGCACCGCATGGCGAGGTAAGGGAATCTCCTCGTTGCGATAGAGATCCCAATAGTCCTGCGTGATCGCATAGGGATCATGCGGATGGGTGAGCGAGGCCACCATGCAGAAGGGGCGCTTGTCGGGGCTGCGTACATGCTCATAGAGGGCGCGCTCGGCCGCGAACACCACCTCATCGTCGAAATCGAGCTGGTTGGTGCGCACGCAAAGGCCGGCATCGGTAACCGAGGACATGTTGTGATACCAGCTCGGGCGCTCCTGCGGATGATCCCAGTCTGGCGTCCAGCCATAATCAGCCGGATAGATGTCGGTGGTCAGCCGCTCCTCGAAACCGTGAAGCTGGTCGGGCCCGCAGAAATGCATCTTGCCGGACAGCACCGTGCGGTAGCCCGCACGCCTGAGATAATGCGCCCAGGTCGGGATGTCGGCGCGGAACTCGGCGGCATTGTCGTAGACACCCGAGCGTGACGGCAATTGCCCGCTCATGAACACGGCGCGGGAGGGCGAACACAAGGGCGAATTGCAATAGGCGCTGTCGAACACCACGCCGCGCTCGGCCAGCCCCATGATGTTGGGCGCCTTGACGAGATCGAAGCCGTGCACCGGCAGGAAGGCCGGTGCGAGCTGGTCCACCATGATGATGAGAATATTGGGTTTGGACTGGGACATGACGGGCCTGACGCGCTGGGCTGGATTCGCAAAGGGGAATAACAATTGTCGGAACACATCGCGAGAAGACCTTGCTTGCATCCGACACGGGCTGGCCTCGGTGGCGCTTTTGGGCTTATAGGGACGGCCTCACTTCGGAAGACCGTCATGTCCCCTGCCCGCCTCACCACCCTGGCTTTCGATGCCGACGACACGCTCTGGCAGAACGAGCAATATTTCCGGACGGCCGAAGCGGAAGTGATCACCCTCCTGGCCGACTATGCCGACAAGGACACGCTGCTGGCGCATCTTCTGGAAGTCAGCAAGCGTAATGTCGTCAGCCATGGCTTCGGCATGAAGACTTTCACCTTCTCGATGATCGACACCGCCATCGACGTCAGCGGCGGCCGCGTGCCGGCGCCGGTGATCGGGCGAATCCTGGCGCTCGGCAAGGAAATCCTCAACCATCCGGTCGAGCTGTTGCCGGGGGTCGCCGACACGCTGGAAAGCCTGGCGGGCACCTACCGGCTGGTCCTCATCACCAAGGGCGATCTGTTCCACCAGGAGAACAAGATCGCGCAATCGGGGCTGAGGGGGTTGTTCGAGGCCGTCGAGATCGTCAGCGAGAAGAGCGCCGACACCTATGCGCAGGCCTTCGCCCGGCATGGCGAAGGCCCCCAGGCCAGCATGATGATCGGCAATTCGCTGAAGTCCGACGTGATTCCAGCGCTTCGGGTCGGGAGTTGGGGCGTCTATGTCCCCCATCCCCTGACCTGGGCCTTCGAACATGCGGAAGCGCCGCTGCACGAGCCGCGTTTTCGCGAGATCGAAACGCTGACGCAGACGATCGACCTGATCCAGGCACTCAGGGATTAGAAGTCGCGCATAATGCCAAGCCTCGAAAATGCTGAGGCATTCTCAGCTTGAACAGCAGACGATTTTCGACACCAAATCAAAGATCTGGCAAAAATCATCAGAAGGAACCGAGAGTCATTGAAAATGCCTATCGGTATGAGACGTAGTCACGCCGGCCGATAGATCTGCACCACCGAGCCGCCCGGAAAGGCTGTCGAGCTGATCGGTTTGAGGCGCCTTGGCGGGACGACGTCGGAAAAGATCGGCAAGCCCTTGCCGAGAACCAGCGGATGCACCACCAGGGCGTATTGATCGACCAAATCCTGGGCGATGAGACTGCGCGCCAAGGCGGCACCGCCATGGGCGATGATCGGCTTGCCGTCGCCGGCCTTCATCCTGGCGATCTCGTCAGCCAGATCGCCGCCGGCCACATAAGCCTCACCCCAACTTTCCGCACCAGACTGCAGCCGTTCCGAATGAGTGCCGCCTACGTTGGATTGGGTTTCAACCACCTTCAGGATTGCCGGCCCCTGGCCTGAGAAGACGGCCTTGGGAATCTGATTCATCGGCGGTGCGAACACGCTGGTGGACGTCGGCCAATAGGCCGCCATGGTCTGAAAGGTACGGCTGCCCATGATGTGCAGGCTGGCGTTCCTGACATTCTCCAACTTCCAGGCGATGGCCTCCTGATCGCCGTCGAATATCCATTCGAGTTCGCCCTCAGGGCCGCAGACAAAGCCATCGAGCGACATGGTCATCGTCAGGATCAATTCTCTCATCGCGTTCTCCTCGCGCCAATCCGTCCCAAGGACGTGCGAGATCAAGCGGTTCCGACAAGGAGCGCCGATTTGGGGCTCAGTAGCCGATGGCAAGCCCATCCTTTCTCGGATCGGAGCCACCTGTCAGCGTTCCCCTGTCCCAATCGATGAGAACCATCTGCCCGCCACCGAGTGGCTCCTCGGCCGGGCCGACCTTGTGACCGCGCGCCTCCAGCGCGCGGAGCGTGGCTACCGGAACGCCGCGCTCGGCAACGAGCTCGCCCTTCTGGTAGAAAACCCGCGGCAGGTCGATCGCGGCCTGGGGATCCATGCCGTAATCGAGCAGATTGCTTAGCACATGGACATTGCCGAAGGGCTGGTAGTCGCCTCCCATGACACCAAAGGGCGCGATCACACGGCCATTGCGTGTCGCCATGCCGGGCATGATGGTGTGGAGGGGGCGCTTGCGTGGCGCGATGCAGTTTGGATGGCTGCGATCGACACGAAATCCCTTGCCACGGTTCTGCAGGACAATACCCGATTTCGGGCCGACCAGACCGCTGCCGAAGGAGTGATAGGTCGAGTTGATGAAGCTGACCGCATTCCGATCGCGATCCACGACCGAGAGATAGACGGTATCCGACGGTTCCATCACCGCTGCCGGCAGTTCGCGGTTGGCAAGATCCGAATCGATCCTGCGTCTCAAAGCATCGGCATAGGTTGGCGCCAGCAAGGCGTCGACGGGGACGTCAGCATGATCGGGATCGGCGATCAACTCGTCCCGGATCCGGTAGGCGAGGCGCCCGGCTTCGACCTCCAGATGCAGCCGCTCAGGCCCCAGCGGATCGAGCCCGGCCAGATCGAAACCAGACAGCAGGTTGAGCATCACCAGGGCTGTCAGCCCCTGATTGCTCGGCGGCATCTGCCAGATATCGACACCGCGATAGGTGGTTCTGACAGGCTCGACGTAACCGCCCCCGGCGGCAGCGAAGTCGTCGAGCGTGTGCAGCCCTCCCTTGCTGCGCAGATGGGCAACCAGATCCTCGGCGAGCTCTCCCTCGTAGAAAACTTCCCGCCCCCTGGTTGCGATGAGGCGCAGGCTCCGGGCAAGCTCGGGTTGGCGATGGACATCGCCGGCCCTTGGGACGAAACCGCCAGGCAGAAAGATGCGGGCCGCCGTAGTATCTTGCGCCAACAGGTCCTTGGCCTCTTGCCAATCGGCCTCGACACGGTCGTGAATCACATAGCCGGCCTCGGCATAGTGGATGGCAGAAGCGAGCACGCGCGCGAGCGGAGTGCGGCCGTGATCGGCCGAAAGACGGCACCAGGCATCGATCGAGCCAGGAATGGTGACGGCATGCGGGCTGTCGGCCGGTATCTCCGTGAAACCTCGGCCCTCGTACCAGTCAATGGTTGCGGCCTCGGGCGCCTGGCCGGCCCCATTATAAGCAAGCACCGGCCCCTCTCCGCCGGGCACGTAGAGGCAAAAACAGTCACCCCCAATTCCCGTCGACTGCGGCTCCACCACCGCCAGGACGGCAGACGCGCAGATTGCCGCGTCGATGGCATTGCCCCCTTCCTGCAGCAAGGTCAGAGCGGCTGCGCTGGCCAACGGATGGGACGTCGCGACCATTGCGTCCATGGCACGGACGGGTGAGCGGCCCGGAAGCTGAAAATCCCTCATGGTGCTTCTTCCTGAAATGCGTTGCGCACAAGATCGGTCGACAGGTCGTCGCCATCGCCGGCGTCTGCGTCGGCGTGTTCCAGCAGCAAGGCATGCTGGACCGAACGCAGATGCCGCCGCATGGCCGCTTCGGCGGCTGGTGGATCATGCCGAGCGATGGCATCGACGATCTGGCGATGATGAAGCGTGAGTTCCTCGAAACGCTCCGCCGTGGTGGGATCGTTGCGCAAGCGTCGCCACGCTCCCTCCTCCCGCACGGCGTTCAGGCTGTCGAACACGGCGAGGGCAAGGGCATTGTGCGTGGCCTCCGCAATGGCCCGATGCAGGCGGACATCCCAGATGTCCCAGGTCGCGGCATCGCGGGCGGCGGCGCTCTTATCGAGGAGATAACGCAGATTGTCGATATCCATGCGGCTCGCCCGCGTGGCGGCAACCCTGGCATAGGTAGGCTCCGTCCACAGGCAGAGATCCATAAGTTCGGCCGGGCTGGTGCTGGCGGTGATCAGCGACATGCCCAGTTCCCGCTCGGGCGGCCGGGTGCCCACGAAGGTGCCCTTGCCGACATGTCGCCACAGGCGTCCCTCGGCCTCCAATTGCTCAAGACCATAGCGGAGCGCCCGGCGGCTCAGGCCGAGCTGATGCAACAGGTCACGCTCTGGCGGCAAGCGGCTTCCAGGAGGATAGACACCCCCGTTCAGCAGGCTGCGGAGGCTCTGGGCGGCTTGTTGTTTGCTGTTCATTTTGAAACCAATTCAAATATTGGTTCCATAGCTTAGTATCGATTTTCTCGAAATGTCTATGCGATTTTTCTTGCTGGCATGCCAATGTTATGTCCCAATATCGGTATCAATAATAAAATTGGTTCCATATCGGGACCAGGAACAAGTCACCCCGGAGCACCACCATGCGCGCATTCCGTGCCGTACTGCCTCGTCTTCGCCCTGACCTTGCTTTCCTGTCGGTTGCCCTCGCGGCGGCGAGCATCGCCACCCCAACCCTGGCGCAGCCCATCGAACCGCCGGCAGCCATCGCCGAAGCCAAGAAGATGGTGATCTGTGCCGATATCGGATCGCCGCCCCTATCCTTCTACAAGGACGACGGGTCGCTGACGGGAGCGGAGATCGAACTCGGCAATGCCATCGCCAAGCAATTGGGCGTCAGCGCTGAATGGAAGCAGGTGCAGTTCGACGGCATCATCCCCGCTTTGATCGCCAAGCAGTGCGACGTGATCATGTCCGAGCTCTATGACAAGCCCAAGCGCCGCGAAGTCGTCGATTTCGTCGACTATCTCGCCTCCAGCCAGTCGCTTGTGGTGCTGAAAGGCAATTCGAGCCATATCACCGGGCTCGCCGATCTCTCCGGCAAGAAAGTTGCGGTCGAGAACGGCACCACGATCCAGTCCCTGGTCGATGAGGAAAACAAGAAGCTCGCCGGCGAAGGCAGGGCACAGGCACAGGTCGTCGTCTTTCCCAAGGATACCGATGCTTTCCAGGCCCTGCGCATCGGCCAGGTCGATGCCTATGGCACCACGATCAAGACGGCCGGCTACTACTTCCAGCAGGCACCCGATCTTTTCGAACTGGGGGGCAAGCCCTTCGCCCAGGCCATCATCGGCGCTGCTTTCAGGAAGGACGACACCGATCTGCAGAAGGCTTTCACCCTGGGGCTCGAGGCCGTGCGCAAGGACGGCACTTACCTGAAGATCCTGCAAAGCTGGGGTATCGAACGCGACGCCTTGTGAGGTCCTGCCATGAACTTCAACTGGGCCTTCTTCTTTCACTATCTGCTCGAACCCTCCAGCATCTATCTGCACGGCCTCTGGCTGACGCTCAGCATCAGCATCGTCGCGCAAATCGTCGGCACCACCCTCGGCCTGTTCGTGGCCCTGGGGCGGCTGTCGTCCTGGCGGGTCCTGCAGGCGATCACCTCCTTCTATGTCTGGGTGATGCGCGGCACGCCGCTGCTGGTGCAGATCGTGTTCATCTACACCGCCCTTGCCGCCGCCGGCGTACTGCGCTTTCACGACATCGATCTCGGCTTCATGATCCTGCCGGGCAATGTTCAGGCGGGTATCATCGCCCTCAGCCTGAACGAAGCGGCCTATATGGGCGAGATCATTCGCGCCGGCATCACCTCGATCGATCGCGGGCAGACGGAGGCGGCCAAATCGCTCGGCATGACGCCGGCCAAGCTCCTGCGGCGCATCATCCTGCCACAGGCCGCGCGGGTCATCATTCCGCCGCTCGGCAACAATTTCAACGGCATGCTGAAGAGCACGACGCTGCTCAGCGTCATCGGCGTGCCCGAACTGCTGCTGGCAACCCAGATGGTGACGTCGGCAACCTTCCGTGTCTTCGAACTCTATTCGGTGGTCGCGCTCTATTACCTCTCGCTCACCACCCTCTGGGGCCTCCTCCAACGCTATATCGAGGCTCGTTTCAGCACGCCCTTTGCCGAGACGCGCAGCAGGGCGCCGCGCCGACGGCTTCTGACCGGCCTGTTCGGAGCCAACCCATGAGCGATACAGACATCCAATGGACGGTCGAGGCCGAGGGCGTCGAGAAATGGTTCGGCCCGATGCAGGTGCTCAAGGGCGTCTCGCTCAACGTCAGGCGCGGAGAGGTCGTCGTCATCGTCGGCGCCTCCGGGTCGGGCAAGACCACTTTCGTGCGCTGCATCAACCATTTGGAGAAGATCCAGAACGGCCGCATCCGTGTGAACGGCCATCTCATCGGCTACCGCGAAAAGAAAGGACGCCTCGTCGAAGACAGCGAGCGCAACATCGCCCGGCAACGCCGCGACATCGGCATGGTCTTCCAGCGCTTCAACCTGTTCCCGCATCTGAGTGCACTGGGCAACATCATCGAAGCACCGACGCAGGTGCTGGGCATCGACCCGGCGACGGCCCGCCGCGAAGCGGAGGCGCTGCTGGCCCGTGTGGGCCTCAAGGACAAGGCGGATGCCTATCCTGCCCAGCTCTCGGGCGGCCAACAGCAGCGCGTGGCTATCGCACGGGCGCTGGCGATGAAGCCGACATTGATGCTGTTCGACGAACCGACCAGCGCACTCGATCCCGAAATGGTCGGCGAAGTGCTGGAAGTCATGAAGGAGCTCGCCCGCGACGGCATGACCATGATCGTCGTTACCCATGAAATGGGCTTTGCCCGCGAGGTCGCCGACCGCGTGGTGATGATGGATGACGGCCTCGTCGTGGAGGAGGCAACGCCCGAAACCTTCTTCACGGCACCACGATCGGAGCGTTCGAAGGCCTTCCTGGCCCGCGTGTCGGGGGCCGGCGGCCGATCGCCCTGACCGGCCGATAGGCGTAGTGGTGCTACGGCGTACCGATCCGGAGATCGGCACGCCGTATCGATTACAGGCCGGCCAGAGCGTCCTGCAGCTTGGCGCGGCGGGCCGTGGCTTCCTCGAGACGCTCGCGATTTTCCTCGATCACCTCTTCCTTGGCCCGGGCGATGAAGTCGGGATTGCCGAGCTTGGCGTTAATCTTGGTGATCTCGCCGTCGATCTTGTCGGTTTCCTTCTTCAGGCGCGCCTTCTCGGCCTCGATGTCGACCACGCCTTCCAGGGCCAGGGCCGCCACGGCGCCGCGGGCGATGATCTGCACCGAGCCCTTCGGAGCCGATGGCGCAAAGCCGATCTCGCTGATCCGGGCCAGGCGCTTGAGCGTCTCGCCATGGGCGGCGACGCGTGCCTCGATGGCCTTGGAGGCGTTCACCATGACCAGGGGCACCTGGGCGCCGCCGGGCACGCCGACCTCGGTACGGATCGAGCGGATCTCGGTAACGAGATCGACCAGCCAGCCGATTTCCTCATCCGCCGCTGCATCGAGCAGGCCGCCAAGGTCAGGCCACGCGGTCAGGGCCGCCATCTGCTCACGCGGAACCGGTCCCGTCGTCACCGACCAGAGCTCCTCGGTCATGAAGGGCATGAAGGGATGCAGCAGGAGCGTGGACTGGTCGAGGATGAAGGCGACCATGGCGCGCGTTTCGGCCCGCGCCGCCTCGTCCTCGCCCTCGATGATCGGCTTGGCAAGCTCGACATACCAGTCGCACACCACGTTCCAGATGAAGCGATAAACCGCACTGGCAGCATCGTTGAAACGATAGGCCTCGATGGCACGCTGGATTTCACCGACGGCCTTCTCCGCTTCGCCGGCAATCCAGCGATTGAGGGCGATCTTCGCCGATTTCGGATCGAAGGACGGATCGCGCACGCAGCCCTTCATCTCGGCAAAGCGTGTGGCGTTCCACAGCTTGGTGCCGAAATTGCGATAGCCCTTGACGCGGTCGATCGACAGCTTGATGTCACGGCCGGGTGCTGCCATCGCGGCCAGGAAGAAGCGCAAGGCGTCGGCACCATAGCGCTCGATGCCATTCGGATAGGCCTTGCGGGTCTCCGAAGTAACGTGAGCGACATCGGCCTTGTTGGCGAGCGCCGCAGTACGCTTGGCGATGAGGGCATCGAGTTCGACACCGTCGATGATATCCAGAGGGTCCATGACGTTCCCCTTGGATTTCGACATCTTGGCGCCCTTCTCGTCACGCACGAGGGCGTGGAGATAGACATCCTTGAAGGGCACGTCGTTCTGGGTGAACAGGCCCGTCATCATCATGCGGGCAACCCAGAAGAAGATGATGTCGAAGCCGGTCACCACCACGGAGGTCGGGTAATATCTGGCGAGATCCGCCGTCTTGTCCGGCCAACCGAAGGTCGAATAGGGCCACAGCGCCGAGGAAAACCAGGTGTCGAGCACATCCTCGTCGCGGGTGATCGCCGCGCCGGCACCCCATTTGGCATCGGCCTTGGCGCGCGCTTCTTTTTCGTCGCGGGCGATGACGTAACCTCCATCAGGCCCGTACCAGGCCGGGATCTGGTGGCCCCACCAGAGCTGGCGCGACACGCACCAGGGCTGGATGTTCTCCAGCCAGTCGAAGAAGGTCTTTTCCCAGTTCTGCGGTACGAAGCGCGTCTGGCCGCGACGCACCGCCGCCAGGGCTTCCTCGGCGAGCGGACGCACGTTCAGATACCACTGGTCGGTAAGCCAGGGCTCGATCGGCACGCCCGAGCGGTCGCCATGCGGCACCTGGTGCTTGTGTTTCTCGATCTCGACCAGGCGGCCGGCCGCTTCCATGTCCGCGACGATGCGCTTGCGCGCCTCGAAACGCTCCAGGCCGCGATAGGCTTCCGGCGTGTTGTCGTTGATATGCGCCTCGGCCGTGAGGATGTTGATCACCTCGAGGTTGTGCCGCCTGCCGACTTCGAAATCGTTGAAGTCGTGCGCGGGCGTGATCTTCACCGCGCCGGTACCCTTCTCGGGATCGGAATATTCGTCGGCGACGATCGGAATCAACCGGCCGACCAGCGGCAGCCGCACCATCTTGCCAACCAGATGGGTGTAGCGTTCATCGGTGGGATGCACCGCCACGGCGGTATCGCCGAGCATGGTTTCGGGGCGGGTGGTGGCGACGGTGATGGTCTCGCCCGTTTCCTGGCCCGCCTCATCCACCACCGGATAGGCGAAGTGCCACAGACTGCCATTCACCTCGATCTGCTCGACTTCGATGTCGGAGATCGCGGTGAGCAGCTTGGGATCCCAGCTGACCAGGCGCTTGTCCTTATAGATCAGACCGGCTTCGTTCATCCGCACGAAGATCTCGATCACCGCCTTGGACAGGCCTTCGTCCATGGTGAAGCGCTCGCGCGACCAGTCGCAGGAAGCGCCCAGGCGCTTGAGCTGCTTGACGATGGTTCCGCCCGATTCTTCCTTCCAGGCCCAGACACGCTCAAGAAATTTCTCGCGTCCGATCTCGCGCCGATGAATCTGGCGCTCCTGGAGCTGGCGTTCGACCACCATCTGGGTGGCGATGCCGGCATGGTCGGTGCCGGGCTGCCAGAGCACGTCCTTGCCGCGCATGCGCTCGAAGCGGCAGAGGATATCCTGCAACGTATTGTTGAGCGCATGGCCCATATGGAGCGAGCCGGTGACATTCGGCGGCGGAATCACGATCGAATAGGGTGCGGCGCCGGCCCGATCGGGCCGGCCTGCACGGAAAGCCTGTGCCTCTTCCCAGGCCGCGGACACGCGCGGCTCGACGCTGGCGGGGTCAAAGGTGGTCTCGATCATGATCTTCTTTCAAGGCAGGTCAGCTAGCGTGGGCAGCGGGCACAGGCGCCGGCATCTCCGTGATTCGGCCTGCCGGCACGCCGATGAGCAAGCAACCCACGCAATTCACGGCCGGTAGTGGCAGAAACGAACCCTTAAAGTCAACGAAACAAGCGCTTAAACCACTACGCGCGGGTACATTCCGGCATTTCCCCACGCAATGCGCTCCTCAAGGCCCCCGTCGCGCTCCGCCCTGATACGGGCCCTCATGCCTGGGGTTTGGCCGACTTGTGACAACAAAATGGAAAGCCTCTCCTTCTACATCATGAAGTCGTCACAATTCTTCGGTTGAAGGCCGACGGCTCGGGTGTGGGATGGTCGGGGAACGACGTCGCGAATACACCCGCCAGTTGTTGCCGGCGACCGTATAACCTATGGTGCCCCGATGAAGACTAGACGCTTCCTCCCAAGGGACGTGGTGCCGTTCCTTGCCCAGCCACACCTATTGCGCCTGCCGAAAGCGCGTTAAGAAGACCATGAACAGACGCGACTTCTTGAAATTTGCTTCCATTGCCGCCGGTGTGCTGGCTGCCCCCCAGGGGGCTCGGGCTGCGATCGACGCCCCCGGTCTGAAGGAAGGCGAGGTCTTCTCTCGGGACAAGCTCCTGGACTATGCCCGCAATCTTGCGAAGGCTCCCTATCAGGCACCGGACGCCACGCTGCCCTCCTCCCTGCAAAATCTGGATTACGAGCAATATGTCTCGATCCGATTCCGGCCTGATCGGGGCATCTGGAGTCAGGATCGCCGCGGCTTCGTGATCGAGCCCCTGCATCGGGGCTTCATCTATGCCGCCCCGGTCGACCTGTTCACCGTCGAGGACGGCCGCGTCCTGATCGTGCCCTATGAGCCGGCGATGTTCGACTTCGGCAAGATCACGCCGCCTCCGCCCGATTCCAAACTCGGCTTTTCGGGCTTTCGGCTGAAGGCGCCGATCGACATGCCCAGTCGGCTCGACGATTTCGCCATCTTCCAGGGGGCGAGCTATTTCCGCGCCATCGCCAAGAACCAGGTCTATGGCGCAGCGGCGCGCGGACTGGCAATCAATACCGGCGAATCCAGCGGCGAGGAGTTTCCCTTCTTCCGGGCTTTCTGGATCGAACGTCCGCCCCAGAACGCAGAGAATCTGGTGGTGCATGCCCTGCTTGATTCGGAAGCGGCAACGGGCGCGTTCCATCTGACGCTTCATCCGGGCGAGATCACCACCATCGATGTCGAGACGACGATTTTCCCGCGCGCCAAGATCGAGCATGTCGGCATCGCGCCGCTGAATTCGATGTTTCTGTTCGGCTCCAACGACCGCAAGGGCGCCGACGACGTGCGCGTTGCCGTCCACGCTTCCTCCGGGCTGCAGATGTTGTCGGGTGGCGGGGAATGGATCTGGCGCCCGCTGCAGAACCCGGAGACGCTGCAGATCTCGGCTTTCGTTGACAAGACCCCTCGTGGCTTTGGCCTGCTGCAGCGGGGTCGCGATCCGGCCGATTACGAAGACAGCCGGCATCATTTCGAAATGCAGCCGAGCGTATGGATCACCCCCAAGGGCGATTGGGGGGAAGGATCGATCCAACTGGTGGAAATCCCGACCGACCAGGAAATCCACGACAACATCATCACCTATTGGCGGCCGAAGGATGCCCTCGAGGCGGGCAAGGACTATTCCTTCGCTTATCGCACCAATTGGTGCCAGATTCCGCCCGATCGGCCGCCGATGACCCTGGTACGCGCGACGCGGATAGGAGCCCTGGGTTCCAAGCGGCGTCTGTTCGTGATCGACTTCCAGGGTGATCTGTTCGCCAATGCCGACAACCTCAACGGCGTCACGCCCGAGGTCACCGTCAATCCCGGTAAGCTGAGCGATGTCAGTTTGACTCTGGAAACGGAGCGGCGCATCGGTCGCCTGAGTTTCGGCCTCGACCCGAGCAGCGAAACCTATTCGGAAATGCGTGCCGTGCTGGTTAAGGACGGCAAGCCTGTAAGTGAGACATGGCTGTATCGATGGACACCGTAGAGGAACACACCGGCGGCACCCACCCGACCTCGTCGCAGGAGTGGGTTTTTCAGCGCTCCGCCATGCCGGACGAGAATCGGCTGGAGATGCCGGTGCAGTCGCTGACCAAGTGGTCGCGCTCGGAACGCCGCTCCTGGATCCATCCGGCCCTGCATCACGGCTCCTGGCTCATCCGCCTGTTCGTCTTCGGCGGCATGTTGGCGCTCACCGCTTTCGGCGCCTTCGAAATGTACAAGGTCGTCGAAGTCGGCGGGGTCACCTTCCTCGAATGGGCCTTGGTCTGCCTGTTCGTGCTCAACTTCTCCTGGATCGCCCTCGCCTTCACCGCGGGCGTTGCGGGCTTCGTCTATCTGCTCTTCCACCGGCGCACCACCCAGCCCCTGCCCCAGCAGTTGAGCACGCGCACCGCCGTGCTGATGCCGATCTACAACGAGGCGCCGAGCCGCGTTTTCGGCGCGATGCAGGCCATCATCGAATCGGTGGAACAGACCGGCCTCGGCCGCGCCTTCGACTATTTCTTCGTCTCCGACACCACCGATCCGAATGTGTGGATCGCCGAGGAGCGTGCCTTCCTGGCGATGCGCAAGCGGCTGGGGCCCGATATCCAGCTCTGGTACCACCATCGCCAGCGCAACACGAACCGCAAGGCGGGCAATATCGCCAATTGGGTCACGCGCTGGGGCGGCTCCTATGAGCATATGCTGGTGCTCGACGCCGACAGCCTGATGACGGGTTCCTCCGTCGTGCAACTGGCGGCTGCCATGGAGCGTGACCCGGATGCCGGTATCATCCAGACGCTGCCGCTGATCATCAACCGCAACACCCTGTTCGCGCGCATCCAGCAGTTTGCCGCCCGTACCTATGGCCCGGTGATCGCCGAAGGCCTGTCGCTCTGGATGGGGCATGACGGCAATTATTGGGGCCATAATGCCATCATCCGCACCAAGGCCTTCGCGGCGCATTGCGGCATGCCGGATCTGTCTGGCCGTCCGCCCTTCGGCGGCCATATCCTCAGCCATGATTTCGTCGAAGCGGCGCTGATCCGCCGGGCCGGCTATGCCGTCTACATGCTCAACGACATCACGGGATCCTACGAAGAAAGCCCACCCTCGCTGATCGACCTGTCGGCGCGCGACCGCCGCTGGTGCCAGGGCAACCTGCAGCATGCACGTGTGATCGGCTCCAAGGGTTTCCACCCCTGTACGCGCCAGCACTTCGCCAATGGCATCTTCTCCTATCTGGCAAGCCCGCTTTGGCTGCTCCAGCTGCTGGTCGGCCTGACCATCGCACTGCAGGCCCATTTCATCCGGCGCGAATATTTCACCGACGAGTTCTCGCTCTTCCCGACCTGGCCGGTGTTCAACGCCGAACTCGCTCTGGCGTTGTTCGGCGGCACCATGGGCATCCTGCTCGCGCCAAAGATCTTCGGCCTGATCATCATGCTGCTCGACGGCCCCAACCGCCGGGCGAGCGGGGGCGGCATCAGGCTGACCCTCTCGGTGCTGCTCGAGATCATTCTTTCCGCTTTGCTCGCCCCGGTCATGATGCTGATCCAGTCGGGTGCCGTATTCGAAATCCTGGTCGGGCGCGATTCGGGCTGGAAGCCGCAGCGCCGCGACGACGGCTCGATCCCCTTCCGTGACATCGTCAAGCGCCACCGCTCGCATACGGTTCTGGGTGCCTTTGCCGGTGTTGCCGCTTATGTGATCTCGCCCTATCTGTTCACCTGGATGTCGCCGACCATCATCGGTCTGCTGCTCGCCATCCCGCTTTCGTGGGCCTCGGGCCAACTCGCACTCGGCCTGTGGCTGCGTCGCCACGGCTTCCTGGCGACGCCGGAGGAGACGCATCCGCCGGAGGTGGCGACCCGTGCCAACGAGCTGAGCACCGAACTTGCCGCCGTCGGCGAGGACGACAGCGATGCCATCGAGGTCGTCTATCGGGATGCGGGTTTCCGGGCGCTGCACGAGACCATGTTGCCGACCATGGGCTCCCGCGAGCGCGGGCGCTTCGAGCAGGATCGCGTGATGGCGCAGGCCAAGATCGCCGAGGCCGCCTCGATCGAGGAAGCGGCCAAATGGCTGAATTCGAAGGAACGCTTCGTGGCACTCCATGACCGCAGCCTGATCGCCAACCTGTCCCGCCTGCACGAGCCGGCCAGGGTCGAACCAGCCTAAGGATCGTGCCGTTCGCTTAAGGTTCGTCGCCGGAGTTTGCGTGACCTTTGTCATTGCCGGGCCTGCTCGGCAATCCGGCTCCGCCGGCGGGAGCTACTTCTGGGATAGCCGCATCAAGGCCGGCTACGACAAATTGGCGCGTTTCCCGCTCGGGTGAGCGACATCGGGCTTAAGGCTCGCGCCACAAAAGAGGCAACGTTAAGGACCGACGGCTTCGCCACTTAAGCCGGGTTCAGGCTGCAGGTCCTCCTGGAGACGCGATTTCAGTCGGTTCTCCTGGCGCTTCTTCGCATAGGGCGTGCTGCGGTCCGCCGTTCCCTGCACCAGCGGGTCGTTGCGCTCATCGATGACGGCGATGGCGTCATCGGTATAGGGAAACAGATCCTGGCGTCCCCAGGCCCGCCAGGCCTTGGCCACGCTCAGACGCAGCCGGCCATAGGTATAGGCATAAGCTGCCATCGTGCGCGCAAAGCGCCAAGCATAGCGGGCATAGAAGCGCAGCGGGTTTTCGAGCGGCAGCCCATGACGCCGTTCGTGGCGGTCGATGATGCGCCCGAGGCCGAACTCGGCGAAGGCAACACCTTCCCGCCGCGGGCCTTCGCGATAGGCGATCAAATTATAGAGCGTGGTCAGCCGCATGCCGTTCTTGAGCTGCACCCTGCGCTTGAACACCCGCTCCATGTGCTCGAAATCATAATAGCGCCGGCTGGCTTCGTGGAAGACGGCATCGAGTTCGGCGTCGCTCATCTTGGGATGATGGGTGACGCGATGGTTCAGGTCGTATTTGTTGAAGTCCGGATCCATCCATATCCCGGCGTCCTTCATGCGCTTGTGATCCTCGCTGCCGGGCAGAGGCGTCAGGATGTTGAAGTAGAGCACGTCGATGGCCAATTCCCGCTTGATCAGATCGACGTCACGCAGGATCGATTCCCGGGTATCGGCGGGAAAGCCGATGATGTAGCCGCAACTGATCACCACGGGATGGCGCTTCCACGCCAGCACCATCTCGCGATATTCCTCGATGCGGTTCTGGCGTTTCTTGGCCGCTTCGAGATTGTCCGGGTTGATGTTTTCGAGCCCGATGAAGATCAGCCGAACGCCGGCCCGCACCACCTTGTCGATAAAACCGGGAATGCGATGGGCCATGGTGTCGACCTGGATCAACAGCCGAGCTTCCACCCCCTCGCGCTCGCGCAATTCGATCAGCCGGTCGCAATAGGCCTCCCAATTGCGGTTGCGGGCAAAATTGTCGTCGGTCACGAAAAACTTGCTGACACCCTCCCTGGCATTCAGCCGGATGATGGCCTCCAGCTCGTCCGCCGTACGGAAACGGCTCTTGCGCCCCTGGACGTTGATGATGGTGCAGAAGGAGCATTCGAACGGGCAGCCTCGGCCAAGATCGAAGCTCGACCAATGGGTGAAGGAACGCCGTACGATCGGCCCGGGCAACAGCGGCACCGGCACGTTTTGCAGGCCAGGTTGGTCCTTCAGATGATTGTAGAGCGGCTTCAGTGTGCCGGCCAAGGCATCGCGCAGAACGGCGTCGAGGCGATCGGGCTCGGCCTCTCCCGCGAACTGGCTGACGCCGAGCTCCCGCGCCAGGGTCAGTTCCTCAGCATCCTCGCCGAGCATGGCGATGCAACCCGACACATGAAAGCCACCAAGGCAGACCGGCACGCCGGCGGCTCGCAACGGCCGCGCAATATCCATCGCCCGCGGATATTGGTTGGTCTGCACGCCGACCAGCATGACGATGGCCTGCGCTCCGTCAGTCTGATGGCTTCTCAGAATGGCTGGAATGTCGACACGCGTGTTGGTCTCGTCAATGGCGTGGACCCGGGCCACGACATCAGGGCCGAAGACCTGACGGGATATCGCATCTTCCACCAGGGCCCAGACACAGGCGAGAGAATTGGATGGAATGGCCGAGCGTATCCAGCGAATGGGATAGCCGTCATCGTCATATCGCGTGGCCTTGATCAGCCAGATATCGACATGACGCGCCCGGTCCCCCGGCCGGACGCCTAGTCTACCCGCCCCTGCAAATGCCTGCCCCCGCATGCCATATGCCTCAAGGTATATTATTACTTTTTTGTAGAGGTTTCTATTCCCAGAGCAAGATGATTTTTGCGTAGTGCCGCGCTAGGCGCTGCGTTTTGGCAGCGTTTTACATGAATGCGGGTTCGCAGGATCGTAAGAACCGGCCCGCGGACACCGATCAACAAATAGTAAGACGTCGAACCTCTGCATATCTGCGATAGTGGAGTACCTCCAAAGACTGGCGGGCAGGCACCCCCTCCTCGCCACGATGTCTTGGCAGGCCGGAACCAATTGACACGATGGCCCGGCGAAGCCGCACAGCCGTGTCGTGCCGGCCAGAACCATGATCGCAGGAGGTTGCTGACATTGCGGAGAAACAGCCGCGCCGCCTCAGCCTCCCCGGGCATGCGCCCACACGGGAAACGAACCGTGCCCTGGCCGGCTTTTCTGGCCGTACTGCCCCGCAAAGCCGGCCGCGTTGCCTTGCGCCGGCTCTGCTCCGTCGTTTCCTCACGGGCTGCTGCCCGCCTACGCCCCGACGCCGAGCGATTTCAGCTTGCGATGCAGGGCCGAACGCTCCATGCCGACGAACTCAGCCGTGCGGGAGATGTTGCCGCCGAAACGATTGATCTGTGCGATCAGATATTCGCGCTCGAACAATTCGCGCGCATCGCGCAATTGCAAGCCCATCAACTGCTCGCCCCCCTGCCCGTTCGGGCGGGTTGGCATCAGCGCCCCGATTTCCGGCGGTAGCATTTCGGCGGAGATGATGGCATCGGGATCGCCGCCCACCAGGATCATCAGCCGCTCGATATTGTTGCGAAGCTGGCGAACATTGCCGGGCCATTCATGCGACTGCAGCACCGCCATGGCGTCGGGGCCGACCACGCGCCGTGGCAGGCCGGTCGCCTGGGCGATCTGTCCCTGGAAATAATCCACGAGTTCCGGAATGTCCTCGCGGCGTTCCGACAGGCCGGGGACACGGATCGGCACCACGGAAAGACGATGCAGCAGATCCTCGCGGAAGCGTCCATCGGCCACTTCCTCGGTGAGGTCGCGCGAGGTCGAGGTGATGATGCGCACGTCGACATGCACCTTGGTCGCCCCGCCGACGCGGGAAAAATTCTGATCGATCAGCACCCGCAGGATCTTTCCCTGCGTTTCGCGGGGCAGATCGGCCACCTCGTCGAAGAACAGTGTGCCGCCATGGGCCTCCTCGAAGGCACCGACCTTGCGGGTACGGCCCTCACCGCCTTCCACGCCGAACAACTCGGTTTCCATGGTCTCGGGCAGGATCGAGGCCGAATTGAGCACCACGAAAGGCCCCTCGGCCCGCTGCGAGGCCTGATGGATGGTGCGGGCGGCCAATTCCTTGCCCGATCCGGGCGGGCCGGCAATCAGGATGCGGCTATTGGTCGGCGCGGTCTTCTCGATCACCTGCCGGAGCTGGTTCATGGCCGAGGAGCGCCCCATCATCTTGGAAGCGCTGCCCGAGATCTGGCGTAGCTGGTTGACCTCGCGGCGCAGGCGCGACGTTTCCAGGGCGCGCTCGGCGACTAGCACCAGCCTGTCCGCCTTGAACGGCTTTTCGATGAAATCATAGGCACCGATCTTGATCGCCGCGACGGCGGTCTCGATATTGCCGTGTCCGGAGATCATCACCACCGGAACTTCGGGGTGTTCGGCCTTCAGCACTTCCAGGAGCTGGAGCCCATCGAGACGCGATCCCTGCATCCAGATATCCAGGAAGATGAGATGCGGCCGGCGCTGGGCGACCGTGGCCAGGGCATCGTCGGCGTCCTTTGCGGTTCGGGTACCATGGCCTTCATCCTCGAGGATGCCGGCAACGAGCTCTCGGATATCGGCCTCATCGTCAACGATCAGAATGTCGGTCGCCATCGTCTAGTTCCTGCTTGCATGAGGTGAATCCAGCGCGCCCGCCTCGCATGAGGTCAGGCACGTCGCCCGCAAACGCTTTGCAATCGCGTATCGGATCAAGGTGTCCCATCCAATGCCAAGCCTCGAAGATTCTGACGCATTCTCGGCTTGAACACCCGCCAATTTGCGAAACCAAATCAAAGATTTGGCGAAAATTGTCAGACGGAACCAAGATCCATCGACAATGTCTCTTGGTATTACATCTTGGCGCGGAAGGTAGGGTAGAACCATCATTGTGCGGCCTCGTTGCTGGCCGCATCGGACTTGCCCGTTGCTTCCACCGGGAACCACAGACGCATCATGGCGCCGTGGCCGCCATCGGCCACCGCCGGGGCGTCGAGCAGCTCGATGCCGCCGCCATGCTCCTCCATGATCTTGCCGACGATGGCGAGGCCGAGGCCCGTGCCTTTCTCGCGCGTGGTGACATAGGGCTCCAGCAGCTTCTGGCGGTTTTCCTTGGGCAGACCGATGCCGTTGTCGATCACCTCCACGGCGATATCCGCTTCCCTGCGCACCACACGCACCTCGACGGTCCCCGTGCCCTCGCGATCGTCAGGCCGGCCCGCGATGGCCTCCGTGGCATTTTTCACGATGTTGGTGACGGCCTGCGAGAGCAGGCGGCGGTCGAACCGGGCGATGATGGGCTCGGGCGGTGGCTGGTAGTTGAAGCTGATGTCGGGATAGCCGATCCGCATCATGAACACGACCTGCTTCACCATCTCGCCGAAATCCTCGCTCTCGATCGAGGGCTTGGGCATACGGGCGAAGGAGGAAAATTCGTCGACCATGCGCTTGATGTCGTCGACCTGGCGCACGATGGTGTCGGTGCACTGGTCGAAGACCTCGCGGTCCTCCACGATGACCTTGCCGTATTTGCGCCGGATGCGTTCGGCCGAAAGCTGGATCGGCGTCAGCGGATTCTTGATCTCATGGGCAATGCGGCGGGCTACATCGGCCCAGGCGGAGCTGCGCTGCGCCAGCACGAGTTCGGTAATGTCGTCCAGCGTCACCACATAGCCATGCTCGCGCATGGTCGACTGCTCGGACGTGACGCGCACGGTGACGTTGCGCTCGCGTCCGTCGCGATTGATGGTGATCTGGCCCTGCACCAGCCGCGACCTGGTGCCGAGCGCGTCGGCGAGATAGGTCGACAACTCAGGCATCACCTCGGCCAGGGGACGCCCGACGGGGGACTGGCGCGATTTGATCCAGGTGCTGGCGAGCGGATTGACCACGGTGATCTTGCCCTCGTCGTCGATGCCGATCACGCCGGTCGAAACGCCCGACAGCACCGCCTCGATGAAGCGCCGGCGGCTGTCGAGCAGATCATTGGCGCCGAGCAGGTCGTTGCGCTGGGTGCGCAGCGTGTCCGTCATATTGTTGAAGGTGTCGCCAAGCTTGCCGAGATCGCCGGAACGCGGCTCCACCGGCACATGCACATTGAGATTGCCGCTGCCGACCTGGTCCGCCGCGCTGATCAGGCGGCGGATCGGATCCACCAGGCGATTGGCAAAGGAAAGGCCGATCCAGATCGCCGCCAACAGCATGTTGAGGGCGATGATGGCGTAGAGCAGCGCGAAATTGACCTGGGTCGGGAAGCGGGACGCCTTCAGATTCTCGAAGCGAGCCGAGTCCTCGCCGGTCTGGCGGATATATTCTGCGATCTTGGGGTCGAAGGGCCGGACAATGAAGAGATAGCGATCGGTGTAGGCAGCCAGCTTGATGATCTGGCCGGTGACGTTCTGCGTACCAGGATCGATGCGAACGGCCGGTTGCTGGTCGGCGGCGGCAAGGGCCGGAAACAGTTTGGCCGGCAGGAAGAACGGCAAGCTGCCGGGCACATAGGACTGGTCGGTTACCGCCCCCTCTCGGGTCAGGATCATGGCGCTCGACAGGCCGTAATTCACGGCGAGCATGTCGAACAGGCGTTGAAACTGCGACCGGTCCGCCGCGTAGAGCGGCGAATATTTGTTGAGGTCGGCCGCCATCGACAGGCCGGCGAACCGCAATTGCTGGGCCTGCTCGTCCTGATAGGAATTGGCGACCGCGACCGAGGTGTTGACGATGTTGCTGACGCGTGTCGAGAACAGATTGTCGAGGCCGCGGTCGAGCGAGATGATCGCCACCGTCGCCAACAGCAGGACCGGCACGGCGGAGACGATGGAGAACAGCCCGATCACCCGCATATGCAGCGCGGCACCGGCTTGCCCGCGACGCCTTGCGACGATCAGATTACCTGCCTCGACCGCAAGCAGCACCAGCAAAGCCACAATGAAGGAGGCATTGACGATGAACAGCGCATCGATGGCATTGCTATAGGCGGCATCGGTATTCGGCGCCTGGACGGCGGCGTCGATGCCCAGCTGGAAGCGCAGACGGGCGACCGTGCTCTTGAGCAGCACCGAGATCGGCTCGACGTCGACCAAGACGAAGAATGTTCCGATCGCCGAAGCAACCGAAAGAATGACCAGGCCGAATCCGAGCAGGCCGAGGCGCCGCGCCGGCATGCTGGCAGCATCTGCCCCCGTTTGCTGCGCGTTGTCTGCAACTGCCATTCGAACGCCGTCCCCGCCCCTGTTATCGACCGATCAGCCTGGGCAATTCCAGGCTGAGTGATTCCTGCAACAGTGTTGCCGAATTGTAACAGAATCAAGGCGAAACTAACGGGGCAGAATAATCAGGGTTCAAGCGAACTCTTCTTGTTCGCCGATCACTGCCTCGGCCGCCGCCTCGGCGGCATTGCAGAGCCAGTCCTTACCGCGCTTGCGCAAATCCTTCTGCAGCACAGGCAATCTATGCGGGTCATCGGCATGGCAATTGGCGATTTCCTGCCCCATCAATGTGAGCATGCGAGGCGACAGGAACTCGTCGACAGAGGTTTTCACTTCCAGCTTGCGGCTGTTGGGCGACAAGCGCCGCACCAAAATGGCATCCTTCACGCCATAATACGGGTCGGGTGCGCGGCAGCGGCCGGTTGCAATCTTCTCGACCAGGATCGCCTTGGCCCGAGGATCGAAGCGATAAGACCAGGCCGAGATGGTCAACCTCTTGGCCTCCCGCAGCACCGGTCCGCCCCGCCACTCGCCGCAGGCGACGAAACGTGCCCGGCCAAGACTGCCGGTTCCCGCCTGCCGGGGCGCGAAACGATATTTACCCTGCGGATCGGGCATCGAGGCTCGCAGCCTCTCCTCGTAATCGAGCTTGATAGGCTTTCGCGTCTTGATGTCGAACTTGCTCCAGAATGCCTTGCGTGCGGCTTCCGGCAGCAGCACCGCCTTGCGCAACCATTTATAGTCACGTTCGAGCACCACGGGCGACGGGTTGGCGAGCCCCGCGCCATAGCCGGTTGCGATCGCCCGGCAAATCTCCTCCGCCGGCAGACCCCTGCTACCTCGGGCCAGCAGCGCGCTGGTGGCAAGCCGCACGAGATCGAGCACATAGGGCATGACGGCGGCATCGTCGAAATCATTGGCGCCCCAGATCAGCCGTCCCTCGTCATCGCGCCAGGTGCCGAAATTCTCCAGATGGGTGTCGCCGATCGCCAGAACCTCTGGCGCATTCGCAAGCTCCGGGCAGATCTCCAGGATCGTCTCGGCCCAACGCCAATAGGTCGCGCGCAGAAAGGCGAAGGCACCGCTGCGCATCTTGCGGTGCTTTTCCTCCAGGTCTGCCTCGACGAAATCGGTCCCGATCTCTCCTCTCAGCCAGTCCTCATAGGCGTGTACCGACGCCCTGATTGCGTTCATGCCTGCTTCCCACATCCGGGTGAACCGAGTTTAGGGCCTGCCCAAGGCGAACGGTAGCGAATTTGCCACCCTCTCCTGTCACGCAATGGTCGAGCTCCTGTGCTCTAGTTTACCAGTACTTTCCAGCGATCGACGCACAATGCGGGGGAACCGGGCATGCGGGCGGAAGCAACGAACGGTGATTTTGCGCTTCGCGCCATCGCCGGCAGCAATGTGGTGCTCCTGGCGATCGATGCCACCGCCGAGGCCCGCCGGGGCTTGCTCGGCTTTGCCATCAAACGCAGTGACGTCACCGAGGACCAGTCCTATTGGCTGAGCGGCACCAAGCTCTTTCGCGACGTGGTTCCCGAACCGCGTCCGGGGCAGAAATACTCCACGCTCGAACAGCCGATTCAGAGCTTCTTGTGGAGCGACTACACCGCCAAGCCCGGCCGTCCCTATGGCTTCCTGATCCGTCCCGTTTACGGTACGCCGAAGAACCTGCGCTATGGCAAGGATCTTGAAATCGAGGTCACGACCGAGAGTGAGGATGGCGGCAAGCACGCCGTCTATTTCAATCGCGGCGCCATAGCGAGCCAGGCCTTCGCCGAGAAATTCGGCAATCGGGGACCGACCGATCCCAATGACAGCCATGACCGCATCACCCAATGGCTTTCGCGCGGCCTGCTCGAGGCCGCTCTCGGCTTCATTGACGACACTCGCCCGGGGGAAAGCCTGCGTGTCGCCGCCTATGAATTCAGCTATCCGCCAATCCTGAAAGCCCTGGCCGCCGCTCACGAGCGCAAGGTCGATGTCGCCGTCGTCTATGAGGCTGGCCAGGAAACCGTGAAAGGCGAGCGCAAGGATACCGAGGCCACCAAGGCCAATGCCGCAGCCATCAAGGCATCCGGCCTGCCGAAGGCGATCCTGCTGCCGCGCATCCACCGCAACGACATTCCCCACAACAAGTTCATCCTGCGCCTGTCAGACGATCCGGCGCGCGTGGCTGTGTGGACCGGTTCGACCAATTTCACGGCGTCCGGCTTTCTCGGGCAGAGCAATGTCGGCCATCTCGTGCGGGATCCAGCGCTCGCCGCCCACTATCTCGCTTACTGGGAAAAGCTTGCGGCGGACACCGAATGGAAGCCCCTGCGTCAATGGGTGGGAAGCGAGAATGCCGCGCCCCGAAACGAGGTTGCGCCAGGCACGATCACCCCGCTGTTCAGTCCACGCCCCGATGACAGCCTGCTCGCCTGGTATGCCGATCGCATCCATACGGCCCGGCAAACCGTGATGTTCACGGCGGCCTTCGGCGTGAACGCCACCCTGGCCAAGGTCTTTGCCGAGGACGTCGATTTCCTGCGCTACATCCTGCTCGAAAAGCCGCTCGACACCAAGGCGGAGAAGGCGCTGGTCGGCGATCCCGACCTACAGATCGCCAATGGCGCCGCTCTCGGCAAGATGACGCTGCGCGCCAAGGTTCCCGGCTGGAAGCTCGACAGATGGTTCCTGGAGGAAGGCCATTACCGCTATGAAGGGAATGTCTTCTACATTCACACCAAGATCCTTTTGATCGATCCGCTGTCGGACGATCCTCTGGTCATCAGCGGCTCGGCGAATTTTTCAAAGAACTCCCTCGTCAACAATGACGAGAACATGCTCCTCATCCGCGGCGATACGCGCGTCGCCGACATCTACATGACGGAGTTCGACCGCATCTTCCGCCATTTCTATTTCCGCAATGTCGCCAACCAGCTCGCGCTCAAAGGAAGCGAGGGAACGCAGGCGATCTTCCTCGACCCGACCGACGCATGGGTTGCCGAGAACTTCGATCCCGACCGGATGAAATCAAAACGGCGCAAGCTCTTCTTCCCGCAATCGCCGAATTGAATCCTGCTCCGCGCCTCACCGGATGGCGCGGATGACCTGGATATCGAGATCGCGGATCTTCTTGCGCAGCGTGTTGCGGTTGACGCCGAGGAGTTCGGCCGCCTTGATCTGGTTTCCGCGTGTCGCCGCGAGCGCCGCGCCGATCAACGGCTCCTCGATATCGCGCAGCACCCGGTGATAGAGGCCGGGCGGCGGCAGATCGTCGCCGAACTTGCTGAAATAGCGCGTCATGTGGCGTTCGACCGAGGCCGACAGGGTTTCATCGGCCGAGTTCTCCGCCTCCAGCGGCATGGTTTCGGAGGTCGCCAGTTCCTGCTCGATGATCGCAGCCGTCAACGTTTCCTGCGGATAGAGCGCGCTGAGCCGGCGCACCAAATTTTCGAGTTCGCGCACATTGCCGGGCCAGCGATGGCGCTTGAGACGCTCGACGGCCGAAACGTCCAGGTGCTTGGGCGGCAGGCCCTCGCGCTCCACCAGCTTGAAGAAATGGCGGGCAAGGTCCGGCACGTCCTCAGCCCGCTCGCGCAGGGGCGGCAGGCGCAGCGGCACGACATTGAGGCGGAAGAACAGATCCTCGCGGAACAGGCCCTGCTGGATCAGGATGCGAAGATCCTTGTTGGTGGCGGCAACGATGCGCACATCGGTCTTGATCGGGGTCCGCCCGCCCACGGTGGTATATTCGCCCTGCTGCAGGACGCGCAGCAGGCGCGTTTGTGCCTCCATCGGCATGTCGCCGATTTCATCGAGGAACAGCGTGCCTCCCTCGGCCTGCTCGAACCGCCCCACGGAACGGGCATTGGCGCCGGTGAAGGCTCCCTTCTCATGGCCGAACAGCTCGGATTCGATCAGATCGCGCGGGATCGCCGCCATGTTGATGGCAACGAAGGCGCCGCTGCGCCGCTTGCCGTAATCGTGCAAAGCGCGGGCCACCAACTCCTTGCCGGTGCCTGATTCACCCGAGATCATCACGGTCAGGTCGGTCTGCATCAGGCGGGCAAGGACGCGATAGATCTCCTGCATTGCCGCCGAACGGCCGACCAGCGGCATGCTCTCGGCTTCCTCGCCCGAGCGCGGCGCCGGCTTGCCGCGAGGCTCGCTCAGGGCGCGGCCGACGATGGCGATCAGCTCCTTCAGGTCGAAGGGTTTGGGCAGATAGTCATAGGCACCCTTCTCGGAGGCTCGGATCGCCGTCATCAGGGTGTTCTGGGCTGACATCACCACGACGGGCAGTTCCGGCCGCACCTTCTTGATGCGCGGCAGCATGTCGAAGGCATTCTCGTCCGGCATCACCACATCGGTGATGACCAGATCCCCCTCGCCCTGGCTGACCCATCGCCACAACGTGGTGGCGTTCCCGGTCGAGCGTACCTCATAACCGGCGCGCGAAAGGGCCTGGTTGAGCACGGTCCGGATGGCGGCGTCGTCATCGGCGACGAGAATACTGCCTGCCTGCATACTCGGTTTTCCTATGCGCTACGGTCGGAACGATACATGGGGAGAAGGATGCGAAAGACCGTACGCTTGTTCTGGCTCTCGCATTCGACGATGCCGCCGTGATCACCGACGATCTTGGCGACCAGGGCCAGCCCCAGCCCGGTGCCACTGGTCTTGGTGGTGACGAAGGGATCGAACAGGTAGGGCAGAAGATCAGGCGCCACCCCCGGGCCGCTATCCTTGATGCAGACCTCGATGGGCAGACTGACCCGTGAGGACGATCCCGGCACCGACAGGCGCACGCCTGGCTTGAAGCCGGTGGTCATGGTGATCTCGCCATCCGTGTCGCCGTCGATCGCCTCGGCGGCATTCTTGACCAGGTTGAGGACGACCTGAACGAGCTGGTCCTTGTTGGCATGCACCGGCGGCAGCGAGGGATCATAATCCTCGATGAACTTGATCTTGCGGGCAAAGCCGGACTGGGCCAGCTTCTTCACATGCTCCAGCACGACGTGGATGTTGACCGGGCTGCGCGCCACCGGGCGCTCGTCCGAAAACACCTCCATGCGGTCGACCAGCTTGACGATACGGTCGGCCTCCTCGCAGATCAGCTGCGTCAACTCGCGGTCGGCATCCTCGACCGACTGCTCCAGGAGCTGGGCGGCGCCACGGATGCCGGAAAGCGGATTCTTGATCTCGTGGGCCAGCATGGCCGCCAGTGCCGTCACCGAACGGGCTGCACCGCGGTGGGTGAGCTGGCGATCCATCTTGTCGGCGATGGTGCGTTCCTGCAGCATGATCACCACGCCGCCGGACTGGTCCTGCATCGGCGCGACCTGGATGTCGACATGCCGCTCTACCCCGATCCGCGGCGAGCCGAGATCGACGCGATATTCGTTCACGGGCGCATTGCGCTCGCGGACCTGGTCGATCAGGGCCAGCAGGGGCGAGCCGAAAGGCAGCAGATCCTTGATCAGGTTGCGCCGCATCATCGGCGCACTGACGTCGAAGAAAGCCTCGGCGGCCATATTGGCATCGAGCACCCTGCCCTGCCCATCCACCGAGAGAATGGCGTGAGGCAAGGCATTCAGGACGGCCTCGTGATTGGGCATGTGGCGTGGCAGTGCTGTCATGCCGCCACCCGATCGAGACTGGCAAAAAAGGCGTTGAAGGCGGCCGCCACATCACTCGGTTTGTCACCCGTCAGCACCGACTGGCGAAGTTCGGCATTGCCGCCGCCGAAATAGCCCTGGGCAGCCTCCATCGCCGAGGCCAGATGCTTGCGGGCGTGGCGGATGCCGTGCGCAGGTCCGTAAAGATCCAGCAGGCCGTGATAATGCTCGAGGGTGAGATCACGCTGCACCGCCGCATCGGGCACCGGCAGCACCTCGCCGGCTGCGAGCTCGCGGGCTATGTGTCCAGGCAGCCAGGCCCGTCCCTGGGCGGCCCGGCCGACCATGACGGCATCGCAACCCGATTGCTGCAGCATGGCCAGCGCATCACTGAGGCTGCGACAATCACCATTGGCGACCACGGGGATGCCGACCGCCTGCTTGACGGCCCGAATGGCCTGCCAATCGGCGGTGCCCTTGTAGAACTGCATGCGCGTACGCCCATGCACGGTGATCATGGCGGCGCCTGCCCGCTCGGCGCGGCGGGCAAGCTCCGGGGCGTTGAGGCTGGCATGGTCCCAGCCCAGGCGCATCTTCACCGTCACCGGAACCTTCACGGCCGATACCGTCGCCTCGATCAGGGTAAGCGCGTGATCGAGGTCGCGCATCAAGGCCGAGCCGGACCAGCCGCCAGTAACGCGCTTGGCCGGGCAGCCCATATTGATGTCAATGACATCCGCACCAGCGTCGACGGCCACCCGGGCCGCCTCGCCCATCCAGCGCGCTTCGCAACCGGCGAGTTGCACGACGTGCGGCCCGCCGCCGGGGGCTTCGGCCCGCAAGCGCGCCTCTTCGTCGCCCGTGGCGAGACGATCGCTCGCTACCATCTCGGAAATCACCAGACCTGCGCCCTGGCGCTGCGCAATGCCACGCAGAACGGCATCGGTCACGCCGGACATCGGCGCCAGGACTACCGGGTTTGCCAACTCGACTGCCCCGATCCGCAGCCGCTCCGGCGGCGCGGACTGGACCTCAGTCGCGATTTCCTTGCCTACCATGAATGCAGGGCTCCTTTATGCTCACAATCTAGCCAGTCACAGGGATGGCAGCAAGCGGAATTCGCCTCCTAAACAAGCATGCCTGCAAAACGGGCAGCGCAGGGCAGATTCATCTCGCCCACAACCTCCATCGCTGCGATTTGCACATTGCCTGAGTTTGGCAAATGATGCGGTCGCGCAGGGGCACCTCATGCTGCCTCTTACAGCCACGCCCTGGAGTGAAATCGATGAAGATCAAGCTATCACAAGTTGTTATAGCCGCTGTCTCAAGTACTTTGTTGGCAGGCGCCGCCCACGCCGGCGATGCCTCCGGGACCTGGCTGAGGGAGAACGGCGAATCGAAGGTGAAGATCGCTCCCTGCGGCGAAGCTCTGTGCGGCTCCGTCACCTGGGTCAAGGATCCCAAGCATCAAGACAATGTCGGCAAGCGCGTTTTCTACGACATGGCGCCGTCGGGCGACGATAAATGGAAAGGCAAGGCCTTCAATCCTGAGGACGGCAAGACCTATACCGGCACCATGACCCTTTCGGGCAACCGCCTCACCACAGCCGGCTGCGTGCTCGGCGGACTGATTTGTCGGTCCGTCACCTGGAACCGCCAGTAAAGATGGCAGGCGCGCCGTCCCCGATGCCGGTGCGCCTTTTCACCTCGCCGGGAAGTCTTGCTCGGCCGGAAGCACGAAAGGGTATCGAGCGATGACGGCAGACAACGAGCCTGCGGTACGCCCGATTTCGTCGCATGACGTGGCTTGGACGGAATGGTCCGACGTGCCTCGTTTCGGCGTACGCTATCGTCATCTCACCTTGGCTGCCATGGGTGAGCCCTATCATGTCGGCGTCGCCATCGAGGAGCTCGAGCCCGGCAGGCAGAGTTCGCCCGCACATTTTCATATTTTCGAGGAAGAGCACGTCTTCGTCCTCGACGGAGAACTCACCGCGCGGGTCGGCGTCGAGACGCATGTGATGAAGGCGGGCGACTATATCTGCTTTCCCGCCGGACAAAGGGCCGGGCATTGCCTCCTCAACACCGGCACCGCAACGGCCCGCTACGTGATCATCGGCGAGCGCAACCCCAATGAGGTCGTCGTCTACACCGACTCGAACAAGGTGCTGGTGCGAGCCCTGGGACGGGATGCCATCTTCGACCTCGCGGCGGCCCGCAGCTACTGGGATGGAGAAGTGACCGGCCCCGACAATCCTGCTTTTCCCAGGCCCGACGTCATCGCCACGCTGTCTCAGCCGGCCAAGCCTCTCCTCCCCATCTCGGCGGACGACATCCCCTGGAACGGCGATGGCGCCGGCCCGCAATTTGGCGGTTCATCCAAGCATTTGACCCACGCGGTGGCCGGCAGGGCCTATCGCGTCGGCGTGCTGATCGAGTCCCCGGCTCCGGGCATGCGGCTCTGCCCGACCCATTACCACATGCTGGAAGAAGAGCATGCACTGGTCCTCGAAGGAGAGCTGACGCTCATCCTCGGCGAGGAGCGCCTCCCCATGAAACCCGGCGACTATGTCTGTTTTCCCGCCGGGCGGAAGATCGGCCATTCCTTCGTCAATAGCGGCACGGGTCCCTGTCGGTATCTGATGATCGGCGAGCGCAATCCGAACGAGGTCTGCGTCTATCCCGACTCGAACAAGATGGCCGTCGACGCCCTCCGCGTGGAGCCAGGGGTTTTCGACATGTCGGCGACCAGGAATTATTGGGATGGCGAGAAGACCGCCTGAGCAGGTTCAGCCACGATGTGCCTATCGCGCTCCATCGTTCGACGGAGCGCGATCGGCACATCGCTACCTCGCCCTCACAGGCCGAGCTTGGCCTTCAGGATATCGTTCACGGCCTGCGGATTGGCCTTGCCGCCGCTCTGCTTCATCACCTGGCCGACGAACCAGCCCAGCATGGTCGGCTTGGCCTTGACCTGCTCGACCTTGTCGGGATTGGCTGCGATCACCGCATCGATGGCGGCCTCGATGGCCCCGGTATCGGTAACCTGCTTCATGCCGCGCGCCTCGACGACGGCGCGCGGGTCGCCGCCCTCGGTCCAGACGATCTCGAACAGATCCTTGGCAATCTTGCCCGAGATGACGTTCTCGCCGATAAGATCGACGATGCTGCCGAGCTGCTGGGCCGAGACGGGCGAAGAGGTGATGTCGAGCCCTTCCTTGTTGAGGCGCCCGAACAATTCGTTGATCACCCAGTTTGCCGCGATCTTGCCGTCGCGCCCCGTGGCAACCGCCTCGAAGAAGTCCGCGGATTCGCGCTCGGCCGTCAGCACGCCGGCATCATAAGCCGACAGGCCGTACTGGCTGATGAAGCGCGCCTTCTTGGGATCGGGCAGTTCCGGAAGATGGCCGGCGAGATCGTCGACATAGGCCTGATCGAATTCGAGCGGCAGCAGGTCCGGGTCGGGGAAGTAGCGATAATCGTGTGCTTCTTCCTTCGAACGCATGGACCGCGTCTCGCCCTTGTTCGGATCATAGAGACGCGTCTCCTGGTCGATGGAGCCACCATCCTCCAGGATGCCGATCTGGCGACGGGCTTCGATCTCGACGGCCTGGCCGATGAAGCGGATCGAGTTGACGTTCTTGATCTCGCAGCGCGTGCCAAGGGGATCGCCGGGCTTGCGCACGGAGACGTTGACGTCGGCACGCAGATTGCCCTTGTCCATGTCGCCGTCGCAGGTGCCGAGATAACGCAGGATCGTACGCAGCTTGGTGACATAGGCGCGCGCCTCGTCGGCCGACCGCAGATCCGGCCTGGAGACGATCTCCATCAAGGCCACACCCGACCGGTTGAGATCGACCAGCGAGACATCGCCCACATGCATGGACTTGCCGGCATCCTGCTCCAGATGCAGGCGCTCAATGCCCACGCTCAGCGTCTCGCCGGTCTCCGGTACCTCGACGATGACGGTGCCCTCGCCGATGATCGGCTGCTTGTACTGCGAGATCTGGTAGCCCTGCGGCAGGTCGGGATAGAAATAATTCTTGCGGTCGAACACCGACTTCAGGTTGACCTGCGCCTTGAGGCCGAGCCCCGTGCGGATGGCCTGGCGCACGCATTCCTCGTTGATCACGGGCAGCATGCCGGGCATGGCGGCGTCAACGAGCGAGACGTGGCTGTTGGGCTCGCCGCCAAACTTGGTGGAAGCACCCGAAAAGAGCTTGGCCTCGGAAGTGACCTGGGCATGGATTTCCATGCCCACAACCACTTCCCAGTCGCCCGTGGCGCCCTTGATCAGCTTCTTGGGGTCAACCGTGGCGTTCATGTCTAGGCTCCGGTTCAAAGAACGGTTCGATAGTGTCGCAGGCTGGATTCAGCCTGGTTTGTCGGCGGCTAGGTGGCGGTTCTCGTAATCGATGATCCAGGCCACCATGTCGCGCCAGATGAGTTCGGCAAGCTCGGGCGGCAATCCTTCGGCTTGCGCCCGCTTGCAGGCCGATGCCACCACTTCCTCGACGCGTTCGGGGATGTTGGCGGGCAGGCCGTCGCGGTTCTTCACCTTGACCACCCGCTGCACGACCTTGATGCGGTTGGCCAGGAGATGCACCAGCTTTTCATCGATGGCATCGATCTCCCGGCGCAGGTCCGCCAATGTCTCGCTCGTGCCCAATGTTTCGCGGGTGTTCTCGGCGCCGCTCATGCTCAGGCCCACCAGCGCTCGGGGCGGCCGAGCGAGCCGGCCGCCTGTTCGACGGCATGGCCCAGGGTGAACAGCGTCTCCTCGTCGAAGGGGCGCCCGATGAGCTGCAGGCCGAGTGGCAGGCCGCCCGAGGACAGCCCAGCCGGAACGGACAGGCCCGGCAGGCCGGCCAGGTTCACCGTGACCGTGAAGACGTCGTAGAGATACATCTCCACCGGATCGGTACCGCCCTTTTCACCGATGCCGAAGGCGGGCGACGGGGTGGCCGGGGTGAGGATGGCATCGACGCCGCTGGCATAGGCCTGTTCGAAATCGCGCTTGATCAGCGTGCGGATCTTTTGGGCCCGGACGTAATAGGCGTCGTAATAGCCGGCCGAGAGCACGTAGGTGCCGATCAGGATACGACGCTTTACCTCGGCGCCGAAACCGGCGGCGCGGCTATTCTCGTAGAGCTCGGTGATCTCGCGGCCGGCAACCCGCTCGCCATAGCGCACGCCGTCATAGCGGGCGAGATTGGAAGAGCACTCGGCCGGGGCCACGATATAATAGGCCGGCAGCGCATATTTGGTGTGCGGCAGGCTGATCTCGCGAATCTCGGCGCCGGCATCGCGCAGCCAGTCGATGCCCTTCTGCCAGAGCGCATCAATCTCCGCCGACAGACCCTCGACCCGATATTCCTTGGGAATGCCGATGACCTTGCCCTTGACGCTGCCGCCGATCGCCGCCTCGTAATCGGGCACGGCGATATCCATGGAAGTGGTGTCCTTGGGATCGTGGCCGGCCATCGAGTTGAGCATGATGGCACAATCGCGAACGGTATGGCCGAAGGCACCAGCCTGATCGAGCGAGGAGGCGTAGGCAATGATCCCCCAGCGCGAGCAACGGCCATAGGTCGGCTTGATGCCGGTGATGCCGGTGATGGCGGCGGGCTGGCGGATGGAGCCGCCGGTGTCGGTACCCGCCGCACCGGGGCACAGTCGCGCAGCCACGGCGGCGGCGGAGCCGCCGGAGGAGCCGCCGGGAACCAGGAAGCCGTTCGGCGTCTTGCCGGCAGCGCGGGCTTCTTCGAGCTTGCGCTTGCCTTCCTCGGCGCTCCAGGTCGGCGGCAGCCAGGGCGAGACAGCCGCCCCGAAGGCTGAGGTCTCGTTCGACGAACCCATGGCGAATTCATCATTATTGGTCTTGCCGAGCATCACGGCGCCGTCGCGCCAGAGCTGGCTCGTCACCGTCGACTCATAGGGCGGCACGAAATTGTCGAGGATGCGCGAGCAGGCGGTGGTGCGCACGCCCTCGGTGGCGAACAGATCCTTGACGCCGAGCGGCACGCCCTCAAGCGCGCCGCCTTCGCCCCGGGCGAGCTTGTCGTCGGCTCGGGCAGCCATGGCGAGGGCCTGCTCCGGTGTTTCCAGCACATAGGCATTGAGGCCACGTGCCTTCTCCATCGCGTCGAGATAGGCCTTGGCCGCCTCGGTCGCGGTGAAGGCCTTGGCCTTCAGGCCATCGCGGATTTCGGCAAGGGTGAGATCGGTGATATGGCTCACGGAAAGATGTCCTGAACGGATATGGCCAGGGCTCGAAGCGGCGGGGAATGCAGCGGCTCGGGCACGCCTGGCCTGGAAACGGCGTAACTCAGTCGACGACCTTGGGAACGAGGAAGTAGTTGTCCTCGGAGGCCGGCGCATTCGCGACGATCTTTTCGGCGATATTGCCGTCCGTCACCACGTCCTGGCGCTTCTTCATCACCATCGGTGTCACAGACGTCATCGGCTCGACACCGTCGACATCGACTTCATCGAGTTGGGCCACGAAATCGAGGATGGCATTCAGCTCGCCCTGCAAATGCGGAACGTCTTCTTCGGTGACGGCAATGCGCGCAAGACGCGCGATACGCTTCACCGTGGCGGCATCGACAGACATGAAACCCTCGATTGTGCGCAAAATCACGGAACGGCGCGGTCTATCACGCGTAGCTTTGCAGGCGCAACCGATCTTGTCCTCCATGATGCCGCAAGTCAGGGGAACGAGTCACGCTTGTTCGACGCCGCCTGCGCGATGGCTCTCGTAAGAGGTCGTTGCGTAAGCTATTCTGCCTGTGCGATTGGGGAATCTCCATGAGAGCGCGCTTCGTCCTGCTCCTACTCGCCCTCCTGGCCTTCGGGAACGGCGTGGCGCCGGCCTCCGCCAAGCTGCTTGCCCTCATCGTCGGCAACAATACCTATCAGGAAGTGCCGCCACTGCAGACGGCCGTGAACGACGCCCAGGCGATGCGTGAGGCGTTGCAGCGGGCGGGCTTTACGGTCACGCTGGTCGAGAACGGCACCAAGCGCCAGATCAGCCGGGCCATGGCGACGGTGGAGGGCGCGATAAGCCCTGGCGACACCGTGCTGTTCCATTATTCCGGCCATGGCGTCGAGATCGACGGGCAGAACTGGCTGCTTCCGGTCGACATTCCCGCCGCGACCGAGGGAGAAGCCGGCCTCATCAAGGACGAATCCTTCAACGCCGCCGACATCATCGAGCGCTTCCGCTCCAAGGGCGCCCGGCAGGTGGTGGCAATTCTCGATGCCTGTCGCAACAATCCCTTCGCGCAGAGCGGCACGCGTGCCCTGCCCGCGACCCGGGGCCTTGCCCGCATGGAGGCGGATGGCGGCGTCTTCATCATGTTTTCGGCCGGCAGCAAGCAGGAGGCGCTGGACCGCCTTTCGTCGGGCGACCCCGAAAAAACTTCCGTCTTCGTGCGCTCCTTCCTGCCGTTGCTGGGGCGCCAGGACTTGACGCTGATCGACATGGCCAAGGAAACGCAGGAGAAGGTGCGCGCCCTTGCCCGCAGCGCCGGCCGTGAACAGGTGCCGGCTTATTATGACGGTATCGTAGGCCGGGTGACGCTGACGGGTGACTTGCCTGCGGCTCGCCCCGCGGTCCAGGCGTTGCCCGCCGCACCGACAGCCTCCCTATCCGGCGACAGCCAGTCTGAAAATCTGTTCTGGCAGTCGATCCAGGCCAGTTCCGATCCCGCCATGTTCCAGGCCTATCTCGAACAAGTCCAGAGCGGGACTTTCACGGGTACCTACAGGGCACTGGCACAGATCAAGCTTGCCGCTCTGCAGCCCAAATCCGAGCCGCAAACCGCGCCCAAGCCCGCCTCCCCGCCGCCATCCAGCCAGCAGGCCGCCCTGCCGGCTCCAGCCGCTCCAAAAACCGAAGCGCGGAACGACGACGTCAAGGCCTGCGATCAGGCCGCCGCCGATCCGCGCGACCCCGACAGGCCGAAGGACGTAGGGGGCGTGAATGTGACCCTTGCGGGGGCGGACGCTGCCGTCGCGGCCTGCAGCAAGGCCATTGCTTCGCCGGGCGCGCCGCGCCGCCTCTATTACCAGCTCGCCCGCGCCTATGGTCAGAGCAGCCAGGATGCCCTGGCTTTGGTGCAGTTGCAGAAAGCCGCGGCTCTCGGCCACGGCATTGCGCTGTATGAGCTGGCCGGGCGCCATCTGGCCGGGCGGGGTGTTCCAAAGGATGCCGTCAAGGCCCTCAGCCTCTACTACAAGGCCACCGATGGCAATTACGCGCCGGCCATCAGCCGCATCGCATGGATGTATGCCAATGGCTTTGGTGCCAGCCGCGACTATCGCAAGGCCGCAGCGATCTATGAACTCGGGGTCCAGGCCAAGGAGCCGACGGCCTTTTCCGGCCTTGGCCTGCTCTACCTCAAAGGCCAGGGCGTGACCAAGGATGCCGGCAAGGCCTGCGACCTCTTCAGGCAGGGCGCGGCCGCGGGGGATGCCGACGCGGCGGGCAATCTCAATGCCAAATGCCCGCCGGGCTGAGCGATAGGCGCAGGCAGGTTCAGTCAGACGGTTGGAAATGAGCGGAGAGTATAGATGTCGATGAAATTGCTGGCAGGGTCGCTGATCGCCACGGCGCTGGCGCTGTCGTGGAGCGCGCCGGGGCTGGCTGATCCGGCCCGTCCCCTGCTGCTCGCCCAGGCGAGCCAGTCGGCCGAGGACATCTTCTGGCAATCGGTGCAAAACAGCACCGATCCCGCCATGTTCCAGGCCTATCTCGACCAGGTTGCCAGTGGCACCTTCAAGGGCGTCTACAAGCCCCTGGCCGAGATCAAGTTGCGAGCATTGGGCAAGGCTGCCGCACCGGCCACGCCAACCTCGGAGGCGACCACCCAGGACCGGGGCACACCAGCGCCGGCGGCGGAACCGGCACCTTCATCTCCACCCGCCCAGACCGCGCAGGATGCCGCATCATCGCCTGATATCGAGGCCTGCGATCGTGCGGCCGCCCACGCAATGGACGAACAGAAGCCCGCAAATCTGCCCGGCGTCACCTTCGACAAGCTCGACACCTCGGCAGCAATCACCGCCTGTCTGAAGGCGACGAAGATCGCCGATGCGCCATCGCGGGAGTTCTTCCAGCTTGGCCGCAGCTATGACAAGGCAGAGAATTTCAAAGAAGCCATGGTGGCCTACAAGGCGGCAATGGAAAAGGGGCACAAACGGGCGATCTACAACGTGGCAACCGGCCTGATGAAGACCCGGCGCGGCGTCAAGAAGGACCCCGCCGCGGCATTGGCGCTGATGGAGAGGGCGGTGGATGAGAAAGTGATGTTCGCCCTCTCCGGGCTAGGCGACTATTACCGCCTGGGCGTCGGTGGTCGCCGTAATTACCCGAAAGCGATCGACTACTACAATCAGGCCATCGCAGCCGGTGATTCACAAGGCTATGTCGGCCTCGCCATCATGACCTATGACGGCACTGGCGTGCCGAGAAACCGCAACAAGGCCTGCGATCTCTGGCAGAAGAGCTCCAGCCTCGGGGATATCAACGCCGCCGACTACAGCAAACGGTACTGCCGGTATCGCTAAGGCGGCGACACAAATACCTGCCACGTCAGGCGGGAGGTCGCAGGCAAGTTGCCTGTGACCTTTCGTATATGCGTCCTTATCCCAGCTCCACGCTTTCGCCGGGTTTGGGGGCAAGCACCCTGGTCTTGCTGCCGGCGATGCCCGCGGTGAAGGCGTCGGCATTGCTCACCAGGCCTGGGAAGGTCGCGTAATGGCAGGGAATCGCGACCTCCAGATTGAGATAGCGCTTCACGGCGAGCGCCGCAGTCTGCGGGCCCATGGTGTAGCGGTCCCCGATCGGCACCAGGCCGATCTTGGGCTGATGCAGTTCGGCGATCAGCGCCATGTCGGAGAAGATGTCGGTATCGCCCAGGTGATAGAGCGTCGGCTGTCCCGGCGCCTTGAGGATGAGGCCGTTCGAATTGCCCACGGCGACGCTGACGCCATTGTCGATCAGACTGGCCGAATGATCCGCCCTCACCATCGTCGCGGTGAAACCGCCAAGGTCGACGGTGCCGCCCGTGTTCATCGGCTCGACCTTCTCTACGCCCTTGCCCGCCAGAAAGGTCACCAGATCAGCATTGGAGACCACCGTCGCTCCGGTTTCCCGCGCCAGTTCGATGGTATCGCCGACATGATCGGCATGGCCATGGGTGAGCAAGATGTGGCTGATGCCGGCGCTGACGGCCGCGCGGTCCCCCTTGAAGGAGGGGTTCCCGCTCAAAAAGGGGTCGAACAGCACGGCCTTGCCGTCGAATTCGACACGAAAGGCGGCATGGCCGAGCCAGGTAATACGCATTTGGATAATCCCTTGAACAATGAGGTTGGTGTTAGCGACAGAAAACCATAACGCCCCACCCCCGTGAAATGCTATCGGCTTTCCAACCAGACGCCAATCCTGGGACCGCGGACGTCTCAGCGACATGCTCCCAGGGATATTTCCTTGATCGTTGATCTTTTCGACCTCGCCGAAAACCTGCCTGCCGAAATGCGCCTGTTTGGCCTTGATCTCGGCACCAAGACGATCGGGCTGGCGCTTTCCGACGTGATGCTGACCATCGCCTCGCCGCTGGAGACGATCCGGCGCACCAAGTTCACCGCCGATGCCGAACAATTGCTCGCCCTCGCCGCCCGGCACGATGTCGGCGGCCTGGTACTCGGGTACCCCCTCAACATGGATGGCAGCAAGGGCCCCCGTGCCCAGGCCTCCGAAAGTTTTGCCCGCAATCTGCAACGCCTGAGCGACTTACCGGTCGCCCTTTGGGACGAGCGCCTGTCCACGGTCGCGGTGACGAGAACCTTGCTCGAAGCCGATGCCTCGCGGCGCAGGCGCGCGGAGGTCGTCGACAAAATGGCCGCATCCTTCATCCTGCAAGGCGCACTGGATCGCCTGGGCTACGGGCGATAACCGCATCGAAGCCTTATTGGACTGCAAAGTCGCTAAGCTGCTGACGCTCGCCGCCATGCGCAATTTGACGTGCTCTGCGTCGTTGTTGGACAGAACCGGGACGACGAAATGCCTCAGCGCCCGTCCCGTTCCAACGCCTCTATCACCGCCTTGGGAACCTCGATGGTTTCGCCGGCGCGCTTGCGGCCGGGAATATGCACTCCCTTGCCGGACAGCCTGTTCAACTGCTCCTTCAGGCGATCGGCAAAGCCCGGTTCCAGGAGATCGGGCTTCAGGGCGAGCACGAACAGGCCCGCTCCCGGGCTTTTCTCCCCAGTCATGAAACGCGGGGCATCAAGCGACCAGTTCGCTCCGCTGATGCCGGCGGCCAGCACCTCCACCATCAGGGCGATATTGCCGCCGCGGGCGCCACCGAAGGCCAGGAGCGCTCCCTTGACTGCCTCGCGCGCGTCGGTCGTCGGGCGTCCCTGCGCATCGATCGCCCAGCCTTCTGGAATGGTCTCGCCCTTCTCGGCGGCCCGCCGGACATTCACGAAGGCGGTGGCGCTGGAAGCCTGGTCGATCAACAAGGGCAGTTCACCGGCGACGGGAGCCGCGAATGCCAGAGGATTGGTGCAATAGACTGCCTCGCTGCCCAATGCGGCCGCCATCAGGGCCGGCCCGTTGGAAGCGGCAATGGCGACCAGTCCGTTTTCGGCCAGGCGGCGCACATAGTAACCCAGCTCGCCGGTGGTATAGCTGTTGTGCTGGACGAAGACCGCCAGCCCGTAGAGACCGGCCCTGCTACACAACGCGTCGAACGCCCTGTCGAAACCGAGCTGGGCGATACCGCCCTTCGCATCGGAGCGGATAATAGCCAAGGCCGGATCGTCGAGTTCCGGCTCTACCCCTGTGGCGATCCGCCCCGAGATAAAACCGACCAGATAATCACGCAGATGGGCAAGCCCCACCGAGGAGCGCCCAACCCATTCGGCGGAAACGATGGCATCGGCAAGCGACCGCGCAATCGCCTCATCGGCGCCCGCCCCCCGGCAAGCACCGTAGGCGAGAGTCCAGGTCGCCTCCCGCCCCAATCTTACGACATCCGACATCTGCGACAACCAACTCCCAAAGTGCCCTGCGATCTGCCGAAATCGACAGGAATCGCAACGACGTATTCAAACAAAGACCAAGCACGAACGAGCGCTCGGCCAGGAGCGTTCGTTTGTCCTAGAATGCCGATGCCGGATCCGGTCGGCTGCTCGCCAGTTTCGTGCGGTAGATGAGCAGGGCTGCGATCAATCCGCAAGCCGCCGCTGCCGACAGCCACAGCCCCGGTGCCGCCTTGTTCTGCAACAGGGAAATCAGCCAGGTGGAGACCGCCAGTGAAAAGCCGCCGAGCGCGGTGGCGAGGCTATAGGCCAGGGAGAATCCAGTGGTACGGACGTGGGCCGGCACGATCTCGGTGAGGGCCACCACCATGGCACCGTTATAGCCGCCATAGAGGAAGGAAAACCACAGCTCGACCTCCAGCATGTGTGCAAAGCTGGGAGCGCTGACCAACCAGGACAGGGCGGGATAGGCGGTCACCAGCATCAGGAAGGAGAAGATCGCAAGGATGGGGAAGCGTCCGATGCGGTCCGACAACGCCCCCATCACCGGCAGCCAGATGAAATTGGAAATGCCGACGCACAAAGTGACCACCAGGGCATCGGACTCCGACAATTTGAGTACGCTCTTGCCGAAGGTCGGCGTGTAGACGGTGATCAGATAGAAGGAGACGGTGGTCATCAACACCAGCATCACGCCGAGCAACACGACCTGCCAGTTTTGCAGCAGCGAAGACACCGCCTGCTGCAGGGTCGGTCGGACATGACGCGCTTCGAATTCGGCCGTCTCCTCCAGGCTCCGGCGCAGGAAGAACAGCAGCGGCACGATCATGCAGCCGATGAAGAAAGGAATGCGCCAGGCCCAATCGGTGATGGTCTCAGGCATCAGGAGGTGATTGAGCGCGTAGCCGATCAAGGCCGATACCACGATGGCGACCTGCTGGCTGGCCGACTGCCAGGAGACATAAAAGCCCTTGTTGCCCGGGGTCGCCATCTCGGCGAGATAGACGGAGACGCCGCCCAGTTCCACGCCGGCCGAAAAGCCCTGCAGCAAGCGCCCGATCAGTACCAGGATCGGCGCCAGCAAGCCTATGGTGGCATAGCCCGGCACGAAAGCGATCAGCACGGTGCCCATCGCCATGATGCCGAGCGTAACGATCAGTCCCCGCCGGCGGCCGATACGATCGATGTAGGAGCCAAGAAACAAGGCACCGAGCGGCCGCATCAGGAAGCCGGCCCCGAAAGTCATGAAGGCCTGCAGAAGAGACGTCGTTTCATTCTGTGAGGGAAAGAAGGCCTGGGATATCTGGGTGGCATAGAACCCGAACAAAAAGAAATCGAACATTTCGAGGAAATTGCCGCTGGTGACCCTGAGTACGGTCCCCGCTTTCGACTGACCTGTCGCCGCGCCTGCCATGAGCGTTCTTCCTGTCTGTTCTTGTTTGTTCGTTCGCCCCCCGGCACGAGCATTAAGAGCCAGCCCACGCGCCCCGACAAGGGAAATATTCGGCCAGCCAACGGAGGGCTCGGTCCTTCCGAAACCATCCGGAAGGGCCGCGGCCGGGAGAGGAACAATCAGTTCTCCGTCCCGCTTACGGCGGCGAAGAACGCCTCTGGTCCGTCCGCCTCGATCAACTTCCTGCCTTCGATCAACCAGAAGCGATTGCCAACTGCACGTACGAAGCTCCTGTCATGCGAGACCAGCAGGCAGCTGACATTGGGGCGCAGCAACTCTGTCTCCAAGGCTTCCTGCCCGTCGATGTCGAGATGGTTGGTCGGCTCATCGAGGAGATAGAAGTTCGGTTCGGCCAGCCTCAGCATCAGCAGACCCAGACGTGCCTTCTGGCCCCCGGAGAGCTGGCCGATCGGACGGGTCTGCTTCTCGATCGCCACACCGACCCCGGCCAGTAACGAGCGCGCCCGCTGGTCGCCGACTTCGAAGCGGTGGATCAGGGCATGGTGCGGCGTCTCGGCGTCGTCGAGGTCAGCCAGAGCCTGGTCGCTATAGCCGAGGACCAGCGCGGGGGTGGCCTTAACGCCTTCCGCATCGGTCTGCGGCTGCTCGATCGCACGGCGCAGCAAGCTGACGAGCCGCGTCTTGCCCGCGCCATTGGCGCCGAGCAGAACGATGCGGTCGCCCTGGCAGATGAAGCGCTTGCCAGTCCGAAACAGCAGCGTGCCGTTGGGGGTGGTCACAGCCGCGTCATCGAAGCTGACCAGTACCTTGGCATGCGTGCCCTGGCTGGCAAGCCGGACGGCGCCGGCGGAACGCTCTTGATGGGCGGGCTTTGCCGCGCCCTCCAGGCGTTCGGCGCGCTCCTTCAATTGCTTGGTCTTGACGACCAGGAGATCGCTGCCGGAATTGATGCCGATATTGTTCAGCTTCGCCGCCTGCTTGCGCAGTTGCTGGGCTGTCTTGATATCTCGCTGATAGCGTCGTTCGTCCGCGGCGTCGGCCTCATCGAGTGCGATCCGGGCCCGCGAATAGGCCAAGGGGAACAATTGCGGCTGCTCCGGCCGCAGGAACAGGGTGCGATTGGTGGTGGCGTCGAGAAAGGCCCGGTCATGGCTTGCCACCACCACGGGCACGTCGCGCGGCAAAGCGTTGAGCCAATCCTCCAGCAGGGCAATCTTGGCGAGGTCGAGGTGATTGGTCGGCTCGTCGAGCAGCAGGAGATCGGGCTCCCTGACCCAGACCCGCGCAAGCATGGCCAACCTGAGCCAACCGCCGCTCAACTGCCCGAGTGACCTCTGCCGCAAGATTTCAGGTACCTGCAGCGAATCGAGGGTGACGTCTACGCGCCAGCCCTCGCTTACCTGCGCCTCCGCCGACAGGGCCGAGAGGACAGCCTCGTAAAAGGGCATGTCGAGCAAGGCTGTCGGTACATGCTGCTCGACGTGGCCGATCGTCAGCCCGCGCGACTTGACGATATCCCCCTCCCCCGGATCCATCGTGCCGGCGATGCAGCGCAGGAGGGTGGATTTGCCACGGCCATTGGCCGCCACCAAGCCGATACGATCGCCGGCATTGATCGTGAGGTTGAGTTGCGAGAAAAGCGGTGTGCTCAGCGTCACGCCGAGGTTGCGCAGGGTAGTCAGGCTCATGGGAATTCTCTGGTCCGGACCGGCGATCGCGGCATCCCGGGCACGCAGCCATCAAGGAATGCAGGCGAAGGAACGGCGTTTGACGATGCGCAATCACGAGCATGTTCTCGTTCTGCGCGGGCCACGAAGGGCAGACCAGCAAGGGGGAGATACGACCTCTGGTCAGCCCTGCAAACGCATCTGCAGGGCCTGAACTGGGCCACGCTGGCGATGATGATCGCAACGAATAATCACGCGCAGCCCTCCTTTCCCGGTTCGAGTATCACCTCGCCGATAGCATTGGTCCGAGGGATAGGCAAGTCATGTCCGCACTCTCCCTGGAAGCCCTCACCCAAAAGTCTCAGGTGGAAAAACACGCAAGGCCTATCTCCGGCCTTGCTGCCGTCACTAGTGCGGCCTATGAAGTCGGCTTTGATGACAAAGCCAGCTCAAGCGACTTATCCGCACCGCCACCTCCTCGGCATAGAAGGCCTGACGGAGAGCGATATCCTCAGCCTACTCGACGAAGCCGACGAGCACATCGCCTTCAACAGGCAGGTCGAGAAGAAATCGTCCGCCCTGCGCGGGCGCACCCAGATCAATCTGTTCTTCGAGCCCTCGACTCGCACCCAGTCCTCCTTCGAGTTGGCGGGCAAGCGGCTCGGCGCCGATGTGATGAACATGTCGGTCGGCTCGTCCTCGGTGAAGAAGGGCGAGACGCTGATCGATACCGCCATCACCCTCAACGCCATGCGGCCAGACGTGATCGTGGTCAGGCACAACCAGGCCGGCGCCGTACATCTCCTGGCCCGCAAGGTCGATTGCGCCGTGGTAAACGCCGGCGACGGCGCCCACGAGCACCCGACCCAGGCTTTGCTGGATGCCCTCACCATCCGCCGCAACAAGGGGCGCATCGCCGGGCTGACGGTGGCCATCTGCGGCGACATCCTGCATTCACGCGTTGCCCGCTCCAATATCCTGCTGCTCGGCACGCTGGGGGCCCGCGTCCGCCTGATCGCGCCCACCACCTTGCTCCCCGCCGGCATCGATCGCTTCGGTGTCGAGATCTTCAAGGACATTCGGGAAGGTCTCCGCGACGCCGACATCGTGATGATGCTGCGCCTCCAGCGCGAGCGCATGGCAGGCGCTTTCATCCCCTCGACCAAGGAATATTTCCGCTATTTCGGCCTGGACGAGGAAAAGCTCGGCTTTGCCAAGCCGGATGCCCTGGTGATGCATCCCGGCCCGATGAATCGCGGGGTGGAGATCGATACCGCCGTCGCCGACGGCGCCCAGTCGCTCATCCGCGAGCAAGTCGAGGCGGGCGTCGCCGTCCGCATGGCCGTGCTCGAGGCTCTTGCCCGCAACCTGCCGAATGTCTGAGGGGAACTGGAAGTTGGATAACGCTCGCCCTCTGGCCCCGGCCAATGCCCTTCTGGTCAATGCACTGCTGACCGATCCCGCCGCCGGATCGCAGCAGCGTGGCGGCCTACTGATTCGCGACGGCGTCATCGCCGATATCGGGAGCCATCTCACCTCCGGCACCGTGGGCTCGGACACCGCCATCATCGATTGCGATGGCCAGGTCGTCGCTCCCGGCCTGGTCGACATGCGGGCCGTGACGGGCGAGCCGGGCGCCGAGCACCGCGAAACCCTCGCCACCGCCTCTCAGGCGGCGGCTGCCGGTGGCGTCACCACCATCGTCTGCACGCCGGAAACCCATCCGCCGATCGACGATCCCGCCGTGGTCGATTTTGTACTGCGCCGCGCCCGCGATACCGCCATCGTGCATGTCCATGCCATGGCGGCGCTGACCAAGGGCCTTGCCGGCCAGGAGATGACCGAGATCGGCCTGCTCGGCGAAGCGGGTGCCGTCGCCTTCACCGATGGCGCCCACAGCGTGATGAATGCCCGGGTGATGCGTCGGACACTGACCTATGCGCGCGATTTCGACGCTCTCATTATCCATCATACCCAGGATAGCGATCTGGCCGGTGACGGCGTGATGAACGAGGGCGAATTTGCCAGCCGGCTCGGCCTGCCAGGCATTCCCGCCGAAGCGGAAGCCATCCTGCTGGAACGGGACATGCGCCTGGTCGCCCTGACCGGTGGGCGTTATCACGCCGCAACCGTCACCTGCCGCGCCTCGATCGAGGTGCTGCGCCGGGCCAGGCAGGACGGGCTCGACGTCACCGCCTCCACCTCGATCAACCACGTCACCCTCAACGAGAACGACATCGACGGTTTCCGTACCTTCTGCAAGGTATCGCCGCCGCTGCGGCATGAGGACGACCGCATGGCCCTGGTCCAGGCGGTCAAGGATGGGCTGGTCGATGCGATCGTCTCCGATCACAATCCCCAGGACGTCGAGACCAAGCGCCAGCCTTTCGCCGAGGCGGCCGACGGCGCCATCGGCCTGGAAACCATGCTCTCGGCCGGCCTGCGACTGGTGCATGACGGCTCGCTGGACCTGATCGGCCTCTTGCGGGCTCTTTCGACGCGACCGGCGCAAATCCTGCGCCTGCCTGGCGGCACGCTGGCCAAGGGTGCAAGCGCGGACGTCATCGTCTTCGATCCTGACGTGCCCTTTGTGCTCGACGCCGCCAAGCTACGGTCTCGCTGCAAGAACTCGCCCTTTGACGGCGCGCGCCTCAGCGGCCTGGTTTCCCGCACCTTCGTTGCCGGCCGCCAGGTGTTCGAGCGGGGCTGAAGGCCTGCCTCAAGGATACGGAGTCCCGGGAGCCGGACCTCCCCGTCCGCTCTCTCCCATCGTCAAAGCATTCCATTTCCAGGCGCGGATCGTTCTATTCGTCGAATGCCTTATCCAGGGCCTGTTTCTGTCCCGCGCTGGGGCCACCCAGATAGACCGGCTTGTCGCCGTCGCGGATCTCGGCCCAGGCCTGACGGCCATCGGCCGTGAACAGGAAGACGCTGCCATATTCGGCACAGGTCACGTTGGTCGGGCAGACCATGGCGACGCGGTAGGGCGAACCGTCGATGCTCACCTGCTTGGAGCCGAAAGTCATATAGTCGCCCTTGCGCCTGAGCACGTCGGACAAATAGTCGGGAACGGGCGACAATTCCTTCAACAGGGCACCGTAGGCTCCCTTGTAGGGCTGCGCCTTCACCAGCCGGTCCAGGGCAGGAAACTCCTTTTCGACCTGTTCGTTGTAGGTCGGCTGCTGCGCGAGGGCCGCGCCGGCCAGACCAAGAAACAAAGCCGAAGCCACGATGACACGCATCCAAATCTCCTTCAGTCGGCCGGCTCCCACAAATGCGGTGCGCCCATGCGTCCTACAGCATTGAACCAGCTCAGCACATCGGGAAAGCCTTAGCGCGCTCCCGGGTCATCGCAACCGGTCGACCCAACAAAGGTTGAGGAAAACTCCATCGTCGATGCTCCGCTCCGTCTCAAGGCAAAGATTTTCGTGGCCGGCCCTCGGCGAGTGACGATAGTGTGCGGCACGCACTTTTTCTTCCTAAAGCGAGCTGCCGATGTTTGCCGACCTGACCCTGACGACGACGCTGGCGGCGCTGCTGCTCGGCTACCTGCTCGGGTCGATTCCTTTCGGCCTGGTTCTCACTCGCCTGGCCGGACTGGGGGATATCCGCGCCATCGGCTCTGGCAATATCGGCACCACGAATGTCCTGCGCACCGGCCGCAAGGATCTGGCGGCTGCCACCCTGATCCTCGACGCCCTCAAGGGCACGGCCGCCGTGCTGCTCGCGCGCCACTTCTGGGGAGATGGGGCCGCAGTCTTCGCCGGACTCGCCGCTTTTGTCGGTCACCTCTTCCCGATCTGGCTGAAATTCAAGGGCGGCAAGGGCGTCGCCACCTATCTCGGCCTGCTGGCCGCCTTCGCCTGGCCTATCGCCATCTTTTTCGCGCTGGTCTGGGTCTCGGTTGCCTTCATTACCCGCTATTCGTCGGCCTCGGCCCTGACGGCCAGCCTGCTGAGCCCGATCGGGCTCCTGCTCATGGGCTATCAGCGTGAAGCCCTGCTCTTTGCCATCCTCACCGTGGTCCTGTGGGTGATGCATCGCACCAATATCGGCCGTCTCCTCAATGGTACGGAGAGCCGCATTGGAAAGAAGGCGTGACGTCGCCAGGTTCTGCCCTCTCGGATGAAGAAAAGCTGGATTGGCTGCGCCTGATCCGCTGCGACGGCATTGGCCCCATCAGCTTCAAGGGCTTGCTGGAAAGCCACGGTTCCGCCAGAGCCGTGATCGAGGCTCTGCCCGAGATCGCCAGGCGCAGCGGCCGTGCCCTCAAGCTGCCCTCCGAGGCCGGCCTTCGGCGAGAATTGCAGGCCATGGCCGCTCTTAGTGCCCGCTTCGTGGCCGTGGGCGAAGCCGACTACCCCCTCTCTCTGGCCGCCATTGAATCGGCCCCGCCTCTCCTCGCCGTCTGGGGATCGCTCGCTCCCTTGTCCCGGCCGATGGTCGCCATCGTGGGTGCCCGCAATGCCTCTGCGCTTGGGCGCCGATTCGCGGCTGTCATGGCGAGCGAACTCGCCAATGCCGGTTTCACCGTGGTCTCCGGCTTGGCGCGGGGTATCGATGAAGCCGCGCATAGCGCCACCGTGAGCAACGGCACCGTCGCCGTGGTCGGGGGTGGTCTCGGCCATATCTACCCGTCACAGCACGAACAACTCGCAAAGGATATCACTGCCACAGGCTGCGTCATTTCCGAGATGCCGTTCGAGTGGGTGGCAACGGCACGCGATTTCCCCAAACGCAACCGCATCGTGTCGGGCCTCTCGCTCGGTGTGGTCATCATCGAAGCCGCTGCACGCTCCGGCTCCCTCATCACAGCCCGCCTTGCTTTGGAGCAAGGCCGCGAACTGATGGCCGCACCCGGGTCGCCGCTCGATCCGCGCAATGACGGCAGCAACAAATTGCTGCGCGAGGGAGCTATCCTGGTCCGGCATGCCGGCGACGTGCTGGAAGCTCTGACGCCGTTGGTCGAGCGCCCCGCACCACCGCCACGGCCCGTTCAGCCCCGCTTCGAATTCGAGACCAGGGAGCCGGAAACCGCCCCCGCCCCTCCTTCCGCGTCGACGGGTGATCCCGACCAGGACCGCCTGATCGCCGTGCTCGGGCCTTCGCCCGTGGCGATGGACGAGTTGGTGCGCGCCTCCGGCCTCGATGCCCGGCGCGTACAGCTAGCCTTGCTCGAACTCGATCTCTCCGGGCGAATCGAGCGGCATGGCAACGGCATGGTCTCGCTGTTGTACGCCGGTCGGCCGAATTGACTTAAGGCTACCTTTTGCCCATCTTGCCGCCGCATTCGGCCCTATCGTAGGACCCGATTGCAACTCATGTCCTACGATAGGGCCTGGGGTCACGACATCGCCCGATCCGACAAATGCGCCAGTTTGCAATTTTCGGATTTGCCCTTATTTGGCAGCTAGTCGACTGCTCCGAGGCACAGGTTTGCGAGATGCAGGCCTGGGCTCGGGAAGCAGGTGGCAAGCTTGTTTTCATGCCCTACCCGGCCGATCTTCAATGAGTCGCGGCCATGGTGGGGACATTTCGTTTTCCGCGTATTGAACGGCCCGCCCATGCCTGTCGTCATCGTTGAGTCGCCTGCCAAAGCACAGACGATCAACAAATATCTCGGTTCCAACTACCAGGTGATCGCCTCCTATGGTCACGTGCGCGACCTGCCGGCCAAGGACGGTTCGGTGGAGCCCGACGCCGATTTCGCCATGGTGTGGGAGAATGACGCCAAGGCCAGCAAGCGCCTGTCGGATATCGCCAAGGCGGTGAAGGAGAGCGACAAGCTCATTCTTGCAACCGACCCTGATCGCGAGGGCGAGGCGATCTCCTGGCATGTCCTGGAGATCCTGCGCCAGAAGCGTGCCATCAAGGATATTCCGGTCGAACGCGTGACCTTCAACGCCATCACCAAGGACGCAGTCCTGAAGGCGATGAAGGCGCCGCGCGAAATCGACGAGGGCCTGGTCGACGCCTATCTGGCACGACGAGCGCTCGACTATCTCGTCGGCTTCCGCCTGTCGCCGGTACTTTGGCGCAAGCTGCCGGGCGCCCGCTCCGCCGGTCGTGTTCAATCGGTCGCCTTGCGTCTGGTCTGCGACCGGGAACTCGAGATCGAGCGCTTTGTCGCCCGCGAATATTGGTCTTTGATCGCGACCCTCGCCACACCACGCGGCGATCTGTTCGAAGCACGCCTCGTCGGCGCGGACGGCCAGAAGATCCAGCGCCTTGATGTCGGCACCGAAAAGGAGGCTCTCGCCTTCCGCGCGGCTCTCGACCAGGGCCGCTATGTCGTAGCCAGTGTCGAGGCCAAGCCTGCCCGGCGCAATCCCTTTCCGCCCTTCACCACCTCCACGCTGCAGCAGGAGGCCAGCCGCAAACTCGGCCTGTCGCCCAATCGCACCATGCAGATCGCCCAACGCCTCTATGAGGGCATCAACCTCAATGGCGAGCAGGTCGGCCTGATCACCTATATGCGTACCGACGGCGTCGATATGGCGCCGGAGGCCATCACCGCCGTGCGCAGCATGATCGGCAAGAGCTATGCGCCCGGCTACCTGCCGGAGACGCCGCGCCGTTATGTCACCAAGGCGAAGAACGCTCAGGAAGCCCATGAGGCGATCCGGCCGACCGATCCCTTCCGCACGCCCAAGGACGTCACCCGCTTCCTGGATAACGAACAGGCCCGGCTCTACGAACTGATCTGGAAGCGCACGGTTGCCAGCCAGATGGCTTCGGCGGAGCTCGAGCGCACCACGGTCGACATCCTGGTCGAGGCGGGCGGGCGCAAGCTCGACCTGCGAGCGACCGGCCAGGTCGTGAAGTTCGACGGCTTCCTGACGCTCTACAATGAAGACCGGGACGATGATGGGGACGACGAGGACGGCAAGCGCCTTCCCACCATGTCGGCCGGCGAAGCGCTCGACAAGAAATCGATCGCCGCTACCCAGCATTTCACCGAACCGCCGCCACGCTACAGCGAGGCCACGCTGATCAAGCGCATGGAGGAGCTCGGCATCGGCCGTCCTTCCACCTATGCGGCCACGCTCGCCACCCTGCGCGACCGCGAATATGTCTCGATCGACAAGAAGCGCCTGAAGGCCGAGGACAAGGGTCGTCTCGTCACCGCCTTCCTCGAGAGCTTCTTTGCCCGTTATGTCGAATATGACTTCACCGCGGCCCTGGAGGAGAAGCTCGACCGCATCTCCAACCACGAGCTCGACTGGAAGGAAGTCCTGCGCGATTTCTGGCGCGATTTCTCCGCCGCCATCGACGGCACCAAGGAATTGCGTACCACCCAGGTTCTCGACGCACTCAACGACCTGCTCGGACCGCATATCTTCCCCGACCGGGGCGATGGCTCCAGTCCGCGCCAGTGCACGGTGTGCGGCACCGGCACGCTCTCGCTCAAGCTCGGCAAATACGGATCGTTCATCGGCTGCTCCAACTATCCCGAATGCCGCTATACGCGCCAGTTATCGGCTGGCGCCGACCAGAATGGCGAGGCCGAGGGCGGTGGCGAAGCCGGCACCAGGAAGCTCGGCGCAGATCCCGAGAGCGGTCTCGACGTCACCCTTCGCGATGGGCGTTTCGGCCCCTATGTCCAGCTCGGCGAAGGCGACAAGCCCAAGCGTTCGAGCCTGCCTCGCGGCATGAGCGCAGCCAATGTCGACCTCGAACGAGCACTGGCATTGCTCTCTTTGCCAAAAGAGGTCGCAGTCCATCCCGAGAGCGGCAAACCGATCCTGGTGGGCATCGGCCGCTATGGTCCCTATGTCCAGCACGAGAAGACCTACGCCAATCTCGACAAGGATGATGACGTATTGGCAATCGGCGCCAACCGGGCCATTGCTCTGATCCTCACCAAGGAAAGCGGAGGTTCTGGCCGCCGTTTCGGCGCCGGTGCGCCGGCAGGCCGTCCCCTCGGCGACTATCCCGGCGGCGGCAGCGTCGAGGTCAAGCCGGGACGCTATGGCGCCTATGTCACCAATGGCAAGGTCAACGCCACCCTGCCCAAGGGCATGGAAGCGGATGCGGTGACGCTCGAACAGGCCATCGAACTCATTGCCGCCAAAGCCGGCAAGGCCCCGACGACCGGCAAAGCTCCGGCTGCCAAAAAGACACCGGCGAAGAAGGCTGCGGCCGCCAAGACGACGGCCGCCAAGACGACGGCTGCGAAGACGACGGCTGCGAAGAAGCCGGCTGCCAAGAAGAAGGCAACCAAGGCGATCGTCGATTCCGACGAGGTTCCCTTCGACACCGATTGATATTTGGACTTCCGGCCGGAGCCTCTGTTCCCGCCGGGACTTCCTTGTGATCATGAAGGCCTCTAGCCTGCCCCTTGCGTGTAGGCTGGAGGTGGGTGTCATGATTCGTCGCGTTGCGGGGCTGGTCGGCGGCGCTCTTCTCAACGCCCTCGCGCTCGCATCCGCCTTCGCCGGCGATGCCGCCGTGCCCGATATCATCGGCTTTTCCAAGGATGGACGTTATTTCGCCTTCGAGGAATATGGCACGCTCGATGCCTCCATCCATCCCTACAGCACCATCCACATCATCGATCTCGATACCGGCAAAGCTGTCGCAGGCTCGCCTCTTGCAGTGAGCCATGACAAGGAGGGGCCCGAGGAGGCCCCCCGCACCGAGGCGCGCAAAAAGGCCCAACCGCTGTTGGCCAAGCTCGGCATCGGCGAGAAGCCGACCAGGCAGGTCGTGCACGAGGGCGCACGGCTTTTCGATGCGCCGACACCCGATCAGGCCTATGCCACCATGGCCGCCGAAGTGACGAATCTCAGCATCGAGGATGCGGTTCCCGGTGGGGACGTCACGGTCGATGTCCTGCCGCGTACGATCACGGATACGACTTGCTCGGCGCAGGGGCGCGAAGAGCTCAAAAGCTTTTCGCTGGTGCGCACTCTGCCCGAAAACAATAGGGACAACGAAATCGTCTATATCGACGAAGCGTCCGGCTACGAGCGCGGTTGCTCGCAGTCCAACGGCCTGAATGCGCTCTTTGTCTTCAAGCCGGCCGATGCCAAGCCGAGACTGGTGGCGCTGGTGAGCTATTGGCCTCGCAGTTGGGAAGAGCCCGACCGGCGCTATCTCGCCATCCCCGTCCCTCTGCCGTGACGCAGCGAGCCGTTACCATCGCCCTCTTCGCTTGTTCCAAGCGAACAACAGGTCGGCGAAGCGATCATAGGCGAAGCGCGTCAGTACGATGACGCCGGGCGCTCCGAGCAATTTGGCGATCCAGGCTTGCCCCGGCGTGCGCCGCCAGATTTCCAGGACGACATCGGCTCCCACCAGCAGGCGGCCGTCCTCGTTGGTTGCATGCAGGCGGCGCCTGATGTCGTCAAGGCCCGCCCCGAAATGCGCCAGGGCATCAGGCTCCAGATTGATGTCCAGAAACTCGATACGGCCAGCCTTGACCGCTTGCAGGAGACGGCTGCGCTGATGGCGGATGCCGGCATCGCAGACCGGACATCTGGTATTGTACCAGATCGTCAGGGGACGAGCGCCGCTGGCTTTTGCAATCTCACTGACCATCCCAACTCTTCAGCGCCTCGATCTTGAGCTTGCGTTGCTCGTCGGCGGAAAGCTCGTAATTGCTCTTGTAGGGGGCAGATTCGAAAGAGCCATAGGTCGGGTTGGCAATGACGATCCAATCGTGCCCCCAACGGGCGGCACTGTCTGCGAAAACCTTCTCGCGCTCCTCCGGCGTTCCCTTGTAGGCATCGGTAAAATCCCCGAGATTGTCGCCGACCAGCAGCACGATGCGATAATCCTTGGCGATCACCGCCCGTCTGGTGCCCTTGGCCGACTTCCAGTCCGGCTGTTCCTTGGCACTGAGGAAGGTGTCGACATTGCCGCCATTCGGAAAGCCGAGCTTTGTCATCAACTGCACCGTCGGCTCTTCCTCCTCCTTGGTTCGGTTGGTGACATAGAAGACCTTCACGCCTTTCGAGGCGGCATACTGGGTGAATTCAACCGCCCCGGGAATGGGGGTATCAACCTGCGCCTTGACATATTTTGTCCAGGTCTCCGGCGTGAAGCGCGTTCCCGCCTTGACGTTCCAGGCCTGATAATTGGAGGTGTTTAGCAGCGTGTCGTCTACATCGAGGACGATGGCCGGCGGAAAACTCTTGAAGTCGCCGGTCTGCTCGGCGGGCGCCGCCGTCCAGGAGGTATCGGCCAAGGCCTGATCGAGCCTGATTCTGGCCAGTGCGAACGCCGCCATCGCATTGGCCTTGGCTTCGACGGCGGTCTGGTCCCAGAGCACGGCGTTGAGATTGTCATCAGGCTTGGCACCCTCGGCGAAGGCCGGTGAAACTGCGGCTGAAACCGCAACAAGCGTCGATGAGAGGCAAAGTCCGATCAATGCACCACGCATGCCCTACTCCCAGTTGGACCGACGATAAAACAGAAACGATATCATCGGACCTCGACGGGTCAACGCGGCATATTCCCTGCGACCCTTAGAGAGAATGCTGCAGTGCAGCATTTTTGTTGACAAGCCAGGCATGTGGCCCTATATGCGCAGTGTCCGGTTCAATCGAACCGTTCCCTCTATCCGTTCGTGCCAGCGGATCTTTTAGGAATTTTGGACAGTCTGTCCCGGCACTCGATGTTCCTTGCCGCCTTGCGTATTGCCTCACATGGCTCTGCCGCGCTGTGGGATCCTCTCCGGATCGCCGCGCAGATCGCATCGGCAGCTTCTCTTCGACAGACAAACCGTCGATCGGGCAGGACGCCGACGAAATACGTCGTGTCCACGATTGGCTTCGACAAATACTATGTGCGTTGGTCTATGATGACGCCGGATCCACTGCCCGCTTCCTTTGGGCATATCGGGCCGCCAACGCCAATTCGGAATAATTTCTGTGGTTCGTAAAAACAAACAAGCCGAGGCATTGGAACCCACCCTGCCCAGCCGCGAAGACATTCTCGCTTTCATCGCCCGTTCGCATGGCAGGGCCGGCAAACGCGAGATCGCCCGCGAATTCGGCTTGGGCGGCGCCGACAAGATCGCCCTCAAACATCTGCTCAACGAATTTGCCGATGGCGGCGTCGTGCAGCGCAACCGCAAGGGCTTCAATGCCCCCGGCGCCCTGCCCTCCTCCCTCGTTGCCGACATTACCGGCCGTGATCGTGACGGCGAGCTCGTCGCCACCCCTGCGGACTGGAACGAGGATAATGGCAAGCCGCCGCGCATCGTGGTGACCATTCCCAAACGCTTCGGCGGAGCCGCGCCAGGCGTGGGTTCGCGGGTGCTGCTGCGCATGACCGATGGTAGCTCGGATCACCAGCCGACCGGACGGGTGATCAAGGTGCTGGAGCGCTTGCGCCAACGCATTCTCGGCGTCTTCCGTCGCCTTCCCAACGGCGACGGCCAGATCGTACCGATCGAAAAACGCAATGCCGGACGCGAGATGATCGTTCGCCCGGACGATGCGGTGAAGGCCGAAGACGGCGATCTCGTCGCCATCGAGCCTCTGCGCGGCGCCCGCCATGGCCCGCCCGTGGCACGCATCGTCGAGCGGGTCGGCAAGGTCGGCAGCGAGAAGGCGATCAGCCTGATCGCCATCCATGCCCATGACATTCCCTACGTCTTTCGCAAAGACACGCTGGAAGAGGCCGAGGCCGCCAAGCCGGTGACCAAATCTGGTGGCAAGGATTGGTCCGGCCGTGAGGACTGGCGGCGCCTGCCGCTGATCACCATCGATCCGGCCGATGCCAAGGATCACGACGACGCGGTTCATGCCGAGCCCGATCCCGATCCGGCCAATCCGGGCGGGCATATCCTCACCGTGGCAATCGCCGACGTCGCCGCCTATGTGAAGCCGGATTCGCCCCTCGACCGCGAGGCCCTGATCCGCGGCAATTCGGTGTATTTTCCCGACCGTGTCGTTCCGATGCTGCCGGAGCGCATCTCCAACGATTTGTGCTCCCTGCGCGCCGACGAAAACAGGCCGGCGCTGGCCGTGCGCATGATCATCGCGGCGGACGGACGCAAGCTTCGCCACAGCTTCCATCGCGTGATGATGCGCTCGGCCGCCAAGCTCTCCTACCAGCAGGCCCAGCGCGCCATCAACGGTGATACCGACGAGGTAACCGGCGCACTGCTGGCGTCCGTCCTCCAGCCTCTGTGGGCTGCCTATGCCTGCCTGAAGACGGAGCGCGGCGATCGCGGGCCGCTCGACCTCGATCTGCCTGAACGCAAGATCCTGCTGAAACCCAACGGCATGGTCGACCGGGTCGTCGTTCCCGAACGCCTCGACGCCCACCGTCTGATCGAGGAATTCATGATCCTCGCCAATGTCGCGGCAGCCGAGACGCTGGAAGCCAAGAAGACGCCATTGGTCTATCGCGTGCATGACGAGCCTTCGATGGAGAAGATCATCGCGCTGCGCGAATTCCTCCACACGCTCGACATTCCGCTCTCCAAGCAGGGGGCGCTCCGGCCGAGCCAGTTCAACACCATCCTTGCGAGGGTCGCCGGCACCGACAATGCCCATCTCGTCAACGACGTGGTGCTGCGCTCGCAGAGCCAGGCCGAATATTCGGCCGACAATATCGGACATTTCGGTCTCAATCTGCGCCGCTACGCGCATTTCACCTCGCCCATCCGCCGCTATTCGGACCTGATCGTGCATCGCGCTTTGATCCGCGCCCTGCATCTGGGCGATGACGGCCTGCCGGCGGAGATGACGCCCGCAATGCTCAACGAGATCGCCGGCCGGATCTCGGCCTGCGAGCGGCGTGCCATGACGGCAGAACGCGAGACGATCGACCGCCTGATCGCCCATTTTCTCGCGGACCATGTCGGCGAGATCTTCCAGGGCCGTGTGTCCGGGGTGATCAAATCAGGCCTGTTCGTCAAACTCCTCGATACCGGCGCCGACGGCTTCGTGCCCGCCGCGACGATCGGTCACGACTATTACCGCTTCGAGGAGAGCGCCCATCAGCTTATCGGTGCAGCAACAGGTGAATCCTTCCAGCTCGGCGATACGGTGTCGGTGAAGCTGGTGGAGGCGGCGCCATTCGCCGGTGCGCTGCGCTTCGAAATCGTCTCGGACGGTCAACGGCGCAGAACCCCGGGTCGCAAGCTCGGCGTGGTCAAGCGACCGCATATCACCGATCGCAAGGGCAATGCGGCCAAGCGCAAGGCGAAGGCGCAGAAAGGCAAGCACGCCGGGAAGGGAAGTCGGCGATGAACGAATATCGGCCCGAGCAACGCGACCGACCTGAGCAGCGCGACGTGGCGCTCGCCATGCGCCGGGGCGCCTTCGGGCGCTGCCCCAATTGCGGCAAAGGCAAGATCTTCACCTCCTATCTCAAGGTCGCACCGCGCTGCAGTGCCTGCGGCGAGGATCTGTCGCATCACCGCGCCGACGATGCGCCCCCCTATTTCACCATGATGATCGTCGGGCATGTCGTGGTTGCCGGCATCCTCGCCTGCGTGATCGAGACGGAGATGCCGCTCTGGTTGCTGGGCGTGATCTTCGGCACGCTCACCATCGTGCTGTCGCTGGTCCTGCTTCCGATGATCAAGGGCGCTATCATAGGGCTGCAATGGGCCAACCGCATGCATGGCTTCTCCGGCAAAGCCGACCCCGACACGCTTTCCCCTTACTGAGTCATGACAGATATCCCCTCCTCGCCATCGAAGCCCCGTCCCATCAGGCCCCGCGATGCCGCTTCGCTGATCCTGCTCGACCGCACCGGCAACACGCCCCGCATCCTGATGGGAAGGCGGCATTCGGGCCATGCCTTCATGCCCAGCGTGATGGTGTTTCCCGGCGGCCGCGTCGAGCCTGCCGATCGCAGCATGAGTGCCTATGGCACGCTGTCGGTCCACGCCGAACGGGGGCTGCTCACGCGCGTTGTCAGGCCCTCGCCGGCCAAGGCCAGGGCACTGGCCCTATGCGCGATCCGGGAGACCTTCGAGGAAACCGGCATCCTGCTCGGCGAAACAGGGCTCGGCACCCCGCCCGTCAGCAGCGAACACTGGCGGGCCTTCGCCGACCACGAAGTGTTCCCCTCGCCCGAAAGCCTGCATTTCGTCGCCCGTGCCATCACGCCACCTGCCATGAAGCGCAGATTCGACACGCGCTTCTTCGTGGCTGACGCGTGTTCCATCGCGCACCAGACCGACGGTGTCGTCGGTCCCGACTCGGAGTTGGTCGAAACGAAATGGCTCACCTTCGACGAGGCCCGGTCAGAAGATCTGGTCTGGATCACCCGCACGATCCTCGATGAGGTGGCCAGGAGGCTCGAAATCGGCTTGGAGAAGGACGTTCCCGTGCCTTTCTATCGCGAGCAGCGTGGCGTACGGAGCCGGGAAGAGATCTAGATCAGCCGCGGATGGCCCGCATGGCCGCACAATTCCAAGCAGCATGCGCTTCTTTTGGTTGACTTCAGCGCTTCCATGAGTAGTGTGCGCCAAGATTCAAAAGGGCCGCGCCATTGCGCGGCTTTGCTGCCTTAGCCGATACGGTCCGGTAGCAATATTCGGAGCATCACCATGGCCAAGGCTGCAACCATCAAGATCAAGCTGCTTTCGACGGCAGACACGGGCTACTTCTATGTCACCAAGAAGAACACCCGCACCAAGACCGAAAAGCTCGCAATGAAGAAGTACGATCCCGTCGCGCGCAAGCACGTCGAGTTCAAGGAAACCAAGATCAAGTAAGATCGGTTTCCGGATCGGAATCAAGGGCGCCTTCGGGGCGCCCTTTGTTTTGGTGATGCCCGCGGGAGGCTATCGGTGTCGACCCCCAATGAGACACGCAATACCTCGCGCGGTTTGCAGTTCTTCATTCTCGCCTGCACCCTTCTGGTCATCGGCTTCGGTTCGGGAGCCGCCTCGATCAGCCTCTCGACCATTTTTCAAGAGTTCGCGCTGTCCTACGCGATCATAGGCGCCGTCACTTCCGGGGTTTTCCTTTTTCTCATCCTATTCCTCGCACTAGGCGGACGCCTGCGCGCGCTGGTCGGCGACAAGCCCCTGCTGATGGCCTCGACGTCCACATTCGTCGTCGGCGAAGCTCTGGCAGGACTTGCCCCCGATTTTTCCGTCTGGGCAATCGCGCGCCTGCTCCAGGGTTCAGCAACCGGTTGCCTCCTTTCCGTCAGCCTTGCTTTCGTGGCCGACAGTGCACGTCGCCAGTGGCGAGGCGACGTCATAAGCGTGCTGCTTGCCCTTTATTTCCTCGGCACGGCATTCGGCCCCGGCGTAGCAGGCTACATCACCGCGTTTTATGGCTGGCGCGACATCGCCTACGTCTCGGCGGCACTGGGCGTGATCATGCTCATCCTGCAGGCCGCATTCGTCACGGCACCCACGAGAACGGAAATCGAGACCATTTTCGACTGAGCGGGCAGTCCGGGACGACCATCACGGTGGCCTTGCCTCTATGCCACCTTCCGAACGTGGTCCTCTGCTGCCTCGCGGATAGCGGCTATGTTACCGGCATAATTCGCCGCCCCGCCCTGAAACACGGCCGATCCCGCCACGATCGTGTCTGCTCCGGCCGCGGCCACCAGCGCTGCCGTCTCGCTGTTGACGCCGCCATCGACCTCGAGGCGGATCGGCCTTGTCCCGATCATTGCCCGGACGCGCCGAATCTTGTCGAGTTGCGAGGTGATGAAGGCCTGCCCTCCGAATCCCGGATTGACTGTCATCACCAGGATGAGATCGAGACGATCGAGCACATATTCCAACACGCTTTCCGGCGTACCCGGACAGATCGTCGCCCCGGCCTTGCAGCCGAGAGCGCGGATCGCCTGCAGCGAGCGATCGAGATGCGGACCGGATTCGGCATGCACGGTGATGATGTCGGCACCGGCTTTGGCAAAAGCCTCCAGATAGGGATCGGCCGGCGTGATCATCAGATGCACGTCGAAGGGCTTTTTTGTGTAGGATCTGACAGCTTTGATGACATCGGGTCCGAAGGTGATGTTGGGCACGAAATGCCCATCCATCACGTCGCAATGGATCCAGTCCGCCCCGCTCTCGTCGATAGCTCTGATTTCCTCGCCCAGCCGCGCGAAATCAGCCGACAGGATGGACGGCGCGATCACGATCGGTTCAGCCATGATAGTCTTCCTCTCATCTCCGGTATTCGTCAGGCATCGTCGCCATCGGGTTTCGCGTCCCTGGCGAAAACGCGACTCGCCAGAACATCTCCCGCCTCGATGGTCATGATGTCGTCCGTGGTCAGCTTGCGGTCGAGATCTTCGACCAACCGACTGGCCTGGCGCAGGCGGATACGGTCGAGCGCATTGCGGATGGAACGGGCATTGGAGAACAAGGGCTGGGTCTTGCGCAGCTCGATATAGCGGATGAAGGCAGCCCGTGCCTCGGCATCGAAGCGATAATTGCGTTCCTGCAGCATCAGCTCGGCAATGGACAGCAGTTCAGGCTCTTCATAGTCAGGAAAATCGATGTGGTGGGCGACCCGCGAGCGGAAGCCGGGATTGCTGGCGAAGAACTTCTGCATGCGATCCTCATAGCCGGCGAGGATCACGACGAGATCGTCGCGCTGCGTCTCCATCACCTGCAGCAGGATCTCGATGGATTCCTGGCCATAATCGCGCTCGTTCTCGGGGCGGTAGAGATAATAGGCCTCGTCGATGAACAACACGCCGCCCATCGCCTTCTTGAGGATCTCCTTGGTCTTCGGCGCGGTGTGGCCGATATACTGGCCGACGAGATCGTCCCGGGTCACCGACACCAGATGTCCACGCCTGACGAAGCCGAGGCGATGCAGGATGTCGGCCATGCGCAAGGCCACCGTGGTCTTGCCGGTACCGGGATTGCCGGTGAAGGACATGTGCAGGGTCGGCGGATCATTGGCCAGGCCGATTCTTTGCCGGATGCGCTCGATCAGTAGCAGCGAGGCGATTTCACGGATGCGCGTCTTCACCGGCTTGAGGCCGACCAGGTCGCGGTCGAGCTGGGCGAAGACGTCGGCAATGCCGACCGCCTCGAATTCCTGCCTGAGGTCGATGGTCTCGGCTGCAGTCGTGCCGGCCTCCCCGGGCTCTTTCACGGTGTTTGCATCGAGCATGGTGATCCTCGCGAAAGGCTCCGCCGCCCAATAGGCGACGGAGCAAGTTGTCCGGCGGGTCGTCAGAGACGGGAGGCACTGCCGTCACCAGCCGGACCAAAGCGTGTTGCGATTGGGCGAAATCACGCAGAATCGCAAAGACGCGTCGAAACCAGAAGCTTGAGCAAACAAGCGTTCAGTCATGAACGCGTTTTGCTCAAGGACACATCAACCGTAGCGCTGGCCTTCCGGCCGGTCGGCGGCATAGCTTTTGGTGGTGTAGCGGATATTGCGGCCGACGCTTTCCTGCCGGTCGAGGCGGAAGCCGGGCTCCTCCGTCGGCCGATTGACGATGAAGGAGATGCGCACCGACTCCCAGCCATGGCTGGAGTCAAAGCCGCAGATGCGGATATAGCGGTCGCCATAGACGCGCCGGCATTCGGCGAGTTCCATCATCACGCCTGCCGCATCCCGCAGGTCGAACATCGGCAAACCCCACATCTCCCAATAGGTGTTGCGGGGGTGAGGATCGTCGGTGAACTCGATGTTCACCGCCCAGCCCTGTTCCAGGCAATACTGCACCTGGCGGCCGATCTGCTCGTCGGTGAGATCGGGCAGGAAGGAAAAACACCCTTGTGTGATACGCATCGTCTTTCTCCTTTCAGGCGGTGACGGCGACGGTGGGCACGAAATCCGGCGTGTCGGTGGATTCGTAGTTGAAGGTCACGTCCTTCCACACTTCGAGCGCCTGCTTGAGCGGCGTACAGCTATTGGCCGCCTTGGCCAGGATTTCCGGCCCTTCATGCAGGTAGTCGCGTCCCTCGTTGCGGGCGAGGATCATCGCTTCCAGAGCCACGCGGTTGGCGGTGGCGCCGGCCTGGATGCCCTGCGGATGGCCGATGGTGCCGCCGCCGAACTGCAGCACCACATCCTCACCGAGAAGATGCAGAAGCTGGTGCATCTGGCCGGCATGGATGCCGCCGGAGGCCACCGGCATCAGCTTGTTGAGGCTGGCCCAGTGCTGGTCGAAGAAGACGCCGTGTTCGAGGTTGGCCGGATTGAAGTCCTCGCGGCAGATGTCGTAATAACCGCGCGTGGTGTTGGGATCGCCTTCCAGCTTGCCGACCACGGTACCGGCATGGATATGATCGACACCGGCCAGCCGCATCCATTTGGCAATGACGCGGAACGACACGCCATGGCTCTTCTGGCGCGTATAGGTGCTGTGGCCGGCCCGGTGCAGATGCAGGATCATGTCGTTGCGACGGGCCCAGGCCGCCATCGACTGGATCGCGGTATAACCGATCACCAGGTCGATCATCACGATGTTGGAGCCGATCTCCCGAGCAAAATCGGCGCGCTCATACATCTGCTCCATCGTACCGGCAGTAACGTTGAGATAGGTTCCCTTGATCTCGCCGGATGTCGCCTGCGCCTTGTTCACTGCCTCCATGCAATAGAGGAAGCGCTCCCGCCAATGCATGAAAGGCTGCGAATTGATGTTCTCGTCATCCTTGGTGAAATCGAGTCCCCCCTTCAGCGCCTCGTAGACCACGCGTCCGTAGTTGCGGCCCGACAGGCCAAGCTTGGGCTTGACGGTGGCTCCCAGCAGAGGTCGGCCGAACTTGTCGAGCCGCTCGCGCTCGACCACGATGCCGGTCGCCGGCCCCTGGAAGGTCTTCACATAGGCCACGGGAAAGCGCATGTCCTCCAGGCGCAGCGCCTTCAAGGGCTTGAAGCCGAAGACATTGCCGATGATCGAGGCCGAGAGGTTGGCGATCGAGCCGGGCTCGAACAAATCGAGATCATAGGCGATATAGGCAAAGTACTGGCCGGATGCGTTGGGCACCGGATCGACCCGGTAGCATTTGGCCCGGTATTTTTCCGCCGCTGTCAGCCTGTCCGTCCACACCACCGTCCAGGTCGCGGTGGAAGATTCGCCGGCCACGGCCGCCGACGCCTCGATCGGATCGACGCCCTCCTGCGGCGTTACCCGGAACAGCGCGATGACATCGGTGTCCTTGGGTTCATAGTCGGGCTCCCAATAGCCCATCTTCTTGTATTCCATCACGCCGGACCGGTAGCGATCCTTGCCGCGGACGGTTTGTGTATTCACGTTCATCTCGTCCTCCTTGGTTCGAGGGAATTGGGTTACGCCGCTGTCGCCAGGCCCGAGACTTTTGGTTCCAGGGCGCCAGCGCGGTAGCGCCGCGCCATTTCGGGCAACGGTACGACCCTGATCCGCGAGGCTTTTCCTGCCGTGCCGAATGCCTCGAAGCGCGCGCGGCAAAGAGTTTTCAGTCCTTCCATGGCGGGCTTCAGGAATTTGCGCGGATCGAACTCGCTGCGGTTCTCGCTGGCGACCTTGCGGAAGGCGGCGGTCATCGCGAGCCGACAGTCGGTGTCGATATTGACCTTGCGCACGCCATGCCGGATGCCCCGGACGATCTCGTCCACCGGCACGCCCCAGGTCTGCGGCATCTGCCCACCGAAGGCGTTGAACATGTCCTGCAGTTCCTGCGGCACCGAGGAGGAGCCGTGCATGACCAGATGCACGCCGGGCATGCGTCGATGGATCTCCTCGATCACATGCATGGCCAGGATGTCGCCATCGGGCTTGCGGCTGAACTTGTAGGCGCCGTGCGACGTGCCCATGGCGATGGCGAGGGCATCGACCCTGGTGGCGCGCACGAAATCCACGGCCTGGGCGGGATTGGTGAGCAACTGGTCATGGCCGATCTCGCCGACGACGCCATGACCGTCTTCCTGCTCGCCGCCGCCATGTTCGAGCGAACCGAGCACGCCGAGCTCCCCCTCGACGGAAGCGCCGACCCAATGGGCAAAATCGACGACGCGGCGAGTGATCGCGACATTGTAGTCGTAGCTCGCAGGCGTCTTGCCGTCGGCCTCGAGCGACCCATCCATCATCACCGAGGTGAAGCCGTAGCGTAGCGCCGTAGCGCAGGTCGCTCCCTCATTGCCGTGGTCGAGATGCAGGCAGAGCGGGATCTGCGGATACATCTCCTCCAGAGCCTCGACCATCTTCGCCAGCATGATGTCGTTGGCATAGGCCCGCGCCCCGCGCGAGGCTTGCAAGATGACGGGAGCATCGACATCTGCGGCAGCCTCCATGATACCGAGTGCCTGCTCCATATTGTTGATGTTGAAGGCCGGTACGCCGTAGCCGTGCTCGGCAGCGTCATCCAGCAATTGCCTGAGGGTGATACGGGCCATGACAGTCTCCGTTGCGCCTTTTGAAATTTACAGACTTACAGGCCTTGTCCCCGCTTCTCCGACGCGAGCTGGCGGGCAGCCTCAGCGATGGTGGCGGCCGTGATGCCGAACTCCCGGTAGAGATCGCCCGCCGGTGCCGAGGCGCCGAAGCCGCCCATGCCGATGAAGACGCCGTCTTCGCCGAGCAGGCGGGACCAGTCGGCTTCGATGGCCGCCTCGATGCCGATGCGTGGCGCCGTCCCCAGCACGGCGCGGCGATAGACCGGTCCCTGCCTCCGAAAGAGTTCGAAGCAGGGCGCCGACACCACCGCGGCTCGAATGCCTTCCTTCGCCAAGAGTTCAGCCGCCTCGACGGCGATCGAAACCTCCGAACCTGTGGCAATTAGCGTGACGTCTCGCTCCGCCGGCGGCTCGAACAGCACATAGGCACCGAGCGCGACCCCATTCACGCCACAGTCGGAACGCAGCGTCGGCAGCGCCTGGCGCGACAGGCAGATAATGGAAGGCTGCTTTTCGGCCGCGAGAGCGCATTCCCACGCCTCCGCGGTCTCGACGGCATCCGCCGGCCGAAACACCAGGAGATTGGGAATGGCCCGGAGCGCGGCCAGATGCTCCACCGGCTGATGGGTCGGGCCATCCTCACCCAGACCGATGGAATCATGCGTCATCACATGGATCACGCGCAGTCCCATTAGCGCCGCCAGCCGGATCGCCGGCCGCGAATAATCGGCAAAGGCCAAAAAGGTGCCCCCGAAGGGAATGTAGCCGCCATGCAAGGCGATGCCGTTCATCGCCGCAGCCATGCCATGCTCGCGCACGCCGTAATGGATATACCCACCGGAAAAATCCTCGGCTTGGACCGGCTGCAAGCCCTTCGCCTGCGTGAGATTGGAATGGGTGAGATCGGCCGAACCGCCCAGAAGATTGGGCTGGGCAGAAACGATCGCGTTGATGACCTGCTGGGACGCCTGACGCGTGGCGATTTGCGGACAATCGCTGGCAAAACGCTGGCGAATATCGGCAAGCGCACGCTTGAGCCCGTCGCTCAATCTTCCCCCTACCGCATCCTCGAACTGCCGCCTCTCCGCCTCGCCGACCTGACGCAGCCTCTTCTGCCAGGCCTTGTGCTCGGCCTTTCCACGGGCTCCGACAGCCAACCATGCCTCGCGGATTTCGGGTGGAATCTCGAAGGGCTCGTGCGGCCAGGCCAGGGCCTCTCGCGCAGCCAGGCTCTCTTCGGCACCGAGCGGAGCGCCGTGCACCTTCTCGGTGCCTTGTCGGTTTGGCGCGCCGAAGCCGATGATGGTCCGGCAAGCAATGAGCGAGGGCCTGTCGGTTGCCAGTTCCTCCGCAATCGCCGTCGCCACGGCCTCGCGGTCATGCCCGTCGACCCGGCGCGTCGACCAGCCGGACGCCGCGAAGCGGGCGAGCTGGTCGTCCGAGCAGGAAAGCGAAGTCGAGCCATCGATCGAGATCTCGTTGTCATCGAACAGCACGATAAGCCTGCTGAGCTTGAGATGGCCGGCCAGCGAAATCGCCTCATGGCTGATACCCTCCATCAGGCAGCCATCGCCGGCGATGACATAGGTATGGTGGTCGACGAGCTCTTCCCCGAAGCGGGCATGGGCAAGGCGCTCCGCCAGGGCCATGCCGACAGCCGTCGCCAGCCCCTGCCCGAGCGGCCCCGTCGTCGTCTCCACGCCTGGCGTGTGACCATATTCGGGATGCCCCGGTGTCTTGGAGCCCCATTGCCGGAAGGATTTCACCTCCTCCAGCGTAAGTTCGGGATAGCCGGTGAGATGCAGCAGGCCGTAGAGCAGCATCGAGCCGTGCCCAGCCGAGAGTACGAAGCGGTCCCGATCTGGCCAGGCCGGGTCAGACGGATCGAATTTCAGGAAACGCGAGAACAGCACGGTGGCGACGTCGGCCATGCCCATGGGCATGCCGGGGTGTCCGGACCTAGCCCTCTCCACGGCATCGACAGCCAGGAAGCGCAAGGCATTGGCCATGTCGCGATGCGGCACCGAGGTCTCGAAAATGGCTGATGGCGTCGGGATATTCACGGGCATGTCCTCCCATTCCGCTGCCCGGGGCAGACGGTGGTTTGGTTCACGGAAAGGCTCTGTGTCCTGCGGGCGCGCCTCTAGGCGGCTCGCTTCTTGCGCTCGACCAGTTGCAGGATCAGCGGCGTCAGGATGAGCTGCATGGCGAGATCCAGCTTCGAGCCATGGATGACGATGGAGTTGGCTCGCGACATGAAGCTGTTGGGGATCATCGACAGCAGATAGGGAAAATCGATCCCTCTCGGTGTCTGAAAACGGATCACCACCATCGATTCATCCGGCGTCGGGATCCAGCGCGCGATGAAGGGATTGGACGTATCCACGGTCGGCACGCGCTGGAAATTGATGTCGGTGTGGGTAAATTGCGGGCAGATATAGTTCACATAGTCGGGCATGCGCCGCAGGATGGTGTCGGTCACTGCCTCGGTCGAATAGCCCCGCGTGCTGCGGTCGCGATGCAGCTTCTGGATCCATTCGAGATTGATCACCGGCACCACGCCGATCTTGAGATCGGCATATCTGGCGACGTCGACCTCGTCGGTCACCACCGCTCCATGCAGCCCTTCGTAGAAGAGCAGATCGGTGCCGGATGGCAGTGGCTTCCAAGGCGTGAAGGTGCCGGGCAGGGCCCCATAAAGGATCTCCTCCTCATCATCATGGACATAGTGCCGCGTGGTGCCGGTTCCGTGGTTGCCATAGTCGCGAAACAGCGCCTCCAACTCGGCGAACAGATTGGTTTCCGGGCTGAAATGACTGAAATGCTTGTTACCCCTGGCCGCCTCCTCGGCCATGTGGGCGCGCATCTCGGTCCTGTCGTAGCGATGAAAGGAATCGCCCTCTACGTAGGCCGCTTCGATGTTCTCGCGGCGAAAGATCTGCTCGAAGGTCCGCTTGACCGAAGTCGTTCCGGCGCCGGACGAGCCCGTGATGGAAATGATCGGATGCTTGATCGACATGGTATTTCCCAGCTCAGACGCGGAACAGGCCGCGATTGGCGAACAAAGGCGCCGAGGTCGGCGGCCACAAGCCCGGTCGGTTATGCAGCGTTTCCAAATGGGCGACCTTGGTCCTAGCCCCAAGGATCAACGGTACGCGCTGATGCAGCGAGGTTGCGCGGATATCGAGAATGCGGATCCGGCCATTGGAGGCCGCCCCGCCTGCCCTCTCCATCAGGAAGGCCATGGGATAGGCTTCATAGATCAGCCGCAGCCGGCCCTGCCCGTAGCCGGCCCTGGCGTCTGCCGGATAGAGATAGATGCCGCCACGGGTAAGAGCCCGGAACGTGTCGGCCACCAACGCTCCGTGCCAGCGCATGTTGTGATCCCGCCCTGACGGACCGTCGGCGCCCGCCTGGCACTCGTCGATGAAGGCCCGCACCGGCTCTTCCCAATGCCGGTAATTGGAGGCGTTGATCGAATATTCCGGCTGGTCCCGTTCCGGCAGACGGACATTGGCCTGGGTCAACAGGAACTGGCGGTTGCGGCGGTCGAGGGTGAAAATATCGACTCCCTCCCCGAGCGACAGCACCAAGGTCGTCTGCGGACCATAGATGACGAAGCCCGCGGCAAGCTGGCTGGTGCCGGCCGGCCATACCAGGGTACGATCGACCGCCGAGGCCAGCACGAATTCGTCTGGCGTCGGCACGATGGAAAAGATCGTGCCGGCCGGCATGTTGAGGTCGAGATTGCCGGATCCGTCGACCGGGTCGATGGCGACGCATAGAGGCTGGCTCGCATCCCAGATTTCCAACTCGTCGGCTTCCTCCGACGCGAAGGCGGCGATCGGGCAAGTTCGCAGGGCCTCCCGGAACTGGCGGTTGGCCCAGACATCCATGTCCTTCTGTTCGTCTCCCCCGGCATTGTGGCCACGGGTCTCCTCGGCGATCTCGGCGAGCGTGCCGAGCGAGACGGTTTCCGAGACTCGGATGGCGGCCGCAGCGAGACTGGCGACGACTTCGACAACCGCGGGCCTGAGCATGTCGGCACCGGCATGGCGAGCAAGATAGCTGTCCAGAGTCGGTTTGTCGGTCATCGGCATTCTCCCCCGGATGATGCCCCGTCCGGGGCACCGTCATTTCGTGATCTTTCGAGGAGCTTGACCGAAAATAGAAAATAATCGAAATTTTGTTTTCTTCGCCTTTGCGAAAGTTTTTCTTATATGGCCGTACGCCTACGAGACATCACCCGTCGGCAGCTTCGCGCCCTCGCCGCCATCGCATCGAGCGGCTCGGTGACGTCGGCCGCCAAGAATCTGCACCTAACCCAACCGGCGGTGACATTGCAGCTGCGCAACCTGCAGGATCTGGCTGACCTGCCCTTGCTGCAACGGACGGGCGATGGGATGATCCTCACCGATGCCGGCATCGAGATGCTGCAATTACATAGCCGCATCGAGGCAGCCATTGCCGATTGCGAAGCCACGCTGAGCATCATCTCCGGAAGAACCGCCGGGCGTGTCTCGATCGGGGCGGTCAGCACGGCCAAATATTTCGTGCCATTCATCATCGCAGCCTTCTCACGCGTGCATCCGCGGATCGAAGTGACATTGTCGATCGGCAATCGTGCCGAAATCATGCAGGCCCTGCGCGACTACAAGCTCGACGTCGCCATCACAGGCCGCCCTCCTCCCGACATCGAGGTCGAGAAGCACCTGATCGGCCAGAACCCACATGTCATCATCGCGTCGCGCAATCACTGGCTGGCGAAGGAGAGAGGCCTTGCCGCGGTCGATTTGTCGCATGAGACTTTCCTCACACGAGAGCCGGGTTCAGGCACCCGCATGCTGATGGAGCGCCTGTTCGAGCAGACCGAACTCGCCCCTCATATCGGCATGGAATTCGACTCAAACGAGACGATCAAGCAAAGCGTGATCGCCGATCTCGGCATCGCCTTCCTCTCGGCCCATACGGTGGCGACCGAGCTGGAGGATGGCCGCCTCGTGATATTGGACGTGGCGGGCCTGCCTGTAACCCGGCAGTGGTTCGTGGTACGCCGGGTCGACAAGGTGTTGTTGCCTCCGGCCCAGGAAGCCTTGGATTTCATCGCAAGGGAGGCGTCTCAATATCTGCCGCGCCCGCTCCTCAGCCACGATTGACCTCAAAAAGGGGAATTTGTGGGATCGCAGGGATCTCAGCCCATAGGCGCTAACTTTGCGGAATTCGGTGCTTATCTGGTGTGTTGATCTCCAGATCGACCATCTTGGAAGCGCCTTGCTTGCTGCGGGAAGATGCCGATCTGAAGATCGGCACACCTCGTTTCAGGCGCCTCCACTCGCAAAATTAGCGCCTATGGGCATCCCCGCCCGCTCTCGGAAACACTGTGCTTGCAGGAAGAGCAGGCTGTCGTGAAATGCTCGGGCGTCGCTGAGATGAATGCGATCCCCAGAAATGCCTTGGCGATTCTCGAGGCCCTATTCTCCCAGGAAGCCGCGCACCGTTTCCAGGAACTTCGCCACCGAGATCGGCTTCGATAGATAGGCTTCGCACCCGCCCTGGCGGATGCGTTCCTCGTCGCCCTTCATGGCGAAGGCCGTGATGGCCACCACCGGGATCGTCTTTAGCTCGTCATCGTCCTTGAGCCAGCGCGTCACTTCGAGGCCGGAAACCTCAGGCAGCTGGATATCCATCAAAATCAAATCGGGGCGATGCTCGCGGGCTAGGCTCATCACATTGATGCCGCTACGCGTTTCCACGATGTCATAGCCGTTGGCTTCCAACAGATCATGGAAGAGCTTCATGTTGAGCTCGTTATCTTCCACGATCAGGACTTTCTTGGCCATGGAGCCCCTCGTCTACGCCAAAGCATCCTGCGATGTGGCACAATAGCCAAGAATCACAAAGACGCGCCAAAAACAAAGAGTTAGAGCAAGGAAGCGTTTTCAGCAAAACGTGCTTTGCTCTAGAATGCGCTGCGGATATCGCGGCTGCGAATCTGTTTTCAACCACGCCCGCTTACTGGCACGTTGTTAGCAGTCAGTCCTTACCAAACGGGAAATCGAATGTTCAGGCAAACCGCCGGGCAGGCAGCTCAAAAACAACGCGCCGAAGAAGTCGCGACGGCCGCTCTCGGCTTCATTGCAGCGGACGAGGATCGACTCAACGGTTTCTTCATGGCGACCGGCCTGTCACCCGACGAGATTCGCAGTGCCGCCGCCAAACCCGGCTTTCTCGCGTCGGTTCTGCAGCACGTCCTCTCGGATGAGGCGAGTGCCGCCAGCTTTGCAGCGGAGAATGGCCTGTCTCCGGAAGATCTGCAACGAACGGCTTTCCAGCTCGGCATTCGTTGGGACTGATGGGCGCTCTCTGCCGCGACTGCCTTGGCGAAGCGGGCGAGGCAGATCGCTGCCCTACCTGCCGTTCGCCGCGCATTGTCCGGCATGCTGAACTCGAGCGGCTCGCCATCGCCCATGTCGACTGTGACGCCTTCTACGCCACCATCGAGAAGCGCGACGATCCTTCCCTTACCGATAAGCCAGTGATCGTCGGCGGCGCCAAGCGCGGTGTGGTCTCCACCGCCTGCTACATCGCCCGCACCTATGGCGTGCGTTCGGCCATGCCGATGTTCCAGGCGCTTAAGCTGTGCCCGGATGCGGTGGTCGTCAGGCCCAACATGGAAAAATATGTCCAGGTCGGCCGCCAGGTCCGCGACATGATGCTGGCACTGACGCCGCTGGTCGAACCGCTTTCGATTGACGAGGCCTTTCTCGACCTCACTGGCACCGACCGCCTGCATCACGCCAGTCCGGCCCGTACACTGCTGCGTTTTGCCAACCAGGTCGAAAAGGAACTGAAAATCACCGTGTCCATCGGGCTCTCGGCCAACAAGTTCCTGGCCAAGACCGCCTCCGATCTCGAAAAGCCCCGCGGTTTTACCGTGCTTTCGCCGGAAGAAGCGCCCGAGTTTCTGGCTCCGCGCCCAATCTCCTTCATCTGGGGCGTTGGCAAGGCTGGAGCCGCCCGCTACGAGCGGGACGGATTGCGCACCATCGCCGACCTGCAGCGTGCCGGGGAGATTCCACTGATCCGGCGCTACGGCGTCGAGGGGCAGCGCCTCGCCCGCCTCGCCTTTGGCCGCGACGCCCGCAAGGTCGATCCAGAAGGCGATCGCAAATCGGTTTCGGCCGAGACCACCTTCGAGCACGACCTTGCCAGTGGCGAGAGCCTGTTGCCGATCCTCTGGCAATTGTCGGAAAAGGTTTCGGCCCGGCTTAAAAAATCCGCCATTGCCGGTTCCACCGTGACGCTGAAGTTGAAATCGGCCGATTTCCGCATTCGCACCCGCGCCCAGAGCCTGCACGAGCCGACACGCCTGGCGACACGCATCTTCGAGACCGGCAAAAAACTGCTCTCGAAGGAAACCGATGGCACGCAATATCGCCTGATCGGCATCGGCATCACCGGCCTCACCGACATGGCCGACGCCGATCATGGCGATCTCGCCGACCCCAACGCCAAACGCCTTGTCGCGGCCGAGAATGCCATCGACGCCGTCCGGGCGAAGTTCGGCAAGACCGCCATGCAAAAGGGCATCGCCTTCAAACCCGGCAAGGGCGAGACCTAAGGATTCATGCGTCGACAAACGAATCGAGCTGGCTCGACCTTTGTCATTACCGGGCTTGACCCGGCAATCCAGTTCCTCCCTCCAGACGTCAAAGACGGGCTCCCTGGATGCCCGGGTCAAGCCCGGGCATAACAAAGGTGGCGCTTCAATTATGTCCGGACAATGCCTAACCAAGGCCGCAAGACGCGTTACGGGCTGCGATAAACGCCGATATCCAGCTTCTTGCCGCCGTTGATGTTGATTCCTGCAACCCTGGAAACCAGATCGACCTTGGTCCCGTTCGCGGTGAGACGGGCCAGAAAGGCCGGCTCGAAGCGCTTGTCGACAAAGGCGGCCCGGCAGATCCCCTGCCCGATGAAATCCGCCGCGCCTTCGGGGCTGGGCATATCGAGATCGGTACCGGCCAGGAAGACCAGGCTGGGCTCACGAAAGCCAACGCTCGCTGCTGCGACATGCGGGCATTGCGCGGCCTGGGCCGCCGCAGCCAAGCGCGGGCTGATGGCCATCGCCTGCAATTTGGGAATGGCGCCCGCATAGATGCCCCAATAAAGCAGCAGGCCGGTGGCGAGACATGCCAGGACGGCCTCCACGCCCCTTCCCTCACCCAGCCGTCGCCAGGCCAGCCATGCCGCCGCTACGGCCCCGATGGCGAAAGCCAGCGTCAGCCAGGCGATCTCGCTCTGATAGAACCACACCGCTCCGACCCCGACCACCGCCAGCACCAAGGCCAGCAAGGGGATCAGGCCGGCGACGATGCGCGCCCAGAGGCTTCGCGACAGCCCGTCATCGAAGACCGCCATGGCGATCAGAATCGCAATCGCCGGATAGACCGGCAGGACGTAATGCGGCAGCTTGGTCGGGAAGAATTCGAAGACGAGCCAGAATGGCACCAGCCAGGCGAACAGGAAGATCACGGCCGGCTGACTCCGCTGATGCCAGACCCAGGGCGCGGCGAGTGCCGCCAGCGGTGCGAATGGCCAGAACGTGCCCCAGAACACGGCAAGATAGGTTCCCGGCCAGCCACCATGCGATTCCTGGGCGCCTGCCACCTTGTTCAGCATGTCCTTGCCGACCGATTCCTGCAGGAAGGCGCCCTTGGTCTCGATCATGATGGCGATGAACCAGGGGGATACCAGGACGAGCGTGAACAGGATGCCCCAAAGCCAGCGCAACTGCCCGAGCCAGCGCCAGTCACGCGTGGCAGCCACGGTGCCGGCAATGGTAAGGCCGACCAGAAGGGCGCCGATGGGCCCCTTGATCAGGATCGACACCGCCATGCCGAGCCAGAAAACGGTTGGAAGCGCCAAGCCTGCCGGCGCCGGTTCTCCCCGGCGCGAAGCCATGAAGAACCGGGCGAGCACGCCCACCATCGCCATGACCGTCAGCAGTTGCGTCGCATCCGTCTTCGCCAGACGTGCCTCGACGCCGAGCAGCAGGCAGCCGGCCATGATCAGACCCGCAAGCAAAGCCGAGCGTCGACCCGCCAGCGGGATCGCCGTCCACCAGGTCAGGAGCACAGCCCCAATTGCAGCGATCAGCGAGGGAATGCGATAGAGCCAGATCGTGGTGCGTGCCTCGGGAACCCCGAGGCTGGCGCCGAGTCTGACCGCTGCCGTCTGCAGCCAGTAGATACCGACCGGCTTCTTCAGCCTTGCCTCGTCCTGGAAGCGGATGGAGACGAAATCGCCGCTCTCCAGCATCTGCTTGGACGCCTGGGCAAAGCGCGGCTCGTCACGATCCATCGGCGGCAGACCGGTGAAGCCGGGCGCGAATGCGAGCAGCGCAGCCACCAGCAAAGCAGAGATCGCCAGCAGATTCGAGCCCGCTATGCGGTCGAGCAATCGTCCAGGGGTGCTGGCAGCTGCCGGTGATTCGGATAGAGCTGCCATGCAAACCTCCGCCGATGTGCGGGTTATGTCGGAAAACCGAAGTCCGGCTCGAGCCGATGGAGAAGACCGGCCTGGGATGGCGACCCCAGCAGGGCTCGAACCTGCGACCTAGCGCTTAGAAGGCGCTCGCTCTATCCAGCTGAGCTATGGGGCCAATCCCGACGCCGAGCGCTAAAGCGTTTTGCGATTTGACGCAATCACCAAGAAGCGCAAAGACGCTTTAGCCAATCCATTGGATCGGCTGGAAACAAGGAGCAAGAGCAAACAAGCGTTCCGTGAGGAACGCGCTTTGCTCTCAAACTCAATGGGTCCACTGACCCACGCGCGAAACCTTGAAGTTGTCCGAATAGGACACGATCTTCGTCGTCGCTTCCTGCGGCTCGAAGAGTTGATAGGCGATGCCGTTGCGAGTGGCGTAGGCGATGGCCTCTTCCTTGGTCGCGAAACGCAGCTTGACCTGCTGCTTCATGTCACCCGAGGAAGTCCAGCCCATGAGCGGCTCGACCGAGCGCGGCTCTTCCGGCTCGAACTCCAGGAGCCAGTCCTTCGTCTTCGCGGAACCGGACTGCATCGCCGTACGTGCCGGCTTAAAGATTCTGGCTGTCATCGTTCGCCGTCCGCCTTTCGTCTCATCCATCCTTGGTCGGGGCAGCAGGATTCGAACCTGCGACCTATAGTACCCAAAACTATCGCGCTACCAGGCTGCGCCATACCCCGTTAAGGACGAATGATGAGCTTACTAAGGGGCCGCGCCGAGAACCGCAAGGGCCTGAACGGCCCGATTTCAAAAAGTTGTATGACCGGGTGACGCGGTCAAGGCTTGAAGATCGGGTAGCTTACCTTGTCGCCGGGCTTGATGCCCAGCTTGTCCGCCGTCCCCGCCACCACCTCCAAGACGGCGAGCACCGGCGCCCCGGACATGATGGTGCGCGTCGACAAGGATTCGGCACGCTTCTCGATACGCTGGATCGTGCCATCGCCACGGATGAAGATCATGTCGAGCGACACATAGGTGTTTTCCATCCAGAACGAGGCGATACGTTCCGCCGGGAAGGGAAACAACATGCCCTTGTCCGGATCGAGGCTGCGTCGGAACATCATGCCGCGCCTCTGTTCGTCCTCGGTGCGCATGACCTCGACCTGGAAGTCGCGCTCGCCGCCAGCTGTGGCGATCGACAAAGGCTCGAACACGCCATCCTCGGCACGCAGAGCCGAAAGACTAGCAATGCTCACAAACAAAGCGAGGATAGCAGCGTAAGCTATTGAAAGCGAAAAACTCTTGCGCATTTTCGTCAATGCGACTGCGGTCCAGTCGGTCCATCCGCAAGCTTGAGCTCGGCGGCCATCAATCCCTTGGGTCCGGTGCCGAAACGCACCATCAGGATCTGACCTGGCTTCAGGTCCATGATGCCGAACCGCCGCAAGGTCTCCATATGGACGAAAATATCCGGTGTTCCATCGCCCCGCGAGACGAAGCCGAACCCGCGCAGGCGATTGAACCATTTCACCGTGGTCGGCTCGAAACCGCCCGTCGGCGTCACCTGCACATGGGTGCGGGCCGGCGGCAGCTGTGCGGGATGCACGGCGGTGGATTCATCCATCGACAGGATACGAAAAACTTGCAGGCCCTTGGCACGCTGTGTGGCCTCGACCACCACGCGCGCGCCCTCGAAGGCCGCCTGGAAGCCATCCCGGCGCAGGACGCTGACATGAAGCAGAATATCCTGGCTGCCATTGTCCGGAACGATAAAGCCGTAGCCCTTCGCAATGTCGAACCATTTGATGGTGCCGGCGACCTCCAGCAGGCCCGCCGGCCTCTCGTCCGGATGTCCCCCGGAGTCGTGAACTGGCTCGAACCTCGCTTCAAAATCGTTCGTACCCATCTACGCCATCCAACACATTGCCCACGGACTGGGCCGCCGCACGATTCTTGAGGCCGCTACGATAACACCCCCTGGCTCAACGGAAAGCCCGAATTAACATTTTTGTGCCTCATCTTCGTACAATCGCAAAACGTCCCTAAAATCGACGAACTCTCGAAAATCCAGCTGCATTTACAGAACGAATTCCTCCAGCAGATCGCCGATCTCTCCCCGCAGCAACAGATCTGCATAGCGATCGCCCGGTGTCTCCTCGCGATTGACGATCACCACCCGCGCGCCCTGGCGATGGGCAAGTCGCGGCAGGTCCGCGGCCGGATAGACGACCAGGGACGAGCCGACCACCACGAAAAGATCGCAGGTCCTGGCGAGTTCGGTGGCGCGCCGCATCGCCGTCTCCGGCATGGGCTGCCCAAAGGATATCGTCGCCGTTTTGATAAAGCCGCCGCAATCGTCGCAGCGCGGCGCTTGTCCGTTTGCCAGGAACGGGGCGCGCAAGGCCTCGATTTCATAGCGCCTGGCGCAGTCGAGGCACGTCGCATACGTCGTGTTGCCATGCACTTCCACGACGGCATCGGCCGGAATGCCCGAATCCTGGTGCAGATTATCGATGTTCTGCGTGATCACCGCCGGACATTTGCCGGCCTGCACCCAGGAGGCGATCGCCATATGGCCGCGCGTGGGCCGGGCCGAGCGGATCTCGTCGTCCATGTCGAAGCGCCGGCGCCAACTTTCGCGCCGGGCCTCCTCGTCGGCCAGGAACGCCTCGAAGGCAATCGGTTTCATCCGGCTCCAGCGGCCGCCCGGCGAGCGAAAGTCGGGAATGCCGGCCTCTGTCGACAGGCCAGCACCGGTGAAGGCGGCGACACGATCGGCCCGCGCCAGCATTGCGGCGAAGCGGGCGCGTTTTTCGGCAAGCACGGCATCCTTGTCGGCGGCGGCAATCGGCATTAGGCCTTACCTCTCCACATGCAATGAGGGTCCGATGAAATATCTCCACACCATGGTCCGCGTCCGCGACCTCGATGCCTCGCTCAAATTCTATGTCGACATCTTCGGCCTGGTCGAGGGGCGGCGCTATGAAAACGAGAAGGGCCGCTTCACCCTGGTCTTCCTGGTTGCCCCGGAGGATCTCGAAGCCTTCCGGGCCGGCAAGGCCCCTGCCCTCGAACTGACCTACAACTGGGATCCGGAAGATTACGGCAGCGCCCGCAATTTTGGCCATCTCGCCTATGAGGTCGACGACATCTATGCCTTCTGCGCCCAGCTGCAGCAGGCCGGCATCACCATCAACCGCCCGCCCCGCGACGGCCACATGGCCTTCGTGCGCTCGCCGGATCTGATCTCCATCGAGATCCTGCAAAAGGGCGATTCTCTGCCGCCAGCCGAGCCCTGGGCCTCGATGGCGAACACCGGCGTGTGGTGAAACGGGGCATTTCACCCGCAAAACCAGCACCAAAACTGGCCGGCACAACAAATTTCACAAAGGCGGCATATTCCTCTTGCCGCCTGCGATTCACCCCTCTATATGTCCGCCCCGCCGCGCCCTTCGTCTATCGGTCAGGACGCCACCCTTTCACGGTGGAGAGAGGGGTTCGATTCCCCTAGGGCGCGCCACACTGCTAAGTCAGTACTTACTTATCAATGGCTTACTGACCGAAATTGTCGCACCTCCTGTAACCGCCTCTCAAGGTGCGACACGGCTGTGCCGTCTCCGTTCCCCTGGATCCGTCAAAATCTTCTCAACAACCAGGGTTTGCGCGATCCGCTCGAAACCCTTTGTCGCCAGAATCAGGGCTCTCGCCTTCTTGGTGTAGACGCCGGACTGGCGATTGTTCGCCCATCCATACATGGCCTCGAGCTCTACCTCTGAGCCGCCGTTCTCCGAGCAAATCGTTGCGCCGCCCTTGCGGAGACCGTGCGGCGAGCAATCCGGCAAGCCAGCCTCACGGCATCGGTCTTTGAACCAATTCCCAAACGCCGCGCCCGAGGCGAACGGTTTGCCATAAGCCGTGAGCAAGTACGGGAGTTGATCAGTGTCGGGCATTGCCTCGATCGCATCGACGAGCGGCCAAGGCATTTCAGTGATCAGGTCGGCACCGGTCTTGCTGGTTTTGAAGTTCACCTTGCCCGAGCGAGCGTGTTGCCGGCCGAACTTCACTGCATCGGAGCGACGGAGCCCGGTGAACAGAAGCTGCATGCAGGCCAGATACGGCATTGTGCCGATCGGATGCCTCTTCACGTAGGTTCGGATGTCGTCGACCGTCCAGGTGTAGAAGCCCTCCGATTCGGTCTTGATCTTTCCGAGCCCCGCCGCCGGGCTCACCTCTATGATCTTGATGCTCACAGCCCACGTGTAGAGCGCCTTCAGGGATTTCAGCCACTCGTTGGCGTTGCCGGGGACACCGGACCGCTTGGCGACGCCTTTGGCGATGTTCTCGCCTGGGATCACCATAGGTTTGTGGCCGTGTTCCTTCTTCACGTCCTCCAGGATCTTCCGGCGACGCTTTCGGCCGAGCGGATCCATGGTGAGATATTTCGTCGACTCCGTGAAATATCGCTCGATCAACCAGCCCAGCGTCTTCGGGGCGAACGGCACTCGCACATCTTGTTTGCCTGCCTTCGCGGCATTTTCTTCAACACCTGCGAAGAGCGCTTTCACTGCTGCTCGATACTCGTCGAGGAATTCGGGCGACGAAACCGGGTGCTTGAGACGGATCCGTTTTCCCTTCAGGCGCGCATAGACGACGCGCCGGCCGTGACGCGTCTTTTCCTCGCTGAGATACCGAAGATCGATCTCCATCCCGTCAGGGTGCTTCATCGCCCCAACCGTCGTCAACGTCGCCATCTGGGGATTGTGGGGACTGTTCGTCTCTCAGCTGATCAAACGCCGAATCGAGCGCCCGCATATCCCAGATCACCCGACGGTCGATTCGGATCGGCTTCGGCATTTTGCCGCTACCAACGAGTTCGAGGAACTTCGTTTGGCTCAGCCCGATGTAGGCGGCGGCTTCCTCGCACGAGAGGCCGCGCCGCGGGGCCGGCGACAATGGCAATACGATGGTGGTTGCGGCGTCGATCGCGCGGGCGTGCTTCATGCCGCCTCCTTCATCGCGTCGATGTTCTGGTGATGCACGGTGAAGGTCAGCGCGACCGTCCAGGGGTTCTCAAACCATAGGTCGCCACTTTGCAGATTGTTGATGAGGTCGCGATAGACCAGGCGGGGCGACGGATGATTGCCGATCATAAGCCTGCCCTTTGGGGCATTCACGCCGCACAACATCGAAGCCCCTGGCAGATAGAAGATGCCGGGCGCGTCGCCGTCGTCTTCGACGATCCCCTCGGCAATCGCATCCTCCTCGCTGATGTCCTGCAACCGCTCTACCTTCACGCCGGTCACTATCAGCGTGAGGCGCGATGCCCAGCGAGGCATGAACATGCTGGAGCGGAGACGGCCAATCTTGGCTATGGCTGGGTACCCCCAAGTTTGGTGGGCGCCATCCGCTTGGTATTGGATCGGCTCTTCACCGCCCATCGCAGACGGCGCCAAATCGTCATAGGCAGCAGCGCTGCGCCACGCCTCGCGCACCCACAGACGATCACCGTCGCGCCAGGGATAAGCGTCATCTCGCCACTTTTGGTTACCGGGATCGAGAACATAGTTGTCCGACCAGGTGCCGTCGAAAAGGCTCGGCCTATTCGGGTTGTGCCGTGGCTTGACGACGCGTCGCGTCTGCGTCTTGGTCCCGGCCAAAAGGGCGCGTATCATCGCCGGAGAGAAAAGAATAGGGCGATCAACCATGCCGCTCACTCCCTCCGATCGAGAGCCTTTGGACTCGTTCAATCCTCAGGGCGTCAAATTCTTCATGATGGATGGCGAGCGCGAGGTTCCGTGTTTGGTTTCTCGCGCCTATCTCGACGACATCGGGCCAGGGCTGACGAACAATGAGGCGGAACGCATTGCCCGGTTCGTGGACAATCGAGCTTTCATCGAGCAGATAGCCAGCCGAAAGCACGATGCCCGCATGCTCGACGATGGCTACGTGATCGTCACGAATGGGGACTTTCGCAGGTAGAGCCATCAAATCCCCCCTGCCGCTTCGATGACGGCGGCTTTGCAACGGTCCCAAAGTCGATCAATGAGGATGGCGAGGCGGCGACAGTCACGGCGCGGTGCACTGCCGGACGGGTAGCTCCAGTAGCCCCGATCGCCGTGATGCTTCTGGTATGTCGCCTACGCCATGCTTTCGGAGCCAAACGCCAGTGCTTGCCACATATGACCTCGGATGATCCGTCGTCGGCGAAAGTGCGGCCGCAGAATGGGATGCAGCAGTTTATGCGGGTCATAGCTGCCCCCTCCAAGAAAGAGGTGAATAGCTCTCTTGAAGCCGCGCCCGACGGTGAGAATCGCGCCCAAAATCATGTCCAGTGGTCTCCGAGCGCGACTGGGGCTGGAGGATCAGATGTGGCCAAGTAGTTCCGGCGAATGGGCGGCGTGGGTACAAGCGGTTGGTAGCATCATTGCCTTGCTCGTTGCACTGTCGATAGCTTGGTGGCAATCGCGAGTCGAAGAGCGTCGGCGGATACGTGAGAGCAACGAACGTGCCGTTGAAAAAGCTGTCAAAGCGTATGCGCTCCGATGCCTTCTTTTGCCTCCACTCACGTCGTGGCAAGGTGACATCTACGCCGCGAGCGACCAGCAAATTGTCCCGACTTTTCCGCCAGAGACGGTCCAACGTTACCTTTCGGACTTGGGCTTGCTGGGTGAAGCCGGCTTCAGACTGTCGAGCGTCGTTGGCGAGGTAATTGCGTTTCACGCGGAAAAGCCAACCCTCATGGACGCAATCGGCTACTCCCAGGAGATCGATGCCTGGGCGGCATATATAGAAGGAAAAGCGCCTGGGTTCCTTGAGCAGGAATACGACGCCATACTCAAATTGCTCAAAGCTATGAATCCGCCAGACGTACCGAAATAGTCGAACCTTCAGGTTACTCGCAACGTCGCGCAGGTTTGTCTTCTCAACGGTCCTTGCTCGTCGGCGCCAACTCATGCGCAATGAGCTCGGGGAACTGAGGGCGTTGCGATGTCGTGGCCGTTTGAGATCGGGAAATCCTACAATCGCCGGCAGGATATTCACGGTCCCTACGGGGGGCAGCGCCAGAGCGGGATCATTACGCCGGCTGCCTATCCAGTCGTTTTTTTGATCACCGGCGATAGTGGCCAGGCGCACGGATATTCCGACAATCTCCGGCCCGACGGAGTGTTCGAATACTTCGGCATGGGCCAGGTCGGCGACATGGAGATGACGTCGGGCAACAAGGCGATCGCCGAACACTCTGCCAACGGCAAGAGTCTCCTGCTTTTCCATGCCAACAAGGACGGCAGCCTGCAGTACCGAGGCGAATGCGTTTGCGAGAGCTATCGGACCGTGCAGGCCCCTGACCGCGAGGGCAACCAGCGTAACGCATTCATCTTCGAGCTCAGGTTTCTCGATGCCGTTGTCGAGCACGTTGAGATCGAGCCGCCTGCGGCACCAGGGGACGACCTGGCGGAACTTCGTCGGAGAGCAATGCAGGCCGCCCGAACAGTCGCTGCCGTGGGCCAAGGCCTCCGATCGATCTATCAGCGCAGCGCCGACGTCCGGAACTATGTGCTCGCTCGAGCCCGCGGTGTCTGTGAAGGCTGCGAAGCCCCCGCCCCGTTCGTCCGGCCGGATGGATCGCCGTACCTCGAGCCGCACCATATCCGCCGGGTCAGCGATGGCGGCCCGGACGACCCACACCATGTCATCGCTCTCTGTCCGAATTGCCACCGGCGCGTCCATGCTGGAGCGGACGGCAGGGTCTATAATGAGAGCTGTGGCGATCGGATGAGGCGGATTGAACCCGCCTAATTTGTAAGATCTGTCGATAAGCTCTCCCCACCCCAACGGCAGGTGATTGAAAGAGCGCAGAGACTCGGCCCAACGTCGTGAGATCATGTGGGGGACGAGGCGATGAGCAGTTCGGAACTGGCGGCCTGGGTTCAGGCTTTCGGAAGTATCGCAGCGATTGTTTTCGCATGGTGGCAAGGAAGTCGCGCCCTGCGCATCGAGCGGAAATCGCAGGCTGAAACTCGCCAGGCCAAGCGAGCAGCATTTGTTGAACTCACCGAGAGCGCGATTCAAATGCTGCAGAGCGCCAGGGACCAGATCGTGGTCGACGTTGTGAACTATTGGCATGAACTCTTATCGGCCAGGTGATTTCGAGGCACGAGCGCGGGCGTTCGAGGAACTGACCATCAGCGACTTTGACAATCCAAACGCCTACGTCTCTGTCCTGAAAATCCGAGGAGCCATGTCTCACGCCAGGGATGTTGCGGTAGGTGCACCTTGGCCGAACACGCAAGAGTGGGTTGACGGAGCGCGTCCCAATGGACTGTCCATGGTCCTCGGCGGCTCGATAGAGGCCATGCGAGAGGCGTTGAATGAGATGCGGATGCTTGGAACTGTGTGAGTTCATTCCACCTCACTCCCGCACTGAAACTTCCCTCCCCTGACGGATGGATAGTCGCCGGCATCGCAGCGGGCTTGGGATAAGCCGCAGGAGCAGAGCTCGACGGGCGGCAGGCCGGTTGCGGTCAGGCGTTCGGATGGGACTTTGAGGATGCCGATTCCACCGAGATCGTCGGGTTGCTCAATGTCCTGTTCGAGGACGACTGTTGCCTTACGGTGAAGCCATGATTTGACGATCGCGCGCTTGGTGATCGCCCGCTTCTCATAGGGGTCGTCGTCTGGCCGGCTCCACGGTTTCTCGACGAGATCAAACGCCTTAACCTCGACGACCGCACCGGGCGGAAAGTCCTTCTGCGGCAGCCGGCACTGCAGCGTCGCCTTCGTGATGCTGAGACCCTTGAGGGCTGCGAGCGTCTTCGCGCGGATGCTGCAGTCGGTCTTGCGGTGGCAGTTGTGGCAGGGATGGAGAACTGTCATATCGAAGCCCTCCATCCGATTTGACAATCGAACGATCCGATATGATTTATTGACGCAACAAGGGCGCTGCGGCTCTGGGATTGAGCGTGATGGCTTCGGGAATGCGCAAAAGAACGCTGGTTCTTGCCGCCATTGCAGTAGCAGGTTGGGCATTGGTCATGTGGGCCGGGGTCACCCCGGCTAGTTGCCCACTTACACCGATCCATTTCCCCTTCAGTTGGTCCTGCGGGATATTCCTGCCCGCTTGGTTTATATCGACCATAAGCATGGTAACGCTGTTCGGCGAAGCCTTCATGCCCTGGCTTAGGTCTAATCTGAAAGCGCGACGCGACGTCGTTCGATCGCAGCAGGAACGCGACGGCTCGTGAATTGCTTGGAGCGAAGGCCACCGCCCTCCCCGGAACCTCAATGCCGGAGGCCAGTTGTAGGGCCGAGGTACGTTCATGCACATCCATCTCTGGGCACGACCGGTCGACCTGCAAACCTATATCGGCGATTACCGTAGGATCGCCTCGACCGAAGAAGCAGTAGGTTTCCTGGTCAAAAACTGGCCAATAGACTCCCGCGGGCAGCCGGTACGCGGGCGCCAGAAATTCATCGTTGAAATCAGAAATGCCACGTCGATCGAGGATGCCCGAGCCACCTTTATTGAGGCATGCATGCATCTCGGGGTGGAGATAGTCGAAAGCCCATAGTGGCGGTGTTTCCACCCGTGGAACCAGATCCCCCCGCAGCAGTTCGATGCACGGAGGTGAGCCATGGACGTCAAAGTCTGGAGCATGCCCGTGCGGTTCGAAACCGGCATCGGCAACTACCGCATCATCACCAGCACAGAAGAGGCTTCTCGCTTCCTGCTGAACCAATGGCCGATGGAAAATGGTGTTGCCTACGATGCCGCTCGGCAAACCTGCTTGGACGCGATGGAAGGGAACGCTGAGCCCGACCAGGCGCGACAGGCGTTCATCGAGGCCTGCGATGAGGCCGGCATGTACGTGATGCAGTGAGGAAAAACCCGATGCCTGATCCGCAGAACCCGAACCCCGACGTGCCGACGCCCGAGAATCCAGCACCCACCCCACCGCCGATATCGCCGCCGCCGGATGAGAACCCTTTCCCGACGCCGCCGCCGGCGACGACACCACCGGATGAAATCCCGTTCGTGCCGCCTCCGCCGGGGAATACGCCGATCGCGCCAGATCCGAACCGGCCCGGGATGCCACCACCAACCACGCCGCCGGAGATATAGGCTGGAGATCGCTGCGCGAAGGGATTCGAGCCTGCTCTAACAGCTGCGCCCGACGGGGAACAATCGCCTCGCGCCTATGTTGAGCTTGAGGAGATACCTCATGGACAACATATTGTTTTCCCGACCTCTTGAGATCGGTAGCCTCACGATCGCCGACGCTGATCAGGCGGGTAGCTATCTGCTCGACTACTGGCCGGTCGACCATGGCGAGCACTACGAGAGCGCCAGATTTGCCTGCCTTGAGGCGGTCGCGGGGCGATGCCATCCGGACGAAGCCAGGGCTGCTTTCCTTCGCGCCGCGGAGCACGCTGGCGTTTTTGTCTTGAGCTGAGATCATGCCCGCACCTCGGGGAAACCGTCATGTTCGACGCCATCGAGAAGGCGCCCGGCGGCGCGCTTGCCGACATGACGCATGGCCGTCTTGGCACCGGGGGCTGGATCGTCGGGGGTGAACTCGCCCCATTGCTTGAAGTGGAAGGCTACGCCGGCCGCCGAGCACTGATTGCGCAGGCTGCGGGCCCAATCGGGGAGCATCAACCGAGAACCCGGTCCGCTCTCGCCCCCGGCAATCACCCAATCGATCCGCCGAGCATGGCCGTTACGGGTCCAGAGTTCGCCATTCCGGATTTCATGACGGTCCGCAATCAGCGGTGAGATATAATGCGAGCCGGGCCAGATCGAGACGCCGCGCAAGGCATCGATCGAACATCGTTCCTCATTCACACGCATCGCCGGCGGCAGGACTTTCCCACTGCCATAGCAGAGGGAGCGCAGGTCGATGGGTCCAAGCAGGGGTTCACAAGACAGAAAGTAGACGGCCGCTGGCACGGCAAGTAGATGCGGTATGCGCCGCTCGGCTTCCGTCTGGTTCTCGACCGTTGTGCCGAGCCAGATATTGCGAGGTAGGCCACCATCCCATTTCGGCCAGATCATCTTGGCGATGTTCTGGGGCCGCTTGGTCAACAGGAGCCAATCGAGCGCCGGCGTTTCCTCGATCAGTTCGAAGAGGTCGGAGCGCCAGATCTCCGGCACTTGATTGTCGAAGACATCGGCCAGCGAGGCACAGAAGACGCGATATCGAACGCCCTTGGCCTCGGCCTGCCGGTTCCATTTCAGGGGCTGACGCCAGTTCGCATCTGCGGTGCGCCGGCGGTTCCCCTGCCAGAGATCGCTCTGCCCCGTCCGCTTCGCCCAGCCTTCGGCGTAGCAGTTGTCACAGGCGAAGCTGACCTTCGTGCAGCCGACCCATGGGTTAAAGGTATGGTGCGCCCATTCGATCTTGGTGTTCTCACCCATCTTTATCTCCAGTATCCAGCTTCAAAGCGCCAACCGCCCACGTCAGGCTTTGGTCGCGCTGAAGGCGCCGACTGCATCTCCTGCTCGGCACGCCAGATTTTCAGGTATCCAATCAGGTCGACGACGCCGAACCCCGAATGGCTCTGGTCGATGAATAGCCACTTGCCCGAGCTGGGCCAGAAGTCGGCGACGCCCTCGACCCGGTAGTGGTAGGGGCCCTTCACGATGTGGTCGAAGCCATTGGCGAACAGGCGTTCAAGATCCGCTGTTTGCTGTTCCGGGCTGCGGGGGCGACGCTTTCCCATCAGAATGGGATCTCCGCGTCGGTCAGGAGGGGGGCCGGCCGAGCGGCTGCTTCCCCGCACACATGGGAAAGGGCAATGCAGCCGCCGCCGCTGACGTAGACGACAGCGGTATGGCCCCCGAGGATGCCGGCTGGCCCGCTGATGGTGAACTCGCTTGGAGCGACCTGCTTGCTGCCAGGCCAGCAGAGGATCTTGTCGCCGACCGCGTGGGCCGCATTGAACTTGTCGCAGGCTCTCTGCATCTGGGCCGGGCTGAGGCGCTTCGGGCGATTCATGCCGCGCCCCCATCAGCCTGCTTAGCGGCCTGGTCCAACCCCTTGAGGTGCGGCTCGATCTCGGCCATCTCGGCCTCGGTCAGCTTGCCCTTCCAGAACCGGAGGGCCTTTGTCCCTTCAATGGACTTGGCGCGGGCCTTCCCCAGGAGGCTGTCGTCATCCGGCAGGTCGTCGTCGTTGTGCTCGGCGTCAGCGTCATCGGTTGACGTCTCGACCAGATTGTCGGTTTCGGTTGCGGGCGTCTCGTCGACCGGCGCCTGATCCAGCACCTCGCCGGTCTCGGCGTCGACATGTTCCTGGGAGAAGCCCTCTGAAGCCGCAGGGGTCACCTTGAGCCGAGACGCGAGCGACGGCCTCGGCGTCACGTCCCGGGCGCGATCGGGGCCGAAGCTCCCAGCATCCTCGACCTCATCCTTGGCGTAGACACCGAGCAGCACGTCGGGGAAGTGCCGCCGGCAGAACGCGCGCGATGAATTGTAGAAGTGCTGCTGGTCGGGGTCGGTCTTCCAGAGCGGCGAGTTCTTCGGCAGGATCTTGTCGAACTCCGGCGACAGATACTCGACGACCTCGCCAGTGTCTTGCAGTTCGGCCCAGACCCGACACCGACGCTGACCGCCCTCCCCGAGATATTCGACCTTGAGGCGTCCCTTGATCGGCGCGCGCTGCAGGATCACCGCATGAATGAGCTGAGCCTCATAGGCCATGCGGTCGTTGACGGAATAGCTCTTGTTCGCCACCGCAAACGGCGACATCCGCCACTCGATTGCCTGGATGCAGACGGCAATGCAGGCGCCCGGGTTGCCCCGGAGATGCTTCGGCACCGCCACCTGAGAGATCGCCATCAGTTTGGCGACTTCCATGACCTGCTCGACATTGGCGAAAGCCAGGCCGCCGGCATGATCTGAAATGGCGAGGGAGTTGGTGACGTGCGGATTGACGCGACCGGCGATCTTTTCCTCGGCCGCCGTCACCTGGAGAGTGACCTGATTCATTCTGCTGCTTCCTTGTAGACGGAGCTGTCCAGTTCAGGGAGCAGTCCGTATTTCGTCTCAGTCTCGACCCGCTTGCGGAGCCAATCCGGCATGGATGTCGTGATTTCAGAGGGGTAGGCCGGCCATTCGCCGGTCTCGATGCACTTGGCGAACTTGTCGATCGCGCGCCTGTTGCGCCGGGCGCCGTAGCTGATCCATTCCGGATCGACCGGCGAGACGTTCACGGCCCAGGGGTCGCCGCCCTCGATCCAGACCAACACGAAGTCGGTCATCTCGAAGCCGAGCACTTGCCGGAAGGCTTCGCCGACGAGCGCTCCCTGGGCGTCGTAGCCCCAGGATTGAACAGCTCTCTGGATCTTGTCCGGCGAAGCGTCGGTCGTCGTCTTGATGTCGCCTGCGATGCCGTCGGATACCGGGATGACGTCCGGCCGGCATTTCAGCCAGACACCGGTCTTCTGGTCCTTCCAGAAGATCGAACGTTCGATCTGGCCCTGAAGCAGTCCAGCCTTGATGCTGGGGTCGCGCGCCAGGCTTGCCGCCATACCACGGATCGCGACCAGGTCATCCGGCACCAGCACGGTCCTGCCGGCCTCGCGCATCCCTTCTCGCCAGGCCTTTGCAGCGTCCTTCCGCCAGTCGGACCAGACATCCGGGCGCACGGCGTAGCGCTTCCTGAAATCGGACTCGCCGAGCAAGAGGGTGTGCGCGGCACGGCCGAAATCGAAGGCGTCCTTCTGCTCTTCCGGCTTCCGGTCCGGGTTCAGATAGGACTGAGCCCAATAGTGCGCGGGCGACCGGCTATCGAGCAGCCGCAAGCCTGACGAGGAAATACTGGGCCCGTCGCATAGGTCGGAGTGATAGGCCTCCATCGGAACGTCGGAATAGATGCCCGGCTTCGTGATCTTCTGGCCGTCCCAGGGAATGGCGTCGATCATTGCCACCTCCCTCAGAACTGCATCACGACGGCAGGTACTTCGCCCGCCACGATCGCTTGGATGATCTTGATTGCGAGATCTTCGTCCGCACCGATTCCGATGATGGCCTTCTTTGCTGCAGTTTTGATTTTGGTGCGGTGAGCGACGTTGGCGGCGCGCTTGGCGTCCTCGTCTGCTTTCCGCTTTTCTTCCGCGGCCTTGTCGGCCTGCTCGCGAGCGATCCGGTCAGCTTCGGCCTGACGTGCCTTCTCAGTGTCGTCCCGCTCTTTCTTGATCCTGTCCAGCTCGGCCTGATGCTTGAGGCGCTCCTGCTCGATTGCGTCCTGGCGAGCCTGCTCGGCCGCCGCGGCGATGCGCGCCTGCTCGGCTTCCGCGTCTGCCCTGGCCTTGGCGGCAAGCCGCTCTGACTCGGCGCGGGCGGCGTCCTCGGCGTCGCGCTTTGCCTGAGCCTCGCGAAGTCGATCCAGTTCGGCCTTGTCGGCCTCTTCCTGCAGCAGGCGAACATGTGTCTCGTACATCGTCGCCAAGCTCGCGGCCTTCACTGCAACTGCTTCGTCATGCCGGTCCTGGAAGACCTCCGGATCTATATCCTGCAGTCTCAGATCCTCGATACGCTCGACTAATTCAGCGGCCGTCATGCCCATGGGAATGGCCGCATTGGCGCGGAATGCTGCGATATCGTCCCTGACCCGAGTGATGCGCGCTTCCTCGGCTGTCTCCCAATCGGTCAGGGGTTTGCGAGCCTGCTTCTGCTTAGCCTCTAGAGATTCGACGATCGCATTGCGGGTCGCGTTGACCTCGGCAGTCGCCTTCCTGAAATCCTCCGTCATTTTCTTCGCTGCGGCTTCAACGGCGGTCTTCGTCCGAGTGATCTTGAATGCCAGGGACGCGATTGCCTTGCGCCCCTTCTCCGTCGTCAGGTCCGGAGCCTGGGCTGCAATATCGGCGTCAATCCGCTTGTAGAGAGATGCCAGCTTTTCAGGCTCGCGAATGACGATGGACGGATCGGCTTCCATCAGAAGCGCAATGTTCGGTTCGTCGGTCTTCTCGACAGTCTCGGGCGCCTCGGCGCGCAAAGCGGTGACGCTCATAGCCGGTTTTCCAATTTGAGCTGTTGATGGAGGAGCTTCATCAGCTGCTGATCGATCTGGCTGACGTTGCGGTGCTGGCGTTTTGCGATCCGACGCATCGCGATGAGTTCGTTCCGCTGGGCACGGATGCGAGCGGTTTTTTTCGCCAGCCGATGAGCGAAATAGGCGTCGAGCCACGCCCGGATCTGGTCAAACGGAGGCATGGCGAGCCTCCATCTGCTGGCGGCGAGCACGGGCGCCTTCCAGAGCATCCTCGAAGCAAGCAAGAACCTCGACCGGATCGAAGGGAAGCGCCGGCACCGGGCCCTTCTGGACCGTGAGCAGTTCCAGGCAGCGCGCCCGGTCGTCGAGATCGATGCCAGACACAGCGAGGAAATCGCCGATGTCGCGGACGGACTGGGCCCGGGCTACAACGGCCTGGGCCGCCGCGCCGATCGGGCGGAAGTTCGGGGGAAGCGGGCCGGTCATTCCACCCTCCCCGCAAGCCCGCAGTATCCGACCGGTTCAGCATCGGGTTTCAGCCGATGGAGAAGGTCGAATGTCGCGCCGTTATCATTGTCGGTGTGTGAGTACTGCCAGCCATCGGGATAGCGCCGGATGTATCCGGGCAGCGGAAAGACCTCGGGATTGATGTGAAAGTTTCGAAGGGTCTCTCGTAACGGCGCACCCTGCCGCCAGGCCATGCAGCCTGAACCGACACACGTCTCCCAACCGCGCGCCGAACGGTTGTGCGGCAGCATCTCGATATCGCCCTGGTGAATCTGACGCGCGTGCGGGCACCATCTCGCCTTGGCTTCGGTTTCAGTGACCAGCATCGCCGTCACTCCGCCGCGACCAGAGCGGGAGCAGCCTCAAGCCACCTGCCCTCGACAATCTCGGAAACCCAGGCGCCCACGACCTTGTAATCCTGCATCAGGCGCAGGCGGTTGCCGTCGCAGTGCAGTTCGTTGGCCGCGATGTAGTGTTCGGCCTCCTGGCAGATCGCCTTAGTGACGTCCTTGCAGGTGCCGACGGACGGATCGATCTCTAGGACCTGCAGAAGCCCCTGCCCCGCCTTGTCCTTCGGGTCGAACTCGCCGTTGACGAAGCGCTCGACGATTTCCTTGCGGGTCAGGGCAACGGCGCACTCGTCGAAAGTGACGCCATAACGTCCAAAGCAGGTCTTGGTGATGAGGTGTGGCATCTGGGCTCTCCATCCGGTTGGCACCGGGTATGGAGAAGATAATGAGCGATATTTTTATCTTGTCAACGCCGCTGGCGATAAATTTATCTTCGCAACACGATTTCGCAACACAGCAACAAAAAATCGCCCCGCCTCCGTTGACTCCTCGTTAGTCATGTTCTTGAATTGTTCTCAGTTCAGTGGGCGTCTTTCGGGGGAAGCAACGTGGCCAACATCACGTACTTCGTCGTTCTTCCATTCGTTGAGGGTGTGCGAGGGCGGCTAGTGCCGGGTCCAGCTCGTGAGGCGCGAGATCGAGACCACGCGCTCAAACTAGCTGCCACGATGGGCGTCACCGTTGGAGCAATTGCGTTTTCGCGAACGGGAGACCCAGACCTGGGAGAATTCCAGGATGCAGAAATAATCGCCGAATTCGGTCGCATTCCGCCGGCTGGGGCACAAGCCTACGCAGCTTAGCGACGTCCAACGATTACATGTATGGCCTTCACCAGCGGACGGTCGATGTTAAACTCTTCGGCCGGATTCCATTGCCACAACAGAAGCTTGCTGGGCGACCATCCTCTAAACTCCTTAATGTACCCCTCCGGTGGATCGCCCTCGACATCCGGATGAAGCTGCACGACTACATCATCTTCCCGTTTTGGCGATTTGCCGGGATGTATCCAGACAAGTTCCCCGGCCTTATATCGGGGGTGCATGCTATCCCCCTCGACATACAGGCCATACGCACCCACTACACCGCGCAGAAAATCGGGCCGCGGGATCGTTTCGACAACATCACCATTGAACTGGAAGCGCCCGTCTGCACCCCCTTTTGCCAGCCCAAGTACGTTGATGTGATCGTCCAGCATCCTTGGAGCGGGCACTGTTGAGAGAGATAAATTGGGTGGCGGCAGCACCTGTCTTTGTGGCAGAGACGGCTCCCCTGGAATGCCCTCGATCTCCTTTGGTCCTCGATTTTCGCCGAGCCAATCGACCGTTGTCTTGAGCACGCGCGCGAGGCGCACCAGCGTGTCATTCCGTGGCGACTTTGACTTGCCCTCCAAGATATTGCGGATGGCACTGGAGGACAGGCCGGCCTCGAGCGACGTCGGGGTCGGATCCAGGTGCAGGTCGTTGAGCCGAAGCTGAATTCGGCCGGCAAGTGTGCTGTCATCATTCATGAGATAATATTATCGCACACAATAATATCCCGCTTGCGCTAAATTTACCCTTGCGAAAGGGCTATTTTTATCGCATCGTTGCGATATGAGCCTGATAAGCACCCTTTTGAAACTGGCCTCGGCCTTTGCTGCTCACCGGAAACTCTCAGAATCCCGCGTGTCCACGCTGGCCTTTGGTGATGGCACCCGCTTGAAGCACCTCCGCCAAGGTGGAGACATGGGTTCTCGGCGTGTCGAGCGAGCCATCCAGTGGTTCTCCGACAACTGGCCAGATCATGCGCCGTGGCCGACCGATGTAATGCGGCCAGCCGCCTCGTTGCCTTCCGAGGTCGCTGCATGAACTCGCACGTTTTCGCCGCTTGCATTCTCTACTTCCCCGTCGCCGTACTGACGGCGATCGCCGTCGGCCGCTCTTTGAGGGAGCGCGCCTGATGCAGCCCGACGATCCCGGTATCGATCCTGATTTCGACACGCTCGCCGAGCCGCTCACGGGCGGCAATCGCGTGGTCGCGCTGGCTGCCATGATCTTCATCTGCCTCGTCGTCGCCGGTCTGATCGGCCTCGCCACTCGGTGGCTCTCATGATTTCTCCCGTCGCGTATCCCCCTCCCCGCGACGGCACTAGCCGGGTCTCCATTGGAGCCCGGCCTTTTCCTCTCGCTCTCGCGCCTTCCGCCAAGTTGCCGCTTGAGCACCTTTCCTGCCGTGAGTGCTGACCATGCAAGGTGTCACTGTTCTCCCCGATGGCCGTCATTCGATGCAATCAGCATCGTTGGATAGGTCTGGAATGTCCCACCTCCAAAATTCCTCTCACGGCAATATCAATTCCTTGTTTGGCATTTGTTCTGGTCCCGAGTTGCGGGATCGGGTCACAGCACATCTGCGGAAGATCTACCCGAACAAGCCGGCCGAACATGTCGCCGCAGCAACCGATCTTCCTGTCGATACGGTCAGAAAGTGGTTCGCTCGCCAGAACACGCCGAACGGTCCCGCGATCGTCCGTCTCGTTTTCGTCTACGGCATCGACTTCCTCTGCTCGATTATGGACGAGCCGCCGCGCTGGCTCGATCGCGCCGCCCAGGCTGAAGAGAAGGCCGCAATTGACGCCGACCTCGAGGCCCTCCTGAAACGCCGGGAGGCGCTGCGTTGAACCTGGTCCGCGCCGTCTACTTCCGGGTTGGAATTGCCTTCGCGCTGCGCCGCTATCGGCGCGCCGTTCGGCTGTCCGGTCACTACACCGATGACGCCCTGCACTGGCGAAGCGTCGCCGAAGCCCTGATCGCCAAGTCCAAATCCCCAACCGCAAACCGATAGGAGAGCCCCATGGCCCGCGGCAGGAAGAAGAAAGAGAAAGTCGAACGCGTCATCAAGATCAAGCCGTCGGAGTTCCGTGCAGCGATCAATGAGGCCTCTCGGCTGAAGGAGCAATCCGCGAGCTATAGCGGTTTCCACGGCCGCCACGTCAAGACGTTCGTCGAGCGTACCGGTTTCAGCCGCCACGCCTTCGCCGTCATCTCCAAGATGGAAAAACTCGGCGACGACCTGAAGCGCCAGTCCCTGATGGACGAGATCATTATGGGCTTTGACCTCATGGGCTGGAACGACCAGGGCACCTTGTTCGATCGCGTGACCGCCAAGCTCGAAAATGATGTCGAGAAGGAGGAAGGCGACAGCGAAGAAGATGATGCCGATCTCCGTCCGCCCTTCATGCAGAACGCGATGCCGCTCGAGGAGGCGAAGGAGAAATTCGACGCCGCGCACGAGGTTTCTGAAGCCAAGAAGGCCGTTGCCGCCAAGGCCGCAGCGAAGCCCAAGCCGGCTGATGCTCTCTCCGCCCTCGCCGGCGAAGAACCCGCCACGGCGCATTGAGGTCAGACATGGCGGCGCCCTCTATTCTCTCGATCGATTTCAGCAAATCGCGAACTGGGATCTGTTTTGGCAGGCCCGGCGAGCGCCCGACGCTGTCTTCGAAGTCTTTCGCGAGGTGGGAGGGCGCCACTCTCGATGAAGCTGCGGCAGCTGTCATCCAGTGGCTGCCGGAAGTCCTGTCCGTCTATAAACCCGATCTGATCGCCCTTGAGGCAGCCCTGCCCCCGATCGCGAGCCGGGATCAGACGTCAGCGCGCCTCGCTCTGGGCGCCGACTTCGTGATCAAGGGGGCCGCGAAGCTTCGGTCGATCCGCTGCTACGAGATCCATGGCGGCACCTGGAAGTCGGCGATCCTCGGTTCCGGTAACCTGCCGTCGAAGCAGGCCAAGGCGAAGTCGCTGCAGCTGGCTCGCGGCATGGGCCTGGAGCCGAAAGACGACAACGAGGCCGATGCCTACTGCATCTGGCTCTATGGCGTCCTGCACCTCGCAAAATTCAACGACACCGATGCCTTGGCCGCCATCGCCAAGCTGCAATGGAAGCTCGTCGCATGAACATCGAACAGATCAAGGAAGCCGCCATGCTGTGGCTGACAGGCAAGAACACCGCCGAGATCGCCGTCACCCTCTTTGTTTTCGAAAGCGACGTCGAACGGCACCTCAAGCGGATCAGGGCCGAGGCCCACCTCATCGCAGCGAGGGCAGCCTGATGGCCGTGGCATGGACTGAAGAAAAAATCGCCGTTCTGAAACGGATGTGGGCGGAGAGCGCCTCCGGTGAAAAGATCGGTACGGCCCTTGGCATCTCCCGCAACGCGGTGTTGTCCAAGGTGCGCCGCCTTGATTTGCCGATGCGAGCACCAGGCCGCAGTCATCCAGGTATCAGAAGCAAGATGCCAGGGAGCAAAGGCGGCACTCCTCAGGCGGCCCGTGCTGCCGCAGTGGCCGCTTCTGCGTTGAGCCGGAAGCCGGTGATCACCCTGGCGTCAGGTATCACTGGCTCCCTGAAGCTCGACAGGGCCTCGATTGACAAAATCGCTATCTGGTTCGGCGCCCCGGCGACTACCCCGGAGGCCTCGGCATTCGGTCCTCGCACAATTCTGGATCTTGGACGCAGGCATTGCCGCTATCCGCTGTTCAGTGGCCAGGAACCGATCGACCAGAAATTCTACTGCGGCGAGCCGAAGTTCGACGGCTCTTATTGCATGCATCACGCCCCCCTGTGCGCAGGGATTGGCATGCTTGCTGAGCGCCTTGCCCATCTGGAGGCTGTAGAGTGACAGCAGTCGCCAAACAGGCACATGTCTGGGAACGATCCAGCCTCGACTGGTATCAGGAAGAGGCCTGGTGCTCGTCGGCCTTGGCCCGGGTTGAATCCTTTGAAGGGCAAGTCTGGGACCCCTGCTGCGGCTCCGGCACAATTCCGATGATGCTGAACAAGGCGGGCGTTTCAGCCTACGGCACCGACATTGTCGAGCGCCGGCAGCGCGCAAATCCGCAAGGCCTGGACTTCTTCGAGGACGCCAAGACCCGAGAGCCCGAGAGCATCCCCAATATCGTCTCGAACCCGCCCTACTTCAGCGGCAAGGGAACGGAAGCTTTCATCCGCGCCGCATTCCCGCTCGTCCAGCACAAGCTGTGCGTCTTCGTCGACAAGCGCTTCCTCGGCGGCGACGACAGGGCGGCCGGCCTTTATGTCGAGATCCCGCCCGCTAGGATCTGGATGCTCACGCCCAGGCCCTCCTGCCCGCCTGGGGAGTATATCGCTGCCGGCGGCAAGGTCGGTGGTGGCACGGCTGACTATGTCTGGATCGTCTACGACAAGCAGGCGTCGTTCTTCGGAACGACCTGGGGCTGGTTGCGGAGGGATGCGGTATGAACGCAGTGGCCCTTCTCCCGCCCCGCCCGATCGCATCTATCGAAGCCGAACAGGCAATGCTCGGCGCGATCATGCTGAACAACGAGGCCTATGGCGCAGTTGCCGACGTCGTTAAACCGGACGACTTCTATGAGCCACTGCATCGCACGATCTTCGACCTCATCGGCCGGCAGATCCGCGACGGGATCAAGGTCGACGCGCTCACCCTTCGCAAGTCGCTCCCGGACGTCGAGATCGCCCCTGGCGTCCACATCCAGCAATATCTGATCCGACTCGCCGCTGAGGCCACAACAGTCATCGGGGCTCGCGACTATGGCCGGTTGATCCGCGAGGCCTACGTCGCCCGCCAGATCGCCGCTGTCGGCGAAGATCTCCGCGCTGCGCCTGATAACGCCAAGACAACTGGCGAGGCCCTGGACGAAGCCTGGAAGCGCCTGGACAAGCTTCGCGAGGATTCCCAGGAGAGCGATGATAAATCCTCTACCGTCGGCGAGGCCGCCCAGAGGGTCGCCCAGCGCATTACGGAGATCAGGGCAGGCAAGTCCGAGTCCGTCGTCAGTACCGGGCTCGCCGAATACGACAAGGCGATCGGCGGCGGGTTCCGCGCTGGCCGCCTCTATGTCCAGGCCGGCCGCCCCGGGCAAGGCAAGACCGTTCTGGCCCTAGCGCAAGCGCGACGCATCGCGCGCGCCGGTCACGGCGTCATGTTCTTCAGCTTAGAGATCGACGACGAAGAGACCGCGGCCCGCGTCATTGCTGCTGAGCTGGCCCGATCCTCGAGCCCGCTGACCTATCGCGACATCCTCACCGGCCAGGTTGACGATTATAACCACGAACGCGTCTCGGAGGCCGCGCTGCGCATGCAGGAATGGCCTCTCCGCTTCGACTGCACCGGTGGTCTCTCCATGGCCCAGATCGCGGCCCGGGCCCGGATTCAGAAGGAACGGCTCGCGAAACAGGGCAAGGAGCTCCGCGTCGTCTTCATCGACTATCTCGGTCTTCTCAAGGTCGCCGATCGCTACAAGGGCAACGCCACGATCGAGCAAGGCGAGCTCGCCCTCGCCGGCAAGAACCTCTCCAAGGAGCTTGGCGTCGCCGTAGTCATGCTGGCCCAGCTCAACCGCGGCGTCGAGGGGCGAGAGGACAAGCGGCCGACAATGGCCGACCTCCGCCAATCTGGGAACATCGAGGAGCATGCCGACAGCGTCGGGCTGCTCTTCCGGCCGGCTTACTACCTGGAAAAAACGCCCAAATACAAAGCCGACGATCCGGACGCGCTCGACGAGATGCTCCGCATCAAGAACGACTTCGAACTCATCATCGACAAGAACCGCCTCGGCCCGACCGGGACCCGCCATTTCTGGTGCGACGTCTCGTTGAATTCGGTCGAGGACAAGACGAGGTACTGACCGTGGCCAGGATCCGCACCATCAAGCCCGAATTCTGGTCCTCGGAGCAGGTCATGGAGTGTTCGCCGAATGCTCGTTTGCTCTTCATCGGCCTCTGGAATTTTGCCGACGACGCCGGCCGGATGACGAACTCGGCCAAGCGCATCAAGGCACAGATTTTCCCTTCTGACGATTTTTCATCGGAGAGCGTTCGCCGAATGATCGACGAACTAGCGGCGAACGATCTCGTACTGATCTACACCGTTGAAAATGTTGAATATATCCAAGTCACGGGCTGGAAACACCAGAAGATCGACAAGCCTCAGCCGTCGAAAATCCCCGCCCCCTCGACGAATGCCCCCCCAGTTATCAAGCCCCGTTCGCCGAACACTCCCCGAACGGTAGTCGACGGAAGGGAATGGAATGGAAGGGATCTTAAGGGAGAAGAACCAAATCCTGATCAGCAGCAGCCTGTAGGCCGCGCGTCGCAGGCTGCGCTGCTTGAAGATCTCGAAATCAAGTGCCGGGAAGCAGCTGGGATTGAAAACGATCCCTCCCCTGGATTGCTGGTCATCGGGCCTATAGCCGACCTGATCGAAGCCGGGTGGTCTCTGGATCGCCACGTCCTGCCGGCGCTGCGCTCAGCCAAGGCCGGGGGCCGCAAGGGCAAGACCTGGACCTACTACGCCAAGATCATCACCGATGGCGCCGCTGAGCCGCCCAGGGCAGCCGCGCCGCCTGCCGAGCAGCCCAGGCCTGAACTGACCGAGCGCCACCTCGTCCAGCAAGCCCGACAGTACATCGAGCGCGGCAACGACTGGCCGTTCAATTCGCCGCCACCGGGTGCGCCCGGAACCAAGATCACCCCCGAAATCCTCGAAAGAGCCCGTGCCGAAGTCAGCGCGGAACGTCAACGCCGAGCTCGCAGTGGAGAAGCAGCATGACCCCCGATACCGACGAATTTTACCTCGTCTGGAATCCAAACGGCCACAACCCGCAGCATCGCCACACGAGCTACGAGTCGGCGGCAACAGAGGCCAAGCGCCTGGCCGAACAGAACCGGGGCCAGAGCTTCTTCGTCCTGGCCGCCCTCGCCTTCGCCAAGGTCCGAGATCCAGTCGAATTCACCACGATCAACCGCGATCTCATCCCCATCTGAGGTGCCACGATGACCGCCGCCAAGCCCAATGAAATTTCAAAGCAAACGCTTGATAAAAAAACTCCAAGCGATCTGACGCCTCGTGACAGGCGCGTTTTGATCGCTCACCTGGCCGCCGAGGGTCAAACTTTGAGGGAAATCGGGAGGCGTTTGGGGATCTCAGCCCAGCGTGTCAGCCGCATCGCCAGGGGCGCCGGAATACCGCTCGGGCGTCAGGGTGGCACCGGCCTCGTCAGCACGCATGTGCCGTTCCGGCTGAAGTCGGCGCTCAGGCAGCAGGCTGAGGCCGCAGGGGTCAGTGTGAGCGCCTATGTCGCCAGGGTGCTCAAGGCCGTGTGTGAGGATGCGACGGTGGCGAAGCGGACACTCGGGCGTGATGCGATGCCGGTGCGGGCTTATCGGAAGGGGGCGGGGTGATGGGCCTACGCCTCGAAGCGCACCCCTGCCCCGCCCTGGCGCATGTCGCCAGGTTCAAGGAATACGACGCCGGCCGCTCGGAAGGCATCCTGAATCGCAGCCAGGGTGCTCGCCTTTGCATCGGTGACGCCGCGCTCGATGTTCTTGATCGAGATTTCGGAAACGCCAGACGCTTCTGCCAGCTCGATTTGCTTCCAGCCGACGAGCGCCCGAGCGGCACGGATTTGGGCCGGGGTGATCATGGCCGCAAGGTATGTGGCGGTAGCGCCCAGGTCAATCACGATGAACCTCACGTATATTTTTATCCTTGAAGGCGCCCACAATATACGCTAGGGATATTTGTGTAAACTTTTTCAGAGGCGCATGATGTCTCCTCCCGCTTCGCCTTCGACGCTCCTCACGATCATGACGCTCTGCCTGATGGGCTACCTGACCGCTCTCGGTATCGGCGCGTTTTGCCAGGGATTGACGCCATGACCTCAGACCTCACCCACCCCGACATTGAGAAAGACGCAGAGATACGGGCTTTGGCGGAAGGTGGAGATATGACCAAATTTGCAAAGCTCTCTGAAATCAAAGCCGGATCGAGGCTTGTCGCCGATGGCGGCTTCGACTGCATCGAGCAGGGAACTATCCTTATCGTTTGCGACAGCGGTGATGGTCTCTATGTCCCTTGCGCCTGTGGCGAGCACTATCTTGAGGGGCAGCTTGATTTCGACGACGACGATACGCTGATTGGCCTCTCCGCCTTCGACCGCGCCATCGCGGCAGCGGAGGGCGGACGATGACCAAGACCGAGACCGGCGGGGCGTTTCCCGCGCATACCCCTACGCCGTGGTCGCTCCTTCCGCCCGACACCGACGCGAATGGTTATCACCTTGTCGTCGGCGGTACCGGACAGAATTACGGCCTCGTCGCCACCGTCACGCTGCGCACCGATGCAGAGCATATCGTCACCGCCGTAAACGCCTACGAGCCCGACCAGGCTAGGATTGCGGAGCTGACCGAGGCGTTACTGTGGGCCATGGACGAAATTGACGTTCTTTCTAACAAGCTGTTCGGCTTCGCCTACCCGCAAGGAATGGCGTTTGGGCATCGTGAGGGTCAGCTTCCGAAATATGAACAAGCCATTCGTGCGCGTCGTGCCGCCCTGGAGAAGCGTCATGTCTGATCGGGAAGCTTTGATCCAAAAGCTGCGTGACCTCTTCTATTCATATCAGGACAGCAGCGACGGCGACGCTTTGGAAGAAGCGATCGAAATCCTTTCCGCTCCCGCCCTCGCCAGCCAGGAAGGCGCGCAGGCGGGGGAGGTGGATGCCGATAGATCGCTATTGTTGAGACAGCTAAAAAGCTGCGTCGACAAGCCGATGCGGAATATGGAGACATTCCCCTACATCTGTCGCAGGGCATATGAGGCGCTCACCACCCCACCCGCCCCCGACGATGCAGTGCGGGCGGTGGTGCTCCAGGAGGTCCTGGGTTGCCGGACTTTCAATGATCGCGGCGAATATGCGGGCTGGAATATCACCAAGCTGAACCGGCTCGTCGGAAATGACGGCCGCTTCCCCGTTGGGCGGTGAAGCATGACCGCCCCTCGCTGGCAAGTCACCTATCCCAACACCTTCCGCGACACCCTCGTCATCTGGGCTCTCATGCCTTTCGCGGTGGCACTGGTGTGCTTCGCTCTGGCGATGCTCTTTGTCGAGGCTGAGATGCCGAGGAGGGGGATGTGAGCGTCTATGTTGATGACATGTACCGGTTCCCCATGGGGCGCTTCGGTCGCATGAAAATGTCGCACATGATTGCAGATACAGAAGAAGAGCTTCACGCCATGGCCGATCGGATAGGCGTGCAACGCAGATGGTACCAAGGCGACCACTACGATGTGTCGCTTGAGAAGCGCGACAGAGCAGTTGCTTGCGGCGCTATCGAGATATCCCTCAGGGAAATGGCTCTGAAGCGAAATCCCCGCCTGGCTGCCAGGATCGAAGCCATTCGGGCCGAGCGTGAAGGGAGACTGGCATGACCACCACAAAGGAAGCTGCCGGGCTCGTGGAGAGGCTGGAGCGCCTTATGACGAGAGCTGAAAATGCTTGGTGGGTGGAGCTAAGCCTTCTCCTACGTCGCATGCCTAAGACCGTGGAACTTCACGCAAGGATTGGAGAGCTGGGCATCGCGCCTAATGGCTCGGCAGAAGAAGCATTTCTACGGGACGGAGACACAGACAAATTTGCCGAGACAGAATGGGACTCGTGCCAAGTCCGTTGTCTAGACGGAAGGGATAGCCAACTATGACAGACCAGAAGGAATATTACGCCGGGCTAGTGGAGCGCCTAAAGAAGCCTGCCCCGCCCTTCGGCATGGAAGAATACGACCCGACATTCGATCTGCGCCAGGAAGCCGCCCACGAAATCCGCTCCCTCCTCGCCCAGGTAGAAGAGCTGCGACGGGAGAGGGACGAGGCGCGGGCCAAACTGTTCCCGTATGCCGACGCCTCAGAGATTTCAGGCATGTCATGGAATGGCATTTATCTTATCGGTGACAAGAAAAGCATCGCGGAGCTAAGCAGGATCGAGAATACCGCAGCACAGATTGAAGTCTACCGCCAAGCCTTCAAGGAACGCTTAGCCGTTGCCGAAGCCCGCGCCACCAAGGCTGAAGCCGAGGCTGAAACGTTATCTCTGGCCTACAACCTTGAACTTGAGGCGCGAGAGAAGGCTGAAGCCGGGATAGCGGAGGCGGTCAGGCTGTTGACGGACTTGGTGCCACCTCCGGGCTTTCGTGAGACTGGTCGCATAAACGTAGACGGCCAAATCCCTGTCGACATGCATCTTCGAACAGCCCGCGCCGCCCGCGCCTTCGTGGAGAAACACAAATGACCGAGCGTGGACCAGAAGAGCAGCGCCTGCTTGATCGGCTGAAAGACTGCACCAGTTTTCATGCCAGTTGGGGGCCGAAGGCGCACGAACTTACGCGCGAAGAGCGAGCCGGGGTCATCAATGACGCCCTTGACCGCATCGCGGCCGGCGATTGCGAGGTTGTCGATTTTGGCGACGCCAACCACCCTTTGAAATCGAAGCGCCCACAGGTCGATGTCCGGGAGTTGGTTGCCAACCTTGGGAAGGATACTCAATGACCCGTACAGACCTTCTCGACCTGGCCGAGCGCGTGGAAGCCGGGAGTGGCGCCGATGACAATCTTGACCGTGATGTTGCCCTTGCTACGGGCCTCGTGGAAGTGCCGCATCCATTCCCCGATCCGGACCGGATATACAGCGAGTATCGGCGCCGCAATCCGGATGGAAGTCATAGCACCGGATCGTTCTATGTCATGATTAACCGCGTTTCTTCCTCCCTCGATGCCGTCGAAGCGCTGCGCGAACGCTTGCTGCCGGGGAGCGTGATCACTGTGAAAGCTGTGACAGATTATGTCACATGCAGCGTCAGTTACGCCGGGCGCTGGTCGTCGATACCCGCGCGCAGGGCAGAAGGCGCCGCCCCCACCGAGCCAAGAGCCAGATTGGCCGCGCTTCTGCGAGCCTATGCCGAGACGGTGGGAGGGTGAGATGTGGCTGCCAGACGCAATGGAACAAGCTATGTCATCAACGGACAGGGAACTTGTAGAGCGAGCCTCCAGCCACACAGGCAAAGCAGATTTTAATGAGGTGCTCTGCGACTGCATCCAACTGGCACACCGCTTCTCCGAAGCCCGCGCCGAGGCTCGTGCGGCAGCGCTTGAGGAGGCGGCGAGGGTGGCGGAGACCTTCTTCACCAATCCCCACGCAACAGATCTCTCAGCGCGGGCACTTACGGCGGTGACCGCCCGTATCCGCGCCCTGGTCGAGGAATCCCCATGATTACGGAAAAGATGATCGAGGCGGGGGCTAGGGCGCTATATGCCGTCCAATGGCCAGGCTATGATTTAGAGCGCCAGTCAGATGCGACCAAAAATCTTTACCGGAAATGTGCCACCGCCGCCCTCGAAGCGTCCGAGCGGGCTGCGTGGAGGCCTATCGAGGCGGCGACCCGCGAACCCAACCGACAATGGCTTGCGTCCTCGCGCGAATGGCAATGCCCCGCCGTCATTCAATGGGTGGAGTACGACGCTGAAGCCGCCGAGGAATTGGGCGAGCCTGGATACTGGGCCTATGTCGAGAGCCTGATCGGCGATGCGGCCGGCGCCGCTGATGAGGCGGAACTCGTCCGCCCCCTTCCATCACCACCGGAAGCCCCGAAGGGGGAGGAGTGAGAGATGGTTAGCTCCAGGCAAAGCATTCGTGACCTGCTGTCCGAAGGACTGGACCTGTGTGTCCGCGCTCGAAACATGGATGCTATCGACCGGCGTAACAATACGCTCGCAATTTCGAAAGATGCGGAGGAGTGGTTGTCGTCGGGCGCATTCGATCGCCATGTTGAACGGCACAACGCCAAGAACCCCGACGCGCCAATTTCAACCAGATCCGGCACCATCGCCCTGTGGGTTCAAGAGCAGTACGATACTGATCTGGCCGACTGGGAACGCCGCGCGCGCCGCGCTTTGATGGAAGGGCGTGAAGAATGACCCCGCACCCTCCTCCTTCTCGCGCTCATGCACTGGAGCTGACTACTACGCTGACCGACGATGATTTACGGAATATTCGCACCAAAGCCGAAATGGATAGCAAGTCCATGGGGCATCAAGCCACTTTTCAGCCCGGCACTGTTTTAGATCTTCTCCTTGCGATCGATCAGGCGCGAACTGACGGATTTCGATCCGGTCAATCTTCAATGCGCCGCCGAGCTATCGACCTCTGCAACAACTCAGCTGGGCTCACGGACGACCAATACCGGCGGCGGAGCCAAGCATGGAATGATGGCGTTTTGGACGTTGCAGCAGCACTCCGCAGCCTACCAATCCAAGAAGAGGAGTCCCTCTCCTGATGCTGGCCCCCTACCCCTTTGAAGACCAAGCCGATGCTTGGACGCCCGAGCTCGTAATGGAGCGCATGGTCGAAGCGTTCGAGACGTTGCGACGTGTGCCTGCTTCAGTAGGCCCCAAGGCGTTTGGAAACGGATGGCCTGCTGTCATTCACGACCTGGCCGACATGATCCACTGGGAGCCGGGGAAAGAGCCGCGGCGCTTGCCCCCTTCCCTTGCCCAAATCACTCGGATGGAAGAAGCACTGGCCTGGCCTTCACAGATCCTCGCTGATCAGCCTCTAGCGGCCGACGCGCTGAACCTGTGGGCGATGTGCAAGGCCTGGGGGCGGTCTATCGACGGGGTGCTACAGGGCCGGGCCCGGGAAGCCGCTGAGATCGCCCGGGTCGTCGAGCGCGAGATCAATCAACGGCGTGGCATCGAGCGCAAGCAGACCGCCGGCGAGGTAGCCGCCTGGGCGAACCTGAAGCTCGCAGCCGCCGACGGCGAACGTGTCGAGCGCATCCGAGCGAATGCCGTCATCCGCCTCGAGCGCGAGCTGGCGAAGAAGGGGATCGTGTCTGCTGTCGTGATCGTGAAGCCCGCAGAGTGTTCGCCCGATAAGGTGATCAGCCGGACGAGCCTGGATCGGTGGCGGTTTGTGGGGGCACGGGTGATTGCGGAGGCTCTATCTCAGCAACCCTAATCATCATACTCGATAAAAGGCGGAGCTCCTCTCCCTGTTCCGTATATGTAGTTATTGTCTATGTACCATTGCCCGGGCTCTCGAGGGCCGAAAATATGACCTTGATCGATGTAATAGAGCCCACTGTTCTTGGGTCCATATATATGACCTCTATCTATATAAAACTGACCGCTCAATTCCGGTCCATAAATATAGTTCCTGTCTATATAATATTTACCAGATTCTGACATTTGCACCTCTCCAGACAGGGCTCCGCTAGAACAGGAAGCATTGAAACTCGTGACACAGCCGTTAATTCGGCGATGCCAAATTACTTCCTCGGTAAATAAGCCATCGCCTTCTTCTTCGGCCGCCCCGTCTTCCTCGGCCTGTAGTGCGCCTGCATGATCAGCGGAACACTCGCTGTGCCCCACGCCTCGGATTACCCACCGCTCTGCTTGGGACCATCTACCCAGCGTATGTCGTTGTAGAGCAGGTAAATGGCCCCCTTTTCGTCAGACGGACGATATGCGCCTAGGGCGTCGGCGAGCCGAGCCGCCACAGCAGTGAGTTCCCATCCCAATGCTTCGAAGTCGTCATCGTTGACGTAGCTATGGGTCAAATCCTCGATCCCATGCTCTTCGCCAAAGGCTTGAGCCTGTCGTGCGTCCACTGTCATCGCCTCGGGGATGCTGCTGTTGCCCCACGCCCAGAGCCAGTTCTTCGCTTTGTTGCTGGTCGAGCCAATTACCTGGATCTGCGCGATGAACTTCGGCTCGCCCCCCTGGGAGAAGATGATGGTTCCTTGCTCAAGATCGTAAAACCAGCTCTCCCAATGCCCGATTGTGAACTCGGCTTCCAGGCGATCGTTCTTGGCTTGGAGTTCATGAACCGCTTCATGGAGCCAATCGGGATACCAGTCTGGTTGTGTCACAGCGCCTCCGAGACAGAACAAGTAGCAACAAATAAAACCTAGATGAAGGAGATTTCTCTCCAATATCACCGTCCCATGGGGCGTTGATACGCCGTTTTGAGTCCGCTTTTGGGGTGGTGACAATCGCTGCGAATAGGGGCATCAAATCGCCACTGTCGCACGAGTTGCGGTTGACGCACTCCCCTGAGCCGCAAGGCTCCCAGAGAGCCGAGAGGCTCTCAGCGACAGCCTCCTTCCCAGCGGCTGGGGGCGGCCCAGCCTAAGCGTAGTGGCCTTTCTGGTTCCCCGCTGCGCTGAAATTGAGAAACCAGCGCGCGCCCCGCTCCAACAGGAGGGAACAAGCGCGATAATTCGCCCGAATGGGCACCGAACTCGACGAGAGGCGCCGTAAGGCGCAGGGGCGTCACGACTGGATGTGGATGTGACGGACATGCCGGAAGCGCGGGAGCGCGGCCAGCCATCCCGCTTCGGCGTGGCATGGGGCACGGGCACACATGTTGGCGGGCTAAGCCCTCTCGTCGGAACGCATAAGATCCCCGGCCGCACATTGCGCGGCTGGAGTGCAGATGGTCCGGGCGACCGGGATCCTTATCTGTGACTGACGGGGACGGAATGTTTCAAGCAGGCAGACGGACGACGACCGGCAAGTCTCAGCGATTAGGCCTCGACAATGAAAATCAGGTACTCACGACCATTGAGATCCTTCGCAATCCATTCTTCGGTGTGTTCGTTGAACTCGAAACCGCCTCCAAAAAGCTCGGCAGACCGCTGAGCTTCAAGAATGGCCTCCCGCCGCGTCAAATATTCGACCGAAGAAATGTTGCGGCCGCTGGTCTCAAGTTCAATTTTGACGATTCGGTAGCGCATTTATCTGCGTTTCTATCGAGGTAGATTATTACTTCCACTTCGATACAAATATTAGTTCCTCTACGGAATTAAGTACACCAAATTCGAACGCAACTGCCCTTCCCCGCCGGCCCAGCCGCGCGGGGTTTTTCATTGGAGATCGCCATGCCGACCGAGCAGGAAAAGCGCCAGGTCGTCACCAACTGGTTGGTCAAAGAGAACATCGCAGACCCGGCCCTCGCCAATCTGCTTGCGCCGGCCGTCTCCGAGCTGTTCAGCCCGGAGCCGCAGCGCATCAGTATCGAACACTGGCAGTTGATCGCCCAGAAAGCGAAGACGTCCGACAAATAGGTGCGTTAGCGCTCTATTTCGCAGGCCGGTCACCACGACGAAAATAGCGCCATGCCAGAATAAGGGCCGCGCACAGGTATGCGCAAAGAGCGATCCCGAGTGTGTCGGCCCAGAAGCTTGACGAGAATTTGGGCCAGCCAATAAGCGCCTTCATCCAGCAGATGCCGATCCAATAGTTGGTGGCCTGCAGAAACACCTGTAGCGGCGCACCGCGGAACATCAGGATCGCCTCCGGACGATATCGACTGTTCTTAGCACGACTCCGCAAATCCGAGTGAATTCATGACCGACGTCCCCCCGAAGAAAAAGCACGGCGGCAGCCGAGCGGGCAGCGGTCGGCCGAAGGGGCGCCTCAACACCCTGACGGAAGCCGAGAAGCGCAAGGCGCTCGCCCGCGGTCTGTCCCCTCTGGAAGTCATGACGGAGCTAATGAACCACAGCTACCGGCGATGGAAGGCAGAGAGCAGCAAGAAGACGCCGGATGAGGACGCCCTGATGGCAAAGCATAAGGCCACGCTGGAAGCGGCTGAGAAGCTAGCCCCGTATCTGCATCCGAAGCTGGCGGCGATTCAACACACCGGGAAGGACGGTGGCGCGATAGAGGTTATCACTCTTGCAGACTTCTATGGCCAGCTTGCAGCAACGTCAGCGCCCAACGCTGAACCCGGCTCTACGTGAGTTTTGGCTAACACCAGCGCGTAACCGTGTTCTCTACGGCGGCCGATCCAGCTCAAAATCCTGGGATGCTGCTGGGTTTGCGGTCTACCTCGCAACTCAATGTCGGATACGTGTCCTCTGCGCCCGTCAATTCCAGAACAAGATCGCGGAGTCGGTCTATACGCTCCTGAAGATCCAGATCGCGCGATTTGGCCTCATGGGGCAGTTCGTGATTACCGAGAATTCTATCCGGCACAAAAAGACCGGCTCGGAATTCATGTTCTATGGCCTCTGGCGCCATATCGACGAGATCAAGTCCCTTGAAAGCATCGATATCTGCTGGGTCGAAGAGGCGCACAACCTCACGGAAGAACAGTGGCGGATTCTGGAGCCAACCCTTCGCGGCGAGGGTTCGCAGTTCTGGATCATCTTCAACCCACGATCGATCTCGGATTTTGTATATAAGCGCTTCATAACCCGCACCCCGCCGGACACGCTTAAGCGAAAGATCAACTACGACGAAAACCCTTTCCTCTCTGAAACGATCCTCAAGGTCATTGCGGCCAAAAAGGAAGAGGACGACGAGGAATATCGGCACATCTATCTGGGCGAGCCGATCCAGGATGACGACGCCGCTATCATCAAGCGATCCTGGGTTATGGCGGCGATCGATGCCGACAAGAAGCTCAGGATTAAGTCCTCCGGGGCCAAACGCATCGGGTTCGACGTTGCCGATTCCGGCGAGGACAAATGTGCATCCGTTCTTGCCCATGGCTTTGTCGCCAAGGAATGCGACGAGTGGAAGGCTGCCGAAGATGAGCTACTGAAGTCGGCCGGCCGGGTTCATGCCCTTGCCCGCCGCGAAGGCGCATCGATCGACTATGACAGCATCGGGATAGGTGCCTTCGCCGGCGCCCACTTCCAGGCGCTCAACGCGCAATACGGAGAGCGCATCGCTTACCAGAAATTCAATGCAGGCGATGCAGTGATCCAGCCCGACCGGCGTATCGACCCGAAGGATCCACGATCGCCGACCAACAAGGATTTCTACGCCAATCTGAAGGCCCAGGCGTGGTGGAGCGTTGCCAAGCGGTTCCGGAATACCTTCAATGCGATCACGAAGGGCGAGAGCTTCGAGGAAGACGAGATTATCTCGATCGACAGCGATTGCGACAATCTGGACGGATTGATCGACGAGCTTTGCACGCCGCGCAAGGACTACGACAACGCCGGCAAGTCGAAGGTGGAAAGCAAGAAAGACCTTGCGAAGTCCAGCCGCCCAGGTGGCTCGGTACCGTCCCCCAACAAGGCCGACGCCTTCATCATGGCATTTGCACCGAGGCCGCACGGCATTCTGAACATCAGCGACGAGGCATTGGTGCAGACCGCCATGCCAGCATAGTGGAGACGGGAAGGCGACATGTTCAAATTCTGGCGCAGAAAGAAGGCTGAAATCACGCAGCCGGCCGCGCCAGAAGCCAAAGCAGCGGCCCCTGCCCCGACGGGTATGAAGGTCAGTGAAGCGGCGGTTGCGGTGTCTCTGGCTACCGAGGCCAAGGTCGAGCCGTTCGCAGTTGCTCTCCATCCCCCAATGCCTTCCGGTCCCAAGGACGGCACGAAGATCGCCATGGACAGCAGCATGTCCGCGATCGCGGGTTGGGCAGCCAACGTCTATGCGACTGCTGGATACCAGGGCTCGGCCTTCATGGGCTATCCGGTGCTGGCCGAACTGGCGCAGCGCCCCGAATATCGCATGATGTCGGAAACCATCGCCTCGGAGATGACGCGGCGCTGGATCCGCTTCACCGCCAAGGACGGCGACGACAAGGCAGAACGGATTGCCGAGCTCGAGGCCGAGTTCAAGCGGCTCAATGTCCGCGCCAAGTTCCAAAAGGTCGCCGAGCACGACGGCTATTTCGGCCGGGCGCATCTCTATGTCGACCTCGGCACCGGAACAAACCCGGAAGAGCAGCAAAAGGATATCGGCACCGGCTGGGATGACACCAGCAAAGCCAAGATCGGCGAAGGCAAGATCAAGGCCCTCAAGGTGATCGAGCCAGTTTGGGTGTACCCGACTGGCTACAATGCCTCGGACCCACTTGAGGACGGCTGGTATGACCCGCAGTCCTGGAACGTGATGGGCAAATCGCTCCACAAGAGCCGCCTGATCACCTTCGTCGGCCGTGAGGTCTCCGATCTGCTGAAGCCCGCATACAGCTTCGGCGGCGTCTCACTGTCGCAGCTCGCGTATCCATATGTCGAGAACTGGCTGAAGACGCGCCAGGGGGTCAACGACATCATCACCTCCTTCACGCAGTTCGTGCTGAAGACACAGATGGATGCAGTGTTGAGCGGCGGCGCGGCCGACAACATGATCAAGCGGGCTCAGCTCTTCAACAACACCCGCTCCAATCGCAGCCTTCTCATGATCGACAAGACGGCGGAGGAGTTCGAAGCCGTCTCAGCCCCGCTCGGCGGTCTTGAAGGTCTCCAGGCCCAGGCTCAGGAGCATATGGCATCTGTCAGCCATATCCCGGTGGTGAAGCTGTTCGGCATCCAGCCGGCAGGGCTCAATGCCGATTCCGATGGGATCATGCGCGCCTTCTACGACTGGGTTCTTTCGTTCCAGGAGAAGTTCTATCGCGAGAAGCTCCATGCCGTCATGGGCATGATCATGCTCAACATCTGGGGCGAGACCGACGACGGGATCGACTTCGAGTTTGAGCCGCTTTGGTCGCTCGACGAGAAGGCCCAGGCCGAGGTCGAGAAGCTCAAGGCCGAAACGGATCAGATCTTGGTTGATACGGGTGTCTTGTCGCCTGCAGAGAGCAGGGAGCGCGTCGCCCGCGATCCTCAGTCCGACTATGCCTCGATCGACGTCAACGACCTTCCTGACCTCCTGGAGGAGGAAGAGGAAGGCCTGGCGCCGCACGGCGGCAAAATGATCGAAGGGCTTGGCGAAGAAGATGGAAGCGGCGATAAAGATCTCGACGCTCTGTTCGACAAGACCAAGGCCGCTTGATCACCATCAACCTGCTCGAAATGCTCGCTGCGGCGGACCCCGCACTTGAGGACGATGCCGAGCGCATCGCCTTCAAGGATATCCCGGGGCCGCCGATCCCAGGCCTAAAACAAGCGGAGGATCGCGATGACGGGAGGACAGGAGCCAAAAGAGCTCAACGTCGCCGATCTGCGAAAAGCCCTCGAAAATCTCCCTGACTGCATGGAGGTGCGGGTAGTTAGCTTCTATGGCCCTGGCAGGCAGGAGCCGATTTCCCAGGCGGAGGTCGAGAGCGATTATCACAGCGCCGAGAAGATCTTTGTCATTCATGCAGATTGAGGTCGGCTGTGCCCCAGAGCAATCGACATCGCCGGACGCCGCAGGAGCGCGCCGAAAAGGTCCTGAGGCCGGTTCACCCAAACGCGGGGATTGAGGCCGAGTATCAGCGCCGGCTCAATCGCCTGATTGGCGAGATGCATCGCAGCGTGTTGTATTGGCTCTCATCAGCCTACCGCGCCAACCAGCCCAGGATCGCCGCCGACGAGACACCAGCCGATGCGCTGCGGCGCGCGATGCGAGACATGGCTTCTCGCTGGCTCAAACGCTTCGACGAGGCCTCTGCCAAGCTCGCTGAATGGTTTGGCCAATCCGTGCAGAACCGATCGAGCGCCGCCCTGAAGAAGATCTTGAAGGACGGCGGGATCTCGGTTGAGTTCAAGATGACCCCGGCCATGCGGGACGTTCTGGACGCAACGGTCAATCAGAATGTCTCGCTGATCAAGTCGATCCCCCAGCAGTATCTCGGCCAGGTCGAGGGGGCCGTGATGCGCTCGGTCCAGACCGGCCGTGATCTCGCCACCCTATCGAAGGAACTGGAGGCCCGGTTCGGCGTCACGAAACGTCGGGCGGCCTTCATCGCCCGGGATCAGAACAACAAGGCCACCGCGGCGCTGACCCGGGCCCGTCAGCTCGAGCTTGGGCTCGACGAGGCGGTCTGGGTTCATAGCGGCGGCGGCAAGCATCCCCGGAAGAGCCACCAGAAGGCCGGCCGGGAAAAGACTAGATTTCCGATCGCCGAGGGATGGTTCGATCCTGAGGTTGGCAGGAAGATCATTCCCGGCGAGTTGATCAATTGCCGGTGCGTGAGCAAGGCGGTCATCAGAGGATTTTCGTGAAGGGAGTGGCGGATCGCGGATTTTTAACGAAGTTGCCAGCAGCACTTCAGCCCCGCCATCGATCTCGCCACTCCCCAGCCCCTGACGGGACCCTCGAACCTAAGTCTCCCATCGGTAGGGAGTGCGATCCAGCCATATTCGGTGGAGGATGACAGCCAGACGACGGGCGACGGCAATGCGGGCGATTTTTTTGCCTCTTCGATGCGCAATTTGGGTTCCCCAAACCTTCAGCGGGGAGGATTTCGAATTTGGTCGAAGAATTACGACGGAAGCGGACCGCAAGGTATGTCGCAGGTATGAATCGCCAAATAGGGAAATGCTGCCGCGATTGTCCACTACCCCTGATTGGTAAGTTCTTGGGGTGAGGCCGAAATGTGCCCCCACTGATCTGGATCGCTTGAAACGAGCGGGTTCATCGATCGCAGACCGAAAAACAAGCGCGACGAGCGGACCAACTCCCGGCGCCGTCATCAAAAGATGACAAACCTCGTCAGAATGAGCTGCGGCAAGCACCTGTTTGTGAAGGGCAGTGAATTCTTCTTCCAAAGTTTGCCGAGCTGACAGCAAGGGTTGAATGATCTCACGCAAGTCTGGGTATTTCTCGATGAGTTTTTGAACATGCTCCCGGTATCTTTTACGAACGATATGGCCAATTTTTAGCCCGAAAGAGTGCAAGAAGGCTCGGATGCACTGCTCAGTTGCGATCAACTTTGCTTGGAGGAATCTTCGGCCGGTCAATAGCGTCTTAACTAGCTGAGCTTCGATAGGTTTGACATGTACTGGCTTGAACAGTCCGAAACGCATCATTTGGGCGATTCCGCGAGCATCGTTGCGATCGGTTTTGTTGAGTTGGGCTTTAAGTACAGCATTTGAGTGCCGTGAATCGATGCATATCACCGGGAATTTACGCTGTAGAAGCTCCCGATACAGCCATTGCGAGATTGGACCCGCCTCAAGTCCCATCGCCGCGCATCGGCGTTTTTCTTTAGCAAGGAACTTCGCAAGAGGTTTGGGAGAGCTCTCTACTGTCCCTTCTCGGACAACGTTGCCTGCATCGTCGATTATGCAAACACTCGTCGTTTCAACCGAAATATCCAGCCCCACGTAGAACTTCATCGCTCTGGCCCTGATTGACGTAGAGCGATCGAACTACCTCACCAGTACTCCCGGAAAATGACATGCTGACCCCATCGAGCGACGAGATCGCGCTCGATCGCGCATCCGTGCGTTCGATCGACGCCGACGGCCACCTCCATGTCGAGCGGACGCCGATCAGCAAGGCAGTGGTGAATCCCTACTATGGCCGCGAGATCCCTGATTTCGAACGCCTCGGCCTCGATCCGGAACGGATCTATCGGCTCTATCGGCATCCCGACGAATTGGCGCGCGCCGCCGGCACCTTCGAGGGTAAGCCCCTCCTGATCCAGCACAAGCCCGTCAATGCCGATGAGCACCCGAAGGAACTCACCGTCGGTTCCATCGGCTCCCCGGTCAACTTCGATCCGCCTTACCTGACCGCTCCGCTGACGATCTGGGAAGGCGAAGCGATCGACCTGGTGCAGTCCAAGAAGCAGCGCGAGTTGTCGTGCGGCTATCGCTATCGCCCGGACATGACGCCTGGAACGACGCCTGCGGGGGAACCCTTTGACGGCGTGATGAGAGACATCGGGGGCAACCATCTCGCCCTCGTTGAGCAGGGTCGCGCTGGCCCGGACGTGCTCGTGCATGACAGCGCACTCGAACCATCCCCTGAACCCAAGGAAACTAAACAGATGCCTCAGGCTACTGTGCTGACGCGCAAAGGGGCCGTGGCCCAGAGCGCGCTCATGGTCTACCTGCGCCCGAAACTGGCGCAGGATGCCAAGATCGATCTGAAGCCGATCCTCGCCGGCCTCACGTCGAAGAACTTCGCCGACAAGCGCGGCACCATCATCGAGGGCGTCAAGAAGGCCACCGCCGGCAAGCTCGCCGCCGACGCCAAGCTCGACGACATCGGTATCCCTCTCGACATCGCCCAGGACGACATGGATCCGCGCGGCGAGGATGAGGATCCCGACGAGGACAAGGACAAGAAGGGCAAAGCCGAGGACGAGTCCGAGGAGGACGACGACAAGGCCAAGAAACCGGCCAAGGACAAGGGCGCCAAGGACAAGGAAGCCTGCGACGAGGACGACGGTGCCGAGGACGAAGATGACGACGACAAGGAGGAGAAGGTCAGCAAGTCCGCCATGGACGCTGCAATCCGCTCCGCCACCACCGATGCCGTCGAACGCGTCCGGCAACAGGCTCGCGATCTCAGGACCGCTGAGCAGGAGGTTCGTCCCTATGTCGGCGAGATCGCCGTGGCCTGCGACAGCGCCGAGGACGTCTATCGTCACGCCCTGAAGGCGATGAAGGTCGACATCGCCGGTGTGCCGGCCGTGGCCCTTCGCCCGCTGCTCAAGGCCCTCCCCGTGCCGAAGACCAGCGCTCCCGCCCTCCCCGCCATGGATGCCGCCGCCGAGGACGCTTACTCCAAGCGTTTCCCGAACGCTGGCCGCCTGAAATAAGGATCCTCGCCGATGCCTTTCCAGACGCAGGTCAATATCACCCAGGCGCCCGCCATTGCCGGCCAGTTCGCCTCGGTTAATCCGCGCCATGCCGCTGTCACCGTCGAAGGCGGGTTCGTCGCCGGCGCCAGCGGTGTGACCGTCGGGCTCTTCGCCTGGGCTGCCAACGACGCCAACAGCGTTCCCAGGCTGCTCAACAATACCGGCTCCGGTCTTCCCACCGGCTTCATCGCCCGTACCGAACAGGCCCTCATCACCAACTATCTCGGTGAAGCAGGCAACCTGATCCCGGCCGGATTCCCTGTCGGCGACATCTTCAGCGGCGGCGATTTTTGGGTGAAGAACGCCGGCGCCACTGCTGTCACCGTGGGCCTCAAGGCCTTCGCCAAGACCGCCGACGGCACGATCTCCTTCGCCGCGGCGGGCGCCACCGTCGCCGGCAGCGTCGAGACCAAGTTCTATGCGGCCACGGCTGGTGCCGCTGGTGAACTGGTCAAGATGACCGACACCATCTAACGCCAAGGGGCAAATCCAACATGCAGAACTTAGATTTTCCCCGCCTTCAGCGGGAATGGGGCATTGTCCTCATGGCGCAGGACTGGCTGCCCGACGCCTACAAGCGGGATTACCACATCGCTTTGGACGCCCAGCCGGCTCTTGCGGTCGGCACCGGCTCCAGCGCCGTCCCGGCTCTCTTCACAACCTATGTTGACCCCGAGGTCGTCCGGGTTCTCCAGGCCCCCAACAAAGGCGCCGAAATCCTCGGCGAGCGCAAGGAAGGCGACTGGACGACCCAGACCGCCATGTTCCTGGTGGTCGAGAACTCCGGCGAGGTCTCCAGCTACGGCGACCAGAATACCAACGGTATGTCCGACGCCAACGCGACCTTCCCGCAGCGGCAGTCCTACCTGTTCCAGACCCATATCGAATACGGGGAACTGGAAGAGGAGCGGATGGCCAAGGTCAAGCTGAACTGGGTCTCCGAGAAGCAGATGTCGGCCGCGCTGACGCTGTCGAAGTTCCAGGACTACACCTATCACAACGGTGTGGCCGGCCTGCAGAACTACGGCCTGCTGAACGATCCGTCCCTTTCGGCACCGTTGACCCCGTCGACGAAGGCGGCCGGCGGCGTCACCTGGATCACGGGCGGCGGTTTCATCAACGGCACCGCCAACGAGATCTTCGCCGACATCCAGGCGATGTTCATCAAGTTGACGCAGCAGACCCAGGGCCGTGTCGAGGCGACCGACGCCCTGACGCTGGCCCTTTCGCCGGCGGCGGCCGTTGCGCTCACCGCTACGAACTCCTTCGGCATCACGGTCTATGACATGCTGGCGAAAAGCTTCCCCAGCCTCAAGGTGAAGACCTCGCCGCGCTATGCCACCGGCGCCGGGCAAGTCGTCCAGCTCATCGCCGAGAAGTTCGACGGCCACGACACCGGCTTCTGCGCCTTCAACGAGAAGTCGCGCGATCACACCCTGATCCCGACTGGCTCGGCTTGGCGCCAGAAGAAGACCGGCGGCACCTGGGGTGCAGTCATCCGCTACCCGGTCGCCATTTCCCAGATGCTGGGGGTCTGAGCATGGAAGAAATGGTCATCGTCGGCTGCCGTCTCCCCCATGGCCTGGTGCTCCAACATCAGGAGATGCGCATGGAACAGGAACCTGGGATCGGCGGCACGAACAATAAGGTAAAGCGCTGGTACAAGGTTGGACCGGCGGTCACCCTCAAGGGCTGGGCCCACCACGTCGACAGGGCGCCCACCACCCTCGTCGTCAACGGGTTCGCGATCACGCGGGTCAATGCCGAGTTCATGAAGAAGTGGATGGAACAGAACGAGCTGCACCCAGCAGTGACTTCCGGCAACCTCATCATCATGGCCTCGGTTGACGACGCGAAGCGGGAAACCGCCGGCCGTGAGAAGGAGCGTGTCGGCTTCGAGCCCCACGATCCGAAGAACGTGATCCCCGAGTTCAAGCGGCAGAACGTCGAGACGGCCGTTCTGGCCTGATCCTTCGAGGCAAACATGAGCGACCCGGTCCCTTTCGTCTATCAGGACTGGGCCGCTGCCTATCCTGAGTTTTCCAACGTCACCGAACCGCAGATCACGGCGCGGATCCTGCCCCTTGCACGGCAGGTCATCGCCGGTTTCATCGGTTGCGTCAGCGATCCTCAGGAACAGATCAATTTCCTCTGGCTGATGGTCGCCCACCTCAGCCAGCTCAATTTCGGCACGGCCGCCAGTCCAGCAACCGGCCTCGTCGGCCGCATCGCCAGCGCCACCGAGGGCAGCGTCTCCGTCCAGCTCGACTTCCAGGCCACCCAAAATCAGGCCTGGTACGTCCAGACCTCCTACGGTGCGCTGTTCTGGCAACTGGCGCGTCCCTATTGGCTCGGCGGTTTCAGCTTTCCAGCACCAGCACCGACGCCCTTCCCCTATCGATGACAGAGGAGCCCAGTCGATGGACATCGACGCAATGGGATATAGAATTCGCGATCTCCTGATCGCCAATCAACAGCTGACCGCCCAAGTCGCGGAGCTCCAGGCTTTCAGAGACCGTTTCTCGCCTATGCTCGAGGAGGCCGAGGCGCACTACCTGGCATCTCGGTCGCAGGCCACGGAGCAGCCCCAGAACAGCGAGCAGCAGCAGGGCCAAGCCGAAGGACAGAAGTCCGACAGCGGCGAGCAGCAGGATGCCGGCGAGCAGTCCAATTCCGGTGCGGACAAAACCGAGACCAACCCGGCTGGCGAGGCCCAGGACGGCCAGGAGGGAACTTCCGCGCCCACGGCAGCGGACGATACCGCCGAGGCCAATCCTGGCGAGCCGCAGGCGACGGAGCAGCCCTGATGGTCGAGATCAAGGGCGGCGACAAGTTGGAAGCAGCCCTTGCCAAGATCGCCAAGAGCGTCACGAAGGCGGCGGCAGTCGATGTCGGCTTCCTCGAAGATGCGACGTATCCCGACGGAACGTCCGTCGCGATGGTGGCGGCTATTCAGGAATTTGGCGCGCCGAACGCAGGCATCCCCCCTCGCCCGTTCTTCCGCGGCATGATCCAGGAGAAGAGCCCGCAGTGGCCGCAAGCGATTGCGACGCAGCTCAAGGATACAGACTACGACGCCGCGAAGACCCTGGGCCGCATGGGAGAAGGTATCAAAGGCCAGCTCCAGGATGCGATCGTCGATTTCAACTCGGTCCCTCTGTCGCCCGTCACGGTCGCCAAAAAGGGCAACGACAAGCAGCTCGTCGAGACCGGGCACATGCTGCGAAGCGCTGATTACCGGGTGAAGACATGAACCTGCACGGCATCGTCGCCCCCGCGATCGGCATCGTGAACCCCTTCGTCGCGGCCACCGTCAGGCGTTCGACCGGATACATGATCCTGCCGGATGGCAATCGCGTGCCGGCATATACCGAGTTTCCGGCGCGGGTGCAGGTCCAGGCTCTGACCTATACCGATATCAGCAGGCTCGATTCCCAGAACATCCAGGGAGTCAGGCGCGCGATTTACCTCAATGGCGCCGTCATGGGCATCGTCCGTGTCGACGAGCGCGGCGGCGATCTCATCGTATTCCCGGCCGGGACCCTTCCTGAAGGCGATATCTGGCTTGCCGCGCATGTGCTCGAGGCGTGGCCGGACTGGTGCAAGGTCGCCATCACTCTGCAGAATGGAAGCTGACCCGTGTCCCTGATTGCCGCCCCGACGCAGTCCAACATCTTCGTTGCGCTGCGCTCGTTCCTGACGGCCATTCTCCCGGCCGGCGTTGAGGTCGTGCAAGGCCAGGACAACCGGGTGCCGGAACCGCAGGGTGAAGATTACGTCCTGATGGTGCCGATCCTACGGAACCGACTCTCGACGAATATCCACACCCCGCATGACGTCAGCTTCATAGGCTCGATCGCAGGCACGACGCTCACCGTCACGGAAATGACGCTGGGCTCGATCGACGTCGGCCAGGCCGTATTTGGATTGGGCGTCACATCAGGCACGACGATCGCCGGCCTCGGCACCGGGTCAGGGGGCGTCGGCACCTATACGGTTTCCCTGGCCCAGACAGTCGCCGCCGGCGCGCTGGCAAGCGGCTCGGAAGAGATCATGCAGCCGACGCAGGTCACGATCCAACTCGACGTCCACGGCCCTAACAGCGGCGACAACGCTCAGACGATCTCGACTCTGATGCGGGATCCAGTCGGCGTCGATTTGTTCGCGGCCTCAAGTTTCGACATCGCTCCACTTCACGCCGACGACCCGAAGCAAATGCCGTTCGTCAATGGCGAGCAGCAATGGGAATGGCGCTGGATCGTTGATGCCGTCCTGCAGGTCAATGCATCGCTGACCGTCCCGCGCGAGTTCGCCGAGAGCGTCAGCGTCAGCACCCATAACGTCCAGGCCGATTTCCCGGTCTGAGCGGCTTAGGCCTTCACTCCAAAAACAGTCGTTCAACCCCGAGGATCACACCTTGACCACGATCCCTGCCTCTCAACTCGTCCGCGTCATCCCGAATGTGCTCAGCGCGGGTGGTGCGGCCCTCGTCATGAACGGGCTGCTGCTGACCCAGAGCCCACGAGTGCCGATCGGCGAGATCCTGTCGTTCCCGAACGATGGTGTCTCTGTCGCCAACTATTTCGGCCTCTCCTCGCAGGAGGCGGCACTGGCAACAACCTACTTCAGCGGCTTCAACGGTTCCACGAAGAAGCCCGCATCGATCCTCTTGGCCCAGTACAATTCCGCAGCAGTCCCGGCCCTGCTCCGCGGCGGCCCGGCGAACAAGCTGACGCTGGCCCAGTTGCAGGGTATCAGCGGCTCGCTTCAGGTGATCGTCGACGGCTATCCCCGCTCGGCCGCGATCGTGGATCTCGCCACCGCTACCAGCTTCAGCGCTGCAGCCGCCTTGATCGAGCAGGACCTCAACGCCAACCTGTCGAACGTCGCATCGGTTACCGGGGCAATCGCTCCTGCTACGGCCGCCTTCAACGGCTCGATCGCCGGCAATGTCCTCACCGTCACTGCCGTCACGTCTGGCACCCTCGTCCCTGGCGCCGTTATCGCCGGTACTGGCGTCATCAACGGCACCCAGATCACCTCGCAGATCAGTGGCACGCCTGGGGGCATCGGCGACTATGCCGTTACAGCATCACAGGCCGTGAACAACGTCGCGTTTACGGCGACCTATGGCGTCCTAACGGTCACTGCTGTAGCTTCGGGTACCCTGTCCGTCGGGCAGGTGCTGTCCGGCACCGGCGTGACTGCCGGAACCTTGATCACCGGCCTCGGCACCGGCGAAGGCCTTCTCGGCACCTATTACGTCCAGAAGACCCAGACGGTTGCCAGCGGCACGATCACCGCGGCGCCGTCATCTGTCGACGTCAGCTTTGACTCAGTCGGAGGCGGCTTCGTCATCGCATCGGGCATCACGGGAGCGGCATCCTCGATCGCTTTCGCCACCGGTACGGCTGCAGCCTCTCTCTATCTGACGCAGGCGACTGGCGCCAACCCGTCGCAGGGTGCTGCCGCGGCGGAGCCCGGCCCCTTCATGACGAAGCTCACGCAGGTCACTCAGAACTGGGCGACCTTCATGACGACGTTCGATCCTGATGGGGGCAACGGCAACGCTCAGAAGCTCAAGTTCTCGACCTGGACCAATGGACAGAACGAGCGCTGGGCCTATGTGGCCTGGGATACCGACATCACGCCGACGGAGAGCGCCAATGCCGCGAGCTCGCTGGGCGCGCTGGTGTTCGGTGCGAAGATGGACGGCACCTGCCTGGTCTGGAGCCCCAGCGACGGGCCAAACAAGGCCGCCTTCGTGTGCGGCACCGCTGCCTCGATCGATTTCGAGGCGTTGAACGGCCGGATCACCTTCGCCTTCCGTGGCCAGGATGGACTTGTCGCCGATGTCACCGATGCAACGGTTGCCAGCAACCTCATCGCCAACGGCTACAACTTCTACGGTGCCTATGCGACGGCGAACCAGCAGTTCCTGATGCTCCAGCCCGGGCAGATCTCGGGCCGGTTCGAATGGCTGGACAGCTACATCAACCAGATCTGGTTGAACAACGCTCTCCAGCTGGCCCTAATGGAGCTCCTCGTGAACGTCAATTCGGTGCCCTACAACGTCCAGGGCTACGAGCTGATCAAGGTCGCCTGCCTGGATCCAGTCGATGCGGGTCTGAACTTCGGCGCGATCCGCGCTGGCGTCACGCTCTCCAAGGCCCAGGCCGCGGAGATCAATAACACCGTCGGCCAGAGGGTCGACGAGTTGCTCTCGACCCAGGGGTGGTATCTGCAGGTCAAGGACGCCTCCCCTCAGACCCGACAGGCCCGCCAAACGCCGCCCTGCAACTTCTTCTACATGGACGGCCAGTCCGTGCAGCAGATCGTGCTGAACAGCGTCCTCGTCCAGTAAGCCCCAACCTGAAAATTCGGAGACCTTTCAATGGCTACGCTTACTGGCGCCAGCTGCATCATCACGATTGCGATTCCGGGGCTGTTCAACAGCCCCGTCACGCTCCAAGGCTTCGCCGCCGATGATGTTTTCGACGCCGATACCCAAGAGATCGCGGAAACGACCATGGGCGTCGACGGGATCCTGTCCGGCGGCTTCGTCCATGTCCCGGTTAAGCAAACGATCGCACTGCAGGCGGACTCGGCATCTAACCTGATCTTCGAGACTTGGGCGGCGCAGCAGAAGGCCGCCCTGGACACCTATACCGCCAACGGGACATCGAACATCGTGTCGACCGGCCGGTCCTACGTCATGAATAAGGGGTTCTTGACCTCGTTCCCCTCCATTCCTGCAGTGAAGAAGCTGCTCCAGCCCAGGCGCTACACCATCACTTGGCAGGGCATCCGGGCGGTCCCGAACTAAGCGGAGATGAGCTTTGCGCAAGACGAGTGATGTGACCATCACGGAAGACGGCCGTGATCAGGGCAAGACCTTCCAGATCCGAGAGATGTCGGCGCTCAAGGCGGAGCGCTGGGCGATGCGGGCATTGATCGCTGTCGGAAAGTCCGGGGTTGATCTGCCAGAGGGCTTTGCGTCCGGCGGCATGCGGTCTCTGGCAATCGTCGGAGTCCAGGCTATCATGCGTATGGACTTCGCGGATGCCGAGCCTTTGCTTGACGAGATGCTCGATTGTATTGCCGTCAAGCCGGACCCGAAACGGCCGGAGGTCGTCCGCCCTCTCATGGTCGACGAGGATATCGAGGAAGTCTCGACGCTGCTGCGGCTGCGCCAGGAGGTCTTGGAGCTGCACACCAGTTTTTTCTCGAAAGGGAGGACCTCGGAACCGACTTCTCCGGCGCCCTCGACGGTCCCGAGCTCCTCGAATACCCAAACCTTCCCGCGTCCATCGGTGGACTTCTCTCGCACTCCGCCAACAAGACGGCAGCGCTGATCGATCTCCAGGAGCGCCTGTCGGTCGAGGACGTCTACGACCTCCTCGAGGTGTTGAGCATCGACGCTCACAACCGCCTTGCCATCGCCAGGTACCAGGAAAAGCAAAGGGAATGACCCGTGCCCACCTTGATCGATAGCCTCGTCGTCGAACTCGGTCTCGATCCGAGCGAGTTCACGAAGGGCCAGAAAAAGGCAGCGGAATCGTTCCTGAAGACCAAGGATGAGGCCGTCCGGTCGTCCAAGGCGATTGAGGAATCGGGTCGCAAGGCCGCCGACGGCATCAAGAAAATTGCTGTCGAAGCCCTGGCACTGTTCGCGATCTTCACCGGCACTAAGAGCATCACGAAATTCGTTTCGGATCTCATGAGCGCCGATGCCGCGCTGGGTCGCTTCAGCCGCACAGTCGGCATGGCCCCTCAGTATGTCGGCGCGATCGGCAAGGTCGTCGGTGAAGTCGGTGGGACGGCTGAGGCGACCGCCGGCACGATCGATGGCCTATCGAATTCCCTGACCCGCTTCCGGACCGCCAACGGCGATCTGCCGCAAGAGTTCTGGCAGCTCCGGGCCATGGTCGGTGGCAAGATCGATCCGCGCGGCTCCATGGTCGATTTCCTCGATCAGCTCGCTGCGGCGCTGCAGAAGGTCGAAAAGACCGATCCGCAGAAGGCCGCAATGTATGCCCGCGCCCTGAGCATCGACCCTGGCACCTATCAGCTCATGCTGAAATACGGCCAGGAGCTGTCGAAGGTCATCGGCCTCCGCAAGGACCTGGCGCCGTCAAACCAGGACATCGATAACGCCCAGAAGTTTCAGGAAGCCTGGAACAACATCTATCAGTCGGTCAGAAATCTCATCGAGAAGGGCGTCAGGGCGATCGAGCCCGCGCTGACGCCGGTCGTCAACAAGATGACCGAATGGGTCCAGGCCAACAAGGAAATGCTCAGCGATAAGATCGTCGAGTATGCAAAAGGGTTCGTGGCAGTCCTGAAGTCCATTGCCGAGAATGCGGATCTCGCTGTCCGGGCAATCGAAGAACTGAACAGACTGACGGGTCAGACGCCGGCAGCCAAGGACGGTACCGCCAATGATGGTCGCGACGAAGCTCATGCCGCAACCAGTCGTGACGCTGTGCAGGATGGCGGCTACTGGCGCGATTCCACGGGCGTATACAAGAAAGGCTCCTTCTTTCGGGATCGCGCCGATTACGCCTATGGCAACATCATGGGCGGCCGCGCGACAGGTGGCTCCGTCACCGGCGGGCAGGCCTACATGGTCGGCGAGCGGGGGCCTGAGCCCTTCATCCCGAACACAACCGGCACGATCATCCCGCATGACCGTCTCGGCGGAAACCTGTCTGTCGATGGCCGGCCGATCAACCGCGGCAACCCGATGCCGGTCACCTTGGCAAACAACCAAGGCGGCGGCGAAAATTGGCTTCAGACCTTGGGCAAATGGCTGGGGTTTGGCGGCAATAGCGGGTCGTCGGCCGGCAGCGGAGCAACCAGTGGCGGCGGAGGCTTCTTTGGCGCAGTCGGCAAGGCTGTGAAGGGTGTGCTCGGCGGCAGTAGTAGTGATGCCGGCTATAGCCCAGCATCTGGAAAACCGGGGCAATATCGCCCGGTCTATAAGCTCGGCGATGCTGATCTCAGCGACGATGTGGTCAATGTCGTCAACGGCGAGGCCACCTCGTCGAAACTGAGCACGGATGCCGTCATCAACAACATGTTCAATCGCCTCGGTACTCGGGCCTATGGCCCCAGCGGAAACCTGAGGCAAGTCGCTCGAGCTCCCGGCCAATATGCTGGATACCGAAAAGCAACAGCCGAGCGGGCAGCCTTCATCAGAGATCGCATTCGTGCAATCGCCTCTGGAGAAGTGCCGGACGTCACGACTGGAGCCAACGAGTATCGTGCCAGCTGGTACAATGGGCCTTGGGGTCGGAAACATGCCAGTTCGCCGGTGATCGGGGGCAATCGGTTCGCCTACAATCCCAAGGTGGCACCCGGTCCCTATGCTCCGTATGCCCGCCCCAACCTGGGACTCGCTGGTGGGGACGGTGTTCTGTCGGGGGCCAAGGGCGCGGCTATCGCAGGAGGCAGCACGACGAACGACAACCGCAAGACGTCGACCTCGTCGAGTAGCTCGAGCACGACAATCGGGAAGATCGAGATCCATACACAGGCCAAGGATGCCAACGGCATCGCCGCCAGCCTGCATGACTCGATCCGGCGCAACGCAACGGCCTCAGCCGCAAACAACGGACCGAACTGAAAATGGCATTCCCGGTAAATATTCCAAACGCGCCGGGAGTGCCCTCTGTCGTGTTCGCCGGTACGGTCGGCGCCGCGCTCAACTTGATCACCAGCGATATCGCCTCGATCTTTGGCGGCCTGCTGGGGTTCTCGCAATGGGGGATCTACTTCTTCGGCTTTCCGCTGGTCCTAGCCGACAATGTTGTCGCATTTGAATTTCGCAACGAGTGGACGATCGGAGATTACCCGGTCGAGCGCGGCAGCTTCGAAAGCTACGACAAGGTTGCCAGCCCATTTCTGGCAAGGGTGAGGTTTTCGGCTGGTGGCTCGGAAGGTGACAGGGCCGCTTTCCTCGCCTCGATCGAAGCCATCGCCGGCGACCTCAATCTGTATGACGTCGTAACGCCGGAGAAGGTCTACACCAGCTGCAACATCAATCACTACGACTATCGCCGAAGTGCGGATTCGGGCGCCGGCCTGCTAACCGTTGATGTCTGGCTGACCGAAATCAGGCAGACGGCCACAATGAACGCGCAAAACGCTCAGGATCCTGGTGCCTCTTCACAAGTGAACGGCGGTGGGGTCCAGCCGTCTACGCCGACACCGGCACAGGCTGCGACAACCCCAAGCTTTGTGAACTATTCGCCCACCGCGGCAGGTCAAACGCCGCGCGGAGATAATTGAGGCGCCGATGCAGATCGTCCCATTGCAGTCGGTGCCGAACCAGGCGATCTCCATCCTGCTTGGTGGCCAGAACTGCCAGATCAATGTCTATACCAAGGCCGGCGGCCTCTACCTCGATCTCTATGTCGATAACGTCCTGATCGTTGGTGGTGTCGCCTGCCAGAACCTGAACAGGATCGTGCGATCGACTTATCTCGGCTTTGTCGGAGATCTTGGCTTCATCGACAATCAGGGGACTTCTGATCCGAGATATGACGGTCTCGGTGCCCGATACAGCTTAGCGTATCTGGAAGCGACCGATCTTGCCGTGTGACCGCTGCTACTATCGCTCGTTGGTACGGCCGCACCCGTCCTTGTCGCAAACATAGTTCCCGGTGCCGGTCTTCATCAGGCATGGCTGCTTCGGTTGCGGCATCGGCCCTTGCTGGGCGGTATCGTCCCATCGCCATTTTTTCCAAGCAGCAACGAAATCGGCCGAGCATTTCGGGTGGGCGGCCGACGCTGCCAGGGTCGACCCAAGCAATAGCGCCAGTACCAACGAGCCTATCTTAAGCATCTTCATCCTCAAATATCGCTCCGACCGGCCCAACGACTAACCGAAGCGTGCAGCATCCTCTCACGCACCTGTTGGAAGTCAACTGCCATCCCCACCGGTCTCGGTGGAGCATTTTCCTTTCGAGGCCTTCGAATGACCTTCAGCCAGAAGCTGATCAACGTCCAGTTTCAGCTGGCGTCGGGATCGTTTGGCAAGAATGGCGACAACACCGCGACGATCACCGGGCATCGCGTCTCCTTCACCTGCGAATACCAGGGCGGTTTTAGCCAAAGCCAAGCCGCGATATCGATCTGGGGACTACCCCTCAGCGTGATGAACCAGCTCTCGACGGTGGGAAAGAACTTCTCCCAGCGGCTCAACAACAAGATCGCGGTGTTCGCCGGCGAGAGCCAGGATGCCATGTCCGTCGTTTTCGAGGGCCAGATCATCACCGCCTTCGTCGATGCCGAAGGTATGCCCGACGTCGCGTTTCGGGTCCTGGCACAGCCCGGAGGCTATAACGCGGTAAAGCCGGCCAAGCCGATCAGCGTCAAGGGCTCGGCGAATGCCGCTGACCTGGTGAAACAGATTGCCGGACAGCTCGGACTTGGCTTCGAGAACACCGGCGTCGATGCCAAGCTGTCGAACCCGTATTTCGCAGGATCGCCGTGGACACAGCTGCAACAACTGGCGCGGCACGGCGGGTTCTTCTGGACGGTCGAGTGCGGAAAGCTCGCGATCGTGAAACCGGGACAGTCCAGAAAGAACAGTGAGGTTTTGATCTCGCCGCAAACCGGCATGGTGGGATATCCGGCCTTCTCGCAGCAGGCAGTCATCGTCAAGTCGCTCTTCAATCCGGCGGTGAAGCACTATTCGAAGGTCAAGATCCAGAGCGACCTCACCTCGGCATGCGGCGAATGGCAGGTCAGGAAATACGTCCTCGAGCTCGAATCCATGATCCCTCAAGGGCGTTGGTTCATGACCCTTGAATGTCTCCCTGGAGATGCACCTGCAGGTGTCGCATGAGTGGAAAGCCAGAGGGTTTCTTCGGCCAGCAGGGCGCCGCGGCGGACACATCCGACGTAAACGCCGCCGAATTCCAGATCCAACAGGCTCTGTTGAAGGTCCGGACAACGGTTCCCGTCAAGATCATTGCCGTCCACGGTGGCGGTACCAGTGGCGCACCGGCAACCGTCGATGTCCAGCCCTTGATCAACCAGATCGATGGCCAGGGCAACAAGACCGATCACGGCATTATCTATGGCATTCCTACCACGCGAAGCCAGAGCGGGAGCGCGGGCATAGTCATGGACCCTTCGGTGGGTGATGTCGGAGTCATGTCCATCTCCGATCGCGATATCTCCTCGCTGAAGTCGAACAAGGGCAGCCAGTCGAACCCCGGCTCCTTCCGGACCCATGACCTCTCCGACGGGATCTACACCCATACGATCCTCAGTGCCCAAGCCCTGACGAAGTTCATCCATCTCAGCGGCGACGGGATCTCGATGCAGGACGAGCACGGCAACAAGGTTTCCTCGAGCGGCGGCGGATGGAACTTCAACGGCGTCGTGATCGACAGTTCCGGCAACATCTCAACCCCGGGCGGCATCACTGCCGGCGCCGGAGGCGGTGATAGCGTCACCCTGCAGCAGCATCGTCACGCCGGCAGCCCGCCGCCAGATCCTGGAACATGAGGGAGGCAGTCATTCGTACCTTGCTTCTCGATACCGAGGCCTGGGATCTCGCGGTCGATACAGCCAGCAACATCGCCGTAGCTAGCGAGCCCTATTCCCTCGCCCAAGATGCCGCCAGCGCAATCCGCCTATTCCTCAACGAGCTCTATTACGACACCTCGCAGGGTATCCCCTACTTTGAGCAAGTTCTCGGCAGGCGGCCGCCGATCTCGTTGATGAAGGCCCATTTCAATCGCCAAGCCATGTCGGTTCCCGGCGTGGTCAAGGCCCAGAGCTTCATCACCGACTGGACCGACCGCAAGGTCAGCGGACAGGTCCAGGTCTGGGATGCGAACGGCAACGCCTCCGCCGCAGGATTCTGAACCCATGACAGTGCAGACCAATGTGCCGGTCCCGCAATGGACCGACAAAGGGTTCATCGTGCCCGCGACCGCCGATATCCTGGCCGGCGTCCAGGCCGACATCAACGCCGCGTTTGGTGGGAACCTCAACTTCACCACCAATGATGGTTCCACGACGAACCCGACGCCGCAGGGGCAGCTTGCCGCCTCAGAAACAGCAGTCATCGACAACGCCAATGCGCTGTTTCTTCGGACGACCCAGCAGGTCGATCCGGCCTTTGCTGAAGGGCGTATGCAGGATGCTATCGCTCGGATCTACTTCATTGAGCGAAACCCAGCGCAGCCGACCGTGGTACAGGCGCTCTGCACGGGCCTTCCTGACGTTGTCATTCCACCCGGCGCACTCGCTCTTGCTGCTGACGGAAACCGCTATATTTGCACCGCTGGAGGCACAATCGCGCTCTCCGGGGACGTCACTCTGCAGTTCGAATGCTTGGCGGTTGGGCCGATCCCGTGCTCCGCCGGTTCTCTGAACCAGATCTACCAGGCCATTCCCGGTTGGGATTCAATCTCCAATCCGGCTGATGGCGTGCTAGGAAACGATGTCGAGAGCCGCTCAGCATTCGAAGCCCGGCGCGCGCAGTCCGTCGCCCTGAACTCCCTCGGCAGCCTGCCGTCCGTTCTTGGCGCGGTCCTAAACGTGCCAAATGTCATCGACGCCTACGTGACCGAAAATGTTTCGAACTCGATGCAGACGATCGGGGGCGTCTCGCTCTATCCGAACTCGATCTACGTTGCGGTGGTCGGCGGCGACTCCAATGCTATCGCCAAGGCCATTTGGTCGAAGAAGGCTCCGGGCTGCGCCTATAACGGCAACACGACAGTGCAGGTGCAGGATACCAGTACGGGCTACGTTCCGCCCTATCCGACCTATCCGGTGTCGTTTCAGATCCCCGCTCCGCTGCCAATCTACTTCGCCGTCAAACTCAGCAGTGGCCCGCAGGTCCCTGCGGATGCAGCAACTCAGGTCCAGAATGCAATCATCGCGGCCTTTGGCGGCGAGGATGGCGGCATCAGAGCCAAAATCGGCACGAAGATCTATGCCAGCCGGTTCTATTCGGCAGTCGCGGCTTTGGGTTCCTGGGTCCAGATCGTCTCGATCGAGATTGGCACAAGCGCGCTGGATGCGACGCATTTCGAGGTCGGGGTGAACATCAACCAAATCCCGGTCGTCTCGGCGGCCAATATCAACGTGGCATTGAGCTGATCGATGACAGACACTGGACCTGATTATCCCAGGCCGCCCGCGGCGGGGTCCAATGGGATCGGGCAGTTCATCATTGGCGTCAGCCCCATCGGGGATATTCCGTCGTTCGACGTCTGGAAGACTGTCATTTCGCAGTATGCGAACAGCCCGATTCTGACCCGCCTCATCGAGAACATCGCCGCTTATATCGACCCAACGAAAAACCTCGATCTCTTCTTCGATTATATCTGGAATGTGGCAACGGCCCAGGACTACGGGCTTGATGTCTGGGGTCGCATCGTTGGCGTCCGCCGCATCCTGCAGGTCCAGACCGGCGACTGGTTCGGCTTCGGTGAGGCCCTGCCAGGATCGGAACCCTTTGGACAGGCCGCGTTCTATTCAGGCACCCCGCTGACCAGCAACTACTCGCTGTCAGACGAGTCCTATCGCCTGCTGATTATGACCAAGGCAGCGGCGAACATCACCGATGGTTCGATCCCATCCATCAACCGGATCCTGATGTCGCTCTTCCCCCATCGCGGGAATTGCTACGTCACCGACGGAACCCCACCCGGTGATTGGTTCGGTTTCGAGGAATCGCGCAACGCCCACGGTTTCAACCAGGCGCCGTTTTACGGCGGGCAGGCCCTCCCCACGATGGTGATGACCTACACCTTCGAGTTCGACCTCACGCCCGTCGAGCTTGCGATCGTCCAGCAATCCGGCGTTCTGCCCAAACCCACTGGCGTCTTCGCCTCGGTCGTCGTGCCCAACTGAGAGCCCTCCATGAAGTATAATCAGATCCCGGCGAAGTTCCCCATTCCGTGGGGAGCCAATGCCGGCGGCGGCTTCATCACCCCGATCCCGACCCCCTCGCAGATTGCCATCAATCCCGGGCGGGCATCGCTGACGGATGGCTTTCCGCCCCTGAACTTCCAGCCTGTCGGTGCGGGCGGCGTCCCGCCGTTCGGCCAGGATATGAACGGTATCCTGAACCAGGTCACGCTGTGGAGCCGTTGGCAGGCCGCGGGCGGCCAAGCCCGGTTCGACGCGGTCTTTGCTGCCGCGATCGGCGGATATCCGATGAGCGCAATGCTCGCTGGCAGCACGTCCGGGACAGTGTGGCTCAACACGGTCGACGATAACCTAACCGATCCGGAGGGTGTCAGTCCGGCTGGCTGGATCAATCTGGCGACACAGTCGGCATCGATCAGCGTAGGCACCGACACCGGCGGCGCCAATGTTCTCACCGCCAACGTAAGCCCGGCGCCCACCGCCTACATCAACGGGGCGATCTACATCGTCCAGAAGATCGGCACCGCCAACAACGGCGCTATGGTGGGCAATATCCAGTCGCTCGGCCAACGCCCCATCGTTGGGCCGAACGGCGCCCCGCTCACCCCCGGCCAATACCCAGGCAGCCATAACGGCATCCTGATCTATCTATCGGCGCTGTCGTCGCTGCTGCTGCTCAATCCCGCCTCGGCGGCCGATCCCAGCACTGTCCAGCCCGGCACGATCGAGTTTTATACCGGCGTTGTGCCGCCGACGGGACGTATCAAGGCCAACGGCGCTTCGCTTAGCCGCACAACCTATGCCGCTCTCTGGTCCTTCGCCCAGGTCAGCGGCAATCTAGCAGCCTCGCAGGGGCTGAAGACGGTTGGCCAGTTTGGCCCCGGCGACGGGTCTACAACCTTCACCATCCCGGATCTTCGTGGATACTTCCTGCGTGCCTTCGATGATGCCGCCGGTATCGATCCGGGCCGGGCGTTCGGAAGCACGCAGGGCGACGCGTTCTCCAGCCATATCCATTTCTCCTGGGATCAGAGCGGCGGAAACGTCTGGAACACGAATGTCAGCAACATCACCGTTGGCCCAACGGTACCGGGCCGATTGCTCGGCGCAGGCGTTGCAGGCGTCGCCAATGGCCCTTCCATGACGACAACGGCGACCGGTGGCACCGAAACGAGGCCGAAGAACATCAGCCTGCTCGCCTGCATAAAAATCTGAGGCATACATGCAGATCTGGAACTATGAAGCCAGTACCGGCGCGCTCGTCGGTCCTGGGATGGCCGATCCATGCCCGATTGAGGCAGGAAACTTCCTCATCCCGGCAAACGCGACGACTGCCCCCCCGCCGGAGTTCGACCCGGAAACCGAGACCTGCATCTTCGCCGATGGCTCATGGTCGCTTCTCCCGTTGCCTGAGCAGGCCTCGTCGCCAAAGCCGGACCTCGCCGCCCTGGCAAACGAGGCAGTTCTCATTGTCCAGGCGATCTGCGCAGGGATCCTGCAGCAGATCTATCCTGACCCAGTCCGGCAGGCGGCCATGCAGACGGCTGCGGCCATCGTGGGATGTAATGCCGGCCAAGCCCCGTCATCTGGCCCATTGGCAGACAAATTCGAGGTCATCGCCAAGCTCTACATTAAGGGCAACGGAGCCAAGGATACTTTCTGCAGGATTCTCGTCGCTCTCCAGGGCGCCACGATCGATCTGAACATCGCGCTGGTGACGGCCGAAAACTCGATCGCCTCGGCCAAGAAGCCAGCGCAGCTCAAGGCGGCGCTCGATGGCTTCCAGTCCTCGATCGCGGCCATTGTCTCCGCCATCAACGACACGTCACTTCCCGCGGCTGTCGTGGCCCCCGGCCAGATCTCGATCCCCGGCATCAACGCATAGAGACCAAACATGAAGTTTCGTATCCTTGCCGCACTGGCCATGCTCTGGCCAGCGCTGGCGCTCGCCCAGACGTCGCCGAACCTGACCTATGGCCAGGTCCCGACGCCCGGTCAGTGGAACAGCTACTTCGCCGCCAAGCAGGACGTTCTCGGCTATACGCCTGTGAACCGCGCCGGCGACACCATGTTCGGCACGCTGAAGACCCTCTCCCCGACGGGGAGTGCCGCCGGCCTCGTCGTCACGCCTGGTCTCCCGCCAAGCGCCCCGGCCGATGGCAGTATCTGGGCTACCAATTCAGGCCTCTTCACTCAGATCAACGGCTCTGTCGTTGGACCTCTGGGGGCTGGCACAATCAACGGCCCCGCCTCAACGACCACAGGCAATGTGGTCCTTTGGGGCAACAACACCGGCACTGCGCTGCAGGATCTGGGGAAGGTCGCGCCTGCCGGAGACTTCGTCGGCACGACCGATAACCAGACGCTCACCAACAAGAGCATTTCGGCTGGCCAGATCAACTCTGGCACGCTCGCGCCTGCACAAATGCCCGCCCTGACCGGCGATGTAACCACCCCGTCCGGGACCACGGCAACCACGATTGCCGCCGGAGCCGTCAACTCGGCCAAGATGGCGACAGGTGCCGCCGCAGGTAACCTCGGTTTCACCCCTCTCCGGCCGTCAAACAATCTCTCGGACCTGTCGAGCGCCCCCATATCACGCACCAATCTCGGGTTGGGCTCGATCGCGACGCTGTCGACGGTAAATCTTGGGTCGAATGTCACTGGAACGCTGCCGGCCGCCAACGGTGGTACCGGCATCAATTCGTTCGTATCTGGCGATTTGATCTATGCCACTGGCAGCACAACCTTGGCGCGTCGCCCGATCGGCGCTACGGGCCAAACGCTGATTACTGCAGGCGGCGCGCCAGTCTGGGCCAATACGCCGATCCCGGGCATGGTCACTGTCTCCGCGAACACCACGCTGTCTGGAGCCCAGACTGGATCGGTTGTCAGGATCCAGGGTGCCTCCACATACGTCACGACATTGCCTGATCCGACCGCTAGTCCGTCGGTGTTTTACATCTACAACCTCAGTTCCGTATCCCAGACGATCCAGTCACCGACGGCGAACTGGATTTGGGCCAATGGTACCGGCGGAACGACCTATACAATGCCGGCATCGACGGCCGCCGTATTGGTCAGCAGCGGAGACTGGTACGCGATCAGGGACACCAAGACCGGCACAGCCGCAGGAAATGTCGTCGCTCTTGACGGCTCCGGCCGCTACCCTGCTGCCGACGGCTCCCAGATCACGAATCTTCCCGGCGTCATCTCCGTTCCGGTAAGACAAACCGTCCTCTCCGGCCCTGCCTCCAGCGGGCTGCCGAACTTCCTCCCGGGCACGGCTGCAAGTCTCAGCATCACCAGCCAAAATGTCTCGACTGGCTCGGCCGCACTTATTGCGACCGCAGGGAATGGCTATGGCACTAACGGCGCCATCAACGTCATCGGCCAAGCGACGAGCAACCTGACCTGGCCCGGTCTCACCGCGTCGACCACAAACTATCTCGCCGTAACGATCAGTTCTGGTGCCCTGACACCGGTCTCGACCACACTGCTGCCGATCTATCAGCGTGGTGGTCCGATCTCGATAACGAACGGACAATACACATTCGATGTCGTCGGGATGCAGATGTATCTCGGCAATGGCACGGTGGCCAATCCGGTGAATGTTGTATTTGTTGGTGAGGCGGTGACCAGCGCCTCGTCCGTGACATCGACAGTTGCCTACGCCTACCAAGGCTATTTCAAGGGCACGACGGCGTTTCCGTCGTCCGGAAGCGTCAGAACCGCTTTCTCGCACAATCTGGGCGTACCCAATGACCAGTATGTCGCTCGCGTTCAGCTTATCAATCTGACGGCAGAGGCGAACTACACCTCAGGCCAGATCACCGACTTTGCCACGCAGGCGACAGGAGGATGGTTCTGGACGGATCCGACGACGAAGGAAGACAGAAACACTGTCTCAACAACGCTCGGCCCAAGCAATCAGATCTTGAACCGTACCACCGGTGGAACGTTTTCGCCCACGTCGGCCAACTGGAATTACATCATGACTGTCACGAGGGTATTCTGATGTGGTTTTCGGAAAAAGACGGAGTCTATTCCGGTGACTGCCTGCCCGGCGATCGAGCAGCGACCGTCGCCGAGATCAGCGCATGGCAGGCCACGCAAGAGCGGAACCGCCTCGACGCAATGAAGGTCTCAGCCTTCCAGGCCCAGGCCGCGATGGCGATGGCCCAGTCGAAGGGGATCACCGATTACGATCTCCTCGCCAAGGTCCAACAGATTGTTGCCAGCGCTTCTGATCCCATTATCCAGATCGCATGGAACAAGGCCGCAGAGTTCCGGAGGGATTCCCCGACAATCTTGTCGTTGGCCGAACAAGTACCGCTTACCTCGAGCCAACTCGATCAACTTTTCGAGCTTGCAGCAACCATCAACGCATGACTTCAACATCGAGCCTTTCAATTTCGTGAGTCGGCACGCTATTGAAGGGCGACCGGTGTTGAGGAGGCGACGTTGCAGCGCGGACCAAGAATAACAGTTGGCATGCCGATTTATAATGGCGGCGGCATGTTCCGCGATTGTTTAGAAAATCTCAGTAATCAGACCTACCAAGATTTCAAGGTGCTCATTTTCGATAACGTTTCGACAGATGAAACACCTCAAATCGCAATGGAGTATGCCAAGAACGACCCGCGATTTGAGTACCATCTCAATTCGGAAAACATCGGCTCCTGGAAAAACTTCGGCGCCCTGCTCGATGCCGCTGAGAGCGAATATTTCATCTGGCGGGCCTATGATGACTATACGGACGCCAATTTTCTTGATGAATTGGTTGGACTGCTGGATAAAAATCCAGGTTCCGACCTCGCTGTCGGCCGAGTGACCAGCCTGCGAACCGGCCGTAAGCAAAGTACCAGGCACACCGCTGCGCCAAGCAGGCCGCGCTGTGGCCTATGGGCGAGCTACCGGTCTGTGCATGGAGCGCATGCCAGTTGGTTCTATGGTCTCTGGCGAACCCAGGCAATCAAGACGGCGTGGACGGAGGTCATGAGGTTCTATCCCCATTCGTGGGGCGGCGACTTCATGATGATGTTCGATACCTTGTTTCGCGCCCGTGTCGTGGGATCGAACAAGACATGCTTCTACCAGCGGATTATAGAACGCGACTATAAGAGCCAGGATGACTATCTCAGCAACCAAATCTCGACGCTGGCAGCCTACCGTGCAGACGCTGAACGCTATTTCGATGAAAAGCGGCGGCAACTCGCCGGCGGCTGGGCAGAGCGCCAGATGTACGACCATCTTGCGCACTGGTACGTCGAGCGTCGGGTCTATTCGGCCCGAAAGCTGCGACGGATGAAGGCAAAGGCTGGATCCGTCGCTTAGGCCTATCGAACTTTGGAAATCTCAATTCGGACGTCATAGGTATTGTTGCCGTCAGTAAACCTGCAACCGCGGTAAGGCCGGAATGTTCGTGCACGAAGCCGGTTGAATAGGTCCCTTGCTGTAGTCGGGGCATCAAGATCTATATGGGAGTTCGGGTCGAGTTCCCTGGCCCAGTGGAAGCTTCCAAGATCGGGATGCTGCGGTTCCGCTGGAATATCAAGCGCAAGAATCCGCTGGTAGTTGGCTTTGAAAAGCTCAACGATTGCGTCTTGCCCCTTCCGATATAGTGAGCCACCGGTGTCCGACCAGCTATAGGGAATCTCCCATTGGAACGCGATTGGCCCGGCATCGATCTCGGGCACGACGTGATGTATGGAAACGCCGTACGGCTCGCCGGACACAAGGCTCCAAAAGTTCGGATTTTGCCCGCGGCAATACGGCAATAGGCTTGGATGGAAGTTCAGGGTTACGGCTTGGCCACAAGCCAATTCGTCCTTGACGATATATGGCCACCACGCCAACAGAAATATATCTGACCTCAGCTCTCGCAATTTCGACAGGAAAATCTGTGTATCTGGCTTTCGCCATTCGATAACTTCGACCTGTCGTCCGCCTGCCCTAACGAAATCTGCAATTTCGTTGTCCTTATCTGTGACAACGACGCCAGAAAGATTTGTTGCAAAATTCGAAAAGGCGAATTTTACAATTTCAAATCCGACCGGCCCATCTGCAAATATAATTAAATTGTGATTCGTACTGTCTACCACCAGTGCAACCCCCATTGCACAACTACAATAGATGATAGATAGCAATGCAGCGACCATTCGCCAACTAAGCAATGCACCTGCGCGAGAAATATTGTCACGTTGATGTCACGGCCACGCTGATTTGGCAAAGTGCCGTCGTTTCCAGCCAACTGATCGGTCATAAAAACTCGACGTCAATGGCTTCACAAGTTATCTTTCTCACCAGTGGGGTGGGTGTGTTATGTATTTCGTTCAATCTTTGCGAAAAGCGGTTCGCGCCAAGCAGGCAAAAGCAACACCTGGAATCATCCTTTGGGGCGGCACCGGGCATTCCCGTGTGCTGCGAGAGCTTCTAGGCCATCTCGGCATTCCGGTGGCGGCTGTGGTCGACAATCGCGAAATCGAGCCACCATTTGATGGCGTCGAAGTTCTTCGCGGGATGGAAGGTTTGACTTCGTGGTTGGCTCAACGACCAGGCGGAGCCGGTAGTCTAAAATACGCTGTAGCTATTGGCGGAGGTCGCGGCCGGGATCGCCTTGCTATTGCCAAGGACCTTGACGCTCTTGGCCTGAACCAGGCCTCATTGGTACACCCCACAGCGACAGTCGAATCAGACGTCGTTCTCGGAACTGGATCGCAGATCCTCATCGGGGCCGTAGTGGCGAAATTCGCCAGAATTGGCACTTGCTCCATCATCAACAGCCGAGCAGTTGTCGATGATAGCTGCACCATTGGAGACGGGACACACATAGGTCCCGGTGTCACTTTATGCGCCCAAGTCGAAATAGGTAACGGTGTCTTTGTAGGCGCCGGTGCGACGGTCCTACCCGGCACCAAAATCAGCGATGACGCCACTATAGGGGCTGGCGTCGTTGTGACCACCGATGTCCCCGCCGGCAGTACCGTGATAGGTGTGCCAAGGACGCCGCCCCTTTAACCGCCTTGATGATGCTGTCCCGGCTGCCAACCGGCTTAGTCGCCCGCATAAAATCTTCCCTTAAGCACGGCCGACGCTAGCGTGACGTCACATTGAAGACAAGCTCATCTGCTTTTCATCTCCAGCTTGGTATATAGGCGCCAGCACACCCATGATATATGATCAGGGAACATCAGGGATGAACAGATGTCGACGGCGCGAGTTACTGTAATATTCTTGTGGCGAAAAATTAACGACCCGAGATATTCCTGCGCTTTCTTTAGAAGCATTAAAGAAAATACCGCTGGGGTTGCATATGATTTGGTTATTGCAGCCAAAGGATACGCGCCTGGCGAGACAATTCCCTACACAGACAACTTATCGTCGCAGATCGGTTCCTCGGTAAGGATCATTCACTATCCTGACGAAATGCCTCCGACGGGAGTGATCCGTGCGGTGTCCTCGACTTGCGCGACTGAGTTTGTTTTGCCTCTGCTCTCCTGGAGCCGAATCCTCGCGCCGAACTGGCTATCCCACTACGTTTCAGCGTTCGACGGCATACCCGACTGCGGAATCGTTGGCGCCAGCGGCGGATATGAATGTCTCAATGACGAAACCCCATTTCCCAATGTTGGGATCCGATCTAATGCATTCATGGTGAGAACTGATCTCTTCAATTCTCTGGATGCTGGCTCCCAGGTCACACTATTAGACGGCAATGGCTTCGAGGCAGGCCCAAATGGCATGACTAAACAAATCGTTGCCAGGGGTCTAAAGCCAATCATTGTCGATCGCTTCGGCGGACGCTGGCTGCCCGACGATTGGCCGAAGAGCCAAACCTTCCGGCTTGCAGAGCAAGAGGGCCTTCTGATTGCCGACAATCGAACCATTCAATATACGTGTGGTAGCCGAAGAAAGCGTGCCCGTTTGGTCAAGCGATGCTGGGGAACCGATGCGCGTTCAGTGCCAGGATCACCATGGCGCAAGACTATCGAATGGTTGAAATGGCATTACCCCCGCGGACCGATCGACGTGTTTCCGGACATACGGGATTACATCCTGTCGATTGCTCGTAAGTTGACCGGGAAGGCTCCAATTTCGCAAAAAAAGGCCTTCCCTAGCTGATACCTGCCCCTAACCGACGTCAATCGACGCAACATTTCAGCCGCCCAACCGGGCGGCTTTTCTGTTTGGAGAAGTCACCTTGCCTGTCGATCGCCGCGACGCGGGAACCATTGCCCTCGCCGTCGGCTTGGTCTGGGCAACGGTTGCGATCGATCCGGCATTTGGAGCGGAGACGGGCGTTGCCTCCTGGTATGGCCGTGAAAGCGGCCGGCGCACCGCGAACGGCGAGCGCTTCCCAACCTCAGAGACGACATGCGCGCATCGGACTGCGCGGTTTGGTACGCGTCTGAAGGTGACGGTGCTCTCGACAAGTCGATCCGTCATCTGCCGAGTAAACGATCGCGGGCCCTTCATTCGGGGGCGCATCGTAGATCTCAATCCCGCCTCGGCAAAAGGTCTCGGCATGTCCGGATTGGTGAAAGTTCGCATCGACGCCGCGAAATAGAGAAGACCCGGCTGCCCCTACAGCTGGGCCTTCGATGTTCCCGGTACGCAATACAAAGGGAATGGTGCACTTCTACCGACGTCCAGTTGACGGCTGGTTACCGAATATTCCTTCCAACCAAATTTTGGAGCTTCCTATGTGTCGCATCCTGCTTGCATTCATTCTAGCCCTTTTCTCCACGATCGCGGTTGCTCAAACCAAGGATACGCCGACATTCCAAATTGATGGGTCCGGCGCAACCCGCTGCGTCTACGTGTGGGATCCGAACAACACCACAGCGACCGATAAAGGACTTCCATTCGGTTGCATCGACGGAAAAGGTGCTTGGAATCTGCCGCCCGGCCTTCGCAACGCCCGTACGATCACCGAGACCGATCTGCGTGGCTACGGCTATGTGGGCGATGGAACAAGCAGACCTCTCTCCGGGATTACGATCCTGAACGGTAGGAATACCGCGGGGTGGACCCTTCCGCAGTGGCAGGCAATCTTGCCTGGCGCAAAGGCCCTCACCGACAACATCGACGAAGCTGCCATCGCTTCCGCGGTCGCTGCCGCCACCGGGGATCTGACGATCAACCTCGGACCAGGCTCTATCGTGCTGACCCGGCCGCTACAGCTCTGCGGCAAGGCAGTAATTATCCAGGGCGCAGGTCTGCTGTCCTACAATGCCACTACCAAGATCACGGTTAAACATGGTGGCAATGGTATCGAGCACTGCGCCGGGGCTCCCCAGCCTGATCGTGTGGAAATCCGCAACGTCTTCCTTTATCTGGACCCTGCCTATCAGTCGGTCACAAGTACCGCTTGGGCTCTGGTCGACAGCAAGGCGAACTGGACCCGTCTGGACAATGTGCGAGTGGACGGCTTCAACAACTGCCTGAAGTTTACCGACCCGCAGGGCACGCTGCTTACCCGCGTGCAGTGCTACAATCCTGACCCTGGCGGCACCAATGGAACCTGGTCCAATACCGGCACAGGATTCTATTATGAGGGCACGGCAGCCTTCGAGAACAAGGTGTACGACAGCGGGAACCATGGCTTTCGCACCGCGTATTTTCTGAAGTCCCTCGTCGCTGGGAAGCCAGCAGGTACCATCGGTCTCGAGGACTTCACAATCCAAAATTCCGGATGCGGCCACAATCAGGATTGCATCATCGTCACCTCTGATGATCGCAGCTATGGCGGACTATTCTTCAAGTTTGACGGCCTGTCGGCCGAAAGTTCGCGCCAGTTTATCCAGATGCGTGGCGGCACGCAGGTTACGGTGAAGAACTCTCTGTTCCTGATTTATAAGCCGCGCCCCGGCTCGACATGGGTCGGCGGTGGCGACCTCATCGAGTTCGGCGGCGACGTGGGTGTTTCGGGCCAAAACGACCTCGACACGACTTCGATCCGCATCAAGGACAACAACATCTTCTGCTCGGATGGCGCGGGCTGTACGGTCAACTCGGTATTTCGCTTCAATTCCCGCACCAGCGACGTCACGGTCGGTGATAACCAAATCGGCCTCACCAACCTCACAGTGTCGAAAGCGTTCTTCTACCTGAGCAACTATCACAATGCCTCCCTGGACTATCAGTTTTGGATGAGACCCAATACCATCACCGAGTATGGCACCAAGTGGAGAACGCCCGCTGCCCGGTTCATCCCGCCGTCGAATGCCTACGATGACACTGAGGTGATTTCGGCCGGCGGTTTCCCAATCTCGAGCACCGAACGAGCGTATACCTATTACGACTTCGAGATCTTCAAGCGCGGATTAACGACGACTAGCTACGCATTGTGCGGCACCGGCTCGACGCTTTCTCCAGGGTCGTCCAATTCTTCTGGGACCGTCAACGATCAGGGGCCGACGGCGGGGCCAGCGACCTGCACTATTAACTTCGCGGCACCACAGTGGAATATGGTTCCCCGGTGCATCGTGCAGAGCGCCAATGGTTCCATACCGGTGACCATAGTTAGCGTTTCACAGTCGCAGTTGATCTACAGCAGGGCAAATGGGCCAATTGCTGTGAATTATCAGTGCTTTTCACCGTAACCGCCCGCCTTCTCCCCTCATCGGACCCTTTACCATGATCCGCACCCTGCTCGCCGGGCTGATGGCGCTTGTCTTGGTGTCATGCGCCACCAGCCAGCCCGACGCGCCGTATTGGGGCGCAGTCTCGAAGGAAATCCGCAAATGGTGAGGCTGTTGCTGATCCCGATGTTCGCCGTCATGAACCACATCCGCGGTGGCGGCGGCCTGTTCGGCTCGAAGTTCGTCGCTCTCCTTCAGCGGATCCCGGGCAATGGTGACATCACCGCCGCCCCGTTCATCGCGCTGATGGCATGGACGGCGGGCGTGTCGGCTTTCAGGCTGCCGAGCTGGGCGGCATGCCTCGTCTTTGCATTGTGCTGGCTCGCCTGGTCGACGCCGGCATGGGGCTTCCTGCAGGGGCTTGGACGCGGTCCAGGGCCTACAGATCGGGAGCCGTCTTGGTACGAGGCACTATTCATCCGATGGTCCTTCGGCAGCCCCCATCTCGCCTACGGCTATCGGACAACGCTGTTCCTGATACCGATGGCGCTCTGCTTCGGCTGGCAATGGGTCCTGCTGGGGCCGCTGCAGGTTGCCGCCTACGAACTCGGATGGCGGGTCAGACCCGCCGGAGGCATCGCTATCGGTGAACTGCTGACCGGAGCGCTTTGGGGCATCTGCTTGCTGATGTTCTCAGCAACCTGAGCGGCCCGGATCTCGCACCCGCAGGGGACCATCGGGACGAGAAACCGGGCCGCCGGACTACTCTTTGCGAGGTCGCTTGTCGGTGGCTGACACAAGGCGCCCTCAACCTCGCCCGTTCAAACTGAGAAAACCAAAATCCGTTCCGTGAAGAAGCGCGGCCCGGCATCGCTCGTCCGGCAGGGAAGCCACGCCGGGCCACTTCGCCGGCAACACCACATCTTCCGGCGCGCGCGAAGAACGGTTGAAAGCCGGACTTGGTTCCGTCGAACTTCGTCTCCGCGCAAGCGCCTGAAATCGCGCCACGAATCCAACCGAGAAAATTATCGAGGCCCTTCCAATGAGCGACACTCTCGCCCAATCGATCAAGCTCGTCTTCGGATCAGAGGGCGGATACGTGAACCATCCGAAAGACCCGGGCGGCGCTACGAAATATGGGATCACAGCAGCCACACTCGGCGCCTGGCGAAAGCTCGGTCGGAAAGCAATGCCACCGGAAGTGGCCGCCCTCACACTGGCCGAAGCGACGCGGATCCTCGACAAGCAATATGCCCAGCCGATCCGTTACGCGGAACTGCCGTCCCCCATCGATTATGTCGTCTTCGACGAAGCCGTGAATTCCGGACCCGTCCAGGCCATCAGAGACCTACAGGCCTGCCTCGGTGCCAAAGTCGACGGCAATATCGGCATCAACACGCTGCGGGCTGTGCAGGGCGTCAACGATCGGGCAGCACTGGTGCGTAAGCTCTGCGCCCGCCGCCTCAGCTTCATGCGCCGCCTCAAAACATGGCTGACCTTCGGCCGTGGCTGGACCAACCGCGTCAATCATGTCCAGGCGACAGCGCTCGGCATGATCAAGTGAGGCCGCGATGAAAAAAGGTGTTCTCCGCACCTTCGAGGGCGGGCGACTGGGCTTCATGTGCCCAGGCTGCAAGGAGCTTCATCAGGTCATGGTCGGCGGTGGGCCCGGGCCTCGTTGGGGTTTCAACGGCAACTACGAGCGTCCAACTTTCACACCGTCGGTCTTGGTGACTTGGTCCGAACCCAGCGAGGTTCCTGAGGAGTTCGACGACACTTCGAAGGATCGCAAGTTAGTTTGCCATTCCTTCGTGAGGGACGGCCTGATCCAGTTCCTCAGCGACTGTACCCACGCTCTCGCAGGGCAGACCGTCCCTCTCTCCGACTTCGAGTAACCGCGCCCGGCCGGCTGCCGAGCATCCCTACTCACAGCAGGATCCTCCAATGAACCGCTTCTATCTCGCGGCGCTGCTGGCGCTCGCGCTGGTGACGTCTGTCTTCTTCCACCCGATTGTCGGCCTGGTGGTCTTCTCCGTCGGCGTCGTCACTCCCCTCCTCCCCGCCTATGCCTGGGCCGGTGTTGTGGCACTGTTTGCTCTCGTCGCACCGGCACTCGCTCAGACAGCGACCGACGCGGCTTCTACTGCAGTGTCCCTGCCGATCGGGCAATGGATCAGCGATATTGGCACCGTCGTCCTTGCGATTGCCGGCGCTCTGATCGCCTGGATCGTCCGGAAGCTCCCGGCACAGATCGCGCAGATCATCACCACTGCCCAAGTCGACCAGATGCTGACCAAAGCGATCGGCTATGCGATCAACGCTGTCGAGGGCGCCACGGCGGGCAAAACGCTGAACGTCAATGTCGGCAACGCTGTACTCGCTCAGGCTTTGAACTATGTCACGGTCCATGCGCCGCAGTGGCTGATCGAATGGATGGGCGGCCTCGATGCCATCCCCCAGAAGATCATTGCCAGGCTAAATCTTGATCCGGCGGCCGGCGTCTCTTCGATCAATGGCACGCCGGTAATCACTGGAAGCGCGCCGGCGGCACCGTCGCCCGCCCCTGCCCCTGCGCCAGCCGCATGAGCGCGTTCTGGTCTGCGCTGCTGGCTCTGTTCCTCGACGCCTTCGGCAAGGCCGCTACCGATTGGCTGACGGCTTGGCAGACCCAGCAGAAGGCAGATGAGGCGATCAGGAACGCGGCCGTCTCATCTGCTGCCACCGAAACCCAACAGGTCATCACCGGAGTTGCCGATGCGCGCTCGCAACTTACTCCCGCTGGCTCTGCTGGCGATCTGGCTGCCGAGCTGCGCGCACGCGCCGCCGCCCAAGGCAGTGGCAACGGTGCCGGCGAAGGCAGCAAACCGGCAAGCTGAGATCAAGCGCCAGCTTGCTCCGATCTGCCCCAATCCGTTGCCGGCGTCATCGCTCAATCGTGCTGCCGACTATCTCGATGCTCATCCCGATGCTTTTCCTGTCGTCGGGGATCTCGACCGTTTGGATCGCGAGACCAGGCTATGCCGCGGCCTTTCACCTGGTCCCTGAGGGACACGCTGCTCAATGGCACTGCGCCGCTTCTTCGCATGTTGGGGTTAGGGATGATGGCACGATCATACGGAGAAGCAGAATTGCACCGCGCCGTGGGGGAACTCGACGCCAAGGTCGAGATGATGCGCGAGGACATGCAGTCCATTACCAACGACCTCAAACAGTCCATCGCAGAGAACCACCGGATCCTGCAGAAATTGGATAAGGTCGAAAACAAGCTCAACCCACTGCCGGATGCCGTGAACGGGCACGATGCTAGAATCGTGAAGCTCGAGCAGTTCGACGGAAAGCTGATGGGCGTCGTCACCCTCGCTGGCATCACGATCTCAGCCATCGGCACCGGTTTCTGGATGCTGATTACCAACTTCTCGGCAGTCGTGTCGTTTGCCAAGAAGCTGTTCGGCTGGGGGCCGTAAGCAGGCAAATAAAAAACCCGGCGATGTCGGACACGCCGGGCCAAGTCTGTTGCCTGCGACGCTGAATTGCCTCGCACTGCGAATTGATGCGACGAACGTAAAGCCTTTATTTCCGCCGCACCGACAGCGGCACACTCGCCCCTAGCCTTCGGGCTGGGGGCGATTTTTGCGTTTCTGGCCCCAGTCCAAATACGTCGCAAATATCGTTTGCAGATGTCGAGTTTTGCTCGTGACTTTTGCAACAAATGGGTCCCAGCATTTTCAAACGCAGAGCGCCCTCTCCAAAAGTCGGGGTTTACGCGGCAAACCCGATCGATCGCCACTTCTCTTTCAACGAGATATGTCGCCTAGATGCGGGCCAGGATAATGGCCGAGCGGCGGTGCCGGCAGAGATAGCGTGCACTCCCTCGAACAGCTGTGAACCAAAAGAGGGGCTTCATCCGTACCTACGCGCAAGGTGATCCAATGAAGCTTGGGCATAATGCCATCGAAGGAGCGATCACACACGCTGCACGTTGAAGGCATGAGGCTTTCGATTGGGCCATTTAATCTAGGAAAAGGAAGTCCTGTCTTCCGATTTCCATATAGCGCTCTTGTGCTCATACGGCTTTCGCGAAGCGAATCGCAGCGCGTGATCTCATAGGGAAGCCAATGCAGAGAATAGGACGTATAGATATCCAGATTTTCCAGCGAAGCCATCCGCCCGATTTCGGGCGGGATGCAACGCAGGTGACTACCGTAAAGCCGGACCTGTCTTACGGCTTTCAAGTAGCCTATTTCGGCAGGCAGGGTGATTACCTTCATCCAGTCGTCCCATAATATATGGGCGGAAGGCTCAAAGATTTCGGATCGCTCCGCCGTTTTTTCGCGAACTACCGCCACAGTGGCTGCCCAGCCCGGCACGCTGTAATTCTGGCGCTCGATGTGAAGTCTTGGAATGCCAGGATGACCGGACTTGCCTCTGACAGCGAGGCAGGTGCAATGATTGCGCCCTGAAATTCGGTCTGCCGCAGCCCTAGTAACAGGATCTGTTGATATCAGGCCGAGCTTATTATCCAGATCGATCCCACGCATATTCTTGGTTCCGTGCGCATTGGCAAGTTCGGCTCCGCCCCAGGCGGCAACATCTTTTTAATCCCGATTAAAGTTTCTCTTTTGGGCCCGAACGTGTGACAGCGAAATCCAAGTGATTTCGACGCCGGGCGATGCGGTTCAAAAATCAGGGAGTTTGCGACAAGGGCTGGACAGTCGAGTAAAAGGCATCCGGCGCTTCTGATCCCTCTGCCCATACCACATGTTCAATGTCTATGCCGTGCCGCTTCAAGACGCGCGGAACCCCTCTATCCTCGAACATCGCATCGGCCGAACCGCCGGCAAACAATCGACCATCTGCGAGAACGATGGTTGGTCCTTGACCTATAAGCCTGTCTTCGGCACGGCCAGTTTCGACGCTTTTTTGGGTATTCCAATAGAAGCACCATCCGTCTGGATCCATCAGCCGGTACTCGCCAACAACGGCAAGCGGGGGATTGCCTTGTTGCTGCATACCTTCCGTAAGACCTTGAAGATAAGCGCGCACGACCGCAAGTGCATATGATTTGTCCATAGCAATCCTATGTCATGAAATCCCCGAGTTTTGTACCGCATGAATCGCTGACTTTTGCGACGCTTCAAAAGTCAGGATTCCCACGACAACGCAGTTAGCGGCCTTCCGCATAGCGTTTCAGACGTTCCTCTAGAGTCCCCGTGTGCAGTTCAAACATGTGATTGTCGTCACTATAGAAATAGATTGACTGCCCTTCTCCCGGCACTCGCGAACGACCTTCCCGGACCTCAAGGCCAAGTGAGCGAACACGTTGCAAGTAGTCTTCATAATCTTCGTTGGCGATCTTGAAGGCTACATGATTGTAAGTCCGTGACGGAAGCGGCTCGCCTTCCATTGTCGCGACCCATATCGATTCATCGCGTTCGCCGATGAGGAAGAAACGCTCCTTCGAGAGAGAGAATGTTGCCGTGCCGCTGTCATATATCTTCCGGGCATCGAATACTTTTTCGAGAATTTCCTGCATACGATCAAGATTGCGGACGATGAACGTCATGTGACTGAGGCCCCGAACCAAATCCTTCTCCTTCTTTCGCTTCAGGCAACCCGTCCATTCGGACCCATATTTCGATAGATCGTCGTAGGCCCCACCTTCGCTGTCCGCTCGTCGATCGCGCTGACTTCCTTGCCGTTGAGCAGCCAGACTAGGCCCATAACGTCATAGCGGGTCAGCGGCGCAACGGCATGCAGGCTGAAAAGGTCTTCAGCGGTCCACCCCAGTTCGGCGGCCTCATGGCCCCAATCGGCCAGGAACTCAATGGCATCGAGCTTTGCCCTTTCCCAGCGCTTCGGGTCGACCGTCGGGTTCGTCTTCATGAGCTTGGCCAGCTCATCAGCGAACGGGCCGGCATAGGATGTGGCTACAGCAAGGGCGGCTCGCATCGATATCTCTCCGTCAAACGGTAGATCGAACAGCAGCTCAGCGGGATCGGCCATCGTCTCTACCTCTCAACGGACTCAGCGACGGAACGGTGTAGATTCGGTTTCTGTTCGAGCCCAGATAATGACCCACCTGGTGCCGAGTTTCCCGCCCTCTGGCTCCAGTCTGAAGCTCATGTTGTCAACGCGCACAATGATCGCAGTGAAGGTCGCGGTGACTATGAAGGCGCCCAGGCCGGTCCGTTCGCCGGGCACGAGCTCGGGCGGCTCTCCTGGCAGGATCGTGGCCGGATGATTGGGCCACGGCATTTGTTTGAGCAGCAGCACAGCGCCCCGCCGAAGTTCAGGCCAGGGCTTCATCGCTCCGTGGAGCTCGCATTCGCCGGCCTCGGAACGATCACGAGCTGATCATCTGGCAGCGGGCGCTGCAGGAACTTGGCCTCACCCCATGGCGCCCGCAACCACGTCTCACGCTCCTCAGCAGTCGTGAGGATCACGGGCATGGCCTTGGCGTGATGCGGTTTCACGACTGTATTCGGCTCGGTCGTCAGGAACCCGAAGACATCCGCCGTGACCTCGCCCTCTTTCACCTTCCGGACCGAAGTCCAGTTGGTCCAGATGCCGGCGAAGAATGCGATCGGCTGATTGTCGTTGAGGGCGAACCACTTCAGCGCCTTGCCGCCCTTCTCGTTCTTTTCGCTGTCGGAATATTCGGAGAAGGCCGTCATCGGTACCAAACAGCGGTTTTCAGTCCCGAGCCAACGGCGCCAATGGGGGGAGGATACGTTGCGGATATTGGTGACGCCGGCATCGCTCTTTTTTCCCTCGAGGAATTTCGGAGGCGTCGGCATTCCCCAGCGGGCCAATACGAGCTCGCGGACACCATCTGCACCGTCACGGATGATCGGCGACGGATAATCGGGATAGACGTCGACCGCATCTGGCCAATTGATCGTGTCTCGAATGACCGGCCCGAGGAGCCGCAGTTCTTCTTGCTTCATTCGCTGGTTGAACAGATTGCACACAACAGCCCCCTAGCGATGCGGGAGTGTCTTATCTCCTCGCATTTTGCGATTTTCCTCGCACTCTGCCGCGAGTTTCTTGGCGCTTATGCCGAGCGCGAAGCTTGCAGATTTGGCGGGCTCGCGCCAGCCCTCGCAAATGGCCTCTGCCGCAACCTCTTGCGCCTCCTGCCACACATCGGCAATGCGAACTTCACGATCGGTCATCTCGACATCGGGGTCGAATTCGATGCCTTCGAGCTTGAAGAACGCAGCAGCAGCCTGGGCGGGAAGGCACATGTTCTCCTCGAAGAAGGCCAGGGCCGCCCTGTGCCCTTTCTCCAACTCTTCCTCGGTCGCGCCAGGCACGTAAATGGCGAGCTTTTTGGTATCGCCCGGCCGTAAATTTCCCTTGAAATTCGCGTTCAGGTTCATTGGGCACTCCTGCTGATTGCCATCAATGGATGCGTGAGACGGAGATACCATGCCGTGAACAAAATGAGAACAAAATTCTCGACTCGTCGAAAAAACGGGACTAGCCTTTACGCCATTCGACACGACAGACGGAGGCTCCAATGGAGGTCTGGGACTATCTTGAAAGGCCGAACCGAGCCGCTGCAACGCAGGATGAAGAGGATGCGTCGCAGAAGGTCATCGCAGAGTGCGCAAGCGCGAATACGGCGCTGCTCTGGCTCTATCGCGTGGCTCTGATCTCACATCAGGAGAACGAAGAATCTCTTGATCGGATAGAGCGGCTCGATCGCCTGCACCAGGCCGAGATCCGAGAATTGAAAGGTCTGCCGGCCGAAGAATGGCGCGACCCGCTTCGGGCGCCTCGATGACGCAGCCGGCCCCAGAGCCGGCTACCAATGATCTCGAAACCAGTGTGGACGATGCAATCGTAGCCTGTGATGGCGACGCGAGAGCGGCCGTGCGCGTCCTGCTGGTGGCGCTGGATCATTGCCAGACCGAGCTTGAACAACGAAACGAAGAGATCGCGCAGCTCGCGCGGGACATCTCGCGGGGCTATTCGCGAGGGCGTTGGGAGGATCTCCTGACCCGCGCCGAGGTTCCGATCCCCTACAAACCGGACGACTGACATGGGGAGAGACAACCCACCCCAGACAATTCATCAAGCGCTCGAGTTCGGCTGGACGCATCTGTCGATCGAGTGTCGGCGTTGCAAGCATGAAGGCAAGATCGACTTCCTGCAGCACATGCTTAGGCGGCCGGGCTCTCTCTTCGCGCTCTTTGGATGCGCGGTGTGCGCCCGGTGCGGAGCGCGGCCGACAACGGGGAGCTTGGCATTCCAATTGGACAACGGCGGATGGCACACCAAGCGCGTCGATTTCTTCGAGGGAATGGTGATCCGGCCGTCGAGGGAATGACATGAGACGAAACGAGCTGCGTGCCTCTGGCATCGACTACGGCTGGCCCCACCAGATCCGCATTCCTTGGGAAACCTGTGGCGGCAGAAACCATGACGTGGTCCATGGCTTTTGCCGCGATGAAGGCCTGAGCCTTTGCTCTAGAGGACACTCGGTCAGCCGGGATGCCGTGCATTACTTCGTCTTCTGCTTCGCCGAGAAAGAGCACGCCGAGCGCTTTCAGGCTCAATTCGGCGGCGAGTGGTTCAACCGCAAGGCCTGGAACGATGAGGAGCGAGCAGCCTACATGGCACGAAAAGGCCTGCGCAAAGTGCGCGGCCGGTGGGTGCCCAACTCTAGCTAGGCTGCAAAATGCCGCTCAAATGCCCAATTGAAGTGATAACGTATGAGGATTACAAATGAGGGCTCGTCGGAGAAAAAAGTTGCCAACGAAGGTCAAAGATCGCCCAGCGATCTTAACGCCAAATTCGCCCGTACAAGACGCTAAGTCAGCACTCGCAGACTACAGCGCAGGGACACCTGTGCCCGAAGAAGTAGTTGAGGCGGCAGAGAAATATCTGCGCGACCGTTTGCTTGAAAATAAGCGCCGCGCTCGGGCTGTCATTATGCAGCGCGACAGAGAGATTCTCCGAGCCTTGGCAAAATAATGCAATGCCATTGGATTGAACTTGAAGATGTTCTTGAGACGCACGAAGAACAATTACGCGAGTTCGGTGGTCCAAGCGGCATTCTGGATGAGGGCTCTCTTCAATCTGCTTTAGCCAATCCAAAATGGATACTTCACTTTAGCTCGCCCGACACTCCGCCAACGTTGGCTCGGCTGGCAGCCAGTTACATTGTCAGCTTGGCTCGCAATCACGGTTTTGCGGATGGCAACAAGCGAACGGCTTGGGTGATTGGCAACATGTTTCTGTCCATCAATGGAGCCGCGCTACGCGTCGAAACGGAAGACGCGATCAACACCGTTTTAGGTGTGGCTGCTGGTGAAATATCAGAGGAACAACTCGAGGAGTGGATTTCTCGAAGGCTTATTGTCGCCACTGATTTCGGATTCTACCAGCTTTAGTGGATATGGCTTAATCGCATCCACGCGACCTCCGTCGCTCGTTCACGAAAGCGATCATCCCTTCGGTACCAGCATCTGCTGCCTTCATCAGCATGTGGTGATCGGCGAGGCTCTGCAGCGCGACGGTGATCTCGATCGTATCCCACCCTGCCCGTTCGGCGCGCTCGACGATGTCCTGAAAGGCGCGCTCCAAAGCCTCCTCGCATTCCAGCAGGCGGTCGGAGATGTCACTGATTCGCCGAGGGCCGGCGATGGGAGCGCTCATGAGAGGACATACTACACCGAATTGGAAGATGGCGCATTCTGAGGGTGCCCAAGGCATCGAAACTGGTAGGCGCCTGATGCTAAGAGAGAAGAATGAAACCAGTTCTGCGTATCGCCCTAACCACGCTTCTCCTCGTATCGCCGGCTGCGGCCGCCACCTATGAACCGGTCGACGGAAATCGCATCATCGTTCTCGACGGCGATACGGTTGCCCTGCCCTGCAAGAAACCAGCCCGGGGTTGCTCCGAGAGAGTAAGGCTACGCGACATCGACGCGCCAGAGGTCTTCCATCCTGATTGCCGCGAGGGCCTGCAACAGGGCCTGAAAGCGAAGGCGAGGTTGGTGCAGTTGATCAGACGCAAGACTGTCTACGTGGAACGTGACGGGCACCGGGACTTGTACGGACGCACGCTCGGCGCGCTGCGAATCGGTAGCCCTTCAGGGGTCAACGCCGGCATGCAGCTTGTTCGGGAAGACCTGGCTCGACCTTGGAAGTCTGGGTCGGCAGCGCGCGAAGAACGGCGACTATGGTGGTGCGGGCCTGTATCAAATTAGACGCCCAGCTTTTTCTGTTGCGGGAGCTGGCGCCGAATCTGCAGCCCAAAGGTGCGACACACCTCGCCGAAATACCCAACAAATCACCCCTGAAAGGTGCGACGTCCGAAGGCCATAACTAATTGATTTTACTCGATCGTGAGTGGCCCCTAGGGCGCGCCACACCGCTAAGTCAGCATTGACTTGGTCAGAGGCGCAAAGCCTGATTTTGCTGCCCTCTCCATACCCGCCGAAAAATCTTCTCATAGATCCAGTCTCGATAAATCTGATCAGAGGCTGCCATTGTCGGGATTAGCACCCCCACCGTGTCGACGCTCGGCATCTGGCATCTTCATGGCCATCCGTCGACTTCAGTTCGACCCGAGCGCACGTCGAATGCCTCCGACAGGAGCGCGGCTTAGGCCTTAGACGCCCCCCGGCTCAGCCACATCGACCCAGCTAGCGACCGGCAACCGTTCCATGCTGGCATTCTTGCCCATATGAACGCCCATTCAGCGCCGGATCCTTGCGTTCTTGCCGCAGCGTTCATCTACAATGCTAAATTGTTTCTCTCTTGCGGCAAATTCACGGCGGAGTCACGTTTACTTACATACTTCAGCGGAGTAATAAAAGTTCATCCTTAGAGCTCCCAAAATTGTTTAAGAACCACACAAATATCAATTGTCCCTTGTGCAGATTCGACGATGTCCAAGTTGTCGAAGAACGTAGACATGCACCTGTATTTTCAAATCGCCTTCCGGTGAACCATTCAAATGCAATAAGATTTCCATCAAGAAACTTACATGTTATCGGATGCAAGAGATGCGGATTTTTATGGAATAATGCCTTCACAGTGGAATCTATACATTTTGACGGCGAGTACGAACAAGATGGAACCTATTCGTCTTCTTACAGGTCGTACCTAGACGAGGTCGCCTCAAAAGCAATTAAAAGCATAAATTTTGTAGAAAAACTTAGAATTCTGGAAATCGGGTGCGGACAAGGACAATTCCTTTGCCATCTGATCAGAATGGACAAGGACAATCGAATCGAAACGATCGATGGATTCGATCCGGCGTATCGAGGATTGAAGGGAGCGTTTGGCAACAATATCAACATTCATGGTCAATATTTCAACAAGTCTTCCTCTAAAATTCTTTCGGTAAAACCAAACCTAATCATTCTCAGGCATGTACTTGGTTACGTGCAAGATCCCGTCGAATTCCTGACTTTGCTACGCGAAGTTATCGATGACAATGAAACCACATTGTTCATTGAATCGCCCGACGCTGCATGGGTTCTGAATAATAGAGCCATCCAAGATATATTCTACGAAACCTGTTCATTCTATACGCCATCGAGTCTTGCCATGGCATGCCGGTTGAGCGGCTTCGACATGGTGTCTTCGACCTCGGTCTTCGGAGACCAGTACTTTCTTGCAACGGCACGGCCATCCACGGTTTACAGGCCGCCGGAGCTTCCGAATCTGATCGCGTATCGCGAGCAATACATCGCCTATTGGCGTGGATTGGTTGCCGAGAGCCAGGGGCCGGTTGCAGTGTGGGGAGCGGCGGCGAAGGGTGTCGGCTTCACCCAATTGGTAGATCCCGGCAGCGACCTGATCGAAATGCTGGTCGATATCAATCCGGCCAAGCAGGGATGCTTCGTACCGATCACAGGCCATCGAATCGTTTCGGCCCAGGAAGCCGTGCAAGCTGGCGTCAGGACGATCATCGTCGCCAATCCGCTCTACCGCGACGAGGTCGATGTCATGTTTCGCGCACTCGGCGGCAGCGCCGAGGTCATCGGTCTCGAAGGCACACCGGCAGCGCCCCTGCCCCGAGGTGACGCGCAGCCTGCGTCCGCTGCATGACTGCGTCATTTGCCGAGAAAGCCCCTTTCATGAAACCAGTTCAGCGCGTCACCATCGGTGTTCCGATTTTCAACGGCGGAGAGTTGCTGCGTTCCTGCCTTGAAAATCTGCGCAGACAGACCTTCATCAATTTCAAGGTTGTGATCTTCGACAATCGTTCCACTGACAACACCCCGGCGATCTGCAAGGAATATGTCGACCTGGACGCTCGCTTCTCCTATCACCTCAATGAAGAAAATATCGGCGCGTGGCCCAACCTGGTCGCATTGGCGAAGGCATGCGACAGCGAATACTTCATATGGCGCGCCTATGACGATCACAGCGACGAGAATTACCTCGAAGAAATGGTAGAGCTCCTGGATTCGCACCCGGATGCGGAACTTGCCGTCGGACGCGTCGAGACCCTGCGAGAACATCGCTCCCGGAAAAAAATCGTCACCCCGGCGCTCGAAGGCCTGCCGACAGGACGCACGGCGAGCATTCGCCTGATGAAACGAGCGCATGCAAGCTGGCTATACAGCCTGTGGAGAACACGAACTCTCCAGGACCGTCTCGACAAGGTGATCCCCTGCTACCCGTTCGCCTGGGGCGGAGATTTCGTCGTTCTCTTCGAAACTCTCTACCGCACTCGCGTCGCCGGGTCGAACCGATCGACCTTCTACCAGCGGATCATCGAGCGTGATTACAAGGCAGCGCCCGAGCAGCTCACCATCAAGCTTGAAAACGTGGTGACCTACAGGAACGCCGCGCGGGACTTCCTCCAAAGCAAATCCGGGTTCCACGCCGCTGGCTGGATCAGCAAGGCCTTGCTTGCCTATCTCATTTCCTGGTTCGTCGAGCATCGGATCTATCCGGCGAGAAAGGTACGAAAGCTGAAAAGGCAAGTTTGCCCCTAGAGGTACTTTGTGATTTGCCGGCGGCGGTAAGAATCGCAAAGACGCGTTGGGCGGAGCGTGCCTGATCGCCCCCTTACAACTCCGTAAATTGACACGGCAGCGCGGCTATCCCTTACTGCGGTCGCGTTACGGATTCGAGCCGAATACGACGGATGCTGGCCCCTCGGGCCATCGCTCAAATCCGTCGTGGCGTGCGGATGTCCCGCCCGCATATTGCATCTGCCCCCGTTATGAAACCGCGTCCCTGCGCCCTATGACACTCGCCGATATCACGCAAACCGTCATCGCCTTTGTCCGCGCGCATGAAGGCTGGGGCATCCTCGTTGTGCTGCTGCTGGCCTTCGGGGAATCGCTCGCCTTCGTCTCGCTGCTGGTTCCGGCGACGGTCATCCTACTCGGAATCGGTTTTCTCATCGGGGAAGGCGGCATGTCGCTTTGGCCCTTCTGGGCTGCGGCGGCGCTGGGGGCCTTTCTGGGCGATTGGCTGTCCTATTGGATAGGTCTCAAGCTTGAAAATCGCGCTGCCCATTACTGGCCGCTCTCGCGCTATCCGGACCTGCTGCCGCGCGGCCATCGCTTCTTTGAGAAGTGGGGTACGCTCGGCGTCTTCTTCGGTCGTTTTCTCGGGCCTCTGCGGGCCTCAGTACCGCTGGTTGCCGGCATCTGCCAGATGCCGGCACTCCTGTTTCAGCTCGTGAACGCCTCCTCGGCCGTGATCTGGGCCTTCGGCGTGCTGGCGCCCGGTGCCCTGGGGCTGAACTGGCTGCAATCGCTGTTCTGATAGGGGTTTGGATGGGGCAGCATCTTCGAATCCCGATCCGGAAAGACACTACACCATCAGCCGAACCGGTGCCTCCAACTCGCCCTTTACCGTCTTGATAAAGGCGGCGGCATCGAAGCCATCGACGATGCGGTGATCGAAGGATGAGGAGAGGTTCATCAGCTTGGCGACGGCGATCTGACCGTTCTTCACCACCGGCCGTTCGACAATCTTGTTGACGCCGACGATGGCGACCTCGGGCGGATTGATGATCGGCGTCGCGGCGATGCCGCCGAGCGCCCCGAGGCTGGAGACCGTAATGGTCGAGCCCGTCAGTACCTCGCGGCTGGCCTTGCCGGTTCTGGCGAGCTCGCTGAGCTTGACGATCTCGGCAGCGAGCTGATGCAGCGTCAGCATTTCGGCATGGCGGATTACCGGCACCACCAGGCCGCGGGGCGTCTGCGTCGCCACGCCGATATGCACGGCGTTGTAACGATGGATGACAGCCGCCTCGGCATCGTAGCGGGCGTTGACGATGGGGTGCTGGGCGATGCCGCGCACCATCGCCTTGATCAGGAAGGGCAGCAGCGTCAGCTTCGGCCAGCCGACGGCGGCCGTATTGATCTCGGCGCGCGCCGCTTCGAGGGCGGTGACGTCGATCTCCTCGACATAGGTGAAATGCGGCACGCTGCGCTTGGCTTCCAGCATGCGCTCGGCAATCTGGCGTCGCAGGCCGATCACCTTGATATCTTCGATGCTGTCATCGCCGACCGTGGGGGGCGGTGGCACGGGCGCGCGTGCGGCCGGGGCTGAGGCCGGGGCCTGGGGTTGGCTGCGGGTCAGATGATCGTCGAGATCTGCATGCTCGATGCGCCCATCGGGACCGCTGCCGCGTATCTTGGCACCATCAAGCCCGAGAGCCGCCAACCGGGAGCGCACAGCCGGTGCCGCCAGGACTTTGCCCGAGACTGCCGGAGTGACCGCATGCGGCGTCGCGGCAGCAGGCGCAGCAGCCGGCACCGGGGCTGACGGGGTCTTGGCAGGTGCCTTGGCGGGTTTCGCCGGCGCCGGGGTGGAGGCGGCCACGGGCTCGACAGCAGGCGCCTCGGCCTCGCCACCGGTATCGATCACCACCAATTCGCTGCCGATCGAAGCCATCACGCCGACCTCGGCATGACGCGCCAGGATGCGGCCCGACACGGGCGAGGTGATCTCCACCGTCGCCTTGTCGGTCATCACATCGACCAGCGGGTCGTCCTCCTGGATCTCCTGCCCGATCTCCGCATGCCAGGCGACGATCTCGGCCTGGGCGATGCCTTCGCCGACATCCGGCAATTTGAACACGAAATTGCTCATGATCGTCTCCCCTCAGCCTGCCATCACTTTGCGCATGCCTTCCCCCACCCGTCTGGGGCCGGGGAAATACTGCCATTCGAAGGTATGCGGATAGGGCGTATCCCAACCCGTGACACGCTCGATCGGTGCTTCCAGATGGTGGAAACAGCGCTCCTGCACCAGCGCCGACAATTCGGCACCGAAGCCGCCGGTGCGCGTCGCTTCGTGCACGATCAGGCAGCGGCCCGTCTTCTTCACTGATTCCTCGATCGCCTCGATGTCGACGGGCAGAATCGTCCTCAGATCGAGGATCTCGGCATCGATACCGGTCTCCTGCGTCGCGGCTACGGCCACATGCACCATGGTGCCATAGGCCAGAATGGTCAGTTCCCTGCCCTCCCGCACGATTGCGGCCTTGCCGAGCGGCACCTTGTAATGCCCCGTCGGCACGTCGGCCCCGGCCTGATCGGTCCAGGGCTTCAGCGGGCGGTCGTGATGACCATCGAAGGGACCGTTGTAGAGTCGCTTCGGCTCGAGGAACAGCACGGGATCGTCGTCCTCGACCGCGCTGATCAGCAGGCCCTTGGCATCATAAGGGGTGGACGGGATCACCGTCTTGATGCCGCAGACATGGCTGAACAGGCCTTCCGGGCTCTGGCTGTGGGTCTGACCGCCGAAAATGCCGCCGCCATAGGGCGAGCGGATGGTGATCGGCGAGGTGAATTCTCCGCCCGAGCGATAGCGCAGGCGGGCCGCTTCCGAGACGATCTGGTCGAAGCCGGGATAGATGTAATCGGCGAACTGACACTCGACGATGGGCCTCAGCCCATAGGCGCCCATGCCGATGGCAATGGCGATCAAGCCACCTTCGGCGATCGGGGTATCGAAGACGCGTTGCGAGCTGTAGCGTTGCTGCAGGCCGTCAGTGCAGCGGAACACGCCGCCGAAAAAGCCGACATCCTCGCCGAAGATCAACACGTTGGGATCATTCTTGAGCAGGACATCCATGGCCGAGTTGAGGGCCTGCACCATGTTCATGGCGGGCATTATTTGCCCTCCTTCTTATTGGCGGCTTCGAATTGGTTGAGTTCGGCCAATTGGTCCTTGAGATGCCAGGGCATGTCCTTGAAGACGTCCTCGAACATGGTCTCATTGCCGTGATGCGGCCCGTCGCTGAGAATGCCGTGGCGCTGGGCCTCGACATTGGCCGCCTTGACCTCGGCCTGCAATTCCTTTGCCTGCGCCTGATGGCGCTCCTCGTTCCATTCGCCCAGGCCGATGAGATGGCGTTTCAGGCGCTCGACCGGGTCGCCGAAAGGCCAGTACTTCTCCTCGTCGCCCGGGCGATAGCGGCCGGGATCATCGCTGGTAGAGTGAGCCGCGACGCGATAGGTGAACAGCTCGATCAGGGTCGGGCCATGGTTGGAGCGGGCCCGCTCGGCGGCCCAGCGCGTCACCGCATAGACGGCGAGCAGATCGTTGCCGTCGACCCGGATGCCCGGCATGCCAAAGCCGATGGCGCGCGAGGCGAAGGTCGCCTCCTCCCCGCCGGCGACGCCCTGGCTTGATGAAATCGCCCATTGATTGTTGACGAGATTGATCAGCACTGGCGCGTGATAGACCGAGGCGAACACCATGCCGTGGTGGAAATCACCCTCGGCAGAGGAACCGTCGCCGATCCAGGCCGCGGCGATGCGGCGATCACGCTTGTAGGCCGACGCCATGGCCCAGCCGACGGCCTGCGGCACCTGGGTGGCGAGATTGCCAGAAATGGAGAAGAAACCGGCCTCCTTGGCGGAATAGAGCACCGGCAATTGCCGCCCCTTCAGCCTGTCTTGCCCGTTGGAATAGATTTGCGACATCATGTCGGTCAGCGGCCAGCCACGCGCCACCAGCAGGCCTTGCTGGCGGTAGGTCGGAAAGCACATGTCACCGGCTTCCAGCGCCAGCGCCTGGCCGACAGCGACCGCCTCCTCACCGGTGCATTTCATGTAGAAGGAGGTCTTGCCCTGGCGCTGTGCCTTGAACATCTGGTCGTCGAAATAGCGCGTCAGCATCATGGCGCGCAGGCCCTTGCGCAGGGTATCGGCATCGAGCTTGGGATCCCAGGGGCCGAGCGCCCTGCCCTCGTCGTCGAGCACCCGCACCAGACCGAAGGCAAGGTCGCGGGTTTCCGAGGCGACGGCGCCGACCGGCGGGCGCTGGGCCTCGCCCGCACCCGGCAGATTGAGATAGCTGAAATCGGGCGTATCGCCCGGCCGGAAGCGTGCGTCCGGAATGTGCAGGCTGAGCGTGGTCTTCTTGGTCATCGAACGGGCGCTCCCAGGAGGTCTTGTTGTGACCGTCGTGCTGTCCGGCTGGCGTGAGAATGCGTCTGGCCGTATCGTTTCGGGCGTGTCCTGCGATGTCAGCTCGTCTCGCGAAAGATCTCGCGGCCGATCAGCATGCGTCGGATTTCGGAGGTGCCGGCGCCGATTTCGTAAAGCTTGGCGTCACGCAGCAGGCGTCCGGCCGGAAAATCGTTGATGTAGCCGTTGCCGCCCAGGGCTTGAATGGCCTCAAGTGCGACCCTGGTGGCGTTCTCGGCCGAATAGAGGATGCAGCCGGCGGCGTCCTTGCGGGCAACCTCGCCGCGGTCGCAGGCAGCGGCCACCGCATAGGTATAGGCGCGCGAGGCATTGTAGAGGGTGTACATGTCGGCGAGCTTGCCCTGCATCAGCTGGAAGGTGCCGATGGCTTCGCCGAACTGCTTGCGCTCATGGACATAGGGCACGACGAGGTCGAGCGCCGCAGCCATCAACCCGATCGGCCCACCCGATAGCACCACCCGCTCGAAATCGAGGCCGGACATCAGGATGCGGACACCATCGCCGACCTTGCCGAGCAGATTGGCTGACGGCACGAAGCAATCCTCGAAAACCAACTCGCAGGTGCTGGAGCCGCGCATGCCGAGCTTGTCGAGCTTGGGCGAGGTCCGGAAACCGGCAAAGCCGCGCTCGACGATGAAGGTGGAGATGCCCTTCGGGCCGGCGGCCGGATCAGTCTTGGCATAGACGACCAGCACGTCGGCATCGGGACCGTTGGTGATCCACATCTTGGTGCCGTTGAGGACGAAACCACCGTCGCGAGCCTCGGCCTTGAGGCTCATCGATACCACGTCCGAGCCGGAGCCGGCCTCCGACATCGCCAGCGAGCCGACATGTTCGCCCGAGATCAGCTTGGGCAGATAACGTTGCTTCTGATCGGGATTGGCATGGCGGGTGAGCTGGTTGACACACAGATTGGAATGAGCGCCATAGGAAAGCCCCACCGCGCCAGAGGCCCGGCTGATTTCCTCCATGGCGACGCAATGGGCAAGGTAGCCCATGCCCGAGCCGCCGTACTCCGCTTCGGCAGTGACGCCGAGCAGGCCGAGAGCACCGAGTTCGGGCCACAGGTCGCGCGGAAAGGCATTGTCGCGATCGATGGCGGCGGCACGCGGCGCAACCTTCTCCGCCGCGAAACGCTGCACCATGCGGCGCAATTCCTCGATGTCTTCGCCGAGATTGAAGTTCAGGCCGCCGTCATACATGAGCCCTCTCCCTGATTATTTTACTTTAGCCGCCAGAGCCTGGCCCGTGCGCGAGCGCGGGGCTGAGCCGAGCGCCGCACAGACAGCCCTGCCCGCCGCCGCGACCTTGTCGAGATCGACCCCGGTTTCGACGCCAAGGCCGTCGAGCATGTAAACGAGATCCTCGGTGGCCAGGTTTCCACTCGCCCCCGGTGCATAGGGGCAGCCGCCAAGGCCGGCGACGGAGGAATCCACCACGGTGACGCCGAGATCGAGACAGGCCAGGACATTGGCGAGCGCCTGGCCGTAGGTGTCGTGGAAATGCACGGCGGTGCGCTGGATACCGATCTCGCTGGCCACCGCCGCCGTCATCGCGCGCGCCGCATCGGGCGTTCCCACGCCTATGGTGTCGCCGAGTGAGATTTCCTCGCACCCCATCGCGGCCAAGGCCGTCGCCACCGAGACCACGGCGGAGACAGCCACCTGCCCTTCATAGGGGCAGCCCAGGACACAGCTGACATAGCCACGCACCTTCAGGCCCTTGGCCCGGGCCTCAGCCACGATCGGGCGGTATTCGTCGAGGCTCTCTTCGATGCTGCGATTGATATTGCGACGGCTGAAGCTCTCGGAGGCCGCAGCAAAGACCGCGATATACTTCGCCTTGGCCGCAAGCGCGTCGGCAAAGCCACGAGCATTGGGCACCAGCACAGGCAGGTGGATCTGCCCTGCCAAAGAAGAGAGCCCGGCCAGCACGTCGGCGGTCTGAGCCATCTGCGGCAGATTTCTGGGCGAGACGAAGCTGCCGGCTTCCACCCTGCGCAGCCCGGCCGCGGCAAGATCGCGGATCAAGGCGATGCGGGTTTCGACCGGCAGCACCCTCGCCTCGTTCTGGAGGCCATCACGGGGGCCGACCTCGAAGATCTCGATGGTACTGGCCCGGCTCACGGCTCGACCTCCAGCACCACCAGCTCGGCGCCGGCGACGACCTGATCGCCCACGGCGACATCGACGACCTTGACGATACCGGCTCGAGGCGCCGAGACGGTGTGTTCCATCTTCATGGCCTCGATCACCACCAAAGGCTGCCCCTTCTCGACCGTCACTCCAGCCATGGCGCTCACCGAAAGAACGAGGCCTGGCATCGGCGACAGGATGCGGCCCGCGCCCTCGCTTTCCACGCCGCGCGGCTTGCGGGCGTCGCGCAACCCGAAAGCATAGGATCGGCCATCCACGAACAAGGTCAGCGTTTCGCCGAACAAGACGGCGCGGGCCTTCAGCACGGTCTCGCCGATCCGCAGCCGCACCGTTCCGTCGACATCGAGGCTACCCGCGACATTGACCCGCTGGTCCGCGAGATGCAGCTCATACCCCCCGGCCAACCAGGCGGCATCGACGCCGATCAGCGTGTCACCCCAGGCCAGCTCCAGCTTGCGCCGCGCCGAACCGGAGAGGCGCCAGCCGCCGGTCTCGCCCCAGGGCGAATGGGGATCGGCCGGATCGCCCGTCTTGGCCTGCCTCTCGGCGGCCTGCAGCGCCACGAAGGCAGCCGCCGCAATCACCTCATCCACCGGATACGGGGATGGTTCCAGCAACTCGGCCTGGTGGTGCTCGATGAAACGTGTGTCGACCCCGCCTGCGGCAAAGGCTGGGTGGCGGATGATGGCGGCGAGGAAATCCCGATTGGTATGGGGCCCGACCACCTCGACGGCATCGAGCCCGGCCCCGAGCCGGGCAATAGCTTCGGCGCGGTCGGTGCCAGCAGCAATCACCTTGGCGAGCAGGGAATCATAGTGCATCGAGATGGTGTCCCCACTGCGAAAGCCGCTGTCGACACGAAGGCCTGACAGGCCCTCGGGCAGCGCCAGATGCTCGATCCTGCCGATGCTCGGCAGGAAGCCGCCGGCCGGATCCTCGGCGCACAGGCGCGCTTCCAGGGCGTGGCCCGTGCAGGTGATCGCCTCCTGCGCCAGCGGGAGCGGCGCGCCGCCAGCCACCCGCAGTTGCCAGGACACCAGGTCGAGGCCGGTGACCGCCTCCGTCACCGGATGCTCGACCTGAAGCCTGGTATTCATCTCCATGAAATAGAAATGGTCGTCGGCGACCAGGAATTCGACCGTGCCGGCCCCGACATAGTCAACCGAACGGGCGCAGGTGACCGCCGCCTGGTGCAGGCCGTCGCGCAGGGCGGACGGCAGATCGGGCGCCGGCGCCTCCTCGATCACCTTCTGGTGGCGGCGCTGCACCGAGCAGTCGCGGTCGAACAGATGCACGGTATTGCCGTGGTGGTCGGCAAAGACCTGGACCTCGACATGGCGGGCGACCTGCAGATAACGCTCGATCACCATGCGGTCGTCGCCGAAGGAGGAACGCGCCTCGCGCTGGGCCGCCTGCAAGGCGGCCGCCAGGTCTTCGCTGCGGCTGACGATGTGCATGCCCTTGCCGCCGCCGCCGGCCGAAGGCTTGAGCAGCACCGGAAAACCGATGGCCTCCGCCGCACGCATCAGCGTGTCGAGGCTCTGGTCCTCGCCCTCATAGCCCGTCAACACCGGCACGCCGGCAGCGGCCATGCGGGAACGCGCCTGCGCCTTGTCGCCCATGGCGAGGATGGTCTCGGCCGACGGCCCCACGAAGGTGATGCCTTCAGCCGCGCAGGCCCGGGCGAACTCGGCATTCTCGGCCAGGAAGCCATAGCCGGGATGGATGGCGTCGGCGCCGCTTGCCTTGGCGGCGGCGATCAACTTGTCGATCGACAGATAGCTTTCTCGGGAGGGGGCGGGGCCGAGACGCAGCGCCCGGTCCGCCAGCGCCACGGCGAGGCTGTGGGCATCTGCGTCGGAATAGACGGCGACGGTGCGGATGCCCATGGCGCGGGCCGTGCGGATGATGCGCACGGCGATCTCGCCGCGATTGGCGATCAAGAGCACGCGAATGGGTCTGGGTCGATGGGCGGTCATGACATCCATCCAGGCTTGCGCTTGGCGAAGAAGGCGGCGAGGCCCTCACGCGCCTCGGGCGAAGAGCGGATCGTGGCAATGCGTCGGGCGCTTTCCTCGATGCGTTCGGCCGTGATGGGTCCGGCCATGTCATCAGCCAGTTTCTTGGCGGCGGCGACGGCCTCGGGGCCCCCCGCTAAGATATCCGAAAGACAGCGCTGCACCGTCTCGTCCAGCGTCTCGGGCGACGCTATTTCATGGATCAGGCCGTATCTCAGGGCATCCTCGGCCGAAAAGCGCTCAGCCGTGAGGAAGAGGCGGCGCGCGGCACGCTGGCCGATCGCCCTGACGACATAGGGGCTGATCGCCCCGGGGATGAGACCGAGGCGCACCTCGCTGAGGGAGAAACGCGCCTGCGGCACGGCAATGGCGATGTCGCAGCAAGCCACCAGGCCGACCGCCCCGCCAAAGGCCGCCCCCTGCACCCGCGCGAGCGTCGGCTTGGAGCAGGTATCGACCACCCGCAGCAGTTCGGCAAGCTGGCGCGCATCGGCCAGATTGTCTTCCGGCGAGGCATCGGCGGCGCGGCGCATCCAGGCAAGATCGGCCCCGGCCGAGAAGGCCTTGCCCTCGGCCTGCAGCAGTACGGCCCTGACCGTGCCGTCGGCGCCCACCTCGGCAAAGGTTCGGGTCAGTTCGGCGATGAGCGCTTCGTCGAAGGCATTCAACACCTCGGGACGATCCAGGGTGAGGACCGCGACCGGCCCATTCCGTTCGACCCTCAGACTCACATCCGGAACACGCCGAAGCGTGTCTCCCTGGCTGGAGCATTGCGCGCGGCCGACAGGGCCAGCGCCAGCACCATGCGGGTTTCGGCCGGATCGATGATGCCGTCGTCCCACAGCCGCGCCGTCGAGTAATAGGGGTTGCCCTGCTCCTCATACTGGGCCCGGATCGGCGCCTTGAAGGCTTCCTCGGCCTCGGTGTCGATTTTGGACTCATCGGTCCCGGCCGCATCCCGGCGCACTTGCGCCAGCACATTGGCGGCCTGTTCGCCTCCCATCACGGAGATGCGGGCATTGGGCCACATCCACAGGAAGCGCGGATCGTAGGCACGGCCGCACATGGCATAATTGCCGGCGCCGAAGCTGTTGCCGATCACAACGGTGAATTTCGGCACGTTTGCCGCCGCCACCGCCGCCACCAGCTTCGCGCCGTCCTTGGCGATGCCGCCCGCCTCATACTCCCGGCCGACCATGAAACCGGTGATGTTCTGCAGGAAGAGTAGGGGAATGCCGCGTTGGCAGGCGAGCTCGATGAAATGAGCCCCTTTAAGCGCCGATTCGGAGAAGAGGATGCCATTATTGGCAATGATGCCGACGGGATAGCCCCAGATCCGGGCAAAACCGGTGACCAGCGTAGTGCCGAATTCGGCCTTAAATTCGTCGAATTCCGAACCGTCGACCAGCCTGGCGATGACCTGACGCACATCATACGGCTTGCGGGGATCGGCTGAGACGATGCCGTAGATTTCCTTGGGATCGTAGAGCGGCGGCCTGGGCGCCGCGAGGTCGGCGTCGTCATGCTTAGGCCGGTTGAGATTGCCGACGATCTCCCGCGCAACACCAAGGGCATGGGCATCGTTCTCCGCAGCATAGTCTGCGACGCCCGAGGTGCGGGTGTGGGTGTCGGTGCCGCCCAGCACCTCCGCGCTGACCGTCTCACCAGTGGCTGCCTTCACCAGCGGCGGGCCGCCGAGGAAAATCGTGGCTTGGTTGCGCACCATCACGACCTGATCGGCCATGGCAGGCACATAGGCGCCGCCCGCCGTCGAACTGCCCATCACCACCGCGATCTGCGGAATGCCGGCGGCCGACAGGCGCGCCTGGTTGAAGAAGATGCGGCCGAAATGCTCCCGGTCGGGAAACACCTCGTCCTGCTTGGGCAGGAAGGCCCCGCCGGAATCGACCAAGTAGACGCAAGGCAGATGATTCTCGGCGGCAATGGCCTGCGCCCGCAGATGCTTCTTCACCGTCATCGGGAAATAGGTGCCGCCCTTCACCGTGGCATCGTTGGCGACGATCATGCATTCCTGGCCGGAGACCCGGCCGATGCCGGTGATCAGCCCGGCAGCCGGAACCTCATCGCGATAAAGGCCGAAGGCGGCAAGTTGGGAAAGCTCCAGGAACGGAGCTCCGGCATCGAGAAGCAGTTCAATGCGGTCGCGCGGCAGCAGCTTGCCGCGCTTGAGATGCTTTTCGCGCGCGGAGGCCGAACCGCCGCCACCAGCGCGCTGATTGCGTTCGCGCAATTCAGCGGCGAGCGCTGCCAGCGCATCGTGATTGCGCTGAAAAGCCTCCGACCGCCGATCGATGGCACTCCCTATGACCGGCATGCAGACCGCCTTGCCTGTTGCAAGCCGCTTGCGATGCGGCCCTGATTGGATCATAAACGAACGGACGTTTGTTTCTATAGTCGGGGGCGGGTTTCTCCGCAAGTGGTTTCATATGGCGCGCAAGGTGGGAGCGGATGGCAGCAGGACGGCGGAGGCGATCCGAGCCGCCGGCCTGCGCCTGATCTTCGAACATGGCTATGAGGGCATGAGCTTGAGGGATCTCGCCCAGATCGTCGGCATCCAGCCAGGTTCGCTCTACAATCATATTACCACCAAACAAGCGCTGTTGTTCGACTTCCTGGTTGAGCATATGACGAGGTTGACCGAAGCGCTCGACGCGGCGCTTGCAGGCGTCGAGAGCCCGCTTGCCCGCCTCGACACCTTCATCGAATTCCATCTGCGCTATCACCTGACCCGGAGGATGGAAGTCTTCATCAACAACTCCGAACTGCGCAGCCTGGAGCCGCAAAACCGGGCTGTCGTGACCGGACTGCGGCGCGACTATGAACGGCGCCTGGAGCAGATCCTGGCCGAGGGGACCAAGAGCGGTGCCCTGCTGGTGCCTGATGTGACCGTCGCCACCTTCGCGATCATCGCCCAACTCACCGGCGTGGTCGGCTGGTACGATCCCAATGGCCGGCTCGGTGAGGACGAAATCATCGCCATCCACCGGCAGCTCGTTATCGGCGGGTTGTTACCCGGCGCTTCGGGGGAGTTCCCCGGCGAGGCAGCCGTCACCGGGATCGGCACTACCCGAATGCAGGCAATCGGTTGAGGCAAACCGGCATCGATGCCTGGGTGCTTGGCTCTATATGCTGCTGCACAAGCATAGCTTGCAACGCTGACTGATCGAGCGAGCAGACATTGAGCCTTTTCACCATTGCTAAGATAGGCTTTACTGCAAACAGGGGTGATTTCGCTGGGTGAGGTCTTCGTTGAACGGGAAACAAGCGCTATGGGCGATGGCAATCGTGTTGTCGTTAGTCCCCACAACCGGGTTCGCCAGAGGGATTTCGAGCAAACAGGCTGAGACATTTTGCTTCGACGCCAAATCCACCGACGATCAGACTATCACTGGCTGCAGTTGGCTCATTGTGGGAGGGGGCAGTTCCCAGGCGGATCTGGTGACCGCCTATTACAATCGCGGCGTAGCTTATCAGCACAAGGGCGACGGGGACCGCGCCATCGCGGATTATGACCAGGCGATCTTCCTGAAACCCGATCACGCCTCCGCCTACAACAATCGCGGCAACGCCTATGCCGACAAGGGCGATACGGGTCGCGCCATCCAGGATTACGACCAAGCCCTTCGCCTGGACCCGAACTTCGCGCTGGCATTGAGCAATCGCGGTAACGCCCATGCCGACAGAGGGGACTATGACCGCGCCATCCAGGACCTTGATCGAGCCATCCTCCTCAGGCCGGACGATGCCCTCGCGCTCAACAATCGCGCCAGCGTCTATGCCGACAAGGGTGATCGCGACCGCGCCATCCAGGATTACGACCACGCCATTCGCATCAGGCCGGACTATGCCACGGCCTTCAACGGCCGTGGCAAGGCCCATGACGCCAGGGGCGATCGCGATCGCGCCATTCAGGACTTCGATGAGGCCATCCGTCTCAAGCCTGATTATGCCTACGCCTTCAATAACCGTGGCAGCGTCTATCAAGACAAGGGCGAGTACGATCGGGCCATTCGGGACTTCGATCGCGCCATCCGCCTCAAGCCCAATTACGCCGATGCCTTCAACAACCGCGGCAGCACCTATGATGACAAGGGCGACTACGACCGCGCTATCCGCGATTACGATCAGGCCATCAGCCTCAAGCCTGACTATGCCTACACCTTCAACAACCGCGGCGTCGCCAACAAGAACAAGGGTGACAATGACAAGGCCATCCGGGATTACGATGAAGCCATCCGCATAGATCCCGATTACGTCATCGCCTATTCGAACCGCGGCAACGCCTATTACGACAAGAGCCAATTCGACCGCGCCATTCAGGACTACGATCAGGCCATCCGCATCAAGCCGGACCATGCTCTCGCCTATAATGGCCGGGGCAACGCTTATGACGACAAGGGCGACAGCGACCGCGCGCTTCAGGACTACGATCAGGCGATCCGGCTCGACCCCAATTTGGCTATCGCCTTCAACAATCGGGGTGGCGTATATGCCGAAAAGGGCGACCCCGATCGCGCGATCCGGGATTTCGACGAAGCCATTCGCCTCAAGCCTGATTATGCGAGGGCCTACAATGCGCGGGGCAACGTCTATTACGACAGGGACGACTATGAGCGCGCCATCCAGGATTTCGACCAGGCTATACGTTTCGACGCCGGTTACGCGCTCGCCTTCAACAACCGCGGCAACGCCCATGACGACAAAGGCGATCGCGACCGCGCTCTAGCGGATTATGATCAAGCCATTCGCATCAAACCCGACTACACCCTCGCCTATAGGAACCGCGGCATCACATATGACCGGCAGGGCCATTACGACCGCGCCATCCGCGACTTCGACCAGGCTCTCCGGCTCGATCCCGATAATGCGGCCGCCTTCGTCAATCGAGGCGTCAGCTACGACAACAAGGGTGACCACGCTCGCGCGATCCAGGACTTCAATCAGGCGATCCGCATCAAGCCGAACAATGCCCTCGCCTATAGGAAGCGCGGCTCCAGTTACGACAATCTGGGAAAGTCCGACAGGGCGCTGACGGACTTCAATCTGGCCATCAGCATCGACCCCGACTATGCTGAGGCCTATAATGATCGCGGCATCACCTATTTGGGCATAGGTGATTACGATAGGGCGATCACGGATTTCGATCACGCCATCCGCATCAAACCAAAATTCGACCGCGCTATAAGAAATCGCGCCAAGGCCATAGAAATAAGAGACAAAAACTTTCCTGAGAAGAAAACACTCAAGGCATCGGCCTCCCCATAGAACCGGACGACAGGCTACAGCCGCCACGCGAGGCCGTTGACCTGAGGACGGATCGGATTGCGCTATTTTCGCGAGGTACCCGCTCTCGCCCCGATTCAGATTGTCGTCAAATCACAACCGGAATATCCTCTGACAAATCGCGTTCGCCTTGGATGAGATATCATGCGATCGCGTCGGCGTGTCTTTGCCATTTGAAGTCATTCATCAAATTTCAAAACGCTTCAGCAACGAGGAATATCCATGGAATATCGTCAATTAGGCGGCTCGGGCTTCAAGGTGCCGGTCCTCAGCCTGGGCACAGGCACGTTCGGTGGCGGCGGTGATTTCTTCAAGGCCTGGGGTTCGACCGATGCGGAAGGCGCACGGCGCCTGCTCGACATCTGCATCGATGCCGGCCTGACCATGTTCGACAGTGCCGATGTCTACTCTTCCGGTCTCGCCGAGGAGATTCTCGGCAAAGCCATCGCCGGGCGTCGCGACCAGGTGATCATCTCGACCAAGGCGACCTTTCGCTCCGGCGAGGGGCCGAACGATGTCGGCTCCTCCCGTTTCCATCTCACCGATGCCATCGACAAGGCGCTGAAGCGCCTGGGCACCGACTATATCGATCTCTTCCAACTGCATGGTTTCGACGCCCAGACACCGGTGGAAGAGGTGCTGCAGACTTTCGACGACCTGGTCCGGGCCGGCAAGATCCGCTATATCGGCGTCTCCAATTTCTCCGGCTGGCATCTGGCAAAGTCACTGGCGGTTTCGGACCGTTATGGGCTGCCGCGCTATGTCGCCCACCAGGCCTATTATTCGCTGGTCGGCCGCGACTATGAATGGGAATTGATGCCGCTCGGCCTCGACCAGAAAGTCGGCGCCGTGGTGTGGAGCCCGCTCGGCTGGGGCCGCCTGACCGGGAAGCTGCGCCGCGGCGCGGCCTTGCCGGCCACGAGCCGCCTGCACAAGACGGCCGCCGAGGGGCCCCCGGTGAGCGATGATCTGCTCTACCGCGTCGTCGATGCTATCGACGCGATTGCCGCCGAAACCGGCAAGAGCGTGCCCCAGATTGCTCTTAATTGGTTGCTGCAGCGGCCGACGGTAGCCAATGTGATCATCGGCGCGCGCGACGAGGCGCAATTGCGCGAGAATCTCGGGGCTATCGGCTGGTCGCTCACATCGGAGCAGATCGCAAGGCTGGATGAGGCCAGCACCGTCACCCTGCCCTATCCCTATTGGCACCAGCGCGGCTTCGCCGAGCGCAACCCGCCGCCGGTCTAGTCGTTCCGGTATGCGCGTTCAGCCATTGGCGGGAGCCGCGTCGATCACCCGCAATTGCACGCGCTCACACCCGCCATAGCGATCGACGCTCAAGGTACCGGCGACATGCACGGCCTTGCCGCGATGGCTGACAAGGCCATCGCCCAAGGGCTGCCCGACAGACCGGAAGGCGATGGCGTCGAGCATAGCGCCGTCATGCGCCTTGAGGCGCAGACGCAAATGCGCTTCGCCGACCGTGTCGACGAAGGCAAGCTGGTGGCCTGGCAGCGCCAGCAGGGGTTCCGGATTGCCCTGGCCGAACGGACCGGCTTTTTCGAGCATCTCGATCAGGCCGGTGGTTGCTCCGCCGGCGGCGAGCGCGCCGTCGATCTCCAGGGCAGCATCTGCCCGGGCCGCCTCGACGGCCACAGCAAGCTCAGCCTCCAGATAGGCCCGGAAGGCGCCGAGCTGGTCCTGGCCCAAAGTGATGCCCGCGGCCATGGCGTGGCCGCCGCCCTTGACGATGAGGCCGGTTTCCACTGCCTGCCTTACGGCTTTGCCCAGATCCACGCCGCCGATGGAACGTCCGGATCCGGTGCCGACCCCATCCTTGTTGAAGGCGATCGCAAAGGCAGGCCGGCCGAAACGCTCCTTCAGACGGGCAGCAACCAAACCCACGACACCAGGGTGCCAATTTCGCGAGGCCGTCACCACAGTCGCGCCCGTCTCCTCGAGGCCGAGGGCGGCGACAGCCTCCGCCAGCGCTTCCTCCAGCATGATGGCTTCGACCGTCTGGCGCTCCCGGTTGAGACGGTCCAATGTCGCGGCGATCGAAGCCGCCTCCTCGCCATCCTCGCTCATCAACAGCCTTGCACCCAGCGCGGCATCGCCGATGCGCCCACCCGCATTGATGCGCGGCCCGAGCAGGAATCCGAGGTGATAGGGCCTCGGCGGCCCGTCCAGGCGAGCCATGTCCATCAACGCGCGCAAGCCGGCGCGCTGGCGCTGGCGCATGACGGCGAGACCCCGGGCCACAAAGGCTCGATTGAGGCCCTTGAGCGGCACCACGTCGGCCACCGTTCCCAAAGCGACCAGGTCGAGACGCGCCATCAGATCCGGCTCTGGCCGATCCCGCCACCAGCCGCGCTTGCGTAGGCTCCGGCTGGCGGCGACGAGCAGCATGAAGGTAACGCCGCAGGCACATAGATGCCCTTGCCCGGAGAGATCGTCGAGACGATTGGGATTGACCACCGCCACCGCCGGCGGCAGAGCCTCACCGGCCTGGTGATGGTCGACGACCAGCGTCTCGAAGCCGAGTTCCGCGGCCTTGCCGAGAACGTCGACGCTGGTCGTACCGCAATCCACCGTCACAAGCAGGCTGGCCCCGTCGGCGCGCAGCAGGCGAATCGCCTCCTCGTTCGGGCCATAGCCTTCATAGATGCGGTCGGGGATGTGGATTCGCGCCGGTACGCCGGCCTCGCGCAACCACCCCGCAAGCAGCGCCGCGGAGGTGGCGCCATCGACATCATAGTCACCGAAAATAGCAATGCTTTCACGTGCCATCACCGCATCGGCCAGCCGTTCCGCCGCCTTGTCCATATCGGTCAAACGGGAGGGATCGGGCATATAGTGGCGCAAGGTGGGAGCGAGATAAGCGTCGACCTCCTCGGCCGTCACGCCCCTGCCGGCAAGGATGCGTGCAAGCAGATCGGGCTGACCGGAGCGCTGGGCCAAGGTCATGGCCTGCATCTGCCCCTGCGCATCCAGCCTTTCCCGCCAGGCCTTGCCGGTGAAGGAGGATTGCACGCCGAGAAAATAACGAGAAGGGGGAGTGGGTGACTGCATGCGCGGACCATATCGGCGAAGCCATGATCCAAGCCAGCGGAAATGCTTCGACGACCCCGCATAACACCTTCGGTATCCTTGACCATGTGCGACAATCTGCCATCAATCGCAGACTTCCGGAACGCTCACGGGGTGATGGTGATGACGGCTGCGGCGGGCGCTAATAGATCTCGGTTTTCACCAGGCTTGGCCCTGGCGGCGCTTGGTGTCGTCTACGGGGACATCGGCACCAGCCCGCTCTACGCCTTTGCCCAGGCCATCACTGCCAGCGGCGATGGCGGTGCGGGCCAGGCCTGGATCGTCACGGGCGTCGTCTCGGTGATCTTCTGGGCCCTTATCCTGATCGTATCCTTGAAATACGCCATCCTGATCCTGCGCGCCGACAACAAGGGCGAAGGCGGCATCGTCGCCCTGCTAGCGATTCTGGAAGGCAGTGGCCGGCGCGAGGGTCGTCGCCAGGTCGTCCTCTTGATCATCGGGCTGGTGGGCGCTGCGCTGCTCTATGGCGACGGCGCCATCACGCCGGCCATCTCGGTGCTCAGCGCCATCGAGGGCTTGGAGATCGCCGCCCCGTCGCTGGCCCATGTCGTGGTGCCCTTGACCCTGGTGATCCTCCTCGTTCTGTTCATGGTCCAACGCTACGGCACCGGCATGATCGGCCGTTTCTTCGGCCCGATCATGCTGGCCTGGTTCATCCTCATCGGCCTGCTGGGATTGGCCAGCATCGTGCGAAATCCCGCCATCCTCACCGCACTCAATCCGTTGGTGGCCCTGAATTTCCTGGTGACGGCAAATCCAGCCGTCAGCTTCGCCATCCTGGGGGCGGCCTTTCTCGCCGTCACCGGCGGCGAGGCGATGTACGCGGATATGGGGCATTTCGGCCGGAACCCCATCCGCCTCGCCTGGTTCACGATCGCCCTGCCCGCCCTGGTTCTCAATTATTTCGGCCAGGGCGCCCTGCTGCTCGGCAATCCCGCCGCCGCTTCCAATCCGTTCTACAATCTGGTGCCGGACTGGCTCCATTTTCCCGTCATCATCTTCGCCACGGCAGCTACCGTGATCGCCAGCCAGGCCATCATATCGGGAGCGTTTTCATTGGCGCGACAATCCATACAGCTTGGTCTCCTCCCGCGCCTCACCATCAAGCAAACCGACAATCAGGAGTTCGGCCAGATCTACGTTCCCCTGGTCAACTGGCTGCTGTGCATCGCAACACTCGGCGCCGTGCTCGGCTTCGGCTCGTCCGCGGCTCTCGCAGGCGCCTATGGCGTGGCCGTCTCGCTGCTGATGGCAATCACGACTCTGCTGGCAGCGCTCGTGGCCCGGCATTGGGGCTATAATCTCTTCCTCGTCATTCTGGTCAATGGCGCCTTCTTCATCGTCGATCTGATCTTCGTCTCCGCCAATGGCGTCAAGCTCTTCGAAGGCGGCTGGTACCCGCTGCTCTTGGCCATCTTCGTCGCCATGCTGATGTTGACCTGGCGCCGCGGCCAGATCCTGGCCGAACAGGCCCGCAGGCATCTGCGCGTAGAGGAAACGGCCTTCTTTGCAGCGATGAAAACCCAGCGTCCCGTCAGGCTGCCGGGCACGGCCGCCTTCCTGAGTTCGGCCATAGTCGGCATGCCGCTCTCGCTGAGCATTTTTTGGCGCCACACCCACGCCATTCCAGAGCGCGTGCTGCTGGTCACCGTCAAGGGCGCTGAGACCCCTCGCGTCAAGGATGTCGACCGCGTGACGGTAACCTCTCTTCGCCCCGGTTTCGAGCGCATCATCCTGCGCTTCGGTTTCATGGAGGAACCGGATGTGCTCAAGGGCATGCGGCTGGCCATCTCGCACGGCCTGATCTCCGGCTTCGACCTTGCCGAGATCTCCTTCTATATCGGCAGTGAGACCATCATTCCGTCCAAAAAGATCGCGGGCATGGCCTTCTGGCGCGAGGTCCTCTACGCCATGCTCCAGCGCAATGCCGAACGCTCGGCTTCCTATTTCCGCATCCCGGCGCCGCAAGTGGTGCAGTTTGGAACGGAGATCGAGATCTGAACGCCCTCAGGACGCGATCGGCCCCTTGAAGACGAAGAAGGCGCCGGCGCAGATCAGGGCAAAGCCGATGGCGTGGTTGATCGTGAGTTTCTCACCCAGATAGAAGACCGAGAACAGGGCAAAGATCACCAGAGTGATCACCTCCTGCATCGTCTTGAGTTCGGCCGGTTGATAGACGTGGTTGCCAAAGCGATTGGCGGGAACCGCGAGGCAATATTCGAAGAAGGCAATGCCCCAGCTCACAATGACCACCAGCCAGAGAGGCCGGTTCTCGAATTTGAGATGCCCGTACCAGGCAAAGGTCATGAAGACGTTGGAAAAGGTCAGCAGAACGATCGGCAGCAGCCAGGCGGGAATGAAGGACAGCATCGATATTCCAGGGTTATGGTCGCAACGCAGTCCCGATCGCGCAGATTTGCGGGCGGGGGTCGATGCGAAGGATGGGATCCTCAGGAGGGAGCGGAAAGTTCCTCGAGCTTGCTGCGCAGCAAGCCCTCGTTCAGCGTGAAAGCCTGGTCATAATCACCCGGCCCACCGATGAGCCAGTGATAATCGAGACCGAGGCGCTTGCTGAGCCATAGATAGGTACTCTTGGTGAAATTTTCGGGAAACAGCTCGATGACCTGCGTTCCCGGCCGGCAGAACGCCAGATTGCCGAGCCCGGCACCATGTACTCCGATGACCATTTCGGCCTGGGAGAACAGGCGGACCTGCTCGGCATGATTGTCGCCCCTGGCCTCGAAGCGCTCGAAGCCGTGCTCCTTTGCAATGTCCCAGAGCGCGTCTTCGTTGAGCAGACGCCGGATCTTGCTGCTCCCTCGCGAAAAGAAGATGCGCTGGGCGCCTCGGCGCTCCACCCGGTAATGCTCCCGGAAGAGCTCGGCCAACCGCCATACCGGTGCGGCTTCGGCAAAACTCCATTCGGCGTTGCCGGCATCGAAGGAAAGCCACAGAGCCTCCTCGACCGCAACCTTCGCATCGTCCGGCAGAGCAACCACACGCACCCCGGGATAGGCCTGCTCCAGCAAGGCGCAGCCCAGATGCAGGCTCTCCAGGCGCGAGGGCGGCAGCAACAAGGTGAGTGGCAGGCCCCTGGGGTGAAAACGCTCAAGATAGTCGACCACGGGCACCAGGTCTTCAAACAGGGCATGATAATAGTTGTCCGTGCGGGCCAGCAGAAGGCAACGCCCGGCCAGAGCGGGCAAGGTGCGAAGCCGCTTGGCCTTGGCGAAGTTCCAATTGACCCATTCCACGTCGCGTATCACCACGCCCCCCTTACCGGGCGCGAAAATGCGGCTGACATGGCCGAGCAGCTCGGCGGGCTTCACTGTCACCGCCAGTTCCTGCACCGGAACCGTGACGCCTCCCGTCCACTCGCGTGCCAAAGTGTCGTAGGGCCAGCACCGGTCCCGCACAAAGGCGCATTCCTCCGGCGTGAACGAGGTTGCCATCTCGGCCTTGCGATCTTCGATGACCAGGGCTGCGGCAATCTGGGGATCGACCCCGCGCGGATAGAAGGAAAAATGGCGCCGCAACAGCCCTACCCGCCCGATGGTCGCCCGCGTCATGCGCCAGCGCCAGTAGCGGATATTGAAACGCTTTCGAAATCCGGATTTGACGCGGGCCATTTCTGCCGTTTGATTGCCATTGAACAGCCAAGCGGCTATAGCCGCGCCACCACCCTCTGTCTATCGGATCAGACCTTGAAAGCTATCATTCTCGCCGGCGGCATGGGCACACGCATTTCCGAAGAATCGCATCTGCGCCCCAAACCGATGATCGAGATCGGGGGCCGGCCGATCCTCTGGCATATCATGAAGATCTACAGCCATTACGGCATCAATGATTTCGTGATCTGCCTGGGTTACAAGGGCTATATGATCAAGGAGTATTTCTCCAATTACTTCCTGCACAATGCGGATGTGACGATCGACGCCGAGAAGAACGAGGTCACCTATCACAACCAGAAGGCCGAGCCCTGGCGGGTCACCATGGTGGATACCGGCGAGACCAGCATGACGGGCGGCCGGCTGAAGCGGGTCGCGCCCTTCCTGACGCCGGGCGAATCCTTCTGTTTCACCTATGGCGACGGCGTCGCTGATGTCGACATTGGCGCCCTCATCGCCTTCCACAAGAAGCATGGCAAGCATGCCACGCTGACGGGCGTGATCCCCCCTGGCCGTTATGGCTCCCTGTCCCTCGACGGCGAAAAAGTCACCCGTTTCATCGAAAAGCCTCCGGGCGACAATGCGCTGATCAATGGCGGCTTCTTCGTGCTGGAACCGGGCGTGGTCGATCTGATCGAGACGGACCAGACCTCCTGGGAAGGCGCACCGCTCGAAGCCTTGGCCGCCTCCGGCGAATTGATGGCCTATCGGCATTCGGGGTTCTGGCAGCCCATGGACACCTTGCGCGACAAGAACCATCTCGAACAATTGTGGGCACAAGGCAAGGCGCCCTGGAAGGTCTGGCCGTGATCGGGGCAGCTGCCGCAGGCGCATTGCCTTCACCGGGCTTCTGGCGGGGCAAGAAGGTGCTCCTGACTGGCCATACCGGCTTCAAGGGAAGCTGGATGGCCTTGTGGCTGCATCGGCTGGGGGCCGAGGTCACCGGCTTTGCGCTGCCGCCGGCCGCCGACCAGCCGCTGTTCGCCGCAGCCGGCGTGGACAGCGCGGTCCGCTCGATTCTGGGCGACCTGCGTGACGCCGAGGCCGTGCGCCAAACAGTGAATGTGGCGCAGCCACAGATCGTGCTGCATCTCGCGGCCCAGGCATTGGTGCGACGCTCCCTCGCCGATCCGGTCGAGACCTTCGGGTCCAACGTGATGGGTACTGTCCATCTTCTCGACGCCCTGCGCTCTCGCCCCGGCCTCGCCTGTATCCTCGCGGTGACCTCGGACAAGGTCTACCTCAACCAGGAAGAAGGATCGGCCTTCCGCGAGGACGATAAGCTCGGCGGCAAGGACCCCTATTCTGCCTCCAAGGCGGCGGCCGAGATCGTCACCTATGCCTATGCCCGCTCTTTTTTCGACAAAGCGGGTGTGCCGGTTGCCACGGCGCGCGGCGGCAATGTCATCGGCGGCGGAGACCATTCGGCCGACCGGCTGGTTCCCGATATCGTACGTGCCGTGCGCAGCGGGAGGCCGCTCGAACTGCGCCATCCGGAAGCGACACGTCCCTGGCAGCATGTGCTGGACTGTGTGAACGGCTATCTCGTCTATGCCGAGCGGCTCACCACCGTTGCCGATACGCCGCGCGCGCTCAATTTCGGCCCCGATCCGTCTCGACCCCTGCCCGTCTCGGCAGTGGCGGACGCTGTCTTCCACGCCCTCGACCGCAAGCCGGACTGGCTGCACAAGCCGGTACCCGGTTCCATCGAGATGAAGGCCCTTACCGTCAACTCCGACCGCGCCCGCCACCTCCTCGGCTGGCAGGACAGGCTGGCCGGCCCGGCCAGCCTGGAATGGACCGCGCAATGGTATGCGGCCGAGGCCGCCGGCCAGGATATGCACGCCTTCACCCTCGACCAGATCTCCCGTTTCTCGACGCTTTGAGACCGCCGCCATGACCGATGCCAAGTCAACGCTTCCCCATTGCCGGTTCTGCGCCACGCCGCTGACGACCACCCTGTGCGACCTCGGTTCGATGCCGCTCGCCAATGACTATCGCCTGCCCGACGACAGCAATCCCGAGCGCAGCTTCCCGCTGCACGCACGCGTATGTCCGAGCTGCCTGCTGGTCCAGGTCGACGATTCCGTGCCGCCCGATGCCATCTTCTCCGACTATGCCTATTTCTCGTCCTATTCGGACAGTTGGGTCGCGCATGCCAAGCGCTATGCGGATGCGATGATCGAGCGTTTCAAGCTCGACGGCGCTTCGCTGGTTGTCGAGATCGCCTCCAATGACGGCTACCTCCTGCAGCACTTCAAGGCCGCGGGCGTGCCGGTGCTCGGTGTCGAACCGGCTGCCAACGTCGCCGAGACGGCCCGGGCCAAGGGCATCGATACCGAGGTGGCCTTTTTCGGGGTCGAAACCGCCAGGCGCCTGGTCGGCCAGGGCAAGCGCGCCGATCTGATGGCCGCCAACAATGTGCTCGCCCATGTCCCCGACATTCGCGATTTCGTCGGCGGCTTCGCCACCCTGCTCAAGCCCGAAGGCGTCGTCACCTTCGAATTCCCGCACGTGCTCAATCTGATCGAGAAGGTGCAGTTCGATACCATCTATCACGAGCACTTTTCCTATCTCTCGCTGGTGACGGTTGAAAAGGTTTTTGCCGCCGTCGGGCTCAAGGCCGTCGATGTGGAGGAATTGCCGACCCATGGCGGCTCGCTGCGCCTGTTCGCGGCGCCGGCAGCTTCCAGCCACCAACCTTCGGCGCGGCTCGATGCCCTGCGCGCCAAGGAGCACGCCGCCGGTCTCGACACCCTGGCAGGCTATGAAGGCTTTGCCGCCAAGGTCGCCGAGGTCAAGCGCAGCTTCCTCGCCTTCCTGGCCGAGGCCAAGGCCGCCGGCAAGATCATCGCCGCCTATGGCGCTGCCGCCAAGGGCAATACTTTCCTGAATTTCTGCGGCGTCGGCCCTGCCGATATCGTGGCGGTCTTCGATCGGTCCCTGGCCAAGCAGGGCCGCCTGCTACCCGGTAGCCAGATTCCGATCCTCTCGCCCGACAAGATCAGCGAGATTACGCCGGATTATCTGGTCATCCTGCCCTGGAACATCGCCGAAGAGGTGATGGAGCAGATGCGCCCCTTGATGCCCTCAGGCAGTTCCTTCGTGACGGCCGTGCCCAGCATCAGGCTCACACCGTGATCTTCAGCGAAACGCGGATCCCGGGTTGCTTCCTCATCAAGCCGGAGCCGCGGCGTGATGATCGCGGCTTCTTCGCCCGGACCTATTGCCCGGATGAGTTCGCCGCGGCCGGCATCACCTTCGCGCCGGTGCAGACCAATCTCTCGCGCAACGACAAGGCCTTCACGCTGCGCGGCATGCACTTCCAGGACCCGCCTCACGCCGAGGCCAAGCTCGTCCAGGTGGCACGGGGCGCGATCCATGATGTCGTGGTCGATTTGAGGCCGGATAGTCCAGCTTTCCGGCAATGGATCGGCGCGGAGCTGAGCGCCGACAACCTGCACCAGCTCTATATTCCCGAGGGCTGCGCCCATGGCTTCCTGACGCTCGAAGCCGGCACGGACGTCCTGTACGGCATGGGCCGCAAATATGTTCCCGGCTATTCCCGAGGCTATCGCTACGACGACGCGGCCTTCTCCATCGAGTGGCCTCATCCGCCGGCGGTGATCGCACCGGCGGATGAGGCCTGGCCGGCCTTCGGTACGTGAAAGGCTGTCAGCCGCGGGGCTTTCGCGGCTGACGGCACGCTATTTCGCCTCGAAACCAGGATGATAGGCCACGTTTCCATGCGGTGTGTCAGCCCCGAAGGGCAAGCACTGGAAATAGACCAGCGGCAGGCCGGGTAGGCAAAGCCCCACCTCGTTCTTGAAGCCGAAACGGCTGTAATAGGCCGGATCTCCCAGCACGACACAGCCTTCGGCCCTCAGCCGGCGAAGATCGGCTAGGCCTGCCTCGATCAAGGCTCGCCCGATGCCGCTCCTCTGGCAGTCCGGCCGCACTGATACTGGCCCCAGCCCGTACCAGTGCCGAAAAGCGCCGTCGATGGTGACGGGCGAGAAGGCGACATGGCCGACGATCTCGCCTGCTTTTTCCGCAACTAGCGACAAAGTCAGGGCTCCCGCCGCCCGCAAGGCGTCGACGATCGCCGCCTCCGTCTGGCTGCTATGCGCCATTCCCTCGAAGGCCGCCTTCGTCACCGCGCGAATGATGCCGATATCGTCGGCACGTTCTGGCCGGATTTGCATGATTTGTCCTCTAAAGCGTTTTTCAGAAAAGCCGATGGGCTTGTTGATCAAGAAACCGCGTTGAAACAATGCGTTGGAGAAAAAGTGCCATTCGAAGAAATCGCACTTTTCTCTTGTTCAGCGATTGTCGGCCTGCGCGCGCACGCTCTCCCGCCCCCTGCGCGAAATGCGGTAAGGGCCGGAGGCATGCGACTCGATCAGTCTCTTGCGGTGAAGCTTGCAGAATGTCTCCAGCGTGCAGTCGGCCAGACGATGGCCGTCGCGCGTGAAGCAGTCGACATGGTGGATGCGGCCATTATCACCGCGGTGATGACGGATATGGCCGCCCTGGGCCAGCACGTGCAGCACACGCTGCTCGCCCCGTGAAATGTTCATGATGGTAGAGCCTGTCGCAGAAACCATGACAAGCATCGCCCGGGCGCTCGGCTGATCCAGCCACAGCGCCTCGCAATGCTTTCTCATGTCTCGTCAAATCGAGACGATCAGCGGTTTCCCACAAGCTCTGACATAAAACCTTCCGCTCAAATCAGCAGGTGGCCATCGCATAGTTCGGCATTGGCCCGGTGTCAATCCGACCCAGTCATCAGGGCCTGCCGAGGGTCACAAGCCTCAGGTACACAAATCCTGCTGCACCTTGCAGGCGCCGTTCTTATCCGCGCACGCCGCGAGTGCGCCATCCCTCGCCTCGGCCAGGCTGCGTCCGCGCGCGGCGGCATAGCGATGGCGCTCACCAACGGCAACCGCCCCGCAATGCGGCGCCCGATTGTGGGCGCTGGCAGTCCGGCCGATACGCCGATCATCCCAGTCATTGTAAACGAGCACGGCAAGAGCGCAGTCATCTCCCGCACCGTCCTTCTGCCCGATGGCATTGCGACAATGGCGGAGCGCCGTTTCGCGCGCCTCCTCACGTGTCGCCGCTCCCCAGAAGATGCCATCCTTGCCTGTCGAGGGTGAATAGGCGATTGCCCCCCAGACGGCTCGGTCGGCAGTGGTCTGCGGATCGGGTTGCACAGCCCCGTAGGTCGTGTCCCTGTTATCGCCGGCACCGGCCGGCAAGCTCATCGCGGCCAGCGTGACACCGATAAAGAAAGCCCTGCGCATTGTCTGTCCCCGCCGAAAGCCCGGTCGCGTCCCGCCGATCCGGTGGCCTTACGCAAGGATATGCATATAGAATTCAGGCTTTGACAAGAGGTCATCCCGGCTGAAGGGACGTTGACACTATAGCGACCTCAACACCGGTGATTTCGCATCCTTGTTGGGGCCGATTTCCCCCGGCCGCAATTTACGGAGGTCGATCGAGGCGAGAGTGTGAAACGAGCGTCGCTGTGGAACCCGCGCGCCTCGGCGTGCATTTCATCTATGAATTCAATATTCAGGAAGACTCGAATGCCCCAGTTCGTCATCATGAAACGTCGCGGCGCTCACGTCGTACCGCTGCCGGAAGCGCGGACTTTCGACGATCTCGTCGAGGCCGAGATTTGGGCGGCCACCTATCTGGAAGGCGATCCAACCTTGTTCGACAAAAGCCTGGATTCGATCGAAGTGCACAGACAGGACCTGCAACCGGCGACACGCAAGGCAGCAGCAGGCCGAGGCTAAACACAAATCGCGCTTGCAGGATGACAACGCTAAACGATTGAATCATTGGTGGGCGGTGACGGGCTCGAACCGCCGACCCTCTCGGTGTAAACGAGATGCTCTACCAACTGAGCTAACCGCCCCCAGTCGCGGGGAACCACACAGGGCCTCTGTCTATTGTGCTTGCGCGCGCTTCGCAAGGCAAAAGAAAGCGGCCGTGCCTTTGTGAGGCACGGCCGCTCCCAGATCATTTCAGTGTCAGTGGGCGACGACGGCGTTGGCGTCATCGCCGGCTTTGGCCGGCGGCGGCGCGTTCTTGTCCTCGTCCCAGGTGATGGGCTCGGGCATGCGCACCAGCGCCCTGCGCAGAACCTCTTCCATCCTGGAAACCGGCACCAGTTCGAGGCCGTTTTTCACATTATCAGGAAGTTCTGCCAAATCCTTGGCATTCTCTTCCGGAATCAGCACGGTCTTGATGCCAGCCCGCAGCGCAGCGAGCAGCTTCTCCTTCAGGCCACCGATCGGCAGCACGCGGCCGCGCAGAGTGACCTCACCGGTCATGGCGACATCGCGGCGAACCGGGATGCCCGTCATCACCGACACCATGGCAGTTGCCATGGCGATGCCGGCAGAAGGGCCATCCTTGGGCGTTGCGCCTTCGGGCAGATGCACATGCACGTCGCGCTTGTCAAACAGCGGCGGCTCGATGCCGTAATCGATGGCACGCGAACGCACATAGGAGGCTGCCGCGGAGATCGACTCGCGCATGACGTCCTTCAGATTGCCCGTCACGATCATCTTGCCCTTGCCAGGCATCATCACCGCTTCGATGGTCAGAAGCACACCGCCGACCTCTGTCCAGGCCAGACCCGTGACCGCACCGACCTGATCCTCGAGTTCGGCCTGGCCGTAGCGATAGCGCGGCGCACCGAGATACTCTTCGAGCACCGTGTTGGTCACCTTCACGCTCTTCTTCTTGGACATCAGAATGTCCTTGACGGCCTTGCGGGTCAGGTTCGAGATCTCACGCTCAAGGTTACGCACCCCGGCTTCCTGCGTGTAGCGGCGCACCAGGTTGAGTAGCGCTTCGTCATCGATCGAAAACTCGCGCGCCTTCAGACCATGCTTCTGCACGGAGGAAGGGATGAGATGCTTGCGGGCAATCTCGACCTTCTCGTCTTCCGTATAACCGGCGAGACGGATGATCTCCATGCGATCCAGCAACGCCGGCGGGATGTTAAGCGTGTTCGCCGTGGTCACGAACATCACATTCGACAGGTCATAATCGACCTCGAGGTAATGATCGTTGAACGTCGAGTTCTGCTCGGGATCCAGCACCTCCAGCAGAGCCGAAGACGGATCGCCGCGGAAATCCTGGCCCATCTTGTCGATTTCATCGAGCAGGAAGAGCGGATTCTGCTTCTTGGCCTTGCGCATCGACTGGACGACCTTACCGGGCATCGAGCCGATATAGGTGCGCCGATGGCCACGGATCTCGGCCTCGTCCCTGACGCCGCCGAGCGACATGCGCACATATTCGCGGCCGGTCGCCTTCGCGATCGAACGGGCGAGCGAGGTCTTGCCGACACCCGGCGGACCGACGAGGCACAGGATCGGGCCGGTCAACTTGTTGGCACGCTGCTGCACCGCCAGATACTCGATGATGCGCTCCTTGACCTTCTCCAGGCCATGGTGATCGGCATCGAGAATCTCCTGGGCATGCGGCAGATCCTTCTTGATCCGGGACTTGTCGCCCCAGGGCAAAGAAATCAGCCAATCCAGATAGTTGCGCACGACGGTGGCCTCGGCCGACATCGGCGACATCTGGCGCAGCTTCTTCATTTCGGCTTGCGCTTTATCGCGGGCCTCCTTGGAGAGCTTGGTGTCCTTGATCTTCTGCTCGAGTTCGCCGAGTTCGTCCTTGCCTTCCTCGTCGCCCAATTCCTTCTGGATCGCCTTCATCTGCTCGTTGAGATAGTATTCGCGCTGGGTCTTCTCCATCTGCCGCTTGACGCGGGTACGGATGCGCTTCTCGACCTGCAGAACGGAAATCTCGCTCTCCATCAGGGCGAGCACCTTTTCCAGGCGCGCAGAGATCGACAGGATCTCCAGCACTTCCTGCTTGTCGGCAATCTTCACCGCAAGATGCGCCGCGATGGTATCGGCCAGCTTGGAATAGTCCTCGATCTGGGTGACCGTGGCCACGACTTCCGGCGACACTTTCTTGTTGAGCTTCACATAGCTCTCGAATTCGGCGACCACGGAACGGGCGAGCGCCTCGGCTTCGATCTTCTCTCCGCTGCCATCGCCCAGGACTTCGGCTTCGGCCTGGTAGAAATCATCATGCCCGGAGTAGGAGAGCACGCGCGCGCGATCGACACCCTCGACCAGCACCTTCACCGTGCCGTCGGGCAGCTTCAGCAATTGCAGCACGGTAGCCAGCGTGCCGAGCTTATAGATTGCCTCCGGCGCCGGATCATCCTCGGCGGCGTTCAACTGCGTCGCCAGCAGAATGTGGCGATCGGTCCGCATGACTTCTTCCAGCGCCCGAATCGACTTTTCGCGGCCGACGAAGAGCGGCACGATCATATGCGGGAACACGACGATGTCGCGCAACGGCAACACCGGGAACGTATCGACGGTGCCGGCCGGCAACGGAGGACGCTGTTTATTCGTTGTCATTGCATATCCTTTCCTGCGCCGTACCACGCTGCAATAGCCGTGCCAGCGGCGCTATCCTCCTGGCCAACATGAAGAGCGACCCGGAGGTATTCCCAACTGCCCCGGCTGGGCACAGTTGCTTCGATAAGGGTTAGGTGGAGAGCACCAAGCACAGTGTCAAGCCGGCCAATCCCGGTAAATTGCGCTGTCTCGATTTTCCTTCTCGCACCTGCGAACCTCACTGTAATTTTCTGCCCGATCGACTTTGGATTGATTGCGGGGAGCTACGAGCTATCCTTGAAATGACGTCCCGAAAAGCTTCGACAATCCTTTAAATCGCGTAATTTTCTACGGAAACCAGCTCGAATCGAGCTGATCCCTCCTGGCCCCACGATACCCCCCTCCGACGTCCAGCGCAATCAACGGCCGATGCGGCGAATGGTCGACCTTCACCAGATCGAGCCATGCATTTCAACATGACTGCAGGCAGGCACCGACATGACAATGCCGGCCCACAGGCCGGCATTGCAGTGCAAGCGTTGTTCCTGCCGGCATCAGCCGGTGGAGGAAACCTCCTGCTTTTCAGAATAGATGAAGAGCGGCTTAGCCTGTCCGTCAACGACCTCCTTGGAGATCACCACTTCCTCGACACCGTCGAGGCCCGGCAGTTCGAACATGGTGTCAAGCAGGATGCCCTCCATGATCGATCGCAGGCCGCGCGCACCGGTTTTGCGCTCGATCGCCTTCTTGGCAATCGATGACAAGGCCTCCTCCTGGAAGGTCAGATCGATGCCCTCCATCTCGAACAGGCGCTGATACTGCTTCACCAGTGCGTTCTTGGGCTCGGTCAGGATCTTGATCAGCGCCGGTTCGTCGAGGTCTTCCAGTGTCGCAATGACAGGCAGACGCCCGACGAATTCCGGGATCAAGCCGAATTTCAAGAGATCCTCGGGCTCGACCTCGCGGAAGATCTCGCCGGTCCGCCGGTCCTCCGGTGTCACCACGCGAGCACTGAAGCCGATCGAAGTGCCCTTGCCGCGGCTCGAGATGATCTTTTCGAGGCCCGAGAAGGCACCGCCGCAGATGAAGAGAATATTGGTGGTATCGACCTGCAGGAACTCCTGCTGGGGATGCTTGCGTCCACCCTGGGGCGGAACGCTGGCCACCGTGCCTTCCATGATCTTCAGCAAGGCCTGCTGCACGCCCTCGCCCGAAACGTCACGGGTAATCGAGGGGTTGTCGGACTTGCGGCTGATCTTATCGACCTCGTCGATATAGACGATGCCGCGCTGGGCGCGCTCGACATTGTAGTCGGCCGCCTGCAGGAGCTTGAGGATGATGTTCTCGACATCCTCGCCGACATAGCCGGCTTCCGTCAGGGTGGTGGCATCGGCCATGGTGAAGGGCACGTCGATGATGCGGGCCATGGTCTGGGCAAGTAGTGTCTTGCCCGAGCCGGTCGGCCCGATCATCAGGATGTTCGACTTCGCCAATTCGACATCGCTGTGCTTGGTAGCATGGTTGAGGCGCTTGTAGTGATTGTGCACGGCCACGGAGAGCACGCGCTTGGCCTGCATCTGACCGATCACATAATCGTCGAGCACCTTGCAGATCTCACGCGGGGTCGGTACCCCATCGCGCGACTTCACCAATGAGGATTTGTTCTCCTCACGGATAATGTCCATGCACAGCTCGACACATTCATCGCAGATGAACACTGTCGGGCCGGCGATGAGCTTGCGAACTTCGTGCTGGCTCTTGCCGCAGAACGAGCAGTAGAGCGTGTTCTTGGTATCGCTGCCGGCCTTGGTCATGGCATCCCCCTTTCGGGCTCTCTCGGCGGAACGGACATTCCGCGTAATCCCACGGGAACCCCCGTGGCTGTAAACACAATCCTGCAGGCGTACCTGCATCGACAAGTTTCGTATTGCAAGGGTTATGCCAAGTGGCGTTCGCCCCTGCAATCTTTGATGACACTGCATCCAGCAGGTTCAATGCTGGAATTTAGCGCCCTTCACGTCAACAGATCATTACCGATATCCATCGCAATGAACTGTGGCGAAACTCGTGCAGGTCGCCTCCTGCAACGTCATATCAGGCCTTGGCAGCGCCCTCATCGGGGCGCTTCTCGCTGACATGGTCGACGATACCGAAAGCTTTCGCCTGCTCGGCTTCCATGAAATTGTCACGCTCGAGAGCGTCCTGGATCGTCTTGATGTCCTGGCCGGTGTGCTTGACGTAGATCTCGTTCAGGCGCTGCTTCACCCGGCGGGTCTCCTCGGCATGGATGAGGATGTCGGTCGCCTGGCCCTGATAGCCGCCCGAAGGCTGATGCACCATGATCCGGGCGTTGGGCAAGGCGAAGCGCAGATCCTTCTCGCCGGCGGCAAGCAGGAGCGATCCCATCGATGCGGCCTGGCCGACGCAAAGCGTGGAAACCGGCGAGCGAATGAACTGCATGGTGTCGTAGATCGACAGGCCTGCCGTCACCACCCCGCCCGGCGAGTTGATGTACATCGCGATTTCCTTCTTGGGATTCTCTCCCTCGAGGAACAGCAACTGGGCCACCACGATGGAGGCCATGTAGTCCTCCACCGGGCCGGTCAGGAAGATGATGCGCTCGCGCATCAGGCGCGAATAGATGTCCCAGGCACGCTCGCCGCGATTGGTGCTCTCGACCACGGTCGGTATGAGGTTGTTGGTATAGAAGTCGATCGGATCTCGCATCAAATCTCTCCAGCAAGCGAATCTCGGCAGTCCATGTTCCCGTCAGGGCAGGGATCGCGAGCCTGTTTGTCAAGTGAACCTTCCCGCCCCCCGCTGGGACATGAAGGCGCGACGGGTGTCGAGGGTGGCTTGCCTGAGCAGAAACGGGCCCTCTCGTCGCAAATGTGTCGTCAAGTCTCGTCCTGCAAGTCCCCTCTCCGCCTTTTGCGAAAACCGAGGGCATTCGAGAACGACAATGGCCGGGGCAGGCCCGGCCATTGCATATCCGTTTCGACGAACCACGACGGCTCGGCGCAGCCTCACTCGGCAGACTTGGCAGCCTTGGCCTTCTTGGCCTTGGCCGGCTTGTCCTCTGCCGCGGCGGGAGCAGCCTGCTCGTCGTCTTCCTTGAACAATTCCTCCTTGGAGACCTTGTCCTCGGTGACGTCGGCGAGCGAGAGGATATGGTCGACGACCTTGTCCTCGAAGATCGGGGCACGCAGCTCGGCAATCGCCTGCGGGTTCTTGGTATAGAACTCCCAGATCTGGCGCTCCTGGCCCGGGAACTGGCGGGCCCGCTCGATCACGGCGCGGGTCGCCTCTTCCTCGGTCACCTGGATCTTGTTGCTCTCGCCGATCTCGGCCAGAACGAGGCCAAGGCGCACGCGGCGGGCCGCGATCTTGCGATAATCTTCCTTGGCAGCCTCTTCGGTGGTGTTCTCCTGCTCGAAGGTGCGGCCGGTCTGCTGCATCTCGCGCTCGACCTGCAGCCAGACATTGTCGAACTCCTGCTGGAACAGGGTCGGCGGCAGATCGAAGGAATATTTCGCATCCAGCGCATCGAGGAGCTGGCGCTTCACCTTGCTGCGCGAGACGTTGTTGTACTCGCCCTCGATCGAGCTCTTGATCACTTCCTTGAGCTTGTCGAGCGATTCAAGGCCGACGGACTTGGCAAGTTCGTCGTCGACGACCAAGTCGCCCGCAGCCTGCACCGCCTTGACCTTGACGTCGAAGGTGGCGTCCTTGCCGGCCAGCGTGTCGGAGGCATAGTTGGTGGGGAACTTGACCTCGATGGTCTTTTCCTGGCCGGCGGTGACGCCGATCAGCTGATCCTCGAAGCCGGGAATGAAGGTGTTGGAGCCGAGGTCGACAGAAATGTCCTCGCCCTTGCCGCCCTCGAACTCGACGCCGTCGATCTTGCCGACGAAATCGACGATCACGCGGTCGTGGGTCTCGGCCTTCGACTTGGCCTTCTTGTCGGCATAGGTCACGTTGCGGCGCGCCAGATCCTCGAGGCGCGACTGCACCTCCTCGTCGGCGACTTCGGCCACCGGCTTGACGATCTTGATGCCGGAAATGTCGCCGACCTCGAAGGTCGGCAGCACTTCCACGGCGACGGTCCAGGCGAGATCGGCCTTGCCGTCCAGCACCTGCGTCACGCCTTCATCGTTGGCACCGAAATCGAGCTTGGGTTCCATGGCCAGCTTGATCTGGTTCTCATCCACGATCTTGCGATTGGCTTCGCCAACGAAATTGTTGACGACATCGGCAGTCACCGAGCGGCCGTAGAGACGACGCAGATGCGCCACCGGCACCTTGCCCGGACGAAAGCCGTTGACGCGGACCTTGCCCTTCATGTCTTCCAACTGGGCGTCGGTGCGCGTGGCGATATCGGCCGCCGGCACCACCACTTTGAATTCCCGTTTCAGGCCATCGGCCAGGGTTTGGGTCACCTGCATATTCTTGTCCCGAATCCGTGAGTTCGTAGCCGCCCTGTTTCAAGGCCATCAAGGCCGGTCGTGGTGCGGGCGGAGGGGCTCGAACCCCCACGACTTTCATCACTGGAACCTAAATCCAGCGCGTCTACCAGTTCCGCCACGCCCGCAAATAGGGCTCCCTATCGCGGAACTTGCATTCCGCGAAACGAGTGGCGCCATATAGCATGTCATGAAATTGATGCAGCAAAAAAATGCCGCCCCCTGCATGATATTTGGAGTCCAGGATTCGCAGGCGGCGGCGATGCCCAGCCTTAAGGCCATTGCCGGAGCCCGAACGGCCGCCCCGGCAGGCGGGAATCCACCCTTATCCAGCCCAGAAGGACCCACCGATGACCGGCAGCCTCAATCGGCGTCAGCTCCTTGCCGGGCTCGGTGTCAGCCTGACCAGTCTTGCCCTCGCCCGCCCTGCGGCGGCTTCAGGATTGACCTTGACGGCGGCCGCCGGCGAACTCGCCTTGCCAGGCGGCGCGAGACCGACCCGGACGCAATGTTTCGATGCCTCGACCCCGGGGCCCCTTCTGCGCGTGAAACGCAACCAGGCCGTGACCGTGCGCTTCGCCAACCGTCTCGAAGCCCCTTCGACAATCCACTGGCATGGCATACGCCTCGCCAACGCCATGGACGGCGTCCCTGCGCTGACGCAACAGGCGGTGAAGCCGGCTGACGGTTTCGACTATGCGTTCACGCCGCCGGATGCCGGTACCTTCTGGTACCATCCGCCCGCTTTCGGGCCGTCTCTGTCCCAATGCGAGGCCGGGCTCTATGGCGTTCTCGTCGTCGATGAAGACGAACCTCCCAAGGTCGACCGTGATCTGATTCTCGTCATTGACGACTGGCATATCGGCCCCGACGGGCAGATCCTGCCGGCAACGCACAGCGCCGGTGGCAAGTCCATCATCACGGTGAATTCGAAAGCGGCCGAAACGATCAGCCTTGCTCCCAATGAGAGGCTGCGCCTGCGCATCGTCAACGTCGCCATGACGCGCATCGCCAAACTGGCTCTGGCCGGCTTTGGGGCTAGTATCATCGCCATCGACGGCCACCCCGTCGACACGCCCTTTGCTCCCAATCACGGCCGGATCGATCTGCCGCCCGGTGGTCGTGTCGATATTGCGGTCGACGGCACGCTTGCAGCGGCGAGCGAGGCCGGCATCGCGCTCGACCATGACGGTGAAGTCGTCGTTCTCGCCCACCTCGCAGCGAGCGGCGCGGCGCCGCTTCGTCCTGCTCCCTTGCCCCCCTTGACGCTCCCACGTCCCGATCTGCCCGCTGCCTTGGCCCTGCAGAAGGCCAAGCGCGTTGCCGTGCCCCTGCCCGGCCGTGCCGGCGGCCAGATTCTGCCAGACAGGCCTTTGTTTTCGGTCAAGCGCGGCAGCCTCGTCGATCTGGCATTCTCAAACAAGACGCGCGTCGACCAGGTCGTGCATGTGCACGGCCACGCCATGCGCATCCTGCATCCCTTTGACGATGAGTGGCAGCCCTATTGGGTCGACACGGTCGCGATCGGCCCGGGAGAGACCGTCCATACGGTGTTCCTGGCGGACAATCCCGGCAAATGGCTTCTGCATGGCCGCCCCTGCGGCCCTGCCCAGGAGGATCTCGTGACCTGGTTCGAAGTGATCTGAACTCCCGCACCCGCGTCTAGTCATGGTGCAGGGGGCTCCTGACGACCCCTCCCGACGCTTTCGTCGCGGTTCATGTCGGCCAGCGCATCGCGCATCGATGCACTGGAGATGCCGAAGAATCCGCCATAGGGAATCTTCAGGTCGACGATGACGAACATGACGCTCGACACACAAACGACGCCAATGGCGAGCACGACCTTGCTCAACAGCCGGTGCGCGATCTGCAGGCCGAAGCTGAGAAAGACGAGCGCCAGCCAGAAGGCGATGATCAGAGTGAAGAATACGCCGGACGGGGCGTGCGTATCCTCGATGACAGCCCAGCGTCCCGTCAGCGCTGCGCGGTAGTCGAGTTGGCATCGCGCGGCGATGTTCTTGCTGACGCTATCCGTGGGTTCGAAGGAATCGATCGCCAGACCGATCTGGTTCATCACGCCGGCAAGAACCTTATCCTCCCCTCTGAGCGGCATGTCCTTGGTATCGAGCATGGTCTTGACCTCCGGCGCCGGCTCATCGGGCCAGGTGCTGGCGATCACCGCGGCAGTGTAGCGATGCAGCAGTTGCCGCGCCGGTTCCATCCGCGGAGAGAGGTCGCGCAGGCATTGATCGAGACTCGCCAAATGCGCCGCATAGGTCGAGCGGTCCTTGCTGGCCGCATCGAAATTGGCTCGGGAGGTGGAGAGTTGCAAACTCAGGATCAGGGCAGCGAAGGACACCAGCAGGCCCGTCACCAGCCGCACCGTCTCCATATTCTCCTTAGAGAGATGCTCCTCATGCAGACGCTTCCGCAGGATCACCCCGCCGATGGCGCTCAAGCTGAAAAGCACCAGGAAACTCAGTCCGTAGATTTCTTCCATGCCCGGGAACCGCCATGTTTTTCTTGTCTCGGCAGTATCGCTCAGCGTGCGTGACCTGGGTGTCACACCGAAATCGGAACCTGCGATCTCCTGCTGCAGGTCGCTTTACCGGAACACGCGCCTCACCAAGCAAAGAACCAGTCGCTCCGACACAATCAGACCCGGCCCCCTTCACGACAGGGCGGCGAGTGCCTTGGGCAGCATCGCCGGCAGATCGTCGGCGGTGAGGCCCGGCCCGAACAGATTGGCCGCTTCCCCATGCAGCCAGACCCCGGCGCTGGCGGCTTCGAAGGCTGGCATCGATTGGGCGAGCAGCCCGCCGATCAGGCCCGAGAGCACGTCGCCGGAGCCCGCCGTCGCCAGGGTCGGCGGCGCATTGGCGTTGATGGCGGCCCGTCCGTCGGGCGCCGCAATCACGGTGTCGGCCCCCTTCAGCACGATCACCGCGCCAGTTGCCTCGGCGGCCGCGCGGGCCCGGTCGAGCTTGGCCGCATGTTTTCCGGCGATGTCGTCGAAGACGCGCGCGAACTCACCCTCATGCGGCGTGAGAACGACCGGCCCGAGCGCGGCCCGCAGCGTGGCGATGAAGTGAATGCGCTCGGCGGCAAAGGCGGAGAGTGCCCCGGCATCGATCAGCACGGAACGCGAGGAGGTAAGCACCATGTCGACCTTGGCGCGGGTCTCCTCGTCCGGCGGCAGCGCCGGTCCCACGACGAAAGCATTGCGCCTGATATCCTCCAGCATGATGGCGAGGCCTTCGGGGCCATCGCAGCGCCGCACCATGATGGCATCGAGCGAGGCGGCATGGATGCCGAGGGCCTCGGAAGGGCTGGCGACCGTGACGAGCCCCGCGCCGGCGCGCAATCCAGCCCTGGCCGCCAGGCGTGCCGCCCCCGTCCCTTCGATGCCGGCGGACAGGACGACGAGGTGCCCCCGCGCATATTTATGCCCCGCCGGTTCGAGACGCGGGAAACAGGGCTGCCACAAGGCGGGCTTGTTGACGAACGTCCGGGGCCGGATGGTTGCCAACACGTCGTCCGCAATGCCGATATCCGCAACCCGAATGGCGCCGCAATGCAGTTTGCCCGGCAGGAGCAGGTGCCCAGGCTTGCGCCGGAAGAAGGTCACGGTCTCGCGCGCCTTGACGGCCACGCCGCGGACCTGGCCGGTTGCGCCATCGATGCCGGACGGCAGGTCCACTGCAATGACCTGCAGGCCAGAGGCATTGATACGCCCGACCAGCGTAGCGAGCGGGCCGCCTATGTCGCGAGAGAGCCCGGCGCCGAGCAACGCGTCGATGATGATTCCTTCCCTGGGAAGCGACAATGTCAGGGCATCTTCGACGGGCTGTCCCCATTTCTCCGCGGCATAGGCGACTTCTCCCCCCAGCATCGACACAGGTCCCAGCAGGCCGAGTCGGACCCGATAGCCTCTTTCGCGCAGGATGCGGGCGGCAACGAAACCATCGCCTCCATTCAGGCCCGTGCCGCACAAAACCAGGATCGGTATGTTGAAAGGATGCCTTGCCGCAGCGTCGGCCACCGCTCGCCCGGCCCGTTCCAGCAACTGGTCGGCGGTCATGGCCTCGGCAATGGCGAGGCGGTCAGCATCGGCCATTTCGGACGGGGTCAGCAACTCGATCAAGACATCCTCCAAACCTTCACCGACATGCGCTACCTCGTCGCATTCGGTGGAAAAAAATGCGATCCCCGCCGCCGTGTGCCGAAAATTACCCTCTTAGGCCGCATATTTTATTGGCAGGCCGCCGAAAAATTGTGCAGTCTTTCGGTACCGCTTGCCCATTTTTCAGCACCTAACGCCTCAACACCTTGAAGATAAAAGAAAATTTTCCTGTTGGCGGTTTGGCATGCGACCTGCTACCAGCAAGAAGGTTTCTGCGCACTATGTGCTGAAATCGAGGAGACCCCATGAAGAAAATTGAAGCCATCATCAAGCCCTTCAAGTTGGACGAGGTGAAGGAAGCGCTGCAGGAGGTCGGCCTGCAGGGCATTACGGTGACGGAAGCAAAGGGATTCGGGCGGCAGAAAGGCCACACCGAACTCTATCGCGGCGCCGAATATGTCGTCGATTTTCTTCCGAAGGTGAAGATCGAGGTTGTGGTGCCGGACGAGCGTGTCGAGCGCGCCATCGACGCCATCCGCAAGGCCGCCCAGACGGGTCGGATCGGCGATGGCAAGATCTTCGTCCTCAACATCGAAGAAGCCATCCGCATCCGTACCGGCGAGAGCGGCCTCGACGCCATCTAGAGCAAAGCGCGTTCGTGACTGAACGCTTGTTTGCTCTAACTCTTTGTTTCGACGCGTCTTTGCAATTTCAGGTGATTCCGTCCAATCGCAAAACGCTCTGGCAATCAGCGAGCCCAGCTCGCGCCTCAAAAAGATTGTGCCCAAACGAACGAAAGGTTTGCACACGATGAAGACCGCCAAGGATGTCCTGAAGGCGATCAAGGACAACGACGTCAAATATGTCGACTTCCGCTTCACCGACCCGCGTGGCAAGTGGCAGCACGTGACCTTCGACGTATCCCTGGTGGATGAGGAGATCTTCACGGAAGGCACGATGTTCGACGGTTCCTCGATCGCCGGCTGGAAAGCGATCAATGAATCCGACATGTGCCTGATGCCTGACCCCACCACCGCCACCATGGATCCCTTCTTCTCCGCAGCGACGATGTCGATCACCTGCGACGTGGTCGAGCCGTCCACGGGCGAAGGCTACAGCCGCGATCCGCGCGGCATCGCCAAGCGCGCCGAAGCCTATCTGAAGTCGACCGGCATCGGCGACGTCGCCTATTTCGGCCCGGAAGCCGAATTCTTCGTGTTCGACGACGTCCGCTTCAAGGCCGATCCCTACAACACCGGCTTCAAGCTCGACTCGACCGAACTGCCGACGAATTTCGACACCGAATATGAGGGCGGCAATCTCGGCCACCGCATCAACACCAAGGGCGGCTACTTCCCGGTTCCCCCGCTCGATTCGGCGCAGGACATGCGCTCGGAAATGCTGGCTGCCATGCAGCAGATGGGCGTCGTGGTCGAGAAGCATCACCACGAGGTCGCGTCCGCCCAGCATGAGCTCGGCATGAAGTTCGGCACGCTGGTGACGATGGCCGACCACCTGCAGATCTACAAATACGCCATCCACAACGTCGCCCACACCTATGGCAAGACGGCGACCTTCATGCCCAAGCCCGTCTTCGGCGACAATGGCTCGGGCATGCATGTGCACCAGTCGATCTGGAAGGACGGCAAGCCGGTGTTCGCCGGCAACAAATATGCCGACCTCTCCGAGACCTGCCTCCATTACATCGGCGGCATCATCAAGCACGCCAAGTCGCTGAACGCCTTCACCAACCCGGCGACCAATTCCTACAAGCGCCTGGTCCCCGGCTACGAGGCGCCGGTGCTGCTGGCCTATTCGGCCCGCAACCGCTCGGCCTCCTGCCGCATTCCATACACCACCAACCCGAAGGCCAAGCGCGTCGAGGTTCGCTTCCCCGATCCGGCCGCGAACCCCTATCTCGCCTTCGCCGCCCTGTTCATGGCCGGCATGGACGGCATTCTCAACAAGATCGATCCGGGCCCGGCGATGGACAAGGACCTCTATGATCTGCCGCCCAAGGAGCTCAAGAAGATCCCGACCGTCTGCGGCTCGCTGCGCGAAGCCCTTTCCGCCCTCGACAAGGACCGCGAATACCTCAAGAAGGGCGGCGTGTTCACCGACGACTTCATCAACAGCTTCATCGAACTGAAGATGCAGGAAGTGATGCGCTTCGAGATGACGCCGCATCCGGTCGAATTCGAGATGTACTACTCGGTCTAAGAACTCAAAAACCATCCAGAGAGAACCGAGCGAGGGCCGGTGCAGCAATGCACCGGCCTTTCTTTTTTCGGCCTTGATGGCGGACATGAGCGGATGCCGCTCCGCCGTTGCCGGCAGCGAGAGGATTCAGACCTGCCAGGGGGACCTTCTGCAGGCGACCTGCGTTAGAGGGTTGGATCGAGGAACCGATCACTGCCCGACACCTATCGGAGGACAGCATGGAGCATCCCTACACCTTCGGTATCGAGGAGGAGTATTTCGTGTTCCAGCGCCAGACAGGCGCCGTCCAGGAAACCATGTCGCCCCAGTTCTTCGACGAGGCCCGGCAAGCACTGGGCAAGCACGTCACCCGCGAATTGCTGCAATCGCAGATCGAGATCGCCACGACGCCCTGCCGCAACATGCATGATGCCAGGCTGCAATTGGTGGGGTGCCGCCAGGCTTTGCAGGATCTCGCCTTCAAGCACGATCTCGGCATCCTGGCGGCGGGCACCCACCCTTCTGCCGAATGGTCCGAGCAGCACCCCACCCAGGCCTCGCGCTATGGCAAGGTGGCGCGTGACCTGCAGATGCTCGCGCGCCGCAAGATGATCTGCGGGATGCATGTGCATGTGGAGGTTCCCCAGGACCTGTCTCGGGTGGACCTCATGGGGCGCGCGCTACCCTACCTGCCGCTGCTGCTGGCGCTTTCCACCTCCTCGCCCTTTTGGCAGTCGCGCCGGACCGGCCTGATGGGCTACCGTCAGAACATCTATGCCGAGTTGCCCCGCTCGGGCCTGCCCGACCTCTTCCAGAGCGAAAAAGACTATCAGACCTATGTCGACACACTGATCAGCAATCGCATCATCGACGACGCCAGTTTCCTGTGGTGGGCAATAAGGCCCTCCGGCCATTTGCCCACACTGGAACTGCGGATCACGGATGTCTGCACCAATGTGGAAGACGCTCTCGCCATCGCCGCGCTCTATCGCAGCCTGGTGCGGCATCTCGCCCGCAAGCCGGACCTCAATCGCGGCCTGACGTCACCTGGGCGAGCCATCGTCGAAGAAAACAAATGGCGGGCGCAACGCTATGGCATTCACGGCTCGCTCATTGATCTCAATAGCGGACACGCGAGAAGCGCCGCCAATATGCTGACGGAACTGCTTGATCTCGTCTGGGAAGATGCCGAACTGCTCGGTTGCAGTGAAGAGCTGGCAACAGCACAGATGATTCTGCGCAACGGCACCAGCGCCGATGGACAATTGGCCGTCTATGAAGAGCGCATCGCTGCCGGCGCGACGGCTGACGAAGCCATCCACGCCGTGGTCGATTGGCTCGCCAACAAGACTGCAGCGCCGCTCGCCGCGGGCCTCGCAGCCGGCGGCTGACTGGCCGGTTGCGTTTCGATCCGCTTCTGCTAGGTCAAGAAGATGAGCGGTCTCCGGGCTTTGCGGCCCGGCTGACCGCCGCGTTCGAGCGTGATGCGGGGGAGGCCATGACTGTCACCATAGACGGACGACGTATGACGGGTGCTAAGGTCGTCCGTGTCGCGCGCTCCCAGAAGGCAGGCCGGTTCGAGAAGGCCGGCATCGAGGCCAAGGCCCGCGCCGCGGTGGGTACTGCACGCGACTATATCGACGCCAACTGGCTGAACGACCAGGCCCCGCTGATGTACGCCTTCAACACCGGCGTCGGCCTGTTCAAGGAAGTGCGCATCCCCATCGCCAACATGGCGCATTACCAGGACCAGACCATTCGCGCCCATGCCACCGGCATCGGAGAGCCCTTCGCGCGCGAGATCGTGCGGGCCACCATGCTGCTGCGCGCCAATGCCTTTGCCTCCGCCTATTCGGGTGCGACACTGCCGCTGATGGATCGTCTGGTCGGCTTCCTCAATGCCGGCCTGCATCCGGTGATCCCTTCCAAGGGTTCGGTTGGCGCCTCTGGCGACCTCGCCCCCCTCGCCTATCTCGCTGGCGCCATTCGCGGCTTCGAGGACGTCCAGGTCGAATATAAGGGCAAGATCTATCCAGCGCCGGAAGCCGCGCGCCGGGCCGGCTTCGAGCCCGAATACAAGATGGGGGCCAAGGAAGCCTCGGCCATCATCAATGGCTCCACCGTGTCGCTGGCCATCGCGGCCCTCGCCCAGGAGGATGCCAAGCGTATCCTCCAACATGCCGACATCGCGCTTGCCTTGACGCTGGAGGCCCTACGCGGCGAGTTGGCGGCCTTCGATCCGCGCGTACACGCAGCACGCCCGCATCGCGGCCAGGCACGCACCGCCCGCAACCTCCTGCGCATCGCCGGCGATTCCAAGCGTTGTTCGGAAGGCGCCCGCGCCATCCTGTACCCCGACGAGACGCGCGATCCAGCCAAGCCCGTGCCGCCGCGCGTGCAGGACGTCTATTCGCTGCGCTGTGCCCCGCAGGTCCATGGCCCGGTCTTCGAGGCTCTTGCCTATGCTGACGGCATACTCGGGGTGGAAATGAATTCCGCCACCGACAACCCGCTGATGTTCGCCAACGACGACGGCAGCTACGTCTCGATCTCGGGCGGCCATTTCCACGGGGCCTATGTCGCCCAGGCCATGGATCTCCTCGCCATCGCGATGACTGATCTCGGCGCCATTTCCGAGCGTCGCCTCGCCCGTCTGATCGATCCGGTGATGAGCTATGGCCTGCCGCGCAACCTCCTCGCCGGCGAGCGCGGCCTCAACACCGGCTTTGCCACGGTACAATGCTCGATGTCCGCTTTGGTGATGGAAAATCGCGGCCTCGCCACGCCCGGCTCGGTCGACTCGATTCCTGGCAAGAGCAATGCGGAGGATCACGTCTCCAACTCAACCTGGTGCGCCCGCAAGGCCCGTACCATTGTCGAGAACGTCGAACAGATCGTCGCCGTCGAAATGCTGATGGCCGCCCAGGCGCTTTCGCTGGTTGCCGATCGCAGCAAGGGCTATCCGATCGGCAAGGGCTCGCAGGCGGCGCTCGAAGCGATCCGTGCAGAAATCACACCGGCCCTTGACGGCGACCGCTGGTACCACCACGAAATGCAATCCATACTCGATCTTGCCCGCAGCGGTCGCATCCTGGCCGCCGTTGAATCGGCAGTCGGTGTTCTGGAGTGAGGAGACCCCATGATTCTTGTCTGCGGCGAAGCCCTGATCGACTTCCTGCCTGTCAAAAGCGCTGATGGCCGGAACGCCTATCGGCCGGCTGTCGGCGGCAGCCCGTTCAATACGGCCATCGGCATCGGTCGGCTCGAGGGCGATGTCGGGTTCTGCGCCGCGCTGTCCACCGATTTCTTCGGCGAGGATCTCGCCGTTGCCCTGACCAAGTCGAAGGTCAATCAGCGCTATGTCGCCCGCTCGAAGCACTCGTCGATGCTTGCCTTCGTCTCCGTCGGCGAAGGCGAACCCGAATATGCCTTCATCGACGAGGCCTCGTCCAACCGTCTATTCTCCCCAGAGCGCGATGCTCCGTCGATCGGGCCGGAAGTCTCGATGATCTGGACGGGCTCGGTCGCCCTCATCAACGATCCCATCGCCTCGGCCTATGAGACGCTCTATTTCGCCAGCAAGGGCCAGCGCGTGCTCGGCATGGATCCAAACGTCCGGCCGACCGTGGTTGATGATGCCGTCGAATATCGCGCCCGCATGAAGCGCATGACGGAAGCCGCCGAGATCATCAAGATCTCCAAAGCCGATCTCAACTGGCTCTACCCCGGCATCGATCCCGCCACCTGGGCGCGGGACCTGGTGGCCAAGGGCGCTCATTTCGTCGTGCTGACGGACGGTGGCAACGGCGCTGAAGGCTATGGCAGGGGTTTTGCCGTCAAGAGCCCCGTGGTCAGGGTCGAGAAGGTCGCCGATACGGTCGGCGCCGGCGACAGCTATTCCTCGGGCCTGCTCACCATCCTGCAGCGCCGCAAAGTGGTTTCCATCGACACCGTGAAGAATCTCGACGAGGCCATTGCCCAAGAAGCCATGGACTATGCCGCAAGGACGGCGGCAATCACGGTTTCGCGCGAGGGCGCGGATCCGCCCTGGAACCACGAGATGGCCTGATCACAAAACGCCTAATGGCGGCATCAGCATTGATGCCGCTACTTCTCCAGTTCGGCTAATTTTCTGTCGAAACGCCCGCTCTGCAGGCTGATCAGCGCGAGCAGTGGCAAAGCAAACAGCGCCAGATGCACATAGCCGCCGCGGATCAGCAGGAACTGGGCGATCAGCGTGCCTGCGTCGATCAAGAGCAGAAGCACGGCCGCCGCCAGGCTGGCCACGGGCACGAGCACCAGCAATGCGGCAAGAGCCTGCGTCGACGACAAGGTGACGCGCATCCAGGGTGCAAAGCCAAGCGCATCGAACTGACGGACCATGATCCGATGCCCCCACAGGGTGAGCAGCGCGGGCGTGAGGAAGATCAGCGCCACCAAGATACGCAACCCCCAGGTAACCAGGCCCTTGGTGCGGGATTCGGGAGAAGTCTCGGACGCCATTCGTGTACTCGCCAACAACGCCTTTGGCGCGGCTCAAGCACAATGACAGCGCTTGCAGACGTCCACGAGGCCCGGACTGAATAATCCCCCTGCTTCACCGTACTGGCAACCGTTAAAATTGCGCGGGGCGTGTTCTGTAACTCCCGAAACGCCTCGGCCCGATCGTAGGCTGTGCCGGATCTCTACTCGCCGCCGCGGATGGGGAATAGCTACCGGCGGCTCCACACGCAGATTTCATGACGCGGGTTGCATGCGTCTGCGCCAATCACGCGTTGCTGAGGGGTCAAGGGAAAATCAATTAACTGCGTAGCGAGAACAGCGCGTTTCACCCTGCCCACCGTCATAATTCCGCAAGGACAGATACGTGTTTTTAAAATAATCCACCGCGACATTCCGTAGCGTGAAAAAATAGTACCGCGATAAAAACATACCCATCACATACAACTTTTGACCGTCTGGTAATTTGTTTCAGGATATCGAATGGTTCTCATGTTAAAAATTTCTGGTAGGAGTGCCGGTGATGCAGATCCGGGACGAGCATAACCCGCGATGTCACCATAAACAGCGGATACTCAGCTGCGGCACAGGGGAAGATGTTGCCATCAGACATGCAGCATCCCCGGAGTATCCTTCTGGTTCGAGCCAACCAGGTTCATCTGGAGGGCAAGACTTCAGCCCAGGTCCTCTCATCACACGGGCGATCGTGATCTGTGAGATCAAGCTGGTTCGAGACACCATGGTAAGGAATATTATCAATTCGAAATTATCTGTTTTGACAGAAGGCTATCAGGCCGCTGAAGACTGGAGACCAGATAATTCGGACGATTCTCCTATCGTTATAATATACTGGAAGAAAGATACCTCATTCTATCGCAATTTGCGGTATGCAATTGCCTCAATCGTTTCCAAATCTCCACGATCCCGCATAATTGTTGTTTCTGAAATTTCTGATGTCGATGTCATGAAGCAGGCCTACATTGCTGGGGCCAAGGCTTTCATTGGAGTGCAAGCCAGCTTCGATATGCTGCGATCGATCATTCAGCTGGTCATCATCGGGCAGTTGTACTTCCCATTTGAGCTATTGTCCGAAGGCAGGAACATACTGAGAAATCCGTCGATCGAGGCTGACGGTTCGGTTCTTACTGCCCGTCAAATCAAGATCGTTGAATACGTCACCAAAGGGATGTCCAACAAAGAGATCGCCGCTGAGCTCGGCCTGAAAGAACGCACGGTCAAGGCAAGCCTCCTACGCATCATGCGCAAGATCGGAGCGCGCAATCGCTCAGAGATTGCCTATAAATTGAGGAAACCATAGGTGCGGCAGGGTTTGGGGCACGCTGATCAAACAGTCGTTCTACTATACACTGCGCAGCCGCGGCTGAGAGCGCTACGGCGCTTGCATTTCAAGGATCACATGTCGCGATCTCGGACGCTCGGCTGTGGCCGCACTGGCAATCCCGGATGCACCATCCCGAAGATCGCGACACTGACCGGCACTTCGTGGCGGACGTTCGGACGACCCTAGACCGGACCCTTCCCTTTTCAGGGATGAAAATTGGCAATGAACCAATCAAGAAGCTCGAAGCCCCTGTCGAAAACGAGGCCGAGAACGACATGGAGGCCGAGAACGTACTTTGAATTCAGTGCCGTGAAAAATCACAGGATCAAACGACATCCGATGATTTCAAAGCAGGAATGCGAGTAAAATTAGATGGCTCGGGGACCTGGATTCGAACCAAGATTAACGGAGTCAGAGTCCGCTGTTCTACCGTTGAACTATCCCCGAACAATAGGCCTTTTAGGTCAATCACCTGGTTGGAATGTTGTGCAATTCCAACGAGTGCTTTCCAGTGGGTGGCCCCGTTCCGTTCGGGCTTCATATTGAAGTCGCTCCCGCATTGCAAGAGGTCTCGTCGATTTTCTGTGGCCACGGGATCGCTTTGCGCCGCCTATTCACCACCTCGATGAAAACGCCGCGGCTGGCGGCCGCTTTCCAGTCTTCCAAGCGTCGCCCGGATCCGAATCAAAGCGCGATCTCGCGGTCCCGTGTCGAAAATCTCACCTCCTGTTGAGAGCCAGGATGCCTGATACAGAAGACGAATCGTGCACAGTCGGCAGTACCCTGAAAGGCGCTCTCGGCCCATCGCAGATCGACGGCGAGGCGCAGCAGCACCGAAGAGGCCACGTCAGGTCCGAAAGAAAACAGGCGCCGCAACGGCGCCCCTGCCGATTGAAAATGGTTCAATAGCCATCACCGTAATAGCGACGGTGGCGGTAGCCGCGATAGCCAAAGCCAAACCCGAACCGGGGTCGGCGATCGTCGTAATAGTAGTTGTTCGGATTCTGGCCGGGATGGCGACGCAGATAATGGCTGAGTTTGCAGCCTCCATGGCTGGTCATCTTATACCCGGGCGGACATCCACCATGATACCGACCCTGGGTGACGCCGGAACCATCTTTGACCGGAGGCAGCACGAGGGGCACATCAAACACCATCGACGGACCAGCAACGCCCATTGAAACCGCAGGACCTATCGATATCTAGCGTGTCATCGAGCTCTCCTTTCTGAATTTGTCTCGAACATACCCAATGATTAGAACCTCTCCTTAACGAAAAAATTCCATTTTTCTGGATTTTTACGAAGTGAGATTCCCAGGAAATACCAAAAACCCGCGTGAACCATGCCCGACGCGGTCTCTGCTCGACGAATTGGCGGCCCCCTGAACGGCAGCGCGCATTTCCGTGAACCGGCATCACCGCGCATGTCCCATAATACAGGCCTAGCCATCGGGGACCAAAGCGCGTTCCGGGCGTTATGGTACCACCACGCAGGCTCTTCCTCTTGGCGCCCACACAGGTCATAACTGATTGATTGGTGTGGCCAGTCTCGATCGAGTTGCCCATGAGCAGACATACCTCTCAACGACCGCCTCTGCGCTTGTCCCTTCTTCTTGCGAATGCGGTGAAGAGCTTGTGGCGTGGCCTCTTTCCAATCGCCTTCCTCAACAGTCTGCCGAGCCTGCCGACTCTCCTCGCCTTGACGGTGAACGGCGAAGTCTCGCAGACGCCGACGCTTGCCGATCTGGTGGCCCTGCCCGTCGCCGTGATCCTGCTGGTTTTTGCCCAGGGCGCCACCATCGCCGGCACGTACCGGTTGCTGCAGGGCGAGGATTTCGACCTGCTTCTTTCAGCGCGGCAAACCTGGCAAAGGCTTCCGACCCTGCTCGGCACCGCCTTTCTCAGCGGCATTCTCGTCCTGCTCGGCCTTGCTGCACTGGTGGTACCCGGCCTGATGGCAATTGCTCTGCTCTATCTCGCACTGCCGGCCTGCATGATCGAGCGCACCGACATGGTGGAGAGCCTGGAGCGCAGCGGGCAACTCACCCAGGGCTATCGCTGGTCCTTCCTCGGTCTCTTCATCCTGACGCTGCTGCCGACGATCGGGCTCGGTGCCGTCACCGGCGATCTCGCCTATGCACCCGCGAGCCTGATGCAGACGCTGGGTCAGGAGGCCGGCATGATTCTTTTTGGCATTCTCTCGGCGGTGACGGCGACGGCGGCCTTCGAGCGATTGCGTGAGATCCGCAGCATGCCGGAGGCAGCTCGGACCTTGCCGGAATGGGCCAGCGGCAAGACCTGAAAGGCTGCCCACTGCCATCTGCTAGGGCGGCTCATCCCAGAGGAAGGGGTGATCAGGCGGCAGCTTGGCATTGCTGATTCTATCCCACCAGTTCGAGGGCTTGCGGCCATTGCACCAGTAGGAATCGTAGATGGTGTCCACCTGCCAGCCCCACAGATGGGTCAGTCCCTTGAAATCCAGGGAATACATGATGTTCTTGGCCGTCGCCGAACCGGCGCTGTCTTGCTGGTGGCTGAGGCGGCAGGCGTGTCCCATTTCATGGAGCAGCAACGTCTTGGGATTGTCCTGGATCGGCTGCGGATCGACGATGACCCAGGGCAGCCACTCCTGGCGCAGGACTGTGTAACCGTTCGGCCCGCCATCGATATGGGCGAACACCACGACCAACCGCGTTTCATCCGGAATCGTGCCGAGGCTTTTCCTGAGAGCCGTGAGGCCATCAATGGGAGCCTCGCCCTGCATGGGCACATAGACCGAGCCGCTGAAATCCAAGAGGCCACGTGCCACCCGGCCTTGCTCTTCGATTGCCTTGGCGGCAGCCTCGGTCTGTTTCTTGGCGACCTCGCCCTTCGCCTTCTTTTGCCTCGCAACCTGTTTGCCTACGGACTTGTCGAATTCGCGGGTGGCCTTGTCCTTCGTTGGCGCCAGTGCTGCCGGTTCGGTTTGCAGCGGCAGCATGTCGAGCGCCAGCGTATATTTCCGGAGGATTTCGTCGGCGCCCTTGAGCAGCACCCAGCTGTTGTTCCAAAGCGATACGTCGCGCCAGACATCGGCAGCCCAATAGACCTGTACGCGCACGCCCTTGCCGCCAAAATCATGATATTGCTGGGGTTTGTTATCGATGTCGTTGGCAGGATCTTTGTTGAAGTCGAGAAAACTCGTCATTTGAGGGACTCTCGCGCCATCGTCACCACGGGCTGAGGAGGGCGTTGTTGACAGGATGGCACGGTATCGAAACGAGCGCCGCAACAGCGTTTGCGATGGGGCGAAATCACCCAGAATCGCAAAGATGCTCTAGCCAATCCCCGTTGGACTGACTTGGAAACAAAGAGTTAGAGCAAACAAGCGTTCACATTTGAACGCGTGCTGCTCCAAGGGAGATGGACCCGCAACAGGCTTGATTGGAGCACAAAAAGGGCGGGGCCGCCTCCTCTGAACTCGGGATGACGACCACGCTCCATCTGCCCATACTGTCTCGTCAGGCAGGCATCGCGGCCTTGCTGCGAGCCGCGCACGACGAACCGCGATCGCTCGGCCAAGCAGGCATGCTGCCTTCACGGAGAAGATCATGGCTACACCGCTTGAAACCAAGCCTGCCAAGCTGGCTCCCATTCCGCGCGGCCGTCCCTATCGTGTGAAGGATGGCGACGATTGGCTTTCCGTTGCCAGGGCGCATGGCATCAACGTGCAATATCTGATCAGCTACAATTTCGACACGCTCAACACACGCGAGGTGAACTGGTATCTGCGCCACCGCGTTGGCTGCGTCGTGCCGAGCTCGAAGGGCTGGAACTGGCGATTCAGCAGCGGCGCCAATCCGGGAATCATCATGATTCCCCCAGATGACGGCCAACTCGTCCTCAAGATAAACAGCTTCACCTATTCGATTGCCACCATGAGCTGGATCGACCCGCGCTCCGGCCTGCCGGAGCACGATGCCGGCAGCCCGGGTGAACTCGTCGATCGCAAGCTCATCCTCGGCAGCAGCGGCTATCGCTTCGCCAATTTTCTCGAAGCCACCATCGAGAGCACCGACACCTCCTCCAAGGCGATCAGGCTGCTCCATCGCGTCGCCTACGAGAAGGATACAGGCCTCTACCGCTCGCCATCCTTTCTCGGCTTTCCCTCCTATCCCTATCCGATCAAGCTGGAGGAGCCGCAATATATCGATGAGGGCGTGGTGTTCCGCCAGACCGTCGGCGCCCGCACCCAGAGCGCCGAACTCGCTGCGGGCGTGGCACCTGCGCCCATCGGCTTCGTCGCCGGCAAGATCCTGCAGAAAGTCATGAATTTCCCGCCGATCTGGACGGAACTGAAGCTGACGATTCGCTATGACGGGACCTATGAAGGCGAACTGGTCGCCCACAGCCTCTACCCGAGCTGTTCCTATTACGAGCGCTCGCCCCTCATGTGCCTCAATCTCGGCCCCAAGCCCGAGGCCTGCGAGGCCTATGAGCGCAAATACGAATATGACGGCCTGCCGAATTTCGCCCGCTGGTTCGAACAGGACAAAGGCTGGGGTGCCAAGAGCGGCTACATGCCCGCCGACGGCAACCCGTGGGGTGTCACGGCGCCCGATCCGGACGTGCTCTTCGGCGAGCAGCCCCCGGACCCGAACGAGGAAGTACGGCGCCCGCACCAATATCCGCCCGAGACCTGGCGCCCTCCCAGCCGCTGAAACGACATTCTCCAGAGCAAAGCGCGTTTAGACGGAAACGCTGTTCTGCTCTAGCTCTTTGATTCGACGCGTCTTTGCGATGCTTGGTGATTCCACCAAATCGCAAAACGCCCCCGGCGGGGCCCGCGACGGCGACTTTCGAGCGATTGCACGAGATCAGCGGCCCGCCGGAGGATACTCGGCCCTTGCCGGAATGAGCCAGCGGCAAGACCTCAGAGGTCACCTGTAAGCGCGCTCCCCTGTATCGCGGTCTTGAAATCCTTGGCAGGACGCGGAGCTTCTGTTCGTCAGGAAACAGATGAATACCCCTTCGCCGGGGTATACTTTGCGAGGCAGATGTGAACAGCTTCGTTTCCGCTTCCGACAATCTGCCCCTTCACTTGCCCGATCGAAACGACTCAGCACTTGTATTGAAGCGCAGATGCTTGCTTTTCAAATGCAAGTCATCGGCATGACATATCGTCGATATGGGCCGGCACAGTACTCAGGCTCCGAACGCCATCAAACAGGATGCGCTCTCATGACCAACTACAGTCAAGGCACCGGCTCCGGTGATTTCAACATCGGCGCCTTGATCAGCGAAAGCTTTGCCGTTCTCCACCGCGCCTTGCCGCGATTTCTGGCGCTGGGCCTGATTCCCATCATTCCCCTGATCATCTCGACCCTGGTCATCGGCGTGCCGACACCAGACAATCCGCTTCCGAATGTCAGTGCCTTCGTCGTGCTGCTGCTGATCTACATCGCCCTGCTCTTCGTCATTCAGGGCGGCATGATCTACGGCGCGTTCAACGAATTGCGCGGGCAGACCTTTTCGGTCGGAGAGGCCCTCTCCAAAGGGATGGCGCGCTTCCTGCCGCTGCTGGGCCTCTCGATCCTGGTCGGCCTTGCGGTCACGATCGGATTGGTACTGCTTGTCGTACCGGGCCTATGGCTGATCTGCATGCTTTATGCCGCCGTCGCGGTCTGTGTCGTTGAACAGCGCGGCGTGACGGATAGCATGTCCCGCAGCAGCGAACTCACCTCGGGCTTTCGCTGGCAGATCCTCGGCCTCGTATTGATTGTCGGCATCGCTGGCTGGATCGTCTCCATGATCATCGAGTATGTCGGTGGCAGCCTCGGTGGCCCGGTGTTCGGTGCCTTGCTGGGCAATCTCATCCAGATCTATCTGATCGCTCTTGGCAGCGTGCTTAGCGCCCTGGTCTATTACCGCCTGCGCTCGATCAAGGAAGGCGTCGACATCGACAGGCTCGCCACCGTCTTCGATTGAAGACCCTTGTTCTGGAAAGGAGCCGGCCCTCACTTGGCCGGCTCACCCACCTTGCGGGTACCCGAGTTCTTGTCGTCGCGATAGCGGCCGAAAAGCTGGCCGCGCTCGAGTTCCGCCCGTTCGGCCGCATAGAAGGCCTGCAGGAAATCCGTGGCCGCATTGGACTCGAAGGTGCCCTGCCAGCCGATACGCCGGATGATCTTCTCGGCGATCTCGCGATGAATGCGCCAGGTTTCGGTACCGCCGGGCCGGCGCAGAATCTCCTCCAGCACCTGCAATTCATAGGCGCCATAGGCCTGCAGCTGCGCCGAAGTGAAACTGTAGCGGGCCGCCACCTTGGCCGCTCCCTGCGTGAGGTCGAGGGCAAGTGCCCGCTTCGGCAAGGCGATCACCAAGGTGCCGCCGATCAGGTCGCCCGCCCGCAGGTGATCCCGGTTGAAGAAGGGCAACGCGGCGAGCAGCACCACCCAGCCTAGCATCGAAAGCGCCTGCCAGGATTCGCCGCTGTTGGAGGCGCCGATCCACATGAAGAAGAGCTGCAGCGGTAGGAAGAATTCGACCTCGCGGGTGAGGTTGCGGGCAACGACGGCGGTTGGGGTCAAAGCGCCGCCCTTGCGATCGATCACCTTCAGTCCGGTGGCGCGCTTGCCGGGCGTCGAGCCCTGCCAGGCCAGCTCGAAATGGATGAAATAGAGGTTGCGCAGCGTGAAGGAGAGGAAGGAGATCACCGTCACCGTCACATCGCTGCCGCCGCGCAGGAAGGTGGTCGCCAGGGCGATCCAGATCAGGATGGTGGCACCGAACCAGATCACCAGGTCGATCAGGAAGGCCCCCAGCCTTTCGCCGCGATCGGCGATCTCCACATGGATGGCGACCCCTTCCGGCGTGACGATCTCGCGGGTGCGGCGCTGCCGGCCCTCCAGCAGTTGGGAAACGCGGTCACGCGGAGAGGCCATGCTGCCCTCCCTTGGAGCAAAGCGTGTTCATGGCTGAACGCCTCCCTGCTCTAACAGTTTTTTTCGACGCGTCTTTGCGCTTCTTGGTGAACCCGTCAAATCGAAAGACGCTTTGCCGCAATAGAGGAAATAGACCCCCCACAGCACGGCGGTAACGGCGGCGAAGGCGAAGCGCCAGGAGGTCACGTTGATCAGTTGGCGCAGGCCCCCCTCGATAAAACCGGCGATGAACAGCATGGCAACCGCGCCGCAGGCGATGATGGCGGCCTGCCTGCCGTGAATGGCAAGCGCTTCCAGGCGCGAATAGCGGCCCGGGAAAATGATCTTCTCGGCCACCACCAGGCCGGCGGCGCCACACAGGATGAAGGCACCGAGTTCCGTCACGCCGTGAATGGACAGCCAGCCGATGCAATCGATCAGGAGGCCGCGTTGATAGTGGATCGCCAGGAAGGCGCCGACGATCAGCCCATTATAGACCAGCAGCAGCAAGGTCGGCACGCCGGCCATGAAACCGACCCCGAAGGAGAGGATGGCGACCATGCTGTTGTTCTGGAACAGGTAATTGGCAAAGACGATGAAGCTCTCCTTGAAGCCGTCCCAGGGCGCGAACAGCACGCTGCGCAGATATTCGGTGCTGGCGCTCGGCCCCCTCCCCCCGCGAGGCCGTCGGGAACGATGGCGTTGAACCATTCGGCTTCGCTGGTCACCAGCACGAACCCGGCCGCGATGCCCAGGGCCATCGCCGCGAAAGCGATCAAGATATGCCAGCCCGCCTTGCGCACGGCATCGGGGAAGCCATAGCGGAAGAAATGGCCCAGCCCCGCCAGCAGGCTGGTACGTGGCCCATAGACCACCAGATAGGCCCGCAACGTCAGGGCTTCGAGGTAGCGCAGCAGATTACGGTCGAGCGCGATGCTGCGGGCAACCGACAGGGAAGACAGCGCCGAGCGATAGAGCAGCGGCATCTTCTGCAGTTCGTCGGCGGAGACGCCGTGGATCCCCCGCTTTTCGACGCGCGCGACCAGGTCTTCGAGCTCCCGCCAGCTTTCCTCGCGCCCCCGCCGAAACTCCGCCGAGCGCAGCACGAGCTGAGCCCGAGGTTCGTTGGGCACGCCGATGATCGTCGGAGCCGGCCCGGCCTCCGGCATGCCCGCATCCACGGCCGTCATAGCAGGCCCTCCTGCTTGATTTGGAGATAGCGGTTGAGCAAGGCCACGCTAAGCCCACCGACCGGTACATCGACGCAATGCACGCCCAGACGGGCGATGCGCTCCATCACGATCGCCCGCTCGCGCGCGAAATCATGCGCCACCACGGCCTCGGCCACGACGGTGAAATCCTCCGGCTCGGCATTGGCCAGCCGCGCGGTCAATGGATCCTGCAGCGTGACGAAGATCACGGCATGGCGGTTGGCCATGCGCTTCAAGCTCTCGATCAGCAGCTCGGCCATCACGCTGTCGACGAATTCGGTGAACAGCACCACCAGAGCCCGGCGCTTCAGCCGCGCGTTCAACTCGGCCAGGCCGAGGGTGAAGTTGGTCTCCTCCGTGTGATAAGCAAGCTGGGCCGCGGAGCGCTGCAGCCGGGCATAATAGGTGCTACCCCGCCCCGGTTCGAGATAATGGCGGATGGTGGCGTCAAAGCCAAAACTGCCGACGAGATCGCCGGCCCTCAGTCCGGTCCAGCCCAGCATCAGCCCCGCCTCGATGGCATGATCGAGCCGCGCCAGGCCGTCGATCGGCTCGAGCATGAGATGGCCGGTGTCGAAGGCCAGCACGATCTGGTGGTTGCGCTCGATGCGAAACTCCTTCGACAGGAGCTTGCGATGGCGGGCCGACTGCTTCCAGTCGATCATGCGAGAGTCGAGGCCCGCCACATGCTCGCGCAACGTATCGAACTCGGTGCCCTCGCCCTTCTGGTTCTGGGTCTTGGTGCCATAGATGGCGCTCTTGCTCAGCGCCTGGATGGCTGGGCCGAAGGACATGCGGGCGGCGGGCAGGATCTCGATCTTGCGGGCCAATTCCTCCTTCAGGCGCCATTCCACCAGCCCCAAAGGTCCTCGCCAGCGCAGCCAGAGGGCTTCCAGCGTCACCACTCCGCGTCGCAGAGCCGTAAAGGGAATGCTGAGCACCTCCGGGGCCCCGCCGAAACGGCCAGCAACCATCGGCGGCGTCTCCAGTGGCCCATCGAGATCGACCACCGCCTCGATCCTGAGCGGGCGCGCCGACCTCGTGCTACGCAGCGTGACATCGATCCGCCCCTCATTGCCGACCGGCAACCGCATCGGCGCTTGAAGGTCGACGATGAGGGCACGGCGTGGCGGGATCAGCAGCGCGTCGATGGCGATCACCAGCAGGGCCAGCAGGCTTAGGTCGAAGGAAAACGGCCATAGCGCCGGATTCCACACCACCATCAACAGGGCAACGGGGATGCCTAGGCTGAACAGCAGCACGGCGCGCGGTGTCGGCCGGATCATCGAGGTGCTGCCGTCTGGTCCAGGATTTCGTTGACGATGCGGTCGGGAGTGAGGCCATCGATCTCGGCATTGGGCGCCAGGACGATGCGATGACGCAGGATCGGCCGGGCCAGCCGCTTCACATCGTCGGGAATGACGAAATCGCGCCCGTTCAGCGCGGCCAAGGCCCGCACGGAGGCCGCAAGTGCATTGGCGGCGCGGGTCGATCCGCCCGTCTCGATCGCCGGGTGCTGGCGGGTGGCGCGCACCACGTCGACGACATAGTCGATGATCTGCGGCGTCAGCACGATCTGTTCGCTGGTGGCCCTGAGATCGGCGAGCGTTGCCGGATCGGCCTGGCTCTGGAGGCCGAAATCGGAAAGCTTGGGCATGGCCGAGCGGTGCCCGTGCTGGGTGACGATGGCTCTCTCTTCGTCACGGCTGGGATAGGTGACATCGATCTTGAACAGGAAGCGGTCGAGCTGCGCCTCGGGCAAGGGATAGGTGCCCTGCTGCTCGATCGGGTTCTGGGTCGCCACCACCATGAAGTCGGCGCCAAGCGCATAGGTCTTGCCGTCGATGGTGACAGCCCGCTCGTTCATCGCCTGCAGCAACGCCGCCTGTGTCTTGGGCGGGGTGCGGTTGATCTCGTCCGCCAGCAAGAGGTCGGTAAAAATCGGCCCTTCGGTCAGTATGAAGGCGTTGGTCTGGAAGTTGAACAGGTTGGTGCCGATCACGTCGCCCGGCATCATGTCGGGCGTGAACTGCACACGACCGAATTTCAGCGACAAGGTCGAGGCGAAGGCCTGGGCCAGCAGCGTCTTGCCGGTGCCCGGCACGCCTTCGAGCAGGATATGCCCTCCGCAGAGCAGGCCGGTGAGCATTAGCTCGATGACTTCGTCCTGGCCGACGATGGCCTTGCCGACTTCCTTGCGGATGCCGTCAGCGATGTGGGCGACGCGCTGCAGTTCCATCGGAGATTTCTTCCTTCCAATCATGAATATCGCGCGTGGCCTGGAACAAACCGGTCAGGGACGTACCCTGCCCTTCCACGGTGCGTGCGAGGACGTCGGAGGCCTTGGTTTCCAGCCCCCTCGCCTCACCGATCTTGTCGAGCCACTCTGCCAATTTTTCGTCATCGAGCTGGCGTGGTGCGTGAAACAGCCGACCCACATCACGCAATGTCGCCCGCACATAGCGGCGCATGACGAAGGCATGGTGGCCGGCACGGTCGAGCAGGGTAGCCGTGTTGGTGATCAGGCGCCCCTTGCCGAGGTCGAAAGCCGGCGGCGCAAGGCGCGGCTTGCCGAAACGGCTCGTGGTGGCCCAAGCCAGCAGCGCCGTCGCGGCAAGTACGAGCAACAGCACGATGACAAAGGGAAACTGGAACAGCTTCTTGAAGGGGCTGTCGACATTGTTGACCATGCCATGGATGGTCTCGTCGAACACGACCTTGCCGTCCCCGAGTTCGGCATCGCGCATGGCATTCAGCAAAGCGAGCGCGAATTCGGCGTTCCGCCCCTTGGTCAGGCCATGATTCTCGATGAGGTCGGGGTCGGCAAGCACCCAGACGCGGCGCTCACCGTCGAGTTTCTCGCCGATCAGCATGCCCTGGCGATTGCCGATGATCGGCGTCAGCTCTTCGCTCTTGATCAGTTGGGCGCCGTCGTCGAAGGAGGGATTCACATTGAGATCGTTGCGGTCCCAGCTCTTGGGCGGGTCTCCCCGCGTCACCTCGAGCTTGGGCTCGACCAGCCGCGCAATGCTGGTAACCCAGGGAATGTCCATCGGCGTGGCGGAGCGGATCCAGGCAGGCTTGCTCCTGTCGGCCAGCGCCCAGCGTTTCGGCAGCACCAGCAGGACATTGCTCTCGCGTCCCAAGCGAATGATGTCGTCCTTCGACAGGCTCGACGTCGGCTCGGCCATCACCAGCAGCCCGCCTTCACCAGGGGCGACGGTACCGTTGATGCGGCTGCGGGCAACGGGAACATCGAGGCGTTGCGCCAGCTCATAGAGGCCGGCATGCCCGATCGCCGAGACCGATTTGGTGGTGGTGCTGAAGCCCTGTTCTTCAGACGAGCCGTTCAGCATCAACAGCATGGACAGGGCGAAGACGGCCGTGGCTCCAGCGACCAGCACGGCGAGGACAGGACCGGAGAAGGTGGCTTTTTCGCTCATACCGCCCTCGTCTGCATCGCTTCGGTCAGGGCCTCATAGCTCTGCCGGCAAGCGGCATAATCGCGCTCTTCGGCGGGGCTTTCGCCGAAATAGACGGGCTCCACGCGACCGATGATGTCGGACAGCGCCTGCTTGCCACGGTCGGGCAGCGACAGGGCCCGAAGAATTTCGCGGCTAGTCAGCGAGTCCGCGAAGCTGACATTGAGCCTCTTGCGCACCTCGATCAGGCTGCGCAGCAGCAAGGCATGCATCGCCTCGGCAAGGCGTCCCTGGCGCGCCAGTTCGTCGGCCTCGACCTGGGCCACCACCATGCGCTCGACCGAGGCGGCCTGAGCGGAGACATCCGTATCGACACTGGCAACGAGCTTGCGCCGCCCCAGGGCTGGCAGACGATCCCGCATCGTCCAGATCGCGAAGATGAGACCCGCAGCGATGGCGGCATAGAGCAGAATGCTCAGCAAGGTTCCCAGCGACGGGTTCCACACGCGTGGCGCCCGCTCATCCTGCTTCGGTTCAGTCTTGGGCGTCACAACCTCGCCCTTGTTGCCGGGTAGATCCGGCTGCAGGCTGAGATCGCGCGCGACATCCTTGACCACGGCTTGTGGATCGGGGGCAGCGAAAGCCGGCGTTGCCGGCGTCAATGCGAGCAGAACCGCCAAGCCGGCCATAGCCGGCATGATCCTTCCCGTCGGATGTTTTCGACCCCGTTCCCGCACCAAACCGCCAATCAGCCCTGCTTCATATCCGCGAACATGGCGTGATGGCCGATCCGGAGCAAGCGCCCAGGGAACACATTCACGCCGCCTCGATCGAATTCATCCACCAGCGGGAGCGCGGCGGTAGGTCGTTGCCGGTAAACGGGTCATTCGCGAATCTGTTCCATTTTTGTTCATATGTAACTTCTACCCTTTCCCGAAGACGGTCCGCCGAATCGGTGGGCAGATTCGTTCCTCACGACGCGAGACCAAGGCATGAACGCGCAGGCAGCCCTTCTTGTCCCCGAGGTGTCCATTCAATCGCCGATCGACCCTCTCGCCGGCCTGAACGAAAACCAGCGCCGGGCGGTCGAGCATGGTTCGGGCCAGCCGGCCGGGCCCGTGCTGATCATTGCCGGCGCCGGATCGGGCAAGACCAACACGCTGGCTCACCGGGTTACCTATCTCATCGCCGAAGGAGCTGATCCCAGGCGCATTCTCCTTCTGACCTTCTCGCGCCGGGCCGCCTCCGAAATGACAAGGCGGGTCGAGCAGATCACCGCCAAGGTCATGGGGGCAAAGGGGGCGACACTGAGCGAAGGCCTGACCTGGGCTGGTACGTTCCACGCCATCGGCGCCCGGCTCCTGCGCGAATATGCCTATCAGATCGGGCTCGATCCCTCCTTCACCATTCACGACCGCGAGGATTCCGCCGACCTGATCAACCTGGCGCGCCATGAACTCGGCTTCTCCAAGACGGAAAGCCGTTTCCCGAGCAAAGGCACGTGCCTGGCCATCTATTCGCGCGTGGTCAATGCGCAGGATGAACTCGAAAACGTGCTGAAGGAGGCCTTTCCCTGGTGTCTTGCCTGGGCAGCGGAGCTGCGCAGCCTGTTCGCCGCCTATGTCGAAGCCAAGCTCGCCAACAATGTGCTCGACTATGACGACCTGCTGCTGTGGTGGTCGCATATGGTGGCAGAACCGATGATCGCCGCCGACATTTCGGCCCGTTTCGACCATGTCCTGGTCGATGAATACCAGGATACCAACCGCCTGCAATCCTCGATCCTCAAGGCGCTCAAGCCAGACGGCAAAGGCGTCACGGTGGTCGGCGACGACGCCCAGTCGATCTATTCCTTCCGCGCCGCCACCGTGCGCAACATCCTCGACTTTCCGGCCCAGTTCTCGCCCGCGGCTGAAATCATCACGCTCGATCGCAACTACCGCTCGACCCAACCCATCCTGGCGGCTGCCAATGCCGTCATCGCCCTTGCCAGCGAGCGCTTCACCAAGAATTTGTGGACGGAGCGGCAATCGAGCGAGCGTCCGCATCTCGTCACCGTCAGGGATGAGGCTGGGCAGGCCGATTTCGTCGCCAGTCAAATCCTGGAGAATCGCGAGAGCGGCATGACGCTGAAGCAGCAGGCGGTGCTGTTTCGCGCCTCCCATCATTCCGGCCCGCTCGAGGTCGAACTAACCCGCCGCAACATCCCCTTCGTGAAGTTCGGCGGGCTGAAATTTCTCGACGCCTCCCACGTCAAGGACATGCTGGCCTTGCTGCGTTGGGCGCAGAACCCGCGCGACCGCGTCGCCGGTTTCCGCGTCCTGCAACTGCTGCCGGGCGTCGGCCCCACGTCGGCCGCCAATGTGCTCGACGCCGTCGGTGTCGACGACATCGCGGCCTTGCCGGCGCCTCCCCGCGCGGGCGCGGACTGGCCCGATTTCGTCGACCTCGCCGCGAGCCTGCACAAGGGACCGAGCGACTGGCCCGGCGAGATCGAGCGCGTTCGTCGCTGGTACGAGCCCCATCTCGAGCGCATGCATGAGGATGCGGTGACGCGCCGCGCCGATCTTCTCCAGCTCGAGCAGATCGCGGCGGGCTATGAATCCCGCGAACGCTTCCTCACCGAGCTGACGCTCGATCCACCCAACGCCACCAGCGACGAGGCCGGAGCTCCCTTGCGGGACGAAGACTACCTCATCCTCTCCACCATCCATTCCGCCAAGGGGCAGGAATGGAAGGCCGTCTTCGTGCTCAACACCGTGGATGGCTGCCTGCCCGCCGATCTCGCCGCCGGCACCAAGAACGATCTGGAGGAAGAGCGTCGGCTGCTCTATGTCGCGATGACGCGGGCGCGCGACAGCCTGCATCTTGTCATGCCGCAGCGCTTCTTCACCCATGGCCAGCATTCCCAGGGCGACCGGCATGTCTATGCCAACCGCACCCGCTTCATCCCGGCTTCGATCCTAGATCGCTTCCAGCAGATGATGTGGCCGAAGGTGGCAGCATCCGGAGCGCGGCAACCCGGCGGCATCCACAGCTCGATCGACCTGCGCGACCGCATGCGCGGCATGTGGCGTTGAGACGTGTGGTTGAGCATGCCATGGTCCGGCCATGTGTGGACGGATCATGCAGCGCAGCCCGGACCTGCCGGGCCTTCAGACGGAACCTGGCGCTACGCCGGAAGAGGTCGCTCGTGCCTGGGAGGCCCATTTCAATGGCGCACCGGCGCAATATTTCTGGGTGTTCCGCCGAAAACCCGGATCGGCGACCTATGTTCGGGATCTCCTGCAATGGGGCCTCATTCCCAACTGGGTGAAAGATCCCAGCGACTGGCCGAAGCCGATCAACGCCCGTTGCGAGGGCATCCAGACCAAGCCTTCCTTCCGCGATGCCTATAAGGCACGGCGCTGTCTCGTTCCGATCGATCTCTTCTTCGAATGGATGAAGATCCTTGAGCCGGACGGCAAGCCGGTGAAGGGAGCCAAGCAGCCATATGCCATCGCCATGAAGGATCGCCGTCCCTTCGCCGTGGCCGGCGTCTGGGAAAGCTGGATCGACAAGGCCTCTGGTGAGATCACGCGCAGCTTCGCCGTCGTCACCTGCCAGGCCAATGCGCTGATGGCGACGATCCACGACCGCATGCCGGTAATAGTGGCCCCGGAGAGCCATAAGCGCTGGCTCGACAATATCGAGCCGGATCCCTTCGACCTGATGGTGCCCTTTCCGCCGGAGCTGATGGAGATCTGGCCGATTTCTTCGCGCGTAAACAGCCCAGCCAACAACACGGAAGATATCGCCAGGCCTGTGTGAGGAGGCTGGGAGCGCGGACTTCTCAGCTCCATGAAGTCATGGGGCGATGTCCGCTCTTCTCTTTCTGTCAGCGTGATATTTCACAGAGCGGACTGGAAGTCCGCGCTCCGAAGAAGAAGCTCTTGACCTTCCCATGACTGGAAGGTTTACCTATCTTGGCAATGACCTGGAAAGGGATTGCCCCATGTCTCCGACTATGAGCCCTCCGACTTTGAGCTATTCGACCTCGAACCCCGCAACTTTTGACATCGCCATCGAGGGCATGACCTGCGCTTCCTGCGTTCGTCGCGTGGAGAAGGCCATCGCCGCCACCCCAGGCGTCGTGCAGGCCGCCGTCAATCTCGCCACCGAGCGGGCGCAGGTCGCCTTCGAGGGGCCGGCCAACCTCCCTCCTGTGCTGGCTGCCATCGCCAAAGCGGGTTATGGCGCCCATGTGATCGAAGAAGACCGGGCCGAGGATCCTGAACGCACGGCCCGCAAGGCTGAGATCGCCACACTGCGCCGGGATCTGGCTCTTGCCACCCTGCTGACCGTACCGGTCTTTCTGGTAGAAATGGGCGGACACCTGGTGCCGAGCCTGCACCACGCTGTCCAGATGAATCTGGGTCGTTGGAACTGGTATGCGCAATTCGTGCTGATCAGCCTGGTGCTGTTCGCGCCGGGGCTGCGCTTCTTCGTCAAGGGCATTCCGGCGCTGCTGCGCGGTGCTCCGGACATGGACGCCCTGGTCGCCCTCGGTGCCGGTGCGGCTTGGCTGTTCTCGGTCGTCGCGACCTTCCTGCCTTCGGCCCTGCCGGAGGGAACGGCCTATGTCTATTTTGAGGCCGCCGGCGTCATCGTCACGCTGATCCTGCTCGGCCGCTATCTCGAGGCCCGTGCCAAGGGCGAGACCAGCGAAGCGATCCGCAAATTGGCCGGCCTGCAGGCCAAGACGGCCCTGCGCCTTCGCGACGGCTCGGAGACCGAAGTGCCGATCGCCGAGCTCCAGCCGGGGGACATCATCCGGGTGCGCCCCGGTGAGAAGATCGCCGTCGACGGCGAAATCGTCGAAGGCTCCTCCTTCGTGGACGAGTCGATGATCTCCGGCGAGGCGATACCGGTTACCAAGGGCGTGGGTGCCGAAGTCATCGGTGGCACCATCAACAAAACAGGCAGCTTCTCGTTCCGGGCGACGAAGGTGGGTTCGCAGACCCTCCTCGCCCAGATCATCCGCATGGTCGAGGCAGCCCAGGGCGCCAAGCTGCCGATCCAGGCGCTGGTCGACAAGGTGACCGCCTGGTTCGTGCCCGCCGTCATCGCCATCGCAACGCTGACCTTCCTCGCCTGGCTGCTGTTCGGCCCGAGCCCCGCCCTCAGCTTCGCTCTCGTCAATGCGGTTGCCGTGTTGATCATCGCCTGCCCCTGTGCCATGGGCTTGGCTACCCCCACCTCGATCATGGTGGCGACAGGCCGTGCGGCCGAACTCGGCGTGCTCTTCCGTCGCGGCGATGCCCTGCAGAGCCTGCGTGATGTCGAGATCGTCGCCTTTGACAAGACGGGAACCCTCACCCAGGGCGAGCCTGCGGTCACAGATATCGAAACCGCCCCCGGCTTTTCGGAGAATGAGGTTCTCGCTCTGCTGGCCTCGGTGGAAGCGCGTTCGGAGCATCCGCTCGCCACCGCCATCGTCAAGGCGGCCCGCGAGCGTAACCTCGACATTCCCTCGGCCACCGATTTCGAGGCGATCCCGGGGCGCGGCGCCTCCGCCCTCGTCGATGGCCGGAAGATCTCGATCGGCTCGGCCCACTGGATGACAGAACAGGGCATCGATGCCACGGCTCTGTCGTCTCGGGCGGAAGCCCTCGGCGAACAGGCCAAAACGCCGCTCTTTGCAGCCGTCGACGGCAAGATCGCAGCAGTCATCGCCGTCGCGGATCCGATCAAGCCGACGGCCAAGGCCGCCGTCGCGGCCCTCAAGGCACTCGGTCTCCAGGTTGCGATGGTGACGGGCGACGCCCGGCGGACGGCACAGGCGATTGCGGCAAGGCTCGGGATCGAAACCGTCGAGGCCGAAGTCCTGCCGGACGGCAAGGCCCAGACCGTGCAGCGGCTGGCGGCCGGAGGGCGCAAGATCGCCTTCGTCGGCGACGGCATCAACGATGCGCCGGCGCTCGCCACCGCCGATGTCGGCATCGCCATCGGCACGGGCATCGACGTCGCCATCGAGAGCGCGGCGGTGGTGCTGATGGCCGGCGATCCCAACGGAGTCGTCAGGGCCATAGGCCTGTCACGGGCGACCATGCTCAATATCGGCCAGAACCTGTTCTGGGCCTTCGCGTACAACATCGCGTTGATCCCCATCGCTGGCGGCGCTCTCTATGCCGTCAACGGCACCTTGCTCTCGCCGATGCTGGCAGCCGGCGCCATGGCGCTTTCAAGCGTCTTCGTGGTGACCAATGCGCTCAGGCTCAAGGGCTTCCAGCCCGAGACTGCACCAGCACAAGCGACAGGTGTACAGGCATTGACTTCATCAAGCTAATTCAAGGGAATATCGAAGAAAGCTCATCAAGATTCGAAGGTCGTGATGAGGTCTTCGCGTGAAGGACGAACAGGAAGAACCGTCATGAATATCGGTGAAGCATCCGCCGCCTCCGGCGTCTCGGCCAAGATGATCCGCTATTATGAATCTATCGGGCTCGTACCGAACGTAGCCCGCACGGAAGCCGGCTATCGCGTCTATGGTGACAGCGATATCCACACACTGCGTTTCATTCGCCGCAGCCGCGATCTCGGCTTTTCCGTCGAGCAGATGGAAACCTTGCTCGCTTTGTGGAGCGATCGCAGCCGTGCGAGCTCCGATGTCAAGAGCATCGCCGCAGCTCATATCATCGAGCTCGAACGCAAGGCGCGCGAGATCGAGGGTATGGCGAAGACCCTGCGCCATCTCGTCCATAATTGCCACGGCGACAACCGGCCCAACTGCCCGATCCTGGAGGATCTTTCCCATGGCGAGGAGGCGGCACCCCCCAAGCCCAAGCGTCGCCGAGCGTGATGTGCATGATGAGGTGAGCTAACTTCCCGCCATGCCTGTCCAACCGATTCTGCGTTTTCCCGATCCATGCTTGCGCCAGGCGGCAAATCCCGTGACCGAATTCGGGCCCAGGCTTACCGCCCTAGCCGAGGATCTGCTCGACACCATGCGCGCCGCGCCCGGCATCGGCATTACGGCCCCGCATCTGGGCATTCTCGAAAGACTGACGGTGATCGAGCTGCCCGATGAGAAACGAGTGCGGATCTATGTCAATCCGCGCGTCGTCTGGTCATCGCACGATAAACGGGAGCATGTCGAAGGCAGCGTCTCAATGCCCGGTGCGACCGAGACGGTCGAACGTCCCACCCGGGTGCGTGTCGCCTTCCAGACCCTCGAAGGGGCGGAGGAGACCGAGGAAGCCGATGGATTGCTCGCCGTCTGCCTGCAGCACGAAATCGACCAGCTCGACGGCATTTTCTGGATTCAGCGTCTGTCGCGCCTGAAACGCGAGAGGCTGATCAAACGTTTTCAAAAGCGATCCTGACGCCGGCCAGCCCCGCAGACAACAAAATTTCGCGAGGGCTGTCGGCTTGGCCGGATGCCGAACGTCCTTCGGGAGATCGAAACAGGAGGAAGCTGAAATGACCTATGTCGACGGTTTCGTTGTCGCCGTGCCCAAGCAGAACCTCAAGGCCTATGAGGAAATGGCCCGTCTCGGCGGCCAGGTCTGGATGGAACATGGCGCACTCAGCTATGTCGAATGCGTTGCCGACGACGTGCCCTATGGCGAGGTCACGTCCTTTCCGCGCGCCGTCCAGGCCAAGGAGGATGAGATCGTGGTGTTCTCCTGGGTGACCTACCGCTCGCGCGAGGAGCGTGACGCCATCATGGCCAAGGTGATGGCCGATCCCCGGCTGGAGGGCAGCATGGCGAACGCGCCCTTCGACGGAAAGCGCATGATCTTTGGCGGCTTCACCACCTTGATCGAGCGGTAGGCCAGGTCCTCATCGCCGCCTGTTCATAAGCGCCAATCGAAGGCATCAGAATTGGTGTGCCGATCTCCAGATCGGCATCTTTTCGACAGACATATTGCTACCCAGAATGCCGATCTGGAGATCGGCACACCAGCATAAGCGCTCTTGTCCGCCAGGTTAGGACCACCGCCCTGTCCCATCAGGCCAGGGCGGCGGCGTAGTTGTCGGGCTTGAAGCCGACCAGCAGCTTGCCGCCGCCGAGGTCGAGGACCGGGCGCTTGATCATGGTCGGTTCGGCCAGCATCAATGCGATCGCCTTGGCCCGGTCGATACTCTGCCTGTCGGCCTCGGGCAAGGCGCGGAACGTGGTGCTCGACTTGTTCAGGAGTGTTTCCCAGCCGACCTTGTCCACCCAGGCCTCGAGGCGCTTGCGGTCGATCCCTTCGGCCCGGTAATCGTGAAAGCCATAGGCCTTGCCATGCGCGTCGAGCCAGTTGCGTGCCTTCTTCATGGTGTCGCAGGTCTTGATACCGTAGATCGTCACGCTCATGTCAGGTCCTGTTTGCGGGGCCGTACAAGGCCCTGTTTTCCGTCGAAAAATAGATAAGGGCGAGGACCGGCAGGGCAAAGCCCAGCCAGGAGACCGCCGCCCAGCCGCCATGGGCAAAGGCCCAGCCCCCCAGCGCCGAGCCGAGCGCACCGCCCACGAAGAACGTCGCCATATAGACGCCGTTGAGGCGGCTGCGATATTCCGCACCCAGATTGTAGATCAGGCGTTGGCCGAGCACGACATTGGCCGAAACGCCGAAGTCGAGCACGATCGCGGCAGTGACCAGTAGGCCGAGCGACAGGCTCGATCCCGGCTCGGCCAAATGGGTGAGCAGGAAGCTGAGGGCGCCGAGCGTCATGGCGAAGGCCGAGGCGGGACGGACCCAGCCGCGATCGGCGACACGCCCGGCGAGCGGGGCTGCCACCGCGCCTGCCGCCCCGGCCAGCGCGAACAAGGCAATGCCCGACTGCGTCATGCCAAAGACGGGGCTCGCCAGCAGCAGCGGGGTGCAGGTCCAAAACACGCTGAAGGCGCCGAACATGCAGGCTTGATAGAGAGCGCGCCTGCGCAGGATCGGCGTGGCGCGCATCAAGGTCGCCATCGAGAGGAGAAGACGGCCATAGGACGGTGCCGGCGGCGGCTGGCGCTTGGGCAACGCCCGGGCCAGCACTGCGCCCAGCACCAGCATGGCGACGATGGAGACCAGGAACACCATGTGCCAGGAGCTGAAATAGGTGATCAGGCTCGATACCGGACGGGCCAGCATGATGCCGACCATCAGCCCGCTCATCACATTGCCGACCACCCTGCCCCGCCGCGCCTCGGGTGCGAGATGGGCGGCAAAGGGGACGAGGATCTGCACGGCCACCGATCCGAGCCCGATCAGCAAGGCCGAGACCAGGAATTGCAGGCTGTCGCGGGCCAGCATGGCCCCTGCCAACGCGATCACCGCCAGCCCCATCACCCAGAGGATGAGCTTGCGATTCTCGATCAGATCGCCGAGCGGCACCAGGAACAGCAGCCCGGCGCCGTAACCGATCTGCGTCATCGTCACGATCAACCCAGCCGCGCCTGGCGACATGCCGAGATCGGCGCTGATCAAGCCGACGAGCGGCTGGGCATAGTAGATATTCGCGGCGATGAGGCCGCAAGCCGCAGCGATCAACAGAGTGACCCAGGCGGAGGCGGCGGGCTCCTGCACGGCCTCGCTGCTCGTTGCAATGCGGGACATCAAATCTCACAAAAGAAAAGGCATGCAGCCCCCGGCTATGGGAAAGCGTCATGCGAGCCTGAAAGGAATTCAGCTCTTCTTTTGTCACGGGCAGTGTCGGCTTGGCCAGCCCTTGTCCGACAAAAGCTCCACGCATCTGCCACCGACAGGCGCGGATCGCATCAGGTAAGCCTGATGCGCTCTCCGCTGGCAGGGTCGAACAGCCTGAGATCGCCGGGAGCGATGGCCAGCTTCACGATCTCGCCTACCGTCAGGGCGGGACGCTCGGTCGTGAAGAGCTTCACCCCCTGACCGCCGATCTCCAGGTGCGCCACCGTGCCGAGCCCTGTCGGCTCCACCAGATCAACGCGGGCCGGCACGTTACCCGCCGACGACAGCACCGCGCGCTCGGGGCGAATGCCCACGACGACCTTGGCGGGCAGGCGCTGGCCCGGCAGGACGGCAAGAACCGTATCGCCGACCCGCAAGGCCGTGCCTCCTTCGCCCGGCTGTGCCTGCGCATCGAGAAAGTTCATGGCCGGCGAGCCGATGAACCCGGCCACGAACATATTGGCGGGATCGTCATAGAGTTCGAGCGGTGCGCCGACCTGCTGGATCACGCCGCCCTGCATGGCGACGATGCGATCGGCCATGGTCATCGCCTCGATCTGGTCATGGGTGACATAGACCGAGGTCGCCCCGAGATCGCGGTGCAGTTTGCGGATCTCGAACCGCATCTGCTCGCGCAGCCGCGCATCGAGATTGGACAGCGGCTCGTCGAACAGGAAGGCCTTGGGATTGCGCACGATGGCGCGCCCCATGGCAACGCGCTGGCGCTGCCCGCCCGACAACTGCCGCGGCTTGCGCTCCTGCAGAGCTTCCAGGCCGAGCTTGGCACCTGCCTTGGTCACAGCATCCGAGATGAAATCGGCCGCTTTCTTCCGCAGTTTGAGCGCATAGCTCATATTGTCGCGCACGCTCATATGCGGATAGAGCGCATAGGACTGGAACACCATGGCGATGTCGCGATCCTTCGGCGGCAGGTCGTTCACCATGGCGCCGTCGATGAGGATCTGCCCCTGGGTGGTATCTTCCAGCCCGGCAATGAGGCGCAGCAAGGTCGACTTGCCGCAGCCGGACGGGCCGACGAGCACCACGAACTCGCCAGAGGCGATGGAGAGGTCGATGCCCTTGAGGATGGGCAGCGCGCCGTAATTCTTGCGGACGGCTTTCACTTCGATATTGGCCATCGGAATAAACCTTTCAGCCCTTCACCGCGCCAGCGGTGAGGCCCTGGACCAGATAACGCTGGATCAGGAAGAAGAAGATGCAGACGGGGATGAGCGCGAGCACGCCGGCCGCCATCATCTGCCCGAAATCCACCGCGAACTTCGACACGAAGTTGAGCAGGCCCACCGGGAAGGTGATGACATTGTCCTTGGTGTTGAGCATCAGCGCGAAAAGCAGTTCGCTCCAGGCTGCGGTGAAGACGAAGCCGAGGGTGGCGGCGATGCCGGGCATGGTCAGGGGCAGGATGATCTGGCGCAGCGCCCCGAAGCGGGTGGCGCCGTCGATCATCGCCGCCTCTTCCAGATCCTTCGGAATGCCGTCGAAGAAGGACTGCATCAAGAAGGCGGCGAACGGCACATTATAGGCGGTGTAGATGATGATCAGGCCCGTCAGGCTGTTGTTGAGCCCGAGCGGCTGAAACAGCTTGAAGATCGGCGCGATGGTCATCACCAGCGGGAACATCTGGGTGATCAGCATCAGTCCGACCAGCCAGAACTTTCCCTTGTAGACGAAGCGCGAAAAGCTGTAGCCGGCACCGGCCGCCACGATCGTGGTAAACAGGGCCGTCAAGGCCGAAATGATCACGCTGTTGCGGAAGAACAGCGGAAAATCCGTGTGGCGGATCACCGAGGCATAATGATCGAAGCTGAAGCGTGAGGGCCACAGCTTGACCCCTTCGCTGTAGAGCAGGTCATTGGGCGTCACCGAGACCTTGAACAGCCAGAACAGCGGAAACAGCGCGAAGGCCAGGAACAGGCCGATCAGCGTGTAGTGCAGGACCCAGTAGATGGAACGACGTGTGGAGCGGCGCATGATCATCCCCTCCGGATCAGCATTTGCCTGAGCGCGATCAGCGTGGCGGCATAGGCAAGCAACAGCACGAGCAGTACCAGCGAGATCGCCGAGGCATAGCCGAAATCGAGGCGCTTATAGGCTTGGGTGTAGATGTAGCTGGCGACGATCTGCGTCGAATCCGCCGGCCCGCCTCCGGTCATCACCACGATGAGATCGGCTGAATTGGCGATCCAGACGGCGCGCAGCAGCACCGTGATGGCGATCGTCGGCGCCAGGAACGGGATGGTGATCGAGGTGAAGCGCTTGAGCGGTCCGGCCCCGTCGATCTCGGCCGCCTCATAGATGTCCTGCGGAATGGACTGCAGGGCGGCCAGCAGGGTGATGGCGAAGAACGGAAAGCCCCACCAGACATTGGCGACGATCGGTCCCCAGATGGCATGGGTAGGGCTGGACAGAATATTGTCGGGTGCTGCCATCACACCCAGTCCCGACAGCCAATGCGGCAAGGGCCCGACAATGGGATTGAACATCCAGGCCCAATTGAGGCCGGACAGGAAGCTCGGCACGGCCCAGGGCAGGAACACCAGGGCCTGTACCGCGCCGCGTCCCGGGAAGGGCCGGTTCAGCAGCAAGGCCAGGATGAGTCCGAGCACGAACTGCAGCGCGACGGAAATCACGGTCCACAGCACGGTATTGGACAGGGCGTTCCAGAAGTTCAGGTCGCCCCACAATGTGCGGAAATGCTCGAGGCCGACATAGCCGCCCCCGAATGGTTTCAGCAGCTGGATATCGCGAAACGCGTAGGACATGCCGATTGCCAGAGGCACCAGCATGATCGCCACGATCAGAATGATCGAAGGAGTGGCATAGAGCCAGGGTTCGAACGCCAGCCGGGCGCTTCGACTGCGCCGGCTGGATTGGACGGGGATATCTGCCAGAGCCATGATGATCCGATCGGGAACGGGCTGGGGACCGAGAAGACAGCCGGCGCGCCCAACCATCCCTTCTCCCCTTGCGGTTATCGTCCACTCCACTTGGAGTGGACCGGGGGATGGTTGGCGGATGAGGGGTTCCGGCGAGCCCCTGGAGAGGTCGCATCTCTCCCCTCATCCGGCAATTCGTGCCACCCAAGGCACTTCCGGAGGAAGTGCCAGGTCTCGCAAGGGGAGAAGGATGACGCGCGCAGAGCCTACGAAACGATTACTTCTTCTTCGCCAGGTAGGCCTGCTGAGCCTTGGTGAGATATTCGGCCCACTGACTGGCAAGCTGATCCGGCGCGAGCTGGCCGAGCAGGGCCTGCTGCGTGGTCTTCAACGCGATGGAGCTGTCGAAGAAGGCCCACTCTTCCAGATGGAACGGCATGACCAGGGGCACGACATTGGGGTCACGCAGTTCCTCGAACCAGCCCTTGAACTTAGGGTCGGCATAGAAGGGATCCTGCTCCGCCGCCTTGTAGATCGGCAGGGCACCGGTGCGCTTGTTCCAGGCGATGTTGCCTTCCGGGCTGTCCAAAGCCGCGATCAGCTTCCAGGCCAGATCCTTGTTCTCCGAAGCCGCGAACATCGACCACGAGGCATAGCCCAGGGTCGGGAAGCTCTTGCCGCCCGCTCCCTTGGGCATGGGAGCGACGTCGTAATCGTCCTTGCTCATCTTGTCGGCCACGGCGATCAGGGCATCCGGATCCTGATCAAGCATGGCGCAGGTACCGGAGTAGAAGCCGGTGACGATCTCGTTGAAGCCCCAGTTCACACTGTCCTTGGGAACGTAGCCGTTCTTGTAGAGATCGACGAACACGCTGAGGCCTTTCACCCAAGCGGGGTCGGCCATGGTGGAAGTGCCGTCCGCCTTGAAGAAGGTGTCGTTGCCGGCCGCGGTGGCGCCCATCATCATCCAGCCATTGAGGCCGCCGGGGCCGCCGCGCAGGCAGTATCCGAACTTGCCGGGAATGGCGGAGATCTTCTTGGCGCTCTCGACGAACTCGTCCATCGTCTTGGGCGGGTTGTCGATGCCGGCCTGCTTGAACAGCTTCTTGTTGTAGAACATCGCGCGCAGATAGAAGCCGTAGGGCAATCCATAGGCGGTGTTGTTGATGTAGCGCCCCATCTGGAGCGTCTTGTCGTTGAGGTCCTTGGTGTGGTCCCACTTGGCCAGATAGGGCTCGAGGTTCTCCAGCATGCCGTTATTGGCATAGAGCGAGATCCAGCGATCCGGCATCTCGACCACATCCGGCGTGTCGCCCGCCGAAACCATGGTGGCGAACTTCTCGAAGGCCTGGCCCCAGGGCAGCGAGGTGATCTCGACCTTCACGCCGGGATTGGCATCCTCGAAGGTCTTGACGATCTGCTTGAGCGTCTCCGTGCGCTCGGGGCTGGTGATCACCTCCGTCAGCTTGAGCGTGGTATCCGCCCAGGCTGGCAGAGCCAGCGCTAGCGAGGCCGTGGCGGCCAGCAGTAGTTTCTTGAACATTGAGACTCCCCTCTCTTGTTATTGCGCTTCACTTCCAAGGTCGCCCCGGACACCTTCCGACGGATTGCGTCCGGGCTCGCCCTATCTCTTCGCAGCTGATAGCGCCTGGGTGATATCGCCCCAGAGCGCATCCACGCCCTCAAGGCCGACATGCAGCCGCACCATGCGTTCGGGCACACCGAAATCGACGGCCGAATTGGGGCCGGCATTCTGGCCGCGTCCGACCAGCGCCGGCACCACCAGGCTTTCATGCCCGCCCCAGCTCACGCCGATCTTGAACAGGCGCAGGGCGTTGCAGAAGGCGGGAATGGCGACACTGTCGTCGAATTCGAAGGAAAACAGGCCCGAAGTACCACTCAGTCCCGGCGGCAGGCTGTTGCCGAGGCCTGGATGATGGACCGCTACCACTTCGGGCAACTCGCCAAGCTTGCGCGCCACGGCCAGCCCCGCCGCCTCGTGCGCCTTCATGCGCGTCGGCAGCGTGCGCAGACCGCGAAGCAGCAGCCAGGCCTCGAACGGGGCCAGCTTGGCGCCGAGATAGGGCGTGATGGTGCGCCGGATGATCTCGACGAGTTCCTTGCGCCCTGCCACGACCCCGGCAACCACGTCCGAATGGCCACCGATATATTTGGAAGCCGAATGCACGACGAGGTCGACGCCGAGGCGTACCGGCTGCTGGAATACCGGCGAAGCCCAGCTGTTGTCGATGATGCTGATCACCCCATGGTTACGCGCCAGGGTCGTGAGGGCGGGAATGTCCTGCGTCTCCATCATCCAGCTGTTCGGGCTCTCCAAATAGAGCAGCTTGGCACCCGGCAGCGCCGCCGCCACCGCATCGGCGTCACGGCCATCGACATAGACCGTTTCGACCTTCCAGCGCTTCAGCAGAGTCTCGAACAGGCGATAGGCATCGGGATAGACATGGCGCACGCAGACAATGCGGTCGCCCGGCTCGAGAAAGGCCAGCACGCTGGAGGAAATCGCACCCATGCCGCTGGCAAAACCGATGGCATCGTCTGTGCGCTCCAGCTCGGCGATCTTCTGCTCGAACAGCCGCGTGGTCGGATTGCCGACGCGCGAATAGACCGGGCGCACCTGCTCGCCGCGATAGGTCGCCGCCATCTCCTCGAAGCTGGAAAAAGTGAACAGCGAAGTCTGCACGATAGGCGGCACCACGGCCTCGAAGGCGTGAGTATCGTCATGGGCGACGACGAGGCTGGCATAGTCGAAGTCGGCCCAAACCTCCGTCATCTGGGCCTCCTTCATCTGGGCCTCGGTCATCCGATGGTCAGTCATTTGGACAAGTCCTTGATGTCTTCTTCGACAATTTCGAGAATGGCGAGCGTCTTCAAACGGGCCGTCTCCGGATCACGCCGGACGATGGCGTCGAAGAGCTCGCGATGAAAACGAAAAGAGCGACGGGCAAAATCCGGCCGATCGAACGGCTCGTCGAAGAAGCTCTCGAAAGCCTCCCGCATGCGCTCCAAGAGCTGGCCGAACAAAGGATTGTGGCTGGCATCATAGATGGCGAGATGGAAGGCGAGGTCTTCGGGGCCGGAGGTACCCTTCTCCAGATGCACCCCCTCCATGATGTCGAGCTTGGTCTCGATGACGGCGAGGTCCTCGGGCGTTGCCCGGAGGGCGGCGAGCGCACTCACCTCGGTTTCGAGCCCGCGCCGAACCTCCAATGTCTGCAGCAAGCGGTCGCGCAGCAGGGTGGCATCGATCACCAGGGGCATATGGATGGCGTCGGCCGAGAACGGCCGTTTGAGATAGGTGCCGCTACCCTTACGGGACTCAACCACACCCAAGGCCTGCAGCTTGCGGATGACTTCCCGTACCGTGGAACGGCCGACCGCCAGGGTCTGCATCAGCTGCCGTTCGGTCGGCAGGCGCTCGCCCGGCTTGATGCCGGAGGTGGCGATGAAATGGCCGATCGCACGCATCACATCATCCGCCCGATCGGCGGATGGCAGCGGAGCAAGTCCCTGGACTGACGGCGAGCGCAAATCGGGTTTCCGGATGGCGATCTAAAATTGGTCTGACATCTGACTATTTTTCAAAGTTGGTTGGGTTGTCAAGGAGAAAGTCGGACCATTCGTTTTGAAGGGCCTATCCCCAGATCGTCCCGGGAGCCGGCCTTGCGATTCAAGTGGGCGAACCGAAGATCGGCCCTCCGATCGCGCCCTCTCGTACGGCCGTGCCTTGCTGTCGGCCGGGAGACCGAGGCGCCAAATGCTCGGCCGTTGGTCAGCCATGCCCACTCCGCAATTGCATTCCGGCCCGTCTTGGCGCAAAGGAACGCGTTTCACGGACAGGATGGACAGCGGACATGGCGGTGATCGAAGCAGCGCAAGAGACGGCGGACGGCAAGACGGCCCCGACGGTCTCCTATGTCTCGCTGGGTTGCCCCAAGGCCCTGGTCGATTCCGAGCGCATCCTCACCCAGCTCCGGGCCGAGGGCTACGGCATCACCCGCAACCACAAGGGCGCCGACCTCGTCATCGTCAACACCTGCGGCTTCCTCGATTCAGCCAAGGCGGAATCCCTTGGCGCCATCGGCGATGCCATGGCCGAGAACGGCAAGGTGATCGTCACCGGCTGCATGGGCGCCGAACCCGATCCGATCCTGGAAAAATTCCCTAACGTTTTCGCCGTCACCGGCCCGCAGCAATATGAGACGGTGGTCGAAGCGGTGCACAGAGCGGCTCCCCCTGCCCATGATCCGTTCACGGATCTGGTGCCGCCGCAGGGCCTCAAGCTCACGCCGCGCCACTACGCCTATCTGAAGATTTCCGAAGGCTGCAACAATCGCTGCAGCTTCTGCATCATCCCCAAGCTGCGTGGCGATCTTGTCTCCCGCCCAGCCGCCGACGTGATGCGCGAGGCCGAGAAGCTGGTGAAGGCCGGCGTCAAGGAATTGCTGGTGATCAGTCAGGACACCTCCGCCTATGGCGTCGACATCCGCTATGCCGAAAGCACCTGGCAGGGCGAGCCGCTCAAGGCGAAGTTCCTCGATCTATCGAAGGCTCTCGGCGAACTCGGGGTCTGGGTGCGCATGCACTATGTCTACCCCTACCCGCATGTCGACGACGTCATCCCGCTGATGGCGGAACGCAAGATCCTGCCCTATCTCGACATCCCCTTCCAGCATGCCTCCCCCACAGTGCTGAAGGCGATGCGTCGCCCCGGCAACCAGGAGAAGGTGCTGGAGCGCATCCATAAATGGCGCGAGATCTGCCCCGACATCACCCTGCGATCGACCTTCATCGTCGGCTTCCCCGGCGAGACGGACGAAGATTTCGAACTGCTGCTCGACTGGCTGCGCGAAGCCCAACTCGATCGTGTCGGCTGCTTCGAATATGAGCCCGTGGCCGGCGCCACCGCCAATGACCTCGGCCTGATGCCGGTGCCGGACGAGGTGAAGAAGCAGCGCCATCGCCGCTTCATGGAAACCCAGCAGCAGATCTCGATCCGCAAGCTGAAGAACAAGGTCGGCAAGCGCCTGCCCGTCATCATCGACGAGACCGGACCGACCGTCGCCAAGGGACGTTCCATGGCCGACGCGCCGGAGATCGACGGCGCCGTCTACGTCGCCAGCCGCCGCCCGCTGCGCGTCGGCGACATCGTCACGGCGAAGATCGAGCGCTCGGACGCCTACGACCTGCACGGCATCGCAGTCTGAGAACAGCAGATGGCAAGCCCTGGCGCTGCCGAGATGGCATCATTGCTTTTGCAAAACCGGTCGCCGAAGAGCGAGCATGCACTTAGCCTGAAAGCCTGATTCAAGCCGGCTGAAATCGTCACCGTCTGGCACCAATCGGAGTCGATGGGGTCCCAGCATTTCCAGAGGCATGGGACTCCCGGTTTCTCATCTCAATCCCAAAAGGTAAACTTATATCCCGCAGCCAATTGGAGTGCCGCGGCAAGCATTGCCATGTCTCAAGGCCAAGATTTTCTCATACCAAATCCAAATATTCATCGTTTGGCGGCAGCCGGATTTGCTCCTATCCGGAGTCCCAGCGGGCAGCGGTCGACAGCATATAAAAGTGCTGGCGGCTCAGGCCTCCTCAGGTCACATCCCCGAAAAATGGAGTTGGGAATGAACTCGTCGACGTCGCACAGGCGGATGATTGCCGCATCCGCGCTTGCAGTCTCCATGCTTGCCGCCCAGCCGGTCTCGGCCCAGACACCGCTCGAACAGAGCCATCTCGAACAAATCGTCGACGCCGCCATCAAGCCGTTGATGGAGCGGGATAAAATCCCCGGCATGGCCATCGCCGTCACAGCCGGCGGCAAGCAATTCGTCTTCAATTACGGCCTTGCCTCGAAGGAGAGCGGGCAGAAGGTCACCGACAATACGCTTTTCGAGATGGGCTCGATCAGCAAGACCTTCACGGCCACGCTTGGCGCTTATGGCGTGGCGCGTGGCGACCTGTCGCTGTCGGACAAGGCGGGCCAGAGATTGCCGGCACTCGTCGGCAGCAGCCTCGAAGGCGTCAGCCTGCTCGAGCTTGCCACCTACACCGCCGGTGGGCTGCCCCTGCAGTTTCCGGACGAGATCACCGACGATACCAAGATGATCGCCTACTACAAGGCATGGCGTCCGGCCTTCTCGCCCGGCACCCACAGGCTCTATTCCAATCCGAGCATCGGCCTGTTCGGCTATCTTGCCGCCCAGGCCATGGGCAAGCCTTTCGATGACCTCATGCAGCGAGAAATCCTGCCCCTGCTCGGCCTCTCCAATACCTATGTCCGGGTGCCGCCGGAACGGATGGCGGACTATGCGCTCGGCTATACCAAGGATGGCCGGTCCGTCCGGGTGTCGCCTGGCCCCATGGATTCAGAGGCCTATGGCATCAAGACGACCGCGACAGACCTCATCCGCTTCGTCGACGCCAATATGAATAGGTCCCGGCTGGACGAAACGCTCCAGAGTGCCATCGCCGCGACGCAGGCAGGCTACTACAAGATAGGCGTGATGCAGCAAGGCCTCGGATGGGAAATGTATAGCTATCCGACGACGCTCGAGCGCCTGCTTGCCGGAAATTCAGCCAAGATGGCCTTCGAACCGCACGAGGCGCACAAACTCGTACCGCCACAGCCAGCGCGGCGCGACATGCTGTTCAACAAGACGGGCTCCACCAACGGCTTCGGTGGCTATGTCGCCTATGTGCCGGCCAAGGGCATCGGCATCGCGATCCTAGCCAACAAGAACTATCCCATACCGGATCGGGTCAAGGCCGCTTGGCAGATCCTGAGTGCGCTCGACGGCCAGAAAAAGCCGGCGCCCAAGCCCTGAAACGTCCCCCGCCATTCCAGCAACAGGTCAGCAATCCGCCCTGCACCGCCTCGGTGCAGGGCTTTTTGTATTGCTCCCCTTCCGCCGAAACCGAGACGTCTCACTGCCACAGGCCGACATCCATCTTGACACCCCCAGATACCGTTAATACCATAACTATGCCTAATATAACATAATAATGTAATACAGCATCCAGACAACGGGGAGTACAGCACTATGGAAGACTTCGCCGAAACCAGACGGAATCTGGTCAAGGGCGGCCTGCTCGGTGGCCTGGCCCTGGCAAGCGTCGTTGGCTCCGCCCGGCAGGCAGCCGCCCAGGCCTCGTCCGACAGCCTGCTCCGCACCATACTTGATCGGGGCCACCTCATCGTCGGCACCGGCTCCACCAATGCGCCCTGGCATTTCGAGGACGAAAAGGGCGAGTTGGCAGGCATGGACATCGCCATGGCCAAGATTTTGGCCAAAGGCCTGTTCGATGATGCCAGCAAGATCGAATTCGTCCGCCAGGATGCCGCCCAGCGCGTCCCCAATATCACCACCGGCAAGGTCGATGTCGTCATCCAGTTCATGACGATCTCGCCGGCCCGGGCCCAGCTCGTCGCCTATTCCCGCCCCTATTATGTCGAGGGTGTTGCCTTCCTCACCCGGCCTGACAGCGACAAGAAGACCTTCGACGACCTGCTCAAGGCGGGTTCCGCGGCGCGCATCTCCATCCTGCAGAATGTCGATGCCGAAGAAACGGTCAAGAAGGTGCTGCCCGAGGCTACCGTGATGCAGCTCGACAGCCAGCCCAACGTTGTTCTCGCCCTGGATTCCAAGCGGGTCGACGCCGCCGCAGTCGACCTTTCCAACGTCTGGTGGCTCGCCAAGCGCAATCCGGACAAATATTTCGACGCGGGCAAGTCCTGGAACGCCCAATTGTATGGCGCCGCAGTGCGCCAGGGTGACCCTGACTGGATCCGTTTCGTCGACACCACCTTTGGCGTGGCGATCCATGGCCACCAGAATGAGATCTATGACGCGGCGCTGAAGGACTATTTCGGCCTGACCCCGCCGGCCCGCAAACCCGGCCTGCCGACCTTTTAGGCTCCAGCTCCTCCCGCAAATTCCCGACAGCATCGCCGGCGCACCTCGGTGCCAATCCCGGCCGGCGATGCCAGGGCTCTGTCGCGCGTGATGGCTGGATCTTCGGCATGATGAATTATCATTTCAACTTCGCCATCGTCTGGCGCTATTCGGCCAAGCTCTTCGAAGGGCTGCTGCTGAGCATCGAACTGGCGGCCGCGACCATCGCAATCGGCATGCTCATCGGGCTGGTCCTCGCCTTGGTCCAGCTCGACGGGCCGCGCTGGGCTCGCCCCCTGATCCGGGGCTATGTCGAGTTCGTCCGCAACGTGCCGCTGCTGCTGCTGGTCTATCTGGTCTTTTACGGCATCCCCAGCGCCATCGACCTGCAATATGGGGCGACGACCTCCTTCGTGGCCACGCTCGCCGTCTATTCGGGCGCCTATCTCGTCGAGGTGCTGCGAGCGGGCCTGGAGGCCGTGCCGAAAGGGCTGATCGAGGCGGGTAAGAGCATCGGCCTGACACCTTTCGGCGTGCTCTGGCACGTTCGCCTGCCGACGGCGCTGCGCATCGCCCTGCCTTCGCTTTCGAACACCTATGTCTCCTTGTTCAAGGACACCTCGATCGCCTCCGCCATCGCCGTGCCCGAGCTCGCCTATGGCATGCGCTGGATCGAGACACAGACGTTCCGCACCGTCGAGGTCTATCTGCTCGCGACCCCCATCTATCTGGTGACCAGCTACGCCATCCTCCTGTTGCTGAGGCTGGCCGAGCGGCGCTATGCCATCAACCGGTGACACCATGTCCACGATGTTCGAGGCACTCCCCTTCCTGCTCGGCGGCCTGTGGACCACGCTCTTCGTGTCCGCGGCTGTGGTCGTGATTTCGCTGCTGATCGGCATTCCGCTCGGCTGCGCACTGGTCTTCGGGCCGGCCTGGGCACGACTGCCGATCCGGCTCTATGCGGATTTCGTTCGCGGCGTCCCGATCCTGGTCCTGCTCTATTTCATCTATTATGGCCTGCCGGCGTTGCGCATCAATCTGCCCAGCCTGCTGGCGGCGATCGTGGCGCTCACCGCCTTCAAGTCGGCCCAGATCGTCGAAATCACACGTGGCGCCTTTCAGGCCATTCCGAGAGGGCAGACGGAGGCAGCCCAGTCGATCGGCCTCGGCCTCTTCGATCGCTTCTTCTATGTCCTTGCTCCCCAGGCCGTCAGGCGCTTCCTGCCGCCTTTCATCAACAGCATGGTCGATACGGTGAAGGGCTCCTCGCTCGTATCGCTGCTCGGCATCGTCGATCTCCTGCTCTCGCTGCAGCAGGTGATCGGCCGTACCCATGTCGCCCTGCCGCTCTATGTGCTGGGCGCGCTGATGTATTTCGCCATCAACTTCCCGCTCTCTGCCCTGAGCCGCCGGCTCGAAAAGCGCTTCGTCTGATCGGAAGAACCGCCATGTCAAATGCCGCAACGCAGCCAGTGATCGAGATTGCCAATCTCACCAAATCCTTCGGGCCCCTGCAGGTGCTGAAAGGCGTCGACCTCGCCGTCGAGAAGGGCCAGGTCATCGCCATAATCGGCCCCTCCGGCAGCGGTAAGACCACCCTGCTGCGCTGCATCAACTTCCTGGAGGAGTATGATGGGGGCTCGGTTCGCATTGACGGGGTCGAAGTCGGCTTCAGCGAAGCGAATGGTAAGCGGCGGCGACGTAGCGAGCGGGAACTCGCCCATATACGCGTCGATGCCGCCATGGTGTTCCAGCAGTTCAACCTGTTTCCGCATCTGACGGCGGCCCAGAACATCATGCTGGGCCTGATCAAGTCGCGCGGCAAGAGCAAAGCCGAGGCCCGGAGCATCGCCGAGAAATGGCTCGGCCGCGTTGGCCTGTCCGCAAAGATCGATGCGATGCCGGGACAGCTTTCCGGCGGGCAGCAGCAACGCGTCGGCATTGCCCGCGCCTTGGCGATGGAACCCAAGGTGTTGCTGCTCGACGAGATCACCTCCGCCCTCGATCCCGAACTCGTCGGCGAGGTCCTCGGCGTCGTCCGCGAGCTGGCAGCCGAGGGGCGCACCATGATCCTCGTGACCCATGAGATGGCATTCGCCCGGGAGGTCGCCGACAGAGTTGTTTTCACCGATCAGGGCAAGATCGTGATCGATGCCCCACCCGCGCTCGTCTTCAGCGAACAGCCGAACGAGCGGCTTCGCGCCTTCCTCGCGCGTTTCGCGGGCCTCCAGCAACCTGCCCCTACTCACGCGCGCTGATGACAGCGCCCGCACTGGCGATCATCACCAGCACGATGCCGCCGATCTGCTGCAGGCTGAGCGGCTCATGCAGGACGAAATAGCCGGCAAGCGCACCGATACCGGGCTCGGCACTCATCAAGATCCCGAAGGTCGCCGAAGACAGGCGCCTCAAGGCCATCATTTCGAGGGCATAGGGCAAGAGCGGCGTCAGGACGGCCAGGCCGACCGTCTGCAGGGCGAGGCCGCCGGGAAGAGCAAAACCGGTTTCGTACAGGCCGAAGGGGGTCGATATCAGGGCTGCCGCGGCGAAGGAGATCGCCAACCCCTCCAGCCCCTTGAAGGATTTGCCGATCCGCTTGCTCAAAAGAATATAGGCGGCCCACCCGGTCCCGGCGGCAAGCGCGAACAGGAAGCCGAGCATGTCGACGCTCCAGCCCGCCTGGTTTCGCACCAGCAGGAGCACGCCGCCAAAGGCCAGCACCAGCCAGATCAGCCGCCAACTGCGGGCAAAGCCGAGGGCCGCGACGCCTAGCGGCCCCAGGAACTCGATCGCAACCACCAGGCCCAGCGGCACACGGGTGATTGCTACGAAGAAGAAGAGCGTCATCATCGCGATAACCGCGCCCAGCGCCAACGCAGCCAGAATATCCCGGCGGTGATAGCGGCGCAGATCCGGCCGCACGATGATGCCGAGGATGATCGCTGCCCAGGCCAGCCGCCCCCAGGTGGTGGCGAAAGGACCATAGGCGGCCATGGTGGGATGAGCCAGGGCCGCGCCGAGCTGCACCGAAACCATCGAGCATGTGAGCATGACCAGGGCGAGGCTCGTCTGCGATGTCGATGCTGCGGCCGCGTTGCTTGAATTGTCCTGCAAAGTCCCCTCCTCAGGGGAGCGCTTCTACACCATCGAAACGGCAAAGCGGAGAGTGGCAAAATGACAATTGCGGCTTCCGCCCGGGGGCATGCCGATCTGTGCCTGCAATCGCTGCGCTCTTCCCGTCCGTGCGATCAAACTCTGGAAAGATCTCATCATTCTATTCGGGCAGGAGATCAGTATATATAGATAATCTGAGGCATAGCCGACAAACCTCCTCATCTTGGAAGGAATGTCGGCGCATTCAGACGATCCAGAGAGTTCCCCGACGGTGGTCGGCCAACCCGACCGTGCGACGGTTCGCAGCATGATCGGCCGTGATTTGAGAAAGAAGGACGCCTCCTTCTCAGCCCGCGGCTGCTTTCGCTGGATCGAACTTCTCGATGAAATCGATCAGAGCCGTCACCGCCAGCCCCATGTCGCGAATCGAGGTGAATTCCGCAGGGTTATGGCTGACGCCGCCCCGGCAACGCACGAACAGCATGCCGATCGGACAGAGGGCGGCCAGCGACTGGGCGTCATGCCCGGCCCCCGACGGCAGGTGGATCGCCTTGCTGCCCTGGGCGATGATCGCTGCGGCAAATCCGGCCTGCAGGAAAGGATCGCAGGGCTCCGCCTTGGCTTCATGGGTCTGCTCGATCCAGACCGAGACGCCGCGCCGTTCGGCGATGGCGAGGAACTCCTTGCGCAAGACGTTCATCGCCTCAACGCGCCTGGCGTCACTCTGCGAGCGCAGATCGACTGTAAAGACGATGCGGGCGGGAATGACGTTGGAGGCGCCGGGCGACAGGCTCAACTTGCCGATGGTGCCGACCATGAAATCATCGGCATGGCTTCTGGCGAGGTTTTCGAGCGCAAGCGCCATTTCGGCGCAGGCCGAGAAGGCGTCCCGCCTCAATGTCATCGGTACCGTGCCGGCATGGCCGGCTTCGCCCACTACCGTCACTGAATAGCGTATCTGGCTGGCGATAGCCGTCACGACACCGAGCCCCTCGCCGGCCTCTTCCAACACCGGGCCCTGCTCGATATGAACCTCGACATAAGCCGCCGCCTCGCCGGGCTCATAGGCGGCCGAGGGAATGGCGTCCGGATCTTTGCCATAGAGTCGCAACGCATCCACCAGCTTGACGCCATCGTTGGATTCGATCTGCAAAACCGCCGGATGGAAGTGCCCTGCGACGGCCTCGGAGCCGAGCAACGTCGTCGCAAAACGGGAGCCCTCTTCGTCACCGAAGGCGAGGACATCGATACCGAAGGGCATGGCGCCATGTTTGCGGAGGATCTCGCGTGTCGCCAGGATACCAGCGATGACGCCGAACGTGCCGTCATAGGCGCCGGCATCAATCACGGTGTCGATATGCGAGCCGATCAGCAGCCGCTGCACGGCATTGCGCGTTCCCGAAGACGGTGCCAACCGGCCTCGCACCGTGCCGAGCGCGTCCTCGCTGACCTCCAATCCGGCTTCCGTCATCCAGCGGCCCACCAGATCCGCCGCCTGCCGATGCTCGGGTGTGAGATAGAGACGCGTCAGGCGTCCTTCCTCGGCACTGATCGTGGCAAGCGCGCGGATCATGCTCTCGGCCTCGCGGCCCAACGCCATTGCTCGTTCGATCATCTCGTCGCCTCCCCTGTCGGCAGGAAGAACACGGGATAGGGGATGGCATCGAGCCTGGCATGGTCAAATGGCATGGGGTGGTACGGTCTCGTCAGGAGGGCATTCCGAAAGGTTAGCCCGTCCCTAACAGAAAACGCCGCTCCGGTCCCCTTTTGTTGGGGGGACCGGAGAGGTCGTGGGCCGCTATGCGCGAGCAAGTGTAGAGCCTGCATGCGCGGCGGGCCAATCAGTTCGGGAACTTGTCGTCGATGCCCTTGACGTACCAGTTCATGCCGAGGATCTGCGAGGCATCGAGCTTGTCGCCGCCCTTGCATTCCACCGTCTCGCCCGTCTGGTTCGCGACGGGGCAGGTGAAGGGGTGGATCTTGCCGGATTTGAGGCCCGCCTCGGTCTCCTCCGCCAGCTTCTTCACATCGTCGGGCATGTTGGTGTAGGGCGCCATCTTGACCATGCCCTTGTCGAGCCCTTCCCAGGTATCCTCAGACTTCCAGGTCCCGTCCAGTACGGCCTTGGCGCGCTCGATGTAATAGTCGTCCCAGTGGTTGATGATCGCGGTGAGCTGGGTCTTCGGACCGAAGGCGATCATGTCGGAGTCTTGGCCGAAGGAGTTGATACCCTTCTCGGCCGCGGCCTGGGTGGCGGCGGGACTGTCGGTATGGGTCGCCAGGATGTCGGCGCCCTGGGCGATCAGCGCCTTGGAAGCGTCGGCTTCCTTGCCGGGATCATACCAGCTCGAGGTCCAGACGATCTTGATCTTCATGTCCGGGCGTACGGACTGGGCGCCACGCATGAAGGAATTGATGCCCGAGATCACTTCGGGAATCGGGAACGGTGCGACATAGCCGACAATGCCGCTCTTCGACATCTTGGCGGCGATCACGCCCTCCACATAGCGCCCTTCATAGAAGCGCCCGGCATAGGTCGAGACATTCTCGGCCCGCTTGAAGCCGGTGGCGTGCTCGAACTTCACGTCCGGAAAGTTCTTGGCGGCCTTGATGGTGGGATCCATGAAGCCGAAGGAGGTGGTGAAGATCAGCTTGTGACCGGAATCGGCGAGGTTCTCGATGGCGCGCTGGGCATCGGGGCCTTCCTGTACGCTCTCGACATAGGTGGTTTCGACCTTGTCGCCGAGCGCCTTGACCAGCGCCTTGCGTCCGACATCATGCTGGTAGGACCAGCCGAAATCGCCGACCGGACCGACATAGATGAAGCCCACCTTGAGCTTCTCCTCGGCGCTGGCCGAGGTCACCCCGGCACCGGCCATGAGGCCGCAAACGGCCAGGGCTGCCAATATCGTTTTTTTCATAGAGTTTCCCCTCATGGCGGGCCGTACGGATCGAAACGCCGGGCCACGACCCATGCCCGGCGCCCAACGAAAATTATCGATCAGGCACAAAAGCAGTGCCCAGCGAAGCTGGCGCCACACCGCGCCGCCCCTTGCCGGCAGAGATCATCACCAGGACGATCACCGTGGCAAGATAGGGCAGGCCCGTCCAAAATTGCGGCGGCCAGACCAGCCAATGCGGCAGCGAACCGCCCAGCGCCTGCATGTGCAGATTGCCGATCCAGATGGCCCCGAAGAAATAGGCGCCCAGCAACAGCCGCCCGGGCCGCCAGGACGCGAAGACCACCAGGGCCAGCGCGATCCAGCCGCGGCCGGCCGTCATGCCCGTGCCCCAGAAAGGCGTGTCGGCCAAGGAAAGATAGGCCCCGCCGAGGCCCGCGCAGGCCCCGCCGAACAGCACGGCCCCGAAGCGGATCAGCCTGACGGGATAGCCCAGCGCATGTGCCGAAACATGGTTTTCACCGACGGCCCGCAGGATCAGGCCGCTGCGGCTGCGATAAAGGAACCACCAGACAGCGGCAACCAGCGCGATCGACAGATAGACCAGGGCATCCTGGCCGAAGAGGAGAGGCCCGATCACCGGGATATCGGTCAGGCCGGGAATGTCGAGCGACGGGATCTTGGCCCGGTTGAGCCCGACGAAGCTGGTGCCGAGGAGATCGGACAGGCCGAGGCCGAGAATGGTCAGAGCAAGGCCGGAGGCGACCTGGTTGGCGGCGAGCCCCAGGGTCATAAAGGCAAAGAGCGCCGCGAAGACCATTCCCGCCAGGACCGCCGCAAGAAAGCCGAGCAGCGCGCTGCCGGTCATGTAGGCGATGGCAAAGCCTGAGACCGTGCCCATGATCATCATGCCCTCGACCCCGAGATTGAGCACGCCGGAGCGCTCCACCACGAGTTCGCCGATGCCGGCCAGCACGAAGGGCGTCGAGGAGGTGATGATGGTGAGGATGATCGCTTCTGTGAGATTCATCAGGCCACCTTGACTGCGCCGCGCACGATGCGAATGCGGTAGAGGATGAGCGTGTCGCAGGCGAGCACGTAGAACAGCAGGAGGCCCTGGATGACGCTGGTGATGCCGATGGGCACCTTGAGCGAGATCTGGGCCGCTTCGCCACCGAGATAGGACAGCGCCAGCAACAGGCCTGATAACAGGATGCCCACCGGATTGAGCCGACCGAGAAAGGCGACGATGATGGCGGTAAAGCCATAGCCGCTGGCAAAGGGAAGTTGCAGCAATCCCATCGTCCCGTCGGCCACGCTGATGCCGGCCAGGCCGGCAAGGCCACCCGATACGGCAAAGACGAACAAGGTCATGCGCCGGGGCGAAAAACCCGCGAACAGGGCCGCGCGTGGTGCCTGCCCTAGAAGGCGGATCTCGAACCCTTTGAGGCCGCGCCACAGCAGCACGGCGGCGGCGGCCACCACCACCAGCGCGAAGATGGAATCGAGATGGATCGGGCTGCGCCGGAACAGGGCCGGCAGCGTATTGTCGAAATTGGCGGTCAGCGGGAAATTCAACCCGGCCGGATCGCGCCAGGGACCGCGCACGCAATAATCGAGGATCTTGTCCGCGATATAGACCAGCATCAGGCTGGTCAGGATTTCGTTGGTGTTGAAGCGCGTCTTCAGGATCGCCGGAATCAGGCCCCAGAGCGCACCGCCGACGATGCCGCCGATGAGGATGAGCGGCACGGCATAAAAGGGCGTCTGGCCCTGGAACAACAGGGCGACGCCCCCGCCCACCGTTGCGCCGATGATGTACTGGCCTTCCGCGCCGATATTCCAGTTGTTGGAGATGTAGCAGAGCGACAGGCCGACGGCGATGATCACCAAGGGGGTGGCGCGCACCACCAGTTCCTGAGCGGTACGCAGGCCGGTTAGCGGCTTGATGAAATAGACATAAAGCGCTTCGCCGGGCGCCTTGCCGTAGAGCGCAAAGATGATGGCGGCCGAGACCACCGTAAGCAGGATGGCGATGAGCGGCGAAACCAGGGCCATCGCCACAGAGCGTTCGGCCCGCTTTTCGAGTTCAAGCCGCATGATCGGCGCCCCCCATCAGCAGCCCAATCCGCTCGAGGGTCATGGTCGATACGGGCTCCGGCGCTGACAGCCGGCCATGATGGATGACCGCGATATGGTCGGCGACCTCGAAGATTTCGTCGAGATCCTGGCTGATCACCACCACCGCCGCACCGCGCCGCGACAGATCGATCAGGGCCTGCCGGATCAGGGCGGCGGCACCGGCATCCACGCCCCAGGTCGGCTGGTTCACCACCAGCACGCCGGGCTCGCGCAGCATCTCGCGGCCGACCACGAATTTCTGCAGGTTGCCGCCGGAAAGCGAGCCGGCCTCGGGATCCGGCTTGCCCTTGCGCACATCGAACGTGCCGGAAATCCTGACTGCCTCGGCCGAAGCCTTGCGCATGTCGACCATACCGTATGACACCAGCCCGCTGGCGGCATGGCCAGTCAGCAGCGCATTCTGCGACAGGGTCATGCGCGGCGCCGCCGCATGGCCGAGCCGCTCCTCCGGCACGAAGGCGGCACGCAATCGCCGACGCTCGGTGACGCCAAGCCCCCCCACCGGCTTGCCGTCGACGGCCACGGCCTCGGGCTCCACCGTCCGCTCGCCGGAGATGGCCGCGAAGAGTTCGCTCTGGCCATTGCCCGCCACGCCGGCAATGGCGAGAATCTCGCCGCCCCGGGCATTCAGCGTGAGATCCTTCAACGCAGTGCCATGCAGGTCTTCGGCCGGTAGATTCAGCCCCTTCAGCGCGAGACGTACGGGCCCGTCCCGATTGGCCAGGCGACCATGCTCGACCATGGCGACGTCAGCGCCCACCATCATGCGAGCAAGACTGGCGGCAGTTTCCCGGCGCGGATCGCAGGTCGCCACCAGCTTGCCATGACGCAGCACGGTCGCCGTTTGGCATAGGCGCTTCACCTCTTCCAGCCGGTGGGAGATATAGAGCACCGCCCTGCCCTCGCCGGTGATGCGTTCAAGGGTGAGGAAGAGCTGGTCGGCCTCCTGCGGTGTCAGCACCGAGGTCGGCTCATCGAGAATGAGGAGCTTGGGATTCTGCATCAGGCAGCGCACGATCTCGATGCGCTGTCTCTCCCCCACCGAGAGCGTATGCACCGGCCGGCGCGGCTCGAGCGGCAGCCCATAGGCGGCTGATACTGCCGCGATGCCCTCCTCGACATCCCGCAGTTTCGTACCCGGCGGCTGCGCCAGGGCGACATTCTCGGCCACGCTGAGATTGTCGAACAACGAGAAATGCTGGAACACCATGCCGATGCCCATCGCACGGGCAGCAGCCGGGCGCGGCAGCTGGATCGGCTCGCCTTGCCAGTAGAGCTGTCCCTCGTTCGGCTGCAGCAGGCCATAGAGAATCTTGACGAAGGTCGACTTGCCGGCGCCGTTCTCGCCCAACAAGGCGTGAATTTCATGCGGCATGATCTTGAGATCGATACCGTCATTCGCTCTCAGCGCACCGAAGATCTTGACGATACCCCTCGCTTCGATCAGGGGCGTGTGAGCGTCTGCCATTGCTGCCACATTCATGGACGTGCCCAATCCATAGGCGCAAATAGAGCAGATGCGAAGAGTTCAGGCATGGTGACGCAGCTTTTCCCCAACTCAGCGACGTACCAGGACCGAAGCGTTTTGCGATTGAGTGGAATCACCAAGAATCGCAAAGACGCATCGAAGCAGAGACGCTAGGGCAAACACGCGTTCAAGCGTGAACGCGCTTTGCTCTAGGCCTGCCGCCGGCCGTCTTTCAGGACCGGCATCTGGCTGCCGGCCTGACGGGGTAACTGCAAGATCTGGGCCACGACGGAAGCCGCTATGACTGCCGGCTCCTTGCCCTCGATGCCGGGCACCCCGATCGGGCAGATCATGCCCTCGATCAGGCGCTCTGTCAGGCCCGCTTGCCGCAATTGCGAGAGGAAGCGGGCTCGCTTGGTCTGGGAGCCGATCACACCGACATAGGCAAAGCGGTCCGCTGCCAAGGCCGTCGAAACGATGGCAAGATCGAGCGCATGGCTATGCGTCATGACGACGATGCGTGCACGATCGGGCGCGCCGGCCAGGATCCGCCCGGGCTCCGCATCGCGGCGGAGCACGACATTCTGAGGCACGTGGCTCGGGAAGGCATCGGGCCGAGCATCGCACCAGACCACATCGATCGGCAGAGGCGCCAACGCCAGGATCAACGCCCTACCGACATGGCCGGCTCCGAACAGATAGAGAGAAGGGTTGGCGGGCTCCAGTCTTTCGAGCAGGCGCCCATCCGGCAGAAAACGGCTGGCCGCTTCCGCGGGCAGCCCTTGCGCCTCGGCATCCGTAGCCGGGCGACGCATGAAACCGCCCCGGTCCTGCGGCATACCGATGAGGACATGTCCCCTATTGACCGATGGCGCCGCAAGTTCGCTCAGCCAGGCGAGATCGTCTCGTTCCAGGCGTTCCAGCATCAGGCCGACCCGGCCACCACAGCACTGGCCGAGATCAGGGCCCAGAGCCTTGTCCATGGAACGTAGACGGCGACCCTCCCCGGCGGAGAGGAGAGCCTGAGCTTCCGCCAGCACCTGCCATTCCAGGGTACCGCCCCCGACCGTGCCGGAAAAAGCCCCGTCCGCCCGCACGGCCATGCGCGTGCCCGCCTCGCGCGGGCTCGAGCCACGCGCGTCCATGATGGTGACGAGTACGGCGCGGCCGTCCCGCTCGACCATGGCTTTCAGCGTCGCGAAGATCCCCATCGCTCTGCCCGCACCCATGCCGGTTTAAGTACCAGCATGATAACGCTTTGGGGCGACCGCGCCAAAGTTCAATTCGGGGGCCGGTCTTCAGACCAGCCCGGACTCCTCCAGGGAGCGCGGTATTTCCTGGCTGGTCCGAGGACCAGCCTCCCGATTACAGTGCCTTGTCGAGCGCCTGCGTGAAATCGGCGATCAGGTCATCGGAGCTCTCGATGCCGGCCGAGAAGCGCAGCATGCCCTGGCGGATACCCATGCCCAGGCGCGCGTCTTCCTCGAAGCGCTGATGGGTGGTGGTCGAAGGATGGGTGATCAGGCTCTTGGTGTCGCCGAGATTGTTGGAGATGCGGGTGATCTTCAGCGCATTGGCAACCTTGAACGCCGCGCTCTTGCCGCCCTTCACCTCGAAGGTCACCAGCGTGCCGCCCGCCTTCATTTGGCGGCGTGCGAGTTCCACCTGCGGATGATCGTCGCGGAAGGGATAGATCACGCGCTCGACTGCCTTGTGGTTCCCCAGGGCATCGGCAACCTTTACCGCATTGGCGATCTGGCGTTCGACCCTGAGTTCCAGAGTCTCCAGGCCCTTGAGCATCACCCAGGCATTGAAAGGCGAGATCGAGGGACCGGTCTGGCGCAAATAGGTTTGGATGTGGTCGTTGATGAACTTCTCGGATGCCAGGATCACGCCGGCCAGACAGCGGCCCTGCCCGTCAATATGCTTGGTGGCCGAATAGACCACGCAATCGGCACCGAGTTCGAGCGGGCTCTGCAGCAGCGGCGTCGCGAAGACATTATCCACCACCAGCGTGGCGCCGGCGCTCTTGGCGATCTTGGCTATGGCGGCGATGTCGAGAATCTCGAGCGTGGGATTGGTCGGGCTTTCAAGGAAGAACACCTTCGTCTCCGGCCGCACCGCCGCCTGCCATTGGGCAAGCTCGGTGCCGTCGACCAGGGTGGAGGTGACGCCGAAGCGCGGCAGCAATTCCTCGATGACATAGCGGCATGAGCCGAACAGCGCCTTGGCGGCGACGACGTGGTCGCCGGTCTTGAGCTGGCCGATCAGGGTCGCGGTGACGGCGGCCATGCCCGAGGCGGTGGCGCGAGCTGCCTCGGCTCCCTCCAGTTCCGCCATGCGCTGCTCGAACATCGCCACGGTGGGATTGGAAAAGCGGCTATAGATGAAGCCGACATCCTCGCCCTTGAAGCGGGCCTCCGCCTGTTCGGCACTCTCGTAGACAAATCCCTGGGTGAGGAACAGCGCCTCCGACGTCTCCGCATATTGCGAGCGCAGCGTGCCGGCATGCACGAGCCGGGTGGCCGGGCGCAATTCCCGGGTGGAAGGTGCTGAAGTCAAAGGTTTGGTCATCTGCGGCAATCCCGATAGCCGCAAGTCGAGCGCCAGCGCTCTTTCCCACGGCCCTTTAGCGAGTTGTTTTACGTGGCTGCAAGCCGGCCGGCCCAAATCCACCACGACGAAGACTGTTGAGTAGCCCTACTCCCGGATGGCGTCAATGGATGGTTTCGTCTAGCAAGACCAGGAACCGCAATAAGCTGGCAGAAAAAAGCGAGAGCCATGCCCTCCCCGAACATCCCGCATTCCCCAGGCCTTCTGCACACTTTTGGCATCCTGCCCTCCCAGGCGATTGCTGGCCTGGTCGAGACGGGAGCCGTCCGCATCGAACAACCTCTGGCTTCGGATCAGATTCAGCCCGCCAGTCTCGATCTGCGCCTCGGCGCCAAGGCCTACCGCATGCGGGCGAGCTTCCTGCCGGGGCCGCGCAACACCGTGGCCGAGCGCATCAGGGACCTCGCCTTGCATGAGATCGACCTGACCAAGGGTGCCGTGCTGGAGACGGGCTGCGTCTATATCGTGCCCCTGCTCGAAAGCCTGCAAATGCCGGATGGCGTTCTCGCTTCCACCAATCCCAAGAGCTCGACCGGTCGCCTCGACGTCTTCACCCGTGTCATCACCGACCATGCCCGCGCCTTCGACCAGGTCGAGGCGGGTTATGACGGGCCGCTCTATGCTGAAATCGGACCGCGCACCTTCCCGGTGCTGGTGCGGACGGGATCGCGCCTGAGCCAGATCCGCTTCCGCCGTGGCGAAGCCCGCATCGACGATGCCTCCTTGCGCGAATTGCAGCGCCGCATGGGCCTGGTTTCGTCGCCCGACCCGGACATCGCCGGCGGTGTCGCCGTCTCCGTCGACCTCACCGGCTTCGGCGACGGTATCGTCGGCTACCGCGCCAAGCGCCACACCGCCGTTGTTGATGTCGACAAGCGGGCGGCCTGCGATCTGCTCGATTTCTGGGAGCCCATCCCTCATCGCGGCAAGAACGACATGATCCTCGACCCGGACGAGTTCTACATCCTGGCGTCCAAGGAAGCCGTGCATGTGCCACCGGAATTCGCGGCCGAAATGGTGCCGTTCGACCCGCTCGTGGGCGAGTTCCGCGTGCATTATGCCGGCTTCTTCGATCCCGGCTTCGGCTATTCGCCCGATGGCATGGAGGCGGCCAGGGCCGTGCTGGAAGTGCGCTCGCGCGAGGTGCCCTTCATCGTCGAGGACGGCCAGATCGTCGGGCGCCTGATCTATGAGCGCATGCTCGAACGCCCTCAGATCCTATACGGCTCCGGCCTCAATTCGAACTATCAGGGCCAGGCGCTGAAACTATCCAAGCATTTCAAATGAAGCTTTTCCTCTAGCTGGGGTCTCGCACCTTGAAGCAATTTGTCATCGCCGTTGCTGCTGGCGTTTCGGTTCTGACATTTCATGCCCCGCAAGCGCGGGCCATGGACTGCTTCGGTGGTTTCAGCTGCGAGGAAATCGGGGCGGCCGCATTCTCCTTCAAGGTGGTGCGTGACTGCCCTGCCCAATTTCAGATCCGCCCCAGTAAGAGGGACAAATTCGAGCGGGCGATGGTGGCGCTGCGCAATCGCCCCCTTGCCAATGTCACTGGTAATGAGGAATTCACCTCGACCCCACGACAATATGGTGCAGGTGTCTGCGAAGGAGCTGCACGAAAATTCAAGAATGGCTCGGTCGAATTCATCGAGCTGAAACCTCAGGCCAGACGCAAGTGAACCCAGGCGGGATGTTCTCGCCGGAGGTGTCGTAACGAGAAAGAGCGACCCGGCGGGCCGCCCTGTTGTTCGTTTGCGGATATGGTTGCGTCAGGCCGGCTTCGCCCGTCGCTCGAAGGAGACGACGAATTTGACGATCAGAAGGAAGGTGGCGGCCTCCACGGCGGCGACGATCCAAAGGCCCGTCGACATGGCGCCGGCATCCCTTAGATAGCCCATCAGGTAGGGCGCGCCGAAGCCTGCGAGATTGGCAACCGAGTTGATCAGGGCGATGCCGACGGCAGCCGCCGAGCCGGCAAGGAAATGGTTCGGCATCTGCCAGAACACCGGGATCGCCGACATGGTGCCGACCACCGCCAGGGCGAGCGCCCCTAGTGCAAGCGGCGCGCTGCCGGGTACGGCGAAACCGAGGATGGTGAGGCCGATCGCTCCGGCCAGAGCGGCCAGGCCGCAATGATAGCGCACTTCATTGGCACGGTCGGAATGGATGCCGTTGGAGATCATGCCGACGGCTCCGCAGGCATAGATCGCAGCCATGATCCAGCCCACCGTGGCCGGACTGGTGAAGCCGACCTCCCGTACGATGGTGGGACCGAAGAAGGTCAGCGCGGAATTGGCCATGATGATGCAGAAGAAGATGGCGATGAACTTCCACACGATCGGGTTCTTCAATGACTGCAGCACATTGTGCTCGCGATGGCCGAGCGCCTTGCGGTCGCGCTCGAGATCGCTGAGCAGCAGCCCGCGTTCATCCGCTGTCAGCCAATGGGCATGGTCGGGCTTGTCGGTCAGATAATAGAGGGTGGCAAGGCCCGCCAGGACCGAGGGGATGCCTTCCAGCAGGAACACCCACTGCCAGCCCGCCCAACCATTCGCGCCGCCGAGCTGGGTCATGATGGTGCCCGCCATCGGCCCGCCCACGACGCCCGCCAATGCCGAGGCCGACATGAACAGGCCAAAGGCCTTGGCGCGGCGCAGGGATGGGAACCAGTAGGTGAGGTAGAGAATGACGCCGGGATAGAAGCCGGCCTCGAACACGCCGAGCAGGAATCGTAGCGTGTAGAACTGCCAGGGCGTGGTGACGAACATCATCAGGATGCAGATGATGCCCCAACCGATGGTGATGCGGGCGAGGGTTCTCTTGGCGCCGATCCGTTCGAGCAGCATGTTGCTCGGAACTTCGAAGAAAAAGTAGCCCAGGAAGAACACGCCGGCGCCCAGGCCGTAGACCGTTTCGCTGAACTGCAGGTCCTGGAGCATGGTCAGCTTGGCAAAACCGACATTGACCCGGTCGATCCATGCCAGCACCCATAGGAACATCAGGAAAGGCAGCAGGCGCCAGGTCACTTTCTTGTAGAGTGCTTCCAGTTGCGGAGCAGCCGTATCCGTGAGTGCTCCTCCCGGCTCGGTCATCGCATTTGCGGTCATGGTTTTCTCCCTTATGTCTTTTTCATTGACCGGCCTCGCAACGGAGAGATGCAACCCGCCGTCTGCGTCATTGCGCAAGCCGCCTTCATGCCGGTAGCGGTGCGCTTGTCGGGTTCGTCCAGGGACGGAACCGCTTGTCACCCGGCACCTGCGGTGCAGGGTGAAGTCTGATCGTCAGGCCGCAGGCGCCACGGCCTGCCTGGCCTCGTGATGGAGCAAGGCATCCAGCCGGTAGCGGCTGATGAACGCGATCTGGCGCAGGGCCTCGCGGCACTCCTCGTCGCTGCGGCGCAGGAGCCGGTGGCGGAATTCCGCGAAGATGCCGAGCCTGGTGTAGTGACGCACGCATATGATGAACGGGAAGCCATGACGTGCGCGATATTTACCGTTCAGTTCGTCCATGGCCGCGACTTCAGAGGCAGAAAGCCGATCAAGCCCGGCCGTTCCCTGCTCTTCCACCGACTCGGCCGTCATCGTCCCCTGCTTGGCCTCGCGACCGGCAAGATCGGGATGGGCGTTCAGGAAGGCCGCAAGGCTCGCCTCATCCTGGCCGCGGACGACGGCCATCATCGCAGCATGCAGGCTATCCACGCTGTCGAACGGCCTGCGCTGCCAAACGGCTTCCGCCACCCAGCGGGAATTCTCGAAGACCGGCCCCAGCCGGGCGGTAAATGCCTCGCGGCTGGCCGTATTCAAGCTCGTCAGATCGATCAAGGCACCGCTCCACGGGATTTGTCGTTGTTCTCCGGCGGGATCGCTGAATTCCCGTGAGCAAAAGGATGCGCCTTGACACATATTAGGTCAATTTGATGAGATGAATGATCAATATTAGGAAAATCGAATAATAAGGGGTCAGCATCGATGAGGCGGACCTCTGACGCCCACCCTGAACAGGGGAGAGGATGAATGAAGAAAGATGCACTGGTGGATCTCAGTCTGCTTCGCGTCTTCTGCATCCTGATGAGCGAGCGCAGCGTCTCGCGCACGGCCGTGCGCCTGGAGATGTCGCAGCCGGCGGTCAGCCTCGCCCTAGGTCGGTTGCGGGAGCATTTCGGCGATCAACTGCTGATGCGCGGGCGCGGCGGGATGGTGCCGACGGACCGTGCCCTGACGATCCTGCCCCGCATCCAGGCCCTCTTGATGGATGCCGAAGCCCTGGCGGAGAACACTGCACCCTTCGACATATCGGCGAGCAATCACAGCTTCACGATCGCTTCCCCCGACTACCTGGCGCCCATCTTTCTGGGCGATGTCATCGCGGCCGCCCGGCGCGAGGCGCCGAATGTACGCCTCGTCATCCGGGCGCTGGGCCCCGATTTCGACTTCGAAAGTGCCCTGGCCAAGGGGGAGATCGATACCGTGATCGGCAACTGGCCATCGCCGCCCAATTATTTGCGCCGCTCGGTGCTGCTGGAAGACGAGGTCGTCTGTGTCATGGGCGCCCAGCATCGCCTGGCACATGGCCCGATCACCCAGGCCGACTATCTCTCCGCGGCCCATATCGTGCCGGTGTCCTACTCAGTCGCCCATCGCGGCCTGGTCGAAACCCATCTGAGCCGCCTGCGGCTTGTCCGCGAGCGGACGGTGGCGTTGTCCTATTTCGGCATGGCGCCCTATCTGCTGCTCGAATCCGATCTCATCTTCACGACCAGCCGCCATTTCGCACGGTATTTCACGGCTTTCCTCCCCCTGGCGATCCGCACCTCGCCGATCCGTTTCCCGGCGATGACCTTCTATCAATTGTGGCACGAGCGCTCGCATCATGCCCCGGCCCATCGCTGGCTGCGCGAACTCATGGCCCGCTCGCGCAGCAGCATCGATACCGCGCGCGCCGCCAGACCGGACTCCAAGGTCTAGAAGCTGTCTATCGGCCGCCGGATGTTTCGGTCGGCATCGAAGCATGCCGTGGCGGATTGGTGCATAATCACGCCAGAACGAGGATACCATGCCAGAAATCCCGGATTTTGCCGCCACTGCGTCGCTGATCGCCGATCCTGCTCGCGCGCTGATGCTGACCGCCCTGCTCGACGGCCGCGCTTTGCCGGCCGGTGAACTGGCCTATGCCGCACGGATTGCGCCTCAGACCGCAAGTTCGCACCTGGCCAAATTGCTGTCGGGTGGCCTCGTTGCCGTCGAGACGGAGGGGCGTCACCGCTATTATCGTCTGGCGGGCAGCCACGTCGCCGAAGCACTGGAGCACCTTTCCCTGCTCGGACCGGAGCAGCCGGTCCGGCGCAAGGCGATCAGCGGCAAGGCGCGCGAATTGCGCTACTGCCGGTGCTGCTACGACCATCTGGCGGGACAGGTCGGCGTCGCCGTGACTCAGGGCCTGGTCGAGCACGGCTACCTTGTCGCTACCGCCGACAAGCAGTTTCACGTCACGGCCAATGGGGCCGCCTGGTTCAGGTCGATAGGCCTCGATGTCGACGCTCTGAAACCCACCGCACGTGGGCTCGCCCGTCAATGTCTCGACTGGACCGAACGAAGCCATCATCTCGCCGGCCCTCTCGGCGTCAACCTGCTGAGCGTGATGTGCAGCCTGGGATGGCTGCGCCGAGCCAAGGAGTCGCGGGCGGTTCAGGTCACGCCCAAGGGCTGGGTCGAACTCAGGCGGCAACTCGGCATCGATCCCGTTTCGAGCCTGGCGGCATAGGGCCTCCCTGCATGGGGCCGGATAATATCCGCTTTCGGGTCGTGTGGTCAGGCCACCTAGCCACTTGAATGTTGAGCTGTCGGTGATAGGCTCGAAGCGAGCAGAATGACCGGCGAGACAGAACCATGCCGTTTCAGGCCGTGGCGTCGCAGAGATTGTTTCAGCAGATTGCCGAGCAGGTCGTCGGGCTCATCCGCTCGGGCGAATTGCCGCCTGGCACGCGCCTGCCCGCGGAGCGGGATCTGGCCAGGAAACTGGGCGTCAGCCGGCCTGTCGTACGCGAGGCGATGATCGCCCTGGAGATCTCCGGCTTCGTTGAAGTGAAGACCGGCACGGGCAGCTATGTTTGCAGCAACTCGTCCCGCTCCGGGGAACTCGGTGACGCCGGCCCGAGCGCCTTCGACCTCCTCGCCGCTCGCCGTATCATAGAAGGCGAGATTGCAGCCACCGCCGCTGCAGCGGCTGGGGACGGAGATATCGAGCACCTCGATCAAGCCCTGGCCTGGTACCGGCAGGAATATCTCAAGGGCGAAGACTCCTTCGAGGCCGATCGCGCCTTCCATTTGGGCATCGCGGAGGCAACCGGCAATCCGGTGCTCACCCGCACGATGGAGCTCCTGTGGGGGGACATGCGCGGGCGCATCTTCGACAGACTGGGCGAACTGACCAACAACTCCACCAAGCTGCGGACCAATATGGCCGACCACCAAGCCATCCGCGATGCCATCGCCGCAGGTGATGGCGACAAGGCGCGCCGGGCCATGCAGGCTCACATCGCCAATGTCGAAGCCTATTTTCTGATGGATGCCGCGGAAGACGGCCACACGATACGGACGGGGAACGCCACACGCGGCAAGACGCGCCGCTGATAATCAAAACGGGAGGATGTCATGACTGCTCGGATAACCCGCCGCCAGGCGCTCGGCGCCGGCATTGGTTTCGCAACGCTCGGCCTTGCGAGCGCCAGGGCGCAGACCTCCGCCCTGCCGAAATCGCCTGTCACGCTCAATGTCGTCGATGTTGCCGGCAACCTCGCCCTCACCCAGAAGGCCATCCAGAACTACGCCAAGGCCAAGCCGGAACTGGTATCGAAGATCAGCTTCACCAAGGCACCGGCACCGGACCTCCCCGGCAAGCTCAAGGCCCAGCAGGATGCTGGCCGGGTCGACATCGATCTCGTTCTCACCGGCACGGACGCGCTATCCGCCGGCCTGGATCAGAAGATCTGGGTGCCGCTACTGCCCGATCTCGCCTCGGCGTTGCCCAAGCTCGACGACATCCTGCTCGCGCCGGCCGCCCGGATGCAGGGGCTGGCAAATGGCGCCGGCGTCATCGTTTCCTACTATCCCTCCGGGCCATTGATCGAATATGCACCCGAGCGCGTTGCCAAGCCGCCAACCACGGCCGAAGAACTGCTCGCCTATGCCAAGGCCAATCCGAACCGCTTCATTTACGCTCGGCCAGCCAATTCGGGCCCGGGACGCACTTTCCTGATGGGGCTTCCCTATATTCTCGGCGACAAGGATCCGAAGGACCCCGTCAATGGCTGGGAGAAAACCTGGGCCTATCTGAAGGAGTTGGGCGAGACCGTCGAATATTATCCCACCGGCACGGGCGCGACGATGAAGGAGTTCGGCGAGGGCTCGCGCGATATGACCGTCTCCACCACTGGCTGGGACATCAATCCGCGCGTGCTCGGCGTGGTGCCCAAGAGCGCCGCGATCTCGACGCTGAAAGGCTTTCACTGGGTCACCGACGCCCATTACGCCTGCATTCCCAAGGGGCTCGCCCCCGAGAAGGTCGCGGTGCTGCTCGACCTGATCAGCTTCATGCTGACGCCTGAGCAGCAAGCCTATACCTACGACCAGGGCTATTTCTATCCGGGACCGGCGGTCAAGAACGTCACCCTCGCCATGGCACCGGAGGATAGCCAGGCTGCCATCGGCGAATTCGGCCGTCCGGAATATGAGAAGCTGATCGCCGAAATTCCCACCGAACTGCCGCTGGAGCCCGCCAAGATGGTGGTGGCATTCAACATGTGGGACAAGCAGATCGGCGCCGCCAAGACCAAATGACGCCCACTTTTGGGTATCGTCGGGAGACCGTTCCCCACCGGGTGGCGGCCTCCCTTTCCGGCATTCGCGGTAAAGCGGCAGGTTCGATGTCACCACTCAACAGCTTCAGCCATCTGAGGCTCGACCAGGTCGGGCGCGACTTCGGCGCCATGAACGCCTTGAAGGATCTGTCCTTCACGGTTCAGCGGGGCGAATTCATCGCCCTGCTCGGTCCCTCGGGTTGCGGCAAGTCGACAGCCCTCAACTGCATCGCCGGCCTGCTGCCCACCACGCGTGGCTCGATCTGGCTCGACGACCGGCGGATCGACACGCTCGGTCCGGAAGACCGCGGTTTCGGCATGGTGTTCCAGAACTACGCCCTGTTTCCGCATATGAGCGTCAGGGACAATGTCGGCTTCGGCCTGCGCATGCGCAGCGTGCCGCGGGATGAAGCCTCGGCGCGCATCGGCACCGCATTGGCGACGGTCAGGCTCACCGACCAGGCCGCCAAGTTGCCCGGCCAATTGTCGGGAGGGCAGCAGCAGCGGGTAGCCATCGCCCGGGCCATCGCGGTGGAACCACCCCTGGTCTTGATGGATGAGCCCCTATCCAATCTCGACGCCAAGCTCCGGCTGGAAATGCGCCAGGAGATCCGCCGCATCCATGCCGGGCTCGGCTCGATCACCCTCTATGTCACCCATGACCAGGACGAGGCGCTTTCCCTTGCCGACCGCATCATCGTCCTGCGCGATGGCGAGATCCGCCAGATCGGCACGCCCGAGGATCTCTATCAGCGCCCGGCGACCCTGGACGTCGCCGAATTCATGGGATTCCGCAACCGCCTGCCGGGCACGATCATCGCCTCGTCCGACGACGGTGTTACGCTGGAAATCGCCGGCGAGCGCATCGACGGCGTCCCCCGTGAAGCGCTGAACGGGCCAAGGGCGGTCGCCGCGATTCGCCCCGACGACCTGACGGCCGGTGAACGAGGTTTCCCCGCCATCGTCGACATCTGCGAATATCGCGGCCACGCCTTCTTCGGCGCAGCCCGGGGCCCCGCCGGCAACGAGCTCTTCTTCAGGGCGCGGCAGCGCACGCAGCCGGGTGACAAGGTGCATCTGAGCGCCGATCCGGCGCGCGTACTGGTCTTCAACGAGGTGGCGCGATGAACATGCCGCTTGCCGTCAGTTTGAAGACGCGCCTTGCCGCGCGCGGTATCGATGGCGTCACCCTGCTCGTTCTGCCGGCCGTACTGTTCCTGCTGGCCCTGTTCATCTACCCGTTCTTCTACGGACTCTGGCTGTCGTTCCAGCCCAAGGATGGCTCGACCTTCGGCAATTACATCGCCTTCTTCAGCGACCCCGCACTCTACGGCACGATCGCCACCACCCTGTGGATCGCAGTACCGGCCACACTGTTCAACCTGCTCGCCGCCATACCGGTGGCTTTCCGCGTCCGCCTTCTCGACAATCAGCGCCTGCTCACCACCATCCTGGTACTGCCCATCACACTCGGCACGGTGCTGGTAGCCGAGGGCCTGCTCAACTATCTCGGGCCGCAAGGCTGGTTCAACCGGGCGCTCACCCTTGTGGGGGTCGGCCCGGTCAAGCTCGTCCACAACTACTGGGGGGTGTTCCTGTCGCTGGTGATCACCGGCTTCCCGTTCACCTTCCTCCTGACGCTCTCCTATGTCACCGGCATCGATCCGGCCCTGGAGAATGCGGCGGCAACGTTGGGCGCCAGGCCGGCCGCGCGCTTTCGCTACATCTTTCTGCCGCTGCTGCTGCCAGGTCTCGCCGTGACCTTCTGCCTGAGCTTCGTGCAGGCTTTCTCGGTCTATCCCTCGGCCGTGATGCTCGGCGCACCGGCAGGTCCCACCCGCGTCATCACCATTCCAGCCTACCAGGCCGCCACCGAGCTCTATGATTATTCGATGGCCTCGGCGATCGCCATGATCATGGGCGCCATCCTGCTGGTCGTCATCGCCATCGTGCTCGGCCTTCGCTCCCTCGCCTATCGCGGGCCGGCCGGCGGCGGCAAGGGTTAGGGAGGAGACGACCATGGTTTGCCGGATTTCCCGCCCGCTTTCAGAACGCCTGTGGTCCACGGCCGTTTGGGCGCTGACCATCTTCTTTGTGATCAACCTCCTCGCCGTCATCGCGGCGGTTGTCGTCAGTTCCTTCTCGACGCGCTGGCTGGGAACCTGGCTGCCGCAGGGCTGGACTGCGCGCTGGTACAATTCGGCCTGGGAGGAGTTCCAGCTCGGCGGCGTGCTCCTCGTTACGTTCCAGGTTGTGTTCGGCGTAGTGCTGCTCTCGGCCGCGATCGGCATTCCGGCGGCTTACGCCCTGGCGCGGCGGGATTTTCCGGGCAAGAAGCTGGTGACTTTGCTGTTCCTGCTGCCGCTGTTGGTACCGCCCGTTACCTATGGCATTCCGTTGACGACGGTTCTCTACAAGGCGGGGCTCGGCAGTACGCTGGCCGGCGTGATCATCGCCAATCTGGTGCCCGCTTTGCCCTTCGTCATCCTGGTGATGATTCCCTTCGTCGAGCAGATCGATCCGCGCCTGGAGGCGGCGGCACGGGTCTTCGGGGCACGCACCGGCTCGGTATTCCGGCACGTCCTGATCCCGCTGCTGCTGCCCGGGGCCCTCGCGGCCTTGCTGCTGGTGCTGGTGCGCACCATCGCCATGTTCGAACTGACTTTCCTGATCGCGGGCTCGGACAGCCAGACGCTGGTCGTCTCGCTCTATGCCGCCGTGATGGCGTCCGGTGTCAGGGCACCGCAATCGGTGGATGCCATGGCCGTCATCTACATGCTGAGCACGCTGGTCTGGCTGGTCATCGCCCTTCGCTTCATCAACCCGACGCAGATGGTGACGCGGGTAAAACGCCAGCCTGCCCGCTGATCCAATCGCCCCCTCCGACGCAAGCCACCTTGCGCTGACGCGGAAGTGGGATGAAGTTTGCGCTCAAGCTGGAATCAAGCACCAATCGGGTTGGTGGATGATGTTGCCAATGGGATGGGAAGCACTCGGCCAGTGGGGTGAAGATGCCGCTCGCATCGAACCGCTCGCTGGCGGAGTTGCCAACGACGTTTGGAGTGTGCGTGTCGACGGACACCTCGCGGTTGGTCGTCTCGGTGCCAGGAGCGATGCTGATCTCGCCTGGGAAACCAACCTCCTCCAGCATCTCGACCGCGAAGGTCTGACCGTGCCAATGCCGATTCCGACGACGGACGGCAGGCTGTTCGCGGACGGTCTGGTGGTGATGACATATGTGGAGGGCGGGCCGCCCGAAACGGAGGCCGATTGGCGTCGCGTGGCCGAGACGCTTCGTCGGCTGCATCGCCTGACGCGGGGTTGGCCGCAGCGCCCGGGCTGGCGATCGTCGACCGATCTTCTCAACGCCGAAACCGGGACCAAGATCAATCTCAGCGCGATGCCGCCTGAGGGCGTTGCTCGATGCCGAGTTGCGTGGGCGCGGCTTATCGGACGTCAGACATGCATCGTCCACGGCAATCCCAGTAACCCTGGCAACATCCGCATGACCGCGGATCGGGTCGCATTGATCGACTGGGACGAGGCGCATGTCGATGTGCCCGACCTTGACCTAGCGCTGCCCCACAACGCCGCCGGCCTCGATGGCGGCGCTCATGACATCGCCGCGCAAGCGTCGGCCGCATGGGAGGCTGCCGTCTGCTGGGACGACGATTATGCAGTCAAGCGGCTTGCCGAAGTTCGAGCAGTCTGAGCAGCGGCAGCCAATCGCGAGCCCGCATCGACTGCCGGATTTTCCGCCGCTCGGTCGACGCGGTCCCCTCAACCCGCCCCCTCGTCACGAGGCTACGGCTGAGAATAGGTCTGTGACCCACAATCGTACGCCGTCCGCAAGGCAGCTTTCATCGGACGGGTAGATTCGATTGCCGTCGGCTGGAGCGCCTGCTTCTCGCACGCGGCCTACAGCTTCTTGACCAGTCTCAGTGTTTCGGCGGCGAAGCCGTTCTTTTCATAGAAATTCCGGCCACGATGATTGCTGGCAAAGACGTCGAGGGACAGGGCGGCATAGCCTTGCTCGCGCGCCCAGTCCTCCGCGGCGGTGAGCAACTGCCTCGCCACCCCCGTGCCCTCGGCCGCATCGGTGACGGCCAGAAGCGCCACATAGCCGATCTTCTGGCCGGTTATGCCATCTGCCCCCGGCAAGGCATGCAGGAAACCGAGGCCGACGCCGACGACGTCCTCGGCAATCAGGCTCAGACTCCCCGCCGCGGGATCCCTGAGATTGGCAGCGGAAAAGGCATCCTGAAATGACTGGATTTCGGCCTGCTCATGCAATTCGGTTTCGATGACCGCCGCAAGGCGCTGGCCGAGACCGAGCATGAAACTCAGATCCCGCTCTCCCTCCGCCTTGCGGATACGCATGGTCATCGACGATAGGCGGAAGCGATGCCGAGAAAGTCCTCGGCCTTGAGTGAAGCGCCGCCCACCAGCGCACCATCGACATTGTCGACGCCCATCAGCTCGGCCGCATTGCTGGGCTTGACCGAGCCGCCATAGAGCACGCGCACGCCATTGCCCTCTTCGCCGAGCGCCTTCACCAGACGGGCACGGATGAAATCATGAACCTGCTTCACGTCCGCTGCCGTCGGCGTCAGGCCGGTGCCGATCGCCCAGACGGGCTCGTAGGCGATCACGGTATTGGCTGCGTTGGCATCATCAGGCAGGGATCCCGCAAGCTGGCTCCCGACGACATCCAGGGTCTTGCCCGATTCGCGTTCCACTCGGGTCTCGCCGATACAGACGATGGCGACAAGACCGGCACGCAGCGCCGCCTCGGCCTTGGCCTTGACAGTCGCGTCCGTCTCGCCGTGATCGGTGCGACGCTCGGAATGGCCGACGATGACATAGCTCGCACCGGCATCCTTCAGCATCTCGGCGGAGATGTCGCCCGTATGAGCACCCGAGACCTTGGCGTGGCAGTCCTGCGCCCCGATCTTGATATGCTGGCCCGCGGCCTGCGCCGCAAAGCGGGAAATCAGCGTGAAGGGCGGACAGACCAGCACCTCGGCACCGCCGGCCTCTCCGGCTGCGACGCCCGTCGCAATGGCATCGAGCTCGGTGACCCCCTTGGTGAGACCGTTCATCTTCCAATTGCCAGCGACGAGCGGGCGCGGCCGGTTTACTGTCATCTTGCTGATCCTCTTTCTGTCAAACAGGGCAGTCTCAAATTTGAGACCACCCTGGATTGCCGAGGCTGCTCGGCGGGGCGGGCTCGAAAATCCTGTCGCCTGTCGGGGCTGGCGCCGGGTTTGCTCATTAACTCGCACCCGATGCGCCGACTTCACCTGAGCGGATTCCTCCCGATCGGACCTGTGGTTCGATCGGGAGGAAGCCGCAAGGCATCAAACATTTGCAGAGTTTCTGGGCAAGGGCCATCCGCGGGCCTTGCCCAGAAACTCTGCCAGAAACTCTGCTTGGCGTGCTTAGCAACCTCATCCCGGTGGAGCAAGGCGTGGGCACCGCAAGAAACCCACAGCCGCGCCATTGCGACGCCACGTGCTCGTCCCTATGATGCGCCGCTTTTCGTGCGCCACCCCTTCCGGGACCGTTCATGCGGGCCCGAACAAGAGTAGAAACGATGCGGGGTTTCCCGGGCTCTCCGAGACGAGCCTGGAGAATCCTTTTGCCTTGATGGAACCAAGACACCGATGCTGAGCTCATTCCGCGATGTTATGACCAAGGGACCCGCCAAGATCATCACGGCGGGGCTCATGTTCCTCCTGAGCGGCAGCTTTGCCTTATGGGGTGTTGAAGGCTGGCTGCAGGGGGGCAGCAATTCCGACGTTGCTACGGTCGGCGGTTCCTCGATTTCCGCCAACACCTACAGCGAAGCCTATCGCGCGCGGACCGTGCAGATCACCCGCGCCACCGGCAAGGCAGTCACCCCCGACCTCGCCCGCACCTTCGGCATCGACAAGCAGGTGCTCAATGGCCTGATTTCGGAAAAGGCCATGGATGTGCAGGCAGCCAGGCTTGGGCTCGGCCTCGACCCCCAAGCCATGGTTCAGACCGTGATGAACGACCCCGATTTCCAGGTCTCCGTGCCGGGCAAGCCGCCCGCCTTCGACGCCAACGCCTTCCGTCAGATGCTCGAGACCAACGGCATGAACGAAGCGATATTCTTCGCTCGCCAGCACGAGGTCTATGTCCGCGGCCAGTTCGACCAGGGCCTGGCGGCCGGTGGCCCCGTTCCCCAGGCACTCCTGCAGGCCGCGGCGCGCTACGAACAGGAAAAGCGCAATACGTCCTATGTCGTGCTGCCGCAGAGCAGCGTGGGCGACATCGCTCCGCCCGACGGCACCGCGCTGCAGACCTATTACGACGAGAACAAGGGTGCATTCCGCACCAAGGAACTGCGCAGCCTGAGCTATATACTCGTGACGCCGGCAGAGTTGACCGGCCGGGCCACCGTCACCGATGCCGATGTTCAGGCCGCCGTCGACAAGGACAAGGCAGGCTCGGCAGCATTGGAGCAGCGCACGGTCGAGCAGATCGCCTTCCCCTCGCTGGATGAGGCCAAGGCCGCCGCCACCCGAATCGCCTCGGGCCAGATCACCTTCGAAGGCCTTGTCACTGAGCGCAAGCTCAAGCCCGAAGACATCGATTTGGGCACGGTGTCCAAGCGCCAGCTCGGCGACCAGAAGATCGCCGACGCAGCCTTCGCCCTGAAGGAAGGCGCCACATCCGACGCCGTGCAGGGCAGCCTCGCCAACGTCATCGTCAAGGTTACCAAGATCGTCGACGCCAAGACCGTCCTGCGTGGGGAACTGGAACGCCAACGCGCATCGGAAGCCGCCAAGAATCTGCGTGATTCCATCGAGGACGAGCGCATGGGCGGCGCCCCGCTCAAGGATATCGCCAGCAAGCTCAAGCTGAAGGCCGTCACGCTGCCCGCAGTCGATACGCAGGGTCGCGACGCCGAGGGCAAGCCGGTTGCCGTGCCGCTCGCCGCCCAGGTCCTTCCCGCTCTCTTCACCGCCGAACCCGGTTCCGATCCCGAAGCCGTCGACGGCCGCGACGAAGGCCTGATGTGGTTCTCGCTCGACACCGTCGTTCCGGCTCGCGACCGCACGCTCGACGAAGCCAAGAACGAGGTAATTACTGCCTGGACTGCGGATCAGAAAGTCGCCAAGCTCAAGGAGAAGGCCGACGAACTCGTGACCCAGTTGCGGGGCGGCAAGCCGCTCGAAGACCTCGCTAAGGGCCTGAACCTGCAGGTCATGCCGGCTTGGGATCTCACCCGCAACGGCCAGAACCAGCCCGTGCCTCCGGCAGTCGTCACTGCCGTGTTCGCCACCCCGCTCAAGGGCTTTGGTACGGCGCTCGCCGCCAACGGAACCGATCGCATCATCTTCCACGTCGAGGACAATGTGATCCCCGAGCTCGATGGCAAGGCTCCGCAGACCGAGACTCTGTCCAAGCAGCTTGCAGCCGGCATCGGCCAGGATCTGATGACGGAATATGTCAAGAAGGTCGAAGGTGAGCTCGGCGTGACCATCAACCAGACCAATGTCGACCGTATTGTCGGCACCGGCAGCCTCTGAGTCGATACCATGCTTCTCGAACCTTCCTTCGAGGCCTTCTCGGCCGCCTACTCGGCCGGCAAGGCGCAGATCCTGACGCTTACGCTGGTGGGCGATCTGGAGACGCCGGTTTCCGCCTTCATGAAGCTGGCGGGCGATAAGCCCAACGCCTTCCTGCTGGAATCGGTGGAAGGCGGCGCCACGCGCGGGCGCTATTCCATGATCGGACTGGAGCCTGACCTGATCTGGCGTTGCGAGAACGGCAAGGCCTCGATCAACCGCCATTTGCCGGACCAGACCTTCGAGGCGTTGGATGGCCATCCCCTCGAGACGCTGCGGGCCCTGATCGCGGAAAGCCGCATCGAGCTGCCTGAGGGCGCGCCGCCGATGGCGGCCGGCCTGTTCGGCTATCTCGGCTACGACATGGTGCGGCTGGTGGAGGAGCTTCCCGCCGCCAAGCCGGATCCCATCGGGGTTCCCGACGCCATTTTGATGCGCCCTACGGTGATGGTGGTGTTCGATGCGGTGCGCGATGCCATCACCGCCGTGACGCCGGTTCGCCCGCAGGCGGATGTCTCGGCCAAGCAGGCCTATTTGCGTGCCGAACAGCGGCTGATGACCATCGTCGACGGCTTGGATCGCCCGACGCCCAAGCTGGCCGAGACCGTCGATCTCGACGCCCTCCACGCCCAGCAGGTCTCCAACACCGCCGAAGCGGATTACCTGGCCATGGTCGCCCGCGCCAAGGAGTACATCAAGGCCGGGGACATCTTCCAGGTCGTGCTGTCACAGCGCTTCAGCGCCCCGTTCCAGCTGCCGCCCTTCTCGCTCTATCGCGCCCTGCGCCGCATCAACCCAGCCCCGTTCCTGGTCTACCTCCAGCTCGAGGGCTTTTCCGTGGTCTGTTCCAGCCCGGAAATCCTGGTCCGGCTGCGCGAGGGCAAGGTCACGGTCCGCCCCATCGCCGGCACGCGCCCGCGGGGCAAGACCAAGGCCGAGGACGATGCGCTGGCCGAATCGCTGCTCAACGATCCCAAGGAACTGGCCGAACATCTCATGCTGCTCGATCTCGGGCGAAACGACGTCGGCCATGTCTCGGCGATCGGCAGCGTGAGCGTGACCGATCGCTTCTTCATCGAGCGCTACAGCCATGTGATGCACATCGTCTCCAACGTCGAAGGCAGTATCGGGCCGGGTCATGACGCGCTCGATGCGCTCGCAGCAGGCTTTCCGGCCGGCACGGTTTCGGGCGCGCCCAAGGTCCGCGCCATGCAGATCATCGACGAACTCGAAAGGGACAAGCGCGGCCTCTATGCCGGCGCCATCGGCTATTTCGGCGCCGACGGCCAGATGGACACCTGCATCGTGCTGCGCACCGCCCTGGTCAAGGACGGTGCCATGCATGTCCAGTCCGGCGCCGGCATCGTCTATGACAGCGTGCCGACCAGCGAGTACGCCGAATGCGTCAACAAGGCCAAGGCCCTGTTCCGCGCCGCCGAAGAAGCTGTCCGCTTCGCCGGCCAGCCCGGGCGGGGACAGTAAGGCAGGTGGACGGCATCCATGGCTAAATGGCCCGGTGCCCGGCGATCGGCCCTGCTGACCTTCGGGGCCGCCTATGTCGTGCTGTTCGCCGATTTCTATCTCTACCTCTATCCGGGCGGCATGCAGGCCGTCGCCCTGATGCTGGCGATTGCCCTGCCTGCCCTGGGCGCTGCCTATGGCATCTTCTTCTTCCATTGGCTGTTCGAGAGCGAGCGCTCGGCACCCTATGCCGACTACGGTTTCGGCATCTGGCTGATCTCCTCGCTCGCCTCACTTATCTACATGGCCGTCTTCGCGGGCCTGGGCGCACTCTTGCCCTATGGTTTGGAGAGGTTGGAACTGTTCGGGAACACCGTGCAGATGATCGCTTCTCGCATGACCTTGGCCTCGGACTATTTCGAGCCCATCGTGGGCCGAAATCTCGCGCTCTTCGTCCTGCTGGAGATCTTTGCCTGCGCCTATGGCAAGAAACACGGCATACGCCGACGCCTGATGGCGGCTCCGCCTACTCCCGGCACTTCCTAAAACCGAAGCGCTTGACCCGCTGCCTCCGCACGCCTAGTCGTGATGGCTTCAAAGGAGGCAAGAGCCGTGACGACAGACCGTTCCATGACCGTGACGCTGATCGACAATTATGACAGCTTCACCTGGAACCTCTGGCATTATCTCGGCCAGCTGGGTTGCACCGTCACGGTTCATCGCAACGACAAGGTCAGCGTCGACGAGGTCATCGCCGCGGCGCCCGATGCGATCGTGCTCTCGCCCGGCCCCTGTACGCCCACCGAGGCCGGCATATGCTGCGATTTGATCGAGAAAGCCAGGGATCGCATCCCGCTTTTCGGCGTCTGCCTCGGCCATCAGGCGATCGGCCAGGTCTTCGGCGGCGACATCGTGCGCCTCGCCATCCCCATGCATGGCAAGATCTCCTCGATCGACCATCGTGGCCGCGGCGTTTTCCGGGGCTTGAACGGCCCCTTCATGGGCACGCGCTATCACTCGCTGGTGGTCAAGCGCGACACCCTGCCAACGGATCTCGAAATCACCGCTGAGACCGACGACGGCGTCATCATGGGCCTGCAGCACAAGAGTGCGCCGCTGCATGGCGTTCAGTTCCATCCGGAATCGATCATGTCCGATCATGGCCACCGCATCCTCCAGAACTTCCTGGAGCTGGCGGCGGAATGGAACGCCAAGAATAGAGCTCAAGAAAGCGAGCATGCATGATGGACGGTTTCAAGCCCTATATCGGCAAGGCCGCCGCCGGTTCGCTCTCCCGGGAAGAGGCGGCTGAAGCCTTCGACCTGCTCTTGTCCGGCCAGGCTACCCCCTCACAGATCGGCGGCTTCCTGATGGCGCTGAGAGTACGCGGGGAAACGCCTGACGAGATGGCCGGCGCCGTCACCGCCATGCGCGCCAAGATGCTGACGGTGGAAGCCCCCGAGGACGCCGTCGACATCGTCGGCACGGGCGGAGATGCCTCCGGTTCCTACAACGTCTCGACCGCCGCCTCCCTGATCGTCGCAGGCGCGGGCGTGAAGGTCGCCAAGCATGGCAATCGCGCCCTCTCCTCCAAATCCGGCGCCGCCGACGTATTGACAGCGCTTGGGGTCAATATCGAGCTGAGGCCGGAAGATATTGCGCGCTGCATCAGCCTGGCCGGCGTCGGATTCATGTTCGCCCCCGCTCACCACGGCGCCATGAGGCATGTCGGCCCCACCCGCGTCGAACTCGGCACGCGGACGATCTTCAATCTGCTGGGGCCGCTCTCCAATCCCGCCGGCGTCAAGCGGCAGCTGCTCGGCGTCTATGCCCGCCAGTGGCTGCAGCCCATGGTGGAAGTGCTCAAGACGCTGGGTTCCACGCGCATCATCGCCGTACATGGCAGCGACGGGCTCGACGAGATCACCACAACCGGGCCCACCGAGATCGTCTCGCTGGAGAACGGCCAGATCAGCCATGGCGTCATCACGCCGGAGGAAGTCGGCCTGCGCGTGGCAGCACCCGATGATCTCAAGGGCGGCGATGCTGCCCACAACGCGGTGGCGCTGCGGGCCGTACTCGAAGGCGAGAAGACGCCCTACCGCGACATCGCCCTCTTGAATGCCGGTGCTGCCCTGCTCGTGGCGGGGCGGGTGCCGACCCTTGGGGATGGCGTAGCCCTCGCCCGCGAATCCGTCGACAAGGGCAAGGCCCTAGCAACACTCAACCGTTTGGTTGAAGTTTCAAACGCGTGAGTGCCATGGCCACCATTCTGCAAAAGATCGAAGCCTATAAACGTCGCGAGATCGAGGCGGCGAAGGCGGCATGCCCGTTGCCTGAACTGATCAAGCTGGCAGAGCAGGCCGGTCCCGTACGCGGCTTCCAGAGGGCTCTACAGGCCAAGCTCGACGCCGGCCACACCGCCCTGATTGCCGAGATCAAGAAGGCCAGCCCCTCCAAGGGCTTGATCCGCGCCGATTTCGATCCTCCGGCGCTCGCCCGCGCCTATGAGGCCGGCGGCGCTGCCTGTCTTTCCGTGCTGACCGACGAGCCCTCCTTCCAGGGACGGCCCGACTTCCTTACCGCAGCGCGCACAGCGGTATCGCTGCCTGCCCTGCGCAAGGACTTCCTCTACGATCCCTATCAGGTGGTGGAAGCCAGAGCCTGGGGCGCCGATTGCATTCTGGTGATCATGGCCAGCGTTACCGATGCCGAAGCACGGACCCTGATCGCTGCGGCCAAGGACTGGTCGCTCGACGTTCTATGCGAGATTCACAATCACGACGAACTCGAGCGCTCTCTCATGCTCGACGTCGGCATGATCGGCATCAACAATCGCGATCTCAACGACTTCGTCACCCGCCTGGAAACCACGGAGACTCTGGCGCCGCTAGTGCCGAGCGACCGCCTGCTCGTCGGTGAGAGTGGCATCTTCTCGCCCGATGACGTCGGCCGCCTGCAGCGGGTCGGGGTCAACACCTTCCTGGTCGGCGAAAGCCTGATGCGCCAGGCCGACGTCACTGCCGCCACCCGCGCCTTACTGGCCCTGGACGGCGCGGCATGAGCCAGCAGCGCACGAAACGCGGCCTTACCCATCTCGACGCCTCCGGCGAGGCGAATATGGTCGACGTCTCGCAAAAGGCCGTGACCAGCCGCACCGCGATCGCTGAAGGACGCGTGGTGATGCAGCGTGAAACGCTCGACCTCGTGTTGTCCGGCGATGCCAAGAAAGGCGATGTCCGCGCCACGGCCCGCATCGCCGGCATCATGGCAGCCAAGAAGACGCATGAGCTGATTCCACTTTGCCATCCGCTGCTTCTCAGCAAGGTTGCCGTCGAAATCGAGCCCGACACCGCTCTGCCGGGTCTGACCGTGCGGGCGACGGCCAAGGTTGCCGGCCAGACCGGCGTGGAGATGGAAGCACTTACCGCAGTCTCCGTGGCCTGCCTGACCATTTATGACATGGTCAAGGCCGTCGATCGGGGCATGCGCATCGAGGCGATCAGGCTTGTGGAGAAATCCGGCGGCAAATCCGGCGATTGGCATGCGGAGGAAAATCGATGAGCCTGCTTCCCGTCGCGGACGCGCTGGCCAAGGTGGTTGCCGGCGTAGCCCCGCTTCCAACCGAAACAATATCGCTGCATGCCACGCGCGGACGTGTTCTCGCTTCGGCCATCACGGCGCTGAGGACCCAGCCCGGCTTCAACGCCTCGGCCATGGACGGCTATGCGGTGCGAGCGGCAGATGCCAAGGAAGGTGCTAGCCTCGAATTGATCGGAGAATCGGCGGCGGGGCACGGCTATGCCGGACGAGTTGGCGAAAACCAGGCCGTTCGCATCTTCACGGGTGCGCCCGTGCCGGATGGCGCCGACACAGTGGTGATCCAGGAGCACACGAGCCGCGAGGGCAATCGCGTCATCGTGGAGGCGGCGGCCAGGCTCGGCCAGCATATCCGGGCCCGTGGCCTGGACTTTGCCGAAGGACGGGAGGCTTTGACATCAGGCACCGTCATCGGTCCCCGCGACATAGCGCTTGCCGCGGCCATGAATCATCCTGCCCTGCCTGTCCGCCGCCGCCCCAAAGTCGCTATTCTCGCGACCGGCGATGAATTGGTACTGCCCGGTCAAGCCATCGGCGAGAATCAGATCGTCGCCTCCAACAATTTCGCCATTCGGGCACTGGTCGAGGCCGAGGGGGGCGAAGTACTCGACCTCGGCATCGCCAGCGACGACTTCCCGGCTCTGGAGGCTGCCGTTCGGCGGGCTCGTACCGAGAAGGCGGATGTGCTCGTCACCATCGGCGGTGCTTCGGTCGGCGATCACGATCTGATCCAGACCGCGCTCACCCGCGAAGGCATGCAGCTCGGCTTCTGGAAGATCGCCATGCGCCCGGGCAAGCCCCTGCTGCACGGGCGGCTTGGCTCAATGCATATCCTCGGCCTGCCCGGCAATCCGGTATCCTCGGTGGTCTGCGGCGTCCTCTTCCTGGTACCCCTGTTGCGTACGTTGCTGGGGCGGGCCGATGCGGGTCTGTCCCGCCGCAAGGCCGTCTTCGCCAACGCCTGGCCAGCCAACGACGTTCGTGAAGACTATATCCGTGCCCGCTTCGTGCTTGACGATACGTCAGACATCCTCAAGGTAGAGCCGCTGGCGCTGCAGGATTCGTCGCTGGTGAGTGTGATGCAGCATGCCGACTGTCTGGTCGTCCGGCCGCCCTTTGCGCCGGAAGCAAAACCGGGCGATATCTGCGAGATCATCGATCTTCGTGCGGCCGGCTATTGACGCTACCCTTAACCTGAACTTCACAGTTGCAGAACACAGTAGGAACATGTAGCACTGTTCTTGTTTTGTTTACACCTTCACCGTGATTCGCGGCCGCCACGACGGGAAAGCCATGCTGACCAAGAAACAACACGAATTGCTTCGGTTCATTCATGAGCGCCTGAAGGAACAGGGCGTGCCCCCCTCCTTCGATGAAATGAAGGAGGCGCTGGACCTGCGCTCCAAGTCCGGCATCCACCGCCTGATCATGGCTCTGGAGGAGCGCGGCTTCATCCGGCGCCTGCCAAACCGGGCACGCGCGCTCGAAGTGGTACGCCTGCCCGAATCCGCCGTGCCAGGCGGCCTGTCGCTGGCCTCTTCGCAGCGGGGCTTCCGCCCCAACGTGATCGAGGGCAATCTCGGCAAGGTCCGCCCCGTCAGGCCGGAAATGGACGAGGATGTCGGCCGGCCGGTTCTGGTCCCGGTGATGGGACGCATCGCCGCCGGTACGCCGGTCTCCGCCATCCAGACCAAGAGCCATACCATCAGCGTTACGCCGGAAATGCTGTCCTCAGGTGATCATTTCGCCCTGGAAGTGCGCGGTGATTCAATGATCGAAGCTGGTATCTTCGACAATGACACCGTGCTGATCCGCCGCCAGGACCATGCCGATACCGGCGATATCGTGGTAGCCCTGATCGACGATGAGGAAGCCACGCTGAAGCGCTTGCGCAAGCGCGGCGCCTCCATTGCACTGGAGGCGGCCAATCCGGCTTACGAAACCCGTATTTTTGGCCCGGACAGGGTACAGATCCAGGGTAAATTGGTGGGCCTGTTCCGCCGATATTGAGAGCATGCGAATTTGGTTCGCTTGCAATGACTGGCCTTCATACAGTCAGCGGCCACGCTTTGGAACGCCGTGACGTCGAGCGGTTGCTCAAGGCGCGCGCGCCGTATTGCCTTGTCGATTGTGAACTGGAGGAATGCGATCTTTCGCGTCTCGACCTGTCCCACTGGTCGTTCGAGCGTTGCATTCTCAAAAATGCCAAGCTGGTCGGCGCCAAGCTCGCGAATACACTATGGCGCAATTGCAAGGCGGGCGGTGCCGATTTCCGTGGTACCGACCTCGAAGATGCTGCATTCCGTACGGGTGACTACAGCAATGCCAGCTTTCGACGCGCCAAAGCGGCCTCGGCGGTTTTTACCGGCTGCAAACTGACAGGCGCGGATCTCTCGGAAATCGCCGCATTCGGGCTCGTTTTCGAGGAGGTCTTGCTTATGTCGGCGAAACTGCCGGCCTTTTCCTTTCGCAAGTCCACGCTACGCCGCCTCGACTTCACCCAGGCCGATCTGCGCCAATGCGATTTCCGCGATGTCATCTTCGAAGAGTGCAGCCTGCGCGATGCCAATCTGGTCGATGCCCGTTTCGAAGGAGCGGATCTACGCAGTGCCGATCTCGGCGGCTTGAAGCTTGGTGACGCCCGTTATTTCAAGGGCGCCACGATCTCGAAAAACCAGGCCGGCCAATTGCTGGCCGAGCTGGGCTTGCGGATCACCTGAAGAAGGTCTGGAGTTCGCAGGCAAATCCGCTTGATGGTCGGGTAGCCCCGGGTGTCTTCGAACTACCATCTGTCCGAAGACCCGGCCTGGCTGACAGCGCCGATCAGTCGACCGCGATCATGACGTCGGAGGCCTTGATCACGGCATAGGCGTTCTGGCCGGGCTTGAGCTGGAGATCATCGACGGCCTCGTTGGTGATCGAAGCGGTGATGATGGTTCCGTTGACCTCGAGCTGGATATGGGAGGTAGTCTGCCCCTTCGTCACGCTCTTGATCGTGCCCTTGATCTGGTTGCGGGCGCTGATTTTCATGGTCCGTCCTTTCTTGTGAGAATCTCGCGTCAGTTATCGGTTTCGGCGGTGACGCTGTCCATAGGCGTATCCGTCGCTGGGGCCTGCACTGCCGCCTGGGGCAGAAGTTTCGGCGGCACAATCACCCGGCCCGGTGCCCACGGACGGGACGCTTGGGGATGGCGGGCCATGACGAGACGCCAGCGCGGGCTGATATCGCCGCTCGCCGACGGCTCTACATAAAGTGCTATCGAGCCGACCGCGCGAATCAACTCCCGGTCCATCACAACTCCAGCGGCGGCACAGCGAGCACCGATCGGAACCGGTCCCGCCAGGACGCTGACGCGTCCACAGTCCTCCTCGGCGGCGTTACTGGTCTTGTCGAGCATGAAGATCCCGCCTCCCTCGATGGGCGCGGAACACCCTTCTCTGTCACATAGGCGCTGTGCCGCGAGGGTTGGATCCTCCGGCTTGCGCCGATCGCCCATGGCCAGCAGCCATTGCTGAACCGTAAAAGCATCGGATCGCTGCGCCAGCACGGTCAGTTGATCGCCCTTGCGAACGAGGGCCGCGTAGCCGTTTGCGCCGAACAGAGCTACCGGCAGCGACGCTGTCGCGGCCAGAGTAATGCCCCCGCCCAAAGGCAATAGGGCCAGCAGAGCAAGACGCGTGCGCAGAACGGTCAGCAGGACCAGCGTCAGAGCGAACAATCCGAGCGCCGCAGCGGAGAACTGCGGCAGCACGAGATCGGAGCCAGGCCAGGTCGCAACCGAACGAGCCACCTGCATGAACAAACCGACAGCCCAGCCCATCGCCTGCCAAAATGGAGCGCCATAGCCAAACGGCTCGGCGACCACGGCCAGCATGGCGAGCGGCATGATCAGGAAGGAGACGATCGGCGTCGCGACAAGGTTCGAGGCCAGCGACTGCAGCGTGATACGATGGAAATGAAAGGCTGAGAATGGCGCCGTGGCGAGCGAGGCGACGATCGTGGTCAGCATCATGGCAAGTACCAGGGTCACAGCGCCACCGATGGCCCTTTCCCACGCCATTGCAGATTTCTCTCGCTTCCGCCGGCTCCATTGCTCATGTGCGATCACCAGCAGCGCCACCGCGGCGAAGGACATCTGGAAGCTCGGCCCCAGGAGCTGCTCCGGCGTGGTCAGCAGCACGAAGCTCGCGGCCAGGGCGACGTTGCGGCGGGTAATGGCATTGCGTCCCAGCGCCACGGCCAGCAGCACGATGGCCATCATCAGGAAGGAGCGGACCGTCGCGACCTCGGCGCCGGAAAACAGTGTATAGGCAGCGGCCGGCAGCAGCGAGAGCAGCGCGGCGAGTTCCTTGGTGCCCCGATAGAGCACGATCCGGCGCGACAACGCCAGGACAGCGCGGATGAGGCCGAACAGGCCGCCCGCAAATAGCGCCATGTGGAGACCCGAGATCGAAACGACATGATAGAGCCCGGAAGCGCGCAAGGCCTCATTGGCGTCGCCGGGAATCTGGCCGCGTTTACCGGTGACCTGCGAAGCCGCGATGGCGCCATTCTCGCCTTGTATCGTCTCGACGATCCGTCGGGTCAGATCGTTGCGCTGGCGATCGATCCAGATATTGAAAGCTTCCGCCCAGCTCGCCTCGACGGGGCTGGCTGCAGGTGCAATCTTGCCCGCTGCAAAACCAACGCCGCCAATGCCATCGAAGAAGGCATCGCGTGCGAAGTCGTAACCGCCGGGCAAGGCAGGAGGCGGAGGCGGTCTCATGACTGCCTTGAGGCTGATGCTGTCGCCAGCCCGGATTTCGCTGCCCTTGCGGACCGTAAGTCGGATGCGGGCCGGCATCGCAGCAGGCTCCAGCTTCTCCACCGAGACCGGCCTGATGACGATGCGCGCACTGCCACCCAGGCGCGGCTCTACCGAAAGGACGAGGCCTGTAACGGTTCCCGCCATCGAACGCGAAAGCTGTGGTGCGGCGACGCTCATCGTACGCAGCTTGGCAGAGCAAAAGCCCGCTCCCACCGCCGTCAGGCTGATCAGGCCGACATGCAACCACCAACGCCCCCGCAAGCCATAGGCAAGGCAGGCCGTCCCTACAGTAAGGAATGCGGGAACGACAAGACCAGGCTCTTCCGGTGCGGCAAAATAAGCGATGACACCCAGGCCCAGAAAGACCGGAACGACGAGAGCAAGCTCGAAGGCCGCCATCTCCGCCGCAAGACCGGTCGCCAGCCAGGACACCAGCCTTTGCAGCCCCTGCCCGAACAGCATGCCGCCGGGCAACGCCAATCCCAGCTGTCCCGGCCTTCCACCGAGGACACCAACCCGCGCGCGGCCTCGATCATTCTCAGGCAAAGGCGCCCCCGCCGCTACCGCCCAATGAAACCCTGTGCTAAAGCCCCAAGCTTATTGATGTGATCCGGGTTAGCCAAGGGCCTCAATACTTCCGCCTCCATGCTCCCGCGCTCTGGCTTCGCTTCCCCTGCCTTTTGGAATTGCCAACTTCGATGTCCACTCCTGTCATCACCCGCTTTGCTCCCTCCCCCACCGGCTTCCTCCATATCGGCGGCGGCCGCACGGCCTTGTTCAACTGGCTCTACGCCAGGGCCAAGGGCGGTAAGATGCTGCTGCGCATCGAGGACACCGATCGCGAGCGCTCGACCGATGCCGCCATTGCCGCCATCCTGGATGGCCTGGCCTGGCTTGGCCTCGATTGGGACGGAGACCCGATCTTCCAGTTTGCCCGCGCTGCCCGCCACCGCGAAGTTGCCGAATCCATGCTCGCCCAGGGCAAGGCGTATTATTGCTACGCCACCCAGCAGGAGTTGGAGGAGATGCGCGAGCTCGCCCGCAAGGAAGGGCGCCCGCCGCGCTATGACGGCCGCTGGCGCGACCGCGACCCGGCGACAGCCCCCAAGGACGTCAAGCCGGTGATCCGCCTGCGTGCGCCGATCGAGGGCGAGACCGTCATCCAGGACGACGTGCAGGGCACCGTGCGTTGGGCCAATAAGGACCTTGACGACCTGGTGCTGCTGCGCTCGGACGGCACGCCGACCTATATGCTGGCCGTGGTGGTCGATGACCATGACATGGGCATCACGCATATCATCCGTGGCGATGATCATCTCACCAATGCCGCCCGCCAGAAGCAGATCTACGAAGCCATGGGCTGGGAAGTGCCGCATATGGCCCATATCCCGCTCATCCACGGCTCCGACGGTGCCAAGCTCTCCAAACGTCACGGCGCGCTGGGCGTCGACGCCTATCGCGCCATGGGCTACCTGCCGGCGGCCATGCGCAATTACCTCGTGCGCCTGTCCTGGAGCCATGGCGACCAGGAAGTTTTCACCACCAAGGAGATGATCGAGCATTTCGATACCGGCGCCATCGGCAAATCGGCCGCGCGCTTCGATTTCAAGAAGCTCGAAAACCTCAATGGCATCTATATGCGCAACTCCACGGATGAGGAATTGCTCGCCGCCATCGACCAGTTGCTCCCCCATATTCCCGGTGGCCCTGCCCTCGCTGCCCAGCTCGCCGACGGCAATGGTGCCAAGCGCTCTCAGTTGCTGGCCGCCATGCCCGGCCTTAAGGAACGCGCCAAGACTTTGGTGGAATTGCTGGATGGCGCCAATTTCCTGTTCGTCTCGCGTCCCCTGCCCTTGGATGACAAGGCCAAGGCCATGCTGAACGAAGAAGCGCGGGCGACCCTCGCCATGCTGTTGCCGCGCTTCGAAGCCTTGGGCGAGTGGAGCGCCAGTGCGACCGAGGCGACGGTGCGGGCCGCAGCCGAGGAAACCGGCGCCAAGCTCGGCTCGTTGGCCCAGCCGTTGCGCGCTGCGCTCACCGGCCGTACCACCTCGCCGCCGGTCTTCGACGTGCTGGCCGTCCTCGGCCGCGAGGAAAGCCTGGCCCGGCTGAAGGATCAGGCCGGCTGAGGCCAAGCGCCGCATGATTGTGTTTCCCGGACATCGGGTTTCGCGCAATAGGTGTATTTTTCGCAGCTTTGACGCGAAAGATTTGGAAAGCTTTCGCGTCAAAGTGGGGCAATCGGCCCTACCCTGGCGCGCTGCCGCCTAAGCAGTCGTCGAACCGACAGTTCACTTCTTCGTCTTTCTTGCGGCATTGCAGCAAATGGTCTACCCAACACCGACGGATCGGCGATACGTAGGCCTTACTTGAGCCGGGGGGCTCCTTTCTGGCCAAGGCGTGACCGCGTATTTCCGTACAAGGAGGATTGCATGAGCGGTAACACGGCGACTCTGACTATTGGTGACAAGGCAATCGAATTGCCAACCAAGGCCGGCTCCGTTGGTCCGACGGTTGTTGATATTGCGCCCCTTTATAAGCACACGGGCATGTTTACCTACGATCCAGGCTTCACCTCGACGGCGAGCTGTGAATCCCAGATCACCTATATTGATGGCGATGAGGGCGTGCTGCTCTATCGCGGCTACCCGATCGAGCAACTCGCCGAGCATGGCGACTTCCTCGAGACCTGCTATCTCCTGCTCTATGGCGAACTGCCGACAGCTGCCCAGAAGGCGGACTTCGACTATCGCGTCACGCGCCACACCATGGTGCATGAGCAGATGGCCCGCTTCTTCCAGGGCTTCCGCCGTGACGCCCATCCGATGGCCGTGATGGTCGCCTCGGTCGGCGCCCTTTCGGCCTTCTATCACGACTCCACCGACATCTCCGACCCGCATCAGCGCATGATCTCGTCGATGCGACTGATCGCCAAGATGCCGACCCTGGCTGCGATGGCCTACAAATACACCATCGGCCAGCCCTTCGTGTATCCGCAGAACAATCTGGACTATCCGTCCAACTTCCTGCGCATGTGTTTCTCGGTCCCTTGCGAGGAATACAAGCCCAATCCGATCCTGGCCCGCGCGCTCGATCGCATCTTCATCCTGCATGCCGATCACGAGCAGAACGCGTCGACCTCGACGGTCCGCCTCGCGGGCTCCTCGGGCGCCAATCCGTTTGCCTGCATCGCCGCCGGCATCGCCTGCCTCTGGGGCCCGGCCCATGGCGGCGCCAATGAAGCTGCGCTCAAGATGTTGCAGGAAATCGGCACGGTCGATCGTATCCCGCAATATATCGCCAAGGCCAAGGACAAGAATGATCCCTTCCGCCTGATGGGCTTCGGCCACCGCGTCTACAAGAACTACGATCCGCGCGCCAAGATCATGCAGCGTACCACCCACGAGGTGCTGAACGAGCTCGGCCACAAGGACGACCCGTTGCTCGAGGTTGCGCTGGAACTCGAGCGCATCGCCCTGCACGACGAGTATTTCGTCGAAAAGAAGCTCTATCCGAACATTGACTTCTATTCGGGCATCACGCTCAAGGCGATGGGCTTCCCGACCTCGATGTTCACCGTGCTGTTCGCCCTGGCCCGTACCGTCGGCTGGATCGCGCAGTGGAAGGAAATGATCGAAGATCCTTCCCAGAAGATCGGCCGCCCGCGCCAGCTCTATACCGGCGCAGCCCGTCGCGACTACGTTTCCCCGGCCCAGCGCCGCTAAGATAACAAAGGGCGGATCCTCGGATCCGCCCTTCTGGTTTTCAGCCCCTGCTATTTGCGGCACGAGCGCTTGAGACCCTCAACCCGCCTTGCCGGCAATGGTTTCCAGCACGATGCGGGCCGCTCGCTGCGACGGGGACTCCCCCACCACCTGCATGCGTTGATCGATCTCATCGAAGGCGTGCATCTGCGCGCGCCGTTCATCGGTATTCCCCAGCAATCCGGCCATGAGATCGGCCAGACGGTCCGGTACGACCTCTTCCTGGAAGAGTTCGGGCACAGCCTGTCGATCGAGAATCAGATTGGGCAACAGGAAAAAACGTCCCTTGACCAGGCGACGGGCCAGGAAGGCCTCCCAGGCCGGAAAGCGATAGGTTCCGATCATCGGCACCTGCGCCAAAGCCAGTTCGAGCGTCACCGTGCCCGATGCTGCCAGTGCCGCTCTCGCCCGGCGGAAGGCCGCGTATTTCTCGTCGGGATCGGTGATGATCAGGGGATTCGGCGCCCAGCCGGCGGTCGCCTGCCGCAGACGCTCGGCATGGCGCGGCACCGTTGGCAGCGCGGCATCGAAGGGCCCGATCCTGGTGGATAGGAGCTCGATCGTCCGGCCGAAATCTTCCGTCAGCAGCCCCACTTCGCTCGAACGGCTGCCGGGGAGTACCAGCACCAGCGCTCGGTCCCCCTGCCGGATCGTCTCCTCCTCGGCATTGGGGCGCAATTCATGCAGGCGCTCCATCAAAGGATGGCCGACATAGGAACAAGGGGGGCCGTTCAACCGGCGATAGGCCTCGGGTTCGAAGGGCAGCAAAGCGAGCACGTGGTCGACATAGGCCCGCATCGACACCGCCCGGCCCGGGCGCCAGGCCCAGACGCTGGGGGAGACATAGTTGATGATCGGCAGATGCGGCAGGCGCCGGCGCACGCGCTTGGCGACGGCATGGGTAAAATCCGGACTGTCGATGATCACCAGGCCATCGGGCGGATCGGCAACGATGGAGTCGATCACTTGCCAGGCGCGCCGATAGATCGTGGGGAAGCGTCCGATCACGGCAGCAAATCCCATCACCGCAATGTCGTCGAGCGGAAACAGGCTCTCCATGCCCTCGCGCGTCATGGCGGGCCCAGCCGTGCCCTTGAACACCACGGGCGCACCCGCCTGCGCGCGCAAGGCCTGCATCAGCTTGAAGCCGAGCTGATCGCCGGAATGTTCGCCCACGACGATGGCGATCTTCAAAGGCCGATCCATCATCATCACACCCCGACAAGGAATAGATTGGCGGCATCGGCTGCTGCAATCGTCGCATCCCGTTCCAGCACGAGAACATTGCCGGCCTCGATGGCGATACCAGCAAGTCCGGCCTTCTTGGCGAGGCGCACCGTGCGCGGGCCGATGCTCGGAAGGTCGGCCCTGAAATCCTGTCCCGGCTTGGCCGCCTTCACCAGCACACCGCCATCCTGCTCGGCGATGGGCGGGCGGCCATGGCGCGACAAGCGGCCAAATAGGCCAAGCCGGCGCAAAACGGCAACTCGCCGGATCATGTTATCCGTGCCCTCGGCGGCTTCGACGGCCAGTACGCGCCTTTGTGCGACTACAACGCCCTGGCCAATGTCGCTCGGCCCCATGGCGGCAAGAGCGCGCTGGCCGATGGCGATCCCTTCGAGCTCCGCCGCGCTGGGCGACAGATGGCCGAGCGTCCCCCTGGGCGCCATAAGCGACGGCGCCACATCACGAACGCCGACGACCGCATAGCCGTGCTTTTCCAGAAAGACGATGACGCCCCGGAGGAGATTGTCGTCCCCGCCCTCGAGCACGTTACGGATCTCTTCGAGATGCCGTACGGCCTGGATGCCGGACCGCACCATGCCGAGCCCCGGGCGATGCACGGCACCCGCCAGGATCACTCGGCCTGCACCGGCCCGGGCCAACTCCTGCAGAACCCCTTTCGGGTCGATCAGGCTGACCGGATATTGGGCGTAACCAGCAAAATCGGCATCCGCAAAGCCCTTCAAGGGCAGGATCACCACAGCTTCGCCCCGCTCTGCCGCCTCCGCTGCAATCTCGGCCGGCAAACGCCCCGCCCCGGCGACAACCGCCAAGGCAGGCATGGCTGAGACCGTTCCGGCAGCAGGCGGCGTGCTCACGCCTCGCTGCCTGCGAGATCTCGCGCCGACGCATCGCGCGGCGTTACCAAAGCACGCTCACCGCCGGCTCTCACGAAATCGACGATCTCCATCACCGCGGCCTGGTCGGCGAAGGTCTCGGCGACCTTGGCGACCCGCTCCTTCAAGGTCCCAGCGGAGGCAAACAGCATGCGATAGGCATGACGCAAGGCATGGATCTGTTCCCGCCCGAAGCCGCGGCGCTTCAGGCCGATGATGTTGAGGCCTGCCAGGCTGGCGCGATCACCCAGGGCCATGCCGAAGGGGATCAGGTCGTTCTCGAGCCCGGACAGGCCGCCAACGAAGGCATGCGCCCCGACACGCGCGAACTGGATTACCGCAGCGGCTCCGCCCAGAATGGCATAGTCGCCAACCGAAACATGGCCGGCCAACAAGACACCGTTGGAGAGGATGATGTTGTTGCCGAGCTTGCAGTCATGCCCGACATGGGAATTGGCGAGAAAGGCACAGCGATCACCGACAATGGTGTGCATGCCGCCACCGCTCGTGCCGGGATTCATCGTTACCCCCTCACGGATCAGGCAATCGCTGCCGATGGTGAGGTCCGAGGGCTCGCCAGCATATTTGAGATCTTGCGGCTGATGGCCCAGGGAGGCAAAGGGGAACACCTTGGTGCGCGCGCCGATGCTGGTACGTCCGGCGACGACGACATGCGAATGCAATGTGACGCCGTCAGCCAAAGTCGCCTCGGCTCCAACAACGCAGAAAGGGCCGATACTGACGCCTTCGCCCAGTTTTGCTCCCGCTTCGACGACCGCGGACGGATGGATGATCTGGCGAGCCCCCTCCGCCATTATTCGGTGACCAGCATGGCGGAGACGATAGCCTCGGCGACCGTGACACCATCAACCTTGGCCTCTCCCTTGTACCACCACATATTGCGGCGGTTCTTCAGTTTGGTCAGGTGCAGACGCATCTGATCGCCCGGCGTGACCGGCTTACGGAAACGGCATTCGTCGATTGTCATGAAATAGACGACCTTGGGCTTGGCCTTGCCCTCGCTGCTGAGTACGCAGATCGCGCCGGCCGTCTGCGCCATCGCTTCGATCACCAGCACGCCTGGCATCACCGGTTGCCCGGGGAAGTGGCCGGTAAAATGCGGTTCGTTGAAGGTGACGTTCTTGATGCCGACGGCGGAATTGTCGCCATCGATCTCGACGATGCGGTCTACGAGCAGGAAGGGATAGCGATGCGGCAGCAGGGTCAAGAGCTTGCCGATATCTGCGGTTTCCAGCGTTCCAGGGGTTGCTTCACTCATATAGGTCTCATTTCCTGAACCTGCCCGGCCTTCAGCCAGAGCGCTTAAACCAAACTCCATATCGCTCCCTAGAGCAAAGCGCGTTTCAACGAAAACGCTTTTTGCTCTAACTCCTTGTTTCGATGCGTCTTTGCGATTCCCGATAGACACACGGAATCGCAAGACGCTTTAGGGAGCGGATCCCTCGTCCGTACCTTGCCCCGATCGAACCCGCGAATTCTTGACCAGCCTCTTGAGCAGGGCCAGTTCGCGCGCATAGTCCCCCAATGGCTGGGCAGGCGTACCGCCCATGCGCGCGCCCGGCGGCACGTCGTCCTTGACGTTGGCGGCGCCGGCGATCTGGGCGCCCATGCCGATGCGGATATGGCCAACCGTGGCGGAGGCACCCCCCATCACCACGAAATCCTCCAGGACGGTCGAACCGGAAATCCCGACCTTCGCCACCAGCACGCAGTGCCGCCCGACCATGACGTTGTGGGCAATCTGCACCTGATTATCGATCTTGGTGCCCTCGCCGATGATGGTGTCACGATTGGCACCACGATCGATGGTGGTGCAAGCGCCGATTTCGACATCATCCTGCACCACGACGCGACCGACCTGCGGCACTTTGAGGTGGCCGCGCGGCCCCATCGAAAAACCGAAACCATCCTGGCCAAGACAGGCACCGGCATGGATGATGACACGATTACCGATCAGGGAATGCTGGATCACCGCATTCGGGCTGATCGAGCAGTCACGGCCGATCCGAACATCCGATCCGATCACCGCGTTCGCGCCGACGATGGTCCCTGCCCCGATTTCTGCCCGCGGCCCGATGACGGCACCCGGATCGACGGTCACGCCAATCTCGAGCCTCGCTTCAGGGTGCACGACGGCACCCGGCGAAATGCCCTTGGCTCCGAAAAAGGATTGTGGGCGTGCCGCGTCCGGGAACAACGCCATGCCGATCTGGGCAAAGGCACGATAGGGCTCGCGCGCCACCAGCAAGGGTGCATTCTTCGGAGCGCGATCGGTGAATTTGGGCGAGATCAGGATCACCGCCGCCTTGGACGTTTCCAGCATCGGCAGATAATGCGGATTCTCGAGGAAGCTCAGATCGCCCTCCCCGGCATGATCGAGCGGCGCCACGCGTTCCACCGTCAGGTCCAGCGACAGACCGACCGTCGGTTCAGCGCCGGTGAGTTCGACGATGTCGGCAACGGTGAGGCGGTTGCGCGCGTGAAAGAATACCGGATCCGTCATCAAGTCCACGCTACGGTCAGCCCCCAAATCCGGCTTCGAGTGGCTGCTCCGAAACCGGTGATCTTTTTCATTATGAATAGACCAGTCCCTTTGCAAAAGCGTTACCGGCCTGATCGTTCATCCCCAGAGCAAATCAGGTTCATGCCCCAACGCTTGTTCGCTCCAGCTCCTAGTTTCCAAACCAATCCAACGGATTGGCATGAGCGTCGCTGCGGCTCTGGTTGACTCCGTCAAATCGTAAAACGCTCTAGCCCTTACACGATGAAGGGGATGCAATGCAAAACACCGAGTATTTCCGTTCATTGCGGCATGCGAAGGATGCCGCTTTGCGAACAAAAAACCGGCCGGCCCCGAAGGGACCGGCCGGCACAATCCTCAGGTCAGATCATCAATAGTTGACGATCGTGCCGAAGCGGAAAGCCTGGGTGTCGTCATGTTTGGCCTTGGTCAAGACGTAAGCGTAGTCGAAGCGCAACGGGCCAAGCGGCGAGGCCCACAGCAAGCTGGCACCGATCGACGAACGAATCGAGTGATCGTCGATCAACTGGAAAGTCCGGGTATTCTTACCGGTACCGGGGCCGCCGCCGGCGTTGCAATCGCCGCCGCCGCCGCCGCCGGAATTGGCGATACATGTATAAGGAGCAAATTTCGTACCCCCATACCCAAACACCGTACCGGCATCGGCGAATATGGCACCGCGCAAGCCCACTTCACGCGGCAGTCCAAAAATCGGGAACTGAAGTTCCACCGTCCCGCCGAAATAGGTCGTACCGCCGAGACCGTTGCCCTTTGAACCACCTGCGATATCCCGTGGGCCAATGCCACCGGGTGCAAAGCCGCGCACGAGATCCGGGCCGGGGCTGTACTGGTCGACGATCGCCAACTTGTCACCACCGAAGCCCCGCATATAGCCGCCCTGGCCGCGAACCATCACGGTCAGGTCATCGGTCAGCGAATAGTAGTAGCGCCCGTCGACCGACTGCTTGATGAACTTGGCATCGCCGCCCAGGCCCGCAATGTCCTGCTTGAACTGGACATAAACACCCGAACTCGGCTGCTTGAGGTCGTCGAGCGTGTTGTAGGTCAGCGTGTAGCCTGCCATCGAGACCAGACGGCGTCCGTCGGCAGCCAATTCCTTGATCGCGACCGAGGCTTCACCATTGCTAAAATCGTTATCGGTGTAGCGCTTATCCGGGATCGTCACCTTCTCCGAATAGATCGTGTAGTTGACGCCGACCGTGAAGTTCTCGGTGATCGGGAAGGCGGCGCGCAACGTGCCGCCTGTGGTCTGGTCCTTGTAGTAGCTGTAGTCGCTGTCATCCGTCGTCTTCGAGAACAGGTCGAAGCCGGCGGCGATACGCTGCCCCAGGAAGTAGGGCTCGGTGAAGGACAGGCTGTAGCCCTGCGTGCGCTGCCCGTACTGCACCGAGGCCTTCACATACTGGCCGCGGCCGAGGAAGTTGCGCTCGGTGAGCGAGACTTCGCCGAGGAAGCCGTCCGAGGTGGAGTAGCCGCCGCCCAGCGAGAATTCGCCGGTGGACTGATCTTCGACCTCGACATTGACGATCACGCGATCGGGCTCCGAGCCCGGTTCGTTGGTGACGCGGATGTTCTTGAAGTAGCCGAGATTGCGCAGGCGACGGGTCGCCCGCTCGATCAGCGCCTTGTTGTAGGGGTCGCCTTCACCAACGTCGAACTCGCGGCGGATCACATAGTCACGCGTGCGGGTGTTGCCGCGGATGTTGATGCGCTCGATATAGACCTTCGCGCCCTCTTCCACGACATAGTTGACGCTGATGATGTTGCCGCCAGCGTCACGAACGGCGCGCGGGCGGACCTGAGCGAAGGGGTGGCCGGAACCAGCCAGCTTGACCGTCATGTCCTCGACAGTCTTGTCCACGTCCTCGCCACGATAGGTCCAGTTGTTCCAGGACTGGATATCGCCGTTCAGGTCAGCGGGATTGACGTCGGAAATGGTGGATTCGACCTGCGAGGGGCCGAACTTGTAGTACTGTCCCTCGTCGACCGTGACGGTCAGGACATAGGCGTCCTGCTTCTCGTTCAGCGACGGCACGATCGAGACGACGCGGAAATCAGGATAGCCGTGGTTCACATAGAACTGGCGCAGGCGCTCTTCGTCACCAGCGAGGCGATCCGGATCATAAGTGTCGGTGGTGCGCAGCCAGCCGAGATAGCCGCTCTCGATCGTGGCCATCTGGCGCTTCAGGCGCCAGGCGGAGAAATTGTTGTTGCCGACGAAGTTGATCGAGTCGATGCCGACCTTCGAGCCCTCAGCCACCGTGAAGACGAGGTCGACGCGATTGTTCGGCAACTGGACTTCACGATACGTAATCTGCACCGTCGAGCGGCCGGTCCGGTTGTAGGCCTCACGCATGCGATCGATGTCCGCATTGAGGGTGGCCTGGTTCACCTGGCTGCCGGGCTTGGTCTCCATGATGGAAGACAGCTGGTCCGCTGTGACCTTCTTGTTCTTCTCGAACACGATGCGGTTGACGATCGGTGCCGAGCGCGACGCAACATGCTTCCTCGGAGCGGCTTCAGCCGTGCCCACCAAAGGAGATGCCACGAAGGCCCCGAACAACGACGGAACCGCGACAGCCGCGAGGGCAACGCCCAGCTTCAACTTGTACATTGCTGTTGCCATCGGGTCTAAATCCCACTCTTTTTACCAAACCAAGTCGAGTTCAATGCCAAACCTCACCAGCCCGCATTGCTCTCATTGGAAATGCTTCTACAGGGTTTCCGGACACATGCAAACCGACCCCCGGCCACCGTCCGTCCTTTTTTGGGAGACCGTTGCGAATCCGCCACGCCCTCTCAACCGCCCGATAATTGCTGTGACAGATCATGGCCCAACACCAAAACAGTGATTGTAATTATCAACATGAGCCCAATGCCGAAGGACAGTTCCTGCGCACGGGCTCCCACTGGCCTGCCCCGGATCGCCTCGATGGCGTAAAAGACCAGATGTCCGCCATCTAGAACCGGAATCGGCAACAGATTGATGAAGCCGACGGAAATCGACAGACCAGCCGTGAGCAGGATCAGACCGGCGAGCCCGATGGTTTCGGTAATCGTCTTGGATACGACCGCAATGCCGACAATGCCGGTCACCTGCTTGGGATCGCCACGTCCGGCAAAGAGGTCGTAGATAAATTTCGCTGATGCACCAATACCTTGTCCGGTTTCCTTGGTGCCTTGCCACAGCGCCGAAACAGGGTCGAGACGCGACATGCCGCCGGGGCCGATGCCGATGATGGCCCGCGAAATGGTCTTGCCATCGGGCGTGGAGAACGTACGCGTTTCAGGTGTGACGCTGACGTCGAAGCTCTCCTGTCCACGCTCGATGGTGAGGTTCACGGGGCGCCCAGGCATAGCCGAAATCAGTTCCGGAAGCTGGTCGAACAGGGTGACTTTGGTGCCGTTGACCTCGACGATCCTGTCACCCTTGCGCAGTCCCGCCTTGGCCGCCGGTCCGTCAGCCTTGATCGGCCCGATAATGGCGTCAGAATTCGGGTAACCATAAATCGAGAATGCAGCCGCGAAGACGAAAGCGGCCAGGATGAAATTGGCCAGAGGGCCAGCCGCCACGATGGCGATGCGCTGCCAGACCGGTTTGTGGAACAGGCTGACCGCACGCTCCTCCGGCGTCATCAATTGGTTGCGCTCTTCATCGGGCAGAGAAGCGGCATTGGCATCTCCGAAGAAGCGCACATAACCGCCGAGGGGGATTGCTGCGATGCGCCAATGGGTGCCGTGCCGGTCGTCATAGCCGAACAATTCCGGCCCGAAGCCGATCGAGAAGGTCACAACTTTCACGCCGCACCAGCGCCCGACAAGGAAATGCCCAAGCTCGTGAAAGAAGATCAGGATGGAAATGATCACGATGAACGGCACGAAGCCGAGAGCACCGAGACCGAAACTATCCAGAAAACCCATCATCCATTCCTCTCACGCGCCAAAAGCCAAGCCACACCGGCCTACTCAGGTTCCTCATGATGGGGCCCCAGGCACGGTCAGAGGAACTGGCAAGATGGCAAACCAATTTTCAGAGTTTCCCGGCGAGGCTCACTCTTGGGCCTCGTCGGGAAACTCTGCCTAGCCTTTCGGCACTACCACACAATGAAGCCCTGGGCCGGATGCAGGCCAGCATGCACAAGCCCGATCAGCAAAGCAGCCAGCGCCGCCGCCAGAAAGCCGTCGAGCCTGTCCATGACGCCGCCATGGCCGGGTATCAGCTGGCTCGCGTCCTTGGCATCAAAGCGGCGCTTCAAGGCGGATTCAAGGAGATCACCACCTTGAGAGATCGCCGCCAGCGCGGCCCCTATGGGAACAAGAACAACGGAGCCGCCGACAAGGCCGGCCGCCGCCGCAGCAAACACGGTGCCGCCGATGAAGCCAGACCAGGTCTTCTTCGGGCTTACCCTCGGCCAGAGCTTGGGACCACCCAGGGTCCGTCCAGTGAAATAGGCCAGTACATCCGAGCCCCAGACAATGGCAAACAGCACGAAAATGGCGCGCATGCCATGGGGCTCGTCGAGCCTCAAAAGAGTAACCGGCAAGACCACGCAGGCCGCATAGGGTATGGCGACAGCGGCCAGCAGCGGCTGCGCCAGACCTCGTCCCCACGCCAGGCCGCCCATCACCGCCGCGCCCCCGACGACGGTCAACAGAGCGGTTCCGGCTTGCCCGCTCAGGGCAAACAGCGTGGACACGGCGAGCAGGCCGACACCGAGCACAACGATCAGCCAATCGCGTCGACCGGCGGCGATCAGAAACAGCCATTCGCAAAGAACGCCAGCAGCTGCGAGGAACCAGAACAGTACGAAAAGAGAGCCTCCCCACCAGGCCGTGGCCAGCGCCAAACCGGCCATGACCAGGGCGGAGGCGATGCGGATGGAAAGATCGGACCAGTTGGCCTTGGATGCGCCTGCCATGTCAGAGACCGCGGACGGATGGCACCGCCCCCCGCAGCCGGCCAGCCGCTGTTCCCCGACACAAAACTGCTGTCACATCTTCCCCCACAGGCACGTCGACGATACCGCCCTAGCCGGAATTGGCCTGACGGGGAGGATCGGTCTCGCCAAGCCCCCCGAAACGACGGTCGCGCGCGTGATACTCGGCCAGCGCCGCTTCCAGCGCCCGGCGGTCGAAATCCGGCCAGAGCAAGGGAATGAAAACCAACTCCGCATAGGCCGCCTGCCAGAGCAGGAAATTGGAGAGCCTTTGTTCTCCCGAGGTCCGGATGACCAGATCTGGATCCGGAATATCATGCGTGTGCAGATTGGCGCCGATGGCTTCGGCCGTAATGTCTGCCGGCTTGAGCAGCCCTTCCGCAACCTTCTCCGCCAAGCGCCTGGCTGCCGCAACAATCTCCTGCCGGGCGCCGTAGTTGAACGCCACGACGAGGGTCAATCCGGTATTGGCGGCCGTGAGATTCTCGACCTCGATCAGGAGCTCGGCAAGTTCGGCGTCGAGCCCTTCACGCTCGCCGATGATACGAACCCGGACATTGTTGGCATGCAGGTCGGCCAGATCGTTGCGCACGAAGCGCTTCACCAGCCCCATGAGATAGTCGACTTCAGTCCGGGGCCTCGACCAGTTCTCCGACGAGAAGGAATAGAGCGTCAGGTAACGGATGCCCAGCTCAGCAGCGGCGCGGACGGTACGCCTGAGCGCCTCCACGCCCCGACGATGCCCCTCGAAACGGGGCATCAGGCGCTTGGAGGCCCAACGGCCATTACCATCCATGATGATGGCGACATGAGCCGGCGGGGTCGCCACAGTTGCGTCGTCGATTTCGTCCCTGCCAAACATTGGTGCCTCGAAGCTTCTCCGCCGAACCGGCTGGCACGAATTCTATCGAACGATCATCGGATAGACAGTGGATAATTGGTGTCGAATAGGGGGAGTAGAATAGTCCTTGCGGATAATCTGCACCCCTCTTCCGTCACACCTGCATGATTTCCTTCTCCTTGGAGAGGAGGGTCTTATCGATTTCGGCGATCATCGCATCAGTCGCCTTCTGCACCTGATCGGCCAGACGCTTTTCTTCGTCTTCACCAATCGTACCGTCTTTTTCCGTCTTCTTCAGAATGTCCAGGCCGTCACGGCGGACATGCCGAACCGCCACGCGCGCCGACTCGGTATATTTATGCGCGACCTTGACCAGTTCCTTACGGCGATCCTGCGTCATCTCGGGAATGCGCAGCCGGATCACCTGTCCCTCGGTCTGCGGATTGAGTCCAAGATTGGAGTTCATGATCGCCTTCTCGACGGCGCCGACCATGCCACGGTCCCAGACCTGCACGCTAAGCAGGCGCGGTTCGGGCACCGAAATGGTGGCGACCTGCGACAGCTGCATGCTCGCGCCATAGGCATCGACATGCACCGGTTCGAGCAGTGAGGAAGAGGCCCGGCCGGTGCGCAGACCACCCAGTTCATGTTTCAGCGCATTGAGCGCGCCTTCCATGCGACGCTTGACCTCAGCGATATCGAATGACGCAGCCATGTTCCTGCCCTCGAATTTCTTTGACGGAAGTGGTCAGGGAGTGACCAGAGTGCAACGCCCCTCCCCGCGCAGCACGGCTGCGAGGGATCCGGGTTGTTGAATCGAAAAGACAATTATCGGCAAGCGCGCCTCGCGGGCAAGCGCAAACGCCGCCGTATCCATGATCTTGAGGTCTTTGCGGATGACCTCGTCATGGGTGATGTGATCATAGCGGGTAGCAGCGGGGTCCTTCTTGGGATCGGCGGAATAGATGCCGTCGACCTGCGTGCCCTTCATCAGGACGTTGCATTCCAGCTCCGCCGCACGCAGTGCACCGCCGGTGTCGGTGGTGAAGAAGGGATTGCCGGTGCCGCCCGCCAGCAGCACGACACGGTCCTTGGCCAGATGCTCCATCGCCTGCTGGCGCGTATAGGTTTCGACCACCGACGGCATGGCGACGCCGGACATGGCGCGAGCGGATTGGCCGAGGGAAGCGAGTTGGGCTTCGAGCGCGATGACGTTCATTACGGTGGCGAGCATGCCCATCGAGTCGGCCGCAGGCCGCGACAAGCCCATACCGGCGATCTGCGAGCCGCGGAAGATATTGCCGCCGCCCACGACCACGCCGACTTCCACACCCAGCTTGACCGCTTCGATGACGTCTTCGGCGATCCGGCGCACCGTGCCGCGATCGATGCCGAAGGCCTCGCCTCCCATCAATGCCTCACCGGAAAGCTTCACCAGGACGCGTTTATAGGGAAGTACCGCCATGACTGCTCTCCGATTCGCTGGCCACTTATACAACAGGCGGCTTTAAGCCGCCTGTTGTCGATCTCGATCATCCACATGGCCGAAGTGCGGCCAAGGGTCGTTGGAATAGAAGATCAGGCGGCGTGACCAGCCTGAGCGGCAACTTCGGCTGCGAAATCGCTTTCCTGCTTCTCGATGCCCTCACCCAGAGCGTAGCGGATGAAGCCAGCCACCTTGATCGGGCCGCCGGCAGCACCTTCGCTCTCCTTGATGGCCTGGCCGACCGACTTGGAGGGATCGAAGATGAAGGGCTGCTCGAGCAGGGTTACTTCCTTGAAATAGGTCTTGATGCCGCTCTCGACGATCTTGGCGATCGCAGCTTCCGGCTTGCCCTGCTCGCGATACTTTTCGGCGAGAATGGTCTTCTCACGCTCGACAATCGCGGCATCTACGCCAGCGGCATCGACTGCGACCGGGTTCGAAGACGCGACATGCATGGCAATCTGACGGCCGAGTTCGGCGAGCTTCTCGGTATTGCCAGCGGACTCCAGCGCGACAATCACGCCGATGCGGCCCTTGTTGGCAACGACCGGGTTGTGGATATAGGTCGCCAGGGCGCCCTGCCCGACCGAGACGATCTTGGCACGGCGAAGCGACATGTTCTCGCCGATCTTGGCAACCGTGGCGGAGATCTTCTCCTCGACCGTGCCGCCGCCCGGGAAGGCAGCCGCCTTGAGGGCCTCGACGTCCTCGCCGGTCTTCAGAGCCACTTCGGCGATACCGCCGACCAGATCCTGGAACTCGGGGTTACGGGCCACGAAGTCGGTTTCGGAATTGACTTCCACGGCAACGCCCTGGTTGCCTTCGACCAGCAGGGCGACAAGCCCTTCGGCAGCGACACGACCAGCCTTCTTGGCGGCCTTCGACAGGCCCTTCTTGCGCAGCCAGTCAACGGCGGCTTCCAGATCGCCGGCGGTCTCGGTGAGCGCTGCCTTGCAATCCATCATGCCCGCGCCAGTCTGTTCGCGCAGCTCTTTCACCATGGCGGCGGTAATGTTCGACATTGCAGGATACCTCTTTGGGAAACCGGAACAGGTCCGGTGATGGGAAGCGGCCCGGCGCTTACCACTCCAACATCACAATTGGAAGGCGAGCAACCGGGCCGTGTTCAGGGATAGATAGGGAGGCTGCAACGAAATTGCAGCCTTCAGACCGTGTCAGGCGCCGGCGACCAGATTGCGGGCCAGTTCCACCCAGCCGTCACGATCGATACGACCGTTGAGCTTGAGCTCGGCATCGACCTTGGCAACGTCGGCCGGGGTCATGGCGGCGACCTGCCAATAGTGCCACAGACCACCCTCGTTGAGCTTCTTCTCGAGCTGCGGGCCGACGCCGGTCAGCTTGGTCAGATCGTCGGGCGCGCCGCGCGGAGCGGACAGGAGCTCGAAAAGCTCACCCGAAGCGGCTTCGTCGGCAACCGGCAGTTCCTCGACCAGCGGCGCTTCTTCGGCGCCGATGTCGAGACCCATGTCGCCATGGGCGCGGGAGATGCCGTCGAGAGCGGCACGGGCGACGAGATCGCAATAGAGCGACAGAGCGCGGCCAGCGTCGTCATTGGCCGGAATCGGGAAGGTAATGCCATCCGGATCGGAATTCGAATCGAGGACGGCGGCCACCGGGATGTTGAGGCGGCGGGCTTCCTTGATCGCGATGTCTTCCTTGTTGGTATCGATGATGAAGATCAGGTCGGGGGTACCGCCCATGTCCTTGATACCGCCGAGGGCGCGCTCGAGCTTGTCGCGCTCACGGGTTAGGTCGAGGCGCTCCTTCTTGGTGTAGCCCTGCTGGGCGCCACCGGAGAGCAGCTCGTCGAGCTTGCGCAGACGCTGGATCGAGTTGGAGATGGTCTTCCAGTTGGTCAGCGTGCCGCCGAGCCAACGCGAATTGACATAATACTGGGCCGAACGGCGGGCCGCATCGGCAACCGCGTCCTGAGCCTGGCGCTTGGTGCCGACGAACAGCACGCGACCGCCACGGGCGACCGTGTCCGACACCGCCTGCAGAGCGCGATGGAACGCAGGAACCGTCTGGGCGAGGTCGATGATGTGGATGCCGTTGCGCACGCCGAAGAGATAGGGCCCCATCTTGGGGTTCCAGCGGTGCGACTGATGGCCGAAATGGGCTCCAGCTTCGAGCAGCTGGCGCATGGAAAAATCTGGCAGTGCCATAGAGTTGTAACTCCGGTTTGATAAGGCCTCCGCGGACATCTACCGTGCCTGCCTCGCCGCGCCATAGCGGACGAAACAAAACACGGCACCGGAGCGGCAGGGCCGCTTCGTCCGCGTGTGGAATGGCGCGCTCTATAAGGGGATGTGGGCGATTAGGCAAGGACAAATGCTGAAAAGGCACACGCCTCGCTCCCTTCGTCCAGCGCACAAGCTGAAATCCGCATCACGGCCTTCAAGACCGGCGCACCATGTGCGCCCTACTTCGCTCACACGCCGCTTCCCCGCATCACATCTGCATGACGGTCGCTACACCCGGGATCGCCTTGATCGCACCGGCGATCTGCGGGGTCACCAGGAATTTGCCGGGCAACTTCAACTCGACCTCCCGCATGCCGCCATCCAGCTGCAGGATCAGGAAGACCTCCCCCTCCCCGCGCTGGCCCAACCGCTTGGCGACCGATTCAAGGGCCAGCTCGCCTTGCAGGAAAACCTTGATGCCGCGTTGGGTCTTGGCGGTGGCGTTGTCGAGTTTTTCGGCCGTCACGATGCGAATGCGTACATCGTCTCCTTCATGAGCGGCCTGCACGCCGACCAGCACGGCCGTGCCCGGCTCGAACAAGTCACGATATTGCGCCAGGCCTTCCGAGAAGATCACGGCCTCGAACTGGCCCGAGGCGTCGGAGAGCATGATCACGCCCATCTTGGAGCCGGTTCGGGTCTTGCGCTCGGAACGTGACAGCACGGTCGCCGCCAGGCGCCCTGCCGTGGCCCCCTGCTTCACTTTCTGGGTGAATTGTGCCCAGGACGGCACCTGCAGGCGCTCCAAGGCGGTGACGTAGGCATCGAGCGGATGGCCTGAAAGGAAAAAGCCGATCGCGTCGAACTCGCGTTGTAGACGGTCGGCGGGTTCCCACGGCTCGACAACAGTACCTTTCAGTGGCTCGGGCGTCGAAGCGGAGCCGAACATGTCGGCTTGTCCATCACTCTTCTCGGCATGGGCGCGCTGCGCCTGCGCCATGATGGCATCGATGGAGGCGGTGATGCGCGCCCGATCACGGTCGAATTCGTCGAAGGCTCCCGCCGCCGCCAAGTTTTCGAGAATGCGCTTGTTGATGGCCTTGGGATCGATACGCCGCGCGAAGTCGCCGAGGTCGAAGAAGGGCTGGTCACCGCGAATCTCGACCAGGCGCTCCATCGCCGCCAGGCCGACGCCCTTGACTGCACCGAGAGCATAGCGGATCGAGCCGTCATGGACCTCGAAGTCAGGCCCAGAGCGGTTGATGGAGGGCGCCTCGACCTTGATGCCGAGCCGACGCGCTTCCAGGCGGAATTCGGCGAGCTTGTCGGTGTTCGACATATCCAGCGACATCGACGCCGCCATGAACTCGACCGGGTAATTCGCCTTGAGATAGGCGGTCTGGTAGGAGACCAGCGCATAGGCGGCCGCGTGGCTCTTGTTGAAGCCGTAATCGGCGAACTTGGCGAGATAATCGAAGATCTCGTCCGCCTTGGCCTTCTGAGTCCCCCCTCGACGGCGCCTTTGACGAAGCGCACACGCTGGGCATCCATCTCCGCCTTGATCTTCTTGCCCATGGCGCGGCGCAGCATGTCGGCCTCGCCCAGCGTATAGCCGGAGAGGATCTGCGCGATCTGCATCACCTGTTCCTGGTAGATGATGACGCCATAGGTCTCTTCCAGGGCCGGCTTGAGCTGGTCGAGCATGTAGTCCGGCTCTTCAAGCCCCTTCTTACGGGCGTTGTAGACCGGAATATTGGCCATCGGGCCCGGGCGGTAGAGGGCTACCAGCGCGATAATATCCTCGAAACGGTCGGCGTTCATGTCGAGCAGCGCCTTGCGCATGCCCGCGCTTTCCACCTGGAACACACCCACCGTCTCGCCACGGCCGAGCATTTCATAGCTCTTCCTGTCATCGAGAGGCAGGCCTGCAAGATCGAGATCGATGCCGCGCTGCTTGAGGAACATCAAGGCGCGCTGCAGCACGGTGAGCGTCTTGAGGCCGAGGAAGTCGAACTTCACCAGGCCCGCCTGCTCCACCCATTTCATGTTGAACTGGGTGGCCGGCATCGGCATCGAGGTCTTCGGATCGTGATAGAGCGGCACCAGCTCCACCAGCGGACGATCCCCGATCACCACGCCGGCGGCATGGGTCGAGGCATGACGATAGAGCCCCTCCAGCTTCTGGGCGATGCTGAGCAGGCGCTCGACGGTAGGATCGTCCTTGGCGGATTCGCGCAGCTTCGGCTCGTCCTCGATCGCCTTGGCCAGCGTTACCGGATTAGCCGGGTTCTGCGGCACCAGCTTGCACAGCTTGTCGACCTGGCCATATCCCATCTCCAGCGTACGCCCGACGTCGCGCAGCACGCCGCGCGCCTGCAGGGAGCCGAAGGTGATGATCTGCGCGACCCGATCCTCTCCATATTTCTCCTGCACATAGCGGATGACCTCGTCACGCCGCTCCTGGCAGAAGTCGATGTCGAAGTCCGGCATCGAGATACGTTCGGGATTGAGGAAGCGCTCGAACAGCAGGCTGAAGCGCAGCGGATCGAGATCGGTGATGGTGAGAGCGTAGGCAACCAGGGAGCCTGCACCCGATCCACGCCCCGGCCCGACTGGGATTCCCTTCCCCTTGGCGTGCTTGATGAAATCAGCCACGATCAGGAAGTAGCCGGGGAATTTCATGCGCTCGATGATAGAAAGCTCGAATTCCAGCCGCTTGGCGTAGCTGTCTTCGGTGTGGCCAGGAGCCGGCCCATGCGCGGCCAGCCTGGCCTTGAGGCCTTCCTCGGCCTGGCGACGCAATTCGACGGCCTCGTCGACGGGGGCGCCCGTCTCGTCAAGACCCGTGGAGAAACGCGGCAGGATCGGCTTTCTCGTACGCACGCGAAAGGCACAACGCTTGGCAATTTCAATAGTATTTTCAATAGCCTCTGGAAGATCCTTGAACAAGGATACCATTTCTGCCCGGCTCTTGAAGTAATGGTTCGGCGTCATTCGCCGCCGATCCGTCTCGGCTAGGATGCGGCCTTCGGCGATTGCCATCAGCGCATCATGCGGTTCGCTGTCGGCCCGCGCGGCGAAATAGACCTCGTTGGTCGCCACCAGTGGCACGTCGGTCGCATAGGCGAGTTCCAGAAGCGGAGCCTCGACCTGTTGCTCTTCCGCGCTGTCATGGCGCTGCACTTCGACATAGAGACGATCGGCGAACATCGCCAGCAGGCGCTGCAGCCGGATCCTCGCGAGATCGTCAAGCCCCTCGCGCAGAGCCATGTCCAGTGGACCGGAGGGGCCGCCCGTCAGTGCAATCAGGCCCTCCTGGAACTCGGCCAGGCGCCCGATAGAAACATGCGCCTCCTCGCCGTTGGCAGGATCCATGTAGCAATGGGAAGACAGCGCCATCAGATGGCCATATCCCACTTCGCTCTGAGCCAGCAGAATCATGCGCGGCAAACGCCGCTGGTGCAAAGGCCGCCGGTCCGAGGCATCCTCGCGGTCGGCGAAATTGATCGCCAGCGAGATGCCCATGATCGGCTGGATGCCGCTACCGGCGAGCTTTTCGGAAAACTCCAGCGCCCCGAACAGATTGTTGGTGTCCGTCAACGCCAGGGCCGGCATGCCGTCGGCCTTGGCGAGATCGGCAAGCTTGGGGACCTTCATCGCCCCCTCGAGCAAGGAATAGGCCGAGCGGACATTCAAATGGACGAAGCCCGGACCGTTCGCCTTCCCCTCCGCCATGACACCTCCGCTTTGCTCTGGCCGGCAGCGCGACTCGCTGCCTGCCTTCCCCTATGGTTTATGGCAATCCGGCCGGGCACCATAGCTGACTTTCTACCCCAGCCACGGATGGCCACATCAGCGTCACATCTTCGCCACTGCCCCTTGTTGAGAGCCTGTGGACAAGTGTGGACAAATCTGGCTTAAACGCCGCTCAGGAAGCTCGTCCACATGGCGAGCATGACGAGGAACAGGCTCATCGAGGCGATGGCGGCGAAATCTTCCGTGAAACGAGCAAACATAATGTTCTCCTCTCTTCGATAGAGACATCTTGTTCACGTTTTGTTCCGAGTCAAGCGCATCGTCGCCGAACCGCCATCTTATGTCGCGCTTATGTTCCCCTGACGCGAGCCATCAGCACTCGCGCCCGCATCATCTCAACGGAATTTTCTCGATATTATTCAAGATGTTATGCGGCACGCCCCTGCTTGTCGGGGCCGATCGATTCCGGCGTTTACCATAGTGAGAAGCGCCGTTCGCAATCGGGCGTTCACCGTCACAATTGTCAGTTGAGCTCGACGATATGACCATCGCGCAGGGTGACGCGGCGGTCCATGCGCGCCGCCAGATCGAGATTGTGGGTCGCGATCAGGGCCGCCAGACCGGACGCACGCACCAGCGCCGTCAGCGTGCCGAAGACATGATCCGCCGTACCGGGGTCGAGATTGCCCGTCGGTTCGTCGGCCAGGATGAGATGCGGGGCATTGGCGACCGCACGGGCAATGGCGACACGTTGCTGCTCGCCGCCCGACAACTCGTTGGGCCGGTGGCCGAAGCGCTGACCGAGGCCAAGGAAGGTCAGCAATTCTTCGCCACGCTGTCGCGCCTCGCGGCGTGACAGGCCCCGGATCATCTGCGGCAGAATCACATTCTCCAATGCCGAAAACTCCGGCTGGAGATGGTGGAACTGGTAGACGAAGCCGATCGAATTGCGGCGCAGGCGCGTGCGTCCGGTATCGTTCAGGTCGGCTGTGGAATCGCCGGAGATCAACACATCTCCGCCATCCGGCCTCTCGAGCAGGCCGGCGATGTGGAGCAGGGTCGATTTGCCGGCCCCCGAGGGAGCGATCAGCGCTACCGACTGCCCCGGCATCACCACGAGGTCCACGCCGCGCAGGATGCGCAGTTCCGTGGGGCCCTGCTGGTAGCTCCGTTCGACTGCCCGTAGCTCGAGGGCTGGAATTTCACCCGACATGCTCATCGGCTTAGCCTCCCCTCAACGCTTCGACCGGGTCGAGCTTGGCGGCCCGCCAGGCGGGATAGAGCGTTGCCAGGAAGCACAGGATCAAAGTGGTGACGACCACCACGGTCACTTCCGTCGGATCGGTCTTGGCCGGCAGGCGCGAGAGGAAATAGATCTCGGAGGCAAAGAGCTGCGTGTTTGACAGCCAGGAGATGAATTCCTGGATGTTCTCGATGTAACGACATACCAGCAGGCCCAGCAGCAGGCCGACTATCGTGCCGAGCAGGCCGATCGCCATGCCGGTGATGAAGAAGATGCGCAGCATCGCGCCACGCGTCGCGCCCATGGTGCGCATGATGGCGATGTCGGTCTGCTTGGACTGCACCAGCATGACCATGCTGGAGACGACCCCGAGCGCCGCCATGATCACCAGAATCAACAGGATCATGAACATCACGTTGCGCTCGACCTGCAGGGCCGTAAAGAAGGCTGAATTGCGCTGGCGCCAGTCGACAAGGGAAACCGGACGTCCCGCTGCCGTCTTGATCGCCTCGCTCTCGGACTGCACGCGGTCGGGGTTCTCGATATAAACCTCGATCGCCGTGGCATCCCCGTCCCGGTTGAAATAGGCCTGCGATTCCTGCAGCGGCATGATCACGAAGCCACTGTCGATATCGGACATGCCGACCTCGAAGGTGGCGACGACCGGATAGACCTTCATGCGCGGCGTGGTACCGAAGGCTGTCTGGTCTCCCTTGGGAGAGATCAGGGTAATGCCGTCGCCGATCTGCAGGCCGAGCGAGGATGCGAGCCTGGCGCCGATCACCACGCCCTGCCCCTGGTCGAAATTGTCCAGCGTGCCGTCCTTGATATTGTTGGCAAGCCCCGGCAAGCGCTTGAGATCCTCGAGCTTCATGCCGCGCACCAGGGCGCCGCTCGCCGAGAAGGGCGACGACACCAGTACCTGTCCTTCCACGAAGGGAACAGCCAGGGTCACGCCGGGCACCTTGGCGAGGCGGCTGGTAACCGCATCATAGTCAGTCAGCGGCGTCTCATAGGGAGAGACGACGATATGCCCGTTGAATCCGAGGATCTTGGATTGCAGTTCGACACGAAAGCCGTTCATCACCGACATCACGATGATGAGAGCGGCGACGCCGATGAGGAAGCTCAAAAAGGACAGAACGGCAATCAGAGAAGCCACTCCGCCCTTGCGATGCGGCATCAGATAGCGCAGGGCCACCATCCACTCGAAGGCGGAGAAAGGCGGCGTTCCGGTCGGTTCCGACGATGTCGTGGCTGAAGCAGACGCGTTCATGGCATTCCAGGTGGGGCGCGAGGCCTCTTACTCTGCGAGAATCGCGGCGTTTGCACGGCAAAAATTCAGCGATGCCCAGCTTTGCCACGGCTTTTTGACGCTCTAATCGAGGCGCCTCTTGCGCAATGACGAAGATCCCATTGAGATTAGTCGTTACAATTCAAATGAATACAAAAATTTCTTGATAAACAACAAAAACGCCGCGAGTGCCTCTGGCACGCGCGGCGTCGATGAGGTCAGCCTGCCGGCCGCAGCGAACCCGGCTCAGCCCACCAGGACGAGCGCGTCCGAGGGGGTCAGCAATTGGCGTTCGCCGGTGCGGCGGTTCTTCACCTCGACCTTGCCCTCCGCCAGGCTCTTGGGACCGACGATAATCTGCCAGGGCAGGCCGATCAGATCCATCTTGGCAAATTTGCCGCCGGGCCTTTCATCGGTGTCGTCGAGCAAGACGTCGACCCCCTTGGCGCCGAGCTGAAGATAGAGATCGCCGCAGGCAGCATCCACCGCGCTGTCGCCCGGTTTGAGATTGATCAGGCCGACCTTGAACGGCGCGATCGCCTCCGGCCATATGATACCAGCCTCGTCATGGCTCGCCTCGATGGCCGCGCCGGCGACGCGGGTGGGCCCGATGCCGTAGGAACCGCCATGCACGGGAATGAGGGAACCGTCGGGACCTGCGACGACGGCCTTCATCGGCGCGGAATATTTCGTGCCGAAATAGAAGATATGCCCGACCTCGATGCCGCGCGCGGAGACCTGCTTGTCGGCCGGCAGGGCGTCGAAGGCAGGCTTGTCGTGCTTCTCCTCGGTCGCCGCATAGAGCGAAGTCCATTGATCGACGATCGCCTGCAGCCCGGCCTTGTCGTCGAAATCCGTGCCCGCCGAGGGCGGTGCCATCGACAGATAGTCGCGATGGCAGAACACTTCGCTCTCGCCCGTCGAGGCCAGGATGATGAATTCATGGCTGAGATTGCCACCGATCGGGCCGGTATCGGCCACCATCGGAATCGCAGTCAGACCGAGCCGCGCGAAAGTGCGCAGATAGGCCACGAACATCTTGTTGTAGGAATGCTGCGCACTGGCCTGGTCGAGATCGAAGGAATAGGCATCCTTCATCAGGAATTCGCGCCCGCGCATCAGGCCGAAACGGGGGCGGATCTCGTCCCTGAACTTCCACTGGATATGGTAGAGGTTGAGCGGCAGGTCCTTATAGCTGCGCACATAGGCACGGAAGATCTCGGTGATCATCTCCTCATTGGTCGGCCCATAGAGCATCTCGCGCTCCTGACGGTCCCGAATGCGCAGCATTTCCTTGCCATAATCATCATAGCGCCCGCTTTCGCGCCACAGATCGGCGGATTGAATGGTCGGCATCAGCAATTCGATGGCGCCGGCACGATTCTGCTCTTCGCGAATGATCGCGTTGATCTTGTTCACCACACGCAGGCCAAGTGGCAGCAATGCGTAGATTCCGGCCGCTTCCTGACGGATCATGCCCGTGCGCAGCATCAGACGATGGGAAACAATTTCTGCTTCCTTCGGCGTCTCGCGCAGAATAGGCAGGAAATAACGGCTCAAACGCATAGGACAAACCTTCTCCAAGCAGCCGGCGACCTCTGCTGCGCCGGGTAAGACATGTGGCAAAATCGCGATTCAAGATGAAAGGACGCGCCGATCGAGACCGTGACACGCCTGTCCGGCAAATCGCTTTCGATCGCCAGCTCATGGCAGCTTGACCCGATCCCTCGTAAAAACACAAGGGTAAGACCAGCAAAACCGCCATTATTTGGCAATTTGCGCGCACAACACGATGAGTGCGATGCTACCTGTTCGTTCATCAACTGCCCACGAGCGGCGCAGCCTGGTAAAACGACGCGCACAAATTTTAAGCAAAGATATTAATTTTGTGCCGATCGCTGCACAAAGACGTGACAAGCAAAAAAACTTCGTCTAGCGTCCGTCCCGTCAACGACAGGGCATCCGAACTCAGCAATGAGTAGAAGGAAGTCAGGGTCCAAGTCTTGGGAGGAAGCCCGCAGGCGCCGCCGGTGAACAAACCGTTGTCGAGCAGCCGTCCTGACACTTCAAACAGCACAAAGATGCGTGAAGGAAGTCTCAGGAAGATGGGTTAGGACGAGGTCTAGAATAAGGCGAGGCTCGCAAGAGCCTCGCCTTTTTTAATGCAAGTTGGCGTAACGGCATGTTGCATCATGCGGACGCATCGTGACAACCACATGACAATGTCGGATCGGCGGAAGCTCCGTCGCAATGGCGACAGCATCGCCGGGTGGAATCGGATTTTTCCCAAAGCAGATTGCTCCTGCCCGAGGCCGCGGCTCGGGCAGGAGTAATCTGCAGAATATCAAACGCTTGCAAAGTTTCCCGATTTTGCCCACGAATGGGCGGCATCGGGAAACTTTGCTTAGCTTCGCATTGTCTGCCTGATCGATTTACTTTAGCCTTTGCCGGCTGTGTGACGTGCGGCAGAACTGAGGCGAAGGCCGGCAGTTATCAGCGCCTCCCCAGACTGTATTGAGCACGTTGAGCCTGTGATCGATGAGCCGTAGCCCTGTCTCGCAACCCGCGCGGATCGCGCCGCTGGCGGTCTTGCCGGTCTTCTATCGCCTGACCGGCAAACCCGTCCTGGTCATCGGCGCGAGCCAGGCCGCCCTGTGGAAGGCCGAGCTGCTGGCGTCGACCGGCGCCGAAGTTCGCGTCGCCGCGCCCGACGCGAACGACGCTCTGGCGCAATTATGCGCCCGCGAGGATGTGAGTGTCCGCCACCTCGCCCGCTCCTGGCACGAGGCCGATCTCGACGGCATTGCCCTGGTCGTCGCCGATGTCGAGGACGACGAGCAGGCCGCCCATCTCGCCGCCGCCGCGCGCCGGGCCGGTACGCCCGTGAATATCGTCGACCGACCGGCCTTCTGTGATTTTCAGTTTGGTGCAGTGGTCAACCGTTCGCCACTGGTGGTGGGCATCTCGACCGACGGGGCCGTCCCCGTCTTCGCGCAGGCGATCCGCAGCCGAATCGAGATGTTGCTGCCGACCGGTTTCCAGAAATGGGCGGAGGCTGCCCGCAACTGGCGTCCCCTGGTGCAGGCGCACAACCTTTCCCTGCAGGCGCGCCGGGCGATCTGGGAGCGTTTCGTCCATGCCGCCTTCCGCCATCCGGAGCGCGTGCCGGGCGAGGCCGAACGCGCCGACCTCCTCGCCACAATCGAGCAGCAGGAAAAAACCCCGGCACACGGCAGCGTCGCCTTGGTGGGCGCGGGTCCGGGGGATCCGGAGCTGCTGACCTTGAAGGCCGTGCGCGCCCTGCAATCGGCGGATGTCATCCTGCATGACGATCTCGTCTCCCAGGAAGTGCTCGATTTCGCCCGCCGCGAGGCCGAGCGCATCATCACCGGCAAACGCGGCCATCGCCCGTCCTGCAAGCAGGACGACATCAACGCTCTGATGGTTTCTCTGGCCAGGGACGGCAAGCGCGTGGTGCGGCTGAAAGGCGGCGATCCCCTGGTGTTTGGGCGGGCCGGCGAGGAAATCGCCGCCTGCCGTGCCGCCGGCATTGCCGTCGAGGTCATTCCCGGCATCACTGCCGCTTCCGGAGCCGCCGCGAGCCTGGAAGTCTCCCTTACCCACCGCGACCACGCGAGGCGCCTGCAATACATCACCGCCCATGCCAAGAACGGCAAGCTGCCGGATGATCTCGATTGGAAGGCGCTTGCCGATCCCGCCGCCACCACTGCCATCTATATGGGCAAGCTGGTCGTCGCCGAAGTCGCCACGCGCCTGCTCGAGGCCGGCATGGCAGCGGATACGCCGGCCATCATCGTGGAATACGCCACCCATGTGCGCGAGCGCCGTTTCCATACCGCGATCGGCGAAATGGCCGGCGTCTTTGCCGCCAACCAGCTCGACGGCCCCTGCATCATCCTGTTCGGCCAGGCCATGTCCGAGGCAAGGCGCGACCGCCCAAGCTGAACGGCACCCGTCTCCGCGGTACAGCTTCCGTTAAGGAAAGATTTGCCACCCTCCTTCCATGGTGGACCGCAGATTCGCGCCCGCCGGGTGTTTGAACGACAGGAGTTCTCCATGAAAAAACTGATTCTCGCGGCCGCTCTGGCCACGATGGGCTTTGCCGGCCTTTCGACCGGTGCCTCGGCCATGCCCGCCACTCCCGGCATCGGCGCGGATTCCAGCCTCGTCGAGACCATCGCCTATGGCTGCGGCCGTGGCTTCGTACCCAATCGCTGGGGCCGTTGCGTACCCAACCAGCGCCCCGCCCCCGCCTACCGTCCCGGTCGCTTCTTCCCGGATACCCCCGCTTATCGCCGCGGCCCGGTGCCGGCCAATCGCAGCGGCTACGGACGAGCCTGCCCGCCCGGCACGCGTCTGGGTCCACGCGGCGGCTATTGCCACCCTGCCTATTGAAATCGCACGAGACTTCACCCGTCTCACCAAGCCCGGCAAGGTCCATCCTTGCCGGTTTTTTGAGCCACTGGGGACGTCCGCTTCAAAACCCGCTTATGCTCTCACGCCGGCGAAGCCATTTGCGGATGATTTCGGTCAGATAGGCTGTCGAGCCAAGATCACCAATCCGACACGCAGCGACCGTACAGACCCGGATACGTGCCGGGCGGGCAGCTTCGACGCGGAACGGCCCAATAGCGTGGGCCGTCGTAATAGCCCGGCCCATCGAAGTAACCCGGACTGTCATAATGATAGGGACGCACATAATATCTCGGTGCTTCGGCATATCCATCGCCGTAACGCGGTCCCCGATAGCCGCGGCTGTTGGGCACACAGCGTCCATAGCTGCGATAATAATTGCGCGGGCATCCGTCCGCCACGGTTTGCAGTAGTGGATCTTCTACGCTAGCCGCAGGCACCACCGGCATGGCGGAAGCAGGCGCAGCAGCAAGGCCTGCCGAAGCAAAGCCCATGGCTGCTGCATAAGCGGCAATAACCCATTGTCTCATCACACGCTCCTCGAGCGAATCCAGCGCGATATAAACGCAGCGCGGGAAGCGTTCGTTCCGCGCCAGCGGCGACCCCTCTTCCAGTGTATGGTGGTGGCCAGAGCATTCATAGGCAGCTTCGAATTCTTCCTCATATTTCTGGTGTAGTGCGCGCCCGCCTACCAGGCCTGTGCATTTCGCGTCTCTCATATGACGAGAAACTGAAATCGGGGCTTGCGCATCAGAGCGAAAAACCCTATTCAGCCCACGCTCAATGAGCGTCGGAGCGTAGCGCAGCCCGGTTAGCGCACTAGTCTGGGGGACTAGGGGTCGGAGGTTCGAATCCTCTCGCTCCGACCATTTTTCTGAATATTTCGAATATGTCAGCCCTTCTTCGCGTGAAGCGAAGAGGCGTAGGCTTGGCACGGTCCGAGCCAATATTGGCAAACGCAGCCGATGCCGTCAGGTTCCCGCTGTTAAAAGTCATTGCCCAGGACTTCATCAAGCCCGACCACGTCGATACGGTGCTTCCGCTCTACAGGGAACTGGTCGCCAAGACGCGCCAGGAACAGCACTGCATCGCCTATGACCTTTTCATCGACCAGAAGGACCCCGGCCATTTCGTCTTCGTCGAGGCATGGCCCGATCGCGCAGCCCTCGACGCCCATTGCCGTACCGAGCATTTCAAGCGGCTGGTGTGCCAGATCGATGCCCATCAGCGCCAGCCGGGCACCTATATTCTGATGGATTCCTTCGAGGTTTGAGCATGGTGCGGTTTATCCGTGTCTGTTTTCGATCATGGATTTGATATAGAACAAAAAGAGAACAAAATACTGGACAAGCACATGTGTGCGGCATAGGGTCCTGCCCTCAACCGAAGGTAATCGACATGCTCGACGGTTATTTCGATGGCACGCACATGCCCGCTGCCCGGCCGGAAGAAGTCGCGGAAATCGCCCGATTGGTCGATAAGGCAGGCGGCAGCGGCGCAGCCCTGCTGACGCTCTACCGTTACGCCCTGCAGGCCCAGACTTCGCTGATCAATCGGGACAGGCTGATCGCAGAATTGAAGCGCCAATCCGATCGGCTCGAGGACGAAGATCTTCACGAAAGAGTGGATGGCGACGCCCAGGGTGTCCCGATCGACTGGATCGTCAGCCGCGAACTGAAGCGGACCGACGGCAATGCCATAACGGCATTGCGACGGGCGATTCGCCGCAATGTCAGGCTCGACGACGAACTCGACCGTCTGGCAAGCCTGCTGGAGGCGGCGGGCAATCCCCTCAGCCTATCTGGCAAGCCATGACCGAGCCTCTGACAGGGCCGAAGTCTACCCTGCGTCGGGCTGACGAGGTTGTACCGCTCAAGGTCGAGGAGGCGATCGCTGCTTGCGGTGGCGATGCAGGCGCGACGGTTCGCGCCCTGCTTGTCATGATCGATCATCTGAGGGCCGAACTCGCCGCGCGGGACGGCGAGATTGCGGCGCTGGCTGCCAGCGTGTCGCGCGGTTACGCGCGGGGCCTTGGTGAGCGCCCCCTCCCCGGCTGGCGTGCTCTCCCCCGCCTGGATGACAAAGCGCTTCGCAAGCCCGAGGATTGAGAGATCACCGCCAAAGCAAATCGCACTTTCAGAGCATGCCGATCGGAAAAAACGACAATGGCGACACGGAATTCTGCTTCGACCCCCGCATCGAGCTATGCTTTGGCACATACGCATGACACCAGCGGCAAGATACCGCCAGTCAGCCATCTGCAAATCGCGCAGGCGTAATGCTGCCCCTATGTGGCTATGCCGCTGTAGCTATCAGAAAGACTGCGCAACACAGGGCCTCTACGCTCACCAGACGGCTCGTGCCGCGGTGACCGCATCACAGTGCGTGTGTGTTCAGCACCAAACGATGTCGCAGGCGATCTTCGGATCGAGGCTGTGTTTGCCGGGAGCAGCCACCTGTTTCGTCTGCTTCGCAGCCATAGCCGGCGAACGCCAATCAATCACCGTATCGATAATCAAAATAGCGATCACCAGGACAACCAGAAAACCCGTGATCATTTCACTCAGATCCATGACGAACCTCCACCAGCCGGTTCCCGATCCGGCCATGAGGGACCCAGCCCTTCATTTCAACGCATGAATTCTGCGCTTGTTCCTACTATCCTTCAAGTTTAAATCGTCATCGAGTACCAAAGCTTGACGCTATTTTGCAGCGCACACATGCTGCTGCATCGCAAACAAAAGAAAAGCCGGCTGCTGGCGCGCCGGCTTTTCCTGAAAATCTGACGGTATACCGAAAGACTCTGCGGTTCGTTTAGGCTGCCGCCTGGAGCTGATCAGCGGCCAACTTGCCCGAACGCCGATCCTGGACCAGTTCATAGCTGATCTTCTGGCCTTCGCGCAGCTCATAAAGGCCGGCCCGCTCAACCGCACTGATGTGGACGAACACGTCCTTGGAGCCATCATCGGGCTGAATGAAACCGAAGCCCTTCTGGGCGTTGAACCACTTTACGGTACCTGTGCTCATCGTGAGCTATTCCTTCAACGTAGTGAGAGCCAAAGCCCGCAGCGAAGCGGACCCAGCGAGTGTCGAATTTTGGTGAGAGCTTGTCTGCGCGCATCCAGCGAGTGCCGTGACGCGAGGCCAAGTCGTTCGGCCGAAAATCGATGGCGACAGGCTGCCTCATTGAAATCGAGCGGTCAAGACAAAGCTGCGACAAAATGCGCATTTTTGCATCTGTGTCGCCTTTCTGAAACGCCAATAACAATATAGCGCCAATCCAGCCGAAATCTTCCAAGCAGAACATCAAGGCTGCAATTCCGCAGCACATGTCTGATCCTGCTCTTGCGAATTCACTACGCTTCAATTCACTTTCCTGTCACACAATCCTCTGACTTTTCGCTGGAACAGCATTCACGCAGATCAAAAATCGCACCCGGGAGCAGTGGACACCTTGCCTTTCCTCCGCACCGGCACGCCGGAATGGCCTTAACCATGACGCAGGGCGGTTGGCACCCTGCCCCCGCTTGCGGCTATAAGGACGGAACCGGGAAGGCAGGCGAAGGACCGAAAAGGACGATGGACGGTGCGAAGCCAGAGATCGCGATATTGGTGCCCTGCTACAATGAGGCAGTGGCAATCCAGGCCGTCATACAAGGCTTCCACGCGCAGCTGCCCTCGGCCGTCATCTATGTCTATGACAACAATTCCTCCGACGACACCGCGCTCCTGGCGAAAGAAGCCGGTGCCGTCGTGCGCCATGAGGCTCGTCAGGGCAAGGGACATGTGATCCGCCGCATGTTCGCGGATATCGAGGCGGACATCTACATCATCGTCGACGGCGACAATACCTATGATCCCGCCAGTGCTCCGGCCCTCGTCGAGGCCTTGCGCGCCGGTCCCCTCGATCTCGTCAACGGCGTACGGGTGGCTGATGGCGAGATGGCCTACCGCCCCGGACATCGCTTTGGCAACCGGATGCTCACCCGCCTTGTCACTCGCTTCTTCGGCTCGTCTTCGCGTGACATGCTGTCAGGGTACAAGGCGATGTCCCGGCGCTTCGTCAAGACGTTTCCGGCCCTTTCGACCGGCTTCGAGATTGAGACCGAATTGCTCGTGCACGCCCTCGAAATGTCGCTTCCGCTCGGCGAGATCGAAACCTTCTATCGGGAGCGTCCGGTAGGCTCGCAGAGCAAGCTGCGTACCGTGCAGGACGGTATGCGCATTCTTAAACTCATTGCCAAACTGGTGAAGGAAGAACGGCCGCTGCTGTTCTTCAGCTGGGTCGCGGGCCTGCTTGCTCTACTGTCGCTCGCCATCGCCACACCGGTGGTGCTGGAATATCTTGAATTCGGCTCGGTGCCGCGCTTGCCGACGGCCGTGCTCGCCACCGGTCTGATGCTGTCGGCCATCATCGCTTTCTTTTCCGGCATGATCCTCGACACGGTCACGCGCGGACGCAGGGAACTCAAGCGCCTGCATTATTTACGCTATGCCCCCGTCCGCTAGTCCCTCTTCGGAGCGGTCCTTGCGCTGGCGGCTATGCTGCTTTGCCTTGGCCGGCTTCGTCGGTTTCGCCTTCGATGCCGGCATTCTGACCGCCCTGGTCAATCTCGGCCTCGATGCCCGTCTGGCGCGCCTGGTCTCCTTTGCCTGCGCCATGGTGGTGACCTGGCTGATCAACCGCTCGCTTGCCTTCGGCGACCGGGCCGGCTCCGACATCGTGTCCGAGTTCCTGCGCTATTTATCCGCCAGCGTGCTGGCGGCCCTGATCAATCTCGGCGCTTTCATGGCGCTGGTCACCCTCGGCGGGCCCTTTGCACGATGGCCGGTGCTCGCCGTGGCGGTTGCTATCGCGCTGTCGATGAGCCTCAATTTCTGGAGCTATCTCAAGGTCGTCTTCGCGCCGAAGCCGAGGACTCCAGATAGGCCGCCATAAGAGTCTCTCTCGCGATATGATGGAATCATCCCCGATCGCAAAAAAAGCGCCTCACACGGAGACGCTTCTTCGCTCTGCCGCTGAGCCTATCGGCCGAAGCCCGGGATGCCTGCGGTCATGCCGCGCGCGAGCTGCGTGACGAAGTTGAGATCGCCACCGGCCGTCGGCGTCGTACGGGTGATCGAATCGAACACCACGCCGTCCTTCAGACCGTAATTGGCGACGCGCGACACCCGGCCATTGGCGAAGTAGACGGCCAGCACATTGCGGTCGACCAGGTGCGGCGACAGGAAGGCCACCGGCCGCGAGGTGGTCTGAGACACATAGTACCAGGCCTGGCCGTCGAGGGTGGACTGGGTCGAGGGCGTGCCGAGCGCTTCCAGCACCTGGGCCTGGGTCGTGCCGGGCTTGATCGCCGACAAGGTGCTCTCGGTCACCACGATACCGTGCACATTGGTCTCGCCGATCGAGCCGCAGCTTTGCAGCAGCCCAGCCAGCGAGATGACGACAGCGGCCGCCAGCACGGGAGACCGGAAACGGGGGGGCAACACAACTATACTCACTTTGGCCTCCATCGGGCACACAGGCTCGTTCGCCACATCGTCGCGTGGGCTCTGGCGTAACCCGCTCGCGCACGAAATTCAACCTTGGCGCTCAGGGAGCATCCACTTATATGGAGCGTCCGCTATAGAGTGCGGTCTTCGACCGGATCGTCGCCGGGCCGCGGGCATGGTCCCGCCCCCCGGACCCCCTGTCGAATATCCCTGCTGGTGAAGGAGCTCATGTTCGGCCTGTTTCGCAATAGAGCGCGCGAGGCGCAGATTGCCCGCCTCTACGACCAGATCCTGGCGCAGAGCCGCGATCCCGCACTGTTCCTCGAAGGACGCGTCCCCGACACGGTGGAAGGGCGCACGGACATGATGCTGCTGCATCTGTTCCTGCTCATGCACCGGCTCAATGACGAGCAGGGTGATATCCGTGAGATCGCCCAGGGCGTATGCGACCGCTTTTTCGCTGAGCTCGACCGCGCCATGCGGGAAATGGGCGTGGGCGATCTCACCGTGCCCAAGAAGATGCGCAAGATCGCCGACATCTATACGGGATGCTCGTCTTCCTATGGCAATGCCTTGCACAAGCCCGATGACGAAGAACTCACCCAGGTCCTTCTGCGCAACGTCTATGCACGCGACGAGGCGAGACTGCCTCAGGCGCAGGCTCTCGCCGGCTATGTCCGGCGCGCCTCCAAGGCCCTTGCCGATGCATCGCTGGCGAATCTTGCCAGCAATTCCCTGCCCTTCCCCACCCCAGCCCTAGGTGAGAGCGCATGACCAATGAAACGCCCCACTTCTCGCGTCCGGTCCACCTGCGCGAGGTTCCGCCCACCGGCCGCCACTTCGTCATCGAGACGAACGAGGACGAGCGCCGGGCCATCGCGCGGCAGCTCGGTGTTCCTGATGTCGCCGCCCTCACGGCCAAGCTTCATGTCACACCCTTCCGCAAGGATGGGCTGGCGGTCGATGGCACCATTCGTGCCCGCCTGACACAGATCTGTGTCGTCACGGCCGAGCCGTTCGAGAGCGAGGTCGACGCTCCCGTCGATGTCCGCTTCTCACCGGATGGGCAGGATCCCAATGCCGAATTCGATCTGGCCGAATTGCACAACCCGGATGCCGAGGATCCGCCGGACCTGCTGTCCGGCGACACCATCGATCTGGGTGCCATCGTCTGCGAGTTCCTTGCCCTGGCGCTCGATCCCTATCCGCGCAAGCCGGGTGCGGCCTTCGAGGGCGACGAAGACGAAGCGGGCCTCTCTCCCTTCGCCGCGCTCAACAAGTTGAAGGACAAGGATTCTTAAGAGCAAAGGACGTTTTCGTTAAAATGCGCTTTGCTCCGGCTCCTTGTTTCGATGCGTCTTTGCGAAACCTGCCGTGCCCAGCAACGGGCAAAAGCCGTAGCAAACGCCTTTGATCGAACACGATTGTGTGAGATCGCACGTCCTGGAGCCGCGATTCATTGATCCGTTACGGGCCTGGACCTATCCACACCGTATGAATTTCTGCCTTTTGGAGAAGTAAATGTCGTTGAAGCGTCTGATGGCCGGGGTTGCACTCGGCGTTGGCTTGCTGGCATCCGGCCAGCCCGTCTTCGCTGCCGAACCGCTGGACAAGCCGGCGGTCGAGGCGATCGTCAAGAATTACCTGATGGAGCATCCCGAGGTCATCGTCGACGCCATCAACGCCATGCAGGCCAAACAGGAAGCGGCGGCGTCCGAGCGCCAGAAGAAGCTGCTCTCCGACAGCATGGATACCATCCTCAACGGGTCGCAGAACGCCGTACTGGGCAACCCTCAGGGCGATGTCACGCTGGTCGAATTCTTCGACTACAATTGCGGCTACTGCAAGCGCGGCCTCGCCGACATGGTCAAGCTGCTCGATACCGACAAGAAGCTCAAGGTGGTGCTGCGCGATTACCCGATCCTGAGCGAAGGCTCCAAGGAAGCCGCCGTGGTTGCCCTCGCCGTCAAGAAGCAGTTGCAGGGTGACAAGTTCATGCAGTTTCATCAGACCCTGCTGACCACCCGCGGCGCCGTCGGCAAGGATCGGGCGCTGCAGGTGGCGGAGGACTCCGGTGTCGACATGACCAAGCTGCAGACCGACATGAAGGATCCGGCCTTGCTGCAGGGGCTCGCCAGCACCATGCGCCTCGGCGAAGCACTGGGCATCAACGGCACGCCCTCCTATGTGCTCGGCAGCGAGATCACGCCCGGCGCCGTCGGCTACGACGCCTTGAAATCCAAGATCGATTCGCTGCGCAAATGCGGCCAGACCGCCTGCGGCTGAGCCGGACAGAACCTTCTGCGTGCAAAGCAGGCGGTTTTTCACCGCCGGCTTTGCCTTCCTGGATCGAGCGCCCTATAAGGAGCGTTCGCAGCAAAAGGCCCGTTGCAGCACGCTTCGGGCTTTCAATTTATGGTCCGATTGGCAAGCATGGCGCTCGTCTACATTCTGAATGGCCCCAATCTCAATATGCTGGGTGTGCGTGAAACGTCCGTCTACGGCACGCTCGACCTCGGCGGTATCGAGACGTTGGCCCGGGCGCGCGCGGAACAATTGGGCCTGACCGTCGAATTCCGGCAGACCAACCACGAGGGCGTGCTGCTCGACTGGGTGCACGAGGCCTATCACAAGGGAGCAGTCGGATTGATCATCAATCCCGGCGCGCTCACCCACACCTCGATCGCTCTGCACGATGCGATCAAGGCTGTTAGCCTGCCGGTAATCGAACTGCATCTATCCAACGTGTTCGCGCGCGAAAGCTTCCGGCACCACTCCTGGGTCTCGCCGGCCGCCAAGGGCGTGATCTGCGGATTTGGCCCCAAGGGCTATGAACTTGCCCTCGAAGCACTGGCTTCGAGCGTATCGGCTCAATGAATGACGGGGCCTCGGCCCCGCGGAAACGCAAGGCATGACGATGTCGCGAACCAAATCGGGGATTGATCCCGAGATTATCCGGGAACTCGCCAATCTCCTCACGGAGACGGATCTTACCGAAATCGAGGTGCAGCAGGCTGACCTGCGTATCCGGGTGGCGCGGCAGATCAACGTCACGGCCACCGTGCCGGTGGGCGCGCCAGCGGTGAGCGTTGCCGCACCGGCCGCCGTCGTCGCCGCAGTGCCCGCCGCCGCCGACCCGGCCAATCATCCCGGCGTGCTGAAATCGCCGATGGTGGGTACCGCCTTTCTCGGCGCCGCACCGGGCGCCAAGGCCTTCGTGGAGATCGGCAGCAAGGTCAACCAGGGCGATCGCGTACTGATCGTGGAAGCCATGAAGACCTTCAACGACATCATCGCGCCGCGTTCTGGAACGGTGACCACCTTGTTCATCGAAGACAAGCAGCCGGTCGAATACGGCCAGCCGCTGATGATCATCGAGTGACGGGAATGTTTGACAAGATCCTGATCGCGAACCGCGGCGAGATCGCCCTGCGCGTGCTGCGCGCCTGCAAGGAACTCGGCATCAAGACGGTGGCCGTCCATTCCACCGCCGACGCCGATGCCATGCATGTCAAGCTGGCGGACGAAAGCGTCTGCATCGGGCCCCCGCCGGCACGCGAGAGCTATCTCAACATCCCCGCTCTGATTGCGGCCTGTGAGATTACCGGCGCTGAAGCAGTGCATCCGGGCTACGGCTTCCTGTCGGAAAACGCCCGCTTCGCCGACATACTCGATCAGCACAACATCGCCTTCATCGGCCCCAAGGCCGAGCATATCCGCATGATGGGCGACAAGATCGAGGCCAAGCGCACCGCCAAGCGCCTCGGCATCCCCTGCGTTCCCGGCTCGGATGGTGGCGTCACCAATGACGTCGACGCGGCCCGCATCGCCGCCGAGATCGGCTATCCCGTGCTGGTCAAGGCAGCCGCCGGTGGCGGTGGCCGCGGCATGAAGGTCGCGTTGACGGCCGAGGATTTGTCCGACGCTCTCGCCACCGCCCGCGCCGAAGCTCTGGCAGCGTTTGGCGACGACGCGGTCTATCTCGAGAAATACCTGCAAAAGCCCCGCCACATCGAATTGCAGGTGCTCGGTGATGGCCAGGGTCATGCCATTCATCTGGGCGAGCGCGACTGCTCGCTGCAGCGCCGACACCAAAAGGTGTGGGAGGAAGGCCCCTCCCCAGCTCTCAATGCCGCCCAGCGCAGCAAGATCGGCGATATCGTCGCCAAGGCGATGATCGAACTCGGCTATGTCGGCGCCGGCACCATCGAATTCCTCTATGAGAATGGCGAGTTCTATTTCATCGAAATGAACACGCGCATCCAGGTGGAACATCCGGTGACCGAGATGATTACCGGCATCGATCTCGTCAACGAGCAGATCAAGATCGCCGCCGGTTCGCCGCTGTCGATCAAGCAGTCTGACGTGCAGATCGAAGGCCATGCCATCGAGTGCCGCATCAATGCCGAGAATGCCGCGACCTTCCGGCCTTCCCCTGGCACGATCAGCTATTTCCATCCGCCGGGCGGGCTCGGCGTACGCGTCGATTCGGCGGTCTATCAAGGCTACAAGATCCCGCCCTATTATGATTCGCTGATCGGCAAGCTCATCGTGCACGGCCGCACACGCACCGAGTGCCTGATGCGTCTGCGCCGGGCTATCGACGAATTCGTGGTCGATGGCGTGGAGACCACCCTGCCCCTGTTCCGCACCCTGGTGCGCAACGCGGACATCCAGAACGGCCTCTACGACATTCACTGGCTCGAGAAGTTCCTCGAGGCCGGCGGCATGAGCGACAGCGTCTAGGCTTTTCCGCCATGTCGGGCGCCGAGATCAATCTGGAGATCACGCCGCAGGTCCTGCTCAAGGCCTATGCCTGCGGCATCTTCCCGATGGCCGAGAGCGTCGATGATCCAGGCCTCTATTGGGTCGAGCCGGAGTTTCGCGGCGTCGTTCCGCTCGATGGCCTGATCATCTCCCATCGCCTCGCCCGCACCATCCGTTCCGACCGTTTCGAGATCGTGGTGGATCGCGATTTCGAGGCGGTGATCGATGGCTGCGCGCAATCCGCGCCGGGGCGTCGCACCACTTGGATCAACGCCTCGATCCGTCGGCTCTATGGCGAATTGTTCCGGCTGGGGCATTGCCACACGGTCGAGGCCTATCGCGGCGGCCAGCTGGTTGGTGGCCTCTACGGTGTCGACCTTGGCGGCGCCTTTTTCGGCGAAAGCATGTTCCATCGCGAGAGCGACGCCTCGAAAGTCGCCTTGGCTCATCTGGTGGCAAGATTGCGCCATGGCGGCTACCAGCTGCTCGACACCCAGTTCGTCACCGACCACCTGACCAGCCTCGGCGCCATCGAACTGCCGCGCTCCCTCTATCATCAACTGTTGGATGACGCTCTCGCCGAGGACGGTGATTTTCTCGCCTGGCCAAAGGAAGAGGCCAGGAGCGGCGCTGAAATTCTGGCCGTACTGGCCGATTGAGCCTGCCGGTCAAAAGGGGCTTGTCGGGAGCTGCCAATTATAGGCGACCGCGATCATGCGCAGGCTGACGCAGAGGATAGCCGCCGCCACAGCGACATAGCGCCGGCGCCAATTTCGCCCGCGGCTGAGTGTTATCACGATAGCGCCGGCCATGCCGGCTGTCGCATAGATGTCGGTCTGCAGAATATGCGGCACCCTGTTCAGCAGCACGTCGCGCATCACACCGCCCCCGACGCCGCTGACCGTGCCGAGGAAAATCGCCACCAGAGGATGAATCTTGAAATCCAGCGCCTTGAAGGTACCGGCCACCACAAACAGAGCCAGGCCACAGGCATCGAACGCGATCAACACGTGGATCGGGATGGCTTTGACCCAAGCGTGGAACACCCAGGTGACGAAAGCGGCACTGAGCACGGCCACCGTATAGCGCCAGTCGGCCACCGCAGCCACCGGGCGGGCGCCGATCAAGACGTCGCGCATCACTCCACCGCCGAGCGCCGTCAGGAAGGCCAGCACCAGCACCCCGACCGGATCGAACCCGGCCACCACGCCGGCCAACGCCCCTTCGAGCGCGAATACGAAGGTGCCGCCGAGATCGGCGAGGAGAACCAGTTGATCGACCTTGCGGGACATCGACGCGCTTCCAGCGATGCCAGGATTTCCAGTGATGTCAGGATTTCCGGTGATATCAGGATTTCCGGTGATATCAGGACATGGCATCGCCCTATCCACGATCCCCGTACGGCAGACAATCACGCCGATCAACAAAGCTGTGCATGGACGGTGAAAAGCCGCCCGCTCAATCCTGCGGCGCGTTGGGATCCACCGGCTGGTCGAAGAAATCGGTATTGCCGTCGCCGGCCTCAGGCGGCGGAGCGGCGTCCGGTACCACCGTCTCGGGCGATGCGGCCTGCCCCTTCTTGCCCTTCGCGGGCTTGCTGCCCGGCTGAGCCGTCACCACGGGCGGCGGCGGTGGATCGCTGGTCTTGCCGCCCTTGCAGTCCTTGAGCCAGACGTCATAGACGGGATGCTCGACGCCATTGAGGCCCGGGCTGGCAGCGAACATCCAGCCATTGAACAGGCGATCGACCTTCTTGCTGAGCGTGAGCTCGTCGATTTCAACGAAGCTGGTGGTTTGCGGATCCTCGCTGGCCGAACGGCTGTAGCATACGCGTGGGGTCACGCTGAGCGCCCCGAACTTCACCGTCTGTCCAACTGGCGCCTCGAAGGTACTGATTTCACCGGAAATCTTGTCGAGGCCGGTGAAGACCGCGGTGGGGTTGGTGATGCGCTCAGCCCGAGCTTCGCCGGTGCCCAAAATCACGCCGAGGCAAGCCGCACTTGCAACAGCAAGGCGCCGGGACCGGTCGGTCAGAGAATGGAAGGCAGGCGGACGCAAAGGCAAAGGGGATCCGTGTCTGGACGAGTCGAAAAGCGATAGCGCCCTTTCGGGGCGAAAAGACGGCCACGGGCACCGCCGCAGCCGGCTATACCGATGCGTCAGTCCCCCGGCGACCAGGCCTGGTAATCGCCGGTCGCCGCCTGGCGATGGCCGTGAGAGAGCATCGAGCCCTTGGGGTGATAGGCGTTCACCGTACCGGTCTGGTTGGGGCGATGCGGCTTTTGCCAATCGCGCGGCTTGTATTCGGTCTCGCTCGGAGGGGTATCGATCTGATGGTGCATCCAGCCCCACCAGCCCGGCGGAATCGCCGTGGCCTCGGCATAGCCATTATACTGCACCCAGCGGCGCTGCACGCCAATGGTCGGATCCACGGCACCGCCCTTGGTGCGGTAGTAGACGTTGCCGAACTCGTCCTCGCCCACGCGCTCGCCCTTACGCGAGGTCCAGAAGCGGGTTCCGATCGTGGAGCCGTTCCACCACGTGAAGATCTGCAGGAGCGTTTTCATCGAGGGCTGCCGTTTCGTATTCCGTTGCAAGTCTTATGGCCAAGCATGAAGGGGATGTCCACCATTCCGCTCCACCTTACGGGCGATTTCTGGAGCAAGACGCGTGGCAGCAGAACCTTGTTCTGCTCGAATCTGCCATCCTAACTCCGCATCCGTCTGACCCGAAGGCCACCGGCGAAGTATCAGAGCCGCGCGATCGCCTGCGCAATCAGCTCGAAATAGCCGTCGGCATCGATGCCGCCGAGGACAAAGGCGTTTTTCGGACGGTCGGTCACGCCCCACCAGTCGATCACCGTCATGCCCTGGGTAAGGTCGGATTCCGTCTCGATCTCGACATTGCAGGAACGGCCGGTGAAGAGCTCACGCTTGATCAGCCAGGCGATCACGCAGGGATCGTGCAGAGGCCCGCCCTCCGAACCGTATTTCTGCACGTCGAAGCGCTCGAAGAAATCGAGCCAACCCACCGCCGCATCCGAAACTTTGGACCCGATCGCCCGGATCCTGTCGACGCGCGGGCGGGTGGTGAGCGCCTTGTGGGTCACGTCGAGCGGGGCCATGGTGATCGGAACGCCGGCGGCGAAAACCGCTTTGGCCGCATGGGGATCAACGAAGATGTTGAACTCGGCCGCCGGCGTCATGTTGCCGCCCTCGAAGCAGCCCCCGCCCATCAGCACGATCTCCTTGATGCGCGGGGCGATGCGCGGCTCGCGCATCAACGCCAGGGCAATGTTGGTGAGGGGGCCAAGCGGGCAAAGCGTGATGGTGCCGGAGGGGCGCGTCATCAGGGTCTCGACGATGAAATCGACGCCATGGCGCGGGCTGAGCGGCATGGCCGGCTCCGGCAGATCCGCGCCGTCGAGGCCGGTCTTGCCATGCACATGCTCGGCGGTGACGAGCGGTCGCAGCAGCGGCCGGTCCGCGCCGGCGCACACGGTGATGTCGGACCGCCCCGCCAGCTCGCAGACCACGCGCGCATTTCGGCTCGTCAAGGCCAACGGCACATTGCCGGCCACGGTGGTGATGCCCAGCACCTCGATCTCGGGACTTCCCAGCGCCAGCAACAGCGCCAGGGCATCGTCCTGGCCGGGATCGGTGTCGATGATGATGGAACGGGGCATGACAGACTCGGGAGCATTGAAGAAGGCCGGACCATGGACCGGCGCGGATCGGCGCGCAAGGCGCCGAAGACTCCTCTTCCTCGGCTGCTTCAGGCCGGTGGCGCGCGGTCGGCGGCGTCGAGTTTCTCCTCCAGCCTTTTGACCAGTTGCATCAACTCCACGACTTGAGTCTCACGCAGGAAGTCTATCTTCTCATGCAACAGCTCGATCTCCAGTTCCGCCTTGGTGTTGACGTCATAGTCATGGGTGGCGGCAGCACGGTCGATGGTGGCCTGCCGGTTCTGGCTCATCATGATGAAGGGGGCGGCATAAGCCGCCTGGAACGACAGCGCCAGATTGAGCAGGATGAAGGGATAGGGATCCCAATGCTGGACGAAGGCGATGACGTTGAGCACCACCCAGGCCGCCAGCACGGCCGATTGCACGATGATGAAAGGCCAGCTTCCCATGGTGGCGGCGACCGCATCGGCAACGCGGGCGCCGAAGGACATCGCCGCCTGATCTCCTCCTCGTCGGACGCGTCGCGACTGGCGCAACCGGTGCAGGAGTGCCAGCTCCTCGTCATGAAGCTGATGGGCTTTGGCGATGAGGCTCATCTTCCGTTCTTTCCGACTCTGCTTGCGGTGCGGGAATGCTACAAGGTTCCCTGGCTGAACGGCGGAAATTGTCGGGCGCGCATACGGGCCGCGACGCCGGACTGTAGGCAGGAGAATGGGACATGGCGGGCGAACCCCACCGTATCGTGGTCGTCGGGGCAGGTTTCGGGGGCCTGGAAGCTATCCATCACCTCAAGAGGGCGCCCGTCGAGATCACGCTGGTGGATCGGCGCAATCACCATATCTTCCAGCCCCTGCTCTATCAGGTTGCCACCGCCTCGCTGGCCACCTCCGAGATTGCCTGGCCGATTCGCCATCTCATGCGCGGCCGGCCGGAGGTGACCACGCTGCTCGGTGAAGTCGGCGGCATCGACGCGCCGGCGCGGCAAGTGTGCCTGAAGGACGGCGCGATGCTTGCCTATGACACGCTGATTCTGGCGACGGGCGCGCGCCACGCCTATTTCGGTCATGACGAATGGGAGCCTCACGCCCCTGGCCTGAAAGCGATCGAGGACGCCACCACCATTCGCCGGCGCATTCTCATTGCCTTCGAAAAGGCGGAACGCGAGACCGATCCCAAGGTGCAGGACGCTTTGCTCACCTTCGTGATCGTCGGCGCCGGACCAACCGGCGTAGAGCTCGCCGGCACCATCGCCGAACTGGCGCGCGACACCCTGGCTCCGGATTTTCGCCGTATCGACACGCATAAAGCACGAGTGGTGCTCGTAGAGGCTGGGCCCCGCGTGCTCGCAGGCTACCCCGACGACCTCTCCGATTACACCAAGCAGTCGCTCGAAAGCCTTGGTGTCGAGGTGGTTCTCGGCGCCGCGGTCACCGCATGCACCGCCGAGGGCGTCGTCTATGGCGGCAAGCTCCTGCCAGCACGCACCATCGTGTGGGCCGCGGGCGTGCGCGCATCCCCGGCTGCCGAATGGCTCGCTGTCCCGGCGGACCGGAACGGCCGAATCATCGTCGAGCCGGACCTGACTGTGCCGGGTCATCCCGAGATTTTCGCCATTGGGGATACCGTCAGCCTCACCGGCCCGGGCGGCAAGCCCGTACCCGGCATTGCGCCGGCCGCCAAGCAAGCCGGCGTTTATGTCGCCCGGGTGATTCGGGCCCGGCTGGCGGGCGATCCTGCCCCGCCTCCTTTCCGCTATAAGCATCAGGGCAGCCTGGCGCAGATCGGCAAGAAGCGCGCGGTGATCGATTTCGGCTGGATCAAGCTGCGCGGCTCGCTCGCCTGGTGGATCTGGGGCATCGCCCACATCTATTTCCTGATCAGCGTACGCTCTCGCCTCAGCGTCGCCCTGAGCTGGTTATGGATCCACACCCGCAATCAACGCGGCGCCCGCCTGATCACCCAGGGCGGGGACGGGGACGATTCGTCGCTCGAAAAGGGGTGAGGGAATCACCCCGGCCTCGATTCGTCCGCCAACGGCCTCCCGCGCTTGCCCTTACGGCAGGACTTCGGCGATCTCTCCACAAAGGCTTGTGTGCCATTTTGGGTCATCCACCGGGATGGTAAATGAAACATGACCGGAACATGGCAATTCAAAGACAGGGTGAAGGCGGCGATTTCGCCAGAGATTCCGGAGCCTTGAGGCTGCCGGCTCAAGCTTGTCCCCGTTTTCCACAGCCTCTACCATATGTAGATAGTCACTCATTTTGCCGGCACTAAATCTTGACGCCACCCCCGTCGAGTCATACCTATTGAGTCATAGTCGGAAACGTCGGCGGCGGGGGTAACCTCGCGGGATTGCGGGGCACGAGCCCGGCATTCGAACGTTGGCAGGGCCATGCACTCACCGACAAGTAAACAGGATGTCAGGCAGATTTCGAACCGAGCCGTAACGCTGGCACGGCGCGAATTTTTGCGTCTAATTTTCGGGGCAGAACGCAATGCGGATTGATCGGCTTTACACCAAGAAGGGGCAGTCCCCCTACGCGTCCATCGCGTTCCGGACCGCGACGAGCGAGATCCGGAATCCGGATGGCTCGATCGTCTTCCGGCTGGAAGGCATCGCCGTTCCGGAGGCCTGGAGCCAGGTCGCCGCCGACATCCTGGCGCAGAAATATTTCCGCAAGGCGGGCGTGCCCGCCCGTACAAAGAAGGTGGAAGAGAACGCCGTTCCGTCCTGGCTCTGGCGCACCATTCCCGACAAGAAGGCTCTGGCCGCCCTCCCCGAGGCCGAGCGTTTTGTCGGTGAGACTGATTCTCGCCAGGTCTTCGATCGCCTGGCCGGCACCTGGACCTATTGGGGCTGGAAGGGCGGCTATTTCGACAGCGAAGACGATGCGCAAGCCTTCTTCGACGAGCACCGCTACATGCTCGCCATGCAGATGGTCGCGCCCAATTCGCCGCAATGGTTCAACACCGGCCTGCACTGGGCCTATGGCATCGATGGCCCCGGCCAGGGCCATTTCTATGTCGACTACAAGACCGGCCAGCTGACCTCCTCGTCCTCGGCTTACGAGCATCCCCAGCCGCATGCCTGCTTCATCCAGTCGGTTGCCGACGACCTCGTCAACGAGGGCGGCATCATGGATCTGTGGGTGCGCGAGGCGCGCCTGTTCAAATATGGCTCGGGCACCGGCTCCAACTTCTCGGCCCTGCGCAGCGAGGGCGAAAGGCTTTCGGGCGGCGGCCGTTCCTCCGGCCTGATGTCCTTCCTCAAGATCGGCGACCGCGCCGCCGGCGCCATCAAGTCGGGCGGTACCACCCGCAGAGCCGCCAAGATGGTGGTTGTCGATGCCGATCATCCCGATATCGAGACCTATATCGACTGGAAGGTGAAGGAAGAGCAGAAGGTTGCCGCCCTCGTCACCGGCTCCAAGATCGTGCAGCGCCACCTCAAGGCTGTGATGCGCGCCTGCGTGCAATGCGAAGGCCCGGGCGAGGATTGCTTCGATCCGGAGCGCAACCCGGCCCTCAAGCGCGAAATCAAGGCGGCCCGCCGCAACCTCGTCGCCGACAATCTGGTCAAGCGCGTCATCCAGTTCGCCAAGCAGGGCTACAAGGATATCTCCTTCGACACCTATGACACCGATTGGGACTCGGAGGCTTATCTCACCGTCGCCGGCCAGAATTCGAACAATTCCGTGCGTGTGGACGACGCCTTCCTCAACGCGGTCGAAAAGGACAGCGATTGGGAGCTGAAGGCCCGCATCACCGGCAAGACCATGAAGACACTGAAGGCCCGTGACCTCTGGGAGAAGATCGGCCACGCCGCCTGGGCTTCCGCCGATCCGGGCATCCAGTTCCACACCACCATCAATGACTGGCACACCTGCCCGGTCTCGGGGCCGATCCGCGCATCCAATCCGTGCTCGGAATACATGTTCCTCGACGACACGGCCTGCAACCTCGCCTCGCTGAACCTGCTGCAGTTCCGTGAGAAAGACGGCAGCTTCAACCTGGCCTCCTACGAGCATGCCGTCCGTCTGTGGACGATCGTGCTCGAAATCTCCGTGATGATGGCGCAGTTCCCCTCCAAGGCGATCGCGGAGCTGTCCTATCGCTACCGCACGCTGGGCCTGGGCTATGCCAATATCGGCGGCCTCTTGATGACCTCGGGCATCCCCTACGACTCCGATGCCGGCCGCGCGCTCGGCGGCGCCTTTTCGGCAATCATGACCGGCGTCGCCTATGCGACCTCGGCCGAGATGGCCAGGGAGCTCGGCCCCTTCCCGGGCTTCGAGCCGAACCGCGAATCCATGCTGCGCGTCATTCGCAACCATCGCCGTGCCGCCCATGGCGAGGCAACGGGCTATGAGGCGCTGGCCACCGCACCGGTCGCGCTCGATCTCGCTTCTCTCGCAGCCCTCGGCGACAACGGCAAGGCCATCGTCGAGCATGCCAAGGCCGCCTGGAACAACGCCCTGGCGCTGGGCGAGGCCCATGGCTACCGCAACGCCCAGGCGACCGTGATCGCGCCCACCGGCACGATCGGCCTGGTGATGGATTGCGACACCACTGGCATCGAGCCCGATTTCGCCCTGGTGAAGTTCAAGAAGCTCGCTGGCGGCGGCTACTTCAAGATCATCAACCGCGCCGTGCCCGAGGCCCTGCGGACGCTGGGTTATTCGGAAGCCGACATCGCCGAGATCGAGGCCCATGCCGTCGGCCATGCCTCGCTGCGCCAGGCGCCCGCGATCAACCACACCTCGCTGGCCTCCAAGGGCTTCACCGAGGAGAAGCTCGCTCTGCTCGAGAAGTCCCTAGCTTCGGCCTTCGACATCAAGTTCGTCTTCAACAAGTGGACACTCGGCGAGGACTTCATCACCGGTACGCTCGGCGTGCCGGCCGAAAAGCTCAACGAGCCTTCCTTCGACCTCCTCGCTCACCTTGGCTTCGCCAAGGCTGATATCGAGAAGGCCAACATCCATGTCTGCGGCGCCATGACCCTCGAAGGCGCGCCGCATCTGAAGGCCGAGCATCTGCCGGTATTCGATTGCGCCAATCCCTGCGGACGCTTGGGCAAGCGCTTCCTCTCGGTGGAAAGCCACATCCGCATGATGGCGGCGGCGCAGCCCTTCATCTCGGGCGCGATCTCCAAGACCATCAACATGCCCAACGACGCCACGGTGGAGGACTGCAAGGCTTCCTACATGCTGTCCTGGCGCCTGGCGCTGAAGGCAAACGCCCTCTATCGCGACGGCTCCAAGCTCTCCCAGCCGCTCAACTCGCAGCTTCTGGCCGACGAGGACGAAGCCGACGCGGTGGAAGAGCATCTCGAGCGCTCGGTGCCCGCCCGTGCGGCCCAGGTCGCCGAGAAGATCGTCGAGCGTATTATCGAGCGGGTGGAAGTGGCGCGCGAGCGCGAGAAGATGCCCGACCGCCGCAAGGGTTACACCCAGAAGGCGGTGGTGGGCGGCCACAAGATCTATCTGCGCACCGGCGAGTATGACGATGGCCGCCTCGGCGAGATCTTCATCGACATGCACAAGGAAGGCGCTTCCTTCCGAGCGATGATGAACAATTTCGCCATCGCGATCTCACTCGGCCTGCAATATGGCGTGCCGCTGGAGGAATATGTCGAGGCCTTCACCTTCACGCGTTTCGAGCCCTCTGGCTTTGTGCAGGGCAACGACTCGATCAAGAACGCCACCTCCATCCTGGACTATGTGTTCCGCGAGCTCGCCATCTCCTATGTCGGCCGGTACGACCTCGCCCATGTCGTGCCTGATGAGGATGGCCATGCTACGCTTGGCCGTGGTGACGGAGAGAGCAAGGCGCCGGCCCAGCCAGTGACCGTGCCTGTTTCGCGCGGCCTGGTGCGCTCCAAGACCGAGCGCTTCGTGGTGATGCCCGGCGGTGCCACCGCGGCGTCGAACACGCTCGCCCCGGTATCAAACGATGCTCGCGGCGCCATCACGGCCCTGTCCAGTGCCGTGAATACCGGCCTCAGCCGCGGCGTGGTCGCCGGCCCGGGTGCGCACGGTCTTGGTGCGCACACCGTCGGCGCCACGGCGCTGAAGGAGGAGCCCGCCCTCGACGCTCTCGCCTGGGAAGCCCCGGCCGCTCCCGCGGTCAAGCCGGCCTCCGAGCGCCGCAAGGAAGCCAGGCTGCGCGGCTATGAAGGCGAAGCTTGCCCCGAATGCGCCAACTTCACGCTGGTGCGCAACGGCACGTGCCTGAAATGCGACACATGCGGCGGCACCACCGGCTGCAGCTAACGGTGGATGGAGAGTACTCCAAGGTGCGATGGATGCCATTGAACATCCATCGCCGTTGACGAAAATGGCGTGATTTCAAAGCCTTGGAAAATTCGAATGATGCACCCGCCAAACATGTTTGGCGGGTGCATCTTTTTTGAGGCCATCGCCCCGATTGCGGTGCCTGTAGCTGCAGATTGCCCTGCTCACCGCCAACCGAGCGCGGGCGCGATCTCGGTCAAGATCGTCTCGATGACATGGGCGTTGTAGGCGACGCCGAGCTGATTGGGGACGGTGAGGAGCAAGGTATCGGCCTCGGAGATCGCCTCATCCTGCCTGAGCTGCTCGATGAGCGCTTCGGGCTCGGCGGCATAGCTGCGTCCGAAGATCGCGCGCGTGCGCTCGTCGATGAAGCCGATCTGGTCCTCCCCATCGCCTCCCCGCCCGAAATACATGCGGTCCTCATCATTCATCAGCGCGAAGATGCTGCGGCTGACGGAGACCCGGGGCTCACGCGCATGGCCGGCCTCCTTCCACGCCGCACGATAGGCGCGGATCTGCTTGGCCTGCTGAATATGGAAGGCCTCGCCGGTCTCGTCGTTCTTCAGGGTCGAACTTTGCAGGTTCATGCCGAGCCTGGCGGCCCAGATCGCGGTTGCATCCGATGAGGCCCCCCACCAGATCCGTTCTCGCAAGCCCTCGGCATGCGGCTCGAGGCGCAGCAAGCCCGGCGGATTGGGAAACATCGGCCGCGGATTGGGCTGGGCGAACCCTTCGCCGCGCAGCAGGTTCAGGAAAACCTCCGCGTGCTGGCGCCCCATATCGGCATCGCTCTTGCCTTCCGCCGGCTGATAGCCGAAGTGGCGCCAGCCATCGATCACCTGCTCGGGCGAGCCACGGCTGATGCCGAGCTGCAGGCGGCCCTTCGAGATGAGATCGGCGGAACCCGCATCCTCGACCATGTAGAGCGGATTCTCGTACCGCATATCGATCACGGCGGTGCCGATCTCGATGCGACTGGTCCTGGCTCCCACGGCCGCCAGCAAGGGAAAAGGCGAGGCAAGCTGACGCGCGAAGTGATGGACGCGAAAATAGGCGCCATCCGCACCCAGCTCCTCCGCCGCAACGGCCAGATCGATCGACTGCAGCAGCGTATCGCCGGCAGATCGCGTTTGCGATTGGGTTGATGGTGTCCAGTGCCCGAACGAAAGAAAACCGATCTTCTTCATGCGAAATGTCTGCCTGCTGAATTCCCAAATGCGCCCCGCAGCGGGAAACCGTGCCGGCGCGCTTCAGATATAGGGAGTGAAGTTACATTCCGGCAGGCCCCCTGAACTGGACGACCGGCTCGAAGCCCGTGACGACAAATGGCCCTTCATCGAGAAGATCGTCCTTGATGCCCGCGTTTTGCCATAGGACGAGCTATAGGCAGTCGCAATCGCGAAACTGGCAAAGCCGATCTGGTCATCTTGAACTCGCTTTGCGCCCTAACGCTCCCAGCCTTGCGTAAATGGGAAGCGTTCGGCCCAGATGGCCGTCAGCCGAGGATCGGCATCCACCCGGCGTATCGTCTCCGCCAGACCGGGCGCAACCTCATAGAAGCGCCGTCGCCCGGGCGACCATCGCGAGGCCGTGGCCACATAGAGATCGAGAACCGACAAATCCTCGCCGAGGAGATAGCGCCCCGGCCGCAATTGCATCTCCATCAATTCCCAGCAGTGAGCGATGCGATCGAACAAGCGGGATTTGACGGCCGCGTGATGCTCGGCTCCCTCGATGATGCGAGAAGGATTATCGGTAATCCAATAAAGAGCATAAATGCCCGAAGATATGTAGGTCATCCAGCGCAGGAACGCCGGGCGCGCAGCCTCGGTCAACGCCGGCGCGAGCCGCGCATCGGGATAGGTATCGGCCAACCAGATCAGGATCGCGGCGCTCTCGCTGATCACGTCACCCGTAGGCAGTGCCAATGCCGGAACCTGCAACATGGGATTGATGCCAACGAGCTTGCTCGCTTCCTGTCCCCCCTCCCATGGAGCGCATTCCTCCACGCGATACGGCAATTCAAGAAGGCTAAGGGCCGCCTCGATCGGAACCGATCCTGAGCCTGCCGCTCCATAGACAACAAATGTCCCGGTCACCCCTTCTCTCCTCTGCAACACGTGGCTAGGGCTAGCGATCCAACCCGCCCCATCCTTCTTCGAACTTGGCATCAGGCGGCACCGTAATATCTCCATTCTCTTTCAAAAAAACGACGCAATTTCAGGATTTTGCAAGTTGTAATTCATCTATCGAACACGCTTGGAAGTGTGAGCCTTTCTAAGGCCAGGTCACCCAAAACCGGCGATTTCCTGATGTGGTCACGTCAGGCGTAACGGGATCATTCCAGCCGGCAACCCGCCCGGGTCAGCATGTCACGTAAGATCACCGGCGTCGCGGGTATCTGCGCCGCATTTGCCGCATCGGCCGCAACCGGGGCAAGCGCCTGCCTGACAGTTCGGTCATCAAGCTTCAGGCTTGTCTTGCAGGCCGCCTTCCCAGCCGCAAGACTGACAAGGACGCCGGCGCTCTCGCCCACGCCGGCAAGATAGGCGGTCAGCACCTGATGGGCGATGGCATTGCGCGGCGCCTCCTCAAGCATCTGCACCACCTGCGCGACCGAAATTTGCCCTCGCGTGGTCGAGGGAGCCGCCTGGGCAGGCGAGGACAGATGCGAGCAGAGGCAAGCGATAGTCAGGCCGACGCCGCGAATTCGAATGGTGGACATGATCCGATTTCCCATGAACAGTGAAGTCGGCGATTTCATTTCATAGAAAAATATTATTGTAAAACGATAATTTATTTCTATGATGCAGTATGTTTTAGGAGATCAAGATGTCTACCGCCGATGCCATTTCAAGGACGGAGCGAACCAGGCGCATTCGAGTGACCGGCCGCTACATGGCTGCATTCTGCGCGATCCTTGCGATCGTCCTCGTCGGCCTCATGCTGCTCTATTGGGCGGTCATGCCGTCGGAACGGCTGCTCGCCGATGCGCGCCTCGCCGCGCCGGGATACGGCGATCTCAGCCTGGCTACGCGTATCCTCGCCTGCATGGTTTCGATGACGCCGCTCGGCGCACTGGTCTGGGGCCTGATGCAGGCACGCCGCACCTTCAGGTCCTTTTCGACCGGTTCCCTCTTCGAAGCCGATGCGATCCGGGGCCTGCGCGGCCTGGCGCTCGCACTCCTGGTTTCTGCGGCTGCAAGACCCTTTTGTGGTGCGGCCTTGTCGGTCATCTTGAGCTGGAACGGTTTGCCGGGCACACGCACTCTGGCGATCAGCCTCGATTCGAGCATGCTGATCGAGATCGTCTTCGCCGCGCTGGTGATGGTGATCGCCTGGATCTTGTCGGAGGCGGCCGCGATTGCGGATGAAAACGCCCAGTTCGTCTGAGTACCCACCCATGCCCATCCGCGTCCGTCTCAACGTCATGCTGGCAGAGCGCAACGTGAAATCGAAGGATCTCGCCGAACATGTCGGTATCACGGAAGCGAATCTCTCCTTGCTCAAACAGGGCAAGGTCAAGGGCATCCGATTCGATACGCTGGAGAGGATTTGCGAGTATCTCGACTGCCAACCGGGTGATATTTTGCGTTTTGAGCCCGATTAGGGGCATTTCAGGCCGATTTTGCTGACTTTGCTCCCAAGGACTTTACAACCGTACCCTCTACCGCCATCTTGGAGATGTTCGCAACCAACGAAAGGAGGTGATCCAGTGTCTAACTTTACGAAGGTCCTGGGAATTTGCACTGGTTCAGCCAAGGCGGCGTCCGCCGCTTGACGTTCCGGCTGCTAAAGCCTGGATCATCCCCGGATGAGAGGTGAGCGCTTCGGTGCTCCCGGCATCCGCCAAGAACCGGCCGGCGCGCGAAGCAATTCGCGCGCTGTTGCTGTTTTAAAGGTTTCCTGCTCCGCTGCCCGACGATCGGGCGCGTTGGAACGGAAGACGCGCATCGCCCTCGGGCGCATGGTCGCAGTGCGCCTCGCCGACGAGGCATATCCTTTACACAAGATGAGGTCTTGGCTATCGCAGGTTCGCGCCCCCTGCCCCGCGCTCTCCAACGCAGCGGCGGCAAAGCGCCTTTCCGAGGACCTTCCGTTGAGCCCAGCCGTCACGACCTATGCCGCCCTGGTGATCGCCGTGGTCTTCGAGATCATCGCCACCTCGTTCCTCAAGGCCTCGGAGCAGTTCACCCGGCTGTGGCCGACGGTGATGATGGGGCTGTGCTACATGGCGGCCTTCTATTTTCTCTCCTACACGCTGCGCACCATGCCGGTCGGCATCGCCTATGCGCTGTGGAGCGGAATCGGCATCGTCCTGATCTCGCTTGTCGGCCTCGTCGTCTTCCACCAATCGCTCGACCTGCCGGCCATCGTCGGCATCGGCCTGATCCTCGCCGGCGTGTTGATCATCAACCTGATGTCGAAGTCGGTCAGCCACTGAGCCGACCCAGCCAGCTTAGACACCCCAACGCGCCGGGCGCTTCTCCAGGAAGGCCTCGACGCCCTCGCCGGCATCCTCTTCCATCATGTTTTGTGCCATCACCTCGCCAGCAAAGGCGTAGGCCTCACCGATCGCCATCTGACGCTGGCGGTAAAACATCTGCTTGCCATAGCGCACCGCCACCGGGCTCTTGGCCAGGATCTCGGCCGTCTTGGCTGCTATAGCGGCATCGAGCTCGGCGTCCGGCACCGCCTGGTTGATCAGGCCCCAATCCGCTGCCGTCTCGGCATCGATGAAGCGGCCTGTGACCAGCATGTCGAAGGCGCGCTTGGTCGAGACGTTGCGCGACAATGCCACCGCCGGCGTGGAACAGAACAGCCCTACATTGATGCCCGAAACCGCAAATCGCGCTGCCTGCGAGGCGATAGCGAGGTCGCAACTCGCCACCAATTGACACCCTGCCGCTGTGGCGATGCCATGCACCCGCGCGATCACCGGCACGGGCAGCGCCTGGATCGCCTGCATCACCCGGCTGCATTGGGCGAACAACGCCTGATAATAATCGAGCCGGCGATTGGCGTGCATCTGACGCAGATCGTGTCCGGCACAGAAGGCCTTGCCATTCGCCGCCAGCACCACGCAGCGCACTGTCCTGTCCCCGGCAATCGCGTCGAGAGCCTGCTGCAACGCCTCCAGCATGCCTTCGGAGAGGGCGTTGAACTGCTGCGGCCGGTTGAGAGTGAGCGTCGTCACCCCCGCTTTGTCTTCACGCAGCAGGATCGGTTCGCAGGGGCGCTCCAATTGCGTGTTCTGGATCGAAACGGCGAGGGTCATGGCAACACTCCGCAGCAGGACGGCCAGTCTACGCGCCCGGCCGCCACGATCGCAATATCAGGCTGGATTGGCCAGCCCGACTTTGCTCAGCCCGGCTTGCGGATGCGCAGCACCGTGAACAGGCGCGCAGGCGCCACCTCACGCCGCTCGATCAGTTCGGCCTGGGGTTTTCCCGCCAGCCACTCCGCCATCACGGCATAGGGAAAATAGGGCCGCCAGCCGAGCCAGCCGCCTGCACCGATAAGCGCCTTCTCTCCCCGCACGCGCCAGCCATCCTCGGCGGAGAAATGGTTGAGGATGATCATTTCGCCACCCGGCCTGGTCACGCGCCACATCTCGTCAAGTACCGCGTGAGGTGAAGGAGCGACGCTGAGAAGATAGGGGGCCAGCACCACGTCGAAGCGCCCTTCCTGGAATTCCAGAGCTTGCGCATCCATCACCCGCAGAGCCTTGACCTGGTCGAGGCTCTTGCGCTTGACCCGTTCGCGGGCAATGTCGAGCATCGGCCGGGCGAGATCGATGCCCACGATACGCAGATTGCTTGGCATCAGGACAAGCTCGAGCCCGGTTCCGACCCCCGCTACCAGCACCTCACCATTGTTGCCTGCAGCTTGGGCGACTGCCCGCGCCGCGGCCAGCCGCCCGGGATGGAACGGCCAATCAAAAAACAGATCGTAGAACCGAGCCCAGCGATAATAGGTGCGCGCGTATGACGGCTCCGCAGCCGTGTTGCTTTCTCTCCCAGCCCATTCCATCGGAAAAGCCCTTTCACCTTGCCGATCATGGCGCCATCCGGTTCAGCCGAAAGGCAATCATGACCCCTGGAGCAAAGTACGTCTAAGCGGAAACGCCGCCTTGCTCTCGCCCTTTGTTTCGACGCCTTGGCACTTCAGCCAAATCGCAAAACGCTTTTGTGGATGATGGCCGGTTTCGGTCCGGCGCCCGCCTCCCGAGCCGAATGCCGATTTTCGAGGCATCCGAACGGCGCCTCCTGCCCAACGACATGGCGCCTAGTCTATTTACGCCTCTTTCTTTTCAAACTATGACGCAAAGAGTCAAGGATTCGAATGCTCACATCCCAGATGTGGTGTCGCAGGCAGGCAGGTTACAGGGAAAACGCGCGGAGTCACCCCCGGTTCCCGCCATCGATCGGACGGCATAGGACGATATTCCGGTTCAGCGCAGGAGTTTCAACGATCCGGTAAGCGAGCGGATCCATTTCGAAGGGCCGGCAAGCCCGAGGCCGTCGACCTCCTCCTCGGCGAGATCGCGCTCCGGCATGGACGTACCATAATCGGCAAAAACATGGAGGCTGCGGGCAAAGGCCGGAAACGGTACCACCGCCCGTTCTTCGATCGCCGGCAGAGCCTTGAGCATGATCGCACGGATGGTTTCGCCGTCAGCCTGCAGCACCGGAACGGGCCGGTTGGCGCTGACGTCGATGCGCCGTGCCTGCCGATCGGCAAGCTGGGTCCCCCCCAGCGCCGGCATCCGGGCACCGAGCCCGACGCAGACGGCGCCGACCGTATTGGCAACCAAGCCAATCGGCAGAGCGGGGTTGACGATGATGGCCAGGCGGATGTCGTCGCTCACGGATGTCTCCTCGCTGATGTCGAAGAGGCAGGGATAGCGCAGTCTCATCGGTCAATTTTGCCTTTTTATTCTCTATTTGCGATAAATTTGGTAGGTCATACCCAATTTATCACTTCAGAAGGTAGAACATGCCTCGTCCTGGCTTCGAACCCGCCGATACGCGAATCCTGACCGCCTTGCAGGAGGATGGGCGTCTCACCAACCAGGATCTGGCCGACAAGGTCGGGCTTTCGACCTCGCCCTGCTGGCGGCGCGTGCGAAAACTGGAGGAGGATGGCATCATCCAGGGCTACAAGGCCGTACTGGACCGCCGCAGGCTAGGGCTCGGCGTGCTCGCCTTCATCCGCGTGAAGATCGACAGTCACAGCGAGGCGGAAGCCGAAGCGTTCTCCGACGAGGTCCTGCGGCTTGAGGAGGTCGTAGCCTGCTATTCGATCGCCGGCGATGCCGACTTCCTGCTGCAGGTCGTAGCAGCGGACCTCGACGCCTATGCCCAATTCGCCATGGCCACCGTGCGCCGCCTGCCCCGCATCAAGGAAATGCAGACGACCTTCGTGCTCAAGGAAATCAAGGCGTTCCGTTCCCTGCCGGTCGGGCTGTGACCGATCGCATACCGACAAGGCCGCTATGGTGAGGGGAGAAAGCCTCCCTCACCCAAGCATCGAATTCGTCTCAAACCACAGCGCTGACCTGGATCTCGACCAGCAGTTCCGGAGCGGCCAGGCGCGCCTCCACCGTGGCGCGCACCGGCAGATTGTCCTTGTCGACCCACTGGTCCCAGACCTCGTTCATCTGGTCGAAATGGGCGATGTCACGCAGCCAGATGCTGGCGCTGATCAGCTTGGACTTGGAGGTGCCGGCCTCGGCCAGCAACGCGTCGATCTGGGCGAGGATGTCGCGGGTCTGTCCGACGGTATCGGCCGCCTCGTCGCGGCCGGTGATGCCGGCAGTGGTGATGATGCCATTGACGATGACGGCTTCGCAGAACCGCTTGCCGGGATGCAGACGCTTGATCATGGAACACTCCTGTTGGGATGAAGGATAGGTGCGAGTCTCCTCCGCCGATCTCACAAGATGGTCTTGCCGAAGGCGGAGAGGATGAAATTGGCGCATTCGGTGCCGATAGTGGCCGGCAATTGCGCATCGATGCCGGCAACGCTGAGGGAGCGCAGCCTGCCGCTCAGCGCCGCCATCTCCATGGCCGAATGGGTCTCGCGCACGGTGATGCCGCCGATGCCGCCGCTCCAATCCGACATGTCGGTGGCGGTCGGCGAATAGCAAAGATGGAAGCCGCGCGTGCCGGCGCAGGCGATGGCGATTGCCTCGCGCATGGCATGGCGCAGTCCCACCGCGTCGATCTCGGCCATGGTATAAACACGCATGCGCGAGGCCTTCAGGGCTTCGACCTCAACTGAATCGGCATCGCGCAAGCCGAGCAGAACAACATTCTCCGCTGCGATATGGGGTGGCAGGCGAGCGAGCAGGCAGCCGAGCACGGCATTCTCCGCGGGTGCTCCCTCGCCGTCATCGGGCATCATCGCTGCTTCGGAGTCGATCCAGATCAGTCCCAGCGCATCGTGGCGTCGCCCCGCCGTCTCGATGAAGGACATGATATCGGCGCGCCGGGCGCCGGTAGACAGCACAACCGACGCCTCCGCCCCCGCTGGCTCGAAGCCCAGACGTTCGATGCGTTCTGCGACATGATGGCTGGCCAGCAGCACACGCCCGACCTCATCCGTCTCGATCGCATAGCTTCGGCTCAGGCCCTGTTCCATCACGTCCCGCATCGGAACCTTCTCCACATATTCCGACGTCATCACTGTCAGCAGCGCCCCATAGTTCAGCCGGAAACTGACATCCTCCCCCACCGCAAGCGGTGGATCGGCGTCGGTGAGGTCGAGCACCAGATGGTCGCTGGAAGCACCCAGCACGCGCACGCCCGGCCGGGTCGGCATCAGGCCCTCGGCGATGACATCCTCCCGCCCGATATTGGCGATGCCCCGGAGGCGGTCGCCCTCATCGATGAAGACGGGCACATTGCCGAAGGCGTCGATGCCGGATTTGCCGATCGGCATGGAGGGCTTCACCTTCACCTCGAGCAGTTCGCCGGTGAGCTGGAAGGCGTCGCGGTCCAGTGCCTCCCAAGGCTGCTCAAGGAAGGTGTCACGGCCACCTTGCAGAATGGCCTCGCCGACCCTGAGATTGTTGACGCCCGCCGGCATGCCACCCGCCAGCAGCAAAGGCAGCGAGGAGGAATTGCCGCCCGAGACCCAGTCGAGATGGCGGCCGGTAACGCTTTCCACCTTGTAGGCATGGGCAACCAGTTGATCGAGATTCTCCTTGGTGGGAATGATGGCGCCGAAACAGGTGAGATTGGTGCCGACGCCGGCAATCCGCACGCCGGGCAGTTCCATCACCGCCTCCACGGTCGGGATCAGGTCGCTCGGCCAGATTCCTTCCCGGAGATCGCCGAGGTCCACCATCAGGATGACGTCATGCACGCGCCCCAGCCGCTCGGCCACGCGCGAAATCTCGCGCATCAACTGAAGCTCGGACTGCAGGCTGATGTCGACCGTCCGCACCAGTTCCTCGACCCGCGAGGATGGCGGGCTGCGCAGCAGCATGATCGGGCAATCGATGCCGGCATCGCGCAGCCGGCGGATGTTCTCGAAACGCGACTCGGCGATGCCGGCAACGCCCCCCCGCAGCATGGCGCGCGCCACCTGGGGCATGCCGCAGGTGCCCTTGGTCACGCCGAAAGGCGTGATGCCCGATCCGGCGCAAGTTTCCACGATGGTACGGGCATTATGTTCGATCCGGGCGAGATCAATCGAAATCTGGGGATCCGGCATGGTGTCAGTTCCGGTAAAGCAGGCCTGTCGTGTCGATATCCGGGCGGCGCCCGGCGACGAGGTCGGCGGTGAGTTTTCCCGAGCCGCAGGCCATGGTCCAGCCGACATGGCCATGGCCGGTGTCGAGATAGAGATTGGCGTAGCGTGCCCGGCCATGCACCGGCACCGAGCCCGGCATCATCGGACGCAGCCCGGCCCAGAGTACGGCCTTGCTCTCGTCGACCGCGCCGGGGAAGAGGTCATGCGCCGTCCTGAACATGGTGGCGAAATCAGCCGGCTTATAGGTGCGGTCATAGCCGGCGAATTCGGCCGTGGAGGCGATGCGCAGCCGGCTGCCGAGGCGCGAATAGGCGATCAGCCTGTCCTCGTCGACCCCACCCATGGTCGGGCCCTTGTCGTCGTCGACCGGGATGGTGGCGGTATAGCCCTTCACCGGATAGACGGGCACGTCGATGCCGATCTTGCGGGCGAGCAGCGAGCTCTCGGGCCCGAGCGACACCACCACGGCATCGCAGGCGACCGGTCCCTGATCGGTCAGCACGGCCTTCACCCTGTCGCCTTCGACATCGAGGCCAGTCACAGTGGTCTTGAAGCGGAATTGCGCGCCGTGGCGCTCGCGGGCGAGCTCGGCAAGGCGGCGGGTGAACAGGCAGGAATCGCCCGTCTGGTCCATCGGCGAATAGACACCGCCGGCAATCTGATGCTTGACGGCGGCGAGCCCCGGCTCCAGCGCGACCAGGCGCTCGCGGTCGACCACCTCGATCTTCAGTCCACGCTCGGCGATATAGCCCATATGCTTGGCGCCGGCCTCCAGGCTCTGCTGGGAGCGGTAGAAATAGAGGATGCCCTTGCGCTTGTCGTCGTAGCTGAGGCCCGTCTCTTCCTGCAGCGCATTGATGCATTCGCGCGCATAGAAGGCCAGCCTGAGCTTCACCTCGGTATTGGCATTGGCGCGAGCCTGCGTGCATTGCAGCAGGAAGCGCCAGGTCCAGGCCAGGAAATTCGGATCGAGGCTGAAGCGAACCTTGATGCCCATGTCGGGCTTGTAGAGGGACTTGATGAAGGTCACCAGCGCCGCCGGCGACGCCCAGGCGGTGGAATCGCCGGGCGAGACCAGCCCGGCATTGCTCTGGCTGGTACCGCAGGCGACGTCGTCATGCCGCTCGATCAGCGTGACCTCATGGCCATCCCTGGCCAGATACCAGGCCGCAGCGGTGCCCACGACACCACCTCCCAGAACGACAACCCTCATCGCGCCCTCCCAACGGAGCTTTATTCCGTATTATCAATCTATTATCGCGCCAGGTTCTTTTTTTCTTATTTGTAGCGACGCCGGCCGGTCAGCTTACCGTCCCCTGCTTGAAGGTCGGTGCAAACCCACCGGAATCGCCGTCGTTGAACCGAATGAAGCGCGCCTCCTCCCGGAACTCCGCGCAGGATTGGTGCCAGATCACGCCGGGCCAGACCAGTTCGACCGAGGCATCCTGCGGCCGATAGAGCGCCGTATAGAGCGTTCCATACCCCCTGCCATACGAGGTCTGGTAGACGGGCGGGCGCAGGAAGCCCGCCAGAACGTTCTCGGTGCTCTGACGTACCGCCAGCGCCTTCTCGAGCGCCGCCTCCCGTTCCACCGATTTGGTGGTCTGGGCATGGCGAGCCCATTCCACGCCATGCTGGTGGTTGGTGCTGACGAGCTTTGCCACCACCTCGGCTGGACGGTCGGGATTGACATAGACGGTGGCGTGGTGGCCCTCGCGATCGATCAGCGCCACCGAATAGGACATGTGCACGGGGATGCGCCGCAGCATCTCGATCGCCTCGGCCGTGTTGGAGGCGAATTCCAGCACATAGCGCAGCACGATCGGAATGCCGAAGCCGGCCCCCGCCGCGGTCCGCCCGCCGAACGAGAGCGAGACGGCAAGGCCATCCTCGTTGATGCCGTCGAGCACGCCCCACAGGCAATCGACCACTGCCACCACCCGCTTGCCGTTGAGGCGGGTGGCGAGCCACGAGCCCTCCAGAAGGCGCGGGCTATAGTCGTAATTGCGGATGAGCGCCGGCTCGGGATCGGTGATGATCGCCTGGGAGCAGCCGCCGACATAGACCGGCGGGCACCACATGGACAGGAAGCGCGCCTCCAAGTCGCCGTCGCCCGCCGCTGAGACGATCGCCTCATAGGCCGGAAGCAGTTCCGGCATATGGGCGCGCAGCGCCTTCAGGCTTGCCAGGTAGGTCGGGCGAGCCCTGATGCCGTCGCGCATGAACCAGCGGCTATAGGCATGCCAGTGCCGGTCGAACAGCTGGCGCCACTTGGCTCCGGGCCGGTCCTCTTCCACGGCTTCGAACAGGAGATCCATGATGGCACTTACAGGATCTTGAAGGAGCCGGCCGACGGCGTGTCGTCACGCTGAACCTCCGTCAGAGGCTTGGTGGCGTAGAGCCGCTTGATGCCCTTGATCCAGTTCAGCGCCCGCTCGTTCAGGTCGAACTCATCGTTCATCACCCGGCCTCGCGTGATCAGGATGCCGAGATCGGCGCCTTCATAGCGATAGTCACCGGGACCCGTGATACGCAGGAAGAAGGCCTCCTGCTCGTTCTCGATGGCCTGGCGGTGATAGTCGAAGCGGTCGTAGGACACGCTCCCATCGGGCGCCATGCGATAAATGCCCGACGAGGGCGCATGGGTGACGATGTCGACGATATTGTCGGTCGCCTTGATCACCACCTGCGACCAGCTATCGATGAACTCCTTTTGCGCCCAGCGATTGTTCAGCTCTTCGACATCGATCTTGTATTTGATGCCGGAGAACTCCATCAGATGGAACATGAACAGCGGCGCGTCGGCATAGGCGAAGGCGGCGTGGTTGGTCATCGAACTGGCGCCGCAGATGCGCGGATTGAGCTCGCCCAGATAGACCTCGTTGTCCTTGACGTCGATCAGGAAGTCGAGGTCGAAATAACCGCGATAGCCTTCCTTCACCAGCTGGTTGCCGAAGCGATAGGCCATGTCGCGCGCCTTGGCGCGGATGGTCTCGGAGAAGGCGCCGGGGAAGATCTCGTTGCCGCACCAGCCGCCCTTATAGGGCGTCAGCTCGGGCTGGCCGACGACTTCCGTGAGCAGCGGGCCGACCAGCGTGCCAGACTTGGTGGCGCAAGCCTCCATGGTCGCGCCACGGCACTTGATCCGCTTCATGATCTTGACCTCGTCCTCGGCCGAGATCTCCTTGGCATGCTTGTTGTATTCTTCCTCATTGGAAATGAAGAAGGTGGTGTGGCCGCTGTCGCCGAAGGCGGTCTGGATCACCAGGTCGGTGCCGATGCCGGCCTTCTTGGCGGCAGCCAGCAATTCTTCATAGCTCTTGGCGCCGGCCAGCGTGTTCGGCACGGAAGGCACATTGGCCTTGTTGCCGATGCGCACCGTTTCCATCTTGTTGTCGCAGCGCTGGCGCAGCGACGCCTTGGGGAACCAGACCTCGATGCCGAGATCGTTGCAGATCTCCTCGGTCGTCTCGTCGAACATCAGGAAGGTCGCAACGGCGCGGCCGCCGCGGCGCTTGATGTAGTCGATCACTTCCTTGTGCTGGAGAAGATAGTTGTTGATGTCCTCGATGCTCTCGAATTCAGCATGAGGGATCTCGCTGGGAACGAAGACGTTGGGGTGGCGCCCATCAAAGCAATCGATATAGCTGATGAACTTGAAATTCCTGACCCATTCATCAATACCGATCAGGTTGAAATTCGTCGCCGATATGAAATAGATCGGCTGCTCGTTGCGATGCATGACAACGCGCAGATCGGCAACATTACGAATGGTCTTCATTGCGAACCCCTTATGCTTTCCTGATCTTATCTTGTGCTTTTTCTTATGCTTTTTCTTTGGCATACGGTCAGAACCTAGCAAACTCGCTCGCTACAACACCATATCCGATTCCGAAATCGGGTATGGTGCCGTAGGTCTTTGTTGTTGCATCGTTTTTTCCCGAAAACCGGCATCCACTTTTCGGCACGATGCTCTAGCGTGTCAAGCGCGTCGTGACGTGCTTCACGTCCAGATAGGACGACATCCCCCAGGGACCGAGCTCGCGCCCGATGCCGCTGGCCTTGAAGCCGCCCCATGACGTCTGGACGAAGATCGCCTGCGGGCTGTTGATCCAGACATGGCCTGATTCCAGCGCATCGGCGACGCGATTGGCCTTGTCCTCATCGGAGCTGACGACGGTGGCCACCAAGCCAAAATCGCTGTCATTGGCGAGTTGCACGGCTTCGACCTCGCTGTCGAAGCTGCGCATGCACAAGACCGGGCCGAAGATCTCCTCCCGCCAGAGCGGGCTGTCGACGGGAACGTCGCCAAAGATGGTCGGCTCGACGAACCAGCCCTGATCCAATCCTGCCGGCTTGCCGCCGCCGGTCAACAGCTTCAATCCGTCCGCCCTGCCGCGCTCGATATAGGACAGCACCTTGTCGTGCTGGGCCTTCATGGTGATCGGGCCTATCTCAGTTCCCTCGTCGAGCGGATCGCCGGGCTTGAGAGCACGCGCGGCCGCCACGACTGCTTCGATCAGCCTGGGGGCGATCGAGCGTTCGACCAGAAGGCGCGAGGTCGCCGAGCACATCTGGCCGGCATTGAAGAAGATACCGCCCAGCACGCATTCCACCGCCTGGTCGAAATCGGCATCGTCGAAGACGACGATCGGCGACTTGCCGCCGAGTTCCAGGCTGACCGATTTGGTACCGGGCGCCCCGGCTGCCATCACCCGGGCACCCACGGCGTTGGAACCGGTGAAAGAAATCTTCGCAACATCGGGATGCACCGTCATCGGCGCGCCCACCCGCTCGCCGGTGCCGGTGACGATGTTGAGCACGCCGGGCGGCAGGCCGATTTCGCCGGCGATCAGGCCCAGCTCAAGCTCGACCACCGGCGTGATCTCGGACGGCTTCAGCACTACGGTACAGCCGGCGGCCAGCGCGGGCGCCACCTTCCAGGAGGTCGTCACCAGCGGGAAATTCCAGGGCACGATCAGGCTGGCGATCCCAGCAGGCTCGCGGCGCAGGCGCGCGCCGAAGGTCGCATCCGGCACGGGGACGTTGCGGTTCTGATTGGCTTCGAGGTCGGCGGCCAGCTCGGCATAATAGGCAAAGGACGCGGCCGCATCCGCCATATCGATGCGCGCCTCACCGAGCGGCTTGCCATTATTGCGCGAGGAGATGCGGGCCAGTTCTTCCGCCCGCTCGGTCAGTCTGTCGGCGATGGCCTTGAGATGGCGCCCGCGCTCGCGCCCGCCGGCGGCGCGCCAGGCCGGGAAAGCCGCCTTGGCCGCCTCGACGGCCTTGGCGACGTCGGCCGGACCGGCCGCCGCGACCTGATGATAGGCAATGCCCCGATAGGGATCGAAGACCGGGATCTGCCCGGGCTCGACCGGATCCTGCCAGCGACCGTCGATGAAGAGCTGGTGCTGCATGCCCAGCCTCACTGCGCCAGTGCCGAAGCCAGCGCCGAGCCCGCCCGGATCTCGATCACGGTGGGCACGTCGCGTGTCGTGGAGGCAGCAAGTTCCTGCGTCAGCTCCTCGATGGAGGCGGGCAACGCCGCCGTGCATCCCAGCGCGCGCGACAGGCCAACGAAATCCGGTGTGAAGATGTCGACGCCGATCTGCGGAATGTCGCGTTCGGCCATGAAGGCCTTGATCTCACCATAGGAGGTATTGTTCCAGATGATCACCACCGCCGCGATCTTGGCTTCGACCGCGCTGGCCAGTTCCTGCAGGGAGAATTGCAGGCCGCCATCGCCGATCAGGCAGACGGAGGGCCGGTTGGGTGCACCCAGCTTGGCCCCGAAGGCCGCCGGAAGGCCATAGCCAAGCGTGCCGTATCCGGTGGAGGAATTGAAATAGGACCGGGGCTGGGGCGCCTGGTAGAACTGGTTGACGGCATAGACCGGTTCAGTCTGATCGCCGGCGACCACCGCCTCCGGCAGCGCCTTGGTTACGATCTCCATCAGCCTGGCATGCGTACGACAGGCCGGCCACAGTCCTTCCTCGACCTTGGCGCGCACCGCTTTGGCGCGCGCCTCGCCATCGCCTATCGGGCGTCCTTCGCCAAGAGCTGCCAAAAGCGCTGCGGCGGCCAATTTGGCATCGGCGGCGATCGGCAGGTCGCAGCGCAGGCCGGCCGCTAGCTGGAGCGGATCGATGTCGATCCGGATCAGCGGCCCGCCGAATTTGAGCGTCTGGGGTTCGGGATACATTTCCGTCTCGCCGAACTCGGTACCGATAGCGAGGATCGCATCGCTCGCCGCCAGTTCCGCCAGCAGGGGTGCCATGCCGAGATTGCCGTTGAGGGCGAGCGGATGACCGGGCTCGAGAATACCCCGGCCATTGATGGTGGTAAAAACAGGCGCATCGAGCTTGCCGGCTATGGCGGTGATCTCAGCCGCCGCATCGGCGGCGCCGCCGCCTGCCACGATGAGCGGACGCCTGGCGCCCTTGAGAATTGCTGCGGCCTTCTCGATATCAGCCACACCGGCGGAGGCCTTGGCCGGCAAGGGCCAAGCCTGCGTCGACAGATGGTCGGCCGGCGCGACGATGATGTCGAGAGGGATCTCGATATGCACGGGCCGGGGACGCTGCGAGTTGAACACGGTGAAGGCGCGCGCCATCACCTCAGGAAGCTGGTTGGGATCGAGTAGCGTATGGCTGAAGGCGCTTACGCCGGCTACCAGATTGCGTTGGGAGGGCAGCTCATGCAGCCGCCCCTGCCCCATTGCCAACTGATCCCGGGCGTTCACCGCGGAGATGACCAGCATCGGCACCGAATCCGCATAGGCCTGGCCCATGGCGGTGGCGATATTGGTCATGCCAGGACCTGTCACGATGAAACACACGCCAGGCTTGCCCGTCACCCGGGCATAACCATCCGCCATGAAGCCGGCGCCCTGTTCGTGGCGCGGGGTGACATGGCGGATCTTCGTGGCCGGCAGGCCGCGATAGAGCTCCACCGTATGCACGCCGGGTATGCCGAAGATCAGATCGACGCCATAGGACTCCAGCAGCCTGACAAGATATTCGCCGGTGGTGAGGGACGTGCCTGACATGTGATGCACCGATTGTTGGGATTATCGCCTCTGCACGCCGGGAAGCACGCAGAGCATTTCGAACAGGAGATTGGCCGCCGTGATCGCGGTATTGCCGGCCGGATCATAGGGCGGCGACACTTCGACGAGATCGCAGCCGACCAGGTTCAGTCCCCAGCAGCCACGGATGATTTCGAGCGCCTGGATGGTGGTGAGCCCGCCGATTTCCGGCGTGCCGGTGCCGGGGGCGATGCTGGGATCGAGGCTGTCGATATCGTAGGTCAGATAAACAGGCCCGTTTCCGACCTGGGCGCGGACTTCCTCCATCAACGGCGTCAGCGACTTGTGCCAGCACTCCTCGGCCTGCACCACACGGAAACCCTGTTCGCGCGGCCAGTCGAAGTCGTCGGCAGCATAGCCGGTTCCGCGCACGCCGATCTGCACACAGCGCTTGGTATCGAGCACACCTGCTTCCACAGCGCGGCGGAAGGGCGTGCCGTGGGCGATGGGCTCGCCGAACATGTGCTCGTTGATGTCGGCATGGGCATCGATATGAATCAGGCCGACGGGGCCGTATTTCTCGGCCATGGCCCGCAGGATCGGGTAGCTCAGCGTATGGTCACCGCCCAGCGTCAGCGGACGGCAGCCATTCTTGATGATCTCGCGATAGGCGTTGGTGATGATGTCGACGCATTTGGGCAGGTTGAAGGTGTCGATGGCGACGTCGCCGATATCGGCGACCTGCAGGCTGTCGAACGGGGCGGCACGGGTCGCCATGTTGTAGGGGCGGATCATGCAGGATTCGGTGCGGATCTGCCGCGGCCCGAAACGCGTGCCCGGCCGATTCGAGGTGCCGATATCCATGGGAATGCCGACGAAACAGGCGTCCAGCCCATCCGTGGTCGGCTGCGTCGGCAGCCGCATCATGGTGGCGGGGCCGCCGAAACGCGGCATCTCGTTTCCACCGAGCGGCTGGTTGAAGGATCTGGCTGTCATGACTTCCTCCGATGGAGCCGGCGGCCGCCACTCCTGCGATCGCCCGCTTCCTGAACTTCGAGTAACTGGAGCCCGAGGCCCCAGTTTCTGGTAGCCGGTAATGCCCTACTCGTCCACGCGCGGCAGGATGAGGCAGGGCACCGGCGAATTATGCGCGATCTTGCTGGAATTGGAGCCGAGGAACACCCGCATCAGCGGTCCAAGACTGCTCGATCCCACCACCAGCAATTCGGCATTCGCCCACAGCAGCGAATCGAAGGCGGCCTTCCAGTTCTTGCCGTCGCCGATCTCCGCCGAGATCGCGACCGGCCCGTCCCAATGATCGAGGACGGCGGCCTGTGCGGCGCTCGCCTGTTCGCGCAAAGTGTTGGAGACGATGTTCTCGGCATCGTAGCCCGCCCCGGTCGGATACATCTGCTTGTCGCGCACCACCAGTGTCACCAGCCGAAGCGGCACACCGAGCAACTGGGCAAGATCAGCACTGCGCCGGGCCAGCCCCGGCGAAGTGGCGCTGCCGGCAAAGGCGCAGCTCAGCCGCCGCACCTGCGTCCTCGCATCGGCCGAATAGCCCCTCGGCGCCACGGCGACAGGCAGATGGGCCGAGCGCAGCACATCCGTGGTGACGTGCCCCTCCCCGAAGCGCCCGAGCGGGGCGGCACGGGTCGACCCCAGCACCAGGCAATCGGCGCCGATATCGGAAGCAACCTGCAACAGCCCTTCACGCGCGGACGAGGCGGAGACGATGACGAACTCGGCCTGGACGTCGGGAGGCAGGCTCGCCTTGGCTTTCTCCTGCGCCTTCATGGCATGCTGGCGCAGGAAATCACCATATTCACCGTCGACACGGGCTGGCGACGGCGGGCCCCAGGTATCGGGCGTGACGGTACAGACCACGAGCGAGGCGTTGCAGGAGCGCGACAGCACCGCGCCAAGGGCGAGAGCCTCGCGCCCGCCTTGATCGGCGGAAAGACCAACGAGATATTTCATTGGGCCGCCTCGCCAACAGCGTTGTCGGGGGTTTCCAGCCGCGAATGGCGAGCAGAATAGCTGAAGTAGAGCAGAGCCGCGATGGCGATCCACACGCCGGTGATGGCGAAAACGATGCCGCTCAGCCGCAGGATGAGATAGATGCAGGCGATAATGGAGAGCACCGGCAGAACCGGGCCGAACGGGACGCGATAGCCACGCACCATGTCGGGCTGGGTGTAGCGCAGAATGAGCACGCCGGCCGAGACCACGGTAAAGGCCACCAGCGTGCCCATGCTGGTGAGATCCCACAGCAGGCCTGATGGCACGAAGGCAGCGATGACAGCCACGAAGACCGAAACGATGATGGTGCAGGCGACCGGGGTCATCGTACGCGGGTTCACGTCGTGGAAGATAGCCGGCAGCATGCCGTCACGGGAAACCGCGAACAGGATGCGCGACTGGCCGTAGAGCACGATCAGAGTCACCGAGAAGATCGAGATCACCGCGCCGGCGGCCAGGAGATTGGCGGGCCAGGCGGCACCGGTGATGTTCTGCAGGATGGTGGCGAGGCCCGCTTCCTGCCCGTTGAACTGGTTGGCAGGCTGGACGCCAAGGGCGGCGATGGCCACCAGTACATAGAAGGTGGTGACGATAATCAGGGCTGAAATGATGGCGAGCGGCAGATTGCGCTTGGGATTGACCACTTCCTCACCCGCCGTCGACACCGCATCGAGGCCGACGAAGGTGAAGAAGATCGAGGCGGCCGCCGCCTGCACGCCGTTGAACCCCTTCTCGCCGAAGAAGGGCGTGAAATTAGTGGCGTTGAAGGCACTGCCGGCAATCACGATGAACAGCGTCAGCACCGCCAGCTTGATCAGCACCATGATGGCATTGGTGCGTGCCGATTCCTTGGAACCGCGCAGCAGCAGCATGCAGCACAGCGCCACCAGGATCACGGCCGGCAGGTTGATCAGGCCGGAGCCCTCCGCGAAGAAGGCCATGGCAAAAGGGTTGTCGCTATCGGGAAGCGTAATCGGTCCCTTGATCATCCAGCTGGGCAGCACGATGCCCGTCATGTTGCTCAGGAGTTTCTCGACATATTCGGCCCAGCCGACCGCCACCGCGGCGGCGGAGATGCCATATTCAAGCACCAGGCAGGCCGCCACGAAGAAGGCGACGCCCTCGCCCAGGGTGGCGTAGGCGTAGGAATAGGAGGAGCCGGAGACCGGGATCATCGAGCTCATCTCGGCGTAGCATAGCGCCGCCAGCCCCGCCGCAACGGCGGCGATGATGAAGGAGATCACCACGGCCGGGCCGGCCACGGGCACCTGCTCGCTGAGCACGAAGAAGATACCGGTACCGATGGTGGCGCCAACGCCGAACATGGTGAGCTGGAACAAGGTGATGGAGCGACCAAGATGGCCGTGGCCATCACCACTATCGGCGGTATCGGCAACCAGTCGATTGACCGGCTTCTTGCGGGTGAGCCGCTCGATGAGGGATGACGCCATGGTTTCACTTCCCCTGGATTGCCCTTTCGGGTGCCTTCTTATTGTGCGCCAGTGTAGCGTCGGGCCTAGCAAAAGTGCTGCCAAATTTCCGTCACATTCCAACACTTGCTGCTGCCGGAACATGGCTGCACGCAAGTTTGTGCCGCGGGCCATTGCGGCTCCGTCTTGACGAGAACACGCGCAAGGTATCCTCATGCCGCCTTGAAAAGGCTGGCCCCACTGGAGTCGCAGCGGGAGGTCGAGCGGCAGGGAGCGAAGCGAATGAAAGACGATGATGGCTCGATCCGGCTCGATCAGGTCGATCTGCGTATCCTGGCACGCCTGCAGTCCGATGCCCGGGCCACCAACCAGGAACTTGCCGACGCCGTGGGCCTGTCGCCCAGCCCCTGCCTGCAGCGCGTCAAACGTCTCGAGAAGGCCGGCGTGATTTCGAGCTATCATGCCAGTATCGACATCGCCAAGGTCTGCCGACATGTCGACGTCATCGCCGCGGTGACCTTGAACAGCCACGGTCTCGACGATTTCCTCACTTTCGAGAAGATGGTGATGGGCATGCGCTATGTGGTGGAGTGCACCAAGGTGAGCGGCCCGATCGACTATCTGGTGCGCTTCGTCTGCCCCGATATCGGTTCCTACCAGATGCTGTCCGACGAGTTGCTGAAGCTCGGCCCCAAGATCGGCAACCTGTCGAGCTATATCGTGTTGAAGTCGACCAAGCCTTTCAAAGGCGTGGCCCTCGACGATCTCGTCGCTCCACAACCTCGCTCCATGCTCCGCTTGGATTCCACCGCGAAAACCGCTACCCGGCAAGTGGAGTGAGTCCGTGAGAACTGGAAAAACATGTCAGGCATTCACCCCGAGGTGAACGACACATCGGCCCCGCCTCCACGGCGGGACAATTCCCGCTTCCTGATTGCCGGTATCCAGATGCCCGTGCCGGTCACCGGCCAGAACATCGCGGCGATGGCGGCGCAGTTGGAAAAAGCGGTCGCGCTCTATCCCGGCGTCGACATGGTGGTGTTCAGCGAACTGGCCGCGCACGGCCCGCTGCACGCCTGCGCTTCCCCCGATCCCTCGGCCGACGAGGCCGTCTTCCAGGCCTTGGCGGCCAAGCATCGCATCTGGATCATTCCGGGCAGCGTCTTCGTCGAGCGCGACGGCAAGACCTACAACCACGCCGTGGTGATCAATCCCGCCGGCGAAATCGTCGGACGCTACGACAAGATGTTCCCCTTCATGCCGTTCGAGGCGGGCGTCACGGGGGGCAGCGAGTTCCTGATCTTCGACGTGCCGGAGGTCGGTCGTTTCGGCCTGTCGATCTGCTACGATATCTGGTTCCCGGAAACCACCCGGACCCTGACCTCGGCGGGCGTCGAGGTGCTGATCCACCCGGTGCTCACAGGCACCACCGATCGCCAGGCCGAGCTTGCCATCGTCCAGGCCACTGCGGTGATGTTCTCCTGCTATGTTTTCGACGTGAACGGCCTGGACGGCGGCGGCGTCGGCCGTTCGCTCGTCGTCGATCCGACCGGCGTGGTGCTGCATCAATGCGGCCAGGCCACCGAGATCTTCCCGATCAACATCGATCTCGGCCTGGTCAGGCAGGTCCGTACCGAAGGAGCAAACGGCCTCGGACAGGTCCTGAAATCGTTCCGCGACAAGAATGTCGTGCTGTCTACCTATGCCGATAATGGCGGCTCGGCCTATCTCGACAGCCTTGGTCCGCTGGTTCCGATGCACAAGCGCGACTGGTACTGATCGCGGCCGACGGTCGAGGCTGGCATCCGCCGGGCAGCAGGCACGGCACGCTCCAAGAGCCGCGCTCCCCGCCCTCGTTCAGAGCATCTCGAGAGCCTGTTTGCGACGTGGCGGCTGGAAGGCGGCGTCGAGGCCGGCACGATCGGCATCGGTGAGCCTGATCGCCAGCGAGCCCAGATTCTCCTTCACGCGTTCGGGATGGCGGCTCTTGGGAATGGCGACGATGCCGGGCTTGTCGAGGACCCAGGCGAGCGCAATCTGCGCGGGCGTCGCCCGATGGTCCCGCGCCATCGCGTCCAGCACCCGGTTCCTGGCCAGCGCGCCCTGTTCGATGGGGGAATAGGCCATGATCGGCATGGAATGTTCGCGACAATGGCCGACCAGATCGTATTCGATCCCGCGGCGCGTCAAATTATAGAGCACCTGGTTGGCTTGGCAGTCGGGACTGATCGCCTCGACCTCCTCCATGTCGTCCACGTCGAAATTGGAAACGCCCCAGCGTAGGATCTTGCCGGCCCGTTTTAGTTCGTCGAAGGCCGCAATCGTCTCTTCGAGCGGTACCGAGCTTCGCCAATGCAGGAGATAGAGATCGAGGCGATCGGTGCCCAACCGCTTGAGGCTTTCTTCGCAGGAGCGCATTGCCTGACGGCGGCCGGCATTCGAAGGCAGCACCTTGGATACGAGATAGACCTGATCGCGCCGCCCCGAGATCGCCTGCCCGACCACCTGTTCGGCACCGCCGCTACCATACATCTCGGCCGTATCGATCAAGCGGATGCCAAGATCGAGTCCGGTACGCAAGGCGGCGACCTCTGCTCCGGCCTCCTGCCTCGCCTCCCCCATTCCCCAGGTGCCGAGCCCGAATACGGGCATGGACGAGCCATCAGGCAGCGTGGTGGTGGAAATCGTCGTCATGGCCTACCCCTCGAATCGGCGTTAGGGAAAGCAAAGCCCGCACGCTGTAACAATCCTATCGCCCGTCTCGCCCAAGTTCGACCCTTGCCCGCAGATCACAGGCTGCCAACAGTCTGGAGACAGGAAATCGAGGCGAAACGTGGTGGTTACCCTGCAATACGCGACAAATTCCGGCTCTCGCCTTGTTTTCCCCCTACCTCTTTGCGGTAGATGAGGAGGAAAAAAGGTCTAAGGAAAGGCCATGTCGGCAACCGGAGCCGACGGGTGCCGGCAGCATCCAGACCGCTCAATGCCTCTCCTTACGTCATCCGAGAGTGTATGAGCGGCATGACAGGTGCCGCCTTTATCCGCATGGCGGAATGCATTGCTACTTTCGGCCGAGGCGGAAACCGTTTTTGCCGCACCACCCCAAAAATACCCCGCAAATTTGCCGGTCTGCATTTTGAGATCGATTTCATTAAGTTGTCTGGGAACAAACTGTCTTCCATTCGAACGACCCCAGTGAGTCAGGCATCCATGAAAGAGCCGAAAGACCCGGCCATCGCAGCGGCACTCGAATATGAGTTCGCGACGCATGACGCGATAGCCAATCTCAGGGACAGCCGATCCCCGGCGAAGGTCCAGGCCTGCCTTCGCTGGGCCGACGCCCTGCTGCAACTTGAAGCCCTGCCCGATTCCGATCATCGCCGCGCCGGCGATTTCCTGGCCATGCGCGGCAAGATTCCGATCGAGGCCCGCCGGATCATCACCGATGCCATGGTGCGTCTGGATGCAGCCGCCATGGCCGCCGAGTGCCGCTTCGCCAAGACCCAGACGAAGCACTGATCGCAGTATTGCAGATCCGTCTCTGAACGCACCGCGCGCGCCTCGCCCGCGGTGTTGTCATGTTTGGTGATCCGTGACTGTGCTGCAGGACAGGCAGCAGAGATCGGAATGCCGGGAGGGCCGAGCGGGCCTAGACTCATCGTGAGCCAATCATGATGACGAAAGGACGAGCCCATGCCCGGCCAGCCGCGCCCCCAACCTGTTTCCTTGCCTGTTCCCGCCTCTTCCGGCGCGGACCGGATCGCCGCCTATCCCTGGCAAGGGCTGACGCAGGAACTCGATGATCATGGCTGTGCCGTATTGGAGGGCCTGCTCTCGCCGGACGAATGCCGGGGCATTGCCGATCTCTACGGCCAGGAACGGCATTTCCGCAGTCATATCCATATGGCGAGACACGGCTTCGGCCGCGGTGAATATCGCTACTTCGCCTATCCCCTGCCAGCGCTGATCGGCGATCTCAGAACGGCGCTCTATCCCCGCCTTGCCGCCACTGCCAATGCCTGGAACCAGCGCATGGGAATCGAGGCGGCTTATCCGGCCAACCATGTCGATTTTCTAAAGGCATGCCACTCAGCCGGCCAGAACCGGCCGACCCCGTTGCTGTTGCAATATGGGCCGGGAGATTTCAACTGTCTCCACCAGGATCTCTATGGCGACCTGGCCTTTCCGATCCAGGTGGCCATTCTCCTCTCGCAGCCTGGCCGCGATTTCGCCGGCGGCGAGTTCGTCCTTACCGAACAGCGGCCCCGCATGCAGAGCCGCGTGGAGGTCGTGCCCCTGCGCCAGGGCGATGCCGTCGCCTTCGCCGTGCACAACCGGCCGGTCCAGGGCAGCAGAGGATCCTATCGCGTCAATCTGCGCCACGGCGTCAGCCGGGTCCGCTCGGGACAGAGGCACACATTGGGTCTCATCTTCCACGACGCCCGATAGGGCACCAAAGGAAAGGCGGACTGCTACGCCTTCCGGCAGACCGCCGTCAGGGCTGTGCCGAAGCAGAAGAGCGCGGCACGATTTCCTGGCCGTTGGGTGATGCCCCGACTCGATCCACTCTCACGACATCGCCGGGATAGACCGGGTCGGCTTCCGCCGCCTCGATGGTCTGCGTCTTGTCACCGACCCGCCGGATAATGGCAAAGGTGAGCTTGCTGTTGATATTGCCGATCTGGGAGACGACCGCCTGCGGCGCCTGCACTTCGGCGTTGTAGATGAGGCCCTGCGTCGTGGTCGTCTTCTCGGCATTCATGGAGATCTTGCCCCGGACATCCGAGATCTCGGTCAGAATGTCGTTGCGGCGCTTGTTGTGCAGGTCAACGATATCGCGTTCCGCCTTGGAGACATCCTGTTGGGCACGCAAGCTCAGCAGATCGATATCCAGGCGGTTGCTTTCGAACTGCGAGACGTTCTGGTCAAGCGCCAACTTGCGCGAGGCGACGGCTAGCCCCTTGGATACCAGGCTGTTGACATTGTCCAATTCCTGCTTGGCCAATTCGAGCTGGCGCTGCAGGGATTGGCTCTTGGCCTTGAGGGATTCGATTTCCGAGCCAAGCAGCTTCTTGGTCTGGTTGATCGCATCCTCCTGCGAGCGCAATGCCTGCTTGCGCGCTTCGAACAGGAGTTGCTCCTCCTTCATCATCTGAGCGATCTGCGGCGTGTCAGCCTGGCTCATCAGCTCCTTGGGGAAGGTAATGGTGTCGTTGCCCTGCAACTCGGCGTCGAGGCGTGCCTCGCGCGCCAACAGCCCCAGCCGTTCCACCCCCAGGGTCCGCAGATCGCCGCGATTGACCAGGCTCTCGCGCTGGAAGCTGAGAAGCCCGAAATCGGACACCCTCAGCACGCCGCCCGCTGTACTGACGGCCTGGAGCACGGTAAGGCCGGGCTTGTAGGGATACTGGCCGGGCGTGGTCACCATGCCCAATATATAGAAAGGCCGGTAGGTCGACACTTCCACCGAGGCATCGGGCCGATTGGAAAGGCCGATGCTGGCCTGCAGCTTCTCGCCGATCAGGACCGACAGGTCGCCCGTGCTCCTGCCTGCCGCCGGCACCTCGCCAATGAGCGGCAGGGATACGTTGCCGGATGCACCCACCACGAATTCGCCGGTCAGCGCACCCCATTCATGCACCTCGCTCGAGGAAGCACGCCAGTCATAGACCCTGATCTTGAGCTTGTCCTCCGGACCGAGCAGGTAGGGCTCGGCCAGCGCCGTCGTCGCAACACCCATCGTGGCAACAACCGCGGTCAGCAAGCCTGTCATCAAGCGACGAAGGCCTGCGCGCCGTGGTTTGCGGGAAAATGGGGCCCTGTGAAATGCTTCGAAACTCATGAGGCTCAATACCGTCCTTCAATGAACGGGCCTTGCGTGAAGGCCGGATCCGGTCTGCTTGAAATAACGTAGCGCTGCCGCTTCATCGACTATGCCTGAGCGCTCTTTTCATGCACGCGCCGTTCGACATAGGCACGCATTTTCTCGGTGAAGACTTCCTTGCCGAAGCCCGCCGCATGGGCCGAGATGGCCGACGGGTCGATCTCCATCTTCTCCAGACGCTCGATAGCATCGATGATGGCTTCCACGCTCTGGGTCTGGAAGAACACCCCGGTCCTGTCAGCGACCACGGTTTCCGTTGCCCCTCCCCGCCCATAGGCGATCACGGGACGTCCGCTGGCCATCGCTTCCACCGGTACGATGCCGAAATCCTCCTCTCCAGGGAACACCAAAGCGCGGCAGCGGGCATAATTGTGCTGCAACACGCTGAAAGGTTGCGGTCCCAGGACCGAAACGGTCGGCCCAGCCATGGCTTTGACTTTGGCGAACATCTCTCCGCCGCCAATGATGACGAGTTTCTTGCCGGTTCGGTTGAAGGCCTCCACCGCCAGATCTGGCCGCTTGTAGCGGACCAGCTCTCCCACCATCAGATAGTAATCCTCGAGTTCGGACGCCTCTACAGGACGAAATGCTGTTGTATCGACGGGCGGGAATATGACATCTGAATCGCGTCGATAATAAGACTGGACGCGTCGGGCCACCGTCTTTGAGTTCGACACGAAATGATCGACGCGTGACGCAGAGGCCGCATCCCAATTGCGAATATAATGCGCAATCGGGGGCATCATCATGCGAGTCACGAAGCCGCTACGCTCCCGATAATCATGGAACATGTTCCAGATGTAGCGCATCGGCGAGTGGCAATAGCAGATATGGGTCGCATCCGCGGGTGGCACGATTCCCTTGGCCGGTCCGGACTCGCTGCTGATCACCAAGTCGTAACCGCGAAGGTCGAGGTTCTCGAGGGCCATCGGCATCAAGGGCAAATAGGACTTGTAGAAACGATGGGCGGCGGGCAGCCGGTCGATGAAGGAGGTCGACACCTTATGCCGGCGGATCACCGGGGACACGGCGTCGGCCCGATAGACATGGGTAAAGATGTCGGCCTGCGGAAAAAGCTCGCAGAGCGCCTCGATAACCTTTTCGCCGCCACGCATGCCGACGAACCAGTAATGTACGATTGCAACTCGCATTGCACCAATTCTTCCTGCGGGCCCCAAGTCGATCGCCCAATTCAAAGCACACATACAGTTTTCGCCACCCGCGCCGAAGCATTCGGGCGTACGACGAAGGGGGTAATTCGCCCCATCCCACCAATGCACGAAACGCCGGCAAACTGCGACGGGATGACCGCAAGCCTCGCAGATTAGCAGGTGCCGGCTGGCCACGATGTGCGTTCTAGCACACATCCCCCCAGGGTGGGGTATTCGGCCATTTTTGGCCTGAAACCCGCCAAATTCCTAGTGAGTCCCGCCAAGATTCCGCTTTCGGTACTATCCCTTCCCTCCCTTTGAAGACGCACCACGGGCTAATTGGCAGCCTCCCGGCGATGCCGAAAGCATGGCGTTCCTATTCGAGAGTCTAGGTTAGAGTATCGATGCCCCCCTCCGGGATAGGGGAAAATATGGCGAAGATGCAGAGCATTACCTCATCCAGCCTTCCAAAGAGATAGATCCAACGCCTTTCTATGATGCAGCGCACCCCATCCCTACCTCCTAAACGGTATGCAACCATCCAAATTCTATCCTTTTTGGATAGGGGTATGCCTCCAACTCGACGCAACGGTAGGTACCAACCCCCCCAAATTCCAATAGCTCTAATCCTTGATTTCCAACACAAAATTCAGCAATTCAGGGTCAATAAGTTCATCCAAATCAAAACACGTATCGGCTTGTGTTTACGAACGTCGGCAAAAACTTCCAAACGCCGCACCAAGTCCGAGTTTGTTTTGGCTGCTGCAGCGCAACATGCTGGACGGCAGCTCCACCCGAGATGAATGACATAACGTAACATAGCACTCTGACCGAGGCGAGAGATGGAAAACTTGGCTAGCTCGAACAGTCTTAGCCGTATATCCGGCAAGGACGATGCTTCCTTGTTCAAATCGAATAAGCAAAGAAGCGGCTTGTCCCTAGAATTGGCAAGGGGGAGCAAGCGCGTGCTGGATATCGTCACGGCTTCGGCCGCACTCGTTTTCCTGCTCCCACTTTTCCTGCTGCTGCTGGGCGCGCTGCTCGTCCTTCAGGGCCGACCGATCTTCATCCGGCACAACCGCGTCGGACGTGGCGGCGCGCTCTTCCCCTGCCTGAAGTTCCGCTCGATGGTGACGAACTCGGACGAGGTGCTGCGTGAGCACCTGGCCAGCAACAATGTCGCTCGTGAGGAATGGGAAGAAACTCACAAGCTCAAGAACGACCCGCGCATCACGCCGCTCGGCCAATTCCTGCGCAAGTCCAGCGTCGATGAACTGCCCCAACTCCTCAACGTGATCCGCGGCGACATGAGCCTCGTCGGGCCCCGGCCGATCGTCCGCGACGAAATGGTGCGCTACGGCGCCCATATCGATGACTATCTCAAGGTGCGGCCCGGTCTCACCGGGTTGTGGCAGGTCAGCGGCCGCAGCGACGTATCCTATCAGCACCGTGTCAGTCTCGATGTCCGCTATGTGCGTGAATGGAGCCTGTGGAGCGATATCGTCATCATCCTGAAGACGATCCCCGCTGTGCTGCGTCCCTCTGGGTCTTATTGAGTTCGGTTCAAGAGTCGGTCGCAGTTCAAGCGATCGAGCAAATGTCAGCCTTGCGCCCGAAGTACCACCGACTTCGGGCGCTCTTTTTTGACCGCGGTGGCTTGTCTCAGCGAACCGCGCGCGCCGGCCCTCAGGTCGCTTGCATCGAAAGGGAACGCCTGCGATGAACGTCGACACATTGCCGCAATCGAGCGCGATTGCCCTGGCTCCTGCCCCACAAGCCCCTTCGTCTACGATGACCGAGCCGCTTTCCTTTGCGATCAATGGGCGCTTCTTCACTCAACCAGTCACCGGCGTGCAGCGCTACGCACGGGAGATCACCGCCCATCTCGACGAGCTTCTGCACGAGCAAGGAGGCCAGGCCAGCCTCTATTTGCCTGATAGCAGCGACGTTCCGGCATATCGCGCCATTCAGACCAGGCGGTCCCAACGCCTGCGCGGGCATCTTTGGGAGCAGATGACGCTGCCCACCCTCGATCGGCGCTTCCTCTTGAATCTGTGCAATCTGGGACCGGTTGCCCGAAGCAGGCAGATCGTCTGCATCCATGATGCCAATGTCGCCAATATGCCGGCGAGTTACGGCCTCGCCTTTCGCGCCGTTTACGGAACGCTCATTCCCCTGCTGGTCCGACGCGCCGCCGCGATCACCACCGTCTCGCATTTCTCGGCGGGAGAGCTTGCCCGCCATTTGCCGATCGCCCGCGAAGACATCGTCGTTCTGCCCAACGGTCATGAACACGTCTTTCGCTGGAATGCGTCCCGCTCCTCGATTCGCGCCAAGCACCGCTTGGAACGGCCTTACGTCTTCATTATCGGCAGCCGCGCCCGCCATAAGAACGTCGCCATGGTGCTCGGTCTCGCCAAGGCCCTGGACGAACGCGGCATCGACATTGTCGTCACCGGGGGGCAATCCAGCATTTTTACCGCGGAAGAACACGGGACGCCCGCCCCGAACGTGCGCTTCATGGGCTTTGTCGACGATGACGACCTGGCAGCCCTGCTGCAAGGCGCGTTGTGCCTGCTGTTTCCTTCCCTCACCGAAGGCTTCGGCCTGCCGATCATCGAGGCGATGGCACTTGGCTGTCCCGTGATCTCGTCCGATCAGGCCAGCATGCCGGAAGTATGCGGCGATGCGGCGATGCTGGCCCCACCCGACCAGCCTACCCTCTGGCTCCGCCATATCGAGAGCCTGGCTGCATCGGACGCATTGCGCGCCACCTTCGCCGAACGAGGGCGCAAGCGCGTCGGAGCCTATTCATGGCGGAAATCGGCCCAAGGCTATCTCGACATCATTCGCGAGAGGCACGCCGGAAATGCATGACGCGTTCTTGGAAGTCATGCCTTCATCGTAACCTGTTTTCAGCCCCTGATTTGAGCTTGGCGCGTCGCGAACCGACATAAGCCAAACCTTCCGCCATTATTGCCAATAGTATTGCGAGCCAAGCATTGCGACTTGCCTTCCCTAACTCTATAAGCCCGATATTCGATCTGAATTCTGCATTGCCTGGGCGGAACAGGCCGCGTGGCAGCGCCTTGTCTCCTGGCTTTCCAATGTCGCCCTGTTCATGGATTTTGTTGAAGGTTCGAGGCCGCTGACATGCTTTATCTCAGGCCGCTGAATGATCAGCCCACGAGTTTCGGCTTGCGCGACATTCTTGTCGAGATCATGCGCTATGCCCGCGGCCTGGTGCTGTGGTTCATCCTCTGCGTCGTCGCCGCGATCATCTATATCGTCAGCACACCGCCGGAATATTATGCGGCCTCCTTCGTAATTCTGGAGCCCAGAAGTTCGTTCTCGAGTTCCCAGGGGGTAGACCCTGGCCTTCTGCAGACCAATCTCGATAATTCGCAGATCGAGAGTCAGATTCAGATCGTGAAGTCGGAGCGGGTTCTGCGCTTGGTGTTCCAGACGCTGAATCTGCAGAACGATCCCGAATTCGTTGGCCCGCTGCCCTCGCAGAATGTGACGCCGGACCTGGTCAAACGCCATGACGCAGCCGCTTTCACCACCTTCAGCGACCGCGTCTCGGTACGCCGAATCGGGCAATCCCTGGTGCTGGAGATCGGCTATCGCTCGAAATCCGCTACCAAGGCCGCCTCGATTGCCAACTCGGTCACCGCCGCCTTCATCCGCGACCAGATCGATGCCAGATCGCTGTCCATGCAGCGCAACAACGAATGGCTGCAAGGGCGTATCGACGAAATCAAGGGGCAGCAGCTGGCCATTGAGGACGCGGTACGCAGGGGTGTCCTGCCTGACCGCCAGTTCTCCGCCTCCGACGCCCGCATCATCAGTTCCGCGACGGAGCCGCTTTCGAAAAGCTATCCGCAAACGAAACTGATTCTGCTGCTGGCTGCTTCCTTCTCCCTGCTGACTGGCCTTGGTGCAGTCAGTATTTTTCACACGCTCAACCGCACGCTGCGCGCCAAGCGGCATGTGCAGCGTGAGCTCGGTCTCAATTGCATCGGCATCATCCCCTTTGCGACCGACGAGCGCGGCTCCGGCCTGCCACACAACCTCGCCGATCTCCGCAGGGATCTGGTCAAGCTGCCGAAAACGCTGATGGAAGCGATCAAATCGCTACGGCTGTTCAAGCGGCGCCAAGCCAAGTCGGGCGAGAGCTACTTCGCCTACAGCACCTCTCAAGCGGGCATGCTCTCGCCCTTCGCCGAAAGCCTGAGGGCCGTGCGTACGGCAATCATGGGCAAGGAACAGAATTCCGGCGCGCGCGTCATCGGCATCGCATCGTGCCTGCCCCATGAAGGCAAGTCCACCATCGCCGCCAATCTGGCCCATCTGTTTGCCGCGAGCGGCCACCACACCATGTTGATCGACTGCGACCTGCGCGACGACGCGCTAAGCCGTCACTACGCCCCGGACGCCCGTTACGGCCTGAGCGAGGTCCTGCAACAGCGCGGCAAGCAGATCACCGCTTCCGCGATCAACCTGGCTCCTCGTCTCGATTTCATTCCTGCGAACAGGGCTGGGAGTTCGGCCGATATCGATCTCTTCATCGGCTCGTCCACCATGCAAGAACAATTCAACGCGCTGAACGCCTATGATTGCGTCATCGTCGATCTGCCAGCGATGAGCCTGTCCTCCGATGTCAAGGCGGTGGCACCACTCCTCGATACGATGATCTTTGTCATCGAAGCAGGCCGAACCACCAGTGACGATGTGACCGAGGCGCTCGATACCTTGCAGCAAGCCAATGGCAAGGTCATGGGTGCCGTGCTCAACAAAGTACCCCGGCGTGACTGGCCGGTACTTCTGCGCCGCCCTCGCCACTAAGCCGGCACGCATCGCTTATCGGCGCCACCCCCTTCAACATTGCACCTTCCGCAGAGCCCGGCCGCGTGCCTCGGTGCCTCCCTCGATTCGGGCCGAATTACCCCTTGGAGGGAATCCGTGCCCGGTCCGACGAGGTTGGTGAAGACTGTAGCCGACCTCCGGGCAAAGCCCGCGGATGCCGTCGGTAGTGCCGTTTGGCCACGTAACGAGGCCAATTGGCATTCCGTCTACCCAACGTTCTCTCTCGTCCAATTTAGGGTACCGCCTTTGAGTTAGATAGTACCTAAATCGGTTCCGGCTTCCGCTTGCTTCCTATCAACATTGCTAGATTGAATTAGAGCAGGCCTTGCAACATTCTGCAGGGGCTCATGATGGCATTGCAGTGCTCTAGACCAAGGAAATACCAGACTGAATCGTCGAGGTGGCGGCAATTCACAAGTCTTTCCTTCGCGGAACATCCTACTCTTGCCAGGCATGACCAACGGACATCGGTCGAATTCATGATCCAGGGGACAGATTGTTCATTCTGTCACGCGCAAGAGTAGCTGTTTGTCTCTTGACCAGAATTCAGTCTTACCTTGTCCGTTTAACGTTATGTGAAGTGTTTGAATTGAATCCTGCAGATATATCCTCCTCGATGCCCTTGAGGCAGCTTGGTCAATCATATGGCACCACCATGGTAGTAAACAGTCCATCAGGACAAATCGCCCTCGTCAATCCCAGGACATTACAGAGAGACTGCATCGGCCGTGTCCTGGAAGTAGAGTTTCCTGATCGAAAAATCTTGCCATTCGCTCGACTGGAGGAATGGAATGCTGCCGCCGATGTGCATGAGGATGTTTCGCTCGTCATCATCTGTGAAGGCGAGGATCCGAGTGATTTGACCTCTCTGGCCGCGGCGGCCGCACATACCCCCTCCGCAGCGGTCATCATCCTGTCGGACTCCGAGGATCCAGCCAGCATTTTCAGAGCTCTCGACCTCGGCGTGAAAGGCTATATTCCCAGCACGCTCGGCGCCGAGGTGGCAATCGAGGCGACGCGGCTTGTCATTGCCGGGGGTGTCTTTGTGCCTGCTGCCAGTTTGATCCGGGCCACGGCCGAGCCTTCCCTTGGCCGCCAGGAGCAGCCTGACCGACACTATCCGCGCATTTCTCCCCGACAATTGTCGATCATCGCGGCCGTCAGCCGCGGCAAGTCCAATGCCGCCATTGCGACGGAACTCAACCTGCGCGAGAGCACGGTGAAGGTCCATATTCGCAACATCATGAAGAAACTGAAGGTGAAAAGCCGGACGGCAATTGCCCATAAGTCCCGCGACATCCTGCGCGCCGAGGGCTATGAGCTTCATAGCGCCTCGGATATGCAGCGCCTCACATTGGATATCGCCAGGACCTCCTGACAAGAAGGTACTTGCCCCCTTTCATTCCCGGCTGTCTTACAGGTGGCTTCGTTCGCCGAGCCCGGCGATCACGCCGGCTTTACCGGCGGCTTGCCGGCTCCGTTCTGCCCGACAGGAAGGAACAGTCCCTCCTTTTGCCCCTGCCAAACCAGCACCCGGTTTCGTCCCTGCTGCTTGGCCCGGTACAGCAATTTATCGGCCCAGCCCAGCAAGGCAGAAGGCTTATCCGTCTGCGATATGAAAGCCACCACCCCGCCGCAGCTGATGGTCACCGCCTCGGCGGTGCGTGAACGGGCGTGCGGTAGATTAAGGTCGAGCACGGCCAACCTCAATCTCTCCAGCAGCGGCTCCAGCTCGTACAGGCCCGGCAACAGCAGGACGAATTCCTCGCCGCCATAACGAGCTGAAACATCGTAGGGGCGCCCGGCCCCAAGTGTGAGGGCCTGGGCGACTTGCCGCAGGGCCTCGTCGCCAGCGCCATGACCGTAATGATCGTTGTATTCCTTGAAGTGGTCGACATCGATCATGGCGACGCTAAGCGGATCGCCGGAGCGAATGGCATGCCGCCAGGCCAGCTCGAATGCCTTGTCGAAATAACGCCGGTTCGCGATTCCTGTCAGGCCATCCCTTTCGGACAGGCGCTCCAGCTCATTGCGTTGCGCCACCAATTTGAGATGGTTGCGCACGCGCGCCCTCACGATCGCGGGGCTGATCGGCTTGAAGACATAGTCGGCAGCACCCAGCGACAGCCCACGCTCCTCGTCCTGTTCATCCGTGAGAGAGGTGATGAAGATCACGGCGATATTTGCAGTCTGGGGGTCGGAGCGAAGCCGACGCAGCACTTCGTAGCCGTCCATGCCCGGCATCGAGACATCGAGCAGAATTAAGTCGATGCTTCTTTCATCCCGTGCACGCTGGAGGGCAGTTTCCCCATCCTTCGCCAGGAGAATCCTGCATTCTCGTTGCAGCAGCTCAGCCAGCACGCTCCGATTGATCCGGTCATCGTCGACGATCAGCACCGTCTGCAGAAGAGCATCACTCACTCTGGAGATCTTTCAAACACCCGTTGATCCAAATCGGCGTTCAACTGCTGCAATAGGGTTGTTGCTTCGGCCAGCTCAAGTTCCTCGAAATGGCTCAGGATCGCTCTTGCTCTTTCGACTTCGACAGTTCCGGAGAGCTCGGCGATGATCTGATCCAATATGGCATAAGCGGCATAGTCGCCGCTTTGCAACAGGGGTTCGGTTGCCGCGATGAGTTCCAGAACCTTATGCAGATCGTCGCGTCCCGTCTCTCCCCTCTGCTCCACGGATATTACGGCAGGACGGTCGAGCTGACTAAGCAGCATTGCCAAGCCGTCACGAAACGGGGGTAAGAGAACCTGGAGTTCGTCGAGGTCACCGCGACGGGAAATCTCCTCGATGTCGGCTGCGGCCGCACATAAATCATGAGCGTCCAGATAAGAGGCCGCGCCTCTGACGGCGTGGGCGAGCGCCGCGATGGCTCCGGCGTCCCGCCGCGACATGTATTGATCAAGCTGTGCGGGTGCTTGTCTGAAGTCGCGAACGAAACCCTGAAGGAGGCGTTGCAACCGCTCACGGCTACCACCGAGACGTTTCTGGGCTGCGGATAGATCCACACCACTCAACCCAGCGAAAACGTCCTCTATATCGCCCCCCTCCGCAATCCTGGTCGGCGTCCCCTCGTCAACCCCTTGCGCTATGGATGCGGGTGAGAGCAATTCCATCAACGTCTGATACAGGGCGATCTCATCGATCGGCTTGGTCAAATGCGCGTTCATGCCCGCCGCAAGGCTGGCCTCGCGATCCTTGGTAAGGGCCTGTGCCGTCAGCGCAATCAGGGGCAGCGACGCCCAGCGCTCTTGCGCGCGTATCCTGCGCGTCGCGGTCAGGCCGTCCATCTCCGGCATGTGGACATCCATCAAGACGGCGTCGTAGGTGGCTGTTTCCAGCTTGGCCAGGGCATCGCTGCCATTCACTGCCGTGTCCACCTGCATACCTGCCAACTGCAGGAAATCGCCAACGACTTCCCGATTTAAAGCATTGTCATCAACCACCAGAATGTGCCGGCCGGAGAGTGTTGCCAAGATCTCGTCCTGGGCCTGGGGGAGCGCGATCTCGGGCGTTCCCCCGCTCGTTGCGGCAGAGGCCGTGCTTGCCGCGTCATGAAAGACCCCGACGATGGTGTTGAACATCACCGACACGGTGACTGGCTTGATGAGCACGCCATGCAGACCGAGCTGCTCCGCACGCCGGAGCACTTCCTCGCGGCCGTAGGCCGTCACCATCAGCACGGCCGGCGTGCTCTTCAGCTTCGCATCCGTTCTGATCCGCCCAGCGGTTTCCAGGCCGTCCATTCCGGGCATGCGCCAGTCCATCAGAACGACTTCGAAGGGCCGCTCCTGCTCGCAGGCCTGATTCAGTGCCACCAGCGCAGCCTTGCCGGAACCGACGGCATGGCTCTCCATACCGAAATCCCGCACCATCCCCGCCAATGTCTCACGCGCGCTGGCATTGTCATCGACGATCAGGACCCTTTTTCCCTTCAACTCCCCGCTGCGCAGAGCTCCATCATGCGAAGCGGAGCGCTGGGGTGACCTGAGTTCGACGGTGAAATAGAAGGTGCTGCCCTTGCCCAGCGTGCTCGAAACCCAGATCTGCCCATTCATGCCCTCGACGAGTCGTTTGCAGATGGCCAGACCGAGGCCTGTGCCGCCATATTTGCGCGAGACATGCTTCTCGGCCTGGGCGAAGGCTTGGAACAGGCCGGCGACCTGATCGGCATCGAGGCCGATCCCCGTATCCTGCACGGCGAACTGCAGCCGGACGGCATTGGAAACTCCGACCTGCTTGGCGTCGACCGACACCACGATCTCGCCCTTATGGGTGAACTTGACGGCATTATTCACCAGATTGATCAGCACCTGTCCGAGGCGGAGCGAGTCGCCGACGAGGCGCGAGGGCACATGCGGCGCCACGGCATAGATGATCTCGATACCCTTCTCCTCGGCCTTCATGGCCGTCACGGCGGAGACCGATTCCAGGACCGCCTCCAGCCTGAATTCGCTTTCCTCCATTTCCAGCTTGCCGGCCTCGATCTTGGAATAGTCGAGAATGTCATTGAGGATGGAGGTCAGCGTCTGTGCCGATGCACTGATCTTGTCGAGATAATTGCGCTGCCTGGGATTTCGCTCCGCCTGAAGCGCCAGCCGGGTCATGCCGAGTACCGTGTTCATCGGCGTGCGGATCTCATGACTCATCACGGCCAGGAATTCGCCCTTGGCTGCTTGCGCGGCTTCCGCGGCCTTGCGCGCCTGGATCAGGGCCTGGGCCGTACGCCTTTCCTCGGTGACGTCCTGGTTGATGCCCAGGGCGCGCAAGACCGACCCATTCTCGGCACGAAAAACTTCGGCCTGACCTCGAATGTGCCGGATAGCGCCATCAGGATGCACAATTCTGAATTCGCTTTCGAATGTCCCCGTCTTGCCGATGGCTTCCTGCCATTGCTTCAGCACGCGGTCGACGTCGTCGGGATGAAGCAAGGAAAGCCAGCGCTCGAGGCTGCCGTCGAAAGCATCGTGCTCCAACCCGTAGAGGGCATACATCTGCTCGTCCCAGATATATTTCTGCTCCCGAGCATTCATGTCCCATATGCCGACGCCACCGACTTTGATCGCAAGCTCCATGCGCTCCTTGAGGGCGACGATGAGATCCTCCGCCTGTTTGCGGGCGGTGATATCCTGCATGACACCATCCCAGATCACCGTCCCATCGCCCTGATAGCGGGGAGCGGAGCGGCAATGGAGCCAGAGAATGCGGCCATCGCGCATGCGGGATCTGAACTGGCAATCGAATACGCTGCCACGCGAGAGCGAATCTTCGAGCATCGCGTTGTAGCCGGGCAAATCGTCTTCATGGATCGTCTGAATGAAGGCCTCTCGCCGTTCCATGATCTCGCTGGCTGGTACGCCGGTCAGAGCCAGGATGCCGGCACTCACATAGGGCAACGACAATTTGCCGTCCGGCGTCTGCACCAGGCGATAGACAGCGCCATGGGGCAGGTTGTCGACAAGCGAGCTGAGTTGGGCTTCCAGTTCCTTGTTCTCGGTGATGTCACGCATGAGCCAGATTGCGTGATCTCCGACTTGGGCTGCAGCCACTTCGGCGAGGCGTAACGCCCCGTCCCTGCGAAAGAAACTATGCTGTCCAGTGCGATAGGTCCTATCCACCTGAGCGCCGGACGAACCCGAGGTGAGAGCGTCAAACAGATCGCCGCCAAAATGCCTGGACCATGCATCGGGCTTCGACAACTCCTCCCGCCCGTAGCCGGTGAGTTCCTCGGCTGCCCGGTTGACCAGGATGCCATCGTCCGTCACGAAAACCGCACCAATCGGCAGGTTTTCCATCATTTCGGACAACCACCGAACGCGCGCCGACAATTCCATTTCGATCTGCTTGCGCGCGGTGATGTCAGTATGGGTTCCGATGACGCGCAGGGGCGAACCATCCTCATCGCGCTCGATGGCTTTACCGCGATCGAGAATCATGCGCCAGGATCCGTCCTTGGCCCGCATGCGCAGCTCAATGACGAAATCCGGAGCCTCGCCACGTATATGCCGTTCCACCGCCTCCCAACCCGCCTGCAGGTCGTCCGGATGGATGCGATCGACGAACTCTTGGAGTGTCGGCCCAATCTCGTTCTCGGCATGCCCCAGCATCGCCTTCCACTGCCGGGAGTAGAAGACATGCCCGGTGCGCAGGTCCCAGTCCCACAATCCATCGCCCGCGCCATTGAGCGCAAATTCCCAACGCGCCTCGCTGTGACGCAAGGCTGCCTCCGTGGCGCGGATCTCCGTCACGTCGCGTGAAACGCCGATCAGGCCGATCACGTCGCCATTTTCATCGCGCCTTGGAACCTTGGTGACGAAGAAATAGCGCCTGGTGCCATTGACGATGAAGGTCTCCTCCATGGTCACGGCTTTGCCGCCCGCCATGATCTCCCGATCCGCCCGCAGGATTCGGGCCGCATTTTCCGGATCGACCACTGCCGTTAGATCCCGATCCAGAATCTCGGGCGCGGGCCGGCCCAGGAACCGGGCCGTCGCCTGATTGAGCATTACGAAGCGGCCGTCGAGGTCCTTCAGAAAAATGGCATCCGTGGTGCCATCGAAAACCGTCTGCAGCAAATTGGTGGTCTTGCGCAGTTCGGCCGTGCGCTCGGCGACCCTGATCTCGAGCCCGGCGTTGAGCCGGCGAATGGCATTCTCGGCCTCCACGCGCTCGCTGATGTTGCGCACGGTGGCAAAGAACGTCTTCCTGGCCTGATAGAGATGACAGGAGAGGCGGACCTCGACCGGAAAGATCGAGCCATCCTTGCGGCGATGCTTGGCGTAGAGCGTCTTCGTAACGCCGGGTTCGGCCGCCGCCCACACCTGCTTGGCCCATTCCAGGTCGAAATCCTCGACGATGTCGGGCACCGACATCTGCAGGAGTTCTTCCCTTGTGAACCCGGTGCTGAGGGTCACGTGATGGTTGACGTCCAGGAATCTGCCCTGATCGTCATGGACGAAGAAATCGTCGGCCACATGTTCCAGGAGCAAGCTGAAACGATTGTCGCCAAGTCGCTTTTCGGTTTCGATCCGTTTGCCGTCGCGCTGCACGTCGCTGCCACTCAGGAACAGCAGCCTCACATCATGCTCGATCTCGTTCCGAAAACGGATGACCAAGCTCTGGTAGGCAGGCGAGAACTCGGCCCCACCCTCCTTTTGAACCATCAGCACGCCGAAGATTTCACCCTTCGATCCATAGATCGGCGTCCCGAGGAGGACCTGCCCCGCCGCGGTGTCGATAGTGATGCCTGCTTGCCGATCTCCCTCGCCGGAGATGCTGAGCGCTTGTTTGCCGGCATCGCGTATAACCGCCTCGCTGAAGTGCTGCAGGGTGGTCTGGCCTGGCATTGGGCCGGGACGATAGGCATTGACCGCCCCTTGGCTGACGACGACGATCTCACCGTCTTGGCCAACTCCTCGCGTGACAAGTGCGACTGCATTCTCCAAAAGCCCTGCCAAGGTATCGGCCGCAGCGGCCCATCCATCGAGCACAGCGGCGGGAATGACGGGCTTGATGTTGCCCGCGCCATCCTCTTGCTGACCGCCACTTCGCACATTCGAAGACATGCCTGCTTCCCTCTGAAACGCACGGCGTAGAGAAAGCTGCCCATCACGCGGGAACGGTATCATTGCCAAGCGATCATGACACCGTGCCATCGTCACCTAGAGCAAAGCGCGTTCAAGCCTGAACGCGCTTTGCTCTAGCTTCTTGTCTGGAAAGGGCCCTTGCGATTCTAGGCCACTCCTTCAAATCGCAAAAACACTTTAGCTTCCCAAAGCCCTGAGCCAGCGCTCGAACGAGGGCAGGCCATCCGCATCCTGAGCGCTGTCTTTCACCAGACGGCTCGGCGCGGGGGCGCTGCGCGCCTGCCGTGGACTGTAGCCGAACTCCCGGCTGAAAGCGCGGCTGAAATCAGCCGCCGATGCGAAGCCGAAACTCTCGGCAATATCGGCGATCAAGCGGCGGTCCGACGGATCGCTGAGCGCGGCGTGAGCGGCGAGCAGCCGTTGTTTCTGGATGTAGTGAACCACACCGCCGCTCGGCTCGAACAACTGGTAGAGATGAGTCCGCGATATGCCGAGTTCCCGGCATAACAGGTCGGGCGTAATGGCGGTTGTTTGTAGATTATTGCGGATGAAGCGCCGGGCACGTTCCATGGGTGCCACCGTTCCGTGCTTGCTGGCCGCCACCACCCGCTCTTCGGTGGAAGCCACACAGGCCAGGACCATATCCCTGGTGGCATTGACCACACCGGGTAGATCATCCTTGCTGAACTCGCTCAACCGTGCCTCCACGGTGTCGACGTGGCTGACCAGCAGGCCGGCAAGGTTACGCGACAGAATCCGATTGTTGTCGGCATCGAGAATCGCAGTCGAATCGGCAAAGAGATCGCGCGGCAAATAAAGCGTCAGGCTCTGCGATTCGAGCATTCTGCCGCGGAAAGCGTGGCCGAGAGAGCGGATCTCGACCGTTCCCGGCTGGCTCTCGACGACACGTCCGCCAACCTCTGTCCATGCCTTTCCCTCGCGCCCGAGAATGACCACCCAATGATCGATGAGACTGGAGCGAAGCTTAGCGGCGGAACGATGATAACTGTGGGCAGACGCCTTCTGCTGCACGACCAGCATGCCGCCGAGATTCCACGCGATCTGACGCGCTGCAAATCCTTGCTCCGCCGTCACGCCATCGGGAAGCGTCAGATCGGCAAGCGGCGCATTGAGCGCTTGCCAGGCCTCGAACTGCTCGCGCGGCGGGAATGTTTCTGTCGAAAAAACCAGAGGCGCCAGAGCTGGAGGTGGAGGTGGATTGTCGTTTTGCTGAGAACCGGATTGTCGCGACCAACGGCGGCGCTCCTTGCCAGGGCGCTGGGCCGGGGCACCGGAGACCGGCTTCTGATCGTTGCGGGACGCGCCATCGTCCATTCTGTTTTCCTCGCTTTCGCGGCAGGCTCACGCAAATCGGGAGCTCATATATCTTGCCGACGGCACCTCGAGGTGGCGACCGCACCTGTTATTATGAACAACAAAGGAAATCTTCAAAAGAGACTTTTCAACGCGTCCAGCCCCTCCTCCTTTACCTTATGCACAAGTGGATTGCCGATTCCTGCCTGTTGCGCAAACCAACGTGTCGCACGGTAAGGTTGCGCCATGCCCAAGGGGATATTTCATAAAATCATACCGTTCAACGGATATATCGTAGAGGTTATTACCAATTATACAGAGGCATATCTCCATCGCAAATTCCGCCCTTCGCCGCCGTCCCCTCACGCGTGCGTACTCAGGCAGTAACAATATATACGGCAAAAGAGCTCAAATCCCCGCCCCTGGCACAGCTCCCGCGAGGGCAAGGCGTATGAGGCCATACGCCCTTGGAGACATTTTGCTACCACGTCCGGACCAGATTGCCTCGGAATTTGTACTCATTGCTATGTCTGCGGACTCCAAGCTAACGACCAAATCATCAATCTCGCATAACTTGCCCCTTAGTCAGCATAGTACCAACACGTTGCGGATTGATCATGAACATCGCCTTCCCAGACGCTTCCACCATCCTCGACAGGCGGCGGCCCTTGCAGTACCAGCGCGACAGACGGGCCTTCGACGAGGCCAGCGATGAGGCCTCGCCCATCCGCAAGGACAAGGACAGCGTGGCAGAAAAAGCCACGATCAGCATCATCAACGACAACACCTTCACGCGTGACTGCCTGAGCCGTTGCCTTGGTGACGCTGTCAGCGAGTTCGAAATCCGCGCTTATGAAAGCATCCGGGAATGGCAGGATGCGGCAACGAAGTCCGCCATGCCAATCATTCTCCTGTGCGCAACCGGGCGCCAGGCGACCGAAACCGCCCTCCACCAGGGTTTGGATGCCATCCTGCAGACGACGGCCGACGCGAGGGTCATCGTAATCTCCGACGTCGAGGACCCTGCCGGCATGGTCGCCGCGCTGGAGCGCGGCGCCAAGGGTTATGTGCCGATGAGCCTGGATCTCGACGTGACCATCGGTGCCGTCAATCTGGTGAATGTCGGCGGCACGTTCATTCCTGCCAGCAGCCTGCTTTCCGTGCGCGGCGCCAGTTCGCCTGCTGCCGAAGTCAAGCCGCAGAGGCGCGCTTCCGCCTTGCTGACTGAACGGCAGTTGACCGTGCTTGAAAATCTTCGCAAGGGTGATCCGAACAAGGTCATCGCTCACAAGCTCAACATGAGCGAATGCACCGTGAAGGTCCACGTGCGAAACATGATGAAGAAGATTCAGGCTCGCAACAGAACCGAACTCGTCTGCATGACCAGCGAACTCTTTCAGTCACAATAGCACACCAAAAGGCTGTTGAAACCAAATGACCACCGGTGCGAGAAGTATCGAATAGCCTGACAAACGTTGCTCCGACCTCGGATTCTGATGCGTCCAATGTCGACCCCGATGAAATCTTAACAAGACCACTGGAGTGCTGTAGCATCGTTGGCGATCTCAATTGCGATGTCTGCTTCGCCGAGGCGCGCCAATGATCGTCAGGCACGACAAGGATACATTGGAAAGAAGCATGCCACTTACGCGTGACAGAGGCATTCAGCTCCTCGGCCGTTCGGTTCAGGAGAGCGACAAGGCAGTTGCGGTTCTCAACGCCCGGCGCGAAATAGTCTGGATCAACCCCAGCTTCACCAAGATGCTCGGATATCAGTCCGAGGACGTGATCGGTCGCCCGCTCGTTTCGGTGCTCATCAGCAAGGCCACCCCTTCGGCGGCCCGCCTCAGCCTCGAGCGTCTCGTCAACGCCAAGCGCGGCGGCCTGGAAGAGATCAATGGCCGCGACAAATTCGGCAATGAAATCACGCTGCTGATCTATACCGATCATATTCGTGACATTGACGAGAACGTCACTGAGACGATTGTCACCATCCATAGCAATACCCCTGCGCGAATGATTCAGACGCTCCAGAACAATGTGCTGGAGGAGTTGGTATCCGGCGCCTCGCTGGAGAGCGTATCGGAATTCATCTGCAAGAAGGCCGAGTTCATCACGCGAGACGTCATCTCGACGATTCTGAGGGTAGACCACAACGGCCTGCTCCACCCCCTCGCCGCCCCAAGCCTGCCGCAATATTATTCGGACGCCTTGGATGGGATCGCGATCGGTCCCAGCGTCGGCTCCTGCGGGACGGCAGCCTATTTCGGTGAGCCCGTGCTCGTCGACGATATCGAGACGAATCCGCTTTGGACTCCTTACAAGGGGCTGGCCTTGCCGCTGGGTCTGCGGGCCTGCTGGTCCGTCCCCATCAAGCTGCGGGATGGCCGGGTTGCCGGCACCTTCGCCTTCTATTTCCGCGAAAAACGTGGCCCCAGCTATCTGCATGAGGAAATCGTCACAGCCTGCGTTCATCTGTGCGCCCTGGCGATCGAGCAGCACGAGGCCAAGGAGCATATCAACCGACTTGCCTATTTCGATATGCTGACCGGCCTGCCCAATCGCCGCCAGATTTATCAAAAGGCCGGCCAGGCGATCGTGGAAGCCAGTGAGAAGCAAGGCACGATGGCGCTGCTGCGCCTCGACGTCAAACGCTTCAAGGACATCAACGATACATTCGGCCATTCCACAGCCGATCAGATCCTCGGCCAGGTCGCCACCCGCTTGCAGAACCAGCTTCGACCCATCGACATTGTCGGGCGCTTCGGCGGCGATGTCTTCGTGATCATGCTGCCGGAGGCCGACAGTGCCTATGCCAGCATGGTTGCCAGAAAGCTGGTGGACGCGGTCGCCAAACCTTTTGCGATCGCGGATCTGTTGCTGCCGATCTCGATCAGCATCGGCATCAGCCTTTATCCAGATAATGGCACCGATGTCGAAACCCTGTTGAAACGGGCCGATTCCGCCGCCTGCAAAGCCAAGGCAGCAGGACAGGAAGCCGTTTGCCTGTATGAACATGAGGTTGTCGACGGCGCGCAGGAGCGGGTGATCTTGGGCGCAGCCCTGCGTGAAGCCGTCTCGCAGGGGCAGTTGCGATTGCTCTATCAGCCGCAAGTCAACCTCGCGGATGGTACCCTGCACGGTGTCGAGGCCCTCATCCGTTGGGCTCATCCCGTTTTGGGCGATATTTCCACCAGCCGCTTCATCATGATCGCCGAGCAGATCGGCCTGATCGATGAAATCGGCATCTGGGCGCTCAGCGAGGCCTGCCGCCAGATGGCCGTCTGGCGAGCGGCTGGCAAGCACATTCCGGCGATTTCAGTGAATCTTTCACCCCTGCATTTCCGTAACCGCAATCTGCCCGATGTCGTGGCTCATCTGCTGCGCCAATACGACATTCCCAAGCACACCTTGATGCTGGAGATCACCGAAGGCGTGATGATGGACGATCATCCGACCACCTTAGCCACCATCGCCGCCATCCAGGCTCTCGGCGTCGGACTGTCCATGGATGATTTCGGCACCGGCTATTCGAGCTTGAGCCGCCTGACCCATGTTCCTTTCTCGGAGCTGAAGATCGATCGCAGCTTCATCGAGGGGATGGTAACCGACCCCAGCGCGCTTGCCGTGGTGACGGCAATCAACAGCATCGGTCAGAGCCTCAACATCGCGGTCATCGCTGAAGGTGTGGAAACCGAAACGCAGCAACAAATGCTGCGGGAACTGGGCTGCGAGATCGTGCAGGGATATCTGCTGAGCCGCCCCTTGAATGCAGCCGATCTCGAACTTTGGCTACGGGAGAGGCAAGATGGTAACCGCTCGCCTGCTTCTCGAAAGATGAAGGCAGAGATTTTGACTGCCTGACCCATCTCCGCTCCGGGAGGTGGAATTTCAAGTCGACGAAAAGCCAGCAGCGCACGCGGGCATCCAGATGGGATGGCCGCCGCCCGGTCATGTGCAACTTCCGCCCCCAATCATCGCGAGAGCGTTTTGCGATTTGACGGAGTCACTTAGAATCGCAAAGACGCGTCGAAACAAGGACTTAGAGCAAACAAGCGTTCAGTCATGAAAGCGTTTTGCTCCAGAGCACCGGACCTGATGTTGGAATTGGGCTTGGCGCCGTAGGGCCCCGTGCTCATAGTTCCATTACAACCGGCAACCTGCCCGCTAAAACAAAACCGCCCCAATACCAGGTGGTATCGGGGCGGTGGATCGGCGCCGACGGCTAGGTGTAGCGTCTCAGAACAGCTCATTGGTCAGGAAAGCGATCTCGGTGCGGTTCCGCGCCTTGATCTTGCGCATAATGTTACGGACATGCACCTTGACGGTGCATTCGCCCATATTGAGCTTGTAGGCGATGAGCTTGTTCGACTCGCCCTGCCGCAAGCGGTCGATCACCTCGAGCTGCCTCTGCGTAAAGACGGTCTGCCGGGACCTGCCGTTGGTTTCACCTTCCTCGATCGCCTGGGCGCCTTGAGAACGCGACGAAAGCAGGCCACTGGCTGGCACAAAAGTGCCGCCGGCACGCACTAGGCGAATAGCGGCAATCGCGACGTCGAGATTGGAGCTCATGGCGATGTAGCCTCTTGCCCCCCGTTCCAAAGCTGCAACGATCTCCGCCGGCTCCTCATTATCGGAGACGAGGATAACCCTCGCGTCCGGCGCCGCCTGGATAACAAGATCCAAATCGCGTCGTATCGCGGTTTCCGTCGCCTTCCGCCCTGTCGCACACAAAAGCACGATAGGCATCGTCGTAGTCGGCCCAGCGGCCTCCCAATCGGCGATACGCGAATAGCCCTCCGCAACGAAATTTCCTTCACTCGCAGCAAGACAACGCATCAGGCAGCTACGCGAAAGAGCATTCTCATCGACGATGACGATCCGTGTCTGCAAATCCTGGTCGAGCTTGCCAGAAGTGGGGTCATCTTGAGGACTGTCATCCATACGGCGCTCCCGCTTAAGCTCAACGACAGAGGAAGATGACTTCAGCGGCAGCACTGAACCTACCGCAAATGGCATCAAAGCTTGGCTACTCGCGGAATAATCAGTCACAGTCTCAATCTCCAAACAAGTCGTCCGACAAATACCACACGCGTGCTTGGGACAGCAGCTCCGTGGCAGTCAAAATTCTGGCAACCAACATGCTCAATTCCGAGCATTTTTATTCTATGCTTGGGTTATAATAACCATATACCGCATCTCAATGCAGCAACAGCCAAGCATAATTTATCAAGCTACTTTACTACTACGTATCAGCCTCTTTGTAAACTCCATAAGAATATGAAGTAGCACATGGAGTTTTGTATGATGCGTTACGTTAGACCCCAGCCCCCGTGACACCGACGTGATACTTTTAGGCGGTCAATCGGTCCAAAGTACGGCGCCGACGTATTAGCTCGCTTTATGCCGTTGGGGAAGCACTGTGTTACCTATCGAACGGATGAAGCTGCACGCATCGGTCACAAAAGATTCTTACTTATCCGAGGCATATGAACTCCTACCGGAACAACCTGAAGTTACAGGCCGGCCTCACCAATTCTCGAGAAACACCCTTTCATTTCAACAGTTTAGAAAGAACATCGCGTGAAAGCGCTGCGACAGCTTCCCTTCTTTGCTCGTTTAATTGCACACATTGGCCGGAGATCTTTGGAAGAAGCTTGCCCTCCATCCCAGCCGTCGGCGAGCTTGACATCGACAAAGAAGATGCTCTCGAATTGGAACATGTCGCTTCGTGGCGATTTCGTGACTTCCGAACACTGATGGCGAATCACGTTCGCGCGTCGATCGTGAACCCTGCAACCCGCGGTGAAGCTCTCTCTCATTGAGTCGCCTCCATCGAAGGCGACTTGGCGAATACCACCCTGACGCCATCATCGGGCGAAGCGATGAGCTTACTGAGATCGGAACTTCCGCCAGCAACATATCGGTCGAGAAAAGCGCCGGCATAGATGTTCACCGCCTCGATCGTGCGTCTGCTGCTTGGCAACAGGGAGGCCATCCGCGCCAGGAGCGATCGTTGGGAGACATCAACGAAGCTCTGATGCCGGCTCCCGACCATGACTAGGAAATATCCGCCATATCGGTCCATATTGACCAGAACCTGCTTGTAATCTCCGTCCGTCAATCTGGACGTCAGGCGATGTACTGTGTCGTTCGAATTGAGGTCGGCCGTCGTCGGCAGCTCGCTATCGTCGCTGATCTCAAGAAATGGGCGTTTCAAGCCAAGCCTGCCGACGTCTCCGAACAACCAGCCATCGAGGTTGACGGCGGCCTTGAAACGTGGGTCCTGCCTACTGGTTTCGGCGGCGACCGCACCACCAAATGAATAACCCACGATTCCGACCCGCTCGAAATCGAGCCTTTTCAGCACTGAGGCAACATCGCGATCGTCAGCGCAGGGAACGGCTGCCCGTAGGAGATCGAAGACAGCGATATTGTCCTTGGCAAACTCGCCTGCCTTGAGGTCGACGGCCGCCCGGGTACGCGCGAACGCCGCCTCGCCCGAGAAATCGACGAACTCCCTGTAGGCATCGGGACCTTTCTGATCGATTCCGATCACCACATAGCCGCGCTGAACCAGGGCATCGATCTGGTTCATATGGCCTTCGACGCTGCCGCCCCAGCCGGCATTGAAGAATATGACGGGCGACCGAGCCAAGGCGCCGACGCCATCCGCCTGCTTGGTATACCAGGCCTTGACCGCAAGGCGCCCAGCGACATCGCGCGGCAGCGTGGCGGAATTGTCGCCACACAGCCCTGATAGCGGCACAGCCGTAACTGCAACCTCGGGATCTCCAGCCCGCGCCAGGCCGGCGACACCGAGACCCGCCCCCAGCAATGCGGCTCCCAGGCAAAGCACCCCCATGAGCCCCTTTTTTTTGCTCGACCACATCGGCGATCGGATCTGAGAGGCTGACATGAAGATCCTCAATGGCCGGATTGCTGTTTAAGTGTTGCCCTGATGACGTCACCGATCATCCTGGAGGCATTACGGCGGATGAGTTCCTCATGGGTCGCGGCCACTGAAACCATAGTGACGCCCTTCGAGGTAAGGGCGCTCCAGCCCATGGTTCTGTCGAGGAAGTAGCCGAGCGGCATGTTCTCGTTGTGGAAGGTGAGGATTGGCATGGGCAAGGGCCTGCCGTCTTCATTCCGACCAGCTTCGGACACCCAATGACCTATCCGCGCATCCTCGTCCGGTCCCCCTCCGAACGACGTGCGGCCGAATACGGCCTGCAGGAAGAGACGGATGCGCCTGAGGGCATGTCGGCGCTGTTCCGCGCCGCCGAGAAGACAGCGGGCATAATAGAGCCCCGATTGAATTTGATAGGAGAATCGTCCCAGCCTCCCCTTCAGCCGTGACTGACGCTTCGAGTAACCGGGAGCCCAGGCATCGAGCGTCACGAACAGCTCGATTGCGCGTCCCCTCTCGATAAGACGGCGTGCGATCGCGACATTGAGCCGGGCCGCAGCACAAAAGCCGAGCAGGATGTAGGGCCCGTTCGGGCGCTCTTCCTCGATGATGCGCACGCAGTGCTCCACCATCTCCGCCTGGCTGATTTCCGCCTCTCCCTCGACGAAGGTCGGCAACGGGACCGAAATGAAGGGCTGTTCCTGCCCTAAATGATTGACCAACTCCTGAAAGATGAAGGTGTCGTGCAAGGCGAAGATGGGTGTGCTCGCGCCGTGCGGCTGCATGACCACCGCGGCCTTCGCCTCGGGGGCCACCGGTCCGCCCAGGAGTTTTGCCAACTCGCCGATAGTAGGATGGCTCTGCAGATCGTCAAAGGAAATGCGCTTGCCGAAGACTTTCTCAAGGCGTGAGAGCATCCGGAACGCCGAGAGAGAATGCCCACCGAGCGCGAAGAAATTGTCCTTCACGCTCAGGATCGGCACCTTGAGGATATTGACCCAGATCTCCGCAAGCTCGGCCTCCACCCGAACACGACTGTCGAGGGCTTCGGATGCACGCACGGATGGGGACTGCTGCGCAGGTGCGGGAAGCGGTGCGTGGCTGCCGACCTCACCGACCGGTCGATCCAGATCGGCAACGAAGCCGCCAAGCAAGTCCTGCAGCTGCGCCAGATATCCTTCCACCGTCGCCTTGTTGTAGAGCGAGGTGTCGTATTCGCAGGATATGCGCCAGCCGTCGGGACGCTCGACGAAGAAAAAGTTCAGGTCGTAGAGCGCCCCCGGCGAGACGGACGGCATGTCGATCAGGCTGAGCTCCGGGCGTTCATCGGTGGAGATGAACGAGCGCTGGCAGATCAGATTGACGGAGAACAGCGGATTGCGGCCGGGCTCGCGCACAGGCTTGGCGATAGCGATGATGTCCTCGATCGGCATACGCTGATTGAGCAACGCCCCCTCGATGACGTCATGCATCTGGGCTAGCAATTGCCGGAAGCTCGGATTGCCTGTGATCCTGGCGCGCAACGGCACGGTATTGATGAAGGGACCGACGATGTCGTTGAGTTCGACGCGATCCCGCCCGGCGATCTGCGTACCGACCGTAATATCCTCACATCCGCTGCGGCGATGCAGGAGACACATCAGCGCCGCGGCTCCGACCATGAAGAAGGTGCAGCCTTCCGCCGTGGCCAGCGCCGACACAGCATCAGTCAAGGTACGGGGCAACTGACGCCCCAGGATGAAGGCCGGCGCGGTGCCAGTCCCCTCAAGCACCTTGTCTGCAGGAAGATCGAAGCGCTTGAACCCGGCCAATTGCGAAGTCCAGTAAACCCGTTCGTTCTTCAGCGCGTCCGCCTTCATCCATTCGCTCTGCCACACCGCAAAGTCGGCATATTGCAAAGGAAGGTCGGCCAGTTTCGGCGTCCGGGCGCGCAGCCGGGCCTGGTAGAATTCCATCATGTCACGCGCGATGATCCCCATCGACCAACCGTCGCTGGCGATGTGGTGAACAGTGACCAGGACGATGTGCTCTTCGGCCTCGACTTTGAGCAGGGTCGCGCGGAGATTGGGCACCTGCGTCAGGTCGAAAGGCTTGCGAGCCTCGATCTGGCTGATGCGGTCCCTTTCCTCATGGCGCCCCGCTTCCGGCAGCAATGTCAGGTCGATGACCGGGAGCTGGATCGGCGCCGCGGGATGAACGAGTTGCTCGGGCTCGCCATCGACGTCGCGATAGCTGGTGCGCAGGATCTCGTGACGGTCGATCACCGCGTTCAGCGCTTGCTGGAGCACACCGGCATCGAGCCGACCGCGCAGGCGCCACCGCACCGCAACGTTCAGCGCGGGGTCTTCCGGCGTGATCTGGTCCAGGATCCAGAAGCGGGCCTGGGCCAATGAACAGGGAAAGGCATAAAGGTCCGTATCGGCTTCTTGCGAGCCGATGCCGACATCGTTGTCTGTTTCAGAGCCAGCCATCGACTTCACCGTTCCGGAGATTGCAGGGCGCTGGCGGCGACTCGACGGCTGCTCCTGGCAACGCGAACGAGTTGCGGGAGCTCGGAAGGTTCCGTGACGGGTGCCACCCCAGCAAGCGTGGCCGCCGCCTTGGTGATGCTGCGTTGCTGCAGCAGGGTTTTGGCCGACAGGCTCAGCCCCGCCTGGTTTGCCCGTGCCACGATCTGGAAGATATGGATCGAGTCCGCACCGAGCGTGAGCAGGTCGTCCGCCACGCTGATCCTCGGCTGGCCGAGAACCTCGGCGCAGATTTCAGCCAGGACCGTCTCGGCCTGGTTTCCCGGCGCGACATAGGTGGCCGACAGCTCGTTGGCGGCCGACTCGCTCGGCTTGGGCAGGGAGCGGCGGTCGAGCTTGCCGCTCGAACCGCGCGGCATGGCGTCCAAGCGGACCCACTGGCCGGGTATCATATAGTCGGGCAGGTCCCGGCCGAGGGCATTGCGAAGAGCCTCTATGCTCGGCGCGGTGGAAGCGGGAGCTTCGTAATAGGCCACGAGCCTGGGATCACCCGGAATGTCCTCGCGCAGGATCACTGCATTGACGTCGAGGCCCGCCTTGGCGATCGCGGCCTCGATCTCGCCGAGCTCGATGCGGAAGCCACGCAGCTTCACCTGGTGATCATTGCGCCCAAGGAGCTGGAGACGGCCACCCGGCATGAGGCGGGCAAGATCACCCGTACGATAGAGCCGCGCACCGGGCGTGCCGGAAACACTGTCCGCAATGAACTTCTCGGCCGTCAGATCCGGGCGGCGGAAATAACCGCGGGCGACGCCATCGCCACCGATATGGAGCTCGCCCACCACGCCGAGCGGCTGCACGCGATCGAACTTGTCGAGCACGTGGAACTGGGTATTGGCGATGGGGTGGCCGACCGTGATCGGCTCCGGCCCTGGACGGATATGGGCGACCGACGACCAGATCGTGGTCTCGGTCGGGCCATACATGTTCCAAAGCTGCCCGCCATTCTGGACCAATTGATCCGCAAGGCTGCGCGGCAGTGCTTCCCCGCCGCAGAGCATCTTCAGCTTCGGCGATGGCTTGAAACCGGATTCGAGCAGGATCACCCAGGTGATCGGGGTCGCCTGCATGACGGTGGCACCGCAGTTCTCCAGACGCTTGAGCAAGGCATGGCCATCCGCCGTCTCGCTTTGGGGCGCGATGACCACGCTGCCCCCACAAGCCAGCGGCAGATAGAGTTCGAGCGCCGCAATGTCGAAGGAGATCGTGGTGACAGCCAGCAGCCGGTCCTCGGCGGTGAAGCCCGGTACCTGACGCATCGATGCGAGGAAATTGGCGACGCAGCCATGGGTCACTTCGACCCCTTTGGGCTTGCCCGTCGAGCCAGAGGTGAAGATGACATAAGCAAGATCCTCGCTGCTCGCCTTGATGCCCGGCGTCGGCAAGGGCTGACATGCGGCGATCGCGTCGCGGTCGCGATCGACCAGGATCGTCACGGCGGCAGCCGAAGCAATGTCGTCATAGGCCGCCTGGCTCAACACGGCCGCGACCTCGGCCTCCGCCAGAATGCCATTGAGCCGGGATGCCGGGTGATTGGTGGCAAGAGGAACATAGGCACAGCCCGCCTTCAGCACGGCCAGCAGGGAAACGAGCATGTCGAGCGAACGATCGACCAGCACGGCAACACGCGCGCCCTTGCCGAGGCCCCGATCGCGCAAATGCGCTGCAAGCTGGCCAGCTCGACGGTCGAGCTCGCCGTAGGTGAGCTGTTGATCCTCGAAGAGTGCAGCCACGGCCTGCGGATTGGCAGAGGCCTGGGCCTCGATCAGTCCGTGAATGGTGAGCAGGCTCGGGTCGGAAGGCGCGGGCATGGACGGTCCGGCCAGAGTGGCAGTCAAATCACCGGCAGCCAGTAACGGCAAACGCTCGATCGGCGTCGTGATGTCGTCGGCGATCGCCTGCAGCAAGGTGCGGTAATGCCCCAGCCAACGGCGGATCGTCTCCTCGTCGAAGAGATCGGCATTATAGTCGCAATCGATGCGCAAGCCGTTGGCGGATTCCGTCACATTCGCAAAGAGATCGAAGGTCGAGAAGCTCTTCGGGTTGGGGACGACTTCGGTCGTCAGCCCGGGAAAGGCCAGATCCCCACCCAGGCGCTCCAGATTGAACTGGACTTCGGCAAGCGGCAGCCGGCTGGCATCGCGCGGGAGAGTCAGCTTGCGCAGGATGGTGCCGAGCGTGCAGCTGCGATGGTCATAGGCCTCCAGCACGCTCTGCTTGGTGGCGGCCAGAAAATCAGCAAAGCTCATGCCGTCCTGCCAGGACGCATGCAGCGGCAGCAGGTTGACGCAATGGCCGACCAGAGCCCTGTCGTCCTCGACCAGGGATTGACCGGCGGCTGGAATACCGACCACCACTTCGTTCTGGCCAGCAAGGCGGCCCATCAGGATCTCGAAGGCAGCGAGCAGCGTGGCGAACAAGGTGCTGCCGCGTTTGGCCCCGGCCTTGCGGACCGCTTCATAGAGCGGCCTTTCGATGGCAAACTGGGTCGAACCGCCGTTGAAAGTCTTGATCGGCGGCCGCGCGCGGTCGCAGGGCAGCTCGAGAGGCGGTGGCGCTGTACGGAACTGGCCGACCCAATAGGTTTCGTCATCAGCCACTTCCCGCAAGGTCTGCGCATAGCGGCTGAAGGGGAGCGGATCGGCCAGCACGGGCTTGCTGTTCTCAACCCTGGCCCGATAGAACTCCGAGAGTTCGCCAATCAGCACATTGACCGACCAGCCGTCGCAGACGATGTGATGAGCGGTAAAGACGAGGACGTGCCGATCCGGCGCCAGCCGGACTAGTTCGCCGCGCACCAACGGGCCACCCACGAGATCGAAGGCAGTCCTGGCATCCAGCTCGATCCGCGCCTTCAGAGCCCGTTGCGGCGAGGCTTCTCCTGAAACATCCACGAGTGGCAGGTCCAGGCGGAGCTCGGGTGCGAAGCTCATGCGGGTCCCGGTCGTGTCGAAGTGGATGCGCAGCGCATCGTGACGCGCGATCACGTCGTTGAGGGAATCGCGCAGGGCCGCCGCATTGAGAGCGCCATCAAAACTCAGGCTGATGGACTCGTTGAAGGCACAGGAAGCCTCGTCGCCAAGCTGCGCGGAAAGCCAAACTTCGGTCTGGGAGGCAGTCGGCGCAATCGGCCCCGTCGGAGTGGCCGCTTTCGGCGCCGCCCCGGTCTTGCTGTCACCGCCCGCAACCGGAGGACCACCGGGCAGCATGCCGTCGGCCTGCATCGCCTCGATGCTGTCGCGGAAAGCCTGAACGATGCGGGTGACGTCCTCGTCCGTATGCTCCGTGGTCAGGAAGCAGGGGAAGCCCTCATGCACATAGATGCCGCGGGCACGCAGATGATAGTAAAGCAGGCTGCCAAAGCGGTAGTCGTGGCTCGGATTGATATAGAACAGGCTGCCATAGGTCGGGACCGGCAGTGACAAGCCACATTCGGCGAAACAGGCCGACAACTGCTCGACCAGGCGCGCCATGCGGGCCGAGACCTCCTCCTGCAAGGCCGGCCCCCTGGATTTCAGATGCTCGAGCACGGCCTCGAGCGCGGCCAGGACCAGCGGATGGCGAACGAAGGTGCCGGCAAAAAAGGTAACACCGACCTCCGGGTAGGAATCGTCGCCATAACGCCAGTCGCCGCCGTCAAGTGCATCCATGAAGCTGGCCTTGCCGGCAAGAACTCCCACCGGCAGCCCACCGCCAACCACCTTGCCGTAGCAGGCCAGATCCGCCTTGATGTCGAACAGATGCTGCATGCCCCCGGGATGCATGCGGAAGCCGGTCACCACTTCGTCGAACACCAGCGCGGTGCCGGAGGTTTCGGTAACAGCGCGAACCTGCTTGAGAAACTCGACGGGACGCAGGTCCGGGCGCCGGCTCTGTACAGGCTCGACCACGACGGCGGCAAGCTCACCGGCATGCTCGCGAATCCAAGCGAGCGCGTCGTCCGAGCCATACTCAAGCACGGTGACGTTCTCAACCGACTGCGGCGGAATTCCCGGCGCCACCGGCAGTGTGCGATGCTCACCCTGCCGGACCTGCCCCTTGACCAACACCTCGTCGAACTGGCCGTGATAGTCGCCGGCGAAGGTGACGACGCGCTTGCGCCCGGTGACCGTACGCGCCACTCGCATGGCCGCCATCACGGCTTCCGAGCCGGTGTTGCAGAAGGTGGCGCGCTCATTACCGGTCATCTCGCAGAAGAGAGCCGCAACCTTGCCCGCCCTGGCAGATTGCGGGCCGATGGCGAAACCTTCGTGCAACTGCCTGTCGACCGCCTCGACCACGAAATCAGGCGCATGGCCGAACATGGTCTGACCGTAGCCGTTGACTAGGTCGATATATTCATTGCCGTCGACGTCCCAAATGCGCGAGCCCTTCGAGCGGGCCGCGATCACGGGATAGACCATCTCCTTCCAATCGGGATTGAAGCCCGAGGCAGCGCGCGGATCGGCCAGGACGTTGCGATAATCCTGCGTCAACTGCTTGGAGCCGGGGCTATGGGCATTCCAACGCGCCACGAGCGCTTCGATATGACCACGCTGGCGGGCATCGAGCCCCTGATCCTGCGACTTCTGGGTGTTCTTGGAGACGGCGAAGCGCGACGGCAATTCCCTCACCGGCGCGCCATCGGCCGGGGCAGCCGCGGCAGGCTGTGAGGCGACGGGAGCCTGGCCCTGCGATGTAGCCGGCACGGCGGGAGGGGCAGCCATCACGGCCTGGACGGCAGGAGCCTGCAATACCGCCCCGCCGCGCAGCACCTCGAGCTGCTGCTGCATCAACTGGCCCATGACCTGCAACTGGTCACGCATCAAGCCCTCGACGCCGGCCCTTGTGCCGGCAAGCGGCAACACCGCCGAAAGAAGCGGCGCGGGCTGGCTGATCGTCGAAACGCCCCCCGGAGCCGTCGCGACGGCAGATACCGCGGCCATCGGGACCGGCGTTGGTTCGGCTGGAGCAGGTGCGAATTTTTCGGGCGGCAACGCCGCTGCGACATGCTCCGTCAGGGCCTCGATGCTGCCGAGATCTCCCAGGAGCGCACGGAAGGTGATCTTGAGGCCGAACTTGTTCAGGAGCTCCTGAGCAGCCTGGGTCAGGAACAGGGAGTCGAAGCCCATCTCCAGGAAGGTCGTGCCGGGTTCGGCGGAAGCCACGTCCTCGCCGGAAAGGTCGGCGAAGATCGAGATGATGGCGGCCTTGATGGTATCTGTGCGGGCGGTCATGTCGGACATCACGGTTTGCTCGAGGAGCGGCATTGCGAGGATTTCGGCAGGCGGTGCAATTTCCGCAGATGCCGGTTCGGATCGTGGGGCGGCGTGCGGGTTGGCCGCAGCCACGGGAGTGCTCTGCCGCATGGGTGACTCGACCCAGTGGCGCGTGCGTTCGAAAGGATAGGTCGGCAAAGGCACCCTGCGACGCGTCGCCTCGGTCGGCTGCAACGCCCAGTCGACGGCCACGCCGGCAGTCCACAAGCGACCCATGGCCTCGGCCATGGTGTCCTGGTCGGGCCGCTCGCGCGCGGCGTCGGGCAGGCAGGAAACCACGGCCCTGCCCCTCGCTGCGCCTTGCAGTGACAGCGTGGTCAGTGTGTTGCCGGCGCCGACTTCGAGCAGGACCGTCGCCGCATCGCCGAGCAGGAGGCCCAAGCCGTCGGCAAAGCGAACCGGCTCACGGAAATGGCGGGCCCAGTAGTCGGGCGATGTCGCAGCTTCACCCGTGATCCATTGACCCGTGACGCCGGAGACGTAGGGAATGGTCGGCGGCTTCAGGCCGATCCTACGCACTTCCTCGGTAAAGGGCGCGATGATTGGATCCATCATGGGGGAGTGGAAGGCGTGCGAGGTGTGAAGCCGGCGGCTGACGACGCCACGCGCCTTCAACTGCGCTTCCAGCGCATCGATGGCGGCGTCCGGCCCGGACGCGACACACAGTGCAGGACCATTGATCGCTGCGATGGCAAGATTAGCGCCGAGCAAAGGCGCAAGCTCCGCCTCGGGAAGCCTTACCGCCAGCATGCCCCCCGACGGAAGGTTCTGCATCAGGCGGCCGCGGGCGGCTACGAGCGGCAACACCTCTTCGAGCGTAAAGACCCCGGCAAGGCAGGCTGCGACGAATTCGCCAACGCTATGCCCGATCATCGCGCGTGGCACGATTCCCCGGCTGATCCACAATCGGGCCAATGCATATTCGACCGCAAAGATCGCGGGCTGGGCATAGCAGGTGGCGGCCAAGCGCTTGTGATCATCGGCCTCGCGCTTGGCCGGATAAAGCAGTTCCTTGAGATCGCGCTCCAGATGAGGGCGCAGGATCGCCGCGCAACGGTCGATGTCGGCCCGGAAACCTGCCTCGGCTTCATAGAGGCCGCGCCCCATGTCGGGATATTGCGACCCCTGCCCCGGGAACATGAACACGACGCCCGGATCACCGGCGGCCTTGAAGGCGCGTGCCGCCGGATCGTTCAGGGCTGCGACAGCGGCCGGGATATCATTGCAGGCCGCCGACCAGCGATGGTCGAATGCCTTGCGCCCCACCTGCAGCGTATGGGCGACATCCGCAAGCTCCAGCGTCGGATTGGCACTCAACCGGCCGGCCAGGGCGGCACGAGCCTTGGCCAGAGCTGTCTCGCTCCGCGCCGACAGCGTGAGGATTTCGACAGTCCTGCCGGCCGCGCGCGGCTCCAGCGAGGGGGCCTCTTCGAGCACGACATGCACGTTGGTGCCACCGACGCCGAAGGCGCTGACGCCCGCACGGCGCGGCTCAGGCCCCTCCTGCCATTCCGTCAGCGCCGCATTGACGAAGAACGGGCTGTTCTCGATGTCGAGACGCGGATTGGGTTTCTTGAAGTGCAGCGTCGCCGGCAGTTGGCGGTTCTCGAGGCTGAGCGCCGTCTTGATGAAGCCGACCACGCCGGCCGCCGCATCGAGATGGCCGACATTGCTCTTTACCGAGCCGATGGCGCAATATTGGCGGCCCTCATCTCCGGTCGCCCGGAATGCCTTGGTCAGGCCCGCGAGCTCGATCGGGTCGCCGAGCGGCGTCGCGGTGCCGTGGCATTCGACATAGCTGATCGACGTAGGATCGATGCCGGCATTGGCATGCGCCATCATGATGGCGGCCGCCTGGCCATCGGAGCTCGGCGCGGTATAGCCGACCTTGGCCGCACCGTCATTGTTGACGCCGCTACCCCGAACCACGGCATAGATATGATCGCCGTCGGCGAGCGCGTCTTCCAGTCGCTTCAGCAGCACGGCACCAGCGCCGCTACCGAACACGGTGCCCTTGGCATCGGCGTCGAAGCTGCGGCAGTGCCCATCCTCCGATACCATGCCGCCTTCCTGGGTCAGATAGCCTCGCTTCTGCGGGAAAGTGATGGAAACGCCGCCAGCAACGACCATGTCGCATTGGAACAGCAGCAATTGCTGGCAGGCCTGCGCGATCGCCATCAACGAGGTCGAGCAGGCCGTGTTCACGCTGAAGCTCGGCCCGGTCAGGTTGAACTTGTAGGACACCCGCGTCGCCAGGAATTCGCGGCTGGCGCCGAGCAGCATCGGGTATTGTGCGACCTGGAAGGCATTGGTGAAATCCTCCGACACGTTACGATTGCCGACGACGTGGTGGAGGAAATAGGTGTTCATGCTACAGCCGGCGATGACGCCGATGCTGCCTGGGAACGTGGCCGGATCATAGCCACCGTCTTCCAGGGCTTCCCAGGCACATTCGAGAAAGATGCGATGCTGCGGGTCGGTCAGTTCCGCCTCGCGCGGATACATGCCGAAGAACTCAGCATCGAAAAACTCGACATCGGGCAGAATCGGCCGGGCCCGTACGAAATTGGGCGCGCGCCGGACTTCGGGGCCAAACGTATCTTCGAGCTCGCTGTCCTCGAAACGCGTGATCGATTCAACGCCATTGCGCAGGTTCTGCCAGAACTCGCCGACAGAGCGGGCGCCGGGAAAGCGGCCCGCCATGCCGATCACCGCGATGGCGTTGAGCGGAAGGTCGGAGATGGAGCTCACCTGCCCGCTCCCATCTGGCGCTGACGCAGGCGCTGGAGCGCCTCGGCCTGCTGGCGGGCCCGGAGATTCTCGGGCCGAGCGGCGGGCGCCGTAACAGGTGCGGCGCTCGAACGGATGAAATTGGCCAGCGCCGTGATGGTGGGGCGCTCGAACACGTCGCTCAGGCGAAGCTGAGGATGGATGCTTTCCTGGATTTCACCGAGAACGGTGAGAATCTGCAGCGAACTCCCGCCCTGATCGAAGAAATTGATCTTGGTACTGACGTCGGGCACGGACAGAACACGCGCCCAGATGGCCGCGATCTTCTGTTCGAGCTCATCGCGCGCCTCCGGCACGATCGGGCTGGCGGTGAAAGTCGGGATCGGCAGCGCCTTGCGGTCGAGCTTGCCGTTCTCCGTCATCGGCAATTCGCTCAGATCGACGAAGGCGAAGGGAAGCATGTAGTCCGGCAGGGTCTGCGACAGATGCGTCTTCAGGTTGGCGGCATCGGCCGGAGTTGCCGAAGGCACGATGTAGGCGACCAGCTTCGCTTCACCGGGCCCGTCCGTGCGAGCAATCACGGCGCAAGCCGTGACGGCCGGATGGCGCATAAGCTGGTTTTCGATTTCTCCCGTCTCGATGCGGAAGCCGCGGATCTTCACCTGGTGATCGCTGCGCCCAAGATATTCGAGATCGCCATCCGCCGTACGCCGGACGAGGTCGCCGGTCTTGTACAGCTTCTCGGCAACCTGATCTTCCGAGGGCTGCCAGTCGATGAAACGCTCCGCCGTCAGCTCGGGACGGTTCAGATAGCCGAGGCAGACCCCCTCCCCGCCGACATAGATTTCACCTTCCTCGCCCACCGGGACAGGCTTGCGGTTCTCGTCGAGCACATGGATGGTCAGATCGGGGATGGGCACGCCGATCAGGCTTGCCCGGTTGCCGTCGAGTTCGGCCGCAGACACGGGGCGATAGGTCACGAAGACGGTGGTTTCGGTGATGCCGTACATATTGATGATGCGTGGCTTGGCATCGCCATAACGATTGAACCAGGGCCGCAGCATCTGGAACTCGAGGGCTTCGCCACCTAGGATCACGTAGCGCAGGGCCAGGGCAGAAGCCTCCGCACGGCGCCTGTCGACCTCGATCAAGGTGCGGAAAGCGGACGGTGTCTGGTTGAGCACGGTCACTTTTTCATGGACGAGCAGGTCCAGGAAATCCTCGGGCGAACGGCTGATGCGATGAGGCACCACCACCACGCGGCCCCCATAGACCAGTGCTCCCCAGATCTCCCACACGGAGAAGTCGAAGGCGTGCGAATGGAAGAAGGTCCAAACATCCTCAGGCCCGAAACCGAACCAGTGATCGGTTGCGTGGAACAGCCGCACGACATTGTGGTGCGACAGCTTGCATCCCTTCGGCCGGCCAGTGGAACCAGAGGTATAGATGACATAAATGAGCGACTGCGGATCGATGGCAATATCCGGATTCGTGACCGGTTCGGCGCTAAGGCTATTGGCGTCCTGATCCAGCAAAATCATCGGCAGATCGCTCGGCGGCAGCGTCGGGCGGCCACTGGTCGTGGTCACGAATGCCAGAGGCCGGGCATCCTCCAGTGTGAAGGTCAGTCGCTCGCGCGGATAGCTCGGATCGAGCGGCAGATAGGCGGCGCCCGATTTCATGATGCCCAGCATGCCCACGACCATATCGATCGATCGCTCCAGGCCGATGGCGACCAATGTATTGGGCTTCACGCCCATCTTGAGCAGGCGATGGGCGAGCTGGTTGGCGCGGGCGTTCAATTCGCCGAAGGTGATCGAAACGCCGTCGCAGGTTACGGCAAGGCTGTCGGGGCGAAGCGCGGCCTGCTCGCTGATCAGTTGATGGACAGACAAGTTGGTTTGAAACGTGCTCACGCAGCCCCCATGCAAAATCGTGTGATAGTCGCCCCGGAAGATCGTTCTGCCGCAGGCCGTGCCGCCGAGCCGCCGTTGCCGACGCCCTCCAGCACCGATGTAATACCCATTGCTTTCCTTCGACCCATCGGGGCGGCGAGAGGTGCTGAACTCACGGCTGACCGCAAGCCGGAGTACCCCGGCTCTCGGATGCCTCGTGTGCGCTTTCACACACTCCCGGCAAACAAACCCCACAATCGTGTCGAACATTCCCAGACTAGCTTTTGCCTTCCTCACTCCAGATATGCGTGAGCAATACTTTAATATCGACGCGATCTTATGTTTCGAAACCATGCGTGAATTTACCGTGAAATGGCAAAATCTTCGCAAGAAAACCTAAAAACTTACGAGGTACATTACATTCGACGAAGGAATTATTAGAGTGGTAGGCTTCTTTCGCTTTCATGGCTCCAGCAAAACAAAATGACCTTTGCGGCAATCAAGAAAACCGGCGAAGCTCGATGCAGACTCAAAGAACCCATCCAACGAAACACTGCGATTATTGTAGAGTTCGAAGATCACAGTCTCAATTCGGGAAATTGAATGCCCTCCCCCCACCCGATAGGCAAAGTTGGACCAAAAGGAGTAGGTTTCATCGCCCCCGGAGCCTCGCGCCCATACTCCGATAGCCTTACGACGCGAGATTAAAAGTGGAGGTACCGGTCAAAGCCCCGCCACCGCGGATCGCCCCGGGAGAGCTTGCGCGCCGGCCTCGATGCTGATCCTGTAGAATCAGTCAATCACCACGCCAGTTGAAGCCAAGCTTTCGATGCCCCTTCCTCCGCCCACACCGCCCGCCCCTCAGGACGTTCATGTCTGGCAATGGGATCTCGACGCCAGCGAGGGCGGCTTCGATCGGAGCTGGGAAGTCCTATCGGGGGAGGAGCGCGGTCGCGCTGACAAATTCCGCTTTGAACGGCATCGGCGCCGCTTCGTGGCAGCGCGGGGAGAACTCAGGCGGATTCTCGGCAATTATCTCGCGACAGCGCCACAAGCGGTCGGATTCGGCTATGGCGCCGAAGGCAAGCCCTTCTGCACGACCCAGCCTGTGGGATGGCGGATCTGCTTCAATCTGAGCCATAGCGAGAACGCGGCGGCACTTGCCGTCGCGAACGGTTTTGAAATCGGCATCGACATCGAGCATATCCGCCCGATTGAAGACGGCGTCGCACTGCAGGTGTTCTCACCTGGCGAACGCGCGCAATTCGACGCATTGCCGTCCGGGGCGCAGCAAAGCGCTTTCTTCGAGAGTTGGGCCCGTAAAGAGGCCTGCCTGAAGGCGCTCGGCACCGGCTTTGCTCACCCGCCAACTCATTTCGAATTCGATCTTACCATTGGAGGCGACACGGCACCTCGCTTCGTCGGCGGCGACTCCGAAGAAGCGAAATGTTGGCGCATTCGCGCTCTGCGATCCGAATTGAACCGCGCCGGCTCGGTGGCGGCACGGCGCCTCGATTGGTCGATCGTCGAAATGAACTGACGGACAGCATCGGCCGCGCTGCCGATACGCGCAACAGACAACGCACAGAGTTCTCCGAACCCTGGCGCCTATGTAACGCCTCAGAGGGCGATACCGGATCCTGGCGACGGCTTCCGGCCCGCACCTACGGAGACGATCAAGATGAACCCGGGACCTTAACCGGTCTCGGGCTCATGGATTGATGCCACCACAGCCTTCCGCGCAGTGGCTGATTGAACGAATGTCCAACCGTTGTTGCGGCTTAAGCCGCAACGGCGTGGACTTGCGTCTCGGAACGCAGAACCGAACCGGTGATCTGGCCAGCAGCGGCAATCCCGGCACGCATCTCCTCGCTGATCTCGAAAAGACCAGCATATGTCATCACGCGGCCGATTCTGGTGGGCACACCGATCACGTCTGCCGGACAATTGGCGAGTTTGAAGATGCGGGCCATGCGTGCATCGTAGACTGACACCACGAAATCGATACCGGCCAGCATACCAACCTCGACAATGCCGCACAGCAGCTCCGTCGTCACCGAATGCAGGCGACGGTTGCCGTCAGTGGCAAGATCGGGATCGATCGCAAACCGGGAGCTTTCCCAGATGAGCGGGCTTTCTACAATTTCGCCGTCCGGCAACAGTACAGAGAACACATCGCGCAGCATATTCGGGCCAGTCGTCGGCAACAGGCGCAGACCACCTTCCACACGCCCCGTGTATTGATTTCGTGATATCAAGTAAACAGGGTCGCAATCGTCGAAATAATCAATTTCGCGGCCATTGGAAACATTAACGTCCCAATCCAGCCTGTCTTTAAAGACCCTCGCACGCATCTCGTAAAGTGCATCAAGGGTTTCAGTATGTAAATGACGCTCGTAACTTTGAATGACTTCAATCATCGAACAGACCCTCCGTCGGAATCTGCTCGAATTTATTAGTCACTTATTCCCTTAGAAATACGGCGTATTTGACGGGTTACCTCGTTCCGAAAAAAATGCTCATATTCATTGCCTTGGCGACGGCATGAGTAACATTGGTTGCATTCAGTTTTGCTCGAGCCAGGTCGAGGTAAAACCGCACCGTTCGATCCGAAAGGGAGAGTATCGTCGCAGTTTCCGAGACCGTCTTGCCGCGGGCAACCCACTTCAGGCATTCGATCTCACGCGGAGAGAGATGGACTTCCTCTTCTTCAACCGCCTCTGTTCGCAGGATGGCATTGTGGATGTGGTAGGCCAAAACCTGGAAGTCGCGCTGGAAAGCCCCCAACGTCTGATCCCATTCCTGATCGGGGACGTCGCTGGTGATGGTGAAGAGAGCGCGCTCGCCATGGCGACCGCGGATTGGAAAAGTCAGGCCTTGGCGCCCCAGCCCAAATTCGGCAGCTTCGCCGAAAAAGGCACGGAGCTTTGACCCTTTCAGGTCGAATTTGCGCCAGTCAATGGGCAGGACAGCCGAGAACCCCTCCCTTAGAACGGGATCTATTCTAACGTAGTTTTCGCTCTTATAGTGCTCAACCCAGTCATCGGAGTAGGTAACGGCTAGATAGGGATCATCGCTGGTAGAGCTTGGAATATTTACAGCAAAATAGGCAGCCGTACGCAGCCCGTAACTCTGAACAACTCGATTCAACATCCCTTTTACGTCTCGGGACGTCGGTACACTGCCAATTTCATCGACAATATCATAATATATCTTGTCGAGCGCTCTCATATGCCGCCCCCTAAACCACGGGGCGGTATGATAATGCAAAACCTAGCGGGATGCTAGTTCCTAGATTACTTCGCAGGCGCTTGCTGGGATGGGATGAAGACTTGAATTATATACTTCAATGTCTCTTTAGACCTCGAAAGAAAAATGGCGGAAGTCTGAGTTCATTCCAGTCTGATGCCAGTTAGTAGCTAACCAACAAAGGTTGATCGGTTGAATATTCGTCAAGAAACGGCAATCGATTGAACCTCCGATATGACGATGTTTCGCCATTCTCACGAACGGTGGGGTCGAACCGATGATTAATAAGGGTCACGACGTAATGCCTGAAGTTCAACAAGGTCAATCGATGGTCACCATCGATGACGACACCGGCACGATCACCATCGATCTGGTGGCTTATGGACCGGTGCGAATCGTGATGACGGCCGATGGCGATATCGAAGTCGAGGGTCGTAGTATCTTGAATACGGCTCACTGGACGAGTTTCGGCAACGAGTTCCCCAAGCGGGCCTGACACAGAAGCGAGCCTGACATTCAAGGGAGCTGACGATCGCTGGACTGGACGATCGTTGCCGGACACTTGGTTCTCGGGCGGATCCAGATCCGCTGAATGACATGAAGCCCGGGTGGTTATGCCGCCACGGGCCTCATTTGCATGGCCATTTTCCAGCCGCCGCGATGACGCACGCTCCGTGCGCTCCATCTTCTTCAGCCCCAAGCCACATCACATGGCCAGATCATATGGCAAGATCACCTGCGCGGGCGCGTGAAAGCTGCCACCACCCCGCGGCGACATATCAATGGCCGCTATCCGATCATATCGCCTTTGCGCTGTGTCCTATCCCATCTTGGAACCGGGCACTGAGTCCAGATCCGCGCCTCTCCGATCGTGCCCGCCCCGCCATTGTCACATATTTGCGCGGGGCACGGTTCTGTGAGCAGAGGTGATAAAGCCTCATGGCATCCGCATTGCGATATGGCAGCAGCATGCTCGCACTGCCTAAGAAATGGCCTGGCTCTCGGAGATGCCCGCCGCTTCCCTCCTTGACTGGTGCCGTCTTGCCGATCGTCACTTGGCCGGCACGGCCAGACCGCGTTGTGCAAAATCGCACATCGCAGTCCCGCGCCATGGTGTTTCTCACCTCAAGGGTGGCATCCACAGGCGTTATCAAGGAAGACGTCGAATCCAGGCTACGCTGGGCCAAGTTCTCGGCCCACGGTCACCGCACGTTCAATATTTCCCCAAAAAGGAAACTATTTTCTTCCTGGATTGCGATAACATGGAAGTTTGACATTTCGCTGAAAGTCCTTGCCTATTTCGCAACTGAGGGAGGGGAAGCAGGTGAGATCGATCGGTGAGAGTGGCCTCACACACGAGGGAGAGCGTTACTTGAAGATCCCCGTTTGTGTAATCGACAAGCGTGCCTTCTGGCGCGATTGTCTGACGATGTGCTTGACGGCCTCTTCTGCAAATCTTGCTGCCGTCGGCTATGACACCATCGACGATTGGCTGACAGCCTCCACGCACGCCCCTTCATCGATCATCCTGCTATGTGCCACCGGTGAGGAAGGTACGGCCCGCGCCATTCAGTCCGGGCTGGATCGTATCCTCTCCAGCGTACCGGGCGCACGCGTGGTCATCCTATCCGATATCGACAATCCGTCTACGATGGTCTCCTCCTTGGAGCGTGGAGCACGCGGCTTCGTGACCATGAGCCTGAGCCTGGAAGTGGCCATCGAAGCAATCCGTATCGTGAATGTCGGCGGTACCTTCGTTCCGGCCAGCGGCCTGTTGTCCGCACGCCAGGGCTTCGCGGCACCGACCAACGGCCAGTTGCCGGCCATTGAAGGGCGCCCCCATTTCACCGAGCGCCAATTGGCGATCATCGCCTGCGTCCGCAAGGGCGAACCGAACAAGATCATCGCCCATAAGCTCAATATGACCGAAAGCACGGTCAAGGTTCACATTCGCAACATCATGCGCAAGATCAAGGCCAAGAACCGCACCGAGGTTGCGTTCCTGACCAATGAGCTGCTACTTCCCAGCGAAACCTCGAACGACTGAGGCGCGCGCCCTCATCGACGATGTACAATGGACTATATGGCGGAGGCCGGTTCGCGGTCATGCCCGCCACCCGGCATCGCGAGCGCACCTCTTCTGCCCTTGCCTCCTCCAGCAACACCTTGTTCTCCGACGTGAGGACAGCTAGTGGCTTTTGCATCATGAATGGGGTGCGCTACATGCCTGGAACGATCCGGATTCTCGATGGCGGCATGAGCCGGGAACTGCTTCGCCTCGGAGCAGAATTGCGCCAGCCCGAATGGTCGGCCCTCGCCTTGATGGAAACCCCCGATACCGTCCGCCGAGTTCATGCCGAGTTTATCGAAGCCGGCGCCGAGGTGATCACCACCAACAGCTATGCCCTGGTCCCCTTCCACATCGGTGAGCAGCGCTTCCGCGAGCAAGGGCCTGCCCTGATCGATCTCGCCGGCCGGCTCGCAAGGCAGGCCGCCGACAACAGTTCCGGCCGCAAGGTATTAGTCGCGGGATCGCTGCCGCCGATCTTCGGCTCCTATGAACCGCAGCGCTTCGATCCCTCCCGTGCCCAGGAATATCTCAGCGTTCTGGTCGCCGGCCTCGCGCCTCATGTCGATGTCTGGCTTGGTGAAACCCTCAGCCTGATTGCCGAGGGCGAGGCCGTGCGTCAGGCCGTCGCCGCCACCGGCAAGCCCTTCTGGGTCTCCTTCACCCTGGCCGACGAGATGGGGGCCGAGGACGACAAGCCACGGCTGCGCTCCGGCGAAAGCGTGGCCGATGCCGCCGCCTGGGCGGCCGGGTCGGGGGCTGGAGCGCTGCTCTTCAATTGCAGCCGCCCCGAGGTGATGGGCAAGGCCGTACGCGTGGCCCGCCATTTACTGGACGAACGGCGATCCGACCTCGAAATCGGTGTCTATGCCAATGCCTTCGAAGAACAGGAAGGAGATGGCGCCGCCAACGAGACCCTGCATGGCACGCGCGAGGACCTGACGGCTACCACCTATTCGCGCTTTGCCTGCGAATGGGCCGTTGCGGGCGCCACCCTGATCGGCGGATGCTGCGGCATCGGTGCCCGGCACATTCATGATCTCGCGACGGCCTTGAGGCGCTGAAGACTGCCTCGGATCGGCGCCGCACGCCCACCCCAGGTAGAGAGTCTCCGGCGCCATAATCGCCCTAGCCGGCTCTGCCCAGGGCAATGGCCGATCCGGTGAAAGGCAAGACGAGATCGTAACCTGTCGGCGGCGGCGCGATCGGCGTGGTTGCCGCGGTACCAAATTGAGTGATACCCGCCCCGACGGCCTGTGCGAAATCGTAGCGCCTTCCACCGAAGTCGAACGGATTACTCGCGGTCAGACGGGCCGAGAACACATTGGTACCCACGATGGCCACGCTCGCCGCAGTGAGCGAAGCTGCAACCGTGGTGCCGACCACCAGGCTGGTGCGGCGAAAGGTGGCGATACATTCGCCCTGTGCAAAGGAGGCCGGATCGGCAAAGGTCGCCCCTGGCCGCCGCTGCAGATACAGGGAGAATTCACCGACCGGGTCGAGCCCAAGCGACAATGCGCCATTGTCGATCCCATCCGCCTTGAACGGCGTGGCGGCAAAGGTGAAGTGAGCGCTGGTTTCGGCAGGAGTGCCGTCGAACAGCAGCGCGTCCGGGAACGGCAAATGCAGGAAGTAGCCGTAATCCGCCAACGAGCCGTCATTGGCACGGTAGAAGCGTCCGGTGGCGTACCAGGCAAGTTCGGCGGTCATCAGCGCGGTCATGAAGAGTCCTCAGCGGCAAAGGAACGCTACTCTATAGACCGGGAGCCAAGCGCGTTCACGATTGAACGCTCATCTGCTCCAACTTTGGGAGCTCGAAAGATCGAGGCGACACCGCACGCCCGCAGACGCGCCTCGATATTCTTCTCAGGATTTACTCGTCCCCCCCGAACCACCGGTGCCGACCTGTGGCGGCTTCGACTTGACGGTGACTGTCGCCGTCTGGCCCGCCACCAGGCGGAAGCCCTCCGGCAGCTTGTCGAGCGCCACGCGGATCGGCACGCGCTGGGCCAGACGCACCCAGGAGAAGGTCGGGTTGATGTTGGCCAGGAGATTCGAGCCGTCGCTGCGCTCGCGATCCTCGATGCCACCGGCGATGCTTTCGACATGGCCGCTGATGACGGCCGGCTGACCCATCAGATGGATGTCGACGGGGTCTCCCACCGCGATCCGAGGCAGCTTGGTTTCCTCGAAATAGCCCTCGACGCGCAGGGAGTCGGTATCGATGAGCGCGGTCACCGCCTTGCCCGCCGCGACATAGTCGCCGGGATTGAGGTGGAAGTTGGTGATCACCCCATTGACCGGCGCCTTGATCTCGGAGCGTTCGAGATTGAGCCTGGCCACCGCCTGGTTGGCGAGGGCCTGCTGGTAATTGGCGCTCGCAACGTCCTGGCTTGCCAAGGATTGCTCGATCTTCTGGGCGGATGCCACGTCCTTGCCCAGTTCGCTGTAGCGCACATAGTCGCGCCGCGCCTGCTCGAGCGTGGCCTTGGTGCCGGAGACGGCCGCATCGGACTGCTGCAAGGCGAGCTCGAAGCGCTTGGGATCGATGCGGATGAGAACGTCGCCGCGATGGACTTCCTGGTTGTCGCGGACCAGCACCTCGCTGACCAGCCCGGACACGTCCGGCGTGATGCCGACGATATCGGCCCGAACATGGCCATCCCGGGTCCATGGGTCGTTCATATAATAGTCCCACAGCCGCCAGCCGAAACCGGCAGCGATGACGACGACGATGAGGGTAATGAGGACTCGCCCCAGCGAGGCAAAAAAGCGTTTCACGATACGAACCGTTGAAAGATGGAAAACAAGCCGCTCAGCACGATGACGAACAATGCGAGATCGAACAGGGAGCGATGCCAGACCAGGCGATAGACGCCAGCCCTGGCCAATACAGAGCGGATCAGGAGATTGGCGATGATGGCGACGAGCGCGAGGATCATCAGGCTCGGCACATAGACGCCAAAGATATCGATGTCGGCGTTCACGATGCCAGCTCCATTTTGGCGAGCCCCATTTCGGCAAGGGCGGGCATGGCTGCGGGTGTGGCCAGGCTCACGGGTGCCGGCGAAGCGGGAAAGAGGGCGCGCCGCAAGCCGACGAGCGCCTGTACGGCATTCCGGCGCACGCTCGGCTCCACGCCTTGCGCAAAATCCGACAGAGCCTCATCGATGGCGCCCAGCAGCGAAGCCGGAGGATCGACCGCCCTGCCCGTCGCCGCCCGCGTGCCGTAGAATCGGGCGATGGCATCGAGCAAATGCTGCAAGCGCCGGCGCTGTGTGGACGACAACTTGCTTCGCAGCCTCTGCAGATCGAGCACGTTGATGCCGACCCGCAGTTCCACCAGGAGATCGGCCGCTGCCACATCCTCGCTGACGCCTTGGGCCAGCCGCGGCACCAACTGGCCGAGCCGATCGAAGACACGACCGGCGAAAGCATTGGCGTCTGCGTTGCGCCCGCCGCGAGAGGTTGCGGCAATATCCGCCCAGCCGGCCCTGACCAGGCGCTTGGCGACCAAGGCTGCACCGAAGGGCCTGGTGGCCAGGGTCCAGACCAGGGCAAAGCCACCGCCGAGGATCGAGGCAACTGACGAGTTCATGAAGGCCGCGAATTCGGCGCTGTAATTGGCCTGCAACCCGACGAAGGACGCCGTGTTCACCGCCAGCAGCATGGCGATCATGTTGAACTGCGGGCGCGACACCAGCGTCCCGACGAGAATGAACGGTACGGCGAACATCACCACCAGCCCGACATAGTCATGGGCAAGCGGCAGAAGGGCGAAGAGATACACCGCCGACAAGCCGACGCTGATGGTCATCCACATCGTGAAGCTGCGGATCTGGTTGACCGGGTTGTCGATGGCGGCAAAGAAGGAGCAGCCGACCGCCGTCATGATCACACAGCCCGATCCCTCGCTCCAGCCGGTCCATATCCACATCAGGCCGGACAGGATGGTGGCGAGCACTACCGAGCCGACCTGGAAGGTCAGAAGCGCATAGTCGTAGTGGCTAACCTTGCCGACGGTCCGGCGCATGCGGAAGGTCGGTCGCCAGCGGCTGATGCGGTCGCCGAGTTCGATCTGCCGCTGCAGTTGGCGGCAATCCTCCCACAGATCGACCAGTTCCTTCATGCGTTCCAAGGTGCTCGAAAGTACCAAGGCAGGCCATTGCGCCTGCTGGTCGCTGCCTGGATCGCTTTTGGGCTCCAACGCGGAAATATCGGCAAGCAGCCGGTCGGCCGCGCCGCGCTCATTGCCCTCTCCCGAGCGCATCCAATCAAGCAGGCGCGCACGCAGGGCTTCTATTCCGGCGACCTCCCCGCTCGTCTCATGCAAGGCGGCGAGACGGTCGTCCAGGGACGACAGCAGCGGCAGGAGCAAGGCCATGCGCCCTCTCAGCTCGTTGGCGACGCGCACGGTCGCCTGGTTCGCCGTGTCGTAGCTGAGCTGGCTGATCAACATGTCCATCGCCCGGATGTCGCTGGCCAGGCGCTGGCGTTCGGGTGTGGCGCCTGTTCCGGCACCATCCGTGAGCACGGCGCTCGCCCAGGCTCCCGCATCACGCAGCCAGCCCTTGATCTGCTGCGCAAGCACGGGGCCGATCCGGGCCGGAAAGAACAGGGAGTTCACCAAGGCGGCGCAGACGATGCCGAGCGTGATCTCTTCGGCGCGCGAAATGGCGACGTCAAAGATCGTGTCCGGCGCATTGACGGTGGGCAATGCAATAAGGGGGAGCGTGTAGCCCGCCAGCATGAAGACATAGCTGCGCGGCGTGCGGTCAAGCAGGGAGACGAACAGGAAGACGCCGGTCCACAGGCCGACGATGATGATGAACAATTCGGGCGCGGACGAGAAAATGGGCAATAGCAGGATCGACCCGGCCGCGCCGATGAAGGTGCCGAGTGCCCGATAGAGCGCTTTCGACGTCGTGGCCCCAGCCAGGGGATTGGCGACGACATAAACAGCCGCCATCGCCCAATAGGGCCGCTCCAGCCCGGCGGCCAGCGCGATATAGAGCGCCACCATCGAGGCCGAGAAAGCTTTGAGCGAGAAGACCCAGTCCCGAACGGTCGGAAGGGGAAAGCCGGCGGTCATGTCGCCGCCTCCGCCTGCTGGCGGGCCGACGCCTCCTCGATGGCGCGGAACACCCGCAGCGTTGCCTCGATGTCCTCCTGCGACACATGGCCAAGAATGCGGGCGCGCAAGGCGACGAGCTCCTGCTCGATCACGCTTGTCACCCTTTCGCCCTCGGCCGTCAGCCAGAGCGTCTTGGCCCGGCGATCTGCGCCCTCGCGCCTCTCGATCAGGCCGCTGACGCAAAGCTGGTCAAGCAGGCGCACCAGGGAGGCTCCTTCGATGCCGATCGCATCGGCGACTTCGGTCTGATTCACGCCGCCGCCCATGCGCTCGATCTGGATGAGCGGCACCGCGGCGGCGTCGGAGACGCCATGGGCCGCGACGATGTCATGCACCAGACGGCGCCAATGGCGGCCGATCTGCTGGGTTTTCCCGGTCAATGCAAAGCGCAAGGCGTCAATCTTTTCCATGCCTAATAATTAGCATCCTAATTAAAAGCATGCAAATTATTTATTGCACCCGATAACGCCGAACGAGAGAAAGCCTCCTGACATCATCTGTCAGTCGGGCGTATAAAATAACGATTCCACGTCGGATGAGACGCCATGGCCCGAACGAGCCGCCTCCTCTCGCTCCTGCAGATCCTGCGCGGCAAGCGCCGGCCGGTGACGGCGGCTGCCCTGGCTGGGGAACTCGCCGTCTCCGAACGCACGCTCTATCGCGACATCGCCGAACTGGTCGCCCAGGGCGCTCCCATCCAGGGCGAAGCCGGCATCGGCTATATCCTGCGGCCCGGCTTGTTCCTGCCCCCTCTGATGCTCTCGGAGGACGAGACCGAGGCCATCGTGCTTGGCCTGCGCTATGTCGAGCAGCGCGGCGACGACACGCTGGGCGGCGCGGCCCGGGAGGCTCTCGCCAAGATCGAGGCGGTGCTGCCGCCTGCAGCGCAGGAAATCGCCCGCAATCCGATCGCCCTGCCCGGACCCAGCCACAAGAGCTTCCCCGACAACAGGGTCGCGATCGAGGTGTTTCGCAGCGCCATCCGTGCCCAAACTAAATTGCGCATCGACTATGGCGACCTCAATGGCCAGGCGACCACCCGCGTGATCTGGCCGATTGCCATCGGCTTCATGAACGAGGCGCGCATGCTCGCCGCTTGGTGCGAGTTGCGTGCAGACTTCCGCCATTTCCGCACCGATCGCATCGCGGCCGCCAGCGAGATCGGCGAGCGCTATCCCGGACGGCGCAGCCAACTGGTGAAGACCTGGCGTGCCGTGATGGACGAAATCGCCAAGCGCTAGCCCCCTACTGCGCACCAGCTCTTCTTCTTGCTTGCCTCGTCATGGCAAACCGGGCAAACGGCCTCCATGCATATTCTCGTTCCCGGCGGTTACGGCTTGATCGGCTCGGCCATCGTTACGGCTTTGCTCGCGGCCGGCCACGAGGTCACGGGTCTCGGTCGTTCCGTCGGCCAGGCGCGGTTGCTCGAACCCCGTGCGCGCTGGCTTCAGCACGACCTCAAGGATCTCATAAGCGCCGAGGCGTGGCGCCCGCTCCTGAACGATATCGATGCCGTGATCAATGCCGCCGGCGTGCTGCAGAGCGGCCCTGGCGACGATGTGATGGTGACCCAGTCCCTCGCCATCGTCGCCCTTTTCGAGGCCTGCGAGCAGGCCGGAGTCAGGCATGTCGTCCAGATCTCCGCCGTTGGCGCCTCGGCTGACGCAGCCACCGTGTTCATGCGCAGCAAGGGCAATGCCGACGAGGCGCTGGAGGGCTCGTCGCTCGACTGGACCATCTTGCGTCCCGGCCTGGTGCTGGGCTCCTCGGCCTATGGCGGCAGTGCCCTGCTGCACGCCCTCGCTAGCCTGCCGGGCTTCATTCCGCTGCCGCCCGCGCCATCGATCCGCAGCGTGGCGCTCGACGACGTCGCCGCAACCGCCCTGGCCGTAGTGGAAGGACGGCTGCCGCATCGGCGCATCTATGATCTCGTCGAGGACAAAGCGCATAGCCTTCAGGAGATCGTCGCCACGCTGCGGGCAAGGCTCGGCCTGCCGCCCGCCCGTTTCGTCCGCTGGCCCCTGTGGATCTTCCGGCTTGGCTTTCGCTTCGGCGATGTAGCGGGCCTGCTCGGCTGGCGCCCGCCCATGCGCACGACCTCGCTCGACCAGATACTGGCCGGCATTGATGGCGATCCGGCGCCGCTCGGGGCAGCAAACGGCCGCTCGCTCAAAGCCCTGCCGGAGATCCTCGAAGCCATCGGCGGCACAGTGCGCGAACGCTGGTTCGCGCGCCTCTTCCTGCTCAAGCCGATTATCGTCACGGCATTGGGCCTGTTCTGGCTGCTCTCGGGACTGATTGGTCTCATCGCGGCGGACCAAGCCGAGGCCGTGCTGACAGCGCGAGGCTTTGCGCCAATTACCGCGGCCCTCTTCGTCCATGGCGGTGCCATCGTCGACATCCTGCTCGGCGCAGCCATGCTTTGGCGACGGACGATGCCGGCCGCAGCGATCGGCATGATCGGCATCACCCTCGCCTATTTGCTTGCCGGCAGCGCGTTCACGCCCGACCTCTGGCTTGACCCGCTCGGTCCCTTCCTCAAGACGCTACCAGCGGCCGTCCTCGCTCTGGTGGCGCTTGCCATCAAGGACGCGCGATGACCTATGCCGACCTGCTGCTCTGGCTCCATGTGATCGGGGCGACCGTGCTGTTGGGCACCGGGGCGGGCATCGCCTTCTTCATGCTCGTCGCCCACCGCACCGACGATGCCCGGCTGATCGCGCATGTCGCCGGCACCGTGGTTACGGCGGACCTTCTGTTCACCGCCACCGCCGTGGTGCTGCAGCCTCTCACCGGCGCCCTCCTGGCCCTGGAGATAGGCTGGCCGCTGAGCTCGCCCTGGATCGCGCTGTCTCTGGGACTCTACGTCTTCACCGGCCTGTTCTGGCTGCCCGTCGTCGTCATCCAGGTCAAAATGCGTGATCTCGCCAGGAAGGCCGTGCAAGAAAATTCGGCCCTTCCTTCAGACTATTATAGGCTTTTCCGCATCTGGTTTGCCTGCGGTTTTCCGGCTTTCTTCGCCGTGCTCGCCATTCTCTGGCTGATGCTGATGAAGCCGCAATTCGGATAGTGCAGGCCTGGCTTGCTTGTCCGCGAATTCACGGAGACCTATACCTCAGGCTCGAATACAGCCAACCAATGGCGGAGGGACCATGCGCATTCTGGTTGTCGGTGCTGGCGCGACAGGCGGCTATTTTGGCGGCCGCCTGATGCAGGCGGGCCGTGACGTCACCTTCCTGGTTCGGCCCGCGCGAGCGCAAAAGCTGCGGAAGGAAGGCCTCAGGATCGTCAGCCCGTTCGGCAATGCCGACCTTGCTCCGAAGCTGGTCACCACCGGCAGCATCTCCGCCCCCTACGACCTTGTGCTGCTCACCGTGAAGGCCTATGGGCTCGAAGCTGCCCTTGATGACATCGCACCCGCCGTCGCTTCCGAGACGATGATCCTGCCTGTGCTTAACGGCATGCACCATGTCGATCTCATCAAGGCCCGCTTCGGCGAGAAGGCCCTGCTCGGCGGCGTCTGCCTGATCGCCGCCACCATCGACGACGAGGATCGCATCGTGCAGCTCACGCCCATGCATAACCTCATCTATGGCGAGATGAGTGGCGAGCGGTCCGAGCGCGTCGAGGCAGTCGATGCGACCATGCAGGGGGCTGGCTTCAACGCCAAGCTTTCCGATGACATCGAGCGCGACATGTGGGGCAAATGGATCACGCTTGCCAGTCTTGGCGGCATCTGCTGCCTGATGCGCGGCTCGGTTGGCGAGATCGAAGCGGCACCAGGCGGCCGCGCCTTCGTGCAACGCTTCTTCGAGGAGGTGGTCGGCGTGGTGAAAGCCGTGGGCAAGCTGCCGGGCGAGCCCATCCTGAACATGGCGCTCTCGATGCTGACCCAGAAGGATTCGGCCATGGCGTCCTCGATGTATCGGGACCTGCAGAAACGCGCGCCGATCGAGGCGGATCAGATCATCGGGGACCTGCTGGTGCGAGCTCAGGAGGCAGGAATGGAAACACCCCTGCTGTCAGCGGCTTACGCAAATCTGGCGATCTATCAGGCAAGATGATCTGGAGCGTGGACATCGCGACATGCTTGCATGTCACGATGTCCACGCTCCCCGATAGTGACCGCAGGCACATGGCGGATCGCGCCGCCCCCCGCCTAGCTTGTTCCCCAACCTCATCTGGGACGGGAACCGCGATGACAACGGCAGGCGCAGAGACAATCGGCAACCCCATCGTCATCGGCATCGATGCCGGCGGCACCATGACCGACACGATCCTGGTCGACGGCAACGGCCACTTCAAGATCGGCAAGGCAGCGACCACGCCGCGCGATGAATCGGAAGGCTTCATCATCTCGGCCGCCGATGCAGCCGATGCCTGGGGCATCTCGCTGGACGATCTGTTCTCCGGCATCGACGTGGTGCTCTACTCCGGCACCGGCATGCTCAACACCCTGCTCTCGCGTACGGGACGCAAGCTCGGCTTGATCACCACCAAGGGCCTGGAGGATATGATCCTGATGGGCCGTGGCCTGCAGGCCTGGGCCGACTATTCCTATGCCGATCGCCTGCACGCCATCACCCATCACCATCCGGATCCCCTGGTGCCGCGGCGCCGCACGCATGGGGTCACCGAGCGCGTCGACCAGTTCGGCGATGTGATCATCCCGCTTTATGAGCATGAAGTCGTCGCGGCGGTACGCAAGCTGATTGCCGACAAGGTCGACGCCATCTGCATCATGACGGTGTTCTCCCATGTCAATCCGGCGCACGAGAAGCGGATCGCCGAGATCGCCCGGGAGGAGATCGCCGCGGCGGGCACCGAGATCCTGGTCTATACCAGCCATGAGGTCCGCCCCGTCATCCGCGAGCAGTCCCGCCTCAACTCGGTGCTGATCGAAGCCTATGCCACCTCGCGCGGTCGCAGGCAGCTCAAGGGCATCGAGGACATTTCGAAAAAACACGGTTACCGCTATCGCGTGCAGACGCTGCTCTCCTTCGGCGGCCTCACCTCGATCGACCATCCCCGCCTGCACGAAACCATGATCTCCGGTCCGATTGGCGGCATTCTCGGCGCAGCCTATGTCGGCAAGCTGATCGGCAACGACTCGCTGATCTGCTCGGACATGGGCGGCACCTCCTTCGACATGGGCGTGATCACCCGCGGCCAGACCCGCATCGAGAACGAACCGATCATGGACCGGTTCAAACTCAACGTGCCGACGCTGCATCTCGACACCATCGGTGCCGGCGCCGGCATGATCCTCAAGGTCGACCCGTTGACCCGGAAGATCAGCCTCGGCCCGGAGAGCGCCGGTTCCGATCCCGGACCGATCTGCTTCAACCGGGGTGGCACCCGGCCGACCATCGCCGATTGCGACGCCATTCTCGGACGTCTCAACCCCGACTATTTTCTCGGCGGCAAGGTGAAGCTCGACGTGGAGAAGGCGACACGGGCCTTCAAGGAGCAATGCGCCGACATCCTCGGCGTGCCTCTGCACGAGGCGGCCGAAGGCATGATCGAGATGCTGGAGGCCGACGCCAACAATGCTCTGCGACGCGTGATCTCGGGCCAGGGCATTCATCCTTCCGAATTCACCTTGCTCTCCTATGGCGGTTCCGGGCCACTGCATCTGGCCGGCTGTAGCCGCGGCATCGGCTTCCGCGACATCATCACCTTCCAGTTCGCCGCAGCCTTCTCGGCCTTCGGCTGTACCACGGCCGACTATATGCGCCGCCACTCGATCTCGACGCAGATCGACATTTCGAGTTCGGCCGGCGATGACAGCCTGGCAGCGACAGCGGCCCGGATCTCGGGCGTGTGGGAAGAATTGCGCGACGCCGCAATCAAGGAAATGGCCGCCGACGGGCACGCTCTCGACAAGATCCGGACCGAGCCCTTCCTGATGATGCGCTACACGGGCCAACTCGAAGACGTGGAGGTGCTCGCGCCGCTCCATCAGGCGGCAACGGCGGATGACATGCGCACCATCATCACCGCCTTCGAAGAGGTCTATGGCAAGATCAACCACCGCGTCTCACGCTACGGTTCGGCCGGCTATTCGGTGATGGAACTCGGCCTGATCGCCACGGCCGACAAGGTGAAGCCGACCCTGCTCAGGCGTCCGCTGGGCGCGACCAATCCGGCCCCGGCCCATAAGGGTACGCGTGAAACATATATGGGCGGGCGCTGGCACAAGGCCGACCTCTACGAGATGGACGATCTTCAGCCCGGCCACGAGGTCAAGGGTCCCGCCATCATCGAACATCCCGCCACCACGCTGGTGGTCCATCCCGGCGACAGCGTCTTCATCGACGAGTGGACGCTGCTGCATTACCGCCACGCTTGAGCGAAGAGGATTAAACCCATGCTGGACCACGTGAAAGCACGCATGCCGCTTCGCGAACGGATGTTGGAATCCGAGCGGCTGATGGAAGAAACCGGCTGCTATGACGGCATCACCTCGCTGAGGCTGCGCAAGCAGGATCCTCTGAAATTCGAGACGCTGCATACCAAGCTGCGCGCCTATTGCGTCTCGGCGCGCGAAATGGCCCGCCGCATCTCCGCCTCACCCGGCGTGCGCGAGGTCGGCGAGATGGTCGTCGCCCTCTACACCCCGGAGGGCGACGCCATCGCGCTCTCCAACGGCATCATGGTGCATGTCCACACCATGAGCCGCTTCATCAAATGGATGATCCGCGAAGGTTATGAAGCCGATCCGGGCATCAATCCCGGCGACATCTTCGCCAACAACGACGCCTTCATCGGCACCGTACAGGTGCCCGACGTGATGGACGTGGTGCCGATCTTCCATTCGGGTGAACTGATCGGCTGGGCCGGCGCCGTGTGCCACGAACTCGAGGCCGGCGGCATCACGCCAGGTGGCGACGTCTGCCTGGCCCAGGAGCGCTTTACCGAAGGCCTGTTCGTCTGTGCCGAGAAGATCGGCACGAATGACGAGATCCGCCGCGATTACGTCATCCGTTGCGAGCGCAATCTGCGCATGCCGATCTACTGGGTGCTCGACGAAAAGGCCAAGGTCGCCTCGTGCATCGACATCCGGGAAAACCTGATCGCCCTCGTCGACGAGATCGGCCTGGATTACTGGAAGCAGATCTCCAAGGAATTCATCGAGGAAGGCCGCATCAGCCAACTCGCCCGCACGCGCCAGCTTACCGTGCCCGGCCTTTATCGCGGCCACACCTTCTATGGCCATGTCACCGAGGGCAAGCCGGGCTTCCAGCCCCTGGGCGATCCGAACTGGCTCTACAACATACCCGTCGAGATGGAGATCACCACCGACGGCAAGATCACACTCGACTTCGAGGGCACCCAGCCCTGGGGCTATCATTCGATGAACTGCACACCGGCCGGCATGGATGGCGGGATGTTCGTCACCCTGACCCAACACATGAACTTCGAGGGCCTGGTGAATGATGGCGCCTGGCTCGCCACTGAACTGAAACTGCCCAAGGGCACCTGGACCAACCCCGACAACGAGATGGTCGCGACAGCGACCTCCTGGGCCCTGCTGCTGCCAGCCTATGGCGTGTTCCAGCGCCTGCTCTCCCGCGGTTTTCTCGCCCGCGGCTTCGTCGAGGAGGTCTTCGTCGGCCAAGTCAACTCGCCGATGATCGAGATGGGCGGCGAGAGCCAATATGGCACCCTGTTCGGCATGGCCCATTTCGAATGCGCGGCTGCCGGCTCAGGTGCCCTCGCCATCAAGGACGGGCTCGACACCGCCTATGTCGGCTGGAACCCGGAATCCGACATGGGCAATATCGAGATATGGGAACAGAACATGCCGATGCTCTATATCGGCCGCTCGATCCTGCCCAACTCCGGCGGGTCGGGCAAGTATCGCGGCGGCTGTGCCTTCATCTCGACCTGGCTGATCAACAAGACGTCGCATCTACGCCTGATGACCTCGGAGCACTCCTCGCGAGTCTTCGACAATGGCGGGATGTGCGGCGGCTATCCTGCGCCGACCTGCCAGATGCACCGGGCCGTGCGCGATACCAATCTTGCCGAGATCATCGCCGACAGGCGGCCTCTCCCCCACACCATCGGCACTGACCCGGCCCATTCGGACTTGGAGAAACTGGTCGAAGGCCGGCACATCACCGAGGAAGGCCCCTATATCACCGCGCCGCACAAGTCCGGCGACATCTTCACCCATTCCTATAATGGCGGCGGCGGTTACGGCGACGTGCTGGAGCGCGATCCGATCAAGACCGCGCAGGATGTGGAAAACGGCTACCTCACCCCGGAAGCATCCGAGCAGGTATTCGGCATCGTCATCCGAGAAGTCCCGCAGACGGATCGGCTGGAGGCCGATCTCGCCGCCACCGCCGCCTTGCGCGAGAAGATGCGGGCTGAACGCATCGCGACGTCCGTGCCTGTCTCGGCCTGGATCGCCGAGGAGGCCAAGCGCGTCGCCGCCAGCGACTTCGCGCCCGAGGTCGCCAAGATGCACGCCAATGCGATGAAGCTCTCGCCGCGCTTTGCCGCCGACTTCCGCAAGTTCTGGGGCCTCGACGCCTCCTTCACGGTTCACTACTGAGGTCAGCATGTCCAGCTATCCCAAGGAAACCATTCGCGAACTCGTTGCAGGCAGCCTGCCCTGGCACCAGACCCGGCAGATCATGAGCGCCTATAAGGACGACGACCGTTTCCACACCTATATCCAGGTCCTGCAGGAGCGGATGGCCTGGAAGGACCCGATCCTGCTGCCGGTCGGCGATCACCTCTTCATCGCCGACACGCCGAATGGCCGCGTTACCAAATGCGAATGCGGCCAGGAGTTCGGGCATTACAGGAAGAACTGGAAACTCGGTGCCCATATCCGCGTGCGTCGGACCAAGGAGGCCCTGCGCGAGATCTATCCCAATTCCGATATCCCCGATCCGGAATGGATGGAAATCCGGGAATTCCTCTGCCAGTCTTGCGGCACCCTTCATGAGGTCGAGGGAGCCGCTCCCGGTTATCCGATCGTGCATGATTTCGAGCCGGATCTGGAGGGCTTCTATCGCGAATGGCTCAAGCGGCCTCTTGAACCCGAGGGAGATGCTCGATGAGTCCCCCCAACATCCTCATTCTGATGGCCGATCAGTTGGGTGCCCCGGCGCTCGGCGTCTACGGCCATCCTGTTGTGAAGACCCCCAACCTCGACCGCATCGCCAAAACCGGTGCGGTCTTCGACAATTTCTACTCCAACTTTCCCCTCTGCGCTCCCGCGCGGCTGGCGTTGATGACTGGGCGGCTGTGTTCGAACATTCAGGCCTGGGACAATGCCGCGCAGATCCCGTCTGATGTTCCCACCTTCGCCCATTATCTGCGCGTGCTCGGCTACCGGACCTGCCTGTCGGGCAAGATGCACTTCATCGGGCCCGATCAGTTGCATGGTTTCGAAGAACGGGTAACGACCGACATCTGTCCCTCCGATTTCAACTGGACGGCCGACTGGGACGATCCGTGGCGGACCATGGACTGGTTCCACAACATGCAGAACGTCAGCGACGCCGGCATAGCCGAACGGGCCCTGCAGCAGGACTATGATGAGGAGGTCGCCCACAACGCCCGGCGCTGGCTGTTCGACCAGGCGCGCGACAGCGACGACCGCCCCTTCCTGCTCGTTGCCTCCTTCACCCATCCGCACGATCCCTATGTGACGCCGCAACGGTTCTGGGATCTCTACGATCACGACAAGATCGATATGCCCCGCGTGCCATTCATTCCTCCAGCCGAACGGGACGCGCATTCACGGCGGCTGTGGGAACAATATGATCGCGGAGAGTTCGGGGTCGGCGATGAGCATGTGCGCGCTGCCCGCCACGCCTATTACGGCAGCGTGTCCTATCTCGACGAGCGAGTTGGCGAGGTTCTCGATGCGCTCGAGCGCTCCGGGCATGGCAAGGACACCATCGTGATCTTCCTCGCCGATCATGGCGACATGCTTGGCGAGCGCGGCCTCTGGTACAAGATGAGCTTCTATGACTGGTCGTCGCGCGTGCCCCTGCTCATGGCCGGCCCCAACGTGCCGGCAGGCGCCCGCATCAAGGCGAATGCTTCCCTCGTCGATATTCTGCCGACCCTGGTCGAGATTGCCGCTGGCCCGGAATGGAACGATTACCCCGAAGGTCCCGACGGGCGCAGCCTGCTCTCCCTCCTGAGACAGGACGCCGACGATCGTATCGCGGTCAGCGAGTTGATGTCGGAGGGCGTGGCGGCCCCTTATGTGATGCTGCGCAAGGGCCGCTACAAATTCACCTATGTCGAGCACGACCCGCCGCAGCTCTTCGACATGGAAGCCGATCCGGACGAGGTGCATGACCTCGCAGGAGATCCGGGCCATGCGGGCGTGGTGCGGGACATGCTCGGCGAGGTCGAGCGCCGGTGGGACATGTCCAGGCTCAAGCGGGAAATCATCGCCAGCCAACGTCGGCGTCGCCTCGTCTACAAGGCGCTGAGCACCGGTAAGATCACGCCCTGGGATTATCAGCCCTGGAGCGATGCTTCGTTGCAATATTATCGCGGGGCGAAATCGTATCACGAGGCCGAGGCCCGTGAATTCATCCGGCCATAAGGGAAGACCATGACCAGCTTGAAAGGCCGTACCGCGCTTATCACCGGCGGCCTCACCGGCCAGGGCCTCGCCATCGCACAGGCTCTGGCGAGCGTCGGCGCCAATGTCGCGGTCGGCTCCTATATCGGCGAAGGCGCGCGCCTGGGCGATGCCGCCGCCTATCCCGAGCGGGCTGAACTGCAGCGCGTGCGCGCCATGCTCGAGGCTGAGGGCGTCAAGGTGCATGCCGGCCATCTCGACGTGCGCTCCAGCGAGATCATCGAGGCCTTCATCGAGGCGGCCGAAACAGCCTGCGGCCCCATCGACATCCTGGTGAACGCCGCCGGTACCACGGCCGAACAGCCGGTCAGCGGCCATTCCGATGCACTCTGGGACAAGATCCTCGACACCAATCTCACCGGGGCTTTTCGCACCACGCGCAGCCTCCTGCCCGGCATGATCGCGCGGGGCTGGGGCCGCGTCATCAATATCGGCTCGACGGCCGCCAGTGTCGGCTGGAAGGACAACCCGGCCTATTGCGCTTCCAAATCCGGCTTGCTGGGCTTGACGCGCTGCGTAGCGCTGGAAGGAGCGCCGCATGGCGTCACGGCCGTGATGATCTCACCGACCTGGGTGGAGACCGAGCTGATGCGCCGCAACGTCGCCCAGGTCGCCGAGCGCGACGGCAAGGGGGAAAGCCTGGAAAGCGCCATGGCCCGGATTGCGTCTCAGAATCCGCAGCAGCGCATCATCCAACCCGACGAAGTGGCTGGTCTCGCTGTCTTTCTCTGCAGCCAGGCCGCCAAAGGCATCACGGCCGAAAACATCCAGATCACCGGGGGGGCGCTCTGGTAGAAAGCTTCAGGGAACGCTACCCTGCCTCTATGCCAAGGGTTTGCGGGTCAATAGACGGATTAAATTAGCTCGACCTTTGTCATTGCCGGGCTTGACCCGGAAACCAGCTCCCTTCCGGTTATCGGAGTCGGGGCCGCTGGATGCCCGGACCAGGGTCCGGGCATGACAAAGGCAGCGTCTCACTTATGTCAGACAGCACCTGTGGCCGAATGCGACTTCGGCGTGGAATGTACGGATGAAATCTTCCCTGATCGCTTCCGGCCTTCCGCTCGCCACCGTCAATGCTGCCATCGGAGAGGCCGCCCGGCTGGTAGGAACATCCGACTTCTATGTCGCCCTGCTCGCGGCCTTCCGTTCCCTGGTCTCGCACGACATCGCCACCATGGTGCGCTATTCGGCGGTCGGCCGGCCGAGCTTCCTCATGCATCACGGTTTCTCGGATGTCCTGGCCCGCCAATATGAGACGACCTTCCATGTCTTCGACCCGTTCCATCGCTATTGGGCGCAGACGGAACGGCCCGGCGTCGTCAGCCTCGACATGTTTCCGGCCACGGCCACCCGGCAGAGCCGCTATGTCCGCGAATTCCTGCAGGAATCCAGCATCACCGACGAGCTTGGTTACTTCCTTCCCGCCATGGGACGGGCCAGCGTTGCCTTGTTCCTGGAACGTCGCATCGGCCGCTTCCTCGACAGTGAACGCACGGCCATGGAAGATTTCTATCCCCTGTTTGCCGGGCTGGAGAGCGCGCATGTCAATGCGGTCCTGGCGGCGGCGATCGGGCGCGGCGCAGGCGGCGTCTCCCTGCCGCTGGCCATCATGCTGCGCGACCTCGAAGGCTGCGTCATCCACGCATCGGAGGCCTGGCGGGAATTGGAAAGCAGGGATGCCGGCCTGCCGCGTGCCGCCGAACGGCTGACGGCCGAGAATGCCGGGGAAGCCATATTGGACGACGCCACCGTTCTGCACAGGACCCGTATCTCGCCAACCCATGGCTCCGCACCGGAAGGTTGGCTGTTCACGGTAGAGAAATCGGCATCCTCTTCAACGGATTATGACCAGACGATCATCTCCAAGCTCAATCCGACCCTCACGCCCCGGGAGATCGACATCGTCAAGCTGGTGCTCGAAGGCCACCCTACCGCCACCATTGCCCAGCGCCTCAAGCTCCAGCGTGGGACGGTGAAGAACCACCGGCTTCGCATCTATGAAAAGCTGGACATCACGTCGGAACGCGAACTCTTCCTCACCTATATCCAGGCGCTGCAGAGGCATCGATCGAATGGCTAGAATCTCCCAAAAAAACCAGTCTTTACAGAATGATAACCATAGGGCTCAAACCAAATCATTCGTTTCCGCGCAAAAAAGCAAAGCGGCTTGGTGATGGCTATCGGAAAATAGCCACCGCCCTGGAAGTCAGATTTAAATTCAAAGAACAAATAACAATAACAACATATTGCAGGGATATTCAAAATACCCGCTTCATTGCAGAGCATGTCGATGGCCACGAGGCCATGCCGTGCTCACCAGCGCAGCAAACGACGGCCGGCGATATATCCCAAGACGGTGACGATACCTGTCGCCAGGCTATACCAGGTGGCGACGAAAAACGGGCTGTCGTCCACGCAGTGGCTGGCATAAAGGGTTGCCGCGATGCCGCTGGCGGCCAGGCCTGCCACCGCCCCGGCCCTGCCGGGGTTCTCGGGAGCACCCTGGCGCAGGGCATAGAGAATGCAGGCCAACGGCCCGAGCGCCAGCAAGGGTATCAGCATCAGGCAATAGCGGGCATTGACACCCATCCAGCGTGTTCCCCAACTGGCGGGCGGCATGACCATCATTTCCACGGCGACTGCGCCAATCAAGAGCAAGGGCGCAACGACCAAAGCAAGGCGCCATCCCCCCGGTTGTGCACCCGGCCTGACCAAGCGCAGGATCAGGCCACAGGCCGACACGGCCAGTGATGCCGTCACCACGAACTTGAACAGGAAGCGCCATGTCTCGGCCGCCGCGGCGATATCGGGACGAGGACGGAAGCCGACGAAGAAAAGCATGGCCGAAAAAGCCGTCCCGACGATCACCGCCAGTCCGAAAGCCCTGCCGAGGGACCATCTGACCGGCGCATCTTCCGAAATGGCATTGATGAGATCGTCGGTCTTCACGACTGGTCACTCCGATAGAGCGCTGCGAGCTTCTTGAGGCCCCGATGCAAAGCAACGCGCACGGCCACTTCAGTCATCTTCAACTTTGCAGCCGTCTCCCGGATGCTGACGCCCCCTAGGGAGATGGCTTCCACGATGTCCCGCTGCGGCGGTTTCAGATGCGCCAGCATTTTCTCGGCCTCATGCTGGGACAGCACGGTTGCCGGCTCCTGCGCTTCGAGAATCTCGATCACGTCCTCGATCGGCACCATCACCTGCCGTCCCCGACGGCGCATGGTATCGATCATCTTGTTGCGCACGATCGTCGAAAGCCAGGGACCGAGCGGGCGCGACTGGTCCCAGGTTCCACGCTTGAGATGAATGGCGAGCAGCACTTCCTGCACGACGTCCTCGACCTCCGCCGGCGGGGCACCGAAACGCTCGCAATAGCGGCGCGCCGTGCCGCGCAGATAGGGCGTCACCGACTGCAGGAACCGCCGATAAGCCGGCGCATCTCCAGCGATCGACTGCCGCAACCATGCCGCCCACTCCTCTTCGCGCATGGGATTATGCACGAGCCTTCCTCTCTACGGCCGGTCTCACGGCTTTGTTACCAAATGCCGGTGCCGACTCACTGCACCGCCGTCGCCCCGGCATAATCGTCCAGCACCGCGCGTATGGCCAGAGAGAGGCAGGCGGCCATATCCAGCGGTCCGTCATATCCCGCCGCTGCAGGCACGAACTGATGCACCAAAGTGGGTGGCAAGGTGCGCCCTGCCAGCGCCTTCGACAAGCGCGCCACGGCGCGGGCCGCGACCGGATGCGGCCAGTAATAGCGGATGCGGTCACTGTAGCTATAATGGCGCAGCACGTGCTGGCCGGCGGCATCGCCTTGATAATAGCGCTGCCAGTAGCCGGGTTCGGCCAGCATCAGGGCCTCCATCGCCCTGGCCAGCGAGCGTTCGCCATAGGAGGCATCGAGTTCCCCGGCGATGAGATCGAGGCCGTAGAGCGCCTCGCGCCAGGCAAAGGTCAGGCCGGGCCCGACTTTCAGGATGGCAAAGCCATCGGCCACCAGTTGCGCCAGCTTTTCCCGTGGTTGGTAGTCGGTGGAATGGGCCTCGAACACGAGGGAGGGCTCGTTGCCCAGCACGCCGATGAGATCCCGGGCCTTCTCGGGTCGGTAGACCACCACATCCTCATGGCCAAATTCGACGCCGGGCTGCACCACGAGACCAATCACGCGCTCCAGCGCCGCCTCGACGCCTTGCTGGCGAAAGATGGTCCGATGGGTCTCGATGGTCTGGCGTGCCGCTCCCGCCGCGGTCGGCTGCAGGCTGTCGAGCGCATGCCAGGCGCCCCCCGGCACCGGCACCTCTGTGCCGATGATGTAGACCGGCAGAGGCAACCCATTGTCGCGGGCTGTCTGCTCCGCCACCCAGGTCAGGCGGGCGGCACGCCTGGCCGTGGTTTCGTCGTCGAGCGCCTCGGGTTCGCCCTTGCAGCCCATGCTGGCATCGAGATGGATCTTGCCGAACCCCGCCGCGACATAGGCCGCCATCATCGCCTCGGCCTTGGCCATCGCCTCTTCCGCCTCGAGATGGCGCCAGGGATTGGGACCGAGATGATCGCCGCCAAGGACCAGACCGGCAGTGTCATAGCCGACTGCCTTCGCCTTCCCGAGCACGAAACGCCTGAAATCGGCCGGCGTCATGCCGGTATAGCCTCCCTCCTGGTTCACCTGGTTGCAGGTCGCCTCGATCAGCACCTCACGCCCGCGCTCGCGGCCATGTGCCAGCGTCGTCTCGATCACGTCCGGATGAGCCGAGCAGATCGAGGCGATGCCCCGCGGCCTTCCGGCACGGCGCGCAGGGGCCAGGTCGAGAAGCTTGGTCATGTAGGGTCTCCGTAAAATGTGGATCGCAATCAGGCCGAAGCCCGCATCATCAATTGTGCCTCGAGCCGCAATTGCTGCTGTCCTTGTGCAGGTTCCTCGCCCTCGACCTGGGCGAGCAGCAGCTCGACGCCGAGATTGCCGAGGCGGAAAAAGTCCTGCGCCACCGTGGTCAAGGGCGGACAGCCGAAACGGCTATAGGGCTGGTCGTCATGGCCGGCGACGCGCAATCGGCAATCGGCTTCACGCCCGACCTTCAGGCCGCGCTGGAAGGCTGCGGCCATCACCCCTACGGCGATACGGTCATTGGCGCACAGCACCGTCGAGGTCGGAAACCCCGCGCCGTCGATCACCTGCAGGGCCTCGGCATAGGCGATTTCCTCGAAACGCCAGTCCGGCTTGCCTGCAACAGTGATGATCTCCGGCTGGAAGCCGAGCCGCTCCATTGCCTGGACATAGGCATTGCTGCGCTCGGCGGCATTGTGATTGACCGCAGGCATTTCAAAGAAGCAGGGAGGCGTCCCCGTGCGGCAGAGATAATCGGTGATCAGACCGATGCTCTGCTCATTGTCGGTGCCGACGAAGGGCGAGCCGTCCTGCAGGGAGGAATCAAGATAGACCACGGGAATATGGGCACGCAGGGTCTCCATCCGTGTCGCATCGGTATAGGCGCCGAGGGGGGCGATGATCGCTCCGGCAATCTTGAGCGACAGCAGCGTCTCCACCGAACGCGCCTCATGCAGGGCATCTCCTCGCGAGGAGAGCACCAGCACGAAGTAACCATCCTGCGCGCAACGTCGCTCGATGTGACGCACCATCTCCGAATAGAACATGTCCGAGGTATCGGGCACGATCACGCCGATGATCTTGGGCCGCTTTCGGTTGAGGTTCACTGCAAACAGGTTCGGCCGATAGTCATACTTGGCCAGGGCCCGCTCGATGCGAGTGCGGATCGATTTGCGCACACTGCCAGGGTCGTTGAAATATTTCGACACGGTTGGCCGCGAAATGCCACTGAGCTCGGCGAACTCGGCCATGTTCCTGATCTTTCGCACCAACCGCCGCTCCCTGTCCTGTTCAGCTCGCCTTGAATTTTTACACAGGCAAACAATTTTATTTTTTACATGCCATAAAATTGGCCACCCGGAAATTTGATCCGATCATTGCTCTCAAAAAATATAATGTTTTAGTTCAATGCAATAATGCTAAAATCGTTCCTCCGAACAAGGCGCATTTTGTCAATTTTTCCATGAGCAATATCTTTAATTGACGCTCATCACGCAAAACCATAGTCTGACAATTAATAAAAGACAAAAACAAATTCAGGGAGGGAGAAGACGAGAGCGCGCGACGCGAATTTACTCGCGTTGGCCGCAATCAAAATCTCTTTCCTCACCTTGATCGGCGGCCTTTCCCGCCATGACCGGCCGGCTACCTCCCGTCAGAAGAGGATCCGTGCCGGAGGGATCGATCCGACTTACGTCAAACCGAGGAAACGACATGAGGAAACTGCTTACGGCCCTCGCGGCTCTTGCCATCGGGGCCAGCGTGCTCGCCGCTCCGGCGCAGGCCCAGGACAAGAAATACACCATCGCCCTCATCCCGGGCCTGACCACCGACGCCTTCTACATCTCCATGCGCAAGGGCGCAGAGGCAGCCGCCAAGGTGGTGGGAGCCGAACTGGTGTTCCAGGGCGCGCCCGACTTCAACCCGGTGACGCAGACGCCCGTGCTCGATGCCGTCATCGCGCGCAAGCCCGACGCCATCCTGATTGCGCCGACCGACAAGGTTCAGCTCGTCCAGCCGCTGAAGAAGGCCATCGATGCCGGCATTCCGGTGATCACCGTCGATACCTTCATCGGCACCGGCAAATATCAGACCGGCGCGGGTGACGCCGACTTCCCGCTCTCCTATGTCGCCTCGGACAATATTCTGGGCGGGCGCATCGCGGCCCGTGCCCTCGCCAAGGCTATCGGCGAGAAGGGCAAGGTCTATGTGTCCAATGTGAAGCCGGGCATCTCGACCACGGATCAGCGCGAGGAAGGCTTCAAGGACGAGATGAAGAATTATCCCAACATCTCTGTTCTTGAAACGCAATTCAATGACAATGATGCCAACAAAGCCGCTTCGCAGATGCAGTCGGTCTTCGCCCGCAATCCCGATCTTGCCGGTGTGTTCGGCGCCAATCTGTTCTCCGCTCTGGGTGCCGCCAATGGCGTGCAGCAGGCTGGCCAGAGTGGCAAGATCCGTGTCGCCGCCTTCGACGCTCCGGCTACGATCGTCGACAACATCAAGTCCGGCCTGGTCGACATCGCCATCGCCCAGCATCCGGCGGAGATCGGCTATTTCGGCGTGCTTTCCGCCTATGCCCATCTGACTGGCCAATCGATCCCTGCCTCGATCGGCACGGGCTTCACCGTGATGGACAAGTCCAACGTCGACAAGCCGGAAGTTGCCGCCTTCATCTACAAGGAATGAGGCCTTCCTCGTATCTGCGCCGCCGGAGCCTTTGGAGCAGGACGCTCTAGAGGAAAATGACTTTTCTCCGAATTGCCATTTTTCTCTAACTTTTTGTTTTAACGCGTTTTCTTAATCGAAAAGTCTGTCAACTTTTCTGGAAAACGCTCTGGCCCGGCGGCCTCTTCATGACCTCTCAACGGAGCGCCTGATGTCGGCAGCCCAATCCTCCCTCAGTCGGGCGCAGCCCGCGGCAGGACCTCATCCCATCCTTCTGCGCATCGCGGAGCTCAGGGCCTGGCTTTTCCTGGTCCTGCTCCTGGTCTTCTTCGAGTGCTGGGCTCGGATCGCCTATGGCTCGACCTTCGTATTCTCGGTTCCCACGCTGCAATCGATCTCGATCTATGCCGTCGCCCCGCTTCTGCTGGCGCTCGGCTCGACCTTCGTGATCATTTCGGGCGGCATCGACCTCTCGATCGGCTTCATCATGGGGCTGTCGGCCGTGGTGGCGGCCCATACCGCCAATCTCGCGGGCGCCTCCATGCCGCCCTTCCCGGCCATGCTGATCGGCATTGTGGCCGGCGTCGCCGTGGCCACCGTCCCCGGCTATATCAACGGCCTGCTGATTTCGAAACTCAGGGTCCCTCCCTTCATCGGCACGCTCGGCATGTATGGCGTGGCTCGCGGCATCGCCTATCTGCTCGCCGGCGGCACCACCGTCCCGGTTTCGAATGCCTGGTTCGCAGCGCTTGGCAATGGCCGCCTCTACGGGGTGCCCGTCGTGGTGATCGTGGCCGCCCTCTTCCTCATCCTGATGCACTATCTGCTTTCGCAGACGCGCTTCGGCCAGCACACCTATGCCATCGGCGCCAGCGAGCAGGCCGCGCTGCGGGCCGGTATCAATGTCTCCAGGCATACCCGCAAGCTCTACGTGCTGTCGGCTGTCTGCGCCGGCATCGGCGGCGTGCTCTATGCCGCCCGCTTCACCGCTGGTGCGGCCCAAGCCGGCGAACCGCTCCTGCTCGACTCGATCGCCGCCGTGGTGATCGGCGGCGCTAGCCTGTTCGGCGGCTCGGGCTCGATCTCCGGCACGCTGGCCGGAGCGCTCGTCATCGCCGTCATCCAGTTCGGCCTCGTCTACATCAATGTCGAGCCCTTCTGGCAATTCGTCTCGGTGGGCGTCGTCATCATCGTTTCCGTGCTGGTCGACCAGGCCCAGCGCAGCATTGCCGGAGGCCGCCGCTCATGAGCACCCAGCCTCTCCTCGACATACGCGACGTCTCCAAGCATTTCGGCGGCGTCACCGCGCTCAACGGCGTCTCGCTCCAGCTCAATGCCGGCGAGGTCGTGGCTCTCGCTGGCGACAACGGCGCCGGCAAGTCGACCCTGATCAAGACCATCTCCGGCGTCTACCAGGCCGATGGTGGCGAGATCCGGCTGAAGGGCGAAGTCGTGAAATTCGCGACCCCCGAGGCCGCGCGTGGCCATGGCATCGAGACGATCTACCAGGACCTCGCACTCGCCGACAATCTCTCCATCGGCGCCAACATCTTTCTGGGACGCGAGCCGATGACGAAGGCCTTCGGCTTCCTGCCCGTGCTCGACCGCAAGAAGATGGCCAAGGCGGCGCAGGAGACCATGGCGCAGCTTGATTTCCACGTGACTCGCCTCGATGCCCCCGTCGGCAATTTCTCCGGCGGCCAGCGGCAGGCGGTCGCCATCGGCCGTGCCGTCTACTGGAACGCGCAGGTGCTGATCATGGACGAACCGACCGCCGCTCTCGGCGTGCCCGAGCAGCGCAAGGTCGTCTCCCTGATCAAGACCCTCAAGGCCCAGGGGCGCGGCATCATCTTCATCTCGCACAATCTGCAGGACATCTTCGCGGTCTCCGACAGGATCGTGGTGCTACGCCGCGGCACCCTGGCGGGCGAGCGCCTGATCGCCGAGACCAATCATGACGAGATCGTCAAGCTGATGGTGGGCGGCTGAGAAGCGCAGAGCGGGCGCCCTGCCCGCTCTCCCGCCTTGGGGCACCGACGAGAATGTGAATACGGCAGGACTTCTCATTTCCCCCAGTACGTGACATCACTCTGCCGTGACCTGCTGGCATCTCCTTTCCCGCATGCTCTCGATCGTCATGATCGCAAGCCTGCTGAGCGCTCCGATGGCGCCCTTCTCGGCTGCCATAGCGGCCGTGCCGTCGCACGCGGCGAGCCAGGCTGCCATGGCTGCCGACATGCCGTGCTGCCCCGAACAGAACCCCTCGCTGCCCGGAGGGCAGAAGTCCTGCCCGGTGGCGATCGTCTGCATGGCCAAATGCGCCCCCGGTGATCCGATCGCGGTAATGGCCCAGGCACCTCTCTTCGAGACCCGCCGCCTCGCCCCGCCCGGCAACGACCTGGACAGGACGCCCTTCATCACGGCGCCGCCGGACCGTCCTCCCCGCGCCTGAATTCATCCGCGCCCCGTACTGGGGCAGTCTGTCCGGCGCCTTCGGGGCCGGACAGCAGTAGCGGCCATCGAACCTCCTCCAGAGCAAAGCGGGTCCAGGCGTAAACGCCTGTCGATCCCGGCTTTCGCTCCGACGCATTCTTGCGTTTTTCGTCGATTACGGCGGATCGCAAAGGCTTGGGAGACGTTCGTCGGCCAGGAGTGAACCCGGAATATTTCAGACATGATGTCATTTGGCACCAACCGCATCGCCCTTGCGGCAGTGATCGGCCTTGCCTGCGCAACCGCCTCCCCCGCGCGAGCCGATATCGCAGACTACGAATTTCAACTCGTCCAGCCCGAGGTCAAGCTGAACGAGACATCGGAAATCGCCGTACGCCTCGTCGACAGGCGCTCTGGCAAGCCTGCCCCCAACGCGGTGATTTTCACCCAGCGCGTCGACATGGCGCCGGACGGCATGGCGGCGATGAAGGCCCCGATCGAAGCCATCACATCCGATGAACCCGGCATCTATCGATTCAAGGCAAGGCTGAGCATGGAGGGCGGATGGCGGCTGTCGCTCGCCGCCAAGCTCCAGGGCGAAACCGGAACACTCGAAAGCAAGCTCGTCTTCAAGGCCGTGCCATGAGCCGCGTCGGTCGAACAAGCCTAGTCCTCATCGCGATCATCGCGGCAGGAGCCGGCGGCTATTGGGCAGGCCGGCATGGCCCGGCCCTTTCCGCGACGGCCTGGCAGCAAATGCTCGCACTGACCGGCGGGCCTTCGTCGCCCATGGCGAGTGCGGCAGCAGGGCCTACCGGGCCGGTAATCTATTATCGCGCGCCCGATGGATCTCCCGCCTATTCGGCAACGCCGGCCAGGACAGCGGATGGCCGCGACTTCGTTGCGGTCCACGCCAGCGAGGAGGTAAGCTTCGACGAGAAGCCTACCGACGCGCGCCCGGCACCTGCCATCGTAGCCCCCCGTCCCATCCTTTATTACCGCAACCCCATGGGCCTCGCGGACACGTCGCCGGTTCCGAAGAAGGATTCCATGGGCATGGACTACATCCCCGTCCGTGCCGGGGAAGAACCGGAAACGGGAACCGTCCGGGTCGCAGCAGGCAGGCAGCAGCAGACGGGCGTCCGCACGGAGATTGCGGCAATGCGCGCGCTCGTCCGGCCCGTGCGCGTCCCGGGTAGCGTGCAGCTCGACGAGCGTCGCATCAGCGTGGTCGCCACGCGTTCGGATGCCTTCATCACCAAGGTCTCGGATGTGACGACGGGCGATCGGATCGCCAGGGGCGAACCGCTCCTTCAGCTCTACTCGCCCGAAATCGCCGCTGCCGGCGCCCAGTTCCTCACCGAGCTTGGCAATGGCGGGCGTGGAGGAACGGGCGGCGGCGCACGGCAGCGGCTGGAAAATCTCGGTGTCCCTCCCGAAGCCATCGCCGAACTCGAACGAAACCGGAAGGTGCCGCCAGCAATGACATGGCGCGCCCAGCGAGACGGCATCGTGCTCCAGCGCAACGTCACCGAAGGCATGAAAGCGGCGCCCGGCGACATTCTCTTCCGCCTCGCCGACATCTCGACCGTATGGGTGCTGGCCGATGTGCCCGAATATCAGCTCGGCGCCATCAGGCCCGGAGCCCTCGTGACCGTTCGGATCCGCAGCCTGCCGAGCCGCGTCTTCGACGGACGGATCGCGTTGATCTATCCGGAAGTGGCCAAGGAAACCCGCACCGCCAAGGTGCGGATCGAGCTCGCGAACCCGGGAGGCCTTCTGCTGCCCGACATGTATGCCGATGTGGAGATCGCGACCGGTAACGCGAAGGAGGCGGTGACCGTCTCCGACAGCGCCGTGATCGACACCGGCACGCGCCAAACGGTCATCCTTGCCAAGGGAGACGGGCGTTTCGAGCCGCGAGTAGTCAAAGTCGGCGCCCAGGGCGGCGGCTTCGTCGAGATCCGCGACGGCGTTGCGGCGGGTGACCGCGTGGTGACGGCCGCAACCTTCCTCATCGACGCCGAAAGCAATCTCAAGGCCGCACTGAACGGCATGACCAGTCCGGAGGCCACGCCATGATCGCCCGGCTGATCGCCTGGTCCGCACGCAACCTCGTGCTGATCCTCGTCGGCACCGCCTTTGCCGTCGCATCCGGGCTCTATGCCTTGAAGACGCTGCCCCTCGATGCCATTCCCGATCTCTCCGACGTCCAGGTCATCGTCTACACCGACTATGCCGGCCAGGCGCCACAGGTCGTCGAGGACCAGGTCACCTATCCGCTGACGACAGCGATGCTGACGGTCCCGAAGTCGAAGGTGGTGCGCGGCTTCTCCTTCTTTGGCGTCTCCTTCGTCTATGTGATCTTCGAAGACGGCACCGATCCCTACTGGGCTCGCAGCCGGGTTCTCGAATATCTCAACGCTGCGGCGCAGCGCCTGCCAGCCGGTGTCACCCCGGGCCTCGGCCCTGATGCCACCGGGGTCGGCTGGGTCTATCAATATGCCGTCACCTCCAAGGACATGTCGCTCGCCGAACTGCGCTCGCTGCAGGATTGGAAGCTGCGCTATGCCGCCTCGAAGGCGGAAGGCGTGGCCGAGGTCGCGAGCGTCGGCGGCTTCGTCAAGCAATACAGCATCGTGGTGGATCCGCTGCGGCTGCAGGCCCAGGGCATCTCCCTGTCGATGGTGCGCGACGCCGTGCGGGCCAGCAATCGCGACGTGGGCGGTCGCACGTTGGAACTTTCCGAATTCGAATTCATGGTGCGCGGCCGCGGCTACGTCAAATCACCGGCCGACCTCGAGAACATCGTGCTCAGGACCAGCGCCGGCGTACCGCTGCGTCTCAAGGACGTCGCCCGCGTCGAAATCGGGCCGGACGAGCGCCGCGGCATCACCGAACTCAACGGCGAGGGAGAAGTGGCTGGCGGCATCGTCTTGCAGCGCTTCGGCGCCAATGCCCTGACCGTCATCGACAATGCCAAGCAACGCCTCGCCGACATCGCCGCAAGCCTGCCCAAGGGAACCGAGATCGTCCCGGTCTATGATCGCTCCCACCTGATCGAAGCGGCGATTGAAACGCTCAAGAGAACACTGTTCGAGGAGAGCGTGATCGTCGCCCTCGTCTGTGTCGTGTTCCTTCTTCATCTGCGTAGCGCCCTGGTCGCCATCCTCATGCTCCCCGTCGGCATCCTCATGGCGTTCGGTGCCATGAAGCTGATCGGCCTTGGCTCCAACATCATGAGTCTCGGCGGGATCGCCATTGCCGTCGGCGCAATGATCGATGCCGCCATCGTCATGATCGAGAACGCGCATAAGCATCTCGAACGCGCTGCGCCTGGCCAGTCCCGTATTCAGATCCTCGTCAATGCGGCAAGTGAAGTCGGCCCGGCCCTGTTCTTCAGCCTGCTGATCATCACCGTCTCCTTCCTGCCCATCTTCACGCTGGAATCGCAGGAGGGACGCCTGTTCGGGCCGCTCGCCTTCACCAAGACCTTCGCGATGGCCGCCGCCGCCCTCCTGTCGATCACGCTGGTACCGGCACTGATGGTGATCTTCGTGCGCGGCAGGATCATTCCCGAGCACAGGAATCCGATCAACCGCCTCCTGATCTGGCTCTACCGGCCGGTCATTCGCGGAGTCCTTAAAGCCAAGACCCTCACCATCATTCTCGCCGTGGCGGCGCTGGCCCTCAGCATCTGGCCCGCGCGTCAGCTCGGCTCCGAATTCATGCCGTCGCTGGACGAGGGCACCCTGATGTATATGCCGACCACCCTGCCCGGCATCTCGATCACCAAGGCCGGCGAATTGCTGCAGATGCAGGACCGCATCATCAAGTCTTTCCCCGAGGTTGCTTCGGTCTACGGCAAGGCGGGACGCGCCGCGACGGCGACCGACCCCGCCCCCACCGAAATGTTCGAGACCATCATCAATCTCAAGCCCAAGGAGCAATGGCGGCCGGGCATCACCCTCGACAGCCTCAAGTCCGAGATGGACAAGGCCCTGCAATTTCCGGGCGTATCGAACGCCTGGACCATGCCGATTCGCGCCCGTATCGACATGCTCTCGACCGGCATTCGAACACCCGTCGGCGTCAAGGTCTTCGGCACTGATCTTGCCGAGATGGAAAAGATCGCCCGCCAGACCGAGGCCATTCTCAAAACCGTGCCGGGCACCTCCAGCGCCTATGCCGAGCGGGTCATCGGCGGCTATTATCTCGACATCGTGCCCGACCGGGACGCACTCGGCCGCTACGGGCTCGCCGTAGGCGACGTCCAGGACGTCATCGCCACGGCCCTCGGCGGCGAGACCGTGACGACAACGGTGGAAGGGCGGGAACGCTATGGCGTGAACATCCGCTATCCGCGCGATCTGCGCTCCAACCGCCAGGCCATTGCCGCCGACGTGCAAGTTCCCCTCCCAGGCGGCGGCACGATCCCGTTGGGCGAGGTGGCGAAGGTTGAACTCACGCGGGGCGCGACCTCCATCCGCACGGAGAACGGCCAGCTCGCAACCTATATCTTCGTGGATATCGACGGGCGCGATCTCGGCGGCTATGTCGCCGAGGCGCAGAAGGCCGTGGCCGCGAAAATCGTGCTGCCTCCGGGCTACTCAATCGGCTGGAGCGGCCAATATGAATATCTCCAGCGCGCCGAGGCCCGGATGAAGATCGTCGTGCCTGTCACGCTGCTCATCATCTTCCTGCTGCTCTACCTCAACTTCCGCCGCCTGACGGAGACGCTGATCGTCATGCTGTCACTGCCCTTTGCCCTGGTCGGCGGCATCTGGCTGATGTGGTGGCTTGGCTTCAACATGTCCGTTGCGGTTGCCGTCGGCTTCATCGCGCTGGCCGGCGTCGCGGCGGAGACCGGCGTCGTCATGCTGATCTACCTGCAGCAGGCCCTGGCCGAGGTGAAGGCGGAGCGATCCGGCAAGGAGCAGCCCTTTACCAGGGCGGATCTTCGCGAGGCGATCATGCTGGGTGCCGTGGAACGGGTTCGCCCCAAGATGATGACGGTCATCGCCATCATGGCCGGGCTCATCCCCATCCTGTGGAGTACGGGCGCCGGATCGGAGGTGATGCAGCGCATCGCGGTTCCCATGATCGGCGGCATGGTTTCCTCGACCCTGCTGACCCTGGTGGTAATTCCCGCCATCTATGGCATCGTCAAGGGATGGCGCCTTCCCGCCGATCGGCAGCAGGAGGCGGATGGAGGGATGCCAGCCCGGACAGCCCAACATCGGCCTGCATGAGATTCCATCCGCTCCAAACCCGGCAGGCTCAGCGCAGGTCCATGCTGGCTTCGAGCTTGTCGAGGCCCCGCAACAGCGCCTTGGCCTCCGGGCCAAGGGCCGCCAGCAAGGCGGCTTCGAAAGCCAGCGCCCGCGGCACGATCTCGGCATAGACCCGCCGCCCCAGCGGCGTGAGGCTGAGGATCTCCTCGCGCCTGTCTTCCATGCTCTCGCGGCGTTTGAGCCAGCGGCGTTCCTCCAGCGCTCGCACGGCGCGGCTGACCTTGGTCTTGTGCATGGAGGAATGGGCACCGATCGCCTTCGCGCCCATCTCGTCGAATTCGCCCAATGTCGCCAGCACCCGCCATTCGGGCACCGTCAGGTCGTGCTCCGGGCCATAGACCGCCCGAAAGTCGCGCGATACCGCCGCTCCTATACGGTTGAGCCGATAGGGCAGAAAGTTCTCGAGGGTGAGCTTGGCCATGCTTTGATAGTTACATTATCGACAGTTACAACTGCAACTTCATAAATGAGCGGCCGCTTCTCTTCGGGAGGTCGCATAACCAAAGATCCGCGACCGGGAGGATGAAGATGGCTTCGATGGCGTCCCGCCTGAAGGTGATGCTTGCCGCCACATTGGGCTCGACACTGGAATGGTATGATTTCTTCATCTTCGCCGCGAGCACCGTGCTCGTCTTCAACAAGGTGTTCTTTCCTGCCGACGATCCTTTCGTGGGTACCCTACTCGGCCTCGGCACCTTTGCGGCCGGCTTCCTCGCCCGCCCCTTCGGCGGCATCGTCTTCGGCGTAATCGGTGACCGGCTCGGCCGCAAGAACACGCTGATCGTCAGCCTGTTGATGATGGGTATCGCCACCTCCGCCATCGGCCTCCTGCCGACCTATGACACCATCGGCGTCGCCGCTCCCCTCCTGCTCCTGCTCATCCGCATCTTCCAGGGCGTTGCGGTCGGCGGCGAGGCAACCGGCGCACTGACGATCGTGGCCGAATCGATGCCGGCCCAGAATCGCGGTTTCTGGACCAGCTTTCCGATGGCGAGCGGCCCGGCCGCCAATGTCCTCGCCCTCGGCATCCTCGGCCTCGTGCAGCTCTGGCTCGGCGAGGAGGCCTTCCTGGCCTGGGGCTGGCGCATTCCCTTCCTGCTTTCGATCGTGCTGATCGCCCTCGGGTTCTGGGCCCGCCGGCAGGTCGATGAATCACCGGCCTTCCTCGAGATCAAGTCGGAAACCGAAATCGCCCATGCGCCGCTGGCCGAAGCCTTTGCCACCCAGAAACTGTCGATGGCCAAGGTCTTCTTCGTCAAGGCAGCCGAGAACACCCTGCTCTATCTGTTCTCGACCTTCGTCCTGCTGCTGGCGACCACCCGGCTCGGGCTCAGCCGTGCCCAGGCCATCGATGTCGTCCTCGTCGCTTCGCTCGCCTCCCTGCCCGTCATCCTCGGTTCGGGCTGGCTCAGCGACCGCATCGGGCGCCGGCCCGTGATGATCGCAGGCTTCATCGGAGCCACGGCCGCCGCCTTTGCCCTGTTCACCCTCGCGCAGGGTGAGGCGCCATCGGCTCTCTACCTTCGCGCCATCCCGGCCCTGTGCGCCCACGGGTTCCTGCTGGGCGGCCTTGCCCCCTATGTCACCGAGATGTTCCCGACGCGCGTGCGCTACACGGCCCTCTCCGCCTCCTATCAGGCCGCATCCGTGCTCGGCGGTTCGGTCGCGCCGCTGATTGGTGCTCTCCTGATCGAGCGCACGGGTACGCCGATGTCAGTCGCCATCTATGCGGCTTTGATGGTCGTGCCGGCCCTGCTGGTGCTCATATTGACGCCGGAGACCCGTGGTAGAGCCGCAGATGGCGACGCCTCCAACCAGCCCAGCGCCAGTCCCTTCGGGCAGGAGGATCTGCAGCACCGGACGCACCTTTGATGGTTACAAACGCAACGATTATATCAGGAACGTTCGAATTCAGGAGGCGATCATGGATCTCCAGTCTCCCCGACCAGACAGCGATCGAAAAGGCGAGGCCGTCAGCGCTATCCAGGCCGGCTACATGTCGGGCTTCGGCAACGGCTTCGAAACCGAGGCACTCCCGGGCGCCCTGCCCCTCGGCCGCAACTCCCCCCAGCGCTGCGCCTATGGGCTTTATGCCGAGCAGCTCAGCGGCTCGCCTTTCACGGCACCGCGCACCACCAATGAGCGCTCCTGGCTCTACCGCATCCGGCCAACGGTGAGCCATTGGGGCGCGTTCACCAAGGCCGATATCGGTTTCTGGCGCACCGCGCCCGCCCCCGAGGTCGAGGTTCCGATCGCGCCGCTACGCTGGGATCCGCTCCCCATCCCAGCCGAACCGGTTTCCTTCCTCAACGGCGTGCACACCTTGACCACGGCCGGCGACGCCGCCACCCATGCCGGCATGGGTGCTCATGTCTATCTGATCACCCGGTCGATGGTGGACGAGTATTTCTACAATGCCGATGGCGAGCTGCTCTTCGTGCCGCAGCAGGGTTCGCTGCGCCTCGCGACGGAGTTCGGCATCATCGATATCGAGCCGGGCGAGATCGCCGTCATCCCGCGTGGCGTGAAGATCCGGGTCGAGCTCCGGGATGGCCCGGCCCGCGGCTATCTGTGCGAGAATTACGGGGGCGCCCTCACGCTGCCCGAACGCGGCCCGATCGGGGCAAATTGCCTCGCCAACCCGCGCGACTTCCTCACCCCTGTCGCCGCCTATGAGGACCGGGAGGTGCCCTCTCGCCTCTATGTCAAATGGGGCGGCATTCTCTGGTCCGCCGCGATCAACCAGTCGCCGCTCGACGTGGTGGCCTGGCACGGCAATTATGCGCCCTACAAATATGATCTCAGGCGCTATTCACCGGTCGGGCCGGTGCTCTACGACCACGCCGACCCGTCCATCTTCACCGTGCTGACCTCGCCCTCGGAAACGCCCGGCACCGCCAATATCGATTTCGTGATCTTCCCGGATCGCTGGCTGGTGGCCGAGAACACCTTCCGGCCGCCCTGGTATCATATGAACGTGATGAGCGAATTCATGGGCCTGGTCTATGGCCAGTACGATGCCAAGACTGGCGGCGGCTTCGTGCCGGGCGGCGCCTCGTTGCACAACATGATGCTACCCCATGGCCCTGATCTGGACGCCTTCGAGAAAGCGAGCCGTGTCGAACTCAAGCCGCACCGGCTGGAAAATACGCTGGCCTTCATGTTCGAATGCCGCTTTCCGCAGCGCGTGTCCGCCTATGCCGCCGGCTCCGACGCCCTGCAGAAGGACTATGGCGGCTACGGCCACAAGATGACCAAGCATTTCGACCCCAACAGGCCCTGATGTCACAGCTCGATCAAACCCATGACCCCGCTTTGACCAGTTGGGTCGCCTCCGCGAACGGCCATGCCGATTTCCCGATCCAGAACCTGCCGCTCGGCATCTTCAGCCCCGGAGGCGCGACGCCGCGCGCTGGCGTCGCCATCGGCGATGCCATCCTCGACCTGCGCGCCGTCCTCGATGGCGGCCTGCTCAGCGGCGCCGCCGAACGGGCCGCCGAAGCGAGCCGGGGCAACGACCTCAACGGCTTGCTGGCCCTAGGCCCTGGCCCACGGCGTGCCCTGCGCCAGGCGCTCTCCAGCCTCCTGGCCGAAGCCAGCTCGCTGCGTCCCAGGGTAGAGCCTTTGCTGTACAAGGCATCCGACTGCTTGCTCCAGCTGCCGGCCCGGATCGGCGACTACACCGACTTCTATGTCGGCATCCACCACGCCACCGCCGTGGGCAAGCTGTTCCGCCCCGACAATCCGCTCCTGCCCAACTACAAATATGTGCCGATCGGCTATCACGGCCGCGCCTCTTCCGTCCTTCCCTCGGGAATCGCGATCCAGCGCCCGCTCGGCCAGTCGAAACGGCCGGAGGCCGAGATTCCCGTCTTCGGCCCGAGTGCACGGCTCGACTATGAGCTCGAACTCGGCGTGTGGGTCGGACCCGGCAACGACCTCGGCGCCCCGATCGGGATATCGGCCGCAGGCGACCAGATCGCAGGCCTCTGCCTGCTCAACGACTGGTCGGCCCGCGACATCCAGGCCTGGGAATATCAGCCTCTCGGCCCCTTCCTCGCCAAAAGTTTCGCCACCACCATCTCGCCCTGGATCGTCACGGCCGAAGCGCTCGCCCCCTTCCGCATCGCGCAGGCGCCCCGCCCGGCAGGCGATCCGGCGCCGCTTGACTATCTCAACGATGCAGGCGACCAGGCCCTGGGCGCTTTCGACATCGAATTGGAGGTCCTGCTGACGACTGCCGAATTGCGCAGCCGGGGGCTCGCAGCCCATTGCCTGGCTCGCTCCAATGCGAGGCACATGTATTGGACCGTGGCGCAGATGCTAGCCCATCACACCTCCAATGGCTGCAATCTGCGCCCGGGCGATCTCATCGGTACGGGCACCATTTCGGGGCCTGGACAGGACGCCTGCGGCAGCCTGCTCGAGGCCAGCCAGGGCGGCAAGAACCCCATCCGCCTCGAAACGGGCGAGGAGCGGCGCTTCATCGAGGATGGCGACGAGGTGATCCTCAAGGGCCGCTGCCGGCGCGAAGGCTTTGCCTCCATCGGCTTCGGGGAATGCCGTGCGATGATCCGGCCAGCGCTATAGTCTCGCCATAAGGATGGAGGCTGGCGCGGGTTTGGTGTGCCGATCTCGCTCCATCACGTGATGGAACTGAGGAGATTGGCACACCGGATTTCTTGCGTATTGGCTCTGCGCATCGCCATGACAGGAAGGCAACGCGACCATGAAACTCTACACCTATTGGCGTTCCACCTCGTCCTATCGGGTCCGGATCGCCCTTGCCCTCAAGGGCCTGGAGACGGAACAGGCCTTCATTCATCTCGTGCGCAATGGCGGCGAACAGCATGGCGCGGCCTATCGGGCTCTCAATCCGCAGGAGCGCGTGCCCACGCTGGTGCTCGATGACGGCAATGCTTTGACCCAATCCCCTGCCATCATCGAATATCTCGAAGAAACCTATCCGGTACCGCCACTGCTGCCTTCCGACCCCACGCGGAGAGCCAAGGTGCGCGCCGTCGCCGCCATCATTGGCTGCGACATCCAGCCTTTGCACAATCTCGGCCCGCTGACCTATCTGCGCCGGACGCTCGGCCAGGCCGAGCCGGAGGTCGAAGCCTGGATCGCGACCTGGGCCGGCTCGGGGCTGAAGGCAGTCGAGGCGTTGATCGGCGACGGCCCCTATTGCTTCGGCGAAACACCGGGGCTGGCCGATGTCTATCTCATCCCGCAGCTCTACGCCGCCCGCCGCTTCGGCGTGCCGCTCGACGCCTATCCTCGCATCCGCCGCGTCGAGGCCGAGGCCGAAGGACATCCCGCCTTCGTCAAGGCACATCCGGCGAACCAGTCCGACAGCGAGTGAGGTGAGGAAACGAGCGGCGCGGCGCCCTAGATCTTCACCCCCTCGGTGATCAGCCCGCGCGTGATGCTGCCTGTGGTAGGCAGCAGCGGAATGAGGCAGGCCTGGAGAGCGTGGTAGATGTCGACCTTGCCGTAGAATGGTCCGGTGTTGGGCTTGAGGTCGTCGCCGAGCTGGGGGAACCAGCCACCATTTACCTTATCGATGAAGCGGGCGGCGCTGAAGTTCCAGATAGTACGGTACCATTCTTCGTAGAAACCGTCGCCATCAGTGGCGTTGAGGAAAGCCGCCGCGCCGATACCCTCGCAGCAGGGCCACCAATAGCGATCGCGAATGCGCGCCGCGCCGGTCCAGTCGAGCGTATAGTAGAAGCCGCCCTTCTCGTGATCCCAGCCGTCCTTGACAGCCTGCCGGAACAGGTTGGCAGCAGCGTCGGGCAGCCAAGTCAGCTTGCGCCCGCCCAGTTCCCAGAGCTGCAGCAAAAGGCGGGCCCATTCCAGCCAGTGGCCTGGCGTGGTGCCGTAGGGACGGAAGACCGGGCTGCCGGAATAGTCCTTGTTGAGTTGCCAATCCCGGCTGAAATGCTCGGGCAGATGCCAGCCATTCTCGGCGGCGTGGCGCCGCACGATCAGATCGGCGATGCGCTCGGCCTTGCTGAGATAGGTGTTGTCGCCGGTTGCCTCAAAGGCTGCCATCAGGGCTTCGGTCAGGTGCATGTTCGAGTTCTGGCCGCGATAATTGTCGAAGGGCTGCCAGTCCCGCGTGAACTCCTCCGCGGTGGCGCCGGGGCCTGCCTCCCAGAAATGCTCATCCAGTATGGTGGAGATGTCTGCCAGCAGCCGGTCGGCGTCGGGGTGTCCGGCGACCTTGGCGCTGGAGGCTGCGAGCAGCACGAAGGCATGGCCATAGGCCTGCTTGGTATCATCGGTCGGCCCTTCATAGCCGACGCCCCAGAAATAGCCGCCCTTGTCCTTGTCGCGATGGCCGTTCCAGATGAAGTCCATGCCGTGATCGATCATCACGTCAGCGCCGGGGCGCCCCATCAGATGGGCGATGGCAAAGCAATGCACCATGCGCGTGGTCGCATGGATCTGGCGAGTTGGCCGGCTGCCGGGCGGCTGTCCCGGCGCGAACGGCTTGCAGGCCATGTCGAGGTCGTAAAAGCCACCGAGGGGATTGAGACTGTTCTGTTCGAATACGGAGAACAGCGTATCCGCCTGCTGCAAGAGCCAGGCTCGGTGGCTTGATAACGTCACCCATTTCGGCGTGGCAGAAGCGGAAGCGGCGGACGTCATCTGAAGTCTCCTCGATACGGCATGGATTGGGGCGTCGAGCCCGCCCCTGCTTAGAACAGCTCGGACGCCCGCGCCACTGATTGGTATGAAGAAACAGCGGCGATGTGGTTGACCCACGCACGTGCATGCCTATGCTGGAGCGGCCATGATGACGCAAACATTCAACGTCGCCACCGTCTTCTTCCTCGTCGGCTAGCGGCTGACCGAAGACTGGACGCCGGTCCGCTCCGCCGGACCTGTCGCCGTGAACCACACGGCTGTCGCCGTTCGCCCCTGTCGGCAGAACGGCGCGATGATTGAGATTGTCATGCCCAAACACCCGGAAGGATGCGCGCTCGATGCTGCGCAGATCGAACGATTCATCGAAGACGGCTTCGTCCGGATCGACGGGGCCTTTTCCCGCGAACTGGCAGACGAGGCCCGCGCCATCCTATGGCGGGACATCCCCTGCGATCCCGACGATCCCGCCACCTGGACGAGCCCCGTGATCCGGCTCGGCGGCTATGGCGGCGGCCCGTTCCAGGAGGCAGCCAATACGCCCGTCCTCAGATCCGCCTTCGACCAGCTCGTCGGCAGCGGGCGCTGGTATCCGCGCGACGGGCTCGGCAGTTTCCCGGTGCGCTTTCCCCATCCGGACGATCCGGGTGACGCCGGCTGGCATGTCGACCTCTCCTTTCCAGGCGAGGACTGCGATCCCAATGAGCGCACCGACTTCTCGGCCTGGCGCGTGAACATCACCTCGCGCGGGCGGGCTCTACTCATGCTGTTCCTGTTCTCCGATATCGGGCCCGAGGATGCACCGACCCGCATCCGTGTCGGCTCGCATCTGGACATGGCTCGTTATCTCGCACCGGCAGGCGAGGCCGGCCGCTCGCACATGGATCTGGAACAGATGGGCGCCCGGCGGCAGCAGACGCTGGCCACTGGTGAGGCCGGCACGGTCTATCTCTGCCATCCGTTCCTGGTACACGCTGCCCAGAAACATCGGGGCTCGGCGCCGCGCTTTCTGGCCCAACCTCCCCTGATGCCAAAGGAGCCTTTCCGGCTGCAGCGCGAGGACGGCGACTATTCACCCGTGGAGATTGCCATCCGGCGCGCCCTCTTGGAGCGTGTGCAAACCTGACGACGGCCGCTCTCTCCGGCCGGCGACCGAAGAGAGCGGGGATGTCGCCCGCCGTTCTTCAGGAGGACATCATGGTCCAAGCCCTACGCCTGGCCACCACCGCCGACCTTCCGGCCATCGAACATATCGTCGAGGCGGCATACACGTCCTCTATATCGCACGCATCGGTCGCAAGCCCGGACCGATGCTCGATGATTATGCCGCGCTGGTGCGCGCAGGGCGTGTGCGCGTGAGCCCTCTCGACGGCAATGTCCTGGGCATCCTCGTCCTGATCCCCCAAGAGGATGCGATGCTTCTGGACAATATCGCCGTCGCTCCCGCAGCGCAGGGCCGAGGATTGGGCCGCCGCCTGCTCCAGGCTGCCGAAAACCTCGCCCGCGAAGCGGCCTATCGGCGGATCAGGCTCTACACCAATGAGGCGATGACGGAGAATATCGCGCTCTACACCCGTAGCGGCTATGTCGAAACCCATCGCGTCGAGGAAAAGGGCTTGCGCAGGGTCTATATGGAGAAAGATCTGGCCTGATGCGGGCGGCCCCTCCTTCAGCCTGCGTCGACGCTTTCCAGCCTGGCCTCGAGAGCGGCGATTTCCGACGGCGTGAAAACTTCCAGGCCTTCCGCCCGCAGGAGTGCGGCCGTGACGCCGGCACCGGCATGTTTTCGCCCGGCGAACGCGCCGTCGTAAATATAGGCACTGCCGCAGGACGGGCTACCGTCGATCAAGAGCGCGAAGCGACAGCCCTCCGCCCGCGCCAAGGCCAGAGCGCTCCGCGCCCCATCGAGATAGAGCGCGGTCACATCGGCACCGCTACGGTCGACCACGCGCGCGGTGCCCGCCAGGACATCGCGGCCCGACAGCCCCTCGGCGATCTCGGCCGGCGGCCGGGGCACGCTGAACCCTCCGGCAAGCTCGGGGCAGACGACGACGAGGCGTCCTTCGTCGCGCCAGCGCGCGAGGGCCGGATGATCCAGCGTCTTCGCCGCCCCGTCATAGCGTACCGGTCGCCCTACGAGACAGGCGCTCACCAGGATCTTGGCCGTCATCGCCACTCCGCATCGTTCCTGTGTATCGTCGCTGTGATAGGGCCATGCACACGCCGCCACAACCTTGAGCTCGCGTTCGATCCGGCTGCGGGCTCTCAGATCGTTCACGTTCCCCGGCCCTCAGAATGTCCGAATGACACGGCCTGCAAACAGGCGCTACCGAGTATTGCCGCAGCCAAACGGCACCGCTTTGGTACCTCTCTGGTATCAGTCCAGTCATACTCTGGTTCTATTCTCGGAAGCCCATGACGGGATTCGAGGATGTGACCAGGCCTCAAATATCACGAATTGTCTTAGGATTTCCACATATCGCCGGAGTTCATGTCAGACAATTTTCGACCATTCAAGCAATTAATCGATTTATCCGATGACGGCATCGTGCATGGCACTTTTTTGTATTGCCGTGTGTAGCCAGCTTTGTTACGGGATGGCGCAAGCTTGTGATGAAGTTATGGAGCTGCAGACGCCTTATTTGCCAGGAGATGCTTAACTTTAGCATTCAAGTGCAGATTTCGATTGCGAAAACTTAACGTCATGCAAGTAAATGCCAGCCGGAGGAGGAAGACAGGCGCTCCCTCCTCCGGCTTTTCTTTGCTTGCTGCCCCGGCGCCCTATCACCCCAGCGGGCAAGCAGCCTGTTCAGCTCCCTGTCAAACCGGACCGACAAGACACCTTGGCGCAGTCTCTCAGGCGGCGCCCTGCCGGCGGTTGAAGGGTAAGGCTTCGATACCCGCAAAGCGTGCCTTGGGTCCCAGGGTCTCCTCGATGCGCAGGGCTTCGTTCCATTTCGCCATGCGTTCGGAGCGAGCGAAGGATCCGACCTTGAGCTGGCCGGCGTGCCAGCCAATGGCGAGGTGTACGATGGCGACATCCTCGGTCTCGCCGGAGCGGGCCGACACGATCGTGCCAAAACCGGCACGCCGTCCCGCCTCGCAGGCAGCCCTCGCCTCGCTGACCGTGCCGGCCTGGTTGACCTTCACCAGCACGGCATTGACGGTTTGGTTCCTCACCGCCTCTTCGACCAACCCGGCATTGGTAACCAGGAAATCATCGCCGATCACCTGAATGCGATGACCCACGGCCGCGGTAAAGCGTGCGAGCCCCTCGGCATCATCCTCGGCAAAGGGATCTTCGATCGAAAGAATGGGATAGCGCTCACACCAGCCGAGGAGATAATCCGCCATGCCGTCCCGATCGAGCTCGCGCCCTTCCAGGCCGAGCCGATAGCGCCCGCCGCGGCCAAATTCGGAGGCGGCGACATCGAGCGAGATCACCACCTCGTCGCCCGGCGTGAAACCGGCGCGCTCGATGGCCAGGACCAGGGTATCAAGCGCCTCTTCATTGGAGCTGAAGGCCGGCCACCAGCCTCCTTCATCCGCGACGCCCTGCAGCAGGCCGCGCTCGGCCATGATCCTGCCGGCCGCAAGATAGACCTCGGCCGTGGTTTCGAGCGCCTCGGCGAAGCTCGCCGCCTTCGGCGCCATCACCATGAAATCCTGGATGTCGGTGCGGCGGCCGGCATGGGCCCCTCCGCCGAAGATCTGGATTTCCGGCAGGGGAAGCGTGACCGCCTCCTCCCCTGCCAGATATCGCCATAGCGGCAAGCCTCGGCTGGCGGCGGCGGCGTGCAGCACAGCGAGCGAGACGGCGACGGTGGCATTGCCGCCGAGTCTTTGCTTGGTCGGCGTGCCGTCCAGCGCGATCAGCGCCTCGTCCAACCCCGCCTGGTCGAACGGGTCGCGGCCGATCAGTAGCGGCGCGATCTCCCCGCGCACGCTGGCAATTGCCCCTTGGACATCGAGGCCCCCCAGCTTTTCGCCGCCATCGCGGCGCTCGAGCGCCTCGCGGCTGCCGCGGGACGCACCGGCCGGCGCGATCCCCCGCGCGATCGTGCCGTCGCTGAGCTCGACTTCGGCTTCGACGGTGGGGCGACCACGGGAGTCCCAGATACGGCGGGCAGCAAGTCTACGGATGGCTATATCGATCATTGGCGGGTCCAGGCATTGGCGATGGCGATCAGGTCTTCAACGGGATCGGCGATCAGAGGCCTGGCGAAGCGGCGCACGGCTTTCCGTTCCTCCTCCAACGTCAGATATTCGACGGGCGACTTGCCATCCACGCGCGCCAGAAACAGCACAGGCAGTAGGGCGGCGGCCCTGGCCTCGAAAGCGGCGCGGTCCTCCCAGTCGATCCTGGCGAAATAAGCGTTGACCAAAGCCTCGAAGGCATCACGATAGGCCGCGCGGGGCACGCCCTGCCGAGCCCCCTTCAACATGAGATGATTGAGGCAGAAGGCGAGATCGAAAGCCGGATCGCCAAAGCAAGCACATTCGGCATCGAGGAAAACGGGGCCCGTCTGCCCGCACAGGATGTTCTTCGGGCTGACATCGCCATGGATCAGAGCCTTCCTGGTGGCGAGCGTGCGGGCGGCGACGGCCTTAATCTTGGCCGACAGATCGGGATGGGCGCGGGCTGTGGCGATGAGATAGGGCTCGATGCGGATCGGCCCGAAGGTCGCGTCATTGGCAAAGCGCACCGCAAGCCCGGCTTCCTGCGCGCTGGCGGCATGAATGAGGCCGAGATCGGCGCCGACGCGGCCCACAAATGCCGTATCGATCTGCTGGTCCAGCAACTGCGCCTTCCAGACCGGATTAAGCTCGGGGGACAAAAAGGCCATGGCAAACAGGCCAAGTTGCTCGTCCTCGCCAAGCAAAGTGGGTACGCCGTCGGGCAACCAACGGCCGACCTGGCGGATCCAGGCCGCCTCCGCCGCATTGCGGTTCGTCGGCGCCTCCCAGACGGCTGCCACCTTGAGGCGAGCCAGCGCCCGCTTGACGCAAAAGCGCCGGTTCGAGGTTTCGACCAGGTGGATGTCGGAGGAAACCCCGCCCGTCAACGCTGTAAAGCGCGCCGTCTCTTTCTGCCCGAGCAGCCCCATCCGGCGCAACGCGGCGGGGAGCGTCAGCGAGGCATCATCGGATTGGTGATCGGATTGCGCCATCGGATCCTCATCTGGCCGCAGGACGAAGGCCGTCGAGCACGGCCCGGATGAGCGTCCGCCATTCTTCCCCATTCGCCCCCGCTGCAATGGACAGCGCCGCCCTGTCATAGACAGCCGACAGGAGCAGCGCCGCCTCTTCGACGGGCACAGGCCGCAACCGCCCCCTTGCGATAGCGGCGGCGACGCCTTCGCGCAACGTGCGTCCGCCATGGGCGGCATCGATGGCATCCACCGTCTCACGGCCCAGCACGGCCGGCGCCTCGATCAGCAAGAGCCGGGTACGTCCGGGTTCGGACATGGCGACCAGAAAAGCCTCGCCGCCGGCGATCAGTGCCTCCATCGCGCCGGGTTCTTCCGGTGCCGCCCGCTCGATCTCGTCGGCCAGCGCGGCATTCTCTGCCTCGACGACAGCCCGGAACAGCGCCTGCTTGTCGGCGAAATGATGATAGAGCGCACCACGGGTCACCCCCGCTTCCGCTACCAATTCGGGCGTTCCCGTATCGGCATAGCCCTTGGACACGAACAGGCGCCGTGCAGCCGCGATCAAGGCCGCCCGGGTTCTCAGCGTCCGATCTTGATTGGAGCGTCGGCTATCTTCTTGCATACATACAGCCTGTATGTTACTGAAAAACATTCAGACTGTATGTTTAAAAGGGAGACGCAGGAATGTCCATGAAGATCACCAGCTATTATCCCGTGATCATGACAAGGCAGGTGGCCGCCACCGCGGCCTTCTATGTCGAGCATCTGGGCTTCCGGATCCTGTTCGAGACCGACTGGTATGTGCATTTGCAATCGGCGGCCGACGAGACCATCAATCTCGCCGTGCTCGACAGCGATCACCATACCATTCCCGAACAGGGGCGCGGCGGGCAGGTCGGCGGCCTTCTGCTCAATTTCGAAGTCACCGACGTCGATGCCGAATATGCACGGCTCAAGCAGGCAGGTTTACCGATCCTGCTCGAATTGCGCGACGAGGCATTCGGGCAGCGCCATTTCATCACGGCCGATCCCAATGGCGTACTGATCGACGTGATCAAGCCCATCCCTCCTACGCAGGAATTCGCCGGCAATTATGCCATCGACGCGGCATCGCCGTGAAACCCAACTCGGAAGGACATTCAAATGGGTGTCCTCGTGCGCCGAGGAGAATGCCCGATCCGTGCCCGACAATGGTCACATGGATTCAATAGGCTTGCGGGATAAACCTCCTTCATGGCGCAATGCGCGCCATGACAGGTGAACACAGGAGCTCTTGATGTCCGATCTTATTGTCGTCGGCTTTGATTCCATCGATGAGGCAGACAAGGTTCTGCTCAAGCTGGACGCGCTCAAGAAGGAATATCTGGTCGATCTCGAAGATGCGGTAGTGGTCACCCGCAATGCCGAGGGCAAGGTTCATCTCAAGCAGAGCATCAACCTGACCGGCATCGGCGCTAGTTCGGGCCTGCTCTCCGGGGCGCTGTGGGGCGGGCTTGTCGGCCTGCTCTTCCTCAATCCGCTGGCCGGCTTCGCCATCGGCGGCGCCGTCGGCGCGGGCGTCGGCGCCCTCTCCGGCTCCTTGGCTGATTACGGCATCGACGACGACTTCATCAAGTCGCTCGGCCAGACCATTCCCAACAATTCATCAGCCCTGTTCGTGCTGGTCCGCAAGGTCCAGCCCGAGAAGGTTCTGGCCGAATTCAGCGGCCTCAAGGGGCGGGTGATCAAGACCTCGCTGTCGCCGGAACAGGAGCAGAAGCTGCAGGAGGCCCTGTCGGCAGCGCCCGCTACGACCAACGGCTAAGTCCTTTGCTCACATGCAGCGGCCAACCCAGCGGCACGCCGCTGCATGTCCTCGCCTGGGTTCTGCGTCCGGAAGCGGAATGCCTCAACGCCCGGTCTCTTCAAGCGAGGCGAAATCGCTTTGCGTCATCTGGTAGCGTCTCCAGATCGCACCTTGATCATCGCGCACGCCGGCGTCGCTCAGGCCCAGCTTCTGCGCGACGCGCAGCGAAGCGGTATTGCGGGGAGCGATCTCTGCCATGACCCTGTCAGCCTTCAGCGTGGTAAAGGCGTGTCGAATCACCGGCATCGCCGCCTCGGTCGCATATCCCCTGCCCCAGGCCTCCCGCACCAGCCGCCAGCCGATCTCGATCTCGGGCCCGATGCCGTCCGCCGGAATGAGCAGGATCCAGCCCAGGAAGCGATTGGGCTGATGCTTTTCGACAACAGTCCCATAGCCCAGTCCTGGCCCGTAATCGGCCTGCATGCGCCGCCTGACGAAGGCTTCGTGCTGCTCCGGATCGTGCCACGGGCCAGGAATATGCTTCGTGACTTCCACATCGCGATCCATGACGAGACAGGCCTCGAAGTCGACCATGGTACGCGGCCGCACCAGCAGGCGCTGCGTTTCGAAACTCGGCAGCACGGCATCCCTCCTTCAACCCGGCGCGATCGGCAGGTGCCTTAGCCCCGCAATGCGGGAGCGAACAACACATCTCATCCATGCAAATTTGCATCGCGATCCGCAAGGTTTCCAGTCCATGCCGGGTGTGGCGACAATTCCAGCAAAAGGAAAACTTTGCACTGGTTTGAAAGATTTTGATCGTATATGAGTGTCATTGAAATGAATGCGACTCGCCGCAGCGAGGAAGCGGCGGCATTCATCGCCAGTCCAAGGAGCCTATGCGATGGCCTATCCCCAAACCCGTCTCGACCAGAAACTGCGCAATATCCGAGCGGGCAATTACAAGCGATCCGATTTCATCATCGCCGATGCCAAGGATGGCGACATGGGCTCTGGCCTTGCCGCGACCGGCTTTGCCCGCAGCGATGATGGCGGCCAGGGCCGTGTACGCACGCGTGCCGAATTTCTCGATCAGATCCAGACCATCGTCGAACAGGATATCGTCGACATCATGCTGGTGTCGGCCTCCAATCTCGAACTGCTGCACGAGCGCGGCGTCTTCCGCAATTCGGCGGTGAAACCCTCCATTCGCGCCAATGACACCACCGATTGCTGGGGTGGCGTGCGTCACCAGGCCTATACCAAGCATCCCTCCCGCCATTTCCGGACCGCCAACCTTTCGCGCGTCATGTACGGCACCAACGAGCCTGCGATCGGTGCACCCGTGATCGGCACCGATCTCGGCCTTTATTCGGTGACCTTCCTCAACGACATCGATCACGATTACGAGGCGCTCGATGCCTTCGCTGCTTTCCGCGAAGAGGCCGCCGACAACAATTTCAAGTACTTCTTCGAAGTCTTCAATCCGAATGTCGATTGCGGCCTCGATCGGGCCCAGATCGGCGAATACATCAATGACAGCATCCTGCGCTGCCTGGCCGGCGTGACCAAGGCGGACCGGCCGCAATTCCTCAAGATCGTCTATAACGGTCCCAAGGCGCTGGAGGAATTGGCGAGCTTCGATCCCGATCTGGTGGTCGGCGTGCTCGGCGGCGGCGCCGGCACCACCCGCGACACCTTCGAGCTGCTGCACCAAGCCGAAAAATATGGCGGTCGTGTCGCTCTATTCGGCCGCAAGATCAACCTGGCTGAGGATCCGCTCGCGCTACTGGGGCTGATGCGTCAGGTCGCCGACGGCACCGTCGCTCCGGACGAGGCGGTCAAGGCCTATCATGGCGAACTTGCCAAGAATGGCCTCAAGGCCAAGCGCAGCCTGGACGATGATCTGGCGATCACCGAGGATGTGCTCAAGCCGGCGGCCCTGAAGAAGGTCGCCTGACCGAAACGGTCCCAGCCCTTTGGCTGGAGCAAGGCTGCTCTAGCCAATCCATTGGACTGGCTGAAAACATGGAGCTCGGGCAAACAAGCGTTCAGTCATGAACAGACCTTGCTCCAGGCAAGGCGGGTCGCTGTGATCCGCCTTTTGTCCATCTGGGAAAGAGCGCACTTTAATGGCAGAATCTGCAAGATTGTGCGTAAGTCTGGGCAATATCGTCTGACTGCGTCGAGGCGGCCCGTACCTGTCGCGGTCCTTTCGATGGTCAGTCCGCCCCAAGGAGTCCGCTTTATATGGAAGCCCCCACCAAACGCGTCGAGATCATCCCCGCCAAAAGGCGGGCGCTCATCTTGGAGCATCTGCGCATCAATGGGGCCGCCTCCATCCAGGAACTGGCCGACTCGATCGGCGGTTCGCAGTCGACCATTCGCCGCGACCTCGAACATTTGATGGAAGGCGGCTATCTCGAACGCACCCACGGCGGCGCCCTGCTCGTGCCGCCGCTGCAGGCGACCTTCGAACGTGAATCGCAGATCAATGCGCATATGCAACGCGCCCAGAAGATCGCCATCGGCGTCGAAGCGGCCTTGCGCATCAACAACCGCGAGAGCGTGATCTTCGAAGCCAGTTCCACCGTGATGGAGGTAGTGCGGGCCGCCGCCCTGCGCGACCTTTCCCTCACCGTCGTCACCAATAGCCTGGAGATTGCCCAGGTGAGTTCCGACGTGCCGAGCTGGCGCGTGATCATGCCCGGCGGCACCATCCGGCCGGGCGGCTGGCGCTCGCTCTGGGGCGAGCCGGGCGAGAGCTTTTTCAACACCGTGCATGCCGATGTCTGCGTCACCGGCGCCTATGCCGTAAGCGGCAATGTCCTCACCGATGCCGCCCTCGAGGTCGCTTCGCTCAAGCGCAAGATGATCCAGTCCTCCCGGCGCACCATCGTGGTGGTCGACAGTTCGAAATTCTCGGCGCCTTCGTTCTCGACCTTCTGCGAGCTATCCGCCATCGACGAATTGATCACCGATGACGGCATCAGGCCCGAACATCTGGAAGCGCTTCATAGCTACGGCACCAAGGTCACCGTGGTGCCGATGAAGGGAACGGCACAGCGATAGGCTGGCTTCGTCAGCGCACCTGGTGTCATCATAAGCCTGTCCAGTGCCTTGCGCCTACGCCGCGCTACGCGCAGCGGCAAGCGCCTCGCCGGTCTCGTCCAGCGCCGCCTTGAGCTTGGCAAGCAGCCAGCTCGCCGCAGGACCGAGGGCCGTATCCGTGCGCCGGATGCTCTGCAGGGGATAGAGATTGCGATCCCAACCCGTCATGGCGAGACGAACGAGCCGACCCGCGGCGATGTCGTCATTCACCATGTCCTCGGGCATGCTGCCCCAGCCGATGCCGGAGCGGAGCAGCATGAATTTGGCGCCGAGATCGGCGATGCGCCACGTCTTCGAGCTGAGTACGCCGAATTCCTGCCCTTCGGTGAATTTGGAGCGGTCCGTCAGCACGAGTTGTACATGCTCCTGCGCCCGGACATCGGCCTCCTCGCTACCGAGGCTGGCCAGAGGATGGGAAGGAGCAGCCACGGGGATCAGGCGGATCGAGCCGATGCCCCGCCTCTCGATGCCGATGATGTCGCGCGACAGGGGCCCGCCCACGCCGAGATCGGCGATGCCGTCGAGCACATGCTGGGTGACGGCGCCGAGCGCCTCGACATGCAGGCGCAGTGACACGGTGGGAAATTCCGCCTGGAAGGCGTTCAGTACCCGCACCAGGGCGCAGGGCGGCAGCATGACGTCGACCGTCAGCGTGACTTCCGCCTCCAACCCCGAGGTCAGGCCCTTGGCCTTGGCGATCAGGCTGCCCACGCCCCGCGCCACCACGCGCGCTTCGGCCAGCATGGCCTTGCCCGCCTCGGTCAATTGGGGCTTGCGGGTGGAATCGCGATCGAAAAGCTCCAGACCGAGCTGGGCTTCCAGATTGGCGATGGTGTAGCTGACCACCGAGGTTGCACGCCCGAGCTGGCGGGCCGCGCCGGCGAAGCTACCGGCCTCGACGATGGCAAGGAAGACCTGAAGCTGGTCAAGCGTGGGGCGCGGATCAGACATATCAATTTTCTCGAACCTAATTGTCTATATTATCCAGATTTTCTTGAACATCAATCTCTGAGATAACAGCGCCAAGTTCAGATGAGGTGCTCGCCATGTTCATCACCAGCCTGTTGGATTGCCTGTTCGGACGCAAAGCCGGTCTCTCCGCTCCAGTCAAGGAGCAGGTCCTGCCACCGCCGAAGATCCATATCGTGTCCCTTGCCCCCTCGGGTGCCACGGATGCGCTGGCCAGGGCGCTGGAAACCGCGCACTTCACCGACACCAAAGCCTGAGCGGCCCCTCCGCTCCCCTCCTTAAAAAAAGAGAAACCCCCATGTCCTCAGACGTTCGTTACACCCCGCTCCTTGGCCGCGTGCTGATCGCCGCCATCTTCCTTCTCAGCGGCTTCGGCAAACTCACGGCCCCTGCTGCCACTGCCGGCTACATCGCCACCGTCGGCCTGCCGCTGCCCTATCTCGGCGTGGCTATCGCCATCGTGGTCGAGCTCATCGGCGGCCTGCTGCTGATCGTCGGCTACCAGACCCGCCTTGTCGCCCTCGTCATGGCGGCGTTCTCGGTCGCCGCCGCCGCATTCTTCCACAACAATCTGGGCGACATGAACCAGTTCATCCACTTCTTCAAGAACATCGCCATGGCTGGCGGCCTGCTGCAGGTCGTCGCCTTCGGTGCCGGCAGTCTCAGCGTCGACGCCGTCCTCAACAACCGGAAAACCGTTGCGACCGCCTGAGGAGGAAGGCCGGGCCAGCCCGGCCTTGCGTCGCCAACTGCCAGACGGATCGAAGCGATCCGTCTGGCCTTTTGGCAAAATCGACCAGCCCTCCGATGCAAGCGCTACGACATCTCAACTTTTTCGGATCTAACCATCGAGATTATCGTGATTTCCACGGCGTCTCTTTCGAGACATGGAAAGCTGCGATAGAACCTGCCGCAAATGACGGCTCCTCCTCGCCGTCGAGAAGATAGAGAAGACTCCCCATGTCCAAGACCTTCATCGACCATATCAAGACCCGCCGCACGCAATATGCCCTGGGCAAGACATTGCCCAAGAGCCAGGAAGAGATCTCGCTGCTGATCCAGGACGTGATCAAGCATGTGCCCTCCTCGTTCAATTCGCAGAGCTCACGCGCCGTGATCCTGTTCGGCAAGCAGAGCGACAAGTTCTGGCACCTGACCAAGGAGATCCTGCGCAAGATCGTGCCGGCCGACAGCTTCGCCTCGACCGAGGGCAAGATGGATGCCTTCGGCGCCGGCGCCGGCACCGTGCTGTTCTTCGAAGACCAGGATGTCGTGAAGAGCCTGCAGGAGAAGTTCCCGCTTTACGCCGACAACTTCCCGGTCTGGTCCGAACAGTCGGGCGGCATGGCCCAGTTCGCCGTGTGGACGGCGCTGGCCGAGCATGGCATCGGCGCCAGCCTGCAGCACTATGCACCGCTGGTCGACGAGGCCGTCCAGAAGGAATGGCATGTGCCGACGTCCTGGAAGCTGCGCGCCCAGATGCCCTTCGGCTCCAACGAGCAGCCCCTGCCCGAGAAGAGCTTCATGAACGACAATGACCGCTTCAAGGTCTACGCCTGAAGACATCGGCGCGTATCGGAGGTAATTCCGGTTGATGACATGAACGAGGCCGCCGCATGGCGGCCTTTTTTCGGGATAGCCGCCATCTCGTTCGTGAGTACTATCGTGACGGGGTAGGCGCGAAATCGGAGGGTCGATCTCCAGATCGACCAATTTGGAAACATCGGGTATGATAGCGAGTGGAGACGGTCGATCTGGAGATCGACCCTCCGTGTTTTGCCCCCCCGCAAGCGCCCCTTACACCTTCGGCAGGTCCGGGCTCGCGGTCCGCGCCACCATCGGCTCGCCGTCGATCAGGATGGGCGTGCGCACGGAGGGAATGGAGCCCCCCTTCACCCCGGCATGCGGCAGGTCGACGATCATGCCGCGATGGGTGGCCTGGACATCGTGCAGAGCGTCGGCGACCGAATTGATCGGCCCGGCGGGCACGCCGACCTTTTCCAGAGACGCCAACAGGTCCGCCCTGGTCCGCCGCCCGGTCAATCCGGCGATCAGGGCCGCCAGCGTATCGCGGTTACGCACCCGGTCCTTGTTGGTGAGATAATCGGGATGGGCCGCGATATCCTGGATGTTGAGCACGCCGCAGAGCTTGACGAACTGGCTGTCATTGCCACAGGCGACGATGAGGTGGCCGTCGCTGGCCGGAAACACCTGATAGGGCACGATGTTGGGATGGGCATTACCCATGCGGGTGGGGCTCTTGCCGGAGGCCAGATAATTCATCGCCTGGTTGGCGAGTACCGAGAGCTGGACGTCGAACAGCGACATGTCGACATGCCCTCCGAGACCCGTCATCTCGCGCCGGCGCAGGGCAGCCTGCACACCGACCACGGCATAGACCCCGGTGAAGACATCCGCGAAGGCGACGCCGATCTTCTGCGGCTCGCCGTTCGGATCGCCGGTCAGGTCCATGATGCCACCCATGCCCTGGATCATGAAGTCGTAACCTGCCCTGGAGGCATATGGACCATCTTGTCCAAATCCCGTGACCGAGCAAGTGACCACGCGTGGGTTGATCGCCTTCAGGCTTTCATGGTCGAGGCCATATTTCTTCAGCCCGCCGACCTTGAAATTCTCGAGCACGACATCGGCCTCGCGCACGAGGGCGCGGACCTGCTCTGCCCCCTCGGCGGTCTCGAAATTGAGGGCGACCGAGCGCTTGCCACGATTGCAGGAGTGGAAATAGGCCGCGCCGAGATTCTCGCCATCCTCCGTGGTGATGAAGGGCGGTCCCCAGGTGCGGGTGTCGTCGCCCTGCCCCGGCCGCTCCACCTTGATGACATCGGCGCCAAGATCGGCAAGCAACTGCCCGGCCCAGGGCCCCGCCAGGATGCGGGCGAGTTCGAGCACGCGCACGCCATGCAGCGGCTTAGGCGGATTGTGGGTGGGAAGGTCCGGCAGAGGTGTCCACATGATGGCTTCAAGGGCTTTCTTAGGAAAAACGTTTCGGAGATGCGTCAGACGGCGGCCGGGGGGAAGGCGGGAGGCCGCAGGCCTTCGATCCATTTGGCCAAGGCCAGCACGCCGCGATCATCATGCCGATGGCCAACGATCTGCACGCCGGCCGGCATGCCGCTGGCGCCGAGGCCCATCGGCACGGAAATGACGGGGCAGGAACTGGTCAGGTTGAAATGGCCGGTCATGTCGACCGATTTGAAGCGACCGTCGGGCAGGATCTCGTCGCGCTCGCGCCGGGCAGGATCGGCGAAGGGCGCAGTCGTGCAGGTCGTCGGGCACAGAAGGGCATCGTAGCCCTTGAGCACTTCGGCAAAGGCTCGCCACAGAGCGGTGCGCCGATGCTCGATGGCGCGCAGCTTGACGGCATCGAGCTTGCGGCCCGCCTCGATCAGCGCGACCACGTTCGGATCGAGATCGCCGCGATGCCCTTCCAGGAGATGGCCGACATCGCCCGCAAAGCAGTAGGCCCACAGATCCTCCCAATCGAGCACCGACTGCACGCTGAACGGTGTCTTCACCCAGGTGATCTCGGCACCGGACCGAGCGAGATCGTCGATCAGGCGATGGAACAACTCGGCGACTTCGTCCGAGATCGCATGGGTGTCGAGATCGAGCGAGACGGCGAGGCGCGGCCGGGTCGGCGACGATGCGACGGGAAAAGCCGGCGGCAAGGCCGGCAGCGACAGGGCATCCGCATCGTCAGGCCCCTCACTGACAGCCAGGAACAGGGCCGCGTCGTCGACGCAGCGCGCCAGCGGCCCGAAATGGGCGAGCGTGTCATATTGCGTGCGCAGGATGTCCATCGGGATGCGGCCGAAACTCGGCTTCAATCCGACTACCCCGCAGAGCGAAGCGGGAATGCGCACCGAACCACCCATGTCGGTGCCTTCGGCCAGCATCACGCAGCCTGCCGCGACCGCTGCCCCCGAGCCGCCGGAAGAGCCGCCCGCGCTGAGCTCGGTATTCCACGGATTGCGGGTGATGCCCCAGAGGGGGCTCTGGGTGTTGCCGGAATAGGCGAATTCGGGTGTGGTGGTGTGACCGACGATGACGGCACCGGCCGCCTTCAGGCGACGCACGATCACCGGATCATGGTCGGCGACATGATCGCGGAAGACCTTGGAGCCGAAGGTCGTCAGCTTGCCTGCGATAGGCGTGAAATCCTTGATGCCAACAGGCACGCCGCACAGGGCCTGGCCTGCGCGCTCGGCAAGAGGCAAGGCATCAATGCGGGCGGCCTGCTCGCGTGCTTCTTCGGCATAGATCTCGGTGAAGCAATTGATCCTTGGCTGCGCCAGAGTCGATCGGGCAAGGCTGGCCTCGGTCGCTTCGAGGGCGGATGCCCGGCCGTTCCTGATCGCTTCGGCCAGTGCGACCGCGCTGTTGAACTCCGCCATGGATCCCCCCTTCAGACTCAGCGGGCCTCAACCTAGCGGCAAGAACGCTATCGCGGTAGGGGCTGCGACGTCACTGCAGGCCGCGGTTCCGGCCTTCGCCATGACATCTCAAAGATGGCCGCGGATTGAATGATTCCTTCGATATCACAGCGCAGCCCCTCACCCTTATCCTCTTCCCGTAAGAACGGGGCGAGGGGGCACAAGCGTTGCGATTTTATCACCAAGGATCTCATCTGGCTCTTCGGCTGGGCGAGATAAGACCATTTCCATTCAAACGTGCCATCGAAGTCCCCCTCGCCCCGTTTTTACGGGGAGAGGGTAAGGGTGAGGGGCAGTGCCGCCTATCAAACAAAACACCTATTCTTCGTCGCAGCACATCATCCACGTAGCGAGCGCCAAGCCGCCAATGCCCTTTCGCGAGCAACCTTGTGATCGACGATCGGAAGAGGATAGGTCCTGCCGAGGCGGATGCCAGCCGCATCGAGTTGCGCGGATGAGGCGGTCCAGGGCCGATGAACGAAGGGAGCGGGCAGGCGCTCGAGTTCCGGCAACCACTTCTTCACAAAAACTCCATCCGGATCGAACTTCTCGCCCTGGGTCACCGGATTGAAGATACGGAAATAGGGTGCGGCGTCAGCGCCCGATCCGGCCACCCATTGCCAGCTCGCCGGATTATTGGCCGGATCGGCGTCGACCAAGGTCTCCCAGAACCAGCACTCCCCTTCCCGCCAATCGATCAGCAGATGCTTGACCAGGAAGGAGGCGACGATCATGCGGGCGCGATTGTGCATCCACCCGGTCGCCCACAGCTGGCGCATGGCCGCGTCAACGACGGGATAGCCGGTCATGCCCTGCTTCCAGGCGGCGAGATCTCTGCCGTCCTGGCGCCAGGGCATCGCATCGAAATCCGGCTGAAGATTGCGCTCATGCAACGGCGGGCGATGATAGAGGAGAGAATAGGAAAACTCGCGCCAGCCGAGTTCCGACCTGAACTTGTCGACGTCGCGATCGCCGGCCGCCATGCCACCATGCTGGCGTGCCGAGAGCGCATGCCAAAGTTGCCGCACGGATACATTGCCGAAACGCAGAAAGGGCGAAAGCCGCGACGTCGTCCTGTCGTCGAGACGATCACGATCGTTGGCATAACCCGCGAGATCCTCATCGAGGAAGTCCTGCAGGCAGCTGAGCCCTGCCGCTTCCCCGCGCGTCCAGTCCGCACGCATCGCTACGGCCCAATCGGGACGCTGGGGATCGGGCTCGAGGGCGGTTGGATAGCCGAAGTGCTGAACCACTTCTTCCGCAAGCGGCGCAAAGGTGGGTTCGGCCGGTGCCGGCAAGGGTGGCTCGACGGTCCCCTGTTGGAAGGCCCGCCAGAAGGCCCCGAAGACGCAATAGGGTCCACCCGATTGGGAGGAGATCGTCCAGGGCTCCCGCAAGAGAGAGCCATTGAAACTATGGGCTTCGACACTGCGAGACCGCAGCCCCGCCTTGATGCCCGTATCGATATCCCGGCCAGCCGGATCATAGCGCCTGTTCCAGTAGACGGCGCCGGCAGAGACCTTGTCTACAATTGTATTCAGGATCTCCTCGGCTGCGCCGGCGAGGACATGCAATCGCCCGCCTTTTTCGCGCAGGGCCGCATCGAGCGCCACGAGCGACCCATGCAGCCACCAGAGCGCCGCGCCCTCCGGCCGGCGCTGGCCCGTCCCTGCGGGTTCGTGGATATAGAGGCAGAGGATCGGCGCCCCGCTCTGGCAGGCGGCATGCAAGGCGGGATTGTCGCGCAGGCGCAAATCATCGCGAAACCAGACGATACCGGGCTTGGCCGGGGGGGAAACCGTTGTCGCCATGCCTCTGCCCCCGGTCAGCGCGCCTTCACGCGTGGCTTTCCTCCAGCTTTACCCCGAGCGAGGCCAACGCCTGCCAATAGCCGGGATAGGTCTTGGCGACGCAACCAGGATCCTGGATGGAGATGCCGTGGATCTTCAGCCCTGCCAGCGCGAAGCTCATGGCGATGCGATGATCGGCGTAGCTGTCAATCGAAGCCGGCAGGGTCTGGCCTATAAGCCCGGGATCGGAAGCAACGATGAGGTCATCGCCCTCCTCTCTGGCGAGATCGGGACGAATGCGGGTCAGGCCGTCGGCGAGCGCGGCCACCCGGTCGCATTCCTTGACGCGCAGATTGGCGATGCCGGTGAAGCGCACGGGTGTCTGGTTGAAGGCGGCGAGCACGGCAAGTGTCGGCACCGCGTCCTGCATCTGAGAGCCATCGATCACCGGCGGCAGATGCGGAAAGGCCGCGATCAGCGCATGGGCCTTGGCGTCCGGCTGGGTGAAGGCTTCAGCCGGCACGCCAAGATCGATGGCGCCCGATGTCAGCACCTCGGCGGCCCATAGATAGGTCGCAGCGGAGGCATCCGGCTCGATCAGATAGTCGGTAGCCCGATAGCCCGTCGGCGACACCCGCCAGGTCCGGGCGTCGGGCCGATCGATCTCGGCACCAAAAGCACGCATGGTGGCGAGGGTCAGGTCGATATAGCCGCGCGCACCGATCTCCTCGCCTTCCCGCCCACCTGCCAACACGATATCGACAGGGTCCTGGCCGCAGGCGGCCGCCATCAGCAAAGCGGAGACATATTGGCTTGATAGCCCCGCATCGATCTCGACCCGCCCTGCCCCGAAGCTGCCCTTGCCGTGCACGGTGACGGGCGGGCAGCCGGTCGGCGCCTCGGCCGCGATACCAAGGGTGCCGAGTGCAGCAACCAACGGCGCGATTGGGCGCTTGCGCATATGGGCATCGCCGTCAACCACGACATCGCCCTCGACCAGGGCCGCCGCGGCGGCCAGGAAGCGGGTGGCCGTGCCGGCATTGCCGAGGAAGAGGGGCGCAGCCGGCTTCATCAGCCGGCCCGAACTGGTGACGGTGAAGCTGGTCGCATCAGGCTCCTCGATGGTGACGCCCATGGCCTGTAGCGCCAGCGCCATGTAACGGGTGTCGTCGCTCTTGAGCGCGCCGGTCAGGCGGCTGGTTCCCTTGGCCAGCGCCGCCACCAGCAAGGCCCGGTTGGTGATCGACTTGGAGCCCGGCGGCACCACGCGTCCGCGCAGCGGGTGATCCGGCGGGATCACCGTGGTCACATCTCCGCTCCAATCCGTCGACATCCTCTATTCCTTCATTCCAAGAGCAAAGCGCGTTTAAACGGAAACGTCTTTTTGCTCTAAATCTTTGTTTCAACGCGTCTTTGCGATTCTTGGCGATTCCGCCAAATCATAAAACGCTCTGGCCCCGCCGCAGCGGGCAGAATGACGCAATCGCGCCCTCTCTACGATTGTTGCGCGGTTGCGCCAAGTGAGAACCAATCCTGCCGCCTCCGGCCTCGTGGATTGCACGCCGCGGCTGCGGCCAGCTAAGCAGAATTTCTGCTGATCGTTCCCGTGGCTCGATCAGCAGGAATTTGCTTGGAAGAGCAACCTGCGGAGGATCTGGTTTTTCAGATAGGGTGCCCCATGACGGAATCGAAGACCAGCCCCCACGCCCTCACCTTCGTGCTTATCACCGTGCTGATCGACATGATCGGCCTTGGCATCATCATTCCCGTACTGCCACGCCTGATCGAGGGGGTCGCGCATGTCGACATCGCCGAGGCTTCGGTGATTGGCGGCTGGTTGTTCGTGGCCTATTCGGCCATGCAGTTCCTGTTTGGTCCGATCCTCGGCAATCTCTCCGATGCGCATGGGCGGCGGCCGGTGCTGCTGCTTTCCATCGGGGGCCTCGGCATCGACTATCTGCTGACCGCCTTCGCCCCGACCATCGCCTGGCTCTTCCTCGGACGGCTGATCGCCGGCATCTGTGGCGCCTCCTACAGCGCAGCGAATGCCTTCATCGCCGACATCACCAGGCCGGAGGAGCGCGCCAAGGCCTTCGGCATGGTCGGTGCCGCCTTCGGCGTCGGTTTCGCGCTGGGCCCGGCACTGGGCGGCCTGCTCGCCGGGTTCGGCCCGCGCGCGCCTTTCTTCGCCGCGGCGGCCCTGTCGCTCGCCAACCTCGTCTATGGCTATTTCGTGCTGCCGGAGACGTTGGCGCCCGAAAAGCGCCGCCCCTTCGCGCTTTCCCGCGCCAACCCGCTCGGCACCCTGATCGCCTTTCGCCACCACCCCTTCCTGCTCGGCGCCGGCCTGGTGCTGTTCCTGCATTTCCTGGCCAACAACGTCTACCCGGCCATCTGGGCCTATTACACGATCTATCGCTATGGCTGGAGCGAGTTCGATGTCGGCCTGTCGCTGGCGGCCTTCGGCGTGATCACCGGCATCGTGCAGGGTGGTCTAGTCGGCGTCATCATCCGGCGCCTCGGCGAATGGCGCACCGCCGCGATCTGTCTGGCGCTCGAGGCGGTCGTGCTGGTCGCCTACGGCCTGGCCAGCAAGGGCTGGATCATCTACGCGCTGCTGGGCTTCTCGAGCCTTGCCGGCATCGCCATGCCCGCCATCAACGCCATGATGTCCCATCAGGTCGACGACGATGCACAGGGCGAATTGCAGGGCGCGATCTCCGGCCTGATGGGCATCACCGCCATTCTGAGCCCGGCCATGGCGACCCAGCTTTTCGGCCTGTTTGCCGGCAAGGAGGCGGTGATCGAATTGCCCGGCGCGCCCTTTTTTGCTGCCGCCATCATCGCGGCGCTCGCGTTGCTGGCCTTTCTCGCCGTGCCGGAGAAGCGGCGGGCGTCCTAGAGCAAAGCGCTCTAGCTACCTGGCCTGAGCCAGGCCCTGACGGCTCGCGCCCCTTCCGGCGCGTGTTCGTAGACGACGCTGTTGTGGTTTCCCGCGGTCCAGATCATCTCGAGGCCATGGCGCTCGGCGAAGACCTTCATATGGCGCCCTCGAATATCGTCGCGGCCGCACCACATCAGCACCGGCGCTCCGCCGGACAGCAAGGCCTCCGCCAGGCCGTCCATTTCGGCGAGCGCATTCCAGCTCGCGCGCAGGCCCGGCTCGTCCGCAGGCGTCACCCACGAGACCAGATGCGGCACGAAGGCCCGCGCCAATTCAAGGGCCTGCTCGAAATGCAACGGTCCGTCAAAGCCCGGCGGAAAGGCGGCCGACACGCCCTTCACCGGGTCCCAGCCGCCGAGCGTCAGGGATTGCAGGCGATCGGGACAGTGCCTGGCCATACCGGCCGCGGTCCACGCCCCCATCGAGTGACCAATGACGTCCGCGCTCTCGATTTCGAGGGCATCCATCACAGCCGCGACCTTGCCGGCCTGGTCCTCCAGGCGATAAGCGGCCGGATCCGCCGGCCCGTCGCTTTGGCCATGGCCGAGCGCATCCACCAGCACCACCGTGTGATCAGTCAGGAACGCTTCAGCGAAGCCGCCTTCGAGCCAGCATTGCGAGCTCAGCAAATGCCCATGCAACAGCATGACGGGCGGTCCCGCGCCGACTGTCTGATAGTGGGTACGATGACCGTTATGGGAGATAAAGGGCATGGCAGATGGTCTTTAAAGAGAGAACGGCACAGAATTTGTCATACCCGGGCTTGCCCCAGGTATCCAGGGGCCGCCAGATGCCGGCCTGAGGCACTGGATTGCCGGGTCAAGCCCGGCAATGACAAGCAACGTACAATCCGACCCGATCCGGAAAGTTACATCGTCGCGCCGACCTGCCAGGGCACGAACTCGTTGGAACCGTAGCCGAGTTCTTCCGACTTCGACTTCTCGCCCGAGGCGACGGCCAGGATCTTGTCGAAGATCTCCTTGCCCTTCTCCTCGATCGAGACGCCCTCCAGCACATCGCCGCAATTGATGTCCATGTCGTCCTGCATGCGGCGATAGATGTCGGAATTGGTGGCGAGCTTAATCGAGGGCGTCGGCTTGCAGCCATAGGCCGAGCCGCGGCCGGTGGTGAAGCAAAGGACGTTGGCGCCGCCTGCGACCTGCCCGGTGGCCGAGACGGGATCATAGCCGGGAGTGTCCATGAAGACGAAGCCCTTCTCCTTCACCGGTTCGGCATATTCATAGACGGCGGTGAGCGTGGTCGTACCACCCTTGGCCGCAGCGCCGAGAGACTTTTCCAGAATGGTGGTCAACCCGCCGGCCTTGTTGCCGGGGGATGGGTTGTTGTCCATCGAGCCGTTGTTCTTGGCTGTATACTCTTCCCACCACTTGATGCGCTCGACCAGCTTCTCGCCGACCTCGCGGCTCGCGGCGCGGCGGGTGAGCAGGTGCTCGGCGCCATAGATTTCCGGCGTTTCGGAGAGGATGGCCGTGCCGCCATGATGCACCAGCATATCGGCGGCGGCACCGAGGGCAGGATTGGCGGAGATGCCGGAATAGCCGTCCGAGCCGCCGCATTGCAGCGCCAGGATCAGCTCGGAGGCCGGGATCGTCTCGCGCCTGGCCTGGTTGGCCAGCGGCAGCATCGCCTTGATGCGCTCCATGCCCTGCTCGATGGTCTTGCGCGTACCGCCAGTGTCCTGGATCGTCATCGTCTGGAAATGGTCGCCCTCGACGATGCCATACTCGGTCTTCATGCGACCGATCTGGAACACCTCGCAGCCCAGGCCCACCAGCAGCACGGCTGATATGTTGGGATTGGAAGCGTAGCCCCATTGCGTGCGCTTCATGATCTCGAAGCCTTCGCCCCTGTCGGCCATGCCGCAGCCGGTGCCATGCACGAAGGGCACCACGCCATCGATGTTGGGATAATCGGCCAGGACGCCGGACTGGTTGAAGGCATCCGCCATGAAGCGGGCCACCGAGGCCGAGCAGTTCACGCTGGTGAGGATGGCGACATAATTGCGCGTACCGGCCTTGCCGTTGGGACGGCGATAGCCCTGGAAGGTTGCCTGCTGGTCGAGCGGCAGGATCGATTCCTCACGCGCGTCCTGTGCAAAGGCGTAATCGCGCTCAAAGGCATGGAACTCGCAATTGTGCGAATGGACGTGGGAACCCGGCACGATCACCTGTGAGGCGAACCCGATGATCTGGCCGAACTTGACGATCGGCTCGCCCTCGCCAATCGGCACGACGGCAATCTTATGGCCCTTGGGCACGCGCTGCAGCGCCGTCACGCCCTCGACATCGGCCCCGGGCTCGATCACGTCGATGGCGACAAGCACATTGTCCTTGGCATTGAGACGCAAGGTCCGGGCGGTTTTGGCAACGATCTGCATGACGAAATCCAGGTGAAAAGTGCCAAAGCGTTTTCCAGAAAAGTTGATAGACTTTTCGATTGAGAAAACGCGTCAGAACAATGAGTTGGAGAGAAAGTGCGATTTTAGACAAATCGCACTTTGCTCTAGGCAAGGGCAAAAGCCATTGCTAACATGTTAGCATGTCAGATGTCACCGTCAAAGCCTCTTATGCCTTCCTCGAGCCGCTTGGCATGACGGGCCGCGGCGGCACGACGGAGCGCGTGCTGGCGGTCTTGCGCGAAGCCATCATCGGTTTCGAACTCGCGCCGGGCGAGGACATCGACAAACTTGCCATCTGCGAAAGGCTGGGCGTGTCGCGCTTTCCGGTCTCGGAGGCCCTGGCCCGCCTGCAGGCCGAGGGGCTGGTGGAAATCCTGCCGCAGCGCGGCACTCACGTCTCGCGAATCCGACTGGCTGAAGTGCGCCAGAGTATGTTCATCCGCCGTGCCCTGGAGGCCCAGGCGGTGCGCAGCCTGGCCCGCGATCACGACGACAGGCTGCTGCCGGCACTCGAGCGCAATCTGCGCTACCAGCAGGCGGCTGCCGAGGCTGGCGACCGGCGCGGCTTCCACCTGCTCGACCTCGAATTCCATCTCATTCTGCTTGAAGCCCTCGGCTTTGCCCGCGTCAAAGCGGCTGTGGAGGCGGCCCGCGCCAATCTCGATCGCGTGCGCCGCCTGCTTTCTTCGCCCCGGCACATTGCCCTCACTTTGGTCGACCACCAGGCCATCGTTTCAGCCCTGCGAGGCGGCGATGCCGATGCCGCCGCCAGGGCAATGGAAGCGCATCTCGATACCGTCATCACGGAGCTGGTGGCCTTCGCCGCCGAAAATCCCACACTGTTCGAAGACCTGTGAAGAGAGAGGCCATGACCAACAAATTGCCCGACAGCAAATTCGCCATCCGCAAACACACCAGCCGTTCCGGCGCTGTGATCCCCTTTACCGAACTCGGCTTTGGTACAGCTCCGCTCGGCAATCTCTACCGGGCACTCGACGAGGATGTCGCCGCCCTCACCGTCAACGCGGCCTGGGATGCTGGCATCCGCTATTTCGACACCGCCCCGCTCTATGGCCTGGGCCTCGCCGAGACGCGCCTCAATCCCCTGCTGCGCCGACGCAAGCGCGAGGACTACGTTCTCTCCACCAAGATCGGACGCCTGCTCAAGGCGGTGCCGCCGGAAGAGCGCACCGGCATCGGCAAGTTCTTCGACACGCCCTCCCGCCAGCAGGTCTACGACTATTCCTATGACGGGGTGATGCGCTCGGTGGAGTTCTCGCTCGAACGCCTTGGCATCGATACCATCGACGTGCTGCTCGCCCATGACGTCGACATCTTCACCCATGGCTCGAAAGAGGCCTCCGACCAGCGCATCAAGGAGTTGATGGAGGGCGGCTACCGTGCGCTCGAACAGTTGCGCAGCGAGGGCACGGTCAAGGCGATCGGCGCCGGCATCAACGAGTGGCAGGTGGCGGAAACCCTGGCACGCGCCGGTGATTTCGACGTCTTCCTGCTTGCCGGCCGTTACACCTTGCTCGAACAGGATGCCCTCACCAGCTTCCTGCCCTATTGCGCGGAAAAGAAGATCGGCATCGTGCTGGGTGGCCCTTACAATTCCGGCATCCTGGCGACCGGGCCGCGCCCGGGCGCCTTCTACAATTACGATCCGGCGCCGCCTGCGATCCTTGACCGGGTTGCCCGGATCGAGCGGGTCTGCGCCTCCCACCACGTCAAGCTGGTCGAGGCCGCGCTGAAATTTCCACTCGGCCATCCCCAGGTGGTTTCCGTCATTCCCGGCGGCCAATCGCCTCAGGAAGTCACGCGCAATGCCGAGATCATGGGCGCCAAGATCCCGGCGACACTCTGGGACGACCTCAAGGCCGAAGGCCTGCTGCGCGAGGATGCGCCAGTACCGGCCTGACCAGGGCGCGCACGACCTACGACAAAAATGGCGGCCATTGGCCGCCATTTTTATTTGTATACATACGCAGACACTCACGACAGCCGTCAGTGTCCCCGCACTCCAGCCTGCAGCTTCTGGCTCGCCCAGACACTGCCGATCACCAGAACCATGCCGATGAGTTGTACAACCGTGAGCGACTGGCCGAGCAGGCCCCACCCCAGCACCACGGCGGTCAGGGGTGACAGGAAGAGCAGCGAGGCCACCGCAGAGGGGCCGAGACGGGCAATGCCGCGGAACCAGAGCATATAGGTCAGCGCCGCACCGATCAGGGTGAGATAGGCGAGGCCAGCGACATTTCCGAGGCTGAGCGCCGGCAAAGGCGGCTCCACCCATAATGCGACAGGCACCAGGAGAAGGCCACCGGCCGTCAACTGCCAGGCCGTGAAGGTGAGCGTCGACACCGGAGGCTGCCAGCGCCGGCTCATCACCGTTCCCAACGCCAGCGACAGCGCCCCGGCAAAGCCGGCGGCAATGCCGACCGGATCGAGCACGACACTGCGCGGTGCGATCAAGAGCAGCATCACGCCGCCCAAACCCACCAGGGCGGCCGCAATCGCCGCCAGCCGCACCGGCGTGCCCAGCACGGCCCGGGTCAGGAAGATCACCATCAGCGGCTGGATGGCGCCGATGGTGGCCGCCACACCGCCCGGCAGCCGGTAAGCGGCGATGAACAGCATGGTCAGGAAGAAGGCGATGTTGAGCGTGCCAAGCACCACGACGCGCCACCACCAATGCCCCTTCGGCAATTGCCGCACCAGCAGGAGGAGGAGCAATCCCGCCGGCAAAGCGCGCAGCATCGCCACGGTCAGCGGATAGCCGGGCGGCAGGAGCTGCGTGGTGACGATATAGGTGCTGCCCCACACCGCCGGGGCGATGGCGGTGATCAACACGTCGAGAGGCCGGCCGTGCCCCATGGCGCTCCCTGAAGAAGCCTGACTGAGACTGCTCATGACAGCACCATCACGTCTTCCAGAGGCCGCCGCGGCTTTTGCGAGCCATTGCCCTCCGCCGCTCGGCCGACCGCGACCAGCATCACCGGGATCTCGTCCGGCCCGAGGCCGAAACCGGCCCTGACCGCCTCGGCATCGAAGCCCGTCATCGGCCCTGAGGCCAGGCCCGAAGCGGAAGCGGCCAGGATCAGCGTCGCAGCCGCCAGGCTCGCTGAACGGATGGCCTCGTCGCGTTCGGCCTCGGCATTGTCCTCGAATTGGCGCCGGGCCGCCGCGACCCAGCCCTCCAGCACGCCTTCCGGCATCAGGCCCGCCTCGACCGCGGGACGCAGCCGCGCGGCGAGGTCGACCCAGCCCGCCAGCATGCCGCAGACGATGAAGGTGACGGCGGCATCGCCGACCTTGGCCTGGCCATGCGCCGCCTGGCGCAGGCGCGCCTTGGCCTGAGCTTCGCGCACCGCGATGAAACGCCAGTTCTGCAGATTGTAGGCGGAGGGCGCCGAGGTCGCCAATCGCACCAATTCGCCGATGTCGGCGTCGGACAGCCGATGCGAAGGATCGAAATGATTGGCCGATACCCGGCCTTCGATGGCGGCCTTCCACTGGGCCTCGACCAGTGCGGTGTCGGCAACGGGAATCTTGGCGAAATAGGTCATGGCTTGCCTGCTTGATGTCGGGGGAGCGCGTATTGCGATCACTGCAGATCAATCTAGGAATTCACCACAGAACGATAATATGGGATAAGATTACGATATTCATTACCTGCGGTGTTCAATCAATGGATCAGCTCACGGCCTTCAAGGCTTTTCGCCAGGCGGCCGAGCGCGGCAGCTTCGCCGAGGCTGCCCGCGCCCTCGGCCTGTCGCCGGCGGCAATCAGCAAGAATATCGGTGAACTGGAGGCGACTCTGTCGCTGCGCCTGTTCAACCGCACCACCCGCCGCATGAGCCTGACGGAAGCCGGTGCCCTCTATTACGAGCGCGTTCGCCAGATTCTCGACGACATCGACGACGCCGGTGCCTCGATCGGCGCATTGAGGCAAGCCCCCACCGGGCTCCTGCGGGTCTGTTCGCCGATGACCATGGCGCTCAAATGCCTGACCCCGGCCTTGCCCGATTTCCTGCACGCCAATCCCGCTCTATCCCTCGACCTCAACATGGACGACCGCCGCATCGACATCATCCAGGAAGGCTACGACATTGCCATTCGCGGCAGCGATCTCCTGGAGGATTCAAGCCTGGTGGCCCGTAAGCTCATGGCCGTGCCGCATGTGGTCTGCGGCGCTCCGTCCTATTTCGCCCGCGCCGGCCTTCCGGCGCGGCCCGAAGATTTGAGGCAACACGATTGCGTGCGCTTCACCCTGTCTTCCCATGCCGATCACTGGCATTTCGACAGGAATGGCGAAACAGTCGGCGTGCCAGTGAGAGGCCGCTTCAAGGTGACGTCGAGCCTCGCCGTCCGCCAGGCCTTGCTGGGTGGCTTCGGCCTCAGCCTTATCCCGCGCATCTATGTCGAGGACGATCTGCGCACCGGCCGGCTACAGCCGGCCCTGACGGACTGGCACAGCATGGAAACCTCCATCTTCGCCATCTATCCTTCCAAACGCCACTTGGTGCCGAAAGTCCGGGTGTTCCTGGATTTTGCCGCCGAACAGTTTGCCCGTTCGACATTTCCCGAAATCTAGGGCCGGAATCGCGAATGTCTCGGAATGGGACATCGGTTCCCCTCAAGAGCAATAGTCGATCCATGATGACAAAACCGTCCGCCCTGCTCCTGCTCGGCACCTCGCATGTCGGCAAATCGACCTGTGCCCACCACATCGGCAGCGCCCTCGGGTGGCCCGTGATTTCGACCGATCAATTGGGTCGCCATCCGGGGCGTCCCTGGACGGGTGTGCCAGACCCCGTCATGGAATTTTATCTCCGCCTGGCGGACGACGCCATTCACTGGTTTCTCCGAGTCCATCACGAGAACATACGCCCGCTCATCCAGAGCAAGTTGCAGGCGCTACGCCAAGAGGGCAACGGCTTCGTCTTGGAAGGGGCAGCCCTTCGGCCTGAATATTGTCCCGACTGGGCGATCGGCGCGGCACTGGTCATCTGTCTCCACGCCGAGCCTCGGGCCTTGCGGGAGCGCATCGAAAGAGGGAGCCGTTATTCCCAGCAAGACGACCGGATGAAAATCGCCATCGACAAGTTCGCGGAACGATCCGTTCGCGAGAATGAAGCCTTCGTCGAGGCCGCGACCAGGCACGACATCCCCCTGATGAATGTCAGCGATCCGAACAGCGCCGATCGCCTGGCCAAGGATCTGATTTCCCGCCTTGCCGGTCGATCAGAATCGTGAGCGGACGAATCGCTGCCCCGTCGGCATCTTCCGGGTCGATCAATCGGCCCGGAGCGTCGCTGGGGTGAGGCAACACGACCGCTCAATCCTTCATGGCTTCCTTGATGGCATCGATGATCACGGCACTCGAGCGGATGCGGGCGACGCGCGGCAGGACATGATCGATCGAGAAGCGATGCATGTCGGCCGTCATGCTGCTGGTGGCGTCCTCGGCTACGATGGCGGCATAGTTGTAGGCGAAAGCATCGCGGACGCTGGCTTCGACGCCGAAATTGGTGGCAATGCCGCTGAAGATCACCGTGTCTATGCCACGCCGGCGCAATTGCAAATCCAGTTCCGTGCCGTGAAAGGCGCTCCATTGGCGCTTGGTGATCACCACATCGGCCTTCGACGGGTTGATCCTGTCATCGAAGGCAACAGCCTCGGGGGGCATTTTGTCCTCGGGCAGGATCAGGGGCGCATCCACAGGAACCTTCACCACATCCCCATAGCCGTCGGAAAAAGCCACGCGCACCAGGACGACCGTGCCACCCGCCTTGCGCAGCGCCTTGCCGATGCGCAGCGACCGCTCGATGACATTCTCGCCCGAATGCGGCGCCACCGGCCGGCCGACGATCCAATTCTGCAAATCGATCATCACGAGGGCGGTATGGCGGGGGTCCAGACGCAACATGGCAAGCTCCGATAAACGTCGATGCGCTGGAGCAAGCCGCGTTCATGGCTGAACGCTTGCCTGCTCTAGCTGTTGTTTCCGCACGCCTTTGCAATTCCGGGCGAGTCCGTCCAATCGCAAGACGCTTCGGGCACCGCGAGGTGCAGTCGGGCCGTGTCGTCGGTTATGGCTTTGCTGCGATCCATAACCGACGACACGGCCCAGGGTAGTCAGCCTTGTAGGAGCAGCCCCGCGCAAAGCTCAAGTCGACCATCCGGTCAAGCTTGCGCTACAAAAGGATGATCAGTCTGACGCAAAATATGGCGCCTTGTCGCCAACCTCGCGGCGGACCACCGAGGTTTCAACGAACAGGCAGTGCATACAACCATGGCAGACAACAACGACGTTCTGGCCCGGCGCGTGGAAGAGGCATGCCTGAACGGCTGGCCAGCCTTGAAGACGATATGGCTCGACGGCTGGCTGCTGCGCTTTTCGCACGGGCACACCAAGCGGGCCAATTCCATCAGCCTGCTCTGGCCCGGCACGCGCCAGCCACGGGAGCAGATACGCTTGGCCGAGGCATTCTATACCCATCACGGCTTGCCCACCATCTTTCGCCTGTCGAGTGTTTCGGCGCAGGATATCGGCAGCGCCTTGGACGAGGCCGGATATGGCCCGGGCGAAGATGAAACCTGCGTACTCTATCGCGACTTTGCCACCGCCCGGCCCCAAGGCAACGGCAGCGCAGCGCTCGTGCGGCCCGGTCTCGACGACATCTGGTTCGAGGCCCATGCCCGCCTCCAGAAATTCTCCGCAGCGGCCGCCGCCAACGCTCGCGCCTTGTTCGGCGCCGTCGCCGTGCCCACCGGTTATGCGGTTTCGCTGGCCGGCGACGGCCGCCCGGCCTCCCTCGCCTTCGGCGCGGTGTATGACGGCATCGTCTGCCTCAACGCCGTGGCGACCGATCCCGAGTTTCGGCGCCAGGGTCATGCCTACGGCGCCATCAACGCCCTGCTTGCCTGGGCCCAGGACGAACAGGGCGCGAAAGGAGCCTGTCTCCCGGTGGTGGCTGGCAACGATATCGGCAGGTCCCTCTACCGTTCGCTCGCCTTTTCTACAGAAGTCAGCCGTTATTCTTATCGCCGCAAGGTTGCATGGTCGCCGAGCAGCGTTGCTCAGGATGCATGACTTTCGGGTCATCTCATTGATAAATAAAATGAATTTTTAAAACACCTATAAATAACATTATTTTTACGTATTGAAATCTATTTGACAAATTGCGCGCGAGAACCGATATCGTGGATGAATTCCAATCAGGGGTTTTTCATCATGCCGCTCGCTATCACAGCCAACCGCCTCAAGGATGGGCGCGTGGTGTTCCGCACCCCCAGCGGAAACTGGTCGCTCGATGTGGCGGACAGCGCCATCGAGCCTGATCAGGCAACCGCCGATGTGATCCTCGCCGGCGTTACCGCCGCTGCCAATGAGCAGGATGTCGTCGAGATCTATGCCGTCGAGCTGGACGTCAGCGGCGAGAAGCCCCGTCCCGCCAAACTGCGCGAGGCCATCCGGGCGCTCGGCCCGACCATCGCTTACCTGCCGAAGACCGAACTTGCCGAGGCTGCCGAATAAAATGGGTGCCCTCTACCGTTATGACGAGTTCGACCACGCCTTTGTGAACGCGCGCGTCACCGAGTTTCGCGACCAGGTGCAGCGCCGCATCGCGGGCGACATCACCGAGGAGGAGTTCAAGTCCCTTCGGCTGATGAACGGCGTCTATCTCCAGCTGCATGCCTATATGCTGCGGATTGCCGTGCCCTACGGCACGCTGTCCTCAAAGCAGCTGCGTACCCTCGCGACCATCGGCCGCCGCTGGGACCGTCACTACGGCCACTTCACTACCCGCCAGAACCTGCAGTTCAACTGGATCGCCCTCAAGGACGTGCCCGACGTCCTGCAGGCGCTTGCCGATGTCGAGATGCACGCCATCCAGACTTCGGGCAATTGCATGCGCAACGTCACGGCCGATCATTTCGCCGGCGCCGCCGCCGATGAGGTCGCCGATCCGCGCGTCTATGCCGAAATCATGCGTCAATGGTCGACGGCTCATCCCGAGCTGTCCTATTTGCCGCGCAAGTTCAAGGTCGCCATCACCGGCGCAGAGGAAGACCGGGCCGCGGTCAAGGTCCACGACATCGGCTATCAGATCGTGCGCAACGAGGCCGGCGAAATCGGCTTCCGCGTCTTCGTCGGCGGCGGCCAGGGCCGTACCCCCATGGTCGGCAAGGCCTTGCGCGATTTCCTGCCCGAAGCGGATCTCCTCACCTATACCGAGGCGATCATGCGCGTGTACAATCTCGAAGGTCGCCGCGACAACAAGTACAAGGCACGCATCAAGATCCTCGTGCATGAAAAGGGCCTCGACGCCATCGCCAAGGAAGTCGAAGCCGAGTTCGATCGCATTCGCGACGGCGCGCTCAAGCTGACGCCGGATTCGGTGGCGGCGATGCAGCAATATTTCGTCGCCGGCCCGTTCGAGACGATCTCCGGGACGCCGGTCTTCGACAAGGCCAGGGACACGGACGCTGACTTCGCCCACTGGGTGTCGGTGAACGTTCACGCCCACAAGCAGTTGGGTTATGGCATCGCCACCATTTCGCTGAAGCCGATCGGCGGCATCCCGGGCGACGCCTCCTCCGACCAGATGGATCTGGTGGCCGATCTCGCCGATCGCTATTCGCTGGGCGAGATCCGCATTAGCCATCTGCAGAACCTCGTGCTGCCGCATGTGAAGCTCGACGACCTGCCGGCCCTGTTTGCCGTGCTGCAGGGCGCGGGCCTTGCCACCGCCAATGAAGGGCTGATCACCGACATCATCGCCTGCCCAGGCCTGGACTATTGCTCGCTTGCCAATGCCCGCGCCATTCCGATCGCGCAGGGACTGTCCGAGCGCTTCGGTTCGGCCAAGCGCCAGGCGGAGATCGGCAGCCTGCCGATCAAGATTTCCGGCTGCATCAATGCCTGCGGCCATCACCATGTCGCGGCGATCGGCATTCTCGGCGTCGACCGCAAGGGCGTGGAAAACTATCAGATCACCTTGGGCGGCTCGGCCCGCGAGGACTGCTCGATCGGCGAACTCGTCGGCCCCGGCTTCGGCAGCGAGGCCATCGTCGACGCGGTCGAGAAGGTGGTCGACACCTATCTTGGCCTGCGTCTCTCCCCACAGGAAACATTCCTGGAGGCGGTGCGCCGTGTCGGCCTGCCGCCCTTCAAGGAGGCACTCTATGGACAGCGTGCTTGATCTTTCGGTCGCTCCCGTGACCGTCGGTTTGGCCAGCCCCGCCATCGATCCGGAAGCGCAGGCCATCGCGCTGGCGGCGCAATATCACGACGCCGATGCGCAGGCCGTGCTGCGTGCGGCGCTGTCGCTCTACAAGGGCGGCATTGCGCTTGTCTCGAGCTTCGGCGCCGAATCGGCCGCCCTCCTCCACATGGTGGCGGAGATCGACCGCGCCACGCCGGTGATCTTCCTCGACACCGGCCGGCTGTTCAGCCAGACCCTGCTCTACCGCAACGAGCTCGCCCGCCGGCTCGGCCTCACCGATCTGCGCACGGCCTCGCCTCGCCAGGCGCTGGTACAACAGGAAGACCCCGATCGGCTGCTGGCCTACAGCAATCCCGACATGTGCTGCTGGATCCGCAAGGTCGACCCGCTCGACACCGCCCTGGAGCCTTTCTCGGCCTGGATCACCGGCCGCAAGCGCCACCAGGCTTCGACCCGTAGTGCCCTGCTGCCCTTCGAGGCGGATGCCGGGCGCATCAAGGTCAACCCGCTGGCGGACTGGACTGGCAAGGACGTGTCGGACTATCTCGAACGCCACGATCTGCCGCCCCACCCCCTGGTTGCCGACGGCTATCCCTCGATCGGCTGCATGCCCTGCACCAGCCGCGTCGCCGAGGGCGAGGATGCCCGTGCCGGACGCTGGCGCGGCAAGTCCAAGGTCGAGTGCGGCATTCATGTTTCGCCTGAGAAGGCCGGAAGTGGTATCTGATAACAATTGACATTGTAGTTGACCATCATTGCGAGCGGAGCGAAGCAGTCCAGGCGCCGAAAGGCGCATAATTGGGGCTTCTGTTTAGCTCCGCTCGCACTGGCCCTCGACGAGTCGAGCTCCATGCAATTTGGTATGAGAGACGACTTCCATACTGTTGAGAAGCCTGCGCTTTGCGTGGGGATTTAGGAGACGCGCGTGCCCCTCTGGAAGAATGGCCGTTTCGAGGCAGACATCTATACGCTCGCCGGCGACGAGGACGCCTTGCCGGACGGCGCCATGATCGTCTCGCTGAAGCGCTTCCTGGCCGAAAAGGACAGCCTCGCTTCCCGCAACGCGCCGGTCGGGGTGGTGCTGCAGCCGGCCGACGACATCGACCTTCTGGCGGAGGCCCTGCCGAACCTGCCGCTGCTGGCCCTCGCCTTCCCCAAATTCGGCGATGGCAGGGCCTTCTCCCTGGCGCGTATCGCCCGCGAGCGCTACGGCTTTGCCGGTGAGTTGCGCGCCGTCGGCGACATCCTGTTCGATCGTATCGCCTATATGATCCGCTGTGGCTTCGATGCCCTGGACATCAGCAATGGCCCGACGATCGCCGCGCTGGAAGCCGGCAAGGTGCCGATCTCGCACAAGCGCTATCAGCCGACCGGCAGCGACGAAACCAAGGCCGACAAGCTCAAGCCCTGGCGCCGGCTGGGATAGCCCGAGCATAAGGCGCTCGAGGCAAGCCGATCATCTCGCGCAATGGTGACCTGCAACCATCAAGCTTGCCCTTGTCCAAATATCGGCCCACAGTGCCTGGGAATCGGAGGCTGCATGCTCTCTTTCCAGGTAATGTTCATTCGGGCCATGTCTTCGGCTCTCGAAACCAGTCAAGCCAGCGCCGTCACCATCGGTCACCGTATGCCCATCCTGGCAACACTGCCATTCTGGCCCCACCCCGACAATCTGATCGAAGCCAGCCTCATGGTGACTGAAAAGTTCGAGGCTCTTGCCGAAGGCGCGGTTGCAGCGACTGGCGAGATGGCCGCGCTCGGCCTGCGCGCCGCTTTCGGCAAGGCCGATGCACAGGATCTGGCGTCCGGCTTGATCTCCGTTGCCGTCGCTGCCGCCAAGCCAGCCGAGCAACGGGTGCGGGCCAATGCTCGACGCCTCTCGCGCCACTGATGTGTGGCGTCGGCGCCAAGCGCGGCGATTGGTTCCATTCAATGGACAAGGCAGCCGGCTGGGCGCCCTGTCAGTTCCCCTGTAGCGTAGCCGGGCCATGGAAAAGGTTTCTCTGAGCCAGGAGAAGGAAACCCTTCTCATCACCCTCTACGCCAAGGGCCAGGAAAGCCACCTGCCCGACTCGCTTTTGCAGGACCGCTTCGCAGCATCGGCGATAGACCGGATCGATTACGATTTCTCGCGCCTCGGCATCAACCGCGACATGATGATCGGGCTGGCGATGCGCGCCTACATCCTGGACAACTGGGCCCGCGCCTTCCTTGCCTTCCACCCTGACGCGATCGTGCTGCATCTGGGCTGCGGCTTGGATTCCCGGGTCTTCCGTATCGACCCACCCGCCAGCGTGCACTGGTTCGACATCGACTATCCCGATGTGATCGCGCTCCGGCGCCGGCTCTATCCCGAGCGCGATGGCTACAGCCTGATCGGATCCTCCGTCACCGATCCTGCCTGGCTCGAGACCATTGTGCCTGAAGGTCGCCCGGCGCTGATCCTTGCCGAAGGCATGTTTCCCTATCTGCAGGCCAACCAGGCCGTTCCCCTGCTCGACAGGCTGTCCGGGCATTTTCGCAGCGGCGAGATTGCCTTCGATGCCTATAACAGCCTCGGCCTGCGCATGATCCGCAAGCAGCCCTCCATACGCGCCACCGGCGCACAGCTGCATTGGAGCCTTGGCGATCCCCATGACATTGAACGCCAGATCCCGCGTCTCAGGCTGATGCAGGAATTGCTCGCCTATGACAGGCAGGGTTACGATCCCGCGCAGATCGCCCGAATGTCCCGCCCTGCCCGCCTGGCCGTCTGGTTGTTCAAGGCCATCCCCGTCCTCGGTCGGGTCGGACGGCTGCTGCGCTACAGGTTCTGACCGACCAAGCGACTGGCGATCGCAGAGCCACTTTTCAGATGCGGTCCGGACGGGGAGCAGGCTGGCTCCAGTCTTCTTCCACAGCAAAGCGCTTTAGCTTTTGACGCTGATCGTCAGCCTCGGCGAGCATCCAATCGCGGAACGACATGATCCCGGCGTCCTCGCTGCGGCCTTCCGCGCAGACGAGGTGATAGGTGTGGTCGCCAGCCATTTTGACACCGACATCGAACAGTCTGATCAGCCGCCCTTCGGCAAGGTCGTTGGCGATCATGGCGAGATCGGCGAGGCCGATGGCGCCGCTGTCGATGACGGCCTGCACCACATGGCTGGTATCGGAAAAGGCGACGCAGCCACTATCGTCGAAATCCTGGACACCGGCAGCGGCCATCCACATGCGCCAATTCGGCCAGACCAGATCGCCCCGGCGCCACTCCCGGTAGCACAGCGTCTGCCGCTTGAGGTCCATCGGCCTTTGGAAGCCGTCGCCGGCTTCGAGCCGCTTCGGACTACAGACGGCGACGACGATGGTGTCGAACAGCCGGACTGAACGAAGACCGTCATATCGACCGTCGCCGAAACGGATGGCGAGGTCGACATCGTCGACCTCGAAATCACGGACCTCATCGGTGATGTCGAAACGCAGGTTCAAGCCTGGATGGGCAGCCCGGAAGGCCGGGAGCCTCGGCAGAAACCAATTGGTGGCAAAGCGGGCGCCAAGAGACAGGCTGAGTTGCGCCGATCCGCGCTGCAGTTGCCCGGCACGGCTGACCGCGCGCTGCAGAGTGTGAAGTGCCTCGCCGACCGCCTCGAACAGAACCACACCCGCCGGAGTGAGTTGGATTCTGCGGCTGGTGCGCGCGAACAACACCAGGCCGAGTTGTTCCTCGATCTCCTTGACCTGATAGCTGACCGCCGCCGGCGTCAGGCCGACCTCCTCGGCCGCGCGGGTGAAATTCAGATGCCGGCCCGCCGCCTCGAACGTCTTCAGGGCCCGGGTCCCCGGCAGGGTTCGCTTCATCGATCTTCAAGCCAATTTTGATGTTTCATCGAGAATTACTCGTTTTTCATGGCCTCATCAATCATCCATGACAGTACGACTTGACAATCAAGGGGCCGGGAGGCGGCGACCTGACTTCTCGGCACCCCCATATGGAGTGATTGCATGTCTGTCGGCACCGCCCCTTGCGAGGCGTATCCGGGCGATCTCGCCCACCCCTCCCCGCCCGATCCAGGCACGGCCTTCCGCTGGCCCGCCCGCCTGTGGATCGTCCTTCTCGTCTCGAGCGGGGTCATCCTGCTCGATGGCCTCGACGTCTCGATGATCGTGGTGGCGATACCGCAGATCCAGCGCGAATTCGGCATGAGCGCCGCCACCGCGCAATGGCTGGCCGGCGCTTATATCCTGGCCTTCGGCAGCTTCCTTCTCCTGGGCGGGCGCTGCGCCGATCTGTTCGGCCGGCGTCGCATGCTGGTCTCGGCCATGGCCGTATTCGTCCTCGTCTCGGTGTTCGGTGCCTTCGCCAGCGATCCCTCGCTGCTGATCGCCTCGCGTTTCGTCAAGGGCATGGCGGCGGCCTTCACCGCACCGGCGGCGATGTCATTGCTGACAACCACCTTTCCCGAAGGCCCCCAGCGCAACAAGGCGTTCGGCATCTTCAACGTCTTCGAGGCCTCCGGCTACTCTTCCGGCCTGTTGATCGGCGGGCTGCTCGCCACGCTGAACTGGCGGGCCGTGTTCATCCTGCCGGTACCGGTCGCCTTGCTGATCCTGTGGGCGGCGCTGCGCTTCGTGCCGGCAGACCCGCCCACCGCCAAGCGGATCCGGCTCGACCTCGGCGGCGCGCTGACCTTGCTCGGCGGCATGCTGACCTTGGTCCTCGCGCTCGTCTCCGCCGCCGAAACCGGCTGGCTTTCGCCATGGACCATCGGTGGCCTCATTCTGGCAGGCCTGCTGCTTGCCGGCTTTGCTGCCATCGAGAGCCGTGTCGAGGAGCCCCTGATCCGCCTCGGCCTGTTTTGCAATCGCAGGCTGGTGGCCGCGAATGCGAGCGCGGCCCTGCTCTATGGCGGCGCCATGGGCTTCCAGTTCCTGCTTGGCCTCTATCTGCAGAACCTTCTGGGCTGGCAGCCCTGGCAGATGGCGCTCGTCCTGCTACCCGCGGGGTTGATGGTGGTGATGATCGGCCCCAAGCTCGGCGCGCTGATGGACAGGTTTGGGGTTACCCGCATTCTGCTCCTCGGCCTCGCCGCCTTCGTGCCCTGCTACCTGCTGGCGCTCCGCCTCGGTCCGGAGCCGGAGCTGTGGACCCTCTTGCTGCCGGTGTCGCTGCTCTGGGGTTTCGGCTTTGCCCTCAGCATCTCAGCCTTGATGGTTGCCGGAACCAGCGGCGTCGCCGACGAGGAACAGGGCCTCGCCGCCGGTCTTCTCAACAGTTCCCTGCAGGTCGGCGGCGCCTGCGGCCTTGCCGTGGTCACCGCGGTCATCATGCCGGCGACGGAGGTGGCCATGCTTTCCTCCGGCGTGGTGGTCAGCCTGGTCTTCGCATTCCTGACGCTGCTTGTGCAGCTGGCCCTTCGGCGCGGCTGAGGGTACAGGGCCGGAGCGGTACCGGGACAGCTCTCAATTGGTCTGCTTCTGGAACTCGAAGATCTTGCGCAGGAAGCCGGGCGCAATCGCCGAAAGCGGGTTGACCGTGAGCACCGGCGCATTGACCCGGCCCGATACCTTGAAGTTGATGGCGAACAAGCCGCCATATTGGCCGCCGCTCAGCAGGCCGCCGATGAGCGGGATCTTGGAGAAGATGTTGTTCAGGGCATAGGCAGGCACGAAGGTGCCGGTGAGGTTGACCCTATCCGTGCCATAGTCGAGGGCGCCCGACAGGCTGACGCCGACATCCGGCCCCCAGACGACCGAATCCAGGATGCCGATACGCGAGGCCGTCCGGGTGAAGGCGAGTTCGAGTCTGGTGAACTGGGCGGAGTCGCCGCTGCCAGGCGCATATGAAGAGAGTTTGCCCGCATTCTTCAACGTGCTGCGATATTGCCCCAGAGCCGTCTCGTTCTCCACCGAGAAGCTGCGCATCACCAGGCGGCCGCGCATATTGTCGATCACCGGTGAGAAGCGGGCACCGAGCGCACCGCCGCGCAGACGGGTGTAGAGATCCAGGAAACGCATGACGGCACCGGCATTGGTGGACTGGACCGTGACCAGATTGCCGTCACGCCCCTCATTGCCCAGCGAGGCGGTGAGCTGGCCATTGACCAGCCTGCTGCTGAGATCGAGCTTGCGGATCGTCGTGCCCTTGCTGTCCAGCATCAGGCCGAGATCGGCGAGCGTCTCGTCGTTGAAGCCGACCACCTGGCTCAGCCTGATGTCGGCATTGACGCTGGTGCTGGCGCTGCCGCCCTTGGCCCGCTTCTGCAGCATCGACAGCAAGGGGCGGGCATCGAGCCGGTTGCCGCGCACGAATACCTTCCAACCATTGCCGAGCGGCTCGAAAACACCCTGGAAATCATCGCCAGGCGACAGGCTGATCCTATCCATCATCGCCTTGCGCAGCTTGTTGTCCGGGCCGAGCGTCACGGTGCCGCGCAGCGAGACCGGCCCGCTGTCCAGCGTCAGCTTGTCGAGCGTGCCGCCGCCCTTGTCGGCGGGATCCCAACTGAAGCTGAGCTTGCCCGGAGCGCCGGCCGGCTTCTGCCAGCCCGGCAACAGGTCCTTGATACGCACCGCGGCCAGATCGATGTCCACATCGTAGCGCGGATCGCGCGGATCGGCGACCGGGTGAATGTCGGCCTGAACGGGGCCCGTCAGCGCATCGCCGAAATCGAAGCCCTTACGCTTTCTCGTCGCCTCATCCAGGATGACGCTGAGGGCCATCTGCGGTTCCTGTCCTTCGGCCTTGCGCAGGTCGAAATTGGCCGGCAGCCCATCGAAGACGCCCTTGCCGGTGAGCAGCATCAGTCCCGGCTCTAGCGAGAGCTTCATCGTGCCGTTCTGCAAGCTGCTGCCGGCAACGTGATCGATCTGCATTTCCTGCACGCCGCCCGTGATGGCATATTTGATGTCGTCAGGACGGGGATGGTCGATCAGCGGCAGGTCGAGCTTGACCTTGAGATCGGCTATGCCATTGACCTCATCCGGCTTGATATCCATGCCCTTGGCGGCCTCGGCCAACGGCGGCATGGTCATCAGCTTGGCTACCGCCTGTGCCGGACCTTTCACTCCGAAAACCGCGGACTGGCTCGGCGGCTTCTGGGCGAAATCGTTGATCTTGTAGGTCCCGTCGGCAAGGGCGAGCGTACCGGTGTCACCGGTCTCGACCGAAGCGCTGTCGATACTGACGGCAAGACGACGGCCCGAGAAATCGACCCTGCCCTCGGCATCGCTGATCGGCGGCAGCGTATCGACGATCTGAACAATGCCTTTCGACATCGGGACCGAGCCGGAAAGCGCCTCGTCCGGCAGGGGGGGAGTCTTGCCATTGACCGAAGCGAGCGCTCCCTGGGGAATAGCGAGCTTGAGCGTCGCTCCATCGGCGACACCGCCCTTGATATGATCCTCCAGCCAGATCTTGGCCTCAGGTATCGAGAAGACGGGCCATATCCGGGTCAGCGCCACGGCCGACAGGGTCTTGGCCTTCGCCGTCAGGTCGATCGCGGGGGTCTTGCCGCCGAAGCCGACAGCGCCGCTGAAATCAATGGCGACGGTCGGCCCCAGCACCTCGCCCTTGTCCAGGCTGAGACGATTGGTGGCGGGATCATAGCGTCCGGCAAGATCGATGCGGTCGAGCTTCAGCGGCGGACGTTCCTCGCGGCGGCCTGCCAGCAACACGTCCGGCGCCTGCAGATCGTAGGTCCAGACCGGCCCCGTCGCGTCGGAAGGCGGAACGACCTTGCCCTTGAAATCCAGGATGCCCTCACCCGATCTGACCATGGCCTGGGCGACCTGGACGGTGCCCGCCGTCTTGTTCCAGCTCAGGCTGATCTGAGCGCCATCGAACACGAAGGGCGGTTCCTTCGGCTCGACATTCCAACTGCCCCCGGCGCTGGTAACGCTGACCTCGGCCATCTCGACCGAACCGTCGGGATTGATGGTCGCACGGGCCAGCACATCGAAGGAGGCCTTGACCGATGGCTGTTCGACACCCGGCGCCAACGCGGCCACGAGTTCGGTGACGCCAATATTGCTGGCCTTGACATCGATCGAGCGCGGTTCGCCGTCTCCTCCTTCGGTGGTGGCATTGATGGAGCCGCCCGCAGCGGCCAGGGCCACCGACAGGCCACCGGCAGCGGCGGTCCGGCGAACGGTCAGATCGATGCCGCGATGAATGATGTCATGGCCGATCGCCTGGTCGTGCACCGCCAGAGCGGCATCGCGCAACTCGACCCTGTCGATGGAGCCGATCGAGGCGATCATCGTGTCGAAGCCGTTGAGAACCGCCGCAAGCGACAGGGCCCCGCCCGCGGGTGGGGCCGTGGTATCGACCCCGGCCTGGAGCGTGAATCGGCCGTCGATGCTAACATTGACGGTAGCCGCGGCGCCCTCCACCACGATCGAGCGCGCCGTGACGTCGCCAAGCAGCAGCGACGTCAGATCGAAACCTGCATAAACGCGCGGTGCCGAGGCGATCACGACGTCATGTTCCCTGACGGTCACGCCGCGGATCATCGCAATCAGCCCCTCCGGGCGGCGTTCGATCGCCACATCGTCCAGGCTGAGACGATAGCCCGGCGGCAATTTGGCGGCGATGGCCTGATGCACGGTCTGGGTGATGAAAGGCAGCGATAGAGGACCATTGCCCAGCCGCCAATAGAAGATGCCAATGGCAGCCCCGACCACCACCGCAGCCGTACCGACCACGGAAACGGCACTTCGCAACAGCACCCGGCCGCTACCGCGCCGCGGCCGGGCCGGGGAGGCCACGGGCGGTGCTTCTGAATCTGCCGGCAACGCCTCCACGGGATGGTCGTATGGCAATTGGCCCGCAGCGTTCTCCAGGGCCGCCGGTTCATCGGCGGCAGCCGTCGTTTCATGCACTGCGTTATGTGCGTCCCTCGCCATCAACGATTCGCCAGCCCCTTGCGCTCGATCCTTCATGCCCCACGGCATGCCGCTGGGATCATGGCCTCACCCAGGTTGCCGCACCGTTAAGGAAACGCAGTAGGATGAAGATGCAAATTGTTGAGATAAGTCGACAATTTAATATCGTCTTTCTCACGAATACGCTGGGCAAACACACACCGGACTTCCTCATCCCGATAGATGAGGGCCATGGATGCAAAACGGCCTGGACCGTGCCTGCTCCGAAACATACACGATTGTGCCTTGACGTACCATTTTGCCGAAAGGATGGCATATGCATCCCCTGCAGGCCGGTGAGGCCGCTCCCACCTTTTCTCTGCCACTCGCCGATGGCGGCACGATCCGGCTTGCGGATTTCCAAGGCCGCAAACTGGTGATCTTCTTCTATCCCAAAGCGGATACACAGGCCTGCACCCGTGAGGCTGTGGAGTTTTCAGCCGCCAAGGCGGATTTCGCCGCCGCCGGCACGGAACTGCTCGGCGTCTCGCATGACCCTGTGCGCAAGCAGCAGAAATTCGTGGCAAAGCACGGATTGACCACGGCAATCGCCTCCGACGAAAGCCTCGATATGCTCAATGCCTACGGTGTGTGGGGTGAGAAGCAAATGTATGGTCGCACCTATCTCGGCATCGAACGCACCACGCTGCTGATCGACGGCAAGGGCGTCGTCGCCCGCGTCTGGTCGAAGGTGCGCGTCGCCAACCATGTCGCCGAAGTGCTCGAAGCAGCACGCGCATTGGCGTAATGGCAATCTTGGTTTTCATTTAAGCGGGATTTGGAGTGTCAGCCCCACTCCATCACCTGATGGAGCTGAGAGGCTGACACTCCGTGTTTCCCGCCCCTTCATAAAACAAACGCAGCCGTGGTGCCAAAGGCGCACTCGGCCTATTCATCGTGTGAATGGATCGATGAATTCTCGCAATGGTCGCAGGCAGGGCTGGTTCTTATAGCGCCCTCGCCTTACGATGCCGTCGTGACATGACGAGACCCCGATGAACAAACCGCTCGGCCCGATCCGCAGGGCCTCCGCCTGCCCGCATGATTGCCCCTCGACCTGCGCCCTCGAGATCGAAGTGCTCGATCGCAACACGATGGGCCGGGTCTATGGCGCCGCCGACAACAGCTTCACCAAGGGCGTGATCTGCGCCAAGGTCGCCCGCTATGCCGAGCGCGTGCATCACAAGGATCGCCTGCTCCATCCGCTGTTGCGCACCGGGCCAAAGGGATCGGGCCAATATACGCGCATCGGCTGGGACGAGGCGCTCGACCGCACCGCCGAGGCCATGCTGGCCGCAGAACGCGACTTCGGAGCCGAAAGCGTCTGGCCCTATTACTATGCCGGCACCATGGGCCTGGTCATGCGCGACGGCATCAACCGCCTGCGCAATGCCAAGCTCTATTCGGGCCAGTATTCCACCATCTGCACCTCTCTGTCCTGGTCGGGCTATCTCGCCGGCCATGGCCGCATGACCGGCACCGATCCGCGCGAGATGGCTCAATCGGACTGCATCGTGCTGTGGGGCACCAATGCGGTGGTGACGCAGATCAATGTGATGACCCACGCCGCCTCTGCCCGCAAGAAGCGCGGCACCAAGATCGTGGCCGTCGACGTCTATGACAACGCCACCATGCAGCAGGCTGACATCAAGATCATCCTCAAGCCGGGCACGGACGGTGCGCTGGCCTGCGCCCTCATGCATGTGCTGTTCCGTGACGGCTATGCCGACCGGGCCTATCTCGCCAAATTCGCCGATCACCCGGCCGAGTTCGAAGCCCATCTGGCCAGCCGCACGCCGCAATGGGCTTCCGATATCACCGGCGTGCCGGTAGCGGAGATCGAAGCGCTGGCCAGGCTGCTCGGCGAGCGCCCCCGTACCTTCTTCCGCCTTGGCTATGGCTTTGCCCGTTCGCGCAACGGTGCGGCCTCGATGCATGCGGTCAGTGCCATTCCCGTGGTGATGGGCGCCTGGCAATATGAGGGCGGCGGCGCGCTGCATTCCAATTCAGGCATGTTCGGCTGGCGCAAGACCCTGATCGAGGGGCTGGACGTGCGCGACCCCAAGGTGCGCGAGCTCGACCAATCCCGCATCGGCCCCATCCTCACCGGCGATGCCGAGGCATTGTGCGGCGGCGGCCCGGTGAAGATGCTGCTGATCCAGAACACCAATCCGATGGCGGTCGCGCCTGACCAGGACCTGGTGAAGCAGGGCTTTGCCCGCGAGGACCTCTTCACCGTGGTGCATGAGCAGGTGATGACGGATACCGCCCGCATGGCCGACCTCATCCTGCCGGCTACCATGTTCGTCGAACATGACGACGTCTACCAGGGCGGCGGGCAGCAGCACATCCTGCTCGGTCCCAAGCTGATCGAGCCGCCGGGCGAATGCCGCAACAATCACGAGGTGATCAGCGCCATCGCTGCCCGCGTCGGCGCCGAGCACCCAGCCTTTGCCATGGATCCGCGCGAGCTGATCGACCGCACGCTTCAAGCCTCCAAGCGCGGCACGCTGGCCGAGTTGGAGGAAAAGCGCTGGCTCGACGTGCAGCAGCCTTTCGAGGACGCCCATTTCCTGAAGGGGTTCGGCTGGCCGGACGGCAAGTTCCGCCTCAAGGCCGACTGGCCGAAGAACCCCTATGCGGCTCCCGCCAAGTTCGGGCCCGTGCACGACATGCCCGCCTTCCCCGATTACTGGACGGCGATCGAACTGGCCGACGACATCTTCCCCTTCCGCCTGACCACCAGCCCGGCCCGGAACTTCCTCAATTCGAGCTTCACTGAAACTCCGACCTCGCTCGCCAAGGAAGAACGGCCCGATGTGCTGATCCATCCCGACGATGCCGCCGCCCACGGCATAGAGGATGGTGACAAGGTCGAGCTGGAAAGCCCGCGCGGCAAGGTGCGACTGCATGCCAAGCTCTTCGAAGGCCTGCGCCGCGGCGTGCTGGTGGCGGAATCGATCTGGCCGAACAGCGCCTATGAAGACGGCAAGGGCATCAACACCTTGACCGGGGCCGACGCGCCCGCCCCCGTCGGCGGCGGCGCTTTCCACGACAACAAGGTCGCCATCCGCAAGCTTCCAGCTTTGGCGTCATGACCCGCGACGAATACAACGCCTTCTGTGGCACGCTCCCGGCCACCAGCCATGTGGTGCAATGGGGCGGCGCCCATGTCTGGAAGGTCGGCGACAAGGTCTTCGCCATCGGCGGCCAGCAGGACGGCGAACCGCGCTACACCTTCAAGGTCAGCGACATCTCCTATGAGGTGTTGAAAGAACAGCCGGGTCTGCGCCCGGCGCCCTATCTGGCCTCGCGCGGCATGAAATGGATCCAGCATTACGCCGAACCCGGCCTGAGCGACGAGGATCTGCGCGATTATCTGCGCCAGTCCCATCTGATCGTCTCGCGGGGCCTCTCGAAGAAGAGGCGGGCCGCGTTGGGCCTGCCGGGCTAACCTTTACGTGGCCCCCTTCTCCCGTAATGACGAACGGTGTCACCTGCCTATTTGGGACAACCAAGATGGACGCCTCCGCAGCAGAAGCCGTGATTGCCGGCCAGCTCGCCGCCTATAATGCCCGCGACATCGAAGCCTTCATGACCTTCTGGCATGAGGATGCGCTGGTCTTCGAGCATCCTTCGACCTTGCTGGCGGCGGGCGCCGCCGAAATCCGGGCCCGCCACCTCGTTCGTTTTCGCGAACCCGATTTGCACGGCAAGCTGATCGGCCGGCTCTCGGTCGGCACCCTGGTGGTGGACCGCGAAATCGTCACCCGCAATTTCCCAGAGGGCCGAGGCGAGGTCGACGTGATGGCGATCTACGAGGTCGAGGACGGCAGGATCGCCAAGGCCTGGTTCAAGCTCGGCACGCCGAGGCATGCCGCACCTGGGGACTGAAGAGCGACGTGTGCCAATCCACCCGGCCACGTTTCTCACCCCTTTTCCATCCCTCCATCGCCTCGCCTTTTGACAAACTGACCTCGCCGGCAGCACCATCCCACGGACCATCAGCGAGGCAATCCGTGAGAGGAGCCGGTCATGGCCGTCGATCGCAGCCACAAGCGCACATTGGGCAATCATCCCCTGCATCCCGAAACCCTGATGCTGGGCTATGGCTATGACCCGGCCCTGTCGGAAGGCTCGGTGAAGCCACCGGTATTCCTCACCTCCACCTTCGTGTTCCAATCGGCCGAGGATGGTCGCGATTTCTTCGACTATACCTCCGGCCGACGCTCGCCCCCCGCCGGCAGTGCGGCGGGCCTGGTCTATTCGCGCTTCAACCATCCCAACACCGAGATCGTCGAGGATCGCCTCGCCATCTATGAGGGCGGCGAAGCCGCCCTGCTGTTCTCCTCGGGCATGGCGGCCATCTCCATGGCTGTGCTGGCCTATGCCCGTCCCGGCGATGTCGTGCTGCATAGCCAGCCGCTTTACGGTGGCACCGAGACGTTGCTCGCCCGTACACTTGCCGATTTCGGCATCGGGCACACGGGTTTCATCGACGGTCTGCATGCCGCAACAATCAGTGAGGCGGCCGACAAGGCGATGACGGCGGGCCGTGTCAGCGTCATCCTGATCGAGACCCCGTCCAATCCGGTCAACACCCTGGTCGATTTCTCCCTCATCAGCGAGGCGGCCGATCGCATCGCCGAGCTCCAGGGTGCGCGGCCGGTGATCGTCTGCGACAATACACTGCTGGGTCCGCTCTTCCAGCGCCCCCTCGGCCATGGCGTCGACATCGTGGTCTATTCGGCTACCAAATATATCGGCGGCCACAGCGACCTGATCGCCGGCGCGGCCATCGGCAGCAAGGCCGTGCTGAAGCCCGTGCGCGCTTTGCGCAGTGCCATCGGCACGCAGCTCGATCCCCACACCTGCTGGATGCTCGGCCGTTCGCTCGAAACCTTGTCGCTGCGCATGCAGGCGGCCGCACGCAATGCGATTGCCGTTGCCGACTTCCTGGCCGCTCATGCCGGCGTCGCCGCCGTGCATGCCTTGCACGCACTGCCGGAAGACAGCCCGGCGCGACGGGTATTCGAGCGCCAATGCACCGGCGCCGGCTCGACCTTCTCGATCGAGATCAAGGGCGGCCAGGCCGAGGCCTTCCGGCTGCTCAACGCACTCAAGGTGTTCAAGCTCGCCGTCAGCCTCGGCGGCACCGAGTCGCTCGCCAGCCATCCCGCCTCGACCACCCATTCGGGCGTACCGGCCGAACTGAGAGCCCAGCTCGGCGTGACCGACGCGACCATCCGGCTCAGCGTCGGCATCGAGAATGCCGAGGACTTGATCGCCGACCTCGCCCAGGCGCTGGAGGCCTGAGCGGGCAGACATGCTGGGGAACGGGCGCGTCAGTCGTAGAAGTGCGGGGCCTGCCTGAAACCGGTCCAGGCCTCGGGATCGTGGCCCGGCACCACGGTCGCCCCCACCCGGTCGGCGAGGAAACGCAGCTTGCGTACCGACCGCGCCACGTCGCTGGCCGAGCACATCAGGCCCGGCAGCGCCTTCTCGTTCCAGTGGTCCCAGGTATAGGCGGCATCGATCGCCAGCAGGAACGGCCCGCTGTTCGGAAGGTTGACCAGCACGGATTGATGGCCGGGCGAATGCCCTGGGGTGAATAGGATCCGGATGCTGCCATCGCCATAGAGATCGAAATCGTCGGTCGCCTCCCCCTCGAGGAACTGCCAGGCGAGGCCCGGCCGGTCGAAGTCACGGCGGACATAGGCTGCCGCTGCGAACCAGTCGGGGGCGAAGGCGTACTCATATTCCCGGCGCTGCACGATGTGCGTGGCGTTGGGAAAGCGACCGACGGCGCCGCTATGGTCCGAATGCAGGTGCGAGAGCAACACGAAGCGGATATTGCCGGGCTGGACGCCGAGAGCCTGAAGCTGGGCGAGGCAGCCTTGTTCGGACGTCATCACCGGCCGGAAGACTTCGACGCTGCCACCCCAATAGGCACCGGGATCAGCAAGGCCTTCAGCCGCCAGACCTCCGTCGATCAGCACGGCTCCCTTCGGATGCATCACCAGGAACCAGGGAACCGGGATCTCGCAGTCCTCCCCCTCGCCCTGGTTCATCTTGATGTGGTGCAGCTTGCAGCGCTGGGTGCCGGACTGGAACATATACAAACGTAGACTAGACATTCGAAACTCCGACTGCTCGCCGAGGCGGTCATCCTCTCGCGCTCTCATGGTAGTGGCGATCCTGGGTGATGCCGCCATAGCCATAGGTCGTCGCCCGGCAATCCACGATGTGGACATTGGAATGGGAATGAACGTTTCCAATTATCCCCGACAGCAGCTCAAAGGCCTGGGCGAGGAAGGCGGCCTTCTCCTCCCGGGTATTGGTCTCGTCGGTGACCGTCACTTCCAGGCGGAACGAGTTCTTGCCGAGCTCCGCCAGGGACTGCCCCGCAATGAACCATTGCTCATGCGGCAGATAGTCGACCGTCACCAGGGTGCGATCGGGCTCCTTGCGCAGGACGGTGCAGGTGAGACGCGCGACTTCGTCGGCAAGGCGGCGGGTGAGGCTGCCGTCGGCCTGGCCGGAAACGGTGAGAAAGATACCGGGCATGTCAGCTCCTTCATGGGGGACAGCGCCTGTATGAAGTGAAGCTTTCATTCGGAAAAGCAGGAAGATACGATATTATCCATCGGAAAATAGGATGGATAAATGCGCCCCTTCGACCTCGACCTGCTGCAAACGCTCGTCGCCATCGCCGAAACAGGCAGCCTGTCGGCAGCGGCGCCACGGGTCCACCGCTCGCAATCGGCCGTCAGCGAACAGATGCGCAAGCTCGAGCAGCATTGCGGCGTGACTTTGCTGGTGCGCGGCAAACTCGGTGCAAGCCTCACGCCGGCGGGCGAGCGCCTGGTCGTGCATGCGCGCCGGCTGCTGGCGCTCAGCGAGGAAGCTTTTCGCGATGTCCTGGGCATGCCACTTGCCGGCGATCTGCGCCTGGCCATCACCGACTATTTCCGCCCGGCGACGATCACGCTGCTGCTCAAGCGCCTGCGCGAGCGCTATCCGCAACTCAGGCTGCATGTCGCCACCCGCCAGAGCCTGATGATCGAGAGCCGCCGCGACTTCGACATCGGCCTGTCCATGCGCCTTCTCGACGACGACACGCCGGGCGAGGACGGCCGCATCCGGCTCGGCCGCGAACCCCTGTCGTGGGTGGCCTCTCCCACCCTTGCGCTCGATGGCAGCCAGCGCCTGCCGCTGGTGGTGCTTCCCGAGGCCTGCGCGCTGCAGCGCCTGATCATCCGCACGCTCAACCAGGGCGATATCGACTATGAGATCGCCCATTCGGCTGCCGGGGTCGCCGGCCTGCATCTGGCGCTCGCCGCCGGCCTGGGCGTGGCCTGCCTCAACCGTTCCGCCATACCGGCTGGCATGGCCATTCTCGACGCCGGTTTCGGCCTTCCGGCCATGCCCGACATCGAATTCTCCATCCTGCCGCCCCAGGCCGGCGAATCGGCCCTGGTAACGGAAGTCCGCCATTTGCTGGCCAAGGAGCTTGCCTGATCGCCTCGGTGCTCTAGACGCGAAGAGGGCGGCCTTTCAGGGAAGGCCGCCCTCCGAACGCACAGCTTGCAGGTTGAAGGTGCCCTATTTCTGCGCACCCGGCCCGAAGGACTGGCCGTTCACCGTGACCTTGCGGGCGAGACTGTCGAAGTCGATATCCCAGGTCAGCCGGCCATCCGGCCCGGTCTTCGCCAGGCCCTTCAGGAAGGCGATGCCCATGGTGGCGCGCTGCGGCCCGGGGTCGGAGCCACCGGCCTTGCCGAGAGCGGCGGCGACCCCATCCAGATTGGAGGTAGAGACCGTCGCCTTGCCCTGCTGGGCGGGCAACAGTGAGGTTTCCCCCTGCCCCTTCACATCATAGGCAGGCGCCGTCAGGCTCTGGCCGAAGGTGAGCTTGGGCTGGTTCGCCAGAAGCAAGGGCATCAGCACCGCTTTTAACGCGTCGGCCTGGGCAGGTTTTGCATCGGTGCCAGCCTCGATCATCTTGCCGGCGATCGTCTCGAGATCGAGCCCTGTCAGGTTGAAATCGAGGGTAGCTTTTTCCGGCACCAGGGACTTGGCCCAGTCTGGCATCATGCCGTCCGGCAGGACGAGGCCGCTCATGGCCAGATTCAGGCCGACATTGCCTGTCTTCACCAAGCCGTTCGAGGCGAGATTGGTATCAACCGAGGCAATCTTGATGATGCCCTTGGGCGTCCCCACCGTCATGTTGTCATAGCGGATCTGCGCCGTCAGCGTTTGCCACAATGGCAATACGGCCTTCAGCTTGGCCCGCGCCTGCTCCTGGGCCGCCTTGCCATTGTCGCCAGCCTTGCGGGCCGCGAAATAGGCGAGGGCCTGCATGAACTGCGGGCTGCTGAAGCCACTGGCTACGAAGGTCTCGTGCACGCGATCGGCGCGCAGCACCATGGGAGGGGCAGGGTTGGCCGGATCTTTGACGGTGACCGTCTCGACGAGGTCCAGGAGGTCGCCCGTCATGTTCAGGTCCGTCTTGCTGGCATCCCCCACCTTTCCGGTGATGGTGAAATCGATCTTGCCGATGCTAGCGTCGATGTCCTCGATGGGCGAGCGCATCGTGAAGACGGCCGACTCGCAGCTCATTGTTTGATCGGTGAATTGCACGGCCTTAGGGTCGAAAATGCCCTTTCCGATGCAATTCTTCAGGCGCTGGACCAGTTCGCTCTGAGGGCCGGCCTTGGCCGATTTGTAGACGAAATCGAGCGAAGGCACCGTCTGCTCGAAGACATATTTGCCACCTCCCTGCGGCGTAAGGCGGGTGGCAAGCGGACCGAAGCTGAATTGTGCACCGTCAGCAGGCAGGCCGAGCTTGCTGCTGCTGAGATCGTAGACGAGATCGTAGCTGTCGCCATTGGGCTTGACCGTGACAATACCCTTCTCGATCACTTTCGGGCCAAGATAGCGAGCAATCTCTTCTCGGATCGCCTTGGCTCCCTGCTCGGTGGCAGGTTCTGCCATTGCCGGCGGCGAGACCAACCCGATCAGCGCGACGCTCACCAGCATTGCCTTGCGCGCAACACGGTGCTTACGCTCAGATTTCTTCAAGAAAGTCATAAAATACCCGGTCTGCTGCATGGAAGATCCCCGTCTCCCTATGCCATAACCCGATGCGCGCCGCCTGTGAATTTTTGCTGCAGGCCACCGCATGAGACCCGTTCACCGCCCCTCTCGAGCACAGTTTACAATTCCTCCAACTATTTGACATGCCTCTGTCATGTCGGTGGCCAAGAAGGAGCGCAATTCAAGCCGGAGAGTCGCCATGCGCTTCATCGAAAGACCTTTGTCCCGCCGCCGCTTCCTGACCGCAACCGCCGCAACCGGCCTTCTCGGTGCAACGGGTTCGCTGGCGATGCCGGGGGTCTCCCGTGCCGCCGATCGTCCCCAGGTTACGGCCGGCCTGCAGTCGGGCGACGTAGCCGGCGACAGAGCCGTGCTGTGGTCGCGCACCGACCGCCCAGCCAATGCGATCTTCGAATGGTCGACCACCGAGAGTTTCAAGACCGTGAACCGGCTGCCGACGGTGACGGCCTCCCCCGAGACGGACTACACCGTGAAGATCCTGGCGGAAGGCCTGCCGGCGGACCAGGAGATCTTCTACCGCGTGCGCTTCCAGGATCTCGCCCATACCGGCGTCGAGAGCGAGGTCGTCACCGGACATCTGCGCTCGGCTCCGGCCGGGCTGCGTGACGTCTCCTTCGTCTGGTCCGGCGATACCGCCGGCCAGGGCTGGGGCATCGATGCCGACCGTGGCGGCATGAAGATCTATTCGGCCATGCTCAAGCACAACCCGGATTTCTTCATCCATTCCGGTGACAACATCTATGCCGACGGCGTGATCAAGCCCGAGGTGAAGCTGCCTGACGGCACCATCTGGAAGAACATCGTCACGCCGGAAAAGTCCAAGGTCGCCGAGACCCTCGACGAATATCGCGGACAGTACAAATACAACCTCATGGACAAGAATTTCCGCGCGCTCTATCAGCAGGTTCCTGTCATCACCCAGTGGGACGACCATGAGGTGACCAACAACTGGTCGTCCTCCAAGGACCTGCTCAGCGACGATCGCTACAAGGAAAAGTCGATTGCGGCCCTGGCGGCGCGCGCCGCACAGGCCTTCCACGAATATATGCCGATCGCCACCACTTTGGCCGAGCCGCGCCGGGTCTATCGCAAGATCCCCTATGGCCCGCTGCTCGACGTCTTCATGCTCGACATGCGCACCTATCGCGGCCCCAACGGCGACAATCTGCAGGCCACGGAAGGTGGGGAAGCCGCCTTCCTCGGCGCCGAGCAGCTTGCCTGGCTCAAGCGCGAACTCGCCAACTCCAAGGCGACCTGGAAGGTGATCGCCGCCGACATGCCGCTCGCTCTGGTGGTGTGGGACAAGGCCGACCAGAAGAAGGGCTTCGAAGCCGTCTCCAACAACGACAATGGCAAGCCGCTCGGCCGCGAGCTCGAATTCGCCGATCTCCTGCGCTTCATCAAGGCGGCCGGCGTGAAGAACACGGTGTGGCTGACGGCCGACGTCCACTACACCGCCGCCCATTACTACAACCCGGACAAGGCGGCTTTCCAGGACTTCGATCCCTTCTGGGAGTTCGTCTCCGGCCCGCTCCACTCGGGCACCTTCGGCCCGAACGACCTCGACATGACCTTCGGGCCCGAGCTCAAATATGTGAAGGCGCCGGAAGGCGGCCAGCAGAACCTGTCGCCCGCGGCCGGCCTGCAGTTCTTCGGCCATGTCGCCATCGCCGCCGACACGCGGGTGATGACCGTCACCTTGCGCGACGCCGCCGATGCCTCGCTCTGGTCGACCCAGCTCGAGCCGAAGCTCGGCTGAATGTCATCCCGCACGCGGTGCAGCATGCAATGCTGCGCCGCAGATGCGGGACCGCATCGAGATATGGCCTCATCCGACTTGCGATCCCGGACGTGCGCTGCATCACTTCGTGCTGCAACGCGTCCGGGATGACAATATCGATCACCCCCGCGCGTAAAGATCGCGATAGGTCGTCTGCAGCACGTTCTTCTGGACCTTGCCCATGGTGTTGCGCGGCAATTCGTCGACGAAGAGCACGCGCTTGGGCTGCTTGAACTTGGCGAGGCGCCCTTCCAGGGTCTGAAGGATCGTTCGCTCCTCCACGGTGGCGCCGGGCTTGCGCACCACGATGGCCGTCACGCCCTCGCCGAAATCAGCATGCGGCACGCCGATGACGGCACTCTCGAACACGCCGGGAATGCCATCGATTTCCGTCTCGACTTCCTTGGGATAAACGTTGTAGCCGCCGGTGATCACCAGGTCCTTGCCGCGTCCGACGATGTGGACATAACCCTGGGCATCGATCTTGCCGAGGTCGCCGGTGATGAAGAAGCCGTCGGGCCGGAATTCCGACTTGGTCTTTTCCGGCATGCGCCAATAGCCCTTGAATACGTTGGGGCCCTTCACCTCGATCATGCCGATCTCGCCTTGCAGCAAGGCCTCGCCCGTCTCGGGTTTGGTGATGCGCAGCGAGATGCCCGGCAGCGGCATGCCGACCGCACCAGCCACGCGCGCCCCGTCATAGGGGTTGGAGGTGATCATGTTGGTTTCGGTCATGCCATAGCGTTCGAGGATGGCATGGCCGGTGCGCGCTTTCCATTGCTCATGGGTCTCCGACAGCAGGGGCGCCGATCCCGACACGAACAGCCGCATATGGGCGGTCGCCTCGGCCGTCAGGCTCTCCTGCTGAAGGAGGCGGACATAGAAGGTCGGCACCCCCATCATACAGGTTGCTTCGGGCAGGTGGCGCAGCACCTCCGCCGCATCGAAGCGCGTCAGGAAGATCAGCGAGGAGCCTGCCATCAACGTGGTGTTGATGGCCACGAACAGGCCATGCGTGTGGAAGATCGGCAGGGCATGCAGCAGCACGTCGGCCTGGCTGAAGCGCCAATAGGCGGCCAGGGTAACGGCGTTGGAAGCCAAGTTTCCATGCGTCAACATCGCACCCTTGGAGCGCCCGGTAGTGCCAGAGGTGTAGAGCAGCGCCGCCAGATCGTCCTCGCCGCGCGCAACGTCGTCGAAGGCTTCCGGCGCGCTCCTGGCTGCCTCGGCGAGCGAGCCGTCGTCACGGCCTCCCAGGGTTGCAACGGCAGCGCCGAGCCGGGTGCCGATCTCGCCCAGTTCATCCGCCTTCTCAGGCGCACAAACCAGCAGGCGCGGTTCGGCATCGCCGACGAAATAGTCGAGCTCCGCCTTGGTGTAGGCGGTGTTGAGGGGCACGAACACCGCGCCGGCGCGCAGGCAGGCAAGATAGAGAAACACCGCCTGTGGGCTCTTCTCGACCTGGACGACCACGCGGTCGCCGGTCTCGACCCCGTAGCCGCGCAGGGCGTTGGCATAGCGTCCCGACCAGGCAAGCACGGCGCCATAGTCGAAGCCGCTGCCGTCGGAGAGGGTCAGGAAGGGTCTCCCCGCTTCGGGCATCCGGGAACGGATCAGGCTGAACAGATGGTTCGACACGCAAATTTCCTCAGGGATTGGGACGAGGTCGCGGGGCCGGATCGGCGCTGCGGGTGGGTGGTGGCAGGGCCGGTACGGCTGTCTTGCGACGCACCGGCTTCGTTTCCGTAGCTTTCAGAAGCTTGCGCACGGCCGGGCTCGCGGCGATCACGCCCTGATTGGCGAAGGCCTCGTGATTGTCTTCGATGGCATCGAGATCATAGAGATAATTGACCATGAGACCGCCGGCCTGGCGCAACCCGTTCGGCGAGACGTCACCCCGCCAGTTGATGCGTTCGAGGCGAGCGCCATTGCCCAGATGGAACCGCGCCACCGGATCGATCGGCGCACCCGATGGTGTCCGGGCCACCAGGAAATAATGGGCGGCGGCCGCGAGTTGCGCTTCACGCATGGCCTCTGCCGGCCCGGTTCCCCCGTGCTCCGCAGGCCGGAACAGCCCCTCCAGCACCGTGAGGTCGGCCACGCCTGGAATATGCGGCTCCTCCTTGGCGAGTTCCCGCTTCAGCCAGCCCATGAATCCGGGAACCGGCGACAGGGTGACGAAACTCTTCAGCTTTGGCAGATCGCGCCGGAGTTCCTCGACCACCTGCTTGATCAGGAGATTGCCGAAAGAAACGCGACGCAGGCCGACCTGGCAGTTGGAGATCGAGTAGAACACCGCCGTGGTCGCATCCTCGGCCCGGATCGGCTTGCGCTCGAGGGCGAGCAGCGGCGCGATGGTCGCCGGTATGTCCTGCGTAAGGGCGACCTCGACGAACACCAGCGGCTCGTCCGCCATCTGCGGATGGAAGAAGGCGAAGCAGCGCCGGTCCGAAGGCTCCAGCCGGCTGCGCAAATCCTCCCAGCTATGGATGGTGTGCACGGCCTCGTACTGGATGATCTTGGCCAGGATGTTCGCCGGCGTCGTCCAGTCGATCCGCTTCAGCATCAGGAAACCCCGGTTGAACCAGGACGAGAACAGATGGGCGAGATCCGCATCGAGAGCCTCCAACTCCTCATTGTCAGGCAGGCTGGCGAGGACGTCCTCGCGCAGGCGCACCAAGGCGGCCGTGCCGCCGGCGGGGCGGTTGAGCCGGCGGAAGAGCTCCTGCCGCCTCGGCTCGGCAGCGGCGCTGAGTTCGGCCATGGTCCGGGGAGACTTGTCACCGAGATAGGCCTCTATCGCCGCATCCAGGCGCGGCTGATCGGCGCCGAAGTCCTCGGCCAGCGCCGCCAGATGGCGGCGGCGATGCTCGTCATCGGCCGCAGCATAGGCATCGAGCCATTGCTGCGCTAAGGCGACGCCGGAAACCTCGCCCCGGCCGGTCAGCAACGCATTGCTGAGAGCCAGCAGATCGGCCGATCGCACCTGGGATGAGGGGCGGTCGAGGCCGATGAGGCCCCTCCCCCGTTCGGCGACCGCTTCCAGGAATTCCTGCAGGAAGTTTCTGCTCATCGCTGTTCACCATACCCTGTCAATGGATTACCCCATGATCAGATCGGGCAGCCAGGTGGCGAGGCCGGGGATCAGACAGGCCAGCACCACCGCCACCGCCATCAATCCGACGAAAGGCAGTGTACCGCGCATGATATCCCCGAGCGGGATATCCGGCGCGATATTCTTGATCACGAAGATGTTGAGCCCGACCGGTGGATGGATCAGGCCCATCTCCATGACGATGGTCATCACCACGCCGAACCAGATCAGGTCGAAGCCGGCCGCTTTCAAGGGCGGCAGGATGATCGGCGCCGTCATCAGGATGATCGAGACCGGCGGCAGGAAGAAGCCGAGGACCACCACGAAGAGCAGGATCGCCGTCAGCAGCAGCCATTTCGACAGGTTCAGGCTGATGATCCAGGCTGCCGCCGACTGGCTGATCTGGAGATAGCTCATCACATAGGAATAGAGCAGCGACATGCCGATGATCATCAAGAGCATGGTCGATTCCCTGAGCGTGCCCGAAAGGATCGGCATCACCTTGGAAGGCCGCCAGATGCCGTACATGGCCGAGATCACCACCAGGGCCAGCACGGCGCCGACGCCGGCGGTCTCCGAGGGCGTCGCCCAGCCGGCATAGAGAACCACCATCACGCCGGCGAGGATGGAGACGAAGGGCACCACCCAGCCGACCATGCGAAGCTTTTGGGCGAAGGAGTAGCTCTCCTCGTGCAGGATGGCCGAACGAACGCCGGTGCGCTCGGCCTGGACCAGGGCCTGCCGCTTCTCCTTGCGGTAATGCAGCATCGCGTAGATGGCGAACATCGTCATCAGGAGCAGGCCCGGGCCGATTCCGGCCAGAAACAGCTTGCCGAGCGATACCTCTGCCGCCACCGCATAGAGCAGCATGGTGACCGAGGGCGGCAAGAGGATGCCGAGCGTGCCACCGGCCGCAATGATGCCGGCGGCAAAGCCGCCTGAATAGCCGCGGGCCCGCATCTCTGGGATGCCGGCGGCGCCGATGGCCGAACAGGTGGCGGGCGAGGAGCCGGCCATGGCAGCGAACAGCCCGCAGGCGACCGTGTTGGCCACGCCGAGCCCACCAGGAATGCGATGGAGCCAGGCATGCAAGGCCGAATAGAGATCCTTGCCGGCGTTGGAACGACCGATCGCCGCCCCCTTCAGGATGAAGAGCGGGATGGCAAGGATGATGACATTGGCCAGTTCCTCGTAGAAATTCTGCGCCAGCGTGTCGATCGAGGCGGCCGGCATGAACAGGATCATGAAGGTCAGCGCCACCACCCCGAGGGCGAAGGCGATCGGCATGCCCGAGAACAGCACGATCAGCGTCGCAGTACAGTAGGCAACGCCGATGCCCCATTGCGGCAGGCCGGTTAGTAGCGGCAGGGGTGGGCGCGACCACAGGGCGAAGGCGAGCACGGCGAGCAGCACGATGATGCACACCGGCAGCGATCGTTCCGCCACCTGCAGGGCGACCTGCGCAGCCAGCAGCACCATGCCTGCCGTCAGCAGGGAATAGGGAATCCACAAGGGTGGGCCCCAGGCCGAGTGCGAAGTCTGCTCGTCCACCCAGGCTTCATGGAGGAGCGAGCCCGATTTCCAGGCGAACAGCACGCAGAAGAACAGCACCAGCGCATCGACGACCAGCCGCCTGGTGCCGGCGGTCGCCGGCAGCCAATGGTCGAGGATGTCGATCCCGACATGGCCGCGTACCGCCTGCACCGAGGCCGCCGACAGGAAGATGGCACCGGCGATCAGGTAGATGGTGACTTCGTCCTGCCAGAGCACGGACTGGCGCGTCACATGCCCGGTGATGACGCCGAAGGTGAGGACCACAGCCGCCGCCAGCAGAGCCACGGCCGAGAGCCGAAAGGCGACGGCGTTGACAGCCCCGAACACCCGCCGCACCGCTCCCGCCTGTTCCGCCGGGCGGGTTTCGTCGGCGGCGAGAATGGCGTCGTGCTGGATCGAGCCGCCCATCTCACGCCACCTTCTGTGCTAGCTTCAGCAACTCCGCGGCCTCGCTCGAGCGCGCCGCATAATCCTTCCAGGAACTGGCCTCGGCGACCTTGCGCCACTCGGCGAGGTCGGTCGCGCTGAAATCGGCGACTTCGACACCTTTGGCGGCATAGACCTTGGCGACCTCCTCGTCGTCGTGCTGCGCCTGCTTGGTGGCCCAGCCTTCCATTTCGATGCCGACATCCAGGAGCGCCTTCTGCTGATCGGCAGGCAGGGCGTCGAAGATCGTCTTGGACATCAGCAGCGGTTCGAGCATGAACCAGAAGGAGCCTTTTCGCGCCGAGGTCAGCGATTTGGCGAGTTCCTCCAGGCGGAACGAAATCAGGCTGGTCGACGAGGTCACGGCGGCGTCGAGCGCACTGGTCTGCATGCCGATATAGATTTCGTTCGAAGGCATGGTAGAGACCTGCGCCCCGGCGGCGGTGAACATCAGATCCATTTCCCGGCTGCCGCCACGGATCTTCAGCCCCTTGGAGCTGTCGGGCGTCAGCACCGGCTTGCCGCGCGAGGCCACGCCGCCGCCCTGCCAGACCCAGGCGATGATCTTGATGCCCTTGGCCTCCAGGATGCCGGAGAGCGCCTTGCCGATTTCGGCATTCTTCCAGGCGGCGCCCTGCTCATAGCTCGTCACCAGGCAGGGCATCAGGCCCAGATTGGTGGCATGCAATTCGCCCCCGGCATAGGCGACGGGAAACAGCGACATGTCCAAGGCGCCGCGCCGCATGGCCGAGAACTGCGCATTGGTCTTCATCAGCGAGGCATTGGCGTAGACGTCGAATTTCAAGGCGCCGCTGGTGCGCTTTTCCACCTCGGCGGCGAAGATGCGGCAAAGCCGATCGCGAAAATCCCCCTGCTCGACGGTGCCGCCGGGAAACTGATGCGACATCTTCAATGTAGTGGCGGCGCGGGCTTCCCCGGCCGACCGGATGATCAATGGCGTTGCAAGTGCGGCAGTCAGGATCTGCCTCCGGGTAAGCGACATCTGCCTCAAGGCAAGCGACATGGCGATTTCCTCTCATCCATCCGAGGCTGGCTGGTTCCGCCTGCGGTTGCATTCACCATTATTGCAGTTTTGAAACAGTTACAATAAAATTGTATACAAGTTTTGCGAGATTGACTCCATCACCTTGAGAGTCGTACGAAATTGCGGAGGATATCGGCCATGAGCGAAAAACCCGCGACCCGCCTGCGCAACCAGATCGAAGAAGAAATCGCCACAGGGGTGTCCAAGCCCGGCGACAGGCTCGACGAGGTCTCGCTGGCGGCCAGATTCGGGGTGTCGCGGACGCCGATCCGCGAGGCTCTCCAGCAATTGGCGGCTGCCGGTCTGGTCGAGATCCGCCCGCACCGTGGCGCCATCGTCAGCGCCCCCGATCCCAAGCGCCTGATCGACATGTTCAGCCTGATGGCCGAATTTGAGGCGATCTGCGGGCGCCTGGCCGCCCGCCGCCTGCTGCCGAGCGACGAGGCCGCGCTGGGAGAGACGCTTGAAGCCTGCCGCAAGGCGGCCGACAGCGGCGACATGGACGTCTATTACTACGAGAACGAACGCTTCCACCGCGCCATCTATGTGGCCAGCGGCAATGACTTCATCGCCGAGCAGGCCATCGCCCTGCACAAACGCCTCGCTCCCTTCCGCCGCCTCCAGCTCCGTGTACGCAACCGCATGCGCACCTCGCTGGCCGAGCACGAAGCCATCGTCGACGCCCTGCTGGCCGGCGATAGTGCCCTCGCCTCCACACGCCTCTATGATCACGTCGCGGTGCAGGGCGAACGTTTCACCGATCTGATCGCCTCGCTCAACCGCGCGGCTGCGGAATAAGAAAACCTCGCACTACAAATCAGGTGCTTTGAAGCCGCCACTCGCCGACAAGGCTGCCTTGGCCTGTCACCGCGACCACCTTCTTCATTCTTCATATTATTCATACTATTGTCACGGGCCGTCTCTATGAAGCATCTCATCGAGCAAGCACCCGGCCATCCTACCCATCGGACCGGACGGATGGCATCGAGGCAGCCTGCTCGTGACCACGCTTAGTGACCACCGATAGGAATTCTTACTCAGCCCGCTATTTCGCCGAGATCACATCATCCGCACCGCGGATGCCGGTACATGTCTTCAAGCCAATGCCTTGATTGTACCTGACACGCGCCAGTCCGAGTTCATCTGTACTGGCGCGTCTCCTCCAAATCCTCGCCAATATCCAGGGCCGGGCTGTTGCCGCCGCCGGCCGGGACACTTCGTCATAGCCGCATTTTCGCACGTCATCGCCGGCCGCAAGGCCGGCGGGCGCCGCTGTGCACTCACAAGAACCTGCCCCGAGAGATCGAGACCATGCCTGCCACACCGTTTGATACGTCGAGCAAACCGCCTGAGAAGACTACCTTCGCTCCCATCGCCTGTGCCGGACTCCGCCCTTGGCTCAGCAGAACCGCATGGCCATGCCTCGTCGGTCTGTCGATGCTCGGTGCCACCAGCCTGCCCGCGCTGGCGGTGGAACCCTGGATCATGGTCGAGAAATCACTGTTCTCGGGCGTCGATGCCTCACGCGGCCAGGGCGTCACCACCGACGGCACCAATTGGTATTTTTCCGGCACCAATGCCCTGGAAATGACCAACGGCTCCTTCGATCCGAAATTGCTGGTTACCTCAGCCATTCCGGATGCGCTGAAGAATCCCTCCCAATATTCCGATATCGGGCTCAACCATATCGGCGACATCGACTATGCCGACGGCAAGCTCTACATCTCTTTGGACACGAGCAACCGTTCGCCGACCACCAATGGCAAATATGAAAGGCCGGTCTTCGCGATCTATGACGCGAAAACACTGACCTATCTCGGCCAGGCTTTTCCGCTCAATCCTCCGCATGGCACGCATGACATCGCCAGTTGGGTGGCCGTCGACGCCAAGAACGGCGTCGGCTACGGCATGGCCTATGAAAATGCAACGGAACTCGCCGTCTACAACCTTTCAGACTGGTCGTTCCAGAAATACATTCCCCTGTCCCAGACCATCGATCAGGCCCAGGGTGGCAAGATCTTCAACGGCTGGATGTATTTTTCGACCGATAATGACCAGAAGCTGATCTATCGCGCCAATCTCGTGACCGGCCAGGTCGAGCTCATCGGCAATCTCAAGACCAATGGCGAGCAGGAAGTCGAAGGCCTGGTCTTCAAGAACACGCCCGACGGCTGGTCGATGCACATCCTGAATCGCGAGGAAGATCCGAACCATCCCGGCCAGACCGCAATCGGCTTCTACCGCTATGTGCGTCCCTACGGAAATGCGCTCTCGGGCGAGATCCATGCCGATATCAAGGGCGCCTTCCTCGAGGATAGCCGCTACCCACGCGATGCCGCCAACCGACGCCTGCGCTCGGCCTTCGGCGGTATCGCCGGAACGTCAGGCGGCGCGGCCATAGGCAACACCGACGGCATCGTCGTCTGGGGCACGCCCTTCGCCGCCACCGGCCGGGCCAAGGGTTCGGGCGACGCCGCCTCCTTCGACCGCACCAGCGGCGGCTTCATCGGCGGTATCGATGCACCGGTCGGGGACTGGCGCGTGGGCGTCCTCGCCGGCTACAGCCATACGAGTTTCGACGTCTCCGCCCGGACCTCCGACGGCTCCAGCAACAACTATCAGCTCGGCCTCTATGGCGGCACGCAATGGGGCCGGCTCGGTTTTCGTACCGGCGCCATCTATGGCTGGCATAATGTCGACACCAAGCGCGATGTCGTATTCCCGGCCTTCCGCGAAAGGCTTTCGGGGCAGTACAATGCTGCGACGGCACAGGCCTTCGGTGAGCTCAGCTATCGCTTCGATCTCGGTCGGAGCGCCTTCGAGCCTTTCGCCAATCTCGCTTATGTCCATCTGGACACGCAAGGCTTTGCCGAGAAGGGCGGCACCACAGCGGCGCTGACCAGCCAGAAGAGTTCGGCGGACACCGTTTACACCACATTGGGGCTCCATGCCTCGACCGGCTTCGACGTCGCCGGGACCACGCTGACCCTGCGCGGCACGCTCGGCTGGCAGCACGCCTTCGACGACGTGACCCAGAATGCGAAGCTCGCCTTCAACAATGGTTCGTCCTTCACGATAGCGGGCGCGCCGCTCGCCAAGGATGCGCTGGCGGTCGAGGCTGGCGTCGACATCGCGCTTGCGCCCAACACAACTTTGGGAGCCTCCTATTCCGGCCAGCTTGCCAGCCACACCCAGGGCCATGCCTTCAAGGTCAATCTCGACATGAAGCTGTGATCTGAAGGATACCGGCGCGGTGAGGATTGGACGAGGCAGCTTGGTCAAGGCAAGTTTGCCATGCCACCTCACCGCCATCGTCCCAAGCTGCTTATCCGCGGCGTGATACGCCGCTAACAGGAATAGAATGAAGAATGCAGCCTTTCCTTCCAAGGTTTCACCCATGAGCTCTCTGGGAGGGAACGCCACTGGCACCAGCCTCTATTCGCGCCTTCTCAACGACATCGGCCAGAGCATCGTGCGGGGCGACCTCGCCCCGGGCGATCAATTGCCGAATGCCGATGACTGGAGTGCCGCCCATGGCGTGAGCCGCACGGTGCTGCGAGAGGTCGTCAAGGTGCTCGCCAATAAAGGCATGGTGGAGATGCGCCCCAAGGTGGGCACGCGCGTGCGCGCCAGAGAGGACTGGAACTTCCTGGACCCCGACGTGCTGGTCTGGCGCTACGGGCCGAGAACCACGGCCGAGGAGGCCCGTTCCCTGTTCGAGCTGCGGCGCGCCATCGAGCCGATGGCCGCCGCCTTGGCCGCCGAGAGGGCGACCGATGAGCAGGTCGCGCAGTTGCGCCTCCTGCTCTCGCGAATGCAGCAGGCCGGCGACGACAGCGAACGCTTCGCCATACCCGATCTTGCCTTCCATCAAGCCATCCTGCGCATGTCCGGCAATGAGCTGATCGGCTCCCTCGCCGCGCTGATCGAGACCGCCTTGGTCATCAGCTTTCGCCTGACGGACGACAATCCCGAGGGCCAGAGCCACTCGCTCGCCCTGCACCAGGCGGTCGTCGACAACATTGCAAAGCGAGATCCGATCGCGACCGCCAAGGCCATCACCTCCTTGCTCGAGGAGGCGGAGGAGGACGTGAAACGCTCCCTGGTGGCAAGGCGCGAGCGGAAATCGTGATCGGCGACGACATCGACCGGCGGCATCGCTTCGCCCAGGACTGCGCCCGGCAGGCCGGAGCGATCGCGCGTCGCTACTTCCGCTCCGACGAGGCGCTGTCCAGCTTCGAAAAAGGCCGGCACGATCCGGTGACCCAGGCCGATTTGGAAATCGATCGTTTCCTGATCGATCAACTTGCCGGCGCGTTCCCGGCCGATGGCATACTGACCGAAGAAACCGGCGGCTCGCCCGCACGCCATCTGTGGGTCATCGATCCGATCGACGGCACGCTGAACTTTGCCCGCGGCATCGCCCACTTCGCCGTGTCGATCGCCTTTTGCGTCGACGGCAGGACGGAGAGCGGCGTCGTCTACGATCCGATCGCTGACGAGATCTTCAGCGCCCGGCGCGGCCAGGGCGCCTTTTGCAACGGGAGCCCCATCAGCGTTCGCACGACACGTGGTCCCTCCGATGCCGTTGTCGATGCGGGATATTCGCTTCGGCACCCCACCGCCGACTATCTCGGGCTGATCGGCCACCTCCTCGCAAACGATTATGCCTTCGTCCAGAACGGCTCGGCGGCGATGGGGCTCGCCCAGGTCGCCTGCGGCCGTATCGACGGCTTTTGCGAGCTCTCCCTCAAGAGCTGGGACGTGCTCGCCGGCCTGCTCCTGGTCGAGGAATCTGGAGGTTGGGCTCGCGATTTTCCGCGCGGACCTGGCCTGCTGCAGGACCACAAGGTCCTCGCCTGTACCCCGGCTATTCGCCAATCCCTGCAAGATCTCCTGCAGGCGGAACAGGCTTGGCCAGCGTGATCGCACCACCGCCTCAGAGGCACGGCGTTTCCTGCAGACGCAGCCATTGCACGGAGCCCTGTGCGTCACGCGTGAAGACGGCGGTCGATCGCCGCATGGTGGTCCCACCCGAGGCGCTCTCCTGCCGCTCGCGATAGGAGACGACGGCCCCGTCCTCGTTGCCGAGCAGCGTCTCCAGCTCGTCGATCACGATCCGCAATCCGGGCCGACTGCCGCGAGCCTGAATGAAGAAGGTTTGCAAGCCCTCATAGTCGATCTGCGCTCCTGAGAGGGTCACCATGGTGAAGGCAGGCGAGAAGCGCTCGAGCAAACTGGAGAAGTGCGTTTCATTTCCCTCTCCCGACAGCCACAGACGGATTTCGACACAGGTGTCGATGACTTCCTGGGCAAAGCAATCATGCATGTTTGTTCTCCCTATTCGGTTTCGGAATGAACCACATGGCCCAACAGGCGCCGGGCCTGGAGGTTCGGTAGCCGGAGAATCCCCGGCAGGGGCAGAAGCGAAAGCGCCGCGGCCGCGACAAAGGCATGGAGATAGGCCTGCGATGGCGCCGACGGGCCCAGTGTCCCCGTGAAGTTGCCGACGAGGCAACTCATCACCGCGACGCCGAGGCAGAAGCTCAACTGGCGATTGATGTTCCACAGCGCACTGGCCTGGCCCATCTGCCGATGCGGCACGTCGAGAAAGGCCGCACTCTGAGCCGCGCTCGAACACAGGCTGCCGCCGAACCCCATCGCGAGATAGGCTGGGATCAGCCAGTCACCACCGGCGCAGAGCAGCAGGATGCCCCCCGCTTGGACCAGCATCCCGGCCACGAGCAGGGGCACCGGCCCTGATCGGGAAATCGCGAGACGCGTGCAGGAGATCGCTGCGAAAGCCGCGATCGACCAGGGAATCATCAGGGCTCCCGTCTGGGAAGCCGTGAGGCCGAGCTCGCCCTGGAGATGGAGGGAGGCGACCAGGTTCACGCCAACGAAAACGCCGGGTACGCACAGATAGACGATGGCCGGTCCACGCAGCAGTGGTCGCGACAGCAGCCTGAGCTCCAGCAAGGGCTGTGACCTGCCCAAAGCGCGCCTGACATGCAGTGTCCCGGCCAGAATGGCGATGCCGATGGCGACGCTTGCGAGCCAGGCCTGCTCGCCTTCACCGAGCCAGGTCAGCCCGAGCAGAAGCGCGACAAGGGCGGTGATACTGGTCGCGAATCCGGAGACGTCGAGGGGACCTGGATCCTCCTGGCGCTCCGTTCTCGGCAGCCAGAGCTGCACGAGGCAGAAGGCGAGACCGGCCACGGGCAGCATGCCGATGAAGATCCAGCGCCAGGACAGGAAATCGACGGCGACGCCTCCGATCGCCGGCGACAGGGCGGGGACGATCAGGGCAACCATCATCACCAGGGATGTCAGCCCGGCGCGCTGACTCGGCGGATAGGCGCGGTAGGCCATCGCCTGCCCGACCGGGATCAGCGCGCCGCCTCCCAGTCCCTGCGCCAGGCGCCAGGCCAGCAAGGCAGCGAGGGACCCTGCAACAGCCGAACCGCCTGCCCCGAGCGCAAACACACCGAGGGATACCAGCAAGACCCGACGCTCGCCCCAGCGCGCAGCCATCCAGACGCCGAGCGGGATCACCACGGTCAGGCCGAGCATGTAGGCATTGCCGGTCCAGGCCAATTGCGCCGGGGATGCCTGCCATTCCCGCCCGAGAGCCGGATAGGCCGCATTGATGACGAACATGTTGGCGAGGTCGAGGCCGAAGCCCAGCAGGTAGACGATGGCAATTTTTGAACGAACCGACATGACCGACATGGAGAGCTGATGAACTGCCCCAGACCTAGCGATTGCCAATACGATAAATAAGTCGAATAATTGGACAATATTGGCGTATTATTTTTGACAATGGAGAACGAGTTTGATCAGCCTCGGCCGTCTCGAAATCTTCCGTGCCGTGGTGGAGACCGGTTCCTTTACGGCTGCCGCCACCCGTATCGGCCAGGCCCGCGCGGTGGTGAGCTTCAACGTCAAGCAGCTCGAAGGGGATCTCGGCATTCCCCTGTTTAGCCGCACCACGCGGCGCGTAGTGCCGACGGCGGCAGGCGAGCGTTTCTACGCGCGTTGCGTCGACATGCTGGAGACTGCGCGTCTCGCCATCGAGGAGGCGCGCGGCGAGCATGCGGATCTCACCGGAACCCTGCGCCTCACCACCACGGTGGAATACGGTCTGACGCGGATCGTGCCGGCATTGCAGGCCTTCATGCGCCTGCATCCGGCCCTCCGGGTCCAGATCGAGACGCATTCCCTCGAGACCGATCTCGTGCGCGAGCGTTTCGACGTGGCCATCCGCCTGGGAGAGCTGAGCCGGTTGCGCGATCTCGGCTACAAGGCCGTCCGCCTGGACACATTCGAGATGCGTCCCGTCATCGCACCCGACCTGCTTGCCGCATCGGGCCGAAAACGCATCGACACGCCCACGGCGCTCGACGACTATCCGCGGCTCGGGCATCGGCGTTTGGAGCAGGTGCCTGCCTGGGACCTGAAGGATAGTGCCGGTGGCAGCCATGCCTATCGGCCGGCAGGCGAACCATGCCTTCTCGCCGACAACGCTTCGATCCTGCGCGCCTTTGCCCTGCGGGGCGCTGGCTTTGCCCTGCTGCCGCAATGGCTCGTCCAGGACGATCTGGCTAAGGGGCGTTTGCTGGACGCATTGCCGGACTATCGCTTTCCCGCCCAGAATGTCTATGCGCTCTACCCGGCCGCAGGACAGCTGCCACGCAAGGTGCGCAGTTGGATCGACTTCGTGAAAGCCCATCTTGCCCGCTCTTCCGCTTCAGGCAGCGAACGGAGCGCATGAGGCGGCGGAAGGGCACGGCGACCGTGCCCTACATCGAGGGATGAAACGGTCGAGTTCGATCCCCACGGACTGGCGCGCCGACAACACGAATCCCGGAGATCGAAAAAACTTTGCGACGGACGGGAATAATTCCATGCGTCCCCAGGTCTGGTCACTCAGCGGAGGCACTGACAGGCAGTGCAACCGTCCGGCATGAGCCGTTGAACAGGAGTGACCAGAATGCTGAAGATGACGCGCCGTTCGGTGCTGGGTTCTGCGGCGGCAGCCGCAGCGTTCGGCCTGGCGGGAAAACTTGAATTCATAGCCCCTGCCCTCGCCCAGACGCCCGTCGAGCCCAGCATGGGCTTCTACAAATACAAGGTCGGATCCATCGAGGTGACGGCCATCTATGATGGCATTTGGCGCAAGCCCCACGACCCGACCTTCATCAAGAACGCATCGGTGGAAGATACCAAGGCGGCCTTGTCCAAGGCCGGCCTGACCACCGAGTTCATGCCGATCCCTCTCACGGTGGTCGTGCTCAAGGTCAATGACAAGTTGATCATGATGGATGCCGGCTCGGGTGTCGGACAATGGCAGGCCAATGCCACGCATCTACCGGCCAACATGGCCGCAGCCGGTATCGACTACAAGGCCATCGACACCATCCTGATCTCGCATTTCCATCCCGATCATGTGTGGGGGTTGATGGAAAAGGGCACCAATGCGCCCGTCTTCCCCAATGCGGAACTGATCGTCAGCGCCGCCGAATACAATTGGTGGACGGACCCGTCGCGCGTCGAGAAGCTGGCGGAAGGGCGGCGCCCCGCCGGCAAGCGCATCGTCGAAAACTTTCCGAAATGGAAGAACTGGAAGCTGGTGCAGGACGAGGCCGAAGTCGCGCCCGGCATCCAGATCCTGTCGGCGCCCGGCCACACGCCAGGACACTCCGTCTATCTCATGGGTTCCGGCAACGAGCAGTTCATGGTCTCGGCCGACATCATGTATGTGCCCGCTCTGCTTGCCCCCCACCCGGACTGGCAAGGCGCCTATGACCAGGATGGTCCGATGGCCATCGGAACACGGCGCAAGCTCATCGACCGGGTGATCGCCGACAACATCAGGATCTGCGGCTCGCATTTCCCATTCCCCGGCAGCGGCACCTTCGTGAAGGACGGCAATGCCTACGGCTTCACGCCGACCGCACAGCTCTGAAAACCGACATTCCGCCATCAGGAGAAAAACCATGCTGAAATATGCAGTCGCGACAGCGGTGGCCACGCTGGCACTGGCCGCGGTCACCACCACGCTGCTCTCGATACCCGCCTATGCCGTCGACAATATCGAATCCACCGACGCGCCGGACCTGACATCCGTCAAGGCCAAGATCGAAGCCAAGAACTATACCGGCGCCCTGGAGGAACTGCGGGGCCTGGCCGAAGATACCCAGCAGGCCGATGTCTACAACCTGCTCGGCTTCACGCTGCGCAAGACCGGCGACTACAAAACGGCGCTGACCTATTACACCAAGGCGCTGGAACTGCAGCCCGGTCATAAGGCCGCCCGAGAATATCTCGGTGAGCTCTATGTCGAGACCGGCGACGTCGACAAGGCCAAGATGCAATTGTCGGAACTCGGCAAGCTGTGTCCCCAGGGCTGCGAGGAACTCGAGGACCTACAGAAAGCCATCGACACCAAGGTGACGAAATGACGTGTGGGCCGGCAGGCGCCAACGCGCCTGCCGCCCTTTTTCGGTCGGAGGTGGCTGCGATGACTCAAATCAGCAAGATCAAGGCAGGACTCACCAATGCCGTGCTGCTCGCCGGCAGATTGCTGCTCGCCTTGATCTTCGTTCACGAAGGGACAACCCTGGCGATGCATTTCACGGGCACCGTCCAGGCCATGGCCGTGGTCGGCATCAGCGCCCCCATGGTCGTCGGCGTCATAGCACTGCAATTGGGGGCGGGCCTGGCCCTCGCTCTCGGCATTCTCGCCCGCATCGGCGCCATTCTGCTCGGCCTGTTCTGCCTCGCCACGGCGACGCTTTTCCATATGGACTTTTCAAGCCAGAACGAATTGCTGCATTTCGAGAAGGACCTCGCCATCGCCGGCGGCATGTTCGTCCTGTCGATTGCAGGATCCGGCAGCTTTTCATTGGATCGGTTGCTGCGGCAACTGCCCTCGCTGCCCAGTCCTTTGAGGCGGATCCTGTTCTAGGGCGACAGCCGTTTGATTGCGAACCCGGAATATCGTCATTGCGAGCGCAGCGAAGCAATCCAGATTTGCCGCATACCCAAGACCGGATTGCTTGGCTGCGCTCGCAATGACGTCTGCTTCACGGCGTGAACATGGAAGCGCGACTGCACTGCTAAAACGAAACGCATTCCCGCCGGGCCGCTTGCCGGCCGATCTCGCAACCCGCCTGTTCCCTCGGAGCGGCAAGTGCCGTAAACCCCGGACATCGGAATTGTGACTGGAATGACATGATGGTGAGCGTGCGACGTGTCCGAGGCCCGGCAGCCCTGTCGATCGTGGGGCGTAGCTTCCTCATCCTGGGCTTCGCCGGGCTGCTTGCCGCCCCGGTGCTCGGCATGAGCGAACGGCGCAGCCCTCGTACGGCCTCGGCCGCCGGCACCATCGTCTCGGTCAATCCCTATCCGGTCGTCAGTTTTTCGACACCGCAAGGCAGTGTCATCCGCTTCACCAACCTCGTGCGCAGTTCCCTCCTGCGCGAAGGCGACAGCGTGACCGTCGCCTATAATCCGGCCATTCCGACCGACGCCACGCTCGACGGCCTGCTCGGGCGCTGGTTCTTCACAGGCCTTGCCGCCTTGCTCGGCACGGCCTTTCTGTTGGTGGGCGGCCTCACGACCTTCATCGGCCGCAGGCGCACCGCCGGCAAGACTTGACTTAGTCCGGCTGTGGCAGGCGGAAGACCTGGTCGTTGACCTTCACGCTATGCGTGACGATGTCGTAGGAGACGTTCCAGACCAGTTGCCCGTTCGCCTCTTCCTTGGCGAGTCCCTTCACGAAGGAGAGGAAGAACACCACTTTACGCGCATCCTCGATATCGGCCTTGCCGAGATTCTCCATCACCGCGTCGAAGCCGGTGGCGGATACCGAAAGGCTGGCCGTCGGCTCGGGATTGACCGCCGCGCTGCCATCCCCCTTCAAGGTGTAGCCGGGAGCGGTGATGTCGAAATTGACTTTGTAATTGAGGTCGCCGTCGAGCAGCCGCGTCATCAGCGCCACCGCCATCATCTTGCTGAAGGGCGGATCCTGCGTGGCATCGAGGCCCCGGATCAGCACGTCTGCCATGCCGTCGAGGCCGTTCAGGGACAGCTTGGTGGCGTAGTTCGCCTGGGCCGGGATCAGCGAGCGGGCCCATTCGGGCACCACGACGTCAGGAATCTCGAGGCCGGAATAGTTCAGTGCGTCGGAATAGTAGCCCTGCTTCACCAGGCCGGTGAGCCCGTAGGCCTGCCGGGCCTTGCCCAGCTTGACCTGGCCGAACGGCAGGGTGACCACGAGGTCTTCGATGTGGGACGTGCTCGAAACCTCCTGCCAGAACGGCAAGGCGGCTCGCAGCTTGGTCTTGAGGTCGTCCTGCGCCAGGACGATCTGCCCCTTGGAGGGGTGCTCGCGCAGGAAGGCAACGAGATCATAGATCGCCGCGAAGCGCATACCGGTGGCCGAAAACGTCTGCTGGCCGCCGGCCAGTTCGAACGATACCGGGAATTGCTGATCCTTCTTGTCCTGGACCTTGCCCTTCAGCCCTTGCAACTCGCTGTCGAACTTGACGTCGACGCCGTCGTTCGCATCGGGCTTGCTGCTGGTCGCAAAGCCGAACTTGCCGGTCGACAGATCAATGTCGGCATCATGATTGCGAACCGTCGCGGCGCTGCCGTCGCAGCCGGCCGTCAGGGTCGCAAAGCTCATCAGCTTGGGAGCGAACACACCCTGGCTGGCGCAGGCGGTGAAATTCAGGCTGCCGGTCTCCGGGCTTTCCTTCCAGACCCGGCTCCAGGCCACGGCAATGGGCGCCGGGCCGCTCTTCACAGCCCAATTGCCGTCAGCCTGCGGCGTCAGGCGCACCACGTAAGGATTGATGCGCAAGACCTCGGCGACGCCCTTGCCCTTGGCGGCGTCGAGCTTGGTGCCATCGAAGGAAAGGGTCACATCGTAACCGTCGTCCTTGGGCGCGATAGCGATGAAGCCCTTTTCGAACGGTACGGAGCCGATATAAGACTGGAAGGTCTCGGTCAGTTTGCGCGCGCCTTCCGCCGTGGCCGGTTCGGCCGAGGCAGATGTAGCACTGGTGAGGGCCAACAGGACGGCGCAGCACGCAGCGGCTGATGACAGCGCCGTTTCCCTCTTCATGCGAAGCGCGACACCGTTCATGATCGACATTCTGGCTCCTCGAAAATCCTAAATGAGAAAAACTGGGTCAAAGACAGTTCGGGTCGGACAATAGGGTGGCGACGCGGTCGCCGATGTCACTCGCAGAACAGCAGATCGCCGGGGGCGATCTCGACGCGCTCGCCCATGACCGGTGCCTCACCACGCGCCACACGGGCGAGAGCTGCCGGATACAGTTTGTGCTCGGCAAGCAGCACGCGCGCAGCAAGATCCGAAGCCGTGTCGCCGGGCAGCACGGGCACTGCCGCCTGCGCAATGATCGGCCCCTCATCCATGCCGGGCGTGACATAGTGGACGGTGCAGCCATGCAGGCGCACCCCGGCCTCGAGCGCGCGCTCATGGGTGGCAAGCCCCGGAAAGGCCGGCAGCAGGGCCGGATGGATGTTGATCATGCGCCCGGTCCAGCTTTGCACGAAAGGCGCCGTCATCAACCGCATGAATCCTGCCAGCACCACAAGATCGACGACATGGGCTTCCAGCCGCGCTTCCAGCGCCGCCTCGAAATCGGAGCGGCTGGCAAAAGCCTTGTGGTCCACAGCTTCGGCGGCGATGCCGGCCTCGCGTGCCCGAGCCAGGCCTTGCGCTCCTGGGCGGTTTGAAATCACCGCAACGATATCAACTGGATAGGCCGGATCCCTCGCAGCTTCGATGAGCGCGGCCATGTTGGAACCGCGCCCCGAGATCAGGATGGCGGCGCGCTTGCGTCCCTTCATAGCGACAGCGTGCCGCGATAGCCGACGCGTTCGGCGCCGTCCTGCGTCACCACAGTGCCGAGACGGACCGGTGGCAGGCCTGCTTCGGCGAGAGCAGCTTCGACGGCCTCTGCATCGGCCGCGGCCGTAACGACAATCATGCCGATGCCGCAATTAAAGGTACGCAGCATCTCATGCGCTTCGACGCCACCCGTGCGCGACAGCCAGCCGAAGACCGGCGGCGGGGTGAAGGACGAGAGGTCGATGGACGCCGCGATGCCATCCGGCAGCACGCGCGGGATATTGTCCGGGAAGCCGCCGCCGGTGATGTGGGCGAGCGCCTTGACGGCCGTACCCGTCGCCTTCAGCGCCGCCAGCAACGGCCTGACATAGATGCGCGTCGGCGTCAGCAGCGCTTCGCCGAGAGTCTTGCCCTCGGCGAAAGGCGCCGGAGCGTCCCAGCCGAGACCCGAGAGCTCGACGATCTTGCGGATGAGCGAATAGCCGTTGGAATGCGGGCCTGAGGAAGCCAGGCCGAGGATGACATCACCTTCGGCCACGCTGCCGCGCGGCAGGATGGCATCGCGCTCCACGGCGCCGACCGCGAAACCGGCGAGGTCATAGTCACCATCGGCATACATGCCCGGCATTTCGGCGGTCTCGCCGCCGATCAGGGCGCAGCCGGCATCCTTGCAGCCTTCGGCGATGCCCTTGACGATGGCAACGCCCTGCCCCGGCGCCAGCTTGCCGGTGGCGAAATAATCGAGGAAGAACAGCGGCTCGGCGCCCTGCACCACCAGATCGTTGACCGACATCGCCACCAGGTCGATGCCGACAGTGTCGTGGATGCCGGTCTCGATCGCGACTTTCAGCTTGGTGCCGACGCCGTCATTGGCCGCGACCAGGACAGGATCCTTGAAGCCGCAGGCCTTGAGATCGAACAGGCCGCCGAAGCCGCCGATCTCGGCATCGGCGCCGACGCGGCGAGTGGCGCGGACCAGGGGCTTGATGGCATCGACCATGGCATTGCCGGCATCGATATCGACACCGGCGTCGGCGTAGGTCAGCGAGTTCTTGCGTTCGTTGCTCATGGACGTCGGGTTCTTGGCCGTTGGGTTCTTGGGCGTCTTGCTCATGCCCCGGCTTTGCCCTGCTTCCGCTCGGCAATCAAGCCCAGATAATGCTGAAGTACCGTCGCGCCCGCAATCGAGGTGATATCGGCATGGTCATAGGCAGGTGCGACTTCCACCAGGTCGCAGCCGACGATGTCGAGAAAGCCGAGCCGGCGCAGGATCATCAGCGCCTGGCGCGACGAGGGACCGCCGGCGACAGGCGTGCCCGTGCCGGGCGCATAGGCCGGATCGAGGCAGTCGATGTCGAAGGTGATATAGGCTTTGGCATCGCCGACCCGCTGGCGGATACGCTCGACCACCTGGGCGACGCTGAGCGTTTCCAGATCCTCGCCATAGAGGATCTCGATGCCGCAATCATCCGGCGCATGGGTGCGGATGCCGATCTGGATGGAGCGCTCCGGCAGGATGATGCCCTCGCGCACGGCGCGCGCCACGAAGGAGCCGTGGTCGATGCGCCCTTCGTCGTCGTACCAGGTGTCCTGGTGGGCGTCGAAATGCACCAGCGCCATCGGACCATGCTTGGCGGCATGGGCCTTGAGCAACGGCCAGGTGACGTAGTGATCGCCGCCGATCGAGCATAGCATGGTGCCGGTGTCGATGATGTCGCGCGCCTGCGTCTCGATGCAGGCCGGGATCTCGCCGTGGCGCGCATAGTCGAAGGAGCAATCGCCATAGTCGACCACGGCGAGTTGCTCGAACGGATCGGCCTGGAAGGGATATTGCGGGTCGCCATCGAAGATCGCCGAAGCGCGCCTCACCCCCTGGGGTCCGAAGCGGGCGCCGGGTCGGTTGGACACCGCCGCGTCGAAGGGAATGCCCCAGACGGCAACGTCGATACCGGTCAGGTCACGCTGATAACGCCGGCGCATGAAGGACAGGATGCCTCCATAGGTCGGCTCGGTGGCGCCACCGAGCACCTCCTTGCGAAAGACGGCATTGTCGGTCGGGCGCGGGCGCTTGGGATCATCAGTGGGACCAGCCATGGGATTCTCCTCCAAGCAGAGTTTCCTGGTGAGGCCCACGGATGGGCCTCACCAGGAAACTCTGCAAATGTTGATATCTTGCAGATTCCTCCTGATTGCGCCCGTGGCCCGATCAGGAGGAATCTGCTTAGCGTTTTGCTTACGAATATCGCCCCTGGCTTTAAGGGCAATGCGTGACAAAGGGAATATGTCCGATGGCGCGGTTTCGGCCTCACATGGAGCCGTCGAGCCGGTTTCGTTGGAACATCGCATCGCCAGCTTGGTTTTATGGGGTGGAACGGCTCATCAAAGGAGGTTTCCATGATCCTGAGAAAAGCCACTTGCACCGTCGCCCTCGTCACCCTGCTGGGCTTGCCCACCGCGGCATTGGCGCAGCAGACCACCCCCGCCCTAGTGGGGGCGGTGTCCTTCGTCACCAAGGCCGAGCCCGGCCAATACCGGACCAGCCAGCTCGTCGGCGTCAAGATCTACAATGCCAAGGATGAGAATGTCGGCAATGTCAACGACGTGCTGGTCGACAAGAAAGGCACGGTCGTCGGCGTCGTCATCGGCGTCGGCGGCTTCCTGGGCATGGGGGAAAAGAATGTCGCCCTGCCCTACACCGCCATAACCTGGACGGACGCCGCTCCGGCCCCGGCCCAACCCGCCGCTGGCGCTCCGGCACCTGCAGGCACGCCATCGGCAGCGCCCGTGACTCCCGAGACCCAGCCCGTCAACCAGGTACGGGACTATCCGGCCCGCGGCATGCTGGCGATGACCAAGGAGCAGCTGGAAGCAGCGCCAGCCTTCAAATACGCCTCGGAAGCCGTCACCCAATAGGCGCGCCTTCGACGCTAGCCGCGTTCGACGTGATCCCCGGCTTGCAGGTTGATCCCACCGCGGTTCCCGGCTGGACCCGCTTCTCGCCATACCGGCGAGGGGCGGGTCTGAATGGACTATGACGACGCAGCCATCACCGCTAAGATCCAGCCTTCTCCCATCGATCGCGAGGATCATCATGGAAATCAAGCGGAGCGGCTCGCAGCCTTCCGGGCGCGGACCTGCGGACTGGTTCACGGGCACTGTCCGGATCGATCCCCTGTTCAGCGCACCGCAACCGGCCCGCGTCATCGGCGCCAGCGTCACCTTCGAACCTGGTGCCCGCACCGCCTGGCATACCCATCCACTCGGTCAGACCCTGATCGTAACTGCAGGCTGCGGCCTGGCTCAGCGCGAGGGTGGCCCGATCGAGGAGATCAGGCCGGGCGACGTGATCTGGTTCGCCCCCGGCGAGAAGCATTGGCACGGCGCCGCTGCCACCACGGCAATGACCCATACCGCCATCCAGGAGCAGTTGAACGGCAAAGCCGTCGACTGGCTCGAACAGGTCAGCGACGAGCAATATGGCGCTCGCTGAGCACGCCATATCGAATTCCCTCTCCAAGCAGAGTTTCCCGGCGAGGCCCGCGAATGGGTTTCGCCGGGAACTCTGCAGCTGTTTGATATCTTGCAGATCCCCCTTGATCGCGCCCATGGCTCGATCAAGGGGGATCTGCCTGGTCATCCTCGGCGAAATCGCCCGATAGCCGCAGACCTTCAAGCCAGGTTTCGCCGCCGCGCTTGATCACACGGTGCGCCGGCACGCCGGAGAGGGTTTCGATGGCGTCGGCCAGGGCTTGCGAATGGGTCACCAGCCAGATTTGGGTCCGGCGCGAGGCGCGCACGATCATGCCGGCGAGCGGAGCCAAGAGATCGGGGTGCAGGCTGGCTTCCGGTTCGTTCAAGGCAATGAAGGGCGGCAGGCGTGCGGACAACAGCGCTCCGGCCAGCGCGAGATAGCGCAAGGTTCCGTCGGAGAGTTCGCTCGCCTCGTAGACGCGCTTGGGATTGTCGGGAAAGATCATGCCGAAGGAGGCCATGCGATCGGGCATCGGCACCACCAGGCGGGCACCGGGAAAGGCTTCGTCGACAGAGTCGAACAGCGCCTCACCATCGGCGCGGATATGGACGAGCGTGGCGAAGACAGCCGCCAGATCGTGGCCGTCGGAAGCTAGGGTCGGCGTGGTGACGGCATAGCAGGGCTGGCGCAGCGCCGAATCCCGGTCCGTGCGCAGCCCGTGATAGAAACGCCATTCCAAGAGAGTGCGGCGCACGGAGGCAAGGTCGGCCAGGCGATCGGCGTCGTGCAGCGTCGCCAAAGCGGTTTCCGACGCCAATAGCGGCACGCCGAACGGGCGCCGCTTGCCATCAGGGCCGGCGATGCTGACGGCCGGTCCCTTGCGCTCCAGCACCGTCTGTTCGCGGCCGCGATGGCTGAATTTGAGCGTCTCGACCTTGACCTGCGGCTCGCCGAGAAAGCCCGTGCCGAGAATGACGCCGCCGGCTTGCTGCACCAGCCCGGCCTCTATCCGGTAGCGATAGCGGGCACCGTCACTGATCAAGCCGACATCGAGATGGATGCGGGCCGGCTCGTTTCTCGGGCGCATGCCAGCCCACAGCGCGGCCGCCAATCCCCCTTCGCGAGCCAGCTCATGGGCGAAGCTGCCCTGTGCCGCCGCCTGTATCAACTGCAAGCCGCGATAGAGGTTGGTCTTGCCGGTGCCGTTGGCACCGACGAACACACTGAGGTCGCCGACCTCGAAATGGATGGAGCGCAGCGAACGGTAACCCTTGAACCAGATATCGCGGACGCTGAAGGACATGGCACGGTTCCGAATCGACAGGGGCCGAGCTTGCCATAGAAGTTGTTCGGGGCGGCATCTTCCACTGCACCCATTGCGCGGGGAATCCGACCAGAGACGCGGTTCGGAGGTTTCGATGCGATGTCCCTTGCTCTCTTCGGATAGTCTGGTGTTCAACTCGACGATCAGCGATCACAGATCGACGGCCGCTGCCCGGCCCAGGCAGGATCACGGCGGGTGATGGCTGGGGAGCGTGGCTTCTTCACCGCCCCTTGCGTCCGCCCCGCCCGGAAGGCTTGGGTGCGCGCCAATGGCTGATCGCCGTCGCCAGGGTGCTGTACCAAGCCCGGTTCGGCTGGACGGCCGGTGTTGCTTCCGGCGAGACCGGCTGCTCCCAGCGACGCCGATAGGCCGTCTTGAAGAAATAGCTCGAGGGAATCATGACGGATGCTCCGTGGTCGAATTTATTGAATCGATTCAATATCTTGCGCAAAAACAACCCGCAAGCTGCGGGCGAAGAACTCTTTTACGATCAATTGAATCGATTCAAAAATTAACGGAAAACCTGCTCTGGGTCAAGCAAAATTGAATCGATCCAACGACATGCTACAGTCGGTCGCATCGCCTTCCCGCCGAAGGGAGCAGGCGGGAAGGTGCACTATCGGCAGCGCGCTGTCCGTCGAGGTCGGTTAGGCACGCCTGCCATGCCGAACACGGCGCTAACGCAATGGGAGAAGCCCCTTGGATAAGGTCATACGGCTCGCGGATGTGGCCAAGGCGGCGGGCGTGTCGCAGGGCACCGCCTCGAACGTCTTCAACCGCCCGCGTCTGGTGCGACCGGAAGTCCGCGAGCGCGTCGAGGCGGTCGCCGCCTCCCTCGGCTATCGCGGGCCCGATCCGAAGGGGCGCCTGCTGCGCGCCGGCAAGGTCAACGCCCTCGGCATCGTTACGGCCGAACCCCTGTCCTATTTCTTCGAAGATCCCTTCGCCCGCCTGATGATGGCGGCGATTTCCAAGGCCTGCGACGAACGCGGCGCGGGCATTGCCCTGGTCTCGGCCATGAACGAGCAGAAACTGGCCTGGAATGTGCAGAGCGCCCTGGTGGACGGCTTCATCCTGTTCTGCATCGACGAGGGCCCGCGGCTGGTGGAGCTGACGCGGGAACGCCAACTTCCTTTCGTGGCTCTGCATCTGGGCACGCGCGACGAAGCCATCGCGGCCATCGGCGTCGACAATTTCGCCGGCGCCAAGGCAGCAGCGGCGCATATGGCAAGCCTCGGCCATCGGCGCTTCGCCATCCTGTCCATGCCCTTCGCCGACGACCGGACCGGGCCTGCCACCATGCAGGAGGTCGAAGCCGCGGTCTATTCGAGTTCGCGCGACCGTGTACTCGGCTACTTCGCCGGTCTCTCCGAGCATGGCATCGATACCCGCATCGTGCCGATTTTCGAAACGCAGAACGAGGAAACGGACGTCAACGTCGCGATGGCTCAGCTCTTCGCAGCCCCTGCCCCACCGACCGCCCTGCTGGCCATGTCAGACAGGATCGCCTTCGCCGCCCTCGAATGGCTGCACCAGCGGGACCTGTCGGTGCCGGAGGATGTCTCGGTCATCGGCTTCGACGGCGTGCCGGAAAGCGCCTTTTCCGAACCGCCGCTTACCACCATTGCCCAGCCGATCGCGGCGATGGGCCAGCTCGCCGTCGAGATGATCCTCGACACGCCCGACGAGACCGGCCGACGGCAGTTTGCCACCGAGCTTGTGGTCCGGGGCTCGACCGCTTCGCCACGGCCATAAGCCAGCCAACAAAAAACCCCGCCGAAGCGGGGTTTTCGTAAGTCCTGTCCGGAAGCTTAGCGCTTCGAGAACTGGAAGGAACGGCGAGCCTTGGCGCGGCCGTACTTCTTGCGCTCGACCACGCGGCTGTCGCGGGTGAGGAAGCCTTCCTTCTTCAGAGCCGGACGCAGTTCCGGCTCGAAATAGGTCAGGGCCTTGGAGACGCCGTGGCGCACGGCGCCGGCCTGGCCGGACAGACCACCGCCGGCGACGGTGATGTTGATGTCATACTGGCCGGTGCGGTTGGCGACGGTGAGCGGCTGCTGGATCAGCAGGCGCAGCACCGGGCGGGCGAAGTAAACGTCCAGTTCACGGCCGTTGACCGTGACCTTGCCGGCACCCGGCTTGATCCAGACGCGGGCAATGGCGTTCTTGCGCTTGCCGGTGGCATAGGCGCGGCCATGGGCGTCCAGCTTCTGGACATGCTTGGGCGCTTCGGCGGCGGCGGCAGCCTCGCCGAGAGCCTGCAGCGAATTGAGCGTATCGGCCATCGGATCAGCCCTTCACATTCTTGGCGTTCATGGCGCCGACATCGAGCGCTTCGGGCTGCTGAGCCTCGTGCGGATGCTCGGTACCCTTGTACACGCGCAGGTTGAGCATCTGCTTGCGGCCGAGCGGACCACGCGGAATCATGCGCTCCACGGCCTTTTCGACGATACGCTCAGGGAACTTGCCTTCCAGGATGAACCTGGCGCTGCGCTCCTTGATGCCGCCGGGATGCCCGGTGTGGTGGTAATAGACCTTCTGATTGTACTTGCGGCCGGTGAACACCACCTGCTCCGCATTGATGACAATCACGTTGTCGCCGCAATCGAGATGGGGCGTGTAGGTCGGCTTGTGCTTGCCGCGCAGGCGCATTGCAATCACGGAAGCCAGACGACCGACGACCAGACCCTTGGCGTCGATGATGACCCACTTCTTCTCGATATCGGCGGTCTTGAGCGTAAAGGTGGACATGGTGTCGCCTATGGTTGCGCTGTCGATCCGACGGTTGAAAACGACAAGGCGGCCTGAGGGGCCGCCGAGTTGGAGTGCTTCTACACGACAGCCGAATAGGCGTCAACGCGATATTTTAAGCACGTGTCAAATTTTTATCTTTAAAAACAATAACTTACATATGAGGTAATTAATTACCTGCATTTTGACCATAGTAAGTTATGAGATCTTCGAGCTTGGGACGCGGCCGATCCGGCACGGTTTCTCTGGGTGTACCGATATGCACGAAGCCGGCGAGCTTCTCGTGCGAACCGATACCGAGCCTGGCGAGCACTCTTTCGTCATAAGCCATCCAGCCCGTGAGCCAACTCGCTCCGAAGCCCAGCGCATGGGCGGCGATGACCAGATTCTCGCAGACCGCCCCGGCCGACAGCTCCTGCTCCCAGAGCGGGATCTTCACATGGTTGGCAGCCGTCGATACCACGCCGATCACCAGCGGCGCCAAGGTGAAACGCGTCGATTCCTTCTTGCGGGTCCCCTCGTCCGCATCGGGACAAGCAGCCATGAAGGCATCATAGACGACCTGCCCTGCCTTCTCGCGCGCGGCGCCCTGGTAGATCACGAAGCGCCAAGGGTGGAGCTTGCCGTGATCGGGCACGCGCGTTGCGAGGGTCAGCAACGTCTCGAGCTGGGCGGCATCCGGCCCCGGTGCCGACAACATGGCTGGGGGCACCGACCGGCGGGTCTTCAGAAGCTCGATTGCATCCATGGCGTACATTCCCAATACATTGCGATCTGGCGCACTCGCCGAAAATCGCAAAGCCGCGTCAGGGCGCGGCGTTGGAGCAAGGCGGCGTTTTGCTCAAACGCGCTTTGCCCGAGGAGACGAACGCTCACATAAGGCCTGCGGCAGGTCTTGGGTAGGACTTCCGGCGCGATGAGCCTGAGTCCTCCCCATCTTTGCGACCGGGCGATCACGGGATGCCGTTACACAAACTCGCCTATCTCTCTGATAAATAGGAGATTGTCGTTCATTCGCCTTGGCTCGGACTCGGTGAGGTCATTCCGCCGCATCCTGGTGGACGACGGCGCAGGCCGCCTCCTCCACCGGTGTTACCCGCGCCGGGCGATAGGTTGTCGCCAGCAGAATGGCGAGCGCCAGTACCTCGGTGCCGGCTCCCACCCAGCCGACGGCCTGGACCGAATAGCGCTCGACCACCACGGCGCCGATGGCCGCGCCCGCCGCCGTGCCGAGATAGATGGCCGATGCGTTCAGGGCCAGCAGGACCGAGGCCAGGCGCTGGTCGATGGCAAGTAGGCGCACCTGCTGCACCGCCGGGAAAGCCCAGCCGAAAACGCCCCACAGCACCAGCACCAGCCCTGCCCCGATCCAGCCGGCCAGTCCCGGCAGGAACGCCGGGATCAGCGGAAGAGCACCGAAACTCACGACCAGCACCGCCAGGACGATGGTGAGGAAGCGCCGATGGTTCCAGCGATCAGCCGCATATCCACCCACTGTATTGCCGGCAGCCCCCGCCAGGCCCGCCAGGATCAGAAAGCCGGCGACCGCTTCCGGCGAGGCGCCCAACACGGCTTCGAGATAGGCCCCAATGAAGGTGTAGACGCCGAATGCGCCGGCCAGGACCACGACCGTCAGGCCGATGACCTCAAGCACGTCCGAACGACGCGCGACGGCAAGACGATCGGCGAGGCCGGGCGCCGGAGGCCCCGACACTGCCGGCAGCTTCAGGGCGATGCCGGCCAGTACCAGCAGGCTCATGGCGGCAACCATGACGAATGTCGCCCGCCAGCCCAGATGCGCCGCAATGGCGGTTCCCAGGGGCACGCCGATCACCAGCGCCACGGTCATGCCGGTATAGATGAAGGACAAGGCTCGTCCGCGTTTGGCCGGCTCGACCGACACAGCCCCATAGGCAAAGGCGGCCGGCATGAAGGTTCCGGCCGATAGCGCCAGGATGATACGGCTCGCCGCCAGCGTGAGAAAGCCGGTGGCGAAGGCCGCCGCCAGATTGGCGAGGCTGAACACGGCCATGGCCGTTATCAGGAGAGTGCGACGCTCCCAGCGCGCCGTCATCACTGCGATAAGCGGCGAGCCGATCGCATAGGCGAGCGCAAAAATGGTGACGAGGTGACCAGCATGGGCGACGGGGATGCCGAGATCTTCGGCGATGCGCGGCAGGATGCCGGCAATCATCAAGCCTTCGCTGCCGATGGCGAAGGCACCTAGTGCAAGCCAGGTCAGGGTCCGATACATGGCGAGTCCATAAGTTCAATAATTATTGAACTTATGGACTCTTCTCCACGCCTGTCAATGAATTCAATGAGTCTTGAACTAATGGACCTCAGGCGATATGTCCCAGTCATGGCCAAGACGATCTTTCACCCGGAAACCGATCAGATCGAGTTGACGACGGTTCTGGAAGCGCTCAGCGATCCCATTCGCCGTGACATCATTCTCGGCCTCTTCGAGGAGGGCGAGCAGAATTGCTCCGCCTTCAATGGCCTGAGTTCCAAGACCAATCTGACCTATCATTATGTGCGCCTGCGCGAGGCCGGCCTGACGCGCACGCGTTTGATGGGCACGTATCGCCTGATCACGCTCCGCGCCGACGACATCGAATCGCGCTTCCCCGGCCTGCTCGCGCCAATCCTGGCTGCCGCACGGGCTGAACGCCTTCAGCGGCAGGCCGAAGGCTTGTCCGGTGCCTTATCCTCCGCCAAGGCAGTAGCCCCGGAGGCCGGGCGTGAAGATGGGGCTTGAAATCGCCGCCTTTCCGTGAATCGTGGCGGCCATGATTGCCAAGACCTCAATCCTCAAGACTTCGATCCTCCTGCTGGCAGGCGCTCTCGTGGTCATGCCGGCGGCCGCGCAGACGCCCCCGAGTTCCGAAGCCGCTCCCGCGGCGGCGCCGCAGGCGCCTGCCCAGCCTGCGCCACCGGCCGCGGCCGAGGAACCCGCCGTCACGCGCAAGGTCGAACTCTCCGCCAGCTTCGCCGAGAAGGGGGCGCCGATTCCATCGGGCCTGAAATGGCGGGTATACCGCCTCGGCAAGGGTGAGGCCGATGCGGCCAAGATGGCTGAATCCGACGATCCGGCTCCCGAATTCTCGCTGGCGCCCGGGCGCTATGTCGTTCATGCCGCCTATGGACTTGCCGCCGCGACCAAGGAGATCGAGGTCGACAAGGCGTCCGTGCGGCAGGGGCTGGTGATCAAGGCGGGCGGCCTGCAGGTCGAGGCTTCGGTGCTCGACAAGCCGATCCCGCCCGAGCAATTGACCGCTCGCGTCATGGTGATCCAGCCGACCGGGGAGCGCCGGCTCATCGCCGAGGGCGTTCCGGCCACCAGCATTCTGCGACTGCCCGAGGGACGCTATTTCGTCGAATGCACCTATGGCGAGTCCAACGCCACCGTCTCCGCCGAACTATCGATCGGTACCGGCAAGCTGACGCAGGCCACCTTCCACCAAATGGCGGCGACGCTGACGCTCAAGCTGGTGAGCCAGGCCGGCGGCGAGGCGATCGCCAACACGGCCTGGTCGGTGCTGACGCCAGGCGGCGACGTCATCCGCGAATCCATCGGCGCCTTTCCTTCCCTGATCCTGGCGGAAGGCAACTACACCGTCGTCGCCCGCCATGAGGGCCGGGTCTATACGCGCGAGTTCGACGTCAAGGCCGGCCATGACGGCGACGTCGAGGTGATCGCCCGCTAAACTGGGACCGATAGTGGCCCGGAGGGCCGATCGGCAACCTGGCCGAGCAATTCTGTTGCCATTTGATCACAGTTGCGTGCACTTTTGCCAATCGCGGCCCTCACCCCGAATTCGGTGCGCAATCCTGCCGCAATGCGCCTCTATCGCCCCAATTCATTGGAGCAACCGCTCCTCAGATTTGCTGGCTCATAGCTGCCATTGGTACACGGCGCTGGATATTCGGGGTTGAAATGATACTGACGCGACGCATACTTCTTTTGGGTGCACCACTTTTTCTTGCAAGTTGCGCAACGAGAAGCGGCCAGAGAAATGCCAATTTGCAGCCGGCCACCTATACACCTGATCCTTACTATGTGTCCCTCTACGGAGGCATCGAGGATGATCGTTTTCCCGTCCAGCCTGTGAACCTAGCCAAGGTGCCGCCGAAATATTGGCGCCGTGAGGTCCCCTATGAGACCGCCGAGCAGCCCGGAACCATCGTCGTCGATCCCAACCAGCGTTTCCTCTATCTCGTCCAGGAAAACGGCCGGGCGATCCGCTATGGCGTCGGCGTCGGCAAAACCGAGGCGTTCAATTTCCAGGGCGAGGCCACCATCTCCCGCAAGGCCGAATGGCCACGCTGGACCCCGACGCCCGACATGATCCGCCGCGATCCCGAGTTGAACGAACCCTATCGCAACGGCATGCCGGGCGGGGTCGAGAACCCGCTCGGTGCCCGCGCGCTCTATCTCTACCGCGACGGCCGCGACACGCTCTATCGCCTGCACGGCACCACCAATCCGGCCACCATCGGCACCAAGGTGTCCTCGGGCTGCGTCCGCCTGATGAACCAGGACATCATCGACCTCTATAACCGCGTGCCTACCGGCACCAAGGTCATCGTGCTGCCTTCGGCGCCGGCTCCGGAAGAAGCCCCCCTACCCGACATGGTCTGAGATTTGCGGGTGCGTGCGGCATCACGGCACGCGCCCGCAGTCCTCAACGGCTCTATACTCCGCCTCATCGCTCCGTTCTGCCGAGATCCTGCCGGAGCGCGTGGAGCATCGTTTCCATGGATACCATCGCCGTCGATCCCGATGCGGGCCTCGCCCGCCTTCTTCCCGGTGCCCAATTCGCCGACGCCTATGCGCTGGACATGGCCCCGCCGAAACTCGACGCAAGGCGAGCCGCTGAGCGTATCATGGCCCGCTCGCCGCGCTGGATCGCCACGCTTCTGGCTCTCAGGAACCTCGTCGTCGCTCCCTTCGGCCTGCACACCCGCCCGCCATCCTCACCGTCAGGCCTGGGTGTCCTCGGCATCTTTCCCGTCCTCAGCCAGACGCCGGACCGACTGGTCGCCGGCTTCGACGACAGCCATCTCGACTTTCGGGTGGTCGTCGACATATCCAGGATCTCGGAGCGTCAGCGCGTCACACTGACCACGCTCGTCCTCACCCATAATCGTCTCGGGCGCGCCTATCTTGCCGCCGTGCTGCCTTTCCACCGGGTGATCGTGCGCGCCATGCTGCGGCAGGCACGCGAGGCCTGATCGCGGGGCGCTTGCCTCAGGAAGCCAGCAGGACGGGCACGCCCTTATGCTTGGCCTTCTCCTCCGGCTCGACATGGATGGTCACCCGAGCGCCTTCGATCTCCTGCCGGAGCGCGAGTTCGATGCGATCGCAGATGGCGTGCGACTCCGTCACCGACATCGAGCCCTGAACAACCAGGTGGAAATCGACGAAGACGACACTGCCGACCTGGCGGGTCCTGACATCATGCGCCTCCTGGGCGCCTTCGCTGTGGGTGGCGATGATCTTGGCGATCTGGTCGAGGATCTCGGGGGGCGCGGAGGCATCCATCAGGCTGGATACGGAATCGCGGATCATCACCCAGCCCGACCACAGAATATTGACGGCGACGATCGCAGCCAGGATCGGGTCGAGAATGAGCCAGCCCGTCACGGCGACGAGGGCAACGCCGATCAGGACGCCGCCGGACGACCAGACGTCGGTCATCACATGCCGGCCATCGGCGACGAGGGCGGGCGAGCGCCACGCCCGGCCCCAGCGCAGCAGCGTCACCGCCCAGCCGAGATTGATCGCGGTCGCCACAGCATTCACCGCCAGGCCCAGCACCGGTGTTTCCAACGGCTTGGGGGCGAGAATGCCGTCATAGGCCTTGACCAGGATCAGGATCGCCGCCAGCACGATCAGCACGCCCTCGATCACGGCGGAGAAATATTCGGCCTTGTGGTGACCATAGGGATGGCCGCCATCGGCAGGCTTGGAGGCCACGCGCAGGGCGATGAAAGCTGCGCCAGCCGCAACCACGTTGATGATGCTCTCCAGGGCATCCGAATAGAGCGCCAGCGAGCCCGTCAGCCAATAGGCGCCGAATTTGAGCGCGAGGACGACAAGGCCGACGCCGGCACTGGCAAGGGCGGCTTTCTGGGCGCGGTTCATGATGGTTCCCGGTTCATGCGCACGGCCTTCGCAAAGGCCTCCGCTAAAGGCAGCTCCCTACTCCGATGAGCTGCCGTAAGGCCAGAGCAAATAGTATAGCCTGGGCTATCGCTGCTGCGACCGCTGCCGAACCATCCCGAACGGCAAGGTTTTTCGGCCTGATCAGGGCATCGACTTGCGCGCCAGGACATAGAGCCAGTCGGTCGGCTTGTTGTCATAACCGCCGCCCTTGGCGGCCTCGATCCCGACGCTCTCCCAGGGGCCGGGCCGATAGGTCTGCTCAAGCCAGTCGGCCGAGGGATAATTGTAATAGCGGTCGAACTGATCTCTGCCCTCCGCTTTGCCAGCCTTGAAGCTGGCGTAGAAAACCCCGCCGGGCTTCAAGGCCCGGTGGATCCTGCCAATGATCGCGGACAGGTTCGCACGCGGCACATGGAGCAGGCAGGCATTGGCCCAGACGCCGTCATAGGCTTCACGCGCCTCGATATCCTCGAACAGCAGGACATCGACCAGCCGGCCAAGCCGCACGGCTGCCGCATGCGCAATTTCCGGCGTGCCATCAGTCGGCGTGACGTCGAAGCCGCGCGCCAGCATGTATTCGCTGTCCTGTCCAGCGCCACAGCCAAGTTCCAAGACGGATCCGCCCGGAGCGACATGAGACAGAAACTGATCCAGGCGATGTTTCTGTGCCACTTGTCCCCGCGTGGTGTAGGCACTCGCCTGTTCAGCATAGAAAGCGATCGTCACATCATCTTTGGCAGGCATCTACGTTTCCTGTTTCACTTCCTCGCGCCCGGCGCGATAACGCGAATGCTTCGGCCCTTCTGCCGAATCAGGTCCCTCGCGATATTTCACAATTAATAGACGGAAAATAACATGGCAGGAAACGCGGAAGCCAGCTCTGCTGGGGGCTCCAGCACCCAGACAGCGCCGGGTGGAATCGGCCGCATCGTTCTGGCGAGCCTGGTGGGCACCACGATCGAGTTCTACGATTTCTACATCTACGGAACGGCCGCCGCTCTGGTGATCGGGCAGACCTTCTTTCCGTCGACCGCGCCCGGTTCGCAGGCACTCAACGCCTTCCTTACCTTCGGTATCGCCTTCCTGGCCCGCCCCATCGGCTCCATCCTGTTCGGCCATTTCGGCGATCGCATCGGCCGCAAATCGACGCTGGTGGCGTCCATGCTGGTGATGGGTCTGTCGACCACGCTGATCGGCGCGCTGCCGACCTATGAACAGGCCGGCTTCCTGGCCCCCTTGCTGCTGTGCATCCTGCGTTTCGGCCAGGGCATCGGTCTTGGCGGCGAATGGGGCGGTGCGGCCCTGCTCGCGACCGAGAACGCTCCCCCGGGGCGACGCTCCTGGTTCGGCATGTTCCCCCAGCTCGGGCCCCCGATCGGCTTCTTCATGGCCAATGGCCTGTTCCTGGTCCTGCTGATGTTCCTCGACGAAGCAAGCTTCCTATCCTGGGGCTGGCGCATCCCCTTCCTGATCAGCGCCGCGCTGGTGGCCATCGGCCTCTATCTGCGCGTCTCCATCAGCGAAACGCCTGAATTCCGCGAAGCCATGGCCCGCAACGAGCGCGTCGAGGTGCCCTTGCTCGAAGTACTCAGGGACCATTGGGTTCCGCTGATCCAGGGCTCTCTCGCCATCGTGGTGTGCTACGCCCTGTTCTACATCTCCACCGTCTTTGCCCTGGGCTATGGCGTCAACACGCTGCATATTTCGCGCAGCGACTTTCTCGGCCTGCTCTGCGTCGCCGTCATCTTCATGGCGATTGCCACGCCGATCTCCGCCGCGCTTTCCGACCGCTTCGGCGCACGTCCTGTCCTGTTGATCTCCAGTGCCCTGGCGGCATTGTCGGGCTTGTGCCTGCCCGTTCTGCTCGGCAGCGGCAATAGCTTCGAGGTCCTCGCCTTCCTGTCGCTTTCGCTCGCCCTGATGGGGCTGACCTTTGCGCCGCTCGGAGCCCTGCTTCCCGACCTCTTCCCCACCAAGGTGCGCTACACCGGCGCCTCCAGTGCCTATAATCTCGGCGGCATCCTGGGTGCCTCGCTCGCGCCCTATCTGGCTCAGATCCTGCTGCAGAAGGGCGGCCTGCCCTGGGTCGGCTATTATGTCAGCGTTGCGGCGATCATCAGCTTCCTCGCCGTGTTCAGCATGAAGCGGGGCGGCTGAAAATTTGCGAATAAGCAACCAAATGGTTGCACAAGATGGCGCGATCTGACATATATGCGCAACCAGGAGGTTGCAATTATGTCAGATCGTATTGAAAAGACCATCGAGCTGAACGCGCCGATCGAACGGGTCTGGCGCGCCCTCACCGACCATGAAGAATTCGGCACGTGGTTTCGCGTCAAGCTGGATGCCCCCTTCGCGCCTGGCGAGATTTCGCGCGGGCACATCACCTATCCCGGCTATGAGCATGTCGTGTGGGAAGCTAAGATCGTGACCATGGACAGGCCGCGCCTGTTCTCGTTCACCTGGCATCCCTATGCGATCGAACCGGATGTCGACTATTCAAACGAGAAGCCGACACTGGTGGAATTTCATCTGCGGCCGGAGGGGACAGGGACGCATCTCAGCGTGACTGAATCCGGCTTCGGCGCCATTCCCGCCCACCGCCGTGCCGAAGCCTTCCGCATGAATGACGGCGGCTGGGCCGAACAGATGAAAAACATCAAGGCCCATATCGGCGGCTGATCATGTCGACAGCTGACCTTGCCACCCCATCGAACCCCGCCGCCATCTTCGCGGCATTGGGAGATCCGACCCGTCTGTCGCTGCTCAAAAGACTGAGCAGCGGCCAGACCCAGTCGATTGCCAGGCTGTCCCTTGACACGAGCCTGACACGCCAGGCGATCACCAAGCACCTGCATGTGCTCGAAATGGCCGGGCTTGTTTCGAGCCTGCGTATCGGGCGCGAGACCCAGTTCGCCTATCGGCCCGAGCCCATCGTCGTGGCGCAGGCCTATCTTGAGGAAGTTGCCGTTCAATGGGACGACGCACTCGGGCGCCTCAAGGCGCTGGTGGAAAGGTGACGGTCGCTGGTTGCCCGGCCAATGGCCATTACTCCGCTATCACCAGCCGCGCCGGCCCGCCCTCTTCGCTCTTCACCACGCGGTAGAAGCAGGAATGGCGGCCGGTGTGGCAACAGCCGCCATCACCGCCGACTTCCACGCGCATGATCAGGGCGTCCTGGTCGCAATCGGTACGCAACTCCACCACACGCTGCAACTGACCGGAAGTCTCGCCCTTGCGCCAGAGAGCCTGGCGCGAGCGTGACCAGTACCAGGCCTCGCCAGTCTCCAGGGTGCGGCCCAGAGACTCCGCATTCATATGCGCGACCATCAGCACCTCGCCATGCTCGGCGCCGAGCGTCACCACAGTGATCAGGCCGTCACGGTCGAATTTCGGCGTGAAGACGAGGCCTTCCTCCAGGGAGGCCTTATCGCCGGGCGGGGGAAACGAGGTGCGCATGGTTCTACTCTGGGGACGGATGTGGACTAGGCTCGGGTCCTGGAAGATCTTGGGCCCTCGATCTTGGGCCCTAGAAGATGAAGTCCGTATGGATGAACTTCGACTTGTGGCTGCGCGTGATCTCGTCGAGCAGCTTCTTGCTGGGCTCGGTCTGCTTGGCGGCGATCATCGAGCGGATCGAAAAGGAACGCAGCGCGTCGGTGACCGACAGCGTCCCCTCGGCCGAATCCTTGCGGCCGGTGAACGGGAAGACATCCGGCCCGCGCTGGCACTGGCAGTTGATGTTGACCCGGCAGACCTGGTTCACCAGCGGATCCACCAGGGTGCCGATGTCATCCGCGCTGGTGGAAAAGATGCTGACCTGCTGGCCATGCTCGGAGGTGATGACATAGTCGAGCGCCGTCTCGATGTCGTCGAAGGGCATCACCGGCACGATCGGCCCGAACTGCTCCTCGCGATAGAGCTTCATGCCTTCGGCGACAGGATAGACCACGGCCGGCCGGAACAACGTTGCCACCTCATCCCCGCCGCCGGCATTGACCACCCTGGCGCCCTTGGCCACGGCGTCCTCGACGCAGGCCATCATGTACTCGGCTTTGGTCCTGTCAGGCAGTGGCGTGATGCTGACGCCCTTGTCCCAGGGCATACCGATCTTGAGCTTGGCAAGCTCCTCGGTGAAGCGTTCCAGGAAACGATCGACGATGGAACGGTGCACGATCAGCATCTTCAGCGCCGTGCAGCGCTGGCCGTTGAAGGACAGCGCACCCGCAAGGCATTCCTTCACTGCCAGTTCCAAGTCGGCATCGGCCAGGACGATCGCGGCATTCTTGGCATCAAGGCCGAGAATTGCGCGCAAACGGTTGGCCTTGGGATGCAGCTTCTTGAGGTGATCGGCAACCTTGCTGGAGCCGATCAGGGTAAGCGCATTCACCTTCCCCGATTCCAGCAGATGCGGCACGATTTCCGCGCCCTTGCCGTAGACGAAGTTGACCACGCCGGGCGGGAAAGCACTGCGGAAAGCTTCCAGCAACGGCTCGAACAGCAGGACGCCGAAGCGCGGCGGCTTGAACACCAGCGTGTTGCCCATGATCAGGGCCGGGATCAGCGTGGCAAAGGTCTCGTTCAGGGGGTAATTGTAGGGCCCCATGCACAAGACGACGCCAAGGGGCGTGCGGCGGATCTGGCCGATGGTGCCTTCGACGATCTGGAAACGTGAATTCTCATTATCGAGGTTGCGCGCGGCATCGACAGTGGCGCGCATATAGTCGACGGTGCGATCGAATTCCTTCTCGGCATCCGGCAGTGACTTGGCGATCTCCCACATGATCAGGCGCACGATCTCACTGCGGCGCGCCACCATCTGGCGGATGAAATCCAGCATGCAGGTGATGCGATCGGCGACCCGCATCGTCGGCCAGGCGCCGCGGCCATTGTCATAAGCGCCGACCGCGGCGGCCAGTGCGGCATCGGCTTCCGGGATGCCGCCGACCGGAATCGAGCCGAGGGTGACCGGCAGCAACCGTCCTTCCCCATCGCGCAGGTGAATGGGCGAGATCACGCTCTGCTTCTCGCCGGTCCATGCCAGCAATTGTCCGTTCACCAGCACGCGATCCTGGTGGATCTCGCCTGGAAGACGGAACTCGGCAGGAATATCCCCGGCCTGCGGGAACAGAGTCTTGAGCTCAGTCGACTGCGGCATCATCGCTTCTCCTTCGAGACATGGCTGCCCCATCCCCTGCACGATCCATGCCACACGCGTTCCAGCGTGCAGCACAACTCATAAAGGGAATAAGACGCTCGACCGCAGAACTGCGCCGCCGTGACGAGCAGCCCAGGCAGCCAGTTGTCGCTCAGCGTGCCTTGTAGGCGCGCTGTACCAGGGACAGGAAGTGCATCTGCTGCTGCGGCTCAGACTTGAAGACGCCGGTGAAGCCAGTTGTCACCGTGGAAACGCCCTGCTTCTGGATGCCGCGCATGGCCATGCACATATGCTCGGCTTCCAGCATCACGGCCAGTCCCCGCGGCTTGAGGCGTTCCTCGATGGCCTGGGTGACGTTGGCGGTCAGATGCTCCTGCGTCTGCAGGCGGCGGGCATAAATCTCGACCACGCGTGCGAGCTTGGACAGGCCGACCACGCCGCCGCTGGGATAATAGGCGATATGGGCGTGGCCCATGATCGGCACGATATGGTGTTCGCAATGCGAATAGAAGGGGATGTCCCGTACCAGCACCATGTCATCATAGCCGCCGACTTCCTCGAAGACGGTGTCGAGTTCTTCGCCGGCATCGTGCTCATAGCCCTTGAACATCTCGCGCCAAGCCTTGACCACCCGCTTGGGCGTGTCGATCAGGCCTTCGCGATCCGGATCGTCACCGGCCCACTGGATCAGCGTCCGCACGGCGGCTTCGGCCTCCTTGCGTGACGGGCGAGGCATAGGGGCGCGGGCGACGTCATCTCGTTCCAGTTTGGCCGCAGGCTTATCCACCAGTGCATCCATCAACAGCTACTCCCACCGCCAAGGCAGATTGCTCACAATCGGCCTTGCGGGTTTAGATCATACCGGTCTGGAGAGCACCCCTCCCCAACCGACCCATTCATGCCTATATAGGTGAGAGCGAAGCGCATACAATCAAGCGTCCACCCATGCTCGACGATGTCTATAATAAACGTATCCTCGAATTGGCAGCCAATATTCCGCGTATCGGCCATCTGCCGCGCGCAGATGCCGCAGCCACCGCCCATTCCAAATTATGCGGTTCCACCGTCTCGGTGGAGCTGGCGGTAGAAGGCGGCAAGGTCACTGATTTCGCCCATATCGTGAAGGCCTGCGCCCTCGGACAGGCCTCCTCCTCCATCATGGCCCGCAACATCATCGGTGCGAGCGGTGATGAATTGCGGCAGGCGCGCGAGACCATGCGCCGCATGCTCAAGGAGAATGGCCCGCCTCCGGAGGGCCGTTTCGCCGAGGCCGCCGTGCTGGAACCGGTGCGTGATTTCAAGGCCCGCCACGCCTCTACCTTGCTCACTTTCGACGCCGTCGTCTCGGCCTTCGACAGTATCGAGGCCAAGAGCAAAGCGGCGGAATAGCGCAGTTTCCCGGGATCGCAGGCGTCCTCGCCTGCTCTTGGAAACGCCGCGTTTGCGTAAAAGAAAGGTGCAGGCGAGAACGCCCGCTGCCACAGGGCTTACCCTACCCCTTGCGAATTGTGACGGAAAAGCCCCATTCTGCTCTTGAACTTGCCGGTTTTTCCGGAAATGAGCATCGCGTTTAGGTAAGGACGGGGGCGCCCATGTTGAAACTAATCCTGCGGCGAAACGTCAAGTCGGGGCTGATCGGCGGCAAGAAGTTCGAGGTTCATAGCCGCATCGAGACGGACAAGGATCTCGTCGCCTTGTTCAAGGGTTATCCTGACGAACTCGTACTCGCCTATAAGTCGATCTGGGCCGACCGCAGCCTGTCGCTCAAGCGCAGCGAATTCCTGCGCGGGACCAAGTTTACCGTCACTTCCCTCAACGAACTCATCGAACTGGAGGAAAGGCTGCAATCGGCCTTCGACCAGGTCCGGCGCATGATCGAGATCGTCGAGACCTTCCAGACCGATATCGCCCTCGAACTTTGATTCCGCTTCCGGCTGGAGGCCCTCACCCCTGTCGCATCTCGTCATGACCTGGCCTCGCACTGCTGCACATCTCGTCATCAGGACCTACCAGGTCACGCTGTCGGCTCTGATCGGGCGACAATGCCGCTATTTCCCGAGCTGCTCGGAATATGCGGACGAGGCGATCGGGCGGCACGGCGTATGGGCGGGCGGCTGGATGGGGGTGTTCCGCATCTGCCGCTGCCATCCCTGGGGCAGCTCGGGCCTCGATCCCGTGCCGGAACGATTGCCCGCCGACACGAGCTGGTATAGACCGTGGCGCTATGGCCGCCGGCGGCCTTTTACCTGCGACGAGGGCCAGTAAGCCCTCTTTATCACCTGAAATCGCTTACCTGCTTGGTTGGCAGGAGTGAGCCCGGAGACACATATGCCTGTTTTGACTTTCCCCGATGGCAATCAGCGTTCCTACGATGCCGGCGTGACCGGCAAGGCCGTTGCCGAGGGCATCTCCAAATCGCTGGCCAAGAAATCCATCGCCATGAAGCTCGATGGGGTACTGACCGACCTCGCCGAGGAGATCGGCGCGGATGCCCGCATCGAGATCGTCACCCGCGAGAGCCCGGAAGCGCTGGAGCTGATCCGCCACGATGCCGCGCATGTCATGGCCGAGGCCGTGCAGTCGCTCTGGCCCGACACCCAGGTCACCATCGGCCCGGTGATCGAGAACGGCTTCTATTACGACTTCTACCGCGCCGAGCCCTTCTCTTCGGAGGATTTCCCGAAGATCGAAGCGAAGATGCGCGAAATCATCGCGCGCAACGCGCCCTTCACCCGCGAAATCTGGAGCCGTGACAAGGCCAAGCAGGTCTTCGCCGACAAGGGCGAGAAGTTCAAGGTCGAGCTGGTTGAGGCCATCCCCGCCGACCAGGATTTGAAGATCTACTACCAGGACAACTGGTTCGATCTCTGCCGCGGCCCGCATATGGTCTCGACCGGCCAGATCGGCACCGCCTTCAAGCTGATGAAGGTGGCCGGCGCCTATTGGCGCGGCGACAGCAACAATCCGATGCTGACCCGCATCTATGCCACCGCCTGGCGCAACCAGGAGGAGCTCGACCTCTATCTCAAGCAGATCGAGGAAGCCGAAAAGCGCGACCATCGCCGCCTGGGCCGAGAGATGGACCTGTTCCATTTCCAGGAGGAAGGCCCTGGCGTGGTATTCTGGCACGGCAAGGGCTGGACAATATTCCAGGAGCTGATCGCCTATATGCGCCGGCGCCTGAAGGCCGACTACAAGGAAGTCAACGCGCCCCAGCTGCTCGACAAGCATCTGTGGGAAATCTCCGGCCATTGGGGCTGGTATCGCGAAAACATGTTCATGGCGAAGTCGGCCGGCGACGAGACCGAGGACGAGCGCGTCTTCGCCATCAAGCCGATGAACTGCCCGGGGCACCTGCTGATCTTCAAGCACGGCCTGAAGTCCTATCGCGACCTGCCCATGCGCCTGGCCGAATTCGGCGCGGTGCACCGCTATGAGCCGTCGGGTGCCCTGCACGGCCTGATGCGCGTGCGCGGCTTCACCCAGGACGATGCCCATATCTTCTGCACCGACGAGCAGATGGCTGCCGAATGCCTGAAGATCAATGATCTCATCCTGTCGACATATGCCGATTTCGGCTTCAGCGAGATTACGATCAAGCTCTCCACCCGGCCGGAGAAGCGCGTCGGTTCGGACGAATTGTGGGACCGAGCCGAAGACGTGATGATGAAGGTGCTCGACACCATCCAGGCGCAGTCGAACCAGATCAAGACCGGCATCAATCCCGGCGAAGGCGCCTTCTACGGGCCGAAATTCGAATACACCCTGAAGGACGCCATCGGCCGCGAATGGCAGTGCGGCACCACGCAGGTCGATTTCAACCTGCCGGAGCGCTTCGGCGCCTTCTTCGTGGATTCGGACGGTGAGAAGAAGACACCGGTGATGATCCACCGCGCCATCTGCGGCTCGATGGAGCGCTTCCTCGGCATCCTGATCGAGAACCATGCCGGGCATTTCCCGCTCTGGCTGGCTCCCGAACAGGTAATGGTGTGCACCATCACCTCGGACGCCGACGACTATGCCCAGGAAGTCGTCGCTGCCTTGCGGGCGGCGGGACTACGCGCGGAAATCGATCTGCGCAATGAGAAGATCAACTACAAGGTGCGCGAGCATTCCCTCGCCAAGACCCCGGTGATCTTCGCCCTCGGCAAGAAGGAAGGGGCTGAACGCACCGTCTCGATCCGCCGTCTCGGCTCGCAGGCCCAGTCGGTCCTGCCGCTCGAGGAAGCGATCACTGAACTGGTCAAGGAAGCGACCCCGCCGGATCTGCGGCGCTAAATCGGAGGGACACTCCCTCCCTTGTGCAATGGGCGTCGGCCTGCGGGCCGGCGCCTCGAAACAGGCCCTGGCGTGAGCAAGCTCTTCTTCACCGCCGATACTCATTTCGGCCACGAATCGATCATCCGCCTGTGCAAGCGCCCCTTTGAAACCGTCGAGGCGATGGATGAGGCCTTGATCGCACGCTGGAACGACAAGGTCGCGCCCAACGACGTGGTCTATCACATCGGCGATTTCAGCTTTCGCGCGGGCAAACCAGCCGAGACCTATCTGGAACGCCTCAACGGCCAGATCCATCTCATCCTCGGCAACCACGACGATCCGACCAAGCTGGAATCGACCGGGCGCTTGCGTTCGATAGCCGAGATCAGGGAGTTACGCTGGAAGGGCCAGACTATCGTGATGTGCCATTATCCGATGCGGGAATGGCCGGGAGCCTGGCGCGGGGCCTGGCATCTGTTCGGGCATGTGCATGGCCGCCTCGACAACGAGCCCTTCGGCTACAGCCTCGATGTCGGCGTGGACAGCCATGATTACGCCCCCCTCGCAGCGGAGGAAGTGGCCACGCTGATGGCCGGGCGTCAGCAGATTTTCGGCACCTGACGTCTGAAAGACGGCAGCGGAGGCCGTTCTGCAGTCAGTCCTCTATCCTACTCCGCGGCAACCCTGGCCACGGGTTCGTTCCGCACAGCCAGCCCCGCCAGCACCATATCGAAGATCTTGTCGACATAGGCCGCATCGGGCGGTGTCACGGTGGTATGGAACCGCTGGAAGATCGGAGACATGATCAGATCCAGTACCATATCTGGATCGACATCGTCCCGGATCTGCTTCTTATGCATGGCTGAGATCACGAAAGCCCTGGCGATCTCCTGGCGGCGTTTCATGACGATCTCGCTGAATCGTTCTCGGAACGGACGTTCGAACTGCGCCTCGGCCAGGAGGGCCCTGGAGGCGCCCTCCATCATCGGGTTGCTGAGATATTCAGCCAGACGGCGTACATAGTTGCGGAAATTCACCATGGGTTCGCCGCCTGCAACCATGGGTGGCAGCACTTCGGTGCAGCGTGCAAGATAGGCATCGAGCAGGAGATCGGCCTTGCTGTCATACCAGCGATAGATGGTCTGCTTGCCTACCCCGGCAAGGGCAGCGATGCGTTCGACCGAAATGTCGCGATAGGGAGCGCGTTCAAGCAATTCCGCCGCTGCATGCAAAATCGCCTGATGCGTTTCCATGCAGCGCGGTCTTCCGACGGGTCGTGCCGCCTGCTGCGCAATGGCCACCGACAACTCCTTCAAATGTCAAGAATATAATCTAGACGTAATGTCTCATATATATACGCTTCTGTGCTTGTTTACAATCAACCAGACCTTGTATGGCCACCCTATCTCCCGTGGCGGCGGGCGGAAATCGCCAGAGCAGCAGCTCGAGACTAAGCGCCGGCCGCCGCCCATTGAGGAGGGGTAAGCGACAGCTCACCGCTCACGAAAATTTCAATACGCCCCGTATTATATCTCTTGCATTAGGAGACGATCCGTCTTATAAACAACCCCATGGAAGGGATGGCAATCATTCTTCTGGATTGCGGCTCCTCCGAGACTGAGTGTTCAAGCGTATCGTCAGTTCAGTAACGATTGTTAGTACGTAAGTGTAGATGAAGGCGTGTTTGCGCTTTTCGATATTGCATAGTTTGATTTCTTTTCGGGCGCCGCACCTCCCCAACAGGTGCGGCGCTTTATTTTTGTCACCTGGCAATCGCCCCGGTGATGACGAACAATATTATCGAGCCGCTGGCGGTAACTATGTACGGCCACCCTTTCGGCCCCCGCCGCATCCCCTGAAAACTCGTCATCGCCTGTCCTGAAAGAAAACGCGCCGGGCCATATTTAGCCGCATAAGGACTTAGGGCGAGATTCGGAGCTTCGGAACATCACAAGGTAGCCCGCAAAGGGCCCACCCTTTCCCGGGCAGCAATGCGACCGCCGGCACGACGCGGAGCGCGCCCTTCGAAACTCAATGAATTCGCGCCAATAAATATAATGGTAGGTCCAAATCCAAAAGGGTGCTACAAAAGTCAACAGGGAATATTTTGGCGTTTCGACGCTGCATTCGCATTTTTCTTGTCTAATATTGACGAAGATGTCGATGCAATTTTTGATGATATCATTCCCTTTGCTTAATTGATCCAGCACTCATGCGTTAAGTGATCGATATTCTGGCGAAATAAAAACGAAAATCTTGTGGTTGCAGGCATAAATTAGTCCCTCCGTGCAGTCATGGCATGCCGTCGTTTCCCTCAATCCATCTCCCACGGCAGACGTGCGGCAATCACCGGAGAGTTAATATGAACACCCGCTCTTTCGTCGCTGTTACAGCCATCGTCGCGACGATTTTTGGATGTGGTTACGCAGCGAATTCTCTTCGAGACGCTGCAGCAGATGGCCTCAGATTGAAGATGGAGAGAGTTCAATACCCTACGGACACATCGACAATGAGACTTTCCAGCAACAATCTCACAAAAGCAAAAGAATGCGCCGCCCCTCACAGAGAAATTGATAACTCTACTGTAGAATGTAAATAAAAATTACACGTACTTGAATAATATTCAACTAAAATAAAATGTAATTACATCTATCTATATAATAAAAATCGTAAAAATTCGATTAACACCATTCTTTTCAAATATGGAGGTCCATATGCAAAGGCATCCGGCCAAATTACGCCACTCAGACACGCCTGAACACCGAGATATCACCGTCGCCTGCAGTCCCTACTACCGCATGCGGGCTGATATACAAAGACACCTGAAATCCTCGCGCGCGCTTCCCAATGAACACGTTGAGGGCAATGAAATCAATATCGTAGAAGCGTGGCGAAAAGCAAATAATCTCAGCCAGGAGGAACTTTCACACAAAGCACATGTATCTATCGAGGAAATTGTCGACATCGAGACCGGAAAATTCAACTCGCCGATGATCACTTACATAAAAATCGCCAAAGTACTTAGAGTTCACATTTCTATGATACTGGGGTCGAGCAGGACTATTATTTCCTAGGAGGAGATGGACGCCACGCACGCCTCCGCGGCGCTCGCCACCGATATGGCCGGATGCATCACGTGACCGAGCAATCACCGACGCGTGGACGGCATATTCTGGCGAACCGAAGGTCCATGCCGGTGTTGCTGGTTGCATCCTAGGGTGTATGAGCGATCCTGAACCGCTGTATCTCGACTTGCTTTGAGCAGCCGAGGGGCCGGATGGACCCATGTCGAGATCGCAGTTACGAGACTCGCGGATCTAAATCTCATTGGAGAGACGCTCGGCATCCGTATCGCCGTCGAGCCAATGTTACATCAGCCTTCGCGACGATGAAAATCCACTCCGTATGGGTTGCGTGCCAAAGACGGACACCTTGCCGAGCATCCGATACGCTGCGGTGCAGAGCGCTTTTTCAGCTATGCTCGCAACCAATTTCCGCAGTGCCTTGTCCGCCTCATCCGCAAATAGCGGAAGAACCGGCACCAAGGGACAGCAGGCGAGGATCCTCGCCTGCCAATCGAGGCAAGTCGTCGACCCGCGCAACACCCCGGCTCTTTTGCGGCGGCATTGGCTCGACCAGCGACCAACCAAAATCCCTCAGATCGAGCCGGCGATGCATCATAAGGCTCCTAACCAGTGCCCTGAATCACCACTTGCTTCCCTGCCCTAGCAAGCAGTTTTAGGAGTTTACGGCTCAGACGACACCTTGTAGATTTGTGACATGGCGCTCAAACGGATGGACAACGTAGGAATCGTCGTCGATGACCTCGAAGGGACGATCGATTTTTTTCGCGAGCTCGGCCTCGAGCTCGAAGGACGTGCCACGATCGAAGGAGAATGGGCGGGACGTGTCACTGGGCTAGGCGATCAGCGCGTCGAGATTGCCATGATGCGCACGCCGGACGGTCACAGCCGGATCGAGCTATCCCGCTTCCTCTCGCCGCCTGTCATCGCCGATCACCTCAACGCGCCGGTTAACGCTCTAGGCTACCTCCGCGCCATGTTCACCGTCGACGACATCGACGAGACGCTCGAACGGCTCCGCAATCGCGGCGCGCAACTCGTAGGTGAGGTCGTCCAGTATAAAGACGCGTATCGGCTCTGCTACATCCGCGGGCCTGGGGGGCTTCTGATCGGACTCGCCCAGGAACTCGGCCCCGCACAATAAGGCGACAATGACGAGGAGTGACGCGGCCCGATCCGCCGTCATCGCCGGTGCCCAATAGCTGGCTTTGAAACCCTGGCGACTTTCCAGGCAACTGTCACGAGCGACTGGCCCGTGGCGCTCACCATGAAAGCGATGCCAGAGCGTCAAGCTTTAGAACAAAACCACTCCACCAGCCTGCGACGGCACGGCCCAAACAATTGAAACCCAAGGGAAGTGGGAAGGTGGTGCCGGTTGCGGGACTTGAACTCGCGACCTACCGCTTACAAGGCGGTTGCTCTACCAGCTGAGCTAAACCGGCGTCGGTTTTGGGGTAGCAATTCGAGCCCCTTCGCGCAAGTTTCCTGTGCAATGAAAGTTGGTGTAATATTTGTTACGCTCCCTGTGGCGATGGCGCGTTCCGATTGTTGCGATCCAACAGTAGCCGGTTGGTGGGGAACTCAGAGCCGATGATCAGTGTCTTCGACATCTTCAAAATCGGCATCGGACCCTCGTCCTCGCACACTGTCGGCCCCATGCGCGCCGCCAATCGCTTCGTGCAGTCGCTGCGCAAGCAGGGCCATTTCATCCATACCCACCGCGTCGAAACGGTGCTCTACGGCTCGCTGGCCTGGACCGGGCACGGGCATGCCAGCGATATCGCGGTGATCCTGGGCCTCGCTGGCGAGGAACCGGAAACCGTCGATCCCGAGACCGTCGCCGCGATCGTCGAAGACGCCACCAGCAAGGGCATGCTCGCGCTCGGTGGGCGCCGGGCCATGAGCTTCGAGCGCAACCGCGACATCGTCTTCGACCGCAAGACCCCGCCCAAGGGACACCCCAACACCCTGTCCTTCACGGCTTGGAACGAGGGCGGCACCGCCCTCGCCACGGAATTCTACTATTCCATCGGCGGCGGCTTCGTGCTGGCAGAGGGTGAAGGTGCCACGGCGCGCGAGACGACAGAGGTCCCCTACCCCTTCCGCAGTGGTGCAGACTTGCTGCGCCTGGGCAGCGAACACGACCTGACCATCGGCGGCATCGTTCTCGCCAATGAGATGGCGAACCAACCAGAAGCCACCGTGCGCGAGCGGCTCGCCGGAATCCGCGTCGTGATGGATGCGGCCATCGACCGCGGCATGCGCCAGGAGGGCGAATTGCCAGGCGGATTGCGCGTGAAGCGCCGGGCCAAGGCCCTGCATGACCGCCTGCTCACCGATATCGGCCGCAATGTCCGTGCCCCCCATGAGATGATGGACTGGGTCTCCCTCTTCGCCATCGCCGTGAATGAGGAGAACGCCGCCGGCGGGCGCGTGGTGACGGCGCCTACCAACGGCGCGGCGGGCATCGTGCCGGCAGTGCTGCGCTATTACCGGGATTTCTGTGACTATTCGGAAGCCGGCGCCGACGAGTTCCTGCTCACAGCTGCCGCAATCGGCATGTTGTTCAAGATGAATGCCTCGATCTCCGGTGCCGAGGTCGGCTGCCAGGGTGAAGTCGGAGTTGCCGCCTCGATGGCTGCGGGGGGCCTTGCCGCCGCGCTCGGCGGCAATATCGCCCAGGTCGAGAATGCCGCCGAGATCGGCATGGAGCATCATCTGGGCATGACCTGTGACCCGATCGGCGGCCTGGTACAGATTCCCTGCATCGAACGCAATGCCTTCGGTGCCAACAAAGCGATTGCCGCCGCATCCCTCGCCTTGCGCGGCGACGGCACCCATAAGGTCAGCCTCGATCAGGTGATCACCACCATGCGCATCACCGGCGCGGACATGCAGTCCAAATACAAGGAAACCTCGCAGGGCGGCCTCGCGGTCAATGCGGTGGAGTGCTGACGCTTTTCAGCGCGCTCCCCGGAACTGCCTTCCGCCCAGCAAGGCCGACGACCTTCAATGCAGAGTTCGAAAACCTTGCACTCCTCTCGTGCCTGGTCCAGAACGCTTTGAACGCCATTTCCTCCCCTTGCCTGAACCATGCCTGATCTCGCTGGCCAGATCCTCATTCTCACCGGGCCTCCGGGATCGGGAAAAACCACCACTGCCCGTGCCCTGGCCGCCGAGCCCGGCGCACCCGCGGTGCATCTGCATGCCGACGATTTCTGGCACTTCATCAAGAATGGAGCGATCCCGCCTTATCTCCCGCAGGCGCATCGGCAGAACGAAGTCGTGATCGACGTGCTCGCACGTACCGCGGAAGCCTATACCAGCGGCGGCTATTTCGTGATCGTGGACGGCATCATCGGCCCCTGGTTCCTGCCGCCCTTCAGAACACTCGCCCCACCGCTGCATTATGTGGTGCTGCGCCCGCCGCTCTCGGCCGCCATCGAACGCTGCCGCCTTCGCGGCGGCGACACGCTCAGCGATCCCGAACCGATCACTGCCCTGCACGAGCAGTTCTCCTCGCTGGGGCCGCTCGAGCGCCACGTCATCCCGACCGCGGGGCAATCCCCGTCCGACACGCTCATGGCCGTCCGCCAGGCTGCGGCCAGCGGCTCGTTCCGGCTGGCACACTGACGGGCCCGGTGAAGCTTCGGCAATTTCTTGCGTTTCGGGCCGTCATCACCATGATTTTGACGTGAGAATCGGTCAGTCGAAGGCTTCTACATCTTTGACGAGCCTAAATTCCGGCCGTCAACCTTCGCTACACTCTTGTGGTGCATGGTCTTTTGCTGCAAAACGCAGCGCCTCCCCGCCGTGCGAAGCGGCCAGACGCAACAGGGCAACCGAACACTTCATGGCTTCCGATAATCGGGCTTCGAAAATTCGTATCGCTCTCGACGCGATGGGGGGCGACCACGGCCCCACGGTCGTGATTCCAGCCGCCGAGCTGGCGCTCACCCGCCATCCCGATCTGAGCTTCTCATTCTATGGCGACGAGGCCACCATCGCCCCGTTGCTGACGGCCCATCCGCGCCTTCAAGCCGTTTCCAGCGTCCATCACACCGATGTCGCCATCCGCATGGATGACAAGCCGAGCCATGCCCTGCGCTATGGCCGCAAGAAATCCTCGATGTGGCTGGCCATCGACGCCATCAACAAGGACGAGGCCGACGCCACCGTCTCGGCCGGCAATACCGGCGCGTTGATGGCGATGGCGCGCTTCTGCCTGCGCACGCTCGCCGAAATCGACCGCCCCGCCATCGCCGCTCTGTGGCCGACCTTGCGGGGCGAATCGATCGTCCTCGACGTCGGCGCCTCCATCGGAGCCGACTCCAACGCCCTGATCGACATGGCGGTGATGGGGGCGGCCATGGCCCGTATCGTGCTGGGCGTAGAGCGACCCACGGTTGGCTTGCTCAATGTCGGCGTCGAGGAGGTCAAGGGCCTCGAAATGGTGCGCGAAGCCGGCCGTATCCTGCGCGAGACCAGCCTGCCCGATCTGACCTATCACGGTTTCGTCGAGGGGGACGATCTCGGCAAGGGCACCGTCGACGTGGTGGTGACCGAGGGCTTTGCCGGCAATATCGCTCTCAAGACCGCGGAAGGCACGGCCAAGCAGATCGCCTCCTATCTGCGTTCGGCCATGTCGCGCACCTTGATGGCGCGCATCGGCTATCTCTTTGCCCGCGGCGCCTTTCAGGCCCTGCGCGATAAACTCGACCCCAACCGTGTCAATGGCGGGGTCTTTCTTGGCCTGAACGGCATCGTGATCAAGAGCCACGGCGGCGCCAATGCCGAAGGCTACGCGGCTGCCATCGATCTGGCCTATGATATGGTGAAGCAAGATCTCATGAAGAAAATCACCGAAAGCCTGAGCTTCGACCATCGCGCCGTGATGGTCGCTGCCAGCAATCCGGACGCGGCATAATGGCGACGATTCGTTCCGTCATCCGAGGCATCGGCTCCTACCTGCCCGAAAAGCGCGTTACCAATGAGGAACTGTCGAAGCACGTCGACACCACCGACGAATGGATCGTACAGCGCACCGGCATCCGCGCGCGCCATCAGGCGGCCGAGGGCGAATTCACCTCGCATCTCGCCACCAAAGCCGCCGAGCGCGCTTTGGCCGATGCCGGCCTGAAGGGCTCCGACATCGACCTGATCGTGCTGGCGACATCGACGCCCGACAACACCTTCCCCGCCACGGCCACCACCGTGCAGGCCAATATCGGCATGACCGGCGGCGCTGCCTTCGACGTTCAGGCGGTGTGCACCGGCTTCGTCTACGGTCTTTCCATCGCCGACAATTTCCTGCGCTCCGGCTCGGCCAAGCATGCGCTCGTCATCGGTGCCGAGACCTATTCGCGCATTCTGGACTGGTCGGATCGTACCACCTGCGTGCTGTTCGGCGACGGTGCAGGCGCCGTGGTGGTCGAAGCCACCATGAATGACGGTTCGATCCACGACCAGGGTGTGCTGGCGACCAAGCTGCGCTCGGACGGGCGCCACAAGTCCAAGCTCTACGTCGATGGCGGCGCGTCCACCACCGGCACCGTCGGCAAGCTGCGCATGGACGGCAAGGAGGTCTTCAAGCTCGCCGTCGGCATGGTGCCGCAGATCATCATCGACACCATGGATGATCTCGGCCTGGCCTATGACGCCGTGGACTGGTTCGTGCCGCACCAGGCCAATGCCCGCATCATCCATGCCACCGCCGAGAAGCTCGGCTTGCCGCCGGAGAAGGTCGTGCTCACCGTGGCCGAGCACGCCAACACCTCGTCCGCCTCGATTCCCCTGGCGCTCGATACCGCGGTCAAGGACGGGCGCATCAAGCGGGGCGACCTTGTCCTGCTCGAAGCCATGGGCGGCGGCTTCACCTGGGGCGCAGCCCTGATCCGCTGGTAGTCTGACGAATTTGACGGTTGCCTGAGAGAGGCGGAAGCGAACACCGGTTTCGATTGGTGGTTGACCTTGACCGATTTCGTCAATAGCTTCGCGTTTTCAGTGACATAGAGTCGGGACTTCAGTGCCGGCCCTGCTGGGATGATTTGCGGGGCGGATTCGTGGCGGGACAGGCTTCCCGCAGTTCCGGGTTGCATCGAACGGATAACAGACAGGTGGCCTCTCCATGGCGCCTGTCCAACGTGGGGCATGAAAGCGATGGCGGGAAATACCGTCACAAGAGCAGATCTTTGCGAAGCGGTTTACCAGAAAGTAGGCCTGTCGCGGACCGAGTCATCGGAACTGGTCGAGATGGTCCTGCATGAAATCTCCAGTTGCCTCGAGCGGGGCGAGACGGTGAAGCTGTCATCCTTCGGCTCCTTCGTCGTCCGCTCGAAGGGCGAGCGCATCGGCCGCAATCCAAAGACCGGCAAGGAAGTGCCGATCTCCCCACGCCGCGTCATGGTTTTCAAGCCTTCCAACATTCTCAAGGCCCAGATCAATGGCGAGAATGTCGACGGCATCGTCGACGAATAGGCACTCTATTGGCATGAGCCAGCCAAACCGGTATTGGACCGTTCTGTCCGATACTCTGCGAGCAGCACATTCTGGTTCGCGGGCGAAGGCCGGTTTCATGTTCAGGCACCCCTGAAATCAGCCGGCAATCGTAGCTGCTCTCGCCCGCTGACAGCGGCCATCCCCTTCCCTCTGACGGTTTCACGCTACCACTCGGTGATGTTTTGGGTTGGAAACAAGTGATAAACGCTTGTCTTTCATCACAGAATCGGACGAGTGATAGTGGAAAGGCACGATTCGCCGCTTTCCGCTCGGGAGTCCGGCAGCATGGAAAAAGCACCTGACGCATTTCGCACGATCAGCGAGGTCGCCGAAGATCTAGACCTGCCCCAGCACGTCCTGCGCTTCTGGGAAACCCGTTTCAGCCAGATCAAGCCGCTGAAGCGCGGCGGGGGGCGTCGCTATTATCGCCCCGACGACATCGATCTGCTCAAGGGCATTCGCTACTATCTCTATGGCGAGGGCTACACCATCAAGGGTGTCCAGCGCATCCTCAAGGAGCGCGGCAATCGGCATGTGATCGAGATCGGCCGGGCCCAGAACGAGGATTATGTGCCGCCCGTCGCCGTGATCCCACGGGCGGACGAGGAAGAGCGTCGCCGCGAGCGGGCCGAATGGCCCGAAGCGGAGGCCGCTGCGCCCGCTGATCCCGCGGGCGATTACGATGAGGCCGACGATCGAGTCGAGCCGGTTTTCGACGACGAGCCCGAAACCTATGAGTCACCATCGGCCCAGGCCTCGCTGCCGCTGTCGTCTCTCGCAGGCCCGCCCATGCGAGCCGAGCCGCGCCCTGCACCGCCCCCGGCCACTCGCGCCGAAAGCGGCAGCGGATTGTCGCTGAGCGACGAACGTCGCCGGCGGCTGCAGACGGTGCTGCTGGAACTCGGCGAGTGCAAACACATACTCGAAGCCGCGCGCGGTTAAAGCGTTTTGCGATTTGGCGGTCACGCCAAGAATCGCAAAGACGCTCAAGCCAATCCATTGGATTGGCTTGGAACCAAAGAGCTAGATCAAACAAGCGTTTCCGTCTAAACGCGCTTTGCTCTAGGAAACCGGACGGCATGGCGCCCGGGACCATGGACGTCGCAGCCATGTGTTCGTCGATTGCGACGACCGGCCCTTGGAAGCGTTGCGCATGCCGCATAAGAACGAGCGGACGAGACGCCCGCGGTCCCAGCCGCAGCGTCACAACAAAAAGGCTTCGAAGAATTGGCTGACGCATCTACGCCCGCGGTCCGCAGCGCGAACGCTCCCTATGACGCGGTCATCATCGGCGGTGGCCACAACGGCCTGACCTGCGCCTATTACCTCGCCCGGGCCGGCCGAAGGGTGAAGGTGTTGGAGCGCCGCTCCGTTGTCGGCGGCGCCGCGGTGACGGAGGAGTTCCATCCGGGCTTTCGCAATTCGGTGGCCTCCTACACGGTGAGCCTGCTCAATCCCAAGGTCATCCGGGACATGGAGCTGGAACGCCACGGCCTCAAGGTGGTCGAGCGCCAAGCCTCCAATTTCTTTCCCTTCCCCGACGGGCGCTACATCCTCTCGGGCGAAGGCCGCACCCAGACCGAGATCGCCAAGTTCAGCGAGAAGGACGCCGCCCGCTTCCCGGCCTATTGCGACGAGATCGACACCATCGCCGACGTGCTGCGCGATCTCATCCTGGAGACGCCTCCCAACGTCTCTGACGATGGCTGGTTCGGCTCGCTGCCGGAATTATTGCGCGCCGGCAAACTTGGCCACCGCCTGTCCAAGCTCGACATGCACCATCGCCGCGTCCTGCTCGACCTCTTCACCAAATCGGCGAGCGATTATCTCGACGGCTGGTTCGAGAGCCCCGAGGCCAAGGTGCTGTTCGGCTTCGATTCCATCGTCGGGTCCTATGCCGCCCCCTCGACGCCGGGCTCGGCCTATGTGCTGCTGCATCACGTCTTCGGCGAGGTGAACGGCAAGAAGGGCGCCTGGGGCCACGCCATCGGCGGCATGGGCGCCATCACCCAGGCCATGGCCAAGGCTGCCCGCGAGGCCGGCGCCGAGATCGAGACGGACGCCCCGGTCCACCGGCTCATCGTCGAAAAGGGCGTTACGGCCGGTGTCGAGCTGGAAGATGGCCGCGTCATCCGCGCCAAAGCCGTCGCCGCCAATATCGGACCGCGCCTGCTCTTCGACAAGATCGTGCCCGAAGACGCCGTACCGGCCGACTTCCTGCAGCGTATCAGACGCTTCAAATGCGGCTCGGGCGTGCTGCGCATGAACGTGGCGCTCTCCGAGCTGCCTGATTTCACCGCCCTGCCGGGACGCGAACAAGGTGTCCACCACACTGCCGGCATCATCATCGGGCCGAGCCTCGACTACATGGAAGATGCCTTTCTCGAGGCCCGCCGCCATGGCTGGAGCCGGCAGCCCATCGTCGAGATGCTGATCCCCTCCACGCTCGATGATACGCTTGCGCCCCGGGGCCAGCACGTCGCCAGCCTGTTCTGCCAATATGTGGCACCGCAACTGCCGAACGGCGAAAGCTGGGATGCTCATCGCGAGGAAGTCGCCGACCTGATGATCGACACGGTCGAACGCTACGCACCCGGCTTCAAGCAGAGCGTGCTTGGACGCCAGGTGCTGACGCCGCTCGATCTCGAACGGGTGTTCGGCCTCGTCGGCGGCGACATCTTCCACGGTACATTGTCGCTCGATCAGTTGTTCTCGGCCCGGCCCATGCTTGGCTATGGCGATTACCGCACGCCCGTGAAGGGGCTCTATATCTGCGGCTCCGGCACCCATCCCGGCGGCGGCGTCACGGGCGCCCCAGGCCACAACGCCGCTCGGGAGATGCTCTGCGACCGGGTCTGATTGAGTGGTAGTGGTAGCGGTGGCGGCCAGACGCCCCGCCACCCATCACTGAGCCACGTAATTGCCCACGGTGCTGTGAGCCGTTACGCAGCCGCGATCACAACAACTCCTCGATGGCGATCGGGAAGCTTCTCACGCGCTTGCCGGTCGCATGCCAGACGGCATTCGCCACCGCGCCCGCCGTACCGGTGACGCCGATCTCGCCGACGCCCTTGATGCCGAGCGCGTTCACATGTGGGTCGTGCTCCTCGACCAGGATGGCCTCCAGGGACGGCACGTCGGCATTGACGGGCACGTGGTATTCGGCGAGATCCGCATTCATGATCCGCCCCGAACGGTGGTCAACAACCGCATGCTCGTGCAAGGCGAAGGACACGCCCCAGATCATGCCCCCCAGATATTGGCTGCGAACCAGATGCGGATTGACGATCCGGCCCGCGGCAAAGGCGCCGACGAGGCGGCTGACACGTACCTGTCCGAGCTCGGGATCGACCTTGACCTCGGCGAAAACTGCGCCGTGGGCATGCATGGCATAATTGGCCTGCGACGCCGGATCGGCGCTGCTGCGCCCCCGAGCCTCGATCTCCGACAGCCCCGCCCGGACGAGGATGTCGCCATAGCTCTCGCTGCGGCTCTCGTCGTCGCGGCGGAAGAGCCGCCCCTCGCGGGCGATCACACCGGCATTGCCGGCCCCGAACAGCGGCGAGCGCTCATCGCCTACAGCCAGTTCGGCCAGCCTGGCGATTACCGCCGCGCCAGCCTCATGAATCGCAGAGCCGGCCGTGGCCGTATGCGCTGAGCCACCTGCGATGCCCGCATCCGGCAGATCCGAGGTGCCGGCGCGGAATTCCACGCGATCGAGATCGAGCCCCAGGCCATCGGCGGCGATCTGGGCCAGGGCAGTCCAGGCGCCCTGCCCCATGTCATGGGCGCCGGTTTCCATCAGGCCGGAACCGTCTTGCCGGATCACGGCCCGCGCCTCGGCCTGGAACATCAAGGCCGGGAAGATCGCTGTGCCCATGCCCCAGCCGACTAGAAAGCCGGCCTCATCGCGCATCTGGCGGGCAGCAAGCGGCCGACCGGCCCAGCCGAAGCGCTTGGCGCCTTCGGCATAGCATTCGCGCAGGGCCTTGGAGGAGAAGGGCTTGCCAGTGGTTGGCTCGATCTCCGCATAGTTCCTGAGCCGGAACTCGAGCGGATCGATACCGCTTGCCCAGGCCGCCTCGTCCATCGCGCTTTCCAGGGCAATGGAGCCGGAGGCCTCGCCGGGCGCACGCATGAACAGCGGCGTTCCCGTATCCGTCCGCACGGCGTCATAGGTGGTGGCGATGGCGGGACTGGCATAAAGCGCATGCGAGGCACCGGCCGCTGGCTCGAAGAAATCGTCGAAGGTCGACGAGGCCGTCAGGGCGTGATGGACCAGCGCCGTCAGCGTCCCGTCTTTGGCAACTCCGAGTCGCAAGGTCTGGCGGGTCGGGGCACGATGACCCACCGGCCCGTACATCTGATCGCGCCTCAGCACGAGCTTCACCGGCCGGCCGACCAGGCGGGCGGCCATGATCCCCAGGATCTGGGGACCGGAAACGAGCCCCTTGCAGCCGAAGCCGCCACCGAGAAACGGGCTGCGGATGTGGATCTTGTCGGGAGCTATGCCGAAAAGCCCGGCAATGCGGCCTTGCGCCATCGCCATGCCCTGGCTGGGCGTATCGATCGACAGGGTGTCGCCCTGCCAATGCGCGACGATGGCATGCGGCTCGATCGGATTGTGATACTGGGCAGGGGTTTCGTAGACGGCTTCCACTTGGCTGTCCGCCTTGGCAAAGCCGGCCTCGATATCACCATGAATGGCTTGCGACGGATTGCCGACGCCCACGGCCGACGGCACGAAACTGTCGCCGTCGAGCCCAACTCGCGCCGTCTCGGCCTCGTAGCGCGGCGCCAGCAGCGCGGCGCCTTCCGTAGCCGCTTCCAGCGATTGCGCGATCACCACTGCGATCGGCTGGCCAGCATAGCGCACGCGATCGTTCTGCAGGAGATCGAGCCGGAACATGAAGGGATGGTCCTTGGCATCCGGATCCTGCGCCAAGGCGGGCTTGTGGTCTGATGTCATCACCTCCACCACGCCCGGATGGCCCTTGGCGGCTTGGATGTCGAGAAAGGCAACCCGGCCGCGGGCAATCTGCGCCACAGCCGTTACGGCATAGAGCATGCCGGCAGGATGATTGTCGGCCGCATAGCGCGCGGCCCCGGTGACCTTGAGGACGCCATCGCGGCGCGTCAGGGGTTGGCCGATATTGGAACCGTGCCGGACATGAGCCGGAGCACGGTTGAGCTTGAGGTCGGGCGTGACGGGTTCAGGCATCTCGGCGTGCTCCGGGCTGCGTTGAGAAGGGAGAACCTGGCAGAGCAGGAACGCGATCCGGCGTGCCGGCGGCCGCTTCGGCCAAGGCGCGCACGAGCGTGCGGCGCGCCAGTTCGATCTTGAATTCATTGTCGCCCGAGGGCTTCGCTTCGGCGAGAGCCGCCTGTGCCGCGCGTTGGAAGGCGGCTTCGTCCGGCGCCGAGCCGACCAGGATCGCCTCGGCTTCGCTGGAGCGCCACGGCTTTGCCGCGACGCCGCCGAGCGCCAGCCGAGCCGCTTCGATCACACCGTCCTTGAGGCGCAAGGCTGCCGCCGCCGACACCACGGCAAAGGCATAGGACGTCCGCTCGCGAACCTTGAGATAGCGTGCATGGGCGGCAAAGAGGGCGGCATCGGCGGGCAGCCGCACTGCCACGATCAGATCGCCGGCGTCGAGAGCGGTATCGCGCTCCGGCGCTTCACCCGGCAGGCGATGCAGATCCGCAAGCAAGATCTCGCGAGCCCCTGCCTTGCCCTCGATTTCCACCACCGCGCCAAGAGCCGCCAGCGGCACGCAGAAGTCGGATGGATGCGTGGCAATGCAGGCCTCGCTCCAGCCCAATATCGCGTGCAGGCGATTCTCGCCGCCATGGGCATCACAACCGGAACCCGGCGCGCGCTTGTTGCAGGCGCCGGTAACGTCGAAGAAATAGGCACAGCGCGTGCGCTGCATCAGATTGCCGCCGACCGTAGCCGCATTGCGCAACTGCCCGGATGCGCCCGACAGCAGAGCCTCGGCGACCGCAGGATAGGTTTTTGCGAAAGCCGGATCATGGGCAAGGTCGGCATTGCGCACCAGCGCACCGATCCGGACACCACCGTCGGGAAGCCAGTCGATCCGTCCGAGATCCGGCAGGCGGGTGACGTCGACGAGCCGGTCGGGACGGCTCACGCCGGTCTTCATCAGGTCGAGGAGATTGGTACCGGCGGCAAGAAAGGCAGCGCCAGGCTGGGAGGCCGCCGCAACCGCATCGGCGATCGTCGCCGGCCTCACATAATCAAAGCTCTTCATGCCGATTTCCTCCGTCCGCTCTCGGCGAGGACATGGTGGGCTTCCAGAACGGCCTCGGTGATACCGGCATAGGCGGAACAGCGGCACAGATTGCCGCTCATGCCCTCGCGGATACGCTCGGGATCCTCCCCGGCCTGGCCCTCGCGGATCAGGCCGATCGCGCTCATGATCTGGCCTGGCGTGCAGAAGCCGCATTGAAAACCATCATGGGTGATGAAGGCCGCCTGCATGGGGTGAAGATGGTCGCCCTGTGCTACGCCTTCGATGGTTTCGATCTCCGCACCATCATGGCTGACGGCAAGTGCCAGGCAGGAATTGATACGGCGGCCATCGACTAGAATGGTGCAGGCGCCGCATTGCCCGCGGTCGCAGCCCTTCTTGGTGCCGGTGAGATCGAGGCGCTCCCGCAGGAGGTCGAGAAGCGTCACCCTGGGATCGTCGAGTTCGACGTGACGTTGCTCACCGTTCACGGTGAGGCTAATGGAGAAAGTCATACACTGCTCCAATCGACTGATTTCTGGCTGTCGAGGCTGCCAAGAGCAAAGCGCTTTTGGGTGTGGCCGATTCCTCGGATCGAAAAGCGCTTGTCTCTTCAGAGTCTCCGGAGGAGCGCGATCCGGATGGATCGAACTCCGGGCTTCAAGCCGCGAGACACAATCTGGGCGGCCGGATGCAAACGGGGTGCCCAACGGGATCGGGCATCGATTTGATTGGAAAGCATCTGTCTGATTTGATGCTCATGCTGTATTTATACGGAGGGATCCTCCGTTTTGCAAGAGGCAGGCTGACTGAATTCAGATGGTGGAGCGAACCGAGAAAACAAGCCGCAGACCGCGCGCCGATGCGATCCGCAATCGAGAGCGGCTGCTGGCGGCCGCCAAGACCGTCTTCAGCTTGGGGGGATCCGGGGCGAGCCTGGAAGCGGTCGCGAGGCAGGCGGAAGTCGGCATCGGCACGCTCTACCGCCATTTTCCTACCCGCGAATCACTGTTCGAGGCGGTTTACCGGCAAGAGGTGGACCATCTGAGCGAATTGGCGGAGCAGCTGAAGGACGAGATGGAGCCGGTCGATGCCGTCCGCCGCTGGCTGCATGCCAATGTCCAGCTGGTCGCCACCAAGAAAGGCATGCTGACGGCCTTGGCGCTCGCCGCCTATGCACCATCCGAACTCTATGCCTATTCCTTCGATCGCCTGACCAAGGCGCTCGGCGCCCTCCTGGACCGCGCCATTGCCGCAGGCCAGATGCGGACGGACGTCGCGCCGGAAGACCTGCTGCGGGCCCTGGTGGGCATGTGCTACATGCGCGACCATCCCGGTTGGCTGGAAGCGGTACAGCGACTCGTCGACGTTTTCGTCGACGGCCTGTGCGTTGGAGCTGCAAAGGCAGGGTGAGTATCCGATCGGGGAGCCTTCTGCCGATCAACTTGCCTTCCGGATCCGCACCGGCACGGATTTGTAGGAGGGCGTACCGCTTTCCTCATCCTTGTAGTCGAGAGGCACCAGCCCATTGGCTTCGGGATAATAGGCCGCGACCGAGCCACGGGCGATATCATAGGCAATGGCCGTGAGGCTGAGGCGCCGAGGTTCGCCCGACGGCAGCGCTGTCTCGACCTCGACGAGATCGCCATGCTCCAGGCCCGATCGGGATAGATCATCCGCGTTCACGAACAACACGTCGCGCCGGCCGAACACACCGCGATAGCGGTCGTTCAAGCCATAGATCGTGGTGTTGTACTGGTCGTGGCTGCGTATGGTCGCCAGCTTGAGGATGCTGGTATCGGCGCTGGCTGGGTCCTCTTCCAACCCCTTGAAGGGCAGGAACTCGGCCTTGCCCGACGGGGTCGGCCAGATTCGCTCGGTCGGCGGTAGGGGCAGGCGGAAGCCGCCGGGGATGCGAATGCGCTGATTGTAGTCCTTGAAATCCGGCAGGACATTCTCGATGGCGTCACGGATGAGATCGTAATCGGCGACCATCTCGGCCCAATAGACCTTGCTGTTGGGCAGCGTCGCCATGGCCATGCCGGCGACGATGGCCGTCTCGGAGCGGAGATGCTCCGATGCCGGCGGCAACCTGCCACGCGAGGCATGCACCATCGACATCGAATCCTCCACCGTGACAGCCTGAGGCCCGCTCGCCTGCATGTCGCGCTCGGTCCGTCCCAGCACCGGCAGGATGATCGAGTGCTTGCCGACGAGCAGTTGCGAGCGGTTCAGCTTGGTGTCGAGATGCACGGCAAGGTCGAGCTTGCGCATGGCGGCGTGACAGCGTTCGGGGTCCGGCATGGCGACGGCAAAATTGCCGCCCAGACAGATCAGGACTTTCGAGGTGCCCGCGTCGATCGCTTCCATGGTGGCCACCGCATCATGGCCGTGATGCGTCGGCGGCTTGAAGCCAAAGGTACGTTCGATGCCCTCGAACAACGGTGTGTTGGGTCTTTCGGTAATGCCGACCGTGCGGTTGCCCTGCACGTTGGAATGGCCGCGCAAGGGGCAGATGCCGGCTCCCGGCTTGCCGAAATTGCCTTTCAGCAGGAGGAGGTTCGCGATCTGCTGGACGTTGGCGGTTCCCCGATTGTGCTGCGTGATGCCCATGCCATAGGCGACAATGGTAGCATTGGAACGGGCATAGGCCTCGGCAACGTCACCGAGCTGGGCTTTGCCGAAACCGCTGATGGCCTCGATGGCGTCCCAGGACGTCGCCTTCAGATCGGCGGAGAACTCGGCAAAGCCGCGGGTGTGGGCGGCGATAAAGTCGTGGTCGAGCACCTGGTTGCCCGAGGCCTCGTCCATCTCGACCAAGGCCTTCATGACCCCCTTGAGGGCTGCGGCGTCCGCGCCGACCTTGACCTGATAGTAGGAAGAGGCGATCCGCGTGGCACCGAAGGTTCCCATCTCGATGGCATTCTGGGGGTCGGCGAAACGCTCTAGCGCCCGTTCCTTCAGCGGGTTGAACACGACGATCGGCACGCCACGCCGCGAACATTCATGCAACGTTCCCATCATGCGCGGATGGTTGGTACCCGGATTGTGCCCGAGCGAGAGGATCAGCTCGCAATGGTCGAAATCCTCCAGCGAGACCGTGCCCTTGCCGATGCCGATCGATTGCGGCAGGCCGACGCTGGTGGCCTCGTGGCACATGTTGGAACAATCGGGGAAATTGTTGCTGCCGAATTCGCGGGCGAAGAGCTGAAACAGGAAAGCGGCCTCGTTGGAGGCGCGGCCGGAGGTATAGAATTCCGCCATGTTCGGATCGGGCAGAGCGTGCAATGCAGCGGCGATACGCGCGAAAGCATCGTCCCACTCGATCGGCTGATAGGTGTCCGTCTCCGAATCATAGGCCATCGGGTGGGTAAGGCGGCCCTCGTTCTCGAGGTGATAGTCGCTCCAGCCCAGGAGTTCGGTCACCGTGTGATCGGCGAAGAATTCAGGCGTAACGCGCTTGCTCGTCGCCTCCCAGGTCACGGCCTTGGCGCCGTTCTCGCAAAACTGGAAAGTCGAGCTGTGCTCCTTGTCCGGCCAGGCACAGCCGGGACAGTCGAAACCCTCCGGCTGGTTCATCCGCAAGAAGGTCAGCGGCGCTTCGAGCACTTCCATCTGCGTGCGCACGGCCGCTGCCGTAGCCTTGAGTGCGCCCCAGCCGCCGGCGGGGCTGTCATACGGCCTGATGCCAGGAACGTCGCGCTTGCGGGCCATATGTCCCTCCGCTCCTATGTATCCCATTTGGATCGTCGCGGGTCGCGGCCAGCCAGGCAGCCCTCGCATATCGAGGAGCCTCCCGGATTGTCTCGGCTCAACCCCGATCCAGCTTGCGCGTTCTCCTCATCGTGTCAACCAACATAAAAAGGCGTTCGCCGACGGCCCATTGGGGGCACTGAGAAGGCAGGCGAAGACGCCTGCGTTCCCGGACGATTTCAGCCCCTCAGATCTGGGGTGCGTAATCGACAGCCTGCATGGCGCGGTCTTCGATAGCGCCCACCATCTTGCCGTCACGCGCCGCGGTTTCATCCTTGATACGCTGCCACTCCTGATCGGCCATGAAGCGGTCCCAGCTCGCTTTCATGGTCGCAGCATCCGGCCAACGCAGCAGGTAGACAAATTCCGTCCGCTCTGGCGTGGCTGTCTCCCACAGCGAGACGAAGTCAAAGCCATAGGTCTTCATGATGCGGATGGCATGGTCGCGAAAGCGGGCATGAAAAGCCGCCTTGTTGTGCTCGAATATCTCGTAGATGCGCAATTGATAGATCATCGAATTCTTGCTCCTTCGGGCATCACTGGAGCCGGTCTGGAGGGCAAAGGCCGTCGCTACGGCAGCCGTCGCAAATTTCAGGACATCACGTCGGTCCGTGGTCTGAAGATTCATGGCAACCGCTCCAACTCAACTCGGAAGCGATTTTGGTCACTCGGCGATCAATGTAAAATATATTATAGATGAGCGATTGATACCTCTTGAGTATCAAGCTTTGCCACCTGCCTGACAACTTCAACGAAGCTATCGCGGATCGGCGAGGCAATATCGGCCCGCCAACCGAGAATCATGTCCATATAGCTCAATTCATCCGGTGCGGCAGTGATGATCGGACAAAAAACCACCCCCTTGCGGTTCTCCTGACAGGCCGAGGCCGGCACCAGCGCGACCCCGAGGCCGCCTGCAACCAGGCCGACGACGGTCTGCATTTCGCAGGCTTCCTGGGTAATGCGCGGCTCGAATCCCTCGTGGCGACATAAGGCGATCAGTTGGTCGTGAAAGCTCACCCCCTCGTTGCGAGGGGTCATGATGAAGCCTTCCCCGGCCAATTGCTCCAGCCTTATCGCCGCACCAGTCGCAAGGGGATGATCGTCGGGCAAGGCAGCCAGGACCGGCTCCCGCTCGATTCGCTCAAAATGGATATCGTCGGCAGGAACCCCCGGCCAGCGCATGAAGCCGATATCGGCTTGCTTGCCTCGCAAGGTCTCGATCTGCTTGGCCGTTGTCGCCTCGCGCAGAATGAGTTCCACATCCGGGAAACGGGAGCGGAACGTCCGCAGTGCCAACGGAACCAGGTCACGACGGGCCGTGCCGACAAAGGTGATGGCAAGCCGGCCGGTCAGCCCCGCCTCGATCCGGCGTGCCCGCAAAGCCCCCTGCTCCAGGTTTGCCAGGCACGCTTTCGCCGTCTCCAGGAACGCGACCCCCGCCTCGGTCAAGGCGACATGCCGATTGCTGCGTGTGAACAGACGTGCGCCGACCTTCTCCTCCAGCTTGCGCACGGCCTGGCTGAGCGGCGGCTGGGCCATATGCAGGCGTTCGGCGGCGCGATGGAAATGCAGTTCCTCGGCGAGGACGACGAACTGGTGCAGGAGACGCGTCTCGATCATCGGTCAGAACCATTCTGGCCGCGGCTTCGGCCATTTCAAAACGAATGAGGGAGGGCAATGCCCTCCCCCACACGACCATAATCTATCGCAAAAACTCAGTGATGGGCCAGGATGGCGAGCAGGAGCAGCGCGACGATGTTGGTGATCTTGATCGCCGGATTGACGGCGGGACCAGCCGTATCCTTGTAGGGATCCCCGACCGTATCGCCGGTCACCGAGGCCTTGTGGGCTTCGGAACCCTTGAGGTGCTTGGTGCCGTTGGCGTCGATGAAGCCATCCTCGAAGGACTTCTTGGCATTGTCCCAGGCACCGCCGCCCGCCGTCATCGAGATCGCGACGAACAGGCCGGTGACGATCACGCCGAGCAGCATGGCGCCCACGGCAGCGAAGGCGTCGGACTTCGAGCCGGTGATCCACAGAACCAGGAAATAGATCACGATCGGGGAGAGCACCGGCAGCAACGAGGGGACCAGCATCTCCTTGATGGCAGCGCGGGTCAGAAGATCAACCGCCTTGCCGTAATCCGGCTTGTCGGTACCCTGCATGATACCAGGCTTCTCGCGGAACTGACGCCGAACCTCCTCGACGATGGCCGAGGCTGCCTTGCCCACGGCAGTCATGGCGATACCACCGAACAGATAAGGGATCAGGCCGCCGAGCAGCAGGCCGACCACCACATAGGGATTGGCCAGCGAGAAGTTCGGCTGCACCCCGGCGAAATAGGGATACTGTGTCGAGTTCGCGGCGAAGTAGGTCAAGTCCGAGGTATAGGCGGCGAACAGCACCAGGGCGCCGAGGCCGGCCGAACCGATGGCATAGCCCTTGGTCACGGCCTTGGTGGTATTGCCGACGGCGTCGAGTGCATCCGTCGACTTGCGGACTTCCTTGGGCAGGCCGGCCATTTCGGCTATGCCGCCGGCATTGTCGGTAACGGGGCCGAATGCGTCGAGCGCCACCACCATGCCGGCGAGGCCGATCATCGTCGTCACTGCGATGGCGGTGCCAAACAGGCCGGCCAGCGAGTAGGTCGCGATGATGCCCGCGACGATCACGATGGTCGGCAGCGCCGTCGCTTCGAGCGAGACGGCAAGGCCCTGGATGACGTTGGTGCCGTGCCCCGTGACAGAGGCCTGCGAGATCTGGCGCACCGGCCGATAGCCGATGCCCGTGTAATATTCAGTGATCCAGACGATCAGGCCGGTTACCAGCAGGCCGACGATGCCGCAGGCGAACAGAGCGGTGCCGGTGACATCATGCCCAGCGATGGTGCCGATCGAACCCCAGCCGATGAGGAAATGCGTGGCAACGGCCAGGCCCCCGACCGACAGTACCGCCGAAGCGATGAAGCCCTTGTAGAGTGCGCCCATGATCGACTGGTTGGCACCGAGCTTGACGAAGAAGGTGCCGATGATCGAGGTGACGATGCAGGCCGCGCCGATGCCGAGCGGATAGAGCAGCACATTGGAGAGCACCGGCGTGCCGGCGAACAGGATCGCCGCCAGCACCATGGTGGCGACCACGGTGACCGCATAGGTTTCGAACAGGTCGGCGGCCATACCGGCACAATCGCCGACATTGTCGCCGACATTGTCGGCGATGGTGGCGGGGTTGCGTGGATCATCCTCGGGGATGCCGGCCTCGACCTTGCCGACGAGATCGCCGCCGACATCGGCGCCCTTGGTGAAGATACCACCGCCCAGACGGGCGAAGATCGAGATCAGCGAGGCGCCGAAGCCGAGAGACACCAGCGAATCGATGATCTCGCGCGCCTGCTTGGGATCAGCGAAGGAGAGCTGCATCGGCCCGGTCAGCACATAGTAGTAGACAGAGACACCCAGCAAGGCGAGACCGGCTACCAGCATGCCGGTGACCGCGCCGGCCTTGAAGGCGACTTCGAGCCCCTGCCCCAGCGAGTTCATCGCGGCTTGTGCCGTGCGGACATTGGCCCTCACCGACATGTTCATGCCGATGAAGCCTGCAAGCCCCGAGAGCACCGCGCCGATCAGGAAGCCGATGGCACTCGGGATCGAAAGGAAATAGGCAACCAGGGCAAAGATGATGATACCGACACCGGAAATGGTGATGTATTGGCGCCTGAGGTAAGCCTGCGCGCCTTCGCGCACGTAACCGGCGATTTCCTGCATCCGGGCATTGCCGGCAGGCTGCGCCATCACCGACTGGAATGCCCAGACTCCGTAAACGAGGGAAAGCGCCCCGCACGCAATAATGACCCACAGAGAAAGCATGGACTATATTTTCCTTGTTCTTTACTCTCACAAGCCGCTGAACAAATCGCACGAACGAACCACGCCTGCCCTTCGTATCGAAGGCCAGGATATTGCAGGTGCGGCGAATCCTCCCACCGGAGCCGTTTGATTGTCCGGATTGCCGCGATGCTGCCAAAATCACACGGGCAGCGCAACCGACGCAGTGCGTTGGCGGCAAGTTCTTTCAAAGATCCCAGGTTTCTTTCGAAGAACCTCCTGGTGCGTCACCCGCCGGAAAACTGTCACGCCCCTGTCATCGGCTCTTGCCAAGGAAGTCCACGCTGACGTGTCTTGCGATTTGGCTCCCTCGCCGAAATCGCGAAGACTCATCGAAACAACAAAGACCGAGAATAAAGGCGCGTTTTCTCTTGGCGCGCCGGCGTTCTGGCCACCAAGCGAGATTTTCATGCGCCTTCTCCGGACCGTCCTCCTCACCACCCTCTCGGTTCTGCCGACGCTGGCCGCGGCCGAGCCACTCGTCGTCAAGGAACCTTTCGTTTCCTCCGCCCCGGGCGAGGAGAAGATCGATTTCGCCGGCGGCAGCTTCGTCAATCACGGTCTGGTCGGCGTCGGCCGGCTGAGCGCCGACCTCAAGGACGAAAAGGGCGATACGCTCGGTTCCTTCTCCTCCATGACGATCGATCCCAAGAGCTGGAGCAAGACCGCCAACGGCTATAAGGGCCAGCTTCGGTCCCTGCCGGACCGTGGCTACAACAATCCCGACAAGGGCCTGTTCTTCGATTATCAGGGCCGTGTCCTCGCCTTTGATTTAGCCTTCACGCCCTATTCCGGCCCCACTCTGCCCACTGCGGCGACCTCGCAGGAGCAGATCGAACTCAAGCCACTCGACGACAAGGGCGCCTTCCTCACCGGCCTCGACGGCAAGCCGACGACAGGCGCCGATCCCGCCGACAACACCGTCGAGATGAATGGCTATACCCTGCCCGTGCCGCCGGCCGGAGCGCTTGGCGCCGGCTCCCTGTCCTTCGACGCCGAGTCGATCGCCTACCGCTCCGACGGCAGCTTCTATGTCGGGGACGAATATGCAGCGGCTGTCTATCTGTTCGGTGCCGACGGCAGGCTGAAGGGCCTCATCCCGCCCGGGCCGGCACTCACTCCCACCAAGAAGGGCAAGATCAACTTCACCTCGATGGACGCGCCCGATACCGGCCGGCGCAACAATCAGGGCCTGGAAGCAATCTCGCTGACACCGGACGGCAAGACACTCTATGCCGTGCTACAGAGCGGCACGCTGCAGGACAGCTCCGCCAGCAAGAACCAGGCGAACCGCGCCACCACGCGCATCTATGTCTACGACGTGGCCTCCGACCCGCTACCCAAGACCCCCAAGGCCGTCTATGCGATCGAGCTTCCGGTCTATTCCAAGAAGGGCGACGGCAAGATCGACAGCACCGCGGCCCAGAGCGAGATGGTAGCGCTCGACGATCATCGCTTCCTGCTACTGGCGCGTGATGGCGCCGGCCATGGCTGCGACTGCAAAAACCCCGAAATGTTCAAGGCCATCCTGGTGGTCGACACCAGCGGCGCCACCAACCTCGCGGGCACGGACTATGAAACCGGCACCAAGCCGATCGCGCCCGCCAAGGATGAGCGCAACGTCCTGGACACTGCCATCACCCCTGCCCGCTCGCAGGTGCTGGTCAACCTCTTGAACGCCACCCAGCTCGGCAAGTTCGGCCTCAACATCGACAACGCCAAATCCAATGATCTCACGCTGTCGGAGAAGTGGGAAGCCATGACGCTGGTGCCGGCCCTCGATCCGGCCGCTCCGAACGACGCTTTCCTGTTCGTCGGCAACGACAACGACTTTCTCACCCGCAAGGGGGTGATGAAGGGCCAGAGCTATGATGCCGGTCTCACCAACGACACCCTGGTGCTGGCCTATCGTCTGACCCTGCCTGAAGATCTCGCCAAGGCTCTGACGGCAAAGTGAGAATGAAAATAGGGTCCATCCCTCTCTCGAATCGCGAGAGGGAGCCCGGCCTAACTTATCTCTCCGGCGGCTTCAGAAGTGGCTGAAGCTGCCCCGGGCAAAGTGAAGTTCCTCACCCTCGTCGTCGAGCCATCTCGGGGCGCGGTGGCCTGATGTCACCGTACCGATCGGCGTGACCGGCACGCCGGACTCCTGTGCTGCCGCCTCGAAGGCAACGCGCTGTTCGAAAGGCACTGCACAGAGGATCTCGTAATCGTCGCCCCCCGTGAGGGCCGTTTCCAGCAGGTCCGAGTCGAGCTTGCATGCCGCCTGGGCGGCCGGTGAAAGCGGCACTACACCGAGTTCGAGATCGGCTGACGCCCCGGAAGTCCGCAGCAGCTTGGCGAGATCGCCGACGAGGCCATCCGAAATATCCATCGAGGCCGATGCATGAGAGAGCACCGCCGGCGCCAAAGCCGTGCGCGGCTGTGGCAGGAGGTAGCGCCTGGCCAAATAATCGCGCTCCAGCTCCGACAACCCCGCCAAGGCTTGGGCTCCGCGGCGCGCCAGCAGGCCCAGAGCCCCATCGCCGATGGAGCCGCTGACATACAGGTTGTCGCCCGGCCGTGCACCGTCCCGGCGGGGAATGTGATCGGAGGGCACCAGGCCAAAGGCGTTGACGGCGATCGTCAACGGCCCCGTGGTCTTGACGGTGTCGCCTCCCAGCAGAGCGAAGGAGAATTCCTGACCATCCACCGCCAGTCCCTCCGCAAAACGAACCAGCCAGTCCTCGCGCCAGCCGGGCGGCAAAGCCAGGCAGAGCGTATAGGCATAGGGCTGCGCTCCCTTGGCGGCCAGGTCGGAGAGATTCACGCGCAAGGCCTTGCGCGCGATGAGATCGGGATCGTCATCGGCAAGAAAATGAATGTCGGCGACCAGCGCATCGGTGGTGACAACCAGATGCGCCCCCGCCGGTACGCTCAGCGTCGCCGCGTCATCGGTCAGTCCGCGTGCGCCGGGATGGGTCGCGAGCGGGGCGAAGAAACGGCTGATCAACTGGTCTTCGGTGAGCCGCGTCATGCGAGCACCCCCAAGCGGATTCCTCTTGATCGTGCCCGTGGCTCGATCAAGAGGAATCCGCAAGATATCAAACATTTGCAGAGTTTCCCGGCGAGGCCCGTCCGTGGGCCCGGCCGGGAAACTCTGCTTCGCGTTTTGCGATTTGACGGAGTCCGCTAGAATCGCAAAGACATTTCAGCCAATCCGTTGGATTGGCTTGGAAACCTGGCACTAGAGCAAATAAGCGTCCAGTCATGAACGCGTTTTGCTCTGGATCAGGAAGCCTGGAGATGGTCGTTGCGTTCGGCCCTGGCGATCTTGTCGAGCACGGCATTGACCATGCCGGCCTCCTCGCGGTCGAGGAAGGCATGCGCGACACTGACATATTCGGAGATCGTCACCTTCGGCGGAATGTCCTTGCGGTGCAGCAGTTCATAGACGCCGGCGCGCAGGATGGCGCGCAGAATGGCATCCACCCGCTTGAGCGGCCAGCCATCGGCGAGGGCCTGGTCGACCTTGGGATCGATATCGCGCTGTTCACGCACGACACCGCCGACGATGTCGCGAAAGAAGCTCTCCTCGGCAGGCGAATATTCAACGCCGTCGATTTCCTGGCCGATCCAATGGTTTTCGAACTCCGCCAGCACCTCGACGACATTACTGCCGCGGATGTCCATCTGGTAGAGCGCCTGCACGCTGGCAAGGCGCGCAGCGGAGCGTTTCTGGGCCCGGCTCATGCCTCCACCCCATGCAGGCGGCGTTTCAGGGCAACCATGTGCAAGGCCGCATCGGCCGCGCCGCCGCCCTTGTTCATTTCAGCAATACTGGCGCGGACCCGGGCCTGCTCATCATTCTCGACAGTGAGGATGCCGTTTCCGAGCGGCAGGGCACGTTGCACCGAGATGTCCATCAAGGCGCGCGAGCTTTCGCCGGCCACGATGTCATAATGGGTGGTCTCGCCGCGCACCACGCAGCCGAGGGCCACCGCGCCGTCATAGGCCCGGCCGCGCTGCACGGCGGCATCGAGGGCCATCACGATGGCTGAGGGAATTTCCAGGGCGCCCGGCACGGTGAGCACGTCGAAGCTGCCGCCGGCCGCCTTGATGGCGCCGGTTGCGCCGGTGAGCAGGCCGTCGGCGATTTCTTCGTAGTACCGGGCCTCGACGATCAGGATATGCGGTGGCAGCGGGCCACCAAGGCCGGAGTCGGTGTTCTCGAAGGAAGGAGCGGAAGAACTGGATACACGCCTGGGACCGGCCATGGGAAATCTCGTCTCGGAGGAAAAGGCAGGCCTAGGGAAGACTGCCCGAAAACAACTGGATTGACGGCGTTCCTAGAGCGTTTTGCGATGAGACGGAAGCGTCTCGAATCGCAAAGGCGTGTCGGAACGAAAAACTAGAGTAAACAAGCGTTCAGTCATGAACGCGCTTTGCTCTAGAGCATCATGCCGAAAAGGGGAAGCCGGTTTTGAGCAGGAGGGATGTGACCGCAAAGCATGGCGGCGCGGAGCCTGTCTCAGCCTTCCGCGCGATCGCTCCAGCGCTCCGTGCCGACATCCGCCAGCCGCGCGGCATAGCGCGCCATGGTATCGATCTCGATATTGATCTCGTCCCCCGCCCGCACCTTCCCCCAGGTGGTAACGCACAGCGTATGGGGGATCATCATCACGCCGAAATCCTGCCCGTCTACCCTGTTGACGGTCAAAGAGGTACCGTCGAGCGCCAGCGATCCCTTCTGGGCGATGAAGCGCGCCAGATCGCCAGGGGCGCGGAAAGTGAATTGCGAGGTGCCGTCCTGGTCCTTGCGATCCAGCACGGTGGCGACCCCGTCCACATGCCCGGAAACGATATGCCCGCCGAGTTCGTCCCCGATCCGGAGCGCCCGCTCGAGATTGAGCTTGTGGCCCACGCGCCAGGAGGCCAGCGTGGTGCGCCCGATCGTTTCGGAAGAAGCATCGACGGTGAAGAGCGTATCGCCGCCCGGCCGCAGCGCCAGGCTGGTCAAAGTGAAACAGATGCCGGCCACCGCCATGGAGGCCCCTACCGTCATGGTGTCGGAAGGATAGGAGCAGGCGAACGTGATGCGCTTGGCGGAACCGTGATCCTCCAGCGCGACGATCTCGCCTATGTCGGTGATGATGCCGGTGAACATGGTGGGCCTTCAGTTCCTGCGTTGAATGGTCATCGTATCATGTCCGACCATGCGTGCGGCGAGATTGGGCAATTGCCCGTCGATTTTCGCCTGAAGCTGTGGTGTCAGAGCTACTACCCCCTCGCCGATCGGTTCGGGCGAGGTGAACTGCACGAATTCCTCGACGAGATCGGCCTCGACCAGTCCGGCCGCCAGCCGGGGCCCGGCCTCCACCAGGAGGCGCGTGACGCCGCGTGTGCCGAGCAGGCGCAAGGCCTCGCCGAGATCGAGGGATGCCCCCTCGCCGGGCGGCAAGGCCGAGCAGCCGATCCGCATCACCTCAACGCCCGTCTCGACCAGGGTCCGTTCCGGTGCAACCGGTGCATCGGCACGGGCCAGCACCCATACGGGTACCTGGCGCGCCGTCTGCACCAGTCGCGAGGCGAGCGGGAGCCGGAGCTTTGAATCGAAGACGATCCTTACCGGCGACTGGGCGGCCATGCCGGGCAATCTCACGGTGAGCATCGGATCATCGGCCAGCACGGTGCCGATGCCGACGGCGATGGCATCGCTCTGGGCCCGCATCATGTGGACATGGGCGCTCGCCTCCTCACCGGTGATGCGCACCGGCCGTCCACCGGGACCGGCCAGCTTGCCATCCGCGGATACGGCGATCTTCACGGTGACCCCGGGCCGGCCGAAGGTCACGCGCGTGATGTGCCCGACATGGGCCTGAAAGGCTTCCTCGGCCAGCACCCCCTCACGGACTTCGAGCCCATAGCGCCGGAGCATGTCGAAGCCACGCCCTCCCACGCGCGGGTCCGGATCGCGCAAAGCGCCGACGACACGCGCAATCCCGCCTCGCGCCAGGGCATCGGCGCAGGGGCCGGTGCGTCCGTAATGCGAGCAGGGCTCGAGGGTGACATAGGCCGTGGCGCCCTTGGCCAAAGGCCCCGCCTCGGCCAGCGCCTGGGTCTCCGCATGCGGCCGTCCGCCCGGCTGGGTCCAGCCCCGGCCGACGATGACATCGGCGTCACCGACCCGCCTGACGATCACGCAGCCGACGGCTGGGTTGGGCCAGGTATTGCCGAGCCCCCGCCGCCCCAGCGCCAGCGCCGCCCGCATGAAGCGCTCGTCACGCCGCAAGGAGTCGATGGCGGGATTGGGCAGGGCAATAGTCACGGGACGTCATCAAACCGGCATTGAATGTTCGAAACAGCAGATAGGCTTGCCGCACGCGTCATGCAAGCAAAGCACGGCCATGCCGTCACCTGCCGGTCGAACTCACGCTTCGTCTGCCCGCGTCTCATCCTCGATGCTCAATTCATCCAGGACGGCGGTGAAATCCTTGGCTTCGCTGAAATTGCGATAGACGGAGGCAAAACGCACATAGGCAACGTCGTCGAGGGCCTTGAGCCCCTTCATCACGATGCGGCCGATCTGTTCGGATGTGATCTCGCTCTCGCCGAGACTCTCGATCTGGCGCACCAGGCCATTGACCAGCCGTTCGACGCGTTCTTCGTCAACAGGCCGCTTGCGCAAGGCCGTGCTGATCGAGCGCGAAAGCTTGTCGCGGTCGAAGGTGACCTTGCGGCCCGAACGCTTCACCACCGTCAGTTCACGCAGTTGCACACGTTCGAAGGTGGTAAACCGCCCGCCGCAATCGGAACAGACGCGGCGGCGGCGGATCGAGGTTCCGTCATCGGTGGGGCGACTGTCCTTCACCTGCGTGTCGGGCGCGCCGCAATAAGGGCATTTCATGAATTATTCCCGGGAGCGCGGACATCTCGACGACATGCTCGCATGTCGCGATGTCCGCACTTCCTATACCGCACACGATATGTTTCCAGGAAGCGGACAGGCTGTCCGCGCTCCCGGCAGCGATCAGTAGATCGGGAAACGGCCCGTCAGCTTGTTGACCTTGGTGCGCACAGCTTCTTCCACCGCGCCATTGTTGTCGGCTCCGTTCTTGGCCAGGCCTTCCAGCGCCTCGGTGATGAGATCACCGACTTCCTGGAATTCCTTGACGCCAAAGCCGCGCGAGGTAGCTGCGGGGGTGCCCAGGCGGATGCCCGAGGTCACCATCGGCTTCTGCGGGTCATAGGGGATGCCGTTCTTGTTGCAGGTGATGTGGGCCCGCTCCATCGCCTTCTCGGCAAAATTGCCGGTCAGGTTCTTGGGCCTGAGGTCGACCAGCATCAGATGGTTGTCGGTGCCGCCCGAGACGATGTCGAAGCCGTTGCCCTTGAGATTGGCGGCCAACGCAGCGGCATTCTCCACTACCTGTTTTGCATAAGCCTTGAACTCGGGGCGCAGCGCCTCGCCGAAGGCGACGGCCTTGGCGGCGATGACATGCATCAGCGGCCCGCCCTGCAGGCCGGGGAACACCGCCGAGTTTACCTTCTTGGCGATCTCCTCGTCATTGGTGAGGATGATGCCGCCACGCGGCCCGCGCAGGGTCTTGTGGGTGGTCGAGGTCGCCACATGCGCGTGCGGGAATGGGGAAGGATGCGCATCGCCGGCAACCAGGCCGGCGAAATGGGCCATGTCCACGAAGAAATAAGCGCCCACCGCATCGGCGATCTGACGGAAGCGGGCGAAGTCCCAATGGCGGGCATAGCCCGAACCGCCGGCGATGATCAGTTTGGGCTTGTGCTCATGGGCGAGGCGCTCGACCTCGTCCATATCGACGCGCTGGTCCTCGGGACGCACATTGTAGGGCACCACATTGAACCAGCGGCCGGACATATTGACGGCCGAGCCATGGGTGAGATGGCCGCCGGCATTGAGGTTCAGGCCCATGAAGGTGTCGCCCGGCTTCATCAGCGCCAGGAACACGCCCTGATTGGCCTGGCTGCCGGAATTGGGCTGGACGTTGGCATAGGCGCAGCCGAACAGTTTCTTGACGCGCTCGATTGCCAGATTCTCGGCCATGTCGACGAATTCGCAACCGCCATAATAGCGGCGGCCTGGATAACCCTCCGCATATTTGTTGGTCATGATCGAGCCCTGGGCTTCCAGGACCGCCTTCGAGACGATGTTCTCGGAGGCGATCAGCTCGATATGGTCGCGCAGGCGGCCCAATTCGAGATCGATGGTCCGCGCCAGCTCCGGATCGGCAGACTTGAGATCGGCGGCGAAGAAGCTGTTCGACAGAGAAGCGGAGCGGGCGTCATTCATCGTTGGCGGGCCTCGTTGGAGAAGAGGCAGACGACATAACGGACTTACGTCGCAAAGTCATGTCTGCAAGCGACCAAAGTTGCGTCAGAGCTGGAGAGGTGGGTCTGAAACGCAACAACGCCGCAGACAGGCTGCGGCGTTGCAAATCTCAAGAGGTTGAAAGTGCGTTCCCCGATCAGCCCTGCTCTTCCTTGGTGACCACGGAAAGCGAGGCGAAGCCGTCCTTGTTGTAGATGTCATCGCGGAACTCGACCAAGCCTTCCGGCGTCGCCCAAGCGGTAATGTAGGCCCAGAAAACCGGCACCTTGGCGGTCGGGTTCACGGTCGTCTGCGCGCCCGAACGGATCACCTCGTCGATGCGGTCGCGGGTATATTCCGTGCCCGACAAGATCCAGGCCACCAGTTCGCGGACGTCCTGCACGCGAGCACAGCCCGAAGAATCGAAGCGGTAATCGGAACCGAACACCGACTTGTAGGGCGTGTCGTGCATGTAGACGCCATACTGGTTGGCAATATTGATGCGCACCTGGCCGAGCGAATTGCCGAAGCCCGGATCCTGCCTGAAGCGCATGCGCGTGGCTTCGTCCGTGTTCCAGTTGATCTGCTCGGGCGTGATCTCCTGGCCCTGCGGCGTAAAGATGCGGATGTGGTGATCAGCCAGATAGCTCGGCTCCTTCTGCATCAGAGGGATCAGGTCCTTCTTGATGATGGAGAGCGGCACCGTCCAATACGGGTTGAAATTGATGTTCTGCACCACGGTCGACAAGATCGGTGAAGGCCGATCGGGCTTGCCGATCACCGTGGAGTGACGCTGCTCGACCGCGCCATTGTTGACCGCTTCCAGCTCGGTCGCAGGAATATTCATCATGATGTAGCGGTTGCCCAGATTGCCCATCGAGCGCAGGCGCACGATGTTCATCTGAAGCTGCTTGATGCGCACATCGATCGGAATAGCGAGAGCGGCGCGCGAGGTGTCGCCGATGACGCCGCTGGACAGGATGCCGTGGCGCGATTGGAAGCGCTTCGCCGCGCCGTCGAGATAGGAATCGAAGACGGGCGAGCCGCCGAGGGAAGGCGCCAGATCGCCCGAGGCGATCAGGCGCTGGCGCAGCGAGACGACGTCGGGGCTGCGCGAGCCGAGCTGGAGGCGGCCCTTGCCGGTCACTTGCGGCCAACCGCCCTGGGCAGCGATCTCGCTATATTTCTGCAGGGCGTTCTGCGTGGCCTGCAAGGTATAGGCCGAGAAGGTGGGCGAGGAACTGCTGGCCTGCCCGATGGGGCTGGCCACTGAATCGTAGCGTTCCTTCATCTCCATCTGGCCCAGGCCGTAGTCTTGCGCGGCAGCCGGACGCGCCAATGCGGTCGCAGCGGCGCCCAAGGCCAGAGTGGAGAGAAAACCACGACGAGAATAGTCAGACATCTTGTTCCAATCCTGCAGCAAAGCCCGCTTGCATCACACACCTACCGTACCGGTAATTTCCTGCGGCCATGAATTAACGAAGCTCTTTACACGGGAGAGGTAAACGAACCGAGACCAAAATCAGGCCTCGACATCCCCCATTCACAATCCCGATATAGGAAACTCGCGAGAAGCCCTACCGCCAGAAAGCGGCAAAACCGGGACAAATGTGGCAAGCCCTGTCACGATCACCGCCATGTGAGCGCGAATTAAGCCCGCGTGACATAGTTGCAACAGCCTGCTCATCGCCACTCACGGATGGCGCCGCTCGCGCGAGGCGAGAAAGGCAAGACCGATATAGAGCACGATCAAGACGCCGATCGTCGTCATCATCGCATATTGCCGTCCGAAAATTTCGGGCCGGAACAACGAGATGATGAAATAGCTGCCGGAAGCGATCAACCAGATGACCCCGCCCCAGGTCGCAGCCATCCACAGGCCGACCGCCGCGACCAGGTCGAACACGGCAAACACGATCACGGCGCTCTGGGTGAGAACAGGCATGCCGAGGAAACGATCCGGATCGGCCTGGCCGATCCCGAGGATCAGGCACCAATGGATGATACCCTTGGCCATCCACAGCACGGCGACGGCGCGCATGAACCACAACAGATAGGCGCCATAGGGCGGGCCGTCGCGGTCAAACTCGATATCGCTCATGTCCTTGGATCACTCTTGTCTTGGGCGCGTCGTCATTGCTGGAGGCCGTTCTAACGGCGTGCGCCGCCGAGGGCAAATCGGCTGCAAGCCAATAGCGTCCTTCCGGCGGGCTGGAGCAGCAATCCTGACCTGTGCGTTCCGAGCTGCGGGGGTGTGACATGAGGACATGCCTGCGCCTGCCTGGATGTGATAAAACCCGTGCAAAGTTCAATTCGAAGAGACTGCGATGCCCTCCTCCGTCACCCCGCTCATATCAGCCCTCGCCTCCGCCTCGGACCGTCTCGACCTGGTCGAACGCCCGCGCCGCAACCGCAAGAGCGAATGGGCCCGCCGGCTGGTGAAGGAGAATGTGCTCACCACCAATGATCTGATCTGGCCGATCTTCGTGCAGGAAGGCGAGAATCTCAGAACTCCTGTGGCAGCGATGCCGGGCGTCGACCGGGTCAGCATCGACATTGCCGTCGAGGAGGCCCAGCGGGCCGCCGCCCTCGACATTCCCGTGGTGGCGATCTTCCCCTACACCGATCCCTCCCTGCGCGATCCCACCGGGAGCGAGGCGCTGAACGCGCAGAATCTGACCTGCCGGGCCTGCCGCGCCATCAAGGCCAAGGTACCGGGAATCGGCTTGCTGACCGACGTCGCACTCGATCCCTACACCTCGCACGGCCATGACGGGCTGCTGGAAGCCGGACGCATCCTCAATGACGAGACCGTCGCTTTGCTGGTGCGCCAGGCCCTGGTCCAGGCCGAATCCGGTTCCGACATCATCGCGCCGTCCGACATGATGGACGGCCGCGTCGGCGCCATCCGCGCTGCGCTCGATGCCGCCGGTTTCCTCGACGTGCAGATCATGGCCTATTCGGCCAAATATGCGTCGGCTTTCTACGGCCCCTTCCGCGAGGCGGTGGGCTCATCCGGTGCGCTCAAGGGCGACAAGCGCACCTATCAGATGGACTACGCCAATACCGACGAAGCCCTGCGCGAGGCCGAACTCGACATCGCAGAAGGCGCCGACATGATCATGGTCAAGCCGGGCCTGCCCTATCTCGACATCGTCGCCCGCCTCAAGCAGAGCTTCGGCCGTCCGACCTTCGCCTATCAGGTCTCGGGCGAATATGCGATGATCATGGCGGCCGCCCAGAATGGCTGGATCGACGGCGAAAAGGCGATGATCGAGAGCCTCACCGCCTTCAAGCGCGCCGGCGCCGACGGCATCCTCACCTATTTCGCACCGCGCGCCGCCGAATATCTGCGCGGCAAATAGCAGGCCGTGCTTGCAGCCCTACCGGTCGATATGGCCGAGGTCGCGGTCGGGATCGAGCCGGTCCCGCACCAGCTGCTTGAGCGCCTTCACATCTGGAAAGCCGCCATCGCGCTTGCGTTCCCAGATCTCCTGGCCGTCATACTCGATGCGAAAGGCGCCGCCGGTGGCCGGTACCAGCGTGACCTCGCCCAGATCCTCGGAAAAGGTCGAGAGCAGTTCCTGGGCCATCCATGCCGCCCTGAGCAGCCATTGGCATTGCCGACAATAAACGATGGTCACACTAGGCTTGCCGTCACGCATCACGAGTCTCGAACCAAGAACGGGAGTTGTACGATATCCCCGTAGCCGCGCCAGGAAAAGCTCGCGGTTAAGTGACCTGCCATCCGGAGCGGCGAGGCTTGCTGTCCGAATCGCGGCGAGTCTGTAATCTCGCCGATAGACAGCGCCGATATCAAAACTCGGGTCAACCGATCTGGCGCGAAGATTCAGGCGGCACCATTGATCCATCGTGTCATCGCCCTGGTTCTCGTCACTTTATGCCTGGCTTCCTGCCGTGACAGCCTCGACCCGCAGGAAGTTCGCATCTGCCGGCAGACATTGCCTGCCGTGACGCTCGAGGCCGATGAGTTCACGGTCACTGCCATCGCCCCGGCTTCCGCACCGTTCAAGATGCGCATCGACTATCGGGCTTTGCAGGACGGGCGCACCACCGATCATACCGTGCTTTGCGCCTTCGGGTTGAGCTCGCAGGATAATCGGTTCATCGAGCTGAGTGCCCTGGCTGCGGATGGCAGGTCCTTTCCTCCCTGGAGGCTCCACCTCCTCAAACGCTATTGGCTCGAGCGGCCCGAGGCTGTCCTCGCCGATCCCGGCGCCGGCGAAACCATAGCCGACGTCCCCGAGGTTCCCCGCAGTGTCGCCTTTCTGGTGCAGAGTCTTGGCAATGGCGTGCCGACCACGGCGATGACCATGCTGATCGCCGTCGCCTATGCCCTCGTGTTCGGCCTGGTCCAGCGCATCAACCTGGCCTTCGGCGATTTTGCCACGCTCGGCGGCGTGATGAGCGTCTCGATCATGCTGATCATGCTGGCGCTGGGCTCCCGCTCGCCGGCCTTGGACCTCATCATCGTGTTCGCAGCCGCCGTCGGGCTGGTGGTTCTGGCCGGCCACATGGTCGAGAAACTGGTCTTCGCTCCCCTCGCCTTCCGGCGCGGCCAGACCATCCTGATCGCTACGGTGGCAGTGGCCTCGGTGATGCGCGAGGCGATGCGTGTCGCCCAGGGGCCCAACGATCGCTGGGCGCCGCCGATCACCAGCCCCTATCTGCCCGTGGTGCGGTCGGGTAATTTCGTCGCCCACATCACGGTTATGCAGATGTCGATCGGCGCGGCGGCCGCCATCGTCGCCATCGCCGTCGTCATGCTGATGCGCCGCAGCGAACTCGGCCGGCGCTGGCGGGCCATATCGGACGATGCGCTCATGGCCAACCTCGTCGGGATTTCGAGCCGAGGCATGCTGGCACTGACCTTCGGCCTCGCTTCGGCGCTGGCCGGCTTCGCCGGTTTCATCATGACCGTCTATTATGGCGGGGCCGACGCTTATGGCGGGGCCATGATCGGCCTGAAAGGCCTGGTCGCAGCCGTCATCGGGGGTATCGGCTCCATCGAAGGAGCCTTGCTCGGTGGCCTCGTGCTCGGCCTGTTCGAGGTCATCTGGCAGGCCTATTTTCCGATTGAGCACCGCGACGTGGCCGTGATGATCTTTCTCGTTCTCATGCTGATCTTCCGCCCGGGCGGGCTGTTCGGCTTTGCTGACACCACGCCCCGGCAGGTATGAGAGGCGGCGGCTTCAAAAACGGCCTTCAGCGCGATAATTTGATGTCGCCAGGCAGGGGGACTCTGGCGAGACGCAGCGCCCGGTGGTAACTTTCGCCTTCATGCATGGAGAATGGCGTTGAGCATTGAAATACGCGACTCACCGCAATTCTATCTGACCGCACCATCGCCCTGCCCCTATCTGAGGGGCAAACAGGAGCGCAAAGTGTTCACCCACTTGATCGGTGAACGGGCCGCGCGCCTCAATGACGTGCTCAGCCATGGCGGTTTCCGCCGTTCGCAAACCATCGCCTATCGGCCGGCCTGCGAGAATTGCAAGGCTTGTGTTTCGGTGCGCGTACCGGTTGCCGATTTCGTCAGGACGAAATCTTTCCGCCGCGTGCAGGCCGACAATCGCGACGTCACCTCGCAGATGCGCAGCGCCACGCCGACATCGGAACAATATTCCACCTTCAGGGCCTATCTCGACCAGCGCCACGCCGATGGCGGCATGGCTGACATGACGGTGCTCGACTATGCCATGATGGTCGAGGATACCCATGTGAACACTCAATTGGTGGAGTACCGGCTGTCCGGCGCCGGCCTGCCGTTGAACCGTCAGGGCGAGGGTCCGTTGATCGGGGTTTCCCTCACCGATGTGCTCGCCGACGGCCTGTCCATGGTCTACTCGTTCTACGAACCCGCCATGGCGGGGCGCAGCGTCGGCACTTTCATGATACTGGACCATATCGCCCGCACACAGGCGATGGGACTGCCCTATCTCTATCTGGGCTATTGGGTCGAGGGATCACGCAAGATGGCCTATAAGGGCCGCTTCCTGCCCCAGGAGCGGCTCGGTCCCAATGGTTGGGATCGCGTCGAGAAATAGGCGTCGGATCGGCCGGGCACGGCCCGTCATCCCGCCATCATGTTTCTGAACGCCAGATGACCAGGGCGTTCGCGCCGCGTTCAGGCAGGAAATGGCATCGTGTCTTCATTGCTCCTCGAGTTCCCAAGAACTCGGGATCCCTCAATGAGGTAACCGATGAATCTTCTCGGCAAGACCATGATTGCGGCCTCCTTCGCGCTGACGGGCCTGATGGCCAGTGTCGGCTCGTCCTCCGCCATGAACGTTGCTCCCACGACGCCGGGCGCCTCGCCGCTGGTCCAGGATGTCCGCTGGGGCTGTGGCCCTGGCTGGCAGCCCAATCGCTGGGGCCGCTGCGTCCCGGTTCGCCGCCCCTATTACGGCTATGGCGGTGGCTATGGCTACGGCGGTGGCTACGGCTGGGGTCACGGCCCCCGCAGAGGGTGGGGTGACGACTGGGGTCGCGGCCGCCGTGGCGGCTGGGAACGCCCCTATTATGGCCGCGGTCAGTGGCGCGACTACTGATCCGACAAAGCAAGCCATGAGGCGGGCGGCTGGATCGAACCTGCCCTCCTCATCCGGTTGAGCCACCGGTGTCCTGCGTAACTGGCTCACGCGTAAAAACGGTGCCCCAGGCAAACGCCCGCCTTGCGAAAGCAAGACACATGCAGGCGCCTGACGGCACCGTTTTGCATTTCAATCGTTCCCGCGTCACATGCAAAACTGCGTCGCGCCGGAGAGTACGATGATAGGCTTTTTGGCAGGGGCGCCGCGCCTCAGGAGACGCGAAGCGGGTCCAGTCGGGCCGCCGCTTCCTCGACGGCTCGCCTTTCGGGCATGCCGTCCCAGCCATTGCCGAGTTCGCATTTGAGGCTCGCGGCAGCGCTGGCAAAGCGGGCGGCGTCGATCACCGACCGCCCTTCCGCCAGCCCGGCCGCCAGGGCGCCGTGAAACACGTCTCCCGCACCGGTAGTATCCAGCACGCTCACCGGCAAGGCGGGCACGAGGGTCAAAGCGCCATCGACCCACCACAGTGAGCCTCGTGCACCCAATGTAAGGCCGAACATGCCGCCGAGGCGCCGCGACAGCGCTTCACAGCCATCCGTATCCGGCTGCGCTCCGGCGCTGGCAAGCGCAAATCCATCCTCGGAGAACACCGGGAGACTTGCCCGTCGCGCCAGGTCGAACAGCACCGCCGGATCGGTGACCTCCGCGTCGAGCACCGACGGGACTTCGGCCGCAGCGGCCGCATTCAGCACGGCAAGAGAGGCTTCGTGCCAATTGATGTCGGCCAGCACCGCGCCGGCCTTGGCGATCTCCTGCAACGGCAGATGGGCCGGCGAGGCCGGCAGATCGGTATGATCATGCCCAACGATGAAACGTTCGCCCTGGCGATCGACGATCACTACGGCAGTGATCGTATCCATCTCCCCACTGCATTTCACGCCATCGATCCCAACACCGTGATGGCGCAGGCGCTCGCATAGGAAGGACGCCTCGGCATCGCTGCCCAGGCGGCTCCACAATTCAACCGGCTGCAGGAGACGGGCACAAGCCACAGCCGCCGTCGCTGCCGGCCCCCCGCCCCGCTTGAAATGGTGCCGGGCCGTGACCTTGATCGCCTGCCGTGGCATTTCGTCGATCTCCAGCACTTGATCCACCGTTGTGGTGCCGACACAGATGACAGGCCCCCTCGTTCTCATCGGCTCTTGCATGATAGCCTTGTCTTCGCCGCCCGGGGCGTTCCGCCCGCGGGTCCTTTCAGGATGTTTCCTCGCGGTGATATAAGGCCAGTTTGTCAGACAAAACAATATGGTGATCGGCTCTCCCGAAGGGCCTTGCGGGCAGCGCCAACCATGATCGGATCGGGTTGGCAAGTCTTACCAAACGTCAGTTTCCCTACCGATATAACACTCGCGTCACGCTCGTGCTGGTGTTGTCAGACCAACGTTCGGGGATCGAGGAAGAGCGCATGTTGCAGCTATGGACAAAAGCGCTCGCCTTGCAATGCTGTAATAAATTACCGGCGGACTTGGTCGCTTGCGCTCCTCAAGAGGCAATGAAAAGCCCGGTCCATGCAAACGCGGCCGGGCTTGTCGGGCGGTCGGATGGCTCGAATAGGGCATTCAATCGCCGGGTCAGATCAACCGCGACCGGCCAGATCCGCAATGTCGCTGCGACTGAAACCGATTTCGGCAAGATCCTTTCGGGTCCGCATCCGACAGGCCTCCAGGCGCTTTTGATAGGCCCGGTACGCCTGACAGCGGATGCGCAGATCGGCAAGGACGCTGGCAGCAATCATCGTCATTTTCTCGAATTCACCGTTTGTTGCGGTGCAACATAACATGCGCCAGACCGGCCCTATAGCGATGCGAGCGCATGGCTATCATGTGGGCCTTTTCGCAACAGCCCAAACCCAGGAGCTAGGACTATCGCCTACCTGACTAACCAACCGCCCTCCGAATTGTCGAAGGGAACCAACACGCATTTTGCACCTATCAATACGACCGATCGCACGGATGAGATCGAGGAAAGTTCACCTATGCCCCTTCTGTCGGCGTTCACCGTCGCTCCCACCATCGAAACGTCGCGCCTGATTCTTCGGGCGCACCGACCCGGCGATCTGGAGAGCGTCACGGCTATGTGGGCAGAGCCCGCGGTGCTTCGCTATGTGCGTAAGTCCCCCTATCCGCGCGAGGAAGTCTGGACTCGGATGCTGCGCTATGCCGGCCATTGGCTCTGGATGGGGTTCGGCTTCTGGATCGTGACCGATAAGGCCGACGGCCGTTTCCTCGGCGAAGTCGGCATTCATAATTTCGAACGCGACATCGAACCGGAATTTTCAGGTACGCCGGAACTCGGCTACTCCCTGATTGGAGCAGCCCATGGCAAGGGCTATGCCACCGAGGCGGCCAAGGCCGTGCTGAACTGGTTCGACGGTCATATCGACCTGCCGCATACCAATTGCATGACAAGCCCCGACAATATCCACTCCCAGCGGGTCGCCCTCAAATGCGGTTATGATTATCTGCGCCAGTCCATTCATCTGGGTTCTCCGGTCGCGATCTTTCGCCGGCGTAGAGTCATCGCTCCCTCGCCATGAAGCAATGTGGAACCATGGCTTGATCGGCTCGATGACGTTAGGGACAGCAAGGCCTTGACTGAGATTCGATCGGGAAAGCTTGCGGGCGCAGAGCGTCGGCAAGCTTTCGCCGAAGTGGAAACTGATCCGAGCTGATGAAGGTTCCGCTTTTTTCTTTGGCAGACTCGGTCTATCACCAGGGTGTGCCGTACCTTCGCCGCATTCCTGATCACAAAAATAGGCATTCCGGCTGAGGCTTATCCAGAGTCGGCGGCGGGCAATATCCGCCGAAAATGAGGGAGTTAGAATGATGCTTCGTTCCGCCATCATTGGTACCGGACTACTGATCGCTAGCGCGGTCGCTCTTGCTGCGCCGGCTCAGGCGCTCACCATGAAGGAGTGCAGCGACAAATATCAGGCCGCCAAAACTGGCAACACGCTCAATGGCGCGAGCTGGAACGATTTCCGCAAGGCACAATGCGGCACGGAAGCGACGCCGGCTGCCACGGCGCCGGCAGCACCTGCGGCCCCGGCCCCGGCCACGACAACGGCTGCCAAACCGGCTCCAGCCGCCAAGCCGGCTCCGACCGCCGCAGCATCGGGCAACGCGGTGTTTCCGTCGGCCATCGATCCGAAATATGCCAAGGAATCTGCCGGCAAGCAGCGCATGCACACTTGCCTCGACCAGTACAACGCCAACAAGACCAGCAATGGCAATGGCGGCTTGAAATGGATTCAGAAGGGCGGTGGCTATTACAGCGAATGCAACAAGAAGCTGAAGGGCTGATCTCCTTCCTTTTTCATGCGGCCGCGGATACCCTCCGCGGCCGTTTTATTTTGCGATAAGGGCAAAACAATCAACCTCCGACCTTGACCCAGCTTCCCTTTGTAAAGCTCTCCGCGATGGCATGGACAGTGCGTTCAATGGCAAGGCCATCATCGAAATCGAAAACCGACGCCTCCTTGCCCTGGATGCGGGCAATCAGTTCACGGCACTCGATCACTTTCAGATCATTGAAGCCGAGCCCATGGCCTGGCGCCGGAATGAAGCGATCATAGGGTCTGTGCACGGGCGCACTGAGGATGGTCCGGAACCCTTGGGTTTCCTCGGCCCCCTCACGGCGAAAGAGTTGCACCTCGTTAAAACGCTCCTGATCGAACACGACGGCCCCGGCATCACCGAAGACCTGCAGCTGGATCCGCCCCTTGCGCCCCCAGGCCGCGCGGTTGACGGTGAGCACACCCGAGGCGCCACCCTCGAGACGCAGCAGGGCCGTGGCGATATCATAATTCTCGATGGCCCGCCTGCCACCGTCTGGATGCGGGCGGTCCGCATAGGGCCTGGCCATCTCCCCGAACACTTCGGCGACCCCGCCAAGGACGAAACGCAGCAGGCTGAGGGGATGCACGGCAAAGTCGTCGAGAGCCCCGTACCCGGCGCTGGCCTCGTTGCGGGTCGCGAAGGGGGTTTGCCGGTCGGCCATGAAATCCTCGTCCATCTCCAGGCGGACGTGGTTGACGACGCCGATCGCGCCCTCGCCGATCAGCTTGCGGATCAGCCGCATGGCGGGGTTCTGTATATAATTATAGCCCAGCACCGCGACCTTGCCGCTGCGGCGCCAGGCGGCGTGCATCGCCTGCGCGTCGGCAAAAGCGGTCGCCATCGGCTTTTCGCACCAGACATGCTTGCCCGCCTCCAGCGCAGCGATTGCCATCTCGGCATGGAAGCGGTTCGGCGTGGTTATGGAGATCACGTCGATCTGCGGGTCGGCCAGGAGTTCACGCCAATCGCCTGTCGAGGCCGCAAAGCCGAGTTCCTCCGCCTTGGCGTGGGCGAGATCGGCCGAAGCCTCGGCAAGTGCGAGCAAGCGGGGCCGGGCGAGATCGCCGAAGGTCGAAGCCACCGCATTCCAGGCTAGGGCGTGACATTTGCCCATATAGCCCGTGCCGATCAGGCCGATTCCAAGCCCCCTGCCGTCCGATTTGGCCAACGCGTCCATCACCTGCCTCCATTCGCGTTCATCCGCCATACCGCCATGGTATGGCCGTCATTCCATTTCATTGTGCATCGCAGCACAGATCTGCTGTATGTTGCAGTGCATCAAAATCGGCATAGATCGATTCGACTCACCGGGAGCGCTCGTGCGGCCTCTCGGAGGAAGAAAGGATATCCATACTGGCTCGCGCCGTTCGCCGTCGCAGCCAAGGGGACAACTGCCATGCTGTTTACTGGCATCATCGCGGCCTTGATTGCCCGCTTCACCGACGACCCGGCCCGGCATCTGCCGCCGCCCTCCTCCGACGCACCACGCGACCGGGATGAGGAAAAACCGACAACCGACAGTGTCGATCCGCTCACGCGCCGACACTGAGCTGATCCACACCCCCGATTGCGAAACGGGTTTCGCAGCCTTTCCAGTTGCACTAACCTTCCCTGGGGCGCGCTTTTGCGGCACGATCCGGCATCGCAGTCGCGTGGCATCACCGCCAGCGGCGTCAATGATAGGGAGGGCAGCGAGAACTCTGCCCCGCTTCTGGAACGGGATAGGACCATGGCTGAGGACGAGACGCGCGACTTTGCCGACTTTTCCGCGCGCCTCGCCGACCGGATCGACCAATTGCCCAAACGCCTGAGGCAAGTGGCTCATTTTGCCAACGACCATCCCGACGAGATTGCGCTCGGCACGGCCGCCGCGATCGCCGAAAATGCCGGTGTGCAGGCTTCCACCCTGGTTCGCTTTGCCAAGACGCTGGGCTATTCCGGTTTTTCCGACCTGCAGCAGGTCTTTCTCACCCGCCTGAAGCAGCGTTTTCCCGATTATCGACAGAGAGTGGCCTTGCTGCGGGCCGAGCCGAACGAAGGCTCGCTTTCGGCACCGCTGCTCAACGGCTTTGCCGATGCCGCCACGCTTTCGATCGAACGCCTGCGTGCGTCCGCCGATCCCGAAAAGATCGACGCAGCCATCGAATTGCTTGCCGGTGCCGACATCATCCATCTGGTCGCGGCCCGCCGGCTTTTCTCGGTCGCCGCCTATCTCGCCTATGCCTTTGGCAATCTCGGCCAGCGTTGTGCGCTGGTCGACCATGTCGGCCAGCTCGGCAAGGAACAGATTTCGCTGGCCGGCCCCAGGGACGTGGTGCTGGCGATTTCCTACAACCCCTACTCGCCCGATACCATCGAACTGGCCGGCATCGCGCATCAGCGCGGCAATGCCATCCTGGCCATTACCGACAGCCCGGCGAGCCCTCTCGCACGCCTCGCGCGCGTTCGCCTGGATGTGGAAGAGGCCGATCATGGTGCCTTCCGTTCGCTGGCGGCGACATTCGCCCTGGCCATGACGCTTGCCGTCGGCACGGCCGAACACAAGGGACGCGACTGAGGGGGCAAACTGCGAGCGCGGCCGAGGCCAGCACTTGGAGTGTCGATCCCGCTCCATCTTTCGATGGAACTGAGGGGATCGACACGCCGTATCTCCCGCGCCTGCCCTACAGCTTTACCGCATTGCCCGTCTGGGCGGCCTGCGTGGCGGCATCCGCCAGGATCTGGGCCTTCAGCCCGTCCTCGCCCGAGGGGTTGGGAACCTTGCCCGCCAGGATGGCATCGACGAAGGCCGTCATCTCCAGGCGGTAGGCCTCGGCATAGCGTTCCAGGAAGAAGTCCTGCACGGGATCGGCGAGGAAGCCGGCTCCCGTCGCCACTTCCACGGTGGTCTTCGGCACGTTGTGGGCACGAATCAACCCCTTGGAACCGTGCACCTCGATGCGTTGGTCATAACCATAGGTCGCGCGTCGCGAATTCGAGATCTGGGCGATCTTGCCCGAAGCCGTCTTCAGCAGCACGGCGGCAGTGTCGACGTCACCCGCCCTCCCGATCGCCGGATCGACGAGCGCGGAGGCGACCGCATGCACCTCGACCGGCTCCTCGGCCAGCAGGAAGCGGGCCAAATCGAGGTCATGGATCATCATGTCGCGGAAGAGACCGCCCGAGCTCTCGATATAAGAGACAGGCGGCGGCGCCGGGTCGCGCGAGATGATGGTGACCAGTTCCACCTCCCCGACCGATCCGTCGACGATACGCTGCTTGAGCGTTGCGAAATTGGGGTCGAATCGGCGGTTGAAGCCGATCATCAGCGGCTTGCCGGCCTTGCCGACCTCGGCGAGGCAGCGGCGGATCCTGTCGGAAGACAGATCGACCGGCTTCTCGCAGAACACCGCCTTGCCCGCCTGCACCGCGCGTTCGATCAAATCGGCATGCGTACTGGTCGGCGTGCAGATCAGCACCGCGTCGACGTCGTCGGCCGCGATAGCCTCGTCGATCGTGCTGACACGTGCGCCGGTCTCGGCTGCAAGCGCCTCGGCGGAGGGTTGATGCGGATCGGAAACCGAAATCAGCCTGGCCTGCGGGTGCAACGCCGCGTTGCGGCCATGGATCTTGCCGATGCGGCCGGCGCCGAGAACTGCGAGACGAACCATTTCTCTCCCCAATCTGTCGATTTGACCCGAGGACCGGGCCTCTTTGCTGTACGATAATCACACGCAGATTCCTGAGGAATCTGCAGAATTCCAAACGCTTGCGGAATTTCCCGATATTGCTCATTCATGGGCAGTGCCGTGAAATTCTGCTGGGGCAATCGCGCCACGCCCTCGAATCGCAATCTTTCATGCGGAGGCGGTGGCAACGCCTGCTTCGTTCCAAAATATGGCATTTTTATTCTATATTGACAACACAATAGAATATATGTTTCATTTTTGAAGCGCCGACCGAAGGGCGCGGCAATCGCCGCAACGCCCACCGAGCGCGGCGACAAAAACAAGGCGGCGGCTCGCCATGGCGTCGCCAAGAGGAAGCGTTATGCGCCGGCCGTTCCTGCCCGACGCGGTTGCAACTTTGCAGCCGGGACCGAGGGATCAGGTGGCCTGCCTGTCTGGAGGTCAAGGATGAGCACGCCCGCACTCGATGTCATCACGATCGGCCGCGCTTCGGTGGATCTTTATGGCCAGCAGGTCGGCGGTAGGCTGGAGGACATGTCCTCCTTCACCAAGGCTGTAGGGGGCTGCCCCGCCAATATCGCCATCGGCACCGCCCGCCTGGGCCTGAAATCCGGCCTGATCACCCGGGTCGGCGACGAAGCCATGGGCCGCTTCATCCGCGAGCAGATGCAGCGCGAGGGTGTTGCCATCGAAGGGATCCATACCGATCCCGCCCGCCTCACCGCCCTGGTGATTCTCGGCGTGCGCGACGAGAAGCAATTTCCCCTCATCTTCTATCGGGACAACTGCGCCGACATGGCGCTCGACGAAAGCGACATCGACGAGACGCTGATCGCCTCGGCTGCGGCCATCGTCGTCACCGGCACGCATTTTTCCAAGCCCAACACCGACGCCGCCCAGCGCAAGGCCATACGCCTTGCCAAGAAGCATGGCCGCAAGGTGGTGTTCGATGTCGACTATCGGCCCAACCTCTGGGGCCTCGCCGGCCACGGCGCCGGCGAGGAGCGCTACATCAAAGCCGATCACGTCACCGCGCATCTGCAGACCATCCTGCCCGACTGCGACCTGATCGTCGGCACGGAAGAGGAACTCGCCATTGCCGGCGGTTCGGAGGACACGCTCGAAACGTTGCGGCGCATCCGGGCCATCTCCGCCGGCACCATCGTCTGCAAGCGCGGGCCGATGGGCTGCGTCGTCTTTCCAGGCGCCATCCCGGCAAGTCTCGACGACGGTATCCGTGGACCGGGCTTTCCGGTCGAGGTCTATAATGTCCTAGGCGCGGGCGATGCCTTCCTCTCGGGTTTCCTGCGCGGGTGGTTGCGCGGCGAGCCGCTCGAAACCGCCTGCGCCTATGCCAATGCCAGCGGTGCGTTCGCGGTTTCCCGTCTGCTTTGCTCGCCGGAAATTCCGACTTTCACCGAGCTGAGCTATTTCCTCGACCATGGCAGCAAGGAGCGCGCCCTGCGCAAGGATGCTGCCATCAACCACATTCATTGGGCCACCACCCGCCGCCCAGCCCCCGAAGGGTTGATGGCGCTCGCCGTCGACCACCGCGCCCAGATGGAGGCGATGGCGGACGAAATCGGCGTATCGCGGGAGCGCATCTCCGTCTTCAAGGCCCTGGCGGTCAAGGCCGCCGCCAGGATCGCAGCCGGGCGACCTGGTTACGGCATGCTGATCGACGGCATCTATGGCCGCGAAGCCTTGTTCCGTGCCGCTGACCATCCCTTCTGGATCGGTCGGCCGGTTGAACTTCCAGGCTCCCGGCCGCTGGAGTTCGAAGGCGGCCCAGACGTCGGCACCAGCCTGATCGAATGGCCGGTCGGACACACGATCAAATGCCTTTGCTTCTATCATCCGAGCGACCCCGCTGCCCTCAGGGAGCAGCAGGAACGCCAATTGCTGCGTCTTCACGCGGCGGCGCGCACGGTGGGACGCGAATTGCTGATCGAGATCATCGCCGGCAAGCATGGTCCGCTCGAGGACGACACCGTGTCGAGCGTGGTGCAACGCCTTTATGATCTCGGCATCAAGCCGGACTGGTGGAAGCTGGAGCCGCTGAAGACCGCCGCGGCCTGGCGTGCCGTCGCTGAGGTGATCGAACGCAACGATCCGCTTTGCCGCGGCATCGTGCTGCTCGGCCTGGAAGCGCCTGAGGAGGATCTCGAAGCCGCCTTCGCGGTGGCGGCGAGCCAGCCCATGGTCAAGGGTTTTGCCGTCGGACGCACCATCTTCAACGAACCGGCCAGGGCCTGGCTGCGCGGCGCCCTCAGCGATGAAGACGCCGTCGATGCCATGGCATCGCGCTTCGCCCGGCTGGTTCAGGCCTGGCAGAGCGCCTCCGGGCAGGCGGCGGCTGCCCAATAGCCCTCGCGAAGCGGGTTCGTGCGCGCTATGGTCCGGCATCCCAGGCAGGGGCGGCGCAGGGCCTCCACTTTTCGATAAATGGCATTCGGAGCAGGCCACTCAACCATTTTGATAGTTGAGTCCAATACGCTCAGGGAGAGATTTCGTGGCTACCATCCGTCTTACAATGGCCCAGGCCCTGGTCCGCTTTCTCACCGCCCAAAAGACGGTCGTCGATGGCGAGACGGTGCCGATTTTCGCCGGCGTCTTCGCTATTTTCGGGCATGGCAACGTCGCCGGCATCGGCGAGGCTCTCTATCAGGCCCGCGAGACCCTGCCGACCTATCGTGCCCATAACGAACAATCGATGGCCCATGCCGCCACCGCCTATGCCAAGGCGATGCGCCGCCGCCGCATGATGGCCTGCACCACATCCATTGGACCGGGCGCGACCAATCTGGTCACGGCCGCGGCCGTCGCCCATGTCAACCGCTTGCCGCTCCTGCTGCTGCCCGGGGACGTCTTCGCCAATCGCCGGCCCGATCCGGTGCTGCAGCAACTCGAGGATTTCGGCGACGGCACTCTGACCCCGAACGACGCCTTCCGACCCGTCTCGCGCTATTTCGACCGCATCACCCGGCCCGAACAGATCATCCCGGCCCTGGCTCGAGCCATGACCGTGCTGACCGATCCGGCCGATTGCGGTCCGGTCACTCTGGCGCTGTGCCAGGACGTGCAGGCCGAGGCCTATGACTACCCCGCCTCCTTCTTCGAGGAGCGCATCTGGACCAGTCGGCGTACACGTCCCGACGAGGACGAATTGGCGGCTGCCGTTGCGGCCCTGAAGGCTGCCCGCAAGCCCGTGATCGTCACCGGCGGCGGCACGCTCTATTCGCAGGCCGAAGCCACCCTCGCCGCCTTTGCCGAAAAGCACGGCATTCCGGTCGGCGAAACCCAGGCCGGCAAGAGCGCCATCGCGCAGGACAATCCTCTCGGCATGGGAGCCATCGGCGTGACCGGCACCGGCGCTGCTAATACGGTGGCCGAGGAAGCCGATCTGGTTCTGGCCGTGGGAACCCGCCTGCAGGACTTCACCACCGGCTCCTGGTCTCTGTTCAAGGCCGACACGCATCGCATCGTTGGCCTCAACACCCAGCCTTTCGATGCCGCCAAGCACCGGGCTTTGCCGCTGGTCTGCGATGCCAGGGTGGGTCTCGAATTGCTGTCGAGCGCGCTCGGCAACTGGAAGGCGCCGGAGGACTGGACAGGCAAGGCGGTGTCCGGCCGCGAAGAATGGCTGAAGACATCAGCCCGCTACACCGACGCCAGCAACGCCGAACTGCCGTCCGACGCCCAGGTGATCGGCGCCGTGCAACGGGTCGGCAAGCCCAGCGACGTCGTGGTCTGCGCCGCTGGTGGCCTGCCGGGCGAACTCCACAAGCTCTGGCAGGCCGGTGCTCCCGGTGGCTATCACATGGAATATGGCTATTCCTGCATGGGCTACGAGATCGCCGGCGGGCTGGGCGTGAAGATGGCCGAGCCCGACCGCGAGGTCATCGTCATGGTCGGTGACGGCTCCTATCTGATGGCCAATTCGGAGATCGCCACCTCGATCATGGCCGGTGCCAAGCTGACCATCGTCGTGCTCGACAACAGGGGCTATGGCTGCATCAACCGCCTGCAGCGGGCGACGGGCGGCGAAAGCTTCAACAACCTCCTGCGCGACACCCGCCACGACGTGCTGCCGGACATCGATTTTGCCGCGCATGCCGCCAGCCTTGGTGCCCATGCCATCAAGGTCAAGAGCCTGGCCGAATTGGAGGCCGCCGTCACCGCCGCGCGCGGCCATGTCAGAACCTCCGTCGTAGTAATCGATACCGATCCTCTCGAATCGACCGATGCGGGCGGAACCTGGTGGGATGTCGCGGTGCCCGAGGTTTCCCAGCGTCGTGAGGTCGAGGCCGCCCATGCCGCCTATGTGACCCAAAAGGCGCTGCAGCGCGTGGGCGACTGAGCCTGAGTTGGGGGCGGGTCTTCAGGCCCGCCTTCGTCAAATCATACCAAGTCGCAGAAAGATCGACCCATGGTCTGCGATGACGGTAATTGGTGTGCCGGTCTTCAGACCTGCATTCTTGGCGCGGAAATGCCGGTCCCGCTCCATCTCTCGATGGAGCTGAGAAGCCCGGCACACCAATCCCGCCAGATGCGTCAAGAGTCAGCATTAATGCGACTTGGTATCACTTCACCTACTCTTGCAGATAAACAACGGGTCTGAAGAAGACCCGCCCCCCGAAACAGCACATACCGGAGCCTATCCATGCCTATCCGTATTGGCGCCAACCCCATCGGCTGGTCGAATGACGACATGCCTGAGATCGGTGGCGACACACCGCTGGAAACCTGCCTGGCCGAGGCCAGGGAAGTCGGCTTCGAGGGCATGGAACTCGGCAACAAGTTCCCGCGCGAGGCGAATGCGCTCAAGGCCGCACTCGCGCCCTTCGGCCTCGCCTGCGTCGGTGGCTGGCACTCGATCGAATTGCTGACCCGGGACGAGCACGCCGAGTTCGCGGCGGCGCGGGCCCACATCGACCTGCTCAAGGCTGCGGGTACCAGCGTCTTCATCGTTGCCGAAACTTCCAACGCCATCCATGGCGACAAGGCCAGGCCGCTGTCGCAGCGTCCGGTGATGGCGTCCGCCGATTGGGCCGAATATGGCCGTCGCATCACCGCCTATGCCGAGATGCTCAAGGCCGAGGGGCTGCAGCTCGACTATCACCATCACATGGGCACCATCGTGCAGTCGCAGGCCGACATCGATGCCTTCATGGCAGTGACCGGCCCGGCCGTGCACCTCCTGCTCGATACCGGCCACGCCACCTGGGGCGGCTCCGATCCGGCGGATCTCGCCCGCCGCTATCGCAACCGCATCAGCCATGTCCACACCAAGGATGTGCGCGCAGAGGTCAGGGCCCACTCCGATGCCGAGGATTGGAGTTTCCTCGATAGCGTGCTCGCCGGGGTCTATACGGTTCCCGGTGACGGCATGATCGATTTCGCGAGCGTGTTCCGCGAACTCCAGGGCTATTCCGGTTGGATCATCGTCGAGGCCGAGCAGGACCCCAAGAAGGCCAATCCGCTGGCCTACGCCAAGGCCGGCTACGCCCATCTGCGGAAGGTGCTCGGCGAGACGGGATTGAAGGCGGCCTGACGGCCACTTCGATACACCAGCAGCAATGAGCCCTAAGGCATTTTGCGATTTCACTGGGTCACTTCAAATAGCAAAGATGCGTCGAAACAAAGAGTCAGAGCAAAGTGCGGTTCGCAGGAATCGCACTTTGCGCCAGGAGGCCATGATGTCGAAACTTCTCCTCAAGCCCGGCCGGTCCGGCTCCCGTATCCACCGGGTCACGCCGCAATCGGCCGGCTGGACCTATGTCGGCTTCGAAGTCCACGATCTGGCGGAGGGCGAAAGCCTAAGCGCCGAGACCGGCGCCACCGAAATCTGCCTCGTGCTGGTGGCCGGCAAGGCTTCGATCAAGGCCGGCCGCCAGGATTTCGGCGTGCTGGGCGAACGCGCCAATCCCTTCGAGGGCGCGCCCTGGTCGGTCTACGTCCCCGCCGGCTCGTCCTATGAGGTCAAGGCTGAAACGCCGGTCGAACTCGCGATATGTGCGGCACCGGGCACCGGCGCCCTGCCTGCCCGCGTGATCGGCCCGGATCAGGTCGGCCAGGAAACACGCGGCAAGGGCTCGAACACACGCCATGTCCGCAACATCCTACCGGAATGGGAACCGGCCGAGAGCCTGCTGGTGGTGGAGGTGATCACACCGTCCGGCAATTGGTCTAGCTATCCGCCTCACAAGCACGACCAGGACAATTTGCCTGCCGAAAGCCTGTTGGAAGAAACCTATTACCACCGCTTCAACCCTGCCCAGGGCTATGGCGTCCAGCGCGTTTACACGGATGACCGTTCGCTCGACGAGGTGATCGCCTTTTCTGATCGTGATGTCGTACTCGTGCCCAAGGGATATCACCCTGTCGGCGCGGCCCACGGCTACGACCTCTATTATCTCAACGTCATGGCGGGTCCCAAACGCGTGTGGAAGTTCCACAACGATCCTGATCACGCCTGGCTCGTCCAGGCCTGAGGTTCGGTCTACCGATACTTCCCCGTCGACTATTCGTTCTTCTAAGGCCCGCAAGCGCCCGGCTTGCGGGCCTTTCGTCATTTCACGATGACGATACGTTCAAGCGCCCACCGACAAAAGATACTGACATAATACCTTGGAGGTAGCGTCCCTGTCCGCTTGGTCTCAAAACCCATCCCCCATCGATAGCAAGACCTACGTCTCCGTAGGTCGTTTGGAACCGATTGAAGGTTAATATTTCTAAATAATGAGCTTTATTTAACCTAAAGCTAGGAGATACTCCCCGAATTTTTAATTGCAACCACCGTTGAATGGCAATTATATACCGCCATCTCCACGGTATCTATAAAAATCAACCGGGTGTGTCTTTCTTGTTACAGACTCAACGTCCGAGAAACGTCACTATTCGGAAAATGTTGTTAGGACATGTAGCCATGAAAATTTCTGCCGCAGCTCTGGCAATCCTGCTTTCCTCAACGGCCGTCTACGCCGCTGATCTCGCTCCGCAGCCTGTCGAACCGATCGCTCCGGTCGCAGCCCCCTATTCCTGGACCGGCTTCTACGGCGGTGTTCAGGCAGGCTATACCTGGGGCAAGTCCGACTATTCGGACTATTGGATCGCCAGCGGCGAGTGGGACTACAAGGGCAAGTTGACTGCCAACGGTTTCACGGCCGGCGTCTATACTGGTTACAATTACCAGTTCCAGAACAATCTGGTGGTCGGTGTCGAAGGCGACATCAATTATGACTCCCTGAAGGGAAGCGCGAGGGCTCGAGGCAACCTCAACTTCTCGCATGGAGCCCCAGATCCGATCACGACCTATAAGCAGCGAGCAGAGCTGAAATGGGATGGTTCGGTTCGTCTGCGGGTCGGCTATGCCATCGATCGCTTCCTGCCCTACATCACTGGCGGCGTCGCATTCGGGAAATATGACTTCGCGCCCATCTGGAATGTCGACGGCCCGCTGCGTTATTCCAGCACCCGCGTGGGCTGGACCGTGGGTGCTGGCCTGGAATATGCCGTCACCGATAATCTGATCGCTCGCGTCGAGTATCGTTATGCCGATTACGGCAAAAAGGATTATTTCAACTACTCAACAACGGCAGCCGGAAATTACAATGATCGGATCAATCTGAAAACCCATACGATCCGCGCGGGTATTTCCTACAAGTTCTGATCGACCTCTACCCCACTCGCTATCTAGCGATAGCGAGGACCAGGAAGAATTGATACGCGCCGGCCACGCCGGCGCGTTTCTCTTTGCGCTCTGACGGTCTGTTTATGCCGCCTGTCCCTCGTCTCGATCGGCCTTCGCATTATTCAGCGCAGGCATGCTGATCGACCGCAATCCACTTTCATTGCACGCAATTAATCTTCATATCCCAATCGGAATGAAGCAAATCGGGCGCGACCACAGTATGAAGGCACGTTCGGGGTGCCGTCGGAACTCGACACCCAGCTTCGCCAGCATGCCGCCCCCTCACCGCCGGGACTTCCATGAAACAGCTCTTCAAAGCCCTCATGATGCACAGCGCCATTGGCGCCTGGCTGGGGAAACTTCCCTTCGTGAAAGGACTTTACATCAGGCATGTCTGGGCGGGACGGATGGATCTGTTCTACGGCGTCTTCGGCAGCTACGCCGAAGCCGAGCGATTTTCCGCAAATATCGGCAAGGTCGGCTGGCATGACGACGCTCTCGCCGAATTGCTGGTTCGCGACGCCGAGGTCGAAGCACCCACCGTGTTCCAGACCTCGCAATTTGCCGTCATGCTGTGGCTGTCGAAACTGCTCCAGCCGGGCAGCAACGTGCTCGATTTCGGTGGCGCGGGCGGCATCTTCTATGAACTGTGCGAGCGCTACGGCCTTCTGAAGCCGCCTCTGAACTGGCATGTCGTCGACATGCCCGACATGGTCGAGCGTGGGCGGCAGCGGCATGCAAGGCTGGAGTCCACCATGATCAGCTTCGGCTCGGAGCTGGCAGAGGCACCAGCCCCTGACATCATGCTCATGCTGGGCATGATCCAATATCTGCCGGACCCCTTCGGCGAGCATGGCCCCGGCATTCTCGACACGATCCCGGCCTTGCCTGAGCACATTCTGATCAACAAGATTCCGATCTCAGATGCGCCCGACGCCTGGACGGCTCAGAACCATGTATCCTCCGTCATCCCGTGCCGGTTGTTCAATCGCGCCAAGTTCCTGGCCTATTTCGAGGCACGCGGCTATCGCCTGCAGGATCGCTGGCTGGTGCCCGAGCTCCAGGCCGAAATCCCGTTCCATCCCGAGCGCACACTGACCTATTTCGAAGGCTTTTATTTGCGGCGGCAGGGCTGAACTTCTCGCAATTGCCCAAGAACGGGCATCGTCGAGACATCCAGCAAATGTTTGAGGCTCGGTAGATTCCTCGTGGTCGTGTCCATGGCTCGATCGGGAGGAATCTGCCTGGGCCGAACTGCGATTCAACAAGATCCCTCACTGGGGCACTGCTGGCGGCAAGCCTCAACCTTTATGAGGCCATTCCCGCGTCCAGTCGCCAAAAGTAGTAGACAGCACTCCGTCAAGTGGGCGCACGCAACCGACCAAATAAGGGCTATCTTACGTTCGGATATGGCATACCATGCAATTCGGAGTAGCCTCAGTATATCCGTACCTATCCACTAAGCCTGCTGCTTATTCACATTTTTCCCAGCTTGTAACCATCTGTCGTAACGAGCAGGATACTTTCAAAATTAGTGCATATCTTCTCTCTTCACGAACGGTCCTGGCCATGAGCTTTTCCGCCGACGAACTCATTACCATCGATGCAGACGGCTATCGCGACGCCTATGATCGCGTGCCCATGGCTTTCGAGCACAGTCTTCATCGCTTGCCGATGTTCCAGCCCGATGCGCTGGCGACCCTGGCCGAGCGCTACGCCGACAGTCCTCAGGATTATTTCATCGCGGGGTCAGCGCCGACGCCGGGCACGAAGTTCTACGATGTCGAGCAGAATAGGGCCAGGCCGCACGAGGTCCTGGCTCAGTTGAGCGATGCACCCGCCCGCGTCCTGCTGAAACGCCTTGAGAACCATGATTCCGGCTTCCGCGACCTCCTGGACACACTCTTCCGCAAGATCACCGCACTGCGTGGCGGCCTAAGTGACGAGAGAATCGCCCGGCTCGAATCCGCCATCTTCATTTCCTCGGCCGCATCCACCACGCCCTTCCACTTCGATCCGGAAATTACGCACTTCTTCCAGATCGAGGGGCCCAAGCATTATCACGTCTTTCCGCCGAACGTGGTGGATGAGAGTGATCTCGAACGCTTCTATGTCAGGGGCACGGTGAACATCGGCCAGCTCGATCTCGAAGGCTGCGATCCCCAGCAGGAGCATGTCTTCGACCTGGAGCCGGGCCGCGGTTTCCATCAACCGCAGGATGCTCCCCATTGGGTGCGGACCGGCGGCGTTCGCAGCATCTCCTACGCCTTCTCCTTCGAGACTGATGCCAGCCGCGGGCGCGGGCACGTCCGCGCAGCCAATCGTTATCTGCGCGCCATCGGCATGCAGCCACAGCGCCCAGGTCCCAACCCGGGCGCCGACCGGGCCAAGGCCGCGGTCATGCAGGTGGTGACGCCGACATTGCGAGGCGTGCGCAAGGTCGTCAGGCAGGTTTCAGGACACTGACGCGGATCGGACGCAACCGACCCGCTGCCCTCACGACCCCTGCCGCTCCCTCAGCGTTACGTCGAGAGAGCGGGGCTTGCCGTTGCGCAGCACGTCGAAACGCGTCGCTTTGCCGATGCGCTCTTCGCCGAGCAGGCGGATGAGATCGTCCACCGCCGCGACACGACGCCCGTCGAGCGCGACGATGATATCGCCCATCAACAGCCCGGCGCCGTCCGCAGGACCGCCGGCTTCGGCGCTGGCAATCATCACCCCCACGCCCTGCTCGATGCCCGCCGCCATCTGAACACGGCGTGAAATCGACGCCTGCTGGGCGGCGATACCGATGGAAGCCCTGCGCACGCGACCATGCCTGATGAGTTGCCCCATCACGAAGCTCGCGGTGTTGGACGCGACGGCAAAGCAGATCCCCTGCGCTCCCATGATCACCGCGGTGTTGATGCCGATGACCTCGCCGAGCGTGGACACCAGCGGCCCGCCGGAATTGCCCGGATTGAGGGCAGCATCCGTCTGGATGACGTCATCGATCAACCGCCCGCTCTTGGCGCGCAGCGAGCGCCCGAGCGCCGAGATCACGCCGGTCGTCACCGTGGCCTCGAAGCCGAGCGGATTGCCGATGGCGATCGCCACCTGCCCACGCCGCAGCAGGCTGGAATTGCCGAGCCGCGCCGAGGGCAGGCTGACCGGCTGCTCGATATGAACGAGAGCCAGATCCGTATCGGGATCATCGCCGATCAGTCGCGCGTCGAAATGGCGTCCGTCCTGGGTCTGCACCGAAACCCGGGAGGTGCCCTGCGCAACGTGGCTGTTGGTCAGTACGAGGCCGTCCGGCGAAAGAATGACGCCGGAGCCCGACCCCGCCGGCTTACCGCCCTTGCGGATGTCGAGTTTCACGACGGCGAGCCCGACTTTTTCGGCAACGTCGATGACGGCGTTCGAATAAGCGTCAAGCAAAAACCCGTCTTCGGGCGTCGAAAGAGATGAAGTCCGTTGAGGATGGGTGTCCTCATCCAGAATGGCGGACGGTGCGATATCGAGCAACATTGTATCGACCCAAGACAAAGAAAATGAATACTGAGCACCGATATGGGAATGCCACCGCCTTCGCGGAAGTCCCCTTCCCCTCGCCGCCGTCATGGCGGCAAAGCGGGTCCCCTCGCCTTTGCATAGCTACGCTTGATCGAAGCGATCAAAAATGATCATGAATGGCGTTCGCGCCAAACCGTTGCGCCCGACCTGAATTTCGTCTGTTGTGTCATGCTCAGTGCTTGTTTGTCCGAGTCATCATGAACATCCTGTCCATCCAGTCCTGGGTCACCTATGGCCATGTCGGCAATGCCTCGGCGGTTTTCCCGATGCAGCGCCTCGGCTGTGAGGTCTGGGCCATCCACACCGTGCAGTTTTCCAACCACACCGGTTATGGCGCCTGGAAAGGCCGGGTCTATGACGGCACCATGGTGGACGAACTGGTCGAGGGCCTGGCCGAGCGTGGAGTCCTGCCTCGCTGCGATGGCGTGATCTCCGGCTATATGGGCTCCTCCGACATCGGCAACGCCATTCTCGCCGCCGTCGGCAAGGTCCGCGCCGCCAACCCGGCCGCGACCTATTGCTGCGATCCGGTGATCGGCGATATCGGCCGCGGCGTTTTCGTGCGCCCAGGGATTCCCGAGTTCATGCGCGACCAGGCGGTCCCGGCCGCCGACGTCATCACTCCCAACAGGTTCGAGCTCGAATATCTCGCCGGGCGGGAAGTCCGCACCCTGGCCGATGCCAAGGCCGCTGTCACCGCCTTGCAGGCCACCGGTCCCAAGGTCGTACTGGTGACCTCCCTCGACACCGACGACACCCCGGATGACGCCATCGACCTGCTGGCATCGGATGGCAGCGGCTTCTACCGGGTCCGCACACCCCGCCTCGGGCTCGATATCAACGGAGCAGGCGATGCGATCGCCGCACTGTTCAATCTGCACTGGAAGCGCTCGGGCTCGGCGGCACAGGCCCTGGACCTGGCCAGCGCCTCGATCTACGGCCTGCTCAAGCGCACTGCCGAGGCGGGTTCGCGAGAGATCCTCACCGTGGCGGCACAGGACGAATTCGTGACGCCGAGCCACCGCTTCGAGGTGGTCGCGGTATAGAGCAAAGGGCGTTTTCCCGCACTTTGCTCTAACTCATTGTTTTAAGGTGCTTTCTTAATCGAAAAGTCTATCGACTTTTCTGAAAAACGCTTTCGTTTCTACCGGAACGGTCCTTTTGTCCCTTTGCCTTGCGAGGAGCCCACCATGCCCCGTCGTTTCTACACGCTCGACGTCTTCACCGATCGCGCCCTTGCGGGCAATCCTCTTGCGGTGGTGCTCGATTGCGAAGGGTTGGATGCTGCGGCCATGCAGCAGATCGCCCGCGAATTCAACCTGTCGGAAACCGTCTTCGTCCTGCCACCGGATGATGGCCGCCACCGGGCTCGTATCCGCATCTTCACGCCGGGCCTCGAAATGCCCTTTGCCGGCCATCCCACCGTGGGCACGGCCGTGCTCTTGGCGCTGCTCGACCATGACCGCCGGCCGGGCGACTACCTCTTCGGCCTGGAAGAACAGATCGGTATCGTGCCCTGTGCGGTCTCCCTCAAGGACGGCAGCGCCTATGCCCGCTTCGACATACCGGCCCTGCCGACCGAGCGCGGGGCGCCGGCTGCCACGAGCTTGATCGCCGAAGCGCTGGGCCTGAGCGAACAGCAGATCGGCTTCGAAAACCACCATCCCACCGTGTTCGGCACCGGCTTTCCCTACACCTTCGTTCCCGTGCGTTCGCTGGAAGCGATCGGGCGTATCCGGATCAATACGAGCCTGTGGACGGAGGCTTTTGGCCAGGAAGGCCTCGGCGCCGCCTATGCCTATACCCGCCAAACCGTTGAGGCCGGCTCCAGCTTTCATGCCCGCATGTTCTCGCCCGGCGACGGCATCCCCGAGGATCCGGCGACTGGTTCCGCGGTGGCCGGCCTTACCGGCGTGATTGCCCGCTTCGACGACCTCGCCGACGGCACCCGCCATTTCCGCATCGAGCAGGGCTTCGAAATGGGCCGCCCTTCCCTGATTGACCTGTCCATGATCATCAAGGGCACGCGTCTGGCCGGCGCCTCGATCGGCGGCTCCGCCGTGATCGTCAGCGAGGGAAACCTGCATGTCTGAGCCGGAGATCGTCGCGCTCGACGCCATCGATTGCCGCTTGGAACAACAGCCCTGGCAGTTCGCCGAGGAGAATGCCGAAGCGATAGAAGCGCATTGGCAAAAGGTGATCGAAGCGAAGCCGGCGAGCTTCAACGGCAAGATCCTGCTGCTGCACCGCTGGCAGATCGTGGAACGCCGGTTTCGCGGCGCCTATCTGATGACGGACTATGCCAGCTTCCTGGCCTGGCGGGATTTCGGCACGCCGGGCGAGGCCCGATGGAACTGTTTCGCCATGGCCGCGCTCGAGGCCGCCGATGGCGCCTTCCTGCTCGGCGAGATGGCCGAGCACACCTCCAACGCCGGTGCGATCTATTTCGCCGCCGGAACGCCCGATCCCTCCGACCTCGATGGGACTACCGTCAATCTCGCCGGCAGCGTGACCCGGGAACTGGAGGAGGAGACCGGCGTTTCGCCGGCTGGCGTCGATATCGCTTCCGGATGGACCGCGATTTTTCACGGCCAGCGCATCGCCCTGATGAAATCGGTGCGATCGCCCCTGCAATCGGGGGAACTGAAGAACAGGATCGAGCATTTTCTCGCCCGGGAGGAGCGCCCGGAACTCTCCCGCATGCATGTTGTCGCCACGCGGGCGGACATTCGGGCCGACCGCATGCCTGCTTTTCAATGCGCCTATCTGGCGCATCGGCTCAAAGTGTGATGCACGGTCCCGCCGTCAGCGGACGGGATAGCCGTGACGGCGCTGTGTCGAGGAGATCAGCGACTGGGCCTTGGCGTCGTCGCCCGCCTTGCAGGCCTGTCCCGCTTCAGCCAGGTCCCGGCTCATGACATCATGCACCTTCTTGTCGACGAAGCCGGTCTTCGCGTCTCCGTCGATGACGCGCTGAACGAAGGTGATCCGTTCGAAGCAGGAAGCGGCCAAGGCCGCCGAAGGCAGGATCGAGGAAGTCAGGGCCGAGAACACAGCGGCGCAGATCAACAGACGCATCGGGGTCTTCCAATGATTGACGCCTTGTGATCGCAGGCAAGGGCGTCACTCTCAAGCCCTTCGGCCTTCCTCTCCACTGCAAACGCGCCATGATGCCCGCCCCTTCCCGGCATTTCCCCTTGCCGGCTCCGTCACGGCACTGTACAAGCCCTTGCACCTGATGGCCGTGGGCCGTCTCAGGAAAGGGAATGAACCGTGGCGATATCGCCCGCCAAATTTGAAACGCTCGCGCATCCGGCGCCGGCGCTGGCGTTCGCCCTCCTTTCCAGCCTCCTCCTTAGCCGCCCCTGAGGGCCGGCCGGGCTTCAGCCTGGGCGCTCAGGGGACATGAATGCGGTCGACTGGGCCTGTTGTCAGGCCCTACTTCGCCACCCCTTCCTTTGGCTAAAGAGTTTTTATCATGACATATGCAGGCAAGGTCTCTCAGTTCTCCGCTCCCAAGGTCGATATATCAGCCAAATACAAGCCTTGGCCGCCGATCGACCTGCCGGATCGCCAATGGCCGTCCCGCACCATCAGCCAGGCGCCGACCTGGTGCGCCGTCGATTTGCGCGACGGCAACCAGGCCCTGATCGAACCGATGGGCCACGAGCGCAAATTGCGCATGTGGGACACGCTCGTCGGCATGGGATTCAAGGAGATCGAGGTCGGCTTCCCCTCCGCTTCGCAGACTGATTTCGATTTCGTCCGCTTCCTGATCGAGACGGGACGTATTCCCGATGGCGTCGCCATTCAGGTGCTGACGCAGGCACGCGAGGAGCTGATCCGCCGCACCTTCGAGAGCCTGAAGGGCGTCAAAAGCGCCATCGTGCATCTCTACAACTCGACCTCGGAGCTGCAGCGCCGCGTCGTCTTCCGCCAGGACCGCGCCGGCATCCGGGACATCGCCGTCAACGGCGCCAAGCTGATCATGCAGCTCACCAAGGAGCTGGGCATGGAGGCAAATATCCGCCACCAGTATTCGCCCGAGAGCTTCATGGGCACCGAACTCGATTTCTCCAAGGAGATCTGCGAGGCGGTGATGGACGTCTATCAGCCCACCCCCGACAACAAGCTGATCCTGAACCTGCCGCTCACCGTCGAGATGTCGACGCCCAACATCTATGCCGACCAGATCGAATGGATGTCGCGCAACATCAAGAACCGCGACAGCGTCATCATTTCCCTGCATCCGCACAATGATCGCGGCACCGGTGTCGCGGCGGCCGAGCTCGGCCTGATGGCCGGCGCCGACCGTGTCGAGGGCACGCTGTTCGGCAATGGCGAACGCACCGGCAATGTCGATCTCGTCATCATGGCCGGCAACCTGATCATGTCGGGCGTCGACCCCCAGATCGATCTCTCCGATGTCAACGGCCTGGTGCGCGTGGCCGAGCACTGCAACCAGCTGCCGATCCACCCGCGCCATCCCTATGCCGGCGAACTGGTGTTCACCGCCTTCTCGGGCTCGCATCAGGACGCCATCAACAAGGGCTTCAAGGCGCTGGAAACGGCGACCTCCCCCGTCTGGGAAGTGCCTTATCTGCCGATCGACCCCAAGGATCTCGGGCGTTCCTATGAAGCGGTAATCCGCATCAACTCCCAGTCCGGCAAGGGCGGCATCGCCTATATTCTGGAAAAGGAACACGGCATCGAACTGCCGCGCCTTCTGCAGGTCGAATTCTCCAAGGCGGTGCAGGGCATCGCCGATGGCGAAGGCGTTGAACTCGGCGCCGACAGGCTGTGGGATGCCTTCACCCGCGAATATCTCGACAATGGCCGCTACACCTTCATCTCCCATCAGATCGTCAGCGATGGCGAGGGAGAAGAGCGGACCATCACCGCGCGCATTCGCGACGAGGGGGTGGACAAGACCATAACCGGCATCGGCAACGGCCCCATCGATGCCTTCGTGACCGCCATGCGCGCTGAGAGCGGTCTCGACTTCGACGTCGCCAATTATCGCGAGCATGCCATGGGATCGGGCGCCAATGCGGCGGCGGTATCTTATGTCGAACTGCGCATCGCCGACGGTTCTACCCTGTTCGGTGTCGGCATCGACAAGGACACCACCAAGTCGGCCCTCAAGGCCGTAATCTCCGGCGTGAACCGTATCCTCAAGCGCTGATCGGAACGCTTTGCTTCAGCGACCGGAACCGGCCCCTCAGGGCCGGTTTCTGTTTGGAAATGCGGCAAGGGCCAAACCAAACTCCCGGTAGCGCCTTCACCTGTGGCTGCTGCGATAGAGCTTCCATTCCTCCACCCGCCTGCCGTCCGGCAGCTGGCAATCGGCGCTCTCCCCCGCGTCGGTCCGCACGGGAATGGACTTCCCGCCCTGCTGCGCACAGTACACCGATGCGGGATTTGCCATACCGACGGCGTGCGATGACAAAATTGGATCCGGCCCTCGCCGCGCTATGCAGACGGTCAGAGTCAGGCAAATGAAGACCACCGGATAGATCTTCTTATGCATCTCGCCTCCGGCGCTTCTGGGTGGATTGATAAGACCTTATCTGGCACCTTTATCCCGCCGCTGCACTTTCGTCGCGCAAGCGCTGGGCATAGACGTTGATGATCAGGGCGATCAACAGAATGACGCCACGGATCAGGATCTTGAGAAAGCTGTCGATCTCGACATGATCGAGGCCATTGTTGAGCACGCCGAGCACGCACAGCCCGACAATGGTGTTGCCGATGCCGCCGCGCCCGCCGAAGAGGCTGGTGCCACCGACCACCACGGCCGCGATGGCGTCGAGCAGATAACCGGTGAATTCGTTCTGCTGCGCGCTGCCGAAATGCGCAACGCCGACCATACCCGCCACGCCCGAGCATACCGCCGAGATCACCATCACGGCGGCCAGGATCGTCCTGACATTGATGCCGGAGAACTCCGCCGCCTCGCGGTTGCCGCCCACCATGTAGATGTAGCGCCCGAAGCGCGTATAGGTCAGCACGATGTGGCCGACACCGAGGAAGATCCCCAGCACGATCACGATCCACGGCAGCCCGCCGATATTGCCCGAGCCCAGCGTCGAGACCAGATCCGGCACGGCATAGGCGATCTGGCCGCGCAGCAGCAAGGCACAGATGCCGTCGGCGATCTGCATCATCGCCAGCGTCATGATGAAGGAGGGAATGCCGATCCGCGTCAGGCCGAAGGCATTGACCAGTCCCAATGCCGCGCATGCGATAAGAGCGAAGACGATGGCCACGCCGCCGGGCATGATGAAATTGGCATTGGCGATGTTCACATAGGATTCTTGCGCCGTGAAGAACGCCACCGCCACACCGGTGACATTGGCGATCGAGGCCACCGACAGATCGATCTCACCGCACAGGATCACGAAGGTCAGCCCGACGGCGATGATGCCGGTCACCGAGATCTGCACCAGGATATTGGCTAGATTGTCCAGCGTCACAAAGGATGGACTCGCCACCGCAAAGAAGATCACCAGCGCCAGCAAGGTGGCGAAGGGCGCGATGTTGCGCATCTGGTTGCGCAAGATCGCCCCCAAGCCCTGGCGGCCGAACGTCGCCTGGCTGCCATCCTGAACCGGTGTGCTCATTCCTCAAAACTCCCAAGCTGAAGACAGGCGGGTTTGCCGCCTCAGGCCGCTTCCAGCAATTTGTCCTTCGAGATCGTCTCGGCGGCAAACTCGCGGACGATCCGCCCCTTTTTCATCACCACGACCCGATCGGCCAGCGACAACACCGTCTCGGGCTCGGCCGAGACCACGATCACCGCCAGTCCCTTGTCGCGCAGGTCGCGCACGATCTTGACCACATCGTCCTTGGCGCCGACATCCATGCCGCGCGTCGGCTCCGAGAGGATCAGCACCTTGGGCATGTGGGTCAGCCATTTGGCCAACGCGACCTTTTGCTGGTTGCCGCCCGACAGCGAGCCGAGCAAGGCATTCACTCGTGGTGGGCGGATATGGAGGGCCTCGATATGTCCCTGCGCGGTCTTGCGCTCCACGCCAGGCTTCAGCCACAGGCGCGAGATCCTCTCGAGAATGCTGATCGAGATGTTGCGATAGAGTGGTTGATGATGGAACAGCATCGAGCGCCGGCTCTCCGGCACGAAGGCAATGCCCGCCGCGCGCGCCTGCGCCGTGTTGCGCAGGGTCCGCGTCTTGCCTTCCAATTCGATATGCCCATGCGCCGGCTTGAGCTTGCCGAACAAGGTGCGGGCGAATTCGAGCTGGCCGCAGCCCATGAAGCCGTAGACGCCGAGCACCTCGCCGGCGCGCACGTCCAGCGACACATCGGCAAAGGCGCGACCATAGGAGAGGCCCTGCGTCGCCAGAACCGGGGAGCCTTCGGGCCTGGCCGGCAGCGAGATCAGACCCGAATAACTCTCTTCCAGCCCTTCATGGCCGCGGCCGATCATGTGTTCGATCACCCAGTTCTTGTCGATGCCTTGCGTCGAATGGGAGATCACATGACGGCCGTTGCGGAAGATCGTCACCGCATCGGAAATGCTGAGAATGTCATCGAGAAAATGCGAAATGAAGACGATGCTGCGACCATCGGCCCGCACCTTGCGCAACACCTCGAACAGGCGCTGCACCTCCGGCGGCGATAGCGCCGATGTCGGCTCGTCGAGGATGATGATGCGAGCGCCTGAAAACAGCACGCGCGCCAGCTCGATCAATTGCTGCAGGCCGATCGGCAAGGCGCCGATACGCATGCGCGGATCGACCTCGATGCCGAGATTGCGCAACTGCTCACGCGCCCCCTTCACCATGGCGGGCCAATCGACCAGGCCGAAGGCGTTGAGCGGCTGCTTGCCGAGATAGACGTTCTCGGCGACGGTGAGATCGGAAACGATGCTGAGTTCCTGATGCACCATGCTGATGCCGGCAGCGAGAGAGTCATGCGCCGAGCGGAAATGCACTTGCTTGCCGTCGATCTCCAGGCTGCCCTGATATTCGGTATGCACTCCGGCGATGATCTTCATCATCGTCGACTTCCCGGCGCCGTTCTCGCCGACCAGCCCGTGGATCTCGCCGGCCTGCAGCGTGAAATCCACGCCCTTGAGAGCAGCCACGCCGCCGAACGACTTGGAAATATCCGTCATCTTCAGGCGCGGGGGAGCGCCGGTCGCCGCTTGCTTCTCGTCTAGCGCCATCATGCCTCTCGGAACGCGGTGGTGTGCCTGGTTTCGGAATGGAATCGAAAGGTCGCGGCCAATTGGGAGAAACGCCACTTTTGTCATGCCCAGGCTCGTCCCGGGCATCCAGATACCGCAACCCGATGGGTCCGTGGCCCTGAATCACCGGGACGAGCCCGGTGATGACAAAAAGTGGAGGTTCCCACCATTCTTCCGGCTTGGTCGTTCAAACCGGCACGCCGATCTCAGATCAGATAGTGCTTTTCCATCCAGAGCATGCCGGCCGCGTTGTCCTTGGTCACCACGGGGCCGTCGGTGACGACCTGCTTGGGGATGCCGCCTTCGCCGGACTTCTCGCCGCCGACCACAGCGGCAACACCAGCCACGATCGCCCCGCCATGAATGCGGCAGGACGGGTTGCGCACGGTGGCGAACATGCGCCCTTCCGCCACCGCCGAGATGGCCGGCGGCATGGCGTCGACGCCGCCGATCTTGATGTCGGTGCGGTTGCGTGCCTTCATGATGTTGTAGGCGGCCAGCGCCATGTCGTCATTGTGAAAGAAGGCCGCATCGATCTGCGGATATTTGGTCAGGTAGGTCTCCCAGAGGCGGGCCGCCTTGGTGACGTCCCAATCGGCGGGCTGCGTATCCAGCACCTCGATATTGGGGAACTGCTTCACCACGCTCTCGAAGCCCTTGGCCCGTCCCTGCGCCCCGGTATGGCCGAGGGCGCCCTGGGTCATGATGATCTTGCCCTTGCCGCCAATGGCAGTGCACAAAGCCTGCGTGACCGAAGCACCCATGAACTCGTTGTTCGGGGCCAGGAAACTATGCACGTTGATCTTGTCGAGCGGGGCGATCAGCGTGTCCATGTCGATGACGGGAATGCCGGCGTCGATCATTTTCTGCACCGGCTGCGTCAGCGTGCCGATGCCGAAGGCCTGGATCGCGACGAAGTCCCATTTCTGCGAAGCCATGTTGTCGATGGCGGCGCGCTGCTTGACCGCGTCAAGCTGGCCGTCGAACCAGGTCACCTCGACATTGAAGAGCTTGCCCCAATATTCGGCCGCTTCCTTGCCCTGCGCGCACCAGGTCGCCTGCAGGCCGGCATTGGAGAAGGCAGCCTTGAGCGGCTTTTCGGAGCGGCCGGCCACCTTCGCAGCCTCGGCGGCGAAAGCTGGGTCAAGGCCGAATCCCCCGAACAAGGCCGCGGCAGCGCCAGCGGAGAACGAGGCAGAACGAATAAAATCGCGCCGCGTATGCGGCGTCCTATCCTTGGGCATTCATTTCCTCCCTGGAGCAAACGCGTTTGGAACGCTTGTTTGCTCTCACCCTTTGTTTCCACGCGTCTTTGCGTTTGCGGGCAACGCCGCCAAATCGCAAAAGCTCTGGCATTTTGCTTTCGGTGCGCGACACCGACGCGGCTCTTTGCGAGCCTGGCGCAGGCGGTTGAATCCGCTGCGCTGACACCATCTTATGTTTGTTCCGACAATTGACAACCGCTATTCTTTTGAGCGGATAGTTTCTTCATGCAGACATGCGCTGTGGACCAGTACGGCACCCCGATGGCGAGGCCTGCCTCGTCACGGTAGGGTCGCGGGCATGGTCAGTCTTTCCATAGCCATCGTCGGGGCGGGCGTTGCCGGTCTGGCAGCAGCCTCCTGCCTCGCCGATGCGGGCCACCGCGTGGTGGTGTTCGAGCGCTTCGACCAGGCCAAGCCGGTTGGCGCAGGGCTTTTGCTGCAACCGACAGGCCTGGCGGTGCTGGAACGCCTCGGTCTGCGCGAGGGAGCCGCCATTCTGGGCAGCCGGATCGAACGCCTTTACGGGCGCTGCGGCCCGACAGGCCCGTTGATCTTCGACCGGCGCTATGACGAGCTCCTGCCCGGGCTGCATGGCATCGGCATTCATAGGGCGAGCTTGTTCCATCTGCTGATGAGCGCGGCTGAAGCGCGGGGCATAGCACTGGAGCAGGCGGCAGATATCACCGAGATCAGCGATATCGACAACCGTCCCATGATCGAGGACGGGGCCGGGCGGCGCCACGGCCCATTCGATCTGGTGGTAGACGCCAGCGGCGCGCGCTCACGGCTCAGGGACAAGCTCGGACTGTCGCAACGCCGGCCCTACCGGCATGGCGCGGTCTGGGGCGTGGCTGAGGATACCGGCTTTGCCCGCGATGCGCTGCAGCAGCGCTACAGAACGGCGCGCTTCATGATCGGCGTGCTGCCGGTCGGACGGTTACCCCATGACCCGACGCCGCTGAGTGCCTTCTTCTGGAGCATGCCGGTCGAGGAGCTGGATCGCTGGCCCCAGACCGATCTCGCCGCCTGGCGGGCGGTGGTCGCGGCGATCTGGGGGGAAACGGAGCCGCTAACGCAGCAGTTCACCCGACATGAGCAGCTGACACCGGCTCGCTATGCCCAATTGACCGTTGCCAACCCGATAAGCGGCCGCCTCGTGATGATCGGCGATGCCTGGCATCAGACCAGCCCGCAACTCGGCCAGGGCGCCAATATGGCGCTGCTGGACGCGGCTGCCCTCGCCGATGCGCTCACCCTCCATGCCGACATCGACAAGGCCCTACCTGCCTTCGTCCGCATGCGTCGCGACCATATCCGCTTCTATCAGATGGCGAGCACCGTGTTGACACAGTTCTTCCAGTCGCACTCGCGCCTGACCGGACCGATACGGAACCTGGCCTTCGGCCCCATGAGTCGATTGCCCTGGCTGCGCACCGAAATGGTCAAGACCCTCGCCGGCCTCAAGACAGGGCCTTTCTCCTGGAGCCGCCCCGAAGACCTCGCTGGCCAAGCGGCCACCGGACAGCCACCCATCGCCTTCCAGCGGCAAGAAGCCTGATCGCGGCGACCTTCCAGACCATTTAGCGGTACAGATCCTCACGCGTCGGCGGCAGGCCCGAAGGGCCCTTGGCCTTGCGCGAGGCGAGCGTCTGGAAGATGCCGACGGCGGAGCGCTCGAAAGCCAGTGAGCAGCCAGCGAGATAAAGCAGCCAGATCCTGGTCTTGGCCTCGCCCACCTCGGCGGCGGCCTGGTCGCGCCTGGCATAGAGATTTTCGGCCCAGGCCTTGGTGGTGCGCGCATAATGCTCACGCCAGGCCTCGACGTCATGCACCTCGAAGCCGTTGCCTTCCAGGCCGTTGGCCGACATGCCGACGGTATCGAGTTCGCCGCCAGGGAAGATGTAGCGCGTCAGCGCCGCGAATTCGGGCCGCTTCTTGCGGAACTTCTTCATGTCGCGCTTAGCCGGGCGCGCGATGGCGTGATGCAGATAAAGCCCGCGCGGCCGTAGCAGGCTGTGGATCTTCTTGAAATAAGCCTCGTGATTGTCGAGGCCGACATGTTCGAACATGCCGATGGAGGCAACCTTGTCAAAAGTACCCGTCAGGTCGCGATAGTCCTTGAGTTCGACGGTGACCCGGTCCTTGAGGCCGAGCCGGGCAATACGTTCCTGCGCGAAATCGAACTGCTCTTGCGCCAGCGTGACGCCATGGGCAGTGACGCCGTAATGCTGGGCGGCGTGGCAGATCAGCCCCGCCCAGCCCGAACCGATATCGAGGAAGCGTTCGCCAGGCTGCAGGCGCAGCTTGCGGCAGATCATGTCGAACTTGGCCGTCTGCGCTTCGTCGAGCGTGGTTTCCGGCTTCGGCCAATAGGCGCAGGTATAGGCCATGGTCGGACCCAGGAAGAGCCCGTAGAAATCGTTCGACAGGTCGTAATGAAACTGCACGAGCGGCTTGTCGTCCCTGCCCTTCTCGACCTTGCCCTCGATCTTGCCCTCGAAATCGTGCTTCTCCGCGGTGCCCTGCTTGGGCAGCGAACGTGTCACGAAGGGCCACAAGCCGCGGACGAGTTGCAGCTTGCTCAGGCGCTTGAACAGGCCCTTGGTGTTCATGCTCCCGCGCCGCTCGGCCACGTCAAGGAGCGTGCCGCCTTCGATTCGCAGGCTGCCATCGGCCAGAAGCTGGATGAGCTGGTCGAAAAGGGCATGAGGCCGACGCACCAGACGCGTGATCGCATCGGCGTCCGAAATCTTCAGGCGCAGATCCGTGCGGGCGCTAGGCCCGAGTGGAATGACCTCGCCATTCCACAGCTCAACGGCGAGATCAGCCTGCAACTGGTCGGCCAGATGCGAAATCAGCCGCCTGGCGGCATTGATATATTTGTCCACGGAGCCTCCGCACGCTTGCGGGGCGTTATACCGCGATCCGTGGACGATGCCAGAGCAAAGCGCGTTTTCACGAAAACCCCTTTACTCTAACTCCTTGTTTCGACGCGTCTTTGCGATTCATGCCTGATACGTCGGATCGCAAAACGCTTTGGTGTCTCAGTGGATACGAAACTCCTGCCCGATCGCCCGCAATTCGGCTGGCTTGATAAGGCCGCTATGCGAGACGGTGATCGAATGCAGAGGCCCTTCCAGCTTGTCGCGCCAGAAAGCCAGGAATTTATGCAATTCCGGAAAGGCCGGGGCAAGATCGTATTCCTGCCAGACATAGGCCTGCAGCAGGGCCGGATGGTCTGGCAGGCGATAGAGAATATTGGCCGTGGTGAGGCCGTACCCTTCCAACTGACGACGAAACGCAACAGACACCATTTCTGTCACCTCCATGGTGATCGGAGACAGCATGATTGCACCGCAACCTTAACGAAATGGCAATATCCAATTGGAATTAATCCATAAGAATCAATATCTTATCACTCATCAAGAAAGAGTGCTGCCAAACTTGCCTATCGAGGAATAGAGGGCGGTCTCGCCCGCCCCGCCTTCAATCGATCGTCTGTCCGGTACGGTCACGCATGGTGGCAAGGGTCAGAACGCTCACGAGGGCCGCCGCCGCTACATAGAAGGACGGCGCGATCTTCAGGCCTGTCTTTTCGATCAATAGCGTCACGATCAGCGCAGCAAAGCCTCCGAACAGGGCAACAGCGAAATTATAGGCAAGCGACAGGCCGGTCGAGCGTAGGGCCGCCGGGAACTGTTCGGCCAGCAGCGCCGGCGCGGGGCCGGTGAAAGCGGCGAGCAGGAGGCCGAGCACGACCTGCACGGTGACGAGCACCGGCAAGGTCGGATTGGCATTGAGCCAGGCGAACAATGGTATCACCAGGATGCCGATGCCGATGGCGGCGACGAGCAGCAGGGTCTTGCGGCCGATCAGATCCGACAGCCTGCCGGCTATCGGACAGCCGAACATCAGCACGATGCCACCCAGCGTGGTGGAGATGAAGGCGTCCTTGGCCGGGATGCCCAGGAATTTCTCGACATAGAGCGGCATGTAGAACAGCAGCACATAGGTGCAGACGGTCCACAGAATGGTGACACCGAAGCCGGAGAGAACGCCGCGGCCGTGGACGCTCAGCGTCTCGCGCAAGGGGCTCTCGCTCTTGCGCGTCGTCTCGGCTGCAAAAACCGGGGTCTCGTCAAGGCGAGCCCGGATATAGAGTCCGACCGGACCGATGAGCAAGCCGAACCAGAACGGCACCCGCCAGCCCCAGCTCTCCACCGCCTCCTGCGGCAGGAACTGGGTGATGGCGACGCCGCACAGCCCGCCCAGCACCACCGCGAGAGCCTGGCTGGTCTGCTGCCAGCTCGCCGCCAGGCCGCGCTGCTCGGGCCTGGCGTATTCGACCAGATAGGAGGTGGCGCTGCCGACCTCGCCGCCGGCGGAAAACCCCTGGATCAAGCGGGCCAGCATCAGGACGGCCGCGCCGAACACGCCGGCCTGGGCATAGGTCGGCGCAAAGCCGAGCAAGGCCGTGCCGAGTGCCATGGTCAGGATGGTGATGGTGAGCGCCGCCTTGCGGCCATGGCGATCGGCGTAGACCCCGAGCACGATGGCCCCAACCGGGCGCATGCAAAAACCGACACCATAGACCGTCACGGTCAGGAGGATGGCGGTCAGCGGGTCTTCCTTGGGAAAAAACTGCCGCGAGATCAGGGCGGCGAAGAAACCGTAGACGGTGAAATCGAACCATTCCAGGCCATTGCCGATGGTCGCCGCGACAATGGCGTGCCGTCGCTTGCGATCGGAAACGAGAATTCCGGCGGATGCTTCGACCGTCATACCAAATTTCTCCGTTTAAGCGGTTTGGTATGACATTTGATAGGTGGAAACGGGCGCTGTCCAGTGCGCCTCCCGATTCCGGCACAGCAGGAGGCGCAAGGATTACATCAAATCTCGAAGATGCCGACGCATCAAAGACTTGAACAACTCGCGAAAGATTGACCCATTCACGAAGACGGGACCGAGAGTCATTCACAACGACTCTCGGTATTACACTTCAAGATTCGGAAAAGAATATCTCCGAGATTTTAGTTGCGGGCCTTGTCGACCAGCTTGTTCTTGCCGATCCAGGGCATCATGCCGCGCAGCTTTTCGCCGACGGCTTCGATCTGGTGGGAATCGTTCAGGCGGCGGATACCCTTGAAGCGCGAAGCACCGGCACGGTATTCCTGCATCCAGTCGGACGTGAACTTGCCGGTCTGGATGTCCTTGAGCACGCGCTTCATCTCGGCCTTGGTCTCATCGGTGATGATACGCGGACCGGAGACATACTCACCCCACTCGGCCGTATTCGAGATCGAGTAGTTCATGTTGGCGATGCCGCCCTCATAGATGAGGTCGACGATCAGCTTCACTTCGTGCAGGCACTCGAAATAGGCCATTTCGGGCGCGTAACCGGCTTCCACCAGCGTCTCGAAGCCGGCACGGATCAGCTCGACCAGGCCGCCGCAGAGCACAACCTGCTCGCCGAACAGGTCGGTTTCGCATTCTTCCTTGAAGTTGGTCTCGATCACGCCCGAACGGCCGCCGCCGACGCCGCAGGCGTAGGACAAAGCGATATCATGGGCATTGCCCGAGGCATCCTGATGGATAGCGATCAGGCAGGGCACGCCGCCGCCCTTCTGGTATTCGCCGCGCACGGTATGGCCGGGCCCCTTCGGTGCGATCATGATGACGTCGACGGTCTTCTTCGGCTCGATCAGGCCGAAATGCACGTTGAGGCCGTGGGCGAAGGCGATGGCCGCACCGTCCCGGATGTGGGGGGCGATCTCGTCGCGATAGATGTCGGCCTGCAGTTCGTCGGGCGTCGCCATCATCAACAGGTCGCCCCACTTGGCGGCTTCCGGCACGGTCATGACCTTGAGGCCGTCGGCTTCCACCTTCTTGGCGGTGGTCGAGCCCGGGCGCAGCGCGATCGCGATCTCCTTGGCGCCCGAATCCTTGAGGTTCATCGCATGAGCACGGCCCTGCGAACCGTAGCCGACGATCACAACCTTCTTGGTCTTGATCAGGTTCAGATCGGCGTCGCGATCATAGTAAACGCGCATGGTCCTTGTCCTTCAGACAGTTCATGATGAGGGAAATGATGCGGGCGAATAGCCCGACATCGGAATTGAAGCAATGTTTGTGATGAGAAAAAGCGCGTTGGGCTCCATTTCTTTCGCCCAACGCCTGCTACGCGCATGGAAAGAATGGTCTAGAGAGGCTCTGGGCCGCGGGCGATCGCCGCGATGCCGGTACGCGAGACCTCGACGAGGCCGATCGGGCGCATCAGCTCGATGAACTGGTCGAGCTTCTCGCCCTTGCCGGTCAGTTCGAACACGAAGCTCTCGACGGTGGCGTCGATCACCCGGGCCCTGAAGGCATCGGCAATGCGCAGGGCCTCGCTGCGCGCTTCCCCCTTGCCGCGGACCTTGATCAGCATGAGCTCCCGCTCCAGCGCCTTGCCGGTCAAGGTGAGGTCGACGACCTTGTGCACGGGTACCAGGCGGTCAAGCTGCGCCTTGATCTGCTCGATCACGTTGGCCGTGCCGGTCGTCACCACCGTGATGCGCGAGACATGCTCGGCATGCTCCGTCTCGGACACGGTGAGGCTTTCGATGTTGTAGCCACGGCCCGAGAACAGGCCGACGACGCGAGCAAGAACACCCGGCTCGTTGTCGACCTCCACCACGAGGGTGTGGGTCACGATGGTCTCGGCCGTCGAGGCCATGAAGTAGGCAGATCCGGTCATTTGATATTCCACATAGCGCGTTCCCGGGTGCGCGGACATCTCGTCCGCATCTTGGAAACAGTGAGGATGCAGGAGAGGAAGAGCGGGCGAGACGCCCGCGCCCCCCAGCGCACGCAAGTGCGTGCGCGATCACACCAGCTGCTTGCCCTTGGCGTCGATCACGCTGCCGATGTCGACGGCCGCGTCGCCCAGGATCATTTCGTTATGTGCCTTGCCCGAGGGGATCATCGGGAAGCAGTTCTCGGACTTGTCGACATGGCAGTCGAAGATCACAGGATGCGGGGTGTCGATCATCTGCATGATCGCCGCATCGAGATCTTCAGGCTTGGTGCAGCGGATGCCGACCCCGCCATAGGCCTCCGCCAGCTTGACAAAATCGGGCAAGGCGGCCGAGTAGCTTTCCGAATAGCGGCCGCCATGCAGCAATTCCTGCCACTGGCGCACCATGCCCATATATTCATTGTTGAGGATGAAGATCTTCACCGGCAGGCGATACTGCACCGCTGTCGACATCTCCTGCAGCATCATCTGGATGGAGGCTTCGCCGGCAATGTCTATGACCAGTGCCTCCGGATGCGCGAGCTGCGCACCGATCGCCGCCGGGAAGCCATAACCCATGGTGCCCAGACCGCCCGAGGTCATCCAGCGATTCGGATCCTGGAAGTGGAAATGCTGGGCCGCCCACATCTGGTGCTGACCCACTTCCGTGGTGACGTAGACGTCGCGCTCCTTGGTGAGCTGATAGAGGCGTTCGATCGCGTATTGCGGCTTGATCGTCTCTTCTGAGTTGCGATAGGAGAGCGACTTGCGCGCGCGCCATCCCGCGATCTCTTCCCACCAGCTCTTGTGTGCCGCCTTGTCGACATCGGGTTTCAGCTCGCGCCAGGCCGCCAGCATCTGATCGAGCACATGCGCGCAGTCGCCGACGATGCCGATATCGACCTTGACGTTCTTGTTGATCGAAGAGGGATCGATATCCACGTGGATCTTGCGGCTATGCGGCGAAAACGCATCGATACGGCCGGTGATGCGGTCGTCGAAGCGGGCACCGATATTGATCAGCACGTCGCAATCATGCATGGCCAGATTGGCCTCGTAGGTGCCGTGCATCCCCAGCATGCCGAGCCATTGCGGATCCGCCGCCGGGAAAGCCCCCAGGCCCATCAGGGTCGAGGTCACCGGATAGCCGGTGAGCTTGGCGAATTCACGCAGTAGCGCCGTCGCGCGCGGACCGGCATTGATCACGCCGCCGCCTGTGTAGAACACCGGCTTCTTGGCGCCGGCGATCATCGCCACCGCCGCCTTGATCTTGTCCTGATCGCCTTCCAGCCGGGGGCGATAGGTCTTGTGGATGTTGTCGGTCGGCTTGAAATATTCGCCGGCCTTGAACTGGATGTCCTTGGGAATGTCGATCAGCACCGGCCCCGGGCGACCCGACGCGGCGATCAGGAAGGCCTCGTGCAGGATGCGCGGCAGGTCCTCGATGCGCTTCACCAGGTAATTGTGTTTGGTGCAGTGGCGGGTGATGCCGACAGTATCGGCCTCCTGGAAGGCATCCGAACCGATCAGATGGGTCGGCACCTGGCCGGTGATACACACCAGCGGGATCGAATCCATCAAGGCGTCGGTCAGCCCAGTCACGGCATTGGTGGCGCCCGGACCCGAGGTCACCAGCACGCAACCCACCTTGCCGGTGGAACGCGCATAGCCCTCGGCAGCATGGACGGCCGCCTGCTCGTGCCGGACGAGAATGTGACGAAGCTGCTCCTGCTGGAAGATTGCATCATAGATCGGCAGGACAGCACCGCCCGGATAGCCGAACAAGGTGTCCACACCCTGGTCGATCATGGCTTGCACCACCATTTCCGCGCCGGTCATTTGCTTCGTCGACATTGCCTTTTTCCTTGGCTTCCGAATTGCTTCCAAGTTTCCTGGGTTATCTTCCGGGTTTCTCGGGCTTTTCGGACTTCGAGTATCGTTCTCTGAGATTTCGGACAATAAAAAAGGCCCTCAAGGGGCCCATGTGCGTCATCGAAGGAGATTCGGGCTATACCCGCTCCACCGACAACGCCAAACCTACGATAAGAATGTTGCGCAACGGAGCGCTCCTTTTTGCGAAAGTTACGGGGTTGTAAGGGTTGAAAAACAGGCGGTCAAGCGCTGATTTGCAGAAACTGCCAATTGTTGCGCAACATCTGGCAACCGTCATCTTCCAGGACCGCAACCTGCCTTCTCCCGCCTCGACATTGGCGCACTCGGGAGAGGCTCGATGAAAAGAAAGTCACGATGTTCGACAGCCCCTCCGACGCCAGACTGGCGCTGCAGGCCTATTTCGACACGCCGCGCGTGGAAATGCTGGTCGAGGCCCTGGTGCCGAGCCTCGTATTCGAGATAGCGCCCGGCAAACGCATCGTGCTTGGCGATACCAAATTCGGCGGCAGGCCGGACCTGCCGGCCGGCACAGCCTGGCCCCGCCCGCCGGCGCCGGCCGATCCAGAGGAAATCGCCAAACGCGGCAATGCGGAAGCGGGTGCGGAGATGCGCCGACACCTGGCTCAGGGCCTTCCTTACACTTTCATCGCCCAGATCGATCTCGCGGACGCCGCCAAGCTCGGCAGCGTTGCCTCGCCGCTTCCAGCGGACGGGCGCCTGTTGTTCTTCTACGATCTTGCCGTCGGGCCTTGGGAAACCGGCAGGCGACCGGCCAAGGTGATCTGGGATCGTGCACCGAACGACAAGCTCGCCACGCTGGCCATGCCCGAAGACCTGGTGCAAGCAGCGGAGAAGGCGCGCCGCGACGCCGCCGAAAATCGGGTCAAATACAAGCTGCCCGAACCATCGCAGCCGGAAGGTAGCAACTACGACGCGCCCGAACGCGCCATGACGCTGCGTGCGGGGCTGAGCCTGCCCGACCCCAGCGCCATCGAGATGGAGGCATCGGCCAAACTTTATGCCGCCTATTCGGCGTCTAATGGAACACAAAGCGGCAAGAACGGGCAGAGCTTCGAGGACGCCTATGGTGAAGCGCTCACCGCCGGTGGCAAGCTCAAGCCCGCGGGACGCTGGCACCGCCAGCAGCTTCTCGGCAGCCCCCAGCCCGAGCAGGACGATCCTCGCTACGATGCCGTCGTGGTCTCGCAATTCGGCAAACAGCACTTGTCGTCGGACGAATGGAAGAAAGAACGCGCCGCCGTCATGACCGCAGCCCATGATTGGATGCTGCTACTCCAACTCGACCTCGCCGATTGGAGCGGTGGCACCTGGGGCGAAGGCACCGTCTACTTCCTCATGCGCAGGAAGGATCTCGAACAGCGCCACTTCGATGAGGTGATTGCCGTCTATCAGCAGACTTAGGATTCATCCGTCAATAAACGAAACGAATTGGCTCGACCTTTGTCGTTGCCGAACTTGCCCGGGCAATCCGGTCCCTCCCTCCAGACCTCGAAGAGGATGCCCCTGGATGCTCGGGCATGACAAAGGTGGTGCTTCAGTTATTTCCGGACAATGACCTTAATTCAAGTCGGCGACGACATCGCAGGCTCAAATGCGCTCCAAGGCCACGACCTCGAAACGGGCATCGTCCCCCTCCCCTTGGGGATGAGGAGTGCGCGATACCTCCCGCCACTCCCCGACCGGCAGGGCGGGAAAGACAGCGTCGCCCTGCGCTTCCAGGTCCAGTTCCGTCAGCAGCAGGCGGCTCGCCTTCGGCAGGGCCTGGGCATAGATCGCGGCCCCGCCCGCAATGACGACCTCGTCGGCCTTCATCTCGGCTGCGACCTGCTGCCCGCGCTCGAGTGCCGCTTCCAGGCTGGCGGCCACTTCTACCCCCTCTGCCTGAAAAGCGGGATCGCGTGTCACCACGATGGTGCGACGCCCCGGCAGCGGTCGTCCGATCGACTGGTAGGTCTTGCGGCCCATGATCAAGGGCTTGCCCATGGTGGCGGCCCTGAACTGCTTGAGATCCGAGCGCATGTGCCACGGCAGCCCATTATCGACGCCGATGACGCGATTGCGGGCCATGGCGGCAACCATGATGACGGGAATAGCCATCATGCCCCGATCATACCGCGATCGGCGCGGAGATCGCCGGATGGGCTTCATAGCCTTCCACGATGAAATCCTCGAACTTGTAATCGAGGATCGAGGCAGGCTTGCGGGCAAAGCGCAGCTTCGGCCAGGGCATCGGCGTGCGGCTCAATTGCTGGGCGACGAGATCGCCATGGTTCTGATAGACATGCACGTCGCCGCCGAACCAGACGAACTCGCCGGGCTCCAGGTCGCATTGCTGGGCCAGCATGTGGATCAACAGCGAGGCCGTGACGAGGTTGTAGGGCACGCCGAGGCCGACGTCGCAGGAGCGCTGGTGCAGCAGGCCGGACAGCCGGCCATCGGCGACGAAATATTGATAGGTTGTGTGGCAGGGCGGCAGGGCCATGCCGTCGAGTTCCGCCACGTTCCAGCCGGTGAAGATCAGGCGTCGCGACGTCGGATTGTTGCGGATGTCGTGCACCAGCCGCGCGATCTGGTCGATCCCCTTGGGATCCCTGCGATAGAGCCCCTCCTCGCCCGGCACGTCGGTCGGCACGAAAAGCGGCCAATGGCGCCATTGCGCACCGTAGACGGGCCCGAGATCGCCCCAGCGCTCCGCGAAAGCCTCGTCCGCGACGATCCGCGCCTCGAAATCTTCTTGGCTGATCGCCTCGCCGGTTGCCTGGCGATATTTGGCGAGCGGCCAATCAGTCCAGATCGTCACCTTGTTCTGCAGCAGCGGCCGGATATTGGTGCCGCCATCGAGGAACCACAGCAACTCGCGCACGATCGTCTTCCAGGACACCCGCTTGGTGGTGAGCAAGGGCAGCGTGCCATCGGACAGATCGATGCGCAGGCTCTGGCCGAACAGCGCGCGTGTGCCGACGCCGGTGCGGTCGACCCGCGGCGTGCCCTCGCGCCAGACGCGGTCGAGGAGGTCAAGATAGCCCTGTTCAGGGTGCGGCTTGTGGGTGCGGTCGAGCATGGCCTGATCTTAGCCGCGGCGTCCGATTCCGCGACCCCCCTGAGAGAATTGTGCACGCAATCTTTCAGTCTGCGCGGCCATGTCGAGATGGCGGCTCTTGAAAGGCTAGCGCGGATTTCCTGCTAAACTATGTACGAACGCCGACGGTCGCTTTAGCCCGACATCTGGCCGATCTTCGGATTACACCTTGAGCACGCCTCGAAACCCCCGCACGGCATAATAGGAAGATGCCCCGTTGTGGTACAAGAAAACATGGTCATAGCGGCGATCGCAAAACAGGGCTCCGCCCTTTTTCCTGATCTCGGGCGGCGTCTTCACCCAGCTCGAGGTTTTCAGGTCGAACGCACCCAGTTCCTGTAGCGCACGATATTGTTCTTCCGTCAGGAGCTCGATGCCGATGGCGGCGGCCATGTCGACCGCGCTGCCCTCCGGCTTGTGCTCCTTCCTTTCATCGAGCGCCTGCCGGTCAAAGCAAAGACTTCTGCGGCCTTTGGGCGTTTCGGGTGAGCAGTCGTAGAAGACGTATTCGCCGGTCCCCGAATCGTGGCCGATTACGTCCGGTTCGCCTCCTGTGCGCTCCATCTCGCCAAGGGCGTGCAATTTCTTGGGATCGGCCTCCAGACGTGCCCGCACCTTGGCCCAGTCGAGGCCCTTGTGGCGTTTCATATTGGCTTCGAAGCGGGCTTTCAGCACGTCCAGCAAGTCCTGATTGCCGTCGTTGATCATCATGCAGCTCCCGCTTCCCGTTGGTGGACGTGGCCCCGTCCGGGCGCCCAATGTCTAGCGCACGAAATCCTGGTTGCGATATCCCTGCGCATAGAGCAGCGCCGTCAGGTCGCCATGCTCCACCCGCATCCGAGCCGCCGCGGCGACCGCGGGCTTGGCACGATAAGCCACGCCGAGACCGGCTTCGCCCAGCATGGCAAGATCATTGGCGCCATCGCCGACCGCCATCGTATCGGAGGCCGCCAGCCCCCTCGCCTGCCGCAAGCGATCGAGATTGGCGCGCTTGGCTTCCTTGCCGAGAATCGGCTCGGCCACCTCACCGGTAAGGCGGCCATCCCTCACCACGAGAAGGTTGGACTGATGCTCGTCGAAGCCGACCATTGCCCCGATCTTGGCGGTGAACAAGGTGAAGCCACCCGAGACGAGCGCCGTATAGGCCCCGTTCGCCCGCATGGTGCGCACCAGTTCCGGTCCGCCCGAGGTCAGGGTCAGGCGTTCCCGGATGACCTCGTCGGCGATGCTCTCCGGCAGTCCCTTCAGCAGAGCCACACGCTCGCGCAGAGCCGGTTCGAAGGCGATCTCGCCACGCATGGCACGCTCGGTGATCTCGGCCACCACCGCTTTGGCGCCGACGAAATCGGCCAATTCGTCGATGCACTCCTGGCCGATCATGGTGGAGTCCATGTCGGCGAGGAAAAGATGCTTGCGCCGCCCCTCGGCTTCCTGCACCACCAGATCCACCGCGCTGCCTGCCAGGGCCTCGCGCAAACGATCCTCGATCTCGACGATCGGTGCATCGGCCGTGCAGGTTATGTCTACTGCCACGCCGGGTGCCAGGACGACGGGAGCTCCGGGGGAGGCCAGCGACTGCGCCGCGTGCGACAGGGTAGCTGCGTCAAGGGCGGGACGGTCCGGATGGGAGATCAGCGTGGCGACAAGGGACATGAGGGCAGGTATCCGGAGTGACAGCCATTCAATATGACGCGGTGCTTCTCGCAGGTCCGACGGCGAGCGGCAAGTCAGCTTTGGCCCTGGCGCTCGCCGAACGCTTCGGCGGCAGCATCATCAACGCCGATTCCATGCAGGTCTACCGCGATCTCGCCGTGCTCAGTGCCCGACCTGATGCGAGCGAGACGGCGCGCGCGCCCCATTTGCTCTATGGTCATGTCGACGGAGCCATCAATTATTCGGTGGGACGCTGGCGCGATGACGCGGCCGCCGCCTTGGACAGTGTCCGGCGGCAGGAACGCCTGCCCATCGTGATCGGCGGCACCGGCCTCTACTTCAAGGCCCTGGAAAGAGGGCTCGCCGAGATGCCGGCCGTTCCCGACAGCGTCCGCGACGCGATACGCGGCAAGGCCGAAGGCATGGAGACCGGGGCCCTGCACGCCTGGCTGAACCAGAAGGATCCGGCCATGGCGAATCGTCTGCGGCCCAGCGATCGCCAGCGCCTAATCCGTGCCCTCGAAATTTTCGAGGCGACCGGCCGCTCCCTGTCGCAATGGCAGAGCGAACCGCATTCGCCGCCTCTGCTCGATGCCGACAAATGCCTGCGCCTCTTTCTCAGCCCCGAGCGCGCCGAACTCTATGCCAGGATCGATCGGCGCTTCGACCTGATGGTCGGGCAAGGCGCCATCGAGGAGGTTCGCGCACTCTCGCAGCGGGGGCTCGATCCTGCCCTGCCCGTCATGCGGGCCCATGGCGTGCCTGGGCTCTGCCGCTACCTCGCCGGCGAAATCGGGCTCGAAGAGGCCATTGCGGGCGCCAAGGCCGATACGCGCCATTACGCCAAGCGCCAGTTCACCTGGTTCCGCCACCAGATGCCGGGGTGGCGCTTCGTCGAGCCTGATCAGGCACTTGCAATTGCCTCAGCCGCGCTGATGAACGAAATTTAACACGTGATCATCACGATGGCCGGCAATCGCAGTCCAGCGTCGGGTTTACATAGGAATTTCAAGGGGCTGCATATGAATTTCTGCAGCTTTGCCATGCGAAGACAGCTTCATCCCAATAGGGTTTGGTGGATTTAGAGGCTTGTTTTCAAACATGGTTTCGGATTGATCGGGGGGGTTGCATTCCTATATGCAGCTTCTCTCCAGCTTATTCCGTTCTTTGGAATGGGCTTTCGTCCTGCTTCAGGCAGGCGAACAATCAAAGGACCAAGACATGCCTTGGAGTAACCAGAGCGGCGGTGGTGGCCCCTGGGGTAGCGGCGGCGGCAACAACGGCGGCGGGCGACCGGGGGGCGGTGGCCCCTGGGGTGGCGGTCCATCCGGCGGTTCCCAGCCCCCGGATCTCGAAGATTGGCTTCGCCGCAGCAAGGACGGCCTCAAGAATCTCCAGGGTGGCGGCGGTTTCACGCCGCGCAACATCGCAATCGGCGCCGTGGCGCTGATCGGCCTGTGGCTGCTCACCGGCTTCTATCGCGTGCAGCCCAACGAGGTCGGCCTCAATCTCGTCTTCGGCAGCTACAAGACGCTGAGCCCGCCGGGCCTGCGCTACAACGTGCCCTACCCGATCGGTGCGGTCGAAAAGCTCACTGTCACCAATGTCGAGACCATCAATATCGGCACGCGCGGCGACAGCGACAGCGCCAATGAAATGCTGACCGGTGACGAGAATCTCGTCAATATCGGCTTCACGGTGCAGTGGCAGATCAACCCGTCGGCGGCGGACAAGTTTGCCTTCAATCTGGCCAATCCGAGGGGAACGATCCGAGCCGTGGCGGAGAGCGCCATGCGCGAGGCCGTCGGCCAGCGCAACATCACGCCGATCCTGACGGGCGATCGCCAGGCGATCGAACAGCAGGTGCAGGGTGAAATGCAGCGGGCTCTCGACAGCTACGGGGCCGGCGTCATGGTCCGCCTCGTGCAGTTGCAGAATGTCGATCCGCCGCCCCAGGTGATCGACGCCTTCCGCGACGTGCAGGCCGCTCGTGCCGACCAGGAAAACACCATCAACCAGTCGCAGGTCTATGCCAACAAGGTGATCCCGGAAGCTGGCGGTGAAGCCGCCCGTATCACCCAGGCGGCCGAGGCCTATCGTGCGCGCACCGTCGCCGAAGCTGCCGGTGAGGCGTCCCGTTTCAACGAAGTCTTCAGCGCCTATCAGAAGGCCCCCGTGGTCACCCGCGAGCGCATGTATCTGGAAGCCATGACAGCCATCCTCACCGATACGAACAAGGTGATCTTGGACAGCAAGACGCAGGGCCAGGGTATCGTACCCTATCTGCCACTCGACCGTGTGCTGAAGCGGCCGGCCGGCTCGGCGCAACCCCAGCAGGGAGCGGCGCAATGAAATCCCCGCTTGGAACCATTGCCTTGATCACGACCGGTGCCGTCCTGGTCCTGGCCTATCTGTCGGCCTACACGGTGACGCCGCGCGACTACGCCCTGCCACTGCGCTTCGGCGAGGCGCAGCCGGCGAAGACCCAGCCCGGTCTCTACTGGAAATGGCCCTTCATCGAGAATGTCGAGTACATCAACAAGCAAGTGCTCGACCTCGACAGCCAGCCGCAGGAAGTCATCGCCAGCGACCAGAAGCGCCTGAAGGTCGACGCCTTCGCCCGCTACCGTATCTCGGATCCGCTGCGCTTCTTCCAGACCTCGCGTACGGAAAAGGGCGTGGAACTGCAGCTTTCCTCGATCCTGTCCTCGGCGGTTCGCCGAATTCTCGGCCAGTCGACCTTCGCTGCCGTCGTGCGTGACCAGCGCGCCGGACTGATGGAAAAGATCCGCGCCGAGGTCAATCGCGAAGCCGCCGGCCTCGGCATCGAGGTGGTCGACGTACGCATCCGCGGCGCCGATCTGCCGCAGGCCAACTCGGAGGCCGTCTACAAGCGCATGCAGTCGCAGCGCCAGACGGAGGCCCAGCAGATTCGCTCGCAGGGTACGCAACAGGCGCAGATTATCCGTTCCGACGCCGACAGGCAGGTCGCCAAGATCCTCGGTGAAGCACGCGGCAAGGCCTCGGAGACAACCGGCCAGGCCGACTCGAGCCGCATCAAGGTCCTGGCAGACGCCTACAACAAGGACCCGGAATTCTTCCAGTTTTACCTGTCGATGCGTAACTACGTCGATGCGATGAAGCCTGACAACACGCAGGTCTTCATCAGCCCGGACTGGGATTACTTCCGTTATCTTCGCTCACCGGCTGCCCCAGCAGGAACACCGGCGCCTGCGGCCCCGACTGCTCAGGCTGCTCCGGCGCAATAGGCTTGACGTCGGCCCTAGATAAAGCTCCATTGCGCCGGCCGCCTCGTTGCGGCCGGCGTTTTCATAGGACCGCCGCGAACATTCCGTCGGCGCCCTTGCCAAAAGCGTTTTGCGATTTGACGAGTTCAGCAAGAATCGCAAAAACGCTCTGGCCAATCCGTTGGATTGGCTTGGAAACAAGGAACTGGAGCAAACAAGCGTTCAGGTATGAACGCGTTTTGCTCAAGCGTAGTTTCCTAGCGAGGTCCGCGGATGGGCCTCGCCAGGGAACTACGCAAATGTTGATATCTTGCAGGTTCCTCCTGATCGCGCCCGTGGCTCGATCAGGAGGAACCTGCTTAGGATCGCGAGCCGTCGGAAGGTTCGGGTGAGGTTCATATAATGTGTGGGGCGGATGAATAGTTTCTCTTTCGGTGATTTCATCACGGCGCTCGGACTGGCCTTTGCGATCGAAGGGTTGTTCTTTCTGGCCTTTCCCGAGCCGGTACGGCGCATGATGGTCTCGGTCGCCAACTCCCCCAACGCACAGCTTCGCCTCGCCGGCTTCATTTCCGCCATCATCGGTATCATCATAATCTGGGTTGTAAGGGGCATGTGACGTGTCGGCCCGGTGTTGGGCCGCACCGCCGCTTCCTGTTGCAGACGAAACTGACAAGCCCCAACTTTGCGTGAACTTACGAGTGCGTCACGCTCGCGCCGCATTCCGCACTTGAAATTCAATCCGACCGCGCCCCACATCAACACCGATGCGGGTGACCATCCGAGGACTTGATGCCGATTCAACTCAACAGCCTGATGCGCCGCAGCGGCGCCGTTGCCATCGCCGCCTTGATCGCCGCCAGCCCGGCAACCCTGGTGGCGCCGCCTGCCATGGCCGCGGCGGGCCCGCCCTCCGTCGCTGATCTCTCGGCCGAACTGATCGATGCCGTCGTCAATATCTCGACCTCGCAGACGGTAGCCTCCGGCAGCAATGACGAAGACGGCGAGGACCAGCCGCGGGCCCCGATGCCCAAGCTGCCGCCCGGATCGCCTTTTGAGGAATTCTTCAACCAGTTCTTCAACAAGGAAGGCAAGGGGATGCAGCGTCCCCGCAAGACCGAAGCTCTCGGCTCGGGCTTCGTCATCGACCCCAGCGGCATCATCGTCACCAACAACCATGTCATCGACGACGCCGACGACATCGAGGTCAATTTCAACGACGGTTCCAAGCTCAAGGCCAAACTGCTCGGCCGCGACAAGAAGGTGGATGTGGCCGTGCTCAAGGTCGACCCGCCCAAGCCGCTGAAAGCGGTGAAGTTCGCCGACAGCGACAAGGTCCGCGTCGGTGACTGGGCCATGGCTATCGGCAATCCCTTCGGCCTGTCGAGCACGGTGACGCTGGGCATCATCTCGGCCCGCAACCGCGACATCAATTCGGGGCCTTACGACAATTATCTGCAGACGGACGCCGCCATCAACAAGGGCAATTCCGGCGGGCCGCTGTTCGACATGGATGGCGGCGTCATCGGCATCAACACGGCGATCATCTCGCCCACAGGCGGCTCGATCGGTCTCGGCTTCTCCATGCCGTCGGCGACGGTGCAGCCCGTGATCGAGCAGCTTCGGCTCTATGGCGAGACGCGGCGCGGCTGGCTGGGCGTACGTATTCAGGGCGTTAGTGACGACATCGCCGAAAGCCTGGGCATGCAAAAGGCGCAGGGCGCGCTGATCGCCGGCGTCGACGACAAGGGCCCGGCCAAGCCGGCAGGCCTAGAGCCGGGCGACGTGATCATGAAATTCGACGGCCACGACATCAAGGAAATGCGGGACCTGCCCCGCCTCGTCGCCGACACGGCGGTGGACAAGAAGGTCGAGGTGGTGATTCTGCGCAAGGGCCAGACCCTGACCAAGACGGTGACCGTCGCACGCCTCGACGAGAGCGACGCCGCCATCAAGGCATCCACCCGCGGCACCGAAACGCCTGAAAAACCGAAGATCACCAAGGCCCTCGGCCTGGAAATGTCCGGCATCACCAAGGAGCTGCGCGACAAATACAAGCTTGCCACCGATGCCAAGGGCGTGGTGGTGACCAAGGTGGACAACGGCTCCTCGGCCGAGGACAAGCAGGTCAAGATCGGCGACGTTATCCTCCAGGTCGGCCAGCAAGCGGTTTCCAACCCTGAGGATGTGAGCAAGCGCATCGAGGAGTTGAAGAAGTCCGGCACCAAGCAGGCTCTGCTGCTGTTGTCGAACACGCAGGGTGAGCTGCGCTTCGTGGCACTTAGCCTGAACTGAGCCTGAGCTTCAGATCTTACAAGACGATGGGTCTCCGCCTTGCGGAGGCCCATTCGTAATTGCTTCGGGCGATCCAATTAAAGGTGTGCGGGGAAGCAATGTGCCTGAAACTGCGGGCGTCTCGCCTGCTCCTGGAAACGCAGCGTGTGCGGGGAAGGGAGAGGCGGACGAGGCATCTGCGGCCTCAGCCGACAACCAAGCCGTCAGCTTGATGCAGAGCAGGACGTGACCCCGCTCATGCTGGCGAGGATGTCACTCGTGTGAGGCCGCTTACTTCTTCTTACGGAAATGATCGAGGCTGACGATTTTCTCGCTCTCGGCGGGCTGCTCGTCCTCACCGCCTTCGCCTGCCGTCGCAGTAACCGGCTCTTCAACAGGAGCGCTGGCCTTCTTGCGAGCAGGCTTGGCCGCAACCTCTTTGGTCCCGGCTTCCTTGGCCGGTGCACGCTTGCCGGCTTCGCCCTCGTCACTACGCGGAACTGCGCGAATCGCAGCCGGCGCCGGTACCGGTGCGGCTTCCTCTTCCGTCTCGACTTCGTCGACCTCGAACTTCACGCCGAAATCCACTGACGGATCGAAGAAGGCCGTCATGGCAGCGAAAGGCACGACCAGCCGCTCGGGGGCATTGCCAAAAGACAACCCAACCTCGAAGCCGTAATCGCTGACTGTGAGATCCCAGAACTGATGCTGGAGGACGATCGTGATCTCTTCCGGAAACTTTTCCGCCAGACGCGCCGGAATACTGACGCCGGGAAACTGCGTCTTGAAGGAAATGAAGAAATGATGGTCGCCCGGCAGTCCGATGCGGGCAGCATCGGCCAGCACGCGGCGAACCATGCCGCGCAGCGCATCCTGAGTGAGAAGATCATACCGGATATGGTCAATACTCATCGCGCAATTCTTACCAGGCCAGCTTTTGATTACATCAGGCCCGCTGGCACATTCATACGCCTTGCAGACCGCATCTTCGGATGGCCTGCAGGCAGACCGGAATGAAGTGGAGGCTTCTGTTGCCAGGTGCCTCCGAACCCCGCCTGCCGGTGCTACCCGTCAGGACTTGATTTCGGTCTAGTTACCGCTTACGCGGCAACCGCAACCGGAGCATAGTTGTCGTTGGCAACTATTGAAAAGGCCCGATATCGGCGGAACCATGCCGAGCGAAAGCACACCCTTTACACCCTCGTCGATCCTGTTTCGCCCCCGCCGCAGCCCGCCCTGACGGGCTCTGGTGGAGGCGCCGGGTACTGCCCCCGGGTCCGAAAGGTTTATTTCGATGACCATTTATCGCCATAGCCGGCGCGAGCCGGCAAAGGGAATATAGGCTGCCTGTTCGGCAGAAAAAAGAGGCGATTGCGGTTTGACGGAGCTTTCCTCAGGCTTGACATGCCTTATTTGAGAGAGAGGGCGTCTCGCCCTGCCCGTGCCATCCTCAATCGGCATGCGGCAGCGGCCTTGGATGCCCCACCGGAGACTCGAATACGAGCCGCCATGCGCTCCCCAAATCCAGGGCTGACCGCATGGGGCCAGTTGCAGGAGACCATCATGACTGAAGCCACCCCCGCCAGCCGCCAGGAAAGCGACTCCTTCGGGACGATCGAGGTGCCCGCCGGGCATTATTGGGGGGCACAGACCCAGCGCTCGCTCGAGAATTTCCGCATCGGCGCCGAGAAGATGCCCCGCCCGCTGATTCACGCTCTCGGGCTGATCAAACTGGCGGCCGCTCGCGCCAATCGCGAGCTCGGCGTGCTCGACCCCGCTTTGGCCGAGACCATCGAGCGCGCGGCTCGCGAGGTCGCCGACGGCAGGCTTGATGACGAGTTTCCCCTAGTGGTCTGGCAGACAGGCTCCGGCACGCAGACCAACATGAATGCCAATGAGGTGATTTCCAATCGCGCCATCGAGATGCTCGGCGGCACCATGGGCTCTAAGAAGCCGGTGCATCCCAACGACCATGTCAATCGCGGCCAATCGTCCAACGATACCTTCCCCACCGCCATGCATGTGGCTGCCGCCCGGGAGATCCATGACCGGCTGCTGCCGGCACTGCGCCATCTGGCTTCCGCCCTGGAACAGAAGGCCGAAGCCTTCAAGGACATCATCAAGATCGGCCGCACCCATTTGCAGGACGCGACCCCACTCTCGCTCGGTCAGGAATTCTCAGGCTATGCCACGCAGTTGCAGCAGGGCATCCGGCGGATCGAGGCTGGCCTTGCCGAATTGATGCCCCTGGCGCAGGGCGGCACGGCGGTCGGCACCGGCCTCAACACCCGCGAGGGGTTCGCCGAACGGATCGCGGCTGAACTTGCTGCCCTGACTGGCCTACCCTTCGTCACCGCCCCCAACAAATTCGAGGCCCTCGCCACGCATGATGCTTTGGTGGCGGCCCATGGTGCGCTCAACACCGTGGCCGTCAGCCTGTTCAAGATCGCCAGCGACATCCGGCTGCTCGGTTCGGGCCCTCGAGCCGGCCTCGGCGAGTTGATTCTGCCTGAAAACGAGCCGGGCTCTTCCATCATGCCGGGCAAGGTCAACCCGACCCAATGCGAGGCGATGACCATGGTCTGCACACGGGTGTTCGGCAATCAGAGCACCATCACCTTTGCCGGCAGCCAGGGGCATTTGGAACTGAACGTGTTCAAGCCGGTGATCGCCGACGCGACATTGCAGTCTATCCGCCTGCTTGCCGACGCAGCCAACAGCTTTACCGATCACTGCGTCAGCGGAATCGAGGCCGACACTTCCCGAATCAGCGATCTCGTGGCGCGTTCCCTCATGCTGGTGACGGCACTAACACCTGTCATCGGCTATGATAAGGCAGCTTATATTGCGAAGACAGCGCACCATAACGGTACCACTCTACTTCAGGAAATATTGGCGGCAAAAATAATGGATGAAAGAGCTTTTGAAAATGCGATGAGCCTTGCACGGATGATAACGCCAGATAAAGAATGACAGGAACGTTGTTTTCCAATCAAGGCATATGTCTTACAAGATGTGCCCAGATCGGGCCTCAAGTCGATAGTGAAGTTGTTCACTTGAGAGAAAGTTCCTTTCCGGTAAGCTGATGACTGAGATCGTGAATTTGAGGAGAGTACGCAAGGCTCGGGCAAGGGCCGAAGCCGAGCAGGAAGCTGCCCGGAAACGCTCGATCCATGGACTCTCGCGCATCGATAGAGAAAGGCTGCAGGCGGATAAGCAGGAGGCCGAAAGGCACCTCGACAGACACCGCCTGAAGCCCAATAATGTAGAGTGATGGGCTGCCATGAAAAGCAAAGTCGTTAAACGTTCCATCGTCATTGCCGGCCACAAGACGAGCGTTTCCCTGGAGGATGCCTTCTGGGAAACCTTGAAAGAACTGGCCGCCAAGCGCGATCTCACGCTCTCGGACGTCGTTGCCGAGATCGATGCCACACGCGCCCAAGGAAATCTGTCTTCGGCAATCCGGCTCTTCGTCCTGGAGAATGTGCGCCGAGGATGAGGGTGGCTTGATTCGGCCCGGCCTGCAGTCGCGTTCGCCTGATTGATGGAAAGCAGGTTCCATCCGGCAGGCCTGGTTTTGCTCCCGCTTGATGCTTGCCTTCATCATGTTGCAGGAGTTTGTCTCTACGGCAGCGGCCATAGCCCATTCGAACAATTGAAGACCTAGCTTGCTTCAGACTTAGCGCGTCCATAAAGGCTAGATCTGCTGTCTTGTGTGTAACGCAAAATAGACGGCCTTATAATACCACCCGCAACCACCGACATCTGCTTTCAACCTGGAATAGCGGTAAGCAACGGCCCTCCCCCGCCTCAGGGGCCGATCGGCGGTGATCCGATGGGAGCCTGCGGCAAGGCCGGCCCGGAATTCGGCAGAAGCGGGGCTGGCACCACCGTGGTGTGGCCGGGGGTTACCGACGAGGCGGGCAGGTTTTCGAGAGAAGGCAATTTCACCGGCGGCACGCCGGGAAGCCCGGCCGTGGGCGCCAGCGGGACCCCCGCCCCGCCCGTTGCCGGCACCGGTGCTCCCGGCCTCAGTTGCAGAGGTGGACTGGTGGGTGCCGGGACCTGAAGCTGGGCTTTCCGACGCGCATCTTCGATCGCCTTCTGCATCTTCAAGGCTTCCGCGCGACGCGCGTCCTCCTGAGCCTTCTCCTCGATCCGCCGTTGTGCCTCCAATACCTCGAGTTTGCGGGCCTGCTGTTCGACACCGCGAATACTGAGCCAGGCGACAAGGCTCGATACATCGACCTGCTTTTGCAAGGCGTCGATGGTGCCGCGCAATTGCACCGGGATGATTGGGGCCGGGCCCCCGAAGCCATCGGCCGGATTGGTGGGGGAGAGCGCGATGTCGGCCTTCACCGTCAGGTCCGAGAGATCCAGCAGACCGGAGAGGGCAATGCTGCCCTGCGCCGAGGTGGCTCGGGTCGAGGAGAGACGGAGCACGCCGCCCGCGAGCGAGAGATTGCCGTTGATCGTCCCGGTCTTCAGCGGAGCTTCATCCAAGCTGCGTTCGAAGGCTTCCCTGACGTGACCGGCGTCGCCGGAAAGTCCACCATCTACCGCCACCACCGTCTGGCCGAAGGCCTTTTCGGAGAGCCCCGCCAGCGATGCCTGGGCAAGTTCGGCGGTTCCTCCCCCCGTGAGGGAGGACATCAACGCGTCGGGCGAGCGGCCATTGCCCTGGAATTCAACGCCCATGGCCAGTTCGCCAGAAAGCTGACGTCCCTGCAGCGCGACCTTGTGCAACGAGAAATGTCCGCTTGCGGCAGTATCGAGGGCGGCATGCGAAAGCTGGAGGGCACCGCTGACATCACCGCCGGCGAGTTTTGCAGCAAAATCATCGACGGCCACCTTGCCATTGCCGAAATTCAGCACCGCGCGCGCATTGTCGAGTTCGGGCAGGCGTCGAGACAGGCGCAACGTCTTGGCCGAGACGGAGAGCCGACCTGCGAAGGCATCGAAGGTTCCCGCACCAAAGCTCTCATCGGAAAAGGCATTGCCATTGGTGTTCCCCGCGCCCAGATCCGCTCCCGAGAACAGCGAGCCGAGCAGTTGCCCATCAGCCTTGAGAAAATTCAGGCGACCGTCGAGGCGCGTCGGCTTGCCGGCATTGATGGTGAGCGCTCCGCTGACCGGCATGCCGAGCACTGTCCCCGTCAGATCATCGAAGACATAACGACCTGCCCTGGCACGAAAACCGGAGTCCAGCGTGGCACTCTGGGAAGGAACCACGCCCGGAAGCGGCAGGCTCAGTAGCTGGGCCGGCACCAGCGCATCGTCGGTGCTGGCCGTCAGGCGCCCGTCGAAAGCCGGCGCTTCGAGTGAACCGGTCATCTTGCCGGTACCGGAGAGTTGCAGCCCCGCTCCTTCGAAACTGGCGTTCCAACGCATCGCGCCGTTGAGCGGACCCGACAGGGCCATCTCCAGCGAGGCACGCCCGGGCACGGAACCCACCGCATAGTCGAGCCCAGCCTGGCGCATCAGCGTGGCGACGTCGAGGCTGTCGGCCTTCACCCTGATATCGGCGTTCTCGCCTGCGCCCGTGCCCGCGAATTGGGTGTCGAGTTGCAGAACGCTGCCGCCGAACTTGCCGTCGACCGAATAACGCCGCGCAGCCCCGAAGGCAACGGAAAGGCTGGCATTGGCCGGCGAGAGCGAGGCCGCGCGGGCCGCAAAGGCATTGACCCAGAAAACCGGCAGCGTGCTGCGCTTGAGCGTGGTAGCCAGCCCCGAAAGATCCTTGCCGTTCAATACGATGCGGATCTCGCCCTGTGGCTCGGCACCGATATTGTCGATGCGGCCATTGGCGGTGAGATTGGCGCCGCCGAGGTCGTTGACGACCACATCCTCGAGCGCGATCAGCTTGCCGCCCGCCTTGATATGCCCACTGACCGATTTGGCCTCGATTCCCGACAGGGCCAACGCTTCCGCCTGCAAGCGGATATCGGCTTCGCTGAACAGATCGCTGCTGCCGGGCAGGAGAGCGGCCACCGATGGCAGCACGTCGAGATCGATACGCTGCGCGGCCAGATTGGCTTCGACCCGCCCGGCGGACCGGCCGTGTGCCAGGCGGTTCCAGGCCAGCCTGCCCTTGACCGCGGCATCGTCGATGGCGAGGGTCAGCTGCGAAAAGTCCACCTTGTCGGCGTCGGCGTCGAGGGCTGCCTTCAGGGACAGTTTGCGGGCGGCATCCGGCCGCCCCAGAACGGGCTGGCCCTGCAGCCAGCCGATCAGGCCGGTGGCCTGGCCCGATTTGAGGTCGAGATTGCCCTTGAACCCGCCTCCTTCGTCATTGACGTCGCCGGCCAGCAAGAGATGGCTCTTGCCCGGCAATGTCGCCTCGAGACGATCGACCTGCAATTTCCCCTCGGCAACCCTGAGGCTCGCCCGGGCATTCTGGATCAACTCGCCGCCCAGCATGAGGCCATCGGCGGCAAGATCGATCTGGGCGTTGGTGGCGGCTCCGGCAAGCGTCGGTATGGTCCTGGCAAGCCTGGCCAGCACCGCGGCCGGTGGCTGGCGCTTGTCGGGGCCGATACCGGCGAAACGATCGAGTTCGAGCTGCTTGCCGGCAAGGTTCGCCTCCAGCACCGGCGTGGCGCCGAAAGCCAGGTTCACGCTGCCGGCAAGCTTGAGGGCCCGCTCGTCCGGCCCAAGCTGGATCGACACCTTGTCGGAGGCCACGCCTGCGGGTGTAGCGGTCACCGGCCCCGACATACTCCAGGCCAATTGCTCGCCAGCGGCCTGATCATCCGGGTCCCCTTCTCCCGCCGCCTTCGCGGAGAAGGTCGGACGCAGCAGCGTCGCCATCCCGACAAAGGTCGGCTTGCCACCCTGAAGCTTGACCTGACCGTCGAGATCGAGCGTCACCGGCTTGTCCGCCGGCACCGCGGTGATGCGCAGATTGAGGCTGCCCTTCTCGGCAACGCCCGTCGCGATCTTTATCGTATGAGGCACGCCGGCGATCTTGATGCCGCCCTCGGCCTTGTAGGGACCGAGTACCGAACCGGATTCACCGACCAGATTGATGCCGGTCAGGCTGATGTCCTGGCCGTCGACCTTGTTCACATAATGAAGCGATCCGCCACTGACCTCGAAGCTTTCGACCGCGGCCCCGAGCGACACCGGATATTTCGATAGGGGAGCGATCGTCCCCTCGTCATCGGCCGCTACCGACAGGGCGGGATCACGCACCACCACATTGGAAAGATCGACATCGCCGCGCAGCAGGCCGCCGAGGCTGACGTCTCCATCGATGCGCGCAACGTTCAGCCTGGTAGTGCCATAGGGGTCTCCGATGCTGACATCCGAGAGCGAAAGCCAGGGCTGGGGCAAGAGGCGCGCTTCGATCGGGCCACGAATGATGACGGTTGTGCCGAAATGCTGCGTGAGGCGGTTGCCGATATCCTCGCGCCAAGCGTTCCAGTCGACGTAGAGGGGCGCGGTGAACACAGCCGCGAACGCCACGATCAACAAAAATCCGATAACGGTGAGCGCCTCGCGCACGCCGCACGTCCTTTCCAATGCCTTTGCAATCCAGTACCGGGAATCGCAAAGGTGCCTCCAAACGAAGGGTTAGAGCAAATGCGTTCCGTCAGAACACGCTTTGCCCTCGACCGGCAAATGTTTCACCCCGCCGATGGCGCCATGGTGAATCCGGTTTCGAGGTCCCTTCCCTGCCAGCGACGACCATACGCGAAAACCGCGGCGAGACGAAACCGGGAACGTGGAGAAACTGTGGTCCCGGGTCACTGCACAGGGCGGCGGGAGATGGTCCCAAACGGTCGAAATCCCGATCGAAACCGTCATTATGAACAGATTCGGCAGCAATTGTCTTACGAACGACCCGCCATGTTCACATTTTCACCAAGTCTTTAGATTTCATTAAGACCCGTACAAAATTTGTGCTATGACATCCTCCGCCGGAATAAATGCTAAAGCATGAGCCGGCTGGGCTGTGCCTGAATGCTCCCCCACAAAAGAATGAGCAGCGGGCAAAAAAGGGGCGGTCGAATTCGTGGCCGTTCGTCACAACAGCGTCGCGTCAATAGAGGAACGGTATCTCTCGCTTTCAGTGAGGTGGGTACACAATGTTACGCTTGATCAGCTCCGTCGGAGTCGTATTGGCGTTAGGTGTCTTCGGCGCAGGCTTCTATACGGTTGGGACTAGCACGGGGCAGTCTCCGTTGGCCCGTAGTGAGCCGACAAGCCGTGTAGCAGCAGCGAACATGCTGGTTTTTCTTTCGGTGGACAAGCAAACGCAGCAGGCTGGTTATCTCGACGGCCGGCCCGTTCCTTCCGGTTTGACGATGCCGATCATCGTTCGTGTCAAACCCAAGGACGCTACCGAAGGAAAGGCCGCTGGTCAGCCGGTGGTGGTGACGCCATAGGAGAGGATAGATTCAACGGCCAAAGCATTTTGCGATTGGACGGGATCGCAAAGACGCGTCGAAACGGGAGTTAGAGCAGGAGAGCGTTCAGCCATGAACGCACTTAGTTCTAGGAGGGACCGGGCCGGAACTATCCTTGAGCAAACAGAGCCGGGCCCGATCGCAGGCAAGGTTCAACAGGCACCCGGATACGTGCCCAAGATGAATGAAGACGATGGGCGGATGTTTCGAGGAGAAGCATCCGCCTGTTGCTTTTTGCGGCGGTTCCTGAAGCCGGTACGCTCGAACGGGTGTCCGGCTCCGGCAGGCCGCTCAATCGGGAAAGATCTTGCCAGGATTCATGATGCCGGCCGGATCCAAGGCCTGCTTGATCGCCCGCATCGCCGCCAGGGCCGGGGCACCGTGTTCGGCCTTGAGATATTTGCGCTTGCCCTGCCCCACGCCATGCTCGCCGGTGCAGGTCCCTTCCATGGCCAGCGCCCGCTCCACCAGCCGTTCGAGAAAGCCCTCGCAGGCCGCGACCTCGCGAGGATCGCTCATGTCGACCATCGGCTGCACGTGGAAATTACCGTCGCCGACATGCCCGACGATTGGCGCGATCAGACCGGTGGCATCGATGTCCCGGCGGGTTTCGGCCACGCATTCGGCCAGGCGCGACAGCGGCACGCAGACATCGGTGGCAACGATCTCCGCGCCCTGCCACATGGACTTGACCGCCCAATAGGCGTTGTGGCGCGCCGCCCATAGCTTGGTGCGCTCCTCGGGCTTGGTGGCCCAGGTGAAGGGACCGCCGCCGAACTCGGTCGCGATTTCGCCGAAGCGTTCGGCCTGCTCGGCCACGCCGGCATCGCTGCCATGGAATTCCAGGAACAGCATCGGGGTCTCTGGCAAGCCCAGGCCGGAATAGGCATTGGCCGCCTTCACCATCAACGTGTCGAGCAGTTCGATGCGCGCCACGGCAAGGCCGGACTGGATGGTGGCGATCACGGCATCGCAGGCGGCCTTCTCACTGCCGAAGGGACAGATACCGGCGCTGATGGCCTCGGGAATGCCATGCAGGCGCAGGGTCACTTCCGTGATGAGGCCAAGCGTTCCCTCCGAACCGACGAGCAAGCGCGTAAGGTCATAGCCGGCCGAGCTCTTCTTGGCCCGGCTCGCCGTCGAGACGATCTCGCCATTGGCCAGCACCGCCCGCAGCGAAAGAACATTATCCTTCATGGTGCCATAGCGCACCGCATTGGTGCCGGAGGCACGCGTTGCCGCCATGCCGCCCAGGGAAGCGTCGGCACCGGGATCGATGGGAAAGAACAGCCCCTGGTCGCGCAGATAGTCATTGAGCTGCTTGCGCGTGACCCCCGGCTGCACCACGGCGTCGAGATCCTCGGCATGCACGGCAACGATGGCGTTCATGCGGCTGGTATCGACGGAGACGCCGCCTTCCGGTGCATTGACATGCCCTTCCAGACCGGTTCCGGTGCCGTAGGGAATGATGGGCACGCCATGGCCGGCACACAACCTGACGATATCAGCCACTTCATTTTCATTCTCAGGGAAAACCACGGCATCCGGCGCCTGGGCGGGCAGCCAGGTCAGCGTGCTTGCATGCTGGTCGCGCAAAGCCTGGCTTGCCGAAAAGCGCGGACCGAATTGTCCGGCCAGGGCATCGCAGACGGCAGAGAGATCTTCGGGCTGGTAGCGCCGGGAATTTGCGCCGGAATTGACCATAATATGTTACTTTGTCTTGAGGTATCAGCCATTTGGCATACACTGACTTGGAAGCCCTGCGCCAGAGGGTATCGCGATCGTGATCGATCGTCGCCCATCCAGTGTGGGCAGACCTGGAACGAGACTGAATATCCGAGCCTGCCCAACAGGTTCGGATATTCAGTTTGAAGTGGGTGAGAGGGCAGAAGATCGAGGGCTTTTTGCGACTACCAAGAGTCGTAGAGGCGCCGCGAAACAAGGAGTTAGAAGCAAAAGTGCGTTTTTTTTCAAAACGTGCTTTGCTCTAGTGGCGTGGAGGCGGAAATGTTTGACACCAGCAAATTGCCAGCATTGTTCTTCGCGCCGTTCGTATCGTCACAGATGCGCATCGAGCCCCATTGGATCGACTATAACGGCCATCTGAACATGGCCTATTATCACGTCCTGTTCGACAACGCCCTTGGCGAAGCCCTGGCGCTCGTCGGTCTGGGGGAGGATTATATCCGTGAGCGCGGCATGTCCTTCTTCACCGGGGAAGTACACGTTATCTACAAGCGTGAACTTCACCTCGACGATCCCGTGCGTGTGCGCCTGCAACTGGTCGGCTATGACGAAAAGCGTCTGCATATCTATGAAGAACTCTGTCATGCCACCGAAGGCTGGGTGTCGGCCACCTGTGAACTGATCTCGCTCAATATCGACATGGCGACCCGGCGGGTGGCTCCCTTCCCTCACGACATCATCGACAATCTCGCCGAGATGCGCTCCTCGCATGGCTATCTGCCCACGCCCGAGATCGTCGGCCGGGCCATCCGCACCCCGGCGCTAGTCAGCCGGCAATAGCCAGCGGGCGCTACGCGCCAGCAGCACCGGCCGGTGCACCAGCGACACCAGCACGAAGCTGACGATCATCAGCAGATACCAGGCCCCGAGCTTGCCGAAGGAAACCAAAGCGAAGCCGTGGCGCTGGTTGGGATAGATCCAGACCTGGCCGAAACTGCCGATGTTCTCGGCGATCCAGATGAAGAAGGCAACCAGGAAGAAACCAAGCAGCAGCGGCATGGAGCGCGGTTCCCGGTCCACCGTAAAATAGATCTGCGTGCGCCAGAACAGGATGACTATGGCGGCGAACAGGCCGAGGCGGATGTCCGGCAGAAAATGGTGGGTGAAGAAATTCACATAGATCAGTCCGGCCAGCAGGATCGTCCAGCGCATGCGGGGATAGAAACTGTAGCGGAAGTCGAACAGGCGGGCCGCGCGGGCGATGTAGCTGCCGACGGCCGAATACATGAAGCCCGAGAACAGCGGCACTTCGCCGATCTTCAGCAGGCTCGGCTCGGGATAGGCCCAGGAACCGGCCTGCGTTTTGTAGATCTCCATGACGGTGCCGACGACATGGAAGACCGCGATCACGGCGGCTTCTTCCCAGGTCTCGAGCTTGAGCGCAAGCAACAGGCCCTGGATACCCAGCGCCGCAAAGCAGAGGAAATCATAGCGGCTGACCCAGGCCCCCTCGGGATAATAGAAGCGCGTTGCCAGGATGAGGGCGAGAAAGGAACCGCCGAACAGGCAGGCCCAGCCCTGCTTGAGGCCGAAGAGCCAGAATTCGCGAAGGAAGAGCCTGAACATTGCCATGCCCAATCCTTGCAGGCGCGTTTGCAGCCTCGATGCAGATGCAATGGCGCGCCCGTGAAATCCGGGCGCAGGATCGGCGTACGCCATGGCGGAAAATGGGCGCGCCGCTGCGCCGCCTTTTCGAGCAAAGCGCCCAAATAATCACCATCAACGCTTTGAAATATAAACAATATTCTTGGCACGAAAATAACTTGCCCAAGGGCTTTGTCTGAGCGACACTTCCAGGATCGGCATTGGCGACAGACCTTGGGCGGAAGACCTCGCCCCACAAGAGGCACAAGCGCCGGCCGGCCATTCAGAGAGACGGAAGGGTGCCTATTATGGACTGCCTGAAAGTATTTCGACGCAGCGGCCTTGCGGCCGTGGCGGCCGCTTTGCTCGTGGGAATTTCACCGGCTTCGGCGGCTTCGCCGGAATCCTCCGATCCCATCAAGATCGCCTTGTTCGACTGGACCAGTGTCAATCTCAATGCCAAGATCCTGGGCGGCATCCTGGAAAAGCTGGGATACACCGTCGAATATCCCACCGCCGACTATCTCTCCAGCCTGTCGACCGGCCTTACCAATGGCGATCTGACCCTCGGCGTCGAATTTTGGGACACCACCGCCGGCGAGGCCATGAAGGCCTCCGACGCCACCAAGCAGACCGAACGCCTGGGCAAGCTTGGTCCCAAGGCCAAGGAGGAATGGTGGTACCCGATCTATATGAAGGAGAAATGCCCCGGTCTGCCCGATTGGAAGGCTTTGCTGGACCCCAAATGTGCCGAGGCCTTCTCCACGCCCGATACCGCTCCCAAAGGCCGCTACCTCGGCGGACCCGTGACCTGGGAAGGCTTCGATGACGAGCGCGTGGCAGCCCTGAAGCTGCCCTTCACGGTCATCCATGCCGGCACGGACGGTGCCATGTTCGCCGAGCTCGATTCCGCCTATCAGCGCAAGGCCCCAATCATGCTGTGGATCTATTCGCCACATTGGGCCACGGCGAAATATCAGGGCGAATGGGTGAAATTCCCCGAATATGAGCCGGCCTGCTACACCGATCCGAAATGGGGTACCAACCCGGATGCCAAATATGATTGCGGCAAGCCGCATGGCGAGATCTGGAAATATGCCTGGGCCGGCATGAAGGACAAATGGCCCGTGGCCTACAAGGTTGCCAAGGCCTACACGATCGAGACCGACGAACTCAACAAGCTGAGCGGCCAGGTCGATCTCGAAGGCAAGAGCCTGGACGAGATCGCGGCCAAGTGGGTCACCGACCACGAAGCGGCCTGGAAAGCCTGGGCCCAATGACTCGCCGAGACGGGCGAGCCTGGAGAAGCTGAACGAAAAATCGCAGGAACCTCAAGGTTTTTGTCGTCACCGGGCTGTCCCGGAGATCCACGCGCCCTCCAGGCTGCGGCATCTGGATGCCCGGGACAGGCCAGGGCATGACAAAATCAGAACACCCGCGTTCTGGCCTCGATTTCCAAGTCAGGCTCCGGAGGCCCGTCTCTCAATCTCCCGATGCAACCAAGAGGCACCGATGCAAGCCGCGATCGCTTCGCCAGGCCCGGACGCCGCCACACGCACCGTGAAGCTGGCCTGCCGCGACGTCTGGAAGGTTTTCGGCCCAAATGCCGCCCGCGAACTGGCCCGGCACGGCCAGCGACCGATGGATGAGGACCTTGCCAAGGCAAGCCTGGTCGCCGCCGTGCGCGAGGCCAGCCTTACCGTGCACGAGGGCGAGATCTTCATCATCATGGGGCTGTCCGGCTCGGGCAAATCTACCCTGCTGCGTTGCCTGGCCCGATTGATCGAGCCGACCGCCGGCACAGTCGAGTTCGACGGCAGGAATCTGCTCAAGGCCAGCGAGGCCGAGATGATCGAACTTCGCCGCCACAAGATGGGCATGGTGTTCCAGAACTTCGCCCTGCTGCCGCATCTGAGCGTGATCGAGAACGTCGCCTTCCCGCTGGCCGTCCAGGGCATCGCCAAGGCCGAGCGACTGAAACGAGCGCAGGATATGGTCGATCTGGTCGGCCTGCGCGGCCGCGAAGGCTTCTATCCGCGCGAACTCTCAGGCGGCCAGCAACAGCGCGTCGGCATCGCGCGCAGCCTCGCCACCAAGCCCGAACTCTGGTTCCTCGACGAACCCTTCTCCGCTCTCGATCCGCTGATACGCCGGGAGATGCAGGACGAACTCGTCCGGCTGCAGAAGGTGCTGCACAAGACCATCGTCTTCATCACCCATGACTTCGACGAGGCGATCCGCCTCGCCGATCGTGTCGCCATCATGAAGGACGGCGCCATCATCCAGACCGGTACGCCGGAGGAACTCGTCACCCGGCCGGCAACCGACTATGTCGCCGAGTTCACCCGTGACGTCCAAAGGGCGAAGGTGGTTTCCGCCCGCGGCCTCATGCGTCCCGCCCAGCCCGGTTCCGCCTATGCCGGCAATCTCGCCCCGGCGGACAAGGTCTCCTCTTTCGCCGCCGACATCATCGGTGCCGCCGCGCCCTTCGCGGTCCGCGATCCTGCCGGCGCCCTGCTCGGCGAGGTCATGCCCGACGCCGTGCTCGGTATCCTGACCGGCGGCGACCAGCGCAGGAACGCCGCTTGAGCAAGTCAGCCCCCCTTTCCCTCGCTCAACCGCATACATCGCCTGGTGGCCGGGTAACGACCTGGACCGTGATCTGGTGCCTTGCTTCCCTGCTCGCCATCACGCTCTACTTCATGAGGTCGAATGCAGGCTGGCTTTCCGCCTGGCCCGATGACTGGATCATTCCCTTCGCGGGTTGGATGTCGGCCGTCATGGCCTGGATGAAAAGCAATCTGAGCTGGCTGACACGGGCGATCGCCGCCATCCTCGACCTTCCTCTCCAGATTGCTTTCGGATTGCTGGCCAAGCCGTTGAAATTATGGGGTATCCCGCTGCCGACATTATCCTGGCTGGGCGTGATCTCAGCGGCGATCATCGCAGGCCATGCTGCCGGAGGGCTGCGGCTCGCGGCCCTGATGGCGGCCTGCTTTGGCTATATCGCGCTTTTCGGCCAGTGGCAGGGGGCCATGCTTACCCTCGCTTTGATCCTGATCTCGGTGCCGCTTTGCGTGCTGACAGGCCTGTTGCTCGGCGTCGCCGCCTGGCGTTTTCCGAAGCTGGATCGGCTGGCGGTCACCCCGGCCCTCGATCTGATGCAGACGATCCCGACCTTCGCCTATCTCATCCCCATGTTGATCCTGTTCGGCAACAGCCCGGTCTCGGCGATGATCGCCACTTCGATCTTCGCCACGCCGCCAATGGTGCGGGCCACCATGGTGGCGCTGTCCCGGATTCCCTCCGAGATCTCCGATTTTGCCGTCATGGCAGGCTGCACGCCGCGCCAGAAGCTCTGGCGCGTGCTGATCCCCACGGCGCGGCCCATGCTCATGGTCGGCGTCAACCAGGTGATCATGCTGGCGCTGAACATGGTGATCATCTCCTCGATGATAGGCGCGGGCGGGCTCGGCTATGACGTGCTGCTGGCCCTGCGCGCCCTCAAGATCGGCCAGGGCATGGAGGCGGGCTTCGCCATCGTGGTGCTGGCCATCGCCCTCGATCGGCTCTCGCAGGCCTTTGCCTATCGCGGCGGCCAGCCCGTGCATCGGGAGGGCAGCGGGCTCTTCGCCCGCCATCCCCATCTCGTCCTGGCGCTGGCTCTGCTGATTGCAAGCACGCTGGCCAGTCTCGTCTTGCCGGCTCTCGCCAAAATCCCCTCGGGCTGGACCTTGTCGACTGCGCCGTGGTGGAAGGCGGGCGTCGATTGGATCACCGTGCATTTCTTCGACGTGATCGAGGCCCTGCGCGTCGGGCTTCTCGTTTATGTGCTCAACCCGGTCCGGGCCTTCTGCGAAGCCATTCCCTGGCTCGCCGCCCTGGTCCTGCTGGTGCTGGCGGGTTACCGCCTTGCAGGCTGGCGCCTCGCCGCCCTCATCGGCTTGCTCGTGCTTTTCTGCGCCTCGTCCGGGCTGTGGCAGAAGACGATGTCGACCGTCTATCTCTGCGGCGTGTCGGCGATCCTCGCCACGCTCATCGGCATGCCGATCGGCGTCTGGGCCTCGCGGAGCGACCGGGTGTATCGCGTGATCGAACCTGTTGTCGATACCCTGCAGACCCTGCCGTCCTTCTGCTTCATCATTCCGATCGTGATGCTGTTCCGGGTTGGCGACGTCACTGCCCTGATCGCCACGGTCTCCTTCGCCGTCGTCCCAGCCATCCGCTATACCAATCATGGCCTGCGGCAAGTGCCGCCGACCCTGATTGAAGCAGCGAAGACGGCCGGTTGCACGCGCTGGCAGACCTTCCGCCTGGTGCAATTGCCGATGGCGCTGCCCGAGATCATGCTCGGCATCAACCAGACCATCCTGCTCTCGCTGAGCATGATCATCATCTGCGCGATGATCGGCACGCGCGATCTCGGCCAGGAGGTCTTCATCGCCCTCGCCAAGGCGGATGCCGGCCGCGGCATCGTCGCCGGCCTTGCCATCGCCTTCATCGGCATCGTCGCCGACCGCCTGATCGGGGGCGCCAGCGCCAAGGCGCGCAAGCGTTTGGGGTGATGCCAGCTGTCATGGGGAGTTCGACGAACAAGTGTAGCTGTCATCCCCGGCCGAGCAGCTTACGAGCATCGCGAGGAAGCGCGAGGGGAAGGGGATCCAGGAGGTGAGGTGGCGCATTTGCCCCCTGGATCCCCTTCCCTCGCCACTGCGTGGCTTGCCGGGGATGACAGCGTGAAGCGACTACCTATTCCCGGGTTCTCGCTTTACCCGCGCGCGGAACCCGCAAGGCCGCGCGCGCCGTCAAACAGCGATTTCAGGCCGAAACCGATGAAGACGACGCCGACGATCCGCGTCACCCACAGGCCATGGCGTGCGAAGAAAGTCCGGATCGGCTTGAGGCCGATGGCGACATAGAGGATGAAGTCCGCCGCCACGAAACCGAGAAAGGCGGCCACGATCAGGCCGGGCGTCGCGCTCCAGGTGATGTGATCGCCATAGGGCGCCACCAGCGCCCCGAAGGTGGCGAGTGCCACGGGATAGGATTTCGGGTTGGTCAGGCCGAAGATCACGCCATTGACCAGAGGCCGGTCGGCGCCGATCACCGCAGCCTTGCCGTCCCGGCGCGTCATCACGGCCCTCACCCCCATATAGATCAGGTAGAGGCCGCAGCCGATGCCGAGGATGTCGAACAGGGTCGGGCCGATCTGGCTCACCCCGACAATCGCCGCCAGCGCCGCCACCGACCATAGGATATCGCCGACGAGATGACCGGTCATGAACCAGGCGCCGGGCGTGCGTCCCTTGGCGGCACCGAGCGCGAACAGGGCCAGGAAGGCCGGCCCGGGCGAAATCGTATAAAGGAAGCCAGCGAAAAAGGTTGCGGTGAGCAGGGAAACATCGAACATGGGAATCGGCTTGGCGGCTAGAGAAGTTTTCATAGCGCACGGCCGGCGTCCCGACGCAAGCGGGCATGCGTTCTTCCCTTCCCAGCCCGTACAAGCTTGTTCATGCCTGTCTCCAAGACGTCCGAACCTCTCATCCTGCTGCTGGCGACCGGCACTTTTCTTGGGCTCAACTTCCCGCTCGGCAAACTGGCCGGCGCGGCCGGCATCCAGCCGGCTGTGTGGACCCTGCTGATCTCGACGGGCTGCGCCCTCGTCATCGGCGCTGTCCTGGCGCTCAAGCGCGAGGCCTTTCCGCTGACACCACCTTATCTGCGCTTCTATGCCATTGGCGGCACGATTTCCTATGCCATCCCGAATTTCCTGGTCTATCTGACCATTCCGCATCTGGGCTCGGGCTATGCCTCGATCATGTTCACCTTGTCGCCGATCATCACCACGATCCTGGCGACGGCTCTGAATGCGCGGCGCCCGAATTTGCTTGGCGTCACCGGCATCCTGATCGGTTTCGTCGGCGCCATGCTGATCGTGCTCGGCAAGGGGCGGGTCGGCGATGCCAGTTCGCTGTGGATCGGCATCGGCTTCCTCATCCCCCTCTCGCTCGCCATCGGCAATGTCTACCGCACCCTGGACTGGCCGCCGAATGCCCGCCCGCTGCCCCTGGCGGTCGGCACCAATCTCGCCTCCTCCCTGGTGGTTTCGGCCGCTTTGCTGCTTGCCAATGGTGAACTCGGCCTCACTTCCCTCGCCGAAGCCCCGCTGCTCAGCGTGATCCAGGTCGCAGCGAGCGCTGCGATGTTCGCCGTCTTCTTCCGCCTGCAAATGGCGGGCGGGCCGGTCTATCTTTCCCAGATCGGCTATGTCGGCGCTGCGGTCGGGCTGGGCAGCGGCACCTTCTTTTTGGGCGAGCACTATGACTTGCTCACCTGGCTCGGCGCCGTGGTGATTGCCGTAGGCGTCATCGTCACCACCATTGCCCAGCGCGCGCCGTCGACAGCGCCAAGCTCGGTTGGGAAAAGCTGAGGCCGAGGGCGCACTCAGCCTCCTCTTAACCGATACGCGGCGCAACTGTTGACGCATACCGATGGGAAGTGCTCGCAATCTCGACGCGGCTCCCCATCTAAGTCATTATCCGGCAATCCAGAATCACGCGAAAATCCGATTTGTCCGATCCCCGTTCCCCTTCCCTTGCCCATCAGCCGGCCGCCGGCGGCATCGCTGCGCGCGCCATGGCCGCCGCAAGGCCTGCCGCCTATCTCACGGGCTTGAACCCTGAACAGCGCGCGGCTGTGGAAACGCTGGACGGCCCCGTACTCGTGCTGGCGGGCGCCGGCACCGGCAAGACGCGTGTGCTGACCACTCGCATCGCCCATATTCTCGCCACCGGTCGTGCCGCCCCCCACCAGATCCTCGCCGTCACCTTCACCAACAAGGCGGCGCGGGAAATGCGCGAGCGCATCGGCGTTCTGATCGGCCAGAGCGTGGAAGGCATGCCCTGGCTCGGCACCTTCCATGCCATCGGCGTGAAGATCCTGCGCCGCCATTCCGAGCTGGTCGACCTGAAATCCAATTTCACCATCCTCGACACCGATGATCAGGTCCGCCTGATGAAGCAGGTGATCTCAGCCGCGGGAATCGATGAAAAGCGCTGGCCTGCCCGCCAGCTTGCCCATGCCATCGACGGTTGGAAGAATCGTGGCCTGACGCCGGCGCAGGTTCCTGCGGGCGAAGCCATGTCCTTTGCCAATGGCAAGGGCGGCGAGCTCTATGCCGCCTACCAGGCCCGGCTCAAGACCCTGAACGCGGCCGATTTCGGCGATCTCCTGCTGGAATCCATCCGCCTGTTCCGCGAAAACCCGGGCGTTCTGGCCGAATATCACCGCCGCTTCCGCTTCATGCTGGTGGACGAGTACCAGGACACCAACGTCGCCCAATATCTGTGGCTGCGCTTGCTGGCCCAGACGCCGGCCGGCGAGAAGCCGAATCTGTGCTGCGTCGGCGACGACGACCAGTCGATCTATGGCTGGCGCGGGGCGGAGGTCGACAACATCCTGCGCTTCGAGAAGGATTTTCCGGGCGCGACCGTGATCCGGCTCGAGCGCAATTACCGCTCGACCGGCCATATTCTCGGCGCGGCGGGGCACCTGATCAGCAACAATGAGGGGCGCCTCGGCAAGACCCTGTTCACCGACGACGAGGAGGGCGAGCGCGTCACCGTCGCCGGCTCCTGGGATTCGGGGGAGGAAGCCCGCGCCATCGGCGACGAGATCGAGGCGCTGCAGCACAAGGGCCACGCCCTCAACGACATCGCCATCCTGGTGCGCGCCTCTTTCCAGATGCGTGAATTCGAGGATCGCTTCGTCACGCTCGGCCTGCCCTATCGCGTCATCGGCGGGCCCCGCTTCTATGAGCGCGCCGAAATCCGCGACGCCCTCGCTTATTTCCGCGCCACCATGCAGCCGGCAGACGATCTTGCCTTCGAGCGCATCGTCAACGTGCCCAAGCGCGGCCTCGGCGACGCCACAGTGCAGATCCTGCACGACTATGCCCGCCATAACGGCGTGCCGATGATGCAGGCCACGCGGGTGCTGGTGGAAACCGAGGAACTCAAGCCCAAGCCGCGCCAGACGCTCGGCGCCCTGATGGCCTCCTTCTCGCGCTGGGCCGCCCAGAGCGAGGTGCTCGGCCACCAGGAACTGGCGGAACTGATCCTGGAGGAATCCGGCTACACCGACATGTGGCAGAAAGACCGCACGGCCGAAGCCGCGGGCCGGCTGGAGAACCTCAAGGAACTCGTGCGCTCGATGGAAGGCTTCGAGAACATGGCCGGCTTCCTCGAGCACATCTCGCTGGTGATGGATGCCAGCGAGGAAGGCGCCAGCGAGGACAAGGTCTCGATCCTGACGCTGCATGGGGCCAAGGGCCTCGAATACGAGACCGTGTTCCTGCCCGGCTGGGAGGAAGGCCTGTTCCCGCACCAGCGCTCGCTCGACGAGAACGGCCGCGCCGGCCTGGAAGAGGAACGGCGCCTCGCCTATGTCGGCCTCACCCGCGCCCGCCGCCGCGCCAAGGTCTGGTTCGCCTCCAACCGCCGCATTCATGGCCTGTGGCAATCGACCATGCCGTCGCGTTTCGTCGACGAACTGCCTGCCGCCCATGTCGAGGTGATGGAAGCTTCCAATTCCTACGGCTCCGGCGGCTCGCTCGGCATGAGCCGTTTCGACAAGGCCCAGCCTTTTTCCGGCTCGAACTATTCGACGCCGGGCTGGCAGCGGGCCCAGCACAACATTGCGTCCGGATTCCGTACCACCCAGGCGCCGCTTCGCCGCGAGCCCCTGACCATCGAGGGCGAATTGGTTGCCCGCTCCACCGGCACGGCCTCGGCCTACAAGGTCGGCGCCCGCGTCTTCCACCTGAAGTTCGGCTATGGCGAGGTGGCTGAAGTCGACGGCAACAAGCTCACCGTCGATTTCGACAAGGCCGGCCGCAAGCGTGTGGTCGACAGCTTCGTCGAGGCTGCATAGAGCTGGTTTTAGAGCCAACTAAGGCGCGACCAGCCTTCTCCCCTTGCGGGAGAAGGTGGACCGGCGAAGCCGGGCCGGATGAGGGGTGCCAGCACCCATCCTTCACGGTCCCATATCCCCCTCATCCGCCCCTTCGGGGCACCTCTAGTCAACTCAAGAGAGTTGACGACACCCGCAAGGGGAGAAGGGTTGGTCGCAGCTCCCCTCACCCCTTGGCCGGCACGCCGGCGTCGAGATTGTCGATGCCGCCGGCCTGGTTGAAGCGGGCCTCGTCGAGGATGCCCTGGCGCTTGGAGACCAGCAGCGGCACCAATGCCTGACCGGCGACGTTGACCGCCGTGCGGCCCATGTCGAGGATCGGATCGATGGCGAGCAGGAGGCCGACACCGGAGAGCGGCAAGCCCAGGGTCGACAGCGTCAGCGTCAGCATCACGGTGGCGCCGGTGAGGCCCGCGGTGGCGGCCGAGCCTATCACCGAGACGAACACGATCAGCGCGTAATGCTCGATGCCGAGCGGGATCTGGTAGAACTGGGCGACGAAGATCGCCGAAATGGCCGGGTAGATCGCCGCGCAGCCATCCATCTTGGTGGTCGAGCCGAGCGGTACGGCAAAGGCGGCATATTCGCGGGGCACGCCGAGGCTGCGCTCCGTCACCGCTTCGGTGACCGGCATGGTGCCGACCGAGGAGCGCGAGACGAAGGCAAGCTGGATCGCCGGCCAAGCACCCGCAAAGAAGCGAGCCGGGCTCAGCCCATGCAGTACCAGCAGCAGCGGGTAGACGATGAGCAGGACGATGGCGAGGCCGATATAGATGGCGAGCGCATACCAGGAGAGTTGCCCCAGTGTCTGCCAGCCATATTGCGCCACGGCCTTGCCAAGCAGGCCGATCGTGCCGATCGGGGTCAGGCGGATGACCCACCACAGGATCTTGCGCACGATGGCGAGCAGCGACTCGTTGAAGGTGAGGAAGGGATTGGCCCGTTCGCCGACGCTCAGGGCCGCCACGCCGACCGCAATGGCGATGACCAGGATCTGCAGCACGTTGAACTGCAGCGAGGTGGAGGCAGCGCCATCAACGAGCTTGGTCGAGGCCTGGATGCCAAAGATATTGGCGGGCACCAGGCCCTTCAGGAAATCGAGCCAGGAACCGGTGGTGGCCGGCGCCTTGGCCGTCTCCGCCAGCACGCTCGAATGCAGGCCCGGCTGGATGATCAGGCCGAGAGCGATGCCGATCAGCACGGCGATCAGGGCAGTGATGGCGAACCACAGCAGCGTCTGCCAGACCAGCGCCGCGGCATTCGACAATTTACGCAGATTGCCGATCGAGGCGACGATTGCAGTAAAGACCAAGGGCGGCACCAGGGCATAGAGCAGCTGGACGAAGATCGAGGCGATCGTCGTCAGCGTCTGCACCAGCCAGTTCGGGTTGCCCGTTACGTCTGGCCCAAGAGAGCGGGCGTAAAGGCCGAGCGCCAGTCCCACCACCATGGCGGCGAGCACCTGGAAACCGAAGGAGGCATAGAAGGGCTTGGCTGCCGCCGCTTGCGGGCTGGAGGGGGTTGCCATGATCAGTCCCTTGCAATGTGTCGATGACAATATAACACAAAGTGCATGTTATATATTTGCAATATCCATAACATGAGCGGATTTGAAAGAAAACGACAGCCAAGACAAAGCTGACACGCCCCTCGTGCAGGGCTTGCTCCTGGGATCGCAGGCGTTTTCGCCCATAGGCGCTAACTTTGGGTGGTGGCACCAGATTGGAGGGTCGATCTCCAGATCGACCATCTTGGAAATGTCGAGCCAGATAGAGGACAAAGGTGGTCGATCTCGCTCCATCAATTGATGGAGCTGTGGAGATCGACCCTCCACGCTACCCGCGCCTCCGGCCGCAAAGTTAGCGCCCATGGGCGAGGACGCCTGCGATCCCAGGGTTACCAGCTCAAATCCAGCGCCTTCAGCCCGTGGAAATGATAGGTATCGGCATAAACCGGCGTTTCCTCCAGCCGCAGGCCGGGAAGCCGTTCGAACAGGATCGGTACCGCGACCTCCAGTTCCAGCCGCGCCAGGGGCGCTCCCACGCAGAAATGGATGCCGCCGCCGAAGCTGACATGAGGCGGACGCTGCCGCGTCATCAGGAAACGCTCGGGCTTCTCGAAGCGCTCAGGATCATGGTTGGCGGCACCGAGCAGCAGGCCGATCTCATCGCCCTTGCGGAAGGTGGCCGGCCCGAGCGTCACGTCCTCCAGCGCATAGCGCTTGAACATATGGAGTGGTGGATCGAAGCGCAGCATTTCCTCCACCAGCCCCTCGCCGCCCGCGAGCACCGCCTCACTGCCGAGACCGGCCTGCAGGATGGATTTCACGCCATTGCCGATGGCATGCACTGTCGCCTCATGGCCGGCATTGAGCAGGAGGATGCAGGTGGAGATCAGTTCCTCCTCGCTGAGCCGGTCACCCTCGGCTTCGACGGCGATGAGGTGGCTGATGAGATCGTCGCGCGGCTCGGCCCGCCGCCGCTCGACATAGCCGCGCAGGAAGGAGGAGAAATCTTCAGCTGCCGCAACGGCTTGATCCTCGATGCTACGGCTGCGGCTGAACTGATACATCGCCACCATATGGTGCGACCAATCGAGCAGCTGCGGCGCCATCTCGACCGGCACGCCCAGGAGTTCGGCAATCAGGATCACCGGGATCCGCGTGGCGAAGGCCTCGATCAGATCGACGCTCCCTCGCCCCTCGAAACCGTCGATCAATTGGTTGGCAAGGGCCGCGATCCGCGGCCTGAGGCGCTCGACCTGTCGGGTGACGAAGGCCCGATTAACCAAAGTGCGCAGCCTCGTGTGAACAGGCGGCTCACGCTCCAGCATGGAATGGGCATCGACGGCATCGAAGGGCGCCAGATGAGGCTGCGGCTCCGGCCAGCCGAGTTCGGCGCGGGTGGCCACGTGGAGCACCTCGCGCCCAAAGCGCTTATCGCGAAAGAGGTCGAACACCGTCTGGTGCGAGGCCGCGCACCAGCAGCCATATTCCTCCCAGAAGAACAAGGGGCATGCTTCGCGGATGGCCCGGTAGGTGGGATAGGGATGCTGCACGAAGGCAGCATCGGTGGGGCTGAGCGACACGGCCGCGCGGGCGGCATCGATCCTGAGGCTGGGTGGCAAAGACATGGGAGAAGGCGTAGGAGATTCCTGCGACAATGTCATCGCCGCGGCCATCTGGAATCCACTTGTCAGGTCAATGCGCCGCAGGCATTTAAGGGCCCATGAGCACGCTGCCCACCATCAATCCCAATCTCCTCGACACCGCCACTCCGCCGATCCCGGAAGCGCAGGCCTGGGCGCGCGACTATGACGGCGCGGCGGGCCCGCTGATCGACCTCTCGCAGGCGGTTCCGGGCTATCCACCGCATGCGGAGCTGCTGGAGCGGCTCGGCCGCAATGCAAGCGCGGCGTCGAGCGCGAGCTATGGCCCGATCGAGGGCGATACGGTTCTGCGCCAGGCCTATGCCGCGCACCTCTCCAGCCTCTATGGCGGCAAGGTCGACTGGCAGACCGTCTCGATCACCACCGGCTGCAACCAGGCGTTCTTCGTCGCCGCCCTGGCAGTGGCCAAGGCGGGTGACTCAATCCTGCTGCCGAGCCCCTGGTACTTCAATCACAAGATGACGCTCGACATGCTCGGCATCGAGGCTCGGGCATTGTCCTGCCCGCCTGAAAACGGCTTCGTGCCGGATGTCGAGAGCGCCGCCGAACTGATCGATCCCACCACGCGGGCGATCCTGCTGGTTACGCCCAACAACCCGACGGGCGCCGTCTACCCGCCTGAAACCATCGAAGCCTTTGCGCGCCTGTGCCGGGAACGTGGCCTCTTCCTCATCCTGGACGAGACCTATCGGGACTTCGTCGCCGGTAGGCCGCACGGACTCATCGCTTCCGGTGATTTCGACAACACGCTGATTTATCTCTACTCCTTTTCGAAGAGCTACTGCATTCCCGGCCATCGACTGGGCGCGCTCGTCGCCGCCCCCGCCGTGGCGGCCGAAGTCGGCAAGGTTCTCGACACGTTGCAGATCTGCGCACCGCGCGCCGCCCAGGCCCCCGTCGCCTGGGCCATCGACGGCCTGACGGAATGGCGTGAAGCCAATCGCCTGGAAATCGACAGGCGGGCAGCCAGCTTCCGCGCGGCCTTCGAGGGCATCAACGGCTGGCGGATCGATGCGATGGGCGCCTATTTCGCCTTCCTGCACCATCCCTTCCATGGCCATACCGCCGCGAGCGTGGTCAAGGAGTTGGTGGAGAAGGCCGGCGTGCTCTGCCTGCCGGGTCCCTATTTCGGCCCAGGCCTCGAAGGACATATGCGGGTCGCCTTCGCCAATGCCGGCGTGGAACAGTTGCGGGCCCTGCGCGAACGCTTCCAGCGTTTCGGCGGCTAGGGAGCTTGGGGCTGCAGGAAACAACATCGCGTTAATCGCGATTTCCGTTGCCCTTCGGCGATCGGCGCGATAGCCAAGCGACATGCTCGAAGGTCTTCATCCCAACAATCCCACCCATGTCGCGCGTATCGTCACCGACGAGATGCGCGCCCGTCGCATCGCCGACCTGCTCGGCGAGGCCTTCGATCCCACGGAAACGGCGATTGCCGCCTTCGAGAGGGAAGACGGCACGGCCAAGCCCCCCTGGCTGGTCGAGGTCTATTTCCGCACTGAGCCGGACGAAGCTTCCGTAAGGGACCTGATCGCGCTGGCGGCCGGCCCTGACATGGAGGTGATCTTCGACGCGTTCGGCGACAAGGACTGGGTCGCCGCCTCCCTCGAGGGCCTCGCGCCAGTCAGTGCAGGCCGCTTCACCGTCCATGGCAGCCACGATCGGCAGCACGTGCCTGGAAACACCATCGGCATCGAGATCGAAGCGGCCCTGGCCTTCGGCACCGGTCATCACGGCACCACGCGGGGCTGTCTCCTCGCTTTGGACGATCTCCTCAAGCGCAAGCGCCCGAGCCGGCCGCTCGATATCGGCACCGGCACCGGCGTGCTCGCCATCGCGGCTGCGCGCGCCCTGCGCCTGCGCGTCCTGGCTTCTGACATCGATCCGGTTGCCATCGCCACCGCGCGCAACAATATCCGCTTCAACAAGGCCGGAGCCTATGTGGAGAGTTTCGTGGCGCGCGGCACCACCGCACGCGCCATGCAGACCAACAAGCCATTCGATCTGGTCTTCGCCAACATCCTCATGGGCCCGCTGGTCCGCTTGGCGGCACCGATGAGCCGCCTCCTGGCGCCCGGCGCCACAGTGATCCTCTCGGGTTTGCTCCACTCCCATGCCAATGCCGCACTGGCGGCATATCGCGCCCAGGGGCTGCATCTCATCCGCCAGATCAAGATCGACGAATGGACAACGCTGGTGCTGTCGTATGGCGGTGGCAAGCCAAAGAAGCTGTGAGCAAGCAAAACCATTCCCTTCTTCCCTTGCGGGAGAAGGTGGCGGCCGCCGGATGAGAGGTGTTGGCGCCAAGTCTGCAAGGGCGCGTCTCTCCCTCATCCGCCTGCCGGAGAAGGCAATTATATTTCAAGGGTGATCAAATGGCTTTTCAGTCCTTCGACGAAATTTCCCAGCCCAGCCTCGGCCCATCCCGCGCGGCAGCGTTACGCGACAAGCTCGCCGCCTCGGGCCTCGACGGCTTCGTGGTTCCTCGCTCCGACGAGCATCAGAACGAATATTGCCCGCCCTCGGAAGAACGCCTCGCCTGGCTCACCGGCTTTGCGGGATCAGCCGGCATCGCCATCGTCCTGAAGGACCAGGCTTCGATTTTCGTCGATGGGCGTTACACCGTACAGGTGCGCGAGCAGGTGGACACCTCGACATACACGCCGCGCCATCTCATCGAAGAGCCGCCGGAAAAATGGCTCGGCGCCGTGCTCAAGCCTGGCATGAAACTCGGCTATGATCCGCATCTTCAATCGATGAACGAGGTCGAACGTCTTCGCACCGCCTGCGAGAAGGCGGGCGCAAGTCTCGTTGCTGTCACGGAAAACCCGGTCGACGCCATCTGGACGGATCGTCCTGCCCCGCCCCTCGCCCAGATCATCCTGCATGACGTCGCTCTGGCTGGCGAAAGCGTTTCCTCCAAGGTCGAACGCCTGCAGGCCAAATTGCGCGAGCAGAAGATCGACGCCGTCTTCACCAACGATGCCCATGCCTCCGCTTGGCTCTTCAACATCCGCGGCGGCGACGTCTCCCACACGCCCCTGCCCCTCTCCTACGCGCTGGTGCCCGCGGAGGGACAGCCGACCTTGTTCGCCGATGGCCGCAAATTTTCCAACGCGGTGCGGGACGATCTCGCCCAGCATATGGCGATCGCCGAGCCGCGCCAGATAGAGGCCGTGCTCGCTGGAAGCGTGAAGGGCAAGACGGTGCGGCTCGATCCCGGCATGGTGGTCGAGCATTTCGCCACCTTGGTCGAGCAGGCCGGCGGCAAGGTGCAGAAGGGCGGCGATCCCGTGGCCCTCCTGCGTGCCGTCAAGAATGAGGCCGAGCGGGCCGGCGCCAGGGCCGCCCATATTCGCGACGGCGTCGCCTTCGTGAACTTCCTCGCCTGGTTCGAGCAGGCCGTGCCTGCCGGCAAGGAAACCGAGATCTCGGTGGCCGAGGCCCTGGAGCGCTTCCGCGAAGGCACCGGCGTCTTGAAGGACCTCTCCTTCCCCTCAATCTCCTCGGCCGGGCCGAACGCCGCTTTGCCGCATTATCGCGTCAGCCACGCCAGCAACCGCCCGGTGACGCCTGGCTTCTTCCTGATCGACTCAGGCGCGCAATATGTCGACGGCACCACCGACATCACTCGCACCATCGCGGTAGGCAAGGTCTCGCCCGAGATGAAGGACCGCTATACCCGCGTGCTCAAGGGCCACATCGCCATCTCCCTGGCGCGCTTCCCCAAGGGCGCCTCGGGCGCCCAGCTCGACAGCTTCGCCCGCGCCGCGCTCTGGGAGATCGGTACCGATTTCGACCATGGCACCGGCCATGGCGTCGGCTCCTATCTCTCCGTGCATGAAGGGCCGCAGCGCATCTCCAAGCTCGGCACCACGCCGCTGGAACCCGGCATGATCCTGTCCAACGAGCCGGGCTATTACCGGGTCGGCGCCTTCGGTGTACGCATCGAGAACCTCGTCCTGGTCGAAGAGATCGAGATCAAGGGCGCCGAGCGCACCATGTACGGCTTCGAGACGCTCACCCTCGCGCCCATCGACACCAGGCCGATCGAATCGTCCCTGCTCACCCAAAGAGAGATCGACTGGCTCAACGCCTACCATGTCCAGGTGCGCGAGACGCTCGCCCCTCTGCTCGACGAGCCGGAGCGCCAGTGGCTGGAGCAGGTTACGCAGGCGATCGGTTAATCGGGGCGCTAGCCTTCGGGTCAACCTTGCGACGCTTAAGCGTTAACGAAGAAGCGGGTCTGAAGACCCTCCTCACCCCATGGCCATCCTCAACAGCACCACGCTGACCACGCCGACCGCGATGGTGACGAGCAGGGGCATGCGGGTGGCGGAGACAGCGGTGATGCCGGCGGCGATGGTTTCGGCCGGCCCGGTCGCCAGGGCGACCGGGGCGATCACGGAAACCAGCACGGCTGCCGGGATGGCATCGAAGGCGGCCTTGGTGCGGCCCGCCAGAGCGAGGCGGCCGCCCAGGAAGATGCCGGCGATGCGGGTGGCGTAGGTCACCAAGGCCATGGTGAGGATGGCCGCGACCGTATGGGGATCAAACGACATCGATGGCCTCCTTGGTGTCGAGCTTGCTATGGCCGGGAGGCCCGGCCAGGAAGCCGGGATGGCCCGTCAGGAAGGCAGCCAGAATGCCCGCCAGGGCGCCCGCGGGCACATGCCAGGGTGCCCCGATCTTCAAATAAACCAGCGCCGCCACCACGGCGCTGGTGAGGATGGTCGCCGCCGAGCTGCGCCCTTCCCAAAAGCCTGCGATCAGCCCGATGAACAGGGCCGTAAAGGCGAAATCGGCGCCGTAGCGGGCAGGATCGCCCAGAAGCTGGCCGACGAGCCCGCCCGCCGAGCTCCACAGCGCCCAATTGAGATAGAAGAACACCGACATGGCGAAATAATAGGTCGGCGTCAGCTCGGCCCTAGCGGCCCGGCGCTCCGACATCGCCCAGTTCTCGTCGGCCATCATGAAGAAGCCGAGAAAACGCTGGGCGGGCGAGAACAGCGCCGTCTTGGGTGTCAGCGAGGCCCCCATCAGGATATGGCGGCAATTGATCAGCAGGGTGCCGAAGGCCAAGGTCAGAATGGAAACCGGCTGCACCCATTGTTCGAGGGCAGCGAATTGCGCACTGCCGGCAAAGACGGTTGTCGACATCAGCGCGATCTCGGCCGGCGACAGGCCCTTGGAGACAGCGATGGCGCCGAACAGGAAGCCGATCGGAATCGCCGCCAGGGCGGGCGGAGCGATATCGATCAGCGCGGAACGGATTTCGGAACGGGCGGACAAGGGACAACTCCTGATGGAGCGCCCTGATTAAGCACAACGCAATCGCCAGTCTTGGACAAAAGTTGCATCGGGAGTGTCAGCCTCTGGCCAACATTTGTCGGCCGGAGGCTGACGCTCCATCACCCGCGAAAAGCCCCCGGCGTCACACCCATGCGCGCCTTGAACACTCGGTTGAGATGGCTCTGATCGTAGAAGCCGCAGGCAGCAGCCACTTCGGCCGGCCCTTCGCCTGCCGCCAGCAGGCGGCGGGCCGCCCGGTAGCGCCGGTCGGTGAGATAGGCATGCGGCGTGGTCCCCATCGCCTTGCGGAAGGAGCGCACCAGATGGCTGCGATTGAGGCCGGCCACAGCGGCAAGCTCGTCGAGGCCGACATCGCGCTCGAAATGCTGGTCCAGATAGGCGCGCGCCTTGGCAAGCGGCCCGCTCTCGTCACCGAGTTTGATCGGCTCGCCATGTCCGCCCCAACGCCCGAGCAAGGCCGAAAAGAAGCGGCCGAGCCTGGCGTCCCGTTCGAGCAGGGTTACGGCGGGATCGCTGAGTGCAATCTGCAGCTCCACCAGGTCAGCCGCCAGGGCAGGATCCTCGATCACCGAGCGATCGAACCAAGGTGTGCCGGCGGTCGAACGGCCGAAGGTGTCCTCGGCAATTGAGCGCATCAGATCGACGGTGGGGTAGAGTACGCGGTAGACGAAGCCCTCGCCCGCCGGCTCGCCGTCATGCAATTCATCGGGGCAGACCATCGCGAAACTTCCCGGCGAGGCATAATGCCTGACACCGCGATGCGAGAATGCCTCGCAACCATCGAGCACGGCGGCGATGGCATAGGTCTCATGGGTATGGGGCACATAGCGGTGCCGGCGGAAGATCGCGCTCAGGCATTCCAATCCATCATAGCGCTGCTCGCGCCAGAACCGAACGGCATCGCCCCGTTCGGCGGCATCCCCAAGTGTGGTGAAGGCAGTGGATTCCGACGGCATCGCCACAAGATAATGACTTTGTCGGCAAATTGCTTGGATGAAAGTTGCGTCCGCCGTAGCGGCCGCCTTTATTTCAAGGACAGCATCTGACGAAGGGACCAAGCCTCCTCAGTACTGCCCTTCTTCGAGATGTTGAAAACACGCCACTGCTCGTTTTCCTTCACCAAGTCGTAGACGAGTTCGTCGCGTTTGGGATCACCGCGATTGAAACTCACGCCCACCTGGGCCCGGTCACCCTGCAGCGAAGCAGGCTCGATCTTCAAATCCTTGATCATCGGATCCTGTGAATCGCTCACCGGATCGAAATCGAGCGCTCCCACCTCGCCCGACTTGGTGGATTCGTCGATATCCTTCTTCACTGCGGCGGCCAGGTCCTTGCTGAGATATTTGGCACGCAGCTTGACATCGCCGATGATGTCGATGCCCTTCGTCTCGGGCGTCTTTCCCGAATAGATCTGCTTCACTATCGCCTCGGGCGAGGTTTCGGCCGCCAGGGCTGGCACCGCCAGCCCCGATGCCAGCAGAAGGCCGAGGCAAAGTCTACGCATCCTGGTCATTCGTCGTGTTCCCCGCTCCATTCACGAGCTCGAACCATTCATCCTCATTGATGACCTTGACGCCGTGCTTTTGCGCATCCGCCAGTTTCGAACCGGCGCCGGGGCCGGCTACCACGAGATCGGTCTTCTTGGAGACGGAGCCCGAGACCTTCGCGCCCAGCCGGTCGGCCATGGCCTTGGCCTCGTCACGGCTCATGCGCTCCAGCGCCCCGGTGAACACCACCGTCTTGCCGGCGACAGGGCTCTCGGAGCGGGGCTTTTCAGCATCGAGGATGCGGATCTCCGCCGTCAGCCGTCCGAGGATGGCAAGGTTGTGGCTCTCGGCGAAATAGGCGCCGATGGCCTCCACCACGGTTTCGCCGATCTGGTCGATTGCATCCATCTCCGCACCGGCCTCCTCGTCCTTGGCGGCGATGCGCAGCGCCGCCTGCTCGAAGGCCTGCCAGGAACCATAGGCGCGGGCGAGCTGGCGGGCCGTGGTCTCACCGACATGGCGGATGCCGAGCGCATAGAGGAAACGCTCCAGCGCGATCTCGCGGCGGGCATCGATGGCCGCGAACAGGTTCTTGGTGGAGGTCGCGCCAAAACCCTCACGATCCTTCAGCTTCTTCAGATTCTGGCCGTCACGGACTGCCAAAGTGAAGATGTCGCCGGGCTCGCGGATAGGCAAATCGTCATTCTCGAAGAAGAAGGCGATCTGCTTTTCGCCCAGCCCCTCGATGTCGAAGGCGCGGCGGGACACGAAGTGCCTGAGATGCTCGATCTTCTGGAAAGGACAGGCGAATTCGCCTGAGCAGCGCCGCACGGCCCCCTCCCCGCCCGTCACCGTCTCCTCGCGCACGACGGGGGTCTTCAGCGAACAAGGGCAGGTTTCAGGGAAGACATAGGGAACGGCGTCCGCCGGGCGCTTCTCGATCACGGCCCCCAGGATCTGCGGGATGACGTCGCCGGCCCGCTGCACGATCACGGTATCGCCGATACGCACATCCTTGCGGGCGATCTCGTCCTCATTGTGCAGAGTGGCATTGGAGACGACCACGCCGCCGACGGTAACCGGCTGGAGCTTCGCCACCGGCGTCAAAGCTCCTGTGCGTCCCACCTGGATCTCGATGCCCTGCAGCAGCGTGGTTGCCTTCTCGGCCGGGAACTTATGCGCCGTCGCCCAGCGCGGCGAGCGCGAGACGAAGCCGAGCCGCTGCTGCAGATCGAGCCGATCGACCTTGTAGACCACGCCATCGATGTCATAGCCCAGGGTGGCGCGCTGGGCCTCGATCATCCGGTAGTGGACAAGCAGGTCAGCCGCACCGTGGCAGCGTACCATCAAGAGGTTCACGGCAAAGCCCCAGTCGGCGAAAGCCCTCACCACCTCGAATTGCGTGGTGGCCGGAAGGGCGCTAACCTCGCCCCAAGCATAGGCGAAGAAGCGCAGGGGGCGGCTGGCGGTGATGGCGGCGTCGAGCTGGCGCAGGGAGCCGGCCGCCGCGTTGCGCGGATTGGCGAACAGGGGCTTTCCGAGAGCCGCCTGCCTCTCATTCATGGCATTGAAATCTGCGTGGCTCATATAGACTTCGCCGCGCACCTCGAAAATCTCGGGGACATTGCCCTTGAGCACGTTGGGAATGTCGCCGATGGTGCGGACATTGGCAGTGACGTCCTCGCCTTCGGCACCATCGCCCCGCGTGGCGGCCACCGCCAGCCTGCCCTTCTCATAGCGCAGCGAGCAGGACAGGCCATCGATCTTGGGTTCAGCGGTTACAACCACATCATCGCTCCCGCCAAGGCCCAGGAAGCGGCGGATGCGAGCCACGAACTCCTCGACATCCTCATCGGAGAAGCTGTTGGACAAAGAGAGCATCGGCACGCGGTGCCTTACCTTGGCGAATTTCTCCGACGGCGCCGCGCCGACTCTGTCGGACAGGCTCTCGGCCGATTTGAGCTCGGGGAAAAGCTCCTCGATCGCCGTGTAGCGCCGACGCAGGGCGTCGTAATCGGCATCGCTGAGAATCGGCGCATCGTTCTGGAAATAGGCCTTGTCGGCCTCGATCAACCGCGCCGCGAGCGCCTCATAATCAGTGCGGGCCTCGGCGAGCGAGAGATCGGAGACGGATTTGGAAGGGTTCATGGCAGGCCAACCGATGCATTGCTTTGCTGTGGCTTAACACAACCATTCCAATCGGGGCAGAGGGACGGAGCGGGTTGCGCGTCGGTGGGCCGATCTCCGGATCGGCCTATTCGCCCGACCGAAAACGCGCACTTGACCATTTCCAGTCGATCGGATGACGGCAAAGTCCCGCTTTCACGGGATTGCGCTCGATATAGTCGATAGTTCGCCCGAATTGCTCCTCGTTTCGCATGAAGCGGTCGAAATAGTCGCGCTGCCAAAAGGCTCCGTCTCTCTGAAGTACGCGGTTCGCTCTTAAGGCTGTGTATTTCTTCCAGGATCGGATGATATCGCCGAGCCGATGTCCCTCAATAGTCTCGAATAGGCAATGCACATGATTGGGCATGACACACCATGCCCACAAACGATAGCGCTCCTGATCGAAGGCAAACAAGGCCTGTTGCACGAGGTGTGCAATCTGGGACATCCCTAACCAACATGCACCAAGCCCCCTATCTAGTTCCCGTTCGATCTGTCGCCGATTGAGCTCCATTCGATCGATCGGATTGGCGAAATTCGTGGGAAGGCTGTCCACCAATCGAAATGTAACGAACTGCGTTGCCTCTGGTGAATCGAAATGAGGCAAGGAATGGGGCTGATACCAACTTAGATGTGGCTTCGTCTCGACCACGCAAATTCCGAGCCTAACCCGTGCCGATCTGGAGATCGGCACACCGAAATGCGACTGACGGCCTTGAAGACTATCGCGGCTGTATCGACCGGACGGCGCCGCCTCCACTCGCCAACAGCCGATCCGCCGCAGCCCGTGCTTCATCCGTCACATGAGCGCCAGCGAGCATGCGGGCGATCTCCTCGCGCCGCTTGTCGGTATCCAGGGGAGAGACGCGGGTGGCGACCCTGTCCTTGCCTTCGGCCTCCTTGGCGATCAGGAAATGGGTGGAGGCGCGCGCCGCCACCTGAGGGGCATGGGTGACGTTGATGACCTGCACTTTGCCCGCCAGCCGCGCCAGACGCTGGCCGATGGCATCGGCGACGGCCCCGCCCACACCGGAATCGATCTCGTCGAACACCAAGGTCGGCGCCGAACCGCGATCGGCCAGCGCCACCTTCAGGGCCAGCATGAAGCGCGAGAGCTCGCCCCCCGACGCCACCTTCATCATCGGACCCGGGCGGGTGCCCGGGTTGGTCTGCACCCAGAATTCGACCCTGTCGAAGCCATCGGGAGAAGCCAGGGTCTTGTCGCTCTCGACCGAGGTGGTGAACTTCGCCCTATCGAGCTTCAGAGGTGGTAATTCACCGTTGACAGCGGCGTCGAGCTGGCCTGCGGTGGTTCGGCGCTTGTCCGAGAGCACCGCGGCCTCAGCCTCATAGGCGAGACGGGCGGCACGATCGGCCTGCTCCAGGGTCTGGAGCTGCCCCTCCCCCTCGTCCAGGGCAGCGAGATCGGCCGTATAACGCTCGGCCAACGCCGGCAGATCCTCGACGGAGACGTCATATTTGCGGCTGGCGGCGCGCAGAGCGAACAGGCGTTCTTCCAGCCGTTCCAACTCGGCCGGATCGAAATCGGCTTCGTCCAATGCCGTCTGCAGCGCGATGCGGGCCTCTTCCAAGGCGTTGAGCGCCTGGTCCAGCGAGGCGATGGCCGGCTCGACCAAGCGTGGCGCCTGGGTCCCGCGTCGCTCGAGACGCCGGATGATGGCCGCCAGCGACGGCGTGGGAGAGCCATTGCCGCCAACCCCGTCATAGGCCTCCTTGAGGTCGACGGCGATCTTCTCGGCCTGCATCATATGGGTGCGGCGCTCGGCCAAGGCCTCTTCCTCGCCAGGCTGGACGTCGAGCTTGCCGAGTTCGTCGACCGAATGGCGCAGCCAGTCGCCCTCCGCCCGTGCCTTTTCCAGCCGGGCCCTGTGCTGTGCCAGCGACTGCGTCGCCTTGCGCCAAGCCGCATGCTTACCAGCCACATTGGCCGCCAGATCCTCCAACCCTCCGAAGGCATCGAGCAGGGCGCGGTGGGAAGCGGGATCAGTCAGAGCCCGGTCGTCATGTTGGCCGTGGATCTCAACCAGGGCAGCCCCCGTGGCACGCAGCACCTGCACGCTCACCGGTTGGTCGTTGATGAAAGCGCGGGTACGGCCATCAGCCATCTGCACACGGCGCAGGATCAGATCGCCGTCATCCGGGATATCGTTCGCCTTCAGCACAGCGCGGGCGGCATGATCGACCGAAACATCGAAAACCGCGCTGACCTGGCCCTGGCCGGTGCCGTGCCGCACCAGAGAGCCATCTCCCCGGCCACCGAGTGCCAAGGCAAAGGCATCGAGCAGGATCGATTTGCCGGCCCCGGTCTCGCCGGTCAGCACGGACAGGCCCGAGATGAATTCGAGGTCGAGCCGGTCGATCAGGACGATATCGCGAATGGCCAGTTGAACGAGCATGACAGCCTCTATACCGAGCTTGCGCCTGCGCCGCATGACAAAACATGAGGCTGCTCACAAGCAAAGGGCCGATCTTGCGACCGGCCCTTTACGAATTCGACAGTCGTTGCCAGCGCCTTAGAGCGTGATCGCGCTGCGGAACGTCCGGCTCAGCCAGGAATCGGTGTCTTCGCGCGGTTCCAGGCCATGCGACTTCACCAGCGTATAGGCATCCTTGTACCACTGGCTGTTGGGATAGTTGTGGCCGAGGATGGCGGCGGCGGTCTGCGCCTCGCTGGAAAGGCCCAGGGCCATATAGCATTCCGTCAGACGGCTCAGCGCTTCCTCGATCTGGCGGGTCTGAGCATAGTCCTTGACCACAGCCTTGTAACGGTTGACCGCAGCGGTATAGTTCTGCTGCTTCTGGTAGAAACGACCGATCTCCATTTCCTTGCCAGCGAGCTGGTCGCGTACGACCTGGATCTTGAATTTGGCGTCGGCGACATATTCCGACTTGGGATAGTCGGTGACGACCTTCTGGAAGCCGGCTAGCGCCTGACTGGCCCGATCCTGGTCGCGTGTGATGTCGGGGATCTGCTTATACTGGGAGTTGGCCCAGATATAGGTCATATAGGCCGCATCCTTGTCGGTCGGCCACAAGGTCACGTAGCGGCGCGACGAGGTGATGGCATCGTCGTAATTGCCCGACGTATAATTCGAATAAGCCATCATCAAAATGGCTTTCTTCTGCCATTCGGTCTGCGGATATTGCTTGTCGAGCGACTCGAAACGCTTCGAGGCTTTCGAATAGTCGCCCGCCTTCATGGCGACCAGACCCTGATTGTAGAGAAGATCCGGCGGATCGGTCGCCTGGGTCTTGTAACCCGGATCGTCATCCCAGAAACCGCAGGCGGCCAGCGGCGACGCCATCAGCGCAATGGCGACGGCGCGAACCGCGAGCCGCGTCGCGACAGTGCGGGAAGACGAGAGGGAACGCAGCGGCATCACTCAGACCTCTACTTCGACTAGTACTGGCATTGTCGCGCGCTTCCGGCAGATGAAACCATCCATCAGTTTCGCACCACAACGTTAAGACTTCGTGGTTCGACAAATCACGACCACCACCGGCCCGTCCTTATGGATAGGCCGCTATGCCGGCAGCAATTCCGGGGTCCTTGTAGCCGATTGTCCGGCCAAGCGCCACCGCCTCCGCAAAATTGTACAATGCTTTGCGGTGACGCTGTCAAGCGAGGCAAAAGCCTTCGCGCTCAATTGGTATCAGGCGCGAAGGCCGCAGCGGCCAGGCCGCTGGAGAGCTCGGCATGGCCGCTCTCGCGGCGTACCGGTGCATCGACCATGGTCCAGGCGCTGTCATCGGCGAACAGAGCCTGAAGCATCATGTAGTTCACGCGATGCCCACCGCAATAGGAACGGAACTGGCCAATCAGCGGAGCGCCGGCGAGTGCCAGATCGCCCACGGCATCGAGCATTTTGTGACGCACGAACTCATCGGCATAGCGAAGGCCTTCCGGATTGAGGATGCGATCCTCGCTCAGGGCAACCGAGTTCTCCAGAGACGAGCCGAGCGCCAGTCCCCGCTCCCACAGCTGCTCGACATCCTTGACGAAGCCGAAGGTACGGGCCCGCGACAATTCACGACGGAAATTGTCGGGCGTCAGGTCGAGCACACGGCGCTGGCGGCCGATCAGGGGCGTCTCGAAATCGATCTCGACATCCATGCGGAAGCCCGCATTGCCGGACTTGTCCGACGGCGTCAGCTCGGCCCAGGCGCGTCCCATCTCGACGCGCACAGGCTTGAGAACCTTGATCTGGCGGCGGCGCGAACGCAGCGTGGCAATGCCGACCTGGTCGATCGCCGCGATGAAGGGAGCGGACGAGCCGTCCATCACTGGTACTTCAGCGCCGTCGACTTCCACGGTGACGTTGTCGATGCCGAGCCCACGCAGGGCAGCCATCAGATGCTCGATGGTCGCCACCGACGCCCGCGTGGTGTCGCCGATGACGGTGCACAGGCGCGTATCGATGACATTGCCGTAATGAGCAAGGATCTCCCGTTCGCGCCCATTATCCAGATGGGTGCGCAGGAAGATGATGCCGCTGTCGGCCTCGCTCGGATGCAAGGTGAGGGAGACGGGCTTGCCAGAATGGACACCGATCCCTTCGAGGGATACCCGGTCATTCAAAGTCGTCTGGAAACCAGATTTCATGAGCTTATTCCACAAGCCGTCCGCCAGGGTGGCGGTACCCAACCGAAACTAGACCGGCCTGCTTTCTGTTTGACCTTTTGATCCTATCATTCCCTGCCACGAGGACAGGGACTCGGACCTTTCTTCGAAAATACGTAAAGCAAAAACCAAAGGTTTAGCCAAATCACGCTTTCTTACGGTCTGTAACACAAGCTCGCCAAGTTCCGGCTGGAGAGCCTAGTTTTAAAATCCTTAATCATTTCAAAAAATTACGGCCCGGGTGATGCACCCGGGCCGTGATTGATCCGTGCTATGGTTACGATTCCGTCACGAAGACAAAACCGGCCTCAATTCGAATGGCGACGCAGGAAGGCTGGAATCTCGAGTTGGTCGTCCTCGATCGAACGGGACTGCTGGGGAGCCGGACGCGGCGCCGGGGGACGGCGCTGGGCCTCGGGCGGACGTGGCGGCGCAGGGCGCGGCTCGGGCTGGCGGGCGACAGGCGCTGGCTCGTGTTCGACCTCATCCGCCTCGGGACGGCCGAGGCCGACGGCGGCCAAGCGCTGGAGCAGCGTCATACGCTTCTTGTCACCGCCCTGGGGTGCCTCGGGACCACGCTGCGCGGCAATCTGGGCCTGCGCCGGCATCGGCAGGTCCTCGATGCGCGGCATGCGCGGCGGGCGGACGACAGCCCGCTCCGGTGCCGGCGGCACGAAATGCTCCGGCTCGGGATGGTGCTCGGGAGCACGCGGCGCTTCCTCGACCACCGGCTCACGGAACAGGGTCGGCTTGGGCGCCAGCGGGCGCAGAGTCACGTCATTGGCGGCAGCCACCGGCTCGACCGGGGCGGCCGGCGCAGGCTGGGCGATCTCCTGCTGGATCGGGGCTGTTTCAGCGGCCATCGGTGCCGGAGCCGCCGACGCGGTATTGCGCGGAGCGGCAACGCGGGCAGCCTGCACGGCCTGGGCGGCAGCCTGCTCACGCACGCGCTGGGTCATTTCCGCTAGGCGAATGTCGTCTTTGGAGGGGGAAGCCTGAGGCAGGATGGCCGAGTCGATACCGGTGGCGACCACCGAGACACGCATCGTGCCTTCCAGCGACGGATCCTGGGTGGCGCCCAGAATGATGTTGGCTTCCGGATCGACCTCTTCGCGAATGCGGGTCGCGGCCTCGTCGAGCTCGTAGAGCATCATGTCGGGGCCGCCGGTGATCGAGATCAGCAGGCCGCGAGCACCCTTCATCGAGACGTCGTCGAGCAGCGGATTGGCGATCGCGGCCTCGGCGGCCAGGATGGCACGGCGCTCGCCGGAGGCTTCGCCGGTGCCCATCATCGCCTTGCCCATCTCGCGCATCACGGCGCGCACGTCGGCAAAGTCGAGATTGATCAAGCCGGGCTTGACCATGAGATCGGTGATGGAGGCAACACCCGAATAGAGCACCTGGTCGGCCATGGCGAAGGCGTCGGCGAAGGTGGTCTTGTCGTTGGCGACGCGGAACAGATTCTGGTTCGGGATGACGATGAGCGTATCGACGCTCTTCTGGAGCTCGGCGATACCGGACTCGGCCAGGCGCATGCGGCGCAGGCCCTCGAAATGGAAGGGCTTGGTAACGACGCCGACGGTCAGGATGCCGACCTCGCGGGCCACGCGGGCGATCACCGGAGCGGCGCCCGTACCCGTACCACCGCCCATGCCGGCGGTGACGAAAACCATGTGGACGCCATTGAGATGATCGCGGATCTCGTCGATCACCTCCTCGGCAGCGGCTCGACCAACCTCAGGCTGAGAACCTGCGCCGAGGCCCTCGGTGACCTGAATACCCATCTGCACGATGCGATCGGCCTTCGAAAGGGTCAGCGCCTGCGCATCCGTATTGGCGACGACGAAGTCGACGCCTTCCAATCCGGCCTCGATCATGTTGTTGACGGCGTTGCCGCCAGCCCCACCAACGCCGAACACGGTGATACGCGGCTTCAACTCCCGGATATCCGGCATTTTGAGGTTGATCGTCATGGTTCGCCTCTTTTGCAAGACGCGTCGCCGCGCCCCTTAATTGACCTTCATCAAGGCCTTACGACCCCTTCCTGCTCTTTGAATCAGAAAGTTACTGATTTGCGAAGCAGGCATTTGTGTAATCCGGCTAAATTCGACCGGAAAAATTAGTCAAAATGGCCTTGAAAAACCGACCATTCTTCATGTCTCAACGTTAATTTTCGATTCGAAACTCGATTTCCCTTTTGCAAATCGAAGTTTAGAAGCTGTGTTTCAACCAACGCCCTACCCGACCAAAATAACCGTCTGTTCCGGTAGCTTGCGCCCGTGTCCGAACCTGCGGTTCGAAATGCTCGACTCCGGCGATCTGCGGATAGACCAGGAGGCCAGCTGCCGTAGCGAAAGGTGGCCCCTTGGCCGCTTCGGGCATGCCGGCAATGCCAAGAGGGCGCCCGATGCGGACCTGCCGGTCCAAAATCTTGCGCGCCAGTTCCACCGTGCCCGTCAATTGGCAGGCGCCACCCGTCAGCACGACGCGGCGCCCCGCTTCGGCCCAGGCGCCTGAACCGCGCAGGCGGTCGCGCACCATTTCGAGGATTTCCTCGATGCGCGGCCTGATGATGCGGACCAGACGCGAACGCGGCACGTGATGAATGCCATCGCCCTGGTCATCCCCGACGGGTGGCACGGCGATGGTCTCGCGGTCATCCGAGGGGCTGGCGATGGTAGCGCCGTAGAGAACCTTCAGGCGTTCCGCCTCCGACAGCTTGGTCGACAGGCCGCGCGCCACGTCGGTGGTGACATGCGCCCCACCCACCGGCAGGCTATCGGCATGCACGAAGGCACGGTTGGCGAAGACGGCGACGGACGTGGTGCCGGCCCCCATGTCGATCAGGGTCACCCCCATCTCTGTCTCGTCATCGACGAGAGCCGACAGGCCAGCCGCATAGGGCGTGGCGACCATCGCCTCGACATGGAGATGGCAACGCTCGATGGCGAGCATCAAATTCTTGGCCGGCGTGGACTCGGCCGTCACCACATGCATGTCGACGCCGAGTTGACGTCCGAGCATGCCTCTGGGGTCGGAGATGCCACCGACGCCGTCCAGCATATGGCCGATCGGCAGCGAATGCAGCACGGCGCGTCCGTCGCGCACGGAATGGCTGGCGCCAGCATCGAGAACGCGGTGAATGTCGAGATCGCAGACCTGATGGCCACCGACCTCGACCGTAGCCGAATAGTGCTCGCTCGCCACCCGCCCGCAGGAAATGTTGACGATCACCGAATCCACCCGCACGCCGGCCATGCGCTCGGCGGCATCGACGGCGTGGCGGATCGCCTGCTCGGCGGCTTCCATGTCGACGACGGCGCCGGACTTCAGCCCGCGTGAGCGTTGATGGCCGATACCCAGGATCTGGGCCTGATGGCTACGGCCAGGCAGGAGATCGGCCCCTTCGAGCGGACGCAGCCGCGCGATCAGGCAAACGATCTTGTTGGTACCGACGTCGAGCACCGACATCACCGTGGTGCGGCGCGGCGCCAAGGGCTTGAGCTTGGGGGTCAGGCCATTCTCGAAGGGGCTCATGCGCGGCCCCCCTTTGCCTTCTTCTTGGACAGCGCGTCGGCCCGGGCAGCCGCGGCCTGCTCACTTAAACGAAAGGTAGCGCGATCGGGCATACGCATGTCGACTGCCAGAATATCCTTTTCCAAAACCTTGCCCTTCCGCTCAAGGCCAGCCAGAGCCTTCAGGGCCTGTTCCGGGTTGTCCTCGGGAAGGCGAACGACCACGCCATTGTCGAGCGTGAGATTCCAGCGACGCTGGGAGACGAGGGTGGCTCCCCTTACCCGCCCGCTCAGTTCGGGCGTGGCGGCGACCGCCGCGACGATCTCGCTGGCCCGCTTGTCGGCCCCCTCGCCCACCACCAGAGGCAGATCGGCAAAACGGGCCTCGACGTGGCTCTCGATCACGACGCCATCTTCGGCGATCACGTTGACCGAGCCGTCACGCTGCCACAGGGCATAGGGCGCGCGCTCCTCGATGGTAACCGAGAGCGTGGAGGGAAATAGCTTGCGAACCTGAGCCGATTTCACCAGAGGCAGCTTCTCCAACCCTTCGCGTGCCGCTTCGGCATCGAGAAACAGCAAGGAGGAGGTGTTGGTGACCCCGGCGGCGGCGAAAATCCTCTGATCCGTCAGCTCGCGCTGGCCGGTGACGGCGACGGTCTCGACCCGGAAGCCGAAGAGATTGGCCGCCATGTCGAGCGGCGCGCCATATTGGACCTTCATCTGCGGCCAGACCGGTCCGGTCTGGGCGCCATAGACGATGGTTCCCGCCAGAAAGGCGGTCGACAGCATGAGCCCCAGCCCTCGCGGGGGCTTTGCCAGCAGACGCTGCAGCCGCGACGAGCGCTGATCCACGAACGTCCTGGTCGTGAATCCGGCTTGGCGCAGGGAGGACAGATTGAAAAAACGCAGCATATGCTCGAAGCCAACGCTCTTGAGGAACCATCCGTTAGGGCGGTCTTTTGAAGGGCGATCTCAGGAGCTGATCACCCCCCTCAGGCGGGAAATGCTTCATGCCCCATTAACGTTAGCTTTCGGACAAATCAGTAAACAATCGGTTAGCGGCGCTTCAGCTTTGCCGCTTTAGGCTCTGGGGAGGCTCAGAAATCGACACCATGCCCGACCCGACATGACGCAAGGTCACTCTGCCTGCCATATCAAGCAGAGTTTCCCCGCAAGGCCACAGGACGGATTTCGCCGGAAAACGCTGCAAATAGCTGATATTTTACAAATTCCTCTCGATCGTACGATGAGAGGAATTTGCTTAAGGTCAGGCAGGCAGCCCAACGCGCTTGATTTCCCAGTCGAGCTCGATGCCCGAACGGTCCTTCACGCGCTCGCGGACGGTCTCGCCCAGCGTCTCGATGTCTGCAGAGGAAGCAGTGCCGAGATTGACCAGGAAATTGGTATGCATCGGCGAGACCTGGGCTCCGCCGATGGTCAGCCCGCGGCAACCGGCCTCATCAACCAGCTTCCAGGCCGAATGGCCGGGCGGGTTCTTGAACGTGGAACCGCCGGTGCGGGTATTGACCGGCTGGGACGAGGAACGTGTCTCGGTGATCTTCTGCATCTCCGCCAGGATCGCCTCGCGATCCCCCGGCTCGCCGCGGAAAGTCGCTTGCGTGAACACGACATCGGCTGGCACGCTGCAGCGCCGATAGCTGAAGCCCATGGCGGGAGCATCATAAAGCGCGATGGAGCCATCGCGGCGGACAGCGCGCGCCGAGACGAAGACATCCTTGGTCTCGCCGCCATAGGCGCCGCCATTCATGCGCAAAGCGCCGCCGATCGCGCCGGGAATGCCGCGCAGGAAGGACAGCCCCCGGATCCCCGCTTCCGCCGCCGCGCGCGCCACCTTGACGTCGGGGGCGCCTGCTCCGGCCGTGATGGCCAGACCGTCGACGGCAATGCCGCCGAAGCCCTTGCCGAGACGGATGACCACGCCCTCAACGCCACCGTCACGCACTAGAAGATTGGAGCCCAGACCGACCACCATCCAGGGGGTTTGCGTGGGCAATCCGGCCATGAACAGCGCCAGATCCTCCTCGTCCACCGGCGTGAACAGCACCTGGGCCGAGCCGCCGGTGCGGAACCAGGAGAGCGGTGCCATCGGCGCATTGGCGTCCAGCGCACCGCGCAATCCCGGCATCAGCGGGCGCAGCGAGGGGATGATGTCGGGAAAGGGCATGGTATCCGAAAAGATCTTGGTCTGATCAGTGGGTTGGCAAGGGCGCTTTATTGCCTACATTCGCCCAAAAGCCCAGCGATTCTGCTAAGCGGATTCCGTTTGGAGAGCTCGTACCTTGCCCCATCCGTCCGCTTCTCTTGAAGAGCGCCTGCGCACCATCGTCCGCGAGGATGAGAACCTCATGGCCTTTCTCGTCGCCGCCCGGATGCTGCGGCTGCCGCAATGGCGGCTGGCTGCGGGCTGCGTCTATCAGACCGTGTGGAACAGTCTGAGCGGGAAACCCGCAGGCACCGGCATCAAGGACTATGACCTCATCTATTTCGATGCCGACGATGTGAGCTGGGAGGCCGAGGATGCCGTGATCCGGCGCGCCGATACCGTTCTCGGCGGTCGCTGGCCGGTCGAGATCCGCAATCAGGCCCGGGTCCATCTATGGTTCGAGCGGCGTTTTGGCCTGCCCTATCCGCGGCTCAATTCGGCCGACGAGGCCTTCGGGCATTATGCCGCCGTCGTGCATGCGGTCGGTGTCCGGCTGGAGGAGGACGATACGATCGACATCGCCGCTCCCTTCGGCCTCGATGATGTTTTCGGCATGATCATCCGCCCCAATCCGGGACGCCGCGACGACAAGGGCCTGGCCGCAAAGGCGGCACGCGCAAAGGCGATCTGGCCGCAATTACGCCTGGTGGATCTGCAACCATGACGCCCAGACTGGACTACGCGCAGGCCTTGCGGGCAACGAAGCTGCTCGAGCTGTTGCACGCCTATGATCCCCATATCGCGGGCACACCGCCTCTCGGCGTCGACCTGCCCACCAGCGATATCGACATCCTCTGCCACGCCCCGGACACCCTCGCCTTCACCCGGACGGTCTGGGAGACTCTTGCCGGAGCGCCGGCCTTCTCCATCCATCAATGGATCGGTGGCGGGCGCCCGGTGATCGCCACCTTTACGGCAGAGGGCTGGTGCTTCGAGATCTTCGCCTCTCCGCAGCCCGTGGCCGAACAGGCTGGCTGGCGCCATTTCGTGGCGGAGCGGCGGCTGCTCACGCTGGGAGGAGCGCTTTTTCGCAACCGCGTCATGCATCATCGCGAGGCGGGCCTGAAGACCGAACCCGCCTTCGCCGCGGCACTGGGCCTGAAACGCGATCCCTATCAGGCCCTTCTCGATCTGGAGCGGCAAAAGGACGGCCATCTCGAGGCGCTCCTCGCCGCCGCCGGCTGCCTGCCCCCATCAGCGCAAAGGGAGTGAACCCGGAGGACGTTTGCGCGCCGGGTCCGCTTTACGCCTTGATATGCTTCAAGGCTTCACGCCGGCTGAGGCCGCTGAGCTCGGGGTGCTCCTCGACATAGCGGGCAACCTCCACGGGATCGACGCGGGCATGGTGCCTGAGAGCCCAGCCGATCGCCTTGCGCAGGAAGAACTCCCTGGAGGCGATCGAGGGCGCGATGCAGGCATAGAGGAGTTCGAGATCCGTCTCCACCTTGGCGTCGAGCTGGCAGAGGATCGCACTCCGGCGCTTCCACATATTGGCGTCGACGGACCAGGCGAGCATGGCCTGGCGCATTGCCGCGCCGTCATTGCGCAGGATCGGTAGCAGGCGATGCGCGGCGATGACATCGACATAGTCCCACCAGGCACCGGTGACGATCATCTCCTCATACATCGGCAGGACTTCGAAGCGCTGGAACGACCTGGCAGCACGCAGGCCGGTCAGTTCGATGGCAGCGTAGCGTTCCTCGCGGAAACGGGCGCCACGCCAGATGGCGAGAACCTCCGCCTGCCAATGCCCAACGCTCTCAAAGCGAAGATCGGCGAATACGGCCTTGCAGATCTGCCTCAGCGGCACGGCGGAGACACCCAGATAGGGCATCGTCGATTTCATATAGGCTTGCATGCCCGGAGCCCGCGCCGGGTCTGCCGCAACCGCCAGACGTGCGTGGATCGTCTCGGCGAGGCTCATGCCCTCCTCCTACTAAGCGGAGTTTTCCGATGAGGCGCGAAACGCTTTGGCCTACCCCAGCGCCGCCAGTTCGCCAGGCAGCGCATAGGCCCATTGGGTGATGTTGCCGGCCCCCAGACACACGACATAGTCACCGGGCTTGGCCACCGACGCGACCAGGCCGGCGAGCGAGCCGGGGCGATCGAGCCCGACGACATGGCGGTGACCCCGAGCGCGGATGCCGGCAACGAGGCCTTCCTTGTCTGCCCCCGGGATCGGCGCCTCGCCGGCCGCATAGACATCGGCGACCACGACCATATCGGCATCGTTGAAACAGGCCGAGAACTCGTTGAACAGGCTCGCCAGGCGGCTGTAGCGATGCGGCTGCACCACCGCGATCACCTGGCCGGTGGTCGAGGCCCGCGCCGCCTTGAGCACGGCGGAGATTTCCACGGGGTGGTGGCCGTAATCGTCGAACACCGTAACGCCGTTCCACTCCCCGGTGCGGGTGAAACGCCGCTTCACGCCGCCGAAACCTTCCAGGCCCTTGCGGATCGCCTCGGCATCCATGCCGAGATTGTGGGCGACAGCGATGGCAGCCGTGGCATTGAGGGCATTGTGCCCGCCCGGCATGGGCAGGCCGAGATCGGGTAGCTCCACTACCGCGCCGGTCTTGCGGTCGCGAATGACGACCCGGAAACGCGAACGTCCACCCGAAAGATCGAGATCCAGCAGGCGCACATCGGCCTGCGGGTTCTCGCCATAGGTGACGACGCGGCGATCCTCGATGGTGCCGACCAGCTCCTGCACCACCGGATGGTCGAGGCACATCACGGCAAAGCCATAGAAGGGAATGTTCTCGACGAAGGCCCGGAAGGCATCCTTGATGGCCTCGAAGGTCTTGAAATGATCGAGATGCTCGGGATCGATATTGGTGACGATGGCGACGTCGGTCGGCAGCTTGAGGAAGGTGCCGTCGCTTTCATCGGCTTCCACCACCATCCAATCGCTCGAGCCCAGCCGCGCATTGGTGCCGTAGGCGTTGATGATGCCGCCATTGATCACGGTGGGATCGAAACCGCCAGCATCAAGGAGCGTCGCCACCAGCGAGGTCGTGGTGGTTTTGCCATGCGTGCCGGCAACCGAGACACAGGTCTTCAGCCGCATCAGTTCGGCCAGCATTTCGGCACGCCGCACCACCGGCAGGCGCTTTTCGCGCGCGGCGGCAAGTTCGGGATTGTCGCGCTTGATTGCGGTCGAGACCACGACCACCTCGGCCTCGCCGATATTCTCGGCGGCGTGGCCGATGAAGGTCTTCACGCCCTTATCCTTCAGGCGCTTGACGTTGTAATTGTCGGCCGCGTCCGAGCCCTGCACCGTGTAGCCCAGATTGACCAGCACTTCGGCGATGCCGGACATACCGATGCCGCCGATGCCGACAAAGTGGATGGGGCCAATTTCACGGGGCAGCTTCATGAGATCTCTCGAAAAGATGGGATTTGGCTTCGTATAGGGGTGCGGAGGCTAGGAGGCAAATCTTCATCGGAGCTGGATCAAGGAGACCCATTGCCGCCGCTTTGATCTATCCCGGATATTCGGTCGATTAGACTGTCCTGCACGGCATCCGTTCGATTACATATGTAAAATCAGGAGGCGCTTCGGTATCGTCCGGCAGCAAGGGGGCGCATATGCAGCCATTGTCCCGAAATTCCATTTTCTACATTCTGTTCGTGACAATCGAAACGGCTCTCGCCTCTTTCTTATTCTGGATAATTTTTCCGATATTTCGAAATTTGATTAACAACATGGGTAAGGAGCAGGATTTTCAGCCGTTGATTGGGGTGATTATTGTCGGAGACACCTTCGCCCTTCTATGTTTCTATTGGGCAAGATATCGTTTTTTCCCTATCTATACACCGTTCCACAGTGCAGTCGTCGGCCACCTCCTCCAATTTACCAGCCGCGCCAGCTTTTTCATTGGCGGCGCGCTCTTCTCGGTAATTTTCTTCAGGCACGTGCCTGAACTCGATCCGCTCCCGCCCATCGGCCAGATTCTGGTGAAGGGATTTATCGTCATGAGCGTTCTCTTCGCCTTGTTCTGCTATTCGCTCGAACTCGAGCGACTGGGAAAGGCAATCGAGGTGCCCCCCGAAGCCTGACAAAGTGGGAAGAGCCGATATCGCGTGCAAAGAGGTAGCGGAGGGCGCTGAGACCGGCGTCACGTCTGGCGCTCATCTCGTGTCCGCGCCATTCTCGTCGATGTCGCCCGATCGCCGGGGCACAGATGCAGGCCACGACAAGGCCGTCAGGCAAAGCGTGCAGGCGATCGCAAACAGCACTTGGCCGATGCGTGTGGCAAAGCTTTCCACCGTACTGCCGGGCAGCGGCGACACACCCAGTCCCAGCAGCACGAGAAAGATGATCAGCGCGCCGGCATAGATCCTACCGGATGTGGGATCGGCGGCCGCCCTGCCGCCGAACAGCAAGCCAACCGTGAGGACGATCAGAAACAGGAAGGGCAGTTCCGGACGCAATTCCAACAGCGCAAAAGCGACGGAGGCGACGATGCCACCGAGCAGATTGACGGCAACCAGCCCGAAGGCCGCGCGACCGCTGGCAGCAAGGTCGAGCTGGTTGAGAAGCGAAGCCACCGTGATCGGTACGACCACCGCCGATGAAAACCGGTCGCTGACGAGGCAGACCGTCACCATGACCAGCAGGATCGCCGCGTTCGCCAAGGCCCGCATGGTCGCCTGGCTCGATGGCGGAGAGACCGGCGTTGGGGGTATCTTGCCGCCCGTGTCGGGAAAGGCGGCGTGGGCGAGCCATGTAAGGACGACGCCGGCCACGGCGGCCTTCAGCAGGATGACAACGATGCCCTCGCCGAGGTCCTTTTGCAGGACGCCGAGCAGGGGCACCATCACCGCGAGAATCAAGACCAGGAATGCCGCCTGTCCCCCCATGCCCAGTACCAGCAGCAGGAAGCAGAAAAAGTAGATCAGGCCGAGCGAGATCAGCAGCGCGGCCGGCTTGTCACCGAAAATGCCTGTCAGCCACACCATGGCCAAGCCGCAGACGGCAATCAGCACGACGAAGCCGACGGCCTGCCGCAGTCCGAGCGGCTTCAGGCCACCAATCAGGAATTGCGTCGCCAACATCGGAGCGAGGAAAGGCAAGGGAGAGCCTTCCGCCGTGCTCATCGTGAAACCGATGGCGACCGCGAAAGCGATGCGTAGGCCTTGACGCTTTGCCCGCGACAGCCCCGGATTCTCCTCAGCTGACATAGGTCAGCGCCGAGACCAGGCGGATCCAGAATCGGCCGACAGCGTTCATCGCCGGGTTTTCGCCGGTGTAGACCACGACACTGACCTGCGAGCCGTAGCGGATGCCGCGCGGCGGGCTATCCTTGAACACCAGTCGCACCGGGAAACGCTGAGGCTCGCGCACCCAGCCACTCTGGTTGCGGATGGTCGGAAGCCCCGTGGCGGGGTCGATGCTGCCCTGGGAAACGCCCCAGCCGATACTCTCGACACGCATGGCGAAAACGGTGCCGGGCAGAGAATCCAGCACGACCTCGGCATCATTGCCCGGCGCCATATATTCCAGACTGTTTTCCTTGTAGGCGGCGGCGACCCATATGCTGTTCGCGTCGATGAAGGTCAAAGCCGCCTGACCCGTGCCGATCACCTGGCCGACGCCGAGTTGGAGATTGGTGACGACGCCGTCCGATGGAGCAATGACGGTGGTATGGAGCAGATTAAGCCGGGCGCGCTCAAGCACGGCAAGTGCTTCCTTGAACTGCGGATTGTCGTTGCCTTGCGGCCCAAGCTGCTCGCGCGCTTTGGCGAGGTCTGCTTCGGCGCCCGTTACGGTCGCTTCCGAAACGCCGAGGGCCGAATTGGCTTCGTCAAGCTTGGCCCGTGCATAGATGCCTCGTTGCACCAGGATCCTCGCTCGCTCCACCTGGGCTCGTACATTCTCGCGATCGGCCTGTACCTTCACCAGCTTGGCCTGGGCGGATTCCACTTCCTGAGTGGAAGCGCCGATTGTCAGGCCGATGCGTTCGAGACCCGCCTGCGCCTCCGCGACGGCGATTTCATAGGGTTTCGGATCGATACGAAACAGCACCTGCCCGGCGGCGATGCGGGCATTGTCGCCGACGCCGACTTCCAGCACCCTGCCTCCGACCTCGGACGCCATCCGCACCACATAGGCCTGAACCGCGGCCTGCGAGGAGATGGGGGTCAACCGCTCCATCGCCACCGAAAGCGCGAACACAACGATGACGATCAGGACCGTCACGAGCGCCGTGCGCCGCAGCGGGTTCCTCGGCGGTGGCGCCGGATCGGTGATAGCCGGCGCATCGGGACGGGCGGCCTCGTTCATCAATGGGCTCCGGTCACCGCAGCGATGACACCGAGATCGCGGAAGCTCGAGATCATCAACTGGACGGCAAGCGCCGCCAGCAACAGGCCGACGACCTTGCCGACAACCACCATGGCGCCACCGCCGCCCTTCTTCAGCAGCTTGTCAGCCGAAAGCAGGGTGGCAAGATTGATGCCCATGATGACGAGGACCATCACCGCAACGGTAATCAGTTCGCCGATGCTGTCCTTGGTGGCGACGACGGTGGTGATCGCCACCAGGCCCTGGGGCGTCGCCATCATCGGAATGGCAAGCGGATATACAGCGATGTCGGCGGAGGGCAGAGCATCGCCATCTTCCGCCTTCTTCTCGCTTCCCATCACCATGTCGAGGGCAAAGAGCAGCAGGATCAGGCCGCCTGCGATCTTCAGCGCCGGAAGCGTAATATGGAAGACACCGAGCAGCCATTGCCCCGCGAAGACGAAAACGAGGCAAACGATGGCAGCCACCAGCACGGTCTTGAAGGCCACCTGGCGCTTGAACGCCGCATCGGCCTTGCCCGTGAGCTTGGCATAGACGATGGCCGCCTTGAGCGGTCCGATCGTAATCAGCAGGATGACGAAAATATCGGCCAGCCCAATATCGGTGCTCATCGCCCCCCCCCAATCGCAGGCGCTTCGCCAAGTGCTGTATTGTTGCCCGCGAGAATACAACTTGCGCTTGCATTGCAAGGATATCAAGCGCCTCCGACCCGGGAGGGGGCAATCGCTTTGGGTTATCGCGTGATGAAGACTGGAACGAGAGGCCCGCACTCCCGAAAATTCTCAAGCCCCGGACGAACGACAATTTGAAGCGATTACCCTGAAGTAGGTGTCCGGTCCCGGATGAGATGCCGTAGATCGATTTTAAACTATGGAGGATCTGGGGCTCATGTCGTGTACAAGCCCGCCAGCGCCCACGAAACGAATAGGCCCGGAGCGCCTCAGCCCCGGCTTTCTCCACCACCTGCAGGTTCGCAAAGCCGGTCCGAGGACCCGCCCTCCCGTCACATCGCCGCCAGCTTGACCACCCAGTCGGCGAGGCGGCCGGCTGCGTCAGGAATACCGGCGTCCCGTGCATTGACGGCCATTGCCTGCAGCCCCACCGGATCGCCGAGGAGTGCCGTGAGATCGGCAGCCAGGGTCTCGGCAGTGAAGTCCGGTTGCATCACCATCCGGGCACCGTTGACATTGGCGAGCGTACGAGCATTGGCGGCCTGGTCCTGATCGAGGGCTCCCGGCAGCGGCACGAGGATCGACGGACGGCCGATGACCGAGAGCTCGGCGACGGTCGAGGCGCCGGAGCGGCTGATCACGAGATGGGCCCCCGCGATGCGGGCGGGCAGGTCACGAAAGAAGTCGCTGACCTCGGCGGTGACGCCGAGACCCGCATAGGTCCCGCGCACTGCGGCAAGATCCTCCTGGCGCGCCTGCTGCACGATCCTGAGCCGACGGCGCAATTGTTCGTCCAGCCGCGCGATCGCCGGCGGCACGATCGACGACATCACCGCCGCGCCCTGGCTGCCGCCGAAGACCAGCAGGTTGATAGGCCCATCCAGGTCGGGATAGGGAACCTTGGCTGCTTCCATCACAGCCGGCCGCACCGGGTTGCCGGTATGGACCAGCTTCGATTTCGGCACATCGTCCATCATCGCCACATCGGCAAAGCCGGTGGCGATGCGCGTCACCTTCGGCGCCAGCATGCGGTTGGCCCGGCCCATCACCGCATTGGCTTCATGGATCATGGTCGGGATCTTGCGCCAGGCCGCGGCCGTCAGCGGCGGCAGGGTCGGATAACCGCCAAAGCCGCAGACGACAGCCGGCCGCAGCCGGCCCAGCATGCGCCAGGCTGCCAGCGTACCGGTGCCGAGTTGCCAGAGCGTATTGGCCATGGCGAGCGGCGCACGCGAACGCATGGTCTCGGACCGGATGACATGAATGTCCTCCCAGGCGAAGGTACCGGTATAGCGCTCCACCCGTTCGTCGGTGGCAAGATGGGGGCGGAAGCCGAGTGGCACGAGCGCACCCGCCAACGCTTCGGCCGGAAACAGGTGGCCGCCGGTACCACCGGCGCAGAGCAGGACGATCTTGCCGCTCACGATGACAATCCGATGCCGGCTGCGGCCTGAGCCCTGCGGTCGCGGAAGCTGAAGGCGCTTTCAAGCATGTCGGTGCGCGGACGGCGGCGGGTGAGAGCCAGCACCATGCCCATGCCATAGGCCACCGAGATCAGCGAGGAGCCGCCATAGGAGATGAAGGGCAGCGTCATGCCCTTGGCGGGCATCATATGGAGATTGACCATCAGATTGATCGAGGACTGCATTCCGAACAGCAGAGTGAGGCCGGCGGTGGCGAAGCGGCAGAAGGGATCTTCGACCTTGTAGGCATGCCAGAAGCCGCGCAGCACGATGAGGGCGAACATCGCCACCACTGCCATGACGAAAAGAAGGCCGAACTCCTCGCCGGTTACCGCCATGATGAAATCGGTGTGGGAATCCGGCAGGATCAGCTTGTAGGTGCCCTCGCCCGGCCCCTTGCCGAGCCAGCCGCCTGAAAGGAAGGCATCGCGCGCCACGTCGACCTGGAAAGTGTCGGTGCCCTCGGGCTTGAGGAAGCGATCGATACGCGAGGTCACGTGCGGGATGAACTGATAGGCCGCCACGATGCCGACGACACCGACGCCGCCGAGCCCCACCATCCAGAACCAGTGCAGCCCGGCCATGAAGAACAGCGCGCCCCAGACGATGGAGATCAGCATGGTCTGACCGAAGTCGGGCTGCAGGATGAGCAGTCCCGCCGAGCAGGCCAGCAGCAGCATGGCGAGGATATTGGCGGGAACGTCCGGCCGCTTGACGTTTTCGGAGAACAGCCAGGCCGCCAGTACGACGAAGGCCGGCTTGAGGAATTCGGAGGGCTGGATGCCTGCGATCCAGCGCCTGGAGCCCTTCACCTCGGCGCCGAACAGCAGCGTCGCCACCACCAAGGCTGTGGCGAACAAAAACATCACCAGCGCCAGCCGGCGGATCGACTGCGGCGACAGGAAGGACACCCCGATCATCACCATCAGCGCCACCGGGATCATCATCGCCTGGCGGTTGACGAAGTGAAACATATCGGAGATGCCGATGCGCTCGGCGACGGCGGGGCTCGCCGCCAGCAGGAGCACGATTCCGGTCAGCATCAGGGCCAGGATCGTCATCAGCATCAGCCGATCGACGGTCCACCACCAGGCATTGAAGGCTGAACGTTCGGTACGCGAGGCCATGAACAGGGAGTCCGTCAGCTGAGGCAGGATCGCCCTAGCAGTGCTCCCGACAGGGTTTAGGAAGGGTTAAATGCGAAGGCTTTACCGCGCTTTTGCCGGCAATGCCCCTGGACCACCGATTGAACAGCCGCCCCCAGCCGCTCGGAGCGATCGGCACCGATCTGCGCCTCGGCCCTCTTCTATTGTCGCGCCTGGCCTCGGAGCTGCCTGCGGTCGAGCCCCGCCACCACATCCTCGACGATCCCCTGCAACTCAGCCCGGCCGATACCGTCCCGCGCCTGGATCGAAATCCCCTGCATGACGGCCGCCAGATGTCTTGCCAAGCCCGGGATCGTCCCGGCGTCGGCGAAGGGCCGGAGCGCCTCAGCGATCTTGGCTCGGATGGCGTCGCGCCGTGCCGCGAGATCGCGGGCCAGTGTGGCATGGTCAGGATGGCAGGTGATCATCCCGCTGGAGATCATGCAGCCACGCTCGCGGTCGGGATGGATGACGGCCCCGACCGCCGCTTCCAGCAGCAGGCGCACGGCCTGTGGCAGGCCGCTCGCCTCCGCGACGGCGGCGAAATCGAGTAAGCCGATGCTGCCCTCATAGCGGGCGAGCGCCTCCTGATAAAGCCCGGTCTTGCTGCCGAAGGCGGCGTAGAGGCTGGGTGGTGCGATCCCGATCGCCTTGGTGAGATCCCCGATCGACACGCCCTCATAGCCGTGGCGCCAGAACAGCCGCATAGCCGTCTCGACCGCCTGCTCCCGATCGAAGCTCCAGGGCCGCCCGCCACGTGATTTCGAACCATGTTCCATATCGAGCACTAAACAACATCTTGACAGGCAGCGTCAAGCAAGTTGAATAGCGATCGATAAACAAGATGGAAGAAAGCAATGGATTCTTCGAAGCGCCTTTTCCTGGGTGCTGCAGCCGCCCTCACCGCTCTCGCCATCGAATCGGGACTGACAGGTTCCGCATCGGGCGCGACCGGCAAGAAACAACCGAATGCCGCCGCGAAGGCCGGCCGATCCGGCTCAGGCCGTGAGAGCTTCATCGTCCCTTCGGCCGATGGCACGCTGCTCGCCGGCGAGGCACAGGGAGATCCGGCAACGCCCGAGATCCTGTTCATCCATGGCCTGCGCCAGAGCCGGCTCAGCTGGGACAAGCAGTTTGCCGATCCGGCACTGGACGGCTTCCGGCTGGTGCGTTTCGATCTGCGCGGCCATGGCGATTCCGACAAGCCAGCCTCGCCCGACGCCTATTCCGATACCGATCGTTGGGCGGATGACGTTGCCGCGGTGATCGCGGCCACCAAGCTGCGCCGCCCCATCCTGGTGGGCTGGTCGCTGGGGGGCCATGTCGCCGGTGCCTATCTGCGTAAATATGGCGGCTCGCAGATCGCGGGGATCAACCTGGTCGATGCCGTCACCAAGCTGTCGCCGGATCTGCTCACTCCGCTCGCGGTCAGCTTCGCCAAGACGGCGATCTCACACGATCTCGGCGAACGGACCGCCGCGACGGCCGACTTTCTCGCCGCCTGTTTTCACAAGCCGCTCACCGGCATCGAGCTGCAGCGCATGCTGGTGGTCAACGGCATGACCGGGCGGGCGGTGAACGAGGGCTTCGTGAAGATCGCCACCCCCGATCTCGAACCGGTGTTCCAGGCCTATCCCGGCCCGATCCTGCTGACGCATGGCATTCATGACCGGCTGGTGCGCCTGGCGATGTCCGAACGGATCAAGGCCCTTCATCCTGATAGCCGGCTCTCGGTCTACGCCGATAGCGGCCATAGCCCCTTCTATGAGGAGCCGGCACGATTCGGACGGGAACTCGCGGCCTTTACGACCGCGTCGACAAGAGGCTGATGCCGCGTGGAGCCGGTTCGATCCGGCAAGCAGATCCTGCCGGCTCCCGCACATTCCGCAGCAAGACCATCGCCCGCCGCGGAAAGACACGCTCAACTGTCGGATTTCAGCTTTCCTGCAACGGCCCAGGCATCCTTCGGGACCTCGGTGATGATGATCTCGACGGCTTCCGGCGGACAAACCAGGGTCTCGACGACAGCTTTGGTCGCCGCCTGCACGAAATCGCGCTTTTGTTCGAGTGTACGTCCGGGATGCATTTCCAGTCGCAGGATAGGCATGGTCACTTCCTCATGAAAAGGTCCGATAGCGGGCCTCCCGCAATGTTCTCCAAACCCCTTTGCTGATAAATAACCATCTGAGCATTTCATTCAGAACCATATGGATTGCAATCATGGACAAGCTCGCCGGCATGGCCATGTTCGTCAGGGTGGTGGAAGAAGGCAGCTTCGCCGCCGCGGCGGAGACCAGCCGGGTATCGGCGACCATGGTCGCCAAGCATGTCCGCCTGATCGAGCAGCGCCTGGGAGCCCGACTGCTTCACCGCACCACGCGCCGCCACCAGCTCACGGAAGTCGGCAGGCTCTATTACGAACGCTGTAAGACGGCACTGGCCGAGGTGGCCCTGGCCGAAGCGAGCGCCTCCGAATTGCAGGCCAGTCCGCGTGGGCGTCTGCGCTTGGCCGCGCCGGTGAGTTTCGGCAGCGAAAGCCTGGTGCCGGCCCTGATCGACTATCTGCAGCGCAATCTCGACGTCACCGTCGATCTCATGCTCGACAACCGCACCCCGGACCTGATCGGTGAGGGCTGCGATCTCGGCATTCATATCGGCGATCTCACGGATGAAAACCTGGTGGCCCGTCCGCTGAAGCCCTATCGCCGAATCCTGGCGGCCGCGCCGTGTTACCTGGATGTGCACGGGCGGCCAGACCATCCGCGTGAGCTCTGCCATCATGATTGCCTCGGCCATGCCTATTGGCGCACGCAGGGCATCTGGCATCTCGTCGGCCCGCACGGCGAAACCTGCACGGTAAATGTCGGGGGCCGCTTCACCACCAATCAGGGATCGGCGCTGCGCGTGGCGTCGCTCCATGGCGCAGGCATCGTTTTGCAGCCCGAACTGTTGTTGATGAACGATATCGACGCCGGCCGGCTCGAACCCGTGCTGCCGCTATGGTCCTATCGTCCCACACCGATGCACCTCGTCTACGCCCCGGACCGGCGGCCGACGGCCATGCTGCGCAGTGCCATCGACTTTCTGGTGGCCCGCTTCGGCTGATCGAGATGCCGTCAGGCCTTTCCGATACCCGGCAAGGACAGCACGGCCCGGGAGAAGGCCTTGCCCCGTTCTTCGAAATTGCGGAACTGGTCGAAGGAAGCGCAGGCTGGGGAAAGCAGCACCACGGCCTCCTCGAGACCGGAAGCCGCCGCGTCGGCAGACGCCAGAGGCACCGCCTTCTCGATCGTCTCCGCCCGCACATAGGGCACCCGCCCTTCCAGTGTCGCAGCGAACTCCTCCGTCGCCTCGCCGATCAGATAGGCTTTGCAGATCTTGGGAAAATACTCGGTCAGGGCCTCGATGCCGCCGGTCTTGGGCTTGCCGCCGGCGATCCAATACAGGGTCGGGAAGGATGACAGGGCCTTGGCCGTGGCATCGGCATTGGTGGCCTTGGAATCGTTGACGAACAGCACAGGCCCAAGCCGGCCGACCTGTTCCATGCGGTGGGCGAGGCCCGGGAAGCTGCGCATGCCGGCCTGGATCTGATCCAGTGTCAGCCCGCCGGCCCGGGCAGCAGCCAGCGCAGCACAGGCATTCTGGGCATTATGCGCGCCGCGCAGGGAGCCGATGCCGGCGAGGCTGGCGACTTCGGCCGCCCTGCCCGCTTCGGCCGAAAACAACCTGTCGCCAACGGCGTAGACGCCGTCGCTCAATGGCCGCTGCACCGAGATGCGGATGGGCCTGCCGCCCTGGCGCTCGATCTCGTCGGCAACAGCAGCGCACCAGACATCGTCGACGCCGACAACTGGCGTGCGGGCGCCTTCGACGAGGCGCGCCTTCACGGCGGCATAATGTTCCAGCGTGCCGTGGCGGTCGAGATGATCCTCAGTGACGTTGAGCAGGATAGCGACGGAGGGATCGATGCTCGGTGCCAGATCGATCTGGTAGGAGGAGCACTCGACGACATGCACCTTGTCGGGCGACGGCGGATCCAGCGACAGGATCGCCGTACCGATATTGCCGCCGAGCTGTACGTCGTGGCCGGCTGCGGCGAAAAGGTGGGCGATCAGTGCCGTGGTCGTGGATTTGCCGTTGGTGCCGGTGATGGCGATGAAGGGCGAGCCCGGCGCCCTCGCCCGGCGCTCGCGGACGAAGAGTTCGATATCGCCGATCACCTCCACCCCATGTGAAGCGGCCAGCTTGACCGACCAATGCGGCCCGGGGTGGGTGAGCGGTACCCCGGGCGACAGGACCAGCGCGGCGACGGAGGACCAGTCGATCTCATTGAGGTCGCGGACGTCGAGCCCCTTGTCGCCAGCGGCCTTGCGTCCGGCTTCACCATCGTCCCAGACGATGGGCCTGGCGCCACCGGCGGCGAGAGCTTCGGCAGTCACCAGGCCCGACCCGCCTAGGCCGAACACGGCAACAGCACGGTCGCCGAAGGAAGTGATCGGGATCATGACGATCTTTCGTCCTATCTGAGCTTGAGCGTGGCAAGCCCGAGCAGAGCCAGCACCACCGCGATGATCCAGAAGCGGATCACGACCTGCGGTTCCTTCCAGCCAAGCTGTTCGAAATGGTGATGGATCGGCGCCATCTTGAACACGCGCTTGCCGGTATAACGGAACGACAGCACCTGGATGATCACCGACAGGGTCTCAGCCACGAACAGGCCGCCCACGACCAGCAGCACGATCTCATGCTTGGTGGCCACGGCGATCGAGCCCAGCATGCCGCCGAGCGCGAGCGAACCGGTATCGCCCATGAAGATCTGGGCCGGCGGCGCATTGAACCAGAGGAAGCCGAGCCCCGCCCCGATCATCGCGCCGCAGATCACCGCGAGTTCGCCGGTGCCGGGTACGAAGTGAAGCTGCAGGTAGTTGGCGAAATTCGCGTTGCCGACGAGATAGGCGATGACACCGAAGGTACCGGCGGCCACCATCACCGGCACGATGGCAAGCCCGTCCAGGCCGTCCGTCAGATTCACGGCATTGCCGAAGCCTACGATGATGAAGGCGCCGAAGACCACAAAGAAATAGGAGAGGTTGATCAAGAGTTCCTTGAAGAAGGGAAAGGCGACCGAGGTCGCCTGCGAGATCGGCGCTCCGCTGCCCCACAGGAAGCCGAGGAAGCGCGCCCCGCCCGCCTGTGCCATCAGGATCACGGCGACGCCGGCGATCAGGAATTCCAGAGACAGGCGCGCCCGGCCGGAAAAGCCCTTGTGGCTTTGCTTGGTCACCTTGAGATAGTCGTCATAGAAGCCGATGGCGCCAAAGCCGAGCGTTACCAACAACACGGCCCAGACATAGACATTGGCGAGGTTGCCCCACAGCAGTGTCGATACGCCCAGCCCCGACAGGATCATCAGCCCGCCCATGGTCGGCGTGCCGCGCTTGGACAGATGCGATTGCGGGCCGTCGTCGCGGATCGGCTGGCCCTTGCCCTGCTTCACGCGCAGCCAGGAGATCGTCCACGGCCCGAAGAAGAACACGAACAAAAGTGCCGTGAAGATAGCCCCACCGGTCCGGAAGGTGATGTAGCGGAACAGGTTGAGGAGCTCGAAATGTTCGCTGAAGCGGCTCAGCAGATAGAACATGGAAATCCTTTCAACCTCAGAGCATTTTTTGAAAAAATGCGTCGAAACAATAGAGCAGCCTGCGAAAGGCTTGATTCTTCCTGGAGCGCGGACATCCTGTCCGCTCTTCCTAGCTCGCTAACCGCGGCGTTTCCAAGAGCGGACAGGATGTCCGCGCTCCGAAGGATGGCCATCACCCGGCCCTCGCGGCGATCGCCTCGCGGGCGACATCGTGATCGGAGAAGGGGAGCACCGTCTTGCCGACGATCTGGCCTGGTTCGTGTCCCTTGCCGGCGATCAGCAGCACATCCCCGCGCTCCAGCTCCACAATCGCTGTCTCGATCGCCAGGCGCCGGTCACCGATTTCGATCGCGCCTGGCGCTGCCGCCATGATCGCCGCGCGGATCGTGGCGGGATCCTCGCTGCGGGGATTGTCATCTGTGACGATGACCTTGTCGGCCAGCCGAGTGGCGATCTCACCCATGATCGGGCGTTTGCCGGCATCGCGATCGCCGCCGCAGCCGAAGATCACCACCAGCTTGCCCTGCACGAAGGGACGCAAGGCCTCCAGCGCCTTTTCGAGCGCATCGGGCTTATGGGCATAGTCGACGAGTACCGGTGCCCCCTCGACGGTGCCGACAAGGTCGAGGCGTCCCTTGGCACCCTGAAGGTGCTCGAGAGCAGCGAAGACGGCATCCGGCTCCCCGCCGGTCAGGAGGCACAGGCCGGCGGCGACGAGAGCATTCTCCACCTGGAAGCGCCCCGCGAGCGGCAGCCGCACCCGATAGGCCCGGCCCCGATAGTCGAGTTCCAGATGCTGGATGAAGCCTTCGATATCAACCGATTTCAGGCGGATGCCGTCACCCGCCTCGCCGACACCGAGAACATGCAGGCCCTTCCGGCGCGCCGCGGCCAATACGGCGGCGGCCTCGGCATGGTCGGCCGCCACGACCGCCCCGGCGCCATCGGGCAGGAGATCGCGGAACAGCCGCAGCTTCGCCTCGAGATAGGCCTCGAAGCTCGCATGATAGTCGAGATGATCGCGCGACAGATTGGTGAAGCCGCCGGCTGCCAGGCGCACGCCATCAAGCCGGAACTGGTCGAGGCCGTGCGAGGAAGCCTCCATGGCGAGATGGGTGATGCCCCTGCCCGCCAGTTCGTCGATCAGACGGTGCAGCTCGACCGGATCCGGTGTGGTGAGGGATCCATAGGTCTCGCCCCAGGGCGCCACGACGCCGACGGTGCCGATGGACGCCGATTGATACCCTGATATCGCCCAGATCTGGCGAACGAAGGCGGCGACCGAGGTCTTGCCACTGGTACCGGTGACGGCAATGATGGTTGCCGGTTGGCGGTCATAGAAGGCCGCCGCGATCTCGCTCAGCGCCTTGCGGGCATTGCCGACCTTGATCTGGGCGACTGACGCAGGCACGTCGAGCGGGGCTTCGGAGACAACAGCCACCGCACCGGCGGCAATGGCCTGCGGGACATAGGCCGCGCCATCGCTCTTCGTACCGGGAATGGCGACGAAGACGAAACCCGGCTTCACGGCGCGGGAATCGGCGGTGACGCCCGCGACCTCGAGCGCACGGGCATCGGCGGCCAGGGAGCCTTCGGAAACGATGTCGGCGAGGCGTTTGGTCATGAATGTCCTGGTTTTCGACGATTCGGAATCGGCGGCTTTATTAGAGTGCCTAAGAGCAATGGCAATGCAGTTTCAATGGCCGATCGATGCATCCCGGCCATGCATTGCCGCAAACTGCAATGGGCGGGTCGTCGGACCCGCCCATTGGATGATCTTATCGGGCCGCCAGCCAGGCCATGCTCTGGTTCAACTGGTCCCTCGGGGCGTTGAGCGGCGGAACCGGATTGGGAACCTCCATGAAGCGGGGTTTGACGCCGAGGAGCGGGCCGACGCGCTCCAGGATCTTGCCGGTGGTGACGCCGGCGTTCCAGGCAGCCGTGGAATATCCATAGGTCTCGGGCAGGCCCTTGGGCTCGTCGTAGAGAACGGTGATCAGATATTTCGGCTTGTCGAAAGGAAACACCGCCATGAAGGTGGTGAAGTTCAGGTTCTTGTTGTAGCGCCCGCCGATCAGCTTTTCGGCCGTGCCGGTCTTGCCGCCAACCTGATAGCCGAAAATGTCGACCTTCTTGGCCGAGCCGTTGGTGGCGTTGAGGCGCATGATGTAGCGCATCACGTCGGAGGTGTGGGGCTTGAGCACCGGCTTGGACAGGGCCAGAGCCTCGTCCTCGTCGCGCTTGATGAAGGTCGGCTTCATCAGATGGCCGCCGTTCATCATTGCGCCAACCGCCATGACGGCCTGCAGGGGTGCAACGGTGATGCCTTGGCCAAAGGCAATGGTGGCGGAGTTCAGAGTGCCCCAGCGACGCGGCAGGATCGGCGCAGCATTTTCGGGCAGCTCCGTCACCAGGCGATCGAGCTGACCCATCTGACGCAGGAAGGCCTGGTGGGCAGGCACGCCCAGGCCGAGCGCCATGCGGATGACGCCGATATTCGACGAATAGGTGAACACCTCCGGCAGGCTCAGCATGCGGCGCTGCGGATGGTAGTCGCGGATGGTCCAACGCCCGATGGTGACGCTGCCGGCCCGGGCATCCAGCATGGAATTGGTGGTGAACCGGCCCGATTCGATCGCCATGGCCAGGGTCAGCGCCTTGAAGGTCGAACCCATTTCATAGGTGCCGACATTGATACGGTTGATCCTGTTGGGATCGAGGGCATCGGCCGGATTGTTGGGATCGAAGTCCGGCAATGACACCAGTGAGATCATCTCGCCGGTGGTCACGTCCATGATGACGCCGCCCGCTGCCTTGGCCTTGAAATGCTCCATGCCGGCGATGAGCTCGTCACGCATCACCGCCTGGGCGCGCAGATCGATCGAGGTCTGCACCGGCTTCATCGCGTCGGAGGTCGAGGCATAGCCGAGCGCCTGCAGCTCGGAGAGCCCGCGCTTGTTGTCGATGTATTTCTCCAGGCCAGCTATGCCCTGGTTGTCGATGTTCACCGCGCCCAAGACGTGGCTCACCGTCGGCCCGTTGGGGTAGATGCGTTTGTTTTCGTTGATGAAGCCTATGCCGGGCAGGCCGAGCGCATAAATGCGATTGCGCTGTTCTGGCGTGATCTCGCGCTTGAGCCAGATGAAGCCCTTGCCCGAGGCAAGCTTGGTCCTGAGCTCACGTGCGTCGAGCTCGGGCATCTGCGCGGTCAGCAACTCGGTCGCCTCGTCGACGTCGATGATCTTCTTCGGCTCGGCGTAGAGCGAGGGCACCTGCACGTCCGTGGCCAGGATCCGGCCGTTGCGGTCGAGGATATCCGGGCGAGCCGCCGCCAACTGGTCGGCCGCCGAGCGACGTGCGTCATATTGCTGGTCGGGAGCGGTGCCGAACTGGGTGAGCCGCGCCATGATCGCCATATAGATGCAGACGAAGCCCACCACGATCAGCACGATGCGCCCGCCGCTCTTTTCGAGCTTGGAAAGGCGCCGGCGCGGCGTCTTGGCGGGGCTGGCGGCGTCCGAGCCCGTCCCGGCTTCGGGCGCTGATGCGTTGGCCTGGTTGTCCACGATGGTCCCGTCGCTCATGTTCCCCTCACTCATGGGGTCGATCCTGTGACTTGCGGCGCCCCGGCCAGGCCGAGTCCTTCGAGTTTTTCGGCAATCAAATCGCCTTCGCGCGCCTTCTCGGGCAGATCGGTGGCATCGACGGATTGGACGACCTTCATCGGCACGAGGTCGAGATGGCGCTTGGCCAGGGCGCCGATACGGTCGGGCTGACTCATGAAGGCCCATTCGGCTTTGAGTGATTCGATGGCGCGACGTTCGGTCTCGATGGCCCGGCGCAGCTTGGCGACCTTCTCGGCCTGCAAGGTCGATTCATATTTGATCGAGTAGACGCCGATGGCGGAAGCCACCAGCAGACCGACCAGGATGAGATTGAGAATGCGGGTCAACGGCCTCTCCCGGATTGAAGACTCACCTCAGGCAATCCGAGGAAACTGGTGCCGGTGTCACGAGCGGGGGCTTCGCTGCGGATGGCGAAGCGCAGCTTGGCGGAGCGGGCGCGGGGATTGAGCTCGGCTTCCGCCTCGCTCGCAGCCAGCGCTCCCCGATGGGTCTGAACGAAGGTCGGTGGCGGTACCGCCACCACGGGCTGATGGCGCGAACCGCCGGCCTGGCTGCGGGTGCGGTCGGTGAAGAAGGCCTTGACGATACGATCTTCGAGCGAATGGAAGGTCACCACCACCAGGCGTCCGCCGGGCTTGAGTGCCCGCTCGGCGGCCAGCAGGGCCCGGCCGAGTTCGTCGAGCTCGCCATTGACGGCAATGCGCAGAGCCTGGAAGGCACGCGTCGCCGGATGAATGTCGCCGGGCTTGGAGCGGATCACCCGGCCGCACAGATCCGCCAGTTGCATGGTGGTGAGGAACGGCTCCTTCTGCCGATCGGTGACGATGGCGCGCGCCAGTGCACGCGCGCGGCGCTCCTCGCCCAGCACCTGGAAGATGCGGGCCAGCACCTCCTCGGGAAGCTCGGCCACGAGATCGGCGGCGGTCGGCCCGGCATGCGAGCCTTCACGCGACATGCGCATGTCGAGCGGCCCGTCGCGGCGAAAGGAAAAGCCGCGCTCGGCCTCGTCGAGCTGCATCGAGGAGACCCCGATATCCAGCACCACCCCGTCGACGCCGCCCTCGCCCAGCATGGGCGCGAGCTTGTCGAGATGGGAAAAACGGTCCTCGACCAAAGTGAGGCGTCCCTGCATGTCGGAAACCAGGGCCATGCCGTCGGTGATGGCGTTGCGATCGCGATCGACGGCGAGCACCTGCACATCGGGCGCGGCCGCCAGAACTGCGCGCGTATAGCCCCCTGCCCCGAACGTGCCGTCGATGAAGCGCTCGCCCGCCTTCGGCTCGAGCGCCTTCAGCACCTCGGCGAGCATCACCGGCACATGCCGGGCGGCATCGTTGGCGGGAGCGGAGGAAGCGGACATCGAACTCTCAAAGGCAGGAATTACAGGCGGAAGCGGCCCGCAAATCGGGCAGATTTCTCCTATCCCATTAACGCCCATGAAAGGTTAATGAAGGGTTCGTGGAGACAGCTCCACTCCTTGAAAATTCCGTTACGTCACCACTTCGATAAGAACTCGAGATCCTGCCATTGCTCCCTGCCTCTTTCGCAGTGCCGCAAAGGCGGGCACTATCGGCGCCGAACCGTTTCGACGGTGTGGAGATTCGCAGCCAATGCCCCGACCCGCCAAAGCGCTCTATTGCGCTGCAGCCTTGACCCTCGCAATGCCCGTGACGGGTGCTTCGGCCGAGGAGAGTCTTGCCAATCTCGATGCCGGCGGGCTGGTCATCGAGCCGGCGGACCAGCTCGAATTGAAGGCGGAGGACATCTTCCTCTCGGCCAAGCAGGTCCGGGCTGCCTATCGTTTCCTCAACAAAGCCGGCCAGGACCTGACGCTGACAGTCGCCTTCCCCCTTCCGGAGGTGACCGGCGAAACGGACCTGGATTTAGCCATTCCCAACCCGGCTTCGCCGAACTTCCTCGATGTCCAGGCCAAGGCGGCCGGCAAATCGGTCGAGGCGAGCGTGGAACAACATGCCTTCTTCACGCCGGACGGCGGCAAGGAGAGCGAAATCACCGATCTGCTCAAGAGCCTGAACGTGCCATTGCTGCCCGCCGTCGCCTCCACCGCCGAGGCTCTCAAGCGCTTGAACAATGAGGACCGTACCAAGCTGAGTACGCCGGGCTATATCGAGCAGGCTGGCGAAAACTGGGTCCCGCTCTGGACCTTGCGCTCCAGGATCGTTCGCCAGCAGGTTTTACCAGCCGGCAAGGAGATCATCCTGCAATACAGCTACACGCCGAGCATCGGTTCGGCGGCCGGCCTCTATTTCGACCGCGCCAACCTGACCGGCGAGTCGTTGACGCAATATCAAAAGAAATATTGCGTCACTGAGGGCTTCCTGCGTGCGGCCGACGCCTTGACCAAACGCCTGACGGCAGCCAAGCCACAGGCAGGCGAGACCGCGAAGACGCCCAAAACCCGGCAGACCTATTTCGGCTACACCTTCGTCGGCAATGGCCGCTGGTCCGGCCCTGCCGGCCGGTTCGGCCTGGTGATCGACAAGGCCTTTCCCGACAACCTGGTCTCCTTCTGCGCAGAAGGCGCCAAGAAGGTCAGCAGCACCCGCTACGAGCTCAAGCGCAACAATTACGCGCCGGACCGCAATATCGACATCCTGATTCTCGATAAGAACGTCGCGCCATAAACGCTTTACAGATCACGATTTTCCGGACGCTGCTACGGTGACAGCCGCCGCTCCGTGGTTGCAGCCGCCTGTTCGTCCGGAACTCGTTCCGTCACAACCTCGAACTTGCTCAGGCTGTGACGGCCGAAGGAACTGATCATCGGGATGTCGGCGGCATCGCGGCCGCAGCCGATGAGGATCCGCCCAATCCGGCGCTGGTTGTGCCGCGGGTCGAAGGTATACCACTCCCCGCCGAGATAGGCCTGGAACCAGGCATTGAAATCCATGGCGGCCGGATCGGGAGGCACCCCGATGTCACCGAGATAACCATTGCAGTAGCGCGCCGGAATGTTGAGGCAACGGCACAGCGCAACCGCCAAATGGGCAAAATCCCGGCACACGCCAACCTTCTGCTCGAAGGCCTGCAACGCCGAACGCGTCGCGCTGGCACGCTCGTAGCCAAAGCTCAAATGCGAATGGACGAAGTCCGTGACGGCCTGAACGCGCTGCCAGCCATCGGTTATGTCTCCGAAACGCTCCCAGGCGAAGTCGGACAGGAGATCGGTTTCGCAATAACGGCTGGCATGCAAATAGGTCAGCGTTTCCTTCGGCAGGGCCATGATGGGCAGGATTTTCGCCCTCTCGACCGCCTTATCGGGCTCCCCGCTGTCGCGGATGACGCCGTCGCAGCGCAGATGCAGGAAACCATCTTCGACATGGATGCGCCGGCACAGATTGCCAAAAACGTCGATGTGGGCCTGAGTCGGATGGTTCGACAGGGTGGAGAGATCCTGCTCGCGCACAATGTCGCCGCGCCGTGAGGGGTGAACATCGAGAACGGTGATCAGCGTGGTCGGTTGCGAGAACTGCATTGCAATATCGAAACCGTAGCGGATATGCATCTTGGCTTTCCCATAAACGGCACCGGCCCGCATCCTCATCCCGCTGGGGAGGTGGCGGCATGCCGAGGGGTGCAAGCTAGCGCCGGGAAGCCTGCAGCAATAGAAGCCGATACGTCAGCATTGCTAGTGCGGATGCATCAGGTGCTTCAGCTTGAGCGGGTGGGCCGGGCTTTTTGCGAAGCGCCGGTGAATCCGCGCTCGCGCGCCCACACCACGGCGGCGGCCCGGCTGTGCACACCGGCCTTGCCATAGATGCGGGCGACGTGGTTGCGCACCGTATTGCGGGTGAGCTTCAACGCCTTGACGATTTGGACATCGGTCAGCCCCTGGCAGAGCAGGCCGAGTACTTCCAACTCCCGCGGGGTCAGGTCGGCCAGCTCCGTGGAGGCCCCGTTCGACGTCCCTCCGCCCCGCAGATTGGCCAGCTTCTCGATTACCGTACGGCTGAACCAGGACGTATCCTGCATCACGGCTTCGATGGCGGACATCAGCTCGACTTCCGATCGCTTGCGTTCGGTAATGTCCTGCAGGACGATCAGGACGCAGTCCTGGCCCTGAATGCCGACGGTCTCGGCGGAGACCAGGCAATCCAGGACTTCCCCATGCCGGCTGCGCAGCTCCAAATCCCGGTTGCGCAAAGCTCCATCGGTCTCGATGTCACGTTCGAGTTGACGCCTAGACCCGCTCGAAGACCAGATCGGTACCAGGGCGATGGGCTTGTCGATCACGTCCTCACGCGCATAGCCCATGACCACGGTGAAGGCCTCGTTGACATCCAGCACGTGGAAATCTTTGCGGGCCATCACGATGGTCGGCACGGGAGTCATGCGAAAGGCCCGGGCGAAACGCTCTTCGCTCTGCCGCAAGGCCTGTTCGGCCCGCCTGCGCGGCTCCATATCCATGAAGGTGAAGAGCATGCAAGGCTCCTCACCGATCTCGATCGGCTGGCCGGCGACGATGACCAGCTTCGAGTCGCCATCGGCCAGGCGTAAACTTGCCTCGGTCTGTGGAATCGTGCGCCCCTCGCGCAGGGAGGTGATCGCACTCTCCCGGACTCCGGCATTCTCCAACACGTCGATTTCGTAGGTCGAGCGGCCGAGAACCTCCTCGCGCTTGTAGCCGGTCATTTCCAGGAAGCCCTGATTGACCTTCACATAGCGCAGATCCGATATCCGGCAGATGATGGCCGGCGCCGGATTGGCAGCGAAAGTGCGCTCGAAGCGCTCCTCCGCGGTGAAACGCTCGGTCAGATCCTCGATGACCAGCACGTAGGACTCAGGATTACCGGTCGCATCGACGAGAACCAGCCCTCGAAGCTGTTGGATGCAGCGCCACCCCTGTTTCCTTCTGCGCGGCGCCGCTTTGACGACCTCGACGACCAGTTCCTTGAAAACTTCCCCGGCCAACAGGCGATTCAGAGGGTATTGCTCGGGAGCCAGCGAATGGTTGTTGCGGTATTTCAGCATATAATTCCGCCGATATTCGTCCGGCGTCCTGCCCAACTCCGCCAGTTCTCCCGCATCATGCAGGTCGAGGGCCCTTTCATTGGCCCAGACGATCCCCTCCGCAGGGTCTATCAACAAGATGCCTTCGGCCAGCCCCGCAATGATCTCCTGGAGCTGACGCCGATCCACCTGTCGTCGCAGGATGCTCACATCCGGAACCTCGTTCGCCATGACCTATTCCCACTGCCGGCGAGAGGCGCGGCATGCCATCTCTTACGGACGGAACCATAGTCCGGAACGGTGTGAGGCGAAAGGAACGGCGCTCCACTTCCAGGCGCCGGTAAATGACCGCTTCAATGCGGGGAGCGCCCCTGGACACTCCCCGCTCTCGTCACTTCTTCAATGCGTCGCGCGCCGCATCCTTGGCACCGCCAACGGCACTCTGGACCTTGCCCGCGAGCTTTTCCGCCTTGCCCTCGGCCTGGGTCTTGGCATCGCCCGTCACCTTGCCGACGGCCTCCTTGATAGTGCCTTTGACCTGCTTTGCGGCCCCTCCGACACGATCCTTGTCCATGTCCATTCTCCTGCACTGCCACAGCCGGCGCGCCTGCACCGGACGGCATGCTCTATTGCCGCATGTCGAGCGCAATATCGAAAGACGTCAGGGTATCAGGCGGCCTGATCCATCTGCACCAGAAACGGTCGGGTCAGCTGTCGATAGGACCCGGCCATGAAGGCTCTGGGGACACCATGGTGTTCTCACGCACTGCGAGCAAAGGCTCGCCAGACCAGCAGCACGATGACTGCGCCGACAACAGCGCCGATGAAGCCCGCCTTTTCGCCGATCGTGTACCAGCCGATCTGCTGCCCGAGCCAGGTCGCCAGCGCCGCGCCGACCACGCCCAGTATCGTGGTAAGGATGAAGCCGCTGGGATTGTGCTGCCCCGGCGAGAGGAAACGCGCAAGCAGGCCAACGATGAAGCCGATGAGGATGGTCCAGACGATACCCATGATGTTACCCGGTTCGAAGTCCGCGGGAGTTCGCCGGATCGCCACAGAGGCCCATTCCCGAATTCCCCACGATTTCAACTGACTGTCGCGCCTCCCTGAATCGGAATCATATCCGCCGAGAGACTCACTCGGGCGCAATGTGGCGGCGTTCGGTGACAAAAACAAGAACGACTGGCCTGGAACAGCGGTTCTAGAAAAGGCACGAATTGGAGCGCGGAGATCTCAGCGACATGCTTGCATGTCGCGATGTCCGCTCTTGGAGACATCGCGTTTGAAGTCGAAAAGCGGACTGCAAGTCCGCGCACCGCTCATCCGCTGAAAGGCAAGGCTAGCTGGCCTGTAAGCCGGGTTCTGTATGGCCCGCTCGCGCGGACGTGGCGACCATTCATCTGGGGCCACCGTCACCGGTGACCTCAACGCAACCAACCCGGACGACGGCGCGGAAATGCGCCTCGGCGCGTCCGAAGACCGCCGCGGTCGTCCCTATTCGGTCTTGCTCCGGGTGGGGCTTGCCATGCCGCTGCCGTTACCGGCCGCGCGGTGCGCTCTTACCGCACCCTTTCACCCTTACCCCGGCAAGTTCAAAAGAAGCCTGCCGAGGCGGTTTACTTTCTGTGGCGCTTTCCCTGAGGTCGCCCCCGCCGGCCATTAACCGGCACCCTATTTCCGTGGAGCCCGGACTTTCCTCCATTCCCAGGTTTGAGCCTGGCAACAGCGGCCGCCCAGCCAGCTAGCCGCGCCTGTGTGACGCCAAGCGCCGGCGGCGTCAACAAAGAAAAACCGGCGCCAACCGATTGGTTGGACGCCGGGAGTTATGTCTTTGGGAGGAAATGGGAGAACCATTCGCCAGTGACCTTAGCGCCGGCAGCGCGGGGGCGCTGTGCGAAAAGTCACACCAGTGCCTGCTTGGCCAGGATGAGGCTGCGCAAGGTTTCAATGGTCGAGGCATCACAGACGCCGTCCACCCTGGCCTGGCGGAAATGGCGCTGGAAGGCCGTCACCACGGCCTCGGTGAGCGCATCATAGACCCCGTTCACCGCGATGCCGTAGCCATAGAGCGAGAACATCGCTTGCAGCGCCTCGATGGGCTGGCCGGCCTCGCCGGCGGAGAAGAAACGCCCGCCCTGAATGGCGGCGGGGCGCACATGGAGGCCGATACCCTCTTGCGCCAGCCCGGCCCAGTCGAAACGCTCACCAGGATCGGTCTTGCGCAGCGGCGCGATGTCCGAATGCCCGAGCACATGGTGCGGCCTGACGCCGTGGCGGTTCACAATATCGCGGCATAGAGCCTTGACGGCCATCATCTGCACAGCAGGAAAATCCCGATAACCCCATTCGTGTCCGGGATTGACGATCTCGATGCCGATGGAGTGGGAGTTGATATCGGTCACGCCCTCCCAGCTCGCCTGGCCGGCATGCCAGGCCCGGCGGGACTCGGGCACCATCTGGATGATCCGTCCGCCCTCGTCGACGAGGTAATGGCAGGAAACCTGCGAAGCCGGATCGGAAAGCCGGGCCAGCGCCAGTTCACCGTCGGGCATGCCGGTATAATGCAGGACGAGCAGAAGTGGCGACGCCGGGTCGAGGCGCTCGCCATGATTGGGCGAGGCAACGGCAAGGTTGGCGAGGGATGTATCAAGCTGCAAGGGCGGTCTTTTCGATACGGCAGATGGAAGGGTCCATCCACGTTGTCGGCCGCTTTCCCAGGCAGACAGGTCTGCCTGGGAAGAGTCGGTCTCGATGCGGACCGGTATTACAACCAGTTGATCCGCTTGAGAACCCATAGCGTGACGATCGAGGTGATCGTGACGAAGGCCACGATGGTCGCGAAAGCCCAGCCCTTGTCGACGCCGGGAATACCACCGACATTCATGCCGAACAGGCCGGCTACCACACTGGGCGGCAGCAGCAGCGCGGCAAGGGCAGCCAGGCGGTTGGAATTGTGCGCGATACGTTCGCCAATCACGGTGGAAAGATCGTCATGCAGGATACTGGTCCGGTCCCGGATCGCGTCGAGATATTCGATGAATCGCATCAGCTTGTCGATCACCTCACGCAAGCGCAGCTTGTCGCGTTCATCCAACCAGGGAGCGTCGTCATGCTCCATGCGGTTGAGTGCATCGCGCTGGGGGGCAAGATAGCGGCGCAGTTGCACCGCGCGCCGCCTGAGCAGCTTCAGGCGCTCACGCACCTCGCCGGCATCGCCCTGGAAGATCAGATCGTCGAGTTCGTCGACCTCCTCGTCCATGGCATCGAGCACCGGCTCGAGGTCGCGAACCAGCTTGTCGCCGATCATCGCCAGGAGATCGCCGGCATGGCTCGGCCCCTTGCCCTTGTGCAGGGCCTTGCGGATGTCGCGCAGAGCCGTGATGTAATGATCCTTGTCGCGCAGCGAGATCACGCGGTCGCCATCGACCCACAGATGCAGCGGAACCAGATCGATATCGGCGGGCTTTTCCTCGACTTCCTCCGGCGCGGTCGCACAGACACCGCGTAGAATGATCAGCAGACCATCGTCGATCGGCTCGACACGCGGCCGCGACTCTTCTTCGAGGAGGGCATCTGCGACGACAGGATCGAAATCTCCTCTGCCATGGACCCAGTCGGCGGCGGCGGGATGATCGCGCTCCAGATGCAGCCAAAGCACGCCGTCACCGGGCTTCCAGGCCCGGGCCTGCGCCATGTCGAGCTGGCAGCAGCCGCCCCGCCCGTCGAGCAGCAGGGCGAAACGCAATCCGGGTTCGATACCATAGCTCGCAGTCGGCGCGTTGGCGGTTTCCATACGGCCTCACCACAGTCTGAACAGCTGGGACGCATCCCGGCGGAACCGAAAAGCGCAGCCTGCACAAAAGCTTGCCGAACCGCGCGGATTCACATTATCCGTTCGATCCCTCGTGGCAAGATCAATCAAAAGCATGATGATTCGTTTTGTGACATCATCACCGTCCGATGCCGGCGCCACGCCAAACCGACCAGCGAATGACGCCCATGCAATTGACCATTGCCGAACTCACCGAACGCTTTCCCGACTTCCGTGTGGCCGTCCTCGTGGCCGAAGATCTTGCCGTCACCACGGGACGACCGGGCCATCTCGATGCGGCCATCCTCGCCTCGGAGGCAGCCTGCCGCAGCCAGCATGAAGGTATGGAACTTTCCACCATTCCGGGTGTCGTAGCCTGGCGCAGCGCCTATAAGGGCTTCGGCATCAAGAAGACCAGCTATCGTTCCTCGGTCGAGCGACTGATCAAGCGCGTGCTGGCGGGCGACAGACTGCCCGCCATCAACAATTTCGTCGATATCTACAACACGATCTCACTGCAGCACGGCTTCTGCATCGGCGCCGACGATCTCGACAAGATCGCCCCGCCCGTCGCCTTCCGCTTCTCGCGCCCCGGCGACAGCTTTCTGGATATGGGCGCGGAGGCAGGTGAGGATCCCAATGATCCGCCCAAGGATGGCGAGGTCGTGCTCGCCGACAGCAGGCATGTGCTGTGCCGCCGATGGAACTGGCGCCAGGACATGCGCTCGGCCATCACGCCGGAAACAAGGCGGGCGCTGGTGACGGTGCAGGCCAATGGCTGGGGTGAACTGGAGGAGGCCACCAACCATCTCGCCGGTTGGCTCACGGCCGATTGCGGCGCCAGCATCTCGATCGGCTACGCCGACAGGAGCAATCGCACGATCACGCTGGGTTGAGCGGATCGTGCTTTTGCGAGGTGTATTCTCGTCATCTTGCCGTTCTCGAGCCAATGGCCTAGTGTCGGCGCATGAACATAAAGCGCATGACCTGCATGCATCTTGCCACGCACCTCCCTCGGGGCGCGGGAAGAGTATTGCCGTAAGCGCGATACGATCGCCCCATGAACCCTGCGAGGCGAGCAGGGTCCATGGAAGCCCAGCTCTCCTCGCGAAAAGGAGAGCGACCATGCCCCCGACCCCATCCCATCCCCTCGATTCACGGCCTGCACCGCCGGGACTGTCGATACGTGCCACGCGTTTGGAGGATGTCGACGCGATAACCGCACTCGCCAATCTTCCCGGCTACAGGGCCGGCACGCTTCGCCTGCCCTATCAGAAGCCGGAGCTGGCCCGGCGATGGCTGGAAGGGCTCGGTCCGGAGGCCTTCAATCTCGTCGCCGTGCTCGAGAGCACCATCGTGGGAAATGCCGGCCTGGAGCGCTACGGCGGCCGGCGGGCCCATGCCGCAGGTCTTGGAATGGGCGTTCATGACGACCATCTCGGCAAGGGTATCGGCACCGCGCTGCTGCGGGAAGTCATCGACGCGGCCGATCATTGGCTGAGGATCGAGCGTCTCGAACTGACGGTCTTTGCCGACAATCTGCAGGCCATACGCCTTTACGAACGGTTCGGCTTCAAGCAGGAGGGGTTCCTGCGCAATTACGCATTCCGGGCCGGTGCGTTCGCGGATGCCCATATGATGGCACGGCTGCGGGGGTGAGCCCTTCTCCCTGTTCCTGAGGAAGTCATGACCGAGGCAAGCATCATCCAGCAAAGCACCATGCCGCAAACGAGGGAAAGCCTTGCTACCGACCTGCGGCTACTCGGGGTCACGCCCGGCGGAACATTGCTCGTTCATAGCTCCCTCAAGGCGCTCGGCTGGGTCAATGGCGCCGAGACGGCGGTGATCCAGGCGCTTTGCGACGTCATCACCCCCGAGGGCACGCTCCTCATGCCGGCGATGTCGCCGGACCTGACCGATCCTGTCCACTGGGGTGCGCCGCCCATTCCGCAGGCATGGCATGAACCCGTGCGCCAATCGATGCCAGCCTTCGACCCCAAGCGAACACCGGCACGCGGCATGGGCAGGATCGCCGAATTGTTCCGGACCTGGCCCGGTGTGATGCGCAGCAACCATCCCACCAGTTCCTTGGCGGCCTGGGGCACACGGGCTGAGACGATCCTTCAAGACCAACCGCTCGAAGACCCCTTCGGCGAGAACTCGCCGCTGGCAAGGCTTTACGATCTCGAAGCCAGGGTGCTTCTACTCGGCGTCAGTTTCGAGAGCTGCACAATCCTGCATCTGGCCGAGCGACGGACCTGGCCGCACCAGACCTTGATACAAGAGGGCGCTCCCCTGATGGTCGATGGCGAGCGCCGCTGGCAGCGCTATGAGACAGCGATCCTGCGTGTCGATCTCCTGGAGGATGCGGGACGCCATCTTGTCGAGACGGGCATCGCCCGTAGCGGCACCATAGGATCGGCACCATCCCATCTCCTGCCTGTCCGCGAAACAGTCGATGCCACCGTTTCGCGCTGGCGCGGCATGAATATACTTAGCGCGTAGGAAACTGGCGCCGGCAACGCGGGTATCCTCGTCCACTCCTGGGAGGATCCCATTTCAGGAAGCGAGAGAAGCGGACTGGAAGTCCGCGCTCCAGCTAAGCCGCCGCCTTCTCCACCTTTGGCCTGAGGCCGAGCAGATGGCAGATGGCATAGACCAGATCGGCCTTGTTCATGGTGTAGAAGTGGAAATCGCTGACCCCGCGATCGACGAGATCGAAAACCTGTTCGGCGGCGACCGCGGCGGCCACGAGTTTACGCGTGGCAACATCATTGTCCAAGCCTTCGAAGCGGTCGGCAAGGCGTCGCGGCACATCGGTCCCGCAGCGCTCGGCGAAGCTGCGGACCTGGTTGAAATTCTGCACCGGCACGATGCCCGGTACGATCGGAATATCGATGCCCGCCTCGCGAACCCGATCGACAAAGCGCAGATAATGCTCGTTGTCGAAGAAGAACTGGGTGATGGCACGCGTGGCACCGGCATCGACCTTGGCCTTGAGGATGTCGATGTCGAAGGCGAGCGACGGGCTTTCGGGGTGCTTCTCGGGATAGGCCGAGACGGAGACCTCGAAATCGCCCTGCGCCTTGATACCCGCCACCAGATCGGCAGAGTTGGCATAGCCACCCGGATGGGGTTCGTAGCGGGCACCCACCCCTGCCGGCGGATCGCCGCGCAGCGCCACGATGTGGCGCACGCCTGCTTCGGCATAGCCACGGATCACCTCGTCGATGGCCTCGCGCGTTGCGCCGACACAGGTCAGATGTGCAGCCGGGCGGATATCGGTTTCCTGCACCATGCGGGCCACCGTGCCATGCGTGCGTTCACGGGTGGTGCCACCGGCACCATAGGTCACCGAAGCGAACAGGGGATCGAGCGGCGCCAGGCGTTCGATCGCCTCCCATAGGGCCGCTTCCATCTCCGAATTCTTCGGCGGGAAGAACTCGAAGGAAACCCGAATACCGCCGTGTGAGGGCAAGGCGTGACCAGCCATCACGCGACCTCCTGACCAAGAGTGATAGTGTCCGAGACCCGGCGCGGATCACGCCCGGTCCAAATCGATACGGTGAGGCTCGAGCGCCCCCCGCCCGCTTCCACCAGGCGCCAGCCATCCGGCCGCAGATGCGCGGCTTCCAGCCAATGCTCGATCGTCTCGCGGGCAAAACCGAGACGGCGATGCGCGAAATCCTCGCGCATGAATTCGAGTTCGTGTGGGGCGAAATCAACGATGACCAGACGGCCACCCGGGCGCAGCGCCCGCCCGATCTCGCGCAGGGCCTTGGCGCCATCGTCGAGGTAATGCAGGACCTGATGCACGATGATGAGGTCATAGGCGCCCGGCTCGACCGAAAGCGCGAAGAGATCGCCCTGCCGCACCACGGCATTGCGGATACCGTTGCGTTCGAGATTGGCCCTGGCGATCACCAGCATTTCCGCGCTGGCGTCGATGCCGACAGCACGGACCGCCAGCGGCGCGAACAGTTCGAGCATGCGCCCGGTGCCGGTGCCGATGTCGAGGAAAGCCTGGATAGGCTGGCTGCCGACCACCTCGCGCAACGCTGCCTCGACCGCCTCGTCGGGGGCATGCAGGGCGCGTATGCGATCCCAGTCACCGGCATGGGCGCGGAAATAATCGGCAGCCACCGCCGCCCGGGTGCGCCTGACTTCGACGAGGCGAGAACGGTCGCGGGCAAGAATGCGGTCGCTGCGATCAAGGCCGGCAAGGATTTGCGCGAAGATCTCGGATTTCATCGTCCCTTCCGCCAGGCGGAAGAAGGCCCAGGCGCCCTCGCGGATGCGCTCCACCAGGCCGGCTTCAACCAGAAGCTTGAGGTGGCGCGAGATGCGCGGCTGCGATTGCCCGAGGATCTCGGTGAGATCGGTCACGTTGAGCTCGCCTTCCGCCAGGATGGCCAGCAGGCGAAGGCGCGTCGGTTCACCCGACGCCTTCAGCGTGCCCAACACCATTTCGAAAGGAGCTAGATTCGTCATCCTACGCCACCGTCTCTCACATAAAGATATGTTTATGTCATTTCCCAAAATGCGCAAGAATTTTGTTTCGCAAGCGACGACATCATGTGAACAGGCGACTTCTGCGCGGATAAGCTGGTGAAATCATCGCCTACCCCTTCGAACTGATTGCGTTATGCAATTGGTTTGGGCATAGTGGCCGGAGAACAAGGGAGGCGCCAATGGCCACGATCGTCTATGCCATGCTGATGTCCCTGGATGGCTATGTCACCGCACCACAGCAGGAATTTGGGCTGCCCATCCCCCAGGCCGAGCTGCACCGGCATTTCAACCGGCTTATGCGGCAGACGTCGGTCGCACTCTATGGGCGGCGCATGTATGAGGTAATGCGCTATTGGGACAACCCCGAGCGCGAACAGGACTCCGGCGAGGTCGAGATGGATTTTGCCTACGCCTGGCGCGAGACGCCTAAGCTCGTTTTCTCGACGACGCTGCGGGAGGTCGGGCCGAATGCGACGCTGGTGAGCTCGGACGCCATGGAGGTGGTGCGCTCGCTCAAGGCGGAGAGCGACGGCGAGATCGGCGTCGCCGGCCCCACCTTCGCCGCCGAACTGGCGCGATCTGGCCTCATCGACGAATACCGGCTCTATCAGCATCCCCTCGTGCTGGGCGGCGGCAAGCCCTATTTTCAGTCGGGCCTGTCGCTCAAGCTGAAACCGCTCGGCAGTGAAAGCCTGCCCCAGGGCGTGACGCTGCTGCGCTTTGCGCCCGCCGGGCCGGAATTGCCCTGAAGTACCAGTGTAGCACTTGCCGTTTCCGGCTCAGCCCTGCCAGATCCACTGCTCGGGGACACGCAGCTTGAACTCTTCGCCGCCCCGGATCGAGCCGGGACGGTCGACGGTGGCGACCACGCCGCGCAGGCGCTTGGCCGCGGCGGCAAAGCGCAGCGCAAGCCCCTCCTGCCCGCTCAGATGCCGTTCGACTTCCGCCCCGGCGATGCGGCAGGGATCGTTCTGCCCCGTCACCGCCAGCACGGCGCCCGAGGGAAAGAACAGTCTGGTACCACGCGGGAGGAAGGAGAAATCCGGCACGCCTTCCACGGCGAGGTTGGCGCCAAGCCATTCCGGCTCCACGCGCTCGACACCGAGATTGTCGGCGATCACCGCAAGGTCCTCCATCGAGACGATGGAGACCTGGCGTTCGTTCTGGATCGGCGCGTTGCGCTCGAACCAGGGTACCCTGACATCGGCGGGCCTGAGGAAACCGGCATGCCGGTCTCCCGGTATGCCCTCATGCGTGAGTATGAGCTCGGCTAGTCTCTTCGCCCCGATAGCCTCTCCCCCGGCTGCGGCGACCATGACCACCCGCCCCGCACGCTTGAGCACAGGGCTGACAGCGATGTCGGGGGTGGTGTTGATCGAAGGATCCGGCATGGTCTCACCTCGTCTGGCAGCGCGGGAATCTCGGTCTGCCACCGAATCGGCAGCGACGCAAAAACGCCGCTCGATGGCTTGCCTCATCCCCCCTCGCCGGCGCTCACCAGCCCACAGTCACGCAGGATACGGGGCAAGTGGCGCCGGATCTGCCAGCGTGTCAGCAGCACCAGAATGACCAGCATCGGGAGATTGTCGAGAATGGCGCGGAGGAATCCGATCACCACATTGCCGATGAGACCGCCATCTCCCAGAAAGCCCGAGACGTCACCGCCCAGCAGGCCGGCGATCAGCATTGCACCATAATGGGAAATCGAGCCTGTAACCTGCAACATCGGCGCGACATAGAACAGGAAGTTCAGCGCCCAGCCGACAGCGAAGACGAACAGGGCCACGGGAATGCCGATCCGCCACCAGACGGCGAAGATGGCCTTCTTGATAATCTGCGTTTCGCTCACGTCCTCGTCTCCGTTCCGGCCCGACCATGCCGGTTCAGGGCAGGCCGCGTCAAATCGGCGACAATTGTAGGCGGGTCCTCAGACCCGCCTACCCTCTCCGGCAAGCTTACGTTTCCAGGCGAGTCCGAAGAGCCGCCCCCGCTTACGCCCCGACCTTCACCGCTTCGCGGTTGGCGATGCGACGCTGCTCAACCGCCAGCGCCAAGCGCTCGAGGGCGACGACGGTGGTGTCCCAATCGATGCAGCCATCGGTGATGCTCTGCCCGTAGGTCAGCGGCTGGCCGGGCACCTGGTCCTGGCGGCCGGCGACGAGATTGCTCTCGATCATCACGCCGATGATGCGGTTGTCGCCTGCCGCGAGCTGCATGCCGATATCGGCCAGCACCAGGGGCTGGTTCTCCGGCTTCTTGGCGCTGTTGGCATGGCTGGCATCGATCATCACCACCGGCGAGAGTCCCGACTTGGCGACGTCGCTGCAGGCCGCCTCGACGCTCGCCGCATCGTAATTGGTGCTCTTGCCGCCGCGCAGGATGATGTGGCAATCCTCGTTGCCGGTGGTCGAGGCAATGGCGGAGCGGCCATCCTTGGTCACCGCCATGAAGTGATGAGGCTGGGACGCCGATTTCACTGCATCGACCGCAATGCGCACATTGCCGTCCGTACCGTTCTTGAAACCGACCGGGCAGCTCAGGCCCGAGGCCAATTCGCGATGGATCTGGCTCTCGGTGGTACGCGCCCCGATGGCGCCCCAGGCGACGAGGTCGGCGATATATTGCGGCGTGGTCATGTCGAGGAATTCGCAGGCTGCCGGCAGACCGAGATTGTTGACGTCGAGCAGCACCTTGCGGGCGATGCGCAGCCCCTTGTCGATCTGGAAGCTGCCATCGAGATCGGGATCGTTGATCAGGCCTTTCCATCCCACCGTGGTGCGCGGCTTCTCGAAATAGACCCGCATGATGATTTCCAGCGAGGAACCCAGGCGCTGGCGCAGCTTCATCAGGCGATCGGCGTAATCGAGGGCGGCCACCGGATCATGGATCGAACAGGGGCCGACCACCACGGCGAGACGATCGTCGCTGCCACGCAGGATGTCATGCACGGCCTGTCGCGATTGAGCGACGGTGCGGGTTGCCTCCAGCGTGCGGGGATGTTCTCCCATCACGTCAGCCGGCGTGGTCAACGCCTTGATTTCACGGATACGAAGATCGTCGGTGGTGCTCAACATGGCCTGGGTTCCAGTCTCGGTTTGGGCTTTGGTTGGTCCCGGCCGGCGGCATAAAAAAACCGCCAGTCGGGCTGGCGGTTGTTTGGGTCTGATCTGTTGCTGTCTTCAGATCGAGCGCACCCCTACCTCCGCCTGAGGCCTGCGAAAGCCAAAATACCAATAAAAGGTGGGGGCGGATGCAAAGGTCATGGCAGGCATATAGCGACGGCCAATGATTTTGTCACGTGCGAATTTGCCGTGAGCAATCAGCTTCCCAGCGCCTGGACTCGTTCGGCAAATACCTGTCCCAGCGTGCGATGTGCCTCGGCTTCGTAATGGATGCCATCGATGGGGCTCACCTCGATTAGCGTGCCGACATCGAGAAACTCGGCACCATGCTTGCGCGCGACAGCCTCGTACAAAGGCGGCAGGGCCTGCGATTTTTCCACCCCGCCGGCGAACAGCGATCCGAGGCAACCGACGAGGCGGATGGGCGGCGGACAGGCGATCAGCAGCTTGGCCGGCGGCCGGTCGAGATTGGGCGCCCCGGCGATGATGCCGGCGAGAATGTCGACCCCGGCGGCGATGTCTTCAGGCGGCGCGCCGAAACGGGCCTTGAGATCGTTGGTGCCCAGCGTCAATACGATGACATCGAGCGGATGATGGCTTTCCAGGCAGGCGGCGAGATAGCGCCGGCCATTCTTGTGGCTTCCCTCGATGAGATCGTCGCGGATGGTGGTACGTCCAGGCAGGCCTTCCTCGATCACGTGCCAGGCATGGCCGAGGATCTTGCGCATGACCCCTGGCCAGCGCGTTTTGCCGTCGTAGCGCCGGGCCTCGTCCAGGCTCGCCAGAGGCGGCGTGCCGAACGTGTTGGAATCGCCGAAACAAAGAACATTCTTCATGGAGGTCTCCTGGAGCGCTTTGCGATGGGGCGGCCTCGACGGGAACCCAAAGGACGCGCCGAAACAAGGAATGAGAGCAAAGACGCGCGATCAGCGTTGCACGACAATAAAGATGCGCGGAAAGGCCAGCACCACCTTGCCGTCGGCCCGCGGCGGATAGGCCTTCGCGATGCGCGCCGTATAGTCTTCCAGAAAGGCAGGCTGCTGCTCGGGATCCAGCGGATCGAGAAAGGCGCGCAGACCGGTCGCCCGCAGCCAGGACACGATGGCCGGCGCATCGTCGAGCACGTGATAATAGGTGGTGCGCCAAATATCGATTGAAGAGGCCTGACCGGCGAACAGATTATAATAGTCCTCGGCGGGCAGGATGCGCTCGCGGATGCGAGAAGCATTGCCGAGCCTGGCCGCCCAGGGGCCGTCCGCGGCCGTCTCGCGCATCAGGCGGTGGGACGGCTCTGCCAGATTGTCGGGCATCTGCACGGCCAGCACGCCGCCCGGTGCGGTTTGGGCCAGCAGGCGCGGCAGCAAAGCTGCATGTCCGGGAATCCATTGCAACACGGCATTGGCGAAGATCAGTTCCGGCGGCTTTGTTGCTTGCCAGCTCGTCACGTCTCCCTGTTCGAAGCGAGCCGAAGGCAGGCGCTTGCGCGCTTCCGACAGCATGGCCTCGGAGGTATCGATCCCGATCACCTCGGCCGCGGGCCAGCGCTTGGCCAGGAGTTCGGTGGAGTTGCCCGGGCCGCACCCCAAATCGACCGCAAGGGTGGGTGCCGCCAGGGGCACGCGATCGAGCAGGTCTCGTGCCGGCCGCGTGCGCTCATCCTCGAAACGCAAATAAAGCGAGGGGTTCCAATCGGCCATGACAAACATCCTTGAATATTCGCTCCAGCGAAGCGTCTACAGCACCATATCCGATTTCGGAATCGGACTTGGTGTTGCAGGCCCTCGTCGTCGCATCGGGAATGCCGCAAACAGGCATCCCCCTTTCGGCACCATGCCCCGGCCGCGCCGGAGGACCATGGTTGACCGCCTCAGGTGATCAGGAAGCCGCCATCCACGGGCATGGCGACCCCGTTCACCATCGAGGCCTTGTCGCTGAGAAGAAAGGCGATGGTCTCCGCCACTTCTTCCGGCTCGAAGAAGCGTCCCAGCGGGATGCGCTGCAGCATGGGCGCGGCCTTGGCAGGGTCGCTCCAGGCCTTCACCGCCATGGGCGTGAGGATCACCGTCGGGCAGATCGCATTGACGCGGATGCCTTGGCGTCCGAGTTCGTTTGCCATCACGGTGGTCAGCGAGTCGAGCGCGCCCTTGCTGGCGCAATAGGCCGCGTGATCGGCAAAGCCGATCGAGGAGGAGATGCTGGATACGTTGACGATCGCCCCCTTCTTGCCCCGGGCGATCATACTGCGCGCGCATTCCTGGCCGAAGATCATGGCCGCGACCACGTTCACCGACATCAGTTCCTGGAAGGCCTCCACACTGGTTTCCAGGAAAGGCTCGAGTGTGGTGGTGCCGGCATTGTTGACCAGCCGATCGACGGGCTGGATCGAACGGGCCACGGCGCGGACGGCCCCGGGATCGGCGAGGTCGACGGCATGGATCTCCGCGCCCGTCTCGGCAGACAGGCTTTCGAGCTCAGCTTGATTGCGCCCGATGGCGATGATTTGTGCGCCCCGGGCCGCCAGCAGCTTGGCCGTAGCCCGTCCGATACCCTTGGTGGCTCCCGTTACCACGATACGCTCGCCGGCAAATTCCATCGCTTCCTCCCGCATGATTGGTGGCATGGTAGCGGGCGCAAGCCTGCTGACAAGTCTGACAAATCAAAGTCAGGAAATTTTGGATCGGCACTAGCTTTGGCGCGCCTCCTGGGCTATTTCCCCCGGCCCTCTTCCCACCGCCAGAGCAAAGCGCGTTCAATCATGGACGTTTTTCCTGCTCTGCCTCTCAGGTTCGACGCGTCCTTGCGATTCTTGTCGGCCTCGACAGATCGCAAAGCCTTAGGAGGCCTCATGCCGCCCCAATCCCCAGCAACGGGACAGAGCACTCCTGTCTCCATTGGCATCGACTTCGGCACCAGCAACACGGTGGTCGCCTTTGCCCATGCCGACGGCCGCACCGAGGCGCTGAACTTCGAGCATGGCGGCCAGGGCCTGAACCATTTCGTCACAGCCCTGTGCTTTTGGGACGAACGCCGCCCCGGTAAGTCCACGATTCGCGTCGAGGGTGGGCCCTGGGCCATCGAGCAATTCGTGGAGGCGACGAGCGCCCTTCGCTTCATCCAATCCTTCAAGAGCTTTGCCGCCAGCGCCACCTTCCAGGAGACCCGTATCTTCCGCGAGCGCTATCGTTTCGAGGATCTGCTGGCGACCTTCCTCAATACCCTGGTCAAGCATGGGGACGGGAAGCTCGACCTGTCGGCGGCCAACCTCGTCATAGGCCGTCCCGTTACCTTTGCGGGCCGCCAGCCCGATGACGATCTGGCGATGCAGCGCTATCAGACTGCCTTCGAGCGCCTCGGCGTCGTCAATCCCACCTATGTCTATGAACCGGTGGGCGCGGCCTTCTTCTATGCCCGCCAGCTCAAGCGCGATGCGACCGTGCTGGTCGCCGATTTCGGCGGCGGCACCAGCGACTTTTCGATCATGCGCTTCGAGCAGGCCGCCGGCCAGTTGAAGGCCGAGCCGCTCGGCCATTCCGGCGTCGGCATTGCCGGCGACGCCTTCGACTATTCGATCGTCGATCGCATCGTCTCGCCGCGCCTGGGCAAGGGCGGGCGCTTCCGCTCCTTCGACAAGGAGCTGTCGATCCCCAATCACTATTACGCCAATCTCGCGCGCTGGCATCAGCTCGCCATGATGAAGACCAATGGCGATCTCAAGGGCTTGCAGGACCTGGTCAAAGTCGCGGTGGAACCGGAAAAGCTCGAAAAATTCATCGAGATCATCGAGTTCGACATGGGTTTCTCGCTCTACAGCGCAGTGTCCAGGGCGAAGATCGCGTTATCAAGCCAGGACGAGACCGAATTCCGCTTCGCCGGCGGCGACATCGAGATCTCGGCCCCGCTGAAGCGCCGCGATTTCGAGCACTGGATCGCCGCCGACGTCTCCCGCATCGAGGCCAGCCTGGACGAAGGGCTCAAACGCGCCAACACCCGGGCCGAGGAAATCGAGCGCGTCTTCCTCACCGGGGGCACTTCCTTCGTGCCGGCCATACGCAAGCTCTTCGCCGAGCGCTTCGGCGAAGAGCGCCTGGTCTCCACCGACCAGTTCGAGTCGATCGCCTACGGCCTCGCCTTGATCGGCCAGGACAAGCAGAAAGAACGCTGGGCCGTGCGCGCGCCCTTGGCGGCATGAACGGCCCCAGCCCGAAAGGTCGAACGGCCGAACGGCCGAACGATAGTGAAGCTTGACTGATCAAGCACCGTCATTGCGTCGCTGCGCTCGCAATGACCTGGAAGTCAAAAACGGCCGTCGCTATCAATCGAAGGTTTTCAGCACCTCACCCGTCCGATCATCCTGCAGCCGTCGCGCCCATCTGCTTAAGATCGGGAGGGCGACGAGGAAAACGGCGAAATAGCAAAGGGTCAGAAAGCGGCCCTGCCAGAGCGTGGCATCATCGGGTCTGGCCCCCCCTAGCCACCCAAGCCCTATCCAGCACAAGGCAGATAGGACGCAGGTGGTCCCGAACCAGAGCAGAACGGGCTTGAGCCGGCAACGGTGCGTGCTCAGCCATGGTATGGCGAGAAGGACGAGCGTCGCACAGATGGCGACGATGCCCCCGCCTACCCTGCCCGGACCCACGTGCAGCAAGGAATAATAGGGCAGCAGCCACCATTGCGGCACATAGGGATTGCCGGTCGAGGTCGGTGGATAGGCAAACAAAGAGCCCACATGTCCGCCGCCTCGGCTCGAACTTGTAATGACGCCGACGATGGCGACGAATGCCAGCACAAGAACGGCTTGCCAGACCTGTGACGAAAGGATTCTGGAGGGAGAAGGCTTGTGCGTGCCGACAACTCCGTCGTCACCTGTGAGCATCAAGATCAGGTCAAGCACGAGAAAAACGGCCGCAGTGACAGTTGCGACGAGTACCGGCATCTCCCAGGGAACGTCGAGAAACTGGATCAGTTCACTGCGCCACAAGGGAGTGCCGCTCTCGGGAATTTCATAGTTCGAGCTCAGTCGAAGCACGGATTTGTTCCAGGGCGCCCCATAGCCGGCAAGGGCCAGTATCTGCGCGCACAGGAGAGCCACGATGAACAAGATCCAGCTCACCTTGCGCCAACGCGGGAACAAGCCGTCATAGAGCGAGATCCCCACATGAGTATAGGCGCATAAGAAAAGGGCGCCCATCGACGCCCTTTCGGTAGTGATTGCCACGGAAATGCCCTGCGCCGCGAAAAATACAATCAGGACGAGGCCGATGGTGCGCGCCAGCCGCGCCGGTTCTGCGGCGCGGCTGGCTGGCACACTCACCTCGAGAACTTCTTGTACTGGATGCGCTTGGGAATGGTCGAGTCGATGCCGAGGCGGCGCTTCTTGTCTTCCTCGTAAGCCTCGAAATTGCCCTCGAACCACTCGACATGGCTGTCGCCCTCGAAGGCGAGAATGTGGGTGGCGAGGCGGTCGAGGAAGAAGCGATCATGCGAGATGATCACGGCGCAGCCGGCATAGTTCTCCAGCGCCTCTTCCAGGGCCCGCAGCGTTTCCACGTCGAGGTCGTTGGTCGGTTCGTCGAGGAAGAGGACGTTGGAGCCTTCCTTCAGCATCTTGGCAAGCTGCACGCGGTTGCGCTCACCGCCGGAGAGCACGCCGACCTTCTTTTGCTGGTCGCCGCCCTTGAAATTGAAAGCGGAGGTGTAGCCGCGCGAGTTCACTTCGCGCTTGCCGAGATAGAGGATCTCATTCCCGCCGGAGATTTCCTGCCAGACGGTCTTGTTCGGATCGAGCGCATCGCGCGACTGGTCGACATAGCCGGGCTGCACCGTGTCGCCGAAGGCGATGGTGCCGGCGTCCGGCTTTTCGAGGCCGAGCAGCATGCGGAACAGGGTGGTCTTGCCGGCGCCGTTGGGGCCGATCACGCCGACGATACCACCGGGCGGCAGCGAGAAGGAAAGATCGTCGATGAGAAGACGATCACCGAACGCCTTGGAGACACCCTCGACCTCGATGACCTTGCCGCCCAAACGCGGGCCGGTCTGGATCATGATCTGGGCGGTGGTGGGGCCCTTCTCGTTCGCCTTGGCGAGCAGGTCCTCATAGGCATTGATACGGGCCTTGGACTTGGCCTGGCGCGCCTTCGGGCTGGCGGCGATCCATTCCTGCTCGGCGGCGAGCACCTTCTGGCGGCTCTCTTCCTCGCTCGATTCCTGAGCCAGGCGCTTCTGCTTTTGCGACAACCAGGTCGAATAATTGCCCTCATAGGGAATGCCGCGGCCGCGATCGAGTTCGAGGATCCAGCCCGTGACGTTGTCGAGGAAGTAGCGGTCATGGGTAACGATCAGGATTGCGCCCGGATAGCTGCGCAGATGGCCTTCGAGCCAGGCCACCGTCTCGGCGTCGAGATGGTTGGTCGGTTCGTCCAGCAGCAGAAGCTCGGGCTGTTCCAGCAGCAGGCGGCAGAGTGCCACGCGGCGGCGCTCACCGCCCGAGAGATTGTCGACGGCGGCGTCGTCGGGCGGACAGATCAGCGCGTCCATGGCCTGGTCGACCTGGCTGTCGAGGTCCCACAGGTTCTTGGCGTCGATCTCGTCCTGCAGGCGGCTCATCTCATCCGCCGTCTCGTCCGAATAGTTCATGGCGAGTTCGTTGTAGCGGTCGAGGATCGCTTTCTTCGCGGCAACGCCGTCCATGACGTTCTCGCGCACGGTCTTGGCGGGATCGAGCTGGGGCTCCTGCGGCAGATAGCCCACGCGCGCGCCTTCAGCCACCCAGCCATCGCCGGTGAAGTCCTTGTCGATGCCGGCCATGATGCGCAGCAGGGTCGACTTACCCGAGCCGTTGACGCCGAGCACGCCGATCTTGGCGTCCGGATAGAAGGACAGGTGAACGTTGTCGAGCACCTTCTTGCCGCCTGGATAGGTCTTGTTCAGACCCTGCATGTGGTAGACGAATTGATACGCGGCCATCGTTGCCTGCTTGAGTTTTCGTGGAAAGGGGATTGGGCCGGTGTGTAGCCGAGCGGGCGCATAGGAGCAAGGGCGCCGCCGTAATAAGGCGGGCTCCCCTGCCCTGGAAGCGGGTGCTAATACCAGAAACGGAACAGCTGATATCCGAGCCCGACATAGCCGGGATAGATGTCGAACAGGCCCGTCAGTGCGAAAATGGCTTTCCAGATCATCCCGCCGACATTGGTGGAGAACACCAGGAACAGGAAGCCGATCGTCGCCAGGGGGACGATGGCATTGGCCTGGGCCTGAATGTGATAGGGCAGATAGGGCCGGATAACCGCAAAGCCGTCGAAGCCCGGAACCGGCAGGAGATTGAGGACGGCGGCCGAGGCCTGCAGCGCAGCCAGGAAGGCGATGCCGGCCCAGAGTGGCGCCGTGCCCATGGTTTCCGGCAGGCCGAGCATGAAAGGCAGGCCGAGCAGGAAGAGACAGACGAGATTAGCCAAGGGACCGGCCAGGGCGACGAAGGCGTCCCAATGCCTGGTCTTGAGTACGGTGCGGTTGATATAGACCGAACCGCCGGGCAAGCCGATGCCCCCCAGTATCAGGAAGAGCAGCGGCAGGCCGAAGCTCATCAGCGGGTCGCTATAGGCCAGGGGATTGAGGCTGAGATAACCCTTCTCCATCACCGACCGGTCTCCGCCCCAATAGGCCGCCAGGGCATGCGCCCCCTCGTGCAGGCACAGCGACACCAGCCATCCCGAAACGATGAAGGCGAACACGGTGACGGAAGCATCGAACCACCCGGTCGCCAGGCTGATGGCCGTCACCACGAATACGGCGAGGATCGGGAGGAAATTGGCGCTCAGGCGCCAGGGCATCACCGCAACTCTGGACAAGGCAGACTCATTCTCGAAGACGGATGCGCTATTGTGGGAACTCGACCGCATTTTCGCAAGGGCAAGCGGTGATGCTTCAGATGCGTAGCCCCGCGCCGACCCGCCTGAGAATCCAATAGAACAATGCCGTCGCCCCCGCGCCGATGACGATCGCGAACCAGAAGCCCCCTTCGGTCTCGAGGAAGGGCAGATCCTTGGTGTTCATGCCGAATATGCCGGCGACCAGGCTGCCGGGCAGCAGCAGGGCCGTCAGAATCGAGAGGGCACGCAACGAGCGGTTGGTCTCTTCGGCCAGCCGGGCACCCACTTCGTCCTGCAGCAGCTTGGCCCGCTCCTGCAAAGTGAGAATATCATGGTCGAGCGATTGCAACCGGTCCGCCAGGCGTTCGGCGGCAATATGCATGCCCGGCTTGTTCGCCTCGTCCGGCTCGTCTTCCCAGTCGCGCAACACGTGAGCGAGCGAGGAAAGCTGGCGGTGCACACGCACGGTCATGCGGCGGACTTCGATCAGGCGCACTCGCTCGGTGGCGGCCATATCCTCGACCACGCGGTCCTCGGCGGTGTCGAGTTCGTCGGCCATCCCGGCCACGCGGCGCGCCACCGAATCGCAGAAGCGATCGATGATGGTTTCGATCAGCCGCCCGGCCGCCGGCAGGTTGAGGCCCTTCTGCACGGCACGATGGATCTCCTCCACCGACCGCAGCGGATGCCTGCGCCCCGAGATCACCAGCCTCTCGCTGAGGGCGAAGCGCAGCCGGCCGAGATGATCGCTCTCCCCACCCAGCTCGCTATGGAAATCGGCGATGACACCGAAGATGACATGGTCGATCGTGTGCAGGCCGAGCGGTTCGTCCTTGGCCAGGAACAAAGCCCGCACCTCTTCGGGAAGGCTTTCGAAGGAAGACAGCCAATCCCGAGCGAGCCGGTCCGTCAGGCTGAAATGCAGCCAAAGCCAACCGTCCTCCGCCGCCAGGGCTGCAGGCACGTCGCGCGGATCGATCGCCTCGGGCTCATAGCCCTCCCGAAAGCGATAGGCCCAGATCAGGCCGGCGATCGCCGCCGGCACGAAATTGACGCCCGGCAGATGTTGCTGCTGAATAGTGTCCATGCCGCCTCCGCCAAGCGTTTCAGGCCCCCCCACCCGAGGCCCGAAGCCCGCATAGCTTCAAGTTCAGGCGATATCCCGCCCCCGGGATAGCCGCCTGAAATGACGGGGCTAGATCATGCATGTGACAATGGGATGACGACCGCGCAGCGCGCTGTCATGCAGGGCTGGCAACCTGTTCCAGCAAGGCGGACAGACCCGGCTCCTCAACCAGGAGAGCAGCATCCCCGGGCGAGAACCAGCGCACCTCGCGTTCATTCATCTCCCGCCAGACCGGCAGATGGCCGGTGACGTCGAGACGATAGACGAAGACGCGGACGAGATCGAAATGCAGGTCGCGGCGCTTCCAATACAGATATTCGCCGACCGGTTCCTTACCGACCTTGCCCAGCAGCCCGGCTTCCTCCTCGGCCTCGATGGCGGCCGCCCGGCAGTCCTTGCGATCCTTCATCGGCCATCCCTTGGGGATGGTCCAACGCCGCGTTTCGCGCGTGGTCACCAGGCAAACCTCGATCTTGCCGCGCTGGAAACGCAGGGGCAGCGCGCCGACCTGACGAAGCTCCTTGGCTTCGACGGGCGATTTGAGAGGATATTTATCGACTCTGGCCATGTAACGTGAGGAAACCCTAACACTGCACTCGGCAACACTACCTATACCGCGAATATATCAAATATTCCTTAGCACCCGTGCGCTTTTGCACACCAACTTTGTTCTACCACTTTCGAACAAGCACGTTTCCTCAAATAGACGAGAAGCTTGCTGGCAAGTTCCCGCCTACTTCCTGTCACCCGGCCATTCTAGCGGGACAAGACAACCGCATAAGTTGCAATGTTGTTATTTTTTTGTCGCACACAATCTGTTTCACCACGCGACGGCCGTCTCTTGCTGCATTGCAATATTAGCTCTCGGAGCCAAACAAATAACCCAGCAAATCTCCCTATGGACATGTGCGTCATGTCGGAGAAATTTAGCCGTTTCATTGTGAATAACGGTCACATTACCGAACAGTATAGGGTCAAATGCAACCTCATTGTGTTGAAACTCCTCATCGCTTCGCTTATGGCGTGTGGACTGGGCGGCTTTCGATTCGGGCGATATGTGCGTAAACGCACGCCATGCATGAGGATGGCCGGCTAGGGGTTCGCCGCCGGCGCATTTCTCACCTGCGCCGCAGCACCACGAAGTTTTGGGCGGTCCAAAACCGACCTTCCACGGTGAGGAAAGGAAGCCCCATGAGAAAAATGTTGCTCGCCGCCGCTTTTGGCTCTCTCGCTCTTGCCCTCGCCTCCTGCGGTGGCGGCAGCTCGAGCTGCACGGTCGAAGCCCTGACCCAGAAGGGCAAGGACCTGACAGAAGCCATGACCAACGCCATGAAGGATCCGGCCAAGGCTCAGGCCAATGCGCAGACCTGGGCCCAGAAGGCGCAGGAACTGCTGACCAAGGCCCAGGCGGCCCAGGCTGCCGGCGGCAAGCCGACCGACGAGCTCTGCAAGGCCTATGACGAACTGATCACGGCCATCAAGAAGTAAGCCTTCGCCGGTTTTATCCGGCCAAGTCTGGCTCCGGGGCAAGCTCCGGAGCCTTTTTTATTGGTCGGATGAAAAGCCCTGGCCGCCTCCCTGCCAGCGCGATAGCTTGATGGCCGGAGGCTCGCCATGCTCACCGATATTTTCGACCTGACGGGACGGGTAGCGCTCGTCACCGGCTCCAGCCAGGGAATTGGCCTGGCCATCGCGCGCGGACTGGCCGGCGCCGGCGCGACCGTGGTTCTCAACGGTCGCGACCAGGCCAAGCTCGATGCCGCCGCCCGCCTGCTCACCGAAGAAGGCTTGACGATGGAAACCGCGGCCTTCGACGTCACCGACCAGGCCGGCGTGGAGACGGCCATCTCCGCCATCGAGGCCCACCATGGTCGCCTCGACATCCTGGTCAACAATGCCGGCATCCAGCGCAGGGCTCCCTTCGTGGACTTTCCGCTCGCTGTCTTCCGTGACGTGCAGTCCACCAATGTCGAGGGGGTCTTCCTCGTGGCGCAAGCAGCGGCTCGCGGCATGATCGCGCGACGTTCGGGCAAGATCATCAACATCTGTTCGGTGATGAGCGAACTCGGCCGTGCCAATATCGTCCCCTATGTCGCAGCCAAAGGCGCCGTGCGCATGATGACCAAAGCCCTGTGCGCCGAGCTCGCCCGTCACAACATCCAGGTCAACGGCATCGGTCCGGGTTATATCGAAACCGAACTCAACACGGCGCTGATGCAGGACGCCGCCTTCTCGGCCTGGGTCGAGGCGCGCACGCCGGCCGGGCGTTGGGGGAAAGTCGAGGAATTGGCTGGTGCCGCCATCTTCCTCGCCGGCAATGCCTCCAATTTCGTCAACGGCCACATCCTCTATGTCGATGGCGGGCTCACAGCCTGCGTGTGAGAGACGACTCATCAAATATTGCAGTTCCATTCGCCACAATCCCGCCACGATCGCCACAATAGATGATCGCTCAACTTTGCCGGCAAAGGATTGAGCTTTGGCGGTTGCACGCGCAGATATTCTGGCGGGACTGTCCGTGGCCGGCCTCTTGGTCCCGGAAGCCGTCGCCTATGCGACGATTGCCGGTCTACCACCCCAGCACGCCATCTTCGCAGCCCTCGTCGGCCTGATCGTCTATGGCCTGCTCGGCCGCAGCAATTTTGCGATCACCTCTCCGACGTCATCTTCGGCCGCCATCCTGGCCGCCGTGGTAGCCGGCTTTCCGGCAGCGGCCGCTGGAGAACGTGAAGCCATTGCCTTCACAGCCGTGATCGTTGCCGGCCTCGTCTTCCTCGTCGCCAGCTTTGCCCGTTTGGGATCCTTGTCGGGTTTCGTGTCGCGGCCAGTGCTGCGCGGCTTCGCCTTCGGGCTGGCGGTAACCATCGTCCTCAAGCAGATTCCCGCGATACTCGGGATCAAGGCCAACGGCGACCCGTTTCACCTTCTCGTGGGAATTTTCGGCCAGATCGGCGCATGGAACCTGCTTGGGCTCGCCACGGGCCTGATCTCCCTGGCCACCCTGCTCATCGTGAGACGGTACCCGGTCTTGCCAGGTGCCTTCATCGTCCTTGTGGCAGGTATCGCGGCTACCTATGCCATCGACTTCCCAGCCCACGGCATCCAGATCGCCGGGCGGATCGACATTGCCTTGCAGGCGCCGGCCATACCCGACCTCGCCGCCCGCGAATGGTCGCGGCTGGTACAAACCGCCGTTCCCCTCGCCCTCATCCTTTTCGCGGAATCATGGGGAACGGTTCGGTCCCTGGCCTTGCGTCACGGACAGAGCGTCGATGCCAATCGCGAACTCTTCGCTTTGGGTACCGCCAATCTCGTTTCAGGCCTCGTTCGCGGCATGCCGGTCGGTGCGGGCTTCTCAGCGTCCTCCGCCAACGAGGCTGCCGGCGCGGTCAGCCGGCTCTCGGGCTTGGTCGCCGCAGTCGGCATCGCCGTGCTGATCGGCCTTGCCGGCCCGCTCGTCTCCCGCCTGCCGGAACCGGTGCTCGCAGCCGTGGTGATCTCGGCCATGCTGCACGCCCTCGATCCGAAGCCGCTGTGGCGGCTCTGGCGCATCGATCGGGATCAATATGTCGCATGCGCCGCGGCCCTCGCCGTGATGGGCCTTGGTGTGCTGAACGGCATGTTGTTTTCCATCGCTCTCTCCATCGTCGCCACCCTGCGCCGCCTCGGCTCACCCCATGTCGCCTCCCTAGGCCAACTCGACACCTCGCGGGACTTCGTCGATGCCGCCCGCCATCCCGACAGCCACCGCGACCCGCGCGTGATTATTCTACGACCAAGCCAGCCTTTGTTCTTTTTCAATGCCGAAAGCAGTTTTGCGCAGGCCCGCAAGCTTTGCGCCGACCAGCCGGGCGCGCACACCGTCATCCTCAGCCTGGAAGAAAGCTCGGACCTCGACAGCACGGCGCTCGACGCTTTGACGGAATTCGAGGCACTATTGCGTGGAGAAGGTCGGCTTCTCTATCTCGCGCGCCTTAAGGACGATGCTCGCATGGGGTTGGAAAAAGCCGGCGCCGCAGCCCTCATACAGGCAGACCGCTGCTATTGGAGCGTCTGGGACGCCTATCAAGCAGCCGCTCCCTCGCAGGAAACGTCACGATGACCGGCCCCTTCCGCGCGACCACTATGTCGGCCCCGTTATCGAACCCGCTTTGATCGGTGAGTTCACCTGCTTCGGGCCAGGGGATACGTTGAGGTCGATGCTCCCTATGTCGAATTATTTGCTCGGCTGAGGCGGCCCGTAAGGCGATTGAGGCGCCGCAACCTGCCAGGCAGCCAGCAATGCCTTGAAATTGGCCACCGCTGCCGCGGCCTCGCGGCCAATCTCCGGCGTCATGGTCCGAAACTCCAGCCGTGCCCGCAGGCCATCTGCGAGGCCGAGCGTGCCGATGCAATAATGCTGGCCAGTGACGGGCAAGCCGTCGACGTCGCAGGAAACCAGGAAGGGCGCGGCGGATTTGGCATCGCGCTCAAGCCAGATCCCTCCTGGATAGATGTCATAATCGCCATCCGGCTGTGCGGGAGGCGGCGTGCCCGCCTTGGTAAGCCGCTCCTTCCAGGCCTTGAAATTGTCGAGATCCGGAGCCTTCGCCTGGAACATGCTCTCGGCCTGGAAAGCGGCGGGTTCGTAGAGCGCAACGGTAACGAGCGAACGCGGTGCCCCGCCTTCGCGTGCCTCGCCGCCGCACAGGAAGGACGAAGTCCCGTCCCCATTCCCCTTGCAGAACGCGGCCCTCCAGCTTGCTGCCATGCCGAAGGGCTTGTCCATCGCTTCCAGCGTGAGCACGAAGGCCTTGGCGGTCACCTCGGGCTGCGAACAGGCCTTTTCCAGTCCGGCCTTGGTGGCGAAATTGACCTCCTCGCCCGCGCCTTCTCCTGTCACCAGCGTCAAGGCGGGTGGGCCGGGAACGCGCAGGCGGATCTTGCCGAGCTTCACCTCGATCCCCTTGCGCAGGCAATCGGCATAGGGAGTGGGTTGAGCCGCGGGGACGGGCGCGGGAACCTGGCCCGCCGGGCCTGCCACAGGCGTAGGCTGCGGATTCGTCGCCTCCCCGCCCGCCATAGCGGCTTCCGCAACGGCCGACTGCGGAGCCGGGCTGTGCAGCACAAAACCGCCTACCGACAACACCAGCCCGATCGTTCCAAGAGCCGCCAGGCCGATACGTTCGCGCGCTTCCATCGTCTCTCCCGAACCGAACACCGCCCTGTCGGGCTCGCTCTTTACACCCGCGCAATAAGGCAAAAACAGGGGAAATGCCACCAAGGCGATGTCCTCGATCCCCCTTCGGCCACCTGAAAGGTAAACACCACACGGGAACATCGCGGAATGGGCGTTGCCAACAGCGCGGCAGCTTCTCACATTCAGCGGATGCGGCTTTCCAAAAGCCGCCTCAATTCGAGGATCCCTCACCGCCCATGACGCTCAAGCGCCTCGTCCTCCTGCCGCTGCAGGTTCTCCTTGCAGTCCTGGTGATCATCGACGAACTGGCCCGGCCGGTCTACGGACCGCTGATCCGTCGTTTCGCCGCGTTGCGCCTCGTTGAAATTGGGGAGCGCGCGGTCGCCGGCCTGCCGCGTTTCGCCATCCTCATTCTGCTAGCCGTACCCATCGCCGTGGCAGAACCGCTGAAGATCTACGGCCTGCTGCTTTTGGGGGAAGGCCGGCTGTTCCGCGGCCTTCTCATCCTGGCCGTCGCCTATCTCGCCAGCTTCCTTCTGATCGAGCGCATCTATGCCGCCGGCAAACCCAAGCTGATGACCATAGGCTGGTTCGCCTGGCTCATGAACCTGATCGACTGGGTCCGCCGGACACTGCTCGACTGGCTGAAACGCACCCCGGTCTGGGCGGCGGTCATCGCCACCCGCAGCTTTGCGGCCAGGGTCGTCACCGTATTTCGGAGTGCCATCTCACAAAGGCGCGGGTAATCCTTCAGGCACCCGGACGAAGAGGATTCGCGCTAAACGCCACCCGGCGCCCTCGATCAGCCTGCTCACGGCGGACGGGGCGATCTCCCGCGCAAGCAGGGAGGTCGGCCACCTCGAAGCGCCTCTCACCGCGCCAGTCCGCCACCCGTCTTGAAGCAGACCCCAGATAAGACAGGATTATTTAGCCGCTTTGGAATATCTCTAAAAATAGATAAGGAGTTGCACAATTTAGAATTACTATGAACTAGAATTTAGAATTGCTCTTATCTTTGATCCGTAACGGCTTTCTGCGTCACAGCCCCTTGTTCATCAGAATTGATCGCGTGTAATAGCTTGCCGATTGTTAATCTTGCATCGGCTGTGGGGGCGCGCAGGAACGACACCATGCTCGTACCATTTCTCATCATGCTCCGGGAGGGCATCGAGGCAGCGCTGATCGTCGGCATCGTTGCGAGCTATCTGCGTGTCACCGGGCGGAGCGCCTGGATGCCGGCGGTGTGGTGCGGCATCATCCTGGCCGTCGGCCTGTCGTTTTCGGTCTTCGTCGCGCTTCACGCCGCCAGCGCCGAATTTCCCCAGCGCACCCAGGAACTGTTCGAAGCCGTGGTCGGCCTGATCGCGGTCTGCCTGTTGACTGCCATGGTATTCTGGATGGTGCGAGCCTCGCGCAGCATCAAGGCCGAGTTGCAGCACTCCGTCGATGCCGCCCTGGCCTCATCAGACCATCAGGGCCTCGCGCTGGTCGGCATGGTCTTCCTGGCGGTCGCACGCGAAGGGCTGGAGTCCGCCTTCTTCCTGCTGGCAACCTTCGAGCAGAATGTCGGTTATGGGGCGCCGGTCGGCGCCGCACTCGGCCTTGCCTGCGCAGCTGTCTTCGGGGTGGCGCTCTATTATGGCGGGGCGCGCCTCAATCTGCGCCTGTTCTTCCGCTGGACCAGCATCCTGATCATCTTCGTGGCGGCCGGCCTGGTGGCAACCGCGGTGCGCTCGTTACACGAAGCCGGCCTGTGGAACCATCTTCAGGGCATCGCCTTCGATATCTCCGGCATCCTGCCCGGCGACAGTGCGCTCGGCACGGTGCTCGGCGGCTTGTTCGGCTATCACGACACGCCGACCCATGGCGAAGTGATCGCCTATCTCCTCTATCTCATTCCGGCGCTGTTTCTCTTCCTGATGGCGCCGACCTCCCCCTCCCCATCCAATTCGAAGGCCGCACGATCGTGACAGCCCCGCGCATCAATTATCCGGCTGTCGGGGCCGGCATGCTCGCCCTCATCGTGGCGGTGGGCGTCGGCACCTATTTCCTGGTCGCCAGGCAGCCTGGCGCCGATGGGCCCAAGGCCGGCGACACCGTCGCCATCGCCGTCACCGCAACGGCCTGTGAACCCAACGAACTGACGGTCCCCGAAGGGCGCACCATTTTCGCCATCACCAACAAGAGCAACCGGGTGATGGAATGGGAGATCCTGCAAGGCGTGATGGTGGTGGAGGAACGCGAAAACATCGCCCCCGGCTTCACCCAGAAGCTGACCACCAGGCTCGAACCGGGCGACTATGAGATCGCCTGCGGTCTACTGACCAACCCCCGAGGCAAGCTCAAGGTAACGGCTCTCGCCAATGCCCCCAAGGAAGTCAAGCCGAGCCTGACGCAGCTGATCGGCCCGCTTGCCGAATACAAGGTCTATGTCACCTTGGAGGTCGACGACCTGGTCGACGCGACCAAGGCCTTCACCGACGCCATCAAGGCTGGTGACCTCGCCAAGGCCCGCGAGCTCTATGCGCCGACACGCCAATCCTATGAGCGCATCGAGCCGGTGGCCGAGCTGTTTTCCGACCTCGACAAGTCGATCGATGCGCGCGCCGATCTTTTCGAGAAACTGGAGGCCGACCCGGCTTTCACCGGCTTCCACCGCCTCGAATACGGCCTGTTCAAGCAGGGCAGCACCGAGGGGCTCGCCCCCTTCGCCGACAAATTGCAGGCCGATGTCACCGAGCTGCAGAACCGGATTTCGACTCTGGTCATCCCGCCTTCCAAGATGGTGGGTGGCGCTGCCGTGCTCATCGAGGAAGTCGCTTCAAACAAGATCTCCGGCGAAGAAGATCGCTACAGCCGCACGGATCTGTGGGATTTCCAGGCCAATATCGATGGCGCCCGCAAGATCGTCGAACTGCTCGCCCCCCTGACCACCAAGGCCGACGCGGCACGCCAGAAGAGCATCGACGACAATTTCGCGGCCGTGAATGCCATCCTCGCCAAATACCGCACGCCCGATGGCGGCTTCAAATCCTATGACGCTTTGAGCCAGGACGATCGTGTGGCCCTGCAAAAGCCGGTGACGACGCTGGCCGAAAGCCTGTCGACGCTACGCGGCACGCTGGGCCTCGACTGAAGGGATGGGAACAATGACCGACAAGACCCCCTATCCGCCCCAATCCGATACTGATGCCCCACGCTCCCCCGGCCGGCGCTCCATGCTGCTGGGCCTCGGCGCAGCCGGCGGCGGCGCTCTGCTCGCCACCCTGCCGGGCAAGCAGGCGGCCGCCGAGGAAGCCGGTTCAACCGGCCACCTCAGCGACCGCGTGAGCTATCTCGGGACCCATCAGGCCGGCGTCACCACCGACCGACCGCCAATGGGACTGGTGGTTGCCTTCAACATCCTCGCCACCACGCGCACCGATCTCGAACGCCTGTTCCGCGTCCTCACCGATCGCATCGCCTTCCTGACCCAGGGTGGCACGCCGCCGGTAATCGATCCCAAGTTTCCTCCCCCAATTCCGGGCTGATGGGGCCTGTGGTCTCCCCGGACAATCTCACCATCACCGTGGGCGTGGGTGCCTCGCTGTTCGACCAACGTTTCGGGCTCGCCGACAAGAAGCCGCGGCAACTGATCAAGATGCCGCAATTTTCCAACGACGCACTGTCGGCCGACCTGTGCCACGGCGATCTGATGCTCCAGATCTGCTCCAACACCGCCGACAGCAATCTGCATGCCGTACGCGACATCGTAAAGAACACGCCCGATCTTCTGATGATGCGCTGGAAGCAGGAAGGCTTCGTGCCGCCGCCGCGTGCCGCCGGCGAAACCCAGTCGGCACCGCGCAATCTGCTCGGCTTCAAGGACGGCACGGCCAATCCGGACCACAAGGACGAGGCCGAGATGAACCGCCTCGTCTGGATCCAGCAAGGTGCCCCCGAGCCTGCGTGGGCGAAAGGCGGCAGCTATGGCGTGGTGCGCATCATCCGCAATTTCGTCGAGCGCTGGGACCGCACCCCGCTCGGCGAGCAGGAAGCCATCATGGGCCGGCACAAGCCGAATGGCGCTCCTCTCGGCATGAAGGTCGAAGCCGACATCCCTACCTATCATGACGACCCGGAAGGCAAGCGCACACCGCTGGACGCCCATATTCGCCTGGCCAATCCACGCACACCGGATTCGCGCAAGAACCTGATCCTGCGCCGCCCCTTCAACTATTCCAACGGCATCACCAAATCGGGCCAGCTCGACATGGGGCTGCTCTTCATCTGCTTCCAATCCGATCTGGAAGCCGGTTTCGCCACCGTCCAGCAACGCCTGAACGGCGAGCCGCTGGAGGAATACATCAAGCCGGTCGGCGGCGGCTATTTCTTCATCCTGCCCGGCATTCCCGACAAGACAGCATTTCTCGGCCAGTCCCTGCTGGCGGAGACGGCCTGAACCGATCCTTCAACCTTGAACTGAAGAGAGAGAGAAAAAACATGGCACATCTCAAATGGCGCATGCTGTTGGGCGCTGCGGTTATCGGCCTTGCCACGACCGCCAGCGCAAACACGCCGGCCGTCTCCCCGCTGGACCTGGTTCAGCCCGTGGCCGACTACAAGGTCTTCATCTCCAGGGGCGTCAAGAAGCTGGTGGAGGATACCGCCAAGTTCACGGCCGCGGTCAAGGCCGGCGATCTGAAGAAGGCCCAGGCCCTCTACGCACCGACCCGCGTCCATTACGAACTGATCGAGCCGGTCGCCGAACTCTTTTCCGATCTCGACGGCAGCATCGATTCCCGCGCCGACGACCATGAGAAGAAGGAAGCCGACGACGGCTTCACCGGCTTCCATCGCCTTGAATACGGCCTGTTCGAAAAGAAGAGCACCGATGGCCTCGCCTCCTTCGCCGACAAGCTGAATGCCGATGTCGTGGATCTGCAAAAGCGCATTGCCGGCCTCACCATCCCGCCCGAGAAGATGGTGGGTGGCGCTGCGGCACTGATCGAGGAAGTCGGTGCCACCAAGATCACAGGTGAAGAAGATCGCTACAGCCACACCGATCTTTGGGACTTCAAGGCCAATGTCGACGGCGCCCGGAAGATCGTCGAGCTGCTCCACCCGCTCACGGTGAAGGCCGACAAGGACCTGTCGCAGAAGATCCACGCAAATTTCGAAACCGTCGAGAAGATCCTGGCCAAGTACAAGACCAAGGATGGCTACGAGACCTACGACAAGCTGACGCCCGAGGATCGTACGGCCCTCCAGGGTCCGATCACGACACTCGCGGAAGATCTTTCCAAGCTGCGCGGCACGCTCGGTTTGAACTGAAATCCGGAGCAGAATGCTGTGTCGGGCGGCGGGCCTTCGGGCCCGCCTCTCCGGCCACTACCAAAATAGCCCCCGACCGAGTTTGCCTTACTTGTCGAGCAACTCGATCGAGCGCGTCAGCGCGACCTTGCGCCCCCCGACATTGTCCTTGAGCAGGACATCGATGCGATAGGGGCCCGGCTTGTCGTCCGGTTCGAAATGAATGGAAAGAGTCGAGCGGCTGTCGACCAGGTTGAATCGGCCGCCGACCTTGTCCTTGAGCGCCGTCACACCTTGCTGCGCCGAACGGGGATCGACCGAGCCATCGGGCCCTGTCACCTTGATGTCATAGCTGACATCGGCGGAGAGATCCTTCTGGAGACCCATGCCCGAAAACAGCATGGTCACGCCGATAGTGTCGCCCCGCCGTGCCTGCGGCATCTCCCCGCTCAGGGCCGTTGCTTCGGGGGCGCCGCCACCGGGCGCAGGCTTATCCGGCAGTTTGAGCATGGCGATGGTACCCGAAAAATCACCGTCACGGTCCGGGGCCGGCCTGAAGCCTGCGCTTCTGCTGGCCAACAAGGTATCCAGGGCTTGCTTGTAGGAGCCCGAGGCCTCTCCGGCCCGCTGCACCAGATAGCGTTCCAGCACCTCGTGCTGGCGCACATTATAGGCAAGGCCTTGCACCGCATTGATGCGGATCGACTTGTCGAGTTCGTTGCTGCCACTTAATGGCCTGCGCGGATCGAGCGCATCGACCAAAGTTGCGAGGAAGCCGGGATTGCCCGTCGCGAAAAAGGCACCCCATTTGAGATCCATCTCCACCGGCCGGCTCGGCGCCAGAGTGTAGAGATTACCGGGCTTGTCCCTGAGAAAGCCGGGTTCCTCATGGAAAAGAGAAGCGATCAGGTCGGTATTGCCCGATTGCCACAGGGCGAAGATGAGAATCGACTTGCTGTCGGCCGGATAGTCGGCGCCAGCCCCGATCCAGCCCTCCACGCGCGCGCGGTTCTGCAGAAACAGCATCGAGAAAAAGCCGGCCAGCGTCGCGCGTGACAAGCCCGTGCCCGCGATCGCTTCCGAATCCTTCAGAGCGGCGAAGACATCCGGCACCGTCGCAAGATCGTTGCGCACGTAGAAAAAGACGATGGTCGCGGCGAGCTTGATGTCGGCTGCGCTCGGCAGGGCTTTGGCCCTGGGCAGTGGCGGCGGGGGGGCAGGCAATGCCGGCTGCGGAGGCGATGGAGACGAAGAATTTTGCGCCACAGCGGGAGCGAAGCAAAAGCCCACCAGAACGAACGCCAGCAGCAGAGTGCGCATCAACGGAATTGCCATCCCAACGGCGCCGCGGAATTGAGCGCCCATTCCAAACCAGCTTACGGCACAAGGCGGCAAAATTGCGCTCGCCCTGCGGCAAAGCACTTCAGCCGATCGCCGATCGCAGCGCCGGATAGAGCGCGCGCCAGCGCACCAAGGCTTCGGCATAGGCGGCGGCGAGAGTTGGATCCGGAGCGATGGTCTCGACGCGGTGCGGCGGTGTGCAGATCGCCAGCGGGTCTTCGCCGGTGACGGCCAGCCGTGCCAGCCGCGCCGCACCGAAAGCCCCGCCGGTTTCACCATCCGCCAGGCGATGGACCGGAAAGCCAAGGACATTGGCGAGGATTTCGAGCCAGAAGCGTGAACGCGAACCGCCCCCGATCACATCGGCACCGGCAATGACGGTTCCCGCCGCCGCCAGGGCATCGCGGCAATCGGCGAAGGCAAAGGCGACGCCCTCCAGCACGGCCTGCACCATGGCATCGCGTCCATTCTCATGGGCGAGGCCGGTGAAGGCGCCGCGGATGGCGGCATCGTCATGCGGCGTGCGTTCGCCGGAAAGATAAGGCAGGAACTGCACCGGCGACGGTGCCGCCGGCTTGTCGCCGAGCGGGGCCAGCAAGGCACTCTCCTTGGTCTGCAGCACGCCGGCGATCCAGGCGAGGCTCGAGGCGGCCGATAGAATCACGCCCATCTGGTGCCATGTCTTCGGCACGGCATGGCAAAAAGCATGCACGGCATGGGCGGGATTGGGCAGGAAGCGGTCGGTCGTCGCCCACAGCACCCCCGAGGTGCCGAGCGAGAGAAAGGCCGAGCCAGGCCTGATGGCACCGAGCCCCACCGCACCGGCGGCATTGTCCCCTGCGCCGCCGGCGAACAGGGGGGCCTTGGCCATGCCCCAGCGCGCCGCAAGATCGGCCTTAAGGCGACCTGCAGGTTCGGAGCCCTCGACCAGGCGCGGCATCGCCTCGCGCGACAGGCCCGTGGCGGCGAGCGCCGCATCCGACCAGTCCCGCCTGTTAACATCGAGCCAGAGCGAGCCGGCCGCATCCGACATTTCCTCGATGGCCTCGCCGGTCAAAGCCAGGCGCATATAAGCCTTGGGCAGCAGCACGAGGCGTGTCGCAGCGAAGATTGCTGGCTCATGCCGGGCGACCCACAGCAATTTGGGCGCTGTGAAACCCGGCATCGCCTTGTTGCCCGTCACAGCACGCAGATCGGGCCATTTGGCTTCCAATTCCGCACATTCGGCCTGCGAGCGGCCGTCATTCCACAAGATCGCCGGCCGGAGCGGCTGATGATCGGCCCCGAGCAGCACGGCGCCATGCATCTGGCCCGACAGACCGACGCCCTCGACCACGGCAACCTCCTTGGGATGGGTCGTCTTCAGGGCATCGACAGCTGATATCACCGCCTCTACCCAGGCCTGGGGCGCCTGTTCCGAGAAGCCGGGATGAGGCCGCTGTACCGTCAGCGCAACGTCATGGCTGGCGACCACACGCTGCTCGCCATCCACAAGTAGCGCCTTGATCGACGAGGTACCCATATCGATGCCGAGAAACACGCATTCCTCCAAAGAATCTGTTTGGCCGATCATGCGCCCGCCACAAAAGCCGGGGCAAGCCCCATCGCGTCGAAGCGGACATGACAATGATCACCCAAAGGTAAACCATGAGTTTCACGGCCGTGTCACTGCATCTGACCTATGCAAGGGGCTCGTGGACCCCGACTTCCATCAGGGGCTGTAGACGGCGACGCCATTCGCCGTCCTGGCCAGGGCACCTACGCCCTACAGCCCCTGATGCTTTTTTCGTCGCCGCATGACGAGCGGGCACGATGTTGGTTTCCCTTTTTGGTGACACCAACGATTTTCCCTGGTTCGACCGGCTGCTCTTCGCACTCGACCCGGCTCCGGGGAACCTGGCGATGTTGGCACATCGCGTCCCGCATGATCCGGCTTATCAGCCTCATGCCGACCGCATTTGGGCGCAAAGGCATTCTCTTACAACTCGCAGGAAAGCACAAAATAACCTTTAGTTTACATATGCCGAAGAAGCGGATTTATGAAACATTCGTAAATACCAATAGTCTCATTTCAAAAATACATAAATATCTGAAAGATATTAGTAGCGCAATGTGGGCGTAATGTTCGCCCGTATGATGATTCATGTCTTTCAAGCGATCGAAACGATGCAGGTCAGATGAGGCAAACCTCCGTTGGCCTTTTCCTTCTCGGGAGTAAAACGCATTCAGGCATGAACACCTGCATGTTCTAGCTCTTTGTTTCCAAGCCAATCTGATGGATTGGCTAGAGAGCCCCTGCGATTTTTGCCAATGCCGGTGCATCGCAGAATGCATCGATCTCGGCAGGCCGTCATCGCCGACGAAAGACAGCCCGAAAGGAGCCGCTCCCTCATCGGAAACATGGCTCCAAACCCGACAATCCGCGCATCGGTCCGCACGGGCAATTGCCCCGCAGCCGCAAGCGCGTGCAGTGGAGTAGACACGTGCGTACGCAATTGCTCACCCCCCTCGCGGCAGGCCTGCTGGCCTTTGCGGCGGCCGGCTGCGGTCCTGCCTGGGCCGAAGATTATTATGATACTTCCTCCCGTTACGCGCCGCCCCCGCCTACGTCCTTTAGTGGCTCCTATGTCGGCGTGCATGTCGGCGCGGCATCGGCCAAGTCGGCCAACCCCTTCGCCAAGGGCAACAGCCTCCAGTTGGGCGTGCAGGCAGGTCACGACATGCGCCTTGGACCCGCCGTCATCGGCGCCGAGATCGAAGGCTCCAATCTCGGCGGTGCCGAACGCCGCGTGCGGGGCGGCAAGATCAAGGAGAAATGGCGTGCGGCGTTGAAGGGCCGGGCCGGTATCGCTCTCGATCGCACTTTGCTTTACGGCACGGCCGGCTTCGCCTTCACCAAATTCGAAGGCACCGACGGCGCGCGTGTCAGGGACGGCTGGAAGACCGGCTATCTGATGGGCGCCGGTGTCGAGCAGGCCTTCTCCGACACCGTCTCCTTCAAGGTCGAATACAATTATGTCCGCACCCCTGGCCTGAAGACACGTTCGTCCTTCGGGCATGGCAAGGAAGACATTGGCAGCCACGCTTTGAAAGCGGGCCTCAACTACCGATTCTAGTGATCGCTGTTGGAGTCCCCGACCGGATCCGGCCACAAGTCGGATCCGGTCGGCTCCTCGTAATGTCGACGCAATCTTCGGCTTCTACAGCCAAATATAGTCTGGAATCATCAATGTCTTTTCGTCGCGCCTTCCCTGTCGTGCTCGCCGCAGGCGTTCTGCTGCTTACGGGTTGCGCTTCCGCCGTCATGAAGAACTATGTCGGCGGTCCGGTTGAGACGGTGATGCTGGACTATGGACCGCCAACCAGCATACTGGATCTCGGACCTGGCCAGCGCGCCTATCAGTGGCGCAAGGTTTCCACCAACGTGGTGCCGGGTACCGCCAGGAGCGAAGTCCGCCGGACCCGGCGCGGTAGCGATGTCGAGACCACGGAAACGCCCGGCTATGTCGAGCGGCAGGAATGCTTCTATACCTTCTATGCCCGCGCCGCAGGCGAGCGCTGGCTCATCACCAATTTCCGCAAGCCAAGCCTGGAATGCGAGTAGTCCGGCCTCCCTGTTGAGACCGGCCCGAACCGAAGACGGACAAAGGGTCCCATGCGTATCCTGCTGATCGAGGACGAACCGGAAATGGCTTCCGTACTCAAGACGGCATTGGAACGCCAGGACGTCGTGGTCGACCACGCCTCGAACCTGGCGGACGCCGAGGCGATGGCTCGCTACGGCGCCTATGACGCGATCGTGCTCGACCGTCGCCTGCCCGATGGCGAGGGCCTCACCTTGATTCCGCGCCTGCGCGCCCTGCATGTGGAGGCTCCGGTCATCGCGCTCACCGCCATGAGCAGCCTGCAGGACCGCGTCGCGGGGCTCGATGCCGGCGCCGACGACTATATGGGCAAGCCCTTCGCCACCGAGGAACTGGTCGCCCGCCTGCGTGCCCTGCACCGCCGCCCCTATACGCTGCGGGCGGACCAGGCGGTGGTCGGCCGCCTCACCTATGATTTCCGCCATCGCGAGGCGTTGATCGACGACCAGCCCCTCGACCTACCGCGGCGCGAACGCCTCGTCCTGGAGACTCTGATCCGGCGGCCAGGGCGCACCGTCATGCGCGGCACGCTGGAAGAGGCGGTCTATGCCCTTGACGATGAAATCGGCTCGAATGCGCTCGACGCCCATATTTCGCGCCTGCGCCGCAAGCTGGACGACCTTGCGGCCGGCATCGAGATCCGCGCCATCCGCAATCTCGGCTATCTGCTTCGGGCCGCCTCGTGAAGCAGGGGCGGGCCCGTTCCCTGCAATGGATCCTGGTGCGGCGGCTGATCCTGCTGCAAGCGGCGATGCTTGTCTCCTTCATCGTGCTGTTCATCATCGCGCTGTCGGTCGCCAATCCGCAGCTCATGGTCGACAACGAGGCGGCAGTTGCCGCCATTACCGGAGCGATCGAGCGCGACAAGGACGGCAAGCTCATCGTCAACGATACCAAGGAACTGGCCGACTTCCGCACCGAATATCCCTATGTCTGGTACATCGTCCGCGACCAGGCGGGACAAAGCCTGCGCGTGGGTTCGGTTCCTCCCGACTATGACCGTGATCTCGGCGACCTGCTGCGGGCGGTCGATCACGCCAATATCGGTTTCGCCGGCAAGAACGACGGGCAGGAAATGCGCCCGGAAGCCTATGTGCAGAAGATCGATACCAAGGCCGGCCCGGTGCAGATCGTCACCTCCACCCTGCACTCGCGGTCCGAAGCCGACGGCTTCATCATCAACATTTCCGCCCAGGTCGACATGGCCCGCAACCCGGACGGCAGCGCCAATTGGGCACGGGTCATCCCCGGCATCATCGTGGGCCTTGCCATCTTCCTGGTGCCGATCATCGTCGTGATGGGTGTGACCACATTGGTGACGACGCCGGCCGTGGTGCGCCGCTCCCTAACCGGTCTGATCGGCACGGCCAGCCAGGCCGCACGCATCGATGTCAGCACGCGCGCCATGCAATTGCCGGTGGAGAACGTCCCCCAGGAGATCGTGCCGCTGGTGCACGCCTTCAACCAGGCACTGGCCCGCCTTGCCCAGGGCTTCGACCGGCACAACCGTTTCCTCACAGACGCAGCCCATGAGTTACGCACGCCGATCGCCATTCTGCGCACGCGGGCCGAATTGCTGAAGGAGGAACCGCAGAGCCTGCGGCTGAGACAGGATATCGAGCGCCTCTCGCATCTGGCCCAGCAATTGCTCGATCATCAATTGCTCGATCGTCCCGCCAACCATCGCGAGGTGGTCGACCTTGCCGAACTCGCGGGCCGCGTCGCCGCCGATTTTGCGCCGCTCGCCATCGAGGCCGGCTACGACCTTGCCTTCGAACCGCCGCACGGCAAGGTCGAGGTCGAAGCCAACGTCCTGCAGGTCGAACAGGCTCTCGCCAACATCATCCGCAACGCCATCGAGCATAGCGGCGGTCACGGCACCATCACGGTGGCGCTCGACGAAGTTGGTGGCCTGGAGGTGCGCGACGAAGGGCCCGGCATCCCCGCCGAGGAGCACAAGAACGTGTTCGAGCCGTTCTATCGCCTGCACCCGCTTTCGCGCGGCGCCGGGCTTGGATTGAACCTCGCCCGCCAGATCGCGCAGTTGCATGGCGGCAGCATCGCAATCGTCAACGGTCCCTGGAAGGGCGCACATGTGCGTATCGAGCTGCCCCTGCTCCGCGCGGCGGCCTGAGGATCGTCAACTGTTCAGGGCTCGTATGCGTCAGCATTTCCAGACGGGCTATTAGCGCCTGTCTTCGCTGGCGACGACCCCAAGCACCGGCAGGACCAGGCGCGGCAACTCATGCGCCACTGTCTTCACGAACATGTTCTCGATCTTCATGGCCTCGATCGGCTTCATCGCCGGAGTACCGTAGACCTTGGCGATCTCGGCGATGCCCTGGTAGATTTTTGTAGTGGCCGCCTGCACAGACCTATCCATGTAGCGCAACTGCCCGATCGCCGTGTGATACGCATAAAAGGCATGATAGTTCGTCGAGCCAAAGCGCTCGAATTCCACGATGACCATCACGACGCTGCCATCATGGCCCACCATGCGCGCGACGTCCTGCTCCACCTTGACGAGACGGATGGCACCGCAGCGCGCGCCGAGTTGCGTCAGAATCCTCTCCATTCCTTGCATGGAAAGCCCGCCGAGCGCGCCGATGTCGAGGCCGGCGGCCTTGGCAAGGTCTTCCACCGTGACGAAGAGCTTGCCATCGACCTTCGCGCCGATTTGCGTGAGAGCCTTGGCCGATGCGACCCAGGCGCAGATGCCGGCATTCGGATTGATGTCGACGATGAGCCTGGCCATGATGGCGCCCTTGACGGAGCGGACCATCTGCGCCGCCTTGCCGACCGGCAGGATCGCGATGAGCCGCAAGCCATCCTGCCCGGCGCCGGCCGCGGTGCCCTTGGCAAGACCATCGCCAAGCCGCAGCACATCGACGAACCCGGCACCGAAAGTCATCAAGGCCTTGGTGCCGGCTCCCACGATCATCGCACCCTGGCTATAGTTGGAATCCTCGACCCATTTGTCCAGGATCGCTTCGGATTCCTTCTGCTGCTGGCTCCACCAATCCGCGAGCTCCGTGAACTTCCACATGGACCCTCCGTGCAGGATCGATTGCGCGAAAGGCCTCGCCACCGCGCCGATCTCTTTTGGGGGTATAGGGGCGCGCATATCGGCCGACAGTTCCCTGGAGAACCGTGGACATAGAGGCGCAGCCCTTCACAAAGCGGAAAAACTAGGGAAACACCCCGCCGCTATGGTGTGGTCATTCACGCAGGAAGGTGTGGGACCTTGACCATTGCGGCCATGCTCTTCGTCATGCTGGCATTGCTCGGCTTCATCTATGTCACCTTCGACATCTGAAGAGGCCGTTGGGTGAAAGCTGGCTAATCCAGAACGGCCAGGCAGCCGACAATTCCCATGAGCGCAGCGGCAGACAGCATCAGCACAGTTTCGGCCAGATTGCCGCGGCCTGCGAGACGCTCCAGCCAGACTGGCTTGGCGGCTCCGGCGCTGATCTCGTCGCATGACGGCAAGCCCGTTGGCCGCGCCGGCTCGCCACAGCCGAGCCCGATCAGCAGATCGGCGGCCGTGGTATGGAGATGAGCCGAGAGCCGCGTGGCCATGGCCGGTCGTAGGTCGCGCTGTCCGCGAGCCCAGGCATCGATATCGCTCGCAGTCACACCGGCACGGCGGGCAAGCGCGGTAGCATCCACGCCGGCTGTCGCCATGGCTGCAGCCAGCCCGTTGGGGCGAGGCATGCGATCGAAATTCAGTCTGATCGGATCCGACATGACGCACCGGCCTTCGGTCAGACCTGACCGAGACGAGTCCTCGCCGGTGAGTTGAACCGACGGTCGCCCAGACATTCGAGGGGTGGGGAATATAGATACAGTCCGCAAAGGCCAAACGACACTTCGGCGGCGGTGGGATAGGGACACATGGCCTGTCTTCCACGATGACACCTTCGGCAAAGGGTGCGAATCACCCGAAACCTTCGATGTCTCCCTATCGCCCGCGGGTATTACGCGGACATTGCGCCCATCCATCCAGCTCGCAGACCTGTCGGCACGGCATTGCCGATCGGACACGGCCAAACGCTGCCGGACAAACAAAAGCATCCTCCGACCGGTGGAGATCGGAGGACGCATTGTCGGGCAATCCAGCATACGGGCCTAGATCAGGCCGTACTGCCTGGCCTTGTTGCGCAGGAAGGGCAGGCCCTCGGCCAGGATTTCCTCGCGGCTGTTGGCGACCGGGCGCCAGACCGACAAGGCGGAGGCGAGCTGCGGCGGCATATGGATGAGGCTCTCCACGGTCATGCCGCCCTTGAAGCCGCCCGAGATGATCGGCTTGCGGATGATGGCGAAGATACCGGCGCGGGCGACGACATCGACACCGACCGTGGGTGAATCCAGGATCAGGAGCTTGGGCTTGGTGGCCAGCCATTTCGCCAGCACGACGCGCTGCTGGTTGCCGCCGGACAAGATCGACACCGCATTGTCGGGATTGGAGACCTTGATGGCCAGGGCCTTGACCCAGTCGTCGACCAGCGATTTGCGCCGAGCCGGCGAAATCAGCCGGAAGAGATCGAGCAGCCTGTCCAGTAGGGCGATGCCGCGCCGCCGGGTATCCCTTGCGTCAATCTCGATCTGCCCGGCAGCGATGCGCCCTCGGTGGTCACTGACAATTACGGCGGCGCCTATGCCCTCACCGAGGGGCTGATCGCCAGGCTGCGCAAACGCCGGACGGCGCCATCCGATCTGCTTTTTCTCTGCGGCATCGCCGGGGAACGCGCCACCGATCGACGTATCCAGGGTTTCCGCGGCGCCGTGGCGGCACATGGCCAGGGGATGACGCCGGAGGTTTCCTGCTGCTGCTATCGCCCCTCATCGGCACGCGAGGCTTTGGCCGCCCGCTTCGAAACGCTCGGTCGCATGCCGGGCGGTCTCTTCATCAATTCGATCACCGCCTTCGAGGGGCTGGTGCGGTTTTCCCTGCAGGTGCCGCGCCAGGCGATGCGCGAAGTCGGTACGGTATGTTCGGACTGGGATCCCTTTGCGGCGCATCTGCCCTTTGACGTCACGATGACCCGGCAGAACGTCGAGGCGATCATCGCGGAGGGCTACGCGCTGGTGGACAATTACGCTCCAGGCGAGAATCCGATGGTGGTGGTGCCGCCCGAATCCGCCCCGAGTTCGGAGCGGGAGAGCAATTGGCGCTGAGGACAGCGCCGATCGCGCACGCTTGCGGCCTCGCGGCAATCCACCACCTTGAACGTCATGGCTCCCCGGGCAGATTCATCATCTCAAAAATCGTCACCAAAGGATGGGAATGCCATGAGAAAGCTAAAAATATCGTCGGCTCAGATGGTCGCGGCCGCTCGCGCCCGCATCGAGGAAATCGAGACCAGGGATGCCATCGCCATGGTCGGCGATCCCGGCGTGGTCATCGTCGACATCCGCGATCCCCGGGAAAGGCAGCGTTCAGGCTATATTCCCGGCAGCTTCCACGCTCCCCGTGGCATGGTTGAGTTCTGGGTCGACCCAGAAAGCCCCTATTTCAAGGACGTCTTCGGCCAGGACAGGAAGTTCGTCTTCCACTGCGCCTCCGGATGGCGCTCGGCCCTGACGGTGGCGACGCTTCAGGACATGGGTTTCGAGGCGGCACATCTCAAGGATGGTTTCTCGTCCTGGGAAAAGGCGGGCGGACCCATCGAGTTTCCCGAGGGCCACGACGGAAAATGAGGGCGAGCGTCATCCGCCTCCCCCTCTTCCCCCTGCTCCTTCCTGCCGAAAGACACCGAATTGACCCAGGCCTGACGCCGTAAATCAAAGACGTCGAGCGCCAAAAAAACGTCTGTTTCCAGGATGATGGCAGGCATCCTGCAACAGGGCGCACACTCGTTTCCTTATGCAATCCTGATTTGTTGGGACGCCGGCAACGCCCTACCCTCGCGTTCATTGTCGATATCAATCTGTCTGTCGCACATGACCGTACCCTATCTGCGCGAGGCGAGTTCAGCGGATCTTCCTGCCCTGATCGACCTCGAAAACGCGGCCTTCGCCGGCGATCGTATCAGCCGCCGCGATTGGCGCCATCTGCTGACCAGCCCCTCGGCCCTCGTCATCGTCAGCGACGATGCCACCGGCCTCACAGGCTGCAGCGTCATTCTCACCAACCGCCGCACGGCCGTCGCGCGGCTTTATTCCCTTGCCGTGGCACCACGCGCCCGGCGGCAAGGTATCGCACAGGCGCTCCTCCAGCAGGCAATGGCCAGCAGTGCCGGGACCGGCGCTCATCTGCTGCGGCTGGAAACGCGCAGCGACAATCTCCCCGCCCAGGCCCTGTTCAGCCGCCTCGGCTTTCGGCCCTTCAAGCGCGTGGCGAACTATTACGAAGACGGGGCCGAGGCCATTCGCTTCCAGCGCCTGATCGACCACGACTGCCTGAGGCAAAGCGCGCTGCAATAGATACGCGCGGAGTCATAAACCATTGTTCGGATGCATCTTTCGGCCTCCTGCGAAATCGCCGGCGGAGAGACGCGCAAGCACGATCGCAACGCCGAGCGCCTTCCTTCCCTTTCATGAAAGCAGCCAATGCCCGCTCAACTGATCATCGTTGAAAAATCCAGTGATTTTCGCTGGTCCGTACCCGGCATCCGGGTGATCACCGCACAGGAATTCATCGCGGAAGGACCGAGCCTGCTGCAGCGGCCGCGCCGGATCATCAATCTATGCCGCAGCTATGCCTATCTCAGCATCGGCTACTACGTGTCCCTGCTCGCCGAGGCGCGCGGCGAACGGGTGACGCCAAGCATGGAGGCGATTACCGATCTTCAGGTCAAGGCGGTGCAGACCCAGAAGCTTGCCGGCCTGGAGCGCTGCCTCGGCGCTCTTGCCTCCGTACCCCGAGCGGTGGAGGCGATGCGGATCCAGGTCTTTTTCGGCCAGGTCGATGATCGCGGCATCGAGGATCGCGGTCTGCCCGAGTTTGCCAGCCGCAGCTTCGAGCTGTTCCGGTGTCCCCTGTTGGCGATCGACCTCGAGCGCCTGGAAGGCGGCAGCGGCTGGAAGGTCGCCGCCCTGCGTCCGCTCGACCCGCGCGACGTCGACCCGGCCCGCGACAGCCTGTTTCTCGATGGCCTTGCCCGCTTCTGCCGGCGTCCCTGGCGCCATGCCCCCTCGACCAGCGGCCCGCGCATGGACCTGGCAATCCTGCACGATCCCAAGGATCCCCTGCCGCCTTCCAAGCTGAAGACTCTGCAGGCCATGGTGCGCATCGGCCAGGACATGGATATCGCCGTGGAGCTGATCGAGAAGAAGGACTATCCGCGCCTCACTCAGTTCGACGCGCTGTTCATCCGCGAGACCACGGCAATCGCGCACCATACCTTCCGTTTCGCCCGCAAGGCAGCCAGCGAGGGCATGCCGGTGATCGACGATCCCGGTTCGATCCTGCGCTGCACCAACAAAGCCTTCCTGTCCGAACTTCTCGGCGGCAACGGTATCGCGACGCCCCGTACGCTCTTCCTCACTCGCCGCACGCTGACGAGCTTCGAGACGCAGTTGACCTATCCCGCGGTGCTGAAAGTGCCTGACGGCGCCTTCAGCCTCAGCGTGAAGAAGGCCGAGAATTGGCAGCAATTTCAGGAAATTGCCGCCGCGATGTTCAAGCAGTCCGATCTCATCCTGGTGCAGGACTATGTCTACACGCCCTTCGACTGGCGCATCGGCATCCTCGCAGGCGAGGTGATTTTCGCTGCCAAATATTTCATGTCCTCCGGCCACTGGCAGATCATCCAGCATGGCGAAGCCGGGGCTTATACCGAAGGCCGCACCCAGGCCGTGCCGGTCGGGGAGGTGCCGCAAGAGGTGATCGAACCGGCAGTGCGGGCAGCAAGGCTGATCGGCAACGGCCTCTATGGCGTGGACCTCAAGCAGACCAAATCGGGGGTCGTGGTCATCGAGATCAACGACAATCCCAACATCGATCTCGGCCTGGAGGATGCCGCCGCCGGCGAGGGCCTCTATCGCAAGCTGCTGTCGCACTTCCAGGCCCTGGTGGATGCCCGTCATCGCCCGCCCGCACCGGCGCTCCCGTCCGAGGCGATCTCCAGGCCGCGGCTGGTGCACAATCTGCGCGACACCGGTTCCTGAGGCGGCAAATGCCGCTGGCGTTTGGGGCTCGAACGCGCCCCCGATGGCCTGCCATGGCACGAGCGGACCACAAGCCCGCCGCAGCCGGTGCCCGGCATCGCTGGCTGACAGTGCCGTTCGCTACAGGATATGCACCAACCCTTCGTGGAGGGCGATGATGAGCACGGCGAGCATCGCACTCACCGCCAGGAGGGCGGCGGCGCTCGTCAATGCTCCCTGCAGAAAGATCGAAACGGCATTGGCACGAAACGACATGGCACTCCTCCAGATGGAGAATGCAGTATCGGTCCCCGATGCTTCCGGCCTCGGTCTGCCGTGTAAAGTTTCGTTGCCGGGGCTGGAGCGTTTTTTTGAAAAGTTATTCGACTTTTCGATTAGGAAAACGCGTCAAAACAAAGAGTTAGAGAAAAAGTGTGATTCAAAGAAACCGCACTTTTCTCTAGAAACTACGCCAATGTGATGGGTCGGGCGCTTTCAGATGTCATAGCTGACATAATAGAGGCAGCAGGCCGAGGCCAAGGCGAACAGCAACGCATAGAACATGACACGACCCTTTGTAGCGAGGGTTGCATCATGCCCGGCAAACCTTTCCAGGACATGTCTGACCGGTGTCCGGACCGTGTTAAAGTGCCGTCTAATCAGCCAAGTTTGACAAGCTTGCGCATCACTTTGAAAATATAGGAAAAAAGAGATTAACGACGCACCCGTTTCGCCGCGACGGTGCTGTCCGTTTTCTGGGGTTCGCCTCACCGTTTCCGGGGCGAGAAAAAGCGCTTCATGGTCTCCGACGCGGTGACTATCCCCGTGCGGCGCCGGCCTCTGTGTGTGATCGAAGTCCCATCCCCCCTTCCGAAAGGACTTTAAAGATGCCGCTGCAATGCATCAATCCGGACGGCATTCCAACGCCGCAGACCTATTCGCATGTCGTCGTGTCGAAGGGGAGCAGGCTGGTGTTCATTGCCGGGCAGGTCGCCGAAGATCCCCACGGCAATCTGGTCGGCCGCGGCGACATGGTCGCCCAGGCAACGCAGGTCTTCGCCAATATCGGCCTGGCCCTGGCTGCTGCCGGCGCACGACCGGACCAGGTCACCAAGCTCACCATCTTTGTGGCCGACTACAAACGGGACTACCTGTCCCAGATCGAGGAAGGCCGGATCTCCCTGTTCGGCATGCACAAGCCCACAGACACCCTGGTGGGCGTGGCTGCCCTCTCGCACGCCGACTACATGCTCGAGGTCGACGCCATCGCCGTCGTCGACGACGATGCGTGATCGGCAAGCACGTATAGTTACGCAACGGATGCGGATTTTCGGGATGAACGGCTCGGGCCGGGACGAGTGCCAGCGCCGAAAGCAGGTCCTCAACCGCTGACGATCAGGTCATTCTGCAGCTTGAGCTGCCCCTTGAACAGCATCACCGTCAGCACGTCGTCGAGCCGCTCCTTCAGCACGGAACTGGTTGCCGCAAAGCCGAACAAGCGAGCCGCCGCCACGATCAGCGCGTCACGCGGCGCCCCGTAATTGGCGGCAATCACGGCTAGAAAGGCGGCTTCGACCTCTTCATCGGGTAGCATGTCGGGACGCCGGAGGCCGGCGCTATCCACCACGGAGCGATCACGCAGAACCACTGGGGCATCAGGCAGCTTGTAGAAGGGCCCGCCGACGATCTTGCTGGTGACGCGAGCGACGTCGATGCCGTCCTGCACCGCTTCGCGCACCCGGTTGCCGGCCCGGGCCAGGCCGAAGGAATCGCGGATGCGCGCCACGATCTCCTGTTCATGCACCGGCCCCTCGACCTCGACCACGCCGACCACATAAGCCGCCATGCGCGCCGTCGGCACCTCGTGCAGTTCCGCCGTGCCCGTCATGCTGAGGCGCGCCTCGACATAGGGACGCGCGGGCGAGGATGGCGCAGGCACCTCATCAGGCTCCGCCGGCGGCTCATCGGCCGGTGGCGGCAACGGCTCTTCCTCCGCCCCATTTTCCGGCTCGACCGACACGGCGAGTTCCTCATCCCGCTTGCGCCAGATCGCCCTCGCTTGGTCGATCGCGTCCTCGACCTTGCCGAGTTCCTCCCGCGGGCGCAGATACCAATCCGTCGACCAGATGCGATGGATCACCCAGCCCTGCCCTTCCAACACGTGCTGGCGCAGCCGGTCGCGGTCACGGGCCGACCGCGAGGCGTGATATTGGGCGCCGTCGCATTCGATGCCGAGCAGGAAGCGTTGCGGCCGATCGGGATCCACCACCGCGAGGTCGACGAAGAAGCCGGCGCTGCCGATCTGGTGCGCGATCTGATGGCCCCGCGCCCGCAACTGGCTGGCGACCTGCTCCTCGAACAGCGAATCGGGCGCCCTGCCGGTCTCGACGGGCTGATCGAGCCGGCCGGTCTCGGCGAAAGTAAGAAACAGCTTCAGCGCCACGACGCCGCGCGCATTGGCGCGCGCGAGATCGATATCCTCGCCGCGGAGGGAGGAGAAGACCTCGCAGCGATACTTCGCCCGCGAGATCAGCACATTGAGCCGCCGCTCGCCGCCGTCGAGATTGAGCGGGCCGAAGCTCATGGCGAGATACCCCTCGGCGCTGCGGCCATAGCCCACTGAAATGAAGATGATGTCGCGCTCGTCGCCCTGGATGTTCTCCAGATTCTTGACGAAAAAGGGCTCGTTGCCTTCCCGGTTGAAGAAAACCTCGGTCGTGGGATTGGCTTGCCGCAACAGTTCGAGTTCCTTGAGGATGGCCTGGCGCTGCGCCACCGAGAAGGTGGCCACCCCGAGTGACTGCGAGGCGCGATGGCGGGCATGCGCCATAATCGCCTGCGCCACGACCCTGGCCTCCTCGGCATTGGTGCGGCTGTTGCCGCGATCATAGACGGCCTTGGGGAGGTAGCGGAAGATCAAGCCCACCGCCTCCGCCCCCCCGGCGCCGCCACTGGGGAGGCGACCGCCGGCATGCGGGCTCGGCACCACCAGCAGGCGGTTATCGTAGAATTCGCGATTGGAAACGGCGATCAGCGACTGGTGCCGCGAGCGATAATGCCAGTTGAGCTGGCGATAGGACATGCCCTTGGCGAGGCAAAGATCAAGGACGCTTTCAGCATCGCTCGCCTTGAAGGTCTCTTCGTCCCCTTCCTCCTCCGGCGCCTCGCCGGTCAGCTTGGCGAAGAAGCGCGTCGGCGGCAATTGGCGCTCGTCGCCGACCACGACGATCTGGGACGCCCTTGCCGCCGCGCCGAGGGCGTCGACCGGCTCGACCTGGGAAGCTTCGTCGATGACCAGCAGATCGAAGGCGAGCGCTCCCGGCTTGAGAAACTGGCTGATGGAGAGCGGGCTCATCATCATCACCGGTTTGAGCTGCTGAATGGCAGGGCCGGCCTTGTCGAGCAGTTGCCGGATCGGCAGATGATTGCGCTTCTTCGCGAACTCGCCATTGAGCACGCCTAATGGCCCGATGCCGCCGGCCGAAGCCGGGCGTTCACGCAAATGCTTGAGGGCCACGCTCTCGCGCGCCAGGGCGATGCGGGCCCTGTCGAGCGAGCGAAAATGTTCGACCGTGCGGTTCTGCAATTCGCCGTCGAAACGCTTGAGATCGGGGTGCCGCGTGAAGACGTCCTCGCGCAAGGCCTCGTAATAGGTTCGCTCGAAGGTCGCCACCAGGCTGTCGCCCGGGATACGGCCGTCGAGCAAGCCGTCCACCAGACCGCCGAGGCCGGCCTCTCCAGCCACGCGGCAGCGATGGGTGAACGCAATCCAGCGGGTGATGCTTTCGAGATTGGCCAGCCAGAGGCGCAGTTGCCGCGCGAGGGCCGCAACCTCCAGGTCCGCACAATCGACGATGCCGTGACCGCCCTCCAGGTCGTAATCGAGGAAGTTGCTGAGTGCCTCCAGATCCTCGAACAGGCGCGGCACGCTTTGTACGATCACCGTACCCATGGCGCCGAGGTCCCTGCCGCGCGGCCGGGCAGCCAGCCGTTCCAGGAAATCACGCGCGAGCGCGGGATGGCGATGGTCCCGCCACCAATCGGTGATGGCTTGCAGCTTGTCCCAGTCGGACTTGTCGCCGGCCCAGAGTGTGCCGAAGGCGCGCGCGCCCAAATCTTTCTGGCTCTCGAAACGGCGGCGAATGTCCTGCGCCGAAATCATGCCGTCGAGAAGCTCGAGCCGCTTGGCGAGATCGCCGGGCATCTCGATGGCGAGCAAGGCCTTGAACTGGGCCTTGGCACTGCGATAGCGCCCGAAGAAGAAGCGCAGCAAGGACGCGCCGCGCGTGGCAAGTTCCTCGCGGATCGGCCGCAGATCCGCCGTCCAGGCTTCCGCCCGGTAGACCCGTGCCATCGCTTCGATAACCTTGCAATGGGCCCGTCCCAGAGCGACCAGTTCGCCGAGGGTGCCGGCGTCATCACGCCATAGCGATTGGGCGAGAAGGTGCCGGTCAGCATGGGCGGGCAGCGACGATGCCGCGCAGGTGGTGCGCCTGACGGCATCGAGATCGCGGATCGTCACGACTTCGAGCCCGAAATCCTGGATGACGCCGGTTGCGGCCTCTCCCACGGCTTCAAGATCCGCTTCGACGCTGCGCATCAGGCCGGCAAGGCGTTCGAGTTCGGCCGGATCGATGGCATCGCGCCTTACGCCGCGCCAGATGCTGGTGGCAGGGTCCCCCACCGTGGCGAGGCGCTCGGCGAGCTCCGCCATCAACTCCCGATTGGTGCGCGCCTGCTCGCCCGTCCACTGGCTGGCGCCCTCGACGGCAAAGCCGGCGAGCCCACCCGCCTCACGCAGGGCGACAAGCTGGCCCAGCAGCCGATAGGGACTGATGCCGCTCGGCCTTATCGGTTCATGCAGCATCGCCGCATGCCGGTTAAGATCAGCCTGGGTCTCGGCCAGGCGCAAAGTCACGCCAGGATCTTGGACGGCCGCTTTCTGGGCAAGCTCGCGCGTTCGCCGCAACTCCTCCAGGAGCAGGCGCTTATTGGCCTTGGTCGAGTGCAATTCGAGCGTCATCGGCCCGAGCCCAACCTGGCGCAACCGCCGATGCACCACGTCCAGCGCCGCCATCTTCTCCGCCACGAACAGCACTTTCCTGCCCTGCAGGGCGGCACCTGCAATGATGTTGGCGATGGTCTGGCTCTTGCCGGTGCCCGGCGGCCCCTTGATCACCAGATGGCGCCCGCGCAGCACTTCCTCGATGGCGACGGCCTGGGATGAATCGGCGTCCAGCACGTGATTGAGCGCCGGCGGCGGTATCACCGGATCGATGGGTTGACCATCGGGAACAATCGGCTCATGGGCCTCGAAGCCCTCCCCCAGCAGGGCCGCCACCGGCCCATGGTCGTGGATGGCGCTGCCGTCAGGCCAATTGTCCGGATCGAGGTCGCGATACATCAGGAATTTGGCGAAGGAGAAGAAGCCGAGCACCATCGCATCCGGCAACACCTCCCAGCGCGCCTTGCCGGAAACCGTCCTGGCGATCTCGGTGACATAGGCGGGAATATCGACTTCGTCCTCATCGAGCAAATCCTCGATCACCAGGCCGAAATCGCCACGCAACTTGGCCTGAATCGACAGATTGGGCGAAGCTGGCTCACCCCGCGCACGCAGGCTGAAACGCTCGGCGGCGCTGGAACGCTCGAGACGCACCGGCAGGAGCACGAGCGGGGCATGGCGCGCGATGTCGGATTTATCGTCCTCGTACCAGCGCAGCAGGCCGAAGGCGAGATAGAGAATATTGACGCCCTGCTCCTCCTCGATGGTGCGGGCATCGTACCAGATATCGAACAAGCGCTTCTGCAGGGCTTCGGCGGCCAGGCGGGTCTGCAACCGATTGGGTGCCGGTGCCACGGCCTCGCTGCTCGGCCTGGCGTCCACCGGGGCCGCCGGCGGAGCGGCGGTTATCTCCTCGATGGCCAGTTCGCCCTGTGCTGCCTCTTCCGGCTCGCGTCCGGGCAGAAAAGTGAGCGCCTTGCCGGCCGCCAGCAGCTCATAGGTCTCGGGGGCCCTCGCCTCGACGATTTCGATGGTGCGCACGCCCTTGGTCCGCATCGGCAGGTTGATCAGCCGATTGCGCAGGCCAAGATCGAGCAGAGCCTGCCGCTGTTCCAGCAGGCGCCTGCGCACCAAATTGTCAGACATTGATTCGAACCCCTCCATGGCCAGTTTATACTCGCGGAGGTTCGATTTTCCAGCGTGACACCGCTGGCTGGCGCGAAATACCTCACCAAAAAGGAAACGACGCGACACCGAGGCGCCGCGCCGTTTCCTGTCGTGTTGCGAGGCGATCAGGACGGGATGTTGTCGAGATCGCGATCCTTGGTTTCAGGCACGAAGAGCATGCCGACGATGAAGCCCACCGCCGCGACGACGATCGGATACCACAGGCCGTAATAGAGATCCCCGCTGGCCGCGACCATGGCGAAGATCACGAAGGGTACCAGGCCACCGAACCAGCCATTGCCGATATGGTAGGGCAAGGACATGCCGGTATAGCGGATGCGGGTGGGATAGAGTTCCACCAGGGCCGCCGCCATCGGGCCATAGACCAGGGTAACCAGGACGATAAGCGTGATCAGCATCAAAGCCAGCATCGGCTTGTTGATCCCGGCCGGATCGGCCGGCGCCATGGCATAGGTGGTGGCGGTCTTGTCGGTACCATCCGGGTTCTTGACGACGGCACCGCTGGCATCCTTCACAGGCGCCTGCTTTTCCGACACAGGATATTGGTGATCCTTCAAGGCCTTGTAGAGCGCCGTCGTGAACTCGGCCTTCTTGGCCTTGGCAGAGGCGGCATCAAGCCCCGTCGCGACATAGGACGGGATCACCGTATCGCCGATCTTCACCGATGCCGGCGTTCCCGGTGCGGCCGCCTCGTTGGTGTAGGACACCGAGCTCGAAGCCAGAAAATTCTTGGCGACGTCGCAGGAGGAGGTGAACTTGGCGGTGCCGATCGGGTCGAACTGCACCGAGCAATCGGCCGGGTCGGCGGTGACGGTGACGGCCGATTTGGCGAGTGCCGTCTCGAGCGCCGGATTGGCGTAGTGCGTGATGGCCTTGAAGATCGGCTGATAGAACACCGCTGCCAGGAGGAAGCCCAGCAGCATGATCCATTTGCGGCCGATCCTGTCGGACAGCCAGCCGAAGAACACGAAAAGTGGCAGGCCGACGACGAGGGCAACGCCCAGCAGCAGCGAGGCAGTGGTCAGGTCTACGCGCAAGGTCTTGGTCAGATACAGCAAGGCGTAGAACTGCCCCGAATACCAGACCACGGCCTCGCCCGCGACCATGCCGAACAAAGCGATCAGGCCGATCTTGAGATTGGACCACTTCAGGAAGGCTTCGCTCAACGGCGCCTTGGAGGTTGCCCCCTCCTCCTTCATCTTGACGAAGGACGGGCTCTCGGCGAGCTGCATTCGGATCCACACCGAAACCAGCAGCAGGATGATCGAGATCCAGAAGGGGATGCGCCAGCCCCAGGCGCTGAAGGCCGCCTCTGACATGTATTGCCGGATCAACAGGATAATGACCAGCGAGAGCAGGAGCCCGCCGGTCGCCGTTGCCTGGATCCAGCCCGTATAAAGGCCCCGCTTGTTGGCGGGCGCATGCTCGGCCACATAGGTCGCGGCCCCACCATATTCGCCACCGAGAGCCAGGCCCTGTACGATACGCAGCGCAATCAGAATGGTGGGCGCGATGGCGCCGACGCCGAGATTTTGTTCGCACCACGCGTAGCTGGGCAGCAGGCCGACCAGAAAGGTCGAAGCGCCCATCAGCGTGATGGTGACGAGGAAGGTATATTTACGTCCGACCAGATCGCCCACGCGACCGAAGACGAGAGCGCCGAAGGGCCGGACGATGAAGCCCGCCGCCCAGGCCAGCAGCGTGGCGAGGAAGCTTGCAGTCTCGCTGAGCGAAGAAAAGAAATGGGCGGCAATATAGGTCGCCAATGAACCATAAATGAAGAAATCATACCATTCGAAAGCCGTGCCTAGAGAAGAGGCGAAGATAACCTTCTTGTCTTCCCTGCTCATCGGCGCCGAAGGGTCCACACTTGCCGTACTGACTGACATCGATGCTCTCCCCCGCCGGCCGGGCGCAGCCCAGCGAACCCGTGCCGGATGTCTTGTTTCCTCATCGGCCGTTGATCCGGTCCGTTGTCGGCTGTCGTGCCGGTGGACGATGCCTGAAGCGCAGGCTTCCTCAGACGATCATCACGCTGTTCAATCAAGCTTCGGCGCGCGCCGGCGACTCTGTCCGGAAAAACCGCACACCTCAAGCTCTGACGGTTTCATAGTTACTTGGCAGCGTCAAATCGTGATTCAAGTTATACTTAGCAACGTTAAGGCGTTTGGCTCCCCGGGCCGGGCATCTTGCTCGCCACCCCAATGCTACACCACCAAGAACACGATGCCGAAAGGCCCGCGCGCGGCTTTGCCTTTCTTGTCCCAGGCCGGACCACCCTGCCTCGGCCGCTACGTGTTACCGAGATGATTGTCGCTGCCGGGTGCGATGCCGTATCATACGCTACAACCTATGGTTGAGACTATTCCGAACACCGAAAGGAACCCGCTATGCGGATGGCCTGGTTGACCTGCCTGCTCCTGGCGATAGGCCTTTCGACAGGAACACCGGCAGGGGCCCAGATCAAGCTCGGCGTGGCCGGCCCCATGACTGGACCGAACGCCGGCTTCGGCGAACAGATGCGAAAGGGCACCGAGGCGGCAGTGGCGGCCATCAACGCCAAGGGCGGCATCGCCGGGCAGCGGGTGGAGATCGTCATCGCCGACGACGCTTCCGATCCCCGACAGGGCGTGGCGGCCGCCAACAAGCTCGCGGCGCAGGGCGTCAAGCTGGTGGTGGGGCATTTCAACTCGGGCGTTACCATTCCGGCCTCGGAGGTCTATGCCGAGCACGGCATGCTCTTGATTTCCCCCTCCGCCACCAATCCGAAGGTGACCGAGCGCGGCCTGTGGAACGTCTTCCGTGTCGCTGGCCGCGACGATCGCCATGGCGGCGTCTGGGCCGACTATGCCGCCAAGAACTTCAAGGGCAAGAGGGTGGCGATCGTGCATGACAAAACCACCTATGGCCGGTTACTGACGGATAGCGCCCGCGATGCCTTCGTACGAGCGGGGTTCAAGCCGGTGCTGGAGGCCGGCGTCGATGTCGGCGAGAAGGACTATTCCGCCATCGTCGACCGACTGAGCAAGGCACGAGCCGATCTCCTGCTCTGGGGAGGCCTTTACACCGAGGCAGGCCTTATTCTCAGGCAATTGCGCCAACGAGGCCAAAGGACCTTGCTGTTTTCCGGGGACGGCCTGGCCGGCAGCGAATTTCCCGTCATCGGCGGCGATGCCGTGATCGGCACGCTGATGACCTTCTCTCCCCAGCCCGGCAAGAACCCCGCGGCCGCCGACGTCATCCGTACCGCACCCGACCTCTCGGAAGGCTACGCACTCTATGCTTATGCCGCGGTACAGGTCTTCCAGCAGGCGGCCAAACAGGCCCGAACGCCCGATCCGCAGCGCATGGCGGAGGTGATGCATGGTGGCGAGGCATTCCACACCGTACTCGGCGACATCGCCTTCGACGCCAAGGGCGACCGTACCACGCCCGATCTGATCGTCTATCGCTGGCAGAAGGGTGGCGACGGCACTATCACCTATGAGCCGGTCGAACCGCAGGCCCCGCTTGCGGTCGCCGACGCCCTGCCGGAAAATGCCGGCGATACGATCGAAACGGCGCAGGACGCGTCCAAGCCCGCGCCTGTTATCGAGACGCCTGCCGTTGCCAAAACCACTCCCATCGTCAAGACTGTTCCTGCTGCCAACACGACCGCCGCCACCGCCGGCCAAGCGCCTCGCCGCGTCGCATTGGTCATCGGCAATTCGGCCTACCGTTCGGTGTCCCAGCTGCCGAACACCCTGCGCGATGCCGACCTTATCGGGCAGGCGCTGCACCAGACCGGAGTGGACGACGTCACGGTTGCGCACGACCTCGATCGCGCCGGCATGATCGCGGCGCTGAAAGCCTTTGCGCGCAAGGCCGACCAATCGGACTGGGCCGTCATCTACTATGCCGGTCACGGCATCGAAGTGGACAACAAGAACTATCTGATCCCGCTGGACGCCGTACTCGAATCCGATCGCGACGTTCCTGACGAGGCCGTCCCGCTGGAGCGGGTGATGAGTTCGCTGGATGGTGCGCGCAAGCTCAAGCTGGTGGTGCTCGATGCCTGTCGCAACAATCCCTTCATCGCTCAGATGAAGCTGAGCGTGGCGAGCCGTTCGATCGATCGCGGGCTTTCGCGCGTGGAGCCGGCCGGCGCCACCCTGGTGGTTTATTCTGCAAAGGAAGGTACGACGGCCGCCGACGGCGATCAGGCCAACAGCCCCTTCGCCCTTTCGCTGGCCAAACGCCTGGTCGAGCCGGGCGTGGAGATCAACAAGATCTTCCGCTTCGTCCGGCAGGACGTGCTCGATATCACGGGCAACCGGCAGGAACCCTATGTCTACGGCTCGCTGCCACCCGCGGATTTCTTCTTCGTCTCACCACAATAAGGCCTTGGCCGGGGCGGCGAGGTCCATGCGGCCGGCCGGGCTGGCCGACCCCGACCAGCTCGCCCTTGCACTGCCATGGGTCATGGCTGCGCTTGTTCCGGCCGGCCGAGGCCCACCTCCTCAAGATAGCGCTCCAGCAGCGCCATTTCGGAAGAAGCAAGGATGGCCCCGACATAGCCATCGGGCCGCACGAGCACCCAGTCTCCCGGCATGAGGGCGTAGATGCCACCGACATGGCCGGCGTGATCGACGATATCGCCCTGCTCGCCGACGCCGTGGATATGCAGCCCGCGACGCGATGGCAGGGCTGTTGGATTGCCCTCATACACGAGCAACGTCCAGTGCGGTCCCTTGAACAAGTCAAACAAGCGCAGGGGCTGACCGGCCGCGCCCCGGACCGGGGCATCCGGCGCACGATCCCCCGCAAGCACGCCACCCCGTCGTGTCGGCCGCTCGATCGCCAGCGACGACTTGGGATAGCCGATGTCGAGCTGCTGCGTCTCGCGGCCACGCCGTATCTCGCCGCGCTTGAGATCATCCAGCAGACTTGTCGAAAGGCCGAGCATGGCTGCGGCTACAGGGCGCCGCTCCTCCTCATAGGTATCGAGCAGCTGGTCGCGGGCGCCAGCCAGAACAGCTGCCAGCTTCCAGCCGAGATTATAGGCATCCTGAACGCCGGTATTGAGCCCCTGCCCGCCGGTCGGAGGGTGCGTATGCGCCGCATCCCCAACCAGGAATATGCTGCCGACGCGATACTGATCGGCCAGCCGGGCGTTCATGGCGAAAGCCGAAGCCCAGGAGACGGATCCCACCTGGATATCGTCCCGGCCGGTGCGTTGGGCGACCATGGCATTCAGCCCCTCGGCGGAGAGATCGACGTCGCCTTCAAGTGGAACCGGTCCCTGTATCTGGAAAAGGTCGGTTCCCGCGAGCGGACAAAGCGAGATCTGCCGCTGCATGTCCTTGTCCCCGAAACGATGCCAGACATCCCGGTTCAAACCGGTCAGGGAAACGTCGGCGACGATGGCGCGAACGCCGAGCGTCCTGCCCGGGAAGCCCAGGTCGAGCGCCTGGCGCACGAAACTGCGGCCGCCATCGGCGCCGACAAGCCAGCGCACGCGAATGCTCTCTTCGCCCGCCCTGCGGGCGATCCGCATCGATACACCGGCCTCGTCCTGGTCAAGGCCAACCAGCTCAGATCCAAATTCAGGGCGATGTCCCAATTCTGCAAGACGTTCGCGCAGGATGCTCTCGGTCATGAACTGCGGCAGCATCAACGGGGTGCGATACGGTTCGGCCGGTATCGGGGCCTGCTGCTCCATGAGCTCGGAATCGCTGTGACTGCCGTCATCGTGATAGTGGCGCTGCCGCGGATAGGGTCCGCCCGCCGCCGCGATCCGATCCAAAACTCCGAGGTCCTCGAAGATCTCCAGTGTTCTCGGTTGGATCCCCTTGCCGCGCGACCCGTGGAACGGCTTGTCCATTTTTTCGATCAGCCGGAAGGGCACCCCACGCCGCGCGAGGTCGATAGCCAGCGTCAACCCAGCCGCCCCTGCCCCGCAAATGAGAACGTCAACTGCAAAATGCTTTGTCATGGCCTGCTCCATATGTGTAATATGCACATAATAGGAGACCGAATATGTCGTCAATCAACAATGTGCAAAATACACATATTAGCTCGCTGCTGCGCGAGCTTCACGGCGCTCTGGTTGACATCGTCAGCGTGATGAACCGCCCCCAGCGTGACGAGGCGATGGTGCGGGCAGCCGGCATCTCTCTCGATCGCGCTCTGTTTCCGTTGCTGGTCATGGTGGAGCGGCTCGGCCCGATCGGCGTGGTGGAACTGGCCGACCGCGTGGGGCGCGACTACACGACAGTCAGCCGGCAGGTGGCAAAACTGGAGAGCCTCGGCCTGGTGGATCGTCAGGGCAGCATTGCCGATCGACGTATTCGCGAGGCGACCATCACGCCCAAAGGCAAGGCGATGACCGATCTGGTCGATGCCGCTCGCGAGAAGATGGGCCGTGCGATCTTTGCCGGATGGGAGGACAGCGACTTTAGCGAACTCGTGCGGCTCATGCGCAGATTTGCGGACGACATCACGGCGACTTCCCCGGAATGACCTACGGGATACCTGCCACTCCATGATCGAATTGGCTTGACCGCACACACGAAGCCAGTGCTGAAATCGCCGATATCATCCCCCCCAATTGCATCGAGTCTGGCTTATAGCCCGACATCGTGCGTTCCCCGACCGAGGGCCCGATCATGCGCTACATCGCCTTGCTGCGCGCCATCAATGTCGGGGGAAACTCGACGATCAAGATGGCCGAACTGCGCGCCCTCGGCGAAAGCCTCGGCTTCATCGGGGTGACAACCCTGCTGCAGAGCGGGAACCTCACCTTCGAGGCCGGCGAGGCAGCGGTGCCGGATCTGGAGCAGCGCTGGGAACAGGCTGTCGCCGAGAGCTTCGGCGTCCCGGCCGCCTTCATGATCCGCACCATGCCGGAATGGCAGGCCCTGATCGCAGCCAATCCCTTCCAGATCGAGGCAGAAGCGCACCCCGCCCAGTTGCTCGCCCTTCCCAGCAAGGGCGAGATTGCCGGCCCCGCGCTCGCTTCCTTGCGCGCGGCGATCCAGGGGCGCGAACGCATCGCCGCCAGTGAGCGCTGTCTCTATGCCCATTACCCGGACGGCATCGCCCGCTCCAAGCTCACCACCAAGCTGATCGAGCGCCATCTCGGTACGCTGGTGACCGGCCGCAACTGGAACACGGTCTTGAAACTGGCCGTGTAACGTTGCTGCGCAGGACAGCCAAAATCATCATCCACCCACCCGGCTGTTCAAGGCAGCCAGCAGGCTCGACAGGGCTGCCCGCGCTCGGACCGGGCTGCGCTCGCTGCCACGCAATTCCGCGCCTGCCCGCATGATCGCCTGATCGATCAGCCGCCAAAGTCTGCCGTCCCAGGGCTTCACATGGATCTCGGCATTTTGCCAGACCGCCTCGAAATCGCCGATCCGCTTCTCGGCGGCCTCCAGATCTTCCTTCGAAGCCAGCGCGATCGTTTCGGTCGCCATGACCTCGAGCATCAGGAGGTCCTGCCACGGATTGGCAACAACCGTCACCGGCTTGGGCGTGGAAACCAGCACCGGCAGGGCAGCCAAGGGAGCGAGCAGCCAAAGGCAGAGGAAATAGATCCGCATGTCGAAGGTCCAGAGCGCGATGCCGTTCCGCCCGCGCTCGGGGGATCTTGCTAGATCGGGATTACGCCGACATTGCCGCTTTCATACGGATTTGTGATGGCGGTTTCCTACCAACCGAGTTCGCGCAGATACGCGGCGCGGGCACCGACGCCCGTATGGGTGAAATCGGTAAAGACGCCATCCACGCCCAGGCGGAAGAACTTCAGATATTCCAGGCTCGGATCTCCGCGATAGTCGGCGGCCAGATATTTCTTCTCGTTCCGGAAAGTGAAGACATGCACGAACAGGCCCGCCTTGTGCGCGTCGGCGACGAGGCTGGTCGGATCCTGGGTCGAAGCATCAGGCGTCGATCCCTTGAAGGGTGTGCCATCGGCATTGATTTCCTTCCAGGGCGAGATCTTGAGCGAGACGATCTGAGGCTTCCAGGGACCGATGCCGTCGGCATAGCTCTTGATCTCTGCCAGGCCCGTCGGGCTCAGCATGGCGTCGAACCAGCGCGGGTCGCCCGAGACGGTCCAATCGAAGGGGCGGGAATTGGTGATGTCGTCATAGAGGACCTTGCCGGTCTTGAAGTCGATGCCATCCCCATCGATGAGCTGGACCTGCCGGGTCTCCAGACCGTGCTTGCGCATATATTTCAGGCTGCTCGGCTCAAAGCTCTGCACCAGGATGGGGGCTTCCTTGGTGTTGAGGCCATTGTCCTTGATGATCTTGATCAGGGCATCTTCGAGCGGACGGCTGCCCGGCGCGCCGCAGCCATTGGCGATGGCCTGCGCATTGTTCCAGGATGGGTTCTTGGTTTCCGGATAGACGGCGATCGGGCGTCCGGTTTCCTTACTCTTGGCCTTGGCGATGTCGATGACCTCCTGGAAGCTGAGGATCGGGAACTTGCCGTTGAACACCTTCGGCCGCTCATTGGCCGCGTCATAGGTGGTGCCGGCGATCCAATTCTTCAGCTCAGCCATGGTGAAATCGGTGATCGACCAATCATTGGTATGGTCTTCGCCGTCGACAACCAGGGACTTCAGCACCGATTGGGGATTGGCCGGATCGGTCAGGTCGGTGAGGTATTCGGCAGGTCCGCTGGTCGGCGACTGGGGCCATTTCACCTTGACCGTGACCCCGGGCACCGTGCGTTTGCGGGCGGCGACCTCAGCATTGGTCTTGGCCACCTCCGCAACGTTGGTATTGTCGCTCAGCCAGGGATTGTGGCGCGCCACCAGCACGCAATCCTTGGTCAAATGCAGATCCTCTTCCAGCGCATCCGTCCCGAGGGCCGCGGCCAGATCATAGGAAGCCTCCGTCTCTTCCGGCGCGAGGCCCGGCAGGCCACGATGTCCGATGACCAGCGGCGGCTTGCCGTCGAGGGTCAGAAAAGACTTGGCGCCTGTCGGTGCGCTAGCGGTTTGAGCAAGGACTGCCGAAGACGGGGCCATGCCCACGGCGGCAGCGCCGAGCAAAGCCACACCGACAAGAGCATTCCATCTCGCGCAACCAAATTTCATGACCGGATCTCCACCCTTTGCTCGCCATCGCCCCTGAATGCCCGCCCCTATGTTCTTGTCGTAATTTTCTGACAACCGGATGACCGGTGAAGCAAGTCGACGAGAACCACGCCGCGCCGTGTCCGGCCGAAACACGGACGCATCATTTTTGACCCGCAACGGGCCCCGGCTGGGAAGACAGCCGGATCTGCGCCTCGGCGATCAAAAAAGTATCACCACAACCCGTGAAACGTGGTGGCACGTAGTTTCCCCAACGGGTTAGCTTAATGGGACTGGAGAGTCATTGGCTCGACGGCAAGAGCGGCAGGGTCAAGCCGGCCGCATTTGGGGGAGACGGTCATGCCCAGGGATCCGAAAGCGGCCCGGGAGAGGCGCTGCGAGCATTATCGCCAATCCATGTCATCCCGGCTCGAAACGGCATTACGCGCCGCGGATCACGCGCCAGCGCTCCCAATCACCCTGCTTCTTCCAGTTGACCATGGTCCGGCGGCAAGCCGGGTCTGACGCGCCGATCAAAAAATAGCAGCGCCTTGGTACCCTGCGGCCAGCCAATGCGTTGTACCGCCAAGCTCCATCCCGGAACGCGGCGGACACTAGACCAATCTCGGCCGCGCAACGTCACCATCGATCATTCGAACAATCATAAAGTCCTAGGGAGAAAGCCCGAATGAAACTCACATCCTTGAAATCGACCGGCATCGCCGTCCTCGCCCTGTCCCTGCTTGGCAGCGCCTCTGCCCTGGCGCAGGACGCCGCCGTCAAGGACGCCACCGTGGCGTTCCTCATGCCCGATCAGGGCTCGACCCGCTATGAAGAACATGATCATCCCGGCTTCGTCGCCCAGATGAAGAAGCTGTGCGAGAGCTGCAAGGTGCTCTACCAGAACGCCGACGCCAGCATCTCCAAGCAGCAGCAGCAGTTCAACTCGGTGATCACGCAGGGTGCCAAGGTCATCGTGCTCGATCCGGTCGACTCGGCCGCCGCGGCCTCCATGGTCAAGCAGGCCCAGAGCCAGGGCATCAAGGTCATCGCCTATGACCGCCCCATCCCCGACGCCAAGGCCGATTTCTACGTGTCCTTCGACAATAAGGCGATCGGCAAGGCCATTGCCGAATCCCTGGTCGAGCATCTGAAGGCGACGAAGGCGCCGACCGAGGACACCGGCGTGCTGCAGATCAACGGCTCGCCGACCGACGCAGCCGCCCGGCTGATCCGCGACGGCATCCATGAGGGCCTGAAGAGCGGCGGCTACAAGACCCTGGCCGAATTCGACACGCCCAACTGGCTGCCTTCAAACGCCCAGCAATGGGCCAGTGGCCAGATCTCGCGCTTCAGCAAGAAGATCGTCGGCGTGGTCGCTGCCAATGACGGCACCGGTGGCGGCGCGATCGCAGCCTTCAAGGCGGCCGGCTTCGACCCCGTGCCGCCCGTCACCGGCAATGATGCCACCCTCGCTGCCCTGCAGTTGATCATTGCCGGCGACCAGTACAATACCATCTCCAAACCGAGCGAGATCGTCGCCGCCGCCGCCGCCGATGTCGCCTTCGAACTCCTTGGCGGCAAGACCCCCAAGGCTGAGGCCACCCTGTTCGACACGCCCTCCAAGCTGTTCGTGCCGGTCATCGTGACCTCCGAGAACCTCAAGGCGGAGATCATCGACAAGAAGATCGCCACGGCAGATCAGCTCTGCGGCGGACGCTATGCCGAAGGCTGCAAGAAGCTCGGCATCACACAGTAAGCATGCCATCGCCCTCCCGGCCGCCCCGAGCGGCCGGGAGATCGCGGCTGCCCACACAGTCTCCGGCTGTATACATTGACGGATATCGCAGGATGCTGCCTCGCAGGAGGATGGCGACACGGCCACATGCATCTGTTCGAACCCCTCCAGCAGCCAGGCCTTCCCGATCCCACACATGAAAGGATTCCGGCATGACTGACCTTTCTCCCAGTTCCACATCGGCCAACGCGCCCATGGGCGAGCTCATTTTGAGCCTGCGCAATGTCTCCAAGCATTTCGGCGCCGTATCGGCCCTGACCGATATCGAACTCGACGTCCATGCCGGCGAGGTGGTGGCACTGGTCGGCGACAACGGCGCCGGCAAGTCGACCCTGGTCAAGGTGCTGGCCGGCGTCCACCAACCCAGTTCCGGCACCATCACCTTCCACGGCAAGCCGGTGACGCTCTCGACGCCGAGCGACGCCCTCAATCTCGGCATCGCCACCGTCTTCCAGGATCTAGCCTTGTGCGAGAACCTCGACTCGGTCGCCAATATCTTCCTCGGTCGCGAACTCGAACCTTACCGGCTCGACGAGGTCTCGATGGAGATCAAGGCCTGGAAGCTGCTGAACGAATTGTCGGCGCGCATTCCGAGCGTGCGCGAACCCATCGCCTCGCTGTCCGGCGGCCAGCGCCAGACCGTCGCCATCGCCCGCTCGCTCCTGCTCGAACCCAGGATCATCCTGCTCGACGAGCCGACGGCAGCCCTCGGCGTCGCACAGACCGCCGAAGTGCTCGATCTCATCGAGCGCGTCCGCGATCGCGGCCTCGGCGTGGTGATGATCAGCCACAATATGGACGACGTCCGCGCCGTCGCCGACCGCATCGTGGTGCTCCGGCTCGGGCGCAACAACGGGGTCTTCACGCCTGAGGATTCTCATCAAGACCTCATCAGCGCCATTACCGGCACCGCGGAGAATTCAGTGTCCCGGCGCGCCACGCGGCTTCAGGGACAAGGCGCCACCGAGGGTAGGCAGAGCCAGAGCCAGGAGAGCCGGCCATGAGCAGCAACATCGACCAAAGTCGGTCTGAACCGGCTACCGCCAAAACGCCGCTCGACCGCGCCGATATCCGCGTGAAGCATGACGACAGCATCGGCGGCGCCATCAGCGCCTTCCTGGAACGCATACGCTCGGGCGATCTCGGCTTCCTACCGGTGATCGTCGGCCTGATCCTGATCTGCATCGTGTTCCAGAGCCTGAGTCCGGTGTTTCTCTCGGCCAACAATCTGGTCAACCTGCTGTTCGACTGCTCGACAGTCGGCGTGATCGCCCTCGGCATCGTCTGCATCCTGATGCTGGGCGAGATCGACCTTTCGGTCGGCTCGGTGAGCGGCCTGTCCTCGGCTTTGCTCGGCGTGCTGTGGGTTAACATGAACTGGCCGGTGGCGCTCGCCATTCCCGCCGCGGTCCTGGCAGGCATGGCGATCGGCGCCGTCTACGCATTCCTGTTCAACCGTTTCGGTATGCCGAGCTTCGTCGCTACCCTGGCGGGCCTGCTCGCCGTGCTCGGCCTGCAGCTCTATCTGCTCGGCTCGACCGGCTCCATCAACCTGCCTTATGGCTCCGGCGTGGTGGATTTCGGCCAGACCTTGGTGATGCCTCACATCATCTCCTACGCCCTCGCCGCCATCGCCGGCGTGGTGATCTTCTATGCCGATTTTCGCACCGCAGCCCGCCGCCGCGAAGCCGGGCTATCCGCCCGTCCCTTCGCCTTCATCCTGCTGCGCGCTGCCGCGATCATCGTGGCGCTGGAACTCGTGGTGTTCTATCTCAACCAGGACCGCGGCGTGCCGTGGATGTTCACCTTGTTCGTCGTCCTGGTCGTGGTGATGAACTACGCGCTGACCCGCACCAAATGGGGCCGCTCGATGACCGCCGTCGGCGGCAATCGCGAGGCGGCGCGGCGCGCCGGTATCAATGTCCGCTTCATCTATGCCTCCGCCTTCGTGACCTGCGCAGGCCTGGCGGCCATCGGCGGCATCCTGGCCGCGGCGCGCCTGGCTTCCGCCAGCCAGCAGGCCGGCACTGGCGAGGTGAACCTCAATGCCATCGCCTCGGCGGTCATCGGCGGCACCAGCCTGTTCGGCGGCCGTGGCAGTGCCTATTCGGCCCTGCTCGGCATCATCGTCATCCAGGCGATTTCGAGCGGCCTGACGCTGCTCGATCTGTCCTCCTCGCTGCGCTACATGATCACCGGCGCCGTGCTCGCCATCGCCGTGATCGTCGACTCCCTGGCCCGCAGGTCCCGCGTCTCCCACGGCCGCGCCTGACCCTGTCCCGAGCCGGCGAACTGTTACCGATCAAGAGCTCGCCGGCTCATTTTCCCGAGATACTCAAAGTCCCAGCGGGAGGCATGCGCCGTCCCGGAACTGATCGAGGAGACGCCGTTCATGGAACAGAATTTCAACAGCCAGAATTTCTCGGGGAAGGTCGCGGCCATCACCGGCGCAGCTTCGGGCATAGGCCTCGAATGCGCCAAGGCCCTGCTCGCGGCCGGCGCCCGCGTCGTCTTCGTCGACCGCGCCGAGGATGCCCTCAAGACGATCTGCGAGGAACTCGGCCCGAACGCCATCCCGGTGGTGACCAACCTGCTCGATCCGACCAGCGTGTCGCGGATGATGCCTGAGATTCTCGACAAAACAGGCCAGCTCGACATCTTCCACGCCAATGCCGGCTCCTATATCGGCGGCGAGGTCGTCGAGGGCGATCCCGACGCCTGGGATCGCATGCTCAATCTCAACATCAATGCCGCCTTCCGCACGATACGCGAAGTGCTGCCGCATATGGTGGAACGCAAGACCGGCGACATCATCGTCACCTCGTCGGTCGCCGGCATGATCCCAGTGGTGTGGGAGCCTGTTTACACCGCTTCCAAGCATGCGGTGCAGGCCTTCGTCCATACGGTCAGGCGCCAGGTCGCCAAGCACGGCATCCGTGTCGGCGCCGTCCAGCCCGGACCCGTGGTCACCGCCCTGATCAGCGACTGGCCCAAGGCCAAGCTCGACGCGGCCCTGGCGGCCGGCGATCTTATGCAGCCGACGGAAGTGGCTGATGCAGTGATGTTCATGCTCAGCCGTCCCCGCAACGTCACCATCCGCGACCTGGTGATCCTCCCCCAGGCCAACGATCTCTGACGTCGGCATACCAAGAGTCAGGCCTGTCGACGTATCATATCCAGGAACCTCGCCAAGACGGGGCTCGGTGCATCCTCGCGGCGGGCGAGATAGAGCGGCGCGGCCAGCCGCGTCGTCTTATCGAGCCGGCGATAGACGATGCCGTTCGTCTCCAATTTCGCCATGGAAGCCGGCACGATCGAGAGGCCGAGACCGGCCGAGACCAGGCTCAGCGTCGAGACCATCCGCGGCGTTTCCTGCCCTACCATCGGGCTGAACCCTGCGGCGCGGCAGGCCGCGATGATGTCGTCATAGAGGCCCGGGCCGGAGGGCCGGCGATTGAGAACGAAGGTCTCGTTTGCAAGAGCGCCGAGCGACAAGCGTTGCCGGCGCAAGGAAGCTGCGGCAAGCGGATGATGGTCCGGCAGGGCAACCAGCATCTCCTCGATGTGGAGAGGCTCCACGATAAGTCCGTCGGGGCTCGCGGCCGGTGCCCGGACGAAGGCCGCGTCCAGCCGATCGGCGCGCAGCAGCTCGATAAGATCGCCCGTGCTGCCTTCCTCCAATGAGAGCGCGATACCGGGCGCCGCCTCCCGCAGCCCGCGCATGACGGCGGAGACCAGCGGATGGAAGGCAGCCGAGGTCGTATAGCCGACCGCAAGCCTGCCCTGTTCGCCCCGCGCCGCCCTTCTCGCCGCCTCCAATGCCGCATCAACATCCTGCAGGACGAGCCGGGCTCGCTCCACCAGCACCCGCCCCGGCTCGGTCAAGCGCACACCGCGGGGCAGGCGCTGAAACAGGGGCGCGCCGACCTCACGCTCCAGCGCACGGATCTGCTGGCTGAGCGGCGGCTGCTGGATGCCGAGGCGCTCGGCCGCGCGTGTCACATGCCCCTCATCCGCAACGGTCACGGCATAGCGAAGATGGCGTAGTTCAATCATGCCATATTCTTTAGATATGAATAATACCGTTACCATATATTGGACGTGATGGATCGAGAAGCCTAACTTCAGCGCAAATTCTCGAAGCTAGGCCCGACATCATCATGGACGCAGCAACCCCTTCCCTCCCGATGGAGAGAAGATCCCCCGACATTGCCGACCTCTTCGGTGGTTTCCTCACTCTGGGCCTGATCGGCTTCGGCGGCGTACTGCCGCTGGCACGCCGCATGGTCGTGGAAGAGCGCCGCTGGTTGAGCGCGCAGGAATTCGCCGACCTCCTGGGCCTGTGCCAATTCCTGCCAGGCGGCAACATCATCAACATGTCGGTCGCCATCGGTTTGCGCTTTCGCGGCGTAGCCGGCGCCTGCGCGGCCCTGCTGGGCTTGATCGCCGCTCCGACGGCAATCGTCATCGGTCTCGGCGTGCTCTATGATCGCTTCCACGCCGATCCGCATGTCCACCACCTCTTCGCGGGGCTTTCGGCGGCCGCGGCCGGACTTCTCGTCTCGATGGCGATCAAGGTCGCTCGTCCGCTGCGGCGCGACCCCGCTGGTATCGTGATCGCCTGCGCGTGCTTCCTTGCGATCGCCATCCTGCGCCTGCCCCTGCTCGCGACCATGCTGGTCCTGGCCCCCCTCGGCATCCTCCTGGCCTGGAGGAAAGCGTGATGGCGTCGACCCTGCTGAGCCTCGTTTTGATCTTCACCGAGCTTTCGCTGCTCGCTTTCGGCGGCGGCAATACCATCCTGCCCGAGATGCACCGGCAGGTGGTCGATATCCATCACTGGATGTCGGCGCAGCAATTCGGCGCAATGTTCGCCCTGGCGCAGGCCGCCCCCGGCCCGAACATGATGATCGTGCCGCTCGTGGGCTGGCATGTCGCCGGATTGCCGGGGGTATTGGTGACCTCGCTGGCCAAATTCGGCCCCTCCTCCCTCATCACCGGTGTTGCTCTCAGGCTCTGGGACCGCTTTCGCGACCGGCCCTGGCGGCAGAAGGTGCAGGCGGGCCTGCTGCCGATGACGGTGGGACTGGTCACGGCGAGTGCCTCCGTGATCGCCGAAGCCTCCGCCGAGACCTGGCTGCTGGCCGGCATCATCGCGGTTTCCGCCTTGCTCACCGCGACGACGCGCATCCATCCGCTTCTGGTACTGGCGGGAGGCGCCGCGATCGGACTGAGCGGGCTTGCCCAATTCTAAGGCGAGGACGAAGAGGTTTTTCGATCATGGCAACACCGGCATCCGACACACTCGTTCCCCTGCTGTGCGACCTCCTGGCCTGGCTGTCGCACAATGACCGCCCCTATGCCGAGGTCATGGACGTCTGGCGGACATCGTGTCCGCGGCTACCGGTATGGGAAGAGGCCAATGATCGAGGTTTCGTTGCGCGCAACTGGATCGATGGCAATGCCATGGTCGGCGTGACCGAAGCAGGCAGGCTGTTCCTGAAGCAGGAGCGTGGTGTCCGATCCGCCGCTGACTTCGAGGCTTAGCCCAAGGCAACACCGCGGGCTTCCAGGTAAGACAGGAGCCAAGGTTCACCCAGAAACACTTCGGCCTGGAAACCAGCCTGCCTTGCACCGTCCACATTTGCGGGCAGGTCATCGAAGAAGATGGAGCCGGCCGGATCGATGCCGGCCTTCTCGGCCACCACCTGGAAGGAACGCAGCGAGGGTTTCTCATGCCCTATCTCATGGCTGAGATAGGGCTCGAAACCGGCCAGTAGGCCGCCCGATGCCTTCTTGACGAAATCCCAATGCTCTTGATTGGTGTTCGAGAAGATCATCACCCGGTTGCGCTTTGCCAGGCGCTCCATGACGGCAAGCATGGAGGGATTGACGGCGAGATGGCAGCTCCAATCCTCGACGAAAACGTCCCATGAAGCCTCATATCCGCCCACCTCGGCCAATTGCTGGTGAAACAGGCGGATCGCTGTTCCCGTGCCCCAACGCGATTGCCGGAACAAGCCCACCACCTCCTCGGGCGTCCAGGAGGGATGGCAGCGTGAAGCCAGGCGCTCGAACAGCACGGCATTGTCGTGCTCCACCACGACGCCGCCGAGATCGAAGACGAGCGCTTGGAACGGCGAAGACGACATGATGCTTCCTGCTTTCAAATCCGCTGACCTCTATTGGTCTCCAGACGTCACTTCACAGCGACGACGACCTTCCCCTTCGCACGACCCGTTTCGACATAGTCCAGTGCTTCGTTGGTCCTCTCGAACGGGAAAACCGAGTCAATTACCGGGCGTATGCCGCCCGCCTCGATCAGGGAAGTGATCTTACCAAGTTGCCCGCCGTTGGCTGTCATAAAGAGAAACGAATAGCTGATTTTTTGCCGTCTCGATTTTCTCCTAATACCGGAGCTCAGCAGGCGGATGACCTGTTGAAGCAGCCAGCCCGAGCCATTCTGTCTCGCGAAGTCCGGATCCGGCGGACCAGAAATCGAGATGAGCTTGCCGCCCGGCTTCAGCACAGCAAGGGATTTTTCCAGCGTATCCTTCCCGAGGCTGTTCAGCACGACGTCGTAACCCTGCAGCACTTTCTCGAAATCATCCTTCTTGTAGTCGACCACGACGTCCGCGCCGAGACTTTTCACAAGAGCGATATTGGCCGTACTCGTGGTCGTGGCCACATGAGCCCCCAGATGCTTGGCAAGCTGGATCGCGATCGTGCCCACCCCGCCCGAGCCGGCATGGATCAGAACTTTCTGTCCCTTCTGCAACTCGGCCCGCTCGACCAGCGCCTGCCAGGCCGTCAGGGCGACAAGCGGAATGGATGCAGCCTCGATCATACTCAGATTGTTCGGCTTGATCGCTACATCGGCCTCGTCCATGGCGATATACTCGGCAAAAGTCCCGATGCGATCCTGGGCCGGACGTGCGTAGACCTCGTCGCCAGGCTTGAAGCGCCGGACATTGGCCCCGACCCGCACCACCACGCCCGCTACATCGTTGCCCAGCACCAGGGGAAGGCGGTAGGGCAGGATCAACTTGAACTCCCCGTCCCTGATCTTGCTGTCGAGGAGGTTCACGCCGGCGGCTCGAATCTCCACCATGACGTCATTCGCAAGCAACGCTGGCTCGGGACTTTCGCTGAGCCGCAGAACACCGCCTTTCGTGTAGCGGTCAATCAGGAATGATCGCATTAGATTGACTTTCGTTTCTATGGAAAGCAGGCCGACCGAGCAATGCCGTCAGACCGGCAAACGAAACTGTTTGCGCAAACTCTTGTCGAATACATCTGAAGGGGCAAACCGGCGCAGTATGCCGATCTGCTGCGCCGCCTTGCCAGCGGTATAGCGGCGTCGCGGACGGGCGTCGGTCGCGGCCTTGACCACCACAGCGGCCACGACATCTGGCAGATCGGCTTTGGGCATCACGTCGCGAAGGAGCGCGTGGAGGCCAGCTCGAGCGCCATCATATTCATTCAAGATGGAATCCGGCTTAATCCCATTCTGGTCGAAGACAGTGCGGACGAACGCCGGCTCGATAACCGAGACGCGAATATTGAAGGCACGAACCTCGTGATCCAGTGATTCCGAATAGCCCTCGATTGCGTGTTTTGCCGCTGAATAGTGAGCCGCATACGGCGCAGGTATGAGGCCCAAGATCGAGCCGATGTTGATGATGCGTCCTTTGCCGTGCCGCCGCATCGACGGCAACACGGCATTGGTCATGCGGATGACGCCGAACAGATTGACGTCGAACAGGGCTTGCACCTGTGCAACCGAGGATTCCTCAGCGCCCCCTAGGAGGCCGAGACCAGCGTTATTGACCAGAAGATCGATCCGCCCCGCGCGGCTCAGGACCTCGTCGACGAGGCTCTGAACGGAGGCATCGCTGGTTACGTCGCAGATCAGCATCGTGATCCCGTCCGCAGTGTCGGGCATCGTCTTTCGGCTGGTACCGAAGACACGGTAGCCATCGCGACGCAGCGCCTGTGCCGTCACCAGCCCGATGCCGGAGGAGGCCCCCGTGACCAGGGCAATGCCGCGTTCTGTCTTGCTCATCAGGTTCGGCTTTCATTTTATCGTGGAAGATCGACGAGTGATCCATTACTATCAATTCGATAGTAAGTCACTACTAAAAAGATACTGACATGAAAAAACTGTCGGACCAGCCATGTCTGATCGCCCGCAGCCTGGCGCTTGTGGGTGACGCATGGAGCATGCTGATCCTGCGCGACGCTCATGCGGGGCTGACCCGCTTCGATGATTTTCGCAAGAGCCTCGGTATCGCGCCGACGATGCTGACGGGGCGGCTTTCAGCCCTGACCGACGACGGGCTGCTGGAGAAACGCCGCTATTCCGACCGCCCGCCACGGGACGAATATGTGTTGACGGAAGCCGGCCGCGACTTTCTGCCGGTGCTGTTTGCGATCGGTGCCTGGGGACGCAAACATCGCGGCGGGGGCAAGGTGACCCGGTTCTTCGACGCTGAGACCGGAACGGAGATCGATCCCGTCACCATCGACCGCCAGACCGGCGCTCCTGTCGGAACACGTCCTATTCGTATCGCCGCGCCCGAATAGTCTGCCCACGGCAGATAAAGCCGCGCCTGACAACTCCTGTCGAAAGCTCGCTTCCAGTTGGGGGGCCGGTGACGCTCCGTTTGTCGAGCGACGTCTCAGGGAGTTGCTGCCAAATGCGGATGTCGGACTCTTAGGTTCTGAGCCTAGAAAAGCATTGCGGCGCCGATAGGTTCAACGGCGCCGCTCGACTATTTTGCCTTCTGTATACGGTCGAATACTTCATTCCCCTTTCAGAGCGACAGCAGGCGAAGGCGCAACTTCGCGTTCGGCCTTGCCCACCGTCTGTGCCTGTCCGGATCCGAAGATCAGATAGCTGAGAATGGCCAGCACGATCACGCCGATGCCGCCATAGAGCATCACCAGCCCGAAGCCGTCGACTAGCGCGGCGTGGACGAGAGCGCCGGTCGGATCCGCCCCGGCGAGTTTGGGCACGGCCTGGGTCAGGCTGGCGAGATTGCCGGCGGCAACCTTCTCCGCCAGCGTCCGCAATTCCTCGGTTCCCAGCGCCGCCCCAAGGCTCGCCTGCAGCGAGGCCCGGATGCCCTCGACCAGGACGAGACCCATCACCGCGATATTGAGGGCCAGGGTGATCAGGCGGGCACTGATATCGATGCCGGAGGCCATGCCGGCCCTATCCGGCGATACCGAAGCGGTGGTGGTATTGGTGGTGGGCGTCGAGGTGATGCCGATGCCGAGGCCGGCGATCAGGAGGCCCGGCAGCAGGGTCAGCCAATTGGCACCCTCGACGCCGGCACCGATCTTCATGGCGATGAAACCGAGGCCGATCGTCAGCAGGCCGAGGGGAATGGCGATCCGCGCCTGATAGCGCCGACGCAAGGCCTCCCCGAGTGGCGGGCCGACCATGAAGGGCAATGTATAGGCCAAGAGCAGCAAACCGGCCTGGGTGGCATCATAGCCAAGACCGCTGGAGACATAGATCGGCAGATAGATGATGAAGGGCCAATAGCTGAAATTCATGCCGATGCAGCCCATGATCGCGCCCGAGAACTGCCGGATGCGAAACACCGAGAAGTCGAACATCGGATGCGGGCTGATCTTTTCGGCCACCAGAAAGGCAACGAAGGCGACGATGGCCACTGCCGCGGCGCCCCAGCGCATGGCCGGTGCCAGGTCGGCTCCCTGGGTGATCAGATAGGAGAAACCGAACACGGCCAGGGACAGCGTGACGATACCGGCCAAATCGATGCGCTTGGCCTGGGGATCGCGCGATTCCCTGACGCCGACACCGATGAGAAGCAGCGCCACGGCCGCAAGCGGCACATGGATGAGGAACACCCACTGCCAGTTGGAAAGCGAGACGATCAGGCCGCCGATCAGCGGCCCGAAACCGAGGCCGATACCCGAGACGATGCCCCAGGCCGTGAAGGCCCGGCCGCGCTCGGTGCCGTCCTGGAACTGGTGCGAGAGCACAGCCACGGTGCACAGCAACATCGCCCCGCCTGCCAGGCCCTGCAAGAAACGGGCAACGATTAGCACCAACGAATCCTGGGCAAGGCCGCAGATCAACGAGGCCATGGCGAAGGCGATGGTGGTGATCACCGTCACGCGCTTGCGGCCGAAACGATCGGCCAGGGTGCCAGTCGCCATCAAGACGGTGGTGCAGGCGATGGTATAGGCATTCATGATCCACTGCAGATCCTTGAAATCCGCCTTGAGCGCGGTTTCAAGGGTCGGCAAGATGACCGGCACGCTGGAAATCTCCAGCCCGAACAAGAGGGAAGCGAGACATACGCCCGCCAATGCGACAGCATTGCGCCCTGTCTGAAAAGTCATGATCGAACAACCCGGTCCGGGGCCGGCGGCGATGGCCGCGCACTCCTCCCCCGGCTCTTGAAAAAGACGGTTGTCCTCACATAGAAGATGGCTGATCATATAAAAAGACGATCATCATCTATTTCAGAAATGACAAAATGGAATTGATACGATGACGACGCTGGATGTCGACGCCGTCAAGGCCTTCGTGATGGTGGCAGACCTGCAGAGTTTCACCAGGGCCGCCGAGGCGCTGGCCAGCACGCAGGCCACCATCAGCGTCAAGCTGAGGCGGCTGGAAGAAAAGCTCGGCGCAAGGCTGATCGAGCGCACGCCGCGGCGGGTGCGCCTGTCACCGCGCGGCGCCGCCTTCCTGCCCGCCGCCCGCGACTTCATCGCAGCCCATGAGCGGGCGATCGCCGAATTCGCTTCGGCGCCCTGCCGGCTGTCACTCGGCTTCGTCGATCATGTCGCCGGCCCCGAACTGCCCGCCCTGTTGGCGCAGCTCAACGCCCACGACCCGACGCTCACCTTGAAGGTGAAGATCGACACCACCACCATGCTGATGGCCGCTCTCGACGAAGGCGGGCTCGACGCCGTCATCGTCCATAACGAGGACGATCGACGGCCGGGCACGCCACTTTCGGCGACCCACTACGGCTGGTACGCCTCACCCAGCTTCGAATGGCGGCGCGAAGATCCCTTGCCGCTCGCCATGTTGAGCATGTGCGAAACCTGCCCCGATCGCCTGCGCTCCACGGAAGCTCTCGAGCAAGCGGGCCTGGCCTGGAGCGAGACCTTCGTCGGCGGCGGTGGCTCGGCCCTTAACCTTGCCGTTTCCGCCGGCGTCGCGGTCGCGGCCCTCGCCCACCGCGTCGCCCCGCCCGGCGTGATCGAAGTCAGCGCCAAGCTCGGCCTGCCCCCCTTGCCGCCATCGCAGATTATCTTGCATTGCAACGCCCTGTCGCCGCGGGCGCGGGATGCCCTGCGCATCCTCACCACGGCCTTCCGGGAACACCGAACGAGCTGAGGCACGGAGCAAGCATCATTCTTCCTCGTGCGGGCTGGAGAGCGGCAGCCCTTCGAAACGCTTCAGCGTGTCCAGGACGATCGAGGTCTTCACGTGCTGCACGGAATCATGGGGCAGCAGCACCTCGTTGACGAAGCGCGACAGGCCGGCAAGCCCGCGTGTCGCCACTTTGAGGTGGTAGTCCATCTCACCGGTGAGGGCATAGGCCTCCAGCACCTCGGGCAGGTCATTGACCAGCTGGGCGAATTTGCGGGCATTGTCGCGGTTGTGGGTGGCGAGCGTCACTGAAATCACCACCAGGAGGTCGAGCCCGATCTTGTGCGGATCGAGGCTGGCCTGATAGCCGCAGATCACCCCTGTCGCCTCCAGGCGAGAGCGCCGGCGCGAGCATTGCGAGGCTGATAGCGCGATCTTCTCGGACAGTTCGATATTGGTCAGGCGACCGTCGCGCTGCAGCTCCCACAGGATTCGGAGATCATAAGCGTCGAGATCGATCATTGCATCAATCCGTGATTTCATGCGCGTTTCGTGCATAGTTTTTGCCGATCACGCGAAAGATGCAAGCACATTGCATGCGCTCAGTGGCACAATTCCTCACAAAGCGGAGGGCGCATCATCGCCCTCCTAGAGCAAAGCGCATTCATGGCTGAACGCCTCTTTGCTCTAGCTATTTGTTACGACACGTCTTTGCGATCCTTGCCGGCTCCGTCAAATCGCAAAACGCTATGGCAGGAGGAAAATATGGGCCCTTTCCCGCATGACGCGCCGCCGGCGGCCATTACCACCGACAATCCCGCCGGAACGGATGGGTTCGAATTCGTCGAATTCGCTCATCCCGACCCCGCCAAGCTCCAGGCGCTGTTCACCAGCATGGGCTATGTGCCTGTCGCCACCCATAAGACCAAGGACATCACGGTCTGGCGTCAGGGCGACATCAACTACATCGTCAATGCCGAGCCTGGCAGCCACGCCTTGCGCTTCGTCGAAACCCATGGCCCCTGCGCGCCCTCCATGGCCTGGCGCGTGGTCGATGCCAAGCACGCCTTCGAGCATGCGGTGGCCCGGGGCGCCACGCCCTATGAAGGCAACGACAAGACGCTCGACGTGCCGGCCATCGTCGGCATTGGCGGTTCCCTGCTCTATTTCATCGACGCCTATGGCGAAAAAGGCTCGGCCTACGCCCGGGAATTCGACTGGCTGGGCGAGCACGATCCAAAGCCGGCCAGTGTCGGCTTCTATTATCTCGACCACCTCACCCACAATGTCTATCGCGGCAACATGGACAAATGGTGGGCCTTCTACCGTGAACTGTTCGGCTTCAAGCAGATCCACTTCTTCAACATCGACGGCCGCATCACCGGCCTCGTCAGCCGCGCCATCACCTCGCCCTGTGGCAAGATCCGCATCCCGCTCAACGAGTCCAAGGATGACACCAGCCAGATCGAGGAATTCCTCAAGAAATATCATGGCGAAGGCATCCAGCACATCGCCGTCGGCACCGAGGGAATCTACAACTCGGTCGACAAACTGGCCGCCAACAACCTGAAATTCATGCCGGGCCCGCCCAACACCTATTACGAGCGCTCCCATGCCAGGGTGAACGGCCATGACGAGCCGATAGAGCGCATGAAGAAGCACGGCATCCTGATCGACGGAGAAGGCGTGCGCGACGGTGGCATGACCAAGATCCTCTTGCAGATCTTCTCCAAGACCGTGATCGGCCCGATCTTCTTCGAATTCATCCAGCGCAAGGGCGACGAAGGCTTCGGCGAGGGCAATTTCCGTGCCTTGTTCGAGTCGATCGAGGAGGACCAGATCCGACGCGGCGCGCTGGCTGCCGAATAGGCCCTTCCGGCAGCGCCGGGAAACCGACGCCGTTGCGGCGTCGGCACTCTTGTCTCAGCTTTCAGCCCGCAGCAGCAGCGAGATCGACATCGGCACCGGATTCGAAGCGATCCCCGACCGAAAGACCGTGCGACTTTGCAAAGGCGGCGGCCGATTGCTTCTGCCCGGCATCGTTGCGGACGGTGGCAATCTCGATCATGCCTCCTTGCGCCGCAATCGCAATGCCCTGCTCACCGATGGCAGTGATCTCCCCGGCCTTTCCGGCAACATCGCCAAAACGGCGTACCCGCCGCATCACGCTGCCGAACAGGCGGACCTTCCGGCCCTGCACCGTCGTCCAGGCACCGGGAGCAGGATCGCAGCCTCGGATGAGATTGTGAATGGCCTCGGCATGGGCATTCCAATTGACCCTGGCCTCGGCATCCCGGCACCAGCCCTCATAGGAGGCGAGGTTCTCGTCCTGGGTGTGTTCCGCATGGCGACCAGCCACGACCACGTCCGCCGCCTCCAGCATGGCCTCGACGCCGAAGGGAAAGAGATGGTCGAAATAGATGCTGCCGAGCGTGTCATTCGGGCCGATCGCCACGGTCTTCTGCAGGATCACCGGTCCCTCGTCGAGTCCGTCCGTCGGGCGGAAGATGGTGAGGCCCGTCTGTCTGTCCCCCTTGATGATCGGCCAGTTGATCGAACTCGGACCCCGATACAGCGGCAGCAGGGACGGATGGTACTGGATCGTGCCGTGCCTTGGGATGTTGACGAAGGATTGCGGCGCGAATTGCAGCACATAGGCCATGACGGCGAGATCGACATCGAGCGCGCGCAAGGCGCCTTCGGCTGCCGGGCTCTTGAGATTGGGCAGTTGGAACAGCTTGAGCCCCCGCTCCTCGGCGGCGAGGCGGAGCGGGTCGGGCCGTGCACCCGGCTTTTCGGGAGCACAGAAGACGGCCGCCACCTCGTCGCCGCGGGCCAGAAAGGCTTCCAGCACGCTCTTGCCGAACGCTTGCTGGCCAATGATTGCGATACGCATGATTTCTCCATGAATTCAGGCAAAGAAGCTCCGTCTCCGCTCGCGCGGGGTTGGAAAACGCTCCATGTCTCGGGGATCCGGCATTCAGGCCGGCGCCAGGCAAACTTGCGTGGCTCCGCCGACGCTTCGTCTGCTTAGGTTCTTGTCTTGACGCAGATTCTTGCCGGAAAACCGCAACACGGTTTTCCGGCTCCTGCTTTGGTCAGGCGCCGGTGTTGATCCACACCACCTTGGGCTCGGTGAAATTGTCGATGGCGGCATCGCCATGCTCGCGGCCAAAGCCTGAATCGCGCGCGCCGCCCCAGGGCAGGCGGACGTCGGTGGGACCATAGGTATTGACCCAGACCGTGCCGGCCTTCAGCCGCCGGGTAAAGCGGTGCGCCCGACCGATATCCCCGGTCCAGACACCGGCAGCCAGGCTGTAGACCGTGCCATTGGCCAGGCGGATGGCATCTTCCTCGTCCTTGAATGGGATGACGGCCGCGACAGGCCCGAAGATTTCCTCCTGGGAGATACGCATCTCATGCTGGACGCCGGCAAAGACGGTCGGCTCGACGAAATAGCCGGTCTTGCCATGCCTGGCACCGCCCGTGACAATGGAAGCCCCTTCCTTGCGGCCGATGTCGATATAATCAAGCACCCGCTTCATCTGCACTTCCGAGACCAATGGCCCCATCGTGGTCGATGCCTCCAGGGGATCCCCGAGGCGGATAGAGCGGGCGCGCGCCGCCAGCCGCTCGACCATTTCGTCATAGACGCTCTCATGCACGAGAATGCGCGAGCCGGCCGAACAGACCTGCCCCGTATTGAAGAAGATTCCGGCTCCCGCGGCCTTGGCAGCGGCGTCGAGGTCGGCGTCCGGGAAGATGACGTTGGCCGACTTGCCGCCCAGTTCGAGCGTCACGCGCTTGAGATTGCCGATCGCCCCCTGCAGGATCTGGCGTCCGACCACAGGTGAGCCGGTGAAGGTGATCTTGTCGACATCCATGTGATCGACGAGCGCCTGGCCGGCAATCTTGCCAAACCCCGGCACGACGTTGAGAACGCCGGCGGGAAAGCCTGCCTCCAGCGCGAGTTCGCCGATCTTCAGGGCCGTGAGGGGCGTCAGTTCGGCGGGCTTGAGCACCACGGTGCAACCGCAGGCCAGCGCGGGCGCGATCTTCCACATGCCGATCATCAGCGGGAAGTTCCAGGGAATGATGGCGCCGACAACCCCCAGCGGCTCACGCATCGTATAGGTCAAAGCGTCAGTGCGGGCCGGTATGACCTGGCCATTAATCTTGTCGGCCATGCCGGCATAATAGGTGAGCGTGTCGAGAACGGCGGGCAGGTCCTGGCGGCGAATGGCGGAAACTGTCTTGCCGGAATCGAGGCTCTCCAACCGTGCCAATTCATCCGCATCGCGGCGGATGAGATCTGCCAGTTTCAGGAGCAACGCTCCTCTCTCGCTGGCCTTCATCCGCGACCAACTGCCCTCGAAGGCCGCACGAGCCGAACGGACGGCGGCATCGACATCACCGGCATCTGCCTCCGCCACCCGGGCCACGACTTCGCCGGTCGCGGGATTGAGTGTCTCGAAACTGCGACCGGATGCGGCCGCGACCCGGCGGCCGTCGATCAAGAGATCATGTATGTCGCCATAAACCCGTTTAAGCACGCTAGAGCTCCCATATATGTACTATAGTTCATATTTTATCTTGTTGTCGGCGACGAAGGCCGTCGGCCGCAGGACAGAAATGATGCTAGTTACCTAATAAAATCATGGGAATATGAAATCTTCTGCTTATAAACACCGCTAGAGTTATGAACGAACGATCCTATGTTGTGACGGATATAATATGAACTCAATTTCATATGCTGGCGCACTCGCCGCAAAGCTTCGAGTCGGAGGGAGAGCATGATCCGGATCGAGATCGAGCCCGTTTGGCGTTTTCGCCGGCAGGAAGATGCGCAATCGCTCCAGATCATGTTGGACTTCCTCGCCGAGATCCGCGCCACCGGAAAGATCACCGCCGCCGCGGACAAGGCGCGTGTTTCCTATCGCCACGCCTGGAACCTGATCGAGAAATGGTCCGAATTCTTCAGCACGCCCATCGTCGTCCGCAAGCAAGGCAGCGGCACCAGCCTCACCCCCTTCGGGGAGAAACTGGTCTGGGCGGGACAGCGGCTGGAAGCGCGGCTGGGACCGCTGCTGCAAAATCTCTCGCAGGAACTGGAAACCGAAATCAACCAGATGCTGCCGCACGGGCCGCTGGTGCTGCGCATCCATGCCAGCCACGGCTTCGCTGTGCCCAAGCTGCGCGAGCTTCTCAGCCGAGAGCCGGATATCGACATCGATTTTCGCTATGTCAGCAACCAGAGCTCACTGGTCTCGCTGGTCCATGACGGCTGCGACCTCGCCGGCATGCATCTGCCGCAGGGTGAGTTGCGCAAGCGCGCGATCGCTGCCAGCAAGGGCTGGCTCAACCCGAATCTGCACCGCGTGATCTCCTTCGTAACGCGCGAGGTCGGCCTTATCGTGCAGCGTGGCAATCCGCGCGGGATAGACGGGCTGGAAAAGCTGCTCGAACCATCGATCCGTTTCGTCAATCGGGATCCGGATTCAGGCACGAGGCTCGTCTTCGAACAGCTTCTGGCCCAGCACGCCATCGATGGCAGTCGGATCAACGGCTATGAACATTCCGAATTCACCCATGCCGCCGTCGCCGCCTATGTCGCCAGCGGTCTCGCCGACGTGGCCTTCGGGGTCGAGGCGGCCGCCCGGCAGTTCGGCCTCGACTTCGTGCGCCTCCTCACCGAAGACTATGTCTTCGTGTGCCACAAGCAGATCCTCGACCAGCCCGCCATGCAGCGCGTGCTGGCGGTCATGCGCGGCCAGGAATTTCACACCGCCATCTCGCAATTGCCGGGCTATCGCGTGAAGGAAGCCGGCGCGATCAAGACCATCCGGGATGTCTTCCGCCGGTCGGAGTAGTCCTGCTCTGCCGCTCGCCGAACCGGCTTCGTGCCATCCTGCACAGTGTCTTCGTCGAGGCGCCCCTAGAAGGGCGTCAGCGAAACCGGGAAGACAGGAGGAGCGCCATGACACGCAACGACATCGCGGAGACCCTTTTCGCCAGCTTCCTGCTGGGGCTGGCCGTCCTGCTGCTGCTCTCTTCCGGCGTCCTCGCGGCCGAGCCCTTCACCAGCGCCTATACCAGCTTCGATACCGCCAAATGCCCCCACCAGCCGGGAAGCGACGAGGAGGACTACGGCACCTGGCGCTGCCCGGGCTATAGAGGCCTGCCGGTGCGGCTTGCCGCCGGCGACCAGCGCATGTTCGTGAGCTTCGGCAAGGCCGGCGCCAACAACATCGCGGCCAACGAAACCTTCACCGGTTTCAACAGTGCCTATCGGGGTACGGTGGAATGGCGTCTCGCTGCCGGTGAGCAACAACCGTTCGCCACCATCCTGCAATGGCAGGTGATGACGGAAGCCGACCACAAATCCGATGCCAAGGGTCCCTCGCCCGCCTCCGGCCGCGTGCTCGTCGTCACCCGGCTCGGCAAGGACGGCACCTGCCACCTCGGCTATGTCGATGCCCGGGCCAATGCCGGCGCCAATGCCCTGGCGCGTAAGATCGCTGACGAGCACGCCCGCTCGTTCCATTGTGGCAAGGACAAGCCGATCGTGCTCGGCGCCGTCTCACCCGGCCTGATCCTGCCCGGCAAGGCTCACTGACCACCCAACGCGCGGTCTTTCCAATATCCTTGGATATCTTCCCGGCTGGCGCTTCACCCTGCCGGCCATCCATGCAAAGCTGCGTTCCATCGATCGAGGCCCACGAAGATCGGGCGCTTAACGGGAACGTCAAAGGGAGACGCCGCGTGGGCCGTTCCGTCCGAGCCGATACTGGACTGCCGCGAGAGCGGACGGCATGAGCTACGAATTCGAGTTCGCTGACGTCTTCGCCTATTGGCCGGAGCTTGCCGCCGGCGCCCTGCACACTCTCGTCCTCTCCGGGCTGGCGATGGCGATCGGCATGGTGGTGGCGGTGGTCGGCGCGCTCGCCAAGACCTCCGGCCCAACCTGGCTGCGTTACGTCGTCGACGCCTATATCGAGCTGATCCGCAACACCCCCTTCCTCATCCAGGTCTTCGTGATCTTCTTCGGGCTGCCTTCGCTCGGCCTGCGCTTTTCCTCGAACAGCGCGGCGCTGCTGGCGCTGGTGGTGAATGTCGGCGCCTATGGCATCGAGATCATCCGCGCCGGCATCGAGAGCATCTCCAAGGGCCAGATCGAGGCCGGCAAATCGCTCGGCCTCAAGCCGCTGCAGATCTTCCGCCTCGTCATCCTCAAACCGGCGATTCAGGCGATCTATCCCTCGCTGACCAGCCAGTTCATCCTGCTCATGCTCAACTCCAGCGTCTGTTCGGCCATCGCCGCCAGCGAACTGACGGCAGCGGCGGGTGACATCCAGTCGCGTACCTTCCGCAGTTTCGAGGTCTATTTCGTGGCGACCAGCGTCTATCTGGCCCTGTCGATCGTGTTCTGGTGCCTGTTCGCTGGCATCGAGCGCGCCTTCCTGCGCCAACCGAGCCGGCGGTAGGAGGCAGCATGCGCACCCTCAGCGAAGCCGACATTCTCTACATCCTGCTGGCCGTGCGCTGGACGCTGCTGCTTTCGGTGGTCGCCTTCATCGGTGGCGGCCTCGGCGGCCTCCTCGTCGCCTTGGCGCGCACGGCCGAAATCCGGCCCCTGCGCTGGCTGGCCATGGGCTATATCAAGCTGTTCCAGGGCACCCCGCTGTTGATGCAGCTTTTTCTGGCCTTTTTCGTGCCTGGCATCTTCGGCATCGACGTCAATCCCTGGACGGCGGCGGCGATCGGCCTTTCCCTCAACGCCAGTGCGTTCCTCGGCGAGATCTGGCGCGGCGCCATCGAGGTGGTGCCACCCGGCCAGAGCGAGGCCGCCCGGGCACTCGCCCTCACCTATGTGCCGCGCATGTTCAAGGTGGTCATTCCCCAGGCCATACGCATCGCCATCCCACCGACCATCGGCTTCCTGGTACAGTTGATCAAGGGCACTTCGCTCGCCTCGATCATTGGCTTCGTCGAGATCACCCGCGCCGCCCAGATCATCAACAACGCCGCCTTCAGGCCCTTCACCATCTTCGGCCTGGTGGCGCTCGCCTATTTCCTGGTGTGCTGGCCCCTGTCGCTCTGGAGCCGCGCCATGGAGCGGCGGCTGACGGTGGCAAGACGCTGAAATTTTCAATCAACGGGAGGACACGATCATGGCTTTGACATATCCGATTTCGCGCCGAAGGCTGGGGCTGTGCCTCGCCGCCAGCATGGCTGCCTTGGCCCTGCCCCTCGCCGCCGAGCCGGCAGCCGCCGCGACACCCGATGAAATCAAGGCGCGCGGCAAGCTGATCGTTGGCGTCCTTACCGACTATCCACCCTTCGGCGGCACCGATTCCGAACAGAAACCGGCCGGTTATGATGCCGACGTCGCCGCCCTGATGGCCAAGAAGCTGGGCGTCTCGCTGGAGCTGGTGCCGGTGACCGGGCCCAACCGCATCCCCTATCTGCTCACCAACAAGGTCGACCTTTTGATCGCCACTTTCGGCATCACGCCCGAGCGTATGAAGCAGGTGTTGTTCTCCAATCCCTACAGCACGCTGACCACCTATATCATGGGGCCGAAAGACCTGAAGGTGACCAAACCCGAAGAGCTCGTCGGCGTCACCGTGGGCGTGGCCCGCGCCTCGACGCAGGACATCACCGTCTCGCAGATCGCCCCCTCCGGCACCCAGATCATGCGTTTCGACGACGACGCCACCACCACTCAGGCTCTGATATCGGGCCAGGTGCAGTCGATCGGCGCCTCCAATACCGTGCTCGCCCAGCTCACCAAGGACTATGCCAGCCTCGGCATCGAGGCCAAGTTCAAGATGAAGGAGCAGGCCAACGGCATGGCCTTCCGCAAGGCCGACACCGCCCTGCAGGAATGGTGTAACGGTTTCATTGCCGAGATCGTGGCTGACGGACAGCTCAGCCAGATCAACCAGAAATGGTTCGGCTCTGCGCTGGCCCCCTTGCCGCCGATGCCGAAGTTCTGACATGAGCGCCTAACCAGAGTTTCCCGGCCAGGCCGACGGATAGGCCGCGCCGGGAAATTCCGCCAATGTTTGGTGTCTTGCAGCCTCCTCTCGATTGTCTCCGTGGCGCAATGAAGAAGAGCCGGCAGCCTTCGAAGAAGCCGTTGAGGAAGTCGGCAGAGTTGGTGTAGGCAACGGGAGCTCCGGCGGTCCCACTCTCGATCGCCGCATAGGGGCTGACTTGGCCGAGAGAGACGATGGCGAAGAAACGAAAGTCTGCCGTGGCAATTTCCCCCAAAGCGACGACCCTGACCTACGCTCCCGATGATATCGTCATTCGCTCCGCCCTGCATCGGCGGGTACTACAAATCGGCCTGCCGCGCTTTGCCTTGCGCAAAGCCGCCAAATGGTCGCGCCACCGCTATGGCCCGCGGGACGATTTCATGCGGGCACTGGTCAAGCAGCGTTTCGGCATCTCCGTCGGCAAATACAGTTACGGATACCGCCCCCTCTGCACCAAGCAATCCATGATTGCCGAGATCGGCGCTTTTTGCTCGATTGCGACCGAGATCAAGGTCTCCGGCGGCAACCACCCTCTCGACCTTGTCTCGACCAGCCCCGCCACCTACCTCAAAGGCTGGGGAATCGTCGACGAGACGATCGATCGCCCTTATCCCAAGAACGAACCGATCGTGATCGGACACGATGTCTGGATCGGCATGGGTGCAACCCTGATGACCGGCATCACCATCGGGCACGGCGCCGTGATCGCCGGCGGCGCGGTGGTGGCCAGGGACGTGCCTCCCTATGCCATCATGGGTGGCGTGCCCGCCAAACTGATCCGCTACCGCTTCGATGACGCTACCATCGAAAAATTGCTGGCCAGTGCTTGGTGGACCTTGCCGGATGCGGCCATCCGAGCCAGGGCATCGCTATTGCGGGACCCAGCCGCGTTCCTCGCCCAGCTTTGAGTACCCGAGGCATCTGGACGATGAAATACGAGCGCCTCAACCAATGGCGGGGTATCGTCGCCCTGCTAGGTCATTGGTTGAGGCGCGTGCTGGACATCGTCCTCAGTTTGGGAGGGACACGATATCTTACCGGACATGGGGCCGCGCGATATATGGACCATGAGGCGTTCGAATCGAATGGCGTGAGCGTCGAGTATATGGACTACAGCCTAACACCATGGCCACAGGGCGATGTCGCCTTTACCCCTCATGTCTCCGTCCTCAACCTGATCGGCCATGTCGACCGCGATGCCCATCAATATCTGCAACCCCGAACCACGCATTGGCGCGAATTTCTGGCAAAGCAGGAGCCATGACGCGTTGACCGGCAGACTCCCCCTATCGACTACTGGCGGTGGTTCATGGGAGTAACGAAAAGGCTGCTAACTCTTCATGGATTTTCGTATTCCCGGGTTCTTGGGAAACGCAGTCAAGCAAACAGGAATACGATATTGAAGCGAGTAAGCTTGAGATCTCCGGAAAATAGCGATTTTGAGTTTCTTGCCTCGCTTCGGAAAGATTCCGTGCTGCAGGCCCTGCTTCTCAATGTGGTGGCATCGACGGATGATGATGCAGTCGCGGGATGGTTAGACCGCCGGAAAAGCGACCCCGATGGCAGTTTCATGGTCATTGCCGACGATACGACGGACGAACCAATAGGCTTTGCCCAGATTACCAACATTCACCATCGCAACCGGTATGGCTTTGTTGGGATCGCTCTTGCGCAGAGCGCCCGAGGCCAAGGTCTGGGGCGCCTTGCAATGGCGAATCTCGTTGCCGTGGCAAAGGAAAAATACCAACTGGAGAAAATACTCCTGGAAGTCAGAGCAGATAATCTCGCTGCGCCCTCGCTTTACCAGTCGATGAATTTTCGAATTGTAGGTACACTATTGAATCATTTTCATACGAATGATAAATCTTATGATGTAATATTGATGGAGAAACAATTATAGAATTATATTGGAATTCAAATTTTCTTTATTTTCGAGTTTTGCTCTTGAACAAGGCTAAAACCTGTCTGATGGCGACACGGGTAATCTTCCCAACTCGGGCAACCCTTTTACCGACATAGAAAAAAGTAATTCCCTTCAGGGCAAGCTTCCTTGCTCCGCTAAATCCGGCTTCATCGATATTATGGAGGCAAGCTTTCCAATAGGCTCGCCGCAGCCGGATCAGATGCATAGCCGGCACGATCCTCATCGAGCGATTGGCCTCCTTCCAGATGACTCGCTGAGAAAACTGAGCCTCCGGCGCCATCGCAACGGCTCTGCGTATGAAAACTGGATACATCACCAGATGATCGGACCCCCAGGGGTCCGGGTACGCCCGATTCACATAGTCCAATATTCCACGCAAGGCATCCGTTCGCCACATTCCGTAAAACCAGCTTGCGTGAGAGTCATAAAGAAGATCCGCGATCTGTCGGAGTTGCGTTCCCTGCGGCTCTCGAGGACGCGCAATGGTAACAGGCCGGTCGTTTCGATAGGTCTTGACGGTAGGAACCGCCAGTAGGGCATCCGGCGTTCTATCAAAAGCGGCTACCAACCGCTCGACATAATCGGCGGACGACAAATCATCATGCGCTCGCCACAGGAAGAACGGCGTCTCCGCAGCGTCCACCAGACCACGAAAATTCTTCACAGGCCCGACATTCTCAGGCCGCCGCAAATATGTAATTCGATTATCGATTGCCGCATATCGCTCAATGATGGCTTGAGTGCCGTCTGTTGAAGCGTTATCCGAAATAACGACATGAATATTCTTGTATGTCTGGCTCAATAAACAGTCCAGACATTCCGCAATCATGTCTTCTGCATTGTAGACAGGAATCCCTATAGTTACGCAGGGCTCTGACACGCTCGCGGGCTCCTATCAGCAACAATCAAGGGATGTCCTATTCCTTTGCAGCAACAGCTGCAACTACCAAATCTCGCGCTGGTCCGAGCGTTTTGATCACTCTGGCGTCGCGTAGGCGAGCGCGGTATGTATCGACTGCCAATCAAGTAGAGCCGAGTCCCCGTGATCATTGCTCCCGAACGCATTCCCGTCGCAGGTCCCTCCATCACCGAGAGAGAAGCGGAACTCGCCGCGGAGGCTGCCCGCACGGCATGGTATGCCAATCACTATGCCTATAATGCCCGCTTCGAGCGCATGATGGCCGATTATGTCGGTGTGAAGCATGCCGTCAGCGTGCCTCATGCGACAGCGGCGCTGCATCTCATCCTGGCCGCGCTCGGCATCGGCCCGGGCGACGAGGTGATCGTGCCCGACGTGACCTGGATCGCCTCGGTGGCACCGATCACCTATGTCGGCGCCGAGCCGGTGCTCGTCGACATTCTGCCGGATACCTGGTGCATCGATCCGCGCGCCGCAGAGGCCGCCATCGGCCCCAAGACCAAGGCAATCCTGGGCGTGGATCTCTATGGTTCGATGTGTGACTGGCAGGCCTTGCAGGAGATTGCCGACCGGCACGGCATCCATCTCATCGAGGATTCGGCCGAGGCTCTCGGCTCTCGTTATCGCGGACGCCGGGCGGGCAGCTTCGGACGGGCCGCTGCCTTTAGCTTCCATGGTTCGAAAACGGTCGCCACCGGCGAGGGCGGCATGCTGGTGACCGATGACGACGCTCTTCACCAGCGCGTGCTCTGCCTGCGCGATCATGGCCGGGCACCCGGAGATCACCGCCTTTTCATCAATCAGGAAATCGCCTTCAAATATCGCATGAACGGCGTGACGGCAGCGCTCGGCGTCGCGCAGATGGAACGCATCGACACGCTGATCGCCCATAAGCGCGCCATTTTCGACTGGTATCGGCAACGGCTCGGCGGGCTTAACGGCATCACACTCAATGCCGAACCGGAAGATAGCGAGAACTCCTTCTGGATGGTGACGGTAGTGCTCGATCCGGCACTCGGTCTCGACAAGTTCAGCCTGATGGCCGAATTCGACAAGCGTAACATCGATACGCGTCCTTTCTTCTCGCCCCTGTCGAGCATGCAAGCTTTCGCCGATCGCCCGGCCGCCAAGCGCCTGGTCACCCCGCACGACAAGGGACAGGCGATCGCCAGGCACGGCATCAATCTGCCGTCGGGCTACAACATGACCGAAGACAAGGCGGATATCGTGGCGGGCGCCTTGCGCGAAATTCTTGCGGGCCGGGCCTGATGCGCCGAAAAGACGGATGGCGCGGCCGTCACGACGGCTGGCTCGTGTGGTGAGCTCACCTACCACCAGTCACTCGAGCCACATTGCGACGCGTGAAACGTCAACATCGAATAGTCTCCAAAGCTACCCGCTTTGATACTTATGCTCGTCTAAAAAAAGTAAATCGATATAACTTCCGCAACGGATAGCCTGGTTCAATTTCGTGCTGGACAGAGCCGAAATTGATTGTAGCATTCTACCTTGTTAACAAAGACGCTATTGAGTTTGTGGGTGCCATTTCTGCCGGGAGTTGTTTAACGTAATAACCAAGTGCAGATTTCGCTTGCGAAAGCTTGGCGTTTCGAGAAATCGGTGAACGGGGGAAGAAGTATTACTTCTTCCCCCGTTTTCGTTGCCGGTTGTCGCTGCCGGCTTTTTCAGCTCGAACCATTTACACCACCTACATACCGTAATTCCTTTCTCGAGCGGCCGGCAGGCGCGATTTCGCGGCAGAACGGCCGACGGACGGACTGGTCTGTCTATTTCAGGCTCTTGCTTGACGAGTCAGCCCGCGATAACCACGTGAGCGGCAAGCAGACCTTCAGGTTCATGTCTCCCGCCCGCATCGGGCGCGTCTTCGAGGCTCTCCAACTCGCCGGTCATCACAGGATTTGCCATGCCGCATAGCTTTGCTCGCAACGCTCTGGTGCTCGGCCTGCTGGCCGCCATCGGCCCGTTTGCAATCGATATGTATATTCCCTCCCTCCCTTCGATGGCGGAGCATCTCCAGACCAGCACCGCCGCCGCGCAAATGACCCTGATGGCCTTCTTTCTGGGTTTCGGCGTCACTTAGCGGTGGTTACCAGCGGTGTCGATAGCCTGCCCGTCCTGATCGTGATGCTGTTCATCACCTTTGCCTTCCTCGGCCTGGTCATTCCGACCAGCATGGTACTTTCGCTGGAACGTCAGGCCCCATGGCGGGCATGGCTTCGGCCCTTGGCGGTACGCTGCAGATGGTGACCGGGGCTGTCATGATCGCGATCGCCAGCCTGTTCTTCAACGGCACGGCCTTGCCGATGGTCACCATCATCGCCCTCTGCGCCATCGCGGCGCTGATTCTGGCTAGGCGGACCTTGACCGAGAAGGAGATTGCCGCGCCGGCAGAATAAGGCCAGCCACCGCGGCTCGACGGCTGTTTCGATCGCGGCCGAATCGGCGTCCGCAGCGGCTCCTTCCCATGGCAAATGCCAAGCCTGCTACTAAAGAGGTATCAGGATCGGCTTCCTGCCAGCGCCCGAACCTGCTAAATCTATTTCAATCTACGCATCTTTATGCAAAAAAGCCTCGCCTTCACACGCCGCGAGGCCTGCGCGCTATTCGCGCCTCCCAGCCAATCCGTCAAATTCGACACGTCATATTTGACGGAGTGTGCTCCTAGCGCCGCCCGTCTAGATTGCTCTTGCGAACGGCGCAGCGATCTCCAAACAGATCCCCTCCATGCTGTGCTGTTCGCACCTTCGCTCGGTTCTCTCGATACCCTCCCAAGCCCGCGCAGCGGGCTTCTTTTTGTGATCGGCAAGACGGACAGAAGTTTGGAATTTCGAAAGATATCAATTCGAAAGGCTCCTTGGGCAGCCCAGCGCGGTTTGGAAGATCATTGGCATTTTGAGGCCTGACGATGACGCTCTCTCCTTCATCGTATCAGCTGATTCACCGGCAAGATCGGGAGCCGGATCGCGCATGTGAAACCCAGGCATTCGCCGAACCAAACCATCCATCGAAACTCAACGCCGATGCCTCCCCTTTCCAGGCCCGGGACCCGCCAGACTGGTATTCCCGCGATTGTTTTCCCTGGCTTGACGCCACACCGGCCGGCACGTTGCTGGCCGGTTTCCTCCTCCGACTAAGAAAGTAGCCTGACGTGGAAGCTCGCCTCGATCCTCTTATACTCGACAGAATGTTCCATGCGCTCGCCGATACCAGCCGTCGCTCCATGGTCGATCGTCTTGCCCGCGGACCAGCCTCTGTCAGTGAACTCGCACTCCCCCTCTCAATGGGCATGCCTGCGGTGCTCAAGCATCTCGGTGTGCTCGAAGCTGGGGGTATCGTCGTCTCCGAGAAGGCCGGCCGCGTGCGCACCTATCGCATGACGCCGCATGCGCTTGCGCTGGCGGAAAGCTGGGTCGCCGAACGCATGGCCTTGCTCGACCACGTAGGCGACGACGCGCCGCTGCCGGTAAAGCTGCCGGAGCGTGCTCAGGTGACGCAGCTTCGCTCCGTCGAAGCCCGGTGATCTTGGGCCTCCGCGAGGAGGCTTAAAGTGATAGAGTGGGCGCCCGTCAGGCGCCCACTCGACGATGCTGCAGTGCAGCCATGAAATGCCTGAGATCGCATCCGACCTGGTCGGCGATGCTGCATTTGGGCTCGAAACCCCACCACGCCAGCGAGCCTTGCCACTGTGAGGCCATCAACTGGCCAAGCCCCGCCTGCCCGTCGCTCTGCTTCGCCAGACAAGCATCGAGGACGCCGACGAGAACCGCGCGCCAGCGCGCGCCGCGGGCCCGCAATAGAGGATCGCGCAGATCCTCCCGCAGGATCAGCAATCCCTCGGCATAGGATTCGATACCGCCATAATCCCCGGAAAGGGCGACCAGCAGGTCGATCGCGCCCTCCGGCGTGCGCGATGCCCGTGCTGCCAATTGTGCGGTTTTTTCATCTAGACGATCCCAGGCATACAGCAAGGCGGCCTGTTTCAGGTGAACCTTGCTGCCGAAGCGTTGCACGAGAGTGGCCGCGGCCAGTCCGCAGGCCTGCGCCAAACCCGCAAATGTCAGAGCCTCCGGCCCCTTGCTGTGAAGCAGCTTGAGGGCCGCCTCCAGCACGGCCTCATCGGACAGAGTCTTGTGTCTAGGCATCTTGACAACCATTTATAACAGAACGATCATTTATATATATTGTTTCGAGCAACGAGAAAAGGTGCTCGCTATCGAAACTGGGAGTTGTTCTCATGCTGGACAGAAAGATCGCACTGGTCACGGGCGGCACGCGAGGAGCCGGCCGAGGCGTTGCCGTCGAACTCGGTGCGGCAGGCGCAACCGTCTATGTCACCGGACGCAGCACGCGCGGCCATCGCTCGGAATATGACCGGCCGGAAACCATCGAGGAGACGGCCGAACTGATCAATGCGGCGGGCGGCAAGGGCATTGCCGTCCGCGTCGACCATCTCGTACCCGACGAGGTGCGCGGTCTGGTGGAACGGATCCGGACCGAACATGGCCGCCTCGACATCCTGGTCAACGACATCTGGGGCGGCGAGAAATTGTTCGAATGGAACAAGGCCGTCTGGGAGCACGATCTCGACAAGGGATTGCGCCTGCTGCGCCTGGGCATCGATACCCATCTGATCACCGCACACCACGCCCTGCCCCTGCTGATCGAGCGCCCCGGCGGTCTTCTCGTGGAGATGACGGACGGGACGGCGGCATACAATGCCGAACACTATCGTCTCTCGCCCTTTTACGATCTGGTGAAGACATCGGTGATCCGCCTCGCCTGGGCGCATGCCAAGGACCTTGCCAAGCATGGCGCGACCTCGGTGGCACTCACCCCGGGCTGGCTGCGTTCGGAAATGATGCTCGAGGCGTTCGGCGTCTCAGAAGAAAACTGGCGGGATGCCATGGCGACGGTGCCGCATTTCGTCATTTCGGAAACGCCGCGCTTTGTCGGGCGTGCAGTGGCGGCTCTTGCAGGCGATGCTGAAAAGAATTGCTGGAACGGGCAGTCTCTTTCGAGCGGACAACTGGCGCGAATCTACGGTTTCACCGATCTTGACGGCTCCCAGCCCGACGCTTGGCGCTACATTCCGGAGGTCGAAGAAGCCGGGAAGCCGGCTGACGCGACCGGTTATCGATAGGTTCCTTCATGGCCATGCCTGCCTCCGCCGAAACCTCAGGATCCACCCGAGGCATCCTGGCCATGATCATTGCGATGGTGAGCGTGCCGTCCGTCGACGGCATCGCCAAATATCTGAGTGCCGACTACTCGCCTTTCTTCATCGGCTGGGCGCGCTATGCAGTGGCCGGTCTGGCGGTACTGCCTCTCTCGGCCCTCCTGCATGGCAAGAGGATGTTCCCGGCCGAGCATCTTGCTTCCCATGTCGCGCGCACCGTCTTCCTGGTCGCGGCGATGACCCTGTATTTCCTGGCCATTGCCCGCATCCCGCTGGCGACGGCGCTTTGCGCCTATTTCGTAGGCCCGGTCTTGGCCGTCGCGCTTTCGGTCGTCGTGCTCAAGGAACGCATGACGCTGACCAAGGGCGTCGGCCTCGCTTTGGGCTTCGCCGGCTCGCTCATCATTCTCCAGCCCGGCAGCGCCATCGAGCCCGGCATTCTGCTGGCCCTGGCCTCCGGCATCTGCTTTGCCTTCTACCTGATCGCCACCAGGCGAGCGGCCCAGCAGAGCGATCCCGTCAAGACCCTGGCTTTTCAGTGCTTCGTCGGTGCCGCGCTGCTTACGCCGCAGGCTGTACTTTCCTGGTCCGCCCCCGCAGTCGATCATCTCCTGCTCTTCGCCGGCCTCGGCCTGATCTCGGCGGTCTGCCACCTGCTCTCCATCATCGCCTTTCGCTTCGCCGATGCCTCGACCCTGGCACCTCTCGTCTATGCCGAACTCGTTGGCGCCGCCATCGTCGGCTATTTCGCCTTCGGCGACGTACCGGACATGGTGACCCTGCTCGGAGCCGCCTTCATCATCGCGGCGGGACTCATCTTGTTGTTGCGCCGGACCGCAATCTGAACCCAGGCCCCGAAGGTCTTATCCCCCGCGAATATCCAGGGTTGTCGCGGGCGGAACGAGCACGTTTACTCGTGCCATAACGAATCTCGGCAACAGCCGGGACGCCCATAAGGGGAAGTACGCATGAAGCCAGCACTGAGACTATTCGCCCTCGTCCTCCCCCTCACGGCCGGCCTTTTAAGTGGGTCCGCCCACTCTACCTGGGCCGAGACGGTGCTTCACAAAGGCAATGGTGCCGAGGCGCAGACGCTCGATCCAACCCACAGCTCGATCATTGCCGAACAGTTCATCCTCAAGGACCTGTTCGAGGGGCTCACCGTTTTCGACGCTGCCGGCAAGATCACATCGGGGACAGCCGAGAGCTGGTCGATGTCGTCCGACGGTCTCGTCTATACCTTCAAGCTGCGCCCCAACGCCAAATGGTCCAATGGCGACCCGGTCACCGCCGGTGACTTCGTCTTCAGCTTCCGCCGGCTCGAGGATCCCAAGGAAGCCGCCAGCTTCGCCAATCTGTTTTATCCGATCAAGAATGCCGAAGCCGTGAACAGCGGCAAGGCCGGCGTCGACACGCTCGGCGTCAAGGCCCTCGATGATAGAACGTTGGAGATCACGCTGGAACGGCCAACGCCCTATCTCCTGCAACTTCTTGCCAATCAAAGCGCCCTGCCGGTGCATCAGGCCTCGGTCGAGAAGCTCAAGGCCGACTTCGTCAAGCCCGGCAATTTGATCTCCAACGGTGCCTACACCCTGACCGAGAACCTTGCCAATGATCATGTCACGCTGGTGAAGAACCAGCGTTACTGGGATGCCGCCAATGTCCGCATCGATAAGGTGATCTCCTATCCGATCGATGACCAGGCCGCAGCCCAGCGACGCTTTCTTGCGGGCGAGCTCGACATGACCTTCGAGTTCGCGGCCGATCAGTTGAAATTTCTCAAGGAGAAGGTGGGCGATCAGGTGCATGTCTCGCCGAACCTGACCAATGAGTATTATGCCTTCGACACCCGCACCCCGCCCTTCAACGATGCCAGGGTTCGGCGCGCTCTGTCGATGGCGGTCGATCGCGATTTCCTGGCCGAGAAGATCTTCTCGGGAACACGCGTCGGCAGCTACAGCTTTGTCCCTTCGGGCCTGCCAGGCTATACATCCGCCAAGCCTGATTTCGCGCAGATGCCCCAGCTCGACCGCGAGGACGCTGCCAAGGACCTGCTCAAGCAGGCCGGCTTCGGCGAGGGCGGCAAGCCACTGACGCTCACCATCCGTTTCGGCACCAACGACAACAATCGCCGGATCGCCACCGCCGTGGCCGATATGTGGAAAGCGCTCGGCGTGGAGGTCTCGCTGCTCAATTCTGACAGCAAGTCCCACTACGCCTTCCTGCGCGACGGCGGCACCTACGAGGTGGCGCGCGCGGCCTGGGTGGCCGACTATGCCGACGCCGAAAACTTCCTGGCGCTACCAATGACGGCCAACAAGGCGTTCAACTATTCCCATTTTGCCAGTCCGGACTATGACGCGCTGGTCGCCAAATCCTATACGGAAGCCGATCCGGCCAAGCGCCTGAAGATTCTGGAGAATGCCGAGGCGCTGCTGGCGCGCGACCAACCCGTCGCGCCGCTACTCTCCAATGCCGATCTCTGGCTGGTCTCGAACAAGGTGAAGGGATGGCAGGACAACGCCGCCAACGAGCATCTGACGCGGTTCCTCAGCAAGGAAGAGTGACGAAATCTCTCAGCCTTGCCCTTTCCCCGTTGAGGACAGGGTAAGGCTGAGCACGTGCCCAAACAGAAACCCTGTTACGCCACCAGGCCGAATTCCGCGGCGCTGTCACCAAGCCAGTGCCAAAAGCTGCCGGCCATACTCCGAAACAGGGCGATCTCATAGGTCGGCGTTTCGTCGAGCTGCCACAGCGTCACGCCGATATGCGAGCATGCGGTGACCGCGACGTCGCCCGGGGCGAACGCGCGCGGATGCAGGTCGATGTCCAGCCCCTTGGCGAACATATCGCGGGCTCGCGGACCTGACACCCGCAACGCGGCATAACCGGAGGTCTGGTCGGTTACTGACGCCAGCGTGCCAACCGCTTCGACCAGATCCGAGACAAGCAAATTGGCCTCGCCAGCTTCGCGCGTAACCAGCCAGGCCGACGGCCCGATGCCCAGGGCGGCGAGCGCGCCGGCGACGGCGCGCTTGGGCCCATTCGGCAGCCCGAGGCCATAGGCGGCCTGCATGCGGGCCGCCAGCGCTCCCTCCTGCCCCTTGCGGGCGGCCAGGGTGACGATTTCCAGGCCTGAGCGATCCTGCACGGTGACGCCCGCCCCCGTTCCCACCGGTTTCAGCAAGCCGGCAAAGGCGCTACGGGACTCCAAACGCCCGGCACTGATGGCGTCAAACATGGAGACGGCTCCCTTCAGGATCAAAGAAGATGGGCGAGAGGACTTCGACCTCGATGTCGCCGTTGCGCACCGGGTCATAGGCCCGGATCACCTCGCCGTGGCGGGATGGGCCATTGGCAAGAAGACCAAGGCCGATCCAGCTTTCGAGCATCGGCGAATAGACCACGGAAGTCGCAAAGCCCTCATCGTTGGCCGCGACAGCCGCGGCCCCCTTCTTGAGGAAATGCGAGCCGGCACGCAGCCGATCCGCCGGATTGACCGGCTTGACGCCGACGAGGCCGGGACGATCGGGCGCCACCAAGGCCGGACGCTGGGCCAGGACACGGCCGATATAGTCCTTCTTGGTCGACATCATCTTGCCGAGGCCAAGATCGCGGGCCGTGGTCTGGCCGTTGAGCTCGTTGCCGGCGACATGCCCCTTCTCCACGCGCATGACGCCGAGAGCCTCGGTGCCGTAGGCGCAGCCGCCGATTTCCTCGGCCAGGGTCATCAGCGCCTGGAGCAGCGCAAGGCCGTAATGGGCTGGTACCGCGATCTCAAAGGCGAGTTCACCCGAGAAGGAGAGCCGGTAGAGCCGCGAGCCGACATTGCCGAGCTGCAGCGTTGCACATCCCATATAGGGGAAGGCTTCGTTCGACAGATCGGCGCTGGCGCCGTAGAGCTTCTGCAGCAGTTCCCGCGCCTTCGGCCCGGCCACCGCATATTGCGACCACTGCTCGGTGATCGAGGATAGCGAGACGTCGAGTTCGGGCCAGAGCGTCTGGCGGCAAAATTCGAGATGCTGCATCACCTTCACGGCATTCGCCGTGGTGGTCGAGATCACATAATGATCGGGCGCAAAGCGGGCCGCCGTGCCGTCATCCATGACGAAGCCGTCTTCGCGCAGCATCAGGCCGTAGCGGCATTTACCGACAGCAACAGTCGAGAAGGTATTGATATAGACGCGGTCGAGGAAAGCGCCGGCATCGGCCCCCTTGATGTCGATCTTGCCGAGGGTCGAGACATCGCACACGCCGACAATCGAGCGAGTGGTCTTGACCTCGCGGCAGACGCTCTCCAGCCAGTCTTTCTCGCCCGGACGTGAGAACCATTGTGGGCGCAGCCACTGGCCGGCCTCCACCATGGTGGCGCCGTTGGCCATCGCCCATTCATGACCCGCCGTAAGGCGCGTTGCCTTGAAATGCTTGTCGCGATGTGGCCCGGCCAAAGCGCCGATCGCCACCGGGAAATGCGGCGGACGCGAAACCGTGGTGCCGACCTCCGTCATCGAACGGCCGAGCAGGCCCGCCATCATGGCATGGCCCGAGATGTTCGAGGTCTTGCCCTGGTCGGTCGCCATGCCGAGCGTGGTGTAGCGCTTGAGATGTTCGACCGAGCGGAAGCCTTCGCGATGGGCGATCTCGATGTCCTTGGCCGTGACGTCGTTCTGCTGGTCGACGAAAGCCTTGCTCTTCGTCTCGGCGACATGCCAGAGCGGCTTGAGGCCCGTCGGCTCGTCGTCACAGGCCGGGATCGGAGCCTGCCCGGCGGAAAAGCCGAGATCGCCAGCCGCGGCCCGGCCCGCTTGCGCGCCCGCCCGCAGGCAAGCACCCAGGGAAAAGTCGCCATTGGCGGCCCCGGCCACCGTCATGCCATCAGGCAGATCGCCCGGCACGAAAGCCGCAAGCTCATCCGACCAGCGCGGCCGGGCGCCCTTATGGGTGGTGAGTGCGACCTGCGGGTTCCAGCCACCGGACACCGCCAGGAAATCGGCGGGAATAGTCTCGCACTTGCGCTCGGCGATCACCTCGACCGACTTGACGCCCTGGGCGCCGCCCTTGGCGTCGGTCACGCTCGCACCGAGCAAAGTGCGCGTTCCCGCCTTGCCGGCCCAGCCGGACACCGCCGCATCGACCTCACGGCGCGGATCAACGACGGCTGCCACGGTTACACCGGCAGCCACGAGATCGGCCGCCGTGCGCCAGCCATCGTCGCTGGTGGTGAACACCACCGCTTGGCGGCCCGGCGCTACGCCATAACGGTTGAGGTAGCTGCGCGCTGCTGAGGCGAGCATCACGCCCGGACGGTCATTGCCGCCGAAGACGATGGGACGCTCGATGGCGCCCATGGCGTTGATGCAGCGCTTGGCCATGATGTGCCACAGGCGCTGACGCGGCTGATGGGCGGGCGGTACGGGCAGGTGATCGGCAACCCGCTCCAGGGCACCATAGGTACCCGTGTCATAGACGCCGAACACCTGGGTGCGTCTGAAGATGCGCACCTCGGGCATGGAAGCGAGTTCCGCCTCGATATCGGCGGCAAAGGCAGCGGCCGGCTTGCCGCCGACCTCATGCCGCTCGGCCAACAACCGCCCGCCAAGCCGGAAATCATCGTCGCACAGGATCACGCGCGCGCCGGCCCGGCCCGCCTCGAGCGCCGCCATCAGGCCAGCCGGCCCGGCACCGATCACCAGCACGTCGCAGAAGGCGGCGGCCTTCTCGTAGGTGTCGGGATCCGGCAATTGACTGGCGCTGCCGAGGCCCGCGGCACGGCGGATCATCGGCTCATAGAGCTTCTCCCACAGGGCCGCCGGCCACATGAAAGTCTTGTAGTAGAAGCCCCCGACAAAGATCGGGCCAGCGAGCTGGTTTACCGACAAGAGGTCGAATTTCAGCGAGGGCCAACGGTTCTGGCTCGCCGCCTCCAGGCCTTCGTACAATTCGATCGTAGTGGCCTTGGTATTGGGCTCGCGTCGGGCGCCGCTGCGCAGTTCCACCAGCGCATTCGGTTCCTCCGGGCCCGCGGTGAAGATGCCGCGTGGACGGTGATATTTGAACGAGCGCCCGACCAGGCGGATGCCGTTGGCAAGCAGGGCCGAGGCCAGCGTGTCGCCACCAAGCCCTTCATAGCTGTTGCCGTCGAAGCGGAACCGCACCGTGCTGTTACGATCGACCAGGCCGGCGGAGGGCAGACGGAAGGAAACGGCCTCGCTCATGATGCGGCTCCCAAAGCTTGAGGCATCACCAGTTCAGCCTTTTCGATTGCGTGGGTCTTGGTGTTACGCCGGACCTTGAGCCAGGAACGGCAGCCCGAGCCGTGATACCAGAACTCCTCATGCGCTCCCTCGGGGTTGTCGCGCAGGTAGGCATATTCATAAAAGTGCTTGCCGGCGTCCGGCGCCGAGGCATCCGGACGGCTCGGCCCGGCATCGCCGAGATAGGTGAATTCGTGCACGCCGCGCGCACCGCAATAAGGACAGGCAATCCGCATTGAACCGTGCCTTGAAGTGTTTTGCGATCCGACGGCTTCGCCAAGAATCGCAAAAACGCGTTGAAACAAAGAGCTAGAGCAAAATCGCGTTCTACTAACCGCGTTGTGCTCTAGTGAAGATTGGGTTGGGCGCCCTGGCCCTTTTCGTCGATCACCGCTCCTGTCTCGAAGCGATTGAGCCGATAGGCCGCCGCCACGTCGTGCGGCTGATCCTTGGCAATGAGATGGGCAAAGCACCAACCGGAAGCCGGCGTCGCCTTGAAGCCGCCATAGCACCAGCCGCAATTGAGATAGAGGCCGTCGATGCCGCTCTTGTCGATGATGGGCGAGCCATCCATCGACATGTCCATGATGCCGCCCCAGCTGCGCAGCAGCCTGAGACGGCCGATCATCGGCATCACCGCCATGCCGCCTTCGCAGACATCCTCCACCACCGGCATATTGCCGCGCTGGGCATAGGAATTGTAGCCATCGATGTCGCCGCCGAAGACCAGGCCGCCCTTGTCGGACTGGCTGACATAGAAATGGCCGGCGCCGAAAGTGATCACGCCCGGGATCAGCGGCTTGAGCCCCTCGGTGACGAAGGCCTGCAGCACATGGCTCTCGATCGGCAGGCGCAATCCCGCCATGGTACCGACCTTGGAGGTATTGCCCGCTACCGCCATGCCGATCTTCTTGGCCCGGAGGGTGCCGCGGGTGGTCTCGACACCCACGATGGCACCGCCTTCGCGGACAAAGCCCTTCACTTCGCAATTCTGGATGATGTCGACACCGCGATCGCTGGCGGCACGCGCATAGCCCCAGGCCACCGCATCGTGACGCGCCGTGCCGCCGCGCCGCTGCAGCAGGCCGCCCTGGATCGGGAAACGGGCATTGTCGAAGTTGAGGAAAGGCGCCATCGCCTTCACGCCATCGCGATCGAGCAGTTCGGCATCGACGCCGTTCAGGCGCATGGCATTGCCGCGGCGGGCGAAGGCGTCGCGCTGGGCGTCGGAATGATAGAGGTTCAGCACGCCGCGCTGGCTCATCATCGCATTGTAGTTGAGATCCTGCTCCAGGCCCTCCCACAGCTTCATGGCGTGCTCGTAGAAGGGAATATTGCCCTGCAACATGTAGTTCGAGCGCACGATCGTGGTGTTGCGGCCGACATTGCCGCCGCCGATCCAGCCCTTCTCGATCACGGCGACATTAGTGATGCCGTGATTCTTGGCGAGATAATAGGCCGTGGCCAGACCGTGGCCACCGCCGCCGATGATGATCACGTCGTAGTTGAGGCGCGGCTCGGCGTCACGCCAGGTCGGCGTCCAGCCACGGTGGCCGTTCAGGGCATTCTTGAGAAGGGAGAACAGAGAGTAATGCATCGATCTTCTTGCCGGGGAAGAGTTCGGAAAACTTCGGTCGTCCGGTCGCTTGGCCGCCTGGCGAGAGGTGGATTCGAGAGCATGCTGCCCTAGCGCCCACATCCAAGACCAGGCCACGCCGGCACGATCAGCGCTTATCGTCGAGAATCATGGGTACCTCTGCCCTCATCGAATATGGGCTGCCTCGTTCATAGGCATAGCAGCCTGTTACCCACAGTGAAAGATTATTCCTGCGCGTGCAAGATCTTTTGCTACTTTAATGTCAGGAAAAAAGTTTCACCACGAATAGCGACCGCTCGCAAATGGCTCAAAACAGGGCATCCAGCGGCTGCGGCCGAGCCAGGATGAAGCCCTGGGCCTGATCGACGCCCAGGCCACGCAACAGAGCCAAAGTCTCCTCATCCTCCACCTGCTCGGCCACCGTAATGGCACCCAGGCGATGACCGACCGTATTGATCGATTCGACGATGGCGCGATCGACTTCGCTCTGTGTCATCTGCCGGATGAAATCGCCATCGATCTTCAGGCCGTCGACGGAGAATTGCCTGAGATAGGTGAAGGAGGACAGTCCCTTGCCGAAATCGTCGAGGATCACACCGCAGCCGGCAGCACGCGCCCTGGAAAGAAACTGCTGGGCGGCCGCCAGATTGTTGATCACGGCAGTCTCGGTAATCTCGAAATGGATCCGCCGGGGCGGCAGGCCCGATTGCGCAAACTCCTCCTGCAGCAGCGGCCAGAGGAAGGGATCGTTCAAGGAGTTGGCCGAGAGATTGATGGCAAGGGTGATGTCGTCGGCGCCCAGCAGATGGGCACCATAGCGACGGAACGTGGTGTGGATGACCCAGCGGTCGATGCTGCCCATCAGGTCATAATGTTCGGAGGCCGGGATGAAGGCAGCCGGCGCGACGATGTTGCCGGCATCGTCGAGCATGCGGAGCAGGATCTCGAAATGCCGCTGTCCGCCGCCCTGTCCGGAAAGATCGAAGATCTCTTGGGCATAAAGGCGGAAGCGATTGGCTTCAATCGCATGGCGAATGCCCGCAGCCACCCGCATCTCGCTGTGATTGCGATGGGCCGCACTCTCACCGTCACCATAGACCGCAAACTGGTTTCGGCCGGAGGTCTTGGCCGTGTAGCAGGCGATGTCGGCCTGGCTCATCAACTCATCCTGCCGCGGTGAGTGCACATCGATCTTGGTCAGCCCCATGCTGGCCCCGATCTGATAGGTCCGGCCATCCCAAGCGAAGCGCAATTCGGCCAGGCCACGCAGAAAGCGCTGCGCAACCGCCCCCCCGTCGCCGATCGAGCAATCGCGCAGCAGCAGTGCGAACTCGTCACCGCCCAGGCGCGCCGGCACATCCTCCGGCCGGCAGACGCGGCGCATGAGATTGGCGACCTCGCGCAGCAGCGCATCGCCGGCAGCATGCCCGGCACTGTCGTTGACGATCTTGAAACGATCGAGGTCGATGAAGCACAGCACGTGCCAATGTTCGCCCTGGCGCGCGCGCTCCAGCGAAAGTCGGATCTCGCGCTCGAAGGCGGACCGGTTGGGAAGCCCGGTCAGACTGTCGTGATTGGCCGAGTGTTCGAGTGCCTGCTGCAGGACGCGGGCCTTTGTCACGTCCTGGAACACCAGCACCGCACCGATGATTTCTCCCGTGGCCGTCCGCACGGGAGCGGCCGAGTCGCGCACGCTGCGTCGCTCACCATCGCGCCGCAGCAGGACGGCGCCGTCGCTGAGATAAGAGGGGCGCATCCGAGCCAGGCAGGTCTCCACCGGATCGGCAAGGATCTCGCCAGTGGTTTCATCGACGATGCGAAACACCTCGGCCAGGCGCTTGCCGACCGCATCCCGGCCCATCCATCCCGTCATTTCTTCCGCGACCGGGTTCATGAAGGTGACCCTTGCGTGAGCGTCGGTCGAGATCACGGCGTCCCCGATCGAATGCAGGGTGATCCGCAATCGCTCCTTTTCCTCGAACAGTGCCTCCACCAGTTCCTTGTGCTCGGTGACATCCCAATCCATGCCGACCGTGCGGACAGGCGCGCCGGCCTCGTCGCGGATCACCCGGGCGAGCGAATGGATGTGGCGGATCTTGCCGGAACGCTGGACCCGCAAGCGGAATTCCATGTCGAACAGCGAGTCTTCGCGCATCGCCCTGTCATATTCGCGCGTGATCGCGACGACGTCGTCCGGATGAATGCGATCGAGCCAGGCCTCCCGGCTGCCGTCATAGCTGCCCGGCGCCATTTCATAGAGCTGGTGGAGGCGATCGTCCCAGCTATAGCGCTGGGAGGCAAAATCATACTCGAAGACACCGACGCCAGCCGCCTCGATCGCCAGTTGCAGCCGCTGATTGAGGGCCAGGATAGCGCTCTCGGCCTCCTTGCGTGCGGTGATGTCGGTATGGGTTCCGATAATGCGCAAGGCACGCCCGTCCGCTGCCCGTTCGACCACCTTGCCCCGGTCATAGATCCAGCGCCAGTTGCCATCCTTGGCGAGCAGACGGTTCTCGAAAACGAAATCCGGCGTCTCGCCACGCAGATGCGCCTCGATAGTCGCCTGGCAATACGGCAGGTCTTCGGGATGAACGCGATCCGACCACTCGCTCGCGCTGGTGCCGATCTCGCCCTCCCCGTAGCCCAGCATTGCTTTCCACTGATGCGAATAGAACACCTCCCCGGTCTCGAGATTTTGGTCCCAGACCCCGTCGCCCGATCCATAGAGAGCAAACTGCCAGCGCATCTCACTTTGCCGCAAAGCCGCCTCGGCGACCTTGGCATCGGTGATGTCGCGGGAGATGCCGATCAGCCCGGTAATCTCGCCACGCTCGTTGCGCCGGGGCGCCTTGGTGGAGGAATAGGTGCGCCGCAAGCCCTCGAGCATCGCCGTTTCCTCCATGGTGGAGGGTTCCCCGCTCTCCATCACGTGGCGGTCGTTCTCGATCAGGGCGCCCGCCACCTCGGCCGAAAAAATCTCGGTGTCGGATCGACCCAGGATTTCATCGCTCGTCTTCCCCATCAGCCTCTCGACCGAGGGATTGACCAGCGCGTAGCGACCGTCGCGATCCTTGGCGTAGATCAGGTCGGGCGTCCCGTTCATCACGGCCTGCAGCAGGACCAGCGTGTCGTGCAGCCTCTGATTGCGTTCCACATCGTCGGTGACGTCCCAGCAGACACCGATCCCATGCGTCAGGGCGCCGTCCTCTCCTCGGATCAGCCGAACCGTCGAGCGGATATGACGCCCCCTGCCCGTCTTCGGATGCCGGATGCGATAGTCGAGCTGATAGTGCGAGCCCGACCGCAGACCGCTCCGACGGATACGGTCGACCCGGGCAGCATCTTCGGGCGAAAGCAAGCTGCGGAACGCTTCCATCGTGTTGTCGAACGTCTCCGGCGTGACGCCGTGAAGCGCGTAGGTTCGCGCATCCCAATGCCGGAGCCCCGAGGGATAATCGACGTGGAAGATGCCGATGCCACCGGCCTGCACGGCAACTTCCAATCGCTCCGAGACGGTGGAAAGGCGTGCCTCCATCTCCTTTTGCCGCGCGATGTCGGTGATGGTTCCGATCATGCGCCTGGCGGTGCCGTCGGGTGCATACTCGACCGTCCGGCCTCGGCTTATCACCCAGATCCAATGGCCGTCACTGTGCTTCAATCGGTAGGTGACGTCGAAATCACGATCGCCATTGAGCCGAACACGCTCCGCGGCCTCCGCCGTGCGGGCGAGATCGTCCGGGTGCATCCTGCTCTGCCAATTGCCGATCGAAAGCACGTACTCGTCGTCCGGAAGGTTGAGCATCGTGCACCAATGCGGCGACACCCACACCATCGCAGTGGGCACGTCGAAGTCCCACACGACCTGCCTAGACCCCTCCAGAGCCTGGCGCCAACGCCACTCCGCCTCGGCCAGGCTCGTCTCGTTCGGCATTTGGGCCGACACGGCCACGATTTGCGCAATGGCGGCATAGGGCGAGGCCTCGTCCGGCTTGGCCAGTTGGGAGAGGCTGGTCATGCCGGTGAAGACCGTGCCGTCATGGCGACGATAGCGGCGCTTGACACCGTCCTCGTCCCAACCATCCCAGGAAAGACCGGCCCGGTCCTCCGGATGAGCAAGGTCGACAAGAGTCATGCCGACATAGTCTGCCGCCTGGTAACCGGTGAGCCGACAAAAGGCCGGATTGGCATAGCAAAACCGGCCGTCATGCCCGATCAGTGCCATGGCGACACCGGCTTGCTCGATGACGCGGCGAAGCAGAGCCACATCGCCCGGAAGAACGACCGCATCGAAGCGATCGGAGCCCAGCCCGGCATCTATCTTCATCTGGCGGATCTCAACTGCGCGAGCGAAATCAACAGCATTGGAATTGCCATGATGGTACCGAGAAGCTACGTCATTGCCAAATGTCGTCGCAGGAATTTTTGCCTTTTTCAGCAGTGATTTGCGCCCGCACCGGAATAGGCGCCCGAGAACATTCGGTAAGCCGAGGAAACACTTCCCAGACGCCGGCATCGGGCTACCTGTCGCTCTTCCTCCGGGCACCGGGCGGCCACGGCGAGCTATTTTTGAGAGATCCCATGCATTCGTCTCAATTCCGGCAACATGCCGTTTTCGCCGAGGCGCTTGCGCGCTGGCGGCTCACACCGGATGGCGAGGCGATCGTCACCCATGCCGCGCGCCTGCTGCCAGTGCGCTGGCAAGGACGTCCCGCCATGCTGAAAGTGGCCACGGCGGAAGAAGAGCGTCAGGGTGGCCTGTTAATGAGTTGGTGGCACGCTAAGGGCGCTGCCGAGATCTTTGCCGCCGAGGAAGACGCCATCGTGATGGAACGCGGCGGCGCTCCGCTCTCTGCCTTGGTCGCCGCCGGGCGGGACGACGAGGCCACGATCATTCTCTGCGAAGTCGCGGCAAAGCTGCATGCAGCCCGTTCCGATCCTCCTCCCTCCCTCGTTCCCTTGCAGGCCTGGTTTGCCGATCTGCAGCCAGCCGCGGCCCGGGAGGGTGGCCTGCTGGCGCGCAGCGCCGCCGAAGCACGTGCCCTCCTGGCCGATCCCTGTGAAGAGACCGTGCTGCATGGCGACATCCATCACGACAACGTCCTCGATTTCGGGCCTCGCGGCTGGCTCGTCATCGATCCCAAGGGCCTGTTTGGCGAGCGTGGCTTCGACTATGCCAATCTCTTCTGCAACCCCGACAAGGGCGACGGCGGCGCTTTCGCCTCCTCACCCGAGCGTTTTTCACACCGGCTGACCCTCGTGACCGAACATGCCCGTGTCGAACGCAGGCGGATGCTGCAGTGGATCATTGCTTGGACCGGCCTGTCCGCGACATGGCAGATCGAAATCGACGAGAGCCCCGCCATCGATTTTGCGATCATGAAGCTGGCCATCGGCGCAATCGATCAGGGCTGAGCCGCATCAGGGCAGGCGCTCTCCCCGCGAGGCCACCAGCACCGAATACCACTCCTCCCGGCTCCAGCGCGGCAGATAGGCTTGCGGGATCTCCCGGATGCGGTCGAGATTCTGCGTTCCCACGATCGGGATGGTCCGTGCCGGATGGACCATCAACCAGCTCAGGGCGACGGCGGTGCGGGAAATGCCGGCCTGCGCGGCCTTGGCATCGAACAGGGCCACCACCGCCCGTGCCCGCTCGTCCTGCGGCTGCGCCAGCCTGCCTCCTGCCAATGGCGACCAGGCGAGCACCGCCATGTCATTCATGACCGCCTGGTCCAGAATCCCGTCTGCGAGCGGATCGAGCTTGAGGGCCGAAAATTCCGGCTGATGGCTGACGATGGGCAGGCTGAGGCAAGCCGCCAGTCCCTGTGTCTGGGCAACCGTATAATTCGACACGCCAATGGCAGCGATCTTGCCGGCCCGATGCGCGTCTTCGAGGGCCCTGGCAATCTCGCTGGGGTGGGTGAGGATATCGGGCCGGTGGATCTGCCACAGATCGATGCGGTCGACCTGCATCCGCTTCAGTGACGCATCGATGGCCGAGGAAAGATAGGCGGCGGAGGAGTTGTAGGGGGTGCCGAAGACGATGCCGCCCTTGGTTGCCAGTACCATGCGGTGGCGCAAGCCGGGGCTGGCTTCGAGCACCCGGCCGAGCTGGCTCTCGGCAATCCCGAAGCCGCCGAGGTCCGACGGGCCATAGATGTCGGCGGTGTCGAACAAGGTGACCCCGGCCTCGAGCGCAGTCTCGATCAGTCGTTGAGCCGAAGCGAGGTCCTCGCTCCCGAAGCGCCACATGCCCCAGGCCACAGAGCTTACCGACATGCCGCTGCAGCCGAGGGGGCGTATCTTCTCTGGTGCCGGCAAATCGTTCATCTCAGGACCTCACAGTGACCACGCGTCACTTCTAGAGCAAAGCGTGTTCAAGTGTGAACGGTTTTTGCTCTAACTCTTTGGTTCGACGCGTCTTTGCGATTTGAAATGATTCAATCAAATCACAAGACGCTCGTGCAAGCGGAAGCGGCCATGGACATCCCCTCCTCCCAATAAGGCGGGTCGCCGAATCTGCGTTTCAGATGCTCGGCCAGTGCCCGCAGCTTGGCTGAAGGCCGGCGCCCTTCCGGATGAGCGAGGAAGATGAATTCCGGCTCCGGCCGCACGCCGATGTCGACGACCTTCAACTTCCCGGTGCGGATCTCGGGGCCCGCGATGAAAGTCGGCAGCAGGCCGATGCCGAGGCCGGCAAGCGCGGCGTCACGGATCATGTCACCATTGTTGACCCGTAAGGCGACCTTCGCCCGCACGATTTCGACACCGTCAGGCCCGAGGAACCGCCAATCGGCAGCCCCCCGGTTCGAATAGAACAGCCCCTTATGATGATCGAGTTCGCCGATGGAACGCGGCGTGCCCTCGCGGTCCAGATAGTCCGCGGATGCCACCAGAATGCGCCGGCTTGGAGCCAGGCGCCAGACCATCAGCCGTGAATCCGCAATGGCACCGTGGCGGATCACGCCGTCATAGGCAGCGGAGGCGACGTCGACCCGGCGATCGTCGAGGTCCAGGATGAGTTCGACCTGCGGATGATCAGCCAGGAACGGAAACAGGGCCGGGCCGAGATGCATGTGCCCAAAGGTAATCGGCGCGGCAATCCGCATCGGACCGGCCAGGGTGCCGCGCCGCTCCGCCAGATCCGCAGCCGCCTCTTCCACCTCTCGCACGATCCGCCTGGCGCGCTCGAGAAAAGCAGCTCCGTCCTCGGTCACCGACAGGCGCCGGGTGGTACGATGCAGCAGGCGCGTACCGACGGTCCGCTCCAGTTCACCCAGGCGTTCGCTGACCACCGACTTGGACAGGCGCAGGCTGCGTGCCGCCTCGCTAATCGAACCTGCTTCTGTCACCGCTACGAAACTCGCGATCCCGTCCAGCTTCATTGTTCGGAAATCCCGGAAGATAGATCCAATATAAGCAGGATACCCCGAACATGATGACTGCGCCATATTCGCTTCATTCAAAGCGTCTCCCATGAACAAGGAACTGCAATCATGAACAGGCTCTCAGGCAAGCGCGCTCTCATTACCGGCGGTACCACCGGCATAGGCCTGGAAACCGCCCGCCAATTCCTGGCGGAAGGCGCACGCATCGCGGTGACGGGCACCAATCCCCAAACGCTGGAGGCCGCGCGCAAGGAACTGGGCGAAGGTGCCCTCGTCATTCAGTCGGATGCCGCCAACATCGCCAAGCAAAAACAGCTCGCCGAGACCATCGCGCAAGCCTTCGGCGGGCTCGACATCCTCTTCGTCAATGCCGGCATTGCCCAGCTCAAGCCGCTAGCGGACTGGAGCGAGGCCGATTTCGACAAGGTCTTCGACATCAATCTGAAGGGGCCTTACTTCCTGATCCAGGCACTGCTGCCGATCCTGGCCAATCCGGCGTCGATCGTGCTGAACACCTCGGTCAACGCCCATATCGGCATGCCGAACTCCAGCGTCTACGCCGCGTCGAAGGCCGCGTTGCAATCGCTGATCCGCACCTTGTCAGGCGAATTGATCGGGCGGGGCATCCGCCTGAACGCCGTCAGCCCCGGCCCGATCGCCACGCCGCTCTATGGAAAGCTCGGCTTCTCGGAGCAGGACCTGAAGAGCGTCGCCGATAGCATCAAGGGACTAGTGCCCGCCGGCCGCTTCGGCGAGGCCAGCGAAATCGCCAAGGCCGTGGTGTTCCTGGCTTCCGACGAAGCGACCTATACCGTCGGCAGCGAGCTCATGATCGACGGTGGCATGGGCACGCTTTAGGGCTTCCCGAACACCTGCTCCTATCCGGTGCTGCCGAGGCTCGCCGCCTCGTCTTCCGACAGGGCCGAGGGCTGTACGTCCCGAGCCTCGATCGACACCGTCCGCCCCAGGCGCGCGGCTTCCAGGATGCCTTCCATGATCTCGAGCACATGCAGCGCGAGTTCGCCGGAAGCCCGCGACCGTCGCCCCTCCTCGAGGCTGCGGGCCAGGTCGGCCACTCCGAGCATCCGATAGTTGGCGCGATCGGGCGCGGCATAGGGCCAGTTCAGGCCGCCATAGGTCATGGCCGCCGTATCGATGTCCTGCCAGGGCTCGCCCTTGCGGCTGAGGGCGAAGGTGCCGCCGAAGGTGTCCGGATCGGGCAGGCTGAGCGAGCCTTGGCTGCCATGCAGTTCGATGGGCTGGTTGGAATGGCGGAACACGTCCCAGCTCATGCCGACATTGACGATGGCGCCCCCGGCGAACTCGACCAGCGCCATCAAGGTCGTGGGCGTGCCGACGGCAAAGCTCGTGCCCTGGTTCGGCCCGGGCGCAGTGATCAGCCGTTCCGCCTGCCCGGTCGTCGCCATCGCCGCAACCTGGCGCGCCGGCCCCAGCAAATTGACCAGCATGGTCAGGTAATAGGGGCCCATGTCGAGAACCGGCCCACCGCCGGGCTGATAATAGAATTGGGGATTGGGATGCCAATGCTCCATGCCGCGGGTCATCATGAAGGCGGTGCCGGTGGTCGGACGGCCGATCGCTCCCTCTTCCATCAGGCGGCGGGCCGTCCGCCCTGCCGCACCGAGAAAAGTATCGGGGGCGGAGCCGATCGCCAGCTTATGCCGACGCGCCTCCTCGACCAGCCTCCGGCCCTCTGCCGCCGTAACGGCGAGAGGCTTTTCGGTGAAGACGTGCTTGCCGGCGGCAAGAGCCGCCATCGATACCTCGAAATGGACAGCTGGAATGGTCAGGTTGAGAACGAGGTCGATTTCGTCATCGCCCAGCAGTTCTTCCACGCCGAGTGCCCGAATGCCGTATTCCCGGGCTCTGACCTTGGCGGCTTCCGCCGAGATATCGGCACAGGCCTTCAATTCCACGCCGGGGAAAAGCGCAGCATTGCGCAGATAGGTCATCGAGATATTGCCGCATCCGATCACGCCGATGCCGAGTTTACCCATGCGCGTCCTCCGCCATCCCAGTCAACTGGATTGCTCATTTTTGCATTAATTTAGAAAGTAAACACGAGAAGCGTTGTGTTTGAATGAAATTTTTTGAACGAAAATGACAATTTATCCTTGACAGCACGCGGCCTCAGGCCAAGCATGACCCGAAAATCAAGGTGAGCATTCACCATAAAGGGAGGACTTGTGATGTCGGACGTTCAGTCACGCTCGACCCCGGTTGCCGGGGCTTCGCAATCCGGGTCGGCAGCGGTGCCGAGCCGGCGCACCTTCCTGCAGGGCGCCGGCCTTGCCGCAGGTGCTCTGGCGTTCGGCCTGCCCCGGCGCGCCCATGCCGCGGACCGCACCGAGATCACCTTCGCCAGCGCCAAATTCTTCGGCAAGCAGACCATGGCGCAGGTGGTGGACGCCTATAACCAATCGCAGGGCAAGATCCACGTCACTTATGTCGAGCTGCCGCCGCCCAGTTCCTCCACCGAAGTGCACACGGCCCTGGTGCAGCAGCTCGCCCGTCGCACGGGCACGCCCGACGTCTTCACCCAAGACGTGGTCTGGATCGCCGAATTCGCGGGTGCCGGCTGGGCCTTGCCGCTGGACGAATATTTCAATGCCTCGGTGCAGAGCCAATTCTTCCCCGGTCTGGTGGCGGCCTGCACGTACAACAACAAGCTCACCGCCCTGCCCTGGTATGTCGATTCAGGCATGCTGTTTTATCGCAAGGACCTGCTCGAAGGCATTGGTGCCAAGCCGCCGCAGACCTGGGACGAACTGGCCGCCGCCGCCCAGGAGATCCAGAAATCCGGCAAGGCCGATTTCGGCTATCTCTGGCAAGGCAAGCAGGCTGAAGTGCTGGTCTGCGATCTCGTGGAGGCGATTGCCTCCAATGGCGGCTCGATCCTCGCCCCCGACGGCAAATCCTCGACGCTCAGCGACGACAAGGCGGTGGCGGCCGTCCAATTCCTCTATGACACCATCAACAAGACGAAGATCAGCCCTTCCGATGTCCTGAGCTGGGACGAAGAACCCTCGCGCCAGCCCTTCACGGCGGGCCGCGCCCCCTTCCTGCGCAACTGGTCCTATGTCTATGCCATCGCGCAGGACAAGGCGGCATCTTCGGTGGTCGACAAGGTTGGCGTGGTGCCACTGCCCCATTTCGCCGGTGGCAAGAGCGCGGCCTGCCTCGGCGGCTATCAATATGGCGTCAACGCCAACACCAAGAACCGGGAGGCGGCCATCGAATTCCTGACCTGGATGTCCTCGCCATCAACCCAGCTCCAGTTCGCCCTGCAGCTCGGGATCGCCCCTACACGCCCCGAAGTGTTCGAAGATGCCCAACTCGGCAAGGAGCAGCCTTTCATGAAGCAGCTCAAATCGGTGTTCACCGGCGCGACGCCGCGCCCCGTCACCCCGAAATATGCCCAGGTCACCCTCGCCATCCAGTCGGGCGTCTCCAAGGCGCTGGTCAGCGGCAACATCAAGGCAGAGTTGGAGGCCGCCAGCACCAAGATCAATTCGATCGTCGCAGGATGACGCGATGAGCGTGCAAGCCTCCGCGGCCAGCCCTCCCCTCGGGGCTGGCCTGCGGTCCCTGGACCTGGCGCCCTGGCTGCTGATCCTGCCGCTGCTGATCTCGCTCGGCTCGGTCTCGGTCTATCCCATCGTCAACGGGGTCTGGCTGTCGCTGACCAATACCTCCCTGGTCACCCAGGAAGACGCCTTCGTCGGCCTTGCCAATTATCGCACGCTGCTCGGTGACGACGGCTTCTGGAACGCCTGGGGGCATACGGTGCTGTTCACGGCGGTGTCGACGGCGCTCGAGACCGTGCTCGGCCTCGCCATGGCCCTGCTGCTGTACGAGCCCTTCATTGGCCGCTCCCTGGTGCGCGCCGCCATGCTGGTGCCCTGGGCAATGCCCACCGTGGTCACCTCGAAAATGTTCGGCTGGCTGTTCGACGGACAGCACGGGCTGATCAACTACCTGCTGAAATCCGTCGGGCTGATCGACGGCAACATCAACTGGTACGGCTCTGTCGACCACGCCCTCGACACCATCATCATCGCCGACGTCTGGAAGACCACGCCCTTCATGGCCCTGCTGCTGCTGGCGGGCTTGCAGACTGTGCCGCGGTCTCTCACCGAGGCCGCCAAGATGGACGGTGCCTCGGCCTGGCGCATCTTCTGGCATGTACGCCTGCCCCTCTTGCTGCCGACCTTGCTGATCGCCGGCATGTTCCGGGCCCTCGATGCCTTCCGCATCTTCGACCTCGTCTATGTCCTCACCGGCGGCGGCCCGGCCGACTCCACGGAGACCTTGTCCACCCTGAGCTACAAGGTGCTCTTCTCCACCCTGCAATTCGGCTATGGCTCTGCGCTCTCCACCGCGATGTTCATCACAGAAACCCTGATCGCCATCGGCTTCGGCATCTTCATCGTGGCGCGGCTGAGGAGGCAGGGATGAACGCCCGCGAGATCCTGCGCCTCATCGTCGTCTATACCGGCGCGGCCCTGCTGCTCGTGTGGTCGGCCGGCCCGTTCCTGTGGCAGTTCTCCACCTCGTTGCAGCTCGACAAGGCGCTGACCGATCCGGTACCGAGCTTCTGGCCTTCGCCGGTCACCTTCGAACACTATGCCAATGTCTTCTTCGTCAAGAAGTTCCAGCTCTATGTGCTGAACTCGGTGATCGTGGCGGGGCTCACCACCCTGTTCTGCCTGGCCATCGGGGCGCTGGCCGCCTTCTCGCTGTCGCGGCTGGAAGTCAAGGGGCGCTTCGGCATCCTCGGGGTCGTGCTCTCGGTCTCGATGTTCCCGCAGATCGCCATCGTCGGCCCGCTCTACCTGACCGCTTCCAATTACGGCTTCCTCGACACCTATAGCGGCCTCGTCATCGTCTATCTGGCGCTCGGCCTGCCGCTGGTGACCTGGGTGCTGTTCGGCTATTTCGACACGCTGCCGCGCGAGATCGACGAGGCCGCGCGCATGGACGGAGTCGGGGTTACAGGTCTGTTCGTCCGCATCATCCTGCCGATGTCGCTGCCCGGCCTCGTCACCACCGGCCTGCTCGCCTTCATCGCTGCCTGGAACGAATTCATGTTCGCCCTGGCCTTCACCTCGACCATCGAGCACCAGACGATCCCGGTCGGCATCGCCAATTTCACCAACCTCTATTACGTGCCCTGGGGCGACGTGGCGGCCGCCTCCGTGGTGGTGACCGTGCCGCTGATCGCGCTGGTACTGTTCTTCCAGCGCCACATCATCGAGGGCCTGACTCAAGGCGCGGTCAAGGAATGACCGTCGCCAAGGAATGACATCATGAACGAGACCGCAAAACTGAAGGCCGGCTGCCAGACCTTCACCTGGGAAATGCTGGGCAAGGGCTGGAGCGGCAATGCCGACGACCTGCTCGCGGCCATCGCGGCGGCAGGTTATGCCGGCATCGAGATCACCGACACCATGATCCCGCCCTATGCCGACCGCCCGCAGGACTTTGCGAAAGCATTGGCAGACCATGGCCTGACGCTGGTGGCCTTTGCCTGCGGCAGCAGTTCCGGTTTCACCGAAGCCGACGCCGTCGAGGCCGACCTCGCCATGGTCGACCGCGCCCTGCGCTTCACCGCGCATTTCCCCGGTGCCATCCTGTCGCTGGGCAGCGCCACGATCATGAGTCCCGGCCCTCTCGACGACAAGTTCGCCATTGCCGGCCGCTTCTACAATGGCGCCGGCGAACTCGGCCGTATCGTCGGCGTCGATGTCGCCGTGCATCCGAGCTCGCATCACGACACGCTGCTGAGCTCGCGAGCCGACTATGACCGCATCATGGCCCTTCTGGACCCGGCCCTGGTCGGCTGGGTGCCCGACACCGGCCACATCCTGCGCGGCGGCCAGGACATCCTCGATACGTTGCGCACCTACCAGGATCGCATCCGCTATCTGCATCTGAAGGATGTCGATGCCGAGGGCCAGTGGCGCATGCTGGGACAGGGCGTCTGCGATCTCGGAGCCGTGGTCGACATCGTTGCCGCAGGGCCGAACTTCAATGGCTGGCTGGTGCTGGAGGAAGAATCCGACACCGCCGCCGCCGACCCCGCAGCTGCCGTCAGGGTCAATCGCGAAACGCTGCGCCGCGCCGGCATCTGACCCATGAGCGCTCACTTTGCGAACAGTAGCGCGGAATAATGGAGGGTCGATCTCCCAGCTCCATCGAACGATGGAGCGAGATCGACCGTCTTTGTTCTCTATTTCGCTCGACGTTTCCAAGATGGTCGATCTGGAGATCGACCCTCCATCCCTGCATCATCTCGCAAAGGAGAACGCCACGATGGCCACCGTCAATCTCAAGGGATTGCGCAAATCCTATGGCGCCGTCGAGGTCATCAAGGGCGTCGACCTGGAGGTTGAGGATCGCGAGTTCGTGGTCTTCGTCGGCCCCTCCGGCTGCGGCAAATCGACTCTGCTACGCATGATCGCGGGGCTGGAGAAGATCACCGGCGGCGACCTCCTCATCGACGGGCGTCTTTCCAACGACATCGCGCCGGCCAAGCGCGGCCTCGCCATGGTGTTCCAGAGCTATGCGCTCTATCCTCACATGACCATCGCGGACAATATGGGCTTCGCCCTGCGCATCGAAGGTGTGCCCCGGGCCGAACGTGCCGCCAAGGTGCAGGCTGCTGCCGAAACCCTCCAGCTCGGCCCGCTGCTGCATCGCCGGCCCAAGGAGCTTTCCGGTGGTCAGCGCCAGCGCGTCGCCATCGGCCGCGCTATCGTGCGCAATCCCAAGGTTTTCCTGTTCGACGAGCCGCTGTCCAATCTCGACGCTGCCCTGCGCGTGCAGATGCGCATCGAGCTGATGCGCCTGCACGAGCAACTCCAGGCCACCATGATCTATGTCACCCACGACCAGGTCGAGGCCATGACCATGGCCGACAAGATCGTGGTGCTGAATGGCGGGCGGATCGAGCAGATCGGCGCGCCGCTCGAGCTCTATAATCACCCTCGCAACCTGTTCGTGGCAGGCTTCATCGGCTCACCGCGCATGAACACGCTGCCGGCCCGGATCGTCGAAGCCGACGCGACAGGCTTGGGCCTTTCCCTGCCGGGGAACAAGCGCATCCGTTTGCCCTTTGCGGCCAGTGGCCTGAAAGTCGGTTCCGAGGTCACCTTCGGCATCCGCCCCGAGCACATCACGCTGGTGAACGGAGCGGATGACACAGGCGAAGCCATCGCCGGGACGACGAGCATCGTCGAACATCTGGGCGGTCTGACCGTGTTTCATACAGCTATCGCGGACGGACAGACACTGGTGGTGCAAACCGACGGCAAAAACCCCGTGCGTGCCCACACTGAGGTCCGCCTGCGGATCGATCGCGACTCAGCCCATGTTTTCGGGCCTGATGGCACTGCCCTGCCACGCCTGGCCGCAAATATCGCGTAGACCGCACAGGTCTCGCGAGGCGCCAAGACAAGTATGAGTAATGCTGTGTTTTGCAATCCGGCGGTGTCGCCGGCAATTGCAAAGACACGCTGAAATCCGGGGAGCCGGGACGACGACCGGCTCGATCCAAATGCATCGTCCTTCGATCAACCGTGAAGGCTATGGCTACCGCGCACTTCCGTAAGCGGCGTCGCCGTCATGGTCGGGCGCGGATGCTGCACCATATGGTAGGCGATGCGTCCCGCCCCGATCAGCTCATAATAACGCAACACCGAATCGGCCGCGCGAGGAGCATGTCCTTCGAGATTGGCATGGTGCTGCCCATCCCTGGGCACCACCTTGAAATCACCATTGGCCGCCATCAACCGACGGGCACACAAGGCCTCAATCATCGGACGGGTCTGTTCCGTCCATATGTACCAACCGTAGTCGTCAGCCTGAGTACACAGGAATTCGAGCTCCTCGACCGAGAAGACAGCGGCATGGCTTTCTTTCATGGCTCCACCCTATCGTTTTGACCCCGCTCGATTGAACGCGGCAGGGTGCATATGGTTCCGTGAAGGCAGTGCGAAAACTATAGCGCGCATCGTCGTCGTAACCTAGGTATAGAAATCGATTTATCTTTTAAATTTTATTCATTTACCTGTATTTCGTCGCGTAAAAATTGAGCAAATAAGTCACAATCTGGGCAGAGTTGCATAAATCCGTCATATGAGCATCTTCCCGGCCAACAAGCTGGTGTGAATTCCGCCGTCTCGAGTCGCCGCCTTCCACCGGACAAATCCGCACATTACAGTCGAGCCCGCACGCAAAAAGGCCAACAATGACCGGACCTTGCCGTTCCCGGACGCAGGCCTCGGCCGGCATGATGCCGTCAGTGTCATCACAACCGGAAAAGCCTCCATGCGCCGCCTTTCAATCGCCTTGGTCATGACCACCTTGCTCGCCGGCTCGGCCACAGCCGAGACCTTCAAGGACTGGCAGGTGAACTGCGATACGAGCCACCAATGCCAGGCCGTCGGCTTGGCCGCAGGCGACCCGGATGCGAAGGGCTATCTCAGCATCCAACGCCGCATCGAGGCCTCGGCACCGGTGGAGGTCCGTTTCTCGGTGGTCGATCCGACCGGTGTCCTTGCCGGCCACCCTTACGTCCTTCTGGCGGACGGCAAGCCCATCGGCGACGTTGCCGGCCGAGTGACGTTTTCCGATCCCGAGGAAGAAGGCGGGCTGGCAGAGGCCACCCTCCCCGCCGACGCAACGTCTTATTTGATCCAGGCCTTGCGGGGGCACCACTCCCTGCAATTGCAGGCAGCAGACGGCAGCCTGGCGGTCAATGTCTCGCTGGCGGGCGCTGCCGCCGCCTGGCTCTATATGGACGACCACCTGGCCAAGAACACCCCTCCAGCCGAGCCCGCGACATGAACGGTGGATCACGGGAGAGAGAAACTTGCGCCTGCCTCTACGCACGTATACTCCTGCGGCCTCGAAAACATTGCAGGCGCGGGCATGGCCAGGAAGAAAACACCCCCTCCCTCCCAATCGACCCCCGCCCCCCAAGCCAAGCGCCCGCGCAATGCCGCGGCGACGCGCGAAGCTATTCTGCAATCGGCGCTGATCGCCTTCTCGCGCGCAGGCTATGACGGTGTCGGCCTGCGAGAAATCGCGGGAGAAGCCGGTGTCACCGCCATATTGGTCAACCGCTATTTCGGTTCGAAGGAAGAGATGTTCGCTGAGGCGGCCAAGATCGCCTGCACCGATGCCAGCCTGTTCGAAGGCGATGCCACCTCCCTCGCCGACCGCGTGGCGCAGGCGATGGTGGCCAACCCTGCCGGCGAGAGCGCCGGTGTCGATCCGTTCCGGCTGATGCTGCATTCGGCCTCCAATCCCAGGGCTGCCGAAATCCTGCGTGAGGTCGTCACTGAACAATTCGAACGCCCGCTTGCCGCCAGCCTGCCCGGCAAGGACCGGCCGGAACGCGCCACCCTGTTCCTTGCCTTGATCGCCGGCGTCGCGCTGATGCGCGATGTGATCGCCAGTTCCTCCCTCGCCGAGGCCGACCCGTCGGCGCTGGCCAAGCGGCTGGCTCAGATGCTCAAGCCCCTGATCGACGACAAGCCGGCCAAGAAGGCGGACAAACCCCAGCAGCTCAGCCTGGGATTTTGAGACAGGCTCTAAGCCGTCGAGGCGCTGGCCGGGAGCACGACCACGGTTGTCCCGACGGGCACGCGCCGGTGGAGGTCGATGATATCCTGATTGAGCAGGCGCACGCAGCCTGACGACACCATGGTGCCGATCGTCCAGGGCTCGATGGTGCCGTGCAGCCGGTACAGCGTGTCGCGCCCGTCCTTGTACAGATAAAGCGCGCGTGGGCCGAGAGGATTGCCGGTTCCGCCCGGCAATCCGGCGGCGTATCTCGCATAGCGTTCGGGCTGGCGCCGGATCATGTTGGCCGTCGGCGTCCAACGCGGCCACTCGGCCTTGCGGGCGATGGTTGCACGGCCTTGGAAATTGAAAGCCTCTTCCTTGCCCACACCCACGCCGTAACGCAGGGCTCTGCCATGCTCCAGCACGAGATAGGCATGACGCTCGGCCGGATCGACCACGATCGTGCCGGGTTGCTCCTGCGTCTCGTAGGCGACCTCCCGGCGCAGATATTGCGGCTTCACCCGTCGCAGGTCGACAGCAGGCACGGTAAAGGGCTCGGACTCGACGGCTCCATAGAGCAAGGCCTGATCCGGGTCGACAGGCACTTCCCGCATGCTCAGATCCGGTGTGCGGTCCTGCGCGCATCCGGCCACCAAAAAAGGCAATCCAACCATAAAACTACGCCTGCTTATCATCATCACGCCTTCCGCAACGCCACCGACACGGCACGGAGGCGATTGAGCCCGATGACACCGCTGGCGTCCATATGTTATGATGCTATGATAGCCATAACCATGAGGCATGAATGGACATCGCGGTCGCCTTGCGCGCTTTCGTCCGCACCGTCGAGCGCGCTTCGGTAACGGCCGCAGCGCGTGACCTTGCCGTCTCCCAGCCCGCCGTCACCAAACATCTGCGCAATCTCGAACGGCATGTCGGCGCCAGGCTGCTGGAACGATCCTCGCGCATCGTACGCCCGACACCACAGGGACAGGCCCTGTACGAAGCCAGCCGAGGCGCGCTCGCCACCATTGACGCGGCCCTGGAAGGAGTCCGGCGTGACATGGGGGCCATCGAAGGCCCGCTCCGGCTGCATGCACCCTCCTGCATCGGCGTCAGGCACCTGCATCCAATCGTCATGGCATTCCAGAAACGCCATCCCGCCGTTACGGTCGATCTCATCCTGGAGAACCGTGATATCGACCTTGTCTATGAAAACTTCGATCTGGCGGTGAGGTATGGACGTCCTGCCGGCCAGGAACTGATCATCCGCCGTCTCGGCCTGATCCGGCGTATCCTGGTCGCGGCACCGAGCTTCCTCGCCCGGTCCGGGCCGATCGACACGCCGGAACGGCTGTCGGACATCGGCATCGTGAGCAGTGCCAGACTGCTTTCGCCGCGCGACATCCTGACATTGCAACATCGCAACGGCGAAACGCTCGACCTGCCTGTTCAGCCCATCCTGCGCACCAATGATGCCGAGGTCATCACCGCCACGCTGCTACAAGGGCACGCGGCCGGGCCGGTGCAGCAATTGCTGGTGAATTGCGAGCTTGCCGAGGGGCGTCTGGTCCGTATCCTGCCCGACTACGTCGTCCGGCCTACGGAAGCTTTCCTGGCCTTCCCCTCGGTGCGTTATATGCGACCGGTGGTGCGCGCCTTCACCGACTTCACCATTGCGGCGCTACGCAAGATCGATGGCATCGATTCGACAGAAAACGACGCGTTCCAGCTCTCTCTCGGTCCCGACGACACGGCCCTGGCTTCCTGCGGCAGCGAGGCTGCGATCTGAGCTTGCGCCTCGATTGCGAGCGGTGCGTTTCCGCAAGGGCCCGCAGGATCTCGTCCGTTGCTGCCGACAAGAGAGTATGAATTGTCCTGCTTCCTCATGTCGGATACCTCTTGGCTCATTCGTCCTTGGCTCAAGAGGAAGCAGACAATGCAATACACGATCCTTTGCTACAATTACGAAGACGTCGTCGGCGCCTGGACCAAGGAGGAGGACGATGCCGTGATGGCACGTCTGCACAAGGTGCACGAAAAGGTCGCGGCAGCTGGCAAGCTCGGCCCGGTGGTGCGACTGCTTCCAACCACCGCCGCCACCACCTTGCGCAAGACGGGTGGCGAACCCCTGGTGATCGACGGCCCCTTCGCCGAGACCAAGGAACAACTACTGGGCTTCTACGTGGTCGACTGCGACAATCTCGAGGAAGCGCTCGATATCGCCCGCGATCTCGCCAAGGCCAATCCCAGCATCGGTTCCTACGAGATTCGTCCACTTTCGATCTTCCAGCCCGGGGTGCTCGAACAGAAGGCGCATGCAACATGACCGATGCGGCCTGGATCAGCAGCGCGCTCACTTCCGCCCGCCCGCAGGCCATGGGAGCGCTGCTGCGCTATTTCCGTGACCTCGAAACGGCCGAGGAAGCCTATCAGGAAGCCTGCCTGCGCGCGCTGAAGAGCTGGCCGAAAAACGGCCCGCCCCGCGATCCTACCGCCTGGCTGATCTTTGCCGGCCGCAATTCCGGCATCGACGCCAAACGCCGCGAGAAAAAGCAGGAGGCCCTGCCGGACGAGGATCAGATCTCTGACCTCGGCGATGCCGAGGCGGAGCTGACCGAGCGTTTGGATGGCCAGCATTACCGTGACGATATCCTGCGCCTGCTTTTCATATGCTGCCATCCGGACCTGCCCGGCACCCAGCAGATCGCGCTCGCCCTGCGCATCGTTTGCGGCCTCACCGTCAAGCAGATCGCCCGTGCCTTCCTGGTCGGCGAAGCGGCGATGGAACAGCGCATCACCAGGGCCAAGGCGCGCATCGCCAGCGCCGACGTGCCCTTCGAGGCACCGGGCGCCGTGGAGCGCTCGGAACGCCTCGGCGCCGTGGCCGCCATGGTCTATCTGATCTTCAACGAGGGCTACTCGGCCGGCGCAGAGGATGACGGCAGCCGGGCCCAGCTCTGCGACGAGGCCATCCGTCTTGCCCGCCTGCTGCTGCGCCTGTTCCAGACGGAACCCGAGATCATGGGACTGGCGGCGCTGATGCTGCTCCAGCACGCGCGCTCGCCGGCTCGTTTCGACGCCGAGCGCCAGATCGTGCTGCTGGAGGACCAGGATCGGCACTTATGGAACAGCCAGATGATCGCCGAGGGCCTTGCCCTGATCGACAAGGCCACCCGCCACGGACGCCCCGGCAGCTATCAGTTGCAGGCGGCCCTCGCCGCCGTGCACGCCCGGGCAGCGACACCGGAAGACACCAATTGGCGCCAGATCGATTTGCTCTATGCGCTGCTGGAGGAGATCCAACCCTCACCCGTGATTACGCTCAACCGGGCCGTGGCCGTCTCCAAGACGCAGGGGCCGGAAGCCGCGCTCGCGATGATCGAACCCCTGGAATCCCGCTTGTCCGGCTATTTCTACTTTCATGGCCTCAAAGGCGGGCTGCTGCTGAAGCTCGGCAGAGGCAAGGAGGCCCATCGGGCCTTCGACCAGGCCATTGCCCTCGCCACCACCGCAGCCGAGGCCAATCACATCCGCCAGCATCTGGATAGGCTGTTGAAGGATAACGCAGCGCAGGCGTGAGGCCTGCTTCCCGCTGCCGGAGGAACCACCGTGGTCTATGTGCTTGCCATCCTCATCGTCGTGCTGGTAGTCGTCCTGATCCTCGCCGCTATGCGCCCGCCGAGTTTCGAGGTGAAACGCTCGCTCGAAATCCAGGCGCCGCCCGGGCGGATCTATCTCCTGCTTGCCGATTTTCACCAATGGAGCCGGTGGTCGCCCTACGAAAAGCTCGATCCTGCCATGCAACGCAGTTTCTCCGGCGCCGAATCCGGCAAGGGTGCCGTCTATGCCTGGGAAGGCAATGGCAAGGCCGGTGCAGGCCGCATGGAGATTGTCGAGGCGGCCCCTGAGCGCGGTATCGACATGAAGCTCGATTTCATCCGCCCGTTCCGGGCGAATAACCGCGCCGCCTTCACCTTCACGCAGGCCGGCGATGCCACGCGCGTCACCTGGTCGATGCAGGGCGCCGCACCTTTCATCGCCAGGCTGATGGGGCTGTTCATCAATATGGACCATATGATCGGCAGGGACTTCGAACAGGGCCTCGCCAATCTCAAAGCGGCGGCGGAGCAATAGGCCCTTGCGAGTGTGGCGGCCTCCCCGGCAGTCATCAGGGCGCGCCACATCTCTGCGACCTCAGATCAGCCCGCCATTGGCCCTCAAGGTCTGCCCGTTGATCCAGCCACCGTCCGGGCCGACCAGGAAGGCGACCGCCGCGGCAATGTCGTCCGGCGTGCCGAGTCGCTCCAACGGCGCCATGCGGGCATAGTGCTCGACGAGATCCTTCGACTTGCCGTCGAAGAAGAGATCCGTCGCCGTTGGACCAGGCGCGATGGCATTGACGGTGATGGAGCGGCCGCGAAGCTCCTTGGCCAGGACGCTGGTCAGTGCTTCGATGCCAGCCTTGGTGGCGGCATAGACGCCATAGTTCGGCTGGCGCAGGCCGACGACACTGGACGAGAAATTGACGATCCTCCCGCCCTGGCGCAATCGCCTCGCCGCCTCGCGCATGGTGTTGAAGCTGCCCTTGAGATTGACGGCCACCAGACGGTCGAAACCGTCGTCTTCCGTCTCGGCGAGCGGAGACAATGCGATAATTCCGGCATTGTTGACGAGGACGTCGAGGCCGCCGAAAGCCGTCTGCACCGCCTCGAACATATCAGCCACGGCCACGGGGTCGCTGACATCGGCCTGCAGGGCGAGCGCCCGCCCACCTGTGCCCTCGATCTCACGCACCAGCGCCTCGGCCCGCTCGGTATTGCCGGCATAGTTGATGACGACCGAGAAGCCGTCCTGCGCGAGGCGACGGGCGATGGCGGCCCCGATCCCGCGCGAGGCGCCGGTGACGAGGGCAACCTTGCTGCCATTCATAGTCATTTTACTCTCCTTGATGTGAGATTGATCGCTGGACGGCACTATCCAACTTCTGCCATCTCGGATAATCATGCAAAATCTGATATGACTATTCGGAATTTACGAACAATGGATCGTTTCGACGCCATCAGGCTCTTCACCCGGATCGTCGAGCGCCGCAGCTTTACGCAGGCGGCACAGGACCTGGGTTTGCCGCGTTCGACCGTGACCGAAGCGATCCGCCAATTGGAAGCACGCCTCGGCGTCCGCCTCCTCCAACGTACCACCCGCGTCGTCAGCCCGACGCTGGACGGCGAAGCCTATTATCGTCGCTGCCTTGCCATCCTGGCCGACATCGAGGATGCCGAGGCCGCCTTCGGCGACGCCAAGCCCCACGGATTGTTGCGGATCGATATTCATGGCACGCTCGCCCGGCATTTCCTGCTGCCTGGCCTCGCCGTCTTCCTGGAACGCTATCCGGGCCTGCGGCTCCATATCGGCGAGGGAGACCGCCTGGTCGATCTCGTGCGCGAAGGCATCGACTGCGTGATCCGCGCCGGCGATCTCCAGGACAGTTCGATGGTCGCCCGGCGGGTCGCCATGCTCGCCGAGGCCACCTGCGCAAGTCCCGCCTATCTCGCCCGCCACGGCGTGCCGAACACGCCGGATGACCTCGACGGCCATCGCATGGTCGGCTTCCTATCCTCGGCGACGGGTAGCGTGATACCGCTCGAATTTCAGGTAGATGCCGACATACGCCATGTCACCCTGCCCACCGCACTGACGGTCACGGGCTCGGAAACCCTGTTCGGAGGGGCGCTGGCGGGATTAGGACTCATCCAGGTGCCTCGTTACCATCTCCTGCCCTATTTCGCCGACGGCAGGCTGATCGAGGTGCTGCCGGCCCATCCGCCGACACCGACGCCCGTCTCCCTGCTGTACCCACAAAATCGCCAACTCTCGCCGCGGGTTCGTGTCTTCATCGACTGGGTGGCGAGGAGCTTCGCCGATTGGGCCGATGCAGGGGTAATCTCTCGATCACCCGGGCCAGCGTGACATGGTGGCGATTTACCGTCGTTGGTCAGGTCTTACGGAAAGTCAGATTGATGCGATTGCGTCCCAGGCGGGGATGCTGCCCTTCCTTCAGCGGCAAGATGCCGTGATAGGCCAGGCGCGACGGGCCGCCCCATACCATCACGTCGCCATGCTGCAGCGGCAGCTTGCGCGGCTTGTCGCTGCGTGACAGGCCGCCGAACTGAAAAACGGCGGTCAGGCCGAGCGAGACCGATACGATGGGGTTGCCGAAATCGCGCTCGTCCTTGTCCTGATGCAACGACATCTTGGCACCGGGCTCATAGCGGTTGATCAGGCAGGCATCCGGTTCGAACCCGGCAAAGCCCGCCTCCGCCGCCGCCTCACGCGCGAGGGTGGCGAAGGCGGCCGGCATCTCCGGCCAGGGCTGGCCCGTTTCGGGGTCTTCCACACTGTAGCGATAGCCACGCCTGTCGGTTACCCAGCCGAGCTGGCCGCAATTGCTCATCGCCACCGACATGGTGAAGCCGCCGGGCGTGACCATATGGCGGAAGGGAGCGGCCGCCACCACGGTATCGAGGGCGGCGAGCAACGCCTCCTCCCGGCCAAGGGCACGGCCGACGAGCAACACGGCGCCCTCGGCAATGTCGAGGCGATTGGGCTCGTCGAAACTGAACAGATCCATCATTGCTTTGTTCTGGCCCAAAATCTGGGCGGCTATGTGACCCAACGGCAGGGTTAGCGATCTCTTCCCTGGCCTCCGATGGCGGGGCTTACAAGCGTTCGATCAAGGCCTTGGCCGCCGTAGGCGCCTTGGGCTTGAAGCCGTTGATCATGAAGATGAAGACATCCCGGCTGCCCGCCTTCGGCGCCTTCTTGTCCGATGCCTTGTCAAGGTCAGCAGGCTCACCACCGCCAGCCCACAACTTGGCCCTCTCGGCCCATTTGTCCAGCGCAGCTGCGGGATAGCCGAGCTCCTCGTCCTCCTTCGCCGCTTGTAGGCGCGCGTAGACAAAGGGAGCGGTGACATCGTGGATATGCGGGAAATCGGCCTTGTCGGTCAGGACGATGCCGACATCATAGGCCCGCACCAACTCGATGAACTCAGGCACCTTGAAGCTGTCGTGCCGGACCTCTACGACATGGCGCAGGGCATGGCCTTCATGGCTCTTGGGCAGGAGCTTCAGGAAGCCCTCGAAATCGGCCGGATCGAACTTCTTGGTCGGCATGAACTGCCAGTTGATCGGCCCGAGCTTCTTCTTCAATTCGACGATGCCGCTGCCGATGAACATGTCGATCGATTTTCCGGCTTCCGACAGCACCTTCTTGTTGGTGGCAAAGCGGTTCGCCTTCATCGCGAAGACGAAATCATCCGGTGTCTCCGCATGCCATTTGGCGAAGCTTTCCGGCTTCTGGGAGCCGTAATAGGTGCCGTTGATCTCGATCGCCGTCACCTGGCGGCTGGCATATTCGAGCTCCCGCTTCTGGGTCAGGTCGGCGGGGTAGAAGCTGCCGCGCCACGGCTCGAAGGTCCAGCCGCCGATGCCGACGCGGATTTGGCCAGTCATGCGAATTCTCCCGATTTGTTCTCGGTCGCCAACCGACCATACCACGCCGAGTCCGGCAACCCGAAACCTCTGACCCAAGAGCGCCGATGTCTGCGCTCGTGGGAAACTGCGCCCTTATCCCGCCTGCCCCTGGTTGATCTGCCAACCGGAAATCCATAATTCGCGCAGTCTGTCGCCCTCATGGCGGAAATAGTCTCCGGTCGGCGTACAGGACAAGGCGCGATCGGCGCGGAAATTGCGGATCGCCTGGCGCAGCTCACACCAGGCCACCAGAACGAAGGCCTGCGAATAATAGATCAGCGCAAGCGGCCGGATCGTCCGCTGCGTGTGCCGTCCCTGATCGTCGCGATAATCGAGATCGAGCTTCTCCTCGTCGCGGATGGCCCGACGCACCAGGCCGAGGTCGATGCGCTCGGGCGTCGGCGCGATGTCGCCCCAGGCATGCAGCGTACGGGAGGAGAACAACTGGCGCAGAGGCCCGGGCACCGCGCCCGCCAGTTTCGCGCCGGCTCCCCGCGAGGCCTGCGTCAGTTCAGGATCGCCGGCGCGTTCGATCAGGGCCAGGCCGAGCATCAGAGCCTCGGTCTCCTCGATCGAAAACATCAGGGGTGGCAGGTCGAAGCCGGAGCGCAAGACATAGCCGATACCCCGTTCTCCCTCGATCGGCACCCGCATGGCCTGTAGCGCGGCGATGTCGCGATAGATCGAACGGACGGTGACTTCGAGAGCCTCGGCGATCGCGGCAGCCGTGACAGGTTTTCGCGCCAGCCTGAGAATCTGGATGATCTCGAACAAACGTGCCGCCTTGCGCATCGCGCCCCCTTCACAACTGACACATCCTTGTCAGTTGCCTCTTTCTATAGAGGCAGCCAACCCTTTGAAAAAGCGGCAAGGATGTCACCGAACATGCCTCGCCACTGGCTGGCAACTGACATGACTTATACTGAAAATCTCTGGCTCTTCCTCATCCTGCTCACCGGCATCATCATCGTGCCGGGCATGGACATGCTCTTCGTGCTCGCCAATGCGCTGACAGGCGGCCGGCGTGCGGGCCTTGCCGCGACCTCTGGCATCATGGCGGGCGGCGTCTGCCATACCCTGTTCGGCACGGTCGCGGTCGCCGCCCTCAGCCGGCTCGTCCCGGCCCTTGCCACCGGCATGATCCTGGCGGGCTCGGCCTATATGATCTGGATCGGCATCCGGCTGCTACGCAGCTCCATCACCGTCGGCAAGGTTGAATCCGACCATACAGCCGCGCTCGCACGCATTTTCGGTCAGGGGCTGGCCACTTGCCTGCTCAATCCGAAGGCCTGGCTGTTCGTACTGGCGGTCTACCCGCAATTCCTCAACCCGAGCTTCGGGGCGCTCTGGCCTCAGGCTGTGGTGATGGGCCTGATGACGGTACTGGTGCAGCTTGCCGTCTATGGCGGGCTGGCCCTGATGGCCGCACGCGGACGCGAGGCCCTGACCTCAAGTCCCGCCCTCACCATTTGGGCCGGGCGCGGCACGGGATTGTTGCTGGTCGGGATCGCCGCCTTTGGCCTTGTCCATCGGCTCGCCGGCCTGTGAACGCTACCTCAGCTTCGGCGTGTATCCTTGGTCAGTGCAGCGAGCGCGAATTCGACGGTCTGGCGCAGGCTTTGTGTATCGGCGCCGGCCTTGCCGCTGACCTTGAGGCCACGCAGCGTCGCCTGGATAAAGCGCACGGCCCCCTTGATATCGGTGGTCGTGCCGATCTCGCCTTCCGCCTTGGCCTTGCGCAGGCTGCCCTCCAGCGCCGCGTCGAGCGCAGCCTCGTTCTCGGTAAGCATGGCAGCGATTTCTTCGTCGTTCCGTCCGAATTCGACGATCGCGCCGACATTCATGCAGCCGAGCGCCCGAAAGGAAGGGTCGGCTTCCGCCACAGCCAGCAGCATCCTGCGAATGCCGGCGAGAGGCGATGCTTCCGCATCGAGCTGCGCGAGCTGATTGGCGAGATTGACCGCCTGATAGCGCCGCAGTGCCTCAAGATAGAGGCGACGCTTGTCGCCGAACGTGTCATAGAGGCTCTGGCGGCCGATCTTCATCGCCACAAGCAGATTGTCGGTCGACGCCGCTTCAAAGCCCTTGGCCCAGAACACGGCGGTGGCGCGCTTGAGCGCCTCGTCACGATCGAATTCTCTCGGTCTTGCCATGGCCCCAGAAACACTGTTTCGGACAGATTTGTCAATAATATTGTTGCAATGCACAAGAGCATGTGGCCGTCCGACACGATAAGCCTCGACAGGACCGCCATCGCCAGGCGTCACGCGAAATTCCCAGCACTTTCCATAGCCGCAAAAGTGCAGAAACGGATTACCGGCACAGGGCGAACTTGTTGAGATAATCGGCGATTGGGCCGCTCTTTTCGGCAGCACATGCAGGCCCAGCCATGGTCGCCGCTCCGCCCCGATCTCCCTTGCTCTTCAGAACGGCGGCAAGGACGGCCCGAACCCTGTTTTCGAAATCGGATCCACCGACTTCCGCAACAAGCGGCCGGTCCGCCAGCGCTGCACGCAAGTCTGCCTCGGCGCCCTTGATGTCATTCTTGCGGAGCAAGGTCTGGGCCCGCAGGAAGTGCAGGCGCGGATCCTGCGGATAAGCGCGCAGGAGGCTTCCGACGGATGCATCCGATGGAGTCGCCGCGGCCGGCAGATCAGGTACGAGCTGCATCCGGCGCCGATAATGGTCCTGGATCGGCAGGCACGCACCCGCGGCGACGGAAAAGAACACAATAGCGACGAGCGCAGCCAGATTGTTCAATCGGGGCCGTGGCAGGCGACTGGGCCACAGGCCCAGCAAAAGGAAACCCATGATCACACCGCCGATGGCGCCCCCGAAATGGGCGCCGTAATCGACCTTTCCGCCGCTGACCGCGGCGTTCAGGAAGGGCAGCAATGCCGGTACCAGACCGTAGAGGGCCTGGCTGATCAGCCGGGCACGGATGGCGCCTGCGGGAATTCTGAAGGATATCACGAGAGCGGTGGCAAGCAGTCCTGTAATGCCTCCCGACGCGCCGACGCTCACCATGTTGACGGGATTGGCCGCCAGCGACATCAGGGAACCGGCGACCGCCGACACGGAGAAAGCCGCTGCCGTCCAGCGCCAACCGATCAAGGTTTCAAGCGAATTGCCAATCAGAAGCAGCACCAGGCCATTGAAGCCGATATGGGAGAGGTCGGCATGCAGCAGCGGCGCCGTGAACAGGCGCCACCATTCTCCCTCCCCGACCACCAGCGGATAGCTCAGGCCCCCCAGGACCTGCAGAGTTTCGATGGTCGGCACGGCTGGCTTGCCAGTCTTGCCGAAGGCAAAGACCTGCTCAGCAATGAAAACCGCCAGCAGGAGAGCCATCAGCACCCATACGAAGATTGGCCTTCCCAACTTGACCGCCCGCTCCGGAGTCACCAATTCCGCTGCGGACAACCGGGGCGCACGAAGTAGCTTCTGCATCTGCCCGGCAGGGCTGAACCTGCGTCCGAACAAGGGCAAGGGCCAGGCGCGGCGCTTGGAAACGTCGACGGCGATCGCTCTGGTGGCATGGCGTCTGTCACCGCTCTTATGGCCGGACAGACGGGACTTGTCGGTTCTGCCGATCGCGCGGGAGCCAATCTCGTAGATCGTAATGGCGAGTTTTACGGAAGCCGGCAGCGCGCCGACGATATGCTGCGCGAGAGCAGAGAGGCCCTGCGCCGGCATAGTGAAAATCTTGCCCTCGGCGCTGTCGCAATTGACGATCCCCACGATCGAGATGCGGTTGCCGGCCGATCTGGTCAGGACGTAATCGCAATGCTGCAGTAATTCTTCCGATTGCGGCAAGGCTCCCAGCCTGTAGCCCCGTTTGGCGACCAGATAGCGAGCGTAATAACGGGAGAAGGGTTCACGCTCCGTCGCAGACTCTTCCATCGGTTGGCCATTCCTCTCCCGCCATTTCTCCCCGATGTTTGCATGAGCGCCTGTCTATTTGGCAATGTGGATTCGGGCTACAACGGGGGCTCTTGCCAGGTTTGGTACAGCCGGCAATCAATCCAAGCCGCACTGTCGGCCAGAGGCCCGCTGGTAAAGCCCAACGACCTCGTCTCCGCTGGCCACGTGCTCGCCGTCATGCCGGAAACGCGCAGCAGTATCGCGCGATCGCCCTCGCAATTGTCCGCGCTTTGTTGTATTGGGCTGCCTCATCAGTGAAATCCTGCAGAAGTGGACGCTGGCGCGCGGACTTTAATACCCGTGGGCGCGCCGCCCCCGACCCGGCATTTCACATGACCGGTTTTCCTCATCGACAGGCTTTTCCCGTGACCCTTCCTTCTCTGAACCCGGCCCTTCGCCAGGCTCTGACAGATCGCAATTATGAAGAACTGACCCCCGTGCAATCGGCCGTGCTGGCCGACGAGGCCGCCGACCGCGACCTGCTCGTCTCCGCCCAGACCGGTTCGGGCAAGACGGTGGCTTACGGACTGGCCATTGCGCGCGACCTGCTCGGCGACGACGAACGCTTCGAACAGGCCGATGCCCCTCTCGCCCTCATCATCGCGCCGACCCGCGAACTCGCCATTCAGGTCGAACGCGAATTGCTCTGGCTCTACCAGAAGGCCGGCGGACGCGTGGTTTCCTGCGTCGGCGGCATGGATCCGCGCCGCGAGCGCCGCTTGCTCGCCGATGGCGCCCATATCGTCGTCGGCACGCCCGGCCGCCTGCGCGACCACATCGAGCGCAAGGGCATCGATCTCTCGGCCATGCGCGCCGTGGTGCTCGATGAAGCCGACGAGATGCTCGACCTCGGCTTCCGCGAGGATCTCGAATTCATCCTCAAATCCACCTCCGATGACCGGCGTACCCTGCTGTTCTCGGCCACCATGCCCAAGGGCATCGTCGCCATCGCGCGCACCTATCAGAAGGATGCGCTGCGCATCGAGGTGAAGGCTGCCGTATCAGGCCACGCCGACATCGAATACCGCGCCATCCGCGTCTCCCCCAAGGAGACCGAGCACGCCGTCGTCAACCTGCTCCGCCTCGTCGCCTCCCCCACTACGATCGTCTTCTGCAATACCCGCGAATCCGTGCGCCATCTGCATGCCACCCTGCGCGAACGCGGCTTTTCGGCCGTGCTGCTCTCGGGCGAACTTGGCCAGCACGAGCGCAACCAGGCGCTGCAAGCCCTGCGCGACGGCCATGCCCAGATCTGCGTCGCCACCGACGTGGCCGCGCGCGGCATCGACCTGCCCAATCTCGGCCTGGTCATCCATGCCGACCTGCCCACCGATGCCGAGAAGATGCAGCACCGCTCAGGCCGCACCGGCCGGGCCGGCCGCAAGGGCATCAGCGCTCTGCTGGTGCCGATGTCGCGCCGCCGCAAGGCCGAAATCATGCTCAACCAGGCTGGCGTGAAGGCCCAGTGGATGGGCCCGCCGACTGCCGAGGAAATCCGCGTGCTCGACCAGCAGCGCATGCTGGAAGACCCCTTGCTGACCGAAGCCCCCGGCGAGGAAGATCTGGCCATCGCCAAATTGCTGCTCGAGAATCGCAGCGCCGAGGATATCGCCGCCGCCCTCGCCCGCGTCTACCGTTCGCGCCTGCCCGAGCCGGAGGAAGTCAGCGATCCCGGCGACGGCTTCGGGCGTCGAGACAATTTCGAGCGCCGAGATGGTCGCAAGCCCTCCCGCTTCGACCGGGACGACAGGCCTGCCCGGGACGACAGGCCCAGGTTCGACAGGGACGACAGGCCTGCCCGCTTCGAGAAGGGCGAACGCGCCCCGCGCTTCGACAAATCCGATCGGGCACCGCGTTTCGAACGTCCCGAGCGTGCTGCGCGCTTCGAGCGTGACGAGGTGCCGTCCGCCGGCGACGATATGGTGCTCTACCGCCTGAGCATCGGCCGCCGCAACAATGCCGACCCGAAATGGCTGCTGCCGATGCTGTGCCGCCGCGGCGGCGTCAAGCGCCGCGATATCGGCAACATCAAGATTCTCGACAACGAGACCGTGGTCGAGATCTCCAAGGAAGCCGCCGAGCATTTTGCCGTCAACGTGCGCAAGCCCGACGAAGAGAACATCCGCATCCAGCCCTATCGCGATCGGGGTGGCGAGGAATCGGCTCCCGAGCCCAAGCCGCACCGCAAGGGCCCGCCCAAAGGTGGCGCGAAGAATACCACCAAGCCCTGGCAAGACGAAAAGCCCCGGCAAGACGAAAAGCCCTGGCAGGGTGACAAGACCGACAAAAGGCGTGGCCGCTAAAGCGTTTTGCAATTAGACGGAATCGCAAAGACGCGTCGAAACAAAGAGTTAGAGCGAATAAGCGTTCCCACTTGAACGCTTATTCGCTCTAACAATGAAGCTACAGCATCGGACCTGATCCAGGAATCAGGTCCGATGCTGTAAGGTCTTATTATCGCATTGTTTTCTACCAAAAATCGGCGCCCTTTTTTGGCACGCTGCTACTCTAGCTTCTCCTAAGGGGATGAAGGAAGGCGCGGGCCTTTCCCCTTGCATTTCCTTCGCCAAGCGCCTATCTGCGCCATCCCAATTCGTCACCCGCCACAAGGCACCGGACCCATGCGGACGCCATCGTCGATATCGCTGATGATCCCGAGGAACATCGATTCCTCGGCCGCACGCGCTTTGCCCTAGGCCGGACCGAAATCACCTGAGATCGAGCCAGCCCGGACGCAAAAGCGGTTCCGGGCACTTTTTTGGCTCTCGTGGTGCCCAGAGCCGTGCAACCTCCCCAAGCGAGGGCCGGCAAGCACCACAGGTGTAGCATGACCAAGGAAAAGTTCACCCGGTTGAAGCCCCATTGCAATGTGGGCACCATCGGCCACGTCGACCATGGCAAGACGACGCTGACCGCGGCGCTCACCAAGGTCTCGGCAGACCGAGGCTGGGGAGCTTTCGTCTCGTATCAGGACGTGGCCCGCGCTTCCGCTGCCCAAGGCACGCGCGATGCCTCGAAGATCCTCACCATCGCCTCCGGGCATGTGGAGTTCTCGACTGAGAACCGCCACTACGCCCATGTCGACTGCCCCGGCCATGCCGATTATGTGAAGAACATGATCACCGGCGCGGCGCAGATGGACGGCGCGATCCTGGTGGTCTCGGCCCTGGACGGCCCGATGCCGCAGACGCGCGAGCACATCCTGCTCGCGCGGCAGATCGGCGTGCCCCGCATCGTGGTGTTCCTCAACAAGTGCGATTCGGTGGAGGATCACGAACTGATCGACCTGGTCGAGCTCGAGATCCGCGAACTCCTGACGCGGCAGAACTACGAGGGCGACAAGGTGCCCTTCATCCGGGGTTCCGCCCTGCAGGCCCTGAACGGGCTCAAGGGTGAGCTGGCGGATGAGGCGATCCTCCGGCTCTTCGAGGCGCTGGACAGCACGATCGAACTGCCCGAGCGCGCCGAGAACCGGCCCTTCCTGATGCCCATCGAGAGCGTGCGCACCATCTCCGGCCGGGGCACGGTGATCACCGGCCTGATCGCGCGCGGTGCGGTCAAGCTCGGCGACGAGGTCGAACTCGTCGGCTTCGGTGCCCGTCGCAAGACGGTGGTCACCTCCATCGAGACCTTCCAGAAGATCCTGGACCAGGGTCTCGCCGGGGAGAATATCGGCTGCCTGTTGCGCGGCGTCGAGCTCAAGGAGGTCCGGCGCGGCCAGGTTCTGGCCAAGCCGGGAACGGTGGAGCCGCATGCCCGCTTCGAGGCCGAGGTTCATGTTCTCACCAAGGAGGAAGGCGGGCGTCATACGCCCTTCTTCGGCCATTACCGGCCGCAGTTCTTCTTCCGCACGGCCAACGTCACCGGCGGTATCGAACTGCCGCCGAACGTCGAGATGGTGATGCCCGGCGACACCGTCGTGCTCACCATTGCCCTCAACGAAGCCATCGCGCTCGAAGCCAATACGCGCTTCGCCATCCGCGAGGGCAATCGCACGGTGGGGGCCGGCGTGATCAACCGTCTGCTCGACTGAGAGCGTCACGGCGGAGGGCGGGCAACTGCCCCCCGCTTTCAAGGCTTATTCTGCTCGCTATTTCCCCGCCCCGATCGCCGACTCCAGCAGCGTGCGCACCGATGTGCGCAAATGTTCTTCGAGCCGCTTCTGCGCCTCTTCGATCACGCCGGATCTCAACGCGAGCAGGATGCTCAGATGCTCGGCCAATGCCGTACGGTAGCGCTCGATCTCGTCGTCCTTGCGCCACTGATAGTGATAGTGAAAGACGAAGGAGACCACGTCGTAGAAGCTGGTGACGAAGCGATTGTCGAGCTGGTCCACCAGGAAGCGGTGGAAGCGACGATCGAGCTGCGGAAACTGGCGGATAACCTCCTCGCCGCCCCGGCTCATCGCCTCATGGGCTTCGACCAGTCGGCCGATCTCGCGCCAGACCGGATCGTCATCGCCACGCCCGCCAAACAAGCCGATCGCCTCGATCTCGAAAGTGCGCCGCGTTGCCGCGAGCTCCCGGGCGAAGGAGGCATCGAAAGCGCAGAGCCGCCAGCCTCCGCGTGGCGCCTTCTCCACCAGGCCGTAACGCGAAAAGCCGATCAGGAATTCGCGTACGCTCACCGTGCTCGCGCCGAAGGTCCGTGCGAGTTCGGCCTCCGAGAAATTGCGTCCGGGCATCAGGTCGCCCGCGACGGCCATTTCGAGGAAACGCCGTTCCACCAGGTCCGAGCGACTCTCGGTTTCAGCCAGGCCGAAATAATCCGAGGCCGCCGGCAGCCGGTGCAGCAGGGTGAGCCGGCCGTCGCGCCGGACCAGCCCCGCCTGTTCCAGGCCTTCGAGGGCTGAGCGCATCGCCGTACGGCTCACGCCGACCTCGCGCGCCAGCACGGCCTCCGGCGGCAACTGCGCGCCGGGCTGCAGCTTCGCCATGATGTCGAGGGCCAGATTGGTGGCCTTCATCGAGACATTGCGCGGGCGCGGCATCGCCGTTCCTCAGGATTGCAATCGCATTTCGTCATCGCTGGGCGTTCGGGCGTCCCTGCGAGGTCCGCTTAGACGCGATTCATGGCTGCACAATCAAGCGAGAGCTGAGACAGCCGGCCCAATGCCTACACGACGCTTTGTGCCCTTGCCGCGCCCAGCAACGCATGTTAGTGTCCTCTATAAATAAAAGACACCGATGTAACAAGGGTGTCCGAAACAAAGCACTTTTGGAAACGCACAATGCTCGCCACCCGGCTCGAACCGAGTGATGCTGCGCTGGAGGCGCGAGGCATCTCGAAACGGTTCGCAGGCGTCCCCGTCCTGTACGATGTCGACTTCTCGGTCGCGGCCGGAGAGGTGCATGCGCTCGTCGGTGAGAACGGCGCCGGCAAGTCCACCCTGATGAAGATCGTCAGCGGTATCCTGACGGAGTTCGACGGCAGCCTGTTCAGCCAGGGCCGTGGCCTGCGCTTTGCCTCGGTACGAGACGCCCAGGCTGCCGGCATCGCCATCATCCATCAGGAGCTCAATCTCATTCCCGAAATGAGCGTGGCCGAGAACATCTTTCTCGGCCGCGAACCTCGCATTGCCGGCCTGTTCGTTGACCGGCGCGCTCTTGCCCGCGCCGCCGCCGACCTGCTGACGGGCTTCGGCGTCGCCCTCGATCCCGAAGCACGCGTGGGGTCGCTGCGGGTCGGCGAGCAGCAACTGGTCGAGATCGCCAAGGCCCTCTCGCTGGAGGCGCGGGTCCTGATCATGGACGAGCCGACTTCGGCTCTGTCGCCAAGCGAGTGCGAGCGCCTGTTCGGGATCATCCGAAAGCTCGCCGCCTCGGGCGTGGGCATCGTCTATATCAGCCACCGCATGGACGAAGTCTCCCTGCTCGCCGACCGCGTCACGGTGATGCGCGACGGGCGGCGCGTGCTGACGGCCCCCATGACGGAGCTGACGCCCGAACGCATCATCGCCAGCATGGTCGGGCGCGACCTCAGCCTTGCCACGCCGCCCCATACGCCCGATCGCGCCACCGAAGCCCTCGCGGTGCACGGTCTCGGCCTGAGCCTGCCCCAGGTGCGCGGCGGTTGGAAACGCGTGTTGCGCGGCGTTTCCTTCAGCCTGCATCGCGGCGAGATCCTCGGCATTGCCGGCCTGCTCGGTTCCGGCCGCACCGAAATTCTGGAAACCATCTTCGGCGCGAGCAGTGGACGGCGCGAGGGCCGCATCGTGGTCGACGGCGAAGAGGTCCGGATCGACAATCCGCGCCAGGCCATCCGGCACGGCCTAGCTCTGGTGACGGAGGACCGCAAGGCAACCGGGCTCCTCTTGCAATCGACCATTCGCGACAATGTCTCCCTGCCCTCCCAGCCGCTGCAGCGACGCCTTGGCCTACGCGATGACGGCCTGGAAACCCGGCTTGCCCGCGCGGCGATCGATAGCCTTTCCGTGCGCTGCCGTTCGGACGAACAGATCGTCGGCCAGCTCTCCGGCGGCAATCAGCAGAAGGTGGTGATCGGCAAATGGCTTGCCATCGGCCCGCGCATCCTGCTGCTCGACGAGCCGACGCGCGGCATCGACATCGGCGCCAAGAAGGAGATCTACGACCTGATCTTCCGCCTCGCCGGGCAGGGCATGGCCATCCTCGTCGTCAGCTCCGAACTGCCCGAATTGCTGCTGCTCTCCGATCGCGTCCTCGTCATGCAGGAAGGGCGCCAGGCCGGCATCCTCGAGCGCCTGGAGGCCAGCGAGGAGGCGATCATGACCCTTGCTTCGCCGAGGCGGCCGGCCGCCCTACCCGAGCTCTCTGCCGTATCCGCTGGAATTTCACCCTTTCCTACCTGCCCCCAATGAGCCGTCAACGAGCCGTCAATGACCTTTCTGAGACTTCTGTCGCGGACCAAGCTGTATTGGGGCCTCGCCGCCCTCTTCCTGATCGGCGTCGCCTTTTCGCCGGTCACTTCCAAGGGGCGTAACATCTTCCTGACCTCCGGCAATCTCTCGGACGTACTTCGCCAGGTTTCGATCACCGGCCTGGTCGCCGTCGGCATGACCATGGTGATCCTGATCGGCGGTATCGATCTCTCCGTCGGCTCGATCCTGGCCTTGGGCACCGTGCTGGCCGCGCTGCTGCTGACGCAACCGGGCCTCACCGTGGCAGCCGGCATCGCCCTGCCCGTAACCTTCCTGGTCGCGATGGTCGGCGTCGCCCTGATCGTCTCCTTCGTCTCCGCTCAGCTCGGCGCGGGCAGATCCGCCACAACGGCGGCGCCAATCCATCGAAGCCGCCGTAGATCCACCCTCTCGGCAATCTGGTTGCCCCTCGGCGCAGGCATCGTCGTCGCAGGGCTTTTGACACTCTGGCTCGCCTCCCAGGCCGGCAGCCAGTTCGGCATGCCCGGCGTACTGATTGCCGTCTCTTGCATCGGGCTCGCGGTCGGCGCGCTCAATGGCGCCATCATCGTCGGCGGCCGCCTGCAGCCCTTCATCGTCACCTTGGCCATGATGGTGACGATGCTTGGCCTTGCACGCCTGGTCGCCGGCCAGGACAGCGCCGTGGTCGCCGTCTATTCCGGCACCAACGCCACCACCGACATCGATCTCCTGCGCGCCGTGCTCTGGGGCGTGCTGCCGGTGCCGGGCCTGTTCTTCCTCGCCGCGCTCACCCTTTTCATGGTGGTGCTGAAATTCACCGCCTTCGGCCGCTATGTCTATGCCATCGGCGGCAATGAGGAGGCGACGCGCCTCTCCGGCATCGCCGTCACACCGGTGAAGATCGCAACCTATGCTTTCTCAGGCATGCTCGCCTGCATCGCCGGCGTGCTCTATGTGGCGCAATACCGCCAGGGCAAGCCTGATGCCGGTGTCGGCCTCGAACTCGACGCCATCGCCGCCGTGGTGATCGGCGGCACCAGCCTGATGGGCGGGCGCGGGAGCCTGGCCGGCACGCTGGTCGGCGTACTCATCTTCGGACTGCTCACCAATATCCTGCAGCTTCACAACATCTCCACCAACGTCCAATTGGTGATGAAGGGGCTGATCATCATCCTCACCGTACTGCTGCAGGAACGCAATCTTGGCCAGATCTTCGCGTCGCTCCGCACGAGCCCGCGAGCCGAGGCACAGGATGAGAAGACCTATAACAAGCTGGAGGAAACCCCATGATCAATCGCCGAAGCTTCATCCACGCCGCGCTCGCCAGCGGCGGCGCCATGCTGATCCCTGCCGGCTGGACGCCGCGCGCCCTCGCCGACGACAAGAAATATACGATCGGCTTTTCGCAGGCGACGACGCTCGAACCCTGGCGCGTCCAGTTCAACAAGGATCTGAAGGCCGAGGCCGAGAAGCATGCGAACGTCAAGCTCCTGATGGCCGATGCCGAGGACAAGACCGAGAAGCAGGTGTCGGACACCGAGAGCTTCATCACCCAGGAGGTCGACGCCATCCTGATCAGCCCGAAGGAATCGGCCGGCCTGACTGCCGTGGTCGAAAAGGCCATGGACGCCAAGATCCCGGTCTTCGTGCTCGACCGCAACGTCAATTCCGAGAAATACACCCAATGGATCGGCGGCGACAATGTGGTGATCGGCCGGGCGGTCGGCGACTTCGTGGTCAAGACCCTGGGCGGGGCCGGCAAGGCCAAGGGCAATGTGGTCGAAATCTGGGGCGGCCTCGGCACGCAGGCGAGCCATGACCGCTCCAACGGCTATCATGAGAAGGCAGACAAGGAGAGCGGCATCAAGCACCTGCTCAACCAGCAATCGGCCGATTGGAAGCAGGCCAAGGCCTATGAAGTGATGTCGACGGCCCTGCGCAATTTCGAGGACATCAACCTGGTCTATGGCCACAACGATCCCATGGCCTATGGCGCCTATCTCGCCGCCAAGGATGCCGGCCGGGAAAAGAACATCCTGTTCGTCGGTGTCGACGGCCTGCCCAATGAGGGCGTCAAATATGTGCATGATGGCGTACTCGCCGCCACCTTCCTCTATCCGACGCCCGGCGCCGAGGGCCTGCGTCAGGCTTTGAAGATGCTGGGCGGCGGAACGGTCGAGAAGAAGCTGGTGCTGGATACGCAGACCATCACCAAGGACAATGCCGACGCCATTTTGAAGACGAACGGATTGCTGTGAGGGTACGGGCGGAGAAGGCCTCACCTTCTCCGCTCCGATAACGCCAAGGCTGGGACCGCGGACGTCCCAGCCGCTCCGCCTCCCTACCCCAGCCGCATCAGCACGAGGCCCCCCAGGATCAGCAGGGCAGACAACCCGCGCACCGGTGTAAGGGGCTCTTTCAGGAAGACCATGGCGATCAGGCCGCCGAACAGCACGCTGGTCTCGCGCGTGGCGGCAACCAGGGCGATCGGCGCCACCGTCATCGCCCAGATCACGATCCAATAGGCGGCGAGCGACATCGCCCCGCCTGCGAATCCCGGCACCAAAAATTTCAAGGCGGGACGCACGCCCGTCCACCCCTTGCGCCAAAGGCATATCGCCAGCATCGGATAGGCATCGAGCGTGAAGAGTGCGGCCGCATAGGAATTGGGGCTCCCCGCAGCACGTGCGCCGATGCCGTCGACGATGGTGTAGAGCGAGATGGTGACGGCGGTGAGCAGGGCATAGATCACGGCTGTCCGGTTCGGGACCAGTGAGCCGCGCTGCCCCTTGAGCGAAATCAGCAGGACCCCCAACCCAAGCACGGCAATGCCGGCGACGTTGCCCAGGGTCATCGGATCATGAATGAAAACCAGGGAAATCGCCGTCGTGGCCAGCGGCGCGGCTCCGCGGGCAATTGGATAGACCTGGCTCATGTCGGCACGACGATAGGCCTCGGCCAGGAAGAGGTAATAGCCAAGGTGCAGAACCGTCGACAGGGCCACCCACACCCAGGCTTCCTTGTTGGGCAGCCCGGTGATCGCCAGCGCCGGCAAGGCGATGACCCCGCAGGACACCGCGATCAGCGTCATCGCCAGGAAGGGGTCGAGCTTGATCTTGACCAGCGCGTTCCACCCGGCATGCAGGGCCGCCGCGGTCAGCACGGCCAGGAAGACGGGGAGTTGCAATTCCATGGGGGAGCGACTTCAGGACATCGAGCGCCCGACAGACGGCAAAGGGGCCGCTGACCGGTGATACGCAAAGGAGGGGCCGGCAAAGCGCAGCGTCGATTTTGCCTGCGCTTTCAGCGCTCTCCTTCTCATTATGACAGTTTGATGTCAAAGCCGCTTCGCGGGGTGCGACGTTTCGCGTGAGCCTTCAGGCCGCCACCCAAACAAGCTTGTCGTTGGAGAGAACCGCTTCGCCGGACCAGCGATAGGCGGTCAGCATACCGCCCTTGGCAACGCTGAAATCAAGGCACGACGCCGTTGGCGACAACAATTGCGGCCGGCCCGACATCCAGTAATGGCCGAACATCACCGGCACGGATTCTTGATAGTGATAATCGGACTGTATGGGATCGTCCGGCAGTTCGCTTCTTCGTTCATCCAGCCCCAGGGCCGCGAGCCGGAAAGTCGTCGCCGCCCGATCCCACCAGCGCAGGCGAGCCTCGTGCCGGGTGTGGCCGTCCTTGTCGCGGAAAGAGTGCCCGCCGGGCAGCCGCACCTCCGGCCCCTTGAGCAGGATATCGGCGGCGAGATGTTCCGGCGTGCCCCCGTGATAGGCCTTGCGCAGGCCCTCGTCATGAAAGCATCCGGCTGCATCGAGACAGGTCGCGGCCAGGCAGGCCTGCGAGGCTCCATGCCAGCAGGCGTGCACGATCCGCAGGCCGCCGAGATCAAGCCACACCGGCAGGGACGCAAACCAGGTCAATGCCTCGCGATGGGCCGGTGATCCCTGTCCGATCTGCGCGAGAAAGGCGGCATGTTGCTTCTCGTTCTTTTCGGTGTGGGGCCGCAGGAAGCCACCGGCGCCGTCCGGCGTGGCCCAGCCGAGAGCGTTGAACTCGTGGTTGCCCATGATCGCTCGGCCCGTCCCCGCTCCGGCCATGGCGCGGACGACACGCAGGACCTCGACCTGTTCCGGCCCGCGATCGATGAAATCGCCCAGGAAGATCGTCTTGCGGTCGGCATGCCGATGGACCCCGCGCGCCTCCCGGTAGCCGAGCTTCGCCAGCAGCCTGTGCAATGCATCGGCATGGCCGTGGATGTCGCCGATTACATCAAATTCCATTGTCAACTTCCTGTTCTTCCGTGTTTTTTTGCGTCCCGATGAAATGCCGCCTCAAAGAGCGCGGACATCCCCGCGACACTCGAGTGAGTGTCGGACGACACTCGAGTGAATGCCGGACGATCCGCATCTTTCCAACAGACACAGCACTTCCAAGAACGGGCAAGAACATCCGCGCTCCCGGGAATGATACCCATACACGACGGGAGTGACCCGCTTGACAAGGCACTGGCCCCCCTGTCAGTTTAAAGCATGGCCTGCGCTTACATCACCTTTTCCGCTTCGAAACAGCACCTCCTCATCGGGGGCAGGTGATCGTCGCGCGCGCCATAAGCAGCGAACCAAGATCGAAAATGTACCCCGCCGGTTCGACGGGGTTCTTTTTTGCTGCCGTCTCCGGCAAATCGGAGATGATCCATGGAAATCCCCTCTTCTTCCGCCCGATCGCTGGCCTCCCCGCAGGGCCTGTGGTTGCCGTTGATCACGCCCTTCCGCGACGGCGCGCTCGACGAGGCCTCGCTGAGGCGCCTCATCCGCCATTACGGCACGCTCGGACTGGATGGCCTCGTTCTCGCCGGCACCACGGGCGAAAGCCTGACACTGGACGAGGATGAAACGCGGCTGATTGTCGAGGTCAGCGCCGACGAGCTTGCCCGGCAAGGCCGCCGACTGCCGCTCTATCTCGGCCTTTCGGGCAGCGATACACGCAAGCTCGCCAAGCGGCTCCCCCGCCTGGGAGACTGGCCGATCGAGGGCTGCCTTATTGCCTGCCCCTATTACAGCAGGCCGTCCCAAGCCGGGCTGATTGCCCATTTCAATGCGCTGGCGGATAGCACCCAGCACTCGATCCTGATCTACAATATTCCCTACCGCACCGGCGTAAATCTGGGCAACGAGGCGATGCTCAGGCTCGCCGAACGGCCCAACATCGTCGGCGCCAAGGATTGCTGCGCCGATCCCGCCCAATCGGCCGAGTTGATCCGGCTCCGGCCACCCGGCTTTTCCGTGCTGACGGGCGAGGATGCCTTCTACCACGCTGCCCTGGCTGCCGGCGCGGATGGTGCCATCCTCGCCTCCGCCCATCTCGAGACCGCCAGCTTCATCGCCATCCGAGACGCCTTCGCTCTCGGCGATGAACCGGCCGCCGACATCGCCTGGCGCTCCCTTGCCGAGCTTGTGCCGCTGCTCTTTGCCGAACCCAATCCCGCTGCGCTCAAGTACTGGCTCTGGCGCACGGGCCTGATCGACAGCGGGGAATTGCGGCTGCCGATGACCCCGGTAAGCGCCGCGCTCGCCGCCCGCCTCGACGGCGCGATCGACTGCCTGAAGTCGGCGGCTTAGTCCCAATGCAATTCATTTGAGGAGGAGGCACTCCAATTTGTCATAACCGGGCTTGACCCGGCAACGACAAAGGTTCTGCAGACTCGAAAACTCACGAGTGAACTGCACGGGACTTGGTCCGCCGTACACACAGGGGAAGGCGCGAGGGATTGACGGTTCGCGGCGCGGGTGTAGGCTTCAAAACAGCCGGCGGAGGGGAAGCGTGATGATGAAACTGGTATCGTGTGTCGCGCTGGCAGCCGCCTTGCTGTCCATCATCCCGGCCTCCGCCCAGGAGCCGAAAAGCGCGGCGGCATCTGCCGCCGCACAGAAGGAATTCAACGGCTTCATCGCGAAATTCCGGGCTGCGCTGAAGGCCAATGATGCAGCAGCCATCGCCGGCATGGCGAAACTGCCATTTCAGAATGACGCCGCCATCGCCGATGCCGCGCAGTTTCGTGCCAAGGTCTACAAGCCTGATTTCACCGCCAAGACCAGAGCCTGCCTGCAGCGCGAAAAGCCGGTCCATGATCGCGATGGAGACGGCAACCACACCTTTTCCATCGGCTGCGGTGACAACATCTTCGTGTTCACCAGGACAGCCGCGGGCTTCCTGCTGACGGATATCGCCATGAACGACTGAGCGGCCGGCAAAGGCTGCTCAGCGCGCCATTGCCGCCTTGCTGCGCTGGCGCCGTTTCGGCCAGAGGATTAGCCAGCCCACCAGGACGAGGTTCACCACATTCCACAGGAAGCCGTGCAGGAAGGCGAGCCGGTAGGACTGGGTGGCGTCATAGATGAAGCCCGAAGCGAGCCCCCCGCAGGCCATGCCGAGCACGGTTGCCATCAGCACCAGGCTGATGCGGGCACCGGCCTCGCGCGGCGGCAGGAATTGGCGGATGATCACCGCATACATCGGCACGATGCCGCCCTGGAACAGGCCGAACAGGCCCGAGATCACCCAGAGCGAAGAGAGGCTGTTGAAGAAGAGATAGAGCAGCAGCGCCGCCCCTTGCATGGCGGAGCCGATCAGCAGCATCGGCCCGGCGCCGATGCGATCGGCCACCACGCCGGAAGCAAGGCGGCTGACGACGCCCAGGCCCAGCATGAGCGCGATGATCTGGGTCCCGATGGCCACGCCATAGCCGAGATCCCCGCAATAGGCGACGATGTGAACCTGCGGCATCGACATCGCCATGCAGCAGGCAAAGCCGGCCACCACCAGGATCGCCTGCAGGGCATTCGCCGAAAGACCGAGTTCTCCGCGGGCGGCCTCCGTCGCGGCCTCGGCAGCCGCATAAGTGGTGGTCGCGGGCCGGCGGGTCAACGCCAAAGCGAGCGGCACCATTGCAACAGGCGCGAACAGGCCGATGCCGATATGGGTGGCACGCCAGCCATAATCGGATTGGAAGTGCTCGATCACCAGCGGCCAGACGGCGCCCGCAAGATAGCTGCCCGAAGCTGCAAACGTCACCGCCAGCGCCCGGCGCTTGCGAAACCAATGCGAAAGGTCTGAGATCAGCGGCGCGAAACCGGCAGCCGAACCCAGGCCGATCACAATCGAGAGGGCAGCGAACTGCCAGATATTGGAGGTAAAGGCGGCCAGCACATAGCCAGCGCAGAGCAGCACCGCCCCGATCAGGATCGGCACGACGATGCCGGCCCTATCGGCCAGGCGGCCCATGACGACCCCGCCAACGGCAAAGCCCAGCATGGTGCAGGTATAGGGCAAGGAGGCACCGCCCCGCAGCGTGTCGAACTCCACTTGCAGAGTCGGCAGCACGACCACCACTGACCAGTTGCCGACACAAGCCACCGTACCAAGGATGAGAGTGAGAACCAGACGCAGCCAGGAATAGGCGGAATCGACGTCGCCAGGCCTATCGGCCTCACGGGGCAAAGCTGACACGGGGAGTTTCCTCGTTCCGGAATATTATCCTGAATATGCTTGTTTCGCCGACCGGACGGCGTGCAATGGTCAGGCTATAGCAGCTTCCGTCCCGGCTTCGCCAGATCGAACAAAGCATGGCTGACCTTCTGAACCAGCGCCTCATGCGCCCTGCCCTAGTTCTCGCAACATGAATGCCGCCCGCTCGGCGATCGGCAGGAGCGGCAGCGACACCAGTTCGTAACCCAGGCCGGCATAGACCCGCAGCATGGCCTCATATGTCGCCTGCGCCTCCTCCAGGCTCTGCTTGCGCTCGGTATCGCCGGCATAGATCGCCGGCCAGGGCGGCGCGATGAAGACTTGCGCACGATAGCGCCGGAGCGCGGCGGCCTTCCGGGTCGGCTCCGGCACCGGCAGGCCGCAAAGCTGGAGATAACCGATCACGTCGGGAATGCCGCGATCGAACAGCACCAGGCCGTCGAGCCCCCGCGCCTCACGATAGGAACGCAGATCCCACGCCAGCATCAGTTCGGCGAAGGCCGCGCGGTCGGCCCATGGCAAGGCATTGCCGCCAATGGCGACCTGATCCTGGATGATGGCGCGGCCCGCTTCGGGCATGGCACGCAGCCCCTCGGCCGCCAGGGCCGAAATCAGGCTGGTCTTGCCTGACCCCGGGCCCCCGGTGACGACGACGAAACGATCGATCTGAGACAAGGCTCGATCTCCTCTCGATAATGATGACAAGGGTTCGGATAGAGCTCGCAACGCCAGGCGGCGGCACGAGTGGGCCAGAAAATGGGGATAGGGCTTTCGATCCGCACTTTGGGCGCGTGGCATCAGCCTTCGCGCGAGGGTCAGCCGGGCATGGTTCGCCGGGCACCTCGAGCTTTCAACCTACACCGCGCTAGGCCCGGCCGAAAGCCCCTCGGTTCTCGTCTCTCCCTCGGAGCCAGCAAAGACGCGATATCGTCGCCCCCTCCAAAGGCAGCGTCGCTTATGGGTCATTCGTAACGGACCCAAGGCAACACGATGGTCAGGTGAGGGGTATGCCGCCCGCGGCCAAGCCCATCCGTCCATCACAGGGGAAAGCCAGGCATGACAGACAGGATCGGCAAGTCGGGACCGCAAGGCTTGATCGTGGATCGCCGCGAACTGATGAAAGGAGCCGCCGCGCTCGGCCTCGGCTACGGCCTGATCGGACCTTTCGGAGGGCCGGCCCTGGCCGCCAAGACGCCTAAGAAGGGCGGCACGCTGCGGCTTGGCATGGAGGGCGGCTCGGCATCGGACACCCTCGATCCGCGCGCCGTCGCCGATTCCATCCCTGTCAGTTACAGCTACCAGATCTGGAACGGACTGATCGAAGTCGACAAGAATGGCAACGCGGTCGGCGAATTGCTGGAGAGCTGGGAATACAAGCCCGGCGCCAAGGAATGGATCTTCAATGTGCGCAAGGGCGTCACCTTCCATTCCGGCAAGACGCTGGATGCCGACGACATCATCTATTCGATCAACCTGCATCGCGGCGACACCAAATCCGCCGCCAAGGATGTGCTGTCTGGTATCACCGAAATCAAGAAGCTCTCGCCCAGCCAGATCCAGATCACCCTAGGCGAGGGCAATCTCAACCTGCCCTACAATCTCACCGATTTCCACATCCTCGGCATTCCCAACGAATTCAAGGATTTCTCCAAGCCGGATGGCACGGGTGCCTACAAGCTTGAAGTGTTCGAGCCCGGCGTGCGCGTGGTCACCAAGAACAGCGGCCATTACTGGAAGGAGGGCTGCGGCAATTTCGACGCCGTCGAACTGCAATATATCGGCGATTCAGCGTCGCGCCTGCAGGCGCTTATCTCGGGCCAGGTCGATGCCATCAACCGGCTCGATCCCAAGACCATGGACCTGGTGACTGGCTCGCCCGATGTGAGCGTGGTGCAGACCAAGGGCACCGGCAATCGCTATTGCTTCGTGGCGCTGTGTGACACCGAGCCGTTTGCCAATGCGGACCTGCGCTGGGCCCTCAAATATGGCATCGACCGCAAGAAGATCGTCGATACCGTCTATCAGGGCTATGCCACGGTCGGTAACGATATCACCATCAGCCCGACGAACAAATACTTCGCCAAGGACCTGGCGCAGACACCCTACGATCCCGAGAAGGCCGCCTTCCACTATAAGAAGGCCGGCAGCCCCAAGCTGGAGCTCAAGGTATCCGAGGGCGCCTTCAGCGGCGCCACCGACTCGGGGGTGCTCTATCAGGAGGCTATGAAGCAGGCCGGCATCGAGCTCACGGTCACGCGCGTCTCGTCCGACGGCTATTGGGCGAACATCTGGCTGAAGGAACCTTTCTGCGCCGTCTACTGGGCCGATCGCCCCGCTATCGACATTCAGCTTTCGCAGACCTTCCTGTCGAACGCTGCCTGGAACGACACCCATTGGCGGCGTCCCGATTTCGACAAGCTGGTGATCGCCGCACGCGTGGAGGAGGACGAGGCCAAGCGAAAGGCGATGTATGCCGAGGCCCAGACAATGATCCACGATGACGGCGGCACGATCTGTTTTGCCGTCAGCGATTATCTCGACGGCTACGCCAAGAAGGTGGCGGGCGTGGCGCCCCACGCCCGTTTCGACATGTGCGACCAGCGGGTCGCCGAAAAGGCGTGGTTCGCCTGAGCCGGGAGGGCGCTGCCAAGCGCCCTACCCCCACCAGAAGATCGCGGCGATGATGACGTAGAGCCCGATAAGGGCAGCGCCATCCGCCATGTCGGCCCGGCCGTCCGCCGTGACGACCACGCCGATGATGGCCGACAGCATCAGGGCCACGGCCAGCATCGGCGGGATCACCAGGGTGAAGGGCGTCCCGCCCATGGCGTAGCTGACGAAGACCAGCACGGGAATCAGGGCGAGCGCCACCTGCAGCGAGGAGTTCAGGATCACGCTTATGGCGAGTTCGGCCTGGTTGCGCAGGGCGAACTGGATGCCCACGACATTCTCCACCGCATTGCCAACGATCGCCACGATGACAAGGCCAGCGAAGGCCTGGGAAATGCCGAGCGTCTCGATGGCCGGGTTCAGCGCCTCGACGAACCAGTCGGACACGAACAGGGCGGCGACGCCGGCAAGAGCCAGGATGGTCAATGCCAGCCAGAGCGGCCAGCCGGCCTCCTGCTGGCCATGCGCCTCGGCCGGCACAGTGCGCTCGCTGCCGCCGAGCATGACCTTGACGGAAACCAGGAAGACCAGGAGCAGGACACCGGCACAAACCAACGCCAGCTTGTCTTCATGGGCGCCCGCCGGCAGATGCATCACCGAAGCCAGCGTCGGCAGCATCAGCGCGGAAACGGCCAGAAGCAGCAGCGCCGCGATCATACGCGGCCCCGCCGCATCGAAGACCAGCACCTTGTGGCGGGCGCTGCCGGCGATGAAGGCGATGCCGAGCACCAGCAGGCTGTTGCCGAGGATCGAGCCGATCAGCGAAGCCTGCACCACCTCGATCAGCCCGGCCCGCAGCGCGAAGATGCACACGCACAATTCCGGCAGATTGCCGACCGCCGATTGCACGATGCCAGTGGCGGCCGGGCTGAGATAGCGCCCGAGATGGTCGGTGGCCTCGCCGATCAGCGAGGCTAGCCCGGCAAGAGCCACGGCGCCGATGACGAAGACGAGGATTTGCGAAGAGCCGGTACGGCTGGCGATACCCGTGGCGGCTGATGCCCCACCTGCGATGGCGAGCGTCACGAAATCGCGTTTCGACAGCATGGAACCTCCCGCGAAGCCATATAGGTGTCATAGCCCGACGCGAAGACGCAAGGGAAGGTCAATCTTGCTCCCCAAGAAGCGGCGTTTCGAACAGAGGAGCGGTCTGCGTTCGCGTGGCAGCATCACGAACATGCATGGATTTTCCATACCATGCAGGCTCGACAGGCAGCATTCCGTTGCCTACCCTTCGCGCCACAATGCCGGAGGGCCGATGCGCGCAACAACCCTTCTCTCGATCGCCCTTGCGCTGACGGCAGGCCAGGCTCTGGCAGAAAACCTCCCCCCCTTGCGTCAGGGCGACCTTGTCTTCCAGCAATCGAAAAGCCCGCAGAGCGAGGCGATCCGCCTGCCCTCGGGCAGCACCTACACGCATATGGGCATCATCTCCCTCACGCCCGCAGGACCGGTGGTGATCGAGGCGGCCGATGTCGTTCGTCAAACACCGCTCAAGGCTTTCCTTGCCCGCGGCGCGAAGGGCCGCTTCGCCGTTTACAGGCTGCGCCAGCTCGTTCCAGCCAAGGCGGATGCCGCCGTCGCAGCGGCGCGGACCTATCTCGGCCGGCCCTATGATCTCTATTTTCGCCTCGATCCGGACGCCATCTATTGCAGCGAATTGCCTTACGACGCCTTCAGGAGCGTCGGCATCAGCCTTGGGCGCGTCGAGCGTTTCGGTAATCTGTCCGTGCGCAACCCTGCGGTAAAGGCGCTCTTCGCCACGCGCTGGGCCAGTCATCCCGATTGCAGGGGCGCGGCGGGGAATGCCGCGGCCTGTTGGACTCTGATCCAGCATCAGGGCATCGTTACCCCCGTCAGCATCGCCCGCGACAGCCAGGTCGTGCGGGTCGGAGGCAATCTTTGAGGAAATGAACCGGCGCGAGAAATGGGAGGATTTCCGGCTTGCAGGGCGGTGGCGGTGCAATAGGATGTCATCCTGCCGTCACCATCGGGAGAAAGCGCTGCCATGGCCCTCTTCGCCGATCGTTTCAAAGGCCGAAGCGCCGTCATCACCGGCGGGGCGTCCGGCATCGGCCTCGCCAGCGCCAGGCGCATTGCCGCCGAGGGCGGTCGGATCATGATCTGGGACGTCGACGCCACCCGTATCGACGCGGCGAAAGCGCAGATCGGCTCGGGCACTTTTGGCCTAGTGGTCGACGTCACCAATCCGGAGGCGGTGGAGGCCGCCGCCAAGACCTCCGAACGCCATCTCGGCCAGATCGATGCGCTCATCTGCTCGGCCGGTGTCGCCGGGCGCAACGCACCGGTGATCGACTATCCGATCGACGAATGGAAGCGCATCTTCGAGATCAATGTGAACGGCTTGTTCTATGCCAACCGTTTCATCGCGGCGATGATGAAGAAGCGCGGCTATGGCCGCATCGTCAATCTGGCCTCGATTGCGGGTAAGGAAGGCAATCCCACCGCTTCGGCCTATTCGGCCTCGAAAGCCGCGGTGATCGGCTTCACCAAGGCGCTGGGCAAGGAACTGGCGAAGAGCGGCGTCACCGCCAATGTCATCGCGCCGGCCACGATCGATACGCCCATTCTCAAGCAGGTGGCGCAGGCCCATATCGACTACATGCTGTCCAAGATCCCGATGGGCCGGTTCGGCAAGGTCGATGAAGTCACTTCCATGATCGCCTGGCTCGCGAGCGAAGAATGCTCCTTTGCCACCGGCGCGGTCTTCGATGCCTCTGGCGGCCGCGCTACCTATTGAGTCGGGCCCGCCTCAGCGCCAGCGATAATTGAAGCTGACGCTGATTCGCTCCTCGTCCGCCTGGTTGATCGGCACCTCGTGGCGCAGCCAGCTCTCCCACAGCAGCACCGTACCGGCCTGGGGCGCCTCATAGACGAAGGGCCGCTGTTCCCCGCCAGCCTTGGCCTTGCGGGGGGGTGCCGCCATCATCAGGCCGAGCCGCGGATCCTCCAGCTTGAGCGCGCTGGAGCCCTTCGGCGTGGCCACATAATAGGTGCCCGAGATCACCGAGCGCGGGTGGATATGCGAGGTGTGCACACCGCCCTCCGGCAGCACATTGACCCAGATGTCGTCGAGCTTGAGCTTGTCGCGGCCAAGATCGAATTCGAGCTCCTTGGCAAAGACAGCGACATGGCCATCGAGCGCCTTCACAAGTTGCTTGATCGCCGGAAAGCGCCAGGGCAGGTCGTTCAGGGAAGCGTAGGAGGTATAGCCTGGATAGCCGTGCTTGTGGCACCAGGCCTGACCGGCCTCGTCGTCTTCGGCAAGGGAGCGGCAGGTTGCGTCGATCTCGGCGAGCGGCGCCTGCGCCTCGCCGAGTTCGGCACGGTAGAGCTTGGTAACGAAAAGGGTCTTGATCTCGGCCATGGCGAGGAAGTGGCCGAGCGAAGGCTCGCCTGTCAAGCCGCTTATCATCTGAGCGGGATTTCAGTCGGCCAAAGCCGGGCTCCCAGATGCCCCTCGACAGGCTGGGGGCGTTGCCGGAACATTCCCCTATCGTTCCCAGAAGTGCTTGGCGATCTCTGTCTCGACTTGCCACTTCTTCATGCCGATATCGTCGATCAAATGGGGATTGGCTTTCGCCATTTCCTCCAGGTCCCTGCGAAAATAGATCCGCTTGCGCCAGGCCGCGATCATTCTCGGCAGCATCGCCAGGCTGAAGCGCCGGCGCGGCATGTCACACGGTCCTGACCATGCCGCCTGATGCGGCGCCGAACCAAGGGTGGGAATATCGTTCATGACAACCTCCATAGGGTTCGGGTCCGGGGACCCTCGACCTGAATGAGGTTGAATTCTGCGGGATACGAACGGCGTCGTACTTAAGCTTTCCCAAATAGTTCTCAAAACTTCCAAAAGGGCTATAGATTGCGCCCCATGCAGGGATCGCGCTTTGCCTTTGGTCCGTTCGTGCTCGATTCCGGCGCGGGAACGCTCCTTCGGGACGAGGCTCCCGTTGCCATTGGCTATCGCGGGTTGAAGTTGCTCGCGGCCCTCGTCGAAAACCCCCGCGAGATCCTGGGCAAGGCCGCGTTGATGGATGCGGCCTGGCCGGGCATGGCGGTCGAGGAAGGCAATCTCACCGTCCAGATCGCGCAACTGCGCAAGCTCCTCGGCCCGGCCGCCGATGGTGGCGAATGGATCGTCACGGTTCCTCGCGTCGGCTACCGGTTCACCGGCGCCGTCGAACAGCTTGGTCGAGAGCAGCGAAAGCCCCTGCCTTTGCCCGGCAAGCCATCGATAGCCGTGCTGCCCTTCGTGAATGTCAGCAACGATCCCGAGCAGGAATCCTTCACCGACGGGCTGACCGAGGACCTGATCACCGACCTGTCGGGGATCTCGGGCCTGTTCGTCATCGCCCGCAACTCGGCCTTTGCCTATAAGGGAAAGGCGATGGACGTACGCGGCATCGCGCAGGATTTGGGCGTGCGCTACCTGCTGGAGGGCAGCGCAAGACGCGCTGCCGGACGCGTGCGCATCAACGCGCAGTTGGTCGACGCCGTGAGCGGTGACCATCTGTGGGCCGAGCGCTTCGACCGCGGCCTGGAAGACATCTTTGCCGTTCAGGACGAGGTCACCGGCAAGATCGTCGAAGCTTTGCTCGGCCGGCTGCGCGCGCCGCTGCCACGCAATCCACCCAGAAATCTCGAGGCCTACGATCTGTGCGTGCGGGCGCGCAAATTGATGGATGATTCGCCGCAGACGGCTCAGGAAGCGCATCTGATGCTCATGCGCGCGGTTTCGCTCGATCCTGATTATGCGGAGCCGTACCGCTGGCTTGCCATGAACCATTGGATGGGATGGGTGCATTCGGGCGGGCCAACCGAAGCGTCCCGCGGCATTGCATTGGAGCTGGCACGCAAGGCCGTAGAGCTCGGTCCAAACGATGCCGGGTGCCGGTGGGTCCTGGCTTACCTGCTTGCCTATGAGCGCCGCTTCGCCGAGGCGGATGCTCAATTCGCCAAGGCAATCGAACTCGACCCGAACGAGGCCGACATCTGGGCTGTTTTATCCGACATCTCGGTCCTGGCCGGGCGGGTCGAGGAAGGCCTCGAGCATATCCGCAAGGCTTTCAGGCTGAACCCGTTTCCGGCGAGCTGGTACTATCTGACGCTCGGCCAGGCGCAATATGCCGCCGGCGACTACGAAGCTGCGATCGAGACCCTGCGCCGGGACGAGACCTATCGTACAAGTTCGCGCCGTTTTCTCGCGGCAAGCCTTGCCCAACTGGGCCGGCTCGACGAAGCCCGCGCGGAAGTCGAACTGTTTCTCGTCGGCAACCCGCATTTCACAATCCGCCATTGGGCCGAGACGGAGCCCTTCCGTGACGCCACGACACTCGAGCATTTCGTCGACGGCTGCCGAAAGGCCGGTCTTCCGGCATGAAAAATCGCGATTCGCGGAAATCGCAATTTTTCTAGAGAAGAATGGCTTTTCTCCGAATCGTCATTCTTCTCTAATTCTTTGCTTTGGCGCGTTTTCTTAATCGAAAAGTCTGTCAACTTTTCTGGAAAATGCTTTAGCCCTCGTCCTCGAAGCGGCCCGTGGCTTCACGATCATGCTCATATCGTTTCGCGAGCGGAAACGACGGCAACCACGACTCGCGACGGAGGGTCCAGCTTTCATAGGTCGGCATCAACTGGTCAGGAGCATCGAGGGTCCCCAGATGCACTTCGATTTCGTCCCCACTGCGGGCGAAAACAGACGAGCCGCAGCGAGGACAGAAAAACCGCCCCGCATAGTCACGGGTCTCGCCACCGATCATCACCGCCTCCTGAGGGAACACGGCGGCAGCATAGAAAAGCGCCCCATGATGTTTGCGGCAGTCGAGACAGTGACAAAGGCCGACCCGATATGGGCGTCCCGATGCCACGAGTCGGACATTGCCGCACAGGCAACCACCGGTGAATCGGTCCATGCTGCGCCTCCCCCAGAAACCAAGCGATTCAGATGGTTACAACGAACCACATGCCCATAACTATCGTTCCCTGTGAGTGGGTTGTCCTGCGGCCAAATCGCGCCGGGCATCCCGGGGCGAGCTGCCCAAAACATAATCCTGCTGCTCCCGCGCTCGCCGGGGTTCAATCCTGACAGAACCGTCCAGCGGTACATAGATGCCGGCTAAGCAGCATTCTTCCATCGACATTGAGGGGGTTGGACACGTCCCGATCCAGAATCACGCCCTGCAATCAGGGCACGCGCCAATAATGAAGGAAATAAAAACTTTCCCTGTCAGCGTTGTTACAAAGTTGTCATGTAGCAATGTGCTGATGAAACAGGCTGTAGAAAGCTACCGTCTTGCGCTTTGGACAAAAAAAGACGGCCGGGACGAACCCGGCCGTAGCTTGGACAAAGTCCAAAAGTCACCATCCAGAGGGGAACGTCAGATGCTCCAGGTCGCCACCGGGAGGATGATGGCCCGAACGTCTGACAAGGCTGAGATTATATTTGCCGGCCCCCTGCTGCAATGCATTCTTTCACATGCCGGCCCTGCGTGCTGCGCATAGATGCAATTGCCACTGAAATGCGCACCCTCTTCGCCTGATCCTTGATCAGGCGGCCGCGCAATGCACCCTTGCTGCAAAAACAGGCAAGATGGCCGACGTACCTGGTTTAGCAGCCACGAAATTCACTTAAGTGAGCAACGTTCCGATGTGGCATAGCCGGATTTGACCCCGCTATTCAAAAAGCCGGGCGTGGAACCAAGCATCGGGTCAAGCCCGGCAATGACAAAGATTAGGGCAATCGGATGAACGCCCATGCGGTCATCCCGCGCGCGTTGCGTCATTCATGACGCGGCGCAGTCAGACCAAACAATAGTTAGGTCCGGGGATCGCAAGCCGATAGGAGCGCTTTTTCCGTCATGCGATCCCGGATCTGCACTTCAGCGCTTCGCGCTGCAACGCGTCCCCGCCCCGACTTGCAAAGCAAGTCGGGGCTGAGGATGACAAAACGCCTTCACCCGATTGCCCTGGACAAAGATCGTGCAAACTCGACGATGCTCGAATGAGTGGCTTTGAGCCTAGAAGGCCCAGCGCTGGGCCTTGCTGACCAGGAAATCCCTGAGAACCTGGATACGAGCCAGATTCTTCATCTCCTCGGGATAGACGAAATAGGTCTCGAGCTGCGGCATTTCCGCATCGGTCAGCACCTGGACCAGCGTCGACTCGCGACCGACGAGATAATCGGGCAGCACGGCGAGACCGACCCCCTTCTCCACCGCGGTCTTGACGCCACCCAGATTATTGACCTCGAATACCGGCTCGCGCGGATCCTTGGGATCACGACCCACCGTGTTCAGCCAGTTGATGGCCTGCAGAAAGCTGCCAGCCGTACCGCCGAAGCTGATGATGCGATGACGGTCGATATCCTCAATGCTGCGCGGCTGGCCGAAGCGCTTGATGTATTCAGGCGCGGCATAGGCATGGAAATGCACCGTGAAAAGCCGGCGCTGGATGAGATCCCCCTGCTCGGGCTGGCGCATGCGCAGCGCGACATCGGCTTCACGCATGCCCAGATCGAGTTCCTGCTCGGTCAGCAGAAGCTTGAGACGCATATCGGGATAGAGGTCGAGAAACTCCCCGATGCGCGGCGTCAGCCAATAGGTGCCGAGACCGACCGTGGTGGTCAGGCGCAATTCGCCATTCGGCTTTTCCCGGCTGTCGCTGAGGGCGCCCATCGCTGCTTCCAGCTTGAGCATGACATCCTGGGTGGTGCGGAACAGCATCTCACCCTGTTCGGTCAGGATCAGCCCGCGCGCATGGCGATGGAACAGCGGCGTGCGCAGGTCCCCCTCCAAAGCGGAGACCTGCCGGCTGACCGCCGACTGCGACAATCCGAGCACGTCGCCCGCATGCGTGAAGCTGCCGGCCTCCGCAGCCGCGTGAAAGACCTTGAGCTTATCCCAATCCATGAAGCACCCAGTTCAGCCCCGCTCCAGATTCTGCGCTTCGACCCTTGCTTTGCTTCGGTTCAACGCCGCCCGAATTCAACGTCGTATTTGGTTCAACGTCATATTTGGCGACGCGCGAAGATCTGATTTGCGCAGAGTATATGATGATTGCCTAGAAGTTTGAAACGGGTGGCGAATTTAGGGCGGAAATCGATTTATTCCGCTGCTTCCCTGTGGACTTCCTCGGCAGCAAGCCATTTTTCCGCCTCGAGCGCCGCCATGCAGCCCATGCCGGCCGCGGTGACGGCCTGACGATAGACGTCGTCGGCAACGTCACCCGCAGCATAGACGCCCGGCACGCTGGTCGCCGTCGTACCAACAACGGTTTGGATATAGCCGCCATTCTTGAAGGTAAGTTGTCCTGCAAAGAGCTCGGAGGCGGGCTTGTGGCCGATAGCGATGAAGACGCCGTCCGTATCGTGTTTGGTCACGACGCCGGTTTCGACATTGCGCAGATTGACGTGGGTGACACCCAGGGGGATCTCGTTGCCGCCGATCTCGTCGAGCGCGCTGTTCCAGACCACCTCGATATTGGGATGCTTGAACAGCCGGTCCTGCAGGATCTTCTCGGCACGGAAATGGTCACGCCGATGCACCACCGTCACCTTGGCCGCGATATTGGCGAGGTAGAGCGCCTCTTCCACCGCCGTGTTGCCGCCACCGACCACGATGACGTTGCGGTTGCGGAAGAAGAAACCGTCGCAGGTCGCGCAAGCCGAGACACCGAAGCCGCGGAATTTCTCCTCCGACGGCATTTCCAGCCATTTGGCCTGGGCGCCAGTGGCGATGATCAGGGCATCGGCGAAATAGACGTCACCCGTATCCCCTTCCAGGCGGAAAGGACGCTGCGACAGGTCGACCTTGGAGATATGGTCGGAAACCATGCCCGTGCCCATGTGCTCGGCCTGCTTGCGCATCTCCTCCATCAGCCAGGGGCCCTGGATCACCGAGGAAAAGCCGGGATAGTTCTCGACATCGGTGGTGATGGTGAGCTGGCCGCCGGGCTGGATGCCGGAGATCAGCAGGGGCGACAAATTGGCGCGCGCAGCGTAAATCGCTGCGGTATAACCCGCCGGGCCCGAGCCGAGGATGATGAGCTTGGAGTGACGGGTAGCCATACCGGGTTTCCAATCAGGATGCAGCGCGAAGGCGCGCGAGGATTTCTTGAGCAATCAAAGGGGTTGAATCTAGGGGTTCATAGGGGTGGTTTTCAAGATGCCCATCGAACTTCACCACAGCCCCGTGCACAATCAGGCCATCGACAAGCCGCATGATCTTGGCCGGAACGCCTTTTGGCAGATAGACATGGATGGTCTTTCCGGTCGCCGCCGCCTCACTGAGCATGTTGGCTGAATCGGCGGTAACCACGAAAGCATCGGCCAACGCCAGCATCTCCGCATAGGGATTGGCACCCTTCCCGTCCCAGATCCAGGCCGGCTTGCCCGTGAGGGCTTGCGCGATCGCCTGCGCCATGGCGGGCGGCGTCCGGCGCGAGGGCGTGACCATCAGCCCCGCCCCGCTTTCGGCCAGACGTGACAGCGCCGAGACGAAGCCGTCGACATCATCGCTGCCAAAGGCCACGTCCTTGGAGGGGCCGCCCGCCAACACGGCGACGCGCGGTTGCGGCAAGGCGAACAGTTCGGCGCGTACATCCGCGCGTGCCGCCGCCAACACGGCCGGTGCCTGCCGATGCGGCGAGGTCAGCGTCGCCAGCACATTGGCACCCCGCAGGCGGTCATGCGCCGGCACCCAGATGATGTCAGCCGCACCGGTTCCCGTGCGCGGATCCTTCAAGAACACGGTGAGCGTCGATGGCGAGCGCCGCTTCAGCCAGGCGAGATAGCGCACGGCACGCCGGCCGGAGGCGATGGCCAGATCCGGCCAGGGAGGCGTCAGTCCCTTGAGATCGAGGGGATCAGGCGGTCCCCAGGGCATGGCAAGAGCGAACAGGCGCCGCGGTGATACCTTGTGTTCCACGATGCTACCGCCGGCCTGCGCCAGCACCGCCTCGGCGACGCCGAGGCACTGCAGAGCATCGCCCGCCTTGCCGTCCGTGAGGGTCCAAATCAGAGCCATGACGGCGCTCTTAGCACGTCCCTGCCGGCGCGCGCCATCACGCTCAAATCAGAAGCGAATTTCATCTCGAAATCCAGTCGAGACTAATGTCTCACAGCTCTGACAATAAAGCTAAGTCCCTGAGCTTATCGGTGCTTTTTTTTCAATCATATTGAGAACACAATTCACCTTATAACCCCGCACATCCCCAACATTTGAGAGCTTGACTGAATGACGTCTAAAACGACGAACGCTACATTTTTTGCCGCAGCAATTACTCTACTAACGATGACGGGAACTAGCTATGCTGACTCCGTCGGTGTGGCCTCCTACTACGGCAAGGAATTTAGCGGTCGCCGCACGGCCAATGGCGAACGTTTCAATCCGGGCGGCCTGACTGCCGCGCATCGCTCCCTGCCCTTCGGAACCAAGCTGCAGGTGACGAACCTGCGCAACGGCAAGAAGGTCGTGGTGCGCATCACCGACCGGGGTCCCTTCGCCAAGGGCCGTGTCCTCGATCTGTCCCTCGGCGCGGCCCGCGCCGTCGGCATGGTGTCCTCCGGCACCGCCAAGGTGAAGATGGAGCGTCTCGCATCCCGCTAAGCGAGCAATAACGAGAAGACGAGCGAATTGGGGCGGCCTTCGGGCTGCCCTTTTTCTTTTGTCGTTGCTTGTTTTTTACTGTTGCCCGGACTTCAAGCGCCGCAATGAGGCCTGATCATTCCCCACTTTGGTTCAATTTGGAGAAGATCCGGATCAGGTCCTCCAGATCGCCGGCGGAAAGAGCCGCGACCTCGAGCGGGGTGCGATAATATTCCTCCATCAGTGCCTTGCGGGTCGCCTCTCCCTTTTCGGTGAGCCGCACCAGCTTCACCCGGCGGTCACCAGGCGCCGGCGAGCGCTCGGCAAGGCCTGCCCGTTCCAACCGATCAACCAGCCAGGTTGCCGTCGAGGGATCGGAACCCCATTGCCGCGCCAGCGTACCGATCGGACGCGCCTCTTCCTGGTCCAGCGTGAATAAAACCCGTGAGTCGTTGGGGGTCAGGCCGCGGCTGTGCAGGCTCTCCAGCCGCTGTGGCGAAGAGCGCATCAGAAAATCGAACATCAACCGCCAGGCCGCGGACGCGGATTCAGGGTTGCGATCCGACGGCGTCATGCGGGCATTCTCCAAGGCACGAAAATTCGTTCGATAAAAATATTTGACTATTAAAATATTTTAGTCAATCAAAATAACATCAAAAGGAGACGATAGCCATGGGAACCACACCGGAAATCAGAACGTCGGTGCTCATCGTCGGCGGCGGCCTCACCGGTCTGACCGCGGCCGCGCTGCTGGCCTGTCGGGGCGTACGCTGCCTCGTGGTGGAGCGGCACCCCGGCACCTCGATCCAGTACAAATTCACCGGCATCTCGCCGCGCAGCATGGAAATCTTTCGCAGCATCGGCCTGGAGGCCGAAATTCGCGCCGAGCGGACCGGCGATCAGCAAGGTGGCGGCATTGCGCGGGCGAAAAGCCTCGCCGACCCCGATATCCATTGGAGCGATCTTGGCTGGCCGGACGCCCATCCGTTCAGCCCCACCCAGCCTGCCACCTGCGACCAGCACGTGCTGGAACCGATCCTGCGCCGCCATGCGGAACACCATGGCGCAGACATCCGCTTCAACAGCCAACTCGAAGGTTTCGACGAGGACGCCCGAGGGGTGCGCGCCCGCATCCGCAACCTCGCCAGCGGGGAAGAGGAGGTCGTGTACGCCGACTATGCGATCGCGGCCGACGGCGCCAATGGCGGCATGCGCGAGCGGCTCGGCATCGGCTGCAGCGGCCCCGGCTCGCTGCAGCATTGGATCAGCATCATCTTCGATACCGACCTGCCGCCAATCCTGCAGGACCGGCGCTTCACTTCCTGTTTCATCACCGATCTCAACGGCGCTGTCACGCCGCGGGCCGGCGGTCGCTGGCTGCTGGCGTTGCAATATTATCCGCAGAAGGGCGAGCGCTTGGAGGACTTCGATGCGGCCCGCTGCCACGACCTCGCGATCCGCGCCGCCGGCCGCTCCGACATCAAGGCAGAGCCGATCGACATCAGGGCATGGGACGTTGCCGCGTCCATTGCTGATCGCTTTCGCCAGGGCCGAACCTTCCTCATCGGAGACGCCGCCCATCTGATGCCGCCGACCGGCGCCTTCGGCGGCAATACCGGCATTCACGACGCCCACAACCTTGCCTGGAAGCTGGCCATGGTGCTGAAGGGCGAGGCGGGGCCGAGCCTGCTCGACAGCTATGACGTCGAGCGCCGACCTGTTGTGCAGGCGACGCTGGCCCAGGCCCTCGCGCGCCTGCAAAGCTGGTTCAAGGATCCCTCCAAGCGCTTGCCACCGGCGGCACCGCTCGTGCCGGATTATGACGTCGTATTCGGCCAGCGCTTCGACGCCGGTGCCTTTCTGCCCGCAGGTCCTGCATCGGATGGTCCCTTCGAGGCGCATACGATGCTGGCGGGGCGGCCCGGCACCCGCGCCCCGCATCTTTGGCTCGAATGCGACGGGCAGCGCCTGTCCAGCCTCGATCTCTTCGGCGGCGATTTCGTGCTGCTGGCCAGCAAGGCTGTCTGGCGCCAGGCCGTGGAGGAGGCTCGTCGGCAGCTCGCCCTGCCGCTCGCTTGTGAGATCATCGGGCCGGACAGTGATATCGTCGACATCGACGGCCGCTGGCCGACCGCCTATGGCCTCGATCCCGATGGAGCGGTGCTGGTGCGGCCGGACGGCTTCGTCGCCTGGCGTTCGCCTCAGGGGAAAACCGAACCCGCCGAAGCCCTGTCCGCCGCTGTGCGCCTCCTCGGTCTGGGAGCGGTCGGAAACGCGGTGCCAGTGCCGTGATGGCGCGGATCGCAACCCTGCTCGCCCTCGACATCGCACTTTTTGCCGGCGCTTCCATGGTACACGGCGGCCTCCTGCCCATTGGAGGGCTCGATTCGAGGGCCGCCACTGCGGAGGGGATCATCGCCGTGGTGCTGGCGTTGGGTCTCGTCACCGCCTTGGCTCGCCCGTCCCTCGTGCGCCTCACCGCCCTCGCAGCTCAAGGCCTTGCGCTTCTCGGTACGCTGGTCGGCACCGTGATGATCGCAATCGGCATCGGACCGCAGACGAGCGGCGACAAGATGTTCCATGCCGCGCTGGTGGTGGTCCTGGTGTCCGGCCTGTGGCTCGCGGCCGGAATTCGGCAGCGCTGAAGGGACCTGTACCATTGAGCAGCGGTCGTAGGCGGCGATAGCCCCTGAGACAGTCGGAGCCCGGATTCAGGTCGCAGCAGGCACGCTTTCCGTCGCTTCCCGCCCCTGCGCCGGGTACCCACAAGCGTAGCCTCCTCTTAGCCCGGCGGGCGAACCAAGGGGGCAGCACCATGGACAAGCGCGTTCTGATCACGGCGGGAGGCAGCGGCATCGGCCGGACCATGGCCGAGACGTTTCATAAGGCGGGCGCGCATGTCTGGGCCGTCGACGCAGACGCCCTGGCCTCCTGCCCGCCTGTCTGGGAACGCGAGCAGCTCGACGTCTGCGATGAGGCCACCGTGAAGCCTTGATCGCGCGGATCCGCGCCTCCTGGGATGGGCTCGATGTCTTGTGCGCCAATGCCGGCATCGCCGGCCCCACGGCTCCAATCGAGGATATCGAGGTCGCGGATTGGCGGCATTGCCTGATGGTCAATCTCGAGGGCGCCTTCCTGTTCGCCAAGCATGATCATTGCCGTAGACGGGCATACGGAAAATCCGGACCCGAAAGTGTGATCGTGCCAAACCGGGAAGCGCGGCTCACAATCGTGGCGGAAGGCAGATGCAGAAACCATCGCGGAATAGGAGAAGCCTGCGCCGGCCGAAAGCTGGGAGGAAAGGGTAGTGATCAACAGACCGACCAACAAATTACTGTATGACGCCATCAAGGACCGAGGCACCGCCTATCTCATGGTCTTTCGGGAACTCAACGCCCGCTACGGCAAAGACGAAGCCAAAGATGTGATGCGCAGCGCCAGCCGTGCCCACGGCCTTCGGATCGGCAAGTCGCTCGCGGGCTGCGCCCCGAGGGACTTCGAATGCATGGCGAGAGGCTTTGCAAGATCGCCCGATGATGGATCCGTGTTTTGTCCGGACATCCGGCGGCTCGACAGCACATGCCTCGAAGTGAAGATGATGGCGTGCCCCATCAAGGATGCATGGATTGAGGCCGGATGCAGTGAGGAGGAAATCGTTACCTTGCTTTACTGCGCCTCGGCGCTCGACGAGGCGACCCTGGAAGCAGCGGGCTTCGACTATGAGATCGAGCTTTGGTCCCCGGGAAAGGAGGGCTGCTGCCTGACCCGGATTACGGAGAAGAGCGAGCAGTGAGCTACTATCGCAGCGTCGTCATGCCCTCCGCCCAATAAAAAAGCCCGCCCCCTGAGGAGGCAGGCCTGATTATATCTTGATGCCGGAAGATCAGACCAGCGTGTTGCAGAAGCGCTGGATGCGGCGGCCGGCCTCTTCCAGCGCCTCGGTCGAGGTTGCGTAGGAGATGCGGAAATTCGGGCCGAGGCCGAAAGCCGAGCCATGCACTACCGCAACCCCTTCGGCCTGCAGCAGTTCCGAAACGAAGTCCTCATCCGTCTCGATCACCTTGCCGCTGGGCGCCTTCTTGCCAATGGTGCCGGCGCAGGAGGGGTAGACGTAGAAGGCGCCTTCCGGCGTTGGGCACTGGATACCCTTGGCCTGGTTGAGCATGCCTACGATCAGGTCGCGGCGGCCCTCGAAGATCTTGCGGCGCTCGGGGATGAAGTCCTGCGTGCCGTTGAGCGCTTCCACCGCCGCCCATTGCGCGATGGTGCAGGCGCCCGAAGTCTGCTGGCCCTGGATCATGTCCATCGCCTTGATCAGCGCCTCGGGGCCGGCGGCATAGCCGATGCGCCAGCCGGTCATCGAATAGGCCTTGGAGACGCCGTTGATGGTGAGGGTGCGGTCATAGAGCTTGGGCTCGACCTGGGCCGGCGTGTAATAGGCGAAGTCGCCATAGACGAGATGCTCATACATGTCGTCGGTCATCACCCAGACATGGGGATGGCGCAGTAGCACGTCGGTCAACGCCTTCAATTCGCCACGGCTATAGGCGGCGCCTGACGGATTGGAGGGCGAGTTGAAGATGAACCATTTCGTCTTCGGCGTGATCGCCTTTTCCAGCGCCTCGGGCGACAGCTTGAAATTGGTGGCCAGCGTGGTTTCGGCGAAGACCGGCGTACCGCCGCACAGGGCCACCATCTCCGGATAGGAGACCCAATAGGGCGTGGGAATGACGACCTCGTCGCCTGTGTTCAGCGTGGCCATCAGGCCGTTGAACAGGATCTGCTTGCCGCCGGTGCCGACGATGGTCTGCGAGGGCTTGTAGTCGAGGCCGTTCTCACGCTTGAATTTGGCGGCGATAGCTTCGCGCAACTGCGGAATGCCGGAGACGGGCGGATATTTCGTTTCCCCACGCATCATGGCGTCGACCGCGGCCTTCTTGATGTTGTCGGGCGTGTCCATGTCGGGCTCGCCGGCGCCAAGGCCGATGATGTCGCGTCCCGCCGCTTTCAGTTCGCGCGCTTTCTGGCTCACCGCGATGGTCGCGGAAGGCTTGATGCGCGAGAGGGCGTCGGCGAGAAAAGCCATGGCTGGAAACTCCTGTAAGCCGTGGATGAAGCGGGTGTAGGGAACGCGAGGCGGCCTCACGGGCGGCCCCCTGCCCGCCCCGAAGGGCGCGCTTCTGCTTAGGCGCGGGCCAGCCTCCGTTCAAGCGCAAAGATTACGTCCAATGCACAACTTGCCGGAGAGGCTGCGCGGGTTCATTCCTAAACCATCCTGGGATTTGACGGTGACGGCGAGAACCGCAAAGGCGTGTCAAACCAAAGAGCTATGGAGCAGGCGCGCTCAGCCATGAACGCGCCCGGCTCCGGGCAACATCGACACAACAAAGCCGTGAAACTTCCTCACCGCCGCCCGAGAACGCGCAAAAGCCTGCCGTGATCGGCAGCGATGCTTTGACTGTAGCCGATGCGCTTCATGGCCACCCGAGTTCTTGGCGGCGTGATGCGTGGTTGGAAGTAACCGAGTTGAGTGCCGCGTGCGTTTTCGCACTTCGTTTCGCCGGACGAAGTTTTAGACGACAGGACGTTAGATGTTTTCCAGTCGAGCGTTTCGAGGAGATCACGATGGCCGTCAATCAGGCAACCGCACATATGCTCAAGGCCGACACCCGCGCCATGCGCGTTTCGGCGGCTGAAGCAGAACGTCAACTGACCTTGGCGCTCTGGCTCGTCGGACTTCTCGCGACTGCAACAGTAGTAACAGCGACCATTGGGTTCTTCGCCTAGTCCCCCCGCAAGCGAATTGAACTGGTCGCCTAACGCGCCGGATGGTCCCCCCGCCATCCGGCGCATTTTCATTTTGGTACAGCCATTCACGCAATTCTTGGCACTTTTCGCTGACCTCATGCCAAGGCTATTTCAGAAGCCAGTCGCTCTGAAACGAGGTTAGCCATGTCCCGAACCGCTTCGCACCCAACCGTTTTGCCTCGAACCATTTTCCTGGCCGGTGCCACCGGTGCCGTCGGGGCGCCGCTCACGCGCCTGCTCCTTCGTGCCGGTCACCGGGTCGTCGGCACGACGCGCACGCCTGCCAAAGCCGATATTTTGCGGAAACTCGGCGCCGAACCGGTCGTGGTCGACGTCTTCGACCGCGACGCCCTGATCGCCGCCGTGACAGCCGCCAGACCCGAAATCGTCATCCACCAGCTCACCGATCTCCCCCCGGCCCTCGATCCGGCCCGCATGGCGGAATTCGTGCCGCGCAATGCCCGCATTCGCCGCGAAGGCAGCGCCAATCTGGTTGCTGCCGCTCTCGCGGCCGGAGCCCGGCGGATCATCGCCCAGAGCATTGCCTGGGTCTATGCACCCGGCCCGCTGCCGCACATCGAAACCGATCCCCTCAATCACGGGGCCGAGGGCCCGGGCGCGGTCAGCGTGCATGGGGTGATCGCCCTGGAGGATGCCGTGCTCCAGGCGCCGATCGAAGGCGTGGTTCTGCGCTACGGTTATCTCTATGGGCCCGGCACCGGCAGCGACATCCCCAGCCGGGCGATGTCCGTGCATGTCGATGCTGCGGCGCAGGCGGCGCTGCTCGCGATCGATCGTGGCCGGCCCGGCGCCTATAATGTCGCAGAAGCAAGCGCTGAACTGTCGACCGTCAAGGCTTCCGACGAGCTTGGCTGGCGAGCCGATTTCCGCCTTCCGGGATGACGGTCGTCTGTTCATGAGGGAGCGCCGCCCGATATGCGGAGTGTGAGCCTCCCAATCTCGCTCAAATGAAAAACAGAGAATGGTCCGCCGGGCGGCATAGGCACCGCCGCCTTCGGCAGCGCATGTCACTTTTCCCTTGCCACGACCTCCAATCGGCGCGACGCTTTGGTCAGCCGCCCAAAAGAGCGGCGGCCAGAACAGGAGGGACGCGACAATGACGCAGAACACTCCAAACGGCAGACGATCCAGCGGGCCGCGCTGTATCGCCCTGGTCGGCCCGTTCCAAAGCGGCAAGACGACCCTTCTGGAAGCCATCCTCGCACGCATGGGCGCCCTGCAGCGCCAGGGCACCGTGGCGGCCGGCTCCAGCATCGGTGATGCCAGCGCCGAGGCGCGCGCCCACACCATGAGCGTCGAGGCCAATATCGCCTCCGTGGACTTCATGGGCGAGACCTATACCTTCATCGACTGCCCCGGCTCGATCGAGTTCCTGGCCGAGATGCGGCCCGTGCTGCCGGCGATCGACGCGGCGGTTGTGGTCTGCGAGGCCGATGAGAAGAAGGTCCCGGCCCTCCAATTGATCCTGCGCGAACTCGAAGACCAGAAGATCCCGCGCTTTCTCTTCCTCAACAAGATCGACAATTCGCATCAGAGCGTGCGCGACGCCCTGCCTTTGCTGCAGCCGGCTTCCCGTCTGCCGCTGCTGCTGCGCCAGATCCCGATCTGGAAGAACGGCGTTGCAGTCGGCTATGTCGACCTCGCGCTCGAACGGGCCTTCATCTACCAGGAACACGCGGCCTCCCAGGTGGTGGAGATCCCGCCCGACGAACGCGACGAAAGCAAGGATGCGCGCTATTCCATGCTGGAGCGACTGTCTGATCATGACGATGCCCTGATGGAGCAGCTTCTCGAAGAGGTCGAGCCCCCCCGCGACCGGGTCTTCGACGATCTCGCCCACGAGTTGCGCGACGGCCTGGCCGTGCCGGTTCTGATGGGCTCGGCGGTCAATGGCAACGGCATGCTGCGGCTGATGAAGGCGCTGCGCCATGAGGCGCCCTGCATTCATGAGACCGCCGCACGGCTCGGCATAACGCCGGGATCGGAGCCTCTCGGCTATGTCATGAAAACCTTCCATACCGCCCATGCCGGCAAGCTCTCGTTGACGCGCGTGCTCAGCGGCGCCTTCCAGGAAGGCATGACGGTGACGACATCCTCCGGCGAGACCGGCCGTATCGCCGGCTGTGCCCGGCTGCTGGGCCAGACCACCCAGAAGACGACGCAGGCGCAGATCGGGGATACCGTGGCGCTCGGCAAGGTCGATGCCGCCCATACCGGCGACATGCTGGCTGTCGGCAAGGCCGTGCCCCGGCCGGCCGAGATCGAGGCCCCCCAACCGGTGATGTCGCTCGCCGTCCGGGCTCGCGACCGCAAGGACGACGTCAAGCTCTCGGCCGCCCTGCAACGCCTCACCGACGAGGACCAGGCGCTCGCCATGGAGCAGAATGCCGAACTCGGCGACACCATACTGCGCGGTCAGGGCGAGATGCATCTGCGCGTGGCGGTGGAGAAGCTCGCCTCGAAATTCGGCGTCGCCGTCGACTCGAACCAGCCGCAGATCGGCTATCGCGAGACCATTCGCAAATCGGTGACGGGCGTGCGCGGACGCCACAAGAAGCAATCGGGCGGGCATGGCCAGTTCGGCGACGTGGTGCTCGACGTGATGCCGCTGCCGCGAGGCGAAGGTTTTGCCTTCATCGACAAGATCACCGGCGGCGTGGTGCCACGCAATTACATCCCTTCGGTCGAGGAAGGCGTGAAGCACTATCTCAAGCGCGGCCCGCTCGGCTTCCTGGTCGTCGATGTCGGCGTGGCCCTCACCGACGGCTCCTACCACACGGTGGATTCCTCTGACATGGCCTTCCAGACCGCGGCGCGCATCGGCATGAGCGAGGCGATGCCGCAATGCAGCCCCGTGCTGCTGGAACCGGTGCTGGCGGTGGAGATCTCGGTGCCCTCGGATGCCACGGCCAAGACCAACGCCATCGTCTCCTCCCGGCGCGGCCAGATCCTCGGCTTCGATGCCCGCGACGGCTGGGAAGGCTGGGACGTGGTACAGGCGCTGATCCCGGAAGCCGAGATCACCGACCTGATCATCGAACTGCGTTCGGCAACCGCGGGCGTCGGCACTTTCCGATCCAGATTCGACCATCTGGCCGAGCTCTCGGGGCGGCAGGCCGACACCATCGTCGCTTCGCGGCAGGCGGCGCAATAGTCCTCCGGCACCCCCGGCGCCCAGCCGGCGGTGCCGGCAAGGTTTACCCCCGCCTCCATTGGCGCTAAAGAGCGGCGATGCCGACCATCGAAATTGCCGCCTTCTATCATTTCGCCCGTCTGCCGGGGTTCGCCGATCTGCGCGAGCCGCTGGCCAAGCTCGCCTGCTCGCTCGGCATCAAGGGCATCATCCTGCTGGCGCATGAGGGCATCAACGGCACGGTGGCCGGCACGCCCGAGGCGATGGCGGCCTTCCATCCGCGCCTGCGCGCGATCACCGGCCTGCCCGCCATCGAGCACAAGACCTCCTTCGCCGAGGACATGCCCTTCCTGCGCATGAAGGTGCGGCTTAAGGAGGAGATCGTCACCATCGGTGACAAGAGCGTCGACCCGCTGGAGCGTATCGGCACCTATGTCGAGCCCGGGGACTGGAACGCCCTGATTTCCGATCCCGAGGTACTGGTCATCGACACGCGCAACGATTTCGAGGTGCGTATCGGCAGCTTCAAGGGCGCCATCGATCCCCGGACGGAGAGCTTCGGCGACTTCCCTGCTTTTGTCAGGGACAATCTCGACCCCGCCAGGCACAAGAAAGTGGCGATGTTCTGCACCGGCGGCATACGCTGCGAGAAGGCGACCAGCCTGATGCTGCGCGAGGGCTTCGAGGAGGTCTATCATCTCAAGGGCGGCGTGCTGCGCTATCTGGAGGAGATCCCGCCTGCGCAGAGCCTGTGGGAGGGCGCCTGCTTCGTCTTCGACAAGCGCGTCGCCGTCGGCCATGGCCTCAGGCAAGAAGATTTCACCCTCTGCCATGGCTGCCTGTCGCCCCTCTCGGCAGCGAACCGGCAATCGCCCGACTACGAGGAAGGGGTGAGCTGCCCCTATTGCGCCGCAACCCTCACCGAGACACAGAAAGCCTCCTCGCGCGAACGCCATCGCCAGGAGACGCTCGCGCGCCGGCGCGGCCACGCCCATCTCGGCCCGCGCCTCGCCACGGCGGTTGAAGAAGGCTGAAAAACCCCGCCATTCCAAGGGCATGAATGGCTGTCGTGAAGAGGTTCGGGATGGAGAAAACCATGTCTGACAAAGCCCTGGTCCTGTTCTCGGCCGGCCAGGATTCCACCACCTGCCTGGCCTGGGCGCTCGAGCGTTTCGACAGCGTGGAGACGGTCGGCTTCGATTATGGCCAGCGCCATAGCATCGAGCTGGCGATGCGCCCGGTGGTTCTTGCCGCCTTTCGCGAAGCCTTCCCCGCCTGGGCCGCGCGGCTGGGCGAAGACCATCTGGTCGACCTCTGCATACTCGGCCGCATCAGCGAAACCTCCCTGACGCGCGACGTCGAGATCGCCATGCAGGAGAACGGCCTGCCCAACAGCTTCGTGCCCGGGCGCAATCTGCTCTTCCTGACCTTCGCCGCCACCCTCGCCTATCGGCGCGGCGCCCGCCATCTCGTCACCGGCGTGTGCGAGACCGATTTCTCCGGCTATCCGGACTGCCGCGACGACACCATGAAGGCCATGCAGTTGGCGCTCAATCTCGGCATGGAAAGCCGTTTCATCATCCACACGCCCCTGATGTGGATCGACAAGGCGCAGACCTGGGCGCTGGCGCGGGAGCTCGGCGGCGACCGGCTGGTGGATCTCGTCCGCGAACAGACCCACACCTGCTACAATGGCGATCGCAGCCATCGGCACGATTGGGGCTATGGCTGCGGCACTTGCCCGGCCTGCGAACTGCGGTCCAGCGGCTACCGCCGCTTCATGGCCGAGAGCGGTTCCTGAGACAAATGCCAGGCAGGCGGCATAGCTGCTAAAGCGTTTTGTGATTTGACGGAATCGTCAAGAATCGCAAAGACGCGTCGAAACAAGGAGTTAGAGCAAACAAGCGTTCGGTCTCGAACGCTTGTTTGCTCTAGGACAAGGGCTGGGCGAGATGATTGGATGCCGATAAGGCCAACATAAGCGCCCCTCGCCCCGTTCTCAGCTCCGCGAACAATTTGCGAGCTCACGCTGCCCCTCATCCTTACCTTCTCCCCGCAAGCGGGGCGAAGGGATGACTGGCGTCGCGTTCTTTGCCTCAGCCCAGCGTCATCGACGGGGATGACGACGGCCGGCAGGAGACAGGCGATGGCAGCCTGGCAAGACGGCGTGCGATCACGGCTGTGCCCCGATCTCGATGGTGGAGAACAGGTCCTTCTCGATATCGCCGCCCTCGCTGCGCGGCTTGACGCCGGCGGTCGGGCGGTAATGGCCATTGTCGTAGATCAGCTCGAACCGCGCCGCCTTGCCGGGCTGCTTGTCGAAACTGCATTCGCCACCGACCTTCGTGGAGGTTTCATGGGTGACGCTCTGCTCGACCGTGAGGTCGCGATAGCCCAGCTCGACCTTGGGACCGAGTTTGACGGTGCGCGTCACCGAGGTCGACTCGCCCTCGCAATCGCCATTGTTCTCGCCATTGCTGCGCTCGACGATCAGCCCGTCCAGCACGCGCTCGATGCGTCCCTTGTCGAAGGTGTACATCCAGAGCGCCTGCTCGTTATAGGGATTGACGCGCGAACTGCCTGATTGCGAGGTGCGCAGGCCGAAGGCACGCAGCCCGTCGCCGACATCGTAGCGGGCCGTGTCGAGGCTCATCGAGCCGAACTGGATGGCATCCGAGAACGCCATGCCCTTCTCCAGCCGCCGCGCCACGGGATTGCCGGTGGCGACATCGGCGATGATGATCTCGACATCGCCCTTGTTCTCGCCCTCGACCGGCGGCTTGGCCTCGATCAGCGGCACCGCCGCCAGCATCAGTTCTGGGCGGTAGGGCCAGGCCTTGCAGACCACGTCGTCCGGGTTGATCGAACGATCATAGCCACCGCCCTTCACCAGCAGGCCGTTGTCGCCTTGCTGCGCGTCGGGATAGGCCTGCTTGAGCAGGGCATCGGTGATGTCGCATTCGGCCAGGGCCTGGGTGGGCAGCATCAGGGCCAGGGCAGCGGCACCGAGGGCGAGCTGAAGCTTCATGTCGGGTGATTCCAATTCCGGAGGGACGGCCCGACATCTAGCACGAGCCGGAGCCGGGACAATCTAGAGCAGCGGCAATCTCTTGCACCGTTTGACCGGCGACCTCAGTTTCGGCGGATACAGTACGTTCGCTCCCTGCGATTGCCTGCCCGGCACCGCATCGATAGGCTCGGTCCATGCCTCTCGACACAGATTCCCAGCGGGCCTTGCTGAGCCGCCGTCTCGACACGCTCTATGCCACCGATGGCCGCGGGCGCCTGCTGCACAGCAATGAGTGGGACTCCCACCCGGCGCCCCGCTTCCATCTGATGCGCACGCCGGCCGGGCCGCTGTTTCGCTGCCGCGCCGATATGCCGGATGCGCTGGTCGCCCGCCTCGGCGAGCTCTGCCGCGACGAGGCGCTGGGCGAGGTGCCGAGGGAACGCCCGGCCCGGGAAGAAGCCTATCTCGATCTGCTCGGCCACCAGGCTCCGGTGACGCAGATCTGGGCCGGGCCGGTCTACCGAGCGGATGCCGTCCCGCCGCCGCAACGGCAACCCATCGCCATCGATGAGGGCAATGCGGACTTGCTGCGGCCGCTCTTCCCCGACTGGCTGCCGGACGTACCGCACAGGCGGCCCTTCCTGGCTGTGGTCGAGGGCGATCGCGCCGTGGCGATCTGCGCCAGCGTGCGCATCTCCGATGCCGTGCATTGCGCCGGGGTCGAGACCCACTCCGACCACCGCCGCCATGGCCATGCCGTCGCGGTCGTCGCCGGCTGGGCGCAGGCCGTGCGGGCGCTGGGGGCCGTGCCCTTCTACAGCACGTCCTGGGACAACCTGGCCTCGCGCGCCGTCGCCGCCAGCCTTGGCCTGCCGCTGGTCGCCACGGACTTTCATGTCCGCTGAGGCAGGAACTGACCGCTGCCGGAAAGACGAGAGCACGGGTACCCTTCAAGAATAGCTGCTCTGTCATCCCCGGCGAGGCCGTAGGCCGAGGGAAGGGGATCCAGGGGTCGATAGGCGTGGATCCATGGCCCCTGGATCCCAGTCACAAGCGAAGCTTGTGACGATACCCTAGCTCTCTCGCTGCGCTCGCGAGGCGCTCGGCCGGGGATGACGAGGGGCCTGCTTCTGAACTCCCCTACTGCCCCTCGCCCAGGGCCGAGGCCCAGTCCTTCTTGACCTGGCCGATGCGCGCCACATAAGCGCGCTCGATGCAGGAGGCGTCGGTGCAGACATCGCGCACCGTCTCGCGCCAGTGGGTCTGGTCCTTGCCGAAGGGGTCGCTGACCGCGCCGGTCTCGCCGTCGACCCCGCGCGTCTCGCCCTCGATGGCCTGGTAGAGCCTGTTCATCTCGTCATCGAGGCGGGACAGTTTCGGAAGGGCGCAGATCAGCTTCTCGACCGCGCTATGCGCCTTGCGGCAGTCGAAACCGGCGGCCTGGGCCGGGCCTTGCCAGGCGAGGGTTGCGACGGCCAGGGCCGCTGTCATGATAAAACTTGCAGGACGGATCATCCGAAACTCCGAAGGCAACGAAGAACCCGTCGCTAGCACAACAGGGCCGGCCTTGTCGTGCCGCAGGAAACTTCGCCACCCTGCTGACAGGACGTTGTCAGCAAGTTTCCGACGACGGCCCTTCCCCCGGCGCGTGACTCACCCCATTATCAGGGCATGTCCGATACACCCAAAGCCCCCTCCTCGAGCAAGACCCCTGCTCCGAAGAAACTCCGCACGCCGAAATCCAAGGCGTCGCGCCCGGCCCTGCCCTCGCTCGACGAGCATCTGAAGGCCCTGCTCAATCCCGGCCTGCTCAAGGAGGCCAGGAGCAGCCTGCGCGACGACGAGAAGCCGGGCTTCGGCGAGGGGCCGCAGAGTGGCTTCGACGCCGGTGCCGTCACCGGCCTCGACCCCGAGCTTGCCGCCAAATTGGGCGTGCCCTCGGCCGGCGGAGGCGCCGAGATGGAGGGCCGTGCGGTCAAGCGCAAGGCACCTGACAAGAAGGCCCGCGCCAAGGACGACGGCCAGCTCGATCCCGACGGGCTCGACAAGCTCGGCGGTTCGGCCGGCACCATCAAGGCCCTCTCCGAACTGCTGGAGACCGGCGACCCGCGCATGATCGGCAAGCCGATATGGACGCCGCATCGCCCCTCGCGCCCCGACAAGAGCGAGGGTGGCATCCGCCTGGAACTCGTCTCGGAATATCAGCCGGCCGGCGACCAGCCCACCGCCATCGCCGACCTGGTCGAGGGCCTGCAGAGCCATGAGCGAGACCAGGTGCTGCTCGGGGTCACCGGCTCGGGCAAGACCTTCACCATGGCGCAGGTGATCTCCCGCACCCAGCGCCCCGCTCTGATCCTGGCGCCCAACAAGACGCTGGCGGCCCAGCTCTATGGCGAGTTCAAGTCGTTCTTCCCCAACAATGCGGTGGAATACTTCGTCTCCTATTACGACTATTACCAGCCCGAAGCCTATGTGCCGCGCACGGACACCTATATCGAGAAGGAGTCCTCGATCAACGAGCAGATCGACCGCATGCGCCACTCGGCCACGCGCTCGCTGCTGGAGCGCGACGACGTCATCATCGTCGCCTCGGTCTCCTGCATCTACGGTATCGGCTCGGTCGAGACCTACACCGCCATGACCTTCGGCATGAGCGTGGGCGAGCGCGTCGAGCAGAAGCAGCTGATCGCCGACCTCGTCGCCCTGCAATACAAGCGCATCAGCGCCGATTTCGGCCGCGGCACCTTCCGGGTGCGCGGCGACGTCATCGAGCTGTTCCCGGCCCATTACGAGGACCGCGCCTGGCGCATCAACCTGTTCGGCGACGAGATCGAGAGCATCGCCGAATTCGACCCGCTCACCGGCCAGAAGATCCAGGACCTGCAATTCGTCAAGGTCTACGCCAATTCGCATTACGTCACGCCGCGCCCCACGCTGAACCAGGCGATCAAGGGCATCAAGGACGAGCTCAAGGTCCGGCTGCAGCAGCTCTATACCGGCGGCCGCCTGCTCGAGGCCCAGCGCCTCGACCAGCGCACCACCTTCGACCTGGAGATGATGGAGGCCACCGGCTCCTGCGCCGGTATCGAGAACTATTCGCGCTGGCTCACCGGCCGCCTGCCCGGCGAGCCGCCGCCGACCCTGTTCGAATATCTGCCCGACAACGCCCTCGTCTTCACCGATGAGAGCCACGTCACCGTGCCGCAGATCGGCGCCATGTATAAAGGCGACTTCCGGCGCAAGGCGACCCTGGCCGAATATGGCTTCCGCCTGCCCTCTTGCCTCGACAACCGTCCCTTGCGTTTCGAGGAATGGGACGCCATGCGCCCGCAGACCGTGCATGTCTCGGCCACCCCCGGCAAGTGGGAGCTGGAGCACACCGGCGGCGTCTTCGCCGAGCAGGTCATCCGCCCAACCGGACTGATCGATCCAGTATGCGAGATCCGCCCTGCCCGCACCCAGGTCGACGATCTCCTCGGCGAGGTGCAGCAGGTGGCGAAACAGGGCTACCGCACCCTCGTCACCGTGCTGACCAAGCGCATGGCGGAGGACCTCACCGAATACATGCACGACCACGGCATCCGCGTGCGCTACATGCATTCGGACATCGACACCATCGAGCGCATCGAGATCATCCGCGACCTCCGCCTCGGCGCCTTCGACGTGCTGATCGGCATCAACCTGCTGCGCGAGGGCCTGGACATTCCCGAATGCGCCCTGGTCGCCATTCTCGACGCCGACAAGGAAGGTTTCCTGCGCTCGGAAACCTCGCTGGTGCAGACCATCGGCCGCGCCGCCCGCAATGTCGACGGCCGCGTGTTGCTCTATGCCGACAACATGACCGGCTCGCTGGAGCGCGCCATCGCCGAGACCAACCGCCGACGCGAAAAGCAGGTGGCCTGGAACACCGCCAACGGCATCACGCCCGAGAGCGTCAAGCGCGGGATCGCCGACATCACCAACTCGGTCTATGAGCGCGACCGCGTCACTGTCGACAAGGGACTGGCCGACAAGGTCTCCACCATCGGCCACAATTTCGAGGCCGTGACCGCCGACCTCGAAAAGCGCATGCGCGACGCCGCCGCCGACCTGCGCTTCGAGGAAGCCGCGCGGCTGCGCGACGAACTCAAGCGCCTGCGCGAGACCGAGATGGCCGTGGCCGACGACGGCTCGGCCCGCCAGGTCAATGTGCGCCAGAAGGCCGGCGCCTATAAGGGCCCGAAGGCCTATGGCGACGCCGCCAACCTGCCGAAGACGCGGGCCACCAAGCCGGGTCTGGACAGCATGGGCCCGGGTACGGATCGCGAAGTGCCGTTGGGGGCTGAGGCGAGGCGAAAGGGTGGCGGGAAGCCTGGACGTGGGTGGAAGAGGTAGACCTTATTCTAGTAATTGCAGTCCTTTGTTCCCAACTTAAGTCTGCTTCGGGTGTTCGCTGTGGAATAACACGGCAGATCCATGTTCAAATGTCAGCGAATCATCTATTTGAATACTAGGCCCGGTTCGCTTCCTGCGCTACGGCCTTCGTCGCCTCGTTTCTCCGACTTCGAATGCTTGCGCCCAGCGCCAGGCTGAGGAGGCGGACTACGGTTCCGTTCTGTCATCCTCGGATGCAGGTTACTCGGAACCCACCAGCCGTGCCCCCAGGGAGCTTTGCTCTGGTACTTGGGGGAGAATGGTGTGAGACGATTGCCAAAGACTTTATCTCACGAAGCTTTTCGAGAAGTCTGGCGGCGCAGCAGGGACGCAAAAGGTAAATCAAGCACCGGAAAAACTCGTGCTGGCTCGGCAGGTGTCGACAATGTCACGCCGGCGGCGTTCGGTTCGAATCTTGACCTTCAAATAGCACATATCCGCGCGGAGCTGCGGAGTGGAAGCTTCAGCTTTAGTAAGCTTCGACTCGCGCCCGTGCCAAAAAATTCTGGCGGCTTTCGAATTATATCTGTGCCGACAGTACGTGATCGTTTGCTTCAGAGAGTTTTGTTGGCACATCTCGAAAATGATGTGCGCTTCCGAAGAGCCGCTTTTTCCAGCGTGAGTTATGGCTTTACTAAGGGCAGAACTTTAGCCGATGCACAACGTGAGGCTCGGGCCCAACGCGAAGCAAAACCTTGGGTGCTTCAAGCCGACATAATTAAGTTCTTTGATAACATTCCCCGCGATCAGGTTAAAAAAATTATATCATCCCGAGTGCGTTCCAAGGTAATTGCTCAGTTATTGTGCAATGCTGTCGATTGCGAATTAGATGACGGGGGGGGGGGGAGATGGAGCAAAAATCGCGAGAGAGAACGGCATAATAAAGGGCAGAGGGCTTCGGCAAGGTATGCCTGTATCCCCCCTAATATCCAATCTGCTTTTACGTGATTTTGATAGAACGTTGGTGAAGCATAAAATTTCCATTCTAAGATATGCTGATGATTTAGCTCTATTTGCAGCCAGCCGCAGCGAATGCGAAAGCGCGCTCGCGTTTATTCAAAATCAATTGACGAAAGTTAAACTTAACATTCCTGAGCTGTCAGAAACCAGTAAGACAGCAATTCGGGCTCCATCCGATGCTGTAACGTTCTTAGGTATCGAAATAAGAAGATTTGGAGATAAATACGAGCTTCGAGCGCCTGATAAGAAGCTTGAATCCATTGTAGAAAAGATAATGAGCCTGGCATCATTTCGAAATTGCCTTGAGGACAAGCGGAATATTGGCCACCTATCTCAAGTCCTTGATCGTTTTATTATAGGCCATAGAGCTTCTATGGCAATTTTGGACGATCCAGAGTCCTTTATCAATCGACTTGAAGCAGCGAAAAAGAAGGCCGTTAAACAGCTATTGCAAGAGATAATTGGAGCGAAGGCCCTTGCCAATCTAGATGCAGACAAACTAGCAGTTTTGGGAGTGGACCAGTTCCCCAGCAATAGACACGGGTTACGGTGACAGTGCATTTAATTTCAATTGGATTTGGCATCGCCAATAAAATGCACTGTCCCCGTGATCAAGCTCGACCAGAGAAGTAAGTTCTACCTCGCGTGCTTGTTGCGACTACTAACCTATCCGCAGAATCTTTGATTAATGATAGATCTGCGCGCAGGTGCTCTCTGCGGTGGGGCCGTTGGTATTGGCGGATCCCAATTGGCCGGCATAGCCCTGATAGTCGCGGATCGATCGAAGACACTGCGCATGTCCCTCGGCAAGTTGGCATTGCCTCATTTCAGCGGTGCCGTCCCTTACACCCTTAGCCACACAAACGGGCTTTGCCCGCTGTAGCCCCTGCTGTCTGGCTTCGCCATTGAGGCAACGCATATACACCGCGGCCTCCACCTTTGCTTTAGCTCGGTCGTTAATGATCAGGGTTGCGAAGTCTGGAACCCTGCATTTCGAGCGAAAGTCCTGGCGGATAGAAGCCCCTACGCTGGCTTGACGCGGTTGAACAGTACAAGCAGCAAGCAACAGCGTCACGATCGTGACGAAACGAGAAATTTTCCGCATTTTCCCCTCGGAATTACGGTGACAGTGCATTTAATTTCAATTTGATTCCGCATCGTCGATAAAATGCACTGCGACTGTAGTTTAAGGTGCCACTTCTACGGTGACCGCAGTCTTATCCGGAGGATTGAGAATCCCATTGAAGTTAGTTTGCAACGTGAGGTCGTCAGTTCCGGTGAAGCCTGGATTTGGCTGATAATTGACAGCCGTCATGGGTATCAGCTTCGAGTTGCATTTAAAGAGATGGCTTGTCGCGGGATAAGCGGCATGGTCTCTAACGGTAACAATGGTGAGGGTACCGTTCTTCGGTGGAGAGACGGCTTTGACGCGGGGCGGTGCGTCGTACATCACGCAATCGTCGCCAATCTGATAGGCGCTGTAGATTTTTACGGCTTGATTCTTTTTGGTATGACGAGTGACGCTTGGACCTACCCTCAACCCTTTCTCCAAAGGCTTGTTCTCAGCGCACGACTGCAAAAGAAAAGCCGGTCCGAGTAGTAACAAGATAAAATAAGCACGCTTCATCACGACTTCCCCCTCGGCAGCACTTTTCTGGCTGCAATTTTGGAATGCCTAACGATAGGACACCGCCGAAGTCGCTTGATCAAGCCGCAAAAGTCGAAACAGAGCGGAGCGGCCGGAATTTCGAATTATAGTGACTGGACTGCACCCCTCTGGTGAGACAATAAGTTTAGGTAACAGGGGGCGCAGTGTTGGGGTTTGAGGTAGATGGGTTCACCCGTCACGGCGTCTCCAACGGATGCATGTGCTCGAGCCGCAGCCCGGCCGCATCCGAGGCCTGGGAGAATTCGTCGAGGTCGATGCTGAGCGTCCCCGGCTGCCTGAGACGATAGAGACCGAGCTTGACATATTGCGTCCCGGGATCGGCCTTGGGATCGATGGGCGGCCGGGTGCCGAAATCGCCGCTGACACGCACGATCTTGCGGCCGTCGGCCCAGACTTCGAGCAGGGCGCCAACCGGCCTGCCGGACGGCTCGTCGTGCGAACCCCTGATATGATAGACCATGTCGACCCAGGCCTCCCTGGGCGTCGGCAGGGGCCGGTTCGACACCGGCTCGATACGGACCAGGCGACAGCCGAGATAATTCTCCGGGGCGGACAGGAAGGCGAGCCCTTGCAGGTAATCGGCGGCCCGGTTCTCGCCGCTGCGCCGGTCCTCCGCCTCCTTGCCCGGCAACGATGCCGGCAAGGCTATGTTGGCCGGCATCAAGCCGGTCAGAACCTCCGCCTGCCGCTGCTGCCCGATTCTGCCCCGTATCAGCGCGACGGCCTGTTCGCGCACCCGATCGTCGGACGCGTCCAGGGAGGCGAGAAGGCCCTGGGCCTGGAGCACCTCGGCGACATTGTTGCGATCCGTCGCAACGAGGCACCGCCCGTTGGCCGTTTCCACGGTGATATGAAAAATGCCGTCATCGTAGCGCTGCGCCACGAACGGGCTGTCATTGCCAGGCCCCTTCCATTGGCCGATGACCGTGCGGTGGCTACCGGAAGCCGCGACCAGCCCCCGGATACGGAAGCTGAACGCATACCAGCTATCGGAGCCGTAAGGGAGCGCTCCACTCTTCGCGACCTGCAATTCGGCACGCTGGCAGCCGCCCGCCGGCATTTCCTCGAGCGGGCAATCATTGCCGCCGTCGGCGTCCGTCGTGACGATCGAGATGGCACCCGCGGTGCCGCCAATGCCGGGGAAGAGCGGCTGCACCTGCCGGGACGGATAGCCCCCGACGAACTTGCTGAAGCTCCACAAGGCTCGGTCGGCGCTGCCGCTGTCGAAACCATCATGGAGATCGCCGGCCCGGCAGCCTCCGGCCAGGCTCGACGAGATAAGCAAGCCGGCAACGAACCACCGCATGCGTCGCCCCCCAATCGCGCGAGCATCATGCAAAGCTGAGGTGCTGTCAAAACAAGGGGTTGGAACTACGGTGGCGATTTACTGATTTCGTCGCCTCATGCACTATATCGATCTTGCTGGTCATCGTGGAATTGGTGGTTACGGCGACGGTGCATTCATTCAGCTGTCTCTCAAGACATTTAGGTTGCCCCGCCCGATGAATGCACGATCACCCCAATCCGTAAACCCAACTGCAAGCCGAGACCGGCCCCGTCCCTCGCGAAAGAGGACCAAAACCTGCGTCACGTGAATTTCTTCAATAATTTCCGGCGGGAAAACTGGAGCGGCAAGCAACTCATTCGGCTTTGACTTATGGGTTTGTTATGTCTATCGTATCATTGACAAGTCAGTCTAGCGAACCGGCACGAAAGTATCCGTGGCTGCGCTTGCCATTCCGCGCTAGACCGCATACTTGCAAAATCCGAAGTATCACGATTCAGTCAGCTCACGGTGACGAATATGAGTGATGATACAGTAAGAGATGTGAACTTTATTTCTTTCGATTTTAATAAAATATGGGATAATTTCCCATATTTTACCAGCCTTCCGCCGGATGCTGCGGGCGTCATGGACGGAATACATGCGTATGCGCCGGGCGCAACGTCGTGCTGTATACAGTTGAGCTACGCATTAAATGCAGCAGGCATTAAAGTTCCGGAAAGAAGCTATCGCCGGCCAAATTTTCGCGGAAAAAGCGGAGATTATTATTTTGGAGCCCCGGATGAAGTAGATCTTTTTCTCGAGGGAGAGTTTTTCCCTGGAGAAAACATTAAAAACATGGCCGACCCGTCCTTGAGCAATATGAAGGCTTACTTGGCAGACAGATGGGGGATATTGGTTTTTTATGATACCAGAACCCATCTTGGGCCCAGGGCTCACAACGAGTTATGGAACATGAGCACTATAAAACAAAGTGCGAATAGCCCTGCGGGTATGAGTGAGGGGGGAATTTTCAGCAACAAAACAGTATTGTTCTGGGATTTCGCATAAACGAGGCTGGTCCCAATTACCAACTACGGTGATAGTTTACGTATTTTGCTGTCTCACATATGGGGTGGAGTCCAGCTCCGGCCTGTGTTCCCCACAATGTTGCCGCCCCCATGGCGCCGTGCCATGTTAGCGTGGCCGCGACATGCACCAGCCCGGAATCGGGCCAGGAGACAGTGATGCTTATGCAAAGAACCCACGCATGCGTCGCCGCGGCGATGCTGTTTGCCGGAGGAACGCAGGCTGCAAACGCAGCAGAGGCCGTGCCGGCCACGTTGCAGCCGCCCGCCGGCTACACACTGGCCTTCACCGCCAAGGCCAAGGGCCTGCAGGTCTATACCAGCACGGCGGAAGCCGGCGCGGCGCCGAAATGGGTGCTTGAGGCCCCCGTGGCGGAGCTGGCGGCGCGACAGGGCGCTTTCCATCATTATGCCGGCCCCTCCTGGGAAGCCGCCGATGGCAGCAAGATCGTCCGCGACAAGGATACGCCGGTGGTGACGGTGCCGGCCAAGAAGGCCAGCGCCGATATCCCCTGGCTGCTCATCAAGGTGACGGCCGATCCGGCCGCCGGCGTGCTGAGCAATGTGGGTTATGTGCAGCGGATCGCGACCCATGGCGGCGTCGCCCCGGCCACGGCGCCCGTGCGAACCGGGACGAAAGTGGGCGTGCCCTATACCGCGACCTACGCGTTCTTCGCCAAGGCCAACTAAGCCGGCGACAGTGAACTCTGACCGATACGGGCAACTGCGCGCGTCATCCCCTCCCCACGGCCTTCTGCTGTGCCGGGGATGACAGGTCAACTCGGCGCCTCGATTTCAACCAGGCGTGACGAGGCGTCAGGAACGCCGCTTCAGCAGCTCCGCGAAGGTCGTGCGCTGCCGTGGCAGGACGAAAAGCACGGCCCCGCGCTTGTCCAGGCCGAAAGGATCACCCGCCACGCGCTCGACGACATGCCCCTGATAGAGGGCGATCCCCTCGCATTCCCAGTTGCCGCCATAGTTGAGCGTCAGCGGATTGTAGGTGTTGGCGCCGTATTGGAAGCAGATGTTGTCCTGGAAACCCGTGGTCGGATCGGCACCGACGAGACGCCAGCGGCCCTGCAGCACGATACCGTTGCCGGGATACCAGAGGGCGGTCCGGCCGTCCTTGCTCAGGAACTCGACCTGCGTGCCATGGGCGTCGAACGACATGTTGGTCGTGCCGCCCTGGAATTTCTTCTTGGTCTCCGCGCTCGGCGGCGTCGTGCTGTTGGCATTCGCTCCTATCAGGGGCGCACAGCCAGCAATCAAAGCCGACACCCCCAATACCAACATGAATTTCCGCAACATCGCCAGCCCCACGGTAAAGCACCAGCGAACACACCATGTTTTACTCGAAATTGAAACTATAGAGACAGCGCTCACTGTCTTTTATTTCGCGACATACCCGATTGACCCATATCACCCGTTTACCGGTGCTGCCCTCCCCCCATGTCGTGGAATGTGCAATGGCGAACTACGGCACGATTTACCCAGTATCGGTTTCGGTCCGCACTTGCCGGCCTATAGCGCCACCAGCGGCCAGAAGCTGATCTTTCTCGACCTGAGAAACGCGGATTCGCCCTGCATCGGGTCCATGTCGGTATAGGTGTTGCCCATCCGATCCTTGTTCCACAAATCGATGTGCCCGCCCCACATCGAGGTTTGCCCCTTGATGCTGAAATAATGCGTGAACAGGATGATGCCTTGTCGGCCTTCGACAAATTTGAACGCGGCAAGGCCGGGCATCGGTTCGGGCGAGAATGGGGGCTTTGCCTCCCAGACATAGGCCTTCCCCTTGGCCCAGGACCAGGTTGGGAAATCGTAGGGGTTCGAAAAATGATGCCGGTGATCGGCACCGGGAAGCTGGCATGACGATCCCCAACACCCCTTGAACGACACCCCGCTCAGATGCAGGGCCTCGCAGAGCCGGACGAAACACTGCATATTGCGCAGCGGAGCCTCGCCCTTGTTGCAGGGATAGTGCACGGCCCCGTTTGTCGGGCTCATCGGATGGTTGTTCCACATCTCCTGAAAGCTGCCGACATGCCGGCCGGGCGCAGCCGGCAAGACGAGCAGCTTCGGGTTCGCCTTGACGCTGATGGGCAGTGACGGAGCATAAGTGGCGCCCATCTTCCCTGCCTTGGAAACCCAATAGAAGGCATCCAGTTCGGTATCACCGGCGGACCTGCCGCAAATCTGGAAAAAGTACCGTCCGTGAGACTCGATCGGAACATTATCAGCCGCGACCTTCGCCATGTCGTAGACGTCGATATATTTCTTCTTGGTCACATCGCCCAGATGAACGCATTGCTGGCTGAAGGCGATGTCAGAGTTCCGTGCAATCACTCCCACTTCGACCATGGGCTGCAAATCGAACTTTTTCAGGCTGACGATCCGAGTTTCACCCACAGCCAGATCGACCCGATGCACTGGCTTGCCATGAATATCGACAAAATTATCCATGGAAATTCTCCGCGAGCCTGATCTTCGAACAACCCTGTGCGTTGAATTCGCTGCCTCGGTAGTTTTCCCCCGCAGGAATTCAACTTTGCTAGAACCGCGAATTACGACGACGATTACGGACGGTTGAGACGACGGTGCATTTCATTTACGGCGGCCGCTGACCGGCTGAACCCGGGATGCGGCCCAAATCCCCTGCAATGCCGCCGGTCCAGCTCAGCTTTTGCATTGGTTGTCCTGCACCGCGACACTCCGCCTGTATTGGGTGATCAGGCGATGGAACACCTTCGGAGGGTCTTCGTCCATTGCCCACAAGGACGGATCCGGCTGCGCCAGCACGGTGGTGCGAAGGACGGCGTCCCGCTGGTAATCCAACAAAAATTCCAGCTTGTCGCTCACCCGCATCGCATTGGGTCCGAAACCGCAGCTCTCATACAGGCTGTTTGCCGCGAGTATGGCGGTTGTATCCAGCAGATCCGTTCGCTGCATCAAGGGGTCAGCGCGCCCGCCCCGCGTGAATAAGGCATCCAGATACATGAAAGCTTCCGGGGAAAGCGAAGGTTTCGTTTTCAAGGCGTACAGGTACAAAGCCGCGAGATCGGTGCGTCGCAGCGGCAGGTCCCATTTGTCCCTCCCCTGCACCTCCTGAACGTCGCAGAGGACGCCGTCTCCCCAAGTGCGGCAATCCGTACCCGCGGTGTAGCCTTTCGATTGCAGCCATCCAAGGATCTGAGGGTGCACGACGTTCAGATCGGAAATACTCAAGGCAATCGTTCTTCTCTCGACTTCCGTATCGAACAGTTGCTTGGCCTGCTTGTCCTGGTCGTCTCTCCAGATTTTATATCCAGAGACACTGGATGACGCCAGAATAAGGAAAATAATTGCGCATTTGGCCCACAGAGGCGGCTTGTCCAGGATCGCTCCGATGAGACTAATGAGGAGGGTAAACAGCAACGCTGCATATTCCATTCCTACCTCCTCGTCTTCCTTTCCTGGGAATTACACAGGATTGAAGTATTTGAAATGACGGTCACGACTTGCCGATTTCGCCAGAAACTCGGGTCACGGGCCTGTCATGGCGCTGGTTTTGAGGATTGCAGAACCATACTGAAGGCCGAAGCCGTGACAGCCCCGTGAAAAGCCGCTCGGGAGCGCCAAAACAGTCATTGAAAACATCGCCCCGCGGTGCGTTACTTATCGGCGAACTATCCACGCCTGAAATACGCGACTTCGTAGCAGAAGGTCTCGCTCTGCATCGCATCCGTACGCGTCTATTGTGACTATCGATTTCGGCAAGCATCCCTTTTCCTGTCGTGAATTCTTGAATCCTTTTCACGCCGCGATGCAGTGCGAACCACGGAAGTAAAACCGCGCGACCATACCTATCCGCCTGAGATCTGCTGGCTCGTTGGGAGGGGCTGCCATGGCTGATTGCATCGTGATTTCGAAGGCGTCGCTTTTTCCGGATCCCGACGATTCCTCCATTGCGCTCGTCAGTCTCGCCGCGGGCGACCGGGTTTCGCAGCTGCGGGGGCTTTCGAGCTGGGCCAAGGTCTCGTACACCGACAAGGCCGTCCAGACCTATCTCGGCTGGCTCCACGCCGACATGCTGAAGATCGCGCAGGCGACGGCGTTCAAGCTCTATGACGAGCCTCTGGGCACGCCGAGGCCTGTAACGGGCAGCATCATCGAGGAACGCGCCCAGCTGCCGCCCTGGAAGAAGGTGCGGATCCGGCTGGAGGACGGCAGCGCCGCCGAAGGCTGGATCGATACCAACGACCTGCCGGCCGATGGCTCCGACGACGCCGACGAACAGCAGGCCGAGGGACCCGGTTTCGATACTGGCGACGAGCTCAGCCTGGGGCCGAACGAGGTCTATCGCGCGCCCCTCCTCAAGGCCCATGGCATTACCGACATCGACGCGGCCGCACTCGCTGCCCTCATCGATGCCGAGGCGGCCAAACTGCCGACCGGCCAGTGGAACGCCAACTCCAAGGCCGGCACCAGCAGCGCGGCCGGGCTCACGCAGTTCCTCGACAGCACCTGGACCTCGCATGCCACCAACAGGAAGACGCTGCTGAACCAGGTCTGCAAGGCCAAGGGCTTCGTCAGCGCCGCCAACGACATTGTAGCCGCGCGGAAGCAGGCCGTGCTCGACCTGCGCTTCGATCCGGAGCTGGCAATCGTGTCGGCGGCCGAATATGGCCTGTTCAATTTGAGCGCCCTGATCGCCGAAGGGCTTGTTGACGACCAGATCGGCGACGACGAGAAAGCCCGCTTCATCTATATCGCCCACCATGAAGGGCTCGGCGGCGCGCAGGCCTTCCTGAAGCAGACGCGGTCCTACACCTTCAGCGACCTGGTGACCCAGATCGGGCGCAGCAAGGCGCAGGCCTATGTCGATGCCGCCGGCGGCGACACCACGCGAGCCTACCGCGCCTGGCTGACCGACTATGTCGACGGCCATATCGTGCCCGCCAAGTTCCGGAAGAGCGGCACCGCCGCGGCGACGGGCGGCGGCACGACCTCGCTGTCGCAATTCGACGGCGCCACCATCCCGGTGGCCGAGCTCGGCGGCAAGACCAGCCTGGTCACGGCGATCCAATGGCGGCTGTCGGAACTGGGCTTCCTCGATCCGCCCGCCGATGGCAAGTTCGGCCCGGTCTCGCTCTGGGCCCTCAGCGAATTCTGCGACCTGAACGGTATCTCGCTTGGCGGCGGCTTCAGCAGCGCCATCGCCCGCCGGCTGCTCGAGCCGACGGCGCTCCTGCCCGAGATCACCACGACCGGAACCTGGTTCGACAAGGTCATCGCCTATATGAAGGCGCAGAAATACTTCATCTGCCGCCATCCCGACTGCCGGAACATCGCCTATCTCGAAGGATTGAACCCGGACGGCACGCTGAACGACGACAGGCACAATGTCTTCAACGACCTCCGGATCGTCTTCGCCATCGACAGGAACGGCCGCCCCGATTTCAAGGACGCGCTCTGGGAAGGCACCACCGAGCCGGGCGATTTCTGGACCGTTCATCCGATGAACCCCGGCGGGGCGGCCAGGATCGCCTTCAACCAGTACAAGGCCTGGGTCGTCGGCACCCACCATGCCGGCTCTCCGTCGGCCCATGAGGCCCTCGTCCAGGCAGAGCCCCTCAGCGTCTTCAGGGACCTCAACAAGGACTTCCAGCGCACCGGCGATCGCCTCGACACCGGCCTTTTCGCCATCAACCAGCATTGGGGCTATGACGCGCCGCAGGGCGATCTCGGCCGCACCAGCGCCGGCTGCCTCGTCGGCCGCACCAAGAACGGCCACCGCCAGTTCATGGCGCTGATCAAGGCCGATCCGCGCTATGGCGTGAACCGCGGCTATAAATTCGTGTCCGCCATCATGCCGGGCGACAAGGTGCTGCAAGTCGGGTGAGAGCGGATTTGATCGGTGGGCCTAACCGATCATCCCGACACCACCCTTGCTTTGCCCTCAATCGATCGCATGCGCCCGATGCGCCACCGTGGTGGCAAAGGCGCGGGCGCTGGCGGTGTACCATTCGGGCGGGTGCTTGGCGGCCAGCCCGGCGACCGAATGCACAGTGTCGGCCAGCACACGCTTGCCCGCGGTGCTCTTCGCCACGCTGAACCTATAGGAATGCCCCTCCTCATGATGGGCGATCACCACCTCGGTGCGGGATTTCGAAACGATGTCGAAGATATGAGCTGACATGAGCGCTTTCCCAGGATGATTATGATTGCGGTGACAGTTTACCCGATTGAGGTTCCGGCTCGCTTGCGAGGCCTGATGGCCCGCACTGTTTGCCGGCATAGTAGCATATTCACTGGGCTGTCACCGCAATGCCTTGGCCCGGTCTCAGGCCTGCGCGACCGTCTTTTCGATATACTTCCGGGTCTCGCTCGCCTCGTTGCGCAGCCATGCCGCGAAGCTCTGAAGTTGCGGCCGCTTGTCGATATCCTGGCGAAGCTTCAGCCGATAGGGATGTGGGGCAATCAGATGTTGCGACATCGCAAAAGGATTGACGACGAGCCCCTCTTCCAGGTCGCGCTGGACCAGGGACAGGCCACAGACCAGAAACCCCACGTTCTGGCGCACCGCCTCCAGGGCCAGTCGCATGTGTTGATAGCGCACGCCACGATCCGGACCACTCTCGCGATGTCCGAATGCCTGAAACCATTCCACCCATCCAGGCGGCCCCGATTCCTCCAGCTGCGCTTTCAGATGCAGGAGCGGCATGCCCTCCATCTGTATGCTCGGATCCCGGCCGGCGATGCGGCGCAGATTGTCCGGCCCCGAGAAGGGCAGAAAGACATCGCTGAACAAGGGCTCGTCGCGCCCATTGCCATAGCCGACGCGCACATCTGGCGCCCCGAGCCTGAGCGGCACATCGCCGGCTCCATTGATACAGAACAAGATGTTCGGATGGTCCTGCCGAAATGCGGGCAGGCGTGGCGCCAGCCAAAGCTCGGCCCAATCCGTGTCCGCCACGATCTGGATTTCGCTGACGCGTTGGAAATCCAGCGTTTCGGTCACACGCTCCAGCGCCGCGAACGCCACATGCAGATCACCCAGCGCATGGCTGAGTTCGGGGGTTGGCTGCAGTCCCGAGCGCCCCCGCATCAAGAGGTCGGCCCCTAGATAATCCTCCAGCGCCCGAATGCGCTGGCCCACCGCGGCCGGCGTGATGCCCAGGCGATCCGCCGCCGCCTTGAGCGAACCGGACCTGATCGCCAATTCGAGCGCCTGCAGCGACTTGAGATGCGTGGTGGCGGGCATTGCTAAAGATTATCTTTAGACGACAAAAGAACAAGCCTTGTTACTAAAGATTTTCTTTATCAGGCAAAAGAAATTGGCGCTTCCCGTCTCCCTGGCAAAGGCGCATCGTTGCTGGGAAATAAGCCCACAACAGCGAGGAAACAGACATGAAACGCTATGTGATTGAACGCGACATTCCGGGCATAGGGTCGTTCTCGGTAACCGAACTCTGCGGTGCGGCCCGCGCTTCGAACCAGGCGCTCGCGACGATCGGCCCCCGTGTCCAATGGCAGCATTCCTATGTTGCCGGTGAAAAGACCTTCTGCATCTACCTGGCCGAGAGCGAGGAAGAGATCAAAAGGCACAGTGAGCTCAGCGGCATTCCGTTCACGAAGATCACCGAGGTTTCACAGATCATCGATCCGTTGACCGCGAACAACTGAACGCCTCGCTTGGCAGGATTGAAGCAAGCGGCCCGCCGAAAAAGCCGCTTGCTTCGGCGCTGGTATTTTCGAAACTCGGCAAAACCGTCCCCGCCGCTCACCATGGCTTCCACCAGGGCTTCTTCACCTCACGGGGCTTGATGACGCCCTCGACCTTGGCGATCCGCTGCTGCGCATCGAAGGCAAGCCTGACCTCGGCGCCATCCGCCTCGCGCGTCGCGGATATCATCGCGGGCTCCGCTTTGACCGTGAACCCCTGCTGGCGCAGGAAACTCTCCGCCATCGCGCGATGATCGACCTCGAAATTGCTGACGACCTGCATCAGCACCGTGTTCACCCGCTCGGCTGCCACCGGCGCACGGATCGAAGCAGGCAGCTTCTCGAGCAGAAGGAAGAGTGCGCCGTCCTGATAGGGAGCCCGGTAGTAGCAGGATCTGTCTACCAGTGCCCCGCACAGCATGGCGAGCATGTGATCGGTGATGGTGCCGAGCCCGAATTTCGGTTCGACGAACTCCCTGATGCCGCGCTGATCGCCTATCTCCTTGATCCGCGTGCAGGCCTCGAGAACGGAGGCCGGCAGGCCGCTCTGGTGGTTGGCCCAGCCCCACAGCCAGCTATTGTCCTGCTCCGCGCTAGTCCCGAGAACCTGGATCGGAAAGGCGAGATCGCTGCCGAACGAGATCTTTCCCTGCCCGATGTCGACGTCCCACGAGCGGTCGCCGATCAGGTCACCGAGCGACAATTGCCGGGCGAATGCCGAGCCGGCTTCCGCGGAAAACAGGTCGTTCAAGGTAGGGGCCATGGTTACCGTCCCGGATTGCCGCGTGAATGCCCGACTGCCGATCGGGATGAATCGCGACACCGCATTTCTGCACCGGAGACACGACGAGGCAATGTCCAAGGGAACATTGCCGCCGCATCGTCCCGCCCTGAAGTTCGCCGCACCCGGCCCGCGGCGTTGAATCGCCGCCCGCATTTCAGCTACCCTCGCCCGGCCACCGCGGAGACCGGCCATGCGCTCGCTGTTCCACCTTGCCTATCACGTCATCGATCTCGACCAGGCCCGCCACTTCTATGGCGACGTGCTCGGTTGCGAGGAAGGACGCAGCACCCAGAGCTGGGTGGATTTCGACTTTTTCGGCCACCAGATTTCGCTGCATCTGGGCACGCCCTTCGCTACCAGCCGGACCGGCAAGGTCGGCGATCATTTGGTGCCGATGCCGCATCTGGGTGTGATCCTGCCCCTCGATGCCTGGCTGGACCTGGCCGCCCGGTTGGAGAAGGCCGGCATCGCCTTCGAGATCCCGCCGGTGATCCGCTTCCAGGGCGAACCGGGCGAGCAGCGCACCATGTTCTTCCGCGACCCGAGCGGAAATCCGATCGAGATCAAGGGCTTCAAGGATTTCGACGGCGTGTTCGCGCGATAGACTGGCCATACCAAATGCAACGGGCGCCCGATCCGGCGCCCGTCGTCACGCATCACTGACCAAACGGCCTACCAGACCGCCTGCACCTCCGGTGCCTTGCGTTTGAGATGCACTTGCTCGTCGACGTGGTCGACCCAGTCCAGCGGCACGAAATGATGCACGCCGTCGGGCGAGGTGTTCTTGGCGAGCCGGATCTGGTCGTCGCCGAGATCGTCGACCGTGCCGATATTCACGCCATCGGCGGTGATGACCTCCATGTTCTCGCGAATGTTACCCCCGCTCGGTTCGGGGGCGAGCAGCACGCCGTCCGGGGCCACGGCAGCGAAGCCCGGCCAGCCGCTCTGGCGCCATGTCTCGGCCCGCGCCGGCAGGTCGATCGAACCGTATTCCTCCAGGATCATCCTGGCGGTTTCGATCTGGTGGCTTTCGGCCTCGACCGTGAGCAGCGTGCCGCCGCGGCTCATGCCCTCGGTGTAGAGATAGCGCCGTTCGTCTGGAAAGAAGAAGTGCTTGAGCATCGCCCAGAAGCCGCCTTCGTCACGCCGGTGATCGTAGGAGGCACTGTCTTCCTCCCGGACATAGTCGGAATTCTCGTCTTTGGCGTTGAGCGTGATCTGGTCGCGGGCAAACCCGGCCGCCAGCAATTGCTCGAGCGCGGCTTGCGCGTCGGATCGATTGTCGTAGAAACCGGTGATGATCTCGGTCATGGCAGACTTCCTTTGCATCCGCCCGTGGAGTCCACGGGCCTAAAGCGTTTTGCGATGAGACGGAATCGCCCGGAATCGCAAAGACGCGTCGAAACAAGGAACCAGAGCAAACAAGCGTTCAGGCATGAACGCGCTTTGCTCTGGGGTGACAGGACGTTCCACTATGACAATGCCTGAGCAGCGCATGCGTTCCATAAAAAGCGCAAATCGGTGACGGCAAATGGTGGGTGGAGAGCCGGAATCCTCCACTTGCGGTCCGGTTTTGGCCGACATCGTACTCCCGATGACGAGACTATCGCTGCAACATTCGGTGCATCACCGGTCGCTGCTGCAGCTGCAAAATGGCCGGGATCACACCCTCCCTACGCCCGCACCGCCTCCACGACGCCCACGGCCGACTCGGTCGGCACCACCCGCGTCAGACGGAACCCGGCCTTGGCGAGAAGCTGCCGGTATTCCTCTTCCGTGCGCTCCTGGCCGCCGGGCAGTGTCAGCATCACCATGTCGAGCAGCTTGCCGGGATGGGGAGCATCGCCGGCGGGCAGCACCATCTCGACGAGCAGGAGCCGCCCGTCGGGCTGCATGGCCTTGTGGACATGGGCAAGAATGGCCAGGCACTGCGCCTCGCTCCAGTCATGGATGACGTGGGAGAGCACATAGGCATCGCCTCCCACGGGCACCGTCTCGAAGAAATCGCCGGCCTCGATCGTCACGCGCGCCCCCACGCCGCGCGCCTCGAGCAGGGCCGGCGCCTCGGCCACCACATAGGGCCGGTCGAACAGGACGCCGCGTGGCCCCGCATGTTGGGCCAGGATCGCCGCGAGCAAATTGCCGGTGGCCCCGCCCACGTCGACCACGGTGCGGAAGGGCGAGAAATCATAGGCTGCGGCGACGGCCGCCGGCTCCTGGCCATGCACGCCGACCATCGTCTCGCTGAACAGGGAAGCTTCGTCCGGGTGTCGCCCGAGATAGTCGAAAACCGGCATGCCATGTACTTTCTCGAAGGCGGTCTTGCCGGTCTGCAGCGAATAGATGATCTCATCGAGGGCTCCAAAGAACCAGGAACTGCCGAAGGTCAGCACCGTGGCCCTGGCCGCACCCGGCGCGCCGGTTTTGAGCGCCTCGCCCAGCTCCGTCAGAGCGAAGCGCTGGCCGGGATGTTCGCCGAGGACACCCAGGCTGGCAAGGCAGCGCATGAAGCGGTACAGCGAGGGCGCGTGGAGGCCGAGCGGACTTGCCAATTCGTCGGCGCTGCGCGGGCCGGCGGCGAGTTGATCGGCAAGGCCCAGTTTCGCCGCCGCCCAGACCATGCGCGCAACCCAGCTGCCCATTGCGATCTGGATCAGCTTGACATGCGGAGGAGGTTCCTGGACCGTCGGAGAAATCTGCTGGACTGAAGCTGGGCGCGTCTTGTCGTCCATGGCACCTCTCCCGAGCGGCTTGTAATGGACCAAGTCTGCAACCTAAAATAGCATGACCATCGATGCCTCGCACGGGAATGATGAAGTTGAATCATACCGCCGCATGGCTGGCCTCCGCCGAGCGCGCCCGGCACGGAAGCGTCGCGGGCAACGCTTCAACCCAAGCACGTTCCTCTTGTTCGAGCCACGGGCACGATCAAGAGGAATCTGCACGATATCAAACGCTTGCAGAATTTCCCGGCGAGGCCCACAGATGGATCTCTCCGGGCAATTCTGCTTGGCCAAAGCCTTCCGTTACCTCGGGGTTCTCTACGGCAATCGCGGAGGACACCGTCTCTCTTCCGCCAGTCCGCCTGCTCCAAAGTGGGCTCGAAGCTCTGGCTACGAATAGCCCTAGCGCGTTCCCGTTTTAAGCCAGGAAACGCGGAGGGAAAAACCGTTAGCGTACGAACAAAAATTACTGAACCACCCTTATGAAATATTATTTTCCGCAATACTACTTGGATGTACTCCCTCAATCCGGTTGACATTGCGAAAAGTGGGTATAGTCTTCCTGATCAACAGCCCTAATACAGGGAAGAATGGAAGTCGGGGATGTCAATCGTCAGCGTCATTACCGCCTCAGGTAGAGACCAGTGCGACTTTCGACCTTGATGACCAGATAAAACTTGAAATCTAAGGGAGGTTTTCGGACCTCCCTTTTTTATTGCCGTAAGGTTATCTCAAGCGCATCGCACCGAAAACTGGGTGCGGATTTTCGGCAAGAACGATGCGGCAGCGATAATCTACGGAGTCCATCTCTTCGCGCCTCGAAATCCGTCGAAGAACATCGTCCTTCCATGACAATGTTGACGCGGTGGTTTGGCTTGCAAGTCAGCCCGTGATGCGCCCCTTCCCCGCCATCAGCGTCACGCAGGTCGCCGTCAGCGCGACCATGGCGACATAGCCGATGGCGAGGGGGATCACTGTACCGTCGAACACCTGGCCGATCAGGATGCCGATGGCAGCGCCGGGCACCATCTGCAGGAAGCCCTGGGTCGAAGCCGCGGTGCCCGCCACCTCGCCGAGCGGCTCCATGGCCAGGGCGCCGAAATTCGACAGGATCATGCTGAAGACCAGGAACTGTACCGCGCTGAGCCCGAAGAACAGCCAGAGCGGCAGCGCCTGCAGCAAGGCGGCGACGAGGATGGCCAGGGCCGCCGCGCCGAACACCATGAGCGCGAGCCAGGACAGGAGCTGCATGCCGTAGCGGTTGACCAGTTGCGCATTCACCATGCCGCCCAGCGCCGAGCAGGCCGCGCCGCCCGCGAAGAACAGCGGAAACATCGCCTCGACACCGAAGACATCGCGATAGATCTGCTGGGAGGAATTGAGAAAGCCCATCAGCGCGCCGAACAACGCCGCCATGCCGATGATATAGGCGAGCGAGACCCGGTTGGCGAAGACAATGCCGAAGCCTTCGATCACGGCGCCGAAGCCGAGCGGGCGCTTGTGTTCGGGCTGCAGCGTCTCTGGCAGGCGCCACCACACCCAGGCGATGACGATCACCCCCCACCCGGCCATGAAGCCGAACAGGCCGCGCCAGTCCATCACCGTCATCAGGCCCTGGCCGAGCGAGGGCGCGAGGATGGGCGAGAGCATCAGCACGGTGAACACCAGCGACATGATCCTGGCCATCTGGTTGCCGGCGAAGACGTCGCGCACCAGCGCGGTAGAGATTACGGCGGAGGCTGCCGCGCCGCTGCCCTGGATGAAGCGCAGGGCCACCAGGGCATTGAAGTTCGAGGTGAAGAAGGCGCACAAGGCCGCTACACAATAGATGGAGAGCCCGACCAACAGCGGTCCGCGCCGGCCAAACCGGTCGGAGAGCGGCCCGAACACGAGCTGCAGCAGGCCGAAGCCGAGCAGATAGGCTGGAATCACCAATTGTCGCCGGTTGGGATCGGGCTCGCCGAGGCTGGCGCCGATCTGCTGCAGGCCGGGCAGCATGATGTCGATCGCGAAGGCGTTGACGGCAACGAGGCTGGCCACCAGCACGATGAATTCCGTGCGCCCGAGCTTGCCCACCACGGGCTCGTGGCTTGTCGTGTCGGTCATGATGGGATTCCTATGAACTGCTTTCATAGGATGATTCCAGGGGGCGCCGATAGGGCTTGGCGGCGGACCGGCAGCGTCCATCGGCGCCTTTACAGCCCGGCCAGCCGCGCCCTGCCCGCTTCGCTGATCGCCACCTTGGTGCGCTGCGTCCGCGCCTGGCGTTCCACCACGTCGAGCCAGCGTCCTTCCTCGGTGAGGTCATGTGCGGCGCGGATCACCAAGGCGTGCTCCACCTCGAACAGTCGCGCGAAGCTGCTTGTATCGTCGGCGATGTCCAGGGTCACGGCGGCGAGGATGACGCCATCGAGAGGCGAAAGACGCGGGTCGAGCCGGCGGATTGCCTCGATCGTCGCCATCAAATCCTCTTCCTCTTGGCTCATGCGGCCACCATCACCCGGCTCCTCAGGGAAACCAGCACCGATTTGGAGGTCGGCGTGTCGCTTTCCTCGCCGGCGCTCGACAGCGGCACCAGCACGTTCGCCTCGGGGTAGTAGCCCGCAATGCAGCCGCGCGGAATGTCGTAGGAGACCAGCCGGAAATTCTCGGCGACACGAATGATGCCATCGTCATGCTCGCCGACCAGATCGATGATCTCGCCGGGCACGGCACCGATGGCGGTGATGTCGTCGGGATGGATGAAGATCACCCGGCGCTCGCCCTTGATGCCGCGATAGCGGTCATCATGGCCGTAGATCGTGGTGTTGTACTGGTCGTGCGAGCGGAAGGTCTGTAATACGAAGACGCCTTGGCGCCCGCGAGCCTGCTGGAAGGCTGTCGCCTCCGGCAATGGGACGGCAGCGAAATTGGCGCGGCCGGTCGGCGTATTCCACTCGCGCTCGGCGGCGGCATTGCGCAGATGGAAGCCACGCGGCTTACGCACCCGCGCATTGTAGTCCTCGAAGCCGGGAATGGTGCGGGCGATCCTGTCGCGGATCAAATCGTGATTGTCGGCAAGCGCTGCCCAATCGACCTTGTGCGAGCCGACGGTCGCGGCGGCGATGCCGGCGACGATCGCGACTTCCGAGCGCAGCTCCTTGGAGGCCGGCGGGTTGATGCCACCCGAGCCGTGCACCATGCTCATCGAATCCTCGACCGTAACGATCTGGATCTTGCCCGCGCTGTTGCGGTCGACCTCTGTGCGGCCGAGGCAGGGCAATAGATAGGCGGCGCGCCCCGGCATCAGATGCGAATGGTTGAGCTTGGTGGCGATGTGGACGGTGAGGTCGCAGGCCCGGAGCGCCTTTTCCACCAGGGGCGAGTCCGGCGTGGCGCGGGCGAAATTGCCGCCGAGACCGATGAAAGCCTTGGCGCTGCCGTCGAGCATGGCGCCGATGGCGGCAAGCACGTTGTGGCCGTCGGCGCGCGGTGGCTCGAAGTCGAACTCGCGGGCGAGCGCGTCGAGAAAGGCGGCCGGTGGCTTCTCGTTGATGCCGACGGTGCGGTCCCCCTGCACATTGGAGTGCCCGCGCACCGGGCACAGCCCCGCGCCGGGACGGCCGACATGGCCGCGCAGCAGTAGGAAGTTGGTGATCTCCCGGATGGTCGCAACCGAATGGAGATGCTGCGTCACGCCCATGGCCCAGGTGCAGATCACCTTCTCGGCCGACAGGTAGATGTCGGCGGCCGTCTCGATCTCGACCTGCGTCAGGCCCGACTGGTCCTCGATCTCCTCCCAGCTCGTGGCCTCGACGGCGGCGCGGTAGGCGGCAAGGCCATGGGTGTGCTCGGCCAGGAAGGTTTCGTCCAACAGGGTCGGCCGGCCAGCGGCGCGCTCGGCGTCATCGCGGGCGAAGACGGTCTTGCCCATGCCGCGGAAGGCAGCCATGTCCCCGCCGAGGCGCGGCTGGAAATAGTCGCTGGCGACGGGTTTGGAGCCGCCACGCAGCATTTCGAGCTTGTCCTGTGGGTCGGCGAAGCGTTCGAGGCCCCGCTCGCGCACCGGGTTGAATACCACTACGCGGGCACCGCGCATCGCTGCGCGCCTGAGGTCGCCGAGCATGCGGGGATGGTTGGTGCCAGGGTTCTGGCCGACGACGAAGATGGCATCCGCCTCCTCGAAATCCTCGAGCAACACCGTGCCTTTGCCGACGCCGATGGCCTGGCGCAAGGCGACGCCGCTGGCCTCGTGGCACATGTTTGAGCAGTCCGGGAAATTGTTGGTGCCGTAGAACCGTACGAAGAGCTGGTAGAGGAAGGCGGCCTCGTTGCTGGCCCGGCCCGACGTATAGAACTCGGCCTGATCAGGATTGGCCAGTGCATTGAGATGGGCGCCGATCTCTTGGAAGGCCTCCTCCCAGGCGATCGCCTCGTAGCGGTCGCTGGCCTGGTCATAGCGCATCGGATGGGTCAGCCGGCCCTGGGCTTCCAGTTCGTAATCGCTCCAGCGGCTCAGCTCGGCGAGCGTATGCTCTCGGAAGAACACCGGCGTGGTGCGCTTGTCGGTCGCCTCCCAGGCCACGGCCTTGACGCCGTTCTCGCAGAACTCGAAGGAGGAACCATGCTCGGGATCACCCCAGGCGCAGCCCGGGCAGTCGAAACCATCGGGCTGGTTCGCCTTCAGCATGGTGCGCGCGCCCGTCAGCGGCGAACCACTCGCCAACAGATGCCGGCCGCAGCTCTTGAGCGCTCCCCAGCCACCGGCGGCCGCCTTGCGAAGTCCGGTCTTGGCTGTCTCGGTCTTCGTGGTCTCGTTCATGGAGGGCTCGCAACGATCTGAAAAACTGCCCTCGCGACATATGGACGATAGCCAGTTTTATCAAATCGAAATATTCTATCGTGCGATAGGATATTGCCCCCATTCAGTATTTATATGCAGTCTTGTTCATATTTATACGAATTACAAACTGCGTGACATGGGTCATTCCCAGTCATACTGCGCAATAACATGTCGCTATAGACGCATCGGCGATGCGAAAACGCGCTTCGTGCTCATTTCAAAGGCATCAACTCTCATTCCCTAAAGCAGATCTGCATGTATTGCATGGCGCCTCAGCGCCGGGCTCATACCGAGCCATAACGCAAATCATCTCCGGGAATGAGGTCAAACCGTTGCGCGAAAACTGGCAAAGGGATGCGCCGCTTAAAGCGCGCCCCGTTCAAGGTGCTTGCAGGCCATCGAACCGGAATTGCGCTACCTTATCGTTGAGGTCGCGGAGCCCCACACCTTACACAAATCCATTCACTTTCAAGTACCTTGCAAAGACCTTGAAAGAGATGCGCTTAAGGCGTAGCTGCCATCGGGGCCGTCGGCATTGGAGCGAGCTTGCGCAGATCCTCCGTCATGCCGGGCGCGAGCTCGCCATCGGCCTTGCCTTCGATGAGGTTGCGCTTGAGCAATTCCTGCTGCAGCACGACCCGGTATTCCCGCGGCCATTTGGCGAAATTGGCAAGGATGTCGTCGACGCTTCGCGGATCGCCGCCGACGGCGGCATCGCCCATCATGCGGGCGGCAGCGGCATAGTTCTGCGGCACGCCGAGCCCATCCAGATACATCAAGGCGAGTTGATAGGTGGCGTAGCTGTTATCGGCCTTCTGCGCCTTGCCGAACTCCTCCAGCGCATCCTTGACGTCCTGGCGCACGCCGTAGCCGGTCTTCAGCATCAAGGCGAGATGGATGCCGGTGTCTTCGGGACGCGACAGGCGGGCCTTGTCGAGCGCCGCCATGCCCTTGGCATAGTCCTTCGGCACGTTGAAGCCGAAGAGATACATGTAGCCGATCCAGACATTGGCGGCCTGGTCGCCGGACGCTGCGGCCTTGCTCAGTTCCCGTGTGACGCCAGCCTTGCCCCGCATGCGCTCGAAGGGCTCGACGAAGCCGCGCTTGAAGAAGAAGGAGCCGAGCGGCTGCTGCCAGGCCATGGTGAGGGAGATGGAGCTGTTGCCGTCCGGGTTGCTGGCTCCGCCGGCCCTGGCCTTGAACAGGCGGCCGGAGCTGATCCAGCCGCCCTGGCTGCCGGCAATGCCAGCCCGCAAATTCATGGCGAGCGCCTTGTCGTTCTGGCCGGCATCGGCGAGCGCATCGCCGAGCTGATGCATGAAGCGCCGCTCGCGCGGATATTGCTTGAGGGCCGCCTCGCAGGCCGCGACGATCTCCTTGGGCGAGGCCGTTCGGGTGCGCCGCATCACGGTGTCAGGATCGAGCGGCGCCGCCCCGATGCGATCACATTCGGTTTCAGGCGCGGGGATGCGCTCGCCGGCCGGCGGGGGCAGTGGATCGAGCTCGCTGACACCCAGAAGCTGCTTGAGCCTCTCCTCCGCCTCGCCGGCATCGCGAGAGTCGCGGAAACGGTCCCGGAATTCCTCGATCACCTCAGGCATGTCGACATCCTTGACCACTTGCCAGATGCGCGGATCGCTCATGCGCAGCATCGCACCGCTAGCGGCCCCGCCATTCTGGAACAGCGAGGGCGGCACCACCTGCGGCGTGAACTTGGTCTGCTTGCGCGGCGGTGGCTCGACGGGAGGCGGTGGTTCGGCCGGCGGCACCATCGCCACCTGCCCGCCTGTCGCAGGCGCCAGGGTGATGACGTCGCCGCCCAGCGAACCATTGAAGAAGGGCGTCTGCTGGCGGTCGGTGGCGCTGAGCACGTCGTCGCGCACCTTGCCGAGGGCGAGGCGGATGTCGAGGCCGGGCCGGGTGAGATAGCGCGCCAGCGCCTGCGCATAGGGGCTGTTGATGCCGTTGCCATCCAGCGCCACGCTGCCCTCACGGGCGGCATAGGCGACGAGCACATTGTCACCCTCCGGCTCCACCCGTGCCAGCCCCTTGCCGACGGAGCGCGTGCCGCGCGTGCGCGACATCTTGGCGAGGAAGGGATTGTTGCGGCAGGCATCGAGGATCACCAGCTTGAGCTGGCCGGCTCCATCCGTCGCCTCGACCACGCGCGACAGCGCCAGCGTCTCGTCCTGGACGTCGCGATCGCTGATCAGATGCGCATCGATCGGCACCAGATAGTTCTCGCCGCCGATCTCGATGCCGTGGCCGGAGAAATAGACCACCGCGATATCGGCATTCGACGCGCTCGCCTGGAAGCGCCGCAGCGCCGCGATCATGCCGGCACGGTCGGCGTCAACCACGGTATCGACCGCATCGAAGCCGGCCTTCTGGAGCGTCTCCTTCAACAGCCCGACATCGCGCCCGGGATTGGCGAGGCGCGCCACCTTGGCATAGTCGCTATTGCCGATCAGCAACGCCACGCGCCGGCCGGCAAGGGCGACCTCCGGCACGAAGGCCACGGCAAGGAAGAGCAACAGGGCAAGGCAGCGTTTCATCGGACAATCGGACCGTTCTGGAGACTCCATGGCCGCCAAAGGGCGGCGCGCCTATCTCCGATGGAACAATCGGGCACGAATGTCCATGGGCTGCGAACGATGAAAATTCTACCCAGCATGTTGCAGTGGGCTGACCTTATTTGGAGTGGTCCCGGGATCAGCCTCCAACAATGCCTATCCTTCATCCCCCCGTCATACCCCGGCCCTATCCACATCGGCAGTTTCGACTCGCATCAATTCCGGGGGCTACCATGATCCAGCGTCGCAATTTCCTGATCAGCGGGCTGCTGACCACCGTGATGGCGGCGGCGATGCGGCCGGCGCGGGCGGCCGAAAGCGTCACCCTGCCGGCACCGGACCCGAGCAAGCTTGCCACCGATGCCGGCTTCTGGTCTGGCGTTCGCGACCTCTATGACGTCGACCGCTCCACCGCCAATCTCGAAAACGGTTATTGGGGCATCATGGCCCGACCGGTGCTGGAGACCTATGTCGAGAACATCCAGCGCGTGAACCGCCAGAACACGCTCTATGCCCGCAAGTCCTTCGATGCCGACTTCGCCGCCGTGCGTGACCGCGTCGCCACCGCGCTCGGCGTCTCACCCGAGGAGATCGCCATCACCCGTGGCGCCACCGAGGCACTGCAGACACTGATAGCCGGCTACAACAAGCTCCAGCCCGGCGATACCGTGCTCTACGCCGACCTCGACTATGATTCCATGCAATACGCCATGGGCATGCTCGAGAGCCGCCGCGGCGTCACGGTCAAGACTTTCGCCATCCCAGAGCCGGCCACGCGCGAGGCCGTGCTGGAAACCTATCGCAAGGTGCTGGAGGAAACGCCCAAGGCGAAGCTCCTTTTGCTCACCCATCTGTCTCACCGCACCGGACTGGTGATGCCGGTGCGCGAGATCACGGCGATGGCGCGCGCCAAGGGCGTCGACGTCATCCTCGATGCCGCCCATAGCTGGGGCCAGTTGCCGCTCGACATGACCGATCTCGGCGTCGACTTCGCCGGCTTCAACCTGCACAAATGGATCGGCGCGCCGGTCGGGCTCGGCTTCCTCTATATCCACAAGGGCCGCCTTGCTGATATCGACACCCATATGGGCGACAAGGACTGGCCGGCCGAGGACATCCGCTCGCGCATCCACATCGGCACGCTCAATTTCGCCGCCGCGCTCACCATCCCGGCGGCGCTCGACCTGCACCAGTCGATCGGCGTCGCGGCCAAACATGCCAGGGTCAGCCATCTGCGCAATTACTGGGTCGAGCGCGTCGCCGGCATCGGCGCCATCGAGATCCTGACACCGAACGATCCGGCCCTGCATGCCGGCATCACCTCGTTCCGGATCAATGGCAAGGTGAGCAAGGAGGACAACACCGCCATCGTCACCCGGCTCAGGGACGAGTTCATGGTGCTCACCGTGCGTCGGGCCGGCGTGGCCGCCGGCCAATGCATCCGCGTCTCCCCGGCCGTCTACACCACCGAAGCCGAGCTCGACCGCCTCATCGCCGCCCTGACGGCCGTGGCCGCAGCCTGACGCAAAACGCTCCAGTCCGGCCCTCACCAGCGCATGCTGCGGTCGAGCCGGATATCATCCTGCACCTGCGAGACCGCCGCCTGGACGGCGGCGCGTTCCTCGTCGGTAAGATCGAGCATCTCGAGCCCGGCATCGAGCAGGATCGGCGTCGAGGTCGTCTGAGGCACAACTGCGAGCACCTGGCGCTCCTCGGTGCCGAGGAAGAACGGCGTCTCCTTCTTCTTCAAGACGCTGGTCGCCTTGCGGGTCTTGCCGTCGAGCGAATATTCATACTTGATCGTGTAGTTCAGCCAGGTCCGGGCCTGCGTCAGGACCTTGGCGACGACAGGTCTCATGACAACCGGTTCGGCCACCGCCCGCCTGAGTCTCGATGCCTTGAGCAGCATGGCAAGGCCCGCGATGCCAAGGGCGGCAAACCCACCGACAAATGCGAGGAAGGTGAGGACGCGATCGGTGATCTTCTCGACGCCCAGCTCCAGTGTCAGCAGCTGGGGATCCTCGCGCGAGCGCACAACCCCCGTTTCATAGTCTCCGGCATGCATGTCCACGAACATCATCTCGACCCTGCTCCTGGCGCCGTCGGGTGCCGTGATGGTGGCGGAGCAATCGGTGAAGATGAGCTTGCGGGTCTTGCACTCGCCATTCGAAATCCGCGCATCGTCGGCGATCTCGTAATTGCGGCTGATCTTGTAATCGCGCCACAGATCCTCGACCTGCCACCAGCCAATGCCGCCCGCGAGGGCGAAGCCGACCAGAACGACGAAACACCCCGTGAGGCGGCTGATGCCGATACGGTTCGCCCGCAGAGGGCGGGTGGGAAATGCGTCGAGCACACTCATGGGGCCGCTTGATCCAGATTGACGATGTACTCGTGTTATCGCCGAGCAGCGGGCATGTCATCAGATCAGGCCGGATTTCTTCTTGAGAAATCACAGTCGAGTTTCGCTGGTTACACGGACGTGACCTTCGGCAAGCGGGGATCAACATCACAAGCAGTCCACAAAACGATTGCGTTCCTTCGCTACCGCCGCTGCACCCCCTTCATCCGCAGCTTACGATCCGGGCGCAGCGTAATGCGCAGCTTTGGCTTGGGTTCGGACGCATCGACGGGGTGTAGCGAAAAGCTCTTCAACAGCACGGCCAGGATCGCGACCGCCTCCAGCATGGCAAAGGCACTGCCGATGCAGGTGCGCGGCCCGGCGCCGAACGGCATATAGGCATAGCGGTGGCGTCCTTTCGCCCGCTCCGGGGCGAAGCGATCGGGATCGAAGCGCTCCGGCTCCTCCCACAGGCTGGTATGGCGGTGCACCGCATAGATGGGCACATAGATCGCCGCTCCGACGGGAATGACGTGCTGGCCGAGCTTGAAATCGGCCAATGCGACACGCGGAATGATCGCCGCCGGCGGATAGAGCCGCATCGCCTCCTGGAATACCTGGCGCGTATAGGCGAGGTTGGCAATGTGCTCCGGCAGCACCGCGCCGGCCTCCCCGGTTACGGCCTCGATTTCTGCCAGGACGCGTGCCTCGATATCCGGATGGGTGACGAGGAGATGGAACGTCCAAGCGAGGCCGAGCGCCGTGGTTTCATGGCCAGCCATGACGAAGGTCAAGAGGTTGTCGACCACCTGCCCGTCGCTCATTCGGCGTCCGCTTTCAGGGTCGACGGCCGACAGCAGCAGGCCGAGCAGGTCCTGCCGCTGCTCGGACGACAGTCGGCGCTCGGCCACCACCCGCGACAGCGTCGTGCGCAAATAGCCCGCCGATCGCGTGATGCCGCCCCGCCCCGGATAGGGCAACCAGTCCGGCGCCCTGAGCAGGCCCATGGCGAAGGTCCAGCCCGATCCTTCCAGGTAGCGGGTGACGCTGCGTTCCACCGCCTCGGCATCGATCGCGCCCTGCCCGGACATCATGGTCTCGACGATGATATCGAAGGTGGTGTGCATCATCTCGTGCCCGATATCGAATTCAGCGCCGGGGCCCGTCTCGTGCCAGCGCATGCGCGTGCGCTCCGCGGCGGCGATCATGGTGGGCAGGAAGGCAAGCAGCTTCTCGTGCCGGAAGCCCTGCGCCACCGATTGGCGTTGCCATTTCCAGTGCTCGCCATCGGCTGTGAGCAGCCCCTGCCCGAGCGCCGGGCCGAGGCCGCGCCTTGTGTCCTCGCCCTTGCCGAGAGCGGCGCTGTTGGTGGTCAACGCCTCGTGGATCAGCACGGGATCGGTGAGGAAGATCCGCAGCTTGCCGCCGCTGCGCGTGATCACCAGCGGTTCCCTGAAGGCCTCGGGCGGGATGACCTTGAGTGGATTGGTGATCATGGCCGAGAACACCGCCAGCAGGGAACTGCGGCTGACAGCGACGCCTTCGCTCGCCTCGGAAATCACGGGATCGACTGCAATGTTCACGCCGGCCTCCATCGCCTGAATTGTACCCGTACCAGCAATCGATTTAAGGTAATGACCTTAGAGTTAGGCGACATTAAGGTGAGCACCTTAAATTAGGACGGAGACGCATGGCGACGGGGACGAAGGCAAGAAAGGCAGCAACCAGCAAGGGCGGAGAGACGCGTGGGCGTATCGTCTCGCTTGCTCTCGGCCTGTTCAACGAGAACGGGCCTGATCGTGTCACCACGGCGCAGATCGCCGCCGCCGCCGGCATCAACGAAGGCAATCTCTATTACCATTTCCGCACCAAGGAGACGCTGGTCGCGGCCGTGCTCGACCGCTTCGAGGCCGATGCCATGGCGTTGCTGGCGGAAGGAACCGAGGGTACGGCCGATCCGGCAACATCCTTCGGATTACTGGAGCGCTGGTTTGCCTTGATCTGGGAGTATCGCTTCCTGCTGCGCGACATGATCGGCCTGCTTGCGCTCTCACCCGAATTGCGGCTGCGCGTGCGTGCGCTCAGCGCGCATCTGCGTGGCGCCGTCGAAACACTGGCGCAAGTCCTGCGCGAACGAGGATTGCTGGTCGTCCCGGACGACCAGTTCCAGCCACTGCTCGCCAATCTGTGGATCGTAGCGACGTATTGGGCACTCTATCTCGACGTCCACGAGGGCATCGATGCCCTAACGCCGGAGCATCTGGCCTGGGGCCTCGGCCAGGTCCGCAGCCTGCTGCGCCCCTATCTCGCGCCCAGTCTGCAGGCGCTGCTGTAATAGGGTGGCCCGGGAGGCGAGCCACCCACAAACCCTCAAAAATGGTAGTTCACGCCGAGCCGCACCGTATGAAAGGCGGTGCTGATCTTGGTGTGGTAGAGCATGTAGTCATTGTAGGCAGGTGGCGTGGCATTCGGCCAATATTCATTGGCGTGGGCCTTCTGATCGCCGAAATCGAGATATTGATATTCGAGCTTTGCGGTCCAGTTCGGCGCAAAAGCGTATTCCATGCCGGCGCCGAGCACATAACCGGCCTTGGTCTCGCTCTTGGAGACATGGCCGGCGTAGTGGAACCCTCCGGAGCCGACACCGCCATCGATGAAATCGGACTGGCTCTTGATGCCGCCATAGGCAAGGCCACCCGTGACATAGAACAGGAAATCGCCATAGGCGTAACCGAGACGTGGACGCAGCGTGCCGAACCATTGCGCCTTGGCGCGGTTGCGATAGCTGTAATAATAGCCGGGACTGTTGCCCCAGGGCGCCTTCCAGGGCTCGAACTGGCCACGGGCCGTGTCCTCGACGCCGCTGACGTCGATATCGGTCTCCAGGCCAACGACGAAGGCGCCATATTGCAGATTATAGCCGAGCTGGCCACCCCCGAAGACCCCTGAAGGCGAGACTGTGCCCGCCTTGCTGCGCCATTGCACCTCGTTGTTGCGCGAGATGCGGGCGATATCGACATCCTGGCCCGCGCCAAAGCCGTAACCGGCATGCAGACCGGCATAGAAGCCCGTCCAGCTCGGCGCCTCCAAGGGAACCGCGGGCTCGACAACGGCCGGCGCCAGATCGGCCGCCCCCGCAGTCTCCACCGTCCCCAATGCCGCGACCAGCGCGGCTATCCCCACCCAAACACGCATTGCCTGCCCCACCGAGCTCATTCCTGACGCGTGGTGATAGCGGCGGATGGATGAAGACCGAATGTCAGAATTCTGAAGTTTTCGTGAACGTAATTTCAATAAGATTCAAGTAAAAATGCAACTCAAGATTGCGCTTAAATTCCTCGAATTCTTAAGGAAAAGCGACAACAGATACCGCCGTCATTTTGAATCCTGAACCCCATTCAGCATTATCTCGTACAAAGGATCACCACCATCGAGGAAAAGTCGCCCCCGGGCCTCAACGCAGCCGCGAGGCGAAGCCGCACCGTCTCGCCGGCCGCCGGATATCGCCCATCGAGTGCACCGGCTCGATGGCGACAGCCAGATCATAGGGCATCTCACCGTCTTCCAGCACGAAGGCCTCGGCGGCGACCTCCCGGAAGCTGAGCCGCCCCGCCATGATCTCAACCCTGGAGCTTATGACGGCCTGCGCAATCGCACGGACGGAGCGGTCGATCGCCAGCACATGGCCATCGCCGATGCGCGCCGCCATAGCCCGCCGCCAGTGCACCCGGCCCACAACCAATCTCCAACACGCGCAGGCCCGGTCGCTGCGGTAAGGCCTCGAGAATAAGGCGCAGCCGCTCAGAGAGCTTGCTCGCCATCGTCGTCCTACGGCAGCGCCTTGACGAAATCGCTCCAGGCGCAGAAGCCGTCCTTGTCGGTGGGACACCCCTTGAGCTTCAATGTCACCCGGCGCGGTGGGTTCTTTGGCGTGAGCTTGGTGCCTTGGCGCAATTGCGCCTTGGTCTGATAGACATAGTCGAGCCGGAACAGGTCGCGATTGCCCTTGCCGTCGCGCCAGCGCTGGAACTGGATGACGCCGCCGATCGGCGTCTTCTCGTCCTGTCCCGGCAGCACATAGGGCTCGGCCGCGAGCGCAGCGAGGACGGAAGCGACATTGGAATCGTGTCCGAACAGTATCGTCACCGGCACGGCCTTGCCGGCCTCCGGCTTCACCAGGGCACCGGCAATATAGGCCAGCATAGGGCCGGCCACGTCGCGGGCCACGGCAGGCGTGGTGAACAGAGCCTCCTGGTAGCCATTCTTGATGGCGGCGAGCGAGCGCCATTGCGCTTCGTTGCGGATCCTCCCCCAGGCGACCTCGCCGGGCGGGAAGCCCTCATAATATTGCAGGGTGAAAGCATCGACCACGGCATTGCCGAGCTTGAGCGGGCCCTTGGTGCCCGGTTCCTCGCCAGCCTTGGCGGTGAAGCTGTCGTCGCTCTTGGTCAGATCGCAGAGCTTGTCCTGCCTGCAGCTCTGCGAGGCCTTGAAGGCGAGGATGCCGTCGAGCAGCCGGTAGCCCGGCGCGAGCGGCGTCGTCTTGGCCTGCGCAACCATCGCCGTGACCGCCTGCTCGCGGAAGCCATCGCTGTCGGCACGGATGGACGGATTGAAGGTGGGATCCATCGTGCCCATCTTGTCCTGATGGTGCACGGCGACATCGCAGCCGGCAAAGGCGCCGGCGACGAAGAACTGTGCCGTCGCGACCGTGCGCTGCAGGCTGTTGGCATAGATGTGGACGCTGCCCGGCGCCGGACAGGCATCCTTGGCGATGAGGCCGTTCTCGGCCAGCCAGCCGCCGATGGAGCGGCCCATATAGGTTTCGAGAATACCGCCCTTGACCGTGAGATTGCCGCCAGGCACCTCCCATTCCGGCCATTTCCTCTCGGTGACCTTGGCGAGCGCACTGCCGCTGTTGGCCAGCGGCGCGCGCAGATTGTGCCGGCTGAGCATCAGCACCTGCTCGAGCTTGTAGCCTTCAGGTACCGGCTCGGCCAACGCCGGCGTCGCCAAAAAGGCGCAAGCCATCGCGGCCAGTAGAGCGACATGTCGTGCAATCATGGCGATTCATCCCCCTTGCCCACCTCCATCAGTGGCACAGGCGGAGGAGATTGTCGCCTCGCCGCAAAGTGCCGTCTCCTATTTCACGGTCAGATCAACCTCATAGCTTTCGTAGCGACTGGTATATTCAAGCACATTTGGCGCAATGCGCCAGGAAACGCCGAAGCTGTCGCCCCCTGCATAGTTGCCGGCCGGCTGGTAGATGACCCAGGGCGCAGTGACGTTGGTTCCGGCGCAGACCCCGAACGATGCCGGCAATTTAACGCTGACCTTGGCGATCCTGGCCGCGCCGTGCTGGGGCTGACGTTCGATCCGCACATCATGCAGGGGGTATACGCCGCAGGTTTCCCGCGCCAGCCCGAACAAAGGCACCACCGGCATCGGCTTGCCATGGGCAACGGTCCGGACGATGGTACCAGCATCGGCCGGCACCGTGTCGGCAAGCAAGACCGCCGCCGCACTTGCTGCGGCAAAACAGAAAACAGATGCATGTTTCATGAATGATACGCCCCTTTGACTGGGGTGATCCGACCATAAAACCCAATATTGTCAAGCTAGAACGCTATAAATAACTCCGGAAACCATAGCGATATCTTGAATTTATTGGAAGACGAAAACAAAAGGTAGAAATATACCTTATAAACTAAAAACCAAAATACTTTCCCTTGGAGTACACAAAACAAACCGGCCACAGCAGCCACTCCAACGGTTTGAGAAGACTGTCTGCCTGTCTGTTCTAGAGGGGACAGAAGCTCTTCGAAGATCAAGGTAATATGGCCCAATGACAAAGCCTGAATTCAGTGGGACGAAATAGGCGGCTATGAACCGACATCGCAGGAATACCCTCATCCTGATGCTGGCTGGAGCAATGGCCGTCATCGGCACAGCCGCGCCGGCCGCAATTCCCGACATGTCGCAGGCTGCCCTCACCGCCGAGGCCGATCTCATCCTCACGGGCCGCTCGGTGGCCGCCACCGCCGCCAAGAAGGTGCCGGAATGGGTGAAAAGACGCGATGACATTTCCTTTTTCGAAAGAGGCGCATTCGTCGACGAAGTCTTCACGCTGACGATCGAGGTCGGCACGGTGGAGAAGGGATCGCGCGCACTCACCGGCCAACGCATCGAGGCGCAGGGTTGGCGTGCCTATGGACGACCTTCGGGCTGGGCCGGACCGGGCGGCACCATCCGTGACCTCCCGGCTGACGGGACACGCATCAAGGTCTGGCTGAAGCAAGAAGAAGGCCGCTGGCAATTGCTGTCCCCATCCGGGCTGGCCCCAGCGCCCTGATATCCCAAGGCTCATCGATATCGATGGCTGTCGGAAACACCCACCGGCAAGCCGGGGGGTGTTGTCCTTCAGCGCAGGGTTACCCCGCGCGCTTTCGCCCAGCGCTTCAGCATCTGGTCCTCTTCCGGCCTGGCGAGCCGGTTGGCAAAACCCCGGATCTGAATGGCGACATGCTGACGATCGAGTTCGATGGTCAGCAGGCGCTCCACTGCTCCTGCCACACGGCGGCGCAGCGACCAGATCGAGGCATTGCCGGTGAGGCACTTATAGGCATAGCCCGAGACGCAGTGATGCATGGCGCGGCTCTCGGTTAGTAGATCGGCGCCGGTCTTGAGCTGCACCATCAGGATCTCTTCCCTGCGGTGCGGGGCTTCCTTGGTCGAAGGCTGCCAGGACCAATCGGCCAAAGCCGCTCCCTGCCAGCGCCCGCCATCCGACGACTTGCCATCGCCATTGGCGAGCGGTCTCCTTGCCTGCGCGGCATGGCGCTGCGCCATCCGCCTGATCTGGTCCAGCTGGGCCAGTTCACGGTGCCACTCCCGCATCTGCCGCTGTAGCGAAGCGGGCGTACGGCCCTTCAGGCTGTAGCGCCGGTCCGCCCGGAAGCGGGCCGAGAGGAAATCGCAGAGATCGTCGATCTCCTCCAGCGGCAGCGGATGCACGCAGAAGAAGCGCGCGACCTCGCGCCAGAAGACATGCGCCTTCTGCGTGCGCTGGGTTGCAGCGATCTTCGAGCGGGCGATACGCAGCGCCACGCCGACATCGTCGGTGTAGGAACGGGCGATCGCCTGCCAGAGAGCCGCCTCGAAGGAGAGCTCCGCCGGCGGATTGAGGAAGGCATGTACCTCCTTGCGGGAGAGCCAGTCCTTCGCGCACTCCTTGTAGAGCGAGCCGCCCTGGGCCGCCACGAGATACCAGCGCTTGCGCTCTTTCACATCGGACACCTCCAGGCCGGCAGGACCAGACCAGACGTGTTCGAGCGGAGCGGGCACCGGATAACGGGCGAAGAGATATCGGGCCGCCGCCAGCCGCAGGCGCGCGGGATCGCGTGTCTTCAACTGCGGTCGCCATTCTCCGGGATCGCGCAGCATGGCGCTGGACAGGCCAACCCGTACTGCTGCGATTGCCTCGCTCAGGGGAGAAAAGCACTGCGCCTGCCGCGCGCGGGCGCGCAACGTGGCCTCATAGGCCGCGATACGTTCGCGCTCGGCATCCTGCCGGCGCTGAATCATGGAACGTGCCATGGTCGTTCAACCTGATGGACATATGGACAGCCGGACGCAATGCGGGCGCCGGCACGAAACGTGACGTTCCCTGTTGCGATCTCATGGCTGTTCTCCCTCGGGTCGAACGGTTGCGGGGCGCGCTCTCTAATCCCGACCGCTCGTGGACGCAAGAGCCCATGTCGCCATCGGACCATTTCATGCCGTCCTGTGGCATTGCTGCATCGAGGGCAGCAGGCTTCGGGCCCGCTTGCTTCCCAAAGCGGCCTCATCTGCCTATACACGACCGCAGTGCTCGGTCCAGGCAAGGAGCCTACAATGACCCCTTCGCTTTCAAAGCCCCGCATGCGGCCTCAGGCTGGGACATTGGCCGCGACCTTGGTCCTTGGCCTCGTGCTGGGCCTGCCAAACACGTCTTCAAGCAAAGCTGGCGACGTGACAGACAAGGCCTTGATGCTGTTCCGGGACGCCTGCCTTGCCACGGCGCCAGCCTTCGACAGGGCGATGGCAGCAGCCAAGAAACATGGCATCAAACCCCAGATGGATCTCGGGGCCAGCCTGGTCGGCATGGCCCCTGACGGCAGCTACTCCCTGCAGGTGCGCGGCAAGAAGGAATGTGCCGTCACGGCCGAGAAAAGTGCCGACCCGGCTGTGGCCGAGCAATTTTGCAGCGTAGTCGCTACCGCCGCGGGCGTACCCGCCGCCAGCCTGACCAGCGACGGCCCGATCCAGATCACGATGCGGGGCCAGACCTATGTGGTCCGCCACGATCGCAAAGGCGGCGAGGCCTATGTCATCATGAGCACGGCGGGTTTGTGAGGAGACCGAGACACTATTGGTCCGAAGTCGAATGCAAAGACCTTTGTAATCTCCAGCACAATCGTTCTGCCTCGCATCCGAGGTCCCGGTACAATCGGCGGCATGGATAACGTTACGTTACCGTGCTATCGATGATGCCCTGCCGGAATTGTCTCATCATGCAGCGAAACCCCATGATCAAATACGGTATCGCAGCCTTGCTTGTGTTCGGCGCAACCGCCGTCCAGGCTCAGACCTGTTCTTCCAATTTCACCGTTTCCGGCGGACTCGCCCCGGCGATCTCGACATGGGATGTCTTTCCCGGCTTGAGCCCCGCCACGGCGATCGACAATCTGACGCGCACGGCGCATCTCAACAGCTACTGGGTCGGCATCAAGGTGAACCGCCGGCTCGGCCTCCTCACTGCGCTCAATGACGGTGCCCGTAACGGACGGGTCCAGGAAGTCAAGATGGTCGCCCGCAAGCGCGGCAACGCCACGCGGGTCGACTACACCATGATCCTGAATCCGGGCCAGATACCAGGCCCCGACTTCCGCTCCGACGTCTGCAGGATCATCCGCTCCGCAGCCGGAGGCTGAGCGCCAGGCCGCTGCCAACCGTAGCGACATCAGGGCGTCTGGGCCTCGTAGACGAACAGGGTCGACTTGTCGTCATCCGGCATGAAATAGGCTCGCAGCCCGGCGTCCCTGGTTTCGATGAAGGCCGGATTCTGCGTCATCGGCAAGCCCGAGGGGGCCCAGAGTTCAACAGGCACCTGCCAGACCGGCCGGTTGTCCTTGAGATCGACCAGTTCGAGCCCCCCTAGCCGGAAGGGCTCCGCATTCGGCGCAACCTTGTAGGCGTTCAGGCCGGAGCAGAGCATGCGCGAACCGCCGGCATAATGGCAGTCCTGATAGTCGATATATTGAGCCGGGTTCATCACCCGCAGCGTCTCCGGGCGGGCATCGGCATTGGTGACCTTGCCGTCCGCGCCGAGCGGCCAGGCATAGAAGCGCCGCGATCCCCAGCTCACGCCATGCAGGGAGTTGCGCTGCGTGTCATGGACGATGCCACCGACATGATCCTTGAAGCGAAAAACCTCGACGGCCTTCATGGTCGCGGGATCGACCTTGTAAATGATCGACTGGCTGTTGGGCCGATATTCGGCCACCGGCACCCAGATAAACTTGCCGTCGAAATCGATGCCGCCGGGGTGATAGATGCTGCCCTCCCCCAGCTTGAGGTCGGCCAGCAGCCTGCCATCCTTGGAGATGCGGAACAGATGCCCCTCGCCCTCGCCGGTATCGCGGTCATACCCCTCGCGCGGCGAGGGGTATTTGGTGGTCGGCTTGATGATGTTCACCGACGACACGAAGAAATCATCACCGATCATGACCATGCCCTGCGGATGGAAAGTCGGGAAGGCGATGGGGATGGCCGCCACCTGTTTCCAGGCAGTCCCCCGCGTGAGCCTGGTCACGCGTTCGGCGAGCCCAAGCTCACCCGCCGAGACCACGCTCGGCAACAGCGTCAGCGAGGCGAGAACGGCGGCAATCTTGATTCGGATCATCACAATATCCTCCCTGGCGCCTGCCTTACTGCACGCCCCTAACGTTGATGTGACCGCTGCGCTGCTCAGTAGATCGTCTGGCGCAGACGTTCGGGATAGGCCTTGTCATAGGCCTCGCCGTCGAAATCACCCTTGGTAATCGTGCTCAGGATCTGGCCCATACTCGGCAGCTGCGACCGCGAGATCTGCGTCGAAGGATCCCACAGCTTCGAACGCACCAGCGCCTTCTGGCATTGGGTGTAGATCTCGTCCACCGTGACGATGATGACGCTGCGCGGTGCCTTGCCTTGCATGGCGAAGCTGGCGCACAGGTCCGCATCGGTCGAGATCACGGCACGGCCGACCACGCGCAGCGTCTCGCCGATGCCCGGGATCATGAAGAGGAGATGGACGCGCGGATCCTCGATGATGTTGCGCAGCGAATCCAGCCGATTATTGCCGCGCCTGTCCGGAATGATCAGCGTCTTGGCATCGGCGACGCGGACGAATCCGGCCGGATCCCCGCGTGGCGAGCAATCGACGCCGGACGGCCCCACCGAGGCCAGCATCATGAAGGGCGAAGCCTGGATGAAGGCGTGATACTGGTCGGACACATGATCCAGCACCTTGATGCGGGCGGCCGGCTGCACCGGTTCGCTGTAGAGCGTCTCGAGCTCGGCGATGGTTGTGATCAGCGACATCAGGAACTTCCGTTCTTTCGACTGCGGCAGGCGCCGCAGCCCCTCGTTTCAATAGGTTCGCCAAAGACCCGGCGTGGCGAATTCCAGCATATGGCCGTCAGGATCACGGAAATAGACGCTGTCTCCCCCCGCCTGCCAATGGGTACGTCCTTCCACGGCAACGTCATGCACCGCCAGGCGCGCCTCCCAGTCCGCCAGTTCGTCGGCGCCGATGGCAAAGGCGACATGGATGCGCCCTACGGCATCATGGCCCGGTATGGTACCCACCGGCGATGTCATGTCCTGAGCGGAGGCTCCCCGCTTGAAGACAAGCAGCACGCTGGCACCGCCCACGTCATAGGCGTAGAGCCGCTCCATCTTCAGCAAGGGCGGGAGCTGCAGCACCGTCTCATAGAAGCGCGCGGCACGATCGAGATCGTCGACATAGATGGCGGTTTCGAGGATGCGGTCGAGCTTGGGCATGTGATTCTCCTGCGACAGCCGAAGAGGATCCGCGCCTCCGCCTCCCGCTTCGCATCATCGGCCCGGAAGGCAGACAATCAAGACAGCCAGCAATCTGTCAACCTCATGATCGCACTGAATGAGGGTGCCGTCACTTGACCGTGATCTCGATCTCCATTTGGTTGGGAACGAACCGCACATTGTCGGTATGCGAGGGGGCCATCCAGGTGACTGTCACGTGGTCGACACCCGTGAAGGCACCGGCGGACTTGTAGACGACGACAGGTGCCTTGGTCGTGGTACCGGCACACACACCGGTATCCTTGCCCAGTTTGGTCGTCACGGTCACAAGTTGCGCAACACCATGCGTCGGGCCCGATGCAATGCGAATATCCCTGACAGGAAAGACTTCGCAGGTACCGGCACCATAGGAGCCCATGGCCAACAGGGGATACGGCTTACCGCGGGGTACCGTTACTTGCCTGGAACCCGCATAGGCGAAAGACGGCATCGCGGCAACGCCGATGGCGATACCGCAAAGTAGTTTCTTTACTTTTGTCATGTGAAAAACTTTTAAATCTGAAGACTATTGGAGCAGGCAAGCCAACATATCGCTGACCATCCCGCAAATCTATACGCGATTCAATTTGGGATTCTCAATCGGGTCGCGCCATCAAAAAGATGAACCTTGCCGGGATCGACAGCAAACTGCATATGGTCGCTGATGGTGTGGTCCATGCCGAGCGCGACAACCAGAGGCTGCTCGCCGATGTCCCCGTGCACCAAGCGATGAGCTCCCAGCTCCTCGACATAACGCAGCTTCACGGGCAGGCTTCCCGGCGACGGTCTTGCGACCGGCTGCAGGTCCTCGGCTCGCAGGCCGACCAGGACCTCCCCCGGCACCGTACGCGGCAAGGCCAGCCGAGCTTCCCCGAGGATGAGCGTATTCCCCTCGCCGCGCCCCTTCAGGACGTTCATGGCAGGCGAACCGATAAAGCCGGCCACGAAGGTGGAAGCCGGATTGCGATAGATTTCCAGCGGGGCGCCGATCTGCTCGATCGCGCCACCATTCAGCACCACCAGCACATCGGCCAGGGTCATCGCTTCGAGCTGATCATGGGTGACATAGATCGAGGTCGTGCCGAGGCGCTGCTGCAGCTGCTTGATCTCACCACGCATCTGCACGCGCAGCTTGGCATCGAGGTTGGAGAGCGGCTCGTCGAACAGGAAGGCAGCGGGCTGGCGCACGATGGCACGGCCCATCGCCACACGCTGGCGCTGGCCGCCGGAAAGCTGGCGCGGCTTGCGCTTGAGCATGTCGTCGCTGAGTTCGAGAATGCGGGCGGCTTCCTTTACCCGCTGGCTGATCTCGCCCTCGGCAGTTCTGCGGTTGCGCAGGCCATAGGCCATATTGTCGAAGACCGACATATGCGGATAGAGCGCGTAATTCTGGAAGACCATGGCGATGTCCCGGTCCATCGGCTCGATCTCGTTGACCCGGCGTTCGCCGATATGGACGTCGCCCGACGAGATCCGCTCCAGCCCCGCCACCATGCGCAGCAAGGTCGACTTGCCGCAGCCGGACGGGCCGACCAGCACGCAAAAGCCGCCATCGGGCACGGTGAAGCTCACTCCCTTCACCGCTTCGAAGCCGTTGTCGTAGATCTTCTTGACGTTGTTCAGAACGACTTGCGCCATCGGTTACTCACTTCTCGGTCTCGACCAGGCCCTTGACGAAGAGCTTCTGCATGACGACGACCACCACTACCGGCGGCAGCATGGCGAGGATCGCGGTCGCCATGGCGATCTGCCATTCGGTCAGGGCGTCCTGGGTGGTGATCATCTTGCGGATGCCGATGACGATGGTCTGCATCGAATCCTGGGTGGTGATCAGCAGGGGCCACAAATACTGGTTCCAGCCATAGATGAACTGGATCACGAACATCGCCGCGATCGAGGTTGTTGACAGCGGCAGCACGGTATCCTTGAAGAATTTCAGCGGGCCGGCCCCATCGATCTTAGAGGCTTCCAGCAATTCGTCGGGAATGGTCATGAAGAACTGGCGGAACAGCAAGGTCGCCGTCGCCGAGGCGATCAGCGGCAAGGTCAGGCCGGCATAGGTATCGAGCAGGTGGAGATCGGAGACGATCTTGTAGGTCGGGTAGATGCGCACTTCCACCGGCAGCATCAGCGTGATGAAGATCAGCCAGAAGGCGAACATGCGGAAGCGGAAGCGGAAATAGACGATGGCGAAGGCCGAGATCAGCGAGATCACGATCTTGCCCACCGCGATCGCCACCGCCATGATCAGGCTGGTGGTCAGCATGGTGAGCACCGGCTCGCGCGTGGCGCCCTGCGTACCGTGGAACAGGGTCTGGGTATAGTTCTTGATCAGATCGGGGCCCGGCAGCATGCCCATCTGCCCATTGGCGATGGTGGTGGCATCATGGGTCGAGGCCACGAAGGCCAGCCAGACCGGAAAGGCCAGAACCACCACGCCGAGGATCAGGATGGCATGCGGTAGAAGATTTCCGAAGCGGCGGTTCTCAACCATGCGCCGCTCCTCCGGATGGCATCGAGAAACGGGGCATCAATAGGTCACCTTCTTCTCGATGAAGCGGAACTGCAGGGTCGTCATCGCGATCACCAGGATCAGCAGGATCACCGACTGTGCCGCCGAGCCGCCGAGATCGCCGCCAAGCTGGCCGTCATTGAATACCTTGAATACCATGGTGGTGGTCGCCGCGGCCGGGCCACCATGCGTCACCGCGTCGATGATGCCGAACGTGTCGAAGAAGACGTAGACGATATTGATCACCAGAAGGAAGAAGGTCGTCGGCGAGAGCATCGGCAGGATGATGGTCCAGAATCGGCGCGCCGGGCGTGCGCCGTCGATGGCGGCCGCCTCGATCAGCGATTTGGGGATCGACTGCAACCCCGCCAGGAAGAACAGGAAATTGTAGGAAATCTGCTTCCAGGTCGCCGCCAGCACGACCAGGATCATGGCGTGCTGGCCGTCGAGCAACGGGTTCCAGGCCACGCCGATTTGGCCAAGGCCGCGCGCCACTAGGCCGAGCGAGGGCTGGAACATGAAGAGCCAGAGCACGCCGGCCACAGCCGGCGCTACCGCATAGGGCCAGACCAGCATGGTACGGTAGAAGGAGGCGCCCTTGATCTTCTTGTCGGCCTGCACAGCCAGGATCAGCGCGAGGCCGAGCGAGAGCACAGCGACCAGAATGGCGAAGACCATGGTGACGCCCACCGCCTGGTAATATTCCGGCTGGGCGAACAACAGCTGGTAGTTCTCGAACCAGACGAATTCCGAAACGGTCCCGAAAGTGTCCTCGAGGAAGAAGGACTGGCGGATCGCCTGCACCACCGGCCAGTAGAAGAAGATCAGCGTGATCGCCAATTGCGGCGCCAGCAACAGCCAGGGAAGGGTCTTGCCGGAGAAGACGGAGCGTTTTTCCATGGGCGATCCTAATGGGCCGCATCGCTACTGCCGAAAACCGGCAGCCCCTTGTCGGCACGATGCTCTAATGCTCTCGACCTTTGTCATTGCCGGGCTTGACCCGGCAATCCAGCGCCCATGTCCAGGCGGTGGGGGTGTTGGACTGGATGCCCGGGTCAAGCCCGGGCATGACAAAGCTTGGCATCTTTTCGCTGAGGCTTTTACGCCCCCCTTACCGTCCGGCCGTACGGGCGAAGGTCTTCAGCATCGCATCGCCGCGACGAACGGCATCGTCCATGGCAGCCTGGGCCGATTTCTTGCCGGCCAGGGCCTGTTCGATCTCCTCGGCCCAGACATCGCGGATCTGGGCAAGATTGCCGAGGCGAAGCCCGCGCGAATTTTCCGTCGGCGCCTTGTTGGTCAGCTCCAGCACGGCGACTTCGCTGTTGGGATCCTTGGCGTAGAAGCCCTGTTTCTTGGAGAGCTCATAGGCGGCCGGGGTGATCGGCAGATAGCCGGTCTCCTGGGCCCACCAGGCCTGCACATCGGGCTTGGACAGGTAGGTCAGGAACTTGGCGACGCCCTTGTAGGCCTCGTCCGACTTGCCGCCCATCACCCATAGCGAGGCTCCGCCAATGATCGAATTCTGCGGAGCTCCCTGCACATCGGGATAATAAGGCATCGGCGCCACCGAATATTTGAACTTGGCGTTGGCCTTGACGTTGCCCAGGAAAGCCGACGAAGTCAGGAACAACGGGCATTCGCCCGACGTGAAGCGCCCCTCGCCCTGGTTGGTACGGCCGGAATAGTCGAAGGTCTTGTCCTTCTGGGCCTCGATCAGATTCTCCAGATGCTTGACCACCAGCGGATTGTTGATCTTCAACTCGGTATCGAAGCCATCGAGGCCGTTGGCCTTGGTCGAGAGCGGTACGTTGTGCCAGGCCGACAGTTCCTCGATGTTGGCCCAGGTTGTCCAGCCCGTCGAAATGCCGCAAGTGGCATAGCCGGCTGCCTTCAGCTTCTTGGCCGCCTCGAAGGCCTCAGGCCAGGTCTTGGGCGCGGCCGCGAGATTGGCCTTCTTCAAGGCATCCTCGTTGACCCACATCACCATGGTCGAGGAATTGAAGGGGAAGGACAGCATCTCGCCCTTGGCATTGGAATAATAGCCGGTCACGGCGGGCAGATAGGACTTCTGGTCGAAGGGTTCGTTTGCGTCCTTCATCAACTGGTAGACGGGCTTGACAGCGCCCTTGGCGGCCATCATGGTTGCCGTACCGACTTCGAAGACCTGCAGGATATCAGGCGCATTACCAGCCCGGAACGCGGCGATGCCGGCATTCATGGTATCGGCATAGGAGCCCTTATAGGCGGGAACGATGCGGTAGTCGCTCTGGCTGGCATTGAAATCATTGGCCAGCTTGACGATGCGATCATTATTGGCACCCGTCATCGCGTGCCACCATTGTATGTCGGTGGCTGCCAGGGCCCCGGTGGATACACCGGCAAACAGAACCGTGGCCGAAGCCAGAACGCTCAATTTCATGGATGATACTCCCTCACGGTGCGCCGCTTCTTGAAAAGGACGGCGTTGTTTACGGCCGGATGGTTAGCGCTTCCGTGACGGAACAATGAAGCAATTATGACAATGGAACAAGCTGGCCGCGCACGCGCCTGTCGATAGCGTGAACGGAACACCGTTTTCCGCCTTCGCAACGATCGCCAGCTTTCTGATCCCATCGGCAAGTCGCTCGTTGCCGCCCGGCTGTTTCGAGGCTAAGCAACTGGACACCAGAGCGTCAGGCAGCTTCCTCCTGATCGAGCCACGGGCTTGGTCAGGAGGAAGCTGCAGGATTTCAAACGCTTGAAGAATTTCCCGATATTGCCCATTCGTAGGCAATATCGGGAAATTCTGCCCAGGGAGGCTCCATGCCGTCGATCGTCATCGCCCAAGGGGGCGGCCCCACCGCCGTGATCAACCAGACCCTCGCCGGCGCCGTCGTCGCCGCCCGCCGGCACGACCCGTCGCTGCGCATCCTAGGCGCCCGTCATGGCGTGCGGGGCCTGACGCGCGGCGATCTAGTCGATCTTACGGCGCTCTCCGAAACCGATCTCGAACGCCTGGCCCGCACGCCCAATTCGGGGCTCGGCTCGACACGCGACAAGCCCGATCCGGCCTATTGCCAGACCATCCTGCAGGCGCTGGAAAAGCTCGATGCCCGCGGCTTCATCTATATCGGTGGCAACGACACCGCCGGCACGCTTGACCTCCTGCGCCAGCAATCGACCGGCTCCTGCAGCTTCGTGCATGCCCCCAAGACGATCGACAACGACCTGATGGAGAACGACCATGTGCCGGGCTTCATCTCGGCGGCGGCCTTCGTCGCCAATGCCTTCGTCAGCATGGATCTCGATTTCCGGGCGATGCCGGGCATTTATGTCGCCATCGTCATGGGCCGCCATGCCGGCTTCCTCAGTGCCGCTGCGGCCGGCTGGCAGCAGGCGCCGGAGGAGGCCCCCCACCTGATCTACACGCCGGAAAAGTCCTTCTCTGTCGAGCAATTCCTCAACGACGTCGATGCCGTCTACACCCGCGTCGGCCGCTGCATCGTATCGATGTCGGAAGGCGTGCAGGACGAAACCGGGCGGCCGCTGGCCGAGGCGCTCGCCGCCGGCACGGTCGAGCGCGACGCCCATGGCAATGTGCAACTCACCGGTGGCGATCTCGGTATCGAGATCCAGAAGGCCCTCAAGCAGCGCTTTCCCAAGGCCCGCGCCCGTGTCGACACGCTGGGTTACCTGCCGCGCGGCTATCTCGGCATCATCGACGAGACCGATGCGAAAGAAGCCTTCGAGGCGGGCGCCTTTGCGGCGCAGAGTGCCTTCACGGGCTCCGGGTCGGTGGTGCTGCATTATGACGGCAAGCACACCGCGCCGCGCATCGTATCCCTCGACCAGGTTGCCGGGCGCACGCGTCACATGCCCGACAGCTTCTTTACCGGATCCAATGCCATTTCCGAGGAAGGCCGGGCCTATTTCCGCCGCCTGCTGCCGCGACGGCCGGACATCTTCACGCCCTATGTATAAGGGAGATACGCCCTTCCCCCGATGGGTCTCCACCCTTACGCCTGCGGCCAGCGCTCCAGCGCTTCCCGGCCCGCAGGCGTCAGGCCGTAAATGCCTTTCTCGACCCGTTCGAACCAGCCATAGACATTGCCTTTCAGGATTCTCGGAGCATCGGGCACCGATTTGGTAAGGTCGCGCCGACGCTGCGGCGCCATGACCAGGGCAGCGGCGCAGGCAAGCGCCTGCTGGCGATAGGCCGTCATCTGCGGCGTGCGGGTGGAGCCTCCGAGGACGGGATCGCCCTGGCGCTTGCGATGCTCCCTCAGGAGACGGGAGCGGCGCTTGGGGTCGCGGCGCGGGAACGGCGCCTCGGGCGTAACGATGATCTGCACCTCGTCACGCTCGGACACGCCCAGCAGGCCGAAGCCAAGCCGCCGGCAGAGATTGCGGAAGCGGGAGTCGCTTTCCCGCCCCTTGCCCCGGGCGGAGAGACGGGCTGCCAGCCAGACCTCGTCGCAGGCCCCGGCCCGGTCGACGCCCTGCAGCACCAGTTCCAGGTTGAAGCTCTGCTTGAGTTCGCAGATCACCACCACCGGCGGGTCGCCCTCGCGCAGGGCAAGGACATCACAGCGGCCGATCTCGCCCTTTACCGCGAAATCAAGCGATTCCAGGAAGGTCTTGATGGGCAGATAAAGTGAGGTCTCCAAGGCCGTCCCTCACTGCAGTCCAACAGGATCGACAATGCCCGACTTGCAACCCTGATCAGTCGGCGAGGCAGCGGCGATCAGATCGGTGAGCTTGGCACCATCCTTGACCTCGCCGCGTAGGCCGATGGTCATCTCCACGATGATTCGCCGGTTGCCGGCCCGCTTGCAGGCGAAACGCACCCGCTCGCCGGCACCCGCACCGAAGCCCTGGTCGAAGGCGCTACGGATCTCGCCGGTATCGATTTCCTTGCCGATATTGTCGGCGAAGAGCTTTTGCACCGGTGAGGCGTTGATCTCGCCGATCAAGGCCACCGAACGGCGGAAATAGGCGTCGGCCGATTTCTCGAAGAAGCAGGTGCCATGCTCAATCCATTCGTGGCGATCGAGGAAGGAGGCCGTGCCGGGCATGGCCTTCTCCAGGGCGGTAAGCGTCGCTGGTTCGAGCTGAGGCGCCGGCAGATCCTCCCAGCGATGCGCCTTGTCGGCCTCGACATCGCGTTGCGCCACACCGCAATAGGCATTGCCGCGCGGCTGCGGCCAGAGGCCGTGCAGGGTGAAATGGCTTGCGTCATAGCGGTCGACGGTTTGCGTGCGACACTCGGTCTTTTCGGGCAGCCCCTCGCAAAAGGCGGCCTGCCAGCTGATGGCGAAGACATAGGAAGCCCCACCCGCCGACGTTACCGGACCGGTTTTGGCTGCGCCGGGCGCGATCGCACTGCCGTCCGCCGCTTTCACCTCACCGCAGGAGACCGGCACCCAGCGTTGCGCAGGCTGCGCATCCTCCACCTCGACGCGATAGAAGGTCGGCTGGGGCTTGTTGCCGGCAAGCAGCCTGTAGCTCTGCGCGGGCACGAGCTTGACGTTGCCGGGATTGGTCTGCTTGCGGATGGACTGGAGGGCCGCGCAGGCCTCTCGCGCCGTGAAAGTTCCCGCCATCGTTTCATCGGCCTTGACCGGCGCGAAAGGAACCAGGATCGAAACGGCCAAGGCCGCAAGCCAGCTTTTGTGCATGCAATCCTCCAGAGCAGAACGCGCTTCGACGGAAACGACGTTTTGCCCGCACTTCCTGTTCGATGCGTCCTTACGATTCTGGCGATTACGCCCAACCACAAGACGCCTCAGGCTCTATCGCGAGCCACCTGTGGCCCGCCCCCTCGCCGAGGAATAAAGCATAGGGCTGAACAGAAACCTACCGGGGTATGGCATGGCGCATGGCTGCACGCGATTTAGGCATCGAATGCAGCGCCGTCAGCCACACTACCGCACTGCGGTAACCCCCTCTAAACCATGCGAAAATAGCATGACCGGCATACCGCTTTGCACGTGCGATTCTGCACAAATTTCACCACGATTCGCCTATATACACGCCAGCAAGTGAGCTACTCTTTTTTGGAACCACTCCCGTGACGACCGTCGCTTTCATCAATGCCATCACCACCCGCCTCGTCGCCTATCGCAACCGCCGTCGCCTCGCGACCGTGCGCCGCGAATTGAGCTACCGCGACCTGCTGGATCTGGGTATCTATCGCGGCCATATCGACCGCGTCGCCAGCGCCGAGAACGAGGCGATCTGACCTCGCTCCCCGGTTTGGGCTTGCATGCCTCCTATCGATAGTCCGATCGCGATCCTGGCCATCCCGGATCGCGATTTTGTTTTCAGGGACCGGGCTTCCATCTTGAACCATTTCTTTCCCGCGCCCTGGCCGCTTTCATTGCGTTGGCGTGATGAATATCATCACGAAGTTTTATAATTGACGATGCGTCTCGATATTCCCCGATTGATGACATTCGGCTAAAACGGTTTAGCGGGCGGCTCCCGCATCTCTTCCCATCGACCGCATAGCCCAGCGGAACCAGGCCCGATCGGCCTTGGCGTGCGCCAAGATGCCGATTTTTCGTGCCGCAACAAAGGGATAGCCTGCGTTTGCACCCCGCGTGCCACCGCGGGTCTAGCACTGACGTATGGACGCCAAAGCAGCCACCTTGCCCCCCTCAGGTGTTTTCAGCCCCGAGCGGACGGCCTATTCGATTCTCATGGCGATCAGCGTCTCGCATTGCCTCAACGACACCATCCAGTCGTTGATTCCCTCGATCTACCCGATGCTGCGCGACAACTATGCCCTCAGCTACACCCAGATCGGCCTGATCACGCTGGCCTTCCAGCTCACGGCGTCGCTGCTGCAGCCCTTCGTCGGCCTTTATACCGATCGCCGCCCCCTGCCCTATTCGCTCACCGTCGGCATGGGCCTCAGCCTCGTCGGCCTGGTGCTTCTGGCCTATGCCCAGAACTACACCACGGTCCTGATCGCCGCGATGCTGGTCGGCACCGGCTCATCCGTCTTCCACCCCGAATCCTCGCGGGTGGCGCGCATGGCCTCCGGTGGCAAGACGGGCCTCGCCCAGTCTGTCTTCCAGGTCGGCGGCAATCTCGGCACCTCGATCGGGCCGCTGCTGGCCGCCTTCATCGTGTTGCCCTATGGCCAGCATTCGATCGCCATCTTCTCGGTGATCGCCTTGCTCGCCATGTTCATCCTGTGGAATGTCGGCAATTGGTATGCTGCCTATCGGCGCCATACGGCGGGCACCAAGGCCAGGGCCGTGCCGGCAGTGGCCTCGCTGTCGCGCGGCCGTGTCATCGCCTCGCTGGTAGTCCTGCTGGCGCTGGTCTTCTCCAAATTCTTCTACATGGCCTCGCTGTCGAGCTATTACACGCTCTATCTCGAGGATCGTTTCGGCCTGTCGCCCGAAGCGGTGCAGATGCAGCTCTTCATCTTCCTGTTCGCTGCAGCCGCCGGCACGTTGCTCGGCGGACCGATCGGCGACCGCATCGGGCGCAAATATGTGATCTGGGTCTCGATCCTGGGCGTACTGCCCTTCAGCCTGGCCCTGCCCTATGCCAACCTGACCTGGACCCCGGTTCTGGCGGTGATCATCGGCTTCATCCTGTCCTCGGCCTTCTCCGCCATCGTGGTGTTCGCGCAGGAGTTGGTGCCGGGCAAGACCGGCATGATCGCCGGGCTGTTCTTCGGCCTCGCCTTCGGCATGGGCGGCGTCGGTGCCGCAGCCCTCGGCGTTCTGGCCGATTGGACCAGCATCGAATTCGTCTACAAGGTGTGCTCCTTCCTGCCGATGATCGGGCTGTTGACCGTCTTCCTGCCCAATATCGAGCGCCCACAGCCGCAGCCCGTGGAAGCGGCCAAGGAAGTGTTTGAATAGGAAAGGCGGCTCGTCTTTTCATCCCCGACTTTCTCGATGCCGAACGGGGCTCGTTGGAGCAAAGCGTGTTCATGTGAGAACGCGCCTTGCTCCAAGTCTTTGTTTCCAAGCCAATCCGACGGATTGGCTGGAGCGTCCTTGCGAAACTTGCCGGGTCCCGTCAGATCGCAGAACGCCTTGGGCGGCTCCCGCCCCAATTTTGAACGACGAATGGAAACGACCAAATGGCTACGGTATTTCCGCCGACTGGTTCGCAGGCGAACCTCGGCGGTCACCAGAGCTGGAGCCGGGAGGCACTCGAAACCTTCATCCTGGCCTGGCCCCTCATTCTGACCAATCTGGTCGAGCTGGCGCTGACCACCACCAATCTCATCCTCGTGGGTGAATTGGGGTCGCAGGCGATTGCCGCCGTGACCCTGGCCAACAATCTGTTCTTCTTCTTTGCCATCATTGGATTGGGCGTGGTGACGGCGGTGGCGCCAATGGTGGCCAGCGCGCTGGGTGCCGGTGACGACAGCGGCCGCGATATCCGCCGCACCGTGCAGCAGGGATTGTGGACGTCGCTGATCGTCTCGATTCCGGGCCTTGCATGCCTGATGAACAGCGAATGGATCATGCTGCATCTCGGCCAGAGCCCCGAGATCGCCAGGCAGGCCTCGCAATATCTCAACGGCCTCGCTTGGTCGCTGCCGGCCTTCGTGGGCTACATCGCCCTGCGTTCGGCGGCAGCCGCCATGGGCCAGCCGCGTGCTGCCTTGTGGAGCGCGCTTGTCGGCATCGTCATCAATGCCGTCCTGGCCTGGGGCCTCACTTTCGGCCATCTCGGCCTGCCGGCCCTCGGCGTGCCGGGCCCGGGCATTGCCACCACGATCGCGACCTGGATCTTCTTCCTGTTGCTTGCCGCCTTCCTGGCCTTCAGCCGGCCGTTCCGGCGCTTTCAACTGTTCCAGAACCTGTGGCGGCCAGACCGGGAGCGGCTCTGGCAGATCTTTCGGCTGGGTGTGCCCATCGCCATCACGCTCGCCTTCGAGGTCACTGTCTTCAATGCCGCGGCCTTCCTGATGGGGCGCATCGGCGAGACGGACCTGGCGGCGCATGGCATCGCCATCCAGATCGCCTCGATCAGCTTCATGGTGCCGCTCGGCCTCGGCCAGGCGGCGACGGTGCGGGTCGGCCTCGCCTATGGCGCCGGCGACAAGCATGCCATCAGCCGGTCCGGTTGGACGGCCTATGTCCTCGGTGTCGGTTTCATGTGCGCGGCGGCGGCCTTCATGCTGATCGCACCGCATCTGCTGATCGGCCGGTTCATCGATCTTGCCGATCCCGTCAACGCCGATGTGGTGTCCCGGGCCAGCCTGTTCCTGATCTTCGCCGGCCTGTTCCAGATCACCGACGGTGCCCAGGTGGTGGCCGCCGGCATGCTGCGCGGCCTGCACGACACCCTGATCCCGATGCTGCTTGCCGCTATCGGCTATTGGGTGGCGGGGCTGCCGCTCGGCATCCTGCTGGGCTTCCATTTCGGCTGGGGTGGCGCCGGCATCTGGGCCGGCCTGGTAAGCGGGCTGACCGCGGTCGCCGTGCTGATGACCATGCGCTGGCTGCGGCGGGATCGCCTCAAGCCGGCGACCTGAGCCACCGCCAGCTCGGTAGGGGGCCAAAACTTCTCTTTGTGGGAATTGGCTGCCTATTGCTGGGACTGGAAGTAGTTCAACCTTTGCCGATAGGCCGCTTCGATGCAGCTGGCTGTGGCGCCGCAGCGATCGCGATTGGTGCGCCAGGCCGTCTGGTTCGCCGACAGGGCAACCTGATCGGCCTTCTGCAGGCTCCTGAAACGAGCCTTGAAGACATTGTCGAGGGCAAGGTCGAGCCGCGCCAGCGTATCGCTCTGGCAAATGGCACGCTCGCTGGGATTGAGACGTCGGCCGCAGGGGAAACTCGGCGACACGGAGGGCGTGCCTGCCGCCTTGTCGACCAGGCTCTTCAGAAAGGCGAGCCGCTGCCGATAGCTCACGCCGATACAGGCCGCGTCCCCGCCGCACTCATCGCGCTGGGCGCGCCAGGCTGTCTGGTTGGCCTTCAGCTTGGCCTGCAAATCCTTCGGCAGGGCCGAATTGATCATGCCATAGGCCGATGACAGTGTCTGATCGAGGGTGGCAAGACTGCCATCCTGGCAGATGGCGTCTTCAGTGGGATTCAGGCGGCCGTTGCAAGGAAAGCTTGGCGCCACCGATGCGGGAATGGTTCGATCGGGGGCCGCAAAGTCGAGGGCCGCATTCTGTTGCGGCGCGGAGCCGGTTTGGGCGTCACCACCCGTCGTCGCGGCCGGGGCGATGTCGGCTGAGCCTTGCGTCGACTGATCGACCGGTGCCAGGGCAGTGCCGCCAATCGCCTTGACCGGCTGCACGGATTCCATCTTTCCGGCCATGGCGAAGGAACCGATGATAGCCTCGTTCACCCAGGGGGTCTGGCTGCCCTGGGTCGACTGGTCGACATCGGCCCTGACCTGGCCGAACATCTGGCGGATGTCGAGGCCGGGCGTCTCCATATGAGCGAGCAGGGCCGTGGTGAAGGGCGAGTTGCGCCCGCTGCCATCCTGAGCCACCGAGCCTGGCGCCGTCGAAAAGGCGATCAGCGTGCCCTTGGCCGAGGAGGCGTCGAGATCGATGCGCGCCAGCCCGCGTGTACCAGCCCCCCGCGTCAGCTGGCGCGTCAGGGGATTGTCCCGGCACGAATCCAGGATCACGATCTTCACCTTCGGCGCCGCGCTGTCGACCAGTTCCAGAAGCTTGTCCAAGGACAGGGTCTGGGTATCCAGATCGAGCTCGTCCGAGATCTTGGCCGAGACCGGGACGAGGTAATTGCGACCCTTCACCTGCACGCCATGGCCCGAATAGAAAACCACCACGCTGTCGGCATGATCGGCATCGCGCAGGAACGCCCTGAGCCCGTCATTCATCGCAGCCAGGTCGCCGTCCTTGACCAAGGTCACCGCATAGCCGATCCGCCCCAGCGCCGCCGCCATGTCGTTGGCGTCATTGGCCGGGTTCACCAGCGGCGTCACCGAGCGATAGGCACTGTTGCCGATCACCAAAGCCGCCTTCTGGGCCGCACCGGCCGGCAGCGTGCCTGCCAGAACGAGTGCAGCAAGAAAGAACAGGCGTATCAGGGCCATGATGAGGTCTCTGGGGCTCAGGATCGACAGGCGCGACATTATCTCCGCCAGCGGGCGCAAATCAAACGTGACAGCGCCATCCGAACGTCTCAAAGATGGAAGCCGACAGGTTTTTCTATAGGGAAGCACCAAACTGCTCCCCTTTTCGACAGTCAGGTGCGTTGTGATCGAATATGTCCGCCGAATCCTCGATGCCCGCGTCTATGACGTTGCCCAGAGAACACCGCTGGACCCCATGGTGCGGCTCAGCCAGCGCCTGAACGCCGAAGTCCTGCTCAAGCGCGAGGATCTGCAGCCGATCTTCTCCTTCAAGATCCGCGGCGCCTATAACCGCATCGCCCGGCTCTCGCCCGAAGCCAAGGCGGCCGGCGTCATCTGCGCCTCGGCCGGCAACCACGCCCAGGGCGTCGCCCTCTCGGCAACCAAGCTCGGCATCGCCTCTACCATCGTCATGCCGATCACCACGCCGCGCATCAAGGTCGACGCCGTACGCTATTGGGGCGGCAAGGTCGTGCTCAAGGGCGACGTCTTCGACGAGGCCTATGCCCATGCCCGCGAACTCGAGCGCGAACAGGGCCTCACTTTCGTCCATCCCTATGACGATGGCGACGTCATCGCCGGCCAGGGCACCGTGGCCGTCGAGATCCTGCACCAGCATCCCGCCCCGATCGAGGCGGTCTTCGTGCCGATCGGGGGCGGCGGGCTGGCGGCCGGCATCGCTTCCTATGTCAAGTTCCTTCGTCCGGAAACGAAGGTTATCGGCGTCGAGCCGGTCGACGCCGCCTCGATGCAGGCGGCTATCGCGGCCGGCGAACGGGTGGTGCTGGACCGGGTCGGTCTGTTCGCCGACGGTGTCGCCGTGCGCCAGGCAGGCGAAGAGACCTTCCGGCTCTGCCGCGAGCTGCTGGACGATGTCCTGGTCGCCGACACCGATGCCATGTGCGCCGCGATCAAGGACATCTTCGAGGATATGCGGGTGCTGTCCGAACCGGCCGGCGCCCTATCGCTGGCAGGCCTGAAGGCCTATGCGCAGGCCAATCCGGAGAGGTCCGGCGCGCTCATCGCCGTCAACAGCGGCGCCAACCTCAATTTTGACCGCCTGCGCCATGTCGCCGAACGGGCGGAGGTGGGCGAGGCCCGCGAGATCCTGCTCGCGGTGACCATCCCCGAGGAGACCGGCAGCTATCGCCGCTTCATCGAGGTGCTGGGCAGCCGCATCGTCACCGAATTCAACTATCGCTACGCCGGCGGCAGCCAGGCCCATGTCTTCGTCGGCCTGAAACTGGCGGATGCCAAGCGTCAAAAGAGCGAGATCATCGGCCAGCTCGAGCGGCTCGGCTATGGTGTCGTCGACATTAGCGCCGACGAAACCGCCAAGCTGCATGTGCGCTATATGGTCGGCGGACGCGCACCGGGCCTGACAGATGAATTGGTGCTGCGCTTCGAATTCCCCGAGCGGCCGGGCGCTCTGCTCCGGTTTCTCGACGGTGTCGGCTTCGACTGGAACATCACCCTGTTCCACTACCGCAACCATGGTGCGGATTACGGCCGGGTGTTGGTTGGAATCCAGGTTCCAGAGGCTGATCGACCGCGCCTTTTCGAGCGTCTGGGAGAGCTCGGTTACCCCTATGAAGACGAGAGCGCCAACGACGCCTACCGCCTCTTCCTGCACGGCTGAAAACGGCACTCGGAGACTGTCGACAACCTTAAGAAAAAATAAAGCAATAACAGGAAGTTAAGACGTTCACAGCCGGCCATCGAGGGGTATGCTTTTCTCCCATATCAGGGTTGCAGAAAGGCATGCCATTCCGTGCATTTTGACACTGCTTCAACACCGAAAAGTCGTAAAGGTCTTACAAGTAGAGACGGTGCGTTAACCGCGCCGATTTACGATGAAAGTGGTGTTGGAGTTGGTACGATGCGTTTGGCGGGATTGTTTGCAGCCAAGGATGGATTTGAAGAAGGCGACATAGCCGGTGTGACGATCGACGTCGTCACCGGGCTGCTTGCCGGTCTCGCCCTCATCATCGGTGTCTGGCTGCTCGGCAGCGCGTTGAACGCCGATGCCGCTCATGTCGCTTCGGCGCTGGCGCGCTGAGGACGACAACGCCGAACCACCGCTTTTTGGCATCGCACGATGGTGACGGCCCCTCCAGGACCATCACCAATCGAACGGCGTGCTGAACGAAATAAAGCAATCCAGACTTGTCTCACAACAGATCTGGACGCTTCACGGTGCACGTGTCGATTTGAGCGGCCGCCTGTCTCGGCAGCGAAGACTATTTGCTCATCGAATTCTTGATCATGCCGACGATGACCTGCAGGATCGCGCCGCCGGCACCGCCGCCGATGACATTGGTGACGATCGAGCCGATGTCAAAATTCCCCGACTGCATGGAGGCGGCGACAGACGGCCAGACAGCGGTGATGATTTGACCCAGCACACCGCCGCCGACCAGACCAGCGATGATGTTGCCGATATTGCCCATGTCGAATTGCGGCAGAGCCTTGCCGGAACCGGCGCCGCCAAGCGCGCCCGCTACCAGGTTGATAAGAATCTGTTCCATTGTCGACTTCCGCTTTCAGTGGCGGTTGGTTGCTGAAAAGATGACCGCCTGCGACAATTTGTACAGATTCTGGTTTCGTTTCAATTAATCCGTGAATCGAACTGCGCTTCGGAGAGCCTTACACAAAGTAAAATCTGTGTATTTCGTGTTTGCAACGTCACCCGGTCTCAGTGGAAGGCTCGCTGCATTGATCCGCGGGGTTCTATCCACCCTGAAGTGGCTTGAAGTCACGCCGCCAAATCGCGCCGGTGATATAGCGCAGAACAGGATTGCCCTCTTTGGCATCGGGCGTAGCCAACAGCGATATCAGGGCCACGCAGGCTTCCTTTCCCTGGTGGATCGTCACCGAGGGTTCCATGCTGGTCCGTTGAGCGCCCGTCTGGCCGTCCCTGTCGGCGGCATTCTTCCACTTGTCGGCGAAGGCCCTTGCCCCCTCCCTGGCGATACCGCAATCGCCATAGGGCAGTGCGATCACCACACCATTGCTGGCCGGCTCCTTTGTCTCGACATCGGCGATGATCCCCCCGAGGGACACGGGCGTGGGGGCCTTTTTTGCCCGCTCTGCCATCTTGTCCGCCAGTACTTTCTTGTCCGCGGTGGGTGACGTTGCCATCAGGTCCATCACATCGTCCCCTTGCATCCAAATCGCGGGGGTGAGAACGATTGCCTGCAGGATCGAGCCCTGGGCAGCCACCTTCTCGATACCGTCAAGGGCCGACTCGATCGGCGCCAGGCCGGCGAGGCTGGTCTTGGCCGAAACAGCACCCGCCTCGGCCGCCGCCCCGGGGTCGGGAGACTGCGCTACGCCATCGGCGAAGGGCACCAGCATCGAGGCCCGGCCCAGCGGGCCGAGGAAGGGATTGGTGGCGCTGCGTTTGGTGAAATCGAGCTTCATCGGCTCGCCATTGCGCCATACCCCATTGGTCAGGCTGAAGCCGCGCTTTCCGAGCCCTTCCACGAAAGGCGCGGATACACCAGGCTCCGTGAAGCGCCAGAGGACGACTGCTCGTGGCGGAGTGCCATAATCGGTGAGGCTGGCAATCTCGTTGCGTTTAAGGCCGGTGTCATCTTGCCAGGACCCGTCCGTGCTCATGAGCAGGGCCTTCAGCGTATCGGTGCCGCCGAAGCCCACCCGTCGCCCCATCGCGGAGACATCCCCCGCATAGAGCGCGCGCAATTCCGACAAGCCGACAAAGCTGGCGGCAATGCCGTTGCGATCCATTGCAACCTTGGCAGGAACACGAGACAGCGCGCGCCGCAGCTCCGAATCGGCCGAGGCCGCTCCCGCGACACCGCATAGCAAGGTCGCCGCCGTTATGGCGCCCGCGAGCTTTCTCAATCCGTTCGGCATGAAAATCTCTCCTGTCCATCGCAACGGCGGCAATGGCACGCCGGGCGGGCTAAGTCTGTCGCCAGGGGAACTGCATCAGGACTTCTTCGTCGCCCAGCGTGCGGCGGCAGCATCGTCTTCATTCTTGGCGGCGACCCAGCCGGTACCGGAGGCTCGTTCTTCCTTCTTCCAGAAGGGCGCCCGCGTCTTGAGATAGTCCATCAGGAAGGAAGCGGCCTCGAAGGCGGCCTGGCGGTGCATCGAGGCCGTCACCACCAGGACGATGTTGTCGCCAGGCACCAGCCGGCCATGACGATGGATGATGGTGACGCCCTGCAACGGCCAGCGTTCGCGGGCCTCTGTCTCGATGCGCTCGAGCTCGGCCTGGGCCATCTCGGGATAATGGTCCAACGTCATGGCGCTGATGCGATCGTCTTCCGGTCCGGCCCGGCAGATTCCGATGAAATTGACCACGGCGCCGATATCCGTGCGTCCCCGCGTGAGCGCGGCGACCTCGGCCGCGACGTCGAAATCCTCACGCTGCAGACGAACGCTCACTCTTCCCGCTCCCGACGGCCCAAAGAGTTTTCCAGAAAAGTTGATAGACTTTTCGATTAAGAAAACGCGTTAAAACAAAGAGTTAGACTAAAATAGCGATTCGAAGAAAAGTCATTTTGGTCTAACCACCCGTCATGGGCGGAAAGAAGGCGACTTCCCCCGCCCCGGCAAGCGGAGCCGCCGGCTTGACATGGCGCCGGTCGATTGCCGCCCGCACGATCTTGCGGTTCTCGAAGGCATGGGCATGGGCCTCGCTGCGCTCGGACAGAAATTGCATCAGATCCTCGACCGTCTTGACCTCGGCCGGCAAGTCGACTTCCTCTTCCGGCACGCCGATGCGTTCGCGCAGCCAGGCGAAATAGATCAGCTTCATCGCGCGTCCTCCAGCCTCATTACGCATCTTCGAGGAGATGCTGCACGCCGCTGCGGAAATAATCATACCCCGTATAGAGCGTGACCACAGCCGAAACCCAAAGCAGCACCAGGCCGATGATCGTGCAGCCGGGCAGAACCGCATCGCCGGCAGGACCAGCCAGCAGGAAGCCGATCGCCAGGAGCTGGACCGTGGTCTTCCATTTGGCGAGCCGCGTCACGGGCACGGAAACGCGCAATTCGGCCAGGAATTCCCTGAGGCCCGAAACCAGAATCTCACGGCACAGAATGACGATTGCAGCCCATACGGACAGGTTGCCGGTGCTCACGGTCCCCGTCGCCGCCAGCATGAGCAGGCAGGCGGACACCAAGAGTTTGTCGGCGATCGGATCGAGCATGCGCCCAAGCGAGGATTGCTGCCCCCAGGCCCTGGCGAGATAGCCATCGAAATAGTCCGTCACCGCCGCCAGGGCGAAGGCTCCGAAGGCAACCCAGCGCACCCAGATCACCTCCGGCCAGAACAGGCAGGCCACCACCACCGGCACCGCCGCAATCCGGCCATAGGTGAGGATGTTCGGCAGGGAGAGCGGTGATGTTCGCTTGGTGGGCACAGGTGCTGTCATGGCTTGAAGGAACATGGCGCGGGCCGCGCCGTCAACCGGGATTAAGGGATGAGGCGAAAGTTCAGGAGGCCTTCTCGTGAAAGAAGTCATAGACTTTGCGGGCGGTCGCCTGATCGATGCCTGGACAGCCTTCGAGATCGGCCATCGAGGCGCGTTCGATCGCCTTGAGAGTGCCGAAATGCCGCAGCAATGCGCGTTTGCGCTGTGGGCCGATGCCGCCGATTTCCTGCAGCCCCCCCTCCTTCATGGATTTGGAGCGTTTCTGGCGATGGGCGCCGATGGCGAAGCGGTGGGCTTCGTCACGCAGACGCTGCACGAAATAGAGCACGGGATCGCGTGGGTCGAGCTTGAAGGGCGACTTGCCTTCAACGATGAAGGTCTCACGGCCGGCATCGCGATCGACCCCCTTGGCGACACCGACCAGCGCGACATCCTCGACGCCAAGATCGACGAAGACCTCGCGGGCGACCTGCATCTGTCCGGCACCGCCGTCGATCAGGACGAGATCCGGCCAGGATGGCATCGCTACATCGTCCGGTTCCGTCCCCTCTTTCGGCTCCGTAATGTCGTCTTTAGGCGCCTCCTTGATCAGGCGGGAAAAGCGCCGTTGCAGCACTTCGCGCATCATGCCGTAGTCGTCGCCCGGTGTGATCTCCGTCGATTTGATATTGAACTTGCGATAATGCGTCTTGGCAAAGCCCTCGCGCCCCGCCACGACCATGCCGCCGACGGCGTTGGTACCCATGATGTGAGAGTTGTCATAGACCTCGATGCGGCGTGGCGCCTCCTCGAGGCTAAAGGCTTCGGCAACGCCTTCCAGCAGCTTGAGCTGCGAGGAGGATTCGGCCAGACGCCGCCCGAGGGCCTCCCGGGCATTTGTAAGGGCATGCTCGACGAGGTCGCGTTTCTCACCCCTCTTGGGCGTCGCGATCTCGATGCGATGGCCGGCACGCAGGGAAAGCGCCTGCTGGAGGATCTCGCCGCCCTCGACCTCATGCGAGAGCAGGACGAGCCTGGGGGCGGGCTTATCGTCATAGAACTGGCCGAGGAAGGCATCGAGCACTTCGGCCTCACTCAACGTGCGGTCGGCCTTGGGGAAATAGGCGCGATTGCCCCAGTTCTGGCCGGTGCGGAAGAAGAACACCTCGATGCAGAACTGGCCGGCCTGCTCGTGCACGGCAAAGACGTCCGCCTCCTCGATCGAGCGCGGATTGATGCCCTGGGTCGACTGAATGGCCGAAAGCGCCGCGAGCCTGTCGCGATAGCGGGCGGCTCGCTCGAACTCCAAGGTCTCGGCGGCCTGTTCCATCTCACGGGCCATCGCCTCCTTGATGGCCTTGGACTTGCCGGTCAGGAAGGCGCGCGCCTCGCCCACCAGGCCGGCATAGTCCTCGATCGAGACCTCGCCGGTGCAAGGCGCGGAGCAGCGCTTGATCTGGTGCAGCAGGCAAGGGCGCGTACGGGTCGAGAACACCGAATCCGTGCAGGAGCGAATGAGAAAGGCGCGCTCCAGCGCATTCATGGTGCGGTTGACGGCCAGAACGCTGGCGAAGGGGCCGAAATAATCGCCCTTGCGCGTGCGCGCGCCGCGATGCTTGGTCAGTTGCGGCGCCGGATGGTCGCCCGTCAGCAGGATATAGGGAAAGGACTTGTCGTCGCGCAGCAGCACGTTGAAGCGCGGCTTCAGGCTCTTGATCAGATTGATCTCGAGCAGCAGGGCTTCGGTTTCCGTCTGGGTCGTGACGAATTCCATCGCCGCCGTCTCGGCGATCATGCGGGCGATGCGAGCGGTCGGCGCGATGCCGCGGGCGTAGCTCGCCACCCGCTTCTTGAGCGAATGCGCCTTGCCGACATAGAGCACCGTGCCCTCCGCATCGATCATGCGATAGACGCCCGGGGCATTGGGCAGCGTCTTCCAGAAGGCATGGATGACCGCGGTCCCCGCCCGCAGCGAGGACGGCACGGCTTTTTCGTCGAAGGCAAAGTCGACGGAGGAGGAGGCTTCCTCGGTTTCGGCAAGATCGGGCGAGTCGGTCATGGCTGATAAATAGGACGCGGGAGGCACGCTGACGAGAGGGCACGCAGATCACTGGTGAAATTGCCCCCAATCCCTGGCGCACCCGGGCTATTCCCGCTCGGACTACTCAGCCCATGCCAGATGCTGGCCGCCGTCGACGGCGATCATCTGGCCGCTGACGCTGCGGGCCCGAGCGAGGTAGAGCACGGCCTCCACGATATCCTCCACGGCGCTGCCGTGGCCGAGTGGCGTGCCGGCCGCCTCGGCGGCGAATTCCTCGGGTGTCTGAGAGGCGGCCTGCATGGTCGGGCCGGGACCGATGCCATTGACGCGGATATGCGGTGCCAGGGCCTGGGCCAGGGTCTGCGTGGCGACATGCAGCACGGATTTGCTGAGATAATAGGAAACATAATCAGGCCGGGGATGCAGCACGCGCTGGTCGATCAGGTTGACGATGGAAGGGTCATAAGCGTGCGGATCGACCTGAGCCGCAAAAGCCTGGGCGAGAAAGATCGGGGCCTGGGCGTTGACGGCGAATTGCCGGTTCCAGATCTGTGCCTGGAGGCTGCCGACGCTGTCCGGTTCGAACATCGAGGCCGAATTCACCAACAGGTCAAGGGTGCCGATGCCAGCGCGCGCCTGCTCGACGATCGCGCTCACCTTGTCTCCCGCGGTCAGATCACCGACGACGATGCAGGTCCTGCGGCCCATGGCCGCTATTTGGGCCGCCACCCCCTCCGCTTCCGCACGCGAGTGATTGCAATGGAGCGCGACATGATATCCGCCCTGCGCCAGACCAAGCGCGATGCTCCGACCGATACGCTTGGCAGCGCCCGTCACCAAGGCGCATTGCGCCCTAGAGCAAAGCGCGTTCATGACTGAACGCTCGTTTGGTCTAGCTCATTGGTTCGACGCGTCTTTGCGATTCTTGCCGATCCCGGCAAATCGAAAAACGCTTGTACTTTTTCCACCATTTTCTCCATTCCGTCGGTCGGCCTGTCTTCATACTGCGTTTACGATGCGGGCAGATTGCTGCCCAGCGTTAACGTCGAACAACCTCTGGGCATTGTTCAAGTGACGGGCTGGCCCGTGCTGGCACCGGAGCAAAATGCGTTCACGGCGGAACGCTTTTTTGCTCTGGCTCTTTAGTTTGACGCGTGTTTGCGATTCGTGGTGACTCCATCAAGTCGCAAAACGCTTTGGCACCGGAACAGGCAACACTGGGACACGATGCTGAAGGTCACTTTCCTCACTTGCGCGATCCTGGCCTGGCAGCCCCTCACCGGAGTGGCGCAGGCCGGCGAAACCGTGCCCGGGGCGCCCTCCGCGCTTTCGCTGGTGTGGACCGGTCGCTTCATTGCCGTGACCAAGGCACCGGTGCTGGCGGGTGTCATCCCGCAGGCTGCCGTCAAGCCAGCGCGCCCGACGGCTGGACAAGACGACATCGACATCGTCGGCTCCATCCCGATCGATTCCCTGGGCGAGAACAGCAAGAACCGTCCGCCCCTGCGCAGCAATGCGCGCCCGACGAGCCTGTGCCTCCTGCCCGGCCTCACCTCGGGCCGAGGCGATGATCTGGCCTGCGGCGGCGTGCAATATAATCGCTGGTCAGCCCGGGCAACGGCGTTCAACTATGATTTGGGTTCGGTTCACTCCGATTTTGCCAATGCACCCGCGCCTTATGCCGCTGGCTGGAAATGACAAACCATCCGAGCCGCGCTAGAATTCACAATATTAATTTCTTGTTAACCATAATAATCATAGAATTACGTTAAGGCAATTTACAGAACATACATCATGGTTAACAAATTATTTCAAATATAATTGAAATCGTTGCCATAATATTGCCTTGTTAAATCTACTTAATAAACCCATCAGGCAACCTTCTCTTAATAGTCTTCACGTAACACGGTCGCATGATTGTTCGATGGGTTGGGGATACCGGCGTCATCGCGTGTATGAGTTCCAGGAGTTCACGATGAAAAAGCTTCTTCTCGCCACAGCAGCGACGCTGATCACCGGGTCCGCCTTTGCGGCCGACATTCCGCAGTATCAGGAGCCCGCGCCGGCCTATCAGGCTCCGGCTTCCAACGTGACTTGGACGGGCTTTTATGCCGGTATCAATCTCGGCTACGGCTTTTCCGGTGACTTCGACGCCAATCGCGGCGTCCGCCTGAACGAGGCCAGCGGCTTCACCGGCGGTGTCCAGGCCGGCTACAACATGCAGTACGATCCGATCGTGGTCGGTCTCGAAGGTTCGCTGAACTATGCGGACATCACCGACAAATATGATGGCCATAAGGGTACCTACGGCTTCAACGGCTCGATCACGCCCCGCCTCGGCTATGCCATGGGCGACTTCCTGCCTTACATCAAGGCCGGTCTCGCCTTCGGCGATGTCGAGATCAACCGCTTTGGTGCCAAGGATTCGCAGTGGCAGGTCGGCTGGACCGCGGGCTTCGGTGCTGAATATCGCGTAACCCCAGAAGTTTCGGTCCGGGCTGAGTACAACTACACCAGTTATGGCAAGGATGACTTCGACATCCGCAGCGGTATCGTCAAGGCCGGTTATGGCGGCAGCGACATCAAGCTGGGCGTGAACTATCACTTCTGATCCGTTCGGAAGACAGCGCTCCGAAGAGGCCCGGCACAGCGCCGGGCCTTTTTCGTTCGGGCGCCGCTATCCAGCTTTGGCCAGGGATGTCCGGCCTTCCCAGATCATGCTGCCCACCACGGCCAGGAGAACCACGCCACCGCCAGCCAAGGCCGCCATTCCCGGCGCTTCTCCGAAAGCAAGCCAGACCCAGAGGGGAGCAAGCGGCGTTTCCAGCGCGCCGATCAGCGCCGTCTGTGCAGCGGGAATGAATTTCGCACCTATGGTGAAGCAGACCAGAGCGAGCCCCATATTGCTCACGCCAAAGGCCACCAGCATGGCAACCTGCTGACCATCGGCCGGCCAGCTCGACATCAGGGGCGCGCTGATCAGCGACGGCACCAGCGCCGACAGGCAGGCGGCCGGCACCAATGGTACGTCGGGAAAGCGCCGCCGCATCACCACGAAAGCGGCAACCAGCACCGTCATCGCAAGCGCCAGGGCATCGCCGATCAGGCTCCCCTGCCCGCCTCCGCCAACCACGGTCATTGCCACGCCGGCAACGGCCAACAGGCTGGCGACCAGCACGGCGGCGGAAACCCGCTCGCGCATCACCAGCCAGGCCAACCCGGCCGCCGCAAATGGCACCGTGGCATAGATGATCGAAACATGAGCCACGCTGGTAAGCCGTAGCGACGCGACGAAGCAGGCCATGCCCAGGCTCGACAGCAGGCAAAAGCCCAGCCCGATCCATCCCATCGCCCTGAAGCTACGCCAGGTATTACGCCCCTCGAGAGCCAGGATGAAGGCCAGGCTGGTGGCTGCGCCGAACAGGCCCCGCCAGAACAGCAAGGCAGCGATGTCGAGCGGCACCGCCCGAGTGAAATAGCCGGCCGTACTCCACAGGATGGCGGAGGCCGTCACCAGCACCACGCCGAAATGGCGCGGGGAGAATGCGGCCGGCATGCTTTCCTCGATGGACATCGCAATCTCCGATATGGCTGGATACCGATTGACAGATGCACATTGAAGCAGAACCTTGCTGACATGAATCTGTCAGCAGTCTCTGCGGCGACCGCGATTAACGGCTTGTCTCCCATGCGCCGCACCACACGCCTGTTCGAGATCATCCAGCTCCTGCGCGTTGCCAAGAAGCCGGTGACGGCCGAGGCGATCGCCGCGCAGCTCGAAGTCGCCAAGCGCACCATCTATCGCGATATCGCGTCGCTTCAGGCCCTGTCGGTGCCCATCTATGGCGAAGCCGGCATCGGCTATGTCATGCGCTCGGGCTATGACCTGCCGCCGCTGATGCTATCGATCGAGGAAGTCGAAGCCCTGGTGGTTGCCCTTGGCCTGCTGGAACGCACCGACGACCGCGCGCTCAAGACGGCGGCGGGCTCGATCCGAGCCAAAATCGCCAGCGTCCTGCCGATTGCCAATCGCGAGCCCATCGACAAGACTCGTCTCTTCGTGCCGCAATGGATCCATCCCGAGCCGGTCAGCGTCGATCTTTCCGCCATTCGCCTGGCCATTCGCGACGAACGCAAATTGTTGCTGCATTATGCCGACGCCCAGGGGCGGGAAAGCCGACGCATCATTCGCCCGATCGCCATGGTCTATTATGTCGAGGTGATGCATGTCGTCGCCTGGTGCGAATTACGTCGGGACTTCCGCAGCTTCCGGGCCGACCGCATCCGCCGGTGCGAGGTCACGCAGGAACGCTTCGAAGGCGAAAGCGCGGCCCTGCGCGCGGCCTGGGAAGCACGCCAGCGTGAAGAGGCGCCGCAGCGCTAGCGCCCCAAGCTTTCAGACGAACAGCAACGACATGACCGGGCGGAGGCGACAACCACCGCTCAAGGCCAACGGCCTTATGCCATGAGGCATTGACAATGACTCATGGTTCCACTTCACGATTTTCGCCAAATCTTTGATTTGGTGTCGAAAATCCCGAGGTGCTCAAATCTCGGATGCATCGGCATCTTCGAGACCTGATATTATTCCGGGCGTGTCAGACCGAAGGCCGGGATTTCCGCCTCGAAGGCAGCCAGCCAGGCCTGCAGCTTGGGAAAATGCTGCCGCCAGGTTCCAGCGAAGCGCAAATCGAGATAGCCGAGCGCACAGGCCAGCGCGATGCTTCCCGCATCCAGCGCCGGATCGAAGGCCCCTGCCCGCGCCTCGAACGCGGCCAGGCCGCGCGCAACCTTGCCGGCCTGGATGTCGAGCCATTTGGCGCTGCGCTGGTCTTCGGGACGGATCCTCGCCTCATAGACCTGGAGCAATGAGGCATCCATGATGCCGTCCGCCAAGGCCTGACGCGTCAGCACCTCATAGCGCCCCGCCCCATGCGGCACGATGCGCCCACCCCCGGCGAGGTGGTCGAGATAATCGAGAATGACCCGGCTGTCGTAGAGAATGGTCCCGTCTTCCAGGATCAGTACCGGGATCTTGCCGAGCGGATTCTGCCCGCGCAGGCTGTCCTGCGGGTCATTGGTATCCGCAGGAACCACGGTGATGCTGTCGAGCAAGCCGAGATAGTGCGCGGCAATCTTGACTTTCCGCCCAAAGGGCGATGGGGGCGAGGAGCGCAATTGCATGGCGGAGCCGAGATCCAGTGCTGGAATCATGAGCGCTCCTGCGAGCGCTCGTCCATCCATTACCGCATTTCAGCCGCTAGTGCGGAAATAGCAGTCAGGCCTTCACCAGATTAACGGCCTTCGGTCCCTTGCCCTTCTTGTCGGGTTCGACATCGAAGGAGATCTTCTGGCCTTCCGACAATGTACCCAGACCGGAACTTTCGACTGCGGTGATGTGAACAAAGATGTCGCGTCCACCATCGTCAGGCGTTATGAAGCCATAGCCTTTTTGGGTGTTGAAGAACTTGACGGTGCCGCTCTGCGCCATCTTACGCTCCCAGTCCCGATCTGGCCGGATGACCAGATCCATTCCACACCAGTGCGAAATGAGTTTCATCCAAAGGACGTTTGTACGCAAGAGGCGATATGAACCCCACGGGCGATCGACCCTTGCCGCGCAGCACAAAATTTATCGATACTGGAAATCCATATGAGCGAAGACATCCCCTATAATCGCGCCGCGCCATTGCCGGGTGTCCTCGAGGAATTGTCGCCGGGTGTCCGCCGTATCGTGGCTCCCAATGGCGGAGCCTTCACCTTCACCGGCACCTGTTCCTATATCGTCGGACGCGGCAAGGTTGCCATCATCGATCCCGGCCCGGACGATCCCGGCCATGTCGCTGCCCTGCTGTCGGCGGTGCGCGGCGAGGAAGTGGTGGCGATTGCCGTCACGCATACCCACCGCGACCACTCGCCGGCCGTGCCGGCACTGGTATCGGCCACCGGCGCACCCACTCATGGCGCCGGCCCGCATCGCAGCGCCCGGCCCCTGCATGAAGGCGAGGTCAATCTGCTCGACGCCGCCGGCGACCTCGCCTTCCATCCCGACGTGGTTCTGGCAGAGGGCGATCGGTTCGGGCCGCCGGACTGGCCGTTGACGGCGGTGGCGACCCCCGGTCACTGCGCCAACCATCTCGCATTTTCGCTGGAGGCGGACAAGGTGCTGTTGTCGGGCGACCATGTCATGGCCTGGTCCACCAGCATCGTCGCCCCGCCCGATGGCTCGATGGGCGACTACATGGCCTCGCTGGAGAAGCTCATCGGCAGGCCGGAGGCACGCTACTTTCCCGGTCATGGCGGGCCGGTCGAGCAGCCCCAGCGTTTCGTGCGCGCCATGATCCAGCACCGCCGCATGCGTGAGGCCTCGATCCTCCAGGCCCTGGGAGACGGCCCCACGCCGATCACGCCATTGACCGCCAGGGTCTATGCGGGACTGCCGGCCGGGCTACAGGGAGCGGCGACCCTCAACCTGTTCGCCCATCTCGAAGACCTGGTCCAGCGCGGCAAGGTCGTCACCGAAGGGGCTCCTTCCATGGCGGGCCATTACTGGCTGGCCTGATCCGGCGTCAGAGCTCGATCGCGCAATTCGGCCATGAAACTCTGCACATGCTTGGCGTTGGCACCGAAATCGTAGGAGCCGTAGCGAGCCGCCGAGCGCATGTCGATGCGCGTCTTGCCGCCCTCGCCCCGGATGCGCAGGGCGATGTCATCGGTGGTACCCAGAAGCGTGGATGAGGCGATCGCCTCGATGCGATCGCTAAAGCGCCTTTGCGTGGCGGCCGATCCTGTGGGCGCGCCTCCGGCCGTGTCGGAGTCCGCGGAATCGCCATCCTCGCGGATGCTGTCCGGCAAGCGAATGCGCGCAGCCATCTCGCCAAAGCGCAGATCGCCCACGATCTGCCAGCGCCTGTCCCGCATCAGGCGAAGCGCAATTTTGCGGATATCATCCGGCGGGACATCGAGGAGAATCGATTGGATCTGCGGCAAGGCTTTGCGCTGATAGGCTGCAAGCCCCACCGCGTAGGCGGTCGAATTGGCATCGCCAGCGCGCGTGCGGGCGGCATGGGCCAAAGGCGGCGGATCGTCGGGATCGGTGCTGACATCGACGATGTCAGGCACGCTGAGAGCGAGACTGGCGGCAATCGCCGCAGGGCCCAGCAGCAGGATGGCGAGCAGGAAAGCGCTGAAGGCCCGGCCGAAGCCCCGCTCGCCCTTGCGCCAGATCACCTGGAAGGCGATCACGGCGCAGAGCAAGGCGGCGCAGGCCGCCAGCAGTCCCGCGCATAAGGCGGCAAAACCAGCCTTGAGCGGGGCGAGATGAAAGCGCATCAGAACCAGCGAAATCAGCACGACCTCGAAGGCAAAGACCGCCAAACTCTGCGCGACACGGGCCCAGCCGATCGGCGGAGGCGCCGGACGCCGCAGCATCAGGGCGCGCCCGCCAGCGACTGTAGGAGATCGGGCAGGTCCATCACGCTCTCGATGACATGATCGGCATGCGGCGCCAATTCCTCCCGCTGCGCGAAGCCGCTGAGTACGGCGATGGCTGTGCCTCCGGCCGCCTTGACGGCATGCAGGTCATGGGTGGAATCGCCGACCAGGGCGATTTCCCGAGGCGCAACCCCGAAAGCCCCAGCAAAGCCGAGCACCGGGCCCGGCTCCGGCTTGCGGCCATGGCCTGAATCATAGCCAAGTACGGCGTCGAGCCAGGGCATCAGGCCGAGCTTCTCGCAGTGGGCACGGGCGCCCGCTTCGGAGTCATTGGTGCAGATGCCCAGGAGGTAGCCCCGGCTCTTCAGGGTGGACAACAGCCAGGGCGGGTCCCCGATCGGCGTGACGTGTTTCAGGCCTTCTTCGATGAAGATACGGTCCATCTGCTCAAAGAAGGCCGTATCGGCGACCTCCCCGAGCACCTCGGCCCAGGCGACGCCATAATCGGCCGAAGATTCAGCCACCAGCACCGAATGCGGCAGAATGCGGTGGCTCTCCAGGTCGTAATCGTTGATCTCGACCAGCTTCGCCATCTTCTCGGGGTCGCCACCACTCAGGCGCTGCATGGCAGCATAGGCGGCGGCGCTCCAGGTGAGGTGGAAGTCGACCAGGGTCCCGTCCTTGTCGAAGAGTATCGCGCGTATCGGCATGTCGAATCCCAGTCTACAGCCCTTTCTCGCCCTCCATAAGGAATTTGGTCGGCGTGGCATACCGAATTCACGCAGGAGCCAGAAATCGGCTATGATGCATCAAACCAGTACCCGAACGTCGCATGCTCGACGCATGGGCCGAAATCGCCGCCTTCCAGAGATTTCGCAGCGCGAACATATTGCGGAATCTCGCGCCAAATCCCATGTTCCAGCCACACGTGGGCTTCGTGCCACGGTGGCAGGCTGCCCATGAGGGGGCCGGCGGGAGAGATTTTGAAACATGCGTGACCCCTATAGCGTCCTTGGCGTTTCCAAGACGGCAAGCTTGGCTGAGATCAAGAAGGCCTTCCGGAAGCTCGCCAAGCAGTACCACCCCGATCAGAACAAGGATGCCAAGGCCGCGGCGAAGTTCGCCGAGGTCAACAGCGCTTATGAAATCGTCGGTGACGAGAAGAAGCGGGCCCAGTTCGACCGTGGCGAGATCGACGCCGAGGGCAAGCCGCACTTCCAGGGCTTCGAGGCCGCGGGCGGCTCCGGTGGTGGATTTGGGCGCGATACCGGCGGCTTCGAGTTCAATTTTGGTGGCGGTCGGGGCGGTAGTAGTAGCAGCACCGGCGGAGGTTTTGCCGGCGGTTTCGACGATATTCTCAGCGAGATGTTCGGCGGACGCGCCCAGCGCGGTGGCAGTTCGCGTGGTTCGGCGCCCCGCGGCGACGACATCCAGGTCACCGGCCAGATTCCCTTCACGGTCTGGGCGCTGGGCGGCAAGACACGGGTCGAGCTCGGGCCAGGCCGCATGGTGGACGCCTCCATTCCGGCCGGCATCGCTCCTGGCAAGACCATCCGCCTCAGGGGCCAGGGCGAGCCCAGCCCGTTCGGCGGCGAACCCGGCGATGCGCTGATCACGGTGGCCGTGGCGCCGCACGATACGTTCCGCGCCGATGGCAGGAACGTGCGTGTCGACGTCAACGTGACCGTCTATGAGGCAGCGCTCGGCGCCAAGGTGCGCGTACCGACGCTGGACGGCTCCGTCGATCTTACTTTGCCCGCCGGCACCACGGGGCTGCGCTCCTTCCGCCTCAAGGGCAAGGGCGTGCAGGCCAAGGACGGCCCCGGCGACCTCATCGTGCAGCCCAGGATCATCATGCCCGGCAAGATCGATCCCGAACTCGAGGCCGCTCTCGTGAAGCTGCGCGACAAGGGTTACGATATCGGGCGATGAATCAAGGAGCGGGTCTTCAGACCCACCATCGGGCGGTACGTGTCCAGAGCGTTTTGCGATTAGACGGAATCACCTCGAATCGCAAAGACGCGCCAGAACAAAGAGTTAGAGCAATAAGCGTTCACGCCTGAACGCGTTTTGCTATAGGCGGGTCTGAAGGCCCGCCCCTTATTTCTCGAACGGCCAGGCCAGCGGCGTGCCGACCTGCCCCCGATGACGCAGGACATGGTCAGCGAGCACGCAGGCCATCATCGCCTCTCCCACCGGTACGGCCCGGATACCGACACAGGGGTCGTGACGCCCCTTGGTGATGATATCGGTGTCGTGGCCATAGCGATCCACCGTACGGCGCCCCTGCAGGATGGAGGAGGTCGGCTTCACCGCGAAGCGCACCACCACGGGCTGGCCGGTGGAGATGCCGCCGAGAATGCCGCCGGCATGATTGGACAGGAATAGCGGCCTTCCGTCATTGCCCATGCGCATCTCGTCGGCATTCGCCTCGCCTCCGAGTTCGGCTGCGGCGAAACCGTCCCCGATCTCCACGCCCTTGACTGCATTGATGCTCATCATGGCCGCGGCAAGATCCGAATCGAGCTTGCCGTAGATCGGGGCGCCGAGGCCGGGCTGCACCCCTTCGGCCACCACCTCGATCACGGCGCCGATCGAGGAGCCCGCCTTGCGCACGCCATCGAGATAGTCCTCGAAGAAGGCGGCCGCGACCGGATCCGGACAGAAGAACGGATTGGCGTTCACCGCCTCCCAGTCCCAGCGGTTGCGATCGATCTTGTGCGGCCCCATCTGCACGAGCGCCCCCCGAACGCTCACGCCCGGCAGGACCTGCCGGGCCACCGCCCCGGCCGCCACGCGGGCCGCCGTCTCGCGTGCCGAGGACCGCCCGCCGCCGCGATAGTCACGGATGCCATATTTGACGTCATAGGCATAATCCGCATGGCCGGGGCGATACTTGTCCTTGATCTCCCCATAATCCTTGGAGCGCTGATCGACATTCTCGATCATCAGGTGGATCGGGGTTCCCGTGGTCAGCAACAGCCCACTCGCTTCGTCGGCCATCACGCCCGAAAGGATACGCACGCTATCCGGCTCGCGGCGCTGGGTGGTGAAGCGGCTCTGCCCCGGCTTGCGGCGATCCAGGAAGCCCTGGATCATCGCCTCGCTGATCGGCAGGCGCGGCGGACAGCCATCGATCACGCAGCCCAGCGCCACGCCGTGACTCTCGCCATAGGTGGTGACGCGGAAGAGATGGCCGAAGCTGTTGAAGGACATGAGAACTCGCAGGGAACGGGTGATGGGCGCCTTCTACAGCATTCGTACCAAAACTCAATTTCGGCCGCTCGCCCAGCGCTAAACGTCTGCCCAGCTTTGGCTTGCCGCGGCTCCGATCGATCAGAATAGACAAGGCATTATCCGGGATCGAATTAGGATTCGATCAGGTAGCGCCGCCGAATTCTCAAACGAAGGTCAAAATTCGGCCATCTCGCGGTTCCATGTCTGAGTCGGTCTGGATATCGAAATCGCTATCAAGATCGAATATACTGGAGGAAATACCATGAACCTACGTCGTTTTGGCCTGCTTCCGGCAATTGCATTGGCACTTTCCTTAGGCGTTGGCGCAGCCTCGGCGCAGACCACTCCTCAAGCTTCACCACCGGCAACGACCGCTCCGACCGAGCAGATGGCGCCCGCCACTGCGCCGACGACCCCGAAGGCCAAGAAACCCACTCTCGATGCCAGCAAGAAGGCGGCGATTTCCAAGGCGTGCTCCGATGCCGCCGACAAGCAGGGACTGAAAGGCAAACCCCGCAAGAAATTCCGCGAAAGCTGCAAGCACAAGGGCGGCCCGGCCACCTGACCCGAATCTGCTGCCGCTGCGAGCGGCCTCTGCTCGACGAGGCCGGCAAGCCTCGCCGGGCCTGACGACCACGACCGCCGAAGCCGGTTATCTGCTTCGGCGGCTCTGGCCAGCCCGTTTTTTCGGGAAATATCTTAGACGTAATTGCTCACGTGGGTCATTCCAGACGCGCTGCAGCACGTAGTGATGCGGCGCAGATCCGGGATCGTAAGCCAACCGAGGCTCATTCTCAGCGCGGTCCCCGGACCAAACCGAGGTTTGGTCTGACTGCGAAGCAGCATTCCATGCTGCATCGCGCACGGGATGACCAGGGGGTGAGCAATTGCCCCTAGACCCATTCAGCCGATTTGTTGCGGAAGACCAGAAGCTTGCCCTGCCAGATCGGCTCCTCGGCGGCCTGACCGCTGGCTTTTCCCGCCAGCAGCACCATCAGCACGCGGGCAACGCCGCCATGGCTGACCACCACGAGATCCTGGGTCACAGTCTTGAGCCAGAGTGCGATGCGGTCATGCAGCATGGCGTAGCTCTCGCCGCGCGGCGGGACATAGGCCCATTTGTCGGCAGTCCGCGCCTTCACCATGTTGCGATCCACCGAGCGCAGTTCGGCCCAGGTCCGGCCTTCCCAATCGCCGAAGGTCAGTTCCTTGAGACGGTCATCGGTGGTGTAGCGCTGCGGTGGCAGGCCGATCGCCTTGCGTGCCAGTTCCGCCGTCTCGCGGGTGCGCCCGAGCGGGCTGACCAGCCAGGGCAGACCATCCGGCGCCGGCAGGACCTCGGCAAGCTTGTGGCCGGCCTCGGTGGCCTGCTTGCGTCCGACCTGATTGAGGGGAATGTCCTGCTGGCCTTGCAGGCGCGCTTCGGCGTTCCAATCGGTCTCGCCGTGGCGCATGAAGTAAAGTGTGGGCGCCACGGGCTTACTCCTGCTTTGGACGCATGAATCAGACGGGAGGCCGTCCTGCCTCCCCAAGCAGAGCTTCCAGATGTCGCCCTCGAATGGGTAACACCGAGAAGCTCGCAAGTGTTTGAGAGCTTGCGGATTCTTCTTGATCGAGCACACGGCTCGATCAAGAAGAATCCGCTCGGACGGGCATCACGCCATCGGCGAACGCCCACCTCGTTTCGTGCTGTCCGGCCTGTCAGCGGCTGCTGGACCGGCGCTCCAAGGCCTGCCCTCGCGCTCAGTCCTTGCCGGCGAGCGTGATGTCGGGCGAGGTCGGATTCTTCATGCCGACCACATGGTAGCCGGCATCGACATGATGCACTTCGCCGGTAACGCCGCGCGACATGTCGGATAGCAGATATGCTCCTGCTTCGCCCACCTCCTCGATGGTGACGGTGCGGCGTAGCGGCGCGTTATATTCGTTCCACTTCAGGATGTAGCGGAAATCCCCGATGCCGGAAGCGGCCAAAGTCTTGATCGGACCGGCGGAGATGGCGTTCACCCGAATCGCTTTCTCGCCGAGATCGGCGGCGAGATAGCGCACGCTCGCCTCGAGAGCGGCCTTGGCCACGCCCATGACGTTATAGTGCGGCATCCACTTCTCGGCGCCATAATAGGTCAGCGTCAGGATCGAGCCGCCATCCGTCATCAGCTTCTCGGCGCGCTGAGCGACCGAGGTGAGCGAATAGCAGGAGATCAGCATCGTCTTGGTGAAGTTCTCTTCGGTCGTCTCGAGATAGCGGCCGTCGAGCTGGTCCTTGTCCGAAAAGGCGATGGCGTGAACGATGAAATCGAGCTTGCCCCATTTGGCAGCGACTTCGGCGAACACGGCATCGATGCTGGCCCCGTCGGTGACGTCGCAATGGCCGACGACCAGGGCATCGAGTTCGGCAGCCAATGGCTCGACGCGCTTCTTCAGGGCATCCCCCTGATAGGTGAAGGCCAGCTCGGCGCCATGCTGCCTGCACGCCTTGGCGATGCCCCAGGCGATCGATCGATTATTCGCCACACCCATGATGAGGCCGCGCTTGCCGGCCATCAATCCACTTGCTGTCATTCCGCAACTGCCTATTCGAAAGGAACGGCATGAATAACGGAAGGCTGCGCAGGGGGGAAGGGGCGATAGGTCTATTTGTTGAGGAATAGACCGTCCCTGTTACGCCGAAAGCGTCGGCAGCCGCCTTATCGTTCCCGGAATACCGCCTTCACACATGCTGGCCACCATTGATGGCGATCTCGGCCCCGTTCACATAGGAGCTCTGATCCGTGCAGAGGAAGTAGATGGTCTTGGCCACTTCATCGGGTGTACCGAGGCGCCGCATCGGAATCTGAGCGACGATCTTTTCGGTACCGGGCGAAAGGATCGAGGTATCGATTTCGCCAGGCGCGATCGCATTGACCCTGATGCCGCGCGGCGCAAAGTCCGAGGCCATCTCACGGGTCAAGGCAGCCAGGGCGGCCTTGGAGGTCGAATAGGCGGCACCGGCAAAGGGATGAACGCGTGCGCCGGCAATCGAGGTGACGTTCACCACCGAGCCCTTGACCTGTTCGAGCTCTTGGATCAGCCCGCGCGCCAGCATGATCGGCGCGAAAAAATTGACCTGGAACACCCATTGCCAATCCGAAAGCCCGGTCTCGATGCTGCTCAGGCGCGAGCCGCTCTTGCCCTTTGGCGAAATCGCCGCGTTGTTGACCAGCGCATGCAGGCCGGTGCCGTCGAGACGGCGCTTGATCTCCTCGATCGCTTCCTCGGTATTGGCCGGATCGGCGAGATCGACCTGGATGTGATCCTCCGGGCCTGCCTCCCAGGGACATTCCTCGGGAAAAGCGTGGCGGGAGCAGGTGATGACCCGCCAGCCTGCCGCTGAAAAGCGCTTGACGGTCGCATGCCCGATCCCCCGGGAGGCGCCGGTGAGAATCATCGCGCGCTGCGGATGCTGGGCGGAACTGCTTGCCATGACGGATACCGATCGAAAAAGAGGCGGCTCCAAGGAGCCATGCCAGAAGACATAGATATCACGACGCCCAAATGAAATAGGGTGGCGGATCGCCGCGACAGCCGAGTCGGGCCCAATTACAACCCCAGAGGCCGTTGCTCCAAATGGGCGCGCGCCCTTGTCAGGGATAGAGCTGCTCGCGCCGCCAGCCGCCTTGGCTCTCGGCACGCCGGAAAACCAGGCGGTCATGCAATCGGAACGGCCTGTCGTGCCAGAATTCGATCTGCACCGGCAGGATGCGGAAACCGGTCCAATGGGGAGGACGCGGGATCTCGCCGATGGCGAATTTGGCCGTATAGGTCGCCACGGCCTTTTCAAGGGCGAAGCGCCCTTCGAGTGGCCGCGACTGCTGCGACGCCCAGGCGCCGATTCGGCTGCCACGCGGGCGCGTGACGAAGTAGGCGTCCGCCTCCGCATCGGTGACGCGCTCGACCGGCCCACGCACCCTCACCTGCCGGCGCAGGCTCTTCCAATGAAACAGCAAGGCGGCCTTGGGCGTGCCGCCCAATTCCGTGCCCTTGGCGCTCTGTGTGTTGGTATAGAAGACGAAACCCTTGTCATCGAGGCCCTTGAGCAACACCATGCGCACGTCCGGCAGGCCTTCCGGATCCACCGTGGCGAGCGCCATCGCGTTGGGGTCGTTCGGCTCGGATTTCTCCGCTTCCGCCAGCCATTGCGCGAACAACAAAAACGGTTCGGACGCGCCGAGGAAGCCAGCCGAGTCACCCGGCGTTAACTCGCCCGTGCCAGGATTACCTAACGTCATGGTCATTGGGGTGGCTCCACTGTGTTCAGCCTGTTCGTCTTCAAGGGCGGTTATAACGCCTACCGCGTCCGCGGCCCACTGTCAGTGCTGTTCGCCAGTGTCATTTTGACAGGCTGCGCCATTTCGACGCCCCTCGGCCCGATCTTCGGCTCGGCCGAGGACAAGACGACGACAGGTTCGATCCCCGAACAGGACATCCGCCTGAACGCCAGCATGACCGATGCCGACTGGCAGCAAGCCAAGGCCGCGCTGCAGGCGGGAATGGACCCCCAGAATCCGGGCGCCTCCATAGCGTGGTCCAGCATGACAACCGGCGTACATGGCCTGGTCACTCCGGTTGCCGATAGCTATGCCGAAAACAAGCTTACCTGCCGCAGCTTCGTCGCAGCCCAGGGCGGCCAGGGCCCGACCCAATGGTATCAGGGCAAGAGCTGCCGCAGGAGCGGCACGGCCTGGTCCATCGTCAGCGTACAGCCCTGGGCCCTGCCGCACGTGTGAGAATTTTCGCACGCCACCGGGCCTGGTTAATCGAACATTCAGGTGGCCCGGCGTATATTGCTGGTCATGCCGTGCGAAGTATCACGGGGCTTTCACGTTAACCATGATACTTTCGCCGCCAAATATTCACAGTCCGGCCTTCACCTCGCTTCAAAGCACCCTCAGGGTGAAAACAAGTAGAGCGTGTCGTTGCGTATGGAGTTAATTATGACGACCTCCCCTCTTTCTACCGACCGACCAAGCGAAGCGCTCGCACCGCCGCAAGGCTCCCCGCGCGAGCAGCTCCAGCATCTCTATCGCGCCATCGGCATTTCGGCCGTCGCCGCGGCAGCGGCCCAGGTGGCACGCGTTGTCGCCAAGCCGGAGAAGCCCAAGCATGAGATGCCGGCTTGCCTGCGCGACGAAGACGACGACCTCGCCGCCTAAGGCAAAGCGTGTTTAGAGCCAAACCCTGCTCTGCTTTCGCTCTTTGGTTCGATGCGTCTTTGCGATTCTGGCGTTACCGCTGAATCGCAAAACACTTTAGGCGAAAGCATCCCGCATTTGTCGATATGCGACACGACCGCAACGATAGAGGCGCGGCATATCGGTAACATTGAACTTATGAAAGCATCGCAGCCGCGCCGCAAAGCGCGGCTTTCTTTATGAGCTGCAGGCTTATTTACTTGTGACGTTCTTGCAACATGTTGCAGTAAAATGACGGCGATGTCGCAAATAAGATAATCATGTCGCCGCTCCGTCATAATTCCCACGCCTTCGCTGTCAATTATGAGCCAAGTTGTTGTCGTAACTGCGTAAATCTGTGCACGTACTTGTCGTGTACCTTGGTTGAGGACCAGATTATGGACATCGAGGGATCGCGTCTCCAGCAGCCCGCGCAAGAGAAGCGGGAAAAGCTCGAGGATCGTTATGGCAAGATCGCCATCCCGGCTCTGGCCGCCGCCGTCGGGGCAGCCCGCAAGGAAAAGGATCAGCGCCAGATGAGCGCGGAGGCAGCCTATACGCGCCTCCAGCAAATGGCCCAGTCGTAAGACCCGGCTATACTTTCCTTTACGGCACTGGACCTGCCGCAATCGGCGGCAGGTTTGTCCGGATGCGACGCTTTGCCTGCCGAGACAGGTGGCATTGGGACCCGTATCAACCGGCCCGCCAGGCAAGCATACGCCGAAGCCGACGGCTGACGCCATTTTCGGCCGCGCTCATCCGGTGCTGAGCTTCGTCTCGGGTCCCTGCATGCTTATGCAGCCGATCAGACTAGGCTCCAGCCAGATATCGGCCTTTGTCGAAGGCGCCTCACGCCTGCCGATACCGGGCCCGGGAAGATCGGGCGCGAGCACGGCGTGAATCTGGTTGGCGCCGCAGTCCCGCCTTCATCCTCCTCCACTCGACACGAATGACCGATCGCTGCCACGCAGCCGCCGCCAAACCAGCGGAAGTCAGAAGCCCATGGAAGATACTGAAGCGCCTCGCGCATAGTCCCCCACGCCGGGCTTTCATTCGCATATGGGCCGAAGCCCGATTGGCCAGATCCGGAAAGTCGGCAGGTTTCCGCCGAATGCCCGCGGCTCGTCCCGCCGACACGAAGCTGCCCCAGGGGCAGCAGGGCCAACAAAAAAGCCCCAGTGCGATCCGGGGCTCTTGTCGAAATTACCTTGGATGCAGCGCCGTGACGAGCACGCCGCCGAAATCCGCCTCAGCGCACGATCACCTTCGTACCGGCGGGAACGCGGTTATAGAGATCGATCACGTCGATGTTGCGCATCCGGATGCAGCCGGACGAGACGCTACGGCCGATTTTCTCAGGTTCGTTGGTGCCGTGAATGCGATAGAGCGTGTCCTTGCCGCCCTGGAAGAGGTAAAGCGCACGCGCGCCCAGCGGGTTGGTCCACCCCCCTTCGGTGCGCTTGACATGCGGCCAGCGCACCATCATCTCGGCCGGCGGATTCCAGGTCGGCCATTCGGCCTTGTGGTCGATGACGGCTTCACCCGTCCACCCGAAGGCCTCGCTGCCGAGGGCCACGCCATAGCGCATCGCCTTGCCGTCGGGCAGCGTATAATAGAGCAGATGCTGCTTGGTCTCGACAACCACTACGCCCGCCGGTTCGCCAGTGGGATTGTCGACCATGTAGCGGGCAAACATCTTGTCCACGTCGCCGGTGGGAATCATCGCCATGAACTGCGCGTCCCGCTCCGAGAGCACGGGATCGGCCGTCTTGGTGTATTGGCAAGCGCCCAGACTCAGCGACATGACCGCGAGCATGGCGAAATGGACCAGTTTCATAGTACCCCCGAATACGTCAGCGCGTAGCTAGTACCGCCATCATTATGGTTACTGTTCGGTTAAGTCCGGCGGTACCAGGCAGACGAGAGCCGGAAAACTCAACACATGGACAGTACAAAAATGAAACAACCAGTGGGTGTCAATGCGGTGTGATTAAAAAACAAGAAGTGTTGCCGATATCATACGCTGCCACGCCAGACACCCGGGAGCCCCGGCGCCAGAGCGTCTTGCGATTTGGCCGCATCGCGAAGAGCCGTAAAGACACGTCGAAACAAAGAATTAGAGCAAGCGGGCGTCCATGCCTAAACGCACTTTGCCCCGAGAGAGGTCCCCTCATTTACTGGAGGCAACTGGGGCAAGAGCAAATATTGGGGCCTCATGCCCTCGGCAAAGCCGCATCTTCTTCCCGGAGCGAGACCACGCGTAAAGTTCGTTCTCTGCGATAGGTCCATGCTGAAAGGAGCGGGCAAGCCTCCTGCAAGGCCTGCCCGCTCAAGTTACTGCTATGGAGAGTAGAGTGACGTCCACGGCAACCCGGTTTCCCGGTCGCTGCACCCCTGTGCCTTTCGGCACAGCCGGCCGCCGCAGCAGCGACTATTCGTCAATGAGCGGTCGACGGACGCGTCGGCGCCGAGAAGCTCAGCGCGCTGTCGATTCCAGCGATGATTCCGCGGGCCAGGTCGACATGACGGCCGACGCCGGCGGAAAGGGCATCCCGCATCTGCGAGTCGAGAGGAGAATTGTCGATGGCAACACCGAGGTTGGAGAGCGTCGCGCAAAGCTCGCCCAACAGACGCTGGTGCTGACGGATCGAAAGCATGTAGGCGCGATGCAGCTCGGTGATATCTGGCGCCGACATGTCGATGTCGTCATTCCAGGCCAGGCGTGCGTTTGAGGTCAACATCGATAGTCCCCGACGATTTTGCGTGGGCTCGTGCTGATTTGCGGCCCCGCTGATGCAGCAATGGTTAATTGGAAACGGCCCCTTCGCGCTGTGCGTTTTCGCACATCGCTGCGGGGCGGTATCAGCATGCCGCCTATCCATCGACCGGAAGGGTCATTCGGGAAAGGCACCGGGGCGAGCACCATCGACACTGAGTGAACATCATCGCATCCCCGTCAAACTATGCGAAAGCGCACAGAGGTAATCGTCAACATAGACACATGCTGCAGCGCGCTTGAGTGTCACAACATTTGCTTATATTTGAAACGGCAAGAAGCGAACCTGACCGCACAAATGTCCGATCGACCGTTTCATTGGAGTTTACTATGCGGAAAAGTCTTTATGCCCTTGTTCCAGGTCTCCTCGGCCTGGCTGGCGCCCTATTGCCTTTTGCAATGAGCGCAAGGGCAGAAGAGGGAGCACGCGTCATGCTCGTGCTCGACGCCTCGGGCTCCATGTGGGGCAAGGTTGGTGACATCACCAAGATCGAGGCCGCACGCCAAACCGTCGGTACCATCCTGAAAGGCTGGCCGGCGGACGATCACCTCGGCTTGATCGTCTATGGCCATCGTCGCAAGGGCGATTGCAAAGACATAGAGATGCTCAAACCGGTCGGCCCGGTCGACGAGCGGGCGTTCATGGCCATGGTCGGCGGCCTGTCGCCCAAAGGGCGCACGCCGATGACCGACGCCGTACGAACCGCCGCCGAAGCGATGAAGGGGCAGGAAGGCCGGTCGACCATCATCCTGGTCTCCGACGGCGTGGAAACCTGCAATGCAGACCCCTGCGAGGTGGCCGCAGCCCTGAAGAAGGCCGATATAGACCTCGTCGTCGACACCGTCGGCTTCGACATCAAGGATCCCGAAGCCAACCGCGAACTGCGCTGCATGGCGGAGGCGACGGGCGGCATCGCCCTGCAGGCCGAGGATGCCGGCGAACTCACCAAGGCCATCCAGCAGGCCGTGCACACCGCCCAAGGCAATCCGGCGCCTGCACCGGCCCCGCAACCCAAGGCTGAGCCGAAGGCGGAACCCAAACCGGACTGGAACCTGACGGGCTATGCCCGGCTGGCCGTGGGCGACGACCCGATCACCGACGACGTGCGATGGGAACTCACCCGCCCCGCGCCGGAAGGCACGACATCCGAAGTGGTGATGACGAGCTACAACGCCAACATCCACGAACAGGTTGAGCCGGGCGACTATATCCTCACGCTCACGGCAGGCGAGGCGAGCGTGAAGGCCCCCATTACCATCAAGGCCAACGAGATGAACCGTGTCGACATGGCGTTGAACGCGGGCCGCATCGGACTGCGCGCCAAGCGCACGGCGACCGAAACGGCAAAGGGCTATGTGGTCTGGACCGTGAAACCCAAAGGCAGCAGCGCTGATCTGTTCACCGGCTATGACGCCGAGACCGGGGTCATCCTCCCGGCGGGCGAATATAGTGTCACGCTGAAGCTTGGCGCAGCCGTCCAGACCCGTGATATCGAAATCGCGCCCGGTGAAACGGTTCCTGTCGAGGTCATTGCCGGTGTCGGCAAGCTGAAGGGCAAGGTCACCTTTTCCCCGGGAGGCTCCGCCGTAAAGGATCCCCGTGTCGATATCTTGGTTGGCTCCGAAGCAGCCGAAGGCGAGTCCTCCTTGATCGGCGACTATGCCGCCGAGCCTGTTTTCGATCTGCCCGAAGGCACCTATCGCGTCCGTATCAAAGTCGATGGCGTGGATCGCGTCTTCCCGCTGACGATCAAGACCGGTGAGACGGTGACGGCTTCCTTCCCGCTCGACGCCGGCCTTGTCGCCATCACCGCGCCGGGCGCAGATTCGATCCGCATCACCGTCCCGCGGACCGGCATTTATGGTGATGACGCGGAGGAAATCACGCGGAACTACGATACGTCGATGAGCTACGTTCTACCCGCAGGCAAATACACGGCCAGCGCGTGGAAGGGCGACGTCAATGTCACCCAGGACATCGAGATCAAGGCCGGCGCACGCAATGAGGTGAAACTGGCCCTGCCTCAATGACCCTGCCTTCAGGGGGCGGCGGTTGCGATAGTATCTCGGCGCAATTGCCGCCCCTCTTCTTCGCGCCGGCGAGCGGTGGTGCGTTGCCGCGAGACCGTCGTTCTCGGCGGCGACCACCCCATTTCGTGATTTGACGGAAGCGCCTGGACTCGCAAGGACACCTCGAAAACCGCAATCGAAGCAAAAAGCCGTTCAGCTGCGAAAGCACGCAGCCTCAGGGAAACACCAAATATCGCCGCTTGGTGCCGCTTCGGGTGTCGGCCATCAGAAGATCGATGGTATCGACTTCACCTTCATGCCGAAGACCGGCTATCACCGTGGCGACGGTCAAGTCCGGCCAGGCTCGCCGGACCGCCTGTCGAATCGCCTGCTCGACATCCAGTTCCATTCGGGTCGGATCGGGCATGCTCCAATCCTCGAAGACCAGGCCGAGTGTTCGCGCCAGCGTGATGCGAAGCTGATCGTCGCTTGGAAGATCGGACATGCGAAGGGCCCCCGGTGACCGCCTTCCGCATCATGCGCTGCTCCGATGGCAAATGAGAAGCGCCACGTCGCTCGAGGCCGTCACAAGCATGAGTTGGAGGCTCGTCCGGATCGAGACCAGTTGCCTTCGGCATCGCACGGCGCCTTAGGGCGAAGAGGCGCGAAGACGCTGCCATCTTCCGGAAATGACGACATCAGATCGGCTTTGCCGCCAGGGTCGCCACCCAATGATCGAGCCGTTCCTTCAGGGTTCGCTCGCGCACGAAAGCAACCTCTTCATCCTCGATCTGTTCGATGATCTCCAGGCTGAAGGTGCGCTCTCCGTGCCTGCTCCAGGCGGACTGCAAGCCCTGGTTCAGGCTGGCGCCCTGGCCCAGGGTGAACCAGAGCCTGTTGCGGATCTTCGAAAGGTCCGGCGCCCGGCCGACCCAGCAATCCCCCGTTTCCGTGCAGCGAAGGGCGTAGATGCCAGCCGCGACCTTGCGCTTCTTATAGGCGTCGACAACCGCCTTGCGATCTTCACGTTTCATGGACGGCCTCCTTGGACCAAAGCGGAATGGCGTTGCAATTGCACGCAGCCGTAAACCAGAACAGCACGCTACGCAATATTACCCGGGTATATTGACAAGGAAAATTTCACCCGGATATAATCCCGCCAGTTTCATCGCGGGCCTGTCCAATCGCAGACACCTGTTCGCCCAAGCCGGACGCCTCCTGGATGCCGAGGAAAATCCATGCCGCCTTATCTTTCTCCCACGCAGGAGGCCGGACGAGACTTCGTGACGCGGGGTCTTGCCGGCCCGGTCGCCATGCTCAATCTCCTGCGTTTTCGCGAGGTCGCCGACTATTCGGCCTCGCCGGAACTCGCGCCCATCGCGCCGATCAGCGGCGAGGAAGCCTTTCGGCGCTATGTCGTCCACACCCTGCCCTTCCTGTCCCGAAGCGGCGGCGAGCTGCTGTTTCTCGGCGCCGGCGGAGCTTTCCTGATTGGCCCCGAAACGGAACGGTGGGACCAGGTCGCGCTCGTGCGGCAGGCCTCCGTACGGAGCTTCCTCGCCTTTGCCGACGATGAGGGCTACCTCGCCGGGCTCGGGCACCGCACCGCCGCCCTGGCCGATTCACGCTTGTTGCCGCTCACGCAACTGACGATTCCCGCCTGATTTCAGCCCCGCTTTCCTACATGCACCTGGTGGCCCGCCGCCCGGAATGCATCCGCTTGCCCGGTATCCGCCATGTCATCCTCTTCTCCCTCTCGCCCCCTGTGGCGCCTCTATCTCGGCATTCTCCTGCCGATGATGCTGACCAATGTCCTCCAGGCTGCCTCCGGCACGCTCGACGGCATCTGGATCGGCCAGCTTCTCGGTCTCCAAGCCATTGCCGCGGTATCGGCCTTCTTTCCGATCCTGTTCCTGGCGCTCTCGCTGGTGATCGGCCTGAGCAGCGGCGCCGCCGTGCTGATCGGCCAGGCCTGGGGCGCGGGCGATCGACCGCGCGTTCGCCGTATCGCCGCCACCGCCATCGTGATGGTGCTCGCCCTCAGCCTGCCGATAGCCCTGTTCGGCCACTTCGCCATTCCCGGCCTGTTGCAGGCCCTCGGCACGCCTGCGGCGGTCCTGCCGGCGGCTGTCGACTATGCGCGCCTGATGACGGCCGGCTGCCCCGTCATCTTCCTGCTTTGGCTCGTCACCTCGATGAGCAGGGGCGTCGGCGACGCCGTCTCGCCGCTTTTCGTGCTCGTCATCGCGACAGCGCTGTCTCTTGCCGCCACGCCGGCCCTGATCGAAGGTTGGGCAGGACTGCCCCGTCTTGGCGTCACGAGCGCCGCCTTCTCCACCATCGGCGCCTATGCGCTGTCGCTGCTCTGGCTCGCCTGGCACTGGCGCCGCCACCGGCATCCGCTCGCGCCGACGACGCCTCGAGCTCCAACCTTCGACGTCTTGCTCGCTTCGGCCATCCTGCGTATCGGCTTGCCGACAGCCTGCCAGATGATGAGCATGGCTGTGGCGGAACTGGTGCTGCTCGGCCTGGTGAACCGGCACGGAGTTGGCGCCACCGCCAGCTATGGCGCCATCAACCAGATCATGAGCTGGGTGCAATTTCCGGTGATGTCGCTGGGAATCACGGCGACGGTCCTGGCGTCACACAGTATCGGCGCAGGCCGGCTAGGCGTTGTCGGGCCTATCCTGGTGACCGGGCTGCGTCTGAACCTGGTTACGACAGGCGCCTTCGTGGTTGCCGCCTATATGCTTGCCCCGGTGGCCATCGGCCTGTTCATCACCGAAGCCGCCACGGCTCTTGTCGCCGTGGATCTCCTCCATATCGTGCTGTGGAGCGTGGTGCTCGCGGGCTGGTCAGCGGTGCTCAGCGGGGTCATGCGGGCGGATGGCACGGTCCTGGTGCCGACAGGCCTGTTCATGGCCGCCATCGTCCTGGTCGAGGTGCCGCTGGCCTGCCTGCTGGATGCGAAAATAGGCTTGTCCGGCATCTGGATCGGCTACGCCGCCGGATTTGCGGCCAACCTGCTACTCCAGGCCGGCTTTTACGGCCTGGTCTGGTCGAAGAGGCCGGCGCGGCGGCTGACATGAGACAGAGGCCAGGGGTCAGGCCGAAAGACCTGCCCTGCCCTCCGGTCCGAAGCGCGCATTCAACAGATCACCGATTTGCCCGCGTGCGCGTTCCGCCTCCGGCAGCGGCAGCAGCATCCAGGCATGCACCATGCCGGCCTGCTCAAGGAGTTCGACGGGCTGTCCAGCCCGTTCCAGGCGCTGGGCCAATCTGTGGGCCTCGGGATTGAGCAGATCCGCGGTGCCGGTCATGACGGTGACCGGCGCCAGCCCCCGCATCTCGCCATAAAGCGGACTGATCCCGGGATCGTCCAGCGGCAGGTCGCCGGCGTAAAGACGCGCTGCCGCCCGGGCCGCCTCAGGCGTGATCACGGGATCATGCGGCACATGCGCCAGTGTCGCCGGATCATTCATGGTGAGGTCAAGCCAAGGTGAGAGCAGGACGATCTGGCCGGGCTGGGGGTGGCCGGCCGCGACCAGAGCCTGGGCCAGTGCAAGCGCGAGCCCGCCTCCGGCCGAATCGCCCATCACCACCATGCGCTCCGGGGCAAAATGGGCGCATAGATCCGTGTAATGCGCCAGCACACTTGCCAGCGCCTCCCGATGACCGTTTTCCGGAGCCAACGGGTAGAAAGGCACCGTGACACTGCAGCCAGTGCGGCGGATCAGGTCGTCGAGAAAGCGCCAATGCAGGAAGCTGATCGCGAACGAATAGGCGCCCCCATGCAGGTAGAGCAAATGGAAGGGCGCTTTGCCGCCGTCCCGCGGTCCGAGATGGAACACCCGGTCGCCATGCGCCACTTCCTGCCGGATCTCACAAAGATTTCGCAGGCGGGCGGAGGGCAGCGCAGGGCCGGTCCGGCGGCTCAGCCGGATCAGCGCCTGCAGAACCGGCGGCCTTGCCCAATCCTTCACCCTGAGCAGACGAAACAGGCCATGGAGCGAGCGCGAGGCGAGACTGGGTTCGGCAGTCTCCGGCATCCCGCCGTCGGGCGGTGTCTCAGGAGCCTTCGTCTTAGGACCTGGCACCTTCACGCTTGAAAATCGACTCGACCCGGCTGGCCTGCCTGAGGAAGACGAAAATGGCATAGAAGGCCACGAGGCCGAACACGCATTGCAGGATGATCTCGACCGTGGGTCCGAGCTGGAAAAATCCCGCCAGCGCCCAGCCGGAGGCCCAGGCCGCACCGAGCAGTTCGGTGCCGATCAGAATGGCGGCCGAGCAAACGGTGATCAGGCTGGTCCAATTGATGGATTTTTCAGAGCTGGGCAAAATCGGCTCCCCGACGGCTTTCGTGAATGTCGTCCCATGCCTCTATACCATCACGCCGCGCTTTGCTACGCCCCTTGTGGAACGAAGCGCATGGATGGCGAAAACGCCTCTTTGCTCTAACTCCTTGTTTCGACGCGTCTTTGCGATTCTTGGTGATTCCACCGGAGCGCGAAACGCTGTAGATGACAAATCATCCATGTAAGTCTGCGCTTGGAAAGCTGCACTGCCCTATGGAAACGCCCGTCTTCGGTCATGCCGCCGTCGCCACGCCCCATCATCCGGCCAGCGAAACCGGCCAGCGCATCCTGATCCAGGGCGGCAACGCCATCGAGGCGATGATCGCCATGGCGGCCACCATCGCCGTGACCTATCCGCATATGAACGGCGCAGGCGGTGATGGTTTCTGGCTGATCGCCGACAAAGGCCGCCGCATCCGGGCGATCCAGGCCTGCGGCCCCGCCGGCAGCCGGGCCACCATCTCGGCCCTGCGTGATCTCGGCTATGATGAAGTGCCGTCTCGCGGCACCCTTTCCAGCCTCACTGTTCCCGGCGCGATTGCCGGCTGGCAGGTTGCCACCGACATGGCCAGGGCCTTCGGCGGCCGGCTGCCCATGGCCGTGCTGCTGGAAGATGCCATCCGCCATGCCCGCGACGGCATCGCCGTATCGGCCTCGCAAGCCCGGGTCGAGCCCGCCGAGATCGACGAGCTCAAGACCGTGCCTGGCTTTGCCGCCCAGTTCATGCCGTCGGGTGAAGCCCCCAAAGCCGGGGACCTTCTCGTCCAGCCGGCGCTCGCGGGTTTGCTGGAACAGCTCGCCCATGCTGGGCTCGACGATTTCTATCGTGGCGACGCCGCCCGCGAAATCGCCGCCGATCTCGACCGCGCCGGTGCCCTCGTCACGCGGGAGGATTTCCGGCGCTATGAAGCGCGACTGCGCGAACCGCTGAGCCTGCCCCTGCAGGGGGTCACGCTCCATAGCCTGCCGCCGCCGACGCAGGGGCTTTCCACCCTCGTCATCCTCGGCCTTGCCGAGCGCCTCGGCCTCAAGCGGGCGGGCAGTTTCGAACATATCCATGGCTTGGTCGAGGCAGCCAAGCGAGCGGCGGCCATCCGAGACCGCGAAATTGCCGATCCCGTTTCGATGAGCGCCGATCCAGCCGCCTTCCTCACGCCCGCCTTCCTGGAGAGCGAAGCCGCGGCGATTTCGATGGCGCGCCCCGCCCCTTCCCCACTGTCGGGTGCCAGGGGCGACACTGTCTGGATGGGCGCGATCGACAAGGATGGCCTTGCCGTCAGCACCATCCAGTCGATCTATTGGGATTACGGCTCGGGCCTGGTGCTGCCGAAGACCGGCTTGCTGATGCAGAACCGCGGCATGGCCTTTTCACTGGACGCCCGCTCGCCTCGCGCCCTGGCACCGGGGCGCCTGCCCTTTCACACCCTCGCCCCGGCCATGGCGCTGTTTTCGGATGGCAGGGTGATGCCCTTCGGTACCATGGGCGGCGATGCCCAGCCGCAGATCCTGGCGCAATTGTTCTCACGCTATCGCCTGGGCGAAAGCCTCGCCGCTTCCGTCGACGCCCCGCGTTTCATCCTCGCTCGCGATGAGAAAGAAAGAAGATCCGTGCTGCGGCTGGAAGACCGCTTCGACGAGAGCCTTCTCAACGCGCTCGACCGTGCTGGTCATCCCCTCGACATCGGCGAGGCCTATGCAGACAGCTTCGGCCATGCCGGTGCGCTCGTCCGCCACACCAGGGACGGACGCATCGAGGCCGTGCACGACCCACGCGCCGACGGTGGTGCCCTTGGGCTCTAGAGCGTTTTGCGATGGGACGGAGTCGCATCTAATCGCAAAGGCGCTCTAGCCAGCCCGTCGGATTGGCTGGAAACGAAGAGTTGGAGCAAACAAGCGCTCAATCATGGACGTGCTTTGCTCGGGAATGGTCATGGACGTTTGAGAATGGCGACACGTTACGCGATCTATTATGTGCCCGCTGCGGACACGGCGCTCTGGCGCTTCGGCAGCGAAGTCCTGGGTTACGATGCCTTCACTGGGCAGGACGTGCCCCAATGGCACCCTGCCGCTACAACCGCTTCCGCCTGGCATGAGATGACTGCCGATCCCCGGCTCTATGGCTTCCACGCCACCTTGAAAGCCCCTTTCCGCGTCGCCGACGGCTGGGACGAGGCGGCTCTTGCATCGGACTTCATCGCCTTCGCAAGGACCCAGCGGCCGGTCGATCTCGGTGCCTGGGTCATCAGGCCGATCCCTTCCTCGCGCGATGGCCGCGCCTTTCTCGCCATGGTCCCGGCAGAGCCGCCGGGTGAATTGGCCGAACTCGAGGGCGGCATCGTCAGGCATTTCGACAGGCTGCGCGCGCCGCTGACCCCCGCCGAAATCGCCCGCCGAAATCCAGACCGCCTGAGCGAGCGCCAGCGCGGCTATCTCCATGCCCATGGCTACCCCCATGTGCTGGAGGAATTCCGCTTCCATATGACACTGTCGGGGGCCATCGAGAACGCCCCGGCCATCGGCGAACACCTGGATCTCCGGGCAAAGGAGCTCGAGGTCGCCCCTCGACTGCGCATCGATCGCCTTGGCCTGTTCCGCCAAGAGGATGGCGGGCGTTTCCAGGTCATCGACATCGCCATGCTCTAAGCGGAGTTTTCCGGCGACGGAATCAGGCCGCGTCCGCCTTTTCGACGGCATGCGGCTTGCCATAAAGGCCGATATTGGCATCGCCCCACGCCTTCAGCGCCAGCAGGACCGGTTCCATGCTGCGGCCGAGCGGCGAGAGACTGTATTCCACCTTGGGCGGCACCTGCGCATAGACCTTGCGCTCGATCAGCGCATCTTCTTCCAGCTCGCGTAATTGGTTGGTCAGCATGCGCGGCGTGACATTCGCGATATGGCGGCGGATCTCGCTGAAGCGCAGCGTGCCCGAGAGCAGATGGAACAGGATGATCGATTTCCACTTGCCGTCGATCAGGGCGATGGCGGCCTCGACCGAACAGCCCGGCGTGCAATCGAAGCGGGAATGGCGCGCTTTGGCCATGACAGTATCCTTTTTGATACTATAGGCGTTTTTTGTGCATATTGACGATCATTGATCATAGGCACAGATTTCGCTCATATCAATCAGCGATGAGGAACAAGCCATGAAAGCGATCGGATACAGGACGGCGGGCGCCATCGACGCTGCGAAAGCGCTCGAGGACATCGAGTTGCCCCGCCCCAAGGCAACTGGCCACGACCTTCTGGTCGAGGTCGCGGCAATCTCCGTCAATCCGGTCGATACCAAGGTTCGGCGCAGGGCTTCGCCGGATGCGGGCGAATGGAAGGTTCTGGGCTGGGATGCCGTTGGCCGGGTGGTGGAGGTCGGCGAAGCGGTAACCGCCTTCAAGCCCGGCGACGAGGTGTTCTATGCCGGCTCGATCACCCGGCCCGGTGCCAACAGCCAGTTCCATCTGGTCGACGAGCGCATCGTGGGCCACAAGCCGAAAGTTCTCTCGGATGCCGAAGCCGCAGCCCTGCCGCTGACAGCCATCACGGCCTGGGAGATGCTGTTCGACCGGCTCGATATTCGCCGTCCTGTGCCCGGAGCGGCCAATGCCATCGTGATCGTCGGCGGCGCCGGCGGGGTCGGCTCGATCGCCATCCAGCTCGCGCGCGCACTGACCGAGGTGACGGTCATCGCCACCGCCTCCCGCCCCGAAACGCAGGGCTGGGTGCGTGAACTCGGAGCCCATCACGTCGTCGATCACGGCAAGCCGATCGCCGGACAGATCGCGGCACTCGGCATCGGCGCCCCCGCCTTCGTCTTTTCCACCACCGAGACCCACCGCCATCTCGGCGAGATCGTCGAACTGATCGCGCCCCAGGGCCGGTTCGGCCTCATCGACGATCCGGAGGGGCTCGATATCATGGGTTTCAAACGCAAGGCGGCCTCGATCCACTGGGAATTGATGTTCACCCGTCCGATCTTTCAGACACCCGACATGGACGAGCAGGGAAAATTGCTGAACGAGGTCGCCGGATTGATCGACAAAGGCAAGATCCGCACGACGCTCAGCCAGGTGCTTAGCCCGATCAATGCCGAGAATTTGAAACAGGCCCACGCCCTGATCGAAAGCGGACGCGCCAAGGGTAAGATCGTGCTGGAGGGCTTCTGAGAGCGGCGACCATTAAGTCAACTTAACGGTTCCAGAACCAGGATTTTGCTATGGAGCGCAGGCGCTCTCAAGCAAACGCCAAAGGCTGGGCATGAGCGGCGCCATCCTTCCGCCCCACTCGGCAGGTTACAACCGGCCGGGTGGTGAATCGCTACTGCTCCTGCCCGCTGCAATCCGGATCGTTCATGCGCTCGCTTCTTCTCGCCACTATGCTGTTTGGCTGCCTCATTGGACGGGCTGCGGCCCATCCACATGTCTTCGTCGATTCAGCCAGCGAGATCGTTTACGACGACAAGGGGCGGGTAACCGGCGTCAAGCAGCACTGGACCTTCGACGAAGCCTTCTCCTCCTATGCCACGCAGGGACTGCAGCAAGGCAAGGACGGCAGCTACACGCGCGAGACCCTCGCCCCCTTGGCTCAGACCAATGTCGAGAACCTCAAGGATTTCGGCTATTTCACCTTTGCCAAACTCGGTGGCAAGGAGCTCCTGTTCAAGGATCCGACCGACCCTTATCTCGACTATGCCAACGGCGTCTTGACCCTGCATTTCTTCCTGCCCCTCTCCTCTCCGCAGACACAGGGGCAGAAGGCGCTGGCGATCCAGATCTACGATCCGACCTATTATGTCGCCTTCACCCTGCAGGACGAGAACCCGGCCAAGCTCGATGGCCCCCCGGAGGGCTGTGCGCTCAACGTCATCAGGCCCAAGCCACCCAGCGACGACCAGAAGGCCGCCGCTTTGCAGCTCGACGAGGCCTATTTCAGCGCGCTGGACCAGAACAAGGATTTCGGTGCCAAATTCGCCAACAACATCCAGGTGAACTGCCCGTGACAACGGGTATCGGCCGCTTTGCCAGGCGGGTCGCACAGGGGGCGCCGGCGGTCCTGTTCCTGCTTCTGCTGGCGGCTGGCGAAGCGCTCGCCCAGAAGAGCACGCCCTTCGGCATCAGCCGGCCGGAGCAATCGATCACCGGCCCCGCCAGTCCCTTCCTGGCCTGGATCCTCAGCGAAACCGCCCGCTACTATCAATTGCTCGTCGATGCTCTGAAGGAATCCAAGCAGAACGGCACCGCCAGCCTCGCGCTGATCACCCTCAGCTTCGGCTATGGCGTCTTCCATGCTGCCGGCCCCGGGCACGGCAAGGCGGTCATCTCCTCCTATCTGTTCGCCAATGACGAGGCGGTGAAGCGCGGCATCGCCCTCTCCTGCGCCTTCGCACTGGTGCAGGCGCTGTCCGCCATCGCCATGGTGTCGGTGCTGGCGGCCATCCTCAACGTCACCGCCCAGACCATGGATGCCTCCACCCTGATGCTGGAGCGGCTCTCCAACTTCATGGTGATGGCAGTCGGTGCCTGGCTGTTCTGGCGCAAGGGCCGCGCTCTGTGGGGCCTGATCGCCGCCCGTTTCGGCCTGCCCGGCGCCAGCATCCATGTCCACGACGCCAATTGCGGCCATCTTGCCTTGCCGACCGACAGCGACACCGCCAAACGCAACAACATGCGGGCGATCCTCGCCGCCGGCCTCAGGCCCTGCACGGGCGCCATCATCGTGCTGGTGTTCGCCTGGCGGCAGGGAATCTACGGCTCGGGCATCATCGCGACTTTCGCCATGGGCCTCGGCACTGCCGTCACCATCGCCGCCATCGCCACGGTCGCGGTGATGGCCAAGAGCCTTGCCGTCCGCTTTGCCGCCCCGCAAAGCTTTGCCGCCGCCATCACGGTGCGCACGCTCGAAATGGGTCTTGCCTTCATGGTGTTCGCACTCGGGCTCATCCTGCTTGCCGGCGTGATAAATTTACCCTCCGCATAGCTCTTGCCGTCGCCAAAATACTTGGCCCCCCAAAAGCCGCGCAGTATGATGGCTGAGGGCGCACCGAAGCGTGCGCCCAGCTCGACTTTCCGGCTCAATCCGCAGGGAGAAGCGGCCAGCCGGAGGCGGCCGGAGGATCGACCGATGGGCCAGCAGATTGAAGCCGTCGTCCAGCGCCTGAGGCGCTTTGCCCGGGCGCTCAGCCATGATTCCGATGGGGCAGATGCCCTGGTCCTCGAGATCCTGTCCGCGCATGAGGGCAAGCGTCTCGATTATCCCCGCCTGCTCACGGCGCTGATTGCCCGCCGCCGCGACCTCGACGACCGGGAAAACCAGCTCAAGGCTCAACGCCCGCCGATGAAGGCTGCCTGCTCCAGCCATCCCGACATCCTTCGCGCTTTCGACCGCCTGCCCCTGGCCGACCGCGAGGTCCTGTCGCTGATCATCATCGAAGGGCTCGATTATGAGACGGCTGCCGCCGTGCTGGCGGTGCGCGAAGAAGCCTTCATCGCTCGCCTCACCCGAGCTCGCGAGGCTTTCTCGCGCCAGGTGGACGGCCAGCGCCACGCCGTGCTGCGGATCGTGAAATGACCGAGCCCACCCGTATTCCCGACCGGATCTTCAATGCCCTGGTCGATGGCCGGCTCTCCGCACGGGTGGAGCGTGAAACGCGCGAGGCACTGGAATCCGATTCCCAGGGCAGCGAGCGCGCCGCGACCTGGCAGCGCCAGAGCGAGGCCTTGCATGCCGCCCTCGCGCCCATCGCGCGCGAGCCCCTGCCCCTTTCGATGATGCTGAAACTGCGTAACGACAAGCCTGTTGCCTGGCATCGCGACAGCACGCTTTGGACTTATATCGGCATTTTTGCGGCCGGTGTCGCCGTTGGCCTGGCGCTCGACCTCGCCATGCCGACCTTGAGGGCTTTGATCGGGATCTGATTCTCCTACCTTTCAGTAATACTGAAATTCATCCAACATTTCGGTTGAAATTAAATTCCTCCGTGCCTACCTTGGCTCCATGAAACTCGACGCTTGGCTCAAACAGACCACAACGCCCCGCAGCACCTTCGCCAGGACGGTGGGACTGTCGCCTGCGAGCATCACCGCCCTGTGCAATGACGAAACGGCGTGGATTTCCCGCGAGACCGCCGGACGCATTGCCGAAGCAACCGGCGGCAGCGTCACTCCCAATGACTTTCTGGGCCTCGCCCCGGTTCGTGAGCACCTCAAGGAGACTGTCGTGTCCCATCAGAAGATTCAGGCCGCCCTCGAGGCTTTCGCCCGCGGCGAGATCGTGGTGGTGGTCGACGACGACGACCGCGAGAACGAGGGCGACCTGATCATCGCCGCCAGCCATCTCACCACCGAAAAGATGGCCTTCATCATCCGCCATTGCTGCGGCATCGTCTGCGCCCCCCTGACGCTGGAAGAGGCCAAGCGCCTGCGCCTCGACCCCATGGTGTCGCAGAACGACGCCCCGCTCGGCACGGCCTTCACCGTCACGGTCGACGTCAAGCATGGCCTGACCACCGGCATCTCGGCCGAGCAGCGCGCCAATACGGTGCGCGCGCTCGCCAACTCCAATATGGGCGCCAGCGATTTCGTCCGCCCCGGCCATATCTTCCCGCTGATTTCCAAGGAAGGCGGAGTGCTGATGCGCTCCGGCCATACCGAGGCGGCCACCGACCTGTGCAAGCTCGCCGGCCTGCCCCAGGTCGCTGCGATCTGCGAGCTCGCCAATGATGACGGCACGGTCAAGCGCGGACCCGAGGTCGTGGCCTTCGCCGAGACCCATGGCCTGCATATGGTCTCGATCGCCGACCTCATCGCCTTCCGCCAGGCCCGCGAAAAGCTGGTGGAGCGCGTAGCGACCTTTACCGTGGAAAGCGAGATCGGGCCGCTCACCGCCTATGCCTACACCACGCCCTATGACGAGGTGCAGCAATTGGCCTTCGTCTACGGCAAGATCGGCGATGGTGAGAATGTACCGACCCGCCTGCACCGCGCCGATGTGGTGACAGATGTGTTCGGCGGCGCCAAGATGCTCGGTGCCTCCCTCGCCAAGTTCAAGGAAGCTGGCCGGGGCGTGATCGTCTATCTGCGTGACGGCACCGCCGGCGTGCCCATGGTGACCCACGGCTCGGAACACGGTTCGGAAGCCCTGCGCAGCGAACAGTGGCGTGAGGTCGGGCTCGGCGCCCAGATCCTGCGCGACCTCGACGTCTCTTCGATCAGGCTGCTTTCGACCAAGCCACGCACCTATATCGGCCTCAGCGGCTTCGGCATCGAGATCAAGGGCACGGAGACGGTCTGAAGACCGTCACATCACACCTTCACACCGGCAGCGCAGTCGTCTTCTTGACGCTGCGCAAGGCCAGCGTGGACTGAACCCGCACCACGCCGGGAAGCTGGGTCAGGATCTCGGTGTGGATGCGCTCGAAATCGGCGGCATCGGCATAGGCCACCCGCACCATGTAATCGGCGGCACCGGCCAGCAGGCAGCACTCCGTCACCTCCGGATGGCACTGGATAGCCGCCTCGAAGGCATCGAGCGCGCCGCGCCCCTGCTGATCCAGCGTAACGAGCACGAAGGCGACTCCGGGCAAGCCGGCCTCCTTCTCATCCAGCAGCATGACATAGCGCGAGATCAGCCCGCGCTCCTCCAGAAGCTTGACCCGCCGCAGGCAGGCTGAAGGGGACAGATTGACCTTTTCGGCAAGGTCGACATTGGTGAGGCGGCCATCGGCCTGCAGCAGCCTGAGAATGGCGCGGTCGCGGATGTCGAGTGAGATCTCGGATTTCGGCATAAATGGCGATCAATGGATCATTTTGTCGCATACTATGCGACAGAACCGCTCAAACGCCAGAGTTTTCAGCGGGAAATTGCGCGATTTCCACGCCATCATGCCGCTCTAGACTAGGTCCGACGACAAGGGCCGGCCTCATCACCATACAAGGCAAAAACAATGCTGATCGGCGTTCCCAAGGAAATCAAGGACAATGAATTTCGCGTCGGCCTGATCCCCTCTTCCGTTGCGGAACTGGTGCATCACGGCCACGAGGTCTGGGTGGAGACCAATGCCGGCGTCGGCGCCGGCCTCTCGGATGCCGACTATGTCGGTGCCGGTGCCGAAATCGTCGACAATCCCGATATCATTTTCGCCAAGGCGGACATGGTCGTCAAAGTGAAGGAACCACTGGCGATTGAGCGCAAAAAGCTGCGCCAGGGCCAGATCCTGTTCACCTATCTGCATCTGGCTCCCGATGCGGAGCAGACGCATGATCTCGTTGCCTCCGGCGCCGTCTGCATCGCCTATGAGACCGTGACGTCGGCCTCCGGCGCCCTGCCTCTGTTGACGCCGATGTCCGAAGTCGCCGGTCGCCTGGCGCCCCAGGTCGGCGCCCACAGCCTGGAGAAGGCCCAGGGTGGACGCGGCATCCTGCTTGGCGGCGTACCCGGCGTTCCGGCAGCCGAGGTCGTCATTCTCGGCGGCGGCGTCTCGGGCACGCATGCGGCAACCATCGCCGTAGGCATGGGTGCCAAGGTCACCGTGGTCGACCGCTCGGCCGAAGCCCTCAAGCGGCTTGCCGCCCAGTTCGGCACTTCGATCTCCACCGTATTCTCGACCCGCTCGGCCATCGAGGAACTGGTGAAGCGCGCCGATCTGCTGATCGGAACCGTGCTGGTTCCCGGCGCTGCCGCGCCAAAGCTGGTCAGCCGCGACATGGTGCGCAGCATGAAGCCCGGCGCCGTCATCGTCGACGTGGCGATCGACCAGGGCGGTTGCATCGAAACCTCGAAGGCGACCACGCATTCCCACCCGACCTATGTCGTCGACGGCGTGGTGCATTACTGCGTCGCCAACATGCCGGGCGCCGTGGCCCGCACCTCGACCTTCGCGCTCAACAACGTCACCCTGCCCTTCGCCGTCGCGCTGGCCGACAAGGGCTGGAAGCAGGCACTGCGCGACGACGTGCATCTGCGCAACGGCCTCAACGTGGTGGATGGCAAGATCACCTGCCGCCCGGTGGCGGAAGCGCATGACCTGGCCTATGTCAGCGCCGAGAGCCTCGTCGGCGCTTGAGCGCGGCCCAGTACCGGGAGGCATTGAAAGGTGGCTCCCGGTGCGCGTCTTGGCTGCGCCGGCATCGAGCGGACTCGATCGAAATCGAAGGCATCGACGACGATACCATCGGTTTGGCGTTGTTCCGGCTAGAGCAAAAGCGCGTTAGTCGGAAACGCTTGTTTGCTCTAGCTCTTTGCTTTGACGCGTCTTTGCGATTCTGGGTAACTGCGTCAAATCGCAAAACGCTTTAGCATCAGCGCGAGGACGCCGGTGTCGCCACACCGTCCCCCCTGAACGGCACCGGCACCGCCTTGATCTTGGTTGCCGTCAACAATCGGGCGGCGACGAAAACCAGCGCGGCCGGCACGATGAGGTCATCGGCGCGCCCCCCACTCAGCGAATTCGGGATGAGATTGTTCAGGAAAGCATAATAGAGGGCGGCGATGGCCAGCAACCCTGTCGCCATGAGCGGGTTACGTCTTTTGCCGAGCAACCTCGCCTTGCGCCTGTAATAACGCCTTGCCCGCATCGCGAAAGAAGGACGAACCATCGGCTTGCCGGTAGCAGGAAGCGGCGCTGCAACTTCGTCTGTTCCCGTAGCCAAGATACTCCCCGCCTGGGTTTTCATCATCCGGACATAGGGGTCATCCTGAATTTCAGGATAGGCGTCCACCATATCCATGATCATCGCGACCGTCTCCGGTTTGAGGTCCATGCCACGACCGGCCTTGCCGACATTGATACGGCTGCCCTTGGATCTTGCTGCCTCCAGACCGGCAGCAATTTGCGCGGTACTTGCGGGGATGCTGGCAAAGGCCAGCATCTCGCCTATCGCCTTGTCCGGATCGGCAATGAAATCCTCATACATGAAGATCCGCGCGACCTTCGAACTGCGCCAGCCCATATAGAAATTGATGTACCAGGGGATCGCCAGCATCGCGATCATATGCTCGAGCTCGGCACGGTCCCGGCCAAGATGCTGTTTGTCGAGATAGAAGACAGGGCTGACCGGGCTTTCGCGATGGACGTGGTCCCGGATGCTGACCACGACATCGAAAAGGCTGCGGATCAGGACAATGATGGAGACGTCATAATCGCGGCACAGCTCTTCGGTCCAGGTGCTGTGCTTGATGTGGTGCTGGGCGACGTAGTCAAGCTCGGCGTTTTGGGCCAGGCAGATTTCACAAAGTTCCTGCTCGCGGCGTCCGTAACTTGGAATCAAATTGATTAAATTAAGACTGACCGCGTTTGCTATGGCGCTGGTTATGAATGTCGAAGCTGACTTAGGCATACAGGCCACAAGAACATGATGCGACATCGCGTCTCCTTCGCTCGAACAATCGATCCCGATGATTGGAGATTGTCTTGCTACTCAGTCACCCCCCAGTAACTACCCAGCGTCATGCAATAGGGAACATAATTTTTCTGTCGGTTCAACCTTAGGCTATTCTCATTTTTTCCACAGAGCCGCACCGGCCGTAGCGAACCGGCAGCAAGACAACGTCCCCGCTTGTCCAAAGTTCCAGGCTCGGTGAACCAATCTGCGCTCACGCAGCTTTCCCGCTGGCATGACAGCGCCGGGACACCCATCGTTTTGGAAACATTATAAAATTGGTCCTGAGCGGATCACGCCAGGCCCGATGCCATGAAGGCCGAGTGAAGACGTGAGGCCGGGTCAAAATCGGAAGCCGCTGAGGGCCCCGACGGCTCGGCCGTGCCCTATCCGATCAACAAGAATTTATCCCGAGACACCGTAACTTCGCTCTCCACTCCTGAAAGGTACGCTCCAATGAAGGAATGAAGCGGTGAAGCTCGGCGGAGGAATCGGCGCGTCGGAATAGCCGGAGACACAATCCGGTGCAGGGATGCCGCCGGGCCGGGCGTCGATAGCGGCGCCTGTCGAGCCAACCGCACTGCTTACGATGCGGGCCATCCCCCTAGTGCAGAATGACTTCCTTCGAAGCGTCATTTTCTCTAACTCTTTGTTTCGGCGCGTTTTCTTAATCGAAAAGTCTATCAACTTTTCTGGAAAACGCTCTAGCGCTCGGCGGCGGCGCGGGCGAGCCTGTCGCGTATGGCCTCGCCCAATCCGTCACCGGGAATGGGGGCGATGGCAATGGCATGAATGTCAGCCCGGTCGAGCAGGCGCAGCATGCCGAACAGATTGGCGGCGGCTTCGGTAAGGTCGCCGCTCGGACTGAGATTGGCAGAGACGCGGGCCTGCTCGCCACCACCCGGCCCGAACCCCAGCCAGGCTTCGTCGGGTTCGGCATTCTCGGCATCGAGCCTGACATGGGCCCGAGGCGCGTAATGGGACGCCAGCATGCCGGGGGCCACCGGCTCGTCACCTGCGCCCTCAGGACCCTCGGCGAGGGCAAAGCCGAGCACGTCTTCGATCATGTCGCGTGACAAGCCGCCGGGCCGCAGCATCGCCACGCGATCGCCGAGGCAGGACAGGATAGTCGATTCGACACCGACCTTGGTGCCGCCGCCATCCACGATGGCATCGATGCGCCCGTCGAGATCGGCGGCGACATGGGCGGCGGTGGTGGCGCTGACATGACCAGAGCGATTGGCCGAGGGCGCAGCGACAGGCCGGCCGACAGCCTCGAGAACGGCATGGGCCACGGGATGATCGGGCACGCGCAAGGCGACGCTGTCGAGCCCTGCGGTGGCGATCTCGCTGACCGTGCAGGTCGGCGCCTTCGGCACGACCAGCGTCAGCGGCCCCGGCCAGAAGGCTCGGGCCAGTCGTTCGGCGGCTGGCGAGAAGACACCCTGGCCACGAGCGAGTTCGAACGAAGCCAGATGGGCAATCAGCGGGTTGAAGCGTGGACGGCCCTTCGCCTCGTAAATACCGGCGACTGCTCGGCCATTGGTGGCATCGGCGCCCAGGCCGTATACCGTTTCGGTGGGAAAGGAGACCAGCCCGCCCTCCGCCAGGATACGTCCGGCCGTCGCGAGGGAAGACGGGTCGGCCCCAAGATGCAAAGTGTTTCGATATGTCATCAGGGCCGCCGTCCGCTCTTCTGTTGATCGATGCGTGATGCGCCATTGCCCGCAGCCACGCATTCCGTCAAGGTCGAAGGTGCGCAATGGAGTTCAAGAGCCAACAATGACCTATCAAGCGCCTGTCGCCGATATTGCCTTTTCTCTTCGTCATGTCGCTGATGTCGACGCTTTGCAGAGCGAGGGGCTGTTCCCCGATGCCACGCCGGATCTGGTCGACACTATCCTGGAGGAAGCAGGCCGTTTCGCGACCGATCGCATCGCCCCGCTCAACCGCGAGGGCGACCGGGTCGGCGCCCGGCTCGAACAGCAGGGCGTCGTGACCCCCCCGGGCTGGCGAGAGGCCTATGCCGACTGGAGCGGCGGCGGCTGGAACAGCTTGGCGGGACCGGTGGAGTTCGGCGGTCAAGGCTTGCCTCTGCTGCTCAACGCCGCCTGCCTGGAAATGTGGAACTCGGCCTCGATGGCTTTCGGCATCGGACCGGTGCTCACCATGGGCGCGGTCGAGGCTCTCGCCACCCACGCCACGCCGGAGCTGCGTGAGACCTATCTCGCCAAGCTGGTCAGCGGCGAGTGGACGGGCACGATGAACCTGACAGAACCGCAGGCGGGCTCCGACCTCGCCGCCCTGCGCAGTCGCGCCGAACGACACGACGACGGCAGCTACCGCATCTTCGGGCAGAAGATCTTCATCACCTATGGCGATCACGACCTGACGCCCAATATTGTGCATCTGGTACTCGCCAGGCTGCCCGATGCGCCCGCGGGCACGCGCGGCATCTCGTTGTTCCTGGTGCCGAAATATCTCACCGACGCCGAGGGTAATCCGGGCCGCCGCAACGATGCCTTCTGCTCCAGTATCGAGCACAAGCTCGGCATTCACGGCTCGCCGACCTGCGTGATGGTGTTCGGTGACGAAGGCGGTGCCATCGGCTATCTCATCGGCGAGGAACACAAGGGCCTGGCCTGCATGTTCACCATGATGAACAATGCCCGCCTCGCCGTCGGCCTACAGGGGGTCGCCATCGCCGAACGCGCCTATCAGCACGCGCTCGCCTATGCGCGCGAGCGGCGCCAGGGCAAGAGCGCGCTCTGGCGGAATGGCGACATGAGCCCGATCATCGAGCATCCCGACATCCGGCGCATGCTCCTGGAGATGCGGGCGAACACCGTGGCTGCCCGCGGCATCTCCTACCTGCTCGCGGTGGCGATCGATCGTTCCCATCACGAGACCAATGTCGACAGGCGCAGACAAGCCTCCAACCGTGCCGCCTTGCTCACGCCCGTGGCCAAGGCCTTCTCCACCGATATCGGCAACGAAGTCGCCTCGCTCGGCGTCCAGATCCATGGCGGCATGGGCTATATCGAGGAGACGGGCGCCGCCCAGCATTTTCGCGATGCCCGCATCGCCGCGATCTATGAGGGAACCAACGGCATCCAGGCGATCGACCTCGTCACCCGCAAGCTGCCGCTCGAAGGGGGCGATGTGATCGGTGGCTTCATCGCCGAGTTGCGGGAGACCGTCGCGACCGTTGCGGCCAGCGAGCGCTTTGCGGCCCTCGCGCCGCTCCTGGGACGCTCCGTCGACGCGCTCGAGCGCGCCACGGCCTATATGCTGGCGCCCCGCGAGCGCCCCGAGGACATCCTGGCGGGGGCCACGCCCTATCTGCGCGTGTTCGCCATCGCCGCCGGCGGCGGCGTGGTGGCGAAGGAAGCGCTGGCCGCGGCTGCCATCGATCCTGGCGAGCCCGCCAATCGCCTGCGCATCGACACCGCGCATTTCTACGCCACGCAGATTTCGCCGCAGGCCGAGGGGCTCGCGGAAAGCGCGGTAAGCGGCTACGTTGCCGCCGGACTCGAAACCGTTCTCTGACAGGATCCCCTGAATGTCCCTTGCCAACAAAACCTTGTTCATCACTGGCGCCTCGCGTGGCATTGGGCTCGCCATCGCGCTGAGAGCAGCCAGGGATGGCGCCAACATCGCCATCGCGGCCAAGACGGAGACCCCCCATCCGAAGCTGGAAGGCACGATCTACACGGCTGCCGAGGCGATCGAGAAGGCGGGTGGCAAGGCCCTGCCCCTGGTGGTCGACGTGCGCGACGAGGATAGCGTCAAGGAAGCCTTCGCCAAGACGGCGGCCCAGTTCGGCGGTGTGGACATCGTGGTCAACAATGCCTCCGCCATTCAGATGAGCAAGACTGTTGACACCGAGATGAAGCGTTTCGATCTGATGCATCAGATCAACGCGCGCGGCACCTTCCTGGTCTCGAAGACGGCGCTGCCCTATCTCGAAAAGGCGCAGCAGCCGCATATCCTGATGCTGTCGCCGCCGCTCGACATGAAGGAAAAGTGGTTCGCTCCCCACACCGCCTATTCCATGGCGAAGTTCGGCATGAGCCTGGTGGTGCTCGGCCTCGCCGGCGAGACGCGCGGACGCATCGGTGTGAACGCCTTGTGGCCCCGCACCACCATCGCCACCGCCGCGATCAAGAACATTCTCGGCGGCGAAGCTCTGATGCGCCGCTCGCGCAAGCCCGATATCCTGGCCGATGCCGCTTATCGCATCTTCAACAAGCCGGTCAGCTTCTCCGGCAACTTCCTGATCGACGATACCTTCCTCTCCGGCGAGGGGGTCACCGATTTCGAGGCTTATCACGCGGTTCCGGGCGAAACCCTGGCGCCCGACTTCTTCGTGCCCGACGATTCCGTGCCGCCCCCCGGCGTGGTTATCGGCGAGGCCATGCATTGAAATACAATAGGACAGCTCCGGCATGACGACGCTGTTGGTGACGCACCCGGCCTACGCCCGCCACGAGACGCCGCGGGGGCATCCCGAACGGGTCGACCGTATCCTGGCGGTAGAGGCGGTGCTGGCCAGTCCGATGTTCGACGCGCTGGAGCGGATCCAGGCGCCGGAGGCTTCGATCGAAATGATCGAGGCCTGCCATCCGCGCACCTATGTCGAAACCTTACAGCGCCTGAGCCCGCATGACGATGAGGGGTTGGCGCAGCTCGACGGCGACACCTCGATGTCATCGGGCAGTTTCGAAGCGGCCCTGCGCGGAGCCGGCGGTGCGGTGCTGGCGGTCGACCATGTCATGACCGGCAAGGCCCAGAACGCCTTCAGTGCCTCACGCCCGCCTGGCCATCATGCCGAACCGCAACGGGCGATGGGCTTTTGCCTCTTCAACAATGTCGCCATCGCTGCCCGCCACGCCCAGAAGGTGCATGGCGCCGAGCGGGTGGCGATCATGGATTTCGATGTGCATCACGGCAATGGCACCCAGGCGATCTTCTGGAACGATCCCAGCGTGCTCTATGCCTCCACCCATCAGATGCCGCTCTATCCGGGCACCGGCGCGCCCAACGAAACCGGCGAGGCCGGGACCATCGTCAACGCGCCCCTCAGGCCCGGGCAAGGCGGCAGCGAGTTCCGCGAGGCCATGCAAAGCGTGATCCTGCCGCGTCTGCAGGAATTCGCGCCGGATCTGATCCTGATTTCGGCCGGTTTCGATGCCCATGAGCGCGATCCGCTCGGCGGCCTCAATTTCGTCGAGGAGGATTATGCCTGGGCGACCTCCGTGTTGATCGACCTCGCAGCAAGGACGGCAGGCGGGCGTATCGTCTCCGTGCTCGAAGGCGGCTATGATCTCACCGCCCTCGCCCGCTCCAGCGCCGTGCATGTCGCCACGTTGATGCAGGCTTAGGGCCTGCCCTGATCCACCGGCTTCGGTCGGGCGCGCATTCCAACGCGGATGGGAGGGCCGAACCTGACGCCGATTCCCATCCTTGCCATGCGATCAGGCCGATATCTCGAACATCCGCCGATCCTTGCTTTGCACCGGCACTTCCGCTGCGCCTGGACCCACCGGATCGCCGATCATGCCACCACGGAGATCGCGGTCGTCCCCGATGGTTGCGTGGACCTGATCTGGCGTGAGGGCCGCCTCCTTGCGGTCGGCCCCGATATCGTCGCCGCCCGACCACGACTGGCGGCTTGCGAGACGATCATCGGCCTGCGCTTCCAGCCAGGGGTGGCAGCCGCCTGGCTCGGCCTGTCGATGGACGAGATCGTCGGTCTCGCCGTCGACATGTACGATGTCTGGGCGCGGCGCGCACAGCCGGCATCGATTGCCTGCAGGCGGCGCCTCTTTCGCAGCAGAGCGCATTGCTGCAAGACCTGATGGTTCCCTTTGCTCGGCAGCATTCGGTTCAAGCGCCTGATGCGGCGCTGATCTTCCGGACTCTGCAACAATCGTCCAGGGAAGAAGGCGCCGCCTTACGACCGATCCTCAGCAAACTGGGGACCAGCGAGCGCACACTCCGGCGTCGGAGCCACCATCTCTTCGGTTATGGCCCCAAGACCCTGGGACGCATATTGCGCTTCCAGCATTTCGCTCGGTTGGCGGGCACATCTCGCCACGAGGGTCTCGCGGATCTTGCTGCCGCAGCTGGCTATGCCGACCAGGCCCATCTGAGCCGGGAGGTCCGGGCAACTCTGCGGCATGAGCGCAAGCGAATTCCTGCGTCAGATGCAGGCGCCGCCGGCGGCCTGACCCAGACGGTCAATCATCGGCCGCACGAAGGAAGGTCAGTCGCCGTCCTCGAAGAACTGCCACTTGCCCTGGGGGCTGATGCCGAGGCGATAGAAGGAATAGACCCCCTTGTCCTGCATGTCCTGGAAATCTCCGGCGGTGATCAGGCGGAACAGCTCGACCATCTGCGGGCCGGTCAGCTTGTTGAGGGGATAGCGCGCGAAATAGGGCCAGACATAGGCTTCCTGCGGCGTGCCGACGTCGACATGGACATAGCCTGCCTCGAGCACGTCATCCATGATGGCGAGAATTTCCCGGCCCTTCGGGTCGCCGGCCAGCAGCTTGAGCGTCGCGATCGGATCGTCGCTCTCGCCGCCGGGCAGGTCGGGATTGCCGCCATTGGCGGCAAAGATAGGGCGCAGCGATTCCAGTTCGCCCGTCTTGATCGCCGTCAGCAGTTTCTGCCGCAATTCCTTCACCGGTGCCGGCAGGTCGGCGTCGCCATAGAAGACCTGAGGTGCCACCTGCCCACTGTCGCTGTCGTCGCTCGCCGGCGGCGTGACCGTCACGGTGGGGGCCTCTGTGGTCACGGGCGGAGACTTGCCCGGCGCATTCTTGGTCGCGTCGTTGGCCGCCTGTGACGGCACGGTGCCGAGCAGGACGACAGCGGAAACGGCAAGGACAATTCGGCGCATGGTCGGCATCAATCCGGGATCAGGCGAATCACGGCATTCGCTCGCAGCCAGCCTAACCACAGCCACGCGCGATTGCGAGCCTTCCCGGACGGCCCAGTCTGCCTGCATACAGCGGCTCACATTCTATTGATGGGTTCCCTTGACCGTGAACTCGCCATTGCGCACCCGCTCGGGCAGGCGCTCGGCAAAGCGCGCGACGGGTTCCTCGCCATAGGTCGCGACCAATTCCTTGAAGGCTGCAAAAAGAGCCGCATTGGCCACGCAATCGCCGTCGATGCCATCGAGAATGGCTTCTTCCCAGGCCTGCAGCAGATAGTCGAGCGCTGCCCGCCGGGCATCGTCTGCGGCGAATTGCTGTTTCAGATGGGTAACGCGATCATACATGACAAAATCCTGCCGCGGCGATGGCTGCGGGCGAGCCGGACCATAGCACGCCGGTGTCCCAGGAATAGACACTTCCCAATTAATCGTTAACGCCCGTAGCGCGCTTCCAGCGTCTTGATGATGGTGCTGCTCTCTTCCAGATAGAGGTCGATCACCTTGCCGGCTGCCTCGTTGCAGCTGCGGTAGCTCTCGCTGAAACTACGATAGCCGCGATTGAAGGCTCCCGCGAAGCGTGCCTTGGCGGCCTCGTCGAAACCCTGGGCTTCGGCCAGGGCATTCATCTTGTCCCGCCAGGCCCCCGCATCGGCAAAACCACACAGACCGCGCAGATAATGCAAGGCCCCCATCAACTCCGCGAGCCGCAGCAATTGCGGTTCATAGGGTGCGATCTGGGGAGTCGCCGGCACAGTTGACGGTTGCACCGGCTTGGGCGGCGGGGTCTGTGCCGAACCAGGAGAGAGGGCTCCCGCCAAAACCAGCAGGGCGGCAGGCAGAAGGCGGCGGCCGCTCACAGCATCCTCCTGGCCGCCGCTACGATATCGGCCAACCCGTCGGTCAGCGGCAGGCCGTCGAGAGTGAGAGGGTCGGCCCAGCGAAAGCTCAGGGTTTCCTCGCTGAGCTGCGGTTCACCCCACACCGAGCGCCCCACGAAGACCGCCACCACGAAATGGCGCTGCACGGCCCCCGCGTCGTCGCGGGCGATCACTTCGTGATGGCGGACGAAGCCGGTGATCTCGATCTCCAGCCCGGTCTCTTCGCGGACTTCCCGCCGTACCGCCGCTTCGAGGTTTTCACCCAACTCCACCACACCGCCCGGCAGCGAGAACAGGCCCCGGCCCGGCGCTCGCGCCCGCTCACCCAGCAATATTCTGCCATTGCGGAAGAGAGCGATGCTGGCTGCAAGAATCGGTCGGGCGGGATAGGATCGCGGTGCTTCCGTCATGGCGCCACTATTGGCGGCAGCGCCCTGCCCCGCAACCTCATTCGAAAATCATGACCGGCCGTTTCGCGCTCACCCATTCGCCACGACAGGTGCGGGACTGGTTCGGCTATGTCGAGGAACCGGATTTCCCGCCGCGCACCAATATTGCACCGAGCCAGCCCGCTGCCGTGGTGCATGCCGACTTTTCGGCACGGCATTTCACCTTGATGCGGTGGGGCTTCATTCCGGCCTTCATCAAGGATACGGCAGGCTATCCGCTGCTGATCAACATCCGCTCTGAGACGGTGCAGGAGAAGCCCTCTTTCCGCAACGCCTTTGCGCGGCGGCGTTGCCTGATACCGGCAGATGGCTTTTACCAATGGCAGAAACAGGGACGCACGAAACGGCCCTATCTGCTGCACCGGCCCGATGGCGGCCTCATGGCCCTGGCGGCGATCTGGGAGACCTGGTCGGGCTGTGACGGCAGTGAGATCGACACGGTCGGCCTTCTCACCACCGATGCCAGCGGCATGCTCGCGGCAGTCGGCGAACGCAGTCCCGTGCTGATCGAGCCCGACGCCATGGCCTTCTGGCTCGATCCGCTGACAAAGCCTGGCGAAGCAGCCGTCCTGCTGCGGCCCCCCGCTGCCGACATGCTCGAACTGGCGCCAGTCGCACCGGATTTGAATCGCGGCCTCTGATCCCCCATGCAGTTCACTTAAGCGTCTTCGAGTTCGCATGACCGTTGTCACCCCAAAGCCGGAAATGGCGCGCGTTCAAATTCTTAGCGAAATCTTGTGAGAAAGGACGGTTTCCTGTTCGACGAGATTCGATCTCTGGAGGGAAAGACGATGATGAAGATCCTATCCGCAGCCCTCGCGCTTGCAGCCGCAGCGGCCCTTGCCGGTTGCAGTGCCGGTGTCAGCGTCGGCAGTGCGACCTACAGCGCCGATGAGCGGGGATCGACCTACTGCTCGCGCAGCGTTGGCGCCAACATCGAAGCGCCCGATGCCCGCGGCAGCGGCGTGCATCGCCAGCGCGGTTGCGTGACGCGACCGGCCGCCGCCGACGAGGACTGAACCTTGCCGCGTCATCCACGCTTCGGCTTGACGGTGGTCGACGTTTTTTCCGGCTTGGGGGCGCTGGGGGTCAGCCAAGTCGTGATCTGATGTACTTTCTTGGCGGCCTCAGCCTGCGCGAGATAACTGATCTGCCCGGGCAGCCCCATCGGATAGGCAGCATCGCGCATTCGCTCATAGTCTCGCGTTTGCTCGCCGCATTGTTTTGCCCGCATGTCCGGGGGACCGCGCTTGGTGTCGTTGGTAAGGGCGGAGAGTGCTTTGTTGCCGGGCGAAAGCTCGCCGGCAAACGCCTGGGTTAGATACATTGCTGCCCGCTCGTTGCGTTCGCGCTCGGTCGTCGCGCCCATCACGACCACCATGACCTGCCTCCCGCCCCTCTCGGCGAGAGCGACCACATTGTTGCCCGCCGCGCAGAGATAACCGGTTTTCAGGCCTCTGGCGCCGTCAAAGCGGGTGAGCAATTCGTTGTGCGATTCAACGGTCTTTCCATCGATGACGACAGCCGATGTCTCGAAGAAGTGCCGGTATTGCGGAAACTCCCTGTCAATGGCTATGCCCAGCAGCGCCATGTCGCGCGCCGTCGCCTTTTGCCGGCGATCGAACAATCCGTTCGGATTGGTAAACCGGCTTCCCGTCATACCCAATCGCCTTGCGGCATCGTTCATCGCCTTGACGAACGCCTCTTCCGATCCGGCAACCGTCTCGGCAATCGCCATGGCGATGTCGTTGGTCGAGCCGGATATCATGGCGAACAGAGCATCCTCCATCGTCATGGTGCTTCCGACGTGCAGGCCGGAGTCGAGGAATTTCTGGCTCATCGCATGGGTGGAAAGCACCACTGGCGTCTGCATCGAAACACGCCCGGCGCGAATGGCCTCAAAAGTGACGAAGGCCGTCATCAACTTGGTCGTCGAAGCTGGAAACCAGGGACGCCCTGCCTCTTCGGCATAGAGCACCTGTCCAGCCGCGACATCGACGACGAGAATGGGCGTCGCATCCGCGGCACGCGCAGGGCCGTGAAGCGCCAAAACGAGCGCCAAGCAGCCGAGACTCTTCCAAAACATTCTATCCATATCCCTTTCGACCGCCCAGGCGGCCCAATCAATCAATCGTTTCTATGACGTCCGCTTCCGACCTTTTTGCGACATTCACGACAACCGATCGGCGCTAGAGCGAACGGCCTGGCGGTCAGCCGCTCGCCCGCCCGGCAAGCACCACTGCCGTACGCAGCAGTTCAGCATTGTCGGCGGCTCTGGTCCCATCTGGCAGGTCAGCGCCATCCTCCAGGCCGATGCGGCGGTCGAGACCCAGGCGGACAGCTTCGTCATGCATCGACCACTGGGTCCGGTCGCTACCGTGCAACTGGATCGGCAGGCTGAGATTGGCGTGGTTGAGGACCGCGAGAATCTCGTGGGCGACATGCAGTCCCGCCGCCGTTTCCTGTTCCTCGATCTCGATGAGCACACGCAGGCAGCGCTCGGCGGAAGGCAGCGCCACCAGACGCAAGGCGTCGGCGACCGTGGCCAACCCCGCTTCGATGCCGATGCGGCGCTGGATCATCAGCGCCATGATCTCCGGCGCATCCTCCTCACTGAGATTGACGGAAACATAATCCGGCAGGGTCCGCCATTCGCGCATCGGTGCCTGGCGCGCCCGGCCAGTCGGCGGAATGGTCCACAGGGTCGAGATGCCGACCGGCACGCCCGGCACGCTCGCACGGATCGCTTCCAGGGCTGCGCCAACATCGGCCGGCTCCAGGCTCTGCTCGCCGTCCTGCCGTCGGGGGTGGACATGCAGCTCCTCGGCACCGGCGCCGATGGCCGCCTTGGCATCGTACGCCAGTTCAGCCGGCGTGCAGGCCAGCGCCGGGTGGAAATCGCGGCTCCTGCTGCCGTTCAGGCAAGCTTGCAGCATCGTCCTCTCCCTGATCATATCTGCGCGGCGAGATCCCGCGCCCGCAGCGCCAAAGCCTCCGCATCCGCAAGCCAGTCGGCCCGATCCGCCGCAGTGCTGGTGGCGACCACGCCATAGAGCGCACGCAGAACATGGTGCACGCCACAATAGCGCAAAATGCCCTCCCGCCACATGCGATCGAGCGGATCGCCGAAAACGGCCTGCTCTCGATCCGAAGGCGTATTGCCGGTGTTGAGCACCAGCGCGGCACAGGCCCGCAGGAGCCCCTGCGGCACGTCACCTCGATCGTCCCCCTTGGCGAAGGTATAGGCGGCACCGGGCGCGAAGACCCGGTCGATCCAGCCCTTCATGATCGCCGGCGGCGCGCCCCAGCAATTGGGATGGATGACCGCGAGGAGATCGCAGGACTGCAGCTCGGCGATATGGGCCTGCACCAGGGTATTCTCGCTCGGACGGCCGCGAGCCTCCTCGGTGGTCAGGAGTGGGTCGAAGCCCTCGGCGGCCAGGTCGTGATAGGCAACATCGCAGCCGGCTTCCCGCCAGGTCCTTCGCACGACCTCGGCCAATGCATGGTTGAAACTCGCTGGCACGGGATGGCCGATGACGACCATCGCTCGCATGTCAGAGCACCTTGCCGGGATTCATGATGCCCTTGGGATCGAACGTCGCCTTGATGGCGCGCATCATCTCCAACTCCACTGGATCCTTGACCCCCGGCAGCAGCTTGCGCTTGGCCTGGCCGATACCGTGCTCGGCCGAAATGGAGCCGTGGAATTCGGCGACGATGGCATGAACGATCTCGTTGGTCTTTTCCCACTTGTCCAGGAAGGCCTGCTTGTCACCGCCCACGGGCTGGGAAACGTTGAAGTGGATATTGCCGTCGCCAAGATGGCCGAAAGGCAAGGGACGAGCGCCCGGGATGAAAGCCTCCACGGCGGCAATGGCCTTGTCGAGGAAAGCAGGCACGAGGCGGATCGGCACCGAGACGTCATGCTTGATCGAACCGCCCTCGAAGCGCTGGCTCTCCGACAGCAATTCGCGCAGACGCCAGAAATCGGCGGCCTGTTCGAGCGAGGCGGCGATCACGGCATCGCGGGCATAGCCGCGCTCATAGGCCGTCATCAGCATCGTCTCCAACGCCTCGTTCACGCCGCCCTCGGAGGAGTTCGAGACCTCCAGCAGCACATACCAGGGATAGCTGCCCTCGATGGGATCGCGGGCATCGGCAACATGGCGGATGACGAAATCGATGCCGATGCGCGGCATCAATTCGAAAGCCGTCACCGTGCCGCCGCCGTTTTCCCGCGCAACATGGAGAAGCGCCAGCGCCGCCGCCGGATTGTCGACACCGATGAAGGCCGTGCCGATGGAGCGGGGCTTGGGAAACAGTTTCAGCACCGCCGCGGTGACGATGCCGAGCGTGCCCTCGGCGCCGATGAAGAGGTTCTTCAGATCGTAGCCGGTGTTGTCCTTTCGCAAATGACGCATGCCGTGCCAGATCCGCCCTCCCGGCAGCACGACTTCCAGCCCCATCACCAGGTCGCGTGTGTTGCCATAGGCGATCACGCCGGTGCCGCCAGCATTGGTGCCGATATTGCCGCCGATGGTGCAGCTCCCCTCGGATGGCAGAGTGAGGGGGAAGAAACGCCCGGCCGCCTCCGCCGCCTCCTGCACGCGCTGCAGCGTCACGCCGGCCTCGACATCGATGGTGTTGCTGTCGGGATCGACGGCGCGAACCTTGTCCAGGCGCTTGAGCGAGACCAGCAGTTCGTTGCCTTCCGCACGCGGAACCTGGCCGCCGACCAGGCCGGTATTGCCGCCCTGCGGCACGATCGCGGTATCGGTCTCGTCGGCCAGCTTGAGGATCGCCGCAACCTCCTCCACCGTCCCGGGCAGCAGCACCAGCGGCGTCCTGCCGTGATAGCGGTCGCGCCATTCCTTCAGGAAGGGCTGCTGCGCATCCACATCAGCAATGGCGTAGCGCTCTCCAACCAGGGCGGCGAAGCGGGCGAGAAGTTCGGGAGAAAGCTGAGCGGACATGGAGGGTCATCCTGGCTGCGGCGTTTTGCAATTGGACGGAAGTGGCAAGAATCGCAAAACGCTCTAGCCAATCCGTTGGATTGGCTTGGAAACGAAGAGTCGGGGCAAAGCATGTTTACACGTGAATGCGCTTTGCTCTAGCGGACAAGATGATGGAGCGTATTGGCGACGATCGCGTCGGGCTCCGCATCGATTGAAACGATAATCGGCGTCTCGTCCGGCCCCGGCGGCTCCAGCGTGGCAAACTGGCTGGCGAGCAGGCTCGGCGGCATGAAATGGTTCTTGCGCTTGGCCAACCGCGCAGAGATCAATTCGGCGCTGCCTTCGAGAAAGACGAAGCGGACGTCCGCGTGCCCATCCCGCAGGGCATTGCGATAGCCGCGCTTGAGCGCCGAGCAGGCAACGACGCCGTGTTGCCCCGCCCCTCTCAACTCGGCGATCCAGGCCGCGATGGCCGCGAGCCAGGGCCATCGATCCTCGTCGGTCAAAGGGATGCCCGCATGCATCTTGGTGACATTGGCCGGCGGGTGGAAGGAATCGCCATCCCGGAACGTCCAGCCGAGCCGCGTCCCCAGGCGTTCACCGATGCTGCTCTTTCCGGAACCGGAAACGCCCATGACAACGAGAGCAGTAGGAAGGGGCGGCGATGAAGTCATGACATTTCCTAGAGCAGAATGCGGTCTGGTCGAGGTGGTTCTCTCGATCAAATCGCCGGGTGCCAGGAACATTTTGCGATTCCTGGCGATTCCGTCCAATTGCAAAACGCTATTTTCGCTCGAACACGCCGACCAGTTCGACATGGCCGGAGTGGCGAAACTGGTCGACCGGCGTCACCTTGGTGAGCCGGTAGCCACCGGCAATCAAAAGCGCTGCGTCGCGGGCAAAGGTCGTCGGGTTGCAGGACACACCGACGATACGGCGCAACTTGGCAGCGGCAAGGCGTTTGGCCTGCGCTTCCGCACCGGCGCGCGGCGGATCGAACACCACGGCATCGAACGGCTTGAGCTCCTCGGCCAGCAGGGGTCGGTAGAAGAGATCACGTGCGGTCGCCCCGGTAGGCTTGAGGCCTTGGGCTCGCCTGGCCGCCCGGTCGAGCGCGCCGACCGCTGGCTTGTCCGAATCGAAGGCCTGCACATGCATGGCATCCGCCAACGCGAGCGCGAAGGTGCCACAGCCCGAGAAGAGGTCAGCGATACGCTTGGCACCGGAAAGGCCCTCACGCACCAGGCCCGTGAGAGCAAGGTCTGCCTCGGCCGTGGCCTGCAGGAAGGCTCCCGGCGGCGGTGAAACCTCCACCGTTCCGAAACGCACCACCGGAGCCCGGCGTTCGATCACCACGTCGCCGTGATTGGAAAGCCTGGCCAGGTCGAACTGCTGGGCAAGCTCGCCGAGCCTCAGCCGCATCTTGTCGTCGATGCGCCCGGCGCCGCGAATATCACAGTCGAGGCCGGTGACCGTGGCGGTCAGTACCAGATCGAGGGGCTTGCCAAGGCCGCGCATTTGCTTCTCCAGCGCACGCACCACCTCCAGGCCACGGTTCAGTTCCGGCACCAAAATCGGACAGGCGTCGAGTTCGACGATGGCATGCGAACGCGCCTCGGCGAAGCCGACCAAACCCTTGCGGGCATGCAGGGTCGCCCGGCGGCGGCCGCGACCATGGGCATCGACGAGCGGCTCGACCGGTGTTTCGATGCCGGCCTGCCTCAGCGCCTCGACCACCAGGCCGCGCTTCCAGGTCTGATAGGCCTGGAGCGACCAGTGCTGGATGGCGCAGCCGCCGCAATGGCTGAAATGGGGGCAGAAAGCCTCGATGCGATCCGGGCTCGGCTCCTGCAGGGCGATCAGCCGTCCCCGCTCACCGTTCACCTCGGCCAGAACCGTTTCACCCGGCAAGGCATAAGGCACGAAGACCGGGCCCGGCGCGATGCCATCACCGCGATGCCCCAGCCTTTCGATCTTGAGTTCCAGTGATGTCTCAACGTGCTGATTCACGATCTCAACTTCATCATGCGGCGCCTGAACGAGATGAATCAAAATCTCAGTTCAGGCACGCAAGTCCCCTGATTCAATCTACGAGCTCGGCTATACTAACCCTATGGGCAGACAGCAGAAACTCCTTGTTACCGTCGCCACCTTCGATGGGGGACGGCACGATCCCGCGCAGTTGCCAGCCGAGCGAGGAGACGAGGCCGGCGATACGCTCGCAGACCTCGGCATGCACGGCCTCGTCCTTGACCACGCCCCCCTTGCCAATCCGCTCGCGACCCGCCTCGAATTGCGGCTTGACGAGCACGGCAAGATCCGCGCCCGGGCCGGCGAGCGCCAGCGCCGCCGGCAGCACCAGCGCCAGCGAGATGAAGCTGACATCGGCGACGACGACATCGACGGGGTCGGGCACGAGACTTCGATCGAGCCTGCGCGCATCCACCCCTTCCAGCGAAATCAACCTGTCATTTCCCCGCAGGCTGGCATGAAGCTGATCATGGCCGACATCGACGGCATAGACCCGGACCACGCCCCGCCGCAGCAGCACGTCGCTGAAGCCGCCGGTGGAGGCGCCGATGTCGAGCGCGATGCGTCCCTCGACCGGCACCGAAAATATATCGAGCGCGTGTTCGAGCTTGAGCCCACCGCGCGACACGAAGGGGAAGGCCGCCTGCGCTCGGATGACGGCCTCTGGCGCCAAACCCTCTGAGGCCTTGCGCACAGGCTTGCCATCGGCGACCACAAGTCCCGCAGCGATCGCGGCCTGTGCCTTGGCACGGCTGTCGAAGTGACCGCGCTCAACCAGCAGCACGTCCGCGCGCTTGCGCATCAGGCACGCTTGGCCCCGGTTACGACATCGCGCCCGAGCACCGACAAAACCTTGGTCACGATACCGGCGGCATCGAGCCCGGCCTGCGCATACATCGCCTCTGGCTTGTCCTGATCGAGGAAGATGTCGGGCAGCACCAGCGAACGGAATTTCAGGCCGTTGTCGAAGGCGCCGGCTTCGGCCAGGCACTGGGCCACGAAGCTGCCGAAGCCCCCCACGGAACCTTCCTCGACCGTCAGCAGTACCTCGTGCTGGCGGGCGAGCCTGAGGACCAGTTCCTCGTCGAGCGGCTTGGCAAAGCGGGCGTCCGCGACGGTCGCCGACAGCCCGAGCGCGGCTAGGTCCTCGGCCGCCTTCAGGCACTCGGCCAGGCGCGTGCCGAAGGAGAGCAGGGCAATGTTGCTGCCTTCGCGCAGCACGCGTCCCTTACCGATCGGCAGGGGCGCGCCGATTTCGGGCATCTCGACGCCGACCCCCTCCCCGCGCGGATAGCGGAAGGCGATCGGGCCATCGTCATAGGCTGCCGCGGTTGCCACCATATGCACCAGTTCGGCTTCGTCGGCGGCGGCCATCACTACCATGTTGGGCAGGCAGCCCAGGAAGGCAACGTCGAAGGAGCCGGCATGGGTGGCTCCATCCGCCCCGACGAGACCGGCGCGGTCGATCGGGAAGCGCACCGGCAGGTTCTGGATCGCCACGTCGTGGACGACCTGGTCGTAGCCGCGCTGCAGGAAGGTGGAGTAGATCGCGCAGAATGGTTTGTAACCTTCACTGGCGAGACCTGCCGCGAAGGTTATCGCATGCTGCTCGGCAATGCCGACATCGTAAAGCCGTTGGGGAAAGGCCTGTTCGAACAGGTCCAGCCCCGTACCGGACGGCATGGCAGCGGTGATCGCTACCACCTTCTCGTCCTTGCGGGCCTCCTTGATGAGGCTCTCGGCAAAGATGCGGGTGTAGGATGGTGCATTGGCCTTGGCCTTCACCTGCGCTCCGGTGATGACATCGAACTTCACCACACCGTGATATTTGTCGGGCGCGTTCTCGGCCGGGCCGTAGCCCTTGCCCTTCTGGGTGACGACGTGGATGAGCACCGGTCCGTCGGCCTTGTCGCGCACATTCTTGAGCACCGGCAGGAGGTGGTCGAGATTATGTCCGTCGATCGGGCCGATATAGTAGAAGCCGAGCTCCTCGAACAGCGTGCCGCCGGTCCAGAAGCCGCGAGCATATTCCTCGGTGCGCTTGGCCTTGTCGTAGAAGAATTTCGGCAGCTTCTTGGCCAGCATCTTGCCGAAATCGCGCAAATTCTTGTAGGTCCCGCCGGAGACCAGCCGGGCCAGATAGGCCGACATCGCGCCCACGGGCGGGGCGATCGACATGTCGTTGTCGTTGAGGATGACGACGAGGCGCGAACCCAGCGCCCCGGCATTGTTCATCGCCTCATAGGCCATTCCGGCCGACATCGAGCCGTCACCGATCACGCAGATGACATTGTTGTCGCGGCCGTCGAGATCGCGCGCCGCCGCCATGCCGAGGCCCGCCGAGATCGAGGTCGAGGAATGCGCGGCCCCGAAGGGATCGTATTCGCTCTCGCTGCGCTTGGTGAAGCCGCTGAGCCCCCCCGTCTGGCGCAGGGTACGGATACGGTCACGCCGCCCGGTGAGGATCTTGTGCGGATAGGCCTGATGGCCGACATCCCAGATCAGGCGATCACGCGGCGTGTCGAACACGGCGTGGATGGCGACCGTCAGCTCGACCACCCCGAGGCCCGCGCCCAGATGACCGCCGGTCACCGAGACGGCATCGATGGTCTCCCGGCGCAGTTCGTCCACCACCTGCTGGAGCTTGTCCTCGGGCAGGCGGCGCAGATCAGCCGGCAGATTGATGGTGTCGAGCAGCGGGGTTGCGGAAGTGTTTGCCAAATTGTTCACCCGAGAAGACTAGAGCAAAGCACGCATAAGTGGAAACATCATTTTGCTCTAACTCTTTGTTCCGACGCGTCTTTGCGAGTACGGCCCATTTCGGCGGATCGCAGGACGCCCTGAAGGCTGTTGCGTATCAGGCTTCCGGCAAGGGTTCGAGCCCGGCGGGCTTGCCCTCGGCGTCGAGCCGGATCTTGTCGACCTTGGCCTCTGCGACCTTCAGAAGCTTGTCGCAATGGGCCTTGAGCTGCTCGCCACGCCCGAACAGCGTGATCGATTCCTCCAGCGGCACATTGCCTCCCTCAAGGCTGCGCACGATTTGCTCGAGTTCGGCGAGCGCCTTCTCGAAGCTGAGCGTTGCGATATCGGACGGCTTGTCGGCCATTATCAACCTGTCAGATCTGCTATTTTCCCCTCTATAGCCCCTAACCTCGCCGCATTGAAAGAAAAAGCCATGCAAACGGCATGACCCAACCGTGCATAAGGCGCGGGAAAGCGACAGGTTGCGGCTCAGGCGCGCTTCCGGCAAAAGCGGCGCATGGATTTGCAGACCTTCCTTGCGCTCTCCGCCGGTTCCCTGTCCGCCGTGGCCATCGCCCAGGTGTTCGTTACCCAGGCCCATCGTTTTCCAGGCATCGCTCTCTACCTGGCGGGGCATGCGATCGTGATCGCCATCGCCATCGCGGGATACCAATTTCTGCCCGACTATTACGGTTTCCTGGCCGCCCTGGTCCTGCTGATGATCATTGCGCCAGGGCCCTTGCTGAATCGAGCCAATCGCGAATTGTTGGCCGGCCGCAACGAACGCGCCGCCCTGCTCGCCCGCCTGGCCAGTGTCATTCAGCCCACCGGGCAAATCCGCTTCACGGCCAATCTGTTCAAGGCCCTTTCCGAATCGACGCGCAAGGACCGGATCGACGCCCTTGAAGCACTGCGCCAGACCACCAAGCCGGACCAGGAGGTAATCCTCGACCTGCAGTTGCTGCGGCAGCGCCAGAACTGGCAGGGCATCGTCGACTATCTCGCCCGTAACCCCATGCCGCCAGGCGCAGACGCGGTCGCCTTCCCGATTCGGGCTCTGGGGGAAACTGGTCAGCTGGAGGCCATGGTGGCGACAGCCGCGCGCCATCGCGGCCTGCTGGGCTCCGGACAATTGTCGACCCTGATGCTCCTAGCCTTCTGCGGGCGCGTTCAGGCCACGGATTCGATGCTGGCCTCGTTCCACGCCATGCCGGTCTCCGTGAAGGCCTTCTGGCAGGCGACCGCCCTGCAGGCGGCGGCGCGTGGCGAACTTGCCGAACCACTGCTGCGGGGCTTTGCTTCCGCATCGCTGACGCCGGCCCAGCATGAAGCGATCGTCGCTCGCCTGGACAAGCCGGCGAACGAGGCGGAGGGCCAGCTCTCGCCGCAGGCCACCGCCTTCCTCGATGATTTGGAGGCGCATATCCGGCGCAACGCGCCCCTGCGCCGCACCGGCTGGCGCGCCGCTCCGGTGACCTATCTGCTGATCCTGGCCAATTGCGCCTTCTTCGGCATCGAACTGTGGAATGGCGACACCACCGACGCCGAAAATCTGTTCCGGCTTGGGGGGTTATGGCCCGATGCTCTCGTCAGGGATCATGAATGGTGGCGCCTGTTCAGCGCCATGTTCCTGCATGCCGGCCCCGAACATCTGATCAGCAACATGATCGGGCTTTTCCTTCTTGGCCGCATGGTGGAGGCCACGGTCGGAAGCCTGCGCATGGGCCTGATCTATGTGATCGGCGGCCTGGCTTCCATGGCCGGGGTGCTCGCTTTGGCCGTAGCCGGCGTAACCCAGCCCGAGGTCCTGGTCGGGGCCTCCGGCGCCATCTTCGCCTTGATCGGAGCCATCGCCCTGCGGCGCTTGTCGGACTTCCTGGCAACGCGCCACATCGCCGACCGGCACAATCTCAGCCTGATCGTCATCGTATTGCTGATCCAGGCGTCGATCGATCTTTCGCTGCCGCAGATCAGTTTCGCCGCCCATGGCCTCGGATTCGTCGCCGGCATAGCACTGGCCTGGATGTTTGGCACGGCGCACTCCAAGCGGCGATGACGCGGAGCGCGAACATCGCGTCAGGCCGTCCAGAAACGCACGGTCTCGCCGCGCGAATGTTCGTCCAGCGAGCCTTCCCACATCACCCTGGCACCGCGCACGATGGTGCCAACAGGCCAACCGGTGACCTCGACGCCGTCATAGGGCGTCCAGCCGCATTTGGAGGCAATCCACCCGTTGCGGATGGTCTCCTTGCGCTTGAGGTCGACGATGGTGAGGTCAGCGTCATAACCGACGGCGATGCGACCCTTGCCGGCCATGCCGAAGATGCGGCAGGGGCCGTGGCTGGTGAGGTCGACGAAACGCTCCAATGACAGCCGGCCTTGGTTCACATGGTCGAGCATCACCGGCACCAAGGTCTGCACGCCGGTCATGCCCGAGGGAGAATCGGGATAGGGCTTGGCCTTTTCTTCCAGCGTATGCGGCGCGTGGTCGGAGCCGAGCACGTCGACGATGCCCTGGCGGATGCCGTGCCAGATGCCCTCGCGATGACCGGCATCACGAACCGGCGGGTTCATCTGCACCAGCGTACCCAGTTTCTCATAGGCCTCCGGGCCAGCCAGAGTGAGATGATGCGGCGTCGCCTCGCAGGTCACCAGCCGCTTATGCGCGCCGAGGAAGGGTATCTCGTCCGCCGTCGAGATGTGCAGGACATGGATGGGCGCGCCCGTCTCCTCGGCAATGGCGACGAGGCGGCGCGTGCAGTTGAGGGCCGCCTCGACGTCGCGCCAGACCGGGTGGGACGAGGCGTCCCCCTGGATGCGCAAATCGCGCCGCTCGCGCAGGCGATACTCGTCCTCCGAATGGAAGGCGGCACGGCGGCGCGTACGCTTGAGGATCTCGCGCACGCCCTCGTCGTCCTCGACCAAGAGCGAACCGGTGGAAGAGCCCATGAACACCTTGATGCCGGCTGCGCCCGGCAGGCGCTCCAGTTCCGCCACCTCCGGCGCGTTCTCGCGGGTGCCGCCAACCCAGAAGGCGAAATCGCAATGCATGCGATGCGTGCCGCGGCTGACCTTGTCGGCCAGGGCTTCGGGCGTAATGGTGAGCGGGTCGGTGTTCGGCATCTCGAACACTGCGGTGACGCCGCCCATCACCGCCGCCCGCGACCCCGATTCGAGGTCTTCCTTGTGCGTCGGTCCCGGCTCGCGAAAATGCACCTGGCTGTCGATCACACCCGGAAGGATGGTGAGCCCGGTGCAATCGATCACCTCGCCGGCACTGGCCTGCGACAGGTCTCCCAGCGCCGCGATGCGTCCATCCTTGACCCCCACATCGCCACCATGCCGCCCGTCCTGATTGACGATTTCGCCATTGCGGAAGATGCGGTCGAAGATCTGGGGCATGGCGCTCTCCTCGAGGACGAAACTGAAACCCTGCGCTTTTCCCCCAGAGAGCGCCAGCTTTCAACCAACAATCCGCCGCCTCTTCACGCCGCGCACAGGGATTGCCATATAGGGGAGGCTGAAACGGGACTGCCTTGCCATGATCCATCTGCTCGACCGCGCCATACTCCGCCTCAGCGGCGAGGATGCTCGATCCTGGTTCGCCAATCTCGTCACCTGCGACATTGCCCATCTCGAACCCGGCCAGGGAAGATGGGGTGCCTTGCTGACGCCGCAGGGCAAGATCCTGTTCGATTTCCTGGCGACGATCGGGGAAGACGGGCTCTATCTCGATACCGACGCCGACGTGGCGCCCGATTTAGCCAAGAGGCTCAATTTCTATCGGCTGCGCGCCAAGGTGACGGTCGAGACTCTGTCGCCGGCCTGGGGTGTCTACGTTGCCCTGCCCTCCGAAGAGGTCAATATCGAGGGCCTGGCTATCGAGGGCGCCCTCGCCTTCCCCGACCCCCGCCGTCCCGAGCTTGGTCTGCGCATTTACGCGCCTGTCGCCGCCGGCGCGGATGATACCGCTACTGCCGCCTATCACGCCCGCCGCATCGAGCTCGGCATTCCCGAAGGCGGCAAGGATTTTCGCTTCGGCGATGCCTTCCCGCACGAAGTGCTGATGGACATGCTCGCCGGCGTCGACTTCAAGAAAGGCTGCTTCGTCGGCCAGGAAGTCGTCAGCCGCATGCAGCATCGCGGCACCGCGCGGACCCGCATCGTGCCTGTGATAGCCAGCGCCACCCTGCCGCCAGCCGGCACGGAAATCCGCATCGGCGACCGGCCGGCCGGCACCCTCGGCTCCTCGGCAGGTACGCGGGGGTTGGCCCTGCTCCGGCTCGATCGTGTGGAAGACGGGCTGGCTGCCGGCGAGATCCTGGCGGCGGAGGGCGTGGCTCTGGCGGTCGACAAGCCCTCCTGGTGGATTGGACCGAGCGAGACGCACAAGGCGATGGCCTGAGCTTCCTTTCCCGGCCTTCAACCGGCGTTGCGCCCTCGCGCGAATTGCAGAGTCGTCTCGGCAACGAGCCGGCCGAGATGGTGGGTCGTACGGCGCTGTATTCAGGCGTCGCGGCGCAGTCTTCCCCAACACCCCGCTCTGCCTGTCTTGCTCCCGCGATGATTCCGGGCAATCCTAGAGCAAAGCACGTTCATGACTGAACGCGCTTTGCTCCAGCTTCTTGTCTCGATGCGTCTTTGCGATTCTTAGTGACTCCGTCAAATCGCAAACGCTTTGGGGAAGTAATTTCATACCCGCCCGAGCGCGGGACTCTTCATGAGTATGCCGGGCGTCATGGTTGCAATGGCATGCTGTCGCTCTAAAGCGCGAGGATGCCTCCGTGAACCAGCCCCACGCCTTCGATCCGACGGTCTTGAGCCATGTCCGCACGGTGATCAGCATCATCGTGGGCCTCAGCATGGGCCGGCTGCTCACCGGCCTTGCCCGCTTCGTCCAGCATCCGCGCCAGCACAAGATCTACAGCGTCCATCTGGCGTGGACCTTCTTCATGCTGCTTCACATCATCTCGTTCTGGTGGTGGGAATTCCATCTGGTCAACGTGCAGTGGACCTTCCCGCTTTATGGCTTCGTCGCCTTCTATGCGAGCGTGTTCTTCTTCATGTGCACGATGCTCTTTCCGGACACCATGTACGAGTACAAGGGCTTCGAGGACTATTTCATGTCCCGCCGGAAATGGTTTTTCGGCATCCTGATCGGCACCTTCTTCCTCGACATCATCGACACCCTCATCAAGGGCGGCGACTACGTCCAGTCGCTCGGCCCGGAATATTGGGTGCGCATCGCCTTCTTCGTCATCACCAGCGCGGCCGCCATTATTGTATCAAACCAGCGCTTTCAGCTCGCCTTCGCCATCGTCGCGCTGGTTGCCGAGATCGGCTGGGCCCTCGGCCTCTATGACACGCTGACCTGAGCCGGAGCACCGATCATCTCACCGGCGAGGATCTCGTAGGAGCGCTTGGTCTTCTCGTGGTCGAAGATCATGTTGGTGGCGATGATCTCGTCGGCGCCGGTACGGGCGACGAATTCCTCGATCCCCGCCTTGACGGTAGCGGGCGAGCCGACCACCGATATGTGACGCATATGCTGCAGCGTCGCACGGCCGACGGCATCGAGTGTCTCCTCGTAGTTTTCGACCGGCGGCTGGATCAGGCCCGGCCGCCCCGTGCGCAGGCTGACGAAGGCCTGCAGGCGTGAGCTCTGCAGGAACTGGGCCTCCTCGTCGGTGTCGGCGGCAACCACGTTCATGCCCAGCATGACATGGGGTTTGTCGAGATATTCGGAGGGCTCGAAGCGGCCGCGATAAATGGCGATCGCCCCTTCGAGATCAGCCGCCGCGAAATGCGAGGCGAATGCGAAGGGCAGGCCGAGCATGGCGGCAAGCTGCGCACCGAACAGGCTGGAACCGAGGATCCAGACCGGCACCTCCAGCCCCGCCCCCGGAACGGCCTGCACGCGCTGATCCGGGCTCACCGGCTTGAAATAATTCATCAGCTCGATGACGTCGCGCGGAAAGGCGTCGATCTCTGCGTTGAGATTGCGGCGCAGCGCCTGCGCTGTAATCTGGTCGGTGCCGGGCGCCCGCCCGACGCCGAGATCGATGCGCCCGGGATGCAGGGCCGCCAGCGTGCCGAAGGCCTCGGCGACCATCAAGGGCGCATGGTTGGGCAGCATGATGCCGCCGGCCCCGAGACGGATGGTGGAGGTGCCGGATGCGACATGGGCAAGCGCCACCGCGGTGGCAGCGCTGGCAATGCCCGGCATGTTGTGATGCTCGGCCAGCCACAGCCTGTTATAGCCGAGCCGCTCGACATGGCGGGCAAGGTCCAGCGAATTGTGGAGGGCCTGCCCGGCATTGCTGCCGACGGCGATGGGCGAGAGGTCGAGGACTGAAATCGGGATCATGAAAAGGGCACGACAAAATTCGATGACGATCGAACTAATATAGGTGGCTTTGCCGCCCTGGCAAGGAAGGGCGCAGTTAACCTTCTCCCCTCGATCACGAAATGTTCTTGCCTCTTCCCGAGTCGGCTTTCGCCATGGCAAGAAGGCGGCATGGAACGCACAGTCATTCTGCACGACGACGGCAAGTACCGTTGTCCCTGGCCGGGGCTGGACCCCTTCTACATCGCCTATCACGACGAGGAATGGGGCGTGCCCGAATATGACGGCCGCGCTCTCTATGAAAAGCTCATCCTCGACGGTTTCCAGGCCGGCCTGTCCTGGATCACCATCCTGCGCAAGCGCGAGCATTTCCGCGAGGTGTTCGACGGCTTCGAGCCGGCCAAGATCGCGCTTTACGGTCCGGAGAAGGTGGCGGCCCTGATGGCCGATCCCGGCATCGTGCGCAATCGTTCCAAGGTGGAAGGCACCATCATCGGCGCCCGGCTCTGGCTGGAGATCGAGGAAAAGCAGGGTTTCTCGCCCTATCTGTGGGACTTCCTCGACGGCCGTCCCCTGCAGAACACACCGCGCGCCCATGGCGACGTCCCGGCCGAGACGGCCCTGTCGCAAAAGATCTCCAAGGATCTGAAGGCGCGCGGCTTCAAATTCGTCGGACCCACCATCGTCTATGCCTTCATGCAGGCGGTCGGCATGGTCAACGACCATCTCGTCGACTGCTTCCGCCATGCCGAATGCGCCGAGCTCGGCAAGGCGGGGCATCCGGGCTGACCATGGCACGCGTAAAGAAAGCCACTCCTCACCGGGCCTGGCAGCGCATGTTATCGGGCCGACGGCTCGATTTGCTCGATCCTTCCCCGCTCGATATCGAAATCGAGGATATCGCCCACGGCCTGGCCCGGGTCGCGCGCTGGAACGGCCAGACCAGCGGTAATGCCATCTTCTCGGTGGCCCAGCACAGCGTGCTCGTCCTCGACGTGCTCGATGCGATGGAGCCCTCCCAGCCCGACATGGTGAGGCTGATGGTGCTGCTGCACGATGCACCCGAATATGTCATCGGCGACATGATCTCGCCCTTCAAGGCAGTGATCGGGGAGAGCTATAAGAGCGTGGAGGCCCGCCTGCTCGGAGCCATCCATCTGCGCTTCGGCCTGCCGGCCATCCCGCCTCCGGCGATCAAGGCACTAACCAAGAAAGCCGACATGGTGGCTGCCTTTCTCGAAGCGACCCAGCTTGCCGGCTTCGGCATCGAGGAATCTTGCCGCATCTTCGGCGATCCGCGCCCCCTGCCCCGGCCAATGGACCAGACCAGGCTGGAACCTCTGCCGGCGGAGCAGGCGCAGCGGGCCTTCCTCGACCGTTTTACCCAGATCTTCAGGTAAGCCACCATGCAAATCAATGTCTGCTCGCTCTCCCGGCTCGACGCCACGGTCACCGCCACCGGCGCCCGCCAGATCCTGACCTTGATCAATGCCGGCACCAAGGTGATCAGGCCTGTCACGGTGGAGGAGAAGCGCCATCTCTTTCTCAGCATGAACGACATCGTCGAGGTGGCGGAAGAAGGGCAGATCCTGCCCGGCGAGGACCACCTCTCGCAGCTTCTCGCCTTCGTCAGGGACTGGGACCAGGCGACGCCGCTGGTGGTGCATTGCTATGCCGGGGTCAGCCGCTCGACCGCCGCGGCCTTCACGGCGGCCTGCGCTCTCAACCCCACGCTCGACGAGCATGAGCTGGCGCAAACCATTCGCCGGCTGTCGCCGACCGCAACCCCCAACCGCCGCATCGTAGCCCTGGCGGACATGCGCCTTGGCCGCAACGGCCGCATGCTTGCCGCCATCGACGCCATCGGCCGCGGCGAGGACTGCTTCGAAGGCGTGCCCTTCGCCTTGCATTTGTAAGGCGTGTCGTCAGGAAAGTGCCGCTCGGCGACCCGCCAAAAAAAGCCCGGCGGGGAGCCGGGCCAGGAAAAGGTCAAACATCGCATCGCTGTCGAGGAACGGACAGCTCGATGGCCGCGACCATGGCAAAGATCGATGACGGGCCGATGACGCCGCCTATCTGTCTCCGAGCCGGAAGTATACAAGTTTAAACTTAATCTGGCATACCACGCTTTCGGACACTGACGGGAGCCGTGGAGGGGCAGAGCCGGTCGGTGTGGCGCAGCCCCGCAGGCTTGGGCAGCGACGGATATGGTATACCGGCAGCATGACAAAACTACTTGAACATGCGGTGAATCCCGCCCGCGCGCTCCCCCTGCGATGCAAGATGATGTGGCACGGCTGTGTGCAGAGCTTAACGGAATTGCGCGCGGCTGGCGGCGAAACGATTTTTAGCGAAACGGTCAGCTGCGCGCACGGGTCGTCCGCCGTTCCACCGCGTGCCGGCGCAACTCTTGGACGGCAAAGTTCGTCAAAGCCACTTCCAGCCTGAGACGCTGCAAGATGCCATCGGGACAAGGCTCGATGCCAGCCATTCACTGCGACTGCCGCGGTTCCTGCCCGGATCCGATTTTGGGCCCGAACAACAGGCGCTGATAGACGAGGCCGATGCCGATCAAGGCGACGCCGAGCCCCATGAAGGACAAGGCACGCCAGATCCCCTCCAGCTCCGACATGTCGAACAGAAAGGCCTTGGCGACCGCCAGCATGATCACGATGGCCGAGCCCAGGCGGATGGCGCGCACCTTCGCCCAAATGCCGAGGGCAAGCAGCACCAGGCCATAGAGCAGCCAGGCGATGGTATAGCCCCAGTTCTCGGCCGAGGAGATCGACGCGAAGTCGGGCACGCCCTCGGCAAAGATCTTGCGCACTTCGAGGGTGACATAGACGAAGCCGAGCACGAAGGCACAGATCCCGCACAGCAGGGCAAAGGGCGCATTCTCCATGCCCCGATTCTTGTGTTCCTCCTTACCGACGCCACGACCATACCAGTGCCAGAACAGCGCCGCCGCCCCCGCGAGCAGCGCCGGCAGGGCATAGCCGGGCAGCAAGGTGTTGAAGAGGGCGCCGCCGCCGATCGCCTCGCCGCTGATCACGGGATTGGCAGTGATCAACGGCCCCGTGACCGTCAGGCAAAGCGCGATGATGACGCTGATCGGCGCCGCGACCCGGTAGACCGGGCTGGTGGTCGCCCCGGAACGATAGACCAGCGCCATCGAGGCGGCAAAGGCGAGTGCCGTATAAAGCCCTGCCTCGGCGAGGGACATGCCGGGATAAGCGGCCTCCTCCGCTCCGCGCAGGCCGAGGCGGATGGCGAAGACCACCGCTGCGCTGCCAAGCAGGATGGCGCCGAGATCGAGGATGGCGGCCGGAATATCTGTCTTGCGCCGGCGCAGGAGGACGCCGCCATAATAGAAGGCCGCGGCGGGCACGGCATAGCGCAGCGCGATATCCTGCCAGTCCGGGAAGTGTTCCAGGCTGGCGCCAGCCAGGGTCCAGGCCCCGCCCATGCGCGCCAGCACCAGCAGGACGAAACCGGCCGCGCACCAGCGCAGGGCCGGCAGCGGCCGCAGGGTCGAGACCCAGGCCGCGCCGAGCGCAGACAGGCCAAAGGCCAGTGTGAGCGGGGAATCGGTGATCAGGAAGGTGAGCGTGAGTGCCACTGCCGAGGCGCTCGCGACGGCATGCAGGGAGGAACCGGCACCGGGCGTCTCATCCTCGCCCGCCTGCCTCTCCAATCGCAGGAAACGCTCGGTCGTCGCGGCGAAGAGCACGGCGAGCCCGGCTGCCACCGCGCCGAAAGGCAGGCTGGCGCGCAGGCTCTCGATACGCAGATAGGCGATAGCCAGTGCGAAGATCGGGGTTGCCGTCCCCGCCAGTGCCAGCGCCAGTGCCGGCAGTTGCGGCCTGGGGTGGCGCATCAGGCTGATCGTGGTAGCCAGCAGCAGCACGCCAGCCGGGATGATCGCGATCTGCAGATAGGCCTGCAGCGCGTCCGGCACCAGGAAGGGCAGATAGAGATGGCCCGGCACCACCACCAGTGGTTCGGCGGCGAGTTGCCCGTCAATCGGCCAGATCCACAGGCAGGCCAGCCCGGCCAGGCCGGCGATCACGGCGGCCGGGGCCAGTGCATCGAAGGCGAGCGCGGCCGCCAGCGCCAGTGCCATCACGATCAGCAAGGTGGCGAGCGAGGCATGCCCGAACACATCGGCGCCGGCGAAAGAGACGGCCAGCACCGCGAGACCCGCGACCGCGCCGAGGCCGATGGGATCGAAACGCTGATAGGTCTTGCCGTGATGGGGCTCGTAGATCAGCGCCGCGCCGACCAGCGCCGACAAAGCGAGGATGTAGAACACCATGGCACCGGTGTCCTCGCCCATGATGCTGCCCAGCACGAAGCCATAGCAGAAGGCGCCGATACCGGCGGCGATGGCGAGCCAGCGCCAGAGGCGAATACGCGCCAGCATGAAAGCGGCTGATGTCACCACTACGACATAGAGGGCGAGCGCCCAGGGATTGGGCTGGTTCGAGGACACCAGCAGGGGCGCGCCATAGGCGCCGACGAGGCCCAGGCCGGCGAGCCAGGGGCCATGCAGCGCCGCCGCATACATGGTGGCGATGCCGACCAGGCCAAGCAGCACGAAGGCTTGGGCCGGGCTGAGGAAATCATAGAGCGCATAAGCGGCATAGACGGTGGCGAAGAGGGCCACCGTGCCCGCGGCCGTGACCACGCCGGGAATATAGGCCGCCTGTCCTGCGGCCGGCGCCACCGGACGACGCCTCAAATATTCGCCGCCGCAGATCAGGGCCAGGGAGAAGACGAGGCCAGCCAGGATGCGCGCACCGGGGCCGAGAAGCTCCTCCTCGATGGCATACCGCACCATAAAAGCACCTCCGAGTGCCAGCGCCAGCCCGCCGACCCAGACGGCCCAGCGCGTGCCAAGCTTCTCCTCGAGGCTGACCTTGGGCTTGTCGGGCGCCGCGCGGCGCTGAGCCTGCCCGGAAGCAGCCATCACCGGTTCCGGCCGGACTGGCGCCTGTGCCTGCCCGACTATCGGCGACGTCTCGACAGGCGAGGCAGTGGAAACCGGTGCAACCGTTGCCCGTACGGGCTCGGCGGCCTTTCTTTCCCCGGCCAGAGCTGGCGCCGGCGAGGCCGTCGCGCCGGTGCTGGCGATGTCGACCGGCACCGGGCGCTGGCCTGCCAGCAGACGAACCCTTTCCTCCAGCTCCTGCACCCTGCGCCTGAGGCCGAGTGTCATCACGAAGCCGACAATCGCCAGCACCGGAAAGGCGAGCACCAGGAGGCCGATGAGGAGGAAGGCGCTATCTTCAGACATGCTCACCCATGACAGGTCATTGCAGCGCGGGCTCCGCGCGGTCCTCGAGCAAAGCGCGTTCAAGCGTGAACGCTGCTTCACTCCAGCTCATTGTTTCCAAGCCAATCCAACGGATTGGTTAGAGCGTCTTTGCGATTCTGGCCGATCCGGACAAATCGCAAAATGCTCTGGGCGACAAGTGCAGGCGGTTTGCCCGGCAATTGAAGCTGCGTTGATCATGGACAAGATCTTTGCCGTCATCGCGAGTGACGCGTGCCAATCCTGTAGCAAGAATTGCCGCCTCAGCGACATTTGGATTGCTTCGCTACACTCGCATCGACGATGCGAAAATCACGCCATCCATAAACGCAACTATGGTGCCAGCCATACGCGTGAATCCGGATCTTGTGTATCCCGCCGGTTACAGGAACTGTGGACGCCTATCGTGGAAGCTTGCCGATCAGGCCCACCATTTGACGCGGTAGAAGATATGTTTGCCGATCTTGTCCTTCTCGCGCATGTCGCGCACCCAGCGCGGACGAACATAATTGGCATGATAATGCGTGGCGTTCCCGACTTCTGGGATCCAGTCCTTGGCGTTCATCACCCGCTCGGCGAGGACCAGGGCCTGCTCCCAGGGCTCCTTCTCGGTAACCTTGTCGGCGACGAGATCGCAGGCGAAGGAGAACTGGCAGCCGCCATAGCGCTTGTTGCTGGCCCCCTGGTAGACTACGTCGCAGACATTCTTGGGATAGAAGGGCGAGCGCAGGCGGTTGATGATGACTTGGGCGACGGCCACCTGTCCCTCGCGGCTTTCGCCGCGGGCCTCGAAATAGATCGCCGTCGCCAGGCAAATCTGTGCCTTGGTGAAGGCTGCCGGCGGCAGGTCGAGCGGGCGGGCCTTGCCGTCGTCCAGCCCGGGCAGGCCGGCAATACGCGATTTCTTCTGCGCATCGGTCAAACCCTCGTCACTGCCGATTTCAGGCATGGTCTGGGCATCGTCCGGCGTCATCACCGGCTGCACGTTCGCCAAAGCCATGACAGGTTGGGTCAAGACTGGCTGGGCCACCACCGGCTGGAGGGCGCTCGGGTCGGCCATGGCGAGTTCGACCGGCCGCGCCTCGTCCGCTCGGGTCGTACTGCTGGTCAGGCTCGCGAGGTCGGGGCGGCTCGCCGCCGGCGACATGCCACCAGCCGGGGCAAGCGAATGATCGAGAGGGACCGCGCCATCATGTCCGCCGAGATCGACATCGGCGACCGAAAGCCGCTCGGCAAGCTTGGTGACCACGATGGCACTGAGCCGGGACGGCTGGAATTGCTGCAGCCCCTCGGCGGTCTCTGGCGGCTGGAGCCTGCGCGACTGCCGCGCCATCGGCTTGGCGCCGACTTTGGGCATCAGCACATGTGGATCGCCCAACGCCATATAGGCAACATTCTCTCCGACACCCCGGTCTGGCCGCCGGTCACCCTTGGCTGCCCGGATCACCTCGGGCCAGATCGTCATGCCTTTCTTGGTGGCGTCCCGGATCGGTGCACTGGGCGGGCCGACATCATCGGGAAGCGGCATGAAATCGTTTCGGTTCGGCGTCAGCGTCAGGCTGGCAGGCATGGCCCGCAGCGTGAAGCCGTCACCGAAGGCGGTCTGCGGCGCCAAACCGATATCGGCTAGGCTGAGCTGCGGCATTGCGAACAGACCAGCCCGCATCACCACGGCGCGCCGCACGCCCGGCGCGCCCTGCAGGGCGCCATGCATGGTAGCGGCAACGGCGGGGCTCGCCTGCACGGCGGTCGAGCGGCGGTACATCATCGTGCTGGTGGCGCCAGCGCAGAGCAGAAGGGCGATGATGACGGGCCGGCGCAGCAGCATGGACGAGGCTCACAGGTTCAACCAACACGGCGTTGCCGATGAGCTCATTGATGATGCATTAACCTTGATGGGGAGTTAACAGGGGCGCCCAGCCTGTTCCAACTCTGGAAGCTTTGCTCTATCCTTTCGCCATGATGTCCGCGTCCATGCCCCCCGAACAGATCGTCGCGCTGCTGCAATGGTATGCCGATATGGGCGTAGACGTGGCTGTTGGCGACGAACCGGTCGACCGCTTTACCGAAAGCGCGCAGGCTGTTTTCTCCCCCTCCCCCGTCCGTTCCGCACCGGAGCCCGAGCCGGCGCGCAGAGCTCCTGCCGCCACGGCGCAGCCCCGCATGGCGTCCCCGGCGCCGACCATGCTCACCACCTCCCCGGACGCGGTGGAACTGGCTGCGCGCGAGCAGGCGCGCAGCGCCCGCACGCTGGACGAATTGCGCGATCTTCTCGAGCGCTTCGACGGCTGCGCCCTCAAGGCCACGGCGAGCCGACTCGTCTTTGCCGACGGGGCTGCCGACGCCAAGGTGATGTTCGTGGGCGAAGCGCCCGGGCGCGACGAGGACATCCAGGGCAAACCTTTCGTCGGCCGCTCGGGCCAGTTGCTCGACCGCATGCTCACCGCCATCGGCCTTGACCGCACCAAGGCCTATATCGCCAATGTCGTGCCCTGGCGCCCGCCCGGCAATCGCGACCCGACCCCGCAGGAGACCACGATCTGCCGTCCCTTCATCGAACGCCAGATCGAACTGGTCGCGCCCAAGGTCCTGGTCTGCCTCGGCGCACGCAGTGCCCAGGCGCTGCTTGGCGCCACCGACGGTATCCTGAAACTGCGCGGGCGCTGGCTCGACCATGAGCTTTCAGGCCAGCGTATCCGGGCGATCGCTACGCTGCATCCGGCCTATCTCTTACGCCAGCCGGTGCAGAAGAGGCTGGCCTGGCGCGATTTCCGCGCGATCCGCACGGCACTCGAGCAGGACGCTTCCTGAGACAAACGCGTGCCCAGCCCTTTGCCGTCGTGGGAGAAACTTTGTGATCCCCGCTCCTTGCGCCGAACCGAACGGCGCATTTCGGGAAAACTGTATTTCCTTACGTAAGCACCGCCTAGAGCCCCTGTAACGGGCTTTGCGAAGACATATTTATTGGGTATGGCTTGCAGGAGCACAAATCACCATGCCGGCCCGACATCGGTGAACGGCCGGCATCCGGGGAGCAGGAGACAGGGCGATGAAACTCGACGATATGCGCGCATCCGACAATGTCGACGATCGTCGCGGCGAAGGCGGTGGTTTCGGCGGCGGTGGCGGCGGCGGAGGCTTTCCGGGCGGACGGGGCGGCATCGGCCTGGGCGGCCTGGTGATCGTCGCGGCTCTCTATTTCCTCGTCGGCCCCGAAGCGGCCTTCAACGCCCTGCAGGGCTTGAGCGGCGGTGGTGAGCCGCAGGTCCAGCAACAGCAGCAACCACACCCCTCCAGCCAGACGGGCGGCGCCGATGACGCTTCGGGCACGTTCGTGCGCAAGATCCTCGGCTCCACCGAGGACACCTGGACGAAATTGTTCCAGGAACAGGTCAAGGGCAAGGCCTACCAGCCGACCGAGCTTGTGCTGTTCAACGGCGTGACTCGCTCGGCCTGCGGCACGGCCCAGTCGGCCATGGGTCCGTTCTATTGCCCGAACGACAAGAAGGTCTATCTCGACACCGCCTTCTTCGATGAGATGCGCAACCGCTTCAATGCCTGTCCGGCCGGCCAGGGCGCCTGCGCCTTCGCCCAGGCCTATGTGATCGCGCATGAAGTCGGCCATCATGTGCAGGACGAACTCGGCCTGCTGCGAGAGGGCGGCGCGGGCGCCGGCGGCTCCTCGGTGCGCCAGGAACTGCAGGCCGATTGCCTGGCAGGCGTCTGGGCTAATCGCACGCAGCAGGATTTCAAGTTCATCGAGCAGGGCGACATCGAGGGCGCATTGCAGACGGCCCAGGCCATCGGCGACGACATGCTGCAGAAGAAGATGCAGGGCTATGTCGTGCCCGACAGCTTCACCCACGGCACGGCGGCGCAGCGCCAGCGCTGGTTCGTCACCGGCCTGAAGAGCGGCCAGATCCGTTCCTGCGACACCTCCGGCGCCATCTGAGGGGGAATACTTCGCTCCCTTGTCGTTGAGGTCGCGCTGCCCCTCACCTTACCTTTCCCCGTAAGGACGGGGCGAGGAGGCGCAAGCGTTGCGATTGATCCTCGGAGCTTTCATCTCGCCCCACCGTTGGGCAAGATGAGAGGTTTTCGGCATAAACTCGACGTCAAAGTCCCCTCCCCCCGTTCTTACGGGGAGAGGTAAGGTGAGGGGCAGCCCCCCTTGCGTAAACTCATTCGATTTCAGGCGGCATGCAAAGATGCAGGTCAGAAGACGAAGACCCGCCCTCATCAGGCCGGCAGGCCTCCGAGTTCGGCCAGTTTGACCGGCCGTCCCGACTTCATGCTGGCAAGAGCCGCCGCACCGCACAGCATCGACATCGCCCCTGCCAGCGCGCCGGCGCGCTGGCCAAGCGGATCGGTCATGCCGGGGCGTAGCAGCATGTCGCGCAGGCGATCGTCGCCGCCGAAATGCCCGCCGCCGGCATGCGGCACGTGAATGCGTTCGACGCCGCCGAAATTGTGCATCAGCACGATCTCGTCATGGTCGGGCGTTTCGAAGGCCTGGCGCTCATATTGGCGAACCTCGATGCGCCCCTTGGTGCCGTTGAAGGCCAGGTGATAGCCCTCGATCGGCATGAAAGTGTTGAGGGAATAGGACACGATGACTTCGTTTTCGAAGCGCAGCATCGCCGTCATGGTGTCGGCGATGTCGATGTCCTCACGATAGACGCAACCATCGCGCACATAGCCATCCTCAGCTGATGGATCCTCATAGAGCATGGTCAGCCAAGGATCCTTGCTCATGTCGAAATAGAAATCGCAATCCTGGGCATGGACGCAGGTCTGGCAGCGCTCGCCGCGGAACGGCCCGTTGCGGCCGTAATTGCGCTGCGTGCCGAAGGCCGAGACCTCGCGCGGCACCGATTCCAGATACCAGTTGAGCAGGTCGAAATGGTGGGTGGCCTTGTGCACGAACAGGCTGCCCGAATGGGCTTCCTTGGCGTGCCAGCGGCGGAAATAATCGGCGCCATGCTGGGTGTCGAGATACCAATGGAAATCGACCGAGGTCACGGTCCCAACAGCCTCCTCACGCAGCAACTGCTTGATGCGGGCGGCCGTGGGCGCGAAGCGATAGTTGAAGGTCACGTCGACAGGCCGGCCGGTGCGCGCCTCGGCTTCGAGGATGCGGCGGCATTTTTCCGGCGTGGTGGTCATCGGCTTTTCGGTGATCACCCGGCAGCCCGCCTCTAGCGCCTTGACGATGATCTCGTCATGGGTGTCGTCGCGGCTGCAGACGATGACGATCTCCGGCTTCACGCTCGCCAGCATCTGGTCGACATCGGTGTAGACGGGTGCATTGGTGCCGATCGCAGTGCGCGCGGCCGTGGCCCGCATTTCGTTGATGTCGCAGATCGCCACGAATTCGGCCCGGTCGCGCCAGCCCTGGAGAAGTTCCTTGCCCCACATGCCGGCTCCGCGATGGCCTGTGCCGACCAAGGCCACCCGATGCCTCTCTGCGCTTTCCCCATCCTCATGTCTCGTCGCTTGCATCGTCATAGCGTTTCCTCATGCGGTTCTGGCTGTTGACGGCGTCCGGGAACGGGATCTTTCTCCGGGGCGCTTGGAGCATCTTCCAGAAAAGTTGGTAGACTTTTTGGTTAAGAAAATGCGTTAAAACAACAACTTAGAGAAAAACGATTTATTGAAATCGCATTTCTCCCTAAACGAAATAGTCGGGATACTGCACCCGGAGCCGGTCGATGTCGGGAACGACGGCGCTCAGATGGGCTTTCATGGCCTTGCTGGCCACCTCGACATCACGGCGGGCAATGGCATCGCGGATGAAGCTATGCTCGGCGATGACCTGATGCATGCGGCCCGTCACCGGCAGGGTCAGCCGCCTTGCGCGATCCATCTGCACCTTGATCTGGCGCAGCAGGCGCGGAATGCTGGGATAGCCGGCGATCTGGGCGATGGCCTGGTGGAAAGCCTCGTCCGCCTCGTGAAAGGCGTCCTTGTCGCCGAGATCGGCCAGCAGGCGCTGGCGCGCCAGAATGGCGTCGATCGTAGCGATGTCGGCTTCCGTAGCGATCTCGATCAAGCGCCGCACCGCCGTGTCCTCCAGCGACTGGCGGATCACCACCGCCTCCGGAATGGCCGCCACCGGCACGCGCGACACGAAGGTTCCCGATTGCGCGAAGATATCGACCAGGCCGTCCTCGGCCAGGCGGATCAGGGCCTCGCGTACCGGTGTCTTGCTCACGCCGAAACGCTGGGTCAGCGCCTTTTCCTGCAGTGGCGTACCGGGAACCAGCCGCATGCCGAGGATCGCCTCACGCAGGTCATCGTAGATCAGGGTCGCGGTTGTGACGCGCGGACGCGTCGGACGAAGGCCGGATTGCGCCGCCTTGCCTCGTGCCGTCAGGATTTCCAGCGAATGGCTTGTATCGTGGCTTTCCATGGCCCCGGCCCGGTGTGGTCCTCCCAGAGCATTCTGTGATTTGACTGAACCACTTCAAATCACAAAGACGCGTCGGAACAAGGAGTTAGGGTAGAAAAGCGTTTCCACCAAACCGCGCTTTGCTCCAGAGAGCCGCGATCATCAGATTTTGACACACTAGTATCTTAGTGTTAAAGCCATCGTCAAGAGGAGACGCCAACCAGAACAGGGCCGAGCCCCGCATGGCACTTCATCCCGACAGGCTTTTGCCGATCGAACCGGACGCCAGGGCTATTGCCCGCCGCCTCTACAGGCAGGTGGCAGGCCTGCCGATTCTCTCCCCGCACGGCCATACCGACCCCAATTGGTATGCCGAGGATGCTCCCTTCCCCGATCCCGCCACGCTGTTCGTCAAGCCGGACCACTACATCACACGCATGCTCTATTCGCAGGGCGTACGGCTGGACATGCTCGGCATTCCCAGCAGAGACGGGACGGCTGTCGAAACCGACGGGCGCAAGATCTGGCGGCTTTTTGCCGAACACTGGTATCTGTTCCGGGGTACGCCGAGCCGGTTGTGGTTCGAGCATTCGCTGGAAAGCGGCTTCGGCATTACCGAGCGCCTGGCACCGGACAATGCCGACCGGCTCTATGACGAGATCGCCGCCGCACTCGAACGGCCGGAATTCCGCCCCCGCGCCCTCTATGACCGCTTTAACATCGAGGCGATCTCCACCACCGACGCGGCAACCGACGATCTGAACGCCCATCAGGCCATCCGTGCCTCCGGCTGGAAGGGCCGTGTCCTGCCGGCCTATCGCCCCGACGCCGTCGTCGATGCCGATCGTGCCGATTTCCGGAACCAGGTTCGACATCTCCTCGATATGACCGGCCAGCCCGCGAGCTGGGAAGGCTATCTGACGGCGCACCGCGAACGCCGTGCCTTCTTCAAATCGCTGGGGGCGACATCGAGCGACCATGGACATCCCAGCGCCCGCACGGCCAATCTCGGCCGGGCAGAGGCGGAAGCGCTCTTCGCCCGCCTCATCGCCGAACCGGCAACGCCCGCCGATGCCGAGCTGTTCCGGGCGCAGATGCTGACCGAAATGGCGCGGATGAGCCTGGAGGACGGGCTCACCATGCAGATCCATCCGGGCTCCTACCGCAATCACAATCCGGCGCTGTTCACCCGCTTCGGTCCGGATGTCGGTGCCGACATTCCCAGGCAGACCAGCTATGTCGAGGCGCTGAAGCCCCTGCTCGACGCCGTCGGCAACGAGCCCGGTCTTACCGTCGTGCTGTTCACCTTGGACGAAACGGCCTTCAGTCGGGAACTCGCGCCCCTCGCCGGCCATTATCCCGCGCTCCGGCTCGGCCCGCCCTGGTGGTTCCTCGACAGTCCGGAAGGCATGCGCCGCTTCCGCGAACTCGCGACGGAAACGGCCGGTTTCTACAACACGGTCGGCTTCAACGACGATACCAGGGCCTATCTGTCGATCCCGGCGCGCCACGACATGGCTCGCCGCGTCGATTGCGCCTGCCTCGCCCGCCTGGTGGCCGATCATCGCCTCGATGAGGACGAAGCCGCCGAGGTCGCCGTCGACCTCGCCTACAACCTCGCCAAGCGCGCCTACAAACTCTGACATTGCGTGCCATGGCGGCATGCGATGTCACGTAACGTCATATCGATATCGAAACCCGCGAGTACAAAGACAAGAACACAGAAAAACCGGCTTTCAAGCAGCCATACGGACCGGAAAAAGGGGGGAAGCCATGCGTGCCCATCTCGTCAGTCGTCGTGCAATGCTCGGAGCCGGCTGCGGATTTGCCGCTTCCGTCATCCTGGGCAGCCAGGCCCGGGCGGAGAACAAGCAGCTCAGGGTGTTCTGGTGGGGCTCGCAGGAGCGGGCCGACCGTACCAACAAGGCCGTGGATGCCTTCCGGACCGCAAATGCCGGCGTCGACACCAAGACCGAATTCACCGGATGGAGCGACTACTGGCCGCGTCTCGCCACCCGCGTCGCCGGGCGCAATGCGCCGGACCTGGTCCAGATGGACTATCGCTACATGTTCGAATATGCCCGCCGCGGGGCCATCCTGCCGCTCGACCAATATTTGGGCAACCTTCTCGACATCGCCGATTTCGGCAAGGCCAATCTCGGTTCTTGCAGCGTCGACGGCAAGCTCTACGGCATCAATCTCGGGGTCAACTCTTCAGCCATGGCCTATGACCCCGCTGCCTGGCAGGAAGCGGGCGTGGAGCCGCCGAAATTCGGCACGAGCTGGGAGGAATTCGCCGGCAAATGCGAGGCTTTCGGCAAGGCCAACAAGCGCAAGAAATTCTACGCTACGGCCGACGCCAGCGGCGTCGAGCCAGCCTTCGAGCTCTGGTTGCGGCAACGGGGCAAGGCCCTCTATGACGACAAGGGCGCACTCGCATTCGACGCCAAGGATGCCGCCGACTGGTTCAAGCTCTGGGGCGCCCTGCGCGATTCCGGCGGCAGCGTCAGCGCCGACATCCAGGCCCTCGACAAGCTGACGCTGGAAACCTCGCCACTCGCCCTCGGCTACTCGGCCACCAGCTTCCTGCACTCCAACCAGTTCATCGGCGCCCAGCAGCTCAGCAAGGCCAGACTGTCGATCACGGCCTATCCCATCCTCGCTGGGGGCAAGCCCGGCCACTATCTCAAGCCCTCGCAGATGTGGTCGATCTCCTCGGACGCCAAGGCGCCGGAGCTCGCCGTCAAGCTGGCCAACTTCACCGTGCATGATCCCGCCGGCGTCAAGATCCTCGGGGTGGAGCGGGGCGTTCCCGCCTCCCCCGCCATGCGCGACCTTGCTGCCGCCTCGCTCGACGACGTCAGCAGGCAGATGGTCGATTATGTCGGCAAGCTCGACCCCTATGTCGGGGCCCTGCCGCCCTCCCCGCCCAAGGGGGCTGGCGAGATCTCCTTCGTGCTGCAGCGCATCAGCCAGGAAGTCGCCTTCGGGTCGACGCCGGAACAAGGCGGCGAGCAGTTCATTACGGAAGCCGAGTCCATCCTGAAACGGGGCTGAGCGCCATGGCCGCGACGACACTGGTTCAGCCCAGCGAGATCTCCGAAGGTCGGCTGCGGCAGGCCCTGCGCCGAAACGGTGCCGGCTATCTGTTCCTGGCGCCCTGGCTGATCGGCTTTCTCGGCCTCACCTTGGGGCCGGCCCTGGCCTCGCTCTATCTGTCCTTCACGGACTATGATCTGCTGCAGAGCCCGCAATTCGTCGGCACCGCCAATTATGTGCGTATCGCCACCGCCGATCCGAAATTCGCGGCGGCGATGAAGGTGACCTTCACCTATGTGCTGCTGTCGGTGCCGCTCAAGCTGATCTTCGCCCTGGCTCTGGCCATGGCCTTCAATCGCGGCATAAGAGGGCTTCCGCTCTATCGCGCCATCTTCTACCTGCCCTCTTTGCTCGGCGCCTCCGTGGCGATCGCAGTGCTCTGGCGCCAGCTCTTCGCCGCCGACGGCCTCGTCAATTCCCTCCTCGCCCTCGCCGGCATCGACGGGCCGAGCTGGATCTCCAATCCGCGCTATTCGCTCTACACGCTGGTGGCGCTCTCGGTTTGGCAGTTCGGCTCGCCCATGATCATCTTCCTGGCGGGCCTGCGCCAGATTCCGCAGGACATGTACGAGGCCGCCAGCCTCGACGGCGCTTCCAAGGCCCGGCAATTCTTCAAGATCACCCTGCCGCTGCTCACCCCGGTGGTGTTCTTCAATTTCGTCATCCAGACCATCGAAGCCTTCAAGGCCTTCACGCCCGCCTTCATCATCTCCGAAGGCAATGGCGGCCCGATCAACTCGACCCTGTTCTACACGCTCTATCTCTACCAGGAGGCCTTCGGCTATTTCCGCATGGGCTATGCCTCGGCGCTGGCCTGGATCCTCGTGCTGATCATCGCCTTCTTCACCGCCTTCTCCTTCCTCACCGCGCGCTATTGGGTGCATTATGACGACTGACGCCGCCGCCGTGCACGCGCCGGAGCGCTCAGTCCTGCGTTCGGCCCTGATCCATGCTGGCCTGATCGCCGCCTCCTTCGTGATGCTTTATCCGCTGCTCTGGATGCTGGCAGGCTCGGTGCGGCCGGCGGACGACATCTTCGGCGGCCAGACTTCGCTGATCCCCTCCCAGGTCTCGATCCGGGCCTATGAAACCGGCTGGTTCGGACTGCAGGTGAGCTTTGGAACCTTCTTCCTCAACTCGCTCGCCATCTCCGTGCTGGCGACGATCGGCAACGTCATGGCCGCCTCGCTGACGGCCTATGCCTTCGCGCGGCTGCAGTTCTTCGGCAAGAACTTCTGGTTTGCATTGATGCTGGGCACGCTGATGCTGCCCTACCACGTCACCCTCATTCCTCAATATGTGCTGTTCCTGAACATCGGCTGGGTCAACACCTGGCTGCCGCTGGTGGTGCCCAAATTCCTCGCGGTCGATGCCTTCTTCATCTTCCTGATGGTGCAGTTCTTCCGCGGCCTGCCACGCGAGCTCGACGAGGCCGCGATGATGGATGGCTGCAGCGCCTGGCGCATCTACTGGAAGATCGTGCTGCCGCTTTCCATGCCTGTCCTCGCCACCGCCGCGATCTTCTCCTTCATCTGGACCTGGGAGGATTTCTTCGGGCCGCTGATCTATCTGGGCGACATCCACACCTACACCGTCCAGCTTGGCCTGCGCTCGCTGGTCGATGCCAGCGGCACCTCCGACTGGGGCGCCCTGTTCGCCATGTCGGTGCTCTCCTTGATCCCGATCTTCCTGGTCTTCCTGTTCTTCCAGCGCCTTCTGATCGAAGGCATCGCCACCACCGGCATGAAACGCTGACATCCGGAGCAAAATGCGTTCAAGCCGAAATCTTCGTTCGACTTAACACACTGGGAACAGACGCATTTTGCGATTCTAGCGATTCAATCTGAAAGTAAAACGCCCGAGCGGACAATTGATATGAAACCTTTGAAATTCGCCGTCATCGGCATCAATCACGACCATATCCACGGCCAGATCAGGGCGCTCAGGCAGGCCGGTGCCGTCTGCACGGGCTTTCATGCCACCGAAGACGATCTCGCCGTCGCCTTTGCCGGGGCCTATCCCGAGATCCCACGCGTCGCCGAGGCGGCGCGGCTCTATGAGGACCCTGCGATCGATGTGATCGTCAGCGCCGCCATTCCGGGCGATCGCGCCGACGTCGCCGTCACGGCCATGCGCCACGGCAAGGATGTGCTGCTGGACAAGCCGGGCATGACCAGCCTCGGCCAGCTTGAGAGCGTGCGCCTGGTGCAGGCCGAGACCAGGCGCATCCTCTCCATCCTCTATTCGGAACATTTCGAGGTGCCCGCCACCGTGAAGGCCGGCGAACTGGTGGCCTCGGGTGCCATCGGCGAGATCGTGACCATGGCCGGACTCGGCCCGCATCGCCTGCGCAAGCCGCAGCGACCGGGCTGGTTCTTCGAGCGCGAGCGCTATGGCGGCATCCTCGTCGATATCGGCGCCCACCAGTTCGAGCAGTTCCTGTTCTTCACCGGCGCCGAGGATGCCGATATCCTCTCCGCCTCTGTCGGCAACCGCGCCAATGCCGACAAGCCCGGCCTGCAGGATGTCGGCGATGTCCACCTTCGCACGCCGCAGGGTGTCACGGGCTATATCCGCGTCGACTGGTTCACGCCCGACGGCCTGCCGGTATGGGGCGACGGGCGGCTCTTCATCACCGGCACCCAAGGCACCATCGAGCTGCGAAAATATGTCGATGTCGCCGGCCGCGCCGGCGGAGACCATCTCTTCCTCACCGATCGGAAGGGTATGCAGCATATCGATTGTTCGGCGGTCGAGCTTCCCTTCGGCCGGCAGTTCATCACCGACGTCTTGGAGCGGACCGAGACGGCCATGCCGCAGGCCCGTTGCTTCAAGGCGATGGAACTCGCCCTCAAGGCCCAGCAGCGCGCCGAGGAGGCTGCGTGATGGGCGAGATCAAATCCGTCGCCGTCGTCGGGCTGAACATCGGGCGCGCGCATATCGCCGAGGCCTATGCGCCGCGCCCCGAACGCTGGCGCCTCGCCGCCGTCTGCGATCGCAACCAGGAACGCCTCGATGCGGTTGCCGATGAATTCTCGGCCGAAAGCCGCACGCTGCATTTCGACGAACTCCTCGCTCGCGACGATATCGACGTGATCGACATCGCCACACCGCCCGCAACCCATTTCGAGCTGGTCAGCCGGGCCCTGGCGGCGGGCAAGCATGTCGTCTGCGAAAAACCACTGGTCGGCTCGCTGCATGAGGCCGATCTTCTGGCCAATGCCCAGGCCCAGAGCGGCCAGATCCTGATGCCGATCTTCCAGTACCGTTTCGGCGAGGGTGTGCAGAAGGCCAAGCGCATCATCGAGGCAGGATTGGCCGGAAAGCCCTATCTTGGCACGGTCGAAACCCATTGGAAGCGCACGCCCGATTATTATGCCGTCTATTGGCGCGGCAAATGGGACACCGAGCTCGGCGGGGTGCTGATGACCCATGCCATCCACCAACATGACATGATGACCCATCTGATGGGACCGGTGCGGCGGCTGTTCGCGCGGGCGACGACGAGGGTCAACGCCATCGAGGTCGAGGATTGCGTCTCCTCCTCCTGGGAAATGGCTAATGGCGCGCTGGTGGCGGCCAGCGCCACTTTGGGCTCGCAGAACGAGATTTCGCGGCTGCGCCTGTGCTTCGAAAACGTCACTTTCGAGAGCGGCGGCGAGGCCTATTCGCCGGGTGACAACCCCTGGACGATCCTGCCAGCGAACGAGGCCGTGGCGGCTGATATCAAGGATCTCGTCGCCGACCTGCCCCCGGTCGGCCGCCGCTTCCTCGGCCAGATGGATGCCTTGCACGAGGCCCTGCACGGCCGTGCACCGGTCCCGGTCACGGTTGCCGATGCCCGCCGGGCGCTGGAACTGGCGACCGCCTTTTATCATTCCGCCCAGACCGGCAGCGACGTGGCCCTGCCGATCGGCCCCGATCATCCGAAATATCGCGGTTGGCGACCGTAAGGAGGACGACATGGCGACGAGCATCCGGCTCGACAAGGTGGTGAAGCGCTACGGCTCGCTGGACGTCATTCACGGCGTGGATCTTGTCATCGAACCGGGCGAGTTCACGGTGTTCGTCGGCCCGTCGGGCTGTGGCAAATCTACCCTTCTGCGCATGATCGCCGGTCTCGAGCCGATTTCGGGCGGCGACCTCACCATCGACGGGGAACGCATGAACAATGTCCCCGCCTCGCGCAGGGGCATCGCCATGGTGTTCCAGTCCTACGCCCTCTATCCGCACATGACGGTCTACAAGAACCTCGCTTTCGGGCTGGAGACCGCCGGCTACAAGCGGGCCGAGGTCGACCAACGGGTGCGCCATGCCGCCAGGATCCTCAAGATCGAGGACTATTTGCAGCGCCGCCCCAAGGCCCTGTCCGGTGGCCAGCGCCAGCGCGTCGCTATCGGGCGGGCGATCGTGCGCGAACCGCGCATCTTCCTGTTCGACGAACCCCTCTCCAATCTCGACGCGGAACTGCGGGTGCAGATGCGCGTGGAGATCGCCAAGCTGCACCAGGATCTCGGAAACACCATGATCTACGTGACCCACGACCAGGTCGAGGCGATGACCATGGCCGACAAGATCGTGGTGCTGCGCGACGGCGTGGTGATGCAGGTCGGCGCACCCCTCGATCTCTACAACGCGCCGGCCAACCAGTTCGTGGCCGGCTTCATCGGCTCGCCCAAGATGAATTTCCTGGCCGGCCGCCTGGCCGGAGCCGGCGATGCGATCGAAGTTGCAGGCCGAACCGTAAGCCTCGGTTCGCCTCTAGCGGGCGCCAGGACGACTGCCCCCGTCACCTTCGGCGTGCGCCCCGAGCATGTCCTGGTCGGCGGCGGGGCCGGCGAGTCGCTCGGCGACGTCAAAGTCCATCTGGTCGAGCATCTCGGCGGAGAGACCGTGCTCTACGCAACCACCTCAGGCGGGGAGAACCTGACCATTTCGGCCCCTGGGCAATTACGAGTCCGCCATGGCGAAACCGTGCCCCTGCGCGCCGACCCCGCCCTCTGCCATGTCTTCAACCAAGAGGGTGCTTCCCTGCGACGGTGAGCCCAGCGGATCGCCGGAACGCCGATTTCGAAGGGTGGTGCGCCCGCGACAGATGGATGGGTCGGCAACGCTATCGGACGGTTGCGATCCCGGCCAGGATGAGGTCGATGCCGGCAAGGAACTGCTCCCGGTCGTCATGGCCGGGCAGCCGCGTCGCCAACCGATGCACGAAGGCATATTTGGCGGGGTCGAGCTGCCTCCACCGCGCTGCAACGGTGGTGAGGAACGTCGTCCGGTCCATTTCGCGCGGGGCGAGACGGGCATTCGCAGCGTTCTGCCCGGCGACGCCGAGAATGTAATTCACGAGCGCGGACCAGCAGTCGAACTCCGCCCGCTCGGGAACGCCGAGCGCCTGGAGATGGCTGCCGATGCCTTCGGAAATCTGGAGCATGGCGGCTTGCAATGGCTCACGGGAGAGTTGCGCACCCACCCAGGGGTGTGCGTCGATCGCATCGAACACACCGAGCGCCATGGCTCTGATGGCCTGCTGTGGCCTGTCTCCATCGACCACCTCGGTCATGGCGCGGGCAATGATGTCGTTTGTGGCAGCCGCGAGGAGCCCGTCCTTGTCGGCGACGTGCCAGTAGATCGCTCCGCTTCCCGTTGCCAGACGGGCGGCGAGTGCGCGGAATGTCAGGGCGCCTTCCCCCCCGCTGTCCAGGATCTCGATCGCGGCTTCGACGATCCTCTCCTTCGAGAGCGTGTCCGCGCGCCGTCCGGTTCGCTGAATCTTGGTTGTCATACCCACCATCTTGACATGGTTGGAACATCGTTCCAACAAATGTCTATGGAACAGTGTTCCATAGACATTTGAAAGGAATAGAATGACGACACCAGTCACGATTATCGGCGCGGGCCTCGGCGGCCTCATCCTCGCACGCGTCCTCTCCCGGCACGGCATCTCGGCGACGGTCTACGAGGCCGAGCCCTCGGCCGGGGCGCGCACGCAGGGCGGACAGCTCGATATCCACGAATATAACGGGCAACGCGCGCTCGATGACGCCGGCCTCCTCGATGAATTCCACGCGATCATCCACCGGGGCGGCGCGGCGGCACGCATTCTCGACCGACACGGCAACTTATTGCTCGACGAGCCCGACGACGGCACCAGCGGACGTCCCGAGGTGCTTCGAGGCGACCTGCGACGAATTCTTGTCCAGTCCCTGCCCGAGAATACGATTCAGTGGGGAAAGAAGCTCGCCCACGTCGCGGATCTCGGCGATGGCCGGCACGAGTTGGCATTCACGGACGGGTCGACCGCGAGAACGGAACTTCTCGTGGGGGCGGATGGCGCCTGGTCGAAGGTCCGACCCCTGCTATCCGATGCGAAGCCCGATTATGTCGGCACCACATTGATCGAGACCTATCTACATGATGTCGACGAACGGCATTCCGCGTCTGCCGGAGCCGTCGGCCGCGGTGCGATGTACGCACTCGCCCCGGGAAAGGGCATCGTCGCGCATCGCGAGGCCGGAAATATCCTTCACACCTATGTCGAGTTGAACCGCTCCGCCGAATGGATCGCCGACATCGACTTTAGTGACGCCGCTGCCGCAACAGCCCGGATCGCAGCTGAATTCGAGGGCTGGGCGCCGGCGCTCACCGCGCTGATTACCGATGGCGAGACTCCGCCGACCCCGCGCATGATCCATGCGCTTCCCGTCGGACACCGATGGGACCGCGTGCCCGGGGTCACGCTTCTCGGCGACGCCGCCCACCTGATGCCCCCGGCCGGCGAGGGCGGGAACCTGGCGATGCTCGACGGCGCCGAACTCGCAAAAGCGATCGCCGCTCACCCCGACGACATCGAAGCGGCCCTCGCCATCCATGAAAATGCGATGTTCGCGCGCAGCGCCCCCGAAGCTGCGGACGCGCATTTGATGCTGGAAATCTGCCTCGGCGACCGCGCTCCGTTCGGACTTATCGACTTCCTCACTGCCGCCCATCAGGGGAGACAGGAAGAAAGCGCCCTGTCCTGATCCGCGCCAGCACCAGTGCCGGCATGACGGCCGACGCTCTCGCCGGATCATCGCGGGCAAAAGGCCGGCTCAAGCCGACAGGATCTGTCTCATAAGCCAACAGGCCCGACCCCGCCCGTAAAAGCACGCGCCCGCAGCGCATGGATTGCCAGGCGCGCGCCGGCCAGCAGCGCTTGGCGGGGCGCCAGCACGGCCTGCCGCCGCCTGCGGCTGCGCGACAGTTTGAGCAGGATCTCCCGCGCTCTTGCCCGCCAGCCATAATCGTCGACCGCGCCGCGAAACAGCATCGCGACCGGCCGGTCGCCCACTCTCTGCAATCGCTGCATCATCACGCCGGCTTCGCGAAACCAATCGCTCTCCAGCCGCACGCCGGGGGCCATCACCAACACCCAATCGCTGCGGGCAGCCTCGAGGCCGGTACGCTCGTCACCTTCTACGATGACGCAGCCGACGGCATCCGCGACCAGGCGCGTGCCCCGGGAAGATCCGCTCTCGGCGACCACCACCTCGCGCACGAAACCATCCGCCGCCGCCGGCACAAGGGCAGCCAGCGTTTCCGCCAGCAGCAATTCCTGGCCGTTCGCGGCGATGACGACACTGATCATGGCAGGCAGGGGGGTTGTTTCAGTCTCATTCTCCTCCTCGCATATCACGCGGCGCCCTTCGAAATCAGAGCCCGAAACAGCCGATCCTGCGCAAATTATCGGCAATTTCGTTTCGCTTGCAGCAATGTTCTCTTTTTGTTCTAATGAGAACAGAGGAATTTGATTCGCGGAGGCGGCCATGGGCGTGCCGATAAGCAAGGTCTCTCTTACCGATGCGGTGCCGGTGGGCACGACCGTGATCGACATCGATCGGCGGCGGGGCCGCGGCGCCGGCTCCAACGCCAGCGGGCGTTTCGAAGGGCTTTCGCGCTTCATCGAGGATGACGGCTGGAACTCGATCGAGGAATTGCCGACTCTGCGCACCGAGATCCAGGACGAGCAGGCCCGCAAGATCATCACCTTCAACGACTCGCCGGACATCTCCTTCGACCGTTCGATCAACCCCTATCGCGGCTGCGAGCATGGCTGCGTCTATTGCTTCGCCAGGCCGACGCACGCGCATATGGGGCTCTCGCCGGGGCTCGACTTCGAGACCAAGCTGTTCGCCAAGCCGAATGCGGCGACCCTGCTGGAAAAAGAATTGTCGGCCAGGAATTATCAGCCGCGCACCATCGCGATGGGCACCAACACCGACCCCTACCAGCCGATCGAGCGCCAGCGCGGCATCACCCGCTCCATTCTGGAGGTTCTTGATAGAACCAGCCACCCGGTCGGCATTGTCACCAAATCGGGCTTGATCACCCGCGACATCGACATTCTCGCACGCCTTGCGCGGCGCGGCCTGGTCAAGGTCGCCCTGTCGGTGACCACCCTCGACGCAAAGCTCTCCCGCTCGCTCGAGCCACGAGCGGCCACGCCGTCCTTGCGCCTGAAGGCCATGCGTCAGCTGGCCGATGCCGGCATTCCCGTGACGGTGATGGTGGCGCCGATCATCCCCAAGATCAACGATGCCGAGATCGAGCGCATCCTCGAAGCGGCCCGTGCGGCGGGCGCCCGCGAGGCGGGTTACGTCATGCTACGCCTGCCCCTCGAGATTTCGGGCCTGATGCGCGATTGGCTGGGCGAGCATCGCCCCGATGCCATGAACCATGTCTTCTCGCTGATGCGATCGAGCCGCGACGGCAAGGACTATGATTCGCGCTGGGGCCTGCGCATGTCGGGAACCGGACCCTATGCCTGGATGATCGGGCGGCGTTTCGAACTGGCTGCCGCCCGGCTGGGCCTCAACGCCAGGCGGTTGAAGCTGCGTACGGACCTGTTCACCCGCCCGGTGCGGATGGGTGAACAACTGGCGCTGTTCTGATCAGGCGAAAAGCAGATATTTTCGTTCTTCGGTCGTGTTGCCTGTCGCCCTTGCCGTTGCCCGGTTCTTACAGGGAGAGGGCAAGGGGGCAACGCCGCGGACCGTAAAGAAACGGTCTTCTTCCGCCCTAATATCCGAAGAACTGCCGGCAATCACCGCTTGCTGCCTTTGAACCAGGACGAGCGCGCCGGTTTGGCCGGCTCCGGTTTGGCCGGCGTGGATAAAAGCTCGCTGATCGTCGGGCCGGGCAGTTCGCTCACGGGCGTCAGGGTCGCCGAAGCCCAGAAGGAATTGCCGGCCAGGGCATGCTCGGCGAGCTTGCGATAGGTTGCCAGGCGGCGGTCGATCCGCTCGCCGATGTCGTAGGCGGCCAATTCGTCCGGTGTCGGATCGCGCCCGACCTCCTGCTTGAAAGCCACCAGCCAGTCGCGCTTGTTCTGCGTGGAGAGGGAAAAGGCCAGCAGGCCGACGACATCCTCCTCGTCATGCACCAGGCGATCGAACACATTGTCGGAGGGCAAGCCAGCCTTGATCGGAGCCGGCGCCGCTTCGCTCTGGGATTGATGGTCCTGAGAAGGTGTAGCAGCCTCGATATCGGTCACGTTCTTTTGCATTCCGCCCTGCCCCGCAACAAACGCTATCTGCCCAAACGCTGTCCATCGTTGTCGGCAACATACGTTGAAAAATTGCGGCTAAACTTGACATGGCAGAGGCACAAAGCAAGTCACGATTTGTATCGGTACAGCGTCAGCCCACCCTCTGCGCTGGACCTGCCGGCGGGAATCTTCTAACGCCAGTTCATGACAAAACATCTTCTCGCTGGCGTCGACGAGGCTGGCCGGGGACCGCTGGCGGGCCCGGTATCGGCTGCCGCCGTCATCCTCGATCCCGACAGGGTGCCGGTCGGCCTGGCCGATTCCAAGGTCATCACGGCGGCACGGCGCGAAGAGCTCTATCAGGAGATCATGGCCTCGGCGCTCTCGGTCTCGGTCGCCTTTTCGAGCCCAGCCTTGATCGACCGGCTCAACATCCGCGGCGCCACGCTGGACGCCATGCGGCGGGCCGTCAGGGGGCTGTCCCTGCGCCCCTCGTCGGTGGAGATCGACGGCAAGGACGTGCCCCACGGCCTGCAGCTTCCGGCCCGCGCCATCATCGACGGTGACGCGCTGGTGCCGACCATCTCCGCCGCCTCGATCATCGCCAAGGTCACCCGCGACCGCCTGATGATCAAGCTTTCGGCCACCTACCCGCTCTATGGCTTCGAGCGCCATATGGGCTACGGCACGCCCGAACATACCGCCGCCATCGACACGCATGGACCCTGCCCGCATCACCGCCTGTCCTTCGGAAGGCTGAAGGCATATCGGGTTTGAGAGGGCGGTGCTGTCTCCTTACGGCGCGACCACGCCCTTGCGGAAGATGAAACAGCCATAGAAGCGCCGTTCGCCGGTAGCGATCACGCAATAGGCCTTCTTGGCGTGTTCGTAGAATTCCATGCGCTCGATCGAGGTCATCGGCCAGGACTTGCCTTCCGCCTTGTCGATCGCGGCCTGCACTTCCTGCTGGACCGGCGGGACTTCGTCGGGCGAGCCGACGATCTCCATGCGGCGGGCCGAGTCGTCGACGAAGGTGTCGAGCGGCACGACCGACAGTACGGCCTCAACCGCACGGGCGGCCGTCACACCGTCGATGCGCAGGAGGTCCCCCAGTACCGTCTCGCGAGCGACCGAATCGGCCGGGAAATTGGTGTCGCAGATCACCAGCGTGTCGCCATGGCCCATCGCTCGGAGGGCATAGAGCACATCGGCATTCAGCAGCGGATCGATATTCTTGAGCATGGTAGTTTCCTATTTTGCGATCTGCGCAGGTCTGGTCTGCATGAGCTTGGCCTGCAGGATGACGACGACCAGCAAGAAGGCGCCGCGCACCACCGACTGCCAATAGGCTGAGAGCGAGATCCAGCCCATGCCATTCTCGAAATTGAGGATCGTGTAGATCAGGCCGAGCAGCAGGGCGCCGGCCAGCGTGCCGCCGATGGAGCCCTTGCCCCCTGTCAGCAGCGTGCCGCCCACCACCACCGAGGCGATGGCGATCAGCTCCCAGCCAATGCCTTCGATCGGTTGGCCGGCACCGAATTGCGAGGCCAGGATCACGCCCGCCATGCCGGCCGTCACGCCGGAGATCACATAGACCGCGAAGATGGTGCGGTTGACCGGCAAGCCCATCAGCCGGGAGGCTTCCGCACCGCCGCCGACCGCCAGCACATGGCGCCCGAAAGAGGTGGAGTTCAGGGTAGTGGCGCCCACGATATACGCCAACAGGGCGATCCAGGCCGGCGTCGGGAAGCTCAGGATGAAGCCGAGAATGTTCGCGGCGGTGCCGGCATTTTCGGCATCCACCCATTCAGGTCGCATGAAGCTGAGAAGATCGCCCTGCCCGAGCGCGGTGAAGGCCGTGTCATAGGAAGCCGAGACCGACTGGTTGTTGGCCAGCAGCAGGGCCGTGCCTTGCGCCGCCAGCATGGTGGCGAGCGTGGCGATGAAAGGCAGGATCTTCAAACGGGTGATGATCAGCGCATTGATGATGCCGACGGCCGCTCCCGCCGCAAGCCCGCCGGCGGCGCCGGCGATGAGGCCATAGGAGCTGAGATAGGCGGAGACCACGCTGGCCAGCGCGGCGGTGGTGCCGACCGACAGGTCGATGCCGCCAGTCATGATCACGAAGCACATGCCGAGGGCGACCAGCGCAAACATCGAATTGTAGCGCAGCACGGTCTGGATGTTGTAGGTGCCGAGGAAGCCGTCATAGCGCCAGGCCCCGAAGGCCGCGAGCAGCACGAGGGCGAGCAGCACGCCGAGGGCCGGAGAGAACCGAAAGTTCGCCATCATGCCGTCCCCTGCCGCTGGAGCCAGACAGCGAGCACGATCAGCACTGCCTTAGCGATGAGAGCCGCCGCATCCGGCACTCCGTTGGCGAGCAAGGTGTAGCGCACCAGCTGGATGATGAGTGCTCCGAGCAAGGTACCGACGATGGTAGCCCGGCCGCCGGAGAGCAGCGTCCCGCCAACCGCCACCGCCGCGATGGCATCGAGCTCCTTGCCCATGCCGATCTGATTGGCATCGGCCGCCGAGTTCATGGCGATCTCGATGAGGCCGGCGATACCGGCACACAAGCCGCAGATGAAGTAGACCAGCACCTTGACGCGGGCCGCCGGCACGCCGGCGAGCCGGGCCGCCGCCTCATTGCCGCCGACCGCCAGGACCTGCCGGCCGAACACCGTGCCCTTGAGCACATAGGCGGCCGCGATCACCAGCGCCGCCATGATCCAGACCTGGAACGGCAACCCCAGCACCTTGCCGAGCGCGATCGCCTGGAATTCAGGCCTATTGAAAACCTGCAGGTCGCCATTGGTGGAGACCTGGGCCAGCCCCCTGCCCGCAATGAACAGGATCAGCGTCGCGATGATCGGCTGGATGTTGTAGCGGGTGATCAGCCAGCCATTGAAAAGGCCGAATACGCCCGCGACCAGCACCGGAATGACGATACCGAAGGCGATCGCGACATAAAGGTTGGAAAAATCCACGATTTTGCCTGTGAAGATCATCGGCGACAGGGCACCGGCAATCGCCATCAGCGAACCGACCGACAGGTCGATGCCGCCGGTTGCGATCACCAGCGTCATGCCGATGCCGACGATCACGATGGTGCAGACCTGGGTGAGATTGACCAGCAGGGTCTGGGTGGTAGCAAAATTGGGCGTGACGGCGAAATTGAAGCCGATCAGAAGCAGCAGCGCGATGATGACACCGTAGCGCTGCAGAAACGCAGGAACATCACGCATGGTTAGCCGTTCCCGTCTCGTCGGCTGCGGGGCTGGCGCCGTGAGCCATGGCGGCCATGATGCTGTCCTCATTGATGTTGGGGGCGCGCAGCTCCGCCACGCTCAAGCCGTCGCGCAGCACGAAGACGCGACTTGCCGCCTCGATGACCTCCTCCAGTTCGGAAGAAATCACCAGCACGCCGAGCCCCTCCGCGGAAAAGCGGCGGATCAGGTTGAGAATTTCCGCCTTGGCCCCGACATCGATGCCGCGCGTCGGCTCATCGAGAATGAGAAGCTTGGGATTCATGCACAGCCAGCGGGCGAGCAGCACCTTTTGCTGATTGCCGCCGGACAATTCGCGGATCTTCTGGTCCGGGCCCGAGCATTTGATGCCGATTTCCTTGATGAAACGCTCGACGATCCGCCTCTGCTCGGCAAGGTCGAAGCGGCCGCCTCGCGAAAGGGCCGGCATCAGCGCGAGGGTGAGATTGTCGGCGACCGACATGTCGGGGACGATGCCTTCGACCTTGCGGTCTTCCGAACAAAATCCCATTCCGGCCTTGATGGCTTCCGTTGGCGTGCGGAACTCCGTCTTGGCTCCATTGAAGGCGATCTCTCCCTTGGCGCGCCTGTCGGCGGCGAAGATGGCGCGGGCCGTCTCGGTACGGCCCGAACCCAGCAATCCGGCCAATCCGACGATCTCGCCCTTGTCGATCGAAAGGGAGGCATCGCTGACGCGCCGCCCGACGGCGAGCGAGCGCACGCCGAGCAGTTCCTCGCGAACAGCCGAGCCCTCTCCCCGTTCGGCGGCGGTGCCTTTTGCCATCACTTCCGCAAGGGCCCTGCCGAGCATGGAAGAGACAAGGGTCAGCTTGGGCATGTCCTGCATGGGCGAAACGGCGACCGTGCGCCCGTCGCGCATGATGGTGACGCGGTCGCAGACCGCATAAAGCTCGTCGAGCTTGTGGGTGACGAACAGCACCGAAACCCCGTCATCCTTGAGCTGCCGGATGGTGCGCAGCAGCACCGCCACCTCGGCCTCGTCGAGGGAGGAAGTCGGCTCGTCCATGATCACCAGGCGGGCCTTGAAGGACACCGCGCGGGCGATCGCCACCATCTGCTGGATGGCGGTGGGAAATTCACCCAGCGGCTGGGTAACGTCGATATTGACGTCGAAACGGGCCAGGAGTTCGCGTGCACCGGCATTCATCGCCTTCCAGTCGATGAACAAGCCGCGGTGCTTGGGCTCGCGGCCGAGATAGATGTTCTCGGCGACCGAACGATAGCCGATCAGGTTGAGTTCCTGGAAGATGGTGCTCACCCCCAGGCGCTGGGCCTGCTGCGGAGAACTGGCCTGCCAGGGTGCTCCGCCGAAGGTGATGGTGCCGCCATCATGCGTATGGGCACCATTGAGGATCTTGATCATGGTCGACTTGCCGGCCCCGTTCTGGCCCACCAAGGCCATGACCTCAGCAGGGGCGATGTCGAGGGTCGCGCCATGCAGGACCTTGACGCCACCAAAGCTCTTGGTGATGGCGTCCATGGAAAGAAGCGGGGACGATGGTGCCATTCAGTCTCTAGCTCTAATGGCGGCTAAACCCGCCTCTATCATTGTAAAGAATCGCCGCTTAGGCTCGACCTCTGTCATGCCCGGGCATGACCCGGGCATCCAGGCTCTCTGTCATAAAGGAGGAGCTGGATTGCCGGGGCTAGCCCGGCAATGACAAAAGTCAGCGTTCTAAGACTGCCGGATCAATAGGATTCCGGCAAATAAGCGGCGATGTTGTCCTTGTTGAACAGCCGGTCGGTATTGACGAGACGCGGCGCCACGGCTTCGCCGGCGGCATATTTGACGATGGCGTCGAAGGCAGCCGGACCGAATTTCGGATTGCATTCGATCAGGACGAGAAGCTTGCCATCCGAAACGGCCTGGGCCGCATCGCGCGTACCGTCGATCGAAGCCAGGATCAGGTCCTTGCCCGGTGTTTTGCCGGCAGCCTCCATCGCGGCGATGGCGCCCATGGTCATCTCGTCATTGTGCGAATAGAGGGCGGTCGCGTCGGGATGGGCCTGATAGAGCGTCTCGAACACCTGGCGCCCCTTGTCGCGGGCGAAGTCACCCGACTGGGAGGCGATGATCTTCATGTCGGGATAGGCCTTGATCGCCTTCTCGAAGCCCGTCTTGCGGTCGTTGGCCGGAGAAGAGCCCACCGTGCCCTGCAGCTCGATGATCTTGGCCTTGCCGTTGACAGCCTTGGCCAGATATTCGCCGGCCATCTCGCCTTCCTTGATGAAGTCGGAGCCGATGAAGGCGACATAGTCCTTGCCACCCTTGGCGAGATTGGCATCGACACCGCGATCGATCAGGAAGAGCGGGATGCCTGCCTTCTTGGCTTCCATCACCGCTGGCACGAGCGGCTTTTCCTCGCGCGGCGACAGCAGGATGACGTCGACCTTCTGGGCGATCATCGAGCGTACGTCGGCGACCTGCTTGGCGGCCGAGCCGGCGGCGTCGGTGTAGACGAGCTGCCAGCCCCGCTTCTGGGCCTCGTCTTTCATGCTGGCGGTCTGTGCCAGACGCCAGGGATTGTTGCTCTCCGTCTGCGCGAAGCCGACCTTGTATTTGTCTTTCTTCTTCAGCTTGGGCAGGTCGGCGTAAGCAGGCACCAGCCCGAGGCCGGTGAACGCAGCACTGCCGGCCGCGATCTGCAGCAAGGAACGACGCGTAATCATGTTTCTCTCCCGTTTGGGCCCTGGTTCCGACGGGCCCGGACCGCCGGCAGCGCAGTTTCGGTGCCATGGTCGGCGGCTAGAATGGTCGGACAATTTCAATCGCGTCAAGTCATCAATTTGAGCAGAACGCGGACAATCACAGCAAGCGTGGCGGAGCGGCGGGCGTCCCGTTCCGGCACGAAATTTTTATCAGGATGGCAACGCGGAATTTACCAAACCGGCCCAGGATCCACCGTGTTGTCAGTAAGCGTTGCGTATGAGTACCCCATGAGTATCTCGCGTACCGGAGCCGCCCAAGCGCTTCGGATGAGCCCAGGGTTGAAGCGTGTAGAATCGCGTTCGTCTGCAATGGCGAGTGCGGTTCTACCGCTCGATACCATCATCGAGGGCGACTGCATTTCCGCGTTGCAGCGGTTGCCAGCCGCGAGCGTCGATCTCGTCTTTGCCGATCCCCCCTATAATCTTCAATTGGGTGGTGATCTTCAGCGGCCCGACAATTCCATGGTCGACGCTGTCGACGACGACTGGGACAAGTTCGCATCCCTGCGCGACTATGACGATTTCACCCGGGCCTGGCTCGCCGCCGTCAAGCGCGTGATGAAGCCCGATGCCACACTGTGGGTGATCGGCTCCTATCACAATATCTTCCGGGTCGGCGCCAGCCTGCAGGATCTCGATTTCTGGATCCTCAACGACATCGTTTGGCGCAAATCGAATCCGATGCCGAATTTCCGCGGCAAGCGCTTCACCAATGCGCATGAGACCCTGATCTGGGCCTCGCGCGACCAGCGCTCGCGCTACACCTTCAATTACGAGGCACTGAAGGCCGGCAACGAGGATGTGCAGATGCGCTCCGACTGGCTGATCCCGCTGTGCACCGGCTCCGAACGGCTCAAGGACGACGAGGGGCGCAAGGCCCATCCGACCCAGAAGCCGGAGGCGCTGCTGGCACGCATCCTGCTCGCCGCCTCCAAGCCCGGCGACGTCGTGCTCGACCCCTTCTTCGGCTCGGGCACCTCCGGCGCCGTCGCCAAGAAACTCGGCCGCCACTTCGTCGGCATCGAGCGCGATCAGGCCTATATCGCCCATGCCCGCGAGCGCATCGCCCACGCCACGCTTGTCGACGATGCCGCCATGCTGGCACCGGCGGAAAAGCGTTCCGAACCCCGCATTCCCTTCGCCAACGTGATCGAACGCCAGCTCCTGCAGCCCGGCGCCATCCTGACCGACGCCAATCGTCGCCATCAGGCCCGCGTGCGGGTCGATGGATCGATCATGCTCGGCGACATCGTCGGCTCGATCCACAAGATCGGCGCCCTCGCCCAAGGCCTGCCCGCCTGCAATGGCTGGACCTATTGGCACTATGACGATGGTGGCAAGCCGGTGCTGATCGACGAGCTACGCGCCATCCTGCGCAAGGAACTGGCAGCGGCGGGGTAAAATTCCTTCTCCCCTTGCGGGAGAAGGCGGCGGCAGCCGGATGAGGGGTCGACGAAACCTCCCCATTGCCGGTGGCTGCCTGCAAGGCGTTTAGGATGGGTCGCGCGACCCCTCATCCGCCCGTTAGGGGCACCCAGTCCACTCCAAGTGGAGTAGACGATACCCACAAGGGGAGAAGGTAATTGCCCCTCACGCACTGATGGCCGGGCGCCGGCCGTTCCAGGGCATGGCCTGTTCGAGCTGTGCGGAAACCGCCAGCACGCTCGCCTCGTCGCCGTAACGCCCGACCAGTTGCACGCCGATCGGAATGTCGTCCGGCGTCGAGCCCAGCGGCAGCGAGATCGCGGGCAGGCCGGAAAGATTGAACGGGAAGGCAAAGACCGCATCCGTCCATTTGGCGTTGTACTGGTCGAGATCGGTCATCGACATGTCGTAATAGCCCATCGGGCGCGGCAGCTGCGTCAGGGTCGGCGTGATGAAGATGTCGTAGGGCCCAAGATCCTCGGCGATGGCACGGCTGAGTTCGCGCAATTTCCAGACATCGCGGGCATGCTCGACGCCGCTGATCGAGCGGCCGCGCTCGATCACCGCCCAGGTCACCGGCTCGACGTCGTCCCGGGTGACGGGACGCCCGATCACGTCGGCCAGTCCGTCGAACATCGCGGCCGTCTCGACCGGAGACATATGGGTATAGGTCTTCCAGGCATCATTGCCGTCGAGGGCCATGTCATGTTCCTCGACGAGATGGCCGAGGCCCTCCAGGGTCTTCACCGTGGCCAGCACCGCAGCCTTCACCTGGGGGTCGATCGGCGTGCCGTTGGCCGGCGTGACGGTGTAGCCGATGCGCAGCCGCGCAGGCGTACGCTTCGACAATTCAAGCCAGCTCTCCGCCGGCCTGGGCGGCGTGTAGGGATCACCCGGCAAGGCTCCGGCAACGGCGTCGAGATAAGCGGCTGTATCGCGCACGCTGCGCGAATGGCAGAGGAAATAGGCGCCGCCGTACCAGAAGTCCCCTGCCGGAGCGAGGGTGACGCGTCCGCGCGAGGGTTTCAGGCCGACGATGCCGCAGCAGGAGGCGGGAACGCGGATGGAGCCCGCACCATCGCTCGCCTCGCCGATCGGCACCATGCGCGAGGCCACGGCCGCCGCCGTGCCGCCGCTCGACCCGCCGGCGGTGATGCCCTCCTTCCAGGGATTGATGGTGGCGCCGTAGAGCTTGGGCTCGGTCGAGATCGACCAGCCATTCTCGGGCGCATTCGACTTGCCGAGCAGCACAAGGCCGGCAGCCCGGATGCGCTGCACCGACACCGAATCGCTCTCGGCCACCAGATCCTTCAGATAACGCGATGAATTGGTGAGCGGTGCCCCCTTCCAGGAACTGGCGAGTTCCTTGGCAAGAAAGGGAACCCCGGCGAACGCGGCCTGGCGATCGACATCGGCTGCGGCGGCGCGGCCCATGTCGTAGAGGCGGTGGATGACTGCATTGAGCTTCGGATTGAGCTGTTCGATCACGGTGATGGCGGTCTCCACCACCTCGAGTGGCGACACCTCGCCTTTCTGCACCAGCCCGGCCAAAGCGAGCGCATCGGATTCGACGTAGGTTTCCAGCAATGTCGTCATGACGAGTATCCCTTGGTGATGAAATGAAAAGCTACGACGCGCGCAAAACGCGCACGTCGGATCGCTGGCGGAGCGACGAACGCCGTCAGCCGATCTCGACCGCCCGCTGTTCCCGGATGCTCTGCTCGGCCGCCAGCACGATGCGCAGGCTGTTCACTGCGGCCGCCATGGATTCGGTGAGATCGAGGTCCTCGCGGATCGCACGCAGGAAATAGGCCTGCTCGCGATCGCACAATTCCTGATGGCCCGGTTCGTCCTCCATGCTGAAGATCTCGTCCGGCTTGGCGAAGTTCTTGTCGGCGTCGACCTTGGCGTAGTGGATCTTGATGGCGTCGGTCTTGGTGTGGCGATCGATGTCGGCGGAATCGGAGAGTTCTTCGCCCTGCTTGCTGCTCTCGGTCTGGCCGGCAACGATGGATACGGCCCCTTCCGGCCCGATGACGTCCTTCACGAAATAGGCGATCTCGCTCATCATCGGCCCCCAGCCCGCCTCGTACCAGCCGACGGAACCATCGTCGAAGGTGACGTGCAGATGGCCGTAATTCTGCTGGGCCGCCTCCTGCCAGAGCTTGGCGCCGATGCCATGCACGCGCAGCGGTTTGGCGCCGGTGAGCTGGCACATCACATCGACATAATGCACGCCGCAATCGACGATCGGGATTAGCGAATCGATCAGGTTCTTGTGCCAGTGCCAGGCCGGGCCGCTGCTCTGCTGGTTGAGATTGAGGCGCATCACCAACGGCTTGCCCAGGGTCCGGCCCATCTCGATGAACTTCACCCAGGAGGGGTGCACGCGCAGGATATAGCCCAGCACCAGCTTGCGATTTTTGGCACGAGCAGCGGCGACCACCTTCTCCGCGTCCTCGATCGTGGTAGCGATCGGCTTTTCCATGAAGACGTGGCAGCCTGCCTCGATCGCCTTCAGCGCATATTCGGCATGGGTGTTCGGCCAGCTGTTGATCGAGACGGCATCAGGCCTGGTTTCCCTGAGTGCGGTATCGAAGTCCTCGAACAGCGGGTAGCCGGCGAGTTCGGCCGGTACGGGCTTCGACTTGATCGAGCGGCTCATGATGCCGACGATCTCGAAACCATCATTGCGATGATAGGCGCTGGCATGGGAGGCTCCCATATTGCCGAGCCCCACCACGAGAATCCTAACCTTGTCGGACATGCGCCCTCCCCCAATACCAATCACATAGTCCGACGCGGACCGGGATCCGCGCCGGATTTCAAATGTTTGCAAAGCACCCCTCAGAGGGCTGATGCGGTTCACTTGAGCGTCTTGGAGCTTGCGCGACCTTTGTCATTGCCGGGCTTGACCCGGCAATCCAGCCCCAGACCGTTTGCGCGTGTGGCTCCTGGATAGCCGGGTCAAGCCCGGCTATGACAAATCGCAGCATTACCTCCTTAAGTGGACCCGCATTCCCCCTACAGGGCTCCGTTAAACAGATTCGCCTTGATCTTCTCGACGTCGACCTTGGCAAAGCCGTCCGAAAGCTTGGCACTGTCCGCGTCGGCCTTGACCTTGGCCTTGTCGAAATCATTGGCCGGCTTGATGAGGTCGTTGGTGACCACGTCCTCCGCCTTAACCGGTGCGGAGATCTGGCCGATCTTGTGGATCTGGTCGAAGAAGGCCTGCCAGCTTGTCATGTCGTGCCAGCCCCAGCCGCCGCGCTTGTCCATGTCACCACGGAAGACGTTGACCTGCTGCAGGATCGAGGTGGTGCCGAGCTCCGGGCCGAGATTGCTGGCGAGCGTCGGGAACTGCTCGAACACCGCCTCAACGGCCGCCCGCGGATTCTGGTAGCCGAACTCCAGGCCCATGGCCCAGCCGCGCAGATACTTCTCCAGGAAGGCCTTGCGATCGGGATCCTCGAGATCGGCGCTGCGCACCACGAAGGTATTGGCCGGGAATTTCGAATGCTGGACCCCGAGCCAGTAGTCGAAGCTGAGGCCCTTGGCGATCCATTCCGCCCTGAGCCCTTCCCAGGACAGGGCGGCGTCGCCCTGCCCGCCGGCCAGCGCCGTGCCCCAGGTCGGCCAGCCGGCCTCGACATATTTCACCTTCTTGACGTCGACGCCCTGGGCAGCGAGCAGCGGATCGGTGATCGCCTGCCAGGCGGCCGAACCGAGCAGGATGGTCTTGCCTTCCAGCGTCTTGAGATCCTTGGTGCCCTCGCCCTTGCGGAAAGCGAAGCTGAAGGTGTCGCGCGCGCCCATATGGAACACGGATTTGAGCTTCATGCCGTTTTGGATGGCGAAGGAGAACACGCCCGGGGACGGGAAACCCATATCGGCCTGGCCGACATCGACGAATTTCACCGTCGCCGTGCCGTCGGAAGGGCCGGGCTGCATGTCGGTGGCGAGATCGCCAAAGTAACCCGCCTTCTTCGCCGCCCAATAGGGATAGTCGTCGAGCACTTCCAGCGTGCCGCGCGGCGAGATCCAGGTGAACTTCTCATAGGCCGCGGCCCGCGCCGGTGTCAGCAGGCCGGAGGCGCCGAGGGCCGTCGCCGTCACCAGGCCGCCGGCCCCCACCTGCAGGAAATAGCGCCGGCTGATGCCAGGCTCTACACTCTTTGGCCTCGTCGATGCGCTCTCGTTCTTCGTCACGGCTTTCCTCCGGTTGGGCCCTGCCTGTTTCCGGCAGTTCGAATGGTGAGTGGTCTTTTCGTTCTATCGCTTTGCTATCGTTGGCTTTCCCGCTCAGGCTTCCCAGCTTGCCCACTTCTTGCCGATCAGGAAGAACAGCACATAGATCAGGATGCCGAGGATGGAGAGCACCAGCACCACCGCGAAGAATTGCGGCATCTGGATCATGGAGGAATATGTCGTCAGCCGGTTGCCGAGCCCGAAGCCGCCGCCGACCATTTCGGCTCCCACAGCCGTCAACAGGCCGAAAATGGCACCGATCATCAGGCCGACCAGGATCATCGGCAAAGCCATCGGTGCCCGGATCTTCCAGAAGATCTGCAGCGTCGAGGCGCCATAGGACCGAGCGAGCGCGATCTTGGCATTGTCCACCCGCCGGAAGCCGGTTGCGGCGTTGATCATCACCATCGGGCCGGCGGCCAGCGCCACCGCGATGATCCTCGGCGTATAGCCGAAGCCGAAGCGCAGGATGAGCAACGGTACCAAAGCCAGCATCGGCGTGGTGACCAGCAGGAGAATATAGGGCGCGATGATCTTCTCGGCGAAGGGGAACTGGGTGATCACCGCAGCCAGGATCAGGCCGATGCAGGCACCGATGGCAAAGCCACCGCCCAGTTCCACCAGCGTGTAGCCGAGATGCGGCAGGATCAGCGGGAATTCGGTGAACAGCGCCGTGACGATCGCGCTCGGCGGCGGCATGATGTAGAGCGGCACCTTGAACAGCCTGAGCGCGAGCTCGGCGCCGCCGATCAGGATCACGGCGACCGCGACGATCGCGGCGATCTCGAAGCCGGACTTGATGCCGGGCCCGGAGGAAAAGGCCGACAGATTGGTGAGGCTGACATCCCGGCCGTCGCCGGAGCTGGCTTTGGAAAATTGGGGAACGGCGTCACTCACGGCAATGTCCTCAGCTTGCGGCCATGGCGCTGCGCAGCGGCACCTGCGTCTGGCTGGCGCGGCCGCCCACGATGTCCAGCTTGATGGCGTTCTGAAGGTCGAAGACTTCCTTGGTGGCCATGATTTCCAGGGAGCGCGGGCGCGCAAACGGTACCTGATATTCCCTCGCCACCCGGCCGGGCCTGGCGCTCATCACGATCACCCGGTCCGACAGGAAGATGGCCTCCTCGATGCTGTGGGTGATGAAGACGATGGTGGTCGGCCTATCGAGCCAGATCTCTTCCACCAACCCGTTCATCTCCTCGCGGGTGAAGCTGTCGAGAGCACCGAAGGGCTCGTCCATCAGCAAAACCGAGGGCTTGAGCGATAAAGCGCGCACGATGGACGCCCGCTGCTGCATGCCGCCGGAGAGCTCGCGCGGGAACTTGCCGCCGAAGCCGGCAAGGCCGACACGCTGCAGGAGATGCTCGATCCAGGTCCGGTCGGGCCGAGTGCCCTTGATCTCGAAGGGAAAGGCGATGTTGGCATCGAGATTGCGCCAGGGCAGCAGGTTCGCTTCCTGGAAGACGAGGCCGATATCGGGATGCGGGCCGGTGATGGCCTTGCCGTCCAGCCTGATTTCGCCGCTCGACAGGCGGTGAAGCCCCGACATCGACCATAGCAAAGTGGTCTTGCCGCAGCCCGAGGGCCCGACGATGGAGATGATCTGATTGGCCTGAATGTCGATGTTGCAGCGGTCCAGCGCAACGAGATCGCCCGAAGCCGTGTGATAGACCTTGCTTGCCTCCCGCACGGCAAGCTTCGGGTGTGATGCCAGCCCCGTTTTCATTCCATCCCTCGGAGAATGCGCCGTGGCCCTCAAGGGCCATCTCATCGCAGGCGGCACTGTGTAACTATCCTACTTTAGTGTCAAGCATATGGTAGGACCATTGCAAGACCAGTGAGCCGATATGCCTTCTATCTATCGGAATTATCTTGTGTTATTGCAACATGAAGGTTGTGTTACTTTCCTACATGGGCCGCTTGCCTGCCGTCGCCGGCGGGCTTTGAAGCTTAGGGAGAAACGCCTCATGAGCCAGGGCAGGATGCGGACCTCCCCGCGCAGCAAGGCAAGCGAGCCGGGCGGCGGCATTGCCGAGCGCGTGACCCATATCCCCGATATCATTTCCCTGGTGAAGGACGGCTATCGCGACCTGCGTCCGGCGGAGCGGCGCGTGGCCGACGTGGTGCTTGACGATGTCGAGGCCGCCATTGCCGCCTCCAATGGTGAATTGGCCAGGCGCGCCGGGGTCAGCGAGCCCACCGTTACCCGATTCTGCCGCGCCATCGGTTGCGAAGGCGTCAGGGATTTCAAGCTGCGCCTAGCCCAGAGCCTGGTGGTCGGCGCGCTTTATCTCGGCAAGCCGGGCACCGATGCCGGCCACCAGGCCCCTGAGCTGCCCTACTGGAGTGCCGTGTTCGGCGAGGCCCATCGCGCCATCCAGGAGACCGAGCGCCAGCTCGATCCTGCCGAACTGCAGAAGGCGGCAGATCTCATCGCCGGCGCTCGCCAGATCGCCGTCTTCGGCCTCGGCGGCAGCGCCTCCGCCTTGGCCCAGGAGACCCAATATCGTCTGTTCCGCTATGGCGTCGCGGTATCAGCCCATTGCGACCCCTATGTCATGCGCATGACGGCCTCGACCCTGAAGCCGAGGGACGTGGTGATCGCGATCTCTGCAACCGGACGCACGCGCGAGGTCGTCGAAGCAGTCGAGATCGCCCGCCAGTACCGGGCCGCTGCCATCTGCGTCACCGCACCCGACACCGATCTCGCCCGCGCCTGCGACGTAAGGCTGACCGTGGCCGTGCCCGAATTCCCCGACACCCTCAAGCCCACGGCCCTGCGCTTTGCCTTCTTGACCCTGATCGACCTGATGGCCACCGCCACCGGCTATAAGCTCGGCGGTTCGGCCCGCGAGACACTGCGCCGCATCAAATACAATGTGCAGATCCGCCGCGCCGGCAAGGAGATGGAGCCCTTGGGGGATTAGCGGCTGTGCGGATAGCACTCTGTCACCCCCGCATATCCTCACTGCGCTCGCTTGTGAGTGGAAGCGATGAGGAAAAGCTTCGGAAGCCGACGGCGGTTCATAGGGTCTCGCGCCCCTTGCCGCGGCGCGACCCATCAGAGGTGTTTTAGCCGTTGGATGCCCGGCGAGCCGTCCTGCCAATCGCATCGACAACCATCTGATACAATGCGGGCGGCAGATCATGCCCCATGCCGTCGACCAGCATGAAGTCCGCGTTCGGGATCGACGTGGCAGTGTCCCTGCCACAAGCGGGGAGGATGAGCGGATCATCAACCCCATGCACTACGAGGCTAGGCACGGTGATGGTTGCCAAGCGCGAACGACGATCGCCGGTCACGGCCATCGCGGCGATCTGTCGCCCGGTACCGCCGGGATCATAGACGCGTTGGACCTCTTCCAGAACGAGAGCGCGATGGGCTTTTTCATCAAACGGATAGCCCGTGCCGGCGATGCGGCGTCTGAAGGCGAGGCTGTGCGACAGAAATCCCGCATGATTCGTGACAGGATCGGGTGTCGGGCGCATCATCATCGCCATGACGTCCGGGGCTGCCTGCGGAAGGCTCGGATTGCCGGTGCTCGACATGATCGAGGTGAGCGACAGCACTCGCTCGGGATGCTCGCTCGCCATGATCTGCGCAATCATCCCGCCCATCGACCGGCCGACGACATGCGCCCGGTCGATGGAGAGGGCATCGAGCAGGCCCGTTGCGTCCGCCGCCATGTCGTAAAGAGTATAGGGAACGTCCGGCCGCCGCCCCGCCGCGAGCATAGCCGCCAGCGCGCCAAAATCCGGCGGGACGCATTGACTGAAATGCGTCGAGTAGCCGGCGTCCCGGTTGTCGAAACGGATCACACGATAGCCCCGTGTCGCCAGCTCCTCGCAAAACGGAACCGTCCAGTGGATCATCTGCGTCCCGAGGCCGGCGATCAAAAGCATCGCTTCGCCGGCATCGTCGCCGAAGCTGTCATAGGCCAGGTCGATGGCGTTGGCTTTCACACTGTTCATAGGCCGTATTCCGTCCGGAGCTTCCTAGCTGCAACCAATGACCATCGAAGGCCGCGCTAGGTTCGAAGAGGGAGGGGTCGAGCGCGCGATCGGCACGACGAACTCCCACATCCAGTTATTACCCGGATAAAACATATGCGTCAATATTACCCGTATAATATTGACGCGAGTGTCTGCGCGAAGATACCCTGACGTCTCCAGCAGCTTCCTGCCACTACATCAGCGGCTGCATCTCGCCGATCATGGTCGGCACCAGTTCCGAGACGGTCGGATGGATGTGCACGGCGCGCTGGATAGTGGCATAGGGCGCCTTGGCATACATTGCGTCGAGCAGGCCATGGACGACCTCGTCGCCGCCGACACCGAGGATGGCCGCGCCGAGAATGGCATGGCTTTCGGCATCGACGATCACCTTCATGAAGCCCTGCGTCTCGCCCTTCTCGACCGCCCGGCCGACCCGTGTCATCGGCCGCTTGCCGATCAGGGCCTTGCGCCCGGAGCGGCGCACCTCCTCCTCCGTCATGCCGATGCGTCCGAGCGGCGGATCGATATAGAGGGCATAGGCGGTGATCCGATCGCTCACCCGGCGCGGATCGGCATCGAACAGATTGGCGGCGGCGATCTCGTAGTCGTTGTAGGAGGTATGGGTGAAGGCGCCTTTGCCGTTGCAATCGCCGAGAGCCCAGATCCCCTCGACATTGGTGCGAAGCTCATCGTCGACGGTGATATAACCGTGCGCATCGGTGTGTACGCCCGCCTTGTCCAAGCCGAGATCGTCGGTGTTGGGCACCCGGCCGACGGCAACCAGCACATGCGAGCCTGATATCCGGGCGGGGCTTTGCCCCTCCCCCGCCACGGTGACGGCAAAGCCGCCACCCTCACGGGCAAAGGACAAGTTCGTCGCCTCCAGGCGAATATCGATGCCTTCCTTGGTCAGGATGTCGCGGATGGCGTCGGAAATATCGGGGTCTTCCCGCGAGGTCAGCCTTGGCCCGCGCTCGATCACCGTGACCTGCGAGCCGAAACGGCGATACATCTGCGCAAATTCCAGCGCGATATAGCTGCCGCCGATCACGATGAGATGCTCCGGCAGCGTAGCGAGCTCCACGATCGAGGTGTTGGTGAGATAGTCGATGCCATCAAGCCCCGGCATGTCGGGCACCAAAGCGCGCCCGCCGACATTGAGGAAGATCTTCGGCGCGCTCAGCCGCTCGCCATCGACCTCGATCTCATGGGAGCCGGTGAAGCGGGCATGGCCCCGGATCAGCCTGCAGCCCGGCATGCCGCCGAGCCAGTCCTCCAGCCCGATGCGCGCATTCATGGTAACCGCCTGCTTGCGGGTCCAGACCTTCTTCATGTCGACGTCGACATGACCATTCAGCACCACGCCATAATCGTCGGCACGGCGCGCGAGATGGGCGGCATAGGCGCTAGCCACCAGGGTCTTGGTCGGCATGCAGCCGGTGTTGACGCAGGTTCCGCCGACATGCTTGCGCTCGATGATGGCAACCCGCTGCCCCGCCGCACTGAACCGGCCAGCCAGGGACGGCCCGGCCTGGCCCGCGCCGATGATGATGGCGTCGAACTGTGTGCTCATAGCAATGCCCTGACGACCAGGAGCGCCCCGAGGACCGCAACCACGTCCTCGATCAAGGCGGCCGGCAGGTCCCGCCCGAAGGCGAGCGCCAGGCGGCGGCGGAACTCATGGCCGCCCAGCGTGCCGACGACAGCACCGGCTAGGCCGGCGACGAGGCCGGTCAGCCAGGATCCGGAGGCGAGGCCGATCGCCGCTCCGCTGAAGGCACCGCTGATGAGGCGGGCGCCGAACTGCATCGGCACCTTGCGGCTGGGCGTCGAGGGCAGCTGGTCGCCGACGAATTCCAACAGGGCCAGCACGGTGAAGACATAGGGCGTGACGGGATGGCCAAGAAAGGCCAGCGACGTGCCATCCAACGGCAGCCACCCCAGATAGGCGGCCCAACTCACGGCTGCAGGAGCGGTGAAGGTGCGCAGTCCCGCGACCACGCCGATCAGAAAAGCGCCAAACAACGACATGCAGCCCCCTTATGCCGATGAGCCCTCATGCTGGTGGTAGGATGGTATAAAGGCAATAGGGTTTTGGAGCGCCGACGTCGCGGCACCACACTGCACTGGCAGCCGACGCCGTTTACTCAAGCATCTTCGAGCTGGCGCTACCTTTGTCACAGCCGCTACAGCTCCTCGAGCGCGTCACCGTAGGTTTCTATGTCGCGCAGGCGCCTGCGCCCGGCAGCGCCGGCCTTCTCGATGGCGCGGGTGGTGAGCAGATGGCACAGCGCCATCACCGACGTGTGGTTGAACAAAGGGCCGGGCGCCAAGGTCTGGCAGTAGAAATGCCACTGCGCAGAGGAACGCAGAGGCGCGCCCTCGTCGGTGATATAGAGCAGCTTGGCGCCCCGCTTTTCAATGGCCGCCAGGATGTCGTCCAGCCTGGCAATGCGGCGGCGTAAGGCGAAAACCACCACCATGTCCTCCGTGGCGATGCTCGCCAGATATTCGCCGAGCGTCTGGCCCGGGCCGGGAATGGCGACGATATTGTCGATGACCTGCAGCATCTGCCATTGCAGATAGGCGGCAAAGGGCTGGCTGGAGCGAAAGCCCACGACCCAGGTCCTGCGTGCGCCCAGCATGGCCTCCACCACCGCATCGATCTGGGCTTCGCGGATCGACAGAAAGGTCTGTTCCAGATTGGCGATGGCCTGGCCGACATGGCTGGAAAGCGTCTGGCCGGCGGCAGCGTCAGCCGCATTGGAAAGAAACAGCCGTGACCCGGTCTGCCTCTCCTGGCGCACGTGGCGGCGCGATTCCTCATAGCTCTCGTAGCCCAGGCGACGCACGAACCGCGTCACGGTGGCATTGGAGACATGAGCCAAGGCCGCCAGCTCCGATGCCGAATAGCTCGCCAGTTCGCCGGGAAAATCACACACGAATTCCCCGAGCCGGCGTTCGGCCGGCGGAAGCTCGTCGAGGACGTCCCGCACGCGGGTCAGGAATGATCTTTCGGAAGACTGCATGGCCGAGGCTGCTGAAATCCATTTTTCAGGACATTCCGAGCACTAGGAGATTTTGACCGTTTGCACAATCATATCACCTCAAATCCTCACAAATTGTGCCTTGAGCAAGAGACCAAAAATACCAATTGCAAAAATATTTTCTTTGAGTTTAATTGTGAAAAAATAATTTCAAAAACATCATCCAGAGGATTTAATCGCCATGGCAGGGGAACAGATGATCCCATCCGGCTCATCGTCGCCGGTTCAAAAGCAGATGGAACAGGCACTGGGGACGATCGGCGTCACCACGGCGCACAAGCAAATTCTCGCGCTCATTCTGATCGGATGTCTGTTCGACGCCTTCGAGCAGAACACCATCGGGCTGGTCGCGCCGATGCTGAAGACGCAATGGGGCCTCACCGGCGCCGACATCGGTTTCCTGAACACCATCACCTTTGCAAGTGCGGCCGCGGGCCGCCTCCTCTCCGGCATCCTCGGTGATCGTTATGGCCGCCGCGTCATGCTGACCATCAATCTGCTGCTGTTCACGCTTGGGTCCGCGCTCTGTGCGCTTGCACCGAGTTTCACGGTGCTTTGCATGGCGCGCGCCATCGTCGGCTTTGGCGTCGGCGGTGAAATCTCCACGGCCGTCACCATGCTCGCCGAGTTCTGCTCGCCGAAATTCCGCGGCACGGCGGCAGGCCTGGTCAATGTCGGCGCCGGCGGCTTGGGGAATTTCCTCGCTCCGGCATTCGGGCTCGTGATCTTCACCCTGTTCGCAGGCGAAGATGCCTGGCGCTGGCTCTTCGGGATGCTGGCGATCCCGGCCTTCCTCGTCGTGTTCTTCCGCCGCTACGTTCCGGAAACACCGCGTTTTCTCGCCTCTCAGGGCAAGATCGACGAAGCCAACAAGGTGCTTTCCATTCTTGCCTCCGGTTCGCTGCGGCCGAAGGAATTGCGGATCAAGGAATATCTGTCGAAACCCGAAGACGGCAGCGACCAGCCTGCGAAAAGCAGCTGGAGAGAGCTGTTCCGGGCGCCCTATCTCGGACGCACCATTCCGGTGGCGATCGCGATCCTGATGAGCTACGGGGCGCAGCTTTCCGTGCTCACCCTCATGCCGATGATCTTCATGTCGATGGGCCACACGCTCTCCGGCAGCCTGCTCTTCAGCATGATCATCCAGAGCGGCAGCGTGCTGGGGGCGATCACCGCCTCGATGTTCGGCTATTATTTCCCGCGCAAGAGGGTCCTGAGCATCGGTTCGGTCTGCGCCTGCGCGGCGGCCCTGGCCATCGTCTATCTGGGGACCAGTCTCTATCTGGTGCTGTTCTTCGGCGCACTCTTCCAGTTCTTCGTGCTGCTGCTCAACACCTCGATCTGGATCTATGCGCCCGAACTCTATCCGACCCGCATTCGCGGCTTCGGCGTGGCGTTGATCCTGGCAAGCGGCTCGGCCGCAGGCTCGATCGTGCCGACCGTGGCTGGCTACCTGTTCGACCATCTGGGCATGCTCGGCGTTTTCGGTCTCGCCGCCTCGATGTATGCGGTCTTCGCCTTCTGCATTCAGCTCGGGCCCGAAACCTATGGCCGTTCCATGGAAGACCTGACCCAGCCGGCCGAACCCGAAACCCCGACCGTCAATTTTACCAAAACCGCCAGAGAACAGGCCTGACAATGCAAGCATCGTCCCCCCATGTCCTATTGATCAATCCCAACAGTTCGGAAGCGACCACGGGGATGATGCTGGCCATTGCCCGTCGCAAGGCCGATGGGCGGCTTCGGCTGGAAGCCGCCACGGCAACCCGCAGCCCCTCGATGATCGTCAACGAGACCCAGCTTGCCGCTTCGGCAAACCAGGTCATCGAGATCGGCCGCGCGCAGGACACGGGCTGCATCGGCATCATCGTCAGTGCCTATGGCGATCCGGGTGTCGTCCATCTGCAGGAAAGCCTACAAGTGCCGGTCATGGGCATTTGCGAGGCATCCATGATCGACGCCTCGCAGAGCGGACGGAAATTCGGCGTCGCCACCGTCACGCCGGATCTCGCCGAAGCAATCGCCGCGCGTGCGGCAAGCCTGGGGCTTCAGCACCTCTATACCGGCATACGCTGCACGCCGGGTGACCCGGTCAAGCTGGCCGATGATGCAGAACGCCTGCGCAGCGAGCTGGCAGCCGCGGTGCGGCTGTGCATCGAAGACGGAGCCAAAGCGGTCATCATCGGCGGTGGGCCGCTGGGCGAAGCGGCGGAATATTTGCGCACCCAGTTCGACATCCCCATCATCGCGCCCATCGGATCGGCGGTGGATCTGATGATCGCCGCGATCGAGAATGGCGGCAGGCCTCGGAACTGACCGGCAACAAGACGGCGTGCCGATCTTCTCGGGCTACAGCCGCTAGTTCCCCCGCGCCAGTGCCACGATCTTGCGCATCACCGTCGGCAGGGCCTCGCCGTCGAGGTCATCAAGGCGAACCCAGCGGCAATCGGCCGGCGCCTTGGTGCTCAGCAGGGCATCGGCGGCATAGACGCTGACGGCAAGCTCGAAATGGGTGAAACCATGGCTCACTTCGCCCGTCAGCCTGCGCCATTTTGCCTTAAGCGGCGCGTGGTTGATCGCCGTGGCCGAATCGAAGTCTTCGCTCCACACGCTGGAGGGAATTTCCGTCATGCCGCCGAGCAGTCCCCTGTCGGGGCGCTTGCGCACCAGCACCCAGCCATCCGGCCTGACGATCCAGAAGGCTGCCCCCTTGCGCAGGGGGCGCTTGGCCTTGGGGGCCTTGCGCGGGAAGCTTTCCTGCGTCCCTTCCCGGCGTGCCCGGCAGAAGGGCAAATAGGGGCAGAGGCCGCAAGCCGGACGTTTCGGGGTGCAGATCGTCGCCCCCAGATCCATCATGGCCTGCGCAAAATCGCCGGGCCTGTCGGCCGGCGTCATGCCGTCGACGATTTCGGCAATCCCAGGCTTGGCCTGCGGCAGCGGCGTCTCCAGCGCTTCGAGCCGGGTGACCACCCGCTCGACATTGCCGTCGACCACGGCCGCACGTCGGCCGAAGGCGATAGCGGCAACGGCCGCCGCCGTATAGGCCCCGATTCCCGGCAATTGCCTGAGGCCTTCGACCGTGTCGGGAAAGTGCCCGCCCAGCTTCCCGCTAACGAAACGGGCGCAGGCATGGAGATTGCGGGCGCGCGAATAATAGCCGAGCCCGGCCCAGGCCTTGAGGATATCCTCCTCGTCGCTTTCAGCCATGGCGTCGACCGTGGGCCAGCGTGCCAGAAAAGCCTGGAAATAAGGGCCGACGGTCTTCACCGTTGTCTGCTGCAGCATGATCTCGGAAAGCCAGACGCGATAAGGATCGGCCTTCTCGCCGGGAAGCGCACGCCAGGGCAGCCGCCTTCGATGCCTGTCATACCAGACGAGCAGGGCTTCTGCGTGCAGGGCTTGGGCATGCGAGCCTTCTGCGGACTTGACCTCGGGAGCGACACCATTAAGCATGGCTCCTCATTCCACAGATCGACCATGATCAACAAGCCCAAGTCTCAACCCAAAGCGCCTCAACCCAGAGCGTCTCCACAGCAGGCCCCCTTCAAGCGAAGGTCGGCCCGCCCCTTCGCGGATCTCGTCGGACCGGCCCTGGCCGACGCCCTCAAGGCGCGTGGCTTCGCCACGGCCGACATCATCGGCCATTGGCCGGATATTGTCGGCGCCCGGCTCTCGGCCCATTCGCTGCCCGTGAAGATCCAATGGCCGCCCCGCCCCAAAGGCGAAGCGTCCGATACCGCTCCTGCCGCCGCGACCCTGATCCTGCGGGTCGAGAGCGCCTTCGCGCTCGAGGTCGAGATGTCGGCCAGCCAGATCATCGAACGCATCAATGCCGTTTTCGGCTGGCGCTGTATCGGCAAGCTGCGCCTCAAGCAGGGGCCGGTGGACCATCCGGCGCCGCGGGAGAGGCCAAAAATTCCCGATTTGCCTCCCGAAGCCTCCCGTCAATTGGCTGACGATCTCAGCGGCATCGAGAACCCCGGCTTGCGCGAGGCCCTGGAACGGCTGGGGCGGCAGGTTCGCGGCACGCCTCGCCGTGCCAAACCGGTCACAGCTACGTGAAGGTGGCCGGTCTGCCTGTTGCCATAATTGCAAGGCTCAAGTACCGCACAGATAGAGTGCGCGAACGCGCAATGATGAAGGACATGAGTCGCCGATGAGCCCGATGCTTTCCCGCCGTACCCTGATCGCAGCCCTTGCGGCGAGTCCGGCGCTTGCGGCCCTGCCCGCCCTCGCGGCCGACGACAAGGTCAGCCTCCTCGAGTTGGCCGTTCCCGGCCCCATCCCCGATATCGCGCTCGGCAAGCCGGATGCACCGGTGAAGGTCTATGAATATGCCTCGATGACCTGCCCCCATTGCGCCCGCTTCGCCAAGGACGTGTTCCCGGGGATCAAGGAAAAATATATCGACACCGGCAAGGTGCTGTGGACGATGCGCGAGTTCCCGCTCGACCCGCGCGCCACCGCTGCCTTCATGCTGGCGCGCTGCGTGGCCAAGGATGCGCCGCCGGAGAAATATTACACCATGCTCGACGTCCTGTTCTCGCAGCAGGAGAGCTGGGCGTTCGTCAATGACGCCAAGCAGGTGCTTCCCGCCCTGTTCGGCATTGCCAAGCAGTCCGGTTTTACACAGGAACAGTTCCAGGCCTGCTTGAAAGACCAGGCGCTCTATGCTGGCGTAAATGCCGTGAAGGAGCGTGGTTCTTCGGCTTTCGGTATCGATGGCACGCCGACCTTCTTCATCAACGGTATCAGGAAGGGCGGCGAGATCACGGTCGACGAGTTCTCCAAGATCGTCGATCCGTTCCTCAAATCCTGAAAGCAGTCCCGGCCCCGCCGGACTGCGGGGTGATGGATGAAACTAACCAAGCTCAGGCTTCTCGGCTTCAAGTCGTTCGTCGAACCGACGGATTTCCTGATCGAACCCGGTCTGACCGGCGTGGTCGGGCCGAACGGGTGCGGCAAGTCGAACCTTGTCGAAGCCCTGCGCTGGGTGATGGGCGAGAGCAGCCACAAGAATCTGCGTGCCGCCGAGATGGACGACGTCATCTTCGGCGGCTCCGGCAACCGGCCGCCGCGCAACATGGCCGAGGTGATGCTGACGGTCGAGAACAAGGACCGCACCGCCCCGGCTGCCTTCAACGACGCCGACATTCTGGAAATCTCCCGCCGGATCGAGCGTGATCGCGGCTCCAATTACCGCATCAACGGCCGGGAGGTGCGCGCCCGCGACGTACAGCTCATCTTCGCCGACGCTTCCACCGGTGCACGCTCGCCCGCCATGGTGCGCCAGGGCCAGATCGCCGAGCTCATTGCCGCCAAGCCGCAGTCGCGCCGCCGTATCCTCGAAGAAGCCGCCGGCATCTCCGGCCTGCATACGCGCCGCCACGAAGCGGAATTGCGGCTGAAGGCGGCCGAAAGCAATCTGGAGCGGCTCGAGGACGTGCTGACCCAGATCGAGACCCAGCTCGACAGCCTGAAGCGCCAGTCCCGCCAGGCCTTCCGCTATCGCGGCCTTTCCAACGAGATCCGGCAGGCCGAGGCCCTCATCTTCCACATTGCCTTCGAGGAAGCGGGGCGGCTGGTGATCGAGGCCGAGAAGCGACTGGATCTCGATACCCGCACCGTAGCCGAGCGCACGCGGGCACAGGCCGAGACAGCCCGTCTTGCCGCCATCGCCGCCCATGAGATGCCGCCCTTGCGCGACGCCGAGCATGCCGCCGGCACCGCTTTGCATCGCCTGGTGCTGGCGCGCGAACAACTGGAGCAGGAAGAGCGGCGCGCCGGCGAGCGGCGCATTGAGCTCGACCACCGTATCAAGCAGGCCGGCGCCGACATCACCCGCGAAAAATCGCTGATATCGGATGCCGGCACCATGCTGCAGCGCCTGAGGGCCGAGGCATCCGTCTTGAAGGCCGAGCAGGACGGCAGTGGGGAACGTGCCGCCGAGGCCGCTGGCCTGTTGCGGGACGCCGAGGCCGTCTTGGCCGAGCAGGAGAAGGCGATGGGCGAGGCCCAGAGCGCCCTGGCCGAACTGCAGGCATCGCGCACCCAGGCCGAACGCAGCGAGCACGAGGCCGCGGAACGGGTCCTCCGCCTCGAACGCCAGCTCGCCGAGATCCGGCGCGAGAGCGAAACCCTGCGCGCCGGATCCAATGCCACGGCCGTCGCCGAAGCGTTGCAGCTTGAACTTGCCGCGCTGCAGGAGCGCCGTAGCCAGGCCGAACAGGCCGCCCTGGAAGCCGAGGCTGTTCATGCCGAGGCGCGCGAGGCCGAAGCCGCCACGCGAACGCCTCTCCAGGACGCCGAGCGTACGGCCAACCGCCTGGAAACCGAGGCGCGAACCCTGGCCAAGCTGGTGCTGACGCCGGCCGGCGCCAAATATCCCCCGATTGCCGATGCCCTCCAGGTCGCCAAGGGCTATGAGGTGGCGCTCGGCGCCGCCCTCGGCGAGGATATCGACGCGCCTGTCGATCTCGACGCGCCGGCGCACTGGTCGGGCGCCGCGGTCGCTGACGGCGACCCGGCTCTGCCCGCCGGAGCCGAGGCTCTGGCGAGCTTCGTCCAGGCTCCCGAAAACCTGGCGCGCCGCCTGGCCCAGATCGGCATCGTGGACAAGGCCGACGGCCACCGCCTCAAGGCCCTGCTCGCCCCCGGGCAGCGGCTGGTGAGCCGCGAAGGCGATCTTTGGCGCTGGGACGGCTTCGTGGCCGCCGCCGAGGCCCCCTCTCCCGCCGCCCGGCGCCTGGCCGAACGCAACCGTCTGGCCGAACTGGAAGAGCGCGCGCTCGAGGCGCGGGATGCCGTCGCTCCCCGTCGCCGCGAGGCCGAGATGGCGCAGACCGCTTCGCGCCAGGCCGCTGAGCGCGAGCGCACCACGCGCGACGCCTGGCGCAGCCTCAGCCGCGACGCCGACCAGCTGCGCGAGCGTGCCGTCGCGGCCGAGCGCCAGGCAGCCCAGCTCGCCAGCCGCCTCTCCGCCCTGGACGAAGCCGGCAACCGCCTCGGCAGCGATCTTGCCGAGGCGCGCGAGGCCTGCGAGCGGACAAGACAGACTTTGGCGGCACTGCCCGATGGCAGCGCCCTCAACGACCAGCTGCAGGAATTGCGCCATGGCGTCGCGGAAGGCCGCGCCGAGGTAGCCGAGACGCGCGCCCAGGCCCAGACGCTGGCACGCGAGGACGAGTTGCGCTCGCGGCGTCTTGCCGCCATCGAGCAGGAAAGCCAGTCCTGGACAGACCGCCAGGAGAATGGCGCGGCCCAGATCGAGACGCTGACCAGCCGCCTGACCGAACTGGAAATCGAACGGGCCGAGTTCGACGATGCCCCGGTCGTCTTCGCGGCACGACGGCGGGGCCTGATCGCGGAAACCGAGACGGCGGAAGAAGTGCGCAAGATTGCCGCCGACCGCCTGGCCGAAGCCGAGACCCGTCTGGCCCAGACCGATCGCCAGGGCCGCGAGGCGCTGGTCGCCCTGAGCCAGGCGCGCGAGGAGCAGGTGCGCGCGGAAGAAAAGCTCGACGCCCTGCGTGCGCGTCGCGCCCAGATCGTGGCCGAGATCGCGGAAGCCCTGAACGTCGCGCCGACGGGCCTCCTGAAGCTCGCCAATCTTGCGCCGGACGCCCCGATCCCCGATCGGCGCGTGGTCGAGCGCACGCTGGAGGACGCCAAGCGCGAGCGCGAGCGCCTTGGCGCCGTCAACCTCAGGGCCGAGGACGAGCAGAAGGACGTGCAGACCCAGCTCGATGGCCTCGTCAGCGAACGGGACGATCTGGTCGAGGCCATCAAACGCCTGCGCCAGGCGATTGCCGGCCTCAACCGCGAAGGGCGCGAGAGGCTGCTCGCCGCCTTCGACGTGGTCAACGGCCACTTCCAGCGCCTGTTCCAAACCCTGTTCGGCGGCGGCACGGCCGAGTTGCAGCTCACCGAGTCGGACGATCCCCTCGAAGCTGGCCTGGAAATGCTGGCCCGTCCGCCCGGCAAGAAGCCGCAGACCCTGTCCCTGCTCTCGGGCGGCGAGCAGGCCCTCACGGCGATGGCGCTGATCTTTGCGGTGTTTCTCACCAATCCGGCACCGATCTGCGTGCTCGACGAAGTCGATGCGCCGCTTGATGACGCCAATGTGGAGCGCTTCTGCGATCTTCTCGACGCGATGATTCGCGAAACCGAGACGCGTTTCGTCACCATCACCCACAACCCGATCACCATGTCGCGCCAGAATCGCCTGTTCGGCGTCACCATGGCCGAACGCGGCGTCAGCCAACTCGTCTCGGTCAATCTGAGCGAAGCCGAGAAGTTCCTGGAAGCGGTGTAGGCGTTCGGGATAGCAGGACTGTCGAGCACCAAGGGCGCCTCGGTCGAGGCAGGACTGGTGGGTCGATCTCCTGATCGACCATCTTAGAACAGCTGTACCTGAAAAAGGCGAAGAGGGTCGATCTGGAGATCGACCCTCCAGGCTCCGAATTGCTCTTGCCGAATCCATAAGCAAGTGCTTATGTGTTTTGCATGATGCAGACGAACCTCTTCCGGGCCCTCGCCGACCCCACCCGCCGCGCCGTGTTCGAACGGCTGGCGGGCGGCGAGATGAGCGTTTCACAGATCAAGGCCGGCTTCGAGATTTCCCAGCCGGCGATCTCGCAGCATCTGGCCGTGCTGCGCGAGGCGGGCCTGGTGGCCGAGCGGCGCGAGGGTCGCATGGTGCATTACCGTGCCGCCCCCCAGGCGCTCGCCCCGCTGGCCGACTGGGTCGACCGCTACGCGAGCTTCTGGCCTGGACGCATCGACCGGCTCAAGGCCGTGCTGAAGGAGATGGACCAATGACGATCCTGAGCGACGCGACGATCAAAGGCGCGAAGGACAAGACAGCGCCGGACGATCTTCACTTCGAAAGCCTGCTGGAAGCACCGCCCGCCAAGGTCTGGCGTGCCCTCACCATTCCCGATTACGTCGCCGCCTGGCTGACGCCGGCCGAGGACGGGACGGGTGCTCCCCGTTCACCGCGACGGGAGTCGAAAGAGCCCGAACTGGTCGATTGCCGCCTCCTTGCCGCCGAGGCCCCGCAAATACTGCGCTATGCCTGGAGCGAAAAGATGCAGGACCGCGTCCTCGACAGCGTCGTCACCTTCGAGCTCGTCCCCCATGGCGAAGGCTCCACGCTGCTGCGCATCACCCAGAGCAACTTCGTCCTGCGGCCCGTCGCCGCCAATCTCAACCAGCCGACCATGCTGCCAAAGGATTTTCCAGAAAAGTTGGCAGACTTTTCGATTAAGAAAATACGTCGAAACAAAGAGTCAGAGAAAAGTTGCGATCTAATCGGATCGCAACTGGCTCTCGCCGCCTGAGGAGCTCGTCATGAATTCCCTCGTCCCCATGGTGGTGGAGCAGTCCACCCGCGGCGAACGCGCCTTCGACATCTTCTCGCGCCTGCTGCGCGAGCGCATCATCTTCATCAACGGCCCTGTCGATGACGGCGTCTCCGCCCTGGTCTGCGCACAGCTCCTGTTCCTGGAAGCGGAGAATTCGAAGAAGGAGATCTCGCTCTACATCAACTCCCCGGGCGGATCGGTGACCAGCGGCTTCGCCATCTACGACACCATGCAGTTCATCAAGAGCCCGGTCTCGACGCTGTGCATGGGATCGGCCTTCTCGCTCGGCTCCTTCATCCTGATGGCCGGCACGGCCGGGCGCCGCTTCGCCCTGCCCAATGCCTCGATCATGGTGCACCAGCCCTCGGGCGGCTATCAGGGCCAGGCCAGCGACATGCTCATCCACGCCAACAACATCATCAAGTCGAGAGCCCGTCTCAACGGTCTGTACGCCCAGCATTGCGGCCGGACCGTCAGAGAAGTCGAGGCCGCCATGGATCGCGACAATTTCATGTCAGCCGACGAAGCCCAGGCCTGGGGCCTTGTCGACCACGTCGCATCGGAGCGCCAGGAAGCGGCTTAGAAAATGTCGAAGAAATAAGTGAACTGCTTCCGGACTGTCATCCCCGGCGAGCAAAGCGAGGGAAGGGGATCCAGGGGCTAGAGATCGAGCCCTTCAACCCCTTGATCCCCTTCCCTTCGCCCTCTCTCGCTTCGCTCAAGAGCGGCTCAGCCGGGGATGACAGCGGCACGTATCTACCCACGGTTCCAAAATGCGGATGGGGACGTCCGCGTTCCCAAGACGACCCGGCCATAGGTCAAAATGAGAACCGCTAACGACAAAGCTCGCACAAGCCCCCAATGACGTTTGAATGAGCCGCATTGCGCTTGTCAGCTCCTGATTCTCGCCCCCGTTTTGCCACCACAACCCATCTGTGGCGGCTCCGGGACGGCTTCAAGGCAGGCTTGTGCAGGCCTGCACGAGCAAATGTGACGCCGCAACCATGCCTTGTCCTGGAGCAAAGCGCGTTTGAGTGTAAGCGCATCTTTGCTCTCATTCTTTGGTTCAACGCGTCTTTGCGATTCTTGCCGATTCCGGCAAATCGCAAAACGCTTTGGCAGAAAAGCCGGCAGCCAACAGCCATTCTCCCCATTTTTTATTTATTCTCAAACACTTGGCATAATTCTGCCTCGCCTTGACACCGCAAGGGGGCCTGGGTATGGTCCCGCCGTTTTCAAGGGGGGCGTCCGGCTCAGTTTTGGCCGGCCAGGGAGCATGTTGCCGCAATGGCGAGCGACGAAGCGGACCAGGCCGGGAAATCCGGCAAAGACGAATCCCGCGAACGTGAATTGAACGAACGCTTGCGCCGTCTCGACGAGCGCCTCGGCTCCATCAAGGCCGGGGAAGAAGCCGAAACGGCCAAGGCGCGCAAGCAGGAGGGCGATCCTTCTGCGATCGGCAAGGCCATGCGCCTCTCGTCCGAGTTCGTCGGCGGCATCATCGCCGGTGGCTTGCTGGGATGGGTCGTGGATCGGTTTGTCGGTACTTCGCCGTGGGGGCTCATCATCTTTTTGATGCTTGGCTTCGGGGCAGGTATCCGGAACTTGTTGCGCGCCTCGAATATGTTGGGCAAAACGCCCGGCAAACAGGAATGATCCGGCGCCTTGCGCCACAATTGAAGACAGGGCCTGCCAGGCGATGCATAGTCCGATTACGCAGTTCGAGATCAAGCCGCTCTTCCATATCGGCAGCATCGCGTTCACCAATTCGGCTCTCTTCATGTTCCTGGCGGTGATCCTCATCGCGCTGGTGATGATTGCCACGACCTCTGCCCGCGCCACCGTGCCGGGCCGCTGGCAGTCCCTCGCCGAGACCTTCTATGAATTCGTGGCCGGCACCGTGCGCTCCTCGGCCGGGAACGAGGGCATGCGCTTCATGCCGCTGGTGTTCTCGCTGTTCATGTTCGTGCTGTTCTGCAACGTGCTCGGCCTGATTCCCGGCTTCTTCACCGTCACCAGCCACATCATCGTCACCTTCGCGCTGGCGGCCCTGGTGATCGCCACGGTGATCCTCTATGGTTTCTACAAGAACGGCGCCCACTTCCTGAAGCTGTTCGTACCCTCCGGCGTGCCGGCCGTGCTGCTGCCGCTGCTGGTGGCGATCGAGATCATCTCCTTCGTCTCGCGTCCGATCAGCCTCTCCGTCCGTCTCTTCGCCAACATGCTGGCCGGGCACATCGCGCTGAAGATCTTCGCAGGCTTCATCGTCATGCTCGCCAGCGCCGGCGCGCTGACGGCGATCCTTTCGCCCCTGCCCCTGCTTCTCGTGATCGCCCTAGTGGCGCTCGAAGTGCTGGTTGCCGTGCTGCAAGCCTATGTCTTCGCTACGCTGACCTGCATCTACCTCAATGACGCCCTTCATCCCGGCCATTGATCCCGTCTAAATCCAACAAAACCTACACCAACAGGAGTTCTCCATGGATCCCGTCGCAGCTAAGTATATCGGCGCTGGTCTCGCTTGCATCGGCATGGCCGGCGCTGGTATCGGCCTCGGCAACCTGTTCGGCCAGTTCCTCTCGGGCGCCCTGCGCAACCCGTCGGCTGCCGACGGCCAGCGCGGCACTCTGCTCCTTGGCTTCGCTCTGACCGAAGCTCTCGGCATCTTCTCGCTGCTCGTCGCTCTGCTGCTCCTCTTCGCAGTCTGATCCGCGCCAGCCACGCCGAACGGGACGGCTTTCGCGGTTTTTTCTAGAAATCGCGGGGCCGTCTGTCGTTTCAGTGGCTAAAGCGTTTTGCGATCTGGCGGTCCCGCCAAGAATCGCAAAGACGTGTCGAACCAAAGCGCTAGGGCAAACAAGCGTTTCCGTCCAAACGCGCTTTGCTCTAGAACTGGCAGCAATTCCATCTGTTTGTGGCTCAATCTGTTTGTAGCTTGGCCTGCAAAAACGTGAGTTCACATCCGTTGAAGGTGTTTCATGGCTGAAAGTCACGCAGGAACCGAGGTTCCCGGCGATGCACATGGGGCCAAGGGCGCATTTCCGCCCTTTGACAGCTCGTCCTTTGCCTCACAGCTTGTGTGGCTGGTCATCGCTTTCGGGCTTCTCTACATCCTGATGTCGAAGATCGCGCTCCCGCGCATCGCCGGCATCCTCTCCGAGCGGTCAGCTAAGATCGCGGCGGACCTTGCGGCTGCGCAGAAGGCGAAGGCGGACAGCGATGAGGCCGTGGCCTCATACCAGACCTCCCTCATCAAGGCTCGCGCCAAGGCCCAGAACATCGCGGCCGAAACCCGAGCTGCCGTGACTGCCGAAACGGACACCACCCGCAAGTCGCTCGAGGCCGATCTCTCGGCCAAGCTGGCAGCGGCGGAAGCCAAGATCCAGGCGACCAAGCAGACTGCCCTCGGCAACGTCAACGGCATCGCCGTCGACGCCACCACCGCCATCATCGAGCAATTGCTCGGCAAGGCCCCTGAGCCGCAGACGGTCCAGTCTGCCGTCAACACGGCCTTGGCTAACTAAGGGAGGCGGGCGTGATCGAATATTTCGCCGAGATGATCCATGAACTCTTCAACCCTGCCGGGCCCGAGTTCTACATCCTCATCGCCACGCTGATCTTCCTGGCCATCGCCTGGAAGCTCGGGGCCTTCGGCCAGATCGGCAAGGGCCTCGACGCCCGCGGCAATGCCGTGCGCGCCGAGCTCGAGCAGGCTCGCGCCTTGCGCGAGGAAGCCCAGAAGCTGCTGGCCGACTATCAGAAGAAGCAGAAGGAAGCGGAAGCCGAAGCTGCTGCGATGATCGAGGCCGCCAAGGCCGAGGCCGAGCGCTTCAAGGCCGAGCAGATCGCCAAGATCGAAGACTTCGTGGCGCGCCGCACCAAGCTTGCCGATCAGAAGATCGCCCAGGCCGAAACGTCGGCCGTCGCCGAGGTCAAGGCCGCCGCTGCCGATGCCGCCGTCAAGGCTGCCACCACGATCCTTGCCGACCAGCCGCCCGCCAGCACCGGCAATCTGATGTCGGCTGCCCTCAACGAGGTGCGCGCCAAGCTCAACTAAGCGGCCCGAACCGGACGCTGTTGAAAACCGCCCGAGCCCTCGGGCGGTTTTTTATTGTCCTGCTCGCGCCGCTGTCGCTTGGAAAGGCCGTGATCCGATGATAGGCCCGCTGCAGGGCCAGCGCGGGAGCCCGCGGATTGCCGAGCCCCAGCCGCGGATGCCGAAAATCATGAAGCGATTTGGACGTCTGGTCTTGCGTCAACCTGCTGTGTCCGATCTCGAACGGCATTTCGAGATCCACGGCGATCCGGCGACCAATCTTTACAATCCGGCGGGTCCGACCCCGAATATCGCAGCCAGCGAGCGGGCACTTACACGCTGGATCGAGCATTGGCGTCGGCACGGCTTCGGGACATGGGCGGTGGCGGCCGCAGACAATCCCGAACGCCTGATCGGCTTCGGCGGCGTCGGTTACCGAACCTATGGCAGCGAGGAACGCCTCAATCTCGGCTTTCGATTCGCCCCCGAAGCCTGGGGTAAGGGCCTAGCCACGGAACTCGGCCGTGCAGGCCTGGAACACGCCTTCGAGGACCTGGGCAGCGAGGCGGTCTTCGCGCTCGTCCGGCCGGCCAATCTCCCCTCGATCCGAACGCTCGAGAGACTGGCGATGCGCCGCGATGGCTTTCTCGACGATGTGCCGGGGCAAGCGCCGAGCCTCGTCTTTGTCATGACGGCCGAGGATTTTCGGGCGACGGCGAGCCGGTCCTGAAACCATGTAGATTTGGACGGCTGCGTCCGCGTCGAGGTTCCTTGGGGGTGATACATCCCCTCGTCCGGCTCAATAGCGTTCGCTAAAACACCATCGGAGTTTGCGCGAGCTATGTCCCCGGTCTTTACACTTGACCCGGCAATCCAGTCTCTTACCCGCCTGTCTGTGGCGCTGGATAGCCGGGTCAAGCCCGGCTATGACGAATTGAAGCGCTCTGCCCTTGCCTAAGTGAAACTCATCGCCCTCGTCCAGCCGCCCCTTCTCCCCCGAGGAGAGAAGGGGCTATACCCTGGTGGGGCGCTACAGGTCCGCCAGCGTCGCCTTCAATCGCTCGATCAGCAAGGCCGCATTCTCATGCGAGAACACCATGGGCGGGCGGATCTTCAGGCTGTGTCCCCGCAGGCCGGTGGCTGAGATCAGCACCTGGCGCTCGCGCAGGCCGTTGACGATGGCGGCGGCCGCTGCGGCGTCGGGGGCACCCTTGGCATCGACGATATCGGCGCCGATGAACAGCCCTGCCCCGCGCACTTCGCCGATACGGCCATCATGCCTGCCGAGATCCTCGATGCCGCGCTTGAGCGCCGCGCCGACATCACGGGCATTGGCGATCAGGCCTTCGTTCTCGATAACGTCGAGCACGGCCATGCCCACCGCGCAGGAGACGGGATTGCCGCCGAAGGTGTTGAAATAGCGCACCTCGCGCCCGAAGGCTTCGAGATGCTCGGGCCTCGCCGCCATGGCCGCCATCGGATGGCCATCGCCCATCGGCTTGCCCATGGTGACGAGATCGGGAACGATGTCATGCCGGGCAAAGCCCCACATGCCGGCGCCGGTACGGCCGAAGCCGGGCTGGACCTCGTCTGCGATGAACAGGCCGCCGACAGCGCGGATGGCCTCCACCGCCGGACGCAGGAAGCCCGGCGGGTCGGCGAAGACGCCGTCGCTGGAGAAGATGGTGTCGACCAGCAGCGCCGAAGGTCGGATGCCATGAACAGCCATATCGGCAATCGCCGCCTTCACGCCTTGCGCAAAGGCTTCGCCGGTCGTGTCGGCAGACGTGGGAGCAGGCACCACCCGCACCGTCTCGGCGATCGGCGCCCCCGCGCCGAGCGAGGGCGACATCTGGGCGAGCACATCCGTCACGCCATGATAGGCGTTCTGCGTGACGATGACGCCCGTACCGCCGGTCACAGCCTTGGCGACGCGCAAGGCCAGGTCGTTGGCCTCGCTGCCGGTGCAGGTGAACATGATGTTGGAGATCTCGGCCGGCATGGTCGCGACCAGCCGCTCGGCATAGTCGAGAATGCCGTCGGTGACGTAGCGCGTATGGGTGTTGAGCACCCCGGCCTGGCGCGCCAGCGCCGCCACCACATGCGGGTGGCAATGACCGACGCTGGCGACATTGTTGTAGGCGTCGAGATAGGCCGTGTCGTCGGGCCCGTAAAGCCAGACGCCCTCGCCCCTGACCACATGCACCGGATGGGCATAGAACAGACGATAGGCAGGGCCGAGCACGCGCCGGCGGCGCTCGATCAGGGCTGCCTCATCGGCGGCAAAGCCGGCCGTGTTGCTGGGATCGAAGGCATTGACCATGGTCATGAGAGGCGATCCTTGCTCAGGTAAAGGTGGAATTCGTCCGCCGCCTGGTTTGACGAGAGCGAGCGCGCGGCAGCCAATCCCGCCCAGGCCCGGCCGGCATTGCGCAGGATGTAGTCGCGATTGCCGGGCTCCAGCGTGCAGCGCCAGGCCGTGATAATGGCCGTCAGCGTCATGCGGCCGCAGATGAGATCGAACAGGCAGCCGATCTCATCGTCCTGTAGGGGCTGGATGCGGTTGTAACCGGCGACGAACTGCTTGACCGGCTCCAGGAAGTCCACCCCTTCCCCGACATGATAGGAGGCCGATACGCCCACCTCGTTGACCAGCGGGGCTCGCACCATGTCGCCGAAATCGATGATGCCGGCGAGCTGGTCCAACTCACCGTCGCGCCCCTGCCCGACCAGGATGTTGGAGGGGTTGAAGTCGTTATGAATCACCTGGGTTCGAAGCCCGGCCGTCAGGGGCAATGTGTGGGCCTCGAGCCGGTCCAGCACGGCGGTGACGAGGGCGCGAGCCTCCTCGTCCTCGACATGCACGACCAGCGGCCGCAGGCTGGGGGCGTGGGTGAGATCCCACAACAGGTCGGCCGGGCTGCCGGCATGCTCGAAACCGTCCAGGGCGCGGTCGAGCCGGGCAAGGCCGGCGCCGAGATTGCGGCGAAGCGCGGGGCCCCGTTCGAGCTTGGCCAGAGGCGTGCCGGGCAGATAGGTCAGCACGCGCACCAGGCGCGGCGGCTGCCCAGGCTCCTCAAGCCAGAAATAGGCTTCGCCGGCCTGCGTGCGCACGACCCGAGGTACCGGCAGGTCGGCATCCCTTCGGGCGATATGCAGCAGGGCCTCCGTCTGGAAATCGGTCACCGCCACATCTTCGGCCGGGTTGACGATCTTCAGGAGAAACTCGCGTCCGTCGCCCGCCAGGAGCTGGAAATTGTTGTCGCGCTCGCCGATCAGCGGGAAGGCTTCGACGTCGAGGCCGTAATGATCACGGATGATGGCCTCGGCACGTGCCTTGGAAACAGGCGGGGCCAGCGTTGAAAGAACGGTCGATGTCTGTGGAGGCGCCATGGCATCCCCCTCTCCCATCCCTCAGGCCTCGACGCAACCCCCGCATGGCGGGAGAGGCCGCGCAATGGTCGGTAAATCGACCAGGGTGCCTGCCTGTATGGATGTTTCGGCCATCAGGCCTCGGTTCTCAGAATGGCGCGCGATCATCCTTCCCCGACTTCGGGGAAGGTGCCGATGCGAAGCAGCGGCGGAAGGGGGAGAGTGGCGCCCATCTGTCAAATATGATCGACTGCGCCACTCTCCCCCACCCGACCCGGCTTTGCCGGGCCACCCTCCCCGAAGTCGGGGAGGGATTGTCGCGCTCTACTCGGCCTCGTTAGATTGCGTCCTTGATAGCCTAATAGGTCGGCGGCGTGATCGCGCTGACGATCTCGCTGCGCCCGTCCGAGATGTTGCGAAAACGGTGCGGCAGCCGGCTGTCGAAATAATAGCCATCGCCGGCACGGAGCACCTCGACCTTGCCGTCGACGGTAATCTCGATGGCGCCGCTCAGCACCATGCCGCCTTCCTGCGCCGAATGGGCATAGGCCTCGCCTGAATCGGCGCCGGGCGCGTAGGTCTCGTGCAGCAGCAGCATGGACTTGTTGGGATAATCGAGGCCGATGACGCGATGGGAGATCGCCTCTGGCTGCCCGATCTCGGTCAGGTCGGCGGCCCGGTAGAAGGGGCTCTGCGGCAGCGCGGATTTGAGATCGATGAAGAAGCCCGGCAGCGTGGTGCCGAGCGCGTCGAGAACCGCTCTCAGCGTGTCGAGCGAGGGGCTGATCAGGTCCCGTTCGATCAGCGAGACCGAGGAGTGCGAGACACCCGAGCGCAGGGCGACCTCCCTGACGCTGAGCTTGCGCCGGTGGCGCAATTCGCGCAGCTTGTCTCCGATCTTCATCGTCCCTCCTTGGGCATGGCATCACGCAAGTGGTGAATATATTGAACGAGCCTGTCTGGGGCAATTGCGCCGGGCGCTTGCGGCGGCAAGTCTTTGGGCATCTCGCTTCCCAAGGCATTTTCCAAGAAGTTGATCGACTTCCTGATTCAGAAAATGCGCCAAAACAAAGAATTAGAGAAAAAGGCCACCAATGCTCGACGCCACCATCCAAGCTCGCATCACACGCATCAAGGCACCGGGACGCAGCGCCCTCACCGACAATGCGCCCGTGGAAGCCACCGTGAAGCAGGTCGTCGACGAGGTGCGCAAACGCGGCGATGCGGCGCTGCGCGACTATTCGCGCGAGTTCGACAAGGTCGATGTGGAGCGCTTCGAGGTGACCGCCGCCGAGCGCCAGGCGGCCGTGGATGCCCTCGACCCGCAGACCCGGGCCGATACCGAATTCGCCATCGAGCGGGTGCGCGCTTTTGCCGAGGCCCAGCGCGCCACGCTGCTGCCCTTGGAGATCGAGGCCCTGCCGGGCCTGCATCTCGGCCATCGCATCATCCCGATCGCCCGTGTCGGCGCCTATGTGCCCGGCGGGCGCTATCCGCTGCTGTCGGCGCCGGTGATGACCATCGTGCCCGCCAAGGTCGCCGGCTGCGACGAGGTGATCGCCTGCCTGCCGCCGGGCGCTCACCAGGCCATGATCGCCGGCTGCCACCTCTCCGGCGCCGACCGCATCTTCCGGGTCGGCGGCGCCCAGGCCATTGCCGCCATGGCCTATGGTACCGAGAGCATCCCGGCCGTCGACAAGATCTTCGGCCCCGGCAATGCCTTCGTCAACGAGGCCAAGCGCCAGGTCTTCGGCCTTGTCGGCATCGACCAGCTCGCCGGCCCCAGCGAGATTTTCGTGATAGCCGACGAGACGGGAGACGCGGTCACCATCGCCGTCGATCTCCTGGCGCAGGCCGAGCACGACGTACGCACGCGCGTCGGCCTGATCACCACGGACAGGGCCCTGGCCGAAGCGACCCTGGCCGAGGTCGAGCGCCAGCTCGCCAACCTGCCCACCGCCAATGTCGCCGGTCCGGCGTGGCGCGACTATGGCGAGATCGTGCTGTGCGAAGACGAAGGGGCCATGCTGGCCTATTCGGACTTTATCGCTGCAGAACATCTTGAGGTGCACACGCGCGATGCCCACGCCACCGCAGCCAGGCTGCGCAATTACGGCTCGCTGTTCATCGGCGTCTCGGCCAGCGTGGTCTATTCGGACAAGTGCTGCGGCACCAACCACACCTTGCCCACCATGGGCGCGGGGCGCTACACAGGAGGCCTGTGGGTCGGATCCTACCTCAAGACCTGCACCCATCAGTGGCTGGACGATCGCGGCGTCGCCGCAGTCGCCCCGCCGGCCATTCGGCAGAGCGCCAGCGAGGGGCTGGAAGGCCATCGCCGGGCGGCAGCCCTGCGCCTCGCTCCCAAGCAGCTGCTTGCGGAGATCGGCGTCTAATTTTTTCACCGGAAGCGGGCGCTGCCATTGCCATTGGCGGGCTCGCGGGTTCCGATGCGACAATTCCATGCGGCGGTGAGCCGCGTGCAACAGACGAAGCGGGTCCTTCCTCCGGGAAAGACACTGCGACGCAAACCAGAGACCGAACCAGTGGGGAAGACCGCAATGCGCTTCAAACACCTCCTTCTTGCCTCCGGCATCGCCTTGGGCACCGTCCTCGCCGGCGTCGCCAGCGCTTCGGCGCGCGACCTCACCGTCGTATCCTGGGGCGGGAACTACCAGGACGCCCAGCGCAAGATCTATTTCAAGCCCTTCTCCGAAAAGACCGGCAAGCCGGTGCTCGACGAGGCCTGGGACGGCGGCATCGGCGTACTGCAGGCCAAGGTCAAGGCAGGCACGCCCAATTGGGATGCCGTGCAGGTCGAGGCCGAGGAATTGGCGATCGGCTGTGCTGACGGCATCTACGAGCCGCTCGACTGGAACAAGCTCGGCGGCAAGGACAAGTTCATCGACAGTGCCGTCAGCGATTGCGGCGTGGGCGCCATCGTCTGGTCAACCCAGCTCGCCTATGACAGCGACAAGCTGAAGGAAGCCCCGAAATCCTGGGCCGATTTCTGGGACACCAAGAAGTTTCCGGGCAAGCGCGCCTTGCGACGCGGCCCCAAATACGCCCTCGAATTCGCGCTGATGGCCGATGGCGTCGCCCCCAAGGACGTCTACACGGTGCTGCGCACGCCCGAGGGCGTCGATCGTGCCTTCAAGAAGCTCGGCGAGATCAAGGGCGACATGGTCTGGTGGGAATCGGGCGCCCAGCCGCTTCAGCTCCTGAAGTCGGGCCAGGTGGTGATGACCTCGGCCTATAATGGCCGCATCACCGGCATCAACAAGACCGAGGGCACCCATTTCAAGGGCGTGTGGCCGGGCTCGATCTACGCCGTCGACAGCTGGGTCATCCTCAAGGGCAGCCCGAACAAGGATGCGGCGATGGACTTCATCGCCTTCGCCAGCCTGCCGGAGAACCAGTCCAAGTTGCCGCAGGACATCGCCTACGGCCTGCCGAGCAAGGCCGCGGCCGCCCAGGTGCCCGCCGATCTTGCCGTCGATCTGCCGACCTCGCCGGCCAACATGACGGATTCGGTCTCCATCGACACCGAATTCTGGAATGACAACATCGAGGATCTGACCAAGCGCTTCAACGCCTGGCTCGGGCAGTAGGCCCGTCCTTTCTCCAGCATGCGCCTGCTCTCGGGCACCAGCCTTTGTCGTTGCCGGGCTTGACCCGGCAATCCAGGACCGCTTTCAAGGTTGAGGCGAGGCACTGGATGCCCGGGTCGAGCCCGGGCATGACAAGGCTGCGTTAATGCCGGCTGGGTTGCGTCTCGATGTCCGTGTGGACATCGCTCATTCCAACTTCCCAAGGCCCGCGCCTGGAAGGAGCTTTTCGGATCCGATGGACTCGTTCATTCACTTCGACGGTGTCAGCAAATCCTTCGGCACGATGAAGGTCGTCGACAATCTCGACTTCCATGTCGGCCAGGGCGAATTCGTCAGCCTGCTCGGCCCCTCCGGGTCGGGCAAGACAACCCTCCTGATGATGCTGGCCGGCTTCGAGGCACCCAGCAGCGGCGCCTTGCTCGTCGACGGCACCCGCGTGGAGAACCTGCCCTCCTACAAGCGCAACATGGGCGTGGTCTTCCAGAACTACGCCCTGTTTCCGCATATGAGCATCGCCGAGAACGTCGCCTTTCCGCTCAAGATGCGCGGGATCGGCCGGGCGGAGCGTGACGCCCGGGTGACCAAGGCGCTCGACCTGGTTCGCCTCGGCCATCTCAAGGACCGCAAGCCCTCCCAACTCTCGGGCGGCCAGCAGCAGCGCATCGCTCTCTCGCGCGCCCTCGTCTACGAACCCAAGGTGGTGCTGATGGACGAGCCGCTCAGCGCACTCGACAAGCAGTTGCGCGAGCACATGCAGCTCGAGATCCGCGAGCTGCATCGCAAGCTCGGCCTCACCGTGATCTTCGTCACGCATGACCAGGGCGAGGCCCTGACCATGTCGGACCGGGTCGCCGTGCTCAATCTCGGCAAGATCGAGCAGCTCGACACGCCATCGGGCCTCTACGACCGTCCGCGCACGCGCTTCGTCGCCGAATTCATCGGCGAGACCAATTTGCTCGACGGTACCCTGAAATCCTGCTCGGACGGCCTGGCCACCGTCGAGCTCGCTTTGGGACCGACAGTCTCCTGTCGCACCGAGCTTTCGCCGAAGCCGAGTGCGCAGGTGCTGGTCTCCGTGCGGCCCGAAAGGCTGCATCTGAGCGATGCGCCGACCCTGGCCAACAGCCTGCCCGTGCGCGTCGAGGATGACGTCTATCACGGCGACCATGTCCGGCTGCATCTGTCGAGCGGCGAACGCCGCCTCGTGGCCAAGGCCGATAGGCGCGAGGCGAGCCGGGCCATCGGTTCCGAGGTCCATGTCGGCTTCGCGCCCGACGACTGCACGCTGGTCCTGCCATGACGGCGGCGGCGCGGCTCAAGGCCGCTCTCCTGGTGCTTCCCCTCATCGCATTTCTCGGCATCTTCTTCCTGTGGCCGCTCGGCATGATGATCGTCACCTCCGTGCAGGGCGGCACCGTGCGTCATGCCTTCCCGCTGACGGCGGAGGCGATCGCCGGCTGGAAGGGCGACGGCCTGCCGCCGGCCGAGGTCCAGGCCGCGCTCGCCAAGGATCTGCGTACGACGATCCCCCAGGAGCAATTCGGCGATGCCGTGCGCGCGCTCAACAGCCAGCAGGCGGGCTTCCGCACCCTCTTGCCGAAGACCGCCACTGCCGTGCGCAACGCCCCCGAAAACAGCCCGCCTCCCCTCGCCGGCATCGATCCGCGCTGGGGGCAGCCTGCCTTCTGGCTGGCGCTGAAGCGCTCGATGCCGTCCTACACGGATGCGAACCTCCTGGCTGCGGTCGATCTCAAGCGCGCCGATGACGGCAGCATCGCCAATGTGCCTGCGGATATGGCCGTAAACCGCATGATCATGCTGCGCACCTTCATGATCGCCCTGCAGGTGACGCTGCTCTGCGTCGCCATCGGCCTGCCCTTCGCCATGCTGGCCGCAAGCCTCTCGGGCTGGAAGCGCAATCTCCTGCTGCTCTCCGTGCTGCTGCCGCTCTGGACCTCGCTCCTGGTGCGAACCGCCGCCTGGATGATCCTGCTGCAGGAGAACGGGCTGATCAACCAGACGCTGAAGGCCCTCGGCCTGATCGATGCCTCGCTGCCGCTGATCTACAACCGCACCGGCATCCTCATCGCCATGACGCATGTGCTGCTGCCCTTCATGGTGCTACCTGTTTATGCCAGCCTCGTCGCCATTCCGCGCAATCTGATGCCGGCCGCCGCTTCGCTCGGCGCCCCCCCGCTGCGGGCCTTCAGCCACGTTCTCCTGCCGCTGGCCATGCCGGGCGTGCTCTCCGGCTCGCTCCTCGTCTTCATGGTGGCGCTCGGCTACTATATCACCCCCGCTTTGGTCGGCGGCCCGAACGAGCAGATGATCTCCTCGGTAATCGCCTTCTATGCCACCGGCACCGCCAATTGGGGCATGGCCGGCGCGCTCGGCATCTTCCTGCTGGTGCCGACCACGGTGCTCTATCTCGTCTATGGACGGCTCTCGCGCACGCCAATGGTGCAGCCATGATGGGATTGGGCAAGAATTCCTTCAACGCCCTGCGCCTTGCCTTCGGCGCGCTGATCGTGGCGTTCCTGGTCGTCCCGCTGGCGGCGATCCTGCCGCTGGCCTTCACCGACAGCGTGTTCCTGACCTACCCGATGACGGGCCCCTCGACACGCTGGTTCGATACGCTCGCCACCAGCGACGCCTGGCAGCGCTCGATCGTCAACTCCATGATCGTGGGCTCGGGCGCGACGGTGCTGTCCACCGTGGTCGGCACGCTTGCCGCCCTCGGCCTCAGGCGCAATCTGGTGCCGTTCTCGGGCGTGCTGCGCTCGATCTTCCTGCTGCCCATGGTGGTGCCGGCGGTGGTGCTCGGCGTCGGCATGCAGATCCTCTATGCCCGGCTCGGCCTCGCTTCCTCCTATGCGGGCGTGATCATCGCCCATGCCGTTTTGTGCGTACCCTTCGTGCTGGTCAACGTCTCCGGTTCGCTTGCCAGTATCGATCCGGCACTGGAAAAGGCGGCGGCCAGCCTCGGCGCTTCGCCCGGCACCGTCTTCCGAGCCGTGACCTTCCCGCTCGCTCTGCCCGGCATCCTCACCGGCGCTGCCTTCGCCTTCGCCACCTCGCTCGACGAGGTGGTGATCACCCTGTTCGTCGCCGGCCCCAACCAGACCACGCTGGCACGGCAGATGTTCTCGTCGCTCAGGGAGAACATCAGCCCGGCCATCGCCGCGGCTGCCTTCCTGATCATCGTGATCACGCTGATCCTGGCCGTCGCCGTGAAGGGAGCCGCGATCCTGGCTTTGCTCGGCAAGCGCAAGCAGGTCCTGCCGGCTGAGGAATGATACCAAGTTCGAGGAGATAGGCTCCTTCCGGGAGCGCGGACGCCGCGACATGCAGGCATGTCGCTGTGACGTCCGCGCTCCCGGAAGGACCATCGCTCGACATATTCGGCACGCCATGAGGCACCCCCTGCCCGGCGCGTGCGCCGTGTCACGCCGGCATAGCGGTGCTTGAGCAAAGATATCGGCAAGTCAGTCGCGTAGGAGCCTTTGCTCCACCATAGCGTTTTGTGATTCCTGGCGGCATCGCCAAGAATCGCAAAGACGCGAGGAAACAAAGAGTTAGAGCACAGCACGTTTCCGTCCCAACGCGCTTTGCCCTGGAAGCGTGAGAGTACCATGCCGAGTACCGCCACCGACATCCTGCCCAATCCGACGCGCCGCCAGGTCGCGGCCTTGCCGCTTCGCGAAAAGGACGGTCGCATCGAGGTCTGCCTGGTGACCACCCGCACTACCCATCGCTGGACGGTGCCGAAGGGCTGGCCCATCAAGGGCCGCAAGGATCATGTCGCCGCGCGCATCGAGGCCGAGCAGGAAGCGGGGCTGACCGGCAAGCCGCGCAAGAAGGCGCTCGGCTCCTTTATCTATTGGAAACGTCTCGCCGACCGCTTCGAACTGATCAAGGTGAACGTCTATCCCCTGCGCGTCACCGGCATGCTGCCGGCGTGGAAGGAACAGGCCGAGCGCCGCGTGCAATGGATGGGCCTCGGCGACGCCTCCATCATCGTGGACGATCCCGGTCTCGCCAGGCTGCTGTCCGGGCTGAGGCCGGCCATGGCACCGTAGGATGTCCCTCTTTTTGGATCGCAGGCATCCCATGAAATGATGAGCCGGCCTAACCGGCAAGCTGCTCCATGCAGACCTTTCGGACGCACTCCCTCAGCCAGCGATGCGCTGGGTCGGCATCGAGCCGCGGGTGCCAGAGCAGAGAAATCGTGATCTCCGGCAAGGCAAACGGCAGCGGGAAGCAGAACAGCCCCGCGCGCAGCCGGCCGGTGGAACGCTCGGGCACGGTGGCGATCAGGTCAGTCGAGCGGGCCAGGGCCAGGGCTTCCGCAAAACCGCTGACGATAGTGGCAATGTTCGGCTTGAGGCCAAGCGCTTCGAACCTGCCGTCGACAGGCCCCCGATAGAGGGCTCGGCGAGAAATCAGAACATGGCTTCCGCCGGCATAGCGCTCAGGCGTGACCGGAGCCTCGCTCAGAGGATGCCCCATCCTGACGACACCGACGAAACGATCGCGGAACAGGGCCTGCGCCCGCACTTCCGGTCCCATCGAATCGCCGATCACGCCCGTCTCCAGATCCACGCTGCCGTCCCGCAGAGGCGTGCTGTCCTTGTCGACTTTCGGCACGAACCGGAGCGTGACCCCCGGCGCCTGTTCGCGGACATGAGCAATGAGATCGGGTCCGAAATTCTCGACGAAGCCCTCCCGGTTGCGAAGGGTGAAGGTTCTCGTGAGCTTTTTCAGGTTGAGCGCTTCTACCGGACGAAGAACGCTTTCGACACTCTGGACGAGTTGGCCGACGCGTTCGCGCAGTTCCAGAGCCCGCGGCGTCGGCACGAGCCCGCGGCCGGCCCGAACCAACAGGGGATCACCGGTCGTCTCGCGCAAGCGGGCCAGGGCCCGGCTCATCGCCGAGGGGCTGAGCCTGAGGCGGCGGGCCGCTCGGGCGACACTGCCTTCCGTCAGCAGAACGTCGAGCGTGATGAGAAGATTGAAATCGGGAAGCGACATGGGTCGACCATAGCATCCAAAGTCAATTATGGCATGGCGTTTGATGCATGAATGAAGTGCAAATGATGCGCATTCCGCCATGTCAGGCACAGGCCTATCTTTCGGTGGTTCCACCTTCGAACCGACGGAAGACGCGATCCATGCCGAAATCAGCCACCAGAGACGATGGACGAATGCATGAAAAGGCCACGCCCAAGTTCCACGGAGCGCTTGCCTGCCTTTCCCTCTGCATCCTGCTGTCGTCCCTGGGCACCAGCATCGCCAATGTCGCCCTGCCGACCTTGGCCACGGCCTTCTCGGCCTCATTCGAGCAGGTGCAGTGGATCGTGCTGGCCTATCTGCTGGCGATGACCACTTTGGTCGTCAGTGTCGGCCGATTGGGGGACATCGTCGGGCGGCGCAGGCTGCTGTTGGCCGGGCTCGCCCTGTTTACGCTGGCTTCCGCTTCCTGCGCAGTGGCGCCCACATTCGGGCTGCTGGTCGCGGCTCGCGCCGCCCAGGGCCTCGGCGCAGCCATCATGGCGGCTCTCGGCATGGCTGTTATCGGCGAAGCCGTTCCCAGGGAAAGGACCGGCAGTGCCATGGGGCTGCTCGGTACGATGTCGGCCGTCGGCACCGCTCTGGGGCCATCGCTCGGAGGCCTCATGATTTCCGCCTTCGGCTGGCGGAGCATCTTCCTCCTCAATATTCCTTTGGGCCTCCTGGCCTTCTATCTTGCCCATCGATTCCTGCGCGAGGACGGCGGCAAATCCCGGGATGTCCGCAACAGCTTCGACAGCCTCGGCACGCTGCTGCTGGCCGCAACGCTCGCCGCCTATGCCCTGGCCATGACCACGGGACGCGGCACTCCCGGCTGGATCGGCACGAGTCTGCTGCTGGCAACCGTCATCGGCGGCGGCCTCTTCCTGCTGGCGGAGGCACGTGTCAGCTCACCCCTGATCCAAGTGGCGGCCTTCCGTAGCGAGGAGCTGAGCGTCAATTTGGCAACGAGCGCCCTGGTCGCGACGGTGATGATGACGACCTTCGTGGTCGGGCCATTCTATCTGTCCAGCGTCTTCGCTCTCGACGAGGCTGAAATCGGAGCGGTGATGGCGGTCGGCCCGGTCCTTTCCATCCTGAGCGGCGTGTTTGCCGGACGCATCGTCGATCGCCTGGGTGCGCCTCGCCTGATCCTTATCGGCCTCACCGAGATGGCCGTCGGAGCCATCGCCCTGTCCATGATGGGCCCGACGTTCGGCGTCGCCGGCTATATTGCCGGCATCGTCATCCTGACGCCGGGCTACCAGCTTTTCCAGGCCGCGAACAACACCGTCGTCATGGCCGGTATCCCAGCGGACCGGCGAGGCGTGACATCGGGCCTCGTCAATTTGTCGCGCAATCTGGGCCTGATAACCGGGGCTTCGGCCATGGGAGCCATCTTCCGTTTTGCCGCCGGAACGGGCGACATCGCCAAAGCCCCTTCGGAGGCCGTCGCCTTCGGCATGCAGGCGACATTCGGCACCGCCGCCTTCCTGATCGTGGTTGCGATCTTCCTGGCTGCGGGAACGCGCATTCTGGCGGGACGCGCCGCGCAGCCACAGGATGTCCCCTGAATTGCGGGGTGCAGGTGAAGCCCAAGCGCAAGTTTCACCCTCCCCTGGAGGTATCGGCACTTCCAAGAGGAAGTGCCGATACCTCCAGGGGAGGGTGATGAATTCGCGCCTCAGCCCTGCGGCGCCATCGCGGCGGGATCCATCCACACGATTTCCCAGACATTGCCGTCGGGATCCTCGACGCTGCGGCTGATCATGAAGCCATGGTCCTGCGCCGGGTTGGGATCGGCGCGCCCGCCCGCCGCCGTGGCGCGGGCCAGCGTCGCATCCACCCCATCGCGGGTGTCGACATTGAGGGCGATCAGGGCCTGGCTCCACTGGCGCGCATCACCGATCGGGCGCTTGGTGAACTGACCATAGCGCTCATGGGTGAGCAGCATCACGACGATCGCATCCGAAAGCACCACCGATTTGGTCTGCTCATCGGAAAATTGCGGGTTCACCTCGCCGCCCAGGGCGACATAGAATGCAGTTGCGGCGGCAAGATCGCGCACCGGCAGATTCAAGAAAATCATCTTGGCCATCACTTCCTCCTTCACCGAATGGGCGAGTTGACTTATTATCTCGCTATGATGTTAGTAGACGAAAAGTATCTTAATGTCAAGATACTTTTCGTCAAGAGAACCTGCCGATGGACCGCGCCGATATTGCCGTCGAACAATGGGCTCGCGAGCGCCCCGACCTCCCCTCCTTGCCGATGGCGGTGTTCGGCCGCTTGTCCGATGCGTCAGAACGGGTGCTGCGCGACCATATGAACCCGCTCTTCGCCGCCGCGGGCCTGCAGCCCGGCGAGTTCGACGTGCTGGCTACGCTGAGGCGTTCGGGCGAGCCCCATATGCTTTCGCCGACCCGGCTCTACGAAGCGGCGATGATCTCCTCGGGCGGCATGACCAATCGCCTCGACAGGCTGGAACACGCCGGCCTGGTCGAGAGGCGCCCCGATCCCAATGACCGCCGCGGCAAGCTAATCGCCCTCACCGAGGCCGGCAAGGCCGTGATCGACGAGACTATCGCGCGCCATGTTGCCAATGAGGAGCGGCTGCTGTCGGTGCTGACGCGGGCCGAGCAGGAAACCCTCGATGGCTTGCTCCGAAAGCTGATCACCGCCCTTTGACGAGAGGCTCCAGCTACTCCGCAGCCAGGCGCGCATGCTTCAACCGGGTAGCCGCTGCATCAGCGGCTGCGGCTGCGCCGGCATCTCCGGCACCAGGTTGAGGCCGGCTTCATACTGGTGGAAGCCGTCGAAATCACCCTTGCCGATCGGGCAACCGGCAAGGCGCAAGAGTGAATAGGCCATGCCGAGATGAAAGAAGAAGTTCGGCAAGGCATATTGAGTGACGAATTCGACGGCCTTGGCCTCGAACACCGCCTGGCCGGCCTTCTCCCGTACGAGCCTGGCTTCCCCGCCGGCAAAATCACGCCGCGAGACGTTTTTGAGCCGCGCGATGGTGTTTCCCAGCAAGAGGCGGATGTCCTCGATCGATTCGATCGGGCCGTCATCGAGCATGATCGGTTGCTGCAGCACCGGGTTGATGGCCCGGATGGAGAAGCCCAGCGCGATGCGAACCTGCCACTTCAAAGGGAACATGTTCGGCTGCAGGGCCAGGTTGAGGACCTCCGCCTGCTCAGTGCCCCGGAGCTGCAGATGCTCGGCCGTCTTGTCGAGGATCGCGTCGAGATTGGTGAGATAGCGCAGGAAAACCGGAACGGAAACGTCGAAAAGATCAGCCATGGGCTTGCTTCCCTGGACGGCCTCGGACCGCCCGCATAAATACGCTTGTCGAGTTCCGCATCCGGCCAAAAGGGGCCGGCCGGCGCTCAGTGAGCGCGGCCGATACAGAACTCCACCACATCCGCCAGGGCCGATTTCATCGGACTGTCGGCGAACAGCGCCAGGGCATCCTTGGCCATGGCCCCATAATGACGGGCGCGCTCGATGGTATCTTCCAGCGTCTTGTGGCGGCGCATCAGGCCGATGGCGTGCTCGAGATCGGCTTCCGTGATCTCGCCGCGTTCCAGCGTGCGGCGCCAGAAATCGCGCTCGCCCTCATTGCCGCGCCGGAAGGCCAGCACCACCGGCAGGGTGATCTTGCCCTCGCGGAAATCGTCGCCGACATTCTTGCCGAGCTTGGTGTCCGAGCCGCCATAGTCGAGCGCATCGTCGACGAGCTGGAAGGCAATGCCGAGATTCATGCCGAAGGAACGGCAGGCGGCCTGCTCATCCTTGGGGCGCTCGGCCAGGACCGGGCCGACTTCGCAGGCGGCCGCGAAGAGCTCCGCCGTCTTGCCGCGAATCACCGCCAGATATTCGTCCTCGGTGGTCGCCGTATTCTTGGCGGCGGCAAGCTGGGCCACTTCACCCTCGGCGATCACCGTCGCAGCGGTCGAGAGGATGTCGAGTGCCTTGAGCGAGCCGACTTCCACCATCATCTTGAAAGCCTGGCCGAGCAGGAAATCGCCGACCAGCACGCTCGCCTCATTGCCCCACAGCATGCGCGCGGCCGGCTTGCCGCGCCGCATATCGCTCTCGTCGACGACATCGTCGTGCAAAAGCGTGGCCGTATGCATGAACTCCACGGAGGCGGCCAGCTTCACATGCCCCTCGCCCTGGTAGCGGGCAAGCTGGGCAGTCGCCAACGTCAGGATCGGGCGCAGTCGCTTGCCCCCGGAAGAGATCAGATGGTTGGCGACTTCAGGAATCATCGTCACCTCCGACCCCGTCCGCGACAGGATGGTGGCATTGACCCGCGCCATATCCGCCTTGGTCAGGTCGACGATCGGCTGGATCGATCCTTGCGACCCGGATTTGTCCTCGAATGCGACAACGACGCCCAATACATGCACTCCGTTTTGCCGGCACCATAGAAATGCGTGGCTCCCCATACAAGCTCGCAGTTGTCGCGCCAACAAGCACATTGCAATTGTTGCGATAATCGCAACCATTGCCGCATGGAAGAAATCGTTCGTACCAATGATCCCGTGCTGATCTCCTATATCGAGGCCTTGCTCACAGAGGCAGGCGTGGTCCATCTCGTGCTGGACACCCATATGAGCGTGCTTGAAGGCTCGCTCGGCATGATCCCGCGCCGCATACTGGTCGACACGGATCAGAGCGTGCTGGCGCGCCAGCGGCTGACCGAGGCCGGCCTCGGCAAGGAGCTGCGCACGCCGTGACCGCAACCGAGACCACACTCTCGGCTTTTCTCGGCGGTCGGCTGCAGCTCTCACAGCCGGCCCGGGGCCATCGGGTCGGAACCGACGCCGCCTTGCTTTCGGCCTGTCTTTTGCCGGCTGCGGGAGAGATGGTCTACGACCTCGGTGCGGGGATCGGCGCCGCCGGCCTCGGCCTTGCCGTCCGCTGCCTGCAATGTCGCGTCACTTTGGTCGAGATCGATCCGGTCATCGCGGCATTGGCAGCCGGGAATGCTGCGCGCAATGGCCTTGCCGAACGGGTGGCCACGATCGAGGCCGACGTCACGCAAAGGCCGGCAAAGGGCCAGGCCTTGCAGCCCGGCACGGCCGACCATGTCATCATGAATCCGCCCTTCCATCTTCCCGGCACGATTCGCCCGGCACCCGATGCCTATCGCGCCGGTGCGCATGTGCATGGCGAGGCCGATGAGGAAGCCTGGATCCTCTGCGCCCTCGCCCTCCTGCGAGCCAAAGGCAGCCTCGCCCTCATCCACCGCGCGGATGCCCTGCCCCGGCTGCTGGCCAGCCTCGACCGGCGCTTCGGCGACATCCGGGTCAAGCCCGTGCAGCCGAACGCCGGCGCGCCGGCCGTCCGCCTGCTCATCCGCGCCGTCAAGGGTTCGCGCGCGCCCTTCCTCCTGCTGCCGCCGCTGATCCTGCATGACGAGAACGGCGGCTTCACCGCAGAGGCGGAGGCCCTGCATCGCGGTGAAGCCTTGATCGACTGGCAGGCCTAGCCTGGAGGCTAGCCAGTCTCGTTCAAAAGCGAGAGGAAACGGGCGAACAGGCCGGCCTGGGAATGGATGCCGAGCTTGTGGTGAATGTTGCGGCGATGCACCTTCACTGTGCCCACTGAGATATGCAGAAGGCGGCTGATCGAATCCGACGAATGCCCCTGCAGCACCAGATTGACGATTTCGCCCTCCCGCGCCGTCAGCGACTGGCTGGCCCATAGGCGGGCGCGATCGAAATCGCTGCCCGGCAGCGGCAATGTCGCCATCCGGCTGCCGGTCTCGCCGAACTCCGGCAGGTCGCGCCAATGCTGGGCGCACAGCGCGAGGACGATCGGCGCCAGGTCGCGCAGGCCGCGCACCTCGGCGGTGCCGAACGGCCCCGACCCCGCCAGGCGCATCAGCGACAGCACCACCGAAGTCTGCTCGGGGAGCTGCACGAAAAAGCCCACCTCCTCGGCAAGGCCCGTCTGGCTGTAATAGGAGCGGAAATATTCGCTCGTATAGAAGCGGTCGGGCGCCAGCTCGCGCATGCGCCGGAAGCCTTCGCAGCCCCCGATCGCAGCCCGATGAAAGGGATCGAGCAGATAGGCGCCATCCTGATAGAGGGCGACGAAGATATGGCTCTCGGCCGGCGAAAAGGTCTCGTACAGCATCGGCGGCCGAGCCGAGCCGCGATAGGCGAACACCACGCTGTGGTCGAAACGCGCATGCAGGCCGAGCCAGGCCAGCAGGGCGCGCGCGAAGTCACCCGAGCCGGTGCGACCCGCGGTTCCTATCGCCTCCGCCAGCGCCGTGGATGCCGCCAGATTATGCCTGGTGCCGCCGATTTCTACCCCCTGTGCTGAACAAACATGCAGCATATACCCCCTGGTAGGTATATACGAGATGAAATCGGCTCTGCTAGCTTTCCTTTCGCAAAAGCCGAAAAGCAAGAATGAACCGGCCAGATCGAAACGGCTTGGCAGCGACCGAGGGGACAAGCGCGGATGAACGACAGGACCTCGCCCGATATCGAATTTCGCGCCGTCGCCAAGCGCTATGGTGAGGTCACCGCGGTGCATGGCATCGATCTCGCCATCCCCAACGGGGCCTTCGTCGCTTTGCTCGGCCCCTCGGGCTGCGGCAAGACCACCTGCCTGCGCATGATCGGTGGCTTCGAACAGCCAAGCAGCGGCCAGGTGATGATCCGCGGCCAGGACATGGCCGGCACGCCGCCCTATCGCCGCCCGGTCAACATGGTCTTCCAGCAATATGCCCTGTTTCCGCATCTGACCGTCGGCGACAACATCGCCTATGGCCTGCGCCAGGCGCGTCCGCGCCTGGCTGGTTCGGAGATCGCCCGGCGCGTCGACGAGGCCCTCGCCATGGTGCGCCTCTCCGGCTATGGCCGCCGGCGCATCCACGAGCTCTCCGGCGGCCAGCAGCAGCGTGTTGCCCTGGCCCGGGCCCTGGTCAACAAGCCCGCCGTGCTGCTGCTCGACGAACCGCTCGCCGCCCTCGACAAGAAGCTGCGCACCGAGATGCAGCTCGAACTGCAGAATCTGCAAAGGTCCCTCGGCATCACCTTCGTGCTCGTCACTCATGACCAGGAAGAGGCGCTCTCGATGAGCGATCTCGTCTGCGTGATGAACAAGGGCCGCATCGTCCAGACCGGGGCACCCAGCCAGATCTATGACGATCCGGCCGACCTCTTCGTTGCCGATTTCGTCGGAAAGTCCAATTTCCTCGACGGCAAGGTCGCCGAGGTCGACGGCAAGGCGGCCAGGATCGTGCTCGCCGACGGCACCATGCTCCAGGCGCGCAGCCATGCCCCGCTCCAGCCCGGCCAGGCCGCGCGCATCAGCATCCGTCCCGAAGCCATGCGCCTGGAGGCCGGCGGGGGGCCGAGCCTGCGGGGCACCGTGCACAACCGCATCTTTCTCGGTTCGACCGCCGAATATGCCATCGACGTCAAGGATGTCGGCACGGTGCTGGTCGCCGCCGACCATCTGGCCCATGGCCCCGGCCTCAAGGGGCCGGGCGACAGCGTCTCGATCGGCTTCGCACCGGGAGCGCCGTTGGCCTTCGCCGCCTGAACGACGATAGAGCAAAATGACTTTATTTTCGAATTGTCGTTTTCGCTCTAACTCTTTGTTTTAACGCATTTTCTTAATCGAGAAGTCGATCTAAAAGCCGCGCAAAGCGGCACTACCAGAGGGAAATGAGCCATGTCGAAATCCTATCGCGACGGCCTGCCGGTCTCCGCCCAAGACTTTGTCGATCAGCTCCTGCGCTACCGGAAGGGCTCGATCAGCCGCCGCCATTTCCTCGGCGCCACCGGCCTCGGTATGGCGATGGCCGTGCTCGGCCGGGAAAACGGCATCTTGCCCGCTCCCGCCCATGCCGCCGGCGAACTCGGCGACAAGATGTCGATCGCCACCTGGCCCAATTATCACGACCCGCAGACCTTCGTGAACTTCACCAAGGCGACGGGCGTCGCCGTCGAGGTCAACGTCTTCGGTTCCAACGAGGAGATGCTGGCCAAGCTCCAGGCCGGCGCCACCGGCTGGAGCCTGTTCGTGCCGACCAACTACACCATCTCGACCTACAAAAAGCTCGGCCTCATCGACGCCATCGACCTTGCCAAGCTGCCGGCCTATAGCGCCGCCACCGAGGATGCCCGCTTCACCGCGGAGGGCACCATCGACGGCACGGTCTTTGCCGTGCCGAAGAACTGGGGCACCACCGGCTTTGCGGTGAACACCCAGAAGCTCAGCAAGCCGCTGGCAAGCTGGAAGGATTTCTGGGACACCGCCATGGCCGAGGGCTCCAATCGCACCATGGTGCATGACTACCAGCTCACCACCATCGGCAACGCCTTGAAATATTTCGGCTATTCCTTCAATTCGCTGAAGCAGGACGAGCTCGCCAAGGCCGAGGAACTGCTGATCAAGGCCAAGCCCCATCTCTATGCCGTGTCCTCCGACTATCAGCCGCCGATGCGCGCCAACGATGCCTGGATGACGATGTGCTGGACCAATGACGGAGCCCAGCTCAACCGCGACTTGCCCCACATCAAATATATCCTCGGCAAGGAAGGCGGCGAGATCTGGACCGACTTCTACGCCATTCCCAAGGACGCGCCCAACAAGCCGGCCGGCTACGCCCTGCTCAATTATCTGATGACGCCGGAAAATGCGGTGAAGGAGCACATCGCCAATGGCGCGCCCTGCACGGATTCGCGTGTCAACGCCCTACTGCCCAAGGAATTCCTTGCCAATCCCATCCTCTATCCGGCCGCCGAGCTGTTGAAGCCTCTGGAATTCGGGGCGGCGGCGACACTGACCGATCCGAACCGGGCCGAGCTGATGGCCCGTTTCAAATCGGCCTGAGTGCCCCCTGGTGATCGCTGGAGACAAGGCCGCTCCGTTATTCCCGGCCGAGCACAGCGAGGGGAAGGGAATCCAGGGGCAGCACGACGCCCCTGGCCCTGGATTCCCTTCCCGCCACCTGCGGCGGCGCCGGGAATGACAGCATCCTCACACCGAGCGCATTTTGCCAACAATGCAGCCCGCCCTTCCACTGGAACCTCATCCGTGGCCTCCTCCCGCGCCCGCCGCACACTCGTGACGACCCTGCTGCTCGCCCCGGCGAGCGCCTGGCTCGTGGTCTTCCTGGTGCTGCCCTTCATCGCCGTGCTCGTCTTCAGCGTCGGCGAGCGGGCGCCGGAGGGCGGCTACCAGGCCGCGTTCTCTTTTGCGCAATATGCCAATCTCGGCGCACGCTCCACTGCCTTCTGGAACACCGCGATCCTGGCGCCGGCCGGTGCCTTCGCCTGCCTGCTGGTGGCCTATCCCGTCGCCTATTACCTCGCCGTCAAAGCGCCGCCACGCTGGCGCCTGATCCTGCTGGCGCTGGTGGTCATCCCATTCTGGACCAGCCTGCTGATGCGCAGCTATGCCTGGATGTACATCCTCGGCTCGCGCGGCATCCCGGCCTTGCTCGATCTCATCGGCATTGCCGATATCCGGCTCCTCAACACGCCGGGCTCGGTGCTGGTCGGCATCGTCTATGGCTACCTGCCGCTGATGATCCTGCCGATCTACGTCAGCCTCGAGCGGCTCGACCGCCGCCTGCTCGAAGCCTCGGCCGACCTCGGCGCCAGGCCCGTCTCGACCTTCCTCGGCGTGACGCTGCCGTTGTCCCTGCCCGGCGTGATGACCGGCTTCAGCCTGGTGATGATCCTGTTGCTCGGCGAATATCTGATCCCGACCTTGCTCGGCGGCGGCAAGGTCTTCTTCATCGGCAATGCCCTGGTCGACCTCTTCCTGCAATCGCGCAACTGGCCGTTCGGCTCCGCCATCGCCGTAACGCTGGTGGTCGCCTCGGTCGTGGTGCTCATGATCGCCAACCGCATCGCGGCACGCGTATCGGGCGCCCGGCAGGTGGACCTGATCTGATGAGAGCCTTCGTCGCCGCCGTCTTCGCCTTTCTCTATCTGCCGATCGGGCTCCTCGTCCTGTTCTCCTTCAACGCCGGCCGCAACGCCAGCGAGATCGTCGGCTTTTCGACGAAGTGGTACGGCACTGCCCTCGCCAATCCCTTCCTGATGGAAGCCCTGCGCAACAGCCTGATCGTCGCCTCCAGCAGTGCACTGCTGGCGGCGGTGTTCGGCACGATGGCGGCCCTCGGCCTGTCGCGCGTCGGCACGCGAACCCGCCTCGTCTTCGATGCTCTTTTCGGCGCCGCGATCGTGGTGCCCGGCGTGGTCATCGGCATCGCCACGCTGGTGGCGCTGGTGCAGGTTTTCGCCTTCGCCAATCCGCTGCTCGCGGCGATCTGGCCGGGCGATGCCCCGCCCAGACTCGGCCTCGGCTATGGCTCGATCATCGCCGCGCACGGCCTGTTCTCGATGGCGTTGGTCACCATGATCGTACGCGCGCGCCTCGGCAGCCTGAGCCGCGACCTGGTCGAGGCGTCGAGCGATCTTTACGCCACGCCCTTCACCACCTTCCGCTCCATCGTGCTGCCGCAGATCTTCCCGGCCATCCTGGCGGGATTCCTGCTGTCCTTCACCTTCTCTTTCGACGATTTCATCGTGGCCTTCTTCGTCGCGGGCCCGCAGACCACCCTGCCCATTTATGTGTTCGCCTCGATCCGCCGCGGCGTCACGCCCGAGATCAACGCCATCGCCACGCTGGTGCTGGTCGCCTCGGTGCTGATGGTGCTGCTCGCCCAGTTCCTGCTGCGCAAGCGCCAATAGCGCCCCTGCTCCCCATCATCGAGTGAATGACCATGATCCTGGAAAGCCGCATCGCCGTCGTCACCGGTTCGGGCTCGGGCATCGGCCAGGCCGGTGCCCTTGCCATGGCGCGCGAAGGAGCCGTCGTGATCGTCGCCGACCGGGACGCCGCCGCCGGCGAGGCGACCGCCGACAGGATCCGCACGCAGGGAGGCCGTGCCGAGGCTGTAGCCACCGATGTGGCTGACGATGCGGCCGTCGAGCATCTCGTTCGCAGCACGCTCGATCGCCATGGCCGCATCGACATCCTGCACAATCATGCCGGCATCCAGATCGGCGGGCCGCTCACCGATGTCAGCCTCGATGGGTTCGACGCCTCCTGGCGCATCAATGTCCGCGCCCATTTCCTTGCGGCCCGGCTCGCCATGCCGGCGATGATCGCGGCTGGCGGTGGCGTCATCCTCAACACCGCCTCCAATTCCGGCATGTTCTACGACCGGGAGATGATCGCCTATGCCACCTCCAAGCACGCCGTGGTGGCGATGACCCGCCAGATGGCCCTCGATTATGCCCGGCACAAGGTGCGCGTGAACGCCCTCTGCCCCGGCTGGGTCGACACCCCCTTCAACGAGCCCTTCATCGCCCAGATGGGCGGCCGTGCCGCCATCGAAGCCTATGTCCGCGAGAAGATCCCGATGGGCCGCTGGGCCACGGCTGAGGAGATCGCCGAGGCCATCCTCTTCCTGGTCTCGGATCGCTCCGCCTTCATGACCGGGCAGGCCCTGGTCGTCGACGGTGGGGAAAGCATCGGCTGAGCCGCCACCGCAAGTTCACCGGTCAGCACCGCCGTTCCGCCGCACTGTCCTGCGCGAAGCCTGCACCACGGGCGGTATGGTCCTGCCTCGCGTTGACCAAAGTGAACGCTCCTGTTTTTCGAGCAAAACATCCCGTCAATATTCGACAGGAAATGTGCCGGTCGACATCTGCAAAAGCGCTTTGAAAAGGCTTGACTCACGCGGCCGGCTGGAGTGCAACTATGTCAATAACATGACAAATCCGTTGCAAATTTTTGGCAAGGGCCCTTTCAAACGCCGTTTGTCTGATAATTTGCCCCAGAGAAATCTCGCTTGTCTGCATCCCGCCGGATGCAACCGTTAGGTCAAATGAGGGGGGTCAACTTGAATAAGAATTTCATCTACGTGATGATCGGCCTTGTACTGGGCATCGCGATCGGTATCGCCTGCTTCTATTCCTTCCCCGACAAGAAAACGGCTGTCTCGGTCGCCGACTACATGTCCCTGGTCAGCGCCGTCTTCCTGCGCCTGATCAAGATGATTATCGGCCCCCTGGTTCTCACGACCCTGATCGTCGGGATCGGCCATATGGGCGATGCCGCGACGCTTGGGCGCGTCGGCGCCAAGACCATGGCCTGGTTCATATCGGCTTCGATCGTGTCGCTGCTGCTCGGCCTGCTGATGGCCAATCTCCTCCAGCCCGGTCATGGCATCGTCATCGCCGATCAGGCCGCGAACACAGCCAATCTCTCCTCCGAATCCTTCAGTTTCAAGAACTTCGTCGAACACCTGGTACCGACCTCGCTGTTCAAATCGCTGGCCGAGGGCGAGATTCTGCAGATCGTGGTGTTCTCGATGTTTGCCGGCGTCGCCATCATGGCCCTGGGCGAGCGCGGCAAGCCACTGATCCAGCTGGCAGACGATATCGCCCATATGATGCTCGTCATCACCGGCTATGTGATGAAGGTCGCCCCCTTCGCCGTATGCGCGGCCGTTGCTTCGGTCATCACCAAGTCCGGGCCGGGCGTTCTCCTCAACTTCGCCAAGTTCCTTGGGGGCTTCTACCTGACTCTGGCCATCTTGTGGGCACTCCTGCTCGGCGTCGGCTATTTCGTGCTCGGCGGACGTATGACCAGCCTTGTCAGCCGCATGCGCGAGCCCTTCCTCCTTGCCTTCTCCACCGCGAGTTCGGAGGCTTCCTATCCGAAGATCCTCGACCAGCTCGAGCGTTTCGGTGTCTCCAAGCGCATCGCCAGTTTCGTGCTGCCCTTGGGCTATTCGTTCAATCTGGACGGCACCATGGCCTACACGACCTTCGCGACATTGTTCATCGCGCAGGCCTATGGCATCGAACTCTCGATTGGTACCCAGTTGACCATCGCTGCCGTGCTGATGCTCACCTCCAAGGGCGTGGCCGGTGTACCGCGTGCCTCGCTGGTGGTGATCCTCGCCACGCTGCAGCAGTTCAAGATTCCGGAGGCCGGCCTGTTCCTGATCATCGGGATCGACCAATTCCTCGACATGGGCCGCAGTGCCACCAATGTGATCGGAAACTCGCTGGCGGCCTCTGCAGTCGCCAAGTTCGAAGGCGATCTCGGCCCGGAGAAGGACGACATCGGCGTGGCCGGTGCCACACCCGCAGGCGCTCACGCCTGAACGCCTGGCGGCGGCATCGGCTGCGATGCCGCCGCCCTCATCGAGCATCGTTTGTGCCGCCAATCGCCTCTTGCGTCGCGGCACGCCGCATGAGGGCGGCGCCGACCGGCGGCCGCCCGGATTTTCGGGAGAGATCCTTGAACAAACTCATTCCGCTCACGTTCGCTATCGTGATGGCGGCAATCGGCATCGCCAGGGCCGAAGACATGATCGGCGAGGACCTGTCGGCCGCGCCCAAGCAGCAATATTTTCCGCTCGAACTGTCCGGCACCCTTTTGAAGGCGAACAGCACCGGTGCCATCACCATCGGCTATCGCGACGCCTCCTTTCCCTTCTCCTTCAAGCGCCCGGACCAGGCCGGACCAGAGGGCTACGCCATCGAGTTGTGCAAGGGCGTGGTGGAGGAGATCTCGCGCGAACTGCACGACAAGCCGGTGCGCATCGACTACAAGCTCGTCACCTCCGATACGCGTATCGAGGCCGTGACATCAGGTGAGGCCGATCTCGAATGCGGCTCGACCACTGCCAATCTCGAGCGCCAGAAGAGCGTCTCCTTTTCGCCGATCACCTATGTGGCCGGCACCAAGCTCCTGGTCAAACGCGATTCCGGCATCCACACCTACAAGGACCTGCACGGCAAGACCCTGGTGGTGACAGCCGGCACCACCAATGAAGCCGCACTGAAGCAGCTCAACGACAAATACAAGCTTGGCATGATCATCGCCTCGGCTCCCGACCACCAGCAGTCTTACGACATGCTGGCGGCAGGCAAAGCCGATGCCTTCGCGACCGATGACGCCCTGCTCTATGGCTTTATCGCCCGCAATCACGCCCAGAAGTCATTGGCCGTCGTCGGGGATTTCATCACCTACGACGCCTATGGCATCATGTTCCGCCGGGAAGATCCGCTGATGGCCGAAGCCGTCCGGCGGGCCTTCGCGACCATGGCCGAACAGGGCAAGCTGGTCAGAACCTATCGCAGATGGTTCCTCCAGCCCGCTCCCACGGGGGAGAACCTCAACCTGCCTATCTCCCTGCAGTTGACCGAAGCCTGGCGGGCACTCGGCATCGACGAGTTCTAAGACATCCGCTCTGCGCATGAAGAAACACCCCCGAACCAAGTTCGGGGGTGTTCATATTCACGCCCTCGAGCAAAGCGCGTTCAGACGGAGCATCGCTTTGCTCTCACTCTTTGGTCCGACGCATCCTTGTGATCCCTGGCGATGCCGCCAAGTCGCGAAACGCCTTGGACGAAACGTTCGTTAGCGCCAGCAGACGCGACGGTTCACCCAGCGCCAGCCGTAATAGGTGTGCACACGCACGCGCTTCACCCGACAATAGCGGTGTGGACGCGGACGCCAATGCGGGCGGCCGTAGTGCGGACGGCCATAATGCGGGCGACCGCGGTGATAGACCTTCTGTGCGGCATCCGGTGCTGGGGCCGACTGTTCGATGGCCTGGATCACGCCGGCATTGGCTGTCGGATGAACCACCGCGGCCTGGACCGACTGCACGGTCATGGCAGCGCCCCCCATGCCGAAAGCCAAGGCGGCCGCCAAAGCGAGTTTGCGAAACATTCGTTCCTCCTGCGATTCAGATCGGCGAAAGCTCGACCCAACCCCGACGGGCCAGCTTACTATGATACTAACTGCCAGAACCGGGAAGGTTCCAGGGGAGTGGCGACTATCTCTCGCTCCTTCCCGCTTTCACTATCCCATCATCTGCTGAATGCCACTTGATCGACCCGTTCATCCTGCATTCAGCAGATGCCGCAGCCTATCGTCCCGCCGGGATTTCGTGCCTATATGCGGCAAAGGCGGTCATCACCTTCTCGTGAGGCCCGCCGCTTCATGCTGCACAGGAAAAGGCGAAGCCGCGTTGACGACACCTGATATCCCGCAATCGGACAATCTGTTGAAGCGAAGTGCCGGCCGGATCCGGCGGTTGCTGCCCGAGAAGTGGCGCCACCCGGCTCCCGTGGTTGCCGTCCTTCCGCTCTCGGGCACCATTGGCACCGGCTCGCGTTTCAGCGCCAGCCTGAACATGACCAAGCTCGACAAGCTCATCGACAGCGCCTTCGCGGTAAAAGGTGCCAAGGCGGTCGCATTGGTGATCAATTCGCCCGGCGGCTCGCCGGCGCAGTCGCATCTGATCATGCGCCGCATCCGGGCCCTTGCCGCCGAGAAGAAGCTGCCGGTCTTCGCTTTCGTCGAGGATGTCGCCGCCTCCGGCGGCTATATGATCGCCTGCGCTGCCGACGAGATCATCGCCGACCCGGCCTCGATCCTCGGCTCCATCGGCGTGGTCTCCGCCTCGTTCGGCTTCGACAAGCTGATCGAGAAAATCGGGGTCGAGCGCCGTGTCCATACGGCCGGGCGCTCCAAGACGATGCTGGACCCCTTCCGCCCCGAAAGACCCGAAGATGTCGAAAGGCTGGCCACCCTGCAGCGCGATATCCACGATATGTTCATCGCCCTGGTGAAGGAGCGCCGAACCGGCAAGCTCAAGGGCGAAGACGACCAGCTCTTTTCGGGCGAGTTCTGGCTCGCGCCGCAGGCGATCGAGTTCGGCCTTGCCGATGCGATTGGGGACATCCGGTCCGTGATGCGCGCGCGCTACGGCGAAAAGGTGCGCTTCAAGACCGTCTCGGAGTCACGTGGTCTGCTGGGCCGGCGCCTTGGTCTGGGCACCCATTTTTCGGCCGCCGAAAGCGAGCAATTAACCGAAGGCGTACTTGCCGCACTCGAAGGGCGTGCAATTCGTGCCCGTTTCGGTTTATAGTTACGAAATGATGAATGAAGAGGGCCTGCCATGCATCCTGTCGTTCTAGCAGTCGCCAGCCTCGTCGGGACCGTGGTGCTTGTTCGCCTGGTCAAGCGCGAATGGGAGCGAGTGAACAACGAACTCTACAAGCCCCAGCCCGTTCGGCAGGAAGCCATCAACCTGCGCCGGGACCCGCGCAGCGGCGTCTATCGCCCGGATTGAACCGGAGGACGGCAGATCTGGTGCTGCCTCCCGGCATGGCACATGCCTATGTGCGGCCGCTCTTAACGCCAAGCCTATCAGACGCGTCGAAGCAGGTTCTTGCGAACCTGCTTCTTTGTTTTGGGACGCTCGATCAATCGAAATTGCGGATGACCCGGCAATGCTTGCGCATCGGCATCGTGCGGTCCTCGATGACGCTGCCGTCATCCAGCACCACCTGGCGCCAGACATTGGTGCAGCGCGTCTGATCGACGAATTTGGTCTGGATGCGAACCACGGGCGGGCGCGGCGGCGGATTGCAGGCGTGGGTGCGGCAGGGCGGCGGGTTCGCGATGATCAAGCGGGCCTCGGGCGAGATGCCACCACCGCCACCGCCACCACCGGAAGGACCCGCGCTGGCGCCGCGACCGCCGCCGTTCCCACCGTTGCCGCCCGCACCGGGACCGGTGGATGCGGCAAAGGAGGTGGTGATGGAGCCGACCACCGAGCCGAAGATCAAGGCGGCGATGAGACCGGTACGAAGAAGGGATTGCCTGGACATACTACTCTCCTGGGATTTGGTTGTACGGGATCGGTTGATGTGTCCCGTTGCATCCCTTGTCTCATGAGAGCTTCCCGGCAGCTGTGCGGACAGGCACAGGATCGCGCGCTGCACAAACAGGTTTCCCCAGTGTCGATCTTGCTCTAAGGGTCGGGCTGACGTCTGTACCGGCGGAAACACCTTCCCCGGCACGGCTTATTACTTTCGAGAACCGAGATGGCCGACGCTACCCCCGCTTATATGCGCCCTGAACGCTCGTTCCAGGGCCTGATCCTGACCCTCCAGCGCTACTGGGCCGATTATGGCTGCGTCGTGCTGCAGCCCTACGACATGGAAGTGGGTGCGGGTACCTTCCATCCGGCCACCACGCTGCGTTCGCTCGGCCCCAAGGCCTGGAATGCCGCCTATGTCCAGCCCTCGCGCCGCCCCAAGGACGGCCGCTATGGCGAAAACCCCAATCGCCTGCAGCATTATTACCAGTTCCAGGTCATCCTCAAGCCGTCGCCGCCGGATCTGCAGGACCTCTATCTCGGCTCGCTCGCCGCCATCGGCGTCGATCCCTTGCTGCACGACATCCGCTTCGTCGAGGACGACTGGGAAAGCCCCACTCTCGGTGCCTGGGGCCTGGGCTGGGAATGCTGGTGCGACGGCATGGAAGTGTCGCAGTTCACCTATTTCCAGCAGGTCGCGGGCCAGGAATGCCACCCAGTCTCCGGGGAACTGACCTACGGCCTCGAGCGCCTGGCGATGTATGTCCAGGGCGTCGAGAACGTCTACGACCTCAACTTCAACGGCCGCGAGGGCGCCGAGAAGGTGACCTATGGCGACGTCTTCCTGCAGGCCGAGCAGGAATATTCGCGGCATAATTTCGAGCATGCCGACATCGAGATGCTCAAGCAGCACTTCGCCGATGCCGAAAAGGAGTGCAACGCCCTGCTCGCGGCCGGCGACAAAGGCGAGCGGCATCAGCTCGCTTTGCCCGCCTATGACCAGTGCATCAAGGCGAGCCACCGCTTCAACCTGCTCGATGCCCGCGGCGCCATCTCGGTGACCGAGCGCCAGAGCTACATCCTGCGCGTGCGCGAGCTCGCCAAGGCCTGCGGCGAGGCCTGGGTCAGGACCGAGGCAGGTGGAGCCTAGCTCTCCCCAACTCTCCCTTGCCCGACACGTCCTCGCCTCCTTCATTCGACCTTCCGGGTCGCCCAACTTCGAAACCGATCCCATGCCCGACCTTCTGCTCGAACTCTTCTCCGAGGAAATCCCCGCCCGCATGCAGGCCAAGGCGGCTGAAGACCTCAAGAAAATGGTGACGGATGCGCTCGTCGAGCGCGGCGTCGTCTATGAGGGCGCCTCGGCCTATGCCACGCCGCGCCGTCTGGCGCTGACCGTGCACGGCCTGCCGATCCGCCAGCCCGATACACGCGAGGAACGCAAGGGTCCCCGGGTCGGCGCCCCCGACGGGGCGATCCAGGGCTTCCTGAAGGCCGCCGGTCTCGCCTCGCTCGATCAGGCACGCATCGAGAGCGATCCGAAGAAGGGTGAGTTCTACGTCGCGGTGGTGGAGAAAGCCGGCCGCGCCGTGCCCGAACTCATCGCCGAGATCGTGCCGGAAGTCGTGCGTACCTTTCCCTGGCCCAAATCGATGCGCTGGGGGTCGGGAAGCTTGCGCTGGGTGCGCCCGCTGCATTCCATCATCTGCACCTTCGGTCCCGAGACCGAGGACCCGGAGGTGGTGCGCTTCGAGATCGAGGGCGTCACCGTCGGCGACACCACCAAGGGCCACCGCTTCATGGCGCCCGGCACCATCCAGATCAGGCGCTTCGAAGATTATGTCGCCAAGCTGGAGGCCGCCAAGGTGGTGCTCGATCCGGCCCGCCGGCGCGACATCATCCTCACCGACGCCCGCAACCTTGCTTTCGCCCAGGGGCTGGAACTGGTCGAGGACGATGCCGTGCTGCATGAGGCCGCCGGCCTGGTGGAATGGCCGGTGGTGCTGATGGGCTCCTTTGAGGAGAGCTTCCTCTCCGTGCCGGATGAAGCAATCCAGGCTACCATCCGCGCCAACCAGAAATGCTTCGTGGTGCGTGATCCCAGGACGGGGCGCCTGGCCAACCGCTTCATCCTGATCGCCAATATCGAGGCTGTCGATGGCGGCGAGGCCATCGTCGCCGGCAATGAGCGCGTCATCCGCGCGCGCCTGTCCGACGCCAAATTCTTCTGGGAGACCGACCAGAGGCCGCTGCCCGGCTATGAGGAAGAAGGCAAGCCGCTCGACCAGCGCCTCGCCAAGATCATCGCCTCGAACGTGGTGTTCCACGAGAAGCTCGGCACGCAGGGCCAGCGCATCGATCGCATCGCCGCCCTGGCCAAGGCGCTGGCGCCAGCCGTCGGCGCGGATCCAGCCAAGGCCGAACGCGCGTCAAAGCTGGCAAAAGCGGATCTCGCCACTGAAATGGTCGGCGAATTCCCCGAATTGCAGGGGTTGATGGGCCGCTATTATGCCACCGCCCAGGGCGAGGACGCCGCCATCGCCGCCGCGATCGAAGATCACTACCGTCCCAAGGGCGCCGGCGACAGTGCGCCGACCGATCCGGTTGCGGTCGCCGTGGCGCTCGCCGACAAGCTCGACACACTGGTCGGCTTCTGGACCATCGACGAGAAGCCGACCGGCAGCAAGGACCCTTACGCGCTGCGCCGGGCCGCTCTCGGCGTCATCCGCCTGGTCCTCGACAACGAGCTGCGCCTGCCTCTTCTGGCTGTCATCGCCCAGGCGCCCTTCGCCAAGAGCAATGACATCGCCGGCGATCTCCTGGCCTTCTTCGCCGATCGCCTGAAGGTGCAGTTGCGCGAACAGGGCGCACGCCACGACCTCGTCGACGCGGTGTTCGGCCTGGGCGGGCAGGACGATCTCCTGCTCATCGTCCGCCGGGTCGAGGCTCTTGGCCGCTTTCTCGGCAACGAGGACGGCAAGGCACTGCTGGCTGGCGCCAAGCGCGCCGCCAACATCCTGCGCATCGAGGAGAAGAAGGACGGCGCCGGCGCCTATTCCGGCGGTGCGGACGCTTCTCTCCTCACCGAGCCGGAGGAGAAAGCCCTGCAGATGGCCTTGCAGACGGCCAAGCAGGCTGTCGCTGCCGCCATTGCCACCGAGGACTATGAAGGCGCCATGACGGCCCTCGCGCAGTTGCGCCGGCCCGTCGACGCCTTCTTCGACAAGATCCTGGTCAACGCCGAGGTTGCCGCCCTGCGTCTCAACCGTCTGAAGCTGCTTGAGGAGATCCGGACCGCAACCCGCAGCGTCGCCGACTTCTCGCGCATCGAGGGCTGAAGCGTTTTACGATTTGGCGGAATCGCCAAGAATCGCAAAGACGCCCAAGCCAATCCGTAGGATTGGCTTGGAACCAAAGAGCGAGAGCAAACAAGCGTTTCCGGCTAAACGCGCTTTGCTCTCGTACTCGGCACCCACAAGCCGAATCGACCCGTCATTGCGAGCGCAGCGAAGCAATCCAGGGGCCATAGCCCACGATCTTGCGAAGACTGGATTGCTTCGCTGCGCTCGCAATGACGAATATGCTTGCTATGAAAACACGGACCGAATTGCCGCCAGCAAGTCGATCTTGCACCGTTGCTCACCGATGCTAACAATAGAAAGCCTTCGCTGGATCCGCGTTTCTTGTCGCCAGGGGCGCCTGTATGACCGTTTCTGACTCCGCTCTACAGCGTCCATCCCCCAATTGGGATGATTATCGCTATGTCCGCGCCGTGGCGGAGACGAAATCCCTGGTGGGTGCGGCAATCGCGCTCGGGGTCAATCATTCCACCGTGTTTCGCCGCATCAATGCCGTCGAGGAATTGCTCGGCGCCCGCCTGTTCGAGCGAGGGCGCAGCGGCTACGCCCTCACCGCGGCCGGTGAGGAGATGGTGGCCCTCGCCGGCCGCATTGCCGACGACATCAGCGGCTTCGAGCGCCGCGTTGCGGGACGGGACGTCAAGCCGTCGGGGGAACTGCGCGTCACCACCAATGACAGCATCATGGCCCACCTGACGATGCCTGTTTTCACCAGTTTCCTGACCAGCTTTCCCGACATCCGCCTCGACGTCGTGGTCTCCAACCTGCCGCTGAACCTGTCCAAGCGGGACGCCGATGTGGCGATCCGTGCCACCTCCGCGCCGCCGGACACGCTGGTCGGCCGGCGGGTCTGCACTATTGCCTGGGCCATTTACGGCCCGGAGCGGCTGAAGGGCGCCGAACTCACCGACCTCTTCGCCGAGCGCTGGATCGCCACCGGCGAAGGGCTTTCCAACATTCCGCCGGCGCGCTGGGTGGAACGCGAAGTGCCGAACGAGCGCATCATGATGCGCCTCAACACCATTGTCGGCGTCGCCGAGGCCCTGCGTTCGGGGTTCGGGGTCGGCCTGCTGCCCTGTTATATCGGCGATACCCTGCCGCTGCCGCGCCTGTCAGAGCCACTGCCGGGCGTCGGCGCCGGCCTATGGCTCCTGACCCATCCCGATCTCAAGCACTCGGCCAAGGTCCGCGCCTTCATGGACCATGGCTGGGAAGCGCTGACGAAGCTGAGGCCCGTGCTGGAGGGAACCGGGGAATCCTGAGCATCCGCCCCGGCTCGTTCGCCGCTTCACCCGTAAAGCCAGGTGGGGTTATTCGCTCTCCCGCTACACCGCCATCCCAGCCCGTCTGCCTGCGCCCCGATAGGCCAGCATTGCCATCATCAAGGCCATGGCGGCCAGGATCGCGCCGATGCCCGGCAGAGAGCTGATCGGCACCAGTTCCACCGCGACGCCGCCCAGGGCGGTGCCGAGGCCGACGCCGATATGCATGGCGGAAAGATTGAGGCTCACCCCCGCTTCGGCGGTATCCGGCCCCATCGCGATCAGGAAGCTCTGCACCGCCGGCGAGATCATCCAGCTCAGGCAGGCCCAGACCATCATCACGGGAAAGAAGGACAGGCTCGTGCCGGCCGCGAGCGGGATCAGCATGAGCGCTGTGAGATAGCCCAGCGGCACCAGCACGATCGCCCGGCGCGGCGTGAGCTTGTCGGCGGTGAGGCCGCCGAGATAGCCACCCGACACACCGGCAACGCCGAAAGCGATGAAGGCCAGCACGATCCCGGTTCCGGCGATGCCGAGAACACCACCGAGATAGGGAGCCAGATAGGCAAACAGCACGAAATGGCCGGAGATCATCAGGATCGACACCAGCTGTGCGCAGACCAGGGGGCGCGATCGCAAATGGGCGAGGTAATCGGGCATGCCCTGCCGGCGGGCCCCGACATCGGGCAGCTTCAGGCGGCAGACGATCAGGACGACGACCGCCAGGGCGGCGAGCGCCAGGAACACGCTGCGCCAACCCGCCAGCGAGCAGACGAGCATGCCGATCGGCACACCGAGCACCAGTGAGCCGCTGACCCCCATGAAGATCACGCCGATCGCCCGGCCTTTCATGCTCTCGTCGACGAGTTCGGTGGCCAGCATGGTCGCCAGCAGGGCGATGGTGGCGCTCGCCGCCGCCATGCCGACGCGGGCGACGAACAACACGCCGTAGCCGGGGCTCGCTGCGGCGAGGAGGTTGCAAAGGACGAAGGCCGCGAGGGCCGCGACAAAGGCGGCCTTGCGCTCCAAACGCGCGGTCAACAGCAGGGCGGCAGGAGCTGCGAGCGCAAACGTGATCGAAAAGACCGCCGTGAGTTGGCCGGCAAGGCCGATGGAAACACCGAGCCCGCCGGCAATGTCGGGCAGGATGCCGATGACGATGTTCTCGGCGGTGCCGGTGACGAAAGTAGCGAGTGCAAGGAGTAGGACGCGGCGATCCATCTGGTCTTCCCGATCATGAGACCTCACGTCCGGGATCGGGATGGTTCCGACGATCCGCCTGGTGAGGCCAAGGATGTCGGGTTTCGAGGCAGCGCTTCGGTTATCCCTTTAAAGCCCTGAATAGCAGGAAATCGGCACCATTGGAACAATCGTCCGGCTAGGCGGCATCAAGCTGCCGCCCGTCCAGCGCCGACATTGGCCAACCCGATCGCGCCGAGAATGATGCCGACACCGGCCCATTGCGAGGGCAGGAAGGCCTCGTGCAGCATCAGGCCGGCCATGACGACCGCCACCGGCAGCTCCACGGAGGAGAGCATCGCCGCAAGGCCGACGCCTGTGGCTGGAATACCCTTGTTGAACAGGAAGGGCGGCAGCACCGTGCCGAACAGGGCGATGACGAGGCCCCAGCCCCAGATGATGCTCGGATCGAACCGCACCGAGAGTTGCGGCAGCGCGATGAGCACCGCGACCACCGCGCCACCGAACACCATCAGGAAGCTCCGGCTGATCACGTCGACATGGACGGCCACGTGATTGGAGCACCAGATCACGGCCGTATAGCTCACGGCCGCCAGCAGGCCAAAGGTGATGCCGAGGACACTCAGATGGTCTGTATCCCCGAGGAGATTGGTTGCCAGCACGGTGCCGAGCAGCACCAATGCGGATGATGCCAGCTTGATCGGCGACGGCCAGGACCGGCTCAGCACGGCATCGAGCGCCACGCCCATCCACACGCTCTGCATCAGGAGCACGATCGCGGCCGAGACCGAGGTATAGGCAACCGACAGGTAATAGAACGAGCCGGTGAAGCCGATGCTGGCACCGCCGGCGATCAATTTGAGCCGATCGGGCCAACGCACCGGCACTGCGCCCGATCTGGACGGCCGCATCTGGCTGGCCAGCTTGATCAGGCCGAGGGCGATGGCCCCGATGACGAACTGCGTGCCGATGACCTCGCCCGGTGAATAGCCCTGGCCGTAGGCGAGCTTCACGCAGGTCGATTGCAGCCCATAGCAGGAGGCCCCGATCAGCACGAGGACGATACCCAGAATAAGATCCTTGCGCATGGCAGCCTTGGCATGAGGAAGAGGAACGCCCACCGAGGAGGCGCCCTGCAAACGGAGGGGCCCAGCCGGCCCTGTCCCCCTGCGGTTTGCTTAAGAAAGAAACGCAGCTTTTTGTCATGCCCGGGCCTCGACCCGGGCATCCAGCGGTTCGGCGCCTGAAGCTGGGTTGCCGGGTCAAGCCCGGCAATGACAAAGGTCGTGCAAGCTATACCGCATCGGACCTTTGCCGAACCGTCAGCCGATCTCCACCACGACCCGGCCGCGCACCTTGCCTTCCAGAATGTTGGCGGCGGTTTCGCGGACCTCGTCGAAGGGGATCGAACTCGTCATCGCATCGAGCTTGTCGCGGTCGAGTTCGTTGGCGAGGCGGCGCCAGGCCTCCTGGCGGACGACCTGGGGGCATTGCACCGAATCGATGCCGAGCAGCGAGACCCCGCGCAGGATGAAGGGCATCACGCTGGATGGCAGGTCGGCCCCGCCGGCAAGGCCGCAGGCGGCGACGGCGCCGCCATATTTGATCTGCGACAGCACATTGGCGAGGGTAAGCGAGCCGACCGTATCGACCGCGCCGGCAAAGCGCTCCTTCCCGAGGGGGCGCGCGGGCCCGGTCAGCTCGGCACGATCGATCACCTCGGCGGCACCGAGATTCTTGAGATAGTCGGCTTCTTCAGGCCGCCCGGTGGAGGCAATCACGCTGTAGCCGGCCCGAGCCAGCAAAGCGACTGCCGTGGAACCCACGCCGCCGGCAGCCCCGGTCACCAGCACCGGCCCGCGCGAAGGCGTGATGGCATGAGCCTCCAGCGCCATCAGGCTGAGCATGGCGGTGTAGCCGGCGGTGCCAACAGCCATCGCCTGCGCATGGGTCATGCCATAGGGCACCCGTACCAGCCACTCGCCCTTGACGCGGGCCCGCTCGGCATAACCGCCGAGATGGGTCTCGCCCACGCCCCAGCCATTGAGGATGACATGGTCGCCGGGATCCCAGTCCTTGCTGGAAGTGGCGATCACCTCGCCGGCGAAATCGACCCCCGGAATCATCGGAAAGCGCCGTACCACCGGTCCCTTGCCGGTAATGGCGAGGCCATCCTTGTAGTTGACGGTCGAGTGGGTGACGCGCACTGTGACATCGCCGTCCATGAGATCGCGCTCGTCGAACTCGGCGAAGTTGCAGGCATAGCCGCTATCGGGCTTGGTGACGACGAGAGCCTTGAAAGTCGACATGCACGCTCCTGCAATTGGTATACTGGCGTTTTCGAGGCCCGGGCCGGTTAAGGCAAGGGGAAAAATGGCCGCAGAGCCTTGCTGGGACCGCTGGCTTCCAGCCGGCTCCTGGAAACGCAACGCTGGTTGGAGAGGAAGGGCCGGCCGGAAGACAGCGGTCCCTGATACTGTCTCCCCGCCATCTTCAACGATTCGGCTCGATTAATCAGACATATCGCGCTCTAGACGTGCCCGTTCTTCAGACAAAAGCGGGATCACGCGCAATTATTACACTCTGACACATTTTGTTATCCGTCCAACCTATCGATTTAGACGTTTGAAGAATTGAATTTATCGGCCGGCTGTGGAAAGGCTCTGCGCCAAATACGTGCCGGCGCAATCGGCCAATCCGAAATCACTGAGGAAGTGCAATGACGAAGTGGGTGTATGGGTTCGGCGACGGCAAGGCCGAAGGCGAACAGAGCATGAAGAACCTGCTGGGCGGCAAGGGCGCCAACCTGGCGGAGATGTCGAATCTGGGCCTGCCGGTGCCGCCCGGTTTCACCGTCACCACCGAAGTCTGCACCTATTATTACGCCAATGACCGCAGCTACCCGCCGGAGCTGAAGGGCCAGGTCGAAACGGCCCTGGCCGAGATCGGCCGCATCACCGGCAAGGCCTTCGGCGATGCCGAGAATCCGCTGCTGGTCTCGGTGCGCTCGGGCGCGCGCGCCTCGATGCCGGGCATGATGGATACGGTGCTCAATCTCGGCCTCAACGACACCACGGTCGCTGCGGTGGCGGCGGCCTCCAACAATGAGCGCTTCGCCTGGGATTCCTACCGGCGCTTCATCACCATGTTCTCGGACGTGGTGCTCGGCGTCGACCACGGCCATTTCGAGGAGATCCTCGACACCTATAAGGAGCGCAAGGGCTATGTGCTCGACACCGACCTCCAGGCCGCGGACTGGAAGATACTGGTCGGCCAATACAAGGCTCTGGTGCTCGAAGAGCTCGGCAAGCCCTTCCCCGAGGATCCGCAGGAACAGCTCTGGGGCGCTGTCGGCGCTGTCTTCGCTTCCTGGATGAACGCGCGCGCCATCACTTATCGCTCGCTGCACGCCATCCCCGCCGAATGGGGCACGGCCGTCAATGTGCAGGCCATGGTGTTCGGCAATCGCGGTGATACCTCAGCCACCGGCGTCGCCTTCACCCGCAACCCGTCCACCGGCGAGCACGCGCTCTATGGCGAGTTCCTGATCAACGCCCAGGGCGAGGACGTGGTGGCCGGCATCCGCACGCCGCAGCCGATCTCCAAGGCCGCCGCGCAGGCAGGCGCCTCGAACAAGCCCTCGATGGAAGAGGCGATGCCCGCCGCTTTCGCCGAATTCGTCGGCATCACCAAGGTGCTCGAGAAGCACTACCGCGACATGCAGGACATCGAGTTCACGGTCGAGGACAACAAGCTGTGGATGCTGCAGACGCGTTCCGGCAAGCGCACGGCCAAGGCCTCGCTGCGCATCGCGGTTGAAATGGCCAAGGAAGGCCTGATCACGCAGGAAGAGGCCGTCGGCCGCATCGACCCGGGCGCCCTCGACCAGCTTCTCCATCCCACCATCGACCCCAAGGCCGAACGCATCGAGATCGCGCGCGGCCTGCCAGCCTCCCCTGGCGCGGCCTCCGGCGAGATCGTCTTCACCTCCGACGAGGCCGAAGCCGGCAAGGCAGCCGGCAAGACCGTCATCCTGGTGCGCCAGGAAACCAGCCCGGAGGACATCAAGGGCATGCTGGCCGCTTCCGGCATCCTCACCCGTCTCGGTGGCATGACTTCGCACGCCGCCGTGGTGGCCCGCGGCTGGGGCAAGCCCTGCGTCTCCGGCGCGGGCAGCATCCGCGTCGACACCGCCACCGGCACGCTGGTGGCTGGTGGCAAGACCTACAAGAAGGGCGACGTCATCACCATTGACGGCTCGACGGGACAGGTGCTGGCCGGCAAGATCGCCATGGTGCAGCCCGAGCTCTCCGGCGAGTTCGCCGAGCTGATGACCTGGGCCGACGGCGTCAGGCGCATGAAGGTACGCACCAATGCCGAAACCCCGGCCGATGCCCGCCAGGCGCGCAGCTTCGGGGCCGAGGGCATTGGCCTGTGCCGCACCGAGCACATGTTCTTCGACGAGGGCCGCATCGTCTCCATGCGCGAGATGATCCTGGCCGACGACGAGAAGGGCCGGCGCGCCGCCCTCGCCAAGCTCCTGCCGATGCAGCGCGAGGATTTCCGCCAGCTCTTCGAGATCATGTCGGGCCTGCCGGTCACCATCCGTCTGCTCGACCCGCCGCTGCACGAGTTCCTGCCGCATTCGGAAGACGAGGTCGCCGAAGTCGCGGCCGCGATGGGAGCCTCGGCCGCCAAGCTCAGGGCCCGCGCCCAGGAACTGCACGAGTTCAACCCGATGCTCGGCTTCCGCGGCTGCCGCCTGGCGATCGCCTTCCCGGAAATCGCCGAGATGCAGGCGCGCGCCATCTTCGAGGCGGCGGTCGAAGCTGCCGCCTCGACCGGCCAGCCGGTGACGCCTGAGATCATGGTGCCGCTGGTGGCGACGCGAGCCGAACTCGACCTCGTCAAGGCGCGCATCGATGCCATGGCGCAGGCGGTGGAAAAGGAGAAGGGCGTCAAGCTGGTCTATCAGGTCGGCACCATGATCGAGCTGCCGCGCGCGGCCATCCGTGCTGGCGAGATCGCCGAAAGCGCCGAATTCTTCTCCTTCGGCACCAACGACCTGACGCAGACCACGATCGGCATCTCGCGCGACGACGCGGCCTCCTTCCTCGGCACCTATGTGCAGAAGGGCATCTTCGCCATCGATCCCTTCGTCTCGATCGACCAGGAGGGTGTCGGCGCGCTGGTGGAGATCGGCGTCGAACGTGGCCGCAAGCAGCGGCCCAATCTCAAGCTCGGCATCTGCGGCGAGCACGGCGGCGACCCGGCCTCGATCGCCTTTTGCGAGCGCACCGGGCTCGACTATGTCTCCTGTTCGCCCTTCCGCGTGCCGATCGCCAGACTGGCGGCCGCACAGGCCGCGCTCGAGGCCAGGAAATAGACGGGAAACGTGCCGGATCCCGTCTCGGCCCGTCCTGATGCCGGTCGCTATGCGCTGTCGCTGCGCAAGACGGGATTGGGCGACCGGCTCGTCTGTCTCTGCGCAGCCTGGCGTTTCGCGCGTCTGAGCGCGCGCACGCTGGTGGTCGACTGGCGCCACGCCCGCTATGCGCCGGGCGCCGGCAACCTTTTTACCCACTGCTTTGAAGCCGGGCCCACGCTTGCCGGCGTGCCGCTGATCACCGGCGACGAGCTCGATACCGCCGATCTGCCCCGGCCGGCCTATCCGCCTGCCTGGGAACAGCCGGGCATGCTGGCCATGCCCTGGCTGATGCCGACCGATTCCTATCCCGAGGAACGGGACAAGGCGGTGGCCGCGATCCTGGCCGGCGAGGATTTTCCAGCCGCGACGGTCGCCTTCCATGCTTGCCTGTCGAGCGAGCATTTCCCCTTCGCCGACGCGCATGCCTGTCTCGCAGCCCTGCGTCCCCTGCCCGCCATCGCCGCAGCGGTCGAGGATTTCCGGCGAACCCAGCTTCCACAAGCGCCGGTGATCGGCCTGCACATGCGCCATGGCAATGGCGGCGACATCATGGGGCACGCGCCTTCCTGGCATTCCTTCGACGCCGCCCTCCAGCGCTGCCGGCGGGCCGTCGAGGCCGCTCGCGCCAGGCTCGGCCACGAGGCCCCGGTACTGCTCTGCACCGACAGCGTCGAGGTGGAGACCGCTTTCAGGGCCCAGGTACCCGGCGTGATCTGCCGTCCCAAGACCTATCGCCCGCCCGCCGCCGGGGAACTGCACGCGCCCGGTGCCGCCGCAGCAGGCTTCGAGGACGCCCTGGTGGAAATGCTGCTGCTGGCCCGCTGCGATGCCCTGATCCGCTACCCCGCCGGAAGCTTCTTTTCCTTCTACGCGGCGATCACCCAGGCGAGGCCAGACGCCGCCCCGGCAACGGTCGGAGCCTTGCAGCAGCCCTTCGATCGGGCGGATCCGCTGTCTCCCGCCCTCCTCGTCTGAGCGAGCGCTGCCGTCAGTTTGCCGGCGGCGCCGTGACCATGCCCTGGCCGATATCGACCTCGAGGACATCCGCGGGGAACACGTTCCGGCGAGCGCTGGCGAGAATACGGGCGCCGACGCTGGCGGCACTGGCGCTGATGCCCTTCTGCTCGAGCGCCTGCCACCACAAGGCGGCGACGCCCGACACATGCGGGCAGGCCATGCTGGTGCCGCTGATGGTATGAAGGCCGCCGCCAGGCCAGGCCGAGGTGATGTCGACCCCGGGTGCCGCCACTGCCGCCAGCATGTTGGAAAAGGGCGCCACCTTGTAGGTGTCGGCGTCCCGCCCGATCGCAGCCACCGCGATCACGCCATCGGCCGCGGCCGGCAGGGATGCGGCGATGCGATAGGGCGTCACGGCCGCCCGCTTGCTCTCATTGCCCGCCGCCGCCACCACCAGCGGCGAGGTGCCGAGGGCGCCATGGGCCTTGAGCATGGCCATGATGGTGTCGAGCATGCGCAGATTGCTGCGATAGCCGACCAGTGCCATCGAGGTGGCCGGCTCGATGTCCCAGCCCTCCGAGGTCAAGTTTTTCACCAGGCCCGGGAAATCGAAGCCGAGCGACATGGAGACGATGTCGGCCTTCTCGCTCAGAGCCCATTGCAGGGCTTCGAAGACCATGCCGGAATCGCCCTTGCCATCATTGCGGAGCACCTTGCCGATCAGGGCCTTGCCGACACCGCGCGCAATGCCGATACGCTGGCCGCCGACGTCGCGGCCAAAAATGGTGCCGGCGCAGTGGGTGCCGTGACCCTTGACGTCGCCATTGCCGCTGCCGGTGAAATCCTTCTCGACCAGTGTCACGCCGGCAAAGGCCGGATGGGCCGCATCGATGCCGGTATCGAGCACGGCAACCGTGACCCCAGCGCCGGTAAAGGGGCTGGCATCGGCGCCGACAGCCGCAATCCCCCAATCCGCGCCGGCCACTGCCGGTGCGGGGCTGTCGAGAGGCTCGATCAGCGCCGTCGGCATGTTCTCGGCATAGGAGGTATCTGGATCGGCATCCAGCTCGGGCAGGGCATGGTCGGGCAGGTTCTCGACCGTGATTTCCGGCGGCTTGGGCTGGAGCCTCTCAAGCCCCATCCGACCGGGTGCGTCCGCCTTGGGTCGACGCAGAATGACATAGGATCTCATGACTTCCCCCTGCCTGCCGTCGTGCCGAACGTTCCGGCTCTTCTCATGCAACAGCGGGCGTTATCACGCCGTGACAACGCCCGACTGGCCTGTGGGCTGTTTTTCGGGATGCTTTGCCCCTGCCGGTCGCGTCGATATAAGGACATGATGGCCGGCTCATCGTCGGCGCGACAAAGGGGGCCCTTGCATGTCGGGACTGGCACGAATTCTTGCGATCATTGCCGTCATCGTGGTTGTCGTCGGGCTGGTGGTCAGCGGCGGCATCAACACCATTCCCACCGACGAGGAAAAGGCCAAGGCCGCCTGGAGCGAAGTGCAGAACCAGTATCAGCGCCGCGCCGATCTGGTGCCCAACCTGGTCGAAACCGTGAAGGGCTATGCCAAGCAGGAAGAAAAGGTGCTGACCGAAGTGGTCGAGGCCCGCGCCAAGGCGACGAGCGTGAAGATCGATGCCAGCACGATCACCGATCCCGACAAGTTCAAGCAGTTCCAGGAGGCCCAGCAGGGCCTGTCCGGTGCTCTCGGCCGCCTGATCGCCTTGCGGGAAGCCTATCCGGACCTGAAATCGAACCAGAACTTCCTGTCGCTGCAATCGCAGCTCGAAGGCACCGAGAACCGCATCGCCGTGGCGCGCAAGGACTATATCGAAGCGGTCCGGGTCTTCAACACCGACCTGCGCACCTTCCCGCAGAGCATCTACAAGGCGATCTTCTACAGCGGCACCAAGCCGATGGAGACCTTCAGCGCCGCACCGGAAAACCAGGCGGCTCCCAAGGTGAACTTCAACTGAGGCTTCGAAGCGGATGTATGGACGCGTCCTTTTTGGTGTGCCGGTCTTCTCAGCTCCATCTCGCGATGGAGTTGAGAAGATCGGCACACCATTTTGCGCCGCCGTCGCCTTGCTGCTTTTCTTCCTTTCCTCCGCCTTCGCCCTCGACTTTCCCGCGCTGACGGATCGCGTGGTCGACCAGGCGGGCATAATTCCTGCCGGCGAGCGCGCCAGCCTCGACCAGTCCCTGAAAGCGCTGGAGGACAAATCGAGCGACCAACTCGTCGTCGTCACCCTCAAGAGCCTGGAAGGCCTGGAAATCGCCGATTACGGCTATCAGCTCGGCCGTCATTGGGGCATCGGCCAGGGCAAGCTCAACAATGGTGTGCTGCTCATCGTCGCCCCCAATGAACGCAAGGTACGCATCGAGGTCGGCTATGGGCTGGAAGGCACGCTGACCGACGCGCTCTCCAGCGTGGTCATCCAGCAGGCCATCCTGCCCAAGTTCAAGGCTGGCGACATGCCGGCCGGCATCAAGGCCGGTGTCGCCGCCATCGAGGACGTGCTACTCAACAATGAGAGCGAATGGAAGCAGCGTGCCAAGGATGGCGCGCGCAGTGACGAGGGCCTCGATCCGCAGACCGTCTTCGTGATTCTCTTCGTCCTGTTCTTCATTTTCGTGATCGCCTCCGGCTGGATCGATTCCTTGCGCGGCGGCCCCCGTGGACCGGGCGCCAGGCGGCGCGGCTCCGGCCCCATCTTCATCCCGACCTCGTCGGGCTGGGGCGGCGGTTCGAGCTGGGGCGGTGGGGGAGGATCGTCCGGCGGCGGCTTTTCGGGCGGCGGCGGCTCCTTCGGCGGCGGCGGTTCGAGTGGGAGCTGGTGAGATGACCCGGGTGCTGACCCAAGACGATCACCGGCGCATTGCGGCGGCCATCACCGAGGCGGAAGCGAACACGTCCGGCGAGATCTACTGCGTCGTCAGCCATGCCGTGGCGAGCTATCGCTGGATTCCGGTGACCCTGGGCGCGGTCGCGGTGCTCCTTACTCCTGTCCTGATCGGTGTGCTGGCACCCGGGTTGCTGCACGCCTCGCTGTTCGGAGCGGACTGGAGCAGCGGCAATTTCAGCCAGGTCGACATGGTTTCCGGCCTCAGGAAGGGCTTGCTCACTCTCAGCCTGATCCAGATCGCCGTCTTCACGGTGGTGACGGCCTTGAGCTGGCCGCGGCGCGTGCGGCTCTGGTTTGCGCCGTCGCCCATGCGCCGCCACAAGGTGATGCTGACGGCCCGCAGCCAGTTCCTGGCCCAGGGCCTGCAGCAGACTGCTGACCGCACCGGCCTCCTCATCTTCATCGCCATGGCCGAGCGGCAGGCCGTACTGATCGCCGACGAGGGCATCAATGCCAAGGTCGAGCAACAGGTCTGGGACGATACGGTCACCGGCTTGACCAAGGCTGCCGCGACCGGGCGTCTCGCCGACGGCCTGATTGCCGCTATCGGCCAATGCGGGGGCCTGCTGGCACAGCATTTCCCGCCCGAGAGCCAGCCGCGGAACCAATTGCCGAACCGCGTGGTGGAACTCTAGGGCTCATACCAGGTCGGATTGAAGCCGACTCTTCCTGGGATCACAGGCATTTCTGCCCGCTCTTGGAAGCGATTCGGCGGATGAATGGGAAGAGCCGCCAAGGATGCCCACGAGCGCTGACTTAAATCCGGCGAGCGCCAATTTCTTATCCTCCCCTGGAGGGTCGGCCTGGAAGGCCGGGGTGGGATGAAATTGCGCAATTTTTCGTTGATATGACTGCTTTTTCTGCCAAGAAATCACCCCACCCCGACACTGTGTGTCGACCCTCCCCCTCCAGGGGAGGATAAGAACCTGCGCCTTTGTCCGCAAAGTTAGCGCCTATGGGCAAGGATGCCTGCGATCCCAGAAAATAGCTCTTCGAAGGCCCGGTATTACCCGCCGGTCAGCGCCTCGTCGAAGCGGCGCCAACTGTCGGTGAGGTCGAGTACGGCTCGGCTGGCTCGGGCCTCGTCCATCTTGATGGCGGTCAGGCCCGCCGCGAGCGCGTCCACCACCGAGACCGGCAGCGGAGCGCCTTCGATCAGATGCTTGCCGATATCGGCGGCCATCTGCTCGTCCGCGCCGTAATGGGCCGAAAGCTCCGTCATCTCGTAGGTCTTGTCGACCAGCTTTTCCGAAGTGCGGGCGTCGTGCACCCGGAAGTAATTGCGCACGAAGTCCCCTTCCGCCATGCCCTTCGAGCCGATCACGCAGAAGCGCCGGAACTGGTCGGGAACGTTGATATTGGTGTGAAAGTTGAGCGCGACGCCGTTCTCGAATTCGACGATCGCCACCTGGAAGTCGATGATGTCGGCATCGGAGTCGAACACCTTGTCCGTACTCAGCCAGCCGCTCGGCTTGCGATGATAGACTTCGAGATCGTTGATGCCCTGGGCATTCGGGGCATTGCCCGGCAGGAAGGTGCGGCGGCCGCCAAAACTTGCCACCCGCACCGGGCGAGAGCCGACCAGGCCCTGGTAGAGGTCGATGTCGTGGCAGCATTTTTCCAGCATGAAACCACCGGAATAATGCTGGTAGCGCCGCCAGTCCCGCATGAAGAAGGCGCCGTGATAGGGCGCCAGATGCTCGGACGCCTCGATCGAGACGATGTCGCCCAGCACGCCCTCGTCCCGCATGCGGGTGAGATCGCGATAAAGCGAGGCATAGCGCAGCACCAGGCCGACCATCACGCTGTCGGTGCCGTGGATACGCAGGAGTTCGAGCAGCTTGAAGGTGTCCTCCTGCGAGGTCACCACCGGCTTTTCGGCGAAGACCTTCACGCCATGCTCAAGCCCAACCTGGATATGGCCGAGATGCATCGCATTGGGGGAGCCGACCATCAAAAGGTCGAGCTTTTCGGCGGTGAGCAAGGCCTCGGGGCTGTCATGAACCCGCCCCGCCTCGATGCCATGTTCCTTCATGTAGCCCAGGCCCGCCGGTGCCGGGTCGACATAGCCCACCACGGTGAAGCCCGGCACCATCAAGCTGAAGATGCGGGCGAGATAACCCATGCGATAGCCGAGCCCGATAATGCCGACCTTCATCGTTTCCGCTCCGTGACTGTTCAGACAATTCCTACAAATCTTCCACGACCGATTGAACAGACCATTGGTCGCATGAACAGGTCTCCCACAGCCTGGAGGTGCCTCATTTCACCGCTCCGGCCGTGAGGCCGTGGATGAAATTGCGCTGGAAGATCAGATAGACCACGATGATGGGCGCCACGATGATCACTGCGCCTGCCGTCAGGGTCGGAATATCGACGATATACCGGCCCTGGAAGAACAGCATGCCGATCGGCAGCGTGCGCACTTCGTCATTGTTGACCAGGATCAGCGGGATCAGGAATTCGTTCCAGGTCCAGATGAACAGGAAGAGCGCAAGCGTCGACATCGCCGGCTTCATCAAGGGCAGGATGACGTGGCGCAGCACCTGTAGCCGCGTGGCGCCATCGATCACGGCCGCATCGACGAGCTCGATCGGCAATTGCCGCATGGCGCTCGCCATGAACAGGGTCGCGAAGGGGATCGACATGCCGATCTGCGGCAGGATGAGCGCCCAATAGCTATTGAGCAGACCGAGCCAGCGAAACTCATGGAACAACGGAATGATGAAGGCCTCGGTCGGCACCATCATGCCGATCGTCAGCATCACGAAGAACGTGCGCTTGAGCGGCAGTGTGAGAAAGGCGAAGGCAAAGCCCGAGAGAATGCCGAGCATGACGGAAATGCCGACCACCGGCACCACCACCAGGATGGAATTGAGGAAATAGGTGTCGAAATGCCCGTCCACCCAGGCCCTGGCGAAATTCTCGAAATGCAGTTGCTGCGGCAGGGCGAAGGCGCCTGCCAGGACGTCCTTCTGGCTCTTGAGCGAGGTCAGCACCAAGAGCGCGAAGGGCGAGACGGTGAGCAGGGCAAACAGCCACATGAGAGCCCGAAGCGGCAGCAAGGCAGGCGCCGTGCGCGAAGAAGCGGCCATCAGCGCTCCCTCTCCCGCTCGGGCATGAAGCGATGGATCACGCCGTTCACCAAGAAAATCAGAATCGCCCCGACCACCGCCACCGCCGAAGCGTAGCCGTAGCGTCCGAGATCGAAGCCGAGCTGATACATGTAGAGATTGGGCACCAAGGTCGCATTGGCGGGGGCGCCTCGCGTCATGGTGAAGACGAGGTCGAAACTCTTGATCGAGAAGATGATGGTCAAAAGCAGAACGATGCGCACTTCCGGCAGCAGCGAGGGCACGCTGATGTGGCGGAAGGACTGCACGGGCGTGGCGCCATCGACCTTGGCGGCCTCGTAGAGCGAGGACTCGATGCGCTGCAGGCCAGACATGAAGATGGCCATGCAGAAGCCGGCATAATACCAGGTGGCGACGAGACCGACGGCCGGCAAGGCGAAGGTAAAGCTGCCGAGCCAGGGCAAAGCGAGCGATTTGAGGCCGATCGCCTTCAGGGCCTGGTTCAACGGTCCGAAGGCGGGATTGTAGAGCCAGCGCCAGATGATGCCGAGCACCGCGGTGGGCATCACATAGGGCATGAAATAGAGCGTGCGCAGGACGAGCTGCTCGCGCGAACGGATCGAGGTGACGACGGCGGCCATCACCAGGCCGAGCAGCAGGGGCAACGCCACATAGAAGATCAGCAAAACAAGGTTGTTCTTGAGCGCGATGTAGAACACCGGATCGGAGAACAGCGCGATATAGTTCTCCAGGCCGACGAAGCGCGGGGCGCTGATGCCGTCCCAGGCGGTAAAACCAAGGACGATGGAGCTGAGGATCGGCACCAGCACGAAGGCGCCATAAATCAAGAGCGACGGCAATACATAGAGAAGATTACGATATTTGGAGGCGTCGAGCATGGAGCTGTCTCGGATCCGATCCTGAGAGGCGCGAGAAGCCCTCTCCACGAAATGGGGAAGGCCGCCATATCTTCGAAAAGAAGATATGGCTGTTCACGACGAAGTCGTGACGGAGGTGTTGTGGCGGGCACCCCGCTCAGCGCGATAGTCTTGCACGACCGTCGTGCAAGCCTTCAAAGGCCATTCGCTGCCCGCCGCACCTCACCCGACCTCGCTTCGCTCGCCCCCCTCCGCTTCGCGGAGAGGGCAAGTCGTGCCTTCTGCGGCAAGGTCACGCGGCGTGAACGAGCCTTGTGTCCCTTATTTCTTCTGGCTGGCCATATAGCCCTGATAGTCCTTGTCGACGGCAGCAATGAAGACTTCCGGCGTATCCTCCTTGGCAATCACCCGGGTCAGGCCATCGGTTAAGGTCTTCAGCATGGTGGGGCTGGCCCAATCGGGATAGTGGCCAAGAGCATTGGCGGCATTCACCGTATTCCACACCTTGATGGTCTCGCCGAGCAAGGCGGGGATCTGGACCTTGTCGGGTTTTTCGAGGGCCGCCACCGGCAGATAGCCGGCCGCCGCCCAGGCCGCCGCCGCATCATCGGACAGGAGATAGTTGATATAGTCGCCGGCAAGGTCCTGCGTCGCCTTGTCCTTGGCGAGTGCCGTGATGGTCCAGGCCAGCTCGACGCCGCCGACAATGAGCGGGTCCTTCACGCTGGCTGCGGGCGGCAGTGCCATGAAGTGGATGTCAGGATTGGCCTGCATGTCGCCGAGCCGCCAGGTGCCGCTGATCAGAAAAGCGCCCTGCCCGCCCACGAAGAGCTGCACCGCATCGTCATCCGCGATGCCCTGGAAACCCTCGTTGAAGGCCCCGCCATTGGCCCAATCCTGAACCTGCTTGGCGGCGGCGACATTGCCGGGCGTGTTCCAGCTGCCGCCCCGGCCATAGACGAGATCGTCGAGGCTCTTGCGGTCGGCGGCGCCGATCATGGCCTGCGACAGGGAAGCAAACATGTGCAGGGCCATGTCGCCCTTGGTGGTGCCGATGGTGAAGGGCACGGCGCCCTTGGCCTTCAGCGCCTCCACATCCTTGGCGAGTTCGTCCAGGGTTGCCGGCGGCTTGTCGATGCCGGCTTCCTTCAGCACCTTGGCGTTGTAGTAAAGGCCGACCAGTTCGCCGAGGGCGGAGATGCCGTAAGTCGGCCCAGTGCCGAACTCACCCTTGTCCGACCAGCGGTCGCGCGCCAGCACGCCGTCGGACTGCTTCTTGTCCCAGCCATATTTGGCGATATAGGCGTCGATGGGCAGCAGCAGCTTCTCCTTGACCAGGGCCCCCATCTGCTGCGCGCCCTGATTGGCCTTGGTGACCGCCGGCCCGCCTCCGGAGGAGAGGGTCAGCTTGAGCGTCAGGCCCAGATCCTCGAAAGTGCGCGCCGTGCGGGCGATCTTCACCCCGGGATGGGCCGCCTCGAATTTGGCGTTGATCTCCGAGATGACCTTGGCCTGGGAAGGCAGGGCCTGATCGTCCCAGACGGTCAGCGTCTGTGCTCCCGCGCCGTGGAGGGTACTTCCCCACCACAGGGTGGCGACTGCCAGGCAAGGCAAAAGCCGACGCAATAGAGTATCGGTTCTCAAAGAAGACGTCCCAGTCCGCAACATCGGTGGTCCCTCTCTGCGTTGCGTTATGCTGGGCGCCGGTCACCGGTCCGACTTGGATGTGCGAACGGCCGCGCCCTTTCTTCGTTGGCGCTACCATCACGGGGAAGCAGGCGGTTGGCAAGTTGCAATTGTTCATTGGTAAGACGATAGTGCTGAAATGGCTGGCGTTTCAGCATCGGCCAAGTTTCGGGGAGACGACGTACAGGCGGGCTCCGTCCGCTTGAAACGGCAGTCCCCCATGATCGGCAGGGCTGGTGAGGGTTTCCTCCCGGCTCTTCCTTCCTCGCGTTCTGCACGGAGCCCCTTCTTGGCCGACACTGCCGTCATCCGTCCCGCCACCGAGGCCGACCGCCCTGCCCTCTACGAGATCTGCCTGCGGACGGCCGACAATGGTTCGGACGCCAGCCATCTCTATTCCGAGCCGCGCCTGCCCGGCTTCATCTGGGCCGTGCCCTACCAGGTCCTGGCACCCGACTTCGCCTTTGTGCTCGATGCAGGGAGCGGAGCCGTGGGCTATGTCGTGGCCGCGCCCGATACCGATGCCTTTGCCGACCGGCTGGATAGCGAGTGGTGGCCGCGGGTGCGCCTGCAGGTCGCCGGCATCACGCCCAGCAAGGCCAGTGACGAACGGGTGCTGTCGCTGATCCGCCGCCCAGAGCGCAAGGATCCAGCCATGCTCGCCGGCTATCCGGCCCATCTCCATATCAATCTGCTGCCGCCGTTCCAAAGCAGCGGCTGGGGCCGCCGCCTGGTCGAGACCGAACTCGCGGCTCTCAGGGCCAAGGGCGTGCCGGGCCTGCATCTGGGCGTCAGCGCCGGCAACGCCAAGGTGCTCGGCTTCTACGAGAAGCTGGGTTTTCGGGAAATCGCGCGGCCGGCAAGCATCTATATGGGCATGAAACTGTAGGAACGCTTCGAGCCGTCTCTCGAGTCACTTGGCGGAAAATCCCTGCAAGACCTTACGATTGCGTCCTTTTTTGCACTCGCGAGATCAGGTACCGCCCATGCGTGTTGCGTCGGGCTGCGGCAGGCTTATTCTTCGATCGACCAATCCATTTATCTTTGAGCGGACAGGCGATGCGCAAGGTCGATCCGAAGAAATACGAGGCCAAGCGCCGCCATATCCTCGATGCGGCGATCGCCTGCTTTTCCCGCAAGGGCTTCCACCAGACCTCGACGGCCGAGATCTGCGCCGAGGCCGGCATGAGTCCGGGCAACCTCTTCCACTATTTCGCGAACAAGAAGGCCATCATCGCCGCCATCGTCGAGGAGGAGGGACGGCAGACCAAGGTTCATTTCGATCGGATCCAGCGGGCGCAGGACCTGTTCGCGGAACTGCTTGAATTCATGGGCCTGATTCTCGAACTCGGCAGCAACAAGACCTATCTCAGGCTGCAGCTCGAAATCGCTGCCGAAGCCCTGCGCGATGCCGAGATCGGCGCCCTGGTCGCCGCCAATGACCAGGCGTTGCAGGATTCGCTCAGGATGCTCCTGCGCAATGCGGCGGTGCGCGGACAGGTCGATCCAACCCTGGCGCCGGCCGATGGCGCCCGCTGGATCGCCGCCCTGATCGACGGCATCTTCAATCGCTTCGCGGTGGATCCGGGCTTCGAGCTTCACCGCCAGAGGGACGTGCTGCAACTGCTGCTCACGCGCTTCCTGCGCCCGGGCGTCGTGACCTGACGATATCGGTCTGACCAGCCACCTTGAAAAATCCGCAATTGGCACCAATTATTAGATCGACTAGTCTATTAATTAATATGCACCATTGGTCAGCCAGCCATGAGCCGCTCCACCACCCCCGCCCGTCTCGCCAATGTCGACGCCCTGCGCGGCTTCGCCCTCTTCGGCATCCTTGTCGTCAACATCACCGCCTTCGCCTCGGTCTATTACGGGCGCGGCGTCACCGATCCAGCCTTCACCAGCCTGACCGGACGCCTGGTGGAAGGCCTGGTCTCCTTCGTCTTCGAGACCAAGTTCTACCTGCTGTTCTCCTTCCTGTTCGGCTACAGCTTCACGCTGCAGATGCGCTCGGCCGAGCGGGCCGGGGAACCGCTGGTGCCGCGCATGCTGCGCCGCCAGATCGGCCTGTGGCTGATCGGCCTCACCCATGCCGTGTTGCTGTTCCATGGCGACATCCTCACCACCTATGCCGTGCTCGGCGTCATCCTGCTGATGCTGCGGCATTGCAGCGATCGGGGTGCCATGCGCCTCGCTGCCTGGCTGATTGCGGCGACCGGCCTGGTCTGGGCAGCGCTCGGCGGGCTGCAATTGCTGGCGGGCGAGGCCGTCGATCCCCTCACCGTCCATGCCGAGGCGGCAGCGGCCCTCGCCGCCTATGCCGGCACGCCCGGCACCGTGATCGGCGCCCATCTGCAGGAACTCAGCGGAATCTGGGTCCTGCTGGGCCTGATCCAGGCGCCCTCGGCCCTCGCCATGTTCCTGTGCGGCCTCGTCGCCGGCCGGCGGCGGTTGTTCGAGCAGGACGAGGAGGCCCGTCCCCTGCTCCGCCGGCTGCTGCGCCATGCGTTGCTGATCGGCCTGCCGGGCAGCGCCTTCTACACCTGCACCTCGATGGCCCTGCCCGGCGCCGGCTGGGAAGTTCTGGGCCTGGCGGCCGGCATCCTAACCGGCCCCTTTCTCGCCGGCGGCTATATCGCGGCAGCCATGCTGCTGTTCCGCACCACGGTCGGCATGCGCCTCGCGGCCGTCCTCGCGCCTGCCGGACGGATGGCCCTGTCGAACTATCTCAGCCAGTCGCTCGCCTGCTCGCTGATCTTCACCGCCTATGGCCTCGGCCTGGTCGGCCAGCTACCGGCCCTGGGCGTGCTGGCGATCGCCGCCGTGCTCTATCTCTTCCAGCTTGCCTTCAGCGCCTGGTGGCTGCGCCACCACGCCTATGGTCCGCTGGAATGGCTGCTGAGGGCGCTCACCATCGCCGCGTTGCCGAGCTGGCGGGCCGTGCCGGTGAGGAGCGCATAGCTGACGTAGCGTCTTTCCGGCTTCCCATTAGGCCTCTTCCGTTTTACCAACGTGAGGGCTGCGCTGGGTGGCAGTTCAATTCGGGAAGACATCATGCCGGCACCGCATTCCGACGCTCTCGTTCTCTTCGGCGCCACGGGCGATCTTGCCTATAAGCAGATCTTCCCCGCCCTCTATGCCATGGTCCGGCGCGGCGCCCTCAATGTGCCGGTGATCGGGGTCGCCTTCGATCCGTGGGACGTGGAGAAGCTGCGCGCCCGGGCCCGCGAGAGCTCGGTGAAGGCCTATGGCGATGCCTTCGACGAAAGCGTGTTCGCCAGGTTCTCCAACCTCCTCGGCTATGTCAGCGGCGATTATCGCAGTCCCGAGACCTTCGCCAAGTTGAAGGCGGCCCTGGGCCAGGCGACCCGCCCCCTGCATTATCTGGCGATCCCGCCGAGCCTGTTCGAAACGGTGGCGCAGGGCCTGCAGGAATCGGGCTGCGCCGCCAATGCCAGGCTGATGGTGGAAAAGCCCTTCGGGCATGACGAGGCCTCCGCCAAGGAGCTCAACGCCGTCCTGCATCGCTTCTTCGACGAGAGCGCGATCTTCCGCATCGACCACTATGTCGGCAAGGAAGCCATCCAGAACCTGCTCTATTTCCGCTTCGCCAATGCCTTCCTCGAACCGGTCTGGAACCGCAATTTCGTCGAGAGCATCCAGATCACCATGGCCGAGAATTTCGGCGTGCAGGGCCGCGGCAAGTTCTATGATGAGGTCGGCACGATCAGGGACGTGATCCAGAATCATCTCGTCAACGTGCTGATCCTGCTCGCCATGGAGCCGCCGGCCGGCCGGCTCGAGGACGATCTGATCGAGGAGAAGGTCAAGATCTTCAAGGCGATCCGCACGCTGACGCCGCAGGACGTGGTGCGCGGCCAGTTCGTCGGCTATCACGACGAGCCCGGCGTAGCGCCTGCTTCCACCGTCGAGACTTTCGCGGCGGTGAGGATGTTTGTCGACAGCTGGCGCTGGGCCGACGTACCCTTCTATATCCGTGCCGGCAAGAACCTGCCGGTGCGCTGCACCGAGGTGGTGGTCAGGTTCAGGAAGCCGCCGCACGACGTGTTCGCCGAACGGCTGCAGGGGCCTTCCAACGAGCTCCGGTTCCGCATCAATCCGCAGATCACCATCGGGCTCGGCTCGCGCATCAAGGCGCCCGGCGAGAACCTGGTGGGCGAGCCGGTCGAACTCGTGGCCGTCGATGACGGCACCGGCGACCTCGCGCCCTATGAGCGGCTGATCGGCGATGCCATGGAAGGCGACAACGCCCTGTTCACCCGGCAGGATGCCGCCGAAATCGCCTGGCGCATCTTCGACCCCGTCATCGGCAACGTCGTGCCCGTGACCCCCTACCAGCCCGGGACCTGGGGACCCGCGACCATGGCCGGCTTCGAGCCACCCTTCGGCTGGGTCGACCCGGCGGTGTGAGGGCAGGCATTTTCTGGGATCGCAGGCATCCCTGCGATCCCAGAAAGCCTCAATTGCACTTCACGTCATAGTCCGACACCGAGGGGTAGTCGTTGTCGCCGGCCGTGGTGACCGACAGGGTACCCGCCGCGCCACGATAATTGTAGCTGCAATAGCCAAGGCCGGTGCCCGAGCAGCTCTCCGCCTCGACCACGCCGAGCTTGACGAGATCGGCGACGCGGCTGTCCGTACGATCCTGCTCGCTCGAAGGCACGGGTTCCCAGCCATTCGCCTTCAGCGCGGCACGCGCCTTGTCGATCGGCATGTCGTGGATGTTGGGCACCTTGGCGCGGCCGTTGCAGGCGCCGTCACTGGCCGCCACGGGGTTGAACTCGAACTTGGAGTCGTCGATCGAGCGGATGTCGCCGAGCGGCGTGGCGAGAAAATCACCGTCGATGACGCGCACCCCGCCCCCTTCGAGAGCCTGAACGCGGCCCAGCGACTGCTTGGAGCCCTTTTCGGCATAGAGCAGGGCAACCAGTTTGCTGCCGTCGAAAACACCGACATTGCCGTCATTGACGAGACACGTACCACTGGTTCCCGGCTCGAAGCCGCCGGCGAAACTGATGGCGCGCAGGGATGTCCCCAGCTTGGCCTCGCCCGTCACGGCCCAACCGCGCTCAGCCACGGCGCGGCCAGCCTCCGAACTCGGCTTGACGGTCAGATGGCTGCACTCGTCCAGTCCTTCCACGGCCCCCCGCGCGCGCGGCAGGGTGGTGAGAAGGCGGAACGCCACGCCCTTGACCTCGCTGCTGGTGGAGGGCGGCTCGTCCCCCATGCCCATCGCCGCGGCCAAAGCCGGGACCGCCGGGGCACCCAGCATCAATGCGCTTGCCAAAGATGCAGCAAGGAAAGTCCGGCCTCTCCCGGTGTTCGCTACAGCCCGCCGTCCATCCGTCATCGTCGTCTCCACTGTCGCCGATTCATGGGATCGACGCAGGCGCCAAGATATCGGCACGCGGCGACAAGACAATCACCATGGTGCGAAGTTTCAAGCTCGACTGGGGATAGGGGTTTCGCCGGGAACAGGACTGCATCGCGACCCTGCCGAGGAAGGCAGGCGTTTCCTCCCCCAGCTTCGTCTAGGGCATATACATATCTCGCGGTTTCAGAACAGGGCGCGAGAATCCTTCCCCGACTTCGGGGAAGGTGCCGGTGCGCAGCACCGGAGGATGGGGGAGCGTGGCGCCACGGAGCCGAAAAAGGCGGGATCGCGCTACCCCACCCGACCCGGCTTCGCCGGCCCACCCTCCCCGAAGTCGGGGAGGGATATTTGAGTCTTACTCGTCTCGGTCGAGAAGTTTAGATGCCCTAGATGAAGCTGGGGGAGGCAAAACGGGCCTTTTTCTGCTGCGCCCTACCCGATCGTCATCAGGCTGGCATTACCACCCGCGGCCGTGGTGTTGATGGAGGTGGAAACCTCTTCCAGCAGCCAGTTGAGGCAATAGGCGTCCGCCTTTGCCGCCAGTTCCTGCGAGGAGGCCGCCTGCACCAGGACGAGCGGGCCCGGCAGGCCGGCAATGACCTTGCTCGCCTCCTGGATCTCACCCGCGCTTCCCTCGACCAGGGCACCGGCGAACGGACCTGATTTCTTCCAGTCCTTGCTCCAGCTCACCCGCGCCGCCACGCTGGTCGGCAGGGTCTTGAGCACGGGCTGCAGGCCGGAGGTCGTGTCGACGACCACGCTGTTGCCGGTGGCAAGCGCCGCCGTGAGCTGCCGGTGCAGGCCGATCTCGGTCTGCGGTACCAGCAAAATCTGGCCGCGCGGATGCAGGGCATAGAGATTGCGCTCGCCGACGGGGCCGGTGAGCTCGATCTCCAGGCCGAGGGCGGAGTCGCCGCCGATTTCGCGCGCGTCCTGGGCCAGATTGTTCATGCCGCGCTGTCCCAGCCATTTGGCGAAGTCGGTCAGCACCGGATCGGTATGAACGGAGCTGTGCCGCGGGGGGATCGGCGGGGCGTCGACCAGGCGCCCGAGATAGAGCGGACCGCCCGCCTTGGGGCCGGTGCCCGACAGGCCGCGCCCGCCGAAGGGCTGCACGCCGACGACCGCGCCGATGGTGTTGCGGTTGATATAGACATTGCCGACCTTCACCAGGCTGGTGACATGGGCGATGGTCTCGTCGAGGCGGGTGTGCAGGCCGAAGGTCAGGCCGTAGCCGGTTGCATTGATCGCATCGATCAGGCGCTCCAGGTCGTCGCGCTTGTAGCGCACCACATGCAGTACCGGCCCGAAGACCTCGCGCTGCAGATCGGCCAGCTCGTTGATCTCGATGATCGTCGGCGCCACGAAGGTGCCGCCCTGCGTCTCCTCGCCGAGCTCCACCTGCTCGACCTTGCGGCCGCGGCCGCGCATGGCCTCGACATGACCCTCGATGGTGGTCTTGGCTTCGGCTGATATCACCGGGCCGATATCGACCTTCAGGCTGTCGGTCGAACCGATACGCAGCTCCTTCAACGCGCCCTTGAGCATGGCGAGGGTGCGGTCGGCGACATCCTCCTGCAGGCAGAGCACGCGCAGGGCCGAGCAGCGCTGTCCCGCGCTGTCAAAGGCGGAGGCGATCACGTCTGCGACCACCTGTTCGGCCAAGGCCGAGGAATCGACGATCATGGCGTTCTGGCCACCGGTTTCGGCGATCAGCGGGATCGGCTTGCCATTGGATCCAAGGCGCGTAGCGAGCTGGGCCTGGATCAGGCGTGCCACCTCGGTCGAACCGGTAAACATCACGCCCGCGGTCTGTGGCGCGGCCACCAGCCCGGCGCCGACGCGGCCATCTCCCGGCAAAAGTTGCAGGGCGTCGGCCGGGACACCGGCCTCGTGCAGGATGCGCACGGCCTGGGCCGCGATCAGCGGCGTTTCCTCCGCCGGCTTGGCGAGCACGGCATTACCCGCCACCAAAGCCGCGGCGACCTGGCCGGAGAAGATCGCCAGTGGGAAGTTCCACGGACTGATGCAGACGACCGGACCGAGCGCCTTATGGGCCACGCCAAGCGTAAGGCGGGCCTGGTCGGCGTAATAGCGCAGGAAGTCGATGGCCTCGCGCACCTCGGCGATGGCGTTCGGCATGGACTTGCCCGCCTCGCGCATGATCAGGCCAAGCAGCACCGGCATCTCGCTCTGCATGATGTCGGCGGCGCGCGCCAGGCAGGTTGCGCGCTCGCTCGGCGTCCAGCGGGACCAGCCCTGCATCGCCTTTTGCGCGTTCGCCATCGCCGTCGCGACATCGGCCTCGGTGGCCTCCGTCACCTGGCCGACGACATCGTTGTGGTCGCCGGGATTGAGCACGGGCCGGCTCTCTCCAGCACTGGCGGCACCGGCGAGCTGCGGCACGGACGTCCAGGCCCGGCCGGCGCTTTCCTTGAGGATAGCGCTGATCTCGGCGAGCGTCGTCTCGTTGGAAAGGTCGAGCCCGGCGGAATTGGCGCGCTCGTCATAGAGTTCGGAGGGCAGGGAAATCTGGTCGTGGCGCGCGCCCACTACCGCCATCGACCTGATCACCTCGGCCGGATCGGCGATCAGTTCGTCGACCGAAACATTGCTATCGCCGATGCGGTTGACGAAGGAGGAATTCGCGCCGTTCTCGAGCAGGCGGCGCACCAGATAGGCGAGCAGCGTCTCATGCGTGCCGACGGGCGCATAGATACGGGCCGGCCGGCGCAGCTTGTGTGCCCCGACCACCTCGTCATAGAGCGGCTCGCCCATGCCGTGCAGGCATTGGAACTCATACTGGCCAGTTTTGAAGTCGGCACCGGCGAGATTGTAGATGGTGGCGAGCGACTGGGCGTTGTGCGTGGCAAATTGCGGGAAGACGGCGTCGGTGGCTTCGAGCAGCTTGCGCGCGCAGGCGATGTAGGAAACGTCGGTGTGCACCTTGCGGGTGAAGACCGGGAAGTCGGCGAGGCCGTCGACCTGCGCCCGCTTGATCTCGGCATCCCAATAGGCGCCCTTGACCAGGCGCACCATGACGCGATGCCCGGTGCGGCGCGCCAGATCGATGATGAAATCGAGCACGAAGGGGCAGCGCTTGCCATAGGCCTGCACCACGAAGCCGATGCCGTCCCAGCCCTTGAGATCGGGGTCCTCGCACAGGCTCTCGAGCAGATCGAGCGAGAGTTCCAGCCTGTCGGCCTCCTCGGCGTCGATGTTGAGGCCGATGTCATACTGCTTGGCGATCGCCGCCAGCGCCTTCACCTTGGGCAGCAATTCCGCCATCACCCGTTCGGCCTGGGCGCGCACATAGCGCGGATGCAGCGCCGAAAGCTTGATGGAAATGCCTGGCCCCTCATAGATGCCGCGGCCGGCCGAGGCGCGGCCGATGGCATGGATGGCGGTCTCGTAGTCCTTGTAATAGCGTGTCGCGTCCGCGGCGGTGGTCGCCGCCTCGCCCAGCATGTCGTAGGAATAGCGAAAGCCCCTCTCCTCCAGCGGCCGGGCGCGCTTGAGGGCTTCCTCGATGGTCTCGCCGGTGACGAACTGCTCGCCCATCATGCGCATAGCCATGTCGACTCCGCGACGGATCACCGGCTCGCCGCAACGGGCGATCAGCCGGGTCAGTGCGGCCGAAAGACCACGGTCGTTGACCGTATTCGACAATTTGCCCGTGACGACCAGGCCCCAGGTCGCGGCATTGACGAAAAGCGAGCGCCCGCCGCCGATATGGGAGCGCCAGTCGCCATCAGAGATCTTGTCGCGGATCAGGGCATCTCGCGTGGCCATGTCGGGGATGCGCAGCAGGGCCTCGGCAAGGCACATCAGCGCGACGCCTTCCTGGCTGGAGAGCGAATATTCATGCACCAGCGCCTCGACGCCGCCGCCCCGGCGCTTGGAACGCAACGCCTCGATCAGCTTGCGGCCCGTGGCGCTGATCGCCTCCCGGGTTCCGACGGGCAGGCTGGCCTGTTCCAGCAGCGCCGCCACGCATTCCTCCTCGGAGCGGCGATAAGCCGCCGTGATGGCCTGGCGCAGCGGCGTCTGCGGCCGGATCGGCGGCGCAAAATCGGCGAAGGGCATGGCGGCTGACTGAGGATTTTGGCTGAGTGCGGCAGATGTCGTCATGGCGGTCTCGCTCTTGAAAACGTCAGGTGCCATTGGCCCGGATCGGCGATGATACCTCAAGCAAAACGCTTTGGCGTTTCGACGATCAGATAGCACAGCCCGATGTTGCTTTTTCACCAACGATATGTGCATCCATAGGCATTAAATCTTTTGTTCTCGAATTATGCAGGATTTTTGAATGTCAAAATCGACAGAAACAGGAAATCTGGATAGTTATGACCGCAAGATCATCGACGCGCTGGTCGAGAACGGCCGCATCTCCATTACCGAACTGTCTGAAAAGATTGGACTTTCCAAGACGCCGTGCCATCAGCGCCTGAAGCGGTTGATCGACGAGGGCTATATCCGCGGCTTTCGCGCCATCCTCGACTCCGGCAAGATGGGCCTGGACCATATCGCCTACACCGAGGTGAAGCTTTCGGACACGCGCGAGGCTGCGCTGAAGGCCTTCAACGCGGCGGTGTTCAAGATCCCTGAAGTCGAGGAATGCCACATGATCGCAAGCTCCTACGACTATCTCCTCAAAGTGCGCACCGCCAATATCCGCCGCTACCGCCAGGTGCTGGGCGAGCGCATCTCGAGCCTGCCCCATGTCGCCAACACCTCGACCTTCGTGGTGATGGAATCGGTCAAGGACACCGATCTGATACCGTGAGAAATGACGAGCCATCTGGGCTGACGCAGCTATGGCGATGCAAACTTGGTCCGAAGGGAATGGAGAGGGATGCCCTGCGCCAAATCTCCACTTCAAATGCAATGATTCTCGCCATCATCTGCACCACATCATGCGATGTCGCCTGTTATTGAACACAGCCATGAGCATCCAACCCACTTCCCGCCCCACCAGCGCAACGAGCGTAGTCGCCGGCCTCGCGCGACTTGCCACCTCCCTGACTTTCATATCGCCAGCTCCGGCCCTTGCACAAACCATCGCCTGCAAGATCGAAGCAGCATGGATCATCGACGAACATGGCGAGGGCATCTTCCGATTGACCAAACTCATCGGAACGTCCCTGACAGCTGCAATGGATGGCCAGACGGCGACTCTTACGGTCGAAAGCCCGGTGGCGAAGATAGGAACCTTGAAATGCAGACCGCCGGAGAAAACGACCGATGAGCTGTTCTGCAAGGGCACGACGGCGGATGGCCGGACCGATACCTTCCATACGATGGGAGGGCGCAAGGAGGTCTTTCGCACGACCTGGTTCGGAAATCAGGCCATCGTCATGGCCTGCCCCTATGATTGACCCGCCGTCACTCTCCTCCGAGCGGTCGGACACCCGACGGCCTGGGAGCTGCTTTCGGCTCAGCCGGGCGCATCCTCCGGGCCCTCCAGGGCCAGCGCCATACGCGCAACGGCGGCGGCGATCTGCTCGGAGAGGCCCGGATCGGAAACGGCGCGCGCCAGCGTGACGCCACCGCTGAGCATGGCCAGCAGCAAGATTGCCCGTTCCTCCGCACCCCCCGGATCGTTGGTACCTGACGGGCGTTTGGACAGGCCGCCGGCAACCTCTTCGATCAGTCGGCGCAGCTCGGCCGTGTAGATGCGCCGCGTTTCGTCATCCGCGCGCATGACGTCGGGCGACAGGCTCGGCAGGGCACAGGCCTCGTCCAGGCCGCAGGTGCGCTTGTAGCCGAGATAATAGCCGACGAAGCTCTTCAGCCACCCGCGCGGCTGCTCCGCTTTCAAGGTCGCAATCCCCTGCCGCAACTCGTCCAGCCCCGTCAGCACGGCCGTGCGAAAGGCTTCGCTCTTGGATTTGAAATGTCCGTAGAAGGCGCCGTTGGTCACGCCGGCCGCTTTGGTCAGCGCATCGATGCCGGCGCCGCCATAGCCTTCCTTGCGAAAGATCTGTCCTGCCGCCGCGATCACCCGCTCGCGGGTTTCCCGCTTATGCTCGGCGTTATAGCGCATGATATCACCTATTGAGAGCGATCGCTCTTTATTGCTTGCAAAGAGAGCGATCGGTCTGTATCCATAGAGAGCAATCGATATATATGACGTCAGCCATCCCTCGAACAAGGAGCTTTCGATGCCGATCACGCTCACCCTGCCAGACGGCTTGCTGTCCCCGCAGGCTCAGGCCGAGGCCTTTGCCGCCTTGACGAACGCGCTTCTCGAAGTCTCCGGCCTCACCGGCAACAACTTCATGACAGCCAATATCGTCGGCACCATCAACGTGCTTGCGCGGGACCACGTGTTCGCCGCGGGAAAACCGGCGCCCGCCGCCTTCATCGAACTCAAGCTGCCCGAGATCGCCCTGGCTTCACCCGAGGCGAAAACAGCCTTCATCGAAAAAGCGACGGATATCCTGGAACATGCAGCCGAAGGCCGGCTGAAACGCGAGCACATCTGGACCAACATCGTCTACGCGCCCGAATGGGCGTGGGGCATCGCCGGCCGCGGTCTCGGCAACAACGACCTCGTCGATGCCATTCAGGCTGCTTCACCAAGCCATTGATCTCGAAGATCCGGCATCTCGGTGGGAATGAACCATGCAGCTTGCCAATTACCTGTTCTTCACCAGGCATTGCGAGGAAGCGCTCGCTTTCTACGCCCAATGCGGATTGGGGCGGGCCTCGATCCTGCTGCGCCATGGCGACCTCGGCATCCCTCTTGCCGACGAGGCAATGCGGGGAAAAGTGATGCATGCCCGTTTCGAGGGCCCGGGCATCCTGTTCTTTGCCTCGGACAATCAGGACGCGGAGCCGATGCGCGGCTCCGCCCACATGCTGATCATGCGTGACCGCGGCACGACCGCCAGCCTCTTCGCCAGCCTGGCCGATGGCGGCACGGTCACGACGCCGCTCGCGGTACAGCCCTGGGGAAGCTTTTATGGCAAGCTGACCGATCGCTTCGGCGTGCAGTGGATGCTCGATTGTGCGGACGGCGGGCATGACAGCCCTGCAACCGGACGCGCGATCGACGGCTGATCATCGCCGACCGGGAGCCTCGGCCTAAGGCTTCACGCAACATCCTGCCCTTCCTGCTGCTTCTTGCGAAATTCGCTCGGCGTCGTCGTGAATCGCTGGCGGAAGCGCCGGCTGAAATGGGCCGAATCCGAGAAGCCGCACTCGATGGCGATCTTGGCGAAGGACTTGTTGGACGTCTCGACCATATGCCGGGCGAGCGACAGCCGCATCTCCATGAAGGCCGCACGCGGCGAGGTGGCGAGCGCGCTCTCGAAATGGCGTTCGAGGCGGCGCTTGGTAATTCCCAGATGCCGGGCGATCTGGCCGACGGAGAGCGGCGCATCCAGGCTTTGCTGCACCAGCAGCAGCGCCTTCCTGACGAAGGGGTCGGAGGTGTTGAAATCGAGCGTAGGGCTCGGCTGCGGTGCCTCGCCGACCTCCGCCCCGTTGATCATCATGATGTGCAGGCTCTTGGTCGCGGCGGCCTTGCCCAGATGCCGCTCGACCAGAAAGGCCGCCAGATGGGCCGCACTGGCACCGCCCGGACAGGTAAGGCGATCACGATCGACGATGAAGATCTGGTCGGACACCGGCTGAAGACCGTCGAACTGCTCCAGGAAATCGGTGTGGTGGAACCAGCTCACGCAGCAGCGATAGCCGTCCATCAGCCCGGCATGGTGCAGGATGAAGGCGCCCGTGCACACGCCGACGAGCGGCACCTTCGCCGCGGCGGCCCGCTGGAGATAGCGCGAATAAGCGGGGCTGAGTTTGGGGATCTCGTCGATCAACCCGCCCACCACCACGATATAGTCGAACTTGCCGGGTTCCCCGAGCCTCTCGGTGGGGGCAATCACCACGCCGCTGCTGGAGGCGATCGGGCTCATGGTGTCGGACAGCACGCTCCATTCGAAACGGATCGGCCGGCTGCGATCGCCTTCATCGGCCGCCAGCCGCAGCACGTCGACAAAATTGGCGAAGGCATTCAGGGTGAAGTGCCGCGCCAGGATGAAGCCGACGGACAGCCGCGGCGCCCGCTTCTCGGGCCTGACCGGCTTCCTTGTCCCCGCTTCGCTCACGCCTGGGCCCCCCATGTCGGGACGTCGCACATATAATATCCGATCGACGCACCCATTCTATTCGCGCCGACAAGGGCCGGCAAGATACCGGGATCGGGCTGCCTCCAGCCGATGTCGCAATTCTGGTGCGCCAGTCATACAAGCCATGGCGAGGAAAGCGTTCATGCTCTAAGAAGCGATCGGGGATATCCGATTGGGATGGAGGGGACAGTCCATCGACAGCAGGTATTTCCATGAATATGGTAGAAACATACCGACACTTCTTGCGCCGTAGACTGCGCCCCGCGCGCCTTTCTTCGATTGTATTCCTTTGCCTGGCCGCCACGCCGGCCCTGGCACAGTATCAGCCTCGGGAAACCTTTGCTCCGCGTCCGATGACGCAGGCCGTCAACGCCTATCGCTCGGCCGATGGCCTGCCCGGTGCTCAATATTGGCAGAACAAGGCCGATTATCAGATTCATGCGACCCTTCGGCCCGACCAGCCGGCCGTCAGCGGTGATGAAGTCATCACCTATACCAACAACAGCCCCGACCGGCTGACCGAGCTCTGGCTGCAGCTCGACCAGAACATCTACAAGGCCGACAGCCGCAGCGGCTACGCCAACGGCAAGGCGCGCGACGGCACGACGGAGGGTTTCGTCCTCGACAGCGTCGCGATCGGCGGCGGCAAGGCAGCTCCGGTTCCCTATACCGTCAGCGACACGCGCATGCGCATCGCCCTGCCGACGCCCCTGGAGCCCAAGGGTGGGCAGGTCAAGCTCCATATCCGCTATCACTTCACCATTCCCGGCGAGTGGGGCGGGCGCATGGGCTGGGGCAAGGCCAAGGCCGGGCCCGTCTACGAGATTGCCCAATGGTATCCGCGCATGGCCGTTTACGACGACATCCGCGGCTGGGATACGCTGCCCTATCTGGCCCAGGAGTTTTATCTCGACTATGGCAATTTCGACTATTGGGTGACGGCACCGAGCGCCATGCTGGTTGCGGGTTCCGGCGAATTGGCGAACCCGCAGGAGGTGCTGACCGCAGAGCAGCAAAGCAGGCTGCAAAAGGCCCGCGCCAGCGACAAGACCGTGACGATCCGCAGCGTCCAGGAGATCGATGATCCCAAGTCGCGCCCGAAGAAGGACGGCACGCTGACCTGGCACTATCGCATGAAGAACAGCCGCGACGTGGTTTTCGCAGCCTCGGCCGCCTTTGCCTGGGACGCCGCGCGCATCAACCTGCCGGCCGGCAAGTCGGCGCTCGCCATGTCCTTCTACCCGGCTGAAAGCCAGGGCAGCGAGCGCTGGGGCCGCTCGACCGAATATCTCAAGGATGCCGTCGAACGTTTTTCGACCCGCTGGTATCCCTATCCCTGGCCGGTCGCGGTCAATATCGCCGGCCCGGACGATCTTGCCGGCATGGAATATCCCGGCCTGCTCTTCGATGGCATCGGCGACAAGACCAAGGACCTGTTCTGGGTCACCGCCCATGAGATCGGCCACACCTGGTTTCCGATGGTCGTCGGCTTCGACGAGCGGCGCGATGCCTGGATGGACGAGGGCTTCAACACCTTCATCGACGTCTATGAATCGGACGACTTCAACCATGGCGAATATGCGCCCAAGCGCGACGTCGAATATGCGCCGGGCGGCGGCAATCCGGTCGACGAGATCATCCCGGTGCTGAAGGACCGCGAGGCACCGCCGATCCTCTCGCGCGCCGATACGGTGATCGAGAAATACCGCCATCCGGTGACCTATTTCAAATCGGCGCTCGGCCTCGTCCTGCTGCGCGAACAGATCCTGGGACCGGAGCGCTTCGACGCGGCCTTCCGCCAGTTCATCGCCGCCTGGGCCTTCAGGCATCCCAAGCCGGACGATTTCTTCCGGGCGATGGAAAGCAGCACCGGCGAGGACCTGTCCTGGTGGTGGCGGGGCTGGTACGACCAGAATTGGACGCTGGACCTCGCCATCGACAAGATCGCGCCGGCGACCGACGACAAGGACAACAAGGCCAAGGAGCCGAAGGGCACGGCCATCACCGTCAGCAGCCATGACAAGCTCGTCATGCCGGTGACCTTGCGGGTCGACTTCGCCGACGGCAGCCATCGCGACTATCGCCTGCCCGCCGAAAGCTGGATCAGGCAGGGCGCGACAACCATTGTCGTCGAGCCCGGCAAGAAGGTGGTGCAGGCCACCCTCGATCCCGACCACAAGCTCCCCGACCAGAACCGCGACAACGACAAGCTGAGTGCCGACGCAAAATAGCCTGCCCGGTTTGCCGTGCCGGTGAAACGGCACGGCAATGCCCGGAGCATTTCACTCTCAAATCGCACCACCAATAAACGCAAGGAGCATTGGGCGACCGAGAATATGCTCACTCCTGTCGTTGAGGGGCTGCACCACGGCGAGCAATTGCGAATGACGGTACCGCCCGTTGATGCTCCGGCAGCTTCTCCATTTGCAGTTCGTCGGTGCTGCCATCCCAGCATCACTCCGCCAGTTGGAAGGCCTCGAACCGCCCCAGCGCCTCTTCGATCGCCGGCTTGTGGGCTGCTGCATCGCCCACCCAGTTCCATTGCTGGATCAGCACCTTGCCGGCGGCGCGGTCCGTCTTGAGATCGATGGCGGCCACCACCTCTTCGCCCACCAGCACCGGCAGGGCGAAATAGCCGAAAACGCGTTTCTCCTTCGGCACATAGGCCTCGAAACGGTGATCATAGTCGAAGAAGAGTTTCAGCCGTTTGCGCTGGATCACCAGGGGGTCGAAGGGCGAGAGGATATGCACGAGCTCGGCCGGTGGCGCCTCGGCAACGGCGTCGAGAGTCGCAGGGCTGGCCCAATGCTCGGTCTTCCCCGCCCCTTCGACCTCGACGGCGACGAGTTCCTTGCGCCGCACCCGGGTTTCGAGGCGCTCGCGCACCGCGCCCTTGCGGCCGGCATCGAGATGACAGATCGAATCGAGGCTGATCAGCCCCTGCGAGCGCAATGCCCTGTCGATGATGTAGTCGAGCCGCTGGCGCTCAGTGGCGGGCTTGGGCCTGAGGCCCTGCTGCTCGGCCCAGCCGAAATGGCGCTCCATCAGCTCATAGGTCTTCACCATGCCGATGCGGGCGCTGATGGTCAGCACCCCGGTATAGAAGGCCAGCTGCAGCGCTTTCTTGGAGGGCTTGCGGCTCGCCCAGGGATGGGTCTTCTCCACCAGCACGTCGTCGTCGATGTCGCGGATGGTGAGGGGCCCGTTCTTGCGGATCAGGGTCAGGACCTTGCGCAGATCTGATTTCGCCACGTTCTCGAACCAGCCATTGGGCTTGTCGAGATAGGCTTTCATGTCAGGCAGGAAATAGCGCAGGTCCGCCGTGGGAATATAGGAAAGCGCATGCGTCCAATATTCGAACACGGATTTGTCGGCGCTCTGTGCCTGGATGAGATGGTCGCGGCGATAGTCGGGAATGCGCGTCCACAAGATGTGATGGTGACTGCGCTCGATCACGTTGATGGTGTCGATCTGCACATAGCCCAGATGCGCGGTCGCCGCAGGGGTCGCCTGGGGGCCGTCGCCGAAGGGGGAGAGGCTGTCGAGACGCTGAGCCCGGAGCCAGATGCGCCGGGCCTGCGTCTTGTCGAGGGAAGGCGGTTTACGGGGCATGCAATCTCGCCAGGATACGGGGCGGCTGGGAGCACGCTCTCAGCCCTCATGCCCTGCAAGATAGGTCTTCCCAGCCGAGTCGCCAGCCCCGCGCCACCATTTTGTTCACGGAATGTTTACGGTCCAGCGGGTTGTCAGGGCACGTAGAGAATCTTGACCTCGCCCGGTCCGGCCGGCCTGGCGATGATGGCCGGCACCTCCTCCAGCCTGACCTCGCGCGAGATCAGCTCGTCGAGATTGAGCGCCCCGGCAGCCACCAGTTCGGCCGCGCGCCGATGCGTGAAGGGATTGATGAAGGAGCCGAACACCTTCAGCTCGCGGAACAGGATGTCGAAGGGCTCGACCGCCACCTTCTCCCCTTGCGCCATCACGCCGAGGATGACCACGGTGCCGCCGGGGCGGGCGAGCTGGAAAGACTGCTCCACCGTCTCGGCCACGCCGGCGCACTCGATCACCACGTCGGCCCCACCTGGCAGCAGGCCGTCGGGACCGGTGACGTTGGCGATGAAATCGCCCTGCGTGGGATCGATGCTGGCGGTGGCGCCCACGCGCTCGGCCAGCTCGCGCTTGGCGGCCTGGCGGGTGGAGAGCACCACGCGTGACGCACCGGCAAGCCTGGCCAGTTGCACCGTGATCAGCCCGATCACGCCGCCGCCGAGCACGATCACCGAAGAGCCGGCCTGGATGTCGGCAATGTCGATGCCGTGCAGGCAGCAGGCGATCGGCTCGCAGAAGGCGCCATGGCTGGCCTTCAGGGACAGCGGCAGTTCATGGGCCTGCTGCTGCGGCACGATCACATATTCGGCCAGGCCGCCGTCGCGGTGAATGCCGATGGCGGTGAGATTGCGACACAGATTGATCCGCCCGTTCTGGCAGTGCACGCAGCGCCCGCACACGATGTTGGGATCACCCGTCACCCGCATGCCGGGGCGAAAGCCCTGCACGCCCGGGCCGACCTCCTCGACGATGCCGCAGAATTCGTGGCCCAGCGTCACTGGCGGCTTGGAGGGAAATTCACCTTTGAGGAGATGGCGGTCCGTGCCGCAAATGCCGGAGGCCTCGACCCGCACGAGGAGATCCCCAGACCCCGGCTTGGGCCTGTCCACATCCTTCAGAAAAAGCTCTCCCACTGCGTCGAGCCGCACCGCCTTCATCGTTGCCTCCGCCTGCTGTCTTGATTGTTCATACAATTCTAGGCCGGATTCGTGTCTGCGGGATAGTGCCGGCGCATGTCATTTCCTTGGAGCGCGGACATCACGGCGACATGCTTGCATGTCGTGACGTCCGCTCTTGAACCGTCGGGGTCCGGAGCGAAGAGCGGACATCGCGACATTTCTTAATGTCGCTGAGATGTCCGCGCTCCGTATAAGATGGCCGCCATGCCCGACACACCTCCTGATTCTCAGCCCTCCAACGCCCCCGAATGGTCCGTCTCCGAACTCTCCGGCGCTCTTAAGCGCACGGTGGAAGATGCCTTCGGCTATGTGCGCGTGCGCGGCGAGATCTCGGGCTATCGCGGCCCGGTCGCTTCGGGCCATGCCTATTTCGCCCTCAAGGACGAAGGCGCCAAGATCGATGCGGTGATCTGGAAGGGCAATCTCGCCCGTCTGCGCCAGCGTCCCGAGGAAGGCATGGAGGTGATCGCCCACGGAAGGCTGACCACCTTCCCAGGCAAGTCCTCCTACCAGATCATCATCGACCGGCTCGAACCAGCAGGCCTCGGCGCGCTGATGGCGCTTCTGGAGGAGCGCCGCCGGAAGCTTGCCGCCGAAGGCCTGTTCGACGAGGGGCGCAAGCGGGCTTTGCCCTTCCTGCCACGCGTGATCGGCGTGGTCACCTCGCCGACCGGCGCCGTGATCCGCGACATCCTGCATCGCATCACCGATCGTTTTCCGCGCCGGGTCATCGTCTGGCCGGTGCGGGTGCAGGGCGAGACATCCGCCGCCGAGATCGCCAATGCCATCGCCGGCTTCGATGCCCTGCCCGCCGGCGGCCCCATCCCGCGGCCGGACGTGCTGATCGTCGCGCGCGGCGGCGGCAGCCTGGAGGATCTGTGGTCGTTCAACGAGGAAATCGTGGTGCGTGCCGCCGCGGCGTGTTCGATCCCGTTGATCTCGGCGGTCGGCCATGAGACCGACTGGACGCTGATCGACCATGTCGCCGACCGGCGCGCGCCGACGCCGACCGGTGCCGCCGAAATGGCCGTCCCGGTCAGGGCCGACCTCTTCGCCAATCTGCACGATCTCGGTGCTCGGCTCACCGGCCATGCCCTGCGCATGATCGAGCGCCGGCGCCAGGATCTGCGCAATCTCGGCAGGGCCCTGCCCAGTGGCGAGGCGCTGCTGGCGACGCCGCGCCAGAAACTCGACCTTGCCGCCGGCCGCCTGGTGCACGCACTCACGCTCAACACCCGCCGTCACCACCAGCGCTACGACGCCCTGACCCGCCGGCTGCTGACACAGAGCCCGGCCAACCGGCTCGACCGCAGCCGCGATCGCTTTCATGCCGTCGCCGAACGCCTGGAGGCTTCGGCGCGCATCGCTCTCTCCCGCAAGCGCGAGGCCTTTACCGGCCGTGCGGCACAGCTCACGCCACTGCTGCTGTCCCGCCGCAGCGAAGCCGGGCGCGAGCGCCTGCAGACCCTCGCCGGCCGCCTGCTGCAGGCCGCAGCCGCGCGCACATCGGCCCAGCGCGAAAGGCTCGGCCGCTTCGCCGTGCTGCTGGAGGCCTATTCCTACCAGGGCGTACTGCAGCGCGGTTTTGCGCTGGTACGCGACGAGGAAGGCCGACCCATACGCAATGTTGCCTCCGCGCAAGCTGCCTCGAGCCTTGACCTGCAATTTGCCGACGGCCATGTCATCGTGGGCAACGGCGCTCCAACGCCAACCTCAAATCCGGCGAAAGCCAAAGCAAAGGGCGGACCGGCCCGCACGCAACCGAGCCTGTTCGACGATTAGAATTGGCTCTGTTATAGTTTCGAGAAATTCTGCAAACGCATAGGCCAGCGCCTCCATGAACCGTCACGAAAGCCGCATGACTCTGCCCGGCGAAGCACAAGTCCAGTACCTCGATTCCGATTTCCGCATCCTCAAGCCGGGTAATTACGTGCGCTGCGCCGTTACCGGCACCCACATCCCGATCGACGAATTGCGCTATTGGAACGTCGACCGCCAGGAAGCCTATGCCAGCCGCGAGGCCGTGCTGGAGCGGCTGAAGAGCCTCGGCGAGATCTGAGAATCCGGGTGCGCGGACAACAGCCACATTGAACCTCGTTCAATGTGGCGGCGACGTCCGCTCTTCCTCATTTGTAGACGCTCCGCTTCCAAGAGCGGACAGGATGTCCGCGCTCCGAGCGCCCTCACCCCGCCAGGCGGAAGCGCTTCACCAGGAAATCGTGCATCGCTTCCTCGTCGTCGAAGGAAAGCCGGATCGGCACGATCTCGCTGATCGAGGCCAGGCCAGTGCGCGCGGGGCCTCCGGCCAGGCGGGTCATGTCCTTGCTCGTCGTCACCGGAACGAGCTTTGCGGCCTGGGCCCGCGCCGCGATCCTGGCCGCCTCCTCCTCGCTGAAGGCATGATGATCGGCGAAGACTTCGGTCGCGGCGATGATCGCCCCCATATCCGCCAGGGTCTTGAAGAACTTCTCGGGACGGCCGATGCCGGCAAAGGCGAGCACCCGCTTGCCGCGCAGAGACGGGGCTTGTGGATCGAGGCCGATGCGGGCCCGGAAGACGGCGACGCTCGAGCCGCGGGCGAAATCATAGACGGCCGTTCCGGCATCGCCTGGCCCGATCACCACCACCGCCGAAGCGAAGCCGATCTGGTCATGGATATCGGCCCGCAGCGGCCCGGCAGGAAAGGAAAGCCCGTTGCCGATGCCCGTCTCGCCATCGACGGCGATGATCGAGCAATCCTTGTCGAGGGACGGATTCTGGAAGCCGTCATCCATGATGATGATGCTGGCGCCCTGCTCTATGGCGAGCGCCGCCCCGGCCGGCCGGTCGACGGACTGCACCGTCAGGGCCTTGCGGGCCAGCAGCAGGGCCTCGTCGCCCACCTTGTCGGCGGCATCATCAGGCCTCACCACCAGCGGCCCCTTCTCGCTGCCGCCATAGCCGCGGGTCAGGAAGGCTGGGCGCTGGCCGGCCTCGATCAGGATATCGGCGACCGCCAGCGCCAGCGGAGTCTTGCCGGCCCCACCAAGCGTGAAATTGCCGATGCAGACGACAGGGACGCTCACTCGGCTGCCTGGCTGGCGCATGCGCGCGATGACCTTGCCACCATAGAAACGAGCCAGCGGCGTGAGCAGGCCGGCCAGCCAGCCGCGCGGCCGGTACCAGAAGGCTGGCGCCTTCAAGCTGAAGAGCCGCCGCAGGCTCATGTTCGCCTCGCTCCGAGCGGCAGCAGGGCGGCAAGCGTACGATCCAGCGCTCCGGTCAGCGCTGCGATCGCCCTGGCGCCACCGGCGGCGAGTTGTTCGACCTCTGCCGGTTCGGCCAGCAGCCTTGCAACGGCATCGGACATTTCAGCCACGCTGTGCACGACCACGGCGCCGCCCATGCCGTCGAGTGCGCCATAGGCTTCGACGAAGTTCTGGATATGGGGTCCGTGCAGCACGGCCGCGCCAAGCTTGACCGGCTCGATGGGGTTCTGCCCGCCCTTGCCGAGCAGCGACTTGCCCATGAAGACGATGCGGGCAAGGCGATAGAACACGCCCATTTCGCCGACCGTGTCGGCAACATAAACATCATGCTGTGGTTCGAGAGCGATCCCCTGCGAGCGCAGGGCGACAGTCAGGCCCTTTTCCCGCAATGCGGCAGCGATCGCCTCTCCGCGCTCGGGATGGCGCGGCACGATCAGCGTCAGCAGGCCCGCAAAACGATCCCTCCAGGTCGCATGCACCTCGCCAGCCAGTGCCTCCTCACCCTCATGCGTCACCGCTGCGAGCCAGAGCGGGCGGCTGTTGACGGCCCGTCGCAGCCCCTCCAGCACGCCCGGATCGGCGGGCGGGAGCGGAGCATCGAATTTCAGATTGCCGGTGACGACGACGCGCGGCGCCCCGAGCGAGGCAAAGCGCCGGCCGTCATCCTCGCTCTGGGCGGCGATGAGGTCGAAACTCCCCAGCAGGGCGGCACTGGTACGCGGCACGCGGCACCAGCGCGCGAAGGAGCGCGGCGACATCCGCCCATTGACCAGCGCCAGGGGAATGCCCGCCGCCTTGATTTCGACGATCATCCCCGGCCAGAGTTCCGATTCCAGGAAACAGACGATATCAGGCCGCCAATGATCGAGGAAACGGCTGACATAGGCAGGGATATCGAGAGGCACGAACTGATGGATCGCACCGGCCGGCAGCCGTTCAGCCATCAGGGCGGCTGAGGTGACGGTGCCGGTCGTCATCAGGATGCGATAACCCTCCGCCGCCAGGCGCGCAGCCAGGGGCAACAGGGTTATGGCTTCACCGACACTGGCGCCATGCAGCCAGGCAAGGCGCCCCTCGGGGCGGTGCCGGCCGGCAATGCCGAGGCGTTCGGACCGGCGCGAAGCGTCCTCCTTGCCGCGGCGCTGACGCTTGTCCAGCAGCAGGCCGGCGAACGGGCGAAAGCAGCTGGTCGCCAGCCGGTAGGCCTTGAGGCTGAGGGGAAGTACCGCGCTCACGTGCCCGCCTTCACGAATTTTCGGCCAACCATGGCATAGGCGGTGCGATGCGCCGCATCGAGGGCGTGTTCCACCTCCAGGCGCTTCGCCTCCATCAGCGCCTTGTCGGCATCCTCGGGCACATGCACGAGATCGCCGACCACGAAGGCGCCCCGCGAAAATGGCATGTTGATCACGGCCTTGTCCCAGGTGGAGAGCTGGATCATGTTCGAGGTCGCCACGGCAACCGGCACGATCGGCCGTCCCGACAGCCGCGCGAGCGTGACGATACCGAGCCCGGCTATGCCGCCGGTGCGCGGCACGTCCGCCGTCACCCCCACCGACTGCCCGTCCTTCAGGGTGGCCACCAGTTCGCGCAGGGCCGCTGGGCCGCCCTTGTGGTGCTGGCGCTGGGGCCTGCCGCCCGAGCCGCGTACCAGGCCGAGGCCGAGACGCGTCACTGCGACAGCATTGATCTCGCCGTCGCCATGGCGCGAGATCAGGATGCGGAACTCATGTCCCTCGCGGCGCATGAAGGGCACCAGGAAATGCTGCCCGTGCCACATCGCCACGATATAGGGATATTGATCGCGAATGGGCCCGTAGAGATCGGCCGGACTGTCGGCAAAGCGGCTGGTGCCGTGCACGAGCTTCAGCCACGCGGCGAGACCTTCGCCGATGGCCTTCTGGACGAAGCGGGATCGGCCGATATCCTTGATCATGCAGGATTATCAGCGTTTCGTCGTGTCGGTGGCGGGATCGAGCAGCCGATGCAGATGCACGATGAAATAGCGCATCTGGGCATTGTCGACGCTCGCCTGGGCCTTGGCCTTCCACGCCGCCTGGGCACTGGCGTAATTGGGGTAGATGCCGACGATGTCGAGGCCCTGAAGGTCCTTGAACTCAACGCCCTCGATCGAGCTCAGCTCGCCGCCGAAAACCAGGTGCAGCAATTGTTTCTGAGGTTCGCTCATCCCATACTCCTATAGCGTTTTCCAAAAAAGTTGACAGACTTTTCGATCAAGAAAACGCGCTAAAACAAAGAGTTAGAGAAAAATGACGATTCGAAGAGAAGTCATTTTGCTCTAAAATTCAATTCATGCCCTCGAACAGGGCAACCAAAGCGCCCTGGCGCTCGCGCCCGGCCATGACGAGCGGCCGGTGCACGGGGTCGGGGCGGTTATAGACGATGTCATTGCCAGCCACGGTGGTAAGAAGCCCGCCGGCTTCGCTGAGAATGATGTCGGCAGCCGCGATATCCCAATCATGGGAGGAGCCCGACGCGAAAGCGCCATCGACGCTTCCCTCCGCCACCATGGCGATGCGCAGGGCCAGCGAGGACATCGACGAGGCCCGCTCGACCCGCGGCAGGGCACGCTGCGCCAGATCGAACATCGGCTTGGGTCCGGCCAGCGTGCGGATTGCAGCAAGGGCACCCTGGCTGGCCTTCAGGGCGACGCCGTTCTTGAAGGCGCCCAGACCGCGCCCGCCTGTATAGAGATCGCCATTGCTCGGGCGATAGAGCACGCCCGCCAGCGGATGCCCGTCCTCGACCAGCGCGGCCGAGATCACCCATTCGCCATTGCCGGCGATGAAGCCACGCGTTCCGTCGATGGGATCGATCACCCAGACCTGCCGCTTGTCCAGGCGCTCGGCCGTGTCGACAGCCTCTTCGGAGAGCCAGCCGACCGCGCTGGAAACATCACGCAAGCGCTTGGCCAGATGCGCATCGATGGCAAGATCCGCCTCGGTGACGGGCGACTTGTCGGCCTTGTCGAAGATGCGGGCGCCGTCGCGCGCAAAGCCGAGCCCGATGTCTCCCGCTTCCCTGACAGCCTCGACCAGCAGAGGCAACGCCTCGCCCGCACCCAACGCCCGGGCCATACGCCCTGCCCCATCCTTCTCGATCATGGCTCGGATTTAGGCGAGCAGACCGGCGCGTGCAAGCAAGAACCATGGGTTCGAAGCGGTTGGCAGGGCAAGGCGCTTACTGGCTTCGCCGCGGAACGTGATAAATCACGGCCTTGTATTTCCTGTCGCGCCGCTCCGCCGCCGGGATTCCGCCCAGGCCCTCGGCAATGCGCCGGCTCGCCAGATTGGCCTCTGCGACGGGATATTGGAAATATTGTATGGCCGGATCCCTGGACGCCCAGGCGGCAACTGCAGCGACGGCCTCGCGGCCATAGCCGCGTCCATGTTCGTCTTCCCGGATCCAGATGCCGAGTTCGGGCGTCTTGCTTCCGGCCCGATGCAGCCCTGCCAGACCGAGAAACAATCCGTCCCGCCGCCGGACGACGAAAATATAATCGCTGCCGACCTCGGCCAAGGTTCCCCAGTTGCGCCAGATCGAAGCAAAGGCCTCGCGTGACGGTGAAGGCTCCCATGCCATGAAGCGCGTCAGGCTCGGCGTGATGCAGGCAAAGATCTCGTCTGCGTCATCAGGCTCGAAGGACCTGAGCAGAAGGCGCTCGCCGAACAGGGCGATGGGCGGTGGATCAAGCGACACATTGTTCTCCGCTCACGCAATTGCAGCCTGCCGACCGGGGCATCCCCGCCAACTGGGGAGGGAATCATGCCATCGCCGTGCGGTCCCAAATTTGAGACCGCCCGGCGATGCGGGCAATCGAGAACGGCGATAATGTGCCTGTGGCAGGATTCGTCAAAGAAGGCAGCCTTGATTACCTGACGCGTAATTGAGACGCCCCCTTCTCCCGGCCATGCTGAGCGGGCCTGAAGCAATCAGGCTTGCCAAAAGGAACACGTCGATGACCGATCCCGCCACCATCGCCCGCATCTATATCGCCACCTGGAACGAGACCGATCCTGCCCGCCGGCGTGCCTTGCTCGATGCTTCCTGGACGCAGGACGCCCTCTATGTCGACCCGCTGATGCGTGGCCAGGGTCATGACCAGATCGACGGATTGATCACGGCCGTGCAGCAGCGCTTCCCGGACTTTCGCTTTTCCCTGATCGGCGAAGCGGATGGCCATGGCGATCATGTCCGTTTCTCCTGGCAGCTCGGTCCGGCGGGCGCCGATGGGCCGATCAAGGGCACCGACTTCGCCCGGCTCGACGAGGGAAGGCTGCACGAAGTCAGCGGTTTCCTCGATCAGGTTCCGGCGGCCGCATGAGCGCCCGCGGCAACATCCAGGCCGTCCGCCGCCCGGGCGCCTCGCCACAGGCGAGGGCCGCCCGGGGGGTCGGCGACCATCTGCGCGCCTGGCGCCAGCATCGCCGCATGAGCCAGCTCGACTTCGCGCTGGAAGCTGAGATCTCGCAACGCCATCTCAGCTTCATGGAAAGCGGGCGTTCAAAGCCAAGCAGGGAAATGGTGCTGCATCTGGCTGAAAGGCTCGAAGTACCGCTGCGCCAGCGTAATGCCCTGCTGCTCGCGGCCGGCTATGCGCCTGTCTTTCAGGAGCGCGGGCTGGACGACCCGGCCCTCGCCCCGGCCCGCGAGGCAATCGAGCTGGTGATCGGGGGGCACGAACCTTACCCCGCCCTTGCAGTCGACCGCCATTGGACGCTGGTCGCCGCCAACAAGGCAATCGCGCCCCTGCTGGTCGGGGTTTCCGACAAGAGCCTGCTGGAGCCCCCGGTCAATGTCCTGCGCCTCGGCCTGCACCCGGGCGGCCTGGCCCCCCACACCGCCAACCTGCCCGAATGGCGCGATCATCTGCTCGAGCGCCTGCGCCAGCAGATCGCCGTCAGCGGCGACGAGATCCTGGCCGAGCTCCTCGATGAGCTTTCCGCCTATCCGGTACCGGCCTCGCGCGGCAAGCCCCGCGCCGATCTCGGCGGCATCGTCGTGCCTTTCGAGCTCAGGACACCGCAGGGCCTGATGTGCTTCTTCTCCACCACCACCGTGTTCGGCACACCCGTCGACATCACCCTGTCGGAACTGGCGCTGGAATGTTTCTATCCGGCCAATGCGGAGACAGCGGAGATCCTCAAGCGAACGGCGCTGTGAGAGGGATCGCTACTTCTGGGATCGCAGGTGTCCCTGCCTGCCTTAAGGGCACTTCGGCAGATGGACGGGAAGAGCAGCAAGCATGTCGCTGAGATGCCTGCGATCCCAGACGAGCACCTTTTGATACCAGGTCGGATGAAGTTTGACCTGTCATTCCCGGCCGAGCGCAGCGAGGGGAAGGGAATCCAGGGGCGGCAGGGCTCGACTTTTGGCCTCTGGATTCCCTTCCCGCCGCCTTCAGCAGCGCCGTCGCCCCGACTTGCATCGCAAGTCGGGGCTGAGAATGACAGAACTATAGGTTGCACACACGAGTCAGACTTTATGCAACTTAAAGCGTTTTGCGATTCGACGGAGCCACCAAGAACCGCAAAGACGCGTCGAAACAATGAGTTAGAGCGAACAAGCGTTCAGTCATGAACGCGCTTTGCTCTAGTGTGAAAGCACCGCATAGGAACGGGCGGATCCCTGCCCTCGTCGACCCGGAAGCTGGAGGTCGCCTTCTCCCGGGAGGACGAGGCCGAAACCCGCCCGTCATTCCCCTCGTAGCAGGGGGAAATGCGTGATGATCAGGCCGCCTTGCTCTCGGCCGGCGCATCCAGCGTCTGCAGGACCTCGAAGCCCTCGAAGACGGGATGGCCGAGCGTCAGCGCCGGGCCCTTGCCGGCATTGCGGTGCGACAGACGGAAGGCCTCGGACTGGGTCCAGGCCTCGAAATCGGCCTTGGAACGCCAGACCACATGCGAGGAATACAGCACATGGTCCTCCCGCTCCGGACCACGCAGCAAATGGAAGGAGACGAAGCCCGGCAGCTTGTCGATATGCACTTCACGATCGCGCCAGACGGTCTCGAAGTCCGCGGTGGACTCCTTCTTCACCTGGAAGCGGTTCATAGCGATGAACATGGATAGTTCCTTTCTTGAGTTAAGATCTTGGACATTGGACGGGCACGATGCGCGAGACGGCGCCTCCCGGTGGAGGCGGCGGCGATATCGCGCGGACGGCTGCAAGCGCAGCTCGGTCCAATGCAGAATCCCCCGACGCACTGTTGAGGCGTATGCCGCCGACACTGCCGGAGGCGGAGACGTTGAAGGCAACGGTGCTTCGCTTACCACCCTGGCAAGCAATGCCGCCCATCGCCCTTACACGTCCATTCACCGCGGCAACGAGAATAGCGTTATATTTTTGCAGAGCCGCAGCACGCGTGTGCGCACTCTCCGCGACACCGATATCCGATATGGCCCCCTCCCCGCCTTTCTGAGCGCGGCGAATCTGCGTGGTCGTATCGAGCTTGGCCAATCGCTTGACCTCTGGCTTGTCCTTGACCGGCGCCTCGACCGCCTTCTTCTTGACAGGCTGGTCCTTGGGCTTTTCCACTTTCTTCTTCGGCTTTTCCGGAGCGGGTTTCTCGATCACCGGCTGTTTCGGCTCAGTCACCGTCTCGCTCGGCACAGTGTCGGGAACGGTCGCGACGGTCGCACTGGGCTGCGTTGACGTCGTGGTGACGACGTCAGGCACCAGAGCTGCCAACTTCTCTGGCTCGACAGGTGTCGGCGGAGCCTCTTCGGCCGCCCGAGCGGGCGGAGGTTCGACGCTTTGCTCGTGGGGTGTCACCGGCTCGGCAGCCACCGCATCGGGCGGAATCGCCGTGACGGTATCCTCGGTCAGCGTTTCGCTCTCGGCCACCGGCGAGACGACCTCCTGCGACAACGGCGTGCTCGCCTCATTCACGGCATCATTCGACGGTGCCGGCATCAGCGATGCCTCGATCGGACGATCGAGGCGCGTTTCCACGCCGTCATGCGGCACCATTACCCAGGCACCGGCGAAGACAGTCAGATGCAGGAGCGCTGCTCCCGCGATCATGCCGACGCGCCAGTCCCTGAAGATGTCGATCGATGTCATGGCTGCACGATCACGGCCGCGGGGCCGCGTTGTCGGCCTTGCCGATGAAGGCGAGCTGGCTGATGCCGTTACGGCTGAGATTGGCCATCAGATCCAGCACCTTCTCATAGGGCACGCTGGCGTCGGCACGGATATGGGCCATCACCTTGGGATCGGCGGCGAGACGGGCGCGGATATCGGTGTCGAAAGCCTCGCCGCTGCGGGCGTCCTGCCCGATATAGAGCGAGCCGTCCGCCTTGATGGAAACCACCAGCGGCTCCTTGGTGGGCGACATCGCCGCCACGCCGCTCGCCTTGGGCAGATCGACCTTGACGCCGGCCGCCAGCATGGGCGCCGTCACCATGAAGACGATGAGCAGCACCAGCATCACGTCGACGAAGGGCGTCACATTGATGTCGGAGACGGCCTTGGGCGCCCAAGACCCATAGCCAGACCCTTCGCCGCCTTCGGGCTCCTGGAGGGAGAAGCTCATTCCGCCGCCTCCCTGAAGCCGGCAACCTTGACGGACGTGCCACGGCGGGTCGCCATGGCTTCCGCCTCGCGGCGCAGGATCTGTTCGAACAGCCGGCCGAGGCCGGCCATGCCCTGCGACAGGCGGTTATAGGCGATCAGCGCGGGAATGGCCGCCACCAGGCCGAGCGCCGTGGTGAACAGAGCCTCGGCAATGCCGGGCGCCACTGTCGCCAGCGAGGTGTCATTGGCGCCGGCAATGGCGGAGAAGGAATTCATCACGCCCCACACCGTGCCGAACAGGCCGATAAACGGCGTCACGGCGGCAATGGTCGCGAGGATCGACAGGCCGGCATCGCTGGCGCCGACCAGCCCGCCAGCGGCCTCGCGCATCGCCCGCTCGATGCGCCCCCGATACTCGCCGCCGGTCTCGCCGGGGACGGCGAGTTGCGCCGACTGCTCCCCCTGCCCGTAAAGGCTCTGGGCCAAAGTCGGCGCGGCGCCAAGGCCCTTGGCTGTCGCGGCTCGGAGAAGCCGGCGCAGCCTCCCCTGTCGCCTTACCGTCTCGAAGCTCAGCCCCCAGGACAGCACCGAGGAGATCACGAGGATCAGCATGACGGCCTTCACCACCGGATCGGCGTTGAGCAGCATATTCACGAAGGAAAAATGCGTGGCGGTTTCGGTCATGGCACTCTCGCTCTCACTCTTTGTTTCGACGCCTGCTTGAATCAGGCCTCAATTGAAGAATTTGGCCTCACTTGAAGAATTTGGGTCCGGCCTTCGAACTGACGCTGACCGCCTCGAGACAGGAAGCTTCCCCCGCCTTGGCATTGACGAACTGGCAGGTCGGTACGTCGTTGAGCAGGATGCTGCCGATGCCGTCGCAGGCGAGTCCCGCGACGTCGAAGGCCTTCACGATGGTCTTGTTGGCAGGGATCGGGGCAAGATCGACGGCCAGACGCTTGGCGACAACGCCGTCCGCGCCGAACATCACCAGATCGGCGCGCAGGCTCTGCGCCGCTTCCGCTCGCCCGTTCACCAGCACCATGGTCAGCCGGCAATTGCCATTCTGGGTCTCGAGCTTGTTGAGATCGATCGACACATCGGCAGCCAGGGCCGGCAGGGGCGCCATGACGGGCACCAGCACGGCGAGAACGGCGGCGAGGCGGGACGGTTTCATCATGCGGCTTGATCCTGTGGAACGGCGTGCATGATGCTGGGGCCGCCATCCTGGATGGCCGTGCCCACGCGCACCTTGAAGACACGCTCGATGAGGGAAGGTGTAAGGGTTTGCGCCATGGCGCCCTGCGCCGCAATGCGGCCGCGATCGAGCACCAGCGCATCGTCGCCATAGATCGAGGCCAGCGTCAGATCATGCAGGGTGACCACCACGGTCGCGCCCTGTTTCGCAAATTGCCGGGCCTGGCCGAGCAGGCGGTGCTGATGCTCGGGATCGAGGCTGGAGACCGGCTCGTCCAGAATGACGAGATGCGGCTCGCCTGCCATGCTGCGGTCGAAGATCTGGGCCGCGGCCTTGGCGAAGGCCACGCGCTGGCGCTCGCCGCCCGAGAGCATGGTGACGGGGCGGCGGGCCAGGGAAGCGAGATCGGCGCTGGCAAGCGCTGCCGCGATCGCGGCCTTGTCCCGCGCGGCGCGCGGCGTGCCGGCATGGCAGAGCCGGCCCAGGGCGACGATGTCCTCGACGCTGTAGGCAAAGGGGCAATCGAAATGCTGCGCCATATAGGCGCGCTGGGCCGCCATCGCCTGCGGGCGCAGGCCGATGAGCGGGCGGCCATCGAAGTCGATCCCGCCGCCGGCCGGGCTCATGGCACCGCCGATTGCCGCCAGCAATGTCGTCTTGCCGGCACCATTCGGTCCCATCACGATGAGAACGCGGCCTGATATGGCTGAGAACGAGATCTCGTGCAGCACCGGGCGGCCGCTGCGTTCGACCGTGAGGTTACGGACCAGAAGATTGCCGAACTGGAGATTGCCATCTTGGAGGCTCATGCGCGCTGGGCCTTTTTCAGAATGGCGATGAAGACCGGCCCGCCGATCAGGCTGGTGACCAGTCCGATCGGCAGCTCAGCCGGCGTGATCGCGACCCGGGCCACCGTATCGGCAGCCACCACCAGAGCGGCCCCGAGCAGAGCAGAAGCCGGCAGCACGAAACGGTAGCGCTGCCCGCCCAGCAGGCGCACGCAATGGGGCGCGATCAGGCCGACAAAGCCGACCAGACCGGTAAAGGCGACGGCCGCGCCGATCGCAAGGGCGGTCGCTGCGATCACGGTGCGCTTGAGATGGACGGTGTCGACGCCGGAAAGGAAGGCTTCGCTTTCGCCGAGCGTGAAGGCGTCGAGCCCGCGCGCCTGCCGAGCCAGCAACACCGTCGCCATCGCGAGTGCCACGCCCGTAGCCACGACGGCGACCCAATTGGCGCCCGAGAGCGAGCCCATCATCCAGAACTGGATCGACCGGAGCTGGGTATCGTCGGCGATAGTGATGAACAGGCCGATCACCGCCATCGCCAGGGCGTTGATGCCGATGCCGGCCAGTAGGAGATTGGCGATGCTGACATGGCCGTCACGGTCGCGCGCAATGCGGTAGGTGAGCACTGTGGTCAGCCCGCAGGCCGCAGCCGCGGCGGCGGGCAGCGCATAGCTGCCGAGACCACCCGTACCGCCGACATGTTCCAGCAAGACGATGCCGGCGACCACGGCGAGGATGCCACCCGAAGCAGCCCCCGTCAGGCCGGGATCGGCCAGCGGGTTGCGAAAAAGCGCCTGCATGCCGGCACCGGACATCGCAAGGCCCGCTCCGACCAGCATGCCCAGGAGCACGCGTGGCAGACGGATATTGACCAGGATGCCCGAATAGAGGTCCCAGCTGCCAGTCGCGGTCGAGAACCAGGTCGAGACCGGGATACGCACGCCGCCGAAGCTGAGGCCCATGGCCAGGGCCGCTGCCAGCAGCAGCGCAAGGCCAGCCTGCACCAGTGCCTCGCGCCGGCGTGGCGAGAGAGCTTGGGAAAGGCTTCGCGGCGTGGCTTGCACCAGACTCATCACCCTACCCCGAGAAGCGGTCCGGATGCAGGCGGCGCGCCAGCGACTGGATCTGCGTGGCGGCCGACGGCCCGAAACTGAACAGCGTGGAAAGATCGGTCTCGACCAGCCGGTCGGGCCTGCCTGCAAAGGCCGAGGTCAGTCCCAACTGCTCGAGAAAGACCGCCGCGCCGCCGGTGTTGGAGACGACAGCGCTATCCGCCAGGATGAAATCGGGCGGCGTCGCGGCGAGCACCTCGCGCGACACCGGCTTGAACAAGGGGAAGTCTCCGAACGCATTGGCGCCGCCGGCCAGGGCATAGGTGGCATCGACCAGCCCCATCTTGCCGCCCGCCATCGGCGTGCCGCCGTCGATGGAACGGATGAAGCCGATCTTGGGATGGCTGGTGATGCCGTCGAGACGCTTGGAGACATCGGCCATGGTTGAAATCACCGTGCCCGCCAGAGCCTCTGCTTCCTTCTCGCGCCCGAGCAAGCCGCCGACATGCTTGATCTTGGCGGCCATGCCCTCCCCGTTCAAGGGGAAGGAAACGATCTCGATGCGCAATCCGGTGCTGCGCAGCTGCTCCACCGCGGTCGGCGGTCCCAAATCGCGATTGGCGATCAGGAGGTCCGGCTTGAGGGAGAGGATGCCTTCCACCGAGATCTGTCTGAGATAGCCGATGGACGGCAGTTTGGTCACCTCAGGCGGCGCCTTGGAGGTGGTATCGACGCCCTGGATGACCGAGACGCCGGCAAGCTTGGCCACGATCTCGGTGACATCAGCGCCGGCGCAGACCACGCGCTGGATGCCTTCGGCGCGAGCTATGCCCGGCAGGGCCAGCAAGGCGAGCGCGCCGGCCAAGACGCCCCCTGCCAGGACATCACGACGGCTGAGTTCGGAAGTTCTCATCACCGCCTCCTCACTTGCCCGCGAGCTTGACGGTAAGCGCGAACTTCGCCGCCAGTCCGGTGGAGTAATCGGAATTGAGGAACGCCTTGTAGCGGCGATCGAAGATGTTATCGACCGCCAGGCTGGCGCTGACATTATCGCTGTATTTGTAGCTGGCGAAGACGTCGACCAAGCCATAGCCGCCGCTGGGTTCGGTCACCCTGCGGGAGGTCGCACCGACCAGGGTGACCCGCGAACCGACGGTCAGGCGATCATCCCAGAAACGCAGGCCGACGGTACCGCTGACCTTGTTGGGCGCCACCGAGTTCAGGGGCTGGTCGGTCACCCGGTTCTTGCCGTTGGTGTGCGATCCGGCGATCGACACGAAACCGGCACCCCAGTCATAGGCGGCCTCGAGTTCGACACCCATCAGGCGCGCCTTGGCAATGTTCTGATATTGCTGGGTGGGGAAGCAGATCTGCGGGTTCGGATTGGGGACGTTGCAGACAAACGGGGGAATGCCCGGGAAGCCCGGCACATAGGGAGCACCGGCGACGATATCGATATAGTCGTCGACATTGTTGACGAAGCCGTTCAGCTTGGCACGAAACGTATCGCCCTCCCGGAAGACATTGTCATACTTGGTATTCACGCCGATCTCGAAGGTGTGGCCGACTTCGGGCCGCAGGTTCGGGTTGGGCTTGATGGGGAAGGACGGGATGGGATGAATACCGTCCATGAGCGTTTCGCTGATCGACGGCGAACGGTAGCCCTCCGCATAGGTACCGTAGAGTTCGATACCCTTGATCGGCGTCACGCCGATGGTGATCTTGGGCGACAGATGACTGCCGTCGGATTCGTACTTGCCGCCTTCGAGCTGGTAGTGATCGTAGCGCAGGCCTCCAACCACTCGGAGCCAATCGCCGTAGCGGACCTCGTCCTGGACATAGGCGCCGAGAAGGCGCCTCGTGCCCGACGGCGTGAAGGCGGTGACGAAGCCGCCGGCCCCGTCCCGCGTCTCGACCCGATCGAAGGCGGCGTCGACACCATAGGTCAAGGCATGGTCGAAGGCGCCCGTCGAGAAGCGCGACGTATTGTAGACGTCGAAGCCGAACGTCCCGACCTTGTCGGAGAGCTTGTCCCCCGGCTGCACGCCCAGGCTGGCATAGGTACCGGGAACGATGATCGTCTTCTCGTTCTCGGTTTCCGAATAATAGACCTTTGCGTTGAAATTGATCAGCGGGTTGTCGGGGCTTTCGAACTTGTAGCCGGCCGTGAAGGTCGAGGTGACAACATCATTGCGCCAGCGTGAATTGCCGCGGCTGGTATTGTTGTTGTCGAAGTCGAACTTCTGGCTCATCGCGCTCAGGCTGACGGTCTGGCCGTCGCCCGGATGATAGTTGAACTTCAGCAGGCCGCCGAAATTGTTCTTGCCGGTATAGGTGACGCGATCGTTGTTGCCGTCACGATAATCGCCGGCACCGCGATAGATGAACTGGCCATAGATGTCGGCGACCGTGCCGAAGCGCATGCCTGCCGAGGTCGAGGTGAAGGCGCCCAGACCATTGGAGGAAACGCCGACCTTCTGCTCCACGCCCCAATTCTGGTCAGGCGTCAGGATGGAATCGATGCCGCGGGTGGTGAAGGAGGCCACGCCGCCGATGGCACCCGAACCGTAGATATTGGAGATCGGGCCGCGCACGATGTCGATATTGTTGATGAATTCAGGCTCGAGATAGAAGCTGCCCTGCGCATTGTGGCCGGTGATCTGGTAGTCCTGCCGCGCACCGTCGACCAATACGTTGACGCGGCCGAAATCCTGCATGCCGCGAATGTTGATCGACTGCATGGGATCGTTCGAACTCACCTGCGTGGCGACACCCGGCACCGTCTTCAACAGATCCGAAACCGAAGCGGGCTGGGCCCGGTCGATCTCCGCCTGGGTGATCTGGCTGACGCCACCCAGCGTGTCGATCAGCTTTTCCGAGGTCTTGGTCGCCGTCACCGTTACGGTGTCGAGCACCACCGGTTCGTCGGCTGCGGCGGCCTGGCCGGCGGGAGCCTGCTGCGCGCGCGCCAACGTCACGCTTCCCGCCAGCAAGGCAAGAGCGGCTACCGTCGCAAGGCTGCGACTGCGCATGTAATTCGACCTGACCATCTCGGCTCCGCAACGTATAATTATTCAAAACTGCGCTGCAGATAATTTATCTTGTAGAAGCAGGCGCCGTTTCATACAGTTTTCAGCGATTTGCGGCAGCAAATGGGGTGTGTCAAGGGATTAATGCCTGATTATATTGATATAATCTGCGCAGTTTTGCTTAGTTCTAAACTGCAATAACAAGCTTAGGTCCCAGTTTTGAATTTCTCTATTTTGCGCCGATCAGAACCGAGGGAAAGAAGGGAAATGAGCGAGTTAAAACAACGGTGGCAGGCTCTCCGGGAAAGTCAGTCCGGATTGCGCATTCGCGATGCCGCGGCGCAATTGGGGGTTTCGGAAGCCGCCCTGCTGGAGACCCGGATCGACGAAGGCGCGAGGCGCCTGGCCGTCCGGGTCGACGCGCTCTGCGCCGCCCTGCCGCATCTGGGTACCGTAATGTCACTCATCCGCAATGAGTCGGCCGTGCACGAAAAGGATGTCGCCTTTCCCGCCGGAGCCGAGTCGGATGGCGAAATTCGCTTCGCCGGCGAGGGGTTCAGCCTTACCTTGATACCATCTTCGGTTGCACACGCCTTCTATGTGGAGGATGCCAACCCCAAGGGACCGTTGCGCAGCATCCAATTGTTCGATGCGGCGGGCGGTGCACTCTGGAAGATCTATGCCCGTGACAAGGCCGATCACGCCGCTTTCGAGCGACTGCTGGCCGAACTCGCCTGGCCGGACGGCGTTCAACCCATTCCCTTCTCCCGCCCCGCCTCAGCATCGACGGACGCCGCTCCGGCCGGCAACCCGACCGACCTGCAGGCTGTGCTGGAGGCCGCCGCCGCCGAGGCCATTCCGGTCAGGCTGGAAGTCGCCAATCACGGTGTCAGGCAAAGCCATCGTGGGCCGCTGGCAAGGATCGTCAGGATGGGCCCCTGGCTCAACGTGCTCGATCCCGGCTTCGACTGGCACCTCAACGAGAAGCCTTTGTCAGGCGGCAGCATCGAGCTCGGCGACAGGCCGATCCTCGTGTTGCACCTCGCTTCGGGCGGCGAGGCGGCGCGGCTGCAGGCCGATGACGGCGCCACGGCCGATCAGCAGGCATCCTGGCGCGGCATCCTGGAGAAGGCGGTGACGTCATGAACCAGGCCGTGACCGCGCGCCTCACCGGTGCGATCCCTACTCTCGCCTCGCTCAGCTTCGAGGAAACCACGCAGTTCTACCAGAGGCTCGGCTTCGAGGTCCTGCACAGCGACATCTCCTTCCTGCTCCTGCATCGCGACGGCGTGCGTCTCAGCTTCTGGCTGACGGGCAACCGCCGGGTGCCGCAGGCCACAAGCTGCTGGCTCGAGGTCACCGGCATCGCGGCCCTCTACGAGCATTTCAACGCGCTCAACATCGTGCACCGCAAAGGCCATCTCGAGGCCAAGCCCTGGGGAACGCATGAGTTCTCGATCACCGATTGCCATGGCAATCTGATCCGCTTCGCCGAGCAGTTGCAGGACCATTGAGGCTTCACAAGTCGCCCCCTGGCTTCGGTCCGGACCTTGTTCCGGCCAGAGCCAGGGGTTTCGCTCACAACGTCACCACGACCTTGCCGAACTGCTGGTTGCTCTCCAGGAAGCGATGGGCCTCGACGATCTCGTCAAAGGCGAATGTCCTGGCGATCACGGGACGGAGCGCGCCCTCCCGTACCCCGGCGAGAATGAAAGCCTTGGCGGCTTCGAGGCGCGCGGGGTCACCCGTGATCTCATGGACGAGATAACCGCGCAGCGTCAGGCTCTTGCTCAGCACCGTGAACAACGGAAAGGGGGTCGGCGCGCTGCTCAATCCGCCATATTCGATCAAGATGCCGCCACGCGCCATGGCTGCCGTGAGGGGCAGGAAGAGCGGGCCGCCGATCGGATCGAATACCGCGCGCACCCCTTGCGGACCGGCGATCGCCCCTAGCCGCGCTTCGAGGTCTTCCTCCTCGGCAGCGATGACGTCGCCTGCACCATGATTCAGCAAGGCCTGCCTCTTGGCGGAAGTCCGGGTGATCGCGACCGGCTTGGCGCCGACACGATTGGCGATCTGGATCGCCGCCAGCCCCACACTGCTCGAGGCCGCCGTGATGGCCACGAAGTCCCCCGCCCGGATCCCGGCAATGTCGACCAGGGCGCCGTAGGCGGTGAGATAAGGCATCCAGAGCGCTGCGGCATCGGCCCAGCCCAGTGACGGCGGATGCTTGACCACGAGTTCGGCGGGAAAGCTCGCCAACTCGCCATAGGCAGGCCAGCGCACCATCGATTGCGGCGGGACGATGCTGACGGCGTCGCCGAGCGAGAAACCGTCGACGCCGGCACCGATGCCTTCGACCACGCCGGCGGCTTCCAGGCCGAGGCCCGACGGCAGGACCGGCGTCTCGATATAGCTGCCTCTGCGCAGCAAGGCTTCCGCCCGGTTTAGCCCCAGCGCCTTGACCTGGATGCGGATCTCGCCCCGGCCCGGTGTGGGAAGCGCGATCTCCTCGATGCGCAGCACCTCCGGGCCGCCATGGCTATGGAAGCGAACGATACGAGCCATTTGGTAGAACTCCTAATCAATGGAACCGAATATGGTATGCACCTCCTCATTTCCGGGATAAATGCTGTGTCAGGAAGAGCAGAAGAAACCATTGGTTTTGAATAATGGATCGCCTCGCGAGCATGGCCGTCTTCGTCAGGGCCGTCGATCTCGGTTCCTTTGCGGCGGCGGCCGCCGCGCTCGACTTGTCCGGGCCGATGGTGGGCAAGCATGTCCGCTTCCTGGAAGAGCGCCTCGGCGTCCGCCTGCTCAACCGGACCACCCGCCGCCAGAGCCTGACGGAGTTCGGACGTGCCTATTACGAGCGTTGCCGCATCGTGCTCGCCGAAGCCGAGGCCGCGGACGCCCTTGCCGCCGACCAATTGTCCGAACCGCGAGGCACGCTGCGGGTCGCGATGCCTGCTCTGTTCGGCCGCCACTGCATCATGCCGGTCCTGCTGGAGTTGGCGCGGCGGCATCCCGCCCTCGCATTCGATCTTTCGCTCGGCGACCCCATCATCGATCTTGCCGAGAATGGCTGTGATCTGGCGATCCGCACCGGCACCCTGGACGACAGGGCCGGCATCATCGCGCGCCGCGTCGCGCGCCAGCGCATGATCCTATGCGCCGCCCCGTCCTATCTCGCCGATCATGGCACGCCCATGCAGGTCGAGGACCTCGCCGGTCATGCCTGCGTCATCTATCGCCGCTCGGGCCGGATCCGTCCCTGGCTTTTCCCGACGGCGCAGGGACAGCCGCGGGAATTCATGCCGAACGGCCGGTTGCGGCTGGACGATCTCGACGCCATCGCCGATGCGGCGGCGGCCGGCATGGGGCTGGCCTGGCTCCCTTCCTGGCTGGTCCGCGAACGTATTCAGGCCGGCGCCCTGGTCAAGCTCCTGCCGGACCGGCCCGATTTTCTCTATGACGCCTATGCGCTATGGCTTGAAACGCCGCATCTGCCGCTGAAGGTGCGCGTGACGGTCGATGCCCTGGCTGCAGCCCTGCCGGCGATGATGACCTGACAGCCGCCCTAGAGCCAGTTCCAGAGGCAATCCGCGATCAGACCAGCAAACAGGATGGCGCCAGCGTCGCGGTTGGAGCGGAACAGGATCAGGCTCAGCGCGCCGTCGCGATGATCGAAGCGCATGACCTGCCGGGCGAGATGCACGGCAAAGCCGGCAAGACCGAGATAGGACAGGAGGCCGGCGCCATTGGTGGCCAGCGCCAGCCCGATCAGCACCACTGCGCCGGCGTAGAACGCACCGACCGCACCGCGCGCCTTGTCGTCGAACAGCAGCGCCGTCGAGCGCACGCCGACGATCGCATCGTCCTCCTTGTCCTGGCAGGCATAGATGGTGTCATAGGCGATCACCCACAGCACCGATCCAGCGAACAGCAGCAGCGCCGGCAGGGCCAGCCCCGCCGCGACGCCGGCCCAGCCCATCAGCGCGCCCCAGGAAAAGGCAAGGCCAAGAACGGCCTGCGGCCAGGAGGTGATCCGCTTCATGAAAGGGTAGACGGCCACCACCGCCAGCGAGGAAATCCCCAGCAGGACGGCGAAAAGGTTGAACTGCAGCAAAATGACAAGACCGATCAGGCCCTGCGCCCCCAGCCAGGCCGCGGCGGCAAGGACGGTGACCTGCCCCGACGGGATTGGCCGCGAGCGCGTGCGCTCGACCTTGCCGTCGATGTCCCGGTCCGCGAGATCGTTGAGCGTGCAGCCGGCGCCGCGCATGACGAAGGCGCCGATCAGGAACAGCGCCAGATGCCAGAGTGTCTGGCCGGCCGTGCCATGATGAAGGGCAACGAGGGCCGCCGACCACCAGCAGGGCCACATCAAGAGCCAGCCGCCGATCGGGCGATCGGCGCGCGACAGGCGCAGAAAAGGTCGCCAGGCAGCCGGCGCGTGGCGATCGACCCAGTTGCCGGTGGGTGCGTCGGCCACCTTGTTCGCCAGCCCGGTCAGACCAGCCTCGGCGGGACGCGGCACCATGCCGGCACTCTCCCTTTACTGCAGGCGCAGATTGACGGGTGGCTTGGGCGCTGCAGGCCCACCCCCGCCGCGACCAGGCTGCGGCGCGGCCTGCTGGCGCGGCGGATGGGCGCAGATCTTCGCCTTGGTTTTCTGAGTCTGGGCCAGGTCTGCCGAGATTTGCCTGACATTCTCGTCCGTGATCGAGCAGAACTCCTTGTTGGACTGCATGTAGTCCAGCATCTTCTTGTCGTTCTCGATGTAGGAGGAGAGACTGCCGCAGAACTCGTTGAATGTCTTCTTGGCCTGTTCGAAGGTCTTGGGCCGCCCGCGCTTGTTGATCGCCTGCAAAGCCAGTGCGATCTTCCCACGGCGATCGATCATCGGCTGCAGGTCCTTGTTGCAGAACTGGTTGCCGATCGGAGCCGACTCCTGCGCTGCGACCGGTGCTGCGGCCAGCAAGGTGCCGGCGACGAGGGAAATCGAAACGAGACGCAACATGAGGACATCCGCAAGATTGGTGGTGACACTCTCGATACAGAGGAACTATTGATCTCGCAAGTTCGGGGCAGCTTGATGGCGTGTCCACCCCCTATTTTTCTGCAAGCAGGTTCTTACCGACCGAGCACGTGGCTCGGTCGGTAAGAACCTGCAAGATCTCAAACATTTGCAGAGTATCTCGATATTGCCCCCTGGTGGGCGACCTCGAAATACTCTGCTTAGAACAAAGACCCGGTACATGGCCGCCTATGATTTTCTTTCCGTCCGGCTTTTCGTCGATGCGCCGCTCGGCGAAGGACAGCCGGTCGCGCTCGACAAGACGCAACAAAACTATTTGGGCAATGTCCTGCGCCTGAAGTCGGGTGCGCGCATCCTGGTCTTCAACGGCACGGACGGCGAATTTGCCGCCGCGGTCGCGCATGAAGGCAAGCGCATCGGCCTGGAGGTGGAGGAGCAGACCCGGCCCCAGACCCCGATACCGACACTGCGCTGGCTGTTCGCCCCCCTCAAGCACGCCCGGCTCGACTACATGGTGCAGAAGGCGGTGGAGATGGGCGTCGGCACCATCCAACCCGTGATCACCCGCCGCACCCAGGTTTCCAGGGTCAATCTCGAGCGCATGCGGGCGAATGCCATCGAGGCGGCCGAACAATGCGGCGTGATTTCCGTGCCTGAGATCAAGCCGGAACAGAACCTGATGCGTCTTGCCGAAGACTGGAACCCCGACATGCATCTGATCTTCTGCGACGAGAGCGCTGCGATCGCCAGCCCGCTCGAGGCGCTCGCTGCCGTTCCCAGGGGGCCGCTCGCCGTGCTGATCGGCCCGGAAGGCGGTTTCGACGATGTCGAGCGCAGCGCCATCGGCCGCATTCCCAGCCATACCCGCCTCTCACTCGGCCCCCGCATCCTGCGGGCCGACACCGCGGCGGTGGCAGCCCTCGCCTTGGTGCAGGCTGTCCGCGGAGATTGGCGCTGAGGCGGGATCTCCTATGGAGCGCGGACTTCCAGTCCGCTCTTGGACTCACAATTCTCAAGAGACAGGAAAGTGCGGACATCGCGACATGCGAGCATATCGCTGCCATGTCCGCGCTCCAGTACCCCTTCTCACTTTTGACGCGATCTTGTATCGGCGCCTGATTGTTTTCCCGGATGGCACTGTCTATGGTCCGGGCCGTTTTGTAAGGTTCTCCCCGCATGGCCCGCGACGTAATCGATTCAACCCCCATTGGCTCGCGCGACGAACTCGTCGCCTGGATCGAAAAGGGCGTCAAACCGCCGTCCCAATTCCGGATCGGCACGGAGCACGAGAAGTTCCCCTTCCGGGCCGGCACGCACCAGCCCGTTCCCTATGAAGGTCCCAACGGCATCCGCGCCTTGCTCGAGGGCATGCAGGCGATGCTCGGCTGGGAGCCGATCATGGAAGGCGAGCATATCATCGGCATGCTCGACATTACCGGCGGCGGCGCCATTTCGCTCGAACCCGGCGGCCAGTTCGAACTCTCCGGCGCGCCCCTGCCCTCGATCCATCAGACCTGTTCGGAAATCCACGCCCATCTCGCCCAGGTACGCGAGATCGGCGGCCCGCTCGGCATCCGCTTCCTGGGCCTTGGCATGTCGCCGGTATGGACGCGGGAGCAAACGCCGCGCATGCCCAAGCGCCGCTACGAGATCATGACGAACTACATGCCCAAGGTCGGCGTGATGGGCCTCGACATGATGTACCGGACCTCGACGGTGCAGGTGAACCTCGACTTCTCCTCCGAAGCCGACATGGTGAAGAAGCTGCGCGTCTCGCTCGCCTTGCAGCCGATCGCCACTGCCATCTTCGCCAATTCGCCCTTTCTGCACGGCAAACCCAACGGCTTCCTGTCGCTACGCTCGGAAGTCTGGCGCCACACCGATCTCGACCGCACGGGCATGCTGCCCTTCGCCTTCGAGGATGGCATGAGCTTCGAGCGTTATGTCGACTATGCCCTCGACGTGCCGCTCTATTTCGTCAAGCGCGGCGACGTCTATCATGACGTGGCCGGCTCTTCCTTCCGCGATCTCCTGGCCGGCACCCTGCCGCAATTGCCGGGCGAGCGCGCCACCATGTCGGACTGGGCCAACCATCTCGGCACGCTATTTCCGGAAGTGCGGCTGAAGCGCTATCTGGAAATGCGCGGCGCCGATGCCGGGCCGACCGGCAAGCTCGCGGCCTTGTCGGCCTTCTGGGTCGGCCTGCTCTATTCCAACGAGACGCTCGACGCGGCCTGGGACCTGGTGAAGGACTGGAACGAGGCCGAACGCCAGGCCCTGCGCGATTCCGTCAGCCGGCAGGCCCTGAAGACTCCCTTCCGCCGCGAGAGCATCCGCGACATCGCCCTCAGGACCCTCGCCATCGCGCGCCAGGGACTCAAGGCGCGCAACATCGAGGATTGGGAAGGCCGCAACGAGGAGCATTTCCTCGACGGCCTGGACGATGTCGTCGAAAGCGGCGTCACCGCCGCCGATGAGATGCTGGCCCGTTTCCATGGCGAATGGGGCGGCAAGATCGATCCGGTCTTCGACGAAAAGGCCTATTGAACCAGCCGGGCAAAGTCCGTTCGATCAAAACGCTCTGGCGCTGCGAAATAACGGGTGCTGCTTGGCCCAGCACCCATTCGTCAGGCAGCTATTGCAGCCCGGCCTTCGGCAAGGGTCGGGCCGCCGGAGGTGTTGGGCCGCCGCCATAGAATTTCGATGCCGGATTGGCCTGCAGGAAATCATACACCACCATCCCGATCGGCCGTTTCGGGCGTTCCGCCCCTGGCTGTTGCCACGGCACGACTTGCCGCAAGGCCGCGAGAGCTTCGGAAGGTGCCTTGCCGAAATTGCGGGATGGATTCTGGATCTTTCGGATTTCCATCCAATAGCTCGCCGTGAGCAGGTCATGTGCGAGCAATTCGAAGGACAGGTCGACGGCCTTGCGGGCGCGCTCGGTCTTGATCCTGGTCTGCGCCTGGAGGTCTTCGACCGTCGAGACGATGGCCTGCCCGGCCGGCGTGACGGGCGTACCCATCTCCGAAAGTTCCTGCCACAGGTCGGTCGGCAGATATCCGCCGAACGTTGGCGTGTTCCTGCGTGTTTCGGCGTTCAGGATATCGGCCGGCTTGACCACCGTGAAGAACGGGTTCTTGAACCGTTCGATCCGTTGGGAGACCGCAGCGCCCATATTCGTCAGTGCAATGGTGAACGCTTCGACCTGATTGGCAAGGGGATAGGGGTCCCAGTTCGCGTTGGAGAAGATGTAACCCTGCTTGCCGCCACTGAGAGGCCCACCCTTGACATGGTATTTCATGAATTGGGGTGTGCTCAGTTCCCAGGAACTTTCGGGCGTGAGCCCCGGCATGGTGGCCGGATTGTGGTCCGATGAATTGATGGAAAGGCTGACGGAATCCCTGAGTTCCGCCCAGGCATGCCAGGCCGATCCCTGTCGCTGGCTCGAGGCCCGCATGCTCTCCGGATCCTGAATGATGCGCGCGGGATCGTCATCGAACAGATAGCTGCCCCTGATCATGTCCATGATGCGGGCGGCGTCCCAGGTCAGCCAGTCATAGGGACGCATCGCTTGGACCGGAGCCGAAATCGGCGTCACGCTGGAATTCATGCCCAGCAGGTCCATTGCGTAAGTGAGATCTGCCCATTCCAAGAGCCTCCGGGAGTCTTCGAGCAGCAGAACCGCTTGCGCCTGCGCATAGGCATTGGTGCTGATCAACGCCGCCTCGTCCGCGGCAAAAGGTTCGAGGGGCTTGATGCCGGCCTGGGCGAGAGCCTGGGAGGCGGGCATTCTGACGCCGCGATAATAGGCGTCCCCTTCCCCGACCATCGCGGCCCCGATATTGCCCATCGTGTTCAGATCCCCCTCGCCGAGCGTGCCGCGCGACTGCACGACGGGAGTGACCCGCTTGTTCAGCATGTGGACGAGAATTTGCGTCAGAGGCGGACTGGCCGCCTCGTATGACATCGTATTGGCGCGAATGGCCATGATGGCCCGCACAAGAGCCTCTTCCCGGATCTCCGGCCCATAGCCATCCCTGACACCGTCCTTGAAGCGCGCGAGCTGCTGATCCTTCAAGAGCTTGGTGTTTTCCGGGGTCGTCGGATCGCCCGAGAATATCACCGTCTCGCGCTGATCTCCCGCACCACGATTGAACCAATAGATCGTGACGTTCTCGGCAGCGCCCTGCAGCAAAAGGCCATAGGCATCGGCCGAGCGTCGACGCGCTTCGGGGCTGAGCTCGACCTTGGCGCCATTGCGGGCGATCTCGACAACCTGCCGGTAGGTAAGATCGCGTCCCGTCAGCGTGACCGTCTTTTCGACCTCTGCCTCGGTGATCGGCAGATATCTGTTGGTGTCTTCAAACGCTATCGCGTGCGGCACTGAGGAAAATAGGAAAGCAACGACCGCGGCAGTCAAAAATAGACGAATTGGATACCTGGTACGCCTCAACATACGCATTTCTCCTATCGGTTAGCGGAAAGCTCCCAATACAACGCTTCACTAATTAGAAAAAAATATTCATATAAGTAAAAATCCCTGCAGCTCCTTGTCAATCGGGCCAGTGAAAATTCGGATCGCCCAACCGCCACTGCCGGTATCGAAGCCTGTTTGGCAGGCCCGTCATTCCGGCCCGGTTGAAGCGTCCGCGTCCCGCAACCATCAATCGGCGCGATGACTTCCATTCGCGAGCTTGATTGGACCGATCCGGCAAATCCCCCGATAATCGAGGCCATGAGCAGTACGACTTTGAATGCAGGGCCGGGCGGGGCAGCACCGCTCGGAGCCATCGATCTCGGCCTCTATGCCGGGGTGGTCTTCGTGTGGGGAACCTCGTGGATCGCACTGCACATGCAACTCGGCGTGGTCGCGCCGGAAGTCTCGCTGCTGTGGCGCTTCCTGCTCGCCGCGGTGATGATGCTGGGCTGGGTCATGCTATCGGGTGGCCCACTATCCTTCGCCTGGAAGGACCATCTCGGCTTCGCCGGGCTCGGCCTGCTGCTCTTCTCCAGCAATTTCCTGTGCTTCTACTATGGCGGCCTGTCGACGCCATCCGGCCTGCTCGCCGTGGTCTTTTCGCTGACCTCGGTGTTCAACATCGTGCTGAGCGCCCTCATATTCGGCCAGAAGCCCAGCCCGCGCTCGGTCATCGCCGCCTTGATGGGTTTTGCCGGCGTCGGCTTAATGTTCGCGCCGCAACTCGCCGGCGACCATCTTTCGAGCGCGGCCCTCACCGGCCTCGTTCTGTGCGTGGTCGGCACCCTCAGCTTCTGCTTCGGCAACATGCTGACCCTCAGCCTGAAGAAACGCGCCATTTCCCTGACCTCGGCGACCGCCTGGGGCATGGTCTACGGCTCGCTTTTCTTGTTTGTCTTCAGCATCGCACGCGGTCAGGCTTTCATCATCGAGCCTAATCTGCATTATCTCGGCGCCCTGCTCTGGTCGGCCCTGCTCTCCTCGGTCGCCGCCTTTGCCGCCTATCTCACTTTGCTGTCGCGCATCGGAGCCAGCCGGGCCGGCTATTCCACCGTGCTGTTCCCGGTGGTCGCGCTGGCCATTTCGACGATCTTCGAAGGCTATGTCTGGACCACGCTCGCCATATCAGGCCTCGCGGTCGTGCTCGCCGGCAATCTGCTGATGCTGACCGGGCGGCGCTGATCATGCCCCTGGAAGCGCGGACGTCCCTACGACACTTGAGAGAGTGTCGGACGATCCGCAGCTTGGAACCACGACGCTTGCAGCAAGAAAAAGCGGACGGGGACGTCCGAGCTCGCGAAAATGGACCCTTCTCTCCTGGCTTATGACTGATTCTGGTCATAAGGTTGCCGGCCGGCAAAACAGGTATGGCAGCGAGGAGCCGCGGTGAAGGATAGCGTCAGGTCGGGACAGGAAGCAGGCTCGGCGGCGGGAGCCGGCGCGATCCTCTGGCTGATCGCCTCCGGAAAGGCGCGATCGCGTTCTGCCCTGATCGAAGCCTCCGGCCTGTCGCGCTCCACCGTGACCGAACGCCTCGCCGCCCTGTTCGCCGCCGGGCTGATCGAGGAAGCACCCGATGCGATGCCGAGCGGCGGCCGGCCCGCGCGCCTCATCCGACTGAACACCGCCTTCGGCGTGACGCTTTGCGCCGATATCGGCGAGAGCCATGTGCGCCTGGCCGTCACCGATCTCGAACCACGGATCCTGGCGGAAGCGGTGGGAAACATCGATATTCGCCGCGGCCCAGTGCCGGTTCTTGGCTGGATCGTCGAGCAGTTCCGAGCGCTGCTTGCTGAGATCGGGCGCGACAGCGGGGACGTACTCGGCATCGGTCTCGGCCTGCCGGCGCCGGTCGACCACGAAGGCGGCCGCGTCGTTGGCCCTTCCGTCATGACGGGTTGGGACGATTTCGAGATCCGCACCTGGATGCGCCGCCAATTCGACGCCCCGGTCGCGATCGAGAACGACGTCAATCTGATGACCTTGGCCGAATATCGTCGTTTCTGGCCCGGTGTCGGCCAATTCCTCTACATCAAGGCGGGAACCGGCATCGGCAGCGGCATCATCACCGATGGCCGTCTCTATCGCGGCGCCCAGGGCGCGGCCGGCGACATCGGCCATATTCAGCTCACCCACGCCCCCGCCCCGCTCTGCCGCTGCGGCAAACTCGGCTGCGTCGAGGCACGGGCCGCCGGCTGGGCCATCGCCCGCGATCTGCGGAGCCACGGTATCGAGGCCTCGGCCGCCCGCGACATCATCGCGCTGACCCAGGCGGGCGAGCCGGAAGCCGTGCGGCTGGTGCGCGAAGCCGGACGCGTGCTCGGCGAGGTGACCTCCGACGTGGTCAGCGTGCTCAATCCCAGCGTGATCGTGATCGGCGGCACGCTCGCACTGGCCGGCGAGGACCTGATGTCGGGCATTCGCGAGCTGGTCTATCAGCGCTCGCTGCCGCTGGCCACGCGCAACCTCACCATCGCGCCGGCCCAGTCCGATCTGCCCACCGGATTGCTGCTCGGGGCCGCCTTGCTCGTCATCGAAATGCAGACGCGCCTCGAAACGATCGAGCGCACCATCCTTCGGCATCAGCGCCCGCGCGCAGCCTGAAACTGCGCGACGACTTTTGAACAGACAAGAAGGGTCACCCCTCCCTTTGCGTCAATGTAAATTCATCAGAAATCAGACAAACAAAATCCGCGCCCTGAAGATTTTCATCTTCGAGGTATAATCTTCCACCATGCTCTCGATGCTGAAGAATTCATTGCGTTAAATACCGTGACAATACCGTGATTCCGGATTGATCATCCGGGATTTGCAAGTCGACAAACCTGCGCTTCCTACCCATCATTGCTGCCACTAAGGGGGATGCAATGACTGGAATTGTCGATCGCTTGCTGATCCTGCTGGCACGGGGAACGAGCCGCTTTCGCATCTGGTACCGCTGGCCCTTCCCTGTGAGCGTTGCCATCATGCTCGGCAGCCGGGGAATCTTGAGACAGAACAACCTCTTCGATACCGAGACGGCACCCGCGCGGCCCGACCCGGCGGATGGCTTCGACATTCTCCAGTTCCGCACGGCCGACGGCAGCTACAACGATCTCGCCCAGCCCTGGATGGGGCGGGCCAAGACACGCTTCGGCCGAAACGTCGCATTGAACAAGACCTATGGCGAGGTGGCGCCAACCTTGTACGAGCCCAATCCGCGGCTGGTCAGTTCCAGACTGCTGGCGCGCCAGGCCTTCGTTCCCGTACCGCATCTGAACGTATTGGCGGCGGCCTGGATCCAGTTCATGGTGCATGACTGGCTGAGCCACGGCACCAATCTGAAGGAAAATCCCCATCGCTTCGACGTCCCGGAGGGGGATGACTGGCCGGCCAGGACGATGGAGGTGCTGCGGACCCCGACGGATCTGACGGAGGCGGACCAGCCTGGACGGCCGGCCACCTACACCAACACCGAGAGCCATTGGTGGGACGCCTCGCAGATCTATGGCTCCAGCCTCGCGCTGCAGACCCGCATCCGCAGCGATCCCGCGACCGGCGCGATCCGTGCCGACGGCAAGATCCATCTCGACGAACACGGCCATCTGCCGGTCGACACCGAAGCCAAACAAGCGGGATCGGAACTGTCCGGCGTCAACGGCAATTGGTGGGTCGGCCTCTCCGTGCTGCATACGCTGTTCGCCCGCGAGCACAACGCCATCGTCGACCGCCTGCGCATCGACCATCCCGACAAATCCGGCGAATGGCTGTTCCAGAAGGCCCGTCTGGTCAACGCCGCCTTGCTTGCCAAGATCCACACGGCCGAGTGGACCCCGGCCCTGATGAACTCCCCGTCCGGCCGTTTTGCCATGCGCGGCAATTATTTCGGCCTGCTCGGCGAGACCTACAAGAACAGCTTCGGCCGTATCAGCGACGGGGAGATCCTGTCGGGCATCCCAGGTTCCCCCAAGAACCATCACGGCGCGCCCTATGCCATGACGGAGGAGTTCGCCGCCTGCTACCGCCTGCATTCGCTGATGCCGGACAGCTTTTCCTTCCGCCGTCACGAGGATGACGACGCCCTGTTCAAGCGCAACCTCACCGACGTCTTCGCGGGCAAGACCCGCACCGTCTACCAAGAAGCCGGCTTTCTCAACGTCGTCTATTCGCTCGGCACTTCCCACCCCGGCGCCCTGGTGCTGCATAATTTCCCCAACACGCTGAGAAGGCTCGACAAGAGGGTGGAGGAGAACATCTTCGTCGACCTCGCCGCCATCGACATTCTGCGTGACCGCGAGCGCGGCGTGCCGCGCTATTGCGAGTTCCGGCGCCAGATCGGCGCGCCGGTACCGCGCAATTTCGAGGAACTGACCAATGACACGACCTGGCGCACGGAGCTTGCCGAAGTCTACCGCACGGTCGAACAGGTCGACCTCCTGGTCGGCACCCTGGTCGAGAGTAATGCCCATAATGGTTCGCCGCCCGGCTTCGGCTTTTCGGACACGGCCTTCCGCATCTTCATCCTGATGGCCTCGCGCCGCCTCAAGAGCGACCGCTTCTTCACCGAGGATTTTCGTCCCGAGATCTATACGCCGGCCGGCTTCCGCTGGGTCCAGGAGAACTCGCTCCTCACCGTGCTGCAGCGCCATGCCCCGGAACTCGCGCCGGCCTTCACCGCGACGCGCAACGTCTTCTTCCCCTGGACCAAGGCGAGCAGGTGAGATGACCCGCCGCATCCATATCCCCTTGCTGATTGATCTTCTCGAGGTCGACGATGCCGCCACCATCGGTGCGATCGACCGGGATCCCCGTCTCGACCGTGCCTATGACAAGGCCGGCCCCTTGTTCAACCGGATGCTGGCCGGGCGGCTGACCCGGGTGTTCAGCATCGACGGGACCCTTCTGCCCACCATGCGCGGCCGCGACGACGCCGGACGGCGCGCGGCCCAGGCTGCCCTGGCCGACAGGCTGCGGCATGTCCTCCTGCCCGATCTCGCCGGTAACCATGCCCTGATCGCCTATGTGCGCGGCGACGTAACGCGCGACAGAGCGGGACCGGCCCTGCAGGCCCTGATCGCGCAGCAATTCGTTCCTGGCTTCACCCTGGACGATGCGGCGGCACAACGCCTCTGGGAAGCCGCGATCCGCTTCGATGCCACCGCGCGAACAGTCAATCCGCTGCGTTGGCTGCAGCAGGCCGTGTTCGGCACCCTGCATGCCGACAGGAACATCCTGGCTGCCGCGGTCGGACGCAATCCGGAGGCCATCCACGCCATCGGCATCGCCGTGCACAACATCATGGCGAGCCTCGACCGCCTGCGCGCCCTCCATGACGATAGCGCCAGCCGCCATGCTCTCGACGGCAAGGCGGCGGCGATGGCTTGCCTGGCGGCGCCTGATTCCGTGCTGCGCCAGGCCAAGGGCGTCGCCGACGTCCCGGGTGGCTCCCTGACGCATGGGACCCTGGTGCGCTTCAAACTCGCTCATGCGGCCGCGCGCACGCTCGACCCCGCCACCGCCTTTCAGTCGGCCTCCTGGAGCGCCTGCCCTGCCTCCGGCTTCGTGTTCAGGCTGCTGGAGCAGATCTGGACGCGAGCGCGCCGCTAAGCAGAGCTTCTGGGCGAGACCCACGGATGGGTCTCGCCCAGAAGCTCTGCAAATGTTTGATATCTTGCAGATTCCTCCTGATCGGGCCTGTGGCGCGATCAGGAGGAATCTGCCTGGAGCCCTTGCGCAGGAAAACATCGCCATGACCCAGGATCCGATCTTCACGCCGCTTCATTTCCGCAGCCTCACGGTGAAGAACCGCATCTTCCGCTCCAGCATTTCCGGGCGCTGGGACAATGAGGACGGCTCGCCCACCCAGACGCGTCTCAACTGGGAGAGCAAATTCGCCAGGGGCGGCATCGGCGCCATCATCACCTCCTTCGTGCCGGTGGCGATCGAGGGACGGATCGCAGCCAACTACGCCACCAATCATCGCGATGCCTTTATCCCGCTCTGGGCCCGCATCGCCGAAGCAGTCCACGTCCATGACTGCCGCTTCATCATGCAGCTCAGCCATTCGGGCCGGCAGATGGACGTACCCGGTGTCACCAACCAGCATCGCCCGGTGGCAAGCCCCACCAATGCGCGCGAGACGCTGCACGGCTTCCCGACCCAGGCGATGACCGCAGGCGAGATCGCCATCCTGGTCGAGAAATTCGGGAGAGCCGCCTGGCGGGCTCGGGAGGCAGGCTGCGACGGCGTCGAGTTGCATGCGGCCAACGGCTACCTCTTCACCCAGTTCCTCTCCTCCGGCATCAACGACCGCGCCGACCACTATGGCGGTTCGCTGCCCAACCGGGCGCGTTTCCTCCTGGAGGTCATCCGCTCGATCCGCAGCCATGTCGGCCGGGATTTCCATCTGCAGGTCAAGCTCTCCGCGGTCGATCGCAACAACGTCATTCCCTGGGAAAAGAAGGGCAACACCATCGACGAGACCATCGAGGTGGCGCGCTACTGCCAGACGGCGGGGGTCGATGCCATCCACGTCTCCACCGGCTCGCTGTTTCCCCACCCGCTCAACCCGCCGGGCGACCTTTCGCTGGAGACCCTGGCCGTCGTCTATGACGCCATGATCGCTTCCGGCCTGTACGGCCTGCGCAATTTCCTGCTGTTCCGCTACCCGGCTTTGCGCCCGATCTTCCGCTGGCTGTGGTTCCGCATGAAGAAGGGCCATGGCATCGAAGGCATCAGCCTGGAGGAGGCGCGCCAATTCAAGCAGGCCCTTGCCATCCCGGTGCTGGTCACCGGCGGCTTCCAGACGGCCTCGGTGGTCAGGCAGGCCCTGACCTCGGGCCAGTGCGACGGCGTGGCGATCGCCCGTTCCCTGATCGCCAACAACGATCTGCCGCAGCAATGGCAGGCGGGGCACGACCGCCCCGCCAATCCCTGCACCTATTGCAACAAATGCCTGGTCAATGCGGCCAAGAACCCGCTGGGTTGCTACGAGGAACAGCGCTTTCCCGACCGCGACGCCATGCTGGCCGCCCTCTACTCGATCTACGCGACGAAGCCCAATCTGGTCATTCCCGGCATGGAGCCGTCCAGTTCGAGCCTTGCTCCCGCACCGGCCAACGCCGCCCGAACCACGAGAAAGCGCAACACCCCTCACCCCGTTTCATGAGCCGATCGGAGGCTGCTGCCCGAACACGGCCAAGGAAAAGCGCGATGCCGCAACCCTATTTCGTCACCGAAGTCGAGCGCCAATTGGCGCAGCGCCGCCGGAAATGGCAGCCGGTGCGGCTCGTGCTCATCGCTGCCCTGGTGACAGTGTTCTATCTCGCTTTGACGGCCGCCATTCTCCTCACCCGCAACGACACGCCTGTTTATGGTGAGGCGATCGAGCATTTCAAATATGGCTCGATCGGCTCGGAGACGGAAAGCGGCATCCCCTACCGGGTCTGGCAAGCCCTGCCTAGGATGTTCCCGGATGCCTTCGAAAAGCGCGACGACTACAGCGCCTTCGGCTTCCTCTATGAAAAGGACGCCCTGGGGCGCCAGCGGGACCTGCCCATCGGGGTCTCGCGGAGGACGGTACGCGGCGTCGACATGGTCTGGCTCAACTGCGCCGTCTGCCACACCGGCACCTACCGCATAAGCGCTGATGCCCCCCGCATCATCGTGCCGGCGATGCCGTCCAACAATTTGCAGTTCGAGCGGTTCGTAAGCTTCGTCCTCTCGACCGCAGCCGACGAGCGCATGGCTCCGGACACGCTGATTCCCGCGGCCGAAGCTGCCGGCCATCGCTTCGGCGCGGTCGAGAAGGTCGCCTGGCGCTATCTCGTGCTGCCCAGCCTGCGCGAGGGCCTGATCGCTCGGCATGCAAGGCTCGAATCGCTGCTGGCCCACCAGCCCGACTGGGGCCCCGGCCGGGTCGATACCTTCAATCCCTACAAGGTGGTGCAAATGAAGGTCCCCGCCGCGACACTGACGCCGGCCGAGGTGATCGGCGCCGCCGACTTCCCGGCGGTCTTTGAACAAGGGCCGCGTGAGGGCATGCATCTGCATTGGGACGGCAACAACACCTCGCTGGCCGAACGCAACCTTTCGGCCGCGCTCGGCGCCGGCGTCACCCCCGAGACGGTCGACCATGCCGCCATCAAGCGCGTTGCCGACTGGCTGCTCACGCTCAAGCCGCCGCCCTCCCCCAACCAGCCTGAGGCCGGAGCCGTTGCGCGGGGCCGCGCCACCTACAAGGCTGCCTGCAGTTCCTGCCACGGCGAGCAGGATCCGGCAGGCTACCAGTTCCGGGGCGACGCGATCGGCAAGGTCGATCCGATCGCCAGCCTCGGCACCGACAGGGCCCGCCTCGACAGCTACACGCCGGCCTTCCGGCAAAGGCAGCTCACCGAACTGTTCGCCGGCACGCCCTATGCCTTCAGATCCTTCGAAAAGACAGACGGCTATGCCAATCTGCCGCTCGACGGCCTGTGGCTGCGCGGGCCCTACCTGCACAACGGTGCCATACCCACGCTGAAGGACCTGCTGGCGCCGCCCGCCCAGCGTCCGGCTGCTTATCTACGCGGCAGTGACGTGGTCGATCCCGTCAATGGCGGCTTTCTCTCGCCGCCCTGCGATCCCAAGGCCCCGCCGCCGGCATCCGGCTTCTGCTTCGATACCGCCAAGCCTGGCAACGGCAAGGATGGCCATCTCTACGGCACGGATCTGCCCGCATCCGCCAAATCGGACCTGCTTGCCTATCTGCTCACCTTCTGACCGGGAGAAACCCGCCATGACCGATCAGACTCTCACCCTCGGATGGACCATGGCGCAGGCCGCCAGGGCCCTGCGCAGCTACCGGCTCGTCCTCGGCTTCAACATGGCCGTGCATGTGCTGATCGGGCTCGCCTGCATTCTCTGCCCCGGCTGGGTTTCGCAGATGGCGGGCCTGCCGGAAGCCATGCCGGTGGGCTGGGAACGCGGCTGGGGTGCAACGCTCCTGCTCGTCACCGCCTTGTATGTCCCCGGCTGGTACAGGCCGCTGATTGCCCGGATGCCCAATCTGATCGGCATCGCGGGCCGCCTGTGGATGGCGCTGATCTGGCTCCTCTGCGGCGGCGGCTTCCTGTGGTTCGCGCTGTTCGACGGTTTTTTCGCCGTGGTGCTCGCCTTGCTATACCGGCGCCTGCTGATCAGCCAGCTGATGACGCGTCCCTGATGCCGGATCCGGACTCCACGAGCGGTGCCGGCGCTCCCCTTTAAGTTCGAGGCCGCCAGGGCCATATCACAGGCGGGAATGCGGCCCCGGCCCGCCATGCTCGGGATTGCTCCGCCATGGCGTTTTGATGATTCAGGGGCATCGCGGATCGCAAAACGCGGCGGAACCAAGAGCCAGAGCAAGGAAGCGCTTACGCCTCGATCTGCTCGGCTCCGGGAGTATCGCCATGAACCCCATCACCCTGTTCGCCACGAGTGTCCTCGCCCTGGCTGGCGCCGGCTCGGCCTATATCGGACAATACTGGCTCGCCGGCCTCCTGTTCCTGCTCGCCCTCATCGTCGCCGCCTCCCTTAAAATGGCCAACACCTGGCAGAAATTCGTGGTGCTGCGCGCCGGCAATCTGCAAGGCGTCTACGGCCCCGGCCTGTTCCTGATCATTCCGGTCATCGACAATGTCGTCGCCGTGATCGACGAGCGCATCCAGACCACCGCCTTCAATGCCGAGCAGGCCCTGACGCGCGACACCGTGCCCGTCAATGTCGACGCTATCATCTTCTGGCATGTGCATGATGCCCAGAAGGCAGCGCTGGCGATCACCCATTACCGCGAGGCGATCGATCGCGTGGCGCAGACCTCGTTGCGCGAAATGATCGGCGCCGCGATGCTGTCCTCCCTGCTGTCCGATCGCAAGGCGGCCGATGAGCGCCTGCGCGCCGTCATCGGCGGCAAGACCGCCGAATGGGGCGTCACCGTAATGTCAGTGGAGATCCGCGACGTCGCAATCCCAGTGGCCCTGCAGGATGCGATGTCGCGCCAGGCCCAGGCCGAGCGGGAAAGAGAGGCCCGCGTCATTCTCGGCTCGGCGGAAGCCGAAGTCGCCAGCAAGTTCGTGGAAGCGGCCGAAACCTATGCCAACCATCCGGCCGCCCTGCAGCTCAGGGCCATGAACATCATTTACGAGACGACCAAGGAACGGGGCGCGACCATCCTGATCCCGACGTCCATGGTGGACAGCCTCAATCCCGCCTCGGCCCTGGTCCTGGCGAACCAGGGTTCGCCGAGCCCGCTGAAGAGCGTGGCTTGAGAGGGATCGGGTCAGGCGGCGGACTCGCCGCCTTTCGGCCCCCAGAAAATCACCCAGGTCTCAAAGTCTTCGCTGAAACTCTCGAAGCGATGCTCGAGGCCGGCCTCGATGAAGATCACATCGCCCGGCGCGAAGGCTCGCAACTCGCCGGCCTTGGAGAAGGTGCCATTGCCGGCAATCACGATATAGAGCTCGTCCTGTCCGTGCGGCGTCTGCAGATCACGGCCGACGGGCTTGTAGAGCTCCACCGTCATCGAGCCGTGCGCCATGCCCGTGAAGAACGGCTTGCCATCGCCGCCCAGATTGTCGCGGAAATAGGAAAGGGGCTTGAGCCAGTCCATCGCCCTATTCCGCCGCTTCGTTCTGCGCCAGATTGTCGAGGCTCTGGATGATCAGGTTTGCGAGCGCATCGGCCAGCGAGGTCTGCTCGCGCCAATTGCGCACCAGGCCGATCTTGCAGGACGGCAGCGGGGGGAAGCCGTCGGTGGGGCCGAGGACGCGCATGCCGGGCTTCAGCGCGCTTTCGGGCAGCACGGAGACCGCAAGGCCGGCAAGGACCATGGCGCCGACCGCGGTGGAATTCCAGCTCGAATAGAGCACGCGATAGCTGCGATTGATCGTTTCAAGCTTTTCCTGCGCCGCCTGCCGCCAGCCGCAGCTCGCTCGGCCGAGCGCAAGCGGCAGCGGCGTCTCGGTATGGACCTGATGCCGGCTTGAGGTCACCCAGAGCAGGCGTTCGTGCCGCACGAATTCGGCCGCCCCCTTGTGCTCGACATGGGTGATGATGGCAAGGTCGAGATCATTGGCGTTGATGCGATCAATCAGCATCGGTGTCGGCTCACAGACGATCGTCACCTCGACCCGGGGATTGGCCTGCGAGAACCGCGCCATGATCTCCGGCAGATAGCGATCGGCGTAATCGTCGGGAATGCCGATGCGGACGCGCCCGGTCAGTTCGTTCTGAGAGAAGGCGCAGACCGCATCCATGTTGAGCTTGACGATGCGCCGGGCATAGTCGAGCAGCTTGTCGCCGTCTTCCGTCAGCTTGGAGGCTCGCCCGTCACGCTCGAAGATCGGCTTGCCGATGCGCTCCTCCAGCCTCTTCATCTGCATGGAGACGGCCGATTGCGTCTTGAAGACGATGTCGGCGGCTCGGGTGAAGCTGCCCGTTTCGGCAATGGCGATGAAGGTCCTGAGCTGATCGATATCCAACAGCACGGCCATGGCACCCTCCCCTCGAACAAAGCGCGTTCCGCCCTACATCGCCTGAGGTGCGTGCCTCGCTGAGCCATCGAGGGTACGATAACAATCGCTTATGCTGAACATTAGAAACATTCGTTGGATTGATCAATACCAATGTTTCATAGTGTTACCGTTCAGTATTGGTGATGAGTTGAGCGGTCCATCCGGGAGCGCAGCATCACCGGCCGCCCGATGGAGAATCCGATGAACAGCGTTGTCGTCAACAGCCAGTCTTCCTCTCTCGTCTCGACCCTCGTCGAGATGATGCGCGCTGTGTTCGGCAAGGTAACCCGTCTCGCCGTCGCGCTTCACAATCGCCGAGAAATCAATCAGTTGGCCACTGCGGATGCGGCGATGTTGCGCGATCTCGGCTTGACGCCGACCGATGTCGAAGGTGCCCTGTCGCAGCCGCTCTGGCGCGACCCGTCGGCTCAGCTCGTCGCTGCGCAAATGGATTGGCGCAGTTCGGTCAAAGCCGCCAAGCATGACAATTTCGTCGGTCTGCACGTCTGATGCATGACCGGCACGACTTCTGGCCGCTTCCCCTGCGGCAGAACGCCCCGGAAGCGTGACTTCCGCACCTCAGCCCGCTTCGCCTGAAGCGGGCTTTTTCATGTCACATCCGCTACTTCTTGCCGAACCAGGTTTCGAGCAGCGACTGCATCGCCTCGGCCTGCGCCTTCTGGATCTGGCTGCCCGCTTCGAGCATCTGATCCATCACCGCCGTCGCATCGTTCTTGGGAGCAGGTGCCGACATCGGCGCCAGGAACGGCGCCCACAAGGCCGATAGGGCGCTGTTATCGAACCAGGGCGCCGGTTTGGCCTGAGGGGGCTGGAAGGCCCGCATCATCGCATCGAACATCTCGCCCAGCGGATGGCTGGGTGCCGGCGGCACGGCCGCCCGCGCCAGGCCGCTGACCAGGATGGAGGCCAGGGACGGCAGCATGGCTGAGATCACTGGGGCGGCGACACCGCTCTGCAATGCGGCAAGCTGGGATAGCGCCTTGGTCATCTCGGACGTGCCGAACAGAGCGGCCATCACGCGCTGGCCCTGCTGAGTCGCCTGTTGGGTGAAGGCCAGCGCGGCGTCCTGGAAGCTGTCGACCTGCGGCACGCCCGACAGGCCGAAGAAATCAGGCGGTTCGGACGCCGTCTTCGCCTTCTCCACCTCTCGCTTCAGACCGAGCGAAAAAGCCGGCATCAGCGCCTCGGCGGCCGCCAGGGCCTGCTTCTGGCTGAGCTCGAAATGGCGGGCCAGATTGTCGATCGCCTGCCCGTTCTGTGCGGTGTTCAATAGATCGAAGAGTGTGTTCATGCCGCTTCCCATTCCACCGCCGTTGCGGCTCTCAGACCTGTTCGGGAATCTTGAGCCACCGCAGCGAGCGATAGGCCCACCATACACCAAACACGCCGAAGATCACCGCGCCAAGCCCCTGCCCGGCCAACGCCCCCTCCGCTCCCCAGTATTTTGCGCCGAGCATGGCAAAGGGAATGGTTCCCAGCGTGGCCTTGCCCCAGTTGGACAAGGTCGCGGCAAGAGGAAAGCCGAGATTGTTGAAGGAAGCGTTGGCAACGAAGAGCAGCCCGTGAAAAACCCACGATCCCGCCGCGAACAGGCAGAAGAAGGTGATGAGCTGGGCGGCCTGCGGATCGACGATGTTGAACAGGCGGATCACCAATTGGTGGGCGGCCGCCAGCACCGCCCATACCAGCAGGGCATAGAGGGTGGTGAAGGTGAAGGCATCGGTCAGGGCACGGCGCACCCGGTCGAGCCGCCCGGCACCGTAATTCTGCCCGAGAATCGGCCCGACGACGCCGGAGAGCGAGAAGATGCCGCCGAAGCAGAAAGCGATCAGGCGCCCCATCACGGCATTGCCTGCCACGGCGCCGTCACCGAAGGGAGCCAGCACGGCCGTCATGTAGCCATTCGCCACGGGGGTGGCGAGATTGGCGAGCATGGCCGGGCCGGCGATCGCCATGATCGGCTTGGTATCGGCGAGCGCCCCGCGCAATGACAACCGGCCGACCAGATCGTGGATGCGGGAGGCGCCATACCAGCCGACCCAGACGGTAACCAGCCGCGAGATCACGATCACGATCGCCGCCCCTTCGACACCGAGGCCGAACCAGAGGATGAAGATCGGATCGAGAATCGCCGCAGCGATAGCTCCCGACAGGGTGACATACATCGCCCGCTTGGCGTCGCCGACCGAACGCAGCACGCCGGAGAGTGCCATGCCGCTGCCCATGAGCACGCCGCTCGGCACGCTGATCTGGAGGAAGATGGTGGCAAGCTCCAGGGTGCGGCCAGTTGCCCCCAATTGTGCGAGCAACCAGGGAATCAGCGGAAAAGCGATCGCAGCCACGCCGGCATTGATCAGGATCATCCAGACCAGGATGGAAGCACCGTAACGCCGCGCCAGTTCGCGATTATGGGCTCCCAATGCGCGCGAGCACAGAGCGCCCGCCGAGATCATCACGCCGATGCAGATCGAGGTCGCCAGAAACAGCACCGCCGCGCCATAGCCGACCGCCGCCGTCGCCGCAGTATCGCCGAGATGGGCGATGTACCAAAGGTTGATGAGGTCGACGGCGAACACCGACATCAGCCCGATCGAGCCCGTCGTGGTCATCACCACGACATGACGCATGATCGAGCCGGTCACGAACTTTGCCGTCGGGGACAGGGAGGCCGGCTGCGCCGGCGCCTCGGCGGGCGAGGCGTCGTCGTCGGCTTGAGGATGGCGCATTTTCAGTCCAGTTCGAACGGACAGGCTGCCCGAAGCGGCTCGCAGCGGCGGGTCGGCCCTGCCCTTTGCCCGTGGCCGGGCGGTCAGGGCTTCGATATAGGCCGATATCCCACGGTGGGAAACCCCAATCCTTTCGCCCCTTCTCGCGCCCCTCGCCACAAGCGGCCCGACGCGGTAGCCTATTGTCAAGCGGAACGCGGACGGTTGGACATCCGTTTCGATCGGCCACATTCTGTAGGGACTTCAAATCTTTGCGGGCCTCGCCAGGCTCACGCCTTTTAGGGGCGAAGCTGACGAATCCTGCCTGGCTGGGAAGCCACGCCATGATTGCGCAAGAACCGATCGCCGACCTGCCGACCCATCAGGTGACCAACCAGGTCCCGCCTCTGCTCGACTACAATCTGTTCGAGAGCGATCCCGGCCTGCAGGCCGCTTTGGAGCGCGAAGGCGCTGGCTGGGCCCGGGACGCCGCAAGCGCCTTCGGGGCGTCGATCGGAAGCGCCGATGCCATCGCCCTCGGCGAGGCGGCCGGCCGGCATACACCCGAGCTGCATCGTTTCGACCGCTTCGGCCAGCGTATCGATCATGTCGAGTTTCATCCCGCCTATCATGCCCTGATGGCCAGTGGGCTGGAGGCCGGCATCCACTCTTTGCCCGCCTCCGGGCAGGCCGGAGGCTTCGTCGCTCATGCCGCATTCGAATATATGCTGACGCAGATCGAACCCGGCGTGTGCTGTCCGATCACCATGACCGGCGCCAGTCTGGCCGTACTGCGCCAGGCTCCCGATCTTTATGCCGAATGGGGACCTCGCATCCTGGCGAACGCCTATGATTCCCTGTCCCGGCCGGCGGGTGACAAGGCGGCCGCGACCATCGGCATGGCGATGACGGAAAAGCAGGGCGGCTCCGACGTCAGGGCCAATACCACGCTCGCCAGGCCTGTCGACCAGGATCTCTACGAACTCACCGGGCACAAATGGTTCTGTTCGGCTCCGATGTCGGATGGTTTCCTCACTTTGGCCCAGGCTCCCGGTGGGTTGAGCTGCTTCTTCACGCCGCGCTGGCGGCCGGATGGCCGGCGCAACGCCATCTTCATCCAGCGTCTCAAGGACAAGCTCGGCAACCGCTCCAACGCCTCGGCCGAGATCGAATATGCCGGGGCCCTGGCCTGGCGTATCGGCGAGGAGGGCCGCGGCGTCGCCACCATCATGGCCATGGTCAACCAGACCCGGCTCGATGCCGCCCTGGTCTGCGCCGGCATGATGCGCCAATGCGCGGTCCAGGCGGTGCATCATGCCGCCCATCGCCGAGCCTTCGGCAAGCTCCTGATCGACCAGCCCTTGATGCAGCCGGTTCTCGCCGACCTCACGATCGAGGCGGAAGCCGCCACCATGCTGGTGATGCGCGTCGCCCGCGCCTTCGACGGGGATAGCCCGGAAGAGAGCGCATTCGCGCGCATCGGCGCCGCCATTGCCAAGTTCTGGGTGACCAAGCGCCTGCCCAATCTGAGCTACGAGGCGCTGGAATGTCTCGGGGGCAACGGTTTTGTCGAGGAAGGTCCGCTCGCCCGCTTCTATCGCGAGGCCCCGGTCAATGCGATCTGGGAGGGCTCCGGCAACGTCAACGCGCTCGACGTACTGCGCGCACTCGGCCGTGAGCCCGCGACCGCCGAGGCCCTGCGCGTTGAACTGGAAGCCGCGCGCGGGTTGGATCGGCGCTACGATGCTTTCATCACAGCCATCGAGGCAGGAATGCGGGCAGATGGGATGCAGGAAGTGCTGGCCCGTCGCCTGGTCGAAGACCTGGCCCTGGCGCTGGAGGCTTCATTGCTGCTCCGCCACGGCCCCCCAGCGATGGCTGAGGCTTTCGTGGCGGGCCGTCTCAATGGTGGCATGCGCGGCTGCTACGGAGCCCTGCCCACCGGCTTGAGCCTGCAGCCGATTCTGGATCGTGCGAGAATCTGAGTCATGCCGGGCCCGCCGGCATTCTCGAAATTTGGTAAACGCCCCGAAAACCGCACGGCCCGGCGGTCCGCCGGGACAATGACCGGGTGCCTTCCGACTTCACTTCAGCTTGTCGAAACCTTCGCCGAAGCCCTTCAGGGTCAGGGGAATGCCGATTCCCTCTTCCGGGGTCTGGAAGATGATGAAGGTGGCTTCCTTGCCGGTGCGCAGCATGCCGATCTGGGAATCGTCGAGCACCACGTCGGCCAGGCAGCCCGTCGGCAGGCAGCGCACGAAGGCGGCGCGGCCGACATCCTTGCCGTCGATCTTAAGGCCAAGGCCGGAAGGCAGCAGCACGCCGAGCGGCGCGATCACCCGCAACAGCCGGCTCTTCTGGTCAGCCGTGCGCAGCACCAGCACCGACAAGGCCACGTTCGGACGATCGGACGCCGTGACCGCCTGCACCAGGGCGCATTGCTCCTGCTGGGCGCCGGGCGGGGTATCGCAGCGCACCTGCCAATTGTCGTGCGTGGAGCGCAGCACGCCGAGCTGATCGGTCTGCTGCGCCACGGCGGGACCGCCGAGCACGACAGCTGCGAGCAGGCCCGCCAGGGAGAGGCCGGCGGTGCGACGCGCCATAGCCGCAAGGCCTCGAGCCGCAAGACCTCGGGCCGCAAGACCTCGGGCCGCAAGAGCATGGTCCAGCATATGTGCCAACAAGTTACATCCTCGCCGAATCAGGGCCCGCGGGCCCGGTTTGGATTTCAGCCGCGACGGGTAGCAGACGGGTCCTGCCTGTCAAGCTTAGCGCCGCGACGGCGTCCGACCCAGGTTGACCGCACATCATGGCGCTTTCGCGCCCAATTGCCGCACAAACCGGGGCTGTCGAACCATTGCGATGCGCTGTGGATTATGGTTTTTGAGTGACCGTGTGCTTTACATGAGTTCCAATCCGTGAAATCTGCGCGCCAGATAGTTTTGCGCGATTGGCGCTCCCGACCGGTAACGAGCCAGGTGGCGTACTACGTGCCGTATCGGCTGCGTCGTATCGGCGGGGAATTGGAGAGAAGGCGGATGGCTTTCCAGGCTAGGAAGAAAATGGGCGGGGTGGCACTGTCATCGCTGCTGTGGGGCCTCATGATCGGCACGGCCTTCGCCGAAGAGCCAGCCAAGGGCGGCCTCGGCGAGCCGCAGCCCTGGCAGATGGGCCTGCAGGAACCCGCCACGCCGGTCATGGAATATATCAACTGGTTCCATACCTATGTGATGTGGTTCATCGTTCCCATCACCCTCTTCGTGATGGTCCTGCTGCTCTATGTGATCGTCCGCTTCAACAAGAAGGCCAATCCGGTCCCCTCCAAGGTCACGCACAACACCATCCTCGAAGTGGCGTGGACAGTGCTGCCGATTCTGGTGCTGGTGTGTATTGCCCTGCCTTCGTTCAAGCTCCTCTATATGGAGGAAGTGATTCCGAAGGCCGACCTGACCATCAAGGCGACCGGCAGCCAGTGGTACTGGGATTACGAATATCCCGACAATGGCGACATTTCCTTCTCGTCCACCATGGTGCGCGACTTGCCGATGACCGACCCGCTGCGCCTGCTCAAGGTCGACAACGAGGTCGTCGTGCCCGTCAACAAGACGGTGGTGGTCCAGGTCACTTCCAACGACGTCATCCACTCCTTCTCGGTGAACTCCTTCGGCATCAAGGTTGACGCCATTCCCGGCCGACTGAACCAGACCTGGTTCAAGGCAACGCGCGAAGGCATGTATTATGGCCAGTGCTCGCGCCTGTGCGGCCGCGACCATGCCTTCATGCCGATCGCCTTCCGCGTGGTGAGCGACGAGGAATTCCAGAAGTGGGTGGCCAGCAAGAAGACTGCAATGAACGCCGCCGCCCCGGACAAGGTCGCAGCCGCGACCTCCGTCGTAGTACAGTAACGGCCTGACGGCTCGACTAAAGGATTGAATGTGATGGCCACTGCTCAGAACGCATCGGCGCATGATGATCATGCCCATGACGCGCATGATCATCCGACCGGCTGGCGCCGCTATGTCTATTCGACCAACCACAAGGACATCGGGACGCTCTACCTGATCTTCGCGCTGGTCGCGGGCGTCATTGGCGGCCTCCTGTCGGTGGCGATGCGCGCGGAACTGATGTATCCGGGCCAGCAATTCTTCACCAACCCCTACACGTTCAATGCGTTCGTGACCGCGCATGGCCTGATCATGATTTTCTTCATGGTCATGCCCGCGATGATCGGCGGTTTCGGCAACTGGTTCGTGCCGCTGATGATCGGCGCGCCGGACATGGCCTTCCCGCGCATGAACAACATTTCGTTCTGGCTGCTGATCCCGGCCTTCGGCCTGCTGCTCATCTCGATGTTCGTGCCCGGCGGCCCCGGTGCCGACGACCTCGGCGTGGGCACGGGCTGGACGGCGTACCCGCCGATGTCCTCGCTCAAGGGCACGCCCGGACCGGCGATGGACTTCGCCATCCTGTCGCTGCATCTGGCCGGCGCTTCCTCGATCCTGGGCGCCATCAACTTCATCACCACCATCTTCAACATGCGCGCACCGGGCATGACGCTGCACAAGATGCCGCTGTTCGCCTGGGGCGTGCTGATCACCGCCTTCCTTCTGCTGCTGTCGCTGCCGGTCCTCGCCGGCGCCATCACCATGCTGCTGACCGACCGTAATTTCGGCACCGCCTTCTTCGATCCGGCCAATGGCGGCGACCCGATCCTGTGGATGCATCTGTTCTGGTTCTTCGGTCATCCCGAAGTCTACATCATGATCCTTCCCGGCTTCGGCATCGTCAGCCACATCATCTCGACCTTCTCGCGCAAGCCGATCTTCGGCTATCTCGGCATGGCCTACGCCATGGTCGCCATCGGTGTCGTCGGCTTCGTGGTGTGGGCTCACCACATGTATACCGTCGGCCTCGACGTCGACACGCAGGCCTATTTCGTGTTCGCCACCATGGTGATCGCGGTGCCGACCGGCGTGAAGATCTTCTCCTGGATCGCCACGATGTGGGGCGGCTCGATCGACTTCAAGACCCCGATGGTGTGGGCGACGGGCTTCATCTTCCTGTTCACCGTCGGCGGCGTCACCGGCGTGATGCTGGCCAATGCCGGCGTCGACCGCTCGCTGCACAACACCTATTACGTGGTGGCGCATTTCCACTATGTGCTGTCGCTGGGCGCTGTCTTCTCCATCTTCGCCGGCTGGTATTACTGGTTCCCGAAGATGTTCGGCTATATCATCCCCGACTGGATGGGCCAGGTGCATTTCTGGATCGCCTTCGTCGGCGCCAACACGCTGTTCATGCCGCAGCACTTCCTCGGCCTGGCCGGCATGCCCCGCCACCTCGTCGACTACAACCCGGCCTTTGCCGGCTGGAACTGGGTCTCCTCTCTCGGCGCTTTCATTTTCTTCATCGGCGTGATCTGGTTCCTGGCCATCAATTTCTACGCAGTCTTCGTGCGTAAGGAGCAGGCCGCCGGCAATCCGTGGGGCGAAGGCGCCACCACCCTGGAATGGACGCTGTCCTCACCGCCTCCGTTCCACCAGTTCGAGACGCTGCCCCGCATCCGCTGAGCCCCTCGAACTATGAGCTTTCGTGAGGGCGGCCGCTTCGACGGCCGCCCTCACGCCTCCACCGGATTTCCGTTGCTTCCTCGAGCCTTCTGCGAAAGTTCGAGCAAGCAACCGGCCTCAGAGCCTTCCACTGAAGCCGGCACGACGAAAAGGAACGTTCATTGACCGATATCGGCATGCCCATCCAAGGCGAGGCTGACGATGCTGTCCCCGTGATCAGCATCGCGTCGGTTGGCGACTTCCTGGCCTTGCTTAAGCCGCGCGTGATGTCGCTGGTGGTCTTCACCGCCCTCACCGGCATGGTGGTAGCCCCCGCCCATATCCATCCGGTCGTCGGGCTTGCGGCCCTGATCGCCATCGCCGTCGGCGCAGGTGCCTCAGGCGCCCTCAACATGTGGTACGACGCCGACATCGATGCGGTGATGTCGCGCACCCGCAACCGGCCCGTACCATCAGGCCGAGTCAGTCCCGGCGAAGCGCTTGCCTTCGGCATCATCCTGTCCGGCCTGTCGGTGCTGGCGCTCGCCGTCTTCACCAATTTCCTCGCCGCCGGCCTGCTGGCCTTCACCATCTTCTTCTACGTCGTCGTCTACACGATGTGGCTGAAGCGCTGGACGGTGCAGAACATCGTCATCGGCGGCGCCGCAGGTGCCCTTCCCCCGGTGGTGGCCTATGCGGCCGTGACGGGCACCGTCACGGTGGAAAGCCTCGTGCTCTTCGCCCTGATCTTCATGTGGACGCCACCCCACTTCTGGGCGCTGGCCCTGTTCAAGTCGGGCGACTACGAGAAGGCCGGCGTGCCGATGCTTCCCGTGGTGGCCGGAGCCCGCGAGACCCGGCGCCAGATCCTGATCTACACGGTGCTGCTCGCCCCGATCGGCATGCTGCCCTGGCTGCTCGGCTATGCGCATTGGAGCTACGGCGTGGTCGCGGGGCTGGGCGGTCTCGGCATGCTGTGGCTGGCCGTCGACATCTGGCGCAAGCCCGACGACATGGGACCGGCCAAGCGCATGTTCGGCTATTCCATCCTCTATCTGTTCGTGCTGTTCGCCTGTCTGCTCGGCGAGGCCCTGATGATGAGGATACTGGCATGATGGCGCATCATCTGTGGTTTGTCGGGCCGGCGCTGATCATCCTGCTGCTGATCATCCTGTTCCGTCCCCTCGCCTTTCAGCGCCCGCCACGGGACAGTTGGGTGGGGCAGTTGCCGCCTGACCAGGCCCGCAAACTGCATTGGCGCTCCATCGCGATCGCCGCCGCCCTGATCGCCTTCGTCCTGCTCGTCTATGCCGTGAGCTTCGTCAAAGGCCCCGGCGTTCTGGACAAGGGCTTCTAGGATGACCGGAATGCCCGACACCCCTCCTCCCCGCCCCAAGGTCAGCAATGGCGTGATTGCGGTGTCCTGCATCGCCTTCGTGGCATCGATGGTGGGCGCGGCCTATGCCTCGGTGCCGCTCTATACGCTGTTCTGCCAGGTTACCGGCTTCGGGGGCACCACGCGCGTAGCCGAAACCGCGCCGAGCCAGGTCCTCGACCGCACGTTCGAGGTGCGCTTCGATTCGAACATCAATCCGGCCCTGCCCTGGAAGTTCGAGCCCGAGCAGCGCTCCGTGACGGTCAAGGCCGGCGAGGTGAAGACGGTCTATTACAAGATCACCAACCTTTCCTCGGAAACCACCTATGCCGCGGCCGCCTACAATGTGACGCCGCAGGAAACCGGTGCCTATTTCTCCAAGATCCAGTGCTTCTGCTTCACCAACCAGAAGCTGGGTCCGGGTGAGAGCCAGGAATTGCCGGTGGTCTTCTTCGTCGATCCCGCCATCGACAAGGCCGACTATCTCGCCGGTGTGCACACCATCACGCTTTCCTATACCTACTATCCGGCCAAGCCTCCCGTGACACCGGTCGCGGCGGCCGAACCGAAAACCGACAATTCGAGCAAACCGCAGTTATAAGTTCCCGGGCGACCGGCATCTGGAGAAAACCATGGCTCAAACCAAGAACCATGATTACCACCTCGTCAATCCGAGCCCGTGGCCGTTCGTCGGCGCGATGGCGGCTTTCGTTCTGGCGATCGGCCTGATCACCTGGATGCATAAATATTCCTATGGCCCGCTGGTGTTCGGCGTCGGCCTGATCGGCGTGCTCTACACCATGCTGATGTGGTGGTGGGACGTCATCAAGGAAGCGTCCGAGGGCGATCACACCCCGGTCGTGCAGTTGCACCATCGCTATGGCATGATGCTGTTCATCGCCTCGGAAGTGATGTTCTTCGTCGCCTGGTTCTGGGCCTATTTCGACGTCGCCCTCTTCCCGGGTGATGCGGCTGAGGTCGCCCGCACAGCCCTGACGGGAGGCGTCTGGCCGCCGAAGGGCATCGAGACCCTCGATCCCTGGCACCTGCCGCTGCTCAACACGCTGATCCTGCTGACCTCGGGCACCACGGTGACCTGGGCGCACCATGCCTTGCTTGAAGGCGACCAGAAGGGCCTGAAGAACGGCCTGATCCTGACGGTGGTCCTTGGCGTGATCTTCACGCTGTGCCAGGCCTATGAATATGCCCACGCCCCGTTCTCCTTCTCGGGCCACATCTACGGCTCGACCTTCTTCATGGCGACGGGCTTCCATGGTTTCCATGTGATCGTCGGCACCATCTTCCTGGCGGTCTGCCTGCTGCGCGCCAATCTCGGCCAGTTCACCCAGCGCCATCACCTGGGCTTCGAATTTGCCGCCTGGTACTGGCATTTCGTCGACGTGGTCTGGCTGTTCCTCTTCGCCTGCATCTATATCTGGGGCTATGGTCCCGGCGGCGTGCACGGCTGAGCTGCCTTCACATAGCGTTTTGCGATTTTACGGTGTCATCAAAAATCGCAAAGACGCGTCCAAACAAAGAGTTAGAGCAAAACGCGTTCACACCTGAACGCGTTTTGCTCTAGGATCAACGGGGCGGCCGGGGTCACCCGGCCGTTTCCTTTTGGGGCTCCCACGATGCCGCAAGATCACCATTACGCGCCGCTTTCGCCCTTCCAGACAGGCTCGCGCGGCAAATGCCCCCGCTGCGGGCAGGGCAGGCTCTTCGATGGATTCATCAGCCTCAAGCCTGGTTGTAGCGCCTGCGGTCTGGACTACAGCTTCGCCGATTCGGGCGATGGGCCGGCCGTGTTGGTGATCCTGGTGGCCGGCTTCATCCTGCTGGGCGCGGCGCTTTATGTCGAATTCACCTTCTCGCCGCCGGTCTGGGTGCACATCGTGCTCTGGCTGCCGCTCTCGCTCATCGTTTGCCTGGGCCTGCTGCGCTGGATGAAAGGCGTGCTGGTCGCCCTGCAATACACCAACAAGGCGGCGGAGGGCCGGCTGGAAGAATGACGACGTCCGCAGTTTCCTCACACCCGCGCTCGCTCATCGCGCTGACCCTCACGATGCTGGTGATGTGCGCCTTCCTGATAGGGCTCGGGGTCTGGCAACTCGAACGCCTGCAGTGGAAGCAGGGCCTGTTGCGGGAAATCGCCGAGCGCACCACCGCCGCCCCCGTTTCTCCGCCGCCCGAAGCCGATTGGCCCGGCCTGACGCGGGACGGTCTCGAATACAAGCATTGGCAGGTCGCGGGAACCTTCGACCATGCCAAGGAGATTCGGTCCTTCACCAACCTGCCGGACGCCAAGGGGCGGTTTCGCGGCGTCGGCTATTGGGTGCTGACGCCTCTCCTGCGACCGGACGGCTCCACCATCCTGGTCAATCGCGGCTTCGTGCCCGAGGATGCCAAGGATCCCGCAAGCCGCCAGGCCGGACAGATTGCAGGTCCCGTCACCATCACAGGCCTGGCCCGCTGGACCGAGGACCGCAATCTGTTCACGCCGTCTGACGACCCCGGCAAGGGCAACTGGTTCACCCGCGACATCGCCGGCATCGCCAAGGCCGAGGGCCTGACCCGCGTCGCGCCTTTCTTCATCGATGCCGATGCCAGCGGGCCCGGCGGGCTGCCCCAGGGCGGGGAGACCATCCTCACCTTCCCCAACAACCATCTGCAATATGCGCTGACCTGGTTCGGCCTCGCTCTCGGCCTGGTCGGGGTCTACATCGCCTTCGTCCTGCGCCTGAAGCGACGGCCGGGGCGATAGAGGCGGCGCGCAGCGTTTTGCTATTGGACGGAATCACCAAGAATCGAAAAGACGCGTCGAACCAAGGAGCGAGAGCAAACAAGCGCTCATATTTGGACGCGTTTTGCTCTAGCAGGCCAGGAGGCGGCGATACGCGCCTTGCCCGTCAGGCCCGAGCGGATTACAGGATGAAGACTTGTGTCGAAGACGGCGCTTCACTGCCACAGGAGCGCCGCCGACACCGAAAGGATAGAACCGTGCACTATGTTTCCACACGGGGCGAAGCTCCCGTCCTCGGCTTTTGCGACGCTCTCCTCGCCGGCCTTGCCCGCGATGGTGGGCTCTATGTGCCGCAGCATTGGCCGGTTCTCTCCCATGCCAGGATCGCCTCCTTCGCGGGCAAACCCTACTGGCAGGTGGCTGAGGCCGTGATCTCGCCTTTCGTCGGCGACGAGATCGAGCCGGCGGCATTGCGCCGGATGATCCAGGATGCCTATGCCGGCTTCGACCATCCTGCCACCGTGCCCCTGGTGCAGATCGGCGACAATCTGTTCGTGCAGGAGCTGTTCCACGGCCCCACCCTGGCCTTCAAGGACGTGGCGATGCAATTGCTCGCCCGCCTGATGGATCACGCCCTGAAGGCCCGCAACAAGCGCGCCACCATCGTCGGCGCCACCTCGGGCGACACCGGCAGTGCCGCCATCGAGGCCTTCCGCGGCCTCGACCAGGTCGACATCGTCATCCTCTATCCGCATGGCCGCGTTTCGGAGGTGCAGCGCCGCCAGATGACCACGATCGACGCGCCCAACGTGCACGCCGTCGCCCTGGAAGGCAATTTCGACGATTGCCAGGCGCAGTTGAAGGCGATGTTCAACCATCTCGAATTCCGCGACGAGATTGGCCTGACCGGCGTCAATTCCATCAACTGGGCCCGCATCGTGGCCCAGATCGTCTATTATTTCACCGCGGCAGTGGCGCTGGGCGCCCCCCATCGCAAGGTTTCCTTCTCGGTGCCGACAGGCAATTTCGGCGACATCTTCGCCGGCTATGTCGCCAAGCGCATGGGCCTGCCGATCGAGCGGCTGCTGATCGCCACCAATGTCAACGACATCCTCGCGCGCACCATCGCCACCGGCGTCTACGAGGCGCGCGGCGTAAAGGAGACCTCCTCCCCCTCGATGGATATCCAGGTTTCCTCCAATTTCGAGCGCCTGCTCTTCGACGCCTATCGGCGCGATGCCAGCCAGGTGCGCCGCCTGATGGGCAATCTTTCTCAATCCGGCGCCTTCGAGATCGACGAGGGTGCCTATGAGGCCATCCGTGCGGAATTCGACGCCGAGCGCGCGGACGAGAGGGAAGTCGCCAAGGCCATCGGCATGATCTGGCGTACCGCCGGCTATCTCCTGGACCCGCACACCGCCGTCGGCGTGATGGCCGCCTGGAAAGCGGAGCCGGATCGCAGCGTGCCCATGGTCGTACTCGGCACCGCCCATCCCGCCAAGTTTCCCGCTGCCGTCAAGGATGCCTCCGGCATCGAGCCCAAGCTGCCCGACGCCCTGGCGGATCTCTATGAGCGGCCCGAGCGCTTCACGGTCCTGCCCAACGATCTTGGGGTGCTGGAAGCCTTCGTTCGCAAGCATTCCCGCGCAGCCCAGGGCGCAGCCGCATGAGCGTGCAGGTTACCCGCCTCCCGTCCGGCCTGACCGTCATCACCGATGCGATGGCCGAGCTCGAGACCGCCTCGCTTGGCGTGTTCGCCGGTGCCGGTGCCCGTTCGGAAGGCGAGAAGGAGCATGGCCTCGCCCATCTGCTCGAGCACATGGCCTTCAAGGGGACTCGCACCCGCGACGCCAAGCGCATCGCCGAGGAGATCGAAAGCGCCGGCGGCGAACTCAATGCCGCTACGTCGGGCGAACAGACCGCCTATTATGCCCGGGTCCTGAAGGAGGACGTCGGCCTCGGTTTCGACATCCTGGCCGACATTCTCACCCAGTCCGTCTTCGATGCCGACGAATTGGCACGAGAGAAGAACGTCATCCTGCAGGAGATCAGCGCCGTCGAGGATACGCCGGACGATCTGGTCTTCGACATGTTCAACCAGGCGGCCTTTCCGGACCAACCCCTCGGCCGTCCGATACTCGGCACGCCCGAGACGGTGATGTCGTTCGACCGCAAGGCGATCCAGAGCTATCTCGACACCCATTACCGGGCCGGCCGCATGGTGGTATCAGCCGCCGGCGCGGTCGACCATGAGCGCATCGTCGAGGAGGCAACCCGCCTTTTCGCAGGCCTGCCCGAGGGCAGTGGTCCGGAACCGGTGCCAGCCGTCTATCGGGGCGGCGAAGATGTCATCGAGACCGATCACGAGCAGGCCAATGTGCTGATCGGCTTTGCCGGCCGGTCCTACCGGGACGCCTTGAGCCCGGCGCTGGGCATCTTCACCAACCTGGTCGGGGGCGGCATGTCCTCTCGCCTGTTCCAGGAGGTCCGTGAAAAACGGGGCCTGTGCTATTCGGTCTATGCCTTCCAGTGGGGCTATGCGGATACTGGGATTTTCGGCATTTCCGCGGGCGCCGGCGCCGGTGAACTCAAGGATCTCGTGCCCGTGATCCTGGATACGGTGGCCGCTGCCGCCTCCGCGCCCACCGAGGCTGAGATCGCCCGCGCCAAGGCGCAGATGAAAGCGGGCCTCTTGATGGCGCTCGAATCATCAGCCATGCGGGCCGAACAGATGGCCCGCCATATGCTGATCTGGGGGCGCCCTCTGCCGCCGGCCGAACTGATTGCCAGGATCGATGCTGTTACGGCAGAGGACGTGCGCAAGGCGGGCGAAGCCGTACTGGCATCGTCGCCGACCCTGACAGCCCTCGGACCGGTCAGGAAACTGCCCCGTCTCGATAAGATCCGTGCCCATCTGGCCTGACGAGTAAAGAATGTCCTTCCTCCGCCCCTTCTCCTTCGCCGACGTACTGCCGCCGGTTCGGGGCGAGAAGGTGGAGCTGCGGGCCCCGGAAATGCGCGACTTCGAGGCCTGGGCCGCCCTGCGCGGCGCAAGCCGGGAATTCCTGCGCCCCTGGGAACCGACCTGGCCGCCCAATGACCTGACGCGCCCGGCCTTTCGAGCCCGGATCAAGCGCTATGGCCAGGACGCGAGGGCGGATGCCGCCTATCCCTTTTTCATCTTCCGTTCGAGCGACGGCGCGCTGGTCGGCGGCCTCACGCTCGGCCAGATTCGCCGCGGCGTGGCGCAAACCGGTTCGCTCGGCTACTGGATGGGTGAGGCCCATGCCGGCCAGGGCCTGATGAGCGACGCCGTGCGCGCTTTGCTACCCTATGCCTTCGGCACGCTGCGCCTGCGCCGTGTCGAAGCCGCCTGCCTGCCGGAGAATGCCCCTTCGATCCGGTTGCTGGAGCGCGTCGGCTTCATCCGCGAGGGCTATGCCCGCTCCTATCTGTGCATCGCCGGCGCCTGGCGCGACCATCTGCTCTACGCCATCCTGTCGGGTGATGAGATTCGGTAACGGGTTTTCCGGAGAGCGGACATCCCAGCGACATGCCTTCATGTCGCGATGTCCGCTTTTCCTTTTGCGAGCGTCGCGTTTTCAAAGAGCGGACAATATGTCCGCGCTCCCAGGAAGATTCGATCCCAAGGCGATCTGGTATAACTTCAGGGCATCACCGCGCGGAGAGCAACATGATCATGGGATCTCGGACTGTCATCACCCGAGCGGAGGAGCGGCCGCGGGAAGCCTGGGACGATCCTGCCAAAGGAAGCGTGGCCTGGCACACTTTGTTCAGTGCGGATATCACGCCGACGGACAGCCTCAGCGCAGGGATCGCCATCCTGCCGGCCGGCGGCAACAATCCGCCGCACCGCCATGCCGAACCAGAACTTTACCTGATCCTGGAAGGCAGCGGCGTGCTCACGGTCGATGGCGTGGAGAGCCTCGTCGGCAAGGGAGCGGCGATCTTCATTCCCGGCAATGCCTGGCATGCGCTGCGCAATGAGCTCGATACCGAACTCCGGCTCTTCTATGTTTTCCCGACCGGGCGCTTTTCGGACGTGGTCTACGAGTTTCCCGATTGAACCCGGATATCGTCGCCATGATGTCCGCGCCCAGGAAAATGGCCCGGTTTCCCGGGCCATTTCATTCAAAACCTTGTCAGCCCAGCAGGGCCTTCAATTCCGCCCTCAGCTCGTCGCCCAGCCCCTCGCGCTCCAGCGCATAGGCGACATTGGCGGTCAGGAAGCCGATCTTCATGCCGGTGTCGTAGATGCGGCCTTTGAACACCGACCCGTAGAACTTCTGCCCCTGTGCCAGCTTCAGCATGGAATCGGTGAGCTGGATTTCGCCGCCCGCGCCACGCTCCTGCTTTTCCAGGAGATCGAAGATCTCCGGCTGCAGGATGTAGCGGCCTGAGACCGCCAGGTTGGACGGCGCCGTGCCCTTCTTGGGCTTCTCGACCATCTGGGTGATCTCGAAGGCATTGCCGCCCACGCTCTCGCCCTTACCGACGATGCCATATTGATGCGTCTGGTCCTCCGGCGCCTCGAACACGGCGATATGGTTGCCGCCGACCTTGTCATAGGCCTCCACCATCTCGGCAAGGCAGCCCTTGCCCTTGCCGTGATGCAGCATGTCGGGCAGCAGCAGGGCGAAGGGCTCGCGCCCGACGATTTCGCGGGCGCACCAGACGGCATGTCCGAGGCCGAGCGGCGCCTGCTGGCGCGTGAAACTGGTCTGTCCGGCGCCCGGCAGCGAACGCTGCAATTCTTCATAGGCCTCCATCTTGCCGCGCTCCTTGAGCGTGGCGTCGAGTTCGAAGGCAATGTCGAAATGGTCCTCGATCACACCCTTGTTGCGGCCGGTCACGAAAATGAAGTGCTCGATGCCGGCTTCGCGGGCTTCATCCACCACATGCTGGATGACGGGTTTGTCCACCACGGTGAGCATCTCCTTCGGCACCGACTTCGTGGCAGGCAGAAAGCGCGTGCCGAGGCCGGCGACGGGAAATACAGCTTTGCGAATGCGCGTCATTGGAAACCTTTGATACATGCCCTTGGGGAAGGTTGATTGTTCTTATTGCCCCCTCGGATGAAGGAACAGTTTAAGAGACCCTACTCAGAGTCTGGCCTTGCAGCAATCTCGCCCTTGCCTGCCCCAAGCGTCAAAAATGAGGTGGATTCGAAATCGCCCCCAACTTCCCACTGATTTCTGCCCGTTGGAGCCCGGATGTGACGAGGGGCATGGAGATCGCATTCACCATCCCGATCATTCCGCCAACAGGAATCCGACCGGTGCAGCTTGCCCAATTTCACATTGCTGGCTACTGCTTCTCGACACAATTGAGTGGCAGGTGGGCAGGCCCTTCGAAGAGAGATGAACCAGGACCCGCGCAAGGGGGCGTCGGGAAGCCTGGCTGGAGATCGTATGTTGCAGTTCATTCGCGTCGTCGCAGCCTCTGTGGTCATGATGCTCGTCATGGCAATGGTCGGCGGCGTTGCGCATGCCCTGGAGCCGGTTGACGTCAACGGTGAGGTCGATGCCATCGACCTGTTGCCCGCTGTCGAAAACTATTCCAGCCAGGGTGACCGCATCCAGATCCAGACCGCGCCGGGCGCCGATGGCATCGTGCGCCGTATCGAAGTGCGCTCGAAGCAGCCGGGAACCAATCCGCATTGGATCGTGTTCGCCCTCGCCAACACCACCGACGAGCAGATCGACCGCATCGTGGTGGCGCCGCATTTCCGCCTGGTCGGCTCCGGGCTGGTCTGGCCGGATCTCGGCGCATCGCGCATCGCGGAAATCACGCCCAGCCAGGGCTTCCAGCCCGAACGGCAGGAGGATGACGACGCCGACGTCTTCCGGGTGACACTGGATCCGGGCTCACGTGTGACCTTCGTGGCCGAGTTGCGTACCACCAAGCTGCCCCAGCTCTTCTTGTGGGATCCCGATGCCTATAAGGACAAGGTCAACTCGCTCACCCTCTACAAGGGCATCGTGCTCGGCATTGCCGGCCTGCTCGCCTTGTTCCTCACCATTGCCTTCGTGGTGAAGGGCACGGCGATGTTCCCCGCCGCCGCCGCGCTGGCCTGGGCGGTGCTGGCCTATCTCGCCATCGATTTCGGCTTTCTGCACAAATTCCTCGCCATCCCGCCGGATGGAGACAGGGTGTGGCGCGCGGGCGCCGAGGCGGTATTCTCCGCAACGCTCCTTGTTTTCCTGTTCGCCTATCTCAATCTGAACCGCTGGCATGTGCGCTATTCCGTAGTCTCGGCGCTCTGGCTGGTCGCGCTCGCCACCCTCGTCGGCCTTGCGGTGATCAACGCGCCCGTCGCCGCCGGCATCGCCCGCATCTCCATCGCCACGCTCGCCGTCGTCGGCCTCTTGATCATCCTGCTGCTGGCCTTCTACGGCTATGACCGGGCCGTGATGCTGATACCCACCTGGACCTTGCTGCTGGGCTGGGTGGCGGCGGCGGGATTGACCATCATGGGCCATCTCACCAACGACCTGGTGCAGCCGGCCCTCACCGGCGGCCTCGTGCTGGTGGTGATGCTGATTGGCTTCACGGTGATGCAGCACGCTTTCGCCGGCAGTGCCTTTGCACCCGGGCTGATGACCGATACCGAACGCAAGGCCCTCGCCCTCACCGGCTCGGGCGACGTGGTCTGGGACTGGGACGTGCCGGCCGATCGCATCTATGTCAGCCCGGAGGCGGACCAGTTGCTCGGCGTCGCCCCCGGCGCCCTCGACGGACCGGCCAGCGAATGGCTCGAGCTCGTCCACATCTTCGACCGCGACCGCTTCCGCACCGCCCTCGACGCGGTGATCGACCAGCGCCGCGGCCGCGTCAGCCTGGATTTCCGCATCCGCGCCGCCGACGGCCACTATATGTGGCTCAACCTCAAGGCCCGGCCCGTGGTGGGCTCGGACGGCGAAGTGGTGCGCTGCGTCGGCACCGTCTCCGACGTCACCGAGCAGAAGACGGCCGAGGAGCGCCTGTTGCACGACGCCGTGCGCGACAACCTGACCGGCCTGCCCAACCGCGAGCTCTTCACCGACCGGCTGGAAGCAGCATTGGTCCAGGCCAGGCAGGACGGTACCACCAAGCCGACCGTGCTGATCCTCGACCTCGACCGCTACAAGCAGGTCAATGACGCCGTCGGCCATTCGGTCGGCGATTCGATCCTGCTGACGGTGTCGCGTCGGCTTTCACGCCTGATGAAGCCCCGCGACAGCGTCTGCCGCATCTTCGGCGATCAGTTCGGCGTGCTTCTCATGTCGGAACCCGACCCGGAACGCATCTCGGCCTTCGCCGAGTCGATCCGCCGTTCGCTGCGCGCACCCATCGCCGTGGCCGACCGCGAAATCTTCCTCACCGCCTCGATCGGCGTAGCGATGTTTGATCCCCAGGCCCCGGTGAAGGCGGACGAGCTGATCAAGGATGCCGAGATCGCCATGTACAACGCCAAGAAGATCGGCGGCGATCGCATCGAGATCTTCCGGGCGGCCATGCGGGTCGAACGGCCGGATCGCTCTTCCCTCGAAGCCGATCTCCGGCGGGCGATCGAACGCGACGAGCTGAAAGTGCTGTTCCAGCCGGTAGTGCGCCTGCAGGATCGCACCATTGCCGGCTTCGAGGCGATCGTGCGCTGGGAGCATCCCAAGCTCGGCCGCCTGCCGCCGGGGGAATTCAACGCCATGGCCGAAGAGACGGGGCTGATCGTCGATGTCGGCCTCTTCGTGCTCGACCGCACCGCTCGCCAGCTGTCGATCTGGCAGCGCCTCGTCGAGGTCGAGCCGCCGCTGTTCGGCATGGTCAACATCTCCAGCCGGCAATTGCTGCGCCAGGACCTCGTCCAGGACATCAAGGCGGTGATGGCGCGGGCAGGCATCGAGCGCGGCTCGCTCAAGCTCGAGGTCTCCGAGAGCCTGGTGATGGAAAATCCCGAATATGGGGCACAGATCCTGGCCCAGCTCAGCGATCTTGGCGTCGGCCTCGCCATGGATGGCTTCGGCACCGGCTATTCCAGCCTGTCCTATCTGCAACGCTTCCCCTTCGACATGCTCAAGATCGATCCGAGCTTCGTGAAGGAAGGCGAGCGCGGTCGCCCGGTGATCCTGCGCTCGATCATCGCCATGGCGGGCGACCTCGGCATGGAGATCATCGCCGATGGTGCCGAGGCCGACAACGACGCGGAGGAGCTCGGCGAGCTCGGCTGCCAGTTCGCCCAGGGCGAAGCCTTCGGCGATCCCGTCACGGCGGAAGAAGCCCGCAGGCTGATCGCCGGCCCGATACGACTGAGAGCGTAATCCAGAGCGCGGACCTCGGAGCGTTTAAGATTGCCTGGGAAGCTAAAGAACGTGCACCCCGTCAGGCCGCCCGCCAAAACGCCAGCGATGGATCTCGATACGTTCGTAAAGTCCGGCCCTCAAACAGGGATCGGCAGTCAACATGATCTCGATCGCATCACGGGACGGGAGCTCCAGCATGAGAGCGCAACCTGCCCAGTCCAGACTATCATCGGACCACAGCGGCCCTCCCACGATCAGGCGTTCGAGCCGATCTTGCTCGCGCAGGAAGGTCTGGCAGGCCGCCGATAGACCATTCCAGGCCGCATTCGCACCCGTTCGACCATGGGCGATGACCAGAAAGCGCTGATTGGCAGTGGGATTGCCTGGGAATGTCCACATCTTGCGATCGACGGTATTCTGCCAGCGCCTGATCATGACATCTTCGTAGACGCCAGCCTTGAAGTTAGGTTCCTCATAAGCAAACACGCGCGCTGCTTCAAAATCCGGCAGATCGACGATATGAACGCTGCCGGTCGGGGTCAGGTCGTCTTCCGCCAACGTCGGTCCGCGTGCAATCATCCCATCGGCGTAGCCGTCCATGAAGGACCAGTGAGCCTCGACGAGCCGCTGGCGCAGCGGCATCACACCAGGATTGTCGCGGCCGTAGAAAAAATACTCCACGTTGCCTCTCTGGACTTAAGGCTGATACAGGCATCGACCAGGTCGCGTATGCAGCCTATCCGCGCTCCAAGATCAGGCGTGGCCGGCCCGCATCTACGCGTGGCCGGCATCCCGCGAAAACAGGCCGGGCTCGATGCCGAGCTTGCGCAGCGCCCGCGTATATTTGGTCGCGACCTGATCGTCGAACAGCAGCCCGGGATCGGCATCGCAATGCAGCCAGCCATTGGCCTGGATTTCGCGCTCGAGCTGCCCGGCGCCCCAGCCGGCATAGCCCAGCGCCAGCAAGGCCTGTTCCGGCCCCTCGCCGATGGCGATGCTGCGCAGGATGTCGAGCGTCGCGGTCAGGCAGATATTGTCCTCGATCGGCATGGTCGAATTGTCGATGAAGACGTCGTTGGTGTGGAGCACGAATCCCCGCCCGGACTCGACCGGCCCGCCATTGACGATACGGATCGGCGCGCCCCTCGGCGCCCGCATGTCCGAGACGCCGTCGATGACGCCGAGTTGCTTGAGCAGGTCCGGAAAGCGAATGTTCTTGGCCGGCTGGTTGACCACGATGCCCATGGCACCATCGGACGAATGCGCACAGATGTAGATCACCGTGCGGGCGAAGCGCTCATCCTGCATGGACGGCGTGGCCACGAGCATTTTACCGTCGAGGAAACCGCCGGATGAATCGCTGCCGAATGGAATGTAGCCTGTCATGGACATGATCGTGCCGTATCGTATCGGCTTTGTTAAGGCATAAATTTGGCCAACCTGGGCGAAGCGCCAAAGGCGAGCCTCACAAGAGTGTCACGCCTTCGTGCATGGCGCTATTGACCATTCGTAGTTATCCGTCTGCCGATAATCCCTCCTTGGAGCCGCAAGCTATCCGAATGTTCAGCCGTCTTGCCCTTCCTGCTCTCGCCTGGCTTCTCGCCGGGCTCTGCCAGCCAGCCCTTGCCGGCCAATCGGATCCGAGCCAGTCCGATCCGGAAGCCGTGATCCGGCTGCTGCCGGGACAAGCCCATCCGGAGGGCCTGGCGGGCCTTGAAATCCAGCTCGCGCCCGGTTGGAAGACCTATTGGCGCAATCCGGGCGATGCCGGCATTCCCCCGACTTTCGACTGGTCCAGATCGGAAAATCTCCGCGAGGTGACGGTGCTCTGGCCGGCGCCGAGTCGCTACGACCAGGAGGGCGCATCGTCGGCCGTCTATCACGATGAGGTCATGCTGCCTCTCAAGATCAGCGCGATCGATCCGACCAAGCCCGTCAAGCTGGCACTCGGCCTCGACTATGCCGCCTGCAAGACGATCTGCGTCCCCGCCAAGGGCAATGCCGACATCACCCTTTCGCCCGGCACGCCTGCGGAAGGGGGAGGCAGCGCCGAGATCGCGAAAGCCTTGAAGAAAGTACCGGTATCACAGGAGATCGGCGCGGTCGCTCCCCTCGCCGTCAAACAGATCCGCCTCGACACCTCGACCAACCCGGCGCACCTGACCATCGACGTAACGGCTCCCTCCTCCTCCGCTTTGTTCGTGGAAGGGCCGATGAAGTGGTACCTGCCCATGCCGGAGCCGGCTGATGATGCCGACAAGGCCAATCCTCAGCGCTTCGTGCTGCCGCTCGAGGGCCTGCCGAAAGGCGCGACCATCGCCGGAAAAGAACTGCGCTTCACGCTCTCGACTGGCGAGGCAGGCGTCGAAAGCCTATATCGGTTGCCGTAGACTCTCGTCATCGCAATGGAGATATCAGTGACGATCAAGCCCGGCGACAAACTCCCCGATGTGACCTTCCGTGCGGTGACGCAGGACATGCCAGAGCCCAAGAGCACCGCCGACATCTTCGGCGGCAAGAAGGTGGTGCTGTTCGCCGTTCCCGGCGCCTTCACCCCCACCTGCCACCGCAATCATCTGCCGGGCTATCTGGAGCATTACGATGCCTTCAAGGCCAAGGGCATCGATACGGTGGCGGTGACCGCGGTCAACGACGCCTTCGTCATGCAGGCCTGGGCCAAGGCCACGGGTGGCCTCGGCAAGATCGAATTCCTCGCCGACGGCAGCGGCGACTTCGCCAAGGCGACCGGCATGGAACTCGACCGGGTCGCGGCAGGCCTGGGCGTGCGCTCGCAGCGCTATGCCATGCTGGTCGATGACGGCGTGGTGAAGGTGCTCAACCTTGACGATGGCGGCAAGCTCGACATTTCCGGCGCCGATACGCTGCTCGGGGCGATCTGATCGCTCGGTGTGCCTTCGGACCGGCATAGAAACACCATGCCTTCGGAAAGAGGCCGGCCCCCCTCCATCTCTCGATGGAGCTGAGAAGGCCGGCCCACCGCCCCTCACGACAAAGCCGCCGCCCTATCCCGCTTTTCCTGCTGATAGGGCGCCATGCCCTCACGCGCGAGCTGGTCGGCCTCTTCGTTGAGGGGGTGGCCGGCATGGCCCTTCACCCAATGGAACTCGACCTCGTGGCGCTCCAGTGCCGCATCGAGGCGGCGCCAGAGATCCTCGTTCTTCACCGGCTTCTTGTCGGCGGTGCGCCAGCCATTTCGCTTCCAGCCATGGATCCAGCCGGTAATGCCGTTCTTGACATATTGGCTGTCCGTATGGAGGTCGACCGCGCAGCCGCGTGTCAAGGCTTCCAGGCCCTCGATCGCCGCCTGCAGCTCCATGCGGTTGTTGGTGGTCTCCAGGGCACCGCCGCACAAGGTCTTGCGGTGCTCACCGAACATCAGGATGGCACCCCAGCCGCCAGGGCCTGGATTGCCCGAGCAGGCGCCATCGGTATAGAGCGTCACCTTCTTGGTCGTCATGGCTCGAACCCGTATTCGGCCGGGCTGGCGATGCGCTGGTGGAAACGCAGCTTCTTCCAATATTCCAGCGGATCCTTCGGCTTCACCAGGGCGCCGGGCGGCACGTTGAGCCAATCGACCAGGCGCGTCAGCATGAAGCGCAGAGCCGAGCCGCGGGCCAGCACGGGCATGGCTGCCACCTCGGCATCGGAAAGCGGCCTGATGGCACGATAGCCGGCCAGGAGCGCCCTGCCCTTGGTGGCGTTGTAGGCATGATCCGGCTCGAAGCACCAGGCATTCAGGCAGATCGCAACGTCATAGGCCAGACTATCGGTGCAGGCGAAATAGAAGTCGATCAGGCCAGAAAGCCGCCCGTTCAGGAAGAAGACATTGTCGGGGAAGAGGTCGGCATGGATGACGCCCGTCGGCAAACCCTGCGGCCAATGGGCCCTATGAAAGGCGAGTTCCTCGGCAATGGCTGCATCGAGCCCCGGCTGCACGCTGTCGGCCCGGCCGTCCGCCTGCTGGTAGAGGGCCTCCCAACCGGCAAGAGACAAAGCGTTGGGGCGCTCCATCGGGAAGCCGAGCGTGGCGTTGTGCATGGCGGCGAGCGCACGGCCGACGGCGCCGCAATGCTCTACATTCGGCTTCTTGATCCAGACGCCTTCCAGGAAGCTGATCAGGGCGGCGGGCCGCCCGGCCAGCTCGCCCAGCACCTTGCCGTTGCGCCGCCGGATCGGCGTCGGGCAGGTCACGCCACTTTCGGAAAGGTGCTCCATCAAGGCCATGAAGAAGGGCAGGTCGTCCCGCTTCACCCGCTTTTCATAGAGGGTGAGAATATAGACGCCCTTCTCGGTCCGCAGGATGTAGTTGGTGTTCTCGACGCCCTCGGCGATGCCCTTGCAGGCCAGCACGCCGCCAATGTCGTACTCGGCGACGAAGCAGGCGAGATCCTCGTCATTGACTTCAGTGTAAACGGCCATCAGCGAGCAACATCTTCTGCAATTTTACGCACGTCGTTCTCCCTCAAATCCCTAGGCAGCGGGAAGAACACGCTCTCATCGGCGGTCGAGACGGTCTCGACGGTGATGGCGTAGCGCTCCGCAAAGGCATCGAGGATCTCCTCGACCAGGATTTCCGGCGCAGAGGCGCCGGCCGCGACGCCGAGGGATTTAAGGGTACCGAACCGGCTCCAGTCGATATCCGAGGCGCGCTGCACCAGCTCCGAGATGAGGCAGCCGGAGCGCTCCGCCACTTCGCGCAGGCGCTGCGAATTGGAGGAGTTCGGCGCTCCCACCACGATGAAGCCTTCCACCCGCGGCGCCACCGCCTTGACCGCCTCCTGGCGGTTGGTGGTGGCGTAGCAGATGTCTTCCTTGTGCGGGCCGACGATCGAGGGGAAACGGGTCTTCAACGCCGCGACGATGTCGCGGGTGTCGTCGACCGACAGGGTGGTCTGCGTCACATAGGCGAGAGCGTCCGGATTGGCCGGCGTGAAGGCGGCGACATCGGCGACCGTCTCGACCAGGCTGACGGCCCCCTCCGGCAGCTGCCCCATCGTGCCGATGACTTCGGGATGGCCGCGATGCCCGACCAGCACGATCTCGCGGCCGCGCTTGTGATGGATCTCGGCCTCGCGATGCACCTTGGTCACCAGCGGGCAGGTCGCGTCAATGGCAAACAGATTGCGATCGGCGGCGGCGGCTGGCACCGACTTGGCGACGCCATGGGCCGAGAAGATCACCGGCGCGCGCGTCTCGGGCACCTCGTCGAGTTCCTCAACGAAGATGGCGCCTTTCGACTTGAGATTCTCGACCACATATTTGTTGTGCACGATCTCATGTCGCACATAGACCGGCGGGCCATAGATCTTCAAGGCCTGCTCGACGGCGTCGATCGCCCGCACCACCCCGGCGCAGAAACCGCGGGGAGAGCAGAGCAGAATGGTGAGGGCGGGTTTTTCAGCTATCATCTCGGCCCGGATATGGGGCCGCGTCGCAAGGCCCGTCAAGCGCTTTGGCGACATAGCTGCCGCTATCCCCGACCTGCCGGTTTGCCCGGCAGCCCGAGGCGGTCCGCCATGCGGATGAGATCGGCCAGCGTATCGGCCTGCATCTTGCGCATCACCTGGCCGCGATGGATCTTCACGGTAATCTCGCTCAATTCCAGTTCCGCGGCCGTCTGCTTGTTGAGAAGCCCCTGCACCACCAGCGCCATCACCTCCTGCTGGCGCTGCGACAGGGTGGCATAACGCTTGCGCAGGTCTGCCACCAAACCCGTTTCGAAACTCTCCGCACGGCTTTTCTCCAGGCATGCTGTCACAGCGTCGAGAAGATCCTGCTCGCGGAAAGGCTTGAGCAGGAATTCCATGGCACCGGCCTTGATGGCGCGGACCGACATCGGCACGTCGCCATGGCCGGTCAGGAAGACGATCGGGATCGCATCCCCTGCCCCGGCCAGTTCGGTTTGAAAGTCAAGCCCACTTTGTCCGGGCATGCGCACATCGAGCACGAGGCAGGCAGGCCCCTTCGAGCGCGGTTGCTGCATGAACTCGCGGGGTGAGGCAAAGCAGCGGACACGATAGCCGACCGATCTCAGCAGGCTGTCCAGCCCATCCCGGACCATGGGATCATCATCCACCACATAGACGGTCGCGATTTCTTCCGACATGGGTCTAATCCTTGCGTCCACGTGCCAACGGCAAAGTGAAGCGAAAGACGCTTCCGCGCGGTGCGGCAGCCTTGGCTTCGATACTGCCGCCATGTGCCTCGATGATGGAACGACTGATGGCCAGTCCTATCCCCATACCGTCTTCCTTGGTGGTAAAAAAGGGGTCGAAGACGTGCTCCATCGCCTGCGGCGACAGGCCAGACCCGGTATCGGTGACACCGATGGTGACCCCCCTGTCGTCCGCGGAGGTGTTGATCGTTATCTCCCGATCTCCCTGCTTCGTTTCCACCATCGCCTCGATGGCATTGGTGATGAAATTGAGCAGGACCTGCTGCAACTGGACCCGATCGCCCATGACGGGCAACGGACCCTGCAGCAGCTCGGTCCGCAGCGGGATGGCATTCGCGCGCAGCTTGCCCCGCATCAGCGCCAAGGTCTCGTCGATCACGTCGACCATGTCGACAGGCTCGCGCGAGGGAGGGGCCCGGCGCACCAGGCGACGGACCCGTTCCACCACCTCGCCTGCCCGTTCGGCGGCTTCCACGATCCGCTTGAGGGCATGCTGGGCCTCGGCCTGGTTGGGCGGCGAGGCCGAGAGCCAGCGCAGCGCAGCATTGCTGCTGGCACCGATTGCCGCCAGGGGCTGGCTCACCTCATGGGCAATGGAAGCCGTGAGTTCACCGAGCATAGTGATGCGCGAGATACGGGCAAGATCGGCCTCCGCCCGGCGCACCGCCAGATCGGCGAGTTCGATCCGGATGGCAAGATAGGTGGTTGCGCCGATGGCCAGCAGGCTGAGACAGCTATTGGCGATGCCGGCCTCGGTATCGCCCCTCACCGTCATGAAGAAGCTGAGCACGGTGAGGATGCTGCAGACCAGCCCGACGATCAACACGGTCCGCGGCCGCCCTGTCCATACCGAGATCAGCACCACGGCGACATGCAGCACGGCAACGGCGATCTCCAGATCGGTGACGGTATCGGCGACGAAAATGAGCAAGGCCAACCCTGCCATGGCGAGCCATAGCAGGGGTGTGTCGACCATCGATTCCAGGCGTTCGCGTCTCACCAGCAGCGCTCCTCGGAGAAATCGCACTTTCCTGCCAGATATTGCCGCCGCCATCCGCACGAAGCGCATGACCAGGATGATCAGGCGCGATGGCGGGAATGCCGCCTCAGATGTCGGCGCAACAGCACGATACCCATCTTGTTGAAGCCTCCGGCAATCCGAAGCAAGCCTCGTGTCTCCGATGGCAACAGCTTGCGGCGGAGGAAAAGCCGGCGCGTGAGCCGGGAGAGTCCGTCCGCTCCCGACAGGAGCAGGCCGATGGCCAGCAAAGATGCCCTGTTTTCGACCCGACCGCCTGCCTCCTGCAGCGCGATGAGGGCCCGCGCGAGTTCTTCATTGTCCCGGAGCATGTTTCACCTGCCTTCACCATGAAGGATGGCAAGGCTCCCGCCGGCGCCGGTGGCGGGAGCACGACCACGATATCGACGATGATCAAGCCGTCGAGGCGTTCAACTGGGATTCTCCAGCGTGAAGAGATCAGCCGCCTCGTCATAGGCGAAATATTCGGCATAACGGGCAAGGCTGATCACGGCCTGCACGGTGCCGGCGGCATAGTCCTCGGACATGTGATCCTCCAACTCGTCGCGGAAGCGGCGGGCCGGCGCCTGATGGCTCGGCCTTTCGTCGAGGATGCGGCGAATATGGGCCGCCAGCGGCACATAGGTCGCCAATTGCTGTGCAAACTGCCGTTTGCGCTCGTCCATCTCGCTTTCGGCGAAGCGCTTGCCGGCCGCGGTGAGGCGGATGTCGCCGCCCTCCAGCTCGGCGAAACGCAGCAGCTGCAGGGTTTCAGCAACCGGGAAGAGTTCGTCGATCTCCAGATGCAGGCCTGCGGCCAAGGGCGGCAGGTCCGCCTTGCCGTGATAGGGGGCCGCCGCCACCGCCTCGATCAGGCCGGCGAGTTCGTTGGAGGAGACCTTGGGAAGCACCATGGCGATGCCGGTGCCGGGGAAGAGGCCATCCCGCGCCGGAGCCGAACCCGGGCGAGCCGTCATGCGCGCATAGATATCCTCCACCAAGGCGCGAAAGGCCGGGTCGAGCCGGTTACGCGGCTGGGGCAGATCGACCCGGACCTCGCCGATCACCCGGCCGGGATTGGAGCCGAAGATCAGGATGCGATCGCACATCAGCACCGCCTCCTCGATGTTGTGGGTGACCATCAGGATGGCTTCGATCGGCATGCGGCCTTCGCACCACAGATCGAGCAGATCCGTGCGCAGGGTCTCGGCGGTGAGCACGTCGAGTGCCGAGAAGGGCTCGTCCATCAAGAGCAGCTTGGGGTGCACCACGAGGGCACGGGCAAGGCCGACACGCTGGCGCATGCCGCCCGAAAGCTCCTTGGGATAGGCATTCTCATAACCATCGAGCCCGATCAGGTCGATCGCGGCCAGGGCTCGCTTGCGGCGCTCGGCCGGCAGGACGCCCTGTGCCTCGAGCCCCAACTCGACATTCTGCTGCACGGTGAGCCAGGGAAACAAGGCAAAGCTCTGGAAAACCAGCGCAATGCCGCTGCGTGTGCCGCGGACGGGCTCGCCCTGGAAAGAGACTTGCCCCTCGCTGGGCCGGAGCAACCCGGCGATGGCGCGCAGCAGCGTCGACTTGCCGGAGCCGGAGCGGCCAAGCAGGCCGACGATTTCGCCGGCCTGCAGCACGAGGTCGACCCTGTCGAGCACGACCAGCGGGCTCGACCCGCCCTTGTCATAGGTCTGACGCACGCCGAGGACGGAGACCAGCGGGGTATCCTTGATGGTGACGGGAGCATTCATTGTGAGGGGAGCATTCATGGCGATATCTCCGGAAGATCAGTCGAGGCGCAGGCGGCGTTCCGCGAAGACGTAGAGCGGACGCCACAGCAGGCGGTTGAACAAGGTGACGAAGAGCGACATCACGGCGATGCCGAGCACGACGCGCGGAAAGTCTCCCGCCTCGGTCGCCCTGGCGATGTAGGAGCCGAGGCCATAGGCCTCGAGCTTGGTATTTCCCCAGCTAACGAGTTCGGCGACGATGCTGGCGTTCCAGGAGCCACCCGAAGCCGTGAGGGCGCCGGTCACGTAATAGGGAAAGATCCCGGGCAGGATCACCCGGCGCCACCAGGTCCAGGACCGGATCTGGTAGACCGAAGCCGCCTCCCTGAGGTCGGTCGGAAAGGCGCTTGCTCCGGCGATGACGTTGAACAGGATGTACCACTGGGTTCCCAGCACCATCAGGGGCGACAGCCAGATGTCGGGACTTGCCCCGGTGCCGACGATGGCGATGACGGCGAAGGGAAACAGCACATTTGCCGGGAAGGCGGCCAGAAACTGGGCCAAAGGCTGAACCCGCTCGGCCAGAGTCGGGCGCAGGCCGATCAGCACGCCGATCGGCACCCAGATCAGGCTTGCCACTGCGATGAGGACGATGACACGCAGCAGCGTCGCGAGGCCGCCGCCCAGCGCTTCGAGCGCGTCGTTCCAGGACAGCGTCTGGCGCATATAGGCAATCGCCACCCAGATCCCCCAGGCCGTGACGGCCAGCACCAGGCCAAGCCAGAGGCGATCGATCAAAGGCGAGGTCGCCCGTCCGGACCGAAAGGATGCCTTGTCCGATCGTCCGACGCGCACCAGCATCAGGCGCTGCCAGATCCAGGCCAGCGGCGCGATCAGGCGCTTCACCAGCCTGGTATGGCGGATGAGATCGTAGACCCAGGACCGCGGCCTTTGCTGGCTGGCCGTCTGCTCGACCCGGAACTTGTCGGCCCAGGCGACCACCGGCCGGAACAGCAATTGATCGTAGAGCATGATCAGAATGCCCATGGTCGCCACGGCCCAGCCGACTGCGACGAAGTTCTTCTGGTCGATGGCGAGCGCCAGGAAAGAGCCGATGCCGGGAAGCTGCACGGTCGTATTGCCCACCGTGATCGCCTCGGAGGCGACCACGAAGAACCAGCCGCCGGACATCGACATCATGGTGTTCCAGATCAGCCCCGGCGCCGCGAACGGCGCCTCCAGGCGCCAGAAACGCTGCCAACCGGACAGCCTGAAGCCACGGCTCACCTCGTCCAGGTCTCCAGGCACCGTGCGCAGGGACTGGTAGAAGGAAAAGGCCATGTTCCAGGCCTGGCTGGTGAAGATCGCGAAGATCGAGGCACACTCCGCCCCGAGCTGGCTGCCGGGAAACAGGCCCATGAAGAAGGTGACCGTGAAGGTCAGGAAACCCAGCACCGGAACCGACTGCAGGATGTCGAGGGCCGGGATGATGATCAGCTCGGCCCGCCGGCTCTTGGCCGCCAGCGTGGCCACCACGAAGGTGAAGACCAGCGAGGCGATGATGGCGGCGAACATGCGCAAGGTGGTGCGCAGCGCATATTCCGGCAGGCGGGCCGGATCGAGCGAGACCGGAGCCCCCGAGAGGGCATCGAGCGGTGTCCGCATCGCGGCAGCGCCATGCAGCACCAGGGCGATGAGCGCGATCACCAGCCCGCAGGCGATCAGATCGTAGAGATTGGGCAGGAGGCGCCCGCGGGCGAAAGCTGCGACTGAGCGCTGACCGGAACGGTCATGGGGTAGGAAAACCATGGCGAACCTCGTTGGAGGGCAAGGTCGGAAAAGGCGGGATGTCGGGAGGCAGACGGGCTCTGGACGCAGGGGGCTCCTCCCGAGACACGCTCAGTGCGTGCCGGCCATCCCGGCGCATTTCGAACAAAGGGATTGGGAGGCATCCGTCTCTTCACCGGCGCCGGACGGGCTCCAGCGGCATTCGAGCCGCCCCGTATCCGGATTCAGGTGCCAGGATGCCAGGAGACCGCTACGGATCGCGCCAGGGCGCTTTTCCATCCGACCGGATCGGAAAGACGCATCCAATTCCTTGAATGATGCGCCAGGTGCAACCGCACGGGCCTTGGCCTGGAAGGCAAGGATGACGGCGCCGCGAACATGCGGCGTGGCGGCCGAGATACGGCCGCGGAACGGAATGACGTTGTTCATGTTTCACCTCGTCGGGCCGCCTTTGGCCAGACCCGCGAGGCAAGCCGGCGCGGACTAGAGCAAAACGCTTTAGAGCCGGCCGGTCATCGCCCGGCGCGCGAGACCGCCGGCGTTCCAGATCGATGGCGCACCCCTCCGGCGACGGCCTAGGACCGAAGCCGGACGGCTACTGCGATCGTTGTCCATGTGCTTCCACAGCTGATTTTTCGATGGATATCCAAGGTGTCGGGCACCGCGAATACAGAGCCCTTCTGTCATTGCCCCAAAGCAGGGTCAACCGTGCCTTGGTGTGTGAGAACCATACCTTGGTATGGGCTTATGGACGCGTACGAACGCCGGGCGGCATCGTTCGACGTACAGCGTGTAATAGCCGCATCCACGGTAAATAAAGCGCGACCCGCCTTCTCCACGCAGCGGGGAAGGCGGCCCGGCGAAGCCGGGTCGGATGGGGTGTGGCGTGCCGCGCAGTATCCTTCGAAGGTTGGCACGACGGTCGTGCCAGTCTTTTGAGTTCCGTGCGCTGCCCGCTACACCCCATCCGTCATTTCTGCGAAATGAACAGCCACATCTTCGTTTCGAAGATGTGGCGGACTTCCCCACTGCGTGGAGAAGGCGGGTCGCGCCTTGTTCTGCCCTATCTCAGACCGTTGCGAGCTACAAATCCCGGCCACGACGTACGATCCGGAAGGATCGCTTCGGCGGCATCACCCCTGCCCGCGCTTTTCGAAATCCTCGACCTTGATTGCGCCGGTCATGATGGCCACCACGTCGGCCATCGAATGGGTTTTGGGGCTTACCACGGCGGCCCGGCGGCCCAGGCGCATGATGTGGATGCGGTCGGCCAACTCGAAGACGTTGGGCATGTTGTGGCTGATCAGCACGACGGGCAGGCCGCGATCGCGGATAGTGCGGATCAGTTCCAGCACCTGGCCGGTCTCGCGCACGCCGAGCGCCGCCGTCGGCTCGTCCATGATCGCCAGCTTCTTGGCGAACAAAGCGGCGCGGGCCACCGCCACGCCCTGGCGCTGGCCCCCCGACAGGGCTTCGACGGCATTATGGATCGAAGGCAACCGGAACTTCAGTTCCGCCATGGCCTTGCGCGCTTCCTCGCGCATGCGTGTCTTGTCGAGGCGACGGAACACGGAGCCGAGCACGCCGGGCATGCGCAGCTCGCGCCCGAGGAAGAGATTTGAGGAAATGTCTAGAGCTGGCGCCACCGCCAGATCCTGGTAGACGGTCTCGATGCCACGATGGCGGGCATCGAGCGGCCCCTTGAAATGCACCGTCTGGCCGTCGAGCAGGATCTCGCCGCTGTCGGGCCGCAGCGCTCCGGTCAGCGCCTTGATCAGGGAACTCTTGCCGGCGCCGTTGTCGCCGACAACGGCAAGGATCTCGCCCCTGCGCAGCTCGAAATCCACCCCGTCAAGCGCCGTGACATGGCCATAGCGCTTGATGATGTTGCGGGCCTCGAGAATGACCTCGGAAGAAGAAGGTGCCGTCATATCAGCGCCTCCCGCGCGAGAGCTGGTCGAAGGCCACCGCCACGATCACCAGCACACCCGTGATCAGGTCCTGCCAGAGCGGATCGATGCCGGCGAGCGTCAGGCCGTTGCGCAGCACGCCGACGATCAGCGCGCCGATCAGCGTGCCGATGATGCCGCCGCGGCCGCCGAACAGCGAAGTACCGCCGATCACCACGGCGGTGATCGAGTCGAGATTGGCCGTCTGCAGCGAATTGGGATCGGCATTGGGAATGCGGCCGAGCGCCAGCCAGGCGGCGATGCCATAGAGCAGGCCGGCGAGCACATAGACCGAAAGCAGGTGCCGGCGAACCGGGATGCCGACCAGCCTTGCCGCTTCGGCATTGTTGCCGATGGCATAGACATGGCGGCCCCATTTGGTCTGGTTCAGGAGATACCAGACCAGGGCATAAAGCAGCAGCATGGCGATGACGCCATAGGTGACCACGAAGCCGCCGATCACCTCGCCATTGCCCGTCCAGCTCAGGAATTCATCGTCGACCGGAAAGGCCCCCCCGGCCGAGATCAGGCGAAGCGCAGCCGTGATGATGCCGAGCGTGCCGAGCGTGACGATGAAGGGAGGCAGCTTCAGGCCACTGATCAGGCCGCCAGCGACGGTGCCCGACAGGGTGCAGAGCAGGATTGCCACGCCCATGGACAGGACGGGATCATAGCCGAGCGCCGCCATCTTGCCTGCGATGATGGTGCCGAGCACGCAGATCGCGCCCACGGCGAGGTCGATGCCCGCCGTCAGGATGATCAGGGTCTGGCCGATCGCCAGCGTGCCGACCACCACGGTCTGCTGCAGGATCAGCGATATGTTCTGCAGCGCAAGGAAGCGCTCGTTGATGCTGGCGAAGATGACGCAGAACAGCGCCAGTACCAGGAAGGGTCCAGCCGAAGGCACCGCGAAGATACGCGCCAGGAGGCTGCGCTTCTCTTCGGGCGCGGGAACCGTGGTCGTGCTCATACAATCCTCGACGATACGGATGGCGGTACGCATCCCCTGGCCAAGCCGAATAATGCGCGAGTATCCTTCCCCGGTTTCGGGGAAGGTGGACCGGCAGAGCCGGGCCGGAAGGGGGAGAGTAGCGCAACCTGACAGATTATTGCCCTGTCACGCCACCCTCCCCCTTCCGTCATTTCTTCGAAATGCCACCTTCCCCGAAAAGCCGGGGAAGGAAAGCCTGCGCTCTATTCCGAGCACGCAGGGTATGCGGGTATACCGGTTCCAACAAACTGAGATACCAGTGCGGCTTATTCGCCGCCCCAGCAGTTCTTGAGGCCCCAGGCGGTGTCCTTGGAATCGAGGCCCGACATTGGCTTGTCGGTGATCAGTTCCGAACCGGTGTTGATGAAGCCGCTCGGCTTCTTGCCGGTCTTGGCGTATTCGGCGACGGCATCGACGCCGGCGACCGCCATCTTGTAGGGGAACTGCATCACTGTCGCGGCGACCTTGCCGGACTTGACGTCCTTCACGCCCTGGCAGCTTCCGTCGATCGAGGTCAGCATCACGCCCTTGGCCTTGCCGAAGGATTTCAGCGCCGCATAGCCGCCGGCCGCCGCCGGCTCGTTGATGGTGTAGACGACGTTGATGTCGCCATTCTTGGACAGGAGGTTCTCCATACCGGTCTGGCCCTTGTCCTGCGCGCCATTGGTGATAGCGGAGCCGGCGATGACCGGGTCGCCCTCCTTGATGCCGAAGCCCTGCAGATAGCCGTTGTGGCGGAAGGTATCGACCGTGCCGCCCGGCGTGCCGTCGAGCATGGCGAGCACCGGCTTCTTGTCGCCCAGGGCCTTCTTGGCATAGGTGCCCTGCTTCACGCCGGCCTCAAAATTGTCGGTGGCGTAGGTGGCGTCGACCGCATCGGCAGGATCGGTCGCCGTGTCGAGCGCGATCACCAGGACGCCGGAGTCGCGGGCCTTCTTGATGATGCCGAGCATGCCGGTCGAGTTGTTGGGCGTCACCAGGATGCCCTTGGCGCCTGCCGAGATGAGATCCTCGATCGCTGCGACCTGGCCTTCGTTGTCGCCGTCGAACTTGCCGAAGCGGGCGATCAGCTTGATGCCCTTCTTCTTGGCTTCGGCCTCGGCGGCCTGGCGCAGCTTGACGAAATAGGGGTTGACCTCAGTCTTGGTGACCAGGCCGACGATCACCTCCCCTGCCGCCTGGGCCTTGTCGGCCACGGCGAGGGACGAAAACACGGCAAAGCCGAGGGCGGCCGTGGTGGCGAGAGCAGTGGATGCGAAGATGCGGCTCAGGCGGAGCGCTGACATGAAATCCTCCCAGATTTATGAATGGAGCTTGGCGCTCTCTTCTCGACGATGGCCTTTCCATCGTAGGCTGCGGATTAATGCATCATCGCTGAATGAATGCAAATATATTTTGCTTGTTTTCAGGCATAACAACCCGTGCGTCTTCCTGGCTAGCGCGGATTGCCGATCCGGTTGAGCGCATGCATCACGCCACGCAGGGATGTATCGCCTGCCAGCGCGGCATAGTTGCGATAGAGATCGGCATAGACGGATGCCGCCTCGCTCCCCGGCCGATAGATCTTGAATTCGCGCGCGCCGAACCGCGCCGCGCCTTCCGGATAGTCGGCGACCACGCCGGCCGCGACCGCGCCATGGATGGCGGCGCCCACCGCGGTGGGATTGTCGATCTCCGGCACCCCGACCTCCTGCGCCAAGACATCGGCCATGATCTGCACCAGCAGCGGGTTGTTGCGGGCCAGGCCACTCGACAGGATGAGACGATCGATGTGAAAGCCTCCGGCGACGAAGAGATCCCGGATGCTGCGCGCGCCATAGGCCAGGGATTCCAGCAAGGCCCGATAGATGCCGGCAGCCGTCGTGCCCGTGGTCAGGCCGACGAGCAAACCGCTCAAGCCTGAATCGGCCAGGGGCACGCGGTTGCCGCTCCACCAGTCGAGCGCCAGGAGGTGATTGGAGCCTGGCACCAGGCCGGCTGCCTCGGCATTGTAGAGCCGGAAATTCTCCGCCGTCTCAGCAGCGCGCGGAAAGGTTTTAACGAACCAGGCGAGCGTATCGCCGAAACCAGCCTGCCCCGATTCGTAGCACCATAGGTCCCGCACCGATCCGTCGAAGGCCACGCCCTCGATCCCCTGTGGCAAGGGCCGGAACTGCCGCCCCAGCATCAGATAGACGGCGGAGGTACCAAGCGCCCCGACGAGGCAGCCATCGCTGACGCCGCCGACGGCCGGCAGGACGACGTGGGAATCGATCACCGCCACGGCGATCGCCGCCTGCCCGCGAATCCCGGTGCGTTCGCGCCAGGCCGGCGACATGCCCCCCGCCGAGGTACCGACCCGCCGGGGCTGCGTCAGGCGATCGGCGAGATCGGGAACGATGCCGTCGGGATAGCCCGTCCCTTCGGCGTATTGCGCCTTGTAGGCGGCAAAGCCGAGGCTGCGTGTTTCCGCGCCCGTCAATTGCCAGACGAGCCAGTCACCCGCCTCGATGAAGCGTTCCGTCTCGTGCCATAGCCGCGGCGCCTCCTGCGCCAATTGCGCCGCTTTTGCCAGCAGCCATTCGGCCGAGAGTTTCCCGCCGAAATTGTCGAGGAAGGCCCCTCCCCGAGCATTGATGGCCTCGGCCTGCGCCTGGGCTGCCCCATGCTTCCACAGCTTCACATAGGCATGCGGCTCTCGCGGGTGGAGGCGGGAGAGCGGCACGCCCTCGGCCGTAACGGGCAACGGCGAACTGGCGGTGAAGCCGAGGCCGATGCCTTCGATCTGCCTGTCTCGGCCGAGAGCCGAGAGGATCGCCTGGGCCGTCTCGACATAGTCGTCCGCGTTCTGGAGCGCCCAGAGCGGCGGCAGGGCCGGACCATCCGGCAGGCGGGTCATCACGCCATGCCGATAGGGCAGCGCATGGCTGGCGACCTGCTCGCCGCTATCGGCATCGACAAGCACGCCACGCGCCGATTCCGTGCCATAGTCGAGGCCGATCAGATAGCGACGTGTCATGGCTGCGCCTTTCCTGCAAGAGCGGTTTGCGATCTGGCGGGACCGCCAAGAATCGCAAAGACGCGTCGAACCGAAGAGTCCAGAGCAAAACGCGTTCACACTTGAACGCGTTTTGCTCTGGTACAGGCCCAGCTTAGGCGTCAGCCCCAGCAAAGCAACACTTTTGTATACTTTCAAGCAAAAGTGTTGCTTTGAGATCCCTATGCCGGGACGGGAGCCAGCGCCTTGCGGACGGCGGGGGCGACCACGGTACCGAACAGCTCGATCGATTTCATCATCTTGGCATGGGGAATGCTGCCCATCGAGAACTTGATCAGGAAGCGCTGGTGCCGGAACAATTCGTGTTCGGCCAGGATCTTGTCGATGACCTGCTGGGGATCGCCGACGAAATCCGAACCGCGAGGCGCGCGCGAGGCCTCGAATTGCGCCCGGCTCAGCGGCGGCCAGCCGCGTTCACGGCCAATGCGGCCCATGACGTCGGCATAGTAGGGAAAGATCTCGTCCGCTGCCTTGTCGCCGTCCTCGCCGATATAGCCATGCGAATTGATGCTGACCGGAAGCTTGGCCGGATCGTGCCCGGCCCGGTGCGCCGCCTCGCGATAGAGATCGACCAGCGGCTTGAAGCGTGCCGGCTCCCCGCCGATGATGGCGAGTGCCATCGGCAGGCCGAGCGTGCCGGCGCGGATCACCGATTGGGGATTGCCGCCGACACCGACCCAGACCGGCAGAGGCTGCTGGACCGGCCGCGGATAGACGCTCTGGCGGTCGAGCGGCGCGCGATGCTCGCCCTGCCAGCTCACCGCGGTCTGCTCGCGCAATTTCAGCAGCAGTTCCAGCTTTTCCGTGAACAGGCTGTCATAGTCCTTGAGGTCGTAGCCAAAGAGCGGGAAGGACTCGATGAAGGAGCCCCGCCCCGCCAGGATTTCGGCCCGCCCGCCCGACAGAAGGTCCACGGTCGAGAATTCCTGGAACACCCGCACCGGATCGTCCGAACTCAGTACGGTAACGGCGCTCGTGAGGCGGATGCGCTTGGTGCGCATAGCCGCCGCCGCCAGTAGTACCGCGGGGGTGGAAGCGGCAAAATCCGGACGGTGATGCTCGCCAATGCCGAAGACATCGAGACCGAGCTCGTCGGCAAGCTCGACCTCCTCCATCAGATTGGCAATGCGCTCCTCGGCGCCGATGACGGTGCCGGGATCCGCGGTGGTTTCCGCGAAGGTGTACAGGCCGAGTTCCATATGTATCGCGCCTCACCGGGAACGAAGCGTCCCGGGTTTTCCAGGTTGAAATTTTCTGGTTACAAAACGTAACTGAGGCTAAATATGGTACAGGCATGTAAGGCACAAGGAGGCACATTCATGGCCGTAGGTGACATGGGTGTAACCGGCATGAACGAGGACAAGGGCAGCCTCACCGAGAGCTGCCGGCCGGTCACCGAGATCCTGTCGCGCATCGGTGACAAATGGAGCATCCTGATCGTGATGGCGCTGAGCCAGGGGCCTTTGCGTTTCAGCGAGATCAAGCGCCGGATCGACGGCATCTCCCAGCGCATGCTGACGCTCACACTGCGGGGCCTGGAGCGCGACGGCCTCATCAGCCGCAGAGTGACGCCCAGTATTCCGCCGCGCGTCGACTATGAGCTCACCGAACTCGGCCATTCCCTGCGCATGCCGGTGAATGCGCTCGGCCAATGGGCCTTCGCCAACCGCGCCGCCATTTTGGAGGCGCGTGCGATGTTCGACCGGACCTGTCCAGTCCAGCGGGCAACCACACTGGATGAGCAGCGCGCGCCGGCGGCTATTCGGCCGGCGCCACAGCGAGCTTGACGGTCTGCGCCTTCACGCCGCTGATCTGCAGGGAGACCGGCCCCGGCTGCAGGTTGAAGCGCACGCTCTTGCGCAGGCCTGTGCAGGCCTTCTGGCCCGTCGCGGCCGAATATTTCACCGTTGCCCCAGCCTGCACGACGTCGATCCAGCCCTCTTCCGAGAGCGTGACCTGATAGAGGCCGGCTTTTTCGATCGGCGGCAGGGTCAGCAAGGCCCCATAGGTATCGGTTGCCGGCTTGCGGCCGGACGTCACGGGAAATTTCAGATCCGACACCGGGCTGAGCTGGAGGTCGGCGGCCCCGTCGACCTTGGCCAGCGTTGCGCCCGAAGCCAAGGTTGGCGGTGAGGCCTGGAACCAGCCCTGTTCCCGCGTAAGCGACCATTTGAACGGCTTGCAGGCCGTCGTCTCGGCCAGGACAGGCCCGGTTTGCAGGGCAATCAGCGCCATGAGGGCCAGGCCGGCGCGGCTGAAGGTGGGCATTGCGCAATCTCTCCGAAAGGAAGGAATGCGCAATCATACCTTGGCGCGTGCCAGAAACAAGAACAATTCACGAACAAATTACGGCCATGCCTCGAGGGCCGTTTCTTTTCAGAAGCGACTTATCAGGCCCTGTCGGGCACGAAAACCAAAGCCAGCCCATTGATACAATAGCGCAGCCCCGTCGGCTTCGGACCATCGTCGAAGATATGGCCAAGATGCCCCTCGCAACGGGTGCAGGCGACCGCGGTCCTGACCATGCCGAGACTGGTGTCCCGGCTGGTGCGTACCGACCGGCTGATCGGAGCCCAGAAGCTCGGCCAGCCGGTACCGCTGTCATATTTGGTCCGGGACGAGAACAGGGCCGCGCCGCAGCCCGCGCAGACGAAGCGCCCTGCCCGCTGTTCATGCAGCAACGAACTGGTGAAGGCCGGTTCGGTACCAGCCTCTCGCAGAATGGCGAAACGGGATGGCGTCAGCCGCCGGCGCCATTCATCATCGCTGAGCGCAAGGCGAGCGGGACCCGCCGCAGCCGCTTGCGTGAAGGCGAAGCTCGTGCCTCCCAGCAGCACGAGGCCCAGAAAATCGCGGCGTGTCGGCATGGGCAAGTCTCCTCGCAGGATGGTCGTCAGACCCCTCCCCTATCCTACGACAACCGCCCCCGCCTTGTTACCACTCCTGGCTCCGCTCCGACGTGGTCACCCTCATCACTGGCGGTTACAGGCAATTCGCTTCGAAATTGCCGGCGTTGAGTTCGCTGCCATTGAGCGTGAGCCTGGAACCCGCGGGCTGGGTGAGCGAGCCATTGACATAGGAACCGAAACTCGAGACCAGGCAATTGCGGGGCGTGCCGGAAACCGCCACGTCACCACGGATGTCGATCGCCGGGCCCATGAAATAGAGCCCCGCCGTGCCGGCCTTGTCGACGCGCATATTCTCGAAGCTGACATTCTTTACCGGACCGCCCAGGAAATCCCAGTCACTGCCATAGATGAAGGCACCGTAGGTGCCGGCATTCGAGATCGAGACGTTCTTGAAATGGATGTCGGAGACCGGGTTGAGGAAGATGCCGGCATTGCGGGTGCCGTCGACCGTCAGGCCATCCACGCGCAAATTGGTGGTCCTGGCCGCCTCTGGCAGGGTCGAGGCCGTAACCAGCATCAGTCCATTGATGCCGCCCTTCAGGTTCATGTCCCTGATGGTGACATCCGAGGTGGCCTGCAGCACCACCAGATCCATGTCCAGGCCCTGCTGGGAATTGTCGACACCGACCTTGTTCATCGTCACCCCCTTGGCGGCGACCAGCAGCACGCCTTCGCGCCGCGAGCGGCTGATGGCGACATTGTCGATGCTGATGTTCTCTGCCGCATGGGTGATGACAACAGGCCAGTCGCTGTCGTCGATACGGCTGCCGATGAAGATGCCGTAGGTCACGCTGTCGATCGCCGTGTCGCGGATGGTGAGATCCCGGCTGCCGAGAGCACTGATGGCCGCATGGGGCGCGCGGTTGGGATTGCCAACAGCGAATTCGCATTCGCTGTTGTTGTCGCAGATATAGAGGTCATGAATCCTGGCCCCATCGATAAGAGCGCCGGTGACGTTGTCGAGCCGAATGCCGTCGCCCGCCGTGCGGCTGATATCGACGTCACGGATCGTCAGATTGCTGGCGCCACTGCCGGCAATGCCGGCCAGCCCGCCCGAGATCGCCAGGCTGGCGACTTCGCTGCCGCTGGCCATGGTGACGACATTGGCCAGTGGGCTGCTACCCGTCAGCCGGGCCGTCGGCCCCTGGTTGCGGAACACGGTTTCTTGCCGGCTGGAGGCGCCGCGCACGGCGATCCCACCGCCCCCGCCGAGCAGATGCTGTCCCTGACCCAGTTGCAGCGACTGGTCGAGGGCAATCTCGCCATTGGCGAGCACCAGTGCGTTGTCGCCGCCCGCGGCAAGCCTGTCGTTGATCACCACGGCACGACCGCTGCCGGAGGTAATCTTGACGACCTTGCCGACGGCCTGGCCGCTGGCGACATATTCGGCCCGCTCGATCGGGCCGGAAGCGCCGGCATAGGTGCGCACCAGGCTGGCGCGCTCGACGCGCTGGAACATGGCGTCGAAGGCGCCGTCTCCACCACGCGCGCTGCCGCCCAGCGGCACGCGCAGCCGGGCCGTCAGGCCGAACTTGGTGCGGTCCTCCCTGTCGTAGGAGACGGAGGCGCCGAGCGCGAAGGTCGCCCCGGGAAGGCCCGGCACCTTGGCGAAGGTGATTTCCGTCCGGGCCTTGACCCCGGGGATATCGTCGACGCGATTGCGGCCGTCATACCAATAGGCGCCGCCGAACACCTTCACCTGCGCTGCCATCTCCTCCAGGAAATCGGGCACACGGAAACCGACTTCCGCATCGCCGCCTGCCCGGGCAAACTCGCGGCCGGCCTGGAAACGCAGCTCGTCCCCGGAGACGAAGGCGCGGCTCAGGCCGGGCAGATAGGCCTCCCGGCTCCCGGGCAGGTAGACATTGGCGCGACCCTCATAGGCCGGGCCGATCGCCTCGACGCCGAAGGACCACTGATTGAAGCGATTGCCATAGTCGCTCTTGAAGAGATCGAAATAACCATAGGTGCCGATCACCCAGTTCTGCCCGAAGCGACGGCGGTAGCCCAGGCCGAGGGAGGCCTGCCGGGCCGAGCCCTTGGCGAGCCTGCCGCTGGCATCGAAAAAGATGCCATTCCGATCATCGATGAGAAACGGCAGGAAGACGCCGATGCCTCCATAGCCCTTGTTCTGGAAGAGGCCGCCCTCGATCTCGACCAGGGGTTGCTGCATCTGCGCGAAGGCATGGCTGGAGAGGGCGGTGCTGGCGAGGAGAACCGCGGAGAACAGGCTCGAAGATTTCATGATGAAAGACAAGATTCCAATTAACGAGCCGTTGATAGGCCTGAAAATTGCTAAAATCCAGTACTATCTAGAAATAGTTATCTAGAACACTCAATTCCAATAGAATATATACTTAAGATCAAAGAAAATATGTGCAGAATTTAAATATTACAAACAGAACGAAGCCTTCGAACGGGAAGTTTCCCTCAGTGGTTACAACTTCTCCTGGATGACGCCTGGAGGCCTAAGGCTGAAATCCGGTATCGTCACTCCGCCTGAGAAAGATCAGCACGATGCCCCCCCGAGCTTGGTGCATCCCGGGCTAAAGCGCACCTGGGTACAGGCCTTGATTGACCATGTAGCCCCGGAAATGTCAGCTTGCCGGGAACCAGCTGGCACATGGAGGATTTCCCATGGTGAGAAAATTCCTGCTTTCAGCCCTTTGCCTGACCGGCTTATGCGTGCCCGCGGCGGCCCAGACCCTGCCGAACAGCGGCGACTATTATCGCGCCGCATGCCGCAGTCTGGCGGCCAATACCGCGCCGACGCCAAATGAACTCGTACTTCCCTCCTTGGACTGCGCCATCGAGATCGAGGATCTCGCCTCGATGGGGCGCCTGCTGACCTCGGATAAGCGTATCTGCAAGCCGGTCGACGTCTCTGTTGCACAGACGGCAGCCGTCGTCTCCGCCTTCCTCGATGCCCATCCAGACCGGCTCAAGGAACCCTTCGTGGTCCTTGCCACCACGGCCCTGCAGGAGAAGTGGCCCTGCTCCTGACGCTTGCGGCGTCGGGATAGCGCGCCGCTGGATGACATCTGCACTGGCATCGGTGGCATTCTGCTCCACCCGATCCAGCGCCTCGTTTTGAGGCGTCTCCTTTGCGAAAGGCAGAACTGCCTTTCCGGAGGGTGCCCTGGGCGGCCAGTTTCGAGCCATATCATGGATCGACGGCGATCTCGCTCTTTGCTGCAGACTTGACGAATTCATAACTCCTCAGCTATGGATTAAATCCATAGCTGAGGAGTTATTGATTTTGACGCCGCTCTCCCCCGACCTCCTGTTCAGAACGCTCGCCGATCCGACCCGGCGGGCGATCTTCGAGCGCTTGTGCCGCAAGGGAGAGCAGACGGTCGGAGCCCTCACGGCCCATGCCCGGGTCTCGCAGCCGGCCGTCTCGAAGCATCTTGCGATGCTGAAGCAAGCCGGGCTGGTCCGCGACCGCCACGAAGGCCGGCAGACCCATTATTGCGCGCAACTCGGCGCCCTCAGCCCCCTCATCGACTGGGCAAGCCAGATGACGCAATTCTGGGAAGCCCGGTTCGACGATCTCGAAGATTTGCTGAACAGGATGGACCAATGACCAACAGCGCGAGCGAAACCCGTACCGTCGTCGTCGAGCGCGAGATTCCGCATCCGCCCGAAAAGCTTTGGCGCGCCCTCACCCAACCCCACCTGATCGAGGAGTGGTTGATGAAGAACGACTTCGACGCGGTTGTCGGTCATCGCTTCAATCTGCGCGGCGAATGGGGCGGCGTACTCGACTGCGAAGTCCTCACCGTCGAGCCGCATCGGAGCCTGTCCTATAGCTGGAATTTCAGCCATGACGATGCCGCCTACGATCTGAAAAGCGTGGTGACCTTCACGCTCACGCCCACCGGCGCGGGCACGCATCTGCGCATGGAGCAGGCGGGCTTCCGGCCCTCCCAGCGCCAGGCCTATGGCGGCGCCAAGACCGGTTGGCAGCAGTTCCTCGCCAATCTGGAGCGGGTCCTGGCGCGGTCGGAATAAGCCTTGGCCCCTATACCATCGCGGGTTACCCGCTCGATATCGACAAAGGGAGGCTTCCTTGAACATCAATGCCTGGATTCGACGGACCCATCGCTGGCTGTCCATTGTCTTCACATTAAGCGTGATCGCCAATTTCGTTGCCATGGCGTTAGGCGAACCGCCTGCCTTCGTGGTCTATGCGCCCCTGCTGCCGCTCTTCCTGCTGCTGTTCAGCGGCCTCTATATGTTCGTGCTGCCCTATGTCGCTGGAGCAAAGCGCGTTCATGACTGAGCGGCTTTTGCGCGGCGGGTGATGGGGCGACGTCAGCCCCCAGCCTGCCGCTGTGCGGCCTCCAGGATGGCGACGGCACGCTCGGCCATCCCGGCAGGAACGAAGACGTGATCGTGATGATAGGCGGCCACCATGTTGCAGGGGATTCCGGCGTCAGCCAGGGCGGAGGCGACCGCGGCCGTCAATCCGACACCATCGAGCGCCGAGAAAACCTCCAGCTCGATGCGTTTCATCGCCATGGCGGTGTCGAAGCCGAGGGTGGCGGCTTCTTCCACCAGCAAGATCAAAGTGACGCCTTCCTCTTCCCGGAAGAATGACAGAGCCTGCCTGGCAGCCGCCTCGATCACGGCCGGCGAGGTCGTGGTGCAGAAGACAAAGTCCCCTTCCTTGAGGCGTGGGGTCATGCCGGCAATCATGGCCCCGGTATCACGAACACTGTGTGGCATGCGGCCTCCCTGAATTGCCGGTCCGCCTCGGCGAAATCGCGACGCGGGTCTCCCGTCCCCGATACTACAGCGAAAGATTTGATTTCCGGGTTTTTGCGAGCCTTGCCGATCGAATGAATGGCCAGGCTCGCAGGAACGGTTGAGAAAGCGCCGAAATCAGCAAGAGAGCTGAAGGCTAGGCCGTGCCGGCGCGGGTCGGCCGATCCATCACGCGGCGCCCCATCAGGCTGGCGACGAGATCGACCATCAGCAGAGCCGTGCGGCCACGATCGTCGAGGAAAGGATTGAGCTCGACGAGATCGAGGCTGGCGACCAGGCCGCTGTCATGCAGCATCTCCATGATCAGATGTGCCTCACGGAAGGTCGCACCACCCGGCACCGTGGTGCCGACGCCCGGCGCGATGCCGGGATCGAGGAAATCGACGTCGAGGCTGACATGCAGCACCCCGTTCGCCTCAGCCACGCGGCTCAGGAAGGCCTGCAGCAGCGGGCCGACGCCATGCTCGTCGATGGCTCGCATGTCATGCACGGTGACGCCGGCAGCGGCGAGCGCCGTCCGTTCGGCCGGATCGACGCTGCGGATGCCCATCATGCAGATGTGGTCGGGCTTCACCGGTGCAGCAAGCGGGGGAAAATACCCTTCGAAGCCCGGCTGGCCGGTGGCATAGGCAACCGGGCAGCCGTGGAGATTGCCGCTCACCGTCGAGTCCAGCGTGTGAAAATCGGGATGGGCGTCGAGCCACAGCACGAAGAAGGGCCGTCCCGTCTCGGCTGCCCGGCGGCTGAAGCCCGCCAGCGTGCCGGCGGCCATGCCGTGATCGCCACCGATGACGATCGGCAGGCCTTCGGCCCCGAGGCGATAGGCCGCTTCGGTGAGAGCCTCGGTCCACGCCACCACTTCGGGCAGGTGCTTGATGGCGGGATTGGCGTGGCGGATCGCACGCTGGGGAGTGGGAGTGAGATTGCCGCGATCCTCGACGCTGTGGCCGAGTTCCTGCAGGGCACCGGCCAGGCCGGCGGCCCGAAAGGCGCTCGGGCCCATGTCGCAGCCGAGCCGCCCCGTGCCTTCCTGCAGTGGCGCACCCAGCAAGATACAATGTTTCGAAGTCATGAGAGCCTCTTGAAAATCGGCGGCAGTCTATCGCCCAGGCTTGGCGGTATGAACGATGCAAATTGGCAAAAAGCTCAATATACCTTATCGAATTGGCATAAACTCATGATCATTTCGGCAGGCTCATGGACGACATCGACCGCCAGCTCCTCACCTTGCTGCGCCATAACGGCCGGCGCAGCATTTCCGACCTCGCCGGCGAACTCGGCCTGTCGCGCGCCACGGTGCGGGCGCGGATCGAGCGCATGGAAGCCCAGGGCGACATCATCGGCTATACGGTGATCCTCAAGGCCGACGCGATCGCCATGCCGGTGCGCGGCATCGTGATGATCGAAGTTGAAGGGCGGGCAGCCGACCGGGTCATCGACATCCTCGGCGGCTTTCCGGAAATCAGTGCCGTGCATACCACCAATGGCCGCTGGGACATCGTGGTGGAGTTCGCCACCCTCAATCTCAGCGACCTTGACGCCGTGCTGCGTCGCGTGCGCCTGATCCAGGGCGTCACCGCCTCCGAGACCCACCTGCTGCTCGCCACGCCGCGCACTACGCAAGCTCGATTGTAGAACGTCTCCGGCAGGGCGGCTGCTTCCGCCCCCTCACGCCAACGATACTTTCATCCCGCCCGCTGCTGTGCTTGACTGGGGTGCCAGAGGCCTTGCCGGTGGATATCCCGGCGATATCTACCGCGGATCGCAGTCCCATGAAGACCCAGCACAAGCTTTCGGAGTGATGGAATGAGCGCAGTCAGCATCCGACCTGCCCATCTCGACGATGCCAGAGCCATGGCCGACCTGCATGTCGCGGTCTGGCGCCACACCTATCATGCCCTCGCGCCCTCCAAGGCCTTCGTCGTGCTCGACGAAGAGCATCGCTTCGCCAGTTGGCACAAGCGACTGACCTCGGCCGCTACAGACCAGATCGTGCTGCTGGCCGAGAGCGGAGCCGGACTGGTCGGCTTTGCCGCGGCGGGCCGCCCCTCGCAGGCGATCTTCGACGGACGCAGCGAGATCAAGCACCTCTATGTCGATCCGTTGCACAAGCGCCAGGGCATCGGGCGAACCCTGCTCGAGGCCATCGCGGCACGGCTGGTCGAACAGGGACGCCGAAGCGCCGCCATCGGCGTCGTCGCCGGCAATCAGCCGGCGATCGCCTTCTACGAGGCGCAGGGCGGCAGGAAAGCTGGATCCTATACCGATCCCGGCCCGCTCTGGCGCTCGCATAACCTCGTCTATGCCTGGGACGATCTAGAGGCGCTCGTCAGGCGGCAGCCGGTGTCTTCGGCTCCTTGATCCGGTACCAGGCCACGTAGAGGGCCGGCAGGAACAGGAGCGTCAGCACGGTCGCCACCAGGATGCCGCCGATCATGGCATAGGCCATCGGTCCCCAGAACACTTCGCGGGCGATCGGAATCATGCCCAGACTCGCAGCCGCGGCCGTCAGCATGATCGGGCGCATGCGGTGGACGGTTGCGTCCACCACCGCCGTCCAGCGATCCATGCCCTCTTCCTCGTGATCCTCGATCTGTTTCACCAGGATCACCGAATTGCGGATGATGATGCCGATCAGCGAGAGAATGCCGAGGATGGCAACGAAGCCCATCGGCTGGTTGAAGGGCAGCAGGCCGAGCACCACGCCGATCAGGCCGAGTGGCGCCACGCTGACCACCAGGAACAGTTTCTGGAAGCTCTGGAGCTGGATCATCAGGATGGTCATCATGGTCAGAAGCATGATCGGCACGATGGCGATGATCGGTCCCTGGCCCTTGGCGGATTCCTCCACCGCGCCGCCGACCTCGAGCTTGTAGTGGTCGGGAAGCTGGGCCTTGAACTGCGCCAGTTTCGGCGCCAGGCGCTCGACCACGGTCGCCGGCTGGACATTGCCTTCCAGCGCCGCCCGCACCGTGATGGTGGGCAGGCGTGAACGGCGCCAGACGATCGGCTGCTCCATGCCGTAGCCGATATTTGCCACCGCCCGCAGCGGCACCACCGTGCCGCCGGAAAGCGGGATCTGCAGGTTCTCCAGCGTCTCCACCGAATTGCGCTGGTCCGCCGTCGCCCGGCCAACCACGTTGATCAGATAGATGTGGTCGCGCACCTGGGTGAAGGCGGCCCCCGCCAGCGTGCCGTTGAGGATGGAGGCGATGTCCTGCGAGGTGACGCCGAGCAGCCGGGCCTTGTTCTGGTCGACCTCGACCTTGAGCACGCGCGCCGGCTCGTTCCAATCGAAGGTGATGGTGCCGAGATTGGGATCGGTCGCGATCAGGCCGGCCAGCTTGATCGCCTGCTCGCGCACCTTCTGGATATCGGCGCCGCTGACGCGATATTGCACCGGGCGCCCGACCGGCGGGCCGAGCTCGAGCGGATGCACGAGAATGTCGATGCCGACGAACTTGTCGCGCGCCAGCACCTCCAGCTTCTTCTGCACCCGATCTCGCGCCTCGATATCCTTGGTGACCACGACGGCCTGGCCGAAGAAGGGATTGGAGAGCTGCTGGTCGAGCGGCAGATAGAAGCGCACGGCGCCCTGGCCGATATAGGAACTCCAGCGCACCACGTCGCCATCGCCGGCCAGAGCCTTCTCGAAGCGGTCCATCTGCGCCTTGGTTTCGCCGATGGCACTGTTCTGAGGCAGTGTCATGTCGACCAGGAGTTCAGGCCGGTCGGATGAGGGGAAGAACTGCTGCTGCACATGGCCCATGGCCACGACAGAGGCGCCAAGCAGGCCGAGGCAGATTGCAATGGTGACCCAGCGCCATCGCATGGCCGCGAGCAACGCGCTCTTGAAAGCGGCGGCGAAGCGGCCCGGCTTCTCGTCGTGCTTCTTCATGGTGGCCGGCAGCACCGTCACGCCCACCAGCGGCGCAAACAGCACGGCGACGATCCAGGACACCAGCAACGCAACCGCGATCACCACGAACAAAGTGAAGGTATATTGACCGGCCGAGCTCGAATTGAGCCCGATCGGGATGAAGCCGGCCACCGTCACCAGCGTGCCGGTCAGCATCGGAAAGGCGGTCGAGGTATAGGCGAAGGTCGCCGCCTTGAGGAGGTTGTCACCCGCCTCCAGCCGGCTGATCATCATCTCGACCGTGATCATGGCGTCGTCGACCAGAAGGCCGAGGGCGATGATCAGCGCGCCCAGCGAAATGCGCTGCAGGGAGATGCCGGTATATTCCATCACCAGGAAGACGATGGCCAGGACCAGGGGAATTGAAATCGCAACCACCAACCCGGCACGCAGGCCAAGGCTGACGAAGCTGACCGCCATCACGATGATCACGGCTTCGAGCAACGCCCGGGTAAAGCCGGAGATCGCCTCCTCGACCACCGCCGGCTGGTTGGAGACCAGATGCACGCCGACGCCGATCGGCAGGGTAGCGGTAACCTCGGCCATGGCTTCCTTCAGGTCCTCGCCGAACTGGAGAAGGTTGCCGTTGGGCGCCATGGCGATGGCCAGGCCAATGGCGGGCTTGCCATCGAAGCGAAACAGAGAGCTCGGCGGATCGACATAGCCGCGTGTGATGGTGGCGACGTCGCTCAGGCGGAAGAAGCGGTCATTGACGCGTAAATTGATGGCACTGAGGTCCTGTTCCGACTTGAAGCCGCCATCGACGCGCACGCTGACGCGGTCCTGGCCCGCCTGGATCACACCGGCGGCCGATACGGAGTTCTGCGCCTGCAGGGAGGCGATCACCGCCTGGCGGTCGAGCCCGAGACTGGCAAGACGCGCGGTGTCGAAGTCGAGATATACAACCTCGTCCTGCGCGCCGAGAATCTGGGTCTTGCCGGCATTGGGCACCGCGAGCGCACGGTCGCGGACCTGCTCCACATAGTCGCGCAGTTGCCGGAAATCGATGCCGTCGGCGGTGAAGGCATAGACATTGCCGTAGACGTCACCGAACTCATCGTTGAAATACGGTCCCTGCACACCGCTCGGCAGGGTGTACCAGATATCGTTCACATGCTTGCGTATCTGGTAGAAGGCATCGCTCAGCGCCCGGCCATTGGTGGTGTCCTTCAGGTTGACCATGATGGTGGCCGTACCGGGCCGGGTATAGCTCTTGGTGTAATCGAGCGCGCCGATCTGCTGGAGTTCCTTCTCGACCCGGTCGGTGACCTGGTTGAGGGTCTCCTCCAGCGTCGCCCCCGGCCAGTTCACCTGGACGACCATGGTCTTGATGTCGAAGGAAGGATCCTCCTCGCGGCCGAGCCGGACATAGGAGAGGGCTCCGGCGATCACCGAGGCGATCATCAGATACCAAATGAAGGAGCGATGCTTGAGCGCCCAGTCGGACAGGTTGAATCCGCTCATTTCTGCCCCTCTGGGTTCTGGCTGCGCTTGAGATCGATGGCCTGGCCGGCCTGCAGAGTGCCGACGCCGGCCTCCACCACGATGTCGCCGTTCTCTATGCCATCCACAACGGCATAGCCCGCCTTGCGGGAGACCAGCTTCACCGGCCGGGCCGTGACCACGGCCTTGACCGGATCGACGATCCAGACCGATGGCTTGTCGGCAGGGCCAGCCAGAGCCGAAACCGGAACGGCGATGTAGGGAGCGACCTTTCGCGTGGCCGAGACCGAGATGGTGGAGCCGAGGCGGAAGGCATTGGGTGGATCCTGCAGCGCCAGGCGAGCCCGGCGGGTGCGTGTCACCGCGTCCGAAGCGGGGGCGAGCTGGCGCAGCGTGGCGGTCGTACGGATGCTTGGCTCGCCCGCAAGGACGACGTCGAAGCTGGCATAGGCCTTGAGTTCGTCCGACAGATAATCCGGCACATCGACCACGGCCTCGCGCACATCGGGCCGGGCCAGGGTGACGATGATGTCGCCGGCCGACACCACCTTGCCGACATCCGAATTCACGGCGGTGATCACCCCCTCATAAGGAGCCACCAGTTCGGCATAGCCGAGGACATTCTGGGCCTGCCGCAGCGAGGCCTCGGCCTGAGACACCTTGGCTGCGGCGGTCTCGCGGGCTGCCACCGCCGTGTCGACCTGGGCCCGGGAAGCCGTTTCGGTGACCACGAGGGCACGGCTGCGGTTCTCTGTCAGCACGGCATTGGCGAGCTGTGCCTTGGCGTTGGCAAGGTCGGCCTGGGCCGATTGCACGGCGAGCCGCAGCAAGGTGGCGTCGACGGCCGCCAGCCTGGCGCCCTGCTTGACCCTGTCGCCGACATTCACTTCGCGCGCGATGATGCGCCCGCCGACCTGAAAGCCGAGATTGGTCTGGAAACGGGCATCGACACTGCCGACGAAAGGCCCGAAACTCGCCGTATCGACGCTGCGGGCCGTCAGTGTCAGCACCGGCCTGGCAGGCTCCTGGGCGAAAGCCACGGCCACGGGAAATGCGCCGATGAGCAGCGCGGATATGGCAGCGCCGAGTGTGGTTGGCCTCATTGCCCTTGCTCCAAGATTGTTTCCACGCTCTGGACGGCTTTCTCGATCTGGACAGTCTCGACAATCTGGCCGGGGCGCAGCAACTGGCCGCCCTGCACGACGACGGCCTCGCCATCCTCGAGCCCGCCCGACAGCACGACGTCATGCGTGGTGTAGCGGTCGAGCGTGACCGCGCGCGGCTGCGCCTGATGTTGATCGGCTGTCACGGTCCACACCGCCGGCTTGCCCTGCCATTCGAACAGCGCCGAAGCCGGCAGCACGAAACGCCGCTGCGGGGCAAGGCTCGCCTCACCACGCACTGCCGTGCCCAGCGACATGCCGGGTGGCGTCTCCTTGAGGCCGATCTTCACCCGGATCGTGCCCTTGCGGGCATCGACGATGGGCGAGACCTCCCGGACATGGCCGGTGGTTTTCACACGAGGGTCCGCTACCAGCGTGATGCCGACTTCGGGCGAACCCGGCGGCTTGTCGATCAAGGCCTCATAGACGTCGAAAACCGCGTCTCGCGGCCCGTCCTGCGCAATGCTGACCACGGTCTGGCCGGCCTGCACCACCTGCCCCGTCTCGGCATTGCGTGCCGTCACCGTGCCGGCCACACCCGCGCGAAGATCCGCGTAGCCGAGCTGCTCCTTGGCCTGTTCGACCTGGGCCGTCGCGGCCGAAACCGACGCCTGTGCCACACTCAGATTCTCCTGCGCCGCATCGAGGGAACTTTGCGAGGTGGCGTTGCTGGTGATCAGTGTTTTCTGGCGCTGATAGGCCGCCTGGCTCTGCTGCAGTTGCGCTTGCGCCGAGGCAAGGGCGGCGTTGGCGGTGTCGAGGGCGATGCGTTGTTCCTGCCCGTCGACGCGAGCCAGTACCTGGTCCGGCGTGACATGATCGCCGACATCCACCAGCCGCTCGATGATGCGCCCGCTCACGCGGAAGGAGATATCGCTCTGCACCTGGGCCTCGACATCGCCGGTCAGGCTGACGCTCGGCCGGTAATCCGTGGCCCGGGCCGTGACGATGCCGACGCGCGCCGGCGGCCCTCCGCCCCAGGCGATAGCAGGCGAGAGCACCGCGACCAGGCCTCCGAAAAGAAGGGCACGGCGCAATTGCATGGGATTGCTGAGGTTTGAGATCATCGTCGCCCTCGCTGTTTCATGCGAATGTCGTTCGATTGGGTCGTTTCGACGGGAAGGCCCGAGCCCTTGCAGTCCACGCATCGCCCTTGCCGCTCCGCAGCGTCCGGAGCAAACCGTGTTCAAATGGAAACACCGTCCTGCTCCAACTTCTTGTTTCGACGCGACTCTGCGATTCAAGGCGATTCCGCCAAATCGCAAAACGCTTTAGGAAGATCACTCAGCCAGCAGCGGGACTCTCCGCTTGCACAGCGTTCCCATATCAGTTAAAAACAAAACCGTCCAGACGGTTTTTATTATATCGAGATCGTTTCAGGAATTATGCCCCAGACTCCTCCCCCGCCCCAAACTCTTCGCGCGCGCAAGTTGCAACGGCGCAGCATGGAAACCATCGGGCAGATCCTGACCGCTACCGTCGGCGTGATCGAGCGCGTCGGCGTTCACAACCTCACCATCGATCTGGTGGCGGCGGAAGCCGGCGTCAGCAAGGGCGGTGTGCTGCACCACTTCCCGACCAAGACGGCCCTGATCGTCGCCGCTATCAGCCAGGACATGGAAACGCTGATGATGGAAATCGACGAAACCGCGGGCTCGACCGTGAATTTCGCCTCGGCCTTGGCTCAGTTCGCCCGCCGCATCGCTCTGGAGGAAGGCGGCGTGTCGCCGGCGTTCCTGGTGACCGCCGCCGAAATCCCGGAAGCGGCCTCCGTGCTTGCCACCATGTTCAGCACATTGGTCGAGAGGGCAAACAAGGACGGCAAGGCCGGGAGCATCGACTCAACCCTGGTGCTGTTCGCGTCCTACGGCATTCTCATCAGCCTGGGCATGAAGTCCTTCCAGCCGAGCGCGGAGCAATTGGCCACCCTGTTCGAGAAGCTGGACAGCTTCGCCGCCAAGGCCTGATGTCGCGCCCAGGCCCTTTTTACTCGGGACCTTGCTCACTTTCGTCCGGAAAAAGGCGCGGCGCGGAGTTCTTGATGAAATCGATGAACGCCCGCAGCGGCGCAGGTACCAGACGGCGCCCGGGATAGTACAGGAAGGGGCCGGAGAAGCGCTCCCACCAGGGTTCGAGGACGGGTTCGAGGGCTCCGCTGTGGAAATGGGGGCGCAACCAATCCTCAAACAGATAGATGATACCGGTGCCCGCGACTGCGGCATCGACGGCCAGATCCGTCGCCGTGCCGACGCTCACCAGCAGCGGCCCCGTCGTATCGACGGTCACGACCTCGCCATCGCGCTCGAATTCCCAGGCCGGCATCGCCCCGGATGAAAATCGGCCATGCAGGCAGGCGTGATGAAGCAGATCGCGCGGGTGCTCTGGCCGCCCCCGTCGATCGAGATAAACAGGCGCAGCCGCGGCGGCAAAGCGCTGCACACGCGGCCCGATGGGCACGGCTATCATGTCCTGCTCAAGCCGCTCGTCGTAGCGGATGCCGGCATCGCAGCCGGCCGCCAGCACGTCGACGAAGCTGTCCTCGGCAATCACCTCCAGGCGGATATCGGGAAAAGCGGCGAGGAAATCAGGCACGATCGCCGGCAGCACCAGCCGAACCGCGCTGACGGGCACATTGAGCCTGAGCGTCCCGGCCGGCTTGTCGCGAAAACCGTTGACGACGTCCAGCGCCGCCTCCATCTCGCTCATGACCGGGCCGAGCCGTTCGAGCAGGCGCTCGCCGGCCTCGGTAGCCGCGACACTGCGCGTCGTGCGGTTCAGCAGCCTGACACCGAGCCTCGTCTCCAGCCGGCTCACCGCCTCGCTCAAACCAGACGGACTGGCACCGCTCGCACGGGCACCGTCGCGGAATCCCCCAGCACGCGCGACGGTCATGAAAGCATGGAGATCGTTGAGGTCGACTTTCACTGTTCGCAACTCCGAACAACCTGTCCCAATTATGACTGATTGTCGCGCAAGTTGACAGCCCCTAGCTACGCAGGACGAACAGGAGATCGGCTATGACCACAATCGAGCAGTCCGATAGTTTCACCCTCGGCGACCGTCATGTGAGGCGGCTCGGCTATGGCGCCATGCAGCTTGCAGGGCCGGGCGTGTTCGGCCCGCCCCGGGATCACGATGCAGCGCTGGCCGTGTTGCGCGAAGCCGTTGCGTCCGGCGTCAACCATATCGATACCAGCGACTTCTACGGCCCGCATGTCACCAACAGGCTGATCCGCGAGGCCTTGCATCCCTATGCGGATGACCTCGTCATCGTCACCAAGGTGGGCGCGCGGCGTGGCGAGGACGCCTCATGGTTTCCTGCCTTCTCACGGGAGGCCCTCGTTCAGGCGGTGCACGACAATCTGCGCAATCTCGGGCTCGATGTGCTCGACGTCGTCAATCTGCGCGTCATGTTCGACGTTCACGGGCCGGCCGAGGGCTCGATCGAGGCACCGCTCAGCGTCCTGGCCGAGCTTCGGCAACAGGGCCTGATCCGGCATGTCGGACTGAGCAACGTCACCGCAACGCAGATCGCGGAAGGACGCCGCATCTGCCCGATCGTCTGCGTGCAGAACCACTATAACCTCGCCCACCGGGCCGATGATATCCTGATCGACGATCTCGCCCAAGAAGGTACCGCCTATGTGCCCTATTTCCCGCTCGGCGGGTTCACGCCGCTGCAATCCTCGACGTTGTCGGAGGTTGCCCAGCGCCTCGAAGCTTCACCCCTGCAGGTCGCGCTGGCGTGGCTCTATCGCCGCGCGCCCAACATTCTGCTGATCCCGGGCACCTCCTCGGTGGCGCATCTGCAAGCCAACCTCGCCGCGGCAAAGCTCGATCTGCCGGAAGACGAGGTCGCCGCGCTCGATCGCATTGCGGCCGGGCATTCCTGAGGGAAGCAAGTGAACCGCCTGGAATGATCCGTTCCCCATCTCGCTCTTTCGCGAGACGGGTGTGCGCCTCGCCTTAGTGGAACAGCTTCAGCGCATTGGAGAAGGTGATCCACACACCCCACAGGATGGGAATGCCGACGGCGAGCCAGGCCAGGACGGCCGGCCCGTTCAGCCCGCCCCGCCCGATGCCCGAGGATTTCCCCTCCTGCGTCTGTCCGCGCTTTTGCAGGGCCGCCACCTCGGCGTCCGTCATGAACCAGCGGGAAGCCACCGGCTTGATCATGAGGTTGACGACGAAGCCGACGGCCAGCATGCCGGCGAGAACATACATGGTGCGATCATAGACTTGCGCTCGCGGCACGCCCGCGGCGATCTGGGCATCGCGGATGTAGTTGATCACCACCGGTCCGACGATCCCCGCCGTCGACCAGGCCGTCAGCAGCCGGCCGTGGATGGCACCGACGAACTGGGTGCCGAACATGTCGGCGAGATAGGCCGGCACCGTCGCAAAGCCGCCGCCATACATCGAGACGATCACGCAGAAGAAGGCGACGAACACCGCCAGCAGCCCGGTATGGGCGGCCCAGGGCGCCGAGGCATAGAGCACGATGCCGAGGCCGAAGAAGGTGGCATAAGTGAGCTTGCGCCCGAGCTTGTCGGAAAGCGAGGCCCAGAAGAAACGTCCGAAGATGTTGAACAGCGACAGCAGGCCGACGAAGCTCGCGGCGATGGTGGCGACCAGCTTGGCCTGCCCGGCATCGAGTGTCGCGAAACCGATCTCCGGCTTGCCGATCAGGGAACCGGCGAAGATCTCCTGCAGCATGGGCGAGGCCATGCCGAGCACGCCGATGCCGGCCGAGACGTTGAGGCAGAGCGCGGCCCAGATCAGCCAGAATTGCGGGGTCTTGTGGGCATTGGACAAATGGACATGGCCCGAGGTGATCATGGCCTTGGTGCTTTCGGGCGGCGTCCATCCTTCCGGCTGCCAACCCGCCGGCGGCACGCGATAGCCGAAGGCCCCCGCCATCATGAAGACGAAATAAACAACCGCCAGCGTCACGAAAGTCTGCCAGACGCCGACACTATCGGCGCTCTTGAAATGGTTCATCAGGATGTCGGCCAAGGGCGAGCCGATCATCGCACCACCGCCGAAGCCCATGATGGCCATGCCGGTCGCCATGCCACGCCGGTCGGGGAACCATTTGACCAGCGTGGAGACGGGCGAGATGTAGCCCAGCCCCAAGCCGATGCCGCCGATCACGCCCGAACCCAGCCAGATCAGCCAGAGTTGGTGGATGTAGACGCCTATGGCCGAGATAAGCAGCCCGCCGCACCAGCACAGCGCCGCCACGACGCCGGCCTTGCGCGGCCCGGCCCGCTCCAGCCAGCCGCCCCAGATCGCCGCAGCCGAGCCGAGCAGCACGAAGAAGAGCGTATAGGTCAGGGTCAGGTCGGAGACGCGCCAGTCACAACTCGTGGTGAACAGGGCCCGCCCAAGACCGACGAGAGCGCCCCAGAAGCCCGGATCGACCGCGCAGGCTACCGGCTTGGTTATGCCAAGCGCCTGTCCTAGAGGCAACCAGAACACGCTGAAGCCATAGGCCATGCCGATGCACAAATGGATGGCCAGTGCCGCAGGGGGCACGAGCCAACGATTGAACCCCGGCCGTGCAACGATGCGCTCTCGATCCAAAAGCCCAGGAGACAGACCGCCGCTCCCGGCGGAAACACTGCTGTTCATTGGTGCTTCCTCATTATTTTATTCTTAAATTCGTGGACGAAGAGCCATTTCAGGACGCAAACTTCCACGAAACAGAGGAACACGCAATGACAGGACTGGTGAATTACTGAGCTAGAAACCCTCCATCCACCGGAAGCGTGTGGCCGGTCACCATGGCGGCACCGGGACTGGCGAGGAAGAGGATCGCCGGGGAGACCTCATGCGGTTCGGCGATGCGGCGCAGCGGCGTCATCGCTTCGATGCGCTGCATCAGTTCTGGCTGGGCCAGCAGGGGGGCGATGAAAGGCGTGCGCACATAGGTGGGAGCAACCGCGTTCACCCGGATGCGGTGCGGAGCCCATTCCACCGCCAGGGCACGGGTGAGATTGACGATGGCGCCCTTGGTGGTCTGGTAGGAGATGTTCGGGTAGATGCCGCCCCCCGACAAGGCCATGATCGAAGCCGTGTTGATGACGGCCCCGCCCTGCCCGGCCGCGATCATGTGGCGGGCCGCGGTGCGCGCGCACAGGAAGACGCCCGTCATGTTGACGGCCACCACCTTGTCCCATGCCTCCAGGCTGAGATCCACCGCGGCATCGCGGATGGCGAGGCCGGCATTGTTGACGAGAATGTCGATGCGGCCGTGGCGGGCGACGATCTCGGCGAAACGCGCCGCCACCTCGGCTTCGTCGGTCACATCCATGACGAGGGCCTCGGCAGGCCGGCTTCCCTCGACGCTGGCAAGCACGTCGTCTCCCACCGGCGCCCGATCGAGAATGACGACCTCAGCGCCCGCCGCGGCCAGGGCCTGCGCCGCCGCCAGGCCGATGCCGCTGCCGCCACCGGTCACCGCAGCAACCTTGCCCTCCAGGCCGAAGAAGCCGGAAAGGCTGACCGCGCCAGTTCCCCGCTGCTCTTGTTGTTCGTGCACGCCCATGATCGGTTTCCTCGCTTGGCGCCTTCCCGGGAAGGGCGCCTGCGCAGTGCTGCGACAGCGGCATGGACCGCCCCGGAGCCTGCTTGTTCTTGAAGCTGTGGCCGTCCTCGAGGCGGAACCGGGGTTCCGACTCAAAAGTCCGACATAATTATCTCTGGCATCAAACCGGATCGCGCGGAAGGCCGGAAATGCGAGAGCACCGTGCCACGGCCCAGCGCCCGCGTTCTGGCTGAAAACGATGCGACAACAAAATCTTACAGCACCGAACCTGATGCATGAATCGAGGCTGACGTCGCCTGTTGGCGCAGATGCTCCGTACACGCCTCCACGAAGGCCCTCAGCTTGGGTTGGCTGCGGCTCGTCCTGGGAAAATAGATGAACAGGCTGTCGCCCGCCGGCGAAAACTCTTCCAGGACCGGTTCGAGCAGCCCCTGTTCCAATTCCCGGGCCGATTGCAGGGTCGAGCCGTAGAGCAGCCCCATGCCCTGCACCGCCAGCGCGCGCAGCAGGCCGGGATCATTGGAGACGATGGTGCCGGGCGGATCGATGCTGAGCGCCTGGCCGTCGCGCTCGAATTCCCAGCGATAGATATCGCCGACATCCGGACGTCGATATCGCAGGCATTCATGTCCGGCGATGTCCTCCAGCATCTGCGGCCGCTCCCGCTGGGCAAGATAGCCCGGAGCCGCCATCACCACCCAGCGGAAGATCGGCGTGACACGCACGGCGATCATGTCCCTGTCGATGAATTCACCGACACGAATGCCGGCGTCGAAACCGCCCTCCACCAATTCGGCATGGGTCGAATCCACAGTCACATCGACCCGCATCTCCGGCCAGCGCTGATGGAACTGCGGCAGGACGGGTTCGAGCACATGCACGAGCGCCATGCGATGCACGAGCAGGCGCAGCGTGCCCGAGGGCTTCAGCCGCGACTGCACGAGTTCGTCGAGCGTCCCGACGATGGTTTCGGCTGCCGGGCCGAGTTGGGAAAGCAGCCGCTCGCCATCCTCGGTCAGGGCGATGCTGCGCGTGGTCCGATGCAAAAGCGGCAGGCCGAGCCGTCGCTCCAGCGCCTGCAGCGCCTGGCTCACCGCACCCGGGGTAACCCCCAACTCGATCGCCGCGGCCCGAAAGCTGCCCCGGCGCACGATGGCGAGGAATTCGGAGAGGCCGTCGAACGGGTCACTGCGCGCCATATCCGAACCGTACAATCAAAACCGTCATGTCAAATCATGCACTCTCGCCTTGAGGCGTTCGCATGGCTCGACAAGGGCTGAAGAGAATTCCGCCTCATGGCAAATCGCATCACGATGAGCCCTCCTGCATGTCGGCCCGCAATTGCGCCAGGGCACGGCGCAGGCCATGGAGCTGATCCGTAAGATGCAAGATGACGTCGATGCCCTCGTCATTGGCTCCGATATCTTCCTTCAAATCCCGGATCAGGCGGGCGCGTGCGACATCGATCTCGGTGAATTGCACGCCGGCATCGGTCTGCCGAGGGATGAGCCAGCGCTGCTCAAGCCACAATTCCAGCGTCTGCACCTGGAGGCCGGAACTTGTCAGAAATTCGTGCTTGTTCATGCTCATGATGCTCCATCCTCACGCGGATCGAAGTCCTTCCCCCTGGCCCAGTTCGAAACGAAGGCTTCGAGTTCCGGGTCCGGTGGCTTCGGCAGAACCACCTTCAGCTTGACGAACTGGTCGCCCTGACCGCCGCCGCGGCGGGGAGCGCCCTTTCCTTTCAGGCGCAGGGTCGTGCCGGTATTCGAGCCTTTCGGCACCGACATCGTCACGTCCCCCGTGGGGGTGGGAACCCGCACCCGTCCTCCCAGCACAGCTTCCGACAGCGAGATCGGCAGTTCGAGCGTGATGTCGTCGCCCTCGCGCGTGAAGCGTCGATCCGGCAGGACTTCCACTTCGATCAAGGCATCGCCAAAACTGCCCGTTCCCGCGCCCGGCATGCCCTTGCCCTTCAGGCGAAGGGTCTGTCCATCCACCAGGCCCGCTGGAATCTTGACGTCGAGTGTGCCGCCATCGGGCAGTGTCAGGCGCTTGTTCGCGCCCGTCACCGAATCGGCGAACTCGATCGACATCCGATAATGCATATCCTGGCCACGCCGGTTTGCACGGGCCCGCTGCCCCCGCCTCAGGAGCTCGGCAAAGGCATCCTCTTCGTCCATGAAGTCAGCAAAACCGGAGGCGTCCGCATAGGGGTGATCCTGGTCCGATCCTGCGTATTCCCGGTAGAAATGCTGCGGCGGCCGTTCCGCCCCGCTCGCATCGATCTCGCCATTGTCGAAACGCTTGCGCTTGTCTGCATCGCTGAGCAGATCGTACGCACCCGTGACTTCCTTGAATTTGTCTTCCGCGCTCTTGTCTCCGGGGTTGAGATCGGGATGCAGCTTTTTTGCAAGCTGGCGAAAGGCGCTCTGGATCTCGGCGGGAGACGCCGTCGAGGCAACACCGAGAACCTCGTAAGGATTTCTCACAATCGGCTCCGACACGATTCGAATAGCGAGGAAACAGCGTTCGCGGATGCTAATGCGTTTTGCGATGAGACGGAATGAAGAACCGCCTCAGAATTGACGGCACGGGCTTCGCAAAGCGCTCCGCGTATCCCTCCATCATTGTATAGCACGGCTATATAGCGTGTGGAGCAGTCGCCGGCTTTTGATACCGGCCGCCATGGCCTAACCTCCTTGAGGACGCGAGACGAGATCCCGCGCCTTTCCATGCCGCGTGTACGGCAGGATCCATCCCTTCATTTCACGGACATCATCTCATGCGTTACAAGACACTTGGCGGCACTGGCCTGCATGTCTCGGAACTTTGCCTGGGCACCATGACTTTCGGTGGCGGCAATGAATTCTGGAACGCGATCGGCCAGCTCGACCAGACGGTCGCCGACGGAATCGTCGCCCGCGCCCTCGACGCCGGCATCAATTTCATCGACACCGCTGATGTTTATTCCGGCGGCCTGTCGGAGGAGATCACCGGACGGGCCATCGTCAATTCCGGCCACAAGCGTTCGGACGTCGTGCTGGCGACCAAGGCCTTCGGCGTGGTCGGCACCGGCCCGAACGACCGCGGCGCCTCGCGCGGCCACATCATGGATGCGGTCAAGGCGAGCCTGAAGAGGCTCGGCACCGACTATATCGACCTCTACCAGATCCACGGCCTCGACCGCATAACCCCGATCGAGGAAACCATGCGGGCCCTCGATGATCTCGTGCGCCAGGGCTGCATACGCTATGTCGGCGTCTCCAACTGGTCGGCCTGGACGATCATGAAGGCCCTCGGCCTCGCGGACCGGCATGGCTGGACCAGGCCCTCGACCTTGCAGGCCTATTACACCATTGCCGGCCGCGACCTCGAACGCGAGATCGTCCCGCTGCTGGAAGCCGAAAAGCTCGGCCTGATGGTGTGGAGCCCGCTTGCCGGCGGCCTGCTCTCCGGCAAATATGACCGCGACGGCAATGGTCCCGAAGGCTCGCGTCGCGCCAGCTTCGACTTCCCGCCCGTCGACAAGGAGCGCGCCTTCGCCTCCATCGACGTGATGCGCGAGATCGCCGCGACGCATGGCGTCTCCGTCGCCCGCATCGCCCTGGCCTTCGTGCTGCATCAGCGCTTCGTGATGTCGGTGATCATCGGCGCCAAGACCATCGAGCAGCTCGACGACAATCTGGCTGCCACCGACGTGGTGCTGAGCGAGGAGGAACTCGCTCGCCTCGACAAGGTGAGTGCCCTGCCGCGTGAATATCCCGGCTGGATGATCGAACGCCAGAGCGCCACCCGCCTGCCGACGCCCCAGGGTTGATCATCGGGCCGAAGGGGATGGCCATCGCCTTCCTCTTCGGCCAGGATGGCGCGGCATTTCATCGGAGACAGCCGCTTGGGTACCGTCAGGACCGCCTATTTCATCACCCATGCGGAAGTCGAGATCGATCCCTCCATTCCCGTGCCGCAATGGCGTCTCTCAACAAAGGGACGAGCCCGGCACGAGGCCTTCAACCGGCACGGCTTCGTGGCTGGAATCAGCGCCGTCTATGCCAGTGACGAGCGTAAGGCTCGCGATGGCGGCGAGATCCTGGCGAGCCCTCTCGGCCTGGAGCTGCAGATCGAGCCGGCCCTGCACGAGAACGACCGATCGGCCACCGGCTTCCTGCCGCCCCACGAATTCGAGGCAACCGCCGACGCCTTCTTTGCCAATCCCGAGCAGAGCATTCGCGGCTGGGAGCGGGCCATCGACGCCCAGGCCCGCATCATCGCAGCCGTCGAGGCCATCCTGGACAAGGATGGCGGCAGCGGCGACATCGCGCTCGTCGCCCATGGCGGTGTCGGCGCCCTCCTGCTTTGCCATCTTCTGTGCGTGCCGATCGACCGCCGATACGACCAGGCGCCGGGCGGCGGCAATTACTTCGCCCTAGACGTGACGAGCCGCCGCCTGCTGCATGGCTGGCGCCGCATCGAGCCGTAGAGTTATCCGCTTCCACGCACAATCGTTCAAGATCGCCGTCCAGCGCGAAGATACCATTCCACGATTGGAAATTTCGGAACGAGAAACGCGTCGTCATGCCAGTCGGCTTCATCGGTCTCGGCGTCATGGGGGAGCCCATGGCGCTCAATCTTGCACGGTCGGGAACACCGCTGGTGGTCTGGAACCGCTCCCCGGACAAATGTGCCAGCCTGCAGGCGGCGGGGGCCGAGGTTGCCGGCAACCCCGGTGAGCTCTTCGCCAAGGCCGGCATCGTGATCCTGATGCTGGCGAACACGGGCGCGATCGATGCGGTGCTCGGCCGGGACACCAGCGATTTCGAAGACCGGGTCGCCGGTCACATCATCGTGCAGATGGGCACGATCTCACCGGAGGATTCGCGCCGGCTCGACCAGGATATCCGCGCCGCCGGCGGCCACTATGTTGAAGCCGCGGTTTCCGGCTCCCGCAAGCCTGCCGAAGCCGGGCAGCTCGTGGCCATGCTGGCGGGCGACGCCGAGGCACTCGCCCAGATCCGCCCCCTGATCGACAGGATGTGCCATCAGGCCTTCGATTGCGGGGCCGTTCCCAGCGCATTGACGATGAAGCTCGCCGTCAACCTGTTCCTGATCACCATGGTGACCGGCCTGGCCGAGGCCGCCCATTTCGCGGAGCGGCACGGCCTCGACATGCAGCAATTCCAGGCCATCCTCGATGCGGGCCCGATGGCGAGTCCGGTCTCCCGTATCAAGCTGGCGAAACTGGTCGAGGGTGATTTTGCAGTGCAGGCCTCGATCGCCGATGTCTTGAAGAATACCCGCCTGGTCGCGGAGGCCGCCCGCCGCGCCGGGCTCGCCTCGCCCCTCCTCGATGTCTGCCACGCCCTCTATGGCGAAACACAGGATCTCGGCCACGGCTCGCTCGACATGGCGGCGGTGATCCGTGCCATCGAGGCGCGGACAGCGCATTGAACAAGGCGAAAACCCTGCCGCCGCGCTGCCATTGACACAGGAGTGCTATTTCGGCGCGGGGTGACTGCCGCCTGATGTGTGATCCGACGGCTTACCAGCACCGCCCGGCGACGGCATGTCGCCACCACCCGAGGGCGACACGTCACCGCCGCCAAACGTATTGCGCGGCCCGACCACGGCGCCCCAGGCCTCGCCGACGCGCAGGCGGCTCCAGGGTGCAGGCTTGGCCGGTGCGGCCTGCATACCGGTGAGCTCGGTGCCGAAACCAGGGGTAAGCCGCACCGTTCCCCCCTTGGTGGCGACGTCGACGACACCATTCTCGACATAGACGCCGAACTTGCCCCAGCTCGGCCCGGCGAAGAACCGGGTGCCGCGAGCGGCGATCAGCCCGAAAGGCGTGGTAACGCTGAGTTCGCCCGAGGGCCGGTCATGCGGGCGGTCGAACAGAATGGCACCCCGCTCGAGCACCAGCCTGCCGCCACGGTCGACCAGGAACTTGTCGATACGCACTCTCGTGCGGGCGCCGAGCAGCAAGCGGGTGGCCTCACCCAGTTGCGCCGACAGTCGCGCGCTCTCGCCGGTCGCCAGGAGATCGTTGAGATAGACGGGATCGCCGACGGCAAGCAGACGTGTCTGGCCGCGGGCCTGCGCGGTGCTTTCGCCGCTGGCGCCCAGAATCGAGCCAGCCTCCACGGCCGCCCGAGCCAGGACTCTCTCCGGCCGCAGCCCGGCAAGCAGCAGGCCAGCCAGGAGGGAACGGCGATGGATCGGCATGATGAGCTTTCCAAACGAGGGGTGGCGGATCACGGGAAAACCGGACCCGACACCGCCAAGCCGACGGTATCCCTCCTGTCGGGACGATCCGTTTCAAGGAATGTCCGCAGATGGCGGTACCGCTCTATTCTTGATGTGTACGCTTCTTCCGGCACCGGCCGCAAAGTAAGATCCTCGAACTCCTTGCTCGCGGCCAGTCATTCATCCTAGCTGAAACCCTTTCGTCTACAAGCCCCTCGCACTCATACAGAAGCCTTAGGCTTCTACAGCAAGGAAGGACGATAAGATCAGGCCCGCACCTCGGCGACCCCCATCATTCCCAGTTGCTCATGTTCCAGGATATGGCAGTGATACATGCGCAGGCCCGGCTGGTCCTGCCGCACCAGCAGACGCACTGTTTGGCCCCTCGCGACATTGATCGTATCCTTCCAGGCGCGATAAGGCGCCTTGCTCACCCGGCCGTCCCGCTCGGTCTCCACCGGCTGGAACTGCGTGCCGTGAAGATGGAAGGGGTGATCCATGTCGGCGAGATTGGCGATCTCCCACAATTCGGTCTGCCCCGCTTTGGTGACGACATCGACACGGCCCATGTCGAAGGCGGCACCGTTAATGAGAAAGCCCATTTTCATGCCACCCTCCCCCATCGACATGGTTTCGGTGAACTCGAGGCGGCGCGTGGCGACGGGCAGGCCGAGATCGGCAATGCTTAGCAGCCTGGCCGGCAGAGGCGGGGCCGGCTCGGCCCGTTCCCGCGTGACTTCGATGGTCATCAGCTCAGCGGCGGTATCGGGACGTCCGGGGCCCATCCAGCCGCGATCGACATCCTCGGTCCTCAGCACCACCCGTCCCGGCTGGTCGAAGGCGACGATGACCTCCGCCCTCTCGGCGGGAACCAGGTCGATGGCGCGAAGGCCGGTCACCGGCGCTTCCAGCAGGCCGCCATCGCTGCCGATCAGCGTTATCGCCGCCGTGCCGAAGGTGAGGCGCAGGAAGCGCGCATTGGTGGCATTGAACAGGCGGAAACGGCGCCGGCTGCCGGCCGGCAGCACCAGGACGGGCTTCTTCTGGCCGTTGACCAGGACATGGTCGCCGACCCGCCCATTCATCAAATCCGCCATGGTGCTGGCCGGGATCGAACCGTCCGCCGCCAGCCTCAGATCGGTGAAGAACAGCGGCGTGTCGCCATAGGCGGCCGGGATCGGATCCTGGCGGGGCTTGACGATGAAGGCCCCGGCGAGACCAAGATAGACCTGCTCGGCCGTACGGCCGTGGGGGTGGGGATGATACCAATAGCTGCCGGCGCTGCCTTCCGGCAGTTCGAAGGCGTAGAGCCGATCGGCGCCTGAGGCCACCGGGTCCATGGGATTGCCGTCCTGTTCCGCCGGCACCGGCATGCCGTGCCAGTGGATGGTGGTCTCCTCGCCCGGCAGGCGATTGGCGAAGCGGATGGCGACCTTGTCGCCCTCGGTCACTTCGATCAGGGGACCGGGAGTCTCGCCCTCATAGGCGAGGATAGGTGTGTCGATCCCTTCGGCAAAACGCACGATGGCGGGCTTGGCCGTGAGTTCGGCCTCGAAATGCCCGGGTTCGCTGGCCCGGTTGGCGAGGCGGGGCAGGTCGCGCAACGGGGCTCCCTCAGGCAGCGCCAGAGAACTCCGGGGAGCCGCCATCTTGCCGGCCTCTCCGGACATGCTCTCCATGCCCGGCATGCCATGCTTGGAATGGTCCTGCATCCGCGCCGCGGCCGGGCCTGAAATCACCAGGGCCGCAACGCCCGAGAGCAGAAATTCACGTCTGTTCATAGTTCCAATCCTTATTCAGAGCTGGCGTGCGCGCAGGCGGAGCGCATTGGTGATGACGCTGACGGAGGAGAGCGCCATGGCGGCCGCGGCGATGATGGGCGACAGCAGGATGCCGAAGAAGGGGTAGAGCACCCCGGCGGCAACCGGTACGCCGGCTGCGTTGTAGACGAAGGCGAGGAAGAGATTCTGACGGATATTGGCCATGGTGGCCTGCGACAGCCGCCTTGCCCGCACGATGCCCATGAGATCGCCCTTGACCAGGGTGACGCCGGCACTCTCGATCGCGACATCCGTGCCCGCGCCCATGGCGATGCCGACATCGGCCGCTGCCAGGGCCGGCGCATCGTTGACGCCGTCACCGGCCATGGCCACCATCTTGCCCTCGCGCTTGAAGGCCTCGACCAGCGCGCTCTTGCGTTCGGGCAGGACCTCGGCCTCGACGGCATCGATGCCGAGCCGGCGGGCGATGGCTTCGGCGGTAACACGGTTGTCCCCGGTGATCATCACGACATGGATGCCCTCCTCACGCAGGGCGGCCAGGGCAGCCGGCGTGGTTTCCTTGACCGGATCGGCAATGGCGAGCAGGCCGGCGAGACGCCCGTCGACAGCGGCGAAGATTACCGTCGCACCGTCGTGGCGCAGCCGGTCGGCTTCCGCCGCCAGGGCGACCGCAACGCCCTCCTGCGCCATGAAGGCCGCATTGCCGAGGAGCACCGGCCGGCCTTCGACGGTACCCCGCGCACCCTTGCCCGTGGGTGAATCGAAATCCACAACCGCGGACAAGGCGAGACCCTTCGCCTCCGCCGCCGCGACCACGGCCCGGGCGAGGGGATGTTCGGAGGCGCGCTCCACGCTGGCCGCCAGCCGCAGCAGCTCGTCCTCGCCAAAGCCTTCGGCGGGCCAGATGGCGGTAAGGGTTGGGTGCCCTTCGGTGAGCGTACCCGTCTTGTCGACCACCAGGGTGTCGACCTTTTCCAACCGCTCCAGCGCTTCGGCGTTCCGGATTAGCACACCGAGACCGGCTCCCTTGCCGACGCCGACCATGATCGACATCGGCGTCGCCAATCCCAGGGCACAGGGACAGGCGATGATCAGCACCGTGACCGCCGCGACCAGGCCATAGGCGAAGCGAGGCTCGGGGCCGAACACGGCCCAGGCGGCAAAGGCCGCCGCCGCGACCAGGATGACCAGGGGTACGAACCAGCCGGCCACCTGGTCGGCTAGGCGCTGGATCGGAGCACGCGAACGCTGCGCCTGCGACACCATCTGCACGATCTGGGCCAGCATGGTGTCGCCCTCGACCTTGTCGGCGCGGATGACCAAAGCACCGGTCTGGTTGAGCGTACCGCCGATGACGCTGTCGCCGACGGCCTTGCTCATCGGCATGGATTCGCCGGTCACCAAGGCCTCGTCGAGCGAGGAGCGACCCTCCAGCACACTGCCGTCCACCGGCACCTTCTCGCCGGGACGGATACGCAGATTGTCGCCCACCGCCACCTTGTCGAGCGTGATCTCCTCTTCCGAGCCATCCGGCCGGATGAGCGTCGCCGTCTTCGGCGCGAGGTTGAGCAAAGCCCGGATCGCCCCCGAGGTATGTTCGCGGGCCCTGAGTTCGAGCACCTGGCCGACCAGCACGAGCACGGTGATCACCGCGGCCGCCTCGAAATAGACGGCCACGCTGCCATCGTCGCCACGGAAGGCTTCGGGGAATAGGCCAGGCGCCAGCACCGCCACCAGGCTGTAGACCCAGGCAATGCCGGTGCCCATGGCGATCAGGGTGAACATGTTGAGGTTGCGGCGCAGGACGGACTGCCAGCCGCGCACGAAGAAGGGCCAGCCGCCCCACAGCACCACGATACTGGCCAAGACGAGCTGGATCCAGGCCGATCGGGCCGGCGGCACCAGATGATGCAGCGCGGAGACGAGATGAGAGCCCATCTCCAGGACGAAGACGGGCAAGGCCAGCACCAGGCTCACCCAGAAGCGCCGCGTCATATCCGTGAGTTCGGGATTGGGGCCGGCTTCGGCCGTGACTTGGAGAGGCTCGAGCGCCATGCCGCAGATCGGGCAGGATCCCGGCCCTTCCTGCCGAATCTCGGGGTGCATCGGGCAGGTGTAGATCGTGCCTTCAGGCGCGGTCGGCTTGGGTTTGCGCTCGCCGAGATAACGCCCCGGCTCCGCCTCGAATTTCGACTTGCAGCCGGCCGAGCAGAAATAGTAGGGGTGCCCCTCGTGCCGAAGCGAATGCTTGGCGGTCGCCGGATCGACCTCCATGCCGCAGACCGGGTCCTTCACGCCGGCATGCGCCCCGGCATGATCGTGGTGGTGATCGTGATGATGGTGATGGTCGTTCATCAGCCCGTCCCATGCCTCTCAGTCGATTCCCGCTGGTTTCCCAGCCTTCCTGGACAGGGCGTAAGGCTTGACATCATGGGAAGGTCAAGCCTCTTGTGAGGCAAGGCGGGCAATTTATTTGGCTTGGGAAAGAAACCCCTGCGATCAGCCTACCGCACGTACATGCACAGGCTGCAATTCGTCGAGGTCGCTCACGCCCAGCATGGCCATGTTGCGCGCAATTTCCGCCTGGAGGAGGCCGAGGGCGTGACGAATGCCGCCCTCGCCCCCCACGGCGGCGGCGAACAGGAAAGGACGCCCGACGAAGACGAAGTCGGCCCCGAGTGCCAAGGCCTTCAGGACATCCGTGCCACGGCGGAAGCCGCCATCGATCAACACGGCCATCTCGCCAGCCGCCGAAACGGCCTCGGCCAGGACCGTCATGGGGGCGATGGCCGTATCAAGCTGGCGCCCGCCATGATTGGAGATCCAGACGCCATCAACCCCTCTGTCACGCGCGATGGCAACGTCTTCGGGTGCGAGGATGCCCTTCACCACCAGCTTGCCACGCCACAATTGCCGGATGAGATCGAGATGGCTCCAGTCGAGGCCGTCGCGTGCGCCGATGTCGCGCACCGCGTTGCGGGACAGCAGGGTCGGGCCGCGAAAGGCGTCCATGTTCTCGAAGCGCGGCATGCCGCCGGCCAGGGTGCGGGCGAAGGTTCCCAGCGACCAGGACGGATGGGTAATGCCATCCCAGAACAATCTCAGGCTCGGCTTCAGGGGCGTCGAGAAGCCCGTGCGGGCGTTGTTCTCGCGATTGGCGGCGACCGGCACGTCGGCTGTGAGCACGAGCGTCTCAAAGCCCGCGGCCGCCACGCGCGCCACCATGCGGCTGATGCGTTCGGGCTCGCCCGGCAGATAGGTCTGGAACCAGCGCGCCCCACCCTCCTCGGCCAACCGCTCCAACTGGATCAGCGAGGTGGCGCTGGCCACCATCAGGGCGTTCTCGGCAGCCGCCGCCTTGGCGAGGGCCAAGTCGCCCTCGAAAGTCGCAAGGCCCGACAGTCCCATGGGCGCTATGCCGACCGGCAGGGCATAGGCCTGGCCGAACAGGGTATGATGCGTCGAACGCGCCCTGGTATCGACGAGCACGCGTGGCACCAGCCCGAGGGCGGCCAGCGCCCGGGTGTTGCCGGCATGCGCCGCATTCGTCTCGGCAGCACCGGCATAATAGCCATAGATCTGGCGCGGCAGATGCCGGCGGGCTGCCGGTTCGAAATCCGCAAGCGCGAGGAAGCGCCGTAGTGACGGCGGTACGTTGGTTTCGATGCGTCGGGCGGTGACCACCGTTCGGGAATTCGAATTGTCCGGCACTCTTCCTGCTCTTCTCCAGCCTACCCCATTTCCGCATCGTTAGCCCCTTATCCCTTGGCGCAAGCAGGGGCGTCTCGTCAATCAAGGTCGAGGATCAGATCGTCCAATGAATCAAGTATACCGTACAGTGAGTGTACAGGCCGGTCATTCGGGTGAATCGTCCCCGCCATCTATTGAGCTCCCCCGAGAAACGGGATGAAGCGGCGGCGTCGGGAACGCGATCGCCCTCTCCCGAGGAGATGGAAATGGCCCTGTCCGATCCGATCAAAGCCAGGCCCGTATTCAGTCGCCAGACACTGCTGATCCTGTCCGCTGCCGTCATCCTGAGCGCGGCCATGGGCATCCGGCAGACCTTCGGGCTTTTCGTCGAGCCTTTCTCGATGGACCGGGGCCTTCCCGTCACCCTGATCGCCTTTGCCATCGCCATCCACAACCTGGTCTGGGGCGCGGCGCAGCCTTTTGCCGGCGCTGCGGCCGACCGCTACGGCTCGGCACCGGTCGTGGCATTCGGTGCCGCCATGTTCGCCTTGGGCCTCGGCATTGCCGCCATGGCACCCTCAGGGATCATGCTCATCCTCGGTCTCGGCGTCCTGGTCGGCATCGGCATCAGTTGCACGGCCTTCGGTGTCGTTCTGACCGCGGTCGGCCGCGGGACCTCGCCCGAAAAGCGCAGCATGGCCATGGGCATCGCCAGTGCCGGCGGCTCGTTCGGCCAGGTCGCCATGGTTCCCCTGGCACAGATCGTCTCGGAGCATTCGGGCCTGTCCACCGCCCTCGTCGTGTTGGCGCTCGTCATGCTGGCCGCGGCGCCTTTCGGCCTGTTTCTGGATGGCCGGCCAAGGCTGGCCGCGGTCAAAAAGGAAGAGGCAGGCCTGCCGCTGAAAGCCGCGCTGGAACAGGCTCTCGGCCATCGCGGCTATTGCCTTCTCACCCTCGGCTTCTTCACCTGTGGCTTCCAGCTCGCCTTCATCGCCACCCATCTGCCGGGCTATCTTTCGCTCTGCCACATGCCCGCCGGTACCGGCGCGAAGGCCCTCGCCTTGATCGGCCTGTTCAACATGGCGGGAAGCTGGGCCTGTGGCTGGCTCGGCGGGCGCTATCGGCAGCAACATGTGCTCGGCTGGCTCTACCTGATCCGGGGTGTCACCATCGCCGCCTTCTTCCTGGCACCGAAGTCGGACATATCAGTCGCCCTGTTCGCGGCCGTGATGGGCCTGACCTGGCTCGGCACGGTTCCCCTCACCAGCGGTCTCGTCGCCAAGGTCTTCGGCGTGCGCCATCTCGGCACCTTGTTCGGCATCTGCTTTCTCAGCCACCAGATCGGCTCGTTTCTCGGCGCCTGGCTCGGTGGCCTGACTTTCGACCTCACCGGTTCCTACACGCTGGTGTGGTGGGCGACCGCCCTTGCCAGTCTGATGGCGGCGGCGCTGCATTTCCCGATCAACGACACGCCGCAGACGGCAATGGCCTCGGGACGGGCGTGAGGCGGCCCGGGAGGTTTCCTCAATCCCGCGCGAAATTGGCCCGCTCGGCCCGCACGCGGGCCGTGATGTGGTCGGCGACGGCGGCGACGCGGCGGGTGTTGTGCGTGTCGGGGTGGGAGACCAGCCAATAGCTGCGGGTGAAGCGCGTGCCCGGCAGCAGGCGCTTCAACTCGGGATATTGCCGGGCGGCATAATCGTGCAGGATGCCGATGCCGTGGCCGGCCCTGACGGCCTCCATCTGGGCGACCACGCTGCCGCATTCGAAACGCCGGCGCATCAGTCTGCCCAGCGTCTCGGCATAGTCCAGCGCCCGGCTGTAGACGAGGTCGTCGACATGGGTGACGAAGAGGTGGCCGGCCAGATCCTCTTCGCAGGTGATGGGGGCGGTCTCTTCGAGATAGCGCCTGGAAGCATAGACGCTGAGCGTATAGTCGGTCAGCTTCTTGACCATCAGCCGCCCCTGTACCGGGCGGTCCAGCGTCACCACGATATCGGCCTCCCGCCGTGACAGCGAAAAGGTTCGCGGCAGCGGCACCAGTTGCACCACCAGTTCCGGGTGGCGGGCGGCCAAGGCGCCCAGTTCATGCGACAGGAAGTAGTTGCCGAGCCCGTCCGGCGCGCCGACACGCACTGTGCCGCTGATCTCCGCCGTGGTGCCGGAAACCAGGGCACCGACACGCAGGAATTCGGATTCGGCCTTCTCCGCTGCGACCAGTAGGGCCTCGCCGGCTGGTGTCAGCGTACAGCCCTGGGTCTGGCGCTCGACCAGCCGCGCCCCGAACGTCTCCTCGAGCGCCGTAAGTTGGCGGCCGACAGTGGCATGGTTGAGCCCGAGTTGCCGCGCTGCGCCGAGCAATTGGCCGCTGCGCGCTACCGCCAGGAAGATGCGGATGTGATCCCAGTTCATGACGGGCTCCTGTTCCGGATGCACGGGCATCCTGCCCGTTCTTCCGATCCTGCGAGCTCGACGTTTCCAAGAACGGGCAGGATGTCCGTGCACCCGGGAAGATCATTCGCCAATGACCTTAATTTTTGCACATCGGAAGTGCAATCCTTCTCATTGCTGTGCGAACGGATCAACTGCATAGATCGCGCCGAAAGCCGCCCGATCGACGGACGGAGCGACAGGAGGTAGAGGATGACGCGCGAGATCTCCCATTTCATCGGCGGCAAGCTGGTCGCCGGCCGCAGCGGCCGCAAGGCCGCGGTCTACAATCCCGCCACCGGCGAGGCTGCAGCCGAAGTCGCCCTCGCTTCGGTTGCCGAAGTGCGCGAGGCCTCCGCCGCCGCCAAGGCCGCCGCCCCCGGCTGGGCCGCTACCACGCCGCTGCGCCGCGCCCGCATCCTCAACAAGTTCCTGCACATCCTGGAAGAACGCACCGACGAGCTCGCCGCCGCGATCACGGCCGAGCATGGCAAGGTGCTCTCCGATGCCAAGGGCGAGATCCAGCGCGGCATGGAAGTGGTGGAGTTTGCCACCTCCGCGCCCCAGCTCCTCAAGGGCGAGGTGACGGAAAATGTCGGCACGCGCGTCGACAGCCATTCCCTGCGCCAGCCGCTCGGCGTCGTTGCCGGCATCACGCCGTTCAACTTCCCCGCCATGGTGCCGATGTGGATGTTCCCGGTGGCGCTGGCCTGCGGCAACTGCTTCATCCTCAAACCTTCCGAGCGCGACCCGTCCGCTTCGCTCCTCCTGGCGCAATGGCTCAAGGAGGCCGGCCTGCCGGATGGCGTCTTCAATGTGGTCCAGGGCGACAAGGAAGCCGTCGACGCCATCCTCACCGATCCCGACATCTCGGCCGTCAGCTTCGTCGGCTCTACACCGATCGCCCGCTACATCTACGAAACCGCCTCGCACAACGGCAAGCGCTGCCAGGCGCTGGGCGGTGCCAAGAACCACATGATCGTCATGCCCGACGCCGATATGGACCAGGCCGTCGACGCCCTGATGGGTGCGGCCTATGGCTCGGCCGGCGAGCGCTGCATGGCGATCTCGGTTGCGGTGCCGATCGGCGAAGCCACCGCCGAGGCGCTGCTCGCCAAGCTCGAACCCCGCGTGCGCGCCCTCAAGATCGGTCCCGGCACCGATCCGGAAGCCGAAATGGGTCCGCTCGTCACCAAGCAGCATCTCGACAAGGTGCGCGGCTATATCGACACCGGCGTCGCCGAAGGCGCCAAGCTGGTGGTGGACGGGCGTGGCTTCGCCATGCAGGGCTACGAGAACGGCTATTATCTCGGCGGTACCCTGTTCGATGGCGTCACCACCGACATGACGATCTACAAGGAAGAGATCTTCGGCCCGGTGCTCGCAGTGGCCCGCGCACCCGACTATGCCACCGCTGCCCGCATGATCAACGAGCATGAATTCGGCAACGGCACCGCGATCTTCACCCGCGACGGTGATGCCGCCCGCGAATTCGCCCACCAGATCCAGGTCGGCATGGTCGGCATCAACGTGCCGATCCCGGTGCCGATGGCGTTCCACTCCTTCGGCGGCTGGAAGTCTTCGCTGTTCGGTGACCATCACATGCACGGCGCCGAGGGCGTGCGCTTCTACACCAAGCTCAAGACCATCACGAGCCGCTGGCCCACCGGTATCCGCGCCGGCGCCGATTTCGTGATGCCGACGATGAAGTAGGACACCGATAGGGTTTTAGTGTCCCGCTGCTTCTCATGAGGCGGCGGGACACTCTTTATCAGGCAGCCTGCGCCACGGCGTAGCTATCCTCCAGCATACGGTAGCGCACGATCCTGCCCTGCCTCACCGTGAGGTCGAAGGCGAACCCGGTCTCGATCAGCCTGCCGGTGGCGCGTACCAGCGAGGCAAGCTCTCCGAGGATGACGGCCCGTTCGCCATCCGCCAGGACGGAGCGCACCTCGAAATACCTGGGTTCGATGCTGGAGATCAGCTCGCGGAAGAAGGTGGCGATCTCCGCCTTGCCCCGACGAGGCCCGATCCACGGCACGCGCGCCCGGTCACCCGCAATGTCCCAATCGGCATCCTCGGAGAAGAGTTCGGTGATCGCAACCAGGCGCTGCGGATCACCCGGCTCGGCACGATAAAGTCCGACCGCCTCCAGATAACGCAGCGCCACCTCGCGCGGCGATGCAATCTCGCCGCCGTCCCGATAGCGTTGCAGCCGCGGCTGATCGGCACTGGTGAAATCCGGATCGACATAGATATAGGTGCGGCTGATCAGGGAGCCGTCGAATTCGAACACGTTGCAGAAACGGCCTTGCGAGATCTCGCCGTCAGGCCAGCTTTCGCCGGCCATAGTGACGCCGGCCTCCTGCCCCTCCACCACGATACGGTCCCCGTCGACCGTGAAGATGAGACCATCGATGTCGTGGATCAGGCTGCGCAACTCACGCCCGATCCGCTCGCCGAAGCCGACCACGGCGGCCTTGCCCACAGCCATCCCGAATTTGGGAAAGTAGAATCGCACATCATCCGTAAACAGATCCAGCAAGGCCGGGTCCCTGGCGTCCACCAGCCGGAAATAGCTGCGGATCGTCTCGATGCGCTGGGCGCGCATAGCATTGTCCATGGCTTGCTCCATTCTGTAATTCGGATTACATAAAAAGCCTCATGCCAGCATGTCAAGAATTCTATAATTGAAACTACAGAAAGGATTTCCATGGCAGCCCGCGGACGCCCTCGTGCCTTCGACCGCAGTGCTGCGCTCGAACGCGCCATGCAGGTCTTCTGGGCCAAGGGTTACGAGGCGACGCAGCTTGCCGATCTGACCGCAGCCATGGGCATCAACCCGCCCAGCTTCTACGCCGCCTTCGACAGCAAGGAAGCGATCTTCCGCGAGGCCGTCGATCTCTACCTCGCCACCGCTGGCAGCGGCAGCATGCGCATCCTCGCCGACACCGCCTCGACCCGGGAGGCCATCGCCGCCATGCTGCTCGCCAGCATCGATATAGCGCTGGCCAGCCCCTCCCAGGGCGGCTGCATGGTCAGTCTTGGCCTGATCAACTGCCAGGAGCAGAATGCGGCTGTGCGTATGCATATGCGCGGCCTCAGAAAAACTACCGAGGACCTCATCCATCAAAGACTGGAGCGTGGCCGCGCCGAGGGCGACCTCTCGTCCGCAGCCGATATCGGCCGGTTGTCACGCTTCTTCGCGGCCATCCTGCAGGCCCTGTCGCTGCAGGCACAGGACGGGGCTTCGCGCCAGGATCTGGCCGGCATCGCAGAAGCGTCCCTGGCGGCTCTCGATTTAGCCTCCGCCCGGCCGGATCGGCCGATATCCCGACCATGAATGACAGCGGCGCCGGGAGGATCCCGGCGCCGGTTTGTGATGGCTGCCTAGCCCGTCAGGGACGATGCACGGTCTTCACCTCGAGGAAGTCCTCCAGGCCGAAGATGCCGCCTTCGCGGCCATTGCCGGACTGCTTGTAGCCGCCGAACGGGCTGCCATAGCGATGCGGCCCGCCATTGATGTGCACCATGCCGGCGCGCAGCCTGGCCGCCACCCGCTCGGCCCGCTTGTCGTCACCCGTCTGCAGATAGGCGGCAAGGCCGTAATTGGTATCGTTGGCCAGCTCGATCGCCTGCTCCTCGGTGTCGAAGGGGATGATCGACAGTACCGGGCCGAAGATCTCCTCGCGGGCGATGCGCATGTTCGGATCGACATTGGCGAAGATGGTCGGCTTGACGAAATAGCCCTTTTCATAGCCTTCCGGCTTGCCGGGACCGCCGATCAGTACCCGCGCGCCTTCGGCGACGCCGGCTTCGATCAGAGCCTGTACGCGGCCGAACTGGATATCGCTGACCAGCGGGCCGATATGCTCGCCTTCCTGCTTGGGATCGCCGACGGCCTGCGTCCTGCCGGTTCGCTCGGCGATCTCGACGACCTTATCGTAGACCGAGCGCTGCACCAGCATGCGCGTCGGGGCATCGCAGGACTGGCCGGAGTTGTTGAAGCATTCCAGCACACTGCCGGCAACGCGATCCTCGAGGTCGGCATCCTCGAAGATGATGTTGGGCGACTTGCCGCCGAGCTCGAGCGTGACGCGCTTGACGGTCTCGGCCGCATCCTTGCTGACGGCGATGCCGGCGCGGGTCGAGCCGGTGAAGGACATCATGTCGATATCCTTGTGCTTGGAGAGGGCAGCGCCGACCGAGGGGCCGTCGCCGTTCACCAGGTTGAACACGCCGGCGGGGAAGCCGGCTTCCTCGACCATTTCGGCATAGAGCAGCGCATTGAGGGGGGTGAACTCGCTCGGCTTGAGCACGCAGGTGCTGCCGGTGGCGAGCGCGGGCACCACCTTGAGCGCGATCTGGTTGATCGGCCAGTTCCAGGGGGTGATCAGGCCGCAGACGCCGATCGGCTCCCGCAGCACTACGTCGCCATTGGGCAGGGTGTCACGGGCCTTGAGATGACGCAGCGCGTCGATGAAGCCCTGCAAATGGCCCACGCCCACATCGGCCTGCTGGGCCCGGCTCATCGAAATCGGCGCGCCGAGTTCGAGCGTGATGGTCTGCGCCATCTCCTCATAGCGGCGCTTGTAGACTTCGAGCAGCTTTTCCAGGAGCGCCAGGCGTTCCTCGACGCTGGTGCGCGAATAGGTGGCGAAGGCTTTCTTGGCGGCGGCGACAGCCTTGTCGACATCGGCGGGCGTGCCCATGGAGATCACGGCGACCGGCTGCTCGGTGGCCGGATCCAGCACCTGCAGATCGTTGGGAACGACGGGATCGACCCATTTGCCGTCGATGTAGAATTTGCGCTTGTCGAGCATCTCTCACTCCCTCATTGCGGAGGCTGTCGCCGGCCTCTCGTGATTTCGTCAGACTTACACTGCTCTGCGCCGCCAATCCACGGGGACGGCCATCTTGTCGCAGGCGTGGGCCTACCCTCCCCTTCCAGGGGAGGGTAGAAAATCGCCCCCCGGTCACAGGCCGAATTTGTCCCTCAAGCCGTACCACCAGGCGCCGAGCACGGTCAGCGGCACCCGGAAGGTCTTGCCACCCGGGAAGGGGTAGTAGGGCAGGCTGCTCCAGACATCGAAACGCTCGGCCTGGCCGGCCACCGCCTCGCCCAGGATCTTGCCGAGCAGATGGGTGGTGGTCACGCCATGGCCACTGTCGCCATGCGAGAAATAGATCGACGGCGACAGGCGCCCGACATGCGGGATGCGCGTCAGGGTCAGCGCGAAATTGCCGCTCCAGGCATAGTCGAAGCGGATATTGGCAAGTTGCGGGAAGGTCCTGGCAAGGCTCGGCCGGATCTTGGCTTCGATGCTGGCCGGATCGCCGCCGCCATAGACGATGCCGCCGCCGAAAAGCAGGCGGTTGTCGGCGGTGCGGCGGTAATAGTCGAGGATGTAGTTCATGTCCTCAACGCAATAATTGGCCGGCAGCAAATCACGGATCACCGCTTCGTCCAGCGGCTCGGTGGCGACGACCTGGCTGGAGACCGGCATCATCTTGCCGCCGATCTCGGGCAGGAGATTGCCGATATAGGCATTGCCGCAGACGAGGAGATAGGTGCAGGTCACCGCTCCGTGCCTGGTGCGCACCACCGGCCTGGCTCCCTGCTCGACCGAGACGACCGGCGAGTGCTCGAAAATGCGTCCGCCATGCCGCTCGACCGCCGCCGCCTCGCCCAGCACCAGGCTGAGCGGGTGGATGTGACCGCCCTTGTGGTCGACCAGGCCGCCGACATAGCGATCCGATTTTACGATGGCCGGCAGGCCAGCTCGGTCGATCCGCTCAAGGCCGCCATGGCCATGGCTCTCCCAGATGCGCTGCTGATCCTCGAGTTCGCGCAACTGCTTGTCGGTGAAGGCGGCGAAGAAGCCGCCCGGCACCAGGTCGCAATCGATGTCGTAGGAAGCGATGCGGCCACGGATGATATCGGCGCCCTCCCCGGCCATGGCGCCGAGCGCCTTGGCCGCCTGGTGGCCATATCGCTTTTCGATCACGTCGAGGTCGCGGCTATAGCCGTTGACGATCTGGCCGCCATTGCGCCCGGACGCGCCGAAGCCGATGCGGACGGCTTCCAGCACCACCACGCTATAGCCTCGCTCGGCCAGTTCCAGCGCCGCGGAAATGCCGGTGAAGCCGGCGCCGATGACGCAGATATCGGCGCTCAGATGCTCATTCAGCCTGGGGCGCTCGAAGGCGCCCTTGGCCGTCGCAGCATAGTAGGATGGCGCATGGCCAGCGTTGGACGACGGGGGCTGCGCAGCGGTGAACTCGACGGTGGACATGGCAGGCATACCTCAACAGACCGGTCGTCGCGCAGTCAGGCCAAACCAGGGGTTTGGCCTGGGGCCGCAGCCGGGATCTCGGTGGAATGGATGGCGGTCAGACGATTTCGAGATAGGCGGCGAATTCGTAGTCGGTGACCTGTTCGGTGAAACCGGCGATCTCCTGGCGCTTGCAGGCAATCAGCATGGAGCGCAGCACGGGGTCGAAAATCTCGGCGGCGATCTCGCCTGCCTCGAAGGCATCGACCGCCTGTCCCCATTCCGAGGGGATCTTGGCCGAGGCACTCGGCAGATGGGCGCGCCCGACAATGGGCTCGGGCGGGGTCCATTGCTTGCGGATGCCGATCAGGGCAGCGCCAAGTATGGCGGCGACCACCAGATAGGGATTGGCATCAGCCCCGGCGACCCGGTGTTCGATGCGCCGCGCCGCCGGGCTGCCGCCGGGGATGCGGACCGCGGCGGTGCGGTTCTCATAGCCCCAGGCGATCGTGGTCGGGGCGTGGGTATCGGGCCGCAGGCGGCGATAGGAATTGAAATGCGGCGCGAACAATAGCGTGGTCTCGGCCATGCCGCGCAGCAAGCCGGCGACTGCATGCCGCAGGATCGGCGAGCCTTCCTTGCTGCCGTCGTCGAAGACGTTGCGCCCCTCGGCGTCGAGGAGGCTGAAATGCACATGCATGCCGTTGCCCGAGCGCATGCCATAGGGCTTGGCCATGAAGGTCGCAGCCAGACCATGCTTGCGGGCAACGCCCTTGACGATGCGCTTGAAGAACACGGCGTCGTCGGCCGCCTTCAAGGGATCGTCACTGTGCAAGAGGTTGATCTCGAACTGGCCGATGCCGTTCTCGGCAACAGCGGCGTCCGCCGCCACGTTCTGGCGCGCACATTCGGCATAGACGTCGGAAATGAACTCGCCGAAATCGTTGAGCTCGTCGATGGAGAGAATGGCGTCCGAATCGAGCCGCTTGCCGGTGTAGGGCGAGATCGGCGGCACGGCGCTGTCCGGCTCCGGATCGATCAGATAGAATTCCATCTCCGTCGCCACCACGGGACGCAGGCCGAGCTTCTGGTATTCGCGCACCACGGCAGCGAGGGCCTGGCGCGGATCGGCGAGAAAAGGCTCGCCATTCTCCAGGAAGAGCCAGAGCGGCACCATGGCGCTCGGCCGCGACGTCCAGTTCACCGGCAGGATGCCGCGTCCGGTCGCCCCGCAGATGCCATCCATGTCGCCGCTGGCGAATACCTGCTCGCTGCCGATGATATCCTCGCCCCAGACGTCGACGCCGACGATTGACAGGGGCATGCGGATACCCCCGCCCAGCACCTTCTCGGCCTGCCTGACCGGCACGCGCTTGCCACGCATGATGCCGTTGAGATCGCAGACCACGGCCTGAATGCTCTCGATCGGACTGTCCTCCTTGAGCAGGTCTGCCAAGGTGTCCCGATCGATGCTTTCGGACGTCATCATGCGCACTCCATTTTGTGATCACATTATTAGGTATGTGACATCATATCCGACTGGAAGCAAGCCCGACTTCGCGATAAGCAGATGCTGGTTTGATGAGGAGGCGAGGTTATTGAAGAAGCTGGCACTGCCGCCATTGGCCCGGGCCGATGGCATGACGACGCATGATTATGTCTTCCTGCGCCTCAGGCAGGCCATCATGGTGGGGGCTTTCCGGCCTGGAACCTCGCTGACCATACGCGGTCTCGCCGCCGCGCTCGAAAGCAGCTCCACGCCCGTGCGGGAGGCGCTCAGGCAACTCACCTCGATCGGCGCCCTGAAACTGCTCGAGAACCGCCGGATCCAGGTGCCCGCCGTCACGCCGGACCTCTTCGAGGAGCTGATCTCCCTGCGCGTCGTGCTGGAACAGCATGCAGCACGGCGCGCCGTTGCGCATATCACCGAGCGGCAGATCGGCCAGCTGGTCGAGATGGATCTCGCCATCGACCAGGCCATCCACAGGCAGGACAAGGTCGGCGCCCTGCTCGCCAACCAGCAATTTCACCGCACCATCTACGCGATCAGCCCGGACCGCATCATCCTGCCGATGATCGAGAGCGTCTGGCTGCAGCTCGGCCCGGTCCAGGGCGTCGCCATGGAGCATGTCGCCGAACTCTATGTGGTCGACCGGCACCAGGAAATCATCCAGGCCTTGCGTCAGCGCAACGAGGAGGGGCTGGCTGCAGCCATCGGCGCCGACATTCGCGAAGGCATCGGCGGCTTCACCTCATCGGCGATCGCCTCCCTGCTCGATGTCGCGGCGGCCTGAGGCATTCAGCCCTCAGGCCGCCGCCCTGCTCATTCCGCCCGCTGGGCGCTGGCATCGGCCGGAATCGCCTCCGGCTTGCGTCGGCCAAAGAGCTTCATCACCACCCCATAGAACACCGGCACGAAGAACACCGCCAGCAGCGTGGCCGAGACCATGCCGCCGAACACACCGGTGCCGATGGCGTGCTGTGTCTCGGCGCTGGCGCCACGCGCCAGCATCAGCGGCACCACGCCGAGCGCGAAGGCGAGTGAGGTCATCAGGATCGGCCGCAGCCTGAGGCGCGCGGCCTCGGTCACGGCCTCATGCAGGGGCCGGCCTGCCGCGCGCAGCGACTGGGCGAATTCGACGATCAGGATGGCATTCTTGGCCGCGAGGCCGATGATGGTGACGAGGCCGACCTTGAAGAACACGTCGTTCTCCAGGCCGCGCAGCAGCACCGCGGCGACGGCACCGAGAATGCCGAGCGGCACCACCAGCATGACCGAGAACGGCACGGACCAGCTTTCGTAGAGCGCGGCCAGGACCAGGAACACCACCAGCATCGACACCCCGAGCAGGGCCGGCGCTTGCGCGCCCGAGAGCTGTTCCTGGAGGGACTCGCCGGTCCAGGCGATGGCGAAGCCGGCGGGCAATTTCGCCGCAAGCCGTTCCATCTCGGCCATGGCATCGCCGGAAGAAACACCGGGAGCCGCCGAGCCGGCGATGCGCGCGGCCTGGAAGCTGTTATAGCGCACCAATTGCAGCGGGCTCGTCTGCCAGACCGGCGTGACTACCTCCGACAGGGCAACCATGCCGCCGGCATTGTTGCGCAGGCGCAGCTTGAGCACATCGTCGATGCGCATGCGCGCCGGCGCATCGGCCTGCACGATCACCTGCTGCAGCCGGCCGAGATTGGGGAAGTCGTTGACGTAGGACGAGCCGATGGCGACAGACAGCGCATCGTTGATCGCGGTGAAGGGCACGCCCAGCGCCTCCGCCTTCTGGCGGTCGATCTTCAGCCGCATGCTCGGGCCGTTGGGCAGGCCTTCGGCATAGACGCCGGTCACCAGGCTGCTCCTGGAAGCAAGCTCGATCAGCTGGCTCTGTGTTGCCATCAACGCGGCATAGCCCCTGTTCGCCCTGTCCTGCAGGCGCAGCGTGAAACCGGATGTCGTGCCCAATTCGTCGATGGCCGGCGGCTTGAGGCTCATCACGGTGCCCTCGCGGATATCGGCCATGGCTTGCGTGGCGCCGGCAATGGCGTCGTCGACGCTGGTGCTGCGCTCGCTCCAATCCTTCAGCGTGGTGAAAGCGATCGCCGTATTCGGCCCGGCACCGGCAAAGCCGTAGCCCATGACGGCAATGGAGCTGGAGACATCGGGGCGCGCGACGACATGCCGGTCGAACTGCTTGACGATGGCAAGCGTGCGCTCGGCGGTGGCATCGGAGGGCAGCGAGAAGGAAGTGATGAAATTGCCCTGGTCTTCCTGGGGCAGGAAGGAGGACGGCAATTGCCCATAGGCATAGACCAGCCCGCCGATCAGGACGAGATAAACAACCATCACCCGGCCCGTCCGCCGGATCAGCCCGCCGACCCAGCCCGCATAGCCCGCCGTCAGGCTGTCGAAGCTGCGATTGAACCAGCCGAAGAACCCTCCCAAGATGCCACTTTGGGCATGATGCCCGGAGGCGACCGGCTTGAGCAGCGTGGCGCACAGGGCCGGTGTCAGCGTCAACGCCAGCAAGGCCGAGAACAGGATGGACACCGCCATCGACATGGTGAACTGGCGGTAGATTGCACCGACCGATCCGCCGGCCAGGCCCATCGGGATGAACACCGCCGCCAGCACCAGCGTGATGCCGACGATGGCGCCGGTGATCTCCTTCATCGCCTTTTCGGTCGCCTGCTTCGGGGGCAGTCCTTCGCTCGCCATGATGCGCTCGACATTCTCGACTACGACGATGGCGTCGTCGACGATGATGCCGATGGCCAGCACCATGCCGAACATGGTGAGCACGTTGATCGAATATCCCGCGCCCCACATCACGGCGAAGGTGCCGAGCAGCGCGATGGGCGCCACGATGGCGGGGATCAGCGTATAGCGGACCTTCTGCAGGAAGAGGAACATCACCGCGAAGACCAGGACCATCGCTTCCAGCAGCGTAGCCACCACCTTCTCGATCGACACCTTCACAAAGGGAGCGGTGTCGTAGGGGATGGAATAGCTCATGCCCTTCGGCATGGTGGTGGCGAGTTCGGCGAGGCGCGCGCGCACGCCGTCGGCGGTCGCGACGGCATTGGCGCCGGGCGAAAGCTGGATGGCGACCGCCGTCGACGGCTTGCCATTTTCGCGAATGGAATAGCTCAGGCTTTGCGCGCCGATCTCCACGCGCGCGACATCGCCCAGCACCAGCTTGGAGCCGTCGGCGCGGGCCCGCAACACGATGGCGGCGAATTCCTGCGGGGTCTGCAACTGTCCCTGCACCGTCAGGGGAATGGAGACCATCTGGCCCGGTACCGTCGGCTCCGCGCCCACCCGCCCCGGCGCGATCTGCGCATTCTGGGCCTGGATGGCGCTGGTGACGTCCGAGAGCGACAGTGAATAGGAGATCAGCAGAGCCGGATCGACCCAGATCCGCATCGCCTTCTCCGAGCTGAAGGACTGCACCCGGCCAACGCCGGGCACGCGCTTGAGCTCTTCGGCGATGTTGCGTGTCATGTAGTCGCCGAGCGTCAGTTCGTCATAGCGCCCATCCTTGGCATTCAGGCCGACGATCATCAGGAAGCCTGAGGAAGCGGCCTCCACCGACAATCCCGTCTGGCGCACGGCCTGGGGCAGGCGCGCTTCGATCGCCTTGAGCCGGTTCTGGATGTCGACCTGCGCCATCTGCGGGTCGGTGCCGGGCTTGAAGGTGACCGTGATATCCGCCGATCCCGAGGTGTCGGTCGAGGATTCGAAATAAAGGATGTCCTTCACCCCCGACAATTCACGCTCGATCAGGCTGACGACACCGTCTTCGATCGTCTGCGGCGAAGCCCCGACATAGCTGGCGGCAATGCTGACGCTGGGCGGCGCGATCGGCGGAAAACGCGAAATCGGCAGCTGCGGGAGGGCAATCAAGCCCAACAGGGTGATGAAGATGGCGATCACCCAGGCAAACACCGGGCGATTGATGAAAAACTGGGCCATGTCGGGTCTCGCCGGTTCTCAGCGTAGCAGGGGTTGCGATGGTTTGGCGGCCAGCGCCTCGTCCTCGAAAGGCACCGTTCTCACCGCTTCGCCGTCCTGGGCGCGCTCCTGGCCCTGCACGACATAGATCTCGCCCGCCCTCAGCCCGGAGGCGACGATGACGCGGCCTCCGACGGCGTCGCCGAGCCGGATGGCGCGGCGCTCCGGCTTGCCCTCGGTGAGCACCACGAGCTGGGGCTGCCCGGCGGCGTCTCGGGCCACGGCCTGCTCCGGCACCAGCAGGACGTCCTTGCGGATGCCGCGCGGCAAGCGGGCCCGCACATACATGCCCGGCAGCAGCGCGCGGCCGGGATTGTCGACCTCGACGCGCACCATGAGATTGCCGGTACCCGGATCGACGCTGATGTCGGAGAACAGTGCTCGTCCGGAAACCGGGTAGCGCCGGCCGTCGGTGGCGAAAAGGTCGACGGGCAATTTCGAGGCATCGTCGAGCAGTCCATCGCGCGCCGCCTGCCTGACCGCCTCGATGCTGGCCGCCGGCTGGAGGATGTCGACAAAGACCCTGTCGATCTGCTGGATCGTGGTCAGGGCATTGGCATCGTTCGCACTGACCAGAGCTCCCTCGCTGACCAGGCTCCGCCCCGTCTGCCCGCCGATCGGCGCCCGTACCGTGGTGAAGGCGAGATCGAGCTTGCGCCGCTGTAGCGTCGCCTTGGCTTCGGCTACGCCGGCCTGTGCCTGTGCCAGACTGGAGACGGCCTCGTCAAAGGCGTCGGCACTGATCGCCTTGACCTTGACCAGTCTCTCGGCCCGCTCATGCGCCTTGCGGGCCCGTTCCAGCATGGCTTCGGCGCGCAGCAGCGCGGCAGCCGCCATGTCGACATCGGCCTGGAACGGCGCAGCGGCGATCTGATAGAGCGCCTGGCCTTGAACGACTTCGGATCCCTGCTCGAACAAGCGGCGCTCGACGATGCCGCCGACCTGCGGCCGGATATCGGCCGTGCGAAAAGCGGAAACCCGCCCCGGCAACTCGTCGAAGAGCGTCACCGTCTCGGATGTCGCCTGCGACACCGAGACGAGCGCAGCCTTGGTTTCCGCCGCATCGGTTCCTTCAGCCATGGATGTCCCGCCGGCTGTCCAGGCGAACAGCAAGGCAAGGGCGAGGAGAAGCAGGCACAGACGTGAGATCTTGATCATGGCTTTCGGCTCGCTGGCGATCCGAGGATGGATCACGAGGCGCCGCCTATCGCGCGCCTTGGTTGGGGAACTGTCGAGACTTGATGGAGATCGTATGGAGGCGGCGTCGCAAGCATCGACTGCCGGGCCGCCTCGTGGCACAAACCGCACGACATTGCCGAGAAGCATGTCCCATGACTCTCGGTTCCCGTCTGCGATTTTCGCCAATCCCTGACTTGGTATCGAGAACCATCAGGCGATCGAAACGCGAATAAGCCGGCATTTTCGAGTTTTACAATGTCACGTGCCGACGGAGACCCGACATGAGCGCCCTCATCCTGATCGCCGAGGACGAGGCCGAAATTGCTACTATCCTGGAGGCCTATCTGGAGCGGGAAGGCTTCCGCACGGTGCGAGCCGCGGACGGGCGCATCGCGCTCGACCTGCACCAGGCACTCAAGCCGGATCTGGTGCTGCTCGACGTGATGATGCCGCGCGTCGACGGCTGGGAAGCATTGTCGGAACTGCGCCATCGCGGCGACACGCCGGTGATCATGATCACGGCGCTCGAACAGGATATCGACCGCCTGCAGGCGCTGCGCATCGGGGCCGACGACTATGTGGTCAAGCCTTTCAATCCGGCCGAAGTCGTCGCGCGCGCCAAGGCTGTGCTGCGCCGTTCGAGTTCGGCCAAGACCAGCGGCATCCTAAGGATCGACACTCTGGAACTCGATCTCGACGCCTATCTCGCCCGCGTCAACGGACGTGATGACAGCGAGGTGCTCAACCTGACTCTCACCGAATTCCGGCTGTTGGCCCATATGGCGCGCTCGCCGCTGCGTGTCTTCACCCGCAGCGAACTGGTCGATGCCTGCCTGCCCGGCAGCGATGCGCTAGACCGCACCGTCGACAGCCATGTCAGCAATCTCAGGCGCAAGCTCGAATGCGCCGGCGTCGCCGGGATGCTCGTCAATGTCCGCGGCGTCGGCTACAGGCTGGGCAGCACGCGATGATCCGCTTCCGGGGCCTCAGCCGGCAGATCACCCTGTCGATGATCTATGTGTCGCTGATCGCGGCGCTGGTGCTGATCGTCGGCTCTTACATCTTCTATGCCCTGCTCGTCGCCTTCTTCCCGGACCTGGCCGAAAATGACAGCCTGATTCCGACCGGGCCGGACCTGCTGGCCATCGCGATCATGGTGTTCTTTGCCCTGGTCGCGGCGATCATCGCGGCCTTTCGGCTGGCCGGACGCATCCTGGCGCCCCTTAATTCGGTGGCGGCGAGTGCCCGGCGCATCGCCGACGGCGATCTTTCGGCCCGCGCCGTGGCGGGCGACCGCTCGCTCGGCGAGACCGCGCATCTGGCGGATGATTTCAACGAGATGGCCAGCCGCCTGCAGAAAATGGCCGCCGACGTCACCGCCTGGAACGCCGCGATCGCGCATGAGCTGCGCACGCCGCTCACCATCCTGCGCGGTCGTATCCAAGGCTTGGCGGATGGGGTGTTCCAGCCCTCGCCAGCGCTGTATCGAACTCTGCTGACACAGGTTGAGGGCTTGTCGCGTCTGGTGGATGATCTGCGCGTCGCCACGTTGGTCGACAGCGGCAGGTTCGACCTGCGTTTCGAGCTCGTCCGCCTGGCAGGCGAGGTCGAACGCGCCGTGGACGTGATGCGGCCGGCCATCGAAGCCGGCGGCTTTCATGCCGAGGTGACACTGGAAGACGTGCGGGTCTGGTGCGACGGTACGCGCGTGCGCCAGGCCCTCCTCGCGTTGATCGACAATGCGCTGCGTTATGCCAAGCCGGGGCGCATCCTCATCAGCATGGCAAAGGCGACGGCCACGATCACCATCCGGGTGGAGGATGAGGGCCAGGGCCTGCCGCCCGATTTCGTCGCACAGGCCTTCGAGCCCTTCTCCCGCGCTGAATTCTCACGATCGCGCGCCAAGGGCGGCTCGGGGCTGGGGCTGACCGTGGTGCGCGCCATCGCCATCGCCCATGGCGGCACTGCAACCTATCAGCCTGCTGCGTCCGGAGGAGCTGCCTTCGAGATCACCCTGCCGATTGGCCCGCGCGATCGTGCCAGCACCGCCGCCGAGCCTCCTCGATAACACCGGGCGGGACGACGGAGAGTCTCGTATTCAGAGCTTGTGAGCGCCTGATCTATTAAAAAACACAGACCTTGTCATGCCCGGGCCTGCCCCGGGCATCCAGCGCCTCCGGATCCGCCCGCTGAAAGAGCGCTGGATTGCCGGGTCGAGCCCGGCAATGACAAAAGTCGAGACCGCGCGGGGCGTAACGCCCGACAAATACCGCGAAAGCGCCTTGCCTCTCACGTCCAGAAGCCCTGGTGGGGCACCGCGGCCTCCTCCTCCAGTGCCGGGCCGACCACTTCGATCCGCCGTTGTCCCCGCGCGAAAATCTCGCGGCAGGGCAGCGAGAAGGTCGGATTTTCGGGATGGGCGCCGGTGAGTTCGAGCAGGCGGCGCTCGGAGAGGGCATAGACCACCCGCCCGATGCCCGTCCAATAGACGGCTCCCGCGCACATGCAGCAGGGTTCGGCGCTGGTGTAGAGCGTCGAGGCGGCAAGGTCTTCCGGCGTCCTTGCCTTGGCTGCCGCCGCGGCGGCCACCAATTCGGCGTGCTGGGTCGGATCGCCCTCGGGCGGCATCGAATTGTTGCCGGCCGAGGAGACGACATTACCGTCCCGGTCGACCACCAGCGCGGCAAAGGGATGGCGGCCGCGTCGCCTGGACTCGTCCGACAGCGCGATCGACTGCCGCAGGAAGGCCAGATCCAGTGCGGACAGGCCGTTCGCTTGTGTGTCGTCGCTGGCGCTCACGTCGCCCTCCCCCATCATGCTCCGGTCGGCGTCACGATATCGCGCTTCGCCGGCCGGAGGGAAGAGGGCGGCAAAGGCTCAGATTGCGGTGAAGCCGTTGTCCACGAACAGGTGGGCACCGTTGACGAAGCTCGACTCGTCGCTGGCCAGATAGAGCGCGGCCCGCGCGACATCCTCGGGCTCACCGATCCGCCCCTGCTGAGCCGCGATGGCAGCGTCGGAGACGTCGACCCCATGCGCCTGCAATTCGGCAACCTCGCGCAGGCCGTGCGGCGTGCGGATGAAGCCCGGGCAGACGGCGTTGCAGCGGATGTTGCGGTCCCGGAACTCCACCGCAATGGCCCGGGCGAACATGTGGCAGGCGCCCTTGGTGGTGTCGTAGAGCACTTCCATCGGCGTTGCCGCCACCGCCGAGATCGAGGAGGTGCAGACGATCGCTCCCCCGCCATTGCCGATCATCTGCGGCAGCACCGCCCGTGTCATCAGGAACATCGAGCGGACATTGACCGCATGCAGCCAGTCCCACTCGGTGAGCGAGATCTCGAGGAAGGGTTTGATCAGGATGGTGCCGGCATGGTTGAACAAAGTGGTCACGGGTCCGAAGCGCTCCTGCACTGCCTTGACCGCTGCCTCGACCTCGGCCTCCTCCGAGACATCGGCGATGAAGGCGGCCGCCTCTCCTCCGGCCGCATGGATGGCGGCCGCCGTCTCCTCAGCCGCGACGGCATTGCGGTCGATGATGGCGACCTTGGCGCCCTCGGCCGCGAACAGCTTGGAAGCCGCCCCGCCCATGCCCGTCGCCCCGCCCGAAATGATGGCGGTCTTGCCTGCTAGCCTTCCGGCCATGATGTCCTCGCTTGTATTTAGACTATTCGATCCATAATCGGCCGGCTATCCGGCCGATATCCGTTCGCCCACGCCGGCGCCTCAAGGCTCGCCGAGCGGGCGGCCGCGCGTGCCGCCGGACACCGCGAACTCCTCTTCCGGCGACAGCACCAGGCGATGGCGGCGGTAGAAACCAAAATAGCCGAGGCCGATGAGGTACCAGGCCGCCGCCGCGATCGCCGCCCAGCGATAGAGCGGATCGAAGAACTGGTAGCCGAGCGTGAGAATGCAGATGCCGATGGTGGCATAGGCCCCGAAGGCACCGAAGGGGCTGCGGAACGGCCTGGCGATGTCGGGATAGAGCCTGCGCAGGCGCAGGAAAGCGATCCTCTGCAGGATGTAGGACACCATGCCGGCAAACACGATCATGCTGACAAGGAAGCCGGCCATGAAGGCGACATTGTCCTTGCCGCCCAGGAACCAGATCGCCAGCAGCACGATGAGGGCAAAGCCCGCGCCGGTGGCCAGCGCGATGTTCGGCGTCTTGGTGCGGGGATTGGTCACCGACAGGACGGTCGGCAAATAGCCGGCGCGCGACAGCGAATAGATGTTGCGGCCCGAGGCAAAGCTGCCGGCAAAGAAGCTCGCGGCAAGCCCCAGCACCGCCACGCCCGCCAGCAGCTTGGCCCAGCCGTCGCCGAAGATGGTGCGGAAGCCATCGAGCAGCGGCTCGCCCGACGAGCCCATGGCATGGGCGCCCGGCGGAATGGAGGCGCTGAAGAACAGCACGCCGAGGGCGAGCGCGATCAGCGTCAGGATCGACAGGATCAGGGCGCGCGGCATGTCGCGCGTGGGGTTCTTGGCTTCCTCGGCGGTGAGCGGCAATTGCTCGACCGCCAGGAACATGTAGACGCCGAAGGGCAGCGACAACATGATGCCGGTGAGGCCGAAGGGCAGCCAGGGGCCGTTACCGTCAGCGACAAGCTTGCCCTCGGCGCCGATGTTGAGCGCATGCCTGACGAAGTCGACATGCGGGATGGCCACGGCGAAGAAGAACAGCAGGACCAGCACCGCCGCGACGGTGATCCAGACCACCACGCGCATGGACAGCTCCAGGCCGCGGACGGACAGGCCGAGCATCACCATGTAGCCGGCGACCCACCACAGCGGCAGCCAGCTGTCGGGCGTACCGAAAATGGCGGCGAGATAGGAGGCCATGAAGAACATGTTGGCGCCGGGCGCCAGCACGAATTCGATGTTCTCGGCCAGGCCCGTGGTGAAGCCGCCCCAGGGCCCGAGCGCGGTGCGCGCGAAGGAATAGGCGCCGCCCGTATGCGGCAGTGCCGCGCTCATCTCGCTGATCGAGGAGCACAGACAGACATACATGAAGCCGATGATCAGGGCACCGAACAGCATCCCGCCGAAGCCGCCCTGGGACAGGCCGATGTTCCAGCCCGAATACTCACCGGCGACGACGGCGCCGACTCCCATCATCCACAAGGTGAACAGCCCGGCATGGCGCTTGAGCTGGCGTTGTTCGAAATAGGCCTCGTCGACACTCTGATAGGTCACGCCGCCGGTCGGGCGGCTGGTCGTCTCGATCGTCATGGAAGTCCCCTCTTGCCGAGGAGCTTGTAAAATTCTCCTCTTTGCGACATCCCGATGATCCGCGAAGCAGCGTTGCGATAAATATCCCTAAAGAGATAGAGGCGATCGCCGGCTGGAACAGGCATATAGGCAAGGCAGGAAACGAGGGATGAAGGAACGGCCATGAACAGCCGCGAACAATCGGCCGCCGATGGCTGGCATCGTGCCACGCCGGACCTGGTCGCCCTGCTGGGTTCACCGCAGTTCGCGCCCGCCCTCGATGCGGCCCTTCGGCACCTGGCCCCCTTCGATTTGAGCTGCATCTTCGCATACCCGCTCGAAGACAGGCCGACACTGCTCCATGACGGTCTGAAGGCGGTGTCGTCGTCCCAGATCATGGCCAATTATCTCGCCGGCACCTATCTGCTCGACGCCGTCTACACCGCCTGCGTGCACACCATGCCATCAGGCCTCTATCGCCTGCATGATCTCGCCCCGGACGATTTCTTCGAGGGCGAATATTTCAATTCGCCCGATGTTCATCCCTGCATCTCGATGGAAAGCGGCTCCCTCACCGAGGAGATCGTCTTCCTGCACGCCCTTAGGCCGGATCTCTATCTCGCTTATTCGCTCTTGCGCCAGAACGGTTCATCCCCGTTCGCAGCCGCCGAAATGGCGGATTTCGCCCGGGCAGCGCCGATGGTGCTCGCTCTCCTGGGCCGCCAGTGGCAGGCCCTTGCGGAGGGAAGGGGCCCTGGGGTCGCACCCGCCCCACGCGAACATGCCATCGAACAGGCCTTTCTTAGTTTCGCGCCGACCCTGCTGACACCACGCGAGCAGACCATCGTCAGCCTGGTGCTGCGCGGCCATTCCAGCCTCTCGATCGGCAGCCTGCTCGATATCGCGGAGGGTACCGTCAAGATCCATCGCAAGAACATCTATGCCAAGCTCGGCATCTCCAGCCAAACGGAGCTGTTCAACCAGTTCATCCGCCACCTCCTGATGGAGAAATAGGGCGCTACGTTATTGAGCGCGAAGATGCGGTGCGCCGATCGAGCGATAGCGTTGTGTCATTCGCTTTTTGAATGATCGCCATGGGGACATTTAATTTCCAAATAGCCGGATGGGAAGTTATCGGTCTGCACTGGTAGGAGGCCGGCCATGTGCAGACCCTTGTCGAGACGCAATGTCCTGATCATCCTGGCGGGAGGTAGTTTCATGTCCATCGCATCGCAAGGCGCCTCGGCGAATGCCGCGCCATCCCCGCTCATTTCTTCAGCCGAGCAGGGTGATCTGCCCGCAGTGAAGGCCGCCATGGCCGCCGGCGCTTCGCTGGAGAAGCGGGACGGCAACCGCCGCACGGCCCTGCTGGCTGCCGTCCAGGGCAATCACATCGCCGTTGCCCGCCATCTCATTGAGGCCGGCGCCGACGTCAATGCCAAGGACACCATCGAGGATAGTCCCTATCTGTTGGCGGGTGCACGCGGCTATCTCGACATTCTGCGGCTGACACTCGCGCATGGCGCCGATCTCAAAAGCACCAATCGCTATGGCGGCACGGCCCTGATCCCGGCCTCCGAACGGGGGCATGTCGAGACGGTGCGCACCCTGATCACCGCGGGCGTCGACGTCGATCACGTCAACAGGCTCGGCTGGACCGCTTTGCTGGAAGCCATCATCCTGAGCGACGGCGGGCCGCGCCATGTCGAGATCGTCAAGCTTCTGATCGAAGCGGGTGCGAAAACCGATCTGGCCGACAAGGACGGCGTCACGCCGCTGCAACATGCACGCCAGCGCCGCTATCGCGAAATCACCGGCCTGCTCGAAGCCGCCGGCGCGCATTGATCGGGACAGCGACTGACTGATCATGCCCGAAACAAATCCGCAATCTTCCACCCAATCCTCGCCCCAAACCTCTCCCCTGGTGTTGCTGTCTCTGGTGGTGCTGATCGGGCTCAATCTGCGTCCCTTCCTGACCGGCCCCGGTCCCCTGATCGCCCAAATCGAGGCCGATACGGGCCTGGGCTATGGCGGCATCGCCATGCTCACGCTGCTGCCCATGCTGCTGATGGGTCTCGGCGCTTTCCTGGTGCCCGGGCTGCAGGCCAGGATCGGCACCAGGCGGGGCATGCTGTGGGCGCTTGTCCTTCTCCTGCTGGGATCGTTGCTCCGGCTCTGGTCTCCGGGTGGGCTCTCCCTGATCCTGACGGCAGCCTTGTGCGGCGCCGGCGTGGCCTTCATCCAGGCGGCCTTCCCGGGCATCATCAAGCAGGGCTTCCCGCACAAGGTCGCCGCCGTGACCGGCCTTTACTCGGCCATGATCATGGGGGGCGGCGCGGTAGGCGCCCAATTGACGCCGATCCTCGCCCATGGCGGCCAGAATTGGCGGCTTGCACTGGCCTGGCTGGCGCTGCCGACGGCAATAGCCCTCCTCCTGGCCTGGCGGGTGCTGGCGGATGGCAAGACAGCCCGCCCCGACAAGGCCTTGGTCTCGCGCCTGCTGGGTCGTCCGCGCAGCTGGCAGTTGATGGCCTGCTTCGGCCTGGTCAATGGCGGCTATTCCTCCATGGTCGCCTGGCTCGCCCCCTATATGCAGGGGCGAGGCTGGGGCGTGGCGCAAAGCGGCAGCCTGGTCGCCATCATGGCCGTGGCGCAGGCCGTGGCCGCCCTGATCCTGCCGATCCTCGCCTCGCGCAGCCACGATCGCCGACCCTGGCTGTATCTCACGCTCGCCATGCAGGCGGCCGGTTTCTGCGGCCTTGCCTTCCTGTCCGATACCGCGCCGGTGCTATGGATCGTGCTGGGCGGCGCCGGCCTCGGCGGTTGTTTCTCCCTGTCGCTGGTAACGGCGCTCGACCATCTGCCGCGCCCCGAGGAGGCCGGCGCCCTTGCGGCGCTCATGCAGGGCGGAGGCTTCCTCATCGCCGGGCTCGCCCCCCTCGCCATGGCCCTGCTGCAGGCCTGGACCGGCAGCTTCGTCCAAGGCTGGGAGATGCATCTCATCTGGGTAGCGATCGCAGCGCTCATCGCCATGCGTTTCGACCCCGCGCATTACGATGCCGCCATGGGCGTGGTTACAACGCACGCGGTCGCCACCGATCGCGCGTTGACGCCGGCGGGCGACTGACGCCGTCCTTCGCTCTGCTCACCCGACGGGCAAGCCTAGACGCACGGCATAGGCGGCCAGTTCGGCCACATTGTGCAGGTCGAGCTTGCGCATCAGATTTTCCCGATGCTTGCGAGCGGTGAGATATTGAATGCCGAGCCGCCCGGCAACTTCGCGTGCGGTAAGGCCTTGTGCCGCCAGAAGCAGGATCTGGCGTTCGCGCTGGGTGAGCGGAACCGGCGATACGATGCCGCCGGCCGCCGGCGGCTTCACCCGTCCCGCGCCATCGCCCAAGGCAAAGCGCAGGGAAGCAGCCAGATAGGTACCGCCCTCCGCGACGGCCTGCAGAGCGTCGGCAAGCTCCATGGGATCGCCATCCTTGGTGAGATAGCCGCAAGCCCCGGCATCAAAGGCCGCCCTCACCGTTCGCGGCTCGACATTGGCCGTCAGCACCAGCACCTTCAGGCGTGCAGCCAGGCGCTGCACCTCTGTGATGACCTGGATGCCGGAAACGCCGGGCATGCCCAGATCGAGGAGGAGGAGATCCGCCGGCGTCTCGCGGACCACCGCCAGCAAGGCTTCCGCCGAGGCCGCTTCGCCGACCACCGCCACCTTGTCGAGCGTGGCGAGCAGTCCCTTCACGCCCTCCCGGACGATGGCATGGTCATCGGCCAACAGAATCCTGAGCGCCCGCTCCATCACGCCATCCTTGCTTTGGCGCAAGCCCATATTGCCATCGAACCGCTCCAGTACAGAAAGTCATCGGCGGCACCGAATTATTAACTCAAAACCTCGAAGTCCAAAAACTCTTGGCTTCAAATCATCGATCCCAGGCCGCATCCGGGATTTGTTCAAGAATCATGAAAGTAATATGGCAGACCATAACATAAGCAAAGCCAGCGCCAAGATTGCCGGATCGAGCTATACCGCCTCGGTTTCCGAAATGGCCCGGCAGATCGCGCTCTGCAGAAGATCGGGCGCCAGGGGCTTATGCAGGACCTCGTGCCCGCTCCCGGCAAGCTCGCGCAATCGTTGCGGCGTGGTGTCGCCAGTGACGATCAGCGCCGGGACCGTATAGCCCAGATGCGCGATCAACTGCTCGATCGCCTGGCTGCCGGTCACGCCGCCGGCCAGGCGATAATCGGCGATGATCAGGCCGACCCGGCCCGGCCGGATAGCGTCGGCATGGTGGCGGCAAAGCTCCGCCACATTGGCGCCGCCGTGAACGCGATACCCCCAGGCCGCCAGCAGCGTGGTGATGCCGTCGAGCACGCCGGCATCGTCGTCCAGCACCATGATCGCCTGTCCGCCACCTGGCTCGTCCCCCTGCGCCGTGATGCGGCTCGTTTCGGCTGCAGGCGATGAAACACGAGGCACCGCGATCGAGAAGACGGAGCCTCTGCCGGGTGCGGAACGCAAGCCCACCGGATGCTGAAGCAGTTCCGCCAGGCGCCTGACGATGGCAAGGCCGAGACCCAGTCCCTGATGCCGGCTGCGCTCGGGATTGTCGATCTGGGTGAATTCCTCGAAGACCAGTCCCTGTTGATCGGCGGGAATGCCCGGGCCGTCATCGGCGACCACGATATCCAGGGTCTTTCCGCGCCGCCGAGCCCCGACAACCACCCGGCCTGCCGGCGCATAGCGCAGCGCATTGGACAGGAAATTGTCGAGGATGCGCTTAAGCTGTACCGGATCGCTGTGCACCCAGGCGCTGCAGGTGACGATGCGCAGGTCGATGCCCCTCTCTCGTGCCTGGCCGGCATATTCCTCACGCAGGCTGGAAAGGAGCTGGGAAAGTGACAGGGACTGGGGCTCGACGGGCACGAGGCCGGCATCGAGGCGGGAAACGTCGATGAGCCCATGCAGCAATCCGCCAAGCGCTGAGATCCCCGAGCGCAGCTTGTCGGCGAGAAGCCTCGCATCTTCCGCGCGCACATCCCCCTTCCCGGCCATGGACGCCAGCGTCGCAGTGAACAGGCCGAGTGCATGGATGGGCTGGCGCAGATCATGGCTGGCCGCGGCCAGGAAGCGGGTCTTGGCCCGGTCGGCTGCGGTGGCGCGGTCACGCTCGCGCTCCAGCCCGGCGACCAGGGCGACATTCTCGAAGCGCAGCGCCACCGTCTCGCGCAGCGAGAGATAGGTGATGCGGCTGTAATAGAGATAGACGACGACCAGGCAGGTCAGGAAAGTGAGATAGACCGAATAGATCGTACCTTCCATGCCGAGGCAGCGCAGAGCGAAAGGCAAGGTCATCGCAATCAGCAAGCCGGCATAGGCCGGCGGATAGGCCGACAGCGAAGGCACTGCCCCGCCCGCCATGCCGACGATCACGATGCAGACGAAGGCGATGAGATGCGGTTCGGCCGGCACGAAGCCGATCCAGCCGACCACGCCCCACAACAGGCTCGACACCACCGACAAGAGGGTGAAAGAACGGGCCCAAGCCAACGGCACCCTGCCCTTGCCCTGGCTGCGAAAATAGAGGTGCGACAAGTAAAGTCGCGCGCCGGTCAGCACGTAGATCGAGGCGACCCAGGCCAGGAGCTGGCCGCCCGGCACCACGTGGCGAAGGACATAGGCGACCGGCCAGGGAATGATCAGATTGGCGAACATCACCGCGCGGGACTGGCGGTAGAGCAGATCGATCAGGGCGGCTTGCAGGCGCTCGTCCTTGCGCCTGTCGCCTTGCGAGTGGGTCACGGTCCCGGCTCCGGCGGATAGGATGGCGGGCGTCTCGCCCATGGGCCCATCAATGCGGCCAGGAAAGCGTCGTCGCAAGATGAAAGCTCCGCCGCGAGATGGATGCCGAGTATTTGATCACGCGACAAGCAATCGGTCATTCCTTGCCCTCCCGCGACACCGTCAATTGTAATGCGCCACCAAGGCGACGCTGAGGGCTATCAGGATCGAGCCGGACACTTTGGGCACCAGCCGTCCCACCGAACTGGCCGCCAGCGTGGCGAGGCTGAGCGAGGCAAGGCCGACTGCCGCGAGATCGGCAATCGAAAAGGCGCAATTGACGACGAGCCCCAATACGAGAAACTGCAGCCAGACCGGGGTCGCGGCAGCCGGGTCGACGAATTGCGGCAGGAAGGTCAGGAAGAACAGGGCGGTCTTGGGATTGAGGACTTCGACGACGATGCTGTCGCGCAGGACATTGGGCTGGGGCCGCGCCGTCGCTTCGCAGACGGCGGTCCGGCTCAAAAATATGGTGAGGCCGAGCCAGGCAAGACAGGCCGCTCCGGCGAGGCGGATCGCGACGAAGAGCGCCGGCGCGTGTTCGAGCAGCGCCGCCAGCCCGATGGCCGCCGCCGCGATATGGGCATAGCAGCCGAGATGGACGCCGAGGGCGGCCATCAGGCCGGCGCGCCGGCCATGGGCGAGCGTCTGCGCGGTCATATAGAGGATCGCCGGTCCCGGCATGCAGGCAAAGGCCAGGGTGGCGAGGGCAAAGGGGATCCAAGGCTCCAGAATGGGCATGGCGGTTCCTCAACGATGGGTATGACCGGGCGCGGAGACGCAAGCGGGTCCGAACGGCCTGCGAGGCAGGGGCGCAGCTTCGCGCCGTTCGCCTGAGAGAACTATGCCTGACCGGCACCGAAACACATACGACAGCTGTCGTATTTCGTTGGGACGAGCCTCGGCACGTCACGGCAGTATCACGCCGTACGGCACCCGGCGAAGACGCGTGGGCATCAGTCCCCGATCATCGCTCCGACCAGTGCCTCGCCTTGGTCTTCGGCCGAAGTCGGCCGTCGCCCTGCGGCCGGTAGCCGTGTCACGATTCCAATATCTATATTGTCTATAAATTTAATATAATTCTATTGACGGCAAAGTGTCCGCCCGTCTATGCCTAGTGCCGTGGCCGATGGGGCCACGGCATCTGGCCCAAGCCCCCGCTGCACTCCCCTCCAGCAACCGTCCTGCGACGGCTTGCTTTCTATACAGGCCGGCATGATCAGACTGACGGGCATCTCGAAACATTATGGCGTGGCCGGCCGCGCCATGCCCGCCCTGGACGGCATCGACCTCGAAGTTCACGCAGGCGAAATCCTGGGCATCATCGGCTCCTCGGGCGCCGGCAAGTCCACTCTAGTACGGCTGATCAACCTGCTGGAGCGCCCGACCAGCGGCGAGATCTTCGTCGGCGAACGGCGGACGACCGCCCTGGCGGGCCGGGATCTGCGCGATCTGCGCCGCCGGATCGGCATGGTCTTCCAGCATTTCAACCTGCTCAATGCCCGCACCGTCGCCGCCAATGTCGCCTTCCCGCTGCAGCTCGCCGGCGGTTTCGACCGCAAGGCAATCAAGGCGCGCGTGGATGCGTTGCTCGAACGCGTAGGCCTTGCCGCCCATGCCGACAAATATCCGCGCCAGCTCTCGGGCGGGCAGAAGCAGCGCGTCGGTATCGCCCGCGCCCTTGCCTGCTCGCCGCAGATCCTGCTTTGCGACGAAGCCACCAGCGCACTCGACCCGCAGACCACCCGTTCGGTGCTCGACCTCCTGCAGGAGATCAACCGCGAACTTGGCCTCACCATCGTGCTGATCACCCACGAGATGGACGTGATCCGCCAGAGCTGCGACCGCGTCGCCGTGATCGACGCGGGCCGGATCGTCGAGGAAGGCCCCGTCTCCCGTGTCTTCCTGCATCCGAGCCACCCGGCCACGCTACGCCTTGTCCGTGAGGCCGAGCATGATGGCGGCGATACCGATCCCGGCCTGACCGGCGGCAGCACAGGCCCGCTTTTCCGGCTCACCTTCCTCGGCGAGACCGCGCATCGGCCGATCCTCGGCCGCATCGCGGCCGAGACGGGCGTCGACTACGCCATCCTCGGTGGGCGTGTCGGCCGCATCCGCCAGACGCCCTATGCCCAGCTCACGGTCGCCCTCGTCGGCGGCAACAGCGCCGCTGCCATCGGCCGCCTGACGGCAGCGGGCGTCGACGTCGAGCGGTTGAACGGTGAAGGCGTCGAGGCCTCTGCCGGGGGGGCGCTCCATGCTGTCGCTTGAAGCGATCGACTGGGCCGACATCTGGGCGGCACTGCTCGATACGCTGTCGATGCTGGGAGGCGCACTCGGCTTCACCATCCTGGTCGGCCTGCCGCTCGGCGTGCTGCTCTTCCTCACCGGGAGGCGCCAATTGCTGCAGCAGCCGCTCGCCTATGGCATCTTGTCGTTCGTCCTCAACATCGTGCGCTCGGTGCCCTTTATCATCCTGCTGGTGGTGCTGATGCCGGTCACCGTGCTGATCTCGGGCACCTCGTTGGGTGTGCGCGGCGTCATCCCGCCTTTGGTGATCGGCACCATCCCCTTCTTCGCGCGGTTGGTGGAGACCGCCCTGCGCGAAGTCGACCGAGGCGTCATCGAAGCCTCGCAGGCGATGGGCGCTTCCCATAGCCAGATCGTGTTGCGCGCCTTGCTGCCCGAAGCACTTCCCGGCCTGATCGCCGCCGTGACCGTCACCGCCATCGTCCTGATCGACTACACGGCGATGTCGGGCGCCATCGGCGGCGGCGGCATCGGCGATCTCGCCATCCGCTACGGCTATCAGCGCTTCCAGACCGAGATCATGGTCGTCACCGTCCTGATCCTGGTGCTGCTCGTCCAGGCCATCCAGGCCAGCGGCAACCGGCTGGTCGCCCATTTCTCCCGCAAATGACCCCTTCGGAAGGACCTCTCATGCGCATCTTCAAAGCGCTGCCCGTCATCGCCTCCCTGCTCGCTCTCGGCTTCACCTCGGCGCGGGCGCAGGAAACACTCACCGTCGGCGCCACCGCCGTGCCGCACGCCGAGATCCTGGAATTCGTCAAGCCGATCGTGGCGAAGGAAGGTCTCGACCTCAAGATCAAGGTCTTCTCCGACTATATCCAGCCCAATGCCCAGTTGGTCTCGGGCCAGCTCGACGCCAATTACTACCAGTACCGGCCCTTCCTGAACGACTACAACAAGCAGCGCGGCACCGACCTGGTGCCGATCGTGCCGGTTCATGTCGAGCCCTTCGTGGCTTACTCCAGCAAGATCACCGCCATCGACCAACTCAAGGACGGCGCGACGGTGGCCATCCCCAACGATCCCGTCAATGGCGGCCGGGGCCTGTTGTTGCTGCAGAAGGTCGGCCTCCTGAAGCTGAAGGGCAAGCCGGAGCTGGAGACGCCTGAGGATCCGCTGCCCACCCTCAAGGACATTACGGACAACCCCAAGCATCTCAAGATCGTCGAGCTTGAGTCGGCCATGCTGCCGAGGGCGCTGTCGCAGGTCGATCTCGGCGCGCTGAACGGCAATTACGTGCTGGAGGCCAAGCTCGACGTCAACAAGTCGCTCTATATCGACCGTGGCCAGGACGGCCGCAACATCTGGGGCGAATATCTGGTGACCCGCCCGGCCGACAAGGACAAGCCGGCCATCAAGATCCTGGCCAAGGCCCTCAACAGCGATGCCACGCGTGACTTCATCAAGACCCGCTATCAGGGCCAGATCTTCCCGGCCTTCTGAACGCGCACGCAGGAATCCCTCCCCGGTTTCGGGGAGGGTGGCCTCGCGCAGCGAGGCCGAGTGGGGGAGAGTGGCGCAACTAGCATGACTTATGCCGCTCGCCCCCTTCCGTCGCTGCCTCAATCCAACAAACTCGCGCCAATCGGATTGTCGTCCCCTTCCCCTGCCGGAGCCCCCCGTGACCGCATCCTCCACCTCCCCTGCCCGTCCCGCCACGCCGGCTCACGTCATCGCCGACGATGCCGAGGCCATTGCGGTTGCCGAAAGCCTCGCGCCCGGTTTTGCCGCGGGAGCGGCAGAGCGCGATCGCGAGCGTCGCCATCCGGTGGCCGAGCTCGACCGGCTGTCCCAAAGCGGGCTCGGTGGCATCACCATTCCCAGAATCCATGGCGGCGCCGGGGTTTCGCAGGTCACCGTGGCCCGGGTCTTCGCCATCCTGGCGGCGGCCGATCCCTCGCTCGCGCAGATCCCGCAGAACCAGTTCGAGATCCTCGACGTCATCGAAGGATCCGGCAGCGAGGCGCAGAAGCGAGACCTCTTCGCCCTGGTGCTATCAGGCCATCGCCTCGGCAATGCCTTCTCCGAATTCCAGGGCAAGAATGTCGAGAGCTTCGAGACGCGCCTCAGCCGTGACGGCGACAATTTCCGGGTCAACGGCCGCAAATTCTATTCGACCGGTGCCCTCTTCGCCCATCTCGTGCCCATCGTCGCCCTCGACGAGGACGGGCGGATCGTAGTGGCCGTTGCCGACCGCGACGCCGAAGGTCTTTCGGTGATCGACGACTGGTCTGCCTTCGGCCAGCGTACCACCGCCAGTGGCACGGTGACGCTCGACAATGTCGCCATTCCGGCCGAGCGCGTCCTGCAGGCCCATCTGGTCTATGAGCGTCCGAGCGCGGCCGGTCCGCGCAGCCAGCTGATCCATGCGGCTATTGATGCCGGCATCGCGCGCGGGGCTCTCACCACCACCATCGACTTCGTGCGCGAGCAGGCCCGTCCCTGGATCGACAGCGGTCGCGACACCGCCCGCGAGGATCCCTATGTCATCGGCGAAATCGGCAATCTGCGTATTCGCCTGCACGCGGCCGAGGAATTGCTCTGGCGGGCCGGGCGGCAGCTCAATGCAACCCTGGCCGATACCAATGAGCACTCGATCGCCCTTGCCAAGGTGGCCGTGGCGGAAGCCAAGGTGCTCACCACGGAGATCGCCATCCTCGCCGCCAACAAGCTGTTCGAACTCGCCGGCACGCGCTCGACCCTGGCCCGGCACGGGCTTGACCGCTATTGGCGCGACGCCCGCACCCATACGCTGCACGATCCGGTGCGCTGGAAATACAACGCCATCGGCCAGTTCTACCTCAACGGCGTGCAGCCGCCGCTGCATTCCTGGATCTGAACGTCCCGTCAGGCCACCCAGCCGAGCGCCCGGATCAGCAACGCCGACACATAAAGACCGGCGCCGAAGGCGAGATGGGCAGCCAGACTGCGCAGACGGGCAATGCCGGGGTTCGGCGTCTTGCGGGCCGCGATACCTGCCCCCAGCCCAGGTTGCAGGATGAAGAAGGGCGCCACCAGGCTGACGACGCCGAATACCAGCGCCGGCAGCGGCGTGGGATGCCGGAGCCAATCCGGCCCGACCACGGTCAGAAGCAGGCCGGCAAACACGACTCCGATGGCATAATGGGCAAGCCAGCCGATGGCTTTTTCGCCAGGAATCGCATCCGTCCGGCCGATGCCGGCATGGACGAGGCGACCCCGCGGCAGATGCCCGATCCAGCGCCCGACCATGGCATAATCGAGAGAGGCTATGGCGAATCCATGCTTGAGCAGCAGTGCCCACAGATCCATCACAATGGTGGCGCCGATGCCCACCAGCAGCATCGACACCAGCAATTCCCCTACCCCGCTCACCATCGCAGCATTCCTTTCCGGCCCCACTCGTCTTCGCGGCGGGCATAAGATAATAAATCATTCAATAAATTGATTGATTATTAGAGATCATCTAGTCTTCCGTCAATGAGCGACTCAGATCCCCAGATGCAGATCCTCGGCGAATTCGCCGAGCTTGCCCGCACCCTCGGCAATGCCCATCGCCTCATCCTGCTCGAGCACATCGCCCAGGGTGAACGGCCGGTGGAACGCCTGGCCGAGCTGGCCAATCTCTCCATCGCCAATGCCTCCCAGCATTTGCAGCAGCTGCGCCGTTCGGGCTTCGTGCAGACGCGACGGGAGGGCAAGCATGTGCTCTACCGGCTCGGCAATGGTCCGATCCAGCCCTTGCTCGCCGCCCTCAGGGCCTATGCCGAGTACAACCGCGCCGAGATCCGCGCCCTGATCGCCGACAGCTTCGAGCGGCGCGACAAGCTGCAGGCGATCTCGCGGGAGGAACTGGCTACGTGCCTGCGCGAAGGCGTCGTCGTGCTTCTCGATGTCCGCCCCGAGGATGAATATGCGCTCGGCCATCTGCCGGGCGCCATCAACATCCCGGCCGAGCAGCTCGAGCAGCGCCTGGGCGAGCTCCCGGCGGACCAGGAGATCGTCGCTTATTGCCGGGGCCCCTATTGCGTGTTGTCCTTCGACGCCACCGCGATGCTGCGCGCGCACGGCATGCGCGCGCGCCGTCTCGACGGCGGCTATCCGGCCTGGAGCGCGGTGGGCCTGGAGACGAAGGCAGTCACCACAGCCGCTTGACCGGATTCAGGCCGCCAATTGGCGCTCGATCAGGCTGACATAATTGCTCTTCGGCCCGAGCCCGACCATCTGGTCGACCGGGCGGCCGTCCTTGAAGACGACCACGGTCGGGATGCTGCGGATCCCCAGGGCGCCGGCGATCTCGGGTTCGGCATCGATCTCGACCTCACCGAAGGCGGCCTTGGTGGCGAGCGTCTGCGCGAGATCCTGATAGAGCGGCTCCATCATCCGACACGGGCCGCACCAGGGCGCCCAGAAGCGGACGACGCTCACACCGGGCTTCTTGATGACTTCCACCTCGAAATTGCTTTTGGTCAAGGTGGTGATCGACATTGCATACTCCATGATGAAAAGGATTGGCGGACTGGCCATGGCGGACCGATCCCGAAATCGCGGACGGCCTTCAGCAGCTTTCGAACTGGAAGCCTTCGCCATAAAGGGCGGCCTGGCGTGCCCGTTCTTCAGTCGCCTTGCGCCGGCATGCGGCCGTGTCCTCGAAGCTGGCCGCATCGTCTTGCCACGCGCTGGCCGGGGCTTGGCCCCGCGTGGCGCGCCGCCCGAGCAGCCGGCCCTGCCGGAAAACCGCCAGCGTGTTGGGCCGCAGGCAGGCCCAGGCCCGCGCGTCCTCTGATGGATAGCTGACGATCAGCCGCATCGGCCGCTCGCCTTCGACCTCCAGCACGTGCAGGCTGGTATGGGCATGCACGAATAGATGCTCGCCATCGGCGAGCAGGAAATTGAAGGCGCCATGCACGTTGATGGCGGAGACGGTATCGGCGAAGCGATCCAGCATTGTGTCGAGCTCATCGCCACCCCCGCTCCAGCCGCTCAGCGTCTCGAGCAGCAGGACGAACGCGCGTTCGGAATCGCTGTCGCCGAGCGCACGGAACCTCGACGTCACAGGCTCGCCGATGCCCGGCAGCGAGCCGGCATGGGCGAAGACCCAGGAGCGTCCGGCCAATTCCCGGTCAAAGGGGCGAAGCTGGCTGAAGCCGGGCTGGCTCTCGTCGACCCCCTTCTCGCCAAATTGCCCTACCATGCTGGTGGCGGTGAAGGTTCTCTCCCTGAGTATTCGCAGCATGGCGTTGTGATTGACCGGCCCGGCTTCCTTGTAGATGCGCGCGGCCCGGCCATCATGGAAGGCGATGCCCCAGCCCTGCCGGTCCGGACAGAGCCCTTCCTCGGCTGCTCCGAGCAGTGACAAGGCCACGGCAAGGTCCTCGGCATGACTCGCATTCACGCCAATCAATTGTGGCATCGGCACCTCCAATCCGAAAATGGATAGATTAAACTATCATTCAATATAACTATTGAATGATAGTTTCAGGAAGGCACCCCGTCAACTCTCTATCGGGAGAGTCCCGCAGCCCGCAAAGCGCGGATGCGCACGCCGCCGCGCGCAGGACGGATTTCAGTTTGGACAGACCAGGCCGGCCATCGACACCGACCCGCGAGGAGACGCCCGAGCAGCATGCCGGGCGCCACCTTCCCTCACCGGCTCAGGCGTTCGGCATGCCAGGCGAGATGGTCGTCCATGAAGGTGGAGATAAAATTGTAGGAGTGGTCGTAGCCCTCCTGCATGCGCAGGGTCAGCGTAATACCAGCCTTGGCGCAGGCCTCTTCCAGGAGCCAGGGCCGCAGTCCTTCCTTGAGGAAGCCGTCCGCCGTGCCCTGGTCGACCAGGAAGGCGTCGAAGCGATGGCCGTCGGTGATCAGGGCCGTGGCGTCATAGGAACGCCAGGCAGATTCATCGGTGCCGAGATATTTCTCCAGGGCCGGCCTGGACCAGCCTGCGGTGCTTGGCTGCACGATCGGCGCGAAGGCCGAACAGCTCTTGTAGTGCTGCGGGTTCTTGAGCGCGATGGTCAGCGCGCCATGGCCACCCATCGAATGGCCGAAGATCGACTGGCGCGCCATGTCGGCCGGGAAATGCTCGCCGATCAGGGCCGGCAGTTCCTGGGTAAGATAGGAATACATCCGGTAGTTGCGGACATAAGGCCCTTGCGTGGCGTCGAGATAGAAGCCCGCGCCCGATCCGAACTGCCAATTGTCCTTCTCGTCCGGCACGCCTTCGCCGCGCGGGCTGGTGTCGGGGCAGACCACGATCAGGCCGAGTTCGGCGGCGAGGCGGCGATATTCGCCCTTGTCCATCACGTTCTGATGCGTGCAGGTCAGGCCTGACAGATACCAGAGCACGGGGCAAGCACGCTCCGCGGCCTGGGGCGGCACGAAGACCGCGAAGGTCATCTCGCAATCGCAGCTCGACGAGGCATGGGAATAGACGCCCTGGGTCCCGCCATGCGATCGCGAGGTTGAGATGGTTTTCATCGGCTAGGCCTTTCGCTCAGAATCGAGCCGACCATAGCCACCTCAGCCCTCCCCCGTCGAGTTTCGAGCCGGTTGCAGCCCCGCGCTAAATGCCGCGGCATCTTTCGGTAACCTTTCCAAGGCTCTCTCATCAGCAATAAAAACGTTTTTATTTTTATTGAAAACGTTTTTATTCGCTGTTATCAGAATCCTGCAATCGTCAGACCCGGAGGGGAGGATGGCCGGAAAAACCTCGCAACCGTCGCGCCCCGCACCGCCCACCATCAAGACGCTGGCGGACAGGACAGGCTATTCCATCGCCACCATCTCCAAGGCCCTGCGTGGCCATGCCGTGGTTGCCCCGGAGACGCGGGAGGCAATCTTCAAGGCTGCCCAGGAGATCGGTTACCAGGCCAATACGCGCGGCATGGCGCTGCGCACCGGCAAGACCTACCAGGCCGCCGTGTTGATGCCGGTGACGGCCGCCCCCGACTATGAGTGGGACGGCGTCGAATATACCCAGATCCTCAGTGGCATCAGCCAGGCCCTCGACGGCAGCGACTACAACATCTCAGTGCATGTCATCCGCGACGCGGCCGATGGCTGCGAGGTTGCTCGCCGCATCGTCGAGCAGGGCCTCGCCGACGGCCTGATCTTCTCGGGGATTCTTGCCGACGACCCGCGCGTCGATTTCCTGGTGGCCCGGGACTTCCCCTTCGTCTCGCTCGGGCGCTGCCGTGGGGAGCTCGACTATGCCTACGTCGATATCGACAATGAGTGGGCCGCCCATGCCGCTACCGCCAGGCTGATCGCCGGCGGCCATCGGCGCATCGCCCTGGTCAATCCGCGGCGGCGCCTGTCTTACGCCATGGACAGGATCGATGGCTTCACCCGCGCCTTCGCCGAGGCGGGCCTCTGCGCATCCACAGATCTGATCGTCGAAGGCGACCTTTCGACGGCATTCGGCCGCAAGGCCGCGATCGAGCTGCTCGGCCGCGCCGACCCGCCGACCGCCTTCGTCTGCGTCAACGAATCCACCACGCTCGGCGTGCTCTCGGGCCTGTCCGGCCTCGGGCGCGAGATCGGCACCGATGTCGACGTCATCGCCTATGACGACATCAATGTCAGTGCCTATTTCAACCCGCCGGTCACCACCTTCTACCAGCCCATCGAGATCTGCGGGCGGTTCCTCGGTCAATATCTGCTGCAGCGCATGGCCGGCACCGCACCCGAGTCGCTGAAGCAGGTGTTCAGGCCCGAACTGGTGGTCCGGCAGCCCGACGATCTCGGCAGCCGCAAGAGCTGACGCATAGAACCAACAAAACCAATGGAGGAGGAAACCATGAAAAAACTGAACGCGATTGCGACCGCCTTGCTGTTGTCGGTCTTCGCCGGCAGCGCGCAGGCTGCCGATCTCGGCGGCAAACTCCTGAAGGTCGGCTCCGACACCACCTCGCCGCCGATGGAGAGCGTCGACCCCGCCACCAACCAGATCGTCGGCTTCGACGTGGACGTGGTCAACGCGATCTGCGTCAAGATCAACTGCAAGGCCGAATTCGTGACCACCGGCTGGGATGGCATCTTCGCCGCCCTCGACCAGGGCAGCTTCGACCTCGTCGCCTCGGGCGTGTCCATCACCGACGAACGCAAAAAGGCGATGGATTTCTCCGATCCCTATATCGTCAACAGCCAAGCGATCCTGGTGCGCGTGGCAGACCAGGACATCTCGCTCGATGGCTTCAAGGGCAAGGCCAAGAAGCTCTCAGCCCAGGCCAACACCACCGACGCCCAGGTCGCCGAGAAGATCGTCGGCAAGGACAATGTCGTGGCCTATGACAGCTTCAGCGCTTCCGTCATCGCCCTGAAAAACAAGGATGTCGACGGCGTCGTCATCAACGGCGCCAATGGCCCGGCCTACGACCGCGAATTCGCCGGAGACCTCGTGGTCGGCATCAAGGGCCTGGAATCCGACCCTCTCGGCCTCGTTTTCCGCAAGGGCGACGACAATGTCGCGGCCTTCAACGAAGGCATCAAGCAGATCAAGGCCGACGGTACGCTCGACAAGCTGATCGCCAAATATTGGGGCGCCAAATAAAGCGCCCGCCCCTCCCCTGGAGGGGTCGGCCATTCCCCTTGGAATGGCCTGGGGTCGACGCGCAGCGTCGGGTTGGGCTGAGCTCTCCGCAAGACTGAGCCGCTTTTACCATTACACCCCAAGCATCTTCACCCCACCCCGGCCCTTCAGGCCGACCCTCCCCCTCCAGGGGAGGGTAGTGTCGGCTCACATCGAAACCGCGATCGCCCCGTTGGGGGAGGACCGAATGAACACTCTCAGACGCATCCGCCCCAGCAATCTGATCATTCTGACGGCCCTGCCCTTCATCATCTATCTTTTCTCGACATCGCGCGACTATCAGCGCTCGCTGCGGGCGATCCTCGGCGTCGAGAACGGCTCTTCCGCCTTCGTGCCCGGCTTCGCCGCCCTGGCCGTCGCCTTTTCGGCCGGGCTCGCCGTGCTGTTCTTCTCACGCGCCCATGCCTACAGGCCGCGCCTCGCCCTCATCGCCGCCGGCCTCACCCTCGCGGCCGCGCTGGCGATCGCGCTGGGCGGCTTCACGCATCCCTATCTCGCCTCGGCCCTGGCCAATGCCGTCGACCCCTTCACCTCGGCTCTGGTGGTGAAGGGCGTCACGCCGCGGCAGCTCACCCCGGACGCCGATATGATGCTGGGCCATGCCGAAGCCTGGCTGCTGCCTGCCTATCTCGGCCTGACCCTGCTGGGCCTCGGCCTCTTCTTCGCCGGCGGGCGCCCGAACGCGGAGCGTGAAACGCAAGTGCGGCGTGCCGGGCGCTGGATCCTCGGCCTTGTCAATGGCGTCGGCGCCGTCGGCCTGTTCTTCTTTGCGCATGTCGCCTTCGCGGCCGGCGTCGCCACCACCATCCGCGCCGCCGTCGCCGCCTATCTCCTGGCTGCCCTGCTTGGCCTCGTCTGGGTCGGCCTCCTGCAATTGCGCTACAGCGAGCGCGCCAGCCTGATCTTCGTCGCCCTCACCCTGGCGCTTGCCGTGGCTACGGGCTGGTTCCTGATGCAGCCGCGCGACAGCTACGTCCTGGCCGGCACGCTCGAAGGCAAGGTGGCGGTCGTCGGCAATACGCCATCCAGCCTGATCGCCTCGGTACGCGAGGGTGACTTTCCCGGTGGGCCTAACGCGCCGGTGCCGGTGCGCAGCTTCGCCGGCTCGCCCGAGGCTCTTGTCGCCATCGCCAGGAAACAGGACGTCTCGGCTGCCCTCGTCCCGGCCTCCGCCCGGCCCGGCGATCTGCCGGTGCTCTGGCAGACCGAACTCCTGAACGATCGCGACCGCTCAGCCGGCATCACTTTCGCGGTGCTCGCCATCATTCTCGGCCTGCTTACCTTCGGCGGGCATCTCAATTTCCGCCACCCGCTCGCCATCGGCTCGGAGTTCATCGTCGACACCATCCGCGGCATCCCGATGCTGGTGATCGTGCTCTATATCGGCCTGCCACTCAGCGGCGCGCTCAAGGACGCCACCCAGGGCGCCGTCGATCCGCCCAACCTGCTGCGCGGCATCGTCGCCATGGCCTTCGCCTATTCGGCCTATCTCGCTGAAATCTTCCGCTCCGGCATCAATGCCATCCCGATGGGGCAGATCGAGGCGGCCCGCAGCATCGGCCTGTCACGCTGGAAGACAGCGCGGCTGGTGGTGCTGCCGCAGGCCTTCCGCATCATCATTCCCCCGCTCGGCAACGAGTTGATCGCCATCCTCAAGGACACCTCGCTGCTCTCCATCCTGTCGATCCGCGACATCACCCAGCGCATGCGCGAGTTCCAGTCGGCGAGCTTCCTGCCCTTCGCGCCCTACAACTCCGCCGCCATCTTCTACATCGTCCTGACCCTCGCCGCGGCGAGCCTGGTCAACACCATCGAGAGAAAATATGACGTCAAGCATCGCTAACGACCGGCAAGCCCTGGAAACGCGCGCCCGCAGCCTGGTCTTCCCCAAGGGCTTCGTCTTCGGCGCCGCCACGGCCGCCTACCAGATCGAGGGCGCCCACGACCTCGACGGCAAGAGCGAGAGCATCTGGGACCGCTTCTGCCGCAAGCCCGGCGTGATCGTCGATGCCAGCAGCGGCGAGGTCGCCTGCGACCACTATCATCTGTGGCGCAAGGACATTGCGGTGATGAAGCAACTCGGCCTCGACGCCTATCGCTTTTCCGTGGCCTGGACGCGCATCCTGCCCGAGGGGACGGGCACGCCGAACACCGAGGGGATCGCCTTCTACGACCGGCTGATCGACGGCTTGCTGGAAGCCGGTATCGAGCCCTATCTCACCCTCTATCACTGGGACCTGCCCCAGCTCCTGCAGGACCGCGGCGGCTGGTACAATCGCGAGACCTCCGAACATTTCGCCGCCTATGCCTCGGTGGTGGCGCGCGCCTTCGGCGACCGCGTCAAGCATTGGACCACCTTGAACGAACCCTGGACCTTCTGCTGGTCTGGCCATGCCACTGGCGAGGACGCGCCGGGCCTTCATGACGGCGCCAAGGGCGGCGTCGCCGCCAGCCATCACGCTTTGCTCGGCCATGGCCTGGCCGTGCCGGCCGTGCGCGCAGAAGCGTCCGAAGCCTCCGTCGGCATCGTCTTCGACCTCAACGTGGTCGAGCCGGCCAGCGCCGATCCGCGCGATGCCGCCGCCGCCCGGCGTTTCGACGGCGCCCAGAACCGCTGGTTCCTCGACGCCGTCTTCAAGGGCAGCTATCCCGAGGACATGCTGGCGCTCTACGGCCCGATGCTGCCGGAAATCCGGCCCGGCGACAACGCCGTCATCGCCGCCGCGGTCGACTATCTCGGCGTCAACATCTACCGCCGTTCGGTGATCGCTGAGGGCAGCGAGCTGGCGCCGCTCAACTACAGGCGCATCCAGCCCGAAGGCGTCTATTCCGCCGTCGACTACGAGATCTGGCCGCGCTGCATCTACGACGTCCTCCATTACGTCCATGCCAACTACCGGCCCAGGCGTATCTTCATTTCCGAGAACGGCGTGGCCACGGCCCCCGAGACCGTGACCGCCGACGGCCGCATCTGGGACGACCAGCGCGCGCTCTATTATGTCAACCATCTCGCCGAGGTCGCCAGGGCCGCGGCAGAGGGCGTGCCGGTGCAGGGCTATTTCGCCTGGACACTGATGGACAATTTCGAGTGGGCCTATGGCTACACCACGCCCTTCGGCATCACCCATGTCGATCTCGCAACGCAGGAGCGGAGGATCAAATATTCGGGTGAGGTCTATGCCCAGATCGCGGATCAGGCCCGGAGCGTCGTCCAGCCGGCGCGGAGCGCCCAACTTGGCTGATAGCGACCTGATTCATATGCGGCAAGATGTCGGAATAGAGCGCGGGTATCCTTCCCCGACTTCGGGGAAGTCCGGAATATCTTCGAAGACGAAGATATTCCTGTCATCGATGCGGTGCAGCGACGGAAGGGGGGGCGCGATGCGCGGCGGGCCGGAAAAAGTATGGTCGCGCCACCCTCCCCGAAACCGGGGAGGGACTCCCGCGCTCCACTCGGCATGATCAAGATGCGTGAATTCGACAGCACACCAGAACGAACCCCTACGCCCGGCACGGTGCTGATTACCGGCGCCTCGCGTGGCCTTGGGTTGGCCTTGGCCCGGCACTATGCCGGCGCGGGCTGGCGGGTGATTGCCTGCACCCGCGCCGACACGCCGCACCCTGACGAAAATGGCCTCGAATGGCGCCGGCTCGATGTCGCCAGCCCGGCCTCGATAGCCGAGCTTGCCGCCGGCCTCGCCGGCACCCCGCTCGACCTCATGATCAACAATGCCGGCATCCGCGGCGACGTCGATGGCCTCGCCACGCTCGACGCCGACGATTTCATCGAGGTGATGCGCGTCAATGCCCTGGCGCCCCTGTTGGTGGCGCGGGCGCTCCTGCCGAACCTGCGGGCGGGAGGCGGCCGGATCATCGCCAATATTTCGAGCCGCGCCGGATCCATCGCCGAAGGCATGATCGGCGATGATGACGGCGACTATGCCTATCGCTGCTCCAAGGCAGCGCTCAACATGGCGACGGCCAAGCTGGCCCACGACCTCAAGCCCGATTGCATCACCGTACTTGCCCTCCATCCCGGCTGGGTACGAACCGATATGGGCGGCATCGAAGCCGAAATTCCGGTATCGGACAGCGCGGCGGCCCTGCAGGGTCTGATTGAGCGGGCCACATTGGCCGACAGTGGCAGTTTCCAGGCCTTCGATGGACGGCCGATCGCCTGGTGAGACACGCAGTGCGACAACGCATCGGATGAACGATATGGCCGCGGCGTCGCTGAACGTGTAATCACAGGCATGGCGACGAAGAACGGGCCGGGAAGCGACGCCCGATCGCTGCCGTCGCAATGCAGCCGCATGGCCGGCCGGACGATCACGCCGCTGGAAAGCCGATGGAAGTCTTCAACTATCCTGCCTGGAACCTGATTTCCTTCGAGCGCGGCTCCGTCATCCCCCTCTACCAGCAGCTTTTCGCCCAGTTGCGTGGATTGATCGCCGACGGACGGATCCCCCGCGGCGCACGCCTGCCGCCGAGCCGCATGCTGTCGGACGAACTCGCCATCTCCCGCAGCACGGTGGTGTTGGCCTATGAGAAACTGGCGACGGAAGGTTATCTGCAGAAGCGCGTCGGTTCCGGCACCTTCGTGGAACAGGTCTTTCCGGAAGATCACCTGCCGCGCCCACCGATCATGGAACCTGTCGGCAAGCGACGCCCTGCCCGCCCCTCCGCCCATGCCGAAGCCCTGCTCGCCCTCGACGTGCCACCCGAACGCCGAGAGCGGTTCGGCCTCAGTCCTGGTATTCCCGCCCTCAACGAATTTCCCTACGAGGTTTTCGCACGCCTTGCCGGGCAGCACTGGCGCGCTCATGCCGCCTCGCATACGGGCTACGACTATGCCCGGGCGACGCTGCCGCTCGGCCGGCAGATCGCCGCCTATCTGGAGGAAACACGCGGCATCGTCTGCCGCCCCGAGCAGGTCGTCATCTTCTCCAGCACGGTACAGGCGGCCGCCATGGCCGCCCATGTGCTGCTGAACCAGGGTGACCGCGTGCTGCTGGAAGACCCCGGCCACGTCACCCAGCTCGCGACGCTGACGGCCAGCGGCCTGAAGGTCGAGCCCATCCCCGTCGATGACGAAGGCTTCGACATCGCCGCCGTCACCAGTTCCAGCCTGCCGGCGCGGCTTGCCATCGTCTCGCCGGTCGAGCAGTTCCCCTTCGGCTGCACCATGTCCGCGCCGCGCCGACAGGCTCTCCTCGACTGGGCCGTGGCTGAAGACGGCTGGATCCTGGAGGATGATTTCAATAGCGAGATCCGCTGGTCGGGTACTCCCGTCCCACCGCTCTATGCCGGCCATTCCGGCCGTGTGATCTATACCAGTTCCTTCAACCGGGTGCTGGCACCAGGGCTGAGGCTTGCCTATCTGGTTGCCCCGCCGGAGTTGATCGAGGCCTTCAAGCTGGCCCAGCGCATTTTCTCCTTCTATGCCCCGCTGCCCGACCAAGCCCTGGTCGCCGAATTCATGAGCTCGGGCCACCTGGCGTCGCATCTGCGGCGCATGCGGGCGATCTATCGCGAAAGAGCGGGAGCGCTGGCGGAGGGCCTGCGCGACCGGCTCGGTGGCGATTTCATCGTTCCCGACGTCAGGGCTGGACTCCACCTCACCATCCGGTCCCATCGGCCCTTCGACGACCGCGCCGTCTCGAAGCGACTGCTCGATCACGAAATGGATTGCCCGCCTCTCTCGCGCTATTGCCGCAGCGCGCTGAAGCGGCATGGTTTCGTGCTCGGCTTCGGCAACAATCCGGTCAAGCGCATCCGTCGCTACGCCGAAATCCTCGCCCATGCCATCGAAGAGCTTGGCTGATGCTTCGCTCCCGCGGTGGAATTGGACTGTATCACCACTAGAAATTGGCTCTTGGGTACGACCGCTTAGTCGCCCAATCTCGTGCAAACACCACCGCGCCACAGCACGGGAAATTCCATGGGGAATCAAGAACAAGTCGTGCTTCGCGCGACGGGTATTCGCAAGAGTTTCGGCACTCTTGAGGTGCTGAGCGGCGTCGACCTGACGGCTCGTACGCATGACGTCATCAGCATGATCGGTGCCTCCGGTTCAGGCAAGAGCACCTTCCTGCGCTGCATGAACCTCCTGGAGATTCCAAGCGCCGGCTCCATCGCCGTGGAAGGCGAGGAGATCACGCTCGACCGGCGCGGGGACCGCACCAAGCTGAATGCCAGGCAGATCAACCGCCTGCGCAGCCGTATGGGCATGGTGTTCCAGAACTTCAATCTCTGGAGCCAGCTCACGGTGCTGGAGAACGTCACCATCGCGCCGATCAAGGTGCTCGGCCTGTCCCGGCGCGAGGCCCAGGAGCGCGGCGAAGCCTATCTCGCCAAGGTGGGTCTATGGGAGAAGCGTTCGCACTACCCAGCCCATATTTCGGGCGGCCAGCAGCAGCGCGTCGCCATCGCGCGGGCCCTCGCCATGGAGCCGAGGCTGATGCTGTTTGACGAACCGACCTCGGCCCTCGATCCCGAACTGGTCGGCGAGGTGCTGGGCGTCATGCGTACCTTGGCCGAGGAAGGCCGCACCATGATCGTGGTCACCCACGAAATGGCCTTCGCCCGCGAGATCTCGGCCGAGGTGGTCTTCCTGCACAAGGGCGTGATCGAGGAACGCGGCCCGCCGGCCCAGGTGTTCGGCGCTTCGAAATCCGAGCGCTGCCGCGCCTTTCTGCAGCGCGTGCTGTGAATCCAGAGCTTCAAGAACAATGGAGGGGAATTCCATGAAGAAGATCGCCATCCTTCTGGCTGCCAGTGCAGTGACCTCACTGGCTTGCCTGGCCTCGCTGACTTCCATGGCCCAGGCCCGGGAGTTGCGGGTGGGCAGCGAGTGCACCTATCCGCCCTTCAACTTCAAGGACGCCAGCGGCACCCTGCAGGGCTTTGATGTCGACGTCGCCAAAGAAGTGGGCAAGCGCGTCGGCGCGGATATCAGTTTCGTCTGCCAGCCTTTCGACTCGCTGATCCCCGCGCTGATGGCCGGCAAGTTCGACATGCTGGCTGCCAGCATGTCGATCACCGACGAGCGCAAGAAGAGCATCGAGTTCAGCCTGCCCTACCGTTCCTCCACCGCCCGCTTCATCGCGGCCAAGGGGTCCAGCCTTGCGCCGCTGACGGCTGACGGCAAGGCCAATCCGGACGGGATCAAGGGCAAGGCGATCGCCATCCAGCGCTCCTCGACCTATGAGAAATACATGCGCGACAAGTTTCCCGATGCGGACATCGTGCTCTACGACACCGTCGACAACATGCTGCTGGATCTCACCTCCAAGCGCGTCGACCTGGTGTTTGCCGGGCCGATCAAGCTCGCCCAGGACTTCCTCGATAAGCCGCGCGGCAAGGACTACGCCTTTGTCGGCCCCGAGATCAACGACGTGGAATTCTTCGGGCCCGGTGTCGGCATCGGCCTGAGGAAGGACGATACCAAGCTGCGAGACGAGGTGGACGGCGCCCTGAAGGCCATGTTCGCCGACGGCGCCTTCAAGGCCATCAACGACAAATACTGGTCGTTCAGCGTGCTGCCGGCCGCAACCCAGTAGGGCAGCGCTGGCAGGCACATGTTCTGCCATCCCCGGCACGGCCATAGGCCGTGGGAAGGGGGTCCAGGGGCTGAAGGACTCGACCAACGACCCTGGATCCCCTTCCCGCCACCTCCGGTGGCGCCAGGGATGACGGGGCACGAACCGCAAGCAACCCCAAACGCCTCGCCGTCAGCTGCGCTGGCTTCTCTTCCAACCCCGCTGTCGGAGCGTGTTGGCCATGGACTTCTTCTTGGGCTGGGGGACGCAGATCGCCTTCGGCTTGCTGGTAACCATCGAGGTCGCCGTACTCTCGCTGCTGCTCGGCTTCGTCTGGGCCATGCTGGGCGCGCTGGCGCAACTGTCCTCGAACGCCTTCCTGCGCGGCCTCGGCCGGGGGTTTGCCGTGGTCGTGCGCGGCACGCCCGAACTCCTGATCATCCTGATCGTCTATTTCGGCGGCACCGTCGCGCTGACGGCCCTGATGAAGACCGTTCGGCCCGATGCCGCCTATGTCGAGATCCCGGCTTTGCCGGCGGGCGTCTTCGCACTCAGCCTCGTCTTCGGCGGCTATGCGTCCGAGGTGCTGCGCGGCGCCTTCCTGGCCCTCCCGAAGGGCGAAGTCGAAGCCGCCCAGGCCTTCGGCATGTCCTCCCTGACCAGCTTCATTCATATCCGCCTTCCCTTGATGTGGCGCTACGCCTTGCCGGGCCTCGGCAACAACTGGATCTCGCTGATCAAGGACACCTCGCTGATCTCGATCGTCGGCCTGGAGGAGATCATGCGCGTCAGTTCGATGGCGACGTCCGTGGCGGGCGACCCCTTCCGCTTCTACGTGATCGCCGCCATCGCCTATCTCATCCTGACCATCGTCAACACCTCGGCGGTAGACGCCCTCGAGCGCTGGGCCGCGCGCGGCGAAAGGAAGCTCGCGCAATGAACCTCGATCTCATGCTCGAAAGCTTGCCCGCTTTGCTCAAGGGCACGGCGATCACGCTGCAGCTCCTGGCCGCTTCCCTCGCCTGCGGCATGCTCATCGCCATTCCGGTGGCAATCCTGCGCATCAACGGCAACGGCGTGGTGCGCCTGATCCTGCATTGTTACATCTATTTCTTCCGGGGCACGCCGCTGCTAGTCCAGATTTTCCTGGTCTATTACGGCCTCGCCCAGTTCGATGTGGTGCGCGACAGCGCCCTCTGGCCCTATCTGCGCCAGGCTTCGGTCTGCGCCATTCTGACCTTCAGCCTGAACACCGCGGCCTATACCGCCTATATCTTGCGCGGCGCCATCCAGGCCGTGCCGGCCGGCGAGATCGAGGCGGCACGGGCCTGCGGCATGTCGACCGCCCTTGCCTATCGCACCATCATCCTGCCGCATGCCTTCCGCCTTGCCTTGCCGGCCTATGGCAACGAGGTCGTCAGCATGCTGAAGTCGACCTCCCTCGCCAGCACTATCACCGTGATGGAGCTCACCGGCGTCGCCAACACCATCGTAGCGCGCACCTTCGCCCCTTATGAGCTCTTCATCACCGCCGCATTGATCTACCTCGTCATCACCTATGTCCTCACCTCGGCCCTGCGTGCTCTCGAGCACCGGCTGAGCCGGCATAGGCGCCCCCTCGTCCAATCGCGTACCAACCTTGCCGAAAGCTCCCATGCAACGACCTGACCTCGAAGCCTTCGCCGCTTTTGCCGATTCTCTTGCCGATGCCAGCGGCGCCATCATCCGCGAGGCCCTCGCCAATCAGCGCGAATTCCTCACCAAGGACGATGCCAGCCCGGTCACCGAGATCGATCGCCGGGTGGAGGCCCGGCTGCGCGAGCAGATCGCGCGGCACTATCCTGGACACGGCATTCTCGGCGAGGAATTCGAATCGGCCGACCTCGACGCCGAATGGGTCTGGGTGATCGATCCCATCGACGGCACCAAGGCCTTCATCACCGGCATCCCGACTTTCGGCACCCTGGTCGCCCTCGCTTATCGCGGCGTGCCGGTGCTCGGCGTGATCGACAATCCCGTCACCCATGAACGCTGGATCGGCGCCGACGGTGTTCCCAGCACGCTGAACGGCAGGCCCATTCGCACGCGCGCCTGCACCGAGTTGAACAACGCGATCCTGGCCAATGGCAATCCCGAGCCCTTCGACACGGCAGAACAGGCCGCGTTCCAGGACCTGCGCGGCCAGACCCGCTGGTGCGTCTATGGCGGCGGCTGCCATGCCTATGGCCGCGTGGCCGATGGCGCGCTCGACATCAGCACCGATGGCGGGCTCGACGCTTTCGACTATTGCGCGCTTGCCCCGATCATCCGCAATGCCGGCGGCGCCATCAGCACCTGGCAGGGCGAGGAACTGACCATCCGCTCCGGCCGCCAGGCCATCGCCGCCAGCGCCACGCCCGCTCTGCATGTGCAGGTGCTCGCCTGCCTGTCCACGCAGACGCCCAGCCTACGCGCCAGCCGCTGACGTTGGCCGGAAAGGATTTGACCATGACCACAAGCATTTGGGACATCGAAGCCGTTCGCTCCGCCTTCCCGGCGCTTTCCCTCCGCGACGACGGCAAGCCGCGCATCTATCTCGACGCGCCCGGCGGCTCGCAGGTCCCCCACCGGGTCGTTGACGCAATGACGCGCGTGCTGGTCGACAGCTGCGCCAACGAAGGCGGTCCCTTCCGCACCTCGCAGGACAGCGATCGCATCCTCGCAGGGGCCTACCAGGCGGCCGCGGCCCTGCTCGGCGCGGCCGCCGACGAGATCGTGTACGGGCTGAACAGCACCTCATTGCTCTTCCATTTCTCGCGCATGATCGCACGCGACTGGCGAGCCGGCGACGAAATCGTCCTCACCCGCATGGACCATGACGGCAATGTCGGCCCCTGGCTGATCGCCGCCGAGGAGCGCGGCGTCACCGTGCGCTGGCTCGATTTCGATCCCGAGACCTTCGAATATCGCTACGAGGCGCTCGACCGGCTGATCGGGCCGCGCACCCGGCTGGTGGCTTGCAACCACGCCAGCAACATGTTCGGCACCATCAACGACGTCGCCCGCATCGTCGCCGCCGGCAAGGCGGTCGGCGCCGTGACCATGGTCGACGCAGTGCAATCCGCCCCGCACATTCCGGTCGACGTGCAGACGATCGGCTGCGACCTGCTCGCCTGCTCGGCCTACAAATTCTTCGGTCCGCATGCCGGGGTGCTCTATGTGCGCGCCGAGCTGCGCGACAGGCTGGTTCCCCTCAAGGTCCGACCCGCCGCCATGGACATGCCCTGGCGTCTCGCCCCGGGCACGCCCTCCTTCGAGGCCCTCGCCGGCACGCAGGCCGCCATCGAGCATATGGCCTGGCTCGGCGAGGCTTTCGGCGGGACGCAGGCAAGTGAGCCGCTCCGGACCCGGATCGTCGCCGGCCTGGAGGCCGCCACCGCCTATGAGGCTGAGCTGATGGACCGTTTCCTGGCTGGCCTTGCCGATATCGAAGGACTCAAGCTCTTCGGCGTTGCCAGCCGCAACCGGCTCGATGCCCGCGTGCCGACCTTCAGCTTTCGCCTGGAAGGCCGGACACCGCAGGCAACCATGGCGCATCTCGCCGCCGGCAACATCTTCGGCTGGGCCGGTGATTTCTATGCCCATGAGGCGTCGGGCGCCCTCGGCCTGCGCGAGACCGGCGGCGTCGCCCGTCTCGGCCTGTCGCACTACACCAGCATGGCCGAAGTCGACGCCACCCTCGATGCGCTCGCCCGCTTCGCGTCGAAATCCTGAGTGGGAAAAAACAGCAATGAAATATGCCCGCATGGTGATCGAGAAGGAGGCGCCGGAGGAATATGGCTATGACCGTATCCGCTACAACCTCTCCGAGAGCTCGGTCCGTGACAGAAAACTCTCCGATTTCGGCCTCGATATTCCCGATCTCACGCTGTTTTACGGCGAACATCGTGGCGAGGAGCGTCTGCGCCGGCTGATCGCCTCCCAGGATGAAGGCCTCTCGCCCGACGACGTGCTTGTGACGGCGGGCGCGGCCGGCGCCCTCTTCATCATCGCCACCACGCTACTGTCGCCGAGCGACCATCTCGTGGTGGTCAGGCCCAATTACGCCACCAATATCGAGACGCCCCGCGCCATCGGCTGCGCGATCACCTGTGTCGATCTCGATTTCGAGACCGGCTTCGCGCTCGATCTCGTCAAGGTTGCGGAGGCCATGAGGCCAGAAACCCGCTATGTCAGCGTGACCTGCCCGCATAATCCAACCGGAACCATGCTCAGCCGGGCCGATCTCGACGGGCTGGTCGCCTTGGTCGAGCAGGCCGGCTGCAAGCTGCTGGTCGACGAAACCTATCGCGACCTCAGTCATGGTGGGGTCCTGCCGGTGGCGGCCTCGCTCAGCCCGAGCGCCATCAGCGTCTCCTCGCTTTCCAAAGCCTACGGCGTGCCCGGCATTCGCGTGGGCTGGATCATCACGCGCGACGCCGAACTGCAGGAGCGTTTCCTTGCCGCCAAGGAGCAGATCGGCATCTGCGGAAGCGTGGTGGACGAATGGATCGCCGGCAGCGTGCTCGAACGGCGCGGCCCCTTCCTCAGGGAGCAGGCGGGCTTGATCGCCGATCGCCTTGCCATCATGCGCGAGTGGATCGCGGGCGATCCCAAGCTCGAATGGGTCGAACCCAAGGGAGGCGTGGTCTGCTTTCCGCGCTTCCGCCATCCGCCCGGTTTCGACTTCGATGCCTTTTACAAGGATCTGCTGGAAAGCTTCGGAACCTATGTCGGCCCCGGGCACTGGTTCGAGATGCCGCGTAACCATCTGCGCATCGGCTTTGCCTATCCGCTCGAGGAAGAACTGAAGCAAGGCCTGGCGCAGATCTCGGCCGCCATCCGCAAGCACGGCGCCTGAGCGGGAACGGCGGGCAATGGCGAAGATCAAGGCCAGGGACCAGAAGTCACTGACGAGCGGCGCGGCGCTCCGTCAGGTCGCGGCCCTGCCTTTTCGCCGGCGCAAGGGCGGCGGCATCGAGGTGCTGGTGCTCACTTCGCGCCAGACCCGCCGTTTCATCATCCCGAAGGGCTGGGCCGAAGGCCCCAAGACCTGGAAATGGGCGGAGCGCGAAGCGCTGGAGGAAGCCGGGATCCTCGGCAAGATCAAGCGCAAGCCTATCGGCCAATACCGCTATTGGAAGCGCTTCAAGAGCCATTTTGGCATGGTCGAGGTCGACGTCTATCCATTGAAGGTCGAGAACGAACTTGAAAGCTGGCCCGAAGAAGCCCAACGCCTGCGCAAATGGCTCTCGCCCGAAGACGCCGCCTTGCTGATCGACGAGCCGCAGCTCGTCTCGCTCATCCGCAAATTCGCCCGTTGAGAGATTGAATGGCGGCCGTCCTTGCCGAAGCAACGAAGCAATCCAGCTTTGCGTTCATGCAAGGTTGAATTGTCACGCTATGCATCCTGATCGCGATCTTTGGTGGTCGGGTCCCGGGACCCGACCACCAAAACTTCACGCCGCCGCCTTGGTGATGGCGTCGATCACCTCGTCCACGGCCGTTTCGACGTTGGCGCGGTCGTCGGCCTCGGCCATGACGCGAATCACCGGTTCGGTGCCGGAGGGGCGGATGACCAGGCGGCCGCCATCACCGAGCTGCTTGCGCGCGCCCTCGATCACACTGGCCACCTTGGGATCATCCAGCACCTTGCGGCGACGGATCCGTACATTCTTGAGGATCTGGGGCAGCGGATCGAAGCGATGGCAGACTTCGCTGACCGGGCGATCGGTCTTCTTGAGCACCGCCAGCACTTGCAGGGCGGCGACCAGACCATCGCCGGTGGTGGCGAAATCCGACAGGATGATGTGGCCCGACTGCTCGCCTCCGACATTGTAGCCCTGCGCCCGCATGCGTTCGAGCACGTAGCGATCGCCCACCGCGGTGCGTTCGAGTTGCAGGCCGAGCCCGCCGAGATAGCGTTCCAGGCCGAGATTGGACATCACCGTGGCGACGATGCCGGGCTGTGTCAGCTTGCCTTCTTCCTTCCAGTCGGAGGCAACCACCGCCATCAATTGGTCGCCGTCGATGACCCGCCCCTTCTCGTCGACCATGAGGACACGGTCGGCATCGCCATCGAGGGCGATGCCGATATCGGCACGCAGATCCCGCACTTTCTGGGCGAGTGCCCTCGGAGCGGTCGAGCCGACATCGCGGTTGATGTTGAAACCATCCGGCTCGACACCGATGGTAATCACATCTGCGCCGAGTTCCCAAAGTGCCTCGGGCGCGACCTTGTAGGCGGCGCCGTTGGCGCAGTCGAGCACGACCCTGAGGCCGTCGAGACGCAGCCCGCGCGGCAAGGTGCGCTTGGCGAATTCAATGTAGCGGGCATGCACGTCGTCGATGCGCCGCGCGCGGCCGAGATCGCGCGAACCGGCCAGCCGCGACGACAGATTGGTATCGATCAGGGCCTCGATGGCGCGCTCGGTCTCGTCCGACAGCTTGAAGCCGTCGGGGCCGAACAGCTTGATGCCATTATCTTCATAGGGATTGTGCGAGGCCGAGATCATCACGCCGATGTCGCACCGCAGTGAATTGGTGAGCATCGCCACGGCGGGCGTCGGCATCGGGCCCAGCAGCATCACGTCGACGCCCACGGCGGTGAAGCCTGTTACCAGGGCATTCTCGATCATATAGCCCGACAGGCGGGTATCCTTGCCGATCACCACCCGGTGGCGATGTTCGCCGCGCTGGAAGGCAAGGCCGGCCGCCATGCCGACCTTCATCGCCAGTTCTGGCGTAATGACACTATTGGCCAGGCCACGGATCCCGTCCGTGCCGAAATATTTGCGACTCATGTGATAACCCCGAGCTTTCGAGGCATGGCTGCAGCATCCTGACTGCAGAGCCTCAATTATTGTTTCCGCGTTACTTGCGCCGCTTGCACCAGCATCGGGCCGGCCCAGTTGCCGTCTTGAGGCTCGGTTCCGGCCCGATGCTGCAATCTCACAGAGCAAGGCGCGTTCATGGCTGAACGCCCGTCTGCTCCAACGCTTTGTTTCCTGGCCAATCCAACGGATTGGCTAGAGCGCCCTTGCGATTCCAGGTAATGCCGTCAAATCGCAGGGCGCTTCGGCGATCCGGTGCCTATTCCACCGTCACGCTCTTGGCGAGATTGCGCGGCTGATCGACATCCGCCCCGACGAGCGCCGCTGTGTGATAGGCGAGCAGCTGGATCGGCACCGAATAGACCAGGGGCGAAACCACTTCCGGCATTGCCGGCATCACGATCGTCCTTGCACCGGAAAGCGAAGCGGCCTCGGCGCCTTTCTCATCGGTGATCAGGATGATGCGACCACCACGGGCGGCAACCTCCTGCATGTTCGAGACGGTCTTCTCGAAGATCGCATCGAAGGGAGCGATGACCACCACGGGCATGCTCTCGTCGATGAGGGCGATCGGGCCGTGCTTGAGCTCACCAGCGGCATAGCCTTCCGCATGGATGTAGCTGATTTCCTTGAGTTTCAGCGCACCCTCCAGGGCGAGCGGGTAACTGGTGCCGCGGCCGAGATAAAGCACATCCTTGACCTTGGTGAGGTCGCGCGCGCAGGCCTCGATCTCATGATCGAGCCGGAGCGCCTCCGTCATCAGGCGCGGCGCTTCGATCAACGCCCGCACCAGCTCCTTTTCTGCCTCGACGGTCAGCGTGCCGCGGGCCTTGCCCGCACCGATCGCCAGGCAGGCAAGCACCGCCAACTGGCAGGTGAAGGCCTTGGTGGAGGCAACGCCGATCTCAGGGCCGGCAAGCGTGCGCACCATGGCGTCCGCCTCGCGCGACATCGTGGAGGTCGGCACGTTGACGACGGCAAGCGTGTGCTGGCCATGCTCCTGGCAATAGCGCAGCGCTGCCATTGTATCGGCCGTCTCGCCCGACTGCGAGACGAAGAGCGACAATCCGCCCTTTTCGAGCGGCGCTTCGCGGTAGCGGAACTCGGAAGCGATGTCGACCTCGACCGGCAGGCGCGCATAGCGCTCGAACCAGTATTTCGCCACCTGTCCGGCGAAGGATGCCGTGCCGCAAGCCGAGATGGTAAGGCGGCTAAGGTTCTTCCAATCGAAAGGCAGGTCCGGCAGACGAACGGTTTCGCTGGTCATGTCGATCAGCGAAGCCAGGGTGTGGGAAATCACCTCCGGCTGCTCATGGATCTCCTTGGCCATGAAGTGGCGATAATTGCCCTTTTCGACGATGGCCGCCGAAATCTCTGCCTTCTGGATGGGGCGATCGACTTGATTGAACCCCGCATCGTAGATAGTCGCGGTAGAGCGGGTGATCACGACGCTATCGCCGTCTTCAAGATAAGCGAAAGTATTGGTCAGTGGACCGAGAGCAATAGCGTCCGATCCCAGGAACATCGCCCCATTGCCATAGCCGACCGCCAGTGGCGGCCCAAGCCGGGCACCGATGATGAGATCATCCTCCCCCGCGAACAGGAATCCGAGCGAGAAGGCACCGCGAATACGCTTGAGGCATGCCTGCACGGCCTCGATCGGCGTAAGGCCCTTTTCCAGCTCTCGCGTGACGAAATGCGCGATGACCTCGGAATCGGTTTCCGACTGGAAGCTGGCGCCATCGGCCCTTAATTCGTCGCGCAATTCGCGGAAATTCTCGATGATGCCGTTATGAACGACGGCCACCCGCTCGGTTGCATGCGGATGGGCATTGTCTTCAGTAGGCCTGCCGTGAGTCGCCCAACGGGTATGGCCGATACCGCTGGTACCGCTAAGTGGTGCCCGACCGAGCTTGGCTTCCAGATTGACCAGCTTGCCCTCGGCGCGCCGGCGGACGATGGCTCCGCCCTCCAGGGTTGCAATACCGGCGGAATCATACCCCCGATATTCCAGTCTTCGCAGCGCATCCACCAGCGGCATGGCCACTGATTCGCTGCCAAGAACACAAACAATACCACACATGTGCTCTACCTTATCTTGGTCCGAATCAAAACAATGATGTTTTCGATTAAGGAACTCTGGATAGTAGGCATATTCAAAATGCCCTATGTTTTGTAACGGCAGGCGGCCGCCACCCATCTCGGCGCAAAACCGCATGACGGGGTTGGCCAGACATTCGAGCAAGCTTCCGGCACCTTACAAGGCGCCCGCCACCCCCTGCCGATTTGTTGTGATGAGATTGACGGTCAACCGTCGAAATCCCTTGCCGCGACAGGCTGGTGTTGGATTGCCCACCCTGCGGCGACCGGTCCGGACACAGCGCCAAAACGCACGGAATAGCGGCCCGAAATCGAACCGCCCCATACTTCCCTGCCTCGCAACTGATCGCACCCCGGTCATAAAAGATTCATCTACAGTCAGCCCCGTGAACTCAACATACACAATATGTTCAGAATATGGTCAGTGTAAATACAGCACATTTCTTCTGTTATACCCATCACGTTCATATTGATGAACAAAATGGGGTTTGATCAGCCTATTTATGGTTATTCAAAATTGGCTTCACCAAGCAGAAAACATTATAAGCTTGCAATCCATTTTCGATGAGTCTAAAAAGCTGACTCGCTGAGGTTGGCAATGCCATAGGTACTGATGAATCGTGCCGTATGGGGCATTGGTTGAATCGGAGGACGGATGGCGAAAGAGGCCTGTGCGCTATCGATGTTTCTGGGCGCAGCAGTTCCACTCGCTCACGCTGCCCATCCATTCGCCAGAGCTCCGGCGCTTCGTTCGGCTGCGCGGACATTGCTGCATTGCAATATCTGCAGGTCTCGTGCGGGGCGAATGTTCGGCGTGATTGCGCATGTCGGTCCACCGCCACGCGCTGCAACCGACTGCTCGAAACGGACATGACGCCGCCCGTGGGGAAAACAAAAGAAATTGGAATCGCTCAAAGAAGCGACCCACATTTCTTGCTGTAGACGCCTAGACAATCATCAGTTGAAAACCAAATAGTTGCCTTACTTGCGTCATTCTTTTGTAAAGATTATCTGATCTTTATGGAATTAATGATTGAGTATGGAATCTATACATGGGCAACCACGGGATAGGCACTATTGAAACCTAACAGATTTCCATCGTCGGAGACCGCCGACGCGCCTTTACTCTCGGTCCATGAGAGTGGACACGCTTGGTTTTCTACCGTCGACGTCTATTCGCAAGCCGTGCGCGCCGAATGCGCCGATCTGGTCAAGCGTGCCGACAATGTCGAAACCGCCCAGGTTGCGCTTCCGCGCCTGAAATATCTGCTTTCCCGCTTCCCGGGGGAGCTGGACGTCAATCTCTCCCACGCACTCGTCGCCGAGATGACCCGTGTCCGCGAGGGCATGCTGGAGCTATGGACTGACGTCCACGAAAAATTCCCCGACAATTACCGAGCCCTGCAATATCGGTTGCGCTGGCTGTCACGGCATCAGCGCACCACCGAAGGCCTCGAAATCCTGGAGCGCCATTATCCCGGCGTGCCCTCCGACGCGGATCGGCGCCTCAACAAGGCCGAACTCCTCGTCGAACTGCGAGAAATCGCACCTGCCAAGGCACTGTTCGTCTCAACCCTGGCCGATTTCCCGGACTCCAAGAACGCGTCGCTCATCTACGCCAAGCGGCTGCGCGAATGGGGGGAATTGACCGAAGCCCTGGCGATCCTGGATCGGCTTCTGGCAACCGAACAGGCGCCCAAGAATGCCTCGGTGATGGCCGAGGAACTGCGCAAGGGCATGGAAGTCCTCGACCGGCACGCACCGGACTGGCGGACATGCGGCATACCTGCACGCATCGTGGTGCTGAGGACGGCCATCGACATCTTCCGCAACCGATCCGTGCGTCCGGTGGCGCCGGGCCGGCTCGGCTCCGTCTCGCTGATCACGGGCAGCCTCGGCACCGGCGGCGCGGAACGGCAGCTTGCCCGCACGGCGGCGCGGCTGGAGCGCACCCGGCGCGAAAGCGGCAGCATCTCCGGCCGGCAGATCCGCGGTCCGATTCAGGTCGTGGTCAAGTCGCTCAGCCGCGAGAACAATCACGATTTCTTTCTGCCCATGATCGCCTGCGAACAGGTCGAGGCCTATCAGATCGACAACATGACGCCGGCCCGCCCGGTGGACCTCGTGGCGGAAGACAGCGATCTTCGGCATTTGCTGCCCCTGGTGCCGGCCCATGCCGCCTTCGGCGCCCAGCGCCTGGTCGAGCACTTCCGCCGCCATGACACCGACGTGGCCTATATCTGGCAGGACGGTGCCGTGCTGTTCGCCGCACTGGCAGCGCTCGTGGCCGGTGTTCCACGTATCGTCCTCAATGCGCGCGGCCTGCCGCCGGTTTTGCGCCCCCATCTGTTCCGGGGTGAATATGAGCCGATGTACCGGGCCCTGGCTCAAATTCCAGGCGTGGAGTTCATGAGCAACAGCCATGCAGCCGCCAAGGCCTATTGCGATTGGCTCGGCCTGCCGCAGGAGCGCTTCAACATCGTTCATAACGGTGTCGAGCATCTGCCGCCCGACCCGAACGAGACCGATGAAGAACGCTGGCAGAAATTCGAGCGCCGTACGGCGGATGCCACCGAAACGATCGGCGGCGTGTTCCGCATCGATGTCGACAAGCGCCCGGAACTCTGGATCGATTTCGCCCGCGCCTATCACGAGGCCCGGCCCAACGCCCGCTTCGTCCTGGTCGGCAGCGGGCCGCTGCTGCCCCGGGTGCGCCAACGTGCCGCCGAACTCGGCATAGCAGACCGAATCCTGTTCGTGGGCCGTTCGGCCAGCGTCGGCTATTGGCTGGCGAAGATGGATGCCTTCGTGCTGCTGTCGCGCTTCGAGGGCCTGCCCAACGTGCTCATCGAGGCCCAGCTCGCCGGCATTCCGGTGGTGAGCACCCCGGCCGGCGGCGCCTGCGAAACCTTCACGCCGGGCGTGACGGGATTGGCCACCGACACGGTCGAGGCGGTCGATCTCGAAGCCTTATGCGCCAAGGTGGCCCACGTCGTCGACTGGCGGCGCTCCGATCCAAGCCTTGCGGATCGCATCCGGCAGATCGCTTCCGAACGCTTCTCCACCACCCTGATGGTGCAGCGAACCGTGGATTTATTGGCAAGTCCGCCGGCGGCAGATCCTCCAGCCGAGCAACCACGGAAATACAAGAGGGCCCGCGCCCGCTGAACGCCACAGCCGGAGGCGAGCTGTCGACGATACCGACGACATGGGACCTGATAGCACCAGAGATCGGGCCATAAAAAATTAAATCTGCAGTAAAATGCGTTCGTTGTAATAATTATGATCAACATCCCTAAGTATATGAAATATAATATAGTTTACTAAAATTTAATTATTGCCACCGTAACGCCAAATTCAGATGCTGTACTGGCTTAAAGCCCAAAAATACACATTGATTCCTACAGAACGCTTCTGATCATCTCCGAGTGATCAGATCAATTGATCACATGTGGTGATCGCCGAGTGCCTGCCCAGGCAAATATGACGAGTGAGATAGAAGATGGATATTGCGAACGACGCCCTCTCGAACGCCTCCTTCGGCCATAGCGTCATTCCCGGCCCCGCAAGCTGGACCCAGCCAAAGCGGCGTATGTCGCCTTCGGCACCGGAATTGCGCAGCCATCTCGAAACCATGCGCGATGCCTGGCAGGCCTCGAACTGGGACGCGGTGATCGCGGAAGCCGACAAACTGCTGGCGATTTCGCCCAGCCACGCCAATGCGCTGAAGATGCGTCTGAGAGCGGCCATGAATACCGGCGTGCTCGACAAGGTCGCGCAATCAGCCGTCGCTGCAGCCGAAGCGCATCCCTCGACCGCATTCCTGGCCGCCAAGAAGCTCCTGAGCGGCCAGCAGATCGAAGACGCAGCCAAGGTCCTGATCGCCATTCGCCATGCCGACGCCGGCACGATCGAAGGTTTCGAGGAGATCATCGCGCGGGTCGGCAGCAATCTCGCCAAGGCCGCCGTCGAGCTCGATCGGGCTGGCGACCAGGACGGCTATCGTCGCGTGCTTCGCCTCGGCAACGCGGTGGCGCCCGCCGATCCGATCCTGCGCAAGCGCATCATCGCCCTGCGCAACGACGTGGTGGACCAGGCCAAGCAGGCCGATCTCGAGCAGGATCCCGCCGGTTTCGCGGCCGCTTGGGAACAGGTCCTGAAGGTTGATCCCCGCCATCCCACGGCGACCAAGCGCCTGGCGACCGCCGCCGAGCGCACCGGCATCCCGGAACGAGCGCTGGAATTGTGGTCGCGCCTGCTCGATATCGATCCCACCGATCAGGTTGCCGCCAAGCGCCTCGCCCGGGCCGCCGGACAAGCAGAACTGGAATATACGGGTCTGGTGACCCTGTATCAGGCCGGCTTGGCTTCACCCGAGGTCGACTATGTCGGCCGCCTGATCCAGCGTGTCCGCCGTGCCAGCAAGCTTGCCCTGCGCGGTGGCGAGGCCCGCCAGGCAGCGCTTCACCTGGCGCTGCTGGCCAAGGTTGGCCAGGATGACGACGAACTGCAACTGCTCCGCCGCAAGGTCGCCGCCATCCTCTCCAAGGAGTTGAGCGCCCATCGCCGCGAGAAGCGGCCGGCCGAGGCTGCCGAGGTTGCTTATCTCCTGCTCCAGATCGATCCGGAGAACGTGCCGGCTCTGACAGCGGTGGCTCATCATCTCTACCAGACGCACGCTTTCACCGACTCGGCCGACTACTACCAGCGCGTCCTCGAGCTCAAGCCTGACTCAGCCACCCATTGGCTGCATCTGGCTCGCGCGAGCCATCGGGCCGGTGATCTTGCCACGGCCTCATCCGCGGTCGCCCGCAGCCGCGAACTCGCCCCGGACAACAGCGCCAGCAAGAACCTGGAAGGCTTGCTGAACCTGAAGCTGGCGAGCTGAGCCCAAAACGTCTTGCGATCCGGTGTCCGCACCAGGCTTCGCATGACGCATCCGCACGAAAAGTTGGAGCAAAGGCGCGTTCTGCCTGAACGCGCCTTGTTCCGAGGAGCCGGAGATCAAGGTGAGCAGAGTGACCGAAGCGCCCAGGCTGCATCGTAATGGTGATGGAACGGCGGAGCATGTGAGTCCCAGGACGACGCTCTTCGACGACCGTCAGCTCGAAGGGGCGGCGATTACCATGGACGGCGGCTTGCACGATTCCAACTCCCCCGACCGCCGCAAAACCAGGCTTGCGGCCGTTTCCGCGCCGCCTGCTTCCTCCGGTACCGAGCTTCAGGCTGCGCTCGACCGCGAAGCGGCTGCGACACGGCGCATCAGGGAGCTCGAAGCCGAACTGGCCGAGCGCTCACTGGCCGAGGATAAGGTGGCGCTCACCACCCGCCTGCAGCAGCTGGAACGTGACCTCGACGTCTATCGCGAGGCCAAACGCAGTGCGGAACTCGCCGTGCTCGACACGCGCAGTGTCTGGAAGCATGCCGAGCAACGCATCACCAAGCTGCGCGAAAGCCATACCTACCGGCTCGGCCAGGTGATGATGACCGGATTTTCGAGCTGGCGTGACAGCATGCGCCTGCCGGCCCGCATCGCCGAATGGTATCGTGATTATCGCCATTCGCTCTCGCTGCCGGCCGATCTCATCCCGACCGGCGCGGCCCCCGAATATCTGCAACTGTCCGAGATCGCCCTCGCCAAGGCGCAGAAGGATGGCCTGGCAGCGGCCGAACGCTGGATCCAGGACCAGCGCCCGCGTGGCAGCGTGCTGTCGCGCGTGCTGCTCGATCTCGCCAAGCAAGCCCGCGCCGCCGATCCGGCCACCGCCGTCGCGCTCGCCAAGGCCGCTGCCGAAGCCGATCCGAACGAGGGACGGGTCAAGCTCCTGGCCTTCACGCTCATGGATACCGGCTCGATCGATGAGGCCAGCGCCATTCTCCAGGAAGCCCTGCGCGCCGGTGCGGCCCTCAATGCGACGGAAACCCGACGCTATAAGGAACTGATGGCGCTGGAGCGCTTCAAGGACCAAGGCATCCGTCTGCCCAAACAGGTCTCGCGCAAGGCGCCAGGAGCACGCCTCAACGTGCTGCTCTATGTGCCGCAATCCCTGCCTTATCACTGGTCCTCCATCAGCATGCGTACGCATGCCCTGGCCCAGGAGTTGGCCAAGCATGACTGCTCGGTGCGGGTGGTGACCCAGCCCGGATATCCCGTGCGCAACACCGGGGCTTCCCGTAAATCCGGGCCTGACATGGTCGATGGCATCGCCTATCACCGTATGGCCCCTATCGAGACCGCACCGGCCATCATCGATCAATACGGCCGCGACGCCGGCGTCGCACTGGGGCGCACTGCCAGGACGCTCGAAGCCGATATCATTGTGGTGGCCACCGATCTGGAGGCGGCCTATCCGGCCGCCATCGCGGCGCGGATGTCGGGCGCCACTCTGGTGCTTGATTGCCAGCGTGTCGCGGCGGGGACCGACACCACGTCGGCGAACGACAAGGAAACGCTGCTTCGCCAGGCTGACGATGCTCTCATCGCGGAGGCGAGCCTCGTCCTCACCCGCTGGCCCGGCGCATCGGATGCCGTGGCCGCCCGAAAGGTGCCGCCGGCCAAGCTGCTGATGCTCGGAGAGAGCGTGCCCGCCTTCAAGGCGGATGAGAAGACCCCCGCCTGGCGCAGCGACCCCGCCCTCAGAAACCGGCTGGTCCTGGGCTATGTCGGAGATCCCTATGAGGACCTCGATCTGGAAGGTATCGGGGATGCTTTCGACAAGCTCGTCGCCAATGGCATTGATGTTGGACTGGCGGTTTTCGGTGTCGGTTCCCGCTTCCTCAAGCTGCATGAGCGCCTGAGCCATATGGGCCATGGCGAGCGCGTGCTCTTCCCCGGCCGTCCCAAGGTCGGCTCGATCGCCGAAGCCTACAAGACCATCGACATCTTCGTCACCCCGACGCTCGCAGGTTCGAGCCGAACCGAGCGGACCCGGTTCGAACTCGTCGACGCGCTCCTGCATGGCAAGACCATCGTTGCATCCGATGGGCCGGTGGCGCGCGCCATCCTGGGCAACGCCGCGGTCTGGATCGGTGAAGGCGAGAATGGTCTCGTCGAAACGCTCAGCCAGCTCGCTGGCGACGCCTCGCAGCGTAGCGCGCAGCAGGAAAAGAGTGCCGGCCGCGCCGAGGAATGGCGCTCGCTGTCCTCCGCAGGGGCCCTGGTCGAACGGCTTCGCAAGGCGCGGGCGGTCTCATCGTCATGATGGCTTTCCGCACCCAGTCTACCGTACAGCCGGTGGATGACGCCGGGGCGAGCGACGCCACGCCGGCGCCTCCCCTCGAGACCTCGGCCCGTGACATCGTCTCGGCCGCGGTAGCCAGCGGCCTGCGCGCAGGCAATGGCGCGCAACGCGTGACCACCGCCGAGGTCAACCAGGCCCGCGACATCTCCGGCGCGATGCGCCGGCTGCCCGAACTGTCCGAAGCTCTCGACAAGCTGCTTCCCTATGTGATCAAGCACCCACGCGAGGAGCGCTTCCAGGCACTGGTCGCCCGGGCCCTGGAACGCGTGCAGGATCCACGGGCCCTCCTGGTCTGGCGCGGCATCGACGAGCGTTTTCCGACCTCGCGCGAGGCCTTCTTTCGCGTGCTGCGCTGGACCATCCGCATCGACGGCGTCGATGCCGGCAGGACGCTCCATTCCGATCGCTTCGCCGAAGAACCGGAAGATCCCTCGCAGCTGCTGATCTACGGGCGCGGCCTGATCGAGCTGAAGGATTTCGATGGCGCCGAGGCGGCCTTCGGCCAGCTCGTCGAGATGGACTCGACGCCCGAATCGGTGCTGGTTGCGCTCGGACGTCTCTATGTCTCGTTGGGACAGCCAATGCGGGCCCGCGAGATCATCGAATTTGCGCGCGACAAGTTCGGTGAGACCAAGCACATCGCCCAGACGCAGGCACGGATCGAACAGGATCTGCGCAGTCTCAGCGAACTCGTGCCCGATCACGCCAACAGCGACGACCATCTGCCCAATCTGGTGATCGAACGCGTGTTCGAGATGGCTATCGCCCAGCGCGAGGCGAACACGACCTTCGAGCCGCGCCGCTTCGTCGGACCGGTCGTGCTGATCAATGGCAGCCTGGGATCGGGCGGTGCCGAACGCCAGTTCACCAACACGGCGCTCGGCCTGAATCGCGCCATCCATGCGGCGAGCCCTATTGCCGATGCCGACATCATGGGCCCCATCCATGTGGTCTGCAGCTCGCTGCATTCGCGTGCCGGCGCCGATTTCTTCGTGCCGCAATTTGTGGAAGCGGGCTTGCCGATCCACGAATATTCGCTGTTTGCCGAATATGGCGGACGTCCGCGCTATTCCCGCGTCAAGGACCTGATCGGCTTCCTCGATCACCTGCCGACGCAGATGCGGACAGGCGTGATCCGGCTCACCGACGCACTGAAATATATCAGCCCCGACATCGTGCATATCTGGCAGGACGGCTCGGTCCTCGCCACTGGGCTGGCCGCCCTGCTGGCGGGCGTGCCTCGCATCCTGCTCGGCGTGCGCACGCTGCCGCCCGAAGATCGCTTCGAACGCAACAAGCCGGAATATGAAGCGGTCTATCGCTCGCTGCTCTCGGCTCGGGGCGTTGCCATCGTGGCGAACTCGCAGGCCGCCGGCGAGCGCTACGAGGCCTGGCTCAAGCTGCCGCGCGGATCGGTGCGCATCATCCCCAACGGGCTCGATCCCCTGAGCACGGCGACGGACGAGAAGACCTTGGCCCTGACCCAGAAGCTCGAGAGCTTCGACGTCAAGGCCGGCTTCACCATCGGTTCGGTCATGCGCTTCGACGACAACAAGCGCCCGCTGCTCTGGCTGGAAACCGCGGCGAGCTTGGCCGCACGCGTGCCCGATGCCCGCTTCATCCTGGTGGGTGATGGGCCCCTGCTCGGCAAGGCCACCTCCTATGCCGAGGAGCTGGGCATTGCCGATCGCGTGCTGTTCACCGGGCGCTCGCCTCGGGTCGGCCATTGGCTGTCGCATATGGACGTGTTTCTGCTGCTGTCCCGGCACGAGGGCCTACCCAATGTGCTGATCGAAGCGCAGTTCAGCGGGGTTCCGGTCGTCACCACGCCGGCCGGAGGCGCCGCCGAGACGCTGGTGCCCAAGGTGAGCGGCACCGTCCTGCCCTCGATCGACAATCTGGAACCGGATGCCATCGCCAGCCAGGTGCTGGCCTGGCGCCGCGACCCGCAGGAGCGCGCGGAACTCGCCACCAATGTGGCGCAATGGTCCCGCGAGCGCTTTTCCATGCGCCGCATGCTGGAGCTGACCGTCGATGCTTATCTCGACCGCTAATTCGCGAGGCGACAGCGTATGAAGCGAATGACCGAACAAGACACCAAGGCCACGGATTCGAGGCAGGCGATCGACGAGGTCCTCGCTCTGGCCGGGGGCGGTCGGATGCAGGACGCCCTCGCCCTGCTGACATTGCCCGTGGCCGCCGTGCCGCGCAATCGCAACCAGGTCCGGCGCCTCGTCGTCGCGCCGGCCATGCGCGCCGGCGAACTCGACACCGCCCGCAACTTCCTGGAACGTCTGGTCGAGGCCAATCCCTCTTCCAGCGACGACCTCCTCACGCTCGGCAGCGTGATGATGCGCTCGGGCCAGCGCGATGCCGGCCAGGCGCATATCGAACGGGCCGGAGAACTCGACTCCGACAATCTTGCTATCGCGGCGGTAAGGCTGCAGGCCCTGGTCCAGGCGACCGATTTCGATGCCGCCCGCGACTTCGCACGCCGTTATGCCGAGCGCAGTCCGGAGCATGCGCGGCTCGCCCAGCTCTGCCTGATCGCCCTGACGCGGGCGGGTGAGCTCGATGCCAGTCTCGTCATCGTCGAGCGCTTGCAGGACCGGACCGACCTTACGGCAGATCTCGCCCTCGAAGTCGCCCAGGTCCTGCAACTGGCGGGGCGCCACCAACAGGCGCTGGCCATCGGCCGCAAGGCCCTTGAACAGGGCGGGGAATCCCCGAGGCTGCATCTTGTCGTCGCCAATGCGATGCTGTCGCTCGGCAGGAACGACGCTGAGATCCTCGAGCATCTGCGCCAGGCGCGCGACAAGGCCGCCAAGGACGTGCTGCTGCTGCGCACACTCGGCGAGACTTTGCTCAGGCTGCGGCAGAACGAGGAGGCGGTCGACGTCCTCCGGCAGGCCAGCGAGCTCGCACCGGATCTGCGCAATCTCAAGATGCTGCTGGCGCGTGCCCTGCGACTGGCCCGCCACTATGACGAGGCGGCCACGCTGCTGCGCAAGCTGGCTCAGGAAGACCCTCATTCGCCGGCCCTGCAGCGCTACACCATCTCGACGCTGCTGCAAGCGGGCCTGAAGGAAGAAGCCCAGGGGCATTATGCCGACCTCGTCGGCCGCAAGCGGGCCTATCTCAAGGACTCCTTCGCCGATACCCTGGCCCGTCTCGACGAGAACCTGGCCAGCGCGCCCATCCCCAAGGGCAGGCTCGATTTTGCCTGGTCGCTCGCAACCCGTCTTGCCGGCGGCGAGCCCAGTGATCGCAAGGCCTGGGATCGCAAGGCCTGGGACGACCGGGCGCGGTGGGGCTGCCTCGCCGACCTGCTGCTGCTCGACTGGCTCGAATGCGCGCCCGAACGAACCGGCGAAGTGGCTGAAATCCTCGATGGCATCGACGCGGCCGTGGCCGGCATCCGCGAGGGGTTGGACAAGGGCAAGGGCGCCTTGCTGATCAGCCCGCATATGGGACCGATGTATGCCGGGCCCCTGGCGCTGCACATGGCGGACATTCCGATGAAATGGCTCGCCTCTGCCCCCAAGATCGCCTCCTTCCCGCATGTCGGCTCCCTGATTTCCACCAGTGAGCACTCCGAACTCGAGGTGACGCGCGAGGTGATGACCTCCCTGCGCCAGGGCAGTGCGGTTGTTATCGCCATCGACGGTGCCATGAGCCCTTCGGCTCCTCGGGTCGGCTGGGAAGGCCGGCAGGTGACCTATTCCCAGTTCGCCGCCGGGCTCGTCCATCGCCTCGGCGTTCCAAGCTTCATCACCATTCCCTATTGGCAGGAGCGCCGGGTGAAGTTCCACGTCGAGGCCATGCCTGCCAAGCAGGGGGGCCAGGAATTCCCGGCCTTCGCCGAAGCCTATCAGGGCGCGTTCTTCAGGGAAGTCGAGCGGCAGATCCTGCGCGGCCCCGAAAACCTTCGGCTCAGCGGCGGCATCTGGCGAGGCATCCGCTGATGGTCCCGATCCATACATTTTCGCCTTTTTCGAAAACCTGTCCGCCTCCCGCAGGAGGACGGTGACGTACGGACGATCCGCCGGCTTCGGCGATCGACCCACTCAACCGCCCTTAGGGCGTCGCAATGACAAACCGCAAGGAGTTATGTCTTGAGTCAGAAACGCAAGATCGCAGTCATCGGGCTGGGTTATGTCGGCCTGCCGGTCGCGGTAGCCTTTGCCAAGCATGGCTATGAGACGATCGGCTTCGACATCGATCAGGCCCGCGTCAAGGAACTGCAGTCTGGTGAGGATCGGACGCGTGAGATCTCCAGCGAAGAGCTGAAGGCAACGCCGCCGATCTTCTCCTGGAACCCGGCCGACCTCAACAAGGCCGATTTCTTCATCGTTACCGTGCCGACCCCGGTCGACAGCGCCAACCAGCCCGATCTGGGCGCTCTGCGCGCAGCATCGCGCACCGTCGGCGGCGCCCTCAAGCGCGGCGACATCGTCGTCTACGAATCCACCGTCTATCCCGGCGCGACCGAGGAAGAATGCGTACCCGTGCTGGAAAAGGCCTCCGGCCTCACCAGCGGTGTCGACTTCACCGTCGGCTATTCCCCCGAGCGCATCAATCCGGGCGACAAGGAGCACACCTTCACCAAGATCAAGAAGGTGGTGTCCGGCCAGGACGAGGAGACCCGCGGCATCGTCGCCGACGTCTATGGCTCCGTCATCACCGCCGGCGTGCATGTCGCTCCCACCATCAAGGTTGCCGAAGCCGCCAAGGTGATCGAGAACGCCCAGCGCGACATCAACATCGCCTTCATGAACGAGCTCTCGCACATCTTCCAGCTCCTCGATGTCGATACCAGCGACGTGCTCGAAGCGGCCTCCACCAAATGGAACTTCCTGCCCTTCAAGCCGGGTCTGGTCGGCGGCCATTGCATCGGCGTCGACCCCTACTACCTGACCTATCGTTCGGAAAAGGCCGGCTACCATCCCCAGGTCATCCTGTCGGGCCGGCGCATCAACGACTCCGTCGGCGAGCGCATCGCCCGCGAATGCGTGCGCCTGCTGCTGCAGGAGGGCCGCAAGGTCGAGAACGTGTTGCAGCTCGGTCTGACCTTCAAGGAAGACGTGCCGGATCTGCGCAACTCCAAGGCGGCAAGCATCCTCAAGGAGCTCAACCGTTTCGGCATCCAGACCGCGGTGCACGATCCCTGGGCCTCCAACGAGGAGGCGCTGCACGAATATGGCGTCGAGCTTTCCGAGCTGGACGACGTCGAACCAGCGGATGCCATCATCCTGGCCGTTCCCCACAAGGAATATGCCACCAAGGGCTGGCCACTGATCAAGTCGCGCCTGCGCAACGGCACGGGCGTGGTCATGGACGTCAAGGGTGTGCTCGATCGCGCGACCGCGCCGGAGGGTGTCACAGTCTGGCGGCTGTGACCTCGCGCCCTTGAACGCCCAACAGACCATAGGCGCTTCGGCGCTTCGCCTGTCCCCCGCTTGGGGGACAGGCACAGGCCTTTGCCTCTCCCTGCGCCGATCCGGCGCGGGGTCGAGGCGTCGTGCCCCTGTCGATGCCGTGACGAGGAGTGCGCAGCTCCTTCGCGGTTCCTGCCGTCACCGGCCCATGGCAGACAGAAGGATCATGGCCGATGACCTCCGCTAACGTTCTTCAACAGGATTGGGACGGATATCTCACCCTCCTGCGCCATGCGCTACGCGATCTGCCTGACAACAACATCAAGACGCGGCGGGCCGTCTACAATCATGCCGAAAAGACCCAAAAGCAGATCTTTGACGAAGACGACGGCGGGAACGATGCCGAAGATCATGACTATCACCATCGTCTGCTGAGGACGACGATCCGGATTCTCGAAAACGACATCCGGGCCGATATCGACGTCTTCGACGATGGCTATGCACCGTCGGATCTGCGCGAAGCCGCCATCAAGCTGGCCGAAGCGCGCGATCTCAGGCGCTCCCGTAAGCGCGACGCCGCCGCCCGGGAGGCACGCCTGGTCGAGGGCGGCGTCCAGGAGGATTATCTCAGCCGCGCCAGCCGCCAGGATCTGGAGCTGATCGCCCATCTCAGCAATGGGTTGTTTCTCGCCGATCCTGCCCGCGGGAAGAACGGCCGTGGCACGCGGGTCGCCGGCGCGATCGGCGTGATCCGCGCCATTCTCATCGTCCAGTTCCAGCTCATCGCCTCCGAAAGCCGCTTCGGCATCCTCTGGATGCTGATTCAGCCCGCCGTATTGCTGACGCTGATCTCGCTGGTCTACTTCATTCTTCAGACGCAGTTCATCATGAACATGGACGTCCCGACCTTCGCTTTGGTCGGAAGCACGACCTGGATCATGGTACGCCAGGTGATCTTCCGGGTGAGCACCGCCGTCGCGCACAACCGCGTCTTCATCAATCTGCCGCCTGTCCGGCCGATCCATCAGGCGCTCGCCTATGCGGTCCAATATCTGATCATCTACGCCGTCGTCTTCATGATCCTGCTGTCCTGCGGAAGACTGGTCAACATGATCACCCTGCCGGCCAACGTGCCCCTGGTGATCAGCTATGTCGTGAATATGTGGCTCTACGGGCTGGCGATCGGTCTCATCTTCGGCGCCATTGCCGTGCATTGGCCATTCTTCCTGCGCCTGGCTTCGGTGCTCGAACGCGCCTTGCAGCTGTTCTCGTCGGTCTTCTTCGTGACCGAGCAACTGCCCGAGGAATATCGCGGCTATGTGCTGTGGTCACCGACCTCTCATGGCATGCAGCTTCTGCGGGCGGCCTATTTTCCAGGCTACGCCTCCTCGGACGCCAACCCGACCTATTTCTTTCTGTGTCTGATTGCCGTGTTGGGCATCGGCCTCCTGGCCGAAAAGCACGCGCGGCCTCGTATCCAACCCGTGTGAGGACCATGATTGCGCTCGAACATGTTGTGGATACACCGCTGGTGGGGGGCTCGCCCTACCCGGTGGCACTCGACATCACCATGACGCTGCCGACAGCACGCTATGCCGTCGTCTCGCCGGATCCGATCGCGCGCAAGCCCGCCATCGACCTGCTCGCCGGCCTGCGCCCTCCCAGCAGCGGCCATGTTGTCCGCGGTGGCAGTTGCTCCTGGCCCATCGGCCGCGCGGGCTTTGTTCGCGGTAAATTGAGCGGGAGACAAATTGTAGCCTTAATCTCCCGTTTGTATCATCTTGACTATAGATTCTGTATATACCTCGTCGAGTCGATGTTGACTCTGCCGGAATATCTCGACGAGTTCGTAGAGCATTGGCCGGCCACAGCGCGTCAGGAATTCGGGTATATTTTGCCGCTCCTGCCGACATTTGAAATTTACGTCGTCGACGGCACATTCCCCTATCGGAAAGATCGCTTCACCTTGTTGTGGAGAGCCCTTTTCGAGCAGCGCATTGCCGGTCGGATGCTCCTCCTGTCGACCGTCCGAAAAACCGAAGTCGACGAGTTCTGTGACACCGCCCTCATCCTCAATCAGGGTCTGATCGAAATAGAGAGCCAACTTGACGAAGTCATCCGCAAATTCCCTCTCCGTCCCGACATCAACGACACTGGACGAGGTCAACCCGAGCCCCTTGTCGACGATCAATTCGCTTAAAAGCGAGATCGCTCCGGAGGAGAGTGCGGCATTTCTGCGCTACCAGCACAAGGTGCGGCGGCGACGGCGGCGTTTTTCCTTGATCGCACTGACGCTGGCTTTGCTACCGTTGGCGCTGACGGCGCTCTATGTCTTCGTTCTCGCCACGCCTCTTTATACTGCGGAGTCGCGGTTTGCGATCCGGGGCGGCGATGTCCAGCCACAGGCCGGCGTCGGCGGCCTGCTCACCCCCGGCTCGTCCGGCATGGGTGTCACCGGCTTCGTCGATGGCTACGCGGTTCGCGATTTCCTGCAGTCTCGCGAAGCAATGGACGGGCTCGCCAAGAAGATCGACCTGACCAAGATGCTCACCGAGCATCCGGCCGACCCACTGGTGCGCCTGCCAGACGATCCGACGCCCGACGATCTCTACCGAGCCTATAAATCGTTGATCACCGTGCGCTACAACATGATCGAGCAGATCGTCGTCCTGCAGGTCGAGGCCTTCACCCCGGAAGATTCCGTCAAGATCTCCAATGCGCTAATCGATCTTTCCGACACCTTCGCCAACAACATGAACCAGCGCGCCCTCAACGATGCCCTCAAGGTCGCCCAGGAGGAGGTCTCGCGCAGCGAACAGCGCGCAGCCGATGCCCGCCTGGGGGTGGCAAACTGGCGCAACCGCAACGCCAATGTCGATCCGACAGGCGATCTGACCGTGCTGACCAATTTGATCGGGCAGCTCGAAGCCCAGCTGGCCGCAGCCCAGACCGATCTCGGTCAGCTCAAGGTAACGCAGGGCGACAATCCGCGACGCAAGAGCGTGGAGACGCGGATCGTCACCCTCCGCAAGGAGATCGACGATACCCGCCAGCGGCTGGGTGGCGGCAGCGAGACGGTGGCCAAGCAGCTTTCCACCTATGAAAGCCTGAAGATCGCGCAGGACTTCGCCGACACCAATCTGGCCTCGGCCCGCCAGTCCCTCGACCAGGCGCGCGTGGCAATCCTGCGCCAGCAGCGCTATGTCTCGCCGATCGCCCAGCCCAAGGCCGATTATACGCCGACCTACCCGCAGAAGCTGACTGCTCTCGGCTCCTCCCTGCTGGTGGGCCTGGCGCTGGTCTTTCTCACTTCGGTGGCCGGCGGCCTGATCCGAAACGCGATCTCAGGCCGATGAGGTTTGGCGATGAAATTTGGCTTTGGCCGTTCAACTCTCCAACTCTCCCGCTATCCCATTCATGCAAGGAGTGACGCGCGATGAAGGTATTCGTTCTGGGGTCCTGCCGTCTGCACAGGCCGATGGAAGAGATCGCGGCCACGGGCCGTTGCAGCCACTATGACGGCGGTTCACGCGCCTATCTGCATTCGGTCGGCGAAGCCGTCCAGCGCCTGCGCTGGATGCGCGGCGAATGCGTCATCCCCGACGGTATGGCGCCCTATGTCTTCTCGACGGAGCGGGTGCCCAGGCTTTCTGCCAATGCCCAGAAAGAACAGGCCAAGGCCGATTTCCTCCTCGTGGAGGTCGCTTCCGAGAAGGAGCTGATCTGCGACGGCATCTATCTCCAGCTCAACTATCTTCACCGCCATTTGCTCAGTCCCCTGGGCGAAGGGGGCAAAGTGTGGTGGAAGGAAATGCTGCAGAAACGCAGCATCTCGGCCGAGACTGCCAAGAAAGTCATCGCTTCCGAGCAGTTCGCCGAGGCCGGCTTCGGCGAGGCAGACGCCCGGATCCTGCGTGATGCCCATTGCGAACTTGCCGACGAAGATGCGTTGCGCCAGGGCTTGATCGAGCTCAAGCAGCTCTGGGGCAAGCCGATGGCCGCGGTGTCGCATGTCGGCCTGCCGCTCCAGGACGGACGCGTCCTGCAGAGCCGCGAGGCCTTCATCACCCGGGTGAGGAAGGTCGGCGCCGAACTCGGCATTCCCGTCTTCGAGCCGCGCGGCGTGATCGAGGCCGTCGGCCGCACGCGTGCCCTCGAACGCCAGGGCGCCGATCTCGACCATTACGATCCGGGCTTCGAACAAATGTATGGCTGGTATCTGCTCAACCGCGTGATCAAGCCGAATGTTTCTGCCATTCCCGACCTGGCGGCCTGACGGTCCGCCGCGTCGGCTTTATCCACCTCGGAGCAAAGCGCATTTTGGTGCGACCGCCGCTCTGCTCCAGCTCTTTATTGTGACGCGTCTTTGCGATTCTCGGCGATACCGCCAAATCGCAAAACGCTATGAAAGGACTGACCCTTTATGCGCTTTCTGATTACCGGCACGGCTGGCTTCATCGGCTTCCACCTTGCCCGCCGCCTGTTGGCCGACGGCCACTTCGTGGCGGGCGTGGACGGCATGACGCCCTATTACGACGTCACGCTCAAGCAGGCCCGGCACGCCATGCTGGCCAAGACCAATGCGTTCCGCGAACACATCCTCATGCTGGAGGATTTCAGCGCGCTCGAAAAGGTCGTCGCCGACGAGAAGCCCGATGTCATCGTCCATCTCGCCGCCCAGGCCGGCGTACGCTACAGCCTCGAAAATCCACGCGCCTATGTCGACGCCAATCTGATCGGCACCTTTAACGTGATGGAACTGGCTCGGGCTCATTCCGTCGGCCATTTCCTGTTCGCCTCGACGAGTTCGGTCTACGGCGCCAACAAGGACATGCCCTTCAACGAGCGCGAGCGTACCGACCATCCGCTCACGCTCTATGCGGCGACCAAGAAGGCCACCGAGGACATGGCGCATTCCTATGCGCATCTGTGGAAGATCCCGACCACGGCCTTCCGCTTCTTCACGGTCTACGGCCCCTGGGGCCGGCCTGACATGGCCCTGTTCAAATTCGTCAAGGCGACGCTGGCCGGCGAGCCGATCGACGTCTACGGCCATGGCAAGATGCAGCGCGACTTCACCTATGTCGACGACCTGGTCGAATCCATCGCGCGCCTCACCCAGGTGCCGCCCATCGAGGGCCAGCCCGTCAGCGACATCGATTCCCTGTCACCGGCCGGCCCCTATCGTGTCGTCAATATCGGCGGCGGCCAGCCCGTCGGCCTGCTCGACTATGTCGACGCCGTCGAAAAATGCCTGGGAATGCCGGTGAAGCGGAATTTCCTCGACATGCAGAAGGGTGACGTTCCCGCGACCTTCGCGGCTGCGGATCTCTTGGAGAAGCTGATCGACTACAAGCCCACGACGACGATCGATGTCGGCGTCAGGAACTTCGTCGAATGGTACCGCTCCTACTACCGGGTCTGAGCTGAGCTCCGACCTCGATTGCACGCCACCGGCCCGGCTCGCCGCAAAGGAATTCCGCGACGAGCCGGATGCCAGATCCACCTCCCCCGATTTGGGGCAAACGCCGAGTTGTCAAGATGACCCTAGCCTCTCCAGCGGAGTCACATACACGCGCCAGCGTGGCACTCTTCAAGCTTGAACGCTTCGCCGAAGCTGCCGAGGAAGCACGGACCGCTCTGGCGATCACGCCCGATGACAATATTGCCCTGCGCACCCTGGCGCGCAGCACTCTGAGCCTGGGCGATATCGAAGGCACCATCGCCGCCCTCACCAATCTCCTGCCGTCTTCGATCAACGAGGCCGTAGCCGGCATCCGCGGCCTGCTGCGCCATGGCGAGGTACAGGCGGCCGCGCGTGTCGCGACGGTGTCACCGGTCAGGATCCAGTCCTGCGATTCCGAGGTGCTGCCGCGCATCGTCACGCTGCTGCGCCAGCAGGCGTTGCGAAAGCAGAACCCGACTCAGGAGCGGGTGACGGCCTTCGAAATGGCGCTCTCCCTCGCCCCGGACAACGTCGCCCTTCGCATCGATTTCCTGCGCCTGCTCGCCGCCGCTGGAGAAGCCGGCGAGTTCGCCCGCAATGCCGGGCTGGTTGCCGATGCCGCCGCCTTGGCCGATGCCTCGGCAACCCTCTCTCGCGATGTCGGCAACCGCGCCAGGCAAGCCTTCCGGGACCAGGCCTGGCAGGAAGCCCATGCATGGCTGCAGGCGGGCAGCCGGCTCGGCCTGGATGCAGCGGCCGGCGACCTCGCCGAGCGCATCAAGGCGCGCAGGCTGGCCGAAGCGCGCAAGGCGCTGGTCGCCAAGGAACCGGACAGCCATGAGCACACGGCCGCCCTGCTCGAGGACTATCCGGAGGACGGTGCCGCCCGTAGCCTGCATGCCCGCGCCCTGATCGCCAACCGGCACTATGCGCAGGCCAAGACACTCCTTCAGGCTGTTTCCGCGCAGGGCGCCGCCACGGCCGACGACTATGTCCAGCTGGCGCGTGCCTGCCGGGCCAGCCAGGATATCGAAAACGCCATCGGCGCCTGCTTCGATGCCCTCGCTTTGCGCCACGAGGATCCCACCGCCCTGGTTCTCTTGGATCACCTCCTGCCGGGCCGGGAATAGGCGTCAGCCTCCAGCTCCGCTGGGGGCTGTCAACTTCTCGGCGAGGTCGGGACGCGGCGCATACGCACACAGATCAACGGAAGAGCCATGCTGCAAAAACATCTGAGTTTCGGCATTGCCGTCACCGTCTCCCTCGTTGCTGCGACCGCGGCCCTGGGGCAGCAAAGCGTGGCGCATCCGGAGACCGTGGACCGGATTCCGCGCGCCCAGATCTTCAACAATCACATGCAGTCACCCGGCAATCTGCCGAATGTCGGCTTCGTCTGGGGCTCCAAGACACCCCTGCGTTCGAACAAGGTTATCGACAGCTTTTACTATCCCAATCAGCGCGATCTCAACCGCGCCCACACGGCGGAATGGTACAAGGCCAATCATCCCAGCTGGATCACCTATCAGTGCGACCAGCAGACGCCCTCCTTCGGCTACACCTATTCCTGGGGTGCCTATGCGCCTCTGGACACCAGCAATCCCGAGGTGCGCCAATATCTCCTGAAGACCTATATCGAGCCGGCTTTGGCCAAGGGTTATCATTCCATCGCGTTCGACAATGTCGCCCTGCCCAACACGGACAAGCGTTGCGGTGTCTGGCGCGACGGCAAATGGATGCAACTTTTCAGCGGGCAGTCGCGTGACCCGGCTCATACCGCCCAGAAGCTCGATTATATCGGCTGGCTCGCCAAGGAGATCCATCAACGCGGCGGCCTGATCGCATTGAATGCCAAGATCGACCCCAAGCAACCCGATGAGACCAAGGCCCTGATCAACCTTGCCGATATCTGGGTCGATGAAGGCGGCTTCAGCGACAGTTGCCGGCGCCGCATCACCGACGATGCCTGGCGCCTCAAGCGTGAGCTGATCCAGCAGCGCAAGGATCGGGCCTATGTCTCGATCAACTACACCTGCACGAACGCCCCCGCGCCCCCCGACAACGCCGAACTGTCCTGGATCGTCGCCAGCTTCCTGGTAAACCGCAACAATCGCAGTTATCTCGCCGTGCTGCCGCAGAAGGACACCGGGCGCTGGGTCGAATATCCCAATCTCGATCCGCCCGTCGGTCCTCCGGTCGGCGCCTCACAGCTTCAGGGCACGCTCGCCTGGCGCAACTACCAGCGCGGCTACGCCGCCGTTAACTTCTCGGACCGGGAATCGGCCACGATCCAGCCGCCTGCGGGCAGCTGGCGCGACCTGTCCGGCCAGGCGGTCAGCGGCCCGATCGAACTCAAACCGCGATCTGGTGTCGTGCTGCTCCGGGCGGAGGGATGATTGCCATCTGAGATGGTTTCAAGGATACATTAATGAAAATAGCCGGCTTTTAGCCGGCTATTTTCATTGTTTACCGAGGACGTTCTCGGATCGCGGACATCCTGTCCGCATTTTTGCATGCCAAGCCCGGCGTTCACGGCCAAAGCAGCGGACACCGCAACATGCGAGCATGTCGCGAGATGTCCGCGCTCCCGGCGTATCTTCATCCCTTGGACTTGGCTTCCTTCTCAGCCTTCTTCTTGGCACGATAGGCCTTGGCCCAGCCATCGACTCCGACCTGCCGGCCGCGGGCCACCGCCAGGGCATCGGCTGGCACGTCCCTGGTAATCACCGAGCCGGCGCCGATATTGGCGTTGTCTCCGATCGTCACCGGGGCCACGAGGGCGGAATTGGAACCGACGAACACGCCCGCGCCGATATCGGTGCGATGCTTGAGATAGCCGTCATAATTGCAGGTGATGGTGCCCGCGCCGATATTGGCTTCCGCACCCACCCGGGCATCGCCGATATAGCTGAGATGGCTGATCTTGGCGCCCTTTTCGACGCTGGCCGCCTTGACCTCGACGAAATTGCCGACTTTGACGTCCTCGGCGAGCTTGGCTCCGGGCCGCAGCCGCGCGAAGGGGCCGACTGAGGCGTCGCTGCCGACATGCGCACCTTCCAGATGGGAAAAGGCATGGATCACGGCGCCGCTTTCGATGGTCACGCCCGGGCCGAACCAGCAATTGGGTTCGATCACCACGTCGTTGCCGAGACGGGTGTCATGGGACAGGAAGACGGTCTCGGGCGCGATCATGGTCACGCCTTCGCGCATGGCGACGGTGCGCAGACGCGACTGCATGACGGCCTCCGCCGCTGCCAGCTGCAGGCGATCGTTTACCCCCTGCACTTCTTCCTCGGCAATCGGGCGGGCAACGGCCCGGAACCCTTGCCGATGCGCGATCTCGGCTGCGTCGGTGAGGTAGTATTCGCCCTTGGCATTGTCATTGCCGATGGCTTCGAGCAAGGCAAGGCCGTGCTCGCCGCTGAGGGCCATCAGGCCGCCATTGCAGAAACCGACGGTCTTCTGTTCGGGCGTGGCATCCTTTTCCTCGACGATGGCAGTGAGCGCATCGCCCTCGACGATCAGGCGGCCATAGCCGGTAGGATCGGCGGCATGGAAACCGAGCACGGCCACGCTGGCGCCATCCGCCAAGGCCGCCTTCAGCGTCTCGATCGACTGCGGGCGCACCAGCGGCGTGTCAGCATAGAGGACGATGATATCCTTGCCGTCGGCCAGGGCCTCCTTCGCCGCCAGCACGGCGTGGCCGGTGCCCTTGCGCTCGACCTGGGTGAACACGGCACAGCCCGGCAGTTCCTTCTGCGCGAGCCTGGCGACGTCCTCCCGGCCGGGTCCGACGACGACGGCCGCGTCGGTGATACCGGCCTGCTTCACGCTCGCCAGGACATGGGCCAGCATGGAACGGCCGGCGATGGCGTGCAGCACCTTCGGCAGCGATGATTTCATGCGGGTGCCTTCACCTGCAGCGAGGATGACGGCTAGGGTCGGTCGGGACATGGCATGATCCGTATACGTTGCGATAAGTTTCCTGCGCTCCATAAGACGTTCGGCATCAGTTGATCGAACGACAGTTTCAGTGTCAGAGCGACAGCGTTACGTCATTGATGTCGACACTCCTGTCTCCTCATCATGACGTTTGTGTGATTCTTCGGTCGAATCCTGGGGCTTTATAAAGTTCCAGCCGCCAGTGATCAACGCAGGCCGCGCCAGTCCTCCATGAGAGGATGAGACAATACGAACCTGCTCCGAGAGAGCGGCTGCAGGAAACCTATCGACGTGGATCATGTCAGAAATACAGGCGAAGGGATGGAGCGCGCGCTCAATTCGCCGCCGGCACCGAACAGCTCAAATCACCTTCCGAGCAGTTGAGATAGGTCTTGAAGGTCTTGATGCGATCCTTCGTCAAGCCGTCTCGGCACTGCGTCACCGCCAACGGATAGAGGGTGCCGCCGGTGACCCCGGCGCTCGAGAAATTGCATTCGGCGTCGCGAAAAGCGACCCAGGCTCTTTGCGCCGCCACCAGCAATTTCGTCTTGTCCGCATCGTCGTTCAGGCGTTTCTGGATCTGCTTGTAGAGCGTGTTGAGCTCGCCGTCGGACGCCTTCAACGATTTGCCGGCGCATTGGTTGAGTGCAGCCTCGTCTGGTGCATTGGCGCAGTCCCCGGCCGCAAGGGCCGGTCCTGCCGCGGAGAGGACTGCCAGTCCCATCAAAATGGTTCGTATCAGGCTGGGCAGCCGCATGTCATTCTCCTCGATAGGCATGGCGATCACGAAGGACGGGCAGCCTCTCACAATTTTCAGCTGCGGGCATCGGACTAATACGACGCCCCCATCAACCATCAACAGAAAGGGACTCTTCGCTCCGTCAGCCCAGCGGATTCGAGGGCGATTTGCGCCAATCGGCCGCGGCCAACGCAAAGGTCAGGTTGCATAAAGCGGTTGACACGCTCTCATTTGCTGGCATCTTGTATACCAGAAGACCACAAAGAGGGCGGAACATCCATGGCCAGAATGCGCGCAATCGACGCTGCCGTCAGGGTGCTGGAACGCGAGGGTGTGGTGTGCGCCTTTGGGGTGCCGGGCGCTGCGATCAACCCACTCTATTCGGCCATGAAGGCGCGCGGTTCGATCAACCATTACCTCGCCCGCCATGTCGAGGGCGCCTCCCACATGGCCGAAGGCTATACGCGCGCCAAGGCCGGCAATATCGGCGTGTGCATCGGTACCTCCGGCCCGGCCGGCACCGACATGATCACCGGCCTCTATTCGGCGGCAGCCGACTCCATCCCAATCCTGTGCATCACCGGCCAGGCCCCTCGCGCCCGCCTCTATAAGGAAGACTTCCAGGCCGTCGATATCGAGGCGATTGCCAAGCCCGTCACCAAATGGGCGGTCACCGTGCGCGAGCCGGCTCTGGTGCCGCGCGTGTTCCAGCAGGCCTTCCATCTGATGCGCTCGGGCCGCCCCGGCCCGGTGCTGATCGACCTTCCCGTTGACGTGCAATTGGGCGAGATCGAGTTCGACGACGAGGTCTACGCTCCGCTGCCCGTCTACAAGCCGGAGGCGACGCGGCTTCAGGCCGAGAAGGCCATCGCGCTGCTGCAAGAAGCCGAGCGCCCGCTGATCGTGGCCGGCGGCGGCATCATCAATGCCGATGCCTGTGACAAGCTCGTCGCCTTTGCCGAGTTGACGGGCGTGCCTGTCATCCCGACCCTGATGGGGTGGGGTGCGATCCCCGACGACCATCCCTTGATGGCCGGCATGGTCGGTCTGCAGACCAGCCACCGCTATGGCAACGCCACGCTGCTCGCCTCCGACTTCGTCTTCGGCATCGGCAATCGCTGGGCCAACCGCCACACCGGCTCGGTGGAGGTTTACACCAAGGGCCGTAAATTCGTGCATGTCGACATCGAGCCGACCCAGATCGGCCGGGTCTTCAATCCCGATCTCGGCATCGTCTCCGATGCCGGCGCCGCCCTCGACCTCTTCCTCGAGGTTGCCCGCGACCTCAAGGCGCAGGACCGGCTCAGGGACCGCTCCGAATGGGCCGCCGAATGTCGCGGGCGTAAAAGCAGCCTGCTCCGGCGCAGCCATTTCGACAATGTGCCGCTCAAGCCCCAGCGCGTCTATGAGGAGATGAACACCGCCTTCGGCCGAGACGTCTGCTACGTCTCCACCATCGGCCTGTCACAGATCGCCGGCGCCCAGTTCCTGCGTGTGCACCATCCGCGCCACTGGATCAATTGCGGCCAGGCTGGCCCGCTGGGCTGGACCATTCCCGCCGCCCTCGGCGTGCGCGCGGCCGATCCCGACCGGGAAATCGTGGCCTTGTCCGGCGACTATGACTTCCAGTTCCTGATCGAGGAACTGGCGGTCGGGGCCCAGTTCAAGCTGCCTTATATCCATGTCGTGGTGAACAACGCCTATCTCGGCCTGATCCGCCAGGCCCAGCGCGGCTTCGACATGGATTTTCAGGTCCAGCTTTCCTTCGAGAACATCAACGCGCCGGACCTCGAAAGCTATGGCGTCGATCATGTCGCCGTCGCCGAGGGGCTCGGTTGCAAGGCGATCCGGGTCCGCAGTCCCAACGAGTTCGGGCAGGCTTTTGAAAAGGCCCGCGAATGGATGCGCGACTATCAGGTGCCCGTCGTCGTCGAGTTCATCCTGGAGCGTGTCACCAACATCGCCATGGGCCCGGAGATCGACGCGGTGACCGAGTTCGAGGACATCCTCGACCTGCCCATCCGGTCGGAAGCCGTCGCGGCCGAATGAGGCTCTTTACCCTCCCCTGGAGGGGTCGACCATTCCTCTTGGAATGATCTGGGGTCGACGCGAAGCGTCGGGGTGGGGTGGGAAGTGCTGCCCTAACCAAAACCATTCCAGGGGGAGTTCGGCTCATTCATCAACGGCCGGGCTGCCACCCCACCCCGGCCCTACGGGCCGCCCCTCCCCATCGACGGGAGGGTAAGACACCGGGAACCGCCATGCCTAAATTTGCCGCCAATCTGACCATGCTGTTCAACGAAGTGCCGTTCATGGAGCGCTTCGCGGCAGCCGCCCGCAACGGCTTTGCGGGCGTGGAATATCTGTTCCCCTATCCCTTCCCGGCGGCCGATCTGGCTGCCGCCCTGAAGGAGCACAAGCTCATCCAGGTCCTGCACAATCTGCCAGCCGGCGACTGGGCGGACGGGGAGCGCGGCATCGCCGTGCTGCCCGATCGCAAGGCGGAGTTCCGTGAGGGCGTTGCTGAGGCCATCACCTATGCCAAGGCGCTGGACTGCAAGCTGGTCAACTGCCTGGCCGGCATCGCGCCCGCCTCCGTCGATGCGGGGCAGGCAAGGGCCACCTTCGTCGAAAACATCGGCTATGCCGCAAGCGAGCTCAAGAAGGCCGGCATCCGCCTGGTGATCGAGGCGATCAACACGCGCGACATTCCCGGCTTCTACCTGACCAACACCCGCCAGGCGGCCGAGATCATTGCCGAGACCGGCTCGGACAATGTCGGTCTGCAATACGACATCTACCACATGCAGATCATGGAAGGGGATCTGGCTCGCACCATCGAAAAGCACCTGCCTGAGATCTGGCACGTGCAGCTGGCCGACAATCCCGGCCGCAACGAACCGGGCACCGGCGAGATCAACTACCCCTTCCTCTACCAATGGCTCGACCAGCTCGGCTACGCCGGCTGGATCGGCTGCGAATACAAGCCCAAGGGCGAGACTGAAGCGGGCCTGGGCTGGTTCAAGCAGGCTCGCTGAGCCCGTCCCAGATATTCGCTTCTCCCCTTGTGGGAGAAGGTGCCCCGAAGGGGCGGATGAGGGGGTAACTCCCCAATGTTTTGACTCTATTCAAAGGACCGTCACCATGAATATCGGCTTTGTCGGACTTGGCATCATGGGTTCCCCGATGGCGGGGCACCTGATTGCGGCCGGCCACACCCTCTTCCTCAACACGCTCGGCAATGTGCCCGAGGACCTGATCAAGGCCGGCGGCAAGGCCGAGCCGAGCGCCGCCGATGTCGCCCGCAAGGCCGACATCATCATCACCATGGTGCCCGACACCCCGGACGTGGAGACCGTGCTGTTCGGCAAGGGCGGCGTCGCCGAAGGCCTCTCCGCCGGCAAGCTCGTCATCGACATGAGCTCGATCTCCCCGGTGGAGACCAAGAAGTTCGCCAAGCGCATCAACGAGCTCGGCGTCGACTATCTCGACGCGCCGGTCTCGGGCGGCGAGGTCGGCGCCAAGGCCGCCTCCCTCACCATCATGGTCGGCGGCCCGGAAGCCGCCTTCGAGCGCGCCAGGCCGCTGTTCGAGAAGATGGGCAAGAACATCACTTTGGTCGGCGGCAATGGCGATGGCCAGACCACCAAGGTCGCCAACCAGATCATCGTCGCCCTTAATATCGAGGCCGTCGGCGAGGCCCTGCTGTTCGCTTCGCGCGCCGGTGCCGACCCGGCCAAGGTGCGCCAGGCCCTGATGGGCGGCTTTGCCGCCTCGCGTATCCTGGAAGTGCATGGCGAGCGCATGGTCAAGCGCACTTTCGATCCGGGCTTCCGCATCGCCCTGCACCAGAAGGATCTCAATCTCGCTTTGACCACGGCCCGCCAGCTCGGTCTTTCCCTGCCCAACACCGCCACCGCCCAGGAACTGTTCAATGCCTGCGTCTCGCATGGCGGCGCGGCCTGGGACCATTCCGCCATGGTGCGGGCCCTCGAACTCATGGCCAACCACGCCGTCACCACCACGACCAACTGAAACTGAAGACCCGCAAGGCGGGCGGCAACTCTTTGTTTTTGCGCATTTTTTTAATCGAAAAGTCTATCAACTTTTCTGAAAAATACTCTAGGGGAGCGACATCATGAAGATCTGCATCTACGGCGCCGGCGCGATCGGCGGCTACATGGCAGTGATGCTGCAGCAGGCGGGTGCCGAAGTCTCGGTCATCGCACGCGGAGACCACCTCAAGGCCATGCAGGCCCGCGGCCTCAAACTGCTCGTCGACGGGCAGGAACTGACGGCTTCGCCCACGGCCACGCAGAACCCGGCCGATCTCGGACCGCAGGATTATGTGATCGTCGCCCTCAAGGCGCACCAGGCCTGGGAATCGGCTGAAGCACTCAAGCCGCTGCTCGGCCGCGACACCGCCGTCGTCACCGCCCAGAACGGCGTGCCCTGGTGGTATTTCTACGGCCTGCCCGCGCCTCATGGCGACACCCGCCTCGCCAGCGTCGATCCGGGTAACCGGCAGTGGCAGGCCATCGGCCCCGAGCGGGTGATCGGCTGCACGGTCTATCCGGCCACCGAGATCACCGAGCCCGGCGTGGTCAAGCACATCTACGGCAACCAGTTCGGCCTTGGCGAGCCCAACCGCACGGAGAGCCTGCGCGTGGCCAGGCTCGCCGAAGCGATGACGGCCGGCGGCCTGAAGCCCCGGCTCTACGAGGATATCCGCGACGACATCTGGCTGAAGCTCTGGGGCAATCTGTGCTTCAACCCGATCTCCGCCCTCACCCATGCCACGCTCGACGTGATCGCGACCGAGCCGGGCACGCGGGCGCTGGCGCGCGCCATGATGGTGGAGGCCGAGCAGATAGGGCTCAAATTCGGTGCACGCTTCCGGGTCGGCGTCGACCGGCGCATCGACGGGGCGGCAGGGGTCGGCGCCCACCGCACCTCGATGCTGCAAGATCTCGACAAGGGCCGGGCGCTGGAGATCGACGCCCTGCTCACTTCGGTGCAGGAAATGGGGCGCATCGCCGGGATCGCGACGCCGCATATCGATGCCGTGCTCGCTCTGGTGCAGCAGATGGCTCGGGTCAGGGGCCTCTACCCCACCTTCCCGCAAGAGGTGGCGCCGGCTCCGCTGCGCGCCGTCGGCCAAGCCTGACCGGGCACGACGAACATTGTCGAAAGGCGGCGACGATCTCGCCGTCTTTCGAAAATCCCTCATGCCATCACAGAGAGGCAAGACCGCCATGTCGCAATGGATCCGTTTCGAGGAAGACGGGCAGGCCCAGTTCGGTACGCTCGAAGGCGATGCCATCCATGTCCATCGCGGCGACATGTTCGGCATCGCCGCCGCCACCGGCCGTACGCTGCCTTTGGCGAAGGCCAGGATCCTTGCACCGACGGTGCCTAGCAAGATCATCGCGCTCTGGAACAATTTCCACCAGCTCGCCGCCAAGCTGAATGTCGCCGTGCCGCCGGAGCCGCTCTATCTGCTCAAGGCGCCCACCAGCGTCACCGCCCCGGGCGCGACCGTGGCAAGGCCTTCTTCCTATGATGGCCGGGTCGTCTATGAGGGTGAGCTCGGCATCGTCATCGGCAAGCCTTGCAGCAACGCCTCTGAGGAGGAAGCAGCGGACGCCATCTTCGGCTATACCTGCGTCAACGACATCACCGCCGGCGACATCATCACGCGGGACTCGACCTTCGCCCAATGGGTTCGCGCCAAGAGCTTCGACGGCTTCGGGCCGTTCGGTCCGGTGATCGCCACCGACATCGATCCCGCCACCCTGGTGGTGCGGACGCTGCTCAACGGCGACGAGCGCCAGAACTACCCGATCGCCGACATGGTCTTCCCGCCGGCCAGGCTGGTCAGCCTGATTTCCAGGGACATGACCCTCTTGCCGGGCGACCTGATCTGCTGCGGCACCTCGCTCGGCGTCGGCGCCATGAAGGAAGCGCAGAACGATGTCCGCGTCAGCATCGAAGGCATTGGCTGCCTGGAGAACCGCTTCGTGCAGTAAGCAACGAAGAAGCCGGGTGTGCCGGCATCTTGCCCAACCCAAGCAAATACCGACAGAAAGAAAGAGCGAGAAAGATACCCGTAGACGCGAACCTAAGCAGGAAGAACGCCAGTTCTTTACCCTCCCCTGGAGGGGGAGGGTCGACGCGAAGCGTCGGGGTGGGGTGAAATTGCATAGGTCGTGAAGAGGATAATCGCAATTTCTTACAAAGGAGTCACCCCACCCGGGGCTTCGCCCGACCCTCCCCCTCCAGGGGAGGGTAAAGAACCAGCGCCTTCTCGGCTTAAGTTGTCGCCTTTGGGCATCCTGCCCGCGCACGCGGCGAAATTGCTTTCAAGCCGCTTTCGCCTTCGCGGCGAGCGCCCGGCCAATCGTAGCGCCGACCAGATGCGGGCTTGACGGAACGGTAATACCGGCCTTCTCGAAGGCGGCGATCTTGGCGTCGGCCCGGTCACGGCCATGCATGGTCAGGGCACCGGCATGGCCCATGCGTCGCTCGGCCGGGGCATGCAGCCCGACGACTAGGCCGACGATCGGCATGGCCGGCCTGACAGAGGCGACATAATCGGCTGCTTCTTGTTCTTCCTCGCCGCCGATCTCGCCGATCAGCACGACGCCCTCGGTCTTGGCATCGGCAAGGAACAGTTCGAGGCAATCGCGCATCGACAGGCCATGCACGGGGTCGCCGCCGACCCCGACGGTGGTCGACTGCCCGAGACCCGCGGCGGAGATCTGGGCGATCACCTCGCTGGTCAGGGAGGCCGAGCGCGAGATGATGCCGACGCTGCCCGGGCGCTCGCTGCCGGTTGCCATCACGCCCATCTTGCATAGGCCCGGTGACAGGATCCCCTGCGAATTGGGGCCGATCAGCCTAGTCTTCGATCCGGCGAGCGCATGGCGCACCCTGATCATGTCGAGTACAGGCACACGTTCGGTGATGGCCACGACCAGCGCGATCTCGGCCTCGACAGCCTCGATGATGGCGGCACTTGCCCGGGCCGGCGGCACGAAGACCATGCTGGCATTGGCGCCGGTCTCCCTCGCGGCTTCGGCGACGCTATCGAACACCGGCGCGCCGAGATGGGATTGCCCGCCCTTGGCGGGCGTGACGCCGGCCACGACCTTGGTACCATACTCGATCATCGCAGCAGTATGATGGGTTCCCGCCCAGCCGGTCATGCCCTGGCAGACGACGCGGGTTTCATTGTCGATGAGGATAGCCATTTCGCCCTCCCGTGCGCACCAACGGCGCTATCGCGTTATTTTGGATTTATCAGTCTAAAACTGCAGCAAAATCGCCGTCAGCGTGCGGCGGCGACGGCCTTCGCGGCTGCCGTCCACATGTCCGGGCATTCGATGACGCGGCAGCCGAAATTGGCGAAACGCGAGCGGGCATAATCGGCATTGTTGCCGGCAAGCCTGGTCACCACCGGCAGCGTGCGCCCGGCCCGGCGCATGGCGATGCCGAGACCTTCGGCAACCGTGTCGCAGGACTGCATGCCGCCGCCATGCACATTGATGAGCAGTGCGCGCACCTGGGGATTGTCGAGCAGCAGGCCGAAGCCATGCGCGATGTCGAGGCTGGTTGCCGTGGTGCGGATATCCATGAAATTGGCCGGCGCACCGCCAGCGGCGTGGACGAGGTCGACCGTGGCAAGCCCGAGCCCGGCACCATTGGCCGCGATGCCAACGGTGCCGTCCATGCGGACATAGTTGAGCTGGCGCTGGCGGGCCTTGACCTCGTATTCGTCGCCATCTTCCTCGCGCAGCTCCGCCAGGGAAGCCTGGCGGAACAGGGCATGGTCATCGATGATCATCTTGACGTCGAGCGCCAGCAGCCTGTCGTCGGCGGTCAGGACCAGCGGGTTGATCTCGATCAGGCTGGCGTCGAGTTCCAGGAAAGCGCGTCGCAGGCCATCGGCAAGATTGGCGAAAGCTTCAGCCGGCGTCCCGACCAGGCCCAGGCGTGCCGCGAGGGTACGCAGTTCCTCGATCCTGACTTGGCTTCCATCCCCGAATGGCAGGCGCTCCAGGCCATCTTCTCCGGCCAGGACACGATCCTCGATGTCGTCACCGCCGGCGCCACTCGCGGCAAGGACAAGGGTGCCGCTGGCGGCATGCACGCTGAGCGACAGATAGAAGCTGCGGATGTGGTCGACGGCCGCCTCTACCAGTACGCGTTCGACCACGCGCCCATGCGCGCCACTCTGCTCGGTGACCAGACGCCGGCCTAGCAGCGCTTTGGCCGCCTCCTCCGCCGCCTCGGGAGAGGAAACGATAGGGACGCCCCCGGCCCGGCCACGGCCACCCGCATGGATCTGCGCCTTCACGGCGAAACGGGAACCACCGAGGCGACGTGCCACCTGCCCGGCCTCGCCGGCCGTGATGGCGACGGCACCCTGCGGCGCCTCGACGCCATAGGATGCCAGGATCTGCTTGGACTGGAATTCGTGCAGTTTCATCATTCCCTCCCATGCATGGATATCGCTCTTATCTGGTATAACGTATACCAGATACCAAAAACTGTCAAAGCGGAAAGTCTGGGAGCGCGAATGGAGTACCGCCCTGGCGTGCCGGTCCTCAGACCGGCACGGAAATGCCATGCTTGCCTGCAAAGGCACGGGCCGGTCTGGAGGTAGCCCCACCAACACAAAAAAGGGCGGGCACCACCACGGCACCCGCCCCATCATCTCAGCGGGACAACCTCACTCCGCCGCCATGGCCACGGGATTGCCAAGCGCACCGCTTCCGGCGATCTCGTCGATCCGGTGCTGATCGAAGCCGAGGACGTCGCGCAGCACCTCCTGTGTATGTTCGCCTAGCAGCGGCGAGCGCTCGACCACGGTGGGGCTGTCGGAAAGCTTGATCGGATTGCCGACCGAGAGGTAAGGCCCGCGTTCGGGATGGTCGACCTCGACGACGGTCCCCGTCACCCTGAGCGAGGGCTCATTGGCGATCTCGCGCATTGACAGGATCGGTCCGCACGGGATGTCGTATTTGTTGAGGATATCCATCGCCTCGAACTTGTCCTTGGTCTCCGTCCATTTCTCGATGGTGTCGAAGATGGAACGGAGCCGCGGCAAGCGCGCTTCCGGCGTGGCATAATCGGGATCGGTGATCCACTCTTCCTTGCCGATCACCTTGCAGATGGCGCCCCAGACCGGCGCCTGGGTGATGAAGTAGATATAGGCGTTGGGATCGCTCTCCCAGCCCTTGCATTTGAGGATCCAGCCGGGCTGGCCGCCACCCGAGGCATTGCCGGCGCGCGGCACGGCATCGCCGAATTTGCCATTGGGATATTGCGGATATTCCTTCATGGGCCCGCGTTCGATGCGCTGCTGGTCGCGCAGCTTCACCCGGCACAGATTGAGCACGCCGTCCTGCATGGCGGCATCCACGCGCTGGCCGCGCCCCGAATGGGTGCGGTGGTAGAGCGCGGTGACGATGCCGAGCGCCAGATGCAGGCCCGTGCCTGAGTCGCCGATCTGGGCCCCCGTCACCAGAGGCGGGCCGTCATCGAAGCCGGTGGTCGAGGCCGCGCCGCCGGCGCATTGGGCGACGTTCTCATAGACCTTGCAGTCCTGGTAGGGACCGGGGCCGAAGCCCTTGATCGAGGCCACGATCATGCGGGGGTTGAGTTCCTGGATGCGGGCCCAGGAAAAGCCCATGCGGTCGAGCACACCGGGGGCGAAATTCTCCACCAGCACGTCGCAGCTCCTGACGAGTTCCTCGAGCACCGCCTTGCCGGCCTTGTTCTTGGTGTCCAGCGTGATCGAGCGCTTGTTGTGGTTGAGCATGGTGAAATAGAGGCTGTCGACATTGGGAATGTCGCGCAGCTGCGTGCGGGTGATGTCCCCCACGCCGGGCTTTTCGACCTTGATCACGTCGGCACCGAACCAAGCCAGCAACTGGGTGCAGGTCGGGCCGGACTGGACATGTGTGAAATCGAGGATGCGCACGCCTTCGAGTGCTTGTCCCATGGTTCCCTCCTCGGAAATATCATCTGTTATGGCGAGGGAGCGGGATGGCCGGCCTTGCGCAAGGCCGGCCATCCCGCGGTCTCACTTGTACATGGTCTGGTTCTTGGTGCCCGGCGCGTATTCGTTCGGATCGACCCAGATGTTCACCAGTGCCGAGCGTCCCGTCTTGGCCATGGCATCCCGGGCCCGTCGCAGCGCCGCCTGGATCTCGGCGGGGTCGCGGACTTCCTCGCCGTGATTGCCGAGCATCTGGGCAAATTTCGAGAAGGCCACGTCGCCGAGCTTGTTGCCGACATTGCCGCGTTCCTCGCCATATTTGGCAACCTGGCCATAGCGGATCTGGTTCATCGAGGAGTTGTTGCCGATGACGGCCAGATAGGGCGCCCCGAAGCGATCTGCGGTTTCCATGTCGAAGCCGGTCATGCCGAAGGAGCCGTCGCCGTAATAGCACAGCACCTCCTTGTTGGGATTGGCGAGCTTGGCCGCCAGGGCAAAACCGGTACCGACGCCGAGCGAACCGAGCGCGCCCGGATCCATCCACTGGCCCGGTCCGCGTGGACGCACGGCCTGGGCCGAGATCGTCACCACGTCGCCGCCATCGCCGATATAGATGGTGTCCTCGCCGAGGAACTCGTTGAGCTCATAGGCGACGCGATAGGGATGGATCGGCGTCTGGTTGGAGAGGAACAGAGGCATCAGCTTCTCGGTCGCCACCGCTTCGGCGTCCTGAAGCATCTGCATCCATTGCTGGCGCAGCTGGCGCTTGCCCTTGTCCATGCGCCCGGAAGCCGCCTGCAGCACGGCGCCGAGGATCGCACCAGGGTCGCCGACCAGGCCGAGATCGATGTCGCGGTTCTTGCCGACGGTGCGGTAATCCATGTCGATCTGGATGAGCTTCAAGTCCTTGCTGATGCGCTTGCCATAGCCCATGCGGAAATCGAAGGGCGTGCCGACGATGACGAGCACATCGGCCTTGGCGAAGGCGAGCGAGCGCGTGCGGTCGAAATGGTGGGGATCGCCGGGGGGCAGCAGGCCGCGGCTGGCGCCGTTGAAATAGCCGGGAATGTCGAGCCCGCGTAAGAGCGCAATGGCCTCATCCTGCCCGCGGCCGGTCCAGACCTGCTGGCCATAGAGGATGGCGGGGCGCTCGGCGCCAACCAGGATATCGGCGAGTTTTTCGATATCGGCGGGATCACCGATCGACTTGGTCGAGGCGCGATAGCTGCCGGAGGCCGGCAGGACCGCGCGGTCGAGGGAGACTTCCCGGTCGAGCACGTCACGCGGGATCTCGAGATAAGACGGGCCATAGGCACCGGCGAAACATTCGCGCGCCGCCATCGAGATCATGTCCGCCACGCGTTCGGTGGAGGAGACCGTCGCGGCGAATTTGGTGATCGGCTTCATCATGTCGACATGCGGCAGATCCTGCAGCGACCCCATCTTGTGCTGGGTCAACGCACCCTGCCCGCCAATATGCAGAACCGGGCTTTCCGAACGGAAGGCGGTGGCGATGCCGGTCATCGCATTGGTGCAGCCTGGACCGGCCGTGGTGACGACGCAGCCGAGCTTGCCGGTCTGGCGCGCATAGCCATCGGCGGCATGGGCGGCAACCTGTTCGTGACGCACGTCGACGATGCGGATGCCTTCGTCAAGACAGCCGTCATAAATGTCGATAATATGCCCCCCGCACAGGGTGAAGATCGTATCGACGCCCTCGGCCTTGAGCGCTTTGGCGACGAGATGTCCGCCGGAGACAATACTGCCGTCGCGGGCTTTTTGCTTGAGCGTATCTTCGGCCGTCGTGGTCACGGGCTTTTGCAGTGCTGTAACCGTTGCCATTGGGGCAATTCCTCCCGTTGTTCTTCGCAACGATATGCCGCTGAAAGCATCGGCCGGCTTGTTGCCCATCGCATAGGAATGGACGGGATCAACTGTGCCGATATCGCCTTCTACTTGGCGGAGTGACGCCATGGCATGCCGTATGTCTCGACATTGGCATGCCAGATACCAGAGTGTCAATCCGAATTTTCCGGCCTGCGTGGCGGCTGGCATCTACCTCTTCCACTGCCATGAGGAAAGATGAATTCTCTTTTATTTCAAGGGTTTGACATTCAACTCCAAGCGAAAATCGCGTGGAGTTACGGCAGCAGGGAAGCACGATTTTGCCGGCTTGAAAGACCGTCTCTGCAGCCAAGCTCGCGTCATGATGGTGTGCGCAAATTCATGCCGCGATGCAGTAAAGCTTATAAGAAAGCCTCGAATTTTCGTGTTTAGTATGGAGCTACCCCTAAACCAGTTTCAGCCTATGTCGCCCCGCCCAACAGGGACACTGACGGCCTGGAGGTAAGTGGCGGTTGTTTACTTCGCATTGCAAAGAGCGCATGACTGCAATGCAATATCGGCGCTTTCCATCTGGGCTCTGGCATGCCAGATTCGCAGCAACAAAAGATCTTTCCTCGAATCCCAACGCGGAGAACGACCATGACCACTTCTGCTCTGTCCCGTAGCCCCGCCGCCCGTCCGCTGTCGGCCCGTATCTGGACTGCCTTCTCGGGCTTCCTGATGAAGATGGCCCAGGCCGATATCCGCGCCGGCTCCCGCGAACCCTTCGGCCTCTAAATACTCTGGATCGTCGCTGCCGTGCCTCGCCAATGGCCTGGCACGATGGTCCCGGAGACCGCGCTGGTGAAAACGATTCGACTGGGATCGCTGGCGGGTCACTCGATTGACAGGCCCTCTCTCCAATTGTCGAAAGCGTGGGCCGGGTGGACGCGATCACGCCCCTTCGGCGCAGCCAGACGCATTATCTGGAGAGCAAATCCGAATCTGGCATGCCAGAAGATTATATCTAAGAATCGACTATTCCTACCTTATTTACGACGTGGGGCAGCGTTGCGACTGCTTCCCTGCAACTTTTTTTGATCTATTCGCAACTGCGCCGGCCATCGAAGTACGCGGAACGAAGATCTCAGTTCTTTCCGTAACTTGATGCCGATCGTCTTTCCTGCTCATCCGTGCTGAAGCCCCCTGGAAGACGTCTCTTCCGGGGCCGTTCGGCATGCGTCGATTAAAAACGACGCTTGCCAACTGGCATGCAAGATACCAATATGCCCTCACAACCTGCTTAATGGAGCCTGAGCTCCGTCCAACCTCCAACAAAAACCAAGGGGGACTGCAATGGTAGGGTCGCAAGGAGAGGAAAGCCTGCCGAAGGTATCCAATGCCTTCCGCTGGACACAGCTTGCAATCGGCGTCGTCTGCATGGTGATGATCGCCAACCTTCAATATGGCTGGACATTCTTCGTTCCCGACATCCAGAAAACGTTCGGCTGGGACAGGGCCGCGATACAATGGGCGTTCACCTTGTTCGTCCTGTTCGAAACCTGGCTCGTGCCGGTCGAAGGCTGGTTCGTCGACAAATACGGGCCGAAACTCGTGGTGGTCTTCGGCGGCGCGCTCTGCGCCATCGGCTGGGTGATCAATTCCTACGCCACCTCGCTTTCTCTATTCTATCTCGGGCAGATCATTGCCGGTATCGGCGCCGGCGCCGTCTACGGTACCTGCGTAGGTAATGCGCTGAAATGGTTCCCGGACAAGCGCGGCCTGGCGGCCGGCATCACCGCAGCCGGCTTCGGCGCCGGCTCGGCCCTGACCGTGGCCCCCATCCAGGCCATGATCGCCAATGACGGGTTCCAGGCTGCCTTCTTCTGGTTCGGCCTCGGCCAAGGCATCATCGTCATCATCTTCGCGCTATTCATGCACACGCCTCGCAGCGGCCAGGTGCCAGCTCCGGTGCAGAACAAGAACATCGTGCAGACCCGCCGCAATTTCGCACCGACCGAGGTACTGCGCCAGCCAATTTTCTGGCTGATGTACTTCATGTTCGTGATCGTCGGGGCCGGTGGCCTGATGGTAACCGCCAACCTCAAGCCCATCGGTGCCGATCTCAAGCTCGACGGCATCCCGGTCTCGCTGTTCGGCCTGACCATGACAGCCGTAACCTTCGCCGCGACGCTCGATCGTATCCTCAATGGCCTCACCCGTCCCTTCTTCGGCTGGGTGTCGGACAAGATCGGCCGCGAGAATACCATGTTCATCGCCTTTGCGATGGAAGGGGTCGGCATCTACCTGCTGTACAAATTCGGCCATGACCCGGTCTGGTTCGTGCTGCTCAGCGGCTTCGTGTTCTTCGCCTGGGGCGAGATCTACTCTCTCTTCCCCTCGACCTGCACGGATACGTTCGGCTCCAAATATGCGGCCACCAATGCCGGGCTGCTCTACACGGCCAAGGGAACGGCCGCCTTGCTCGTCCCCTTCGCCAACGTCCTGCAGCAGCAGACCGGTAGCTGGGACCTGGTGTTCCTCATCGCAGCCGGTGCCAACATCCTGGCTGCTGTCCTCGCCATCGGGGTGCTCAAGCCCTGGCGGGCGGGCGTGGTGCGCAAGCACGAATTGCAACAGCCGGCGAGCACCGCAGCCGCATAACCCTCGCGTGGCGGGCATCAACAGCCACGTCCGATCAGCAAAAGCCGGTGCCGCCGACAGGCACCGGCCGGGATTATCGAACCCGATCCAGGCTGCATTCTTCGTCACGATCGCGACACGATGCTCCAGCGGCGTTGAGGCCCTGGATCCTCCGACATGCGGCCAAGAACCGAATACGGTTCTTCGCACTCAAGCACTTGCCGCCGCCAGATTTGTCGGGATTCGCAAAGACAAGCCTAAACAAAGAGTTCGAGCAAAAGTGCGTTTCCTTCAAAGCCTGCTTTAGGCCTCGCACGACAGCCAAGACCGGGCTTGACAAACTCAAATTCTGGCATACCAGATACCAAAAATTCGAATTCTCGCCGATAGGACGACGCTTCGAACCGGCAACGACCAGGGAGAAACCCCCATGAACATCCAGGCGAAACCCGCGCATTCCATCCAGGCCGATGTCCGGGCCGTTCTCGATGCCGTCAAGGCATCCGGCCGCACCAGCCTCACCGCACCAGAAGGCAAGCTCGTCTGCGACGCCTACGGCATTCCCGTGCCGCAGGAGGGGCTGGCGCGTTCCGGCGCCGAGGCCGCCAAGCTCGCAGGCGACATGGGCTTTCCGGTCGTCATGAAGATCGTCTCGCCGGACATCCTGCACAAGACCGAAGCCGGCGGCGTGATCGTCGGGGTGGCCTCCGCGGCCGAAGCCGAAGCCGCCCACGACAAGATCCTCGCCAATGCCAAGGCCTACAAGGCCGATGCCCGTATCGAAGGTATCCAAGTCCAGCAGATGCTGAAGGGCGGCCAGGAAGTCATCATCGGCGCCGTGACCGACGACAGCTTCGGCAAGCTCGTCGCCTTCGGCCTCGGCGGCGTGCTGGTGGAGGTGCTGAAAGACATCACCTTCCGCCTGGCGCCTATCGACCGTGACGAGGCTCTGTCCATGCTCGACGGCATCCAGGCTGCCGAGATGCTCAAGGGCGTGCGCGGCGGCGATCCGGTCAATCGCGATGCGCTCGCCGACACGCTGGCGAGGGTTTCGCAGCTCGTCACCGATTTTCCAGAGATCACCGAGCTCGATCTCAATCCGGTCTTCGCCACCAAGGATGGTGCCGTTGCGGCTGACGTCCGCATCGTGGTGGACTTCGAGGTCAGGCCATCCCGCCCCCGGCCCTCGCAGGAGGCCATCGTTACCGCGATGAACCGCATCATGCGCCCCGAGGCCGTGGCCGTGATCGGCGCCTCCTCCGAGGATGGCAAGATCGGCAATTCGGTGATGAAGAACCTGATCAATGGTGGCTACAAGGGCCAGATCTATCCGATCCACCCCAAGGCCGACGAGATCCTGGGCTACAAGGCCTATAAGAGCGTCAAGGATGTGCCCGGCACCATCGATACGGCCGTCTTCGCCATTCCCGCGAAATTCGTGGCGGGCGCCCTGATCGAATGCGGCGAGAAGGCCATCCCGGGCGCCGTACTCATTCCCTCGGGCTTTGCCGAAACCGGCAATGAGGAGGGCCAGCGCGAGATCCAGGAGATCGGGCGCAAATACAATATCCGCCTGATGGGACCGAACATCTATGGCTTCTACTATACTCCATCCAATCTCTGCGCGACCTTCTGCACCGCCTATGACGTGAAGGGCTCGGCCGCCCTGTCCTCCCAGTCGGGCGGCATCGGCATGGCCATCATCGGCTTCTCCCGCTCGGCCAAGATGGGTGTTTCGGCCATCGTCGGCCTCGGCAACAAATCCGACATCGACGAGGACGACCTGCTCACCTTCTTCGAGCAGGACGACAACACCAAGATCATCGCCCAGCATTGCGAGGACCTGAAGGACGGCCGCGCCTTCGCCGAAGTCGCCAAGCGCGTCTCCAAGAAGAAACCGGTGATCGTGCTCAAGGCCGGCCGCACCTCGGCCGGCGCAAAGGCGGCGAGCTCCCACACCGGCGCGCTTGCCGGCAATGACCGCATCTATGAAGACGTCTTCAAGCAGGTCGGTGTCATCCGCGCCCGTTCGCTGCGACAATTGCTGGAATTCGCCCGCGGCGTGCCGATCATGCCAACGCCCAAGGGCGAAAACGTGGTCATCATCACCGGCGCCGGCGGCTCGGGCGTGCTGCTCTCCGATGCCTGCGTCGACAACGGCCTGTCGCTGATGTCGATGCCCGATGATCTCGACGCGGCCTTCCGCAAATTCATCCCGCCCTTCGGCGCAGCCGGCAATCCGGTCGACATCACCGGCGGGGAACCGCCCTCGACCTACAAGAACACCATCAAGCTCGGCCTGGAAGACGACCGCATCCACTCGATCATCCTGGGCTATTGGCACACCATCATCACGCCGCCGATGACCTTCGCCAAGCTGGTGATCGAGGCCAAGGAAGAGATGAAGACTCGCGGCATCGAAAAGCCGATCGTTGCTTCCCTCGCCGGCGACGTACAGGTCGAGGAAGCTTCCGAATATCTCTATGCCCATGGCGTGCCAGCCTATGCCTATTCCACCGAGCTGCCGGTGGAAGTGCTCGGCGCCAAATATAAATGGGCTCGCGGGGCTGGGTTGCTCTGAGGCCAGGCTTGCTGATGACGTCGACGCACCGCGCCGGCGTCGTTCACCCCCTCTTCCCTCAATCGAACAGCCCATCCAGCCTGTGCTCCCTCATCGGGATCGCGGGAATGGCGGAACTATGCCTCATGACCGGCAGGCACCATCCCATGACAGCGACGAGGTCCAAGAAGAATGAACATCCATGAATACCAGGCGAAAGCGGTCCTGAAGGAATTCGGCCTGCCCATATCTAAGGGCGTGCCTGCGCTGACGGTTGAGGAAGCGGTGAAAGGGGCCAAGGAGCTTCCGGGTCCGCTTTATGTGGTGAAGTCGCAGATCCATGCCGGCGGGCGCGGCAAGGGCAAGTTCAAGGAAATGCCTGCCGATGCCAAGGGCGGTGTGCGCCTGGCCAAGTCGATCGAGGATGTGCGTGCCAGTGCGCAGGAGATGCTGGGCAACACGCTGGTGACGGTGCAGACCGGTCCGGCCGGCAAGCAGGTCAACCGCCTCTATATCGAGGACGGCTCGGACATCGAGAAGGAGTTCTACCTCTCGGTGCTGGTCGACCGCGAGACCAGCCGCGTTGCCTTCGTGGTCTCCACCGAGGGCGGCATGGACATCGAGAAGGTGGCCCATGAGACGCCGGAGAAGATCGTGACCTTCTCGGTCGATCCGGCCACCGGGGTGATGAACCATCACGGCCTGGCGGTCGCCAAGGCGCTCGGGCTTTCCGGGGACCTGGCCAAGCAGGCGGTCAGCCTGACCACCAAGCTCTACACCGCCTTCGTGGCCAAGGACATGGCGCTCCTGGAGATCAATCCCCTGATCGTCACCAAGGACGGCCAGCTCAAATGCCTGGACGCCAAGATGGGCTTTGATGCCAACGCCCTCTACCGCCATCCCGACATCGTGGCGCTGCGCGACGAGTCGGAAGAGGATCCCAAGGAGATCGAGGCCTCGCGCTACGATCTCAGTTACATCGCTCTCGACGGCTCGATCGGCTGCATGGTGAACGGGGCTGGCTTGGCCATGGCCACGCTCGACATCATCAAGCTCTATGGCGAGGAGCCGGCCAACTTCCTGGATGTCGGCGGCGGTGCCACCAAGGAGAAGGTGACGGCGGCCTTCAAGATCATCACGGCCGATCCGAAAGTGAAGGGCATCCTGGTCAACATCTTCGGCGGCATCATGAAATGCGACGTGATCGCCGAGGGCGTGATCGCCGCGGTGCAGGAAGTCGGCCTGAAGATCCCGCTGGTGGTGCGGCTCGAAGGCACCAATGTCGAACTCGGCAAGCAGATCATCCGTGAATCCGGCCTCAATGTGATTGCTGCCGACGACCTCGACGATGCCGCCCAGAAGATTGTCAAAGCCGTGCGGGAAGCCAAGTAATGTCGATCCTGATCAACAAGCAAACCCGAGTGATCTGCCAGGGCTTCACTGGCAAGAACGGCACCTTCCATTCCGAGCAGGCGCTCAAATATGGCACGCAGCTGGTGGGGGGCACCTCGCCGGGCAAGGGCGGCTCGCAGCATCTGGGCCTGCCGGTGTTCGACACCGTGGCCGAGGCGCGCCATGTCACGCAGGCCGATGCCAGCGTGATCTATGTGCCGCCGCCGGGGGCGGCCGATGCGATCTGCGAGGCCATCGATGCCGAGATCCCGCTGATCGTGTGCATCACCGAGGGCATTCCGGTCGCCGACATGATCAAGGTGAAGCGGTCGCTGTCGGGTTCGAAGTCGCGCCTGATCGGGCCGAACTGCCCGGGGGTGATGACGGCGGACGAGTGCAAGATCGGCATCATGCCGGGCAACATCTTCAAGAAGGGCTCGGTGGGCATCGTGTCGCGCTCGGGCACGCTGACCTATGAGGCAGTGTTCCAGACCTCCAATGAGGGGTTGGGGCAGACCACGGCGGTGGGCATTGGCGGCGACCCGGTGAAGGGCACCGAGTTCATCGACATGCTGGAGATGTTCCTGGCCGATCCCGACACCCATTCGATCGTGATGATCGGGGAGATCGGCGGCTCGGCCGAGGAGGATGCGGCGCAGTTCCTGATCGACGAGGCCAAGCGCGGGCGCAAGAAGCCCACCGTCGGCTTCGTGGCCGGCCGCACCGCACCGCCCGGACGGCGCATGGGCCATGCCGGCGCCATCATCTCCGGCGGCAAGGGCGATGCCGGCTCCAAGATCGCCGCGCTCGAAGCCGCTGGCGTCAGGGTATCCCCATCCCCCGCTCGCCTCGGTACCACGCTCACCGAATTGCTGAACGACTGGTCGCCTCGCCGCCGCCAGGCAGCCACGGGCTGACACGGTGCTCCCGAAACACTCATGAATGCCGGTCCCCCGACATTCACCATACCGCCTTCTCCCGGGCGGTATGGGTCTTTCCTTCCGGCGGCGGGTGCGCGGCATTGCGATCCCGCCGCCAACACGACGATGAAACAGCGACAGACTGCGACGAGGAAGCCACGAGGACAACAATAACGAGAATCGCTCTTCCGGTCCGGGCGTCATCGGCTCGAGGGCGACTTATAGGCCGTTTTAGGTATACCTAATGCAAGACCGGATCACGTATATGCGCTATGAAGAGCATGGCACTATCCGGTCGATATAGGCGTTTTGAGAGAGGAAGAGTTCGTGGCCCCCAAGATTCAAGCGCGTTGGCCAATCGCCGACGAATCCACCCCCGAACTGGTGCTGGAACGTTTCTCTCCGGAACAGACCTACAAGACCAAAGTCTATGCCGCGCTCAAGCATGCCATCGCCCATATGGACATCTACTCTTCGCCCGACCCCACCTGGATCGACGAGCGCCAGCTCTCAGAACGCCTTGGTGTCAGCCGGACGCCGGTGCGCGAGGCTATCGCAATGCTCGAGCAGCAGGGCTTCGTCAAATCCCTGCCCCGGCGGGGCATCATCGTGCTGAAAAAAACCAAGCGCGAGGTGATCGAGATGATCCAGGCTTGGGCAGCGCTTGAAAGCATGGCGGTGCGCCTGATCTGCCAGCGCGCCAGCGACCGGGAAATCGCGCGGCTGCGCACGATCTTCCACGAGTTCAACGAGGCTCATAAGCCGGCTGACTATCCACACGAATACTCGACCGCCAATATCCGCTTCCATCAGACCATCATCGAGCTCTCCGGCTCGCAGATCCTGGCCGAGATGACCGAGAACCTCGTACTGCATGTGCGTGGCATCCGGCAGATCACCATCGGCCGCGACGATCGCGCCAGCAAATCGATCGTCGATCACCTCAACATCATCGAGGCCCTCGAAAAGCGCGATATCGCCAAGGCCGAGGCCTATGCCCGCGACCACACGCTGGGCCTGGCCGATTATGTCGCCAAGCATAGCGAAGGCATCTTCGACTGACGTCCCGGCCAAAGCGCCCTGCGACCGTAAGGTAGCGAGCGAGAACCGCCAAGACGCGTCGAAACCAAGACGCGTCGAAACAGGGAGTGAGAGCAAAGGGGCTTTTTTCTAAAAACGCACTTTGCTCTGGGAAAGGCCGATCAAAAGCAGCTTTTTGCGATCGGTCCCCTCCCCTCAAACGATCGGAATCGACCATGCCCGACCTGCCCACCACCATGACCGCCATCGCCATCAGCCGGCCGGGCGGCCCCGAAGTGCTGGTGCCCGAGGAGCGCCGGGTGCCGCAGCCCGGTGAGAGCGAGATCCTCATCCGCGTCGCCGCCGCTGGCGTCAATCGCCCGGACGTGCTGCAGCGCGCCGGTGCCTATCCGCCGCCCAAGGGCGCCTCCGATCTGCCCGGTCTCGAGGTTGCGGGCGAGGTCGTCGCCGTCGGACCGAAGGCCGCTCGCTGGAAGATCGGCGACAAGGTGGCCGCCCTCACGCCCGGCGGCGGCTATGCGCCCTATGCCGTGACGGATGCCGGCCATGCCCTGCCGGTTCCTGCCGGCCTCGACATGATCCAGGCGGCGGCCATCCCCGAAACCTTCTTCACCGTCTGGCACAATGTGTTCCAGCGCGGCCGCCTGCAGAGCGGCGAAACCCTCCTCGTTCACGGCGGCTCCTCCGGCATCGGCACCACGGCCATCATGCTGGCCAAGGCCTTCGGCGCCACCGTCATCGTCACTGCCGGCTCTCCCGAGAAATGCGAGACCTGCCGCAAGCTCGGCGCGGATGTTGCCATCGACTACAAGGCCGAGGACTGGAGCGCGGCCGTCAAACAGGCGACGGGCGGGCGCGGCCCCGATGTCATTCTCGACATGGTGGGAGGCAGCTACATCGCCAAGAATTACGAGGTGGCGGCGATGGAAGGGCGCATCGTCAACATCGCCTTCCTGCAGGGTTCGAAAGTCGAGGTCGATTTCGTACGGCTGATGACCAAGCGCCTGAGCCATATGGGCTCCACCTTGAGGGCCCAGTCGGTGGCAGCCAAAGCGGCCATCGCAGCCGCGGTGGAAGAGCATGCCTGGCCCCTGCTGGCGCAAGGGCGTTGCCGCCCGCTGATCCATGCCGTCTTCCCCCTGTCGGAAGCGGCCAAGGCCCATGCGTTGATGGAGAGCAGCAGCCATAGCGGCAAGATCGTGCTCACCGTGTGAGCCCGGCGGTTCATCGCACCGCCAAAGCATTTTGCGATTTCATGAAATCACCTGGAATCGCAAAAAGGCCCCAGCCAATCCGTCGGATTGGCTGGGAAACAAAGAGTTAGAGTAAAAGTACGGTGCAGAGAAATCGCACTTTGCTCTCGTAAATTCAGCCCGATCGTATCCGCTCTTTTCCGCAGGTCCGAAGTCCTCATGCTGCGGCAAGACTATGAGGCCGGGGCCTCATCCCGTCTTTCGATCACCTCTTCGGTAAAACGCAAAAAAGCCGGCACGGTCCCTCGCGGGACCGTTCCAGCCATCAACTCGAGATAAGGCGAGCCCCTCAGCCAGCCTTGGCGGTCTTGGCCGGCGGCGTGCTGCGCCCCCAACGCAGCGACCCAAGGCCAGCGGCCTTGGCGAGACGGGAGCGTTCAGCAGCATAATTCGGCGCAACCATGGGATAGTCGTCCGCAAGACCCCATTTGCTACGGTATTCCTCCGGCGACATATTGTATTTGCTGCGCAGATGCCGCCTCAACGATTTGAATTTCTGGCCATCTTCCAGGCAGACGATGAAATCCGGCGTAACCGACTTGCGTACTGGTACAGCTGGACGCAACGGGGTGGCTTCTTCGACTACTGGCTGCTCCCGCAGCTTAGACAGGCTGTCGTGAACCATTGATATGAAAGATGGCAATCCGTCCGTCGGAATAGAATTATTGGCGACGTAAGCTGCGACGATATCCACCGTAATATCGATTAAATTATTGTGAGCTTCCTGCATATCCGAAATGATCCCCGCGTTACGTTTGACGAAAGCAGCATTTTGCCACGTTGGGCCAAAAAAGCACATTACATTTCGTTATAGTTAGGAATCTCTGCCTGGGTCGGCATCCAAAGACCGCGACATATTGAGGCAGCGGCATAGATAAACCGGGAATATTTGCTCAAATACCATCTCTCCTCATTCCTCAGACATGCCTTGGTTTACTGAGCATGCAACAACACAGATGATCGCCTTGCTTCCTCTGCTAACTGGCGTCGGCGCATTGGGTTGCGGGATTCGGGTCATCCGACCTCTTTTTCTGAGCAAGTAGCCCTCGGCGCTCCCCCGCCCCCTCCACCAGCCCATCGCCAGGTTCCCTTCGTCAGAGAGCGGTTAGAGATCGTCGAGGGCAGAAAGCGGCTCGGAGCGTTGCACACCGGTTCGAGAGCCAAGCACCAGCACCAGGACCGCCGCCAGACCGACAAGGCCGGCGACGACGACGGCTAGGCAGAACCCGTCCGCAAAGGCACGAGCGAGCACGTGCCGGAAGTCGTGTTCAGCCATGATCAAGCCGGCCGGCATCTCATGCCGACGCACGGCAAGACTGGCCACCGCCAGCGGAGACGTGACACCGGCTCCAGCCAAGGCCTGCGCCATCGTCGCCACCGCGCGGCCAGCCATCATGGTGCCGAGCAGGGCGATACCGATGGTCATGCCCCCTTGGCGCAGAGCGTTCATGGTTGCGGATGCGGCGCCGGACCGCGCGCGCGGAGCAGCGGCCATGATGGCTGCGCTGGTTGCCGGCACCGCCAGCCCCATGCCGATGCCAAGCAGGGCAAAAAGCGGCGCGATGGTGAAATAGGGCGTGTCCGGCTTGAACCGTGCCATCATCAGCATGGCGCCACCGAGCAGCACATAACCGAGCAGCATCAGGCGCTGCAGGCCGTAGCGTGCAGAGAGCCGGCCGAACAGCACCGCCGTCAGCGCCATGGCCGCAAAGACCGGAGCCATGCGCCAACCGGCTTGCGTGGCCGGCCATCCCTGCGCTTGCTGCAGGAAGAGCGAGAAGAAGAACAGGCTGCTATAGCCGGACAATCCGAGGGCGAAGGAGGCGAAATTGAGGGAGGCGAAAGGGATGCTGCGGAAAAGATCGACGGGCAGCACCGGACGGCTCGCTTTGCTCTCGACCACGACGAAGGCAAGGAGTGCCAGCGCCGCGGCGGCCAAGGCGCCGAGCGTCACCGGCGCGGTCCAGCCCGCTTGCCCCGCGACAATCAGTGCATAGGTCAACGTACCCAGGAACAGGATGCTCAGGAGTTGGCCGGGCGGATCGAGCGCAGCATGATCGGGATCGGCACTTTCGCTGATGCCGATCATGCCGAGACCGAAGGCGAGCGCGCCGAGCGGTAAGTTCACCAGAAAGATGCTGGGCCAGCCGACATTGTCGACCAGCAGCCCGCCGAGCATCGGGCCAAGGATCAGCGAAACAGCGCTGAAGGATGACCAGCCGCCGATGATATGGGCCCGCTCGCCGCGATCGGGAAAGGCCTGTGTTAGGATCGACAGGGCGCCCGGAATGACCAGGGCACCGGCGACGCCCTGAACGGCACTGCCGGTGATCAGCACCATGAGGGAGGGCGCCATCGCGCAGATCGCCGATCCCAGGGTGAACAAGACAATACCGATGAGCCAGGCGCGCTTGCGTCCATAGCGATCTCCGAGGGGACCGGCAGAGAGCATGAAGGCCGAAAGGCAGAGAGCATAGGAGCCGACGACCCATTGCAGGTCGGAAAGCTCGGCGCCCAGGCCCTTCTGGATGGCGGGGAGCGCCACCGTAACGATGCTGATCGCCAAAGTGGCCATGAAGGTGCCGAGATAAACAGCCGCGACGGCGGCCTTTCTGCGCAAGGAGGACATGATCGTTACCTGGCAAGGAGGATTTTTCGGCATCGATACATATCGACCGACGGTCAGTCAATCTGACTAAGCTATTCCAAAATCATTCTAAATATGGCAGAGAGCCATTCCATTCAGGACCTGGGCGAAAGAGGAGAGGCATGGCCGGAAAGATCGAGGGCCCGGGTGCGCCCATGCGGGGCGAGCGGCCGCGCCAGCGGCGCATCCAGCCGGCCGAGGTGCGGGTGGACGATCTGATGTCTGCGGCGGCGGAACTCTTTATCGCCCGCGGCATCGAGGCCACCACGGTCGACCACATCGTGGCACGCGCAGGCGTGGCCAAGGGCACGTTCTACCATTATTTCAAAACGAAGACCGATGTCATCCACGCCCTCCGCGAGCGCTTCTCGCAGGATTTCCTGTCCCGGGTCGCTGCGGCCGTCGATGCCTGCCCCCGTAACGACTATGTCGCCCGGCTTTCGGCCTGGATCGGCGGCGCCGTTGCGGCCTATCTCGCCAATTTCCAGCTGCACGACGTGGTCTTCCACGATTTCCCCCACAGCCAGCGGCAATCGCGCGAGAAGGACGCCGTGATTGCCCAGCTCGTCGCCCTGCTGGACGAGGGGCGCGCCGCCGGTATCTGGACCGTTCCGCACAGCCGCGCGGTGGCGCTCGTCCTGTTCGACGGCATGCACGGGGTCGTCGACGACGCCATCGCCGCGGGCGAACACGAACCGCAACCTCTATGCCGACTGCTGTCCGGCCTGTTTTCGCGCATGCTCGCGGCCTGAGCCGTCAAATCGCAAAACGTTTTAGCGCAGCGATTGGGTGAGCGATACCGAGCGGCCCGGTCCCGACATCGGCCTTTTCTTCAAGGTGGCGGATTCGACGATCACGGTCAGCAGGATCGCAATTGCCAGAACGGCGACGATGCAGATGGAGAAGTGGAACTGCCGACCGGCATCGCCCCGCGAGACGCGGCGGAGGCGATGATTTTCCTCGGTGAAGTCCAACAGCGTTTCGTCGCGAGGCATGGCAGCACTCCCTCTGTCACGACAGGCTTCCGATACCTCTCAATGACAGCGGACCGGTGCTCCGCTCTGTGCGAAATGGCACAGCAGTCTTTTGAAATTCTGGCTCTCCGATACAAGAAATGACGATACATTTTGGTTCAAAAAGATGACGTGTTATCGTAAGATGTAAAAAATCTGGGCGTTACATGGGAAGCAATTCTGTAAGAATGCCTTCCATTTTGATGCAAGGAAGCGCTCGTTACCCCTTACGCTACGACATTATCCGGTCCCCGCGGCTGATCTCCATGCCGCTCGGATCGAAACGACATCGCATCGAAGGAGCCTCGTTCGGTAGGCGTTGGGGTTGTTGCCCAGCCGAAGGCCCAGCATCCTGAGCTTGAGACAGGAACATTTGAGCGCCTGGATGCATTCCCTTTACAGAGAGGTAGTGCAATCATGATCCTAGACGACAAGAACACCCTTGTGCTGGTCGGAGACGGCAGGAAGGCGCTCTTTCTGCGCCAGGTCGGACGTGGCAACAAGGCCAGTCTCACCGTCGACCAGGTCCTGCAGGAAGACAATCCCGCCACACGCGAACAGGGCACCGATCAGCCGGGGCGTACCGGCACCGGCACCAATGGCCGCACCAGCGCCATCAAGGAGACCGACTGGCATCGGCTGGGCGAGGAACGTTTTGCGGCCGGGCTCGCCGAAATCCTGTATCGACGCGCCCATGCCGGCCAGTTCGACAAGCTGATCGTGGTCGCCCCGCCCAAGGTGCTCGGCGACCTCCGCCAAGCCTTCCACCAGGAAGTGGTGGAGCGCATCAGCCGCGAAATTCCCAAACAGCTGACCTCGCATCCGATCGAGGATATCGCAAAGATGCTGCGGGACTAGCCACGCCGCCATCCGATGCCATCGAACTTGGCCTGAGTCCGGAACACCAAGCTGGCAAGGGAGAGGCAGCAGCCTCCCCGCCCGCTTCCTCATCTCTCCGGCGATGCCGCTATCCAACCGCGCCTGCGGCTTCGTCGATCAGTTGACTGACCTCCACCGGCCTGGAGGCGAGTGAAGCATGGCTGGCCTCGAGCGTAATGACCTTGCGCGGGTTCATGCGCGCGGACATGCGCTTCTGGTTGTCGGGTGCGATCATGCGGTCATGGCTGGAGATCTGATACCAGACCGGCTTCGCCTTCCAGGCAGGTGTGGTGACATTGTCGCCGAAGGTGGAGGTCAATGGCGCTTTCTGTGTGACGGCCATGATCCTGGCTTCCTCCGCGCTCAGATCCTGGCAGAAACTCTCGCCGAACTTGTCGTATTTGATCCAGAGATAGCCATCGCTGTCCGGCGCGATATTGGGGAACGCCTCGGGCGGGCTCTGCTGGCTGATCGCGCCGGGGTTCTCGCCGGCATCCGGCGCGAAGGCGGCGATATAGACCAGGCCCGCCACATTCGGCAGGCCTCCGGCCTCGGTGATCACCGCGCCCCCATAGGAATGGCCGACCAGCACCACCTTGCCTTCCTGTTGCTTGACCATCTTGCGGGTACGCTCGGCATCATCGGCCAGGCCGGTGAGCGGCAGTTCCACAGCGCGGACCTTGTCATATCCCAGGCGCGTGAGTTCCGTGATCACCTTGGCCCAATGGGCCGCGCCGCCCCAGAAGCCATGGACGAGCACAATCGTCGTATCCTTAGCCATCATATGCCTCACCTGTGCTGAGTGCCCTTGCGCGCGCCATTCTATCGCGCTTTTGGGTCGGCCACGCATGAAATGACGCCAAGGAAGAACGCAGTTTCGTAACGGGCATCGCCGGAACGCGCCCTCGAAGGACCTGGACAGCCGTATCGCGCGGGTTCATCCGCTGTGGCCCCACCAGGACCTCATACGCCGGTTATCGATTTTCAGGTCGCCCCATGGGCACCCCTTAGGGGGCCGGACCGCACAACTCGGAGAGTGCCTGGCTCAGGGTCACATTGACCGGGCGCAACCTGGCCTGGGGATGGCGGCCAATATATCGCTCAAGCAGTTCGACCACCGCCTTGTCGGTCACGCCGGCGAGGCATTGCCTGCGGTGGCGTGTAAGGCTGCAGCCCTCACCGAGGCAGGTCGAGAGCTGTTCCATCACGATGGCCAGGCGAAGCCGCGCTTGTAGTCGTCGGGCCAGGCGAGCCAGGCATCATAGCCCTGCGCCTGCACCGGCCCGTTGCACAGCAAGGACGCCGCCCCGATGAGCAGTCCGCCTACCGCAAGCCAGTTGCCGCCCTTCATCGCGCGCTCCCGACGTTCCGGATGGCAGTCTTGCATCTTTTGCCGAAAGCCGGCAGGTTTTTCAGATTGGGAAAAGACGCCAGAACAACCGGTTGCGGACGAGGTTCGCTTCACGGGCATCACGTCTTGTGGCGACCAAGAAGAAGCTATTTGAACGGGCGCGCCCATTCGGCAAGCTCCGGGCAAACGAAGGTGCACCGTCAAAGTAATTCCTGTTGTCCAGCGAAGGTGCATTCGATCGCTCAACGCCGGTAGAAACGGTAATTTTTACCGGACATCTTATCGATGCCGGCCTCCCTTCCGCTCTACGGCGGCGCCGCCTCGACGGCCGGCGTCTCAAAACCCCGACGATAGCTCCAAAAAAGCGAAACTGCGGAAATCCTGCTATCGGGCTGTGAGGCAGAGCAACGGCGCTTGAGGGGCAGCCCCGTTTGATGATCCAGCCAAGTGTGACAGGCTAGCGCCTGCCGGGCATTCGGTTTTTCATCCGCGTAGCTGAACTGATAATTCCATATGTCGTAGTCCTTGCCCAAAAGGCGCTCGGAACCGGCAAGGACGCAATCGGAATGGATGGCCTCTTTTGGCAGCCCATCCCGCCTGAATACGAAATTGCTTTCAACGTATTTCGATCCGGGATTGTTGCGTCGGTAGGCCTTCGTTCCGATCACGACAAGCTCACCATGGACCACCTTTCCATCGGAGTATTTCAGGTCTCTGACGACCTGAAACTGCTCAAGTGACCCTAGCTTGTCATTGGCCTCGAGTAGCGGCTGGCAGGAAGCATCGACTACCGCTTCCGCGGCGGCGCCTGCCGATGAGCAAAGGGCGACGATCACGATGCTCAAGGCAAGAGTCTTAGACGCAGGTCCCATTGCAGCTTCGCCTCAATCTCGAGGAAGCATGCGTTGCCTCGCCCTGTTCTGCAAGTCCCGCCCGCATCGTGAATGAAAACGAATAAGCGAGTGGATAGGCACCTAACGAACCGCGCGACCTGTTCTGCGTTTTTATCGCCAGCATGACTGTCCACCGCAGGCAAGCACGCGAGCCATGCCTGCTCCATATCACTGGATATCCGCCCCCTTGTCGGGAGCATCACTTCGGCCAGGTTGGCGGTAGCGTGAGAGCGTTTCGTTCAATCTCACCGACAAAGTATCCCCTACGGTGCGGGAACGGTGGCCGTCCGGGGATGGTAGGACGGTTCAAATCAGAGGGAGGGATTTGAACTGCCGACACCTCCCGTGTGAAGGGAGCGCCCTCCCTCTGCAGCCCAAAGGCCAGAATGCAACCTGTTCATGAGGCCGATCGGGGGGTATAAGTTCGACGCGCCGAAAGGCTTCTTTATGGGATGAATTCGATATGAGCACTGGAACGGTCAAATGGTTCAACGAGCAAAAGGGCTATGGTTTCATTCAGCCGGATGACGGCTCGAAGGATGTTTTCGTTCACATCAGCGCCGTAGAGCGTGCTGGCTTCCGTTCCCTGCAGGAGGGCCAGAAGGTCAGCTATGAGCTGGTTGAAGATCGCCGTTCCGGCAAGCTGTCGGCAGATAACCTGCAGGCCAAATAAGGCCTCTGAAGCGCAAAGCCCTCTGGCCCGAAGGCCAGAGGGAACAAATCTGAAACGAAATCCGTGGAAACGGCACAAAGTGGGGAAGCGGTGAGTACCTTTGCACCCTCCCCGCGCTTGGCGCTATCCCCTCCGATAACGGCATGAAAAGTCGCGGGGAAATTCATTAGCGCAACTCGACCGCATAAGCCGGAAGTTCGCGTAATGTTCCGGGGTGAGCACTTCCCTGCTTGGACGGGATCCCGCCGGGCGGCGAACAAGATGTCTGCCCCAAACCGCAGATACTTGAAGGGTATGCTCAAATCTGAGCAGTCCAAGGATTTCAGTGGGTTAACTGCCGGCTAAAAGGCGCAGTCTTGGTGCGATAGAAGAAAACGCCAGCAGAGCTTGGGAGATTGTAGCAGTCAGTAAGCATCTGTGCTTAGATGCGCTAGAATGTGAAAAATATGATCAAATAGAACTATTAGGCGAGGGCGCATGCTAGCATTTTATATTGCAGCAGGGATAATAATCGCCCTTGTCGTAATCTGGCTGTTCAAACTTTTCGTGGGGGCAGCTGTCTCCATTGAGACAAGCGGCCCGCTTCTTTTGAAACAGGAAATGCGGGCTGCTGGCGTAAACCCTGACCTCTTTCCCGATGCCGCACTAAAGGAGATTGTGGCACATTGTTGCCGCATGGTTGAGTTGGAATATCGGCCTGGTCAATTAGGATCGGCCGTTCCTCTGAAAGGCCACCAAGCATCGAGGATTTGCGATGCACCGCAGGCAATCGCAGTTGAACTGAATCGGAGAGCACAAGGCTTGCCGCCGCTTACGGCAATTGGGGTAATTCTGGATCGGTGGGGAGCTCTCGGAAAAAGTAGAAGCTAACATGCCCCACACGCCTACTATGTCGTGCCCCTTCGTACGCGCCTCAGAGGGCGACCTGTTCGCGATCGAGGCCGAGGAAGCGCCCGACGCGGCTAAGGCCAAGTTCCGAGCCTATAATATGACCGGGAAGAAGCGCCTCGATGACATGATTGTGGGCGCGATAGCCTTCTCTCGAACCGGCGATCTGCAGTTTGGCGATTTCGATGATGCCGTGATCCTCGAGCGGTATGGGGAGACGCCGGAAAATCTGGAAGAATTAGAATAAAGTAAGGGGCAGCCGGAGCCGCCCCTTCGGTGTTTTACGCCCTTGCTCCCGATGTCGGAAAGTCAGGCGGCAACCCCTCGGCAGCCGGTATCCCAGGAAACAATCGGCCCTTCATAACGTCGGCAATTCGGCCGAAATTCAGCCCAGGGTAATAGCCTGTGATCCAGGAATAGGGGATCTTAAGCAGGCGGGCCTTTTTGTTGGCACATTCAACAGATGTCGGGGGGATTCCTTCCCTCCAAATTCATGCTATGCAATTGCCCTCGGAGCGTCAGGCGGGGTCGTTTCCATGAAATTGGTGATCGAGAACTCGGACAAGGACCTGGCTAGGGTCAAAACCCAATCATAGTATTGAAAATTAAGGCGTAAATTGATTCAAGATATCTCTGTTGAAGAAGGAGATACCTTGAGATGTCGCGTTCATTGTTCTGGTTGTCGGATGAAGCATGGAAGGTGATCGAACTCCATCTGCCGAAGAACCAGCCGGGGGCGCGTCGCGTCGATGACCGGCGAGTGATTTCCGGCATCATTCACATGCTCAAATGCGGCGGCCGCTGGGCGGATTGCCCTGCCGAATACGGACCGACGACAACGGTCTACAATCGCTGGAACAGGTGGAGCCGCCGGGGCTTGTGGACTCGCATCCTGGCCGCGCTGACTGAGGAAGGCTGGATCGCACAGACCGGCCAGATCGACAGTAGCTCCATCAAGGCCCACCGCTCTGCTGGAGGAGGAAAAGGGGCGCGCGAGCCAATGCCATTGGCCTCTCGCGCGGTGGCCGGACGACGAAGGTCCACGCGCTTGTCGATGTCCTCGGAAGGCTGCTTCGTCTCGTCTTGACGCCCGGCAACACATCCGACGTCAAGGGTGCCGACCTGTTGATCGGTGAAACAGCCGGGATGAAAAGGGTGATCGCCGACCGCGGTTATGATGCCAATCGCATCAGGGCTGTCTTGCGCAAACAGGGCACGATCCCCGTGATCCCGGGCCGCCGTAACCCCAAGCGCCCGATCCAGTACGACGAGCGCCGATACAAGGACCGCTGGCGCGTCGAGGCCATGTTCTGCCGCCTCAAAGACTTCCGCCGGATCGCAACCCGCTACGACAAGCTCGCCAGAAACTTCCTCTCAGCCCTATCCCTCGCCGCCGCCATCGCTTTCTGGCTTTGAACGAGTCTGAACCCTAAGGAGCGGCCGCTGCCGGCAGCCACTTTCAACTCACTTATGTGGGGGGTTTCACATTGTGTTTTTGGCAGCCGCTTGGCGAGATTTCGAGCCTTATCCTTGCAAGAGAACAGCGAGCACGAAGCGAAGCGGCAGTCATCCATGTCCGGAAGCTTTTGACGGCCCAACGTAGCGTGAGAGAGAAAATCCTCTCGCACCGGCTGCAATTTCCTGACAACACGAAATACCGATTTCAATTCAATGTCAGCCGCCGCGTCGGGCGGGCAGTTGGCCGGCAATGCCTCAGCGTATTCCATTTCCATCACTCCCCAATTTCGTTGGCTACCGAACTTGAGAGAGTTGATCAACAAGTAACTATGGGATCATATCCGGCAAAGCCTGCTTATTCCCCCAACTGATGTATTCAAGACACATCGCAAATTGAAAGAGATGGGTGCAAAAAGCCCGATCCGATGACGGGCCGCCCGGCGTGACCCGTCAGTTCAGGTTCAGCCCGAATTGGCGTGTCAGCAGCTTGTCCTTCCATCGGTTTTCAAGCGCGATGACCTCATCGACCGTCGTCGACAGGGACGCCAGTTCCAAGATCGTAACCTGAAAGTCGTCGCTCCCGTGGGTCTTCATTCCCACGTTTCCACCGTGGCCGGTCGCTAGATACTGCTCCCACCGGCCCCAGAAGCCCCCGGTGCCGTAGGCCGATCCGACGTAGCGCTGTCCCGTCGATCGACAAACCAAAAGGTAGACGCCAGCCACCGCCGCCAGCGCTTGGCGCCATGCCACCGGTACAGTTGCCAGATCGCGGATCCGCCACATGAAAGCACCGAAGCCTGGGAAAGGCGGATCGACGACAGTTCGGCGGATCTCGACGATAGGTTTTTCTTTCCGGTCAGCACGCTGAGCCCAGGTCCGATAGCCCGGGCACCATTCGATGACAACACGCCCGCGATAATCGGCAAGAAGTGGTGACAGGCGTAACTCGTACAGGTGCTCGCTTTCACTAACCAGTGTGTCGTCCAGGGGATAAAGCGTCCCCGAGGCCACTGCCGAGACGGAGCCGACCTCATATATTCCGGCGAATAAAGTCTCGCCCAGCGGCGTCGCGACAAAGGATGCGATCCATTTAGCTCCATCGAACGCCCGGCGACTTTGGATCCGCTGGAAAAGATCGAAACGCCCATCCGCCGCCCTCCATAGGTCATACGGGGATCGCCCCTTACCTGCGCGATTGTCTTGGTGTCGGACGAACTTGGTGCTTGCGAGGTCGATGCCAGTGGCGGAGAGGAGAGAATTGAAGGTGAGCATTTCGGGGCACCGCTTTAGAGAACCCGCACACAGTACATGGCAGCGCCCTGACGCAAAACGCTGCCCGTACAGCGCGCTGCAGTCGGCCGACAACAAAAAAGCCCGACCCTTGTGGGGGGCCGGGCGCAGTTGGGTTTGTCGGCGGGTCGATCAAGGGGGGTATAGATCGGCCGGCCGTCGGCATCATCAGAACCATCGTTGCCGCCGGCAACAAAACAAAGCGCGCTCTATGGTCGCGCACTCACCAGATCGATCGTTGCCGCAATCGGGTGCCCGCATGATGGACGATAGCCCAAAGTAAAGCCCCCGCCATTTCCGACGGGGGCCTTTTCATTTCGTCCAGTTGACTGGATCAGTTGTTGCCGCCGCTGCTGCCACCGTTATGGCCACCACCATTATTACCGCCGCCATTCTGGCCTCCGCTACCGGTGTCACCACCGCCGCTATCGCCGGCCCCGCCACTGCTTCCGGTACCGCTGCCGGTGCTGCCGGATCCGCTGGACGCCTTGCCGCCGCTCGACTTGGGGCCAGTCGCGCTTGCCGATTGCTGGCCGCTGTGGCCGAGGTCGCCACGCGAAAGGACGGTGCAGCCGCCACCGAAGAGACGGCCGAAGAATGAGGTGCTTTCGACCTTGCTGCAGCAGGTAGCGCGATCGGCACCGTCGGCGACCCGACAGTTGTCCTCGCGGGACGCTGCATTGGCATAGGTGGTGCCGGCGAGCACGCCGAGCAGAATTGCTGCCGAAGCCATCACGGCCAGGCGAATAGTGGTCTTGTTGGGCATTTCCGGGGCTCTCGATTGTGCCTTGTCTTTGCGCGCTGTCGATTTGTCCGACAGGTGCCGCATGACTAATCACAGTGATAAAATTTGAATGTGCGATTTCGCACATAAGAAAAAGCGCCCTCTTCCCAGTCGCAGGGAGGAGAGCGCCAGGTGCAATTAAGAGCCGAGGGGGAACCTATTTATCTGGGGAAGTCTTTGCTGTGCGCATTGGCACAGTAGGCCGCGCCCGGATATCGGGGAAAGGCAGGGCCGGCCTTAGCTGTCAGAAGGTGCCATTGAGCCGTACTCGGCCGGTCGTGGAGCGATTGGCCGCATCAAGGACGGCAACACCGATCTTGGCGTTTGAGCCGACGGTAGCGGTGGCAACCCTGGCGGTATTGTCTCAGTAGATGAGATGGCCTTGGACCCAGGCTTGGGCTTCGGCCTTGTCGATCTCCAAGACACCTTTCAGCTTGGCCTCGACAATTTCGCCGGCCTTGGCCGCGTTGGTGGCGATGCCGAACAAGCCGCCTACCTTGAGGCCTTGGAATTACGGTGACAGTGCCCTCAATGGGCGATGTGCGGCGCATGAAGCGGCCGCCCGCGCCAAAGCCGACATAAACGCCTAGAGGACCGCAGTCGTTTGCAAGGTTGCGCTTAAGAGCCGCGCTCTGCTCGATCGTCTTTTCTCAGGGAAAAATGGTAGCGGGAGAGGGACTTGAACCCCCGACACGCGGATTATGATTCCGCTGCTCTAACCAGCTGAGCTACCCCGCCACGGAGCCCGGCACTGCCGGGACGGGCGGCTTATGCAAGGCTGGGCCGAAACTGTCAAGCGGGCGGGAGAGGAAATCTTCTCCCCTCCCCGTTTTTGCTGGCGTCTCGCCCCTGCGGCCGCGATGTCAGGCCCAATATCAGGCCTTGGTGAGCAGACCGAGCAGGCCCTTGTGGATGGCCTCATTGCCGGCCACGATGTCGCCGGTGTCCAGCATGGTGTCCCCACCCCGGATGTCGGAGATGAAGCCGCCGGCTTCGCGTACCAGCACGATGCCGGCCGCTAGGTCCCAGGAGGAGAGCCAGCGCGCGGCCAGGCCGTCGAGCCGGCCGGAAGCGACATAGGCCAGGTCCAGGGCGGCGGCGCCGAAATTGCGGACGCCGGCAACCTTGCCCATCACGGTACCGAGATCGGCGAGGTTGGTCTGGTGCTGGCCGCGGCCGAGGCGCGCCAGGCTCATGCCCACGATCGAATCCTCCATCAGGCGGCGGCCGGAGACACGGATGCGGCGTTCGTTGTGGAAGGCGCCCTTGCCGCGCTCGGCCACGAACAGGTCCTCGGTGGCGGGATTGTAGACGACGCCGGCTACCAGCAGGCCCTCGCGCTCCAAGGCCACGGAAACGGCGAAGAAAGGCACGCCGTGCAGGAAATTGGTGGTGCCGTCGAGCGGATCGATATGCCAGCGATGGGTCTTGTCCGCGCCTTCGACGACGCCGGCTTCCTCCATCACGAAGCCATAGCCCGGACGGGCCCGCTCCAGTTCCTGATGCAGCGTGCGCTCGGCCTTCTTGTCGGCGACGGACACGAAATCGCCCGGCCCCTTGGTCGAGACCTGCAGGTTCTCCAGCTCGCCGAAATCGCGCTTGAGACCCTTGCCGGCCTTGAGCACGGCAGCAACCATCACATTCATCAAAGGTGAACGCAGCATCATGAAACTTTCAAATAACAGCCGCCCCGGAGCACGGGGCACGGGAATGGGAAGCGGCCTGTCTAATGGAAAATGCCGCCGATATGAACGGGAAAATGCGACCGGCGTGAAAATTCGAATCGCAGCGGCCCTTAAGGTTCACAGGCCCTGATAATAGGCCTTCCAATGGCTGCGCAGCGCCTCTTCCTCGGCGCCGATGTCATAGGCGGGCGATGAAATCGGCTTCACCGTCTCGACGCGAACACGCACGAAATGGCGGATGCGGTCGGCCAGGGCGCCCCAGCGGTCGAAATGCGGACGCAAAGCCGCGAAAGCCTCGCTCTCCTTGGCGATGACCTCGCAACGGCCGCGGATGCGCACGCCCTTGCGGGCCAGCACATCGACGAAATTGATCTCCACCACCGGGCGCTCGCGTATGTTGCGCAAGGTTCCCGGGGAGCGCGCCTCCCCGAAAACGATATGGTGGTCGTCCAAGGCCAGCATCATGCCCTTGGGCGACAGATTCGGGGTGCCGTCAGGATTGACGCTCGCCACATAGCCGAGCGAATGGCGCTCGATCACTGCCCTCGCCGCCGCATCCAGCACCGCCAACCTCCCCTATCGATCCTTCGTACCAACCTGAAGAAAAAGATCGGTTGGCATTACATGCCGTAGTAGCGGGCGCCCTGAATGGCCGCCGCCCGCACCTCCGGCGTTTGTCGGGCGACATATTCGTCGAGCTGCTTGTCGTCGAGCCCCGCCGCCTTGGCGAGCAGATGCCACATGCAGGCCAGCACCGGATTGGGCGCCAGGCCAATGCCGGCCGCATACATCCGCGCCAGGCGATTGCGGGCGATCGGCGAGCCACGCCGGGCCGCGCGCTCGAACCAGTCGGCCGCCATCTCCTGGTCGCGCGGCACGCCCTCCCCGTTGAAGAGGGCGATGCCATATTCCACCATGCCGTCGATATTGCTGGCATTGGCCGAGGCCAGGAAGAACTCGGTCGCCTTCTTCTTGTCGGCCGGCACGCCCTTGCCGTCCTTGGTCAGCACGCCGAGCGAATAGAGGGCATCGCCATTATTGGCGAGAGCCGCCTGGCTGAAGCGCTTATAGGCGGTGGCGTAGTCGGGCGGACCGTTGGTGGTACGCAGGGCGATGATGCCGAGATTATAGGCCGCCTCGGGCACGCCCAATTCGGCGGCGCGGTTGAGCAGCAGCATGCCACCCGGCTCGTCCTTGGGCACGTTCTTGCCCAGGAGCTTGGTCATGCCATAGGCGAACATGGCGTTGCGATCGCCGCGCTCGGCCGCCTCGGAATACCATTGCGCTGCCTTCACAGGATCGGGCGGCACGCCCAGGCCATTGGCATAGAGCTGGGCGATCAGGGTCATCGCCGCAGGATCCTTGTCGGCCACCACGCGCTTGGTGGCTTCCTCCAGCGCCCTGAGATAGTAGCCGCGCTGGAAAGCGCCATAGGCAAGATCCGGCGGCGGCCCGCCCGGCACGGCGGGGGCTGCCACCTCCGCGGGCTTGGCGGCACCGGATGGCGGCGCGGCCTCGCCAGGCGCGTTCTCCGCGGGCTTGGCGGCTTCCGATGCGGGTTGAGCAGCCGTGGCCGGCGCACCTGCCTCTGCCGGCTTGCCCGCCTCGCCGCCATTGGCTTCGGCCGGCTGTGCGGCGTCGGCAGGGGGCGAGGGTTCCGCGCGGCCCGGCAACGAGGCGAGAAGGACCGGCAGCGCGAGCGCGGCCGCAACAGCGATGCGCTTCATGCGAGACTTCCTCTCTGCTTCAGCAGCCGGTCCGCCAGCGCAACCGCTTCGGCGGGCCCCTGCTCGTGATTCCAGACGGCATTGCCGAGCGCCACGAAATCGGCACCGGCATCGGCGAACAGCGGCACCGCCGCCAGATCCGGCGCGAAGGCGACGCAAGGCACTTCGAAGAGCTCGGCCCACCAGGCGGTGCGCTCTACCACGCCCTCCAGCGGCGGCAGGCGGCCATCGCGCGCCGGCTCCCCGAACATGACATAGTCGACGCCGCTTTCGGCCACGGTCATGGCCTCGTCACGCGTGCGGATGCCGCCCGCTCCGACGATGCGCTCAGGCTTGAAGCTGTCGAGCGCGTCGGTCAGGCCCTTGCGGCCGTCATTGAGATGCACGCCATCGGCACCCGCCCGCGCCACCACCGCGCTCCAGCCGCTGACGAGCAGCGCCGCGCCCGCGCCTTGCACTACCGGCGCGATCTCCTTGATCAGCTTCTTGGCGCCGTTGTCGTCGCCGGCCACCGGGGTGAACAACACGCAGGCAATGTCGCCGGCCGACAGCGCGGCCCGCAGGGCCGGCAGGAAGGGGGCGACATCGTCGAGGGCCGGGGTGACCAGATAGATCTGGACGGGAGGGCGGGATGGAACTTCAGCCATGGAGGGAATCCCGGGCGTCCTTCTTCTTGCTACGGCATCGGGGCCGATCCCGGGATCGGCTCCGATACTGTACGATTTCGTTGTCGTCTCGCTCAAGCCGAGAGGCGCGAGGCGGTTTTCCGGAACCGCTCAAGCGAATTTCGGCTCGAATTTGCCGGCCTTGTAGCTCTTGGCCATCTCGTGGAGCGGAATGACCTTGATCTTGGCAGCCTGGCCCGCGGTGCCGAACTCCTCATAGCGCTGCTTGCACAGCTTGATCATCGCATCCTGGGCCGGCTTGAGATATTTGCGCGGATCAAATTCGCCCGGATTTTCGGCAAAGATACGGCGGATCTGGCCGGTGATGGCCATGCGGCAATCGGTATCGATATTGACCTTGCGCACGCCGTATTTGATGCCGAGCTGGATCTCCTCCACCGGCACGCCCCAGGTCTGCGGCATCTCGCCGCCATATTTGTTGATGATGTCCTGGAGCTCCTGCGGCACCGAGGAAGAACCATGCATGACCAGATGCATGTCGGGCATGCGCTGGTTGATTTCCTTGATGACGTTCATCGCCAGGATGGCGCCATCGGGCTTGCGGGAGAATTTATAGGCGCCATGCGAGGTGCCCATGGCGATGGCGAGCGCATCGACCTTGGTGTCCTTGACGAACTTCACCGCCTCGTCGGGATTGGTGAGGAGCTGGTCATGCGAGAGATCGCCTTCGGCGCCGTGGCCGTCCTCGGCCTCGCCCGTGCCGCTTTCGAGGCTGCCGAGCACGCCGAGTTCTCCTTCCACCGAGGCGCCGACCCAATGGGCCATGTCGACGACGCGGCGGGTGATGCCGGCATTATAGCCATAGTCGGCCGGCGTCTTGCCGTCCTCCTTGAGCGAGCCGTCCATCATCACCGAGGTGAAGCCGGCCTGGATGGCGGTGAGGCAGGTCGCTTCGTTGTTGCCATGGTCCTGGTGCACGCAGACCGGAAGGTCCGGATAGATCTCGACTGCCGCATCCATCATCTTGGTCAGCATGATGTCGTTGGCATATTGGCGCGCACCGCGAGAGGCCTGCATGATCACCGGCGAGCCGGTGGCCTTGGCCGCCTCCATGATGGCGATCACCTGCTCCATATTGTTGATGTTGAAGGCGGGGACGCCATAGCCATGCTCGGCGGCGTGGTCGAGCAACTGGCGAAGGGTGATGCGTGCCATGAGAAGTCTCCGAAATTTGCCGAGGCGCGAGCGATTGGCCGGACGCGTCAGGCGCGCAGGATCTCCACGCCCGGCAACGGCTTGCCTTCCAGCCATTCGAGGAAGGCGCCGCCGGCGGTGGAGACATAGGAGAACTGTTCGGCGACCTTGGCATGGTTGAGCGCCGCCACCGTGTCGCCACCGCCGGCGACCGACAGCAGCTTGCCGGCCTTGGTGCGCGCGGCGACATGCTTGGCCGCCGCCACCGTGCCGTGGTCGAAGGGGTGCAGCTCGAAAGCGCCCAGCGGGCCGTTCCACACCAGCGTCTCCGCCTCGTCGATGGCACCCTTGATGCGCTCCACCGATTGCGGCCCGACATCGAGGATCATGCCGTCATGCGGGATCGAATCGAGGCCATAGGCGTGGTTCGGCGCATCGGCAGCGAAATGATAGGCCACGATGGCATCCACCGGCAGGATGATGGCGCAGTTGACCTTCTCCGCCTTGGCGAGGATGGCGCGGGCGGTATCGGCGAGGTCGCGCTCGGCCAGCGATTTGCCGACGCCGACGCCCTGGGCGTGCAGGAAGGTATTGGCCATGCCGCCACCGATGATCAGCGCGTCGACCTTGCTGACGAGATTGCCGAGCAGCTCGAGCTTGGTCGAGACCTTGGCACCGCCGACCACGGCGACGACAGGGCGCTTGGGCTGCTCGAGCGCGCGCGACAGCGCCTCGATCTCGGCCTGCATGGTGCGTCCGGCATAGGCCGGCAGGAGGTGGCCGAGGCCTTCGGTCGAGGCATGGGCGCGATGGGCGGCCGAGAAGGCGTCGTTCACCCAGATGTCGCCATTGGCGGCCAGAGCCTTGACGAAGTCAGGATCGTTCTTCTCTTCGCCGGGATGGAAACGCGTGTTCTCCAGGCAGAGAATGTCGCCCGGCTGCAGGGCGGCGACCGCCTTGGCCGCAACCTCGCCGATGCAATCCTCGGCAAAGGCGACGGGACGCTTGGCGATCTCGGCGAGCTTGGCGGCGACAGGCTTCAGGCTTTCCTTGGGATCCACGCCCTTGGGCCGGCCGAAATGGGCGAGCAGGATGACCTTTGCCCTGGCGCGCGCCAGCTCCAGGATGGTGGGGATCACACGCTCGATGCGGGTGGCATCACCGACGACGCCATTCTCCATCGGGACGTTCAGGTCGACGCGTACCAGAACGCGCTTGTTTTCCACATTGACGTCGTCGAGGGTGCGAAAAGCGCTCATGCCTGTCCTGTCCATCTGTTTTCGGCAAGGTGCCTAGCATACCGCGCCCGCCACGCAAAATCACCGGCGAGCAATAGAGCAAGCTGCCGGATCGATAAAGCGCTCAAGACGACGGAAGGACCTAAATTGCGTCAAAAGATTGCTCGGCGCGCGGTCGTCTTCAGCGCTCATCGGAACAATTGCGTATCGAGCTTTCGCACCGCCAGCTCGATGAAAGCCTTGATCAGCGGCGATAGATGCCGGCTGCTGGGATAGACGACATAGAGGCCACCGGCTGACATGGTATGATCTTCGAGAATACGCCGCAGCCTCCCGTCTTGCAGGGCAGACTCTGCGAACTGGTAGGGCAATTGGGCAATGCCATAGCCGGCAATCGCCGCCGATAACGCCGAATGCATGTCGTTGACGGCGAAACGGCCTGAAACCGTCACCGTTTCCTGGCCCCCTGGCCCCTCCAGTACCCATGGCGCGCCGTCCACCGATGGGCCGACGATGACGCAGGCATGCCGGGCGAGATCCGCTGTGGCCTGCGGCGTTCCGAACTGCGCGAGATAATTCGGGCCGGCACACAAGATTCTATGCGTGACGCCGAGCTTGCGCGCGATCAAAGTGGAATCCGGGAGGATACCGGTCCGGAAGGCCAGATCGATGCCATGCTCGATCAGATTGAGCCGGTCATCGGTCAGGATCAATTCAGCCTTGGTCTTGGGATAGGCGGCAAGGAAATCGAACACGGCACTGTTGAGCAGATGGTCGGCAAATCCGGCAGGCGCGGAAATGCGGATCGTACCCGAAGGTTCCGTTCTTGCTTCCGCAAGGCGCAGATTTGCCTCTTCGATCAGCCTCAGCGCCACGCTGCTGCGTTCGTAATAGAGGCGTCCGGCCTCCGTCATGGCGAGGCTCCGCGTCGTGCGCTGCAGCAGGCGCGCACCGACGGCCTGTTCGAGCGCAGCAATGCGGCGACTCACTGTGGTCTTGGGCGCACGGAGCAGCCGTGCGGCTCCGGTGAAACTGCCGGCCTCGACCACCCGGGCAAAAACCAGAATGTCGTTGAGATCGAGCATTATATCCAAATTTGGAACGATGTTTTCCAATAATAGCCCATTATGGTTCGATGTGGCAGCGCTAAATTTGCTTCATCACAAGCAAGGAGCGGTGAAATGACCACCAAACGGACTGTATTGGTTACCGGTGCCACGGGTCAGCAGGGAGGTGCAGTCGTCCGCGACCTGCTTTCCAGGGGGCATCACGTCAAGGCATTGAGCCGCAGACCCGACAGTGCCGGTGCGCAGGCCCTGGCAGCGGCGGGCGCACAGATTGTGCCTGGTGACCTCGACGACACGGCCTCTATCGTCAAGGCAGCCAGCGACGTCGACACGATGTTCTTGATGGGAACCATGCTGGCTGACGGGACTGACGGAGAAACCCGCCAGGGCATCGCCGCCGCCGACGCGGCCAAGGCAGCCGGTATCGGGCACTTGATCTACTCATCCGTCGCCGACGCCGACAAGGCTACCGGCATTCCGCATTTCGACAGCAAATATCTGGTCGAACAGCATATTGCTGGGCTCGGCGTGCCCTATACGATCAGCGCCCCGGTCTTCTTCATGGAAAACAGCGTGGGCCCCTGGTCGATCGACAGCCTGCGCCAGGGTGTGTACGCCCTCGCTGTCCCGGCCAAGCGCGCCTTGCAGCAGGTGGCGCTGGCAGACATCGGCGCGTTCAATGCCGCCCTGGTGGAGCGTCGCGAAAAGGTCTTCGGCAAACGCTTCGACTATGCAGGGGACGAGCTCTCCGGCGAGGAGCTGGTGAGAATTCTCTCGCGGGCAATCAACCGTCCGATCCGTTACCAGGAAGTGCCGACCGCCGCGATCCGCCAGCAGAGCGAGGATGCCGCCATCATGTTCGAGTGGTTCGATCGGGTCGGCTACGACGTCGATGTCGCCGGCCTGCACAAGGATTTCCCCGAGGTGAACTGGCATAATTTCGCCGACTGGGCAGGCAGCTTCGACTGGCGCATCCTCGATCCGCAATAAACATGCGGGCCATTGCCGCTGACAATCATGCGCAAAACGGAGCCCCGGATCATCCGAGGCGCCGTTTCCGTCGGAGACAGTTGCGATCTCAACTCCGACCTATCCTCCCCGTTCATGCCCATGAAGGGCAACGACGACATGATCGCCTGCGCCCGGCAGATGCTGCGCATCGCTCGCAGGAAGTTCTTCACCAAGCCCTATGACGCCGTGAGCATGGAGGAGATCGCCACGCGCGCCGGCCTATCCGAGGCCAAGGCATTTGACCTGTTTGCCAGCCAGGAAGAGCTGTTCGCATCGCTCGTCGTGCAGGAAATGGCCGCCGCCGCGATCGAGATCTGGTGCAGCACGAAAGCGGCGTCCGCCTCTTTCCGGCCGGCTACCGGAGCGATCACCGCAATGCATCACAGACCGCCCAGCTCGGACGCCTTGCGAAGGAGGCGAAGGCTCGCGGCTCGGCAGAGCATTGATCGAGAGAGAGTACCGCGCGTGAAGCATGCCAAGACGGCCACCTCATCTGCGGCCCCGACCGTCTCCAAATCATCACTAAGGCATTGTCCGGAAATAACTGAAGCGCCACCTTTGTCATGCCGATGCTTGACCCGGGCATCCAGGGGCTCTTCTTCGACGTCCGGAAGGAGGAACTGGATTGCCGGGTCAAGCCGGCAATGACAAGGTCGAGCCAATTGGACTCGTTTGTTGACGGACGAATCCTAAGTCAGCGCTGCCTGGGATTCTGCAGGAACACGACATAGCCGCGAAACCAGGGATTGGCGGTGAGGCCAGGCGGCTCCTGCCAGTCGCCGGCCTGCACGAGGCCGATGCGGAAAGGCATCTGCAGCCGGCCCAGACGCGAAAGATAGGCGGCATAGCCGGGGATGGTTATGCGGCCCTGATAGGTCTGGATGATCACTTCGTCCACGACGCCGCCGAGCGCTTCGAGCCCCCTGGGATCGCCATTGCTGCTCCAATCCATCAGGCCGGTAATGCCGAGCCTGTACTCCGCCGGCAGTTGGTGGCGCAGGCCTGAGAGGAAGGAGGCGTAGCTCTCCAGATGGCGCGTACGGGCATCGAAATCGATCTGCAGGCCGATGACACGATTGCCTGCCGCTTGCCAGCGCCCGAGCTGAGCGAGAACCTGATCGTAGATCTGCGGCGGCCATGCCAGGGTCTCGACGCGCACCACCAGCCACAGCGGCGTGTCGGGAAGGCGGGGAACGGCGCTTCGCCGCGACAGGAGGCGAACCGGTTCCCGGGCACCGACCTCCGAGCCGAGGAGATAGAGTTCGCGAGCCCGTGCGAGTTCGGGCTGCGTCTTTACCCCCGCCCACAGCCAGAAACTGTGATGGCGGTTGATGTCAACGGGCGCGGCCGTCGCGGCGGCACCGGCTGCCGCCAGGAAAATCGCGAGGGCACAGACTGGCCGCAGCATCTCTACCAGTAATACTCCAGGGACTGGGCCCAGCGTGATTGCGGGTAATCGCGTTTCAACGCCTTGAACCAGGCCTTTCGCTGTGCAGCGGGAACCTCGCTGTCATCACAGCCATTCTTGCCCGTCGGCGCGAAACACCAGACGGCGCGATAGAGGGCATAGGCTTTCTGATCCGATGTCGCGCCCGCCGCGCCGATGACGGTGCGATATGTGTCGAGCCGCGAAAATTTCCTGCCCGGAAACTGCACCCCCTTGCCGCCGAGTTCATCCTTGGCCGGCGGCGTATCCAGGAAGGCGCGATCGAGATCGTTGAGGCGAATGAACTCGCCCAGGCACAGTCGTCCGGTGATGTCGCGCTGATTGGCGGACAGCGTGGCAACGCTGCTCTTGAGATCGGGGCAAGTGAAATCCGACGCCGTTTGCGGTTTGACGAACAAATCCGAGGACGGTGGATCGTCGCCCCTCGCATCACCGGGATCCGTCTCGACCTTGGCATCGGCAGGCACCAACGCCACATCCTCCGGAAAGGCCTTGTAGGCCCCGCGGGTGAGATCGCGATAAAGCAGCGTGTAGAGGGCTGTCGCCCGCTCGGCCGGTGAGGCGGCGGCATCGCCTGCCTGGCGGCGCAGCAATTGGGGGCCGGCGCTGTATCGCAGCAAGGTTTGCCGGATGGTCTCATTGCGGACCGGCGAGGCCGGCTCGAAGATGTGTTCAGGCGTCCCTGCCCGCTCGTCATGCAGGGCCAAAGCGAGTTCGATGACCAAACGCTGGCTCACGGGGCTTGCCCCCTGGATGAGATCGAGCCAAAAGCCGCGGGCGTTACGGTCCTTCACCGAGTCCAGCGCCAGCCCGCGCAGCACCTGCCGGCTGAATTCGAGATTGCCATAGCTTTTCTGTTGTGCCCGATCCGGCAGCAAGCCCAGAACGACACGCGGCTGGCGGGCGACATGGAACTGATAGGAAGCGACGAGATAGTCGAACAGGTCCGTCTTGCCTGCGAAGACTTCGCGTTGCCCGTTCAGTTCCTCCAAGGTCAGGGCCTTGCTGCAGCACGCTTCACCACTGAGAGAGCCGCCCTTGCGCATGCGAACCAGGTCAAGGGTTGCTAGCAACACGGGCGAGCGCACCTGTTCCGCCCCCAAAAGGGGCAACAGCTTGCTATCCAGTTCTTGAGCGAGATCGGCATCGGAAATGCCGCGCTCGCTCGCCTTCTGCTCCACGAGGCGCTCATATTCGGCGAGCAACTTGGCATTGGCGCCGCTCATCCAATAGACCCGGCGCAACAGGCCACGCGCGGAGGTGGCGTAGCGCCCGTTCGGATAGGCCGTCAGATAGTCCTGGAGGCCCGTTTCCGCCTCGGTCGCCTTGCCGGTATCGCGCTGCGGGACTTCCCTCAGATTGCCATATTCGTCAAAGGCGCCGGCCTGCAGATGGTTCACCTCCACGCGCCCCAGAAGATAGCGTCCGCTCTCCCGCAGCCAGGGCTGGGTCGAACGGCTCAGGGCAGCAAAATGCCGGGCGGCCGCGTCGAAATCACCGGCATAGAAGGCTGCCGCTCCCGACAGATAGGCAGCAAAGTCCTTGGCCAGGGGCGACTGGGCATGCTCGGCGGCCGCGGAAACGGCCTCTCGTCCCGCCCCGGCTCCGCTGCAATCGGGCCGCAGGCCCTGCCGGGCGGCGATCAACTCATCCCTTTCAGCGGATGTGACGCCCTGCTCCGCCCTGAGAGCCGTCACGAAATCGGCTGTACCCGCATCGTTGCTGCGGCAGCGCGAGCCCTCGCCCGCGGCATAGAGCCCGTTGCCGCCCGTCGAGGGTGGTGGGTAGAGCGCGCTACGGAAGGTGGCCCAATCGCTCGGCTCAGCCAGCACCTTGCTTGCCTCCTCCCCATCCGACCGGACCGGCGCGGGCTGCGCATCGTCTTGGCCGGCGAGCAGGAGCAGCAGATTGGCACGCGTGTCGTTGCCGGGTTGCAGCACGGCGAGATTGCTGCAGTTGTTCGATCCCGTGCCCGCAATCTTCCAACTCGGCTTACAGTCGCCATCGGAACTGGCCCGAGCCGCCATCGGGCTCAAGACAGCGACGATGAGAACGAAAAACCAGACGCCTCGCCGAGCCATATGGCTTCACTCCCCTTCGCGCCGCCCATTGCGGCGCCACTCAATCACAGCCCCCCATCCCGGGACAAGCAAACGATGCCTGGCGCCGGCAAACTCGGATGTGGAGGCTACACAAAAGAAAAGGCGCCGCAGTTACCCGCGGCACCTTACTCACTTCACTGAAAAAAGGCGCTCAGATCAGGCTGGCGAAATGCACCGCCGTGTCGGCCATGCGGTTCGAGAAGCCCCACTCATTGTCGTACCAGGTCAGGATACGCACGAACTTCTCGTCGATGACCTTGGTCTGGTCGAGCGCGAAGATCGAGGAAGCCGGGTTGTGGTTGAAGTCGCGGCTCACCAGCGGCTCGTCGGTATAGGCCAGAACGCCCTTGAGCGGGCCGCGCTTGGAAGCCTTGATGATAGCCTCGTTGATCTTCTCGACGCTGGTCTTCTTCTTGGTGTTGAACTTGAGATCGACCACCGAGACGTTGGGCGTGGGTACGCGGATGGAGGTGCCGTCGAGTCGGCCCTTCAACTCAGGCATCACCAGGCCGACGGCCTTGGCGGCGCCGGTCGAGGTCGGGATCATCGACAACGCCGCCGCGCGGGCGCGGTAGAGATCCTTGTGCATCTGGTCCAGCGAGGGCTGGTCGTTGGTGTAGGAGTGGATCGTGGTCATGAAGCCGCGCTCGATGCCGAAGGCATCATGCAGCACCTTGGCCACCGGCGTCAGGCAGTTGGTGGTGCAGGAGGCGTTGGAAATGACCAGGTGGTCCTTGGTCAGGTCCTGGTGATTGACGCCATAGACCACGGTGAGATCGGCGCCATCGCTGGGGGCCGAGACGATCACGCGCTTGGCGCCGGCCTTGAGGTGGGCGGCCGCCTTGTCACGCGCGGTGAAGATGCCGGTGCACTCCATCGCGATGTCGATGTTCAGCTCCTTGTGGGGAAGCTGGGCCGGATCCTTGATGGCGGTGACCTTGATCTTCTTGCCCTGCACGACGATGGAGTCGCCCTCGACCTTCACCTCGGCGGGGAAGATGCCGTGGATCGAATCGTAGCGCAGCAGATGGGCGTTGGTCTCCACCGGCCCGAGATCGTTGATGGCCACGACCTCGATATCCTTGCGCTTGCCCTCGACGATTGCGCGCAGGATGTTGCGGCCGATGCGGCCAAAGCCGTTGATGGCGACACGAACTGTCATCCGATATTTCCTTTCTCTGCCTTCAGCTAGAGCATTTTACAGAAAAGCCGACAGGCTTTTCGATTAAGAAAATGCGTCAAAACAAAGAGTTAGAGCAAAGCACACTTGCGTGCGCCCTGCTCGTTTACAGCTCATGCTCAGCCATTGTGGCGGCGCAAGGCGGTTTCGGCCACGGCTTCCGCCGTGATGCCAAAATGGTTGTAGAGGTCCTTGATCGGGCCGGAGGCGCCGAAGCCGGTCATGCCGACGAAGCCGCCATCAGCACCGATCACCGCATCCCAGCCGAAGCGGACGGCGGCTTCCACCGCGACCTTCACCGGAGCGTCGCCGATGATCTTGGCCTTGACCTCTTGCGACTGCCCAATGAGCAGTTCCAGCGAAGGCACCGAGACCACACGGGTCGGCACGCCGCGCTGGTTGAGGATGGCGCGGGCATTCATGGCGATCTCGACCTCGGAACCCGAAGCGAACAGCGTCACCGCGGCCTTCTCGCCGCCGGTGCCGGCCAGTTCATAGCCGCCCTGGGCGCACAGATTGGCCGAGGTGGCTTCTCGCAGCAGCGGCAGATTCTGGCGGGTCAGCGCCAAAATGGTCGGCCCGTTGGTGCGCTCCAGCGCGAGCTGCCAGCATTCCGCCGTCTCGATCGCGTCGCAGGGACGGAACACGCGCATGTTCGGCATCGCGCGGCAAGCCGCCAGATGCTCGACCGGCTGGTGGGTCGGACCGTCCTCGCCGAGGCCGATCGAGTCATGGGTCATGACATAGACAGGAGCGGTTCCCATCAGCGCCGCAAGGCGGATGGCGGGGCGGGCATAGTCGGTGAAGACGAAGAAGGTGCCGCCGGCCGGAACGAAGCCGCCATGCAGATAGATGCCGTTCATCGCGGCAGCCATGCCATGCTCGCGAATGCCCCAATGGATGTAGCGGCCCTTGAAGTCCTTCGGGGTGATCTCCACCAGGCCCTTGGCCTTGGTGTTGTTGGAGGGCGTCAGGTCGGCCGAGCCCAGCACCAGTTCCGGCATGACCTCGACAATGACGTTGAGGGCAGCCTCGGAGGATTTGCGGGTCGCCATCGCGGTGGGATTGGCGGCGAGCGCCTTCTTGTGGGCGAGGATGGCCTTGCCGAGCTTGGCGGGACGCACATGATCCATGCGGCGCGTGAACTCGGCCTGCTTGCGCTCGGACAAAGTGGCGAAACGCTCTTCCCAGGCCTGGCGGGCACCAACGCCGCGAGAACCCGCCTCGCGCCAGGCCTTGAGCACGTCGGCGGGCACCTCGAAGGGCGCGCCGGTGATGCCGAGATTCTCCTTGGAGAGCTTGGCTTCTTCCGGCCCGAGCGGCTCGCCATGGGCCTTGGAGGTGCCGGCACGATGGGGCGAACCGAAGCCGATCGTGGTCTTGCAGGCGATCAGCGTCGGCTTGCTCGACTTCTGCGCAGCCTCGATGGCGGCGGCGATGGCATCCTGGTCATGGCCGTCGACATTCACCGCGCGCCAGCCAGCGGACTGGAAGCGCTTGATCTGGTCAACCGAGTCCGAAAGGGTCAGCGGGCCGTCGATGGAGATGCCATTGTGATCCCACATCACGATCATCTTGTTGAGCTTGTAGTGACCAGCAAGAGCGATCGCTTCCTGGCTGACGCCCTCCATCAGGTCGCCGTCGGAGGCGATGACATAGGTATAGTGATCGACAACCTTCTTGCCGAACTGGGCAGCGAGCATCTTCTCCGCGAAGGCAAAGCCGACGGCGGTCGCGATGCCCTGCCCGAGCGGACCGGTGGTGGTTTCAATGCCGACGGTGTGGAAATTCTCAGGATGGCCGGGGGTCTTGTGGCCGAGTTGGCGGAAATGCTTGAGTTCCTCGACCGTCATGCCCGGGACGCCGGTCAGATAGAGCAGCGAATAAAGTAGCATAGAGCCATGGCCCGCCGACAGGATGAAGCGGTCGCGGTCGGCCCAATGGGGATTGGCGGCATCGAACTTCAGGAAACGCGTGAACAGCACGGTGGCGACATCAGCCATGCCCATCGGCATGCCGGGATGACCGGATTTGGCTGCCTCAACCCCATCGATCGCCAAGCCACGAATGGCATTGGCTAGGCGGTTCTGCATTTCGGTGAGTGCCATGGAGTGTTTCCTGATGATTTCAGCCGGAATTTGGCAAAAAAGGGCGGTGGGTTCTTAGCACCTCATCCCCGACTGTCAATGATCCCCGGGCTTGTGCCTGAAATTCACGCAACCGGCGGTGGGGTGATCGAAAGCCGGTCGTATCACCAGGGGAAGGCTGGCGGCTTTCACTTGGCCCTTGGGCGAAACCGCGATACTTTGATATTTAAGCAAAAACGCGGAGCGGCCCTGTCATGATTCGACGAAATGCCGCTATAGGGAAAGAGTGAGTAAGCCCTTGTCTGTGGATGCAGCCTTGCAACGATTGAATATGGCCCTGGTTCAGCTCGAAGAGGCCGCCGAGCATCGCGCGGAACTCGACCGGACCATCGGCGGACATCGCATCGAAGTGCAGGCCCTCTCGGAAGATCGCAATCGCCTCGCCTTGGAACTCGATGCGAGCTATGCACGCTTCACGGCGATGGAAACCGCCAATCGCGACGTATCGCGACGCCTCGACCAGGCGATGGATTCCATCCGTCACGTGCTTGAGCCGCAGGATAGCTAGCATGGCGCATGTATCCGTCACCATTGCGGGCCGCGCCTATCGCATGGCGTGCGACGAGGGCCAGGAAGAACATCTCCTCGGCCTCGGCCGCCAGCTCGATGCCAAGATCGATGCCCTGCGTTCGTCATTCGGCGAAATCGGGGATATGCGTCTCGCCGTGATGGCCGGCATCATGGTCGCGGACGAGCTGGCTGAGATGCAGCGGCGGGCGGCCGGATTGCAGCATGATCTCGACGAATTGCGCCAGACCCGCGACAATGCGCTGCAGCGCGAGCAGCAGACCCAGATGCGGGTGACCCAGGCCCTGACCGATGCCGCCGTCCGGGTCGAGAAGCTGATCGATTCTCTGTCGAAGACAGGCGTATAGGGCATCTGAATTTTCCGGGAGCGCGGGCATCTCAGGAAGCCAGCGCTTCCAGCAATATTTTCATCGCCCTCTGGCGCTCGCACCGTCTCGCCCTTATTATCTCAATGCGGTGCTGCCTGGTTCGTCAGGACAACTGTATCCCCGGGGCCATACGACTCCCAAGGGAGCTGTCACTGTTCTTGCTCGAGGGCTCGGACATTACGGCGCCCACCTACATCAGTAGGCACCCGGGATCGAAACGTCCAACGGCCGAGGTGGCCCGCTCCCTCCTCTTTCCAAACGTGTAATGGCCTCTACCGATCACAAGACCCAGTTGCGCCACAAGGCAATGGCGGCACGTGCAGAGATCCGCGGTCATCAGCGCCAGTCAGCGACGGCGAGAGCCGCCCATCACGCCTTCAGCCGCCTGAAATACACCAGCGGTATCGTCGGTCTCTACCAGGCCTTTCGCGACGAGATTCATCCCGGCGAAATCGCCGAGCGCCTGCACCATACGGGCCGCAAGCTGGCCTTGCCGACCACACCGAAATATGGGCACCCCCTCACCTTCCGTGCCTGGGCACCGGGCGATCCGCTGGTGGTGGGACGCCACAACATCCCCGAGCCCTCGCCCGAGGCGGAGGAAGTGCATCCCCAGGTGCTTCTGGTGCCACCCGTCGCCTTCGACCGGCGTGGCTACCGCATCGGCTATGGCGCGGGTTTCTACGATCGCACCATACCGCAATTGCGGGCGATGCATCCCGTCTTCACCCTCGGCTACGCGTTCGCCTGCCAGGAAGTCGCGGTCCTCCCGGCCGAGCACCATGACGTGCCGCTCGATGCCATCGCCACCGAAAACGAAATCATCACAGTGACGGGGCGTTAGGGCCTGCCCTCAGCTATGGTTTGGAATTTGATGAGGTCAAAAATGGTTGGATGGGAGGAGCGAGCGCTGCCAAGACTTCTGTCTTGGCAAGCGAAGCGACGCTGCAGACGACCATTTTTCACCTCACCGCCTTCGGCGGCGGGGCGCTTTTGGCCGATGAGCACGTCATTCCTGCCACAGGCAAAGCCTGTGGCAGACGTAGCAAGCCGAAAGGCTTGCGTCCTCGAACTCCCACGCACTTGCGAAGCAAGTGCGGACATCCTCGGCCAAAATCGCTCCCGTCAAATCCAATCCATAGCTGAGGGCAGGCCCTAATATGCGTCTGTTGTTCCTGGGCGACATCGTCGGCCGCACCGGCCGCAACGCCGTGATCGAACGCCTACCCGGCTTGCGCGAGGCCTGGAAGCTCGACGCCGTCATCATCAACGGCGAGAACGCCGCCGGCGGCTTCGGCCTGACGGAGGCAATCTTCGACGAGGTCGTCGCTTCCGGCGCAGATGTCGTGACGCTCGGCAATCATTCCTTCGATCAGCGCGAAGCTCTCGTCTTCATCGAGCGGGCACCGCGGCTGATCCGTCCTGCCAACTATCCCAAGGGCACGCCGGGGCGCGGTGCCACGCTGGTGGACCTGAAGAACGGCATGCGGCTGCTGGTCGTCCAGGTGATGGGCCGGGTCTATATGGACGCGCTCGACGATCCCTTCGCGGCCCTCGAGCGCGAGCTCGCCGCCTGCCCGCTCGGCCTCGGCGCCGACGCCGTAGTGGTGGACGTGCATGCCGAAGCCACCAGCGAAAAGCAGGCGCTCGGCCATTTCGCCGACGGACGGGCCAGCCTGGTGATCGGCACCCACACCCATGTGCCGACATCAGACCATCAGATCCTCGGCCATGGCACTGCCTATATGTCGGATGCCGGCATGTGCGGCGACTATGACAGCGTGCTCGGCATGGACAAGGAAGAGCCCATCCGCCGCTTCATCCAGAAGACGCCGGGCCTGCGCTTCGAGCCGGCGACGGGCGAGGCAACCCTGTCGGGCCTGGCCGTGGAAACCGACGATCGCACCGGCCTGGCGGTGAAGATCGCGCCTGTACGCATCGGTGGAAGGCTGTCGCAGGCCGAGCCCGATTTCTGGTGAAGGACGGGTCATCCCGCCTCCCCGTTCCGCACAAAGGTGGATTTTTCTCGCCGCCGCTTCTATAAGCCGCGCCACAATTCATTGGGTTCGTACACACCGACGAGCCCGCACACATAACGAACCAGGGCAAAACAATGGCCGGTCATTCCCAATTCGCCAACATCATGCACCGCAAGGGCAAGCAGGATGCCAAGCGTTCGAAACTGTTTTCCAAGCTCGCCCGTGAAATCACCGTCGCGGCCAAGCTCGGCCTGCCCGATCCCAACATGAATGCACGGCTGCGGGCCGCCATCCTGGCCGCGCGCGCTGAAAACATGCCCAGGGACAACATCGACCGCGCCGTCAAGAAGGCCGCCGGCACCGATGGCGAGAACTATGACGAGATCCGCTATGAGGGCTATGGCCCGGGCGGCGTGGCGCTGATCGTCGAAGCGCTCACCGACAACCGCAACCGTACTGCATCGGACGTGCGCTCCTATTTCACCAAGGCTGGCGGCAATCTCGCCGAGACCGGCGCCGTGTCCTTCATGTTCGACCGAGTTGGCGTGATCGAATATGACGCGGACAAAGGCTCCTCCGACGCGATGCTCGAAGCGGCACTGGAAGCCGGCGCCGATGATTGTTCTTCCTCCGAAGACGGCCACGAATTCATCTGCGCCGCCGAGAACCTCGCCGAAGTGACCAAGGCTCTGGAGACCCAGCTCGGCGAAGCCCGTAAATCCAGCCTGGTCTGGCGGCCGCAGAACACAGTGGCCGTCGATGACGAGACCGGCGAAAAGCTGATGCGCCTGGTCGACAATCTCGACGACCATGACGACGTGCAGCATGTCTACGCCAATTTCGAGCTTTCCGACGCCATGATGGCGAAGCTGGCGGAGTAAATCCTGGGATCGCCGGCTTCCAGCCGGCTCTTCCCATCCTGCAAGCACAGCGATTCCAAGAGCCGGCAGGGATGCCGGCGGTCCCAGGAAGTCATGTCACAGACCCCCATCCGTATCCTCGGCGTCGACCCCGGCCTGCGCCGCACCGGCTGGGGCGTGATCGAGGTACTGGCCAACCGGCTGACCTTCATCGCCTGCGGCACCGTATTTTCCGATGACAGCGAAGAACTCGCCCACCGCCTGCTCGCCTTGCATGAGGGCCTGACGGAGGTGATGACGCGCTTCGAGCCGGACGAGGCCGCCGTCGAGAAGACTTTCGTCAACAAGGACGCCACGGCGACCCTGAAGCTCGGCCAGGCTCGCGGCATTGCCATGCTGGTGCCGGCCCAGGCCGGCCTCGCCGTCAGCGAATATGCGCCCAACCTCGTCAAGAAGACCGTGGTCGGCTCCGGCCACGCCGACAAGAAGCAGATCGGCCTGATGATCAAGGTGCTGCTGCCCAAGGCCGATCCGAAATCGGAGGATGCGGCCGATGCCCTCGCCGTCGCCATCACCCACGCCCATCACCGCACCAGCCATAATCTGGCGGCGATCCTGAAGTAATTCCCTGGCGGTGCCCACTGGACCCGCAGGTTGAGAAGCGCCGGCCCCAGGGAAATAGCGCTTGCCTCCCGCGCTTCGCACCCCTAGAACAAACCGTGAATTTACCTAAGGATTCGCCATGACCCAGGCTCGCCGCGCCGCCGTCTTCTCCGAACTGCACCAGCGCCCCGAACTTTTCCTCATACCCAACGCCTGGGATGCCGGGTCCACCAAGCTTCTTGATTCGCTAGGCTTTTCAGCGATCGCTACCACCAGTGCCGGCCTGGCTTTCACGGTGGGGCGCAAGGACGGCCAGATGACGCGCGAGGAAACCCTCGCCAATGCGCGGGTCATCGTGGAAGCGACCAGTCTGCCGGTAAGCGCCGATCTCGAAAACGGTTTCGGCGACTCACCCGAGGACTGCCGGCGCACCATCCTTGCCGGCATCGAGGTGGGGCTCGCCGGAGGCTCGATCGAGGATGCCACCGGTCGACCCGACCGGCCGATCTACGAGTTCGGCCATGCCGTCGACCGCGTCCGCGCCGCGGCCGAGGCGGCACGCGCCGGGGGATTCGTGCTCACCGCCCGCGCCGAGAACTTTCTGCATGGTATCGCCGACCTCGACGACACCATCCGCCGCCTCCAGGCCTTCCAGGAAGCGGGAGCCGAAGTGCTCTACGCGCCTGCCTTGACCCGCCTCGACCAGATTTCCAGCGTGCTGAGCTCGATCGACAGGCCGCTCAACGTCCTGTTCACCGTGGGCGGGCAGGATTTCACCGTCGCCGATCTCGCCAGGCTCGGCGTGCGCCGCGTCAGCGTCGGCGGCTCCTTCGCCCGGGCGGCTTTCGGCGCCTTGAAGCGTGCCGCCCTCGAGCTGCGCGACCAGGGGAGCTTCGGCTTTGCCAAGGATGCCATGTCCTATGCCGAGCTCAGCGCCCTGTTCGGCAAGGGCGCCTGAGACGGGACCTCGGCACGTGAAGCGGGCGCACGAATCAATCGAAACCGCTAGATATGGCCCGATGAGGGTCTCATGATTGGTAAACTGCGCGGCATCGTTGACAGCTATGGCGAGGATTGGGTGATCCTCGACGTGCAGGGTGTGGGCTATGTCGTCTATTGCTCCAGCCGCACGCTCGGCGCCCTGCCCTCCGCCGGCGAAGCGGCTGTGCTCGCCATCGAGACCTATGTGCGCGAGGACCAGATCCGGCTGTTCGGCTTCACCAGCGACAATGAGCGGGACTGGTTCCGCCTGTTGCAGACGGTGCAGGGCATCGGCACCCGGGTGGCACTCGCCATCCTCTCCACGCTCAAACCGGCGGACCTTGCTTCTGCCATCGCGCTCGGGGACAAAGCCGCCGTGGCGCGGGCTCCTGGCGTCGGTCCCAAGGTGGCCCAGCGCATCGTCACCGAACTCAAGGACAAGGTGCCGAGCTTCGGCCACGTCCCCGCCGATGTGATTAGCCTGCAGGCCGATCTCGGCGAGCAGCGCGCCGCCGGCCCGATCAGCGACGCCGTCTCAGCCCTGGTCAATCTCGGCTATGGCCAGACCCAGGCCTCGGCCGCCATCGCTTCCGCCCTGCGCGAAGCTGGCGAAAGTGCCGAGACGGCCAAGCTCATTCGCCTCGGCCTGAAGGAATTGTCGCGATGAAGCCGACGCGGCGACAATCCGGCGCTGAGGCGCCCAAGGCTGCCCGCCTGCTGGACGGTGACCAGCGCAACGAGGATACGACCGACTCCACGCTGCGCCCGCAGGATCTTTCCGAATTCGTCGGCCAGGCCAAGGCACGCGAAAATCTCTCCGTCTTCATCGAGGCTGCCCGCAAGCGAGGCGACGCCCTCGACCATGTGCTGTTCGTCGGTCCCCCCGGCCTGGGCAAGACCACGCTGGCCCAGATCGTCTCGCGCGAACTCGGGGTCAATTTTCGCGCCACGTCGGGGCCGGTGATCGCCAAGGCGGGCGATCTCGCCGCACTGCTCACCAATCTCGAGGAACGCGACGTCTTGTTCATAGACGAGATCCATCGCCTTAATCCGGCGGTGGAAGAAATCCTCTATCCGGCGATGGAGGATTTCCAGCTCGACCTCATCATCGGCGAGGGACCGGCGGCACGGTCGGTGCGCATCGATCTTGCCAAGTTCACACTGGTCGGCGCCACCACCAGGGCCGGCCTGTTGACCACGCCGCTGCGTGACCGCTTCGGCATTCCCATCCGCCTGCAATTCTATACGGTGGAGGAGCTCGAGCTCATCGTGAAGCGTGGCGGGCGCGTGATGGGTACGCCGATCGCCGAGGACGGTGCCAACGAGATCGCCCGGCGCGCGCGCGGTACGCCCCGCATCGCCGGGCGCCTGCTGCGCCGCGTGCGCGACTTCGCCTCGGTTCTGGGCGCCGAGACCATTACCCGCACCATCGCCGACAAGGCCCTGAGCGCGCTGGAAGTCGACCAGGCCGGGCTCGATGCCATGGACAACCGCTACCTCAATCTAGTCGCCCTCAGCTTCGGCGGCGGCCCTGTGGGCATCGAGACCATCGCCGCAGCCCTCTCCGAACCGCGCGATGCCATCGAGGACATCATCGAGCCCTATCTGATCCAGCAGGGCTTCCTGCAGCGCACGCCGCGCGGCCGGGTGATGACCCCGCATGCCTATCGCCATCTCGGCCTGGCAGTGCCGAGTTCGACGACGCCGCAGATGCCGCTGTTCACCGACGAAGAGTGATGGTGGGGTGGGTCTTCGGACCCGTCTTCTTCCAATGGAAAGGGCGCCTCGATGGGCGCCCTTCTTATGCATAATCACGATCCGGCCACGGGTCAGGCGGGTCCGAAGACCTGCCCCCCAACTTAGGAATTGCCGCCGTTCAGCACGGTGACGGCGCGGCGGTTCTGCGACCAGCAGGAGATGTCGTTGCAGGTCGCGACCGGGCGCTCCTTGCCGTAGGAGATCGTGCGCATGCGACCGCCGGAAATGCCCTGAGCCATCAGATAGTCGCGCACCGACTGGGCGCGGCGCTGGCCGAGGGCGAAGTTGTAGTCACGCGTGCCACGCTCGTCGGCATGACCTTCGACGGTGACGGAGTAGCGCGGATAGGCCTTCAGCCACTGGGCCTGCTTGTTCAGCGTCTGCTGACCCTCAGGGGTGATGTCGGACTGGTCGACGAGGAACAGCACGCGATCGCCGACATTCACGACGAAGTCCTGCTGGCTACCGGGCGATGCAGCGCCACCGGCTCCGTAGCCGCCACCGCCGGCTCCACCGGGACCGCCGAGGCCACCATCGGCACCCGATTTGCTCTTACAGGCCGCCAGTGCAAGCACGCAGGTCAGTGCAGCGGCAAAGCGCAGTGCGGGGACCGCGCGCAGGGACGTCATCATTCCGGTTACTCCTCCGGTCGTCAGAATTGGTAAACCAGCCATAGCGAAAGCTGGTTAATCGAACGTTCTGGAAACACGGCCCGTGGCGATTTCTTGGCCGCTGTGGTACCGCCGCGCCTCGCCGCAAGAGCCAAATTGCCACTATGGTTAACCAAGTGCTGATCAATTCCGGCGCAAAGGTGGCTCCGGCTGGGCTCGGGCAAGGCAGGCCGCCTTTCTCATGCACTGTGGCAATCTTGTCGCACATTCACTTCATGTGAATTGATTTATAATACCATTAATCTATGCATTTTATAGATTGACAAGGTCGATTGATTTAGTGGACATTCGGGACACGCTCCTCCCGACTGGAAACCGACATCATGACGATCAAAACGCTCCGCCTTGCGCGCCTGAGGGACACGCTCGGCGTACTCCTGGCCCTCGGCCTCGTGCTCTGGCTGGTTTTCGGCGCTCTTGCCGGCGCCCGCGCCGCCGAATTGCTCAATGTCTCCTATGATCCGACGCGCGAGCTCTACAAGGAGATCAATACCGCCTTCACCGCCGACTGGAAGGCCAAGGCCGGTGAGGAACTGACCATCAAGCAGTCGCATGGCGGTTCGGGCAAGCAGGCGCGCTCGGTCATCGATGGCCTGGAAGCCGATGTGGTCACCCTCGCTCTGTCCGGCGACATCGACGCCATCGCCAAGGCGACCAAGAAGCTTCCGGACAATTGGCAGTCACGCCTGCCGCACAATTCCTCGCCCTATACCTCGACCATCGTCTTCGTGGTGCGCAAGGGCAATCCCAAGGGCGTCAAGGATTGGGACGATCTGGTCAAGCCCGGCATTGCGGTGATCACGCCCAATCCCAAGACGAGCGGCGGCGCTCGCTGGAACTATCTGGCCGCGTGGAGCTACGCCTTCGACAAGAATGGCGGCGACGAGGCCAAGGCCCGCGACTTCGTGGCGGCGCTCTATCGCAACGTTCCCGTGCTCGACTCGGGCGCCCGCGGCTCCACCGTCACCTTCGCCCAGCGCGACACCGGCGACGTCCTGATCGCCTGGGAGAATGAGGCCTTCCTAACGCTGCAGGAGTTCGGCGCCGACAAATACGAGATCGTCTCACCTTCCTCCTCGATCCTGGCTGAGCCGCCGGTGGCCATCGTCGACGCCAATGTCGATGCCAAGGGCACGCGCAAGCAGGCCGAGGCCTATCTCAACTTCCTCTACACCCCGGCCGCCCAGAAGATCATCGCCCACAACTTCTATCGGCCGATCGATGAAGCCGCAGCCGACAAGGCCGATCTCGCCCGCTTCCCCAAGCTTAAGCTGGTGACCATCGACGATCCCCGCTTCGGGGGCTGGAAGACCGCCCAGCCCAAGCATTTCGGCGATGGCGGCGTGTTCGACGAGATCTACAAGCCGCAATAAGGCGCACAAACGAACGCGATCAGAGCGGGCCCCAAGGGCCCGCTTTCCTTTTGGCGGCAGCCGCCATATAACACACAATTGTTGTGGAATTTATTGCATTTAACACATTGACAATGTCGATTGATTTAGTGGATATATAAAGAAGTTGTAAATTCTCCTTTCCCACTTCCAGGTTGTGAAATGAACGGCATGACCAGCCCCACCCGCCTTCGCGACACTCTCGCCGTGCTGCTGGCTCTCGGCTTCGTGCTGTGGATGACCTTTGGCGCGCCCGCGCGCGGCCATGCCGCCGAGCTTCTCAACGTGTCCTATGACGCCACGCGCGAGCTCTACAAGGAGATCAACAAGGCGTTCGCGGCGGACTGGCAGGCCAAGACGGGCGAGGACGTCACCATCAAGCAGTCCCATGCCGGCTCCGGCAAGCAGGCGCGCGCCGTCATCGACGGGCTCGATGCCGATGTGGTGACGCTGGCCCTGTCCAACGACATCGATTCCATCGCCAAGGCGACCAACAAGATCCCGGAAAACTGGCAGTCCCGCCTGCCGCGCAATTCCACGCCCTATGCCTCCACCATCGTTTTCGTGGTGCGCAAGGGCAATCCCAAGGGCATCAAGGACTGGGGCGACCTCGTGCGCCCCGACGTCGCCGTGATCACCGGCAATCCCAAGACAGGTGGCGGCACGCGCTGGAACTATCTGGCTGCCTGGGGCTATGCCTGGGACAAGACCGGCGGCGACGAGACCAAGACCCGCGATTTCGTGGCTGCGCTCTACCACAACGTGCCGGTGCTCGACTCGGCGGCCCGCGGCGCCACCATCACCTTCGCGCAGCGCGAAGTCGGCGACGTGATGATCGCCTGGGAGAACGAGGCCTTCCTGACGCTGAAGGAATTCGGCGAGGACAAGCTGGAGGTCGTGGTTCCCTCGATCTCGATCCTGGCCGAACCGCCCGTCAGCATCGTCGACGCCAATGTCGACGCCAAGGGCACGCGCAAGCAGGCCGAGGCCTATCTCAATTTTCTCTACACCCCGGCCGCCCAGAAGATCATCGCCCATAACGGCTATCGCGCCAGCGACGAGGCAGCCGCCGATCCGGCCGATCTCGCTCGTTTTGCCAAGTTGAAGCTGTTTACGATTTCCGAGCCCCAATTCGGTGGCTGGGCCAAGGTTCAGGCCAAGCATTTCGCCGATGGCGGCATCTTCGACCAGATCTACAAGCCGAAGGGGTAGTGGACCTACCCTCCCCTGGAGGGGGAGGGTCGAGGCGAAGCCTCGGGGTGGGATGACTCTCCGTGGTGAGGTCCCCCCGCATCCATTTCCAGCGCCCCCTATTTCACCCCACCCCGGCCCTTCGGGCCGACCCTCCCCCTCCAGGGGAGGGTAAGGGAATGTGATCGCCACAGGACACCCATGGCTCTTGCCGCCACCTTGCGAGCCCCCTTCGTCAAGCCGACCGCCCTGCCGGGCTTCGGGCTGACGCTGGGCTACACGATCTTCTATCTCAGCCTGATCGTGCTGATCCCCCTGGCCGCGCTGTTGCAGAAGGCGGCCGTGCTCGGCCCTTCCGGCATCATGGCAATCGCGACCGAGGGACAGGTTTCCGCCGCCCTGAGGGTCACCTTCGGCATTTCGCTCCTCGCGGCCCTGGTCAATGTCGTCTTCGGCGTCATCGTCGCCTGGGTGCTCGTCCGCTATGACTTCCCGGGCAAGCGCCTGGTCGATGCCGCCGTGGACCTGCCCTTTGCCCTGCCGACAGCCGTGGCGGGCCTCGCCTTGTCGAGCCTCTATGCCTCCAATGGCTGGATCGGCCAGTTCTTCGCCCTTGCCGGCATCAAGGTCGCTTTCACCACCAAGGGCATCTTCGTCGCCCTCGTCTTCATCGGCCTGCCCTTCGTGGTGCGTACGCTCCAGCCGGTGCTCGCCGAGATCGACAAGGAGATCGAGGAGGCCTCGGCCACGCTCGGTGCCACGCGCTTCCAGACGGTGACGCGCGTGCTGCTGCCGCCCTTGCTGCCGGCGGTGATGACCGGCTTTGCCCTCGCCTTCGCCCGCGCCGTCGGGGAATATGGCTCGGTGATCTTCATCGCAGGCAACATCCCCTATGTCTCGGAGATCGTGCCGAGCCTGATCTTCCAGAAGCTCGAGCAGAACAAATATGCCGATGCCGCCGCCATCGCCATCATCATGCTGGCGATTTCCTTCGCCATGCTGCTGGCGATCAACCTGATCCAGGCCTGGAGCCGCAGGAGGATGGGTGATGCCTGAAGCGACCTCCGAACTCGCGATCGAGCTCTATCGCGAACCGCCCGTCTCGCGCGAACACAACGTCACCAGTGAATCCCGCCTGGTCCGGCGCGTGCTGATCGGCATCGCCCTCGCTTTCCTGGCGGCCTTCCTGGTAATGCCGCTGATCGAGGTGTTCTACCAGGCCTTCCGCAGCGGAGCGGCCGCCTATTTTGAGTCCTTCGAGGACCCGGATACCCGCACGGCCGTCTGGATGACCTTGATCGTCGCCCTGATCGCGGTGCCGCTCAACATCGTCTTCGGCGTGATCGCGGCCTGGGCCGTGGCCAAGTTCGATTTCAAGGGCAAGAGCCTGCTCATCACCCTGATCGACCTGCCCTTCTCGGTGTCACCGGTGGTGGCGGGCCTCGTCTTCGTGCTGCTGTTCGGCGCCCAGGGCCTGCTCGGCCCCTGGCTATCAGCCCATCGCATCCAGATCATCTTCGCCCTGCCCGGCATCGTGCTCGCCACCATCTTCGTCACCTTCCCCTTCGTGGCGCGCGAACTCATTCCGCTGATGCAGGCCCAGGGCAAGGCGGACGAGGAGGCGGCGCTGACGCTGGGCGCTTCGCCGCTGAAAATGTTCTGGACGGTGACCGTGCCCAACATTCGCTGGGGCCTGCTCTATGGCGTACTCTTGTGCAATGCCAGGGCCATGGGCGAGTTCGGAGCGGTCTCGGTGGTATCGGGCCACGTCATCGGCGGCACCAACACCATGCCGCTGCATATCCAGATCCTCTATGAAGGTGGAGGCTCGGCCGCGATTGCCGCCTTTGCCGTCGCTTCCCTGCTTGCCCTGCTGGCCCTGGTGACCCTCGTGGCCAAGACGCTGCTCGAATGGCGCTATGGCGATGAACTCGCCCACGGCGCCAAGCACTGATAAGGACCAGATCCATGGATATCCGCGTTACTGGCCTGACCAAGAGCTACGGCGTCTCGCCGGCCTTGCACGGCATCGATCTCGACATCAAGTCGGGCGAGTTGCTCGGCCTGCTCGGCCCTTCCGGATCAGGCAAGACCACGCTGCTGCGCATCATCGCCGGGCTCGAGCGCCCTACCACCGGCACGGTCTTTTTCGGCACGGACGACACGGCCGGCCTGACGGTGCAGGAGCGCCGGGTCGGCTTCGTATTCCAGCATTATGCGTTGTTCCGCCACATGACGGTGGCTGACAATGTCGCCTATGGCCTGCGGGTGCGCCCGCGCGCCAAGCGGCCGGCAGAAGGCGAAATCGTCCGGCGTGTGGCCGAACTCCTCGATCTGGTGCAACTCGGCGCTTTCGGCCAGCGCTTCCCGTCCCAGCTCTCCGGCGGCCAGCGCCAGCGCGTCGCCCTCGCCCGCGCCTTGGCGGTGGAACCCAAGGTATTGCTGCTCGATGAGCCCTTCGGCGCCCTCGATGCCAAGGTCCGCAAGGAATTGCGCAGCTGGCTGCGCACCATCCATGACAAGACCGGCCACACCACCATCTTCGTCACCCACGACCAGGACGAGGCGCTGGAGCTGTCGGATCGCATCGCCGTGCTGGACAAGGGCCGCATCGACCAGCTCGGCGTGCCCGACGAAATCTACGACCATCCGGCCACCCCCTTCATCTTCGGGTTCATCGGCGAGTCGAGCCGTGTGCCGGTGACGATTTCGCAGGGTCGCATCCTGCTCGAAGGCACCGCTTTGCCCTTCAATGCCGACGGCCTGCCGGACGGGCCGGCCAGCCTGTTCTTACGCCCGCACGACGTCGCACCGGTCGAACCGGGCGCATCGGTCCTCAACGGGTTGATCGTGGCGCAGCGCCGCGTCGGCGCCACCCGCCGCCTGGAGGTGGCCCTGGGCACCCAAGGCACGGTGGTGGAGGTCGATACGCCCAGTCTCAGGACCAGCGAGAACAACAAGCCGGTCGGCCTGAAGCTGCTCAACGCCGCTCTTTTCGCCGGCAATGGCGAGGCCCGCTATTTCCGCGGCGCGGCCACCGAACCGGTGGTCGTCCGGCCGAGCGCCTTCCAGCGCGCCTGACCCCGCCGATGGTGCGGCACAGCAGCGCTGCGAGCGTCCTGCTCCCACACGGCGCGTGCATGGCAGGTCTGCGCCTGCCCGCCACGGCGCTGGTGAGGCTTCCGCCCCTCGCAAGGATGGGTTAACGCTGAGCGGCATTTTCGGCGCCGGTCTTTTCGGCAACACCGTCTCTCCCCGTCAGGTGGTCATCAACTTGTTCTCGCGCTTCCGCCCCGACAATTTCATGCTGATGCTGCTGGGCGTCGTGGCGTTGGCGAGCTTCATGCCCATCGCGGGCAAGCCGGCCGAGATATTCGGAGCCCTGACCAACGGCGCGATCGCCCTGCTCTTTTTCCTGCACGGTGCCCGGCTCTCGCGCGAAACGGTGATTGCCGGTCTTTCGCATTGGCGCCTGCACCTGACCATCCTGCTATCGACCTACGCCCTCTTCCCGGTACTGGCGCTCGCCCTCGATTACGGCCTGGTCTCGGCGCTGACGCCGACGCTGGCCAGCGGCATCCTCTTCCTCGCCATCCTGCCCTCGACGGTACAGTCCTCGATCGCCTTCACGTCGATAGCGGGCGGCAATGTCCCTGCTGCCGTCTGCGCGGCATCGGGCTCCAACATTCTCGGCATCTTCATCACACCGCTGCTGGCGGGCCTGCTTTTCGCTTCGCGCGGCGCGGGCTTTTCCGGTTCCGTCCTGATCACCATCGTCACCCAGCTCCTGCTGCCCTTCGTGCTCGGCCAGGTGCTGCAACCCTGGATCGGTAGTTTCGTGCGCCGGCACCGCTATGTGCTGAGCTTCGTCGACCGCAGCTCGATCCTGATGGTGGTGTATCTGGCCTTTTCCGATGCCGTCACGGGCGGCCTGTGGCGGCAATTCTCGGCTACGGCCTTGCTCACCATGGTGTTCGTCGATGCCGCCCTGCTCGCTTTGGTGCTGGTTATCACCACCTATGGCAGCCGCCGTCTCGGCTTCTCCAAGGAGGACGAGATCACCATCGTGTTCTGCGGCTCGAAGAAAAGCCTCGCCACCGGCGTGCCGATGGCAACCGTGATTTTCGCCGGCCAGAACATCGGGGCCATCGTGCTGCCGCTGATGCTCTTCCACCAGATCCAGCTGATGACCTGCGCCATCCTGGCCCAGCGCTATGCCCGGCGCCTCAAACCGGTGGCACTCGACGAGGCTGAAATTGCGGACGAGGACTGGCCCACCCGCAAGGCCGCCGCGAAGGAAGCAATCGTCGCAGGCCAAATGAAAAACCCTCCCCGATGAAGGGGAGGGCTTGAGCCGATACCTGAAAGCCGAACAGCTTTCCCCGTTAATTCCGCTTGAACAGATTGGCGGACCAAGCCGGGTCGGAGGCATAGCCTTGCGTCGGCACGCGCTGCTCGGGGGTGCCGAAGATCGAGGCCTGCCAGAGCTGCGGGCCCTGGCCAAGGTCGCGGAACCACATCAGATAGAGACCGTTGGGGGCCCAAGTCGGGCCTTCATTGTGGAAGCCCTCGGTGATCATGCGCTCGCCCGTACCGTCCGGCTTCATGATGCCGATGCCGAACTGGCCGCCTTTCTGGCGGGTGAAGGCGATCAGGTCGGAGCGGGGCGACCACACCGGAGTCGAGTAGCGAGCACCGCCATCACCGCCGGTGATGCGCTGCTGGTTCGAACCATCGGCGTTCATGATGTAGATCTGCTGGGTGCCGCCGCGGTCCGATTCGAACACGATGCGGCTGCCATCCGGTGAATAGGATGGCGAGGTATCGATCGCGCTGCCATTGGTGAGCTGCGTCGCCTGCTTCGACTGCAGATTCAGCAATTGGATGGTCGAGGAGCCGTTCTTCTCCAAGCTCATGATGACCTTGCGGCCATCGGGCGAAAACCGCGGCGAGAAGGTCATGCCCGGGAAGTTGCCGACCACTTCACGCTGGCCGGTCTGGACATTGGCCAGATAGACGCGGGGATCGGCATTGCCGAAGGACAGATAGGTCAGCTCCTGGTTGGTCGGAGAGAAGCGCGGCGTCAGCACCAGATCGGTGCCACGGCTGAGATAGACGGTATTTGCGCCATCCTGGTCCATGACGGCAAGACGCTTCACGCGCTTATCCTTGGAGCCGGATTCGGAGATAAAAGCGATGCGTGTGTCGAAAGCGCCGGGCTCACCCGTCACTGCCTTGAATACCGCGTTGGCGGCGACATGGCCGAGCTGACGCCAGTTATTGGCAGAGGTCGAGAACTGCTGGCCGGCAATCTGCTTGCCTTGGACGACATCCCAGACACGAACCTGGATGCTGAGACCGCTCCCACCTGCCACTACTTGGCCGGCCACCACGACCTGGGCATTCAGCGTCTGCCAGCTGGCGAAATTAGGCGCCGCGTTTGGTCCTACCTGCTCGACGAAAGCCTTGGAATCGATCGGCTGGAACAAACCCGAGCGACCAAGGTCGTTGCTGATTACGCCCGAGAGATCGCGTCCGCCCCCGCTGATGGGCATAACAGCAACGGAAACAGGGGTAACCGCCGTCGCTCCATCATAGGTCAGCGTCAATATGCTGCTCTGCGCAGCCGCTGGTACCGTCGTGCTCAAAGTGGCCACGGCCAGTGCGGCCAATAGAAGGCTGACCTTTTTATGTAACAAGGAGGCGATGGACATTCTCATCTCTCGATTTTTCGGAAGGCCTTACACTCGGTCAAAAGCTGCCGGGCTTCACGACATAGTTGAAGACCTTCCAGGATGCGTAGAGGTCTCGTTTGAACTTCAAGGGGTTCTCTGCTGTGATGCAGCGCTTGACTGCACGCGTAACAGCACCGGCGACCGTCGGATTGCTTGCACTCACCAATTGGGCGTCCGCAATGGTGCCGTCCTCATTCATATGCAGGCGGATGGTTGCGCTATCACCGGCCCCATCCTTACCAAAGGAGGGATTTAGACAGCTCCTGATCTGACTGTTGATCATGCTCTGCATCGCCATTTGCTCGCCCATACTCAGGCGGGGCGCACTAGCATCCGGCCTGCCGGTGGATGAAGTCTGGCCGACATTGTCGCGGGTATTGCCCGCCCGCCCGGAGGGCTTGCTCGGCGTCGTCGCCGGAACATTGCTCGCCACCTGCTGGCCTTCCTTGGCCTTGCGCTTGGCCAGGATACCGTCAATGCCGTCGAGCTGCTTGGCGTTCTTGGCGGCCGCAGCCTGCTTGGCAGCCTCTGCCTTCTTGTCGGCGATGGCCTTGTCGATGGCAGCCTGACGCTCGGCATCAGCCTTGGCCTTGGCATCGGCGAGTTGTTTCTGCTTTTGGGCTTCCGCTTTCTTGGCGGCCTCGGCGTCGGCGATCTTCTGCTGTTTCTCGGCCTCAGCCTTCTTGGCGGCTTCCGCCTCGGCGATCTTGCGCTGTTTCTCGGCCTCAGCCTTCTTGGCAGCTTCCGCCTCGGCGACCTTGCGCTGCTTGTCGGCCTCGGCCTTCTTGGCAGCTTCGGCGGCCTCGGCGAGCTTTTGCTGCTTTTCGGCCTCCGCCGCTTCCTTGGCCGCGGCATCGGCCTTGGCGGCAAGCTCGGCGCGGGCCTGGGCCTGCGCCTTGGCAGCAGCATCGGCGGCAGCCTTGGCCTGGGCCGCCTTCGCCGCAGCTTCCGCCTTGGCCTGCGCAGTCTTGGCCGCAGCCTCGGCCTTGGCTTGTTCCTGGGCCTTGGCGGCGGCCTCGGCAGCGGCAGCGGCCTCAGCCAGCTTGGCGAGGGCCTGCGTATCCGGTTTCGATTCGGGCTTGCGTGTCGGCAGGGGCGGCGGGGCGTCGTCGGAATTGTCGGCGACTTCGGCATCCGGTACGTCACGCGTGGGCGGCGTCGGCGGAGCCTGCACCTGCTGCGGCGCTTCCTGTCCGCCGCCACCGCCGGCCGACGGTGTCGGATCGCCCTTCATGATCTGGTCGTATTGTTCCGGCGTGACCATATCCACCGGAACGGCCGGGGCCGAGTCGAGCGGCTTGGCGGCCGGAAACGCGAACAGCAACGCTCCCAGCAAAATTACATGCACCGCCGCCGAAACGGGAAGTCCATAATCACGCATCGTACTCAAACCGGCCTTTCAAACCCCAATCCCGACGTCATCGCCTGCTCGATATTCCGCGACGTCGCCAAGCTACCCCGCCCCCGTGCCGCCCGCCTGTCAGCGCGAACATTAGCCGAAACGAGGTAAATGCGAGCATTCCCGTTTCTAGCTCTGCGGCTGGGTTACCAGCGCTGCCTTCTTGAACCCCGCGCTCGTGATATCGCTCATCACCTTGGCAATTTGATCCCAGCTTGCCTTGCCGTCGCCCTTGACGAAAATGCGCTCTTCGACCCCTGCCCCGTTCTCCGTCATCGCCTTGAGGCGGCCGAGCAAATCAGGCTCCGGCTTGTCGCTGTCGTTCAGATAGGACTGGCCGTCCGCCTTGATGGAGACGGTGATCGGGCGCTTGTCCACCGAAATGGCCTTCGCCTGGGTCTGTGGCAGATCGATATCGACGCCTTGGGTCAACAGCGGCGCAGCGACCATGAAGATGATGAGCAACACCAGCATGACGTCGATGAACGGCGTCATGTTGATATCGGCAATCGGCGCCTTGTGACGGCGGCGGCGGCGTGTTCCGCCACCCGAGCCGCCTGAACCTGTCGCGACACTTCCACCCATGATGCTTTCCTTGAATGAGGGACCGGAACGAGGCGGCCGCTCAGGCGGCCAGGCGCTCGTCGATCTGGCGCGACAGGATGGCGGAGAATTCGTCGGCGAAGCCTTCCAGGCGCGCCTGCTGCTTGGCGACTTCCGCGTTGAACTTGTTGTAGGCGATCACCGCCGGAATGGCGGCGACCAGACCCATCGCGGTGGCGAACAGGGCTTCGGAAATACCGGGCGCCACGGCGGCGAGCGAGGTATTCTTGGTGGCCGCGATCGACTGGAAAGCGGTCATGATACCGACCACCGTGCCAAACAGACCGATGAACGGGCTGGAGGAGCCGACGGTGGCGAGCACCAGGAGCTTGGATTCCAGGCGCTCCACCTCGCGCTGAACGGTGACGTCCATCACCTTTTCGATGCGGGCCTGCAGGCCGAGGAAGGAGCGGCCGGGGGATTCGAGCGAGCGCTTCCACTCGCGCATGGCGGAGACGAACAGGCCGGCCATGCCGTAGTTCTGGCGCTGCGACAGCGAACGATAGAGCTCTTCCAGGCTCTGGCCCGACCAGAACACCTGCTCGAAACGATTCATGGCGGCACGCGAACGCGAGAACAGGATGGCCTTGTCGATGATGATGGCCCAGCACCACACCGAGGCTGCCATCAGGCCCAGCATGACGATCTGGACGACCAGACCGGCATTCATGATCAATCCGAGCAGGCTCACATCGGTTACCGGAGCCAGGGCCGTCTGGGCCATATCGGCGGTCGCTTCCATTCCTTCAATTCCTCGTCCTGAGGCCGACGGGCCAAGCCGGTCCGCAGGGGATCGGCACATTCGTAGCTAAGCAGATCCGTGCAAGATCGGCATAGTCGCAACAATAATCGGCGAGCCTGATCTCGATCCCGCGCTTCAAGCCGAGATCAAGCCTGCCTCAGGCACCGCCCCGGCACACACCAAACGTTACTCGGGAAATCCACGCACCTGGTTGTGCAGAGCAACAACACCAAGCGTCACGGGCTCCTTTTGACGTTTGAATGTGACCGCAGTGCGGCACCCCTTCCCGACCGCGATAAACGGCGGATTCCAGGCCTATTGATCATCGGTACCGTTAATGTCGGGTTACGGCCGACCTCGATTCGCGAATTCTTATTTACGATGCGCTGCAACATTGATGACGGCGGCTCCAAAGCCGACCGATTACTGATCCCGACTAAAGCGTTTTACGATTTGATGGAAACAGCCCAAACCGCGAAGAAGTGCGGAAACAAGACGTTGGCGCAAAAAAGCATTTACGCTTCAATGCACTATGCTCTGGACAACACGTTGCGCAGACTCTCCGGCAGGCGCTGGGGCCGGCCGTTGCGGATACAGACCACCAGAACCTTGGCGGTGGTCAGGACTTCCTCGCCCCGCCGGATGCTCTGTTCGAGATGCAGCGAAGGCCCGCGCACCTCGCCGGCCTTGGTCTCCACTTCGACGATGTCGTCCATCAACGCAGGGCGCAGGAACTCGACCTGGATCGAACGCACGGCAAAGGCGATGCCCTCTTCGCGGTGAAGGGCGAGTTGATCGACACCGAGCGCGCGGATGAACTCGGTTCGCCCCCGTTCGAAGAAGCGCAGATAGTTGGCATGGTAGACGATGCCGGAGAAATCGGTGTCCTCGTAATAGACCCGAAGAGGCAGGCTGTGGCACGCCTCATTAAGCACGCCGCCGAAATTCGGCGGGGTTTGCGCCATTTCTATCATGGGGAAAGCCGTTTGTTCAAAGTTTCGCCTGACTTGACCTGTGTGGTATCGACGTGACTGGAGCAAGATGTGTTTTTATGAGAACACGCCTTGCCCGAATACCGAGTTTCGACCCATCCTTGCGATTTACGGCGATTCCGCCAGATCGCAGAACGCTTTGGATTGATTGCAACCGAATGAGCCGCCTCATGCTCCGCCCCGCTTCCGCCGCGCTTTTGCTGGCCGTGACCCTGGCCCTGCCCTTGGGCCCGGTGCGCGCAGCGTCCTATGACGAGGGACTGATGCCGCCCGGCAGCGTCGGGCAGGACCAGTCCACGCAGGACAACAGCTACACGCCCGACCAGCCTTACCCCCAGCCGCCCGCACAGGCCGGGTATGACGGCAACGTCACAGGCTCGACCGATGAACAGCCCCCCGCGGCTGCGGCCCCGAGCGCGCCGCAGAACGGTTATGTCGTAGCCCAGGAATCCACCATGGGCGATCTTCTCGTGCGCGTACAACGGCTCGAAGGCGAGAACCGCCGACTGCTTGGTACCGTCGAGGATCTACAGTCACAGGTGCGCAAGCTTCAGGACGACATGAAGCGGCAGCAGGAGGATACCGAATATCGCCTGCAGGCCCTCGAAGGCGGCGGGGGCAAGGCGTCCGCTCCAAAGCCGGCGCCCAGCGCGCCTTCGCGCCAGAAGAGCGGCCAGAGCGCCCCGGCCACGCAGCCCAATTCCCTGGGCAGCCTTCCCGCCCGCGGTGGCAACGATGTCGCCATGCAGGACTCCACAGGCGATGTTCCCGAACAGGCGCCGCCGCCCTCGACGCCGCGCCCGCGCAACTCCACCGTCTCCCCTGGCCTGCCGGGTATCGCCGTCGACACATCGCGTCCCATGGCCAGCAATGCGCCGGAAGCCGGCGCTGAACCGGCACCGGCACCGGCCGCCCCCGCTACGCCGGAGGCCGAATATGCTTCCGACTATCGCCTGATCGAGACCCAGCGCTACGACCAGGCCGAGGCCGCCTTTCGCAATTTCGTCGCCAGCCATCCCAAGGACAAGCGCGTGCCCGACGCCATCCATTGGATCGGCGAGAGCCTCTATCAGCGCAAGCAATATACCGATGCGGCCGAGCAGTTCCTGAAGGTCACCAAGACCTATTCCAATTCCAGGCGCGCACCCGCCAGCATGCTCAAGCTGGGCATCACGCTGGCGGCCATGGGTGAGAAGGATGCAGCCTGCGCGGCTCTTCAGGCCGTCGGCAGCAAATACCCCAAGGCCGGCCCGACCATCCTCAGCGGTGCCGATCGCGAGATCAAGAAGAACGCCTGCAAGGTGGGGTGAGTCAGGCATCTGCAGATGCCTGACCGGAACATTGCCATTGCGGACGCAAACCGCGCGTTCGGGGACTGAGCCGTGTCCGCAGCCATTGCCCTGCAGGAACTTCCTGCCCTCTTCGCCGATTTCCACAATCGCGCCCATGTAATCCTCGCTGTCTCGGGCGGCGGCGATTCCACCGCCCTGATGCTGCTGGCCGCGCGCTGGCGCGAGCAAAGCCCGCAAACCCGTCTCACCGTCGCGAGCATCGATCACGCCCTGCGTGCCGAAAGCGCGGAGGAATGCCGTATCGTTTCCGCAAGGGCCGTCGATCTTGGTTTGCCCTGTATCGTCAAGCGCTGGGAGGGCGACAAGCCGGCCGCACGCTTGCAGGAAGCGGCTCGCAGCGCCCGTTACGCCCTGCTGACTGCGGTGGCCACCGAAGTCGGAGCGGACGCGATCGCCACAGCCCATACGCTCGACGACCAGGCCGAAACCGTGCTGATGCGGCTGCTTCACGGCTCGGCCGTCGACGGCCTGGCGGCGATGCGTCCCCTCACGCCCCTGGCCGACCTCAGCCTTCTCCGCCCCCTGCTCGGCACGACGCGGGCCCGGCTGGTGGCGACCCTGCAGGCCGCCGGGGTGGCCTGGCTCGAAGATCCCTCCAACCGCAATCCCCGATTCGAGCGCGTACGCCTGCGCGCCCTTCTCGCCCAGCTCGCACCGCTCGGCCTCGACCCGGCACGCCTGGCCTTGCTCGCCCGCCGCGCCGCGCGCAGCAACGATGCCCTTGAGGCCGTTGCGGCCGAGCGTTTCGAGATTCTCGCCCGACGGGAACAAGACCGCCTGCATCTCGACGGCCCGGGGTTTGCGGCCTGCCCCGCCGATATCAGGCTGCGTATCCTGGAGCGAGCCGTCCTGCTGATGCAGGACGAGAGCAAGGCATCAGTCTATGGCCTGCGCCTCGAACGGTTGGAGGCGCTGGCCGCAGCATTCGATCAAGCCCTCGACCCGGCTCTCGGCCAAGGCGGATCCTGGCAGCGCAGCCTCGGCGGCACGCTGCTGCGGCTGGACAAGGCCGGCAATCTGCAAATCACCCGTGAGCCCGAACGCCGGCGCGGTGCTGCAAAAACCAAGATGTAGAAATTGTCATTTTCCACCGGCCTTGCCCTAGAAGCGGCAAAATAATGGCCTATTTCAAGAAATTAGCGGCGCATGCGCCACTCGAATCTTCACCGTGACAAGCCCTCGCCACTTCTATAAGGGAGCGCAGGGCTATCTATCCCACGGGCTTGGCTTGGCATTTGGCTCGCCCGTGCCTATTTTAGCCGCGATATGCTGTGGCGTCTCCTGCACAGGCAGGCCGTCCGCCGCGAAAGGCAAGAGATGAACGCGAACTTCCGAAATTTTGCGCTTTGGGTGATCGTAGTGCTGCTGTTGCTGGCACTCTTCACTCTGTTCCGGCAGACGGGTAGCCAAAGCGCTTCCGCCGACAGTTCGATCTCCTATTCCGAACTGGTGAAATCGGCCAAGGAAGGCAAGGTCAAGGACGTCACCATCACGGGTAGTGAGCTCAAGGGCAGCTACGTCAATGGCGGCTCGAACTTCACCACGCAATTGCCCAACGACCCGGGACTGGCCAAGACATTGAATGATTTGGGCGTGCAGGTCAGTGCCGCGCCGCCCGCCGAAACACCATGGCTGCTGCAGCTCCTGCTGCAGGCCTTGCCGATCCTGGCTCTGATCGGTGTGTGGATCTTCCTGTCCCGCCAGATGCAGGGTGCCGGCGGCAAGGCCATGGGCTTCGGCAAGTCCAAGGCCAAGCTGCTGACCGAGGCCCATGGCCGCGTCACCTTCGATGACGTGGCCGGCATCGACGAGGCCAAGGAGGACCTGCAGGAGATCGTCGAGTTCCTGCGCGATCCCCAGAAATTCCAGCGCCTGGGCGGCCGTATCCCGCGCGGCGTGCTGCTGGTCGGTCCGCCCGGCACCGGTAAGACGCTGACGGCGCGTGCCGTCGCCGGCGAAGCCAACGTGCCTTTCTTCACCATTTCCGGTTCCGACTTCGTCGAAATGTTCGTGGGCGTCGGCGCCAGCCGCGTGCGCGACATGTTCGAGCAGGCCAAGAAGAACGCGCCCTGCATCATATTCATCGACGAAATCGACGCCGTCGGCCGCCATCGTGGCGCCGGCCTGGGCGGCGGCAATGACGAGCGTGAGCAGACCCTCAACCAGTTGCTGGTCGAGATGGATGGCTTCGAAACCAACGAGGGCATCATCATCATCGCGGCGACCAACCGCCCCGACGTGCTCGACCCTGCCCTGCTGCGTCCCGGCCGCTTCGACCGCCAGATCGTGGTTTCCAACCCTGATTTGTCCGGCCGCGAGAAGATCCTGCGCGTGCATGTGCGCAAGGTTCCGCTCGCCCCCGACGTCGACCTCAAGATCATCGCCCGCGGCACGCCCGGCTTCTCGGGCGCCGATCTGATGAACCTGGTCAACGAGGCTGCCCTGCTCGCAGCGCGCCGCAACAAGCGCATGGTCACCCATCTCGAATTCGAGGACGCCAAAGACAAGATCCTGATGGGCGCCGAGCGCAAGACCATGGCGATGTCGGAGGAGGAAAAGCGCCTCACCGCCTATCACGAGGCGGGCCACGCCGTCGTCGGCCTCAACGTGCCCAAGGGCATCCCGGTGCACAAGGCCACGATCATCCCGCGTGGCCGCGCGCTCGGCATGGTGAAGTTCCTGCCCGAGGGCGATCGCTACTCGATGAAATTTGTCGAGTTCACCTCCCAGCTCGCCGTCGCCATGGGCGGCCGCGTGGCCGAGGAGATGATCTTCGGCAAGGAGAACATCACCTCCGGCGCCGCCGGCGACATCGAGCAGGCCACGCGCATGGCAAAGGCCATGGTCACCCGCTACGGCTATTCGGATGAGCTCGGCACCGTGATGTATGGCGAGAACCAGGACGAGGTCTTCCTCGGCATGTCCATGGGCCGTACGCAAAGCGTGTCCGAGGCGACCTCCCAGAAGATCGACGCCGAAGTGCGCCGCCTGATCAATCAGGGCTGGGAAGACGCCAAGCACATCCTTACCGAAAAACGGGACGAGCTCGAGGCCCTGGCTCAGGCGCTGCTCGAATATGAAACGCTGACCGGCGACGAGATCCGCGACCTCCTCAACGGCAAGCCGCCTTCGCGCGATCCGCTGGACGAGCCCCAGACGACCCGCGGCTCGGCCATCTCCGCCGGCAAGCCACGTCGCCCGCCCCCGCAGACGGAAGGCGGCATGGAGCCGGCCCCTTCGGCCTGATGGCGCATTGATATTCGATACGATCAAGGCCGGTCTCGCGACCTAATGCGGTTCACTTAAGGATGGGCTGCACGAAAAAGTAGGATTTACGAGGCAGGGTGGGATTTGTTTCCCACCCTGATTTTGTTTTGGAATGACGCGCACGATTGGTCGCTATCCCGAGCTTTCGGCCTTATCGCGATCGCTTGATGTGGACTGGATAGCGCAGGCGCTTGCGCTGACGGGCAAGGCCAGCGTTCGCAAACGCAAGCTGCCGGCCGAGCAGGTTGTCTGGCTGGTTATCGCATTAGCGCTATACCGACATCAGTCCATTGCGGAAGTGGCCGCCCATCTTGATCTGGCGTTGCCGGATGCGGTTAATCCGGACATAGCCAAGAGTGCGTTGACCCAGGCGCGCCAGCGCTTGGGGCGAGCGCCTCTCGCCCAGTTGTTTGCAATGAGTGCCTCGTGCTGGGATGAGCGTCACCAGGCGGGGAAGGCTTGGCGCGGTCTTGCCCGCTATGCGCTGGATGGGAGCACGTTGCGTGCCAGCGACAGCGTGGAAAACCGCGCGCATTTTGGCGGCCAGGCTCATTCTGAGGGGTTGGTATCAAGCTATCCGCAGGTGCGCCTCCTCATCTTGACGGCCCTTGCCACTCATCTGGTTCGCGATGCGGTATTCGGGGCCTATGGCAAGAACGAAATGCTCTATGCCAAGGATCTGCTTGTCGGAGTACCGGACCGATCCCTGACGGTGTTCGACAAGGGCTTCTTCAGTGCCGGCCTGCTGCTGCAGCTTCAGATGACGGGGGAGCAGCGTCATTGGCTGATCCCGGCCAAGAGATCCCTGGTATGGGAGCGGCTGGATGCAAATCCCAACGATTACCGAGTGCGGATGAGCGTCTCCCTGCAAGCGCGCAAAGCCGCCCCGAGCTTGCCGGCCTTCTGGGAGGCACGGGCTATCGAGACAACCAACCGCCATGGCAAAAAGCGTATCCTCTTGACGTCCCTCATGGATACCAAAGCCTATCCAGCCCATGAGATCGTGCATCAATATGAAGAACGCTGGCGGATCGAAACGAGTTATCGCGAGATCAAGCAGGATATGCTTGGCAGCGAGTTGACCCTGCGCAGCGGTACACCCGAGACCGTCTATCAGGAAGTCTGGGGCGCTTTATTGGCCTATAATCTGGTTCGGCTGGAGATGGCCGAAGTGGCGGGCGAGGCTGAGGTCAACCCCACCCAACTCAGCTTCACCACCGCACTCCATTATCTGCGCCATGAATGGGGTTGGATGGCGATCGAGGCCCCAGGCAAAATACCCGCCCACCTCGTTCGCCTACGCAACCGCCTCGGCGACCTGCTCCTGCAGCAAAAACGGGGGCGAACATACCCTCGTGCCGTGAAAAGCCGATCTCAAAAATATGCCACTCGGTTCGTCAAGGCTCTTAAGTGAACCGCATTAGGTCTCGCGACCGGCCTTTTTCGTGACTCGGCCGTCGAAGGTTGCGGCTGGCCGCCGGGGAATCGGAGACGAGCCGCATTTCAGGACATCAGATCCGACCAGGCTTGGTAGAGGCCGCTGACCGCGATCACGGCGAGGAAGGACCATACCAGCCACCGTACCCATGTCAGCCGCCATAGACGGCGCCCGACATAGATTTTGAACAAAGTGCCCATCGCCGAGAAGACCGGATAAAGGAAGACGAGCTGGATGATGGCGGCCAGGGAGAAAAAGAATAACAGGGCCACTGCCCCGCTCGGCAGGATGCCTTCCAAGGCAAGCGCGCTCCACATCAGGGCAATGATCAGTACCAGAAGCAGGCATGACCACCCGATCCCCCAGCCAAGATCGCGCCAAGCCCGGCTCTTCTCGTCCGCAAGGCCGCGATCTTCGTTCCCAGGAGCCTGTTCCACCCCAAATCTCCGATCGAAGAGAGGCCGTAGCCGAACTCTTTATGTCACGGCGTATCCCATCTACCGATCTGCCTTGTCATCCTCGGTCGGCAAGTACCCTGCGAAACAGCAACCCAATAGCCATCGAATTTCTTCTATTCCCGTAGTGGTAGGTAGCTTATGCACGGATGGTCATGATGGATTGCCTCGCTCTCCACTGTGATGTCCCCGGACCAAAGTGCGGTTTATCCGAACCGTGCCTTGCTCTAACTCCTTGTTTCCAGGCCAATCCAACGGATTGGCGAGAGCGCCTTTGCGATTTGAAGTGATCCCGTCAAATCGCAAAACGCTTTAAGCCATCGCCGACCGGGGCCCGGCGGCAGCCAGAGATGTTTCCATGCTGAAGAATATTACCGGCGCCGCCGCGCTCGCTCTCCTGATCGCCTCACCCGCCGCTGCGCAAAGCTGCGCGCAGAATTTCAAGAGTTCCGGCGTGCCGTTGCTCACCGGCCTGACCTACAGCACCTGGGCAGTCTTTCCCAAGGTTGCTCCGGCCAAGGCGCTCGACAATGTCGGGCGTGCCCTGTCCGCCGAGGGTATCGACGTCGTCAGCGTCAACAAGAAGGCCGGTGTGTTGATCGCAACCCAGGACGGCGCCAATTCCGGCCGACCCCAGACAATCCGGGTCATCGCCCGCAAGACTGGCAGCGCGACCCGCGTCGATCTCGAATTCCATGTGCAGCCCGGCCAGTTCTCGACCGAAAGCGCCCTGCGTACCCATATCTGCGCCGTCGTGAACGCGGCGGGACGATAGGAGCGCGGCTGGTGTGCCGATCTTCAGATCGACATTCTTGAAAACACCGCGTTCATCAACACGGGAAATGCCGGTCTGAAGACCGGCACACCGCTCCTCCGGCTCAGGCCGCGTCCCTGAATTGCAGCTGTGCCAGCCGGGCATAGAGGCCACCGCGCGCCACCAGGGCCTCATGTGTGCCCTCTTCGACGATGCGTCCGTCATCGAGCACGATGATGCGATCGGCAGCCTGCACCGTGGCCAGGCGATGGGCGATCACCAGGGTGGTGCGTTGGGTCATCAGGCCGTCGAGCGCCGCCTGCACCGCCTTTTCGCTTTCCGAATCCAGCGCCGAGGTCGCCTCGTCGAGCAGCAGCACGGGGGCATCCTTGAGGATGGCACGGGCGATGGCAATGCGCTGGCGCTGGCCACCCGACAGCGTCACGCCGCGCTCGCCGATCGGCGTGTCGTAACCCTGTGGCATGGCTCGGATGAAGCCGTCGGCCGCGGCCAGGCGAGCTGCTTCCTCGACCTCGGCGTCACTGGCGTCAGGACGGCCGAAACGGATATTGTCGCGGGCGGTCGCCGCGAAGACCACCGGATCCTGGGCCACCACCGCGATGCGCTGGCGCACGCGCTTGGGATCGGCCTGCGGCAGCATCACGCCGTCCAGCGTTATCAGGCCGAACTGGGGGTCGTAATAGCGCAGCAGGAGCTGGAACAGCGTGCTCTTGCCGGCTCCGGACGGCCCGACGATGGCGACCGTCTCGCCCGCCTTCACCGCAAGATCGATATCGTGCAGCACCGGCCTGTCCGGCTGGGTGGGATAGGCGAAGGTCACGCCCTCGAAGGCCACGGCACCGCGCGCCGGCTCGGGAAGGGCCAGCGGCCGGGCCGGCGCCGATATCGCCGGCCTTTCGCCAAGAAGTTCGCCCAGACGCTCGGCGGCACCGGCCGCCTGCACGATCTCCGCCCAGACCTGGCCAAGCTCCGAAAGGGCACCGGCACCGAACACGGCATAGAGCACGAATTGCGACAGGGTGCCCGGGGTCATCACACCCGCCACCACATCATGAGCGCCGAGCCAGAGCACGCCGACCACCGAGGCGAATACCAGGAAGAGGGCGATTGCCGTCAACACGGAGCGCGAGCGGGTCGAAATCGCAGCGGCCTGGTAGGCATTCTCCACTTCGCCCGAAAAGCGCCCTATGGCGAGGCGCTCGGCCGTGAAGGCCTGCACCGCCCGCATGGCACCGATGATCTCCCCGGCATAGGCGGAAGCATCGGCCAGGGTGTCCTGCGCCTTGCGCGAGCGGGTGCGCACGGACCGGCCGAAGGCAACCAGCGGCAGTACGATGATGGGAATGGCGATCAGCACCAGCGCCGAGAGTTTGGGGCTGGTCCACACCATCATCACCGCAGCGCCGGCGAACAGGAAAAGATTGCGTAGGGCCACCGAGGCGGACGAACCGAACGCAGCCTTGATCTGGGTCGTGTCGGCGGTGAGGCGCGAGAGCACCTCGCCCGTCTTGGCCGTATCGAAGAACACTGGCGAAAGTTCGGTCAAGTGGGCAAACACGGCGGTACGCACGTCGGCGACCACCCGTTCGCCCAGTGTCATCACCAGATAATAGCGGCAGGCACTGGCCAAAGCGAGAATCAGCACCACGCCGGTCATGGCCAGGAAGTAGGAATTGATGGCGACGGCATGATCGGCCGAGAAGCCGTGATCGATCATGCGGCGCATGGCGATCGGCACCACCAGCGTCGCCGCCGCCGCCAGCGTCAGAGCCAGGAAAGCCAGCAGGATGCGGCCACGATAAGCCAGGGCATAGGGTGCCAGCGCCATCAGCGGGCGCAAGGTCCGGCTGTTCCTGGAGGATTCCGCGGTATTTTCTCGGGTTTTCGGGTCAGTTTCCGTGGCCACGTAGTATTCTTCCTTTCGAGCGCGCGGGACAATGCCCCGCTGTGGGCGCTGCTGCAATCGCACGGGCCCAAACCGCTTCAGTTTGCCGCGCTCTCCATATTATCGCGCAGTGCAAAAAAGCGCTTGACTGCGACGGCGGAGAGGCGCAAGTCGCGATTGTTCCGGCCTTTGGATTTATTCCAAAGGAATCGTCCCTGGCCGGACCCCACGAGATCAACGAGATCATGCCAAGCGACAGTAGCAGTCGAATGTTCGCGCCGTTGACGGCTTGTAAGGACTGACCGCTCGCGGGCTCGTCCTTCCGGCCGGCAACGGCCGAGAGGAAGGAAGAGCCATGGAAGACCTGGCTGAAAAGACCGTTGACGTTGCTGACCGCGACATCCTCGAGGTTTGCCTCGGCCTCGAGCACGTAGCCGACATCGTCGAGCTGCTCAACGAGCAGGAGATCGAGGAACAGGCGCATGTCCTCGTGCACCTGCCCGACGAGCGGGCCATCGAGGTGCTCGACCAGCCAGGCCTGGACGATCCTGCGGCACTGATCGAGGCCCTGCCCGCCGAACGGGCGCTCAAGCTGATGGCCGGCATGTCCTCGGACCGTGTGGCGGATGTCTTCCGCTACATGGACGATCCGCCGCGCACCGATCTGCTCAATCGGCTCGATCCTGAGACCCGCGCTTCGCTCGACAGGCTGCTGTCCTATCCCGAGGACACCGCCGGCGCGCTGATGACCACCGAATTCGTGTCCGTGCCCTCGTCCTGGACGGTGGAGCAGACGCTCGACCACATCCGCCGGGTCGAGCGCACGCGCGAGACGATCTATTCGGTCTATGTCCTCGATCCCAAGACCCGCCAATTGCTCAAGGCCGTGGCGCTGCGCCGCCTGATCACCGCCGATCCCAAGGCCTCGGTGCTGACGGCCGCCCGCTTCGACAAGCCGATCACCGTCGCGCCGACGGCCGACCGTGAGGAAGTGGCACGCCTGATCGCCAAATACGACCTCCTGGCGGTGCCGGTGGTCGACGACAGCATGCATGTCATCGGCATCTGCACCTTCGACGACATCATCGACGCGATCGTAGCCGAGGGCACCGAGGACGCCCAGAAGTTCGGTGGCATGGAGGCCCTCGACGATCCCTATGACCAGATCGGCTTCTGGTCGATGATCAAGAAGCGCGCGGGCTGGCTGTCGGTGCTGTTGCTGGGCGAGATGCTCACGGCGAGCGCCATGCAATTCTTCGAGGGCGAACTCGAAAAGGCAGTGGTGCTCACCCTGTTCATCCCGCTGATCATGTCCTCGGGCGGCAATTCCGGCTCCCAGGCAACCTCCCTGCTCATCCGCGCGCTGGCGCTGAGCGAGGTGAAGCTGAAGGACTGGTGGCGGGTCGCCCTACGAGAACTGCCGACCGGCATCGTGCTTGGCGCAATCCTCGGCCTGATCGGCATCGTGCGCATCGTGGTCTGGCAGAAGGCCGGCTTCTACGACTACGGGCCGCATTGGGCCCTGCTGGCCCTGACCATCGGCTGCGCCCTCACGGCGATCGTCACCTTCGGCTCGCTGACCGGCTCCATGCTACCCTTCATTCTCAAGAAGGTAGGCTTCGACCCCGCCAGCGCTTCTGCGCCCCTGGTCGCGACGCTGGTCGACGTCACCGGCCTCGTCATCTATTTCACCGTCGCCCTGGTCATTCTGCGGGGGACATTGCTGTAGCCCCGGCGAGATGGCGTTTCCCGCATGTGAGAAATGCGGGAGCGGTGCTTGTATCCGGACCGAAATTGCGCTATCGAGCCGCCCACTCATTCGAATTTGACTTGTCCGACCGGGGTAGCGCTCCGGCACAGAGCAGGATTTGACCCCATGAAGTCCGACATTCATCCCGACTATCACAAGATCAAGGTTGTCTTCGTCGACGGCACCGAGTTCCACACCCATTCGACCTGGGGCAAGGAAGGCGACACCCTTCAGCTCGACATCGACCCCAAGACCCATCCGGCCTGGACCGGCGGCTCGCAGCAGCTCCTCGACCGCGCCGGCCGCGTGTCAAAGTTCAACCAGCGCTTTGCCGGCATCAGCTTCAAGCGCTGAGCCTAGAGCGATTTGCGATTTGCGATTTGCGATTTGCGATTTGACGGAATCGGCAAGAATCGCAAAGACGCTCAAGCCAATCCTTTGGATTGGCTTGGAAACAAAGAGTTAGAGTAAATAAGCGTTCATGCTTGAACGCGTTTTGCTCTAGCAGACATGGCTGGGACGATGAGAGCGGGCCTTCGGGTCCGCTTTTGTTTTTGGGCTGTCCTGGTCGTGGGAGGCAGGTCTTCAGACCCGCCCTGCTCTTCCATCGAGCCTCGCGCCTCCAGGCGGATCCGAAGATCCGCCCCCCACACACAAAAAGAAGCCGCGATACGGATGATCGCGGCTTGTCCAAGTCGAAACAGGGAGGCGTCAAACAGAGTGAACAGGAGCCACTCGAACATCCAGCGAGCTGGAATGGCGTGAGGTTATCGCGGAATTCTTGATATTCGGTTAACGCCCGCCGGTTCGAGAGCAAAGCGTGCCTTATCCGAGTCGCATTTTTCTCTAACTCTTTGTTTTGACGTATTTTTCTTAATCAAGAAATCTATCAACTTCTTTGGAAAATGCTTTAGTCAGGCGGCCGCCGCGCATAGCCCGTCCTCCTTCGCTACCGGCGTCAGCCTGCACGAACCCAGCAGCGCAGCCGTGAGCGCGACGATACCGGCCGCAAAAGAGATCCAGAAGCCGTCGGCAGCAACAAAGCGATCAATAACCCAGCCCGAGGCGAAGGAGCCGACCGCCATGCCGATGCCGATGCCGGTCATCGCCCAGGTGATCCCCTCGGTGAGCTTGGCCGCCGGCACATGCCGCTCGACCAGACCCATGGCGGTGATCAGTGTCGGCGAGATCGATACACCCGACAAGAACAGCAACAGCGCCAGCATCACCACATTGGAAACGAACAGCAGCGGCACAGTTGTGGCCGCGGCTACCGCAATGGCAATGACGAATTGACGCTCGAGCGGCGTCTTCAGCTTCAACGCCCCGAACACCAGGCCGACAATGAGGGAGCCGGCGGCGTAGCCAGCGAGGACAAAGCTGGCTGCCGTCGCCTGCCCCAATTGTTTGGTAAAGGCGATCACCGTGACCTCTGCCGTTCCGAAGATGGTGCCGACGGCGATCAGGACGAAAGTCAGGATGCGCACCGAGGGCAAGCGGATGGCCGAGGAAGCACTGGGGCCGGTGAAGCGGCCGGGCGGTTCGGTGGACTTTTGCATCACGAAAAGCGCCGTGCCGACGGCAAGGAACACGGTCGAAACCAGCGGACCGGCCTCAGGGAACCACGCCACGCTCAGCCCGACCGAAAGGATGGATCCAGCCATGTAAACGACTTCGTCGGCCACCGATTCGAAGGCGAAAGCAGTGTGCAATTGCGGCGTATCGCGATAGAGCTCCGACCAGCGTGCCCTGACCATCGCAGGCATGCTGGGCATGGTGGTCGCGAACAGGGCCGCAACGAACAAGATCCATGCCGGCCAATGGAAATGCGCGGCCAGGAGCAGAACCGAGAAGGCGACAACCGACAGACTCGTCGCGGGAATGAGGACGCGGCTCTGGCCGTGACGGTCCACCAGGCGGGAGATCTGCGGAGACATGAAGGCATTGCCGAGGGCGAAGGTCGCCGAGACGGCGCCGGCCAGCCAATATTCGCCGTGGGTCTGCGAGATCATGGCAACGATACCCATGGTCACCATCGCAAGTGGCAGGCGCGCCAGGAAACCGGCAGCCGCGAAGGCCTTTGCCCCCGGCGCTCGGAAGATCAGGCTGTAGGGATTGGACATCGGGCACTCCAAGGGAAAAGGTTGCGCTGACATACGCAACGTATGTATTCGGCATAGTTGCATACGTCTCGTATGTCAACTAATATACGCGGTGTATGCAAAGGAGAGGACATGGCCCGTAAACCGCGAGCACAAATGATCGCCGAGACCCGCACCAAGCTGGTGGCCGCGGCACGCGCCGCCTTCGGCACGGTCGGCTATGCGGAAGCGTCGATGGATGATTTCACGGCGGCTGCCGGCCTGACGCGCGGCGCTCTCTATCACCATTTCGGCGACAAGAAGGGCCTGCTCGCGGCGGTGATCACGGAACTCGACGCCGAGATGTCCAAGCGGCTCGCTGCCGTTTCGGCCCAGGCTGAAGATCCCTGGCAGGGTTTCGTCGCCGAATGCTCGGCCTATATCGAGATGGCGTTGGAGCCCGAAATCCAGCGTATCCTGTTTCGCGACGGCCCGGCCTTCCTCGGCGATCCCTCACAATGGCCGAGCCAGGATGGCTGCATCGCCTCGATGAGTGCCACATTGGCCGCGCTGAAGCGGGACGGTGTTCTTGCCGATGTCGACCCGGAGGCCGCAGCCCGGCTGGTCAATGGCGCCACCTGGCATGCCTCGCAATGGATCGCCAATGCGGCCGATCCACAGGCGGCGTCCAAGCAGGCGGTGAAGGCCTTTCATGCCTTGCTGAACGGCCTCCTGCGTCACCCCGCCTGAACGGCGGGTTTGGCTTACAGGCTCAAGTCTTGAAGAAGGCACTCGCTGCCGAAAGCGAGGCTGCCTTGCGGGCCTTGGCTTCCTCCAGGCGCACCATCTCCTGTTTCAGGGCCGCGATGCGTTCGTCGAGCTCATGCAGCGACAAGGTCGAGAGGTCCTGCCCGATCTGATGTGCCACCGGCACCTTTCGCGGCTCTTCGTCGAAAATCGCCATTTCGTCTCCTCACATCAAATACGGCGCTGCTCGGCGAGTTCCGCCGTCGTCGCCATTCTAAACCCATTGGCATCGAGCACAAAAAGCTCGTCCGTGAGCGGATGTGAGCGCGACTTGGAATCTTCGCTCACTTTCGCGGCAAAATCAGCCCTTGCCGAAAAGTCGGGCGTCCAGGCCACCATGAAATCCCGATTGGGAATGCCGGCGATCACAAGGTCGCTCCCCAGCGCCTTCAGCAGCCTTTGCCGGATCGAGGGCAGCAGCAGGCGGGCGGCATCATAGCCATCCTGGGTCAGAATGGTCGCGTAGGCGCCCCGGCCTCTCGCCGATTTCTTGGCCCCGATCGCCAGCGCGCCGGAGGCGGCCTCCAACCCCGCCAAGGCTGCTTCGTGGACGGCGTCGGCATTGACGCCCCATGTCTTCAGATCATCCGTCGTAACGAGGGAATAGCGCTCACCCTGATCGAGCGCATAGGCGATCACCACCGTGGCCGTCAGATCGCGCGAGATCAGCTCCTTGGCCTGCTGGCGATATTCGATAGGCACGATCTGCAGGCGCAGTTTTGCACGCGCATCCTGCCAGTGCCTGCGCTCGTCGTCATCGGCGGGCCGGACGGCCAGGATACCATCGAAGAAAGCAAGGATTTGACTCTCCCGGTCCGCCCCCCGCGCCGTGCCGAGCTGGCGCTGCAGATTGCCGAGATAGACCTGCTTAGTATCTTCGCCGACCTTGACATGCACGCTCTCGGGGTCATCGCCGGGCAGAGTGAATTTCAAAGCGGGCCGGTGCCGGCGGAGCAGGCTGACCACTTCCTCGCGAAAGCTCTCGGGAGCGCCCACCGCCGCGACCGGGACACCGGCAACCACAAGGCCCACCATCGCTTCCATCACCCGGCGGCGTCCGATCCCGTCTAAGCAGAGTTTTCCGGTGCGGCCCGCGGATGCGTCGCGCCAGAAAACTCTGCCAATGTTTGATATCCTGCAAATTCCGTCCGCTCCCACCTGCCCGCACCGAGGGGATCACCATAGCCAGGATGGCTCCCTGTCGACAATCCTGGCGGGAAAGCGGTGCAACAGGCTTCCCTTTCGGGCGAACGACGACTATATGAGGTATGAATCCCGACAATCAGCTCGCGTCGGGCTTCGTTCCAGGAGGCTGGAGCGAGGCGGCAGCGGGCTCATGCTTTCCGAGGAGATGCCAATGTCGACCGCCCCGCTGATGCCGAAGGCCACCGCCGTCTGGCTGGTTGAGAACACTGCCCTCACCTTCGACCAGATCGCCGAGTTCTGCAAACTGCATCCGCTGGAGGTCAAGGGTATTGCCGACGGCGAGGTTGCGGCCGGAATCAAGGGCCAGGATCCCGTGATCGCCAACCAGCTCACCCGCGAGGAAATCGCCCGCGGCGAGCGCGATTCCCATCACCGCCTCCGGCTGGCCGAGCCGAAGGTCAAGATCGCCATCGCCAAGGTCAAGAAGGGCCCGCGCTATACGCCGGTCTCGCGGCGCCAGGATCGCCCCAACGCCATTCTCTGGCTGGTGAAGAACCATCCCGAACTCAAAGACGCCCAGATCATGCGTCTGGTCGGCACCACCAAGACGACGATCGCCGCCATTCGCGATCGCACCCATTGGAACACCGCGCAGCTGGCCCCGGCCGATCCGGTCATGCTCGGCCTCTGTACCCAGATCGATCTCGACTTCGAAGTCGCCCGCGCCTCCAAGGATCGGCCGCCCGAGCCCGAGAGCGCCACGCTGCTGCCCGCCGAAATCACCACCGGACCGACGGCTGATCGCGGCCATAGGCAAGACAATCCCTTCGCCTCGCTCGGCAACACGCCGCGCCAGGCAGAAGAGGAGGACGAGCTGGACGTCGCCAACGTGTTCGCCAAGCTCAAGGGTATCAAGCAGAAGGACGACTGAGCGCCAGGCGGCCTGCTCAGATCCATCACTTGAAAGGGCTTTTTCGCCAGCACGGAAAAGCCCTTTTGCTTGTGGAGGTTGGCAGCCGGCTTCAGCCGTGCTTTCCCGGCCCCGTTGCGACCTAATACCGGCAACAAGAAAGGGCGCGATCGGTGATCGCGCCCTTTCTTGTCATCCGATAGAATCCAGGAACATCACCTTTATGGAAGCTGGCGACCGAACTCGTCGCGCACGCCCTCATAGCGGGCATAGCGGATCGGCGGGACATCGTCATCGCCATAAACGTCGCGCTGATGCCCCATCGCGACTGTCTGATCCTGCCCCCTGAGCTGTGCCAGGCCGGCGGAGATCGCTTCGACGAAGGATGTGGCCCCCTCGACCAGAATGGCGGCGATCGAGTAGTGCAGGCGCACCTGCGTCCCGTGCAGAGCCGGGGCATAGCTCCAATGCCGGCCCCATTCATCTTCGTGGAATTCGACGCTCGACATACTCGTACCCTCAACAAAACGTAAATACGCTCTTGCGATATGTTTCCTATTTTCAATGCTTTATGCTAGATTATCAATGGAGCAAACCTTTCTTCACCATCAACAAAAACTTGATGATCACAGGTAGGGCATGAGCAGATCGGGAGCTGGCCTCGGTGCATTGTGGACCTTTGCCGTCGCCGCTCGTCATCTGAGCTTTGCCAAGGCCGCGATCGAGCTCGACGTGACCCCCGCCGCCGTCAGCAGCCAGATCCGCGCTTTCGAGGACCGCCTCGGCACCCGGCTGTTCTTTCGCACCAGCCGCAGCATGAAGCTCACCCATGCAGGCGAGGAACTGCTCGAAGCGACCGGCGGCGCCCTGCGCACCATCGACGAAGCCTTGCACAGGGCCGCCAACACCACCCAGCGCAAGAGCTTCACCGTCTCTTCCGGCTCATCCTTCGCGGCCAAATGGCTGGTGCCGCGCCTGCCGCGCTTCCGCCAGCAATTTCCCGACATCGACATGCGCATCGATATTTCCGATACGCTCGCCGATTTCAGCCGCCAGGAAGTCGACGTCGCCATCCGCTTCGGCCGTGGCGCCTATGCCGGCCTGCGCTCGGACCGCCTGTTCGTCGAGGACGTCTTTCCGATCTGCAGTCCGCAGCTTCTGCATGGACCCATTCCTCTGCGAGAGCCCAACGACCTGCAATATTTCACCCTGATCCATCTCGACTGGCACAGCCAGGATTCGATGTGGCCGGATTGGCGCATGTGGCTGATGGCCGCCAAGGCCGACAAACCCGACCCGATACGCGGCCTGCATTTCAGCCAGTCGATCATGACCCTGCAGGCGGCCGTCGACGGCCAGGGTGTGGCGCTCGGCAACACCAGCCTGGTCGGCGATGATCTGGCGGCGGGCCGGCTGGTGCGCCCCTTCGACCTGTCGCTGAAGATCGCGCCGGAATTCGCCTATCATTTGGTGGCACCGCGGACAAAGGCGGACAAGCCGATGATCAAGGCCTTCCGGGACTGGGTGCTGGCCGAGATCGCCAGCGGCAAGGCCGTCTGACGGCCCAGTTCGCGCGCACGCCCTATCGTGACCCGCGCCCCGGGCAATGCCGGTGACGCAAAAAAGCGTCAGGCGATGATATCCGGCGTCAGCAGGTCCTCCAGCAGGGACATGCGGTCCTTGAGATGGAGCTTGCGCTTCTTCAGGCGCTGAAGCTGCAGACGGTCGGGAGTTCCCACCTGTTCCAAAGCGGCAATCGCGGAGTCGAGATCGCGGTGTTCCTGGCGCAACTGCCCCAGCTCCGCAATCATCGCGGCTTCCTCCTCCTCGGTGAGTGGATTTGACAAGCCCATACCCTTCCATTCCGAATGGCAGCCTCGGTATTTGGACCGTCCTGCCGCCCCATGCCCCTTCGGGCACGGTGCCGAACTATGCCGAGCCGATTTCTCGCCCGCAAGCGCTGCGGCAAGATATCGCCATCTATTTACACCCGTTTGGCAAAGCTTGCCGGACAACTTTCACAAGCCCTTCCTAGGCCTTTGATCCAGCATTCTTTTTGGCTCTTCCACACTGCATTACCGTGCGGTAAGCTATTGTTCTGACTAAATTTATTGTTGCTTTGCACAATCGATTCACGGCGAGAATCCACGATTTTCCTTCGACATGCGTACCGTTTCGTGAGAACGTTGAATGTCGGAACTGTGACACAAGGAGCCGTTAATGCCTGTGCAGTCGCATTTGGTCGAACTGGAGCGCAAACATCACGCTCTCGAAACAGAACTCACCATCGCACTGGCTCATCCCTCCTCGGATGACCTCAAAATCGCAGAGCTGAAGCGCAAGAAACTCCTTCTGAAAGACGAAATTGCAAGATTGAAGAGCACCGAGAGGTTGCACTGAACCAGTCGAAGCTGGTGTATTCTGACCGCCGGACCGGAGCAAAATCCGGTACCGGCGGTTTCATTTTGTGGCCACCTTGTGCCAATTGATACGGACGGCTCCCCCAAACAGGTTCATCATCGGCCGTGATCGAAGCAATAACCCATGGAGGGGTTTGCTATGGCCGGCACGACACGCCATCTGGGGATTGGCCTCGTTTCTTCCTTCCTGCTGGCCTGTGCCATCCTGCCTACTACAGCCACATTCGCGGACCGGGCGCGGGCCGCGCCCGTCGCCGCCATCCAGGCGCAGGCTCCCAGCCTCGAAGAATTCAAGACCGTGCTGTCGGGCTACGGCCAATACATCTATTCCGAACGCTATGGCGAGGTCTGGAAGCCTTCGGTGGTGCCTGCTGGCTGGCACCCCTATCCGGCCTGCCGCTGGGTCTATGACCGCAATTTCGGCTGGACCTATGACGATCCCACCGTCTGGGGCAAGATCATCCATCATTACGGCCGCTGGGCCTCGGACGGCAGCAATGGCTGGGTCTGGATACCCGGCACGCAATGGAGCCCCGCCTGGGTAATCTGGCGCGGCGGCGGCGACTGGACCGGATGGGCACCGACACCGCCCGCAACCGACCAGCAGGAAATCAGCCTCGCCAATTTCAACGTGGACAGGCAATGGACCTTCATCGAGACGGCCAAGCTCGGCAATCGCTGTGAGGGTGAAGCTTCGGCGGTGCCAGTCGGCACCTTCGTCGGCTCGGCCCCGGTGACACGCATCAAGATCGTGCGCGGCATTGCCGTGTTCGTGCTGCCGCCGCCTGCAACCGTCATCGACTACGACACCGGCCCGGTTGCGCCCTGGCCGGCTGAGTTTCTCGGCGAATGGCTGCTCTGGCTCAATACCGCCGCCTCGGCCGCCTCGCTGACCGTCGGTGACAGCCTTGCTGCTGCCTGCGCGCCGCCGCCAGCAGCGCCAGCCGTCACGCCCATCGCCTTGCCGACGCCGGCAGCCCCCCGCTTCAAGTCCTGGAGCCCACCTCCGCCCCGCTATGCCAAACGGCGCGACCTGCGCCGGGTCGATGCGCCGGAAGCCCCGCGCAGCAGGCGGCGGATTTATCCTGCGCCGGACTATGTCGACGAGCCACCGATCTACAGCCCACCGGCCCGCCGCCGCCCACCTGTCTGGAATGATGGCCCCGTGGTCCAGAGGCCGCCTCGCTACCCGCCGCCGGGCCCGGTGGTAACGCCCTCCAACAATCCGACTTCACCCAATTCCGGCCAGCGTTATCGTAGACCCCGTCCGCCCGGCCCCTATCGCGGCCAGCAAGTCTGGTAGCAGGCACCGGCTGGCCGGACCGAGAATGCAGCGGGGCGTTGTAATGGCGCCCCGCGGCTGTATGGTTCGGGCATCCCTTTTCCTGGAATCGATCATGCCCGCCTCCGCTTCCCTGCCCCGCCGCCAATGGTTCGAGATGACGACGGAGGATTTCCGCACCGGCGAAACCGCCGATTGGATCGCCGTCTTGCCGATCGCCGCCGTGGAACAGCACGGGCCCCATCTGCCGGTTGGCGTGGACAGCATGATCATGCAGGGCTATCTCGACCGCGCCATCCCGCTGATTCCCGCCGACATTCCCGCGACCTTCCTGCCGATCCAGACCATCGGCAAATCCAACGAACATCTGGAATTCCCAGGCACCCTCAGCCTTTCGGCCGAAACTGTAATCCGGGCCTGGGTCGAGATCGGCGAAAGCGTGCACCGGGCCGGTATCCGCAAGCTCTTGATCGTCAATTCCCACGGCGGCAACATGGCGGCGATGGATATCGTGGCCCGCGAATTGCGCGTGCGCCACAGCATGCTGGTCGCCTTCACCTCCTGGCACATGTTCGGCTACCCCAAGGGCGCCTTTTCGGATGACGAGACGCGCCTGGGCATCCATGCCGGCGAGATCGAGACAGCCTTGATGCTCGCCTTCCAGCCCGACCTCGTGCGCATGGACAAGGCCAAGGACTTCCGTCCGGTCACCTACGAAATGGAGCAGACCTTCAAATATCTGCGCACCGGCCGTCCCGGCGGCTTCGGCTGGATGGCCCAGGACATCCGCCCCGAGGGCGCGGCGGGCGATGCTGGGAAAGCAACGCCGGAACATGGCGAACTCTCGGCCGAATTCGGCGCCCAGGCGCTGGTCGACCTGCTCAGGGATATCCGGGACTTCGATCTTTCACGTTTGAGGAACGGGCCGCTCAAGGAATGAGGGCTGCATCCTTCTCCCGCAAGGAGAGAAGGATGCAGCCCTCAGGCCGCGACCTTCTCGACCTCTTCCAGCAATTGCAGATCACCGCGGCCGAAGGACACCGTCACGTCCTCGCCCATCTGCGGGGGCGGGGCACCCGGATTGTTGAAGGTGTCGAGCGAGACCACGTTCTCGTCGAAGCGCACTCGGATGCGCACGATCGAGCCGAGGAAGCTGACGAGCTCGATGCGACCGGTGAGGCTATTGCGCCCCTCGCCGCCGGTGCCCAGCACCACGGCTTCGGGGCGCAAGGCCAGCGTGCGCGTCTCACCATTGCTGGCACCCTGCAGGCCACGGCTGGTGATCACCTCCTGCCCATCGACCGAGAAGCGCCCGGCAGCGGCATCGACGACCTTGCCCGTGAGGAAATTCAGCGTACCGACGAAAGAGGAGACAAAGCGCGTCTTGGGGAAATTGTAGATCTCGAAGGGCGTGCCGACCTGTTCCATCTGCCCGGCGCTCATCACCACGACGCGGTCGGACATCGACAACGCCTCTTCCTGATCATGCGTGACGAACAAGGTGGTAATGCCGAGTTCCTGCTGCAGCACCCGGATCTCGTCACGCAGGGACACACGGATCTTGGCATCCAGCGCCGAGAGCGGCTCGTCCAGCAGCAGGATCTTCGGGCGCACCGCAATCGCGCGCGCCAGGGCCACGCGCTGCTGCTGGCCACCGGAGAGTTGGAAGGGATAGCGATCAGCGATCTGCGGCAGCTTGATCATCTCCAGCATCTGCTTGACGCGGGCGTCGATCTCGGACTGGGATTTCTTGGCGATCTTCAGGCCGAAGCCGATATTCTCGACCACGGTCATGTTGGGAAACAGGGCATAGGCCTGGAACACCATGCCGACATTGCGCTGGTTGGGCGCCAGGCCGGTGATTTCCTTGCCGTCCATGCGGATCGAGCCGGCGGATGGCGACTCGAAACCGGCGACCATGCGCAGGACCGTGGTCTTGCCGCAGCCGGAGGGACCGAGCAGGGTGATGAATTCCCCCTTCTGGACCGACAGATCGAAACGCTTCACCACCTGGTTGGCGCCGAAGCTCTTCTGCAGCCCGGTGATCTCGAGAAAGGACATCTTGACCTCCAGTAGCAGTTTCAGCGTGCCGGCCGGGCGCCGCGCGAGCGTCCGACCAATTGCAGCAGGCCCATGCAGGCCCAGGTGATGATGAAGGCAACGATGGCGAGCGCCGAGGGCTCATAGGCCCGGTTCGCGCCGATCAATTGCAGATAAGTACCGAAGACCGGCCGGTTGAGCAGGCTGGCAAAGGTGAATTCGCCGATGACGATAGCAAAAGCGATGAAGGAGCCGCTGAGCACGCCCGAGCGAATGTTCGGCAGGATGACTTGCCACAGGATGGTGAAACCGCTGGCACCCAGGCTCTGGGCCGCCTCTGTCAACGTCTTGACGTCGATAGCGCGCAGGCCTGCATCGACGGAACGGTACATATAGGGCAGCGCCAGCACGACATAGCCGAAGGTAAGCAGGAGGTCCGTGGTCCATTCGCTATCGGTCAAAGGCAGCCAGGACGACGAGTTGAACATGCGGATATAGCCGAACACGATGATGATTGCCGGAATGACCAGCGGCAGCAGCGTGACGAACTCCACCGGCGACCGCCATCGCGGCAGGCGCAGGCGCACCAGATAGGCCGCCGGCACCACCAGCAGGATGCTCAGAATGATCGTAGCAAGCGCGAGCAGGATCGAACGGATGAACGCGTTCTGGAACTCCGCCTGGGCGAACACCACGCGATAGGCTTCGAAACTGTATTGCCCGCGCAGCATTCGCAGCGAGAACTCGAAGGTGGAGAGCAACGGGATGATGAAATAGCTGATTGCCAGCAGGATGATCAGCCAGGACAGCACGGAGGATTTCTTCATCGCACCCACCGCTCGCTATAGCTGCGCAGCCAGATATAGGCGCCGCTGGAAATACTGGTGATCACCACCATGCCGAAGGCGATGGCGTAGCCCAGATTGGGATTGCTGAGCACGTCGCCGCGGATCTGGGCGAAGAGCTGGATGGGAATGATCGGCAGGCTGGATCCGGTAAGCGCATAAGCGGTCGCCACCGCGCCGAAGGCATTGGCAAACAGCAGCAACGTCGCGCCTAATATGCTCGGCAGCAGGATCGGCAGGGCGATGTGCCGCCAATAGTGGAAATTGCTGCCGCCCAGCACGGCATTGGCCTCGCGCCATTCGCGCTTCAATCCATCGAGAGCCGGCGCGATCACCAGCACCATCAAGGGAATCTGGAAGTAGAGATAGACCACGGTCAGACCGGTAAAGCTGAGAATGTTGAAGCCGGTCGAATAGAGGTTGAAGCCGAGCCAGTCCCGCAGCAAGACGGTGACGAGTCCCACCCGCCCCAGCGTAGCCAGGAAGGCGAAGGCCAGCGGCACACCGGCGAAATTCGAGGCGACCCCCGAAAATGTCATCACGGCGCCGCGCATCCACTCGGGCAGCCCACCGAGAATGACCGCATAGGCCACGAAGAAGCCGATGAAGGCACCACCGAGGGCCGAGGCGAAGCTGATCTTGATGCTGAGCCAGAAAGACGAAACGATCGCCGGATTGGTGAACAGCTCGAAGATGTTGCCGAAGGTGAAATGCCCCTCCCGGTCGAAGAATGCCCCGACCAGCAGCAAGGCCGTCGGGACCACTAGGAAGAGCAAGGCGAAGAGCACGAAGGGCGCCATGCCCAGCACGGCCAGCCCTCCACCGGCTCTGGCCGAGCCTGGAGCTGCAGCTGGGGCAGTGTTTGCGGTGGTATTCATGCGGCGACCACAATAGCACGCGCCCTGCCCGGAGAAACCGGACAGGACGCGCAGGAGATGACAAACGATCTTACTTGACGGCGGCGCCGACCACGCTGTCCCAATCCTTGGTGATCTCGGCCTTGGCAGCGCCCTGCTCATCAAGTGTCGGGAACACGGCCTTGGCATAGGCTTCCGCCGGCGGAAGCTTGGCAAGCAGGTCCGCCGGGATCTTCTTGTTGGCGACGAGGTCGTTGAAGCGGATCGGATGGCAATAGCCCTTCAGATAACCGATCTGGCCTTCGTCGGAATAAAGATACTCCATCCACAGCTTGGCGGCATTGGGATGCGGTGCGTAGGCGCTGATGGCCTGGACATAGACGCCAGCGACCACACCGCTGGCGGGAATCACCACGTCGACATCCGGATTGCCCTTGAGCGTGTCGCGATCGGTAAGGGCGTTGTAGTCCCAGCGCAGCACGATCGGGGTCGCGCCCTGGGCGAGCGAGGCGGCCTTGCCGATGGTGGGCACGAAATTGCCCTTCTTGTTGAGTTCGGCAAAGAATTTCAGCCCCTCGGCGGCAGCCTTGCTGGCATCGCCCTTGGCGGCGGACAGGCCGGCGGCATAGACACCCTGGATCGCCTGGTTGGCTGTGCGGGGATCGCCAGCCAGTGCCACGGCATTCGCGTAGTCGGAGCTCAGCAGGTCGCTCCAGTCCTTGGGCGAATTCTTGACGATGTCCTTGTTCACCTCGAAGGCGAGCACGCCGTAATAGTCGCCGTACCAATGGCCATCGGCGTCCTTGGCATTGTCGGGAATGGAAGCCCAGGTCGCCACCTTGTAGGGCTGGATCAGGCCATCCTTCTTGGAGGTCGGACCGAAGGAAAGACCGACATCGATCACATCGGGCGCCTGCGGGCCGGTATTACCCTTGTTGGCCTTGATGGCCTCGACTTCGTCGCCCGAACCGGCGTCCGGATTGAGCTCGTTGACCTTGAGGCCATACTTGGCCTTGAAGCCTTCGATGATGGCGCCGTAGCCGCACCAGTCATGCGGCAGCGCGATCGTGGTGAGCTGGCCTTCCTTCTTGGCGGCGTCGATCAGCTCCTGGCTCTGGGCCAACGCGCTGCCCATCGAAGCCGCCAAGGCCAGCACGGATACCGATGCGATACCCAGCCACGTTTTCCTGCTCATTTGTCCAACTCCTAAGATGGTGCCGCGCCGGCCCATTTTTCCGTAAAGGTTTTTACAGCGGCGCTGGTATCAATGACGGTTGACACTTTTGTGTCAATAGTGGCCGTCATATATGACAGCCTCAATATTCACTGTTTGCAGCGATTTTTACGGGTTTACGACGCCCGCTCGATCCGTTAGGAAGTGAAAAAGCCCGGCCATCGGATGAGCCGGGCTTTTGCGTGTCCGGGTTTTGGAATTCCGTGCGAAGGTGTTTTACGATTTGGTGGAACCACCAGCGATCGAAAAACGTATCGAAACGAGAGAGTTAGAGCAAAACGACGTTTCCACTTGAACGCGTTTTGCTCTCGGAATTTCGGGGCCGAGGGCCAGAGAGAGAAGGGAGATCACCATGGCCAATGTCGTCGTGGTCGGGTCGCAATGGGGCGACGAAGGCAAGGGTAAGATCGTCGACTGGCTGTCGGAACAGGCCGACGTCGTCGTACGCTTCCAGGGCGGCCATAATGCCGGCCATACCCTCGTCATCGGCGACAATGTCTACAAGCTGTCCCTGCTGCCCTCGGGCATCGTGCGCGGCAAGCTCTCGGTGATCGGCAATGGCGTGGTGCTCGACCCCCGCGCCTTCGTCGCCGAGGTGAAGAAGCTGACTGAGCAGGGCGTTTCGGTGACGCCCACGACATTACGCATCGCCGAGAACACCCCGCTCATTCTCTCGCTGCACCAGGACCTCGATCGCCTGCGCGAATCGGCGACCGATGGCACCAAGATCGGCACGACCGGGCGCGGCATCGGTCCCGCCTATGAAGACAAGGTCGGCCGCCGCGCCATCCGGCTGATGGACCTGGCCGATCTCGGCTCCCTGCGCCCGAAGATCGCGCGCCTGCTCAACCATCACAACGCCCTACGCCGCGGCACCGGCCAGAACGAAATCGATCCGGAAGCCCTCTATCAGGAACTGGCGGACGTGGCGCCGCTCGTCCTGCCCTTCATGGACGACGTCGGCGCCCTGCTCGACAAGGCGCGCAAGGCCGGCAACCGCATCCTGTTCGAGGGCGCCCAGGGTGCCCTGCTCGACATCGACCATGGCACTTACCCCTATGTGACCTCTTCCAACACGGTCGCGGGGCAGGCCGCCGTCGGCTCCGGCCTCGGGCCGGGCGCGCTCGACTATGTGCTGGGCATCACCAAGGCCTATACGACGCGCGTAGGCGAAGGCCCCTTCCCCACCGAACTCACCGACGAGACCGGCCGCCTGATCGGCGAGCGCGGCCGCGAATTCGGTACGGTCACCGGCCGGGCCCGCCGCTGCGGCTGGTTCGATGCCGCCTTGGTGCGCCAGACCATCCGCACCTCCGGCATCACCGGCATCGCCCTCACCAAGCTCGACATTCTCGATGGCTTCAAGACCATCAAGGTGTGCGTGCGCTATGAACTCGATGGTCGCGAAATCGACTATCTGCCGGCCAGCCAGGCCGCCCAGGCGCGCGTGAAACCGATCTATGAGGAGATCGAGGGCTGGCAGGAAACCACGGCCAAGGCCCGCTCCTGGGCCGACCTGCCGGCGCAGGCGATCAAATATGTGCGCCGCATCGAAGAGCTGATCGGGGCGCCGGTGGCCGTGCTCTCCACCAGCCCCGACCGGGATGACACGATCCTTGTGCAAAATCCCTTTCAAGTCTAAGAGCAGACCTAATCCCGTCAGATTCGGGCATTAGTGCGTGATCTGCTGCGATGGCACTGTGCGGGTTGCGATCCGCGCGGCGCCGGGCGTATCCGGCGATGGTCTTGTTCCCAGGGGCAGGATCAGGCGTGGTTTCGACCACGTCTTGGCAGCCGGGCCTGCCTGCAGCGGATCATGGGCCCGGAGCAAACTGCGATTTCTCCGAATCGCATTTTGCTCTTACGTCTTGTTTTGACGCATTTTCCTAACCGAAAAGTCCATAAACTTTTCTGGAAAATGCTTCTGTGAAGAGATCGAGCCAGAACGCGTGTCGACGGACTATTTTCCTCCCATCCAGCGAGCCGTGCAGGGTCTTTCCCCCAATACGCAGGAAACCCGCCAGGCGCTCTATGAGAAAGCCCGCTCCGCCCTTCTCCGCCAGCTCAATGCCGCTGATCCAGCGCTGACGGAGGGGCAGATTGCGAGGGAACGCAACCTGCTCGAAGAGGCCATACGGCGCGTCGAGCACCATTACGACGAAGCCGAGTTCACGCCCGAGCCGGTCGTCTCCGAGCGCCCGGCCGCTCCCCAGTCCCAGTCCGATGGCCAGCCTGCCGACAACGATGCCGTGGACGATGAGGCGCCCTCGCCTGCCTCGTCCCGGCCGAACGGCTTGCCGGCTTTCGCCGAGCGCAAGACCGAGAAGCGGCGGCCTCAGGCGCCTCGTCGCAGCAGTTCCAACGGCAATTTCCGGCGTTATGCCGTGATGGCCGCGCTGGCAGCCGTCATCATCGGCGGAGGCGCCGCCACTGCGCTCTATTTGCGCGGAAGCGACGACAGCCCGGCGCCGGTACCTCAGCCGGGGCCCGCACCACAAGCATCATCCAAGCCCGCACCCGAGCCCGGCAAATTGAATGACCGCCTCGGCGGCGCGCCGGCCGCCCCCCCGACCGAAGTCGCCACCGGCAATCCTTCGGCACCGACGCCGGCCGCCCCGCAGCCTGCCGCACCGGCGCCGCAGGTTCCAACAGCGCCCGCACCGCTGCTGCCCTCGACGCAGTCGGAGGCGCCGGAGGGGCAACGCGCGCGCCTGATGGAGGAAGACCCGAGCGCCCCGATGAAGGGCCGCCTCTTCGAAGGCACCGTGAACTGGCGTACGGAATCGCAGGCCAGCGGTACCAACGGACCGCTCGACACTGTCGTCGTCGGTGAAATCACCGTTCCCGACCGCAAGATGAAGGTGCTCCTCACCCTCAGGCACAATTCCGACCGTTCCCTGCCGGCAAACTACCTCTTGAACATCCAGATGAGCGTACCGGCCGACTATCCCAGCGGCGCCGTCGGCGACGTCAAGAGCGTGAACGTCAAGGCCGATCCGCAGGTCCCTGGCTTGCAGCTCGACGGGGCGTTGATGAAGGTCACGACGGGCGTGTTCCTGATGGGTCTGCTCGACCCACCCGACGAGAAGGGCCGCAACGCCAAGATGTTGCAGGCCAATCAATGGTTCGACCTGGTGTTCACCTTCGCCAATGGCCGCAACGCCGTATTCACCTTCGAGAAGGGGCCGACTGGCGAGAAGGCTTTCAACGACGCCATGGCCGCCTGGAACACCGACGCCGCCGCGGCGCAATAGATCGCGGCGCCCCTTTCAGGATGCCTTTACGGTCGTGACGCGCAATTCGTGCTCGCGGCCGTCGCGGGCCTTCCAGGTGATCGACTGCCCCGGCGACAGGCCCAGCAAGGCCGTGCCGATCGGCGTGAGGATCGAGACCTTGCCCTCGGCAATGTCGGCCTCCCCCGGATAGACCAGTTTGACCTCGCGCAAGGCGCCGCCCTCCGTCTCGAAGGTGACGACGGAGCCGATCTGCACCACACATTCGCCGACCTGCACCGCCGGAACGATCTCGGCCCGGTCGAGCTCGCCAAGCAACGCCTCGGCCACTTCAGGGAACCGATCGAGGGCGGAGGTGGCGAGCTGCGTCAGGCGCTCGAAATCGATCTCGTTCACGATGATATTGGGCTTGGTCTGGTTCTTGATGGGTTGATTCATGATTGGATACCTCAGAATAGGCGCGACATGGCACGCCCACCTGCCAAGCGGCTACCCGCTGAGCATGGCGACGAAAAATGGATGCGCCAGCCCCGCGCTTGGCGCGAGCCTGCCGGCGACAGCATTGCGATTTGACGGATTGAAAAATGCGCCGGGTGGTATGCCGCCCCGGATGGGAAGCGGCGCGCCCCGCAGCTCGGGGCGCAAACGGCCGAGCCCGGGGCTACGCTTCCGCGATCGGGAAGAGACGAAGGGTGATTTTGACCACGGTGCTCATGGCTCCACCATGTTGATCGACACCGATCCTGTCAAGCCGGATCGGATGATGTCCCGAACGCGCTTTACATCGAGGCATGGAGACAGCTGCGCGCCCTAGAGCAAAGCGCGTTTAGACGGAAACGCTGTTTTGCTCTAGCTCTTTGCTTCCAAGCCAATCCAATGGGTTGGCTGGAGCGTTTTTGCGATTCTTGGTGATTCCACCAAATCGCAAAACGCTTTAAGGAAAAAGCCGCCCGAAGGCGGCTCCCCTTTCGACTATCGCGAGCAGTATCAGGCCGGCGCATGCGCGGCTTCCAGACGGGCCACGCCGGAGCGTACTGCCGCCTGGATCTTTTCGAAGGCCCTGACCTCGATCTGGCGTACACGCTCGCGCGAGACGCCGAACTCGTCGGAGAGTTCTTCGAGCGTGATGGGATCATCGGCAAGGCGGCGTGCCTCGAAGATGCGCCGCTCGCGATCGTTCAGCACATTCAGGGCTTGGCGCAGGGCGGTGGAGCGGTTCTCGCTTTGCTCCGTCTCGGCCAGGCGGGTCTCCTGACTGACAGAATCGTCCACCAGCCAGTCCTGCCACTCGCCGTCGCCTTCCTCACGCACGGGAGCATTCAGCGAAGCATCGCCGCCGAGACGGCGGTTCATCTCCACCACTTCCTGCTCCTGCACGCCGAGCGACTTGGCGATCGACTTGACCTGCTCGGGGCGCAGATCACCTTCATCCAGCGCCGAAATCTGGCTCTTGGCCTTGCGCAGGTTGAAGAAAAGCTTCTTCTGGTTGGCGGTGGTACCCATCTTAACCAGCGACCAGGAGCGCAGAATGTACTCCTGGATCGAGGCGCGGATCCACCACATGGCGTAAGTAGCGAGGCGAAAGCCCTTTTCAGGCTCGAAACGCTTGACGGCCTGCATCAGGCCGATATTGCCTTCCGAAACCACCTCGCCCAGCGGCAAGCCATAACCACGATAGCCCATGGCGATCTTGGCCACGAGCCGCAGATGCGAGGTCACCAATTGATGTGCAGCCTCACGGTCGCCATGCTCGCGCCAACGCTTGGCAAGCATGTACTCCTGCTCCGGCTGGAGCATCGGGAAGCGGCGAATTTCATCGAGATAACGCGACAGGCCACTCTCGGCGGCCAAGACGGGAAGCGCGGCAGAAGCCATATGTTCCTCTCCTCTGAACCCCCATCGAGGGCGGTTCAAATCGCCATCCCTCCTTACGAAGCAGACGGCGCCTACGTGATATGGGGACGATACCGGCCCTTGTGAAGACCCTTGTGGATCTTCCCGGTCACGGCATCTCGCGGCCCCGCATGTGCCACCCTCGGCAAATCTATTGACTTGCTTTCACCGAGGACGTCTCACCGGCCATGGGACATTCGTCACCCAGGCGGCTGAGGCACGGACCAATCCCGATCACCCAACTCATCATGCGCCCGATTGCGGCGTTTTCACGTTGCAATTTTTCCCAGGCGGCCATGCATTAATGTGACAGCTCGGTAACATTGTCAAATTAAGGGATGTTAATCGATTTCCAGGCTGAGGGAACCGCCGCCCGTCGTACCGCGTTTACCGTAACGCTTTGTTTACCTTGCACCAACCACCCGTCGGCCTAACTCTTCTAGAGTGCCCTCCGCCATCGCAGCCCGCGATGCTGGAAATCGGCCGCGGCCCTTCACTGTTGACCAGACAGGAGACATCAGTATGGACGGCGATAAGCGCACGGCTCAGGCCAAGGCCGATCTTTCCGAGAGCCTCAGCAAGGATCTCGACGCTCTGAGGGCTGAAGTTGCCCGCCTGACCGAGCAGCTCAGCGCCTATGTCGACGCGGAGAAGAGTTCCTGGTCGAAATTCCTGTCCAAGGAAGCCAGGCATGCCAGGCAGGTGCTCGACGACAAGGTGAACGAGGCTGGCGCCAAAGCCAGCGAAATCGGCGATGCCGCCAGGGAGCAGGCATCCGACCTGCAGAAGGCGACGCTCGACTACATCACCCGCAAGCCGCTGCAATCGGTGGCGCTCGCTGCCGGCATCGGCCTGATCCTCGGCCTGTGGAGCAAGGGGCGCTCGTGACTCGTCTCCTTGCTTTAGGTGCCCTCGCCAAGGAGGAACTGAGCGCCGTCCTGCGTCAGTACGGCACCGTCCTCCTTTGGCGCTTGCTCGCAGGCTGCTGCGTTGTCGCGATGGCGATCATCGGGCTGATCAGCCTGCACCGTTTCCTGGCTGAAACCTATGGCCCCTATTGGGCCGATGCAGCGCTCGGCTGTGGATTTGCAGTGCTGGCGGTGTTGGCTCTGGTTGGGGCGCAGGCCGCCGAAAGGAAAGCCAAGCGCCGCCGGCTCCTCGCCGCGACCTTGGTGACAGCGGCGGGCGTCGTCGAGGAGAGCCTGCCGGACAAGAAGACGGTCAGCGGCGCCCTGGCGCTCGCAGCTCTGGCAGGTGGCTTCTGGCTCGGCCGCAAGCGCTAGCTTCGGCTTCAACCGGTGCGCAAGGCCTTGGCCAAAGCGGCGAGGTCCGCCGGCAACGGGCTTTCGAACACCAGATGCTTGCCGCTAACCGGGTGCTCGAAACCGAGCAGCCGGGCATGCAGTGCCTGTCGCCCGAGAGAGGCAAGCACTGCGCGCGGCGCCTCCGGCAGGAGGGCCGCCTTGGTCTTGAAGCCGCTGCCATAGACGGCATCGCCCAGCAGCGGATGGCCGAGATGGGCCATGTGGACACGGATCTGATGGGTCCTGCCGGTCTCCAGCCGGCATTCCACCAGGCTGACCAGCGGCTGGCTGCCGTGGCTGCCCAGGGCCTCGACCAGAGAATAATGGGTGATCGCCTCCCGGCCGCGCCCAAGCGCCACCACGGCCATCTTCTCGCGATTGCGGGTGGATCGGTCGATGCCGGTCTCGATCGTGCCATGCGCGCGCGCCGCCCCCCAGACGAAGGCGAGATAGGCCCGTTCCAGCGGTCCGGTACGGCCATGATCGGCGAACTGAGCCGCCAATCCCTGATGCGCCCTGTCGTTCTTGGCGACCACGAGCAGGCCGGACGTGTCCTTGTCGAGGCGATGCACGATGCCGGGCCGTTTCACGCCGCCAACACCCGACAGCGAATCACCGCAATGGGCGATGAGCGCATTCACCAGCGTGCCGCTCTCATGCCCCGCCGCGGGATGCACGACCAGGCCGACCGGCTTGTCGATGACCAGGAGGTCGTCATCCTCATAGACGATGGCAAGTGGAATATCCTCGCCCTGCGGCTCAGCAGGCTCCGGCTCGGGGACCCGCAGCGCAATTCGTTGCCCCGGCTTGAGGATCTGGCCGGCATCGAGCACCGCACGGCCATCAATCGTGGCATGGCCGGCTTCGATCAGGGCCTTGATGCGCGTGCGTGACAGAGGCTGCAGATCGGGCCTGTTATCGGCGCCCTGGCATTGGCGAGCCAGGAAGCGGTCGATGCGCTCACCGGCTTCGGCGACCTCGAAAAGCGTCTCTTCGGAGTTGTTGGCGATGCTGTTCATGGGCGCCTACTAGAGCAAAACGCGTTCAAGTGGAAACGTCATTTTTCCCTAACTCTTTGTTTCGACGCGCCTTTGCGATTCCTGCCGATTCAATCAAATCGCAGGATGCTTTAAGCGGGAATGTCAGCAATGCCAAGAATTCAAACCACAAATGCGCCAATCGTGCAGATTGCCGCTTGCCGACGGCCTGATTTGCCGCTATAGGCGCACTCCTTGCCGCTGCTCCCATCGTCTAGTGGCCTAGGACGTCGCCCTCTCACGGCGAAAACACCGGTTCGAGTCCGGTTGGGAGCGCCAAGCTTTTCAAGCGCTTAAGCAAGCATTTCCAGAACATCGGCTGATTTGCACCGCCATGCGGCGTCGAACACGCGCCTCGCCGCTGATCGTCCTATGCGCCAAACGAAAAGCGCCACGGTTTCCCGCGGCGCCCGTCAGATTTTCATTGGAAATGAGGTCTGGGTCGGCGCGTCAGCGCATGCCGACCAGACGCTTGGGCGTACGATATTCAACCACCACGGCCCGCGGCGCGACCGCCGCGCGGGGCGACTTAGCGATCGGCAGGCTGAGACGACGCTCGGTCGGCTTCACCGACCGCTTGGCAATGGCACGCACGTCTTCAACGGCGATACCGAGCAGCGATGCGGCGATCTCGACCTGCTGGTCGAAGTCATCATTGAGGCATTCGGCAGCGACCAGGGCTTCCTCGATGGTCGGAAGGGCCTGCTTGACGCGCCGGCTGCCGAATTTCGTGTTCCAGGTCTCGCTCACGGATCTATGCCTTCTCTTTCACTTGACGGCACCATAGCAGGATTCTCGCAATGTTGCAGTGCAACAAAGGCTGAGCAGCTATGCGTTGCAATTTCGGCAAAAGTTGGGATCGACGTGCCGAAAAGCCGCTGACCGCATACGAGCGACGCCGCTGCCCCAAAGCGTTTTGCCATTTGGCGGTCACGCCAAGAATCGCAAAGGTGCTCTAGCCAATCCGTTGGATTGGCTTGGAACCAAAGAGTGGGAGCAAACAAGCGTTTCTGTCTAAACGCGCTTTGCTCTAGGGATGTCCGACGCCCCCCTATTCCGGTCTGCAATAATTTCCAGGCGAACACAGTACCTCGGAGGCCTGCCTGATTTCGATCAGCAACTGGCATGCGGTTGAAGCGGGATCAAGCCACGCAAGGGGCATGGCACCTCAAATACCTCTGCGTAAGAAATACCAATAAAGAATAATTTACCCAATGGAATCCCAGAAAACCCTATCCCTAAATTGGCTAATCCTGACAATTCTAATCCAGATGCTTCCGTAGCTACTGCTATCAGAACACCCGCTGCCACCTCGTCGCAACGCGATACACTGCGCTAGACTGCGATGCAAAAACGCAACAGGCCGCTTGGTTTCCAATGGATGAGCTCTGAACATGCTTAATAAGCCTTCACTTTTCGGCTGCCGCAGCGCTATGATGACACCGGCTAGATACCGCGTTGATCCCACCTTCGAGTAACGGTTCGATATTTGTCATGACACTACGTTTCCCGCGCCTGGCACCGGTGCTGTTCATCCTGCTTGCTGCCTTCTCTACACAGACGGCCGCCGCCCAGACCGCTCCGACGAAGCAGGGACCTGAAGTCATCGGCGACGTCGTCGGCTTGACGCCAGCCGTCCATGGTTCGATGTCCGGACGCCTGGAAATCGGGTCCAGCGTGCATCAGGGCGAGAAGATCGTCACAGGCCCGAGCGGCGTGATCGAACTGCGTTTTCTCGACAATACCCATCTGATGCTCGGCTCCAAGTCGTCGGTCACGCTCGACAGCTTCGTCTATGCCGGCAATGGCAAGGCTAAGTCCGTCGTGCTGCAATTCGCCAAGGGAGCCTTCCGCTTCGCCACTGGCGATTCGGCCAAGAGCGCCTACAAGATTCACGCTCCCCAGGCCTCGATTGGCGTGCGCGGCACCAAATTCCAGGTCGATTCCCGCAGCCCCACCAGCGCCATCACCCTCTATGAGGGCAAGACCTTCATCTGCCCGCCACGGCGCCCCATCCGCTATTGCAAGCTGGTGAAGCCGGGCGAGACCGCGCTGGTCGGCGAGGATCGTATCATCCGCATCGTGCCTGCCGCGGGTTCACCCACCGAGCACTGCACGGGCACGGCCAATTCCAAGATCTGCGACACTTTCGGCGGCAAATAGGGCCTCGAGCCGAGCCGGACAGGCGATCGCAACACGTCCTTGGCGGGCCCCTTCGGGGCCCGTTTTCGTTTGTGCTTGGGATATCAGAACTTCTTGCTGAGGAATTTCGAGCCACTCCAGCCGAAGCGCCAAGGCCGTTCGATTGCCTTGCTGATACCGATGCGGGGGCCGGCGGCGATGGGTGGCTCATGGGCTCGCCGCAGGAGTTCGAAGGGGAGCTGGGTCATCGCCAGCCCGTTCTGACCGCCGGTCAGCCCCAAGGCCTGGCAAAGCCGCCCGGGTCCAGAGCAGAACAGGGCCGGATTGGCGAGCCCCCGCCTCTGCGCCATGCGATCGAGTCCCGCAGTCGGTTCCAGGGCTCGCAGCAGCACCGCACTGGCGCGGCCGGGCTCTCCGGATACGATATTGGCGCACCAATGCATGCCGTAGGACAGATAGATGTAGATATGGCCTGGCGGGCCGAACATCACGGCGTTGCGCTGCGTCGGCCCGCGATAGGTGTGAGAGGCCGGATCGTCACGGTCATAGGCCTCGGTCTCGACGATGACGCCGCCGACGCCATCGACCAAGAGGGTCATGCCGATCAGATCTCTGGCAACGGTGAGAACGTCGCGTCTATAGAAGGCGGCGGGAGCATAGGCCTGGGATGAATTGGGCATTTCTCAGATTTTGGAAGATTATTGGGTTCTTTTGAGCTTTTTTGCGCAAAATTCTCGCTCAAATTAATCTATTGTCACGAAATCGACGCGGTTTGAAGCGCCACGGCATTGACAGGCGATAATCCCTGTTTAGCTTGCGGGCGCAGTAGAAGTTAGGAACTTGTTGATGAACGACGCTTTCGACCGACGGCTTTTCCTCCAGGGAGCCGTAAGTCTCTCGACTCTGATGGCACTGGGCCTTCCGACCGCAGCATTCGCCGACGAGGGCGCGCTGACTTTCGGTCCGCCGGCGCCTTTTTCCTTCGAGGGTCTGGTCGAGCGTGCCAAGAAGCTGGCGACGGAGGCCTATGTTCCGACCGAGAAACCAGCGCCCGACATCACCTCCAAGCTGACTTATGAGGAACTCGGCAAGATCAAGTTCAAGACCGAGGACGCTCTGTGGGCCGATGGCCCAGCGCCCTTCCCGGTCACCTTCTTCCATCTCGGCACCTTCTTCCAGAAGAAGGTCACCATCAACGTGGTCGAAGGCAAGAACGCCAGCGAGATCATCTACCGCAAGGCTTCCTTCGACATGCCGACGGACAGCCCGGCGCAGGCCATGCCCGACGGCGTCGGCTTTGCCGGTTTCCGCTTCCAGGAGCCCCGCAACGGGCCGGTCGACTGGAAGAAGAACGACTGGGTCGCCTTCCTCGGCGCCTCCTATTTCCGCGCCATCGGTGAGCTCTATCAATATGGCCTGTCGGCCCGCGGCCTTGCCGTCAACGCAGCCGATCCTAACCCGCCCCATCAGGAAGAATTCCCCGATTTCAAGGAGTTCTGGCTGGAAGCCGTTCCAGGCTCAGCCGACCAGATCAAGGTCTATGCCCTCTTGGACGGTCCGTCCGTCGCCGGCGCCTTCTCCTTCCTGATGACGCGCGCCAAGGCCGTGCTGATGGATATCGAGGCGCAGGTCTTCACGCGCAACGATATCAGCCGTTTCGGCCTGACCCCGCTGACCTCGATGTATTGGTTCTCCGAGACGGCCAAGCAGACCGCAGTCGACTGGCGCCCGGAAGTGCATGATTCCGACGGCCTGGCCATGTGGACGGGCGGCGGCGAGCATATCTGGCGCCCGCTCAACAATGTGCCGGCCACCACCACCTCGGCCTTCACCGATACCAACCCGCGCGGCTTCGGCCTGCTGCAGCGCGACCGCCTGTTCGATCACTATCTCGACGGCGTCAAATATGATCTGCGTCCCTCGCTGTGGGTAGAGCCCCTGGCGCCGTTCGGCGAAGGCACCGTCCAGCTCATCGAAATCCCCACCAATGACGAGATCCACGACAATGTCGTGGCGATGTGGGTGCCGAAGGATCCGGTCAAGGCCGGCCAGCAATTCACGCTGAAATACCGTCTGCACTGGTCGGCGGACGAGCCCTTCCCCACCAATCTCGCCCGCGTGGTGGCGACGCGGCTGGGCAATGGCGGCCATCCCGGCACGCAGCGCCCGGTCGGCTTGCGCAAATTCGTGATCGAGTTCCTCGGCGACCCGCTCAAGGACCTGCCCTACGGCGTCAAGCCCGAGCCGATCATCACCGCCTCGCGCGGCGAGCTCTCCTACATCTTCACCGAAGCAGTGCCGGACGGCATCAACGGCCATTGGCGCGCCCAGTTCGACCTGCACGCCACGGGACCGGAGCCGGTGGAACTGCGCTGCTATCTCAAGCTCGGCGACAAGGTGCTGAGCGAGACCTGGCTTTATCAGTACCATCCGTTCGTATAGCGCTGGATATACTGGAACGCCTGCTCTTGCGATCTGGGGGTGTGCACCACGTCCCTCGGAAGCCTCTGCTGGAAAGTACGAGGTCCATGCCAGGCGCTGCAGAAATCGGCGCAAGAGCTTTGCTTTAATCGGCATTGAAGCGACGAAGGGGCGACTATTTTCGCCCCTTCCGGACAGTCAGCATAGGCCCATGGCCTCAATTCGGCCCCGGCTGCCGACACAGCGGTCTTGATTTCGGCCAAAGAGGTGGCGAAGCTCCGCAGGCGTCAAAGTCGGGGGTGCATGAGATGGCCACCTTTATCCTGATACCCGGTGGCTGGCAGGGCGGCTGGGTCTACCAAAAGGTGGCCGATCTACTGACCACGCATGGGCACAAGGCCCTGCCGATCACCCTTTCGGGGCTCGGCGACGCTCCGGCCCCAGCGGCCAATCTCGAAACTCACATAGGTGAGGCCGTTCGTGCCGTGAAATCGCATGGCGACGATGTGGTCCTGGTTGGACAATCCTACGGCGGAATGGTCGTAAGCGGCGCAGCCGATGCAGCGTCATCGCAAATCCGGGCGCTGGTCTATGTAGACGCCTATGTGCCTGAGTCCGGCGACTCCGTCTGGTCGCTGACGACTCCTCGTTTTCGAGATGTCTTCATCGCTGGCGCGACGGCTGACGGATTGACCTGCACGCCTCCCTCCCATCTGGATCCTCGATGCCGGCCACATCCAATCGGAACGTTTCTCCAGTCGATCAATCTCGGCGGGCGTTGGCGTGAAGTGCCGCGCAAGACCTTCATCGGCGCATTTGGATGGGAAGGAAGCCCGTTCCTTGACCTTTATCAGCGCCTGAGCAGCGAGCCGGAGTGGGCGACCCATGCCTTCGATTGCGGGCACAATGTCGCGCGACTGAAGCCCGAGGCTCTGGCCGCGATATTGCTGGCCCAGGTTTGAGCAGCCGACGACTGCAGTCTACGCAACGTGCCACAATGCTTCGTTTCATGTGCTCCCTTCCCGCAAGATAGACCTTGCTTCAAGGCTCGCCCCCATCGCTGACTTCCAAGTCGGGCGGAGAATAACGCGCTACCTTCCCAAAACCGGCATCTTGCTCTAGACACCCCTTTTGCCGAAGGGAGTCCCGATGCCATCCAGCACCGCGGCGGGGCAGGCCGTGCCTGTCGCCATCATCATGGGAAGTCAGTCCGATTGGGCCACGATGCGCCACGCTGCGCAGACCCTGGATACGCTCGGCATCGGTTATGAAGCCCGCATCGTCTCGGCACACCGCACGCCCGACCGCCTCTACGACTTCGCCAAATCGGCAAAGGCGAAGGGCTTCAAGCTGGTGATCGCTGGCGCTGGCGGCGCGGCCCATCTGCCCGGCATGGCTGCGGCCCTCACCCCGCTCCCCGTCTTCGGCGTTCCGGTTGAATCCAAGGCGCTTTCAGGCGTGGACAGCCTGCATTCCATCGTGCAGATGCCGGCCGGCATACCGGTGGGCACCTTGGCGATCGGACGTGCGGGCGCCGTCAACGCCGCTTTGCTCGCCGCCGCCGTGCTCGCCCTCCACGACGAGGCCCTGGCGACGCGGCTCGAGCGCTGGCGCGCCGCCCAGACCGAAGCGGTTGCCCATCATCCCGTTTCCGACGACACGGTGAAGGCATGAGCCAGGGTATCCAAACACCGCGCGTCGGACCGGGAGGAACGCTCGGCATTCTCGGCGGCGGCCAGCTCGGCCGCATGCTGGCCCTGGCGGCCGGACAGCTCGGCATACGCTGTCACATCTATTGCCCCGACGATACCAGCCCGGCCTTCCAGGTCGCCGAGCGCTTCACCTGTGCCGCCTATGAGGACGAGGCGGCGCTTGCAGCCTTTGCCGAAAGTGTCGATGCCATCACCTATGAGTTCGAGAACATCCCGGCCGCCACGGCGGCGATCCTTTCCGCGGCGCGCCCCGTCCTGCCGGCCGTGCGCGCCCTGGAAACCACCGCGGACCGCCTGACGGAAAAGAACTTCGTGCGCTCGCTCGGCATCGGCACCGCCGAATTCCGGGCCGTCGACAGCCATGCCGACCTCGCCTCCGCCGTTGCCGCCCTGGGCCGCCCCAGCGTGCTCAAGACCCGGCGCTTCGGCTATGACGGCAAGGGGCAGACCATCATCCGGCCGGGCAACGACCTCTCGGAGGCACTGGCCCGCATGGGTGGCCAGCCCGCGATTCTGGAGGCCTTCGTCCCTTTCGAGACAGAAGTCTCGGTCATCGCAGTCCGGGCCGACGACGGCGCCGTGCGGACCTACGACCTCACCGAGAACCTTCATCACGACCACATTCTCGATCAGTCGATCGTACCTTCCCATTTTTCGGCCCTGGTCGAGGTCGAGGCCCGCGAAATCGCCGCCCGGATCATCGCTGCGCTCGACTATGTCGGCGTGCTCGCCGTCGAAATGTTCGTGACCTCGGACCGTCAGGTCCTGGTCAACGAAATCGCCCCTCGCGTGCACAATTCCGGGCACTGGACGCAGAATGCCTGTCTGGTCAGCCAATTCGAGAATCACGTGCGCGCCGTCTGCGGCTGGCCGCTGGGTTCCACCGAACGCCACTCAGATGCCGTGATGACCAATCTGATCGGCGACAGCGTGCATGCCTGGCGTGCTCTGGCCGCTGAACCGAACGCCTCGGTGCACCTCTATGGCAAGCGCGAGGCACGTGCGGGACGGAAAATGGGCCATGTCACACGGATAACGCCGAGATCGCGCTAATCCGTATGGACAGCGGCGATACCTTCTGATATGACCCCGCTTCCAAATTCGGCGGTGCTTTGGCACCGGGTTTCCTTTTGCCAAGCCGCCGCAGCGATTCACACCAGGATAATAGGACAGCACGCGTGCAGGTTCTCGTTCGCGATAACAATGTTGATCAGGCGCTGAAGGCGCTCAAGAAGAAGATGCAGCGTGAAGGCATCTTCCGTGAAATGAAGCTGCGCGGCCATTACGAGAAGCCGTCCGAGAAGCGCGCCCGCGAGGCTGCCGAGGCCGTTCGCCGCGCCCGCAAGCTGGCTCGCAAGAAGCTGCAGCGCGAAGGCCTGATTCCCGCAACGCCGCGCGTTGTGAAGAAGTAAGTCTTATTTTTGATCGGAAGATAGGTTGAACGAACGCCCGAGCCATTTGGCCCGGGCGTTCACGTTTGTAGCGTATGAGGTCGCCGGGGGTGCGCCGGCCAGGTGAGATGCGTCGAAATGCATGGAAAGGCTTTACTTTCCAGCAAGGTTAATGCGGCAGATTGCCGGTCGAGGACTCGCAGCTCCCGTAACTCGTCTCGATGGATCCGGACCGACAAGATGACATTTTCCACGACAACCACGGCAGAGTCCCCAGCCAGAACCTCCATCTCCCGTATCGCCGCCCTCCTGCTGCTGGGCGTTGCGGGCCTCGGCCTGGTCGGCTGTGCCTCCACCGGCAGCGGTGGCGATGATGGCGATGCCAGCAGCCGCCAGGTCTCGTCGGCCGATATCGGTTCACTTTCCTCGGTGATCGAAAAGAATCCCAACGATCCCGAAGCCTGGAACATGCGCGGCTCGGCCTATGCGCGTTCCAACCAGTACGGACCGGCGATCTCCGACTTCAACCGCGCGCTGCAGATCGATCCGAACTTCGTCCAGTCCCTGGCCAACCGCGCTTTGGTCTACCGCAAGACCGGCCAGACGGCCCAGGCCCTCGCCGACTACAATCAGGTGATCACCCACGATCCCAATTATGCGCCAGCCTATGTCGGCCGCGGCAACATCTATCGCCTGCAGGGCCAGACCCAACAGGCCATGGCCGACTATGACAAGGCCATCAAGATCAAGCCGGAGACGGCCGAGGCCTATTACAATCGCGGCTTGATCCGCCAGGCCAGCGCCAATCATGAAGTCGCGATCGACGATTTCACCTCGGCGATCTCCAACGATCCGCGCGCCGAGGCCCCCTATTATTCACGCGGCAGCTCCTATCTGCAGTTGCAGAAATACAAGGAAGCACTGTCCGACTTCGATCAGGCCCTGCAGATCAACAACCGCAACGCCGCCTCCTGGGCGGGCCGCGGCTATGCCCAGGCCGGCTTGAACGACACCCAGAAGGCACGCGAGAGCTTCCAGCGCGCGCTGGCGATCGATTCGAGCAACGCAGCGGCTAAGAGCGGCCTCAGCCGGCTCGGCGGCGGCGCCTGAGGGCACGGCTGCAAGGCAACGCGCCTCAAGTCGGTGAGGGCGGCCATCCGCGAGTGGCAGGCCGTCTCACCTCGCGTGGCGTCCCCCTGCCCGTTCGGCTGGAAGGCAGGGCCCTCAGTAGGACCCGCCTTTCTCCCGTCCGAGCGCCGTCTCGGCCGCGGCAACGATTTCCTGGGCGGAAGGAAACTTCCCGATTCCCGCCAGGCCCTCGCTGCATTCGATGTGGGTCCAGCGCACCAGCCCCTCGCGATCGATGAGAAATTGCCCCTTGAGCTGAGGCCATTGCCGCTCCAGATCGGCATGATCGGTCTGGTTCTCGATGTAACCGTCGAGCTGGGCCAGCGCCTCTGCGGCTTGCCGAACCGGCAAAGGTTCCGCCAGCTCACCGGTGGGATTGACACGGGTCTCCGCCAGGGCGGCCATCAGCTCCGGTGTCGGCAGCGGCTTGGGGACACCATAGGCCCGGTGCGTCGACAACGTCGGATCGGTTGCGATGCGCAGCCGGCTCGGCCTGAACTTGAAATAGAGCCGGGCATTTTCGAGTTCGGTCGCGACGACGCCGAGCGTCTCGATCCCCAACGCCTGCAATTGGGGAGCCGTTGCGGCCATCTGCGCGATCGCCCTGCGGCAGAACGGGCACCACAATCCGACGAACAGGGCAAGAAACAACGAATTCCTGCCGCGAAAATCGGCGAGCGATACGCTGCCCGACCCGTCGAGAGCGGGCAACGAGAAATCCGGCGCGCGTTCACCCAAGGCAATCGGCACCAGTGTCGGCTGCATGTTCATGCAAAACCCCTTTCATCGTGGCCAAAAACATCGTGTCGAAAATTTAGGGTGTGCCGTCCGTGATGGTTTCGGCGGAAACGATGCGACGACAAGGAATGGAGTTAACAAAAAAACGGCAAGACCATCAGGGCGTCTGGCTCCAGGCCGGCACGCTGACAAACCTCCTGCGACTTGGCCAAGTATAGCGCCGCTTGCTCCTGGTTCCCAGCGTCCAGATGGAGCGTGCCCAAGCCATCATAGCAGGGAAACAGGAATTGCGGCTCGCCCATGCGTTCGGCCAGGCGCAAGGCTTCCTCATAGGAGGCGAAGGCGAGCCGGTGTTCGCCGCGACATTGATAGATCTGGCCAAGGATGATGAGCGGCGCGGCCAGGTGATCGAGCAGGCCGAGCCGCCGATCGAGATCGACCGCCATCTGCGCCGCTTCGACGCCCTCCGCCTCGCAGCGATCGGTCAGCGCACAATAGGCGACCGCGAGATTGGCGTAGATCCGGGACTGGAAACCAAGGTCTCCTACCTTCTTGGCCATCTCCAAGCCACGCAGGCAGGTTGCGATGCTGCGCTGCGGATCGAGGGAGCTGTAGAGCACGCCGAGATTGGTATAGCCACGGCAGGCAGCCTGCAGCAGGCGATGGTCCTCGGCGAGCCGCACGCTCTGCTCGATCTGCTCGATCGCATCCGCCGGCCGGCCGATGCGCGCTAGCGCCACGCCGATGGTGTTGTAGGCCTGAGCCCGTATCGCAGCCAATTCCCGCAGACGTTCCTGCTCCGCATCGGCACCCTCACGATCCGTCTCGGCAAGGGCTCGTTCCGCCCAGGCGATCGCACCGTCATTGTCGCCGGTGCGAAAGGCCAACCGCCCGACCTCCTGGAGCAATTGCGCACGCTCGGGCGAATATCCCTCGCCCCCGATCAAGGCGAGGCCTTGCATGAAGCAGCCCCTGGCTGCCTGGCGATCGCCCGCTTCCCAATGCAGACCACCGATCTTGCGCTGGAGGCGCGCCGCCGCGGCCGAATCCGCCGCGGCCTCGAAGGCCTGACGCACGGCCTCATAGTGAATAGCCGCCTCTGTTCGCCGCTCGGTCAGCGCCAGCAGGTCCGCCAACCTTTCCCGTGTCGCCAAGCTGTCACCTTCGCAGCCGGCGCAGTCGGACAGAATACCAAAGGCCCGCTCATAATGGCGGATGGCATCGTCATTGGCGTAGACGGCGCGGGCCCGGTCGCCAGCCGCCATGAGATAGCGCGCGCCCTTGGCCTTGTCGAAGCTCAGGCTCCAATGATGGCCCAACGCCTCCAGATCGCTCAGCCTCTCGGGACGGCCACCCACGGCCCGTTCGAGTGCGCGGCCGGCCCGGTCGTGCAGTTCGGTCCGGCGGGCAAGCAGCAGGTTCTGGTAGACGGCTTCATGGATGAGAGCATGGGTGAAGCGATAGCTGCCCGCGCCCTCGCTGACCCGGACGATGAAATTTGCCTCGGTCAGGTCGCGGAGAGCGGCTTCCACTCGAGCCGGTTCGGTGGCGATAGCCGCAAGATGGGCATCCTCGAACGCCATGCCGAGTACGGCTACCTCATGCAGCACACGCCGCTGGTCCGCCGGCAGTTCATCGACGCGCGACAGCAGCAAGCCCTGCAGGGTCGGCGGGACATTGTCGGCTTCGAGCGGGGCCGCGCGGATCCAGCGATCTCCCTCGCGCCGGAGCACGCCCCTGGCCACCAGGCTTCGGACGATCTCTTCCACGAAGAGAGGATTGCCACCGGACCGACGGATGACGAAGGCCCGGATTTCATCGAGAGTATCCGCGTCGGCCTCCCCAAAAAGGGCGCCGACGAAGGCCCGCGTCTGATCCGCCGAAAGGGGAGCCAGGGGAAGGCTCGATTGCACGGCGTGGGCAAAGCATAGCGGGGGCCGGCCGGGGCGGTGGGACAGCACGATCATCAGGCGCCGATCCGCTAGGTGGTCGGCGATGTCGCACAACAGCTCCACCGAGGCCATGTCGGCCCAGTGCAGGTCTTCGACGACGACCAGCAAATGTCCCTGGTCCAGGCGGCGCCCGATCAGCATGCGCGCGGCCAGGGCGATCTGGCGTTTCACCTGTTCGGGCGCGAGTTCGTCGGCGCTCGCCCCCTCCATGCCGAGCATGTAGCTCAGGACCGGGATGACGGCCTCGGCCATTTCGAGCTCGGCACCCAGCCCGACAAGTCCAGCCGCAAGCTTTCGGCTCGCCGTTTCGAGCGTATCGTCGCGGTTCACCCGATAGGCCTCGCGGAACAGGGCGCCGAAGACGCCATAGGCCGGTTCGCCAAGGGAGGAGCACGCGGTGCGGCGCACGGCACCGCCGGCCAGCCTGCCCTGCGCTTCGAGCACCGCCAGGAATTCGGCGACCAGCCGCGATTTGCCCGAACCAGCTTCCCCCACGAGGTTGACGATCTGGGCAGATCCCGCCTGCGCTCGATCGAAGGCGGCGATCAGCCCCGCCAATTCGTCGTCACGGCCGATCATCGGGCTTTCCAACCCATGGGCAGCCAGCCCGCGCGCCGAAGCGGGCGTGGTCGACAGGCCGATTAGCCGATAGGCCGCCACCGGCTCCGCCTTACCGCGCAGAGCCAGGGCATGCGCCGGCTCGAAACTAAAACGGTGCTGGGCCAGGGCATGTGTGGCCGCGGAAACCAGGATAGTGCCTGAGGCCGCCGCCAGCAGGCGTGCCGTCGTGTTGACGGTGTCGCCGGTCACCGCATAGGCGGCGCCGGCGGCCTGGCCAAGGTGACCCGCAACCACAAGGCCGGTATGGACGCCGATATGGAGGCTCACCTGCTGTCCCAGCCGCCCCGCCCAGCGTTCATTGAGCCGGACGCTCTCCTTCGTCATGTCCAGCGCAGCGCAGAGGGCCCGCTCCGGATCGTCTTCATGGGCAATGGGTGCACCGAACACGGCCAGGACAGCATCGCCGACGAATTTTTCCACGAAGCCTTGATAACGCGTCACCACGCCCGCCAGGGTTTCGAACAGGGCGTTCTGGAACGCCCGCACCTCCTCGGGATCGAGCCGCTCGGCGAGCTGGGTGAAGCTCGAGACATCCGCAAAGAGCACTGTCACCTGTCGCCTGTCGACCTCTGGATCGGCGCGCGTCTTGGCCGGCAACAATGGCGCAGGGGCGACGGGTTCGGCGGCCGGGCCAGCTGCGCCGAGCGTCCGCGCCGTGCCGCAACGAGGACAAAAGGCAAATCCGGCCTCACAGAGGAAGCCGCATTTTGCGCAAGGCGCCGGTTGCGCACATCCGCATCGCGGGCAGAACGCGAAGACCGATGTCAGCTCAAGACCGCACCCGACGCACACCATAGGACGATCCGCCAGAGATAATGCGGGCCCACCGCCCCGCCCATGGCCGCGATAGCCGGCCGGCGCCAGACCAGATCCAATTCCATGTTCTGATGGATCGAGCGACGCCAGGTGGAAGGAAATACATCTTCCTGCTCCAAACGCAGGATTTTGCTCACGTTTTTATTCTAGGCGGCGCATAGGGGCACAGCAAGCGTCTTTTGAGCCGGCCACTCGTAACCTCCTTCTTCCTTGGCAAAGAGTAGATATGAATGTTTCGCCGCGCCCCGTCCGTCACACCAACTTCAATCGATAAGTATTTCGATTACAATTATCCGTATTTCCCGGTATTTTGACTTCAGGCACCGACCGAAGACCACCTCACTCAAGTCGTGTGCGCTATTGGTACGAGGGAGCGGTGAAGCAAGAGCCCATGCCGAGCATCCAGGCCGAGGCGCCCGGCCGGGGGTCCATCGAGCCGGCGGCGGATGGCAAGACGCTCCCCCCATTGTTTGTCTATATTTGGCGCAACAGCCGGCGGCAGCAGATCATTATCCTGGTCGCGGTCCTGCTCTCCTTGCCGTTCTACTTTCTGTCGCTCGACCTGCCCCGCAGCATCGTCAACGATGCCATCCAGGGTCGCGCTTTCCCGCACGAAGTTACCGAGGCGCCGCTTTTCGCCCTCAGCCTGACCCTGCCGGCCTTTCTGGGCGGCGGCACGCTGAGTTATGCAGGCGTCACCTTCTCCCGCATCGCCTATCTGATGGTGCTCAGCTCCGTCTTCATGCTGCTGGTGCTGGTCAACGGTGCTTTTCGCTATGTCATCAACATGCAGAAGGGCAAGCTCGGCGAGGAATTGTTGCGTCGCCTGCGCCTCGATCTCTTCGACCTGTTGCTGCGCTTCAGGCCCGAAGCCATCCGCACGATTCGCTCGGCAGAGGTCGCTACCATCATCCGTGACGAGGTCGAGCCGATCGGCGGCTTCGTCGGCGACGCCTATATCCAACCCGCTTTTCTTGGCAGCCAGGCTCTCACCGCCCTCGGCTTCATCCTGCTGCAAAGTCCCCTGCTTGGCCTTCTCGCTGCGGCCATGGTGCTGGTCCAGGGCCTGATCATCCCGCGGCTGCGGCGCGAGCAGCTCAGGCTCGGGCGCCAGCGCCAGGCACGCTCACGCTCGCTTGCCGGTCATGTCGGCGAGATCGTCGACGGCATCGGCGAGGTCAGCAACCATGGCACGGCTGCCTACGAAAGGCACAGGATCGTCGGCATTCTCGATGAGCTCTTCTGGATCCGCTATCGCCTTTATGGCCGGAAGTTCATGGTGAAATTCATCAATTCCGTGCTGGCGCAGGTGACGCCCTTCCTGTTCTACGCGCTGGGCGGCTATTTCGCCTTGCGCGGTTCGCTGGACATCGGCCAGTTGGTGGCGGTGATCGCGGCCTATCGCGACCTGCCACCGCCCATCAAGGAGTTGATCGACTGGGACCAGCAGCGCCAGGACGTCGAGGTCAAATATGAGCAGATCCTGGAGCAGTTCTCCCTGGCCGAACTGCCTCGGCCCACCAGAGCGGCCCCCGACCTGACGTCCGGCGGCTCCATCGCCGTCGAAGCCCTGCGGATCCACGCGCCAAGCGGCGACGTCCTCCTCGACAACGCCAATCTCACCCTGCCGCTGGGGTCGCACGTGCTGTTCACCGGCTCCCGCGGCGAGGGCTTCATCGCCCTGGCCCAGGTTCTGGCGCGCCGCCTGACGGAATTCAGCGGCAGGGTACGCTTTGCCGGACAGGACATCGCCGCCCTGCCTGCAGACTGGATCGGGGAAAATCTCGGTTATCTCGGTCCCGATTGCAGCATTTTTGGGCGTTCGCTGCGCGATAACATCGTCTACAGCCTGCTAAACCAACCTGTTGGCGCGAGTGCGAGCGTCGTTGATCTGAGCAGGGCCGGGGCAACCGATTCGCGGGAACTCGACCAGCTTATCGTCAACCTGCTGGCCGAGGTCGGCCTCGCCGAGGCTGTCTATGGCTTCGGCCTTGCCCGCAAATTCGCCGTCGAGCCCGATCCCGAGCTTGCCCAACGCCTCGTTGCCTGCCGCCGGCAGCTCATCCGGGAACTCGAAGCGACGCATCTGGCTGAGCTGATCGAGCCTTTCGATCCGGCCTGCTTCAACCCCTATGCCACCCTGGGCGAGAACCTGTTCTTCGGCGTGCCGACCGCCGAAGGCGCCATCGAGGCCCTGATCGACGACCCGCAGATCGCCGCCTTGCTGGCCGAGCAGGGACTCGATCGCAGCCTCGCCGACCTGGGACTGAAAATCAGCGCGACCATGGTGGAAGTCTTCTCGCAGATCGCCGCAGACCATATCGCATTCGAGCGCTTTTCCTTCATCTCTTCGAGCGATCTGCCGCACTTTGCCGAGATTGTCGCCCGCGCCGGCGCACGAGGCACCGGCACCCTTGCACCAACCGAACGCAAAAGCCTGCTCATGCTGGCGCTCAATTATGTCGAGACCCGCCACTGGCTTGGGCTGGTGACCGATGCCCTCGCCGAGACGATCGTGCGAACCCGCAGGCAGATCATGGCCCTCGATCCCGCCCGGTTCGTCCGAAAGCTGGAATTCTACGCGCCCGACCGGCTCTGCCCCGCCGCACCGCTGCGCGACAATCTGCTGTTCGGACGCATCGACCATGCGATGGCCGGCGCCGAAGAGCGCGTCATGACCACCCTGCGCAAGGTCGTGCAGGATTGCGGGCTCGAGCCTGTCATCTACCGGCTCGGCCTCGATCAGGAGGCCGGCCCCGGCGGACGCCTGCTGCTGCCGGCCCACAAATGCGCGCTTGCTTTGGCGCGCTGTCTCATCAAACGCCCGAAGATCCTCATCCTCGACCAGCCCGACCTGATGTTTCCGGAAGGCCAGCGCGCCCTCATCCTGGAGACGGCGCGCCGCCGCATGGCCGGGTGTACCCTCATCGTCGCCACGCGGGACGACACGGCGCGGACTTCGTTCGATGTCGTGGTTGCGACCCGTGGCAACCGCATCGAAGCGGTGACCCGGGTATCCGCGCCGACGGCGCCCCAGGAAGCCGTGCCCGAGACGCTGATCGATGACTTGCCCGAGGTCCAGGCCCTGCGCGACGTGCCGATGTTCGCGGCCCTGGACACGCCACGCCTGAAGCTGATCGCCTTCACCTGCGAACACGTGGCGTTCGCACAAGGCCAGACCCTGTTTCGCCAGGGCGATGTCGCCGATGCCGCCTATGTCATCCTCTCGGGCACCGCCGACGCCTTCATGGAACATGAGGGCGAGAGCTTTCACCTGTCCACGACCGAGCGGCATTCCATCATCGGCGAGATGGGACTGATAGGCAGCTTGCCTCGTTCGGCCACGGTGGTGGCGGCCACTGACCTCGGCACCCTGAAGATCGCCAAGGACATTTTCGTCAATCTCCTTACCGAACTGCCCTCCGTTGCGCTCGTGGTGATGCGCGACCAGATCAAACGGCTGGTCCTTGCCGAGAGCCGCCTCACCCGCCTGATGCAAGGCCTGCCTCCCTTCGGCGCGGATGACCCCGGTCCGTCCTGAGCAGAAACGGGCCGGCGCACGAGGCCTTTGAACGCAGCATCAAGAATCGCGCGCTTTGGGGCTTACATCTCGGGCCATCAATCCAATATAAGGCTGAGCGAATGCGGCTGGGACGAATGCGCACCCGGCCGTGCGCCTATCCGTTGCTGAAGAGTGCGTCCGCGCTCCGGAGATTGCCATGGCCGACACGATTGCTTCCGAAAGCAAGACGTCCGACAAGATTCCCGTCACCGTTCTCACCGGCTATCTCGGCGCCGGCAAGACCACCCTGCTCAACCGGATCCTGACCGAGCCCCATGGCAAGCGCTATGCCGTCATCGTCAATGAATTCGGCGAGATCGGCATCGACAACGACCTCATCGTCGACGCCGACGAAGAGGTGTTCGAGATGAACAATGGCTGCGTGTGCTGCACGGTGCGGGGCGACCTCATCCGCATCATCGACGGCCTGCTCAAGCGCAAGGGCAAGTTCGACGCCATCCTGGTGGAGACCACGGGCCTCGCCGATCCCGCGCCGGTAGCGCAGACCTTCTTCGTCGACCAGGATGTCGCCGAAAAGACCCGCCTCGACGCTGTGGTCACCGTGGCCGATGCCAAATGGCTCAAGGATCGCCTCAAGGACGCCCCCGAGGCCAAGAACCAGATCGCCTTCGCCGACGTCATCGTGCTGAACAAGACCGACCTCGTCACTGCGCCCGAACTGCATGAGGTCGAGATGCGCATCCGCGCTCTCAACCCTTATGCCAAGCTGCACAAGGCGACCCGTTCCAACGTGGCGATCTCAGATGTGCTCGGCCGCAACGCCTTCGACCTCGACCGCATCCTGGACCTGGAACCCGCTTTCCTCGAGGTCGACGAGCACGACCATGATCACGACCATCACCATGGCCATGACCATCATCACCATGACCACGGACTGAAGCACTATCACGACGAGACCATGCAGTCCTTGTCGCTGAAGATCGATGGCGATGTCGATCCGGCCAAGTTCATGCCCTGGATCGACCGCATCGCCCAGAGCGAGGGGCCGAGCCTGCTGCGCTGGAAGGGTATCCTCTCCTTCAAGGACGAGCCGCGCCGTTTCGTGCTGCAGGGCGTGCACATGATCGTGGACGGCGACCTCCAGCGGGAGTGGAAGCCGGACGAAAAGCGAGAATCGCGTCTCGTCTTCATCGGACACAATCTCAACCGCGACGAGCTCGAAAAGGGCTTCCGCGCCTGCGCGGCGTGATCGTATACCCTCCCCTGCAGGGGGAGGGTCGGCCTGAAGGCTGGGGTGGGACGAATTCACCGCCCACCCGGACCCGTCACCTCCCGACGCTACGCGTCGACCCTCCCCCTCCAGGGAGGGTGTAAGTTCCAAGAGTCTCCCTTGAACACCACCACCTTCCCTTCCCTGTCCGAGAGCGTCACCTCGATCGAAGCCGGCAGCCATGTGCTGGCCTGCCATTGGCTTGGCCGCACGCCTGTCTTTGCGTTGGCCGACGGCACCGTGCTCAGGGCGGAGATCGGCGAAGAGAAGCGCGACGCCCTGTTCGGCGATGCCGGCCTGCTGGCCGTCACCGCCAATGCCACCACACTCGTCGCCGGCGGCGATGACGGCCGAATCATGGCCCTCTCCGCCAATGGCGAGATCGGCCAGATCGGGCAGGCCGGCAACAGATGGATCGACGCTGTGGCGGTGTCCGCAGGAGGCGCGACGGCCTGGTCGGCGGGCAAGGCCGTCTATGCCCGCGACGAGAAGGGTACTGTGAAGCAGTGGACGGCGCCGTCCAGCGTGCGGGGCCTTGCCTTCATGCCCAAAGGCTACCGCCTCGCCGTGGCGCACTACAATGGCGTATCCGCCTGGTTTCCCAATTCGAGCGCTGCCCCCGAATTCTACGAATGGAAGGGCAGCCACCTCGACATCACGATTTCGCCCGACAACCGCTTCATCGTCACCTCCATGCAGGAGAACACGCTCCATGGCTGGACTGTGGCCGAGAAGAAGCACATGCGCATGTCGGGCTATCCCTCCAAGACACGCTCCTTCTCCTGGTCGCATGACGGCAACTGGCTGGCAACTTCCGGCGCCGATGCCGGCATCGTCTGGCCGTTCCAGAGCAAGGACGGTCCCATGGGTAAGGCTCCGCGCGAATGCGGTATCCGCCACGCCAAGGTGACGCAGGTGGCCTTCCACCCCAAGGCGCTGGTGCTGGCGCTCGGCTATGAGGACGGCTGCGTGCTGCTTTGCCGCCTGACCGACGCCTCCGAAATCCTGGTGCGCCGTGCCATGCCCGGATCGGGCATCACAGCCCTGGCCTGGGACAAGACAGGAGCCCAGCTCGCCCTCGGCGCCGAGGATGGCGCTGCCGGCATCCTCACTTTGCCCGGAGCTGCCTGAGGCGATGTTCGGCCTGTTCCGCAAATCCAGCCAGGCCGAGCGCGACAGGGCAGCCGCCATCAAGCAGATGGCCCGGGAGATCCTGGGCCTCGGCGAGGAGACCACCATCTCCGTCAGCGAAATCCAATGCGGCGATGCCGCCTGCCCAGGCACGGAAACGGTGATCCTGGTCATGCAGCCGGGCGTCAAGACCAAGGCCTACAAGGTGCTGGCGCCGCTCCTGGAGGTGGAACGGGCTGCAGTAGAGCTGGCCTTGGCTGGATAGGGCCAGCTGGAAACCGGCGTTCCAGGAGTGCCCCTACACCCCGCGCCTTTCCAGTGCATCGACGTAGCGCGTCAAGGGGAAGCAGATCACGAAGAAGATCAACGCCACGCAGCCATAGACGATGAAGGGCTGGAAGGTGGCGTTGTTGATGGCATTGGCCGTGCGCAGCAATTCCTCGAAGCCGATGATCGAGGTCAGCGCCGTGCTCTTCACCAGTTGCACCAGGAAGCCGACGGTCGGGGCGCGCGTCATCGAGAGGACCTGGGGCAGGACGATCAGGCGCAATTGGCGCCAGTAATGCAGGCCAAGGCTGGCGCTCGCCTCCCACTGGCCCCGCGGCAAGGCTTCGACGCCGCCCCGCCAGATCTCTGCGAGAAAGGCGCTGGCGCACAAGGTCAGGCCGAGCACTGCCGTCAGCCAGGGGTCTATGCGCAGGCCGATGCGCGGCAGACCGAAGAACACCAGGAAGAGCTGCAGCAGGAGCGGGGTGCCCTGGAACAGCCCGATATACCATTCGGCCGGCCGGCTCAGCCATTTGCGGCTGTCGATGCGGGCGATCAGGATGGCGAGGCCGACCAGGCCGCCACCGATGAAGGCGACGATCGAGAGAAGCACGGTCCAGCGGGCTGCCAGCAACAGATTGCGCGCGATGTCCCAGAAGGTGAACTCGATCATGCCAGACCTCCGAACAGGAAACGCCGGCCGCCGAACTGCAGGAGACGCCGCAGGACGATGCTCAGCACCAGATAGATCAAAGCGACCACCAGATAGGTCTCGAAGGGCAGGAAGGTGCGCGCCTGGATGAGATCGGCTTCATAAGTGAGTTCCTTCACCGCGATCTGCGAGACGGCCGCCGATTCCAGCATCATGATGACGATCTGGCTGCTGAGGGCCGGAAAGATCACCTTGAGGGCCTGAGGCAGCACGATCTTGACGAAGACCTGCCGTGGTCGCAGGCCCAGGGCCAGCCCCGCCTCCTTCTGCCCCCGCGAGACGGCGTCGAGGCCGGCGCCGACGATCTCGATGCCATAAGCGGTGAGGTTGATGGTAACAGCCACGATGGCGACCATCAGCGGATTGAGCAGGATGCCGAGGCTCGGCAGCCCGAAGAAGATGAAGAACATCTGCACGATGAACGGCGTATTGCGGATCAACTCCACATAGACAGTCACCAGATAGCGGACCGGCGCATGGCGGCTGCGCCGGCCGGCGGCACCCAGAACGCTGAGGAACAGGCCGAACACGGCCGAGACCAGGATCATCAGGATCGTGATCCCGGCGCCTCTTGCGATCGCGGCAAGCGCGGCGCCGAGCCAGCCGAAGTCGAGACTACTGCCCATTTCCGTGCCCTTCCCTTCAAAGCCGGGGCGCACCAACGGCCTTGATGCCTGAACGATGAGGCGTCGTCATTGCGAGAGGAGCGAAGCAATCCAGGTCCCTGGATTGCCGCGTCGCAGTGCTCCTCGCAATGACGTGCGGGTCAATTCTGAGAACCGCTCAGTCCTTGAGATCCTTGGGATCGAGCGGCTTTTGCAACCACTTCACCGAGATCTCGTTGAGCTTGCCATCCGCCAGCAGCTTGGCGACGGCGTCATTGAGAGCCTGCTTGAGGCGGGGCTCGTTCTTGTTGATGGCGATATGATCGGGCGAAGACAGCAGCTGGAACTTCTGCTCGGGCTTGAGATCCACCCGCTTGGCCAGCACCTGCGAGCCGACGTCGTTGCCGACCACCATCACCTGGGCCTGGCCGGAGAGGAAGGCCTGGATCACCGAATTGTAATTGTCGAAGCGGCGAACATCGGCGGAAGCCGGCACCACCGCCGTGAGGGAAGTGTCCTCCAGCGTGCCGCGATTGACGGCAATGGTCTTGTCGCCGAGGTCTTCCTTTCCGGCCACCTTGAGGGCCTGCGGGCCGATCACGGCGATATAATAGGGCGCATAGGCCGATACGTAATCGACCACCTTCTCGCGTTCGGCGCTGTAGCCGACGCTCATCAAGAGGTCGACGCGCTTTTCGGTCAGGAAGGGAATGCGATTCTGGCCGGTCACGCTGACGAGGTTGAGCTTGACCTTCAGGCCGTCGGCGAGGATCTGCGCGACGTCGATGTCATAGCCCTTCAGGCTCATATCCGGGTTGACCGAGGAGAAGGGCGGGAAGTCGCCGAAGACGCCGACATTGATCACGCCGGCCTTGGTGATGTCGTCGAGTGCGTCGGCCTTGGCCGCGACGGTCGCGGCAAACAGGGCGGCCGTCAGGGTGGCGGCCCGCAGGAGACTGCGTAGGATCATGATGTCGGTCCTTTCCTTGGATGGTTTGTTCTGGTTGGAGGAAATGGCTCAGGCTGCAACCGGCACGACCACGCAGCCTTCGGCCGGCAGCCCGACGATGACCGGCTGGCCGAGGCCGTGCACGTCACCGCCGCGGTTGGGCTGGACGGCGAGAACCTGCCCGCCGCCCTGCAATTCGACCAGGATCTGCCGCATGGCACCGAGCGGAGTCACCTCCAGTACCTGGCCCGGGATGCGGTTGCGCTCACTGGAAAGAGCCGCCGCCTGCAGCGGCATCAGGTCGATGCTCTCGGGGCGCACGCACAGATCGACCTCGCTCCGCCCAGCCGTATCGTGCGGGGTCGAGACCACCAGCTTCAGGCCGTTGGCACCGACGAAGGCGGCAAGGCCGTTGCCCTGGGCTTCCAGGCGGCCACGGAACCAGTTGGCCCTGCCCATGAACTCGGCCACGAAGCGCGAGCGGGGCTTGCCATAGACCTCGTTCGGCGGTCCTTCCTGCACGATGCTGCCACTCTTCATCACGAAGACACGCTCGCCCAGGCTCATCGCCTCCTCCTGATCGTGGGTGACCACGATGGTGGTGGCGTCGACTGCGGCGAGCACCTGCTTGAGTTCGGCCCGCAATTCCTGGCGCAGCTTGGCATCGAGGGCGGACAGCGGTTCGTCGAGCAGGACCAGGCCGGGCCGCGTCGCCAGGGCGCGCGCCAGGGCGACACGCTGCTGCTGGCCGCCACTGAGTTGATGGGGCTTGCGATGGCCGAAATCCGGTAGGCGCACCAGTTCCAGCATCTGCGCAACGCGGTCGTCGATCTCGTTTCGCGGGCAGCCGCGATAGCGCAGCCCGTAGGCAATGTTCTCGGCGATGGTCATATGCGGAAACAGCGCATAATGCTGGAACAGCAGGCCGACATTGCGCTGATAGGGCTTGAGCCGCGTGACATCCTCGCCGGCGATGCGCACCGTGCCGGCATCCGGCCTTTCGAAGCCGGCGATGATGCGCAGAATGGTGGTCTTGCCGCAGCCGCTCGGTCCCAGAAGGGCAACGGTCTCGCCGCCGGCGATCGAGAACGAGACGCCGTCGACCGCCGTCACATCGCCGAAATGCTTGACGGCATCGATGAATTCCACGGAGTTCGCCATGTCTCGCTCCCGTTATTTGAAGAGTAGGTCGTTACCTGAACATTCCTTGGCCGATCAGGCGATCGAAGCCGACGAGCCGTTCCAGGATGATGATGAGGATGGCCGTGATGCCGACGAGCAGGACGGCCGCGGCCGCGATGGTGAGATCGAAGGAGGCCCGCATATTGCTCACCAGCGCCACCGGTAGCGTGTAGGTGGTGGGATCGGTGAGGAAGAGGCTGACGGCAACATCGTCCATCGAGATGGCGAAGGTGAAGACGGCGCCGGTGACGATGCCGGTGCGGATCAGCGGCAGTGTGACGCTCCAGAAGGCCTGCCGCTCCGTGGCGCCCAGGATCAGGGCCGCTTCGGTCAAGCGCTTGTCGCGGCCGACCAGGCTGGCCAGCGTGGCGCGCAGCGCATAGGGCAATGTGATGATGATGTGCCCGGCCAGCAAGCGCGGAAAACCGCTGATCACGCCAATCTTGGAGAGGAAGAGCAGGAGGGCGAAACCCGTCACCACCGCCGGCACGATCAGCGGCGACAGGAAGGCCCCCATGATGACGCCCTTGCCGCGGAAGTCGCCGCGGTCGAGCCCCACCGCCGCTGCGGTCCCGATGACCACATTGACGAGGGTCGCCAGCACCGCGATCTCCAGGCTGGTGCTCAGGCCCGCCACGACATAATCCTGCGAGAACAGTTTTTCGAACCAGTGCAGCGACAGGCCGGGCGGCGGCAGCGGCCCGAGATAGTCGCGGGCGTCGAAGGCGAGCAGCCCCGCCACCAGCAACGGCACGATCAGGAAAGCCAGGCCTAGCCCGATCACGATGTTCGTGGTGGAGATGGCGACACGGTCGCCCCACAGCTTGGTCTTGCCCTCGGCGGTCATGCGCGTTGCCTCCGGCCATGCTGCACCAGCGAGACCAGATAGACGACGATGAGGGTCAGGATCAGCATGGTGATCGAAACGGCGGCGCCGCTGGGATAATTGGAGACGTCGCTGAAGCGGTTGTAGATCACGTTGGAGATGAACAGCACCCGCCCCTTGCCGAGCACCATCGGAATGACGAAGGCGCTGATCGAGAAGGTCAGCGAGACCAGGAAGGCCGAGACCAGCGACGGCAGGCTGCGCGGCAGGGTGATGTCGAGATGGGCCCGCCATGCGGGCGCACCCAGCGACTGTGCGGCATCGATCAGGCGAGGATCGAGATTCTGCACCGTGCCGATCAAAGTCAGCACGCTGATCGGGATCACCGCATGCAAGAGCCCGGCCCCGACCAGCGTCTCGATATACCAGCGGCTGGTCGGCGCTATGCCGAGCAGGGTCAAGAGGGGGCGGGCGATGCCGACCGAGCCGAAGGTGAGCTCCAGCGCATAGGTTCGCACCAGCATGGACAGCAGCACCAGCGTGATCATAAGACCGATGCAGGCGACCCGCCAGCGCTTGGAAAAGCGCCGCACGACGCCATAGGCAATCGGGAAGGCGATGATCATGCCGACCAGCGAGGCGGCGACGCTGATGCGGAACGTCTCCATCAGCACGCCTGCGAAGGACGGGCTGACGAGTTCGCGATAATTGTCGAGCACGAAGGGCGAATCCGCTGCCGAGCCAATGCGACCCGGCACGAATTGACGGAAGCTCTCCAAAGCCAAGTCGATCAACGGAGCGGCGAAGATCAGGGCGAAGACAGCAAGCGCCGGCAAGAGCAGCAGCATCGCGCCGCGATTGGGGGATGGCGTCGCCGCGCTGGTGGTCGGGACGGCTTGGGACGACAAGGCGATATCCTCCTGCAACCTGCCCCGGCTGAGCAGAGGGGCGGAAACGGCATAGGCGCTGACGACACCCTCCCCTGGAGGGGGTCGGCACTTCCTCTTGGAAGTGCCTGGGGTCGAAGCGAAGCGTCGGGGGGGGTTGATCTGACGCCACGTCTTCAAGGTATTTGCCGGCGAGATCTCGGGGTCCCATAAAAGGAGTCACCCCACCCCGGCCTTTCAGGCCGCCCCTCCCCCTCCAGGGGAGGGTTGAGAACCTCAAAGCAACGGGGCGATGTCGGCTTCCCAGCGCTTGGCCCAGGCATCCTGGTTGGACAGCACCACATTGTAGTCGGGTACATGGACGAATTCGTCCATTTCGGCTGGCGTGAAGATGAGATGCTTGAGGTTCTCGGGCTTCTCGGCCTTGGCGTTGAGAGGCGCTTCGCCCGCGACCTTGGCGTAGAGCGTGTTCATCGCCGGGCTGATGGCGAAATTGATGAAGTCCAGCGTTGCCTTGAGATTGGGCCGGTTCTTCAGGACGGCAAAACCGCTCTGATAGAGGAAGGTCGCCATGCCTTTCTGCTTGGTCAGGCGGGTCACCGGGAAATTCTTGGCGACCGCCGCCCAACTCGGTTCTGCAAAAAAGCCGACGGAGGTCTCGCCTGCGGTGAAGGAATTGGTGAAGTCGACATCCGTCACCGCGATGCGACCGATATTGCCGGACTTGGCGAGATCCGCCATCAGCTTCCAGCCCGGCTCCATGTTCTTCTCGTCGCCGCCGCCATGCAGGGCCAGCGCCACGATCTGCAGCATCATGCTCTGGGTCGGGCCGGGCCAGCAGATCGCCCCTTTGAGCTTGGGGTCGAACAGGTCGTCGATCTTGGTGACAGGCATCGGCACGGTGTCGGTGCGATAGCCGAAATACATGCCGCCGACGGCGCGCGGCACCGCCATGATGCCGCCCTTGTCGTTCTTGATGATCATCTTAGCGGGAATATCGGCGAGATTGGGAATGTCGGCTGGATTGACGGTTTCCAGCCAGTCTTCCTTGATCATCGAGTTGAAAGAGCCTTCCCAGCCGGCGACATAGTCGAAATCGGTGCGCGGCCAGATCGCCTTGATCTTGGGCAGGATGGCGGCGGCGCCGCCCTGGTGCAGCACCCAATCGATATCGACGGCGCTTTGCTGCGCGGCGATTTCCTTCATCGCCTTGACGACATCGCCGCCCCATTCGACGGCCGTCAGCTTGGTGCCAGCCGCCCGGGCCGGTGCGGCCTGCCCCAGCAAGACGGGCAGGCTCAGCGAACCCATGAGAGCGAGCAGGTTCCTGCGCGACAATTCGACCATGATGTTTCCCCTCGGTAGCCGTCACCATGCCCTCGTCGTGGATCGACTGTTATGGACAGGCTCGGTACGAGGCCAAGGGGCCTGAAAAAGGCAGGCTGCGGTAGCCGGATAATTCGCGTGAGGGTATAAGCGTTGCTGAATGCTCCCCGGGGGAAACGGATTATCTCATACAGAAGATACTGAGTGTCTGTTTGTCATCCCCGGCGAGGCTACAGGCCTCGGGAAGGGGATCCAGGGGCCAAGAGATTCTACTGCGGCCCCTGGATCCCCTTCCCCTCGCTTCGCTCGGCCGGGGATGACAAAACACTCGCCCGGATCGGTATCAGGCGTGGCCGAGCTCGACTTTTCGTGGCGACTTTGTCGAGCTCGGGTCGGTCACTGAAAACAGCTCAGGCGTGGCCGAGCTCGACTTTTCGTGGCGACTTTGTCGAGCTCGGGTCGGTCACTGAAAACAGCTCAGGCGTGGCCGAGCTCGACTTTTCGTGGCGACTTTGTCGAGCTCGGGTCGGTCACTGAAAACAGCTCAGGCGTGGCCGAGCTCGACTTTTCGTGGCGACTTTGTCGAGCTCGGGTCGGTCACTGAAAACAGCTCAGGCGTGGCCGAGCTCGACCTGGCGCAACACGAAATCGGCCAGGAAGCGCGATTCCTCGCGCGCGCCGCTGCGAACGTACAGGCCGATGTCGATTCGGGCCGAGCCTGGCATGTCGATCGACTTGTCGAGGGCGCGGCAACCCTCGGGAATCGTCGCCGCGATCATCGGACCGATGCCGATGCCGACGCGCACCGCCGTCGCCATCGCCACCAGGGTCGAAGCCTCGCAGACGATGCGCCAGTTGCGGTTGCGCGTAGCCAGCGTCGCCATGGCCGGTCCCCGCCAGGGACAGCTCTCCACGAACATGATCACGGGCAGCGGCATGTCCGGCGTGAACTCGATATCGGCACGCCCGACCCAGTGCAGATATTCGTTCCAGACATGCGCCGGCTTGCGGCTGCAGCGGCTGGTATCGCACACCGCGATATCGAGTTCGTCATTCTCGAGCATGGCGGCCAGGCGCGCATTGGACTCGACCAGGATGTCGATGTCGACACGGGCATTCTTGTCGCGGAAATCCCGGAGAATATCGATCAGGCGGGTAGCGGCAAAATCCTCGACCACGCCGAGGCGGATGCGCCCCTCGATCTGCCGGCCATTCAGGCGCTTGCCGACTTCGTCGGTCAAGGTGAGGATCTCACGGGCATAGGGCACCAGGAGCAGCCCGTCCGCGGTGAGCGTCAGCCCCTTGGGGCTACGCTCGAACAGGTCCGAGCCGACCAGGGCCTCGAGCTTGCGGATCTGCATGCTGACCGCGGCCTGCGTGCGATGCAGCGACAGCGCCGCACCGTTCACCGTCCCCACTTCGGCGACGGAGAGAAAGGCGCGAAGCAGATAGGGATCGAGATTCAGCATGCGGGGCGCCGGATAGGGTGGTCCATGCTTTCGGTCCCCTTGTCTGGCGCCCCCACCTGTGCTGGCTGGCCTTCTGCGACCTCAGGACACCTGTCGGCATTGTTCCACACCGATCAAAAATCACAAGGGCTTATACCGCTCGGCGACAAGTCCCCTTGCCCCCTGGAGCAAAGCGCGTTTAGACGGAAACGCTTGTTTGCTCTAACTCTTTGTTTCCAAGCCAATCCCCAGCGGATTGGCTGGAGCGTCTTTGCGATTCTTGGCGTCACCACCAAATCGCAAAACGCTCTCGGCTCTCACGCCTTTGCAGCCACGACCTCCACCTCGACCTTGAATTCCTCACGCGTGAAGCCCGAGACGATCATCAGGGTGGAGGCAGGCGGCGGGTCGGCGACCACCGCATCGCGGGCCTTCATATAGCCGGCCATGTGCTCGCGGCCGGTGACATAGGCATTGATCCTGACGATGTCGGCGAGCGCCATGCCGGCCTCGGCCAGTATCGCTTCGATCGCCGTGAAGATCAGCCTGGCCTGCGCTTCCGCACCCTCCGGAATCGACTCGTCCGGGCCGATGCCGAGCTGGCCGGAACAAAACACCATGCGGGCGCCGGCCGGCACCTCCACAGCATGGCTGTAGCGGGCGAAGGGCGCACGCAGCGAGGACGGTGTGATGGCGCGAAGCATGACGGGTCTCCGAAAATCTGGCCGGCGCAAAATTAATCGTGATCACGACTTGTGCAAGCTTGAATTGGCGCTAACAATCGTGCGTCGGCGTTGCGGCAATCCGATACCAGAAACTCGCAAGACGAACCGAACAGAGGCGACAGGAATGAACAGCATGCTCAAGACCGCCGTGCTTGCAGCAACGGCCGTGGTTTTTGCCGGCTTGAACGGCGCCTATGCCGAGGAACTGGTGAAAGTGCGCTTCGGCACCAACTGGCTGGCGCAGGGTGAGCATGGCGGCTACTACCAGGCCGTGGCCGACGGCACCTACAAGAAGTTCGGCCTCGACGTCGAGATCGTGCAGGGTGGCCCGACCGCCAACAACGCCACTGCCCTGGTTGCTGGCAAGAACGACTTCTATATGGGCGGCAATCTCGTCGAGGTCTTCTCGGCGGCCAAGGAGGGCGTTCCCCTCGTCGCGGTGGCTGCGACCTTCCAGAAGGACCCGCAGATCCTGATGACGCATCCCGGCGTCGGCCTCGATAGCTGGGATGACCTGAAGAAGGCCAAGACCATCTTCATCGGCCCCGATTTCCAGGCCACCGGCTATGCCTGGATGAAGGCGGCTTTCGGCTTTACCGACGAGGTGGTCAAGCCCTATGACTTCAATCCCGGGCCCTTCATCGCCGACAAACAATCTGTGCAGCAAGGTTATGTGGCGTCCGAGCCTCTCCAGGTGGAAAAGGGCGGCGGCTTCAAGCCCAATGTCTTCCTGATCGCCGACCAGGGCTGGAACACCTATTCGACCCTGATCGTCACCCGCCAGGACATCATCGATGCCAAGCCTGACGTCGTGCAGAAATTCGTCGACGCCTCGGCGATCGGCTGGGCCACCTATCTCTACGGCGACAACAAGCTCGGCAATGCGGCGATCCAGAAGGACAATCCCGACATGACCGACGAGAACCTCGCCTTCGCCGTCAAGCAGATGAAGGCCTATGGCATCGTCATGTCAGGTGACGCCGAGAAAAACGGCATCGGCGCCATGACCGACGAGCACATGAAGTCCTTTTTCGACAAGATGGTCACCGTCGGCCTCTACAAGCCCGATTTCGACTTCAGGAAGGCTTATACGCTGAAATTCGTGAACAAGAATGTCGGTTCCGACCTGATCAAGAAGTGAGCATGGTCAATAAAGTGCATTTCCCGGGAGCGCGGACGTCCACGTCCGCTCTTGGAAACGCCGAGAATGCAGAAAGGAAGAGCGGACGTCGCGACATGCCAGGCATGTCGCTGCGACGTCCGCACTCCCAGGAACAGCCCCTCTCCGCGGGAGCTATGCCTTGACGCTATCCTCCGGCCGCCCGACCGTCGTCTCGCTGCGCGACGTGGGCAAGACCTTCTCCTCGGGCACCACCGCGCTCCAGCATCTCGATCTCGACATCCGCCAGGGTGAGATCCTCTCTTTGCTGGGTCCCTCGGGCTGCGGCAAATCGACGGCACTGCGCATCATTGCCGGGCTGGGCGCGGCCTCGAGCGGCAGCGTTTCCTGGGCCGATGGCGACACCGACCATTCCCGCGACGTGGGTTTCGTCTTCCAGGAGCCGACGCTGATGCCTTGGGCCAGCGTGTTCGACAATGTCTGGCTGCCGTCGCGGCTCAAGGGCGTGTCGCGAAAGGCTGTCCGGGACAAGGTGATGCAGGCCCTCGACAGCGTCGGCCTCACCGCCTTTGCGCAGGCCTATCCGCGCGAACTCTCCGGCGGCATGCGCATGCGCGTCTCCATCGCCCGGGCCATGGTGACCCGCCCGAAGCTCCTCCTCATGGACGAGCCCTTCGCGGCGCTCGACGAAATCACCCGCCAGAAGCTCAACGACGATCTGATGCGCCTGCAGGCAGAGCTTGGCTGGACGGTGGTGTTCGTCACCCATTCGGTATTCGAAAGCGTTTATATTTCCGATCGCATCGTGGTGATGGCGGCTCGGCCGGGACGCGCTTTCGCCGAGATCGCCGTCGACGCCAAGCGCCCGCGCGGCGCGGCCTTCCGCACCACGCCCGTTTACGTCGACTATTGCCGCCAGGCCTCCGCCACGCTGACCTCGGCCATCGGCAAGGCGGTCGAGAGCGTCGACGGACATTGATCGCCAAGAATTTGGACCGGGGGGCAGAAACAGGATGAGCGTGATCAGTTCGGCGGGCGATGCCGCCACTCCTCCCGTCACAACTCGCCGGAACCCGTCGGCACTCCTAAAATGGCTGCTGCCGCTCGCCTTTCTGGTGGTCGTGCTGGGGGCCTGGGAATATTGCGTGGCCGCCGGCCTTACCCCGATGAAGGTGGTGCCCGCCCCCAGCGAGATCTGGGCTGCCTTCTTCCGCGAATGGGAAACACTGGGGCCGGCCTGGCTCTTCACCCTGGAAGTGACGTTGAAAGGCTTCGTGCTCGCGGTGGTGGGCGGCGTTTCGCTCGCCATTCTATTCTCGCTGTCGCGGCTGGTCGAATATACGCTCTATCCCTATGCCATCATCCTGCAGGTCACGCCGGTGCTCGCCCTGGCGCCGCTCTTGCTGGTGATCTTCTCGCAGGCCACCGTGCTCCTGATTTGCGTATGGCTCGTCGCCTTCTTCCCGGTGCTCGCCAACACGCTGATCGGCCTGCGCTCGACCGACCATAATCTGCTCAACCTCTTCGAGCTCTACCGCGCCTCTTCCTGGCAGAAATTGTGGCTGCTGCGCCTGCGCGGGGCCCTGCCCTATTTCCTCGGCGGCGTGCGCATCGCCGGCGGTCTTTCCCTGATCGGCGCCGTGGTGTCGGAACTCGCCACCGGTGCGGGTGGCGCGCGCGGGGGTCTTGGCTATATCATCTATCTCGCGCCACGCTATTTTGCCTATCCGCGGGCCTATGCCGCGCTGGTGCTGCTGTCGCTGACGGGCATCGCCATCTTCCTCGCCCTGTCCTATCTGTCGCATCTCTTGCTGTACAAATGGCATGAGAGCGCGCTGAAGCGGGAAAACTGACCGTGTCCAAGCCCCTCGCAGTTCCCACCGATGGCCGATGGTCGGTCGAGGCCAGCGTGCCGGCCTGCCTGGTGTCGCAACCACTGGCCGGCGCCGACCAGGATGGCCTGACACGCATCTGCCTGACCGTCGCGGACGGGCGCATCGAGGCGATCGAGGCCGTGACAGGTCCCTCCGGTACACTCAGCGCAGGCATGGTCTTCCCGAGCTTCGTGGAACTGCACACCCATCTAGACAAGGGCCATATCTGGCCGCGCCGCCGCAACCCCGACGGCACCTTCTTCGGGGCTCTCGACAACGTGACCCTGGATCGCGAGGCTCATTGGTCGGCCGCCGATGTCGCCGCCCGCATGGATTTCTCACTACGCTGCGCCTATGCGCACGGCACCTCCGCCATCCGTACCCATCTCGATTCGATCGGCAAGCAGATCGGCATCTCCTGGCCTGTTCTTGCCGAAATGCGCGAAAAATGGGCGGGCCGCATCGAATTGCAGGCCGTCGCGCTGTTTTCCATCGAGCATGTGGCCGATCGCGCCCACATGTCCGACATAACCGCCGCCCTGCGCGCGCATGACGGTATCCTGGGCGGCGTCACCTATATGGTGCCCGAGCTCGACCAGGGCCTGGACACGCTGTTCCGCCTCGCCGCCGACAACGGCTTCGATCTCGATTTCCATGTCGACGAGACCCAGGACCCCGAAGCCCGCACACTAAGCCATATCGCCGAGGCGGCCCTGCGGCATCGCTTCGCCGGCCAGGTCACGGTCGGCCATTGCTGTTCCCTCGCCCGGCAGGAGGAGGACGAGATCAAGGCTACCATCGACAAGGTGGCGCAGGCCGGCATCGCCGTGGTCTCGCTGCCAATGTGCAATCTCTATCTGCAGGACCGCGTGCCCGGCCGCACCCCCCGCTCGCGCGGCGTGACGCTGCTGCACGAATTGAAGGCGGCGGGCGTGCCGGTCGCGGTCTCCTCCGACAATACGCGCGACCCCTTCTATGCCTATGGCGATCTCGATGCCCTCGAAGTCTTCCGCGAGGCGACGCGCGTGGCCCATCTCGACCATCCCTTCGGCGACTGGCCAAAGGCGGTTACGGCGACGCCGGCCTCGGTGATGGGCATCGATGCCGGGCGGCTGCGTGTCGGTGGGCCGGCCGATTTCGTGCTGTTCAAGGCCAGGAGCTGGACGGAGCTGCTGTCCCGCCCGCAGGCCGATCGCATCGTGGTGCGCAAGGGCCAGGCCATCGACACCGCTTTGCCAGACTATGAGGAACTCGATGCGGTGCTGTCAGACCGAACCGAAGGTTTGGTCCGGCGATCGCAGGCCAGCGGCCCCTAGGCGCTCAATCAACCAGACTTGACGCACCAGACATGGTGTGCCGATCTCCAGATCGGCATTTTTCTTCGACGGAACGCTTCGCTTCCAAGAATGCCGATCTGGAGATCGGCACTCCGAGATCCGCCCATGACCGACATCGCCGCCCTCAAGGCCCGCCTGCCCGAAATCCGCATCGAGGATCACCCGACCTTGGTGCGGCAGAAGAGCCGCGACTTCTTCTGGTATTCGCCGGTGCTCAAGCGCGAGCTCGACCACATCACCGGCGATTGCATCATCTTCGCCAAATCCACGGACGACGTCGTCGCCACGCTCGCCGCCTGCTACGCGCTCGACATTCCGGTGACGCCCCGCGGCACCGGCACCGGCAATTACGGCCAGGCGATGCCGCTGTCGCGGGGGGCCGTGCTCGATCTGTCCTTCATGGACAAGATCATCTCGATCGAGCCGGGCGTGCTGGTCGCCGAAGCCGGCGCGGTGATGGCCGAGATCGACAAACAGACGCAAGCCCATTCCGGCCAGGAATTGCGTCTGCATCCCTCCACCGCGAAGACGGCCACCATCGGCGGCTTCGTCGCCGGCGGCTCGGGCGGCGTCGGCTCGATCACCTGGGGCGGCCTGCGCGACTGGGGCAATATCACCCGCCTCAAGGTAGTGACGATGGAGGCAAGCCCACGCATCCTCGATCTCACCGGCGAGGATCTGCACAAGGTCAGCCATGCCTACGGCACCAACGGCATCATCACGGAAGTCGAGATGCCACTGACATCGGCCTTCAAGTGGATCGACGTCATCGTCGGCTTCGATACGCTCGCCGAGGCGGCCGCCTTCGCCAACGAGACCGGCGAGGCTGACGGCATCCTCAAGAAGCAGCTCGCGGTGGTGGCCGCGCCGGCCGCGCATGACTATTTCAACCGGCACCGGCGTTGGATCCCGCGCGACAAGCATATCGTCTGCGCCATGATCGCCCCGCAGAACTACGATGCCTTCCTCACCATCACCCGCCGGCGCAAGGGCGCAGAACTGTTGTTCTCGACGTCGGGCATGAGCGAGGCGGACCGCAAGGGCCTGCCCGACATCTACGAACTCGGCTGGAACCACACCACGCTGCGTGCCCTCAAGCTCGATCCCACCATCACCTATCTTCAGACGCTCTACCCCTTCCCCAACCAGCTCGAACTCGTCTCCAAGATCCATGCCGTCTTCGGCGACGAAGTGGTGGCCCATCTCGAATTCGTGCGCTTCGACGGCAAGATCACCTGCTTCGGCCTGCCGCTCGTCAAGTTCACCACCGCGGAGCGCCTCGACGAGATCATCCGCATCCACGAGGACATGGGTGCGCCGGTGTTCAACCCGCACCGCTACACGCTGGAGGAAGGCGGCATGAAGCAGACCGACGAGATGCAGCTCGCCTTCAAGCGCGAAGCCGATCCCAAGGGCCTGCTCAATCCCGGCAAGATGATCGCCTGGGACGATCCCGATTATGACTATTCCTCGAACCGGACCTATCTTTTCCGGGGCATGCAAATGGAAGCCTGATCGGCTTGCCAGGATATCGGACACACTCGCCTGCCAAATGCACCTCGCCACGAAATGGCGAGGTCCAACACCAAACCATAGCTATGAAAGGCCCTGCCATGTGTGGAGCACACAACAGCGACAACACCAATCTGGCGACCGGAACGCTCCAGGTCGACGATGAGCGGGTGCGCATCACCCGCTACGATTTCGAGCCCGGCCAGGAGACGGGCTGGCACCGCCATGAATATCCCTATGCCGTGGTTCCATTGGTCGACGGCACGCTGCGTATCGTCGACACGCAAGGCGAGAAGCTGGTTCCACTCGCTGCCGGCACCTCCTACTCGCGCCCGGCCGGCGTCGAGCACAATGTCTTCAACGGCGGCCAGTCCCACATGGCCTTCGTCGAGGTCGAGATGAAGGGCTGATGCGGGTCCTCGTCCTCTTCTCGCACCCTTGCGAGGAATCCTTCGGCGCGGCGCTGCATACCTGCGCCGTGGAGACCTTGCGCAAGGCCGGCCATGAGGTCGACGACTGCGACCTCTATGCCGAAGGGTTCCAGCCCGTGCTCACGGCCGCCGAACGGCGCACCTATCACGACACCGCAAAAAACCGCGATGGCGTGGCTGATTATGTTGAACGCCTGCAACGGGCGCAGGTGCTGGTGATCGTCACGCCGATCTGGAACTACGGCTTTCCGGCCATCCTCAAGGGGTTTTTCGACCGGGTCTTCCTGCCCGGCGTGTCCTTCACCCTGGTCGACGGCAAGGTCCAGGGCAATTTGCACAACATCACCAAGGTGGTGGCCGTCACCACCTATGGCGGCTCGCATCTGAAGGCCCTGCTGATGAGCGATCCGCCCCGCCGCGTGGTCACGCGCATGCTGCGGGCTGTGGTGAAGCCCTTCGCGCGCTTTCAATACCTCGCCCATTACTCGATGAACCTGTCGACCGACCGCTCGCGCGCTGCCTTCCTGACCAGAGTGGAGAAGGCACTGGCCAAGGTTTAGAGCCTACGTCGGACAGGAAATATTTACCGGATTTCAGGCTAAAGCCGACGAAATCCTCGACATTTTCTGTGAGAAACTGTATCTGAAGCCGGCTACAGCAAATCATCAGCCGGCGGATCATTACCATGCGACATCCGGCCTCCAAGACACTTGGTTATCAGTTGATCCACGTGGCCCGCCTGCATCGGGCCCGCACCGCCAAACTCCTCGAAGGACTTGGCCTGTTCCCGGGCCAGGAACAGGTGCTCGAAGCCCTTGCCGGGCGAGAAGCCCTGTCGATGAGCGAATTGGCGGAAATCCTGCGCGTCAGGCCCCCGACAGCCTCCAAGACGATTGCGCGCCTGTCGGCCGCCGGCCTGATCGAGCGCAAGGCGACCGACGGTGATGGGCGCGTCGTGCGCGTGGGCCTGAGCGCGGACGGCAAGGAAAAGGCCACGGCTATCGCGGCCCTGGCGCTCGACATCGAGGCGGAAGCCACCAGCCATCTCGACAACAAGGACCGCAAGCGCCTGCGCAAATTGCTCAAGCGAGTCGAGAAAGGCTTCAAGCACGCGCTCGGCGGCGAGATCGACGCCGATGATGACGACGAGGGCGACGCCGACGAGGCTTGAGGAGTGGGAAAGCCTTCTCCCCTTGCGGGAGAAGGTGGCGCGAAGCGCCGGATGAGGGGTTTTGCAACCTTACCGTTCTTCGTGGCTCAACGCCCGCCTCCGATTCGAATTGGATGAGTCGGGAGACCCCTCATCCGCCCCTTCAGGGCACCTTCTCCCGCAAGGGGAGAAGGGAAGTCGCGCACCTCACCTCGCCATGATGGCCTCGACCAACTCCTTAGCCCGGAACTGGTAGCCAGCATTGTCGACGGCCGCCCATCCGCCCTTGCCGTCATCGACGATACGGCTGCGCATGCCGCCGGCCTTGGCGATGATGTCATAGTCCTGGCCTGAGTCGGCGGGATAGGCGAAGGTCATCACCAGATCGGTCGAGCCGACATTGACCGAGCGGTGGATCCAGTAGGGCGGCACATAGCACAGGCTGCGCGGCCCGATCTCGACGCTGCGGATTTCTCCGGCCGGCGATTCCAGCAGCATGATGCCGTGTCCGCTCTCGCCGTAATACATTTCCGGACGATTGGGATTGGCGTGGATGTGGCCGCGCGTGAGGAAATATTCCCGCCCCACCTTGCCTGGAATCATGCGGGTAACCCCGATGATCATGTCGCCGGCATCCGCCGAGGGTTTGTAATCCGTCACCTCGTAAACCACCTTGTCGCCGAGTTCGGCGAGGACGGTTCGATAGGCAGCCTCGTCTTCATAGAGGCCGGCAAGATCGCCCATCGTCTTGGTGTAGCGGTTGGTTGCCCCCCGCAATTCCCCGTTCTCGACATCGACGACGCACAGACCCGGCTCGCGCATGGGCATATCAACCAACCTTTCTTTTGATTGCGGCGCTCTTGGAAGCTCGCCATTCTGTAGCATCACTACATTTTTATCAGCACCCCGACAACCCTCGGCGCACTATTTTAACTCATTTTAAGCTAATTTAGACAATATTGCGTTGCAATATTTCACGTATGTGATTTTGTTTCAATTTTTTAAAATTTGGATCGCTTGACCCCTGTCAAAAAATGTACTTATGCTACAGAACAGGGCCAGGAAAAACGCCCTGACGGACGACGTGGAGGAGAGAGCCAATGAAGAAAACCCTTTTGGGCGGCAGCCTGGCCGCAGCATTGCTGGCCGGCACGATGGGCATGGCGAGCGCCGCCGACTGCAAGATCGGCGTGGCGATGTACACGCTGAGCGCCCCCTATTTCGCCGCCCAGCAGGCCGCCGCCATCGATCAGGGCAAGAAGGCCGGTTGTGAGGTCACCACCTCCGATGGCCAGAACGACATGGGCAAGCAGATCTCCGACGTCGAGGACATGGTCGCCAAGGGCGTCAACCTCCTGATTCTCAACCCGCGCGATCCGGAAGGCCTCGTCGGGGCAGCCAATGCCGCCACCGCGGCTGGCGTGAAGGTGGTGGTGATGGATTCATCGATCAACACCAAGGCCAAGATCGTCACCCAGGTGCGCTCCTCCAACGACCAGAACGGCTTCCTCGTCGGCCAGTGGCTGGCCAAGAAGATGCAGGGCAAGCCCGTCAAGATCATCCTGCTCTCCGGCTCCCAGGGCAATGAAGTGGGCCGCGACCGCCGCCTCGGCGTCTTCCGCGGCCTTGTAGAGGGCCAGCTCGTCAATGACGGCAAGGCCAGCTTCGAGGTGCTCGGCCAGGGCTGGGGCAATTGGGCGACCGAGGACGGCCTCAAGGCCGCCGAGGACCTGCTGCAGGCCCATCCTGACGTCACCGTGCTGCTCGCAGAGAACGATTCGATGGCGCTGGGCGGCATGAAGGCGCTGCAGGCCGCCGGCAAGACCGACGTGCTGGTGCTCGCCGCCGCCGATGGCCAGAAGGAAGCGCTCGCTCTCATCAAGGACGGCAAATATGGCGCGACCGGCCTCAACGATCCGGATCTGGTGGCGCGTACCGCTGTCGATATCGGCCTGAAGGCGCTCAAGGGCGAGCTCTCCCCCGACACGCCCAAGCTCGAACTCACCACGCCGGCGGTGATCACTCAGGAGAACGTCGACAAGTTCTACAAGAAGGACGCGGTGTTCTAAGCGGCGGCTTCGGCGTCATGCGCCTTCTCCCCTTGTGGGAGAAGGTGCCCCGAAGGGGCGGATGAGGGGTCTCGTACCCCATCCGAAACAACTTCAGGGACAAGCACCAAGAACAGAGAGGTTTCGTCAACCCCTCATCCGGCGCTTCGCGCCACCTTCTCCCACACGGGGAGAAGGCAATAGTCGCCCTGCGATATCCAAACCAGCGAGGCATCATGTCCGAACTCGCCAGGCTCACCGCCATCACCAAGTCCTTCGGCGGCGTACACGCCCTCAAGGGCGTCGACTTCGACGTCCAGAGTGGCGAGGTTCATGCCTTGCTCGGCGAGAACGGCGCCGGCAAGTCGACGCTGATGCGTGTGCTGGGCGGCGAACTGCACCCCAGCAGTGGTGAGGTGACGGTCGCCGGACGTCACGTCGACTTCCGCGATCCGCGCCTGGCCAGGGCACTCGGCATCGCCGTGATCCATCAGGAATTGGCCCTTGCCCCCGATTTGTCGGTGGCGGAGAACATCTTCCTGGGCGAACTGCCCGGGGTCTTCGCAGGGCCGGGGCTGAGAAAGCGCGCCGGCGAATTGATCAAGCGGCTCGGCTTCGACATCGATCCCGGCGAGCGCGTCGGCAATCTCGCCGTCGCCCATCAGCAGGTGGTCGAGATCGCCAAGGCGCTGTCGCGCGAGGTCAAGATCATCATTTTCGACGAGCCGACCGCCGTGCTGTCGGATCGGGATGCCGAGCGCCTGCACAAGGTCATCACCGATCTGCGCAGCCATGGCGTCGGTGTCGTCTATATCTCCCATCGCCTCGAGGAGGTGATGCGGATCTCCGATCGCATGACCGTGATGAAGGACGGCCAGCTCGTCGGCACCGTCGCCGCCAAGGACGTGACCATCGACGACATCATCCGGATGATGGTCGGCCGGCCGCTCTCCGCCCTCTTTCCCGAGAAGGGGGAGCGCAGGATCGGCGAGGAAGTGATCAGCGTGTCCGCGCTCCATGCCGGCCGCAAGGTCCGCAATGTCAGCCTCGCCGTGCGCGCCGGCGAGATCGTCGGCCTCGGTGGCCTGGTCGGCTCCGGACGTACCGAGGTCGCCCGCCTGATCTTCGGTGCCGACAGGCCCGATAGCGGCGCCATCAAGTTCAAAGGCAAGCCGGTGCATTTCCGCTCGCCGCGCGACGCCGTCGCGGCGGGCGTCGGGCTGGTCCCTGAGGATCGCAAGCATCAGGGCGTCATCCTCGACAAGCCCATCCGGGTGAACGCCACCATGGCTCGGATGTCGTCGGTCACCACTGCGCTCGGCTTCCTGCGCCGGGGCTTGGAACGGCGCACCGTTGGCGAACTCGGCCAGAGCCTGCGCCTCAAGGCCGCCAGCGTCGACGCGCCCGTATCGAGCCTGTCGGGCGGCAACCAGCAGAAGGTGGTGCTGGCCAAGTGGTTCCATGCCGACGGCGATCTCATCATCCTCGACGAGCCGACCCGTGGCGTCGACGTCGGCGCGAAAACCGAGATCTACACGCTCGTCAACCGCCTGGCGGAAGCCGGCAAGGCCGTCCTGGTAATCTCTTCCGAACATCAGGAGCTCTTCGGCTTGTGCGACCGCGTGCTGGTGATGCGCGAGGGCGAGATCCGCGGCGAACTCAGCCCGGGCGATTACAGCGAGGAAAACCTGCTTTCCCTGGCCATGAGCGAAGGCGGGCAACCCGGCAAAGCAATTCAAGCGGCGAATGGTATAGGACAATGACAGCTCTCAGCGAGAACCGCGGCGACGGCAAGCGCGGCTATGATCTCGGCGCCCTGGTGCAGCGTTTCGCGACCCTCGGCATCTTCCTGGTCCTGGTCATCGTCGCCTCCGTGTGGACCGACAGCTTCCTGACCAAGAACAACATCCTGAACGTGCTCCGCCAAGTCGCCTCCGGCGCTGGCATCATGTCGGTTGGCATGCTTTTCGTCATCCTCACCCGCGGCATCGACCTTTCGGTCGGTTCGGTGCTGGCGCTGGGCTGTGTGCTGACGGCCTATTTCATCGCCAAGCTCGGCTATGGCGTCGGCGTCAGCATCGCGCTGGTGATCTTGTGCGGCGCCGCCTGCGGCCTCGCCGTCGGCTTCTTCGTCGCCTATATGCGCCTGCCCTCCTTCGTGATGTCGCTGGCCATGATGGCGATCGCCCGCTCGCTCTCCTTCATGATCTCGGAAGGGCGGCCGATCTCGATCGGTGACGGCGGCCAGGCCCTGGCCGATTTCGGTGCCGGCTACTGGCTCGGCATACCCCAGCCCGTCATCCTGATGTTCGCGGTGTTCATCGTCGGCGGCATCGTGCTCTCCTTCACGCGCTTCGGTCGCATCATCACCGCCATCGGCTCCAACGAGGAAGCGGTGCGGCTGTCCGGCATTGCGGTGCCGCGCTATGTCCTGGCCGTCTATGTGATCTCCGGGGCGCTGGCCGGCCTCGCCGGCGTGATTTCCGCCAGCCGCACCACCATCGGCTCGGCCCAGGTCGGCGTCGGCATGGAGCTCAACGTCATCGCAGCCGTGGTGATCGGCGGCGCCAGCCTGATGGGCGGGCGCGGCGACGTGGTCAACACGCTGCTGGGCACGCTGGTGATGGGCATCATCGCCAACATCATGAACCTCGCCGGGGTGCCCGGCTACAGCCAGCAGCTCTATACCGGCCTGATCATCGTGGTCGCGATGCTGCTGCAATACGCAACCGGCACTCTGAAGCGATAGACGACAACCCAACGCGCTGCCGACTCCGTTGACAGCGCGTATTTTTCTGTCTAAATTTTCACATAAATGATCTTATTTCACAAATGTGAATATTGATCATTCATCGCCACCAGGCGATGCGACACAGGGAATTCTTCCAATGGCTGAATCTCGCGGGTGGCACAGCGCACAGGGCCGGGCCTTCGGTGGTCCGCTCAAATACATCCAGCGGGCCGGCGAAATCGGCCGCCTCGCCGATCATTTACGCCCTCTCGGCAAGCAGGCCTTCCTGCTCGTCGACGGCTTCGTCTTCGAAAAGCTCGGCGCCTCCATCCTAGCCTCGCTCGAAGGCAGCGGCCTCGGCCTCACCATGGAGAAGTTCAACGGCGAATGCTGCCGCGAGGAGATCGACCGGGTGACATCCCTGGTCTCCCAGGCCAACGCGGATATCGTCGTCGGCATCGGCGGCGGCAAAACGGCCGACACCGCCAAGCTGGCCGCGATCGCCAACGATGCCCGCATCGCCATCGTGCCCACCATCGCCTCCACGGACGCACCGACCAGCGCCATCGCGGTGACCTACACGCCGCAGGGCGTGTTCAAGGAATCCTTCATGCTGCCACGCAATCCGGACGTGGTGGTGGTTGACAGCGCCCTGATCGCCAAGGCCCCCGCCCGCTTCCTGGTGGCCGGCATCGGCGATGCCCTCTCCACCTGGTTCGAAGCCCGCTCCAACCTGGAATCGCGCTCCGACAACTTCATCGCCGGCGGCTATCCGGCCCCGCTGGCTGGCATTGCCATCGCCAAGGCCTGCCATGAAGTGCTGATGCGCGATGCGCTGGCAGCCAAGCTCGCGGTCGAGAAGGGCGCGCTGACGCCAGCCGTCGAGAACATCATCGAGGCCAATACGCTGCTCAGCGGCCTGGGTTTTGAGAATTGCGCTGTTTCCGCCGCCCACGGCATCCATGACGGCCTGACGGCTCTGGAGGAAAGCCATGGCTTTTTCCACGGCGAGAAGGTCGCCTTCGGCGTGCTCTGCCTCCTGATGCTGGAAGGGCGTCCGCTCGCCGAGATCGAAGAAACCGCCCGCTTCTGCAAAGCGGTGGGCCTGCCGACCACCCTTGCCGACCTCAGGCTCGGCAAGGCCACAGCCGCCGACATCGAGCGCGTCGCCAAGGCGGCCCTCAAGGAGGGGTCGATCACCTGGCGGGTCGCGGTGCCCTTGTCGGTGGAAATCGTCCGCGATGCCATCATCGCCCTGGACGCCTTCACTTCCTCACTCTTCGGCGCGGAGCGGCAGGCCGTTTGACGGCCCCTGCTCCCCCTTCCCCAACACCTCCTCCATATTCAAGGACTTTGACCATGCGCGCAGCCGTCATGTATTCGCCGGGTGACATCCGCCTCGAGGAGGTTCCCAAGCCGGTCGCGGCAACCGGAGAGGTGCTATTGCGTGTTGCGGCTGTCGGGGTATGCGGCTCGGACCTTCCTCGCATGCTGACCAAGGGCGCCCATCGCATGCCGATCATCTGCGGGCATGAATTCTCGGGCCATATTTCGGAGATCGGGTCGGGCGTGACCGGTTTCGAGAAGGGCGAACTCGTCGGCGTCGCCCCGCTCATCCCCTGCCGGGTCTGCGATCAATGCGCGACCGGCAATTTCTCGCGCTGCCGCAACTATGACTATTTCGGCAGCCGGCGCGACGGTGCCTATACCGAATTCGTCTCGGTGCCGGTGGGCAATCTGCTCAAGGCCCCGGCGGATGCCGATCCCCGCGCCATCGCCATGACCGACCCGGCCTCGATCGCCCTCCACGCCGTCTGGAAGGCCCCGCCCACCGTTGGTCAGCGCGGCGGCGTCATCGGCTGCGGCCCGATCGGGCTGTTCGCCATCCAGTGGATGAAACTTATGGGCTGCACGGAAGTCGTCGCCGTCGACGTCTCCGAGCAGAAGCTCGAACAGGCGCGCGAGGCCGGTGCGACCCACACCCAGCTGATCACCGATCCGCTGCCGGCTGGGCTGAACTGCGACCTCATCGTCGAGGCCGCCGGGCATCCCTCCTCGATCAACTTCGCCGCCAAGCTGGCCGGCCCCGGCGGTCATGTCGTGTTCATCGGAATCCCTGTCGGCGAGGTCCCGCTGGAGAACCAGACCTTCCAGCACTTCCTGCGCCAGGAAGTGTCGCTGCATGGAGCCTGGAACTCCTTCGGCGCCCCGTTCCCCGGCAAGCAATGGACGGTATCGCTCGAGGCTCTCGCCACCGGCAAGCTCAAATGGGAGTTCATGATCACCCATGAACTCACGCTCGAGGAACTGCCCGGCATGTTCGAGAGCTTCAAGCGCAAGAACGAGTTCTTCTCCAAGGTGATGTTCAGGCCGTAAACTGTAAAATCGACACAAAAGCACGTCGATCCTTACCCTCCCCTGGAGGGGGAGGGTGAAGCGGACAAGATGTCCGCGCTCCCGGAGAACCACTCATGCCACGTCTTCTCGGCCTGGATTTCGGCACCGGCGGCATCAGGGTCGGCGTGTTCGACCTTGAAAGCCGTGCGATGCTTGGTGAGCGGGAGGTCCAATACCCCACCCGCCACCCGCATCCGGGCTGGGCGGAGCAGTCGCCGATCGACTGGTGGGACGCGCTCGGGCAGGCCAGCCGCGGCCTGATGCGCGACCTCGGCTCGCCTCATATCGATGGCGTCTGCGCCGCCACCACGGCCTCGACCGTGGTCGCCTGCAAACGGGATGGCACGCCCCTGCGCCCCTCCCTCCTGTGGATGGACTGCCGGGCTGCCGAAGAAGCGGCCCGGACCGCGCTCTCGCAGCACCCCGTGCTGGCCTATGCCGGCGGCGGCGATGCGGCCGAATGGCTTGTGCCCAAGGCGATGTGGCTCTCGCGCCACGAGCCGGACGTCTATGCCGGGGCCGACATCATCTGCGAGTGCCTCGACTACATCAATTTCAGGCTGACGGGCCTGTGGGTCGGCTCGCGCATGAACGCGACCTGCAAATGGAACTACGATTCCGTCACCCGCCGCTTCCCTGACGAGCTCTACGCCGAATTCGGCATTCCCGACCTCGCCACCAAACTGCCAGATGATATCAAGGCGGTGGGCGCACCGATCGCGCCGGTCAGCGCCACGGCGGCCGAGCATCTCGGCCTCGTTAACAGGCCCATGCTGGCCCAGGGCGGCATCGATGCGCATACCGGCATCGCGGGCGCAGGCACGCTGCGGCCGGGCGAACATCTGCTGATCGGCGGCACCTCGATCGTCCATCTCTTCCAGCTCGCGGCGCAGGCACCGGTCACCGGCTTCTGGGGGCCATATCCCCATGCCCTGGTCGAGGATTATTGGCTGGTGGAAGCGGGCCAGGTTTCGGCCGGCTCCGTGATGTCCTGGTATGCGCGCGATATGTTCGGGCTCGACCAGCAGGAGCGCGCTGCCCTGGTGCAGGAAGCGAGCGCGTTGCCGGTCGGCGGCACCGGCCTGCTCACGCTCGATTATTTCATGGGCAACCGGACGCCCTATCGCGATCCCCTGCTGCGCGGCGCCGTACTCGGCCTGTCGCTCAGCCATTCCAGGGCGGACCTCTATCGCTCCGCCGTCGAAGCGGTGGCGCTGGGTTCGGCAAACGTGTTCCGCCGCATCCGGGAACTCGGCATTGCCTGCAACCGCATCGTCTCTTCGGGCGGCTATGCCAAGAACCCGCTGTGGCTGCAGGCCACGGTCGACGCCATGGGCATGCCCGTCGAACTCCTCAGCCAAACCAATCTCACCCTTGTCGGCACGGCCGCCTGCGCCGCTACCGGCGCCGGCCTGTTTGGCGACCTCTTTGCCGCGGCGGATGCGGTGGCCCAGCCGGTTACGCTGGTCGAGCCCGACCTCGCCGCCCATGCCCGCTATGGTGAATTGCTGCAGGATTATCTTGAAGCGACCGAGCTTCTTGCGCCACTCTCGCGCAAGCTGGCATCAAGACAGCTTGAGGGATCGCGTTGATGAGTGTCGGCAATCTCGACCATGACGTCCAGTTCAGGACCATGTCCGGCGAGCAGCGCGAACTCCTGATGATCCAGGTCGCCAAGCGCTATTACGAGCTCGACATGACCATGGGCGACCTTGCCAAGGAGCTCAACCTCACGCGCTGGCAGGCCAGCCGCCTGCTGACCGAGGCGCGCGAGGCCGGCATCGTGCGCATCGAGATCGTGCCGCGGGCGCCGCGCTCTCCTGACATCGAGTCCAGGCTGCAGCGCCGCTGGAACCTGAAGGAAGCCGTCGTCGTCCCCAACAATGGCGAGGAGGACGAGGGCCTCCTGCTCGATGCCGTGGCGCAGGCTGCCGCACGCATGCTCGCCGGCCTCGGCAAGGTGCCGCTGATCGGCGTCTCCTGGGGCCGCACCATGAGCGCGGTTGCGCACCGCCTGCCGCCCTTCTGGAACGAGGGCGTGGAAGTGGTGCTGCTCAATGGGGCCATGAACATCCGATCGCCCTCTATCCGCACCAACAACACCGCCGAACTCTTCGCCCGCTCGGCCAATGGTACGGCGACCTTGCTGCCGGTGCCGGCCATTCTGGGCCATGCCGCCACCCGCGTGGCGCTGGAACAGGATCCCACTATCGCCAGCGTGCTGGAGCTTGCCCGCAAAGCGCCGGTGATCTGCTTCGGCATGGGCACGATCAGCCCCGATTCCGTGCTGGTGCAATCGGGCTTCGTCACCGAAGCGGAAACGGCGGCCCTCAAGGCGAAAGGCGCCGTCGGCGATATTCTCAGCCGCTATGTCGATGCCCATGGCAATATCGTGGACGCGGACATCGATGCCCGAACCATCGGCCTGGATCTGCGTTTTTGTCGGGAGCGGAAATTCTCGATCGGCGTCGCCGCCGGCAAGTCGAAACAAGCCATAACCCTTGCCTGCCTCAGGGCCGGCTATCTCAACGTGCTCGTCACCGACGAGCAGACAGCACGCTTCCTCCTGGATGAAACCCACCATGGATAAGACCGATAAAGGCACGCCGGCTGCCTCCAAGAAGCCGGGCCAAGTCTCCTCTGCTCAAGCCGCTCCGGCCCTTAGCGTGGTGCCCACCGGCTCCGCCCTGATCGTATCAGGCCAGGGCGCCCATGCCCGCAATCCCGGCACGGCCCTCAAGCCCGAATGGTTCGAGGCGATCGAGGTCAATCTCAGCGCCACCGAACGCCGGGCCGCGACCCTCGGCGGGCGCCGCACGGTGAAGAAGGAATACCAGGCCGCCTGGCTGGTAAAGGCGGTGCAATGCATCGACCTCACCACCCTGGCGGGAGACGACACGCCCGGCCGCGTGCATCGCCTCGCCCTGAAGGCGCGCCGCCCAATCCGCGAGGACATCGTTACAGCCCTCGGCCTCGCCGATGCCCCGCCCACGGTGGGCGCCGTCTGCGTCTATCCCACCATGGTCGGCCCCGCCGTCAAGGCACTCGCCGGTTCCGGCATTCCCGTCGCCTCGGTGGCGACGGGCTTTCCCGCCGGCCTCACCCCGCTGCCGCAGCGCCTTGCCGAAATCCGCTATGCCGTCGACCAGGGCGCCCAGGAGATCGACATCGTCATCAACCGCGCCCAGGTGCTGACGCAGGACTGGAACGCCCTCTATGATGAGATCCGCGCCATGCGCGAGGCCTGCGGCGAGGCCCATCTCAAGGCCATTCTCGCCACCGGTGACCTCAAGACGCTGCGCAATGTCTACAAGGCCAGCATGGTCGCGATGATGGCGGGCTCCGACTTCATCAAGACCTCCACCGGCAAGGAGGACGTCAATGCTACCCTCCCCGTCAGCCTCACCATGCTCCGTGCCCTGCGCGACTATGGCGAGTTCACCGGCGAGGCGGTGGGCTTCAAGCCGGCCGGCGGCCTCAGGACGGCGAAGGACGCCCTGGCCTGGCTCGCTTTGATGAAGGAAGAGCTCGGCCGCCCCTGGCTGGAACCCAATCTTTTCCGCATCGGAGCCTCATCGATGCTCGCCGACATCGAGCGCCAGCTCGAGCATTTCGTGACCGGGCGCTATTCGGCGCTGACTCACCACGCTCTGGCATAGGAAACGCAACGCGAGAACCTTCTCCACGAAGTGGGGAAGGTAGCCCGACGAAGTCGGGTCGGATGGGGTGCAGCCCGCTAGTGGCACCCTCTTCGGACTGAAAGCGCTAGCGGCCCACACCCCATCCGTCATTGCTTGGCAATGACATCTTCCCCACTTCGTGGAGAAGGCCAGGCGCACCTCCCTCCGCTAGGGAAAAGGCACGCCGAAACCTATGCCCAGGAGGCCCCCGATGCCCACCGTCAAGGAAATTCTGCAAACCATGGACTATGGTCCTGCCCCAGAAGCCGACAATCACGTCACGGCCTGGCTCGCGAGCCATGAAAAGGGCTTCAAGCACTTCATCGGCGGAGCCTTTGTCGCCTCCAAGGGCAAGGAAACCTTCGAGGTTGTGAACCCCGCTCGCGATACCCTGCTCGCCAAGGTCGCCGCCGGCACATCCGAGGATGTCGATGCCGCCGTCAAGGCCGCGCGCAAGGCTTTCCCCGCCTGGTCGGCGCTGCCTGGCCATGAACGCGCCCGCTATCTCTACGCCATCGCCCGCCACATCCAGAAGCGCGAGCGTTTCCTCTCGGTGCTGGAGACGCTGGACAATGGCAAGCCGATCCGCGAGAGCCGCGACATCGACATTCCCCTGGTCGCCCGACATTTCTATCACCATGCCGGTTGGGCCGAACTGGTCGAGACCGAATTCGCCGGCTACGGCCCCGTCGGGGTTTGCGGGCAGATCATTCCCTGGAACTTCCCGCTGCTGATGTTGGCCTGGAAGATCGCGCCGGCGCTCGCGGCCGGCAACACGGTGGTGCTCAAGCCCGCCGAGTTCACCCCGCTGACGGCGCTCGCCTTCGCCGAGATCTGCCGCGAAGCCGGGCTGCCGGATGGCGTGGTCAACATCGTCACCGGCGATGGCGCCACGGGTGCGGCCCTCGTCGCTCATCCCGATGTCGACAAGATCGCCTTCACCGGCTCCACCGAGGTCGGACGGCTCATCCGCCAGGCCACGGCGGGCTCGGGCAAGAAGCTTTCGCTCGAACTCGGCGGCAAGTCGCCCTTCATCGTCTATGAGGATGCCGATCTCGACGGCGCCGTGGAAGGCGTGGTCGATGCCATCTGGTTCAACCAGGGCCAGGTCTGCTGCGCCGGTTCACGCCTGCTGATCCAGGAAGGCATCGCCGAACGCTTTCTCGGCAAGCTGCGCCGCCGCATGGAGACGCTGCGCGTCGGCGATCCCCTCGACAAGTCGGTCGACATGGGAGCCATCGTCGCGCCGGTGCAGCTCCAGCGCATCCAGGACCTCGTCAAGAAGGGCGAGCAGGAGGGCGGCACGCTCTGGCAGGCCGATTGCCCCCTGCCGGCCAAGGGCAGCTTCTTCCCGCCCTCGATATTCGTCGATGTGGAACCATCCTCCACGGTCTCGGAGGTCGAGATTTTCGGGCCGGTTGCCGTGGCGATGACCTTCCGCACGCCCGACGAAGCCATCCAGCTTGCCAACCACACGCGCTATGGCCTCGCCGCCTCGATCTGGTCGGAGAACATCAATCGCGCCCTCGACACCGCCGCCCGCATGAAGGCCGGCGTGGTCTGGGTCAACTCGACCAATCTGTTCGACGCCGCTGCCGGCTTCGGCGGCTATCGCGAGAGCGGCTTCGGCCGCGAGGGCGGCCGTGAAGGCCTCTATGAATATCTCAAGCCCGACTGGGAGAAATCCCTGCCCGCGGCCGAGGACAACAAGGCTGGCGCCCTTGGCGTCACGCCAGCCGAGGCGCCTGCAGGTACCGCCCTGCCCAGCATCGACCGCACCGCCAAGCTGTTCGTGGGCGGCAAGCAGGCCCGCCCTGATTCCGGCTACAGCTATACGGTCAAGAGCGCGGCCGGCGCTACGCTCGGCCAGGCCGGCCTCGGCAATCGCAAGGACATCCGCAATGCGGTAGAGGCGGCGACCAAGGCAAGCGGCTGGGGCGCTGCCACGGCGCATAACCGCGCGCAGGTGCTCTACTACATCGCCGAGAACCTGTCGGCCCGTGCCGCCGAGTTCGAGCAGCGCCTGGTAAGCTACGGCCACAGCTCCAAGGCGGCCAAGGCGGAAGTCGAGAAGGCGATCCGGCGCATCTTCTACTACGCCGCCCAGGCCGACAAATATGACGGCCGCGTGCATTCCACCCGTTCGCGCAACGTGACGCTGGCGATGAACGAGCCCTTCGGCGTGGTCGGCATTCTCTGCCCGGATGAAGCGCCGCTGCTCGGATTCGTCTCGCTGGTGCTGCCGGCGATCGCCATGGGCAACCGCGTCGTCGCGGTGCCGTCGCCGGCCTTCCCGCTGGCAGCGACCGACTTCTACCAGATCCTGGAGACCTCGGACGTACCAGCTGGCGTTGTTAACATCGTCACCGGCGCGCGCGACGAACTCGCCAAGACCCTGGCCGAGCACGACGACGTCGACGCCCTCTGGTATCACGGCTCCAAGAGCGGCGCCGCGGCCGCCGAGAAGGCATCGGCCGGCAACCTCAAGGCGACCTGGACCAATCAGGGCCGGCCCCTCGACTGGCTCAAGGACGCGCAGGCCCAGGGCGCCGACTATCTGCGCCATGCCACCCAGGTGAAGAACATCTGGGTGCCCTACGGCGAGTAAGGCCCGCGCTCCAAGAAAGCCTCACGGCTGATCGGCGGCAACCTCGCCGGGCTGTTTGGGTCGATACTGGCCCTTGGTGATCACCTCCTCACCGACCTCGACCAGATGGAGCCCGACGGTGCGCAACAGATGCAGGGCGACGGTGATGTCGCTCTCGACGATATCCAGGAATTCGCGCGTGCCGATGCGCAGGCCCGTCAGATCGGCTATCGCGATCATCGACACCATGCGCGTCTGGCCGAGGATGACGGCGAGGTCGCCAATCAGGCGTCCCGGCAGGATGGTGTCGATCAACTCCTCCTCACCCACCACATTGATCCAGCGCAGCTCGGCACTGCCGGAGGCGACGACATAGGCACCATCGGGCACCTCCCCGGTTCGAAAGACATAGTCGCCGGCTTTGGTCGACATCCAGCGTGAGGCATAGGCGAGCAGCTCGATCTGGCTACGCTTCAGGCCGCGGAAGCTCTCCACAGCAGAGAGCACCTCGACCTTGGCCTGCAGATCGCCCGACATCGAAGCGTGATAGGCTGGGACCGGTGGGCGGCTCGCCCCATTGATCGGGCGGCCATCGCGGATGGTAACCACCAGATCGAAATCCTCGCTCTGAGCGATCTGTGGCTCCAGCACGATGATGGTGCTCTCGGGCAGCAAGCCCCGCAGCCTGAGCCAGATGGCGCGGCGGTCCGCCTCGGAGGCACTCGCCATGGCATGATCGAGCAAGACGAGATCGGGCCGGCGGATCAGGGCCCGGCCAAGGCCGATGCGCTCGCGCACCGCCGGCGAGAGATTGGTGCCGGCGATCGCGGTGCGCACGTCTCCCACCAGCAGGCGCAAGGCGCCGGCCAGCCCTTGTGCCTCCACCACCTCCATCAGCACATGATGAATCTGCCGGCGGGTCGCCTCCGACGGCGCCACGGACAGGCCGAACACCAGGTTTTCCAGCACGGTCAGGTCATAATTATAGGTTCCGGCCTCAATCGGCGAGAAGGTCCCGCCCGCCAGCTCCCTCAGGCGCGCGCCGTGGCGGGCGCGCGCCGCCAGGATGGCCGCAGCAAGCTCGGCAGGAAAATCGGTACCCAGATCACTCGGCGCGATGTTGAAGAGCAACGACAGCAGCGTACCACGCTCGGCGACGCTCATGCCGGCGACATCATGGGCCTGCTCCTTGGACGCGACCGACCTCAAGCGTTCGAACAGCTCGGGGCCGATGGTGGTGAAGCGGCGCAGCAGCGGATGCCGCGGCCCGACTTCGCCGAAGGCCCTGACCAACGTCGAAGCGAGATCGATCGAGAAGGCCAGGAGCTGTTCGGCGATGTCGAGTCCCGCGATGTCAGCCAGGAGAGCTTCACCCGGATGGCTTGATTCAGTCTCGCTGTGATGGTGTACGGCGTAGAGCAGATTCTCACCGATGGTCAGGCCGGGATTGATGGCACCGGGGTCGAAACGGTCGATCTGCTCGGCCAGCCCTTCGGCCTGGAGGCGCAGCGTCACCTCTTCCCGCAGAGCGCGGACGCGGCCAGCGAGATCGTCATGCTGGCCCGCGACAAGATAGCCGTCGAGGGCGCGATCGAGCAGCATTTCCGAACGGCCGATCACCTCGATGACATCGAGCCACCAGGCGTCGACCTCGCTGTCGTTCTTGAAACCGACGAGCCCGCCATCCCTCCAGGAAACATCGAGGCGATCGGTACTGTTGGCGGTCTCCGTCGCTTCGACCAGGGCCTTGGCCGCTTCCCCCGACGGTTCGCCGGAAGACTCCGGCTCTAGATAAAGCGGCAGCCGGGTATTCTGAGCGATGGTGCCACGAAACAGATAGGGCGTGCTGTTGGCGACGCCGATACGCGCGGCCAGCATAGTCGGGCTGGCGCCGGCGAGATCGAGGCCGGATATGGTCACCTGCCCAGCGCTGGGCATCGAAGCACCAGAGAGCAGATCGCACAGGGCCCGTCGCACCAGCATGTCCGCGCTCTGAATGGCAACGAGCGACCCGCCGGGTATGACAAGATCGACCTGGTCGAGCAGAGGCACGCCGCCAAGGCCCGGCATGGTGACGTCGCGCAAATGGATCGCCCCGTTCAGGCGGGGGACGTCGGCATCTGCCACCACGGGAGCCAGCGCCTCCGGCACTTCGAACTGCTCCAGCAGGCTGTCATAGCGTGAGGATGCCTCCTGGGCCTGGTTCCAGTAGGTCAGCAATTCGCGCCAGGGATCGGCAATGTCGCGGGACGCGGAGAGCGCCGCGATCAGGGCGCCGACGCTGAGTTGGCCATGGATGACCAGATAGCCGCCGATCAGGAAGAACAGGAAGGGGGTGAGCTGGGTGATCGAATTGTTGACGAACTTGATCAGGAATTTACGCTCGAAAATGAGCAACCGGATCGTATAGAGCTCACCCAGCTGCTTGCTGAATTCGGCAAGCCGGTAGCGCAAACCGCCATTCTGGCGCAGATCGGCGACGCCGGCGACGCTTTCCCCAATGCGCTCCGACAGGGCGCGCACCCTGCCGACGCGCTGATGATGAAGCCTGTTCACATAGCGCTGCATACGTGGGATCAGGTAGGCCTGGACCGGGATGAGGCCGATACCGGCAACGCCGAGCCAGACATTCTGGAGAAAAAGGAAGGCGACGATGGTCAGGATCTGGCCGAACTGGAACACCGGCTGGGCGAAGGCATCGCCCATCACTCCGCTCAACGGCTCCGCCTCGGCGGTGACCATCGAAACGACCTCTCCCTGCGAGACAGTATCGAAGCGCTGCAGGGGAAAGCGCAGCACCTGGGCGATCAGCTTGTAGCGCAGCCGCCGGATCATGCGTTCGCCGATGACGCCTCTGTAGATGCTGAGCTGCATCTTGATGACGCCATTGGCCAAGGTGCAGATCAGGAAGGCAACGCACAGCACCACGAGGAGCGTGGTCTGATCGAGATGAAGACCCAGGCGGTTGAGCGGCGTGGCGTGCCCCTGAAGCGCCCCGTTCAGGATGTATTTGGGCAGCTCCAGCGATAGATATAGGACCGGAAAGGAGGCCACGGTCGCGGCAAGCAACAAAAGCTGATGCCGCCTGCTATGGCGCCAGACGAAGGAAAATAGTCCGGATTTGTCCGGATCGCCATTGTTGGACAAAAGCCGCCTCCCGCCCGTTGCGAGATCCCCACATCTTCATGTGTGACTACAACCCACAATAGCAAGCCGCCGGCAGGCGAAAAGCGCTTCGATGTACGTATTGTCGAGCGATGAAGGCCTGTTTCCATAGCGTTTTGCGATTTGACGGCTTCACCTGGAATCGCAAAGGCGCCCAAGCCGATCCGTCGGATTGGCTTGGAAACAAGGAGGCGGAGCAAACCAGCGTTCAGTCATGACCGCGCTTTGCTCAAGGCCATCACCACATATGCAGGGACGTCGTGCCCTGCGCCGTACCGCACCAGGAGGCCGTCTCGATATTGAAGATGAGCGCGCTGACGACCTGCCTGGCGACGTTCTGGTGGAAGGCCATGACGCTCTCGGCCTTGATGAAGAAGGATTGCGTCAGCAGGCGATGGCCCGATCGGGCATCGGACAGGGTCACGATGACATTGAGGTGGGGCACGCCGGCCACGACCTGCCCTTCGACCAGATAGTCGATACCGGCGACCGATCTGGACGATGTCTTGCGCCGCGCCGGCGGCTGCACCAGGATCACGCGCGAATTGGCGATCGCCCCCCTGATTTCCTGCACGATGGTGTCGAAGGCAGGCTTCATCGCGCCATCCACCCCACGCAGGCTGAATGGCATCACCGCGACTTTGGCCTCCGCCGCACCACCATCTAAGTCAACGTCGTCGGGCGCCTGCTCCAGTGCCTCCGGCGAATCGGTGAGGCCGCCGGTCGGCATGTACATGTAGCCCCGGCCCGGTACGGTATGGATGATGCGATGCCGCTCGTCTCCGACACTCTGCCGCGCATCGCGAATGCAGCGCAGCAGGGCTGCTTCCGTGACCACCGCGCGCGGCCAGACCGCCGCGAACAATTCGTCCTTGCGGACGACCCTCCCGGCATTGCGGGCAAGGTAGCTCAGCAATTTGAAGGTTCTGGAACGCACCGGCACGCGAGCACCGGCCTTGCGCAATGTACCTCGGCTGAGATCCAGAACGGATTCGCCGAGCCTGTATGTCAGCTCCTGATCCATGTCTCTACTCTCTCGGCAGTGGGTCCGGGCGGGGTTTGCCCCGCTCCATCTGATCTGGTGCCGCCGAGAAAGCGCAGGAGGATTTGCAGGAAGCCTCCGACTGTCTCAGCCGCAGGTCCAGTTTCGCTATTATTGCGAATGAAACATCACCAAAACAGATGAGAGAAAGCCGGTTTTGCCACGACCACGACGCCCTTCGAGCGATTGAAGGGAAGATCCAGCCGGCTTCACGCCATGCGCGGCAGCGGCGCCAGCCCGGCGAGCAGGGCGACCACCTCGGCCTGGCGCCTGCAACCGGTCTTCTCCAGCACACCGCGCACCTGGGTGCGCACCGTATTCGACGTCACCCCGCTATGCTGGGCAATGTCCTCCACGCTGTCGCCCGTGGCGAGGCTGCGGGCGACACGGGCCTCCGCCGGCGTGAGATCGAAAAGGGACTGCACCAGTTCCACCGGCGGTGCCTGCGGCGCCGTCACCGGCGTCAGGATCAGGGTCGCCGCGCTGCTCACGAAAATATCGCGCGCGCTCAGGCGGATCGGCACGATATGGGCAACCATGGCCTCAGGTTCACCCCGTACCGGGAAGGAGCGTACGCTCGCGCCATGCGGCTGATCGATGGTGATGATGGCATCGCGCAGGAGCTTGTCAGCCGCCTTGTCGACGAAGGAGACGCCATCGAAGGCGCGCCAATGCACGAAATCGCCGAGATCCTCGATCAGGTCGTTGGCGGCCAGCACCTTGCCCAGCCGGTCGAGCACCAGCGCCGGTAGACCGAGCGCGGCCAGGGTCTGGCTGGCGACGCGGGCGCGCTCGAGCTGCAGGCGGGCGGTCATCAGCGCACTGCGGGCAAGGTGGGGGCGCAGCGTGTCGAAACGATCGACGAGGGCGCGCTCGGCCGGCCCCTGGGCGAGCCAGCGCGTGAACAAGAGCAGCAGCATTTCCCGGGTCGGCAATTCCACCGTGGTCACGATCATCGAGCCGATGCCGGAGGGGCGCCAGAAATCCCGATAGAGCGGCTCCTGCTCGAGCTCGATCTCCGTCATGATGTCCCGCTCGGTGATGAAGCCCGCTCGCGAGGACGCCAGCACCCGGTTCAGCCCATGGCCGCGCTGCGCGAAACCGCCGGCCAGCGCCGCCTTGGCCCGCTCCCGGGCGCCGGACGACGCCGTGAGCATGGTGGCGTCCTTGCCGAAGACATAGAGGCTGCCGCCAGCGCCCGACGTCATGTCCGAAAGCGCGTCCAGCGTGCCCGGCCATTGCTCCGGCACGAAGGCACATTCGTAGATCCGATCGACCAGTTGCTGATCCATGACGGCTTCCTCGCGAAAGCAACGCTGCATTATTCCAGATCACGTCGCTTTTTCACAAAGGAAATAAGGCCCTCGGTGTCTCATCAGTCGAGTTTCAACTCGAAAAACACCTGATCGCGTAAGAATATACCATCAATCAGTATCCCCTCGGGATAGCCCGTCTCCGGCCGGAAGGCATCCGGCACGATTCGGGTCATGCGAAAGCCCCGGCGCTGATAGAAGCGCAGATTGGCAATATCGGCCGTTGCCGTCGAGACGACCAGCGAGTGCGCGCAGCGCTCCCGGCAGAAGGCGATGGCCGCCTCGACCAGTTCTCGCCCGATACCCACGCCCCGATGCTCGGCCAGCACCGCCAGGCTCTTGAGCTCGAGCACGCCGGACTCGTCGGTGGCGAGGATCTGGGCATGGCCGATGATGGCCTCCCCCTGGCGGGCTACCAGCACATCGCCCAGTCCGATATAGGTGGCGACCTGAACGGGTGAATCATCGGCCAGAGCGAACAGCGCCAGCAAGGCCTCGCGCGGCTCCTCATATCGTTCTATCGGCATCGACACATCCGCAGGCAGGGATCGGGCATCACACGGGTCCGCGCAGCCAGTCCGGGACCTCGCCGAAACCCTCGACCAGGTGATCGACAATGGCCCGCAGCTTGCGCGGCATCGGCTTGACCGGCGGCCAGACCGCGGCGATCGGCAGGGGCAGCGGCGGATGGTCGGGCAGCAGGGCAACCAGCCGGCCATCGGCCAGCGCCTCATGGGCGATGAACATCGGCAGCAGGGCCAGTCCCAGGCCGGCAATCGCCATGTCCCGCATCACCTCGCCATTATTGGCGGCGATGCGCCCGCGCATCGGGACGCTGACGACACCGCCAGAGCCATCGGCCAACTGCCAGACCTGGGTGGCCTGCAGGTTGCGATAGCCGATCGCGGGATGATCGGGCAGGCCGGCAAGATCCTTCGGTGTCCCTCGCCGTTCCAGATAGTCGGGGCTGGCACACACCACCCGCGGATCGTCGCACAATTTGCGGGCGATCAGGCCGGAATCCGACATCTGGCCGATGCGCACGGCGAGGTCGAAGCCGCCGCGCACCAGATCGACGAAGCGATCCTCGTAATCGACCACCAGTTCCAGATCGGGGTGGCGCAGGGCGAAGGCTGCCAGCAACGGGCTGAGATGGCGGATGCCGAAACTCATCGGCGCCGAAATGGCGAGCGAACCGCGCAGGCCCGACATGCCCCAGGCCACGCTCTCGACCGCATTGGTCATCTCGGCCAGAGCCGGCCGCAGCCTCACGGCCAGTTCGGCCGCCGTCTCATTGGGCAGGATGCGCCCGGCATGGCGCTGGAACAGCGGCGCGCCCAAGGCCAGCTCCAGATCGGTGATGCGCTTGCTGACCACCGATTTCGACAGGTTCGCCCGTGCCGCCGCGCCGGAGACCGTGCCGGCCTCCATCACATCCAGGAAGGTCTTGATCTCGTCGATGGTCCATTTCATGGCGAGCGTCCAAATCGGTGGGCCGGTCCCACCTCTGCCTACCCCGTCAGCCCTGCCTTTCCAAGCTCAGCCGTTCGAAATTTTCGAACGCAGCGTGTGCAATGATCACGCTACACGGCACAACCGTTCGCGGCGATATTACGGTCAACGCAACACATAGGAGGCTGCCATGCAGCTCACCGGCATTCATCATCTCACCGCAATCACCGCGAACGCCCCAGGCAACAAGCGCTTCTACACCGATACGCTCGGCCTGAGGCTGGTCAAGAAGACCGTCAACCAGGACGACACCAGCGCCTATCACCTGTTCTACGCCGACGGCGAGGCCACGCCCGGCAGCGACCTCACCTTCTTCGACTGGCCGGTAGCGCCAGAGCGCCGCGGTACCCATTCGATCAGCCGCACGGGCCTGCGTGTGTCCGGCGAGGATAGCCTGAACTACTGGGCCGCCCGTCTCAAGGATTTGGGCGCTACCGCCGGTGACGTCGGCCTGATCGACGGCCGCGCCAGCCTCGAATTCGAGGATCCGGAGGGCCAGCGTTTCCGCCTGGTGGACGATGGCGGCAACGGTACGCTGCACCCCTGGAGCCGCAGCCCCGTGCCGTCGGAACACCAGATCCGGGGCCTTGGTCCGATCACCATCTCGGTGCCGAAGAAGGAGCCCACCGATGCCATACTCACCCGCGTGCTCAACATGAAGGAGGAGCGCGACTACGCTTCGCCCGACGGCGAGGGCCGGGTGCATGTCTACCGCATGGGCGAAGGCGGTGCGGCCGCCGAGTTGCATGTCGCGGTGCAGCCAGGGCTCGGCACTGCCCGGCAGGGTGCCGGCGCCGTGCATCACGTCGCCTTCCGCACCCCCGACGTGGCGGGGATCCATGCCTGGACCGAACGGCTCGGCCAGTTCGGCATTCCGAGCTCGGGCGAAGTGGAACGCTACTACTTCCGCTCGCTCTATTTCCGCGAGCCCGGCGGCAATCTCTTCGAGATCGCCACCGATGGCCCCGGTTTCGCCGTCGACGAGCCGCTGGAGACCCTCGGCGAACGCCTGTCGCTGCCGCCCTTCCTCGAAGGCCGCCGCGCCGCCATCGAAGCCGGCCTGCAGCCTCTGTAGAAGCACCAGGACGGCGACAATCAGCAAATCTACAGCCAGCGCCGGGGGCATGCCCCGGCGCTGGTTTTTTGCTGAGGGCAGGCCTCGAAGCCACGCCACAACGGAAACGCACAATCGTTCAAGATCGCTGCCGCTGAAGGCCCCATAGATTGCGCCATTCGAGAATGGAGCAAAGCAGCATGGAAACGACACCCAAAGCGATCAACTTCGCCGAGAAAATCTCAAGGATCAACGATCTCTGGCAGCCTCGCGTCATCGCCGAAATGAACGACTACCAGTTCAAGCTGGTGCGCATCGAGGGTGATTTCATCTGGCACGACCATCCCGAGACGGACGAGACATTCATCGTCCTCAGCGGCCGCCTGCGCATCGATTTTCGCCATGGCGCCGTTGTCATCGGCCCTGGCGAGATGGCCGTGGTGCCCAAGGGGCTGGAGCACAAGCCCTATGCGGAAAGCGAGGTCCATCTCCTGCTGATCGAACCACGCGGCACCCTCAACACCGGCCATAAAGGTGGCGAGCGCACCGCCCAAAACGACGTCTGGGCCTGAGATCGCAGCGCACTCTGCCTCAACTCTCGACCACCACGTCAAGCAACTCGCCACCGAGAGAAAACTTGGCTGCAAACAATTCGTTGTCGTTACGGGCCGGCAGGATCGCATAGTCGAGGGTCAGCGCCGCGCCGCCGCTTTTCTCGGGCGAAAGCGAAAAACATCCGCGCTTGAGAACGAGCGCCGCGGCAAAGGCCTGTGGAGAGACGGCACCAGGATCCGTTGCATCGGGAAAGATCTGATCGAGATCCCGGCGCAGGGTCGGGGTACCATATGTGAAACGCTCCTCCAGCCATTCCAAGCGCATTGCCTCGGGAAAGCCCAACCGCACGCCGGCATCCAGCCTGTCCAATTTCTCGACCAGGGGTACGAACGGATCTAGATGCTCCGGCTCGAAGGCAGCCATGGTTTTCTTGGTCATGAAGAGATTGAGCGGAATCTTGCGCCCCGCAACGGTCGACGTTGTCAGGCGCGAAAAATCCGACAGCTTGCGTCGCCCGAAATAGGGATGGCGATATCCCGCCTCCCACCGTGATGGTGCGATTGAATCCGGCAGGTCGCGCATCGCCTGTTCGACCTGGTACTCGATCCCCGAGAAATTTCCGGCCACATCGAAGAGAGCGGCAAAAACCGGCGGCCACCAGGTGACGCCGGCAAACTCCCAGGCAGCTTGGTCAAGCGCGCGATATTGCAAGGCGAAGGGCCGCTGATCATAGGGGTAAGGCGTGAGCGAGGATGGAAGCAATTCATCGCCGCCGCCCATCATGGCGCAGATGAGTTCGAATGCCCCCACGGAGGGTGGCCAGGAACGAAAATGATCGCGAACGCGCCGGTCATTCTCTTCCAGATTGCGGCAGAAGGCTTCGAAGGCCGGCAGGCGCGGTAAGAGCGCCTCGTAATGCTCACGCGTCGGATGGCACATATACCCCGCCCTGTAGGCGACGTCGGAGCGATTGTCAGGCGGATGGAAGATGAGATCCCACCCGTCCGCCGTGACCTGTCGGAAATAGGCGTGCGTAGCGATTGTCTCGGGAGACTGCATGACGACCTCGAGGTTCGATCCCCGCACGGTGCCGCAACTGTGCTCGGGAGGCAATCAGGCCAGATCCGATCGCCCCAGCTTGAGCAGTTCCGTTAGATCTTTCGCCAAGAAGAGAAGCCGTGGAGCTACGCCGTCGCCGGCGGATCCTCACCCGGCGCCAGCGTCATCACGTCGGCCCAGTCGGGGTGCTTGCGGTATTGCGCTCGCACATAGGGACAGAGCGGCAGAATGCGAAAGCCGTCCCTGCGAGCGTCCTCCACCATGTAGGCCACCAGAGCCGCAGCAGCGCCGGTGCCGCGCATCGTTTCGGGAGCGCCCGTATGATCGGCGCTGATCAGGCCGACCCCGTGCCTGGTGAAGACGATCTCGGCCTCCCCTTCCACGCCGTCGATGCGCGCGACATAGCGCCCGCGCGGCTCGGCAAGCTCTTCGCGACGAATATCGATGTCAGCCATTTCGGCCTCCTTCACTGTTTTCTTCATACCAATGACGCGCCGCCGACAGATCGGCGGATGACAATTCGTGGCCGGCATCGACGCTGCGGGCGGCGACGTCAGCGCCCCGATCCCGCAGCCAGGCCTCGAGCCGGGACGCCTCCTGTCCGAAAGGATCGCGTGCCCCGGTCAAGATCAGGGCCGATGTCCCGGCAAGATCGGCATCTGGCAAGGTTTCGAGCACCGGCATCGCCCGTAGGAGAATGGCGCGCCTGACGATGCCGGGATGCAATCCCATCACGGCGGCGATGAAGTTCGCGCCGTTTGAATAGCCCAGAAAGGTCAGACGGGTGGGGTCGAGTCCATAGCCTGCCACGGCCCCGTCGACGAAAGCCGCGAAGGCCTTCGCCTCGAAGGCGATATCGGCCTGATCGAACTTCGTCATCCCAATGCGCCGGAACCAACGCAGCACCCCTTCCTCATGGCTCCGCCCGCGCACGCCGAGCAAGGTCGCATGGGGTGCGATCTGCCGAGCGAGCGGCATCAAATCGGCCTCGTTCCCGCCGGTTCCGTGCAACAGAACCAGGGTGCTGCCGTCGGGGTGGTCCGGCGTATGGAACCGATGCACGAAAGGCAGATCCCGATGCGGCAGGCGCGGCTCTCCGGGCAGGGAGAATTGCGGCAGCATCGCCTTCAGGTCGTCCGCGCGCTCGGCGTCGCCGGGCGGCACGAACAGGCGTTCGCCAAGATGATCGGCTGCCTCGTCGATGGCAAAACCTGGGCCATCCGTCGCCACTTCGATCAATGTGCCGCCCGGCTCGCGCACATAGAGCGAGGTGAAGTAGTTGCGATCGTGGAAATTGGTCGGCGACGAATTGAGACGCGACAACGCAGCCTCATGCTTGCGCACCTCGGCTACATCCGCCGCGCGAAAGGCGACATGGTCGGCCGTGCCTGTGCCGGGAATACCCGGCACATAGCCGGAGGCATCGCGGACGTCGACGACATCCGTGTCCGACAGCATGCGCTGGAGATTGCCCTCGCGCGGCCCTGGCCGGTAGCCGAACCGCGCGATGAAGGCCACCGTTTCCTCAGGCTGGTCGGTCAGCAGGGTCACGGCGCGCAAGCGCCTTGGCGCGATCGCTTCGTCGCCCCAGGGCGCGGCCGCCGGTAGGTCGGCGCCGACGAGCTTGACGATGACACCGTCGGGATCCTTCAGCCTGAGGACGGATTCACCAAATTCCTGCGACGGCCCCGTCATGGGCACGCCATGGCTCAGGGCCCTCGTCATCCAATCGCCGATGCTGGCCGAAGGCACGGCAAAGGCGATCTCGGAAACCTGGCCATTGCCGACACGGCCCGGGGCACCGTCCTCCCAAACGAGGAAGGTGACGATGGAGCCGGGCGAGCCGAGACGATCGCCATAGAAGAGATGGAGCTGCTGGGCATCTTCGTAACCACCCGTGCGCTTGATCAGGCGCAAGCCGAGGAAGCCGACATAGAAGTCGACATTCACCTGCACGTTGCGCGTCATCAAGGTGACGTGATGGATACCGTTCGCGGCAATTGCCGTCATGAGCGCGCCTCGTCTTCCCCGCTGGTGATTTGGCAAACCTCGCATGATCGTTTCCATCAGTCCAAGCCACTGATGCCGAATTCGGCGTTCTCGATTGACGAACAGCAAAAAGGTTTTGGGCGAACAGCTCCCTGTTTATGCTGAGCCATGGGCCGGATACGGCCGACAACCTCCCGGAGGATCGAATGAGCTGGAACCCCGCCCTGACACCCGGCTGCCCCGATGCGATCGGCATCGACGCGATCGAAACCTTGATCGTGCCGCGTTCGCGCGATCTCGGCGGCTTCGAAGTGCGCCGCGCCTTGCCGGCCCCCAAGCGCCAGATGGTTGGGCCCTTCATCTTCTTCGACCAGGCCGGCCCCGCCGAATTCCTGACCGGCCAGGGTGTCGACGTACGCCCGCACCCCCATATCGGCCTGGGCACCGTCACCTATCTCTATCGCGGCGATTTCCACCATCGCGACAGTCTGGGCACCGACCAGGTCATCCAGCCCGGCGCCCTGAACTGGATGGTGGCCGGGCGCGGCGTCACCCATTCCGAACGAACCTCTGCGGAAGCCCGCCAGGGCCCCAACAGCCTGTTCGGCATCCAGACCTGGATCGCCCTGCCTGAAACGCATGAGGACATGGCGCCGATGTTCGAGCATCACGGCAAGGAGACCCTGCCGGTGATCGAGAGCAACGGCGTCAGCGTGAAACTCATCCTCGGCAATGCCTATGGCGAGAAGGCGCCGGCGACATTGTTCTCGGAAACCTTCTATGGCGACGTCGTGCTGGCCCCCCGTGCCAGACTGCCGCTGCCGGACGAGCACGAGGATCGCGGCCTCTATATCACGCAAGGCTCCGTCACCATCGCCGGCCAGGATTTCGCGGCCGGGCAGATGATGGTCTTCCGCCCCGGCGATGCCATCACCGTGGCGGCCGGCGACCAGGGGGCCCGCCTGATGATCCTGGGCGGCGCCACCCTCGGCGGGCCGCGCTATATCTGGTGGAACTTCGTCGCCTCCTCCAAGGAGCGCATCGAGGAAGCCAAGACCCAGTGGCAGGCGCAGAAGTGGGGCCAGGGCCTGTTCGATCTGCCCCCGGATGATCGCGCCGAACATATTCCTCTACCGGATTGAGGCTGGTCGCGGCATTCATTCTCCCAGGCAAACAGTCGTCGACGAACCTTCTTCATCACCTGGAGAAGGTTCGTCATATTTTAGGGATGACTTTGCGCAAGATTCTTCATACAACTTCACCTTGCGCGTGACCTTGCCCATTGACTCAGTTTGTGGAAATGCGCAACAAAATGAAGGGCGCCCCCATGATGTGGCTCGGGCGCCTATCCCGTCGCCACGCGGGCAAAAAGAAACAAGCCATTTCCAGGGAGAAACCAGATGTACAGGAAGATAGGAGCCGGCCTCGCCGCACTGACGGTCAGCGTCCTGCTCGCCACCACCTCCGCCTATGCCGATTTCTGGTCCGACGCCTCCAAGGACCTCCAGGGCGTCACCATCCACGGCATCTCGGAGAGCACGCCGCCCTCCAACTATGTGAAGAACGTGCTGGGCCCGGCTTTCACCAAGGCCACCGGCATCAAGGTGGAGTTCGAAGCCACCTCCTGGGACCAGATGTACGACAAGGCGATCAAGGACATGGAGGCCAAGACCGGCGTCTATGACTTCGTCTATATCGAGCAGGACATCATCTACAGCTATCTGGCCCGCAACTTCCTGGTCGACATCACCAAGACGCTCGCCGACAAGCCGGCGCTGAAGGCACCGGACTACGATCCCGCCAAGTTCACCACCTTCGCCAACTACTTCAAGGACGACAAGGGTGACCTCTACGGCGTGCCGATGGAGGCCTTCATCAAGATCTATCTCTATCGCAAGGATCTGTTCGATGATCCGGCGGTGAAGGAAGCCTACAAGAAGAAGACCGGCAAGGATCTCGCCCCCGCCAAGACCCACGAGGACTACAAGGCCATCGCCGATTTCTTCACCGAATGGGGCAAGGACAAGGGCGAGGAATTGTGGGGCTCGACGGTGCAGGCCAATACCGGGCATCCCGCCTCCTGGTACGAATTCTTCGAAAGCGTCGCACCGACCTTCGGCGTCTATAATTGGGGCATCGACGCCTCCAAGAACTATGCCGCCACCGTCGCCAATGGCGGCTCGATGAACAGCCCAGAGGCCAAGAAGGCGCTGGAATACTGGTTGAGCCTGCTGCCGGACGCTCCGCCCGAATCCACCGCCAGCACCTGGGACGAAGTTGCGGCCACCTTCGCCGCCGGCCGCGCCGCACAGGGCCTCGTCTATGGCGAGAATGCCGCCTGGATCGCCACCGATGCCGGCAAGTCCAAGGTGGTGGGCAAGGTCGGTGTCGCCCTGCCTCCGACCTCTCCGGGGGTGATCGAGGCCGCCGAAGCCGGCAAGGGCTATATCGGCTATTATGACGGCGGCGCCTTCGGCATCTCCTATGCCTCCAAGAACAAGGAGGCGGCCCTGCTCTTCCTGCAATATATCGCCCAGGAGAGCGTCCAAGCCGATTGGGCCGTCGCCGGCTCGCGCATCACCCATAACTCGACCTATGACGATCCCAAGGTGAAGGCGCAGGACGAGAAGACCAACGGCTATTATTCGCTGATGAAGAAGGACGGCAAGCTCTTCGCCGGCGCACCGCCCTACCCCTTCCATGCCCAGGTGCGCGAAGCGACCGCCTCTATCTTCTACAAGGCGATCACGGGCGATCTCTCGGCGTCCGACGCCCTCGATCAGATGGCGGCCACGACGGAGGCTGAACTCAAGAAGCTGGGCTATCGCAAATAGCGGGCCTGCCGGAGCCGCCCAGGGCGGTTCCGATTTACCGGAAATAGCGGCGGGGCCCCTGGCTTAGCAGGAGCCGCGCCGCTGTCCTTTACTGCCTCGCGGGTGAAGGAATCCCCATGCGATCGTCGACAACCGGCTGGCTGCTGCTGGCACCCACGCTGTTCATCCTCGCTCTGTTCGGTATTGTGCCGTTCATCTACGTGATGGTGGTCTCCTTCACGCAGTGGAACAGCTTCGCCGCCGATCCGGCCATGCATTTCAACGGGCTCGACAATTTCCGCGCCCTGGTCTTCGACACCGACTTCCTCAAGTCGATCTGGGGGACGTTGAAATTCGGCTTCTTTGCCGTGGTCAGCGAGATCGTGCTCGGCTATTTTCTCGCCCAGCTCTTCATGCGCGACTTTCCGGGCAAGGGCTTCTTCCGCACCATCCATACCCTTCCGCTGGTGATCGCGCCCATTGCCGTGGGCGCGATCTGGCGCCTGCTGCTCACGCCGGGTCTCGGCCCGGTGCCGAGCTATCTGCGCAGTTGGTTCGGCTACGACCTCAATATCAGCCGCTTCTCGGACCAGGCCTTCGCGGCCGTGGTGATCATGGACATCTGGCACTGGACGCCGCTGGTGACGCTGACCCTGCTCGCGGCCCTTTCTTCCCTGCCCAAGGATCCTTTCGAGCAGGCGCAGATCGACGGGGCCAGCCGCTTCCAGATCTTCTGGCACATCACCCTGCCGATGCTGAAGCCAGCCATCCTCGCCACCGTGTTCATCCGCCTGATGGACGCTTTGCGCACCTTCGACGAGATCTTCATGCTGACCAGCGGCGGCCCGGGCGACGCCACCCGCTTCGTCGGCCTCTACATCTACCGCGTGGTGTTTCCCAAGAAGGATTACGGCTATGGCGGCGCCATGTCCGTGCTCGTGCTCTACCTCACCATCGTGATGTGCTGGCTGCTCTATTCGGCCCTGGTAGCCCGGCGCGACCTCAGGAGGCCCGAGTGATGCGCAAGCCCAATGTCTTCGTAAGCCTGCTGCTCTGGATCGTGCTCAGCCTGATCACGCTGGCGCCGATCTACTGGCTGTTCGTCGTCTCAGCCAAAAGCCGTGTCGAGCTGTTCGGCAGGCCGAGCTTCCTGTTGACCTCGTTCTTTCCGGACAATTACGCCAACGCCCTGACGGATCCGAACCTGCAGAAATACATGCTGAATTCGGTCATCGTCGCCACCTCCAACGCGCTGCTGGTGACCCTGCTCGGCTTCCTGGCCACCTATGCGCTGACGCGCTACAAGCTGGTCGGCAAGGAAAACGTCTTCTTCTGGACCATCACCAACCGCATGGCGCCCCCAGCGGTATTCCTGCTGCCCTTGTTCCTGCTCTATACGCAGGTCTTCGCCATCGGCGACTGGAAGCTGTACGATACCCGCATCGGCCTCATCCTGCTCTATTGCGTGTTCAATCTGCCCTTCGCGGTGTGGACGCTGCGCCCGGTGCTCGACGCCATTCCGCAGGAACTCGACGAGGCTGCCACCATCGATGGCGCCTCCACCTTCCAGCTTCTGACCAAGGTGATCTATCCGCTGGCCCGCCCGGGCCTCGCCGTCACCATGATCCTCACCTGGATCTTCGCCTGGAACGAGTATCTGCTGGCAGCCACCCTCACCAGCGTGGAGGCACGCACCATCACCACGCTGCTCGCCGAATATGTCTCGGTCACCGGTACCAATTGGGGCCAACTCGCCGCCACCGCCATGCTGACGCTGATCCCGGCCCTGGTGATCCTCGGTGTCGTGCAGCGCCATATCGTCGCCGGCCTGACCTTCGGCGCCGTGAAGGGATGAGGCCATGAACCAGTTTACGAATCTCGACGAACAGAACGAAGAGACCAAGAAAGTCGCCGAGAAGACGGGCTTCCTGCCGATCCACACCAACGGCTTCGACCGCGGCTTCATCGCCGTGGTGTTGCTGATCGCCATCCATCTGTTCTGGATGCGCTTTCTGGAGCAGTCGCTGTCGATCTACATCGCCACTGCGATCTCGCTGGTGCTCGGCTATGTGATCATCAAGAAGGGGTGAGTTCTTCCCCTGTCGAGGCATATCGCCAGGGCAGAATCTTGCTCTTGCACTTCGGCGCTCTCCCACTATTGTCATACAAAATAACATGACAATAGTGGGAGACAGCGAGCATGGCCAAGCGCATCATGTTCACCGGCGGCAGCGGCAAGGCCGGGCGCCATGTGGTGAAGGATCTCCTCGATCACGGCTACCAGGTGCTCAATATCGACACCCGGCCATTGGACGATCCGCGCGTACGCACGCTGATCGCCGACATCACAGATGCCGGCCAGGTCTTCAATGCGCTGTCGAGCTATATGGGCACCCACGAGTTCGACGCCTCCTTGCGCCCGCAGAAGGTCGATGCCGTCGTTCATTTCGCCGCCATTCCGCGCATCATGATCGTGCCTGACAACGAGGTGTTCCGCGTCAATGCGCTCGGTACCTACAACGTCATCGAGGCAGCGACCAAGCTCGGCATCCGCAAGGTCGTGATTGCCTCGAGCGAGACGACCTATGGCGTCGTCTTCGCCCATGAACATCGCAGTCCCGCCTATTTTCCCCTCGACGAGGACTATGACGTCGACCCGATGGACAGCTACGCCCTCTCCAAGGTCGTCAACGAGAAGACGGCTCGCGCCTTCGCGCTGCGCGAAGCCACCGACATCTATGCGCTTCGCATCGGCAACGTCCTCATCCCCGAAGACTACACCGAAAACTTCCCCAAATGGTTCGCCGATCCAGGCTTCCGCAAGCGCATCGCTTGGAGCTATATCGATGCGCGCGACCTCGGCCAGATCACCCGGCTCGCCATTGAGAAGGACGGCCTCGGCTTCCAGGTCTTCAATGCCGTCAACGACGACACCTCGTCCAATCTGCCGACCGCCGAACTGCTCCGGCGCTTCTATCCCGATGTGCCGGTGAAAGGCACGCTCGGCGAATATGAGACGCTGCTTTCCAACAAGAAGGCTCGCGAGCTCCTGGGCTTCCGGGAGGAACATCCCTGGCGGCGCTATGTGAAGGGCTAGGGCGGCTTCGACCGGGCCAGTTCCTGCTTTCGTCATTGCGCGCTGAGCGAGGCAATCCAGGCCAGGAAACCGCGGCATTTGACAGCATAACTTATGCGTCCTACTTGTACGGACAGGATTACAAGATACGAACCATCTGGGAAACGCCATGAGCTTCGACGAACGCCCCGCCCTCTCCCCGCGCGACCTCGCCAACGCCATCCGCTTCCTGACCGTCGATACCATCGAGGCGGCTGGGACAGGTCATCCCGGCACCGCCATGGGCATGGCCGATATCGCCGAGGTGCTGTGGAACCGCTTCCTCAAGCACAATCCGGCCGACCCGGCCTGGATCGATCGCGACCGCTTCGTACAGTCGAACGGCCATGGCGCGATGCTGATCTATTCCCTGCTGCATCTGTCAGGCTATGATCTCTCGCTGGAAGATTTGAAGGCCCATCGCAAGCCTGGATCCAAGACGCCGGGCCATCCCGAACATGGCATGACGCCGGGGGTCGAGACGACCACCGGCCCGCTCGGCCAAGGTTTCGCCAATGCCGTCGGCATGGCGCTTGCCGAGCGCAAGCTGGCGGCCGAATTCAACCGCGATGGCTTTCCTGTCATCGATCACCACACCTATGTCTTCCTCGGTGACGGCTGCCTGATGGAAGGAGTGGCGCAGGAGGCTGCTTCGTTCGCCGGCGCGCTTGGCCTCGGCAGGCTGATCGCCTTCTATGACGACAACGGCATCTCGATCGACGGCGAGGTCAAGGCGTGGTTCGCGGACGACACGCCGGCGCGCTTCCGGGCGCTGGGCTGGCACGTGGTCGCCGATGTCGACGGCCATGATGCAGGCACCGTGCAGGCGGCGATCGAGGAGGCGCGCGCCGTGCATGACAGGCCCAGCCTGATCTGCTGCCGCACCATCATCGGTTTCGGCGCCCCCAACAAGCAGGGCAAGGAAGAAGTCCACGGCGCCCCGCTGGGTGCCACCGAGGCCGCCGCGACCCGCGAGACACTGGGCTGGCCCTATCCGCCGCATGAGGTGCCGCCCTCCATCCGCGCCGGCTGGGATGCGCACGGTCGTGGAGCTGACAGCCAGGCGGCCTGGGAGGCGCTGTTCACCCGCTATCAGGCAGCCTATCCAGATCTTGCCGCGGAATTGCAGCGTCGCATGGCCGGCGAAGCGCCCGCAGCTTTCGCCACGGCCGTGGCCGATTATGCCGATGCCCTGGTGAGGGAGCCGCCGGCCCGCCAGCCTCTGCGCAAGGCCTCCAGCAAGGTGCTTGCCCGTTTCACCGCGATGCTGCCGGAGCTGATCGGCGGCTCGGCCGATCTCAGCCAGTCCACTCTGGCCTGGACGCCGGCTTCCAAATCAATCCTGCCCGGGGATTTCGCCGGCAATTTCATCCACTACGGCGTGCGCGAATTCGGCATGTCCGCCGTGATGAACGGCATGGCTGCTCACGGCGGTCTGATCCCCTTCGGCTCGACCTATCTGGTCTTCAGCGACTATGCCCGCAACGCCGTGCGCCTCGCCGCCCTGATGAAACTCAAGGCGATCTTCCTCTACACGCATGATTCCATCGGCGTCGGTGAGGACGGGCCGACTCACCAGCCCGCCGAACAACTCCTCGCCTTGCGCGCCATTCCCGGCCTGTCGCTATGGCGCCCCGGGAGCGAACTCGAAGCGCTCCTTGCCTGGGAAGCGGCAGTGGGCCGTGAGGGCCCCAGCGTCATCGTCGCGGCCCGCCAGGACGCTCCGGCGATTGCCCATGTCCCTGAACACCGGCAGGCGATCCGGCGTGGCGGCTATGTGCTTTCCGAACCGGCTGAGCACCCTGATCTCGTCCTTGCCGGAACCGGCTCCGAGCTGGGACTCGTCGCCGAAGCCGCAGCGCATCTCGCAGCAGAGGGCATCCGCACGCGGGTGGTATCGATCCCAAACGCCAATATTTTTGCCAGCCAGCCCGCGGCCTATCGCGACGCGGTGCTGGCGCCCGGCACGCCCACTTTGTTCGTCGAGGCTGCCTCGTCGATCTACTGGTACCAATTCCTGCGCGGTCCCGGCGCGGTTGTTGGCATCGACGCCTTCGGCGAGAGTGCGCCCGGCCCGCAACTTTACCGGCATTTCGGCCTCACGCCCGAAGCGATCGCGGCAAAAGCGAGAGCTTTGCTCCCGGCAACTTCTTAAGAACCGTCCTTCAGCGCGCCCGATGCAATTCGATGGTCAGGCGCGTACGATCGGGGTGGTGCCAGGATTCGTAATATTCCACCGGCCTCCCTTCCTGATCATAGGTAAGTTCACGGTTGAAGAGCACATGCGATCCGGGATCGAGCCCGAGATGGCCGGCAATCTCCGCATCGGCCGTGCCGATTTCCACAGTGCGCTGGCCGCTGGAAACGATCACGCCGAAATCCCGTTCGAGGCATTCGTAGAGCGAGACCTGCTCGAGCCCCGGATGGGTCAGCAATCCCGGCACCCGGCCATAGGGCAGGTAGTTGCGCACCAGCAGCAGCACCTCGCCATCGGCATAGCGCAGCCGTTCGATCAACACGGCCTTGGTGTCGCCGATACGCTCGGCGATGGCCACGGGGGTGTCGATCAGGCGTTGCGCCAGGATTTTTGTGCTCAGTTTGAAGCCGGCCCGCGCCAGATCCTCGCGCAACGGGTCAAGGCGTTGGCTTAGATTGATCGGCACCTTGCGCTCGCGCACGAAGGCACCGCGGCCCCGCTCGGTTTCGATCAGCCCCTGCAGCGCCAGCGACTGCAGTGCCTGGCGAACGACGCTGCGCGAGACGTCGTAGCGGGCGCAGAGCTCATGTTCGGAAGGAAGCCTCCCGCCCGCTGCGTAGAGGCCCTGCGAAATTCCATCTCTCAAGGTCTCGGCGAGTTGGAAATAGAGGGGAACCGGCGTGGAGCGATCAAGCATGAAGGGAGCGGGCAAATCGGCAAAGGGGACCAAAGGACCCTATCAGCTTTACCGCCGGAGCAACAGGCGCGCCTGCCCCTCCTTGCCCAGCGTTTCAACCGCGCCGGCGATCAAGCCGCGTCGGTTTCCTGAGCGAGCACGCCGCTCACACCAGCACTGCCGCGGATCGCATAAGTCAGCGGATCTCGGCCCATCTCTACCGCGAGGGTCACGAAAGTTTCGGCATTGCAAGGCAGATAGGAGGATTCAAGGCGCGCCAGCGTGCTGAAGGTCACGCCCGTGAGCGCACCGAATTGCCGATAAGTCAGCCCGCGCGTTGCGCGCACACTCCGCAAATCGTCGCCAAATCGCTTCCAATCGATCTGTAGCGATGTGGCGTTCTTCTGGAAGGGACGGCTCGCTCTTTCCTGCATTTCTTCACTCACTTCACGCCCGGTTCGATCGCGCTACATTGCCTGACACTCTTTCAGCAAACACTTTGAAATATTCCATCGCGACTTCCCCAGGACTGGGAAGACTCCGCAAAATGCACTGCACTTCAACAGCTATACGTAAGGTATTCCAATATACGTTACCATATCGAAATACATTTAGCGTTACATCTAAAAAACGTAACATCACATTTTCTTGAGGGCACTGCAAAAACGCACAGCACAACTTCGTGGCAACAAGCACAATAGGCCAAGCGGGGCCCGGCTCACGCCGGGCCCCGCTTTCAGATCGTCCAGTTCGGATCAGAAGGTGCGCTTCAGGCGAACACCGCCCTGCCAGGAGTTGGCGGAGCCATCCGCAGACCCCAACGGCCCGATGCCGACTTCCTGCTTGGTGTGGGTATAGGATACCTCGCCAGCCACTGAGAGGCCCTTGACGATCATATAGGTCAGATTGCCCGCGATGGTGTATTCCTTGAGCGAGATATCGATACCCGGGATGACGTTTCGCAGGATACCGTCGGCCTTCACGTCGATGTAGCTACCCACAAGATTGGCGTTGAGCTGCGGCGTGATATTGCCACCGAGTTCGGCCACGATCGACCAGCCCTTGGTTCTGCCATAGCCCGAAATACCTCCTGGCCCGATCGACGAGGGGAAGAGGTCCGACAAGCCGATGAGCGTGCCGAGGCTGTTCTTGACGCCGAGATATTCGGTGGCGCCATCAGCATACTGACCTTCAACGATAAAATGCCCGCCATCGATGGCCGGTATTTTAATGAGGGCAGTACCGCCGATGGCGTAGCCGTATTTGTTGTCGTGAGTCGTCGGGATGGAAAGGGTGCCGGTGTTGCCGCCCGACGTCGCCGTCACGTCGACAGTTTCGGGTGAGCGCAGCTGGTGGAGAGCTCCTTGGAGGGCCAAGGATCCCCAAGTTGAGTCATAGCGCAGCTGACCAACCACGTCCGGGAGCTGTTGCCCACCCTGCAGGTTGATGTCCACGCTGGTAAGACCGATGCCGGGGACGGTGCCACTGATGCCAACGTCGTTAACACGGTGGTCGCGGCCATCCTCGATCGACAGCGTGGCCTGGAAGCCACCGCCGAACTGGGCGGTGTAGGCGAGCAGGTTAACCGTGCTGGTTTCCGAGTAGTAGGCCGCCCAGATCGTATCGCCATACTCGTTATCGTAGAAGCCGAAGAACGAATGGGCATAACCAGCCGTCAGGCCACCGAACTGGATGAAGGCCTTGTCGATCGTAAAGGTGTTGCCGTTGTAGGTGCCGCCACGGCCTTGAGCCGAAATCGGATGCGAGTCGGCATTGATCTGGAAGTAGGAACGCAGCACGCCCCAATCGGTCTGCGTGCGGGCATCGAACCAGATACGGGCCTGCGTGTTGAAGGCCGAGCGATCATCATTCCGGCTCTGGCCAACATTGGTCAAGACATTGTTGATTGATGTCGGAGCCGAATTGATGCCTACCCGGTCGCCGCCAAACGCGCGGTAGTCTGCGCGGATCTCTCCGCCGATCTTGAGGCAGGTGTCGCTGCCGGGAATGTAGAAAAAGCCAGGCCCGAAGGCCGAGCAGACCTTCACATATTCAACGGCTTCGCCCTTGGTCATGGGCAGGTCGGCAGCCTGCGCGGCGCCAATGGCGGCAATGCCTGCAGCAGCGCCGAGAAGTGCGGATTTCATCGTCATCAGAACCCCCTCCGGGACATTATTTTACTTGCACGAGGGGACTTCTTGACATGACACCCCACTCGCAACAGCCGACCGAACTTGGCGCATGCTTGAGAAGCATTTGGCCGCCACGTGAATCGTCGCAGTAAGGGTGCGATATTCTAGAAAATGCTACAATAGAATTCCCATGCCTCGGAACCGACAGAAAACATTTTGGCGAATATGTGTCACTCAAAAGACACAACCCGGATACACGAGCTTCCGCTGAATAAATTACTACCGATTTCGGTATGTATAATTTATAAATCTGCATATTGTAAGTCTATATTGGTGTTTTATAATTGGAACATATTAAATAAACACATATTATCTCTACCCATCAGGCAAAAGTCGAAATACGACTCCCACCACGGGCAAATCATTTTCCGTGTGGTAATATAAGACTTGCAGGTCCGCTGCCGACGCGTAGGGACGCCGGAACGAGTTCGCAAAAATGCCTATCCGGCATCGCGTTTTGCTTGCAGGCACGGTTGCCATGCAACGAGATGGAGAGCTCCTCCTGGATCAGGCACGAGCACACCTACGCCGGACCAGGGGTCCGGCGGGACTCGACAGTCGTGTACGCAGATGCAGCCGCCGGCCCTCAGGTCGTCTTTCGCGGCCAGGGCGTTTCAGCCACCGGCGTCAGCGGGCCCTTGCCATCGCGCCAGGAGACGAGATTGTCGACCACCAACTGGCCCATGGCTCGGCGGGTATGAATGGTGGCCGAGCCAACATGCGGCAACAACACCGCATTGTCGAGCGCCGCCAGCCCCTCGGGCACGCGCGGCTCGTCGGCGAAGACGTCGAGCCCTGCCGCGAGAATGGTGCGATTGCGCAATGCCTCGATGAGGGCGTTCTCATCGACCACCGAACCGCGGGCGACATTGATCAGCACGCCTTCGGGGCCAAGTGCCTTGAGCACATCGGCATCGACCAGATTGCGCGTTTCCGCCCCGCCGGGGACGATGATCATCAGCGTATCCACCGCCTCCGCCAGCGCCCGCACGCTGGCATGATAGGCATAGGCCACATCCGCCTGGCGGCTGCGTCCGTAATAGGCGATCTTCAGGCCAAAGGCCTCGGCGCGGCGAGCGATCGCCTTGCCGATCCGGCCCAGGCCCACGATACCCAACGTGCGCCCGCGCAGCGTTGCCTTCGTCAGCGGATAGTTCTCGCTCAACCATTTGCCCTGCCGCAGGAAGCGATCCGCCTGCGGTATTTCGCGGATGGTCGCCAGCAGCAAGGCCATGGCGAGATCGGCGACATCCTCATTGAGGACTTCGGGCGTATTGGTGACGATGACACCATGCCTCGCGGCTGCCGCGGCATCGACGGAATCATAGCCGACGCCGAAATTGGCAATGATTTCGAGCTTGGGCAGGGCCGCGAGCAGCGCCTCGTCGACATGGGCGTGACCGCCGGCAGCGAGGAAGCGCACCCGGTCCGCAATTCCGGCCAGCATGGCCTCGGGATCTTCGGCCAGCCAGAGCTTGTGCACGGTGAAGGCCTGGTCAAGGGCCTCGACCGTTTGGGCAAGCATGGGCTTGGGCATCAGAAGATCGGGTGCGGACATGCCAGATTACTCTCGCGGAACAAAATTGATCGAAGGGCGCTGCCAACGCCTACAGCATCAGGTCCGATTCCGGAATTGGGCCTGATGCTGCGGGTTGTTGTTGCCGCGTGGTTTTTGCCGAAAATCAGCATCTATTTTTCGGCCCGGTGCTCCAAAACGTTTTGCGGTTTGGTGAAATCGCCTGCCGCAAGGAGGCGTTTTGCCCAAACACGCTTCGGTCAGAGAGCCGTCAGCTTGCCGCCGAGTTCGTCCTCGATGTGAGCCTGCACGATGGCATCCATGTCGCGGTCCGCGATGAAGCCGAGTTCGAGGGCACGTGCCGTATCGAAATCGCGCGGCCAACCCGCCACGATCTTCTCGATCACGGGATCGGGCTGCTGTTTGATCAGCGCCACCGCCTTGTCGCCGGCTGCCCTACGCAGGGCCTCGATCTCCTCGGCCACCGTTGCGGAAAGGCCGGGCATGGAAAGATTGCGCCGAGCGCCCAGGCGGGCCGTGTCGATCGCCGCGGAATGGTGCAGGAAACCGACCGCCGAGCGCGGGCTTGCGAACCAATGGCGCACGTCGTCCGAGACAGGCAGGATCGCCTCCTGCCCGTTCAGCGGCTCGCGCAGAATGCCCGAGAAGAAGCCGGAGGCCGCCTTGTTGGGCTTGCCCGGACGCACCGCGATGGTCGGCAGGCGGATGCCGATGCCGTCGAAGAAGCCGCGGCGGCTGTAGTCGGCCAGCAGCAATTCGCCGATTGCCTTCTGCGTGCCATAGGAAGTCAGGGGCGTGTTGAAGAACTCGTCGCCGATACGCTCCGGGAAGGGCGCGCCGAACACCGCAATCGAAGAGGAAAAAATCACGCGCGGATAATAGCCCTCGCCCGGCCTGGCATCGCCATGGGCCTGACGGATCGCGTCGAACAGGCGCTGGGTGCCTTCCAGATTGATACGATAGCCCTTTTCGAAATCGGCCTCGGCTTCACCCGATACGATGGCGGCGAGATGGACGATCACATCCGGGCGGGTATCGATCAGGCGCTCGACCGTGCCGGGCACGGGCAGGTCGTCCTGGCTGGCGCTGCAGGCGAAGGGCAAGCCGGCGGGAACCTCGGGCAGCACGACGTCGCTGAGCAGGGCTTCGCTTACGGGCTTGCCGCCAAGCTTGCCGTCGCGGCTCATGCTCTCCAGCAATTTGCGGCCAACCATACCGGCCGCACCCAGAATCAGGACTTTCATCGCCTCGCCTCGTCATTTCCCCGCGACCGAAAACCGCCAGCCGAAGCCCCGCGCATCGCGTCGCACCTTTTGTCTCATGATGCCCGTTGCGGGCCCGAAGGACGGCTCGAATCCGCCGTTTCTCCTTGTAGCGATAAGGCCTTTGCCAGAGCGAGGCAAGCTCTTGTCTTACAAATTGAGCGAGAGCGTTTGCGATGGGACCTGGTGTATGACGAAGGCTCCGCAGCCACTTCCTGCGGAGCCTTCATCATCCCCAATCGGGTGTCGTGATCAGGACCGGGGTCGGGGTCCGACCATGGCGGTCAGCGCACCCTGAGGATCGCGGGCCTGGATCACCCACATCTCGCCGGGCACTTCCATCGGCTCCAGCGTGATCGTGCCGCCATTGGCGGCAACGCGCCGGGCCGTCTCGTCGATGTCCTCGACCTGGACATAGTAAACCCATATCGGTCCGCACATGTCCTCAGTCCTGGTCATCACGCCACCATAGTCGGTGCCCTTCTTGCCATAGAGCTGATAGACGCCCATCGGCCCCATATCGAGGCCCTCGCGCTTCTCCCAGCCGAACAGCTTGGAATAGAATGCAAGAGCGCCCGCCGCGTCGCCGGCATGCAGCTCACGCCAGGCGATATGGCCGGGCGTGCCCAGGCCCGGCATCTCCGGCGCCTCGCCCTGCCCCTTGAACAAGCCGAACACGGCACCGTCGGGATCGGCCGCAATGGCGAAACGGCCGATGCCCGGAATATCGTCCGGAGCGCGGTAGATCTTGCCTCCGAGCCTGGTCACCTCGGCCGCCGAAGCGTCAACGTCGTCGGCTGCGACGAAACCGCTCCAGTTCGGCGGGGTGTTGCGGGCGGCGGCATCGGGCGGAATGTCCATGAGGCCGGCGACCAGCGCGCCCTTGTTGGAAAACAGCATATAGGCCGGGCCCGGCATGCCGGAATCCGCCGCCTCCCAACCCAGCACGGCGGCATAGAAGGCCGCGGCCCCCTTCACATCCGTGGTCATCAATTCATACCAGACGAAGTCTCCGTGTGTGACCGTCATGACAGGCTCCCTTGGATGCCGGCTCCCCGATGCCGGATTTCTGTTCTTGGAAGAAACGATAGGCGAACGACAGGGCGGCCTGGCGACAGGCCTCCGCTGCTCATGAATGCAACCGCCTCGACCGCGGCAATCTGGAGCAAAGCGCATTCATGACTGAACACGCTTTGCTCCAGCTCTTTGTTTCCAAGCCAATCCAACGGATTGGCTGGAGCGTCTTTGCGATTCTTGGTGACGCCGTCTCATCGCAAAACGCTTTAGTCCTGGTATTCGTCGTGCCGGCGCACGAAATCCATGGTGGTCGCCTCGTTGCGCCCCTTGGGCGCCCGGTCGAGGATCATCAGGGTGCCGATCAGTTCCTCCGGACCACGGGCATAGCTCGAATAGGTGTGAAACACCTCGCCCTGCTCATCCTTGTAGAAGGCGCTCAGCCCGGGCAGTTCGTCATGGCCCTGGGCACTCGGCTGGCTGGTGAAATTATAGGTGATCTCTTCGCCCGCCAGGTCCTCCCGGCTGAAGGAGACGTGGTAGTCGAAGTTGAAATCGCTGCCGAAGGCCGAAGCCCAGGGGAAACGCCAGCCCATGCGCGCCTTATAGGCCTCGATCTTCTCCAGCGGCGCGCGCGAGACGGCCGTGAGCGTGACGTCGTGATGGTTGAGATGGGCCAGGGCGCCGTCGAGATGATCCGCCAGGAAGGAGCAGCCGGGGCAGCCAGCCTTCCAATCGGGGCCCAGCATGAAATGATAGACGATCAACTGGCTGCGCCCGTCGAACAACTCCGCCAGCGTGCGCCGCCCCTCGGGCGTGTCGAACAGATAGGCCTTGTCGACCTTGACCCAGGGTAGAGCCATGCGCTCGGCATTGAGGCGATCGCGCGCCCGCGTCGCCTCCTTTTCCTTGATCAGAAGCGCCTTGCGCGCCGTCAGCCACTCTTTCCGGGACACGACTGAATGGGCCGGCATGTCGACCTCCCTCGCTCGGATTTGTATTGCTTGACTAAATAGGTTGATATCAACATTATTAGATCGTGTCAAAACACCTTTCCCATGAGCGGTTCTCCTCCAAGATAGGGCTCGATGCCGAAGAGCCTCCCGCTTCGGACTGCGAGCCGCAACCTCTGGTTGCTTTTGCAACGACCCTGATCGTGCGCGATACCTGCCTATGCCTGCATGTGCAGCGGGCAGCGCGAACGCTGGCGCGCCGCTTCGACGATGCCTTGCGGCCGCTGGGGCTGACCAACAGCCAGTTTTCGCTGCTGATGGCGCTCAACCGCCCCTCCCCCCACCGATGGGCCCTGTGGCGGCACTTCTGGCCATGGATCGCACCACCCTCACCGCCGCGCTCAAGCGGCTCGAAGCCCGTGGCCTGGTGCAGGTGATGCGCGATCCCGTGGACCGGCGTTCGCGCCTGCTGGCGCTGACGCAGGCTGGAAAGCAGCTCCTCGCCCGGGCCATACCGATCTGGCAGGACAGCCATGCCCGCCTCGAGGCCGGGATGCCCGACGGCCACGCCATCCGCCTGAGGCAGGATCTCGCCGCTCTCGGTTGACCCATGACACGACAAAGGCCCCGGTTGCCCAGGGCCTCGGTCAGAGACGTCCGATGTCTGTCGCCTCAGTTGAAGGTGTAGGACAGGCCGCCCATCACGCCGAAATCAGGCTTGCGTCCACCGGGCGAATAGGTGCCGGCGACATTGGCGCGCCACTTGGCATCCTCCGAAGTCCAGCCCAGGCCCGCGGCCATGCCGACCTGACGATGATAGACCGCCATACCTCCGGCAACCGAGACCTTGCCCGGCCTGTCGTCATAACGCAGGGCCGAGGCCGCCATGGCAGAGGCAATGCCCTGCCGGGCTTCCTTGAGATTGTTGGACACCTGGCTCTGCAGATTGGCGATGTTGCCGCCGATGCCGTCGAAGCGCTTGTCGAGGGCGGTCAGGGCACTGCCGACATCATTGTATGTGCCTGTGCTCAACTTGTAGGAAGTCCCAGTAAGTTGGCCGTTGCCATCAACGGTGGTGTTACCACCCAACGCGGCCGCCACGGAGCTGGCGGAATTGTAAAGCTGCGATCCGTTGATAGCCTGCTTTGAGTCCTTCGACACTGCCCCATTGGCGACATTGTCGATGGTCACCGGTGTGCCGGCATTGCCTAGGGTGATGCTAATTTTGGTCGATGGATCATCATACTTCACCGCCGCATTGGCGAGATTGGTGGTGTTGGTGTTGAGCTGCGTCATCGCGTCCGACACGGTGCTGTACTGGGTAGGGCCGGCCGTATCGACATTGCCCTTATTGTCGATCTTGGTGACGTTCTGCTGGAAGCCCGAGATCGTACCCGTCTTCGCATCATATGTCGCGTTGCCGCCCAGCGTCGTGGCTGTCGACGTGCCGAGATTGTTGACGTTGTTGCCGATCTGCGTGACCTGCTGGCTGGCAGCCTCGATCGCCTGGTTGGTAGCATAGAGCTGCGAGCCGTTGATCGCATCCGTCGAGGTCGCCGAAATCTGGCCGGCCGCGACATTGGTGATCGTGCGCTCATTTCCCGTCGAACCCACGCTGACCGTGCTGGTCGCGTTGGTGCCGGCGAAGGTGTAGTCGGTGCCGTTGATGGTCGTGCCCTTGGTGTTGACCACCGTCGAGGTCACCGAGCCCGCACCGAGCGCCACGTCGCCATCATTGGCCGAGGCCTGAGCGCCATTGCCGATGGCGGTCGAGTTGGTCGTCGTCGCCTTTGAATTGGCGCCAACCGCCGTAGCCCCATCGGCCGAGGCCTGGCTGCCCGAACCCATCGCGGTTGAGCCATCGCCGCTGGCCTCGGCATTCTTGCCGGTGGCAATCGATCCCTCTCCGCTGGCCTTGGCCTGCGTGCCGGTTGCGATCGAGTCGTTGCCGGAAGCCTCGGCACTATTGCCGACCGCCACGGACGACTCGCCACTCGACTGCGAGCCATTGCCGGCGGCCAGAGACTTGTCGCCGCTCGCCACCGACTTCGGTCCGATAGCCACGGCACCATCACCGCTGGCGACGGAATCGGCATCCGTCGAATTGGCGTGGAAATATTTGATGCCGCCGCCATTGATGGAACCGCCGATCTTGTCGAGCACGCTCTGCACCGAGGTGAAGGTACTGCCGCCATAGTTCAGGCTGGTGATCACCGTGCCGCTGCCGGGATCGAAGCTCGAGCCACCGCCGAGGCCGCTCGCCACCGAATTGCCCAGGCTGAAGATTTGCGAGCCGTTGACCGCATCGGTGGAGGTCGTCGACACGTCGCCCTTGGCGACATTGGTGATCTTCTTGCCGCCGGCATCGATGCCACTGGTGGTCACGCTCGGGCCGCCATCAATGACAAGGCCGGTCGTGTCGATCTTGGCGGCCCCGATCGTCAGGCTGTTGGCGATGGTGACATCGCTGGCAAGGTTGAAGGTAACCGCGTTACCCGACTTGGTGATGGCGATATTGCCGTCGGTGTTGTTGAGGTCCACCGTATCGCCCGGAGCGACATTGGACGAATTGGCGCCGTTGGCGGTGAGGTTCCAGCCCTTGTTGGCGGTCTGGTTTACAGCATCCAGCTGGCTGACGTTCACCACATCGTTCGGAGCGACGCCGTTGGCGACATTGGAGATCTTCTGCGGCGAGCCACTGCCATGGCTGGCGTCATAGGCACCCAGTGCCGAGTTCCATTGCAGGGCATCCGTCTGCAAGGCCGTCACTGAGGTGTTCACCGCGTTGAAGGCATTGCCGACATTGTTGTAGTCCGTGCCGCCAATAGTGTAGCTCGGCGCGCTCACCGTGCCGGTGGTCGGGTCATAGGTCGAGCCGCCGCCGAGATTGCTGGCGACCGAATTGCCCAGATTGTTGGCGGCGTTGCTGACCGTCTGCAACTGGCCGACATTCACCGCATCGGTGACGTTGGTGCCTGCTGCGACATTGGTGATCGCCTTGTTGCCGGCGTCCACACCATTGACGGTCACGCTCGGACCGCCCGCGATGGTGAGCCCCGTCGCATCGAGCCTGGAGGCGCCGACCCCCACGCTGCTGGTATCGATGGTCACGGCGCCAACCGACAGGCTGTTGGCGATCTTTACATCGGAGGCCAGGTTGAACGTCGCATTCGACCCGGCCTGTGTGATCACGATGTTCTTGTCGGTGTTGTTGAGATCGACCGTGCCTCCAGGCGCTACGTTGCTGGTGGTCGTGCCGTTGTTGGTGCTGAGGTTCCAGCCCTTGTTGGCCGTCTGGTTCACCGCGTCGAGCTGACTGACATTGACGGCATCATTGGCGGCAACGCCATTGGCGACATTGCCGATGGTCACCGGCGTGCCGGCATTGCCCAGCGTGATGGTGTCCTTCTTGGTCGGGTCGTCATATTTGACGGCCGCGTTCGACAGGTTCGTCGTGTTGGTGTCGAGCTGTGTCAGCGCGCCGGCCACAGTAGTCTGCGGGGTCGTGGCCCCGATATTGCCCTTCCCGTCGATGGCCGTGATGTTCTGACTGAAGTTCGCGATCTTGCCGGTGGTCGGATCGTAAGTCGCCCCGCCGCCGATGGTCGAGACCGTTGTGCTGCCCAGATTGTTGACGTTGTTGCCGAGATTCGTCACCGACGTGGCGACAGTGTTGAGCTGGCTGAAGTTCACCGCGTCGTTGGGGTCGCTGCCATCGGCGACATTGGTGATCTTCTGGCTCGCCGCGTTGATACCGGCCGTCGTCACGCTCGGCCCGCCCGCGATGGTCAGCCCCGTGGTTGTTACCGTGGTGCCGCCCACCGTGAGGCCAGTGGCGTCGAGCGTGTTGCCGCCTGCCGTAATGCTGTCCAGGGTGATGCTCTTGGCGAGATCGAAGGTCGCGTTCGGGCCGTTATGGGCGATGACGATATTGCCGTCGGTGTTACTCAGATCCACCGTGCCACCGGGCCCGACATTGCTCTTGCCCGCCGTATCGCCGCCCGTCGACAGGTTCCAGCCGGCATTGGCATTGTTGCCCACCGCCTGCAGCTGGCTGACATTGACCGCATCATTGGCGGCCACGCCGTTCGCGACGTTGCCGATGGTCACCGGCGTGCCGGCATTGCCCAGGGTGATCCTGTCCTTCACTGCCGGGTCGTCGTACTTCACCGCGGCATTGGCGAGATTGGTCGTGTTGGTGTCGAGCTGCGTCAGCGCGCCGCCGACCGTGGTGTAGTTGGTTGGTGCTTCGGCAGCGTCACCCTTGTTGTCGACGGCCGTGACATTCTGGCTGAAGCCGGACAGCGTGCCGGTGTTGGGATCGTAGGTCGTGCCGCTGCCAATGGTAGAGGCGCTCGAATTGCCCAGATTGTTGACGTTGTTGCCCAGGTTGGTCACCGAGGTGGAGACGGTGTTGAGCTGGCCCAGATTGACCGCGTCCGTCGCATTCGTGCCGGCGGCCACATTGGTGATCGCCTTGCTCCCCGCATCAACGCCGGCCGTGGTCACGCTTGGCCCGCCCGCGATGGTCAGCCCATTGGTGGTCACCGTGGTGTTGCCGACCGTCAGACCGGAGGAGTCCAGCTTGTTGCCGCCCGCCGTGACGCTGTCGAAGGTTGGCGTCATCGAAGTGGCGATGGCGATGGTGTTCCCGGTCTGGGTCAGCGCGATGTTGTTGCCGGCCTGGTAGGTCACCGTATCGCCGGGAGCGATCTTGGTCGAGCCGCTTCCCGTGGCCGTACCGGTGCTGCCGGCTACCGTGCCGGTATTGGCATTCCACCCCTTGTTCGCCGTAGTATCCAGGGCCGAAAGTGCGTTACCGACATTGTTGTAGGTGTTGCCCGAGATATTATAGCTCGGCGCGCTCACCGTGCCGTCCGGATTCACTACCGAGCCACCGCCGAAATTGTTGGCGACCGAATTCGACACGCCGTAAAGCTGGCTGCCGTTCACCGCGTCGGTCGAGGTCGCGCTGATATTGCCCTTGGCGAGGTTGGTGATCAGGGTGAGATCGCCAGCCCCGATGCCGCCCAGCGTGATCTTGGTCTTGCTCGTGGGGTCGTCATACTTCACCGCGGCATTGGCGAGATTGGTCGTGTTGGTGTCGAGCTGCGTCAGCGCGTTGGACACCGCGGTGTACTTGGTCGGCGCACCGGCCGCATTGCCCTTACCGTCGACCGCCGTGATGTTCTGATTGAAGCCCGTCAATGTACCCGTATTGGGATCATAGGTCGTGCCGCCGCCAAGGGTCGAGGCGGTCGAATTGCCCAGATTGTTGACGTTGTTGCCCAGGTTGGTCACCGAGGTGGAGACGGTGTTCAGCTGCCCCAGATTGACCGCGTCGGTGGCGTTGGTGCCGGCGGCCACATTGGTGATCGCCTTGCTGGCAGCATTAATGCCGGCCGAAGTCACACTCGGGCCGCCGGTGATGGTCAGGCCGTTGGTATCGAGCTTGGAATTACCCGCCGTCAGGGTGTCGACCGTGACGTCCTTGGACAGGTTGAAGGTGACGGCGTTGCCGGTCTTGGTGATAGCGAGATTGCCGTCGATATTGTTGAGGTCGACCGTGCCGCCGGGCGCGACGTTGGAAGAATCGGCGCCATTGGCAGTCAGGTTCCAGCCCTTGTTGGCGGTCTGCTGCACGTCATAGAGCTGCGAGCCATTGACCGCGTCGGTCGAACCCGCGACCACCGCACCATTGGCAAGGTTGGTGATCTGGGTCGGCTGGGTCGCACCGACACCGCCGAGGGTGATCTTGGTCTTGGTCGCATCGTCATATTGCACCGCGTTGGCGGTTGCGTTGCTGATGACACCGAACAATTGCGAACCATTGATCGCATCGGTCGAGGTTGCCGTCACATCGCCATTGGCAACATTGGTGACCTTCTTGCCGCCCGCATCGACGCCAGCGGTGGTTACGCTCGGACCGCCCGTGATGCTCAAGCCGGCCGCGTCGAGCTTGGAGGCGCCCACCACCACGCTTGAGGTGTTGATGGTGACGGCGCCGACCGACAGGCTGCTGGCGATCTTTAAATTGGAGGCGAGATCGAAAGTTGCGTTCGGGCCGTTATGGGCGATGACGATGTTGCCGTCGGTGTTGCTGAAATCCACCGTGCCGCCGGGGCCGACATTGCTCTTGGCGCCTGTCGCGCCATTGGTCGACAGGTTCCAGCCGGCATTGGCGTTGTTGCCAACCGCCTGCAACTGGCTGACATTCACCGCGTCATTGGCCGCCACGCCATTGGCGAGATTGCCGATGGTGGTGCCGCCGGCCCCGCCGAGCGTGATCTTGGACTTGGTCGCCGGGTCGTCATACTTGACCGCGGCATTGGCAAGGTTGGTCGTGTTGGTGTCAAGCTGCGTCAGCGCGCCGCCGACCGTCGTCGTCGCCGTCGGTGCAGCCGCCGCGTTGCCCTTGTTGTCGACGGCGGTGATGTTCTGACTGAAGCCCGACAGTGTACCGGTCGCCGGATCATATTTGGTGCCGCTGCCGATGGTCGAGGCCGTCGAGTTGCCCAGATTGTTGACGTTGTTGCCCAGGTTCGTCACCGAGGTCGAGACAGTGTTGAGCTGGCTCAGATTGACCGCGTCGGTGGCATTGGTGCCGGCAGCCACATTGGTGATCGCCTTGCTCGCAGCGTTGATGCCGGCCGTGGTCACGCTGGGACCATCGGTGATGGTCAGGCCGGTCGTCGTCACCGTGGTGTTACCGACCGTCAAACCGCCGGCATCGAGCTTGTTGCCGCCCGCCGTCACACTGGTGAAGGTGGGCGTCATCGAAGTGGCGATGGCGATGGTGTTGCCGGTCTGGGTGATCGCGATGTTGTTGCCGGCCTGATAGGTTACGGTGTCGCCGGGGGCGATCTTGGTCGAGGCGCTGCCCGAAGCCGTACCCGTACTGCCGGCAACCGCTCCGGTATTGGCGTTCCAGCCCTTGTTGGCCGTCTGTTGCACGTCGAAAAGCTGCTGGCCGTTGACCGCATCGGTGGATGTCGACGTCACCGCGCCATTGGCGACATTGGTGATCTTCTGCGGCGAGCCGCTGCCATGGCTGGCATCATAGGCGCCGAGCGTTTTGTTCCACTGCAAGGCGTCCGTCTGCAGCGCGGTCACGCTGGTATTCACCGCGTTGAAGGCGTTGCCGACATTGTTGTAGGTGGTGCCGCCGATATTGTAGCTCGGCGCGCTTACCGTGCCCGTCGTCGAATTGTAGGTCGAGCCACCGCCGAGATTGCTGGCTGTCGAATTGCCGAGATTGTTGACGTTGTTGCCCAGGTTCGTCACCGAGGTGGAGACGGTGTTGAGCTGGCTGAGATTTACTGCGTCGGTAGCATTGGTGCCGGCGGCGACATTGGTGATCGCCTTGCTGGCGGCGTTGATGCCGGCCGTCGTCACGCTTGGACCGCCCGTGATGGTCAGGCCGGTGGTGTCGAGCTTGGAATTGCCGACGGTGATGCTGCTGGCGATATTGAGATTGCTCGCCAGGTTGAAGGTCGCGTTCGGGCCGCTATGGGCGATGACGACATTGCCGTCATTGTTGCTCAGATCGACCGTCCCGCCAGGGCCGACATTGCTCTTGGCGCCCGTAGCGCCATTGGTCGACAGATTCCAGCCGGCATTGGCGTTGTTGCCAACCGCCTGCAACTGGCTGACATTGACGGCGTCATTGGCCGCCACGCCATTGGCGACATTGCCGATGGTTACCGGGGTGCCGGCATTGCCCAGGGTGATCTTGGTCTTGGTCGCCGGGTCGTCATACTTCACCGCGGCGTTTGAAAGATTGGTGGTGTTGGCGTCGAGCTGCGTCAACGCGCCGGCCACCGTGGTGAAGTTGGTGGCAGCCGCCGCCGCATTGCCTTTGGCATCAACAGCCTTGATGCCCTGGCTGAAGCCCGACAACGTGCCGGTCGAGGTGTTGAACGTCGTGCCGCCGCCAATGGTCGAGGCCGTCGAGTTGCCGAGATTGTTGACGTTGTTGCCCAGGTTCGTCACCGAGGTCGAGACGGTGTTGAGCTGGCTCAGATTGACCGCGTCGGTGGCATTGGTGCCGGCAGCGACATTGGTGATCGCCTTGCTCGCAGCGTTGATGCCGGCCGTGGTCACGCTCGGACCGCCGGTGATGGTCAGGCCGGTCGTCGTCACCGTGGTGTTACCGACCGTCAAACCGCCGGCATCGAGCTTGTTGCCGCCCGCTGTCACACTGGTGAAGGTCGGCGTCATCGAAGTGGCGATGGCGATGGTGTTGCCGGTCTGGGTGATCGCGATGTTGTTGCCGGCCTGATAGGTTACGGTGTCGCCGGGCGCGATCTTGGTCGAGGCACTGCCGGAAGCCGTGCCGGTGCTGCCCGCCACGGTGCCCGTATTGGCGTTCCAGCCCTTGTTGGCAATGGTGCTGACGGCGGTCAACTGACTGACGTTCACCGCGTCATTGGCGGCAATGCCATTGGCGACGTTGCCGATGGTCACGGGCGTGCCGGCATTGCCGAGGGTGATGCTGTTCTTCGTCAGCGGATCGTCATACTTCACCGCGGCATTGGCGAGATTGCTCGTATTCTTGTCGAGCTGCGTCAGCGCAGCGCCCACCGTTGTCGTCGCCGTCGGTGCAGCCGCCGCGTTGCCCTTGTTGTCGACGGCGGTGATGTTCTGGCTGAAGCCGGACAGTGTGCCGGTCGCCGGATCATATTTGGTGCCGCTGCCGATCGTCGAGGCTGTCGAATTGCCGAGATTGTTGACGTTGTTGCCCAGGTTCGTCACCGAGGTGGAGACAGTGTTGAGCTGACCCAGATTGACCGCATCGGTGGCATTGGTACCGGCGGCGACATTGGTGATTGCCTTGCTGGCGGCATTGATGCCGGCCGTCGTCACGCTCGGCCCGCCCGTGATCGTCAGGCCGGTGGTGTCGAGCTTGGAATTGCCGACGGTGATGCTGCTGGCGATATTGAGATTGCTCGCCAGGTTGAAGGTCGCGTTCGGACCGGTGTGGGCGATCACGACATTGCCGTCGGTGTTGCTCAGGTCAACCGTCCCGCCGGGCCCGACATTGCTCTTGGCGCCGGTCGCGCCATTGGTCGACAGATTCCAGCCGGCATTGGCATTGTTGCCCACCGCCTGCAACTGGCTGACATTGACCGCATCATTGGCAGCCACGCCGTTGGCCACATTGGTGATCGCCTTGCTGGCGGCGTTGATGCCGGCCGTGGTCACGCTCGGACCACCGGTGATGGTCAGGCCTGTGGTGTTGAGCGTGGAATTGCCGGCCGTGACGCTGGTGAAGGTGGGCGTCATCGAGGTGGCGATGGCGATGGTGCTGCCGGTCTGCGTGATCGCGATGTTGTTGCCGGCCTGATAGGTCACGGTGCCGCCTGGCACGATATTGGTGAGCGCACTGCCGGAAGCCGTGCCGGTGCTGCCGGCAACCGCACCCGTATTGGCATTCCAGCCCTTGTTGGCTGTCTGCTGCACGGCAAAGAGCTGAGAGCCATTGACTCCGTCGGTGGAAGCAGCCGTTACCGCGCCATTGGCCAGGTTGGTGATCGTCACGCCGCCGGCCGGAGCTCCCACGCCACCCGTGGCGCCGAGCGTGATCTTGTTGCCGCCGGGAGCATCGTATTTGACCGCGACATTGGCCAAATTGGAGGTGTTGGTGTTCAACTGGTTCAGGGCACCGGCGACCGTGGTCTGCGCCGCCGCCGCACCGACCGCGCCGGTGTTGCTGACCGGATTGATATTCTGGCTGAAGCCCGACAGCGTGCCGGTCGCGGTGTTGAAGGTCGTGCCGCCACCGATGGTCGAGGCTGCCGAATTCCCAAGATTGTTGACGTTGCTGCCGATCGTGGTCACCGAAGTGCCGATCGCGTTCACCGCCTGGTTGGTGGCGAAGAGCTGCGAGCCGTTCACCGCATCGGTGGAAGTGCCGCTGATCCGGCCGGCCGCGACATTGGTGACGGTCCGTTCCTTGCCGGACGAGCCGACGCTTACCGTGGAAGCCGCATTGGTGCCCGCGAACGTGTAGGCTGTACCATTGATGGTGGCGCCGGTGGTGTTGACCACGGCAGTCGTGGTCGAGTTGGAGCCCAGTGCTACGTCATTGGCATTGGTGGCAGTTGCATTGTAACCAACCGCTGTTCCAGCTATTGCCGAAGCCGTCGTTCCCCAGCCCAGCGCCGTGGTCTGATCGGCACCGGCGACCGCGAAAGATCCCAGCGCTGTAGCCCTCGTACCCGTGGCATTCGCGGAGGTTCCGAATGCCAAGCTATCAGTGCCGTTCGCCAGGGCACCATAACCGAATGATGCTGAGTTGGTTCCCGTGGCATTCGCCAAGGTTCCAAACGCCGTCGTCGCCGAACCATTGGCGGTTGACTTGTTGCCGAAAGCGGTCGCGGGAGCCAGGGCGCCCCCGCCATTTGCGAATGAATTCGTACCCAATGCCATATCGTTCGCGCCAGTGGCGTTGGCCGATGAGCCTATGGCAAGCCCCGTCGCTCCCGCGACTTTGGCACCGGTACCAATCGCGATACCGTTTGCGCCGGAAGCCGCCGCATTACGTCCGAAGGCGATCGAGTCGGCAGCCGAGGCATTGGCGGCCAGGCCGAACGAAATGGCATTGGCTGCCAGCGCCAGCGAGTTGGTCCCGATTGCGACGGCGTTGGCGCTGTTGGCGTTGGCGTTGAATCCCATGGCTGCGGCGGTGGCGACCGAAGCGTTCGAGTTGACCCCTAACGCAAATGAATTCTGGACGGCGTTTGCCCCCATGCCGATCGCCATCTGATTGGCATAGACATTGAATGTCGTAGCTTGGCGGTTCGGATCACCGAGTTGGATGAAGACGTTGTTGCTGTTGTCGATGCCGCCACGGAAGAATTGGGCGATGCCGGCTGTCCCCGTATTTCCGCCGCCACCCAGGACCAGATCTTCGGGCGTCGCGCCCTGTGCACCGTCCTGATTGGAGATGATCTGCAGAGCCTGTCCGGTGCTCGGAGAACACCGCATGGTGTTCTGGGCCGGGATCGAGCCGATCGCGGTGTTGACGGTACTGCAAGACAACTGTGCCCAGGCCTTGTCCGGGCTCAGGCCGACGACACCTAAGACAGCGAGGGCAGTCGATGCGAGCAGAAACTTGTAGTAGCCGCTCACTGCGCCGCCGGAAGCCTGCGCGACAACAGATATCCCGCACGGCAAGCTCCCGCCCGTCGTCAAGGAGCCGACGCCCAGTCTCTTGTTTCGCATGCCCATACAACGATGCGCCATGCGCAAAACCGCATGGATGCGCCGGCGCAGGCTGCGATGAGCATGCTTGGCGAGATGAAGGCTGTCGTGGTTCGGCATGGGGCCCCGGTCTGTCTTGAACGTCGCGTCTTGCAGGCAAAGCCGTCCCTTCCGAAGACGGCCCTGATAGCAGTTGACCTAGGGATTCCCGTTTCCCGGGCAGCGATTCATGCTTTGAATACTTGATCCCCCGACCTCGGATACCCCTTTAGGAACAGCCGAAAGCCGTAGCGTCAGGGAAAAGAATCCTGCGCGTTTTTAGCTAATACCCTCGATTACGCAGACGTGTAAATACAGACTAAAACACAAAATGAAGTATCTTTTTACCTTTAAATAAATTTATAACTTAATTTTATTCGAGAAAACGATTTCTATGTCAAATTATTATAATCCTAAAGGAGTATTCCCTAGAGGATATATGAAATTATTGGGATAAAAATTTTAAAAAAACGATAAAAATATTTAAGATTATTTATGATCAAATAAAGAAAATAAATTAGTAAACCGATTTACAATTTTTACAATTTAGTATCAAAAAACAATAAATGATGCCTGACGTAATTTTCAATTTACCAAATCAGCGCAAATACATTTAGGCGATACGATGAGATGCACATGAGAAATTCTGGGTCACCTGGTTGACCAGGGATGCTTTCCTGAATAGATAGCCTGCCACAAGCGAGATGGAGGGCATCCCTAATTCGAAGGGATTAAGCCTATTGAGCAGGCCTCGCAGCCCCCGGGGACTGTTGCGAACAAGCAACAAGGCGAAAAAATCGGATGCCGCCAGCCCGGCACGCGCCTTGCTTCAACAAGTCAGTCAACAGGCACCAGAAAGGCCGACTAGGCCCAGGCAGCAATCGAGAACTTCCGGATTTGAACCGCGACAAAGAAAAAGGGCGGCCCGAAATCCGCCCCCTCGCAAGATCTATTGGATCGGAGCCGGATCAGGCTCCGGCTTCGGCTTGGGTTTGGGTTTCGGCTTGGGTTTCGGTTTCGGCTTGGCTTCCGGCGCAGCCACTGGTGCGGGCGTCGCGGGAGCGGCGGCGGCCGGCGACGCTTCCGCCGGCGGCGACACTGGTATCTGCGCTGCGTTCGGTCCACCGGCCGAGGGCGACGCACCCGCCTGTGCGATGTTGACGCTGAGCCCATCGACGAGCAAACGCCGATCGCCCCCCTGGAAGAGCAGCTCGAAAGTCAGCTTCGTGTCGCCATTCACCGGAAAGAAACCCGCGAGATGGAGCAAGCCGTTCTTCTCGACCTGCGGCGCGAGGGTGATCGTCGGCTCGAGCACCAGCGCCGCCGCCAGATCGAGCCCCGCCTTGCGCTGGCCGGCGAAGACCTCGGCCAGTTTGGCATCGCTGTTCTCACGCTGGAATCCAGGCGAGCCGAGATCGCGCAGCACCGAGTAATTGCCGGTCTTGTTGGCCTGGTCGAGCGCTATCAGGGTGGAGCGTACCAGCATCAGAACGGTCTTGGAGTCGAGATTCATCACCTGCGGGCCGGCAGGTACCGCATTTGCAGGAGCCGGCGTGGCCGGAGTGGGCACTGGCTGCTGCTGGGCCATGGCAGGCAGAGCCAGGCCGGCCGCAACGGCGAGGGCAAGCAGACCGACGCGTGTGAAAGGAGAAGAATGCCTCCGGCAGGCCGCTTTTCTCTGCGATACACCAAATTTCATGAGGATCGAGGTCTCGTTGGAGAGGGGCACAATGATCAAGCTTTCACAGATTTCCTCGTGCCTGTCACCTCGCATGTTTCAATCTATCCACGCCAGCCGAGACCCGATACATGTGACGGCAGCAGATGGTCGAGCATGATGGCACCGCCGCCGCGTACTTCGGCTCGACAACGTTACGGAAAGAAACAATGCGCGTTCGTGTCGGTTGCCTTCTCCTCGCCTTGGCCGCAGGCGGCCTCGGGCCGGTTCCACCCATCCCGGCCATGGCACAGGATCAGCCGGCCCCCAAGCCGGCCAGAAAGCACAAGCCAGCCGCAAAGCAGCCCGCCAAACCTGCCCCTGCGCCTCCGGCCCCGGTGGTGCTGCCGGAGCCGCCGCTGCCCGTGCAGCAGATCCGCCAGTTCGGGACGACGTCCTGCACCAGCCTGGTCGACCAGATGTCGCGCGGCTCGCTCAACAGCAAATATGACGTGCAATCGGGCTGGAACCGCCAGGCTCCCGCCCAGCATGTGTTCCAGAGCGTCGCCGTCATCGACCGGCCGGAAGTAACGCCGGCCAACGGCCTGGCCGCCATCATCGCCACGCCAACGCCATCGGGCAGTTGCGACGGGGTGACGGTGCAGGTCTTTCCGCTTGCCAGCGATTGCGCCACCGCGCAGACCTATATGCGCTCGACAGGTGCCAGCCCGATCCCCATTCTCAACACTCAGATCATGATCGACCGCAACGGCAAGCGCATCTTCCTGCTGCCGGGCGTGAACAAGACCTGCATCGCCGTCTCCGTCGATTCCAGCTTCGGTCCCGTACCTGTCGCGCAGACGCCGTCGTCACCGGCTCCTGGGCCTGCACCTGTGCCGGTCCCCGCACCGGCGCCGGCACCGGACGCCATCGTGCCGCATGCCGTCCCGGTCACACCGCCAAGCTCGGAAATCCTGCCAACGGCCCAGCCGCCGAAATGAGCCCGAGCACGCGGGAAAGCTTCCCGCGGACCGGCTGTGCATGACCGAAGGGAATGGCTTGATTCGGGTTTCCAACCTGCTCTAATCGCCGAACGCGCCGCTTCCCTCGCCATCCGGCGCACCATCAGGCCTCAATAGAAAAGCAGGTCATGCTCGATATTTCCGCGCTCCAGTCGATGAAGGTGTTGTTCGCAACGCCCTGCTATATCTCTGCCGTCAGCATGAATTATGTGGTCAGCATGTATAGCCTGGCCTGCGATGCCACGCAGCTTGGCCTGAAGACCGTGCTGCACATGCATTCGGAGAGCCTGATCACACGCGGACGCAATATGGTCGTGCTGAAGTTCATGCAGGACGAGTCCTATACGCATCTGTTCTGGATCGATTCCGACATTTCCTTCACCACCCAGCAGGTGGTCCGCCTGCTGCTCGCCGATCGCGACGTGGCCGGCGGGGTCTATCCGATCAAGTCGCTGGCCTGGCCCGATCCTTTGCCGGGCGGCTTGACCAAGGACGAGATGGAAATCCGCTTCGCCCGTTATGCCTTCAATCCCGTCGACCACGGCAAGACGCCGATCGGCCAGCATGTCGACGATGAAGGCTTCATCGAGGTCTCGGAGGCGCCCACCGGCTTCATGGTGATCAAGCGCCATGTCTTCCCCAAGCTGATGCAGGCCTATCCCCATCTCAACTACACGCCGGACGGCCCCCCCGACAATCCGCTCAAGCCGCTGCACTGGCTGTTCTTCGACTGCATGGTCGATCCCGATTCCGGGCGCTATCTGTCGGAAGACTATGCCTTTTGCCGGCGCTGGCGCGACATCGGCGGCAAGGTCTGGGTCGATTCCCAATCCAAGCTTCAGCATCTGGGCCAGTACAATTATGTCGGCGATGTCGAGACCAGCCTGAAGCAGCAGGGGCACTGGTAGAGCCGCATCGAGACGGCGAGGAGCACGAATGCCGGACTATGCCATGACGGCGCCCCTCGTCGAGCTTCTCGGCCCGGTGCGCCGCACCCATATCGTCGATATCGGCGCCAATCCCATCGATGGGGAGCCGCCCTATAAGTCGATGCTGGCGGCAGGCCTCGCCCGGCTCACCGGTTTCGAGCCGCAGGCCGAGGCGCTGGCCAGGCTGGAGGCAACCAAGGGGCCCAATGAGAATTATCTGCCCCACGCCATCGGCGACGGCAGCGAGGCCTATCTCAATCTGTGCGCCTATTCGGGCTGGAGCAGCCTGCTCACCCCGCGCCAGGCCGCGCTCGAGGTGTTTTCCTATTTCAAGCCCAATGCGGAGGTGATCGGCCGCATTCCCGTGCGCACCACCCGCCTCGACGATCTCTCGGTGCTCCCGGAGATCGACATGCTCAAGATCGACGTGCAGGGCGCCGAGCTCGCGGTGTTCCAGAACGGCCGCGAGAAACTGCGCTCGGCCGTGGCCGTCCAGACCGAGATCTCCTTCATCGCCCTCTACGAGAACCAGCCGGGCTTCGGGGAGATCGACACCGAACTGCGCTCGCAGGGTTTCGTGCCGCATTGCTTCAAGGCGGTGAAGTTCAGCCCGATGGCGCCCTATGTCAGACCGGAGAACTGGACGCCGGCCGCCAACCAGCTGCTGGAGGCCGATATCGTCTATGTCCGGGATTTCGTCGATCCGGATGCCATGACCGACGAGCAGCTCAAGCATCTGTGTCTGCTGGCTCAATATTGCTATGGCAGCATCGAGCTCTGCGGCCGCTGCATCGACCTGCTGTGCCGGCGCGGCGCCCTGCCGCAGGACGCGCTCGCCCGCTACACCGCACTGCTGGAGGCGGCGCGCCCCTCTACCTCCGCCTGAGAGGGCTTGACGACACAGCGGCGGGCGCGTTCTGTGGAGCATCAGTGAGACCCCTCCCCATGCCCGCCGACACCAGCGCTTCCCGTCACCCCGAAGTCGCCGCTTTTCTTGCCGCCCATCCCGATACCCGCTTCATCGAAGCCTTTACCCCCGATTTGACCGGCTATGGTTTTGGCAAGCGCCTGCCGATCGAGGAGATCGACAGCCTCTACCGTTCCGGCATGGGCTTTTCCGCCGCGCCCTATGTGCTCGATGCCAGGCATGACGGCTATGGCTCCGGCGGCATCGGCTGGGACGATGGCGACCCGGATGCCAAGGGCGTGCCGATACCAGGCACGCTCAAGCCAATGCCTTGGGCAGCCGTGCCGACGGCGCAGGTCATGCTCGACATCTCCTATGCCGTTTCGGGCGAACCGTTATGGACCGATCCGCGCCACCTGCTTAAGACCATCCTCGCCCGCCTCGCTGCCGACGGGCTCCATCCCACCGTTGCTTGCGAATACGAGTTCTTCCTCACCGACGGCACTCGCGAGGCCGATGGCCGCATCCGCCCACCGATCCTCAAGCGCACCGGCCGGCCGCTCGGTCCGCCGACCAACCTGTCGGTGCTGACGCTGGAGGAAGTGGCACTGTGGTCGGCGAAGGCCGATGATGCGGCGCGGGCGCAGAATGTGCCGATGGGCAGCATCATCGCCGAGATGGGTGTGGCCCAGTTCGAGACCAATCTGCATCATACTGATGATGCCATGCTCGCCGGTGATCACGCCGTGCTGCTGAAAAGACTGATCCGCGGTACCGCCCGTGCCGAAGGCTGGGACGCCACCTTCATGGCCAAACCCTATGAGGACGAGGCGGGATCGGGCCTGCATGTGCATGTCAGCCTCGCCGATGCCGAAGGCCGCAACATCTTCGCCAATCCCGCCACCGGCGAACAGACGATCCGCCATGCCATCGCCGGCATGCAGCGCCTGATGCCTGAATCGCTCGCCTTCTTTGCGCCCAACCACAATTCCTTCCGCCGCTTCGGCGGGCTGTTCGCACCGGTCAATCGCAAATGGGGTGAGGATAACCGCACCGTCGCCCTGCGCATACCCACCGACAAGGGCGCGGGACGGCGCATCGAGCATCGCGTCGCCGGTGCGGATGCCAATCCCTATCTGGTATTGGCGGCCATCCTCGCCGCCGCCCATTACGGCATTACCAGGAAACTAGAACCGGATGCGCCCGTTGTCGGCAAGCATGCCGGCTTCACGCGCGATCCCGGCCTGCCGGCCGACGTCTTCGAAGCCGCGCGCCGGCTGGCGCGGGCGAGCCTGTTGAAGGAGTATTTCTCCAAGCGCTATCTGGAGACCTATGCCCATCTGGTCCATGGCCAGCACGAGGATTTCCTCTCGGTGCTGAGTCCGCGCGAATACGATCTGTTCTTCTGAAACCCGCCCTCATCCCGATCGGCGAACAAAGTTAACCGCCATCGCGAGCGGAGCGAAGCGATCCAGATCCCAAAAGGCCTGGATTGCCGCGTTGCTCCGCTCCTCGCAATGACTTCAAGCGGGTTGAACGTTCCAGCCGGCCTCAGATCCCCCGCGCGCCCCGGGCTCTTAGCCGGATCATCACGCCGCGGTCGTGCTCCTCGGCTCGCCGATGCGCCCTGACCTGGAGCAGATCCTTGCGCGCCATCAAGCCGACCAGGGTCCCGCTCTTGCGATCAAGCACCGGTACCCGGCCAATATCGGCAATCGCCATGCGATCGGCGAGCGCGCCGGCGAGTTCATCGGCGTAGCCGATCTCGAGTTCCTGCCCCTCGAGTATCTCCTCCAGCGACAGGGATTGAATGTCGTCATCCTCCGAGGCATGCACCGACCAATCGAGGATATGGCCCCGAGAAACCATGCCGACCACGCGCCGCTCGGCATCGACGACCGGATAGCTCTTGTGGCGGGGCTCCCCGCCAGTGAAGAAGGCAACCGCCCGCGCCACCGTCATCGCTGCCGGTAGCGTGTCGACCTCACGCACCATCAGATCGGCTACACGGGCGAGATCGAACGGATCGGTGTGGTACTCGCCCGAAATATGATGGCCACGACGAGCGATCTTCTCCGTCAGGATGGAACGCTTCATGGTCAGCACGGTGGTGGCATAGGCCATGCCGCAGGCCGTGAGGAGTGGCAGGAGTACGCCGAGATTGCCGGTGAGCTCCACCGCAAAGAGCGTCGCAGTCAGCGGCGCGCGCATGGTGCCGCCCATCATCGCCGCCATGCCGAGCAGGGCCCAGAAACCCGGATCGGCCTGCGGCAGGACAAGGCCTGCCAGCGCTCCCAGCGCGCCGCCGAGCATCATCAAGGGCGCGAGGACACCGCCGGATGTCCCCGAACCGAGCGAGATTGACCAGATCAGGGACTTGACCACCAGGAGCAGGATCACCGCCTTGAGAGCCATCTCGCCGGAGAGCAGATGGCGGATATTGTCGTAGCCCACGCCGAGGGCACTCGGGTCGAACAGGCCGCCAATGCCGATCGCCAGGCCTCCGAACAGAGGCCACCACATCCAATGCAGCGGCAAACGATGGAAGAAGTCCTCGCTGGCATAGACCATGGCTGTGAGGACGCCCGAACCCACGCCGGCGACGATACCCATCAAGACCCAGCTGAGGAAACCGGGCAGGGACAACGCCATGTGCCCGGTGAAGCCGAACAGGGGTGTGGGATCGAGCAGCAGTCCGCGTTCCGCGGCTGCCACGGCGGCCGCGACCACCACCGGCAGGAAGCTGCGAGGCTTCCATTCGAACAGCAAGAGCTCGATTGCCAGCAGCACCGCTGCGATCGGGGTACCGAACACCGCCGTCATGCCCGCCGCGGCGCCGGCGACCAACAACGCCTTGCGCTCATTGGCGCTGAGATGGATCATCTGGGCGATGAGGGAGCCGATGGCCCCGCCCGTCATGATGATCGGCCCTTCGGCGCCGAAGGGACCACCCGAGCCGATCGAGATTGCCGAGGACAGCGGCTTCAGCACCGCCACCTTGGGATTGATCCGGCTCTTGCCGATCAGGATCGCCTCCATCGCCTCGGGAATGCCATGGCCGCGGATCTTCTCAGAGCCGTAGCGTGCCATCAGGCCGATGATCAGGCAGCCGATCACTGGCACGAACACGGCCGCCCAGCCGAGCGGCGTACCGGAGATCGGCAGGCTCTCCAGCGAAAAACGGCCATAATAGGCGATGTTGGTGCACAGCGTGATCAGGCGCAGCAGCACGAAGGCGGCGCCCACGCCAGCCGTGCCGACAAAAACGGCGATCGCCATCAGGAGGATCACCCGCCTGTCCGTGGTGAAATCGCCCAGGCGCGCCGGCAACCCGCGGGTCCCCGCCTCGGCATCATGCCCCGGGGTGCCCAGAGTCGAAGTGGTCATGTCTCTGATATCCATCTGTCGGGCCTGGCCCGGCTGAATTTTGTATCGCAATACGATATATTTTGCGCAAGTCAACGGATTTTCGTAGAGAGTGCGGCAGACAGGAGAATCGTGGAGCGATGGACCCTATGCGGCAACAAGATCCGGACTACGCCGCCCTCGCACGCTTTCGGCATGCCTTGCGCAAATTCCTCGCCTTCAGCGAGGAGGCGGCGGGCGCGGCGGGCCTGACCTCGCAGCAGCATCAGGCCTTGCTCGCCATCGCCGGCCTGTCGCAGGGCGGTGCCCTCTCGATCGGCGAATTGGCCGAGATCCTGATCCTGCGCCACCACAGCGTCGTCGAACTGGTCGACCGGCTCGGCAAGCTCAGCCTGGTCGAACGCATGGCCGATCCGTCCGATGGCCGGCGCGTGCTGGTGCGGCTCAGCGAGGCAGGCCGACAGAAGCTGCAGGCCTTATCGGAAACCCATCTGAAGGAACTGGCAGCCATCGGACCGACGCTTTCCGAGCTCCTGCAGGCCTTCCGCGGCTGATCACGCGACCGGTATCCGCGGCGGCATCGACCTCAAATCGGCGTGAAGCGTAACGAACCTACCCTGCCCGCGCGTATAATCCTCCAGACGCGATGATGTCTTGCTTCGGCAAAGCGTTCCGTGACTTGAATGAATCATTCCTGATCGCAAAGGCGCTCCAGCCAATCCTTTGGATTGGCTTGGAAACAAGGAGCTAGAGCAAATGAGCGTTCACGCTCAAACGCGTTTTGCTCGAGTGGAGGACGATGATGAAACGACGCGGCATCCTGATCCTGGCGGCAGCCCTTACGGCCTGCCTCGGCACCGGCCTGTGGTTCTCGGCATCGAACGCCGAAGAATCGCCGCGCAGGGTCGCCGCCCCCGGCCTCGACACCCGATCGACAGCAGACTCGGAAACAGCGGTGCTGGCAGGCGGCTGCTTCTGGGGCGTGCAGGGCGTGTTCCAGCATGTGAAAGGCGTCACCTCGGCGGTTTCGGGCTATGCCGGCGGCACGGCCGACACCGCCACCTACGACACCGTCTCGACCGGATCGACCGGTCACGCCGAAGCGGTGCGCATCCGTTTCGATCCCCGCCTCATCTCCTACGGCCAGATCCTGCAGATCTATTTCTCGGTGGCGCATGATCCCACCCAGCTCAATCGGCAGGGTCCCGACAGCGGCACGCAATACCGCTCGCAGATCTTCACCGCCAGCGCGGAACAGGCCCGCATCGCCGCCGCCTATGTCAGCCAGCTCGACGGTGCCAAGGCCTTCGCCCGGCCGATCGCGACACGCATCGCGCCGCTGCCGGGCTTCTTTGCGGCGGAGGCCTATCACCAGGATTACCTGACCCGCCATCCGACCCAGCCCTATATCGTCATCAACGACCTGCCCAAGGTCGCCGCCCTCCGGCAGCTCTTCCCGTCCGTCTATCGCAGCGACCCGGTCCTGGTAGCCGGCCGCTGAGGCCGAACTACGGAACAAGAGCCGTGACGTCGCGGCTGAAATGCACGATGCGGCGATCGGGGCGTTCCTCCACCCGCTCGATGGCGTAGCCGCGCCGCTGGTACCAGGCGACATTCTCGGTGAAGCGCTCATTGGTGTAGAGCCGCACGAGCCCATGCCCGTCGCGCCGGGCCCGGTCTTCGGCAAAATCGAGCAGGGCCGAACCCAGGCGACGGCCCTTGAGCGCAGGGGCCACGGCAAGGCTCCAGATCAGCAGATGATCGGGTTTCGGCTCAACGATGAGGGCAGTTTCGAGGGCCTCGGACGAACCGGACACCCAGATCTCCATCGCCTCGAACAGGGCCGTGAAATCCGCATCATGCGGCGGCAGGGATATGCCGATGCGCTGTTTCAAGGGAGCATAGGCCGCCTGCTGCAGGACGGTGATCGCAGGGATCTCGGTTCTGGCGGCGCGACGAAATTTCATGACGAGGCTCGAAATCGTGCAGCTATCGGGGATCGAGGGGGACCGGCGATGATGCACATCCGAATCCGCCCGATCGAGCATTCGCGCAATCGATGCCGACCCGCAAGAGGTTCCAAAGCAAGGACGTTCATCCGCCCTCGAAGCCTCGCCGGGATTGTCGGCTCTCCCGGGCTCCCCCTCAATTCGCCATCAACCGTTCGAGATAGGCGCACACCATGTCGGCCATGGCATCGGAATAGGCCTCGATCTCCGCCGGCGTCCGCGGGCTTTCCGAAAATTGCTTGCCGACCGCGCTCAGCGTAGAGGCGATCAGGTCCCCGGCCAAGGTTCGTGTCGTTTCCGAAGCCTTCGGCAGAGCCTCCCGCATGAAGGCCTCGACGATGCCGTCTCCCGCTGCCTTGGCTGCCTCCGCCTCGGGCGCGTCACGGTAGAGCGGCGCAGCATCGTCGAGCGCCCCGCGCACCGTGGCCTCGTCGCATTCCGAGCGGATGAAGGTATGGACGAGAACACGCAGCCTTTCGAGCGGCGGCTTGTCGCCATCCTGCAGGATGGCGCGCAGTAACTCGGTCGTCTGCCGCCATTCGTCGCTCTGGAGCCTGAAGAGAATCGACGCCTTGTTGGGGAAATATTGATAGAGCGAACCGACGCTGACGCCGGCCTTCTCGGCCACCCGCGCCGTGGTGAAGCGCTGAGCGCCCTCCTTCCTCAAAACCTGAATGGCAGCCTCCAGAATGACGGCGACCAGCTCGGTCGAGCGGGTCTGCCGAGGCTGTTTTCGTAAGGAAACAGAAGAGCTTCGACGATCGGTCATCGGGATGCAGGCCAATGCGAATAGTGAACGCGACGAATTAATCGTATTTCTAGTCCGGCGCAAGAATGCGTTTTCCCAAACTGGAGCCTGCCATGACCACCCTGACCGCCGCCCCGCTTGCGCTCCTGCTGGACCGCCTGTTCGAAGAGGCCGACGCCACCTCGCCGGCAGCGATCCCCGCCGTGGCCGCGCTCTCCCGCCCGGAACGCGAGCGCCTGATGCGCAGCAAGACCGAATATCTCGACCTTTATGGCCGGCTGAAGGACCTGCCGCTCGCCGTTTCGCGCGAAACCGGCCTGCTGCTCTACATGCTGGCCCGCAGTTGCCGGGCACAGACGATCGTCGAATTCGGAACCTCGTTCGGCATCTCGACCCTGCATCTGGCCGCGGCGCTGCGGGACAATGGCGGCGGCCGTCTGATCACCAGCGAGTTCGAGCCGTCCAAGCTGGAACGGGCCCGGCAAAACCTTGCCGCCGGCGGTCTTCTCGATCTCGTCGAAATCCGGGAGGGAGACGCACTGCGCACGCTGAGCACCGGCTTGCCGGAGGCGATCGATCTGGTCCTGCTCGACGGCGCCAAGGCCCTCTACCCCGAGATCCTCGATCTGGTGGAGAGCCGGCTCAGGCCTGGCGCCCTCATCGTCGCCGACAATGCCGACTACAGCCCCGACTATCTCGCCCGCGTGCGCTCGCCGGCCCGAGGCTATCTGTCGACCCCCTTCGGCGAGGATGTCGAACTCTCGATGCGGATTGGCTGAGCCCAATCCCGTCGCTGCGAGGCGCCAGGAACGCTGCAAGGAGCTGGAGGCGAACTTCCGGCCCTTGCCAACCGCGACGTGATGGCAGATTGCCGAGCCGACACATTGCCATCACGATGTCGACGCAACCCGTGCAGCGCTCGACAGGTCGAAACGATGCAACAGCAGCGTCCCTCCATTTACCGGCAATTAGGCGGCGAAGACGGTATCTCCCGGCTTGTGGACTTGTTTTACGATATCATCGAGCAGGATCCGGCGGCGGCCGCACTCCACATGCTGCATCTCGACGGCCATGGCGTCGCTCATTCCCGCGTCGAGCAGACCCGCTTCCTGATGGGCTTCTTCGGGGGACCGCGTCTCTATGTCGAATTTCACGGCCATTCGGATGTGAGGGCCATCCATGCCCATGTGGCTGTGACAGCCGAGACGCGCGACATCTGGATCCGCAGCATGGACAAGGCGTTCGACCAGACCGGCTTACCCCTGGAGGTGAAAAAGAGGGGGATGACCGCTCTCGCGACCGCAGCCCGCCTGGTGCACGACGTCAATCCCCTGCGCAATCGTGACGAAGAAATCGAAGCTGGAACGGCTCGAATCCACCTTAGCGACCAAGGAACCCGATTTTGAATCGGACCATTTCCGCCCGGCAAGCCTTCAGCCGAAGCTCAGCTTGCTCTTCTGCTGACCTTGAGCGTCAAAATTGGCTGGATCCAGCCAGGCTTCGTAGCCCGCCTTGAGACGTGGCCATTCGCCGTCGATGATCGAGAACCAGGCAGTATCGCGGTTTTGGCCCTTGGCCACCATATGCTGGCGGAAGACGCCCTCGAAGGTGAAGCCGAAGCGCGTCGCCGCCCGCTTGGACGGTTCGTTGAGATTATGGCACTTCCATTCGAAGCGCCGATAGCCAAGTGTCTCGAAGGCATGGCGGGCGAAGAGATAGAGAGCTTCCGTCGTCACCCGCGTGCGGGCGATCGCGGGCCCCCAGAGAATGCTGCCGATCTCGATGACGCCGTGCACGGGCTCGATCCGCATCAGGGCCTGTCGGCCCTCGGCCCTGCCGCTCGCTCTGTCGATCACCGCAAAGAACATCGGATCCGCCGTCGAGGACGCTTTGTCGAGCCAAGCCGAGAAGTCGGCGGCATTCCCCGGTACGCCCTCGAACAGGTAGCGGAAGCGCCCGTCGGCCCCCGGCTCCTGGGCCGAATGCAGGAGATCGGCGCCGTGGAGCGTCGGATCGAGTGGCTCCAAGCGGGTATAACGTCCATCGAGCACGACGCGCTCCGGGCGCGGCACGCCCTTCCAAGTCGACAAGTCCATCGAATGTCCTTCGCGCCTATGCGATCAGGAAAGCGGCCCGTGCCGATTCCGATCCATCATCCCAACGATCAAATGATCAGATGATCGCATTATTGCGGCGGCGCGATGCGTTGTTCAAGCGAAAGCACCTGCTGGCGCACTACGCCGGACAGGGCCTTGGAGGAGGCGACCGAGCTGAAATCCGTATCGGGGTGAGGCACATTGCCAGCGCCGCGGAACACCTTGAGGCCATCCGGCATCACCACGATGTCGCCATTGCGCAAAGTGGGATCGACCGAGATCGGGATCTGCGGCAGGCCACGCGCATTGGACTGGCAGGTACAGGCCGGGTTTTCGCTGTCGCGGAAGGCATAAGCGGTGGGCAGCGCGGTGTAGAGCGCGCCTGCACTGTCGACGGCCGATTCGATCGCTGGCTTGGTGTTGCCATTGCTGCCGTCATTGGAACCGCTGGCCTTGTAGAGCACCATCTGGCCGCCCGAGCACGAGGCTTCGCACATCGAGCTCTGCATGTCCTCGTCGCGCTGGGAGCGGATGAAGCCGGTGGCGAAATAATAGCCGTCACAGGTGCGCACGCAGTAGCCCCGCGCCTTGGGCGCGCTGACCACGGGCGCGGGTGCCGGACGAGCGCGTTGCTGCTGTTGCTGTTGCTGCGGCACGGGTGCTGGCGCCGGCCGCGATTCCTGGCGGGGCCGGAACAGGAAATCGAACAGGCCAGCCTGAGCGCTGCCACCCACGGCAACCGTCAGGAGCAATCCGGCGGCAAGGGGAGCGGCAAGGCGTTTCAAGGTCATGGCACGGGTCCTGGCAGGTCCAAGCGAAATTTCCCGATATTACTCACGAATGAGCAATATCGGGAAATTTCGCAAGCATTTGAAATCCCGTGGGTTCCTCCTGATCGAGCCTGTGGCTCGATCAGGAGGAACCCACTTGGGAAGGGCCGGCAGCGACCGGCCCCGCCTTCTATGCGAGCATCCCGTCAAAATCATGTCGGTGACACTTTGTCACCAACTAGTGATTGTCGCGGGGGATGCCATAGGTCTGGGCGACCCTCTGATACTTGACTGCGGGCTTGAGCACCATACCGTCGCCGAGCTGATCCACCATGGCGCGCTGGATTTCCTGCCAGGGCGTCTGGCTCGGCGCATAGTGAAAGCCACCCGCCGCGGCGAGATCGGCCCGGCGCTTGGCCAGTTCCTCATCGGAGATCAGGATGTTGGCCTCGCCCTTGTTGAGGTCGATGCGCACCCGATCACCGGTCTGCAGGATCGCGAGACCGCCGCCCGCGGCTGCTTCCGGCGAGGCGTTGAGGATGGAGGGCGAGCCCGAGGTGCCCGACTGGCGCCCGTCGCCGATGCAGGGTAGCGAGGTGATGCCGCGCTTGATCAGCGCGGCCGGCGGCTGCATGTTCACCACCTCCGCCGCGCCGGGATAGCCGATCGGCCCGGTGCCGCGGATGAACAGCATGCAGTGTTCGTCGATGCCGAGAGCCGGATCCTCGATGCGGTGGTGGTAGTCCTCGGGCCCTTCGAACACGATGGCCCGCCCTTCGAAGGCGCCAGGGTTCTTGGGATCTGCGAGATAGCGGTCGTGGAATTCCTTGGAGATCACGCTGGTCTTCATGATCGCCGAATCGAACAAATTGCCCGAGAGCACGATGAAGCCGGCATCCTGCACCAGCGCGGTGTCGAAGCTGCGGATCACGTCGGGCAGCTCGATCTTGGCGTCCTTGCAGTTTTCGCCGATCGACTTGCCGTTCACGGTGAGCGCATTCTCGTGAATCAGCTTGTGCTTCATCAGTTCGTTGACCACCGCCGGCACACCGCCGGCATGCTGGTAGTCCTCGCCGAGATATTTGCCGGCCGGCTGCAGGTTCACCAGCAGCGGCACCTTGTGGCCGACGGTCTGCCAGTCGCGGATGTCGAGCTCGACCCCGATATGGCGGGCGATGGCGTTGATGTGGATCGGCGCATTGGTGGAACCGCCGATGGCCGAATTGACCACGATGACGTTTTCGAAGGCCTCGCGCGTCATGATGTCGGAGGGCTTGAGGTCCTCATGCACCATGTCGACGATGCGCTTGCCGGTCTCGTAGGAAATCTGCTGGCGTTCGCGATAGGGCGCGGGAATGGCGGCCGAACCGGGAAGCTGCATGCCGAGCGCCTCGGCCAGCGAGTTCATGGTGGTGGCGGTGCCCATGGTGTTGCAATAGCCGGTCGAGGGGGCCGAGGAGGCCACCATGTCCATGAAATTCTCGTAGTCGATCTCGCCGGTGGCGAGCATCTCGCGCGCCTTCCAGACCACCGTGCCCGAACCGGTGCGCTCGCCATGCCACCAGCCGTTGAGCATCGGGCCGACCGACAGGGCGATGGCCGGGATGTTCACGGTGGCCGCGGCCATCAGGCAGGCAGGCGTGGTCTTGTCGCAGCCGATGGTCAGCACCACGCCATCGATCGGATAGCCGTAGAGCAATTCGACCAGGCCGAGATAAGCCAGGTTGCGATCGAGCGCGGCGCCGGGACGCTTGCCGGTCTCCTGGATCGGATGCACCGGAAATTCGAAGGCGATGCCGCCCGCCTCGCGGATGCCCTCGCGCACGCGCTCGGCGAGCACGAGATGATGGCGGTTGCAGGGGGAAAGGTCCGAGCCAGTCTGGGCGATGCCGATGATCGGCTTGCCCGACTGCAATTCCTTGCGGGTCAGGCCGAAATTGAGCTGGCGTTCGATATAGAGCGCGGTCATACCCGGATTGTCCGGATTGTCGTACCAGGCTTGCGACCGCAATCTTCTCGTCTTGTTATTGGTGTCAGCCATGGCAAGCCTCCCTGTCTTTCGTGCCCTGCCCGCGCTCTACCGCGGACAGCATTTACGCTCTACTTCACGAGTTAACACTTTTGTCAGACTATTCGCAACGGCAAAGCTCATGCGGCCGATTGCCGATTCCCAGTTTCGTGATTCTGGTGCTAGCAATGCAATTCAGCCGACATCCCGCCGCAATGGAATGACCCAAATGCCCGATCTCGTTCCCGCCTTTTCCCGCATCGGCGAGGAGAACGCCTTCGCTGTCCTCGCCAGGGCCACGGATCTGGCACGCGAGGGGCGCGACATCATCAATCTGGGCATCGGCCAGCCTGATTTTCCCACGCCTGACCATATCGTCGAGGCCGCCATCAAGGCGCTGCGCGACGGTCATCATGGCTATACGCCGGCCACGGGCATCCTGCCGCTGCGCGAAGCTGTCGCCGCCGATGTCGAGCACCGCACCGGCGTTGCCGTCTCGCCCGACGAGGTCATCGTGGTGCCCGGCGGCAAGGTCACCATGTTCATGGCCATCCTTATGTTCGGCGAGCCGGGGTCGGAAATCCTCTATCCCGATCCCGGCTTTCCGATCTATCGCTCGATGATCGAGTTCACCGGTGCCACGCCGGTGCCGGTGCCGATCCGCGAGGAGAACGGCTTTGCCTTCTCGGCCGCCGAGACGCTGGCGCTGATCACGCCGCGTACCCGCCTTCTCATTCTCAATTCGCCGGCCAACCCCACCGGCGGCGTCACGCCCAAGGCCGAGATCGACGCGCTGGTGAAGGGGCTGGAGGCCCATCCCCATGTCGCCATCCTCTCCGACGAGATCTACAGCCAGATGAGCTATGACGGCCTGCAGCATGTCTCGCTGCTGACCTATCCCTCCATCCGCGACCGCCTGATCCTGCTCGACGGCTGGTCCAAGACCTATGCCATGACGGGCTGGCGCATGGGCTTCTCGCTCTGGCCGAAGGATTCTTCAGGAAGGAGTCCCTGGGGGGATGCCGCCCGCAAGCTGGCGGTCAATTCCTATTCCTGCGTCAATGCCAGCGCGCAATGGGCCGGGCTTGCCGCCCTCACCGGCCCGCAGGATGCGGTGCATGCCATGGTCGCCGAGTTCGATCGGCGCCGGAAGATCGTGGTGGATGGCCTCAACGGCCTGCCCGGCGTCAGCTCCGTGGTGCCGAAGGGTGCCTTCTATGCCTTCCCCAACATCCGGGCGACCGGCTGGAAGGCCAAGCCCCTCGCCTCCGCCCTTCTGGAGAAGGCCGGCGTCGCCACCATCGGCGGGCCCGATTTCGGCGTATATGGCGAGGGCTATATCCGGCTGTCCTACGCCAACTCAGCCGAGAACATCAGGCGGGCTTTGGCACGGATGGGCGAGTTCCTCAGCGCCAATCCGGGAACGGGCATGTAAGCCCCAGCCAAGCCAACGGATTGGCGATTGCGGCTTTGCGGTTCCAGGCGATTCCGTCTAATCGCAAAACGCTTTGGCCGCCGCCCCGCAATCCGCAAGGAAAACGATATGACTGATCTCGTCGCCATCGGCGAATGCATGGTGGAATTGTCGCGCCGCGGGGACGGCATGTCCCTGGGCTATGGCGGCGATACCTTCAACACCGCCGTCTATGCGGCCCGCCTCGGGCTCGACGTCGCCTATGCCACGGCGCTGGGGGACGATCCCTATAGCCAGGCGATCGCGGACCTGGCCGCCGGCGAGAAGGTCGACATGGCCGGCGTGCCGCGCCTGGCCGGCCGCGTGCCGGGGCTCTATGTCATCGAGACCGATGCCAAGGGCGAGCGACGCTTCTACTACTGGCGCGACAGCGCGCCGGCGCGCAGCCTGTTCGAACTCCCAGAGGCCGAGGCGCTGATCGCCCGTATCGAGACCGCCGCGATCGTCTATTTCTCCGGGATTACGCTGTCGCTCTATACGCCCGCGGGCCTCGAGCGTTTCGGCGCAGTCCTTGCTCGGGCCAAGGCTGCTGGCGCCAGCATCGCCTTCGACGGCAATTACCGGCCACGCGGCTGGGGAGGCGATCCCGCCCGGGCCCGGCAGGCTTTCGGCCGTTTCCTGCCCTTGGTGGACATCATGCTGCCGACCTTCGACGACGAGCAGGCGCTGTGGGGCGATGCCACGCCGCAGGACACGCTCACGCGCCTGGCCGGCCATGGCATCGGCGAAATCGCGGTGAAGGACGGCACCAACGGCGCCTTCCTGCGCCGGGACGGCATCGATGGCCACGTTCCGGTGCCGCAAGCGGTCTCGCCCGTCGACACCACGGCCGCCGGCGACAGCTTCAACGCGGGCTATCTTGCCGCCCGCCGGCGCGAGCGCTCCAACGAGGAGGCGGCGCTGCAGGGCCACCGGCTCGCCGCGCGCGTGATCACCCATCGCGGCGCCATCATTCCCCCCGAGGCGATGGCCGGATTGTGACCCATATTTCACGCGACTGCCGTTGGAATGCCATCTTCTGTCAGCATGAACGGCCCGTCTCCTGATCTTAGACTGAACAATTCAGGAGTGGATACCGGGCACGGTGGCCACTTCGAACCCGTTCTACTGCTGACAGGAGGCTCTGATCGTATAGAAACGATTCAGTAGCTGGGACAATCGCATTGAAACGGGAACAAGGCATGGCTGAAGTGGTGGGCTCGCTCGACCGCGCCGTGGCGCGCGACGACGGCCCCAAGGTTTCGGCGGCCGCCATCCCAACGGCTGAGCGCCCGAAGACCGGCCTGCTCAAGCACATCGACTGGAGCAAGGCCGGCCTGCTGGTCGGGCTGGTGGTCTTCACCATCGCCGCGGCCGCGCTCTACCAGATTTTCGCCGGCATCACCTGGTCCGAAGTGAACAATGCGGTGTCCCGCATCGCCTGGAGCCAGGTCGCGCTCGCCTTCGTCGCCACCGCGCTCTCCTATGGCGCCCTGATCGGCTATGACCTGCTGGCCCTGCGCCATGTCGGCGCGCGGCAGGTGCCCTTGCCGGCGATCGCCTTCACCTCCTTCATCAGCCACGCCTTCACCTATACGCTCGGCTTCGGCGTGCTGACCGGCGGCGCCGTGCGCTGGCGCCTCTACCAGGCCCATGGCCTGAAACCGAGCCAGATCCTGGCCGTGGGCGCCCTGACGACGCTGACCTTCTGGCTCGGCATCGCCACCGTCGCCGCGGTCTGCCTCTTGTTCCAGCCCTCCGTGCTGGCGCCCCTGGACGGGCTTGCGCCCGGCCTCAACCTCGCCATCGGCCTCACCGTGATCGGCGGCGTTGCGCTCTGGCTGATCATCTCGGCCATCCGCCCGCGGACGATCAGCATCGGCGAGCACACCATGCCCCTGCCCGGCCCGCAGGCGACGCTCGGGGCCATCCTGGTCGGCCTGCTGGATACGGTGGCCGCCGCCGGCGCGCTCTGGCTGATCATGCCGGCCGGTCCGGACGCCGGTTTCGTCAGCTTCCTGGTGGTGTTCGCCATCGCCACCGTGCTCGGCGTCATCAGCCATGTGCCGGGCGGCGTCGGCGTGTTCGAGACCACGCTGATCCTGGCCCAGCCGCAGATTCCCGCCGCGGACATGCTGGTCTCGCTGATCCTGTTCCGGCTGGTCTACTACGTCATTCCCTTCGCCATCGCCTGCGTGCTGTTCGGCGCCTATGAAATCCGCCAGCGCCAGCATTCGGTGGGCCGGATCGCCAAGACGGTGCATGCGATCGCCCGGCCGATCATCCCGCGCATCGCCAGCGTCGCGGTGTTCATCGGCGGCGTCATCCTGCTGTTCTCCAGCGCCACCCCTGAAGAACATTATCGCATCGATATCCTGAGCGACCTGGTGCCGCTGCCCTTCCTGGAGGTGTCGCAGCTCGCAGCCAGCATCGCCGGCCTCGTGCTGCTGATCGTCTCCTATGGCCTGGTGCGGCGCATGGCCAATGCCCAGCGGCTGGCCGTCTTGCTGCTGATCGCGGGCGCCGTCTCCGCACTGTTCAAGGGCCTCGATGTCGAGGAGGCCATCATCTGCAGCATCGTCGCCGGGCTGCTGGTGCTCTACAGGGACGAGTTCTATCGGCAGGCCGATCTGTTCTCGGTGCGGCCTTCCTTCGAATGGATCATCGCCTGTCTCGTGGCGGTGGGCGCAACCGTCTGGCTCGGCTTCTTCGTCTATGCCAATGTCGACTACCAGCACAAATTGTGGTGGGATTTCGCCTACAACGCCGATGCCCCGCGCTTCCTGCGCGCCACGCTGGCCATGGCCGTGGTCGCCATCGGCATCGCTGCCTATATCCTGATGCATCCCAGCCGCGCCGCCTTCGATCCGGCGACGCCCGAGGAACTGGAAACGCTGGTGCCCCTGATCAGCGATTCCACCCGCTCGGATGCGCACCTGGCCCTGCTCGGCGACAAGCGCTTCCTGTTGTCGGCCAGCGGCAAGGGCTTCACCATGTATGGCGTGCAGGGGCGAAGCTGGATCGCCATGGGCGATCCCGTCGCGCCCGAGGACGAGGTCGACGCCATGGTCTGGCGCTTCAAGGAACTGGTGGACCGCAATGGCGGCACGCCGGTGTTCTACCAGGTCACCACTGGCCATCTGCCTGCTTATCTCGACGCCGGCTTTTCGCTCGCCAAGCTCGGCGAGGAAGCCTGGGTCGACCTGACGAAGTTCACGCTCGAAGGCAGCGAGGGCCGCCGCCTGCGCCAGGCCCGCGCCAAGGCCGAGCGCTCCGGCGCCTCCTTCGAGATCGTGCCGGCCGCCGAAGTCGACGCCATCCTCGGCGAGCTCCAGGCAGTCTCGGACGCCTGGCTCGAGGAGAAGGGCAACAAAGAAAAGGGCTTTTCGCTCGGCTTCTGGTCCTCAGACTATATCAGGCGCTACGACCAGGCCGTGATCCGCCAGGACGGGCGCATCGTCGCCTTCGCCAATATCTGGCGCGGCGCCGACAAGCAGGAATATACGGTCGACCTGATGCGCTATCTGCCGCAAGGCCCGGCCGGCATGATGGACCTGTTGTTCATCGGCCTTCTGGCCCAGGCCAAAAGCGAGGGCTTTGCCTGGTTCAATCTCGGCATGGCGCCGCTCTCCGGCCTGGCGCGCCACCGCCTAGCGTCGCTGTGGAGCCGCATCGGCTCCTTCGTCTACAAGCGCGGCGACCGCTTCTACAATTTCGAAGGCCTCAGGGCCTATAAGGACAAGTTCAAGCCGGATTGGCGACCGAAATATCTTGCCTTTCCGGGGGGGCTGGCCCTACCGCAGATTCTCATGGATGTTACCGGCTTGATCGCTTCGAGCCCGAGACGCGCTTTGCCCGAGGAGGCCAGTTGATGCGCCGCATCGCCTTGTTCTGTTTCGCCCTGCTGGCCTCCACGGCATCGGCGCTGTCGGCCCCGCGTGAGGTCAAGGTGCAGGAGGAGGTCCTCGGCACCGTCACGGTGCTGGCCCCCGAGGAGGAACCCACCAAATTCGTCGCCCTGCTCTCCGACAAGGACGGGCTCACGCCGGCCTACCGCGCCGTGGCCGACAAATTGGTGGACCAGGGCGCCGCCGTGATGCTGATCGACAGCCAGGCCTTCATCGACGGCCTCGCCAAGGGCGACGAGGAAGATTGCCACTATGCCTTCGGCGACATCGAGGACTCGGCCCGCGAGGCCCAGCGCCAATTGGGCATGCAGACCTGGCGCTGGCCGGTGGTCGTCGGCCTCGGCACGCTCGGCGGCACCTTCGCCTACATCAATCTCGCCCAGGCCCCGGAAAACACCGCCGCCGGTGCCGTCTCCACCGGCTTTTCCGACGAGATGGCCTCCAAGCTGCGCATGTGCGAAGGCGCGCCGGTCTCCAAGGCCGCCGACGGCAAATGGCAGTACAAGCCGCTCGCCAAGGTGCCGGGACGCTGGACCTATGTCGGCGCCGCCGCCCCCGATCCGACGACGCAGGCCTTCGTCGCCGGCACCAAGGATGCCCAATCGGTCGTCGCCGACGGCGGGGCTGACGCCGTTGTCGATGCCGTGGTGAAAGCCGCCGTCGAGATGGGCGCGCCGCCCAACCAGGAACTCAGCGACCTGCCTCTGGTGGAGCTGCCGGCCTCCGGCCCGCCGACGGGCCTTGCCATCTTCATCTCCGGTGACGGCGGCTGGCGCGACATCGACAAGACCATCGGCGAGATCCTGCAGAAGGAAGGCGTCGCCGTGGTCGGCGTCGATTCGCTGCGCTATTTCTGGAGCACCAAGGAGCCTGATGTCATCGCCGGCGACCTCACCCGCATCATCGGCTATTACACCAAGCTGTGGGGCGCCAAGCGCGTGGCCATCATCGGCTATTCGCTGGGCGCGGACGTGATCCCCTTCGTCTGGCAGAAACTGCCGCCGCCCATGCAGAAGAAGATCAACCTGCTCGCCATGCTGGGCCTGGAGCCGACCGCCGATTTCGAGATCTCGGTCTCCGGCTGGCTCGGCGTCGCCTCCTCCTCGGACGTCGACCTCAAGCCCTATCTGCCCAGCCTGCCCTTCGAAAAGACCATGTGCTTCTACGGCAAGGAGGAAGTGGTCGAGAACGGCACCGCCTGCGTCTTCCCCGAAATGAGCAAGGCCACGCTGATCGAACGGCCGGGCGGGCACCATTTCGACGGCAATTACGAGCCGGTGGCCCGAGCGATTTTGGATCGGCTGAAGAAGTAGCTGGGAACATCGGCCAGCGCCCATCTCCAGGCTCCCTGGCACGCTGGAACGGCTGCTCGTCGTATCGCGGCACAACGCCCGACGCCATGCGAGAGGGCGACATTGACAGGAGACATCGATGAAGCGCGTTGCCGCCGGCGAGCATCATGCCGCCTATGAATTCGGTCGCTTGGCGTTGATTTCCCTCCGGGACGGCTATGTCGACATGCCCGTCACCCGGCTGCGCCAGCCGGGCGACCGCCCCTTCGGCCCCGACCTGCCGCCACAGCTTCATCTCGTCGAGGGCGGACTGAGGCTATCGGTCAACGCCTTCGCCATCGATGACGGCGAGGCGGTTACGCTGATCGACAGCGGATCATCGAACGCCTGGCACCCGAGCATGGGCTTTCTGCCTCAAGCCCTGCACGAGGCGGGCATTGCCGTCGACCGTATCCAGACCGTCGCCTTTACCCACACGCATCTCGATCATATTCACGGGCTCATTCTGCCCAATGGCGAGGATGCCTTCCCGAACCTCTCCCGTCTCTTCGTACCCCGCGAGGAACTCGGCCTGTTCCGGGACGAGGCCAGGCTCGAACGGTTCCACGAGAGAGCGGAACCCTTCGAACCGGGGCAATTCCTGGGGGCTGGTATCGAGGCCTTGGCTGCTCCCGGCCACGAGGCCGGCCATACGTGTTTTCGCGTCACCAGCGAGGGCGATACGGTCCTGATCTGGGGTGACACCATCCACGTGCCATCGCTTCAATTCGACAGGCCGGAGCTGACCTGGGAGTTCGACGCCGACCAGGAACAGGCGCGCGAAAGCCGCATGCACCTCATGGCCCTGGCCGCCGACAATGGCTATTGCGTTGCAGGGGCCCATCTCGACTCGCCCGGCGTCGGCCGCCTCTCACGCGCGGAAAAGGGTTTCCGTTTCGAGCCTTTGTAGTATCGGCAAGCGGCAAGCAAAGAGAGAGGCGTTGCCGCCATACCAATTCACCCTCTGGAACGACGATTTGGATGCGAGCCCCGAAACATTCAAATTGGGGCCGAGAGCAGACCGTCGGCTCTTGGGGCCACTACGAAGATAGCCGCCGTTCAGCAACCGACCCCGCTGCGGTCGTTCGGGATACTCGCTGCCGCTGCCTGAACCTTGTCATTCGCATAGGTACTGGCTTCTTGGGTTGATGAGGCCGGAGGGCGACAGGCAGAAGTTAACTGTTCAATCAGGAAACAGGAAAATAGAATGAAGAAAATGATTCGTGAGTTAAAGGCTTAGAGGCTGTGGCAGCCAATACCGCTGTAGAGGATAGAGTTATACAATTGGGCCTTGGGCTCCCCGTAATACCGGAGCGGCTCCTTCTGTCTCATGCGCGCGGAGAAGTGCTGTTCATTTGCGGTGCAGGTATCTCCCGGCCCGCAGGACTTCCGGATTTTCGTCAACTTGTTCTCGATGTCTACGCCAAACTCGATGCTTCGACGCACAGCATCTTAAAGGGGCTGCCAGCGGGAGTTTGCAACCAGTGGCAGGCCAATTGTGCTGGCCTGACGGATCGGCAGACAGCTGAAGTGAAGCGATTCATCTTCGGGGACTATGATGTTGTCCTCGGCATGCTTGAGCGCCGACTTGACGATCAGACAAGTGGCGATAGCCAAGTGAGGCGGACAGTCGCGGCAATCCTGCGTTCGGGTGCAGCAAGCCCAGCAGCGATCCACAAGGCGCTCATAGCCCTTGCCGATCGCGGCGGAGCCAAAACCATCGTGACAACAAACTTCGATCTGCTACTTCAAATCGCCGCCCAACGCCTTCGGTCGCCGGTTGAGACCTATTCGCTCGGCTCGATCCCGAGGCCATCGCGGAATTCTGAGTTCTCTGGTGTTCTCCATATCCATGGCGCGCTGGACAAGAGGCCGGAAAGAACTTCTGAACTCGTTCTATCGGATCAGGATTTCGGCGAGTTCTATCTGCGCCGCCGCGTTGTTCCAGATTTCATCTACGATGCCGCGCGCCTGTATCATTTGGTGCTGGTCGGCTACAGCGCCAACGATCCGCCTATGCGTTATCTGCTCAATGCGGTCGCAGCAGACGGCAAGCGTTTTGACGACTTGAAGGAGCGCTTCACTTTTTTCGGCACGAGCTCGCCGGACGCGGTTGCACTTGCGGACTGGAATGGGCGCGGTATCACGCCGATCCACTACGACTCAACGAACGGCCACAACGCGCTAAGGACAACCCTAGAACGATGGGCTGCTTTGTCTGCAATCAATGGGAAGAAAGAAATTGTCGATGCCGAACTGCGAAGAATTGTAACAGTACCGCGGTCTGCGTCTAAGGACTCTGACCGCGACCTTTTTGACCATTTCTTCCGAAGAAGCAACGCAGGCGAACGCGTGCGTCTTTCAGCGCTGATTTCCGACGCGAAGGCAGAGATCGGTTGGCTCGATGCAGTTGTAAAGGTTTGCGCTGAAGCCGAGCGGGGACGGAAGCCATGATCCGGCCCTGGGCTTATCTTGACCCGCAAGACCGCGAGACGTTCCGAACGATAATCGCGTTTCTGAACAAGCGCCTTGCTGAGCAAGGAACAATCGACTGGGCTCTGAAACTCAGACCCGGGCAGCGAGTCGAGCGCATCGCGGTTGAGGACTTATTGACCGGCCCAAGTGCGCGCGATCTTGCAGAACCATGGGCCTCGGCATGGCGGCTGATCGAAGAAAGCTGGGCAGCGCCTCATTCGGACGGACACAACGGAACTGCCATTTACGGCATTCAGAAGCGGCTACGGGCAGGAGATCGGTCGGGTGCGGCGATCGCGGCAATTGTTGATCTCGTTGCACCGCGACTCAAAGTCGAGCCAATTGATGCGTGGCGATGGACCTACATCAAGAAACCGCGCAAGCCGAAAATGGTCGAGCACATCCTGTCCGCCGGCCTGACGAGCGGAGATCTGGTTGATCTGAATGTACTCGAACTGGCTAACCTCAATGATGTCGCTTTTCTGACGTCGCTCGCCAATGCGCTGGAAGCCGCGGTCAATCACGGCCTCGATACTGCTCGCAGGCTGGGATGGGATGGACAAAGGCGCCTATGGCAACTTGGCGACTTAGGACGCGCGTACTACGTGGCTGACGCCCCAAGAGCGCGCGAGGATGGTGACCCAGACGCCTACCACCATGGCATCGCGCCGTCAGTGAAACTCCTGCATGCCGTCGTCGCTAGGATTTCTGAACTTGACCTCGCTGCTGCGCGGAGCTTTGCTCGGCGCTGGAGGCTGAATAGCTCGCCGGTGCATCTTCGTTTGTGGGCTGCGATGTCTCGGAACGAACAGATCACCCCCACTGATGGGGTGTCGGCCTTCCTCACTGCCCTTGATCAGGATCGGTTTTGGGATGTGCAAGGCTTCCCGGAAATCGCGGAGCTTCGCGCCGTCCGCTTCCGCGACATGAACGCAGAAGCACAAGACGCCATCGTGGCTAGGATTCAGAAAGGCCCTCCACGGCATCATTGGCCGAAGAAGGTGGATGCCGCGGAGATAAAGAATGCGCGGCTATTTTGGTCCTTGCGGGAACTACGGCGCATCGAAGTCGGCAGAGGTGTCTTACCAGATCGAGCCAAGACTTGGCTTGATGCTCGGACGGCGCAATTCGCTGAACTCGCGGAGATGACAATCGATGAAGGTTTTCCCGGAGGGGTTACCATTACTCGTCGTGAAGCGAAACCGGATGCGAAATTCGAAATGGTTTCAGGCGTCGAACGGCTGAAGGCGCTCGAAGCAGCCTTGGGAACCGGGCGTCGTGGCTGGGATGATGACCCTGCGGAACGCGCAAATGATTGGATCAACCAGCAGGGCAATGCCGACGAGGTACTTGCTGACTTCGAGACCACGAATAACGGCGGCGATGACTTCCCGAAGGTCTGGAACCGCTTTGGTTGGGCGCATAGACCGCGCCAGCAGGAAGGCGATGCTGCACAGGATGCGCAACTGGGCAGAGAGGCTAGCAGGGTTCTCGGCCTGCTGAACCAGCTATCCGACACAACGTTTTCGAGTTCGATCGACGGAATTTGTGCTTGGCTGGATGCCTGGGAGAAGTACGCCGCTAAGTTGCCGCTAGCCTTGCCGATCTGGCTTCGTCTTTGGCCTATCGCCGTAAACGCAACTAACCACGGGCCTGAAGAGAACAGCGATGAAGAATTGACGGTTATTGCTGACGCAAAAGGCAACGAGAATGATCGGGACGGAAGCGCGGCGTTGAATACGCCTGCAGGGAAGCTTACAGGTGTTTTCTTTGCAGCTTGGCGAACGCACGTAGGTCCGCAGAATCCATTTCATGACGGGAGCGGATTGCGCCAGATGCGCGACACATTGATCGCTACCGATGGTCGGAGCGGATTGCTCGTGCGATACCGTTTGATCGAATACCTGCCTCACTTCCTTCACGCTGACCCCGATTGGGCACAGGAACATCTCATCGAGCCGTTGCTTAAGGATGATGGCACCGCGCTGGCGCTATGGCGAGCCGTTGCAAGACGCCCGCACTTCACCAAAGTCCTGGAAAGCATCGGCGCGGCGATGGCCGAACGCGCAAATGATCGCCGGCTGGGTCGGGAAACGCGCCGCAGGCTGGTTTTCAGTCTCGTGATCGAATCCCTTCACGCTTTCCGCGAGGGCCGTGCGCCTGCAGTACCTAACCAACGCATTCAGCAGATGCTACGAACGCTGGAGGATGAAGTGCGCGCATCAGCGGCAAATGCGATTCAGCAATTCGTTCGTGAACTCTCAGCGAAGGGAGTAACCAACGCGCCAGAGGATGGCGAAGAGCAAGTGGCCCCCGCAACCGCAGCAACCCTCTTTCGTTCAAGCGCTGCGCCGTTCCTTCGCGAGGTTTGGCCGCAGGAGCGGTCGCTGGTGACGCCTGGGGTCAGCAGCGCGCTTGCTGATCTTCCCGCGACATCAGGCGAGGCATTCGCCGAAGCCGTGGACACAATCACCCGCTTTCTTGTGCCCTTCGATTGTTGGTCGATGCTCAATTACGGCCTTTATGGCGACGAAGGCGAAGCAAAAAAGCTCGCTGTCATCAATGACGCAGCAAAGGCGCGAGCTCTCTTGAAGCTGCTTGATCTCACAGTCGGTACGTCAGAAGGAGCTGTCATTCCTCACGACCTTACCGATGCATTGGATCAAATTTTGAAGGTTGATCCTACACTTTCTACAAGCGCAGTCTTCCGTCGCCTAGCGACTGCGGCTCGGCGCTAGAAAAACACTGGCAGACAGAAAATTGGTGTCTGCTACCGGCCGTTCTGAATTGGGTGGGAGCGCTTCGCGGTCGATGTGCGGCGGCTACCTGAATGGCCGCTTGCCGAGCTCCGTACCCAAAAGCGGACAGGCAGGAAACCACCCCAATGCAGTCATTCCGGCTTGGTGCGTGAAAGCAACCTTCTGGTAAGGCCAGTCTACCAAACTGAATATCAGCTTCCCCTTCATTCCGCTCGATAGCTGACTGCCTCCAATCCTTCCGCCCACGCGACTTGCCCCCGTCACATCCCTGTGGAACCCTCCCTCCTCCACCGCCTTTCGGGATACCCGCCATGCCTCGCCTCAATCGCCGCCAGACGCTGGGCCTCGGCCTTGCCGCCGGCTTCTCCGTCACCATGCTGTCGGGCGCGGCCGAGACCGCCGAGGCGGCGCCGGCGGGCACCACCTTCTCTCTGCTGCTCGTCAACGACATCTACAAGGCCGGCGACACCAAGGGCCGCGGCGGCTTTGCCAAGCTCGCGGCAGTGGTGAAGGCCGAGCGCGCCCGCGGCGTGCCCATGCTGTTCTGCCATGCCGGCGATTGCTTCTCGCCCTCGCTGATGTCGGGCTTCGACCAGGGCGAACACATCGTCGCCCTCACCAACATGATCCGGCCCGACATCTTCGTGCCCGGCAATCACGAGTTCGACTTCGGCACGGAGGTCTATTTCAAGCACATGGCCGAGGCGAACTTTGCCTTTTACGGCGCCAATATGCGCCGGGCCGACGGCAGTCCGATCCCCGGCATGAAGGACAATTCGATCCACGAGCTCGGCGACATCAAGGTCGGCGTCACCGGCCTCGCTTTGGCGGCGACGCCCCAGATGTCGCAGAGCGGCGACCTCATCTTCGCGCCCGAACTGGAGACGCTGAAGCGGGAGGTGGCGATCCTGCGCAAGGCCGGCGCCGAATTCATCGTCTGCGTCGCCCATACCGATCGCGACATGGACAACCAGATCGTGCGCTCCCGGCTGGTCGACGTGCTGCTGACGGGCCACGACCATGATCTTGCCATCACCTATGACGGGCGCACGGTGATGGTCGAGTCCAACGAAGAGGGCAATTTCGTCACCGCCATCGATTTCGTGGTGACGGCGAGCGGCGAAGGCGAGAGCCGCAAGCTCGCCTGGCTGCCGAGCTTTCGCGTACATGACAGCCTGTCGGTGCAGCCCGATCCTGAGGTGCAGGCCGCCGTCGACAAGCTCGAGGCCGAGCTGTCGCGCGAACTCGACGTTGAAATCGCCACCACCGCCGTCGAGCTCGACAGCCGCACCGCCAGCGTGCGGTCCCAGGAAACCGCCATGGGCGATCTCATCGCCGATGCCATCCGCGCCCGCACCGGCGCCGATTGCGCCATCACCAATGGCGGCGGCATCCGTGCCAACAAGCTCTATCCGGCCGGCACCCGGCTGACCCGCCGCGACATCCTCTCCGAACTCCCCTTCGGCAACACCACCGTGCTGGTCGAGCTCAAGGGCTCGGACATCAAGGCCGCGCTCGAAAACGGCGTCTCGCAGCTGCAGAACTATGCCGGCCGCTTCCCGCAGGTTTCGGGCCTCGCCATCGTGGTGGATGCCAAGGCGCCCGTCGGCGCGCGCATCGCCTCGGTCAGCGTCAACGGCGAGACGCTCGATCTGGCGCGGCGCTACAAGGTCGCCTCCAACAATTTCCTGCTGGCGGGCGGCGACGGCTATGACGCCATCGGCCGCGGGCGCGTGCTGATCGGCGCGACCGACGGCAAGCTGCTCGCCAATGAGGTGATGGTCTATCTGCGCGAGAAGGGCACCGTCACCACCGGCGTCGGGGGGCGGATCAAGGTGGAGAGCTGAGGCGAGGACTCTTTACCCTCCCCTGGAGGGGGAGGGTCGAGGCGAAGCCTCGGGGGGACTTCCTTACAAGAAGATGTCGTCTCATCCTCAAAGCCGGAGCTTCTTCACCCCACCCCGGCCTTCCAGGCCGACCCTCCCCCTCCAGGGGAGGGTAAAGAGCGTACTCTCATCGCAAAGTAGCGCCTATGGACGAGGACATCTGCGCCCCAGGCCTGCCCTCAATGCCCGTGATTACCGCTCACGCCGGCCCTGGCATGGCGCTCCACCGCCGGGGCTGACAGCAGCGGCGCCACGATGAGATCGGCCAGGCGCTCGGCATCGCCGCTGAAGCCGTGGCCGCCCGCCTCGCGCAGGATGGCGAAATCCGGACGGGCCTTGGCCAGGGCGGGACAGGCCAGTGCGGCCATGCGATCGTCCTGGCCATAGATGCATTGCACATTCGGCGCGTCGATGCGCGCCGCCTCGGGCAGGAGCGGGATCTCGTTGGGATAGTCGTCGTCGCTCAACTCGACGCGCATGTCCGTCACCGGCGCGATCGACAGCAGGGAGACCACCGCGACGATGCTCTTGATGCGTTTGGACAGCCGGTTATAGACCAGCGGCAGCGCATCGCCGCCGAAGGAATAGCCGACCAGCGCCACCCGCTCGACCGGCCAGGCCGCGCGGTAATGCTTGATGATGCGCTTGAGGTCGGCGGCGACTTCATCGGGATCGCGCTTGGCCCAGAAATAGCGCCTGGAATCGATGGAGACCACGCCGACCCCGCGCCGCGTCAGCGCCGTCGCCAGATCGACGTTGAGCTGGCCCATGCCGCCATCCCCCGTCAGCACCACGGCGAGGCGGCTGGCGGGCTGCTCGGGTTCGGAGACATAGAGCGGCAGGTCGGACAGATCGCCCGGACCATGCGGACCGGCGTCCTTGCCCAGGGCCTCCGCCGCCTCTTCGGCGGCGCTCTCGTCGCCATCCTCGATTTCCCGCAGCGCCACAAAACTGGCGGTGGTCGCCGCCGAGACGTCGGCGCTGGCGAGGGCCGCCTTGTCGACCAGGCAGGCCGAGATCGTATCGGGCTTCATCGTGGTGGTGTGCACCGCGATCACGCCGGCGAGGCGATGGCTGTCCGCCTGCAGGGCCAGGGAGCGCGCGGCATCCCGGCCCAGACCGGCCCCGGCCAGCACCGGCGTGACATAGGGGGTGATCGCCTGCTCGCGTTCGATGCGCAGCGTGGTGTCTTCGATATGGCCGGCGAGTTCGGGGCAGGTCATGCGATGGCGGCCGCCGGCGGTGCGACGGGTCGTCGGCCAGTCCAGGCCGATCACCAGATCGCCGCGCTGCTGGAACTCCGCGGCGAGGGTTTCCTCGTCATTGCCGAAGCCGTCGGCATCGGACAGCAGCACGATGACATTGGCCGGCTTGTCGGCCGGACGATACAATTTGACGTCGTCGAAGATCGCGTCTTCCAGCTCTTGCGGGGCGGCAGCCTGCGCCGCGGCCGGCAATTGCGCGAGGATCATCACGGCGGACAGGGCAAAGAACAAACGCATGCATCACCTACTGGCAAGCGACGGCCCACCGCTTCGCATGCCTCAAGGTAAACTATGCCGGGCTCGATGTGCTGTCGAGTCCGCGAAAGGACGTAGCCCCATCACTTCATGTTGATGCGCGTCATCATCACGGCGGCCAGGATCAGGATGCCGCCGACGAGCTGATCGAGGCTCAGGGCTTCGCCGAAGACGAAATAGGCGATGATCGCCGACAAGACCGGATGCGAAAGCAGGATGATCGCCACCACGCCGGCGGGCAGCCGCCCGATGCCGACCGCGCTCAGCCCCTGGCCGAGCACCTGGCAGATCAGGCCGAGGCCGATGACCACCGCCCAGCCCTGCGGGGACTGCGGCAGGAAGGTGCCTCCTTCGACCAGCATGATCGCCACCAGGCCGAGGGCGGCGACCACCGTCGAAACCAGCGAGGCATCGGCGGCCAGGCGCGTGTTGCGCGCCACCCGGAGGGCGACGAGATAGAAGGCATAGGCGAGCGCTGCGCCGAGAGCCAGGAGGTCGCCCCTGCCCATGGTGAGGCCGGTGCGGTGGGCGCCGCTGGTGATGGCCACGCCGACGAGGGCGATGGCGAGCGCTCCCAGCACCGCCGGCCGGATGCGGTCGCGCAGCAGCACGAAGCCGGCGACCACCGAGGCCACGGGGGCGAGGTTCGAAATGAAGCTGGCATTGGCCACCGAGGTCAGCGGCAAGGCGGCATGGTAGAAGGCAAGATCGGCTGAAAAAGCCACGCCGGCCAGGCTGGCCGCCAACAGGCCCGGCCGCGTGAGCAGGGAGGCCATGCTCGTGCCGCCGGCCCGCCGCCTTTCGGCCTCGGCCCACACGAACAGCACCGGCAGGGAGAACACCAGCCGCCAGAAGGCGGCGGCGGCCGGCGCGACATCGCTGAACCGGATCAGGATGGGCGACCAGGCAATCGCCAGAACGGAGGCGATCATGGCGCCCAGGCCAACGGAATCGAGCGCCGGCAGGGGGGTGGGGCGGGGGGCGGAAACGATGTCGCTCATGACATACTCGGGGCTGATACGCGTACTTGCCGCGAAGATAGGTCACGCTTCACATAAGCGAAAACGAATGTATCTTATGGCAGGATTTCATTTTCTTATGGAACGCCGGATATGCGCCATTTCGATACGGACAGCCTGGAAACGCTGGTCACCATCATCGATCGCGGCGGCTTCACGGCCGCCGGCGAAGCGCTGGGCAAGACGCAGGCCGCCGTCAGCGTGATCGTCTCGCGCATGGAAGCGCGCATCGGCAAGCGCCTGCTGGAACGCTCGCGCAAGGGGGTGACGCCGACTTTCGCCGGCGAGATCCTGATCGGCTATGCCCGCCGCATCCTCAGCCTGGAGGATGAGGCGCTCGCCGCCATCGGCGGCGACGAGGCGGCAGGCCGGGTGCGCCTGGCCGTGCCGGATGACTTCGTCGACATGATGGTGTCGCCGCTGATCGGCGCCTTCTCCCGGCGCTTCCCGCGCGTGCAGCTCGAAATGCGTTGCGATCTCTCCTTCCGCCTCGAACCCATGCTGGAGCGCGGCGAGGTCGATCTTGCCATCATCACCCAGGATCCTGCCCGCCCGCTCGGCGAAGTGCTGCGCCGCGAGCCGAGGGCCTGGTGCGCGGCGCGCGACCATCGGCCGGAGCTGATCGATCCCCTGCCGCTCGCCATGTTCCCCGAGGGCTGCCGCTGCCGGCCCGATGCGCTCGCCGCCCTCGACGCCATGAACAGGCCCTGGCGCATCGCCTATACGTCGAGCCACATGCCCGGCATCCATTCGGCCGTGAATGCCGGCATGGCGATCACCATTCTCGGCATTTCCTCGATTCCCAAGGAATGGCGCCGCCTGGGCGAAGACGAGGGCTTCCCGGAGCTGCCGCATCTCGACATCGCCCTGGTCGTGCCCGCCAATGCCAGCGTCGCCACCAAGCGCTTCGCCACCTTCCTGCGCGAAACCGTGCTGCAGCAGGAGGCCCTGGCGGCCTAGAGCAACGCGCCCTTGATCCCCTCTGCGCGCTGCGACAGCAGGAAGGCGGCGCTATCGGCCAGCGCCTCGCTCTTGCGGCCGATCAGGTTGACGCGCACGGCGTGCCGCTCGGCCGCAGCCGCCAGCCCGGCGCGGCAGGCCGCCTGCGGCCAGCTGTCGGCATCGGCCCCGACGATGAACAGCATGCTGCCGGTCGGCGCCAGCACGGGCAGCGCCGCGTCCAGGGCCTCGACGCCATGGCCGAGATTGAGCGCCAGTTCCGCCTGCCAGGCCTCGCGTTCCTGCCCCTGCCCGGTCGCCATGGTCGCGTTGCAGACCAGGCCGTCCAGGCGCCCGAAGATCTCGATCACGGCGCCGATGAAGGCGGCCGCCTCTCCGGCCACGGAAAGGTCGCAGGCATAGGCCAGGCAGCGCCCGCCATGGCCCTCGATCGCGGCATGGGCATCGGCCAGCTCCTGCGCCGAGCGCGCCGCGATCGCCACCGCCGCCCCTTCCGCCGCCAGGCGCTCGGCAATGGCCCGCCCGACACCGCGCGAAGCCCCCGTCACGGCGATGACCTTGCCGGCAAACTCCAGATCCATGCAGCCCTCATTCGCAACCGAGCAGCGACAGTGTCAGATTGGTGAAAAGGGAGCAACTGGGCGCTTTCGGAGCGCGGACATCTTGTCCGCCTCTTTCTTTCCAACGAGCATTGCGCTTGGGTTGGGGGAACAAGCGGACAGGATGTCCGCGCTCCGTCCCTTACCGCATCAGGCGCGGCACCGTGCCGGTCAGGCCCGTAGCCTCGCGGATGAACAGCTTCTTGGCAGCCGGAAAACGCTCCACCAGGCCAAGGCCGACATCGCGCACCAAGCGGATGGCATCGTGGTCGTTGGAGAACAGGCGGTTCAGACCGTCGGTGGCGATGCCCATCGAGACGGTGTCGAAACGCCGCCAGCGCTGATAGCGCTCCAGCACGTCCGGGCTGCCGATATCCAGGCCGAGCGCGGCGGCATCGGCGACACATTCCGCAAGAGCGGCGGCATCGCGGATACCCAGATTGAGGCCCTGCCCGGCAATGGGATGGATGATATGGGCGGCATCGCCGACCAGGGCCAGCCGGTCGCCCACGAAATTGCGGGCGATGCGCATCGACAGCGGGAAGGCGGCGCGTGGCCCGATCACCTTGAGCTCGCCGAGCTTGAGGCCGAAGCGGCGCTCCAGTTCGGCATGGAAGCCGACATCGTCGAGACCGAGGATGCGGGTCGCCTCCTCGGTCTTCTCGGTCCAGACCAAAGAGGAGCGCCGGCCCGTCAGCGGCAGGATGGCGAAGGGACCGGCGGGCAGGAAATGCTCTTCCGCCCGGCCTTCATGGTCGAGTTCATGCTCGACGGTGGTGACGATGCCGGACTGGCCGTAATCCCAGCCATGCATGGCGATGCCGGCCTGCTCGCGCAGCCGCGAGCGCCCGCCATCGGCCGCCGCCAGCAAGTGCGTGGCGATGTCGTCGCCGGAAGGCAGTTCGGCGGTGATGCCGTCCTCGGTCAGCTTGTAGCGGCTGACAGTGGCCCCCTGCCCGCGCAGCTCGATGCCGAAGGCTTCGGCCCGCGCCACCAGGGCATCGAGCAGCAGCCGGTTCTCCACCATATGGCCGAAAGGCTCGCCCGGCTCGACGTCACCGCCGAAGGACAGGAAGGTCGGCCGGATCGGATCGTCGAGCTTGGAATCGGTGATCACCATGTCGAGGATCGGCTGGGCCTCACCGGCCACGGCTTCCCAGACCTCGAGCTTCTCCAGAAACCGCCGCGCGCCGGTGGCGATGGAGGAGGAGCGCGGATCGCGCGAGGGACCCTTGCCGAGCATGGGATCGACGATGATGACCGAAAAGCTCGCGCCGAGCTCGGTCTTCAGTGCCAAAGCGAGGCCGAGGCCGGCAAAGCCGCCACCGGCTATAACAAGATCGGCTTTGCTGGCCATGTCCGAACCCCACGCTTGACTTTCCAAAGCGTTTTGCGATTTGACGGAACCATCTCAAATCGCAAAGACGCGTCCGACCAAAGAGCTAGAGTAAAAGGGCGTTTCTACCAAAACGCGCTTTGCTCTAGGAAGGACCGATGCTCTGCCTCCATCAAGGAAAGCTTCATGTCCGATCCCTTTGCGAATCTCCTCTCGATACTCGATCTCGAACAGCTCGAACACAATCTTTACCGCGGCACGAGCCCGCAGGGCGGCTGGCAGCGCGTTTTTGGCGGCCTGGTGATCAGCCAGGCCCTGGTGGCAGCGACCCGCACCGTCGAGCACGACCGCCATGTGCATTCCCTGCACGGCTATTTCCTGCGGCCGGGCGATCCGAGCGTGCCGATCATCTACCAGGTCGACCGGCTGCGTGATGGCAAGAGCTTCACCACCCGCCGCGCCATCGCCATCCAGCATGGCCAGCCGATCTTCTCGCTTTCCTGTTCCTATCATCGCCCCGAAGAAGGCTGGCACCACCAGGCGACCATGCCGGATGTGCCTACCCCCGATCAATTGCCAAGCATCGCCGAGCTCAAGGATCAATTCCTCGGCCATCTGCCCAAGATGGTCCGCGACTATTGGGAGCGCGAGCGCCCGATCGAGCTCAGGCCTGTCGACATGAAGCGCTATATCGCCCGCACGCCCCAGGAGCCTCGGCAATATATCTGGATCCGTGCCGCCCGTAAGCTGCCCGACGATCGGGCCCTGCACGAGGCCGTACTGGCCTACACCACCGACATGACCCTGCTCGACACCACGCTCGTCGCCCATGGCAAGAGCGTGTTCGATCCCGACGTGCAGCCGGCATCGATCGACCACGCCATGTGGTTTCATGCCCCGTTCAAGATGGACGAATGGCTGCTCTACGCGCAGGAGAGCCCCTTCACCGGCGGCGCCCGCGGCTTTGCCCGCGGCGAGATCTGGCAGGATGGCCGCCTGATCGCCTCGGTGGCCCAGGAAGGCCTGATCCGCAAGCGCTGGGACAAGCCGCCGGCATGAGACATCGCGTCGAGAGGGAGCTAGGGCGGTCGCGGCTATTTCGCCGTGAAGAATGTCAGGAGCACCTTGCCCTTCTCGCCGATGAGGCAGACGAAACGGTCGGGCCGGCCCGTCTCCTTGGCCCGCTTGATATAGGCCTCCCCGAGCACGACGACCTTGACCGGCACATCGCCGACCTTGGTATCCGCCGCCGAGACGGCGATGCTTTCCTGGTCGATGACGAGATCGGCGATGTCGGGCGACTTCTGCTGAAGGGCGAGCAGGCCGCTTGCCTTGCAGGCTGCGACCTCAGGAGCTTCGGCCGCCTGGGCATCGAGCGCCAGCACCATGCCGCCCACGGCCAGAAGTGAACGCAAAATCATCGCCATATGGCCAAATCCCCTACCCTTGCCTGTGCAAAATTGCCCTGGTTAACGCAAGGTGAGGTCATTTGTTCCGCAACTATCTGCCCATCCTGGCGAGAATTGATTGTTCCAGTGCGGCGCCGTCGCCCTCCACCAGCACCAGCTTGATCCGGCTGGTCGCTCCATGCGTGATCGACACGCGGCTCGTCGGCACGCCCACAGCCTTGGCGACCAGCTTGACCAGGGCTTGATTGGCTTCTCCACCGGCGGGAATTGCCCGCACCTTGGCCGTCAGCACAGATCTGCCGTCCGACATGATTTCCACGGCCCCGATCACATCCTTGCCGCCCCGAGGCGTCAAGCGCATCGCGACGAGCAGCCCATCCGACGTGATTCGCCAGGGTTTGCCGAAACCGGTATCGCTCAAAGCACGTTGGGATAGATGTAATAGGCGATGATCCGCTCGATGAAGATCGCGATCAGGATCGCCACGAAGGGCGCGAAATCGATGCTGCCAAAATCGGGCAGGCGGCGCCGGATCGGTGCGAAGACCGGCTCGGTCAAGCGATAGAGGGCATCGCCGATCGCCGCCACCGTGGGATTGCGGCGGCTGACGACGTTGAACGCCACCAGATATGAAAATACCACGGAAGCCAGCACGATATAGATATAGAGCTGCAGCAGGATGAGGATGATGTCGAGGATTGCGCGCATCGGGTCTCCAAGCCTTCCGGGCCATTCACACCTGCCCCTGATCTAGCGACCGGAAGGGTGCACCGCAAGTGCGGGGGATTGGGAAGAAGCGGACTTGACGTCCGCCCGTCCACCGCACCATTGCCTCTCCTTGCGATCTCTGCGACACATTCGCCATGAGCACGCACGATCACGATCACGACCATGACGACCATCACCATGGCGCGCCGCCCTCCCCCATGGCCGAGCGGGTGAAGAAGCTCGAAGCCGTGCTGGTCGAGAAGGGCTATGTCGACCCGGCTGCCCTCGACGTCTTCATCGACACCTATGAGAACAAGGTCGGCCCCCGCAACGGCGCCCATGTCGTCGCCCATGCCTGGCGGGACGAGGAATTCCGGACCTGGCTCCTGGAAGACGCCACGGCGGCCATCGCCTCGCTCGGCTATTCCGGCCGCCAGGGCGAGCATATGAAGGTGGTGGAGAACAAGCCGGGGCTCCACAACCTCATCGTCTGCACTCTGTGCTCCTGCTATCCCTGGTCGGTGCTCGGCCTGCCGCCGGTCTGGTATAAATCCGCGCCCTATCGCTCGCGCGCCGTGATCGATCCGCGCGGGGTGCTGGCCGAATTCGGCGTCACCCTGCCTGATGACACCGAAATCCGGGTCTGGGACTCGACCGCGGAACTGCGCTACCTCGTACTGCCCCAGCGGCCCGACGGCACCAAGGGGTGGAGTGAGATGGCATTGGCCCAGCTCGTCACCCGCGATTCCATGATCGGTACCGGCCTTGCCATCCAGCCTGGAGGGCTGTGAGTTCCAACTCGCAACGACGAAACTTCAACTGGTGCCTGCATGACCCGCTTTATCGCCAATGCCCGCATGTACTCGGTCACGCCGGAGGTCGAGGACCATTGGAAGACCCTGCTCGGCCATGTGATGGCGAGCGCCGGTGTGGCCTTCGACTATGAGCCCTACCCCGCCCCGCAGCCCCTGGAAGTGCTGTGGGAGCGTGACGATCTCGGCTGCGTCTTCATGTGCGGCTATCCGATCGCCTTCCAGCTCTCCGAGGTGATCCCGATTGCGGCGCCCATCCCGGCCGCCGAATGGGCCGGCGGCAAGCCGCTCTATCGCTCCGATCTGATCGTGAAGGCGGACAGCCCCTTCCGGCGCATCGAGGATACGTTCGGCCATCGCATCGGCTGGACGGTCGAGCACTCCCATTCCGGCTTCAACGCGCTACGCCATCACCTGCTGCGCTATCGCTCGCCCGATCATCCGGTCCTCTATCGCGAGGTCGTCGGCAATCTCGTCACCGCGCGCGGTATCCTCGACAAGGTATTGGCGGGGGAGATCGATGTCGGCCCGCTCGACGGCTATTGGCACGAGCTCATTCGCGCCTATCGCCCGGACCTGACCGAGGGTATCCGCGTGATCGGCTCCACCGGGCTGGCACCGATCCCTTCCTTCGTGGCGGCTCCCGGCCTGCCGGCGGAGACCATCGTGCGGCTCAAGGCCACCTTTGCGGCCGCCCATCACCAGCCCTGGTTCCCACCGCTCGGCGAGGCGCTTCGGCTCAACGGCTTCGCGCCGGTGGAACAAGCGGATTTCGAGAAGACGCTGGCCTGGGACCGCGAGGCGCGGGAACAGGGCTACGCTACCATCGCCTGACCGGCCAGGGTCTCATAAAGGAAAAGGGCGGAGAGACCCCTCACCCGCCCTTCGGGAGCCTTCCCTGTATGGGGAAGGCTCGACAGATCTCGATGCGCCTCAGTAGAGCGGTTCCGGCTCCAGGCTCGAACGCCGCTTGGCCTTGGGAGCAGGCGCCGGCTCGGGCATGCCGCCCATATCCGCCTGCACGGCTTCGGGCTGGATACGGATCGTGGGAACGGTACGCGACTGGGCCACCATGGGCCGCCTCGGCTTGGCCGCAGGTGCAGCGGCCTCAGCACCGGACGGCCCTTGCTGGAAGTTGAACTGCGGCTGCGAGCGGCCACGAACCGGCGGCAACGCGACATGAGAGCCGTCAGCCTGGCTTGCACCGATATGCGCTTTGCCGATGGAACCGCGCGGCCGCACCGGCGGCAAGGCCTCCGGCATCATGCCGGCATCCGGGTCATTCTGGGCGACCTGCACCTGGGGTTCGGCGCGGCGCTTGACCGGGCCGAGGCGAGGACGGGTCGGCGGCAGGATGTCGATGACGGGATCGGCCTGCGGACCGGCATCATCCTGATAGGCCACAGTCGGCAGAGGGCGGGCAGCAGGCCGCGAATATTTGCGCGGCTGTGGCGAGGGCATCGGCTCGGCAGCGGCCACCGTCGTAGGCAGCGGCGGCATCTCGGCCTGGGCCACCATCACCGGCGGAGCATAAGGCGCATCGCCACCGCGGCGGCGCTTCTCGTAGAAGGCATTGCCACCGGCAACAGCGACGTAATGCATGTTGTTGTAGGGGTAGGTGTAACCGGCCGTGTGGAAGAAATGCACATTCTTCGACATGCCCGGATAGCGCTTGCCGCTGATCACCTGATCCGCCACGCGGAAGGCACGCTCGCGGCCCGAGTCGTTCATCCGCTTCGTCAGCACGCCCGGGGCGAACTGCACGCGCTGGCCGACCGTGCCGCAGATCGAGCGCGGATATTTGCCGGACTCGACGCGGTTCATCACCACCGTGCCGACGGCAAGCATGCCGTCATCGCTGGATCGGTTGGACTCGAAATACATGGCACGGGCCAGACACTCACGCTCATTCGTGGTGCTGGCCACGCGCGAGGTCGAAAAGAGGGCGCAGCCGCCAAGAGCCGAGGTTACCGCCGCTATCGCGAGGAAACGCAGGGCAGATGTGAGGGTTCGTGTCTTCATGCGCTCGTTGTGTCGTGAGAAAGTTAACGACCGGTAATCATTTTTGTGGCGGAATTGCAACGAGCCTGCAAAACTTCTCCATAAGGGTGTCTTTTTAACGGGATGGTTACCCGAATCTTGCCAGCCGTGCCCGATTTGCAACACTTTTGGGCGGGCAGAAGGCGTCTGATACCAAGTCTCGAAAACGCGGACCTGTCGAAGTATGTGCTCTTGAAAGTGCTTCGACTGATGGGTGGGAAGGGCAGGCGAGGACGCCTGCGATCCCGGGAAAAGTCAGCATCTTCGCGACTTGGTGTGAGGACGAGACGCCTCTAGTCTCTCTCTGCGGCGGAACGACCTCCGATCTCCTGGCGCAGCCATTTGAGCAGGGTCGATATGGTGCGATGGCGCCAGCGCGTTTCGGGGGCGATCAGCCAATAGCCACCGAGCGAGACGTCGGTCTGCAGAAGTTCGACCAGCCGCCCCGCCGCGATGTCCCCGTCTGCCTGCAGGCTGGTCGACAGCGCCACGCCCTGGCCCGCCAAGGCCGCATCATGGGTGGATGAGGCCGACCACAGCCACGGCCCCTTGAGCGTGGCGGCTCGGTAGCCGGCGAGACGCAAGAAGCGGTGCCATTGGCTGGCATTGTCTTCATGAATGAGCTTCTGGCCGGCAAGGTCGGCCAGGCTGGCTATCGGCGCCTGCGTCGCCAGCCAGGCCGGGCTGGCGACGGGAAAGATGCGCACGCGCTGGAGAAGTGCAGCCATCACGGGCGATGCTGGAGCCTCCTCGGCGAAGATGATGGCGGCATCGGCTTCATGCCGCTCGAAATCGGGCTGGTCGGAGGTCGCACGCACCATGATGATCGTGTCCCGCAGCACCGACTGCAGGGCATCGAGCCGCGGTGTGAGCCAGCGTGCTGCCAAGCCCGGGGCGCACCACAGCCGCAGCTGGCCGCGCAGGCGCTGGGCCGGCCGCAGTTCCACGGTGACTTCGGCGAGCTGGCCGAAAGCCGCGGTCGTCACCTCGAACAGGCGGGCGCCGGCCTTGGTCAGCCTGACGCCGCGCGCCCCGGAGGTGACGAGGTGAAGATCGAACCAGGCCTCCAGGTGGCGCACATGCCGGGACACCACGGTGTGGCTGACGCCGAGCGCCTCGCCGGCCTTGCGCATGGAAGAAAAGCGCCCGACCGCCTCGAAGGCCCGGAGCATCGACAAAGGCGGCAGCCGGCCGCCGAAGGCCGCCTCGGCGCCATCGCCGGCATTCATCTCCTCGCCGCCGCCCGGTGCGTCTTCGCTCGAAGACTGATTGCCTGGACCCACCACCACGCCGCGCCCTTTCCATGCCCGATCCCGACCCGCAGCCCTGCCTGCTGCAATGCGCCGGGTGACTGGTGTCTCAAGGCTTCAGTGGTTACAAATCCGCACCGCCGCGGCAGGCATAAAGCACCTGCCGCCTTGCGGCAAGACGTGGCAGGATTCCAGCCAAGCGCCTGATCAGCCGCAATCCAAGAGCGTCGTCACGGAAGGGCTCCGAACCGATCGGACAACAGCCCGTCGATGATCCCGCACGGAGATTGACGAGCCGGTCGCACAGCGCCATAGCATGCGCCCACAGCGCATTGATCAAGCAATCGGAGTTCGATCCATGAATGCACCCGCCACCAAGGCGCATGGCGCCAACCGCACCCAGACGGAAGACCTTCTGGAAAGGCGCGCCAGCGTCTTCACGCGCGGCATGAGCGCGGGCCAGCCGGTCTTCGCCGCCAAGGCCAAAAACTCCGAGATCTGGGACGTGGAAGGCCGCCGCTTCATCGATTTCGGCGGCGGCATCGCCGTGCTCAACACCGGCCATCGTCACCCCACCGTGATGAAGCGGGTGCAGGAGCAGCTCGAGCGCTACACCCATACCTGCTTGATGGTGACGCCCTACGAGCCGGCCGTGCAGGTCGCCGAGAAGCTCATCGAGATCGCGCCGATCTCTGGCCCCAAGAAGGTGATGCTGGTCACCACCGGCGCCGAGGCCGTCGAAAACGCCATCAAGATCGCCAGAGCCCATACCGGCCGCTCCGACGTCGTGGTGTTCAACGGCGCCTTCCACGGTCGCACCCTGCTGGCGATGGCGATGACCGGCAAGGTCGTGCCCTACAAGACCAAGTTCGGCCCCTTCCCGGGCGGTGTGTGGCGCGTGCCCTATCCGATCGAGCACAAGGGCATTTCGGTCGACGACACCTTCGAGGCGCTGAAGTGGCTGTTCAAGACGGATGTCGATCCCAAGAACGTCGCCGCCATGGTGATCGAGCCGGTGCAGGGTGAAGGCGGCTTCTACATCGCCTCGCCGGAATTCCTCAAGCGCCTGCGCGCGCTGTGCGACGAGCACGGCATCCTCCTGGTCGCCGACGAGATCCAGACAGGCTTCGGCCGTACCGGCAAGTGGTTCGCCATGGAGCATTCCGGCGTCGAGCCCGACCTGATCACCACCGCCAAGAGCCTGGCCGGCGGCTTCCCGCTCGCCGGCATCGTCGGCAAGGCCGATATCATGGATGCACCGGAGCCCGGCGGCCTCGGCGGCACCTATGCCGGCAATCCGGTGGCCTGCGCCGCCGCGCTCGGCGTGTTCGAAGCCTTCGAGGCCGAGGACTTGCTCGACAAGTCGACCAAGCAGGGCGAGCTCATCCTCAAGCGCCTCAAGGCCATCAAGCGCAAGAAGACCGGCCGCCCGATCGGCGACATCCGTGGCCTCGGCGGCATGACGGCGTTCGAACTCGTCACCAGCCATGGCGGCAACGAGCCCGATCCTGCCGCGGCCAAGGCCCTGGCGGCCGAGTGCCTCGAGCGCGGCCTGATGATCCTCACCTGCGGCGTCTATGGTGAAACGGTGCGCCTGCTCGCCCCGCTCACCATCCAGCCCAAGGTGCTCAAGGAAGGCCTCGACATCCTCGAAGCCGCTCTGCTCGGCACCAAGTAAGCCTGTCGCGATGGGCCGTTTGCGGGTCCTCGCCGTCACCATCCTGCTGGCGCTCCTCGGCGCCGGCGGGCCTGCTCTTGCCGAGGTCCGCTTCGGCAAGAACGTCTTCATCGGCGGCCACGACTTCTCCCACCGCCGCTACAAGTCCGTGCATATCGAGACGACCACGCGGCGCCCGCCCTGGTATGGCTGCCGCTGGTATCGGGCGGGATCGCGCTATCAGGGCCGTCTGATCCGCACGCGCACGCAGATCTGCAATCTCAGGCAGATCCCTCTTTCGCAAAGGCGACGATAAATCCCTGGGATCGCAGACATCTTGCCGATAGGCGCTAACTCAGGGCGAGAAGCGCAACGCCAGCCACCCCTTCGCCCCGTTTACGGGGAGAAGGTAAGGATGAGGGGCGGCGCAAACCTTGAAAAACTGCGCATTGCTGAGCCCCTCACCTCTATCCTCTCCCCGTAAGAACGGGGCGAGGGGGCTCGCACGCTTAGCCTAATCTTCAACCCGATCATCTCGCCCGCCCCTTAAAATCCCTACACCGTCTCCCAAGCCCCGCTCTTTTCCGAGCGGAACAGCGCATCGATGATCTTCATGTTCTGCACGGCGTCGGCCGGGCCATAGGGCAGCGTGATCTCGCCGCGGATGGCGGCGGAGAAGGCATCGACCTCCTCGGCATATTGATCGACCGGGGCGATGGTCTCGGCCACCGCCGAGGCGTCGCCGAGCCTGGAGCCGTCATCGGTATAGACGGTCACGGCCTCGGCCTGGGGTGCGTTGAAGGGGATGGTGATCTCGAAACGCTTCTTGGTACCGACGATGTCGACCCGCTGCAGCGGAGTGAGCTGGGTCGACACTGTGAACTCCGTGCGGCGCCCCTCGCCGAAATCGAGAATGGCCGAGGCGAGGCGGTCGACGCCCGTCGCCGGATCGCGATCGATGAGGGCGATTACCCGCCGCGGCTCCGCATCGAAGATGAAACGGCCGGCGACGATCGGATAGCAGCCGATATCCAGGATGCCACCACCGCCGATGTCGAGCTGGTTGCGCACATTGGCCGGATCGACATTGTAGTAGGAGAAGAAGGCCTGAATGGCCCTGACCTCACCCAATTCGCCCAAGCGCGCGGCCTCCCTGGCCCGCAGCCATTGCGGATGGAAGCGCACCATGAAGGCTTCCATCACCAGCCGGTCGCGCGGCAGCACCAGGAGCTGTGCCGCGTCCTGGGCCGTCAGCCCGATCGGCTTCTCGCACAGCACATGCTTGCCCGCCGCCACGGCCTGCAGGGTGAGCGGCACGTGGAGATGGTTGGGCAGGGGATTGTAGATGGCATCGATATCCGGATCGGCGAGCAAGGCTTCATAGGAACCATAGGCCTTGGGGATGCCGAGTTCCTTGGCAACGGCCTCGGCACGGGCAAGGTCGCGCGAGGCGATGGCGACAGCTTCCGCGCCCTTCGCCCGCTGGATGCCGGGAATGACCTTGCCCGTGCCGATCTTTGCCGTGGATAGGATACCCCAACGCGTCTTGGCCATGCCGGCTCGCTCCCTGGAAATTAGTCCGACTTATCGATGGGCGGCATTCTTGGCATGGCCGGAGACGAGAGGGAAGACCTGTCGTGGCTGTGGATGACCAAACGCATTTGCGCTGCCGCATCAGGCCCCGGCTATGGACTCGACCTTCCTATTGGCGGCAGATAGACAGATCCCACCATTCGCCAACAGAAACAGTTTCAGCCCATGAGCAACAACAGAACACGCCGCCCGGGCGATCCTTGGAAGAATGCCGAGGCGGTCTTCAAGCCCGCAGCGCCCAAGGCTCCGGCGGCTGCCGCGCCGCGGCCGGCGCTGCCCAATGCCAAGGAATTGGTTTCGCTGCGGATTGACCGCGACGTGCTGGAGCACTTCCAGGGCGATGGGCCCGGGTGGCAAGACCGCATCAATGCGATCCTGCGGGAGGCTTCCGGCGTCGATCACTAGAGCAAAACGCTTTAGCCCGGTCTTCGGCCGGACAAGCTGAATGCGGAAAACGAAGGCTGAAAACTCGATCTCAGCCCGTCACCAGAAACTCGGGATCGGCCGGAATCTGCATGGCCGTGACCAGATGATTGGTCTTGCCGGCCAGGCCGATGATGGCGAGCAGCTCGCCATATTGTGCGTCGTTCATCCCCTTGGCCCGCGCGGCAGCCGTATGGGAATGCACGCAATATTGGCAGGCATTGGCCGAGGAGACCGCGATATAGATCAATTCGCGCACCAGCGGATCGAGGGCACCCTCGCCCACCATCACCGCCTTGACCTCCTCCCAGGTGCGTTTCAGCAGCACCGGATCATTGGCGAGACCACGCCAGAAATTATTGACGAAATCGGATTTGCGCGTCGCCCTGATATCGTCGAACACCGCCTTCGCGGCCGGGTTGGCCGCGACCTCGTCGTCGCTGAGAAGTTTTACGGTGGCCATTATGTGCTCCTGTGTGAGGTGGACGTCGATCAGGGGGCGCACATCTTTACCCTCCCCATCGAGGGAAGGGTAAAGAGAGAGCCTGTTCTCCTCCTACGCCAGCCTCTCCCCGCTCTCGCCATCGAAGAGATGCAGGGCCCTGTCGTCAAATCCGATGCCGACCTTTTCCCCGATCTCGCGCTGAAAATCCTTGTCGACCTTCACCGTCACGTTGGCCCCCCCGCAGCGACAGGTGACCAGCGAGTGATCGCCGATCAGCTCGATGGCGAAGACCTCGCCGGCAAACTTGCCGAGATCAGGCTCGGTCACCCGGCAATCCTCGGGCCGGATGCCGGCGACCGCGCGCGGCGCCGAGGTGGTGTTGGTGGTGCTGAAAGCGCCGGCCTCGGAGGAAAAACGCCCCTCCTTCAGTTCCCCCTCCAGGAAGTTCATCGGCGGCGAGCCGATGAAGCCGGCGACGAAGAGATTGGCGGGCCGGTTGTAGATGGTGGCCGGCGTATCCAGTTGCTGCAGCACGCCCTTGTCGAGCAGGGCCACGCGATGGGCAAGCGTCATCGCCTCCACCTGGTCATGGGTGACGTAGATCGTGGTGATGCCGAGCTCATGCTGCATGTGCTTGAGCTCGGCGCGCATGTGGCCGCGCAGCTTGGCATCGAGATTGGACAGGGGCTCGTCCATCAGGAAGGCGGCGGGGCGGCGGATGATGGCTCTTGCGAGCGCCACACGTTGGCGCTGGCCGCCGGAAAGCTGGCGGGGCAGGCGATCGAGTAGATGATCGAGCTGCACCTGACGGGCCACGTCCTTCACCGCCGCCTCGATCTCGGCCTTGGGGCGTTTGCGCACCGTCAGAGGGTAGGCGATGTTGGCGAACACCGTCTTGTGCGGATAGAGCGCATAGGACTGGAACACCATGGCGATGTCGCGATATTTCGGCAGGACATGGGTGACGTCGCGCTCGCCGATCCGTACCGAGCCCGATGTCACCGTCTCCAGCCCGGCGATCATGCGCAGGGCCGTGGTCTTGCCGGAGCCGGAGGCGCCCAGCAGCACCAGGAACTCGCCGTCCTTGACCTCGAGATCGAGCCCCTTGACGACATCGACCGCGCCGAAGGATTTGTGGACGTTGTTGAGCGTGACTTGCATCTTCAACCCTTGACGGCGCCGACCATCAGGCCTCGCGCGATATGCTTTTGCAGGAATGCGGCAATGGCGATGACGGGCACGATCATGATGACGATCAGCACCGACATGTACCACCATTGCGGGCCGCGGGTGGTGTTCTGCGCCGACACCAGCACGGGCATGGTCTGCGCATTGGCATTGGAGAGGAACAGGGCCAAGAGATATTCGTTCCAGGCCAGGATCAGCACCAGCATGAAGGTGGCGGCCAGGCCCGAACGCACCAGCGGCAGGGCGATGGTGAAGAACACGCGCAGCTTGGAGGCGCCGTCGATCTCGGCGCTCTCCTCGAGGTCGAGCGGAATGCCGGCGAAGAAATCGCGGGTCAACCACACCACGATGGGCAGGTTGATGGCGGTGTAGGTCGAGATCAGCGCGATCTGGGTATCGAGCAGCTTCAGGTTCTGGAACATCACATAGATTGGCAGCACGGCCACGATCGGCGGCATGATGCGGTTGGAAATCATCCAGAATTCGATGTCGTTGTTGCCGAGCGCCGCCTTGAAGCGCCGGCCGATGGTGCCGAGGATCACGAAGAACAGCACCAGGGCCGCCACCACCGCTGCCGGCCAGGGCACGGCAAACAGGGTCACGGCGACGACGACGCTGGCTGCCAGTACGATGAAGGCAAGGATTGCCGCAAGCTTGACCTGGAAACGGATGCGCACCAGGGCATAGGCGGCGAGCGAGCCGATGATCAGGGCCAGGATCGTGCTCACCAACGCCACGATGATCGAGTTCACATAGGGCCAGAGCGTGTTGTTCTGGAACAGCATGAAGTTCCAGGCATCCAGCGTCGGCTGGAAGTCGATGAAGGGCAGGTAATAGGGGCCGGCATCGACCTGGATCTGCACCTTCAGCGAGGTGACCAGCACCCAATAGAGCGGGAAGAGCACCACGAAGGTCCAGCCCAGCAGCGCGGCATAGGTCAAGGCCTTCGGGATCGGTGCCAGTTCCTCGAGGCTGCGGCGCTCGAACAAGCGGCGCAGCAGAGGGCGGTCGTCTGTGTCGGCACTCATCCCTGATACCTCCGGCTGGGGCGCACCACGAAGTTGAAGAAGGAGACGCAGGTGATCGTCGACACGAACAGCAAGAGGTAGCCGACCGCCGCCGAGCCGCCGAAATCCTGGGTGCGCCAGGCGATGAAGGAGTGCAGGGTCAGCGACTCGGTCGCCAGGCCCGGGCCGCCGGCCGTGAGCACGTTCGGCATGTCGATGATCTTGAAGGCCTCGATCAGGCGGATCAGCACCACCGTGGCCGCCACCGGCGCGATCGCCGGCCAGGTGATGTCCCTGAAGATCTGCCAGGGGCCGGCCCCGTCGAGATGAGCGGCCTCGAGCTGGTCGCGCGGCTGATTCTCGATCGCCGCCAGCAGCACGATGAACATGAAGGGCGTCCATTGCCAGGTATCGCCGACCAGTACCATCAGCCGCGCCGACCAGGCTTCCGTCGCCCAGGACCATTGGCTGACGCCGAAGAGCTGGCTGAGCGGAGCGAACGGTCCCTTCTGCATGTCGGCCAGCATGCGGAAGATGTAGGCGACGCCCACCGGCGTCACCATCACCGGAATGAAGAAGATCACCCGGAACCAACTACGGGCGCGGATCGGCTGGGCACAGAGCAAAGCGAGGCCGAGCCCGATCAGGAACTGCACGGAAACGCCCACCACGACATAGAGCAGCGTGTTGAGGAGCGTGCCGGGAATGCCGCCCGCCACCGTGGTCGCAAGCACGACGTAGAAGATTCCGGCGATCAGGCTGGAAGCGATCAGCCGCCCGAGGAAACCGAAGAGTGCGAATCCATTGGTCGCAAAGCGAAATAGCCAGAGCCCGAGCAAGGCGAGAAGGGCTGCGAACAACAGCCATTCCAGCCAGCCGAAGGCCTTGAGCGTGCCGAGGAAATGATATTGCTGGGCGCCGAGAAACAGGCGCAGATAATTGTAGAATCCGATGAAGGTGAGCGTGAAACTGCCGCCGGCGAGCTTGAAGCGCGAAAGCGACAGATAGGCCGAGGCGATCAGCGGGAAGATGGCGAAGGCCAGGAGGATGAGCACGGCAGGCAGCACCATGATGCGGCCGGAATGGCGATCGACCCATTGGGAAAGGCGCTCCCACCGGTCCGTTTCATCAGGGATGGAGAGGTTGACGGCCATGGCTATCCTGGCTTGGGTTCTAAGCGCTCAGATGATGTCGGGACGGCCGACTTCCTCGCTCCTCGGAAGGCTGGCGTGGGTACCGATCCCTAGCTCTCAAGATAAGGCGCAACAATCCTTCCCCGACTTCGGGGAAGGTGTCGATGCACAGCATCGACGAAAGGGGGGAGCGTGGCTCGAACTGAACCAGTAAAGCAGCAAGGTCACGCCATCCTACCCCACCCGAGCCGGCTATGCCGGCCCACCCTCCCCGAAGTCGGGGAGGGATTGTCGCGTCCCACATGGCTTGGTTAAAGCCTGCCACCAGAGGTTGCCCCCTATTTCGCGCCCAGCGTGTTCTTGTAGAACTTCAGCTGGTCTTCCGTACCGATCTGCTCGTTGAGATCCTTCCAGCCGTCGGCAACCGCCTTGATCGTGGCCTCCTCGTCGATCTCGCCGGCCAGGAAGCGCGCGATCGCCTCGTCCAGCACGACCTGCTGATATTTCTGGTTCTGCGGGATACGCAGGTCCAGGATCATGTTCGGGCTGTTGAGGCTGTCCTTGATGGCGCCGAGATAGAAAGAAGCTGCCTTCTCGCTCATGCCACCCTTCTTCCAGGAATCATTGTAGCTGAGCTGCGACAGGCGATAGGGATTGAAGCCGGTCTTGCCGATGGTGACGTCGACATTCGACTGGGCCGGCGCGGTCATATAGGAGAAGAAGGCGTAGGCCGCGTCCTTGACCTTATCCTGCGCCTTGGCATTGATGCCGCCGCTCCAGCCGCCGAAGGCAGCATAGGGCGCATGGTTCACGCCGTCGATGGCATTCGGGCAGGTCTCCTTGGAGCAAGCTTCCAGCTTGCCGCTCTCCCAGTTCAGCACCTGCTTGGAGCCGGGCATGAGGGTGGCGCCGGTCTTGTCGATCACCTTCGAGGTCGCGGGATCGATGGCGAGCACGCCGACGTCGCCCCAGTCGAGATTGAGGGCGCATTTGCCGGAGGTGAAGAGCGGGCGGGTATCCGACACGTCCATGTTCAGTTCGTCCGGCGGACCATACTTGCCGGATTCCTTGAGGAAGGTCAGCGCCTTGCGGAAGGCCTCGTTATCGACGAGAGGCGCCATGTCCTTGGTGTTGAAGAAGGTGCCCTGCGACGTCCCCCTCGACTGCGTCATCGACCCGACCACGTCGGTGACGAACCAGTAACTCTGGGCGTTGCGCTTCTTGGCGATGCAGGAGCCGTAGACCTTCTGGCCGTCGACCTCCATGCCGTTCAGCTTCTTGGCCGCTTCCAGATATTCGTCCCAGGTCGTCGGCGGCTTGAGGCCGGCCTTCTCGAAGATGTCGGTGCGATAATACAGCATATGAAAATCGCCATCGAGCGGGACCAGATAGGTCTTGCCGCCATAGCTCGACGAGAAGTCGCGGAAGAAAGGGGCGATGTCGTCCCAGGCGATCGCCTTGTCCTTGGCGACCCGGCCACCGATGTCCTCCAGATAACCGCCGGAGACATAGTCCACCATCCATTGAGGCGCGAACACCGCCGCATCGACGGAATTGGTGCCGCTGGCCCAGTCTGTCAGCACCTTCTGATAGAGATCGGAGAAAGGCACCGCGATCACGTTGATCTTGGCGCCGGTCAGTTTCTCGAATTCCGGGGCGCGCCGCTGCAGCGGCTCCTGGATGGCGCCCGTCTGCGTCATGATGTTGACGGTAACGCCATCGAATTCGCCCGCCTTGGCCGGCAGCGCCACCCCAGCGAGCGCGACTGCCATTAACGCAGCACCAATAACTCCGTTTCTCGAAGCCATTCGTCCCTCCCAAATGTCGTTTTTGTTTTTATGCCGATATCAGGCGCTGCATTCACGCCAACACATCCCTGCAGCAGGACATCGCGGTTCGATTATGGCACCGCCGCTGAGAAAACGTCAAATGTCTGATCAATGACGGGAAGATCGCTTTTATTCTAGAATCAGCTATAGGATCCGCGATGAGTTCTTGAACGCTATACCGTCGACGAAAGCATTGTTTACCTGCTTTTCAAGTTCCCCTTTTCGCCTCCTTGCCGCAAGGAACAGTACAGTCTATCGTTCAATATTCTCCCGCCAATTCCTCTACTGTATTCTCCCGATTTAGTCGCCAACAACCACAAAAGCCCAAAGACCAGCAACGACATGTCTCTCCGGTTCGCGATGAATGACTGGCCATGTGAGGAAGCGGCATCGTGTTTACGCCCGTGATGAAAGGCCATAAGGGGCTGGCTCGCGTCGGGGGATCGCAGTGGAGCGTACGCGAGGCCGATCCTCATTTCATCTTCAAGCTCGGCCCCTGGCCGGCCAGATATATCGCCATCGAGATCATCTCGAGCGGCCCCGAGTTCGAACCGCATCTGTATATCGATACCGGTTATGGTTTTCGGCCCGAGCAGGTGCTGCCGCTACCGCCGGAGCGCCATGGCGTCTATGCCTTCAGGACCGGGGGGATCAGGGGCTTCCGTCGTGTGCGCTTCGACCCCTGCGAGGAATATCCCGGAGCGGCTGCGGAGCCAGGCAGCTTCACCCTGAACATTCGTACCGCCCGCTCGCTGGCCTCCCTCCGCCGCCAGCTCGGCACTGCCGCCGACCGCCTGCATCTCATCGAACTCGACGAGTTGGCCAACGCGCCACCGCCGCCGCGCCAGCTCGCGCCGGAGGAGCACTTCCAGGCCGTCCTGCACCTGGCGGAAGCGGGCCTCGCCGACATGGAGCAGCCTGACGAAGGGCTGCCGGCACCACTGCTTTCCTTCGTGGTTCCACTGCACGATACGCCGCCCGCCTTTCTCGACACCCTCCTGAACTCACTGCGCAGCCAGCGCGCCCGCAACTGGGAACTGCTCCTGTGCGACGACGCGTCCAGCAGCAGGGCCACTCTTGCCTGGCTCGAACGCATGGCGGGGCAACCCCAGATCCACATCCTGCGCACGCCGCACAATCTGGGCATCGCCGGGGCGACCAATCTCGGGCTCGCGGCGGCGCGCGGGGACTGGGTCGGCCTCATCGACCATGACGACGCCCTCGCGCCGCTGGCCCTCGACTATCTCAACGATACCATCCGGCGCCATCCCGATGCGCAGTTCATCTACACTGATGAAACCATCACCGATGCCAGGCTGAAGCCGATGGGGTATTTCTTCAAGCCGGCCTATGACCCCGTGCTGCTGTCCGGGGTCAACTACATCAATCATCTCTCGCTCTATCGCCGCCAGCGCCTGCAGGCGCTGGGCGGCCTGAGTTCTGGCTTTGACGGGTCGCAGGACTATGAACTCCTGTTGCGCTATCTCTCGGAGCTCCCCCGGCAAGCCATCATCCATCTGCCTTACCCCGCCTATCTGTGGCGACGGCATCGGGCCTCCTATTCCGCCACCTTCACGGCCACGGCTGTCAGCCATGCCCGCCGGGCCCTGGCCGCGCATTACACCAGCAACGGTGTCGCCGCCCCCGTCGGCCCGGCACTGGTGCCCGATCTCCACCGTGTCGAGCTTTCACCCGATCGCCGTGTTTGGCCCTTCATAAGCATCGTCATTCCCAATCGCGACAGCCCCGCCCTCCTCGCTCGCCTGCTGGCCGATCTCTATGAGCGTACCGATTACGCCGACTTCGAGATCATCATCGTCGACAATGGCAGCACGAACGCGCAGACGCTGTCGCTCTACGAGACCATGCGCCGACAGCATGGGAACTTCCGGACATTGATATCGGCCGAACCCTTCAATTTCTCGCGCCAGGTCAACCGCGGCATGCGGGATGCGAGGGGCCAGGCGATCCTTCTTCTCAACAACGATATCGCAATCATCACCGCCGACTGGCTCAAGGAAATGGTGAGCTGCCTCGACTATCCTGAAACCGGCATTGTCGGGGCCCGCCTGCTCTATCCCACGGGCAGGCTGCAGCATGCTGGGGTTATCGTCGGGCTGGGTGGGCTGGCCGGCCATTGGTACGCCAATGCAGCGCAGGACACGTCGGGGCCGATGAACCGCCTCAAGGTGCGCCAGACCCTGAGTGCCGTCACCGGCGCGTGCATGTTGATCTCGCGCCAATGCTACGTCCGGGTCGGCGAGTTCGACGAGACGGCTTTCGCCATCGCCTATAACGACGTCGACTACTGCCTGCGCGCAGCGGCCGCCGGCCTCCGCACCGTATGGACGCCCTTCGCCACTCTCACCCATCACGAATCCGCCTCACGGGGCAGCGACGAGACAAAGGCGAACAGGGAACGCTTTCAGCGCGAAAAGGAGGCCCTGCGCCAAAAATACCGCACGCACGTTTTCCAGGACCCGGCCTACAGCCCTTGGTATTCCAGACATTCGTCCGCCCCTCGCGACATTCTGCCGCCGAACCTGCCGCCGCCGCGCTCCTGGGCGGCAACAACGACCGTTCCCGACGAATCCGATGCTTTCCTCGTGTTCAAGGCCGACCAAGCATGACCATCATCATCGGGTGTCATTTCCGCAAGGCGCGGCCACCGGCATGAAGCTCACGCCGCTCGTCGATGTCGTCCTGCAGGACGGCCGGACCATCTCGCAGAGCCGCCTGCCCTGGTTGCGGATCGAAGCCCCGGTACGGCAATGGGCCGGGCGTTGGATCCGCCTCGTCTTCGAGGCCAGTCTGCTGGATCCGTTGACCCGCCCGATCCTGCGCATCATCCGTCCGGGCGGCGAGGAGGAGGTGATGCTGCCTGCGCCATCCTTTGGCCGCGGGATTTGGATCGGCTTCCTGCCCCCGGACGCAACCGAGCTGCATCTGTCACCGGCCGACTGGGCCGGTCCGTTCGCCTTCCGGGTGGTGAGCCTGGGCCGCATCGGCCCCCTCCCACGGCTGGCCAGGGGCGCGAGGCGCCATCCCAAGGCGGTCCTGAGCGCATTGTGGGCGAGCATGCGCGGCAATCGGCGCGTAGAGGTGGCCCGGCTCAGGCGCGCCCTCGGCGCGACGCCCCTCGCGATGTATGAAGCCTGGCGCATCGAGCGCAGCCGCGCCATCGAGTGGACGGGCCTCGACATGCCATCACCGGCGGCAGCCAGCGCACGCTTCCGTCTCGTCATCATCGGAGATCCATCGAAGCACGAACCGGCCTGGCATGACTTCGCCGCTAACCAGCCTCTCAAGGGCATCGCCCTGTCATGGGCTTCGCCGCAAACGCCGCTGGTCCCCCTCCTGGACGAGAGCGGGGACGACGACCTGGTGATTGTCCTGCACGCCGATGATCGGCTGAGCGATTTCGCCCTGGCGGCGATCGCCCAGCGATCCGTCGAGGACCCCGCGGCCCTCTATTATGGCGACGAGGAATGCGATGGGGCGCCCCGCTTCAAGCCGGACTGGAGCCCTGTCCTGGCCCGCCATGCCGCGTTGGTCGGGCGAGCCTGGTTTGCGCGTGCGGGTTGGCTACGCCAAGCCATGCCGTCCGGTGCGACGGCGGAAGACCTGCTGTTTCGCCCGCCCGTCGACGCCCTCGCCCGGGCCGTGCACGTCCGCCGCATTCTGCTCGCCACCTCGCATGCCAGCCCAGCGGCTCCTCTTTCCCCGCTCAGCCCTGCCGCCATCACTGCCGGCGGACAGCCGCCAATGTCGACGATCGTCATTCCGACCCGGGACCGCGTCGACCTGTTGTCGGCCTGCATTCGCAGCCTGCTCGACCACAGCACCCAGGACCATTTCGAGGTCGTCATCATCGACAATGGCAGCACGGAGCCGGGCACCCTGGCCTATCTGGACAGCGTGGCGAAGGACCCTCGCTTTTCCATCCTGCGCAGCCCCGGCTCCTTCAACTTCGCGGCAATCTGCAACGAGGCCGCCGAGCGAGCCCGCGGCGATATGCTGGTCTTCCTGAACAACGACACCGAGATCCTGTCCGACGATTGGCTGTCCCGGCTGACGGGCTGGGCTCGGCAACCGGACATCGGAGCCGTCGGCGCAAAACTTCTCTACAAGGACGATACGCTGCAGCATGGCGGCGTCGTCCTCGGCATGGGCGGGCGGGCCGCCCATTTCGAACGACACCTTCCGCGCACCGATACTGGCTTTTTCGGGCGCCTTTCCATACCGCATGAATTGTCGGCCGTCACGGCCGCCTGCCTGGCGGTTTCGCGCGAGAAGTTCCGGGGTATCGGCGGCTTCGACCAGAACAATCTCCCGATCGACCTGAACGATATCGATCTATGCCTGCGGCTCAACGAGCGCGGCTGGCGAACCTTGCTGGATCCGTGCGTGGTGTTGCACCATCACGAGTCCGCCTCGCGTAGCAACAAGATGCCGTCCGAGATGCTGTACAGAAAAGAAATAGGGTATTTTCGCTCGAAATGGCTTCACCTGCTCAGGAACGACCCCTACTTCCATCCTGCACTCTCACTGGAGTGGTATAGGGCAGCGCTTGGTTGAGTGCGGGATTTTGAGAATTCGTCCCGGGATAGATCATTTGGACATAAATTTAGGGCTACATATTGCGGCGCAGCGATTTTAAGGTCTCATCCATGCCAAATTGCGCTATGAAGAGATGGAGGCTGGGCCATCATAGTGGGGCATCTAGAAACACCGCCGAGTGGAAAAGTAAATGTTATCGAAATGGCTTGGCAAGCAGAGGCGCCGATCGGTTGCCGCATTCCAATCCGCACAGAAACCGACAAAGATATTTGACCGCTATGTAATTTCGATGCCCAGCCATCAGAACGCCGTTGATGTCATTCAAGGTTGGAGCAGTGCTTTTCCGCCGGAACTGGGTATTACGGCCGGACCGCTGGCCACCTATACGGATTCCCGGATCGCCTGGATGATGAACCAGCATGGTCCGCTCGAAGGCAAGGTCGTTCTGGAGCTCGGGCCGCTGGAGGGCGGCCATACGGTCATGCTCGAACGCGCCGGCGCCATCGTCGATGCCATCGAGGCCAATCAGTCGGCTTTTCTGCGCTGCCTGATTACCAAGGAGATCTTTGGTCTGTCACGCTCTCGCATCTGGCTCGGCGATTTTGTCAAATGGCTCGAGGGCACCGAGAAGACCTACGATCTCATCGTGGCTTCCGGCGTGCTCTACCATGCCAATGATCCTCTGCATTTGATCGAACTGATCGCCAAGCGAACCGACGCCACCTATTTCTGGACCCATTTCGTGGACGACGAGCTCATGCCGCCATCCGACCCGCGACGGGCCGTCTTCGCCAGCAAGCCACAAATCCAGGATTTTCATGGCATCGCCGTGCGAACCTATCTGCGCACCTATCGCGGCGCCGCCAAGCATGCCGAGTTCTGCGGCGGTCCCATGGATCAGCACCGCTGGCTCAATCGCGACGACATGCTGGCGGCCCTCAGGGCGGTCGGCTTCACGCACATCACCTTGGAGGACGAGCAACCCGATCATCGTTACGGGCCGGCGATGTCGATCTATGCACGAAAATAGAACGGTCGCCCCCAAGATCCTCGAGCAAGCCGGCGCCGGCCGCGGCAGGCTCGATTGGACAGAAACAGCGATACGGATGAGCGCGATCTGGATATGAGAACGGATCTGAAGCAGCAAAAAGACGGCGAAGCCGAGGAGCTTCTGCCGCCCCCCGTCAAGGAGGACAAGCGCCGGCGCACCGGGCTTGCCTTGCGCCAGTTCGCCAATGCCACCAAGGTATTCCGCGGGCGGAGCACCGACGTCACGGTCGTCGATGAAGCTCCCTCTCCCGAAGTCATCCCTGACCTCGGTTCGCGGCGGTCGAGACCTTATCTGTGGAGCTTCCTCCTGCTGGTGCTCATTCCGAGCATCGCTGCCTTCGTCTATTTCTTCGCCATCGCATCGGACCAATTCCAGTCCGAAGCCCGTTTCACCGTGCGGGCCATGGAGCCGGAACTATCGGAGAAGGGCGGCGAGTCGGAAACTGCGGCCACTCCGACGAGCGGCTCAATGATACCGGTGTCCACCGCCCAGAACGCCCATATCGTTGCCAATTACATTCGCAGCCGCGCCATCATCGACGACATCGGCGCGCAATTGAATATCCGCGAGATCTTCCAGCGCCCCGAGGTGGATCGAATTGCCCGCTTGTCCGAGCATTCGACGATCGACGAACTCACCGACTATTGGCAGCGCAAGGTGGATGCCTATGTCGATCCGGTCTCCAGCATTGTCACTGTGGATGTCACCGCCTTTCGGGCCGAGGATGCCCTGCGGCTCAACCAGGCCGTACTCGCCGAAAGCGAGAAGCTGATCAATCGTCTGTCGGAGCGGGCGCGGCGGGATGCGACGCAGGCCGCCGAGATCGAAACGCGCCAGGTCTTCAAGCAGTTGCAGGACAGCCTCAAGGCGTTGCAGGACTTCCGCAACAAGGACGCCCTGATCGATCCGAGTCAATCCGGCACCCAGATCACCACTTTGCTGATGCCCTTGATGACGGAACGGCTGAAGCTGAAGAATGACGAGGCTGTGATGGCCGCCGAGCTTCAGTCCGACGCCCCCAGTCTGCGCGTCCTGCGCAATCGCATCGCCTCCCTGGACGAGCAGATCGCCACATTGCGTGGACAGTTGACGGGCAGCGACTCCCAGACCCTGGCAGCCTCACTTGCCAAGTACGAGGAACTCGACGTGGACCGCCTGCTCAACGAACGCAAATATGCCCGGGCTCAGGCAGCGCTGGATCGCGCCGAAATCAGGGCACGGCGGCAGGCCACCTATCTGAGCATGTTCGTGCCGCCGAGCCTGCCCGAATTCGCCAAATATCCCTACCGTCTCATCTACCCGCTGATGTGCTTTTTGTCCCTGCTGATCATCTGGTCGATCGGCGCCCTCACCTACGCTTCCGTGGAAGATCATCGGCTGTGAGAAACGCAGATCGACATCGGTCAATCGGAGCGATGGCCCGAACGCACCCAGCCCCGCGGCATGACCGGTATTCCAGTTCGGTGAGGCGGATGGGAGGTCGCGGCCGGTGAAACGGCTCAGGTCCCTGCTGAAATCGTTCCGGGAACGCCCCGTGATCGCGCGGGATTTCGACCCCGTTTTCTATGCCGCGCACCACCCCGATCTGCAGGATCTGCCCAGTGCCGAGCGCCTGTGGGCGCACTATGTCGAGCACGGCCGGCGAGAAGGGCGTCCGCGTAATCTCGACGAGGCGATCGCCGCTTGGGAAGAACGCTTCGGCTCACTGCCGCCCGCCTTCGACGTCACCGCCTATCGCCTCCTCAACGAGGATCTCGGCCGCGCTTACGTGCATGACCATCAATTCATCCGTCATTTTCTGGAACATGGCAGACAGGAAGGCCGGCCTTTCCTTGTAGACATGCCCATCGGCGGATCGAATGGTGTTCCCGCTGGCGCCTGGCCTGCTCTGTTCCGCACGGCCGAATTCACGGCCATGGCGCAGGATTGGCTGCCCTCGATCACCCTGTCGCGTACCGAAGCGTTGCGCGTCTTCGTGGAGCAGGGAATCGAGCGTCTCGCTCCGATCAGCTTCAAGCACGGTTTCGATCCGCAGTTTTATCGCCAGACCTATGATCTGACCGATCCGGCCGACACGGTCGACCTTTACCAGAACTGGCTCACCGAAGGTGTTTCGGCCGGTCGTGCCCCCAACGAAACCGCCTTCCTGCAGCCTTATCTCGGTGAGCGCTGCTATCCCACGGATTTTGCCTGGCAGGCCTATAGGACGGGACTGCCACCGGCCGAAAGGGCCGGGATCGCCAATCGCGCCGGGGCCCTAGCGCATTTGTTCGAGCGGGGCTTCGAGGCAAACGAGGAAGTCGCGGACAGCACCGATTTCGATCTCCTTGCGGCGATCGGCGACTTTCAACTGCGGCGAGGCCGCCTCGGGCTGGCAGCCCGAGCCTATGACCTAGCCGAGCGGCACGATCCGGCCAGATTTGATGCCTCCCTGCTCTATCGGCGCGGTAAAGCCCGTCAGGCTCGATCCGCCGGCGAAGCCCTGTCCGATTTTCGCATGGCAATCGCACGGGATAACCATCCCTGGGATGCCGTGGAAGCAGCGGTCTCGCTGCTGATCGGCGAGAAAGCCTTCGAGCAAGTCCTGCACGTCCTGCGCGAGCAGCGGGAACGCTGGAGCGAGCGTGCCGATTTCCTCGCCTGTGTCCATCGCACCCTGGAGGCCTGGTTCGATCATGCCAAGGCCAGCGCTCTCGAGCTCTACGGTCGCGGGGCGCGCGAGAAGGCCGATGGTGTGATCGAGACAGCGCTGAGTGGGATCCAGGAGGCACTCGTCGCGCTCGACCGCCTGCCGCCCGCGCTACCGCCCCAAGCCGAAGGCGCCGTCGTCATCCTGGCCAACCAGGAACTGCGCCAATGCCGGCATTACCGGGTGGAGCAGAAACTGCGCCAGTTCGAACAAGCCGGCTTGCAGGCCCAGGCCTTTGCCGAGACACAAGCCGAAGCTTTCATCGCCGCCCTTACGGGCGCCAAGGCAGCGCTCTTCTATCGGGTCACAGCCTCGCCCGCCGTGCTGCGTGCCATTCTCCATGCCCGTGCCCTCGGCTTGCCGACCTATTACGAGATCGACGATCTCGTGTTCGACAGCCGTTATTTCCCACAGGATCTGGCAACCTATGAGGGCCAGATCACGCCGCAGGAGCATCTCCATCTCCAGCTCGGCGTGCCGCTCCATCGCTTTGCCATGGCGCTATGCGACATGGCAATCGCCTCCACATCCGCTCTCGCCCAGCACATGCAGCCAGTGGTTCGCCTGGGCCGGTCCCTGGTGCTGCCCAACGGCCTCGACGCGCGCAACGACGCCTTCCTCGCGCACAGGCGCGAAGTGCAGCCCGCCGATACACCGGTGACCCTGTTCTACGGATCTGGCACCAGAGCGCACAATCTCGACTTCACCCGGGCGCTGGCCCCAGTCCTCCTCGACCTCCTGCACGAATATCCGCGGTTGCGCCTGGTGGTCGCCGGCCATCTGCGACTCGGGCCGGAATTCGCCGCCCATGCCTCCCGGATCACCCAGATCGGCTTCGTCGACGACATCAACGAATATTGGAGTGTGCTGCAGGCCTGCGACGTCAATCTCGCCGTGCTCTCGCCCGGGGAGATCGCCGATTGCAAAAGCGAGATCAAATGGCTGGAGGCGGCGGCCTGCGCCATTCCGTCCGTGGTCAGTGCCACAGCCACCTATCGCGAGATACTGTCGCATGGCGTCGACGGCTTTCTGGCCGGAAACGAACAGGAATGGCGAGACGGCCTGACGGCTCTGATCGGCGCCCCGAAGCTGCGCCTGGAGATGGGAAACCGCGCCCGCGAGAAAGCGCTGCAGCTCTATGCCATCGGCAGGGGCGCCGAAATTCTGGCGGCGACCTTCACGCCTTCGCAGTCGGAGTCCCTCGCCCAGCCATCCCCGCCACGGCTTAAACTACTGATATGCAACGCCTTCTTCGCACCGCAAAGTTATGGCGGCGCCACGCGGGTGGTAGAGGACAATGTCGATTATCTCATCGATCATTGCCCGGACATCGAGGTCAGCGTCTTCGCCAGCGACGAAGGGCGCCAGACCTATGAGGCCCTGAGCTGCGACAGTTACAGAGGCCGTCCGGTCTTTCGGGTTTCCGTCCCGCCGGACCGGCTCCGCGACTGGCGTCCCTTCAACCAGAGCCATGGCCAGGAATTCCGCCGAGTGCTCGATCTCGTCCGGCCGGACATCGTGCATTTTCACTGCATCCAACGCCTGGGCGCCTCCATCGTCGAAGCCACGGAACAAGCCGGGATTTCCTATCTCGTTACCCTGCATGATGGCTGGTGGATCAGCGACTCCCAGTTCTTCATCGATCGCGACGGCGTTCTGCAACTGCCCGATCAGGATCCGTTCAACATCTGCCCGGTCGAGGGCGTCCGTCTCTCCCAGTCGGTCGCGCGCCGCCAGGCTCTGGCCGCGCTGCTGGGCAAGGCTGCTGCCGTCCTCGCAGTGTCACAGTCCTTCGCCGCCCTCCATCGTCATGCCGGCATCGCCGCGGTGGGCGTGCTCGAAAATGGCGTCTCTCCCCTCCAGCTCCATGCGCGCCGCCCCAGAACGGACGGACGCCTCGCTCTCGGACATCTGGGCGGCCGCTCGATCCAGAAGGGCGCCATCCTGGTCGAGGCGGCCCTGCGCAAAGGCCGTTTCGAGCGGCTGGCTCTAACCATGATCGACCACACTCTCGCGCCGGATGAACGCCGGTCCACCTGCTGGGGCGCCACGCCGGTTCAGCTGCGCGGGCCTTGTCGCTCCGCCGAGGTCGCGACACTCTATGGGGAACTCGACGCGGTGCTGGCGCCTTCGATTTGGCCGGAGAGCTTCGGCTTGGTGGCCCGAGAGGCGCTTTCACTGGGCCTGCGTGTGGTGGCTTCCGACAGGGGAGCGATCGGCGAGTGCATCCGGGTGCCCGAGCAAGGCGCGATCATCGACGTCTCCAGCGATGCGGCGCTCAGCGATATTCTGGGTGCCATGAACGCAAATCCCGAGGCGTGGCGCGCCGGATCCTCCCCAGCGCAAGGCCCCCTGCGTCAGTCGGCTGACCAGGGCCGGGAATTGGCTGATCTCTATCGTACCATCGCGCAGCGCTGAGCGCAGCGGATCGGGCCCGCTCAGGCCAGACGGCGACGAATGACACCCACCAGGCCGATACAGGTGAACCAAGCCAGGATCGAGCCCAGCAAGACCAGGCCAATATTGAGCCAGCGACGCGGATAGCGGGGTTCCTCGGCCTCGGCCGGCATTTCGACGGGATGCAGATACAGCATCTTCCGTTCGCTGTAGATGCGCGCCATGTTCAGGCTGATCGAGGCCTGGGCATAGCGTCTTTCCGCGATCTTCTGCTCGAGCTCGAGATTGGCGAAGCGGCTGAGCTTCTGGGACAGGGCACCCTCGTCGCCCTGCTGCTGCATCGTGGTGATACGGCCCTGCATGCCCTTCACCTGCTCCTTGAGCGAGGCGATCCGCTGGGCGGCCAGGCGCATCTGGGGCGCGTCGGCTGCGATATAGGCCGAACGGGTCGCATATTCCGACTGCATCTTCAACAGTTGGCCCTCGATCTGGGTCAGAAGCGTGCCCAGATTCTTGCTCTCCTCCTTGATGTCGAAGACCCCTTCAGCGTTACGGGCCTTCTCATAGGCGACCCTCGTACTCTTGAGAGCCTCCCCAGCCAGCATCAAATCCCGCTCCGACGCCGCGACGGTGTCCTTGAACATGCGCTCATTGAGCTGGTTGATCATCGCCTCGCATTGCTCGATCACCGCGGTTGCAATCGTCTTCGCATCCGCTGCACTGAATGCCCTTACCCGCAACGTGACGATGCCGGATGGCATAGAGACTGCAGCGGAGGAATGTCGTGTCCAGTAAGCGGTAAATTTCTCGATCGGCAACGCAGCATTGAAGCGGGAGAAATGATCGATCTTGTCCGAGCTGTAATATTTGCGCAGATCCAGGGATTCCTGCAGCTTTGATACTAAAGTCTGACTCTCGGCATAGGATACGACGATCATCGTATCCTGCACGATCGCTATTGGCGGCAGGCCCGTGGCCGAGCCGAGATCGTCCATCTTGGGCAAAGCGCCGCTGGAGACCGTGAATTTGGCGATCGATTCATACTGGTCGGAAGCGATGAAACCGAAATAGCCTATCGAAGCGATATTCGGCAGAACCACGACAAGAACCAGCAGAACGAGGCGGATGACGCGTTCGCGCGCACGCCGGCGCTGGCCCTGCGCCCCGTAGAAGGCCTGCTTGGACCGGCTGGAGAAGCGGGCGCGACGCGAAGCATCTGACAGCGCCCTGGAGACGGACCGCGTGCGTTCGATCGATCTGCTTTGCCGATCATCGATTTCAGTCTGGATATCGTTCATCGATCCGTCAGCGGTTCAAGCGGTTATACATGGCAATGGCATCGGGCACGTTCGGGTACATGGTCAGCCGTCCATCCGCCAGCACACCGCCACGGTCGCAATAGGTCGCGATCGTGCCCATCGAATGGGAGACCACGATCAGGCCGGCATTCCTACGCCTCTCGTCGAAAGCCTGCCGGCAGCGCAGTTGAAACTTGGCGTCGCCGACGGCCGTGATCTCGTCAATGAGGTAGACGTCGAACTCGATCGCCATCGACAAGCCGAAGGCCAGGCGGGCCGCCATGCCCGAGGAATAGGTCTTGATGGGGACGTCGAGATAGTCGCCGAGATCAGAGAAATCCTCCACGAAGCGAGCCGCCTTGGCGATATCGGCGCCATAAGCCCTGGCGACGAAATGTACGTTCTCGCGGCCCGACATAGCAGGATGAAAGCCTCCCCCAAACCCGATCGGCCAGGATATTCGGACGGATCGACGGATCTTGCCGCCATTAGGCATTTCCGTACCGGAGATCAAACGCAACAAAGTGGATTTCCCGGCCCCATTCACTCCCATCAGGCCATAGGAATAGGACGTATCGAAGATCATGGAGACGCGGTCGAGGATCATCTTTCGATGCTTCTCGACCTTGTAATACTTCGTCACATTGTTGAGTTGAATCATGTCGACCGAAGAACTGCCATCTTGGATTGACGCCCCATCCCTCGCGGACGACGGCACCATATCAGGTTCACGCTCAATTCACTATTCAAATGGCCAGGCACAGTATCAACGCGACCGTTCGAGGGCCGGCAGGACATGCGACAAAGCTTCTTTGTACCTTTCCTTGCTATGCTCTGATTGCAGCCTATCGCAGCTGCCTTGCCGGAGACGCTGCCACAGGTCTTCGGAACGGTAGAGCCGGACGATCGCTGCGGCGAAGCCCTCGGCATCGTCCACCGGCACGGCGAGCACTTCCTGTTCATGCTTCCAGCCGAGCTGAGCTGCCAGCAGATCGGTGATCACCGTGGGTACACCGAAGGAAGCTGCTTCGTAGACCTTGTAGGGCGTCCCCGCGGCAAAGCGCGTCGGTGCGATGGCGATGCGGCAGGCATCGTAGATCGGAGTGAGATCGGCCACAGGTCCATGCCAGGTGACCCGGCTATGCGCCAGGAAACGGTCGAGAGCCAAGCCCGGAGCGACGTAGCCGACCAGATTGAGCCGGGTTTCCCAGCCGAGTTCCGCCTCGACACGCGGCAGGATTTCCTCGATGAACCAGTTCAATGAATCGTAGTTGGGCGTGTTCTCGGCATAGAGGCTGCCGACGAAGACCAGGCCATCCCGGTCCTGGAAGTTGCGGAGGGTCGGGGTCACGGGCCGATAGGTCCCCACGACCCTGGCATGGGGGAAGCCGAATTTGTGCAATACTTCGGCTTCGGACGGGCTGACCGTGATGATCTCCTGGCAGAAATGCCCATGCTGGAATTCACGCGCCATGGCCTCGCCGAGATCGAAGGGTCTGTTTTCCCGCTTGGCCTGCAATTCCTCTCGAAGCGAAAATATCGCCTCCGTATCGAGGATGACGCTCGTCTTGTTCGGATTCAAATTGAGATCCTCAAGATATCCGTAAAGAAAATTCAGATTGTGTGCCCGACAAATCCAGATGCAATCGAAATAACTCTTTCTATCATGAATGAATTTATTGAAATCATGATGATTGAGATCGTGGATTATCTCGACGTTGTCAGGAAAATCCGCATAGATTTCGGTAAGTGGCGCTGCCGTGCCATGCACCGGGAATACCGTGACCTGATAACCCGCCTCCGCCATCACGCGGATGAGGTCATTACTGCGTACCGCACCGGCTCCGAGGCTGCGCAACGGTATATAGTCTTCGATATAGAGGATCTTCGACTGGATCCTGCCGGCGAAACGTGCCTCCAGTAGTGCCTCCGGCGTGTTCGGAAAGCGATGCTTCAAAGCCTGGAAATGCTTGGCGTGGAAGGCCTTCTGGTTCCTGTGCATCAGCCCGAACGCCGCGCCCGAGTCGCGCGAGCTGCCATATTCGTAATGGTAGACCACCACATTCGGATCGTAGACGACGCGGTAGCCTTCCTTCCACACCTGCAGACAGAGGTCGGCATCCTCGTAATAGGCCGGAGCGAATTGCGGATCGAAGCCTCCGATCTCTGCAATTAGATCGGCACGCGTCATCAGGAAGACCCCGGAGACGAAATCCACGTCGCGCACGAAATTCGCTTCCGGGCTGAGCGGGGCCCAGTCCCGCATATAGCCGTTCGTCTTGCCGTCCCGCCAGATGATGCAGCCGGCTTCCTGCAACTTTTCATTGGTGCGGATCACCTTCGCGCCGACCACGCCGATCTGCGGATCGGCCTCCAGCCGCGCCATGGCTGCGGCGATCGCCCCGGTCGACAGCTTCACATCATTGTTCAGGAACAGGATGAAGGGGGCATTCGCGTGCAGCAGCGCGCTGTTGCACGCGTGAATGAAGCCGACATTGGTCTCGAAACGCATATGCACCATGCCCGTGACATAGCGCTGGATCTGTTTGACCTCGTCGGTCGAGCCTGAATCCACCAGAATGAGCTGCAGGGCGCCGGCATAATTGTCGCGCAGCGAAGCCAGCGTCATCAATGTCATGGCCAGATGGTTGTGCACCACCACGATGACACAGACATCGGCGCGGCCGTCGACGGTGAAGTCGATCGGCCGGCGCGCATGTTGGGGGGCCATGTTCTCGGCATGGCTGAGGAACAGAGCGCGGGCCTGCTTCTCCGGCACGTCGATGGGGGCTCCGGTCGGCGCGAAGGGCAGCCCTTTCAGGAGGCCGACGGTAAGGAGATGGGCGAAGGGATCGACGACCTTGGCAAGCTCGGCATTCACAACCACGCTGGAGCGGCGGGCCCAGTAATATTGCAGATTGATATAGTTGGTGGGATTGCGCAGCTCATGCTGGCCATAGCGCAGGAAATGCAGATAGGCGTTACGGAACCACTTGCCCCTGCCGATGACCTTCTCGATATCCCCGTAGCGTTCGATGTAAAACCGTTCGCGGAAATGTTCGAGCGGATCGAAGGCGGAAGGATCTGGGTTCGACAAATAGTGATGCAGCGCGCATTTGAACCGCTGCTCTGCAACGGCCTGTTCGACGTCGGGATAATGCAGATAATACCAGGCAGCGTCGAAATAGGGGGACGTGGTGACATCCCCCCTGCCCTCGTCGATCCACGCCAGATAATGCTGAAACGCTGCCACGCCATGCGGCACAGGATGGCCGACATTGTCGGCCATGTGACGGCGATAGATTTGTGGCGAGAACAGCAGATGGGCCTGTCGGCCTTCCTGCGCTCCCCTCTTCAGATAATGGTCATAGAGATTGGTGAAGCCCCCCTTGATCAGGGCGGCATCGGTCAAATCCGCGTGAAGCTGGCGGTAAAAGCCTGGTTCGAACAGCCAATGGGCCGAGCGCTCGCTGCGCCCGCTCTGGCAATAATGCTCGAAACCACAAGTGATCCGCCCCTCGGCGATCTCCTGGGCCACCTGATCGTACTCGGAAACGTAGAAAGCCTCGTCGAAGTAACGATTGGGCGAATGCCCGAGCTTCATACCCTGGGTGAGATAGAACTCCAGCGGATCCGCTTCTTCGGCCGCAATGGGATAGGTTCGCCGATACCAATCCGGGTCGAACCGGCCCCATAGCGGCCCGCCTCCGTCAGCCGAACCCGTGAGCGTCTCCAGAACCACCCCTTCCAACGCCTTCCACTCCCCCAATACCCGACCGCGCTAGAGCACAACGCATCTCGGAAAAACGCCATTCTTCTACAACTATTTGTTTTTTCTTGTATTTTCTGCTTCTCGCGACATCATCGGGTGCCACCTCCCTTGGTGTTGCCAAAGTCGGCAAAGAAGGTCTTGCGCTTGCCCTTCAGCCAATCGCGATCCTCCTGGCTGGCATCCTCGTCTTCCACGAAGTCTCCGGTCATGAAATAGGGCCAGGGCTGCTGTTCGGGCGGGCGCTTGAGAATATCGCGATAGATCGCGATCAGATCGCGCGCTTGGTCCGCGGCACTCCGGGGCTTCACGGCCAGAGCCGGCGGCGAATCGAGATAGCGCTCGGGAGAAGCGTTGATCTCCTCGAGCGTACTCAACAACGGTTCTATCGTGGCGACGTCGAGCACCCAGCCATTGATGCCATGCTCGATGCCTTCTCCGATCGCGCCGCGATCGGAGGCGATCACCCACAGGCCGGCGGCCGTGGCCTCGCGCGAGACCAGGCCGAAGCTTTCGGGCCAGACCGACGGCACGAGCAGGACATCCTGCTGGGCGTAGAGCGTGTGCATGTCTTCCTGCTTGGTCTTGCCGACGAAGCGCACCAGCGTCTCGCCCCAGCGGGTTTCCAGCACCGGACCTCCGAAACGCTGATGATCGACGATCGTCAGTTCGAGATTGGCAAAACGGCCCTGTTTGAAGACAGCCTGCACGAGATGAAACCCCTTATGATGGGTTTCGCCACTGACCTGGACCAGGCGTATCTTGCCATTGGGGGAGCGGGTCTTCCTGACGCGCTCCATCGCCGGCACACCATTGGGTACCGAGCGCGTCGCCGGATAACCGGAGCGATGCATGATCTCGGTGAAGGCATCCGAGACCCCCAGAATGGCGGCGGAGCGTTCGAGCAGGATGCGCAGGCGGCGGCGGCGTTCGAGCGAACGACCGATCGACTTGCCGAAGGGAGGCTTCGAGGGCAGCGCCTCTTCCGGCTCGACCGGCGCGCCGGTGATATCGGTCAGGAAATTGTAATCCGACACCCACCAACCGTCGTGGATGGTGTTGATATAGGGCACGCCCGCCCGGATGCAGGCCGTCATCAGGGAGGCACTCCCTCGCTGGGGGGAATGGATGTGCACCAGATCGGGTCGCCAGAACTCCAGCACACGGGCAAAAAGCTCGCCATAGCGCTCGTTGAAGGGGCGCCATTCCTGGATGTCCTCGATCGGGGAATTGGCCCGGAAGACCGGGATGCCCTTATAGTTCTCGACCCGGAGCTGATAGGCCTTGCGATTGTCATTGTCCGACGTCATCACCGCAAAATCGCATTCGGTGGCGAAGTTCGAGCCAATGAAGCTGTCGATATTGTCGCGAATGACACGCGTCGAACCGCCAATGGTCTGCGGCGGGAAGAAGATGTTGAAGAACAAGATCCGTTTCTTGCGCCTGGAGACCTGCAGCCTGGTATCGCTGCGCGTGAAGGCTGGTGCCAGCAACTCCTTGAAGCGCTCGGCGTTGCGTTCGAGGCTGTGGAAATTCACGGCCTTGGCGCGCGCGGCCTCGGCCATGGCCTGGCGGCGTTCGGGGGAGCGGATCAGCGTCTCGAGCGCTGTCTCCCAATCCTCCGATGTATGGGCGAGAAAGGCGTCGACACCGTCTTCGAGCACTTCCTCGTAGCGATGGGTGGCACTGACCACCGAAGGCACGTTGAAGGCGGCCGCCTCCAGCCATTTGATCTCGCTCTTGCAGTTCGTGGTCGGCGCGGGCACGAGCACGGCCATGTTGATGTCGGCCTCGGCCAGCAGCGACCAATAGGACTGCACATCCTTGGTCCATTCGAGCTGGGTGATGCGGTCCCGCATCGCATCGAAACGCTGGTCGAGCGAAAGATAGCCCACCACCATCAGACGCACATTGGCGTGGCGTTCCATGAGGTGCAGCAATGGTCCCCCGACGAGATCGAGGAAGTCGCTGTTGTGGGCCTTGGTGCCCGAGCCGTAGAACAGCACGACATCGTCATTGCGGCGCACGCGTGGAATGTGTTGCTGGAAATGGTCGGCGTCATGACTGTCGATGCCGTTGGGCAGCACGAAGCAACGGCCGGTGCGCACCAGCTTTTCCATGTAGCCAGCGAGCAGGGTCGTCGAGGCGATGCCGTAATCGCACATGGCAAGGGCCGCCCGGAACAAGGGCACTCCCATCTGCAGCGAATGATAGAAATTCTTGCTGACCGAAGCGCCATAGGTCTCGATCGGCTCGGGATAATGGGTGCCGTCGAAAATCAGGTCATCGATGTCGTAATAGCTGGGAATGCCGAGTGCCCGGCAGATCGAGATGGCGCGGATGTTCGACGGCAGGGCGGGCAAGCGATAGAAGATGGCCGCACTGGCGCCCGGCATGGCCGTGATGAACTCGTCGACTTCCGCCTGGGTGTAGACCTCCAGCTTGAGGCCGGCCACCTTGGCGATCTCGATCTTCTGGGTGACGCGATATTGCGTGCATTGCCGTAAATCGACATTGGCCAGCATGACGATACGCTGATCGGGCGTCGCCGGCAGCGGCGGGCCGGGCGGATCGAAGGTGTTCCACCAGCTTGCGATATCGGCGACCACCTTGGCCATGACATCGTCAGCCTCCTGACGACGCTCCTTGGCATAGAGCTCCTCGGCCGCCATCCAGGCTTCCCGGAATGCGGCGTCGATGGTCAGGCGCAATGCCTCGCGCCACCGAATGTCACCGCCGGAAGCCGTCCTGGTCTGGAGAAGCACCTCCACAGCCTGCTCCGGCTCGCGAATCTTCAGGGCGGCCTCGATGGCCTTGACGGCGGTCTTGACCTGGATCGAGCCAGCATCGATGGCCTGGCGATAGAGGGTCAGCGCCTCTTGCCAATTTTCCCGCGCGGCCAGGCAATCGGCCCAACGCTCCCGCTCCGCCAGGCCGAGCGGGTTCTTGCGGTCGACGAAGGCATAGAGGCTCGCCGCGCGGTCGGGATTTCGCGTCTTCAAGGCACCCGCCAATGCCAGCAGGAAGTCCGGCCCGCCGCTCGGCCCGAGGGGAATCTCGTGGGCCGGGATCGCATCGTTGACGGTGAGATGATAGAGCAGGTCCCAGCGATGCCTTGGCGTCACGCCAGGCCGGCTGCCATAGGCCCGCCAGTCGAACCCGGCAGGATATTCGAGCAGCGCCAGGCCATGCAGCTTGAGATGTTCGGCAGCATTGCCGGGCACCTTCGCTTTCAGTCCGGTAAACAGCCAATATTGATAGAGTTCGGCTGGCGTCTTGCCGGTCTGGGCCGGATTGGCATCGGCAAAATAGACCGGATCGAAGGCATGTGCGAAGGAGATCGGCGCCAGGCGCTCGAACCCTTCACGGATCATCGCCTGCAGGGCCTCCTGCTTGTTGGCGACCTCCCCGACCCAGCGCGAGTTCAGGAGGTTGAACTCCTCCAGATTGAGAAAACGCAGCCAATATCCATCCTGCAGCCCCTCGCGTTGCGCGAGTTGATCCAGGGTGGCAACCGCGCCGGCCGGTTTGCCGATGGACTGATAATGCTCGAGCAGGGCGTCGTTCGGCATCTGAACGCCCTTGAAATAGAGGGCGCGGTAGAGGTCGGCATCGAAGTGATAGGGAACCCGCCCTTCCTTGCGGCCATGCAACAGGAAATGCTTGGCCGCCGCATAGGACGAGCCGAGGGAGGCGAGATCCGGATAGCGGTCGAGATATTCCTTCCAGTCGAACAATTCCGGCAGCTTGCCATGTTCGGCTTCGAGCTCGGCAATGAACAGGCCGATGCCTTCCTCGCTATAGAGACGGCCTTCCGCCGCTCCATGACTGGCATAGTGTTTTTCGGCCCTGGCCTGCGAGAAGGATTGCAGATCGGTATGGGCGCCGACATAGACCTGCCAGTCGAAACCGGCGGGTAGATTGAGGTCCGGGTTGGCTTGTTGCCCTGACGGCACGAAATGGGGCGCCTTCATGATCGGCGCCAATTTTGTCCAGAAACGAGAGCTCTTGCCCATACTACACCGGTATTCGTAACACGCTTTCAGTTCCGATCGCGGAGGCAGGTCAGTTCTCGTCCTGCAGCCGGGTCTCGGGCGGTAAAGACGCCCCGCCAAACGGCGGAACTTGGCCAAACGGCAAAACAATCATCCCTGGGCTGCTGGCTCCTGATTGGCATCTTCGTCGATACGTCGAACAGATTACTATCTGTTGACGATCGGCGTCGCCATGACAATGATATTTCGATCCAGCACGACATGTGGTTTGTGGATATAGTTTCACAGGAAATCATCAGCGCGAAAAAAAACTGTAGGAGATATGAATCTTTCCTGTTTTCCTCGTTCAGTTGCTGATCTTCACCGGATTGAAAACAAACATCAAGCGGTCCCAAGGATTGGATCGCGAGGTAAAAACTGTGGAAGAAAAACGCCGTATATCTCCAATACAGGAATGAATGTGTCATTCCTGCACTTCCACCGCATCCCGGCAAAACCTATTCCAACTAGGAATGACCCGCTACGCGGCCGCTCTCTTGTGGACTCATCCGTTAGTGACGCTGCGGTTCCCGCTCGATTCGACCCGGTAGACTGGCAATTTTGCGTGAAGGTGGATCTCGAGCAGGATCGGGGGAGAGCCGTCATAGTCCAGCAGGTCGGCTGGTATCAGGGCGTCCCCGTTCGACCAGCGCCACATGACCTCACCTTGACGCTCGCAGGCATAAAACCCTTGCTCCAGCCTGGGATGATCGAGCGCGATCTCGCGGAGGCCATGCGCGCCACGCAGGCATAGGCGCCCTATGGCCACGCCGAGCAGACGCTCGTCATCTCCGGGGGGTTCGGCACAGCCGGATCGCGAGACGAACCGTGCCTGTTTGAAACCCGGCGGCACGACAAAGGTGTGGATAGCGCCCTCGATCGACACGGGCCTGTATTCTCGCTCGTCGAACCGCAGGCGTAGAGCCGGATCGCCCACCATCCTGTGATCCGCCATATCGGCTTGCGGCAGGGAGTCCAGCATGAGCTTACTTTCCATGGCCGGGACGCAACAGGCAGGGTTCGGCGGGGGGCGGCGGTGACATCAACGCGTCCGGGCCGGACTCAGGCCAAATCTCGAATGTCGCCGCGCGAGACAGGCAGGAAGGCGGGAGCGAATGCAACAGCTTCGCGAGACTGACCGACACCAAGCGATCCCTTCCGATGACAAGTGCCATTCCGTCCCTGGCGAGGCGCCGTCGACGCCGTGGCGCGAATACCTCTTTTGACTATACAATTGCACTTTCGGCTAATCCAGACCCTTTCCTGGACGGCAGCCGACGATGACCAGCCTGATAGGGGAGGCTTTGTCCAGAAAGGCCGGCAGGCGCTTTCAGCCAAGATAGAATTTGAAAAATCAAGATCTAGGGACGAATTCCGATGCAAGCAGATTCCTGCTGGCGTGGATGGCTCATCTGTCATCAGGTTCGTGCTGATTCGTCTGGCGTTCCAGCCATTTCTGTGCACTCAGCTTCCGGCTTGGGCTGAGCATGCGGTAGAGCGCAATGAGATCGGCCTCGTCCGGCGACAGGGTGGTCTCGATACGCTCCTCGGCGAGCCCGTTCAGCAAGGTGTCTTCACCGACACCCAGGGCCTGGCACAGACCGGCCAGATGCTTGTTGACACTGCCTTCTCTACCGGTTTCCCAAAAGGCGACGGCCGCGCGCGAAACCTCGACCGCGTCGGCAAGTTGCTGCTGGGTCATGCCGGCCGCCTGCCGCAATGCCCGGATCCGCTTTCCAAGTTCGGCGCTGGGCGAAACCTTCTGCCCCGCCTCGACGTCCTGATCCGCCAGTTCGGCCTGATTCTCGGCGATCCAGCGTCGGAATTCACTGCGGGAATGCGCATGCGGGGGGCTGTCGGCCGGCTCGGAACCCATGCGGTACAGCACCTTTCCCTTGAAGACGTCGACGATCACCCGCCGAGGGACACGGCGATTAGGAGACGTCCAAACCTGGCCAGGTTGCAGGATCGTGGCATAGCGCATGCCCCTGAAAAGCATGCCAGCCAGCCCTGTTCAAGGGCTGGCTGCTCTTGTCGTCGATATTGTCAGCCGTTCAGCACAGCATCCGCGGCGGCGTCACCGTCGACCACATAGGGCCCCGCAGCCAGGACCTGCAGGCCCAGCATGGCGATCGCGTTGGGCGCGCGCTCGCCGAGCGGCAGCATGGCATCGCCATCCGTCCAGCGGCGAGCCCCTTCCGGCACCGACCAGCCACGCAGATTGCGGGAGGTCAGATGGGTGTCGATCTCGCGGCGGACATTGCCGTCCTGCAGCGTGACGGCACCCACGAGCACGCCGAGGAAACGGCGGTCATCGACATAGGGTCCGATCGTGTCGGCCGGACGGCTGGCACGCGAGACGATGCGCACCGACCGCACATTCGAGGGGATCATGAACAGCGCCATGCCATCGGCTTCGCGAGCCTGGCGGATGATGCGGCCGCTCTCGGTGACCAGATGCAGATCGGCTTCGCGCGTCAGCACGGCCGGCTGCGACTGCAGCGGATCGTTGCGCAGGGCAGCCCGGGCCTCGATGGCGCGGAAGATCGGTTCGACGAAAGCGCGGTCGACGCAAAGCGGCGCCGCGGCATCAACAGCCCAGTCCTTGGCCTTGCCGGGGAACGGCACCACGCCATGCTGGTCGACGAAGTTCTTGCGATTGCCCGTGTCGAGATAGCTTTCCGAGAGCATGCCGTTGGCGTGGATGATGGCGTGCTCGGCCAGCTCGACATGGTAGTAGGCGTAAGTCTGGAGGGAGAGGTCGTAGAAAATGCTCCGGCCATTGACCAGCATGCGGACCGGTACCAGCCTGCCTTCGAAGAGGAAGCTGTGCTCGGCCGTGACCAGCAGATCCTGATAGGGCACGCCCTCGGCGATGGCATCCTTGAGAATACGCACCGGATATCCGCCCATGTCGAGGGAGCGGTTGGGATTGCTCATCACATGGCCCGAACCAATCCAGGTCACCGGACGCAGTTCATCCTTGCCGTTGATGGAAACGAAGACCTCGTCGCCGACCTGGATCTTCTCGATCGCAACTTCGCCAGTGGCCGTACGGATCAGGGTGCCAGCGAGGAAGCAGACGACGGCCTGGTCGGTGATGGTCAGGGTGCTGCCATTGGTGCCGACGGTCAGCGGGCCCGGATCGCCAGGCGTGTAGGTGCCGGTGTTGAGCGTCTGACCTGCGATATTGGCTTGAGCGATGATATTGCCGTTGGCATCGCGAACCACAATGCTCTGCCCACTTCCACTATTGGAAATCTGATAGGTGGCTGCCGCAGCCGAGGTGTTCTGGAACGCCAGATGGTTCAGGCCGTTATTCGTCGCAAAGCCGTTGATGGTCGTGCTGGACAGATCGATTAGCGCGCCACCGCCGTTGACGGTGAAAGTACCGCCGCCCGGGCCATAGTTGATCGTCGAACCGGTCAAGACGTTGGCAAGATTGCTGCCATTGGTAAAGCTGCCGCCGTCCGTCAGGTTGACTGTGGTGCCGCTCAACGCGTTCGCGACAATGCCATTGGCCATCGTCGCGCTGCCACCATCGACATTCACCACAAGACCGCTAAGAGCATTGACGCCCGAATTGATCGTGGCCGTACCGCCAACATAGACCGTGTTGGGGGTCAGGGTGGCCAGGCTGACGAGAATGCTAACATTACCCGTTACACCTGGCGGAATGACGTAGGTACTCCCAAGCAAAGCATTGGCAATGCTCGCGGTGCCGCCATTGGTCGTAACAATATTTCCTTCGGGAACATTGGTAAGCGTTGTCGTCCCGCTCGCTCCACCCGAAATCGCCACCTGGTCTAGAAAACCAGTTATTACATTTCCGCCAGTACGGGTAATGTCATAGCTGACACCGCCGGCGTTAGGTCCAAAAACAGCCATTCATTCCTCCTGTATCCCTCGGAATTCCGGCCTGTCCCCCACGGCCACCCCGTACTTCCGATGAGGTATCGTTTACGCCTTTTGGAATAGCACATAAAGTTTGCTTTCGGCAAACATAAATTAGCGCTGCCAACAGGACGATGGGCAAAACGCATTTCATCAACCCTGCTCAGCCGCCTTGTTCGACAGCCGCTTTGACCTGCCCGTAAATATCGAGGTCGGCCTCGAGCAGCACCTCGGTCTCCGGCAGCCTGCGCAACCGTTCCGACAGGGCCTGCACGGGTGGCAACAGGGGAGCGATCTGCACGGCGCCCTGCGGCATGCGCATGATCTGTTCGAGATCCTCGGCGAAGGCATGGGGACGTTCGCGGATACCGACCACTCCGGCAGTGGCGAGATTGGCGAGCGCCGTCGCCACGGCGCCGCGCGGCAACAGCCCCTCGAAGCTCTCGGCCGCGAGCTGGCGGGCGAGCGGATTGGATAGGATGGTAATCACCTCCCCCGGCATCTCGGCGAAGGCTCGGACCAATCCTTCCGCGTCCGTCTCCAGAGTGGCAACGAAATCGATGGCGGGCTTGAAGACGGAGAGATCACGCTGTCCCAGCAGGGCATCGCCATATTTCGGCACCAGCTTGAGCGCCATCAGCCGCTCGGCCAATTCGTAATAGGGATCGTGCAGCAAGGTCACCCAGGTAAAGCGTTCATAGATCAGCGCGTCATATTGCTTGAGGGTGAGCCGCCCGCTCACATAGAGCGAATGCGCGTGCTGCAGATGGAAGATCTGGGTTGCCGTCTCGGCCCCCAGCCGCTCGATGCCGCGGTGGAAATAGTTGAAATGCTGCTTGAGCGCGGCATCGAGCCCCCAGAGCGGAAACAGGTGGGTCTCCAGCCTGAACAACCGGTTGGGCAGGCCCTCGTCATCGAGATTGCGGCGATAGATCAGGATACCGCTTTCCTCGTCCACCACCTCGACATAGCGCAGGGCGCCGAGGCCGGGGACATTGGCGTTGTTGAGCAGGAAACCGCACAGGCCGTTGAGGTGGCGGCCCGCCGTCACCAGGGCCGGACGCGGCTCGCTGCAGCGGATTCGCGCCACCACCTGCCCGGCAACGAGGACGTGCAGGATCGGCGTCTTTTCGTAATCGTCCGGAACGACATAGCCGGTGATCTCACCGCCCTCGTCCGATTCGATATTGAACAGCATGACCTTGCCCGATTCCTGGAGCAAAGTGCGCTTAGACGGAAACGCTTGTTTGCTCTCACTCTTTGGTTCCAAGCCAATCCTACGGATTGGCGGGAGTCTCTTTGCGATTCTTGGCGATTACGCCAAATCGCGAAACGCTTTAAGCTGGGTTTTTCGGCCGCATTGGCTTCACCACAGCAGCGACTCCTCCTCGAGCACACGCAGCAGATATTTGCCGTAGCTGCTATTCTCGACTTTCTTGGCGAGGTGGCGCATCTGATCGGCGTCGATCCAGCCGCTCGAAAAGGCGATCTCCTCCGGGCAGGCCAGCCGCACGCCTTGCCTGTGCTCGAGAACGCGCACGAATTCGGCGGCCTGCAGCAGGCTGTCGGGCGTGCCGGTATCGAGCCAGGCATAGCCTCGCCGCATGCGCTCCACATGCAGGTTGCCGCGCTCCATATAGATGCGGTTGATGTCGGTGATCTCGTATTCGCCGCGCGCCGAGGGCTTGATGGTCCGGGCGATGTCGACCACCTCGGCATCGTAGAAATAGAGCCCCGTCACTGCCCAGTTGGATCTGGGCTGCTTGGGCTTCTCCTCGATCGAGGTCGCCACCGCATTCTCGTCGAAGCCGACTACGCCATAGCGTTCGGGATCGGTGACGTGATAGGCGAACACCGTGGCGCCCTTCTGGCGGGAGACGGCCGAGCGCATCAGGCCGGGCAGGCCGGCACCATAGAACAGGTTGTCGCCCAGGATCAGCGCCGAGGGCTGCCCGTCGACGAAGTCGGCCCCGATGACGAAGGCCTGGGCCAGGCCGTCCGGACGCGGCTGTTCGGCATAGCTCAGCTTCAGGCCCCACTGCGTGCCATCGCCGAGCATTTTGCGGAACAGCGGCAGATCATGCGGCGTGGAGATCAGCAGGATTTCACGAATACCCGCCTGCATGAAGGTGCTGAGCGGGTAATAGATCATCGGCTTGTCGTAGATCGGCAGCAATTGCTTGGACGTGATGCTGGTCATCGGATAGAGCCGGGTGCCGCTGCCGCCGGCCAGAATGATACCACGCATGCTCAACAAATTCCTTGATCAAGGCCTCACGGACGGCCGATTGCGATAAACACGCCCTGGCATCAGGGCGAAGCAGAAGAGGATGAGCCGGTGCCGGCGCGCGCGCCCAGCAGGCGGGATACGCAGTCGCCGACCGAGGCGCGCCAGTCGGGCAGGACAATGCCGTAGCGCTCCTGCAGCTTGCCCGTATCCAGCCTGGAATCGGCGGGGCGGCGGGCCGGCGTGGGGTAATCCTTGGTGTCGATCCGCCGGACGCGGGCCGAGGGGCCGCCGGAGGATGCCGATGCCGCAAACACCGCCTCGGCGAGGTCGGCCCAACTTGCCTGTCCGCCGCCAGCGACATGGAACACGCCGAACAAGGGGGTGTCAGCCGCCTTCTCGTCCACGACCTTCTCGTCCAAGACCCGCCGGGCGATCCGCAGCAAGGTCTCGGCGAGATCAAGGGCATAAGTCGGGCTGCCGAGTTGGTCGGCCACGACGCCGACCTCGTCGCGCTCGCCGGCGAGCCGCAACATGGTCTTCACGAAATTCTGCCCATAGGGCGAATAGACCCATGAGGTGCGGCAGATGACATGGCGCGGATTGGCGGCGGCAACACGCAGCTCACCGTCATGCTTGGACGCGCCATAGGCGCCGAGCGGACAAACCCGATCCTCCTCGCGATAGGGATGCTGCCAACCGCCATCGAAGACATAATCGGTCGAGATATGCACAATCGGCACGCCGAGCCGCTGCGCGGCCTGCGCCACAAGCCCCGCACCGGCGGCATTGACCGCATGCGCCTTCTCCGGCTCGCTCTCGGCCCGGTCGACTGCCGTATAGGCGGCGGCGTTGATGATCACGTCCGCGCCCGTGCCAAGCAGCGCGGCCGAAACCGTCGCCGCCTCGCTCAGATCAAGTTGGGGACGGCCGAGACAGACGATATCCACGCCCGAAGACGCGCCGACGGCCCGCAGGGAGTGAGCGAGCTGCCCCTCCCTGCCCGTCACCACAATACGCATCGCGAAACCTCCTAAGCCGCTTCCTCTTGACCGGGCCATGGCACAATCGAGAGGAAGCCGCAGGATATTGAACATTTGCAGGGTTTCTCGATGAGGCTCATCCGCAGGCCTCATCGAGAAATCCTGCTTGGATCCGACTGCCAGCAGGCTCAGGCGCTGACGAGCCCCAGCCGTTCGCCGGCATAAACCCCCGAGCGGATCGGGCGCCACCACCAATCATTATCGAGATACCATTGCACCGTATGCCGAATGCCGGATTCGAAGGTCTCGACGGCTCGCCAGCCCAGATCCGTCTCGAGCTTGTCGGCATCGATGGCGTAGCGCTGGTCATGGCCCGGACGGTCGGGCACGAAGGCGATCAAATCCCGTCGCGGACGCGAGCCGCCGACAAGGCCATCCAGGACATCGCAGATGGTTTCGACGACACTCAGATTGCTACGCTCGCTACGCCCGCCGACATTATAGGTCTCCCCGGGCCGGCCCGTCCGCACGATCGTCCACAGGGCACGGGCGTGATCCTCCACGAAAAGCCAGTCACGCACATTGCTGCCATCGCCATAGACCGGCAAAGTGCGGCCCTCCAGCGCGTTGAGAATGACGAGCGGGATGAGCTTTTCGGGAAAGTGGTACGGCCCGTAATTGTTCGAGCAATTGGAGATCAGGACCGGCAAGCCATAGGTGCGCATCCAGGCCCGTGCGAGGTGATCGGACGCCGCCTTGCTGGCCGAATAGGGCGAGCTCGGATCATAGCGCGTGGTCTCGGTAAATAGGCCGTCGCTGCCGAGCGAGCCATAGACCTCATCGGTGGAGACATGCAGGAAGCGGAACGCGTCGCGGTCCCGACCCGAAAGCGTGCGCCAATAGGCACGGGCCGCTTCCAGCAGGGTATAAGTTCCCACGATATTGGTCTGGATGAAGTCGTCGGCTCCGGCGATCGAGCGGTCGACATGACTTTCGGCGGCCAGATGCATCACAGCGTTCGGGCGGAAAGACGCCATGACCGCGTCCAGCTTCAGCCTGTCGGTGATATCGCCGCGCATGAAGCGATAGTTTCGTGAGCCGGCTATCGAACGCAGCGAATGGGGATTGCCCGCATAAGTGAGCTTGTCGAAGTTGAGCACCTCGACATCCCCCTCGCCCGCCAGCAGACGCACCACAGCCGAACCAATGAAGCCTGCACCGCCTGTCACCAGAACACGCATCATGCGACGCCTTCCCGTTCATGATCGTAGAAAAAGCAATCCGGCAAATCCTTCAGGGCCGGCAGTTCGAGGTCCTTTGCCGAAAGGACCGGCCCCTGCGCCGGCACAGGCCAATCGATGGCAATGGCCGGATCGCTCCACAAAATGCCGCCGTCGTCGGCGGGGCTGTAGTAATTGGTCACCTTGTAGGCAACCAGCGTATCCGGCTCCAGCGTGCAATAGCCATGCGCGAAACCGACGGGCACCCAGAGCTGGTCACCGTCAGTGCCATCGAGACGAGCCGAAACATGCTTGCCATAGCTAGGCGAGCCCTTGCGAATATCGACAGCAACATCGAGTATCGCGCCCCGAATGACCCGGATCAACTTGCCCTGCGCCATCGGGGAGCGCTGGAAATGCAAGCCCCTCAGCGTACCGACTGCCCCGGATAGAGCCTCATTGTCCTGAACGAACTCGACATCAGCCACCTGCTGACGAAACGCGCGCGCATTGAAGACTTCCGAGAAATACCCACGCGCATCGCCGAAGCGCCTCGGGCGGACCCGCACCACTTCGGAAATGGACAAACGCTCGATGATCATCAAACTGGCACTCGTCAGAATTTATAATGTTTTATTTGAAATTCATTACAGGTGTCAAGTTTATATTTCTCGTTAATGTGAAAAATAAAGTAGAATATAATTACATTATCGAACGGCTCCGTATTAAATGCAAATCTAAATAAGACACAATATTACGTACAATATAAATAAATATATATGACTTCATAATGTTATGACTTAACTTAAGTATATTTCTTTGTAAAAATCAATAATTAAAATATAAAATTGTAATCTTCAGAGTTATATTTTGACTTCGCTATTTTTTAGGTCAGATTCATAAAAATTAATATATGATTTTTACAAAAAATCTCTACGCAATGCAAAAATGTTACTAATATGTACAATATATAGAAAAAAACATCGCGTTAATCAAATAAACCTTTAGGGAAATTTGCGATAATCCGAATATATGCACACTCCGCCCTGCAATTGCTCAAGTCACCGCCGGTGGATACCTCTTCAATCCCGCGGCCTTCCGACAAACTTCGCCAATTAATCAAGTATATTGAAGAAATGGGTCTTTCTGTTTCCGTTTTCAATTCAAGGCCTTAGGCCGCGCGTCGACCGAAACAGGCCCTGATCACCCGTGAGGAATAGAACGAATGAACCGCGGAAATCGCGTTCGGAAATCGGCCAACTCCTCTGCCCGTCCGAAGACGATTGCCTTCGCAAGAGCACAGCGGAGGAGCCGGATAACGCCATCACCGGTTCACGTAGCGCCCGAACCGCAAGGCCTTGCAGACGAAGCGGTCCGCCGCGGCAATCTCAATCCGCCAGCGGATGCAGGTCGCGCACCATCGACTTCACACGCTCGTCGAGGACATGGGTGTAGATCTGCGTGGTGGCGATATCGGCATGGCCGAGCATCATCTGTACGGAGCGAAGATCGGCGCCGTTCTGCAGGAGATGGCTGGCAAAGGCATGGCGCAATACATGCGGGCTGATGCGGTCGGCGCGAATGCCAGCGCTCGCCGCCAGCAGCTTCAATTCCCGCGCGAAATGCTGGCGCGTGAGATGGCCGCTCTCGCCGAAAGACGGGAACAGCCAAGGAGAGGCGCCGTCCCTGCCCGCCTCCGCGAGCAGGGCAAGATAGGCCCGCATGGCCCGCCGGGCAGCCTCGGTGAGCGGTACCAGCCTCTCCTTGGAGCCCTTGCCCACCACGCTCAGCATGTCGAGCCCGGGCCGGGCCGCGGTACGCTTGAGGCTGACCAGTTCCGAGACGCGCAGCCCGGAAGCATAGAGCGTCTCGAGCAAGGCGCTCATCCGCGCTGCCCGCAGACGCTCCGACAAAGGACGGGCGGCATCCTCGATCCCCTCGGCCGCCGCCGCCAGCAGGCGATCGACCTCCGCCTCATCCAGCACCTTGGGCAGGCTACGCCCCCGCTTGGGGCCGTCGAGCACACCGGTCGGATCGTCGGTACGAAAACCTTCGGCATAGAGGAATTTGTGCAATTGCCGGATCGCCGACAAATGACGGGCCAGGGTTGTCGCCTTGAAGCCGAGGTCCGTCAGGGCGGCAAGATGCGCCCGCGCCTCGTCGGCGCCGGCGGTGGCGATCGCCCCGCCCCGGCCCCGCAGGAAATCGCTGTAGTCGGTGAGATCGCGCCGATAGGCCTGCAGCGTATTGTCGGCGCCGCCACGCTCGGCGGACACCATGTCGAGGAAGGCATTGATCAGGCGGCTATCGCTGGCGGGCTTGGGCATGGCGTCAGCCTAAGCCCGCCGAGGTTAACAGCCGGAAAACCGCGCCGGCTATCGGCAGCTCAATAGCCTAGTGCCGCGCGCAGTTCCGCCTTGGCCGGCGCGAACTCGGCCTTGAAATCGTCCTGGCGCATGATGGTGACGGCGATCACCGAGCCGGATATGCGCCCCATCTCGATGTCAGAGGGGTAATGGATGCCGGCGACCAGGCGGCTATGGCCGTAGTCCCAGGCCCGCGCCATGATCTCGGCACGCTTCTCGGGAACCATGTCGGCGAGGACGATGCCCATCAGCGTGCCGAGGGTGGTGTGGCCCGAGGGATAGGCGCCCGAACTCGACATCTTCACCACCGGCTTTACGATGTCGCTCACCATATGCGGGCGCGGCCGGTTGAGGATCTTCTTGGCCGGATCGACGACGGCGGCTTCGGTTTCGACCACGCGATCGAAGAAAGCGGTGAATTTCGGCAGCTTGGCCTTGTCGAATTTAGGCCCGAACAGCTCGCCGGCAAAGCGCCAGACGGTCTCCTCGTCATCGGCCTTGGCATGGGCGACCATCTCCGGCGTACGCTCGACCTGGAGAGTGAGGATCTCGGCGAGCTCGGCCTTGGTCTTCGCCGAATCCTTGGCCGGCGGCGGCGGCAGGATGGTGACGAGATCGATGGTCTTGGCATCGGTGAAGGGCCTGGCATCTTCGGCATTCGCGGGAGCGAAAGCGGCCAGCGCCAACATGGCGGCGGCAGCGAGAATCGTGCGCATGGAGCACTCCTGTGCATGGGGCCGCGCCCGCATGGCAGCCGCCGATGACAGCAGGATGACGCTGCTTTGCGCCATTCAGAAATAGAGCGGGTGGTCTTCGAGAGCCAAGGCGATCACCCGAAGCGAGGCCGCGGCCTGCAGGTGGGCATTCGGGCTGGTTTCCTTGACGATGACGGCGGCAAGTTCCCTCAGTGCCCCGATCATGTCGCGCAGCAGCTTGGCATGCGGGATGCGGATGGCCAGGAGGCGGGCGAGCCGCACCAGCATCTCCGAGACGGCGGCGGCATGGTCGGGCTCGATCTGGCCCTCGCGCAGAAAGCGGCGCAGACGCAGGATTTCCAGCCCCATGGTCACGGCGGCCAGGCTCCCGTCCAGCACATATTGGCCCTTGCTGCCCACCCGCTCCAGCGGCGCCATCAGCTGGTTGATGCGGTCATAGGCCAGACTCTCGAAAGCCGAGGGCTTGGGCAGGCGCTCATGCAGGCAAAGCCGGGTGAGATCGGCCCGGAAGGCCTCCACCACCCGCTCGACCACGCTTTGCGGCCGGCGGGGCAGCACCACCGCGAACACGGCAAGGCTGAGCAGCCCGCCGCCGAGCACCGCGACCGCCGCATTCAGGAAAAGCCAGGGCTCGGCCACCATCGGCTGGCGCGGATTGAGAAAGAGCAGGAAATTGATGGCGAAGGCGGTGGCGATCGGCGTGAAGCGCGGATTGGCCATGCCCAGCGCCGCCGGCAGCAGCACCAGACCGATCAGCGTCAGCAGCCAGGGGAGCCCCGGCAGATGCGGCAGCATGAGCTGACCGACCAGGAAGGCGGCCGGCACCGAATAGGCAGTACCCTTGAGGAAGTCCCAGGCCGAGCGCAGCGGATTGGGCATGGTGGCGAACAGGCTCGACATCACCGCCACCATCACAGCTGCGCCGGCAAGATCGGCCCAGCGCGTGGCGATCCAATAGGCTGTGACGATAGTGGTGGCAATCGCCGCCCTGACGGCATTGACGACCGCCACCTCGGTGTCGCGATCGATGGTGAGGGCCGGCAGCTTCCACTGACCGGGCGGATCGGGCGCGCGCAACCGCAGGGCGGCCAGCCCCTCCAGCACCATGCGGATAGCCGTAAGGAACTCGATCAGCAGGGTGATGCGTGCCGCTGCCGCCGCACGGTCTTCATGCGGCTGCAGCTGCGCGCCGCGCATCGCCTCGGCCTCCCGGCAGAATTCCTCGATCTGCCGCCGCCAGGGGCGGACGTCCTGGGTGAGCCAGTCGCCCTGGGCGATGCCGTCCAGCATGGTCCTGATGCGGTTGAGCAGCGGGCGCCAGCTCGAATCCGGGGCGCTGGCGTGGGCAAGCAGCGTGTGCACGGCCGAAATGGCCGAGAGCATGTGGCCGATCGTGTGCCGCGCCATGCGGCCATGCGTCACCAGGCTCGGTGCCTCCAGGCGCGCATAGGCACGCATGCCGGCCAGCGCCTCGATATCGACGATCAGACGCTGGTAGCGGGCGTCGAGTTCAGCCTTGGCCGTGCCGCCGATGGCGCCCGCACCATAGAGCGCGATCTCCCTCAGGCTTGCTCCCGCCCGTTCGACCAGCAGGTCGCGGGCAAGCTGGGGCAGCAGCAGGCGGCTCGCCAGCCCCGCGCAAACGATGCCGAGCATGATCTCGATGCAGCGGGCTGCGGCCAGTTCACCAACGAGATGGGGATTGTCGAAAGCCGGCAGTCCGATGATGGCGGCGGTGTAGCCGGCCAACACCGCCCCGTAGGATTCGGGATTGCGCAGCATGGAGGCTACGAAGGTGCACAGGCCGATCCACACCGCCAGCATGGCCAGGAAAAGCAGATGCTCGCTGCCGGTGAGCTTGACCATCGCCACCGAGGCGAGCGCGCCGATCAGCGTGCCGGCCAGCCGGAACAGGCCCTTGGCGAGCACCATGCCCGCGACGGGCTGGCTGACGATATAGACCGTCATCATCGCCCATTGCGGTTGCTCCAGCCCGAGCGCATAGGCGATCGCCAGGGCGAGGAGCCCGATGGCGGTGGTACGGAATGCAAAGATCCAGTCGGCCCGCGGTGGCAGGACCAGATGCGGCAGGCGGGACGACAGGCGCGCGGGAAGCAAGGTCGGGCGAGACATCAGACCGGCCATACAGGGTTTGTCGCTGATTTGGTACCGGATCATGACGCGAGATCATGAAGGGCATCCTACGCCGAGGCGGCTATGCTCGGAGCGGCAGCATAGGAAACAATCGTTTCCGAATCCCTCCTCGCCTCACCAGATCCCGGGCAGCATGCGATAGCGCACGCGCTCGGCGTAGTCGGCATAGCCTGGCAGGCCGCCCATCAGCGTGTGCTCCTCGATGCGGGAGCGGATCGCGAACGCCAGGAAGAAAACCGGCATCATGGCAAGGCCCCACCAGGAGCCGATCAGCAGCGGCGTGCCGATGAAATAGAGCATGACGCCGGCATACATGGGATGGCGGATGACGGCGTAGGGGCCCGTCGAGATCACGTAATGGTGACGCTCGGCCTGTACCTTGACCACTGGTGCGGCGAAGGAATTTTCGCGAAACACCCACATGATGAAGAGCGTCGAGGCCAGATAGAGCACCAGCCCGATGCCCTGGAGCAGGACGGGCATGGTGGAGGCCTGCAGGCGCCGGTCGAGCCCGATGACCACGAACCAGGTCATGGCACCACGAGGAAAACCCGCATGAACCATTTGTCCGCGCTGGGCTGCTCGGGCGCTTTCAGCCGCATACGTTCGGCCAGCAGACCGGGATCGGTCCTGGCAAGCCACAGGCCGGAGGCGAGGCCGACAATGAGGGAAACGACCAGGTAAAACCAGGCCGAAGCCCAGTGCAGCGTGCCGGCCGAGAGGAACAGCACCAGGGCCATGATGCCGACGAACACCAGATTGTGCAGGACCAGTTTGACGATCATGGGCACCGTCCCCATTGGGTGGCGCCATCATCCCGCACGTCTTGGGCAAAAATGCAGTTGTCCGAACACGAAGCCTGAACGGGAAAGCCTGGCCGCCGATCACGAGCGCCGCCTTTGTGCGGGACTGCCTTCCGCCTGCCTATGCCTACGGCTTGCTGCCCATGCTAGGGCTTGGCCGGCTCCTTTGGAGGCTCCAGGTTCTTGAGCGGCACATCCTGGCTCATCGGCCGTGTCGCCGGCTTCACATAGGTGCCCAGCACATAGACGAGGCCGAAACCGGTCAACCCCAGCAACAAGAGAATGAGAAGGAAGCGGAAGAGGCTGGGCATGAGGATCCTGGACGCAACGGTGCCAGGATAATGCGCGATTCAGGGCAGCGCCATCGCGTTGTGCCGTCCGCGCGCCCGTGAGGCTCTTGCATCGAGGCCCCTCTCCGGTTCATTAGAACGATGAACTTGTTGATGCAGGACGATATGAGCGGCTTTGCGACACCTCCTGTCCCGGCCGAACGCGAGAGGAAAGTGGCGGAGGCCCTCGCGGGGCGGTCGGTCGTGCTGGTGGGTATGATGGGAGCAGGCAAGAGCGCTGTCGGCCGGCGCCTGGCGGGGCGGCTCGGCCTTGAATTCCGCGACGCCGACACCGAGATCGAAGAAGCCGCCCAGAAGACCATTTCGGAGATCTTCGCTGCGGATGGCGAGACCTTCTTCCGTGACAAGGAGCGGCGGGTCATTGCCCGGCTGCTGGCCTGCGAAACGCCGATTGTGCTGGCGACCGGCGGCGGCGCCTATATGAATGAGGAAACCCGCGCCCTCATTGCCAATTGCGGTGTTTCGATCTGGCTGAAGGCGGAACTCGATGTTTTGATGCGGCGCGTCCGTCGCAAGCCGACCCGCCCGCTCCTGCAGACGCCCGATCCGGAAGGCACGCTGAGGAAGCTGATCGAAGCGCGCTACCCCGTCTATGCCGGGGCCGATATCACCGTGCTCTCGCGCGACGTTGCCCAGGAGGCGGTGCTGGAAGATGTCGTTACCGCCCTCGAACACCATTTGTCGACCGAAAGATCGGATAGATCCGCATGAGCCAGCCCATCGTAGTTCCCGTCGCGCTGGGCGCGCGCTCCTATGAGATCGCCATCGGCCCGGGCCTGCTCGCCGAGGCCGGCCGACGTATCGCCGCCCTCGCACCCAAGGCGCGCCTCGCCATCGTCACCGATGCCAATGTCGCGGCCCTGCACCTGAAGACATTGGCTGACAGCCTCGATGCCACCGGGATCGCGCACCAGACCATCACGGTCACACCCGGCGAGGCGTCCAAGAGCTTCGCCACCTTCGCCGAGGTCTGCGAGGGCCTGATCGCCACCCGGGTCGAGCGCGGCGATCTCGTCGTCGCCTTCGGCGGCGGCGTGGTCGGGGATCTGGCCGGCTTTGCGGCGGCGGCAGTCCGGCGCGGCATGCGCTTCGTGCAGATCCCCACCAGCCTGCTGGCGCAGGTCGATTCCTCGGTGGGCGGCAAGACCGGCATCAATTCCCGCCACGGCAAGAACCTGGTCGGCGCCTTCCACCAGCCCAGCCTGGTGCTGGCAGACACGCAAGTGCTCGACACCCTGTCCAAGCGCGAGTTCCGCGCCGGCTATGCCGAAGTCGCCAAATATGGCCTGATCAACGACGCCCCCTTCTTCCATTGGCTCGAGGAGCATTGGCAGGAGGTGATGGCCGGCGGGCCGGCGCGCGAGAAGGCCATCGCCACCTCCTGCCGCGCCAAGGCAGGCATCGTCGCCCGCGACGAGACCGAGACTGGCGAGCGGGCCCTGCTCAATCTCGGCCACACTTTCGGCCACGCCCTGGAAGCGGTCACAGGGTATGATTCCGCCCGCCTCGTGCATGGTGAGGGCGTCTCGATCGGCATGGTGCTGGCGCATGAATTCTCGGCGCGGCTTGGCCTCTGCTCGCAGGAAACACCATCGCGCGTCGCGGCTCATCTCTCCGTCGCGGGCCTGCCCACCCGCATCGACCAGGTGCGGGGCGGGGTCGGCACGGCTGATGATCTGATGAACGCCATCCTGCAGGACAAGAAGGTCAAGCGCGGCAAGCTCACCTTCATTCTCACCCGCGGCATCGGCGAGAGCTTCATCGCCAATGATGTCGATCCCAGTGCCGTGACGGGCTTCCTGGCAGAGAAGCTCGCCGATGTTTAGAGGCTCCATACAAAGCCACTGCCGCCGGGTCATCCCGGACGCGGCGCAGCACGGGATGACGAAGAGCAGGCCTCTCGCAGCGCTCCCTCCTCGATCCCATAGGCGCTGACCATGCATCCCGAGGCCTGGTACTCGCTCTTCATCGTCTTCCTGCTCCTGCTGGCGGGCTTCTTCTTCGCGGGCTCGGAAACCGCCCTCACCGCCGCCTCACGGGCGCGGCTGCACTCGCTGGAGAAGAACGGCAGCCAGCGCGCCAAGATCGTCAACAAGCTGCTCGACATCCGCGAGGCGATGATCGGCTCGCTCCTGGTCGGCACCAGTATCGTCAACACCGCCGCGGCGGCTCTGACGACGGGCATCCTGCTCGACATCTTCGGCGATGTCGGCATCTTCTACGCCACCATCGTCATCTCGGTGCTGACCATCGTCTTCGTCGAGATCCTGCCCAAGACGCTGGCGATCAACTACCCCGAGCGGTTCTCCCTGGCCGTGGCCTGGCCTGTCAGGCTGGTAGTCGTGGTGTTCTCTCCCGTCACCGGCCTGCTCGGCTGGCTGGTGCGTGCCATCCTGCGCCTCTTCGGGCTCGAAGTCGGCAGGCATCCTTCCTTGCTCTCGGCCACCGACGAATTGCGCGGCACCGTCGATCTCCTGCATAAGGAAGGCTCGGTGGAGAAGACCGATCGCGACATGTTCGGCGGCCTGCTCGACCTGCAGGAACTCACCGTCGACGACGTCATGGTCCACCGCACCAAGATGTTCTCGGTCGACCTCGACGAGGGGCCTGCCCAGATCGTGCAGAGCGTGCTGGCCGCCCCCTATACCCGTATCCCGGTATGGAAGGACAGCCCCGAGAACATCATCGGCGTGCTGCATGCCAAGGACCTGTTGCGGGCCCTCGATGCCGCCGGCAACGATCCCCTCAAGCTCGACATCGAGGAGATCGCCCTGCCGGCCTGGTTCGTGCCCGACACCACCTCGCTGGTCGATCAGCTACGCTCCTTCCGCCGCCGCAAGCAGCATTTCGCCTTCGTGGTCGACGAATATGGCTCGGTGCTCGGCATCGTCACGCTGGAGGACATCATCGAGGAGATCGTCGGCGACATCTCCGACGAGCACGACCTGGTGGTAACGGGCGTGCGCCCGCAGGCCGACGGTGCCGTCAATGTCGACGGCTCAGTGCCGATCCGCGACCTCAACCGCGCCATGGACTGGAACCTGCCGGACGAGGAGGCCACCACCATCGCCGGCCTGGTCATCCACGAAGCCCGTACCATCCCCGAGGCCGGCCAGACCTTCACCTTCCACGGCTATCGCTTCCAGGTGTTGAGGAAGCAGAAGAACCGCATTGCCTCGCTGCGGATCACCCCGATCGTGGCAGAGACGCCAGAGGGGTGAGAGCAGGGCGTGGCGCGCCCCAGCCATCCGGGTTCGCTGGGTGCGATGCCCGCCGCATAGCCGAGGACTTGCGGCCGTGCCGATCACCTGGCTGGAACAATCACGATCCGGGAAGTGCGCATTCTCCCTCGAAATCAGGCGGTTCCGAATGGGACAGGCCGCGCTTCACTGCCCCTCATCCTCCGCCCCAGCCTCCCGTTTGGTGACATTCAGGATTTGCGGTATGGCGTATTGGCGATCCCGCCAGCGAGGTTGATGGTCCATTCCCAAGCCGACTTTCCACGCGATCGCACGCCTCGCGGGCGTTGGTACGGCGACGGTCGAACGTGTGCTGAACGGCCGCGGTGGTGTGCGGCCACGCTTGACCGAAAAGGTCATCGCAGCCGCGCGGGCGCTCGACTATCCGCGCCGGCTGCCGGAGCTGCACCGCGGTATTTTGCGGATCGACGTGATCCTCGTGCGGCCTGAAACCACCTTCTTTTCGCGCCTGTCACAGGCCTTCGGACGCATTGCCGCCGGCCTGGATGCATCGCTCGCCGTGCATCGCACCTTCATGGACGAGCATGATGCTGCCGCGATCGCCAAGCGCATCGCAGAGCCCGAAGCGAGGCGGGCAGGCCTCATCCTCGCCGTACCCAACCATCCACTGATCCGAGCCGCCCTGGCGAAGGTCAGAGCCGAAGGCATCCCGGTCATCCAGATCGTGACGCGTTCGGAGGGGACCGACGCTATCTATGTCGGCATCGACAACTACGCCGCTGGTCGTACGGCCGCGCATTTCCTGTCCCGGATGCAGCCGAGCCGGGGCTCGGTCATCGCCCTCTGCCACAGCCAAGCCTATCAGGTGCACCGCGAACGTATCCGGGGGTTCTCCGATTATCTTCAGGAGCGGCCTCGCGACGGCCTGTTCTTCGTTGCCGTCCTGTTCGGCCTGGATGACGCCGACCACAGTGCGAATAGGCTCGTCGAGGCCTTGCGGGCCTGGCCCGATATGGTCGGTCTCTACAACGCAGGCGGCGCCAACGCCTCGCTGTCGTCGGCTTTGCGCGGCCATCCGCGCGGCGGCGAGATTTTCTTCATCGGCCACGAACTTACTGAGCGCAGCGCCGTTGCGCTGCGAGAAGGGGTCATGTCGATGGTGATCGATCAGGCACCCGAGGCCCAGGCGCGGCGCGCGCTCGACCTGATGCTGGCGCGCCTGGGCCTGGTCGGCGCGCCCCTTGCAAACGACCCCATCCGCTTCGTGACGATCACTTCCGAAAATCTGTGACGCTTGAGGTTCTTGATCTGATTTGATCAGGAAAGCAGCGGCGTGGCCTGCCGCCCCCGCCTATGGTTCTCCCGCCAGTTTCGGGAAGAACGCCATGGGAAAACGCATTACGGTCTATGACCTGCAGAGCCGGAAGGGTCAGAGAAAATGGCTGCAGCTGCATGTCGACAATGCGGAGGAAGCCGCTGCAGCGGTGGAATGCGGCATCGTCGTCCTCTCCTGCGAGCCCGATCATCATCTTGAAGGCATCCGCCAGGCCGCACCTGCGGCTTTTCTTTCGGTCGGCATGCCGCACGGCACCGTCGCCTCCCCCGAAGAAGCCATCCGTCTTGGTTTCCAGATGCTGAGACGTGGGGCGGATGCGATCTATTGTTCCCATTCGCCGCTTTTCATCGAGGCCATGGCCCGGGAGGGCATTCCGGTCACCGGCCATGTTGGTCTCGTGCCCAACCGTGGGACCTGGACGGGCTTTCGCGCCGTCGGCAAAACACCGGAGGAAGCGGTGCGCGTCTTCCGGGCGGTCAAGGATCTCGAAAACGCTGGTGCAGCCGCGATCGAGGTCGAAGTGGTGCCGGTGCGGCTGGCCGAATACATCACCCGCAATACGCCGATGATTACCATGGGGATGGGCTGCGGCTCTGCCTGCGATACCCAATACCTCTTCTCCAGCGACGTGCTCGGTACGCACGCCGGCCATTATCCCCGCCATGCCAAGCGCTATGCGGATTTCAGGGCGCTGATGTCGGAGCTGCAGCACAAACGCGTCGAAGCCTTCAGCGCCTTCGCCACCGACGTCGCCGACGGCACCTATCCCGAGCGCAAGCACCAGGTGGACATGGACGATGCCACTTACGAGCGCTTCCACGCGCTTGCACGATCAATCTGACGGAGCACCTCCATGGATGATTTGACCTTCGGCAAGCGCAACAAGCGCGGTGACTGGGCTCCCGCCAACCGCATCGAGATCGCACCGGTCTTCGTGCTGCCACCCCAGCCATTCGCCTTCCTCAAATGGCTTCCCCATTATTTCCTGCCGTGGAACCTGCTGTTCGCCGCTTCGGCCGCGGCCTACGGGTATTTTGCCGTGCCTGAGACGGAGGCTTTGAAAACGCTGCACTGGGGCTGGGTACTGCAGCTCTTCGCCATCAACTGCCTGGCGGTCTTCTTGTTCTACGGCGCCTTCGAGCTGCGTCTCTATATCCTGCGCCGGCAGGGCAATCGCTTCAAATACAACGGCAAATTCCCGGGCGACGCCAGCAATCCGGCTTTCCTGTTCAACAGCCAGAACCTCGACGGCATCATCCGTACCTTCGCCTCGGGCGTTCCGATCTGGACGGCGATCGAGGTCGGCCTTCTCCATGTCTCCGCCAATGGCTGGGGACCCTGGGTAAGCCTTGCCGAGCATCCCTGGTACCTGTTCTGCCTGGCACTGATCGTGCCGCTCTTTCACGAGGCGCATTTCTTTGCGATCCACCGGCTGATCCATTGGGGCCCGCTCTACCGCTTAATCCATTCCGTGCATCACAACTCGGTCAATCCCTCGCCCTGGTCCTCGCTTTCGATGCACCCGGTGGAGCAGTTGCTCTATTTCTCCTCGGCCCTGGTCCATCTGATCATCCCCTCGAATCCGATCTTGGCGATCTACCAGCTGCATTATGCCGGCTTCGGCGCCGTGGTCGGCCATCTCGGCTTCGACAAGATCGAGCTGGGCGAGGAGGCTGCGATCGATAGCCATGCCTATACCCATTACCTGCATCACAAATTCTTCGAGGTGAACTATGGCGACGGCCTCGTGCCTTTCGACAAATGGTTCGGCACCTGGCACGACGGCACCGCCGACGGCGATGCCCGCATGCAGGCTCGCTACGAGAAACGCAGGGCGCGGGCCAACGCCGAAAACACCGCCCAATAGCCAGATCAAGCGAGGGGATCACTGAAATGAACTGGATTTCCGCCTGTCATCTCGACGATATCGAACAGGAAGGCGCGCGCCGCTTCGATCATGCCGGCCGGACCTATGCGCTCTACCGTTCGCCTGCCGACGAAGTCTTCTGTACGGACGGCCTGTGCACCCACGAGGCCATTCATCTCGCCGACGGCCTGGTCATGGATTACGAGATCGAATGCCCCAAGCATTCCGGTATTTTCGACTATCGCACCGGCGAGGCGAAGAGACTGCCAGCCTGTAAGAATCTGAATGTCTACGCGGCGCGGATTGCCGATGGGACCGTCATGGTCAAACTGCCCGGCTGACAGCGGTTCCCCGCTCGCCCTCCCCCTTCATTGCAGTCCCTATGAAATGCTCCAATCCTTGGGCAAGGGTGCGGAACTCGCTGCGCCTGGGGTAACATGCCGACACGTAGAGCCATTCTGGCACGAGGCGTCCTGGCGGCCGGTAGCGTGCTTGGAGCGAGCCTCGATAAAGTGCCGGCGCTTGCCCAGGGGAACGGCAACTTGTGGCGCATGCCCGAGGAAGGTGAGCCTCATGCCGCCACCTGGATGGCCTTCGGCCCGAGCACGAAGATCTGGGGCAAAAGGTTGCGCTCCGTCGCCCGGGAAAACCTGGCGGAGATCGCCAAGGCCATTGCCGCGCATGAAACGGTGAACATGCTCGTGCGGGAGGAGGAGCATGACCTCGCAGCGCGCCTGTGCGGCCCGGCGGTCAATCTGCTCGTCCAACCGATCGACGATCTGTGGATGCGCGATACCGGTCCCGTCTTCGTCAAGAACGCCTCCGCCGAACGAGGCGGTGTCGACTTCAACTTCAATGGCTGGGGCGACAAGCAAAGCCATGCCAGAGACGCCAACTTGCCGCCTTCGTGGCGGGCAAGTTCGATGCGCGGTTCATCGAGGCCGACCTCGGGATGGAAGGCGGCGGCATCGAGGTGGAAGGCGAAGGAACAGCCATCATTACGCAGAGCTGCGTGCTCAATCCGAGCCGCAATCCCGGCGTGAGCAAGGCGGCCTGCGAGAAGGAACTCTTCCGTCTCCTGGGGCTGGAAAAGATCATCTGACTGCCCGGCATCGCCGGCATGCAGCAGCGGGTGGCGGCATCCATTGCAGGACGCAGCAGCAGCCGAAATAGGGCTTCGACCATGCCAAAGGCAAAGGCGTTCCGATGAGCGAAGAAAAGACGTTCGAGACTGAAATTGCCCCGTTCCGTCAGCCGATGGTGACCTCGACCGGCATCGTGTTGGGCTTCCTGCTGGCCTTGCTCGGTCCGGCGGTCGCGCTGGTCATCCGAGCGGTGCAAGCATGCGGCGAAAGGCCGGGAACGGCGAGACGCGGGCTACGCATCCCACATTCCCGCCCTGCTGCCGGCTCGTTCACCAGCCGGACCGTTCGAAATTGGAAAGCCCTAAATCTCGCCGAGAGTCCAACTGCCACTGGCTGAAAATCCGGGTGGAGGTCGCGGCCCCTCGAGTTCAGAGCTTGTGAGTCGTCGCTCCGAGACGACGCCGAACCGAGGCTTCCAATTCCTCGGCAAAGACGATGGTGGAGCGCAGGACTGCAATCTCATTCAAGGCCTGTGATCCCTGATCGTCGATCGCGATCGGAAATTCCATCTTGCCCGCGGCGGTAGGCACTCGAACGCTGAACAGAAGGCGACCGCTCCCCTGTACTTCGACTTTCATCAATTCGACATTTGTCATTTTACTCTCCTGAAAAAAACCGCCCCTCCATTTTCGAAGCCCGAATTTAGAGAATTAATCCGAATATTTGAGTTTATTATCTGAGTTATATTTCAACTTCGAATGACGATGAGTAATCGCGGGGCGGAATGCCCCATCAATACCCCATTCCTCCATTTGGCATGGCGCCGGCAGCGTCCGATTCGGTCGACACGATAATCGCTTCGGTGGTGATCATCAGGGCCGCAACGGAGCCTGCATCCTGCAATGCTGCCCGGACCACCTTGGCCGGGTCGATGATGCCGGCCTCGAGCATGTCGACATAGCGCTCGGTCTGGGCATCGAAGCCGAGATTGGGATTGTTTGCTTCCAGAAGCTTGCCAACCACCGTCGACCCCTCGACGCCGGAATTCTCGACGATCTGCCGGATTGGCGCTTCGAGCGCACGCATGACGATGGCAATGCCTGCCCGGACATCGGGATTGTCCGAGACGATCTTGTGGAGGGCAGCCTTTGCCCGCAGCAAAGCGACACCGCCCCCGGGGACAATGCCCTCCTGGATCGCCGCGCGGGTGGCGTTGAGCGCGTCCTCGATACGATCCTTCTTTTCCTTGACCTCGACCTCGGTTGCGCCACCGACGCGAATAACAGCCACGCCGCCCGAGAGCTTGGCGAGGCGCTCCTGCAGCTTCTCCTTGTCGTATTCGGAGCTGGTCTCTCCGATCTGGTTCTTGATCTGCCGGATGCGGGCCGTGATCTCCTTCTTGTCGCCGGCACCATCGATAACGGTGGTGCTCTCCTTGTCGATGTGCAGGCGCTTGGCACGGCCTAGCATATCGATCGTGACATTCTCGAGCTTCACACCAAGATCGTCGGAGATGAGTTGTCCGCCCGTCAGCGTGGCAATATCGGCAAGGATGGCCTTGCGCCGATCCCCGAAACCCGGCGCTTTCACCGCGGCGACCTTGAGGCCGCCACGCAGCTTGTTGACGACGAGCGTTGCAAGAGCTTCACCCTCGACATCCTCGCAGATGATCAGGAGAGGCTTGCCGGTCTGCACCACCGCTTCCAGGAGCGGCAGGAGGACCTGGACGCTCGTCAGCTTCTTCTCGTGAATCAGGAGATAGGCATCCTCCAGATCCACCGACATCTTCTCGGCATTCGTGATGAAATAAGGGGAGAGATAGCCCCTGTCGAACTGCATGCCCTCGACGACATCAAGTGCGGTTTCGGCGCTCTTGGCCTCCTCCACCGTGACGACGCCTTCATTGCCGACCTTCTTCATCGCCTTGGCGATCATCTTGCCGATCGAGGCGTCGCCATTGGCCGCGATGGTGCCGACTTGAGCGATTTCATCCGAGGATCGCACCTTCTGGGCCCTCGTCTCGATATCTTTCACCACGGCAAGCACGGCGAGATCGATGCCACGCTTGAGATCCATCGGATTCATGCCGGCGGCGACGAATTTCGTACCTTCCCGGAAAATGGAGGCGGCCAGCACCGTCGCAGTCGTCGTTCCGTCGCCGGCAAGGTCATTGGTCTTTGAGGCGACCTCACGCACGAGCTGGGCGCCCATGTTCTCGAATTTGTCGACGAGATCGATTTCCTTGGCGACGGTCACGCCATCCTTGGTGATGCGAGGCGCACCGTAGGCACGGTCGATGATCACATTGCGCCCTTTGGGCCCAAGCGTGACCTTGACGGCATTGTTGAGGATCTCCACGCCACGCAACATGCGATCACGGGCATCGCTGGAGAATCTGACATCTTTGGCGGGCATGGTTGAACTCCGGTCTCTGTTGTGTGTGAAAGGCAAAGGCAAGCACGGCGTTTACGGCCGCCTCAGCGACGGCTTTCGTTTTGTCGGGACGGCGACGGTGCTGCTCTCCCATGATCGGGATCGCCTCACCTTGCCCCGCGTCTGCTCTGCCGTTTCGAAGTAGCGACCTCGTCCCACCGCGGAGGCGACCGACAACGGTTCGGTCTGCCTGAGGTCGAATGTCTTTGAAGTGCACTTTTCAGGCTCGGCGCACATCGACACGCCACCCCTTTCTTTATACACTCTTTGGCACTCCATGGACATGAGTGCTAGAAAATAAAAATCAACCCTTATTCCAGAGATTGAAGAAAATTTAATTCCACTTGACCGAAAAATTCCAACACAACTTTTGTATACTTTAAAAAATAATTCTCGATATTAAAACGAATATGGAGTAAAGTATTTTTCTTTAATGGAAAAATGCATGGCGGATTTAGAAATGGGATCTTTAATAAAAGGTTTTATTTGAATCTCTGTATTTTCCGAGCGTGAAGCCGTGCCCAGACCTGCCATGAAATAGTATCCATACGGCGTTGATTGGTGCACCTCGCGACTGCAGAGCGAACGTCGCGACATGGCAGACAATACGCACGATGGCATGTCCACGCCCTTCCCGAGACGTCTTGCGAACAGCGATATCGCTTCTGGCGTGGCGCCGAAGCCCAGGCGAAGGAAGCGTTTTGGACATTTGCTTCGCCGCGTGAGGAGGCCCCGATGCGACAAATTCTTTTCAAGTCACCATTCGACGATGGCTTCGACAAAGCGATCGCCAATTGGGAGAATGAAGGAGGCGCCATGCGGGTAGCTCCCGACAGACTTTCCTTGCAGGTTCAGCGAGATTTGCTCGAACGGGAAATATTCCAGGCCATCCTGACAAGAGGCCTGGACGACGAAGGGGCCTTTCGCCCATTTCATTCCTTCCCGTGGGCAATCCGAGCAACTGTCGTCGAATGAACGCCCCCGCCCGGAATCTGGTTGTCGCAGCGAAGGTGGCGATCAGCCGGGTGCCATCAGAGGCGGAAACGGCGGTGTTGGAGCAATGTGACCCGCCTGCAGGGCAGATTCCTCTAACTCTTTGTTTTAGCGTACTTTCTTATTCGAAAGATCTGTCGCTTTTTGGAAGTCGCTCTAGGGACGACGTGAGGACCCAAGCCATGAACAGCCCCGGAGGCGTCCTTCTGGAAAAGGCGGTTCTCGCCTTGCTTCAGCCCAAAATCGGCTATTTCTCCGACCATGCCGTGGTCACGCGTACGATGCCGATCTCGCTCTGGCGCGAGCATATGCAATCAGCCATCCAAGCCTACCTTGCTGCCGCGGCGGTAGAGCGAAAGTCCTCCCGTTCTCGCAAGAGCCGAGAGCGGAAATTATCCGTCGGCAAAGGAGAGGTGTGATGAATGTCCGCACGACGCGTTCGACGGTGACTTTTACCAAGCCATTCCGCCTCGATGGCTTCAACGAAAATCAACCGCCAGGAGATTATAGGGTCGACATCGACGAAGAGCTGATCGAGGGCGTGTCGTTTCTGGCCTATCGCCGCATAGCGGCTCTTTTCCACCTGCCGGCGCTCTCACAGCCACAAACCTCGATCCAGGTTGCCAGCATCACGCCTGCCACGTTCGACGCCATGCTCGAACAGGATTCCACGGCGATTTAGCAATTGCCGGAATTGGCTCGGCAACACGACCGCAAGTCTCGTCGGGCTGGACTTACGCGGTCAGCCGATGTGCTGCAAATCGGAGCCAAATGGCGGCAGGGGAAGCATTTTACGTTGGTACCTCGTATGTCCAGACCCGAAACGACTTCAAGACATGCGGGCCGAACGAGTTGATGAGAGGGACATCGGCTGCGTCCCGGCCCCGAGCAACCACGATCCGGCCAATCCGGGGAACATTGTTTCGCGGATCGAACGTATGCCATGCCCCGCCTAGGAACACCTCTATCCAGGCGCTGAAGTCCATGGGGTCGACAATGGGGACGCCGATGTCCCCCAGATGACCGTTGACGTAGCGCGCGGGAATATTGAGGCAGCGGCAGAGCGTTAGCGCCAGATGCGCGAAGTCGCGACAAACGCCGATGCGCTCATGGAAAACCTCGAAAGCCGTTCGTGTCGAACGGGCCTGCATGTAATCAAAGCGGATGTGGCCGTGGACGAAGTCGCAGATTGCCTGCACGCGGCCCCAGCCGGGAGCGATCTTGCCGAACATATCCCAGGCGATCTGGCTGAGGCGATCCGTTTCGCAGTAGCGGCTCCCCATGAGGTAGGCAAGGCAGTCATCTGGCAGTTCAGGCACCGGGAACTCCCGGGCGGACGGGAATATCCTGTCCGGCTTGCCGTCGTCCTCGATCGTGGCATCGCCCCAGATGGTCAGGTCGCCCGTCGGCGCCACAAGCCGACGGCAGCGATTGCCAAAGAGATCGTGATAAGTCGACAGTTCGGCGGGTGGCGTGGTGAGGATCGTTTCTGCGGCCCGAATGTCGGCCGCGCGATCGTCGTGAACAGACATCAGGCAGACCAAGGCGGTCGGTTGTGGGCAGTTCAACGTGATTTCGTAGCCATAGCGGATCAGCATCAGACCACCGATCGGAAATCAGAGACGGTCAGCGTGTAGGAACTGAGGTGATCGTGAGAATAGGCCTCGCGGGCGACATCATGGATGGATGCCCGCAAGGCATCGAAAGCCGAAATGCACTCCGCTTCCGATGCCGTCGGTCCGCGTGACATCGTGGCCGCTTTGGCGAGCGCACCAGCCTCGACGAAGAACCGTATTTCAAACATGCCATCATACCCGAAGAAACGGACGGCGTTCCGTACTTCATCGAAGCTACGGCTTAGGTTGGGAAAGGCGAGTGTCATGATTGGTACCCCGTTCTGGCAGGTCCCGAGCGAAGTACGATTTCCATAAAACGCCCTTTGGAAACATCCTTTGCTCGAACTTCTTGTTTTGACGAACTTTCGTCGCTGTCGATGTTCAGGCGGCACCCTTTCATCCAGAAGCGCGATGCTGCCGAGACTCTGTGCGAATAGAGGCGGTTTCCTCCGCTATCACTGATGGTGACGGCGTCGGGTTGCTGCGGCATGTTGAGGGTACGCCAAAGCTGACAGGCGATCTCGATCGCATCGTCGACGCTGGCGGCATCCACGGTCTCACGGCCGATCACAGCATGCGCATCGTCAGCCTGACGGACGCGGTAGAATTCGATCACGACCTTCATCAGCATCTCGTCGCTCCGCACGATTTCATCGTTGTCGGATCTTCCCCTTTTCGAGTGCGGCGCCCGAATCGGAGGGAATGATCGGTACCGGCGGCCGCGGTGACCGTTGCATGCCAGATCCAGGCAGGTGGGCGAGGGAGCTCACGCGGCGAAGCACAAGCCAGGAGCCCCTGGATTGTTTCCTCGTCAGGGTAGGCACGGGAGCTTCCAAACGACAGACAAACGCCGATATGCCATGCAGTGGCTATATTTTGAGCTTCTGCCTCTCGAAAAGGCAATCAGCCAAGTCAACAACCCCTATAGATATGCGCTTCGATTGGGCTCCAAAAAAGGCGCAATTGATTTTATTTTTTGGTGAAGGAAAAATACTTCCCAATGTTAAAATATTTCAAAGAATGGCACGCGATTTTGTATCCGGATTAAATTATTATGGATGTTGCCATTCATCTTGAACAGATACTATTCGGTCGAGCATCGGCAGTACATGCCAGGCATGCGCCTTTTTTCCCGCGCCTCGAACACGCACCCGTCAAGCCGCCATCGCCCCCGACCACCGCCCTCTCGCATGCGGTCGTGGGAAGGGTGTGGCGGTACCGCGGATCCTCTCCCCCGTTCCCATGTGCCCTACGTCACACGCCAGTCGACGCCCCTTTGCCACGCCCTTTAAACTTGCCTCGATTTCCCCTATCTGGTTGCTCAATATTCAAAGCGTCTTACGATTTGGCGGAGCCGCCGGAAATCGCAAAGACGCTCCAGCCAATCCGATGGATTGGCTTGGAAACAATCAGCCTGGAACAAATAAGCGTTCGGTATGAACGCGTTTGCTCCAGGGGTGCCAACCCAGGGGAGAGCCGCATGGCCGAGTTTGACGCCGCGATCAAAGCCGCCGAATCCGAGATCAAGGCCGCCCAAGCCAAGATTTCCGAGGTCAGCTCGAAAATCGAGCGCGCCCATTCCAAGATGGAGCAGGGCGAGGACATCTCCATCGACATCCAGAACGCCACGCTCGACGACGTTCATGCCCATTCCAATGCCATGAACGCCAACATCGCCGAGCTGATCATGGGCCTCGACGACGTCACCGCCGGCTTCTCCAAGGAATTCGACGCCATGCGGGAGAAGTCCGGCTGGGAGAGCTTCGTGGGCATGTTCTCCTCGGCGAAATCGGACTCCATGCGCGAGGAGCGCCTGCGCGCCGCCTCCATCGACGACAAGCTGCAAGACCTGATCTCCAAGTCCGACATCATCGTCAACCTGCTGCAGAGCCAGCTCGGCGTGCTCAACGACCACAAGAGCCGGGTCGAGAAGAACCTGACCGGCACCCTCACCGACCGCGAGAACACCGTGGCCGAGCTCGAGAAGATCCGGGCCGAGGTGCTGGCGATGGACCCCAGGATCATCGACCTCGAGAACAAGATCTCGATGGAGCAGGACGCCGCCGCCCGCACGCGCCTGGAGAGCGAGCTCGCCCAGACCAACGGGATCTACAACGAGCTGGTGCAGCAGGAGCAGGTCAAGGTCGCCCAGTCGCAGACGCTGGAACGCTATATCGAGCAGGGCAAGACCTGGGTCGACAGCCTGCAGAACCAGGCGGCCACCCAGATGGTGCTGATCAACAAGCTGCAGACCGACACCAAGCAGCGCGTGGTGCTCTATGACGCGCTCACCAAGTCGCTCAAGACGGCCCAGCAGCAGGACGTCGCCCATCGCATCAACGAGATCGGCGTCAAGACCGACCAGGAGGCCCAGGCCGCCATGGCGGCCATCGGCTCGGCCACCAACCAGCGCATGGCCGAGATGATGGAAAAGCACGAGGACCATATGGTCTTTGCCCGCAAGGTCCTGGAAGAAAAGGCCAAATCCGACGAGCGCTTCGCCCGCCGCTTCGCCAAGATCGTCGAGAAGCACGACAAGAACCTCTATGGCGGGGCGTGAGGCTCGCTTACCCATCTCGGAACGGTGCGTGTGACGATGTTTCCCGTGGCTCGACTTTTGTCATTGCCGGGCCTGACCCGGCCATCCAGCCGACCTTTCCATCAAAGATGGATCAACACTGGATGCCCGGGTCAGGCCCGGGCATGACAAGATCGGTGTTTCCACCATCAGGAACTAGAGGCCGCCCTTGAACCCTCCCGGTAACGACCACGTCACCTTGCCGGATACCCAGGCGATGCGGCGCTATTTCGGCAAATTCTCCCGCATCATCCGCCACTTGCGCGAGGTCACCGGCCAGACCGGCCTGGCCAACGACACCAAATATGGCGGCAATGAATTCGGCAGGATCCAGCTCGACCTGATCGAGAACTATCTCCAGCGCCTGGCCAAGACCTTCACCGCTCTCAGCCTCAAGCATCTGATGTCGGGCCGGGTCTCCTCGTTTCCGCTCACCTTGGCGATCGACCGCTCGGAGAGCGGCTTTCCGGTGTTCCAGGAGATCATGACGATGGCGAACGACCTCGTGCAGGTCGACCGCCACCTCGCCAACCAGCCCGACCAGGTCCGGCTGAAGGAGGAGATGATCGCGCACATCCTCTCCGAGCGGGCCAGGCCCACCAGCCTGCAATATGCCCTGAGCCAGCGCATCTACTACGAGACGCTGAAGTCGCGCGGCCTGTTCTTCGCCCAGAACCATCCCCAATTCGTGCTGCTGTCCGACGCCAAGGCGCAGCGCCGGCGCTACCTCCTGCACTGGGCCGTCTATGACAGCGCCCTCAGCCTGCCGGTGATCTATCTCCTGGTGGTCGAGGATACCGGGCACGTCATCCTGAACGAGGATCAGATGCGCTGGCCGCAGGTGCAGTCCCACCTGATGGCTCAGTCGCTCTCCAGCCTCAAGCTCCTCACCATCGCCCGCGGCTTCGACGTCGATTTCGACAATCTGCACCCCAAGCTGTTGAGGCGCATCCATGTCGGGCCGATGTATTCGCATGCCTTCACAGAGCAGACCGGCCCCTTGCGCGAGATCCTTGCCGAGGTCTCGCGTACCGAGGACAGCGACTGGGCGTTGGCCTGGACCATCGAGACCCTGGTCTCGGCCCGCAGCGAAAGAGTGCCCGCCGGCCTCCTGTCCACGGTGGAGCGCGAGATCTTCGACCTCGACCAGTACCAGCCCGCCGCCGCCGAAGCCGGCGTGACCAGGCTTGAACGCTCGCTCATCCTGCCGGTCCTGCCCTATCAGGTTCTCGTCGACCGCGACCCGCCCGGCTTCCGGGACGTGCGTAAATATGTGGTGGGCGAGGACGGTTCGCTGCTGACGGGGTTGTGATGGGTAGCGCCGCGCGAAAAACCTTCTCCCCTTGCGGGGAGCATAGAATGACCGTGAGGACCCTATGACCGCTTCCCTCAATCTGATGGAAATCCGCGAAGCGGCGATCCGCGCGCAGTATCCCCAGGCCCTGGCCCTGATGGAGGGGTTCGAGCATGCGCCGCGCATCGCCAAGGCGAAGGCCGCGCCAGCCGGCGCCGCGCCGGCCGAACGCTCGCCCGGCATTCCCACCGCCACCGGCCGGCTGTTCCGCGCCACCACGCCCGGCCTGACCGCGCGTTCCAGCGCGGCGCAGGACGGCGTCCATCTGATCGCCCGCATCAGCCAGGCCGATCCTGGCGAAGCCCTGATGAGCCCGGCCCAGGCCAGCGTGCTGCAGGCTTTGCGCCGGGCGCTGGCCACCGCCATGGCCGTCGGCGAGCTCTATGAGGAGCGCACCGCTCTCGGCCAGCTCAAGCGCGACAATCGCGAGGGCCGCCTCGATCCGGCAAGGCGCACCGAATTCGCCGAGCTCCTCACCGCGGCCTCCCTGATCGCCCTGCACGTCACGGCGAACATGCTCTCCTTCCTCATCGCCGCACAGGCGAGCGAGGGCCAGGCCGAGGTCGGCGAGCTCGAGGAAATCCTCACCGACAACCCATCCATCGCGCTGCAAGGCGCCCTGTGGGAACTCGACGGCATCCTGAGCCGAATGGATGGCGGCCTCAAGCTGGTGCCGACCCTGACGGCCTGGTGCGAACGGCTGATGGAGGCGGTCGCCATGCGCGCAGGCACCGCCCCGCGCCTGGAGGCCTTCACCAGCGCCGCCTATCGCGTCGAGGCGGACGATTTCCAGATCAACGGCTTTGCACCCTCCACCCACAAGCGCTCCACCGCGCTGATCATGGCCTTCAAGAAACCGACCGAGGTGGTGGGCAACCACATCGCCAAATACCAGTCGATGAAGCTGGCCAAGATGCTGATGGCCTATGATTTCGACAAGCGCCTCAATCCCTTCGCCGAACTCGGCGGCTTCATCTTCACCTTCATGGGCGATGGCAAGCCCGGCACCGGCAAGACCACGCTGATCCAGATGATGGCCGGCCTGCTCAACGATTATTGCGCCAATGCCGGCTATCCCTTCCGCTATGCCAACCTCTCCACCGACAGCATCGATTCCTACCAGGGCAAGTCGGCCCAGAACGCCAAGGCCTTCATCCGCGAGATCATCGACCCCGCCGTGATCGGCTTCGGCACCATCGACGACATCGACCAGCTCGCCGGCAAGCGCGGCGACCGGCAATCCTCCTCCGGCCAGCTCGAGATCACGGCCGTGTTGATGGAGAGTTTTGCTGGCGCCAATACCGTGGTGCGCGGCAATTGCACCTTCGGCATGTTCTCCAACTTCCCGGAAAATGTCGACGACGCCCTGCGCCAGCGCGCCGGCGCCCGCTTCCTGGTGGATGGGCCGCAGAGCAAGGAGGACTATATCGACCTCCTGTCCTTGCTGCTCGGCAAGCGCCACCAGATCCCGCTCGGCGAGCACGACCTCTTTGCTGCACAGGAGATCCGGCAAGCGGTGGCCGCCTCCTATGACGCGCATTCGCGCCCGCAGGAGGAAGCCCTGAAAAAGGTGTTCGACAGCGTGCAGGGCAAGATCGGGGCGCTCGACACCGTTGCCAGGCTCGGCGCCTATCTCAAGGCGATCCAGGAGGCAGACGAGCGCTTCACCGGCCGCGCCATCAAGAACATCACCGATGCCATCAAGGTCAGGGCGATGGATTTCGAGCTGCCGGACGAATGGATGGAAAAGCCCGAGCTCTTCCTCACCAAGGACTATGCTACCAAGCTCGCGATGATCTCCGAGCTCGCCAAGCCCATCACGGTCGAAATGGTGATCCAGGAGATCAATCGCTACGCCGATAGCGAATTCCGCTATGCCGACAAGTCGGACGAGGCGGCCATCGACAATGCGGTGCGCGACATGGGCCGCATGGAGGAAGCCAAGAAACGCTATCTGGAGCAGCGCACATGATAGTGATCATCGGCGTTGGACGTTCTGTCATCCCCGGCAAGGCTGAAGGCCTTGGGAAGGGGATCCAGGGGCCAAAGGGTTGTTCACATAGCCCCTGGATTCCCTTCCCGCCGCCTGCGGCGGCGCCGGGAATGACAGATAGTCTTTCGAGGTCATCGTCATGATGGAGCGCCTGATCGAAGCGGGGCTGATGTTCGGAAACCTCATCGAGGTCTCCTCCCCCACCATGGTGGCGCGCTACAATGCGGCGCTGGAAAAGCTCATCGGCAAGCGCACTGGGCTGGAGGACTTCCACATCGACCTCTCCGGCTTCTCGCCGGAAGTCGGCGACGAGCTCGACGACATCCGCTACCTCAATCCCGAGGGCTGCAACCGGATGTTCATCCTGCTCAGCCTCGACCAGCTCAAGGCGCCGCTGCTGAACGCCCAGTTCTCGACCATGCGCTCGGTGCTGCGCAACTTCATCCAGGACAATGCCAAGGAGCTGATGGCGTTGAGCGTGCGCGAGGCCGTGATGGGCGAACTCGTGCATTCGATGTGGCGCATCAAGAGCCCGGCCGACCTGTTGGAACTGCGCACCGTCACCGTCGAGGCCAACACGCCGACCGACCGGCTCGGCGAAGCCGAACAATTGTCGCGCCTGATCGAGGACTTCCGCGTAAAGGACGATCTGTGGCAGGACGACGCCTATATCGACGGCATGATCAAGCTTGCCGGCCGGGTTGGCGATATCACCCGCAACCCCGTGCGCTTCCGCAAGACCGACTACAGCCAGGGCAATTTCTACACCAATTATTTCGACGGGCTCTATCTGTTCCGGGACATGTCCTACCCTGCCATGCTCTATCGTGGCGTGGCGCCGGGCTTTCCCAAGATCGGCGCCGTGGAGACCAAGAATCTCGAAAGCGCCGTGGATGTCTGGCACTTCCTGCAGCTCAACGGCCTGATCACCTCGGTCTTCGAGGCTGCTGACCTCAACGCCAAGGCGCTGCTGCGCCAGCGGCTCGATTTCATGCTGGCCAGCGTCCTCGCCGGCAAGGATGACGCACCGGCGGAGCTGGCCCGGCTCAATCGGCAGGATCTGCGCCGCTTCGCCATGCGCCATGCCAACGACCTGCCGCCGGAATTCGAGGCGGTGGAAGCAGCCCTGCGTGCCGCCGAACAGGGCCTGAATCCGCGCCTTCCCGGCCCGTCGGAACCTGGCTGCTTCTATCTCTATCGTGCGGCCCAGTTGCCGGACCGCGACCTCGTCAACCAGTTGCTCAGCGAGTTCACGCCGCTCGACATCCGTCAGCTCTTCCTGTGCAACAAGCCGGCCTTCTACAAGGCCTATCAGGGTTGGTCCCCGCGCAAGCAGGATTATGTGGTGGAGTTCCTGTCCCGGGATGAAGCACTCAGGAACGACGATGCCTGGGAGGATCTGTTCGGCGACGGCACGCCGGAGGAAGAACCCCAGCCCCAGGCCGGACCATGGGGCGCGATCCCGAAGGGGTGAGGAATGGAGCGCGGACATCTTGTCCGCCCCTTAAAAACACCCTACCTCTCAAATCGCTAAGAGCGGACACCGCGACATGAAGGCATGTCGCCGGGATGTCCGCGCTCCAAGGTTGGTTCATGCTGCGTCTGTTCAAATGGATCCTGATCGTCCTGGTGCTCACGGTCGGCTATTGCTGGCTCGACCAGGTGCTGCCGCGCTATGACGTGGTGCGCATCGTCGGCACCGACACCAAGCGCCTCGACAGCTCCGGCTTCTTCGACAGTGAAGCGCCCAATGTGCAGGCGACCAATACGCGCGACGTACGCTTCATCAACACCGTCTACCCCAGCGGCACCCTCAGGGTATATCGCAACGAGGATACCGACTGGGGCTTTCCCTGGTACTACAAGTTCGACTCCGGCAACCTGATGGCGGCGGCCCAGTCCTTCCAGTCCAGTACCGAAAGCCCGAAATGGGTGGTGATCAAGAGCTATGGCTGGCGCGTCACCTATTTGACCATGTTCCCGAACGTCCTTTCGATCCGCGCCGCCAGCGGGCCGGACGAGTACGTCATTCCCTGGATGCGGATCTTCGTGTTCGGCGGTCTGGCGATCGCCCTGATCTGGCTCTATTTCCGCCTGCGCCGCTTCAAGCGCGAGCGGCTCGACCCGATGCTGACCCGTATCGAGAACCATGTCAGCGCCGCGGCTGATGCCGTCGACGATCATGCCGTCGCCGTCTCGAGCCGGGCCACGGGTTTCATGGCACGGATCCGGCGCTGGCTGGATAGCTGGAAGCCAAAGAACCAGCGGCGCTACAAGTAGGATTGGAGATCCGTCTCCGGCCTGAATGCCTCAGGCTGCCGCTCGCGCGATACCATCGCCCACGATCGTCAGGGTCAGCGGTCCCGGAAGCATTTCGCCGATCGCCTCGAAGGCGGGGTGCTCCAACGTCACAGCCGGATCGAGCTCGATCACGCCCGTGGTCTCGCCCTGCGCGAAGCTGAGCTTGGCGTTGAAGCGGCGGGCCAGAGCCTTCATACTGGCATTGTCGGCATGGGTGGTGACCTCGAGGCGGGTATAGCCGAGGCCGAGAGCGTGCAGCAGCAGGCGCGCGAACAAGCGTCCGCCAATGCCCTGATGCTGGCGATGACGCTCGACGCTGAAGGCGATCTGCGCCGTCGGCTCGGACAATTCGGGCAGTTCGTGAAGTTCGGCCGCGCCGAGAACCTGGTCGTCCTCGACATAGCCGATGACGGTGGCGCCGCCGCGGAAGCTGCGCTCGGCATAGTCGGCGATGAAGGTGGCACTGATGCCGCCATTGAAGCGGTCATGCCGGCTCTCACGGTCCAGCCGCAGCAGGTGATCGCGAAACTTCGGCAGATCGGACGGTCTCAACTGCCGGATAATGCCCCTGGGGGCTATGGTGGTGACCTGGTTCATCTCGCAGTCCTCGTGGCTTACCCTCGAGTCGTCACCTCCCTGTGCGCCAAATATTGTGCACCGCAGCAATAATTGCAAGAGACCTCTGCTGCACCGCACTCAAAGCTGCTATGCAGGGAATGAAAGCCGGTGCCTTCCTCCTTTTTCAGGCCATGCGGAAACCGGCAATCGGAGGCCGGCCAACGGCAAGCGCCGGAACTGGCGGGTAGGCTAGGCTCCGATTTGCTGCATGAGGCCGAACACGTCCATCAGGATACGCGAGCGCTTGATTCTGCCGCGCTCCAAGCCATCGATCACCATGCCCCAAACCGACACAGTGCGGCCCGAGGCGGGAACACCGAAGAATTCCCCCTCATGCGTGCCTGTCCATGTAAAGCGGGTCAGCACGCTGGACTGCTCGGCGATCTGTTCCTCGATGGTCCAGTGCATGTCGGGAAACGCAGCGAACATGCCGCGAAGCACATCCTTCAGCCCGGCAAGACCAGGCCCTTGCCCTGGGAAGGGAACCAGCTCGATCATGTCCTCCGCCATGTAATCGCCGGCAGCATCGAGATTCCGGCCATTGATGACGTGCTCCACGAAGTCACGAACCAACTGCTTGTTTTCTTCGGCCATCCTCAACCTCCCCAAAGATCCATCACCAGACCTGTCCACCCACCGACGCCCGCCCCGGCAATCATTGTCCGGTCGTAGCAGCGATGATCGACCCCGGATGGGCCAGGCGCAACGCCTATATGTTTCCCAGAACCTGCTTGCGGATATCGTCGGCCAGCGGATGCAGCGTCTCGGCCGGCATTGATCCGACGAGGCTGTAGCCCATGCCACGGCTTGCCCAGGTCCAGCCATCGACCTTGCCTTCCGAATGGGCCGCCATCGCCCTGTCCTGGTCCACGGCCATCGGCCTGGTCAACATCACGAGGCGGCCGCCGCGATCGTCGTCATACATCAGCATGAGCGCCGGGCTGTGAGGCGTTGACACGACCCGCCCGCCCATCAGCCGGTACCCCGCCTTCGACAGGTCCGGCAAGACAGGCCTGCGCCCCATCCGTTCAGCCGCCCAATCGGCGAGCTCGGTTGCCTTGTCGGCACGGATTTCGACCGGCCGGACGGTATCCGAGGCATAGGCACTGAAATTCGCCGACGCCTCGCGGGCCAAGGCGCCCACTCCCTCCTGGGGTATGGATGTCATCTCGCGCAAAAGCCATCCCCCCGAACCGCCGATGGCGAGAAGCAGGATGGCGGCGGCCGTAGCCCACCATCGCGAAACGTGGGGCCGCCGCTGCATATCGATCATGTGAGCCAGGTTGAGCCTGGTGGGAATGGGTTCGTCCGCGATCGCAGCAAAGGCGGTACGCAGATCCGAACGCTGGCCGGCATAGGACCCAAAGCGGGCGGCGATGTCGGGATGCGCGTGGAGATAGGAAGCGATCTCCGCCCTGCGGGCCTCGTCGAGGGCGCCGTCGATATAGGCGTGGAGATCATCTTCGGAAATCGGTTTGTCAGTCATTTCACACTCCGCAGATGGCCGCCGCGCCTGGTGGCAGATCGGTCAGAGTTTTCAAGAATTTGCCGCAGGCGTTCGCGGGCGCGTGAGAGCCTCGACATGACGGTTCCGATCGGGATCGCCAATATGTCGGAAACCTGGGCGTAGGAAAGATCTTCGACGCAGACCAGCAGGAGCAGGCTGCGCTGGTCATCCGGAAGCTGCGCCAGCGCCGAGACGAGGTCGGCATGGACCAGGGCGTCCTCCTGGGCCGGCCGATGGACAAGAACGCCTTCCTCGACATCCTCGAACGGCAGATGATCGCCACGCCGCGCCTTCTGTCGAAGCCGGTTGACGGCGAGATTGTGCAGGATGGCAAACGCCCATGTGCGCGGATCCTTGCCGCGCCGCTGCTGCCAATGCGCGATCACCCGTTCCAGGCAATCCTGGACCAGGTCATCGGCGGCGACGGCATCCCTCAGCAAGGCGCGGGCATACCGTCGCAAGGCGGGGATCATCGGCTCGACAAGCCTTTGCAGGTCCCTCATGGCTTTGGGTCACTCATGGCTTTAGATCACTCATGGCTTTAGATCACTCATGGCCTTGACGCTGCTCCCGCTCGATGGCGCGCTCGCCGGGATGGCCGAAGCGAGCGCGCCGGTCGCTCATTGAACCTGCACCTGGACCACTTCGTCGGGCTTTCCCGGCGTGGAGGCCGCAACCACCAGGAACCGCCTCTCGTCCTTGTGCCTGGCTTCGACGATCTGGCGTATCGGTCCGACGGCATTGACGATGGCGGAGCCGGCCGGGTTCGTGGTGAAGGCCGAAAGCGGCTGCAACGGGCCTCCTCCATCCGGCTGGCTCGAAAGCGCAAGGACATAGGACTTCTTCGGTTCGAGTCCACTGACGGCGGCCTGGAGGATTTGAGTCAGGCCCTGGTCAAACAAGGATACGCTGGTCGGGGCGGTCTTGTCCCCTCTTCCCCCGGGCGCAAGCTTCAGATGGGCGGCCTCGCCGGAAGTGCCGAGCGGCACCAGGTTCTGCAGGCCGTCGCCCTCAGGCACGGCATTGGGGACATAGGCGACGGCCTGCGGCGCCTGCCCGATCGGAATGGTGGCGATCACCTTGTTGGTCAAGGTGTCGATGACGGCAAACTGGTCGGCATTCTCGAGGCCGACATAGACCCGGCTGCCATCGCCGGAGGGCCAGATGCCATGTGGCAGATTGCCGACCGGAATGGTCGCGACCTGCCGGAAATCATCGGTGCGGAACACCTTCACTTCGTTCAACCCGCCAATGGTGACATAGGCGAAGCTGCCGTTCTTGTTGACCACGAGGTTGACGTGATTGGTGATCGGCCCCGTATCGAGCGTCTTGACGAGATCGAAAGGAGGCTCGGCCTTGAAGACCTGCGTCTTGCCTATGTCCTTGAGGGTGAACCACACCTGCTTTCCATCGGCCGAGGCCGCAATGTTCGGGCAGAAGGGGCTCACCTGCTTGACGCTCCCGACGATCTTGTGATCGGCCGTGGACACGACGACCGTCTGCGGGTTGAATGACGAGCAGACATAGCCGTATTTGCCGTCCGGCGAGAAGATCTGCATGCCCGGCCCACCGGGAACCTTGATCCTTAGCTTTTCCTCGAAGGTGCCGGCATCGATGACGGAGACATAATCCTCACCCCGCACCGTCACCCAGACTTCGCTGCCATCCGGTGTGAAGAAGGCTTCATGCGGGGAACGCCCGACATAGGTGGTGTGCTTGACCGCGTTGGACGCTGTATCGATGAAGGTCACGGAATTGGAGCCGATGGAAACGACGGCCAGCGTTTTATGGTCGGGAGAAAAGCCCATGCCGTGGACCAGCACCTGACCCTTGTAGAGCGGGCTGAGATTGCCCGGCTGGGGATCACCGAGCCGGATGACGCCGAGCAGCTTGTTGTCCACGGGATCGCTGACCGAGACGGTGTTCGAGAACTGCTCGGCCGCATAGAGGCGATCCCTGTGGCTGATCGGAATGTCGGCACCCGACGCCGATCCTGGCACCTGCCCAGCAAAACCGGCAACCGGTGCCAGCATGGTGCCAGCGAGAAGGCCGAAGGCAAAAAGGGTGCGGCGCATGGATGAGTCCTTCATTTGCCCGCTCCCGTCATCGACATGGCAGGAGGCGGGGGATTGTCGTTGGCGGGCGGATTGAGGAGAACGCCGGCAAAGGGCCGGGCCTGCGTCGGAGCGGCGGCCGGAGGAGGCACCGGATCCCCCACTGCCAGGCGCATGGCGGCGATTTCCTGTTGCTGTTCGACGATGATTTCCTGGGCAATGCGCCTGAGTTGTTCATTGCTGCCGTAACGCAGATAGGTTTGGGCCATATCGATCGCGCCCTGGTGATGCGGGATCATCATCTCGATGAAGTCGCGATCGACATTGCCGGTCGGCTTGACCGCCATCGCGCTCATCATCTTCGACATCGCGGCATCGTTTTCCCGGAGGAACGGTGCCTCGGCGGAAGCCGGCATGGCCTCGTATCCATGGTGCTCGGTATCGTGGGCGGCAGCCGGCACGAAGCCGGCAGCCAGGATCCAGGCCAGCACGACGAGGGCGGCCTTGCGCTGAACGATCATGTTTGGTGTCCCGTGGTGTTTCGAACGAGCTCAACTGGGTGGACAACCGGGGGCAGCGTTTATTCCATCGCGCGGGAAATTTTCTGCTTTGCTGTCTCGGGCTCCCTATCGGACCCATATTCACCCGGATAATATTGACATCCATTCGACCCAAGCCTATCCTGCGCGCCCAACAGGACCCGGGATCATGACCCATCTTGCCCTTATCGCCTTTGCCGGACGCCAGCGTCTGGCCGAAGGTGACGCAACCACCGTTGCCCTGGCCATCCGCCAGGCCCAGGATTCGGGTGAGGCGTTGCCCGTACAGGTGTTCGAAGATGCCACCGGTCGGCCTGTTGACCTGGATTTGCGCGGCACGCCGGATGACATCCGCGCCCGCTATGCCTTGATCGAGCCACCGCCACGTGGGCCTGGGCGTCCGAAGCTCGGCGTCGTCGCCCGCGAAATCACCTTGCTGCCGCGTCATTGGGACTGGCTGGCCTCACAGCCGGGCGGCGCGTCGGTGGTGCTGCGCCGGCTGGTGGACGAAGCGCGCCATGCCTCCGAGGCGACGGATCGGCTGCGTGAAGCGCGCGAGGCTGCCTATCGTTTCATGAGCGCCATGGCCGGCAACGAACCACATTACGAGGAAGCGATTCGCGCCCTGTTCGCCGGCGACAACGAAAAATTCACCGCCATGATCGCCGGCTGGCCCGATGACATCAGCAGGCACGCGCACAAGCTGGCGGAGGCGGCCTTCACGCTTGCACCGCAAGGCAATGGCAAGGGGCAGGAGCGATACAAGCCCGCAATCGGGAGCCTGCACGCCTGAAACAGGCCAAGATCGGGCTCCGGCCAGCCTTCGTGACAAACCTGCCGGGCGCCCCTGACGTAACTCCTTTGCCGGCCACGCGAATTTTCACTTTTTGCAACGCAGAAAAATTTCGGCCCGGGCGAAAATTTTTTCTTGCATATGACGCCCATTCTTCCTATTTCCCGCCTTGCCCAATTTCGCACGTGCCTGTGGCCGCGTGTCGGTCGGTGGACATCCAGACAAGAGGCTGGACGGTCGCCAGGGATGGACTAGGGATCGCGGCAGTGGTCTCTTGAGGTGATCAAGCACTGAGGTGCCAAAGTCATCGAATCCCGAACAACGATCGGCAGCCGGAGGCGACCGGTGAACCCCGTACTCCGCGGGGGACGCAGCTTGAAGCAACGACGAAGCGGGCTTTTTTGGTCTCGGCTGGTTTCCATATCCAGCGACTGAAGAGGCTTGTTTCTCTTTGCCAGGCGTGCGGACCGGGTATCCCGATCCAATCCAAGGCAGTTCCGAACCATGCGGCGGCTTGTTCCGTTGCGTGGCGATTTGCATCCCGTCGCGGCGAGGCATCCGGCCTTTCCGGCGGTGGGCGGCGCATCAGCATCGATCGTCCGCGGCTCCACCCCGCGGCGGCCGCGGCGACGCACCGATCCTTGAGACTTTTGGATTTTGGGGAGACCCGCCATGACCGACCGCATCCTCGACTACCTCCGACGCACCCCCGCCGACGGCCCCCGGCTCGTCGTCGACATCGACGTGGTGGAGCGGAATTATCGGGCGTTCGCGCATGCGCTGCCGGACACCCGCGTCTTCTACGCCGTCAAGGCCAACCCGGCTCCTGAGATCCTGAACCTGCTGGCCGGCCTCGGCTCCAGCTTCGACTGCGCCTCCGTGGTGGAGATCGAGCAGGCCCTGGCCACCGGCGCCGGTGCCGATCGCGTCTCCTTCGGCAACACCATCAAGAAGGAGCGTGACATCGCTCGCGCCTTCCAGCTCGGCGTGCGCCTGTTTGCCGTCGATTGCGTGGCCGAGGTCGAGAAGATCGCCCGCGTCGCCCCTGGTTCGCGCGTGTTCTGCCGCATCCTGTGCGATGGCGCCGGCGCCGAATGGCCGCTGTCGAAGAAGTTCGGCTGCGCCCCGTCCATGGCCCCCGACGTGCTTGAGCATGCCCAGATCCTGGGCCTCACTGCCTATGGCGTGTCGTTCCATGTCGGCTCGCAGCAGGGCAATGTTCAGGCCTGGGACAGCGCCCTCGCCACGGCTGCCGGCATCTTCCGCGAGATGGCCGAGCGCGGCATCACGCTGTCGATGGTCAACATGGGCGGCGGCTTCCCGGCCAAGTATCTGCGCGCCATGCCCGGCGTTCCCGCCTATGGCGACGCGATCTTCAACTCGCTGCGCACCCATTTCGGCAACCAGCTGCCCGAGACCATCATCGAGCCGGGCCGCGGCATGGTCGGCGATGCCGGCATGATCGAGGCCGAGGTGGTGCTGGTGTCCAAGAAGGCCGAAACGGACGAGATCCGTTGGGTCTATCTCGACATCGGCAAGTTCCATGGCCTCGCCGAGACCATGGACGAGGCCATCCGCTATCCGATCCGCACCGAGCGGGACGGCGATGCCAAGGCGCCCTGCGTCCTGGCCGGACCGACCTGCGACAGCGTCGACGTGCTCTACGAGAAGACCCCTTATGATCTTCCAGTGAGCTTGTCGATCGGTGACAAGGTGCTGATCGAGGCCTGCGGGGCCTACACCACCACCTATTCCACCATCGGCTTCAACGGCTTCCCGCCGCTGGCTTCCGTGGTGATCTGAGATTCAGCGAGGAGCGGTAGAAACCGCTCCTCCGACCTCCAGCCATTCCGTCGTCTCCCAAGCCGGGCGTCCGATCCGGCCTGTGGGGATAGTTGTGTCCCGTACGGCCGTTTCATCGGTGCGAGGGCTGTCGCTCTCCTTTTGCCAGGAGCCACGGCCATGATCCGTATTGTTCCCGAAACCTCTGCCCATCTCGAAGCTCGCGAGGCGCTGCTCGGCGCCTGCTTCGGTCCGTCCCGTTTCGCCAAGACCAGCGAGCGCCTGCGCGAAGGCCGCCTGCCGGCCAAGGGCCTGGCCTTCACCGCCGTCGATGACAACCGGCTGATCGGCACGCTGCGCCTGTGGAACATCTCCGCCGGCCCGGGCCGGTCGGCCCTGTTGCTCGGCCCGCTCGCTGTCGATGGCCAGTATCGCAGCGAAGGTCTCGGCGCGCGCCTGATGTGGCACGGCATCGGCTATGCCCAGGAATATGGCCACAAGGCCATCCTGCTGGTGGGCGATGCTCCCTATTACAGCCGTTTCGGCTTTTCGACCGATCTCACCGAGCGCCTCTGGCTGCCCGGCCCGGTGGAGCGCAACCGCTTCCTCGGCCTGGAGCTGGTGCCCGATGGACTGGTGGGAGCGGCCGGCCTGGTGAACGCCACCGGCGAACTCGAAACCGCACCCGACTTCGCGGCGCTCGTTGCCAGGGCAGCCAACGAAGCAACTTTCCGCTTCGCAGCGTAATCTTCGGGGAAGGGTCCCTTTGCCCGAGGCGTCATCGCGTCTTCACATATTCGCGACAAAACTTGCACCCGCGGGCCCCAGCCCCTAAACGCTGGGGCTCGCACATTTTGGAGGATTGAATGGCTCAATGGCCTGTCTACGGTAAGATTTCCGGCCCCGTCGTGATCATTGGTTTCGGTTCGATCGGTCGCGGCGTGCTGCCGCTGATCGAGCGTCATTTCGAATATGACAAGGAGCGCATGGTCATCATCGACCCACATCCGCTCGATGCCGACCGCAAGATCATCGAGGAGCACGGCATTCGTTTCGTGCAGGAGGCCGTTACCAAGGACAACTACAAGAGCCTGCTGCAGCCTTTGCTTACCGCCGGCGGCGGCCAGGGCTTCTGCGTCAATCTCTCGGTCGACACCGGTTCCGTCGACCTGATGGAATTCGCCCGCAGCCTCGGCGCCCTTTATATCGACACGGTGGTCGAGCCCTGGCTCGGCTTCTATTTCGACAAGAACGCCGGTCCTGAAGCGCGCACCAATTATGCCCTGCGCGAGAGCATGCTGGCCGCCAAGCGCCGCACGGCCGGTGGCCCGACGGCCGTTTCCTGCTGCGGTGCCAATCCCGGCATGGTCTCCTGGTTCGTCAAGCAGGCCCTGCTCGACGTCGCCGAGGCAACCGGCCATGGCTCCGCCGACCCCAAGACCCGTGAGGAATGGGCCGCGCTCGCTCATAAGGTCGGCGTCAAGGGCATCCATATTGCCGAGCGCGATACCCAGCGCGCCAAGCATCCAAAGCCGCGCGGCGTGTTCGTCAACACCTGGTCGGTGGAAGGCTTCATTTCCGAAGGCCTGCAGCCGGCGGAGCTGGGCTGGGGCACGCACGAGACCTGGATGCCCGAGACCGGCCGCACTCACAAGGAAGGCTGCGGCGCGGCGATCTACCTGCTGCAGCCCGGCGCCAATACCCGCGTGCTGAGCTGGTGCCCGACGCCCGGCCCGCAATATGGCTTCCTCGTCACCCATAACGAGGCGATCTCGATCGCCGACTACCTGACGGTGCGCGAGAATGGCGAGGCGGTCTACCGCCCGACCTGCCACTACGCCTATCACCCGGCCAACGATGCCGTGCTCTCGCTGCACGAGATGTTCGGCGCGGCCGGCAAGGCGCAGGACAAGTTCGTCATCCTCGACGAGAAGGAAATCGAGGACGGTGCGGACGAGCTCGGCGTGCTGCTCTACGGCCATGGCAAGAACGCCTATTGGTATGGCTCCCAGCTCACGGTCGAGGAGACCCGGAAGCTCGCGCCCTACCAGAACGCCACCGGCATGCAGGTCACCTCGGCCGTGCTGGCCGGCATGGTCTGGGCCCTGGAGAATCCGGAAGCCGGCATCGTCGAAGCCGACGAAATGGACTTCCGCCGCTGCCTGGAAGTGCAGAAGCCCTATCTCGGCCCGGTCAAGGGCTACTACACCGACTGGACCCCGCTCGACGGCCGGCCGGGCTTCTTCCCGGAGGACATCGACACCTCTGATCCCTGGCAGTTCCGCAACATCCTGGTGCGGTGAACGATCTTGCCTTCTCATTGAGAGGCGGCAAAGCGAGACGCGACAAGCCTTCTCCACGCAGTGGGGAAGGCGACCCGGCAAGGCCGGGTCGGATGGGGTGTGGCCCGCAAGCTCCACCCATCCGATCCGGCCCCCAACAATATGTAGAGCCTGTGCTCAACTGGTTCAGGCCCCGCTAGCGGCCCACATCCCATCCGTCATTTCTTCGAAATGCCACCTTCCCCAGCTGCGCTGGAGAAGGTCAGCCGCGCCTTATCCTGCAACGATGGAATGCAGGCCGAGTTGATTGAAGCGCTGAGCACGTAGGGGAAAAAGCCCTCCTACGCCGGCGCGAAACGGAAATGGCCTGTTTGCGGGAAGGCGAACAAGGTGTCCTCTTCCCGCGCACCCTGCCCGATATTGTGGATCGCCAGCCTGCGCCCCGGCGTCTCGGCCGAGACCTCCAACGAGACGATCAGGATATGCGGCAGATTGCCGGGCAGCATCTGGGTGACCAGGTCGCCCGGCAAGTAATCGGACGGATCGGCAGTCACCGGCAGCACCGTGCCCTTGCGCTTGAAGAAGGCGATCAGATTGGGCACGCGGCGGTGGTCGATATTGGGATCCGGCGCTCGCATGCCCCAATTCCTGGGATAGGCGGCAAAGCCGGCCTTCATGTCCTCGTGCACCAGACGCTGGAGGTCGAGGGCGAAGGCCTTGCGATAGGCGCGCACCACCACGTCGGTGCACACGCCCCGCTCGGGCGCCACGTCGCCGCCGGGATAGGCGATGCGCTTATAGGCGGGATCATAGAGGGTGGTGACGCCGATCTGTCCCCGCGCCGCATCCACCAGGTTCTCGCGCCAACCGGCTGCTGCGGCTTCCGCACTCTGCGCGCCAACCATTCCGGCAGCCAGGGCAATAAGACCCGATAGCAGGACCCGTCGACGCGTGACTTCGTTCATACCAGGCCCTTGCTTCCCACCAGTTTCTCCAGCGCCGACAGCCAGTGCTTGTAATAATGCGAGCCGTCGTCTGCGGGCGCTGCCGCGATCTCGCCGCCCAATGCCTGCGCCCATTCTGGCCAGGTGAACACGCCCTTTTCGTGGAGGGAGACGGCAAGCGCAAAGGCGCGGGCCTCCCAGGGCTCGCGGAATACCGGTTCGCCGCGGTCGCGCGGAATGGAAGGAATGGCGTCAAGCGGGGTCAAGGTAGCTCTCCCACAGATCGAGCATCACGGTCAGCGTCGGGTCGGCCTGCGGCCCCCAGAGTTCGGTACCGGCGAAGCGCACCGTATAGAGCCATTCGGGATTCTCGCCTTCGCCATGGGCGTTGCTGTCAGGCAGCACGTACATGCCATGGGCTTCGACAATGGTACCCAGATGCCCGCGCGCATAGCGTGGCAACCTCGTATGGGTGAGCTTGTGCTCGTTGCGTGCCCGCACCCCCTCGCCGGCGGCAAAACGCGCGGGCTGGCTCGCCGGGCGATCGCAGCGCGTGCCGGCGGCCAACGCGGCCGGCACCTCGGCCGCCTTGATCACGCGTTTGAGCGGCTTGCCCGGCTCGATCGCCTGCCCCTCGGCAAGCTCTGCCTCGCTGACCAGCGCTTTCGCCAGCATGAGCTTGATCAGGGCCTTGATCCAGATCTCGTAATAGGAGGAGGACAGATAGTCCGCCGGCGGCAGGCTCTCGCGCGCATAGCGCCCGGCGTCGAGCGGCCAGGAGCCGGTCGCGCCCATCGCCAGCGTCACCGCCATCGCCCGCTTCTCCCAGGCGGCGTGGAAGAAAGGTTCGTCCTTTTCCGGCGCGATCGGTCCGAAGCCCATCATGCCGCCGAGGTCCTGCGCACCGTTCATGCCAAACTCCGAGAAAGGCAAGGCCACCAGCCTGTCTTACGCGGAGTCGGTCCCGCTTGGCAAAAGCAATGAAGCCTCACCCTCGCCCCGGCAGCATGCTCTGCAGCACGCCGTCGCGATCCCACAGCCAGTGCTTGAGGGCAGCGGCCACGTGCAGGAGGACGAGGCCGATCAAGATCCAGGCGACCCGGTGATGCAGCGCCTTCATCTGCTCGGAAAGCTCGAAATCGGGCGCAACGAGATTGGGAACATGCCCTCCCCCCGGCAGCTGGATCGGCAGCGGCAGAGGCGAGGCCGAGATCATCACATAGCCGGTGATCAGCATGGCGAAGATCAGGCCGTAAAGCGCCGCATGCACCGCCTTGCTCAGCACGCGCTCATGGCGCGGCATGGTCTGCGGCAGCACCGGTGCCCTGGCCAGGAGGCGCCAGGCGGCACGCAGGGCCATCATCAGGAAGACGAGGGCACCCAGGCTCTTGTGCAGCTGATAGAGATCGAAGCGCTCGCCCTGGTCCTCCACCCATTCCACCATGACGAGGCCGAGCCCCAGCATGAACAGGATGAGCGCGGCGCAGGACCAATGCAGGAATTGCCCGGTCGCACTCCAGCGATGACGGAGGGATGGCCTCGCCTTCATCACCACGCCTCCCGTCACTGGGCTTGCGCCTCAGTGGTGACGATCAGGTCGACATCGTTGCTGATCGCCGGAAAGCCCGCGCTCATGTTGAAGGCGAGGCGCTTGATCACCCCGGTCGCGCGGAAGCCGATCTGCGAGCTTCCCCCGTTGGCGGGCTTGTCCAGCGCGACGTCGATGGTGAGCGGGCGGGTGACGCCGCGCATGGTGAGGTCGCCCGTGACCCGGGCATGGCTGCCATCGACCTTCTCGACCTTGGTGGACGTGAAGCTGATGGTTGGATACTGCGCCACGTCGAAGAAGGCATCGGTGCGCAGATAGTCGTTGAAGGAGGGCGAGCCGACATCCACCGATTTCGCTACCACCTTGAAGGTGACGCGGCTGGCGGCGGGATTGTCGAAATTGATCGAGATCCTGCCATCGAAATCATGGAAGCGCCCCTTGGTGCGCGGCCAGCCGATGCCGTCGACGACAAAGCCCACCGACGTTCGGGCTGGATTGATGCGCCAGTTGCGCGCTTGCGCAGAATCGGCCTGGCTGGCGCCGAGCAGGCAGATGATCACGGGTATGGCTCCCAGAGAGAGCCTATTCAGTCTGGCGGTGGTCATGGCTCAATTCCGTCTCGATCCGTCACACAGGAGGTTCGGCTGGAAAACACACTGGGCCGGATTTTATTCGTGTTCCCGATGATAGGCCGATCACAACGGGGTGAGCAGGAGAAAGACGACGTGTCCTAGCCCAGGCCGATGCGCGGCGCCGGCGCGCGCGAAGCCTGATCGATCAGCCAGTCGACCAAGGCGCCGATCTCCGGCTTGGCGAGGTTTTCCTCGCTGCAGATGCAGTGATAGTTCTTGGCCGCCGGCACACGCTGCGTCAGCGGCTGCACGAGCCTGCCTTCGTCGAGATCGCGCGCCGAGATCACATCGTCCACCAAGGCGACGCCATGGCCATCCCGCGCTGCCTGCAGGATGAGGGCGAAGTCGCCGAAATAGATGTCGGCCGCACCCGGATATTTCACCCGGGCTTGTGCCAGCCATCGACGCCATTCCGAGCCGTCGTCCTCGTGCAACAGGCGATGATGCAGCACGTCGGCAGGCTGGCGGATGGCATGCGGCCCTCGCAGCAATTGCGGGCTGCAGACCGGCATCAGATAGACGCCATGCAGCATGCGCCACCAGAAGCCCGGCCAGGGTGGGTTGCCATAGACGATGGCGACATCGGTCCTGCGCCAGTCGATGGCGTGGAACTCGACGCCGGAGGAAACCTGCAGCCTGAGGTGGCGATGCTCCGCCATGAAGGCGAACAGCCGGGGCGCGAGCCATGTCGTGCCCAGCACCGGCGGAATGCAGAGGTTCACGATGACCTCGGCCTGGCTGTCGATGCGCTGCGCCGAAAGATTGCGCACGCCCTCGCCAATCTCGGCCATGGCGGCCCCGACGGATTGCCGCAATCCCAGGCCCGCCTCCGTCAGCACCAGCCGGCGGCCTGTCTTGGTGAAGAGTTCCACGCCGAGATGGAGCTGCAGGGAACGCAATTGCTGGCTCACCGCCCCCGGCGTGACATGCAGTTCGGCGGCGGCAGCCCCGACATGGCCGAGCCGGGCGACGACCTCGAAGACCTTGAAGGCATGAAGCGGCGGAAGCATGTGAGTCAGATCATTTAGTTTTTCTGCTTCTTAGACTAGCAGAACATTTAGCTTGTTTCCATGCTTTCCCTGCCTGAAAGTCGGGCAATCCAGAACAGAACAGCCGGGATCACGGCATCAGGGGAATGCTTCCATGCGCTCGACGAAGAACCATATCGCACGCGCCATTCTATGCGGCCTTGCCGTCTTCCCGTGGATCTTCATCGGGTCGGCACGGGCGGCGGATGTCCCCTCATTCGTGCAGAACGGCACCTTCAAGGTCTGCACCGCCGGCGAATTCCCGCCGATGGAATTCTACGAAAAGCCCGGCGACAAGGCCCTGGTCGGCTTCGAGATCGATGTGGCTGAGGCACTGGCCAGGCAATGGGGGGCCAGGACCGACTATGTCGTCGGCGACTTCAAGGGCCTGTTGCCTTCGCTGGATTCCCAGCGCTGCGATGCCGTCATCAGCGGCATCACGCTGCGGCCCGAGCGGCTGCAGAAATATGACGGCATCGCCTATTTCCAGACCTCCACCGTGATGGTGACGGCCGCCGGCGACAGCGAAACCCGCACCCCCGAGGATCTGAGCGGCAAGACCGTCGCCGTCGAGGCCGGCACCAGTTTCGAGCCGACTCTCGCCGCCCTCAACGCCACCTTTGCCAAGGCCGGACGGCCCGAGGCCGTGCTGCAGCCCTATCCCTCGGCCGCGGCCGTCATCCAGCAGATCCTCGTCGGCCGCGCGGCCGCGACCATCACCCTCGACACCACGGCAGCCTATCGCATGGCGCAAACGCCCGGGCGGCTGCAGATGCCCTATGCCTATGCCGACAAGGAATTTTACGCGATCTATCTGCGCAAGGATGTTGGCGACCGCAACGCCGTGCGCGCCGGCCTCGAGGCCTTGGCGGATGGCCGCATGCAGGACATCCTGAAGAAATGGAACCTGTCGCCCCAGGCCGTCGAGATCGACGGCGTTGCGGCTCGATGATCCGGCGCGATGTTCGATTTCCATCTGTTCCTCGAAGCCGTCTTCGGCTGGCCCCTGGCCGAAGGCGCCCTCTTGACCATCGCGCTGTCGCTGGTGGTAATGGCCGTATCGATGCTGACGGCCATGGGCACGGCCTCCCTCGCCACCTCGCCGCGGCGCCTGCTGCGCTGGAGCATCGTCGGCTATGTCTGGCTGCTGCGCGGAACGCCGGCTTTGCTGGTGTTGCTGTTCATCTGGAACGGCCTGCCCCAGCTTTCGCCGCTGTTCCGGGCCGGCTGGTTCTCGCCCTTCCTGGCCGCCTTCATCGCACTCACCTTGATCCAGGTGGCCTATCTCACCGAGATCCTGCGCAGCGCCTTCGCGGCCGTGGGGCCGGGACAGCGTGAAGCCGGTGCGGCGCTCGGCCTGCATCGCGGCCAGATCTTCGTCCTCGTCACGCTGCCCCAGGCCATGCGCATCGCCCTGCCCGCCCTGATGAGCGAGTTCATCACGCTCCTGAAGACGACGTCGCTTGCCACGGTGATCTCGCTCAAGGAACTGATGACTGTCACCCAATATGCCATCGCCACCAGTTTCCGCTTCATGGAGTGGTATGGCGCAGCGCTGGTCTATTATCTCGTGATGGTCTCGATCCTGACCGCCATCCAGATGCGGACCGAGGCGATCTTCGCGCGAGGCCGGCGTTGATGTTCCCGCCTTCCATAAACGTCGCGCTGCCTCATTCGAAGAAATCACGCCTTGATCCTGGAGTAATGGCATGACCGTGGTCCCTCCTACTGCCTGGTTTGCCAGGGAAAGCCTTACGCCCGACCTGACCCGGCTGTGGGAACCCTGCGTGCACGCCTTCTTCCAGGCCAACATCTTTCACCTGAGGGGCCGCGATGCCGATCTGGTGCTCGATTTCGGCATGGGCCTGTCCTCGCTGCGCGGCGCCCTGGAACTCACCGAAGGCAAGCCCGTCCTGGCAGTGGCAAGCCACGGCCATGTCGACCATGTCGGCTCCTTCCACGAATTCGAGCAGCGTTTCGGCCATGTCGCCGAGCAGGCGGCCTTCGCCGAGATGCGCGACGATGACACGCTCGCCTCGCTGTTCCGCGACATGGATGGCGCCGTCACACGTCCGCCGGTCCCATCCTGGCAGGCGGCAGACTATCGCCTCGACCCCACTCCCCTCACCGCGTGTCTGGCGGAGGGCGACACCATTGATCTCGGCAATGTCAGGCTACGCGTGCTGCATCTGCCGGGCCATTCGCCCGGATCGATCGGACTGCTGGACGAGCAGGGCGGCCTGTTCTTCAGCGGCGATGCGATCTATCGCGGCGGCCTCGTCGACGACGTGCCGGGCGCCGATAAGATAGTCTATCGCAGGACGATGGAGCGCCTGGCCCGGCTCGACATCGCGGTGGCCCATGGCGGCCATGGTGACAGCATGGACCGCGCCGCCATGCAGGCGATCGCTCTCGACTATCTGCGGGATTGAGAAGAGAAATCTTTGACTTGTCATCCCCGGCTGAGCCACTCGCGAGCGCAACGAGGGGAAGGGGATGACGGATCAGGTTCGGCGCCCTTGATATAAGATTGAGCCGCATCTACCGGCTTGCCGGCATTGACAAGACCGGCTGCCTGGCGCATTGGGCTCGCCCCCAATTTTCCTGATCGGTGCCACCATGCTGCCCTTGGCCTGCCTCGGCGAGCGCATCGTCGTCCTCGGCCCCTCCAATGCCGGCAAGTCGACGCTCGCCGTCGCCCTCTCCAGAAAGCTCGCGGTTCCCGCCATCCACCTCGACCAGCTTCACCATCGGCCCCATACCGATTGGCAGCCCCGGCCAGAGGCGGAGTTCGCGGCCCTGCACGATGCCGCCATCATGGGAGAGCGCTGGGTGATGGAAGGTAATTATTCGCGCCTGATGCCCCAGCGCTTCGCTCGGGCCACCGGCGCGATCCTGATCACTTCCCATCACTGGCTGCGCTTCTATCGCTATCTCAAGCGCACGCTGGTCAACCGCTCCAGCCGTGCCGGCCATCTGGTGGGCGCCAAGGACAGCCTCAAATGGGAGATGATCCACTGGATCCTGGTCAAGACCCGCGACAGCAGCAGCAAATATAGGGCGATCATCGGCCAGTCCGGCCTGCCGGCCGTCGAATGCCATACGGCGAAAGCGCTCAATGAACTCTATAGGGCCTGGGATTTGTAGGGACTATGCCCAACACGGTTCACTCATACGTCATTCGAACTCGCGCGAGCTTTGTCATTGCCGGGCTTGACTCGGCAATCCAGTCCTAAGCCCTGTTGCGTGCGTGGCTTCTGGATAGCCGGGTCAAGCCCGGCTATGACAAATCAGAGCCGTTCCCCAAAGTGAACCGGGGTCACCCCCCGATCTCCTCCTTGCGCTTGGCGATATAGGCGTCCACCGCATCACGCACGGCCGGATCGAGCGGCGGTGGGACATAGGCATCCCGCGTTTTCTTCCAAATCCCCAGCGCACGATCGGTCGCGGTACGCTCACCGGCATCGCGCCAATTCTCGAAATTGGACCAATCAGAGAGCACGGGGCGGTAGAAGGCGTTCTCATAACGGGCAAGCGTGTGGGGCGAGCCGAAGAAATGGCCGCCCGGCGCCACGCCGCGGATGGCATCGAGGGCGATCTCGTCGTCGCCGAACTCGATGGGTTTGAGGATCTCGGCCCAGCCGCGCAGCAATTCGGCGTCGATCACGATCTTTTCGAGGCTGGCCGACAGGCCGCCCTCGAGCCAGCCGGCCGCGTGGTTGATGAGGTGGCTATGGCTCATGATCGCTGCCCAGAGCGAGAAGCTGGTCTCCCAGGTCGCCTGAGCGTCCGGCGCCGGGCTCGCATTGACGGCGCTGGTGCGCACCGGCACGCCGAGGCGCCGGCCGAGTTGGGCGGTCGCCAGGGCCGCATTGACATATTCGGGCGTGCCGAAGGCGGGCGAACCCGTCTTCATGTCGACATTCGACGTGAAGCCGCCCATCACGCAGGGCGCGCCGGGACGCAGCATCTGGCAGAGAGCCATGATGGCGCAGGCTTCTGCCGTCTGCTGCACCAGGGCACCGGCCAAAGTTACCGGTGCCATGGCGCCCATCAAGGTGAAGGGAGTGATCACCACGCATTGGCCATGCTCGGCCATGGTCATGATGGAGTCCATGATCTCCTCGTCCACCACGCGGGGCGAGTTGACATTGGTCACCGTCATCAGGGTTGGACGGTCCGCCAGGGCCTCGATGCTGCAGCCGTGCTCGATCGCCGAAAGGGCGAGCGCATCACGCGCCTGCACGCCGCCGACACCGCGCCCCGCCCAGACCAGATCCGACAATTCGATATGGGCGCGATACATTTCCAGATGCCGCACGGGGACGGCGATATCGACCGGCTCCACCACCACGCCGCCCTGCCAATGCAGGAGGCCCAGGCCATTTGTGATCTTGAGGATGTCGCGGAAGGCCTCCAAGTCGCCATAGCGCCGGCCGCGCTCGAGGTCACGCACATTGGGCGCGCCGTTGACCGGGCCGAAATTGACGACATTGCCGCCGACATGCAGGTCCCGCTCGGGGTTGCGTGCATGCAGCACAAAGGACGACGGAGCCTTGGCCAGCATGGCCTCGACGATATCGCGGCCGAGGCGCACCATCTGCGTCGCCTCGTCCACCAGCGCTCCGTGGGTACGATAGGTCTCACGCGCCCTCGGGCTGAGGATCTTCATGCCGTCGGTTTCGAGCAGGGTGAAGGCGGCATCGAGGATGCGCTCGACCTGTTCGGGCGAGAGGATGTCGACCGGCGCGAAGCGATTGGTGAGCCGCGGCATCGGCGGGGTTGCCGCCCCAGTGTTGCGGCTGCCGCGTTCGCGGCGGCCGGCACGACCGTGCTCCGGCGGCGTGTTCTCGCGGGCGATAGGCTGGTCCGAGGGATCCTGGCTCATCCGCGCAACCTTCCGCCGTTCGGATCGTGCAAGGGAGCCTTGCGGATGATGGCCGGGCATTCCCTGCCAAAGATGTCGATGGCGAATTCGCCGCCGTCCTCGTGATATTCGGACTTGATGTAGCCGATGGCCACGCTCTTGCCGACATAATGGCCATAGCTGCCGGAGGTGACGTGGCCGACGACCTTGCCCGATTTGAGGATCGGCTCATAGCCGATCACCTCGGTATCGGTGTCGACCTCCAGCACGGTGAATTTCTTCTTCGGGCCCCGCTCGCGCTCCGCGAGCACGGCGTCGCGACCTGTGAAACCTCCCTTCTTGAAGTCGACAAAGAGATCGAGACCCGTTTCGGCAGGCGTGTAATCGGGCCTGAAATCCTTGTTGAAAGAGCCATAGGCCTTTTCGATGCGCAGGGACGACAGAGCCCGGCCGCCGAAATGCCTGAGGCCGAGATCGCGTCCGGCCTCGAAGATCTCATCATAGAGCGTGGCCTGGTAGTCGGGCGTCGCCCAGATCTCATAACCGAGCTCCCCGGTGAAACCGGCGCGGGAGAAGATCACCGGGGACATGCCGACGGCGGTTTCCTTTACGGCGAAGAGCTTGAAGGCATCGGGCGAGAGGTCCTCACGCACCAGGCGCTGCATCAGCGTGCGGGCATTGGGGCCGGCGATGGAGAAACCCGTGAGCGTCGATGCCGCCGAGCGCACATGCACGTCGGCGGGCGGGTTCTGCAGCCAGAACCAGCGCAGGTGATAGGCCTCGGCGAAGCCCGAGCCGATCAGGAGATAGCGGTCCAAGGCAAGGCAGGCGATGGAGAGATCGCCGACGATGCGCCCCTCAGGGTTGAGCATCGGCGCGATCGCCATGCGGCCGGGTTTCGGCAGCTTGCAGGCCAGCAGCTTATCGAGCCAGGCGCGGGCGCCGGCGCCCTCGATCTCGTATTTACCGTAATTGGAGGTCTCATAGATGCCGACGGCCTCGCGCACCGCCAGGCATTCGTCCCTGACATGCGGGAAGGCGTTGGAGCGCCGGTAGGTCGGGTTCTCGACGGGTTCGCCCCCGGGCGGGGCGAACCAGAGCGCATGCTCCAGGCCGAAATTAGCGCCGAACACGGCACCCGCTCGTCTCAGGCGGCCATAGACAGGCGTGCGCCGCAGCGGCCGCGCATCCGGCAACTCCTCGTTCGGGAAGGCAAGGCGGAAGCGCCGGCGGTAATTCTCGATCACCTTGGCCTTGGTATAGCGCGGCGTGGCGAACACACCGAAGCGTGCGACGTCCATGGCCATGATGTCGGCACCCGGATCGCCCTCGGCCATCCAGCGCGACAGGGTCAGGCCGATGCCGCCACCCTGGCTGAAGCCCGCCATCACGGCACAGGCCACCCAGAAATTCGGCAGGCCCTTGACCGGGCCGACCAGCGGGTTGCCGTCCGGCGCGAAGGTGAAGGGGCCGTTGATCGATTTCTTCACGCCGGCCCGGCCGACAGCGGGGAAGTGCTCGAAGCCGACCTCGAGTTCTGGGGCGATGCGGTCGAAATTGTCGGGCAACAACTGGGTGGCGAAATCATCCGGCGTCTTGTCAACAGACCAGGGCGTACAATTATGCTCATAGGTGCCGAGCAGAGCCCCTTTGCCTTCCTGGCGCACATAGATCTCGCCGGAGAAATCGGTGGTGTTGATGATCTCCTTGTCCAGTCCTTCCAGCTCCGGGATGGCCTCGGTGACGATGTAATGGTGCTCCATCGCCAGCACCGGCAATTCGATGCCGACCATCCGCCCGATCTCGCGGGCCCAAAGGCCGCCGGCATTGACGACATGCTCGGCATGGATGGAGCCCTTGTCGGTGGCGACGTCCCAGGAGCCGTCGGGACGCTGGCTGAGGCCTGTAACGCGGGTGAATCGATGGATCTCGGCGCCGAGCTTGCGGGCTGCGCCGGCATAGGCATGGGTGGTGCCCCAGGGATCGACATGGCCGCCATCCGAGCGCCAGAGCGCGCCGGTGAAGTATTTCTCCTCGATCAGCACGTTGCGACGCTTGGCCTCGGCCACCGGGATGATCTCGGTTTCCATGTCGAGATAGCGGGCACGGCTGGCGACGAGGCGCAGATAGTCCATCTCGCCCTCATTGGCGGCCAGCATCAGGCCGCCATTGGCGTGGATGCCGCAGGACTGGCCCGTCAGGGCCTCCAGCTCGCGATAGAGGTCGATCGTATATTTCTGCAGCTTGGAGACGTTGGCATCGCCATTGAAGGTGTGCATGCCGCCGGCGGCGTGCCAGGTCGAACCCGAGGTCAGCTCGTTCTTCTCGATGAGCGCGACATCCGTCCAACCGATCTTGGCCAGGTGATAGAGGATGGAACATCCCACCACGCCACCGCCGATGACCACGGCACGCACTTCGCTCTTCATTCTCGGGACCCTTTCACGGCAACAGGTCCCTGATACACGACATCAGGCCGCTCCGCGACGATGGTAGGGAAAACGTCCTGATGACAAAACAAACATGACCAGAGTCAACTCATCAGATTTTTCAGGCTAAAAGTGAGGATAGGAAACAAATGATGGATAAGGAAACGCATTGACCCTGGGACCGCAGGCTTCCAGCCCATGAGCGCTAACTTTGGGTGGTGGCACCAGATTGGAGGGTCGATCTCCAGATCGACCATCTTGGAAATGTCGGCCAGATAGAGGACAAAGGTGGTCGATCTCGCTCCATCAATTGATGGAGCTGTGGAGATCGACCCTCCACGCTACCCGCGCCTCTGGCCGCAAAGTTGGCGCCTATGAGCTTCCAGCCTGCATCTTCGCCTGCCACAGGCATAGCGTTTCCACGACGCAGGCTGGAAGCCTGCGATTCCAGGGCTCACCCCGTCGCGAAGCGCGCTTCCAGCAAATCAAGCTCGCGCACCAATCTGCGGGCCACCTCATCCGAAAGACGCCGGGTCCGGGCGAACTGGAAGATCTGGTCGCGCTCGGCCCTGAGGCCCGCCAGGCGCAGCTGGCGCTCGATCTCGTCGATGCGGCGCGTCAGCTCGGCTTCCTCACCGGTCTGCAGCCGCCCGTCGATGCGCTGGCGATAGAGATCCATGATGCGCACGCTGGCATCGGCATAGAGATCGGCATCGCTGCGCCCCAGCCCCAATTCGTGCTGGGTCCGCTCGATCGCCTTGATCGCGGCTTCCGCCGCGGCGATGCGGGCCTGGTCCTCTTCCTCCTGATGCGAGGGCTCGGGCGGCAGCTCAAGGCCTTTGAGCAGGCGGGGAAGCCCCACGCTCGCAGCCACCAGGGACATCACGATCACCCCGGCCGCCAGGAAGATGGCAAGATCGCGCGCCGGGAAAGGCGAACCGTCGGTCAGTGTCAGGGGTAGCGTCAGCACGCCGGCCAGGGTGATGGCACCGCGCACGCCGGCCAACGAAGCGGCGGCGATCAGCCGCCAGCTCGGCAGTACCTCCACCTTGCCCTTGCGCGCGGCCCGGAACAGGGTGAAGCGCAGCGAGGTCCACACCCACAGGAAACGCAGGATCGCCAGCGACAGCGTGATAGCGAGGACATAGACGATCATCCAGATCGCGCCATGGCTTTCGGCCGCAGCGGCGACGATCTGCGGGATCTGCTCGCCTAGCAGCACGAAGATGATGCCGTTGGCAGCGAATTGTACCATGTCCCACACCGCGCCGCCGCGCATGCGGGCAGCGACCAGCGACTGGCCGAGGCGCTCGACATAGCTCATGGTCATGCCGGCGGCTACGGCAGCCAGGATGCCTGAGCAATGCAGTTCTTCGGCGAGGAGATAGGCGGCAAAGGGGATCAGCAGGCTGACCAGCACCTGCGAACCCGCCTCGTCGCCGAAGCGGCGGGCGACCCAGCGATTGGCGAGGGACGCCCCCCAGGTAACGGCGATGCCGATGGCGACGCCACCGCTCGCCACCCAGATGAAAGTGCCGAGCGCGCTGGTGAAGGAGAAGGTGCCGGTCAAGGCCGCGGCGACGGCAAAACGCATGCAAACGAGGCCGGAGGCGTCGTTCAGCAGCGATTCGCCTTCCAGCACATGCATCAGCCGCTTGGGCACGGGGACCCTGGCAGCGATGGCCGATACCGCGATGGGATCGGTCGGCGAAACGACGGCCGCAAGCGCAAAAGCCACCGCCAGCGGCATGGAAGGGATGATCCAGTGGATGAAGAAGCCGACACCGATCACGGTGAAGACCACCAGGCCCAAAGCGAGCTCTATGATCGTCCCCTTGTCGCGGAACAGGCCGTCCTTGGGGATGCGCCAGCCATCCAGGAACAGAAGCGGCGGCAGAAACAGGAGGAAGAAGACCTGCGGGTCGAGCTCGACCTTGAAGCTGGCGAAGGACGCGATGAGCGCGCCGAAACCGATCTGGACCAGCGGCAGCGGCAGGACGATCGGCAGCATCCTGGCCAGCACGCCGCTGAGAACGACCGCCAGCAACAAAAGTAGAATGACCGAGATCGTCTCCATGCCCACCTTATCCGCTCGTGACGCGGTCAAGCTAGGTAGCGGCTGTTAAGATATTGTTGACCAGTCCGAGTTTTCACCAGTTCTCCGGGGTGCGTCGGATCCAACATTCCCTCTGGCCGGTAACGACTCTCCTAAGGAATCCGGTACGGCCGAAGCCCGATCATCGGAATAGCTCCCAACAACAAGCGCAAGGCGTTCAATGGATTGGGAATAGCCGCAATTGTCCATTGCGCGACATGTTGGCTTAATTCTAGGTTGAACCGGACGGTGGGCCTGCAAAACATTTGGGCCGCCTTGCCTGCAAGGTGTCGTCGGGGGAAACGCAATGTCTTCTTACAAATCCATTGAGCAAAATCCAAAATATCAGGAACTCGTAAGGCACCGGCGAACGCTTGGCCTTACGCTTTCGGCCATCATGATGATCATCTATTTCGGCTTCATCCTGGTCGTCGCCTATCTGCCCGGCGTGCTGGGCCAGCATCTGGGTACTGGGGTGACCACGATCGGCATTCCGATCGGCCTGCTCGTCATCATCACCGCCTTCATCCTCACGGGCATCTATGTCCGCAAGGCCAATGCCGAATTCGACACGCTGACCCGTGAAATCGTCGAGGAGGCCCGCTGATGGCACGCCGCGCCCTTCTCCTCGCCGCCCCTATCCTCGCCCTGACTGTAAATCGGGCCTTCGCCGATGCGGTCTCGGGGCCCGTGCAGCAGCAGGCCACGAACTGGCACGCCATCATCATGTTCGGTCTGTTCGTGCTCCTTACCCTGGCTATCACCGCCTGGGCAGCCAGGCGGACCAAGTCGACCTCCCAGTTCTATACGGCGGGCGGCGGCATCACCGGTTTTCAGAACGGTCTTGCCATTGCAGGCGACTTCATGTCGGCCGCCTCCTTCCTCGGCATTTCCGGCCTGGTCTATCTTTCCGGCTATGACGGCCTGATCTATTCGATCGGCTGGTTGGTCGGCTGGCCGATCGTGACATTCCTGATCGCCGAACCCCTGCGCAATCTCGGCAAGTTCACCTTCGCCGACGTAGCGTCCTTCCGCTTCAAGCAGACGCCGATCCGCGTGCTGGCGACCTGCGGCACCCTGGTCACGGTCGCCTTCTACCTGATCGCGCAGATGGTCGGGGCCGGCAAGCTGATCCAGCTTCTGTTCGGCCTGCAATACAGCTACGCCGTCGTTATCGTCGGTGTCTTGATGATGCTCTATGTCACCTTCGGCGGCATGGTCGCCACCACCTGGGTGCAGCTCATCAAGGCCTGCCTGTTGCTCGGCGGCGCCACCTTCATGGCCCTGATGGTGCTCGCGACCTTCTCCTTCAGCCCCGAGGCCCTCTTCGCCAAGGCCGTCGAGGTCCATCCCAAGGGCCAAGCGATCATGCAGCCGGGCTCGCTGATCTCCAATCCGATCTCGGCCATTTCGCTCGGCCTCGCGCTGATGTTCGGCACGGCCGGCCTGCCGCATATCCTGATGCGCTTCTTCACCGTCGCGGACGCCAAGGCGGCCCGTAAATCGGTGTTCTACGCCACCGGCTTCATTGGCTATTTCTACATTCTCACCTTCATCATCGGCTTCGGCGCCATCACCCTGGTCTCGACCAATCCGGAGTTCCTGACCGATCCGGCCAAGGGCCTGGCCTCCATCCGCGGCGGCGAGAACATGGCGGCCGTGCATCTGGCTTCGGCCGTCGGCGGCAACATCTTCCTCGGCTTCATCGCCGCCGTCGCCTTCGCCACCATCCTGGCGGTGGTATCAGGCCTGACGCTCGCCGGCGCTTCCGCCATCAGCCACGACCTCTACGCCACGGTCATCAAGGGCGGCAAGGCCAAGGAGCAGGACGAGATCCGCGTCTCCAAGATCACCACCGTCGTGCTCGGCGTGGTCGCCATGGTGCTCGGCATCACCTTCGAGAACGTCAACGTCGCCTTCATGGTTGGCCTCGCCTTCGCCATCGCCGCCTCCTGCAACTTCCCGGTATTGCTGATGTCGATGATGTGGCGTGGCATGACCACGCGCGGCGCGGTCATCGGAGGCTATCTAGGCCTGATCTCCGCCCTCGTCGGCGTCATCCTCTCGCCCGGCGTGTGGGAAGCCGTGCTCGGCCACCCCAAGGGCTCGGCGCCGTTCCCCTATTCGAACCCGGCGCTGTTCTCGATGGTGCTCGCCTTTGCCGGGATCTGGCTGTTCTCCAAGCTCGACAACAGCCAGCGCGCCGCCCAGGACCGGGCCGGCTTCGACGATCAGTATGTCCGTTCGCAGACCGGTATCGGTGCCGCGTCGGCCAGCAAGCATTGAGGCAAGGGTGGCCCGGATGAGGTTCACCCCTCATCCGGCTGCCGCCACCTTCTCCGGCAGGGGGATGAGGGGGCTTCCTCAAGCCCGCAACCACCGTGTCACCTCAATCCAGCTTCAGACCATATTCGGCCGCGCTTTCGACCAGCACCTCGGCGAAAGCCTGGGCCAGGGTCGAGGGCGCAAAAAGATCATAGGCCGGCTCGTCGGACACCTGATGCAGCAGGACGGGAATCTGCGCCATCACGGTCCGTGCGACACGACCCGGCCCGAACACGCGTGGATGCAGGTCGATCCGGCATAGTTTCATGAGGGCGGTGCGGGCCTTGGCGCCCGACAGGCGCAGCACGCCGAAGGCGGAAGACAGATCCACTACCGAAGCGCTCTCGCCGAGCGCATGTTTGAGGCTGACGGCAAGGCTGCCCGGCCGGCCATACTTGTCTAGAACCAGCCAATCGCCGGGACCCGATGACAGCACCTTCAGGGCCCCCGAGACCGCCGACCGGCCCGGCTCGGGTAGATCGAGCCCGAATTCTGCCTGGAGCGCACGGCGCAGGGCCGCATCGCCGCCCCGCCGCAGCTTGATCTCGGCGATGTCGGGACTGCGCTCGGCCAGTTGCACCTCGGCGACGCGATCAGAGGGGCGATCCGGAATCAAAGCATGATGACCGGGCACGGAACGCGGCAGAGGCAGCGGCTCGACGGCTCCGACCGGCGAAGCGTCCTTCACCCTGAGATTATCCGGATCGATGAAATGCGGGGAGACGATGGTGACCTCGCAGGCTTCGCCGCGCACGGGATCGGCGGCATGAAGACTCTGGCCGATCCGCTCCTTGCCGCCGCGCAGCAGGGCAAGGCCGATGAACCCCTCCCCCTGCGTGGTCGGGCAGGCGGCGGTGAGGAAGCCCAGGCTCTCCTTGGTTTCGGCCGAGGCGGTGAGATGGGCACCGGCCCGCAGCTTGCGGCCGGGGTCGTCCACCTTCACGCCGACCAGGGTAAAGCGCCCGGCATCGGCCAGGCCAGGACGGCCTGCCAGGACACGGCCGACATAATCGCCCTTTTTCTTGAGCATGCGGCCAAGGCCGAGATCATCGGCCGTGGTCTGGCCGTTGAGTTCGCTGCCCGCCACATGCCCTTTCTCGATCCGCAGCAGATTGAGGGCATCCAGCCCATAGGGCTTGATGCCGAAGGGCTTGCCGGCGGCGAGGATCGCTTCCCATACCGGCTCGGCATGGCCCGATGGCACCGAAACCTCATAGGCGAGTTCGCCCGAGAAAGAGATGCGGAAGAGCCGGCCGGAAACCCCGGCGATCACGGTCTTGACGACAGCCATGAAGGGAAAGGCCTGGTCATCGAGATCCTGGCTGGCGATGCGGGCGAGCACCGCCCTTGCCTTCGGCCCGGCGACCGCGAAGGTCGCCCATTGATCGGCGACATTGGTGATCTGGACGTCGAGATCGGGCCACACCGCCTGATGGTGGAATTCGAGATGCTCCAGCACCGGCCCGGCATTGGCCGTGGTGGTGGTGACGAAATAATGGTCCTCGGCCAATCGCGACGTAGTGCCATCGTCGAAGACGATGCCGTCCTCGCGCAGCATCAGGCCGTAGCGGGCTCGTCCCACCGGCAGGGACAAAAAGCCATTGGCATAGATGCGATCGAGGAAGACGCCGGCATCGCGGCCCTGGACGTCGATCTTGCCGAGCGAGGAGGCATCGGTGACGCCGACGGCCTCGCGCACCGCCTTCGCTTCGGCCAGCACCGGCGCCCAGCTTGTATCGCGCGAGGGAGAATAGACCAGGGGCCGCAGCCATAGGCCCAACTTGACGAAGACGGCGCCATGCCGTGAATGCCAGTCATGCAGAGCGAGCCGGCGCTTGGGCCGAAAATGCTCGCCCGTCTCGGCGCCGGCAAGCGCACCGAAGGAGACCGGCGCGGCATAGGGCCGGAAGGTCGGCAGGCCCGTTTCGGCGATGCTCTCGCCCTTCTCGCCGGCGAGGATGGCACTCCCGACGAGGCCGCCCGTCTTGCCCTGGTCGGTGGCCATGCCGAGCGTGGTGTAGCGCTTGGCGTGCTCGATATGGCCATAGCCTTCGCGCACCGCGAGCCGCAGGTCATCGGCGGTGACGTCGTGCTGCAGGTCGACGAAGGCCTTTCCGAGGAAGGCCTTGCTGGAGCCGCGCGAAGTCTTGACCTCCCAGAAGGGTTGGGGCGGCGTGCCCTCGCCCTCCGTCCCTGCGGCATCGCCGACGAGCTCGATCCGCTCATTGCCCCTGGTGCAGAAAGACACGGCCTTTTCGTCCCATTCGAACGGCAACCGGGCCTGGCCGGCCAGCTGCAGCCGGGGATCATGGCCGCCCGAGACGCAGAGCAGATCGGCCAGCAGCATTTGCGGCCGCAGCCTTGCCGCGATCGAGGTGATGGTCAGGACATGGAGGGGAGTGCCTTCGGTGGCGGAGACCTGCGACCCGAACCAGACGGGGATGCCCGATCGCTCCGCCTCGCGGCCGGCCGCCGAATCAGCCCTGACATCGATGATACCGGCAATCTCGACGCCGGCTTGCGCAAGCTGCCTCACCGCCTCATAGGCGCGATCATTGTTGACGAAGAAGGCCGCCCGCCGGCCCGGCGCCACGCCGAAACGCGCGGCGAAGGTCGCGGCCGCCGAAGCCAGCATCACCCCGGGCCGGTCATTGCCGGGAAAGGCGATCAGGCGTTCCTGTGCGCCGGTGGCGAGCACGATCCTGCCCGGACGGATGATCCATTGGCGCTGGCGCACCTCGTTTGCCTTCGGCGTGGCGCGATGATCGGCCACCCGCTCGACGGCGCCGACCACCAGCCCGTCATAGAGGCCATAGGCACCGGTGCGGTTGAGCAGCGTCACCTCGGGAAGCGCCGCAAGTTCGGCGAGCTTGTCCGTCAGGCCATCGCGCATCGCCGGATCGAGCAGCGCCGAGCCGCCGAAGGCGAAGTCCTGTTCCAGCACGATCACGCGTTTGCCGGCCCGCCCCGCCGCCAGGGCGCTGTCGAGCCCTGATGGGCCGGAGCCGACGACCAGCAGATCGCAATGGGCATGCATGGTGTCGTAGCTGTCGGGATCCGGCTCCCGCGCCGCCCGCCCCAGCCCCGCCGCCCGGCGGATCAGCGGTTCATACACCTTCTCCCACCAGGCTGGCGGCCACATGAAGGTCTTGTAGTAGAAGCCCGCCGGCAGAAAGGGCGAAAGCCAGCCATTCACCGCGCCGAGGTCGAAACCGAGCGAAGGCCAGCGGTTCTGGCTCACCGCCTCCAGTCCCTCGAAGAGTTCGATCGTGGTCGCTGGAATGTTGGGTTCGCGCCGCGCGCCTTTGCGCAGTTCCACCAGGGCCGAGGGCTCCTCGGGCCCCGCCGTGAAGATGCCGCGCGGCCGGTGATATTTGAACGAGCGCCCGACGATGCGCACGCCATTGGCCAGGAGCGCCGAGGCGAGCGTATCGCCGCGATAGCCGTGCAGGATCTTGCCGTCGAAGCGGAAGGACAGCGGCTTGCCGCGATCGACCTGCCCGCCCTCGGCGAGGCGATGGGGACCGCTCATGCCGAACGCTCCGGCAGGGCGATCTCGTCATGTCTGCTAACCACGGTCTGGATCTCGTGGCTGACCGTATCGCGCAGCACCTTCAGCACCTGCCGGCAGCCATGCACATGCTGCCACCATTCCAGATGCCAACCTGCCGGATTGGCGCGCTCATAGACATAGTCGTAATAGGCTTGCGCCTCGGCCTCTTCGCCCGGCCGCCGCACCGAGGCATCGCCCCGATAACGGAATTCGACCTCGTCGCGCAGGCCGCAATGGGGACAGGCAATTCTCAGCATGATGGGCGAGCCTCGACGGTCAGGACGCTTCGCAAATCCGCTGGACCGAGAGGGCTGTCATCCCCGGCGCCACCGCAGGTGGCGGGAAGGGGATCCAAGGGCTGACGAGCACGATCCATGGCCCCTTCCCCTCGCTCTGCTCGGCCGGGGATGACAATTGCGGTCATTGCGATGCTTCTCATCTCAATGCATCCAGGCATAGGGGCCGATGCCCCGTTCGTCGATCACCCGCCCCTCCCGGAAGCGTTCCAGGCCGAAATGGGCGATCAGCGGGTGTGGCGTGCCGGTCGCCACCAGATGCGCCGTGGTGAAACCGCCGGCGGGGATCGCCTTGAAGCCGCCATAGCACCAGCCGCCATTAAGGTAGAGATTGCGCACCGGCGTCGTCGAGATGATCGGATTGCCGTCGGCGGTCATGTCCATCGCCCCGCCCCATTGGCGCAGCACGCGCAGGCGCCCGAGGGCCGGCATCAGCGTGAGGCCAGCCGCCAGCACATCCTCCACCATCGGCAGGCTGCCCCGCCTGGCATAGGAGTTGTAGCCATCGAGCGCCCCGCCGAAGACGAGGCCGCCCTTGTCCGACTGGCTGACATAGAAATGGCCGGCGCCATAGGTGACGACGCAGTCGATCAGCGGCTTGACCGCCTCGGAAACGAAGGCCTGCAGCACATGGGTCTCCAGCGGCAGGCGGAAGCCGGCCATGGCAGCCAGCAGCGAGGAATGCCCGGCCACCGCGAACAGCACCTTGCCGGCGCGGATGCTGCCGAGGCTGGTTTCAACACCGGTGATCGCCTCGCCTTCACGCGTGAGGCCGGTGACCTCGCACTTCTCGACGATATCGACGCCGCGCCGGTCGGCGGCACGGGCATAGCCCCAGGCGACCGCATCGTGGCGCACGGTGCCGCCGCGCTTTTGCAGGAAGCCACCGAGCACGGGAAAGCGACCGTTGTCGACATCGACCAGCGGCACCAGGCGTTTGATGCCGTCCTTGTCGAGCAGTTCGGTATCGACGCCTTCCAGCAGCATCTGGTTGGCACGGCGGGCCAGCAGGTCGCGCTGGCCGTCCGCATGCACGAGGTTGAGGGCGCCACGCTGCGAGACCATGGCATTGTAGTTGAGCTCAGCCTCGAGCCCTTCCCACAATTTGAGCGAAAAGTCGTAGAAGCGGATGTTCTCGGGCGAGAAATAATTAGAGCGGATGATGGTGGTGTTGCGCCCGACATTGCCGAGCCCGATGCCGCCGCGCTCCAGCACCGCGACATTGGCGATGCCGTGATTCTTGGCGAGATAATAGGCGGTGGCAAGGCCATGCCCGCCGCCGCCGACGATGACCACGTCATAGGCCGGTTTGGGTGCCGCCTTGCGCCAGGCCGGGCCCCAGCCGCGATGTCCGCGCAACGCCTCCAGAGCGAGACGAAATCCCGAATAGGCGGAAGAGGTGACGGACATGGGCTCCGCTGTAATGCCGCGAGGGCGCCTGCCCGACGCAGGCGCCCCCCGACTTAAGCACCTCGCTTGCCGCTGGCAATCGAAACACCGACGCAGGCCTCGATTTTGTTGGCGGAACCCCGGCGCCGGGGAGACCCGGACAGATCATCCCGCCGTGATCCCGCGCAGCACCGCTGCCGCAACTTTCTCCCAATTTTTCCGCCGTTCCGGTCTTGCCCCGCGCGGCGCATATCTATATGAAGCGCCCGACCAGCTGCGGAGAGGTGGCAGAGTGGTTGAATGCACCGCACTCGAAATGCGGCATGGGGGCAACTCCATCGGGGGTTCAAATCCCTCCCTCTCCGCCATTTATCCCTGAAATCATTATCGTTTTTGGCACGAAGGTGGCGATCTCTGAGATGCGTCTTGCCAATTAAGTGCACTGTCACCGTAATACCTCCGTAATACCTCCCTCAAGAAGATGCTTCGTCGTACCCTGACACGGCGGGAACAGAAGGAGCAGGATAGCGACCTAGGCGTCAGGCAAAAGTTCGCGACCGCACATGGATGCATCGTGTACGATTCCCGTCCCGGTCCTGCCGGCGTCGATACCTCGGGACCATACAAGGTTTGCCATATGCCGCCCTGCTGCCTGTGGGCACCTCAGGTCTACAAGGAGTACAAGGGGTACTCGGTTAGGAAAGTGGAATGTGCCCAGGTTATAATGGATTGATGGGCCGCAAAGCGGACAAACAGGATCTTTTCACCACATGCCCACGTATTTTCCTATATCGGCGGTCCCAGCCATCCAGGCGAGCGCAAGTGATTTGCTTCAATTAGCCTGGCGACTTGGCAAAAGGGGAAACGGAGATGGTATTGTTGCAGATTTCATTATTCCGAATGATGAAAAGTCTGCGCTGAGAGCTGCCTTTGATAACACGATTATGTTGCGAGTTCTGGACGAAATGTACCTCAGCACAGAAGAGGACGAGGAAAAAGAAGGCTTGATACCAGAGCATTTTGCTTATCGGGTCGAGAATGCAAAATTCTGGCGGGATCAATCTGCGGTCCTAAAGGTGGGACCCGAACTAGCAACCCACTACAGACTCGTCACTGGCTGGACCTGTCTTGACGTACTCGCTTTCGATCAACCTCGTTTCTCCGTGATTCCGCGCCCAGAAGGATACAGCAGTGGATGGCGTGACGATTAGATTGGCCGGGCTCGCCTACGCTTCAATGGCCCTGTAGACGCTCCCTCTGCCGATCCCCAGGACCTTCGCAATCTCCGTAGGGGTCTTGCCCTCGGCATGCATCTTGCGAACCTCATCCGCCTTGGCCCTCGCGGTGGGCTTCCTGCCCTTGTAGACCCCCTCAGCCTTGGCCTTGGCGATGCCCTCACGCTGCCGCTCAAGCATCATCTCTCGCTCGAACTGTGCGAACCCTGCGAAGATATTCAGGATGAGCCGCCCAGTGGCGCTCTTGGTATCCACCGTCTCACCCCCGAGGTTGAGCACCCGCAGCGCCACGCCCTTGGCGTCAAGCTCCTTCACGATGTCCCAGAGACCCACCGTGGAGCGGGCCAAACGGTCCACCTTCGTAACCACCAGCGTGTCGCCTTCACGGGCAAATGCCACGGCGTGCCCTAGTTGCTCCCTCGTGGCCATGGAGGAGACCCGCTCCGAAAAGACGCGCCCACAGCCAATGGCGCTGAGGTCTCGCACTTGGGCTTCAAGCCCGGCTTCCTGTTCGACGGTCGATGTCCTGGCGTATCCGATAAGCATAGTGGTCCCCGAGCCCGTTCAATCTACAAAATGTCCAATAGGGTTATGACCGTATGAGTCATTGCGTCCAAAATGTCAATGCCCATCCTATTGGACGCCTTTCACCATGAAAGCGGACACGTCCAGATGGGCAGGGTCCAATGGACACGCCATCTCCCAGCGGCGTGCATTGACAAGCCAAGCGCAAGTGAAAGGATGCAACGCTGTATCGATGTTGATCGCTGGAAGGTGTGTGATGGCGAGCTACGAATTTGAACTAGCTCCGCCCCCGGAAACGGGTCGTGACCGGGAGTTATGGCTGATGCACGCGGCTGGGCTTATCCTATTCGAGGATGTAGGAAAGTATGCGCGGGGCGAGATTGCCCCCGGCCTCGATCCGGTTGCACGCGAAGCCGCCGAAAAGGCAATCAATGACGCACTCTATGGGCTGATGATGGTCATAGATGGCGTTTCTGGCCGTTTGACGAATGATGAGCATCAAGTGACGCTGGGCTTCAGCGCAAAACTAGAGCCGGCTTCCCATGCTGCGCCAAGCGAACCCGTGGTCCTGGATCTGTTCAATTCCGATGGCATGTGCATAGGTTTCCACGATTGGCGCGAAGGCAATTTCGGCCAAGACCCTGTGATCCGAACCAACAGCGACAAACTTTAGACGCCTGCCGATGCTGCGAAAGGACTCCTAGAGGAACTGAAGCGGCATGGCAGTGGCAGATGATGAGCCGATGACGGAACCCGCAGCGGCTTCTAAGAGGCGCAGAACGTCTACGCGCTTCACTTTTGAAGAGGTCCTGGCGCATATACAACACCATCATCCTCTCTGCCCTGAGGCAACCAAGGCAACGATTGCACGCAAGGTCGCCTCACGTCCGTGGTGGACGAAGACCACGTTGGGGCGTGCCGTGGGCATGACCATCCACAGCTATGTCCGTCACAAGATGACCGACTATGACAGCCTCTACCAAATTAATGGCATAACGCGGGAAGAGGCACATGCCGCTATTCTACCGGAGGTGAACACCATCGTCGGCTCATGGCAGGAAGCTCCCGACAATGGGAGCTATGACAGCCTGGAGGGACGGCGGGTCTGCCTTACAAGCGAGAGCGGGGAGTTAATCACGGCAAGAGTTCGCAGGGTTCCCCGCGTGCTCTAGTCAACCCGATACGGGCTCGTTTGGGCCGTGCTATGGTGACGCTGCGCTGATATGAGGAATTTACCGTGTTCAATTGGTCGGTAGAGCGCTTTGCGGCTCTTGTCGTGGCATGCGTGGTAGGCGGATGGCTTGGCGCGGCGTTCGCCTATAGCCAAAGATCAGACTCGAACGAAGGCTTTTGGCGGTGGCTCAACACCCCGCACCTGTCGAGTAGGGGACTGCCTGAACAAGTTGTGTGGACCATTGTGGGGTCCTTGGTGGTGGGCGGCACCGTGTTGGTTTGGGGGAAAGCGGGGCAAAAGAGATAGATAGAAGTTTCAAAGCGGGCGCGATACCGTCCGCGTGCTTGATCTTCCGGGCGCGTGCGTGGCATCGCGAGGGGGGGCATGGGGGGATTGCGCGACTATTCTAGTCGAGGCCCTGTCTCAGGTTTTTGGCCTAAATTATTCCGCCCTTATTTCTCTTTGCCGCGCTCCATGCGGACCATTGCCAAGCTCATTTCGGCCAACGCTCCCATTACGAAACTGAACAATATCATATACACTGCCCTGTCGATTTTTCGTCCTGTAGGTTCATGGACGATACCCGGGGCGGGCGACCATACCTCCGTCGCTAGCAAGAGCCCATGGGTCAACTGAAGACCCCCGAACACCAAGGCTAGGATGGCGACTATACGACACGTCTTTAGGAAGAACATTTCCACTCCAACGGGATAGCAGGGGCATATTCGCACACGCCGCCATGCCTACTACCACGGAATTGGCGCTAGTGAAGTATCCGAGGCTGTCGAAAGGGGCGGCAGGAGGGAATGCACGGGCCGGGCGGCCTAGCCCTGCTTGATTTAGGGTGTTCTCCCGGTAGACGTTGGTACGTGACGGTGGTACAAATCACTATGCTGAGCACAGCCTAAGGCACTGAAATATAAAGATTTATGAGCGCAGAAGGGCCAGTCCCTCCCTCTCCGCCATTTACTCCTGAAATTATTGTCGTTTTCGGCCTGATGGTAACTAGTCGTACCATTGGTCCCGTTTTCGCGTAGCTCACCCCGTTTGAGACGGCGCCGTCATTTGCGGAAGAGACAGGCGCCCCGCTGCCAGCTTACAACCGGCTGCGCAACTCTGCCAAATCGGCGACAAACCAGATGTCCTGACCGCGATTGGCTTCCCAGACGAAATCGCGCAGGGCATCGCTCCCGGCGATCCAAGCTGAGATGTCGCCGATCACGGCGAGGCGCATGCGATAATTGACGAATTTCTGCGCCACGGCGCCGGCGAGCCGCGTGCGCAGGCGGAAGAAGTTGTCGCCAAGCCGCGTGACCGGAATGGCAACCAGCCCCGCCTCGTGTTCCCAGGCCTTGCTGAGAAAATCGTTTATATCGGCTTCGCTGGCGAGCTTCTCACCGTCTGCAGCACAGACGAGCACCCGGACGCCGCCGATCTCCTCGACGCTGTCGTTCATGGTCGTTCTCCCGGTGGCCCGCCTCAGACGATCTCGTAGATGTGATACTGATCGCCCGTCGCCTGCGGAAACGCCCGGCGCCGGAAGGCGGGCGGCAGCTTGCCGTCCACCAGGGCAATATCGACATTGGAGATATAGAAGCCTCCCTGCGCCATCAAACCGGGCAGATAGGCGATGATATCGGCCACGATCGGCACGGCGCCCTGCCGGTCCTTGAGGCCGAGGTCGGAATGGGCCAGCGCGGCCTTGCGCGGCAAGCGCTGTCCAGCCGTGCGGATGGTATCGCCGATATCGCCGAGGAAGAGCAATTCATCCGCCGGGCGCACGAAGACATTGGGGCTCACGCGCTTTTCGAAGGCATAGATATCCCGATCGGGAAAGTTCTGGCGCAAATGGTCATAGGTCCGGCCATGGCCGAGGCCGAATTCGAGCACCGGCCCCTCGATCCCCCGGATGAGCTCGACGGCGAGGTCGAGGCAGTTGCGCTGGGCCGTCATGCGATTGATGAAATTATCGAGATAACTCATTATCCATTTCACATCATTGCAGAAATCCCGGCCGGCCGTTCTCGGCTGCCGTCCCGGCGGGCGCCGGAAGCCGGCTCCCGGACGCTGTGTCCGGGCCGGATATACCGGCCGTCATAAGCCACCGGCCCGGAGCGATGCAAGCGATCCGGCGGCCTCCCGCGACACGGAGCGGCCTGACAGAAGCAGCGTGCCGGAGTCTCTCAATGTCCGTCAAATTTGCCGGTGTGCGCGAACACAACGTAGCGGCTAAGTTGATTCTGCGAACGGCGCGGCACTCTCCGAACAGATCCCCTCCCTGCCGTGTCGTTCGTGTCTTTCCAGCTCGTCTCTCTCTCGTCTAACCTCCCAGCCCGCGCAAGCGGGCTTTTTCTTTTCCTGCCTGCATTGACCAGACAAATCGGCTGCACTGATTTCCGTTCGGTTACTCTCTGGAATAGGGAATGGCGATCTCCGCCCGTTCCAGCAGCCACTCCCAGTGCCCGCGGGCATAGCCGCGCGAGACGTCGGCAAGGAGCTTGGCCATCTCGCCCTCGATCGCCGCGATCTCGGCCATGGCGTGGCTGTTGGCGACCAGCAAGACGCGCACCGCCGCACGCGCATCGCCGTCACAATCGGCGATGACGCGCTCCACGCTCGCTTCCAGATCTTCCGGCAAAGCCTGTTCGGATTTGCTGGCTTGCGAGGTCATTGACGGTTCTCCTTGTTCAGAGGACTGGAATCGGCAGATATCTCGCCCCACCGGGACGGCGCATGAGCCCTGCCCCGATGACGGGACGGACGGTTCGCCTCGGCCCTGATCGGCACGAACGCAGGGCAAAGCGCGTTCATGCGAGAACGTTTTTGCTCCAACGCCTTGTTTCGACATGCCGTTGCGATTCATCCGCTTCGGCAAATCGCAAAATGCTTTCGGATTCGAGACCGGAAAATTAGGCGAGCCGGCTGCGGCTGTCGAGCATTTTGTTCATGTTATGTTCTGATATAGACGACACCGACACGAGCCTGCTCCCGATCGCCCACAGCCAGGCAAGACGCCTGAAAAAATCTGCACGAATCATGGAACCAAATCCCGGCCCACCGGTTGAGTGTGCAGTCGGATGCCTTGAGACCGTTCCTGGCATTCGAGCGGGCCCGCCCGCATGACTTCGAGCTGTTGACGCACTCGTAGTTTCCTCGGGCTTTTTGGCCCGACCCAACGACCCAACTGCCGGGTGCCCCCGCATCCGGCTTTTTCTTTGCCCGACCGCTACGGCACAAGATCCGATTTCGGAAGCGGATCCAGTGCCGTGGATCTTTGTTGTCGCATCGTTTTTGCCGAAAACCGGAGTCCACTTTTCGGCACGATGCTGCTGCAGCCTCAATTGCGCAGCACCGCGCAACTGCCGCCGACTCGGTGCAGCTTGTCGCAGAGCAGGCTCGCCTCGCGCAGGCTGCGGGCTGGCAGGCGGACACGATAGAAGGCCCGCCGGCCGCGCCCGGCCATGCGCGTGCCGACAATCAATGTCTCCCGGCCCGCCAGGACGGCCGAGAAGCGCTTCACCGCCCGCTCATAAGAGGCGATGGCGATCGCCTTGGAGAAATTTCCGGACAGCTGCACGCCGAAGGGCGCATAGGGGCCCTCGATCAGGCGCGGCACCTCCCGGCGCACGGTGGTGACGACGGCGAGGCAATCGACCGGCTTGGCGGCGGGCTCCTCCCCGGCCTTGAGCCCGTCGTTCGAAACCCAGTCGTCAACGCTGCGATGGGTGATGAAATAGACATAGGCACGTGTTTCCGAGGGCAGATAGCGCCCGCCCGCCAGCCAGTCCGAGAGGCGCTTGGGCCCGGCATTATAGGCCGCCAGCGCCAGCCCCCAATTGCCGAACTGCGTCTTGAGCGCGCTGAGATAGGCGGCCGAAGCCGGAATCGCCTTTTCGGGATCGAAGGGATCGTCGAGTTGCCATTCGGCCGCCGTGCCAGGCATGAACTGGGCGATACCCTGCGCGCCGGCACTGGAGATGACGTGGGGACGAAAACTGCTCTCGCGCCAGATCAGCCGGGTGAAGAGTTCGGGCGGAATACCCTTGTCCTTGGCCGTGGTCTCGATCAGGCGGCAGATCGCCTCGTCCAGGCTCTCCTGGCGCGCCTCGGCTCGGCCCACCATGGCCATGCCGGCGAAGGCGGCAAGAAGCAGCATCGTCGTCAAGCAGATTACTCTCGATCGTGGCCCCGGCCCGATCGAGAGTAATCTGCAAGACATCAAATATTTGCAGAATTTTCCGGCGGGGTCCATGGACGGAGCCCGTCGGAAAACTCTGCTTGGGAACAGCCGAAGGTTCACAAACAAGGCCCCGCCACTGCCAGCGCGGCCTTCTCTATCGCCATAGCCGAGCTCCTCGGCAAGTGCTTCTTGGCGTCCTGCTGCTTCTTGACCTCCTGCTTCCTGGCTACGACGGGCCAGCCTTTGGGCAATGACCCATGACGCCGCGGCCGCCTTGCCAGGATCGCGTGGACTGGTGCAAACAGGGCACCCCGCCACTTGGAAATTCCATCATGACGAGATGTCATTGGGCCGTAGTCGCTCTCGCCTGGTTCGCGGCCTCCACCGGCACGGCCCTGGCCGCCTCCGAATTCGATCCCACGCCGCTATTGCCTGTTTCGATCGAGGAGGCCGACCGCTCCCGTCTGATGAATTTCGAGCAGACGCGCCGCAGCGCCATCGATGCGGTGCTCGGCTCCAATGCCCGCCACACCGCCGACGGCATCGCCCTGGAGGAGATCCTCGCCGGCGATCCCAGGCCGATCGCCAATACGCGCGAACTCGTCGGCAATTGGCGCTGCCGCAGCGCCCAGCTCGACGACGGCTCGAAGGCCAATGACGGCAAGGGCAGCATCTATGCCTATCCCTATTTCAAATGCGCCATCAGCGAGCGCGGCGGCAAGCTCTTCTTCGCCAAGGTGAACGGCTCCCAGCGCGTCAGCGGCTTTCTCTACCGCGTCAGCAACACCCGCTTCGTCTTCCTCGGCGGCAATGCCAATGGCGACGATCCGCCGGTCGCCTATGGCGCATCGCCCAAATCCGACGCGGTGGCCTATCTGTTCAAGGCCGGCCCGCGCAAGCTGCGCCTGGAACTGCCGCAAACCTGCTGCAGCACGCTCGAGATCCTCGAACTGGTGCGCTGAGCCTGCCGGCTCTCGGGGGGCTGGTCTTCAGACCAGCCTGAAGCGCGGCGCCTGCCAGGGATGAAGATGCCGGGTCTGAAGTGCCAGAGCGATGCAACCCCTCATCCGCCTTTCTCCGGTTTGTTCGGAAGACCTTGAAAGGGATCTGAAGACCCGTCCCCCGGATTCATGCCGTCGGCGGCAAGGAAGCACGAAACATCTATCCCGCCCGCGTGAAGGCAGCCCGGTCCAGGGACAGAAGATCGCCGATGCGCTCGATGGTGACGTCGGGCTTGGGATCGACGGTGTTCATATCCGCTTCCAGGGCGTAATGGCCCTGCCGCACGAAGATGGTGGTGAGCTTGTCGCCCATCACCGCCTTCATCTTGGCGAGCAGGCGGGGCTTGTCGTCGACCATGGCGTAATGCTCGGCCGGATAATGGCGCTGCACGGAGTCAAGCATCTGCTCCTTGTGCAGATAGATCATCACCCGCCCTTCCACCGCGTCCCACAGGCCGGCGCGCTGCACCTTGCGCGGCTGGAACACGATGTCGCCATCCGAAAGCACGGCGGGAGCGCTGAAGCTCTTGAGATGGGCGATCGCTTCCAGCGCCTTCGGGAAGACGCGCTCGGCGAAGGGATATTCCAGGAGAAACTTCGACATCTGGAGCAGGTCGGGGTCGTCGTCCAGCCCGGCGCGGAAGAGCTGGAGCGCGGCGAGGTAATCGGCATAGCCGTATTCGTCGCGGATCTTGCCGTAGATCGTCCAGTAGCGCGCGCGCTGGTCCGCTCCGAAGGCTTCCTCGATATGGTCGCCGAGGTCCTCGCCGAAGCGGTCATTGTCGAGCAGCGTGTTGTCGACGTCGAGAAGGACGACGAGCTTGCGGTCAGGGGACACGGCGAACTCCTATGATGTTACGCGAAAGTGGGGACAGGGCGCGGACAGGGCCGCGCTACAGTACAGGATCCGATATCGGAATCGGATTCCGTACTGTAAGATTTTGTTGTCGCATCGTTTTTTCCGAAAACCGGCATCCACTTTTCGACACGATGCTCTAGCGCCCCATCCGGTTCCAGGCGTCGAGGCCGGCGATCTTGTAGGCCTCGGCGAGGGTGGGATAGTTGAAGGTGTTCTCGATGAAATAGTCGATCGTGCCTTTGAGGTTAAGTACGGCCTGGCCGATATGGATCAGTTCGGTCGCGCCCTCGCCCAAGATGTGCACGCCGAGCAGGCGGCGCGTCTTGGTCGAGAAGATCATCTTCATGATGCCGCTGTCGAGCCCCATGATGTGGCCGCGCGAGGTCTCACGCAGCCGGGCGATGCCGACTTCGTAGGGAATGCCCTTCTGGCGCACTTCCTCCTCGGTCAGGCCCGTGGTGGAGATCTCCGGCACCGAATAGATGCCATAGGGGAAATATTCGGGTGGCGGCGGAGGTTCGAGGCCGAAGGCATGGCAGGCGGCCACCCGCCCCTGCTCCATCGAGGTGGAGGCGAGGCTGGGAAAGCCGATGACGTCGCCGGCCGCGTAGATATGCGCCACCTCGGTCTGCAGGGTCGCCGGATTGACGCCGATGCGGCCGCGATGATCGGTCTTGAGGCCGGCGGCGTCGAGGTTCAGCCTGTCCGTATTGCCGACGCGCCCGGCGGCGAACATCAGCATCTCCGATGACACCTTGCGGCCATCGCCCAGCTTGGTGACGACGCGGCTCTCCTCGCGCTCGATCGAGACCACCGGGGAACCCAGGCGCAGCGAGACGTTGCGGTCCCGCAATTCATGCATGAACTCCTCGATCAGCTCCTTGTCGATGAAATCGAGGAAGCTCGAGCGCGGCTCGATCAGCGTGACGGCGACGTCGAGAGCACTGAAGATGGTGGCATATTCGACGCCGATCACGCCCGCACCGATCACGGTGAGGCTGCGCGGCAGCCGGGGCAGCTCGATGATCTCGTCGCTGTCGAAGACATTGTCGGAATTGAACGGCACATAGTCGGGGCGGAAGGGCTGCGTGCCGCAGGCGATCAGGATGTAATTGGCCGTCACCGTGCTGCGCGTGCCGGTCTCCGTGGTGATCTCGATTTCGTGCGGGCCGAGAAAGCGTGCTTCGCCGCGGGCCGTGCGCACGGTGTTGCGGCTGAACTGATGCTCCAGCACCTCGACCTCGTGGTCGAGCGTCTTCTGGAGGCGGACCATCAGGTCGGTGGCGCCGATATCCTGCTTGACCCGGTAGGCCCGGCCGTAGAAGCCACGCTCGCGCCAACCCGACAGGTTCAGCACCGTCTCACGCAGCGTCTTGGAGGGAATCGTCCCGGTGTGCACCGACACGCCACCCACGCGCCGGCCCTTCTCCACCACCAGGACCGACTTGCCGAGCTTGGCCGATTGCACGGCGGCGCGACGGCCGGACGGGCCCGAACCGATGACGAGCATGTCATAATCATACATGGAGGGAAGTCTCTAGGCCGTTGGAACAAGGTGTCGAAAAGGCGGGAAGTGCCGGGAGCATGGTCATGCTGCATGACAGCATGAATGCACATAGGGCTGCCACCTGCCAAGAGACAAGAAAAAATGCCGCGACGACGTCGAACCATCTGCCATGCAGCCGGCGGAATGAAGCGTTGTTTGCCTTCTCCGCGAAGCGGGGGAAGACAGGTCGCGCGCCTATCCCGGCGCCCGGCCCGACAGCACATCCTCCACCGCCGTCGACCAACTGCCATCCGTGTGCTTGGCCCAATAGGCCTCGAGCAGCGCCCGGGTGACCGGCCCCATGCGGCCCTCGCCGACGGCGGCGCCATTGATCCGCGTCACCGGCATGATGCCGCCGGCCGTCGAGGTAATGAAGACCTCGTCGGCAGCCCGCGCCTCGGCCGCCGTCACGACCCGCTCCTCCGGGGGAAAGCCGAGTTCGGCGGCGAGTTCGATCGCGCTCTGGCGCGTCACGCCACGCAGCACGCCGCGATCGGGTGTGGCGATCCGGCCCTGGCGCACGGTGAAGATGTTGAAGCCCGGCCCCTCGGCAAGATTGCCGTCGGCATCGGTCAGCACGGCGCTCTGCGCGCCGCGATCATAGGCATCGTAGAGGCCCATGACGAAATCCAGCCAGTGATAGTTCTTGACGGTGGGGTCGACCGAATCCGGCGGGATGCGGCGAATGTCGGACAGCACGATCGAAAGCCCGGTCTCGCGCTGTTCGGGCTTGAGGATCCAGCCGAACGGAATGGCAAAGCAGATCAGTTGGTTATGGGCCTCCCTGGGGTCGCGCGAGAAGGTCGGCGAGATGCCGCGCGTCAGCACCATCTCGACATAGGCATCCTGGAGCCCGGAGCGGGAGACGCATTCGGCGAGGATCTGAGCCAGCTTTTCGGGCGAGACCGGCAGCGTGAGGCGCAGCCTGTCGGCCGAGCGCAGGAACCGCTCGATATGGGTGTCGAGGCGGAAGAAGCGGCCCTTCCAGACATGTACGACGTCATAGGTCGCGTCCGAACGCAGGAAGCCCCAGTCGAGCACCGAGATCTTGGCTTCCGACATCGGCACGAAGCCGCCATCGATATAGGCTGTTCCGGCAGGATAGTTCATGCGGCCCCACTCTTGCCCCACGACCCTTGATCGGAATCGGGCATGCGCGATCTGCGCCCGGTAATGAAAATAATTCAAGACCGATGTCGCCCTCCGGCGGGCTCATTCGTCGTCACGATAGGAGGCCGAAGAAATTCGCCCAGCAAGGAAATGGATACGATGACGATCACCATCACGGCGTTTGAACGATCACCCGATGGCGGCAAGGGACTCGCGCGCGATACGCGCGTTCGCTGGGCGCTCGAAGAAGTGGGCCAGCCTTATGAGGTTCGCCTGGTTTCCTTCGCGCAGATGAAGACGCCTGACCATCTGGCCATCCACCCCTTCGGCCAGATCCCCACTTATGAGGACGGTTCTCTGTCGCTGTTCGAGACCGGCTCGATCGTCTTTCACCTCGCCGAGCGGCATGCGGGCCTGCTGCCTGGGGATCGCGATGCCCGAGCGCGGGCGATCACCTGGATGTTTGCCGCACTCAACACCGTCGAGCCGCCGATCCTCGACCTGACGACAGCACGGATCTTCGAAGCCGACAAGCCCTGGAGCGAGGAGCGTCTGCCCTTGGTAAAGGACCGCGTTCGGGCCCGGCTCGACCAGCTCTCCGCCCGGCTGGGCAACGCCGACTGGCTCGATGGGGCGTTCAGCGCAGGCGATTTATTGATGGTATCCGTGCTGCTGCGACTGAGAATGTCGGGCCTTCTGGACGAATATCAAAACCTGGCCGCCTATGTCGCCCGCGGGGAAGTTCGGCCCGCTTATGTCAGGGCCTTTGCCGCGCAATTTGCGATCAACGCCCCGTCAGCCCGTTGAAACATGAGCTCGCAAAGCCGAGCCGACAGCACAGACTACGCTCTAGTTTGGCCCCAGCGCATGGCCGCGAATGCGATAGCCGAGTGTGAGCGGCATTCCCGGCTCGATCGTGATCGCCGTGCGCACGCCGGACTGGGCGATGGGATTGTCCGAGGCGCCAATTACCGATCCGAAATCGAAGGCCGAGGCCACCGGTTCGACACCGACGCACAGGTGCCGCCCGTTCCAGGGCGGGAATTTGCGCCCGCGATTGCTCATCCACAAGAGGCAGGACGGCAGCTTCGTCGTGTCCCAGGAAAGATCCCAGGCAACCCGGTCGTGCTCGTCGACGAGATGGACGCCGCCTTCGATGCCGCAGAGTTGCATTATGTCCTCGCGGTCGTCGGCGAAGGGTAGCCTGTCGAAACACTCGCTCCCGCCTGACTTGACCGCGACATCGGCAAGCGTCGTGAACCTCCTGTCCGGCTCGGCCCGGGCTGCCGCTTCGGCAACGGGATGGCTGAGGCCGAAACGATAGGGACCGGGCTCGATGCGAAAGGATCCTGGTTTTCCACGCAGGGCGAAGTTGGGATGAAAGCCGAACGGCCTGACGCAACGGTGCCGGGCCCGGATCTCGACGGAAACATCCAGTCCCGCCTGCCCGTCGATCGGGCGGATCGTGCGTGTGGTCCTCTCGATGGGCGAGTCGCTGGGATAATCGAGGCCGAGGGTGATCGCATCTTGCGTGCGCGACACCAGGCTCCATTCGGCGGCAGCGCTGTGGCCATGCAGCAGGTGATCACTCGGGCCGAGCGGATGGCCGCTGTCCGGCAACGAAGCATCCACCAGCCCCCGCCAGACGCCGATCAGGGGATCGTCGCTGCTGTAGAGCCTCCCGAAGGGCAGGCAGGGCCAGTCGCCCCGGAGGTTCTCCAGGCCCGGCTCGACTTTTTCGCCGGCCGTGATCCAGGGCGCCTCGTGGAAGGGTTCGACGAAGCGGCCGTCCTCCAAGCGAAAGCGCGTGCGGCCCAGGGCGGCAGCGCCGGCATGTACCGTCACCTGGCCATGCGACCAGTCGAGCGACCAGGTTTGCGGCATGTAGATTTCCTGATTTCCGGCGGGGCGAGTATCCGGGCGGCAAGATTGGTCGCCGCCCGGAACTCGTGCTCAGAACTTGAATTCCTCGACATTGGCCGGCGTGACGATCTTGGCGGGGCCGAGCACCACCTCACCCTTTTCGCCCACCGTATAGTCGCCAAGCCGCCCGGCCTTGAACTTGTCGCCCTGCTTGCCGGTGATCTTGCACTGCGCCAGTTGCTGGGCACCGTAATAGGTCAGATAGCCGAGATCCTTGACGTTCCACCAGATGTCCTGGACGGAGCCGTTCTGGATGTATTTCTTGATTAGGGTGGCCGGCGCCAGGCCCGTGAGCTTGACCTTGCCGAGGCTGCCAGCCTGGTCGAGGGCGCGCGCCGCGGCCGGCAGGCCGATGCCGGCGGGGATGATGATGCCCTTGAGGTTCGGGAAGGCTTGGACGAGCGCCAGGGCCTGCTGCTGGTTGACCTGCTCGCTCTCCTGGCCATAGGCGATCTGCACCAACTTCATCTTGGCGAATTTTGGCTCCTTCATCTTGTTCTTGATGAAGTCGATCCAGGCATTCTGGTTGGTGGCCGTCGGCGTGGAGGAGAGGATGGCGAAATCCCCCTCATAACCGATCATCTGCCCCATGCTCTCCAGCATCATCTCGGCCAGGCTGTCGCCCTTGGCCTGGTTGAAGAACAGCGAGCGGGCGGCTTCCGAGACGTCCGAATCGTAGGAGACGATCCTGACGCCCTGCTTGGCGGCGCGCTTGAGGGCCGGCGCCACAGCATTGGCGTCATTGCCGGAGATGGCGATGACGTCGACCTTCTGGGACACCAGATTGTTGATGAACTCGATCTGGGCTTCGGCGGTCGCCTGGGAAGGCGCCTGCTGGATCACCTTGCCGCCGATCTCCTTTTGGGCCTCCTCCGCCCCGGTCTTGGCGACCTGGAAATAGGGATCGGTGTCGAGCTTGGGCAGGAAGCCGACGGTCACGGGCTCCTTGGCGCATTTCTCGGCCGCGAAGGCCGGCGCCGCCAGAGCGCCCAGCATGATGGCCGTGGTCAGGATCAGGTGTGTTCTCATCGCTTTTTTCATGGCTCGTCTCCTCCTTCACGCCTTTCTTCAGGTCGTTGTTGGTTTACGCTTTCAGTCAGGTCGTTCGTTCCGGTTCTCGCGGCCGGCCGGCTGCCTTGAACTTGGCCTGGAGACCGCCATAGAGGCGCTGGGCCGTGGTGCTGAGCAATAGCGAGAAGATCAGCAAGAGCCCGATCACGGTGCCCTGCGCATCGCCGCCGATCTGGCTCAGCCCCAGCACGTTGCGCAGCGTGGCGATCAGTACCAGCGCCAGGAACACGCCGGTCAGCTTGCCTTTGCCCCCGAACACGCTGACGCCGCCGAGAAGCGCGATGGTGATCACGTCGAGTTCGAGGCCGATGGCATTGTCGGCCCGGGCATTGGCAAGGCGGGCGGTGAACACGATGGAGGCGATGGCACAGATGAAGCCGCTGAGGACGAACAGGCCGAGGCGGATGCGCGCCACCCGCACCCCGGCATAGAGCGCCGTATCAGGGCTGCCGCCGATGGCGTAGATGCGCCGGCCGATGCTGCTCACCTGCAGCAGGATGGCGAAGACCGGCGCCAGCACGAGGAAAGGCACGATCGTCCAGGGGATCGGCGTGTCGCCCAGCGTGTCGATGCCGAAATCGGTGAAGCTCTCGGGAAACTCGTTCACCGAGCCGGTTCCGAGCAGGATGTAGCCGATGCCGCGAAACATCGCCATGGTGCCGAGGGTGACCACCAGCGAGGGCAGGCCGAGATAGGTCACCAGCAGGCCGTTGAACGCGCCCGCAAGGATGCCCGTCAGCAGCGCCAGTGCGATCGCACCCTCCAGCGGCAGGCCCTCGCGGATCAGCACGCCGAACACCACGCTGCTGAGAGCCAGGATACTGGCAACGGACAGGTCGATCTCGCGGGCGATGATCAAGAGCACCATCGGCAGCACGATCAGGGCTCGCTCGGATGCACCGGCAATGGCCTGCGAGATGTTGAAGGCCGTGGCGAAATTCGGTACGGCCAGCACCGCATAGGCGAGCACCGCTACGGTGAGCAGCGCCAGGAAATTCTCCCAGCTGGCGATCCTTTCGATAAGGCTCGTCTTCATCGCCCTCTCCGTCCCTGATGGGTCCGCCGTCCGATGATGGTGTCGACACCGATGGCGAGCAGGATGACGAGGCCATAGACCCCCTGCAGCCAGAGCGGATCGACGCGCACCAGCGTCAGCCCGTTCTGGATCACCAGGAGCGTCAGCGCGCCGAGGGCGACGCCGAGCACCGTTCCGGCACCACCCCTGATGGCGACGCCACCCACCACCACCGAGGCGATCACGGTGAGTTCGAAGCCGAGCGCCACGCGGGCATCGATGGTGGCATAGCGCGAGGCCCACAGCGCGCCGTCGAAGCCGGCCAGCAGGCCCGCCAGCATGAAGGCGCCGAGCACGAGAGCCGTGCGGCGGATGCCGATAAGGACGGCCCCATCCGGATTGGAGCCGATGGCATAGAGCTCCCGGCCAACAGGCCAGTGCTTCAGGATCACCCCGATCACCACCAGGCAGGCGAGAGCGATGAGGATCACGGCCGGAATGCCGATGATGCGGGCACTGGTCATGTCGAGCCAGGCTTGCGGCACCTGGTCGGCGCTGATCTGCCGACCGCCCGCCCACAGGCTGTTCAGGCCGCGGAAGACCGAAAGGGTGCCGAGCGTGACCACGATCGCCGGCACGCGGCCGAGGGTCACCACCAGCCCGTTCAGGGCACCGCAGGCCAGGCCTATGGCACAAGCCGTGGCGACGCCCAGAAGCACCGAGCTTTCGGGATGGGCATGCATGAAGCTGGCGGCGCCATAGGCCGACAGGCCGATCACGGAGGCCACCGACAGATCGATGTTGCGCGTCAGCAAGACCAGCATCTGGGCCACAGCGACGATCATCAGGAGCGCCGCGTCCATGGCGATGGCGGTCAGGTTCTCGGGGCTGACCATGCGCGGATTGAGGAACATCACCGGCAGGACAACGGCTGCCATGGCCCCGACCAGCCCGACCTCGCGCCGGCGCAGCAGCGCCTTGAGCCAGTTGCCCGGAGGCTCATCGAGCTTTGCGGCCTCATCCCGCGGCGCCAGCGCCGACTGCTTGTCCAAAACCACCCCACCGGCATCGGTGGCCGCGCGTATCACCTTTTCCTGGTCGGCCTCCCCGCGCTCAAAGGCGCCAGCCATCCGGCCCTCGCGCAGCACGACGATGCGATCGCACATGCTCACCAGTTCGGGCAGTTCCGAGGAAATCAGGATGATCGCCAGCCCCTGCTGGGCCAGTTCGGCGATCATGGTATGGACTTCGGACTTGCTCTCGACATCGATGCCCTGGGTCGGTTCGTCGAGGATGAGCAGCCTGGGCTGGGTGGCGAGCCATTTCGACAGCACCACCTTCTGCTGATTGCCGCCCGAAAGTGTCTTCACAGGCTGGGCGAAGCTGCGGAATTTCAGCTTCAGGCGCCGCAAATGCGGCTCGACCAAAGCCAGTTCCTGCCGGCGCATCACCAGCCCCGCCATGGTGGCCTTCTCGATCACCGGCAGGGAGGCGTTGTCGAGGATGGGAAAATCCATCACCAGGCTCTGGCCGAGCCGGTCTTCCGAGACATAGGCGATGCCGGCGGCCATGGCGGCGGGCGGATCGGCAAAGGATACCGCCCTTCCTTCCATCTCGATGCGGCCCGCCGTCGGCTGGTCGATGCCGAACAGCACGCGGGCGATCTCGGTGCGCCCGCTGCCCACCAGCCCGCCGAGGCCGAGAATCTCGCCGGCCCGGACGCTGAAGGAGACGTCGTCGAAGGCCCCTTCGCGCGACAGGCCGGAAACGGCGAGCACCTCGCGGCCGGGCTTGGAGTCCCATTGCGGATAGATGGCCTTGAGCGGCCGCCCGATCATCATCCGCACGGCTTGGTCGCGATCGAGTTCCACCGCCCGCCTCACCCCGATCAGATGGCCGTCGCGCAGGACGGCGATGCGGTCGGCGATCCGGTAGATCTCTTCCATGCGATGGCCGACGAACATCATCGCCACCTGCCGGGCCTTGAGATCGGCGACCACGGCGAAGAGGCGCTCGACCTCGCGCTGGGACAGGGCAGCGGTCGGCTCGTCCATGATCAGCACCTTGGCGTTGACCGATAGGGCACGGGCGATCTCGACCAATTGCTGCTCGGAGGTGCGCAGCTCCTTCAATTGATCCTCGGGCGAGCATTTCAGTCCGACGACGTCGAGCAGAGCGCGCGCTTCCTCGCGCATGCGCTCATAGTCGATGCGGCCCAGGGAGCGCTGCGGCATGTGGCCGACGAAAATGTTCTCGAACACCGTCAGGTCGCCGAACAGGCCGGGATGCTGATGCATCACCGCAATGCCGCGGCGCTGGGCTTCGAGCGGAGACCAATGCTCCACCGGCTGGTTATCGATGGCGACCGCGCCCTCGTCCGGCCTGTAGACGCCGGCAAGCAGCTTGACGCAGGTGCTCTTGCCCGCGCCGTTCTCGCCCAAAAGGGCCAGCACCTCGCCGGGCAGGAGATCGAAACTGGCGTTGGAAAGAGCGATCGTTCCTCCGAAGCGCTTGGAGGCGTTCACCAACCCGGCAGCCGCCGCGGGGGACGCGATCGAGGTTCCGAGGCCCTCATCGGCCAGGCTGCTCTTCATGGCATTGCACGCCGGCGATGACGCGACCGAGATACCCCCACCATCATCCTCCCGCATCCTTTAATTATTAAAGCAAATGGATATATCGATGCCCCTGGACTGTCAAGCGGATGCCCTTTCCCCTAGCCGGCCCCGATATAGGTTTTCAGGCTGGCGCGCCCGATGCCCGGCGCCTTGGCCTTCACCAGCGTGGCACTGTCCGGCGCGAACATGGCATAGAGCGGCAGGATGGCCGCGCCGATCGCCGCCGCCTGCGGCCCCATCGTCCCGACCGCAATATCAGGCGCGAACAGCCCTTCCGGCATGATCGCCTGGAAACGGCGCGACACCGCCTCGACCGTCCGCTGCAGGATGGCCGATGGCAGGATGCCGTCGATCACGATCGCCGACACATCCACCACGGCGATGGCGCCGACGATCGCCTGGGCGAGCGCGTCGGCGCAATCCTCCACCCACGCGCCGAGATGGGGTTCGGCCGCCTCGCCGATCTCGGCCAGTTCGTGGGCCCGCCGGATCGGCACGCCGTTCTGGCGCAGATGGTTGGTCAGCACATAGATCGAGGCCCGGCGCAGCAGGATCTCGAATGGCCCTTTTGGCGCCGGCACGCTGGACAGCAGCGAGGGCGTCACGGGATAGGGGCCGAAGGCGGCCGAATTGCCGTTCGGGCCGGTCTCCAGATTGCCGTTGATGATCAGTCCGCCGCCGATGAAGGTGGAGATGAACAGATAGATGAAATCCCTGGCCTCGCGCCCCCGGCCATAGACCAGTTCGGCCGTCGCCGCACCGGAGGCATCGTTCTCGAAGAAAAGCGGCAGATCTATGCTGTCGGCCAGGGCCTTGGCGAAATCGAAATCCTCCCAGGCCTGGGTGATCGAAGCCGGCATGCCCAGCTCCTTGGTCCAGCTGTCCATGAAATAGGGCATCGCCACGCCGACGCCGACCAACCGGCTGCGCAAATCGGGCGCCAGGCCGGCCCGGAAGGTGCGGACATAGGCGGCGGCCAGCTCCGCCACCATCTGTGGTTCGGGATATTCGTAGTCGCTGGTCTCCATGCGCAGGGTGCGGCCGGTGAAATCGACCAGCACCGCATCGAAGGCTCGCCGGCCGACATGCAGGCCGATCGAAAAAGCACCGTCGGGCGCCGGCGCATAGAGGGTGGAAGGCTGCCCCACCTGTCCGGCGCGCTTGCCTTCATGCCTCACGAGCCCGACTTCCTCGAGATGGTCGACGATGACGGCCACGGCCTGGGGCGTGAGATTGGCTGAGCGGGCGAGTTCGGCCTTGGAGGCCTGGCCGAGACGCTGCAGCGCCTCGAGCACCACGCGCTCATTGTAGCGCCGGACCTGGACGGAATTGCTGCCCTTGCGGCTCGCCGGCGCGTTCGGCTGGGACATGATCGCCATCGTGCTCCAATGAATGAAGGATCTCGAGCCGGAAGGATCCTTCAATTATTAAAGCACTATGCTTAATTATCAAGCGAGATGACACGATTGAGGGGAACGCTTCCCGGAAACGCGGACGTTCTCGTCCATGCGTCCTCAAGGTAGCGGACCCGCGAGATGACAAGGGCGACAATAGAACTCGACGCATGTGTCCCCTCGCCCCGTTCTTACGGGGAGAGGCTAGCGTCGCATCTCACATCCCAAGTCGGCTCCCAAGTCGGCGCTTAGGGATGCGGCATCCAAGTTCCTGGATACATCTTTTCCTATCGCGCCGCCGTCTGCGCATAGGCGCTGCCGAAGCGATTGGCCAGGAAGGCCGACAGGGCAATGTCCTCCTGGCGGATAAAGCCCTTCTGGGGCAATTCTCCTGCGGCCAGCATGTCCAGCACGGCGCAGATGGCGGAGGCCGTCGTCACCTGGATGGCGCTGCGCAGGCGCAAGCCGACGCGGCGGTTGTAGATCTTGTTGGCATAGGTCTCCTGCACCAGGTGGCCGTGGCGCTTGCCGCTGACGGTGACGAAGATCACCACCACGTCCTGGATCGTCGCCGGCAGGGCATTTTCGAGAATGTCCTTGAGCACGTCGCGGCGATGCCTGAGATCGAGGTCGTTGAGGAGCGCCTTCATGATCGCCGCATGGCCGGGATAGCGAATGGTGCGGTAATTCAGCGTGCGCACTCGCCCCAGATAGGTCTCGCACAGGCTACCGAGGCCGCCCGAGGTGTTGAAGGCTTCATAGGTGACGCCGTCGAGCGAAAATTCCTCACGCTCCTCCATCGCCGGCACTTCGACGCGATGGCCATCGACGATCGCTTCGCAGGGTTCGCAATATTCGTTGATGACCCCATCCGTCGACCAGGTCAGGTTGTAGTTGAGCGCGTTGGAGGGATATTGCGGCAGGGCGCCGACCCGCATGCGGATGGAATCCAGGCTGTCGAATTGCTGGGCGAGATCATTGGCGACGATCGAGATAAAGCCGGGCGCCAGCCCGCATTGAGGGATGAAGGCGCTTTTGGCCAAAGCCGCGAGGTCCCGCACGCGGCGCGTCGAGGCGACGTCCTCGGTCAGGTCGAGATAATGGACATTGGCGCGCGCCGCCGCTTCCGCAATACGGGTGGTGAGATGAAAGGGTGCCGCGCTGAGCACTGCATAGGCACCGTCGAGCACTGCACCGAGGGCAGCCTCGTCCTGGAGATCGAGTTCACGTTGCGCCACCGCCGCCGAAAGCTCGGCACTTTCCAGCTGCTCGGCCGAACGGTCGATGACTGTGACTTCATAGTCTCCGCTGACCGCCAGAATATCGGCGATACACGCCCCGATCTTGCCTGCTCCCGCTACCACGATCTTGCGCATCGTCGGCCTCCCCTGTCGCGATTCTTGCTCAAAAGCCTACGCCTGCCTCCTTTTGTTTCGAAGCCTGCATTTCGACGATATGCCGAACTTTCTTTGCACAATGCAGGGCGTTATATCGTCATTATGACGACACCCGCCGATGATGCCCTGATTGCCATCCTGCGCGAGAATGCCCGCGCCTCCACGGCCGAGATCGCCCGGCGCCTCGGCGTCTCCCGCACCACCGTGCAGAGCCGCCTGGCCCGCCTCGAACATCGCGGCGTGATCGTCGGCTACACCATCCGGCTTTCCGAGGAACACACGCGCTCGCTCCTGCGCGCCCATGTCCTGCTGACCACCGTGCCGAAGCTGATCCGCCAGGTGGAAGCGGGCCTGCGCGAAATTCCGTCCGTGCGCACCCTGCACTCGGTCAGCGGCAATTTCGACATGATCGCAGTGATCGAGGCCCGGTCCGTGGGCGAACTCGACGAACTCGCCGATCGCATCGGGGCGCTGGAGGGCGTCGAGCGCACCTCGACCTCTCTCATCCTGTCGACCCGGATCGAACGTTAGCTGGGCGGTGACCGATCCCGACACCGACGGATCTTCGATAATCGACGTTCAGTTTCGGTTCAGCCGCAATCGGGATGATGGCGGCCAAATCATGAGAGGTCGAGATGCTCCTGCGCAAGAAACTGTTCGGTCTGGCTGGAACCCTGATGCTCGCCGTCTCGCCCACGGCGATCGTGCTGGTACAGGATGCCATGGCCCAGGACGCCCAGGCCCCAACCACGGAAGCGCCCGCGCCGGGCGCCAAGCCCTCGGTCGAGGACATTCTGAAGCGCCATAAGAAGGGCAGCGGCCAGGATGGCGAAGGGGCTCCGGCAAAACGGGCTGCCCCCGCCGAATCGCAGGACCAGGACGGTGGCGCTCCCGCTGCAAAACCGAAGCGGCAGAAGCCGGCTGCCGAGCAGGAGGGGGCAGCGCCCGGTTCCGGCGCTGACGAGGCCCCCGCCGCCAAGCCCAAGCGTCAGAAGCCTGCGCCCGATGCGGCTAGCCAGGACGCGCCCGGCGAACCGGCGCCGGCCGAGACGCCTCCTGCCGCCAAGCCCAAGCCCAAGAAGCCGGCACCCGATGCGGCCGGCCAGGAAACTCCTGGAAAACCGGCCGCTGGCGAGCCGGCACCGGCGGCTCCATCGACCAAGCCGAAGCGCCAGAAACCCACCGCCCCTGGCGAAAACAGCTGGCAGGACACACCGGCCGCCATGCCCGGCGCTCCTGTACAGCCGAATACGGATCAAGGTGCCGGTACTGCCCCCGCGCAACCCAAGCCTCTCCAGCCCAAGCCCCAGCAGCCTGCCGCCGGCGACGACCAGCCGGCTGCAGGCCAGGAGACGGACAAGGAGAACGGCGGCACGCCCGAACCGCGCGGCAAGCGCCGCGACCGCACGCAGGGCCAGCCTGGCCAGGGCCAGCCCGGCAATGACGGCGTGCCGCAGGGCGTCGACGACGGCCAGCCGCAGAAACGCCCCCAAGACCGCCCCCAGGACCGTCCTTTGGACGGCCGCTCAGGCGGGCGCAACCAGCTTCCCGGCCAAGGCGGCATTCCCCTGCCGGCCGACGGCACGCAGCAGGGTCAGGAGGGGCGCCCGGGCCTTCCGCCGCAGCCGGACAACGGCAGCCAGCAAGGCCAGGGCCGCCCCCTGCAGGGCCCGGTCGATCGGGCGGCGGAACAGCGCGCCATCGGCCTATTGGGTGATACCACGCCGCCCGACCGTCTCAACGACCAGCAATTGCGCCAGCGCCTCAACGTCTATCGCTCGGCCCTGGCGACCGGAAACCTGTCGGAAGCCACCGAGCAAGCCCTGATCCAGCGCCTCAACGGCGCACGCGCGGCCCTGCGCAACCGCGTCGCCGACCAGGAATATGGCGGCGAGCAGCAGCAAGGCCAGGCCGGGCGCGGCTCGCCGTTCGGCCGCTCCCAGTTCCGCCAGGGTTCGCCCCGTCCCCAGGATATTCCCGCCATCCTGGCGGATCGGCGCCCGTCCAACGTATTGACCATCGAACAGCTCAACCGCCGTATCCTGGTCTATCGCGACGCCTCCAACGACCAGCGCTACAATCCCGAGGACCGTGAGGCCTTCGCGCAATATCTGCTGGACGACCGCAACGATCTGCGCCGCCGCCTGCTCAGCGATCGCGGTCAGCGCACTGACCGCCTGCGGGGCGATGAAGACGGCAGGCGATTCGACATGGACATCAACCCGCGCGGGCAGCGCTATCAGAGCGTCTGGGCCGCCGAAGTCGATGACGACCAGATCGAGCAACAATTTGCCGCCCGTCCCCTCAAGCCTCTGCCGCGCCGCTATCCACGTGCCGAATTTCTTGCCCGGCCCGAGGTGGTGATGGAACAGCCCGCCGTGCGCCAGTCCATTCCCAGCGTCGAACTGGATACCATCCACTTCGGCTTCAACGAATCATTCGTACGCGAGGAAGAGATCGCCAATCTCGACCGCATCGGGCGCATCCTCGAGCGCATCGTGGCCGCCCATCCGGGCGAGGTCTTCGTGATCGAGGGCAATACGGATGCGGTGGGCGACGATGCCTATAATCTGCGCCTGTCCAAGGAGCGGGCCGAGGCTGTGAAGCAGGCCTTGACGCAATATTACGTGATCTCGCCCGACAATCTGGTCACGGCGGGCCTGGGCGAGCGCTATCTCAAGATCCCGACGCCGGAGCCCGAGCAGGAAAACCGCCGCGTGACCCTGCGCCGTATCACGCCTCTGCTGGAGAAGTGACGGCTGCGATAAAGATCGCGGCGCGCATCCCTGTCGGATGCGCGCCGCTTTTGCTTGCCATCGCTTCCCCTTTCGCTTAAATCCCGCGGCGCGGTGGCAACTGGTCTCCGCGTCTCCTCGCCTCATGCATAACAGCCACGGCCGGGATCGCATCCTGGCCGCTTTTGTGCGGCGTCCCCTCATCGAGAGCGTCTCAGCACGTTCGAGAGTTCATCGGAGCCTAGTGGCCGTATGTCCGGCAGCCCGCGTCCCCGTCTTGTGATGAAGTTTGGCGGCACCTCTGTCGCCACTGTCGAGCGCATCAAGAATGTGGCGCAGCATGTCAAACGCGAGGTCGCCGCCGGCTACGACGTGGCGGTGGTGGTCTCCGCCATGTCCGGCAAGACCAATGAGCTCGTGGGCTGGTGCAACGAGGCGTCGCCGCTCTACGATCAGCGCGAATATGACACCATCGTCGCCTCCGGCGAACAGGTGACCTCGGGCCTCCTGGCCCTGACGCTCAGCAGCATCGGCATCAAGGCCCGGTCCTGGCAGGGCTGGCAGGTGCCGATCGAGACCTCGGCCGCTCACGGCTCCGCACGCATTTCGGCGATCCCCTCCAAGAATCTCGATGACGGCTTTGCCGCCGGGGAAGTCGCGGTGATTTCCGGCTTCCAGGGCGTCGAACCCATAAGCGGGCGCATCACCACGCTGGGCCGCGGTGGTTCCGACACGTCGGCCGTCGCCATTGCCGGCGCGATCGGTGCCGAGCGCTGCGACATTTACACCGATGTCGACGGCGTCTACACCACCGATCCGCGCATCGTGCCCAAGGCCCAGCGCATGGACCGCATCGCTTTCGAGGAAATGCTGGAAATGGCTTCCCTCGGCGCCAAGGTGCTGCAGGTCCGCTCGGTGGAACTGGCCATGGTCCACAAGGTGAAAACCTATGTAAGATCGTCCTTCGACGATCCAGAAAACCCCAATCCCGGAACCCTGATCTGCGACGAGGAAGACATCATGGAACAGCAGGTTGTGACCGGCATCGCCTATTCGAAGGATGAAGCGCAGATCACCCTGCGGGATGTTGCCGACCGTCCGGGTGTCGCCGCCGCCATCTTCGTGCCCCTGGCCGATGCCAACATCAACGTCGACATGATCGTGCAGAACATTTCCGCCGACGGGGCTTCCACCGACATCACCTTCACGGTGCCGCAGGCCGAGTTTCAGCGCGCCAAGGACGTGATCGACAAGGCCCGCAAGGACGTGGTGTGCGACAATGTCGAAACCAATATGGACGTCTCGAAGATCTCGGTGATCGGCATCGGCATGCGCAGCCATGCCGGCGTAGCGGCAACCTGCTTCCAGGCCCTCGCCGGCCGCGGCATCAACATCCGCGCCATCACCACCTCCGAGATCAAGATCTCCGTGCTGATCGACGCGGCCTATACCGAACTGGCGGTACGCACGCTCCACACGCTTTACGGGCTCGACAAGGCCTGAGCAACCACGCCTTGTTCTCATGACGACGGCATAGCGCCCCGATGACGCAGTGCCCGGCAAGATCGGAAATACTTCTTTCAATTTCCGTGAGATCTTGCGACAGAACAAAAAGTTAGTGCGTGCTTCGTTTGGATTCTCGCGCGAGGTACGCCCCCTATTCATTATGGTACCGGCCGCTTCGCCAGAACCGGCCGGCCCTCTGAGACAGCGGACGGCCCCGGTTCGCCGGGTCGTCAGATCTGTCGAGGACATGGAGGCATCGGATGCGTGGCGCGATCGGTGGCCCGCGCCTGCTCCTCAAGCGGCTCCGCGAAGTCATGGCGGAGCCTGTTTCGGCGCAGGAGAGGCTGGACAAGACCGTTGTCTTGATCGCCGCGAACATGGTCGCGGAGGTCTGCTCGGTCTATGTCCTGCGCACCGACGGCACGCTCGAACTCTATGCCACTGAAGGCCTCAATCCGAACGCGGTGCATTTGACCACCATGCGCAAGGGCGAGGGCCTGGTCGGCCTCGTCGCCAAGGAAGCCGAGGCCGTCACCACCTCGGACGCGCAGCACCATCCCTCCTTTGCCTACAAGCCGGAAACAGGCGAAGAAATCTACAACGCCTTCCTCGGCGTGCCGATCCTGCGCGCCGGCGAGACGCTCGGCGTCCTGGTCGTGCAGAACAAGGCCCAGCGCGCTTATTCGGAAGAGGAGATCGAGGCGCTCGCCACGGTCGCCATGGTGCTGGCCGAGATGATCGCTTCCGGCGAGCTTCAGGCCCTCGCCCGCCCGGGCGCCGATCTCGCCAGCCGTCGCGCCCTGCAGTTGACCGGCGCCCCGCTTTCCGAGGGCGTCGGCCTCGGCCATGTCGTGCTGCACGAGCCACGCGTGGTGGTGAAGACCTTTATCGCCGATGACGTCGGGCGCGAGACAGACCGCCTCGACAATGCCATCGTCGGCCTGCGCGACGCCATCGACGCCATGCTCGACCGTGGCGACCTCGCCCGCGCCACCGAGACGCTCGACGTGCTCGAAGCCTATCGCATGTTTGCGCAGGACCGCGGCTGGATCACCAAGATGCGCGAGGTCATCGCCACCGGCGTCACCGCCGAGGCGGCGGTGCAGCGCGTGCAGTCCGACACGCGCGCGCGCATGCAGCGCGTCGCCGATCCGATCCTGCGCGAGCGCCTCTACGATCTCGACGATCTCGCCAACCGCCTGCTGCGTCAGCTCACCGGCGACGGGCATCACGTGTCCTCCGACGCCATGCCCAAGGATGCGGTGCTGGTGGCCCGCTCAATGGGGCCGGCGGCCCTGCTCGATTATTCGCGCGACAACCTGCGCGGCCTCATCCTCGAAGAGGGTGGCCCGACCAGCCATGTCGCCATTGTGGCGCGCGCGCTCGGCATTCCCACCGTGGGCGAGGTCGAGGGCATCACCAGCCTGGTCGAACAGGGCGATGCCATCATCGTCGACGGCTCGGTGGGCGAGGTCCAGGTGCGTCCGGCGCCCGATGTCGAACACGCTTATGCCGAGAAGGTGAGGTTCCGGGCCAAGCGGCAGGAGCAGTATCTCGCCCTGCGCAACCTGCCCAGCCGCACGCGCGACGGCAGCGATATCAGATTGTTCATCAATGCCGGCCTCCTGGTCGACCTGCCGCATATCAAGGAGAGCGGCGCCGACGGCATCGGGCTGTTCCGGACCGAACTGCAATTCATGATCGCCTCGCAGTTCCCGCGTACCGGCGAGCAATATGCGCTCTACAAGGCCGTGCTGGAGGCTGCCGGTGACCGGCCCGTGACCTTCCGCACCCTCGATATCGGCGGCGACAAGGTGCTGCCCTATATGCACCAGATCGAGGAGGAGAACCCGGCGCTCGGCTGGCGCGCCATCCGTCTCGGCCTTGACCGTCCCGGCCTGATGCGCTCGCAGCTCCGCGCCTTGCTGCAGGCCGCCGCTGGACGCGAGCTCAGGGTGATGTTCCCGATGATCTCGGCCGCCGAGGAATTCGACCAGGCTCGCGGGGTGGTGGAACGCGAGATCACCTTCCTGCGCCGCCACGGCAAGCCCCTGCCGGATCTCGTGAAGCTTGGCGCCATGGTGGAGGTGCCCAGCCTCCTCTTCCAGCTCGACGAGATCCTGCAGCGCACCGACTTCCTGTCCGTCGGCTCGAACGATCTCTTCCAGTTCCTCTATGCGGTCGACCGCGGCAATGCGCGTGTGGCCGGCCGTTTCGACACGCTCTCGCCCTCGGTGATGCGGGCCCTGAAGATGATCGCCGACAAATCCAACGCCGCCGGCGTGCCGGTGACGCTGTGCGGCGAGCTGGCATCCAGACCGCTGGAGGCGCTTGCCCTGATCGGCCTCGGCTTCCGGCAATTGTCGATGACGCCGTCCGCGATCGGCCCGGTCAAGGCCATGTTGCTCGAAATCGACACGCGCGAGATCACAGACCTCGTCAACCACTACCTCAAGCCGGAAGCGGAGAAGCCGCTGCGCCTTGCCTTGCGGGAATTCGCTGCCGAACGCGGCATCCCGTTATAGCGAGGCTGCTCCGGGAGCGCGGACGTCCTCGCCCGCTTTTTCTCCCCATGCGCACCGTTTCCAAGATGCGGACGAGGACGTCCGCGCCCCCAGGATGAATAGATGCTACCCCTCGACCGCCTTGATGCCTTGCTTCGCCGCCGCGATTTCGTCGAGGCGGAGCTCGCCTCCGGCCCGGATGCCGAGTCCTATGTGGCCTTGGCTCGCGAACTCTCCGAACTCGATCCCGTCGCGGCAATCATTCGCGAATGGCAGGGTGCCCAGGAAGAACTGAAAGGCGTCGAAGTCATCATTGCCGAACCGGCCATGGCCGGCGAGATGGCCGAGATGGCGGAGGAGGAACGCAAGTCGCTGCTCGAACGGCTCGGCGAGTTGGAGACCGCGATCAAGCTGTCGCTGCTGCCCAAGGACGCCGCCGACGAAAAATCGGCCATCCTGGAAGTGCGCGCCGGCACCGGCGGCGACGAGGCCTCGCTTTTCGCCGGCGACCTCCTGCGCATGTATATGCGCTATGCCGATCTCCAGGGCTGGAAGACCGAGATCCTGACCGAATCCGAAGGCACCATGGGCGGCTACAAGGACGTCGCCGTGGCAGTCAGGGGCAAGGGCGTCTTCGCCAAGCTGAAATTCGAATCCGGCGTGCATCGCGTGCAGCGTGTACCGGTGACGGAGGCAGGCGGACGTATCCACACCTCCGCCGCCACGGTCGCCGTGTTGCCCGAAGCCGAAGAGGTGGATATCGCCATCGAGGAGAAGGACCTCAAAGTCGACGTCTTCAGGGCGTCCGGCGCCGGCGGCCAGCACGTCAACACCACCGACAGTGCCGTGCGCATCACCCATCTGCCCACCGGCATCGCCGTCGCGGTACAAGCTGAACGCTCCCAGCACAAGAACCGGGCGCAGGCCATGGCGATGCTGCGGGCACGCCTCTACGAGGCCGAGCGCGAGCGGGTCGACAGCGCCCGTGCGGCCGACCGGCGCGACCAGGTCGGCTCGGGTGACCGTTCCGAACGTATCCGCACCTATAATTTCCCGCAGGGGCGGCTCACCGATCATCGCATCGGCCTCACCCTCTACAAGCTCGATCAGATCATCACCGGGGATGCCCTCCACGAGGTGATCGACGCGCTGGTGACCGAAAACCAGGCCCGGCTTCTCGCCGCCAGCGAGGCTCGGGCGTGAGAGACAAGCTTGGTCTGCACGGCAAACGACGCGCATGGGCGCTTCCATGACCACGCTCGGCGGCCTCTATCGGGAGATCCTGACCGACTTCCGCACAGCGAGCCTTGCCACGCCCGAGCTCGACGCGCGGTGGCTGGTCGCCGAGGCCGCAGGCCTGCCGGCGACCGCGATCACGCTCTCACCCGACAGCCCGATAACGGCCGAGGCCGCTGCGAAAGCCTACGCCTTCCGCGCCCGGCGCCTGGCCGGGGAGCCGGTGGACCGCATCCTGGGGAGCCGCGCGTTCTGGAGCCTGGAATTCCGCCTCGGCCCTGCCACCCTGTCGCCAAGGCCGGACACCGAAACCATCGTCGAAACCTGCCTTGCCCTGCTGCCCGAGCGGGATGCAGCCTATCGTCTGCTCGATCTCGGCACCGGCACCGGCGCCATCCTGATTGCCCTGCTCCATGAAAGACCCCGAGCGAGCGGAATCGGGATCGATCGCTCTGCCGACGCCCTGGCTGTTGCTGCCCTGAATGCCGCCGACAATGGCGTTGCCGACCGGGCTCAATTCCAGCCCCGGAATTGGACGGAGGGCCTGGAGGATAAATTCGACCTCATCGTCTCCAACCCGCCCTATATTCCCTCCGCCGATATTGCCGGGCTGGAACCCGAGGTCCGCCAGCACGACCCGCTGCTGGCCCTCGATGGTGGCACGGACGGCCTCGACGCCTATCGTGCCATTGTCGCCGACGCGCCTCGCCTGCTGCGCCCGGGCGGGCTGCTGGTCTTCGAGCTCGGCATCGGCCAGGAGGACGCCGTGGCGGCGCTGATGCGTCAAGCCGGTTTCGAGATGATCGGTCCGGCGCGCAAAGATCTCGGTGGCGTCGCCCGGGCTCTCGCCGGCCGCTGGCCGGCCTGACGTCTAGAGCAGGCGCTCAACCAGTTCCATCCCGCAGAAAGCGTTGCAGCAGCGGCACGCAAAAATCCAGGAACACCCTGACGCGATGGGGAATGTTGTCGCCGCCGAAGAAGAGGACATGCATGTCCTCCTCGTCAGGCGTGACCGCATCAGCGAGGATCTCGACGAGGCGTCCAGCCGCCAGCTCGTCGCGGATGTGATAATCGGCAAGGCGCGCCAAACCCACACCGGCGACGGCCATGCGGCGCAGCGTCTCGCCATTGTTGGCGAGCAGGGAAGCGCGCACGGCACGGTCGACGATGCGGCCGCTCTCACTGATCGGCCATACCGGCACGGCACGGCGGAAACTGAAACCCAGGCAATTGTGCCGTATGAGGTCATCGACCGATCGCGGCATGCCATGACGGTCGAGATAGGCCGGAGCTGCGACGATCAGGCGTCGCGAGGTGCCGATACGGCGTGCCCGCAGACGCGAGTCGGGCAAAGCACCCACCCGGAAAGCCACGTCGATATGCTCCTGATAGAGATCGAGCTTTTCTTCCGAAAGCGCCAGGTCGACGGCAACCTCCGGATAGGCCTGCCAGAAGGCCGGCAGGATCGGCTCGATCGCCATTGCCCCGAAGGCCAGCGAAGCCGTCACGCGCACGGTACCGCTGGGGGTCACGGCCTGCCCGCTCAAATCCCGCTCGATCGCATCGAAGTCGTCGATGACGGCACCGCCGCGCTCATAATAGGCCCGCCCTTCCCCGGTAAGAGACAGACGCCGGGTCGAACGCTCGAACAATCGCAATCCCAGGCGCGTCTCGATCCGTGCAATCAGCTTGCTCACCGTCGAAGGCGTCATGCGCAACTGCCGGGCGGCACGCGAATAGCTGCCGGTTTCGACCACCAGCCGGAACACCTGCATCTCGCCAAAGCGGTTGTCCATCTGCTGCCTGCTCTTACTCGTGAAACGATTTCATAAATAAGGTGATCCCCGGCGCCTTTCCCGGAACCCGACGCGGCCCTACCTCCACCTGAACCCAGGCGGCAGCGCTGATGCCGTCGCCGCTTGGAAACCAAGGAATCGAAAGTCGAGAAACGACAATGGATGCAATGGCCCCACTACCACGTACCGCCAATGCCGGCACGCCGTCCAGCTTCTGGCCGCTGACGGCGCTGGCCATCGGCGCCTTTGGCATCGGCACCACCGAATTCTCGCCCATGGGCATGCTGCGCGACATTGCGCAAGGCGTCAGCGTCGACATTCCGACCGCCGGCCTGCTGATCAGCGCCTATGCCATCGGCGTAATGGCTGGCGCACCGGTGATGACGCTGCTGCTGGCCCGCCTTCACAAGCGCACGGCCCTGATGGTGCTGATGGGCATCTTCACCATCGGCAATCTGCTGGCGGCGATCGCACCCGGCTACTGGACGCTCATGGCCGCCCGCATCGTCACCAGCCTCAATCATGGTGCCTTCTTCGGCCTCGGCTCGGTCGTCGCTGCCAGCATCGTGCCACGGGAACGCCAAGCCAGCGCTATCGCCGCGATGTTCCTGGGCCTGACCATCGCCACCATCGGCGGCGTGCCGGCGGCCACCTGGATCGGCCAGGCCATCGGCTGGCGCCAGACCTTCGCTGCGACGGCCCTGCTCGGGCTGGCGGCCATCCTGGCGCTCTTCCTGGCTCTCCCGAAAGGGGACCCCGGCAGCATGCCCGACATCCGCCGGGAATTCGGCGCCATTGCCCAGCGCAGCGTGCTGACCGCCATGGCGGCCACCGTGATGGGTGCGGGTGCCATGTTCGTCCTCTATACCTATGTCACCTCGGTACTGGTCGAGATCACCCAAGCCGGCGCCAGTTTCATCACCCTCGCCCTTGCCCTAATCGGCATTGGCCTGACCCTCGGCAATACGCTGGGTGGCCGCCTGGCCGACTGGTCGCTGGACGGCGCCGCCAGGCTCTCACTGGCAGCCCTCGGCGTGATCATGATGGTGCTGCCGCTCGCTCTGACCAATCATTGGGGCGCCGCAATCGGCCTTGTCATCTGGGGCATGGCCGCCTTCGCCATCGTGCCGCCCTTGCAGATGCGGGTGATGCAGGTCGCGTCGGCGGCACCGGGCCTGGCTTCTTCCATCAATGTCGGCGCCTTCAATCTCGGCAACGCCCTCGGTGCCGCCATCGGCAGCGCAACCCTCAGCCTGGGCCTGGGTTATGCAGCCATACCGATTGCTGGCGGATTGCTGGCCCTTGCCGGCCTCGCACTCACCTTCGTTGGTAGCGAGCGGGCAGCGGCGGTAGCCTGCCCCGACCCGACCTAAGGCGGCGTTATTGCTGGGACCGCAGGCGTCCTCGCCTGCTCTTGGAAGGGCAGCGCTCACAGGATGGGACGATGCAGGCGAGGACGCCTGCGATCCCAGGAAAAAAGAAAACCCCGCCGAAGCGGGGTTTTTTTGTGATGGATGGGGAAGCGCCTCAGGCGGCGGCCTCCTCCTCCTCTTCGGTGGCGTCGTCGAACTCTGCCTCGGCTTCCTTGGCACCGCCACGCTTGGGGCCCTTGGCGAGGTTGGCTTCGATCACCTTCACGGCCTCGGAATCGATGAGGTCGTCCACGGCGGCGAGCTCGCGCGCCATGCGATCGAGGGCCGCTTCATAGAGTTGACGCTCGGAATAGGACTGCTCGGGCTGCGCGTCGGAGCGATAGAGATCACGCACCACCTCGGCAATGGCGATCAGGTCGCCCGAATTGATCTTGGCTTCGTATTCCTGCGCACGGCGCGACCACATGGTGCGCTTGATGCGGGCACGGCCCTTGAGCGTCTCGAGCGCCTTGGCGACCACAGCCGGCTCGGACAGCTTGCGCATGCCGACGGAAGCGATCTTGGTGGTGGGCACGCGCAGCGTCATCTTGTCCTTGGAGAAGGAGATCACGAACAGCTCAAGCTTGAAACCGGCTACTTCCTGCTCGTCGATCGACACGATCTTGCCGACGCCATGCGAGGGGTAAACAATGCTCTCGCCCGTCTTGAAACCCTGCTTCGTGGACGTCTTTTTCGCTGTCGTCATGACGCTTCAACGCTCCTATCATTGGCGGATGCCGAACCGGCAGCCGCACCAAACCACGGACAGGCTCGCGCCTGTTGCCGCAAACACCATTCGACAGTGGAACCAGGCCAAAGCTTCAAGGAGCCGCCGCGAGGAACGTCGAACTGAAGGACGGTCAAAAATTCCATGTATCTATCGGCGCTACCCGCACCGACCGACTGAGGTCCCTTGAAGCTGAGCACAAAAAAATTGCCCCTGTGCGGAGCAGCGGCGGGGGTAACTCGGTCTCTCTCTTGACCATCCCGTGTGTATACACCAAAAATCGGCAAAAATCAACGCTTTTACACGCAAAAACGGCGCGTAAAGCGCTCGTTAAGGTTGATACCACGCGGTTTTTGTGAATAGCCGCTATGCAAAAAGCGACGGGCACATGCGAGCGCATCCCGACGGCCACCTGTGGCCGAGGCCCAGAAAACGGGCAGCCATGCTGCCCGCACAGTGGAGGCGAACCCTGCCGAATTCGGCCGGGATCTGGCGGTCAGGCGTCGCCCTGGCCCGGTTCCGGAGAGAGCAGCGGCAACTTGTCCGGCTTGCCGTCCCACTCCTTGGAATCGGGGAAACTGTCGCGCTTGACCGTGATATTGGGCCAGCTCTGCGCGAATTTGGCATTCAGCTCAAGCCAGGCCTCCAGGCCCTTTTCGGTATCGGCCTTGATGGCATCCGCCGGACATTCAGGCTCACAGACACCGCAATCGATGCATTCGTCGGGATGGATGACGAGAAAATTCTCACCCTCGTAGAAACAGTCCACCGGGCAGACTTCCACGCAGTCCATGTATTTGCACTTGATGCAGTTCTCAGTGACCACGTAGGTCATGCCAGAAAATCCCGAAAGTTTATAATCTTGCTAAAACTGCCTAGCCGAACTGTGCCGACGGTTCAAGGCGCACCAGCACAGAGCAGCCATTCGTCGCGGTGCTGGCTTTAACACAGTTCATCACAAACGGGGCACTGGACCTGTCCTCTACCCGGCCTGTCCTGCATCTCCAGCGCCCGGCCGGGGCGACAGCAAAGCGAGCTTGCAGGCTTGCCGTCCCATTGCTTGGCGTCCGCTGGGGTTTCGCGCTTCATCGTGATCTCCGGCCAGAGATAGGCATAGCGCGCGTTCAGTTCAACCCAGGCCTCCAGCCCCCGCTCGGCGCCGGAATGGATGGCATCCGCCGGACAAACCGGTTCGCAGATGCCGCAATCGATGCAGAGCAAAAGCGTTTTTCGATTTGGCGGAGTCACCTAGAATCGCAAAGACGCGTCGAACCAAAAAGCTGGAGCAAACAAGTGTTCAGTCATGAACGCGCTTTGCTCTAGGGATCGATGACAAGCATGATCTCGCCTTCCCGGAAGCAATCCACCGGGCACTCGGCGACACAGTCCATATATTTGCCCATATATTTGCATTTGATGCCGTTCTCGGTGACCACCTTGAGCAAAGCGCGTTTTCACATAAACGTCTCTTTGCTCCAGCTTTTTGTTTCGACGCGTCTTTGCGATTCTTGGCGTGACCGCCAAAATCAAAAAACACTCCGGGTCATGGCGGCCATTCCATCGAGGGAAGTCCTCAATGGAATGGCCGGGTGTGGCACGCTCGAGGCACAATTGCGGTCACAAGAGATCGCGGGCGATTTTCTCATGCCAGCGGCGCTCGGCTGCCACCTCGCCATTGGCGAGGGCCTTGAGCTCGCCTTCCAGGATGAAATCGGCCGCGGTCGCCTGCATCGCGGTCTTCACCTCGATACGGATCTGCCAGCCCTCGCGCCCCATCTCATAGCTCTCGGTGAGGTGGTAGCGCGCGCTGAGTGGATCATCGCCTCTGATGGTGAGTTCGCGCCGGAGACTATGGGAGAGCGTGGTATCGATCTCGTCGAAGCGCAGCACGCCCTCTCCGAACAGGCCGCCCTCCCCCTCCGTGACATAGGTGGCCGTGTTCGTCAGGAGATCGAGCGAGGTGGTACGCGCCATCCGCCCTTCGGCGACCTTGGACATCGGGGTACGCGCCGCGCTCACGGCGGGCTCGAAGGCGACGACGAAGTCGTCCGCGCGGGCCTCGCGCACCGGCATGCTCAGCCGACCCGGGCAGCGCAGGGTCAGCGTCACCGGTTCCGGCGCCGGCCAGATCAGCGGCCAGTAGGCCGTCGACAAGGCCAGGCGGATGCGATGCCCCGGGGCGAGAGCATAGCCGCAATCGCTCAATTTGAGGCGGATGGGATAGAAGCGGCCGGGCACCAGCGCCTCGGGGTCGACATGGCTGTCGCGATGGGTCAGGTTGAGCACGCCATAGGCGATGCGGCGAGAAGATCCATCCGGCGCGACGTCGCAGAGCCGGGCGCAGAGCTGGGCCAGAGGCTTATCGGAGGCGACCTCGATCTCGATCTCCGGGGCGCCAAGCAATTCGACCCGTTCGGTCAGGACCTCGCCGTCGAAGCTGCAGGAGAAGGCATCGTCATGCCGCTGATCGGCCGGCTCCTCGCCGCTGACCCCGGTGCCCATCCATTCCCCGGCCGCTGCCCCCGTCCAGGCCGGCGAGGCGAAGGCGATCTCGCTGGCCGGGCCGGGCTCGGGCGTCAAGGTGCCCGGCGCTAGATGGACGGTCTTGGCGGTGATCTGCGGCGAAGGCCAGGTCATCTCGCCGACAAAGCGGCCAGGCACCGGATCGCGGTGACCGGGCGGCGTCCATTCCTCGATGAAGGCCCGCATCATCGGCTCGGCCATAATGCCGCGATCCCGGCCCTTCAGCCAGTGATCCCACCAGCGCGTCGCCTCCTGCAGGAAGCCGATGGCAGGGCCCGGCACGCCGTCCTGCGGGTAGATATGGGCCCAGGGCCCGATCAGGCCGAGCCTGGGCACCTCCAGGCCCTCCAGCAGGCGCGGAATGGCATTGGTGTAGGCATCGCCCCAGCCGCCGACTGCGAAAACCGGACATTGCACGGCCGAGAAATCCTCACAGATCGAGCCGTGCCGCCAATAGGCATCGCGCCTCTGATGGGCGAGCCAGAGCGCCGGGAAGAAAGGCAGACGTTCGAGCCGGTGCTGCCATTGCGCCCGCCAGGCCTCGCCGACCAGCGCCGGATCCGCCGGGCGCGCCTGGTAGGCCAGCATGATGCTGCCCCACCACAGATTGTCGTTGAGCAGGGTGCCGCCCATAAAATGGATGTCGTCGGCATAGCGGTCGTCGGTCGAGCAGACGGTGATGACAGCCTTGAGCGCCGGCGGGTTGAGCGCCGCGACCTGCAGGCAGTTGAAACCGCCCCAGCTCTTGCCCATCATGCCGACGGCGCCCGAGCACCAGGGCTGGGCCGCGAGCCAGGCGATCACCTCGCAGGCATCGTCGAGCTCGCGTTGCAGATATTCATCCTCGAGCAGGCCGTCGGATTCGCCGCTGCCTCTCATGTCCACGCGGATGGCGGCATAGCCATTGGCAGCGAACCAGCCATGCATCGGCTCGTCCCGCCCGCGCGTGCCATCACGTTTGCGGTAGGGGATATATTCGAGGACCGCCGGCACAGGCCTGGCCTCCGCATCCTCGGGCAGCCAGAGGCGGGCTGCGAGCCGGGTGCCATCGGCGAGTGGGATAAAAAAATGTTCGATCGTGCGGGTCGCGGTCATCGGAAGAGACTTTATGAAAGACAAACGAAAGGGCCGGTCCGAGGACCGGCCCTTTCTACGAACTATTGGATCACGCCACCTTGCGGCTGGCGAGAATGTTGTCGAGCCAGTGGGTATCCATCTCCGGCACGGAGCTGATCAGCTTCTCCGTATAGGGGTGGAAGGGCGGCGCGAAGATGTCGGCCGTCGGGCCCTGGGCGATGATCTCGCCCTTGAGCATCACCGCCGTGCGATGGGCGATGCGGCGCACCGTGCCGAGGTCGTGGGTGATAAACATATAGGCGAGACCAAGATCGTCCTGCAGCTTCTTGAGGAGCTTGAGCACGTCTTCCGCCACCAGCGGGTCGAGGGCGGAGGTCGGCTCGTCGCAGATGATCACCTCCGGCTCGGCCGCCAGGGCACGCGCGATGCAGACGCGCTGCTTCTGGCCGCCCGAGAGCTGTCCGGGCCGACGGTCCGCGAACTCCTCCGGCAGACCGACCTGATGCAGCAGTTCGAGCACCCGCTTGCGCACGTCCCCCGCCGAACGGTTGAAGTAGAAGCTCACCGGGCGCCCGATGATCTGCCCCAGGCTCTGGCGCGGATTGAGCGCCACGTCCGGCATCTGGTGCACCATCTGCAGGCGGCGGAGGATGTCCTTGCTGCGTTGGGGCAAGGCCGGCGGCAGGGTCTTGCCGTTGAGTGAGACATCCCCCTCCCAGCGCGGCAGCAGGCCGACCACGATACGCGCAATCGTGCTCTTGCCGGAGCCGGACTCGCCCACCACCGCCAGGGTCTCGCCTTTTGCGAGCTTGAAGGAGGCGTTCTTGACGATCGCCACCGGGCCGTAGCCAGCGGTGACGTTGGTCATGGAGAGTACGGGCTCGGCCCCCTCCGCCGGGGCGGTGAGCTGGAGATGCTCGGCCTCGCGCCGCTCGTTCACCAGCGCCCGGGCATAGTCGGTCCGCGGCGCCTCCAGCACCTGCTGGGCCTCGCCGACCTCGACGGTCTTGCCATGACGCAGCACCATGATGCGATGGGCGATCTGGGCCACCACGGCAAGGTCGTGCGTGATGTAGAGACCTGCCGTGCCGAATTCCCGGATGAGGTCGCGCAGCAGCGCCAGCACCTCGATCTGGGTGGTGACGTCGAGCGCCGTGGTCGGCTCGTCGAGCACGATCACGTCGGGCCGGCAGCTCATTGCCATCGCCGCCATGGCGCGCTGGAGCTGGCCGCCCGAGACCTGGTGGGGATAGCGGTCGCCGATCGTGTCGGGATTGGGCAGTTGCAGGATGCGAAAGAGCTTGCGGGCATAGGCTTCCGCCTCTGGCCGCGTCATCACGCCATGCACCACCGGCGCCTCACAGACCTGGTCCATCAGCGTCATGGCCGGATTGAAGGAAGCGGCGGCACTCTGGGCGATATAGGCGATGCTCTTGCCGCGGAAATTGCGGCGCTGCGCGGCGGTGGAGGCGCGCAGTTCGGTGCCGTCGAGCTTGATCGAGCCTCCGGTGATGCGCATGCCGGCCCGGGCATAGGCCATCGACGCCAGGCCGATGGTGGACTTGCCGGCACCGGACTCACCGATGAGGCCGAGGATTTCTCCCCGCCGCAACGTCACGTCAACATTGTCGACCAGAACGCGGCCGGTGATGGTCTCGACCCGGAGCTTTTCCAGCTCGAGGATCATGTCGGAAGAGGTTTTGTCGTCTGCCATCTCAGCCCCCTTACATTTCCGCCTGCGCGCCGGATGGGCGGGCATCGATCGACAGGAACCAATCGACCACCAGGTTGATGCCGATGGTGAGCAGGGCGATGGCGGCGGCGGGATAGAGTGCCGCGGCCCGCCCGAGCTTAAGGCTGGTGATGTTGTCGCGCACCATGCCGCCCCAGTCCGCATAGGGCAGGGGAACGCCGAGACCGATGAAGCTCAAGGCGGCGATGAACAGGAAGTTGAAGCAGAAGCGCAGTCCGAACTCCGACATCAAAGGCGCGGCGGCATTGGGCAGGATCTCGCGCCAGACCACCCACCAGATGCCCTCGCCGCGCAGCCTCGCCACCTCGACGAAATCCAGCGAGGCGAGGTTCATGCCGAGCGCGCGGGCAAGGCGATAGACGCGGCTGGAGTCGAGGAAGGCGATGGTCAGCACCAGGGAGGTCAGGGTCTGGCCGAAGATCGACAGGATGATCAGCGCCCAGATCAGCAGCGGCACCGACATGACGATGTCGACGGCGCGCGAGAGCACAGCGTCGATCCACCGCCCGGTCACGGCCGCCACCAGGCCGAGCGTGATGCCGATGGCGAAGGACATGATGGTGGTGACCAGGGCGATGCCGATGGTGAGGCGCGCTCCATAGATCAGGCGGGTGAGCATGTCACGCCCGATCTGGTCGGTCCCCAGCCAGTTGGCCGCCGAGATCGTCGCCCAGGTCTTGCCGACAGTCTGCGTCTCCGAATAAGGAGCGAGCCAAGGGCCGGCGATGGCGACGACGACGTTGAGCGCGATGATGAACAAGCCGATGACGGCAGTGAGCGGCGCCTTGTGTCCGAAAATGACCATGCTGCTTTCCTACCGGGGATGCCGCAGACGCGGATTGAGGATGATCGCCAGCACGTCGGCAATCGTATTGAGGATGATGAACACCGCTGCAAACAGGATGCCGCAGGCCAGGATCGCCGGCACGTCGCGCTTGGTCACCGCGTCGATCATGTATTGGCCGACACCCGGATAGGTGAAGACCTTCTCGATGACGACCACGCCGACCACCAGATAGGCGACGTTCAATGCGACCACCGAGATGATCGGCGAGGCCGCGTTGGGTAGCGCATGCTTGGTGACGACACGGGCCCGCGTCAGGCCCTTGAGGAAGCCCATTTCGACATAGGGTGTCGACATGATCGACAGCACGGAATTGCGCGTCATGCGCATCATATGGGCGGTAACCAGACAGGTCAGCGCCACCGCCGGCAGGAAGGTCACATAGAGACGGAAGAAAAAGCCCATGTCGGAATTGACGGTCGCCAGCGGCGGAAACCAGCGCCAATAACCGGCAAAGAGCAGGATCAGTACCCCGCCGATGAAGAATTCCGGCAGCGAGATGGCGATCAGTGCCAGCACGTTGGCGGCACGGTCGGCCAAGCGCCCCTCGGTGATGGCGCAGGTGATGCCGGTGATGACGGCGAGCGGCACGGCGATCACGGCCGCGTAGCAGGCCAGGAACATCGTATTGGTGAAGCGCGGCCACAGATCGTTCACGATGGCGTTCTGGTTGGTGTAGGAGCGACCAAAATCAAAATGCGCGACGATGTTCCAGAGCCAGTTCAGATAACGCTGCCAGGCCGGCACATCCAGACCGATGCTGCGTTCAAAGGCGGCCTTGGTTTCTGCCGTGGCCGCCTGGCCGAGCACGGCGTCCGCCGCATTGCCCTGCAAATTGAGGGTTAGAATAAACAGAATGAGCGAGATGGCGAAGAGCGTCACCAGCCCCTGGACGATGCGCCAACCAATAAGACGTCCCACAATGTGCCCTTTCGACCTGTTGCCGACGGAGACCGGGCACGTAGCAGTTCCCCCCGCATGCGCCCGGCCTTCTGCAATATGAAAGGAGAAGAGCGAGGCGCCTCACGCGCGTCGCCCCCGAAGCGCTCCACGATCTGGCTGATACACCAGGGATCGCAGGAACGCGTCGAAACAAAGAGCAGGGGCAAAGCGGCGTTGTCGCCAAACGCCCCTTGCTCCAGAGTTCTCAGGCGAACCAGCCCTTTTCGGCGACGCGCTGGTCGCACATGTCGTAGCGTGGATGCGGGGCCGTCCCCATGATCTTCTTGGAGTAGGCGTCGAGATAGTCGCCGACCGCATAACAGACCATGCCGCCATCGTCGTGGATCATCTTCTGGCAATCGGCATAGATCTGAGCGCGCTTGGCTTCGTCGCTCTCGACGCGGGCGGAGATCAGGAGCTTGTCGAATTCAGGACGCTTCCAGTGGGTGTCGTTCCAATTGGCGGTGGACAGGAAGGTCTGGGACAATTGCAGATCGATGTTGGGACGTCCGCCCCAATAGACGGCGCAGAAGGGATCCTTCAGCCAGATGTTCGACCAGTAGCCGTCGCCCGAGACACGGGTGACCGTCAGATCGATACCCGCCTGCTTAATGGCCTCCTGATAGAGCAAGCCAGCGTCCGTCGCGCCGTTATAGGCGCCTTCCGAGACCTTGAGCTCCATCTTGGGACTACCGGCCTTCTTGTAGTGAAAGGCGGCTTTCTCCGGATCGTAGGGCGTCTGCGGCACGTCCTTCGCGTAGTATTTGTGTGACGGGCTGATCGTGGTGTCGTTGCCGATGGTGGCGTAACCCTGGTAGACCGTGTCGACGATCTTCTTGCGGTCCATGCCGTATTTGAGCGCCCAGCGCAGATCGGCGTTGGTATAAGGATCGGTGTCGCACAGCGCCACGAAGGCGAATCGGTTGCCGGTACCCTTGCTCTGTACCACACTCACGTCAGGCGAAGAGGTCACGATATCCATGGTCTTGGCATCGAGACGGTTGATGGCATCGACCTGGCCCGAAATCATGGCCTGCAGGCGGGACGCCTGGTCCTGGATATATTGCAGCTCGATGCCATCGAAATTGCCGCGTCCCGGCTTCCAGTAATTGCCGGTGTTCTTGGTCACGACGCGCACGCCGGGCTCGAACACTTCGAGCTTGTAGGCGCCCGTGCCAATCAGCTTGGAGAAGTCGGTGTAGCCATTGGGCACGCACAGGACGTGGTAATCGGAGAGATTGTAGGGCAGATCGAGATTGCCCTCGGACAGGGTGATCTGGACCTGGTTGGCACTGAGCTTCTTGACGTCGGTGATCGAACTCAGCAGATCCTTGGCGGCAGACTTGGTATCGCCGCGATGCAGGTTGATCGAATAGATCGCGTCATCGGCATCGAGCGTCTTGCCATTGTGGAACGTGACGTCCTTGCGGATGTTGAAGATCCATTCCTTGGCGCCGGGCTTGTATTCCCAGCTCTCGAACAATTCGCCCTTGGGCAGACCGTCCTCGCCGATTTCGACGAAACCGTTGCAGATCTGGTAGCCGTAGGAGATCGGCACGGAATCGGCATAGGTGCGAGGGTCGAGACTGTCGGAGGCGGAACCGCCCTCCATGCCCAGCTTCAAGGTGCCCCCCTTCTTGGGGGTGTCGGCCGCCAGGGCCGGGCCGCCGAGCGCACCCAAGGCGCCGAGGCTCAAGCCGAGCGCAGCCGCACTCTTCATCAATTCGCGACGATCAAGGATCAGGCCCGACCCTTGCTGCGTGAAGTTCTTACCCGTCATGTCAATGTTCCCTGCGGCTCGCCTGTATGGAATTTGCGCTCGTTGCCCGAGCGTTCGACCTGCCCACTATCGTGTCCTGCAAGCCGCTGTGCAAGAGACCTACAAACGACATCAAATGACAGCAGCGCGACGTTCCTTCATTTTCGTCAAGCTTAGATCACGCCAGATTTGCAGATTTGAACGTCAGGTAAAGCCCGAATTTTCAACGAGCAGGCCTGATTTTCATCGTTTCCGGCCAAAAGAGATCCCCCACGAAGCAAGCAATTACAGACGATATCAGGCCCATCCGCCCCGATAACCGAAAACCCCGGCCATAGGCCGGGGTTCGGATCTGTTGCATGCCGTTGGGATCAGCTGTGATAGGCGCGTTCACCATGTTCGACGATATCGAGGCCTTCGGCCTCGGTCTGACGGTCGACGCGCAGCCCGACGACGAGATCGATGATCTTGAACAGGATCGCCGAACCGACGCCCGTCATCACGATGGTGAAGGCGACCGCCTCGACCTGGACCCAAAGCTGGCTGGCCATGGTCACGCCGTCCGCATAGCCGACACCGCCCAGGGAGGGCGACGCCAGTACGCCGGTGCCGAGGGCACCGAGAATACCGCCGATGCCATGCACGCCGAAGACGTCGAGGCTGTCGTCATAGCCGAAGGCATTCTTCACGGTCGTCACGAAGAAGAAGCAGACGATACCGGCGATGAAGCCGAGCGCGATGGCGCCAGCAGGGCCGACGAAACCGGCGGCAGGCGTCACCGCCACCAGACCAGCAACCGCACCCGAGATCGCACCCAGCATCGAGGGCTTGCCATGGGTGAGCCACTCGATCAGCGACCAACCGAGGATCGCCCCGGCCGTAGCGACGAAGGTCGTCATCATGGCAAGGCCCGCGCTGGCACCGGCCGAAAGCGCCGAGCCGGCATTGAAGCCGAACCAGCCGACCCACAGCATGCCGGCGCCGACCCAGGACAGGGTGAGCGAATGGGGCGGCATCTGCTCCTTGCCGAAGCCAGTGCGCTTGCCGATCATCAGGCAGCCCACCAGGCCGGCGACGCCCGCATTGATGTGCACGACGGTACCGCCGGCGAAATCGAACGCGCCCAGCTTGAACAGCCAGCCCGTCGACTGCCACACCGAATGGGCGACCGGGATGTAGATGAAGGTGACCCAGAGCAGGCAGAACAGCACCACGGCCGAGAACTTCATGCGTTCGGCGAAAGCGCCGACGATGAGGGCCGGCGTGATCGCAGCGAAGGTCATCTGGAAGCACACGAACACATATTCGGGAATGGTGCCGCTCAGCGTGTCCTTGGTGATGCCGGCGAGGAAGGCCTTGGAAAAGCCGCCAAAGAGCGGGCCACCGTCGCTGAAGGCGAGGGTGTAGCCGTAGAAGACCCAGATCACCATCACCACCGAGGCGACGATCAGCACCTGCATGAGAATGGAGAGCATGTTCTTGGCGCGCACCAGGCCGCCGTAGAACAGGCCGAGGCCCGGCGCGATCATCATCAGCACCAGCGCGCAGGACACCAGCATCCAGGCGGTGTCACCGGAATTCAGCGTGGGCGGCGGCGTTGCGGTCTGGGCGAGAGCGGGGCCTGCCAGCAGCCCGGCGCCGAGCAAGGCCGACACCGCGAGTTTGAGGGAACGAAGGGAAGTCATCGGGAAAGCATCCTGTCTCATGGAAGTCGAGGGCATCGGCAGAGGGGACCTAGAGCGCGTCGCCGTCGCGCTCGCCGGTGCGGATGCGCACCGCGGTTTCGATCGGCGTGACGAAAATCTTGCCGTCGCCGATCTGGCCGGTCTTGGCGGCTGCCGAGATCGCATCGATCACCTTGGCGACGAGATCGCTCGGCACCGCCACCTCGATCTTCAGCTTGGGCAGGAAGCTCACCGCATATTCGGCGCCGCGATAGATCTCGGTATGCCCCTTCTGGCGGCCATATCCCTTCACCTCGGTCACGGTCAGGCCGTGCACGCCCAGACCCGTGAGGGCATCGCGCACCTCCTCGAGCTTGAACGGCTTGATGATGGCCATCACTATTTTCATGCTGTTCTATCCCCTTAAAGCGTTTTGCGATTTGGCGGTCGGACATGCTCTTTCAAGCCGCGTGCCAACTGCGAAACGCCATGCTAACATCATGAAAAATCACGACAAAAATTACCCTCCTGCCATGTGAGGACCACTCGCTTGCCAAGGCATGCACAAATTTTGGGCACAATGGCCGTCGTTGCGATATTTTCAAGCAATGTGCATACGGCGTTGGCGGATCCGTGCTCAGTCCCGGCGGAAGCGGGCGAGAATGTGACGATTGCCGGCAAGATCGGCGAGGGTCATCTCCTGCTCGCGGACGGCCGCAAGGTCAGGCTTGCGGGCGTGGATCTGGCCTCGCTGCGCCTGCCCGATCTCACCAACGGCACTGCCACCCTGGTGGCTTCGGCGGGCCCCGACAGGCACGGCGCCCTTCGGGGAGCGCTCTATCTGGAGGGGCGCGACCTGGCGGCCGATCTCGCGGCTCGTGGATTGGCGCGCATTCGGCCTTCCGTTGGGGAAGAGGTGTGTTACACAGAATTAATGACTGCGGAAGACAATGCCCGTCGGGCTCGGCTTGGCCTCTGGGCTGAACCGGGCTATGCAGTCGCCGATGCGGCGACTCCTGAGGCCGTTGCCCGCCACGCCGATGGCTTCGCCATCGTGGCGGGACGCGTGCTGCATGTTGGAGTGACGAAGACGACCGTGTGGATCGATTTCGGCAAAATCTGGCGCGAAGACGTGACTTTGGCGATCCCCGCCAAACAATGGCCACGTTTCGAGGCAACCGGTCTCAGCGCTGCTGCCCTTGAGGGCAGCTATGTCAGGGCCCGCGGTGTCGTGACGATGCGCGACGGGCCTCGCATCGAAATTACCGAACCGGCGGCGATCGAACAGGTCGCGCCGGTGTCGCCGTGAAAGGAGTGGAGAGCTGAGCGAGATGCTGGGGGGTGCGACAAGACAACCGAACTGGTGGCGGGTTTGCGCCCTGGCGGTCGCGCTCGGCCTGTCTTCTTGCGCCACCGTGGGCGACAACGACCAGTCGGGCGAGCTTGCGCGCGCCATGCCGGCGGCCCTCCCCGCCGAGGCCCCTCGCGTCATTGCTCCTCCCAATGCGGAAGACCGCGAAAGCGCCCGCGTTCTCGCCTCTTATGGTGGGGCCTATCGCAATGCCGCCCTGGAGCGCTATCTCGACGATCTCGTCCAGCGTCTTGCCGCCCAGTCGGACCGGCCCGACATTCCCTACAAGCTGACGGTGCTGAACGCCTCGTCGATCAACGCTTTCGCTTTGCCCTCCGGCCGGCTTTATGTGACGCGCGGCCTGCTGGCGCTCGCCAATGACGATGCCGAAATCGCCGCGGTGGTCGCCCATGAGATGGCGCATGTCTCCGCACGCCATGCCGCAGCACGTGCCGATCGCGAGCGCCAGTCCGTGGTCGTCTCCAAGGTGGCGAGCATGGTGCACAATCCCGGCCTGGTTTCCTCAAGCCAGAACAGTCTGGCGAGCTTCTCGCGCCAGCAGGAATTGAACGCTGACGAGATCGGCATCCGCACCATCGCCAAGGCCGGCTTCGACCCCTATGGCGCCGCGCGCTTCCTGACCTCGATGCGCCGGCAGGTGGAGGCGCGTTCGCGCCAGGCCACGCCGGACTTCCTGTCGACCCATCCCTCCACGCCTGAACGCATCGCCAAGGCCAACACCGAGGCTGCCCAATATGGCGCGCCTGGTTCGGGCGAGCATGACAAGTTCCGCTATCTGTCGGTGATCGACGGGCTCACTTATGGCGAGGATCCTGCACAGGGCTATGTGCAGGGCCGCATCTTCTGGCAGCCGCGCCTGGCCTTCACCTTCACCTCCCCGCCCAATTTCACCCTCGACAACACGCCGCAAGCCATTCTCGGCATTGACGGCAATGGCCGGGCGCTGCGCCTCGATACGGTGAAGACCAAGGATGGCCAGTCGCTGTCCGATTATCTCGCCTCTGGCTGGATCAGCGGTGTCGATACCGCCTCGGTCTCCACCCTGCGCATCAACGGCAACGAGGCGGCGACAGCCCTCGCCCGCGGCCAGGACTGGAGCTTCCGCCTCTATGCCATCCGCTTCGGCAGCGACGTCTATCGCCTGATCCTGGCAGCACGCGATCTCAATGCCACGACCGATGCGCTGTTCCAGGAAACGGCCAACAGCTTCCGGCGCATGACACCTGAAGAGCAGCGCAATGTGCGCCCCGAGCATATCGACATCGTCACCGTGCGCTCGGGCGATACGCTGCAATCCCTGGCAGCCCGCATGGCCGACCCCCAGGACCAGTTGGAACGCTTCCTCGTGCTGAACGGCTTCGACGAAACCAGCCCGGTCAGGCCGGGTGATCGGGTCAAGGTCGTCACGCAGTAGCCGCAGCCCCTCACCCGAGTCGATAGAACGCCGCCGCATTGTCCCTGAACAGCTTGCGCCGCTCCGACGGCGAGCAGTCATGCACGATCTCGTCGACGACATGCACCCAGTCTGGATAGGTCCCCGCCAGTTCCAGCACATGCCAATCCGAGCCGAACATCACGCGGTCGAAACCGAAACTCTCCAGGGCATGCTCGACATAGGGCGTGATCTCCTGGCGGGTCCAGGTGCGGTGATCGGCCTCCGTGCATACGCCGGAAATCTTGCAATAGACGTTGGGCAGCGCTGCGAGCCGCTTCAAATCGGCGCGCCAGGGCTCCATCTCGCCTGCCTTGATGGCCGGCTTGCCGATATGGTCGAGTACGAAACGGACATCCGGGCATTGCTGCACCATGCGGATCACGCTCGGCAGTTGATGATGTAAAATGCAGATGTCGAAGGACAGGTCGTGGCGGGCCAACAGCTTCAGGCCGGCCAGGAAATCGGGCTGCAGGCAGAATTCCGGATCGGACTGGCCCTGGATCAGCCGCCGGATGCCCCGCAGGGGCTTGTGCTCGCGCAGGCGTTCGAGGTCCCGCTCGACGGCGGCGCCCCGCTCGAGCGGCAGGCTCGCGACCATGCCGCCGAGACGCGGTTCGGCTGCCGCAAGTTCCGTCACCCAGGCGGCTTCGTCGAGATGCTGGCCGGCATCGACATCGACTTCCACGAAGACGAAACGCTCGATCTCGACCGGTTTGGCGGCAGCGAACACATCCGCCGGCACTGCCTTCGGCCGCAGACCGGTGATACCCTGCGTCCAGGCATAGCCCAGGCGCGCCGGGTCGAGCAGATGAACGTGGCTATCGATGATGGGGTAGTCGAGCATGATATTGGGCCTATGGCGTTTTGCGATTTGGTGGAATCACCAAGAACCGCAAAAGCGCGTTTGCGCTTAAACGCGCTTTTGCTCCCGACGGCGTTGATCTTTTTGGTTGAGCCAATGCTATTGCCTGACAATTGAGCGGTCAACCAGCAGGCAAACTGCGTTCTCACCAGCCCCGCGTCCGGATCGCCTCCGCCAAGCGGGAGACGTCCGGGCCGCTCGGGCGATCCTCCTCCAGACGCTCGACATGGGCGCGCACGAAATCGCGGATATGCGCGGTGCCCTCGCCCAGCGCGACCGCGCCGCGCAAGTCGATGCTCTGGGCCGCAACCATCATCTCGCAGGCCGCCAGCACCAGCACCCGCGCCGCGCTTTCGCCGAGCTTGGTCACCGCGGCCGGCGCATTGGCGGCATGATCCTCGACGCCGTCGGCGGCGTGCAGCAAGGCCAGGGTCGCCGGCTGGGCTCGAGCCCGGATCTCGCCCTCCAGGGCACCAATGGCTTTCTGCAGCGTGGCGAAGCCGGTGCGGCTCTGGCCCATCGGGGTAAGGAAGCGCGGCTGGTCGGAATAGACGGGCGACATCAGCTTCAGGGCGCGCTGGGCCGAGATCGTCGCCACATGGGAGAGCGCCTGCGACAGCGCCTCGAAACGCAGGGTGAAGCCGGTCATGTCGAAATTGCCGTTGGAAACCAGTTGCCCCTCGACGATGACCGGGTTGTCGCCGGAATGGTTGAGTTCGAGCAGCACCATCGCCTCCGCCTCGGCAAAGGCGGTGCGCGCGGCGCCATGCACCGGGGCCACGCAGCGGAAGGACAGCGGGTCCTGAACCCGCCGGCTCGCTTTGTTGTCGCCGAGTGGGCCGCCGGCCAGCAGGGCATAGATCGTCCGGGCCGCCTCGATTTGCCCGGGAGCTGGACGGGCTGTATTCACTGCTTCCGCCAGAGGCGTGATATTGGCGCCGAAGGCTTCCATCGACAGCGCGGCGGCGCGGTCGAGCGTATCGAGCGCCAGGCGCGCCTCCGCGAGCACCAGGGCGCCGCGCCCGGTGGAAGCGGCATTGGCCACCACGAGGGCATGCCCATCCTTCGGCCCGATCGGCACCGGCTGCAGCCCGGCCCGCCGCAGCGCCTCGGCGCCGGCCAGGCGTTCGCCGCGATATTCGGCCTCGCTTTCACCGAGCAGCGCCAGGGCCATATGGGCGAGCGGAGCGAGGTCGGCCGCCCCGATCGAGCCGATGGACGGCACGATGGGATGAAAGCCCGCATTCAGGGCAGCAGCCAGGGCCTCGACGACGGCGAGCGACACGCCGGTCTGGCCAACACTCATGCCGGCAATACGCGCCGCCATCATAGCCCGGACCTCGGCGACCGGCATTTCGTCACCCACGCCGACCGCGCGGGCAAAAGCGACACGCCGTTGGAAAGCGGCGAGATCGTCGGTCGAGAGCCGGGTGTCGACGCCGGCGCCGAGCCCGGTGGTCAGGCCGTAGATCGGTTTGTTCTCGGCGATGGCTTGCTCGATCACCGAGCGCGCCGCGCAGATGCGCTCGCGGGCAGAGGATGACAGGACGACCGGGCGGCGCTCGCGGGCAACGGCCGTCAGCGCATCGATGGTCAGAGGCGCATCGCCGATCACCACGGGTTCGCCGGACATTCCTTGGGCTCCTTCATCACCATCGGTCCGCGCCATCGTTTGCGTGACCTAACATCGCCAATCGCATAGAAGGAGTCGCATCTCCAAGGAAATGTGCATGCTGCGAGGGTGAGAATGAGCGCGCTGATCGAATTGTTCTTGTGCCGGAGCGACAATTTCGGCGTGCTGCTCCACGACGAGGCGACCGGACGCACCGCGGCCATCGACGCGCCAGAGGCCGAAGCGATCGAAGCGGCCCTCGAACGGCGAGGCTGGCGGCTGACCGACATCCTGGTCACCCATCATCATGCCGATCACGTCGAGGGCATCGAGGCGTTGAAGACGTCCTATGGCTGCCGGGTGGTGGCGGCCAAGGCCGATGCCCACCGCATCCCGGCCGTCGACGAGATGGTCGGGGAAGGCGATACCGTCGCTGTCGGTTCCCTCGTGGCCGAGATCATCGACACGCCCGGCCACACAGTCGGCCATATCGCCTATTGGTTCAGGCAGGAGAAGCTGTTGTTTGCCGCCGACACCCTGTTCTCGCTCGGCTGCGGCCGGCTGTTCGAGGGCACGCCGGCGGACATGTGGCGCTCGCTGCTCAAATTGCGGGCCCTGCCCGACGATACGCAGCTCTATTGCGGACATGAATACACGCTGGCCAATGCGCGCTTCGCCCTCACGGTCGATCCCGCCAACCAGGCGCTTGCCAGGCGCGCCGCCGAGGTCGAGGCGCAGCGTGGTGCCCACCGCTTCACCCTGCCAGTCCTTCTTGGCGCCGAGAAGCGCGAAAACCCCTTCCTGCGTGCCGACGATCCCGGCGTTGCCGAGGCGATCGGGCTGGCGGGATCAGATCCTGTCGCCGTGTTCACCGAATTGCGCGAGCGCAAGAACCGGTTCTGATCGGGCAAAAGAACGCACCGGGATACTCCTTTCGCGACCGGTGGGAGCGCTCGGGCACGATATCCTCGCAAAACAACAGGAATGACCATGACGACCGCCGCCGAGATCATCGCCCTCCTCGACATGCAGCCCCATCCCGAAGGCGGCCATTATGTCAGCACCTTCTCCGACGGCACTCTCCACGGCGACAGGCCGGCTTCGACCGCGATCTACTACCTGCTCCAGGCGGGCGAGCGTTCGCATTGGCATCGGGTCGACGCCGCCGAGATCTGGCATTTCCATGCCGGCGCGCCGCTGGCCCTCGACCTCTCGGCCGATGGCGCGACCACCGAGCGCCTGATTCTCGGCACCGACTTCGACGCCGGCCAGCGGCCACAAGGCGTGGTGCCGACGGGCGTGTGGCAGGCGGCCCGTAGCCTCGGCGACTGGACCCTGGTCGGCTGCACGGTTGCCCCCGGCTTCCGCTTCGAAGGCTTCGAGCTGGCCCCGCCGGACTGGGCGCCGGGCACGCGATAGCTTGGGACGAGGTTGACGGGCGACCAGACCCTATACATATTACAGCATGTATATCCGGAGCCATATTCATGCAGGTCGCTAAATGGGGCAATAGCCTGGCTGTTCGCATCCCCGCCGTCGTGGTCGAGGCTCTCCAGTTGAAAGAGGGCGACGAGATCGAAGTCCATATCGCCGAAGAGCGTCGGTTGGAAATCGCCCGCAAGCCTGGTCGCGAAGAGTTGCTGCGCCGGTTGCGGGCGTTTCGCGGAAGGCTGCCTGCGGATTTCACCTTCGACCGTGATGAAGCAAATGCGCGATAGCGCCGATGCCCGGTGATTTCTTCGACACGAATATCCTGCTCTACCTGGCCTCGTCGGATACGAGCAAGGCGGATCGGGCAGAAAAGCTCCTCCTCGCGGGCGGCACGATCAGCGTTCAGGTCCTGAACGAAATCGCCAATGTGACCCGCTGCAAACTCGCCATGTCATGGCAGGAAACGCGGCAGTTCCTGTCGCCTTTGCGCAGCCTATTGCAGGTGGTGCCCAACACCGTCGAGATCCATGGGACCGGGATCGACCTAGCCGAACGCTACAAGCTCTCCGTCTACGATGCCATGATCGTCGCGGCAGCCCTGACGAGCAACTGCGACAGGCTGTGGTCCGAGGACATGCAGAACGGCCTGTTCATCGACGGGCGCCTGCGGATCGTCAATCCATTTCTGCCTTAGCACGATCGTTGTGTTTTCCTTCGAAGGAGTTTGGAGTGTCAGCCTCCTGGATGACATCTTGAAAAAAGCGCTTGCCGGCAAAGGATGTCAGCCCTGCTCCATCACCTGATGGAGCTGTGAGGCTGACACTCCGTATATCCGGCGCTCTCTTATGCCAACGCAACTGGGAAGTGTTAGCCCTGCTCCAGCCCCGGCGACGACCCGGCCCATCCTTACACTTTCCTTATGCCGGGGCCCGATAATCGGAATCGAACCCTGACGCGCTTTGGTGGCAAACCAGACCCATGCCCAATCGGGTTGGAGTTTTGTCATGCTAGATCTTGCCTATGTGGCGCTGGGGCTTGGTGGCCTGTTCCTGATGGTCCTTTATGCCCGCGTCCTCGACAGGCTGTGAGGCGCATCATGTTCGATCCCCTCCTTGGCCTCCTCGTGGCCGTCCTGCTCGGCGCCTATCTCGTGTTCACGCTAGTGCGCCCCGAACGCTTCTGAGTTTTACGGCTTCACCGCCTTTCTTCGCCGGCCGCCCCCGCGCCGGCGCGATGGCGCGTGACGGGAGCGGGGCCGGCTCATCGGGAAACGGCCCCGCTCCCTGCTCGTCCCCTCTTTTCCGGGCCCCACGCCGCTCTCTCGAGAGAAACCGTTCTCGCGAGAGAATTGGCGGGGCCCGTGCTCTTTTGGAGAATTTCCATGTCCCTGAACGGATGGCTTCAGATCATCCTTCTGCTCGCCCTGGTGCTCATAGCGGTGAAGCCACTGGGTGCCTATATGGCCCGTGTCTTCACCGGTGAGAGAACCTTCCTCTCGCCCGTCCTGGCGCCCATCGAGAAGGGTTTCTACAAACTTTCCGGCATCGATCCCGCCCGGGAGCAAGGTTGGCTCGCCTATACGCTCGCCATGTTGTTTTTCAGCATGGCAGGCTTCGCCTCGCTCTACGCGATCTTCCGGCTGCAGGCCTATCTGCCGCTCAACCCGCAGGGTTTCGACAATCTGCCGCCGGATCTGTCCTTCAATACGGCAATCAGCTTCGTCACCAACACCAACTGGCAGAACTATGCCGGCGAAAGCACCATGAGCCATTTCAGCCAGATGGCTGGGCTCACCGTGCACAATTTCGTCTCGGCCGCCACCGGCATCGCACTTGCCATCGCCCTTACCCGGGCCTTTGCACGTTCGAGCGCGGCCACGCTCGGCAATTTCTGGGTCGATCTCACCCGCTCCACGCTCTATGTGCTGCTGCCCATCGCCATCATCGTGGCGCTTGCCTTCGTCGCCATGGGCATCCCGCAGACCCTGCAGGCCAGTGTCGATGTCACCACGCTGGAAGGCGCCAAGCAGACCATTGCCATGGGACCGATGGCGAGCCAGGAAGCGATCAAGCAGCTCGGTACCAATGGTGGCGGCTTCTTCAATGCCAACTCGGCCCATCCCTTCGAGAACCCGACGGCTCTCGCCAACTACCTGTCGATCTTCTCGATGCTCGCCATCGCCGCGGCTCTGACCTACACCTTTGGCCAGATGGTTGGGGTGCGCCGCCAGGGCTGGGCCCTGCTGTCTGCCATGGCTGTCATCCTGATCGCCGGCGCCGCCGTGGTCTACTGGTCTGAAACGGCGGGCAATCCGATCCTGGCGCATCTCGGCCTCGACGGGGCCCTCGGCAACATGGAAGGCAAGGAGATCCGCTTCGGCCAGGCCATGACCGCCGTCTTCGTCGCCGTCACCACCGGCGTTTCCTGTGGCGCCGTCAACGCCATGCATTCTTCGCTGACCCCTCTCGGCGGCCTCATCCCGATGTTTCTGATGCAGCTCGGCGAAATCCTGCCTGGCGGCGTCGGCTCGGGCCTCTATGGCATGATCGTCTTTGCCATCCTCAGCGTGTTCATCGCCGGCCTGATGGTCGGCCGCACGCCGGAGTTCCTCGGCAAGAAGATCGAGTCGCGCGAGATGAAATTCGCCGTGATGGCGATCCTGATCCTGCCCACCGCGATCCTTGGCTTCACTGCGATCTCGGCCATGGCGCCCTTCGCCCTGTCGCAGCTCGGCAATGCCGGCCCGCACGGCCTCTCTGAACTGCTCTACGCCTACACTTCGACGACTGCCAATAACGGTTCGGCCTTCGGCAGCCTCTCGGCCAATACGCCCTGGTTCAACGCCACGCTCGGCATCGCCATGCTGCTGGGACGCTTTGCCTATGTCGTGCCGGTGATGGCGATTGCAGGCTCCCTGGCCGCCAAGACCAAGGTGCCTGCCTCGGCCGGTACGTTCCCGACCCACACGCCGCTGTTCGTCGGCCTGCTGGTCGGCGTCATCCTGATCGTCGGCGGCCTGCAATTCTTCCCGGCGCTCGCGCTGGGGCCGATCGTCGAGCACTTCGTCATGCTCGCCGGCAAAACTTTCTAAGGAACGGCTGTCATGTCTTCCAAACCCACTTCCCCCTCCATGTTCGACGCGGCCATCCTGCTGCCGGCGATCAAGGATGCCTTCGTCAAGCTCGATCCCAGGCTGCTCGTCCGCAATCCGGTGATCTTCGTCACCGAGGTCGTGGCCGCCCTGGTCACCGTGCTCAGCCTGCGTGACGCCTTCACCGGGGCCGGCGTCGGCTTCAGTGCCCAGATCGCCGCCTGGCTGTGGTTCACCGTGCTGTTCGCCACCTTCGCCGAAGCCGTGGCTGAAGGGCGCGGCAAGGCGCAGGCCGAGAGCCTCAAGCGCACCAAGTCCGACCTCAAGGCCAAGCGTATGCCTTCGGCCGCGGCCGCCTTGGGAAACTTCCAGGTGATCGACGCCACCAAGCTCGTGGTTGGCGACATCGTCATCGTCGAAGCCGGTGATCTCATCCCCGGCGACGGCGAGGTGATCGAGGGCGTCGCGTCGGTGAACGAAAGCGCCATCACCGGCGAATCCGCCCCGGTGATCCGCGAATCCGGCGGCGACCGCTCCGCCGTCACCGGCGGCACGCAGGTGCTGTCGGACTGGATCAAGGTGCGCATCACCACCCAGCCCGGCTCCTCCTTCATCGATCGCATGATCGCGCTGGTCGAGGGCGCCGAGCGCCAGAAGACCCCCAACGAGATCGCCCTGTCGATCCTGCTGTCGGGCATGACGCTGATCTTCCTGATCGCCGTGGTCACGCTCTGGGGCCTTGCCGGCTACTCCGGCACGCTGCTCTCCATCACAGTGCTGGTGGCGCTGTTGGTCACCCTCATCCCTACCACCATCGGCGGCCTGCTTTCGGCCATCGGTATCGCCGGTATGGACCGCCTGATCCGCTTCAACGTGGTGGCGACCTCCGGTCGCGCGGTGGAGGCCGCCGGCGACGTCGACACCCTGCTGCTCGACAAGACAGGCACCATCACCTTCGGTAACCGCATGGCGACCGAGTTCCTGCCGGTGCCGGGCGTCAGCGAACAGGATCTGGCCGAGGCCGTGCTCCTGGCCAGCCTCGCCGACGAGACGCCCGAGGGCCGTTCCATCATCGCGCTCGCCCAGGGCGAATATGGCCTGACTCAGCCGGACCTGACCTGCAAGGCAATCACCACCATCGCCTTCGCCGCCCAGACTCGCCTGTCGGGCATCGACATCGACGGACGCTCCATCCGCAAGGGCGCGGTCGATGCCATCGTGAAGTTCGCCGGCACCACGCTGGAGGCGGCACCATCAGCCTTCCGGCAGGCGGTGGAAAAGGTAGCCCGCACGGGCGGTACCCCCCTCGGCGTCACGGACGGCAGCCGCGTCCTCGGTGTCGTTCACCTCAAGGACGTGGTGAAGCCCGGCATCAAGGAGCGCTTCGCCGAGCTGCGTTCGATGGGCATCCGTACCGTCATGGTGACGGGCGACAACCCGATCACCGCCGCCGCGATCGCCTCCGAGGCCGGTGTCGACGACTTCCTGGCCGAGGCGACGCCCGAGGAGAAGCTCGCCTATATCCGCAAGGAGCAGACGGGCGGCCGCCTGATCGCCATGTGCGGCGACGGCACCAATGACGCGCCGGCGCTGGCCCAGGCCGATGTCGGCGTCGCCATGCAGACCGGCACTCAGGCGGCACGCGAAGCGGGCAACATGGTCGACCTCGACTCCAGCCCCACCAAGCTGATCGAGATCGTCGGCATCGGCAAGCAATTGCTGATGACGCGTGGCTCGCTCACCACCTTCTCGATCGCCAACGACGTCGCCAAATATTTCGCCATCATCCCGGCCTTGTTCATCGCGACCTATCCCGAGCTCGGTACGCTGAACGTCATGAACCTGGCTTCGCCCCAGTCGGCCATCCTCTCGGCTGTGATCTTCAATGCCCTGATCATCGTCGCCCTGATCCCACTGGCCCTCAAAGGCGTCTCCTACAGGCCGGTCGGCGCTGCCGCGCTGCTCAGGCGCAACCTCCTGGTCTATGGCCTCGGCGGACTGCTGGTGCCGTTCGTCGGCATCAAGCTGATCGACCTGGTCGTCGCCGCCCTGCATCTGGTGTGACGGCGATGCGCATGAGGAACGGATGGAGCGTGGCCCGCTGGCTCGCTCTGTCCGGCCAGCACCGATCCCAGGCCCATACACTGCCCCTCCCCACGGGGAGGGTTCCCGCCTTCCGAGGCAATCCCGTTTTCGCGCTCCAAGGGAGCAAGCCCATGTTGACCCATATTCGCCCCGCCATCGTGATGATGGCCCTGTTCACCCTGCTGCTGGGCATCGTCTATCCGCTGCTCGTCACCGGCATCGCCCAGGTCGCCTTGCCCGGCCAGGCCAATGGCAGCCTGATCGCCAGCAACGACACGGTGATCGGCTCGTCCCTGATCGGCCAGAACTTCACGTCGGAACGCTATTTCCAGGGCCGCCCCTCGGCAACCTCCGGCACCGATCCCAATGATTCCAGCAAGACCGTGTCTCAGCCATACAACGCCAGCGGTTCGACCGGCTCCAATCTCGGCCCGACCTCCAAGGCGCTGGCCGATCGCGTGGCAGCCTCGGTCGAGGACCTGCGCAAGCAGGGCGTGACCGGCGCCGTTCCTGCCGACGCGGTGACGACCTCGGGATCCGGCCTCGACCCCGATGTCTCGCCAGCCGATGCCGCGCTGCAGATCCCGCGGGTCGCCAAGGCTCGCAACCTGCCGGAAGCAGACGTGAAAGCATTGGTCGATGCCCAGACGTCAGGCCGGCTCTTTGGCGTGATCGGTGAGCCGCGTGTCAATGTTCTCGCCCTGAACCTTGCGCTTGATGCAATCAAGCTGAAGTGATGTTGTGCTGGTCTTCCACTGGTGAAGCATCGAATCGTGCCGGTCCCGCTCCATCTCTCGATGGAGCTTAGAAGACCGGCACATCGCATTTGAGGCCCCATGCCAAGCGCTGCCTCCGACAAACGTCCCGATCCCAATGCCCTGCTGACCCTGGCGGGACGGGAAGGTCGCGGCCGCCTCACCGTCTTTCTCGGCGCGGCACCGGGTGTCGGCAAGACCTACGCGATGCTGTCGCGGGCGCGGCGGGAGAAGGAAGCGGGCATCGACGTCGTCGTCGGCATCGTCGAAACGCATGGCCGCAGCGAGACGGCCGCCCTGACGGATGGGCTCGAGATCATGGCACGGCGGACGGTCGACTATCGCGGCCGCCAGCTCGAGGAGTTCGACATCGATGGCGCGCTCGCCCGCAGGCCGCGCCTGATCATCATCGACGAACTTGCCCATACCAACGCGCCGGACAGCCGCCATCCCAAGCGTTACCAGGACGTTGAGGAACTGATCGGTGCCGGTATCGACGTGTGGACGGCGCTCAACATTCAGCATCTGGAAAGCCTCACCGACGTCGTCTCGCGCCTCACGGGGGTGACGGTGCGCGAAAGCGTCCCCGACAGCGTGATCAAGAAGGCGGACGAGGTCATCGTCGTCGACATCACGCCCACCGAACTGATCCAGCGCCTGGAGGACGGCAAGGTCTATCTGCCCGATAACGCCAAGCGCGCCGCCGACGGCTTCTTCAAGCCCGGCAACCTCACCGCCCTGCGCGAGCTTGCCCTGCGGCGGACCACGGAACGCGTCGACGACCAGATGCTGGCCTATCTGCGCCAGAATGCCATCGAAGGCCCATGGGAGACGGCAGACAGGCTGATCGTCTGCATCGGCTCCGACAATTTTTCCCAGCAGGTCGTACGGGCGGCCGGGCGCCTGGCCACCGGGCTGAACGCCGATTGGCTGGCCGTTACGGTTGAGCGCCCGGGACAGGAGGCCGGGGGGGAGGCGCTTGCCCAGCTCGAGGCCAATCTACGCCTTGCCGAGCGCCTGGGCGCGGAGGTGCGGCGGCTCAATGGCCACGATTATGTCGGCGAGATTCTCAGGCTGGCCAGGGCCGAAAACGTCACGCAGATCGTGCTGGGCAGCGGCAAATCGAGCTGGTGGCAGCGCCTGACCGGGCGCTCTTTGGCCGACGACCTCCTGCACCGCTCCGAAGAGATCAACGTCACCATCATCACCAACACCATGGCCGGAGCTCCGCCGGCGCGACGATGGTGGCGCCGGATTGCCCTGCAGCCCTCGCTGGCCGGGCTCGCCATGGCGGTGGCCTGCGTTACGGCAGCCGTCGGCATTGGTATCGGCCTCAGGCATTTCGTTTATCTGCCCAATGCCTCGATGCTGTTCCTCATGGCGGTGCTCGCCAGCGCCCTCACGGTCGGGCGCTGGAGCGCCATCACCGCGGCGGTCCTGTCCTTCTTCGCCTATAATTTCTTCTTCATCCCACCCCTCTACAACTTCACCATCGCCGAGCCGCACGAAGTCTTCGCCCTCGCGGTGTTCCTGATCGTGGCCGTGGTGGCGGGCGACCTCGCCGGGCGAGTACGCGAGCGGGCGGAGGGCGAAGGGCGGCGCGCCGCCAACATCATGTCGCTCTACGAGTTCTCCCGTAAACTCTCGGGCATTACCAGCCTGGACGATGTGCTCTGGGCCGCCGTCGCCCATGCCCAGGCGACGCTGCACGGACGCGTCGTCATCGCCGTGCCGCAGGACGACGAGCTCAGCGTCGCCGCCGCCTGGCCGCCGGACATCAGCCTCGACACCACCGACATGACGGCGCTGCGCTGGGCGTTCGAGAAGAGGGAAATTGCCGGCCGGGGCACGGGTACCCTGCCCAACATCGCCTTCGAATTCAGGCCGATCCTCACCCCGAACGGGGCCGTCGGCGTGCTCGGCCTGGCCCAGCTCGAAGGAGCTGAACCGCTCTCGCCGGCCGAGGAGCGCATTCTCGTTGCCATTCTCGACCAGACCGCCATCGCCATCGACAGGGCAAAGCTCGCCAAAGAGAATGTGCGTACCGCCGCCCTCGAGGAAAGCGAGAAGCTTCGCAGCGCCCTGCTCTCCTCCCTCTCGCACGATTTGCGTACACCACTGGCCTCCATCACCGGTGCCGTCACCACGCTGCGCCAGCTCGGCACCAAGATGAGCGAGGAAAGCCGCGACGATCTGCTTGCTTCCATCGAGGAAGAGGCGGCCCGGCTCAGCCGCTTCGTCGCCAATCTCCTCGACATGAGTCGCCTCGAAGCGGGCGCCCTCAATGCACGGCGCGATTTCATCGACGTGGCCGATGTCGTCCGAGCCGCGGTGGATCGCGCCCGCAAAGCTTTCCCAACCCGCCTGATCGAGACCAGCCTGGCGACCGACCTGCCGCCCGTGCGCGGCGACCAGGCCCTGCTCGGCCAGGTGCTGTTCAACCTGCTCGACAACGCCCACAAATATGGCGGGGAGGATTCCTCGACCGCCGTGTTCGCCCGACGCGAGGATGCCGAGGTGGTTGTTACCATCACCGATCAGGGCAAGGGCATTCCGCCTGACGACCTGGAGAAGATCTTCGATAAGTTCTATCGGCGGGGCAAGGTCGACGGCCGCGCGCCGGGCACGGGTCTCGGCCTCTCGATCAGCCGCGGCTTCATCGAAGCCATGGGCGGCACCATCACCGCCGAAAGTCCGGCCGTGCGCAAACGCGGCACCCGCATTGTCATTCGCCTGCCGGTCGGGGCATGATGGCGTGTACCTTTCCGGTGTGCCGGTCTTCAGACCGGCATTCTCCGCTGCCATGCCGGTCTCGTTCCATCACTTGATGGAGCTCTAAAGACCGGCACACCAAGAGTTTCCCGTCTTATGCACATTCTGGTTGTCGACGACGAGCCGCAGATCCAGCGTTTCCTCAAACCGGCGTTGATCGCCGCCGGCTATGAGGTGACGCCGGCCGTCAACGGCGCCGACGCCATGCGCCTGATCGCCACCGCCGCGCCGGATCTCGTCATCCTCGATCTCGGCCTGCCCGACATGGACGGCAAGGACATCATCACCAAGGTACGCGAGTGGTCGAAAGTGCCTGTCATCGTGCTGTCGGCCCGCGACCGCGAGACCGAGAAGATCGCCGCTCTCGATCTCGGCGCCGACGACTATGTCGAAAAGCCCTTTGGTATCGGCGAATTGATCGCCCGCATCCGCACGGCCCTGCGCCATCGGGCCCATGACGAGGGCAACGCCACCCGCTTCGAGAGCGACGGCCTCGTCATCGACACGCTGAAACGGCTGGTGAGCCGCGACGGCGAGGCCGTTCGCGTCACGCCCAAGGAATATGACCTGCTCGCCATGCTGGCGCGCCATGCCGGCCGCGTCGTCACCCATCGCCAATTGCTGACCTCGGTGTGGGGCCCGGCGCATGTCGAGGACCTGCATTATCTGCGCGTCTTCATCGGTCAGCTCAGGACCAAGATCGAACGCGATCCCGCCAATCCCCGCATCATCCAGACGGAGCCCGGCATCGGCTACCGGCTGAAGGATGAGGAGTAAGAATGCAGGCCGGTCTGAAGACCGGCCCCCATGCTCACATCACCAGCTTCAGCGCCAATCCGCACATGGTCATGCCGATCAGCCCGTCCAGCACCCGCCAGGCGCCCGGCCGGGCGAAGAGCGGGCGCAGCAGGCGGGCGCCATAACCGAGCGAGAAGAAGAACAGGAAGGAGGCGCAGACCGCACCGATGCCGAAGGCGGTCTTGGCATTCGGATATTGCGTGGAAATCGAGCCGAGCAGCACCACCGTGTCGAGATAGACATGGGGGTTGAGCCAGGTGAAGGCGAGGCAGGTCATGAGGGCCCGCCCCAAACCCAGTCCGGCGCCCTCGGCCGGATCGAGCCCGCCATGATCGGCAAGGGCGGAGCGGAAGCTGCGCAGGCCATAGAGCGCCAGGAAAGCGGCCCCGCCATAGCGCATCACCGGCTCGATCCAGGGCACGGCCACGCCGACCGCGCCGAAACCGGCCACCCCGGCGCTGATCAGCACGGCATCCGACAAGGCACAGGTGAGGCTGACCCAAAACACATGCTCGCGTCGCAGGCCCTGCCGCAGCACGAAGGCGTTCTGCGCACCGATCGCCACGATCAGGCTGAGGCCGAGCAGGAATCCGGATATGAGCGCGTTGGTCATGGTCTCCCCTTCAGAGCATGCGCCGGTGTCGTCGCCGGAGCAGGGTTTGACTACACATCCTGGCGGGATTAGAAAATTTAAATAATCTACCATTGGATTAGGAAAATTAATCCATGCTGGACTATGCCCTGCTGGAAGCCGTGGCTGCCGTGGTGCGCAGCGGTTCCTTCGACAAAGCCGCGCAGGAAATTGGCGTGACGCCCTCGGCGATCTCCCAGCGCGTGAAGTTGCTGGAGGAACGCCTCGGCACCGGCCTGATCGTCAGGGGGCAGCCCTGCACGGCGACGCCAGCCGGCAAACGCCTCTGCCGCCATGCAGAGGAAGTCGGCCTGATGGAGCATAGCCTGCGCAGCGAGCTCGGCGGCCTGGTGCCATCCGGCCCGGCTCCCACCGTGCGCATCGCCGTCAATGCCGACAGCCTGGCGACCTGGTTCCTCCCCGCATTGTCCGGGTTGGAGGGGCGCCTGTTCGATCTCGTGCTCGACGATGAAAGCAACACAGCCGAATGGCTGCGGCGCGGCGAAGTCAGCGCGGCGGTGGGCATCGCTCCGGGGCCCGTACAGGGCTGTAGCAGCCGCGCCTTGGGCATGCAGACCTATGTCGCCACCGCCAGCCCCGCCTTCATGCGCCGCTGGTTCCCCGACGGTCTCGACGAGGAAGCGGTGCGGCACGCCCCTTGCCTCACCTTCAACACCAAGGACGCGCTGCAGGACCGCTGGCTGGTCGAGACTTTCGGCCGGCCTATCAGCCGGCCCAGCCATTGGATCCCCTCCTCCGGCGCCTTTGTCGACGGCGCCCTGGCCGGGCTCGGCTGGGGCATGAACCCGCTATCGCTGGTAAAGGCCCATCTCGAGCAGGGATCTCTCGTCGCGATGCATCCAGGTTCGCGGCTGATGGTACCGCTCTACTGGCACTGGAGCCGGGCCGTCGAAAAAGGCCTCCAGGACATCACCGCCTCGATCCTGCGCACGGCGCGGACATGGCTTGAGCAAGGGTGATTGTGCCGTCCCCCTCTGGACAGGGCGGCGTTTGCCACTACCATTGTCGGACAAATCAGAATCCATCTTCAAAATCCCAGGGACGGAACCCATGCAACTCCCCATCATGCCCGGCAATGCCGCGCCGCGCCGGCTCGGCAAGACCTCCGTCATGCTCACGCCCGTCGGCCTCGGCGGCGGCCCGATGGGGGACATGTTCGAGAATCTCGACGAGGAGAAAGTCCGCGCCACCTTCAGGGGCGCCTGGGATGCCGGCATCCGCTATTTCGATACCTCGCCCTGGTACGGCCGCGGCCTCAGCGAATTGCGTTTCGGCGAGGCACTGCGGCAAAGGCCGCGCTCCGATTTCATCCTCTCCACCAAGATCGGGCGCACCTTCCACCGCCCCAAGGACGTCGATAGTTACAAGGGCCCGTTCTGGTATGGCGGCCTCTCCTTTCAGGAGCGCTTCGACTACACCTATGACGGCGTGATGCGTGCCTATGAGCAAAGCCAGATGCGGCTCGGCATCAACCGTATCGACCTCCTGCTCATCCATGACCTCGACGTGCCGCATGTCGGCTCGGCCGACCTCGTCGCGCAGCATTTCCTCGATCTGGAGCGCTCGGGCTGGCGTGCGCTCGAAATGCTCAAGCATTACGGCGAGATCCAGGGCATCGGTGCCGGCGTCAATGTGCTCGGCACCATTCCCGAAATGCTCAAGCGCTTCGACCTCGATTTCTTCCTGGTCGCCATGCCCTATACGCTGATCGACCAGGGCCCGCTCGACCTCGAATTCCCGCTCTGTGAGGAGCGCGGCGTCGGTGTGGTGATCGGCTCGCCCTTCGCCTCCGGCATCCTCGCCACCGGAGCCGGCGTGCCCACGCCCTATTATCGCTACACCCCGGCCGCGCCCGAAATCATCGAGAAGGTGCGCAAGATCGAGGCCGTCTGCGCCGCCCACAACGTGCCGCTCAAGGCGGCGGCCTTCCAGTTCGTGCTGCGCCATCCCATCGTGGCGAGCGTGATCTCGGGGGCCGTCACGCCCGAACAGGCACGCGAGAATGTCAGCCTGCTCGGCGTCGCCATCCCCGACGCCTTCTGGAGCGATCTGCGCCAACAGGGCTTGATCGATGCGAGGGCGCCCTGAAAGGCGCCTTCAGCCTGAATGCGCCTTGCGATGTGCCTCGGCCAGCGCGCCGAGGCTGTGGAAGTGGAAATCGGGCTCGGACACACCCTCGACCGTCAAAGTGGCGCCACCTTGCTTGCCGGCGCGGCGGTCGATCCAGGCCCGCGCCAGGCCGATCCGCGATGCCGGGACGTGATCGTGGTGCAGGCTCTGGGCCGTATGCAGTACATCGGCCGGTTCGAGGCTGAACTGCAGCGACAAATGCTCGAGCAGATAGCTGAAATTACGCGGATCCGGCTTGTAGGAGCCGACATCCTCGGCGGTGTAGACCGCATCGAAGAGGCCACCGAGCTTGGTGTTGCTGGCGGCGAAGCTGCGACGGTCGACATTGGAGAGTACGGCCAGCCGGTAGTGCCGCTTGAGATAGGCGAGCGCCTCACGCGAATCCGGAAAGGCCGGCCAGTCCGGCACGGAAGCGCCGAAGCGCTCATGCAGGTCGGCATGGACGGCAATGCCCCAGTCATGCGCCAGCCGCGCATGGGTGACGGTAAGCAGGGTCGAATAGAGCAGCGATGGCGTTTCGAGTTCCTGCTCGGTCTCGCGGCGGGCAAAGGCGGTTAGCGCCTCCTCGCGGCCGATCGCGCGACCGCTGGCGCTGAGCAGCGGCTGAAGCGCGTTCCAGATGCCGGTTTCCCAGTCGATCAGCGTGCCGTAGCAATCGAAGGTCAAGACCTTGAAATCGGTGAGTTTCGGCATCTCTTTCTCCTCCCGGGGCCCTGCGATCCCACCCGCGTCGCCAAGCTTATGCCACCATGACGCGAAAAGGGCGGTGTCGCCACCGCCCTCCTCCGGTCCACCAATCCTCACGAAACCAGTTCGCTGTCCCAGTAGAGATAGTCGACCCAGCTTTCATGCAGATAGTTGTGCGGATAATGCCGGCTCGTCTCCAGGAGTTCCCAGGGCGAAGGCCTCGCCGGCTTGCGCAGGGGCTTCATGTCCATGCGATCCGCCTTGCGGGCGTTGCAGTCGCCGCAGGCCGCCACGATGTTCTCCCACGAGGTCGCGCCGCCCTTGGAGCGGGGAACCACATGCTCGAACTGCAAATCGCGCGCCTGGAAGCCATCGCCGCAATATTGGCAGGTGAAGCCATCGCGCAGGAACAGGTTGAAGCGGGTGAACGGCACCATGCGCTCCACCTTCTGGTAGTCGCGCAGGGCAACGACCGACGGCAGGCGCATCGTCGTCGACGGGCTGCGCACCACGGCATCATATTCCGCCACCACGCTCACGCGGTCGAGAAAAACGGCCCGCAGCGCATCCTGCCACGACAGCAGCGAGAGCGGGAAATACCGCAAGGGTCTGAAATCGGCATTTAAAATCAAAGCGGGGTGGGACGACATGACTACCTCAACGCTCGAACTCCGGGGATTGGGCACTGGTTTGAGGAATGGATGACCGGTTATCCGGCCGGCGGCTGGTTTTCGCTGTCTGACTCCCGGCCAGCCCCGTTGGCTGGTCTAGCTGGACAGTTGTCCGGCAACGAAAAGACGGAATGATGACAGTAGAATGATGTGCACGCAGCTCTGCGCGATACCGAACATTTGCAGAGTTTCCCGGCGAGGCCCGTGCAAGGGCCGCGCTGGGAAACTCTGCTTGGACAGGCATGCACGCATGCCCGGGCATGCGCACATGCCGCTTGCTTCGGATTGTTTGGAATGTGCCGCGCGCGTACATACCCTCCTGCCATCAAGGCGGAGGGGACTGCCCTGCCGCCGGTTCAGATTCTCGTGTGATCCAGCGCCAGTCGGGCGACGATCATACGGTTCGTATTCGACAATTCGCTGCCGCCACCTTTGCCCAAGCTGCAGATAGGCATGCCCATGCTCGGCACCAGGGCCGGCAATTGGGAGGCGTCATCCGCAAACGCAAAGATGTTGAAACTGGTCGGCAACGGCATGTCCGGTTCTTGAAGGAAGGGGCCCATCCCCTTCTCCATGACTAGGCTTATGCCGCCCGAAAACGACAAAAATCAAGCGCGAAAGCACCAATCACTCGCGAAAACAGCAAAAATTTCGAGAGAATTCGGCTCTTTTCCGATGAGCCTGATCCAATCAGATAATATCTTATACATGCAGATAAGATCTGGAGGATTCGCGGCATCGGCTCCTTCCGCCTGCGATGTGGCTTGTGTTTCGCGCAGCGCGATTCAGCTATGCGAAACTATATGTTGTCTCTCCCTACTTTTGCCATTTCGTCGGAACAAAAGCCTGCCTATAAATATCCAAGCGTCATGACCGGCGTCGAGTCGGCCACAATTTTGGCCCGCCCTTTGGGACGGGCCTTGTCATGAATTGCCTGCTCCCATGTCCGAAGTGACCGCCGGCCTGATGCCTCGAATGGCACGGCCCAATTTCAGAACCACCGCGCTGATCATTGCCAGCGCCATGTTCATGGAACAGCTCGACGCCACCATCCTGGCGACCGCCCTGCCCACCATGGCAAACTCCTTCGACGTCTCGCCGGCCCATATGAGCATCGCGCTGACGTCCTATCTGCTCAGCCTGGCAGTGCTGATCCCCGCCAGCGGCAAGATCGCCGACCGCTATGGCGCCCGCAGCGTATTTTCCATCGCCATCGCCGTGTTCATGCTCGGCTCGATCCTGTGCGCCTGGGCACCGACCCTGCCCGTCCTCGTCGCCGCGCGGCTGCTGCAGGGCGCGGGCGGCGCGATGATGGTGCCGGTCGGCCGTCTGGTGCTGCTGCGTACCGTCGACAAATCGGACCTCGTCTCTGCCATGGGCTGGCTGCTGGTGCCGGCGCTGATCGGCCCGATCCTCGGCCCGCCAGTCGGCGGCTTCATCGTCACCTTCCTCGACTGGCGCTGGATCTTCTACATCAACATCCCGATCGGCCTGCTCGGGCTGGTGCTGACCCAGATCTTCATTCCCAACATGAAGGAGGACAAGCGCGAGCCCTTCGACATGAAAGGCTTCGTGCTCTCGGGTGTTTCGCTCGCCTGCCTGCTGTTCGGCTTTGAAATGACCAGCCGCGGCAGCGCCGAGGAAGCGCCGCTCGCCATCGCACTGCTGGTGATCGGCGTCGTCAGCGGCGCTGTTTACATCGTCCATGCCCGCAAACCACGCGACTTCGCCCCGATCCTCGATCTGACGCTGATGCGGGTGCGCACCTTCCGCGTCTCGCTGGTCGCCGGCTCGCTCTCGCGCATCACGCAAGGCGCCCAGCCCTTCCTGTTGCCGCTGATGATGCAGATCGGCTTCGGCATGTCGGCAGTGGAGAGTGGCCTGCTTACCTTCGCCACCGCCTGCGGCTCCATGCTGATGAAGGCGGCAGCCAAGCCGATCCTCAAGCGGTTCGGCTTTCGCACCACATTGATCTGGAACAGCCTGTTTTCCAGCCTGCTCTATGCGGCCTGCGCCCTGTTCCGTCCCGACTGGCCGCATTGGGCCATCTTCGCCGTGCTGCTGGTCTGCGGCTTCTCGATGTCGCTGCAGTTCACCGCCTACAACACCGTCTGCTACGATGACATTCCGCCGACCCGCACATCATCGGCCAACAGCTTCTACACCACCTTCCAGCAGTTGATGCTGTCCTTCGGCATCTGCGCCGGCGCCCTCGCTCTGACCGGCTCCAAGCTGGTGCTGGGGCACGAACACGCCACGTTGACCGATTTCTCGATGGCGTTCCTGTTCGTCACCGCTATTTCACTGTTGGCTTCGCCGGTGAGCGCCAAGCTGCCCCATAATGCCGGGGCATCGATGAGCGGCCATCGCAATCGGCACGAGGCAGAGCAGGCGACCTGAGCGCTACGACGGCCGGTCCTCAGGCCACCGGGCTTTCGCGCCGATAAGGCTCGAGGGCATTGAGCCCTAGGAGTTCCGTCAGCCTGGCGCCGTCACTGACGCGCCGGAACCACCCGGGTGCCATCCAGGGCGCGTCGCCATCGACATTGGGAGCGCCGCGCCCAGCCACGACATCCTCGATCCAGAGCGTCCTCGTCTCCAGCGAAATGCGCGTGAAATCGGTGCTATTGGGCACGCCGGCATGCGCATGCGCACTGGAAAAGGCGATTATCTCGCCCGGCTCGATCACCACCGGCTCGACCGCTCCGACATCCACCGGTGCGCTCAGATGCGGAATGGCATCATCGGCATCGACGGCATGGCGGCCCGCGATCCTGGAGCGGGCCAGCACGGCCTCGAGATCGAAGGAGGCGCTGGTATTGGGTACCGCCCGGGTCCACAGATCCGGATAGATTGCAAAGGTGCGCCCGGCCGTGATCGGATAGATCGGCGCCCACCAATTGGTCTGCGCATAGAGGTTGGAGCCCCAGGTGTCGCGGTGGAAGGCGATGGTGGCGGTGCTGCGCGCCCTCGGCAGGTTCACAGCGGGGGCCTGATGAGGCTGGAAGCGAAGATGCAGCCGGTCACGGGCGAGTTTCTCCGGATCGAGCCCGAGCGTCGCGAAGACCTCACCCCACAGGCGCTTGACCTCCGCGGATTGGACGAACGCCTTCTGCAGCCGGGAAAACTCCTCGACCTGCCTGTCATGGGGCAGATGGCGATGAATCTCGGTCGGCTGATGCGGATGGAAAGCATCTTCCAGCAGGCTGCGCGTGAAGGCCACCAATGCCTGCATCGGCATCAGTCCGGCGAAACGGGCAATTTCACCGGCATAGATGTGGTCATGGAAATCGCGCGGCGATATGGGAGCGGCGAAGGACGAATACATACGGCGAGCCCAGCTGTTTCAGTCGATTGAGCATTTGCTCTTGGAGAGGCCCGCCATTCTGACCCATTGCAACCGGAAGAGGCAACCGGGTCCCTTCAGGTCTGCCGAGCCAGGCGCGGCGGCTCTTGCAGGATCTCGTCCGGCGGCACCAGGCGCCCCTCCTCCGCCTTGTTGATATATTGGCTTGCCACCAGCACCCCCTTGATCGGGCGCAGGATCGGGATGCAGGAGAGCAGCAGGAAGGGCAGCGTGGTGACGAAATGCACCCAGAGCGGCGGCTCGAAGCTCAGTTCCATCCACATGCCGAAGCCGGTGGCCGGAAAAGCCATGGTCATCATCACGAAGAAGGCCGGCCCATCCGCCGGATCGGCGAAAGAATAATCGAGCCCGCAGGCGTTGCATTTGGGAGCGATCGTCAGGAAGCCGTTGAAGAGCTTGCCCTGTCCGCACCGCGGGCAGCGGCCACGCATGCCGCAGCGCCAGATCGATTGAGAGGCTGCCGATTGTTCTTCCATCGAAGAGCTCCTTCGTCCGCATCAAATGTATGGATTGATATTCCATACAAATATCGCTATCCTGCCTACAAGAATCAGGAGATCGGCCCTTAAAAATCAAAATCCTACGATTTTCTCGGACGATCAGCACATTCTTTGTATTATTGTAGGCATACAAATGCAAGACAATTCGCCTGCGGCATTCTGGCTCCCCGCCGAACTGGCCCGCGATGCGCCTAAATATCTCGCCATTGCCCAGGCACTCTCGGCAGATATCCGTTCAGGACGCCTGGCACCGGGCGTGCAATTGCCGCCGCAGCGCCAGCTCGCCAAGGCGCTGGGTGTCGATCTCACCACGGTGACGCGGGCCTTCAACGAGGTTCGCCGCGCCGGACTCGTGGAGGGCAACACCAAGCGAGGCACCATCGTCAGCCTTGCCAGGATCGTGCCTCCCCGCGTGATCGTCGACGAACCCCGCTCGGCCGAGGCGATGGCCCTGATCGATCTAAGCATGAACATGCCGCCCCAGCCGGCCGAGGCCGGGCTGCGCGAGGCCATCGCCGAAGGCATCGCCACCGTCCTCGCCTCGCCCCATGCGCTGGCGCGGCTGCATTATCAGGACAATGCCGGCATTCCCGGCGACCGTGCGGCCGGTGCACGCTTCCTGGCGCCCCGCCTCGGGCCGGTCGCACCCGAGCGGCTGGTGGTGACCTCCGGCTCGCAAGCCGCCCTCTTCGCCGTGGTCTCGGCCCTGCTCGAGCCGGGCTCCGTGCTGGCGGCGCCTGAAGTCACCTATCCCGGCCTACGCTCGGTGGCCGCCCGCTGCGGCGTGAGGCTGGCATCGGTGCGCACCGACGGGGATGGCCTGCTTCCCGACGCGTTCGAAGAACTCTGCCGAACGAGCCGGCCGAGGGCGCTCTATTGCGTACCGACGCTCGACAACCCGACCACCGCGACCTTGTCCGCCGAGCGCCGGCAGGCCCTGGTCGCCATCGCACGCAAGCACGACATCGCCTTCATCGAGGACGACGCCTATGGCGCCCTGCCCGAGCAGAGCCCGCCTCCGCTCGCAGCCCTCGCTCCGGAGCGGAGCTGGCATGTCGCCACACTGTCAAAATGCGCGACGCCCGCGCTGAGATTGGCCTATGTCGTCACGCCGGGCCAGGCCGAGGCGCTCGAAATCACCGCCCAGACCCGGATCATCAATTTGATGGCGCCACCTCTGATGGCTGGCTTGGCGACCGCCTGGATCAAGGACGGCACGATGGCGCGCCTGACTGCCGCCATCCGCCGTGAGAACCACGCGCGCCAGACGGTCGCCGCGACGGCGCTGAACGGCTTCGCCTATCGCGCGGCCTCCGATGCTCAGCATCTCTGGCTCAGCCTGCCTTCAGCCTGGGTCGGTGCCGATCTCAGCGCGGTCGCCCGCAAGGCCGGACTCGCTTTGGTCGGCAGCGCTGCCTTCGCCGTCGGCGCCCCGCCACCAGCCCTGCGCATCTCGCTCGGTGCGGCGCCGAGCCAGGATGCCCTGCGCCAGGGCCTCAACACGCTGGCAGCCCTGCTTTCGGTACCGCCGGAGGGTGTGCCGGGCATCGTATGATTGCAGCGTTCCCGGTCCACGAGGCCGCCCGGTATCGTCATGGACACGGTCACTCGCGCCGTCTTTCTGCCGATGGCCGCGGCTAACGAGCTGCACAATCGTGCGAACGGGACAATCCGGGCTCGGATGTAAAGGGTTTGGTTACCAAGATTGGGCAAAGATTTGCGGGTCGATCGGCGGATCGATGACGCGAGGCGTTTCCCCTCGCCAGCAACCGCATTCAGTACCCAACCGAAGGTCCTCGCGCCGCAAGGCCGCCTGGCCGTCCGGAAGCGAGTAACATGACCCACGCCCGTTCTCCCGGCAGCCATGTCCGAGGCCGAAGGCCTCGCCGGAACACCGCCGGCTGGATGGCACTTGCGGGCCTTTGTTTCGGAGCGACCGCCGCGGCCTGGACAGCGATCGCGTTGGTGGCGCCCTCGATGGTCTCGGCCTCCAGGCCTGCCCATCTCCAACTACGCGCCGAAGATCCCTTCGCCCCCAAGGCTCTGGTGCAGGCGGGCGTGCTCCGGCCGGTGCCCCGCCCCACGGAACACGAGACTCCGGTCGCCGCTGCCGAACCCGCCCCCGACAACACCGGCCCCGAAATCGCGGAGGGCGTGCGTCTGCCCGCCCCGCGCGGACGCGTTCACTCGGCCTCACCCGTGCTGGCCAGCCTGATGTCCTTTGCCCCGGATGCCGACGGCACGCACGAGGCCCTTCCCGTCATTCGTTCCGTACAGACGGTCGCGGCCCTGCCTTCGCCGCCAGCGGAGCAGGTGGCGCCGGATGTCGTCGTCACCGGCAGCCTGCCCGAAGCCTCTGCCGAAGCCCTGCCCCTGCCACCGATCCGCCCGACCGGTGACGGCCAAATCGATGGCAGCCAGATTGACAGTCGCTTTGCCGAAGGCGATCCAGCCGATCTGGTGCCGCTACCGCCCACCCGTCCGGCCATCCCCCTGACAGCCCTCGCCTCCATTGCCCCCGATGAGGGACGCCCTCTCGACCGCCCCACCATCGAAGCGCCGCTGTCTCGGCCGGTGGCCGGCAATCGCACCGCGGTCTATGACATCTCCGCCCGCACGGTCTATCTGCCCGGCGGCGAGCGCCTGGAAGCCCATTCCGGCCTCGGGCCATTCCTCGACGATCCCGGCTCGGTGCATGTGAAGAACCGGGGCGCCACGCCGCCCCAGACCTATGACCTCAGGCCCCGCGAAGCCCTGTTTCATGGCGTTGCCGCGCTGCGCATGATCCCTGCCGGCGGATCCGGTACCGTCCTCGGCCGCGACGGCCTGCTGGCGCACACCTACATGCTCGGACCGCGCGGCGATTCGAACGGTTGCGTATCCTTCAAGGACTATGCTCGCTTCCTGCGCGCCTATCGCAACGGCGAGGTCAACAGGCTGGTGGTCGTCACCGGAAACGGCAAGGCCAGCAGCCAGATTGCCTCGCGCAACACGAGCCGCTGGTGGTTTGCCTCCGGCCGCTGATCGCATCGAAGCACTTTGCGGCGTGAGGAAAGCCCCTCCGCAAAGATGCGTTCAAACAAAGGAGCGTTTACGCTCAAGCGCTTTTTGCTTTAGGATCGTAGCCTGTCATTCAATCTGACAGATCCGGCTCGCGCCTTGGCTGCGGCAGCCGAGTAGCCGCATCGTATTGACGACGGTGCCGCAATATTCGCCGCAGGCCGCCTGCCGCGCTACACAGGCATTATCACATCCGGCGCGGAAGTCCTTCCGATCGGGGCCTACTTCCAACAGCTTCTATCCTGTTGGATCATAGCTGCAATCAATAGAACGAAGTCAATTCTTCGAGTGCATGCTGGCCAAGGGAGACCGGAACGCTGCACTCCTTCGCCCGAGGCTCTTGAAAGTGCCGCGGCGCACCACTCGCTACGCCATGTCTGTCCGCCATTGCCTGCGCCCCCGCGCGGACGATGAGCAGCAGGCCAAGTACCCGTTTTGCATGCGGGCTTCCCCCGCATGGGCTGACAGGCCGTCGTGGCATCGCCTCGCGCTCGTCTGGTCCGGGAATTGCATTCGATAAGAACGCGTGAAGGAGGAAACCGGCTTGAGTTCAACATCCATCGGCACCGCTGCCCCTGCCTTGCAGCGCCCCGAAGACGAGAATCTGGGCATCGGCGCCAACCTGGCCTATGGCCTGCAGCATGTCCTGACCATGTATGGCGGCATCGTTGCCGTCCCCCTGATCGTCGGCCAGGCGGCCGGCCTGGCGCCTGAAGAAGTTGGCATGCTGATCACCGCCTCGCTGTTCGCGGGCGGTCTTGCTACCATCCTGCAGACCTTGGGACTGCCCCTTTTCGGCTGCCGCCTGCCCCTCGTGCAGGGCGTCTCCTTTGCCGGTGTCGCCACCATGGTTGCCATCGTCGTCAGCCCCACCGGTGGCGGCCTGCCGGCCGTGCTCGGCGCGGTGATGGCGGCCTCCCTGCTCGGCCTTCTGATCACGCCGATCTTCTCCAAGATCACGCAGTTCTTCCCGCCTCTGGTCACCGGCATCGTGATCACCACCATCGGCCTGACGCTGATGCCGGTGGCGGCGCGCTGGGCGATGGGCGGCAATCCCAAGTCTCCCGATTTCGGCAGCGTGCCCAATATCGCGCTTGCCGGCGCCACGCTCGGCACCGTGCTGCTCCTGAGCAAACTCGGCAACGCCGCCATTTCGCGCCTGTCGATCCTGCTCTCCATGGTGATCGGCACGGCAATCGCCATGGCCTTCGGCATGACCGACTTCTCCAAGGTTGCCAGCGGCCCCACCGCGGCCCTGCCCAGCCTGTTCCATTTCGGTTGGCCGACCTTCGGCGTCGCCGCCACCGTCTCGATGTTCATCGTCATCATCGTGACCCTGGTGGAGACCTCGGCCGACATCCTGGCCGTGGGTGAGATCATCGGCACCAAGGTTGACTCACGTCGCCTGGGCGATGGCCTGCGCGCCGACATGCTTTCCTCGACCCTGGCGCCGATCTTCGGCTCCTTCACCCAGAGCGCCTTTGCCCAGAATGTCGGCCTGATCGCGGTCACCGGCATCAAGAGCCGTTTCGTGGTGGCCACCACCGGCTTCATCCTGGTGACACTCGGCCTGCTGCCGGTAATGGGACGGGTGATCGCGGCCGTACCCCCCTCGGTTCTGGGGGGGGCCGGCATCGTGCTCTTCGGCACGGTGGCGGCCAGCGGCATCCGCTCCTTGTCCAAGGTCGACTACGCCAACAACATGAACCTCATCATCGTGGCGACCTCGATCGGGTTCGGCATGATTCCGATCGCCGCGCCGCAGTTCTACGAGCATTTCCCGTCCTGGTTCGTCACCATCTTCCATTCGGGCATCAGCTCGGCCGCCCTGATGGCGATCACGCTGAACCTGGTGTTCAACCATCTACGGGCCGGTAATTCCGATCAGCAGTCCGTGTTCGTAGCCGGCATGGAACGCACCTTGCGCTACCAGGACATCTCGATGCTGCATGAGGGCGACTATTTCCTCAACGGCAAGCTCTACGATGCCAAGGGCAGCGAGGTGAAGGTCGAGGGCCCGGGCCATCACTGATACCGGATAAGGCCGCCCCCTGCCCCGGGCATGCTGGGGCCGGGGGCGGCCCTTTCAAGCCGGTGCCGTCCTCTTCAAGAGTTCGGGCAGATGCCGGATGATGCCATCCGGGCGAGCGTCGCTGGCCGCCGGCAGGCCTCGCCCGAAGGGGTCATGCCAGACGGCATAGATGCCGAGGCGCTGCGGCGCCACGACTTCCCATTCGAGATTGTCACCGACCATCCAGGCCTCTTGCGGCCGCACGCCGAGGCTGCTCAAAGCATGATCATAGGCCCGCCGGTCAGGCTTGCCGAAACCGTATTCGCCCTCGATCTGGATATGGTCGAACAGGCCGGAGAGCTGATAGCGCTCGATCTTGGCGCGCTGCATGTCCGCCGCGCCATTGGTCACCAACGCAAGACACACGCCTTCGGCACGTAGTGCCCCCAAGGTCTCGAGAGCGCCTGGGAAGAAACCATGCCGCTCCGCCCGTACCGCCGCAAAGCGCTGGCAGAAGCGCACGGCCAGGCTCGGCACCCCCCATTTCTCAAGGGCGGCCGAGATCACGGCTAGCCGCACTTCGGCAATACTGCTGCCGCCGAGGCTCAACCGCGCCGCCCTGGCCCTCTCGGGGTCGGACCAGAAGGCCTGGAGCGCCTCGTCGAGCGCGCCGGCAACATGGTCGGCCGCATGCGGGCCAAGCTCGGCTGCGAATTCACCAGCCACATCCTGCAACGCCAATAGGCGATCCCCTTCGGTAATGAGGGTATCGTCGAGATCAAAGAGAATGGCCCTGGGCAGCATGGTCGAACACCTCAGCAGCAATAAGCGCCCTCTCGGCTGAACGCTTGCTCACTCAGACTTCTTGCTTTGACGCGTTTTCGCAATGAGGAGTCTATCGATCTTCCGGAAAACGCTCCGGTAGGAGATTGGCACCTGGCACAGCTCGCGAAAACCAAAATCGCGGCGTCAGGCTGGCCCGTTCTCGGCATGCTCATCCAGCACGGCGGCGATCACCTCCCGGGCCGATCGTTCGGTGGGCAGAGTACTGCCGTGCCCACAGCAGATGAGCAGGGCCTTCCACAGGGCCCAGCCACGGGCGCGGGCCCAGATAGCCTCGTCAAATCCCGCCTCAGCCGCCAGTTTCGCCTTGAAGGCCGCCCGGCTCTCGCCCCGGAGGAAGGTCCAGGCGATCACCAGATCGCAGGCGGGATCGCCGACGGCACTGCTGCCGAAATCGATCACGGCGCTCAGCTTCCCGTTGCGTATCAGCAGGTTGCCGACGGCGATATCGCCATGCACCCAGACGGGAGGCCGTTGCCACCGTGTCGCCAGCGCCCCCTCCCAGACCCGGCCTGCCGCGCCGGCGTCGATTTCGCCCCGTAATTGGTCGAGGCAGCGCCGCGTCTCGGCGTCATAGACGCTCAGCGCCCCGCCACGATAGAAATTGTCCGCACCGGCGGCCGGCCCCTCTGCGGGCGCACGCTGCAGCGCCAGCAGGAACTGCGCGAGGTCGGCCGCGAATCCAACGGGATCGGCGAGATGCTCGAACACCGCCGGCTCACCCTCGATCCAGCGATAGACCGACCAGGGATAGGGATAGCCCTCCGCGGGACGGCCGAGGGCGAGCGGTGCGGGAATCGGCAATGGCAGATGCGAAGCCAGCACGGGCAGAAAGCGCCATTCCTTCTCGACTTGCGGCACATAGGAGGCGGCGGTCGGCAGGCGCACCTTCTTGTCCTCGCCCAGGCGGAAAGTGGTATTGTCCCAGCCATTGCGCTCGACCGGCCGGACCGGCTGATCGGCCCAATCAGGAAACTGGCTATCGACCAGGCGGCGCACCAGTTCGGCTTCGATCGTCAAGCGGCCGGCCATGCGGCATCCTCCCGTTCCACCCAATCACTGACCTGCACCACTAAGCTGTCCGCGCTGGCTCCACCAGGAAGCGGATCGCCAGGAAGGACAGCCCACCAAGCCCGCCCAGAAGCGCCGTCACCGCCAGGGACAGGCCGGCGCCGATGGAAGTCAGCGCAAAGGCGAAAGCAAAGGGCGCCATCGCCGCCACGATCAGGCGCGCGGCCATCACCTTGCCCTGCAGTGTGCCATAGCCCTCGCTGCCGAACAGAGCCAGAGGCAGGGTGCCGATCACGATGCTGAACAGCCCGTTGCCCAGGCCGAACACCACCGCAAACACCACCGCGCCCGTGGCGGAGGGCGCCGTGAGGGCGAGCAGCGCCACCGAGGCCGGCATCAGCGTCGCCGCGATCAGCGCCAGGGCGATCGACGGCAGGTTACGCCCGAACACCATGTTGACCAGGCGGCTGAGCACCTGGGACGGGCCGAACAACGTACCGATCATCGCTGCCGACGCACCGAGCCCGAGGCCCGACAGCAGCGGGATCATATGGACCAGAATGGCCGCCACCACCAGCGACAGCGCGGCAAAGCCGACGATCATCAGCCGGAAGCCGAGCGGGCGTTGGGCGGGCGCGAGCAGCCCTATCACGGCCGGCTGCTGGCCGATCGTCCTGCTGTCCCGCTTCGACAGGCCGAGGGAGAGCCAGACATACAGGGGAAAACAGACCGCGAGATTGAGCCCGGCAAAGACGAGATAGACACCCTGCCAATTCATGCGCTCATGCAGGGCCGACGTAACGGGCCAGAACACGGTGGAGGCAAAGCCCGCGATCAAGGTGAGATAGGTGATGCTGCGCTGGGCCGCGCGTGGCCGGATCTGCACCAGGAGAGCGAAGGCAGCGCCATAGAGCACCAGATTGGAGGCAATCTCCATCACGATCAGCGCCGCCACGAAACTCACACCGCCGGGCGCCATGGCACAGGCAGCCAGTGACGCCGAAGCGCCGAGGGAACCGACCGCCATCACCCGGCCCGCCCCGATCGCGTCGATCAGCCGGCCGACCCAGGGGGCGGTTGCGCCCCCGATCAGCAGCGCGCCCGAGAGGGCGCCGAACACCCATTCCGTGGTCCAGCCCAGGCCCCGCGCCATGTCGGCAGCCAGGATGCTGAAGCTGTAATAGAGCGTGCCATAACCGATGATCTGGGTGATGCCGAGGGCGATGATGGCCGCAACCGGCGAGCGTTCCGCATGCATGTCTGGATCAGTCGCAATCAGGTCCGGCGAGGGGTCACGACTTCGCCGTCTTCCTTGACGAAGGCCGCAACCGGATGGTCGAGCAGGTCGAGTACGGCTTCGGACGGGCGGCACAGGCGCGTGCCGCGCGCCGTCTCGACGATCGGCCGGTTGATCAGGATCGGATGGGCCAGCATGAAGTCGACGATCTCACCGTCGCTCCATTGCGGGTCGCCCAAGCCAAGCTCGGCATAGGGTGTGCCCTTCTCGCGCAGGAGGTCACGCGGCTTCATCGCCATGGCGGCCAGCAGCGCGACGAGCTTCTCCCGCGAGGGTGGCGACGTAAGATAGTCGACCACCACCGGCTCCTCGCCCGACTGACGGATCATTGCGAGGGTATTGCGGGAGGTGCCGCAAGCGGGGTTGTGATAGATGGTGACGCTCATCGCGGGGGGCTTTCGATCGGAAGCTAAGAGCCGGCGCCGACGCTGCTCCGACAAAACACCCATCGCATGGGCGCGGCCTATGGCTCAAGGCCCCTGCCCTGCGCCAAGGTGCCGCCGGAAGAAGCGGAGGACCTCAGCGTTGAAGTCCCGATGGAAGGCAACCCGGTCGAAACCCGCCCCGTCCGTGCAGATCTCCGCTTCGCCGAAATCGGCGGCGGCCTTGGCGAGTTCAGCGCTGCAGGGCGCCAGGAAGGCGAAATGCCCCGCCTTGGCGGCAACATGCAGTTCCGGCCGGGCGGTGAGATTGCGCGCCACCGTGTCGGCATCCTTCGGCCCCACGCCATCGCCGCCGAACTCGGAGGCCCACAACTGCACGGGAACGGTGACCGGCCGCAGGCCCGCAACGGTGAATTGTGCCCCGAAGGCCGGGTCGGCGATCACCGCCGCCTTGATGCGCGCATCATGCGTCAGCGCCCGGCCGTCGGTGGCACCGACCTCGATCTGTGCGCACCAGCGGTTGCCCGGATAGGTCGGGCAGTGACCAAGGATGAGCCGGAAGTCCGGCGTGCCGCCGATGGCCGCAAGCCCGGTATAGCCGCCCCTGGAAAAGCCGAACACGCCGATCCGCTCCGGCGCGATCCGGGCGGCGCCGGGCCAGCCCGCCAGCATGAAATCGACCAGCCGCTTGATGTCGTCGGGGCGTTCCAGCATGGAGGCGATGTCCCCCGGCCGCCTCGTTGCCGAGCGGCCGCTATCCAGGGGATGGTCGACAGCCGCCACGATGAAGCCGGCATCGGCCAGCGCCCGCGCTGTGTCGCGATGACTGACGAAGGAGCCGCCGACGCCGTGCGAGATCACCACGAGCGGCATTTGCATGCCGGCGGGCGGACAATCGCGCACGGCCTCCACCACGATGGGGCCGAAGCGGTTCGCGGTGGGGGTGCCGCCGGCGCAGGGATACCAGACGCCGCCGGTGAGCGCCGGCCGGCCGCCATCGGCCGGAATCTCGATCAGGCTCAGGCCAGCCGCCCGGCTACCGGCCGGTGCCAGCAGGCAGAGCAGCGGCAGAAAAGCGAGCAGCAGCAGGCGCAGGCGTAATGGGACGGGCGGTCTCATCGGGCTTCTCCGGATCCGGTATCGGGAGAGGCCTGCCTGCTCCGATTGCACCTGCCGGTCGTACCGGATCGCAATCGAGGTCGTACCCGCACGCGATCCGGGCCCGACGCCGTCTTGCACTCAATAGGCCGTCAGGATGGTTGCCCGCCGCCTAACCGGGCATGGCGGCTTGAGACGGAGACAGGATTGCCGCAGGGATCCTTGGCATTGGCAAACCGATAGCCATCCGCCGGATGAACCGGACCAAACACCAGGCCGTTTCGGGCGCTCAGGGCGCAGAACGCATCCACGTCCTCGACATCGAACACCAGCTTGACCAGGGACTGGCCACTGCGCTGCCCCTTGCCGGCCTGATGCAGCATCAGGCGCATGCCTCCGCCCGGATTGACGAGTTCGACGATCCTGTCCTCGGGGTGGCGTATCGCCTCGAAGCCGAAATGCTTTTCATAGAACAGCACCATCGCCTCGATGTCTCTGGCGTAGATCAGCAGCCGGTTGAGCGGGACGGCCTTCAGCTCAGCAACCCTTTCTTGCCGAAGCGTTGCTCGAGGAAACGGGTAATGATTTCCACCACCAGCTCATGGTCGGCCTGCTGGGGCAGGCCCGATATGGTGATGGCGCCAACCAGGCCCGTGCCCTCCACGATGATCGGAAAGCTGCCGCCATGTGCGGCATATTCCTTGGGATCGACCATGAAGCGATCATGGAAGGAGGGACCGCCCGGCAGCGTCGACTGGCCCATATAGAAGGAGGAATGTCCGAACCGGTAGACCACCGCCGATTTGCGCGCGATCCACTGATCATTGTCGAGCGAGGTTCCGGCCAGGGCAGCATGGAAGAGCTGCTGGCGGTTGCGGCTGACATTGATCGCCACCGGCAAGGCGCGCTCGCGGGCGATGCCGAGCGCCAGCGTGCCCAGATCGATGGCGATGTCGTTGTCGAAGGCCGGGAAGGTGAGCACCGCCTCCTGGTGTAGCAGCTCGCTCAGCGTGATCTCGTCGGGCATGTGGGCCTCCTTGCCCGACGATCATGCGGGGACCCGCCACCCCTGGCAAGACGGCAGGCGAATTCCCACACAGGCAAGGCGTGCATCAGTGTGCCGCCCCCACCCTTATGATTTGATAGGGTTGTGGAAACGCCCCTCCACGAACCAGTAGCGCGCCGCTATTTGCGGAAGGTCGCCTCGCCCGCATCCGAGACCTGCACCCAGCGCTTGTCGGGTGCCGCGCCCGCGACGTAGGCATCGTTCCAGTTCCACCATTTATAGGGCGGCGTCTGCGGATAGCCCTCGGGCGAATCCTCCCAAGACTCCTGGCGGCCGAGCGGGGTGATGTCGAGATAGTTCCAGGTGCCGCCCATCTGCTCGTCGCCGCGGCTGTTGACGAAATAGGTGCGGAAGATCCTGTCGCCGTCGCGGTAGAACACATTGGTGCCGTGCCATTCGCCCACGCCGAAATCCCAGTCGAAATCGTCGATCACGGTGTACCACGGCATGGTCCAGCCCATGCGCTGCTTCAGCCTGGCGATATCGTCCTGCGGTGCCCGCGAGAGGAAGACGAGTGTGGTGTCACGGGCATTGAGATGAGAGAGATGTGCGACCTGGTCAGCCACCATCGAGCAGCCCCGGCAGGCATGCTCGGGCCAGCCGAACACACCCGGCTCGAAAAAGGCGCGATAGGCGATGAGCTGGCTGCGCCCCTCGAACAAATCCGCAAAGCTTGCCCGGCCCTGCGGCCCCTCGAAGACATAGGCCTTCTCCACCGCCATCCACGGCATGCGCCGGCGCTGGGCTGCCAGGGCGTCGCGGGCCCGGGTATGCGCCTTTTCCATCGCCAACAGCCGCTCATGCGCCGCCTGCCAATCCTGCGGCGACACCACTGGCGGAATGTGCATGCCCGTGGCTCCGTCCTGTCCATTTCCGGCTGAAGTCGTCATCGCAAATCTCCTCATTTCGGCCAGTCGCGTCTCGCGCGCCAAGCACATCGGCACGCGCCGCCGCTGGCTCGTCATCGGTGAGGAGAGAGTGCCACCGAGAAGAGGAGGGGTGGGAGTAACAAGTGTGACGGTATTCGGGAGGGTCTCCCGATCGAAAGCCCATGCCGGAATTATCGGCAACGGCCTGCGTCGTTTCGGCACGATCAAAGGCAGGCATGTTGTATCGATTTATCGCGGCTTGTCGCACGAGGTTTTTTGGCTAGGGTAACCAACATAAAGCGCCCGGAAAGAGGAGCAGGTTCATAAAATTTAGAATACCAAGAGGAAAAGTTATGAAATTGGGTCCATCTATTCTTTTAAATTGCGCGACGGTTTTCGGCGTCATCGCCCTTATAGGCTCGACCTCTCCTCTCGCGGCGCAGGAATCCGACAAGACGGTCGAGCTTCTTCAGCAGCTTCTGCGCTTCGATACATCCAACCCGCCGGGACGAACGCTGGAGGAAGCGAGCTATCTCAAGAAGATCTTCGACGCCGCCGGCGTCGAGAATGAAATCATCAAGACCCCGAAGGAAGGCGTGGCTCACTTCATCGCTCGCCTGAAGGGCGACGGCAGCAAGAAGCCTGTGCTTCTGGCTGCGCATTCGGATGTGGTGCCGGTTGAACGGCACACCTGGAGCGTCGATCCTTTCGCCGGCGAAATCAAGGATGGCTATGTTCTCGGCCGGGGTGCCATGGACTTCAAGGGTGGTCAGGCGGTGTTCGTCCAGGCTCTCCTGGAGCTCAAGAAAAGCGGTGTCGCGCTCTCGAGGGACGTGATCTTCCTGGCCGAAGCCGATGAAGAAGCCGGCGATTACGGCACCGACTGGCTGGCGAAAAATCACTGGGACAAGATCGACGCTGAATTCGTCTTGAATGAAGGCGGCTGGATCTTCCAGGACAAGAAGGGCGTCACCCGCCAGGTCAACATCACGACGCGTGACAAAATCTATGCCGGCCTCAGGCTCAAGGTGACGGGTACGCCCACGCACTCCTCGCGCCCGCAACCGGACAGCGCGGTCGGCAAATTGACGAGGGCCCTGGCGAAATTGTCGGTATGGGACACCGAGCCCACCCTCACCGGCCAGACCAAAGCCTATTTCCAGGCCCTTTCATCGAGCGCAACCGGGCAAATGAAGCGCGATCTCCAGACCTTGGCCTCAAGCAGTGACCCTGCGGCACTGAAGAAAGCCGGAAAACGCGTCTCCGCCACCGGTGATTACCCATTGCTCTGGCACGCCCTGATGCGCAATACGGTGGCGACGACGATCATCAAGGCCGGGGTGAAGGAAAACGTCATTCCCGGCACGGCCGAAGCCTATGTGAACGTGCGCCTCATTCCGGGCTCGACGCCCTGGGACGTGCGAGCCCAGGTCGAGAAAGCCATCGCCGATCCGGATATCAAGATCAGCGTCGACACCACCCTGTCGGAAGCCGACGCCAAGGCCTACTACAAGAAGCGCACGGAAGCCGAGGCATCCCCGACCGACACGCCCCTGTTCAAGGCTCTCGAAACGGCCGGAAAGAAGACATGGCCCGAGGCTACGGTGGTTTCGGCCTTGTTCGAGGCCGGCACGGACGCTTCCGCCTGGCGAGACCGCGGGATACCGACCTATGGCATCTATCCATACCCGCTGGACAATGAAACGCTCGAACGCATGCACGGCAATGACGAGCGCATCGCGGTCAAGTCTTTGAAAGAAGGCACGTCTTTCATTTACGGCACACTGGTCGGCGTGGCCGCGAAGTGATCACCAGTCCTCCTTCCCGCGGGTTGGAAGGAGGAAGGCTTGGAGCGCGGCGCCGGGACATCCCGGTGCCGTGACCGTCGGCAATCCAAACGAACAGATAGTCGTGGCCCTTGAACGAGCATCGCCAGGAAACATGCTGGCCACCACGATGGATTCTGCAGCCCGACAGAATTGCCGGCTAGCGCCTGGCTTGTGAAAACAGATCCCTGAGCAAATTACCTCCTGGCATTTTCGCCAGTGGAATGTCGGCCTCCTCGAACCAGACCTTGTCGGCCTCCGGATGAGGGCCGCTCAAGACGACGCTGCCTTTGCCGAAGGAATAGCGCGCCGCCGCGACATCGCCGTTCTCATAGGTGGCGATCTGCCGAAAGCCCGCATCCTGCTTTGCGCTCGGCAGGTAAGGACCGTCCTGAAAGAATATTCCCTGTTTCTGGCCCGCCCAACGCACGGTTATGGCTGCGTCGGCAATCGTCTTGACGGCGAAGCCGGGACGTCCGACTTCGGAATCGAGATCATGCGGGATCAGGCCTATCCCCGTGGCATCCGCAAGATAGGCGCCCATGCAGACGCCGACATAATGGCCGCCCTGCGCCACGTAATTGCGAATGGCGCCGATGCGAGCCTTGCCCAGACTCCGCAACGCACCCGGAATGTCCTGACCGCCACCCGGCTGCACATAGATGTCGTAGCGTGACAGGCTTTGGGGGGAGATGTCGGTCCGTTCCCCCGCCCCAACAAATTCGACACGGTAGTTCGGCCCGAGTTGCTCGATCGATGTCTTCATGGTTTCGGAGCAGCCTTCACAAGAGGCCGGGCCCCGATACACCGCCACCCGAATGAGTTCGCCCTTTGCCTGTGCGAGAGACGGCGTGGGTAACGTCCCGAGCAGGACAGCCCCAATAGCAGCCGATGTACAGAGCTTCATGATACCTGCACCAATGATTTTGAAGGATATTTCCGAACCGGACGCCGATTTGAACGGCGATCCTCGATGGGGCCTGCGGCTGTTCTATGACGGCAAGGAGGCCGGAGTGGGCAACCGGCATCTGCTCCGCACAGGCATCACCGGCCACCGCTTCATTCGGCTTCGGATGAGAAGCGGCCGGTTCACCCACGAGCAGGGCTTGTTGGAACGAAGGCATTGTCCGGAAATAGCCGAAGCGCCGCCCTTGTCATGCCCGGGCATCCAGGGGGCCCTGCTTCGACGTCTGGAGGGAGGAGCTGGATTGCCGGGTCAAGCACGGCAATGACAAAGAGCCAACTCGATTCGTTTATTAATGGATGAATCCCAAGCCAGCGACGAAGGCACCTTCTTCATCCCGCCGTCTCAGCCATCATCCCAGCCAGCGCCTCGCTCCGCGTGAGGATGGCATCGCCCATATAGGCGAGCGAGGTAAAGCTGCGCTCGGCCGCCTCCCGGTGGCCGGTGCCGCAGGCGTCCTCGACGATAACGGGCACGAAGCCGAGATCGGCGCCGTGGCGGGCCGTCGGCTCGATGCCGATCTCGATGGCGACGCCCATGATGGCGAAGGAGGTGAGACCGCAATCGCGCAGGATGGTGGCGAGCGGCGTGTCGGCGAAGGCCGAGAAGGTGATCTTGTCGAGGATGGCCTCGTCTTCGCGTGGCGCCAGTTCCGGCGCGATCTCGAAGCCGGGCGAGGAGCGCAGGAACCAGGGCTTCACCGCGGCGGGGTCCTCGGTGCGCTGCCAGGCCATGGCCTGGCGATATTGGAAGCGTCCCATCAATTTGGGCGGCATCGACATGTGTCGCAGGAAGATGACGCGGTAACCGCCCGCCCGCGCAGCCTGCAGCACGGTGGCATTGCGCGCGATGATGGCGGCGCTGTCGGCAATCTGGCTGAGGATGCCCACCTGCATGTCGTAGACGATGACGGCCATGCGGTCGGGCCGGCAGAGCTCCGCGAGGGAGCCGTGGAGTTCGAGACCGAAGGGATTCTTCATGGAGTTCAGCTCCTTGCGGGGAGGCCGCCGACCTGATGACCGGCGCCATGACAGCCCCTCACCTTACGGCGAGGCCGCTTGCAAATCACCCCTTTACCGGCGGAAGGAGACATTACCCGATCCGACGCAGTGCCTGTGTCGCCCATAGCGCAACCAAAGGTAGCGACACCCCCAGAGGCGCTGCTTTCAAGGGAATCCGAGGCTGAGTGTCGCATGTTCAGCCTTTGGATTTCCTTCCTTTGACCCTGCCGGAAGTGCCATGCAGCAGGTCTCACCCGGCCGGCGCCGCGCAGGCCGCCGGCGTCGGCTCGCTGAGGCCAAGCTGCTCTCCCCAACGGCAGAGGGCAGCGCTGCTGGCGATGAGGCCGGCGCCGCGCTCGCTCAGGGAATAGACGACCTTGGCCGGTATCTGCTCATAGACCTTGCGGTGGATGAGGCTGTCGGCTTCCAATTCGCGTAGCTTTTGCGCCAGCATCTTCTCGCTGATTGCCGGAATAGCTCGGCGCAGCCGGCCGAAGCGGCGGGCACCGGTATGGAGCTCGCACAAAATGTCGAGCTTCCATTTGCCTTCGAGCATGCGGATCGCCGCCGCAAAGCCGCAATCATTCGCCGTATCCGCCATGCCCCTCTCCCTCGCCACCCCTTACGACCTGGTAACCACTTACGTGGGCGTGCGTATTGAGCGCCGCCACGCCAGCCCCATCTGCCCGAGGACGATGGAAGGCGCGGCAGGAATTCGTCAGCCCGCGCTGGTGGATATGGAGTGTCGAGATGAAGCTTGCAATTGCGGTGCTGGGAACGGGACGCATGGGATCGGCGCTGGCGCGCGCCCTGCTGGGCGCCGGCCATGAGGTGACGGTGTGGAACCGTACCCCGGCCAAGGCCGAGGCGCTGGCTGCCCTCGGCGCGACCGTCGCGCCCTCCGTGGCCGAAGCCGTGGCGGCGGGAGCGGTCGTCATCGTGAATGTCAGCGATTACGACGCCACCGCCGCGCTGCTGCGCGAGGCCGGCGTCGGCCGGGCCCTCGAAGGCAAGCTCGTGGTCGAACTCACCTCGGGCACACCGCAGGGCGCGCGCGAGGCTGGAGGCTGGGCGGCCGCGCAGGGCGCTGCCTATCTCGACGGCGCCATCATGGCCACGCCCGATTTCATCGGTACCGAGGCCGGCACCATCCTGTTCGCCGGCCCCAGCCAAGCCTTCGAGGCCAACAAACCGTTATTCCTGGCCCTCGGCGGCAATGTCCAGCATGTCGGGGAGGATGCCGGCCTCGCCAATGCGCTCGACAGCGCCCTGCTCGGCCTGATGTGGGGGGCGCTGTTCGGCACGCTCAACGCCATCGCCGTGAGCCAAGCCGAGGGGGTGGCACTCGGCGTGCTGGGTCGGCTCTGGCAGACCTTGATGCCGGTGATCGACGGTCAGGTCGCCGACCTGATCAAGCGCAACGAGACCGGCCGCCTGGCCAGTGACGAGCAGAGCTTTGCCTCGATCGCCACCCATTACCACGCCTTCGAGCATTTGCTGGCGGTGATGCAGGCCCGCAAGATCGACCTCGGCGTCATCCTCGGCCAGGACAGCCTGTTCCGCCGGGCGCTCGCGGCCGGCCAGGGCGAGGACGATTTCGCTGCACTCTCGCGCTTCATGATTGGACGAGATTGAGCGGACCGTTCACGTGAATGCGATTCACCAGCCGAGAACTGTGATTTGCCGAAGATGCCGGCAGCATGAAGAGTATCGATGGGCTCGGCGAATCGGGCCGCTCGGGCTCTACAGCCCGCCAGCAAGGACATATCATGACATCTCGGCGCCTTCCGCTCCCGCTTCTCGCGGCCCTTCTCCTCTTCGTCAGCCTGGCCGGCTTTCTCGCGCCGTCTGGCTCCGCCCGCGCGGCCTCCGCCGACATCGACGTGAACGACATCATCACCGATCCCTCTTCCCCCGTGCTCGGCAATCCCAAGGGCAAGGTCACCATCATCGAATTCACGGATTATCGCTGTCCCTATTGCCGAGTGATGCAGTCGCGTCTCGCCACCCTCCTGCGCGAAAACAAGGAGATCAGGCTGGTGATGAAGGAATGGCCGATCTTCGGGGAGGCTTCGGTCTATGCCGCCAGGGTGGCGCTCGCCGCCAATTGGCAGGGCAAATATGGCGAGGTGCACAATGCCCTCTTCGCCCTGCCCCGCACCATGGACAAGGATGCCGTGCGCGATGCGGCCGGCAAGGCCGGCGTGGACCTCGCGCGGCTCGACAAGGATCTTGCCGCGCGAGGCCCGGAGATCGCAGCCATGCTGGCCAGGAACGACGTCGCCGCCCGCCTGTTCCAGCTCCAGGGCACGCCCGGCTTCGTGATCGGTCACGACGTCTATTTCGGCGCGCTCAGCCTGGAACAGCTTCGACGCTATGTGAAGGCTGCGAAGTGAGCAGCCTTAGTAGCCTGCAAATGAAGAACTTTCTCAATGCGGGCTCGCCGTTGGCCGCACCACGATCTCACTGACGTCGACGTCATCGGGCTGGGCGATGGCATAGGCTAGTGCAGCGGCCACGGCATCCGGGCTGATGGTAACAGCCCGGAAGGCTTTCATCGCCTCCCGCGCGGTGGGATCGCCGATCGTGTCGGCAAGCTCGGAGGTGGTGGTGCCGGGCGAGATCACCGTGACGCGGATGCGATCCGTCTCCTGGCGCAGCCCGTCCGAAATGGCGCGCACGGCGAATTTGGTAGCGCAATAGACGGCGGCGGTGGGCGAGACGCGATGGCCGCCGATCGAGGAGACGTTGACGATCTGCCCGTTGCCCTGCTCCTCCATGATCGGCAGCGCCGCGGCGATGCCGTAGAGCACCCCCTTGATGTTGACGTCGATCATGCGGTCCCATTCCGCCACCCTCAACGCCGACAGCGGGGAGAGTGGCATCACCCCGGCATTGTTGACCATCACGTCGAGCCGCCCGAAAGCCTGGCGCGCGAAGCCTGCAAAGGCGGCGACCTCGGCCTGGGAGGTCACGTCGAGCGGGCGCACACTCACCTCGCCGCCTTCGGCCGCGATCGCCGCGGCGAGACTCTCCAGCCTGTCAGTACGGCGCGCACCGATCACCACCCGGGCGCCCGCTGCCGCCAGCATTCTCGCGCTGGCCTCGCCGATGCCACTGCTCGCGCCGGTGATGGCCACGACTTTTCCTGCAATTGCATTCATCTCATAGGTTCCTTGTTGAGGTGTTCGCGCCGAGGCGCGGCATCAGGCCTTCGCCGGGTCGGGAAAATCGGCGCTCAGCGTGGTCTCGGCCCAGGTCTCGAAATTGAGGCTCAGCGCCTCCAGCCTTTGGCGGGCGATGCGCAAGGCCGGCGCCCCGAGCAGCAGGCGTAGTGGCGGCTCCGGTGCTTCGACCGCCTTGATGATGGCAAGGGCGGCGCGGGCGGGATCGCCGGGCTGCCCCCCGGAAACGGCGCGGGTCTGCTCGCGGCGCCTGCCGGCGGTGTCGGCATAATCGGCGATGACGGTGGGCGCCTCCACCATGGAGCGGCCGGCCCAATCGGTGCGGAAAGCCCCGGGCTCGACGATCGTCACCTTGATGCCGAGCGGTGCGACCTCCTGGGCGAGCGATTCCGACAGGGCTTCCACGGCGAATTTGGTGGCGTGGTAATAGCCGGTCGCCGCAAAGGCCACGAGGCCGCCCAGGGACGAGATATTGACGATATGCCCGCTCCGGCGCGCCCGCATGCCAGGCAATATTCTCTTGGTAACGCCGATCAGCCCGAAGACATTGGTTTCGAACTGGGCCCGGATCGCGGCATCCTCACCTTCCTCGATCGCTGCCAGATAGCCATAGCCAGCACTGTTGACGGCGACGTCGATATGCCCGAAGCGAGCCTCGGCCGCCGCCACGGCCTTCTCGATCGCGCCGGGATCCGTCACGTCGAGTTCGACGGTGAGAGCACGCTCGCCATGCGCGGCGGCAAGGTCGGCCAGCGCTTCCAACCGCCGCGCCGCCAGCACGGCCTGCCATCCCCTGGCGAGAACGGCCTGTGCCAGTGCCAGGCCGAGGCCCGAAGAAGCCCCCGTGATGAACCAGACCGGTGTTTGCTTTGTCATGTCAGTATCCCCTCTTTCGGCCAGAGCATTGAGCCCCAGCCCGGCGCCCGCTCAGCGGCGCCGGAACACCATGCCGCCATGACGCAGCGTGTCGCGGTCGACGAATTCGCCATCCGCGGTGAAGCCGGTGTCGTCCCAATAATCGATGTGCCTGCCACGGACCTCGTAGCGGCCGCGATAGGCGCTCTTGCGGCTGCCGCGCGCTTCGTCATAGCGCCCGTTCGGCAGCAGTTCCTGCCGGATATGGCCGTCTTCCGTGACCCACATCCCCGCATAAGGGTGTTCAGCCATGTTCGCCTCGTTTGTCATGATCTGATCCTGGCTGGGGGACGGCATATTCGAGGCCAGCGCCGGGTTCGCCCCCGTCAGCAGGGTCACGATCGCCGCATGGACCGCGATCTGGCCGCCGACATTGCGATGCGCCATGGCCATCCTCCTCGCGTCAGGTTCCTGTTTCGCGCAGGCCGACCGTCGGCCCCGCTGAAATGCACCCTAGACCGGGGAATTGGCGCGATCGAGTTGCCAATCCGAGATGACTTGGTTAGGTTACCTAACCAATGGCAGATGTGTTCGAAGGCATTTCAACCTTTGTCGCTGTGGCGGAGGCCGGCAGTTTCCGCCTCGCGGCCGAGCGGCTGGGCGTCACCCGTTCGGCTGTCAGCCAGGGCCTGCAGCGCCTGGAGGATCGCCTCGGCGTCGCGCTCGTGCAGCGCACCACGCGCAGCGTGCGCCTGACCGAGGCGGGCGAGCAGCTCTACCAGAGCGTCAACCCGGCCCTGTCCGAGGTGAAGACGGCGCTAGGCGCGGTTCAAGACGAGCGCGGGCGTCCAGCCGGCACGCTCCGGCTCAGCGTCTCCTCGATCGCCGAGACCTTCCTGTCCGGCGCCGCCCTGACGGGATTCCTGCAGGCCTATCCCGGCATCCGGCTCGATCTCACGGTGACGGACGAGGAAGACGACATCGTGCAGGCCGGTTTCGATGCCGGCGTGCGGCTGGGTGAGGTGATCGAACAGGACATGATCGCCATCCCCGTCTCAGGTGAACAGCGCCAATTGGCAGTGGCCTCGCCCGACTACCTCGCCCGCTGCGGCACCCCGCAGCATCCACGCGATCTCCTGGCCCATAGCTGCATCGGCTGGCGCGCCCGGCCGGACCTCGCCCCCTATCGCTGGGAATTCACCGAGAACGGCCGCGACTTCGAGATCGCCGTCGAGCCCAGGGTGACGACCAACGATATGGGCACCATGATCCGTCTGGCCTGTACCGGCACCGGCATCACCTTCGGCGTCTACGACACCTTCCGAGCCTATCTCGACCGCGGGGACCTGATGCCGCTGCTCGAAGCGTTCGGGCCGCCCTTTGCCGGCTTCTATCTCTATTATCCGCGCCGCCAGCGCCAGCCGGCAAAGCTTCGTGCGCTGGTCGATCATCTGCGCACCACGACACGCAACGGCGAAGCACCGTGAGGGCTGCGACGCGGCCCCCCGACCGGCAACATGGAGCCCCCTTTCCTGGCCATGCAAGTTGGCTAACTCAAGCAATTGCTAAACCGCTTGGACAAGCGACACAAAATTTGCCGGGGATGCAGTTGACAGCTAGACCTAAACAGACGACTTGGAGATAAATGCTTCTACAGCGCAGGAAGAAATGACGAATCCACTTCAGCAGATTTTCCGCCGTGTGCGGGCGGCAAAATCGAAAGAAGATGTCGAAGAATTCCATCTGACCGATGGGTATGTTTTCTCCGAGCCGTCGCCCCAGAACGCTGTCGACTTGATTCCGGGATGGAATCACGCCTTCCCGCCGGAATTGGGCATCCAGGCGGGACCTTCCTATATGTATGAGGATGGGAGGATCCACTGGTGCGTCGAACAATTCGGGCCCGTCTCCGGTCGGCGCGTTCTCGAGCTGGGCCCTTTGGAAGGCTCCCACTCGATGATGCTGGAGAGGCTTGGTCCAGACGTCCTCGACGCCGTGGAAGCCAACAAAATGGCCTTCCTGCGCTGCCTGATCGCCAAGGAGATCTTCAGACTGCAGCGTGCGCATTTTCATCTCGGCGACTTCGTCAAATGGCTGGAACGAGACGACCCGCCATACGATCTCATCGTTGCATGCGGTGTCCTCTATCATATGGAGGACCCGCTGAGATTGCTCGAATTGCTGGCCGCCAGAGCCGATGCGATCTATATCTGGACACATTACTTCGACGAAACTGCAATGCCACCCGAAGATCTCAGGCGCGTTCCGTTCAAGTCACAAAAGCCGCCATACAAGGAACTCAGCCACGAAGTCGAGTTTCGCGGCATCGATATCAAATTGCACGAGCGCAGTTACTATGGCGCCTGGAAGAAAACGGCATATTGCGGCGGTCCGGTCAATCGACATTATTGGATGGAAAAAGAAGACCTTCTGGCGGTTCTCGGCGTACTGGGTTTTGACGATGTGCGCGTTGCCCATGACGATCCCCAACACATCAACGGCCCGTCATTTTCCGTCTTCGCCCGGCGAACGGCTCAGCAAGCTGAAAGGTGAAACACGGTGTTGGGGCTAGCGAATCTCATCCGTCGGGGCATCAAGGCCAAATCAATCAGGAAGGGGCCCAAGAAGGAAAGCCCCTTGGTGATCGAGCAGAAATTCCGGGAAACCTATATCGCGGAGAGGCCGGTGGACCTCGAAGCCATCGAGGAGTTTCGCGGCGATGCGTTTCCCATCAGTGGCCCGGCTTGCTGGCTTGACAGGCCGAACGCGTTGCTGGAAGTCGAACGTCGCCATACCGCCGGCGAACTCAACGACACCGAAGCTGCGATGTGCAAACAATGGATATTCGAGGGTTACTGCATCGCGCCTGGTCTGATCGAGGCGGAACTTCTCGATCGCCTCTGGGCAGCCTATGAAAAGGCGATCGCCGATGGAACGATCACGGTCGCGCCGGAGAGCCGGGGTGCCGGCGATATTCACCCCGGCCGTACGCTCGATCCCCACATTCCGGTGCCGGTCCTGCGCGAGTTGCAGCAACATCCCAAGATATTGAGAATTTCGGATGTGCTGTTCGGACGCAAGACCCTACCGTTCCAGACGATCATGGGACATAAGGGTAGCTGGCAGAGTCCGCATTCCGACACGATCCACATGACGACCTATCCACTGGGCTACATGCTGGCGAGTTGGATTGCGTTCGAGGATGTCGGCACTGATTGCGGGCCATTGGAATATTATCCACGCAGCCACCGGCTCGTACCCCCTTTGCTGAGCGGGGAGCTCGGTATTCCGCCGCGTGCATTCAAGGAAAATATCGGGGTTTACGGCTCACGCTACGAGCCGACGATCCGACACTATATCGACACTTTGGGCCTCGAGCCGAAATATTTCCTGGCCAAGGCCGGTGACGTCCTGTTCTGGCATGCCGACCTGTTGCACGGCGGCTCGCCTCGCAAGGATCTCAAGCTTTCCCGCAAGGCGATGGTCTGCCACTATTTCGCACAGGGCGCCTTCACCTATCATGACCTTTCCGGCAATGCTACGCGCCTGCATAAGAACGGGCTTTATGCCCCCCCCGCGATCGACGAGAGCCTGTGAGGCCTTCTCCGGCGGGGGTATTTGGAATTGGGTGTGGACGGGATTGGCTCTCGATATCAGGCGCTACTGGGCCTCCGCTTGAACAGGCGCCAGATCGGCGCAACGACATAGCTGATCACAGGAATGGTCACCAGCCCCACGCCAATGCCCACAAGGCCCGAGCCCGCAGCCTGGACCAGCCATGTCACCACCCCACCAGCCGCCGGCACACTATGCGCCGCCGCTTCGGCGGCCTCATGGAGGACATGGCTGAGAGCGCCCAAGCCATAGGCCTCGAAGCCATGCAGGATGATGCCGCCGCCGACCCAGATCATCGCAGCAATGCCGACCAAGCCGAGCACCTTCAGGAAATAGGGCATGCCGACGACGAGCGCACGGCCCATTCCGCGCAGCAGGCGCCCCATCAAGGAGGGCGAGATCACCCTGGCCATCGCCAAGCCGAGATCATCGGCTTTGACGATAAGAGCGACCGCACCATAGACCGCAGCCGTAATGCCTATGCCGACAATGGCCAAGATGACGGCCTGGGTCACGAATCCGCTATCGGGAACGGAACCGAGTGTGATGGCCATGATCTCCGCCGACAGGATGAAGTCGGTTTTGATGGCGCTTGCGACTTTCTGATCTTCGAAGGATTGCGCATTGGGGTTGATCGAACCGAGTTCGGCTTCATGCTGATGGGCTGCATGCGGCACGATGAGTTCATAGATCTTCTCGACGCCTTCGTAGCAAAGATAGACGCCGCCGATCATCAGCAAGGGCGTAATCGCCTGGGGCGCAAGCAGGCTGAGCGCGAGCGAGACCGGCAGCAGGATCAGAAGCTTGTTCTTGAGCGAACCGGCAGCGATCTTGCCAATGATGGGCAATTCGCGCTTTGCCGCAAACCCTGTGACGTAGCGCGGCGTGACAGCCGCATCGTCGATGACGACGCCAGCCGCCTTGGCGCCTGCCTTGGCAGCCTGGCCGGCAATGTCGTCCAGTGAGGCGGCGGCGACTTTTGCCAGGGCCGCGACGTCGTCGAGAAGGGCGATCAGGCCAACACTCATTGCACCCCCAATTCAGCTTTGCAGCAGTCGATACTGGACAGAAATGCCATGTATCAAGTCCGGCATCATCATCCCGTGTTTGCGTTCACCTACCGAAGCAGGGAGAAAATGGCGAGGCAGCGCTTCGAACATCCAGAGCGCAGCCTGGGACATCGCATTTCCCGCCTTGATTGCATAACTCAAACGCAAAACCCCGACCGAGTAATTATCTCGATCGGGGTTTTTGATATGCGATTTGGTTGCGGGGGCAGGATTTGAACCTGCGGCCTTCAGGTTATGAGCCTGACGAGCTACCGGGCTGCTCCACCCCGCGGCAGGTAATTTACATGGTATTCGAGATTTTTGCTTTGCAGGCCTGGCAACGACCTACTCTCCCAGGTCTTGAGACATAGTACCATCGGCGCTGAGGAGTTTAACGGCCGAGTTCGGGATGGGATCGGGTTGAGGCTCCTCGCTAGTGCCACCAGGCCGGCGAAGCAAAATCTGAAGCAAGAATGGAATATTCCAGGTCACTGTCGGTATTTTTCACCGCGAGTGAGTATTGATAAATGAGAGCGATCAAGCCGATCAAGCTATTAGTACCGGTAAGCTGCACGGATCGCTCCGCTTCCACACCCGGCCTATCAACGTGGTGGTCTACCACGGCTTTCGAGGGAGAACTCATCTTGAGGTGGGTTTCCCGCTTAGATGCCTTCAGCGGTTATCCCGACCGTACATAGCTACCCTGCACTGCGGCTGGCGCCACAACAGGTCCACCAGAGGTACGTCCATCCCGGTCCTCTCGTACTAAGGACAGATCCTCTCAATTCTCCTACGCCCACGCCAGATAGGGACCAAACTGTCTCACGACGTTTTGAACCCAACTCACGTACCACTTTAATCGGCGAACAGCCGAACCCTTGGGACCTTCTCCAGCCCCAGGATGTGATGAGTCGACATCGAGGTGCCAAACGATTCCGTCGATATGGACTCTTGGGAATCATCAGCCTGTTATCCCCGGCGTACCTTTTATTCGTTGAGCGATGGCCGTTCCACAACGGACCACCGGATCACTATGGCCGACTTTCGTCTCTGCTCGACTTGTCAGTCTCGCAGTCAGGCGGGCTTATGCCATTGCACTCGACGACCGATTTCCGACCGGTCTGAGCCCACCGTCGCACGCCTCCGTTACTCTTTGGGAGGCGACCGCCCCAGTCAAACTACCCACCATACACTGTCCCGGGCCCGGATGACGGGTCGCGGTTAGACATCCATGATCGTAAGGGTGGTATTTCAAGGGTGGCTCCACACGGGCTGGCGCCCATGCTTCATAGCCTACCACCTATCCTACACATGCAAGCACGAATGCCAGTGTAAAGTTATAGTAAAGGTGCACGGGGTCTTTCCGTCTAAGCGCAGGTACCCCGCATCTTCACGGGGAATTCAATTTCACTGAGTCTATGCTGGAGACAGCGGGGAGATCGTTACGCCATTCGTGCAGGTCGGAACTTACCCGACAAGGAATTTCGCTACCTTAGGACCGTTATAGTTACGGCCGCCGTTTACCGGGGCTTCGATTCAAAGCTTGCACCTCTCCTCTTAACCTTCCGGCACCGGGCAGGCGTCAGACCCTATACGTCGCCTTGCGGCTTAGCAGAGCCCTGTGTTTTTGTTAAACAGTCGCCACCCCCTAGTTTGTGCCCCTCGCCCATGGTTGCCCACGAACGAGGCCTCCTTATCCCGAAGTTACGGAGGCAAATTGCCGAGTTCCTTCAGCATAGTTCTCTCAAGCGCCTTGGTATACTCTACCAGTCCACCTGTGTCGGTTTCGGGTACGGTCTGATGTGGGAGCTATTTCCTGGAACCTCGTGATGGCATGCACAATCCAATAAGCACACACCACGGAAGAGATCCGTCACTACCCACTGGTCAAGGAATATTCACCTTGTTCCCATCGACTACGCTTTTCAGCCTCGCCTTAGGGGCCGACTAACCCTGCGCAGATTAGCTTTACGCAGGAACCCTTGGACTTTCGGCGACAGTGTCTCTCACACTGTTTGTCGTTACTCATGCCAGCATTCGCACTTCCAATACCTCCAGAGCCGCTCACGCGTACTCCTTCACAGGCCTATGGAACGCTCCGCTACCGCGTACATACTCTCGCATGCACACCCACAGCTTCGGCTCGTGGCTTGAGCCCCGTTACATTTTCGGCGCAAAGACCCTTGTTTAGACCAGTGAGCTGTTACGCTTTCTTTAAAGGATGGCTGCTTCTAAGCCAACCTCCTGGTTGTTATGGGATCCTCACATCCTTTACCACTTAGCCACGAATTAGGGGCCTTAGCTGGTGGTCAGGGTTTTTTCCCTCTCGACGACGGACGTTAGCACCCGCCGTCTGTCTGCCGCACACTACTTCCAGGTATTCGGAGTTTGGTTAGGTTTGGTAGGTCGGTAAGACCCCCTAGCCCATCCAGTGCTCTACCCCCTGGAGTATTCATGCGACGCACTACCTAAATAGTTTTCGCGGAGAACCAGCTATTTCCGAGTTTGATTGGCCTTTCACCCCTAGCCACAAGTCATCCGAGGCTTTTTCAACAGACACCGGTTCGGTCCTCCAGTGGGTGTTACCCCACCTTCAACCTGCTCATGGCTAGATCACATCGGTTTCGGGTCTAATAAGACGAACTGAACGCCCTGTTCAGACTCGCTTTCGCTACGCCTACACCTACCGGCTTAAGCTTGCTCGTCTCACTAAGTCGCTGGCCCATTATACAAAAGGTACGGTGTCACCATTGCAGGCTCCACCTGTTTGTAGGCATCCGGTTTCAGGATCTGTTTCACTCCCCTCGTCGGGGATCTTTTCACCTTTCCCTCACGGTACTGGTTCACTATCGGTCACTGAGGAGTACTTAGGCTTGGAGGGTGGTCCCCCCACGTTCAGACAGGGTTTCACGTGCCCCGCCCTACTCAAGTCTCTCGATATCATCGTCGCATACGGGACTATCACCCACTCATGTGCAGCTTTCCATCTGCTTTTGCTGACTCAATCAAGAGCACTGGCCTGGTCCGCGTTCGCTCGCCACTACTAACGGAGTCTCGGTTGATGTCCTTTCCTCCGGGTACTTAGATGTTTCAGTTCCCCGGGTTCGCTTTTAATCCCCTATGTATTCAGGGACTAAATACCTCCATTTGACAATTATTAATCCAGAACCGCAGGACCGGCAGATTGCTCCACCAGTCTCACGACCCCAAAATAATAATTGTCGGAAGTGGGTTTCCCCATTCGGATATCTTCGGATCAAAGCTTGTTCGCAGCTCCCCGAAGCTTTTCGCAGCGTACCACGTCCTTCATCGCCTCTCAGTGCCAAGGCATCCACCAAATGCCCTTAAGACGCTTGATCGCTCTCATTATCAATACTCACCGGACACCAAAGTCCAAATCGCTGCTGCCTGCGCG